>CAVXGH010000001.1:0-463350 GCA_963761255.1 uncultured delta proteobacterium
TGAGTTGACCACCCCGCCTCCCGGCTAACCTTCGTCCTGTAGCAAATGCCGACATCCTGCTCGAAATCGAAAATCTTACGTATCGGAACGACGGCGTTACGATCCTCGACGGAATTTCAATGCGCCTGAATGCCGGCGAGATTGCGGGCGTCGCGGGCGTCGATGGCAACGGCCAGGTTGAACTGGTCGAGGTCCTGGCCGGTGCGCGCAGCGCAACGTCGGGATCTGTTCGCGTTCACGGAAGTGCCAACGGTTCGTCGATGGCGGTTATCCCTCAAGATCGCGACCTCGATGGGCTCATCCTCGACATGCGTCTCTGGGAAAATTTCCTGCTGGCCGAACCGGTTCGCGCGAGGATGACGCGCCGCGGATGGCTCGACGTTCAACGCGCGATGGACCTTTGCCGCGAGGCGCTGAACGCGTTTCGCGTGCGCGCCGCCGGCCCAGACGCGCTCGCGTCGTCGCTCTCTGGCGGGAATCGTCAGCGGTTCGAGGTGGCGCGCGCTGACGCAGAATCCCCGAGTCATCGTGGCGCACAACGTAACTCGAGGACTCGATCTCTCCGCGACCGCCGAGGTGCATCGCACTCTGCTGGAGTTTGCGGCCGACGGAGGCGCGGTGCTTCTCATCTCCAGCGATCTCGATGAGTTGCTCGCGATCGCGAGTCGTCTATTCGTCATCTATTCGTCATCAGCCGTGGCAAGTTGCGCGCGATCGAGCGGAAGGATCGCTCCCCTGAGAAGCTGGGTCTGCTGATGGCCGGCCGCTGGAGCGATTGAGCGTGTTTTCCACCATCGGCAAGCCGGGGGGTGCGATTGTCCTCGCCATCGCGTTGATCTCGCTCGTGCTCTTGGCTCTGGGAGCCAGCCCGGTGGGAGTCTTTATCGCGCTGTGCCAGGGAGCGTTCGGCAACTGGATCGCTTTCACCGACTCGCTGGTGAAAGCGACAGCGCTGATTTTTACCGGCCTTGCCATTTCAGTCGCTTTTTCCGCCGCCCTGTATAATATCGGCGCCGACTGACAATTGCTGATCGGCGCGATAGCGGCGGGTGCGGCGGGACCCTTTCTCGGCGGATGGCCACGCCCCGTCGCGATCATGATCGTGCTCCTCGCCGGCGCGCTCGGCGGAGCAATCTGGAGCGGCATCTGCGGATGGCTGCGCGCGCGACGCGGCACCAACGAAGTCATCAGCACCATCATGCTGAACTTCGTCGCGGCGCAAATCCTGAGCTGGACGGTGCACGGCCCGCTGATGGAGGCGTCGCGCGCATATCCGCAGAGCATGCCGATCGCATCGAGCGCCGAAATGTACATGTTCCTGGCGCCGACGCGCCTCAACCTCGGGATGCTCCTGGCGCTCGCGCTCGCGATGTATCTGTTTCTGTTTCGTAGCGATGCGGGTTTTCAGTTGCGCGCGATGGGAAAAAATCGGCGCGCGGCGAATTTCTTTCGCATCCCCATCGCATCATCACCGTTTGGACAATGGCGCTTTCCGGCGCGCTCGCCGGACTGGGCGGAGCGGTGCAAATCTCCGCCATCAATCATCGCTTGTATGAGAAAGTCTCACCGGGATGGGGCTTCGAGGCGATCGCGGTGGCGCTGGTCGCGTAACTTAATCCGCTCGGCATCGTGATCGCGGCGATCTTCTTCGGCGCCCTCGACAACGGCTCGCAGGCGATGCAGCGCGCCCAGGGCGTTTCGCCGGTGCGGGTGCAGGTTATCCAGGCGATGGTGATTCTAATCCTGCTCGCGTTCGATACCAGCGCGTGGGGCAACCTTCGCGATACGTTCGCGCGCGCGCCTCACGCGACCGCGCAGCCTCCCGAGGCCGCCGATGCTTGAAGCGTTCCTCACCTCGACGATCGCGATGGCGACGCCGATCCTGCTGGCGGCGTTGGGTGAACTGCTGGTCGAGGAAAGCGGCATCATCAATATTGGCATCGAGGGCGCGATGTTGTCGGGCGCGTTCTTCGCGCTTTCAGGTGTGTACTTCACCGGTAGCATCGCGGTGGGCCTGCTACGCAGCATCGCGGCGGCGATCGCGATCAACGCGCTGCTCGGCGTGTTGGTGATCAATCTCGCAGTGAACCAGGTCGTCGCGGGCACCGCGCTGGATATTCTCGCGGCGGGAATCACCGGGGTTTTTTATCGCAAATTCTTCGGTATCACCGGCAAGGCCTTCATCGTAACGCCGCTGCATCCGATCGCGCTCGTCTATTTCGCTTTTTTGATGGTCCTGCTACTGGCGTGGATGACGCGCTACGGGCTGCGCCTGCGCGCGGCGGGCGAGCGCCCCGAAGCGGCCGACGCGCCTCGGCCTCGATGTCCACGCGCTTCGCTGGCAGGCACTCATCGCTTCGGGAGTGCTGACCGGGCTGGCGGGCGCGTTTCTGACCGTCGCGTATGCGAACACGTTCGTGGAAAACATTTCCGCCGGCCGCGGCTTCGTCGCGCTCGCGGTGGTGATTCTCGGCCGGCGCAATCCATGGGGCCTCGCGGCCGCATCGATTCTGTTCGGCGCGGCGATGGCGCTGCAATTCCTGCTGCAGGCGCTGGGCACCGCGGTTCCATATCAGCTATTCCTCGCGCTCCCGTATGCGTTGACGTTGATTGTGCTCGCCTTCTTCGGCGGCCAGACGCGCGACCCCAGTGCCTTAGGCGTGCCCTACACGCGCGGGTGGGTTGACAAACAGTCTCGGTCGTCCGATGATCGACGGTCGAGAGGGAACACTTGTTGTTGTCAATAATCAAGCGGACCTATTGCTTCATCGCGGTTGCAGTTCTGCTCGCGCTCACCGGATGCGCGGCGCGGCAAGTCCCGCCGTCGGCATCGGTACCGAACGGGTTGCATCATGTAGAGGCCAGCTTCAGGTTCCCTGCATTTGACGAGTTCAAGTATGCCGACGGTATCATCGTCGGTTATAGGGATCTTAAATCCCCGAGTTCAATGGACATCAAATACAATGACGGCGATAGGCAGGTCATCGGGACGCAGCCAATCGGTCAAGATGAGGTTCAGAGGACCAACTACGCGGCACTGGCGCCATTCTGTCGGACCGCTGCCTGCGTCACGGTGAATTACAACGATCATTTTTACGCATTTTCGCCGCTCGATAGCCAAGCCCTGATGGACACCGAATTGTGGGTATTCACGGATTTGGATGCGAAAGAACACGCGCTCAAATTCCAGGGCTGCTATCAGGGGAAAATCTATAGCTCTTCAAATCTCCAAACCTTGATGGACGTATTGGAAAGTGTGGAGCAGCCGGGAGGCGTATCTTCCGATAGCGGCGCGAAATATCTCGTAAGCGAAGACAAGCTTACCAGGCGCTTCCCTATATGCGACTGGCGCCATCGGGTTGGGCTCGATGCGATCTATCCGCAGCCACCCAACGAAGCGAAGGTGCGCTTTGTGCCGGCCAGTCACAGTCACGGGGCATATGTGGAAACTAAGGCGGATCACGGCGTTTTTGTCGATGTCTATCTCGACGACGATCACCGTCAGTTGAACAAGATTGTCTTCAAATCCGCGAAAGGGTCGCTCATGTTTCGGCCGCTGTACGATAGCAACGACTGCCCGATTCTGGACCGCTGCGAGCATTTTGCACTCGGACCGGAGAAACAGCCGGATCGTTTCGACCTCCATTCCCTCGATGACGAGCCGCTTTCGCAATCGAGAATCTTCGCGGTGAACGACACCATCGGTCATGTCACATACTACGACGGATGCGCGGGAGGCCGGCTCTACTCCGGCAAGAATCGCGATGAAGTGGAGCGCGAGGTTAAAGATGCGCTCGCGAATCCGGCACCGCCGCCAGTGAAGGGCGCACCGGTGTTCGGGGCGCCGGAAACCTCCGAGAGCGGCGACGTCGTGATTCCCGATGCGTTCTGCGACGGAACGTATCGACGCCAACAGGCGCAGGCGCTGATGAAGAAATCGCCACCGGCGCAGTGACTCGCGAGGCCGCATCCGATGATGCTACGCTAACTGCCATGCGTGAGAGCGTCCCCAATACTTCCGCGTTTCCGACCGCGCGCTGCGAGCCCTGCGGCAAGTCGGTGCTCACCTACGTCATCCTCGATGAGGGCGGGCAGGAAGTTCGATGCTGCGTCCACTGCGACGCTGCCATCGTCGAATCGTTGCGATGGCTCAACGCATCGGAACTGGAGGCCGAGGGCTACGAAATCGGCTATCGTCCGGACGACAAGCCAAAATCCGGCGGCTGTGACTCCGGCGGCTGTGGGTCGTGCGCGACACGAAAATAGAAAAACGGAGAATTAAAAAGGCGCCCCACCCGGAGCGCCTTTTTCCTTTCGAAAGCTGCTACTTGAAGCCGGCTCGCTAGCCCTTCAATCCGAGGAAGTGTCGAAGCTTCTCGGCATCGAAGCCGAGCATGGTCTGGTTGTCAACCTTGATGACGGGCGCGGCGCGATAGCCCATCGCGAGCAGTTCCTCGCGCGCCGCAGAATCTTCGGAAACGTTGCGCTCGGTAAATTCAACGCCGTTGCGAGCCAGAAATTCTTTCGCGTGATTGCACGCGTTGCAGCCATGCATGGTGAAAACCGTGACGTTCATGTAACCGCATGACCTCCTGAACGACCGTTACACTTCCGAGTCTAGCACTCCGTACCACGCGAAGCGCTTTAGGCCAAGACCCGCCAACGTCCGGAAATCCTTATCTAAATCAGCAAATTTGCCGCTCGGGAATAAATCGCGCCTCCGATCGGTATACGCGACAGACGCCACCAGCAGTGGCGTCCGCAAAAGGAGTGAGCATTGCGATGGGAAAAACTCTCGACCGGCGCTCGTTTCTAAGGATTGCCGGCATTTCGATGGGAGCGGCGGCGCTGTATCAGTTTGCGCCCCGGCTCGCATTCGGTCAGGCCGTTTCGGCCTCGATGCGCGATGCGAATGGCGAGGCACCGGCGCCGTTTCGCTTCGCGCAACTCAGCGACGCGCACGTCGGTTTCAAGGGTCCGCCCGACCCGCTCGGCACCAAGGCCTTCGAGCATGCAGTCGAGCTGCTCAATACGACCTCGCAGCCGCCGGAGTTGGTGCTCTTCACGGGAGACCTTACGCAGGACGCGGACAATCGCGACGAGCACGCGAACAGGATGCGCAAGTTCAAGGAGATCGCCGCGCGGCTGAAAACCTCGAAGCTGTATTTCGTTCCAGGTGAGCATGATGCGGGCCTTGACGGCGGGCAGCTCTATCGGGAGTTCTTCGGCGAAAGTTCCTATTCATTCGACTATCGCGGGGTACATTTTGCAGGCCTCGACAATGTGTCGCGCGCGAAGCCCGAGGTCGGTCCCGAGCGGCGCGCATGGCTGGCGAAAGACCTCGCGCGTTTTTCGAACACCACGCCCATCGTCGTCTTCACGCATCGCCCGCTGTTCGACCTCAAGCCGGAATGGGAATGGTTCACCAGCGACGGCCCCGAGGTGATGAAAATCCTCGCGCCGTTCGAGAACGTCACGGTGCTTTACGGCCATATCCATCGGCGGGACGTGCACAAGGAGGGGACCGCGAGTCATTATGCCGCGCGTTCGATGATTTTCTCTTTTCCCGATCCGCAGGTGGCAAAGGCGAAGAAGCCGATGCCGTTCGACGAAGGCGATCCATTCAAAAACCTCGGCATCCGGATGATCGACGAAGGCCACGGCGGCGCGATTGCGGTCAACGACGTGGAACTCAACGTGCGCGAATTCGCCGGCCGGTCCGGCATGCAACAAATCATGCACGCGGGAGTACTCGGATGAAGAGCAAAGCGATGTGGTTGGCAGGGCTGTGCGCGTTGGCGATGGCGGCGATTCCAGCGCCTCGAGTGCGGGCTGATGCGCCAACGCGTGTCATCGAGATCAAGGCGAAAAAATTTGAGTTCACGCCCAGCCAGCTCATGCTTAAGAGGGGCGAGACGGTGACGTTGCATCTGGTGAGCGAGGATCGGGTGCATGGATTTTTCCAGCGCGCCCTAGGCATCGATAGCGAAATCAATCCGACGAAGCCGAATGACATCACGCTAACGCCGAAGGATACTGGCACCTACCAGGTGATATGCGATCACTACTGCGGGTACGGCCACGGCAATATGAACATGACCATCACGGTACAGTGATTGGGGGTCCGAGGGGCGGAGTTCTCCCCCCAACTCTGTCCCGAAGCGGCGGCCGATGAGCTTCGCGCCGCGCTTCAATATATCAACGGACTGTGCGCGGCGGGGTTTAGCATCGAGCGAGTGCAGGAGCTGCGGCCATCAGCCGCACTGATCAAAACGCACCCAGACATGCAGTTCCTCGCCCGGCTGCATCGTCATTTAGCATTGGTGCTCTTCGTTGCGGCGCAGAAAAATTGAATCTTTCGAAAAAATGCGCATGAGGGATTGCATTCCGATGGCCGATCGCTAAGTTGACAAAGTGAAGCTCGCGCGCGGCGATCGCGCGAGTGAAAAATAGCTTGGGCTCGCGCCTGGATCCGAAGTAAGGACCGGGACTCTGAGACTTGAGCGCTCTCGAATCGCCATTCCCATACTGATTGGCAAGAGCGTGCTCCTATGTTCGGGGTCGTCGGTTCCAGACGACTCCGATTTTTTGCGTCCAAAATGTTCGATGGAGCACCAACCGTGGATCAGCCAAAAAAAGTTCGCATCACCGACCTCGCCGTGATGAAAACCGGCGGCTCGCCCATCACGATGCTCACCGCCTACGACGCGCCCTTCGCGCGCATCTTCGACGAGGCCGGCGTCGACGCGCTGCTGGTCGGCGACAGCGTCGCGATGGTCGTGCAGGGTGCCGACAGCACACTGCCAGTCACACTCGAGGAAATCCTCTACCATACCCGCATCGTCGCGCGGGCGCGCAAGCGAGCATTGCTCATCGCCGATATGCCGTTTCTCTCCTACCAGGTGAGCGCCGAGGACGCGCTGCGCAACGCTGGCCGCCTCCTCAAGGAAGGCGGCGCCGAGGCGGTGAAGCTCGAGGGTGGCATCGCGGTTGCCGAAACCGTCGCGCGTCTCGCCCAGGTCGACATCCCGGTGATGGGGCATATCGGGCTGACACCACAATCGATTCATCGCATGGGAGGCCACCGCGTGCAGGGCAATCGCGAGGGGAGCGCGCCCGGATGCCGTCAGCGCCTCCTCGATGACGCCAGGGCGCTGGAGGATGCGGGTGCGTTCGCGATCGTTCTGGAGGGAATTCCGGCGCCGCTCGCGCGCGAAATCACCTCGATGCTCGCGGTGCCTACTATCGGCATCGGCGCCGGCGCGGATTGCGATGGCCAGGTGCTGGTGATGCACGACATGCTCGGGCTCGCGTCGGTTCGTGCCGCGCTTCGCGAAACCCTACGCCAGCTTGTGGAATGACGCATCAGCGGCGACGCTCGCCTATTTGCGCGAGGTCAAAGAGCATACTTTTCCGGGCCCGGAACATTCCTACGGACTAAAGGGGAAGCGATCATGAGCATCCGAGTGATTCGGAATCCGCGCGCGATGATGGATTGGTCCGACGCCGCCCGCGCAGGCGGTGAGTCCATCGGTTTCGTGCCCACTATGGGTTACCTGCACGAGGGCCATCTGAGCCTGATGCGCGAGGCGCGCCGTCGCGGTTCGCTGGTGGTGGCATCGATCTTCGTGAATCCCACCCAGTTCGGGCCCACTGAGGATCTCTCACGCTATCCGCGCGATTTCGCCCGCGACTGCGCGCTGATGCAGACCGTGCCGGTCGATGTGGTCTTCGCGCCGGAGCCGGCGGACATGTATCCGCCGCGCGCACAGACCTGGGTCGAGGTCACAGAGTTGACACGTGGTCTATGCGGTAGGGGACGGCCCGGACATTTTCGCGGGGTCACGACGATCGTCGCGAAGTTGTTCAACATCGTGAAGCCGCATCTGGCGTTTTTCGGCGAAAAGGATTTTCAGCAGCTGCGCGCGATTCAACAGATGGTGGCCGACTTGAATTTCGATATCGAGATCGTGCCGATGCCGATTGTGCGCGAGCCAGACCACCTCGCGATGTCCTCGCGCAACGCCTATCTCACTCCGGAGCAGCGTTGCGATGCGCTCGCGCTGAGCCGCGCGCTTGCGGCGGCGCGGAAGAGCTTCGCCTGCGGCCGCAGACCCGAGGAGTTGGTGCAATTGGCGACGAAGATTCTGAATCGACCCAAGATCGCGGTTGAGTATGTCGAGGTCGTCGATGCGCAGACATTGGAAGCCGCGACCTCGCTTGAGGCACCTTTGGTGATGGCGATCGCGGCGCGCGTCGGCAAAACCCGCCTCATCGATAATGTCGTGCTATCGCGGGAAACGGGAGCTACTTCGCGCCGAGGAGATTTGCCAGGCGCGTGAGCTCAGTCGGGTCGACGTCGGAAATCGCCCAGTAGGTCATTCCGCCGTTGCTCCAGTTCGCGAGATGGTACCCGTTTTCGTTCGACCAGCGCGGCTGCGGCAGCGCCTCGTCCCCCTCGCGCGTCGGCCAGACAAATACATTGATGAGGTGCGCGCCGCGCTGATAGACCAGCGCTGAAACCGGCTTCTCGCCGGCATAATCGAGGCGTCCGCCGACCAGCTTGAAGCCGTCGCTCGCGAGGTCATTGACTGGCGGTGAGTAATCGAGCTTACCCATGAACCACGGCTTGACCGTATGCCGATCCTCCGAGGCCACATCCGACAGATGATGCGCCATCAGCGAGCGGACGTGGTCGGCGACGATTTCATGTTCGAGGTTGGGCGAAGGCGCGACGCTCTGCAGCAGCCACACGTTCCATCCGATCATGACAAAAAGTAGCGATGAGGCGGCGATGGCAACGCCGCGCCATGGCATTATGCGAGATGCACGCGACTGGCGCGAATGGCTCTCGACTCGCGGTGGCTGCGACATCTGCGCCTCGATGGTTTTCCGCAGCGACGCGAGCGCGGAATATCGCGTCGCGCTTTTGACCAGCACCTCGCTCAAGGCGGAGCGTGCCTCCGACAGCGCGGCGCATTTGGGGCACTCCTCGAGATGACGCTCGAGCGAGGCGCTGCGTGGCGCGTCGAGTTCGCCGTCATACCACGTATCCAGGAGGCTGGTTGCTTCGTCGCAGGTCACGCTCTCATACCATCCGGCGCTTGATCGCGCGGGTCAACTGGTCGCGCGCGCGGGCCAGCCGCGACATCACGGTCCCGACCGGCGCGCCGGTCACTCGCGCGATCTCCTTATAGGATAGATCTTCGAATTCGCGAAGGACAATCACCTCGCGATACTCGACCGACAACTCCTTGAGGGCTTCGTTGACGGCGCCCGCGTCGGCGCGCTTGAGCATCGATGCTTCGGGGCCAGGCTGCTCGTCCTCGCAATGGACTTCTTCATCAAATGGTACCGCGGCGTCGGCCGGAATATTCCCCTTGCGCATCGAAAAGAAGGTGTTGCGCACGATCGCTAACAGCCATGCGCGCGGATTTTGGCCGGTGAAGGTGTCGCGGTAACGCATCGCGCGCAGATAGGCCTCCTGCACCACGTCGGCGGCATCGGCATCGTTGCGCGCGGGGTAGCGCGCGAAGTTATAAGCCGCCTCGAGATGAGGTAGCAGGGCCTCGGCGATGAGATCATCTTTGGGTGGGGGCGTCACGGGCTGCCCGAGGGAATATATTCGCGCCTTTGCCAATCTGGATAGTCAACCGAGTCCGCGGCTCATCGGTTCCCGCGAATTTGCGGTCGATTTTTCCTGACGCGGGGAATCCGTAATCGGTTAACTTGATGACGCGCGCTTCAGCACTTCCTCGGTATGCTCGCCGAGGCGGGGGGCGCGCCGGGTGTAGGAAAAATGCGGCGCCTGACCGTCGTTCGCCACCGTGCCGGGATACTTCAAATCGCGGCCCAGCTCCGGATGATGAATCGTTGCGAAGCTCTTGCGCGCGGCGAAATGCGGATCGTCGAGATTCTGCTCCGGCCGCCGGATCGGTGACCATGCGAGGCCCTGCGATTGCGCGCGATGGAAAAGTTCATCCGCGGGAAGGCTCTCGACCAGTTGCTCCAGCAAATCCTGCCGATAGATCGCCGCCGCAACGTGATCGTCTTTTTCCAGTTGCGCGAATTCCGGCGTGCCCAGCACGTGCGCGATTCCCACCTGGTCCGCCAACTGCGCCAGTGCGCGCATTTCGCGCTCGAAGGGACTTAGACTGGCGAGCATAAAAATGCCGTCCGCGCTTTTCGAGAGACGCGCATGCGTGATGCTCGGCGCAGCATGACGCGCAGTCTGCCGCTTCACGACCTGGCCCGCATACACGTAGGAAGGAATTGCGACCTCGGTGCAGGTGTTGACGGCCTCATGCACCGAGACGTCGATGAACTGGCCCTCGCCGCTGAGCTCGCGAAAATTGATCGCCGCCATCATCGCGACCGCCGCGTACTCGCCGCCGAGATGATACGAATGCCACATCGCGGGCGCGATCGGAGGCGTATCGTACGCGCCGTCCTGGTCAGGATCGTAGCCGCACACCGCCATGATTCCGCCCATCGCCATCTGCACGAGGTCGGTCGCCTTGAGCGCGCGATAGGGACCATCGAGGCCGAACGGCGTAATGGTGCAAACAATCAGTCGCGGATTTGCCTCGGCAAGGTTGCGCCATAGCCCCAAACGTCGCTCGACAGTTTCATACTCACCGGAGAGCAGCACGACGTCGGCTTTGGATGCGAGCGCGGCGAGTCGCGCTTCGGAATCCGCAGCGTCAACATCGAGCACCGCGCTTTTCTTGTTCAGGTTGTAACGCCAAAAGAAAATGCTCTGCTCGCGATCGTAAGTGTCCGAAGCGAACGGGCCGATTTGCCGTGATGGCGAACCGTCGCGCGGCTCGAGTTTGATGACCTCGGCGCCGAGGCCCGCCAGCAGCATTGCGGCGTAGTCGCCGAGCTGATCTCCGATTTCGAGAAGCGTGATGCCGTCGAGCGAGTTGTTGAGGTTGAGTTCGGAATTCAAATGACTTCCTCCTCTCTCAGCGACGCCATTTCGGCCGGACTTAGGCCGACCAGCTTGCCGAATACGAACTCGTTGTCCTCGCCGAGTTTGGGCGCCGCGCGGCCGGTTTCGCCGCCGATGTTGGGCACCGAGCGTGACAATTTGGCGGGAAATCCTTCTATCGGCCAGATGCCGATGTCGCTGTGCGGCAGGTCAACATAGTAGCCGCGCGCTTTCAGTTGGGGGTCCTGGTCGAAGCGATCGTTCGCTTTTTGCACCACCCCGGCCGCGATGCCGCGCGCCTGCAGCCGATTCATCAAATCGTAGCGCTCGCATCGCGTGGTGTAGCCGGTCAGCTTGGCGTCGAGCTCGTCCTCGTGCTGCTTGCGCGATGCCGCGGTTGCGAAGCGCGTATCCCGGGCCCATGCGGGCGAGCCCATCTCCTCGATGAGCGCGCGCCATTGCTCATCGGACTGAATCGAAATCGCTATCCAGTTGTCATCGCCCTCGCATCGATAAGCGCCCTGTGGCGCCCAGTCGAGGAAGGGCATCCGGTTTCCATATCTCTCAGTTGGCTTCCCGGTGATCTGATGCTCGACGATCGAAGTGCCCGAAAGCATCAGTCCGGTCTCGCTCTGTGACATATCGATGTAACATCCGACGCCGGTTTTGCGCTGCCGCCGAATCGCCGCCATCAACATGAGCGCGCCGAAGTAGCCGGGCGAATGATCGAGATAGGAATAGCCCCATCCTGCCGGCGGCCGCGGCTCGGGAAGCCCTGACAGATAGGTCAGCCCGGAGAACGCCTGCGCAGTAGGACCATAGCTCACGTAATCTTTGTAGGTGCCGGCCTTCCCGACGCCGGTGGTTTGTATGTAGATGATGCGCGGATTGAGCTTGCGCAGATCCTCGTAACCGAGGCCCCACTTGTCCATCTGGCCGGGGCTGAAGTTCTCACAAATCACATTGGCGTCGCGCACCATCTGTCGCAGCAGCTCGCGCCCCTTCGGATGATTGAGGTTGAGCGTGATGCCGTACTTGCCCGGATTGGTATTGTTAAAATAGCCGGCGCGATCGTAGTTGCCCTTGATGCCGTGACCGCGCGGCGTGATTCCCTGACTGCGCCCACCCGCGGCGGTCGCGTGATCGGGCGCGAACGGCGGTACATAGCGGATGAAATCGATCGCCTTGCGCTCGCGCCATTCGATGCGAATTACCTGCGCGCCGAAGGTCGCGAGTAACCGCGTCGCCTGTGGGCCGACCTGCAGCCAGGTCAGATCAAGAACGCGCACGCCTTCGAGCGCGCGCCCGCCATTCGATGTGCCTAAGCTCATAACTATCTCGCTACTCGAAGTAGAGGCCGCCCATCAAGTGCGAAGTGACGATTCAGGAAGCGCCGACTTCGCGGAAAAAGGTTTGCAGCGCATCGAGGAAGGCGCGGGGATTGTCGCCCTGCACGTTATGCCCTGACTTTTCGATCCGTACCCATCGGCCATTCGGGAGCGCGCGCGCGAATTTCTCGGCGGAAGCGTCGGTCAGAACGTCGCTGAGCGCACCACGCATCACCAGCGTCGGGCATTTGATCTTCGACACCTCGGATGCGAGCCGCACGCGATCCTCGATGAACGAGCGCATCGCGTCATCGCTGCGACGGCGCTGATCGTGTTTGAAGGTCCACTTGCCCGCGGGCGTCTCGCGCAAATTGTAATGAAGGCTGCGGCGCAACACCGCTGGATTGCGAATCGGATTGAACTTCACCGCGCGCTCCAGGAACGCATCGGGCGAATCGAGCTCTGGGGTCGAGGAGAACTCGCGAATGCGATCCGCGCTTGGCGCGCTGATTTCCGGCGCCACATCGACAATCACCATCGCGCGCATCTTCTCGCTATGTCGAATCGCATAGGCAATCGAGTTGAGCCCGCCCATCGATTGTCCGACGAGGATCGGACGCTGCAATCCAAGCGCATCGATGAAGCCCTCGATATCGCGCACATGCGACGCGATCCGATAGTCAACGACCGGCGACCACTCACTGTCGCCATGCCTGCGCTGATCGAGCGCGACACAACGAAAGCGATCGCGCAACATCGTGGCGACGCAGTCCCAGGTATGCGCGGTGAGTCCGCCGCCGTGCAGAAAAACGATCGGCGTTCCGCTCCCGCCCCAATCCAGATAATGCATCCGCATCGCGCCGACGATCATCTGATGGTCCTCGGGGAGCGTCGCGGCGTTGGGAGGGAGACTGGCGATCTCGAGCGCGGTGCGAAACATCTGTAGTTCGTTGGCGAGTTCTTCGGTGCGTTTCACGGCGAGGTACCTCCTCGATGGCGAAATACTAACTCGCATCTCCAGCGCGCCGCGAACACTTTGATGCGCGAGGCTTTTGCTGCTAGTGACGGAGCAACATGGCTCGCGAGGAGGTGAAGCATGATACGACTAATTTTTCCATTACGGCGGAAGCCCGGAATGTCGCTCGCGGAATTTCAGGATCGCTGGCACAACGTGCACGGTCCGATCGTGGCGAAGCACGCAACTACGTTGAATATCCTTCGCTATGTACAAGATCATACGCTCGACGATCCGATGAACGAGCAGATGGCTAAGGCGCGCGGCGGGATGGAGCCCCCGTACGACGGCGTCGCGGAGCTGTGGTGGACGACGCGCGAAGCGCTCGCGTCTAGCTTTGGGAGTCCGGCGGGGCGGGCGGCGGGGCAGGAACTGGTCGAGGACGAAGCGAAGTTCATCGACCTGCCGAATTCTCCGCTCTGGCTGGCGTACGAGTATCCGCAGGTGAACCCGTCGGAGTTAATCGTGGCGCGGCCGAGCAGCAGCCTGGTGAAGATTTTCTTCCCGCTTCGCCATTTGCCGAATCAGACGCTGGAACAGGCGCAGCTTTACTGGCGCACCAATCACGGCCCGATCATCCGCGGATTGGCATCGGGCAACGGTCTGCTCAAATACTTCCAGGTGCATCGCTTCGAGGATCCGATCGAACAGCAACTGCGTCAGAGCCGCGCCACCAAAGTTCCGCCTTACACCGGCCATGCCGAAGCGTGGATCGATCGCGCGAATGCAGTCGCGACCCCTGAATCGAGGCGCGCGGGAGAGATCGCGGTCGAAGACGAGAGGAACTTCATCGATTTCAAAAACTCTTCGATGTGGATCGCGAAGGAGCGCGTCGTCATCGACCGGCGGTGAGCAGATGAAAGCAATCCAATTCGATCGCCTCGGCGGCCCTGAGGTGATGGAGCTGCGCGAGGTGCCGAAGCCGGAACTGCGGCCGGGGACAGTCATCGTCAAGAATCACATCATCGCGCTCAACTATGGCGATGTCTTTTTTATCCAGGGACAGTACCTGGTGGAACCGGTCTTCCCGGATATTCCCGGGATGGAGGGCGCGGGCGTCATCGATGCGGTCGCGCCGGATGTGAAGGGCCTCGCGCCCGGGATGCGCGTGGCGTACATCGGGATGGGTGCGTATGCCGAGTACACACGGATGCGGGCTTCGCGGGTCATTCCGATTCCCGATGGCACGCCATTCGAGCAGGCGGCGGCATTTCCGATCGCGGTGCTGACCGCATGGCATCTCATTCATTCGTGCCACCACACCGACGCGAATCAGACCGTCGTGGTGCATTCGGCGGCGGGAGGCGTAGGTATCGCAGCGGTGCAAATCGCACGTGCGGCGGGCGCGACCGTGATCGGCACGGTATCCAGCGATGACAAGGCGGAGTTGGTGCGAAGACACGGCGCGCAGGAGGTAGTCAACTACGAGTCGCATGATTTCGCATCCGAGGTGAATCGCATCACGTACGGTCGCGGCGTCGATCTGATTCTCGATGCGGTGGGGAGGCCGACCTTCGAGAAGGGTCTTACTTGCCTCGCGCCGTTCGGTCATCTGATTCTTTATGGAAGTGCGGGTGGCGCGCCGGATCCAATCGACGTTCGCCGCGCGCTCTTTCCGAAATCGCAGAAGGTCAGCGGCTTCGTCGTGCCGATGGTGTATGGGATGAAGGACATCCATCGTCGCGGTCTCGATGCAGTCTTCCAACTCTCGCGCGAAGGGAAGCTTACCATCCCGATCGGCAAGAAGTTCCCGCTCGCCGAAGCTGCCGACGCGGTGCGCTTCCTGCAATCGCGCCGGTTGACCGGCAAGCTTCTGCTGATCCCCTAGAACATCGGTTCTTCCGGATCGAGGCCGAGCAATAAGCGACCGGCAGGTCGGTACATCTTCAGGTGCACCACGCGATGCTGACATGCAGTTAAGATATCGCGCATGTCACGATCGAGCCTGCTGGACCGGAAAATCGAGCTGGTGGCCGCCGTATCGTACAGCGTCGAGATGAGTCGCTTCGCCGCCTGATGCGAGTAGGTCATCGTCATCCGATAAGCGGCGCGCTGTTTGGGCGACGGCCTGTCTCCTTTGCTTAGCGTCTCCCACAAATCTTTCAGGGTGCTGTAAACGTAACTACGCGCCGCGCCCAGTTGAGCCTCGCATGAAGCGATCGTTTCCTGCACGGTCGGATCTTCGCGCATCGGCTGGCCGCTTGGGATCGCTTTCTTCTGCGCAACGATCTCCTCGACGAAGTCGAGCGCGTTGCGTGCGATGCCTAGTGGAACGCCGGCGTGAGAAACCAAAAATAGCGGTGGAAATCGGTATAGCGGCCCCGCCACATGGGGCTTATCCGCCATCGTGGTGCTGTCGCTGAACGGCACGAAGACATTTTCGAGCACGATGTCGTTGCTGCCGGTCCCGCGCATCCCCGTGGTATCCCATACATCTACGATTGAAGCCTTCGACGCCGGGATCAGCAGGACGCGATATTCCGGATGACGCCCGTGGCGGCGGAGCTCGCCGTTTTCGTAGATGTTGCAGCCGGCGGTGATGACGCTCGCATGTTGGCATCCGCTGCCGAAGTGATAGGTCCCGCTCAATCGATAGCCGCCCTCGACCAAATCCGCGCGCTGAGGAGGGCGCACCTGACCGGCAACCACGCTCTCGGCCGCGCCGAAAAGCCGCTGTGCCGCAGCAGGTTCGAGGAACGCGGGGATGAAGCTGCCCGCCGTCGAAATCATCGAGAGCCATCCGACCGAGCCCTCGATGCGCGAGAGCTCCTCAACCACCCGCACCTGGCTCATCGGATCGAGCTCGCCGCCGCCATAGGCGCGCGGGGTTCCCATCCTGAAGACGCCGGCCTCCATCAGATGATGCGCGAGTGTGGGAGGAAGGCGGCGCTCAGCTTCGATCGCGGAGGACGCCGCTTTGATTTCCGGTTCCAGCGCGAGGACCGACGCCATCACATCTTGAGCGGCTGGTGCGAGGTGATCAGGGTGCATAATTTAAATTCTCTAGCGCGAAAATGAAACGTGGCGGATACCATCGGTACCCGCCACGTTAATTAACCAATCAGCGCTCTCCGCTATGCCGCTGCTCCGTGGCGCAAAACCTTACCCGGAGTCGCGCCCGTGAACTTGTCGCCTTCCCAGGTGATCTGGCCGTTCACGATGATGTGGCTGTAGCCCTCGGCACGCTGCACGCGACGCCATTCGTCGCCCGGCAGGTCATGCGCGATCTCGACCGGAAGCACTTTCAGTTGGTCGAGGTTGTAGACCACGATGTCGGCCGGCGCGCCCTCGCGCAGGAAGCCGCGATCCTTGAAGCCGGCGCAGAATGCGGGAAGCCCCGACATGCGCCAGTGAATGTCCTCGAGGCTCATCCAATTCTTCTCACGCACGAAGCGGATCAGGCCTTCGGTCGGATAGCGTCCCGCAGTCAGGAACTTGGTGTGCGCACCGCCGTCGGAAACGCCGAAGGTGATGTACGGGTAGTCGAGGAGTTCCTTCATCAGGTCGGACGAGTTCACCGCGGGCGCGAAGAACTCGGTCTTGAGTTCCTCCGACGACGCGATGTCGAGCATCGTGTCGACGACATCCTTGCCGGTTTCTTTCGCCGCGAGGCGCAGCGTCATGCCCTCGAACTTCTTGTTCTCGGGCTTCTGGCATTCGGTGATGATGATCTCGTCGAAGTAGTTGGTGATGAGGCTCTCGCGCGGCATCTGCGCTTTCAGCGCGGCGCGGCGGCGAGGGTCACCCAGCTTCTCGGTGCGATCAGCGACGGTTCCGGTAGTGGCTTCGCGCCACGCATCGGAGTCGTCGAAGAGGTTCCAATCCTCGAAGGTGAAGGTGAGGCCGGCATCAGTCGTAGTGCCCTGGCCGTAAACCGGGAGCCCTTTCTGACGGCACTTCTCCAGCCACTTCATCGTGTTGCGATGGCGATGCGGGAAGCGATCGTTGGTCACCAGCGCCTCATACATGATGGGGCGGCCGCTGACTTCGGCGATCTTCTCGAAGTGGTCGGCATCCTTCTTCGGATCCCAGCTCGCAAGCGTCAGTTCCTGGAAGCCTTCACCACGCTCGCCGAGAACGCGCGCCATTTCGAGGCAGGTCTCGTCGTGCATCACATCGGTGTTCATAGGCGAGCCGTCGAAGTCGCGCTGCACCGAGCTGGGTCCGTTCGGAACCAGCCGCTGTGCTGACCAGCCACAAGCACCGGCATCCATCGCCTGATGCAGCAACTGGCGCATCTTCGCGTGCTCATCATCCGTCGGCATACGACCGGTCTTCGATTCCTCAAGGCCCATGACGTAGCCCATCAGGGGATTCATCGGGACGTAGGGGAGCAGGTTGACGCCCTTGGGGGCCGCGTCGAGCGCATCCATGAACTGCGGATAGCTCTCCCAGTTAAACTTCATCGCGGCCTGCATCGAGCGCAGCGGAATCGCCTCGGTGCGGACCATGGTGAGCATCGAGCGCTCGACGTCTTTGGGGCGAACCGGCGCAAAGCCGAAGCCGCAATTGCCGAGCACGACCGAAGTCACGCCGTGATAACCGGAAATCGTGAGATAGGGATCCCAGAAAATCTGCGCATCGTAGTGGGTGTGCAGATCGATGAATCCCGGCGCGACAATTTGTCCGTCGGCATCCACCACCCTCGCGCCTTCGTGATGCGCGATGCGGCCGATCTTAGCGATACGGCCATTCTTGATTCCGATGTCGCTGCGGAAACGCGGCGCGCGCGTTCCGTCGACCACCATGCCATTTTTGATGACTAAATCGAATTCCGCCATAAGACCACCTCGTATGAGAGTTGAACGCGGGTTATAGAGCTTTTGACAATATCCACCCATTTTGGCGGAAAACACAAACCGATCGGTATGTTAATTTCTCATTTCACCGCGCGCCGGTTTGTGAGCTATATTCGGCGCTCCGTGCTCGGGCGGGAGGTGCGTCTTGGCCAACAGAGCGCTCGATGATCTGGTCGTAGTTGAGTTCGCGCAGATGGTATCGGGACCGATGTGCGGCAAGATGTTCGCCGACATGGGCGCCGAGGTCATCAAACTCGAGCCACTCGGCGCCGGCGATGCGATGCGTGCGCATCCGCCGTTTCCCGGCGACATTCCACATCCTGAGAAAAGCGGAACGTTCCTCTACCTCAACACCAGCAAGAAGAGCGTGACCCTTGATGCCGCAACTCCCACGGGCGCCGAGGTTTTCCGCAAGCTCATCGCAGGCGCTGACGTGCTCATCGAGAATCATTCGCCTGGTTACATCGATAGCATCGGCCTCGGTTACGCGGCGCTACATAGTCTAAATCCGCGACTCATTGTCACCTCGATCACCCCATTCGGGCAGACTGGGCCCTATCGCGATTGGAAGGGCACCGACCTGATCGAGTTTGCTATGAGCCTGACCGGCTACAACACCCCAACGATGATTGACGACGCTGAGCGTGAGAATCCGCTGCGCGCGCCCGGGCATCAGGCCGAGATGATGGGTGCAACCGCCGCGGCCGCTTCCTCGATGTTTGCGGTTTTCCATCGCGACTTGACCGACGAGGGCCAGTGGATCGATGTGCCTTGCTGGCAAGCGATAGCAAGCACTTCGAAGCTCGAGATGGCGGCGTACACGTATGTAGGAATTCCCTTCAGCCGGTTAAGAGCCAACTCAGCATCGGGACTCGAGCCAATGCCGTGTAAGGACGGACACGTCTATACGCTGTGGGCGGCGGATGCTCACTACAAGGCGCTCAAGGACTTGCTGCACAATCCGGAAGAACTCGAGAGCGAGATCTTCGACAAGCTGCTCGGGCGGCAGCAGAACGACGATGTGCTACGGCCGATGATCCGCGAGCATTTGAAACAGTACGACACCGAGTATCTCGTCAATGAAGGCCAGCGATTGGGGCTGACGATTGGGCCAGTGTTCACCGTCGCGCAGGCGGCACATCATCCGCATCTGCTCACGCGCGATGCGTTCGTCGAGATCGATCATCCAGTCGCCGGCCGCTTCAAATATCCACGCTCGCTGGTGAAGATGACCGCGACGGCGCCGATCTCGACACGCGCGCCGATGCTCGGTGAGCACAACGGAGAGATTCTCGGGCGCCTCGGCTATTCGCTTACCGAGCAACAGGGCATGCGCGCCGCCGGCGTCATCTGAAGGAGGCATCTCGATGGCAAGACTTCCTCTCGAAGGAATCCGGGTCGCCGACTTCAGTTGGATCATCAACGGTCCGCAGATCGCGCAATGGCTGGCGACGATGGGCGCCGAGGTCATCAAGATCGAATCGCAGGTTTACATCGACATCGGGCGCATCAATCCGTCCGGCATGGCCGATCGCATCCAGGGACCGAATCGCAACGGCTACTACCACGCGCTCAACTACGGCAAGAAGGCGATCACGTTGAACCTCGCGTCGGAGAAGGGTCGCGCGCTCGCCGACGAGATCATTCGCAAGAGCGATTTCGTCCTCGAATGCTTCCCCACGCCGGCTGCCAGGAAACTCGGCATCACTTACGACCGTGTGCGCGCGGTCAAAAACGACATCATCATGATTTCCGTTTCGCTGCTGGGGAAAACCGGACTGGAGCCGGCCTCGTGGGTCGGATGGGGCCCGATGGCGTGCTGTTTCGTCGGCATGTTCGATGCGCAGGGCTATCCCGATCCGGGCAACCCGAAGCCCCCACCCCGCCAGACCGGCGGCACCTGGCCGGACTATGCGATCGCGAGCGCCGTGACCTTCCACGTGCTCGCGGCGTTGCGGCATCGCAATCGCACCGGCGAAGGACAATGGATCGATGCGGGCATGGGCGAGACGGTCATCGGCCAGATGCCCGAATGGTACATGGACTACTTCATGAACGGACGCGATCGGCGCGCGATCGGCAATCGCGACGACGTGATGGCGCCGCACAACACCTATCGCTGCGCCGGCGACGACAAGTGGATCGCGATCGCGGTCGGTACGCAGGTGGAGTGGCAAGCGCTATGTCGCGTGATGGAGAATCTGGAGTGGACGCGTGACGCAAAATTCGCCGATCAGTACACTCGCTGGCAACACAG
The DNA here is from genome assembly GCA_963761255.1 of uncultured delta proteobacterium. GTDB lineage: Bacteria > Desulfobacterota > Binatia > Binatales > Binataceae > DATGKG01. Next base: position 20,333 of record CAVXGH010000001.1, read on the forward strand.
CGACGAGCTCGACACCCATCTCGCGAAGTGGACGCGCAGTCATGACCACCTGGCACTTGCGAAACAGCTACAAGCGGCCGGCGTCGCCGCGGGTCCGGTGCTCGACAGCGTCGAGATCCACGCCGATCCACACCTGTGGGAATGGGGCTTCTTCCGCAAGATTCAGCATCGTGAGGTCGGCGAGCGCATTTTGCCCAATATGCCGGTGCGGATGAGCAATGTGCCGGAGCTCAACTACTCGATGCCGCCGGACCTTGGTCAGCACAATCGCGAAATCTTCGGCGGCCTGCTCGGCCTCCCCGACGCCGAAATCAAGATGCTGATGGAACAAAAGGTCATCTATTAGGCGCGCTCTCTCCCATCTCACATGCGAAAGAAGTAAGTCCGAGAACGTTCGTCTATTGAATTGAGAGGCTGGCGAATGAGACGGCTGAGCCGGTGTCGGGCTCCATCGCGATGCCATACTTGAGCAGGTCGGCACGATGGCCCTGAAGAAGCTCGAGCTGCGTATACATCGGGGAGAGGCCGCAGATCCGGCGCGCATCGCGGTCCTTCAGGATGTCGCCGAAGAAGCCCTCGGGGTCGCCCCGCTTGATGAATTCAATGAGCGCCATGTCCTCGCCCTTGACCCGCTCAGCTACAGCTTCGTCAGCGGTGAAAGCATCGCCAAACTTGCGTCCGATGTGCGCGAAGTCCACCCCCGCCACAATCAGTGTGCGGCGCTTTTCGCCCGCGAGCGCATCGCGGACGGCTTCGACAAATGATGCGACGCGCGGGTCATTTCCCGGCATCGTGCCGCTGATCACCATCTCGTGAAACGAGCTCACGAGGATCGGCACAACGTTAAAATCGTGGTTGCCGAGCGCCCACTTCAGGAACAGCGCCTGAAACTCGATCGAATGCTCATTGCGATGGAGTAACTCATCGGCGAAGAGATCGCCGCGATATCGCTCGGACAACCGATCTATGAATTCCGCGTCGGTCTTCACTGCGCCGAACGGAGTCGCATAATTTTTTTTGGTCGCGCTGAAGAGTTCAGGCCCCGAGCCATAGTGTGAGGTGCCGAGGATGATCACCAATTCTGGCGCGTCGTGCGCCTTCAAATGCCCATAGGCATGCGCGTAGGCGGCCGCACCTCGGCGCGGATCGATATGCGGTGCGATGAGGCCGGCGAGCGCGCCTTCGCGCCGTGGCAGTTCGACGGTCCCCGGGCCTTCCGGCCCAGCGAAAAAACCCTCGATTTCCTCTTTCACCAGCGAGGGCTCTTTCGCATAGCAGGCGCCGGCATGGACGGCAGGACGATCAGGGCTCGAAAGGAAATCCTCGCGTACACGGAGTACCCGATCGGCGAACTTCGGCGAATCGAGGAAGTAGGCATCGTCGAGCGTCGCGATCAGATCGTTGAGCTTGCCGGGCGGAAGATTTTCGCCGAAGCGTTTGACGAACGCACTCTGGATATCACGCGTGTCGTTGCGACCGTCGAACAGGGTAATAATGAAATATGCGCCCATCCCGAGGAGTATCGGTTCAGGAGCAAGTCCGGTCGGATCACGCAGACAGATATAAGTCTGCTCCTGTTGTTCGATCGGAAATGCTTCAACTGCGCGAATCCGCGGCTTATCCATCGTCACGTTGCCTTGCGTTTACAGATGCTACGGGCTTTGCGAAACTCCGGCAACCTGACGTCACTTCGGCGAGAAAACTCGATGCCTGATAAATCTCGCCGCCGGGCCGCACTGACTGGCTCGCGGTTGCATCAAAGCAAACCGCCGGCTGGCTCACGTTTCAAGGTCGCCCGAGTTGGCGAAGTGGGGCGGGGAGAATCGCTGAAGTTCCTGCTTCCAATCCACGGCGCGGATGAGGAATGTTTCGTCATCAACTTCAACGGCGAGTTTCACGCCTACGTCAATCGATGCCGCCACGTGCCAATGCCGATGGACTGGGTCGATAATCAATTCTTCGCCGAAGAGGGCCGCTACCTGATGTGTCAAACGCACAATGCCTATTACGAGCCGGGCAGCGGCGAGTGCATCGCGGGACCCGCAAGCGCGTGCGGAAAATTTCTCTATCGGGTGCCGCTCGAGGTCAGAGACGACATCATTTACGCGACTCCGCCTCAGGAGGAATTCGCGGACGACGGAATCTGAACGGTCAGTGACGCGAGAGACTATTCGTATTCGTCGCCGAAGTGGGCGCGCACGATACGGGCCTTCAGATATTCCAGCGTGCCCAGATCCTCGACGATGTCGCCGCCGGTGTCATAGAAGAACAGTTCCCCGTTCTTAGTCCGGCCGACCGCGATAATCCATTCGAGATCATCCCGATCTTCGAGCAGATAATTGATGGTCTGCGCTACTCCGCGACCAGGAATTATCGTGATCTTGGGCCGGGTGAGCTTTTCCTTTTCCTGTTTGGGCATCGCTTTGATTTAACCCTCTGGCGGGAAGGTCACGGGAGCGACCTGCCCTACATTAAGAACGCCCCGATGACTAAGTCAATAGGAGGTGTGCTGCGATCTCCGCGTGATGTGTATTTGGAAAGAAATCGAATGCCGCTATTCGCTGCGAAACATAGCCCGCATCGGTCAGAACGCGCAAATCGCGTGCGAGGGTGGAGATGTCGCACGAGACATAAATGATCGAGCGCGGATGCATTTTGATAAGCGGCGCCATCAACTCGATAGCTCCGGTGCGCGGAGGATCAACGATCACGATCTGCGGCCGATACTTCGCTCGCAGCAGAAAGTTGACGGCCTCGATCGCTTTACCCGCGATGAATTTGGCGTCCGCGAAACCCAGCCGCCGCGCATTGTTCGTCGCGGCTGCGATGGCAAGCGCGTCAGCATCAATGCCGTTGACGAGCGCGCCTCGGCGCGCCGCCGGCAGGCCCAAGTTGCCCGCGCCGCAGAAAATATCCAGCAACCGAATACCGCGATCAATCGATGCCATCTCCATCGCGGTCGCGACCAGCTTCCTGTTTTGTGAATGATTCACCTGACTGAAGAGGTCGGCATCGACGATCAGGTCCAATCCATCCTCTACGTTGATGGTGATTGACGGATCGCCGAGGACGTGGCGTTCGCGCCCGCTTCTGAAAACGATTCCCTGGATCGCGGCGTCCTGTCTCATCAGCTCTCGCGCGCGATCGAGGTCCGCAGGCGAAGGCGGCTTTCGTGTCATTGCCGCGATGACTTCGCGCTCGCCATTCGCGACTACTTCGATCTCATCGAGGTTTCGCCACAGCGATGAGGCGAACGCCATCGCCAGCCGCAGCCTCGGCGCGGCGACGATGCATCGATCGACTTCCACCACCTCGTTGCTGCCGAGCCGGTGAAATCCGAGCTTGCCGTCATTTCCAACTTTCAGCCGGATGCGCGACCGATAGCCGAATTCGTCGGGCGCGGGTTGGATGAGATTATCGGCCGCAACTTCGATGTTCGCGCGGCGCAGCCCGCTCACGATCAGCTCGGCCTTGGCACGCAGTTGCGCAGCATAGTTGAGATGCTGCCAGTCGCAACCACCGCATCGCGGTAGGAAGGGACAGGGCGGCAAACGGCGATCCGGCCCCGGCGCGATGATGCGATCGATGTTGGCGATCGAAAAATCACGGTGGCGCGAAGCGAGGCTAACCTCGAGGCGGTCACCCGGCGCGGCATTCGGGATCATCAGCGTATGCCCATCCATGCGCGCGACCGCATACGGCCCGAAGGTCATCGCATTCACTTCGATTTCAGGCATTTATAAGGGGCGTCCTTCGACCTAGTTTATTGGGTACGGGGAACATCCGATAGAGAGAGGTTACTTCAAGTGTCGAGCGGACCTGACCTGAATCAGATCACTGAGATGCGCGCTGCGAGCGAGGATCCCAAGCGTATCGCAATTTTCGCGGAGCGCCTTTTTGCGCGCGCCACGCCGGATTTCCTGCGGCAACTCTCCGCGGACCAACAAAGGGCGATAGCTCGCCGAGGATTAGAGTACTTCAGTCGTCGTGAAGAAGAGATCGCGGTTCGCGTCAACAGCGATGCTGATCTCACCGTGGTTGAAACCGTCACCCAGGATTGCGCCTTCATCGTGGACTCGCTGCTGGAGTACTTTCGCGCCATCGGCGCCCCGGTGCGCGAGATATTGCATCCACTGTTTCGGGTTGCGCGCGACCATTCAGGAGACATCGAGTCGTTCGAGACCGCGGGGACCCGCGAACGCGCGGAATCCTTCGTGCATGCTGAGTTGAGCATCAGCACGACACCACCGCGTGCCGCGGAAATCGCTGCGGATGTTCGCGGCATCCTGACCGAAGTGCGCAAAGCCGCAAACGATTTCGAGCGGATGACGGGGCGTGCGCTGCAAATTTGCGATGAGACTGCGGCGATCCGTGCCTTGGTGGAGATGCGTGAATTTCTCCGCTGGCTGGTGCGTGGAGGATTCGTTTTTCTCGGCTATCGGCAGTATCGGAACCAACCGCGCAATGGCGCCCGCGCACTCGCGGTCGACCTCGAATCCGGTTTGGGCATTCTCGGCGACTATCCGGGTTCCCGTTTCGCGCCCCCAAGCGCGGTCGACGAATTCAGCGCGGGCGAACTCAGCCTGCTCTTCGAAGGCCCGCCGCTAACCATCACGAAGACCAGTGTCGAATCTCATGTCCACCGGCGGCGCGCGATGGACAGCATCGTGATTCGCCGTGAAACGCCGAGTGGAAAGGTCGTGGGTTTTGACCGCTTCGTCGGCCTCTTCACCTCCAAAGCGTTTGCGGAGGAGGCGGAACATATTCCCATTCTGCGCGCGAAGCTGAATGAGGTGATCAAGGCCGAAAGCGCGAGCGTCGGCTCGCACGACTACAAAGAAATCGTCGCCGCGTTCAATACCTTCCCCAAAGAGGAATTGTTTCGCGCCACGATCGATGAGCTTCGAAATCAAATCCGACTCTTGATCGATAACAAGGCCGACGCGTCGGTGCGCCTGAGCGTAATTCCGGATCCTAGTAGGCAGCAGGTTGTGGCATTGGTGCTGATGCCGCGCGAGGCGTTCTCGGCGGAGGTCCGCATCAGGATTCAGAATGCGCTCCAGAGCGGCCTCAAGGGCAAGCTGCTTTACTACTATCTCGCGCTTGGCGAGGGCTACGTCGCGCGTCTGCACTTCTGCTTCTATGCGCAACCGCCGTCCGCAGCGCTGGTGCGCAAGGTGGAATCAGAAATCGCGGCGCTCGCCCGCACGTGGGACGATCGCTTACGCGAGCTCTTCGGGAAGCAATTCGGCGCGGCGCGCGCCCACGAAATGCTCGAGCGGTGGGGCCTCGCGTTTACACCGGAATACAAGGCGGCGTTCGAGGTCGATCGCGCCACCGCCGATGCCGCACATTTCGAAAGCCTGCTCGTTGGTGGCGGCTTCGAGGTCGAGCTCAACGGCCATTCGCACGATGGCGCCGCAACCGACGCGAGTGAGCTGAGGGTCTATGCGGCTGGCGATGCGCCGATTCTTTCCGAGCTCATGCCGATGTTGCAAAACTTTGGCCTCCGTGTGCTCTCCGAAGACGCGCATCAATTGACCCCGCTGCTCGACAGGAAGCCATCCAAAACGACGATCGAGTCGTTCCTGGTTCAAGGAACCGCCGGAACGGCGCTGGACCAGATGCCCGGCGTCTCGATGTTGGCCGAAGCGATCGCCGCAGTGCGCGACAACAAGGCCGAGAATGATCCCCTCAATGCGTTGACTCTGACCGCGGGACTGCGATGGCGCGAGGTCGCCCTCGTGCGCGCCTATCTCAGCGCCGCATTCCAGATGAAGCTGGCGCCTGCTCGACCGGCGCTGCGTCGCGTATTCCTGGCGCATCCGGAATTGGCCCGAGTCCTCGTCGACCTCTTCTGCGCACGCCTTGACCCTGCCCTGACAACAACTGATCCCTCAAGGGCCGCGCCTGAGGAGCAGCTCAAAGCCCGATATCTCGAACGGCTCGCGGCAGTGGATAGCATCGCCGACGACCGCACAGCGCGCGCAGTCCTTTCGATGATCGAGGCAACGATGCGCACGAACTATTTCCTGCCGACGCCACCGCCGCATTCTTACCTCACGCTTAAATTCGAAAGCGCAAAAATTCTCGGGCTTCCAGATACCCCGCCGATGTACGAAATCCACGTGAACAGCCCGCGGATGGAGGGATGCCATTTGCGGGCAGGCCGTGTAGCGCGCGGAGGAATTCGCTTCAGCGATCGTCCGGATGACTTCCGCACTGAAATTCTGAGCCTGATGAAAACTCAGACCGTCAAGAACGCCGTGATTGTGCCGACTGGCGCCAAGGGCGGCTTCATCGTGAAAGCCCCGGCGGGAGCCGCCACCGATGGAGTCGAGGCTTACAAAACGCTCATCAACGCGATGCTCGAGATCACCGATAACCTCACTGACGACGGCATCGTACATCCTGCCGGTGTGAAAGTGCTCGACGATGACGGCGCGTACCTGGTTGTCGCGGCGGACAAAGGCACGGCGAGCTTCTCGGATATCGCGAATGGCCTCGCGAACGACCGCGGCTTCTGGCTGGATGACGCTTTCGCCTCGGGGGGCGAGCACGGCTACGACCATAAGAAGTTGGGCATCACCGCTCGTGGCGCGTGGGAATCCGCCAAACGCCATTTGCGCGAGATCGGTCGCGATCCGATGCGTGGGAAGCCGGTCACGCTGATTGGCATCGGCGATATGTCCGGCGACGTCTTCGGCAACGGCCTCATCTACTCGAACAATTTGAATTTGATCGCCGCCTTCGACCATCGCCACGTTTTCATAGATCCGGACCCCGATCCTGGGGTCAGCTTCGAAGAGCGCAAACGGCTCTTTGAGCTTCCGCGCTCGAGCTGGGGCGATTACAACTCCGCCCTGATCAGCAAAGGCGGTGGCGTTTTCAAGCGCGGCCTCAAGCGTATCGAATTGAGTCCCGAAATCCGCGCCGCGCTAGGCACCGACGCCGACGCACTCGATAGCGAGAGCCTGATTCGCGTGATTCTGCGCGCGCCGGTCGAGATGCTGTATAACGGCGGTATCGGCACTTACGTGCGGGCGAGCGATGAAACCGATGCGGGCGTGGGTGACCATACTAACGACGCGTGCCGGATCGCCGCCAAAGACTTGCGGGTGAAAATCGTTGTCGAAGGCGGCAATCTCGGCTTCACCGCGCGCGCACGAATCGAATATGCCCTCGGCGGCGGAATGATCAACACGGACGCCATCGACAACTCCGCCGGCGTCGATACCTCGGACCATGAGGTCAACCTCAAGATTCTTCTCGAGCCATCGGTGAAGCGCGGTTCCCTGCCGTCTCGCGAACGCAATGAGGTCCTCGCCTCATGCGGCGATGAGGTCGCCGAGCGCGTGCTGCGGGACAATCGCGATCAGGCTCTATCACTCAGCCTCGAGCAGCGGCGTTCGCGCGTCGACGCGTATACGTTCTGCGACTTGATGGCTGCGATCGAGGAGCGCGGCCTCGTCCGTCAGGGTGAAGATACCCTCCCAACCCGCGAGGAGTTGAGTGAGCGTCGCACGCGATATCCGGGACTGACACGCCCTGAGCTCTCGGTCGTTACCGCCTTCACGAAAATCAACCTTTCGAGGCGGCTGGAGAGTGCGGAATTGGTAGACGACATTTACCTGGTCGATCGTTTTTTGCAGCCATATTTTCCACCATCTATCGTCGAACGATTCTCCGCTGAGGTTGCAAATCATCGGCTGCGGCGGGAGCTGATAGCCACCCGGCTGGTGAATGAATTGGTAGACATCATGGGGTCTACGTTCATCTTCACGATGGTACGCGACCATGATGTGCAAGCTGCCGAGGCAATCCGGGCCTGGATCATTGCCGGCGACATCCTCGATCTGCATTCGCGCGCGGAGATATTGCGCTCCCAAGCCTACCTCATGACGGCGGAGGCGGAGGTCGGTGCGTTTCTCGCCCTCGCCCAGGCCACCAGGAGCGCGGCCGAATGGGCGCTCCAATACTGCAAAGTGGAAGTGGCGATCGGTGACGCGATCGCAAAATTTCGGCCGCTGTTTCGGAGCCTGAGTTCGGACTTTGAATCGATGCTGTTGTCGACTGAACAGGACCGCTTTGAGCGGATTTATCGGGACTTGCGTGGGACAGTGAACGAGGAGCAATTGGCACACGGCCTGGCGCGCCTCGCCTTCTCCGATCACCTGCTCAGCATCATCGGCCTGAGCCTCAAGCATGACGGCGCGCTTGAAAAGACCGCACAGGTCTACTTCGGGCTCTGCGAGGTAATTGATTTCGCCACTCTGGAGGCGGCGCTCGGCAGTATTTCATCCGAGGATCATTGGGAGCGGCGCGCCGCACGCGAGTTGGCCGATGATCTCGGCAGCGCCAGGGTCAAGCTTTCCGAACACCTGCTGGTTCATCAGACGACTGAGCCGCTGCTCGATCACTTCAAAAATGAACGCCCGCGCGAATTCGCCGAGGCGACGCGTTTGATCGCAGAGATGAAGAGCAGCCCGGGGACTTCGGTCTCGGCGCTCCAGGTCGTCGTGCGATCAATATCGCGGCTGGCCGAAGGAACTTAGGAAGCCGATGCAGCGATATTGGGCAACGGCACTGTCGCGGGTAATGGAGCATTCGCGCGAGCGTGTTTTTCCTCGCGTAGCGCGGCGAGGTCCTGGTAAAGCCGCACCCCGGCCGCGACGAAGAAGGCTGTCGTGAAGTAGGCCACACCGACTGATAGCAGATCGAGCACGAACACCATGCTCCAGATATATCCCGCAGCCGCGCCTACCGGACCGAGCAGAATACTGGCGACCAGGAACGCGCCCGAAGCCCACGAGTTGTAGCCCGACCATACCGCGAAGAACACCACGATGCGCATTGCGACTCTTAGAAAGCGGCCGCGCTCGAGCTCGCGGCTATGCAGCAACGCTGGCCAACTATGGATGTCGTCGAACACCAGCGCGATCTTGCAGAAATAGAGGACCAACTCGACCAGCAGCCCGGGAATCAGCAATGGCACGATCACATAAGGATCGATCGCGAGCGAGCCAAATATCAGGAGATGCATCAGCATCAGCGGAATCATGAAGATGAGGCATGCGGTGGCGATCACCAGAAACTGGAGGAACGAAACCCATACGAATGCCGGCGCGATCTCGATGACGCGTTTGTAAATTTCGATAGCTTCCGCGATTGCAGTGGGCGCTCGAGCCTGCGCATGCTTGCGGACCAGCCCGCACAGAACGACCAGACCAACCATCACAAACGTAATCAACAGAAAGACTAGATGGAGGCTGATCGTCATCCATTCTGGGTACAAATCCGCGGGGGGCGCAGGATTGGTCTCCGGCCGATACGGAGTCTGCGTGTCGTGCAACATCACACTTACGCTGTGGGTATCGCCGGATTCGAAAGTATGCGCCACGCGATGCTGGATGTTAAGCGCATCGGGCAGCAGGCATAGCGAGGCGGCCAGAATCAGCGGTGCAAGCACCAGCGCGAGCACCATCCAATCGCCGCTCAGGTCATTAACCGCATTCGCGAGGTATATGAAACTGCTTCTAAGACGTGCCGGAGCCACTGTGACATCGAGGTTGGCATCGCCTTGGGGACGACACAAGCGCGCCGGGTTAGATCTCTTCGTGACCCGCGCCGGGACCGTCTAGCGCCTCATGATATACTGCGATATACACCATTCGTCCTACCGCGTTTTGGAGTATGGCTATGGAGGATCGTGAGCGAAAAGCCCTGATCGAGTTGGAGGATAAGATGATCCGGCGCCTGCGCTTCCTAGTCAATCTTACGTTCGCCACCATCGCGCAGGATGACTCCCTCACTCTGGAGCAGGCTTGGGAGCATGTGTTGGCGCTCAAGGGCGCGGCGGTCGCGATGTTTCCGGGCAAGGAGGACACCTTCGACCTCCTTTATATGCCGCGCTTTTCGCGCTTGCTGGCGGAGCGATACGGCGCCAACTGAGCCGCATCCGGCGCCATTTTGATGCGAACACTTTCCGGACGAATCGTGCTCCCTGACGGTTCGATGATCGCGGGGCTGATACGTTTCGGCGCAACGATCTCCTCCATTGAGCGCTCGGATGCAGGGTCCGACTACATCCTTGCCGGTTTCGTCGATCTCCAGGTGAATGGTTCCCAGGGAATCGATGTGATGGCGGCTTCGGCCGACGAGATCATCGAAATTTCACGGAAGCTCGCCCGCGAAGGCACCACCGCATGGCTCCCGACGGCGATAACTTCGCCGATCGATCGCATAGAGAAAGTACATCGCGCGATATCCGATGCGATCGATCGCCAGCAGCGAGGCGACTTCGATGGCGCGAGAATTCTCGGGATGCACCTCGAGGGACCGTTCATCTCGCCGATAAGGCTCGGCGCGCATACGAAGCTCAACCTCGAACCAAGAGGAGAGGCGTTCGAGCGGGTGATGGCGCTGGAGCATCTTAAGCTGATAACCCTCGCGCCGGAATTGCCGGGCGCCATTGATGCGATTCGTCGGCTGACCTCGCGCGGCGTCGTGGTGTCAATTGGGCATACCAACGCTAACTTCGATGAAGCGTCGGCCGGTATTGAGGCGGGCGCGCGGATGTTCACGCATCTGTTCAATGCGATGCGTCCGCTCAATCATCGCGACCCTGGCGTTGTAGCCGCCGCGCTAACGAACGAGGTTGCCATGCCGGCCGTGATTCCCGATGGCGTCCATGTCGCTCCGGAAGTTCTGCGCCTCATCTATATGGCCCGCGGTGCTCACCACATGATTCTCACCACCGACAAGGTTTCGCTCGCCGGAACGGCTGCCGCTGGGTCGATAAAGGTGGGCGGCGACCACGCTCGTATCGATGGCGGCGCGGCCCGCCTTTCGGATGGCACCCTCGCAGGTGCGGTCATCTCGATGCTTGACGGCGCGCGTCTGATGACCAAGAAAGTCGGATCCGCGATAGGTGAGAACTCGACGATGGCATCCTTGAATCCCGCGAGCCTCCTCGGTCGTGGCGAGCTTGGGAGGCTTCAGCGCGGCGCGGTCTCGGATATTATCGTGCTTAATGAAGCGCTGGAGTTGAAAACTGTTTTCCTCGCGGGTCATGAACTGAACTGATCGCGCGCCATCACTATAGAGGGAGTTTCTCGATGCCGTTGAACAAAGAGCTTGTCGGCAAGGAATACGCGCCGACCACTACCGAGGCGACCCTCGAAGCGATGCAGAACTATGCGCGCGCGTACAACGACGACAACCCTGCTTTTTTCACCGCGAGCCGCTCCGGCGGAATCATCGCACCTCCGATGTTTGCGGTCGTGACGATTTGGTCATCGATCATGAGCGTGGTCGGCGATCCCGATTTGAAGGTCGACGTCATCCGGTTGCTGCACGGCGAACAAGACATGGAATTTCTCCTGCCGATTCGGCCCGGCGATAAAATCACCGCCACCGCTAAAGTCGCATCGATCGAAACCAAGGCGACCGGCGAAACCTTGATCATTGAGATAAACGCCACCAATCAGAATGGACAGTTGGTTAATCGGACGCTTTTCAATGCATTCATTCGCGGCGGCGGCAAAGGTGGTTCTGAAGCCAAGGTGACGGAACCACAACGCGGCGAGCCAATCGTGACGATGGCGCAACAGATCGACAAGGACCAGACCTACCGCTACAAAGAGGCTTCGGGCGATTTCAATCCCATCCATGTTGACGAGAATTTCGCCAAAATGGCGGGCCTGCCCGGCATCATCGTACATGGGCTCTGCACGATGGCGTTTACTTCCAAGGTCATGATCGACAAACCGTGTGGCGGCGATCCCCTCAGGCTGAAGCGGTTGAAGGTGCGGTTCACGCGGCCCGTTTTGCCCGGGCAAGTCATCACCACCAGGATCTGGCCTGACGGCGAACGCGACGGGCGCAAAGTCTTTGCCTTCGAAACCTTCAACTCCGACAATCGCGCAGTCATCAAAGGCGGACTCGCCGAAGTCGCCGGCTGAGGCCGTTTGGCTGATAAAATTCGCATCGGCCTCTCGCTCTCAATCACCGGCGCGTACGCTCCGATGGGGCGGCAGGCTGAAGCGGCGTTGGCGCGGTTTGTTTCGGCAACCAACTCAGCCGGCGGAATTCGTATCGCCAGCAAATCTCGTGAGGTCGAACTTCATTGCCTGGATGATGCGAGCGAACCGGAGCGATGCGCCGAAATCTACCGCTCGCTTTGTGGCGAAGATCGAGTCGACATCGTTCTCGGTCCATACTCCAGCAAGCTGACCCGCGTCGCTGCCCAGATCGCCGAGCAAGCTGGAATGCTATTCGTGAACCATGGCGGCGCCGACGACGATATATTTTCGCATCGCCATAGACTCCTGGTGGGTGTGCTCAGTCCGGCGAGCGATTACTTCAATGGTTTCGTGCACCTGGTCGCCGGCTTGAAGTTGTGGCGCAAGCGCATTGGTATCGTCCGATCGAACACAGGTTTCGCGGAGGCGATCGCCAATGGCATCGAACGCGAATGCAAGGAGCGCTATGCACGCCGCAAGGGTGTTCGCATTCGAGTGAAATTTGCCGGCAGGTTCGATCCCGAATCGAGTCCCGAAAAGTTGTTTCCCGCGCTGCGGCGAAATCGCGTCAATGCGCTGGTGAGCGCGGGCAGTTACGAACACGACATTGCGGTGATGCGCGCGATGACCCAATCATCGTTGAATCTGCCGGTGCTCGGATGCGTCGCCGCCGGGGTCGAGCGATTTCGGATCGATTTGGGCGAGGATGCCGAAGGCCTGGTCGGTCCGAGCCAGTGGGAAGATCAGATTCAGTTCCGGCCCGAAATCGGACCCGCGCCCCGAGATTTTATTGGAGGCATGCGTTCCCAATTTCCGCATGTCGCGTGTGACTACCCTGCCGCTCAGGCATACGCAGCGGCGCTTCTGAGCAAGACCGCGATCGAAACCGCGCAGAGCCTCGATGCGTCAAAAATTCGCGAGGCGTTTTCCGATCTTCGGACTACCACGTTTTTCGGCGACTTCGCGATTGATCGCGTGACCGGGCGCCAGACCGGCCATCGCATGCTGTTGGTCCAGTGGCACGGCGGTCACAAGGTGGTGATTAATCCCGAGGCACATGTCGAAACCGGCACGCTGGAGTTTCCCACCGGATGGCGACTGATTGTGGCGTCGTTTCAGAAATTCAAGCTGACGCGGCACGACGACGAGGACGATGGTGCGGAAGATGAAAATGAAAAACAGCCCTGAAGTGCGCATTAGCCTCGACGCCGGAAATCATCTCGCGATCGGGTTAATGTCCGGGACCTCGCATGATGGGGTGAGCGCGGCCGTAGTTCGCCTCGATGGGCATGCTAACCCGCGCGCCGAAGCCCTCGCGTTTCGGACCTTTCCCTATCCGCCTGCTTTTCGTGAGCGTCTGCTTTCGCTCGCCTCGATGAACGATGTGGGCGCGCCCGCAGTTTCGTCGATCAACTTCGAGCTTGGAAAAATCTTTGGCAATGTTGCGATCAAAATCGTTCAGCTTGCCAAGGTTCCGCTCGCCGAGATCTCCTTCATCGGATCGCATGGGCATACGATTTTTCATTTGCCACCGCGCACTGCCGCCCGAGGACAGACGCCGTCGACGATGCAGATCGGCGAGTCTTCGGTGATTGCCGCGATCACAGGGCGGCCGGTGGTTGCGGATTTTCGTCCGATGGATTTGGCGCTCGGCGGCGAAGCCGCGCCGCTCGCACCACTCGCCCATTTTTGGCTGTTCGGCGATCGCAAGCGCGGCCGCGTCATCCAGAACATCGGAGGCATCGGGAATGCGACGTACCTGAAGCCTGGCCCAACCCTGAACGATCCAACGCTCATCGCATTCGACACTGGTCCGGGTGGGATCTTGATCGACGCGCTGGTCAACCAGTTTTCAAGCGGCAAATTGAAGATGGATCGCGACGGCAGGATCGCCGCTCGCGGCCGGGTGAACGGGGAACTCCTGACTGAACTGATGAGGCATCCGTATTTTCGCCGCCGTCCGCCGAAATCGACCGGGCGCGAGCAGTTCGGATCGCACTACCTCGCGCAAGAAATCGAACCGCGCGCGGCCTCGGCCAGCGTACGAGAAGATGATTTGGTGGCGACGATTACCGCGCTGACTGCGCGCTCGATCGCCGATGCGGTCCGGCGATTCATCCTGCCGCTCGGGCGCGTCGATCAACTCATCGCTACCGGCGGCGGAGCGCACAATCCCACGCTCTTACGCATGATTCACGACTATTTGCCAGAGGTCGAAGTTCTAACGGCGAAAGCGGTGGGCGCCGATGGTGATTCCCTCGAGGTCGTCGCATTTGCGATCCTGGGCTATCAAATGTTGCGCGGCCACCAGGGCAATATCCCCGGCGTCACCGGCGCTAGCTCTCCGGCGATCCTTGGTAAGCTGACGCTGCCGCCAGCGCCGCGCAGTTAATAGCTGCGGGAGTCCTCCGGCGGAGTGATACCGGCTTTTTGCGCAGACTCGATGACCGCCGCGCGGAAGATGCCGTGACTCATCGTCGAGTCTGAGCCTCGCGCGCGTTTGTCGTAAATCCGCACCCGCGCCTCATGCGCGGATTGGTTGTCAGGCTCGGCACCGACTGCCCAATCGATCAGATGAGAGGCAAGCGCCACGTCGCCGGATTCGAGTTTTTGAAGTGCGCGCGTAATGACGTTGCCGACACCCCCCGCGAGGTCCGCGATTTCACGCGCCTGTTCCACCTCCGATGCGGGTTTGAGATGCGAGGGGACGCCGTCGTGCCATCCACCTTCGAGCCGCCAGATATTGCGCACGATAAATTCCGGCTCGTCATAAATCGCTTGCAGGTAGGGCTTGTCGGCGAATTTTTCGGGCGGCTTCACGCTGTGAATGACCGCGTCGAGTGATGCGCCATCGTTCATCATCGCCAGCGCCTGCTGGTAGAGGCTTTCGAGGTACTCGGCGGTATCATTCAGCACCTGGCGGACTTTGATCGCGCCGAACACCGGATAGCCGTGCCCGGGCACGAGGACATTGGCACCGACTTTCGCCATCGCACGCAGCGCCTCTGCCCATTCGCGTGCGTAACGCTGCGCTTTCTGCGGATTGCCGGCGTTGGGCGCCGCCCAGATGATCAGGTCGCCGGTAAAAAGAACTTTTTGCGCTGCGAAGTACACCCAGCAATGATCGTCGGTTTCGCCGCGCGCATGATGGCATTCGAATTTGTGCTGCCCCGCCGCCACATTCAGTTGATGATCGAAATAAGTGTCGGGATAGACATACTCGGTCGGCCACACCGATGGCCGGTTAAATTGCCGCGTATTCGCGACATTGTTGTAGCCGGCGGTGCGCTTGTACCGATCGAAGCGAGCGGCAATCGCGCGATGCCCTACCACGCGAGGGCGCGCGACGTGATTCTTCCCGGATTCCTCGACGATGGCCGGCATTCCGCATGCGTGGTTGACGTGACCATGCGTATAAATCGCGGTGTTGATGCGATCGCGCGAGTAGCGGCGAACCACTTCCAGCGTGGCCCGCTGATTGAAGTACGCGCCGGTATCGATAAGCACGAGCCCTTCTGCCGTTTTGATGGCGCTGACGTTCGCGAACCATCTGTAGAACATCACGCCATCGGCTACTTCCTCGGACTCGCCGGTAAAGCTGAGCGGATGATGCTCGCGAATCGGAAGTTCGCCTGCGAACAGTTTGTCCGCGGTCTCGCGAATTGATCCCATTTTGATGACCTACTCGAGAAGGTGGAGCTCGCCGACGTGGCGAATCTTGGGATGCTCGATCCAATGATACATCGCGTGTTGGTCGATGAGCTTGCCCGCGATTCCGGCGGCGCGCGCACCCAGCATATCGATCGCATAGATATCGCCGGCGTATAACGCCTCTTCGGGAGGAACTTCGAGCACGTCCAGCGCGAGCTGGAAAATTTTCGGATTCGGTTTCTCGACGCCTACCACCTGCGAGTCGATGATGACATCGAAAAATTCCGCGAGGCCCAGCCGCTTCGCATCAGCAGCCACACGGCCGTCGGCATTCGAAACGATTCCCATTTTGAAGCCCGCTGATTTGAGCCGCGCGAGCGCGTCATGGGTGCCATCGCGCACGATGCGCCACATGCAGGCCTCGGTGTGCATCTCGCGGAACCTCGCCGAAATATCAGCGAACTCCTTTTCCGGGATCCCCACCGCGTCCATCCAGGCACGAAAGAAATCCTCGTAGGCGGCGTTGGGGTCGCGGCTTTTCTGGGACATCAAGTGATGATCAAGGGCGGCGCGCCCGGCATACTCAGCATGCTCCAGCTTCAGCGCATCGAGCTTGCGTCCGGGCCGGGAAAATTCGGTCGCCAGAACCTCGAAGTCGAGAAACGCCAGGGTTCCACCAAAATCAAATAGAAGTGCGCTGACCTTGGAATCCTTGCGGCCGCTTTTACTCTTCATGAGGTTGAGACTAATGGACTTCGCAGCATCACTCCACCGCGCTTTCGCCGACACGGTTGCGGCGTCGATGGCTAAAAAGATATGATTTTTCTGGATTTTTGGACGACATCATGTTTAGCGGCATTATCGAGAATTTGGGCAAGGTCGCGGATATCGCGCAGAGCACCGAGGGCGCCGTCGTGACGCTGCGCACCAATATGCCCATCGCGAAAATCAAGATCGGCGATTCGATTGCGGTTAACGGCGCGTGCCTGACCGTGATTGCGAAGGGCCGCGGCACCATCAAAATGGATGTCTCCGTGGAGACACTGCGCCGCACCAGTCTCGGTGGTTTGAAGGCGGGCGATCCTGTCAACCTCGAGCGATGCCTCACCCTCAACTCACTCCTCAATGGCCACATCGTGCAGGGCCACGTCGACAGCGTTGGCCGCGTCATTTCGATCAAGCCGGAAGGCGATTCGAAGCTCTATACCTTCGAGGTCCCCGCCAATGAGGCGCGCTATCTGATTGAGAAGGGTTCGGTGGCGATCGATGGGATTTCGCTCACCGTATTTTCGATTCGTGGCCGTCGTTTCAGTTGCGCGCTGATACCTCATACGCTCAAAGTCACCACGATGGGTGTCCGCAAGCCCGGCGACAAGGTGAATATCGAGAGCGACATGATGGCGAAGTACGTCGAGCGGATTTTGAGCGGACGCGGCGCGACGGCTGCGGCCGCGTCATGATGCGAACGAACTCGCCGCATCG
The DNA here is from genome assembly GCA_963761255.1 of uncultured delta proteobacterium. Lineage (GTDB taxonomy): Bacteria > Desulfobacterota > Binatia > Binatales > Binataceae > DATGKG01. The sequence goes on from CAVXGH010000001.1 coordinate 37,489, forward strand.
CCAGAATTCGATTTCGCCCTCGAGAGGTAAGTCATGAGCCTGATGCAGATCCCGCGCAAGATTGAGTACGCGCTGCGGGCCATGATCTATCTCGCCGATCGCCCCAATGGCGTCGCGCGGGGAAGCGAGATCGCTCGTCACGAGCAAATTCCCAAGTACTACCTGGAGAAGGTGATTCGTGACCTGATGCATCGCGGACTGGTGCATGCCCGGCGCGGACCCGGGGGCGGTTATCAGCTGGCGCGCGCGGCCTCCAACATTTCCTTTCGCGATATTATCGAGGCGGTCGAGGGCCCGATCACGCTCAACGTGTGCACCGATGGTTCCAGTTCCTGCGCCTTGCAGCCGACCTGCAGAATGTACCGGGTATGGGAAAAAGGTCAGCGCGTACTTTTGGAAGTATTTTCCGACACCTCGCTACAGGAAATTTCCTCGACGCGCATGAGCACCGGCTTCCCTGAAATTCCGCCCGCGCAGATCGCTGCTTCGCACAAGTAGCCTCGATCGTTGCACGCCTCCGACTCGCAGCCACCTCAGACATCGCCGATCGCACCACGGTGCGACCTCAGCATCGATGAGTCCGGAGAGCAGCGTGGCAATCGCCGCCCAGCGGCCGGAGCAGGCTTTTACCGAGAAGACTTTTTATCTCGAGGAGTTTTACGGCAAGAGCTTGCTCTTCGCGCTTGTGCCTCCCGTCGGCCAGCGGATGAGCGACTTCGATTCGCTGGTGAAAACCCTGCGCGAGTTGCGGCGCAACCAAACTCGATGCGTCGTGATTGTGTCGCCCAGCGCGCTGGCGAAAGTGATGCGGCGGCTCGGCAGGATGGCGCCTCCGGAAGCGCCGCCGATTTTCAATCCGACTTTCGGTCTGCGCACGCGTCCATATCCGCCTGATTCGGCGGTCGCAAAAATCTGGCACGCCTTGCGCGCCGGCTCGATCGTGGTTGCCTCAACCAGCACGGATGATCCCGAGGATCTCGTGGTGTTCGCGCAGGAGCTCGCATCGCGCCTGCGCGTCTTCAAACTCATCCTCCTCGATCGCGGTGGTGGGTTGGTCGATGAGCATGGCGAAAGGATGTCTTTCGTCGAAGCCAAGCGCAGCGCGCGCGCGCAACGGCGAGCGGCCACCAAACTGCGCCGAAAAATGGTGCGGCTCGCCTCCGATGCGATTCGCGACGGCGTCGGCACCGTGAACCTGGTGTCGCCGCGATGGGTTTACGAGGAACTGTTCAGCTTCACCGGGCTGGGCACGCTGTTCACTCCGACCGAGTACGGCACCGTTTCGGCGATCTCGATCGACGATTTTGAGGAGGTCGAGGCGCTGATTGTTCGCGCGCAGGATGCTGGATTTTTGTTGCCGCGTTCGCCGAGCCAAATCGAGGGCATCCTGCCTTCGTGTTTCGGCTATCATGTGGGAGACGAGCATCTGGCCGGGATCTGTTCGCTGCTGACCGATCCGTATCGGCGCGACCGGACTGGCGAGATCACCGCGCTCTATACGCTAACGCGTTTTCAGGGTGAGGGGGTCGCGGCCGAATTGATCAAAGCGATCATCAAGGAAGCGAAAGCGCGCAAACTCAAGTACGTATTCGCCTGCACCAGCGAGGAACGCGCGGCGCGGTTTTTCTCGAAACTCAAGTTTCGCCGCGTCTCCGCCAATGAGGTGACGCCGCTCAAATGGCGCGGTTATGATTCCAAGCGCATCGAGCGTATCAGCATTTTCCGTCTCGATCTGATGTAATGGCGCGATGATGGAGGTGCTGTGTGGTTGAAACCCGTCCGCCGTCCTCGGACGTTCCTCGCGACGTTTCTACTCAAGCATCCGGCCGCCGACTTTTTTCATCGCAGACGTTGTGGATATTCGCCGCGATCGTCGTGATCGTGTGCATCACTTTTGCGCTGACCACTTACCGCCTCGGAGTGCGCGATGTATGCAGCGGCAATGAAGCGGTTGAAGGCGTGTTCGTCCAGCAGATGGTCGAGCACGGGAAGCTTTTGTTCCCACTCGAAAACGGCCGCGTGCCGATGTACAAGCCGCCGCTTTTTCACTGGACCGCCACCGCGATCGACCTCGCGACCGACACCCGGAAGGTCACCGCGTTCAACCTGCGCTTCCCGTCGGCTGTTTATGCGGTGGCGGGCGTCATCCTCACCATTCTGTTTGCGTATGACCTGCTCGGACTCGAAGGCGCAGTCCTGGCCGGACTGACACTCGCGGGCGCATTTCAATACATCACGCTGGGAAGATTCGGGCGCGTCGACATGACGCTGGCATTTTTCGAGGCGCTGTCGTTGTTCTCATTCTTCTGGTGGATCGGTCCCAAGCCCACCGAACATCCGTCGTTCGCGCAGGAGACGGTCAGCGAGGTCATGCAGTATTTCCTCGCGATTGCGCTGGGACTCGCGGTGCTGGCCAAAGGCCCGGTGGGTGCGCTGCTTCCGCTCGCGGCGATGGGAATCTTCGTGCTCCTGGAAGGACGGCTACGCGAGGCTTTTCATCGCATCTCGCTCTTCGCGATAGTCTTTGCGATTCTGCTCGGCTCCGGCTGGTACATCATTTGTTGGGTCGGGCAGGAATATGGATTTCTGAATCGCCAGCTCGGTACCGAAAACGTCGGGCGGTTTTTCGGCGCGCTCGGCACGATGTCGCCGCTGTACTACATCATGCCGGTGCTGCTGAACTCCGGGCCGCTGAGTTTGCTCGTGCCGCTTGCGGTGGTTATGGCGCTGCGTTCGCGACCGTCGCGCCGCGAGGAAATCGCAACTCCTGCCGTCGCGGCGCCGCGCGAGGCGGTGCGGCTGTTTGCAATTTTCTGGGTCGTCACCGTCGTATTCTTCTCGATTGCCGCATACAAGCGCCGCGCCTATCTCTTGCCACTGTGGCCGCCCTCAGCGGTGATGCTCGCGTGGATGGTGACCGTCGTCTCTGATCGCATGGGCGGCCGCGGCTTGAAGGGCGCTTACGCGGCGATGTGCGTGGTGTTGATTGTCGTGAACCTGATTATCATTCCGCGCAGAGAGGCGCGTGAGTGTGGTGGCGATTCATTTCGTCCCGCCGCTGCGGAAATCTCGAAAGTGGTCGCAGGCGGGGAGCCGATCTATCTGTATGGCTTCGGCGAGGAAGTCGCGCCGCTGTTGTTCTACCTCGATCGCGACGCGCCTGAGTGGAGCGGCAAACTTGGCGACGCACCACCCGGATACATCATCGTGCCGGCCGGCGTGTGGGCGGCGAAACGCGGCGAGGCGCTCGACCTCGAGCCGGTGCTGGAATCGAAGCATGGCAACCGTCATTTGATCCTGCTTCATCGCGGCAAAGTGTATGCGGCGGAGTCGCGATTCCTCGTTGGAGGACTGACGACATGGACAAAGTAAATCTCGCCAAGAAGTTCAGCCTCTTCGATAAATACTGGAGTCCGCGAATTGTCGGCGAACTCAACGATTCGTACGTGAAGCTCGCGAAGTTCAAAGGCGAATTCGTCTGGCACAAGCACGACGCCGAGGACGAACTATTCCTCGTCATCAAGGGGCACTTGCACATCAAGCTGCGCGAGCGCGAGATTCACCTCGATGCCGGCGAGTTCACCATCATCCCGCGCGGCATCGAGCATCTGCCGATCGCGGACGAAGAAACGCACGTCCTGCTGCTGGAACCTAAGTCGACGCTGAACACTGGCGGTGTCGTGAACGCGCGCACCATGAAAGATTTGCAGCGCCTCTAGCGCGCGGCGCGCAGGGCTGCGCGCGCAAGTAGACGCGTCGAATCGAGGATCGGAAGGGAGGAATCCTGCTCGCCTATTAACAGCGGGATTTCGGTGCATGATAGCGCGATCGCATCGCATCCACGATCCTTCAACTTCGCAATCACAGCCTGGAAGAATCGGCGCGCCGGATCTTCGTAGCGTCCATACACCAACTCCTCGAAGATGATCCGGTTGATGCGTTCGCGATCTTCCGCGGATGGGATCTCATGCGCGAGGCCCGCGGCGGTAAGCTTCGGCGGGTAAACCGGGCCCTCCATCAGGTATTTCGTTCCCAGCACGCCCACGCGATGATAACCGCAGCTCTCGCGCCATCGATGCGACCTCGCCGGCGATGTGCAGCCATGGCAACGGCGACCTATCGATGATCAGATCGATCGACTGATGCGCGGTGTTGTCCGGGCAAATCAGGAAATCGGCGCCGATGTCGGCAAGTTTGCGCGCCGCGCGCAGAATCAGCTCGCCGCTGCCTGCCCAGTCGCCGGCATAGACGCGATCCATGTACTGCGCGAGCGGGATGGTATGCATGGTGAGTTCGGGATGATTATGCGGGCCGAAGGTCGCCGCGCCCTCGATGCAAATGGTTCGGTAGCAAAGCGCCGCGCCTTCCGCGCTGATGGCGACGATTCCGATATGCTTCGACACGGAACGATTCTAGCGGATTTCCCGATAGCGAAAGCAGTCAACCAGGTGATCGTTGACCATCCCGACCGCCTGCATGAAAGCGTAACAGATTGTCGGCCCGACGAAGTTGAAGCCGCGCTTGCGCAGGTCTTTGCTCATCGCCTCGGCCTGCGGCGTCACCGCGGGAACCTCTTTATGCGCTTTCCAGGCGTTGCGCTTCGGCGCCCCATCGACGAAGCCCCAGATGTATTTGTCGAAGCTGGCGAACTCGTCTTTGACCTTGAGAAAGGCGCGCGCATTCTGGATCGCCGACCCGATCTTGAGCCGATTGCGCACGATGAGCTCGTTCTTCAACAGACGTTCGACCCTCCGTGCATCATAGCGCGCGACTTTGGCAGGATCGAAATCGTCGAAGGCCTCGCGGTAACTATCGCGTTTGCGCAGGATCGTGTCCCAACTCAGGCCGGCCTGCGCGCCTTCGAGCACGATAAACTCGAAGAGGCGCCGATCGTCGTGTAGCGGCACGCCCCACTCCTCGTCATGATAGCGGCGCGCGAGGTCACCGCGCGCCCATAAGCATCTAATTAGCCCGGACTCGGCTTCGGTTTTGGGCGCGCGTTCATCCGAGCTCATGCGCCTCCCGCCGCGGCTGAAGTTGCGGCCGCCGTCGCGGCTTCCTTTTCCGCGTGCGCGGTCTGCCCGCGATCCTTCAATTCCGCGAAGACTTCATCGACGAAAAATTTCATCAGCGAAACATCCGGCATCAGGTTCGGGTCCGCATTCATACCGAAACACAGCGTCGAGTTGTAGCTCAGGATGGCGACGCCGTAGCCGAGAGTCGCACCGCATGGCACCAGCGGTATTTGCTCGAGGCATTTTTGCCCGAACAGGTACTGCGGCACCTGGACGCCCGGAACATTGGTGGCGATGAAGTTGATACCCATCGTCGGCAGCAGGAAACCGTCCGGGCGCGCCTTGTATCCCGACAACTTGAACAGCGTCGAGGCCGCATTCAGCGCCATCGTGCTGATGCGCGATCCCATCCCCATAAACGTGGGAGGAATGCTCTCGGACATCGACATCATCCGCTCCAGGGCCTGTGGCAACTGCGCTTCCTTGATGCGTTCGGTTTCGGCGTTGACGTACCTAAGCCGCTCGACCAGGTCCATCGGCTCGGCCGGCAGCATCGGAAACATCATGGAGACGCGATTGCCGAGCGCGGTCGCTTCGTCTTTATGCCGCACGTTGACCGGGCATCCGATGCAGAGCTGGCCATTTGCCTCGTAGCCGTGATGTTGCAGATAGCGCGCCGCCGCCTCCGTCAGGATCGTCAGCACGACATCGTTAATAGATCCTCCGAAGGCGTTGCGGATGCGGCGGAAGTCTCCGAACGACATCGTCGACCATGCGAGTGAGCGCCGCGGTCCTACCAGTCCCGAGTTCCACGGCGTCGACACGATGCGCCGGGTGGTGACCTGCGTCATCTGCTGGAAGCCGTCGGCGAAGGTGCGCGCTTCGTCGCCGAGGGTCTCAGGATCGCGCATCAACTCGCGTGAGGTTTCGATCGCAGTCTTGACCGGGACCGCGGCCGCTTCGCGCGCGGCCTCGAAAAATCTACCGACCGACGTCGATGGTGCCTCCGGCTGCCAGGGCTCGGCGGGAAGTGCGATCGGGTCTGGATGCTGCTTGAGGTCGAACATCACCTTGAGCAATTCGACGCCCGAGACGCCATCAACCAGCGCATGATGAACCTTGGAAATGATCGCGGTCCGCGCGCCCTCGAGGTTCTCGAACGAATGCATCTCCCAGAGCGGGCGCTGGTAGTCGAGCTTCGGCTCGTAGTGACGCAGCATCTCATCGATGGCCTCGGCCTGGCTCATGCCTGGGCGCAGGAGATGCCGAATGACGTGATTCTCGATGCGGAAGTTGGGGTCGTCTTCGAGCAGTGCGTGCCCGAGGTTGAACGGCACCGTCATCAGGCGTTGGCGATAGCGCGGGATGAGATGCAGGCGGCTTTCGACATGACGCACGAAGTCGTCGAAATCGATTTTGCCCTCGAACATCAGGATCGACCCGATGTGGAGTGGGCCATTGGGAGTTTCAGCGTATATAAATGTCGCGTCTTGCGAGGAAAGACGATATCTGCGGGAGGTGGTTTGCTTGTCGGCCATGATCGGACCTCCAGGTTAACGCGAAGGCGCAAGTAGGAGCGCAGTATCTCGCGCGGCGACTTGAGCCGCAAACGCGAGACCATCCTGACTCCGCGCGAAAAAAGTAGTTTATCGACATCGAGCTTAGGACACCGTCACTCGAAGACCAACCCCGCGGCGTCGCGCAAAGCGCTTGCGAGGTGGCTATCGATGTTCGTACGATGTCTTCCCTCGCGCCTGACTGAAACCACCTGCGCGCGCGAGTTCAAGGAGATCCTATGGCGGACAAAGGCAATTCGCGCGAGTCATTTCCGAAGCAGATCAAATTGAGCGATGGCACTGAGGTCAATATCCGCCGCATGGACCCCGAGGACCAGGAGAAGATTCTCGCTTTCGCCGCGAAGCTGCCCGAGGAGGATTTGCTGTTTTTGCGCACCGACATTACCGATCGGCAATCGGTCAAGCTCTGGGCCGATAATGTCAAACGCGGAAATACCGTGACCTTACTCGCAGAAATAGGTGGTGAAGTCGTCGCTTATGCCAGCGTCCATTTGGAGCAGGCGCGCTGGACCCGGCGCGTCGGCGAGATTCGCATCAATGGCAGTCCGCGGGTTCGCGGGCGCGGCCTCGGCAAGCGGCTGACGGCGGAAATCTTCGAACTCGCGAAGTCGCTGGGCTTGCGCAAGCTGACCGCGATGATGACCCCAGACCAGGTCGCAGCTCGCGCGGCCTTCGAGCGGCTGGGTTTTCGGGTCGAGGCGATCCTGGCTGATTGGGTCGAGGATCGCAGCGGACGGCTGCGCGATATGTTGATTTTAACCTACGATCTCGAGGGGTTCACGGATCAGGTCGTCGCACATTCGTAGCAAACAGGGCCTCTGCTATCTCGCCGCGGCATCATCGGCCAGCTTGAAGCGGCCGACCAAGTTGTCGAGACCGGCCGCAAGTTGCGATAACTCCTGCGCTGACATCTGCGCGAGTGCCGCGGAATTTTGCGTCTCTTGCGCGGCGTGGGCGACGTCGCCGATGTTGCTGGCGATTTCCCCGGTGCCTTGCGTGGTCTCGTCGAGGTTGCGCGCAATCTCGTTGGTGGCAGCGGTATGCTCCTCGATCGAACTGGCGATGGTGTTCTGAATGTTGTTGACGCGCCCAACCACGCTGGTGATTTCGTTGATGACGTTCACGGTCCCTATCGCATCCTCCTGAATCGAATGGACCCGCTCGCTGATGTCTTCGGTCGCTTTGGCGGTTTCTTTCGCCAATTCCTTGACTTCGTTGGCCACCACCGCGAAGCCCTTGCCGGCCTCACCCGCACGCGCAGCTTCGATGGTTGCGTTGAGCGCCAACAGGTTGGTCTGCGCGGCAATCGAGGTGATTACTTTGATGACGTTGCCGATTTGCGTGCTCGACTCGGTCAGCTTGGTCATGGTAGCGCGGGTCGAGGTGGCGAGTTGCTCGGCGGTGCTTGCCACGTCGGACGCCTCGCTGGCGCTGCGCGCGATGGCAATGATCGTTTCTGTCATGGCTTCAGTCGAGTCTGCCACCGTCTGCAGGTTTTCATTCATCTGTTGGGCTGCCGAGGTTGCGGCACCCGCGCTCGACGCGGTCTGACGCGATGCCGCTTCCAGCTCCATACTCGCGCTATTGAGCCCTTGGGCCGAGCTATTTAGCGCGCGGGAATTGGCGTGAATCTCCATCACCATCGCGGCGAGGTTATGGATCATGTCGTCGATGACCCGGGCGATCTCGCTGATCTCATCATTGGAATGGACCTCGATGTGACAACTCAAATCACCATTCGCCACTTTCTTCAGAACCGCGATTTTCTCGCGCAGCCGATCGACGATGCCGGTGGCGATGCGCCATGCGAGGATTGACGCAACCAGCAGGCATCCGATCAGGACCGCAAAGGTAAAACGCAGCCGGCTTCTCGCCGCCGCCGCTGCGTCAGCTTCGTCTTTCCGGATTTGCCCGGCCAAATGTTCGTTCAGCTGCTCAACCGCGGCTTCGATCTTGAGGTTTAAAGGAAAGGTTTTGTCGTGACGGACATGTTGTGCTTCCGCCATCTTGCCTTCCCGGGCGAGCGGGATGATCTCGGTCTCGACAATCTGAAAATACTCATCGACCATGTCGCAGATTCGGGAGAATTGGTCCTTCAACGGGCCGGCTTGGAGGCGACTCATCCATTCGCGGCGGTGTTCATGAAAACGCTGCTCGGTCTCATGGAAATGTGCGAGGTCTTCCCTCACCTCGGCGGGATTGCTTGCCAGCAGCGTCCGGAACATCCACACCGTCGAAGGAAAAGTGGTGGTATGGGGCATCGCCACATCGGCGCTAAGCGCACGCAACTCGACCAGCGAATTGTATCGCGGGCTGCCGATCCGGAGTGACTGAATGGTGCCATATGAGACGACCGCAAACAGCGCGGTTCCCACGATGAAGGTGAGGCAAAGAACGCCCAATTTAGCCTTCACGCTCAAGTTGGAAAGACTCATCATTTTTCTCGCCATCCAATCCTCTGACCTGTCGATGCAAAAGATGCAGGTCTCCCAGGCCGTCTCGATGTAGAGCAAAGCGGGTGCCGCAAGATATGCTGGGTTTTGGTCAGCCGATCGTGGCTATCAGTCGGAAACCCTTCGATAACATCTGCTGGCCTGTATCAGTGACGAACGGTCAACTCGCGTGGTGTCCCTTATTGAATCAACACACGCCACTTCAAATGTTCGTGGCGGCGATATAGAAGTTGCGAGTCCCTGCCCCGAATCCAAACCATGGAGACGACTCCGATGGCACAGCTGACCGGCGAAACCGTCATGAAAATCGCGCGGGAGATCTTCGGCTACGAAATCTCCGACCAGGACGCGCATTCGGTCGCCAATACCGACGGCGCGATGCTGACCCTGGCGCGCCAGCTCGGCGCGCTGCCGCTTTCCGGCATCGGACCGGCCTTCAGCTATCAGAATCTCAATTCGGAAGCCGTACACCTCAACGCGAAGCAAGCTTGAGGAAGGAGCCAACCCGCTATGGCATCCAACGAAATTCTCGACTTCGATGTGGCCGGGCTGTCTGCGAACCTTCGCGCCAAAAAGATCTCGCCAGTCGAAATCACCAAGGCGTACCTCGATCGCATCGCGCGCGTGGATGAAAAGATCCGTGCATACATCACGGTGACGGACCATGAAGCGATCGCGGCCGCGAAAAAAGCGGAGGGCGAAATCACCGCCGGAAGCTGGCGCGGGACTTTTCATGGAGTCCCAGTCGGCTTGAAGGATATCCTCTACACCAAAGGCGTGCTGACCACTGCGGGCTCAAAAATCCTCGCGGATTTTCGTCCCGACTTCGATGCGACCTCGTGGGCGCGGCTGAAGGCTCAGGGCGCGGTGATGCTGGGCAAGCTGAACATGCACGAGTTCGCGTATGGCATAACGTCGTCGAATCCGCATTGGGGCGTGTGCCGCAATCCCTATGCGCTCGATCGCATCCCCGGTGGCTCCAGTGGCGGCTCGGCTGCCGCGATCGTCGCGCGCACCGCGCCGGCGACCATCGGCACTGATACCGGCGGCTCGATTCGCATCCCCGCCTCGCTGTGCGGATGCGTCGGGCTTAAGCCGACCTGGAGCCGCGTCAGCCGCTACGGCGTGGTGCCGCTCGCATACACCATGGATCATGTGGGTCCCATCACGCGCACGGTGCGCGACGCCGCGCTGATGCTCAACGTCATCGCGGGCCACGATCTCAACGACTCGACCTCGAGCCGCGAGCCGGTTCCCGATTACACTGCCTCGCTCGATGCGGGCGTGAAGGGCATGCGCATCGGCGTCGTCCGCGAACTGATGGATGGCCTTTCCGATGATGTAGGAAAATCCTTCCAAGCGGCGATGAAGCAGCTCGCCGACCTCGGCGCCGGCGTCGACGAGGTTTCGATTCCCACGCTGCCGAGCGCGAATGTCATCAATAGCATCGCGACGTTTGTCGAGGCGCTTGAGTATCACGAAGAGTGGATGCGCACGCGCCCCGGCGACTACGGCACCGATGTCCGGCGCCTGCTGGAATCGGGGATGGCGATTACCGGCGTCGCGTACGTTCGTGCGCAGCGGGCGCGGGCGAAGATCCTCGCCGAGGCACTCGCCGCGATGGAGAACTATGACGTCCTCGCGGCGCCCGGCAGCGCGATCACCGCTCCGAAGATCGGTGAGAGTCGCCTGGTTGGCGATAGCGAGCCGAGGATCGATGTGGTCGACAAGATTCTGCGCTTCACCGCGCCTTTTGATTGCACCGGCCAGCCCTCGCTGGCGCTTCCGGCTGGTCTCGGTAGCGACGGTCTGCCGCTCTCGATGCAGATCATCGGTCGCCCCTTCGATGAAGCCACCGTTCTTCGCGTGTCGTCTGCCTACGAAGCGGCGCGCGGCGCGATTCCGCCACCGTCCGTCTGAGGCGCGTTGGTGAGATCGCTACTGGGCAAAGTCCCTGTGTCGGAGCGCAGCGAGTTGCTCGAAAACATCTACTATCTGAACATGCAGGAGCTGCGTGAGTTCTGTGATGCGCATGCGATCCGGTATGCGATTTATTTCGAGACCGAAGAGGGTGGCGTGCGGAAATCGCGTGACGCCGATCGCAAGGGCGTCGTGATCGATCGCGTGTTGCACTTCCTGAAGACTGACGCCCCTAAGCCTCGCACCCTGTTCGCGAAGTCGGTGGTGCGCCTGGCGCCGCGGTTTTCAGCACCAACGGAAACCGACCACATCTTCTATGGACAATACAAAGATTCGGATCCTGGTTTTCTGAAACTGATGCGACGGTTGACTAACGGTGCCTTCGAAGCGGGCGCGATTTCGCAGGAAGTTCTCCGCACATGTTGGACGCGCGGCGAAGCTCCAACCCATGGCGAGTTTGCACGGTTGTGGCTTAAAGCCCGCGAGGATCATACGAAGCCGAACCCTGAGTGGGCATTCCTCACCGATCGCGCAAGGGGCACCGCGGGCGCTGACTGGAAGCAATTGCGCATCCGGAAGGCGTCAGCCGCAATCGCCCTGTTGAAGAAAATCGTGCCCGCGCGTGATGCCCGCGCAAACATTTGAATGACCCCTACGAAGAGAATTGGCGTACGGCGATGAATCAGATGATCTGCAGATAGTCGCGCGCGGGCAGCGCGGGGAACGGCGCCGCTGGCAGTGTCTGATACCAATACGCCACCGATGCGATGTCATCCTGCAGCGGTAGGAAGCGCGCGCCGCGTTTGAAGGGATCGCTGCGCCATCCCAGCGCCTGGATGGTCACCCGCAGGTCGCGCGTGAACCGAATCGGATCCATGATGTGCCATCGATACATCCCGAAGCGCTGCTGCGATTGATAGAGCCCATCGGGGCGGATGACCTGCGCCAGCCCCGCATAAGGCGTGGTGAACTCGCGATAGCCGCCATTCTCCTGGCCCACATCGAAGTTGTAGGAGCCGCAGAAATAATCCTCAGTGCCGGTGCCGCAGATGGTCGGAAACTCCTTGTCGCCATCGAGATAAAACTTTACCTCGCCTTCGCCCCACCATCCGGCATTGTTTACCCCCCAAGCGAGGTAGGTCCCGACGTAGTGCCCGCGGCCCCGCACGCCATCGACGATGGTGTGAACCTCGCCATATAGCAGCGGATTCACGCGGCGGAACTGCGCATGAAAATACGCGGCGTCCTCCTGCACCTCGGTCAGCGTGTAGTTGATTTGGTAGAACAGGATCATCGGCGCCTCGCCGATATTGGTCATGGTGAGGCGACACGATTTGCGAAAGGGCATCTCCCAGTAGCAGTTCAAAGCGCTGCCGGGATTCACGCAAACGGCCAGCGAGGAAACTTGCGCGTACTTATTCCATCCGCAGGCGAAGAAATCCCCGACCGGGCATTCGACCGCGGGAGCATCGGCGCCATCCCAGTAAAACCTCAGGATGCTGTCGCGCCAAGGGCCGGTCGGCGTCATCCAGATTTGCTGGATCGCGCCTGGTCCGGCAATGTTCGCTAGCTCGGCAGTCTCGCCTGGCTTGATCGTGATGTAGGGTCTGACTTTCCATCCCTGCCCGAGGTCGCGGGCCGGGCTGGTAGCGGGATCGGGAATCGCCATCGCACCTTTGCCGCGCTCGCCGGTCGGATTTTCCGGGCTGATGGAGCGGCTTTCCGCATCCGACAAGCGTGAGAGATTTCCCAGATGAAGCCCGAGCCCATTGAACGCCATCGACGTTTCTCCTTGTAACAACCGCCGCGCAGTGGCGATTGGGACGCCGCGAATTCTAGATGAGTCGGCGAGGAAATCGGAACGGTGCTCTTAGTCATTCGCGAAAAACACCATTCTTAACGCGGCAACGATCAGCATCGTTCCCGCCACCCAATTGGTCAGGCTGGTGAAACGGGGCTGCGCCAAGTGCATCCTGCGGCCGGCTAAAGCGCCATATCCGACCAGCACACCAAACTCGATGCAGACGCTGGTAAGCGCCAGGATCGCGATCTGATGCGCCTCGCTGCCTGCGGCATCAACGAACTGCGTCAGCAGCGCGGCGAAGAATATCAAAGCGCCCGGGTTGGCGACTTGGAGGATCATTCCGTTGAGAAAAACGCGCGGCCCGGAAACCGGTGGTGAATCGGGTTTTGCGACCGAAAGCACTTTAGATTTCCCGAGGAACGCGGTGATCCCCAAATAGCTGACATATGCGGCGCCCACCCATGGTGCCGAAGACTATCCAAGTCTCCCATCGCATCGCGGTGGGTTTTCTCATAGCGCAACATCCACCGCAATAAAATCGTGATCCGAGACGCGCGGCGAGAGGAAGCTCGGGCGCGCCGGGACGACCATCGCCGAGCCGGCCACCGGTTCCAAACCACGCAACGCGATCCAATCGAGCTTGGGCCGCATCCATGGAGGAACCGCGCGTGCGAACGTGAAGGTTGCAGCCCCTTCGACATTGGCGCCGCGGACCTCGAAGCCGGCTTTGTCGAGACGCGCCAGCAGCGGCTCGTGTTCCTGGGGATAGCGAAAGCGTTTTGAGTTAAGCAGCATCTCTCGCGCCACTTGCCGAAAGTGGGATCGATTGAACAGTTCAACCGTGGTCGTATTGAGATCGCCCCCAAAGATCGCGGGGCCCTCGGACGGGAAATCTTCGAGCATCGTCGCGATTTGGAGATCTCTCCCACTCGGATGCGTGCGGCTGTCGAGATGCGCCACCGAGACCAGCACCTTTCTGCCGCGTACTTTGACCGTTGCCACTATCGCGACCTGACTACCTTCGCGCCGGAGACGACCAAGGCCGCGCGGAAGGTGATTCCGGTTGCTGACCTTGGGCAGCGCGATCGCAATGACGTCCTCGATGGGTTCGCGCGCGAGGATTGCATTGCCGAGAAATGCGCGCATCGAGCCATCCGCAGCCACTAGTCCGAACTCGGGAACATACGCGCAACTCATCCCCAACATCCGCGCCAGCTCGCTGGCCACCTTACGACGGCCCGAACGGACCGTACCAGAATCCATCTCGCTCAACAGAATGACCGCCGCGCTGCGCAATGGCTCCTTCGCGAGGCATCGGGCAATGCCGTCGAAGCGCGTGCCGCCCTGGGCATTGAACGCCACCACGCGACGTGGCCCAGCCACCAGCGTCGAGGGCCGATTCTCGACGATCGCCTTAAACCGATGCGGTTTCCCTGCGGGCACCGCCTGCATCGGTAGCGCGTTAGTCATCGGCCCATCGTGCTTGATTTACTGCGTGGGACATTTGGTCGGGTCGAACGACGAAACCAGAATTTGCACTCGATCCTGAATTTTATGCGACTCGTTGATGTAGTCGGCGGTGAGCGCGTCGGTCTGCGCCTTGTTGACCTGGTAGGTATGATCGGAAAGCATCGTGAGCCGGTCGTCAAGATAGGCCTTGGGCATTTCGCTTAGAGTCACCATACTGACCGGCCAGCTGTTGAGTTGCTGCTTGGCGGCGCCGAAGCCGAACCAACTGCGATATTCGAGCGCCTCCGCGTCATCACCGAAGTGGGTCTTCGCCTGCTCGACGCGGCCGGGAAAGGTCCAATTTTTGTTGGCCACGGCCGTTGGCACAAGGAACGGGGGATCGGCGGTGCGGAATTCGCATTGCGACTGCACGATTATCCGATCCATCGATGCGCTGCCATCGAGGAGAGCGGACGGCGAGAACATCGCGAGCTTAGTCGACGGTTCCACCTGATCGAGTATCGAAGGGACCGAGGCGGTCGCCGCTCCCGCCGCCGGCGCGGCGGTTGTCGAGCTGGTGCTGCTGCTTCCACCATTGAAAAGACCCGCTAAAGCAGTGCATCCGGCGAGCGCGATGAGGGAAGAGAGAGGTAGCAGGAGTTTCAGGCATCTGAGGAACAAATCACACCTCCGAAGTTCTGCGGCGATGGAAGTGTCCTGGCTCCTCTCCCGACTCGTTAGCCGAGCACTTCCTTCTCCAGGTTTTTGTAAGAGGTCAACGGCATCGAGCAGGTCCGATCGCGGCATACATATGCCGTCAGTTGACCGTCTACCTGATGCTTAAACCTTGCTTGTTCTGGGACGAAATCGGATGACGGATTTTTCGAATCGATCGCGTAAATCGCGAGGTTCGGGACGTATAGCAGCCCGATGCGGTCCATCCATTCGCGAAAATCCGGCGAAGATCGGTCGCCTATAATGACCACCTCGACCGGCCCCCGCATGTACAGGTCCACCCCTTCAAGTAGATGCGAAAAGGCAAACGGCTGCTTTTCCATGAATTCATGAAACAACTTGATAGTGCGCTCGGCCTCGCGAAAATAGCGTTCGTCGCCGCTGTATGCATGAAGCCGCAGCAGCGCCATTACCGACGCGCTGTTGCCCGAGGGCGTCGAGCCATCGAACGCGCCCTTGAAGCGCGTGATGAGCTCCTCATGATCCTCCGAAGTGAAGAAAAATCCGCCTCTTTGCTTATCGAGGAAGCGCTCCAGAATCACATCCCCTAATGTCCGCGCATGCGCCAGGTATTTCGCGTCGAGCGAGGCCTGATAGGTGTCGATCATCGCATTCGCGACGATGGCGTAATCTTCGAGGTAAGCATTGAAGCGCGCGACGCCATCTTTGTAGGACCGCCGCAACGCGTGCCCGTCCCACAGCTTCGTGATCACGAAGTCGACCGCGCGCTCCGCCGCTTCGAGGTAGCGCGGCTCGTGCAGCGCGCGATAACCCTCCGCGAATGCCGAAATCATCATGCCGTTCCACGCCGCGAGGATTTTCTCATCGCGGCCGGGCTTGATGCGTTTTTCGCGAGCCGCGAACAGCTTCTCCTTGATAGCGCGGATCGCGTCGGCCATTTCTTCGGGCGTGATTTTGAACTGCTTGGCCGCGTCGGTCAGCTCAATCGTGCGATGCAGAATGTTGCTGCCTTCGAAATTCCCCTCTTCGCTGATGTCGAAATATCGCTCCGCGATAGGCGCGAGCTTATCGCCGAGAATCGCTTGGACCTCCTCAGGCGTCCAGATGAAAAATTTCCCTTCCTCGCCTTCGCTGTCCGCGTCCTGCGTGGAATAGAAACCGTGCTCGGGGCTGGTCATCTCGCGCAACACGTAGTCGAGGATCTCGCGCGCGACGGTAAGAAATTCCGGCTCATTCAGCGCGCGGCCGGCATCGAGGTAAAGCCGCGCCAGCAACGCGTTGTCATACAGCATCTTCTCGAAATGGGGCACCAGCCATCGATCGTCAACGCTGTAGCGATGAAACCCGCCACCAATCTGATCGTAGATGCCGCCCTTCGCCATTTTGCTGAGCGTGTCGCGCACCATCGTCGCGAAGCTGGGATCGTCGTCCGCATCGTAGCCGCGCAGGAACAGCGAAAACACGAAGGTGTTGGGAAACTTTGGCGCGTTTCCAAGGCCACCGTTCACGTTGTCGTACGAGCGCGCGAGCGCATGCGCCGCGGCGATCGGCAAATCGCGCGCAATCTCGCCCTCGCCGCCGGTATAGGTGCCGAGCGCATCTAACGCTTCGGTAAGTTTTTCTACATTATGTTGCACCTCGTGCGCGCCGCGTTTGTAGGCTTCCGCTGCTGCCATCAGCACGCGAGGAAATCCGGTCATCCCCTGGCGATCGACCGGAGGAAAATAAGTGCCGCCGAAAAACGGCTTCGCGTCGGGCGTGAGGAACATCGTCAGCGGCCATCCCCCGCGCCCGGTAATCATCTGCACCGCTTCCATATAGATGTGGTCGAGGTCGGGGCGCTCCTCGCGATCGACCTTGATGGCGACGAAATTCTCGTTCATCAGTCGCGCGATGCCTTCGTTTTCGAACGACTCGCGCTCCATCACGTGGCACCAATGGCACGCCGAATATCCGATCGACAGCAGGATGGGTTTGTTTTCCGCTTTGGCGCGCGCGAGCGCTTCCTCGCCCCACGCATACCAATCGACGGGATTGTAGGCGTGCTGGCGCAGATAGGGGCTCTGCTCGTTGATCAATCGATTGGGCTTGCGCTCGGGATGCTGGTGCTGGTCGCTCATGAACGCTCTTTCGAAATCGGTGAACTTGGAATTTCTGACGACGTGACGAGTCGAGAAACTGATGATCGCGCTACTCGCTCGCGCCTGTCTTCGACGGTAGCACGCGCGGGAGTGCATCGGAACCAAGCGCCGGTGGAGAGGCGAGCCGGCAGTTTTCCTCCGATGCTGAAGTGGCATTCCGCATTTTTGTCATTCTGAAGCGAGCGGAGCGATGCTGAAGAACCTCGGCAGAGGTCGCGCAACGCATGTCGCTTCAGCATTCGGATGGTGCCATCCCTCCGCGATTGCTGAACGCGGACGCTCTCATTCGCATGCTGAAGTGATATGCGCTGATCAGGCGCTCCCGAGGTTCTTCGGCGGCGCAGGCTTGCCTCAGAATGACAAGCCGCGGATCTCGCACCGAATACCGCTTCAGTATTCGCATGGCGCCACTTCAGTATTCGGATGGCGCCACTTCAATGTTCGCACGGTGCCACTTGGGCATTCGCGCGATGCCGTCGCCAACAATCTTGGCCCATCGACCGCGCACTCCCGTGCTGAAGTGGCCTCCTGCATTTTTGTCATTCTGAAGCGAGCGGAGCGCTGCTGAAGAACCTCGGGAGAGATGCCGCCTCGAATGTCACTTCAGCATTCGGATGGTGCCATCCCTCCGCGATTGCTGAACGCGGGCGCTCTTCGCATGCTGAAGTGATATGCGCTGATCAGGCGCTCCCGAGGTTCTTCGGCGGCGCAGGCTTGCCTCAGAATGACAAGCCGCGGATCTCGCACCGAATACCGCTTCAGTATTCGCATGGCGCCACTTCAGTATTCGGATGGCGCCACTTCAATGTTCGCACGGTGCCACTTGGGCATTCGCGCGATGCCGTCGCCAACAATCTTGGCCCATCGACCGCGCACTCCCGTGCTGAAGTGGCATTCCGCATTTTTGTCATTCTGAAGCGAGCGGAGCGATGCTGAAGAACCTCGGCAGAGGTCGCGCAACGCATGTCGCTTCAGCATTCGCATGGTGCCATCCCTCCGCGATTGCTGAACGCGGACGCTCTCATTCGAATGCTGAAGCAACATGCGCCAGTCAGGCGCTGCCGAGGTTCTTCGGCGGCGCAAGCTTGCCTCAGAATGACAAACGGGGGAGGCATGGCCGCGAAAGGCGCACTCTCGCAAACCTTGCGCTGAATCGCGAATGTTCCGTTCGCCATGACTCATCGTCTACGTGTATAGACTAAATGTCCTCTGGCGCGGCAGGGAAGTACGATAATTTGCGTACTTATTACTCGTACATCATGGCGAGCAAGTCCGGTGTTCTTTATATCGGCGTCACCGGAAATCTCGGCGCTCGAGTGCTTCAGCATAAAAGCGGTAAGGGTGGGGACTTCACCAGGCGGTATCGAGTCAGCCGGCTAATATACTTCGAAGAGTTTGGAAGTCCTCGCGAAGCAATCGCACGCGAGACCGAGTTGAAGGGTTGGCGTCGGAGCAAAAAACTGGAGCTCATTCGTTCGCGCAATCCCCGCTGGCTGGACCTCAGTGTCGAGTGGCTATGACGGAAAAGCGGCCTCCTGCATTTTTGTCATTCTGAAGCGAGCGGAGCGATGCTGAAGAACCTCGGCAGAGATGCCGCCTCGCATGTCACTTCAGCATTCGCATGGTGCCGTCTCGCCACCGATGGTGGAAGACGAACGCTCTCATTCGCATGCTGAAGTGACATGCGCTGCTTAGGCGCTACCGAGGTTCTTCGGCGGCGCAAGCTTGCCTCAGAATGACAAGCCGCGGATGGCGCATCGAATGCCGCTTCAGTATTCGCATAACGCCGCTTCAGGATTCGCATGGCGCCACTTCAGTATTCGCATGGCGCCACTTCAATGTTCGCCCGGTGCCACCTGGGTATTCGCACGATGCCGTCGCCAACAATCTTGGCCCATCCACCGCGCACTCCCGTGCTGAAGTGGCATCCTGCATTTTTGTCATTCTGAAGCGAGCGGAGCGATGCTGAAGAACCTCGGCAGAGATGCCGCCTCGCATGTCACTTCAGCATTCGCATGGTGCCGTCTCGCCACCGATGGTGGAAGACCAACGCTCACACTCGCATGCTGAAGTGACATGCGCTGATCAGGCGCTACCGAGGTTCTTCGGCGGCGCAAGCTTGCCTCAGAATGACAAGCCGCGGATGGCGCATCGAATGCCGCTTCACGCTACTCGCTCGCGCGGGGCGGCGACGGTAGCATGGCGGCGTGCATCGGAATCAACTCACCGGCGAGGCCGATTCGGCGGGAAATTTTGCTCCCTCGTCGCGCGCGCTCATCGACCGGCCCATCGATTGGCGCCTCGCCGGATGGGGCGTTATCGCACTCACCGCCATCCTCTATTTCACCCGGCTCGGCGCGCGCGCGCTGTGGTCGTCGGAATTTCGCTGGGCCGAAATCTCGCGCGAGATGATTCGGACCGGCAACTATTTCTGGCCCACCATCAATGGCCATCTCTATTACGACAAGCCGCTCGGCTCGTATTGGCTGGTGCTCGCCGCGACATGGATTACGGGAGGCCTCAACGAAACCGCGGCGCGGCTGCCATGCGCGATTGCGGGGCTGCTCGCGGTTGGATTGCTGATCCTGCTCGCGCGACGGCTATATGACCTTCGCATCGGCGTCATCGCAGGATTCATCCTGGCGACCAGCTTCAGTTTCGTTTTTTTCTCGCGTCATGCCTCCGCCGATGTCGAAACCATCACCGGCGAGCTAGCGGCGCTGCTGCTCTTCCTGAAGTATGAAGACCGTCCCGCCGGATGGTGGATCATCTGGCTGTGGATCATCATGGCCGTCACCTCGCTGACCAAGGGACTGCTTGGGTTTGTTTTGCCGATAATGGTGATGGGACTTTATGCGACGCTGTCCGACGGATGGGCGGGGTTGGGCGAGAAAATTTTGCACGGCGCCGTCGCCGATCGCGTCCGCTGGATGATTGAGCGGAATCGATGGCTGTTCAACTGGCGGTCGTTCATCGCGGTGCCGCTCGGCCTGGCGATTTACATGACGCCGTTTCGGATTTCGCGCGCCATCATGGGATCGAGCGCGGGCCTCGATATGGTCTTTCGCGAAAACGTGGTGCGCTTCTTCGAGCCCTTCGACCATCGCGGGCCGATCTACCTGTACCTCTACGTCATCTTCGCGCTGATGGCGCCGTGGGCGATTTTGCTGCCTGCCGCGCTGGTGCAGGCGCATCATGAGCGGCGCATCGCGGCAGAGCCGGCGAAGAGCGATCGCTTCACCCTGATTTTCTTCTGGTCGACGTTCATTTTCTTCACAGTTTCGGGCTCCCGGCGCAGCTACTACATCCTTCCCATCCTTCCTCCCGCCGCGATGCTGATTGCGCGGCTGCTGACTTCGCCCTCGGAGCGGCTCTCCGGATGGGGCCGCGGTCTCCTCAACCTCGGCTACTGGATTTTCGTGGCGATTGTGATTGCGGGATTAGCGCTGCTGATTCCGCCCTCGGCAGTGCTGCCGGGCCTGATGGCGCAGTTTCCGGCCGCTCCCGATCGCCTCGTTTTCGCCGCGATGTGGGCAATCGTGCTCGCGACCATCATCTACACGTTTCGCAATGTCAGTCGGCAACGCATGATGCTTTCGATGGGCGTCGCCGCGTATGCCGCGATGGTCTACATCTACATTTTCGCGATGCCGGCGGCGGAGGCGTATCGGGGCGAGAAGCCGTTCGCGTTAGCGGTGCGCAATCAGATCGGATCGCAGACCGATCACCTGGGGCTATATCGGACGGTGGGACCGCTCTTTTATCTCGATCCGGGCGCGCCGCTGGCGGAATTCGACAAACCGGGCGATCTCGCGAATGCGGTCAGCGCGGGAAAGATTGATTGGGTGATCGTGCGGCGACGGGATCTTGCGAGCATCGGGATGCCGACCGAAATCCTCGCCGCGGAAGCCTCGTATCCGTGGGAATCCGACTACCAGCATCGCAACAAGGTGGTGCTGGTAAAGCTGGGAGCGAACGGCTCGAGTCGGGCGCGCTGAAAATCCCTATTCCATCAGGCGGCGAAGGGTATCCGCGCCCGCACCGCCTGGAGGCGGGTCGAAGCGCAGGAGTTCCGTCTCGGACTCGCCGGCATGGTAGCGGCGCGCGAGGTCCTCGGGATCGAGTGGCGCTCCCATCAGGTTTTTTCCCAATTCGTTGCGCATCCACTCGTGCCACTGCGACCTCGGCATCCCGTCGATCGAGAGTTCGACGGTGTTCTGATCCGGATCCTTATAGTAGAGCGATACCGAGACGCCGTGATGCATACTGCCGTGGGGCGTCATTCCCAGGTCTTTGAGACGTTCGTAGGTCGCAATCCAGTCGCCGACGGTTGGATAGAAGAACGCCATGTGGTCCAGCCCCGCACTCTGCCCGCGCTTCTCGGTCGTTCCGGGAATCGCAAACAGCGCGATGCGATGATGTTCCTCGTCATGCGTCAGGAACGCGAGCATCGGGTTCTGATACAAGACTTCCGCGTCGAACACGGTCGTGTACCAGTCGATCATCGGTTTCAGGCGGGTCGTTCGCAGGACGATATGGGAGAGTCGGGGTGGACTGATGCGCTGTCCGCCACCATTTTTGGATCCCGTGCTCATGGTGAACCTCCCAGGCGATCTCGCCTGAATCGATTCGACCATAGCTTTCGGGCAACGGACCGCGCAATCGATATTCGACGAAGCCTCCAACCTGCGGCTATGCGGGCGCCTTGGACCTCGCCCGCACCTGTTCCTCGTAAGATTTCAGCACCGACTCCGTTTCCGCATCGGCGGGATAAAAAACTTCGACGTGAAGTTCCTGGAGTGTGACGTCATGTGGCGTCGCGACAGTGGTGACGGTGCTGAACATCCTCGCTATCTTACCATCCAGCTTCAGCTCCATCGGAAGAATCAAGGCGTGCGGCGCTTCGAGGTCGGGTTCACGCCATCGCGCCGGAACGCCGGGAAAAGCCAGTATTTCGGCAATCAGGTTGCGCAAGGTATCGTCGCGCGCCCACGCCAGACGGCGATACGCCTCGTTCAGCAACGACTTCGCGATCTCCTCCCAATTCAGGATGACCTTGCGCGAGCCGTTGGGATCGAACAACAGGCGAAGCAGATTGATGCGCGGCTCTTTGGCCACCGTCAGTGGCGTCAATCCCGCGGGCTCCTTGCCCATCGTCATGGTGAGAAACCGGATGAAGGCCTCATTCGCCATCACGATGTCCCAATGGCGATTGTGCGCGAGCGCGCTGCGCGGCTCATTGGACTTGAGGATGACCTCGACCGCGGCGCGCACCTGCGTCATGCGAGGATCGTCCAGGCTGGTTTCGCCATAGACCGGCGCATAGCCGGCGGCGAGCAGCAGGAAGTTTCGCTCGCGCAAGGGGATGTCCAGCACGTTCGAAAGCATCAGCAGCATCTCGCGGCTCGGCTCCGCGCGGCCGGTTTCGAGGAAGCTGATGTGGCGCGCCGAGACTTCCGCGTCGAGCGCGAGGTCGAGCTGACTGAGATGCCTCGCCTCGCGCCATCGACGCAGAAGCGGTCCGACGCCGCTGGTTTCCACCGCTGTTCCGTTCCGATGAGTATCCATAAATACAGCCTTAGCAGTGACGCCCGCCTTGCGCGATTACCCCGGAGGTAATGCTTGGCCGCGCTAGCGGCGGCGTGCCTGGGACTCCTGATACAGGGCCATTTCCTCGGCCATTGCCTTTGCCACACTCGGCCGCTGCGCGATGCTTACATGGTCACCGTGCTGAATTGGGCGAGGGTCGTTTCGCCCGATTATCCACCGGAATGAAATTGGCTTTGATGCCGCCCTCATAAAATGCGATCCGGGTGGCCATCGAACACGAGAGTGGGGAAAAATAGAGATCCATAAATACGCTCCTTTGGTGTTCCCGATGAGGCGAGGATTTCCCCGCCTCATCGGCGCGACTACCTGCGGGTTACTTCTGCGGTGGGGGCGCCTCGTCGACGAATCCGGTGACCGCCTTAAGCCGGCCGTCGGCCGAGATCATCCCGAAATCGGTGCCTACAAAATGTAGCGGCGCGTCCTTGGTGCCGCCCGCCTCCCATTGGAAGCGCACCCGGTCGCCATACGCGTCGACGCCGTCCTTGAGGCGGAACTGGTAAGCGTCGTTGAAGCGCTCGTGGACCGTCGCGATCATCGCGCTGATGCCCTCATGGCCGTCGCCTTTGCGATGCGGGTCGGTATAGTTGGCATCCTCGGTCCAGGCCCTGGCGACCATGGCGCGGCGCTTGGCCGGGTCCCTTTCGTTCCACGCGGCGAGGTAACGATCGACTGCTTCTTTGGGGTTACTCATGACGCTACTCCTTTCGTTTGCGGCATCCATTCATGCGATCGGATGCGTTGGATGGCGCATCATTCGCGCAGGCTCGACAGCGCATCAATTACGTGCGAGGTAAGCGGGAAGATCGGAGAAACGGCCAGGAGACAGACCGATGAGCAAGGAAAAACCGCAGGCAGCTGGATTCGATGAGGCGCGGCTCGCGCGAGTTGGGCAGACTATCAGTCGCGATATCGAGGCCGGCAAGTATCACGGCGCCGCGATGATCGTCGCGCGCGGCGGAAATGTCGTCCTCGACATCATCGAAGGCTACGCGGATCGCCAGGCCGGGCGGCGTCTCACGCGCGAGGCGATCTTCTCCACCATGTCGGTCGCCAAGCAGTTCACCGGCGTGCTCGCATTGGCGCTGGTCGAGCGCGGCGCGCTGCGGCTGCATGCGCCGATCGCGGAATGGCTGCCGGAGTTTCGTGCGATGGGCCATGAAAAGGTAAACCTGGCGCATCTGCTGACGCATACCAGCGGCATCTGCTCGGCGATTCCGAATCTTCCACCCGAAGTGGTAGGCAACATCCAGCAACTCAGTGCGTATGCCGCATCGTGTCCGCTCGAATCGCAGCCCGGCGAGCGCGTCAATTACTCAATCCTGGTGGGGCATTCGGTGATCGCGGCATTGTGTCTTGCTGCCGCCGGCGGCGGGCGCACCTATGCGCAAATGCTGGAGCAGGAAATCTTCGCGCCGCTCAAAATGCGCGACACCAGCCTCGGCCTGAGAAAAGATCTCGATGCGCGATTGTGTCCGGTGAAAGCCGCGTGGGCGGGCGGCGGAGTCATTCCGCCCGCGGCAGTCGAAGGCATGAACAATTTTCTGCGGATGCCCGGCGCGGAGATTCCGGGCGGCGGATGCGTGACCTCGATCGGCGATTTGCATCGCTTCGCCGAGATGCTGCGCCGCGGCGGCGAGCTCGACGGCGCGCGAATTCTTTCACCATCGATGATCGAGTACGCATCGCACAACCAGACAGGTGACCTGCGCAACGTCCTGCTCGATCCATTTTTGAGCACGCGCAACTGGCTGCCGATTCCCGCCTACCTCGGGCTGGGATTCATGGTGCGTGGATGGGGCATCATTCCGGGACCGTTCAGCAACCTGAACTCGCCGCGCACCTTCGGCGGTCTCGGCGCGGGCTCGGCGGCATTTTGGGTGGATGCGGAAAAGGAACTTTCGTTGGCGTTCCTGTCGACCGGACTGATGGAAGACAGCCATCACATCGAGCGGCTGGGGCTGCTGTCGGATCTGGTCCTCGCGGCGATGATGGAGTAACCCTCCGGCACCCATCCAGGAAACAGGTTAGCAATCGCCGCCGCAACGACGCGCAGAAAACGCGATCGGCAAATGATAGAGTTCGCTGTCGAATCATGGAGTTCCTTCGATCGACAGCGGCACGACCACGATCGCGAATGCCTTTCCCGTCGTTGCTGAAGCGAGTCTTCGCGCTCGCGATGATGGCGATACTGGCTGCCACGACGATCGCTGCGTCGCCATTGCCATCACCTTCGAGATCTCGGGCCACCTCTGCCGCGCCGACGCCGGTTCCCGCGGCGAACCAGTCAGGCACTAGCGCCACCGTTGCGAAACTTCCCGATGGACCGGCGGTCATCGGATTCCTCAGCCAGGTGATCGGATGGTATCGGCATCTGGCGGTCGAGGAGGGTCTCATCAGCGATCCAGCCGAGATGCTGTTTGTCGCCCAGGATCGGCAGATGGCCGATGAGGTGCTGAATCTATCCTTCGAGTATGCGAAAGCGCAGGCGGCGATACTGGCAGCGGATGAAGGCGGAGGTGCGCCACCGGCCGGTAAGCAGCGGGTGGTGGCGGGCACGGAAACGCTCTCGGCGAGCGCCACCAGGTCCGACGGCGAAATCGCCGCGGCACAGGCCCGGCTGAAGGCGCTGCAGGACCAGCTCGCCACTGCGGGTGGACGCAAGCGCGCGCAACTCACTCCGCAGGTCGCCGCCGCGCAAAGCGAGCTCGATCTCGCGGAAGCGCGCGGCGAGGCGCTGCACACCATTCTGCAATTCGAGAGCGGCAATTTTCATCAGGAGGTGGGCTTGAACGCCGCCGGGTTGGCCGGCCAGATCGATGAACTCGAAAAATCGATTCCTGACTCAGAGCGCAATGCCAAGCCGCCTATGACCGCGTCGGCGTCGCCGATGTCCGCGCCTGTCGGTGGTCTGGCGGGAATCTTCGAGGAACTCCTGACCCTTAACCGCAGCGCCGACACGCTGGATGACACCATCGATCTAACCACTACGGTGGCAGAGGCGGTGGAGCGGATGCGCGCCCCACTGCTTGCTGAACTGCACGATATCGATAGCAAGGGTGACGCTCTGGCCAAGGCCAGTGCCGGGGATGTTGCAGCATTGCGCGCGCGCAAGGATGCCTTTCAGAAGCTGATCGAGCGGCACAAGCAGATTTCCGCCGCCGCCATCCCGCTGCGCAAGGAAGCGGTGATCCTGACCCTGTATGTCTCGAATTTGCGGCGCTGGCGCGCGGCGATCGACGGCAAATCGAAGCTCGCGCTGCGCCACCTGATGGTGCGACTCGCGATCCTGTGCGCGTTGCTAGCGGCGATTTTCGCGGCCGCCTCGCTATGGCGCCATTTCACCTTCCGCTACGTGCAGGACACCCGCCGGCGCTACCAGTTTCTGCAGGCGCGCCGCATCGTACTCGCGATCGTGGTGACGTTCGTGATCCTGTTCAACTTCGCCAATCAGATCGGCGCGCTGGCGACGGTGATGGGTTTTGCGGCGGCCGGAATCGCGGTCGCGCTGCAGAATGTGATCCTGTCGGTGGCAGGATATTTTTTCGTCATCGGCAAATTCGGCATCAAGGTCGGCGATCGCGTGCAGATCTCCGGGGTGACCGGCGACGTGGTCGATATCGGGCTGGTGAAGCTCTCGCTGATGGAACTCGGTGGCAACGGCAACGATCGCCAGCCGACCGGGCGCGTGGTGGTCTTCTCCAACGCGATCGTATTTCAGCCGAGCGGGAATTTCTTCAAGCAGATACCCGGCACCAATTTCGTCTGGAACGAGGTCACGCTCTCGCTGTCGCCGGACTGCGACTATCGCCTTGCCGAAAAACGCCTGCTCGAAGCCGTCGATGAGGTCTTCGCGCGCTATCGCGAGAGCATCCAGCGTCAGTACATCGAGGCCGAACATCAGCTCAGCATCGCGATCGATTCGCCCAAACCGCAGTCGCGCCTTCAGCTCACGCGCGACGGCCTCAACATCTCGATTCGATATCCGGCCGAGACGCGCAGCGCGGTGCAGACCGCCGACGAAGTCGCGCGCCGCCTCCTCGATGCGATCGCGCGCGAGCCGGGACTGAAGCTGCTCGCCTCGGCAACCGCGAACATCCAGCCGGCGCCACTTCCGCCCGAGGAGCCAGCGGAGGCCGAGGCGGGCAACGGCGCGGCCGCCGAAAGCAAACCGGCGAAGTAGTTAATTGTTCGGGCCGGCCACCTGATCGATGACGTTGGAAAGTTCGGGAATCCGGTAGCGCTCTCCCGAATAAGCCTTGTACATCAGGAACAGCCAGAAAATCGCGAAGCCAAGGTTGATGAGCCCCTGCAGGAAGCCGAAAAGGCCGCCGAGGGCGCGCGGCAGCACCGCGACGAATACTCCGAAGATGACATTGACCGCGAACCACAGCACCGAAAAACCGATCGATTGGCGCGCGTGAAAGCGCACGAATTCATCCTGATTGTAGGGTTCCAGGTACAGAAAGATGATCCCGGTGACGAACCCCAACAGATAGGTCAAAGCCGCAATCGGTTGCGATGGTCCCCGTACGGTGTCGCCGTTCATGACGCGCCTCCATTGCCCCAACAAGATAGCGGCAAGCCTCGATATGTCTAATCGAACGCCGCGGGGCGAGGCAATGCCGTCGCGGCACTGCGCTCATGAGATGGCGGGCGCTACTTCTTGTCGGCGCCTTCGCCGGCCACTTCGATGCGGCTCAGCGCGTCCTCGATCGAGCGCGCGGTGGCGATGGTATCGAGCTGCGCCTTGATGCGATTGGCGAGCTGCTTGCGGAACACCGGCTTGGCGAGGAAATCACTGACCCCGACGCGCATGCCCTCGGAGCGCGATTCGATATCGTCGCGCGCGGTGATCATGATGATGGGAATCTCCGCTGTCGCCGGATTGTTCTTGAGCGCGCGCACCACCTGGAAGCCGTCCATCTCGGGCATCATCAGGTCGAGCAGGATGACGTTGACATGGTTTTCGCCGACCAGCTTCAGACATTGTGCTCCCGATAGCGCTTCGATAGTCGCGAAACCTTCGCGCTGGAGATAGCGCGCCAGCACGGTCACGGTGTCGGGGTCGTCGTCAACCACCATGATGCGTACGAAGCTGCCGATCGCGCTGGCGCCCATGGTGTCAGCTCTCCGAACCGTTGCCGTTGGAGGAGGGCGCGATGACGCCGCATCGGCGCAACTTGGCGGCGAAGGTGGTGCGCTTCAGGCCCAGCAGCTTCGCGGCGGCCTGCTTGTTTCCGCCGGTTTGCTTGAGCGCCTCGTTGATGAGTTTGCCCTCCAGTTCGCGCACCACTGAGTTGAGGTCGAGGCCCGCGTCGGTGAGCTTGTCGGGAATTTGCGCATCCACGGTGCGGTTCGCGGAGACCAGGTTGGGAGGAAGAATCGGCGTGTCGATGAGATCGTCGGTGGACATAATCAGCAACCGCTCGATCATGTTTTCGAGTTCGCGCACGTTGCCGGGCCAGTCATACGACCACAGATGCACCATCGCTTCGCGCGAGATGGCGACCTCGCGGCCGGGCATCCGCTCGCGCGTCTTCTGCAAGAAATGCTCGATGAGAATCGCGATGTCGGAGCGGCGCTCGCGCAGCGGTGCGAGGGTCATCGGAATCACCTGGATGCGATAGTAGAGGTCCTCGCGGAAGGCGCCGCGTTTCACCGCAATCGCGAGGTCGGTATTGCTCGCCGCAATCACGCGCACATTGACGTGCGAGCCGCGGTCGGAGCCGACCGGACGCACCACCCCATCTTCGAGAACCCGCAGCAACTTCGCCTGCAGCGTCGAGGGCATCTCGCCGATCTCATCGAGGAAAAGGCTGCCCCCATTGGCCATCGCGAACAGACCCTGGCGATGTCCCGAGGCGCCGGTGAACGCGCCGCGCTCGTGGCCGAACATTTCCGATTCGAGCAAATCGTGCGGAATGGCCGCGCAGTTAACCGGAACGAAGGCGTGGTCGCGGCGGTCCGACAACATATGGATGGCGCGCGCGACGACTTCCTTGCCGGTGCCGCTTTCGCCGGCAATCAGCACCGTCGCTTCGGTTCGCGCGACGCGCTCGATCAACTGGCGCAGCTTGACGATGGTCGGATGCTGCCCAATGAGAACGGCCTCCAACTTGTACGCATAGTCTGCGCTGATGCCTTTTGCTTCCGATGCCAAACGTGGCCAAGTCATCGCCGAAACGCCTCGACGGATTTTGCGGCCCAGTTACATTTTGCGGATTCACTGAATGTTACACAGAGCCAGACATATTGCTACAGAGATTTAACGATCCAACGAATGAGACGATGGATGGACCACGTCGCGCGCCTCAGCGCAAAAGAATGATACGCCGATCGATGGAAATCGAATCGCGTTCGAAGCCGCTATTCGACCGTTTTGCGATAAATCGCGGCTTGCCCGGGACCTTCTGCGACAGCAATCTCGATAACTTCCGCCTCGCCTGACGCACCCTTCGCCTTCAGTCCCGCAACCAGCTCGGCCCAGATGTAACGGGCAAGCTCCTCGGCCGAGCTATGCACGATGGGAAGCATCGCGACATCGCTTACGGGGAAAATGAACTCGTCGGATTCGTAGCAGACGCGGACCTGGCGCTCATTGGGACGATCGATCTTGAGACAATCGCTTCGGGCTGGAACGATAATGCGCTCGTCGATGCTATCGACAATCGACTCGACGATCTTCTTGATGATGCCGAAGTCGATGACATATCCGGTCGGAGCAAGCTTGCCTTCGACGCGGACGCCAACCTGGTAGTTGTGGCCGTGCAAAGGTTCGCGAAACCCCGGATACGCGATGAAGTGCGCGGCGGAGAATTTCAGATTCTCCTTTGCGACTTCGATGGCGAATTCGGACTTCATCAAGGCTCCCGAATCATCCTTATCGCTCCGGAACTAACCTGAGAAGCGGTGCGAGCGACGGCGCGGGAGCATCGCCGAAGCGCGCGAGGTAGTCGCGCTCGCTGATCGAGGTCGCGCGCAAAAAGCGCTCGCGCTCGCCTTGCGCTGCGCGATGGAAATGCCGCGCGAGGTCTCTTGCCCACGCGGAGTCGGCATCGAAGCTCGCCATCAAGTCGCCGACCGCGACGCCATGGATTCCGCCGAGCAGGCATTCGGCGAAGTAGCCAATCTGCCCCTCACGATCCATCGGCAGATGCGTCAACGCGAGCGCCTCGCCGAGGGTCAGCAGCTTGTCCATGTTGAATTCGCGCCGTTTCGAGATGACCTCGTCGTGGCCGCTGAAATGGAAACCGGAACCGATCGCGGCGATCGCGACCCGGCCGTCATCGAGCGGCACCGGATGAAAGATGTAGCCGGGCGAGGTGTAGCCGAGAATTGCAAATAGCTCGCGCCGATAAGCATCGAGGTTGAAGGCCGCGTTCTGCGCGAGTTCGAGGAGGTACTCGGCAAGCGGCCGGCCCGCACGCTCGGTGATGTCGAGCAGGCGCAGAAACGTGGCGGGGTCGTATTCCTCGCGCGTGGAGATCTTCGCGGCCCATTCGGCATCGAACTCGAGTAGCAACCCGCCGACCTGATGCGGCTCGCCATCGCCGCGGGCGATACGGACCTTGATGGGCTCGCTTGCATCGACCGGTTCCAGATCCATCGCGAGGTACTGGCCGTGACTGGAGGGCTTGGCGAGCCCGCGCTGGCCATTCTCGATGATGACCGGCCAGGCATCGCGCGGGAGGAGCTGGCTGCGGCCGCCGCGGCGCTGGGCCATGAGGCCATAGCCGCTGAGCAGGGAGCCATAGCCGACGACGAGAAGGGTCTTGTTTATCGGCATCTGACTATGGCGAAGATTTAGCGAAGATGCTTGATTTCATTGAGTTTAGTGGGTTTGTTTTTGCAATTTCACGATCGGATATTCATGCCAATCGAGGTCCTTCGCGCAACGCTCAGGACCACTTCTCGCGATGCTCGAAGTGGGTTTGTTTTTGCAATTTCACATGTCGCGCCGTCAAGGATACTGTCGCGAAGCGTCCTCATCCGCTCATCGATCATACCCCAACCTGCTTTGGCTGAAACCTACCCCTACGGATGCAGGTTGAACTGATTGAGCGCCAGCACCGCCAGAAAAGGCACCTCGGTCGTATGGTCAATCGGGTCGGTTCCGAACAATAACCCCGGCACCACAAAGTTGTTGTTGTCGACCAGGAACTCCTGATACGGACCCGTCGGGTTTTTCCCGGTGATGTAGGAGAACGCGGTTTTCGTGTTGATCGGCGTGACCACCGAATCCATCTGCAGCGACACCAGGGTGAGGGGAAATTCCGGCGTGAAGAGATAGGTATCCGCGCTGAGCAGTAGCGCATAGAGCGGATTGTTCGGATCGCCTTGCATCAACTGATTGGCGTAGGTCGTCGTGAGCAGCGGCGCGACGGAATTGTTGTTAATCGCCCATGCGGTATTGGTTGCCTGGCCTGCGACGGTTATCACGGTCAGCGTGTCCGGTGCGTCGGTCTCGTAATAGACCCCGTCAAGGTTGTTGCTGGCGCCGCATGAGGTGCTGCCCGACGGACAATTGTAGAACGCATCGACCATGATGTCGGTCGGCGCGACCCCTCCATAGGAGGCGAAGCTCAACGCCAGATTGGCGCTCAGATACGGCTTGGACAGCGCGGAGGTGCTGGGGTCGAGCAAAAGCCAATGATTGTTACTGTCGGACACGTTGTCGAATAAATATGGCAACATCGTTCCGCTCAGATCGAACACGCCGGACATCGGCACCGCCAGCTTCAAGTCCACGCCCAATGCCGAGGCATAGCGCGGATTGTCCTGCATCAGGTGCGCAGCTTCCAGCGCGTAGGCGCCACCTTCCGAATATCCGCTGATATAGAGCGGCTGCTGGCCGGGGATGCTGCTCCCCAGGTAGGTACGCGCCGCCTTTACCATCGCGAGGCCGCTTTGCGCGTCCACCTGCGGATAGACGACATATGGATGGGGGTCGGTAGTGTCGGCGCCAAGCCCGATGTAGTCCGGCATCACCACGACGTAACCTTGCGAAGCCCACAGCGCGGCGAGCAGAATTCCCGCATAGTTGCCGGTCGGATTGGCGCCGGTGATGAAATTGGATGGCACATCGCTGCGCTGAACCGTGGTGCCGTGGAAGAATAGTATGATTCCCTTGATCGATTTCGGGGCCAGCTCCGGAACCGCGATTCCTCCCGATACCGATACCGCAGCGCCGTTCACGTTGATTGCGCCATAAACTATCTTGATGCCGTCAACCATTCGGATCCCCAGCGCGTTGTTCGCAATCGGATCCGCGGTCACATCGAAATTGCCGAAGTCAGTTGTGTCGAGGTTCTGCTCGTTCTGCATGCATTCCGTCGGAGTGAGGCTGCTCGGGCAGACCGATTGCGTGTAGTAGGCGTCCAGTGCGGGATTCGCGGGCGTCTGGTCCGACGCCTCCGAAACGGAAGTGCCTGTCGAATAGGTCGTTACGGTCGCCGTCAGGGACTTGGAAGGCTGGCCTTCGCCCTTGTGAGTGTCGAAAGGTGCCGGATTCGAAGCACCGCTCGATGAACTGGAGCCGTTGCCGCAGGCGGAAATGACCAACGCGAGGCCGAGCATCATCAGTATCGAAAGGGGGAAATTGTTTTTCACTTAGTAGTCTCTCCGGGCAATCTTCATCGTTCGCCGGGCTCGCTTAGCGGCGGTCAATGACCTAAACCCTGCGATTGAAGCGGACACATATTAACTACGCCAATATGGTTGTGAAAGGTATTTTCGCGCCGCAACATCAGATGGTGCCGCTTCCCGATAAAATCCATGTCTTCGGCGCCTCGGGATCCGGCGCGACCACGCTCGCAGCGGCAATCGCCGAGCGATTCGGGCATACGCATCTCGATGTCGACCACTATTTCTGGGAGCCGACCGACCCGCCGTTCACGAAAATCCGCGAAGTTCCCGCGCGTCAGCGGATGCTCGATGACGCCTTGGATTCCCGTCTGCGATGGGTGCTCTCCGGCTCTCTATGCGGATGGGGCGACATCTTCATCTCGCGCTTCGACCTGGTGGTCTTCCTCCACATCCCGCACGAGCTTCGAATGTCACGAATCATGGCGCGCGAAAAGATTCGGTACGGCGACGCGATCGCGGAAGGCGGGGCGATGCGCGCGCATCATCTGGAGTTCGTCGAGTGGGCGTCGAACTATGACACCGCCGACGAGAGCATGCGCAGTCTGCGCCTCCACCAGCAGTGGATGGCGACGCTGCCCTGCCGATGCATCCGGCTTGAAGGCGACCTCAGCACCGAAGAACGCCTCGCGCGCCTCGATGCTCAGTGTTAGTGGCCGGCGTTCGCCATCGCGTTGGGGTTAAAGAAGCCCGGGTCGACCACGCCCATGTCGATATACCAGCACTCGCGTTCCGGCGAATGTCTTCCCGGCATGAAGACCACGGTCGAAGCCTTATCCTGAACGCTGGCGTCAACCAGCCCTAGCTGGAAGATTCGCTTGTAGGGATAGATAGCCACCTTCGCGTCGGGCACCGGGCGGTCGCGATAGGTGTTGTATAGAACCAGGGTCTTCCAGAGCTTGCCGTCATTTCCATACTGATCGGAAGCGGTAATCAGCCATCCTTCGGAATCGATGTAGAAAATGCGCCGCGGGATCGAGAAGCTGTGGCCGGGCTTCTGATTGGCCTCGACGATATAGAGATGGCGCATCTCCCAATCCTCGGGGCAGATGGTGTGTCCACCGTCGGTCGGACATGCGGGCTCTGGCGAGGTCTTCGCGTGCACGCATGCCAGCATCTCCTTTTCACCCAGGTACCTATAAGTAAAGTCCTCGATCTTGGCCGCAAAGCCGAAGTAGGAATCCGGGTCGAGGCTCGTCACGTTGGTGGAGGCTCCCGAGACTCCTACCCCGCCGCCGTAGCCACCGCCGCTGCCCGAGAATCCTGGCAGCCCGCCGATCGCATCGGCGAGGATCTCGGGTGACTGCCGCCGCAGCCGCCGGGTCTCCGGATTGAAGACCCATGAGTTATCCTCGACCTTAGGATCCATGTGGCGGTTTCGGATGAGGCCGTATCCGCGCAATCCGGCCGGCTCGAGGAATGGATAGAGGGCGAAGTGATAGCGAATCCCACTCTCCGCAAAATCCGGGCTGGTGGGCACCGGTGGCACCTCGATACGTCCGACGTTGTTATAGAAGGCGAAGTGGCCGACGGTGAAGTAGCTCAGCGGCTCCAGGTCCTTTGAAGATCCCACGTAGCTGGCGATCTCGGGAAAGCGCAGGTCGGCATCATCGGAATAGAGCGGGCGGAAGCTGAAATTCCACATCAGCTTGGTCGCCATCTGCGGGTCATTCGGATCGAGCAGTGGGAACGGCTGTCCGGCGACATAGCCCTTAAGCGTCCCATCGGAATTGAGGCCGACCTGGGATGAGTACTTCTCCGTTGCGGCTTTGAATGGCGGCGGCCAGTCGAGCTTGCTGCTCGGCACGATGTTCAACTGCATCCCCTGCTGCACCAGGATGTAGTTGCCCGGGCTGAGAAGGTCCTGCACCTTCGCGGCATTATCCTTGTTGATGAGGTCGCCGGGCTTCACTTGCGCGCGTGCGACATTCGACGCGATCAGTGCGAACGCCAACACCGCGGTTAAAATCGCAGACTTGGGTGCCTTCATGCCGCGATCATTGCAACATTCCTCGATCAATCCAAAGGGTTTTCGTCTGTATGGCCGAAGGGGCAGGGTGACCGGCGTGAATCGACCGCCAGTCGGCGCAGGCGGATCATTTCGGCGATACGACCAAATTCTCTGTCATGTTATGCATCGCCAGGCGATCGGCCGACGAATCGAATTGCACGACCTCACCGGTCACGATCACCATCACGCTCGGGCCGGAGCAGTCGACGTCGCCGTTGGCTTTGATCACCGCGTCGGCGGTGTCGGGATATTTCTCCAGCGCCATCGCTTTGAGTTTGGCCTGGATTTCGGCGGTATCGGTCGCGACGGTCGAAAACGGCGCGCTGTACTTGAGGACGCCCAGCACCTTGTAGGGCTTGTCCTTCGGCAGGTCGCCGCTGGTCACGAAAACATGCGCGTTGTCCATGCGATGGACCATCTGCGCATGCTTCTCTTCCTGCGCCTTGCGGTCCGCCATCATCGTGGCGCATCCACCGACGGTCATCGCGAGGAAGCCCGCCAGCAAGGTTGAGGTGCATCGTGGGTTCATGCCGTTGCGCGAGTAATGGCAGCCTGGCCGGCATCGTCAAACGGTTTTCCGATGTCCGGCTCACCAATGCCGATGATCGGCGGAAATCGACCGCTGGGCGGAAAGCAGTGGCCGAAATTCCCGCCGCGTGGACAGTTGGAGGTCGCGCTGGTAGTTCTCGAAATGCTCGATATGCCTGACATCGAACCAAGCCGCCGCGAACGCCGCATTCGCACCGTCATCGTCGAGGATGAGGCCCCCGCGCGAGGCCGCCTGCTGCGGTTCCTGCGAGCGCATCCCGACACCGAAATCGCCGGTGAAGCGGCGACTGGCGCCGAAGCGATCGCGCTGATCGAGCGCGTCATGCCCGACCTCGTGATCCTCGATATCAAGCTGCCCGACTTCAGCGGCCTGGAGGTCCTCAAGCGCGTCGCCGACCGTCCGCACGTCATCTTCTCAACTGCGTACGACAGCTACGCGATCGAGGCCTTCGAAGTGGAGGCGATTGATTTCCTGCTTAAACCGTATGAACAGAAGCGCGTCAACATCGCGATCGAACGCGTGCGGGCGAGGATCCAGAAGGTCGAGCCCCCGGCCCACCTCGAAGCGCTTATCCGAAAGCTCAACGGCAGCGCGACGTCCGCGATGCCGCGGCTTGCGTTGCACGATCGCGAGCACATTGTGCTCGCGAGCGCCGCGGAGATTTTTTATTTCATCGCGGAGGGTGACGAGGTCTATGCGCGACTGCGCGCCCGCCGGCTCACGATTCGGAAATCACTGCGCGATCTGGAGCGGATGATGGAACCGCAGCGATTCTTTCGCGCCAATCGCTCGGTGCTCGTCAACCTCGACCTCGTGCGCGAGATTCATCCATGGTTCGGTGGACGCTTCGTGATCCGTTTCAGCCAGCTTGAACCAAGCGAGCAGATTGAAGTAAGCCGCCGGCAGGCCAAGCTGCTGAGCGACATGTTGGCTTGATCGAACGGATCCCAACGAAACCCTGCAATGAGAGAATCCGAACATCAATCGGCCTCCAATCGCAGCCTGCTCTATCTGCAAATAGTCTTCGCGCTGTTTGCCGGGATGCTGAACGTGCCGCTGGACCTGGTCGGCGAATGGGTCATCGGCGAAGCATCGCTCAACGCCGTGGTGTACACCGAGTTTCATCTGCCGCGCGCGGTGATCTTTGCCCTCATCACGTTTTGCGCGTGGCGCTGGATCATCCCACATCTGCGCGGCGTGCTGGTGTTGCGCCTGCTGGTGCAGGTGATGCTCGGGATCGTGCTGTTTGGCTATGGGCTGATGGCGACCTTCTATTTATGGCCGCGGCTCGCGGTCATTGGCTTTCGCGGCTCCGCCCAGTTTGCCGGGATGCATCCGTTTGCTCGACTGGTAGTTATTAGCGGCGCGACGCTCTACATGATCCTCGGCGGGCTCTCGCTGGGACGCGCGAGCCAGGAACATTCGCGGCTGCGCGAGATGGCGCTGCTCGGCCAGCTCGAGGCCTTGCGCAGCCAGCTCAACCATCATTTTTTGTTCAACTCGCTCAATGTGATCGCCGAGGCCGCCGCCGTTCAACCCGAGCGCGCCGAGCAGCTCATCCTGCAACTTGCGAGCGTGCTGCGATATTCGCTGGGCGCGCGGCGCGCACGCATGGCCCCGCTGAACGAGGAGTTGGCCGCCGTCGCATCGTACCTGGAGATCGAGCGCGCGCGATCCGGCAATCGTATCAGCGTCGAAACCGAGATCGCGGCGAATGTGGGGCATCTGCGCGTCCCGCCGATGCTCATCCAGCCGCTGGTGGAAAATGCGGTTGGGCATGGGCTGATGAATGGAACTTGCGTGGGCAGGATTTCGATTTCGGCATGGCGCAACGATGACTCCCTGTGCCTGCGAGTGAAAGACAACGGGGTGGGCTTCGATCCGAATCGCCCTCCGCGCGACGGCAACGCGGGCGTCGGCCTGTCGAATCTGCGCGACCGGCTGCACGCGTTCTATGGCGAAAACGCCGAATTCCATCTGCATAGCAGCGTCGATGGCGGCACGGTCGCGGAGATCTCGCTCTCGCTGGCGGTACCCGCCGATGCGGAACGCGCCGAACATGGAATCGTCTGGCGGACGTTTTTTTCCTTCGTCGGAAGCATCGCGTCCGTCATCGCATTTGCCGTTGCGCTCGACGTTTACAAACTGGGCGCGCCGTTGTCGTTGCTCATCGGCGAGGCGACCGAGGTGCTCTACTTGTTCGCCGCGAGCGCGACCGAGGAGACCAAGATCTTCGACGTCGCGATCGTCATGTTTCTTTTTGCGGGTCAGGTCGCGCTGTTGGCGAACGCCCTCGACGGTTACGTCAACTACGCGGCGGCATGGCTTTATGGATCGTGCGCCGCGGTCGCCGTCATCCCGCAAATGTTCGGCGCCGAGCCGTTCACCAGCTACTGGATGCGGCGAGCTTATCCGCTCTGGCTGCAGCGCGGCGCGAGCTTCGCGCAAATTGCACGCCGGCTGGCAGTGTGGTGGGCAGCCATTTTCATCGCGCTGACGGCGGCGTCGATCCGATGGCCCGACGGTGCGTTCGCAATGTGGCCTGCGTACATCGCGGTGATAGGTCTGATTGCCGGCCCGCTGAGCGGTGCATATCCGACCGCGTGGATTCATCGCGCGGGGCTCGGCAAAGCTTCAGCCGAGATTTTTATCCTCGGGCTGCCGCTGATTTTCCGCAAGGACGATGCTTCAGCGCCAGACCTGTCGGCGCAGTTCGTCGTGTCCGGGGCGGAGCCAGGAAGTTACTACGTCCAGATGAGCAACGGCCGATGCATCAGTGGACAGGGAGACTTGAAGGAACCCAACCTCACAGTCTATTGCAGCACTGATAGCTGGAACCTGGTGGGAAAGGGCGAGCTAAGTCCCGAGCGCGCAGTCGACGCAGGACTACTGCGCGTGAGCGGCAGCGCGCAGGACTTTTCGCAGTTCTTCCGATGGTTCAGGCTCCCAACTTCCGATTACGTCCCGCTCGCCGCCTACCCCGCTGCGCCGTCGCGTTCGCCTTCCAAATCTGCCGGATAGCTCATTCGAGCATTAAACGTTCGGTCAACTTTCTGCTATAGTCGCGGTCGGCTGAACACTCCAATGGCCAAGCTCCTCATCGTCGACGACGAGAAAGATATCCGCTTCAGCCTGACGCGGTTTTTCGATTCTCTCGGATATCAGGTGGCGGAAGCGGAAGATGGCGCGCGCGCCAGCGCCTTGCTGGCCGAGTCGCGATTTGATCTGGTGCTGACCGATTTCCGCATGGCCCAGATGGATGGACTGCAACTTCTTCAAGAGGTACGGCGGATTCAGCCGGACAGCCTCGGCATCCTGATGACGGCTTATGCGACCGTCGAGAATGCGGTCGCCGCGATTAAGGCCGGCGCCTACGACTACGTCAGCAAGCCGTTTTCCCTCGAACAGATTCAGCTCATCGTCGAGCGCGCGATAAAGGTGCAGCGGCTGCAAGCGGAGAATCGCGCGTTGCGCGAGGCGGTGGACGACGTCCCACTGCTGGTGTCGCGCAGCGCCGCGATGGAACATCTGCTGGAAAGCGCGCTGCAGGCGGCTCTGAGCAAGGCGCCGGTCCTGCTCCTGGGCGAAAGCGGCACCGGCAAGAACGTCCTCGCGCGCCAGATCCATCAATGGAGTCCGCGCCGCGATCGCCCTTTCATCGAAGTCAATTGCACGACCCTGTCCGACCATCTGCTCGAAAGCGAGTTGTTCGGTCATGTGCGTGGAGCATTCGCCGGCGCGGCTAAGGACCGGCCGGGACGGCTCGAGGCGGCGGATCGGAGCACTATTTTCCTCGATGAAATCGCGGACTTATCCGGCCCTTTGCAGAGCAGGCTTTTGCGTTTCATGGCGGAACAGAGTTTCCAGCCGCTCGGCGGCGATCGTACGATCCAGGTCAACGCCCGAATCCTGGCGGCTTCCAGTCATGACATGGAAGCGGAGGTCGCGGCGCAACATTTTCGCGAGGATCTCTTCTATCGCCTCAATGTGATCACGTTGCGAGTACCGCCCTTGCGCGAGCGGCGCGAAGACATCCTGCCGCTGGCGGAGTGGATGCTGAAATCGGCGAGCCTTCGCAATCGGCGGCCGCGGCTCGCGCTGTCATCCGGCGCGGCGGCCGCGATCAGCAAGTACCATTGGCCCGGCAACCTCCGGGAATTACGCAATTCAATAGAACGTGCTGCATTGCTCGCGCGCGGCGAGATGATTCAGCCCGACGATCTGCCGGACTCGCTGTTTCGCGAAAGCACCGGGTCGTCGGGCGGCGCACGCCACGTGGCGAGTCTCGAAGACGTGGAACGCGCGCACATCAGGCGGGTGCTCCAGGAGAGCGCAACGCTGGACGAGGCCGCCGCGACGCTAGGCATCAATGCCGCAACGCTGTGGCGCAAGCGCAAGCGCTATAGCATCGGATAGTCACGCGAGAGTTTTAGGCCACGCAAAAAAATGAAGGCGGGCCGTCATCATGATGGCCCGCCCTCAAATCTGTATCGAGTCGCGTCAGGCAGTCTTTACGGTCAAGGTCAACTTGCCCTTTCTTCGCGAGTTGCGCGAGAAGTACATCGCTCCGTAAGCTCCCCAAACCACCGACAGCACCACCGCGATGATCGGTTCCTTCCAGCTCCCAAGTCCTTCGATGGGTCCGATGACGTAGAAGGCCATGCAGGCGAAGTTCGCGAGCGCGCCAAACACCGGAACTACCATGTGCTTGAAGCCGCTGAACTCGTGATGCTCGCGGAAGGCCACGATGCAGATGATGTTGGTCAGGCCGTAGAGCGCGAAGGTGCCGAAGTTGGAAATCAGCGTCACCAGCGACAGCCCGTTGGGCAGCGAAGCCAGGGTCGCATTGGAGCCGATGCCCAGCGCATACCAGATGGTGTGCGGCAAGGTTGCGATGGTCTTGTCATCCGGCGCCGCCGGGCCACAGAAGAAAAACAGCGCCGCGAATGCGCCCAGCACCGCCGAGATCGTCGCCAGGGTCCAAATCGCGCTATGCGGCGTGAGGTTCTCGCCGTGCAGCAACCCGAAGTGCTCGGGGACCTCCTCGTCACGGCCCATTGCATAGGTCACGCGCGCGCCGGTGTTGATGCAGGCCAGCGTGGTGCCGATCAGCGCCAGGAACACGGTCAATGCTTCAATCAACATGAAGGCTTGTCCGTGTCCGCCCAGCAACGCATTGCCGAGGATAACCATCATGTCGCCGATCGGCGCGGCGGAGCCTTTCGCGTCGGCGAGGCTGTAAGCACTGCTCATGAAGTAGTTCGCGGCGAAGTATTCGAACAGGTACATGATCAGGCACTGGATGGTGATCGAGAGCAGCACGCCGCGCGGAATGTCTTTCTTGGGATCCTTGGCTTCCTCGCCCAGCGAAGTGATCGATTCGAATCCGACCAGCAGCAGGATTGCGACGGTCGCCTGCAGCATCATCCAGTTGAAATTGTGCGGCAGGATGACTGAAAGCGCTCCCGGATGCGCCGGGGTATCGCCACCGAGAGTGTAGCTGAGCACCTTCGAGGTGCCGTCCAGCGCCATTCCGGTCGCGCCCGCCGGATGACTCAGGCGGTAGGAAATCGCCAGCGCGGAGAAGAACAGCAGCGCGATCCACTGCACGATGTTGATCACGAGATTGACGTTGGTCGAGCCGACGACCCCTCGATACGCGATCCATGAGATGGCGTATGCGGAAATGATCGCGATTACCGCCATGAACACCGGCCCCGGAATTCCCGCATTCATATAGTTGGGCGCGATGCTGCCGACGATGTATCCGATCATGATGCCGATGGTCGCGACCATCACGCCGGGATAGACCCAATAATAAAGATGCGAGGCCCATCCGGTGACGAATTTCGCGATGCGGGCGAATCGGTAGGCGTGCGTAGTGTTCAGGAACGCCTTTTCCGCGAACAGGTAGGAGCTCCCCGCGCCCGGATAGAGTTTGGCTAACTCTGAGTATGAGATCGCGGTGGCGTAGGCCAGCACGACCGCAAAAAATATCCCCGCCCACATCCCCAGGCCCGATGGATACGCATATCCAGCCTGGACTACGAAGGTAATCCAGAGAAAGGCGCCCGGCGCGATCAACGCCATTGCGTTGACGGTCACCCCGGTCAGCCCCAACGTGGGCTTCATTTTTGGTTGTTCGGTTTGCTCTGCCATCTGTCCTCCAAGGAATCCCCTGCGTACGTGCGCAATGCGGTGGTTTGCAGTCCGCAATGCGCAAGACGAATGCCATGGAGGCTCAGATCGAGCGGTGGATGAGGGCTTACATCTTTTGATCCACGAGGTTGCGATTTGAAAGAACCGCATTGCGTTTTGGAATATCGCGAAAGTGCTTCCGCCCATGCAGCGTGCGACTGCATGTCGAATAGTCACCGTAATGAACGATCGCTATCGCGTCTCCACAAGCCGTCTAATCCCACACGCCCGTTTAAAGGATTGCCTTTCCCGCACCTCGCTGGTCATGTTTACATCGTCATTGGAGGGATACATGGCCAACATTACGGTCGTTTCGAAAATCCGCTTTCTCGCCGGTATCGCGCCGGTGATCCTGCTGATCGCGAGCCCGCTGTTGGCCCTGGCGTTCCTACAATTTGGTGATATCCCCGCGGACATCCGCGACGAAAATGTCGCCTCGATTAAGTATGCGCAGGGGATGGATGCCGCCCTGTACAAAATGGAGTGGGGCCGGATGCAGCCCGACAGCGCGCAAATCATCGTCAACCAGCAGCGTCGCTTTGCGGACTACCTCGATTCCGCGGTGCATCATGTCTATACCGACGAGCAGCGCGATAAGATCGCGGCGATTGCACAGGCTGCGAAGCCCAGGCTGGATGAGTTTCGCCATGCCGACCCGCATGATGAGGTCGTAAACGCGAAGATTCGCGATTTGCATCTGCTGGTGAGCGACCTCGAAAGCGCCGATGATGCCGCGCTCGATCGCTACGTCGACGCGGCAAGCCGTCGCGCGCGTCAGCTTGTCGCGATCGTCATCGTCGCCGGAATCCTGATTCCCCTGACTTGTTTCGCTCTGCTATGGAGGTTGACTCAGGGCGTGCGCGCCGACCTCCGTTCGATGCGCACCGCGCTCGAAACTATCGCGGAAGACCCCGCCGCAAGGGAAATCACTATCGCTCACGTTGTTGAGGCGATCGATCAAGCGCTCACGCGACAAGGCTTTCCCAAGCCCAATCCGATGCTGGCGGAGTAGAAAATTCCACAAACGCCAACGCCGCACTGCTCGCCCGTTGATGTCCGACCCTTAGTGTCTCCGTGCCTTTGTGGTTTAATCATCTCCTGATCCGGATTTCGGGGAT
This sequence comes from uncultured delta proteobacterium, assembly GCA_963761255.1. Classification (GTDB taxonomy): domain Bacteria; phylum Desulfobacterota; class Binatia; order Binatales; family Binataceae; genus DATGKG01. Next base: position 79,673 of record CAVXGH010000001.1, read on the forward strand.
GAGGCGCGGATGGCGGATAAAATCAGAGTTGGTGTGCTGTTCGGTGGGCGCTCCGGTGAGCATGAGATATCGCTGCGCTCCGCGCTCACGGTCATGTCCGCGATGGATCCGGCGCGCTATGAGATCGTACCCATCGGCATTGACCACGAAGGTCATTGGTTCCTCGAAAAAAACGCGCTGAAGGTGCTGGCGCAGACGACGCCCGACCTCGGTGCGCTGAGCGCCGGCGATACTCCCGTCACGCTGCTTCCCCACAATGACAGTCGTTCGCTGGTCCCGACGCCCTCGAAGAGGGGTGTCGCGGCGATGGCGGAAAAAAATCTCGGCGGCCCGCTCGAGGTGGTTTTTCCGGTGCTGCATGGCACTTTCGGCGAAGATGGCACCGTGCAGGGGCTGCTCGAACTCGCGGGCGTGCCATATGTCGGCGCCGGCGTCCTCGGCTCCGCCATCGGGATGGATAAGGACACGCAGAAGCGCGTGCTGCGCGATGCGGGCGTGCCGGTGGTCAAATATCATTCGCTCATCCGCGCCGACTACGAAGAGCATCCGGCGCTGGCGAAGAAGTTTGCGCGCGAGCTCGGCTATCCGGTGTTCGTGAAACCGAATGCGCTGGGCTCCTCCATCGGCATCAGCAAGGTCAAGCGGCCGGCCGACCTCGACGCGGCTCTTCAGGACGCTTTTCAATACGATCGCAAGGCGCTCCTCGAGGAATCGTGCGAGGGACGCGAGCTCGAATGCGCGGTGCTCGGCAACGACCGTCCCGAAGCCTCGACGGTGGGCGAAATCCTCGTCACTCACGGACACGAGTTCTACAGCTACGAGTCGAAATACGTCGATGAGAAGGGCTCGCAGACAGTGATTCCCGCGAAGCTTCCGAAGGCCGCGCTCAACCAGATTCGCAAGCTGGCGGTCGAGGCGTTCAAAGCGCTTTCGCTGCGCGGGATGGCGCGGGTGGATTTCCTGGCGCGCCGCGACCTCAAGAAAATCTACGTCAACGAGGTTAATACCATCCCCGGCTTCACCTCGATCAGCATGTATCCGAAACTCTGGGAGGCTTCGGGAATTCCGCTGCCGAAGCTTATCGATCGGCTCATTGAACTCGCGATCGAGGACCATCGCGAGCGCGCGGCGCTGAAATTCAGCTTCCAGCCGAAGCGCAAACCGCAGCCGTGATGAACCGCATCCTCATCGCCACGACCAATCCGGCCAAGCTCACGGAATATGGGATTCTGCTGCGCCAGATGGGAATCGATCTCGATCCGATGTCGCTCGCCGAGGCCGGCATCACCGAGGTGGCGGAAGAAAACGCGGAGACTTTCCATGACAACGCGCTGGCGAAGGCGCGCTTTTATTTCGAGCGGAGCAAGTTTCCTACCTTGGCGGATGACGGCGGTCTTGAGGTCGATGCACTTGGCGGTGCGCCCGGCGTCAGGTCGCATCGATGGCTCGGTCCCGAGGGCAGCAGCGACCGCGCGCTGGCCGACGAGGTCATCCGCCGGATGGAAGGCGTCGAGAAGCCGCGCCGCACCGCGAGGATTCGGGCCGCCCTTGCGCTCATCTACCGGGATGATTCCGGGCTGCATGAGGTGGTTGCCGAGGACGCCATCGAAGGGCTTATCGCGCCGCGCGTGTTTCCCGAAGTCCGGGTAGGGTTTCCCTACCGCGCCGTGCTATGGCTCCCGGAGCTCTCGTGCTACCTGGGCGAGCTCGGCGGCGAGGAAGAAGCGCGCATCAGCCAGCGCAAAAAGGCCCTCGAGAAGCTTCGCACCGACCTGCAAATCCTCGCCTCCCGCAGGGAGGACTGACTATCCTAACCCGTGACGCGCGATTAGAATCGCAAGCTGGATCGAGGTGAAACGCAAGGGCAGGATCGTTGTTCTTCATCTGGCGATACGATACCCGTTCGCGGGCGTCGTCTGGCAGTTGCTCCACCATTTGATCGGGCTGCGCGAACTCGGCCTCGAGGTTTATTACATCGAGGATCACGGGGCCTACGCTTACGATGCCATTGCGGCAACCCTTACTCCGGATTCCACCAATAATCTCAAGCTGGTCGGCGGCATACTGGACCGGTTCGGTTTCGCCGGGCGCTGGGGCTTTCGCGATCCTATTACGAAAGATTACGTCGGGATGCCGAAGGATAAATGCCTCAGGCTCATCCGCGAGTCGGACGCGGTGCTTAACTTGTGCGGCGCCAGCGAGCCGCGCGAGGAGCATTTCGCCAGCCCGCAGATGATTTACCTGGAAACCGATCCGGGCCTGTTCCAGGTGCAAATCGAACGCGGCGATCCCTTCGCGATGCTGAATGTTTCTGCGCACAAGCTTTTTTTCACTTACGCCTACAATATCGGACAGCCGGATTGCCGCGTGCCGGCGGGCGGCGTCAAATGGCATCCGACCCGGCCCCCGGTGCTGCTCGACGAATGGCATCCGGGAGTCGGTCCCGCGAATCCATCGACATTTACGACGGTCGGCACCTGGCATAACAACGGCAAGGACCTGGAGGTCGGCGGTACGACCTACTATTGGTCCAAGCACGTCAATTTCGCGAAGGTGCTCGACGTCGCGCGGCGCGCCAATCAGCCGATCGAGCTATCTACGGACCTCAGTTCCGGTCCCGACTATGATCGCGCGGTCGCCGGCGGATTCACCTTTCGTCCGGTCGTGCCAATGTCTTTGGATATCGACAATTATCGCCGGTACATCTCGTCCTCACGCGGGGAGTTTACTGTCTCGAAGGATTTATACGTTCGCACGCGCTCCGGATGGTTCAGCGATCGGACGGTATGTTATCTGGCCGCGGGCCGCCCGGTGGTCACCCAGTTCACCGGATTTGAGAAGTCTATTCCGAGCGGAACCGGACTGCTCGGTTTCGATGATGCCGGCGGCGCCGTCGAGGCTATTCGCGCGGTCAATTCCGACTATCCGCGCCATGCGAAGGCCGCGCGTGAAATCGCCGCTGAGTATTTCGACGCGATCAAACTCCTCGATGAGATCGCGGAAAAGGCGGGGCTGTAGCGCATGTCAGCCGACGCCCTGCTGCCGCTAACTCCACTGCAGTCGCTGCTCGGCTTCGACTACCTGCCGCCTCGCTTCAACGGCGCGGTCGAGCTGTTGTTCGCCTTCGTATGTTTTGGGGCGGCGATCGCACTGCGCCGCCGACGCTGGATTTTCACCTCGCCCAGCTTCCTGATGCTTGGGTTCGGCGCGCTGATCGATCTGATCGGTGGTTCGGTCGTTTCCAATCCGAAGACCGCCGCGGGCTTTGGCGGCGCCGCGGCGCTGTTTTTCTTCTGGGGCGTAGTCCGCCTCCTGATGGACGTGGTCGACTACGCGTCGCGCCGCGCGCGCGATACTTCGAACATCCTGCGCGACCTGATCAGCTTGATTCTCTACGCGGCGGTGCTGGTGGCCGTGCTGGCGGCCGACTTCAAGGTCAATGTCTACTCCCTGGTCGCGTCAGTCGGGGTTCTCGGGGTGGTGATCGGATTCGCGGTCCAGCAGACCTTGGGCGATATTTTCAGCGGCCTCGCGCTGCAACTGCAGCGTCCGTTCGAGCATGGCGATTGGGTGCGCAGCGGGCAATTTCTCGGCCGCGTGCAAAGTGTCGGCGTGCGTTCCACCACCATGATTACGCGTGGCAACGAACGCCTCGAGATTCCCAACTCCGCCATCGCCAAGGAGGCGCTGACCAACTACGGCGCTCCTCCGGTCAGCGACGAAATCTCCATCGGCATCAGCTACAACGAGCCGCCCAACCGGGTGCGCGAGGTCATTCTCAAGGTGATGGGGGATGTGCCGCACGTGCTGATGGATCCCTCGCCGGAGGTGCTGGCCTGGGAGTACGGCGACTGGGCGATTAAGTATCGCGTCAAATACTGGATTGCCGACTACGGCTTGCAGGAAGAGATCCGCAACGGGCTGGTGACGAGCCTTTGGTATGCGCTGCGGCGCAATAGCATGGAGATCCCGTTCCCGACCCAGACTCTCGATGTGCGGACGCCGAAGACCTCGCGCCGGCCGCAGGTGGACTTCGAAAACGAAATCATCCGCGAGCTGCGCCAGATCGATTTTCTGCGCAACATGTCGGAGGATGAGATGCGCCTGCTGGTGCCGAACGTCCAGGTGCATGAGTTCGGCGCGGGCGAAACGCTGTTCTCGCAGGGCGACATCGGCGACACGATGTACATCATTCGGCGCGGCAAGATCGAAGTGCTTGGCCGCACCGACAACGGTTCGAAGCGGTCCATCGCGGTGCTCGCACGCCCCCAAATCATCGGCGAAGGCGCGATGATGACCGGCGAGCCGCGCAACGCCACCTGCCGGGCGCAGACCGACGTCGAGGTGCTGGAGCTCAGCCGCGAATCATTCGCCGAATTGTTCAAACAACATCCCGAGGCGGTCGAGCAGATAAGCGAAGTCATCGCCAATCGGGCGTCGGAGCGCAAGGAACTGCTCAAGGACACCATCGGCGACGGCGTCATCGCGCGGCGCAACTGGTGGGTGGCGAAGGTCCGCCAGATTTTCGATTTGGGCTGAAGCTACCCGATCTTGACCAGGGCGCCTTCGAGCTCGCGCAGATCGCGCGAGGGCACCAGCGCGGAAATCTCGCGCGCATACTGAAAAATCGCGCTGTCGCCGGTGCCCCATCGCTCCTGCTCCTCGGGAATCAGCCAGATGACGGCGCGGCAAAGCCTGCCCATCTCGCGCAGCAGATCGGCGCGGGCCGGACGCCGGTTGTTACGACCATCGCCCATGATCACCAGCACGGTCGCGCGATTGAGCACTTCGCCGCGCCGCGCCCATAGTTCAGCGAGCACGCGGCCGAAGTCCGAGCGGGCATAAAGATCGAGCGGCGGCGTCATCACCAGGTGCTTCTGCTCGAAGTCCGCCTCGGCCAGCCGATCGATGAAAACGAAACTTCGCACGCGCCGGAAAAACTTCGCCGCCCCCGCGATCAATTCAAGCATCAGCGTCGAGGAATATCGCACCGAGCCGGAGATATCCGCGAGGATCACGAGGTCGATGTGGCGTGGGCGTCGCGACCGGAAGCGCAAGTCCGCGAGCGCGCCGCCACGCTGGGTCGAGGCGCGGATGGTGCGCCGGAAGTCGAGGCGGCCGGCTTTCGCCATCCGCAGCCGGCGGCCGAGGCGCACGCGAAAACGCCGCGCAATCGGAGCGAGCGTATCGCGAGCTTCATCGAACTCCAGGTCGGAATAATCCTCGAATGGGGTGCGCTCGATTTTACGCCGCCGCGCATCCTGGCCGCTGGAGAACGCGGCATCATGCTGCTCGCCGGCCTCATCCGCGAGGTCGTCCTTTCCGCGCGAATCCTCGCGCTCAGTTTCACCCTCCCGAGGTTCCTCGGCTTCCTGTTCAGATGCGGTTTCCGAAAGCTCGCGCGGTTCGCTTTTCTCTGCGGCTGCGGAGGGCGACGGCTTCTTGTCCTTGCGAACTGAGCGAATGGATTCGCTCTCGATCCGGCCCGCGCCCGGCGCGATCGACGATTCGGTTCCGGGCTTGCGCCGTCCGTCATCGCCGGGTTCGCGGCCACCGGCGAAAAATCTCGCAAACAGATCATCGAAGATGTGACGGTCCTCTTCATCCTTGATGAGCGTGGCAGCGAGGGCCTCGCGCATCGGCGCGCGCTCCAGGCCGGCCGCCGAAATTGCGTTCATCGCGTCGAGAGTTTCCGCGATCGAGATACGCACTCCGGCGCCGCGCAGTTGATCCACGAAGCGCAGCAGCTCGTCGCGCAGCGTCGTCATCGCGAGCGTCCGGAAAGTGCGCCGGCCTTACTCTCGACCTTGGCGCGATCGTCTTCGTGCTTGAGCAGCACACCGAGGGTGGCTTTGATTGCGTCGTTGTTCAGCTCTTTGATGCCGAGGCGTTGCAGCGCGCGCGCCCAATCGAGAGTTTCCGCGATCGACGGAGGCTTCTTGAGCCCCTGCTTGCGCACCGCGCCAACGAAACGCGCGGCTTCGCTGGCGAGGCGCTCATCGAGTCCCGGCACTTTGAGCTGCACGATGCGGCGCTCCTGTTCCGCGCCGGGAAAATCGATGAACAGATGGAGGCATCGGCGGCGCAATGCCTCGGACAATTCGCGCATCCGGTTCGAGGTGAGCACCACCACCGGAATTTCCTTCGCGCGCAAGGTTCCCAATTCGGGAACAGTGACCTGAAAATCGGAAAGCAGCTCCAGCAGGAAGGCCTCGAACTCCTCGTCGGCCTTGTCGATCTCGTCGATGAGCAGCACGACTTTGCGCGGCGAAGAAATCGCTTTCAGCAGCGGCCGTTCGAGCAGATACTCGCGCGAAAACAGATGCTCCGAAATATCTTCCCAGCGCGCACCTTGATGCTCATCGGCCTGCAGCCGCAGCAACTGCTTCTGATAATTCCACTCATAGAGCGCGCGCGCTTCGTCGAGGCCCTCGTAGCATTGGAGGCGAATCAAATCGGTGCCGAGCATCTCGGCGAGGACTTTGGCGACCTCGGTCTTGCCCGAGCCGGCGGGTCCTTCGATGAGGAGCGGTTTTTCCAGCGCGAGGGCGAGGAAAATCGCGGTCTCGACCCGCTCGTTGGTGATGTAGTTGGCGCGGCGCAATCCCGCGCGCACGGCTTCCTGGGTGATATCCACTGCGACGAGCATCGCGAGCGCATCGCGTCAAGTCAACGCGGGCCGAACTGAGGTCGTATTGGAGTTAGCGCGGAAACCGGTCGATGTCCGCGTGCCCGCTCAGCGGTATAGAACCTCCGCCTTCAGGTTATGCCGGACTGCGGTGGCAAAGGTCTTGAACTCCTTCGCATACGCCGGAGTGCAAACATTGCCGCTGGTGTGATCATCCAGCTCGCGCGATATCAGCAGCTTGCCGCCCGCCTGACGATAAGTGGCCTTGTAAGTCGCCGATTTGCCGTTAATCTGAACGTCCTTCGGCATCGCCATCACCTCGACGCCTTTGGGGAGATTGATGGTGTAATTTTCCCGCGAGTATCCACCGAGGCATTGGAAGTTAACGGTGCGGTCCGGCAGATTGATCCCGTCGAGGAAACGTTCGATCGTGCCGGAGCCTCCGATCGGCGAGCGAATCGGCATCGCTCCGGGACCGGGGAGATTGATCGCGTCCTCGAGCCGATACTTGACCTGGTAGACATAGCTATCGGCCATGATTTTCGGATCGTCCTTGGTTATCGTGCCCGCGCCGATATAGCCTTCGCGTGCCAGGCCTTGCCGAATCGCCGTCTCTTCCATGTTGGGCTGCAGATACGTCATCGCGGCCCGCGTTTCCTCACAGAAAAGCCCGCGCGTCATGACCTTGGTTTCGCCCTCGGCGACGGCGTCCGAATGGATATCCATCGAAGTGCTGACGTCGTAGCCGCTCGCCTTGGGATCCGTCGGCGGGGTGTGCTGGATTTCCGCGAAGTCCTGGACATGGACCACCGGCTTGTCCGAATCATCGAGCGGCAAGCTGCCGAAGGGAGTGTAACGGGAGGTCGAGTCAGCATAGAGGTCGAATGCCGGAATATAGAGGATGAGATGATTGAAGACATCGGCGGCGGGCGCGGGCGGCAAGGTATACGACAGGCCCGCATTGATCAGCACGGGACTGCTCTCGATGCCCTTGGCCGCCAGCAGCGCCTTGAGCAGCGTGGTGTGGTCCTTACAATCGCCCATCCGATTAGCGAGGATCTCGTTGGCATCGTGCGGCACCACCGAGCCCTGCCCCACCGCATTGGGGGCATATTCGACGTTGGTCGCGACCCAATCATAGAGGACCTTCGCCTGCTCGCGTGGCGAGCCAATGCCCTGGGTGAGCTGGTTGGCGAGTTTCTTGATGCGCTCGGTCACTTTGGCCTTCGGTCGCGCGCGAACATCATAGGCGGTGGCGACCGCGCCATAGTCCTTGAAGGTGGTGGCCACGATTAGCGGACCATAGTCGAGCGATGAAACCGCGCCGGATTCCGGCTTGACGATTTGGTCGTTTTGATAGGACCACGACCATCGCCGGCGGCCGTCCTTGATTCCGAGCTCGCCGCCTTTTACCCCCCGCGCGAAAATCTGCATCTTCAGCGAAGCCGGCGCGTTCAGGTTGATCTCGGCATGGTCGTAAACCTCGAACGGCGAAAACTCCTGCGTCATCGAGAAGTTGCCGGGGAAGGTCGGCTCCTTTTGCGTCAACTTGTAGGAGAGCACCACGGTGTCGCCTACCGCGACATCGGGAAAAGCGACCGTCTTGGTTCTGATGTCGGAAAACATCGGCGCGGCTTTATCCTTGCCGGTGTTGGATTCGACCTGGAAATTGGTCGCCGGAACGTCCAATCGGCGCCCATCCGCCTTGAGGGTGTATGCCGACAGTATCTCGGCATCCTGCAGGCGATCGCTGAAGCTCACCGAGGTCTCATTCGCCGACGCGACGCCCTGCTCCGCGAGCACCTTAATCGCGTATTCGTAATGTTCGACGTCGGTCCCGTCGGGGTTGACCTGGAAGTCAACCTTGTAACTTTCGTATTTGGTGTATCCCGCGAATGGGGGTGGCTTACTGTCGGCGGCGCGGACTGGGGCGGGATGAAAAAGCGTCGCGGCGATCAGTGTGAATACCAAAGCCCCGCAGGCAACCATTGATGCGGTCGTCAGCGAGCGCGCCATAGGCAAAAGGTGGTCAGACAAATGATTAACCCCCCAGAAAAAATAATTGTCAGTTAACTCAAAGATAGAGGCAAGGCCGAAAGTTCCGATACTCTCGCTCGTCGCGCTCAGCGCCACCAAAAGAGTTCGATCCGGTTGACCCCGTGGCCGTTTGGGATTTTAATCCGCTGATGGCAGGAATTGTTTCTTACGGTTCATATGTTCCCTACCGCCGGCTCAAACGTGCCGCAATAGGGCAAGTTCTCGGCGTCGCCGCCGGCAAGGGCGAGCGCTCGGTTGCCAGCTTCGACGAGGATTCCGTCTCGATGGCGGTGGAGGCGACGCGCGACGCTCTTCGCGGCGCCAAACCCGCCGACACGCAGGTGCTCTTCTTCGCGACCACCACGCCCCCATACGGCGAGAAGCTCAATGCCGCCACTTTGGGTGCTGCGACTTTACTCCCGACCGAGATCCGCGCGGCTGATTGCACCGGCTCGGTCCGCGCCGGCCTCTCCGCGATGTTGCAGGCCTCCGACGCCGTTAAAGCCGGCGCGAAGCAGGCCGTCGTCGCGATGGCTGATTGCCGCCTCGCCGCTCCCGAAGGCAAGGCCGAGCAGTCCAACGGCGATGCCGCCGCGGCCTTCGTCTTTGGCAATGACAACGTGATCGCTGAAATCGAGGCGACCGCTTCGATGACGCGCGAGATTCTCGATACCTGGCGCGCTCCCGGTGAACGCTTCGGGCATAGCTGGGAAGAACGCTTCACCCTCACCCAAAGCCACGGACCCATCCTCGCGCAAGTCATCAAAACCGTGCTCGAGAAAGTCAAACTCGCGCCCACCGACCTCGCGAAGATCGTCATCGATACGCCCAATCCGCGCGCGATCGATGAGGTTGCACGTGCGCTGAAGCTCGATCCTTCGAAGTTTGCTGATTCGTTCGCGCCTACTGTCGGACAGACCGGCGCGGCGCACATCGGCCTGATGCTGACAGGCATCCTGCCGACGGCAAAATCCGGCGATCGTATCCTCGTGGTGAGCGTCGCTGACGGCGCCGATGCGATGGTGCTCAAAATCACTCCGGCGGTTGCGAGTTTTAAGCCGACGCGCTCGGTTGGTCAGCAGATCGAGTCGAAGGGCGATGTCTCCTACGGCAATTATCTGAAGTGGCGCGAGATTCTTCCTACCGAGCCACCGCGCCGTCCCGATCCGGATCGTCCCGCCGGACCGCCGATGCTGCGCAGCGAGCGCTGGAAGTACGGCTTCATCGGTTCAAAGTGCAAGAAGTGCGGGACCCCGCAGCTTCCGCCGCAGTTGGTATGCGTGAAATGTCAATCCCGCGACATGGAACCGTATTCGTTCGCCGACCGGACGGCCAGGATCGCGACCTACGCCATCGACAGATTGGCCTATTCGCTCAATCCCCCAACCATCAATGTTGTGATAGATTTTGAGGGCGGAGGACGCTTTTTAGGTGAGATGACCGACTGCGAACCCGACAAGGTCGCAATCGGAGATGAAGTGGAAATGACCTTCCGCCGCTTGTTTACGGCCGGAGGCGTGCATAACTATTTTTGGAAGGCGCGACCCAAGCGCTAAATCCCTGGAGGGAGCAATGGCAAGCAGAGGAATCAAAGACCGCGTCGCGATCATCGGAATGGGCTGTACCAAATTCGGTGAGCATTGGGACAAAGGCCCCGAGGATTTGCTGGTCCAGGCCGCCTACGATGCATACGAATCGGCGGGCGTCACTCCCGACGACGTCGATGCTTACTGGCTCGGCACCATGGGCTCCGGAATTTCCGGGCTCACCCTGTCGGAGCCCCTTAAGATTCAGTTCAAGCCTGTCACTCGCGTCGAGAATATGTGCGCGACCGGTTCGGAAGCACTGCGCCAGGCCGCCTATGCGGTCGCCTCAGGCGCCTTCGACATGGCGATGGCAATCGGCGTCGAGAAGCTGAAGGACTCGGGCTACTCGGGCTTGGTCGGCAACGTGCCGCCCAATGACGGCACCGAGGGCAGCATGACCGCGCCGGCCTCGTTCTCGCTCCTCGCGCCCGCGTACTTCAAGAAGTACGGCCTCGATGCGGAGAAGGGCAAAGAAGTGCTCTCGCGCATCGCGTGGAAGAATCACAAGAACGGTGCGAAGAATCCCAAGGCGCAGTTCCAGAAAGAAGTCTCCATGGAGACCATCAGGAATTCGCCGAAGATCGCGGACCCCCTCGGCATCATGGATTGCTCGGGCGTGTCGGACGGATCGGCCGCCGCGATCGTTGTGCGCGCCGAGGACGCGCACAAGTACTGCAAGAATCCCATCTACTTGAAGGCGCTCTCGTTCGTCGCCGGACCTGCCGAAGGACCCCTTTCGCAGGAATATGATTTCACGACTTTCCGTGAGGTCGTGGCCTCGGCCAAAGATGCCTACAACCAGGCCGGCATCACCAACCCGCGCGAACAGCTCAGCATGGCCGAAGTGCACGACTGCTTCACTCCCACCGAACTGGTGCTGATGGAAGACCTCGGCTTCAGCAAGCGCGGGACCGCATGGCAGGACGTGCTCGACGGATACTTCGACCTCGAAGGCAAGCTGCCGGTCAATCCGGACGGCGGGCTGAAGTCCTTCGGGCATCCAATTGGCGCCTCGGGCCTGCGCATGATGTACGAAATGTGGCTGCAGCTCCGCGGCGAAGCCGGCCCGCGTCAGATCAAGAATCCGAAGCTGGGCCTCACCCACAACCTCGGCGGCGCGCCCGGACGCTGCGTGAGCTTCGTCTCGGTGGTCGGCAGCCAGGTCGGCTGAACGAGTAAGCACATGACTGATCTGCCGGTGATTTTGAAGACGGGTGAGGACGGCTACATCGTGGCCGAATGCCCGGTCATTCCCGGTTGCATCAGTCAGGGCCGCACCCGCGAAGAGGCGCTCGCGAATATCCGCGAAGCGATCGAACTGTGCTTCGAGAATCAAGCCTCAGAGGGTTGGCAGCTACCTTCGGATTACGAACTAGTCACTTTGCCAATCAGCAGCTAAATGAGGGCGGCGGCATCGAGCCGCCACCCTCATCCCAAATTCCATTTTCTCTCCAATTCCGTCTCACACGCCCTATTCTGTCCACATCTGCAATCTTGGCGTTTGTCCTTTATTTTTATGCTCTTATGAGGTCAATCAATAAATGCACGTCGTGCACTATGGCCTCCGGCTTTTCGGCCCAAAGAATTAATATGTAACAGTTACCTCTGGCGAGTATTCAGGAATGCCGCAATTGCCAGTTATTTCAGGACGAGAATGCGTCGCGGCGCTGGAGAAGCTCAGCTATCGGTTCGCGCGCCAGAAGGGCAGTCACGTGCGAATGGTATGCTCTGGCCGCAATCCGTTGACTGTTCCGATGCACCCACCTTGGATCGAGGCACGCTTCGCAGCACTCTTCGGATCGGGGACATCTCCGTCGACGCTTTTCAAGCGCTCCTGGACTTGGCCGCTTCGGCATTGTAGCCGATGCCAAACCCATCGTACGTTATCGTCAATCGATATCTGCAAGACCTAGAGGTCCATCATGGATTACAGCGAATACCAACACCTGCTCTTCGAGCGCTTCGAGCCCGGCATCCTGCTCATCACCATCAACCGGCCCGATGTTCTCAATGCTACAAATCGTAGGCTCCATTGGGAGCTGAGCCGCGTCTGGCTCGATGTCGCCGAGGACGACAAGACCAACGTCGTGATCATCACCGGCGCCGGACGCGCGTTTTCGGCCGGCGGCGACCTCGAGATGATCGAGGACATGAAGGGCAACGCGAAGATTATCGGCGGCATGCTGAAAGAGGCCGGCGACATCGTCTACAACATGCTCAACTGCGAGAAGCCGATCATCTCGGCCATCAATGGCGTCGCGGTCGGCGCGGGCCTCGCGGTCGCATTCATGGCGGATATTCCGATTGCGTCGGAAACGATGCGCATCACCGATGGTCACACCCGACTCGGAGTCGCGGCCGGCGATCATGCAGTCATCTTGTGGCCGTTGCTGTGTGGGATGGCGAAGGCGAAGTATTACCTCCTCACCGCGGATTTCATCGACGGCAAGGAGGCGGAGCGGATCGGGCTCGTGGCGCTATGCACGCCTGCCGACAAGCTGATGGACAAGGCATTCGAGGTCGCGCGCAAGCTCGCCAATGGACCTCAGCAGGCGACGCGGTTTACCAAGCGCGCACTCAACAACTGGATCAGGATGTTCGGGCCGGCCTTCGATGCATCGCTGGCGCTGGAGATGCTCGGATTTTTCGGCGCCGATGTGGCCGAGGGCGTCAGCGCGGTGAAGGAACGCCGCCAGCCGAAGTTTCCCGGCAATTCCTAGAGGAGGAGCCATCATGAAAGCATGCGTATACAAAGCGCCCGGCGCGCTCCTCGAGGTGGTCGAAGTTCCCGACCCGAAGCCCGCGGCGGGTGAAATGATCGTGCGGGTGCGCGATTGCGGCATCTGCGGCTCCGATTTGCACGCTGCGAAATTCGGCTTCAAGATGCCGCCCGGCACCATCATGGGACATGAGTTTTCCGCCGTCGTCGATGAGATCGGCTCCGGCGTGACGGGCTTCGCTCCCGGAGATCCGGTCGTCGTGATGTCATACGTCGCGTGCGGCGAATGCGAATCGTGCCGGACCGGCAAAAGCGCGCGCTGCCGCAAGATGAAGGGCGTCGGCTTCGGCGATGTCCCCGGCGCCTACGCGGAGAAGATGAAAACCACGCCCGGCAGCTGCTTCAAGATGCCGGCCACCATGAGTCATCGCCTCGGCGCGACGGTCGAACCGCTGGTGGTCGGTCTCCATGGAGTGCATCGCGCACAGCTTCGCGCGGGCGAAACCTGCGTCATCATGGGTGCGGGTCCGATCGGGCTGGTGACGTTGCAATGGGCGAAGTTTCGCGGGCGCGCGGACCATCGTGGTCTCCGAAATGGCCGATGGCCGCCGCGATAAGGCGCTCGCGATGGGCGCCGATGCCGCGGTGCATCCGCGAGTCAAGAATCCCGCCGCGATGATCCAGGAGATGACCGGCGCGCCGCCCGATGTGATCTTCGAATGCATCGGCGCGGGCGGCACGCTTGATGAAGCCGTGACTTACGCGCGGCGCGGCGGGCGCGTGGTGGTGCTCGGAGTATGTATGGAGGACGATTCATTCCGCCCGATGCAGGCCATGAATCGCGAACTGGACATTCGGTTCAGCCTCGGCCTGGAACCTGGCGAAATCGAAACCGCCATCGAGATGCTAGCCGCCGGTCGAGTTTCTACCAATGCGATGATTACCCATGTAATCGGCCTCGATGAGTTACCCAACGCCTTTGCGGCGCTCTCACGGCCGAGCGATCAGACCAAGGTGATGCTCGAATTTCCGTAACATTATAATCAAGGGGTCTTTGTTCTGCGTCGTGATTTTGGGATACTGTTCGCGTTTTCAAAATTCAACCGGGAGTCTACAAATGAAACGAATGGTAACGACGCTTGCTGCCAGTGTGGTGGGACTAGCGATCGGTGTCGCGATCAGTATTCCTTCGGCTTACGCAGCCGCCAAAACCAAGGTCGATTGCGACGCGGTGATGAAGGAAGTGAACGCCGGCAAGAAGGCCAAAGAAATCGCCAAGGATATGAGCATCTCGGCCAGCAGCGTTTATCGTTGCAAAAAGAAAGAAATGGCCGCCGCCAAAGCCGCATCCAAGGCCGGCAACGTGGCTGCTACCAAGCCCGCCACCGCACCTGCGGCTGCCAAGCCCTGACGCCTCCAGTTATTAACCGCGAGAAATAGCCTCGTGCGCATGATGCGCGCGGGGCTTTTCGCTATAAAGGTTGGGAGGTTTGGTGAGCAATGGCTAAGTGCGATCTGTGCGAACTCAAACACTACACTCCCTGGTACTGCCAGTACGAAACTCCCTTCAAGTTCGCGATTCTCGATTGCGATTCCTGCGATACCCCGATGGCGGTGCTCGGTGACCATCGCGTTGCGCCTACTGATGATGAGAAGGCTTTCATGATCGAGGCGCTCTCGCTGGTCGCACGCAAGAAGTTCGGCAACAGCGATTTCATTATCGATGACGTGATGCGCCAGATCCCCGACCATTGTCATATGCATGCGCGGCCGATCCGCCGCTGGGCGACCTGATCGATTTTTCGTCCGACTACATTACCAAGTCGCGATAGTCATTCGGTCCTGTAGCGTGGCCGTGTGTTGTCATCGTCTAGCTACTCTAAGAGACATAAGAGTACACCGGCGGCGAACTGCCCAGGACTTGTCGTGCCAATCAGTAGTAGTCATTTACTCGATCAAATGAATGACTAGTCGAATAGATGTTGAACAACTGTTTTGTTTTCCGCCTGCGCATATGGTATATGCGCGGGCGTTACCTGTATTCCCGCCGTGGCGGCGGGTGTGGTTACGGTGACCGCGAGACCAGCAATCAGCAATGGTCTCTTCAGGAGGTTCGGGGGAAATGGCTACTACCGGTACGGTCAAATGGTTCAGCCCGAAGAAGGGATACGGGTTCATCACCATGGAGGATGGGCAGGAGGTCTTCGTCCACTACTCCGCCATCGATGGCAACGGGTTCCGTTCTCTCGAGCAGGGCGAGAAAGTGCAATTCGAGGTTTCCCAAGGACCGAAGGGGCTGCAGGCCGCTAACGTCATGCGCGCCTAGCGAATCGATTTCCGCCGCGCGCGGTGCGCGCACCCCGAAAAATTCTCCACCTGATAAGCGCAGTGGGGCGCTCGGGCGAAGCCTTGTCCTCGAACGATTACTGACGAGGCTGGGGATGCTGACCTCGCCGTCGTCGATCGAGGCTGGCATTATCTCGCAATGGATTTCGACGCGTTGACTGATCGCCTCAATGGGCGGCGCCTCGCGCTCGAATCCGCGGCGGTCGCTGTCGTATCGCTGGCGTTTCTCCTCGCGCTTGCTCCGGCCGCTCCATTCACCAGGGAACTCGGAGTGTGTGAATCGGGAGCCGTGCGCGATGTGCTCTCCGGCAACGTGATCCTGCCACATTACACGCCCGGTACTCCGGTGCAGGTGCCGCCGATGTACTGGTGGGCCGCTGCAATCGCCGTCCGGCTTTTCGGATGGGACGAGATCGGACTGCGCGCACCGTCCATCCTGGCCGCCGCGATGACGGCGGCGATCCTTTACGCATGGCTCGGCTCATCGATGGGGCGTCGAGTCGCGATGTGGTCGGTGCCGGTGTTGCTCTCCACCCAGTACATCGCCGACGCGGCGCGCCAGCCACGGATGGACGCCCTGCTGATGATGTTCCTCGCGGCCGCGATGGTCAGCCTCGAGCGCGGACTCTCTCGATTGCCAACGCAAAAGATTCTTCTCGCAATCGCCGCAATCGCGATGGGCGCGGCGATCCTCACCAAGGGGCCACTCGGGGTGGCGCTTCCGGGACTCGCCCTCGCCATCTTCCTGATCGGGCAGCGAAAGTTATCCGAGCTTTTTCGATTCGACATTGTCGCGACCTTCGGCGGCGCCGTCGCTATCGGCGCGCTCTGGTACCTGGCGGCGCTGCGCACCGGTGGCAATGCCTTCTTTGAATTTCAAATTGTCCACGGACTGTTGCGCCGATTTCTCGGCGCCAGCGCGGGCATCGTCGGCGAATGCCACAATCCTGTTTACTATTTCCTGCCGCGGTTGATTTCCGGCTTTCTGCCCTGGAGTCTGTTCTATCCGGCCCTACTAGCAGCGCTGTGGACTGTTCGTGCGAAGATGCCGCGGCCGATTGCGTTCGCGCTCTGCTGGTTTGTCGCGATTTTTGGATTTTTCACCATCTCGGCCGGCAAGTGCGTGGTCTACATACTGCCGCTGTTTCCCGCCCTTGCTGCGATGACGGGATGGCTGATCGCGAGCGCGATTGAACGGCCGCGCGACGCGGATCTATGGCGCAGATTTTTCGACTGGGCCGCTCTCGTAATCGCCGGGGGGATCATCGTCATCATCGTGGTGGGCGGCGCGTTGCTGCTTTCCCCAGCGGCGGCATCGCTGGGCTCGTTGCTGCACCGATCTGACCGAAGATTTTTCGAACTCCTGATGACGGCAACGACGCAGGTTTCGCCCGCGGTCGTCCTGTGGAGCAGCTTGTCGATCCTTGGCGCGGTCGCGGCCCTGAGCTCGACGCTGAAGGGGCAGGCTCCGATGCAATCCGCGGGCATCGCACTCATCGCACTTGCCGGCACCCTGTTCTGGTACGGCTTCATGAATCCGGCTCTGGCGAGCGAGGAAACTCTCAAGCCCTTCGCCGCAGTCGTCGATCGAGAGGTGCCTCCGGGATTCCCGATCGACTACCTCGGCCCGTTCGATTGCGACCTGGCCTTCTATTCGGATCATGAGGTTGGGTCGTTGAAAACTTTCCAATGCGCTGAACAATCGCGCGATGCGTTTTTTCTCGTGTGGCAGGATCGTCTTCAGAGACTTGCGCCTGATCAACGCACTTGTCTGCAGCCGCTCGCGCAGTCGCCGCCGGTGGACGCCCATGGCGCGCGCGTGCTGATGATCGAGAAGAAATGATATGCGTATGAATCTGAATCGCGGAAAGCAGGAAGGTCTTCATGAGCGGCGCGCTTCCACTTAGCAATCGAATCCGTTTTGGCGCGGGTATCGCGGCCGGCAATCGCGAGGCCGCGATCGAGGCGATAAAATCGCTGGCCGCGTGGGGTTACGACATCATCTGGATGCCCGATCACGTCGCCTTCACCGGCCCAGTCAGCGATCCATTCGCGCAGCTCACGTATTTCTCCGCGCTCCAGCCGAAGCTCGTTTACGGCACCGGAGTTTATTTGCTGCCGCTGCGCAATCCGGTCACCGTCGCGAAGGTGGTCGCGACGATCGATCGGCTGATGGGCGCTGGACACTTCATTTTCGGCATCGGAGTGGGCGGCGAATTTCCCGCCGAATACGAGGCGTGTGGAGTGCCGGTCAAGGAGCGCGGAGGGCGCACCAACGAATCGATCGAGATCATGCGGCGGCTATGGACCGGCGAGCCGGTCGAGCATCGCGGGAAATACTTCAGCTTCGGAAAAATTACCATGCTGCCGAAACCCGCGACGCCGGGCGGTCCTCCCATCTGGATCGGCGGTCGCGCCGAGGCCGCGTTGAAACGCGCCGCGCGGCTCGGTGACGGATGGATGCCGTACGTGATTTCCGCCGATCGCTTCGCCCAGGGATTGGAAGTCATCGCGCGCGAGGCGGAGCTGGCGCATCGCACTTTCGAGAGCTTCGGGACCGCGGCGCAACTCTTCGTCACGATTGCGGATTCATACGAAAAGGGCGTCAACATAGCATCCGAGCGCCTCAGCAAGCGCTACGCGATGGATTTCCGCGAGGCTACCAAGCGTTATGCCGCGGTAGGTCGCCCGGCGGACATCGCGGAGCAGATCAGCGCCTACATCAAAGCGGGCGCGCGCGACATCGGCGTGGACCTGGTTTGCCGCCGCTCCGAGCGCACCGCGCAGCTCGAGCAGTTCGCCAAAGAAGTCATCCCGCTGTTAAAACCCGAGGCGCCCTGACGCGAGCGCAGTAGAAATTAATTGCTCGGCTTACAAGTCCCGGTACCGAATCCAGCCGGTCCGATCGCCAGCTGGTAGCCATGGTTCGGGCCCATCATGTAAATGCTCTCGACTGCCTCACCGGGATGGTGGCTTTTAAAGCTCGCATCCACTCCCCCTTTCGCGAACCAATCCAGATGGAGCGAAGCGCAACGGGGATCGGTGCCATCCGCGGGTTTCCACGAATTGCGGGAAATGCCGGTACCATCCGGATTAATACATCTTTGACCACCCCGGTAGCGATTTCAGAGGGCGGCTGGCCGGTGGTTTCTGACCAGGCGTACAAGGTGGTTCCACACTCGACCTTCGAGAAGTCTTTCGCGGTAAAGTCGCGCGCCCAGCAGTTCGCTCCGCCGAACGCAACCACGATGGCAGCGAGAATCAACGTCTTCATTAGACCCTCCCGATGCTAACAATCTGTCGATTCGAGGATCTTTTTAATGGGCTAACGGGCAAAGTGCAAGCTGGATGTTCACACCAGTTCGATGGCCACGCCGGAGGGCTTGCTGACTCGGCCGGCGATGCAGGCCTCGGCCACGCCGGTGCCATGCAGGGCGGCAACCAGCCTTATCGCGTCGCGGTCCGGGACGGCGATCAAAAGTCCACCCGAGGTTTGCGGATCGAATGCGATCGCGATCATCTCGTCCGCCACTTCCTCGGAAATTTTCGCGAATCGGCCAAAGAACTCGCGGTTGCGAGTGCCGCCGCCGGGAATCTGGCCCTCGCGGCAGCATTCCAGCGCGCCCGGCAGCAGGGGCAGATCGGATTCTTCGAATACCAGGGTTACCCCGCTCCCATCCGCCATTTTGGAGGAATGTCCTACTAACCCGAACCCGGTGATGTCGGTGGCGGCGTGGACCTCGAATTGCAACATCACCTCGGCGGCGCGCGCGTTGAGTTGAACCATCGCCGCAACGGCGGACTCGTAGTACTCGGGCGCGAGGCGATCGCGCTTGAACGCCGTCATCAGAACCCCGGTGCCCAGCGGCTTGGTGAGAATGAGCGCGTCACCGATTTGCGCGCCGACATTACGAATCACGCGGCGCGGATCGACGAGTCCGGTCACCGCCATGCCGTACTTCACTTCCTCGTCAGCAACGCTATGACCGCCGATAATCAATGCGCCGGCTTCCTTCGCCTTCTCGGAACCGCCGCGCAGCACCTCGTGCAGCATCTCACGCGGGAGACCCGACTGCGGCCAGCAGACGAGATTGAGCGCGGTGATCGGCTTGCCGCCCATGGCGTAGACATCGGAAAAAGCGTTCGCCGCGGCGATTTGCCCGTAGGTGAAGGGGTCATCGACGACCGGAGTGAAAAAATCCACCGTGCTGACGATCGCGAGATCGTCGCGCACACGATACACCCCCGCGTCATCGCCGGTGGAAATTCCGACCAGCAAATTGGGATCGCTGCCAAGATCGAGCCGCGCCAGAACTGCTGAAAGGTCCTCCGGACCTAACTTGCCGGCTCAACCCGCGGCTTTGCAGCGCGCGGTCAGGCGAATGAGTTCGCTCCGGCTCGCGTTGCTATTTTCCTTCTCTGCCATAGGCGATTTCTAACCTATGCCGATGGCATGCGACGCTTCAACGGTTCGCCGAACGCGCGCGAGGCCGGCGTCAGGAGGCTTTCGCGCGCAGCTTGCGCGCGTCGCCGACGCGCGTGGTCACGCCCGAATGATCGAAGTAGTCGAGCAGCGCGATCGCAAACTTGCGCGACGCGCCGAGCAGGTCGCGATAAGTGCCCGCGGTTATCTCGGGGTGCTGTTGCAGATAGCCGGTGAGGTGCGCGCGCGCCGCATCGACGGAGGCGCGCGCGAAATAGAGATCGGTCGCGATCTTGACGACCTTACCCTCGCGCTCCAGCGCCGAGAGCACGCTGCGAAGTTTGCCGACCTCGGAGGCCGGCAGCTTGAGTGCTTCCGCCAGCGGCTTCAGTTCGGGAGGCTGGAAGCCTGCCTTGCGCAATTCGTCCTCGATGCGCGCGACCAGCTTGCCGTCACTCTCGCCGATCTTCACGCGATGAGTCTTGAGCCTGAGCGTGCTTTCCTCGCGCACAATGTCGGTCTCGCGCGCGAGGCGGTCCGCCAACGCGCGATAGTTGCGCGCGCCAATTTCATAGGGGAGGCGCGAACGCAGCGCTTCCATCTCGAGGCCCGGCGACAGCGGCTCGGCGGCATGATGGCGGGTGAGCGCGGCGAGTGCGAACGCTTTCAGCTCGGCCCATTTGTTCGCGGTGGTGTAGCCTTCTTCATCGCCCAGCGAAAGTTTCACGAAGCGCGAATCTTTCAGCAGCGCGTCGATGTCGGCGCTCGGAAGGTTCAGCAGGTGCACGATGCGACTTGGAGTGAGCGCCAGGGCTTCCTGCAAATTCAGCAGCGCCTCGATCGATTCCGCGCCGGACCGTGCCGCGAGCGCCGCGAGATTCTTTCGATAGGCCTCCAGCGGCTTGCGGATCCTGCGCCCCAGCGGGTTCAGCACTACACCGCCGCCGAGCGTGCGGACATTGGTCTGATCGCGAATGACGAAACGATCGCCCGACAATGCGACGACCGGCTCATCGAGGACCAGTTGCACCAGCCCATTCGATTTGGGCGCGATGGCGGCGGTTTCGCCGAGAATTATCGCGCGCGCCAGCGTCTCCGCGGTGCCGATGAAGATGCGCACGCGTTCGTTGTTCTTGAGCGGTCGCTTCGCCGACGGGCGAATCTCCAGCGTCGCATCGAAGCGCTCGGTGGTGATTTCGAGACGATCGTCGGCGAGCACATCGCCGCGCTTCAGCTCGATTTTCTCCGCGCCCGTGAGATTGAGCGCGACCCGCTGGCATAGCCCGGCCCGCTCGACCGATTCGTTATGCACCTGGATCGAGCGCACGCGCACCTCGGCGCCGGCCGGCAGCACGCGCAGCTTTTGCCCGACCGTCACAGTGGCTCCCATCGCGGTTCCGGTGACGACGGTGCCATGCCCTTTGATGATGAAGGCGCGATCCAGGGGGAGCCGGAAGATTCCCGTCGCGCGCCGGCCTTCGAAGCCGTCGAGCTGGCGGATCATCTCGGCGCGAAGCTCCTCGATCCCGGTTCCCGACAGCGCGGAAATCGGAATCACCGGCGAGCCTTCGAGCGAGGTGCCATCGGCGAGCAGCTCGATTTCATCGCGCACCTCCGCGATGCGCGCCTCATCGACGAGGTCCGCCTTGGTGATGAGGAAAATTCCGCGCCGCGTCCCGAGCAGATGGAGGATGTCCATGTGCTCCTCGCTCTGCGGCATCACCCCGTCGTCGGCCGCCACCGTGAAGAGCACCAGGTCGATGCCGTGCGCGCCCGCCAGCATGTTGCGGATGAAGCGCTCATGCCCCGGGACATCGACGATCCCGGCGCGGGTCCCGTCGGGCAGCGTGAAATACGCGAACCCGAGGTCAATCGAGATCCCGCGCTCCTTCTCTTCCTTCAGCCGGTCGGTGTCGTGGCCGGTCAGCGCCTTGATGAGCGCGGTCTTGCCGTGATCGATATGACCGGCGGTGCCGATGATCGCGTGCGTGACTTGCGCTGTCACCAATTCTCGCCAAACTCGCTAGGCCATCTGCTTCGTGTAGCTCTGCAAATCGAAGTAGTCGCGCCAGAGCGTGATTTTTCCGCCGCGCACTTCGAACATCCCCGCGACCGGGAGCTCGATGCGCTTCTCGCCGATGTCGAACATGTCGATGCGCTCGTTGAACACGATATTTCCGTTGCTCGCGGTGTGCAGGATTTTGAACTCGATATGATCCGAGCCCGGCAGGTAAGAATTGATCGTCGTGCGAATCGCGTCCTTACCCTTGGCCGGCTCCATCGGCATGTTGTGATAGACGGCGTCGTCGGTGAAGTAACCCATTATCTCGTCGATGTTCTTGCGCTCGAACGCCTTGCAAAAATCGGCGACCACTTTTTCCGCTTCGTTAGCCATGCGAGTAACTCCCGTTGCTGCCCCCTCTGTAATCCCCCCCCCAAGGGGGAGAGCTAAAGGAAGGCGGACACCTTTCTTTAGGACATCTGCTTGGTGAAGCTTTGCAGGTCGAAGTAGTCGCGCCATTTGGCGATTTTCCCGCCCTGGATTTCGAACACGCCCGCGACCGGAAGCTCGACGTGCTTGCCGTTGGTGTCGAACGCATCGATGCGCTCGTTGAACACCACGTTCCCGCTGGAGCCGGTATGCAGGATTTTGAAGGTGATGGTGTCCTTGTCCGATTTCGGCATGAAGGATTGAATCGTCGCGCGAATGGCGGCCTTGCCGCTGACCGGTTTCATCGGGATGTTGTGATAAACGGCATCTTCAGTGAAGAACGCCATGATCGCTTCCAGGTTCTTGCTCTCGAATGCTTTACAAAATTCGTGGACGATTTTTTCCGCTTCGTTGGCCATGATGTGGTTTCCTCCTGATCCAGTTTCTTCTCCCCTTCCACTTCAGGGGAAGGGGCCAGGGGTTAGGTCTACTGCTATTCCTGGTCGAGGTAAAAACGATCCTCATCCTTGTTATAGCCGAAAAGTTCCGCATAGCGACCCCAATTCACCACCGTGGTGAACTGCTTTTGCGGCGATTCATTGGGCAGCAGCATCGCGAGATGTTCGAGGACAATTTCTTTCGGGAGCGAATGATCCTCCTGCCCGCGCAGCAAGCGGACGAAATACGCGAACAGCGACAGCTTCTGGAGCCGCTCGCGCAGCATCAACTTGCGATGGTTGATGTCGAGCTCGAGGAATTGTTTGCCCAGCGGCTCCAGCACCACGTCGCCGGCCGGCGTGCTGACGAAGCCGAACAGCTCGGCGGCCTTCATTACCCTGAGCAAGTCGGAAAAGTTGAACTGCAAATCGCGCGCGATGCGATAGCCGTCGTCGCGGCCGCCGCGGTCCTCGAGCGTCTCCAGCAGCCCGAAGACCCAGGTCAGATGGCAATCCGGGATGGGATTGATGCGCTCGGCCATCAGGCGCGCTCCTCGATCAGCGAGAAGACCTTGTCCACCAGCTGATTGAATGCGTCGGTGCGGCGGTCGCGCGGGCGCGGAATCTCGACCCGGATATCCGCGGCGAGGCGTCCCGGATGCGACGACATCACCAGGATCCGATCCGCGAGTTCCACCGCTTCTTCAATGATGTGGGTCACCATGACCAGCGTGTGCACCGACATGTCCGGCGAATGCCAGATGTCGAGCAGTTCCTCGCGCAGCGTAATCGCCGTCAAAGCATCGAGCGCGGAAAACGGCTCGTCCATCAGCAGGACCTTGGGCTCGACCGCGAGCGCGCGCGCGAAGCCGACGCGCTGCTTCATGCCGCCCGACAGCTCGCGCGGATACGCTTCCTCGAAACCATCGAGGCCGACCTTATCTATATAGACGCCCGCAATTTTTTCCCGCGCCTCGAGGCTGACGCCGCGCGCCTCGAGGCCCATTTCGACATTGGCCTTGACCGTCATCCACGGCAACAACGCGAACGACTGGAACACCAGCGCGCATTCGAGGTTGATGCCATCGACCTGCCGCCCGTTGTAAAGGACCTGACCCGTAGTGGCCGGCACGATGCCGTTGATGATGCGCACCAGCGTGGATTTCCCGCATCCCGAGGGCCCGACGATCGCGATGAACTCGCCCTGCTCGACGGTAAACGAAACGTCTTCGAGCACCGGCAAAACGCCTTTGCTATGCGGATAGGCCTTGGAGACGTGCTTGAGGTCGAGCAGGGCCATGGTGGAGGTTCCGAATCTTTCGCCGTCATATTCTCAAGTTTTGCTTAGTAATCAATGCGGAAACGTTCGGCAGCAATGTCATACAGCCGCCGCCATATGAAGTGGTTCAAGATTAGTACGATGGCGACCATCGCCAACAGACTCAACAGGATCATCACGCCGTTGCCCGTTTCGTAGGTCGCTACATCGAGGAGCTGGCCGAGGCCGGTCACCTGGTAGGTGTGATTGCGATAGATGAAGTACTCGGAAAGGATCAGCGCGTTCCAGCCGCCGCCCCATGCGGTGATGCTGCCGGTGATGAGTGACGGGGTCAGCGCGGGAATCGTCAGCTTGCGCCAGGTCGCGACCCGCGAGAGACCGAATGCGCGCGCCGCTTCCTTCAAATCCTCGGGCACCTGGTTCACCCCCGCGAGCAGGTTGAACATCAGGTACCACTGCATTCCGGTGAGGATCAGCAGGATGGAGGCGAGATTCATTCCGCCCGTCACCTTGATTACGAACACCACGATGACCGGGAAGAGCGCGGTCGCGGGCAGCGAGCCGACGATCTCGGCGATCGGCGCGATGACGCGCCGGAAGCGGATGTTATCGCTGGCGGCGAGCGCGACCGGCAACGTCCACGCCAGCGAGATCGCGTAGGCGATGACCATCCGCATCGAGGAGTAAAACGTCGCGAGCGGGATCTGTTTGACTTGTGGTGGCCATGGCTGCGCGAGGGTATGGAACAGCGCCACCACGCCCTCGGCAACTCCGTAGGTGAAGAGCGCGATCACCCCGGCGATTCCTGCGACTTGCAGTGCGGCGGCGGCCCATCCGATCGCCGGAACTTCTTCCGCCGACGGCATTTCGGGAAGATTCGCGGTGAAATGCCAGAATGCGCGCGAGATTGGCCGCGTGACGGTGCGCATCGCGCGCCTGACGCTCGGTCCAATCGCGCTGAAGACCTCGGTCATGCCAAACGAGATCGCGGCCGATTGCGGCGAGGCGGCGAACTCGTACTTGAACTTCTCCGACCACGCCGTCAGCGGCTGCCAGACCACCACATCCATAAGAGTGATGATGATCAGCAGCGTGATCAGTCCACTCACCAGATCGAGGTTCTGGCCGCGATCCGCCGCTTCCATCAGGAAGCTGCCGAGGCCGGGCAGGCGATAGTGCGCGGGTCCAACCGTGATGATTTCGCACGCGATGAGGAAGTACCATCCCGCGACCCACGACAGGATCGAGTTGTACACCAGCTTGGGCACCATCGCGGGCAGATAGAGCCGCCGCAGCCGCAACCATCCGCGCACGCCGAAGGCCTGCAGCGCCTCGATGGAATCGTTGGGGATGGTGCGAATCGCCTCGAACACCCCGAGCGTCATGTTCCAGGCCTGGCTGGTGAAGATGAGAAACACCGCGGCCATCTCGACGCCGAGGCGGCTGCCATGCGCGAGGGCGACGAAGAAAAACACCGCGGCGGGAAAAAATCCCACCACCGGCACCGATTGCGCGATATCGACCGCCGGGATCAGCACGCGCTCCCAGAGCCGTCCGCGGGTGGCGGCGAGCCCGTAGATAATCGAGAAGATGAGCGAGATGATGTACGCGGCCAGCATCCGGTAGAAGGAGCAGAACGCGTAGTAGGGCAGGTGCCCAAGCGAAACGCTGAAGCGCGGCGGATGACTAATCGAAACCTGCTGGCGATATTCGAAAAACAGCGCGAGGATCGAGGCGAGCGCGAGAAACGACAGGATGCCGTTTATGGTACGACGCGTATTTGTGGTGCGCTCGGCCATCGTGCTCGCGCTCGGCGATCAGTAATGAAAAGATTGCGGGCAAAGACTCTTAACCATGAACTCTCCGCGAAGATTCCTCAAGATTGCCCCCGGCATTCGCGCAGCGGTTGGCTAATATTTTACATGTCCGTAAACTCAATCCTCACCAATGCCTGATCAGAATCGTCGCGACATCGACGAATGGCGCCTCGGTCTCGAACCCGGCGAACCGCGCCATCCTCCGCCACCACCGCCGGCGCCCGCGCCGCCGAAGCCCGCCGATTCAAGTGCCGCGCGCCTCGAGACTCCTCTCTATGTCCTCACCGTCGAGCACCTGGGCTGGGCGGTCATCGCGCTCTATGCGCTGCTGACTCGCCTCGGTGGCCTCGGGCTGCGGCCGCTGACCTCGGTCGAGGCGACCGATGCGCTGTTCGCCCGTGACATCGCGAGCCGCGGCCTGGCAGTGGTGTCGCTGAACCCGCTGGCCTCGGGATGGCTCGATCCATTGCGCGCGGGAGTCTTCCTCACCTTCGGGTCAGGCGACTTCGGTGCGAGGATCATCGCGGCGGCATTCGGGCTGCTCCTGATCGGCGCGGCCTTCGCGATGCGGCGTCAGCTCGGCCGCGCGGGTGCGCTCGCATTCGCCGCGATGTTGACGCTGTCGCCGACGCTGACGTGGTTTTCGCGTTCGACCTCGGCAACGGTTCCCGCCATCGCGCTGGTGGTCGTCGCGATCGCGATGGTGTTTGCGCTGGTCGGCGCGAGCGACACGCTGAAAGTGGCGATCCTCGCGATCGCGATCGCACTTGGGCTCGCGGCCGATGCGATGATGTTTCCGATCGCGGCGATATTCGTCGTCATCCTCATCCTGATGGGGCTGTGGGAGCTGATCGTGCGCCGCAACCATCCGATGATCAGGTTGCGGGTGTGGTGGGAGCGGCGCTCGGCGCATCTGATTTTCTGCGCGGCGATCGCGGTCGGACTGTACGTGGTTTTCGCATCCGCGCTGGGGCGGCGCAATTTCCTGCTGCCGGTGGCCTATGGCGCGATGCGCCAGTGGCTGCCGGTTTTGCATCCGGCGCTGCGTGGCGGCCTCAGTTTTTATCTTCCAGCGCTGGCGTTTTACGAGTTCGCGATTCTCATTTTCAGCGCGCTGGGGTTGGTCGCCTTTGCCGGATTACTGCTGCGCTCGCGAATCGCCGCCGTCGCATTCTTATGGACGATTTTTTCGCTCGGCTTTTTTCTCGCCGACCCGGTGCATCGCCAGGATTGGCTGGTGATGATGATCGTGCCGGCCGCGTTGATGGGCGCGGCGCTGATCGATCGCATCCACCATGGCGACCTGTGGCTCATCCTGCGGTACCCGATCGGCGTCCTCGCCCTGCTCACGATTTATGTACAGCTCGCGGCCAACTTCGTGCATTTCGCGCCTGACCCGAGCGAGGCATCGTGGGCCCATCACATGCTGCTTTACTGGACCGAGCCTGCGACCACGATGCTGGCGGAAGAGGAGTTTTCGCATGCCGAGCGCGCGGTCAGCGATCGCGGAACGGTGTTTCTCGCCGATCCGAATCCGGTCGAGCGATGGTACCTGCGTGAGATGAAGCCCGCCGACAGCGCTGCGAATGCGGACATGCTGGTGTCGCCGGCGACCGCCGAGAAGCAGGCCAATTTGCTCGAGAGCTCGGAATTCACCCTCGAGGAAAAATGGAGTCCGAGCTTCGCCGGCCTCAGCGCAGGGACTGCCGTGCAATACTTTTTCACCCAGCATGCGTGGAGTGAGGTTGCCGACACCGAGATTCGTGTCGATGTGCGCGGACCGAGGCCGCCGGCTCCGGCTCCAGCGCCGAGCCCGGCTCCGGCAGCGTTGGAATCGCCGACCGCCGAGGCTTCAATCGTGACTACGCCAACCCCGGAAGCGTCATCATCCGCAACCATCGAGGCGACTCCGGCTGTGACTCCGGAGCCAACCGCGATGCTGTCACCGCTCCCGGTCGCGGCGAGTTCGCCGCTTGCCACTGTCGAACCGACGCCGCTTCCAACCGCGATCGCATCGCCGGTTGCGACTGTGGTCGCGTCGCCGCTTGCGACCGCCGCGCCATGACGGCGCTTTCTACTCCGCTCGCGGTCATTATAGGATTTGCGTATCGGGCGCGAAGGTTGATTTGCCTGCGCAGGCGCCCTCTGCAATAAAACAGTGACGTTTTCAGTAGTGCTTAGTGATGCGCGGGGCCGAGCCGCCACCGAACCGCGGAACGAACAGGAGTATCGCTAATCGATGGACAAGATCCTCGCGACCTTGCAGACGACTTTGCAACGTTGGGACCTGCACCCCGTCGTCGACCATTTCACCATCAGCCTGCTAGTCGTGGGGGTCCTCATCGACTTGGTCGCCAACCTGGCGCCGACGCGGGTCTGGCTGCGTTATACAGCCCTGTTGCTGATGATCCTCGGCGCCATCGCGGCGGGGGCGTCCTACTTCACCGGCGGCCTGGAAGCCAATCGCGTGTTCGACGCGATGTCGGAACCGGCCAAGTACACATTTGCGCAACATGCGAAACTCGCCACATACATGGCGATCGTGTTCGGGGTGCTAGCAGTATGGCGGATCTTGATACAAGCGGTCACCTTCTTCGCCGGTTCGCGATGGGTTTATTTGATCTTCGCGATTATCTCGGCGGGAGTGCTCCTTTTTGTCGGGCATCTCGGTGGCAAACTTGTCTATACGTACGGAGTGGGAACCGCACTGATGGGCTCCGCTCCTGAGGCCAGTGCCATGCCTACAGCTACGCCGCTCTCCAACGAGGCCTTGCCGACGGTATCGGTGCCGACGGCGACCCCTTTAGCGGCAGTTGCGCCGCCGATGGTGGTCACGCCCACGCAGACTCCGTCGCCGACCGCGACGTCTACTCCGGCAGCGGCGCATTAGGATGGACATCATGAATGACGCAGCGATGAAAACCGCGGACAAACTGTTCCGCGCGATAGAAAATGGCGACGTCGATGCGATCCGCAACATCTACAGTCCTGAGGCGAAGATTTGGCATAACAATGACGGTATCGAGCAGAGCGTCGAGCAGAACCTCGCGGTGCTGAAGTGGGTGATCGGGAACATCAAAGATGTAAAGTATACCGAGGTGCGACGGCAGCCCACGCCTGGCGGCTTCGTGCAGCAGCATATCTTGCGAGGACGCTTCAAGGATAAGGATATCGCGCTTCCAGCATGTATCGTCGCGACCGTCGAGAACGAGCACATCACACGCCTCGACGAATACCTCGATTCTGCGCAGACTGCTGTTTTTACAAGTAGATAAGCCATGCGAGCCTGACGGCATCCGCGACTTTGATCGCGAAGGAGTTACAATGAACAATCGTCTTGGTTTCGGGGTGTTTCTTGCGCCCCATCATCCGATCGGCGAGCATCCCACATTGCAGTTGGAGCGCGACCTCGAACTGGCTGAATGGCTCGATGAACTACAGTACGACGAATTTTGGGTCGGCGAGCATCATTCGGCCGGATGGGAAACGATCGGATCGCCCGAGATGTTTCTCGCTGGCGCTGCGATGCGCACCAAGCGCATCAAGCTTGGCACCGGCGTGGTCTCGATTCCATATCATCATCCGTTCAATGTCGCGCAACGCATCGTTCAGCTCGACCATATGAGCCGCGGGCGCGCGATGCTCGGGGTTGGCCCCGGTGCGCTTCCCTCCGACGCGTTTATGCTCGGCATCGATCCCAACACGCAGCGCGATCGCATGGATGAAGGCCTCGGTGCGATTATGCGGCTGCTCAACGAAGACGAGCCGTTCACCATGAAAGGATCGTTCTTCGAGCTGCATGATGCGGCGCTGCAGATTCGCCCGCTCCAGGACCATATTCCGGTCGCGTGCGCTTCGACCATTTCACCGTCGGGCATGAAATGCGCCGGAAAGTATGGCGTCGGCGTGCTGTCGATCGCGTCGTACTCGGAAGAAGGATTGCAGGCGCTGCCGACGCAGTGGCACTTCGGAGAAGTCTCGGCGAAAGAGTTCGGGCACACCATCGATCGCAAGGAATGGCGTATCGTGATTCCCTTCCACATCGCTGATTCCAAAGAGCAGGCGCTGCGCGAAGTCGCCGATGGTCTCAAGAAGTGGCAGAACGAATACATCGTCGGCATCCTCGGCAGCCCGCAACGCCATCCCTTTAGCGACGGCTATGAAGCAGCGAAGCGGATGACCGAATTCGGTGGCGCTATCATCGGCACGCCTGACGATGCGGTCGAAAAAATAGCGCGGCTCCAGGAACTGTCGGGCGGCTTTGGCACCATCCTATCATTCGGACATGACTGGACCACTCGCGAGCAGCAGCGCCGCAGCTATGAAATGATCGCGCGCTACGTGATGCCGCGGGTCCAAGGCCTAATCCGGCCCATCGAGCGCTCGGCGGAACGAGTCACCGCGCGCAAGGGCGAGTTGATGCAGGCGGCCAGTGGCGCGGTGCTCAAAGCTATTCGCGACTTCAACGCGACTCATCCACGCGAGGACAACGGCGCGAAGAAGTCATCGGAGCCGAAGGTCCGCGAAGGCTTGTAAAAAAAGAGGTGCGCGATGGAACGGCGTAAAGTCGGAACCGTTAAGGCGCTATGGCGTTTTCCGGTGAAATCGATGCAGGGCGAACAGCTCGACGAATTGCACATCACCGCGCGCGGCGTGGTAGGCGATCGCGCGTGGGCGCTGCGTGACCTCGAGAACCGGCGCATCGCGAGCGCGAAGAAATTCGTTGGTCTGCTCAAGTTCCATGCGCACTATGAAGGCACGCCCGAAGCGGACAACCTTCCGCCCGTGAAAATCACCTTGCCCGACGGTCGCGACATTCGTGCGGACGATGCGAATGCCTCGGAGGCTATCTCGGAAGCGCTCGGCCACGGCTTTCATCTCGAACATAGCCCTAATCCGACCGGTGAGCGCGCCGGCATCGATCCCACGTCGATCTTTGCGGATAATCCCATCGACAAAGTCATCCCTGGACTCAGCGCCGAGAAGATGCCCGACTATTTCGCGCTCCACAAAGGCAGCTATCTCGATTCCGCCAGCTTTCATCTCATTTCGACTGGCACCCTCGCGCACATGCGCGATCTGACCGAAGGCAAATCGGATTTCGATTATCGCCGCTTCCGCGCCAATCTGCTGGTCGACACCGGTGATGATGCGAGCGGTTTCGTCGAGGATCAGTGGGTGGGCGGCACGCTCGAAATTGGCGACAACGTGAAGATCACCTCGATCGCGCCGGCGCTGCGATGCGTGATGACTACGCACGCGCAACAGGACCTGCCGCGAGACCTCGCGATTTTACGCACCACGGTACAGCGGCACCAGGCGAACCTCGGCGCATTCACCGCCATCGAGGGCGACGGCCGCGTCCACCTCGGCGACGTGGTGTACCTCGTCAAATGAATTCCTTTTCGTAAATGGCGTTGCGCGGAAAGCGAAAGGCAAACGGCGCGCCGGGGAACATCCTGCGGGGCCGCTTTGCCAAGGGTCGGCTGCCTGAGGTCGAGGCGTTCACCGCGTCGTTGCCATTTGATCGGCGGCTGTTTCGCCATGACATTCGCGGCTCCATCGCGCATGCCAACATGCTCGCGAAGGTGAAACTGATCTCGCGCGCCGAAGCAATGCAAATCACCAAAGGCTTGCGCGCGATTGAAAACGAAATCGAAACCGGAAAGTTCACCTTCGATATCGCCGACGAAGACATCCACATCGCGATTGAACGGCGTCTGATCGAGCTCGCGGGCGATGCCGGCCGCAAGGTCCACACCGCGCGCTCCCGCAATGACCAGGTTGCGCTGGATTTCCGGCTGTTTCTGAAAGATGAGATTCCCGCTGTGATCGCGCTGATAAGAGCGCTGCGCGGCGCGCTACTCGATGTCGCCAGCGAGCACGTCGATACCGTCATGCCCGGCTACACGCATATGCAGCGCGCGCAGCCGGTGTCCCTAGCGCATCACATCCTCGCTTACGTCGATATGCTCGATCGCGATCGCGAGCGATTTTCTCAGGCGCTGGCCCGTACCGATGTCATGCCGCTCGGCGCGGGCGCGCTGGCCGGAACGACGCTGCAAATCGATCGCGAGGCGGTCGCCCTGGATTTGGGCTTTGCGCGAGTCGTCGAAAACAGCATGGATGCGGTGTCCGATCGCGATTTCGCGGTGGATTTTCTCAGCGCGGCGGCGCTGCTCGCGGTTCATCTCTCGCGCATGAGCGAGGAGATCATCTTGTGGACTACATCGGAATTCAGCTTCGCTTCGCTGCCCGATGAGTTTTCCACCGGCAGCTCGATGATGCCGCAGAAGAAGAATCCCGACCTGCTCGAATTGATTCGCGGCAAGAGCGGCCGCGTGATCGGTGACCTGATGGCGATGCTCACCATCCTCAAGGGACTGCCGCTGACCTACAATTCCGATTTGCAGGAAGACAAGGAGCGCGTGTTCGACGCGCTCGATACCATCAAGCCCGCGCTCGAGGTGGTCGCCAAGCTGTGGCCGCGCATGAAATTCAACGTCGATACGATGCGCGCGGCGGCTGGCGGCTTTGCGCTGGCAACGGACCTCGCCGAATATCTCGTCGAGCGAAGAATGCCGTTTCGCGAGGCGCACGAGATCGTCGGGTCGCTGGTGCGCGATACCATCGCAGCGGAGAAATCATTGAGCGATCTGAGCCTCCAGGATTTCCAGCGCCATTCGTCGCAATTCGATGCTGATGTCCTCGAAATGCTCGACCCCGAAAACTCCATCAAGGTCCGCTCCGTAATCGGCGGGCCGTCGCCCGGGATGGTGCGCGAGCGTATCAAGAGGCTGCGCGGATGAAACGTCGCCTGATTTTCCTATCGACAATGACAGCCACGCTCGCGGCGGCAATTTTCAGTTTCAGCTGCGGGGTCAAATCCCCGCCGATTCCTCCCGAAAGCGCGGTACCCGAGCGTATCGTCGGTTTGGAAGCATCCGCGCAAAAGCACGGCGTCATGCTCTCGTGGGAACGTCCAGATCGCACGGCCGGCGGCGGCAAGCTGCGCGACCTCGGCAGCTTCGATATTGAGCGCGCCGAAAACACTGGCGCTTTCCGGCAGCTGACTGAGGTCCCCGTCACTGATCAGGATCGCTTTCAGCAGCAGCGCCAGTTCACCTATCTGGATAGCAGCGCCGAAGTCGGCCATCAGTACCGTTACCAGGTTTTCTCCGCGACCCTCGACGCATATCGGAGCGCCCCCTCCAACGAGGCCGAGATCACTTACCAAGTGCCGAAGCCGCCGCCGAATCCGGAAAATTTCGTCATCCCGCAACCCAAGCCCCTACCGTGATATCCGGCTGACGCTGTGATAAAAACGACCTTTACCCATGCATTATTTCGAATATAGAAACGACGAGCTGTACGCCGAAGATGTGCCGATGTGGGACCTCGCGCGGCGCTTCGGCACCCCACTCTATGTCTACAGCGCGCGCACTCTGCGCCGCCACTTCCGGGTCTTCGACGAGGCCTTCGCGGGCACCGATCATCTGATCTGCTATGCGATGAAGGCGCTTTCGAACCTCAGCATCCTGAAGCTGTTCGCTTCGATGGGCTCGGGGTTCGACATAGTCTCGGTCGGCGAGATGATGCGTTGCCTGCGCGCGGGCGCCGATCCGCAGAAGATCGTTTTTTCCGGCGTCGGCAAGACCGATGAGGAAATCGCCGCCGCGCTCGACGCCGGCATCCTGATGATCAATGTCGAGTCGCGCGGCGAGCTGCATCGCATCGCCGAAGTCGCGGGCCGGATGAAAAAGCGCGCGCCGGTCTCGTTGCGGGTTAATCCCGACCTCGATCCGGGGACCCATCCGCACATTTCCACCGGGCATCGCGACAGCAAGTTCGGCATCCCGCTGTCACAGGTTGATGAGTACTACGCCGAGGCGAGAAATCTATCCAACCTGGAGTTGGTGGGTCTCAGCACGCATATCGGATCGCAAATCACCGATACCGCGCCGTTCACCGAGGAGGGCAACAAGCTGGCCGCGATCGTGGGCCGTCTGCGCGGTGCGGGAATCGCGCTGAAGTATCTGGACATCGGCGGGGGACTCGGAATTCCATATCTGGAAGAGCCTCCGTCTCCGTTGGAGTATGGCAAGGCGGTACTTCCTCCGATTGCCAAACTCGGATTGAAGATAATCGCGGAACCCGGGCGCGTGATGGTCGGGAATGCCGGCGTGTTGATCACCAAGGTGCTCTACAACAAGGAAACCGACGTCAAGCGCTTCATCATCGTCAACGCCGCGATGAACGATCTGATTCGGCCGGTGCTGTACGAGGCCTATCACAACATCCAGCCGGTCAAGAAGCCGACGGCGCCGAAAATCGTCACCGCCGATGTCGTCGGTCCGGTATGCGAGAGCGGGGATTTCCTCGCGCAGCATCGCGAGATGCCGGAGCCCGCGCAGGGTGATTTGCTCGCGGTAATGAGCGCGGGAGCGTACGGCGCGGTGATGGCGTCAAACTACAACAGCCGCCCGCGCGTGGCGGAGATCCTCGTCGATGGCGCCGATGCGCACGTGATTCGCGAGCGCGACACCTTCGAGGACATCATTCGGAACGAAAAAATCGTCGAACTCAAAGCCAGGTGATACGTGGCAAAACTTGAGTTCACCAAAATGCACGGGTGCGGCAACGACTATGTCTACGTTGTCGCAACCAAACAGCGGCCTGCCGATCCGGGCAAGCTATCGATCAAGCTGTCGGACCGGCGCTTCGGCATCGGTGGCGACGGCCTCATCATGCTCGCGCCATCTACTCAGGCCGACATCCGGATGGAGATGTACAACGCCGACGGTTCGCGCGGAGAGATGTGCGGCAACGGGATCCGATGCCTCGCACGACTAGCATATGAAAGCGGCCTCGCGCGCAAAAATCCGATCGAGGTCGAGACCGACTGCGGGATAAAAAGCGTCGCGCTGACTTTCAGCAATGGCAAGATCGACGGCGCGACGGTGGACATGGGCGAGCCGATCCTCGAGGGGCGCGAAATCCCGGTCGATGCCGACGGCAAAATCATCGACCACGTGATCGAGGTCGGTGGCCGCGCCGCCAAAATAACCGCGGTCTCGATGGGCAATCCGCACTGCGTCGCGTTTCTCAACGACGACTCGATCTGGAAGCTCGATGTGTACGAATTCGCGCGGCTGGGACGGCAGTTCGAGCATCACAAGTTTTTTCCGAAGCGCGTCAACACCGAATTCATCCTGCCGGTCTCACGCAACCATCTTAAGATGCGAGTCTGGGAGCGCGGTTCCGGCGAAACCCTGGCGTGTGGCACCGGCGCTTGCGCGGCGGTGGTTGCCGGTGTGTTGACCGGGCGCTCGGATCGCAAAGCGACGATCGAACTGCGCGGTGGCAACCTAGAAATCGAATGGCGCGAGGGAGGCGACCGTGCCAATCATGTCTTCATGACTGGTGAGGCGGTTGAAGTGTTTCGCGGCGAGGTCGAAGTTAGCGCCGACGAATTGGTCGCCATCTAGTCTCCGGAGGATCAAATGTTCAATGGTGCTTTATCCGCAATCGTCACGCCTTTTCGCGATGGCGAGGTCGATGAACGCGCGCTGCGCGACCATATTGAATGGCAAATCCAGAGCGGCGTCAACGGCATTGTGCCATGCGGGTCGAACCGGAGAATCGGCGACCCTCACGCATGCCGAACACGATCGCGTCATCAAGATCACCATCGAGCAAACGCGCCGACGCGTTCCTGTCGTCGCGGGCACCGGCTCCAATGCCACCGCCGAGGCGATTCGGCTGACGACGGCGGCGCGTGAGATGGGAGCCGACGGCGCGTTGATGCTGTCGCCCTACTACAACAAGCCAACCCAGGAAGGGATTTTTCGCCACTACAAGATGATCGCGGCCGCGGTCGACCTGCCCATCTTCGTCTACAACATTCCGGGGCGCACCGCCTCGAACATCGCGCCCGAAACGTTCGCGCGGCTGTGCGAGATTCGCAACATTGTCGGCGTCAAGGAAGCCTCGGGTTCGATGGAACAGATCTCCGATATTCGCCGGCTATGCGGCGATCGGCTCACGATTCTCTCGGGGGATGATGGGCTCACGGTGCCGATCATGGCGCTGGGCGGTAAGGGCGTGATCGCGACGACCTCCAATGTGATGCCGCGCGAGATGCACGACCTCGCGGCGGCGGGTCTGGCGGGAGACTTCGCGCGTGCGCGCGACATCCACTACAAGATTATGCCGGTAATGCGCAACTTGTTCACTGAAACTAATCCGATTCCGCTCAAGCAGGCGCTGGCCTTCATGGGCCGCTGCGCCAACGAACTTCGCATGCCGCTGTGCCCGATGTCCGCTCCCGCGGCCGAAAAGCTGAAAGCGGCGATGAAGGAACTGAAGCTGATCTGAAGTAGCCTCGTTTCGCCGATTGTTCGCTCGCGGGTGAATTATCTATTCCCGTTCGCACAACTGTGCCATGCTATCCTGTTCACCGGTGGTGGTGAAGCCGCATGGGGAAAACGCAAACGTTCACGCACGCGAAAGTGCAAAAACAAACCCACTTGGTACTCACGCTCGGCATCGTCGGATTGCAGAAACGAACCCACCACGAGGGTGGTAACGCGGCACCGCTTAGCGACCCCCAAAGGGTCGTCGATTGAAAATGCAAAAACAAACCCACTACCTGATTCATCAATGAAATCAACTGCTTAGCAGCGTTCAGGACCTGAAAAAGGCCGGACACTGATGCTGCCCGGCCTCTCTCGACGGTACGTCGATAAAGCTAATCGAACATCAGCACCGTGCGGGCCACCTCGCCAGCTTTCATCGCCCGGAACGCCTCGTTGACGTCCTCCAGCTTGCCACGCTTGCTGATCATGTCGTCAAGGTTGAGCCGGCCCTGCTCGTAGAATTCGATGAGCCGTGGCATGTCGATGCGGAAGCGGTTGGAGCCCATGAAGCATCCCTGGATGCGCTTCTCGAACAGCAGCGAGAAGCCGTCGATGTCCACCTTCTGCCCCAGCGGAACCATTCCGACGATGGTGGCGGTGCCTCCGGGAGCGAGCGCCTCGTAGGCCTGCTCGGCGGCCTTCTTGAGGCCGATCGCTTCGAAAGAAAACTCGACGCCACCGTTAGTGAGCGACCGGATAGCCTCGACCGGATCGCCTGCCGAGGCATCCACACCGTGAGTCGCGCCGAGCTTCTTCGCCAGCGCGATCTTCTGCTCGAACTTGTCGACCACGATAATCTGCCGCGCGCCCGCGATGCGTGCGCCCTGGATGACTGCGAGGCCGACGCCGCCGGCGCCCCATACCGCGACCGTCGAGCCGGGCGTGACCTTTGCCGTGTTGATTGCCGCACCGACTCCGGTGATGACGCCGCATCCGATGAGTGCCGCGCGATCGAGCGGAAAGCTCTCCTTGATTTTCACCAGCGCGTTCTCATGCACCAGCATCTGCTCGGCATATGACGACAGGTTGGCAAACTGGTTGACGGTCTTCCCGCCCATCGCAAGGCGCGGTTTGTCGGTGCCCGCGCGCTGCGTCGCCGCCGTGTTCGAGCACAGGTTTGGATGGCCTGACATGCACTCGGGGCAATATCCACAGAAGACCGACAAGCACGCGATGACGTGGTCGCCGGGCTTCACGTAGGTGACCTGCTTGCCGACCTTTTCCACGACACCCGCCGCCTCGTGTCCGAGGATCGCTGGCGTCGGCCACATGTACAGTCCGTCTACAAAGTGTAGGTCGCTGTGGCATACGCCGCTGGCGACAACCTTGACCCGAACTTCGCGATCCTGCGGCTCATCGATATCGACATTTTCGATTTTCAGCGGCTGATTGGGCCCGTTGAAGATTGCTGCTTTCATCTTGATGCTCCTTGATGCGGAACTATTTGAAATCGATGACGGTGCGCGCGACCTCGCCCGCTTTCATCGCACGGAAGGCGTCGTTCACGTTTTCGATTTTGTCATGCTTGCTGATCATGTCGTCGAGGTTGAGCCGCCCCTGCAGGTAGAAATCGATGTACTGCGGCATGTCGATGCGGAAGCGATTCGAACCCATGTTGCTGCCCTGCAGCTTGCGCTCGGTCAGGAACATATAGCCGTCGAGTTCGACCTTCTGACCCACCGGGATCATTCCAATGACGGTGGCGGTGCCGCCGGGCTTCACCGAATAGAATGCCTGCTCTGCCGCGACCTTCAGTCCAATGGCTTCGAATGAGTAGTCAACGCCGGTGCCGCCGGTGAGCTTCTTGATCTCTTCAATCGGATCGCTCGACGACGCGTCAACGGTATGCGTCGCGCCGAGGCGCTTCGCCATCGCGAGTTTTCCTTCAAACTTGTCGACCGCGATGATCTGCCGCGCGCCGGCAATCTTCGCGCCCTGGATCGCCGCGAGGCCTACGCCGCCCGCGCCGAACACCGCGACCGTCGAACCCGGCTCGACCTTGGCGGTGCGCAGCACCGCGCCAACTCCGGTGGTGACGCCGCATCCGATGAGCGCAGCGCGATCGAGCGGGATGTCCTCGCGAATTTTCACGATCGCGTTCTCATGCAGCAACATCTTCTCGCAGTAAGACGAAACGTCGAGGAACTGGTTGATGGGCTTGCCCTTCTGCGAGAGGCGCGGCTTATCGTTCGCGGCACGCTGAGTCGCCGACTTGTTGGCGCAGCGATTCGGATGCCCCGACATGCACTGGTCGCAATAGCCGCAAAACACCGACAGGCACGCGATGACGTGGTCGCCCGGCTTCACGTAGCTGACCTGTTTGCCGACCTCCTCGACGATGCCGGCGGCCTCGTGTCCGAGGATCGCGGGCGCCGGGTAAGGATAAAATCCGTCGACGAAATGCAGGTCGCTGTGGCACACGCCGCTATGCGCCGTCTTGATGAGAACTTCGTGGTCCTGCGGCTTGTCGACCTCGACGTCCTCGATGGTGAGCGGTTGATTGGGGCCATGGAAAATGGCGGCTTTCATTGAATTGCTCCTTTGCGATTTCTGGACGAGGCTATACGGCGGCAGCGCCGGGCCCTCGTCATCGAACCTTCTTTACTACCACACCGCTCGCGCAATACCAGCGT
Source organism: uncultured delta proteobacterium (assembly GCA_963761255.1). Classification (GTDB taxonomy): domain Bacteria; phylum Desulfobacterota; class Binatia; order Binatales; family Binataceae; genus DATGKG01. Next base: position 118,427 of record CAVXGH010000001.1, read on the forward strand.
GACATTCAGGGGAAGTAGCTCGGCGGCGTACTCTGAGTGGCGACATCGACTCGAGGGATTTTGGCGGCTTCTGAATCGGCGCGTGCAAACAAAATAGAGCCGCCATCGCGATAGATACTCTTCCATTCGGGCGCGGCTCCAACCACCGCCAACGCCGACTCGTCGCCTCGGCTGAGCACGATGAAATCATGGGGAAATTTTCGCAGCACATCCTTCGCGCTGGGTTGGCCGGATTGGAATGCTAGATAATCATCGATCACATTCGCCGGATAGACGGTGTCGTAGCGCCCATCAATAAAGACCTTGCTCGCCGGCGCCATGTGCCAGATGAGGTACTCGCCCCACGCGAAATCGCTCATCACGTTTCCGCTCAATCGATGCGCCTGCATGAAGGCAATTGCGCCCGCCGGTTTGAAAGAGCCTGCGCGCAGCATCGGCGAAAACAAGCCAGTTCCGATCAGCAGAATTGCCGCCATCGCCGCTATGAAAATCTGCCCGGTTTGAGATGCGCGGTGACTTTGGGTCATGCCGAAGAACGATGATGAATGCTGGGCCAGGGCCATCGCTGTCGCAATCACCGCGAGCGGAACGTTGCGCATCGCGATCAGCGCGGCTGCAATCATGAGAAGCGCGACCGCGACAATCGCCGAATCACCGCGCCGCGGATTGAGCATAAGGCTCACGCCAAGCGCCAGGAAGAGCGCAATCGCGACGAGGCCTGGAATGACGCCGGCGTGGTTCTTGTGCCACATCGCAATGAGCCATCTCGTCAGCGGCTGCCAATCGTCGATGACCTGCCGGGTATGAGGGTCAGTCAGCGCGTGCCAGACCGCGCGCCAGGTGCCGAATCCATACGGGGTTAGCAACGTGACAGCTGTCGATGCGGCGAGGATTGCGAAAAACCTCGCACCGACCTTCGGACCCCGGCCTCCGCGAAGATCGGTGATCATCCGCACTCCACTGAAGGTCGCGAGTGCAGCGAGTCCGATGAAGAACTCGCCATGGAGGTTCGCCCAGAATCCAAACATGGGTATCAATGCGAGTAGTGGCGCTTCGCCGCGATAGGTGTACTTGGTCAGAATGGCGAGCAGCCCAGCTGTCATCGCGAAGCTGAAGAGTTGTGGCCGAAATTGCATCTGCGGCGCGATAGCGATGCTGGCGGCGATTAGGATCCCCAATTGCACTCGCAGCGGCGAATCAATTTCGGAGAGTCCCCGCGCCATCAATGCGATGACTGCCGCGCAGCATCCGAACTTCATCAACTTGAGGCCGATGACACCGCCGAGATCGTAAAAGGCTCCCATCACTGCCTCGCTCAGCCATTCGTGATTGAGCCACAGATGGCCGGGCGCCGAATAGGAATAAGGATCGTGGAAAGCCAGGCGATGCGTCGCGAGCATCGCGCGACCGAATGCGACGTGCCCCCACAAATCTGGATCGGCCCAGCGCTGGATGTCGGCGATTGCGACCAGAATGACAATCAGCGCCGGTGAATATCGGAGGAGCGAAGCCCTTCGATCGCAGTAGGCCTGCGACGTGACGGCAGCTTCGAGGGAGGTCGCGTCTCCGGTATGTGACATAGCACCTAGTCTCATTTGTCGAGACTAAGTGTCAACCTCCGACCCGGGGAGCGGAATGGGAGGTTCAGGTATGCGCCGAGATCAGCAGCGTCTGATTGTTGCAACGCATCTTGCCGTCAGCGCCGACATACGGCTGGGCCTCTTTGATAACAACTTCCTCGAGTCTGCGCTGCACCTCAGGAGGCTGCGATGCCATCGCGGTGCGAAAGTCGTAGGAGATGTCTTTGCGCGATTCGAGAAATTTTGCCGGCGAGTCAAACTCGAAGACCACGTTCATCGGCTCAAGTTTGAAGTCGTGAAATCCCGCACCGGTCAGCGCGCGCTCGAGGATGCTGGTATCCGCCAGGCTCATCGGATTCGGCGTTCCCGGCGGGGGCGGCGCGATTCCCAGCATCGCGCGTACCTGCGGCCCTGCAATGGTGATCATCGGCACCTTATCGCCGCTGTCCCACACCGCGGTTGCGAGCGATGCGCCAGGTTTGAGGAGGTCGTGAATCCCACGCGCCGCGGCGGCCAAGTCCGGCACGAACATCAATCCCCATCGACATACCACGGCATCGAATGAGGCCGCGGGCTCGCGCAATGAGGCGGCTTCACCTTCGCGATACTCGACATTGCCAAGGCCGAGCGAAGCAGCGCGTCGACGCGCGACTTCGAGCATGCCCGCCGAATGATCGACGCCGATCACACGGCCGTTTGGGCCCACCTTGCGCGCGGCAGTGATTGCGGGCTCGCCGGTTCCGGTCGCGATGTCGAGGACACGATCGCCCGGTTTGATCTTCGCCAGCTCGACCAGGCGGTTGCTCACTCCTTGCGCGGCGCGCTCGAACAGCGGCCACCATTTTTCCCATCCTGCCGCGGCGGCATCCCAACTGGATTTTGAATCGCGTTTGAAACGTTCAGGATCGAAAGTTTGGCTGCTCATGGTGACCTCCCAGAGAATCAGAGCTTAGCGATCAGCGAGAAAGAACCACAACCCCGCTCGCGCGCTCCAGAACATGAGGATAGTCGCGATGGATTCGCGCCGTCGCGGCCGCATTAACTCCGTGCTCCGCGAGAATCGCCACCGCGGAGTGATCAGCCGCGGGATCGAAGCTGACCGCGTTACCGCGCAATCGCGGATAGGAATAGTAGCGAACCACCTCGACTGCGTATGCGGGAGCTACTGCTATCGTCTCGTCAGGACGGATGCTCGCCTGCGCGATGCGAGCGGCTTCGCGCCAATCCACCTCGTGAGTCTTTCGCGAATACGAATAGATGTGGCCAAGCGAGAGAAGTACTACCGCAGCCGCAGCGCCCGCCCGCGCGGCGTTACTATCAAGCTCCCAAATTCCCAATGCGATTAGGATGAAGAACGCGGGGAAGGAGCATATTGCGTAGCGCTCGATGAACATCGGACGCCACAGCAACGAACCCGCGACCAGGATCAGCGGCGGCGCCCACATTATCAGGAGCGCGAATGCGATCGAGCCTCGCGCGCGCCGCCATCCTTTCCAAACGCCCCACACCGCCAATGCGAAGAGAACTGGAAACGCAACGCTGCCAGTGGCTTTGTTAAAGAACGCGGCGGGTTCCCACCACTGCGGAATTACCAGCCAATCGAACTTTCCCGCCGAAACAGCCTCGCGACCGGCGGTGAGCGGAACGTACAAAGCTGGTGCGAGAAGGACCACTCCAGCCAACATCGCCGCGCCTGCGATAAATACCGACCGTACTCGATCGCGATCGCAAATCCGTGGACTCAGCAGGATTGCGAACAGCCAGGTTCCTTCGACCACCAGGACCAACAAGGTAACCGGATTGATCGCCACCATGGCCGCGGTGAGTAGTGCGAGTACTACCCAGTCGATGAGTGAGCAATGTCGCAGAGCGCGCAGAAAATACCATAGATGCGCCAGCGTCAGGGCGAGCATCGGAGCATACATGCGTGCGTCGCGATCGTACTTGATTGCGATTAGACTGACGGCGCAGATTGCCGCGGCGATCGCCGCGATCCAATCGATCTCCGGCTGCGAAAATGCCGCTGCATCCCCGTCGAATCGAATGCGAAAGATCTCCCGAGTCAGCGGCACCATCAAGATGATCGTCGCGAGGCCAAACAGCACGGAGAGCGAGCGCATCGCCGCGAGGCCGTCGCCCACGAGCGCGATCCACGCGTGCAGCATCAGGTCATGCAGCGGAAGCTTACCCGGATTGTGAGTACGCTGAATCGCGATGACATCGCCAATCGATACTGCGTCCGCCGCCGTCCAGGTCGCGCCTTCATCCGCGGACATCTGCATCGCCCCGAGATGGTGGAATCGAAGCAAGGCGCCGACGAGCAGCGCGGCGATAACGACAACCAGCGCAGCCCGGCTCATCGCGCGAGGCTTCTCGCGAGGACCATCGGCACGCGGCTAGAGTCCCTTCTTGAGTTCGGGCGCGGCCCGAAAGCCAACGCTGCGAGCGGCCGGAATCGTCATCCTGGTTTTACTGCGCGGATTGAAACCCTCGCGCGCCTTGCGCCTGCGCACCGAAAAAGTTCCGAAGCCCGGAACCCAGAAGCGCTTTTCTTTTCTTATCGAGCGCGCGATTTGATCGAAGGCTTCGTCGATAATTCCCGCAACCGCCTTTTTGGTCTCACCGGTTTGGTTCGCGACTGCTTCGATGAGTTCCGCCTTGGTCATGAGGCTTTCTTAAGCCCGCGCCATGCGATGCGCAAGACATGATCCGCGCAGTCAATTTTTCTGATTGGACGCGCGCTCCAGTTCTCGCCACGCCAGGCCCCATCGGACACCCTGATCGCTGACGGTCACGTTGCTAACGTCGAAGCGCCGCATGATGCGCTCCAGAATCAACGACCCCGCGAAAATCACATCCGCGCGTGCCGCAAGGATCCCGGGAATCTTCTTGCGCTCGGCGAGCGTCACTTCGCCCAACCGTTTCACGATGGCCGCGACCTCCTCGCGCTTGAGGACGTGGCCCTGGATTCGCGCGGAATCGTAGTCGGACATCTCTAGCGCCACCGCAGCAATCGTCGTGACCGTGCCCGCAATCCCAACCAGCACCTCGGGGCGAAATGACCATCCGAGCTTGTCGAGGTTCTCATCGATGGTAACAGTGAGTTTTTCGATTTCCTCCTGGGAAGGAGGATCGTGCTCAATGATTCTTTCGGTCAACCGGACCGAGCCAATCTGAAGACTGACGCTATCCAGATCATGGCCGGGCTCGGAGCGAATCAGTTCAGTCGAACCGCCGCCGATATCTGTTATCAGAAGACGCTGATCGGAACTCAGATGGAGTGAGCGCTTGACTGCGAGACTGGACAGCGCGGCCTCTTCGAGACCAGGAATCACCTTGAGCCCGACGGCGGCCTTGTCCTTCACGCGCGAGATAAAATCGGCGCCGTCGGCTGCATCGCGCAACGCGCTGGTTGCAACCGCGATGATCTTTTCAGCGCCCGCCGATCGGGCTTCATCAGCGAACTCGGCGATGGTGTCGAGCGTACGCTCCGAGTTCTCGGGATCAAGCTTGCCGGTGCGATCGACGCCCCTTCCGAGCCGCGTGATTCGCGAGCGCTCCAGGAGCGGCTTCAGTTTGTCGTTGCCCTGAAGCTCGACCAGGAGCATGAGGACGGTGTTGGTGCCGACGTCGAAGGTTGCGAGCTTCACGCGATCATCCAACGGCGATGGCGGTTTCCGGCGCCGGTTCGATAGAGTTCGCCACGATCCACTGATCCATTTGCTGAAGCGCGCGATGACCCATCTGGATTTTCTTTTCGCGTCCGCGAACTCGCGTGGAAAGATCCGGCATCAGACCGTAGTTGGCATTCATCGGCTGGAAATCACGCCGCGAAGAATCGGTGACATATGCCATCAGCGATCCGAGCGCCGTCTCGGGAGGCGGAAAAATGGTCTCGCCGCCACTGAGGAGGCGTGAAGCGTTGATCGCCGCGAGGAGCCCCGCCGCGGCCGATTCGACATAGCCCTCGACGCCAATCATCTGCCCCGCCATGAACAAATCGTAGCGCGACTTCAACTGCAACGTCGGCCGCAGCAGGCGCGGCGAATCGATGAACGTGTTGCGATGCAGCGAGCCCAGGCGCACGAACTCCGCGCGCTCGAGGCCGGGGATCATGCGCAGCACCTGGCGCTGCGCCGGATACGTCATCTTGGTTTGAAAACCGACCATGTTGTAGAGGCGCCCCTCGCGATCATCCTGGCGAAGCTGCACCACCGCGAACGGACGCTGTCCGCTGCGAGGGTCGATTATGCCTACAGGCTTCATCGGACCGAACGACAGGGTCTGGCGGCCGCGGCGCGCCATCTCCTCGATCGGCATGCATCCTTCGAAGTAAACCGGCTTCTCAAACGGATGCAGCGCGATCTTTTCCGCCGCGATTATCGCGTCGATGAACGCGTCATACTCCGCCTCGGTCATCGGGCAGTTGATGTAGTCGTCGCCGCCCTTGCCGTAGCGCGAGGCGAGGAATGCGTTGTCCATGTCGATGGAGTCGCGCGTGATGATCGGCGCGATCGCATCGTAGAAGTACAGATTGCGCGGCCCGATGAGCTGGTTGAGCTGCTCGCCGAGCGCCGCGCTGGTCAGCGGTCCGGTTGCAATAATGGTCGGTCCATCGGGAATCGCGATGACCTCCTCGCGCACCACCTCGATGAGCGGATGCGTCGAGAGCGTGTCGGTGATGGCGCGCGAAAACCCCTCGCGATCGACGGCGAGCGCGCCGCCGGCGGGGACGCGCGCCTTATCCGCCGCCGCGATGATGAGCGAGCCGAGCCGGCGCATCTCCTCTTTGAGGACCCCGACTGCGGTTTCGAGCGAAGCGCCGCGCAGCGAGTTAGAACACACCAGCTCGGCGAACATCGGGGTCTGATGCGCCTCGGTCATGCGTACCGGCCGCATCTCGTGCAGGCGCACCCGGATGCCGCGGCGCGCGAGCTGCCACGCAGCCTCGCTACCGGCGAGCCCGGCTCCGATGACATTTAACATTGAAGTGTTCACACCAACCTGCACCGATGGTATCCGACCAATCATGGCGATGTCGAATTCGCGAGCTCCCGTTCGACTTCAGGGAAAGAACACAATTCCCATACAAGGAGATGAACGATGGAATATGCGCTTTTGATTTATGGAAGCGAGGCCGACGCTGCGAAGATGACCCCAGCGGAGGGGCAGGCCATGTTCCAGGGCTACATGGAATTCACTCAATCACTACAGGCCTCCGGCAAGATGAAGGGCGGTGCTCCGCTCGAGAAGATCACCAATGCGACCACGGTCCGCGTGCGCAACGGCAAGACCACGACCACCGATGGCCCCTTCGCCGAGACCAAGGAGCAGCTCGGAGGCTTCTATCTGGTGGAAGCCAAGGATCTTGACGATGCGATCGCGATTGCGGCGCGGATCCCAGGCGCGAAGCACGGTTGCATCGAGGTGCGTCCGATTCAGAAGATGAACATGTAACCTTCGCAAACGAAAAGCGCTCGCCGACCTCATCGATCGGCGAGCGCTCCATTTGTGCGCCCAGCATGGCGCGTGACTTGTGAGGTGAAAGTCCTCTGTGCGAGCAGGCCGCGTCGAGCACTAGCGAAGCGCAAGGGCGTCATCGTGAGATGGGGTCTGGAGGAAGCGCGGAGCAAAGCCGCGAGCCGACGAACAGGAACCGGATACAAGGGCGAGGTGGCTCAGGGCGAGCGGGCAAATGACCGCGAAGCTCTATCGGCCAAGGAGTCATCGCGTAGATCCGGCGGTTTGTGCGGCGAAGGTCACGGCGTCTTACCTGGGGAGATCTCGCTTCACGCCTGAAAGGGCGACGCGCAGGAGCGCGGAGCGAGAAGTCAGCCGAGGCCGTAGTAGTCAGCGGGACACGGCAGAGGCCTCGATGTCCGCGCTGATGAAGGGCCGAACGGAAGGGAGAGCGAAGCCGCTGTGAGTCCGAAAGACGCCAGGCGCCAGAAGCCCGAGCAATTGGGGCTGCCGCTGGAAGGTAGAGGTGAAGCCTCGAGGGTCCAGCGCAGCGGCGAAGCGTTGACGATGGCGAACAGAGAGGAGCGCTCGGGAAGCGACCGCCTGATGGAAGCGGTGGTTGCGCGCGGCAATGTCAGGGCGGCGTTGACGCGGGTACGTGAGAACCGGGGCAGCCCCGGAGTCGAGGGGATGACGGTGGAAGAACTGCCGCAGCACCTGATGGAGCACTGGCAGGAAGTCCGCGAGCAACTACTCGCCGGAACTTACCAGCCCAAAGCGGTGCTGCGACGGGAAATCCCGAAAGCGAGCGGCGGAATGCGAGAGCTCGGCATTCCGTGCGTGCTCGACCGGCTGATCCAACAGGCGATACTGCAGGTGCTGCAGCCGCGATTCGACCCCAGCTTCTCGGAGCACAGTTACGGCTTCCGGCCGGGGCGCAGCGCGCACGACGCGGTGTTAGCGGCGCAGCGCTATGTGCAGGAAGGACGCCACTGGGTGGTGGACGTGGACCTGGAGAAGTTCTTCGACCGGGTCAACCACGACGTGCTGATGGGAAGACTAGCGCGGCGAATCGATGACTCGCGGCTCCTGCGGCTAATCCGCCGCTATCTCAACGCCGGCCTGATGGCCGACGGAGTGGTGATGGAACGCACTGAGGGAACGCCGCAGGGAGGACCACTGTCGCCACTGCTGGCGAATCTCCTGCTTGACGAAGTGGACAAGGAGCTGGAGAAACGCGGGCACACGTTCGTGCGCTATGCCGACGACTGCAACGTCTATGTGCGGTCGCGGCGCGCGGGAGAACGAGTGATGGCGGCGCTGGAGCGAATGTACGCCAAGCTCCGACTTAAAGTGAATCGCGAGAAGAGCAAGGTGGACCTCGCGCACAAGCGCAGCCTCTTGAGCTACAGCTTCTGGTACGCCAGGGGCGGCGCGGTGGCATGCCGGGTCGCACCCAAGGCGCTGCGCGCGCTCAAGCAGCGCGTGCGGCGGATAACCAGACGCAGCGGCGGACGGAGCATGAGAAGCGTAGTCGCGGAGCTGAGGAAGTATCTGCCGGGATGGAAGCAATACTTCCAACTAGCGGACACGCCGAAGACCTTCGCTGACTACGACAAATGGCTCCGCCACCGGTTGCGAGCGCTGCAACTCAAACAGTGGAAGCGCGGCTCGAAGATCTATACCGCGATGCGCCGCCTCGGACTGCCGGACGCGATTGCGGCGCAAGCCGCACGGGTTAACCGACGCTGGTGGCATCGGGCCGCCATGTCGGTCCACGCCGGACTCACTGCCCGCTACTACGACCGACTTGGAGTACCCAGACTTGCCGATTAACCTCAACCTTCCGAACCGCCGGATGCGGACCCGCATGTCCGGTGGTGTGGCAGGGGAGTAGCGCTGCGGCGCTACCCCCTATGCCGATTTGGCAAGATTTGGTTTTGCTTCAATTCCAATTCTCGGCTAGCTTCCGGTGTTTGAAAGGAGCGCGGATGTCATCCAAAACCTCGGATAGCTGGTATTTGATTCGCACCAAGCCCGGAAAAGAACGATGGGTTCGGGATCAGCTCGCGCCTCGGTTGCCCGAGGTGTTCCTGCCGATGCTGAAGGCGCGCATGCCGCGCTGGGGCCGGATGGCGATGTCGGTGGCGCCGCTCTTTCCGTGCTATTTGTTCGCGCGCCTCGATCTCCAGACCAACTATTTCGAAGTGAAGTATCTCGCCGGAGTCACCGGTCTGGTTTCCGCCGGCGCGGATCCGATCGTCGTGCCCGAACTGATAATCACCGAGATTCGCTCACGCGGCGTCAACGACGTGGTTGAAATCCGCGAGGTTCCCTTCGATAGCGGACAGCCGGTGCGGGTGGTGGAAGGTCCATTTCGCGGTTTCGAAGCGATCTTCGAGCGCTATCTTTCCAGCACCGAACGCGTCGCGATTCTCCTGAATACCCTCGAAAGCGCCGGCCCACGCATCGTCCTACCGGCCTCAGCGGTCGCGAAATATAGCTGAAACCTCCTTCGCAGAGCGGGCAACGAAACTTCGAGTCAATCAGTTGAACATGCACTCCATGCATATCGCGATGGCGCGGGCAGGCTTTTTCCTGTGGGCCTTCACGACCGTCGCATGCAGCCTTACCTCATCGATTCCATTGGTCCATAACGGCCCGCCGCATCAACTGGACTCCTTTATGGGCGTTGGGTTCGGCGATTCGATGGACCAGGTCGAGCGGCGGTTTCCCACCGGCCTCATCCAAACCAGTCCCTATGGGGCCGCGGCTTACAAGCTTGAGAATGTCAGTTCACAAAGCATCGAATACCAGGACGTGATCTACGAGTTCGAGCCGCACAATGGCATGCAAATGGTGATAGCGCATTTCGTACCCTCCGCGAGCGCGGACCTCTATCAGCAGCTCCAAAGCGCTCTGGGTGTGCCTGTTTCGACCGGCGTCGGCATCGACGAGGGTTCCGCGAGTGCCGAGGCCACATGGCGCCTGTCCGACGGCAGTCGTGTACTTTTCAACGAACCGTTTCATCGGCTGGTGCTGATCGGCAAGAACGGCGGCTCGCTGGAAACCGATATCCGCCTGCGCGATCAATACATCCCTATGGTGTCCTAACTCCCCCTGAAACGGTCTGACCGGTTGCCGCCTTAAAAGATGCAATCCGAGGCGGATTGCAAAAGCCACGAACTCCCGGTGGCATCAAGGGCCAGCCACGGAATTCCCTTGGTTTTCGCCCCATTTGGCGTGGTCTGGAACTTGCGCTAGCACCTCTGCGTGCAACTCATCACAGATAATTCGGCCACCGAATTGCTAGGCAACCTTCGTCACGAATTCGCCATTGGAGCATTGCGCGAGCATCCACTCTTCGAGGGCAAGGCCCGCCAGTACTACTGCACCCGATGCGAATGGACTCTGCTGGTATCTGGCACCAAGGTCGCGCTGCTGGGTGAGAACTCGAGGTTACTGGCAGGCGACGCGGGCATGCGACTGCACCTGATGCCCGAGGTCAGCCTATGTCCGGTCCTGGAAGCGATTGCCGCCGAAATGTTTGGTGCGGCGGGCGACACTCAACCGAACGATTCGGGGACAGTTCATCGCTTCTCGGGCGAACGTTCCTGGAAGCCTCTAGCTCGGCTGTTCGGCCAGACTGGCAAACCATCAATACGGGCCGCCAGGCGGGAGCATCGCGGCAGGTAAGGGCGAGTAGCATGTTGAACCAGGACGGTGGCACATACCGTGTGCCCTCGTCCTGGTTGATCGCGATTGCCCTCCGATCATGATGACTTAGAGATTCGTCATTCGCTCCAGATGTTCCGGGTACCGCGCTCCTTGCACCGTGATCTTCGATGCCGCGCTTTCGATCTCGCGGAGATCGCCGGAGCTGAGCTCAACTGCGGCCGCGCCGTTGTTCTCGTCGAGGCGCTCGAGCCTGCGAGTGCCGGGGATGGGGACTATCCAGGGCTTCTGGGCGAGCAGCCATGCCAGTGCGATCTGCGCCGGCGTCGCTTTCTTCCGTTTCGCGATGGTCGCGAGCAGATCGACCAGGGCCAGATTTGCCTCCCGAGCAGCCGCCTCGAAGCGCGGAATGCTGTTGCGGACGTCGGACTGGTGGAAGGCGGTACCAGCATCAATCGTTCCAGTGAGAAAGCCCTTGCCCAGCGGGCTGTATGGCACCAGGCCGATTCCAAGCTCCTCGCAAGTCGGAATTATTTCCGCTTCCGGACGCCGCCACCATAGCGAGTATTCGTTCTGCAGCGCGGTCACCGGCTGCACCGCGTGCGCGCGGCGAATCGTCTGCACGGCGGCTTCCGACATGCCGAAATGCTTGACCTTGCCTTGCGCGATGAGATCTTTCACCGCGCCCGCGACATCTTCGATCGGCACCTTGGGGTCCACCCGATGTTGATAGTAAAGGTCGATGGTCTCGATTCTGAGTCGCTTGAGCGAACCCTCGACGGCCTGCTTGATGTGCTCGGGCCGGCTGTTGGGACCGCGCGGCGTGTTGGGCTCGAGGTTGAAGCCGAATTTGGTTGCGATCACCACTTCCTTGCGAAGCGGGGCGAGTGCTTCCCCGACCAGTTCCTCATTATGGAAGGGGCCGTAGACTTCGGCGGTATCGAAAAAAGTGACGCCACGTTCGACCGCGGTGCGGATGAGCGCGATCATCGCCTGACGGTCGCCGGGCGCGGGGCCATAGCCCTGGCTCATGCCCATGCATCCGAACCCGATCGCCGAGACTTCCAATCCGCTTTTTCCCAAGAAACGTTTCTGCATTGTCGCTGCCTTCCTTGTGGTTATCTGTGATCAAGAATCTAGAGCGCGTGACGGCGTGCGACTACGGGGTAGAATCCGCATGCACTTATGCGGAAAATTCATGAATGCCCAGTGACAATCTAAACGACCTCCGGGGTTTCCTTGCGGTCGCGCGCGAACGCAGCTTTACCCGCGCGGCGTCTCGCAATCGGCGTTGAGCCACACCATTCGGGGACTCGAGGAACGGCTCGGCCTTCGCTTGCTGACGCGCACCACGCGGAGCGTCGCGCCGACCACGGCCGGAGAGCGCCTGCTTCAGACCGCAGGCCCGCGCGTGGAGGAAATCGAGACTGAGATCGCGGCTTTGAGTGAACTCCGGCAAAAGCCGGCCGGCATCATTCGGCTCACCGCCGTCGAACATGCCGCCGATACGGTCTTATGGCCAAGGTTGGTGAAGCTGTTGCGTGAATACCCGGACATCAAGGTCGAGATCGTCACCGACTACGGACTTAGCGATATCGTTGCCGAGCGCTATGACGCCGGCGTGCGTCTCGGCGAGCAGGTCGCGAAAGACATGATCGCGCTGCGTATCGGGCCGGACCAGCGGATGGCGGTGGTGGGAGCGCCGGCGTATTTTGCGAGGCGGTCAGTGCCCAGGAGTCCGCAGGAATTGATGGCGCACAACTGTATCAATCTGCGCTTGCCCACTCGTGGTGGGCTCTACGCCTGGGAATTCGAAAAGGGCAAACGCCAACTGAGAGTGCATGTCGAAGGGCAGCTCATCTTCAACGGGACGGCCCTGATGCTTACCGCGGCACTGGCGGGATTGGGCCTGGCTTATGTGCCCGAAGACCTTGCGCATCCCCATCTGGCGAAAGGCCGGCTTAGGCGGGTGCTGGAAGAGTGGTGCCCGCCGTTTCCGGGCTATCATCTGTATTATCCGAGCCGCCGCCAACTCACCCCCGCCTTCGCGTTGCTGGTCGAAGCTCTGCGCTACCGCCGCCCATAGCCTGCGCATCGGACCGACCGGGTTTTTTATCGCCAGCAACAAAAACCATTCAGACTTAGACTCGGTTGCCAAAATCCTCATCGCTGCGATCATTTGCCCTCCAGCTTTTCCACGATGGCCAAATGTGACATCGCAGTCTCCGCATGAACCCCTGAAATGGATTGAGGAATGCCGCGGCTCTTCCTCGCGGTCGCATGCGGCCCGGAGCTAGCTGGGCGCGGCGAAGCCCGGTGGGGGCGAGGATGGCGCGATCGTCGCTCTTGGTCTTGCGACGACCGTGACAGCCGAGCGGGGCGCCCTGGCGTCCTCGCCAGGGCGGGTCGGGGGGTATCGAATCCTCGATACGCGACCGACGAAGTCCGGAGCGTCTCCGTTTTTTCAAGAATCCTCGTTGCTGCGACCTTATCTTGCCCTTGATCCCACTCCGATGTATGGACTCGGAGGGCGTCGCTACACATACTGTTTGTACTGTTTGAGGGTCATTATGAAGAACAGAGTCCGCGAGCCGGTGCATATCGAACCCAAGGGATGGGGCCGCGAGGTGTGGCTCGCAAACAACGAGCTCTACTGCGGGAAAATCCTCGAAATCAATAAGGGCAAGCGCTGTTCGCTGCATTTCCATAAGCTCAAGACTGAATCGTTTTTTCTGCGTGCGGGCCGGCTGCGGGTCACGATTAAGGCGTCGCCGGAGGCGGAGGAAATCGAGCAGTTCGTGCTGAATGCCGGCGAATGCATGGATATTCCGCCCGGCCTGGTGCATCAGATGGAGGCGCTGGAGGACGCGGAGTTGTATGAGTTTTCCACCCAGCACTTCAACAGCGATTCGCATCGCCTCGTCAAAGGTGATTAGTCTGGTAGGCTGGTCAAAGCTGGAGAGCCGTTGGCAAAAGTTGCGTTAATAACCGGGGTCACGGGGCAGGACGGGTCATATCTCGCGGAATTGTTGCTCAAGAAGGGCTACGAGACGCATGGTATCGTCAGGCGCAGCTCAAGCTTCGCGACCGCGCGCATCGACCATCTACGCCGTGGCTTTGATGTGCCGGGCGAAGGTTTACAGCTTCACTACGGAGACCTCGGTGATGGAACCGGCCTGAGACGCATCATCGAGCAGGTGCGGCCCGACGAAGTGTACAACCTCGCGGCGCAGTCGCACGTGCGGATCTCATTCGATCAGCCGGAATACACCGCCGATGTGGTCGGCCTTGGCACGCTAAGACTGCTCGAAACGCTACGTGACCATAATCAGCGTCATGGGCGGCAGGCCCGGATGTATCAAGCGGGATCATCGGAAATGTTCGGCAAGGTGGTCGAGGTCCCGCAAAGTGAGACGACGCCGTTTCATCCTCGGAGCCCGTACGCATGCGCGAAGGTCTACGCGCATTGGCAGACGGTCAACTATCGTGAGGCATACGACCTCTTCGCAGTAAACGGCATCCTGTTCAATCATGAATCGCCTCGACGAGGTGAGAATTTTGTCACCCGGAAAATCACCCGCAGCGTTGGACGCATCAAGATGGGCCTCCAGGGCAAGCTGCTGCTGGGCAACCTCGATGCGAAACGCGATTGGGGATTTGCCGGCGACTATGTCGAGGCGATGTGGTTGATGCTGCAGCAGGAGCGCCCCGACGATTACGTCATCGCGACTGGCGAGACGCATTCGGTGCAGGAATTCCTCGAGTCGGCATTCGGATATTTGGAGCTCGATTGGCACAAATATGTCGATACCGATCCGCGCTTTTTTCGCCCTTCTGAAGTTGACCTACTTATCGGCGATGCAAATAAGGCGCGCCGCGTCCTCGGATGGCAGCCCAAAGTGAAGTTCCACGACCTCGTTTCGATGATGGTCGATGCTGACCTGGAACTCGCGCAGCGCGAAATCCGCGGTCGCTAGCCCTTCTTCCATCCACACCCAATGTTGTCATCATGCCCACCATTTAGTCGCCTGCGGCTAACCTAAGTTCACGTAGTCATGTTTATTTGACCGACTGACCATGTGCCGGTTAGTCGGTCAGAACGATGTTCGACCTGTTGCCGTCATTTCGCCTGCCCCCATATTGATACTCTGACCTCTCGGTCAATCAACGCTTCGCAGTATCAGGGGGGAAGTGATGAGCCATCTGATGAGATCCCATGTCGTTTCGCATCCCGCGATCGCCGCCGTTCATTCTGTCGCCGTTTCCGACATTTTGTTCAATATTGCTACCGTCGAGCCAATCGAATTCATTGACTTGACCGAGCCCATCAATGAGCACCTGCGGCGCGCGAACATCCGCGATGGCTCGGTGACGGTTTTTTCCCGGCATACCACCGCCGCCATCAAAATCAACGAGGCCGAGGAGCTCCTGCTCGAGGATTTCAAACATTTTCTCCGCGGACTCTGCCCTTCCGAGCGGCCCTACAATCACAACGATATGGACCGCCGCAAACCGCCGATCGCGGTTAACGAGCGCGCCAATGCCCATTCGCATCTGATGCATCTGCTGCTTTCGACCAGCGAGACGATTCCCGTCGTCGATTCGCGCCTCGCGCTCGGCACCTGGCAGCGCGTGTTTATGGTGGAACTCGATGGGCCCCGCTCGCGCGAGGTCCTGGTGCGATGCCAGTCTTACGTAGCCCGCGAACTGCCAGTCACTATCGAGAAGAAGCGCGACGCTCCGAGCAAACGGCACGGGCGCCCGCACCTCGACCCCTTGAGTGCCCAATTTGGCGGCGGAAAATAGGATGGCGCCGGCGCGCCGTCTTTAGCTGATCTTCGCGATGGCCTCTTCGGAGACTTCCCACAATCGCCGCGCGTGCTCGGCATCTAAGGCATACGGCATCACGCCCGAAAACGGATTCTCGGCCGTCCATGGCTTCGCGATACCGCAATCTTCGAGGTAGCGCCCGCTGTTGCCTTCGAGTTCCGGCGCCACGGCCGCGTATATCGAGGTCGCCGCGCCTTGCGCGGGAGTCTTGAAGCGCGGATTGATGTTGCCGGCCTCGTCGATCCATCCCATCGCGAGTTGCTCCTCGCGCGGAACAAATTTCTGCAGTCCGCTCATGATACCGCCGGGATGCACCGCGTTGGCGACGATGCCATCGGCAGCCCGTCGCCGCGTGACTTCAACTGCGAACAGCGAGTTAGCGGTCTTCGATTGTCCGTATGCCGACCAGCGCTCGTACGGACGCGTGCGGAAGTTGAGGTCATCGAAAACCACATCGGAGCGTCGATGGCCGATCGAGGTGAGCTCCACCACCCGCGCCTTGCCGGCCGCCTTAAGCGCGGGCAGCAACCCGACGGTGAGCGCGAAATGGCCGATATGATTGGTTCCGAATTGCGATTCGAAGCCATCCTCGGTGTACGCGAGCGGGGTGGCCATGATGCCGGCGTTGTTAATCAGCAGATGCAGCGGCCGGCCCTGCGCGCGAAACTGCGCGACGAATGCGCGAACTGATTTGAGCGAGCCCAGGTCGAGCATCGCGAATTCGATCGCATCCTTGCCGGTCTCCTGGCGCAACGTCGCGGCGACCGCCTCGCCTTTGGCGCGATCGCGAGTCGCGATGACGACTCGCGCGCCGGCGGTCGCGAGCGCGCGGACCGTCTCGATTCCGATACCCGATGCTCCTCCGGTCACGATCGCCTCGCGCCCGCGCAGATCATGACCAGCGATGACCTCGAGCGCCGTCGATCGCGCCCCGAACTTCGAGGTGGTGGTAGTTGGGAATGATTTCTCGCTCATCACCTGTCTCTATTAGTAGGATCTTCACAGTAAGTGGTTTGATTGGCAGGATCGAGGGTACGTGAAGGCCATGAGTCCTCTACGCGCGGAATTTCGCTATCTGATCGCCTTTGTGGTACTATATGCCAAAAGGTCCACTGGAATGTTTAAATACATTGCAGATATCGTTCATATCTCGGATTCAATCGACCGACTGGTATTAAGCATTAGAAATAATTATTGTGCGGACACCGCGCAGTGTCCTTAATTGGTAGGCAGGAGGAAATATCATGGCAGCGAGGAAGTCGTTCTTTGGACCGACGCCATCTCATCCTAATCTGGACAAACTTCGTGAAGAAACGCGCCGTTTGAAGGTCACCGAGAAACAACTAGAGGAACAACGAGTCAGTTTCATCTACGGCAACGCGCCGGAGGACTCTACAATCACGAAGGAATCCGCCCGTGCGGCGTCAAAGCAACTCCTCATTAAACAGGATTAGAACTCAGCACTCGGGGTCCGGCCGGTATCGATGCTCGTCCTAAAAGAAACTGATCCGGACCTCTTCGATGGTGTTGAGAAAAAGAATCTCGGTAGGCAATACGATCTTCTCACGACTTTCATAGAAATTGGTCTAAAGCAGGGCCCTTTCGCTCTCGACAAGTACGCGTTGTGGGTTCTAAACCATGTCGCCGTAGCTGGTATCTCGCAATTGGGCGGTCGTTTTCGCGAGCAACCGATATACATCGGCAATCACATTCCGCCGCATTTCAAAGACGTCCCGCATCTCATGGACCAATTTATTTCCTTCATCCACGAGAATTGGTTCGATGCGACCTCAACACAATTGGCGTCGTATGGCCTCTGGCGGTTAAACTGGATACATCCGTTCATCGAAGGCAACGGACGAACTGCCCGCGCCGTTTGCTACTACCTACTATCCGTGAGGGAGGGTCGCATACTTGGTGGCAGTACCATTGTGCCCGAACGGATTAAAGTAAATCGCCCTCAGTACATCAATGCTCTGCGTGCCGCTGATCGGGCATGGGACTCCGGCAAGCTCGATCTGACCGAATTGGAAGCCTTTCTCGCGCATTTACTTCCGGAACAGTACGCGCAAGAGAAGGAGGAAGCCGAACAAGCGAACATCTGACCGTCCCCTGTTTCTCCCCCTGATCGTGTGTCGACGCAGGTAGTCCTACAATCTGTCCATGTCAGCGTTTTCGTGCCCTTCGCAGGCCTCTTCGGTGCCTGCTTGCTCGCTCTGAGTTCGAATTCGCTTTGGACGCGTTTGCCCACCAGTGCGTCCAGACGCAGCGGCCAGCCACTAAACGTTTGATATCAAATTGCCGAACGGATCGTCGTCGTTTCTCTGATTCTGGGGATACGCGAACTGTTGTGGCGATGCGTGAATTCCGACAAATAGAGGGCAGAAGGTCGTTGGGCTAGCTGTGAGGAGGGGAAGCCGGCGGCGTCGGTGCGACGTTGCCATACACACGCGATGGTTAATGAATTCATCTACAACAATCCGACCTGGCTGTGGGGCACGCTGGTCGTCGCATTTTTCGTCGGCGTGTCATGCCTGGGGTTGGCGATATTTCAGCGCCTCGTTCATGTCGAGGTCCGTAGGGCGCACAATGATCTCGCCGGTTTTACCGTTGCGATCATCAGCGTCACTTACGCGGTGCTATTGGCCTTCATCGCGATCGCGACCTGGGAGTCCTACACGCGCGCCGAAGATATCGTTCAAAGTGAGGCGGATTTCGTCGGCAGCATCTATCGAGATACGCAGGGCCTGCCGGCGGAGATGGGGAAAGATATTCGCGCCGATCTGCGCGACTACGTCGATATTGTGATTCAGCGTGAATGGCCGGCTCAGCGCAACGGCGACATTCCGAGCGAGGGATGGACGCCGCTGCACAAGCTCCATTCGGCCATCGCAACCATGCATCCCGCGGATCTCGGCGAGTCCGTCATCGAAGCGGAGTTGCTCAGGACTCTGAACGAACTCTACCGGGCACGAGCCAGTCGTCTTTCGGAGGCGGCCGGGCATATCCCGGACGTAGTATGGTGGATCATATTTTTTGGCGGCGCGATTACCACCGGCTATACCTACCTCTTCGGATTCAACAGTTTGACTATGCACATGGTGATGACGGCCTCGGTGGCAGCATCTTTGGCGCTGGTGGTCGTTCTAATTATGGCACTCGATTGGCCGTTTCGCGGCGCGGTAAGTATTTCGCCCTCGGCGTTCATCCAGACCCAGCAATCATGGAACAAGCTGCAATTCGACAAAAAATAGCCGGTCCTGGCGCGATGCGACCGCCGCGCCAGTCCGCTTGACTACTTAATGGACGAATTCATTACCAACGGAAGAGCCGATGCGCGCATCACTCTGGTGCTGGCGCATGGCGCCGGCGCCCCGATGGACCATCCATTCATGAACGCCGTCGCCGCGGGCCTCGCCGGAAAGGACATCCGCGTCGTCAGGTTCGAGTTCCCTTATATGGCGGCGCGGCGCAGGAGCGGCAAGAATCGCGCGCCCGACCGCGAACCGGTGCTGATACAAACCTGGCGCGAGGTCATCGCGAAAGTCGGCGCGCCGAGCCGCATCGTCATCGGTGGCAAGTCGATGGGTGGGCGTATCGCGAGCATGGTCGCCGATGAAGCCGATGTGGCCGGCCTCGTATGCCTCGGCTATCCCTTTCATCCGCCGGGCGCGCCCACGCGTCTGCGCACTGCGCATCTGGAGAAGCTGAAAACGCCCGCGCTGATACTCCAGGGCACGCGCGATTCGTTCGGCCTGCCCGCGGAAGTTGCGAAGTACAAGTTATCCTCGAAAATTCGTATCGTGTGGATCGAGGACGGCGACCATTCGTTCAAACCGCGCGCAAGCTCGGGGCGAACCTCCGAGCAGAACCTCGCCGAGGCGATCGCGCAGATGAAATCCTTCCTCGCGTCGCTGAAGATCTCCAACAAATTGCTTTGATTCAGGTTTGGGCGCCCCCGCCGCGAATGCGATCGGCCATCTTCTCCGCGATCATC
The DNA here is from genome assembly GCA_963761255.1 of uncultured delta proteobacterium. GTDB lineage: Bacteria > Desulfobacterota > Binatia > Binatales > Binataceae > DATGKG01. Next base: position 137,969 of record CAVXGH010000001.1, read on the forward strand.
ACCGTGCTGAGATGCGTGTTGGCGCGCACGATTTCCGGCATTACCGAGCAATCGATCACGCGCAGTCCTTCGAGGCCGATAACGCGGCATTCAGGATCCACCACTGAGCGTGGATTCGAAGCCGGTCCCATTCGGCAGGTTCCCGCGGCGTGCTGCGAGTCGTAACAGTTCGCCATCATCCACTGGTCCAGCGCCGCGCCCGTTGGCGGCACCTCCGATTGGCCCTGCGTAATGAGCAGCGGATTGCCGAAGCTGACACGATCGGCGATCGAGGTGACCGCTGGTTGCCGCGCGATTTGCTGCAAGCGTTTCAATCCGTCGCGCATCCGCATCAAATCACGCTCGTCGCTGAGCATCCGAAATCGCAGCTCGGGATCGATCTCCGGGGAGCGCGAGGTGATGCGCAACACGCCGCGCGACCAGGTCTGGTAGGCCGTCATCCAGATGAATCCGTAACCGAGGGTCTGCTCGCTGTACCCGAGCAGATTCGTCGCGATGAGGAACATGTCGTTTTTGCCCGCGCCGCCGAGCCCCGAGCCATATCGCACCGCGCAATTGGTGTGGCGCGACTGGATATTCGGGCAGCGCGCCTCTGGCTTGAGCGCCATGCTCATCGCGAGCATCGGATGGTCGATGAGATCGCGTCCGACCGGCAGATCGGCAACATTGCGAATGCCGAGGGCGCGAAGATCTTCGGCGGGGCCGACGCCCGAGCGCTGCAGGATCGCGGGCGAATGAATCGAACCGGCGCATAAAATAATTTCGCCGCCCTCGATGCGATGCCATCCGTCGCGCGTGCGCACCCGAATCGCGACCGCCCGGCGTCCATCGAACTCGATGCTGTCCGCCAGCGCATCGCCGATGATGCGTAGGTTGGTCCGCCCGCGCGCCGGTTCGAGGTAGGCGTCGTTAGTCGACACGCGCGTGTGGTTGCGCCGGTTCATCGCGTAGGGCGACACTCCCGTGCCCTCCGACGCGTTGTGATCCGCGCACCATCCGTAGCCGAGGCCGAGGCACGCGTCGCGCAGCGCCTTGTCGGTGCCGCCCCATTCGTCCTGCGGCGTGCGCATCACCGGAATCGGTCCGCCGCGTCCATGATACGGCTCGCCGCCGAAGTCGAGATCGTCTTCGAGCTTGATGAAGTAGGGGAGCACCTCGGCGCCGGACCAGCCCTCGCATCCTTCGAGCGCCCAGATGTCGAAATCGTCGAGCATCCCGCGAATCGCGATCTGGCCGTTGACCGCCGAGCTGCCGCCGACGCCGCGCCCGCGCCAATAGAGCATAGGCTCCTGGACGTCGGTACGCCGCGCTTTGAGCGCGCCCCACATGAACTTCTGCAAATTTTCCGGCGCGAGGATGATCGCGGCTGAATTTGCGATGCGCATTTCTTCGGGCGCCTCGGCCGAGGTGTATTCGGGTCCCGCTTCCAGCAACAGCACGCGGCGCGAGGCATCTTCCGACAGCCGCGCGGCCAGCACCGCGCCCGCCGAGCCCGCGCCCACGATGATGACGTCGTAATCATTCGGCATGCTACTCGTTTCGCGCATTCGCAATGTTTGCGCAACCTGACTGGCACCTTGGTACCATCGCCAAAAAGTGCTTCCCAGTGTTACAGTTCGGCGCACTCGGGTGATGGGAGGCAGATCGCGGAAATAGATGAGCGATCAAGGAAAGACCGGCATCGAGCGCGCCCGCGCATTCGGGCTCCGCGCCGTCGATTTTGCGCGCTCGCGGCGTGCGCGCCGAATCGCGACGTGGGTGTTCGGGGTGATCGTGCTGCTCGGCATCATCACCTATTTCGCCGTGCCGATCGTTTTGCAAAACATCCTGACCGGACAAGTCGCCAAACAGTTAAAGCGTCCGGTCACCGTCGGGCGAATCGGATTCAACCTCTATACGCTGCGGCTCGACATCGAGAAGTTGCACATCGGCGAGCCCGACGGCGCGCAGCCTTTCGTCGATATCGGCCACATCAGCGTGCGCGCCGGATGGAGTTCGCTGTTCCGCCTCGCGCCGGTGGTCAGGGAAGTCCTGATCGCCAAGCCGTCGATTCACCTCGTGCGCGAGGGCGAGCAGCGCTTCAATTTTTCCGACCTGCTGGAATCGCCGAATCCGCCTCCGCCGTCGAAAGAAAAACCCGCCGGCAAACCGATGCGCTTTGCGGTGTCGAACATCCGGCTGACCGATGGCGAGATCCACTTCGATGATCAGGTGCTCTCGCAGCAGCATCGCATCGAGCAAATCCAAATCGGCGTGCCGTTCATCGCGAACCTGCCCGCCGATGTCGACGTCTACGTGCAGCCGCTGCTGAGCATGATCATCGACGGCAGCCCACTGCGGATCGTCGGGCGCGCGAGGCCATTTGCGAATCCGCCGGAGTCGGTGGTGGATTTGCGCCTGCACAAACTGGAGCTGCAACGCTACATCGCATACGCGCCCAAGCGGATCGCGATCAAGGTTCCCTCGGGCACGCTGTCCTCGGACCTGCAGGTGCACTTCGTCCAGGCCGCCGCGGCACCGGAGATCTCGGTCAGTGGCGCGGCCTCAATCGACGAGCTCGTGGTGCATGATGCCGCCGATGCTCCCCTCATCGAGTTGGGCCATGCCGAGGTCAAGCTCGCGAATGTCGAGCCGCTCGAGAATCTCATCTCATTGCAGGACATTTTCATCGATAAGCTGGTCGCGCATGCGACGCTCAATCACGACGGCACCACCAATTTCACCTCGATCGTCGGGAGCGAGCCCGCGCCGCCCGCCGTCCCCACCGCGGTGCCGACTGTATCACCGCCGGCTGCGCCGCTAACGCAAAGCGCGGAGCCTCCCGCGCAAAAGAGTCCGATGGATGTGTCGCTCGCGTCGTTCGAGATGACCAACAGTGGCGTCAAGGTTACCGACAATCGCAACCCGACGCCGAATAATCTCTCGCTCGACGATATCCACCTCGCGATGCAGAATTTTCATACCACCGGCCAGGCTCCGGCGCCGTTCCAATTCGGCACCAAACTCGGAAGCGGCGGAACTATCGACGCGAAGGGTGCGCTCGCTCTGTCGCAGTCGCAAGCGAACACCGAGCTCACTATCGACCAGATCGACTTGCCCGGGTTGCAGGGATTCGCGCATCCGACCTTCACCGGAAATATCGCGAGCGGGAAACTCAATCTGCACGCGAAGCTGCTCGCGCACTTCGGTGGCGGCCCGTTCAATCTGCATGTCGAGCCAGCGAACATTTCGATCGACAATCTTAAGGTGGATGACCCGAAGCATGAGACTCCGATCCAATGGAAGACGCTGGCGATCGCGATCGATCAGGTTGACCTTGCGTCGCATCAGGCGGTCGTCAGCGAGGTCCGCACCGATGCGATGAATCTGTTCGTCCGGCGCGGACGCCGCGGCGAGTTGAGCCTCGCATCGCTGGTCAAGACTTCTCCCGAGCCGGCCGCCGCGCCGCCGCCGCGGAAAAAATCGCATCACGTGAGGGGAGCGAAGCGCGAGCCTGCGCCCGCGAACGAACCTCCGCCGGGTCCGTCGTGGAAATATAAGGTCAACTCGATTGCGCTCGAGAACACCTCGGCGCGCGTCGAGGATGACAGCACGCCGCGGCACGCCAAGGTTGATGTGACGCCGCTCAACATCCATCTGAAGAATGTTTCCGACGACCTCGCGAAGCCGATCACACTCGATGTCAGCGGCACCCTCAACAAGCGCGGCACTTTCAACGTCGCCGGCACCGCCGCGCCGATTCCGCTCAAAGCCGACCTTCGCATCACCACCGATCGGCTGAACCTCGCGCCCTTGGATCCCTATGTCGCCAGCAAGCTGAACGCCACGATCAAGAGCGCCGCGCTCACGATGAAGGGCGCGGCTGGTCTCGATAATTCGCACAAGGATTTCCGCGTCAGCTACAAGGGCGATGTCGCGCTCGGCGATGTGATCGTGCTCGACAAGCTGACCGGCGATCAGTTCGTACAATGGAAAATCCTGAAGGTCACGCGCATCAACGTGAAATCCGGTGAAGGCGCGCCATATGCCCACATCGGCGCGATCGCACTCGACGATTTCTACGCGCGCATCATCCTGCGCCAGAACGGCAGCATGAACCTGAAGGATGTCCTCGCGAGCGAGAAAGCGCCGCCCACCTCACTGACCCGCAGTGAGCAACCTCCGGGTGCGGCGCCCACGCCGGTCGCGCCCGCGCCTGAAACCAGCGGAGCGACGACCACCGCGCCGGCGCCGAGCGCGTCAGGTCCGCCCGCCAACATCGAGATTGGCAAGATCACGTTCGCGAGCGGTCACGTCAACTATTCGGATAATTTCATTCAGCCGAATTATTCCGCTGACCTGACTGACATCACCGGTGACATCGGGAGATTCGGCAGCGAAACCACCGAGCCCGCCGCGGTGATGGTCCAGGGCAAGGTCAACGGCAGCTCGCCGCTCGACATCAGCGGATCGCTCAACCCGCTGGCGCCCAAGGCTTCGCTCGATATCACCGCGAAGGCGGACGGCGTCGAGCTCACCGGACTGACGCCGTACTCGAACACCTATGCCGGCTATCCGATCGTCAAGGGCACCCTGACGGTAAATGTTCACTACATTTTGAAGGATGAGCAACTGACCGCCGAGAACCACATCCTGCTCGACCAGTTGACCTTCGGGGAGCCGCTGCCGGGGGCCAAGACCAGCAAGATTCCGCTGCGCCTGGCGATTGCGTTGCTGAAAGATTCCAACGGCAGGATCGATTTGAACATTCCGGTCTCGGGCTCGCTGAATGATCCGAAGTTCAGCGTCTTCGATGTGGTCATCGGCGCGCTCAAGACCATCATCATCAAGGCGGCGACCGCGCCCTTCAACCTGCTCGCTTCCGCGATTCCGAATTTTCACGGCGGCGAGCAACTTTCCCATGTCGAGTTCGCGCCCGGCACCGCGACGCTGACGCCCGAGGCGAAAAAATCGCTCGAAACGCTGGCGATCGCGCTGCAGGCGCGGCCTTCGTTAAACCTTAGCATCGAAGGGCGCGTCGATCCCGCCTTCGATCGCGAGGGCCTGCGCGAGGCGATGCTGCTGGATCGCATCAAGCTGCAAAAAGTTTCTCGCGATGGCGGCAACGTCGACCTCGACACCGTCGTACTGACGCCGTCCGATTACAACAAATACCTGGCGCGCGTTTACAAGGCGGCGAAGTTCGACAAGCCCAAAGATTTCATGGGGCTCGACAAATCGCTGCCGCCGGATGAAATGAAGAAACTTCTCCTCGCGCACATCGAGGTGACCGACAAGGATTTGCTGCGCCTCGCCGATGCGCGCGCAGCCGCGGTGCGCAAGTTCATGAGCGAGAAAGTCCCGCCTGGCAGGCTGTTCCTGGTCGCCTCGAAAGTCACTCCCGAGGGAATCGCCGACAAAGGCAAAACCACGCGCGTCGATTTGTCCTTCGAATAACGACCTCGTTCACTTCGCGCCAGTGTATGAGATGCGCCAGATGGTTCCGTTGCCATCCTCCGAGACCAGCAGCGATCCATCGTGCGCGACCGCGATGCCGACGGGCCGGCCCCACACGTCGCCGTCTTTGGTGACGAAGCCGGTCATGAAATCCTCGTACTCGCCGGTCGCCTTGCCGTCGCGCATGATCACGCGGATGACTTTGTAGCCGGTGCGGCGCGCGCGGTTCCAGGAGCCGTGCTCGGCGGCGAAAGCGTCGCCACGATATTCCTCGGGGAATTGTTTGCCATCGTAAAAGGTCATTTCCAACGACGCCGAATGCGCCTGGACCAGCACGTCGGGAACGATCACCTTGCCCGCGAGGTCGGGCCGCTCACCCTTGTGACGCGGGTCTTCGTGATCGCCGAGGTAGTACCACGGCCATCCATAGAAGCCGCCGTCCTGCACGTGGGTGATGTAGTCGGGGGGCAGATTGTCGCCCAACCCATCGCGCTCGTTGGTCGAGCACCATAGATCGCTGGTGGTAGGATTTATCGCCATTCCGACGCAATTGCGCAGACCGCTGGCAAAGATGCGAAACCCGCTTCCGTCGGGATTAAACTCGAGCACGTCCGCGCGATGTTCTTCCGACTTCAGGTAGCGCGACAAGCCGTCAGCGTCATTGGAATGCGACCCGACCGAGACGAACATCTTGGAGCCATCGGGGGAAAAAACCACGTCGCGGGTCCAATGGCCACCGCCGGTCAGGCGCCCGCCGGAGGGGATGCTTGGAACGATAGTTTCGGCGGGACCTCGCGCGCGCAAATCGCCGTTCTGGTACGGGAATCGCACGACCGAGCCGGTATTGCCGATGTAGACAAACTGCGGATTCGGACCGGGCGGCCAGAATGCGATGCCGAACGGCTGGTCCAACCCGGATGCGAAAATCTCGTTGCGCGCCGGCTGACTGGCGCCGTCGGCCCCGCGCATCACGCGGATTTGATTCGATGAGCTCTCCGCAACGAAGAGGTCGCCGTTGGGCGCGACGCGCAGCAGCCGTGGTTCGACAAGACCGCTGGCGAACCGCTCGACCTTGAAGCCCGGCGGAACCTTGAGTTTCGCATCGGCAGGCTGCGGAACCACATGCGGGAAATTGCCGGCCGACTGGGTGGCGAATGGCGGCGGAAGATCCGCGACGGTAATTTTTCGCCGAACCCCGGGCGCATCGGTGGTCCAGTCGCCGAAGGCCGCTTGCCCGGTGCGAACGACATTCTGATCGGCAGCGTCGGCGTACGAAAAAAAGGTGAACATCAGGCCCAGCGCGAGTGCGGCCATAAGTGTCTGGAACTTCATAATGGGGTATGATCGCAAATCTGTCGCATGATCGGCAGACTTAATGATGACGAAATTGTGGGGCGCGCGAGATCAAAAAAATGCAAAAACAAACCCACTTAGTTCAATGATTGCAGGCTCCTTCGCTAATCCTTCGCTATCGAGATAATCATGGGACGCAAGATCCTCTTCATCACTACCGATCAACAGCGCTATGACGCGCTCGGATGCAACGGCGGAAAAATTGCGCGCACGCCGGTCGTCGATGCGCTCGCCGCAAGTGGAATAAATTTCAAACGCGCGCACAACCAAAATGTAGTGTGCACTCCAGCGCGTTCCACCATGATGACGGGGCAGCTGGTGCGCACTCATGGTGTGGTCGCCAACGGCATTCCACTCCCGGTGGACGCCCCCAGCATCGCCGCGTATCTCCATGACCAGGCGGGATACCGCACCGCGCTGTTGGGCAAGGCGCACTTCGAGCCGATGTTCGACATGGGCCACAACTACTTCGAAAATCGCATGGCGCGTGAAGGCTCGACCGGACCCTATCGCGGATTCGAGCGGATGGAACTTTCGATGCACGGGCTGATGGGCGATTGGCATTATCCGCGCTGGTTTCGGGAGAATTTTCCGAGCGAGGTCGGCGGCTTCGTTGCGATGCTTGATGCGAGCGGCGGCGGCGAGACCGGCGCGCCCGAGCTGAAATACAACCCGGTGCCGCGCGAGCACTATCACACCGACTGGGTGGCGGCGCGCACCATCGCGTTTCTCGACTCGCTAGCCGATGACGAAGACTGGTTCGTGTGGATGAGCTTCCCCGATCCGCATCATCCATGGGATCCGCCGGCGGCGGAGACCCGGCGTATCAAGTGGCGCGATCTGGAGCTACCGCCGGGTCATCCGGGCTCGCGTGAGAAGATCGAAAAAATCCTCGCGCAGAAGCCGCGTCATTGGCTCGACTGGTACGAGGGGCGCTTTCGCAACAATGAAGGTGGCCCGGCGGCATTCGTGCCGTGTCAGTTGACGCATGACCAGGTGCGCGAAATCAGCGCGATGATCCATGTCGAGAACGAGCTCATCGATGAGGCGTGCGGCCGCGTGCTGCGGCGCATCGCCGAGCGCGGATGGGACGCCGACACTGATGTAATCTTCACCACCGACCACGGCGAGTTGCAGGGCGACTTCGGCCTCATCTACAAGGGCCCCTATCATGTCGATGCGCTGATGCGCGTGCCGCTGATTTGGCGTCCCGCGCCGTCGACCAAAACGCAGGCGGCCGTGATCGCCGAGCCGGTCGGGCATCTCGACCTGGCGCCGACGTTTTGCGAAATTGCCGGCGTGCCGGTTCCCGGGTGGGTGCAGGGAAAGGCTTTACCGAAGGCCGCAGGCTCCGGGCGCGAGCGCGTCATCACCGAATGGGACAGCCAGTCTAGGCAAATCGGGATGCATCTGCGGACCATCTACCGCGACGGGTGGGTCTGCACGATGTATGAAAAAACTACTCGCGATTTCGGCTTCGACATGAGCGGGTTGCTGCGCGTGACTTCGAGCGCCGCGCATTTGCCGGATATCCGCTACGACGGAACGGAAGGCGAGCTGTACAAACTCGATGAGGACCCGCTGCAATGGCGCAATCTCTGGGATGACGGAGGTTACGCGAAAATCAAATCTGATCTCATTGCCGATTTGTTGGACAACCTACCTGCCCCGCGCAATCCGCGGCTCGAAGTGGAGTCGCCGGTATGAATAGGCGAAAAGTGCAAAAACAAACCCACTCGCGGATGATGAAAAATACCAAACGAAGCCAAATAACGCAGTCTCCGTAGGACTTTTCGCTAAATCTTCGCCACGAGAATCGGGATCAGGTGACCTTACGGAAGGCCATCGCAGGAGAGATCCGCAGCGCCTCGATGATCGGTACCAACCCGCTCACGAGGCTCACCGCGACCGCCACGAGCACCGCGCTGACGGCCAGATCCGGCGTCACCCATAGCGCGCCGTTGCCGCCGAGCGCCGCGCCGAGCGTGACTCCATCGTGAAACTTCCAGAGCGCGAGGCTCGCGCCGACGAGGCCGCCGGCCGCGCCGATGAGACCGCATTCGCCGAAGAGCAAGACCGAGATCGCGCCGCGGCTGAAGCCGAGGGAGCGCATCACCGCGACTTCGCTGAGGCGCTCGCGCACCATCATCGCGGTGGAGTTGGCGGCGATCAGCAGCACCGTCAGCACGACCACCGCACACAGCGCAAACACAATCGCGCGGATGTTGCCGAGGGCGGAGAGTCCGGACGCCACCGCATCACTCTCAGTTAGCGTGCGGGTCTCGTAGTCGGAGTTGGTGAAATGCTCGTCGATGTTCTTCGCGAGCGGCTGCAAATCGGCGGCGCTGCCCGCGCGCACGATGATGTTCCATGCGATGTCCTCGTCAGGCAGACCAGCGGCCTTGCGCGACTCCATCAGGTAGTCGCGCCGGAACAGGAAGGTGTTGGGGTAGCGCTTGTTCTCGATTGTGCCGGTGATGACGAAGTCCATCTGCATGTGGCCGGCGTCGGTGCCGCGCAGCGTAATGTGATCGCCGAGCTTCCATCCATTCTTCTTCATCAGCACCGTACCGACGGTGGCCGCGCGCCGTTCCCGCGCGGTGCGAACCTGGTTTTCACGCGATAGCTGATAGTCGGGAAACACGTCGGCGATTTCCGGCCCAGCCCCGAATGCGAGGATGGGGTCGCTGATGTCACGCCAGGTTGCGAACCATCCGGTGATGCCGACGCAGGCCGCGGCGCCCGGCATCTTGTCGATTTGATCGCAGTAGCGCGCGGGGAGATCTTCCCACGGCGCGGTCTTGTTGACCACAAACAGTCGCAACGTCCCCGAGGCATCCTTGATCACGCGATCCATCGAGGCCGGCACCGAAACCAGCACCGTATAAATGAACGTGGCCAGCGCGATGGTTAGCATCGTCAGGAGCGTGCGCCTCAAGTTGCGGCGCATGTTGCGCTCGATCAGTTTTATCGCGTTGAACATGCTTCACCTCAGACCGCGCGCAGCGAATCGATGACCCGGGTGCGCGAGGCGCGCCATGCCGGCAAAAGTCCGCCCAGCCCGCCGATCAGCGCGCCCGCTATGAGCCCCGACATGAAAGCGCCGCCGGTCAGCTGGAATCGAAAGATGAATTCGCCGACGTTCATGAGCTGGCTATGGAGCCCGGTGGCGTAAGTCGCGATAACGCCGAGGACTTCGCCGAGCACCGCGCCCACAAGCCCGAGCAGCACGCTCTCCATGACGAAGCTGCTGAGCACGTTGAAGCGGCTGAAGCCGAGCACGCGCAGCACGCCGATTTCGCCGGTGCGGCGCGCCACCGCCGAGTACATGGTGTTCATCGCGCCGAAGATCGATCCGATCGCGAGGACCAACGCCACCGCGAGCCCGAGCGCGCGCAACTGCTCGACGAAGCCGGTCTGCTTCGCGTAGAACTCGGCCTCGGGCATCGCGTCGACCTTCACCCGCGCATCGGTGGTCAGCGATTTGAGGAAGTCGTCCTCCATGCCGGGGCGCAAGACCACGTGCAGCACCGCGAAGCCGCTCGCCATATGGATGTCCTGCGTGAGCACATCGAGGTCGGTGAGGACTTCAGATTCGCGCGCGCTGTCATCATCGGAAAAGATCCCGACGATCTTGAAAGTCCGGCGCCCGAATTTGAAATCGCTGCCAACGCTCAGGAACGGATAGCGGGCGGCAAGCTTGCGCCCGACGATCATCTCGGCCGCGCCATGCTCCATCCAGCGTCCACTCTCGAGCTTCATCTTGCGGTGAACTTGGCGCGCGATCGGATAAACGCCTCGCAGCAGGGTGCCAAAGCCGGTGGCGCCTGGCTGATTCGCCGCCGGATTGAAGCCGGTCACCACCTCCGGGGAAACCAGCGCCTGCCCGTCACTGGTAGTGGCGATTTGCGCTCGGCTCTTGAGAATCTCGTATTGGTCGCGAGTGATGTAGCTGCCGCCCTCATTGGTGGTTCCACGGCTGAGGACAATCCAGTTATCACTCACCGCGCTATGCAGGACCGTCGAGCGCAATCCTGCGACGAATCCCGACAGGATGAAGAGGATCATCACCACCAGCGCGACCACCACCGCGGTCATGATGCTGGTGGCTCGACGCACCATCAAACTGCGCAAGTTGTAACGAATCGGAATCACGCGCGACTCCACGCTCAGTCAATAAGGAAGCCAATCGCCGACGTGTGAGCGGAAAATTTTACAATTCGCGCAGGCACGATTCTATGCCATCGCGGGACTGTATGGCCGAGATGGCGGAGGGGGGAGGGAGTCGAACTCTCCGGCGAGCGTAATGCCCGCCAAGCCGGTTTTGAAGACCGGTCGCGGCACCGGCCGCGTTCCTCCTCCAGCCTTATTTATCGCGTACTTACGGTGATCGGCTCAACGGTCTCCATGAACGCGTTCCAGAAGCGCTCCAGCAGCGCCGGGGTTCTCGCTCAGTTTGAGATTCAGGCGGTATTTGTTATTCACAGGTATCGCTACTTATCAAACCCAATAGCCTTTCTGTGGCCGCGACTGAAAAGGAGCCGATCCATGGCTGACTCATCTGGAATAGGAAAAGTGCTGCGCGATATGACGCAGGCATATATCGATGGCCTCTCGAAGATCGGCGGCGCGATTGGCGATCTCGCCAAACGCCGCATCCCCGACGCGGAGCGGCGGATGGAACAGTGGATCAGCGTTGCCCGCGCAGCCAAGGATGGCTACGTGGCAGCAATCGATGAGGGCTTCGCCATGTGGGAGCGGCGAATCCGCCAGACCGTGGCCCCCTCGCAGCCATCCTCGGAAAAGGAAGCCACGCATGACCGGAAAGCTACAGAAAATCCGATCGAAGCGTGGATGGAGCAGTGGCGCACTGCGAACGAGTCCTTCATGAAATCGATTCGCGAGAGCGGACTCGGCGAGGAGGCGGTTAAACAGACCAAGGAGTTGCGCAAGACCTTTGAGGATAGCTTCAAAAGTTTGCAGAAGTTATGGCAGCCTTCGAGCAAGGGCAACGGGAAGTAGAGTTGGGCGCTCTCATCGCCTCTGACGGCAGCTAACGCGCGGCCTGACTGACAGATTGGTCCCTCGGACATTTCGCGACCGTAGAGGTTCAAGACCATGGCTTTCACGATTCGAGCTGACAGTTTTCGCTTCGACCAGGAGCTTCGAACGGGCGTCACGGGCAAGCGGGTTTTGATAACCGGCGCCGGAAAGGATCTCGGGCTTGGACAGGCTTTCGCCTTGTCCGCTGGGCTCAACGGTGCCGCCGCGGTCGGGGTTCATTTTCACAGCAGTTACGTCGATGCCTTCGATCTGGTGAAGGCGCTTCGCGATGAAGGTGTCAACGCATTTCCGGTGCAGGCAGACGTCACCAACATGGGCGATCTCTGGGCGATGCGCAGCTATGTCATCGAACAGATGGGAGGTCTGCCGCCCAACCTCGTCATCTGCAATTCCGGCCTGACCGAGAAGGGATATGCCTTTGGCCGCGCGCTGCGGGAAATTCCAGACGAGCAACTCGCGATGCGCCGCGCGCGAGTTCGCCAACAATTTATCGATAACCTCGAGCAGTCGCGTGTCGTGCTGGATACGAAGATCGACGGGTTCCTCGCGATGACCCATTTATGGGCGGGCGAAGCTGTCTACCACCAGGAGTTTTTACAGATCGTCTATGTTTCGTCGCGGATGGCGATCGATCCGGGACCCACGGTACCGGGCTATGCGATCAGCAACTGGGGCGTTCTTAAACTGCCGAAGGTACTGACCATCAATCTCGGCCGCAATGCAAAGTTCGTCGGTGCCGCTTGCGTATTGCCACCGTTTATTCGCACCGGAATGACCGAAGAGTATCTCGACAACCCCGAGGTGTTCGGGCGTTGGCAGCCGCGGATGCTCGAGACGCACGAGGCGGCAAAGGCTTTCATGCAGCTACTGAGTCGTCCGCGAGCGGAGCTTGATCAGGGTATCTTTGCGCTCATGGTGGACGGTTCGGTGACTGATCTACGGTTGAGCTGGAAAAGAGTTCACGTTGATCTTCGCGAAGAAGCTCTGCCGTGGAGCGATAGCGACGTGCTGCGGTTTTGAAAGGTACTGTCACCGCACTCCGCTTGACGACCCGCCGCGCAGGGGGTGTATCGTGCGAACACTGAGTCTCGGTAGTTCCGCCCTTCGAGGACAGAGCACTTAACGCCCAGGAGAGACAACGCGATGGCCGACCAGCGAAATTCCCCGCCCGATCCGGTAGCGTCCTGGCGCGAGTGGATGTCACAGTCGGAAACGCCGGCTCAACGCCCTCTTCAACGATGTCATGTCAACCGACGGCTACGGGCGCGTGATCGGCGGATTGACCAAAGTCTTCGTCTCGATGCAAAAGAGCATGACTGAAGGGATGGAGCGCTATTTCACCGCACTCAGTCTCCCGACCCGCAGCGATGTGGTGGACCTCGGTCAGCGGCTGTCACTGATCGAATCCCGGCTGCTCTCGATCGAGAGCAGCCTTGCAAAAATTGCCGGCTCGGACGCTGGCGACGGCGAACCAAGAACGACAGTGTCACGCCCACCGCGAACCAAAAGGCCTTCGACCGGAAGGGGAGAAGCGTCGTGAGCTCGAGTGCAGGAACCGGCGACGCCTCGATCGCAGAACGAGTTCGCGCGGAAGTTCAGCGCACTATTCAGCGCAGTATCAAGGGACTCAACTACTTCTTGTCGGATGAGCCCGCACTCGGTCTGACTCCCAAGGACACCATTTATCAGCGGGGCACGCTTTCGCTGAACCACTATCGTCCGCTCGCCAAAGAGGTCTACCGGATACCGGTCCTTTTAGTTATGTCGCTGGTGAGCAAGTCTTACATCCTCGACCTCGCTCCCGGGCAAAGTTTTATCGAGTTTCTGCTCACGCAAGGTTACGACGTGTACCTGATTGACTGGGGTGTCCCGCGTCCCGAAGATAGCCGCCTAAAACTGGACGACTACATTCTCGATTTTATACCCGATTGCATCTCGCGGATCAGTGCCGAAAGCGGCGAGCCCAACCTGTCGATTATCGGATACTGCATGGGCGGAATGCTCGCGTTGATATACGCGGCGCTACATCCGAACGGTCCGCTCAAGAATCTCGTCTGCCTCACCACACCGGTCAACTACGAGGGCATGAAGCTGATGCGCCAGTGGACCGACAAGCGCTATTTCGACCTCGATCGCATCGTCGATACGCTGGGCAACGTGCCACCCGAGTTGATTTTCGCATCATTCGATATGCTGAGGCCGGTCACTCGCGTCGCTTCGCAGATTCGTCTGTGGGACAACATGTGGAACGACGACTTCGTGAAATCGTATCGCATGTTCGATCGCTGGGCGGCGGACCAGATCCCGTTTCCGGGCGAATGCTTCCGCCAAACCACGAAGGAACTGATGTGGGACAACAAACTGATCAAGAACGAGTTGGTACTTGGCGGAAGGCGAGTGGACCTCAAGCAAGTTGTGGTTTCGTTCCTTGCCGTGATGGCGGAGCACGACCACATTGTGCCTTATGAATCGGCAAAGGAACTCATCGCTTTGATCGGCAGCACTGACAAACGCGACATCGTACTCAAAGGGGGCCATGTGAGCCTGGTTGCGGGTCCCAACGCCGTCCGGCGGCTGTGGCCCGAGCTCGACCGCTGGCTATCGGAGCGATCGATATGAAATCTGACGCGGCTCGCAACTATCCACGCGACGTTGACCTTAAAGGCAGCCGGGTGACTCTGCGCCTGATGAGTGGATCGGACAGTTCAGTCGCGCTCGCTTTCGCACGCGCCCTTCCTGTCCACGACCTCTTATTCCTGCGCCGTGACATTACCCAGCCGGAGGCGATCGAGATTTGGCTCAACGGCATCGCGCGCGGTCGCATCACCAGCGTTCTGGCCGAGTCGGGCGGCCAAGTCCAAGGCTACGCGACGGTCGATCGCGGTGAATTGTCGTGGTCGCCGCATGTGGCCGAGCTTCGCGTACTCGTCTCGGCGTCGATGCGAGGCAAGGGATTGGGCCGGGTATTGACCCAGGAGGCTTTCGCGATCGCGCTTGGACTGGGAATCGAAAAGATCGTGGCGCAAATGACGGTCGATCAGAAAGGCGCCATCGCGGTCTTCGAGGGCATGGGGTTTCGACCAGAAGCACTGCTGCGGGATCAAGTAAAAGACCGCGAAGGGCGCAAGCACGATCTTCTCATACTGGCTCATGAAGTGGCGAAGTTTCAGGCGCAGATGGACGCTTATGGGGTTACCAAAGCGTTCGAGGATTAGCCCCTCGAGAGCTTGCCCGTCCAACCTCGAGCGGGAGCTATGAGGCCGTCGTTGCGGTCGTGCAAGCGACTTTCCGGCGCTGCGATGTATTCTCATGGCCGGGCATCGAGCGACCCTTAAGGGCAGGTCCCGGCCGCGCGCTCATGTCGCGGGCGTCGATCTTCAATTCGCATCCAGGACAAACGAGTTTCGGTTTGATCGTATGGCCGCAAGGCCGGTGGACCAATTCCACCGGGACGCCGGCGCGTCCAGCCATCCAGCGATCACCCCATTCGGTCATTGTGACGATGACAGGATAGAGATCGAGGCCCTTTTCGGTAAGCCGATACTCGAATCGAGGCGGATGCTTTTGGTAAGCGACGCGGCGGAGGATTCCATCGCGCACCAGTTTGCGCAGCCGGTCCGACAGGCGATGCGGCGTGAGTCCCAAGTCCTGCTGAATCGTCTCAAACCTGCGGATGCCCAGGAACACGTCGCGCACGATCAGCATCGTCCAGCGATCGCCGACCACCGACAGGGTTCGGGCGACTGAACAGATCATCGTGTCGATTTGTTGCCAGCGCATCTACGCAGCAGTTTTGCACACCCGGCGTTGCGACACTAGGTTCCTAATTGGAAGTGATGAAAGACTTCGCGCTCTCATGCCGAGCCAATCGGCTCGAGAACCACCACTGGGATCTGCCGTGAACCCGCTCGCTTCTGGTAGTCGTCGTACGGCGGATACATCGCCGCCATCTTCCGCCAGGCCTGCGTTCGTTCGTCGCCGCTTGCCGTGCGTGCGCGGGCACGCATGCGCTTCGAAGCCACCCGGATCTCGCATTCCGGATGCGCCTTCAGATTCAGGTACCAGCCCGGATGCGTCGGCGCGCCGCCCTTCGAGCCGATGACGACGTACTTCCCATCCATCTCCTGATACAGGAGCGGCAGCGGCCGGAGCTTACCGCTCTTCGCTCCACGCGCGATCAGGAGAAGCGTCGGCAGCGGCCCGGGTCCGCCGCCAATGGTCGAGTCCCACAGGTGCGCCTTCTCGGGCTCAGACAGGTACAGCTCCACGTGGTCCCTGATCCACTTCGGCATAGCTTGCGGGAGTGGTTCGAAATTTTCTTTATCGCTCATGATGGTTTCCTTTCGCCCGGTGGAGATCGAACGATCTGCGGAATGCGGGGCTCATCGTACAGCGTAACGGATTAGCCGTCGAAGCAATATTCCGTGGCCGGGTGACCACGCACCTCGCCTGCCGCGTTTTGCCGCGTACCGCGAAGGGATAGCGATTGAGCGACTGGTAGATCTCCGCTTCAAACTTGAATTTCCGAATCATCATGATGCCCTTGTTTTCCTCCACTTGACAGCTACCAAGTTCCAAAATAGAAGTTGGTCAACAGTAGGTTCCAAAATAGAAGCGATGATCCGCGAATGCAATCACCGGAGATTAATGATGGGTAAGGTGCGTTTCGAAACATCGGGTGCTTTCGGCCTCATCACTTTGGCAAATCCGCCGCTAAACCTGTTCGACCAGGAACTAATCGAAGACCTTCGAACGGCTGTCGACGAGGCCCGGCAGCATCCGCTCAGAGCGCTGCTCGTGCGTGCCGATGGTAAAAACTTCTCCGGCGGCGCTGATGTCACGATTTTCAAGAATAAGACCGCCGCGCAAGCGCGCGAGCACTTCACCAGCCATCTGCGAACGATCGCCGACCTTGAAGAATTGCCGTTTCCGACCGTCGCCGCTGTTCAGGGGGCTTGCATGGCGGCGGGATTGGAACTCGCCTTGGCATGCGATCTCATCTGGGCGGGCTCGTCGGCCCGCTTCGGGCAGGTCGAGGCGTCGATTGGAACGACCACGCTGTTGGGGGGCGTTCAACGTCTCGCTGAGCGCGCCGGGCCGAGTCGCGCCCGCGAAATTATCTACACCGCCGATCAATACGACGCCGCGACCTTCGAGCGATGGAACATCGTGAATAGAGTTGTTCCCGACGAAAATCTTGAGCGGGAGACGCGAGCCTTTGTTGAGCGACTCGCAAATGGTGCCACTCTCGCATACGCAGCCGGCAAGAAGATCATCCGAGCATATTTGGAGAGAGGCATCCGCGCCGCCGATACTGTGGTCGGCGAGATCGCCCCTGCGCTATTTGAGACTGCCGACATGCGCGCAGGCGTCACTGGCCTGATCGAACATGGACCGCGCCAGTTTCGCACCAAGGTCATCTTCCAGGGTCGCTAGTATCTCGTAGGAGGGATCGACATGAAACCTGTTTGTTTGGTGATAGGTGCCGGTGCGGGTATCGGTGGAAATGTCGCCCGGCGCTTCGCGCAAGAGGGCTATCACGCTTGTCTGTGCCGGCGCAGCGACTTGGACGGATTGAATAGAATGGTGGAGGCGATCAAAAACGACGGCGGTTCCGCGACCGGATTTCTCCTCAATGCGATCGAGGTAAACTCCATCGAAGAGCGGGTTGCCACCATCGAGGCCGACATTGGTCCCATCGAAGTCGTGGTTTACAACCTGGGCGCCCAAATTGGCGATGCGGCATTGAAAGACACCTCGCCCAAGGCTTTCGAAACGGGCTGGCGCCTGGGGACGTTGGGTCTGTTTCGCCTCGCGTCGGCCGTTTGCCCGCTCATGGAAGCGCGCGGCAAGGGAACAATCCTCGTGACCTCAGCAACCGCGGCGATGCGTGGGAACGGCGGGCAACATTCCCATGCGGCGGCGATGGGAGGGCGACGAATGCTTTGTCAGACACTCAACGCGGAGTTCGCATCGAAAGGAATTCACGTCGTTCATATCGTGATCGATGGCGCCGTGGATGCGCCCGACACCCTGGGGAAAATGCTCGGACCGGAAAAATTCCAACAGCTTAGAGAAACCCGAGGCAACCAACATGATGGACTCATGCTTCCCGTGCAGATCGCGGAGACCTACCTGCACCTCGCCCGCCAACACCGATCCACCTGGACCTTCGAGCTCGACCTGCGGGCATTCTCGGATCGGCCGTGGTGGAATCACTGAAGATAACTCCGGCCGAACCTGCCGCTGACTTATCTCCTTGGAGGACGCATAGGAGCACGGAACATGACTCAATCCGATCAACGCGACGCTCAGCCTTCGGAAGAAGACGTTGCACTCATCGTTGGAGGCGGCCCGGGCATCACTTCAAGCTGCGCCAGACTGTTCGCGAAAAACGGCATCCGTGTCGCCATCGCAGCGAGGAATGCGGATAAAGCGGTCCTGCTGAATCTGGAGAAAACCCACGGCGTGCGCAGATACGCATGCGATGCCGGCGAAGCGGCGGCAGTGGATTTGCTCTTCCGGAATGTTGTTCGAGACCTTGGGAGACCTACTATTGTCGTGCACAACATTGACGGCCGGGTTGAAGGCATCTTTCGCAAAAGCATTATCGACGCTGACCCGGCCATGGCGCTCGCGACAATTAGGAACTCCGCGTACAGCGCGTTTTTGGTGGGTCAGCACGCGGCTCGACTCATGCGCGAGAACAAACCCAACGCCAACGGCGCGAGGGGAACGATCATCTTCACCAACGCCAGCGCAGCCCTCAAAGGCTTCCCGTTGAGCGGTGCCTTTGCGATGGCGTGCCAGGCGAAGGCTGGACTTGCGCAGAGCATGGCGAGAGAACTGATGCCACAAAGTATCCACGTAACCAATGTGCCGATCGACGCCGCGATTGGCTGGACGCAGGAAGACGGCACCCGCGCGCATCGACTGGCAGGAACGAGCGTCGATGACAACATGGCCGACCCGGACCGCATCGCGGAAACTTATCTGCAGCTACATCGCCAGCATCGCTCGACGTGGGCGTTCGAGGTCGTACTACGACCATGGGTCGAGAAATGGTGACCGTTGCTTGTGACGGCGGCCAGACCTTCGCTCCTGTAAGAATCGGTGATTCGTCGCAACCAGGCCGTCAGCCTTGACGACGCGCGTTAATCCTGAGCATCGTCGAAACATGGATGAGTCGCGCATCGAGAAGTCAAAACTGCCGGTCGATTTTGCGCCGGAGGGAGTGCCCTATGCCGCCATTTTACCGCCAGGCTACGGCAAAATCGGTCCCGTGCCTCTGTGCCTGGTTTTGCATGGCGGCGGCGGAAGCCATCAGAATCTCGTCGATTCAAAGCCGATTTATGACGAGTTGTGGGCGAGCGGCGCGATGCCTCCGATGGTGCTTGCTTCGGCCGGCATCAGTCCGCTCGGCTTTTATATGGACCACGCGGACAGCAACGTCCGCTGGGAAAGATTTATCGCGCAGGATTTCATCGCGCATTTGCGCCGCGCCTATAAGGTTCGCGGCGATCGCAATTCGACCATCATTTCGGGCACCTCGATGGGCGGTCACGGCAGCCTGAGGATCGCATTCCGGCATCCGGACCAATTCGCAGCGGTGGCAGCGCTCGAGCCTGCCGTCGATCCCGCGCTGCGGGTTGCTGATGTCAGCGAGCGCAATCATTTCTTCTATCCCCTGGTGCTCGACTCGGGCGGCGATGCCAGTGCCGACCAGCTGGTCGGCAGGAAACGCGACGCGGCGGTCTTCCAGGCCAATAATCCCGCGAATCTTGCGATAGCTAATGCCGACGCGATCCGCGCCAGCGGCCTCGCAATCTATATCGAAGCCGGCGACAAGGATGTGTTCAATCTTCACGACGGCGCGGAGTTTCTCCATCGGGTGCTATGGGATCTCGATATCGCGCATGAGTACCACGTCGCCTGCGGTGCGGATCATGTCGGACCGAGTCTGCGGCCTCGAATGCGCGCCACCTACTCATGGATAAGTTCGGTCGTAGCGCCGCCCGATCCGAAGGCCAACGAAATTACCGCAGCGGAGCGCGCCTGGGTTGCATGGATGGAGGCGGAATCGAAAGAAGGCATCCCGCCACTGCTGGATCCTCTGAGTCCTGCGATGGTTCGGGCCTACCGTCGCTGGTTAGCAACGCCTCGGGAAAGAGCGGCGCGGATCGATCCGACTACGAACCGGCGCTATGGAGTCCTTCCGCGCACGAAACTTTAGTTCGCGGGCGCGTCACGATCGTTCGGTAAGTCCTGCCCGCTGCTCGGCGGCGCACCTATAGTATTGATGCCGACTATATGGAATCATACGAAGGTCATCCGCAGCGGACAGGAATTCGATTTGCCGAATCAAATGCGACCCAACCTCTCGCCCGTGCCGGCACAGTCGCCCAAACGTCGGACGCCGGAAGTGTCGGCGTTGCGGACTGACCTCACCAGCAAAGACCTGAGCGCTTATCAGCGCGACCTCAGGCTCGGTTATCTCATCCACGATGTCTCGCGGATGCGTCGGCGCGCCTTCGATCAGCTCATGAAGCCGCTCGGCCTGACCCGGGCGCAGTGGTGGGTTATCGCGTTCCTGGCACGCCAGGACGGCATGATGCAGACGCAGCTAGCGAGTATTCTCGATACCGATAAGGCCAGTCTGGGCAGCTTGATTGACCGTCTCGAAGCCGGCGAGTGGGTCCAGCGACGGCCCGATCCAGTCGATCGGAGAGCGAAGCGAATCTACCTCACGCGCCGGTCTTCTCGAGTGCTCGAGCAGATGCATCGTGCCGAACATCGGTTCAACCAGCAGATCTTGGTCGGCCTTTCGACCCGGCAACGGGATGATTTGATCAAGATGCTTTCCGAGATCAAACGGGCGCTCGACCAGAATGATCCTGGCGCCGC
This sequence comes from uncultured delta proteobacterium, assembly GCA_963761255.1. GTDB lineage: Bacteria > Desulfobacterota > Binatia > Binatales > Binataceae > DATGKG01. The sequence goes on from CAVXGH010000001.1 coordinate 158,726, forward strand.
CGAGACCCACGAAGACCATGCGACTGATTTCTGATCTTCAGCGCGCGGGTCACGAAATTCGTCCCAAAGTCATATAGTATGAATGTTGACTATTTTCTGACGCGGCGATAGCGTGCGAATGGGAAACGGCAGCCTTACGCAGTTCGGCCATTAACGGAACAGGAGCAGTGTTATGATCGACAAGGACAAATCGCACTACGAGGTTATCGTCATCGGCGCCGGGGTGGCGGGAATCTATCAGATCAAACTGTTGGCCGACCTCGGAGTGGATGCCACCGTGCTCGACGCCGCCGGCGACCTGGGCGGGACCTGGTACCGGAACCGCTATCCCGGAGCGCGGTTCGATTCGGAAAGCTATACGTATGGCTTCTCGTTCTCCAAGCAATTGCTCAATGAGTGGCATTGGAAGGAACGATTCTCCAGTCAGCCTGAAAACCTGCGCTATCTGAACTACGTCGCGGACAAGTTCGACCTGCGCAAATACATGCGGTTCAATTGCAAAGTCGAGGCGATGCGCTTCGACGAGGCGAATGACCTCTGGCGGCTGAAAATCGCGGACGGTCGCGAGCTGACCTGCTGCTTCGTGGTCATGGCGGTCGGCCTGCTTTCGATTCCCACTCCGCCGCGCTTCAAGGGGATGGACAAATTCAAGGGCCGCTCGTTCCATACCTTCTATTGGCCGCACGAACCGGTCGGGATGGAGGGCAAGAAGGTCGCCGTTATCGGCACCGGCGCCACGGGTATCCAGGTGATCGGCGAGATCGCGGACAAAGTCGGCGAGCTGACTGTTTTCCAGCGCCGGCCCAACTGGTCCGCGCCGCTGAGCAATGGTCCCATTTCGGAGGCCGAGATGGCCGACATCCGGTCGCGTTATGACGAGATCTTCGCAACCTGTTCTCGCACGCCGGGTGGCTTTGAGCATGAGCCGGATCGCCGCGGCTTCTACGAGGTGTCACCCGAAGAGCGTCAGGCGTTGTGGGATCGGCTCTATGACACTCCCGGATTCGCGATCTGGCTGCGCAACTTCCGTGAAATCTTCACGGATGAGAAAGCTAACGCGGAATTCTCCGAGTACGTGGCCAATCGCATTCGCCGCCGGGTGAAAAATCAGGCCGTCGCCGAGAAGCTCATTCCTCGCGATCATGGCTTCGGGGTGCAACGCGTGCCGATGGAGACGCACTATTTCGAGGCCTACAACCGCGACAACGTGCATCTCGTGGACATCACCGAGACCCCCATCGTCGAGGTGACCGAGACTGGCCTGCGCACCACCGAGCGCGCCTATGATTTCGACATCATCGTGTATGCGACCGGCTTCGATGCGATAACCGGCGCCTTCGATCACATCGACATCCAGGGCATTGGCGGCGCCAAGCTGCGTGACCTGTGGAGCGACGGTCCATCGACCTACCTCGGCATGTTGGTTCATGGATTCCCGAATTTTTTCATGCCGTCGGGACCGCAGAGTGGCTCCGCGTTCGACGAACTATCCGCGCGGTATCGAGACCGGCGTGAGCTGGTGCACCAGGTTGCTTCAGTACATGAGAGAGCATGGCTACACTCGCGCCGAACCGACGCTGGAGGCCGAACAACGTTGGGCGGCCCATGTGAAAGAGATGTACTCGGCGATGCTGATGCGGAAGGCCAAGTCCTGGTTCACCGGATACAACTCAAACGTCCCGGGCCATGAGCACGGCAAGACTCGATACCTGGTTTACAATGGCGGCTCGCCGAAATACGTCTCGAGGATCAACGACGTCGCCGATCGGGGTTACAAGGGAATCGTCTTCAGCTCCAGTTCGACGCCGGTGCGCAACCTCGGTGTCGAGACCGCAAGCATTGAGTAGAAAACCGCGCTAAGGGTCGCGGCCATCGCTGGTAATGAAGATCGACTAGACTCCCGAAGACATAATGCGAAAAAGAAACGGCGCGAGAGACTCTTGGTCCTCGCGCCGTGTTTTTCAGGTCCTACGGCCTGGTCTTATCGACTAGACCATCAAGCTCATCGTTCCTATTCAATCGGACAGTTGCAGATTCCGCCGCCCGTGCCGTTACCGACGATCGCGCCGCATTGGGTCTGCAGATAAATCAGGTTGGTCGGGTCGCCGCCACCGTCGTCGGACAGCGCCACTTCGGTAATGGTGGAGACTTCGAAACCTTGATTATGCGTGATGCTGCCGAGCAGGTTGCTGGCCGTCGTCACGCTGTAGCCCGGGGTATTGGTCGGATCACATCCGCCATTGCAGGCCGCGTTGGCGTTGCCGCAGCCCTGTCCATTGCTGAGGCCGGGGACAAACGAGACTGGCACGTTCTGAGCCGCAGCCACGATCGCAACCGAGCCGTAGGCGCCCGAATGGCTATTGGGTTCCTCTACCTCTGAGAGGCCCCAATCCGAGGTCAAATTTTTAGAGGCCGAGAAAGTCGCGAGCTGCGCCGAACTCAGTGGGCATCCACAGCACTCGCCCATTTCCTGATCTTCATCGAAAACGTAGATCATCGCGCAAACGGTCTGGGTTTGGGCGCCGGCCAAGTTACCATTCGCAGCCCCGTTCGGGTTGATGAGACGGATAATGCTGTCGCCAAAGCCCCAGCGGCTCTCCCAGGTTTCGTAATAGCCCCAGAGCACCTCGCCCGGCAGGGAGCCGGTTACTTCGGCGCCCGAACTAGTTGAACCCTGGCGTAGCGAACCCGCCCGCGCCGACCCGCCCATCACCGATGCGGCCAGCGAAATCCCAACCGTCAGAGCGAGTACCATCAATGAGCTGTTTCTCTTTTCCATTCTCCCTCCCGTAGCGTCCTTCAGGACCAGCGCACAGAAAAAAACCTGGCCGACTCTGGTAGCGCTAAATAGCATACTTCTCGAATGCGACGCTAGCTCCGAGGATGCGCGTCCCAAAATCACGCAACCATAGCTAAAGCGACGGGGCTAGAACGTAGGGCTATCTTCGCGGCGTTCGTCAAGGCAACTGGGGCTCTGGTCGAGTGACTTGCGTTCGTCAAATTCCCGATAACTGCGGTTGCTGAAAATATCCAATCGCGCAATGCTCCGCCAGCATCCGGCAAGCTTGGAGCATCGAGCTTGGGATGATCGAGGACTGGGCAATGAATACCATCAAGGACAAGGTCGCCATCGCCGGCATCGGCGAGACCAAATATTACAAACGTGGCACCGCGCCGCTGCCGGAATTTCGGCTCGCGTGCGACGCGATCATCAAGGCCGCCGATGACGCCGGAATCGCGGTGACCGATATCGACGGCTTCGCTTCCTACAGCAACGATCGCAACGATGCATCGCGGCTCGCGACAGCGCTCGGCCTGCCGCATCTCGCGTTCTCCAACATGTTTTGGGGCGGCGGTGGCGGCGGCGGTTCCGGTGCGGTTGCCAATGCCGCCGCAGCCGTGGCGGCCGGCTACGCGAAGCATGTGGTGGTCTTCCGCGCGCTCGCCCAGGGGCAATTTGGACGCTTCGGGCAGGCGGCGCCCATGAAGAACATCTCGGGCGATTTTGCCTACACGATGCCGTATGGCCTGATGTCGCCGGCGCAAATGTTCGCGATGCGGGTGCGCCGGTTCATGCACGAGCATCACATCGAGCAGGACGCCCTGGCGGCCGTCGCCCTTGCCGCATACCATCACGCGCAGTCAAATCCACGCGCCGTGATGTACGGACGCCCGCTAACTCGCGAGGCATATGACGAATCGCGCTGGATCGTCGAGCCGTTTCATCTTTACGACTGTTGCCTCGAGAACGATGGCGCCGCGGCAGTACTCGTGACGACCTCGGAGCGAGCGCGCGATCTGAAACAGAAGCCGGCCCATCTGATGGCAGCCGCGCAGGGTTCCGATTATCGGCAAAACGCCGGCGCGCATAACGCACCGGATTACGCGACCTCCAACTTCAAGACTCTTGCGCCGCGCCTGTATGAGATGGCGGGCATCGCGGCGAAAGATGTCGACGTGGTGCAGGCTTATGAAAACTTCACCGGCGGCGTGGTGATGAGCCTCGTCGAGCATGGGTTCTGTGATACCGACCAGGTCAACGAGTTTTGCACCTTCGACAACTTCCTCGCTCCCAACGGCAAACTGCCACTCAACACCAGCGGCGGCAACCTCGCCGAATGCTACATGCACGGGCTCGAGCTGGTGATCGAGGCGGTCCGCCAGGTGCGCGGCACCTCGACCTGCCAGGTCAAGGATGCCGACATCTCAATGGTTGTATCGGGACCGATGGTGACGCCGGTCAGCGATTTGATTCTCCACGGTTGAAGGAAAATATCTATGCCGGCGCAATCTGAAGCGAAGTACTGTCTACCTGAAGGACTGCCCGCACCGCGTGCGGCGCATGACGGCCTCGACCGCGAATTCTGGGAAGCGGCGCGACGACACGAGCTGGTGGTTCAGCGGTGCAAGGACTGCCAGGGTTTTCAGTTCGGCCCCGAATGGATCTGCCACCAATGCCGCTCGGCGAATCTCGGATGGCATCGGGTGTCGGGTCGCGGACGCGTCTACAGTTGGGAGCGCGTATGGCATCCCGTCCATCCCGCGCTCAAGGACGCGTGTCCCTATATGGTCGTTCTGGTCGAGTTGCCTGATGCCGGCAACGTGCGGATGGTCGGCAACCTCGCCGGCGATCCTCGCGCGGATCTTCCGATTGACGCCGCGGTTGAGGCGGCATTTGAGGACCATCCGGAAGGCCACACCCTGGTGCAGTGGAAGCTTCTATAGAGAGGTACGCATCGATGGCATTGCTACCCTATCTCGAGGACAAGGACGCGTCTCCCGAGGTTCTCAAGATCCTCAAGTCAGGATCGGTCGTGCTTAACGTGCAGCGGATGACCGCCAATGCGCAGGGGGTCTTCGTGCAGCGCAGCAGGCTGAGTAACGCGCTCTTCACGCAGATCAAAATCGATCCGAAGCTGCGCGAAATCGCAATTCTGCGCACCGCCAAGGATTGCCATTCGGTCTACGAATGGACCCAGCATGTTCCCGCCGCGAAGCATGTCGGTGTCAGCGAAGACCAGATCGCGGCAATCGAGAAGTGGCAGGACGCCAAATGCTTCTCCGAAGTGGAGCGGCTCGTTTTGAAATTTACCGACGAGGTCAATGCCAACGTCAAGGCCAGCCGCGCAACCCTCGAAGCCCTCAAGCAGCATCTCAGCGCAGGAGAGATAATCGAGCTGCTGATTATTATCGGCCATTGGCGTCAGACCGCGAGTATCCTCGAGACGATGGAAGTCGAGCTCGAGGACTTCGCGGGCAAAGTTGACATCCTCGCGAACCTGACGCCGCGAAAATAACCTCGCGTCAGGCGGCGCGGCGCGGACGCTTCACGTCTTTCGCCAGCACCTTTTCCCGAATCGGCGTGAACATGTAGGTCGCGACGTTCTTCATGTCGATAGCATCACTGGGAGTGATGTCGGCGGTGCCGCCGCGCGCGCGCAACTCCTTGATCGTGGCCGCGATATCGTCAGTCTCGATCTCATACAACGCGAGGTACCTGAAGGCCTTGCTCGCCTCGCCGCCGAACTGGCTGTCAGAGAGCTTGAACCGCTGCCCGCTGATGAAGCCCGGTATGTTGATCACATCGGGAACGTGATGCTTGTCGTACCATTCATTGTACTCGTCTTCTTTGCCGGCGACCGGATTGGTCAACGCGAGGAATGTGTGCTTGGCCATGATGGACACCTCCCGATTTTTTTCGGAGTCTTTTCCAGACTCTAGGACCGTATCTACAAAATGTACAACCTCAGCTAACGCGCGATGTCGCCTGGGCCGAGGAACGGCGGCTTGATTTCCGTCAGGGTCAGGATTTTCCAGCCGTCGCCTTCGCGTCGCAGCGTGTAGCATGCGCGAAGTTTTTCCAGCACCGAGTCGTCCGCCTTGTAGCGCGTCACGTCCGACACGATCATGCCGAGGTTTTCACCCAAGGCCCATGCATGGAGGCTGTCGATGCCGGAGCGCGCCCATCCGCGCTCTCGCAACTGTGCCATGGTGCGGTGAGCGCTCGCGCGATGGTTCTCATCATTTGCCACCGTTGTCACTCCGCGCTCACTGGAAAGCATCGCGTACGGAGTCGCGAAGTAAGCGAAGAAGCTGCCCTCCTCGCGATTGAAGACCTCGATGTAGTGCCGATAGAAGCTTTCCAGCTCACGCGCGATTTCTTCGGAAGTAGCCATGATGAGCTCCTACTGCGCCGTCAGGCCGCCGTCGACGACAAATTCCGCTCCCGTGCAATACGAGGAGTCATCGCTGGCGAGAAACAGCACCAGCTTCGCGACATCCTCCGGCGTGCCTTCACGTCCCAGCGGCACCGCGTACTTCACCGCATTCGCACGCTGCTCGGCGGGTATGATGTCGATCATCGTGGTGTTGATGAGACCGGGATGGACCGAGTTCACGCGAATGCCATCGCGGCCATATTGCACCGCCGCACTCTTAGTGAGCAGTCGCACGGCGCCCTTGGTCCCATGATACGCGGTCGAGCCTTGTGAACCGGTCAAACCCGCCACCGACGAGATGTTTACGATCGAGCCGCCGCCACGTCGCTTCATCGCGTCGATGACTTCCTTCATCCCGAGCCAGACGCCTTTTTGATTGATGTTTACGATCGCGTCCCAGAGTTCCTCGCTGGTGTCTTCCAGCCCCGAGGTGTTGAAGATGCCGGCATTGTTCACCAGGATATCGAGGCCGCCGAATTCCTTCTCGCAAGTCGTGACCGCGTTGCGCCAGTCAGTGCCCCGCGTCACATCGAGATGCACCGCGACCACGCTGCGCGCCTTCGCGTTGATGTCCCTCGCGAGCGCGTTCGCCACCTCGTCGAGCACGTCGCCGACGACGACCCTGGCGCCTTCGCTCACAAACAGTCGCGCCTCGGCCGCGCCTTGGCCACGCGCGCCACCGGAAATCAAAGCCACTTTGCCCTTCAAACGATCCATAGAGGTACACTCTCCCGCGAGGCTTCCCGTTCGATAGCAGGCGCATGTTCAATTTGAAAGTCGCGCGCAATCTTGATGATGATGGACAATGACGCTGCGAGGTGAACGATGGCGAATCAAATCGCGCTGACCGATATCAAACTGAAATACGCGAGCATCCAGGAAGCGCGGACAATGACGGGCTTGCGCCTCATTCTCGGCGCCAACGCGGTGCCGGGTCCGTGGCGGGAGGCGTGCAAGGGGATTTTTCAGGTGAAGAAGATTCCCTACACGCCGATCGCATCGGCGGGTCAGGATGGTTCCCCGCGCGAGCTCGTCGAGTGGACCGCGCAATCGAGCGCGCCGGTCGCGATCTGGAATGATGAGCGCCCGCGTTCAACCTGGATCGAGCAGCTCTATCTCGCCGAGCGATTGCAGCCGGAGCCCGCGCTGATTCCATCAAATGCGGATGATCGCGTCACCATGTTCGGCACCATCAATGAGATCGCGGGCGAAAACGGCCTCGGATGGCAACGGCGTCACATCCTCATCGAGGAAACTGTCGCCAACCCGAAGACCGATGAACGGACGCGCAGCTTTTGGAAACGCTTCGGCGGCAAATACGGCTATACGCCGGAAGCAGTTGCGGCCGCGCCCGCGCGATCCGCGTCGATTCTGAAGTATCTCTCCGCGCGTATCGAAGGGCAGAAGGCTAAGGGCAGCAAGTTCTTCATCGGCGATCGGTTGACGGCGCTGGATATTTATTGGGCGACGTTTTCCGCGATCGTGCGGCCACTCCCGGTCGAGTCGTGCCCGATGGCCGATTCGTTCCGCATCATGTACACGGCGAAGGATCCCGCTATCGTCGCGGCGCTGTCGCCATTGCTGATCGAGCATCGCGACTTCATCTATCGCGAGTACCTCGAGTTGCCGGTGGTGTTTTAGAAAGAGAAGAGGACGGGAAGTGGCGATAGATTGACTGCTAGTTAGCCAAACATCTCTTTCAGCTTGTCGACAAAGCCCTTCGAGAGCGGATGGTTCACGTCTTCGCCCGAGGCTTTGGCGAACTCTTCGAGCAGCTCGCGCTGGCGTGCAGTCAGACGCTTTGGAGTCTCGACCACGATCTTCACGAGCTGATCGCCGCGGCCATAGCCATGCAGATCGACGATGCCCTTGCCCTTGAGGCGCAGGATCTTTCCCGATTGCGTGCCGGCTGGAATCTTAAGCTTGACCTTGCCTTCGAGTGTCGGCACATCGACTTCTGAGCTGAGCGCAGCCTGCGGAAAACTGATCGGCACCTCGATGATAACGTCATTCTCCTGGCGCACGAACAGCGGATGCTCCTTGACGTGGATGACGACATACAAATCGCCGGCCGGTCCGCCGGCGAAGCCCGCCTCGCCCTCGCTGCGCAGCTTCAGGCGCGAACCGTTGTTGACGCCCGCCGGAATCCTGACCGATAGCGTTTCCGCTTTGCGGACACGGCCCTGCCCCTGGCACTTCGGGCATGGGTCGGTGATGATCGAGCCTTCCCCGCGACAATTGCTACAAGTTGTGGCGATCGAGAAGAAGCCCTGTTGAGTCCGAACCTGGCCGGTGCCGCGACAGTTGGGGCACGTCTTGACGCTGGCGGCGCCGCCTTTGGAGCGGCTCCCGTGGCATTCGTCGCATTGGGTCAAGCGCTGAAACTTGACGGATTTTTCCGTGCCCCGCGCGGCTTCCTCGAAATCGATCTCGAGGTCATAACGAAGATCGTCGCCGCGACGCGTGCGCGAGCGCGTCCGGCCACGGCCGGTGCCGAAGAAATCGCCGAAGATGTCGGAGAAAACTTCCTCGAAGCCCTGGCTGAAGTCGAAACCGCCGAAGCCGCCCGGGCCACCCGCCGCGCCCTGGAACGCCGCATGGCCGAAGCGGTCATATTGCGTGCGCTTCTCGGGATCGGAGAGGACCTGGTAGGCCTCGTTGATGAGCTTGAAATTGTCTTCGGCTTCTTTGTTGCCGGGATTGCGATCAGGATGGTACTGGATGGCGAGCTTGCGGTAAGCCTTCTTAAGCTCCTCGTCAGTAGCCCCCCGCGTGACAGCTAGCAATTCGTAGTAGTCGCGTTTTTTTTCAGCCGGCATTCAGGCAGCCATCATAAACCAAGGCGGCGCGTGATGCCATTGAATGACTCATGTACACCACGCGCCGCCACTTATGTCTTAAGAATCCTTGACTTCCTTGAAGTCCGCATCGACGACATCTTCCTTGGCGCCGCCAGGCTGCTCAGTGCCGCCATTTTGCGGACCAGCCGCGCCATCGGCACCCGGCTGAGCTCCGGCCGCGCCGCCCTGCTGCTCGCGAGTCTTGCTGTACATCGCTTCAGCCAGCTTGTGCGAGGCCTTCGAGAGCGCCTCCGCTGCCGCATCCATCTCGGCAGGCTCTTTCGATTCGAGCTTCGCCTTGGCCGCGGTCATCGCATCCTCGATGGCTTTGCGACCGGCGTCATCGAGCTGCGCGCCGTAGTCCTTAAGCGTCTTCTCGGTCGTATAGATGAGGTTGTCGAGCTTGTTGCGCGACTCGGCCAGCGCGCGACGCTTCTTGTCCTCGTCGGCATGCGCCTCGGCCTCGCGCACCATCCGCTTGATCTCCTCTTCATTGAGGCCCGAGGACGCCGTGATCTTGATCGATTGCTCCTTGTTGGTGCCGAGGTCCTTCGCGTGGACGTTCACGATGCCGTTCGCATCGATATCGAAGGTGACCTCGACCTGCGGCAATCCGCGGGGTGCCGGCGGGATGCCGATCAGATCGAATTGACCGAGCAGCTTGTTGTCCGCCGCCATCTCGCGCTCGCCTTGGAAGACGCGAATCGTAACCGCCGTCTGACCATCCTGGGCCGTCGAAAAGACCTGGCTCTTCTTGGTCGGGATGGTGGTGTTCTTCTCGATGAGCTTGGTGAACACGCCTCCCAGAGTCTCGATACCAAGCGACAGCGGGGTCACGTCGAGGAGGAGAACATCCTTGACTTCGCCCTTGAGCACGGCGGCCTGAATCGCGGCGCCGATAGCGACGACCTCATCAGGATTGACGCCCTTATGCCCTTCTTTGCCGAAGAGGCGCTTCACACGCTCCTGCACCGCGGGCATACGCGTCATTCCACCGACCAGCACGACCTCATTGATGTCCGAGGCCTTCATGCCCGCATCTTTCAACGCGGTGATGCAGGGGGCATCGAGGCGCTCGAGCAGATCGGAGCATAGCGATTCGAGCTTGGCGCGAGTCAGCTTGATGTTCAGATGCTTAGGGCCTGACGCGTCGGCGGTGATGAACGGGAGGTTGACGTCGGTCTCGGTGACCGTGGAAAGCTCCATCTTGGCTTTTTCCGCCGCCTCCTTGAGACGCTGCAACGCCATCCGATCCTTGCGGAGATCGATGCCCTGGTCTTTGCGGAATTCGTCTGCCAGATAATCGATGACCTTCTGGTCGAAATCCTCACCACCGAGGAAGGTATCGCCGTTGGTTGATTTGACCTCGAAGACGCCGTCGCCGATTTCGAGCACCGAAACGTCGAAGGTTCCGCCGCCCAAATCGAAGACCGCGATCTTCTCGTCCTTCTTCTTATCGAGGCCATATGCCAACGACGCCGCGGTGGGTTCGTTTATGATTCTGAGGACATTCAGCCCCGCGATGCGACCGGCGTCTTTCGTTGCCTGACGTTGACTGTCGTTGAAATATGCCGGAACGGTGACGACGGCCTCGGTCACCTTCTCACCGAGGTAGTCCTCGGCGGTTTGCTTCATCTTTTGCAGGATAAATGCGGAAATCTCAGGCGGACTATACTTTTTGCCCCGCACCTCGACCCATGCCGCGCCATCGTCATTCTTGATGATCTTAAAGGGGGAAATTTTCATCGCCTTCTGAACTTCGCCATCTTCAAACCGGCGGCCCATCAGGCGTTTGATCGCAAATATCGTGTTCTCGGGATTGGTGATTGCCTGCCGACGCGCGATTTGGCCCGTCAGGCGCTCCGCCGATTCCGTGAATGCCACCACCGAGGGGGTGGTGCGGCTACCTTCGGAGTTGGCGATTACGACCGGGTCGCCGCCCTCCATAACAGCTACGCAGCTGTTGGTAGTACCTAAATCGATTCCAATTACTTTTGCCATTAACCCGGACCTCTGTGTTTAAGAAATAAGCACGCTTTTTTAATTTTCAATGGGAAATGTTGAAGATTTCCGTCACGACCGCTTGCCGTTGCCATCCCCCTTGGAAACGACTACCCGCGCCGGCCGCAGAACTTTGTCATTCATCAAATAACCGCGATGGAACTCGTCAACCACAGTATTTGGCGGATGCGTCGGATGCGGCACCTGATCGGCCGCCTCATGCCGATTGGGGTCAAACTGTTCGCCGACTGAAGCCATCGGGCGAACGCCGTTGGTCTTGAGGTAGTCCATCAACGACGCGAGAACCATCCTGACGCCTTCGACGATAGATTTGCCGTCGGAACCGCCCTTGGAGGCCTCGACCGCGCGCTCAAGATTATCGACGATGGGTAGAAGATCCCGGAGCAGGTTTTCCTTTTGAATCCTTACCGAATCCTCGCTTTGCTGGCGGATGCGGCGGCGCGAGTTTTCATGCTCGGCCAAAGTGCGAAGGTATTTGTCCTTGAGCTCCGCGATTTCTTCGTCTTTCGCGTCGCCTTCCTCGAGGGAAACTGCCTGATCGGTCTGAGGAGCGCCGGCCTCAGCGGCTCGGTCGGCCTTGAGCTGGGCGATCTCCTGATCTTTCGTTTCCAGCTCGGTGGTGAGCTCCTGGACTCGGGCATTGAGCTTATCGATCTCGCCGAGGACCTCGACGGTTTCCTCGACCGAGAGCGGAGTTGGACCGATGACATCGCGGCCCTGATAGCTCGGCTCATGCGAACGCGCATGCACCGCCGAATCGGGGGTGAGAATTATAGGGTCGTTGTCGTCCTTAAATCTTTTGCTCATTTCTCAACGAAGGCGAACCTGAATGCTTCGTAGAGAACATAAGCACGGATCGAAAGTTGGCTAGGCGGTAAGTAGAATTTTTGAAGTCAGGAACGACGTTCTAGAAAGCCAAGAACCTAATGTTCCAGAATCTTCGACAGAGCGCGCGCGGTATATTCCACCAAGGGGATGACGCGCTCGTAATCCATCCGCACCGGCCCTACGATGGCGAGGCTGCCGAGCGGTTTGGAGCCGCCGACGTATGGCGCCGCGACCACCGCGAATCCGGCCAGCCGCGGATTTTCCGACCCGATCGATACCATCACGCCCTGCTCCTTGATGCTTCTTTCGAGGAGCTCCAGCAGCGCGGTCTTGTCATCGAGGGCGCGCAGCAATTCCCGCACCTTGCCGAGGTCAGCGAACTCCGGCTGTTCGAGCGCCTGTACGCTGCCGTCAACGTAAACCTCGATAGCATCGGAACGCCCCGCGATTGCCTCGCCGAGCACCAGCGCATCGCGCATGAAGCGATCGTAGCGGGCGCGCTCGAGCTTCAACTGCGACTCGATCCACACCCGCGCCTCGTCCAGCGTTCGTCCCCCGAGCGATTCGTTGAGATAGCCGGCCATCCGATCCAGTTCGCCCTGCTCATGGTCGATGTCGGTCATCACGAGGCGGTTTTGCACCGCGCCGCCGGTCGAGACGAAGACCGCCAGTACTTGCTGCTCGCGTATGCGAATGAAGTTGACTCGTTCGAGTTGCACCGATTCGATGCGCGGGGCCATCACCATCGCGGCCTGGCCGGTGAGTATCGAGAGCAGCTTGGGCGTGTCACGCATCAGCATAGCTATATCGCGTCTGCGCCCGGAGTAATGAAGCTCGATTTGCGAGCGATCCTCGAATCCGATACGCGCGCCGGCCAAATGATCGACATAATAGCGAAACGCCTTGTCGGTAGGCACGCGTCCGGCCGAGGTATGCGGCTGCGACAGGAAGCCGGAATCTTCCAATTCCGACATCATGTTACGAACCATCGCGGATTTGATGCCGAGGTGATGACGCGACGCGATTTGGTTGGACCCGACCGGCTCCGCAGTGGCGATGAATTCCGACACCGCCGCTAGTAGCAGCGCGTGGCGCCGTCCGGTGAGGGATTTTTCCGCTTCGTTGGTCATCGCACGTTAACAATCTTCTCTCCTTACAATGAGCTTATTCAAGCGTTATGGCTAATGCGTTTCCACATCCTGTAGGCGGCTCGCTCAAAAACGACTGATGATGACCGACGGCTTTTCGTCGCTGGAAATAGACCGCGCGGCCCCGAGCAACCAATGATCGAGGATCGCCGCCAGTTCTTCGAGTTGCACCGGCTTGCCGAGATAGTCATCCATCCCGGCGGCGAGGCATTTCTCGCGGTCGCCCTCCATCGCATTGGCCGTCATCGCAACCACGATGGTATGCCGCCCGGTGCCGGATTCACCGCGACGTAACTCGGCGGTGGCTGCGAAGCCGTCCATTTCCGGCATCATGCAGTCCATCAGGACGAGGGGAAAATCGCCCGCGGCCAGCGCCGTGAGGGCATCGACACCGCTTGCGACGACCATTGCCGCATAGCCGAGCTTGCGCAGTTGATGTGACGCGACGGTCTGGTTGATGAGGTTGTCTTCCGCTACGAGGACACGGAATTTCCGCCGCATCTCGCGCAAAGCATCAGTCTGCGGCGTGGGCCGCGCAGATTTTTCGATGACCGCCAGATCGGTGGTGATGAGCGTCGCGAGGGAATCATACAGCTGCGACTGTTTAACCGGCTTGGTCAGCCATGCTTCGATGGGAGCGGTTGCGGCCCCCGCTTCGCCGCGATTCCCGATCGAGGACATCATGAGCAGGCGCGTCTTCGCGATCGCCGGATCGGTCTTGATCAACTGCGCCAGCATCAACCCATCCATCCCGGGCATCGCAAGATCCAGAATTGCGACATCGAACGGCGATTCATGCGCATGCTCGCGCAATGCCGCCAGCGCCTCGGATCCCCCCGACGCCGAAGCGCTGTTGATGCCCCAATTCGCGATCTGTCGTTCGACGATGTGGCGATTGGTGTCGTTATCGTCCACCACCAGCACGCGCAGGCCGGAAAGCATTTTTTCTTTGGCGAAGCTTCCCAGGTGAGAGTCCGAGGGGTGGAAGCTGGCATTGAAATAAAATTGCGAACCTTTGCCGGGCTCGCTTGCGACCTCGATTCTCCCGCCCATCTTCTCGACTAACTGCGCCGAAATCGCCAGGCCGAGTCCGGTGCCGCCATATTTTCGCGTAGTCGAGCCATCCGCCTGATGAAACGGCTGAAACAGGGCGCGTTGAGCCTCGGCATTGATGCCGATGCCGGTATCGGTGATCTCAAATTGCAGGACGACTTGCCCCAAAGCAGTGCTGACAAGATTGACGGCGACGACCACCTCGCCATGGTCGGTAAACTTGATCGCGTTGCCCGCCAGGTTGGTAAGCACCTGGCGCAGCCGGTTGGGATCCCCGCGAAGGCAGACCGGAATCGCATGATCGATCGCGAGAATCAGCTCGATTCCCTTCTGCGCCGCGCGCTCGCCCAGCAGATTGACCACCGCTTCGACGGCGGGAATCAGCTCAAAATCGATCTCCTCGAAGACCAGCTTGCCGGCGGACATTTTCGAGAAATCGAGGATGTCGTTGATGATGGCGAGCAAGGAGTCGGCGCTGTTCCCGATGAGATCGGCGCATTCGGCCTGATCGCTGGTCAGTTTGCCCGCCCGCAGCAGCTCGCACATGCCGATGATGCCGTTGAGGGGAGTGCGGATCTCATGACTCATGTTGGCGAGGAATTCCGATTTGATACGGTCCGCCTGCAGTGCTGCGTCGCGCGCCGCCGCGAGTTGCTCTGCACTTGCCACCGCCGCATCGCGCGCCCCCGCCAGCGCATGAGCATCGGCGAGCGCGCTCTCCAGTTTCGCCGCCGATGCGATCGCGACATCGCGCGCGGCCGCCAGCTCGAGATTGATTTTCTCCAGCTCGACGCGGGTTCGCATCGACAGCACCGCCGGGATGACGGAGGCAAGCACCACCGCGGTGACAATCGAAATCACCGCGGTGAAGGCCTTCACTTCGCCCGATAACCAGTAGTCAGGTTTCCATAATGTCCACACTTCGAGCAGATGGGTGGTGCCGCACGCCATGATGAAGGCCGCGAAAAGACTATAGATCACGCGAAACCGCAGACTGCGGCCGCGATACACCAGATATAGGAGCTGAAACGAGATCGCGAAGTAGGCCAGCGCGATGGCGGCGTCCGAACCGCCATGCAGCCACAGCAGGGAAGGCTGCCACCTCAAGCTTTGTCCGTGCGGAAGCAATCCGGGGGATAGCAGTATCTGAAGATGATCGCGCACCGACCTCGCCCTCCGAAGGGAATCAACATTATTTTCGGAGTTTGAAACTTGAATCGAGGTGATCGCCGATAAAAGCAAAACTTGGAAGCCAATGAGCGTCGTGCGCTAAATCCGCTCCCGGATCTTTTCGCCAACATTCAAAACTGTGCGTCCGACCGCCATCGCGAAACGATGAGAGCGATGGAGAATCCTGCTGGCCCGAGCCGATGAAATTACTTTCTTGGGCATCATTCAGCCGTTACGCTCTTGGCAAGTTCGTTCGGGTAAAGAGGATCGTCATATGCGCCAGCCCAAGTCGCACGTCGTTTCAATTTTGGCCGCCGTGGTTGGCGGCGTCGCGCTTGGGTTGCTGCCGGGTTCGGCGCGGGCTTATTACAGTGCGCCGCTGGTCGAATGCCAGGCGGTAACCAGTCCCGCCGCATTGACGAACTGCGGAACCGATCCGCTGACTTTGGGGTCCGCGAGCATCGATGACGAGGGCGACCTCACCGTTTCGATCTCGGGCGCGGCCACCAATGCGACTTACTCGCTATCATTTGGTCAGGATGCGGCCACGGCGACGGCTCTCACGCCCAAGCTGAATACCGGCGGGCAGGGAAACGGTCTGTTGATCAAGGCAGTGGCTTTTCCCCTGGGCAAGCTCGGCGCCGGCAACCTTTTTCTGAGTCGCGTGGGTTCGACCCAGTTCGTCACCGGCATCGCTATCGAAATGAATGGTGGCAATCGCGCGCGGGCGGATTTCCGTCCGGAGCTGGTCTCGTGCTCGAAGGTCAACGTCCCCCCAGCCATCAGCGCCGCCGTATGCGGCACCGACGCGTTCAAGAACGGGCAGGTCGCGGTCGATTCGGTTGATGGCGACGTCAACATCCAGGTCCAAGGCGCGGCCGCATCGGTGACGTATGGCGTTGCGCTGCGCTCGGGCGCCACCAACCTGACGATCGGAACCGGCAACCTCGCCACCAACAGTCATGGCAATGGCCAACTGGTTGCCTCGAATGTCTTCAGCGCCGGAACTATGGGCGCCGGCACCGTGGTGCTCACGCGCGAGGGAAAAGATCAGGCCTACAGCGGCTTCCGCGTCTCGCTGAAACCGCGGCCCAAGGCGGCATCAACCACGGGCCTGGTGCGATGCATTGATGTTACCGAAGGCGGTTCGCTGACGGGATGTGGCACCGATCCGCTGGGCTCGGGCAGCGCGGTCCTCGGACAGCACGGCGTCCTCAACGTTACGCTTGATGGCGCCGCGCCGAGCACCACTTACACGGTGGTGTTCCGACCCATCAATGGAACCGCGGATATAGCTACGCCGATCTCCATCACCACCGACGTAAACGGCAATGGCAAAGACTCCGGCACTATCGGAGCGAGCGGCACGGTGGGTTCGGGCAACTTCGTGGTGCAGGACGACGGCACCGACGAATTCCTGACCGGCTTCAGCATCAATTAGAACAGCGGGAATGTTGAGAACGGAACGGGGCGATGACTAAAGTCATAGCCCCGTTTCTTATTTGGTAGCACAGGCTTTAGCCTGTGTCCGAAAGACATTCGAAAAGAAGTCCACAGGCTGGAGCCTGTGCTACTAAATAGCTTATCGGATAAGCTGATCTCGATGCCGCGCAAAACCAAAGCGGTAAAGCCGCGCCAGCTTTACATCCCCAAGGTGCCCGATGCGATTTCGTGGCTGGAAAGCGACAGCTATGACCGCCGCGCCTGGAACGAGATTCGGTCGAACGCGCCCTCGCTGGCGAAGCTGGCCGACTCCGGCGGCGAGCTGATTCCACATTTCGATGCGCTGCTGCAGGACCTCTTCTTCTCGCTCTTCAAATACAACCTGATTTTCCAAAAGCCCGACGCCGTGCGGCGCTCCGCGATCCTCAATCGCACCATCCTCGACCAACTGGTGCCGTCGCCCACCTTCGAGGCGCTCAAGAATCGCACCCTGCTCGAAGAAGACAAAGCCGCCATCGCGGCGATTGTGCTCGGCGAGCAGGTCCTCGAAATGGTGCGCAGCGAGCGCATCGTCAATCGCAAAGACATGCTCGACCTGTGGGACCTGGCGCATCAGGAGGAGGACCTCAAGGAGCGCGCCGAGGCACTTAAGAACGTCGAGCAGATGAAGGCCGACGCCGAAGCTCCTCCGAACGAAGGCGAGCCCGAGGCGGATGCGGAGCTGAAGGAAAAAATCAACAAGTTAGCGGACGCCGCCGAGAATGCCGCCAAGGTGTCGGAGGCGCGCATCAATCAGAAGGCGCGCCAGGTTGAAAACGACATCAAGAACGGCGACCTCAGCCAGCTCAAGCGGATGGAGCTGCGCGCGGCCGAGCTCGCCGGCGAAATCGATCAGGCGACCGAGGACAGTCACGCATTCAGCCGCGAGTTCGGGCAAGGCGGCAAAATGTCCGCGGGCGAGCGCCTCGAACTCGGACGCCGGCTCGCGCGCAATAAGAAGCTGGGCGAGTTGGCGCGGATGGTCGGGCGCTTCAAGCAGGATGCGCGCGCGCTTCGTAAACGCACGCTGGAGCGCGGGGTCGCGGAGGCCTACGACGTCGAGCGCGGCTCCGACCTCGGCAGGATGATTCCATCGGAGCTGGTCGCGATGCATCATCCGATACTGCGCCACGACTTTCATCGCCGGCTGCTGGAAGGATCGATCCTGCAATACCGCATTCAGGACGACGAGCAGAAGCATAAGGGACCGATGGTCGTATGCGTCGATGTGAGCTCCTCGATGGAGGGGCAGAAGGAGCTGTGGTCGAAGGCCGTCAGCCTCACCCTGATGGATATCGCGCGGCGGCAGCGGCGGCTCTTCCGCGCAGTGATGTTCTCCTCGAGCAACGTGGTGAAGGTGCTCGACCTCAATCGCGAGCGGCGCTACCAGCCTGAGATGAGCAAGGTGATGGAGCTGGCGGAATATTTTCCCGGCGGCGGCACCGACTTCGAGGCGCCCATCGATGCCGCGATGGCACTCATCGAGGAGAAGAAGCTCAAGCGCGCCGACATCGTCATCATCACCGACGGCGAATGCCAGGTCAGTCCGCAATGGCTCGCGCATCTGAAGGAGCGCAAGGACGAGCTGGATTTTTCGATTTTTGCGGTGCTGGTCGACGTCGGTTCGAGCGAGATGTCGACGCTGGCGCAGTTCAGCGATCGCATCACCTCGATCAAGCAGCTCAGCGCCGAGGGCACCCGCGACATCTTCCTCAACGTGCAAGGCCGGTAGTCATGAGTCGCGAGCGAAGCGTCACCGCGGATGTTCAGGTGCAACTGAAACCCGTCGATCGCGACAACTGGCGCGCGATGGTGCGGCTTTCGACGCGCCCCGGCCAGGAACATTTCGTGAGTACACCTGCGTGGTCGATTGCGGGATGCTACGTGCGCAAATACGGTGATCATTACGAATACTCACCGATCGTTATCAACGACGGCGATACCGTCGTCGGCTACGTGACCTTGGTGTGCGACGCATCGAGCTTCGAGGATTACTGGATCGACGACATCATGATCGATGCGATCTATCAGGGCCGCGGATACGGCCGCGCCGCGATGAAGCTGGTGCTGGCGCTGATCCCGAAGCGCTATCCGAAGTGCCGCACCATCAAGCTGACTTGCTTTCGCGGCAACGACAACGCGGCGGCCTTGTACAAAAGCCTCGGCTTCGAACTGACCGGCGAAGTCGATCCGATGTTCAAGGAACCGGTGTATGCGCTGCCGCTGAAGCCGCTGAAGGTCTGACAGATTAGTCGCTACGGATTCGCGAAGCACGGAACCATCTGACGGCGGCTGCGATCATAGCATCGGCAGCGTGAATTGCCGTCGAGGGATCACCGCCGTTGGAGGATTCGGCCAGATTCTATACGCTGGCGACGACCTCAGCGGCGAATGGGATCATCGCAACTGGATGAAGCATGAGATCCGCGAGCGCCTGTTCCATCTCTCCGCGCAAGCCTGCCTGAGGCTCTTAGATAACCTCCAGTCGCTCGATGACCGAAAGTCATTTGTGGACTTCGACCGTGGCGGGGCCGCGTTTTTCCAGCACCTCGATCGAGGCCCCGCGACGGCCACGCCGCGCGACAAATGAAATCGACGAGCTTCCCAGGCGCAGGTCGTCGAAGCGAATCCAGTCCAACCACTCCGGAATCATCGGCGCGCGCATCACGATGCGATGCTCGAAGCCGCGCACCTCGATTCCGAGAATCGACTGAATCAACAAAAACACACTCGCCGCTGACCACGCCTGCGGATGGCATGCGACGGGGTAGGGCACCGGACCGAGACTCGGCTCGCGCGAAAATCCGCAGAACAATTCCGGCAGGCTCTCATTGTTAAGGCCGGCCGCCGCATCAAAGAGGCCGGTCATGATTTTCACCGCGCCATAAGTCCGCTCCGCCGCGGCGAGTCCCCATGCGGCCATCGCGTTGTCATGCGGCCACACGGAGCCGTTGTGATAGCTCATCGGATTGTAGCGCTGCTCGCGATTGCTGAGCGTGCGGATGCCCCATCCCGAGAACATGTCGTCGGCGAGCAGCCGCTCTGAGAGCATCGCCGCCCGGTCGCCATCGATGAGGCCGGCGGCGAGGCAATGCGCGCCGTTGGAAGCCATCACGGCGCACGGCCGCTTGTCGCCATCGAGCGCGAGGGCGACCATCTTTTCCTTCTTGAGCCAGAAATCGCGCTCGAAGTTGACTTTGAGGGCGCGCGCTTCCTCGCGCAGATGCTCGCGCAGCTCATGCTTGTTGAGCCGGCCCGCAACTTCGGCCAGCGAGCAGTACGCGGCGTAGGCGTAACCCTGCACCTCGGCGAGCGCGATGGGCGGCTTGGCGAGGGTACCGTCGGCGTGCGAGATCGCATCGAGAGAATCTTTCCAGCCCTGGTTGGCGAGGCCGCGCGGGGTTTCGCGCTCGTATTCGATATAGCCGTCGCCGTCGCGATCGCCATGGTTCCCGATCCAGTCGAGCGCGCGTTCGACGTTGGGCCACAACTCCTCGGCGAGTTTCAAATCGCCGGTGGTGCCGACATAGCGGCCCGCGAGCCACAAAAAGAGCGGCGTCGAATCGACACTTCCATAGTAACGGCCGAACGGAATCTCGCCGGTGTTCGCCATCTCGCAGGCGCGCATCTCATGGATGATCTTGCCCGGCTGTTCGTCGCGCGCCTCGTTATTCTCGGTGCCCTGCAGCGATGCGAGCGTGCGCAGCACTCCGGCCGCGAGCCCAGGAAAAAACGGCAGCACCGAAAGCGCGGTGATGATGCTGTCGCGGCCGAACAGCGTCGCAAACCACGGAATCCCCGCCATGATCGAGTGACCGCGCTCACTCAGGGTGGTGAGCGCCGCGAGGTCTCCCAGCGATCGATTGATAAGGGAATTGGCGACCTGGTTGCTGGTGCTGACGTGGGTGAAGCCGGACGCCACCGCGCCGACCTCGGCACGCCGGCGCTCCAGCGCGTCGCCGAATGCGCGCGGTACCACGATTTTGCCGTTGCTGCGCGGCTGGTCCTGACACGCCTCCACGCAGACCTCCATCTCGACGGCTTCGCCATGTTTGAGCGCCATCGCGAACGATGCATTGGATTCGGTCAGCTCGGTAGGTTTGCGATTGAAGCTGACCGTGGTCGCGCGCCGGATGCGATCGAGACCATCGTAGCGGAACTCGACGGAACTTCGTCCGACCTTCGCCGGATGCATCTCGCCGCGTTTCTTGCGCGACTGCCCCCGGACTTCGAACATGTCGCGAAAATCGGCGCCCAGCGCAAAGTTTATGTCGATCTTAA
Organism: uncultured delta proteobacterium; assembly: GCA_963761255.1. Taxonomy (GTDB): domain Bacteria; phylum Desulfobacterota; class Binatia; order Binatales; family Binataceae; genus DATGKG01. The sequence continues at coordinate 179,768 of CAVXGH010000001.1, forward strand.
CTGTCGAGGGCGCGAAGTTCTGAATCGCGATGCGCTGGTACAGGCGCGGGCTGTTCAGTACCCAACTGCGCTGGATCTGGATCAGGTCGCGCTCCAGCAGCTTCGAATCGTCGGCGCCGCGCAAGTCGGGATTGGTGAGGTTGGCGCGCACTTCGGTGTTGTCGTCGCTCACGTAGGAGTTGAGAAAATGCGGCACCTCGCCGGCGATGCCGATCTCGAAGCAGCTCAGATGGCGCGTGTCGCGATAAAAAAATCCCAGCGCCTCGAGCGGCGATTCCAGGATGTCGCCAGTGGTTTCGAACACCGCGAACGATTCGCCATGCGCGAGTACGCGGGTGGTCCGGCGCGAGGCCATCGCGGACGCCAGGATATAGAAATCGCCGCTAATCCGGCGCAGGGTGCTGCGTCCTCGCGGCGTGCCGCCCTCGTTGGAGCCTCCATCGCGCACGCGATTGGGCACCACGATGGTCGAGTCAGTGCGCTTTCCAGATTCCGAAGAAATTGATGCCACGCCGCAAACCCTTGAGGAAAAACGAATTAAGGCCGGTCTGGAGACCCCTGATATCGGCCTCCTCCACACCTACCCGCGCGGCGTATCCGTATCAACCACCCAGCTCGCCGAGCAGCGCCTTCGCGTCTTTGAGGTCGGCGGTGTCGAAGCCCTCGGTGAACCAGCCGTAGATGTCGGCGAGCATCGTACGTGCCTCGTCGCGATGACCTTGCCGCGCGAGCAGGCGTGCGAGGCTCATTGTCGCGCGCAGTTCGTAGAATTTCGCACCTATCTTTCGGGCGACTTCCGATGCATCGCGGAAGTCCAAGGCTCTCCAACGAGTCGGCGGGCTTGGGGATTAGTATGACGTCGACACTAACCTCTTCGAAGGTGAGCATTCCCTTGTGTTTTTCAGGGATGCAGGGCGCAATTAGGTTGAGGTGGGGTCCCGGTGGAATTTTCAACGCTGCTGGAATTATTGGCGTCGTGGCGACTTTGGCGCTCGGTGTGGTAGGCGTTGCCACGGACTGATATGCCTATCGCCAAGAGGCTCCGCGAGCCGCCGTTCGCGTATGTCGTCGGGGCCGGATTGATTGCCGGTGCCGTTCCTTCGGGTATCTATCTGCTCGTGCGCGCGATCCCACTTCCCCCTTCCGCGCAAGTGGCCGCATCTAAGCCAATAGACATTCCCTCGCCAGTTGTTCGCTGTGAGCCTATGCCCACGATCATACCATCGACTACGATTCCGCCCACGCTTTTAGCCCCGGCTTCAAACAAGCCCGAATCAGAGACCGGCCTGATCGCGCGCTACATTTTGAGTCTGTTTGAGAATCGAACCGGGATGCAAGGTCAGAACTTACTCAAAACCTATTTAGGCCAACCGATGACCGTCTCAGGAATCGTCACTCCGTCTCAGGAATCGTCACTAATGTTGAACTCGAAGACGACGACCGAATTGCTTCTGTACAACTGAAAGTTTCGCAAGACATTTACGTCGCCTTAGATTTTCACAAACCTTGGATCGAGCGCGTGACGGGATTAACGCGCGGTGATGCGATAACAGCCCGCGGAAAATTGGCTGCCGCCACTGGAGTCACGCTCCTGCTTGACCATTGCGAGGTCATTAAATGTAGTAACTAAACGCGGAAGGAAGTCGAAAGATTTACGGCTTGATTAATCTCAATTGAATTGGGTCCGGCTGAGTATAGGGTGGCTTGCAGATGGTTAGTTTATGTCCTGCCACATTACCGCCTAACGGAATGAGACCGAGACATCGTGTCGTGCCTTTTTCATCAAATGGGTAGAAGGCTTTCGCTTTGTAAATTATCGAAGTAGCCAAATGAATCGCGTCGGGCATACAAAGAGATCGGCCACTACCTACTGCAGCTTTTTGCTTGTCGTAGAAGTCGCATAATTCGCCCGCGAATTGCATTATTTGCTGCCCGGCATCCGGCACTTCAACGTTGCCTCGTCGAAGAAAGCCCGTAAATGTTTCGCGAGCGAAATCGGTGGGCAACCTGTCCATTCGGACTTCGCCACGAATCAGCGATGAGGCAACGAGATTGGAGACACCGGATTCGATTCTGTAAAGGCTCTCGGCGACACCTTCCATGTCTCCGGCTGGCCGCTGTTCGTTGTTGAGCCACGCCAAGAAAATCGAGGAGTCCCAACCCAATCGTCTCAATCGTCGTGCCAGGCATCGCGTAGCTTGCGAACGTAGTCTTCGGATCTCATTCCATCCGTCATGTTCGGCGCTATTCCCCTTAGACCTGAGAGTTTGGGCAGTTCACTGTCTTGGGGCAGAAAATCAATTTCGGTCACGTCGATAGTGTGAGGGAAATACGTACCCTCTTTGTAATAAAGCAAGCCTGTTACACCGATAGTTTTTTTAACCGCACGAAGGGCTTTGTCCTCATTCTCTGGTGTGAACTTACACACGACTTTCCGACGAGGACCGACAATAGGATAAATACGGAAGTTGTTTGCACCCGCATGGATATTGAGGAATTCAAGACGTCCTCTGATGGTTCCGTGAACGACGCGTTCGCCTTCAAGGGATGGCGTGGCTTTGAGTTTGAATTCTTGTCCGAGGACTACTTGTTCAGAGCCATTCTTGAACGAAGCAGTGGCAAGGCTCTTTCCTACCATAGAAGCGAGGTTTTCGAGCGCGCCGACTAAAGACCGAGCTGCCTCACTCTTCGAAGGATCGACCCTTCCCTTCGACGCAGCAAAAAAAGTAGTCGTGATTTCGGACGTATGATCATCCGAGGCATGAATAGGGATTAATTCTACGCCGATTCGCCCCGGACTAGACATGCTCAATTCCACGACGCGAATCTTCGTGGTTTTGCCGTTAGAAGCGACGTGATCAGCTTGACTCAGGGCGCTCTTGAACTGCTGTAACGCTCCGAGAAAATCGGCCAATTGAATATAGCCGTCCTCGATGGGCAGACCCCCGAGTTCAAACGTGATTCGGTTACCCGCCATGCGCGATTCCCTCGACTGTCAGCAAGACAAGGGGATCATTTAGCGAAAATTTAGTCAAGCTTAGGGATTCGATTCTCTTTTTCTTTAGAATCGATGGCATGTTTCGGCGCGCTCAGAAGCCATCGGGTGCACAGGTCAAACTGATCTATGTGTGCGTTTTCGACGCTTCGCGGGGAGCCTCTGACGTTGCAATGCTCTCATTTTAGCGAAGCGACAGGCCGACGACCAGCCGTCACTCGTTTGATATCAATTCGCCGAACGGATCGCTGCTGCAACGAGGCACTTCACGATGCCGTCGGGTCAGCGCATCGCCCTTTCGGCGCCCCATCGGGCGCATCAGTATGCTTTCGCGAAAAAGGCGCGCTCGGGCGCCGGCTCGGCGCACACAATGCACTTGCCGGCCGCGACGGTCTGATTGAGCGGAATCGCACGGCAGGTCGCCTTGGTGTCCTCGCGGATTTTGGTTTCGCAGGCGGGACTGCCGCACCAGTAAACGTTCGCCATCCCGCCGCCGCCCTCGCCCTCCATCTGGGTGAGGAGGGCGGTGTAGTTGTCGAACTCGCGCGTGTTCGCGCTGCGATTTCCAAGTGCCTTATCGAACAGCGATTGCTGAATTTCTCCGAGCAGTGCCGATACGCGCGAGGGAACCTCGGCGAGGAACGCCTTCTGCTTCGCTTCGGGACCGAGGCGGTCGCGCCGCGCGAGGACGACTTCGCCGGCGGCCACATCGCGGGGGCCGATCTCGATGCGAATCGGAACGCCGCGCATCTCCCAATCGTTGAATTTGAAACCGGGAGTCAGGCCCTCGCGCGAATCGATCTTCACCCGCACGTCGCCGCGTTCGAGCTCATCGCGAATGTCGCGCGCGGCGGCGAGGACCTTTTCGGCTTCCTCCGGCTTGCGCGAGATCGGCACGATGACGACTTGCGTCGGCGCAACTGCGGGTGGAAGACGCAGGCCCTGATCGTCGCCGTGCACCATGATGATGGCGCCGAGCAGGCGCGTCGAAACTCCCCAACTCGTCTGCCATGCGTACTGAAGCTGGTTGCTCTCGTCGAGGAAGCGGATTTCGAACGCCTTGGCGAAATTCTGGCCGAGGAAGTGCGAGGTCCCGCATTGCAGCGCGCGCCCATCGGCCATCAGCCCTTCGATGGTGTAGGTCTCATCGGCGCCGGGAAATCTTTCGGCCGCGCTCTTGCGCCCGACGATCAGCGGGATCGCGAGGAAGTCCTCTACAAATTGGCGGTAAACTTCCAGCATGGTGAGGGTCTCGCGTTCGGCTTCCTCACGCGTCGCGTGCGCGGTATGCCCTTCCTGCCAGAGGAATTCGAGGGTGCGGAGGAACAGCCGGGTGCGCATTTCCCATCGCACCACGTTGCACCATTGATTCACCATCATCGGCAAATCGCGATGCGAATGGATCCACTGCGCGAACATGTGATTGATGATGGTCTCGCTGGTCGGCCGCACGATCAGCGGCTCCTCGAGCTGCTTGCCGCCACCGTGAGTCACGACCGCAACCTCGGGCGCGAAGCCCTCGACGTGCTTGGCCTCCTTTTGCAGGAAGCTTTGCGGGATGAGGAGCGGAAAGTACGCGTTGCGCGCGCCGGTCTTCTTGATGCGGCGATCGAGCTCGTCGCGCAGCAACTCCCAGATGCCGAAGCCGTCGGGACGAAACACCATGCTGCCGCGGACCGGGGAATAATCCGCCAGTTCGGCGCGAATGATGACGTCGTTGTACCATCCCGCGAAATCCTGGCTGCGGGGCGTGACTTTTTTCTCGTTGGGTTTTTCTGCGGCCATCAGCTTGTGCGACGATTTCAGCGTATCGTCAATCGATTGAGTCTCCAGATATTATCGGCTGAGATCAACGCGGAAACCACCGGAGGGTTCTCGATGAGGAAACATCTGACCATCGCTTCACTGGCGATCGTCATCATCATGATGCTTGGGACACGATGCCTGGCAGCCGACAACAACATTCGTGTGATCGAGGTCAGCGGCACTGGCGAGGCGCGCACTACTCCTGACGTTGCCTATCTGAGTCTGCAGGTAGAAACGCATGCGGCGACGGCGGAAGAAACCTCCAGCCGGAATGCTGCCCTCGCACAAAAAGTAGTAAACGCATTGAAGGATAAGCTGGCCGGCAAAGGCACCGTCGTGACCGGGGACTATTCGCTCAACCCCGAGTATCGCGAGAACAGCCAGCCGCAGCAAAAACCCGTCATAACTGGCTATAGCGCGCAAAACACCATCACGGTGGAGACGACTGAGCTGATGCTGCTCGGCGCGCTCATCGATGGCGCTATCTCATCGGGCGCCAACCGCATCAACTATCTGAACTTCGGCCTTCGCGATGACACCAAGGCTCGCGAGGAGGCGATCGCCAGTGCCTCGAAGGATGCGCAGGCGCAGGCGCAAGCACTCGCCGCGTCGCTGAATGTGAAATTGAAGCATGTCATCCGCGCGTCGACGGTTCCGGAGCGTGGCCCCGTCCTGCCGATGGCCAAGATGAGCAGCGCTTTCAGCATGGCGGCTAACGCGCCGACGCCGATCGAGGCATCGCAAATCAGCGTATCCGCCACCGTGTCGCTGACTTACGAAATCGAGTAGCCGCCGAGACTGCCATTAGTCTCAACGAAGGAGAATGCCGTGAAAAATTTCGATCACATCCTCTATGAAGCCCCGGCCGAGCATGTCGCGAAGATCACGCTGAATCGTGTCGCGACGCGCAATTCGCAGGACACTCATTTCCTCTATGAGCTCAACGACGCCTTCGATGCCGCTTCGCAAGATGATCAGATCAAGGTAATCGTGCTCGCCGCCAATGGCCCGCATTTTTCGTCCGGTCACGACCTGCGCGAGCGCAATGGGGTCGAGAATCTGCGCAATCATAAGACCGTCGGTACCTGGTGCGGTTTTTCATGCGTGGGCGCCGAAGCGCAGATGTCACGCGAAAAGGAGTTGTACATCGGTCTGTGCGAACGATGGCGCAACATCCCCAAGCCCACCATCGCCGCGGTGCAGGGCCGCTGCATCATGGGCGGGCTGATGCTCATCTGGCCCTGCGACATCATCATCGCGAGCGAGGACGCGCAGTTCGTTGACTATGCGACCAGCTTCGGCGTCAACGGCGTCGAGTACCTCGCGCATCCATGGGAGATGGGCGCGCGCAAGGCCAAGGAATTCCTCTTCACCTGCGACGAGATGTCCGCGGCGGAGGCGCATCGCCTCGGGATGGTGAACCATGTGGTGCCGCTCGCGCAGTTGCAGGAATTCACGCTCACGATGGCGAAGAAGATCGCGACCAAACCCCTCTTCGCGCTGAAGCTCGCCAAGGAGTCGGTGAATGCGATGGAAGATGTTCAAGGCCGGGTCGCGGCGATGAACACCTCATTCGCGATGCATCAGCTGGCGCATACGCACAACCTGAAAGTGTTCAACATGCTGATGGATCCGTCCGGGCTGCCGCCCCAAACCGCGAAAACCATCGGCATCGGCAAGAAGACCGAATAAACCAAGCCGGCATCAATGATGGATTTGATGCTCCGCCGGATGTGACTCCATCGAATGTTCGGCGGGCGGATGTTGCGCCGGAGCGGGGCGTAGCGCCTCGATCTTCTCGCCATGTTGCTGCTCCAACTGCGCGCGCGCTTGCGTATGTTCACGCTCCATCGTCTGCTGCTGCGCCATATGCTGGCGCGCCTGGGCCTGCTGCTGCTCCTGATGCTTGAGCTCTAGCTGGTTGATCTGCTGTTCGTGCTGATGCTGCATTGAGGCGACTTGCGCAGCGTGGCGGCGTTCGTTTGCTTCGAGTTTGGCCGGGTCGTTCTGCTGCCGCGCCGCTTGCTGCTCGCGCGTATGCTGCGCTTCGAGCTCCTGCATCTGCGCGGCATTCTTGCGATGCAGCTCATTGAGCTGTTGCTGATGCTCGCGCGCGGCCTGTTGCTCGCGCTGGGAATCAACCCGCTCGAAATCATCCATTTGCCGCGCATGCTGCTCGTCGAGTTCCCGTTCCTGATTGGCATGCGTTCGATTGGCGGTTTCCAGCAGCGCCGGATTCCAGTCGGGATGATGCTCGCGCGCCCAGGTGGGATTCTTATGCGCCCACCAGTTCACATCGTGCCACTGATGATGTTCGTCCTCGTCGCCGATCCATTCCGGATGATGCTGCGCCGCCCAGGCCGGGTCGTGCTGATGCCACCAGGCATCGTCATGCCAGACGTGATGGTCATCGAAATCGCCCCACCACTCGGGGTGATTGGTTGCAACCCAGTTGGGGCGGTTCTGTGCCCACCACGCGGCCGGTAACCAGACGTGACGCTCGTCGAAGTCGCCCCACCATTCCGGATGATTGGCGCGAACCCAGTTAGGCTTGGTCTGCCACCACCATCCAGCCGGATGCCAAACATGCTGCTCATCGAAGTCGCCCCACCAATCGGGGTGGTTGGTGCGGCACCAGTCGGGCTTGTTTTCCCACCACCATCCGGCGGGCCGCCAATAATGTTGCTGGTCGAAGTCACCCCACCATTCCGGATGATGCTCGCGAGCCCAATCGGCACGATTCTGAAACCACCACGGCGCGGCATACCAGGTACCTTCGTAGTAGTCGCCCCACCAATCCGGGTGATGCGCCGGAACCCAGGTGGGCTGGAAGGTCCACCACCACGGCGCCGGATACCAGACGCCGTTGTCGAAGTCGCCCCACCATTCCGGGTGATTCTTTCTCACCCATGCGGGTTGGGAAATCCACCACCAGGAGGCGGGATACCATTCGTCGTGGTCGAAATCGCCCCACCATTCGGGGTGATGCTCACGGGCCCATTCGGGTTGGTATTTCCACCACCAGGAAGCCGGGTACCAGGTGTTCTGATAGAAGTCGCCCCACCACTCCGGATGATGAGCGCGAACCCATCCGGCGTTTTCGCGCCACCACCAGTCAGCGGGATGCCAAACGTGCTCGTCGTCGAAATCGCCCCACCATTCGGGATGGTTCGCGCGGGCCCAGTCGGCGCGATTTTCCCACCACCACGCGGCATCGCGCCACGTATGATGATCGTCGAAGTCGCCCCACTTCGGTTGTGCGGGGCGCGGCTCAGGGAACGGTTTGAACTGCGCGTGCGCGGTGGCGCCGAAAAGGAGCATCAGGAGCGCGGCACTCATCAAAACCCTAATCCTGCCCATCTGGTACCTCATGTTGGAGCAAGGCGGCCAAAATAAGCCCGCGAATTCACCTTCGACGCGGCGCATCAAGCATTAGACGCGCCTGGGCATCGGATCGTTTACCCTCGATGCCTATTGCAATTTTTCTGTCGAGGTTCAAGAAGCCTGCGCGAATTGCGATGTAACCTCGCGCCGCCATCCGCGTATCGGGTTGTAGGAGCCGATAACAAAACTTCCCGCCTGGAGGTGCAATATGAAACTCATAACCAAAGGAACTATAGCTGGCGCGCTGATGCTGTTGATGGTGCCCGCCGCCGCGATGGCTGGTCCCTGTTACCCGTCTAGCGGGCGCGAGATCAGATACGAGCAACGCGACCTCCACAACGATTGGCGCGATGTTGCGCGCGATCGCTACAACCTGCATCGCGATTGGGCCGAAGGCCGCTATGGTGCCGCGCGCGCGCAGCAAGCTGATATCCGCCGCGACATGGGCGACATCCGCGGCGACCAATTCGCGCTTCGACACAGCTATGGCTGGTATCGGTACTAAAGCCTCCTGAGCAGGTCCCGGCACCGTCCGCGACCGTTTCACTCACCTTCGAGATTGAGTAGCCTAGCGACGAATCATTCGCTCCATCTCGAAGGTGACGATGCTGGGACCCGGCGACACTGCACCCGATTTCGAACTCCCCTGCGCGAGCAACGGTCGCTCCGCGACGATTCGTCTGCGCGATATTCGTACTGATCTGATCGCGGTGTTCTTCTATCCACGCGATTTCTCTTTCATCTGCCCCACCGAGGTCACGGGATTCAACCAGTCCCTGGAAGCCTTCGCCGCCGCAGGATGCTCTGTGCTCGGCATCAGCGGCGACAGCGTCGAAAGCCACATCAAGTGGGCCGAGGAACTCGGCGGCATCAAATATCCGCTGCTCTCCGATGTCGATGGTAAAGTCGCGCGCGCCTACGGCATCTACGATGAGAAGGAAAAAGTGCCCATCCGGGCGACCTTTGTGATGCGCAAGGATCGCGTCGTGGTGCACGCACTCGCGTGTCCGCTCAACGTGGGCCGCAGCGTGACCGATACGCTGCGGGTGGTGCAGGCAATCGGTACCGGCAGGATGTGTCCCGCCGAATGGAAGCCGGGGATGGAAGTCGGCCCGGGCGATCGCAAATTTTAGATGATGCTCCGGGATCAATAGCTTGCCGATCGATCCAGCGGAAAAACGCAAAACTTTCGAGCGGCTTTCCAATGTGCGGGAAATCGTTTTCGGCGTGCAGGATGGCGTGTTGACCACCGCCGGTGTGCTATGCGGCCTGAGTGGCGCGGTTTCCGATCACAAACAGATCGTCCTCGCGGCGTTGGCTTCGACCGCGGCGGGCGCGCTCTCGATGGGTGCGGGTGCGTATCTCGGCGGGCATGCGGAAACCGAAATCGTCACCGCTGAGCTCGAACAGGCGCGGCGCGAATCGGAGGCGCATCCGTACGTGATCCAGGAAAGCCTGCTCGAGCAGCTCTCGAAGGAAGGCCTCAGCCGTGATTCCGCATATCGCGTCGTGAAGCTGCTCAGCACCTCGCAAAGTGCGCTCATCAACACCGCCGAGGAAAAAGTTTATGGCCTCGCGAGCGGACTGCTGGCGAATCCGGTCACCGACGGGATCGTGATGGGCATCGCGTTCATGCTCGGCGCGCTGGTGCCTCTGTTGCCCTACTTTTTCATCCAGAACGCACGGCAAGGACTCATCGCAGCGCTGGCGGCGACCTCGGCGATTCTTTTTGTTGTCGGATATTTTGAAGGCGTGCTGGCGCATCGCACGCAACGCTGGCGCTCGGGGATTCGCTTCCTCGCAATCGCGATGAGCGCCGCGGCGGCCGGCTATGTCATCGGATTGGCGATCTCGCCCCTGGGATCGGTCGCAGGTTGAGCGTCATCGTGCATCGATACTCTTCCGTGTCCGCATTCCTCGCGCATTATCAAACCCTGCGGAAGATTCCCGGGTCCGCGCAAACCGAGGACGATCGCAATCGCCTCGCCGCGATGGAGTTGTTGCTCGAAATCTTGCGTCCCGAGGAGCGCGCGGCGGTCGTCTCCGGCTCCGAAGATCCGGCCACTGTGCGTCATCGCGAACGCGCGTCGCTCAGGTTGCGTCGCGAATTGATATCCAGAGGCGCACTCGACAACTAACGATGCTGGTTTATCTGGTTCGGAGAATTTTCTTCGGCGCCTTCGTCCTGCTCGGCACGTCGCTCATCACTTTCGCGATCGCATTCATGGTTCCCGCCGATCCTGCGGTTGCGATGGCGGGTGCAAAGGCCGACCCGCACACGCTCGCGACCATTCGTCATCAGCTTCATCTCGATGAGCCGATCTATGTGCAATACGGCGACTATCTCGCGCGCGCACTTCACGGCGACCTCGGCAGATCGTATATCCGGCGTGAAAGTGTGACGAGGCTCATCGTGTCGCGCTTCCCGGCGACCGCGCTGCTTGCCGTTTGCGCGATGACGCTCTCGCTCATCCTCGGAATTGCGATGGGACTGGTCGCGGCCGCATACCGCGATCGCGCGATCGACAACTCGCTGTTGGTGGCGTCGCTTGCGATGGTATCGATGCCGGTATTCTGGCTCGGCACCATGCTGCTGATCGCGGCCGCTACCTTCACCCGGAGCATTCCGCTCGGCGGGCTCGCGGGATGGAAGAGCCTGATTCTCCCCACCATCACGCTCGCGCTTGGCTCGGCGGGCTACTACTCGCGCATTCTGCACACCAATCTCGGCGAGGCGATGGATCAGGAATACGTTCGCACCGCGATCGGAAAAGGCCTGTCGCGCGCGCAAGCGATGATGAAACATGCGATGGCCAACGCGCTGCTTCCGCTCGTCACGCTCGCCGGGCTCGACCTCGCGGGGCTGTTAAGCGGCGTGGTGCTCACTGAGACGGTGTTCAACTGGCCGGGGCTCGGGCGGCTCGCGTATGAGGCGGTCTTCAGCCTCGACATTCCGCTCATCATGGGCACCGTGCTGTTTTCGGCGTTCCTGATTGTGATCGCAAATCTCCTCGTCAACCTGATGTACGCATGGCTCGATCCGCGCATCCGGCTGGAGGAAATCGGTTGAAGGCGCGCGCCAATGCGATGGAGGTGATTGGTGCCGCGATGGTGGGGAGCCTGATCCTCGTGGCTCTGCTCGCGCCGATTCTCGCCCCGCATGATCCCACGCGCGCTGTCGCGAACAGCTTCGGCGATCCATGGCCGCCGTCATGGAGATTTCCCCTCGGTACCGACGCGCTAGGACGCGACATTCTGTCGCGAATCATTTTCGGCGCGCGGATTTCGCTCGAAGTCGGGATCGCCGCGATGATCGTCACGATGACCATCGGTGTTGCGATCGGACTATCGGCAGGATTCTTTGGCGGCAAGGTCGATTTCATCCTGATGCGTTTCACCGACGTGATGCTGACCTTGCCGGCGCTGCTGCTCGCGATGGCGCTGGTGTCGGTGCTGGGCCCCAGCATCCAGAGCATTCTCATCGTGATCGGAATCGTCTCGTGGACCTCGATCGCGCGGGTGGTGCGCGCCGAAGCGCTCTCGATGTCGCAACGCGATTTCGTAACGGCTGCGCATGCGCTCGGTGCGCCCTCGCCGCGGCTGATCGTGCGCCACGTGCTCCCCAACGTAGCGCCGACGATCATCGTGATGGCCGCGCTGGGAACCTCGGGCACGCTGTTGCTCGATGCGGCGCTGAGTTTTCTTGGCCTCGGAGTGCCGCCGCCGACTCCGAGCTGGGGACGGATGATCGAAGAGGCGACGATTTATTTTCGCGTCGCACCGTGGCTCGCGACGTTTCCTGGCCTCGCAATTTTCTATGCGGTGCTCGGTTTCAACCTCCTCGGCTATGGCGTCCTGCGGCGGCGCGCTCGATGAAAAATCACTTCATCATCTTGGGGCTGATGGCCTTGGCTCTCTGCGGAGGCTGCCGACAATCGGTGGACAACTTTGGATTTCCGCCCGGCGCGACGGTGCTTCGGCTTGCCAGCAACGATGACGTGCCGAGCCTCGATCCGGCTGCCGGCTACGACACGGCTTCGTGGACCTACGAGCAGACGATCTTTGACACCCTGTTGCGTTACGGCGATGCGGATGTGGAGCTTCATCCTGAAGTCGCGACTTCATGGAAAGCCTCGCCGGACGGGACCACCTTCACGTTCCATCTGCGCAACGATGTGCGCTTCAGCAATGGCCGTCCGGTGACCGCGGCGGATTTCAAATACGGCATCGAGCGCGTGATCGATCCGGCCACGCTGTCGAAAGGGATGGAATACTACCAGGAGATCGCAGGCGCGGCGGACTTCGCGGCGCATCGCAAGCCGCACGTCAACGGCATCGAGACGCCGGATCCTTACACGATGATTTTTCGGCTGAGCGGTCCGGATCCAATTTTTCCGCACAAGCTCGCGATGCCGTTCGCCTCGGCGGTTCCCCGCGAAGTGGTCGAGAAGTGGGGCGAGGATTTCTCGAAGCATGTGGTTGGCAGCGGCGCGTTCAAGCTGCGCGAATGGATTGGCGGACAGCGCCTCGTGCTCGAAAAAAATCCCTACTATTGGGTCAAGGGCCAGCCACATCTTGACGGGATCGCCGATCAACTCGGGGTCAATGTCGAGCTGCAATGGCTCAAGTTCGAATCGAGCGAGATCGATGTCCTCGAAGCGATTCCGCCCTCGGAATTTCCCTACGTGATGAAGACGCCGGCGCTGCGCGCGCTCACCCTCAACAAATCGACGGTCACGACCTCTTACCTCGGGATGAATTGCCAGATGCCCCCGTTTGACGATGTGCGCGTGCGGCAGGCGTTCAACTATGGGGTCAACAAAGAGAAGCTGATCGAGGTGATCAACGGGCGCGGCATCGTCGCGCGCGGCGTGCTTCCGCCGAATCTGCCCGGCTACGATCCTAACGTACGCGGCTACGATTACGATCCGGCCAAAGCGCGCGCGCTGCTGGAGGCGGCGCATTTTCCTCGCGACCTCAGACCCGCGCTGTGGTTTCGCGGCGATCAGACCGCCGAGATGCTCGCGGAATCAATCCAGCAGGACCTCGCGCTGGTCGGAGTCAACATCACTTTGAAGCCGGTCGCATGGGGGCCGCTGCTGGAGGCGATTCGGCAGCCGAAAAACGTCGAGCTTTTTTCCAGCGCCTGGGAGGCGGATTTTCCCGACCCGGAAAATTTCCTCAGCGTGCTGTTATCGCGCAAACAATTCGGCTCCAACAACGACACTTTCTATACCAATCCGGAAGTGGAGAAACTGCTCGACCAGGCGGCGCTGATGACCGACCTGAAGAAACGCCACGCGCTCTACGATCAGGCGCAGCAAATCATCGTCGCAGATGCGCCGTGGGTTTTCCTCGATCATCCGGTGACCTACGTGATGCGCAAGCCGTGGGTGCACGACTACATCATGAACCCGATGCGGCCGACGCGCTTCGAACCGATCTCATTGTCGCCACGGCCCGCCGATTAGCCGGTCGCTTCCAGGGCGGTGAGTTCGCGGCTCGCGCGCGGCAGAAAGAACAAACCGATCACGCCATTGCAGAACATGAAGGTGAAGTGCGCGGCGAGGCTGTAGGCGAGAATTTTCGCCTCCGGCGCGTTGCCCGAAAAAAACAATAGCCACGCCGCCTGGCTGGTCCCGAGATGCGCGACCGCGATCGGCAGCGCGGCGGCGAGAAATACCAGCGGCAAAAACAGCATCAGCTTGAGGAGCGGGATCGTGATCCCATACAGCGCCAGCGCGAAATACTGCGTGAGCACCGAGAAGAGAAAACTCGGCGCCTTGATGCCGAGCACGATCGCATAGTCGAGCGGCCGCGCCTTGAGGAAGGTTCCAGCAATCGCGCCGGCGCGGCTGCTGCTGATCCATTCGTGAAGTGCGGCATTGCGGCGCGCCATCGCAAACAGCGCGACAATCGCGAAGAGCAACGCCCACGCGATGACATATGCCACGCGCAGGATGCTGACGATCTCGATCTGCGCGGGCGAAGTCGGATGATAGAAAATCACTCCCAACGTCGAGAAAAGAAACAGTTGGTAGATCTCCATCAGTGCGATGAAGAGGATCGAGCTGAGCGCCTCGAGGAAGGGGATTTTCGCTTTGCGATAGAGATAATACGCGACGCCGCCCTGCCCGAGGTTGGTGTTGATCAACGCGAGCAGATACATGCTGGCGCGGATCGGCACGATGTCGCGAAAACGCATCGGCGCGTTGAAGCGGCGCACCACCCAGGTCAGACAGAGCGAATCGATCATCCAGTAGAACGCGGAGAAGGGGAGGAACACCGCGACGAACTTCAGGACCGGTGCCTGCTCCAGCGCCTGGCCCACTTTCCCCATCGGGATGCGCCAGAAAATCAGCGCGAAGATCGCGACCGTGCCTACATATGGTAGTGCTTTCTTCCAAATCGGCGTGTGTGCGCTTCGAGCGTGCGGGATCGGACTGACTGCTCGGCGCGGCGGCTGGTCCGGCGTTCATCTGGACTGCTCTCGGGACGCGCGCGGTTCCAATCAGCACGCGCTCGCCGCGATCGCTCTCGGTCCACACTTCCAGCTGAAGATGTGAACCGTCGGCGCCGATGATCCGCGCGTTCATCGTGAGCGTATCGCCATAAAAAACCGGTTTCACCAGCGCGGCTTCCAATCGGCCGCCGCGCAGAAATCCAATGCCGAACGAATCGAGGAGGAAATTCGCCATCAGGGCGTAGGTCTGCTCGCCGCCCGCGATCGGAGCGCGAAAGCCGGCCTTGCGCGCCGCTTCCTCATCGGTGTGGATATTCACTCGCGGTGTGCGGCGCGGCGGCCCCTCGACACCTTTTTCGTATGCGATGGCAGCCTCGGCATCGAGGAGAAACGGCTTCGAGGTTAACTCGCGACCGATTTCGCTAGCGCTTGTGCTCATGAGATTTTTCCCTCCAGCAACAGCACCGAGGTAATCGCCTGGCGCATCAGCAGCTCGTCGGTCACGGCGTCGCGCGTTTCGTACTCCAAAACGAAGTAAAATTTGCCGCGCTTGTGCTCGACCCTGGTGATGCGGCCCTCGGTCCTGACGGATTGTTTGGCGCGCATCGGCGCGTAAAACTCGTTCCAATGCTTTGCGTGGACACCGCCCGAGCCGCCGTAAAAATGCGCGGCGATGAGCAAGGCGTAATCCTGCAACCGCATGGTGGGCGGCGCGATCTGATCGCCGGCCGGAGAAGCTTTCGTGAACAGAGGATTGGTGCTGCCGGTCCCGCGCGCGAAGGCCTCGATTTGCTCGGTCTGCACGACATAGAAAATTGGCCCGAGCTTCATCCCTTCGCGCACGTTGTCGGGACACATTAGAAGGCGCTTTTCCTGATCCATCATTCAACTCGCGGTCGTCGAAGCCATTGAAGAGGTTTATCAGGCGTGCAAGATTTTGCCCACTCACATTCGATGGCAACCGAAAAGCTCAAGCACTCCCATCCCGCGCCGATTCATCTGACCGGCGTCGATCCGGTCATGGCGCGGATCATCGAGCAGGTCGGCGCGTACGACGCGACTTATCGGCGCGAGAGATTTCCGGCGCTCGCGCGCGCGATCATTTTCCAGCAGCTCGCGGGTAATGCGGCCCGCGCGATCCTCAAACGCTTCATCGAACTATATCGGGGCCGGCGTTTTCCCTCGCCGGAGCAGGTCGTGGCGACGCCGCTGGCGCGCCTGCGCAAAGTCGGACTCTCCAAACCGAAGGCCCTCTACATTAAAGGGCTCGCGGCCGATGTTGTCGCAAAGAAGGTGAATTTTCACCGCTTCCCGAAGATGGAAGATGACGCGATCATCGCGGAGCTGACGCAGGTGAAGGGCATCGGGCAATGGACGGCGGAAATGTTCCTGATGTTCAACCTCGGCAGGCCGGATGTGATGCCGGCCGGCGACCTCGGGGTGCAGAATGCGGTAATGAAAGCCTACGGTTTGGCTAAACGCCCGACGTCGAAGGAGTTGCGTGAGTTCGCCGAGCGCTGGAAGCCGCATCGCACCGCCGCGGCGTGGTACCTGTGGCGGAGCCTCGAAACGGTGTTGCCGGTGGACGCGGTCGCGGCAGTGAAGAAGGAAGGCAAAACCACAGAGGCACGGAGACACAGAGTCAGAAAATAAGATGCGGGCCTCAGAGGCCCTGCTCAAAAATTTCTACAGGACCGTTGCGGTCCGCATTTTTCTCACTCTGTGTTTCCCTGCCTCTGAGGTTTTGTCTTCTTCCTACGCTTCCATGTATGCGATCGCGACGCCGTCGAGTGGTGCGACGATGCGCGCGATCTTGCCGCCCTGAATCGCGGTCTTCGGCTCGGTTGCTTCGAGCCCGTTCGCGCGCGCGATGTCAACTGCGCGGCGAATGTCCTTACACATGAAGGCGAGGCCCCAGACTTGCGGCGTCCCGCGCCCTGGGCCGACGATCTCCAGCACCGTCTGTTCGAGTTTGAAGAATGCCTGCCGCACGCCGCCGCCGGCCTCGCGGATGCGCTTGCATGGGAGGCTGACTTTTTCATGCGCCGCGATCGCCTCTTCCAGCGAGGGCGTCATCAGCACGACGTGTTCGAGATAGTCGACGCTGTTTTGATTGACGCCGCACAGCGCATCGAGCTTTGCGCGCCGAGTGACGAGGTTCGTTTCAACCGGCACGCTTCCGGTCCAGACGCCGGGAAGGAAATTCGCGAAGGAGACCGATTGTGTCGCGCCGTCCGGGAATGGAAGCGTGAGAGAATTGGCACCGTCGTTCCCGACAACATCACTGGATCCCCAAGTCCATCCAATGATGCCGCCGCCGCGTTCGAGCGCCGCCGCGAATGGTTCGGGAGCTTTCGCGAGCTCCGTTGCGATCAGATCGATCTCGACTGCGCCCGCGTAAAGGCGCGCGATGTTTAGCCCGCCCCCGTTAGATATCCTGGATGCGAAGGCGAACCCGGCTTTGGACCATCGTTCGCGAGCCGCTTGAAGGTCGGTGACCGCGACGATGACTCGTTCGATGCTTGTTATCGGCACGCTTCAAAGTACCGTGCGGCCGAGCGATCGCGAAAGTCTCCATCTAAGCATCCGGTTTGATGTTTTGATTGACGCGGAAGAAGTTGGCCGGATCGTATTTGTGCTTGATCGCTGCGAGGCGCGGATAGTTCTCGCCGTAGGCGGCTCGCACGCGCTCGTCACCTTCATTTTCCAAATCGTTGACGTAGACAGCGCCGCTCGAATGCGGTTGCAACGCGGCGAAGAATTCCCGCACCCATCGAATCGAGTCCTCGCGTGCGCCGTCCTCCTGCCAATACGAATGCACCCAATACTCGAAGCCAATACGCCGAAATCCGAAGGCGTTGTCGTGCGGCCCCGAGCACCACGGGCCGTGCCAGTACATCATCGTGATGCCGCTGGATTCGCTCGGCGCGCACGATGCGAACTGCGCGATGACGTCGATGGTGCGCGCGTCGAGGCGCTCCAGATGCCCACCACGCCGGCAACTCGAGTAGTCGCCATCGGAGGGCGAGTCCGATCCTTCGCGTTGCTCATCGAGGTAGGGTTTGGATTTGATCGAATCCTCGAACGGCTTCATGAAGCGGCGCAAGGGGCGCAGCACGCGCTCGCCCTCAGTCTCTTCGCCGTTCCAGACCACCGCAAGATCAAGCATCCGCTCGCCGGGAAACGGCAACACCGCCGCGAGGATAAAAAGTTCATCGGGAATGGTCGGCGCGTATCGATTGAGAAAGCGCAGCACCTCGCGGGCCTGACGAATCGGATACTTGAGGTGGCCGGCCAGTACGTTTCCGATGCGATGAAGTCGAAAGTCCATCGCGGTCACGACGCCGAAGTTTCCGCCGCCACCGCGCACCGCCCAAAACAGATCTGGATTTTCATCGGCATCGGCGCGAAGGATTTGTCCATCCGCCGTGACGACCTCGACGCGCGTGATGTTGTCGCATGCGAATCCGAGTTTTGCTGTGAGAGCGCTTTCGCCACCGCCGAGCGCATACCCGGCGACGCCGACTGAGGGGCACGAACCGAGTGGGACCGCCATTGAAAAGGCATTCGTCGCGAGATCGAGTTCACCCGCGAGGACGCCCGACTGAAGCCGCACCCGGGCGCGATTCGGATCGATTTCGAGGCGCTTCATCAGCGATAGATCGATAACCATGCCGCCCTCGCAGGTGCCATGACCGGCGAAGCTATGGCCGCCACTGCGGACCGCGACGAGGAGATCATTGCCGCGTGCGAACTCGATCGCGCGCACGACGTCATCGTTGCCGGAGCATCGGGCGATGATCGCCGGATGGAGGTCAACGGCATGATTCCACACCCGCCGCATTTTTTCGTAGCGGGAGTCGTCCGGAAGGATAACTTCGCCGGTGATCGTAGAGGCAAATTTGGTTAGCGCCGAAACCATAGGCAAGGTTTCGACGCGTGGTGAGCGCGATTTGTTCAGCCGCGATTGCGCTTGGAGCGAACCGGCGGATTCATCGGCTTGAGATGAGTGACGCGCCTGGGCGGCTGCGTACTGGGCCCGGTGCGATGCAGAAATTTCATGTCCTCACCACAATGAGGACAGGTGAGGTCCTTCCATTTCACCGGACGCGCGCAAAGCGGGCATTTGTAACGGTTGCGCGAGAGCAGAACAAGGCCGACCGCCGTCAGCGCAACCATTATCAGTCCGATCAGGGTCTGTTTCACGAGACTACGATGTGGTCAGGCCAGGCCTTCCTTGAGAGCGTCGTCGAGCGCGCCGATATTCACATG
Organism: uncultured delta proteobacterium; assembly: GCA_963761255.1. Lineage (GTDB taxonomy): Bacteria > Desulfobacterota > Binatia > Binatales > Binataceae > DATGKG01. Next base: position 198,688 of record CAVXGH010000001.1, read on the forward strand.
ATGGCCCTTCGCCATCAAGTCGAGAAACGCGTGCAGGTCGGCGTCGGTGAGAGTTGCGAGGTTCTCTTCGATCTTGCGGATGACCCAGCGCTGGCCGCGATTGAGCAACTCGAGCTTGCCGCGCAAATCATTCACCGCGCGGACCTTCTCAACGAAGTCTCCGGTTTTGTTGGAAGGCGCGCCGCCGAGGCGCCGCACATGCGCCGCCAACTCGCCGGCATAGTAGCCCTCATCATGGCCAACCTTCTTCAGAAGCTCACGCAATTCGGGCGAGCCGGCCAATTCAGTGAGCTCGTGCAGTACTCGACCGCCCGCGCGCTCAGCTTCACCGAGGGTGTTCAAAAATCCTTCGAGCTGGGCATCCATAGGAAAATCCTACCACCGGACGCGGCGATCGTCTCCTGCCAAATCGGTTTCTACCAAATCGGCACCACCGGGCAGTAAACCGCTCCGATGGTTCCGCTGCCACGCGAGAGCGCCGCCTTGACCATCATGAGCGCGGGTGCCATCGAGCGCATGGCGGCTGGAAGCTCGGGCGCGCTCGCGGTGACGAGGCCGCCGCTGAGCAACTTCGCCAATGGCCCGGGCTGCTCGGGCAGTTCCACCAGCGCGACCTCGCGATCGGGGGGAAGCTTGGCAGCTTTCTTGGCCGCCGCGAGGGCATCGGAAAATCCGCCGAGCTTATCCACGAGGCGGTTCTGCGCGGCTTGCTCGCCGGTCCAAACGCGGCCCTGCGCGATGTCATTGACGGCATCGACGCTCATATGGCGGCTGTCGGCGACTACTTTGAGAAATTTCTGATAGGTATCGCCGAGCAACTGATCCTGGAAAATTTTCATCTGGGCGGGAGTAAAGTCAGTGAACTCATCGAACATCTCGACGTTGGCGCCGCGCGTCACCGCTCCGCTGTTGAGATAGATTTTTTGCGCCGCCGGTCCGAGGTTAAACTTACCGCCGAGCACCCCGATCGAGCCCGTGATGGTGCCCGGTTCCGCGATGATTATCGAAGCGGGGGTCGAGACCCAGTAACCTCCCGATGCCGCATAGCCGGACATGCTGACGATGATCGGCTTCTTTTGCGCGGTGATTTCCGCCGCATGCCGAATCAGCTCCGAGGCGATAACCGATCCGCCGGGCGAGTCGACCCGTAAAATAACCGCGCGCACGGAATCGTTTTCGCGCGCAGCCTTGAATGCTTCCTCCATGTCATCGGAGGCGGCCATCTCGCGGCCCGTGAGCCCGATGCCTTCGGCCTGGCCACGGACAATTTCGCCGTCGCAATAGATGACCGCGATCTCGTCCTGTGAGCCGAAGCCGGAGAGCATGCTGGGATGGACATAATCGGTGAAGTCTACGGTCCGATGGGTGCCACCGCCGTGATGCTTGATGCGATCGGTGAATTGGTCGTCGTATTCGAGGCGTTCAACCATATGATTCTTGAGGCTGAGGCCGGCGTTGAGCGGAGCCTCATCGACGATCGCACGCATCGCCTCGACATTGATGTTGCGCTCCTTGGCGGTCTGGCCGACGATCTGATCGAACATCGCGCCGACCAGCGACTCATCCTCCTCGCGCTGCGCGGGCGTGAAATCTTTCTCGGTGAAGATGTTGGCGGCACTTTTGTATTTCCCCAGCGACGCGAAGTTAGGCTTCACGCCGACCCAATCCAGGGTGCCGCGCGCGAAGATCTCGCGCATACCGACGCCGACCAGGTCGAGCTCGCCTTCGGGCATCAGCGAGATGTCGCCGGTTGCCGCGGCAACCATATAAGGGAGATTGCCGGGCGACATTTCACCGGCCGTCTCGACGTAAGCGGCGGTCCATTTGCCCGAGTCTTTGAACTGGCGGATTAGATCGGCAATCTCCTGCGCCTGAGAAAGCTCCATTTCAGTGTCGATGATTTTTACCGCGAGTCCGGAGATGCGTGGATCCCTGGCGGCCTTGGTGAGCGCCACGCGCATCACGTTGAGTGGCGTTTCGTGGGGACTCAGAATTCCAAGGAAATTGGTGCTTCCGCGTTCAACCACCGGGCCGTCGAAGGTGACAACCAGGACAGAGCCCGCCTGCACGCGATGCGAGATGTATTCGGAGAGCAGCGCAACTAGAAACAGTGCGACTACTACCGCCACGGTCCGGAGCAACCATCGTAAAGCCTTTCTCAGCATCGAGCGTCTCCCTCTAGCAATGCCGCGAAGGTGTGCCGCGGCGGGTCGTCAGTTCCGGCTGGTAATGCGCCGGCGAAATCTTTATCGTGAGTTCCAATCGGAGTCATCGGAGTTGATCTTGCCGTCACCCAGCCCGCAAAGCATTCGCAACAGAATCCAGCAAACCTATGAGCGAGGCTACGTCCTCGGCGAGGACGACGTTCGCTATTCAATCGCACCCATGAGCGTAGCATCATGGCGTGGAGAATTCGTTCGCGGACTGTGCCTCGCCGAAAAGGCCACTTCCAGTGTCGAGGTCGGGATGGCATGGGGACTCTCGACGCTCCACATCATCGAAGCGGGCGTGCCGGGCGCGGCGAAAAGATTTTGACGCCCCGGACGGTAAGTCGAGCGACGGTGTCTATTTTCGCCCCGAGTAGACCGCGAAGATCAAGTTTCGATGTGCCGCGCTGAGCTCGCGAAAACCGGTTTCATGTAAATTGGATCGACGACATCATGATCGACGCGATCTACCAGGGCCGCGGCTACGGCCGTGTCGCGATGAAGCTGGTGCTGGCGCTGATCCCGAAGCGCTATCCGAATGCCGCATCATCAAGCTGACCTGCTTTTGCGGCAACGACAGCGCGGCGGCTTGTACAAAAGCCTCGGCTTCGAGACGACGGGCGAAGTCGATCCGATGTTCAAGGAACCCGTTTACGCACTGATGTTGAAGCCTCCGCGCGTCTAAAAGCGACCTCGTCAGTTTCTGCCAGCGGGTTGCGTGGAAGCTGACGGTGACGCCGCGCCGACGATATGCACCACATCGTCGGGTTGACCAACGATCGTGACGGTCGCGGTCGCGTCCGGCGGCGAAGCCAGGAATCCCACCTCGTATCCATGGTTCAGCTGCTCACTCAAAGATGCGATCGCGTCGGCAAACTCACGGCCATTGTCCTTGCTCATCGGGGCTACGATGAAGTCTTTCCCTCCGGTATGGAGGGTGATTGCCTCCAACACTTCTTTGTCCACGGCTCCTGAATCGCCGCCAATCCTGAATTGGCCGAACATAAATTGGGACGGCCCGGTTGGATCGCCGATTCCGATCGCATAGACCTGCACCTGATTGCGCGCGACCGTGTTTAGAGCATCGTCCCTCGAGGTCTTGCTGACATTGTCCATGCCGTCGGTGATCAGAATTAGAGTGCGGTCCTGATGATTCCTCTTCGCGAGCAGCGCGGCGCTGGTTGCGACCGCATCATAAAGCGCGGTTGGACCATAGGCATGCAGCAGCGCCAGGCGGCCTTCGATGAGGCGATGGTCGGTCGTAAATGTTTGTAAAAAGTACGGCTTGGCGCTGAAGGCGATCAGGGCGACCTCGTCGCATGGGTTGAGTCCATCGAGCAGGTTTCCGAGTTCCCGGCGGACGTTGGCCAGCTTCGGCTGCATGCTACCGGAGGTATCGATCGCGATGACCAGGGACCTTGGAATTCCGGTTCGGTCCTCATAGGTGAACACGACTGGAAATTGGCTGGAATCCGAAGCGACCGCGAAATCGGACGGCTTCAGATCGCGCACCGCCTTTCGATCAGGATCGAGCACCGATACCCGCACCTGGGTGTATCCGGGCTTCGAGCCGATCGCCGCCGGCGGAGCTGCGACGGCACTTGCGACGCATCGCGGCGCGGGCGCGCGAGGATGACGCGCGGCCGCCTCCGCGAGCACCTGCGGCGGTACGATGGCCGCGCGCAATGTTTCGCCGGCCGGCTTTGCCAACGCAACCACCGGCTCCGCACCTGGCGATGCAATGACGCCGATCGAATACCCCTGACCCAGCTGCGCGCCGATCGTGTTGATTGCGCGCGCCATCGAGACGCCACCGTCGGCGTCATTGGGTAGCGCGAATAGAGCCTCGCCATGGGCTGCCGCCGCCAGTCGCTTAACCGCCGCGGCATCGACGCGTGAGGTCCCCATCAACGAGGCGAATCTGCCGGTGGCCGCATCGGGGTCGCCGCTTCCGATGATCCACACCCCGATTCCCTTTGCATATGCCTGCTCCAATGCCGGCGCGGCCTGTTCCATTGCCGTTGGATCGAGCCCATCGGTCATTATTACCAGCGCGCGATTCGGATAGTGGGCTCCGTTGAGTTGCGACAATGCGACTTGAATGGCTTGGGGCAGATGGTCGGGCCCGGTCGGCCAGATATTCTCAAGGGGCGCAATCAGCGCCTCGCGATCGCTGGTGAACGGCAGCATCAGGGTCACGTCAGACAGAGAGGGTGGGAGGCCATACGCTTCCGGAGCGAATCCGGGCACATAGTTGCCCCCGTCCATCACCAACCCGGCCTCATTGCATGATCCGATCATGTCGACTGCCGATTCGATTTGCCGGCGGACCTTTGCCAAATCGCCGGATCTCACGACGGTCTTGTTGTAAAGGGTCGCGGAAGCATCGCCGACGATGAAAAACGAGGTAGGCGTTGCGGCAGTCGTTGCGTGAAAATAAGCGATCGGATACGTCTTCGAACTATCGCGGACCACCAAGTCGGATTGCTTGAGGTTTGTGAGGGGGACACCATTCGCATCGATAGCTGAAACATTGAATTCGACGTAGCCGGGTTTTGCCCGCAAGTCCGCCGGAGCTAGCGCGGGAAGGAGACACAAATCGAGAATCGGTGGCTCCGTCGCTGTTGACGGCGGTGCGGCAGCGACCGATCCAGGAAGCGAGCCGCCGGTTAAAATTTGCTGAGAGGCAGGAGAGGACGTGGTTGAATTGCATCCCGCGACGCTCAAAATCAAAACCATCGCGGCAATAGATGCGGGTATCCTCGGTCGGACAACCACCGGTCTGGGCGACCGCCTTTCCACACAGAGAGGAGACACCGCCGGTGACCGGGTGTCAATAGTAACGGATAGCGAGGGGTCCATTTTTACGACCAACGTCCTCGGACCATGTGGAAGCCGCGTAGCACTCCGCTGCGCGCGACAGATCTACAGCGTTCGGAATCCTAGGCGGCGCGCGGCTTTCCGATCGAAGGTCGCAGTATGCTCGCATCCAAAGCGGCGATTGACCGTGCCGATTAACGCATCGGCGAAATCGGCGCCGTCTTGATATTCGTACAGCGCCGCCCAGACATCTTGCGGTTCAGTGACCCCGAGTCTATCGGTGCGCATGATCACTTCCAGGCTGTCGAATATCTTGCTGCGGGGCAAATGATAGGTGTTTTCCAATACCCACGCCAAATCGCAAAGGACCACATGATTGACGAGTCCCGGATCGTCAGCGGAACGCTCCGCGATGAATCGCAGAGCGCGCTCGGCTTGGCGATCATCCTGAACGATCCGCCAAAAATGCACCCCCACCTTGATCCTCCCCCGCGGGAAAACGCGGGGGAGGGGGGAACTCTAGCCCGCGTACATCTCGAGGACGCCCAGCTCGCGGTAACGCGGCTCGGTGCGCTCGTTCATCAGGCCCAAGCCCTTCAAGTTCGGAATGATGGTGTCGACGAACAGGAACGAATTGAATTTCTTTTCCATGTCCGCTTCCGCCTCGGCCCATGCCGGATTGCGCTTCATTTCCTCTTCCAAATCGCTCGACGAGATACCGACCTCGTCGAATACCGACATGCCGGATAAGAATCCGTCGCGAGGAACTCCGTCCTCCACCTTGGTCACCATCATGTCGCATGCGGTGAAACAGAAATCTTCCAGCTCGATGCGCTCCCTGGGCGCGAGCTTCTTGATGCCGTCGCGCAGCGCCAGCACGCCGAAGCCGACGTGGCGCGATTCATCCTTGATGACGTATTCGAGCATCTCCTTGAGCAGCGCATCTTTTGACTCATGCTGCATGAAGCGGAACGCCGCGATCGCGAGACCCTCGGCGATGAGCTGCATGCCGACATACTTAGACTCCCAGTTGTCTTGCTCCATGATGCCGGTGAGCAGGCGCGCGAGCGTCGGATCGATCGGATAAATCTTGTCGAGCTTCTGGATGTACTTGCGGAAGACCTCGACGTGGCGCGCCTCATCCATCACCTGGGCGGCCGCGCACATCTTGGAGTCGAGATCGGGCACCGCGTCGACGAGCTGGCCGCATACCATCAGCGCGCCCTGCTCGCCGTGGAGGAATTGCGACAGGCGCCAGGCCGCGAACTTGCGCGCGAGTTCCTCTTTCTTGCCGGCGCTGAGCGACTTGTAGAGCTCGGTCTGAAACATCGGCATCTGCGACATATCGAGGACTTCGCGCTCGATGGGTTTGTTCCAATCGAGTTGCGTCGTCGCGTTCCATTGGTCGCGTTTGGCGTTCTCGTACAGCCGATCGATCATCGGAAGCTGGACGTCATAGTCCCAATGGAAAATGCTGTCGAGTGGGGTGTGGATTTCGGTCCTGACCGTGTTGTGCATTGCGACGAATCCTCCGTGTGCCGCTCGCGCGGCGAAAGTTATTGTCGATTGCTCTGCGCGACACGCCCCAGGCCGCCCAGCGCAAAATTGACCGTGAGTTGTTTGATCGCATCGAGCGGCAAGTCGGTGCGCTCCAGCAGCCATGACACCGCCTGCGACAGCATCCCGATGGTGAGATTCGCGACCGCGTTGGCACGCTCACCGAGAGTCAGCTCGAAGTCGCGGCGCAAATCCTCGATGAACATCTCGTGTACCCGCACCATCAGATCGAGAAACGCCGGGCCGTGCCCGAACACGATGCGAAACTGCTCCGGATGCTCCGCGGCCGCATCGAGGATGGTGCCGATGGTGATGCGAAGTTTCTCCTCGACGCTCTCGATACCGGCCTTCGCCGCATTGACTTCGGCCCGCAGTTCCGCGGCGCCGGTCTCGATCAGCTCGATAAAAATTTCGTTCTTAGTCTTGAAGTGGAGGTAGAAGGTCCCGAGGCCCACGTCGGCTTCGGTTGCGATGTCGGCGATGCGGGTCTGATGGTATCCCTTCACCGCGATGACGCGTTCGGCGGCTTCGAGCAGATCGAGCCGAGTCTTCTCCCGCCGGCGATCGAAGCGATTGGAGCCCTCGTGAATTTGCCGTGCCGATGCCGTCATCAGAAATGACAAATTAATCGGTCATGAATTATGAGTCAATACCGACTCTTCAATCATAACTGAATATATATTCATTTAGTCGGTGAGCGACACCACAACTCCTGAAACGCCATATTAAAGAGGACTACGGCTGCTGTTCGATGTCTGGTGGTGCCGAGGCCGGGACGCTGTCCGGCTCGACGATGCCGTTTTCAGGCGTCGGCTCGGCGAAATCCGAGTCCACATCGCAACAAAGTTTGTAGCTGGTGCCGGCGCGCGGCTCGGCATCGTAAACTTGAAGCGTCAGGTCGGTGCGCACGCGCACCGCCTGGTAGCTGGTCGCGCCGGAAGCGCGCTGGATCGCGAATATGTAGTATCCTCCCGGATCCAGCGGCGGAGGCGGACCCACTTCGGGCGCATCCTGCATGAAGCCAGACGGCAACTTGCCGTACTCGACCGTCGCCACATGATAGGGCGTCTTGCTTAGAGGATTGAGCAGACTGCGATTGGCGTGGAATTTCCAAACCGGCACGCCCCCATCGAAGCGCACCACCGCTGCTTGATTGTTGCCATCGCTGATAGTGCGAAGGATATTCGCGCCGGTGAAAGTGCTGACGGTTACCGATTGCAGGGTGTCGTCGGGTTTGGCGTAGGAGATCTGAATCGACGCGGGAGTGGCGAGCCTCGGCGTCGAATCTTCGATGACGATAGGCTCCGGTGCGGGTTTTTTTTTGAGCATCGAGCATCCGCAGAACAACGACACCACGCCAACCAGCCCCAGCGCGATACCGAACCCACTGCGCGCGGATTGCTTTCTAGTTCTTATACTCACGGCGATGGGTTAGATTCCTGAACCTGTGGCAAGCGGCGATTCGACGGAAAAAATCGGCCTCGTACGAATGTTAACATACTCGCAGGCCCAGACCGGCCGCCACCTCCTCTATTTGTATACCGACCGTCAGGGTCTCGCTCCAGCGTTGGCGGGCCTGCTGTTCTTCATAGCGTCGATCCGCGATAGGATCTCGAATTTCGCTGGTAGGCAACTTTGCCGGTCGCGCGGATAGCTATGGCTGAAGGAACCAACACCGCGAGTGGAATGAGCAACCTTCGGCGGGAAGTAGGGCTCGGGCTGGCCAGGCTGCAGGTCATCATGATGCTGCTGATCTTCATTCCAGCCGGGACGCTGCGCTTCTGGCAGGGATGGCTCTTCTCGGCGGTCTTCCTCGCCTCGGTGGTATTTCTGACTTTCTATTTTCTCAAGCGCGACCCTCATCTCATCGAGAATCGCATGAAGGCCGGCCCCGGCGCCGAGCAACAAACCAGTCAGAAGATCATCCAGGCCTTCACCGGCACGCTGGCGGCGATCCTCGTGATCGTTCCGGGCCTCGACCATCGCTACCACTGGTCGTCCGTGCCGGCGGCGATTGTCATTATCGCGAATGCGCTCGTCTTACTGGGCTTCCTGATCACTTACCGAGTCTTCGAAGAAAACAGCTTCGCCGCGAGCATCATCAAGGTGGAAGCTGAGCAGCGCGTGATATCGACCGGCCCGTATCGATTGGTGCGCCATCCGATGTATGCAGGCGGCGCATTGCTGCTCCTGGCGACGCCGTTGGCGCTGGGATCGCTGTGGGCATTGCCGATCGCGGCCGCTATAATCATCGCGATAGTCGTGCGTCTGCTCGACGAAGAGCGCTATCTTTCAGCCAACCTGCCGGGTTACGAAGCCTACTGCCGCGAAGTCAGATATCGCCTGATTCCGCTGGTGTGGTGACTGCGCGTCTAAGATTGGGCGGCGCATTTTTCCCTAGTTGGATACCGTCACCGATACTGACGCGGTCGCGAGCACGGTGCCGCTCGCGCTGTATCCGGTGGCCGAAATCGTATGCGCACCATTGGCGACAGTCTTGGAGCTCCAGCTGAAGGTTCCGGGCGGCGTCGAGGCGAAGTAACCACCGTCAATGTAGACGTTAGCCCAACTGACCCCCGTACCTTTCACTACCGTGATAGTTACGGTGCCCGAAACCTTCGCACCGTTGCTGGGCGCTGTGATCTGAACCAGCGCCGCCGGAGTCGGGGTGGCTGTCGGCGCGGTAGTTCTGGTGGCAGTAGGCGTCGCGGTCTTCGTAGCTGTAGGGGTCGCGGTTCTTGTCGATGTAGGCGTCGCGGTCCGCGTAGCAGTCCGCGTTGGCGTCGCAGTGATAGTCGCCGTCCGGGTCGGGGTTAGCGTCGCGGTCGGAGTGGTTGTACGCGTCGGCGTAGGTGCGGTGGTCGCGGTCGCAATCTGCGTCGCCGTGCTGGTGGGAGCCGGGGTCGGAGTCGCGGTTGCGGTGGTCGTCACCGTGGGCGTCAAGGTTGCGCTGGGCGTCGCAGTGGAAGTAGCCGTCAATGTAGTCGTCGGGGTGCTGGTCGCGGTCAAGGTTGCGGTGCTGGTGGCCGTCGGAGTTTCGGTCCCAGTAGCGGTCGGCGTCGGCGCCTGAGTCGGCGTGGCTGTGGGTGTCGTCGTCAAAGTCGCAGTTGCCGTCTCGGTGGCGGTCGGAGTCGCGGCTTGAGTCGGCGTCGCAGTTGCTGTGTCTGTGGGCGTCGATGTCGCGGTTAGCGTCGCAGTCGGCGTGGTCGTTGCTGTAGGCGTTGTGGTCCCGGTCTCCGTGGCAGTCGCGGTTAACGTCGCCGTGGGGGTGCTGGTCGCGGTTAAGGTTGCGGTAAGCGTCGCCGTCGGAGTCGCGGTGGTGGTCGCCGTATCAGTCGGAGTTGCCGCTTGAGTCGGCGTCGCCGTCGATGTGTCTGTAGGTGTCGATGTCGCGGTTAGTGTCGCCGTCGGAGTCGAAGTTGCCGTAGGCGTCGCGGTGGCAGTCTGCGTGGCAGTCGCCGTTAACGTTGCAGTCGGGGTGCTGGTCGCGGTTAAGGTTGCGGTAAGCGTCGCCGTCGGAGTCGCGGTTTCAGTCGCAGTCGCGGTGAGCGTGGCCGTAAGCGTCGCGGTAGCCGTCAGCGTTGCCGTCGCAGTCGGAGAAGGAATGCTGGTCGGCGTCGCGGCCGCGGTCGCGGTCACGGTGGGCGTCGCGGTCGGCGTTTTGGTCGCCGTCGGGGTGCCCGGCGGTGGACCTTCCGACTCGGTAGTAAGCAGTACCGCCTGCGCGCTCATCACCAGGGAACCCGCGACACTCGCAGCGGCGGGGTAGGTGGGAGAATTGCCATCGGCAAAGGGCGCGGGAAGGTCGGCGAAGGCGAGACTGAAGCCTTCGCTCGAGGAACTGGTGTTGAAGCGCTGATTGAGCGCGCCCGGGGTGGTAATCGCGGGAGCGGCGGCGCCTTGCGCCCCATAGAAAAAGATCTGCAACTCGTTGTTATTGCCCGGGCTCAGCGACGGCGCCGAAGCGGTGACGGGGCTGGTACCTCCGGCGGTAGCTCCTGAAGCAACGTCGAACGGCTCGGCCGAAGCGCCGCGCCATGCGCCCATGACGCCCGCGGCGAAGCTCGAACCGATGGTCCAGCTATACGAAGCGGGCTCATTGGCATCCGCGACCTTGTAATAGAGCCACGAGGTCAGCGCATTTCCACCATTTTTGAGGACGTCATCGCGGATGGTGTTCCAGCCGTCGGGGGCGGTGGGAACGTTGGTTGACGTGCCATCATTGACCACGATCTGGGCAACCAGGGTATCGCCCGCCGCGATGCCGTTCGGCACGCCGACGCTTACGCTGGTGATGGCGGTGCTGGAATCGGTCAACGGACTCGAACCGACATAGATGATGGGCGTCGAGGGTGTCGCGGTTGCGGTCGGCGTCACGGAGGGGGTTGGCGTCGCGCCCTGCTGGACATTCACGGTCACCGCGGAGGTCCCAATCAAGGTGCCGCTTGAACTGTAAGCATTAGCCGAAATGGTATGGGTTCCGTTGCCGACCGTGGTCGAATCCCAACTGAAGCTGGAGGGCGGCGTCGATGCGAGGTAGCCGCCATCGATATAAACGTTCGCCCAGGTAGCATTCTTGACCACCGTTATCGTTACGGTGCCCGAGACGGTGGCATTGTTGAGCGGCGCGGTTATTTGCACCGCTCCAGGAGTTGGCGTCGCGGTGGGAGCCCCCGAATTCGGAGTCGCGGTGGGAGTGATCGCGCTGGCCGTTGGTGTCGCCGCAGGATTGATGAACTGCGCGAGGACGTTTTGGGTTAGTTGCTGCGCGGCGGGGTTGACCAGGTTGCTGGTCGGACCCCATGGGCTCATGTTACTGAGGCCCCACATGAATTGAACGCTGCCGGTGCCAAATACCGTCGCGCCACTGGCCGCCTGGTAAACCGTCATATCGCCGTACTGGGTCGATCCGTCGGTGAACGTGTACGGCGAATGGGCCAGCACGATGGTATTGGCCGGCTGATGGCCTTCCTCTTCATCAACTTCATAGCCGAGCAACCCGGTCAGCACGCTGCCGGTGGTAAGTCCGGTATTTGCAAACACCCAGCTGGGCGCAGCCGAGGTGTTGCCGATCACGATATCGCTGTTGATCGGCTCCTTGCCGTTGTACATCGAGCCCATCAGCGCGTCTTCGGGATGGCCGGGATAGGTGAAACGCGTCCTCCCCCATTCGCAGGTGATGAGGTAGTAGGTCGCGGGATTCGCCGCATCCGGATCCGACTGCCATTGTTCCTTGTAGCCGACCTGGGTCCGATCGGCGTCGCCGGTGATGGGGCTGGTCTCGAGCCGGATCTGCCAATTGGAGGTATCGGCGGAAAAGAATCCCAGGCTGACGCCCGCGTTGAGCGCCGCGGTCACGTTCTGGCGCATCTCGTAAGACCAATACTCATCGTGACCGACTGACAGGAAGCCCTTATGCAGCAGTAGTTGCGAGGGCGATTCGTGGGTATCCAGATTGGTCGAATACGCGACGTCGTAGCCTTCCTGCTCGAGGTAGGCGAGCATGTCGACTTCCCACGAAAGCAGCTGGCCCGAGCCTTGGCCGTCGTCATAGGGACGATTGAAGGAGACCTTCACCGCGTCGACCCCATCGGTGCTGTTGAACGCATAGAGCGACTTCCCGCCCCATGCGTTGTAGGCCTGATAGGTGGAGACCGAACTTTGAAACATCAGATCCGAGGTGCGGCCGTCATTGCGCACCACGAATGGGATGTAGCGCTGCTTGCCGGATTGGCTGCCGATCAGCTTGACCAGGTAAATTCCGCTGACCCAGTTGGACGGCACCGTGAAGACGTACGGGCTGGTCCAGTCGCACTCGGCCATGCCGTAGGTCGGATCGGGCGTCGGGATCGGCTGCGCGATGCCACCGAGAGTCACCGGTTGAGTCATCTGGCGCCCCCCGAGGCCGCCATAGTAGCCGAGCCGGTAGATGGTCAGGGTGTACTGCGAGTCGATGGTGTTGACGAAGAAATCGATCGGGTTGCCGGCGTTGACGCTGGTCAGATTCGCGTAACCCTCGATCTCGTGATTGTTGGCGGCATTGGTGATCAGCCAGGCCGAGGTGCCGGGGTTCTGATTTTCGATTTGGATGGGGTTGGCGGACTGCGCAAAAATTCCGACGCTACGAGTTCCAATCAGAGCGTAGAACAATACAGAAAGTAGCAAAAGTGCAACGATTCGCTGCACGACAGATGTTCTGGTAAGAAACGACGTACGAGTACCCCACCCATTGAGATTAGTTGCGAGTGCCTATTTAAGCGCATAATGACTCCAGAGACTAGACGTAGAGTCGTCAAAAAATACGCACATTCCGCTTGCTACAAACAAACAGACGTGCTTGAATGCATTTTAATTCATATCCCTACAACATCTTCTACAACATCGGCAGCTTGGGCGTCTCCTTCCATGCCGGCCGCTCCCGAATCGCATTCAAATAAGCTTTTACCTTCGGATACGCATCGAAGCTGAATCCCGCCTTTTCGATGACGTTGAGCACGGGACCGTAGGCGCAATCGACCAAGCTGAACTCGTCGTCCATCACCCACTTGGTCTTCGCCAGCTGGCCCTCGAGGATGCTGAGGACATCGGGGAGCGCTTTTTCACCGCGCGCGATCGCGTCCTCGTCGCCGGTGCCACCTCGAAGCCTCACGGCGATGCGGTTGAAAGCCAGTTCAGTCGCGGGCGGAGAGATATGGGTCGAAAGGAAGAACAGCCATTTGAGCGCCTCGGCGCGACCGGCCGCCGTAGTCGGCCATTTCTTGCCGGTTTTGTCGCCGAGGTAGGCGATGATCGCGTGCGATTCCCATAGCTTCAGGTCGCCATCGACCAGCGCCGGCGCGCGGCCGAACGGATTGATCGCGAGGAACTCGGGGCTCTTCTGCTCACCCTTGGTCAGGTCGATCGGAACCATCTCGCAGTCGAGTCCGATCTCGAGCATCGCGAACTTGACCTTCTGCGGATTGGGTGACGGGAAATAGTAAAGTTTCATCGCGGTACCTCCATCGATTTGAAAAAGGTCATTGTTGTTCATCGTTACTTATCGGCCGAATCCATCAAACGCCGGAACCGAAGTGCCGTTGGTAGTGCCCGAGGATGGTTTCCCATCCGTTGCTGTAGCTCTTCTGGAACTCGCGCAGCTTGGTTCCCTGCTCCCATCCGCGATGCTCCAGCTCGACCCGCGTGGCGCTGCCGCCTTCGGCAATGAAGCGTATTTCGACCTGCGTCTCGACCTCCCAGCTCGGCGCGCGGAAGGTGAAGGCGAGGACTTTCGGTGGTTGATATGCGGTGAGCCGGCCGATTTCATATTCAGTGCCGTCGGTGCGCTTTTCGAAGAAGCGCCCGCCGACGCGCGTCTCCATCGCAAGCCTGGTGTCTTTGCCGCCGAAGCCGCTCGGCCACCATGCGCCGATTTCCTCGCAGAACACCTTGAAGGAGACCTCGGGTGGACGCTCGACCCGAATCGATTTGCGAATCGTCATCGCAGTTACGTCGTCGGTTGCCATGCCAAAAATATGTAACCTTTAGGTTCCAGATTTGTCAAGTGCATTTCCTCGCGGCGCGCGCCCATTTCCATATCCCGGCTACTTCTGCGAGTAATTGTGCCGGGCGGAACGCGAATGAAATTCGGAATATTGCAATTCTTCAGTTGGCCGGACCGCAGGGTTTCGATGCCGACGGTCTATGAGCGCGCGTTGCAACGCATCGAGGTCATGGATCGCGCCGCCTACGATGCGGTCTGGCTCACCGAGCATCATTTCAATGACTACAGCGTGTGCCCGTCGATCCCGGTGATGGGCGCGTATGCGGCCGCGCGCACCAAAAAATTGCGCATCGGCGCCGCGGTGACGCTCGCCGCGCTCTATCATCCGCTGCGGCTGGCTGAGGAAATCGCGCTGCTCGATATCCTGTCGGGCGGCCGTGTGAACTGGGGCGCCGGGCGCGGATTCGATCCGCGCGAATTCAAGGCCTTCGGCGTCACGCCGACGGAAACCTACGAGCGCTTTCACGAAGCCGTCGAAATCGTGCTCGCGGCGTGGCGCAACCAGCGAATGAGTTATCGCGGGCGATATTTTTCCTTCGAGGACATCGAGGTGTTGCCCAAGCCGCTGCAGCAGCCGCATCCGCCGACCTGGGTCGCCGCTTCGACCGACGAGGCCGTCAAGTGGGCGGCGTCCGCCGGGCATTCGATCCTGATGAGTCCGCATCCGACGCACGTGGAAATCGGCGCGCAGTGGAATTTGTATCGCGCGCAACTCGAAGCGCATGGGCATTCGATCGCGGGCCGCGAATTCCGATGGCGCGCCTCGTCGCGATCGCGCCTACCGATGCCGAAGCCGCCACCGTCGCGCGCGAGGGCGCGCAATGGCTGCTGCGCACCTACGTGAATCCGAAGGCCATCGGCGCAGAGGGCGATCCGCTGCAGCGTTATGTCGAACAGCGTCGTCATTCATGGCTCGCCGGAGCGCGTGGTCGACGAAATCATGCGCCTGCGCGAGGAAATTCATCTTGAATACCTTATTGCCGCGCCGCTCAGCCATCAGACGTTTTTGTCATTCACCGATCACGTCCTGCCACGCCTGCACTCGTCAAAGGATTCCGGCGGCAGGACATCCAGCTTCGCCGATGCAGTTGTCGGGACTTTGGAGATCGATGGCGCTCAGACGGGAGCGGTGCATTTTCGGTGCGGTAGAAGGCCGGGCGCACTCCAGTGCGCTTTGCCGCTAACCTCTGAGTTGAGCTATCTGCTATTTGTGTAACAAGATCGAGCAGAAACCAGCCCGCAGCCGTGGTTGAGCAGCAAAAACCAATAATCAACCGGTCTATGTCGCCAATGGATAGAGCCTCGCCCTTTCGGCTCACTTCACCTCGGGCAGGAAATTCGGGAAGTCCTTCGAGGGCTTCATCTTCCACGCCGGCTTGCGCTTCTCGATGAAGGACGTGACACCTTCGCGCGAATCCGGCTGCGAGCCGCCCAGTTGAACGCCTTATGATCGACCGCCTGACCCTTCTCGAATGACGGCTCGCCGAGCAGCCCGTAGATGAGTCGCTTGGTGATCGCGACCGAAACCGGCGCGGTGTTAGTCGCGATGTCGGATGCCAAGCTCCCAGACCTTTTGCTTGAATTCCGCGTCGGGCCACACGTGGCTGACGATGCCGAAATCGAGCGCTTCTTTCGCCGTGATGATGCGCCCGGTCATTAGCAGCTCGTTGGCTTTCGCGACGCCGATGAGCCGCGGCAGCAGCCAGGTACTGAGCGCCTCGGGGATGACACCGCGACGCACGAAGACGAAACCGATGCGCGCGCTTTCGGCCGCGACCCGAATGTCCCATTGCATCGGGAGCGTGATGCCGACGCCGACCGCCGGGCCATTGATCGCCGCGATGATCGGCTTCTTCATATTCCACGGGCGAATTTGCGCCTCCGCGCGCGGATTGGGATCGGGATTGTTCGCGCTGCGATCGAAAGTCGCCGCCGCCGCGCGCCGAGAGATCCGCGCCCGCGCAAAATGCCCGCCCCGCGCCGGTCACGACGATCACGCGCACCTCATCGTTGGCATCGAGCTCGGCGAATGCCTGATGAATCTCGGTCCCCATCTGCGCGGTATAGGCGTTCAGCTTCTCGGGACGATTCAGCGTGATAGTCGCGACGCCTTCCTTTCACATCAATCTGGATCTGCTCGTATGCCATCGGAATTCTCCTTGAAGGCTTGCTAGCCCGCCGGCGCGCCGTTGGGAACGTAATGGATAGGTTGCGGGACAAGCGGCGCCGCCGCCGTTGTAGTCGTATACCATGATGCCGCCGTAATCCGCGCCCTTGGTCATCAGCGCGATCATCAGCAGCAGGCCGAACAGGAAAAAGTAGCGCGCCGCCGACACCGGCATCGGCCGTTTGATGATCGCCCATAGCGTGAGGACCGCCGCAATCGCCGACGTCGCGAGCATCAGGCGCTTATGCGGTTCGAGGACGTTTTCCTTCACCGACGGATCGAGCATCACGCCGGGTGCGGACCACAATCCGGTGCCGACCGCCACTGCGGCCGAAAGGAAGCCCAGCACGAGGAACCACATCGCGGCCCACGCGATCGAATCGCGGCGCGTCAGCCATGCGACGAAATAGAGCAGCGCGGCGCCATACAGAAACGCGATCGGAAAATGCACCACCAGCGGATGCGGGTTCTGCAGATGATCCGCGCCGGGAAGAAAACCCCCGAGCACGCTATTTCACTGATTCAACCTGGAGAAAATGGGTGCCGTCTTTCTCGTAGGCTTTGCCGGTGATGGTGACCTCGTCTTCCATCTTATCGATAACGTCCTTCGGCAGCGGCTCGTCGTTCTTGGGGGGAATCAAGATGTAGCTCTTGTCGGTCCCATTCTCGACCATCAACACCGGAATCCCGGCCTTGGCGCATCCAATCGCGCATTTCTGATGGCTGGCGCCCTGCGCGCCCATCACGGTATTGCAAAAGCTATCCCGCAGATGGCCGGTGACCGTCATGGCGAGTGCCGCCCTCGGCGGCGAAAGTCAATCCGCAAGTTGTAAGAGTAAGAAGGATTCCAAAACCGGTAGCAGCGAGTTTGCGCATTTCTTCCTCCAGTATGGATAAGTGGGCAACCCAATTATTGTCCAACCGGCGGAAATATTAAACCGCTTTGTCTCGCGCGGTGTGCGCTAGCGGCGATACGGGCGCGGCGCGGGCGCCGGCTCTTCTTCGCCGTCGAGCGCCTCGCGCAGGCGAGTGCCGACGGTGCGGCGGCCGCGCACGCCGAGCTGCTTAAGGTGGCGCTCCAGCGTCTCGCGCAAGTTCATGGCTCAGGCGCTCGACCTCGATCTCATCGGGAGTCTTCATGCCGCCGATGAGATGCTCGGGCGCGCCCGGCGGGACGGCGGCGTCCGTAGAGTTGCTGCATCCGCAACTCCGCCTTCGCGATGGTTTCCTTGTATTTCACGTCGAGGCGGCTGAGCGACATCGAAAGATCGCTGAGCGCAAGGAAGCGCCGGCGCAACATCCACCATTCGAACAGCGTGAGCGTCGTGACCCCGAGCATCAGCAGCGCGGCGGCGCCGACCGCGAGCGCGGTCCCGCGCCACCACGGCAACACCTTCACCGCTTCTTTCAGCGTGGCATTCTGCGAGGTCAGGTCGGAATTCGAATTGGTCAGCGTGGCGACCTGGTTTTGCGTCTGTTCGATCTTCTGTTCGTTGGCGCGATTCTGATCGGAAAGCTGCTGGACCTCGGCCTCGAGGCTACGCTGCGAGGCCTCGAACGGATTGGGAATCTTGAGCGTCTCGCCCTCTTCGAGCTCATCATCTTCCTGGAGCTTATTGATATGAGCGAGGTCGGCGGTGGTCATGCCGAAGTACTGGGCCACGGTGCTGAGGGTGTCGCCGGCCTTAACGGTATAAGGAAAGAACTTGTGCGGCTTCAGCGGCTTCGCTTCGGGTGCCAAGGCAGTCACTTGCGACGCCGGCAAGGAGGTTGACGGTTCCTGCGCGAAGACCGACATCGCCGCCATCAGAACGAGCGAGACAATCAGCGCGGCGCCGCGCAATGAGGCTTTGGGTGGATTCATCGAAACATAGGACCCGAACTGGAATGGAAGCGAATCGAGCCCAGCCCTAACCCTAGTCCATTCGCGCGCCTGAGTGAATGATAAATGCGGCGGGCGTGTCGCTTTTAGAGCGAATTGGTCTGGCCGGTGCGAAAATATCGGTAATCCGCGCGCTAGGCCGGATTCATGGCGGCAAAAGCTGCTCCGACCACGCCGGCCTCCGGTCCCAGCGCGGCCTTGACGATGCGGGTCTGCGCGACAGCCTCGGTAAATGCGCGCGCCTTCACCTCGCGCATCATCGCGGGACGCATCAGCGACAGGGCCCCTGCGACGCCGCCTCCGATCACGATCTTTTCGGGATTGAAGGTGTTGATGAATGACGCGATCGCGATCCCGAGGTAGCGGCCGGCGATTTCGAACATCTCGATCGGCGATGGGATCGCCGGTGCGCGCAGCGCGGGTGAGGCCTCGCGCGGAAAATTCGCCGGCGCGGTCGCAGATACGTCGCCGGAAGCTCCGCCTCCTCCACCCCGAGTCGCCGCTTGAGGAGGCCGCACAATCCTGACGCCGAGGCATACGCTTCGAGGCATCCGCGCGCGCCGCAATCGCAGGGCATCCCATCGGCCTCGACGCAGACATGGCCAAGCTCGCCCGCCATCCCGGTGCGCCCGTGGACGAGTTTGCCATCGACGATGAGGCCGCCGCCGATGCCGGTACCGAGCGTGAGCAGCACCACGTTTTTGCATCCGCGCGCGGCGCCGCGCCAGTACTCGCCGAGCGTCCATGCATTGGCGTCGTTCTCGACGATGACGCTGCGCTTCAGGATCCGCTCCAGATGATGCCGCAGCGGAAAATCTCGCCACGCTTTCACGTGCGGCGCCGCATAGACGACGCCGGTGCGAACATTGAGCGGGCCCGGAACCGATACGCCAATCGCCAGCGCGCGCCCGAGGCCTTTGCGACGGGCCGCATCCTGCAACGCGAGCACCTGCGCGGCGATGTTCGCGACGGTTTCGACAGCAGAGCCTTTCGCACGCGCCGGAGCACGCAGCATCAGCAAGACTTCGCCATTTTTGGAGACTGCGGCGGTGCGGATGTTGGTGCCGCCCATGTCGAGGCCGACAACGTAGTCTCTTTTCAAGGCGAGCCTTTCCGCATCAGCGCAAGATATTCCCTTTGCGCATGAGCGCGAGATACTCGATATTGCCGGCCGCGCCATGGATCGGCGATTCGATGGAACCCGCGACTTCGAGGCCGGCCTCGCGCGCGAATGCGAGGACGCCTTCCAGCGCTTCCTGTCCGCAGCGCGCCGTCGCGCACCACGCCGCCCTTGCCGACCTTGCCCTTGCCGACTTCGAATTGCGGCTTCACCAGCGCGATGATGTCGGCACTCGGCGCGGCGAGCGCGATCACGGCGGGCAGCACGATGCGCAGCGAGATGAAACTGGTATCGATTACGATCAGGTCAGGCACGTAGGGCAGATCGGCCGGCATCACATTCCGAATGTTGGTGCGATCCATCATGATGACGCGCGGGTCGCGGCGCAGCTTCTCGGCGATTTGGCCATAGCCGACATCGAGCGCAATCACCGAAGTGGCGCCGCGCTGCAGCAGCACATCGGTGAAACCGCCGGTGGATGCGCCGACATCGAGCGCACGGCGGCCGTCCACCTCGACCTGAAAGTGATCGAGCGCGGCGGCGAGCTTGTGACCTCCGCGGCTGGCATACTCGGACGCCGCGCCGACGACCTCGATCGCGGTTGCTGCGTCGACCTTGAGGTCGGCCTTCGACGCAGGGCGCGAATTCACCCGCACCTTGCCGGCCATGATCAGCCGTTGCGCGCCCTCGCGGCTGTCGGCGAGGCCACGGCGGGTCATTTCGAGGTCAAGCCGCGTGCGCATTCAGGCACAGAACCGGACATAACCACAGAGGCACAGAGACACGGAGAAGAAAGCAGATGCGCGCCGCAGCGGCGCTATCAGAATAATCTTGAACAGGCGCGCTTCGGGCCGCATCTTTTCTGTGGTTTCCTCTGTGTCTCCGTGCCTCTGTGGTTTTGCCTGTCTCCTCACTGCGATTCAGAAGGGAATATCGTCTTCGTCGTCGTTGCCGTTCTTTGCGCGCGCCGGCTTGGCGACTGCGATGGCGGGTTCGCGGTCGCGACGCGCGGGCGGCGCCGGACTTTCTTCCTCGAGGCCTTCGTAGGGCGCGGTTTTCAAATCGCCACGAGAGTTCTGACTGAGGACCTCGACCTTCTTTTCGATCTCGTCGAGCTTCTGATTGAGCGAACGCACCAGCGCGACGCCGCGCTCGAATGCGCCGATGGAATCTTCCAGCGTGAGTTCGCCGGAATCGATCTTGCCGACGATCTCTTCCAGGTCCTTCAGCTCTTCTTCAAACTTTTTCGGTTTCGCTGCCGTCGCCATCGTACCCACCCTACACCTCTCGACTTTCAGTTCGCGCGCGCAGTTTGCCCTTGCGCAGCCGGATCTCCAGCTCGTCGCCGACGGCGACTGATTGCGCATTCATCACCGCGCGCCCATCGCGACGATTAGTCACCACCGCATAGCCGCGCTCGAGGCACTTCAGCGGCGAGGTCGCATCGAGCTGCGTCGCCAGCGAGCCCAGCCGCATGCGATTCTTCTCGACCACCACCGTCCCGCTGCGGATCAATGACGCGGAGGCGCGCTCGACCAATGCGCGCAGATGATGCGCGCGAAGCGTCAGTGCCTGCGCCATCATCCGGGAAAGCTCCCGCGTGCGAATACGCACTTCACGTGCAATCGCGCTCGGCGGCCGTAGCCTCGCCGCGTACTCGCGCACCATCCGGCGCGCATCGAGGACGCGCGCTTCCATCGCGGCGGCAAGCTCGGCGGACATCTCATCAACCTGCGCGTGCGCCTCGACCATCAGCGCGCGCGGATGCTTCACGCGCGCGGCGAGATAGTCAACATCTTCATTCAGGTCGTCGAGCATCTTGCGCATCGAGGAGGTGAGCGTGCGTTCCAGCGTGCTGACCTGATCGCGCAGCTCGACGCGCGAGGGCACCACCACATGCGCGGCGAAGGTGGGCGTCGGCGCGCGCTGGTCGGCGACAAAATCCGCGATGGTGAAATCGATCTCATGACCGACCGCCGAGACGATCGGAATGCGCGAGCGGAAAATGGCGCGCGCGACGATCTCCTCGTTGAAGGCCCACAAATCTTCCAGCGAGCCGCCGCCGCGCCCGACGATGATGACCTCCGCGCGCGCGTGGCGGTTCAGATCCTCGATCGCGGCGGCGATATCTTCCGCCGCGCCCTCGCCCTGCACGCGAGCCGGCCGGATGATGACATTCAGATTCGGGAACCGGTCGAGCAACACGCGCAGGATATCGCGCAGACCGGCGCCGCCCAGCGCGGTGACGATACCGACGGTGCGCGGCAGGAAGGGCAGGGCGCGTTTACGCGCCGCATCGAAGAGGCCTTCCTCGTTGAGGCGCTTCTTCAACTGCTCGAACGCGATCTGCAGCGCGCCCGCGCCGCGCGGCTCCATCTCTTCGGCGTAGAACTGCAGCGTGCCGCGCGTCTCGTAGATGTTCACGCGCCCGCGCACCACCACCTTCATCCCGTCGGCGGGTTTGAAGCGCAGGCGGCGCTTGGCCGAGGAGAACATCACCACGTTAATCGAGGCGTCGGCGTCCTTGAGGGTGAAGTAGAAATGATTCGAGTTGGCGAACCGCGCGTTGGAAATCTCACCGGTCACCCAGCAATCGCCGAAGCGCGCATCCAGCGCGTCGCGCACCAGCCGCACCAGCTGGCTGACCGTCAGCGCCGAGGAAGTTTGTGCGCGCGGCGGACCGAGCGCGAGATCGAGCTGCCCCGCCATATGAGGAGAAGGTACCGCGAAGCATCGCGCAATGCGACCTAACCCCTAACCAACGCTTGACCTAACCCCTAACCCCTAACCCCTTCCCTTGAGGAAAGGGGAACCAGAAAGGAAAGAATTCAGAGCCACGAAGAGTGAATCGCCACTCTTCTTTCCGGCTCCCCTTCCACTTCAGGGGAAGGGGTCGGGGGTTAGGTCAGCAGCGCGTCGATGACGTCCCGCGTTACCGGCTGCTTGAACCGTACCCTCCCCAGGATCGGCACCTCGGTCATCTTGCGCAACGATTCCAGATTGGCCTCGGATGCCGCCGAAGACGAAGCATCCGCATCATTGAGGATCAGTCCAACGATGCCGAGGCCGCGGCTGTGCGCGCGATGGATCGTCAGCATCGAGGCGTTCAGGCATCCGGGACGGTTCGCCGCGACGATGACGATATCGAGGTTCAACATCCGGGCGAGGTCGGTGCAGTCCTTGCCCCATGCGATCGGCGTGGCGAGGCCGCCGCTTCCTTCGACGATCGCGAAGTCGCCGCGTGCGGCGATCTTTTGAAACGCTTCCGCGATTTCGAAGAGGTCGGGGGGCGCCACACCATCGACCTCAGCCGCCATGGGAGGCGCGAGCGGTGACCGATAGCGATAGGGACAGATCAGATCGATCGGAAGGTCGCATGCTGCCGCATACGCGAGGCCGCGTGCATCGGCAGGCTCCAGAATGCCGGCGACCTCGCGACAGCCAGTCTCGATCGGCTTCATCACACCGACCCGCATCCCACGCGCATGCGCGGCGAACGCGAGTGCGCATCCGATCAGCGTCTTGCCGACGGCCACCTCGGTGCCGGTGATGAAGATTCCGTGTCGCATTTGATGCCGATTCAATCACCGCGGGCAGGTTCCGCAAAGCTTTCGGCGCGGATAGATTGCGAGGACAGCATCGGCACACCGCCACTTGCGGAGGATTCAATGAGCGCGGCGAGCATACCTGAAAAGAATGTCATCGACAGATGGGAGCGGATGCGGCTGCGTCATTCGCACAAACACCCGCCGTTCCTGAACATCAATGAGGCGGCGGCGCAATCGATGACCTTCGGTGAGCGCGCCTCGGATGCGTTCGCCGAGACCATGGGCAGTTGGAAGTTCATCATCATCCAGTCCTGCATCCTGGCGTTGTGGGTGATCCTGAACATCACGGCGTACATCGAGCATTGGGACCCATATCCGTTCATCCTGCTCAACCTCGCGCTCAGTCTCGAAGCGGCCTACGCGGCGCCCATTATCATGATGTCGCAGAACCGGCAGGCCGAGAAAGATCGGCTTGCGGCCGAGGAGGACTATCACGTCAACACCACGGCCGAGGAAGAACTGAAGGCGGTGATGCTGCATCTGGAGCAGCAGGACGAGATCATGCTGGACATCCTGCGGCGGCTGGAGGAACAGCATAACGTGGTGCTGGGCCGGCTGGGTGGCGGGAACCTCGCGAGCACGCCGGCATAAACGAGAACGGCCAGCGCGAGACCGGCCGTTCTCGATGTTACAAATTGGCGCTAAATACTACGGTGAGTCGGGCGTTGCGTCTCCCGTGGCGTCGCCAGAGTTCTTCGCCAGCTGCACCTTGAAGCTCTGCCAGTGATTCAGGATGTCGATGGCCTTCTGCAACTGGACATCCTTCTCTTCTTTGGGCGGCTTGGTCGCTGACCGCCTTGGCCGGCGGTCGGATTGCGATTCGCAGCGGCCGGCGCGGTCACCGAATCCTTACTCTGGTCGCCGGTCGGCTTCTCCGCGTCGGTGCCGGAATGCTGCTTGTCTGCTTGTTCTGGAAATGGCCCGGCAGATCGCGCTCGTGAATCTCTTCGTTCTCGTCGACCTCGCGCGCCTTCGCCCTCGAGCGATGCGAGGGTCGGCTTGGGATTGTCGACATCGACGTCGGGCGTGATGCCGACCGCCTGGATGGAGCGGCCGTTGGGCGTGAAGTACCGCGCGGTGGTCAGCCGCAGGGCCGAATGATCATCGAGAGGCAGGATGGTCTGCACCGAGCCTTTGCCGAAAGTCTGGGTGCCGACGATCACCGCGCGCTTCTGGTCCTGCAGCGCGCCCGCGACGATTTCGCTGGCGCTGGCGCTGCCGCCATTGACCAGCACCACCATCGGATAATCCTCGAATCCGGTCTTCTTGTGCGAGAAATATTTCTGCTGCTGACTCTCGTTGCGGCCCTGCGTATAAACGATCAGGCCGCCGTCGAGGAACTCGTCGGACACCTTGACCGCCTGATTGAGCAGGCCGCCGGGATTGTCGCGCAGGTCGAGCACGAGGCCCTTGACCTTGCCGTGATCGGCCTTCTGGAAATCATCGACCGCTTTTTCGACGCCGTCGTCGGTGCTCTCCTGAAAGGTGCTGATGCGGACGTAGCCGTAACCATCCTGGATGGTTTTCTCCTTGACCGACTGAATCTTGATGACGTCGCGCGCGAGCGTCACGTTGAACAGCTCGGGCACGCCGGTGCGATGCATCGTCAGCTTGATTTTGCTGCCGCGCGGCCCGCGCATCCGCTTGACCGCCTCGGTCAGCGTCATGTCCTTGGTGAAATCGTCATTGATCTTGATGATCTGGTCGCCGGCCTTGAGCCCCGCCTTGTATGCGGGCGTGTCCTCGATCGGCGACACGATGGTCAGCACGCCATTTTTGATGGTGATTTCGATGCCGAGGCCGCCGAAGCTGCCGCGCGTTTCGACTTCGAGGTCGCGATACAGCTCGGGGGTCAGGTACGCGCTATGCGGATCCAGCGAGGCGAGCATCCCGGTGATCGCGCCGTCGATGAGGCGCTTGGTGGTAACCGGTTCGACGTAGTTTTTTTGCACGATCGCGAGCACATTCGCGAAGGTTTCCAGCTCGTGGTAGGAGTCGCTCGGCAGCGCCTGCGCGCGCTTGACCGCGACTTCTTCGAGGACCACGAAGCAGGCGATCAGGCAGGCTGCGAGCGTGATTGCCCATCGATTCTTCTTCATTACTGACATCGCGAAACCTATCAACTTATAGAATTCGAGCATTCAATCTAATCAAAAGCGGGCGTGGTTTGGATAGATCGCGGCCAATCATCCCTTGGCCGAGAGCAATTGCTGCAAGCGCCTCTTTGACGTCGGGACGCGACCAGTCGAAGGCCCCCATATGATGCGCGACGATACGGCCGGTGCGATCGATGATGAAGGTTTCGGGCACGCCGCTGACGCTGTAGGAATCGCCGACTTTGTTTTCCGGATCGAGCAGGATCTTGAAATGATACCCGTTCTTCTCCACGTAGGGCACCACCGCCGATTTGCCCTTGGTGTCCTGGCTGACCGCGAGCATCACGAAATCCTTGTTGCCCTTGAGCTCGTCGTACAGCGTCTCCATCGAGGGCATTTCCTCGCGGCACGGCCCGCACCAGGTCGCCCATACATTGAGGAAGACCACCTTGCCCTTGAGCGAGGCGAGCGAGACGGTCTCGCCGGTGAACGCATCCTCGAGCTTGAAATCGCTTGGCGATGTCGCCGGCGGGAACCGGCGCCGCCTCGCTCGCGCGTCGCTTCTCGCCAGAGCCGTTGGCGGTTCAACGCGACGGCATGCGGATGGCTGAGCTCATACGACGCCGCGAACAACAGCAATGCGGCGAGCACGAGGAATGCCCCGAATGCGGCGAGAGTCTTTCCGCTGATTTCCATCTAAGCCGTCACCGCCCGCTTCGGCTCTGCTCGCGAAGGTTCCTGATCTTTACCTGATGATAGAAGAATAGACGTACAAAGTGGCGCCGAGAATCATCATGATGATCGCAATCAATTGCGCCTCGCTCAGGCCCATGAACACGCGCGGATTCACCCGCAGGAACTCGACCATGAAGCGCGCCGCTCCCGCGAGCATCAGGTATAGATAAGAACAACTGGCCGGGCACTTTGGTTTCCTTTCGCCGCGACCAAAGGAATAGGAAAATCAGCGTATAGAGGATGGCCTCGTAGATCGGCGTCGGATGCACATGGACTCCGGGATAGAACGCCGACACCAGATGGTCCTGGCTGTCGAGCTTCAGCACCGTGTTGCCGTTCCATCCCACGATCGCGTTGGGATAGGCGACGCCCCATGGCAGCTTGGTCGGCATCCCCCAGTCGCCGTCGCCCGACAAGTGGCATCCGATACGCCCGAGCGCCTGCCCGATGACCAGCGCGGGGCCGGCCATATCGGCGGCGACCCAGAAGTTGATCTTGTAGTAGCGCGCGACAAAGTATGACGACAGCAGGCCGCCAATCAGGCCGCCATACCATACGAAACCGGAGCCGGAGAAAATGATCGACCACGGGTCGTGGACGTAGGCCGGGAAGTTGTCGATGACCGAATACAGGCGCGAGCATGCGATGCCGCAAATCGCAGCCCACACCACCAGCGAGGACGCGAAGTCGCGGTTGAGCCCGCGCCGCTTGCACTCCGAGCTGATCACGAAGTCGGCGGCGAGAAAACCCAGCGCCATCATCATGCCGTAGCTGTAGACGGTTAGCGGGCCGAGCTTGAAGAGAACCGGAATCATCGAATGACATTATAATAGCGCGTCCTGAGGCGGAGACCAGAAGGGTTCTTTCCGGTTAATTTCGGGGTCATTGCGAGGAGTGAGCTTATGCGCGCGGTGGTGCAGCGGGTTTCCCAGGCCGAGGTGCGGGTCGACGAAGCGATCATCGGCAAAATTGGGCGCGGGCTCGTCGTCCTACTTGGAGTAGCGAAGGATGACACCGAGAAGGATGCGGTCTACATCGCGGACAAGATCCTCCCGCTGCGGGTGTTCGCCGACGCGGGAGGCAAGATGAACCTCGCGCTGCGCCAGGTCGGCGGCGAGCTGCTGGTGATATCGCAATTCACGCTACTGGCGGACACCGAATCGGGACGGCGTCCCTCGTTCATCCGGGCCGCGCCACCGGACGAGGCGAAGCGGCTCTACGAGCTGTTCCTCTCGCTCGTTAGAAATGAGGGTGTTAAGGTTGAAACGGGCGAGTTCGGCGCCTCGATGGCGGTGTCGCTGGTCAATGACGGGCCGGTGACGATTATTATCGATAGTAGGAAACCTAACCCCTAGCCCCTTCCCCTGAAGTGGAAGGGGAATCAGAAAGAGTGAAAAATGATCCTTTCCGGCCTGATCTATCCGGCTTCCGCTTCTGGCTCCCCTTCCACTTCAGGGGCGCGGAGCCGATTTGGACTGTCTGAGGGCCGAATCGCGGCTTTAAAAGGGGTCGGGGGTTAGGTCATGGCGCGCGCGGGATTTTATGCGGTCGAGTCAGGGAAGATTTCCTTCCGCCGCGACGGCAACTGGTACAGCGACGAGGAGCGCATCGACAACCCGCGCATCGCGCTGCTGTTCTCCCAGAGCATCAAGCAGAACCCCGACGGCAGCTACTTTCTGCAAGTCGCCGAGGAGCGCGCGCCCATCAGCGTCGAGGACACGCCCTACGTGGTCAGGGGCATCGAGGATGACGGTCACGGCGGCTTCATGCTGATCCTCAATGACGACACGCGCGAGGCGATGGATCCCGCGAGCCTCGAAGTTGGCGCGGAGAACGTCCTCTACGCGCGGGTGAAGGGCGGCCAGTATCGCGCGCGGTTTCTGCGCCCGGCGTACTATCATCTGAGCGGCAACTTCGAGAGCGACGGCGCCTGTAGCTTTTTCATACAAATTGGCGGTAAACGCTACCCGCTCAAATCCGCGAGCAGCGACGATTCCCAAGCTAGTCACAAAATCCCGTCCTGATCCGTCCCCCTTCCCAGAAGGGGAAGGGGGTCAGGGGGTTAGGTCCGCCGATCCGGTCCTCCACGTCGTCCTGGTGCGCCCCGAGATTCCCCAGAACACCGGCTCGATTGCGCGACTGACGGCAGCCACCAGGCTGCGACTGCACCTGGTCGGCCCGCTCGGCTACTCGCTGGAGGATCGCTACCTCAAGCGCGCCGGGCTGGATTACTGGCCGCTGGTGGACCTGGCGACCCATGCAAGTTGGGATGAGTTCATCGCCGCGCACCCCGAGGCGTCGATGAAGTTCTTTTCCGCCCGCACCGAGCAATCCTACTTGCAGGCGCAATATCAGCCCGGCGACTTCCTGGTCTTCGGCAGCGAGACCAAAGGACTGGGCCGCGACTTCATCGCGCGGCATCTGGAGCGCACCTATACCATCCCGATTTTCGAATCGGGTGTGCGCAGCCTCAATCTCTCCAATGCGGTGTCGATCGTGGTCTACGAAGCGCTGCGCCAGACCGGCACCATCGCGTGAACTAGGGCGTTTCGCGCCGATTTGGGTCCGCGATGGGCGCGGTGGCAGCCGCCGCGGCCTGGGGTTTCACCTCACCCGCGGAGGAAACCGGAGCATCCGCCGGAACTTTTTGGGTTCGTTTATGCATTTCCGCTGCTTTTGCAGGTGCGGCGGTTTTTTCGGGGGAAGTTGCGGGTTGCGAGGCCTTGGGCGGCGGCGCAGCTTCC
Organism: uncultured delta proteobacterium; assembly: GCA_963761255.1. GTDB lineage: Bacteria > Desulfobacterota > Binatia > Binatales > Binataceae > DATGKG01. Next base: position 227,164 of record CAVXGH010000001.1, read on the forward strand.
GCGCTGGGTTCGTTTAGGTAATCCAGCTCCTCGAAGGCGTCACCTGAAGTCTTTTGCGCCGCCATCCGCTCCTTGCGCCGCCGCTCCAGGATCGCCTGGGTGCGAAACAGCATCGAGCTGACCGCACTTTGATAGCGCAGCACAGTGCGCGCCGACGCGCCGTTGGGAATGGTCGGAGAGTCCAGCCCCGCGGTGGGCAGAAACTTACACGCTACCTCGACCAGGCGATCCCGAATCGGAAATCCGATGTACTCGTCGTCATCGTGAAATTCGTTGTACTCTTCGATCGGCATGCCCGGCGCCTTCCACATCCGCCAGGACGCTTCCTGCTCGTAACGCCAGACTTTCGCCAGGCGCCAGTAGCATCCGGCGAGCTGTTGCACCATCAGATGGTCCGACATGGTTTGGGGCTGGAACTCCTGCGCGAGGCCGGCCACGATCACCTCGAATTCGGCGCGGCGATCCTCGCCGTCGATCTTCAGGTTGAACGCGGCCCTCGCGAGAATGCCGTGGCGGAGCGCATTGAGGCTCGATCGCGCCTTGCCCGCCGGCGTGCGCGGACCAGTAGAGCGCTGCGCATTGGCACGATTGGCCGCGGCCTTACGCTCGCTGACTGGCGGTGTGGAGGTTGGATTGGACTCGGAAGTGACTGTTGGATTCATAGACCCTCGTCGCCGTGACATGGCACGGGCTGCCGACGCGCATGCCTGGTTGCATCGGGAAGTTGACGAGAGGCGAATGACGGGAGGCATTGGAACTGCGCCTCCCGGTGGAGACTTTAAGTATTTACCTATTCACTGCGCGTGTACAGACCTAACCCCTGGCCCCTTCCCTTTAGGGAAGGGGAACCAGACGAGGCGGAATTCCTCCTCGTAGGGGTCGTTCGCGAACGACCCGCAGCGGTGGTGCAAACGCGGGAGCGTGACCGGGCTTCATCGTCATGCGACCATAGACGATCCGTCACCGATGCTTCCATCGCCTTGAAATTCGTCGGCGCGCCATCCTATGCCAGTCGGTATGCAGCGACTTAAGAATTTCGCTTCATCCCTCGGCCTCCAACATCCGATCATCCTTGCGCCGATGGCGGGGGCGGCGAGTACCCCCGAACTGGTTGCCGCGGTCTCCAATGCGGGAGGGCTCGGCTCGTTCGGCGCTGGCTACCTGACGCCCGCGCAAATCGCCGAGACGATTGCCCAAATTCGCGCGCTCACCTCGCGGCCCTTCGCGATGAATTTGTTCGCCGGCGGCTTCGATGGAACCGGCACCCGCGACGCCGCGCGCATCCTCGTGCTGATGGCGCCCCATCATGCGCGCCTCGGCCTTCCCGCGCCGACGCCTCCGGACGATTTCCTTCCGCCCTTTGCGGAGCAGGCGCAGGTGATCATCGATGCGGGGGTGCCGGTCTTCAGCTTCACCTTCGGCATCCCCGCAGCGGAGATCATCGCGAAGGCGAAAGCGCGCGGCATCAAGCTGATGGGCACCGCGACCACCGTGGCCGAGGCGCGCGCGCTGCATGCGGCGGGCATCGATGCGATCGTCGCGCAGGGCAGCGAGGCGGGCGCGCATCGCGGGACGTTCCTCGCGCCGTGCGAAGACAGCCTGATCGGCACGATGGCGCTGGTGCCGCAGGTCGCCGATGCGACGCCACTGCCGGTCATCGCGTCGGGCGGCATCATGGATGGCCGCGGCATCGTCGCGGCGGCCGCGCTGGGCGCCAGCGCGGTGCAGATGGGCACGGCGTTCCTCGCATGCCCGGAGAGCGGTGCGGCGGAGGTTTACAAGGCCGCGGTGCTGGCGGCGCGCGATGACGCCACGATTCTGACGCGCGCGTTCAGCGGGCGGATGGCGCGCGGCATCGCGAATTCCTTCGCGGTCGAGATGAAGGCGCATACGCACGAGCTGTTGCGATATCCCGCGCAGAACAACCTCACGCGTCCGATGCGCACCGCGGCGGCGAAGCAGGGCGACGCGGATCGTTTATCGTTATGGGCCGGTCAGGCGGCGCCGCTGGCGCGCGCGATGCCCGCCGCCGAGCTCGTCGCACTGCTGATGAAGGAGAGCGCTCAGATCGTCGACTCTTTGTAGTATCCGTTTGCGAAACCCGCCCGATCCATCCAGGCATGGACGTCTCACTTGTACCGCGATGTCTTGCAACGGAGCGAATAGGCAGCTAGCGGGCTTCTTACGAGGATAGCCATCGATGACAACCGCGACCGCGCTGCCTGGAATCCGACGAAGGAAGTTCGCCTCGGTCGCGCTCCTCATCGTGGCGCCTTTATTATTTAGCCTGGCGACAACTGCGGGTGGCGAAATGAAGGATGGTGCTTTGCATCGCGTTTTAGTCCTCGGCGGCGGCGGCCCGGTCGGCGAAGCATGGGAATCAGGCGTAATTCTCGGCCTGAAGGATCACGGCATCGACCTGTCGCGCGCCGATTTGATCATCGGCACTTCGGCGGGTTCGATCGTCGGCGCCCGTCTCGCGAGCGCGATGCCGTCGAAGGAATTCCTCGATGCGGCGCTCGCTCCCGCTGATGCGCCCGCGCCCGGTCAGCCCGCAAAGCCGCCATCAGGTCCGCCGCCGGACTTATCTTTTCTGGCCGCCAAGCTGGTGGAAATGGGCCGGCCCAACGCTTCGCAGCAAGCCATCAGCGCCGAGATCGGCGCGTGGGCGCTCAAGGTGCATCCGATTGTCAGCGAAGCGGAATTCATCGCGAGCTATCAGCGTCTATTCCCGAACCCGCAGTGGCCGAGTCGCGGCTACGAATGCGCCACCGTCGATGCCGGCGATGGCTCGCTGCGCGTATGGAATGGCTCTTCCGGCGTCCCCTTGGCGCTCGCGGTCGCATCGAGTTGTGCGTTGCCGGGCGTGTTCGCGCCGGTCACTATCGGTGGGCATCGCTACATGGACGGAGGAGTTCGCTCCGTCACCAACGCCGATCTCGCGCGCGGATGCAAAACGGCGGTCGTCCTCGCGCCCACTATGGGTCTAGGTGACCCGATGGCGAAGAGCTTCACCCGCCCGCTTGACGGTGAGTTGCGAATTCTTCGCGAGAGCGGATGCAAAGTCGCGTTGATCGCCCCCGATGCGGCGAGTCTCACGGCCTTCGGCGCGTCGATCGGAAACGAGCACCATCGCGCGCCGCCGCTCGAAGCGGGCCGCATCCAGGCCCGTCACCAAGCCGCCTCGATTGCCGCGCTCTGGCGCGATTGAATCGTCGAGCCGCCGTCATCGCGCGCAGCTTCTATAAGTTTGTCAGACGCATCTGACAAGTGCTAAACGATCGTTTAACTAAATTGGACGCCGGACCACCGATGGTGGCCGATAGTTCCCCACCGCGAGGAGAATCAGCATGAGTGATATCTCGACCAACCCCAAAGATGCCGCACTCGGTATCGATTTCGATCCCGAGGCATTGCGCGCCAGATATCTGGCGGAGCGCGACAAACGCATCCGCACGGACGGCAACGAACAGTATGTCGAAGTCAAAGGCGACTTCACCCGCTACGTCGATGACCCCTATGTGAAGCCATTCACTCGCGAGCCGATCGACGAGGCCGTCGAGGTGGTGATTATCGGCGGCGGCTTCGGCGGCTTGCTGGCCGGTGCGCGGCTGCGCGAGGTCGGCTACGACGACATCCGCATGATCGAGAAGGGCGGCGATTTCGGTGGGACCTGGTACTGGAATCGCTATCCCGGCGCGCAGTGCGATATCGAGGCGTACATCTATCTGCCGCTGCTCGAGGAGACCGGCTACATCCCGAAGGAGAAGTACTCGTTCGCGCCTGAGATCATGGAGCACTCGCAGCGCATCGCGCGAAAATTCGACCTCTATCGCGGCGCGCTGTTCCAGACCCAAATCAAGGAGCTGCGCTGGAACGAGGCGGAATGCCGATGGCTCGTCACCACCAATCGTGGCGACCGGCTCAGCGCGCGCTACGTCATCATGTCGAATGGGCCGCTCAACCGGCCCAAGCTGCCCGGCCTCCCCGGCATCGACAGCTTCAAGGGCCACACCTTCCATACCAGCCGCTGGGACTACAACTACACCGGCGGCGATACCACCGGGAATCTGCACAAGCTCGCCGATAAGCGCGTCGCGATCATCGGCACCGGCGCCACCGCGATCCAATGCGTGCCGCACCTCGGGAAAGCGGCGAAGCATCTTTATGTTTTCCAGCGGACGCCATCGTCGGTGGATGAGCGCCGCAATCGTCCCACCGATCCCGAATGGGCCAGGTCGCTGAACGCCGGATGGCAGCGCTCGCGGATGGAAAACTTCAACACGCTGGTGACTGGCGGTCAGGCCGAAGTTGACCTCGTGAGCGATGGATGGACCGACATCATTCGCAATCTCGGCCAGATGGTGCCGCGCAAAGGTACCGCCTCCGACGAGGCGCGCCACGATATGGCGCGCATGATGGAGCTGGCCGACTTCAAGAAGATGAACCAGGTGCGCGCGCGCGTCGATGCGATCGTGAAGGATCCGAAGACGGCCGAGGCGCTGAAGCCGTGGTATCGGCAGTTCTGCAAACGCCCGACTTTCAACGACGAATATCTGCCGACCTTCAATCGCCCCAACGTGACGCTGGTCGACACGCAGGGAAAAGGCGTCGATCGCATCACCGAGAAGGGGCTGGTGTTCGATGGCGTCGAGTACGAAGTCGATTGCATCATCTTCGCGACCGGCTTCGAGGTCGGCACGGCCTACACTCGACGCGCGGGTTTCGAGGTTTACGGGCGCGACGGCCAGTCACTCACTGACTACTGGTCAAGTGGCATGAAGACTCTGCACGGATTTTTCAGCCACGGCTTCCCGAACTGCTTTCATATGGGTCCGCTGCAAAACGCGATCACCGCGAATTTCCCGCATGCGCTCGATGAGCAGGCGCATCACATCGCGGATATCATCCAGCATGCGAAACAAAATGAGGCCCGCTCGGTTGAGCCGAGCGAGGAGGCTCAAGCGGCCTGGGTCGCGGAGATTCGTCGCCGCGCGGTTTTTCATGCGCGATTTCAGCGCGAGTGCACGCCCGGCTACTACAACAATGAGGGTCATCCGGACGCGGGCTCCGGCTTCGCGGGTGAGCAATACGCCGCGGTTCCGCAAAAATACTTCGCGCTGATACGACGATGGCGCGCCGAAGGAATGAAGGGTCTCGACCTCGCTTGAGGACAAGGGGAAAACGATGCACGACATACTGATTAAGGACGCCAACATCGTCGATGGAACCGGCAGCAAGCCGTTTCGCGGCGACCTCGCGATCAAAGACGGACGCGTCGCCGCTGTTGGCAAGCTCGGCGGCGAGGCCGCGCGCGAAACCATCGATGCCGCGGGCCGCATGGTCGCGCCCGGCTTCGTCGATATCCACACTCACTACGATGGCCAGGTGACGTGGGACACCGACCTGAAGCCGTCGTCGCAACATGGAGTCACCACCGTGGTCATGGGCAACTGCGGGGTTGGCTTCGCTCCGGTGCGGCCCGGCAGCGAGAAATGGCTGATCGAGCTGATGGAAGGCGTCGAGGATATTCCCGGCGCCGCGCTCAGCGAGGGCATGAAGTGGGGATGGGAGAGCTTCGCGCAGTATCTCGAGGTGCTGTCGCGCCGCGAGCTCGCGATCGACGTCGCCGCGATGGTACCACATGGCGCAATTCGCTACTACGTGATGGGCGAGCGCGGCGCGAACAACGAAGCCTCCACCGCCGACGAAGCATCGATGATGGCGAAGCTGGTGCGGGAGGCGCTCGAGGCGGGCGCCGCGGGCTTCTCGACCTCGCGCATCAATGGTCATCAGGCGGTGGATGGACGCCCGGTGCCCGGAACCACGGCGGCGCCGGAAGAGTTGCTCGCCATCGCGCGCGAGATGCGCAAGGCCGGCCGCGGCGTGTTCGAAGTGATTCCGTCCGGCACTATCGGGCAGATCACCGGGATCAAACCTGACACCTACAGCCTCGAAGAAGAATGGAACTGGATGCGGCGTTTCGCGCGCGAATCCGAGCGCCCGATCACCTTCACCCTCATCGAGGTGCATAGCGAACCCGAAATGTTTCGCAAGCTCCTCAAATGGCAGGATGAGGCGATCGCCGACGGCCTGCCGTTGTTCGCGCAATATAATGGGCGTCCCGGCGGCATCCTGACTTCGCTGCAGAGCTACCATGCCTTCCAGTTGCGGCCCACTTACCGCAAGCTCGCGCATCTGCCGCTGGCGGAGCGTGCGCGCGAAATGCGCAAGCCCGAAGTGCGCAGCGCGATCCTTGGCGAGGCGGACATTCTGACGTCGTCATCGGGCGCCGATGTTTTTCCGGCGCTGATTCCGAGCATGATGAGCACAATTTTCCCGCTCGATGCGGTGCCGGATTACGAGCCCGAAGCGTCGCGGTCGATCACCGGAGCCGCGGCAGCGGCCGGCATGGACCCGCTCGCCTATATGTATGACCGGCTGGTGGAGAATGACGGCAAGACGGTGCTGATTGCACTCGCGGCGGGCTACTCGAACAAGGACCATCGCGGTATCGAGCTGATGCTGCGCAATCCTAATGCGCTGCCGGGCCTCGCCGACGGCGGTGCGCATGCGCGGCTGATTTGCGATGCTTCGATCTGCACCTATCTCCTCACGCATTGGGCGCGCGATCGGCATCGCGGGGCGAAGTTCCCGGTCGAGGCGCTGATCAAAAAGCAATCGAATGACACGGCGCGGCTGTTCGGATTCAGCGATCGCGGCACCCTCGAGGCGGGCAAGCGCGCGGATTTGAACATCATCGATTTCGATCGCCTGCGGCTGCTGCGCCCGTACATGGTGAATGATTTACCGGCCGGCGGCGCGCGCTACCTTCAGGATGCCGAGGGCTACGACTTTACTCTGGTGAATGGCGTGGTGACGCGGCGTGACGGCAAGGATAGCGGCGCACGTCCTGGCAGACTGAAGCGCAGCGAGAAGATGGAGCATCGCGCAAGCCAGGCGGCCTGAACGATTTCTCGATGACAATCCGATAACGGAACCTCGCGATTGCTACCCGGCGGTCGCGAGGTTTTTTTTGGAGACTACGAGTCGACCACGAAGAGGCGCCACTTCTCCGGCACTCCTCTTAGAGTGTGAATACCTCGATCCTTGAACCTGATTCCCGCTTTAGGCAGCAAGTCCTTGACCGCGCTGGACACCAGCACTTCGTTCGCGCCCGCCTTGTCCGCGACGCGTGCTCCGATATGAATTGCGATGCCGACGACTTCGCCACCGATGAGCTGATACTCGCCGGCATGCAGACCCGCGCGGACCTCGAGTCCGAGGGTACGCACCGCCTCGCGAATTCCGGCCGCGCACCGAATCGCCTTCGCCGCCGCCTTGAACATCGCGAGCATTCCATCGCCGGTCGTGGTGACCTCCTTCCCGGAGGCCGCGCGCAACTCTCTGCGGACCGCGGCATAGTAATGATGCATCACTTCTGACCACCGGCGATCGCCCATGCGCGCTGCTATCTCGGTCGAGCGCACGATATCGACGAACATCATCGTGGCGAGCGCGCGTTCGAGGCTGACCTTTTCGGGCGCCTCGCGTTTGCGGATGTTCTGGATCAGCACGCTCTCAGGCAACCGTTCATAGCGATGGCCCACCCGGCGTCCGATGGCGTGTTTGACGTAGGCTTTAGCGCGGGTATCTGTACCGCATCGCACTTCCTTCTGCCGCGGCGGCACCGACCAGAAAATCCGCCGGTCGAGGCCGGTTCCCGTCACTGTGACCGCGCCCCACTTCAACATCACGGTCGAACCGGCCCGGCGAATCGACCAGGCTTTGGAGGTGTATCCTGACACATTCGACTGATGGACTCCGATGCGGAGGAACTTCGCCATTGGATCTTTGCCTGCGGAGATGTTTGATCAGCCCGATACGTTTTGACAACTATTGCCGGCTCTCGCTATTGCCAGATTGCCCCGATTCTCGCGATACTCCGTTTCAAATGGCAGAGGGCTGAGTGCGCCGGCCGGGGCAAACCCGATGCAGCCCACGCACCATGAACAAGCGAAGGGAGACCTTAACATGATTCCTCGTGGCATCATTTCGGCAGACGGTCACGTATGTGAACCGCCTAATTGTTATATCGACTACATAGACCCGAAGTTTCGTGACCGCGCGCCGCAGGTGCTTGCGCAACCCGACGGCACCGAGGCGTTTGTCGTCCCCGGGATGAAGCGGCCCATCGCGCTGGGCTTCATCGATGGCGCGGGGTTCACCATCAAAGATCGAAACGAGCGCGCCCGCAGGCTTAAGTTCGCCGATGTTCGCAAGGGCGCTTATAGCGGTCGTGCGCGACTGGACTACATGGACAAGGATGGCATCGCCGCCGAGGTCGTCTACGCTTCGGTCGGGATGGGCCTCTGCAATCATCGCGATGCCGAGTACAAGGACGCGTGTATGAAGGCCTACAACCGGTGGCTGCAATCCATGTGCAGCGAAGCGCCCGAGCGAGTGCTGGGACTGGCGCAAACCGCGGTCCTGAGTGTCGATAGCGCCATCGAAGATTTCCGCCGCGCCAAAGAGATGGGGATGGTTGGCATGATGATGTCGGGCCGCCCGATCTACGAGGACTACGACCATCCGGACTACGACGCTTTGTGGGAGTGCGCGAGTGACTTAGGCCTTCCTATCTGCTTCCACATCCTGACCTCGCGCGATGGCAGCCTGGGCATGCCACATCGCGGACACGAGATGAACAATTTTCTCGGCATCATCCGCGCGGTGCAGGATGTGGTAGGTCTCATGGTGCTAGGCGGCGTCTTCGAGCGCCATCCGAAATTGAAATTGGTTTGCGCGGAAGGTGATGCGGGCTGGATGCCTCATTACATGTATCGCATGGACCACGCGGCCAAGTTCAACGCCGAGGGCGGCCTGATTAAAGGACTGTCCAAGCTTCCGAGCGAGTACATCAAGAGTAATGTCTGGATGACTTTCCAGGACGACTTGACGGCCTTCAACTCGCTGCATCAAATGCCCTACACGCAGCTCCTATGGGCCAGCGACTTCCCGCATACGGATTCAACCTGGCCGCGCTCGCAGCAATTACTGAAAGAACACACTGCGCATCTCCAGGAGCCGCAACGTCAGGCCATCATGCGGGACAATGCCGCCAAGTTATTCAACCTACCCGCCGGACACGAATCCTGGCGCATGTTCGATCAAGCGGCATAGCTACCAGTGAGAGCCGAGGCGATAGGTATGCGCCTCGGCTCTTTCTCATCAGGTGTTGCGGCCCTGATAATCGGGTTTAATGGCAGGAGCTCTTATCAAAAGGATCGATAGCAACGATTCATTGGTAAGCGACGGCGTTTACCCTACCGAACATGATCTCGATGGTCCGTTTCGCTGGACCCGCCGAAGTTTCACCCTAAGTCGCCAACCCGGACAACGGTACCTCGCTCTGCATTTGGGACGCCCGGACTCGGCTGGTATCCTGACTGCCGCCAACAATATCTCGATTGCTATGCCTATAGAAAAGGGTTGGCATTGGTATAGCTTCGACCTTGGTGGCGTGAGCCGCAAAAAGATCTTGTTCAAGGTCGATCCACCTATACCCACGTCCGGCGATTCTCGCGAGCTGGGAGTGATGCTGCGCGCTGTCACCTGGCACAACAACAGTGAGCGTCATTCGCAGACCGAACGCATCCGCGCCAACACCTTGCTCAATGATGAAGAATATCGATCCGGTGCGACCGTGCTGCGCTCCGTCCCGCCCAACCTGCGGCTTAGCATCGAAGTGCGCTGTAACATCGCGAACAAGCAACCGTGTGTCTATTGCTCCTGGCAATGGGTAAAGAACGAAGAGCTTGGATCGCCGACCTCCGACCTCCAATTCCTTAAGAGCCTCGATTCGTATCTGTCGGTCACGCGACAAGTGAACGACTCGGGCTATGGAGAACCGCCGCTGCATCCCGAATTCGCGGAAATCGTCAACCTGCTGGCGACTGACACGCGCGCGTTCTCTTTCACTTCGAATGGTCAAACCATCCGCCGCAAGGTCAGACAGGCCCTGCTCGGGCGCAACGTACTGCTTTATGTCTCGATAGACTCGGCGACCGCGGCGGGCTATGCGCGATATCGCAACCACAACTTCGATCGAATCATCGCGGACTTGCGAACTCTGTGTCGCGAAAAGAAGCGTCACGGCAACCTCCCGCACGTGACTGCCAGTTTCATAGTCATGAACTCCAACCGGCACGAGATACGGGATTTCATCGCACTGATGCACTCGGTCGGCGTGGATAGGGTCAAGCTGCAGGGCTTGCATCGCGAGGATTGCATGGATCTGGACGGGCGCATCCAGCAACGCGGAGCGTTCGTCTTTAACTATACGCAGGAGATTGTTCCCACTGACGAGCTGGAAACCATCGCGCGGGAGGCCCGGACTGCCGCCGACAAGCTCGGCATACACCTGTACGTCGATTGGAAGGATTTCCGCGCGAACCACGGCGGTGCCCGTAAGCAACCGCTATGTAGTGAGCCGTGGAAGAGTTTGTATGTACTCAACCGCGGCATCTTTCCTTGTTGCTTCGGGCGCAAGGCCCCGGCGCGTTGGACCGAGCGCGGGAACCGAAGCATCGAGGAGTTCATCGAGGAGACCCGCAATGGCGCCGCTTTTCGGGAAATTCGAAGTTCACTTGCCGAAGGAGTGTTCCCGGCCTATTGCGCCTCGTCTCGAAGCTGCCCCATCGTTCAGAAAGCGATGACGGAACGGTCTGCTAACAAACCGGTGGATGAAGAAATTCTGGTGGGGAGGGCATGCCACGAAAATCGCGACCTTTAACGTCAATGGGGTAAATGGCCGGCTGCCGGTGCTGCTTCGGTGGCTCGGCGAATTTAAACCGGATGTGGTTTGTCTTCAGGAGTTGAAAGCGCCGCAGGAAAAATTCCCCGAGGCCGACATTCGGAAGGCGGGTTACGGTGCAATCTGGCACGGTCAGAAGAGCTGGAACGGCGTTGCTATCCTCGCGCGCGGCCAGGACCCAGTCGAGAGTCGTCGCGGGCTGCCCGGCGATCCGAACGATACCCATAGCCGCTACCTCGAGGCACGAACTCACGGGATCGTTCTCGGCTGCCTCTATCTTCCCAACGGCAACCCGGCACCGGGTCCCAAGTTCGACTACAAGCTCCAATGGCTCGCGCGATTTGCCAAGCATGCTGACTCGCTGCTAGCTAGTAGTGAGCGTGTCGTCCTCGCCGGCGACTACAACATCATACCTACTGAGATTGATGTCTATAAGCCTGAGCGCTGGGTCGATGACGCGCTCTTTCGGCCCGAGGTTAGGGAGGCCTTCGCCAAGCTGATCGCACGTGGCTGGACCGATGCCTTGCGCGAGCTACATCCCGACGAGCGGATTTTCACCTTCTGGGACTATTTTCGCAATGCCTATCAGCGCGACGCGGGCCTGCGAATCGACCATCTCCTTCTAAGTCCTTCAGTCAGGAGCCGTCTCGCCGGCGCCGGAGTGGATCGCGCCATCCGCGGATGGGAAAAGGCCAGCGATCACGCTCCGACGTGGGTAGAACTCAAAGACTAGTGGCCTGTAACAGCTGAATCGAAAGTAGGGATGATTCGGTGTGAGAGGTCGCGGTAGGCCCATTTGATGGGCGCGGCGTGTCGATTGTGATGACGGATGTAACGCATGAGCTTGCGCGCGAGGTCGTTGACCGAGGTGAAGACGCCACGGGCGACCACATCGCGCTCGATGCGGCCGAACCAGAGTTCAACCTGATTGAGCCACGAGGAATAGGTGGGAGTGAAGTGCAGATGCACCTTGGGATGATCGGCCAGGAACTGCGCGACCCGCTTGGTCTTATGGGCCGAGAGGTTGTCGGCGATGATGTGGATCTCGCGAGTCGTGGGTTGCAGGGCAACAATCTGGCCCAAGAAGGCCACAAACTCTTCAGTGGTGTGGCGCGCAGCGGTCTGTCCCAGAACTTCGCCGCTTTTGGTGTTGAGCGCGGCGTACAGCGAGAGCGTACCGTGCCGATAGTACTCAAAGCCGTGGCGCTCGGCCCGTCCAGGGCTAAGCGGCAGCACCGGGTCGAGGCGATCAAGCGCCTGGATCGCAGTCTTTTCATCGACACAGAACACTGCCGCGTGCTGAGGCGGATTGACGTAGAGCCCGATCACATCGGCGGCCTTGCGCTCGAAGTCGGGATCATCCGAGGCCATGTAGCGCTCCAAGCTATGGGGTTTAAGCCCGGCGCGCCGCCAGACCCGCGCGACCATCATATGATTGATCCCCAGCGCCTGTGCCAGCTTGCGGCTGCTCCAGTGCGTGGAGCCATCATTCGGTGCGCGCCGGGTCCAGGCCAAAATTCGGGCTTCCAGCCGCGGCGTGCGCTTGCTCACCGGCCGCCCCTGATGGCGGGCAAACAGACCCGCCAGCCGCTGCTGCGCAAAGCGGGCCTGCCACCGCGCGATGTAGGTCGAACTACAGCCCAAGGCCTGCTGGATGACCGACCATGATTGACCTTCGGCCAGCATCAAGATCAGCCGCGCGCGCCGCACGTCACCGGCACGCAACACCCGCGAGCGCACTCGCGCTTGCAGTTCCTTGTACTCGGGCCGTGACAGTCGGAGGGTTGTTCCAAGCATGCCGACTGATAACATATTCTACTGTCATTTTCAATGTTACAGGCCACTAGGTCTCGCGCGAGAGACCTGGCGGGCTAGCGTCCCTTGAAGACGGGTTTTCGCCGCTCGCGCCACGCGCGATGACCTTCCGTCTTATCCTCGGTTAGCTCCAGCGCCATGAAGCGGTACAGGTCTGCATGCGCGGCTTCGCTGAGTGGAATGTTATATCCGGAGTTAATCGACTCCTTGGCGACTCGCGCGGCCAGCGGCGACAACGACGCGATATGCTCTGCCACCTTTTGCGCCTGCTCCATCAAATCGGCGTGAGGCGTGAGCCATTGCGCGAGGCCGGTGCGATACGCCTCGTCGGCGCGGAGCGGAAAACCCATCGTCAGGCGCATCGCGTGACCTTTGCCCATCCAGCGCGCGGCTCGGATGGCCCCGCCCTGGGCCGGCATGATTCCGAGCGCGACTTGCGGCAATCGCCATTCGGCGCGCTCCGACGCCACGATGAGATCGCAACAGAAGGTCAGGATACATCCGATACCGACCGCGTAGCCGTTGACCGCGGCAACCACCGGCTTCGAGAAATCGGTGAGCATGCTGATCGGACTTGAGCGGCGACGCTTCGGTACATCATCCAAAAAATCCGCCACGGAATTTTCCGTATGCGTCCGCGGATTCTTCAGGTCGGCGCCGGCGCTGAACGCGCCGCCCTTGTCGTCGCCGGTCAAGATGACGCAGCGGACCTCGCGATCCTCTTCCAGCTCTGGCAAGAGCTCGCGAAACCCCGCGAGGAATTCAGGACACCATGCGTTGCGCGCCTCGGGACGACTGAGAGTTAGGGTCGCGATGTGACCAACTTTTTCGCATAGCAGCGGCATTGCGTGTCCTCCTTAGGCGGATCAATTCAGTTTCGCGAAGGCCCTGTGGATCCGCCGGACTGCGCTGGCGTAGTCCTCGTTGACCGCATTGGGCGCGAGGATCATAACGTCGGCGCCCTGCTCGCGATACGCGGCCAACCGCTCGATACAACGCGAGGCCGGGCCGATCAGCGCAACCGCGTCGGCCAGCTCATTGGTGACCTCGGCAGCCATCGCTTTCGAGTCGCGCCGTTTCGACGCCTCCATAATCTTTGCGGCCGGCTCGGCGAAACCGATGTTGGTCATGATTCGATTGTAGAAGGGCAGCGCGCCGTAAAACGCGAGGTTGCCCCGAGCCGCCTCATAGGCGGCTTTCAAATCATCATGTAGAAAGACCGGGACGCCGCAGGTCATGGTCAGGCTGCCCGCCTCGCGTCCGAGATTGCGTGCGACCTGATTAGCCGCGTCGATCGATTTGCGCATCCGCTCCGGCGAGCACATATACAGCATCAGTCCATCAGCCAGCTCACCGCCGAGCTTCGAGGTCTCGAGCGCGAGCGCGGCGTAATAAATCGGGATCGGGTGACTGGGAGTGGGAAACTTCATGCCGAACATGTCGAGCTCGCCACCAAACGCTTTGCGAATGATTTCAGTGTCGCGGCGTAAACGATCGCGCGCATTGCCCATCTCGATCCCGCGCGCCTCGAGCGCCGGGCGATGACTCACGCCGAGGCCGAGGATGAAACGGCCTTGCGCGGCGTCCTGCACCATCTCCGCGGCGATCGCGCACAAGGCAGGCTCGCGCAAATAGATATTGACGATCCAGGTGCCGATGGTGATTCGCTTGGTGGCGTTCGCCACCGCGAAGGAGCACATGAGCGCGTCGTTCACCGCTTCGGGAATGAAGACGCCGCCGAAGCCGGCCTCCTCGGTTTCGCGCGCGAGTTGAACGAAACCGGAGTAGCCAGTGACCGGCGCATTGCTCGACGGAGTAGTTAGCGAAATTCTCGACATAGGAGAGAGGGTGACGCCGTAGCCTTTCATATGGTGCTCCTTTTAGCAGCTTCGATGAGACGCTGAGTCTAATATCGGGTCTGGTCGAACGGAGGCTCTGTACTTCCTACTACACCAACTCAATCCTTTGGCCCAACTGCTTCCATCATCCTCAACCGAATGCAGCCGGGTCCGTCGAGCGCGACCAGCTAATGAAGCTTCGCGGCGGGTTCGACCCATTCGCGCGCAACCCGCTCCAGCGCCTCGGGAATCTTGCTGTCATCGCCGGGGAGACGCACGAACGGCACGAACTCGGCCACCCCGAGCTCTTGATAGGCGCGCAGGTTATCGGCGGTCACCTGATTCTCATACGGAGAGATAATGATTTCGAGCTCCGCGATGTCGCGGCCCGCTTCGCTCATTTAGCGCACGAAGGGTCGCGATCTTTGCCGCTGCCTGCTCTGGGTTGAGCTTGACGCCGAACCATCCGTTACCCATCCGCGCGACTCGGCGCAAAGCGGGCATGCTCTCGCCGCCGAAGATGACCGGCAGTTTTGATCCTTGGGCAGGTTTGGGAAAGCTTCGCACGCCGTCGAAGCGAACGAACTCGCCACTGAAAGTGGACTTAGCCTCGCCCCACAGCTTGCGCATGACTTCGATATATTCGCAGGTGCGTTGGGCCCGGCGTTCAAAGGGAATTCCCAGCGCCGCGAATTCCTCCGATGACCAGCCGATGCCGACCCCGAGCGCAAGACGCCCCGAGCTAAGGCTGTCGAGACTCGCAATCACCTTGGCTAGCGCCAGCGGATTGTGCTCCGCGACCAGGCAGATCCCGGTCGCCAGCCTGATGCGATGGCTGAACGCGGCGGCATAAGTCAGCCCTATAAAAGGATCGAGCAGATCGATGCTGCTGCCGGCCAGGAAGCGGCCGTCATCGCGATACGGATACTTCGAGTCGTGAGTGTCAAACAGCACGACATGTTCGGGCGCCCATAGCGTCGCGAAGCCGAGCCGCCCGGCGTTTTCGACCACCGCGCGAATGGTCGCGGGACGCGCCGCCTTTCCGATTCCAATCGCCGTCATTCCAATCTTCATGCGTCCTCCAATGGGGTTCTTTCCCGCTATCTCAACGCGCTAGTAAAAGATCTCGATCCGATCAATACATCGACTGAAGACCGTCATTGGCCAAAAGCTTAACAGGAGCTTTGAAGAAACATGAAATTCGGAATCGCCTTCGCCAACTCCGGCGCGTTCAGCAATCCTGCACTGATCGGCCATCTGGCAACCACCGCCGAGCGCTGCGGCATCGAGTCACTATGGACCGTCGAGCACGTCGCGATACCAGTCAAACACACGCCATATCCGGGGAGCAAAGACGGTCAAATGGCGGGGGGCGACACCGTGGCCATTCCAGATCCGCTCCTGCCGCTGGCATATGTTGCGGCTATCACCAAGACCATCAAGCTCGCGACCGGAATATTGATCCTGCCGCAGCGCCATCCGATCTATACCGCGAAAGAAGTCGCAACCTTAGACCTGCTGTCGGGTGGGCGAGCGATCCTCGGAATTGGCAGCGGATGGATGAAAGAGGAGTTCGAGGCGCTTGGGATCAATTTCCATCATCGTGGCGCGATGACCGACGAAGCCATGCGGGCTCTGCGCGCGCTGTGGAGCGAAGGCACCTCGTCATTTGAAGGCAAGCATTTCAAGTTCGGCCCACTGCACTCCTACCCGAAACCGGTTAAGCACGATGTCCCGATTCACGTCGGCGGTCATTCGACGGCGGCGGCGAAGCGCGCGGGTCGCTATGGAGACGGATTTTTTCCCACGGTCGTGAAGCCGGAAAAGTTGAAGCAGCTTTTCGATATAGTAAAAGCGGAGGCGCAGCAGGCGGGCCGCAATCCCGCCGCGATCGAATTCACCTGTATGGCACCGTCGATGCATCCTGACACCTTGAAGGAACTCGAAGACCTCGGCGTTTCGCGCGTGGTCATGAATCCTCCGGGCACTAAGCCCGAACTCATCACGCGTGCGCTGGAGAAGTTTCAGGAAGAAGTCATCGCGCGAGCCTAAGCAGGCTGCAATGGCCAACGAAAATGTCACCTACTCCGATCGGCTGACGGTGCTTGAAAAGGAAATCCTCGAAATCCTGCGGACCTTCGAGTTTCTCCAGGAAAACATCCGGCCCGGGTCGCTAGCCGACAGTCAGGCGCAACTGGTTGGCACGGTAAGCGATACCTTTCGCCGCTTTGAGTCCACCTTCGCTGCGATGACGCCGCCGGCAGGCTTGGAAGAAAAGCATCCGCGGCTATGCGACGCCATCCGCGAGCTTAACCAGGCCTACGACCTCTTCATGAGCAAGGCTGGGGCCGAATGGACGCTGGCTTTCCTCCATAGCCGCGCGGCTTTTTGCCGGGGGCTGTATCAGTTGTATGAATTGCGCGACACCTTGCCGATAATCGCCGCGCATTTTCTGACCGAAGGTGCACAAGCGCCTGTATCGAGCGCGCCCGGTACAGCAACGGGTTTCATTCAGCATAAGCGCAACGATCAACGCTCGGACTACACGTTGTATGTCCCGGAAGACTATGTACCTGAAAAACCGAGGCCACTCATCATTGCGTTACACGGCGGCTATGGTCAGGGCTATGAATATATCTGGACCTGGCTCAGACCCGCGCGCAGCCGCGGCTATATGGTTCTCGCGCCTAAGTCATTGAGTAACACCTGGGACATGACCGTCGATAGTCCGGATACTCACTCGGTCCTCACCATGTTAAGTGAGGTCACAAGCAAATATTCGATCGATCCAGCGCGCGTCTATCTCACTGGTCTCTCCGATGGCGGTATTTTCACCTACATCTTGGGACTCGAACGATCGCAACTGTTTCGCGGCCTCGCTCCGATAGCTGGTGCCCTCCATCCGGCCGTAGATCCGATGCTGCGCCAGGGCCGCGGCAAAGATACCCCGATGCTGGTAATTCACGGGGTCCAGGACTTCATCTTCCCGGTCGCATTCACTCGCCAGACCAGCGACCTGCTGCAAAAGATCGGCTATCAAGTGACCTACAAGGAGCTTCCGGAGTGGGGACACGCCTACCCCTATTCTATAAATGAGCGAATGGTGTTGCCCTGGTTCGAATCGCTACCGGCTAAGAAGAAAAGGAATGGTTGAGGCTAAGGGTGGCGATCCCAAGAAAGAACGCATCGCGAAGTTTATGGCTCGCGCCGGAGTCGCGTCGCGTCGCAATTCCGAACTCCTGATCAAAGCCGGTCGCGTGGCGCTCAATGGCGTGGTCGTTGCACACCCCGCTACCCTCGTAGATGAGACTGACCGTCTAACCATCGATGGCAAAGAAGTCGCGGCGCGGACGCAGACCAAACTATGGCGCTATCATAAGCCTGCGAATTTGGTGACGACCGCGAGCGACCCTGAAGGAAGGCCTACGGTCTTTTCCGTACTTCCTAAGACTATCGGCCGGGTGATTTCGGTTGGTCGCCTCGATATCAACACCGAAGGACTTCTGCTCCTCACCAATGACGGCGAGCTGGCGCGCTTTCTCGAGCATCCAGCGCAGGCAGTTTCGCGTACCTACCGAATCAGGGCCCACGGCGTCGCGACCAAAGAAGCGCTAGCTCGACTCGCTAAAGGAGTTACCATCGAAGGGATTAGGTATCGTCCGGTAAGAGTTATCGTTGATAGACAGCAAGGTAGCAATTGCTGGATGACGATGACTCTAAGTGAAGGCAAAAACCGCGAAATCAAGCGGCTGCTCGCGGACATCGGACTGCAGGTCACCCGGCTAATCCGAACTAGCTATGGACCCTTCCAGCTGGGCGACCTCGCACCCAACACGGTCGATGAAGTCCCGGCGCGCGAACTCGATCGGATGGTGCCCGGTTTTTTCTCCAAACGCGCGAACGCTATCTGAAGGCGGGCGCGACTTCTTTAGCAAACAACTCGAGGTTCTGCTCGATGTCTTCGTGGCGGCACGCCCAACTGATCATCACCGTGCGGGCACCCGCATCGACGTATTCCTTCAAGCGCTTGCGACAATCGTCCGGATTGCCCCATAGCGCATAGCGTCCCGCGATTTGCGAGAAATCCTGCGCGTAGTTGCGCCCCAGCGCCTTCGCCGCCTGTTCGCGCGCCTGTTCGCGGTCGGGGTAGATCGACGCGAAGATGAACAGCCCGTTGCGAAAGCCGCTCATGTCGCGTCCGGCCTCGGCGCCGAACTGCTTAATCTTGGCGACGCTCTCGGCGAGCATCTCGGGCGTGTACATGTAGGGTAGCCATCCGTCCGCATACTTAGCCGCGCGGCGCATCGCCGGTTCCTTACGCCCCGCGACCCAGATCGGAGGATGCGGCTTCTGTGCCGGATGTGGCGCGAGCGTGACGCCCGAGAATTTCGCATAGCGCCCTTCGAAGGTCACGTTCTGCTCGGTCCAGAGCTTGGTGATCACTTCGAGTGCTTCGTTCGAGCGCGAGCCGCGCTGATTGACCGGCACGCCGCAGGCCTCGAACTCCTTGGCAAACTCACCGCCGATTCCCACACCCATGTGGTAGCGGCCACCCGACGCCACATCGAGCACCGAGGTCAGCTTCGCCAGCACGGTGGGCCGGTAAAGCGGTAAGAGCACTATGGTGCTCATCAGCTTGATCTTCGTGGTCGCGCCCGCCGCAACTGAAAGACTGACGATCGAGTTGGCAATGGGCCCATGAAACATCATGTGCTCGCCGGCGCCGAGGTAGTCGTAGCCGAGGCTTTCCGCCTTACGCGCGAAATCCGGAATTCCCTTGGCCGCAGGCAACGTCGCGCCAAATTCAATCTTTTCCATCGCAGGACCTCGTACCGAAATTCGCACACCACACCTATGCTTGACAAACGCACGCATGGCGGCCATTGAAAAGATCACAACGCCAACCGAGGTCCCTCCTATGAAAGCATTGGTCCTGGAAGAAATCGGCAAGCCGATGGTGGTCAAGAACGATTGGCCGGAGCCGAAGTGTCCGGCTGATGGCGCGATTGTGCGCGTCGAGGGTAGCGGCATTTGCCGATCCGACTGGCACCTATGGCAAGGCGACTGGGGGTGGATAGGCTTTAAGCCGCGGCTGCCGGCGATCCTTGGACACGAGTTTGCCGGCGTCATCGAAGAGGTCGGCAAGGACGTAAAGAACCTCAAGCCGGGCGCGCGCGTGGTGGTTCCGCTCGCGCAAGGTTGCGGCGTATGCGACGACTGCCGCACCGGCTTCTCCAACCATTGCATGCGTGGCGGCGGCATGACCGGCTATGCGCAGTATGGGGTGCTGAGCCACGCCGATTTCAACTACGCGCCGCTTCCGGAGGAGATCGATTTCGTCGAGGCGTCCTCGATGGGGTGCCGCTATGTGACCGCGTTCCACGGGCTCCTCGACCAGGGTCACGTCAAGGCCGACGAGTCGGTGGTCATCTATGGATGCGGTGGAGTGGGCCTCTCGGCGGTCCAGATCGCTTCGGCGCTGGGTGCGCGCGTGATCGCGGTTGATTTGGATGATCGCAAACTGGAGCTCGCGAAGCAGGTCGGCGCCAACGACGTTATCAACGGCAAGAAGACCGATCCGGTGAAGGCGGTGCGCGATCTGACTAACGGTGGCGCCGATGTGAGCGTCGATGCGCTAGGAATCGAAGCGACCTGCCGCAACGCTGTCGCCAGCCTGCGCAAGCGCGGCCGTCATATCCAGATCGGCTTGACCACGCAGAAAGAAAAAGGCGAGGTCGCGCTCCCGATCGATCAGATCGTGTTCCGCGAGATCCAGTTCGTCGGCTCGCTGGCGATCCAGTCCTTCAGATACCCGGCGCTGCTCAGCATGATTCAGCGCGGGCTACTGGCGCCGCGGAAGCTCATCACCGAGACGATTCCGATTGAAAAAGCTTTCGGGGTTCTGGAGCAGATGTCGAAATTCGAAAACGTCGGCATCAGCGTCATCAATCAGTTTTAGGGACGCTGCCCGATCCGAGCGCGACCTCCGGTACTTCATGATGGTGGCTCGACAACGGGACCACATATGGTCATGATGAGGTCATGAAGCAAGTTCGAATCGCAGAACTCAAGGCTCATTTGAGCGCGTATCTGCGACAGGTTCGGGGCGGCCAAACGATCGCCGTGCTCGATCGTGAAACCCCGGTAGCCCACCTCGTTCCGGTCACGGACCGAGCAAAGATCAGGATTCGCATGCCGGCGCCGGATGCCCCTCCACTTAATCGTATTCCGCTACCGAAGCCTTTGAAGACCGGCATCGACATTGTCGAGCTATTGCTGGAAGAGCGGCAAAACCATCGATGACCGCATACCTCGACGCATCGGTTCTGCTGCGCGTGGTTCTTCGAGAACCAAACGCGCTCCCGCAATGGCGCCAGATCGACCGTGGGATATCGAGCGCATTGATCGTGACCGAGAGTCTTCGCACGCTGGACCGCCTTCGGCTTCGTGCCCGGCTCTCCGACACTGAGGTCGCGGCGCGTCGGCAGACCATTCTCTCCGCAGTAGCGTCGCTTGAACTCATCGAGATCGACCCGACAATTTTGGAGCGGGCGGCCCAGCCGATGCCGACCGAACTGGGGACACTTGACGCCATACACCTATCGAGCGCGCTCCTCTGGCGAGAGGTCAGGGGCGAAAACATCGCGATGGCGACCCATGATCGCGCACTCGCGCTCGGCGCCCAAGCACATGGGATGAAAGTTCTTGGGGTCTCATTCGAATAAGTTACGGCCTGAATTGCAGCGCGCGAGGAACCAGCATCGTGGGTTGCGACACGATGCGGTACGCGTTCTCGACCCATTCGCATATCCAGCGCCGGGTGTCGCGAGGATCGATCATCTCCTCCATCTGAAATTTATTGAGCGGGCCGATGGGACCGCGCGCGCTTTCGATGCGCGCGTTGATCTCCGCGCGCAGCGCCGCGGGATCGGCGGCCTCGGCGAGCTGGCGTTTGTAGGCGGCCTCGATACCGCCCTCGGGTGGGATTCCGCCGACATCGGCGGCGGGCCACACCACGCGTGCACTCGCGCCGCTTCGAGGCGTGGCGAAGTTATTGCCCGCGACCCCAAAACTGCGGCGCATGATGACGGTGAAGATCGGAACAGCGATCTGCGCGAATGCGATCATCCATTCGCCGCCCTTGCGAATGGTGCCGGCGATCTCGTGCTCCAGTCCCACCGCGAAGCCGGGGTTGTCGATCAGGTTCAGGATCGGGAGATGGAACAAATCGCACATGTCGAGGTGACGCTTCAGCTTGTCGCAGCCATCGGCGGTCAGCGCGCCGCCATTGATGTGCCGACAGTCCGATGCGACCACGCCCATCGGATAGCCATTGAAGCGGAGCAGGCCGACGATCTGGTCGGTGCCCCATAGCGGCCCGATCTCGAAAAACGAATCGCGATCGGCCATCAGGCGAATCGCGCGGCGCATGTCGAAGGTCGTCGTGCGTTTGCGGGGGATGATGGTGAACAGTTCCTCGTCGCGACGATCGATCGGATCGCTCACTTGCGGTGGGAGGACCGGCGGCGCTTCGTACACGCTCGATGGTAGATAGGAAAGGAAGCGCTTCGTCATCACGGCCGCTTCTTCTTCCGTCTCCGCGAGATTGTCGACGGATCCGTTGCGGCAGTGGATGTGCCATCCGCCGAGCTCCTCCTTGGTGATGTCGTAACCCATCGCATGGCTGACGACCGGCGGTCCGGCCACAAACAGTTGTGCGATGTCACGCACCATCACGGCGAAATGGCCGAGTACCGCCTTCGCCGCGCCAATGCCGACGACGCTGCCGAGTAGCACATTCACCACCGGAACTTCCGCAAGCTGTCTCACAAACATTGTGCTGCCAAGGTGGCCGGGGAGAAACGAGCCGCCCTCGCCGGATACGCGAGGCCGCCCGGCAGTGATGGTTCCGGAACTCTCCTGCGCGGTGCTCTCGCCGGCCTTCTGCTGCTTCGGCACCATCGCGGCGATGCTGCCGCCGCCCGAGGACCCGTCGAGCAAACGAATCGATGGGCACTGAAGGTCAATAGAAAGCCGGTCTAGATGAGCGCTCTTCCCGCCGATAGCGCCGTCCGCATGGCCACCGCGCGAGGTGAAATCGTCCGCGCATACCACCACCGTGCGTCCGCGAATCTTGCCCCATCCGCCGATGTGGTTGGCGGGCGTAAAGCCCGCGACGCGACCATCTTCGTCGTAATCGGCGAAACCCGCGAGGCTGCCGACCTCGCGAAAGCTCCCGGCATCGAGGAGCAGGTCGATTCGCTCACGGCAAGTCAGCTTGCCACGCGCACGCTGCCTGACTACGCCCGGGTCCTTCGAATCGGGTGCGAAGCGGCGATACGCGATCTCCTGCAATGCCCGCACGTCGGCGAGGAGCGGCGCCCAGGTATCGTCGCCATATTTTCGCGGCGCGGCTTTTTCGCTGCCACGCTTCGATGGCGCGATGGTCGCGACAATCTGCCCTGCGCCGACGTTGGCGCCGATCTCAGTTGGCCGAATGTCGGTGACGACGCCGGCGCAGGGCGCGGTGATCGCGGTTTCCATCTTCATCGCGCTGATGACCATCAGCGTGTCGCCCACCTCGACGGTCGCGCCGGCTTCCACTGGGAGTTCTACCACCGCGCCCGCCATCGGGGTCTCGACGCCCTCCTCGCCGCTCGGCACGGTCAATCCTCCCGATGCCGGATGCGCTCCGGACAGCGCGATTGCAGCTTTGCCGGCGCGCAGCGCGGTCGCCTGCTGTTCGAGGAGCGCCAGCGGGCCCGAGCCGGATGCCTGCGCACCGACGGGAGTGGCGAGGTCGGCATGCTCGGCGAACAGCGTCGTGCGAGCATCGCCGGCGCGCACCACCGGATGCGAGAGGACCGCGCGCAGCTGTTTGAGATTCGTTGGCAAGCCGCCGATGTGGAACTCGTCGAGCGCGCGCAGAGTATGGTCGAGCGCCGACGCGAATGAATTGGTCGAGTTTGACTCGCAGATGAGCTTGGCGAACATCGGATCGAATTGCGGCGGCGGCGCGTAGCCGAGATAGCCGCATGAATCGACTCGCACGCCGGGCCCCGTCGGCTCCTTGTATGCGGTCAACGTGCCGGCGCCTCGCGCCACGATGCGCGCCTGAACCGCATAGCCGCGCGGCGCTTCGATTGCCGATTGATCGCCGATGCCCAAAGCTTTCAGCGGCTCGCCCGCCGCGATGCGAAACTGCGCCTCAACCAGATCGATGCCGGTGACCTGCTCGGTAACCGTATGCTCCACCTGGATGCGCGGGTTGCACTCGATGAAAAAATGTTCGCCACGCTCCGGGCTGACGAGGAACTCAACAGTGCCCGCATTCACATAACCGGCCGCGCGCGCGAGCCGGATCGCATCTTCGAGGATGAGTCGCCGAAGTTTTGCATCAAGGCCTGGCGCCGGCGCGATCTCGAGCACCTTCTGGTTGCGAAGCTGAACTGAACAGTCGCGCTCATACAGATGAACGATGTCGCCACGCGTATCGGCGAGGACCTGGACCTCGATGTGGCGAGGCCGCGCGAGCTGCTTCTCGACGAATACCGAGCCATCACCAAAGGCCGCGAGCGCCTCGCTTTGGCAACGCGCGAAGGCCGCCACCATCTCATCGGAGCCCGCGACGGCGCGCATTCCGCGCCCGCCGCCGCCCGCCGCGGCTTTGAGCATGACCGGGTAGCCGAGCTTTTCCGCGATAGCGATCGCATCTTCGGCGTGCGCCACTGGATGTGGACTGCCCGGGATGATTGGAACGCCAAGCGAGCGAGCCAATTCGCGCGCCTTGGTCTTGTCGCCGAACAGCGCCAGCGTTTCCGGACGCGGCCCGATGAAGGTGAGACCCTCCTCGAGGCATCTGCTCGCGAAGCCGGCGTTTTCCGACAGGAAGCCGTAGCCGGGATGCACGCAATCGCAGCGCGTAGCCCTGGCGGCTTCGATCAGCCCATCGACATCGAGATAGGCGCGGACCGGATCGCTCGACGGGAGCGCCGAGAGGCCGAGCACGCGCGACTGCGTGGTGACGCGGGTATGGAGTGAGAGCGCGTCCGCCGGCGCGAAGACGCTGACAGACTCAACGCCGAGCGCGGACGCGGCACGCGCGACGCGGATGGCAATTTCGCCTCGATTGGCAATCAATACACGTTTGAACAAAAGTCAATTCTCCCAATGCCGCGGGCACGCGCCGTGGCGCGATCGACGAATACCCTTGACGCTCGCATACTTGCAAGGCTGAGGATCGTGGCAGCGCGCGGGGGTCAGGTTTTGTCATCCTGATCCAACCCGGGGCGCTCGAGCAGTTACTTCGATGGTGTCTTAAGCGCGCGAGTCACGCCGGGCATCACTTTCGGGAAACCCTTCCCCTCCAGCTTGTCTTTCACGAAACTGTCGAGGCCCTGCACCATATAGTGCGAATGGGCGTTGCGGATCGAATGAGAAAAACCCATCGCGTCCTGCGCGGAGTTCGCGGCCCGCTTCAGCATCCGGAGGGTGAACGGATCGTTTTCGGCGATCTCGTTCGCCAGCGCCATCGTTTCATCTTCCAGGCGGTGACGCGGGACGACCAGATTGACGAAGCCGAGCTGCGCTGCTTCCTCGGCGCCGATGAAGCGGCTGCGAAACATCGCCTCCTTGGCCTTGCGGATCGGGATGTCCCATGGAATCGAGAAGTATTGCATCAGCGCCGGGAGGAACTTCGCGTCCTCCGACGCGACGATGAGATCCATCGCGGCGGCGAACATCCATCCGCCGAAGATGCACATTCCCTGCACCTGCGCGATGGTGGGTTTATCGAGGTCGCGCCACCGCAGCGTGGTCTCCAGGAAAAGCTGGCGCGAGAGCGCATACTCGCCGCGCACGCCTTTGGGAAACGGACGGCGTCGCATGTCAGCCCTTTCCTCCGGCGTGCCGATGTCGTGCCCGGACGAGAAAGTATCGCCCGCTGCCGCCAGGATAATAACCCGCACTTGGTCGTCCGCATTGGCGGCCGCGAAGGCATGATCCATTTCCTCGATCATGAGGCGCGACTGCGCATTCTTATAGCGCGGGCGGTTGGTGATCACCCTGGCAACGGCGCCATGTTTCTCGTACAGGATTGCCTCGTATTTCACGCTTCGAACTCCCTGGGTTTAGTGAGCCTCAAAACCAAAGATGTGGCTTCGCGAGAGGTTGCACAAGCGAGGGCGAGTGACGGATTATCGCGGAAATTGATCCGGATCGTTGTGAAGGAGACGTCCCATGCCCGCCGAAAAATTTTATGCCGATAGTCCCGCCGAGGTAGGTCTCAATCCCGACAAGGTGCAGGCTCTGATGGATCGCGCCGCGCGCGACGTCAAGGAAGGCGTGCTCCCAGCGTGCCAGGTCGCCGTCGCGCGCAATGGCAAAATCGCCGCGATGCAGACCTTCGGCCGCGCGGTGCAGGGCGGCGTCGACAAGCCGGCCACCGATGAAACCGTCTTTGTTGCGATGTCGGCGACCAAGGCGATCACTTCCTCGGCGCTGTGGCTGCTCATCCAGGAAGGAAAAATCAGCACCGAGGACAAGATTGTCAAATACGTTCCGGAGTATGGGACCAATGGCAAAGAGCCGACCACCATCGAGCATCTGCTGATTCATACCGCGGGAATTCCGACCGCGCCCGGATCGTTCAAGGATTGGGGCGATCATAAACGGCGCCTGGAACGCTTCGCGCAGTGGCGTCCGGTGAATCCTCCCGGCGAGAAGTTCTTCTACCACATCCATGCGAACTACTGGCCGATTGCCGAGGCGATCGAACGCATCACCGGGAAGCGCATCGGCGATTTTGTCCGCGAGCGCATCGCGGAACCGTTGGGCCTCCCCGATCTGCGCATCGGTTTGCCGCGCGCGATTCAGCCTCGCATGGCCGACGTGAAATGGGTCGGCGAGCCCGCGAAGGACGAGGAGTACAAGAAGCTCGGCGTGACGCCGCCGCGCGCCAACCTCGGATCGATCACCGAGGACGCGGTGCTGGAGATGAACGATCCGGCCATGCGCGAGACCGATTTTCCCGCCGGCGGTTTGATGACGACTGCGGGCGACATCGCGCTGTTCTACCAGGCGCTGCTCAACGACGGTAAGGCGCAGGACGGCACCCGCATCTGGCAGTCCGACATGCTGCGCGAGGCGCGCCGCATCCGCAGCGGCAATCTGATCGATACCGCGCGCGGCATCACTGCGAATCGCGCGCTCGGAATCGTCATCGCGGGAAGCGATGGCAAAGGAAATCTGCGCGGCTTCGGACGCACCAACTCGGCGGAGGCATTCGGGCATCCCGGCTTCGGCGGACAAATCGGATGGGCCGATCCGGCAACCGGGATTTCGTTCGGCTACCTGACGAACGGCTTCGATCGCAATGATCTGCGTGAAGGCCGCAGAAGCGTCGCGGTATGCAGCCTGGCGGGCGCCTGCCGCGATTAGAGCATCATCCTTTCATCCAAAAAAAAACGGCGCCGAGGTCATCGGATCTCGGCGCCGTCGCATTCGCTGAATCTGTCGCTAGTTCCTGCGCACGTTGCGGAAGGGGCCGGTATCGAAGCGCGGCTCCTTCGGCAGTTCGAGCACTCGCTCCGCGATGATGTTGCGCTGAATCTCGTCCGTGCCACCGGCGATGGAAACTGCGGGCACCGACACGAGGATTTCCGCGATGATGCCCTCGCGCGGGCTGCCACTCCCGGTGAGCATCGCCTCGGTGCCGGTCATCAGCGTATGCACCCGCGCGCACGCCCTCGCGACGTGACTGGCTGCGAGCTTTCCCAGCGATCCTTCGGGGCCTTGTGGCCGGCCTTGGCGCTGAGCGGCGCGCGCGCGACGCGCGGTCCACTCGGCCGATTTCGCCATGATCATGAGCTTCGCGATTTCCTGCCGAATGTGCGGATCCTGGTTCGCGCCGGTTTCCTTCGCGCGCTCGAGGATGAGGTCCACGCGACCGGCGCGCTGCGGATACCATTTGTAGGGTTCGTTCGCCTTCTCGTTTTCGGCGCGCTCTTCGGCGTGGATCTTTCCCTGCCGCACACCGCGCTTCGATGGAGTCGCGAGACCGTCGGCGCCGCGGCGCTCATGCGCCAGCGTCGTCATCGCAACTTTCCATCCCTCGCCGACTTTTCCGACCAGGTTCTCCTGCGGCACTTTCGCATCAGTGAAGAAGACTTGGTTGAATGACGCATGACCGTTCATCTGCCGAAGCGGCTGCACATCCACACCGGGTTGTTTGACGTCGATAACGAAGTAGGACATCCCCTCATGCTTCGGTGCGTCCCAATCGGTGCGCGCGAGCAACAGACCATGGTCGGCATGATGCGCGCTCGTGGTCCATACTTTCTGGCCATTGACGATCCAGTAGTCACCGTTCAAATCTGCGCGAGTGGTGGCGCCCGCCAGATCGGAACCGCTGCCCGGCTCGCTGAAGAACTGGCACCAGGTGTCCTCGCCAGTCAGGATGCGGCGCAGGAATTTTTTCTTTTGCGCATCCGTCCCGTGTTCGAGCAGCGTCGCGGCCGCGAGCATTCGCACGCCCGACCGCGCCGCGCTCACCGCGCCGACGTTGGCAAATTCCTCCTCGACCACGCGCGCGAGGCTGACCGGTAGACCGCGCCCGTACCATTCCTTCGGCCACTGCGGCGCGCCCCATCCGGAATCGGCGAGCCTGGTGCGCCAGTCCAGCAGCGACATGTCGGGATCCCAGTTGTCCTTGAGCCATGCGCGAACTTCCGCGCGCACTTCGGCTTCGCTGATGTTACTCATCGCTCAAACTCCCCATCGCTGCATCAAAAGCTCGCGATGATAGCTAGGCTGCCCGAGGAAAACCTCGGAGCTTTTGGCGCGCTTGAACCATAGATGCGTATCGTTGTCCCAGGTGAAACCGATGCCGCCGTGAAGCTGAATCGTTTCGATCGCGGTGTGCAGGTAGGTCTCGGAGGCCGACGCTTTCGCGAGGCTCGCGAGCGCAGGCCACTCCGGGTCATCGGTCGCTGCGGCCTGGGCGGCATAGTAAGCCGCCGACTTTGCCAACTCCAGGTCGAGCAGCATATCGGCCAGCTTATGCTTAATGGCCTGGAACGATCCGATGGTGCGCCCGAATTGGACTCGCAGCTTGGAATAACTCACCGCCGAATCGAACAGCGCCTGCGCGCCGCCGACCATTTCATTGGCGAGTGCTATCGCGGCTTGATCCATTGTGCGCTGGATACGCTTCCCGCCGTCATCCAGTTCGCCGAGCAGCGTGCAATGGGCGCCGCGAAAATCGATGCGCGCGATCTTGCGTGTAGGATCCATCGAGGCGAGTGGGCTTCTCTGGACGCCAGGGTCTTTCGCCTCGACCGCGAACAAACCCAAACCATCGCGACCGCTGGATGAGGGCACGCGCGCGGCGACAATCAGCAAATCGGCGAAGTGACCATCGACAACGTAGCTCTTGGTTCCATCGGTGCGGAAACGCGACACCGTCTCGATGCTCGCCGGGTCCCAGTTGCCACTCGGCTCGGTTATCGCCAGCGTCGCCAGCCGCGCTCCACTCGCGATGTCCGGCAGCAAGCTCGCTTTCTGCGCGTCGCTTCCCGCATTCAGGATCGCATTCGCGGCGAGCACCGTGGTCGAGAAATACGGCGCGCACAGCAGCGCACGACCGAGCTCCTCGGTCACGATGCATAACTCGACCATGCCGAAACCGGCGCCGCCGTATTGCTCGGGAATTTGGATGCCGGGCAGCGCGAGCTCGTCGCTCAGCTGGCGCCAAACCGCGGGATCGTAACCCTCAGTGGTAGCCATCAGGCGGCGGACCTCAGTGGTCGGCGATTTATCCGCCAAAAATCGCCGCAGCGCCGAGCGGAATTGCTCCTGCTCGTCGGTAAACGCGAACTGGATGCGGCGCGCGGGCTCTACTCTCGTTTGGTTTGATGCGCTCATGGCTCTTGAAATGTGCTCCGCCGCGAACTCTGGGAATAATCGTCTAATGACACGAACAGGTCGCGCCTCGCAATGATTGGCCTGCACGCAATCCGCGTCGTCCGTGAGCGCTCAGCCGAGCCCTTCGACGAAGGCGATCGAATCGGAGACTGCCCCGAACACTCCACCCTGCATCTTAATCATCTTGATCGCCGCCAAGTGATTACCGAGGTCGGTCGCCCCGCAGCAATCCGACAACAATAGGCATTCGAAACCGCGATCATTCGCCTCGCGCATGGTGGTATGCACGCAGACATCGGTGGTGATTCCGGTAAGTACCGGGTTGCGGATGCCTGCGCGGCGCAAACCAATTCAAAATCGGTCGCGAAGAATGCTCCTTTGCCGGGTTTGTCGATGATGGTCTCCCCGGCCATGGGAGCGACTTCCGGGATTATTTCCCATCCCGATTCACCACGCACCAAAATTCGCCCGCCGGGCCCCGGGTCGCCGATGCCCGCGCCGATCCGGCGGCTGCGCCATTGCTTGTTCTGCGGCAAGTCCGAGAGGTCCGGCCGATGCCCCTCCCTGGTATGCATCACGTGGCAGCCCCAGCCCCTGGCAGCGGCCAGCACTTTCCGGATCGGCTCGATCGCGGCGCGAGTGAGCGTGATGTCGTAGCCCATTTTGTCAACGTAGCCCCCGGTCCCGCAGAAATCGACTTGCATGTCGATGACTACCCGTGCGGTGTTGGAGGGTCTGAGATCGGCATCATAAGGATAGTCGTACGGCTCGGCCCTGATCGACATCAGCTTCCTCGCAGCGCGAGAAAACGTCGCGGTGTTTCTCGCAAAAGTTACCTCACGATATACCATGGAAAGCGTGAACCTTCCCGTGAATCCGCCGGTCATGCCGATGCTGTCGAAGCGCATCGGCGAACTCCCCTTCGGGCCGCACCTGGATTTTCGAACCGAAATGGGACGGCTTCCGCACGCTGGTCTTTCGCGACGGCGACGAGATTTTCATCCAGAGCCGCGACGGAAAGTCATTGAACCGCTACTTCCCGGAATTGTTCGAACCGATACTGGCGCAACTGCCGATGCGATGCGTCCTCGATGGCGAAATCGTGATCGCCAACGCTTCAAGTCTCGACTTCGAGTCGCTGCAGTTACGCATTCATCCGGCCGCCTCGCGCGTGAAGCTGCTGTCGCAGCAAATTCCCGCATCGATCGTTTTCTTCGATCTGCTTTGCGAAGGTGATCGTGACCTGCGCAGCGAGCCATTCGAGAGGCGACGCGAAAAACTCGAATTGCTTTTGGACTCGGCGAAGCCGCCCCTTCATCTCACGCCGGCAACCAATGATTTAGACGTCGCCGCTGATTGGTTCAGACGCTTCGAAGGCGCCGGTCTAGACGGCGTCATGGCCAAGCCGACTTCGGGCACCTATCAGCCGGACAAGCGCGTGATGTTTAAGGTCAAGCACGAGCGCGATTGCGATTGTGTGGTCGCCGGCTTTCGATGGCATAAGGGCGCGGCCCAGACCGCGGTCGGCTCGCTGCTGCTCGGCCTCTTCGATGACGCCGGAGCGCTACAGCACGTGGGCGTGTGTGCGAGCTTCACCCAGGAGAAACGACGACAACTGGTCGAGTTCCTCGCGCCCTATCGCCGCGACGCGCTGGTCGATCATCCATGGAAGCAGTGGGCTGAGCATGCCGATGCGGCCGCGAAAGTTGGGCATCGCATGCCAGGGGGTCAGAGTCGCTGGAGCCAGGGCAAGGATCTTTCGTGGGAACCGTTGAGGCCGGAGCTCGTCGTCGAGGTCGCATACGAACATATGCAGGGCTCGCGTTTCCGTCACATGGCACAATTTCGCCGCTGGCGCACCGACAAGCAGCCGAGTGATTGCACCTACGCGCAACTGGAAGTGGTGGCGCCGCAGGAGCTGATGGCGATTTTTTCCACCGGACGCTAGACCGCTAATGCAAGGTCAGGTTTCCGCTTTCTTAGCGCGCATCGTGCGCCACTCACGGGTTGGATCGTCGTCGGGATCGGGAGTTTCCTGGGGCGGCCGCAGCTCTTCGGGCACATGGCGCAGGTTCACCCGAATGCGCGTCCAGGTAGATGATCTGCCGCGCATCGAATCAACCAGCACATCATCAACGGCGAGGAGCTTCGCGACTTGCGAATGTTTACTTTTCCATCGTTCCAAACCGGCGAGAGCGGCTTCTCGATTCTGCGAGTTAGCTACCACTACGAGTGGCATCTTCGCGCGAGGCGTCCTGGTTTTGGGCTTGGCCGATGATTTCGCGCGCGAGGGCGCGACGCGGCTCGGCTCGCCTTCCATCTTGCGAAAGTGCGGCGGCCAGGGCGCATCGCCAAGTCCTGCGGCTTCGTCCTTGGCGGCGAGTTCGAGCAATTCTTCCAAGGACCGCGGCGTCTCATCGATGCCCGCATGCGGATCGCCGATGGCTTCGAAGCGCGTCGGCATCGTAAGCACGGTGAAATCGGCCGGTTCGCAATCGGGAACCTCACGCCAATGAAGCGGCGCCGACACGCGTGCGTCGGGGACGGGCCGCACCGAATATGCCGAGCAGGTGGTCCGGTCCTTCGCGTTCTGGTTGTAATCGAGGAACACGCCGTGACGTTCCTCCTTCCACCACTTGGAGCTCGCGATTGCCGGCGCGCGCCGCT
Organism: uncultured delta proteobacterium; assembly: GCA_963761255.1. Classification (GTDB taxonomy): domain Bacteria; phylum Desulfobacterota; class Binatia; order Binatales; family Binataceae; genus DATGKG01. The sequence goes on from CAVXGH010000001.1 coordinate 259,222, forward strand.
CGACCTCGCGCGAGAGCGCCAATGCCGCGCGGCGCACCTCGCTGAAAGTCCAGCGCGGATGAATGCGAACATTTATATGCATCCCGCGCGAGCCGCTGGTCTTCGGCCATCCACGCAGGCCCATCTCCTCGAGTAGCGACTTCACTTCGAGGGCGACAGTGCGCACATCAGCCCAGCTCACGCCGGGACCGGGATCGAGATCGACGCGCATCTCATCGGGATGATCCAGGTCGCCGGCGCGCACTGGATGTGGATGCAGCTCGATGCATCCGAGGTTCACGATCCAGGCGAGTCCGGCGGCGTCGTCCACGACGATCTCCTCGGCGGTGCGTCCCGAGGGAAACGCGAGCGTTATCGTGCGCAGCCACTCGGGCCGCTGCGCGGGCGCGCGCTTTTGGTAGAAGGCCTCGCCCTCGGCGCCGTTGACATAGCGCTTCAGCACCAGCGGACGATCGCGTATGCCGCCCAGCGCGCCCCGCGCGACCGCGAGGTAGTAGCGGACGAGGTCCAGCTTGGAGAGCTGGGTCTGTTTCGAGAAGTACAGCTTGTCGGGATTCGAGACCCGAACTTCGCGCCCGTCTATCGATAGGACCTCTGAGGCTTCTTGTTTGCCCACGGCCAAAGTTTACATAAAGCGCTGGCAAAGGAAGAAGTGATGAGATTGGCCTTCACACGAGGAACGAACACTGAGCCGCCAGCGCCTTTGGGAGCTGCGGCAGGTGGCCGTTTAGAGTTGAAGTTGCGGAAACAGCAGACCGACCTGGAAATTCACGGTGAATTGTTCGGTCTGATTGGAGAACTGACGATAGGCTGTCCATTCGCCTGAGACCGAAGTATCGATCGCGTATCCGCTGGAGAACCTCCAGACCCTGCCGAACCCGGCACTGAGAGGGATGGTGGTAGACGTATTATGGCGCAGGTTAAACGTCCAGGTGGCATCGCTGGACTTAAGGTACCATTCATTCCCAAGCTGATAGCTAAGGATGGGTTGAAACGTTAGTGAGGTGACCGGCTTCGCGCTCGAGGTGGTATAGGCGAACGACGTGGCTTGCTGCAGCAGCCCGGAGATATTCAGGCCCTTGATTCCGCGATAGGCAAAACCGGCGGCGGGTCCTGCCTGCCATGCGGATTGTCCGATTCGACTGCTCGAGGAAGTCGGAAATATCATGTAGGGGCCGATGCCCCAGCGGAAACCGGTTTCAGCCGCATTCGGCCATGGTATCTCCAACAGATCGAATAGTTGCATGTCGTCGAGCCCGGTCGTCGTCGAGGTTCCCTTTCCATTGGGGACAGTTACAACCTTGATCGTTGGGCGGACCAACTCCTCTAACGGCATAAGAGAATATGGTCGAATTGCGAACACCGAGCGGAACTGAATCAGGTTCGGTTGCGCGTCGGTCCCATACTCAGCGGGCGTGTACGCGTCTTTGATTTGTACTTGCGTGAGATGCGCGAGCGGATCGTTGACTTGCTCGGAGAGCGGTTCATCTGCCGGCTGGGTGTCTGGCGTCGAAGTCACAGCGTATACGATGTGTGGTAGAGCGCTCAGGAGCGCCGCCAGTAGCGCGAGGTCTCGGATCAACGCCACCAATCTTCGCACCCGGCAGAATTTATTCTGGTGACGGTTAGCATCTGAAGTGATGGACTTGGAGTCAGTCATCTGGCGTTCCGACGGGGATAGTTTCACCGCCCTGCGAAGCGGAAAGCCCAATCGGCCGTGACCACTATGCTTCTCGGGAAAGCGCTCTGCCATAGTACTAAAGTCCACTATCGCAGCGCCGTTATGACTCCAGCGTCAACCGCAAAGCCGAGGAAGTATCGAATGGCGAACGCTGAGGACGCGGCTGGGCCACGCAAGATCTGCCAGTAGTAGGCTGGCGACCAATCGACACCGGGATACATATTCGCGACGTTACCGGAGTCATAAGAAAACCCGGCGGCGAATTGTACGGGTCGAACCCAACCGTTGCCCTAAGGGAACCCATTCAAAATGCTTCGGACGGAATACGGGCGCAGCGCGGTATCGAGAACCGGGAATTGGATTGGGGAGAGATAAAAGTACGCCTTACTGACCAAGAACGATGTCTATTGGCTAGAAGTCGAAGATAACAAGGTTCTGTGAGGGCCGCTTCAAGCGGTCGCCCGATCGAGGAAGGTCCGTACTGCCTTATTGAATGCCGCCGGTTGATCGATGTTCGCAGCGTGGCCCGCATCCGCGAGGATCACTTTTTCGGCGCCCGGGATCTTAGCCGCCATGTAATCCGTCGCGGCGAGGAATTGCACATCCTTGGCGCCCGCGAGCACCAGGGTCGGCACCTTGATCGATGGCAATGACTCAATGACGCGGCCGTCGGATTGCGCGAGGATTCCGCGCGCCGCATGCGCGAGGCCCTGTGCGCTGCGATGATGCGCCAGCGTCGCCTCTGGCTCCGCGCCCGCCGCCGCGAGGCCTTTGGTCTCCAGCGCCTTCGCCATGCTGCCCGTCATCTTGTTCCATTCTTCCCGCGGACCGTCCTTTTTGTAGCCGGGGCCGGTGTCGAAAAGCATCAGCGCCGCGACGCGCTCCGGATGCGCGAGGTTGAACGCCAGCGTCATGTAGCCGCCGAGCGATAATCCGCCGATGACCGCCCGCCTGGCGCCACATACATCGAGGATCGCCGTCATGTCGGCCACCGTCGCATCATGCGAATAGAGGACAGGGTTGTTCGGCGAATCGGAGCGGTCGTGCCCGCGCATGTCCCATGCGATGAGGTGATAGCGGTCCGAGAGAGCTTCCATCTGCCCGGCCCACATCCGCGCGCTCGCGCTGTAGCCGTGCGAGAGCATGACGGCGGGACCTTTGCCGCGTTCCTCGTAGTAGACATTGACGCCGTCGCGATTGAGATAGGGCATGCATCCTCCGCGGTCGCTTCCCGCGATATGACTGGTCGAGAGCGACTGGATTGTAAAAATGATAGCTAGTCGCTAGCGCAACGCGACTCCATGTGCAAACCCGACGTTAACCTCAAGCTCTTTTGCCGAAAAGCGCGTGATAGAGGACCAGCACCACGACGCCGCCGACGAACGCAACCAGGATGCTATAGAGGTTGAGGCCGGTGACCCCGTTTCGACCCATCGCGGTGAAAATCCATCCGCCGACAAATGCGCCGACGATTCCCAGCAGCAGGTCGCGCATAAAACCTTCGCCCGAGCGGTTAACTACTTTGCTGGCGAGAAAGCCCGCGATCACGCCTACGATAATCCACGCAATGATTCCCATTCATCTTCTCCTTGTGCTTCCCCGGCATTTAGAAGCAGACGAGCCCAGAATCAATTTATTTCATAGGCAGCGCGTTGCGTACTTTGCCAAACTGGAGCACGGTCAGTATGTTCTTTTGTCCTGCGCGCCGTCTATGGCGAGTAGGAGTGCGGGAGGCAACCTTCGATGGCGGAACTCAAGAATCGGCAATGGCTCTTGGCGGCGCGTCCGGATGGTCTCATCAAGGAAGGCGATTTTCGCTGGAACGAAGCCGCTGTCCCTCCGCTCCAGGATGGGCAGGTCCTCATCCGCAACCTCGCCTTCTCCTTCGATCCGACCCAGCGCGGATGGATGTCGATGGACACCTATATCAAGGCGATTCCGATCGGGAATGTGATGCTCGCCGGCACTGTCGGGCAAGTCGTCGATTCAAAGCGGCCGGGGCTCGCGAAGGGCGACCTGGTCAATGGCCTGCTCGGATGGGAAGACTACAGCATCAGCGACGGTAAGGGCCTGATGGGATTGCAGAAGCTTCCGGGCGGAACTGACCCGCTGTTAGCGCTGTCGTTGCTCGGCACCACCGGCTTGACCGCATACTTCGGCGCGCTGTCGGTCGGAAGCATTAAGGCGGGCGAGACCTTCGTCGTATCGGGCGCGGCGGGCGCGACGGGCTCGGTCGCGGGCATGATCGCGAAGGTCAAAGGATGCCGCGTCATTGGCATCGCGGGCGGCCGCGACAAATGCGAATGGCTAACGAAAGAGGCGGGCTTCGACGCCGCCATCGACTATAAGAATGAGAAGGTCGGCGAGGCACTCACAAAGCATTGCCCCGGCGGCATCGATGTCTACTTCGACAATGTCGGCGGCGAAATCCTCGATCAGGCGTTGGCGCGAATCCGCGATGGCGCGCGTATCGTGCTATGCGGCGCGATTTCGCGCTACAACGAAGCGGGGATGACTGGTCCCGGCCCGCGCAACTACATGAACCTCATCCTGCACAGCGCGCGGATGGAAGGCTTCCTGGTATTTCAGTTCCTGAAGCATTTTCCCGAAGCGATTGGCGAGCTGAGCGCGTGGTATTCGCAGGGCAAGGTGAAGAACCAAATCGACCTGCAGCATGGCCTCGAGAACGCGCCGAAGACTATCATCCGGCTTTTCACCGGCGCGAACTTCGGCAAGCAGCTGCTCAAGGTTGCCGACCCGCAGTAGCAGTAATCGCCAAAATGTTGCCTTTGGGGAAAGGTTTGCGATAGCTTCTGGCGTCGTAAATTCAAGCTGGAGCCTCAGACCAGGGGCGCCAACCTGACCTCGAGTCAGCGGTGCTCTGGCCTGGACGGCGGGGGGGTTCTTGAAGACGAACCAGAGGCACCGGGCCTTGGGCCTGGCACTGTCCATGATGATCGCGGTGCTGGCGGCTTGTGGCGGAGGAAGCGGCGGAAGTAGCTCAACCGTATCGCAAAAGCCCCTCGCATGTTCGGAGCTCACCGAGCTTCGCGACCTCGCGCCGAAGCTTCAATCATTCACCAACAAGCGCACTGGCGACACCGTCGATTACCTGGTGATGGGCGATGCGGCGATGAGCGACGATGTCATCGTGATGTTCAACGGCACCGGTGAGATCGTCCCCGACTGGCCGCTTCAGATGATCACCAATTCAAAGTACAGCCCCAACATCGTCAGCACTGATGCCTACGATCCCCTTCAAGATGGAGCGATCTCGATTTGCCATGACTATCGGCTGGTGCTGTTCGACTATCCGGGCGTTGGAGCGAGCCCGCTGACGGGAAATGTAACCCTCGATGACATTTCCAACGACGTGGACGCGATGCTGAATGAGATTGGCCGGCGCTATCACATCCCGACCAACAAGGTCGATCCGTTGGGCTGGTCATTGGGGTCGGTCAGCGTGTTGAAGTATGCCTTTGTCGCTCCGACCGCTAATCCTGAACGGAAAATCGGCAACCTGATTCTGATCGCGACTAAGCCCGGAGGAAACACCGATGGATTTTTCGACGGGAATCAAGCCGACTGCGTCTCTACCATGTTTGACGAGCTGAAGAACAATCCCGATCTCGACAGCTCTTTTAAAAACGAGCTGGAAGAGGATCTCTTTCAACTGACCTTTCCGTATGTCGGTCAAACTCCCAACAATGGGCCTAACAGTGGATGCGAAGCGACGATTGGCAACAACACCGTTACTCTTAACGTGACGCCCAATTGTCCGCTCGAAAGTGAATGCGACCGAAACCTGCTGATACAGAACGCCAATCGGAAGACCTTGCCCTGGTCACTCACCGGCGGTGCCGATTACAACCTGTTTGTGCAACAGCGCGAGCTGGTGACCGATTATAGCCTCTGCTATTGCAGTGCTCCCGGGTCCAATTTCACCTCCACCGGTTGCTCCTGTTCGGGAGTCTCACCCGAAATGTCGGCCACTAACGGTGGGGTATGCCAGACGGTGTCACCACAGCCGAACACCCCTATGTCCACTAACTGTGTGAAGTTGAATATCAGCGGAAAAATCAACGTGATTAACGGCCCTGAAGACCTTTTCATCCAATATGTCTATGGCCAGGAGCTGGCGACCGCCTACCAGGCGATGTTCGGTGCCAACGCGGCCACCATCACCACCTATCCGGGTAGCGATGGCGCCGGCCATGGGGTGCTTCTACAGCATCCGATGTGGGCCCAGCAACAGATTTTCACCGCGATAAATCAGTAGGCTTGCGCAAAAATGAAAGAGGCCCGCGAGCATCGATGCGCGCGGGCCTCGGTGTTTCGATTTGAGGCGGAACTACTTCTCGCTGGTCAGCGAACGCAACTGCCGGAAGTCACGCACATCGCTCGCGAGGCCGATTTTCTCGAGTCCGCGAATGATCAGGTAGCCGACATCCGGTTGATGCCAGTTCCATCCCAGCCGCGCCAAGCCGGGGCGCGCGTGATGATTGCGATGCCAGTTCTCGCCCTGGAAAAAATGCATCAGCGCGAGCCATCGCACGTTGCGGCTGGAATCCTGACCTTCCTTAACCCCAGGCTCGGTGTGACAAACGCTGTTCACGAAGCATTGCGCGTGCAGCGCGAACACCAACCGAATCGCGCCCAGCCAGAAGAAGGCCACGACCCCGAAGTACAGTCCGCCGAAGTACGCCAGCGCGAGTATGGGCCCCTGGATGAAGGTCCACACATTGTATGAGAAGTGATTGAGGTCCGGCACGTACCGCTCGGCCGACGGCTGCGGCGCCTGCCATAGCCAGCGCAGATGCGCCCATCCGAAGCCCTGGCGCGGACTCGAGATGTCATCTTCGGTATCCGCCGACGCGTGATGGAGCCGATGGTTGGAGGCCCAACTGACCGGCGCGCCGGAACCATTGAACATCGCGAAGAAGATCAGGATCGAACGCACCAGCGGATTGAGCTTCACCGCGCGATGTGTGATGGCGCGGTGATAGCACACGGTGGTGCCGATACCGCCGATCCATGCCAAGGCCAGCGCGGCGAAGAACAGGCGCCATCCCGGCAGTGGAAAAAGAATCAGCCCGACCACGGCGGTCGCGTGGATGAGCATGATCCATCCAAATGTTCCGGAGTGACGCAGAGTAGTGCGCCACCACGGCCATTCCCAGGGACGCTGGGTCTTCCGCTCGGTAGATTCGTCGAGGTTGAACGGGGTTCTAGTTAACGGTGCGCCGGCCGCCACCTTATGCCCACCGTGCGCGGGGGCGGCTGCGGCGAGAATTTTTGCTGGAGCGGAAAATCGTCACCGGCTTGGGTGCGGTTATCTGCGGGGCCTCGAAGCCCTCGACTGTCTCGCGATCCAATTGCTTACCCAACGTTCTCTCCAATCTCCCAAGCGTTGCGCGCTCTTCAGGAGTGACGAGGCTCAACGCTTCGCCTGATTTGCCCATGCGGGCCGTTCTGCCAATACGATGGATGTAGTTTTCGGACTCGTCCGGCAGGTCGTAATTGATTACGTGAGATACATCGGGGATATCAAGACCTCGCGCAGCTACATCGGTCGCGACCATCACCCGATAGGTGCGATTGCGAAAGCCGGCGAGCGCCGCGTTGCGCTGACTCTGGGAGCGGTCGCCATGAATCGCGACCGCCTTGATTCCGCTGCGCGAGAGCATCCGCGCCACCCGATCGGCGCGTGAGCGTGTGCGGGTGAAAACGATCGCGCTTTCAACCTCGTCGCGCTTGAGGATCTCGATCAGCATCGGTCCCTTGTTGTCGTTGGTCACCGGATAGATGGTCTGATGGATGCTCGGCGGCGGCGCGGCCTTGTCGCCGACGGCCACATGCTCCGGGTCCTTCAGAAACTCGCGCGCGACCTGCGCCACACCCGATCCCATCGTGGCGGAGAACATCAGCGTCTGACGCTTGGTCGGCACGGTCTTCATGATGCGGCGAAGCTGCGGCAGGAAGCCCATATCGAGCATTCGATCCGCTTCATCGACGACTACGATCTCGATGTTGGAGAGCTTTACGGTCCCGCGCTCGATGTGATCATTGAGGCGTCCGGGACATGCAACCAGGACGCTCGCCCCGCTGCGAAGATCCTGCAACTGACGCGTCATCGAGTCGCCGCCGACAATCAGGGCGGCTTTCAGGCGCGTGTTGCGCGCGAGGATGCCGAACTCCTTGGCGACTTGCGCCGCGAGCTCGCGCGTCGGCACCAGCACCATCGCGCGGATGCCCGCCGGATGCGGACGCGCACCATTATGATGTGCTTCGTGAGTCCCTTCCGCGTGACGAGCATCGAGCTGATGAGCATCAGCATGATGAGCATCAGTGTGATGCGATCGGCTGCCGGCGTGTTTGCCATGCAGCTTATCGATCAGCGGGATCAGATATGCGGCGGTCTTGCCGCTGCCGGTTTCCGCGGTCGCGATCAAATCGCGACCCGACATCGCAACAGGAATTGCGCCGGTCTGAATGGGGGTGGCCTGATGGTGGCCGCGGTCTTTGATTGAACGAGCTAGTTCTGGGGATAGTGAAAAATCAGCGAATGACAAAATGCCTCTCGGTCCAGATCCAGCGGATTCCCGTTGGCGGCTAGGCCGAACGAATGGTCTGTATTGGTTGGAAGGTTGGCGGTCGCGGAATCCGGACGCGCGCTTAGCCTTTATTGGCTGGTTGCAGTGAGAGTACGGACTCGTTGGTGGCGAGTCAACGGGGGGTCGCCGAACGGTATGCGCGATCGCGCAGACTATTCGCGGGGTTCCGATTGCGATATTAGTCTCGCCGATTCGATAGGTTGTTTTTTTGGCGATAGACTTCACCTTTCGCGACTTTTTTGTACCCATCACCATCCTCCGCCTGCGAAATGCCCTGAAGCGCACGCAATGGGATGAGGACTATTTGCGCGCCTATCAGCAGGCACGCCTTCGCGCCATCGTCCGCCATGCCGCCCAGCACGTTCCGCATTACCAGCGTCAGTTTCGCGAGTTAGGTCTGTCGCCGGAAGACATCGAGTGCGCGGAAGACCTCAAGCGCCTGCCCCTACTTTCGCGCGATACGGTTCGGGAAGATGGAAGCTTATTCCTCGCCGACGACTATCAGAGCTATCGTCCCGTCGTCGCGCATACCAGCGGCAGCTCGGGGGTTCCTCTCGAATTTTATCTCGACAGAGAATCGAATGCGCTCGAATTTGTGCATTATTGGCGGCATTGGGGATGGGCCGGCTACAGCCTCGGCGATCGCTTCGCGGAACTGGCCTCGGTACATTTTTTGAGTCGCCCGCAGCTCGACGGAAAAATCTTCGACCTTCAGCGTTGGTATGGGCGCCTGATGTTGAATTCCATGAAGCTGACCAGCGCGACGGTTGGGGAGTACATCTCCCTCCTCGAAAAATTCAAGCCGCGCTACCTCAAAGGATTGCCCTCCGCTCTCTACCATCTCGCGATCCTTATTACGGCGGCTAAGAAGCGAATCGCTCCGATGAGAGCGGTCTTCTCGAGCGGCGAAAATCTTACCCCGGAAATGCGCATCGCGATCGAGAATACCTTTCAGTGCCGCCTGCTCGATTGCTATGGGCACATGGAACGTACCGTTTGCATCGCGCAATGCTACGAGGGCAGTTATCACATCTTGTCGGATTACGGTTTGCTCGAGCTCGGCGAGCGAACACCCTCAGCTGACCCGGGAGTGGATCTCGCTCCGGCAATCGGAACTTCGCTCTACAACCGGGCGATGCCTCTGCTGCGCTACGAGATCGGTGACCTGATTGAAGTCTACGAGCATCCGCCGCGATGCCGATGCGGCCGCACTTTCCCGGTCATTCGTGGAGTACGGGGACGGATGGCTACCGCCATCGTGACTCCCGAGGGTCGGGTCGAAAGCGCGCTGTTTGCCCTGCCGGCGATTGTACCGGGAATCGCTTTTCTCCAGTTCGTTCAGCATCGGCGCGACTACGTCGAAGTACGGGTGGTCCGCACCGCGACTTTTGACAGCCGATGCGAGTCGATGCTGATGCGCTGCTTGTCTGAGGCGCTCGGCGTCTCGATTCAGGTTCGGCTGGTTTACCTCGCGTTGGAGGAAACGGAGAAGGACGCCTCAGGAAAACGTCCGGTAGTGATCTCGGCAGTCTTCGCGGCGGCGCCGGTTAGTGACTCGGCGTGACGGATTTTAATGTCTCTGAACGTATCGCGGCATCATAATATCCAAATTTGACCGCAGTCAGAATTTGCGCTAAGTCCCGCCAAGCCCGATATCTGTGCGAGGAGGTCCTTCATGTTCCTTCGCAATTGCTGGTATGCCGCCGGATGGAGCCGTGACTTCGCGCCCGAAGCGATCACCGGCGTCACCATCCTGAACGAACCCGTCGTCATCTATCGTACCAGCGATGGTGCGGCGGTGGCGTTGCAGGATCGCTGCCCGCATCGCTTCGCGCCGCTCTCGATGGGACGCCTCGAGGGCGACAACCTCCGCTGCATGTACCATGGCCTGAAGTTCGCGCCGTCGGGCAAATGCATCGAGATCCCAAGTCAGCCGAAAATTCCACCGCAGGCGTGCGTACGGCGATATCCAGTCATCGACAAATACTCCGTCGCGTGGATCTGGATGGGCGACGCGGCGCGCGCGGACGAGGCGTTGATCCCGGAATTCGTCGGCGTCGATGATCCGCGCTGGGCGATGAAGCCGGGCCGCATGGACTACAACGCGAACTACGTCCTCATCAACGACAATCTGCTCGACCTGTCGCACATCGCGTTTCTGCATTGCAAAAGTCTCGGCGCGAGCTTCAGTCCCGAAGGAGTGTCGCGGCCGACCATCACCAAGACGGCGCGCGGCGTGCTCATCTCGAATTGGATCAATAGCGGTCCTTCCAAGATGTCCGACGTCCTCAGCAAATCCAGAATCGACATCTGGCAGACCTATGAATTCGTGATCCCCGGCGTTTTCCTCCTGCACGCCGACTTCTATCCTCCCGGGACGGCCGTAAAATTCCCCGAGCGCGAGCCCGTCGATATCGAGCCGATGCATCGCCAGTTCACTTGCCAGACCGTGACTCCGCTCACCGATGATCGCACCTGCTATTTCTTCGCGTACGGTCCGTGGGCGAAGGAGCCGGAGCACGCGGAGACGCTCTATCAACTCGGCCTTCGAGCGTTCAACGAAGACCGCGTGATGATCGAGGCGCAGCAGAAGAACATCAACCGCGCGCCCGACGCGAAGATGATGACCATCGCGATCGACAGCGGCGTCGCGCAATTCCGCCGCATGATGGACGAGGCGATGGTGGCCGAGCAACAGGCGCTGACTTTTGCCCGGAGCGGCAAGCCTTCTTTGGAGGTGAGGGATCAACGCTAAAGCCGCGGCCGTACTTGAACGTTCAGATCGGCGTCTCGCGGTCAGGATTTTTTCCAGTATTCGATCGCCATTCATCCGGTCATGGCGGAACTCCCGCAGTTCGCGACTTTGACGGCATCGGCGGTCGCGTCTTATAGTCCGAGCGAGGAGCGGAACCATGGCACTCAAGATCACCCTGTTCTCGGATTTCATCTGCCCGTTCTGTTACATCGGTTTCGAAACCGTGCGCCAAATGAAGCGCGAGTTCGACCTCGACGTCGACTGGCGCGGCTTCGAGATTCATCCCGACTGGCCCGCGACCGGAATCCCGGCCGAGAAGGTTTACGGCAAGATGGACCCGGACGCGCGCAAAGGCGCATGGGAGCGGATTTCCGCGATGGCCACCGAGACCGGCATCACGATGCGGCCGCCTGCGATGCTGACCAACTCGCATAACGCGCTGGCGGCCTGCGAATACGCGATCGCATCGGGAAAGGGCGAGGAGTTCGAGGCCAGGGTCTATCGCGCATATTTCGAAGACGGGTCGAATATCGCCGACGTCGAAGTGCTGAAGAAGCTCGGGGCCGAGGTGGGCCTCGATCCCGCTGAGGTCGCTGCGGCGATCGAATCGCCGAACATCCAGCTGCGCTTGAAAAACAACACGATGGTAGCGCATCAGCACGGTGTCAGCGGAGTGCCGACGTTTTTCATCGGCGACTATCCGCTGGTCGGCGCGCAGAGCGCGGATACCATGCGCAAAATCCTGACCCGGGCCACCGAGATGATGAGCGCCTCGGCGAAGTAGAGACGACTCCATGAGACTGCAAAATAAAGTTGCGATTATTACCGGCGTCGGATCGGGACAGGGCCGTGGCGCGGCCACGATCTTCTCGCGCGAGGGCGCCAAACTCATCGGATGCGACTGGAAGCGCGAAGACGGCGAAATCACCACCAGCATGGTGAAGCAGGCCGGCGGCGCGATGGTGTTCACGCAGGCCGACGTCTCGAGCGCGAAAGATTGCGAGAACGTGGTGCGCACTGCGATGAGCACCTACGGGCGCATCGACATCCTCTATAACAACGCCGGAGTAGGATTTTCCTCGCCGCTTTCGATGGGTGACATCCTTAACACGCCCGAGGAAGATTGGGACCGCGTGCTTGCGATCAACCTCAAGAGCATGTTCCTGATGTGCAAGTACACGATTCCCGAGATGATCAAGACCGGCGGTGGTTCGATTGTTAATACCGCATCGATCGCGGCGCTGATCGGCGGCGCATCCGCACACGCATACACCGCCTCGAAGGGTGGGATGGTCGCGCTCGGGCGCGCACTCGCAGTCGAGTTCGGCCCGAAAAACATCCGCGTCAACATGATATGTCCCGGTGCCATCGATACCCCAATGATTGCGCCTGTAGTTGATCCAATACGTGATTCGGGACAGTTGCTGCTGCATTCCCCGATTCGCCGGATGGGCACCCCCGAGGATATCGCGAATTGCGCGCTCTACTTAGCCTCCGATGAGTCAACGTTCGTGACCGGCGCTACCTTTGTCGTCGATGGCGGCGTGGTAGCGCAATAAAACATCTCCAGGAGCACCTATGCCTAAGTCGCTGGAACAAAAGGTCCAGGAACTCGCCGATCGCGAGGAAATCAAGGAACTGACTGCGAAATATTGCTGGCATGTCCAGCATTCCGAGGGCGAATCCATCGCTCGCCTCTTTACCGATGACGGTGTCCTCGAGGCGCCCGGTAACAAGCCCGTCCGTGGTATGGATGCCTTACTGAAGTTTTATGGCGCAATAACTCCGGCCGAATCCCCCGTCCCCTTCATTCATAACCACATCATCGAATTCGACGGTGACAACGACGCGCACGGAACCTGCACCATCGACGCCCGCTTCACTCGCAAGGGCGAAAGCATCCTCGGCGCCGGCTGGTACAACGACAAATATCAACGTGTGAAGGGCAAATGGCGCTTCGCCGAGCGCAAAGTCTCCTTCCATCATTCAGTGCCGCTCAAAGAGGGCTGGGCCAAAGTGAAAGCGGAAGCTGCCGCCAAAGCCGAGGCGGCGAAGGCCGGACGCTGACGCACTGTGGCCGTCGAAGTCACGATGCCCAAGTTCGGGCTGACCATGCACGAGGGCACCATCCAGCGCTTCTTCAAGGCGGTCGGCGAAAGCGTCAGCGCGGGCAATCCTCTTTATGAGGTCGAAACCGAGAAGGTGCTCTACGAGGTCGAGTCGCCCGCCAGCGGCATCCTCGCGGTCGCGCTGTTCGAGGAAGGTGCGACGGTCGAATGCGGCGTCGCCGTCGCGGTGATCGCCGAGGCCAATGAGGACCCTGCTTCGTTGCGCGCGAAGTATGGAAGCGCTCCTGCCGCGGCTGCCTCCAACGGTGAGGTGAAGATCGCCAGGGCGCCAACCGCCGACGCCATCGAGGCGAAAGGCACCTCCGGCGAGCGGCGGCCCATCAGTCCGGTCGCGCGCAAACTCGCCGCCGAGCTGGGGGTGAATCTCGATCGAATTAGTGGCAGCGGGCCCGGCGGCAGAATCACCCGCGAGGATGTCGAGCGCACCGCGAAATCACCTCCACCTCCAGTCGCGGCGGCCACTCCGAGTCAGACCGCCATTCCGCTGCGCGGAATGCGCAAGACCATCGCGGAGCGGATGCATCAGAGTTTGCGCGACACCGCGCAGCTGACCATCACCTCCGAGGCCGATGTGACTCCGGCGACCGAACTGCGCGAGCGGCTCAAGCGCGAATTCGATTTCACTTACACCGACTTGCTGATCCAGGCCGCGGGCCGCGCGCTGCTCAAGCATCCGCGGATGAATGCGCGGCTGGAAGGGAGCCATATCGTCACGTTAAGCGACGCCAACATCGGGCTCGCGGTTTCGCTCGACGAAGGTTTGATGGTTCCGGTTATCCATGACGTGACCGGCAAAAGCCTGCGCGAGATCGCGACCGCAACCAGACTGGCGGTGGAGAAGGCGCGCGCGGGCAAGTTGAAACTCGAAGACATCACCGGCGGCGCGTTCACCATCACCAATCTCGGCACCTACGGCATCGACGCGTTCACGCCGATTCTGCATTCTGGCGAAACCGGGATCCTCGGGATCGGCAGGATCGTCGAAAAGCCCGCGATTTATCGCGGCGAAATCACCCGGCGCGCGATGATGATGTTGTCGCTTACCTTCGATCATCGCGTGATCGACGGCGCTCCCGCCGCGCAGTTCCTCCAAACCGTCGTCGATTTGTTCAACTTCGGCGAACGATGACTGAGGGTCAGCGTTTGCGCGTTCGCCGCCTCGCCGCGGCGCTGATAGTTGTCTGCGCAATGTTTATTGCGCATCCGGCCGCGCAATCCGCCGGCGGTGCGCAGGTGGTCAAAGCGCCGCCGCCCAAGGAGATCGACTACGACAAGTTGACCCAGGAGGCGACCGACTTTCTCTCCAAGTACATCCGCATCAACACCACCAATCCTCCCGGCAATGAAATGGAGGCGGCGAAATTTCTCAAGGAGAAATTTCTCTCCGACGGAATCCCCGCGACCACCTGGGAATCGGAGCCGGGACGCGGCATCGTCGTGGCGCGCCTGCGCGGCATCGGCGAGAAGAAGAAAGCCCTCATCGTCCTGGGCCACATGGATGTCGTGCCCGCGGTCGCCTCCGAGTGGAAGGTGCCGCCGTTCTCCGGCGAGGTGAAGGACGGCTATGTGTGGGGGCGCGGCGCGCTCGACGACAAGGGTCCCGGCGTCATCGATCTGATGGCGATGCTGGCGATCAAACGCGCCGGCATTTTGCTCAACCGCGACATCATTTTTGTCGCCACCGGCGACGAGGAAGAAGGCGGCAAGATGGGCGCCGGATGGTTCACCGAGCACGAGAAGGACATTTTCTCCGATGCCGGTTACCTCCTCACCGAAGGTGGCGGCATCCAGGAATTTCCCGACGGAAAGAAACTCTACAAAGTGGCGGTCACCGAAAAAACCCCGCTCTGGCTCCGGCTTACTGCGACCGGCACCGAAGGACACGCCTCGGCGCCGGCCGCCGATACTTCCGTAACTAGGCTGATTCGCGCGCTTTCCAAGGTTATCGATTATCAACCGCGGATTCGGGTGCTCGGGCCGGTGCAGGACGAATTTCACGCCATCGCGGAACTCGAGCACGGCCCGCCGCAATGGCTCGATCTCGCGGTCTCGATGCGCGATCTCGCCTTCGCGCGCAAATTTCTCGAGGACCCTTCGCAGAATGCCAAGGTCCGCGACACCATCGCGCCGACCGTGCTGCACGGCAGCGACAAGACCAACATCATTCCCGCGCTGGCGTATGCTGAAGTCGATTGCCGCCTCTTGCCCGGCGACGATCAGAAGCTGTTCCTGACCAACATCAAAAAGGCCATCGATGACAGCAATATAAAAATCGATGTCCTGCTCGATTCTCCGCCAACTCCGTCGTCGCCCTCGAAATCGATCCTGATGAGCGCCATCGCTCAACTCGCGCGCAAGTATGATAAATGTCCTGTGGTGCCGGCGATGGTCGGAGGATTCACCGACAGCCGCTATTTCCGCCGCAAAGATGTAGTCTCGTATGGCTTCACCCCGCTGGATCTGCCGCCCGCTGAATTTCACGGGATTCATGGCATCGACGAGCGTCTCTCGGTGAAGGAAATGGGCGCCGCCATCAAGCGGATGACGATGTTGCTGGAGATTTTCGGCCGGCAAAAATAACCGAGGTAAGCTTATGCTGCGCGCGGGTACAGGAATTTCCGTCTCACACAATCCGCGGACTGCGGCCGTCGAAGCATGCGCCGCCGCGATGAAGCAGGCCGGCCTCGCGCAGGCCACCGGCGCGATTTTCTTCGCCACCACCGCGCATGGCGGCGCGTTTCCATTGATCCTTCGCACCGTGGGCGAGGAAACCAAAACCCGCGAGGTGGTGGGATGCTCCGCGGTCGGCGTCATCGCAACCGAATCTGAAGTCGAAAGCGGCGCGGCGCTGTCGGTCCTCGTGTTCGGTGGCGATGAGGTCAATGCGAAGCGGATCTTCGTGCCCTCGCTGCGCAATCGGTCGCGCGAGGTCGCCCTCGAACTTGCCGCCGCCGTGAAGCCGGCGCTCGGCCGCAGCAATCTCCTTTGCATCCTGGCCGATACCTACAACATGAATGCGGAGCTGTTTCTTGCCGCGCTCGAAGCCGACCTTCCCGGCGTCGTGATGGTCGGCGGTGGAGCGAGCGAAGACGGTTCCATCGGCGAGACCTTCCAGTTCTGCGGCGATACGGTCAGCTCCAATTCCGTTTCCGCGATGCTCATTTCCGGCGACTTCGATTTGAACATCGGCGCATCGCTCGCATGCACGCAGATCGGCCCGATCCATCGCGTCACCGAGGTCCGCGACAACGTCATCATCTCGCTCGATGGACGGCCCGCCTATGAAGTTTTCGCCGAGGCCGCGGGTCCGCTCGCCGACGATCTTCGCCGCGCGCTTGCGTTTGTGTTCGTCGGGCTTCCGCTCGACGATAACCCTCAGCGCCTCGAACGTGGACGATTTCTGGTGCGCAACATCGTCGGCGCGAGCGAGGAGCATGGCGTGATCGCCGTCGCGCATCATCCGCAGGTTGGCGACGCGCTCGGCCTGGTGCTGCGCAACGGCGAACGCGCGCGCGAGGATCTGAAGGCGACCCTCGAAGAGATGTCAGCCAAGGCGTCGCAACCCGCGGCATTCGGGTTGTATTTCGACTGCGTCTCACGCGGCTCCGGGTTGTACAGCGTCCCCGGCCACGACACCGCCTACATCCAGCAATATCTCGGACCGATTCCGGTCGCGGGATTTTTCACCGGCTTTGAAATCGGCCCGCTCGCCGATACGACCGGGTTGCTGCAGTATTCCGGCGTCCTCGCGCTGGTGTCGGAGAAGCAGGGAAAGTGAATCACTTCAAGCGAATCAGCTTGTTGTAGTCAGCATGAGATCCGATCCAGAACCAGGTCGCTGTATCCCCTGAGACGATCGCGAGCGCGCGGCAGGCGATACTAATCCGAGCTGAATAGACGCCAGGCCAGGCTCTTATCGGCTTGAAGCGAAGGCTTGGATGCTGGGAATCCCGCATGAATCGCAGATGCGCCGCCTTTGCGAGTTTCCTGATTGACGGCGGCAAGCCGCGATAGGCAATCCAAAAAGAAGGTGTGGTGCGAGATTTCAGAGCTTGCGCGGATCCAAAGGCTCGGTTCGGCCTTCACGAATATCCAACAGCGCCTGCTCGACGAGTTTTTTCATTCGCGTACTTCTTGGATTATTAAGTTCCCGATCCCATTGGCGCTCGTCAGCTTCAATTACCTTCAGAAGATAGCGCGCGAATCGATCCTGTTCAGCTTCGGTGAACTCCTCGCTCGCCCTATCGAAGGCCTTCTTCAGAAGCTTGGTCATGATGCCATCGTAACCGACCGGCGCGAAGCTGTCATCTGACTTCGATCGCCACCTCGATCGGGAACCGGCGACAACCGTGGAACCGTAGGGGTCGTTCGCGAACGACCCGCAGCGATGCTGCAAGCGCGAAGATCTTTTCGATTGAACTGTCGTTGCGGGAGGTTCGCGAACCGCCCTATCAGGATCAAATGCGTTGATTTATCCGCAGTGTCGGTGGCGATGTGGACCAAAGCCATCGGAGGATTCTAACGGGGCGTTCCCGAACGCTCCCTACGGTTCGAAGGTGATCGCCGTTGCCCGATCCTTGGTGGCAACTGGGCCGCGCCCATCGGTCTCCAGGTTGTGCCGACGCCCCTCCACAGCGCGGATTTTTTGTGGACGTTTCTGCGGATGCCAACCCTTGTCAGAATCCGCGATCGTAAAAATGGTAGGGGGCGTTCGCGAACGCCCCGTTAGAATCTTCCATCCGCGCAGCGGTCCTTCGCTATGATCACGGCCGATTCCCATCGATATTAACCGCGTGCGCCCGACCTTCTCACGACGGCGCAAACTGCGGTTGCCGGATTTCGACTATTCGATGGCGATGAGGACCAAAGCCATCGGAGGATTCTAACGGGGCGTTCCCGAACGCCCCGCAGCGATGGCGCCATCGCAAATATCTTTTCGATGAAACGCCCTATCGGGATCAGATCGACGATGCCGCCGCCTTCAACTTGCGCGCGATTACGATTGCGAGGCGATGGGTAAAGAACAACTCACCGTCAACCCGCGATGGATGCGCTCCACTTAGATCCTCGATGAGGTCGCGCTCGATCAACGCGCGCGCTTCGGCCTCGCGCTCGGGCGTGGTGTGGCCGGAGACGAACCATCGATCCACGGGATTTTTCAAGGCCGAGGATTCGAAGCGCATGATTTCGCATCCCGCCGACGCCATCGTCTTCACCAACTCACTCAGCGGCAAGGCCCGCGTATGCGAGGTATCGCGCAGACGCTCGAAGCGGTTGTAGTACTCGGCGCGCTGCGGATGCTCGCTCGAGATGAGATCCTCGATCGCGACGGTCCCTTCGACGCGGCACACCCGCGCCATCTCGGCAATCACGATCGCGGGATTCGCGAAATGATGAACCGCGAAGCGGCACACGACCACATCGAACTCGTTGTCGTTAAATGGCAGCCGAGCTTCGACATCGCCCTGCCGGAAACTGACATTTTTCAGGCCGCGCTCGGCACGCATGCGCTCGGCGATCTTCAACGGCGCTTCGGTAAGGTCAACTCCGATTACCTCGCGGGCAACTTTCGCAAACGCCAATGCGACATGGCCGGGACCGGTAGCGACTTCCAGCACGCGAGCATCGGGGCCTGGAGCTACGGTATCGATGAGCTTCTGGATGTGGTCGATGTCGCGAATTACTGGCGCGGCGGCATACTCATTTGCCTGGCGGGTGAACTCCTCGCGGACCAAATCCTTGTGCTGTGCGTCAGAACTCGCGCGTTCGGAAGCCATACAACCAAACTCCTTTATCGAGGGCTAATTCTCATGCGATGACCCGAACCGGGCAAGTCCTTCAGCAACATCATACGACGCGAACAGATGGCGACATCTCAGAGCGCTTGCGCACTTTTGGCCGATAATGGTACCCCAATCATGGGTTCGAGCCGGTTGGCGGCAGGATTCCAGCCCTCGGAAATATACGGAGGAACACCAAGTTGGATTTCGGGTTCTCGGAAGAACAGGAAATGTTGCGCGATGCGGCCAAGCGCTTTCTGGCCGACAATTGCCCAACCACATACGTGCGCAAAATGATGGCGGACGCGACCGCCCACGACAAAGATTTCTGGAAGAAGCTGGTCGAGCTTGGCTGGCCCTCGCTGCTGATTCCTGAAGAGTACGGCGGGCAGGGCGGCAGCTTCCTCGACATGACCGTGGTGGCAGAAGAGGCCGGCAAGGCGCTGGTCCCGGGGCCATTTTTCACCTCGGCACTGCTCGGCGCGCCGCTTGTTATCGAGGGCGGTTCCGAGGAACAGAAAAAAGAGATTCTTCCGCGCATGGCGAAGGGCGAATTCATCGGAACCCTCGCGCTGGCCGAGGCTTCGGGCCGTTTTGATGCCGAGGGCGTACAGCTCAAGGCGACCAAGAGTGGCAACGACTACACCATCAGCGGCGAAAAGTTTTTTGTGCCCGACGCGCACGTGGCCAACGGCATGGCGGTCGCGGTTCGCACCGGCGGCAGCGGCGAGAAAGGCATCACGCTTCTCATCGTGCCGACCAACGCCAACGGCGTCACCATCACGCAGCTCAAGACCGTCGATATGACGCGGCGTCTGTGCCACGTGAAGTTCGATAACGTGAAAGCTTCCGGCATGCTCGGCAAGGAAGGTGAGGGCTGGCCGATCCTGCGCAACGTCCTCAACATCGCAACCGCCGCGCTGTCAGCCGAAATGGTCGGCACCGCGCAAAAGGCGCTCGACATGTCGGTCGATTACGCCAAAACCCGCGTGCAGTTCGGCAAGCCGATCGGCTCGTTCCAGGCGGTGAAGCATAAGTGCGTCGACATGATGGTCGCGGTCGAGAACGCCCGCTCGCTCACGTATTACGCGTGTTGGACTGTCGACGAGAAAAACGCCGAAGCCGCGACCGCGGTTCCGATGGCGAAGGCGTATGCCTCCGACATGGCGAAAAATGTGACCTCCGAGGCGATCCAGGTTCACGGCGGCATCGGATTCACCTGGGAACATGACATGCACCTGTTCCATCGCCGCGCGCTCGCAGGCGAAGCGAATTTGGGCAATGCCCCGGTGCATCGGGAGAGCGTTGCTAAAGCGCTGCTCGACTGAACGATACTTGATGAATGAAAAAAGCGCCGTGGCATCGATGCCGCGGCGCTTTTCTTTTTGGGGTGAAGCGCTTTTTCAGTGCGATGCGATCTTGCGCGCCTCGTGCTCGACCGCCGTGCCCTTGAAGAAGTTCGGATTAGTCGCGGTCCAAAACTTGACCGGATTCACAAACAGGAATTCGCGCAGCTCCTCGAGCTTCAGCATCCCATGCTCGACCAGCTCGTATGCCTCCTCGGCGCATTCGCGCATGTCAGGCACATCCCAATGGCCGATGTCGGAGCCATAGAGCGCGAGGAGCTTCGCGTCGAACGCGGTGCCCATCGGATCGAATGCGAGCGCGTTCAAGGGATCGTCACCCTCGCATCCGAAATAGAACTGGCTGATGAAGATGTCGCGGATGTCGGCGATTGAGCGCACGCCGCTTTGCGCCCATTCATCAACCATCGATGGATCGATGCCGCCGGAAAGGCCGTTGACCATCTGCTCGACGATCTGATCCTCGCGGCCCTCGGTGCCTTTGCCGCCGTAGCGGACTGCATAGGCGCGCAGGGCGGGCGCATCGATAGCGGCGGGATTGAAGCTCTCGACCGCCTCGCGGTTGCGTTTCTCGAAGTGGCCGACCAGCTCCGAGTAGAGCGAGCGCGCCCACGCCATCCCGCCCTCGAGAAACGCGAACTTGACCTCGGGAAAGCGCTGCGGCACGCCGCCGAGAAACAGCGACTTGCAGACCGCCTCGGCGCTCGCGGCGAAGTTGCCGATGTGATTGTAGACGTAGCTGCTGATTGACCGGCGCGCGCCCCATCCGTAGCCGACTGAATGAAACGTCGGCGCGATGCCGAGCTCGCGGCACTTCGCCCACACCGGGTCGTAGTCGTATTCGCTGTCGATGCCGAAAGTATCGAGCCAATAAGTATATTTCGCCGCGTCGGGATGATGCTTCGCGACATAGGGAATCGGGCGCTTCACGTAACTCGCCATCATGACGGCTTTCAAGCCAAGCTGACGGACGACATATTCAAGCTCATCAACCGCTTCAGCCGGCGTATGCATCGGGATCACGGCGGCGGGCGTCATCCGCTTTTCGAGCCCGGCGAAGGTGTCGGCCTTCATCCGATTGAGCGCGCGGCACGAGGCGCGCCGCACTTCGTCATCGGGCATCTCCATCGTGATGAGTCCGATGGTCGGGTAGACGACCGAATAGTCGAGGCCCATTTCCTCCAGCCGCTCGTACATCAGGCGCGGAAACAGCGCGGTGGCGAGGTCCTCGGTATGCTTCGCGGGCACCGCCCACCAGGTCGGGCGCAGGGTGCGCCGCTCGCGCCGCTCATCCATGGTGCGGGTTCGCCACTGCGGGTCGCTGAAGGTATCGAGCATCGCGGTCTGATAGCGCGCGGCCACTTTCGCGCCGCCGACGGCCTTCAGGTAGTCGAAGAACAGCGGCCCGACCTCGACGGTATGGCCATCGGAATCGATGATCGGATGATTCAAGCGCGCGCGTATCTCGGCCGACTTCGATCGTGATGCCGCCATCGCGTTCCTCCAAAGCTGCGCAGAGATGTGGTTGCATTCAGAGCTATAGAAGAAGCGCTGGCGGCGGGCAAAGGGAATCATTGGATCGGTTGCGATCTTCGATTTCCGCGATGGATACTGCATCACAATGATGAGGATCATGGCTCATGCCGTGGCGCTTGCGATGCTGGTGACCGGCGGCATCGCGCGCGCAGATTCCTTTTCGCCTCCCGCGATTGCAGCTCATCCGACAGCAACTCCGGCTAACGAGGCGCTCGCGCCCGGCACCATCATCAACGCACAAAATGCCGCACGGTACGCGAACTTTATTCCTGCGGCGACGATGCTCGCGATTAAGCAGGGACTCCGCCTCGAGGTGCAGCCGACGCATCGCATCCAGTGGTCGAAGGGTTTTCAAACCGCGACGGAGAAATATTCGCCCCAGGTCGGCCTCGACAAGGACGACTACATCACCAACTACATCGCGGGGATGCCGTTTCCACTGATTGACACCAACGATCCGAAGGCGGCGGTGAAGATCGCGTACAACTGGCACTTCGGTCCGGTGCTGCCCGACGATTTTTCGCTCTCGCCGTGGAGCGTCAATGCCTACGTGGCCGACTCGCGCGATCCCACCGTCATCCGGCCTTCGAACGACCTCGACAACGAGTGTGAACAGTTCGATTTCATGCGCTATGCGCATCGCACCGAAGTTGACCCGCGTCCGACCATGGGTTCGAATCCACTCGGAGTCGAATGGAAGGCGCGCTGCAACCAGTGGACTACCTTCAGCGTTGGCGGTGACACCGGCGAGGGCGCGGGAATCTGGATTCGCTATTCCGACCCGCGCAGCAACGACGACTTCTATGGCTTCGACGAGCATTCGCGGCGGCTGCGCCGGATGGGCGTGCGGATGGCGTTCCCGAATAAGGTCTGTCGCCGATGTCACCAGCCGTACTGGGCATATGCACTGCCGAAGACCGAGATCTACCACTACCGGTTGCTCGGCACCGTTCCGATTCTCGCGTGCATGTCGGCAAAGGATGAACCTGCGGGAATCACCGCGGGTGACTCCGGCTATGCGCTGAGCCAGGAACCTTTCGAGCTTCGGCGCGCGTACGTCATCGAAATGTCGCCGGTGCAAAATAATCTCGAGGAGCGCACCCTGATTTTTATCGACAGCGAGATCTATGTCTGGCTGGCGGCGGAATTTTACGAATCAGGTGAGCGCTTCGCGACCGCGATCCCGCTGTGGCGCACGCATCCTTCCGCGGAAGGTGGCAATCTCTTCGACCTCGCGGGAAGCTTTTACTTCCCCGCCGACCATCCGGGACTGTTCCGGTCGGTGGTGCCCGCGCATTCCTCGTTCACGCAAAAAATCAACACCGGCGGCATTTCCGAGAGCGACTTCAACCCGAACACTCTTGCTCGATAATCGTTCGATTAAGAATGGATGGAAGTCGTGGCGGGCACGTCGGGCTTTCACGCCTGGGGAAGCGTTTAGCGCAGCATTGGCAGCTGGGGGGAGCAGCTTGCCGCCGCGGCCCGACGTGCCCACATACCACGTATAGTCCTTGAAGTAGAGAAATGCGTCAAGGGGTAGATGTGACCGACGGGCGGCTTTATCAACAATTTTTCCGACGCTGCGTCTGAAGCAGGACTTCGCTTTGCGCAACTCGCCGTTTCCCCCTATCGTCAGGGCGCATGGAAACTCTTCCCGAATTGCAAGCGGTCGCCGGCCTCGCTTCGGAAATCAGCGCTCGCGCCCGCGAGTTCGAAGCGGTCCGCCGCTTGCCCGCCGACCTCGCGCGCAAACTGGCCGAGGCGGGCGTCTTTCGGATGGCGATTGCAAAAGCTTATGGAGGCGCGGAGCGGCAGCCCGCTGATCTCGTTCGTGTGATCGAAGAAGTATCGCGCGCCGACGGCTCGGTCGGATGGTGCGTGATGATCGGTGGTTCCACCGCCGCGCTGTCTGGCTTTTTGCCTGCGGCGGTAGCGCGCGAAATCTATGGCTCGGATCCGCTCGTAATCACGGGCGGTGCGGTCGCGCCGACCGGAAAGGCGCTTCGCGCCGAGGGCGGATACCTCGTCAACGGACGCTGGCAATGGGGCAGCGCGACCCAGAATTGCAGTTGGATCACAGGAGGCGCGCTGATCTTCGAAGGCGACCAACCTCGCCGCGGACCGAATGGCGATCCTGAATTCAAGCTGATGATCCTTCCCGCCAGGGATGTCGAAATCCTCGACACCTGGGACTCCTCCGGATTGCGCGGAACCGGCAGCCACGATTTTCAGGTGAAGGACATCTTCGTGCCGAACGATCGCGCGTTCGCGATCGGCGCTACACCGCCAGTCATCAAGACCCCGCTTTATCGATTTCCATTCTTCGGGTTGCTCGCGATCGGGGTGTGCGGGGTGTCACTGGGAATCGCTCGCCGTGCGATCGATGAGTTCATCGCGCTGGCGGGTGGCAAGGTTCCCACCTGGGAGAGAAAAACTCTCGCGCATTCGGCGCGTATCCAGGAGGATGTCGCGGAGGCCGAAGCGACGCTGCGATCCGCGCGCGCGTTCCTGTTCGAAACTATCGCAACTGCCTGGGAGGTAGCATCCGCGGGTGAGCGCCCGTCGCTCGCGATGCGTCGCGATTTGCGCCTCGCCGCCGCGAATGTGGCATGGCAGTGCGCCAAGGTTGTCGATTCGATGTATTCGATGGGCGGCGGCTCGGTCGTTCACGCGAGCCATCCGATTCAGCGCTGCTTCCGCGACGTGCACGTCGCAACCCAGCATCGAATGGTCAATCGCAGCATCTTTGAAACGACCGGTAAATTGTTTCTCGGCATGGAAACGGAATCGTTCTTCCTCTAAACCCAGGCAAAAAGGAGATCGGTAATGGCTGAAATGGGAGTCTACGAAGCGATGCGCACCCTCAAAGCGGTGCGGCGGCTCAAACCCGATCCGATTCCCGATGACGTGCTGCATCGCGTGCTGGAAGCCGCGACCTGGGCGCCGACCGGCGGCAATCAACAGCCCTGGCGCATCATCGCGGTGAAAGATCGCGAGAAGAAAACTCGCCTCGGCGCGTGGTATGCGGAGCGATGGAGCGCGTTCTCAAAGATGTATCGTGCGGCGCTTTCCGCTGACATGGCCGAAGACGCGCGCCAACGGATGACTCGCACTCTCAACGCCGGAGATTATCTGGCGCAGCATTTTGGTGAGACCCCAGTCATTGCGATTTTCTGTTTTAACCCGAAGCAGATGGCGATCACCGATGCGAAGCAGAATCGGCCATCAGTGGTTGGCGGCGGATCGGTTTATCCTTCGGTCGAAAATCTTCTCATCGCTTGCCGCGCCGAGGGCCTCGGATGCGTTCTGACCACGCTCCTGTGCGAAGTGGAACCGCAAGTGAAGGAACTCCTCGCAATTCCCGAAGGATGGGGCACCGCCGCCGCGATTCCGATTGGCTATCCGGTCGGACGCGGTCACGGCCCGCTAATCCGGCGTCCGGTCAGCGAGTTAGCTTATCTCGATGCGTGGGGGAATCGCCTCGCGTAGGCAACCAGCGAAATTGTTAGGCCGGCTGAACTGCGGAAAGGATCAAATCAGCTCGGGCTCGCCGCCGCAGCCGCATGGGCCGCGACCCGGTTGCCACGGGACGCGCGACTTCGGTTCCGCGAGTTCCTCGTGACGCCAGAACATCTCACCGCATCGGGTGCAGGAGGCATTATAATGGCCGACCTGCATCGACACCCATTGCTTGGGACCGACGTGGCGTTGCAACGCACGACTACCACACTGGGGACATTTCTCTTTCACGATTTCGCTTCCCGTCCTGTTGCTTGAACAAGCTTCAAAGATCGCGAGCGTTTAAAGCCTGGAATCTCCACCACGGACCAAGGGTACCAGACTGCACTATTCAGTACCAATAGACGGTGGGGGCGGTTTTAGTCAGGGAACCGGCGCGCAGGTTGCAGTACCGTTCGGACCGTTAGGCGGGAATCCCTCTCTGGGTGTAAGGGTGAGACGGGGATTTTGCTAGGGGAGAGAGCGACTATCGATGGGGACCGTCAAAGAGCGGGCTTTGCCCAAACGGCTTGAGCGCGTGATGGAGGAAGCCGAGGCGCTGTTCGTCGAAGAAGGCTTCCTTCATTTCGGCACGATGGAGCTGGCGCGCCGGCTCCGGTGTTCGAAGCGTGCGCTGTATTCGATCGCGCCCACCCGGGAGAAATTTTTTGAATTGATCCTGGAACGTCATCTCGCGCGCATGAATCGCGAAATGATCGCGGCCGCCAAAGCGGCGCCCAATTGCATCGCGGCTTTGTGCGCGCCGATGGAGACCGCAATCGCCGCTTTCGGAAACGAGAGCAATCGGTTCAACAACGACGTGAAGAGTTTTCCCGCCGGCGTGCGCGTGCTCAAGCGCACCGAAAAGCAACGCCAGCGGTTGACCGAGGAGATTATTGCTGACGCGGTGCGAATCGGCGCTTTTCGCAAGGTTGATCCGCATCTGGTGTCCGCCGCATTGCAAGCCGCGGCGACGCGCGTCACCGATCCGCAATTCCTATCCGAATCCACCATGACGTGGGCGCAGGCGCTGCGCGAAACGTTTCGCCTTTTCTTTCACGGATTGCTGCAGAGCCGGGATGCTGAAGAACTACGGGAGCGTCACGGGCGACTCGCGATCGTGCGGCGCCCCGCTCAGCGCAGAGCATCGGCAAACTGAAAGAGGTCGGGATTTCGGTGGCTAATGGTTGCGGGGGAAGGATTTGAACCTTCGACCTCCGGGTTATGAGCCCGGCGAGCTACCAGACTGCTCCACCCCGCGTCGGAATACTAACTGCCGCCGCCGACGCTTTCAATACGCGACTCAATCTTAAGGTGAGAAAGCCCGCATCACATCGTGGTTTTCTGCACTACGGCCTGGAAGTGAGGTCCGCCTTGCCGGTTGCGAGATCGATCGGCGCCGAAATGTGCTCATGCACGATGAGCCATTTGCCTTTAACTTTGCGATAGGCGTCGGTCGCGCGCATCGTCATTTGCATCTTGTTGCCTTTCGCATCGGTACACGAAAACTGCTGGATGCTGTGGCTGAAGGCGAGCTTGCTGTCAGCACTGATGTCGAGGTCGCTGATTTCGAACTTGGGTGAGTCCGCGCAATCGGCAAACACTTCCGCCCAATCCTTCTTATAGGCCGCGTTCCCGGTGTACTGGCGCGGCGGGACGAGATCGAAGACCACCAGCGAATCGCCGGGGATGTAGTTGGCCATGACCGCATCGGCGTCCTTGGCTTCGATGCCCGCGGCGACCCGTTTCTCCAGTGCCGCGATATCGGCTTTGTCATCGGCACGCGCCACATTGGCGAGCGCCAGCATCCCGGTAAAAGATGCGACCGCGAGTCCTACCGCAATGGTTCCCTTACGCATGGTTCCCTCCCACCTGGTTGGAATGCGCCCAACTACGGCGCGGCTTGCGAGTCGGCAGCCGGCCATGATGCGCGGCGGATTCACCCCGCCATTATTCGCGGCGGATTCACCCCGCCATTATTCGGATGTTGCACTCGCGATGTTTCTTGCCGAACTCGATGATCTCGAGTTCGTCCTTGGTCGCGCCCGGCTTGCTCTCGGCGAACATTAGTTGCCGTGCGGCGGCGGCGTCAACGTCGTCCGCCTCGACGCTCAGGTTGTGGTCATCGCAAACGATGAATGCCATGTGCGAAATTCTCCTTGGCGCAAAGCGCCCCTTTTTAATGACGCTGAAACCCTTAGAGGCTATCTGAACGGGCGTCCCGAGTCAGCCGCCGCAACCGCCGCGATTCACCTTTGACGCCATCGATGCGTTTTGTGGTAAGCCTGAAACGCGCAGGGAGTGAAACATTATGAGCCTGAAAGGAAAAGCCGCGGCTATCGGAATCGGCGAACTCAAACCGCTCAAGGACCCCGGCGACGAGACGCCGTTCAGCCTGATGGCGAAAGTCACGGCGGAAGCGATCGCCGATGCCGGCCTCGAAAAGAAAGACATCGATGGATTCCTGGTCGGGATGCCATTTGCGGATCCCGGCATGATTTATCCCGCCGCGGCCGCTGAACGCCTCGGGCTGCAGACCCGGATGCTCAACGTCGTCGACATCGGCGGCGCGAGCGGCGCGGGAATGATCTGGCGCGCGGCCGCCGCGATCGATGCGGGTATGTGCAACGCAGTTCTGTGTCTGGTCGCCGATCTGAATCGCACCGGCGATCAGCGCGTGCCGGTGGTGTCGATGCAGCGCGAGTTCGAGGCGCCGTACGGGATGATCGGGGCGAATTGCGGATATGCGCTCATCGCGCGCCGCCACATGGCGGAGTACGGAACGACGCCGCAGCAGATGGCGAAGGTCGCCGTCGATCAGCGCAAGAACGCGATGAAGAATCCGCTCGCGACCTTCAACGATAAGGAACTCACTATCGACGACGTGCTGAATTCGCGCGTGATTTGCGATCCGTTGCATCTGTTCGAAATCGTCAGTCCGACCAGCGGTGGCGCCGCGATCATCATCGCGTCGCCGGAAATCGCCAAGCGGTCGAAAAATCCTCCCGTATGGCTGCTCGGCGCGGGCGAGTTCGCGAATCACTCATCGATCACCTACGCTCCCTCGATCACGACCTCGCCGATCGAAGTTGCCGCAGCGAACGCATTCAAGATGGCCGGCCTGCAACCGAAAGACATGCACCTCGTGTGTCCGTACGACTGCTACACCATCACTGTGATCGTCTCACTCGAGGACGCCGGCTTCTGCAAGAAGGGACAGGGCGGCCCGTTCGTCGCCGAGCACGACCTGACCTACGCGGGAGATTTTCCCTGCAACACTCACGGTGGCCAGCTTTCATTCGGGCAGCCGGGACTGGCCGGCGGAATGAGCCATGTTACGGAAGGCATCCGGCAGATGATGGGACGCGGCGGCGCGCGCCAGGTGAAAAACGCGAGCCTCGCTTACGTCAACGGCAACGGCGGCATCATGAGTGAACAGGCGAGCCTGATTCTGGAGCGACGGTCATGAGCGAATATTTCAAACCACTTCCCAAGCCGACCCCCTCAAGCCGCCCATTCTGGGAGGCCGCGAAAAAGCACGAGCTCAAACTGCAGAAGTGCGGCGCGTGCAGCCAGTTCATCTATTATCCGCGCGAGCGATGCCCCAACTGCTTTTCCGATCAGCTCGCATGGCAGACAGTGAGTGGCCGCGGCAAGTTGTACAGCTATACGACCGTGTATCGCGCCTCGACGCGGTCGTTCGCCGACAAACCGTATGTGCTCGCGATCGTGGAACTCGATGAGGGCCCGCGGATGACGACCAACATGACGGTTCCGCAGGATCAGTTGAAGGTCGGCATGCCGGTGACGGTGGTCTTCGACGATGTGACCAAGGATCACACCCTGGTGAAATTCAAGCCGGCCTAGTCTGAGCGATTTTCTCAGGCCAGCAGCACGGCGACGATTCCGGTCAGAAAAATTCCATCGAAGGTTCCCGCTCCGCCGATCGATGCGACCGGCGCGCCGAGGCCGCCAATCTTGCGCAGGTTCATCAGGTCCGCGCCGATCAGCGTGCCCATCACGCCGCTGACGTATGCGACCGCATCGGCATGATGCGCGCCGTAGTGACTGCCGAGCCACCATCCGCAAATGGCGGCCACTATCGGTGGAATGAACATCGGCGTGGCGATGCCGAGCCCGGGACCGGGCGCGCGAATCGATTCACCACGATCGCCACGATCGCGACTCCGATCAGCGCGGAAAATGTCACCTCGGGAAAATGGCTCAGCACGTACAAGCAGATGAGGCCGGGAACGATCGCGCCTCCGACGTTGATCGCGATGGTCGTTTTGCCGGTCTGGTAGCGCGTCGGAATCCGATAGCGCATGCCGAAATGCGAAACGACTTCCGGCAAGCGGCCGTCACCGCTCTCGACCTCGGTCAGCGGAATATTGATGTAGCTGCCAAGGAAGCTCATCAGCAGCGCGATGAACGCCAGGTCCGGCGGCAGTCCGAGCGCCTGGAAAACGTTGCTGATGACGCCGACCCAGACGAACATCAGCCACAGGAACAAGCACGCCGATAAAAATCAGCGCGTAAAAAATCAGGAAGGGCGCGAAAAACCATCGCGCGATGATAGCAATCCGTCGCCGCTGCCGCGATTCGATCCGATGTACGGTTCGGGAAGAAGCGGCCGACGCGTGGCCCAGAGTCTCGGAGTACTCGGCGCCGAGCGCATGTTCCTCGGCGGGAATTCGGACCGCCAGCATCAGCGCGTTAGCAATGGTGAAAACGCCGGCGGTAATCCAGCATCCGCGAATCATCGGCAGCGCGGCGATCTCGATAACCACCGCGACATAATTCGGATGCCGAATCCATCGATACAGCCCAGCTCGTCACGGGCGCGGCGCCGGGCATCACGATGATACGGGTGTTCCAGCGCTCACCCAGCGTCATCACCGCGGCGTATCGGAGCAACTGCGCGACGAAGACACCGAGGAGCGCGACCATCGAAACGAGCGGCGAAATCGCGCGCGCAAAAAACAGCGATTCCGCCGCGCATGAGAGGAGGAACAGCGTGTGCATCGCGACCATGACGCGGTAGTGATCGGCGCCCACCTCGATACCACCCTGCGCGAGGGCACGGCGCGCATTGCGCCGCGAGATGAAAAGTTCGAGTCCCCGTTCAGCCGCCAGCAGCGCGAGCACAATCAGGTACGCGCGCTCGGAAATCACCATCCGAACAGAACCAGCTCGACCGAGAATCCGGGGCCCATCGCGATCATGACGCCATAATCGCCGGGCTTCGCCTCGTCACTCTTGAGGATCTCATCGAGCATGAAGAGCACCGACGCCGACGACAGATTGCCGGTGTTTTTGAGCGATCGCCAGGAGCGCGCGAGCGCCTCGCCGGGCAACTGAAGTTCCTCTTCGAGAATGCGCAAGACTTTCGGCCCACCGGTATGCCCGATCCAATGCGCGATGTCGGAGCGCTTCAGTTCGGATGCGGCAAGGAAGTCATCGACCTCCTGCGCGATGTTCTTTCGCACCAGTTCCGTGAGATGCGGAGAGAGCACGATCTTGAATCCACCATCGACCAGGTCCCATCCAATGATGCGCTGAGTCTCGGGAAAGAGAATCGATCGCGTCGCGAGGACTCGCGGCCTCGCGTTGTCATCGCGCTCGGCGCCTGACACGACCACCGCCGCTGCGCCATCGCCGAACAATCCCGATGCGATGATGTTGGCCGCCGAGAGATCGTCGCGTTGCAGCGTCAGCGAGCACAACTCGACCGATACCAGCATCGCGGTCTCGCGCGAAAATCCGCGCACATAGTCCGCGGTCCTCGCGAGGCCGGCCGCTCCCGCGCCACATCCGAGGCCGAAGATCGGCGTGCGCTTCAAATCGCGGCGCATCCCGAGGCGGTTTGACAACGCCACATCGATGGTGGGCGTCGCGATGCCGGTAACGGTCACGAAAAAGACATGATCGATATCGCGAGGCTCGAGGCCCGCACGCTCCAGCGCCGTGCGCGACGCCTTCTCGGCGAGTTCAGGCGCCACGCGCAGCCACGCATCATTGCCCTTGGCGAAGGAATCGAGGGGGTAGTAATCGCGCATCGGCAGCGCGAGGTAACGGCCCTGGATCCCGAGCGCGCCCTGCAGGCGATCGAAGCGCGAGACATCGCCATAACGTTGCATCCACAGTTGACGCAGCGCGCCGGTGAGTTCCTCTTGCGAAACGTAATTTTCGGGAAGCGCGGTCCCGACTCCGCTGATATGCGGTGCGAGTTGCATTTACTGATGTTAACCTTCC
Organism: uncultured delta proteobacterium; assembly: GCA_963761255.1. Classification (GTDB taxonomy): domain Bacteria; phylum Desulfobacterota; class Binatia; order Binatales; family Binataceae; genus DATGKG01. Next base: position 290,834 of record CAVXGH010000001.1, read on the forward strand.
CGGAAGGCACGGAGTTCCGGCGCTGTGAACAAGCGATGACGCCATCTTTACATAGTCACGGCCTGTTCCGATAAGATTTCACGATTATGAAGTCTTCGGAACGGACAGAATTGCTGAATCTGCTCGCGCGCGAATCCTATTTCGAGCGCGAACTGACTCTCGCCTCGGGCCGCGCCTCCAATTATTACATCGATTGCAAGCGCACCCTCTATATCCCTTTAGGCGCATATCTCGCCGGCGAGGCGATCTTCGAACTCGCGCAGGCGGCCGGCGTGGCGCAACTCGGCGGGATGGCGGCGGGCGCGCTGCCGGTGACCGACGCGGCGATCGCCGCGGCATATCGTCATGGTTCGGATCTGCGGGGATTTTTCGTGCGCAAGGAAACCAAGGCGCACGGCCTGCAACAGCTGGTCGAGGGCGCGTTTCGCAAGGGCATCAAGACCGCGATGATCGATGACACCATCACGACCGGCGGCTCGACGCTGCAGGCGCTCGCGGCGGTGCGCGAGGCCGGCGGCGATGTTACCCACGTGCTGACCATCGTCGAGCGCGGCGAGGGCGCGGCTGATGCGTTCGCGAAAGCCGGCCTGCAGTATCGATGGGTCTTCACCGCCGAGGAGGTTCGCGCGGCCGCCAAAAGCCTGAAGTAGATGACCTCGAAACCCTCGCATGCGGTCGGAGCGTCGAAAATTCCGGGCGCTCCCATTTCGATTGGTGGACGGACTCGCGTCGCGGCCGTCTTCGGCGATCCGGTCGAACATTCGATGTCGCCGGCGATGCACAATGCGGCCTACGCGGCACTCTTCATGGACCGCGTCTACCTCGCGTTTCACGTCACGCCGGAACATCTGCGCGCCGCGATGCATGCGATGCTCACTCTCGGTTTTCTTGGGGCGAATCTCACGGTACCGCACAAGGAAGCGGCGGCGCGGATCATCAAAAATCTCAGTGCCGAGGCCAAGCTGCTGCGCGCGGTGAATTGCGTCGTTAACGATCGCGGCAAGTTGCGCGGCGACAACACCGATGCCCGCGGCCTCGAGGCTGACCTTCGCACGCTCGGGGTCGATCTCCGCTCGCGGCTGGCAATCCTGATCGGCGCCGGGGGCGCGGCCGCATCGGCGATTCTCGCGTTGTCGCGGATGGGCGCCGCGCGCATCGTGATCGCCAATCGCACCCGCTCGCGCGCGGTGAGCCTGGTGCGGCGTTTCCATTCCCCGCAGTCGTCTCGCCGCGTCGAGCTGACCGCATGTGGCCTCGACGCTTTGACCGATGCGTCACTTCTGGGCGACGCCGCGCTGGTGCTGAATGCGACCTCGATGGGCCTAACGACCGGGGCTTTCGCGCCGCTGGATTATGCCGCGACCGCGCGCGAATGCTTTTTCTACGATGCCATCTATCGCCCCGAGGCGACCCCTTTCTTGCGCGAGGCAATCGCGCTCGGCCGCCCCAATGCTGACGGCGCGGGGATGCTGATAAATCAGGGTGAACTGGCTTTCGAGCTGTTCAATCACGTCGCGCCGCCCGCCGGGGTGATGCGCCAGGCGCTGCTGGAACGGCTCGGCCGCGCCTGACGGCGCGCTAGCCCCAAGCGCGGCAAAGCACTAGATTCGGCATCGCTCCACTCATGGTGGATTGATGCGGAGTCTCAAATGAAGGCTTCATCCGCGATCGCCGTTGACGATGTGCTCGACTATCTGCGCAAGCTGGGCGTGCTGCTCGAAGCCGACCGCAGGTTCCCTAGCATCACCGGAATCATGGTGCGCGAGCCCATCAAAGGATCGTGGTGGTCGCATCCGATGGCGAATGAGATCTACCTGCTCTGTCAGCGGCTGCTCGAACATCCCGACGCGATTTGCCTCAAGCTGCTCTCCGGCAAGGCCACCTACGTGCATCGACGATTGTGGCCGGAGCTGATCGCGATCGGCACCGCGCAGGAGCCATGGCAACTTGACGCGCTGCCTTCCTCGGCGAAATTGATGCTGAAGAAAGTCGAAGACCTTGGCATCCTGCGGATGGACGAAATAAAAGGCGCGCGCATCGCGAAGGAGAAAAGCGCCGATGCGCGCGCGCTGGAGACGCGACTGCTGGTGTTCGGCGCTGAGGTCCACAGCAAGTCGGGTGCGCACGTGAAGCGGATCGAGACCTGGGAGCATTGGGCATGGCGGACCGGGTTTCACATTCAGGTCTTGCCGGCCCCGGAAAGCGCGAAAGAAGAATTTGTGCGTATCACGGAGGAACTCAACGAGGAGTTCGGCGCCGGTGCTGCCCTACCCTGGCAGCATAAGAAGGTGACGAGGCGTCATCGGGTGAAGGTGTGAGCGCGCTGCTGGCCTGTCCTTTTGTCATTCTGAGCGAAGTCCTCCGAGGCCGCACGCGAAGAACCTCGGATGCGCCAGATGACCGCATGTCACTTCAGCATCCGAAGTAGTTCGCGCGCTCCCATCGCTCGAGCATGCACTATACGACTGCTGAAGTGACATTTGCGGCACCATCGCTGCCGAGGTTCTTTCAGCTTCGCGTTCCGCTCGCTTCAGAATGACAAAAATGAAAGAACGCTCACCTCGGAAATGATGAGAAAAAATCATCCGCTTCGTCTCCGGATCGGAGCCACTAAGCGTCAAGGTCAACCCAACGAGGGTTTCGCGATCTGATGAGCTCCAACTTGCGGCGCCATCGCCAACCCTTCAATTCGCTTTCGCGCGCGATTCCCTTTTGTCACTCCGAGGCAAGCTTGCGCCGCCGAAGAATGACAACGGGGAACTATTGGCGATACTCGTCGCCACAGTCGCCGATGAGTTTCATCAGGTCGCGCGATTTCGCGAGCACCTTTTCGATGCTTGCATGATCCTCGGCATCGAGGGCGAAGCCGAACACGCGAGCGTTGTCGGCGATGTGCTCGGCGACGCCGAGCCGCGTGCCAACGATGACACCGGCCACGGCGGGGCGATCCATGATGTAGCGAATCCCTACATCGGCGATGCCCACCTGATGCTTGTCCGCGACCGGCTTCAGCGCGGCGAGGAGCTCCTGAAAGAGCGTCCATCCTCCCCATGCCTCGATCATCTGACTGTACTTCTGCAACGACGCGGTGTTGAGCTCGCCTCGATGTGGTTGCGGCTGGCCGAGGAATTTCTCGGCCAGCAACCCGCCCAGCACGGTGCCGTACGTCAGCAGCGTGATGTTGTGGTCGCGACAGAAGGCCGCCATCGCGGCCTCAGGACGCCGATCGACGAGCGAGTATTGCACCTGGTTCGAGACGATGCGGATGCCCGCATCGGTGATGATGCGCATCCGCTCGGTATCGAAGTTGGTGAGCGCCAGATGACGAATCTTGCCCTCGCGCTGCACGTCGGCGAGGTGCTTGAGCGCATCGAGGTAGCTCCGGTCGGAATACTCCCACCAATGGAATTGCAACAGGTCGAGGCATTCGACGCCCATGCGCGAGAGCGAACGGTCGATCGCATCGTCGACCATCCGCCGCGTGATGCGCCCCGGCCTCGGCACCCATTTGGTGAACGCCTGAATCTCAGAAAGCCGCTCCGCGCCGTATCGCTTTATGAACTCGCGGCGAAACTCGCCGATAAAGTCCTCGGCGGGCCCGTAGTGATCTGCGAGATCCCAGGTAGTGAAACCCGCCTCATGGTAGGCAAACATTTCGGCGATCGCGCGCGCCGGGTCGATGCGTCCGTGCCCGCCGGAAACCTGCCACATCCCGTTGAGCACGCGACAAATGTTGAGATCGGGCGTGAACTGGAAACGGCTCGATGCGGGTAATGCCATGAGAGCGATTTTAGCGCTTTCGGTGCTAAGGTGAGAGCCACTCCGCCGCGAGGAGATCATCTATGAAAATCGGCGCATTGGTTTTTCTCACCGCAGACTCCGGCAATCCCGGCGCGATCGCGCGCGAATGCGAGAACCTCGGCTTCGAATCATTTTTCGTCGCCGAGCACATGGCGGTGCCGAGCACCTACACGACGCACTATCCGCGCTCGCGCGATGGCAAAGTTCCCGAGTTCTACGCGCGGCTGATCGATCCATTCGTCGCTCTCGCAATCGCCGCCGATGCGACCTCGCACATCAAAATCGGCACCGCGATTTGCCTGCTCCCGCAGCGCGATGTGATCGAAACCGCGAAGGTAACCGCATCGATCGATCTGTATTCGAAGGGCCGGCTTATCCTCGGCGTCGGCGCGGGATGGTTTCGCGAGGAGGCCGAAGTGATGGGCGTCGATTTCGCGCGCCGCTGGCAACATCTGCGCGAGTCGGTAGAAGCATTGCGCGTGCTGTGGAAGGGCGACGACGTGAGCTACTCCGGCGACATCATCAAGTTTCCGTCGCTGAAGATTGGCCCCAAGCCAGTGCAGAAACCGGGGCCGCCGATTCTACTCGGCGCGCACGATCCGAAATATGCGCTGAAACGCGTCGCGCGTTATGCTGATGGATGGTGCCCGGGAGGCCTGAGCGTCGAGAAGGCGCGCGAGTGCATTCCGAAGATCAAGAAGATGGCGAAAGAGTTCGGCCGCGATCCCGAGAAGCTCGAATTCTCGGTGCTACTGATGGGCGGCGCCGATACGCTGACCGCCGACACGATGAAGCAATATGCTGAGGCTGGAGTTAGTCGCCTCGTGGTCGCAGCGTCGGCGGTATCTGAGGATGGGGTGAAAGTGGTGCGCGGCCTCGAACCAATCGCCTCGCGCGGTGCGAAAATCTAACATTAGAAAAATCGAGGGCGCGGCATCATCGAGGATGCCGCGCCCTCTTTCATGGTTCGTTGAATTACTTCGATGCCTGGGTTGCCGCGCCGTTGCCTGCTTTCGCGGCCTTCTTGGCCGCGCGCTCGTCCGCATGCTTCTGGATCATCGCGCCCGCCGCGTTCATCGCCTGGCCCATGAAGTCCATCGCATTCGACATGGTCCAGTCGTACGACGCCTGACGGCTCACGTTGGACATCTTGAAGACTGGGGCGACGTGCTCGGCCCATAGCTCGTACGACTTGATGGTCTTGTCGAAGGCCGCCCAGTTATGCGCGAGCTGGAGGAATGCGCCGAACTCGCCTTGCTTCGCTTCGAGGCGTTTGATCTGCGCGATCGCGTCGTCAGGCGTGCCGATGACGGCGTTGCCCGACTCGATCATGCCATCGATCGGATCGACGCCGGCCGGCGCCGTTGGGTTAAGCGGGTTGAGCCGCGCGAAGTACTCCATCCACTTGTGGATGCCGTACTTGACGTTCTCGCGCGCCTGCTCGCGCGTCTCGGCGATGTGCACCGGACCGACGAGGCGGAGTTTGCTGCGATCCATCGTGCGGCCATTCTCGGCCGCGATCTCGTTGGCGACCGCCCAGTTGGTGCTGAGCGCATCGAAGCCGTTGGCATTGGTCGCCGCGACGCACAACATCCCAAAGCCGTACTTGCCGGCGGCGCGTCCGCCCGAGGGGCTGACGGCGCTCGCCACCGCGATCTCCGGATGCGGCTTGGTGAAAGGCAGCAGATGCGCGCGTGCGTTGACGAGGTTGTACCATTCGCTCTTTTCGGTCACGACCTCGCCGTTGAACAGGCGCATGATGACCTGGATACCTTCCAGCATTCGGTCGCGCTGCGTCATCGGATTGATGCCGAGCATCATCGCGTCGGAGGGGAGCAGGCCGGGGCCGACGCCGAGCATCACGCGTCCGCGGGTCTGATGGTCGAGCTGGATGATGCGATTCGCCGTCATCAGCGGGTTGTGGTAGGGCAGCGACACCACGCCGGTGCCGAGGCGGATGTCCTTGGTGCGCTCCGCGGCGGCAGCGATGAAAACCTCGGGTGAGGCGATGATTTCGAAGCCGGCGGAGTGATGCTCGCCGATCCAGGCTTCCTCGTAGCCAAGCCGATCCAGGTTCTGAATCAGTTCAAGGTCGCGGTGCAGAGCTTCAGTGGGATCCTGGTCGAGCGGATGGAACGGGGCCAGGAAGATGCCATTGCGCATCGGTATCGTGCGAGTCATTCGTCGGGTGCCTCCTTCAGGCTTCCTACATTTGCGGAACAATTGAGGTTATCGCACATCGGGCGGCGAACCAAAACGCGAAACTGCGCTTGATTTTCCGCTCCTCGCAAGTGAATCTCGCGATGCCCCGACTATGAGGTAGTGCGAGTGTCTATCACTGAACACACGGTAAAAACCGATCGGCATACGAGTTTCTATCTTGCGGCGGGACCGGAAAATGGTCCCCTCGTCATTTTCGTCCACGGATGGCCGGAGCTGTCGATAAGCTGGCGGCATCAGCTTCCCGCGCTTGCCGCGCTGGGGTTTCGCGCCATCGCGCCCGACATGCGCGGGTATGGGCGGTCGTCGGTTTACGATCAGCATAGCGACTATGCGCAGGAACTCATCGTGCGCGACATGATCGAATTGCTCGATTCGACGGGACGCCGAAAGGCAGTTTGGGTCGGCCATGATTGGGGCAGTCCGGTGGTATGGAACCTCGCGAGTCATCATCCGGATCGATGCGAGGCGGTCGCGAGTTTGTGCGTGCCGTACTACACCATCGATCGCGGCCTCGAGCACACGCTGACGCTGGTCGATCGGAAGCTCTATCCCGAAAACGAATTCCCATACGGGCAGTGGGAGTACATGCGCTTCTACGAGGAGAACTTCGCGGCGGCGACCGATCCAATGGACGCCAACGTGCGCAAATTTCTGAAGCTCGCGTTTCGCAAAGGCGATCCCTCCGGCGAGCATAAGCGCGCGGCGACCTCGATGGCGCGCAGGGGTCGCGGACTTTTCGGCAGCGCCGAGATTCCCGACGTGCCGCGCGACGGCGATGTGGTCAGCGAGGAAGACCTGAGCGTCTACGTGTCGGCATTGGAGCGCAACGGATTTTTTGGGCCGAGTTCCTGGTACATGAACCATCAGAGCAACGAAGCGTATGGACGCAAAGCCGCGAACGATGGCAACCTCGACATGCCGGTATTATTTATCGCCGCTTTGTATGATTACGTTTGCGAGGCGGTTCACTCCCGACTCGGCGAGCCGATGCGCTCGCACTGCCGAAATCTCAAAGAAGAAGTCATCAAGGCGGCCCATTGGGTCGCGCAAGAAAAACCTCGCGAGGTTAATGCCGCGCTCGTGAAGTGGCTCGCCACCAGCGTTCCTAATATTTGGCCGCGTCCAGCGTGAACTGAGGAAGATCATGGGAGCACTGACTGACAAATACTGCATCGTAGGAGTGGGGGAGACGCCGCACATGCGGCCCAGCAATCGCACCACGCTCTCGATGGCGTGCGAGGCCATCACCAATGCGATGGCCGATGCGGGACTGCAGGCCTCCGACATCGATGGCATGACCAGCTACCAGGCCGCTGACTCGACGACCTCGGCGCATGTCGCCACGGCCCTCGGCATGCGGCTCAATTACTGCCTCGATATTTTCGGCGGCGGCTCGAGCACCGAGGCTCTCGTCGCGCATGCGATCGGACTCATCGAAGCGGGCTACGCGAAAACGATTGTGATCTTTCGCTCAATGAATGGCCGCTCCGGGCGGCGAATGGGCGGGCAGATTCCCGGCGGACCGATTCCGGTCGCGACCGCAACCGATGACAATCAGTTCAACATGGGATGGGGCTGGACCACGCCGGCGCAGCGCTTCGGCATGTCCGCGATGCGTTACCTGCACGACACCGGATGCACGACGAAGGCCTTTGCCGAAATTGCCGTCGCGCATCGTTATCACGCGAGTCTCAATCCCAAGGCGCGTTTTCGCCAGCCCATCACGATCGAGGACCATCAGCGCTCGCGATGGGTGGTTAAGCCGTTTCGCCTGCTCGACTGCTGCCAGGAGACCGACGTCTCGGCCGCGATCATCGTGACCTCGCGCGAGCGCGCCTACGACCTGAAGCATCCGCCGGTCTTCATCATGGGCGGCTATGCGCGAACGATGACCCCCAACCCGCAGTGGAACTACTCGCGTCCGGTTATCCACTACGTCGCCGGTAACTATGGGTGGAAGCGCGCATTCGGGATGGCAGGCATCACGCACGACGATGTCGATTTCGTCTCGTGCTACGACGCCTTCACTTTCACGACGCTGATTCAGCTTGAGGCCAACGGCTTCTGCGGCCAGGGCGAAGCGGGCGAATTCGTGAAGGGCGGTCGCCTCCAGATCGATCACGAGCTGCCGAGCAATCTCTCGGGCGGGCACCTCTCGGAAGGCTATACGCATGGCGTGCAGATGGTGATCGAGAATGTCCGCCAGTTGCGACATCGCGCCGACGATGCGTGCCCTGAATGGCGCGAGGGCAAGCATACCTACGATCGCAGCAAAGGATGTCGTCAACTTCGCAAAGCACGCATCTGCTGCGGGATGGCGTGGGGATGGGAGGCGCAAGCGAGCTGCCTCATCCTGCGCGGGATGGCGGCCTAAGGAGGTATGGAAATGCCGGTCACGATCGACTACTCAAAGCTTCGCATCCTGCCCGATTCTGACACCCACGAATGGTGGGCGGCGACGCGCAAACACCAGTACCTCGTGCGCAAGTGCAATAAGTGTGGCCACAAATGGTTTCCGCCCAACCTTCCCGCATGCAGCAAATGCACCTCGATGGACATCGATTGGTTCGAGACCGCGGGCAAGGGCATCATCCACAGCTATGTCGTAGTGACGCAGCCAATCGTCGGTGCGTTTATCGGTGCAGTGCCATACGTCGTTGCGATCATCGAGCTGGATGACTGCAAAGAGGAAGACGGTACCGTCACCCGCGTGGCGGGTGTGATGATGGAGGACGAAGCGGAAGTCGCAATCGGTCTGCCTGCGGCGGTCGTTTTCGAAGAAACCGGCGATCCGAAAATCGTGATGCCTCGATGGCGCATCAGCGGCACCGCCGCCAACCTTTGGAGGTTCAGCGAATAGCGCGCTGACGGCGAAATTCTGAACTGAAATAATTCTGCGAATCGCTCACGTTCGTAAGGAGAATATTCGCGCGGCAGTGGCCCCGACCACCAGCTCCAACTGGGCTTGAGGGTGAATCAGGAGAGCTAAGCGCCTGGGGCGGCGGCCCGCTTCGCTTCATCGACGGCCGAAGGGGCCGCGACCTTGTAGAGCCTCTGCGCGTTGTCCCAAAGAATCTTGCGGCGCACCGATCCTTCGCAATCCGCCAGTCCACTTTGGATGCGAGCGTGGACCTCTTCGCCATAAAGCGACGTGGGATGCGGAAAGTCGGTCTCGAACATCACGTTATCCGCCCCTATTTTGTCAATCAGGCGGCGCGGCGCGACCTGCTCAAACCAGTAACAGGCGTAGACATTGCGCGCGAAATATTCCGACGGCAGCAGGTCGAACTCAGGACGTTCCCCGCGCACGTCGTTGCCCTGAAACTGGTAGTCCATCGCCTCGAGCACGAACGGAATCCATCCGATACCACTCTCGACCGAGACGAACTTGATCGTCGGATAGCGATTCAGCACGCCTGACATGATCAGATCGCTCACCTGTTTGCCGTTTTGCAGCAGGATGTCGATGGCGAGCGCGGTGAAGGCCGGCGCCAGGCCATAAGTCGAAACGCGATTCTTGATTAATCCCTCGTTCATGTCGCCGGAACCGACGTGAAAACTGATCGGCAGATCGAGTTCGCATGCCACCTGCCAGAGCGGATTCCAATGGGGATCGCCGATTATCGGTTGACCGAAGTATTGCGGCTCACCGGTGAAGAGAATCCCTCGATGGCCCATCGCCGCGCAGCGGCGAACCTCCTCCGCGGCCGCATCAACGTCCCAGAAAGGGATCGAGGTGATCGGCAGCAGGCGGCGCGAATCGGCCGATGCCCATTCGGTCTGCCAGTCGTTGTAAATCCGCACGCACGCGAGCATCAACTCGGGATCGTTGAGCTTCAGAAATTGTTGAGCGCCGAAGCCTCCAACGTTGGGATACATCACCATCGCCCAGATGCCCATCTCGTCCATGTACTTGAGCCGTGCCTTGGGATCGTACGCGCCCGGATGCATCTCCTCGTAGCTGCGAGGTGGATTCTTGAAGCTGCCGCGACCGGCAGTGGCAGTCATGCCGGGATTCGCGAGGAAACCCTTCTTGTCGCCCAGCACCCATCGCTGGGTGCCTTTGGCGTTGGTCTCGATGCGTGGAACACGGTCACGCATGCCGGCCGGCGCGCGACTGGTCCAGACCTCCGGCGTCTCGGTCACATGCGTATCGGCATCGATGATGGTGTAACCGCTCATAGTCCCGTCCTCCAGTTGTCGCGCCGTCTCTCGGGGCTAATGCACTGAGCTCAGCCGAATGTCAACTGTCAGAGTAATGGCGGCCAAGATTCAGGCCGAACAAAGTCTTTGGCGCGATGAGTGACGACCTCGATGTGATGAAAGCCGCTGATGGTGATCTCAATGACCGGTGCCAGGCCCGGATTGAGATCGTCGGCTTCCAAAAACGCGACAAAAGGTCTACTGGATGTTTTGAACTGACGCGGGAAGCAAACGGCGCCGGTATCTGACTCGAGCCGGCCGCTCATCATCAACGAGGTCACGCATCATGTATGACTTGCTGGTTAAAAACGGAACGGTAGTTGATGGCACCGGATCGCCGCGGCGCATGGCCGATGTCGCGGTCAAGGGCGGCGTCATTGCGGAAATCGGCAATATAAAAGACGCTGCGAAGAAGACCATCGATGCTGATGGCCTGATCGTCGCGCCGGGCTTCGTCGATCCGCACACCCACTACGACGCCCAAATCTGCTGGGACCCGCAGATCACCAGCTCCTCATGGCATGGAGTGACGAGCGTGGTGATGGGCAATTGCGGCGTTGGCCTGGCGCCGTGCCGACCCCAGGCGCATGACATCGCGGCGCTGGATCTGGTCAACGTCGAGGCGATTCCGTACGACGTTCTCAAACGCGGCATCACGTGGGACTGGGAGAGCTTTCCCAGCTATCTGCAGGCGGCCGGGCGACGCGGCAGCGCGATCAACCTGGGCTTCCTGGCGCCGCTTACGCCGTTTCGTCATTACGTGATGGGTGAAGAATCGATGGAGCGCGCAGCCACTGCGGATGAAACCGGAAAAATCGCGGCGCTGCTGCGCGAGGCAGTGGCGGCCGGCGCGCTTGGATGGTCGCTGACCACCGGCATTCAGCACGTCGGCTATAAAGGACGTCCGCTCGCCTGTCGCCTGGCTGACCGCGCGGAGCTCGGCGCGTATTCCCACGTGTTGCGCGAACTGGGAAAGGGCGTCATCGAAGTCACGCTGACTCAGAACTTCGGCCATATTCAGGATCACGAACTTGACCTGCTGAAATTCCTGCTCGATGAGAGCGGGCGGAAGGTGACGTGGCTGGCGATCTTCGATCTCGAGGACAAGCCGCAAGCCGCGCTCGAAACCCTGCAGCGCTCCGAGGCGTTGATTAAGCGCGGTGGAGTTCCGCAGATGACCTGTCGCCCCCTGATTGCCGAAATCGAATTCAAGTCGGGGATGGCTTTTTCATTGATGAGATCGTGGCAGCCGGCGGTGGATCAGCCGCCCGAGAAGCTCAAGCAACTCTACGCCGATCCCGATTTCCGCCGCGCGGTGGTGGATGAAATGAGCAAGGGCGTCTTGCGGCGCAACTTCAAGCGGGTCGAGGTAAGCGACGTCGGCAAGCCGGAGTTGAAGGGCCTGATCGGCAGATCGGTGGCTGATATCGCCCGTGAACGCGGCCGCGAAGGCTATGAATTCGAGACGATGCTCGATCTTGCCATCGAAGACGATTTGAACATCTCCTTCGCGCAGTCGGTGTTCAACACCAACGAAGAGCGGCTCGGCAAGCTGATCAACGATCCGCGCCCGATGATCGGTCTCTCGGATGCCGGCGCGCATGTCACCTTGCTCTGCGACGCGGGCTACTGCACCTACCTGCTCGGCCATTGGGTGCGCGACCTTAACGCGATCACGCTGGAGTACGCCGTGAAGCGGCTCACCTCCGAGCCGGCGGATTTCTTCGGGCTCAAGGGCCGCGGCCGCCTGACCGTAGGAAACAATGGCGATATCGCGATCTTCGATGCCAATACGGTCGGCTCGGCTCGGCGCGGCACTTTGAAAGATGACCTGCCCGGCGGCGGCAAGCGCCTGGTGATGCCGGCCACCGGCGTCATTCATACTGTCGTCAATGGCGTGCCGGTTTACGAAAATGAGCGCTACACGGGCGCGACGCCGGGCACCGTGCTCCACTCATAGTCAATGACACGAAAATTTATCAGTTAACCGAGGAGCAAAGACCCCATGGCTAACAACTTGATCAAAAAGCCGATCATCTCATCCGACTCGCACATCATGGAGCCGCCCGATACCTACATTGCGAGAATCGATCACAAGTACAAAGACATCGCACCGCGCGTCGTCTGGCAGGAGAAGGGTGGCGATACTTATGTCGTCGAGGGAATGAAGCAGACGATCCCGATGGGGCTCGTCGCCGCGGCAGGTGTTTCCGCCGAAGGCCTCGCGACCTCGGCGCGGTTCGCAAAGTTTGACGATCTCCATCGCGGCGGATGGGATCCCGAGGCGCGGATGGCCGACCAGGATCGCGATGGGGTGGACGCTGAGGTCATCTATCCCAGCGTTGGAATGGTTCTCTGCAATCATCCTGATGCTGACTACAAGAAGGCCTGCTTCGACGCCTACAACCTCTGGATTGCCGAGTTTTCCGGTGCACATCCCGACCGCCTGCTGGGGTTGGGTCAGACTGCGATGCGCACGCCAGCGGAAGGCATCGAGGACCTCGCGAAGATGAAGGCGATGGGCCTGCGCGGCGTGATGATGCCGGGGTTTCCGGTCGTCGAGGACTACCACAGCCCGGTCTATGACGAGTTCTTCGAGGCGGCGATCTCAATGCAGATGCCGCTGAGCTTCCACATCCTCACCTCACGCGAGGGTCTCGCCAATCCTCCGCGCGGGCCAAGGTCGAACTCGTTCATGTCCATCATTCGCGGTAATCAGGACATCATGGGCATGTTCATCCTCGGCGGCGTTTTCGAGCGCCATCCCAAGCTGAAGATCGCCTGCGTCGAAGCCGATGCCGGTTGGGTGCCACATTTCATGTATCGGATGGATCACGCTTACGATCGCCACCGTTACTGGCTCGATATGTACAAGCTATCGAAATTCCCGAGCGAATACTTTCGCGAAAATATCTACACGACGTTCCAGGATGACTGGGTGGCGTTCAAAAGCACCAGCATGCTGAATCCGCATCGGTTGATGTGGGCGAATGATTTCCCGCATAGCGACTCGACGTGGCCGAATTCGCAGGAGCTGCTGCAAAAGCATTCGCAATCACTGACCGAGGATGAGAAGACCTGGATCCTCCACGACAACGTCGCGGAGCTATACGGCATTGCGAACTAGCTGATGAAATGACGGGCGGCTCTTCTCGGCCGCTCGTCATAATTTCGCCGCCGCGCGCTCGCCTTATCTGTAGCGCCTGATAATTTGCCTACCGAGCCTCGTCGCCTTCTTCGCGCCATGCTTCGGAAAATCCGAATTGATGGAAGAATTTCTTGAAGATCTCGTGCGTTTCTCAGTTCTGCGCGGGGTTCATCTTGAAACGAATCGGCAGATGCTTGATGCCACCGACGAAGCTGGAGCGCAGGCGTTCCACCGGCCCCGCAAGTTCGGCGTGCGCAAGCCGTTTGGCCAGTTCACGAAAGATGACCTCCAGCTCGAGCCGCGCGAGGTTGGCGCCGAGGCAGAAGTGTTCACCAATTCCAAACGCTATATGCAGGTTGGGATCGCGGCCGATGTCGAACTTGAACGGCTGGTCGAAGACGTCTTCGTCGCGATTCGCCGATGGGTAGAACAGACAGACCGCCTCGCCTTTGCGAATCCTCTGTCCGCGAATTTCGGTGTCGGCTTGCGCCGTGCGCGCGAAATGGATCACTGGCGTTACCCAGCGGACGATCTCTTCGACGGCGGTTTTCACCATCGCGGGGTTCTGCTTCAGCCGCTCGAACTGATCGGGATTCTCGATGAATGCCATCAGTCCGCCGGTAGTAGCGTTGCGAGTCGTCTCATTGCCGGCGAGAACGAGCAGGAAGTAGTAGCCGAGCATCTCAAGCTGCGGCATCGGCTCGCCGTTGGATAGTTTGGCATTGGCAACCACACTGGTGATGTCGTTGGTCGGATGCTTCTGGCGATCGGCCATCATTCCCGCGAAGTATTGAAACAGTTCGATTCGCGCGCGCTCCGAGGTCTCGCGCGGCGTTGCGTCGGCGTGGAATTCCGGATCGCCCGCGCCGATGATCTCGTTACTCCAGCGAAACAGCGTATCCCAATCTTTCCGGGGGCATCCCAGCAGCTCCGCGATCACCGCGAGCGGAATGCGCGAGGAAATGTCGAGCACGAAATCGCATTCGCTGCGATTCATCATCCCATCAAAGATTTCCCGCGTGATTCGTTCGATCTTCGGCTGCAACTCGCGCACGGCACGAGGGGTAAAATGCCGGCTCATGATCGAGCGGTATTCGCCATGCTGCGGAGGATCCATCGTGAGCAGATGACGGAAAGGCGGTTCTTCTTCCTCCGCGTACCCGCCTTGCTCATCAGCCAGGATCACCAGCCGCGGCCGGTTGGTGAACAATTTGGGTTGCTTCGCTATTTGTATGATGTCGGCATGCTTCGTGATCGCCCAGAAGGGTTCGGCATACGGTCCGCCGTACCAGTAGACCGGCTTGTGGTTGCGGAGGTAGGTCCATTCGCGATGAGGATAACCGTCGTCCTGGTAGTGTTGTGGGCCAATGATGTTGAGGCTGGTCCCAGGAGCTTCTTCAGAACTGCTCTGTAAACTCATCGTCGTACTCCGGATTAGATTTTAGCTTCGTCATCAACTTTGGCAGCTGGTCCGTCGGCGAGTGCTCTCGGAAGAACGAGACTATCCTGCCGCAGCCTTCCTTGCACCCTCTATCATCGGGTCGATCGAATGATCCGGGCTTCGATGACTCGGCACCTCCGATCCTCGAAACCCTGAGGATAATCAGATCGGGCATCTGCCCAGAACAAAGCTGGTCAGGCGCGACTTCGCGGGAATTCTTTGCTAGGACAGGACGTGGGCTAGCCCGGTTACTACTTCAAATTGAATCGAGGCAAGGGCAAATGGCGCAGTCTGAAGAGAAGATTCATAAGCTGAAATATCCAGGCGCGGTCGACGCTGATGGTCACATCCTGGAATCGGCCAAATGTTGGGAGCAGTACTGCGAGGCCAAATACCGCGCCAAAGCGATCCGGCTCAAAGAGGACGCGCAGGGACTCGAATACCTCGAAGTGAATGGCGAACCGTCGCGCGTAAGTCGCGGCGGCAACTTCGGCGCGGTCGCGCAGATGGGCCAGGTTACCCGCAATTCCGGGCACTTCGATCCTCGCATCAGGTACGGCGATAAAGTCCCGCTCGGTGCGTGTGATGCGAAGGATCGCATCACCAGGCTCGACAAAGAGGGGCTCGACGCCGCGATCATTTATCCCAGCCTCGATTTAACCTGGGAAACCGACACCGATGATGCCGAGTACTCGCAGGCTATGTGCCGTGCGTACAATCGATGGGTCAGCGACTGGTCCGCAGATAGCGGCGGCCGCCTCATCCCGGTGGCGCATCTTTCGCTCGGCGATCCTGCCGGCGCTGCCGCTGAGCTGGAACGGGCCGTCAAGGCTGGCCATAAAGGCGGATGGGTGGTGCAGTTCACCACTACGCGCAAGCCGCATGGCCATGACGATCACGATGTGCTCTTCGCCAAGGCGCAGGAGCTGGACGTTCCGCTCGGCATTCACGTCTCGCTCGAACCGCAATGGTGCTGGCCCGGACGCTACGACAAGGAATACGTCCGCAAGCAGACCTGGTTCCTCAACGTGACCGCATCCGACGCGATTCGGCATGCGCTCGCGAGCTTCATGGCGTATGGCACCTTCGACAAATTCCCGAAGCTCAAAATCGTCATCCTCGAAGTAGGCGCCGGATGGGTTCAGTACTGGCTCGATCGCATGGACGCGGTTTACGACAGCGTGATGGGGCGCGGAGTGCCGCTCAAGGAAAAACCCAGTTTCTATTTCCGGCGCAACGTGTGGGTTTCCGCCGATCCCGATGAGAAATCATTGCCCGCGATGGTCGATCTCTGCGGCAGCGATCGCTTCTTTTGGGCCACGGACTTCCCGCATCCCGATCACACCGGAGACTACATCGAGGCGGTCGAGGATTTTGGGAACAAGATGAGCGATCCGCGGCAACGCCGCGATGTCCTCGGCGATAACGTCCGTCGCGTCTATAATCTTTCAATCTGATTGGCCCCATCGGTCGAAGCGCTCATACGCCGAAACGGGTACAATAGAATGTTGCACACAATTCAGGACCGGGCCGCGGCTCGGCGCAATGGAGGAAGATCATGCGAGATGTCGTGATTGTCGAGGCCGGTCGCTCGCCCATCGGCAAAAAGAAAGGCGCGCTGTCGAGCGCGCATCCTACTGAACTGCTCGCCCAGGTGATGGCCGAGGTTCTTAAGCGCGCGAAGGTTCAGCCCACCGCGGTCGGTCAAGCCATCGGCGGATGCATCAACAAGGTTGGCGCGCAAGCTTTCAACGTGATTCGAACTGCATGGCTGACGGCGGGACTGTCGCCCGATGTCGCGTGCTCGACGGTGGATTCGCAGTGCGGTTCCAGCCAATTCGCCGTGAATCTGGCGGCAAACATGATCGCCTCGGGCGCCGAGGATGTCGTGCTGGCCTGCGGCGTTGAAAATATGAGCCTGCTGCCGATCGGCTCAGATGCGATCGCGGGCGCGCAAGCCGGCATGGGCAAACCCATCACGCGCAAATATCGCGAACAGTACGAGTTCACCAGCCAGTTCGAAGGCGCTGAGCGTATCGCCACCAAGTACGGCATCACGCGCAGCGATACCGACCACTTCGGCCTCGAATCCCAGCTTCGCGCGGCCCGCGCGATTTCTGAAGGACGCTTCGATTCCCAGATCGTGCCGGTCGAGGTGCCCGTCGTGCAGGAAGGCGGCGAGAAGACCAGTGAGTCGCGCAAGATTTCGCGCGACGAGGTCCCGCGCCAGACCAGCCTCGAGGCGCTCGCCGGGCTGAAGCCGGTCGCGCGACCCGATGGCATCCATACCGCAGGCACGTCCTCGCAAGTGGCGGATGGGGCATCGGCAGTGCTTCTTATGAGCGCGGAGAAGGCGCGCGAGTTGGGATGCCGTCCGCGCGCTCGCGTGGTCGGGACCTGCCTGGTCGGATGCGACCCGGTGCTGATGCTGGAGGGACCGATTCCGGCCACGCGCAAGCTGCTGGAGAAAGCCGGCCTCAAGATCAGCGATATCGATGTTTTCGAAATCAACGAGGCATTCGCGTCGGTGGTACTTAGCTGGGCGAAGACGTTGGGACCCGACATGAAGCGGGTCAATCCGAATGGCGGCGCGATCGCCCTCGGGCATCCTCTGGGCGCAACTGGATGTGGTCTGGTTACCAAAGCCGTCAACGAGTTGGAGCGCTCGGGCGGCAAGCGCGCCATCATCACGATGTGCTGCGGCGGCGGCCTCGGCACGGGCACCTTGATCGAACGAGTCTAGCGCGCAAACAGGAAAAACGCGTTGATGAAGGCGGAGCCATCGGGCTCCGCCTTTTTTATCGCATCCACCACTGCATGCTTCCTCGACCGCGCAACTAATTGCGAAGGTTTTTCGGGTTTGCTAGACCTCGGACGTACGCACGGCTGTTATCGCAGTCGAAACAGACCAGGAGCGTGAAGCATGCTGACCGATGCCGAGCAGATCGAGCATCTCGAACTGACCGCCCACCATGCCGGGCTGAAACTTCCCGAAGTCGTTCTTCCGCAGTCGCATCACATCGTCATTCATCGGATGCGGTTCCACTACCTCGATTGGGGGACTGCCGGGCGTCCGCCGATTTTGTTTCTCCACGGCGGCGGTCTCAATGCTCACACCTGGGATGTCGTTTGCCTGATGTTGCGGCCGGACCATCACTGCTTCGCGCTCGACCAGCGCGGTCATGGAGATAGCGAATGGGAGCCGACCTCGGACTACAGCCATGAGAGCCAGGTCGGCGATGTCGGCGGCTTCATCGCCAAGCTGCAGCTTCAGAAGCCACTGGTGGTGGCGCATTCGATGGGCGGCTTCGCGGCGCTCGGCTACGCGCTCAAACACGCTTCCACCTTAGGTGGTCTCGTAATGGTTGACGTCGGACCCGAGCTGAATCTGAGTGGGTCCAAACGGATTCGCGATTTCATCAGCCAGGACCGGGTGTTGGATTCGGTGGATGCGTTCGTCGAGCGCGCCATGGCATTCAACCCGAAGCGCAATCCGACGCTGCTGCGGCGCAGTCTGCTGCATAACCTGCGGCAACTACCCAATGGCAAGTGGACCTGGAAACACGATCCAAATCGGATGTCGATGACGGGTGATTTCGTAAAGGAGCGGATGGCGCGCGCCAGGCAGATGCTCGACGAGATTCACAATGTATCGTGCCCGACGCTGGTCCTGCGCGGCGAGCGGAGCGATGTCTTCTCCGATGAGAACGCATCGAAATTAGCCGCCGCACTGCCCCACGGCCGCTGGGTAAAAGTTCCCAACGCCGGTCACACCATCCAGGGCGACAACCCCGCGGGACTGCTCGATGCGCTGCGGCCTTTCATAAAAGAAATCGGGCTGTAGCGATACTTCGCCCATCTCGCTTGCGCGTTGCCCATGTCGGATCTGCTTGACCGCAGCCGCCGCTCTGGCTTAGCAGGTAGTTGGCATCCGCCGACCACCACGACTGCTTCGCATCATCCGCAGAAATGTCTGACGGGCGAGGCGAAAAGGAACTTGCATGAGTCTGCCACTTGAGGGTTATCGCGTCATCGAACTTTCGCAAATCTATGCGGGTCCTTACTGCGGACTCCAACTCGCCCATTTCGGCGCCGATGTCATCAAGATCGAACCGCCCGGAACCGGCGAGCTGCTGCGCAAGCGCCCGCCGGCCAAACACGGCACCAACTATGGCTTTCTGATGCTCAATGCCGGCAAGAAGTCCGTCTCGCTCAACCTTAAAGACACTCGTGGTCGCGACATCCTGTTCCGGATGCTCGCCGACGCCGATGTCATCCTGGAAAACTACGCGCCCGGCGCAATGGAACGCCTCGGCCTCGGCTACGAGGATCTGGCGACGCGCTTCCCGCGCCTCGTCTACGCGTCCAGCAAGGGCTACGGTCCCGACAGCCGCTTCGCTCAGCTCGGCGCGATGGATTTCACCATCCAGGCCGCGTCCGGCATCATCAGCATGACCGGTTATGCCGACCGCCCGGGTGTGCGTGTTACTGCGGCTCTCATTGACACCAGTACCGGGATGCATCTTGCCGCGGGCATCATGGCCGCGCTTCTCGAACGCGCGCGCACCGGACGTGGCCGCAAAGTCGAAGTTGCGATGCTCGACATCTGTATGCCTGCGATTAACGGCGCCCTCGGCGTGGTGCAGGATGGTTACAAGGTCCGCCGCCTCGGCAATCGCCACCCGACTACCTGTCCCTGCAATACCTATCCATGTGCCAATGGCGAAATCTGGATCTACTGCCTCACCGAAGCCAACTGGCAACAACTCGCGCGCCTGATGGGACACGAGGAACTCATCGCGCATCCTGACTACAAGGATCACCAGAGCCGCTACAAATTAGTCGACCAGCTCGACGCGATGGTCGGCGAATGGGCCTCGACCTACCAACGAGACGAGCTGGTCGCGCTGCTCCTCGCCAACAGCATTCCATGCGCTCCGGTGCGTGAAGTTGATGAAGTCGCGGCTGATCCCGAACTGGCCCAGCGCAATGTGATGCGCAACGGCACCATCGGCGAACACGATGACATCAAGGTGCTCGGCTCCGCGATCAAAATGTCTGGGTTGCGCGGCGATGAAATTCCGGCCCACGTCCCCGACCTCGGCGAACACACCGCGGAAGTTCTTCAAGGCCTCGGCATCGCCGCTGACGAACTTGACGCATTGCGCCGTGACGGCGTGATCTAATCGGTGGCAACGATGAAAGTAGGCATTCTTTTCACCGTCAACGAACATACCGTCGATCCGGCGAGCCTCGCGCGCAAGATGGAAGCGCTCGGATTCGAATCGCTATGGATTCCGGAACACGCAATCATCCCGGTGGAGACGACGACTCCATTGCCCGAGTCGCCGCCCGGGCAAGGACGGATTCCCGAAGTCTATTCGCACATATGCGATCCGTTCATCGGGATGTCACTCGCTGCCGCGGTGACCACGCGGCTTAAGCTGGCGACCGGGGTGATGCTGGTCCCGGAGCGCAATCCGATTGTGGCTGCCAAAGAGATTGCTACGCTCGATTACTTTTCCGGTGGCCGCGTGATGCTCGGCATCGGCGCCGGATGGCTCAAAGAGGAGTCGGAAATCCTCGGCGTCGATTTTCCCCATCGATGGAGTCAAACGCGGGAGTACGTGGCCTCGATGCGTGAGCTATGGACCAAGCCCGAGCCATCGTTCAGCGGCAAGTACGTCAATTTCCCTCCCGTGCGGATGTATCCCAAACCGGCGCAAGCGGGTGGTCCACCGATCCTGATCGGCAGCAAGGACAAGAACGCACTGCGCTGGGTCGCGAAATGGGGCGACGGATGGTGCCCCATCTTCCTGCCGCCGCCGGTGCTGCGTGTGGAACTCGGCAAGTTGCGCGCTGAGTGCGAGAGTGCGGGACGCGATTACAATCGCCTCGACATTACGATCATGAAGCGCGAGCTGCGCGGCGACCGCGCCAGCGTGCAGAGCGGGCTGCGCGAATACCAAGATGCCGGCGCGCAGCGCTTCGTGATCATGCAGATAGGGGTGCGAATGACTGCCGCAACTTACGAAGCAGAACTCGAACGCCTCGCCGGGCTTTACGTATAGTCGCCGTTAACAAGTTCAGCTCTGCCGCGCCAAAATTCCGCACCAGCCGCCACTACCGGGCAGCCGCTCTCGCGATGTCTGAGGTCTTGCAGCCTTGAAAGCTTCGACGCGTTGCGGGAGCTGATGGCGGACATACTCTGCGAGCGATGAGCAGTCCCCGCAGTAAGTTGTCTAGCAATGTGTGTCGATGAAATTTGGCGAGGCTACGCGTCCACCCTCCTGGAGGCGGTCAAGGCGAGCGCGTACGCATCGATGAGACAGACAGTGAAGAGCGGAATTTTGCGAGAGTGGGTCTGACAGGAGACTCGATCAATGAATACCGGTATCGGCGAGGCATTTGCCCGGCCCGATTTGCTTCTCAATCTGGTATAGACAGAACTCACTGCGCGCCACAAAACGACCGCGCTGGGTGTCCTATGGTTCGTCGTCAACCCGATGGTGATGATGGGCATCCTGGTGATGATCTTCGGCCAGGTGGTGCACCTCGACATCCCCAATTATCCCGCCTTCGTTTTGTCAGCGCTGCTGCAGGCTTTGTTCTACTTCACGCCGATCTTCTATCCTCTTTCCTACGTCCCGAACCGATGGTTGCGATGATACCTGGTCAATCCGATGGCCAGCATTATCGAGCTATATCGCAATGTTCTGGTCGCAGGATGGCCCGCCTCAAAGCTGGTCTTGCAGATGGCGGTCATTACCTCAATCGCGACGCTGGTAGCGGTATGCTGTTACGGCGGTTGGATCCTCATTTCGATGACTACATCTAGCCTGGCGGCTTGGGGCGCATGAGACGTGCGATTGCGACGCGCCTTCAGATGCGAAAAGTCGCTGCCTAACGCACGGGTCCGCTCTAAAAGAAAGGGCCGCCCAAAGGCGGCCCATCTGATTCTCGACGGTGCAAGAGAAGCAGCTATATGTCACCGACCGGCTGCCGCTGATATCGGCTCCGGTCGCGATCCCTTCGCCTCCACATTCTTGAAGTACGGAATCACGTGGCGGCCAATCAGCTTGATGGTGTCCATGATGGCTGCGTGCGGCATCCTGCCCACCTGCACCAGCAGCATCAGCTCGTCAATGCCGGCCTCGGGGTATTTCGCGATGCCTTTGATGCAATCGTCGGGATTGCCGCAGATCACCGTTCCGCTCT
This sequence comes from uncultured delta proteobacterium, assembly GCA_963761255.1. Taxonomy (GTDB): domain Bacteria; phylum Desulfobacterota; class Binatia; order Binatales; family Binataceae; genus DATGKG01. The sequence continues at coordinate 312,868 of CAVXGH010000001.1, forward strand.
TCGCGGCCGCATCGATATCGAACGCCGCCGGCGCGACGGGCGCGGCGGTCAGCGGCTTCGAGGGATCCTTGGTCTCGCCGCGACTCGAGATTAGGGCGTCGGAAATGTTCGAGTAGTACTGGTAGGTCTTCGCGCTCTTGGGAATGTAAAGCTGCTGGCCCAACTCCCAGAAGAAGCGCATGTTCTCCTCGGCGACTGCGTAGGCTTTCTCGCGCGTCTCCGCGCAACACGCCATCGCGGACGAGGCGACCTGGTTATTGACGAACGCTCCGGCCGGATTGGTGCACGAGGCGGCCGCATCGCGATAGATCTGCAACTGTGCCTCGAGCATGCCCGGCGCGAGGAATCCGAACGACAACAGCCCCAGCCCGAGCTTGCCCGCGCGCTCGAAGCTGCTCGGTTGCGTGGCCGCATGCCACAGGGGAGGATGCGGCTTCTGGACCGGCTTCGGCAGCACCGAGCGCTCCGGCATCTTCAGATACTTGCCGTCGAAGCTGACCTTGTCCTTCATCCACATCTTCGGAATCGCACGGACCGATTCTTCCCACTGATCGATGGTCTCGTCAGGATCGATACCGAAGCCGCCCAGTTCCTGCTCGGTAATCGAGCGGCCGGTGCCGAGTTCCACGCGCCCGTTGGAGAGAATATCGAGGACCGCGGCGCGCTCAGCGACGCGCACCGGATGGTTGTACTTGTGCGGCAGTAGCACCACTCCATGTCCGAGGCGGATGCGCTGGGTGCGCTGGCTTATCGCGCCGAAGAAAACCTCCGGTGCCGAGCTGTGCGAGTATTCGGTGAGGAAGTGATGTTCAACGCACCAAACGGAATGAAAGCCCATCTCCTCAGCCAGTTCGACCTGTGCGATCGCCTGCCAGTAGGTGTTGTACTCCGACAGCTGATGCCATGGCTTAGCCATTTGTAGTTCGTAGATGAGCGATATTTTCATGGTGCGACTTCTCCCCGAGTCGGCGATCAAAAGAGTGCGCGTATCCGTCCTCCGACGCAGGGGTCATATGGAGCAAATGGAGTGCCTGTAAGCCCCGCACAGCGCATCAGAAAAATAATCCAGCAAAATCAGGAATTTTTCCTTATGGAGGTTGAAACTCTCGTGGCGGGTGCTGGTGCGAGTCGAGTCAGTGACGCGAAAGGCTACGCATCAAAAGAAGAGGTGAGCCGTCTGGTCGCGGCTCACCTCAATCTGGGGGAAGGGGGGAGGTAGAGGGGAAGATGCTTTGACATCAAGTCAACGTACTCTCCAGTCACGCCGACTTGCTGAAGGCGGGAATGGCAGCGCCGGCCCGGCTGCTCCTATCGGTGGGGGGGTGCCGATTATCGCACCCGAGCCGGCGTTCTGAACTCTGCCGAAGAGGGACCCCTTTTCCCGATTCGATTCTAATTGCCAGGAAAGAACATCGTGCGTGCATCAAGGGGATTTTCTTCGATGTTCTTCCTCATATTTCGTAGTAACGACAGGGAATCACTAATACACATCCCGTGCCGAAGGGAAAACCGAGTAGTTACCTGTAGTTTTTGTGTTTGAGAGGAGATTGGAATTTTGTAAATTTACCTTTTTACATGGTCGATCATGTAAATTTTACAAAATTCCCGCGCGCAAAGTGCTACCGCGCCTAATAAAGTCTAACTTCGCGGAACTGGATGTTGCTGGGTCAGACAATGCATCGCACCGAGACCCCAGACTAAATCTATCGAAGGTACGCCGATTACGCGGCGGCTAGGAAAAATTCTGCGCAATGTCTCAAGCGCGATCACATCGGCGGGGCAATCGAAAGTCGGTATGATGATGCCGCCGTTGGCGATGTAAAAATTCGCATACGAGGCGGGCAGCCGCGTCCCGTCATGGATTACCGGCGCGGGCATCGGTAGCGTCTCGATTCTCAGCGGGTGCCGATGCTCATCGCGCATCGCGTGGAGCCGCTTCAGATTGTCCTGCAGCACATGGTAGTTAACGTCGTTCTGATCGTCCTCGACCACGGTGACGATGATGTGCGGGGTGACGAAGCGCGCGAGGTCATCGATATGTCCATCGGTGTCGTCGCCGGCGATGCCGTCGCCAAGCCACAGCACATGCGTCACCCCAAGGTACGCCATCAGATATTCCTCGATGGCGGCCTGGCTCAGATGCGGGTTGCGGTTCTTGTTGAGCAGGCACGATTCAGTGGTGAGCAGGAGCCCCTCACCATTAACGTCGATGGAGCCGCCTTCGAGCACGATGCCGGGCTCGATGACCTCGAAACCGTAGTGCGCGCCGAGCTTGCGCGGGATCGCATCATCGAGGTCGTAGGCGCCATATTTCTCGCCCCACGAATTGAACTTCCAATCGAGCGCGATTTGCGCGGGGCCATCGGAACCGGAAACGCGATTGACAAAAATCGGTCCGTGGTCGCGAATCCATGAATCATTGGTCGGCTCGACGATCAGCTCGACGCGATTCATCAGGTCGGCGTGGCTGACTGCGGTGCGAATCAGCGCGCGGACCGGCTCGACCTCATCGGCGCTCTTGACCAGCACGCGAATTGGCTCGAACTCGGCAATCGCGGCCGCCATCTTCGCATAGGCTGGCTGCACCGGTTCGAACTTGCCCGGCCAGGTATCAAGGTTATGCGGCCACACGAGATACGTCGCCAGATGCGGCTCCCATTCGGCCGGCATCCGGTAATGGCGCATACGCGCGTGATGTGAAGGATCAATCGCCATGTTTCACCGGCAAATTTAGCTGCGATAGCGCCGGGTCAGGTCCTGATAAGCATCGATGCGGCGATCGCGCAGGAACGGCCAGTTGCGCCGCGTGCGCTCGATCTTGCCGAGGTCGCATTCGACGATGAGCGTGTCTTCAGACCTCGCATCGGCCTGCGCGATAATTTCGCCAAACGGATCGGCGACGAATGAATTGCCCCAGAACTCAAGGTCATCCTCGATACCGACCCGATTGGTGACCGCGACGAACACCCCATTGGCGATCGCGTGACTGCGCTGAATCGTGATCCACGCATCGAGCATCTTCTTGCGATCCTCGGGCGTCTCGCCATGCCACCATCCGATCGCGGTCGGATAGAAAAGCACCTGGGCGCCGGCCATCGCCGTTAGCCGCGCAGCCTCGGGGAACCATTGATCCCAGCATACCAGCACGCCCATCCGTCCCTTGGCAGTCGGATGCGCGACGAAATCGAGGTCGCCGGGCGTGAAATAAAATTTTTCGTAGTAGCGCGGATCGTCGGGGATGTGCATCTTGCGATATTTCCCCGCGATTTTTCCATCCGCATCGATAACGACCGCGGTGTTATGGTAGATGCCCGCGGTGCGTTTCTCGAACAGCGACGCGACGATCACGACCTTGCGCGCCGCCGCCACCTTGCATAGCTCCTCGGTGGTCGGACCGGGAATCGGCTCCGCCAAATCGAAGCGGCTATTTTCCTCGACCTGGCAAAAATACTGCGAGCGAAAGAGCTCCTGGAGACATATGGTGTCGGCGCCACGCCGCGCCGCATCCTCGATGCGGGCAATCGCTTTCTGCAGATTCTGCTTCGGCTCCGGCGCGCAACTCATCTGGATGAGTCCGAGCGTCAACCGATCTTTTGCTGAATTCGGCATGTTCCAAATGTAAGTATCAGCGCCGCCGAAGTGGCGCTATCGAATCACCAAAATTTCACGACAAATTTCACGAAGAGCTTAGCGATCGAGATCCTGTTGCGACCTCATTGTCACTTCGAGATCCTTCACCAGCCCGTTGGCCAGCGAATAGACCCAGCCGTGGACGCTGACCTCCTGGCCGCGCGCCCACGCCTCGCGCAAGATGATGTCGGACGCGACGTTGCGGACCTGCCGGATGACATTGAGTTCGCACAGACGTTCAACCGCGCGCGCTCGTCCACGATCGCTTCGAGCTCACGGCGATGATCATGGAAAACTTCGCGGATAGGATGCAGCCAGTGATCGACGAGGCCACGCCGTTTGCCATCCACCGCCGCGCTCACTCCGCCGCATCCATAGTGCCCGACCACGATGACATGCCGCACCTTCAGCGCATCGACGGCGTATTGCAGCACCGACAGATAGTTCGCATCTTGCGGCGGCGCCAGGTTGGCAACATTACGATGGACGAAGAGCTCGCCGGGCGCGAGATCGACGATCTCGTTAGCGGGCACGCGGCTATCGGAGCATCCTATCCAGAGATACTCCGGGGCCTGCTGTCGTTCGAGACGCCGAAAAAACTCGGCATCCGAGGCCACCATCCTCGCCGCCCACGCTCGATTATTTGCTTTTAGATGATCCAGCATCGATGAATTATACTGGCAGTTGCGACAGGGAAGATGGAGTGCTCCTTCCCAGAGTTAGGAGCTTCCTGAACAGTTTAGCGTCCGGCGATCACTACCTAACTAACTAACGCTTTGCACGGCCGAGCCAGTATATTGGACGCCGACGTGCATGGGCCACCGTTACGATCAACAACTGTTTATTGACGACGCTGTAACCTACTGCAAATGGAAAACGTGACACGACGAAGCGTCGAATTTGGCGTCGTGATCCGGTCTCGGGCCAGACTGGCCAAGCTCGAGGATTTTCCAGAACTAGATTGAACGCTTGAGTTAGCGCCTCAAGAAAGTCCGCGCCGAGACCGACCTGCTGCGAGTCGTACCAATCGACTGCCGCTTCAACTTCAAGAATCGCTTCGGGCTGAATTTCGAGCGTCAGCCTTGGCGTCCGCGTAGTTTGGCCTCGATGCGAGAACGAACCTTGGTCCAGCTTTCCGTTTTCACTTTGCCCGAGACCACATCGTTCACGCGCTTCTCGAGTTCAAGCGCCCAAGCCTTCGCGGCATCCTGATCGTCGCCGTCGTCGAGGCTGCGAATCAATTCGCCCGCAAGTTCAGCACGCTCCGAGGTAGGAAGTTTCAGCAGCTTCGGGAGAATCTCTTTTCCGTTTGCCATCAGCTTGATGTTAGTGAGCTCGTTGCCTTGATGCGAGTATTTTCCATCAACATCCGATCGCCGCGTGAGGTTGCAACTGCATCGATGTGATAATCTAATAGCTCGGCACTCGAACCGAGTCGCGCGTCAGGTCATGCCCGCCGCTGATAGCCGGGTCCTGCGCAAGGGAGCACCGCGAACCCCGCCAGGTCCGGAAGGAAGCAACGGTACCGGCCAACTTTCTGTGCCGCAGGGGTGCCTGGCTATCATTCGACGGGCATGACCCGCGACTCGCGTTCGGTGCTGAGCGTTACTATGGCCGAAGCCGCATCCTCACATCTGGTGCTCGCGCGCAAATGGCGTCCGGAACGCTTCGGCGAACTGGTCGGCCAGGAGCACGTCACCCGCACTCTGAGCGAGGCGCTGAAGCGCGGGCGCATCGCGCATGCGTTTCTGTTCACCGGCATTCGCGGCGTCGGCAAAACCACCGCGGCGCGCATCCTCGCGCGATGCCTCAATTGCGAGAAGGGACCGACTCCTGAGCCATGCGGCGAATGCGCTGCCTGTATCGAGATTCGCGCCGGCCGCGCGCTCGACGTTTCCGAAATCGACGGCGCCACTTATCGCAAGATCGATGACGCCCGCGCCATTATCGAGAATCTCAGCTACCGGCCCGCGCGCGATCGCTTCAAGATTTACATCATCGACGAGGCGCATCAGCTCACCGATCAAGCCTTCAACGCGCTGCTGAAGACCCTCGAAGAGCCGCCGCCGCACGTCAAATTCATCCTTGCGACGACCGAGCCGCAGAAGATGCCCGAGACGATTCTGTCGCGGCTGCAGCGCTACGATTTCCGCCGCATCGCGCTGCAGGTCATCTTCGCGCGGCTGAAGGAACTCTCCTCGCGCGAGGGCGTCAATGTCGAGGAATCCGCGCTGCTGCTCCTCGCGCGCGAAGCCGGCGGCAGTATGCGCGATGCGGAGCGGATGCTGGAAACCTCCATCGCGTGCGCATCGAGCGATGTGGTCACCGAGGCCGAGGTCGCCTCGACCCTCGGAGTGGCGAGCCGCAGCGTCGTGTACGCATTGTGCGACGCGATCATCAGCAAGGATGCGGCGGGCGCGCTGCGCAAGGTGCGCGAGCTGCATTCGCGCGGCGCGAATCTCGAATCGCTCGGGCGCGATCTGCTCGAGGCGCTGCGCAACATCGCAATCGCCAAGCTTCCCTCCGACGATTCGATGACTCCGCTCGCCGACCTTCCCGACCATGAAGCCGTCGAGCTCAAGCGGCTGGCCGAGCGCGCGAGCAATCGCGACGTGATGCGCCTGTTTCGCCTGATGGCGGAGGCGCAGGAAGAATTGCTGAAGTCGCCATACCCCGATCTCTTGATGGAGATGGCCGTCATCCGGATGGCCGCGCTCGCGCCGGTGATGGATGCCGACGAGCTGCTCCGCGCGATTGGAAACGGCGGGGGAGGAGGTCCTTCATCGAGCTCAGGCGGAGGTAGTGCGTCATCCGGCGGCTCGTCGCCTCGACCGTCAGAACCGATGAGCACGCGGCGGATGAAAGTGGAGGGCGAGGTCAATGCGACCGCGCCGTCTCGCGCAACATCGCCGCCACCATCCGCATCGATTGCTCGGACACCGGCAGCATCGGCACCGACGCCTCCTCCGGCACGGGTTACTGCGCCGCTCTCGTCAGCCACCGCGCAAGGGCCACTGAAGCCGGATCTGCCGGAACTCCGCGATTTCATTCGCACCCGGCGCGCCGCACTCGCGGGTTTTATGGAGCAAGGTGCGGCGCTGACGCTCGATGGTGATGTCCTCACCGTCAATGCCCGCAACGACATTTACATTCGATATCTGAGTGATAATCGCGCGACGATCGCGGAGCTGGCCGGCGAATTTCTCGCGCGGCCGATCAAGGTTGAGGTTTCCTCGAATGGAACCGTAGTCAGCACGGCGACCGGAAAGGCACCAACTGCGATTTCCGCAACCGAGAGTCCAGCCGCGTCGAATGGGAGCGCGAAACCGGCGGCTCCCGAGGCTCCAAAAATCGAGCCGCCCGCGCCGCGCGAAATCGAACCGAAGCTGACTGTGGTTCGCGATACATCGAACACCGCAAGTCAGCCTCCGCCAGTCGCACCAGTTGAGACGGCGCCGAAATCGCGCGCCGGCGGCCCCGAGGACCGCCAGGCGGTGCTGCAGGATCCCGAGATGCGACGTATCTTCGACGAGCTCGAAGCGCGCCTTGTCGAGGTTCGCATTACACCCGATACTGAAACCGTTACCGCGAAAGATGCCGACGCACCTCGCAAAGACTAGCCCGCGTCGAGGAGTACAAAATCGTGGCAGAGTTTAACATCAGCGAACTTTTTCAGCAGGCGCAGCAGCTGCAGGAAAAACTCAAGACCGTGCAGGATGAAGCCGCGCGGAAAACCGTCGAGGCCGAATCCGGCGGGGGGATGGTCAAAGTGATTGCCGACGGCTCGATGCGTATCCGCCGCATCACGGTCGAGCCTTCGCTGATTGCCGCGAATGACAAGCCGATGATGGAAGACCTGATTGTGGTCGCGGTCAACGATGCCCTCGGCCGCGCGCAGCAGCTGATGCAGGAAGCGATGGGCAAGCTCGGTCCGATGGGCGGCCTCAAAATTCCCGGCTTCGGCGGAGACTGACGCACTCCACAAGATGTCTGACCCGATCAAGCGACAGGATGGACTCCCGCCCGCGATGACGCGGCTGGTCAAGGAACTTTCGCGGCTGCCCGGCATCGGCGAGAAAACTGCCTCGCGCCTCGCGTTCAATCTGCTCAATCGGCCGCGCGACGAAGTTATCGCGCTCGCGGAGGCACTCCTCGAAATGAAGGAGCGCGTCGGTCTGTGCGCAGAATGCTACGGATTGTCGGACACTCCGCGATGTCAGATCTGCGATAGCGAAGCGCGCGAGCACGACGTGGTATGCGTGGTCGAAGGCCCCGCCGACCTGATGGCGATCGAACGGGCGCGCAGCTTCAACGGCCTCTTCCACGTACTCCATGGAGCGCTCGCCCCGCTCGACGGCATCGGTCCCGATGACTTGAAGATGAAGGAACTGCTTGCGCGCATCGGCGATCCTCCGCGCATCCGCGAGTTGATCATTGCCACCAACGCGACGGTGGAGGGTGAAGCGACCGCGCTCTACATCGCGCGGATGCTGAAGCCGCTCGGGGTCAAAACCACCCGCCTCGCGCGCGGACTCCCGGCCGGCGGCGACCTCGAATACAGCGACGCGGCCACGCTGGCCTCCGCGCTCACCGGCCGCCGCGAACTTTAGTTTTTGCGTGTTATGTTTACTCAGTCTTCGGGATTTCAGCGGTCAATGGCGTTCAAGAATATTACTATTGTCGACATCGCGTCGGTATTCTAAACAACAAAATACGACATCTCGATGTAGTAGAATATCTTGGGCTTAGCCCTTTTTGGTATCCCATTTCTAAGTTAGTATCCGCCGCGCTTTAGGTACATTTCCGATCCATTGCTAGTCCCAGTTTTTCGGCCCAGCCTTCACCCGCTCTGAGGCTGGGACGAAAAACTGCCAGGAGGCGGGCTCGCTCCTCAGTTGCTTGTACGATGCCGCGAATTCTTCGGGTGTCAGGTAGCCTTGATGAACTGCAGCCGCACCCCGCGCGGATAGGCCCACGCATTCATCACCCGGCCGCGGAACTCCGGACCAAGGCTCAGCGCCGAGTCATCTGTTGCGCTAACAAATCACCTCAGTTTCATTCATTAGTATTCTATTTAGCCTCGTATTCGCTTTCCGGCTCTGGCCGGAATGGGTGCCTCGGCGCTTTTTGTCCTCAAGATATCCAGCGGTTCGAATCTGCGAAGGGCGGGCGTCTCAAAAAAATCGAAACCGAAGCGCCCGCTCGAGGTTGAAAGCTCGAAAACACACAAATTAATCGGTTTTCAGATATGCGCGAATCGACGCGACCATCCTGTCGAAATTCAGGTATAGATTGTTCGGATCTTCGGCGTACTTGTCATTCAAGACATCGAAAATTAAGTTCACGTCCTTGTCGAGGGTCGCGTCAAATTGACGTACGGAGTCGCGCACAGAGGCCGGCATAGTCGCCGAAGATTCGAAATAACCGAGGCGCGCCTTGCGCTCGTCGTACTGTTCGGAAAGGTGGATCGTGCAGATCTTTCCCGCACGAGGGAAGACCATGATCGTGCCACCGGGCATACGACCGGCCCGTACGAATCTTAAATCAACTTGGAGATTGCCGCCGGCGAAGAAGCGATCCACTTCTGCCCTTTCTTCGGTGGTCCCACCTTCGCGGCGGAACAGGGATATGACGTACATTACATTGTGTTCCAGCATCTCCGGTAGCTGAAACTGTTCTCGCAGATAGTATTCGTCTTGACGACCGATCAATTCTTCGATCTCTGTTAGCTCTTTGAGTTGGGCTTCGAGCAACGCTTCAGGGACTTGCTTCAATGCGACTGACGAAAGCGCGGCCCGGGCCTCGGCGTGATGACTTATTGCAAACGCCATTACCCCGAGGATCAAAGCGAAGCCGACCCCCGCGAGCAACCTAATCCAATTGGGGTTGAGCGACGTGACCTCCCATCCCGCAACTGTTTGGTCGAGCGATTCGTAAGTAGCGACGCTCGCTGCCGCGACTACCCAAGCGGCCGCGATGAACAGCGATAGGTAAATTATGTCGTCCCCAAATTCGAACGCGAGAGACAAGAACGCGACAACCAGCGCTGCTTCGGCGCTCCGAACGATCCGTGTCCACCATACTTTCCATTCGGGGACTGGAATTGGGCGCGGTCGCTGAGGTGGAGCATATTTCTGTATGTGGTTTTTAGCCATTGCCGGGCTTCTTGGAACGAATTCGTCAACAACCTGTCCGCAATAACGGACCGCACGCATTCGCACCAAGTAGAGACAATTATCAGCGCGGTGTTTCAATCTTCGCCTTCAGCGCATCGATACGAGACAGCGCGAGCGAAGGACTTTGGTGCTCGCATAATATTTGGTGTAGGCCCTTGGCGAATAGACCGTCCACTCCGGATCGCGTGCAGCGGATTTTAAGGTTTGGCGAAAGCGCGCTTGACTAAACTAATTAGGGCGGCGATTTCGGCGCCGATTGTTGACCGGAAATCGCACGAAGTCGGCGTCCTTTTTCAAATCCGCGAAGAGGCCGGCGGGATCCTCATGAAGACGAATGAACGCCTGCGAACCGCGATAAAACGTGCCGCGATGCTTTTCCCTCAATCCCTTGATAGCGCGCAACTGCGCGAGCACCGGTGCCAACCTATCGAGGGCGTCAGCTCCCGGATGCTTCACTAAATTAGCTTCCGGAGGCCGCGCTCTCCGAGTCGGTCGCATGAAGCAGGACGCCGTCGGAATAGAGCTTCGCGATCTGATCCGATGAGAGCCCGAGCATCTCGCTCAGCACTGCTTCGTTGTCGGCGCCAAGTTTCGAGGCCTTGAGATCCGTCCTGTCGGGCCAGGCGGAAAACTTCACCGGCATGCCCGGGATCTCCAACTCACCCAGCCGAGGATCGCTTACTTGACGAACGGTCTTGCGCCCGCGCATATGCGGGTGCGCCATCGATTCGGCCAGCTTGTAGACCGGGGCGCATGGAACGCGAACTTTGTCCAGCTCCGCGACTGCGGAATCGCGATCCGGAAACGTCGCGAGCCACGTCTCGATGATCTCCTTGAGCGCCACGTTGTTCTTCACGCGATCGCGATTGGTCAGGAAGCGCGGATCCGTAGCCAGCTCCGGTTTGCCCATCGCCTTCCACAAGCGCCCGATCTCATGCTGCTGCGGGACGATGAAGACGAAGCCATCTTTGGCTTGGAACACGCCGCATGGCGCGCCGGTCGGATGCATCGCGCCGGTGCGCTTCGGAACCCACTTGCCCTTGCGCATCGAAATGATCGGAACGCTCAATTCGTGCATATGGAAATAGGTGTCGAGGAGCGAGGCGTCGAGGTACTGGCCCTCGCCGGTGCGCTCGCGATGCAGCAGCGCGAAGCCGACCGCCATCGCGGCCGAGACGCCGGTGGAGATGTCGCCAATCGCCATCGGCGTGACGACCGGAGTGCCCTCAGCTTCACCGATTTGATCAGTGACGCCGGCGAGCGACTGGCCGAGGTAATCGTAGCCGGGTTTGCTGCTCAGCGGGCCGGTCTGGCCGGCGACGGAGACCGACACCATGATGATCTTCGGATTGATTTTCTTGAGCGCCTCGTAGCCGAAGCCCATTGCGCCGATGACGCCGGGCGCGAAATTTTCCACCACGATATCGATCTTCGGGATCAGCTTGAGGATCAGTTCTTTCGCTTCCGGTTTCTGGAAGTCGAGCGCGAGACTGCGCTTGGAATGGTTGTGCTGGAAGTAGTAGGAGCTCATCCCGTCCTTCACTATCCCGAGCACGCGCACGTGATCGCCCTGCTTGCTGCGCTCGACCTTGATGACATCGGCGCCCATCTCGCCGAGGATGCGGGTGCAGGTCGGACCCGCGACGAAATGTGTGAAGTCGAGTACGCGATAGCCTTCCAGCATGCGTGGGGTTTGCGCCATTTGAAGAAGCCCTCCGAATCGCCATCCTAGAACCGGGTATGCGCGGTTGTCTATGCGGCGATTACATTCCGAGGGGATTGCCGCCGAAAATCATCGGATGCAGCCATACGATTAGCACCGTCAGCGCGACGCCGATTGCAATCGCGAGCCATGGGGTATCGGACGCGGCCCAGTGCTGGCGGCCTTGAACAAGCGCGAGGCCGGGAAAGAAGGAAGTAGAGTTTTCCAGCATTTTGTATGGAGCGCCGAGCTGCGCCTCCTTGCGCCCATCCTGATGCAACCCGCCGATGATCGAGAGCGCCGGGAAACTGCCGAAGAAAATCACATCGCCCACAAAGCCATTCATCAGGATGTGCGCAACGCCGAAGATGCTGAATGCGACGAAACTCGGATGGCGAGTGAATTTGAGGATGCCGCGGGCCCGGCCCGCTTCGATATCACTCGAAGCGCCCATTGCGCCAGGATTCGGGGTAATGAAGCTCGCGACGAAGACGACGGACGCGACTAACATCAGCAGCCAGACCAACCAACGCACGGAAGCGACGCCGCGCAGGTCCCATAGCATCGCGCCCGAATGCTTGTGGTGCGCGAACACGAGAACCAGTGGAATGAACGTCGCGAGCGCGACGATTGAATACACTGCCGGATAAGCGCGTTCGCCGACCATCGCGACCAGCCGCGGACGCACCGCGCGCGAGGAGATCACCAGATGCGTTCCGAGGAAAAGCACCGCCCACAGTGCGATGGCTAAAACTGGATCCATAAGGATGACCTCTTGTCGCTCTAGTTCATTATTGAACTATAGCGATTGAGGGTTCGTGTCCAGCATCTTTTTGATGATTTCACGAACCCGGCGGCATGGGGTTATAGATATCGATCATGACGGCCCGAGCTAAGTTGCCACCGATTCCGCTTCCGTTCGAAGACGCGATGCGCCGGCATGATCGCGAAATCATGCGCTTTCTATTGCGCATGACCCACGACCGCGAGGACGCGCTCGACCTCTTCCAGGAGACGTTCCTGCGCGCATATCGCGCATATCCGCACCTCGATTCGGAAGCGGGGCTGCGACCATGGCTGTTCAAAATCGCGGCAAACCTGTGCCGCAACCGCGCGCGCGACCGGGCGCGGCACTCGCGCGTCATCGCGCCCAATGCGGATGCCGACGCTCTCGACGTCGTCGTATCGCATCATTCAAATTTTGCGAATCATGCAAACAACGGCACACCGGATGGCGCGTTGGACATGCGTCGGGCGATTGCGAGCTTGCCGGGAAAGCAGGGGCAGGCGTTCGTGATGCGAAAAATCGTGGGTCTCGAGTACGCGGAAATCGGCGCGGCGCTCGGGTGTTCTGAGGAAAGCGCGCGCGCCGGGGTCTATCAGGCGCTGCGAAAGCTAAAGGAATTGAGGTGATTCGATGAGCAAGCAACATGATGACGAGCAGTTGCTGCTTGAGCTCGATCGCGAGGCGGAAGATGATCTGGGTCTCGATGCGATCCTTACCGAGGGGCGTCGGCGTTTCGACAAAGCGATTGTCCGCGAGCGCCGTCCCGTTGCGCGAGTCGCTATGATCGACTCCCCGGTTGGGCGGCTCTTCATCGCGGACGGCCCGCGCGGAATTCTCGCGATTCGTTTCATGGATGGGAAAGGCCTCGATCCACTTGCGGCGATGCGCGGCAAGTACGACATCGTCGAGGATCAAGCCGCGGCCGATCGCATCGGCGAAGAGATTCGCAGCTTCATCGCTGGTGACCATACGGCGCTCAAGCATCAGATCGATTTCTCCTTGGTGGAGAGCGATTTCAAGCGCCGCGCCCTGATGAAATTGTGCAAGGTGCCGCTCGGTTCGGTCGTGACATATCAGGCACTAGCCTCGGCGATCGGCGCGCCTGATGGTCAGCGCGCGGTTGGCAATGCGATGGGCTCCAATCCGATTCCCATTTATGTGCCCTGTCATCGGGTGATCAAATCGGACTTGTCGATCGGCAATTACGGCGGCGGTGTCGATCGGAAGTTGAAGCTGCTGCGCGCGGAAGGTTTCACGGTCGGGAAGGATATGCGGGTGCCGGCGCGCGCCGTGATGGGGCATCAGGGGACGCACATCTATTGTCGTCCGCAATGCTCGGCGGCAAAGCGCGTGACTTCCGGCAAGTTCTATATTTATGCGGATTCCGAGCGGGCGCGAGGCGCGGGGCTGCGCGCGTGCAAGCTCTGCCATCCAGCATGATTCGGCATCATCAGAAGAAAAAGGCGAAAAAAAGGGACGCGGATCAGTGATCTACGTCCCTTCGCATCAGCGCGATGTGATTGGGACTATTCGGTTTCCTGATTCTGTTGCAGTTGCTGGATTTGCCGCCGCTGCTGCTCGATTTGCTGCTGTTGTGATTGCACCTGTTGCTGGGTTTGCGCGTTGGCGTTCTCGTTATTCTGCATCGAATTGCCGACGGCATATCCGGTCACGCCGCCGAGGCCCGCACCAATCGCGGCACCCGCTCCGGGATGTCCTACTGCTGCGCCAACGATGGCACCACCGACCGCGCCGACACCAGCACCTCCCAAGGTGCCCTTTTCGCGAGTCGATAACGGATCTCCGCTACAACCGGCGAGGATGAATGAGGCTGCGAACACCAATGCGGCGATAATTCCCGCGCGCTTACCCATAAAGTTTGTCTCCCGCAGAAAAAAGCGGTGTTATTCCGTCTCCTGCGAATTTTGTAGTTGCTGAATTTGTTGGCGTTGTTGCTCGATCTGCTGTTGCTGCGATTGAATCTGCTGCTGGGTCTGCTGATTGGCGGTTTCCTGGTTCTGCATGGAATTGCCAATCGCGTATCCGGTCACGCCGCCGAGCGCGCCACCGATCGCGGCGCCCGCTCCCGGTGCGCCCACCGCGGCTCCGATGATCGCGCCGCCGGCCGCACCAATACCCGCGCCGCCCAGGGTTCCCTTCTCACGCGTCGAGAGCGGCTGCCCGCTGCATCCCGCGCCGAGCAACATCGCGACCAGCGCCAAGGCGAGAATTGCTACATGTCGATTTCTCATAGCTATCGCTCCTTGCCCCTAGCCTATTCGGTTTCCTGCTGCTGCTGAAGCTGCTGGATTTGCCGGCGCTGCTGCTCGATCTGTTGCTGTTGCGATTGAATCTGCTGCTGGGTCTGCTGGTTGGCGGTTTCGTTGTTCTGCATTTCGTTACCGACCACGTAGCCGGTCACGCCGCCGAGCGCGCCGCCGATCGCCGCGCCTGCGCCCGGAGCTCCAACTGCGGCCCCGATGATCGCGCCAGTAGCGGCTCCTATGCCGGCACCGCCGAGAGTCCCTTTCTCACGTGTCGAGAGCGGTTGCCCCGAGCATCCCGCGACGGCGAAGAGCGCGACCAGTGCCAGTGCCGCCGTTACGATGGAGTTGCGCCGCATGATTCCCTCCTCAGGTAGATACGTAAAGACGTTGGTTTGGATTCAGCCCACCTGACCATTTAGCGCGGCACGTGAAAACAAGTCGAGCACAAGTCATGCCTCGCGAAGCCTCATCTTAAAGATGCGTACGCCCTTCCTGGCGTCGCCGAAAGTTGAGTTTCCCGACTTCATGGTTGGTAATCAACCCTAAAAGGGTTTCGCCTATATACCAAATTCACAAATCAAGGCATTAGCGCGAAGGCGCGCGTTGGACCGCCGGTTCCCTTGCCGAGCTTCATCGGGATGCAGAAGATCGTCGCGCCTTTGGGCGGCAACTTATCGGCGTTGGCGATGTTTTCGAAGCCGGGTTTGTTCGAGCCCAGCCAAATCTGGTGGACCTTGAAATCCTTCGACATGCCGCGGTCCATGCTCGCGGTGTCGATGGCGATCGCCGCGAGATTGCGATTCTTCACCAGCCACTGCGCCGCCTCGGGCGAGTAACCGGGGAAATGAAGGCCCGCAACATCGCCAGGCTTGTCGGTGCCGAGGTAGGTCTTCTTGTCGGGCCAGAACTTGCCCCATCCGGAGCGCGCGACGACGATGGCGCCGTCGGGAATCCGGCCGAACTTCTCTTCGTAAGCCTTGATGTCATCGACGGTGAGCATGGCATCGGGATCGGTCGCCGCGCGCGCGGAAAAATCGATCACCGCGGCGGGACCGATACAATTCGCGAGCGGGACCTGGTCGGCATAGATGCCGTTCTTGTTGAAATGAATCGGCGCATCCATATGCGTACCGCCATGCTCCGGTGCGGCGTACTTGGCCGAGGAGTAAAAATATCCCCGGTCGGTCATGCCGAACTTTTCGAATTCATGCTGGAGCGGCTTTTCGGTTGGCCAATAAATGGTAGTGCTATCGAAACTGTAGGTAAGGTCCTGGAGCCTCGCGGTGTCGAAACCGGCGGCCGGGTTTATGATCGCGGTCATCATCAGCACCATCCCCGCTGCGAGTAATGTCTTCACCTTCATTCGCATGACCCCCCGAGGCTATTTGATAAAAAGATATTAGAGGAACCAGTTATGGCATCCAGTTTTCAAATCGATTCGACCATAGCCCACGCGCTCGAAACCGGGCATACGCTCCCCGCGCGATGGTATGCCGATGAAGCGGTGTTCGAGCAAGAGAAGCGCACGATTTTTCATCGCGCGTGGCAGTATGTTGGCCATACCGGACAGGTCGCGAGGCCGGGAGATTTCATCACCACGCGGCTCGCCGATATTCCCGTAGTCATCGCGCGCGATACTGACGGCAGCCTGCGGGCTTTCGCCAACGTTTGCCGCCATCGCGGGAGCGAGGTCGTTCTTGAATGCGCCGGCAATCGCAAGACGCTGCAATGCCACTATCACGGCTGGACCTACAACCTCGATGGTTCGTTGCGCAACGCACCGCGCGCGAATGAACAGGTTTCGTTCGCGAAGGAAGAGCTATCGCTGATACCGTTTTCGGTCGAGACCTGGGGACCGATGATCTTCGTGAAGCCGAATCGCGAGCCGGGATCCTTGCGCGATCACATTGGCGATTTGCCCGCGCTATTCGAGCGCGCCGGTGTCGACCTCGCGCGGCTGCGGATGTATCGGCAGGACGTTTATGAGATCGCTTCGAACTGGAAAATCATCATCGAGAATTTCAACGAATGTTATCACTGTCCGATCGCGCATCCGGCATTTTCGGAAGTCATCGATACCGAGAAGTACAGCGCCGACATCAGTCACGAATTCTATTCGACCTATCATGGACCGCTGATGCGTGCGCCGCAAAATTCGGTGAACTACGCGACGCTGTGGCCGACCGCGATGATCGCGCTCTCCACTCATCCGATGGCGATGCAGGTGCTCTGCGTCTGTCCCATCGATGCGGGGCATACGCGCGAAACCATCGACTACTACTTCGCCGCGGACGTGTCCGACGACCAGGTTCGCGAATACAAGGAGCTGAGCGACCTCGTGCAGCGCGAGGACGTTATCCTATGCGAATCGGTGCAGCGCGGCCTGGCCTCGGGAGTCATTGAGAACGGCACTTTGATGCAATCGCGCGAGCAGGGCATCCAGCACTTCCAGCGCCTCGTGTATCGATTCCTGAGCGGGAACCAATAGCCGCGCGTCAGTTCTTTTCGATGGCGTCGACGGGGGCCGTGATCTGGGTCGTGAGGAGAGCTGTCAACACCGCGGTGTTAAGCGGCGCCTCTTCTTCCTGCTGATCCTGCACCTGAGGTTGCGCGGCGGCCTGCGGCTGAGCGGCAGCAGCCTGGGTCACCTGCGTTGGAGGGTTGTTCCTCGCGCATCGGGTTTGAATCTGGATCAGGTAGAGCGCGGTCTGCTCGTAGATATGTTGGTTGCGTTTGAAGTTGTCGAGCTTGTCGTCATCGTTGGCGATGCGCTTCGATGGCGTTACCGCGGCGACGCCGCCGAGCAAACCTCCCGCCGCCTGCGCATCGCTGAGGGCGTCGGCAGTGCAAAGGTCAGCAACGGTGGTAATGAGGTCATCGTCGGATTTGCTCAAGGCGACGGCGTTAAGCCTCTGCTGCTGGCCGATCAGCGCCTTCTCGGTAATCTGCAAGCCCGCCGGATCCTTGGCGGCGGTGGGGCTCTGAATCAAAACATTCGAGGCGACTCCGAGCACCGAGGCCACGGCGCCCATTTGCGCGCGAATTTTGTCCGGCTTGCCGAGGTCGGCGGTCAGCCGCGCCATCTGGTCGCGCTGCGCCGTTTCGGCCGGCAGCGGTTGCACCGGGGGCGGCGGCTGAACTTCGGGCGCGCATCCCGCGAGCAGCAACAGCGCCAGCGCCATACAAATTGTATGCTTAACCGGCTGAAGGTTCATTGGCGGTCACTCGCGAATGGGTTATTCGATCGCACGCCGAATGTTTAACCGATCGCGTCTCGCCAGCCAAGCCGCTCATTTGGCCGCTACCAGCCGATGGTCGCCGCCGGCATCGAGGGGACCTGCTGCCCGCGCGGGTCACATCCGCCGCGCAGCAGACCGCGCTCGCGATCGAGCTGCACCGCGAGGACGTGACCTTCCGACCAGGGGGGCCGCACCTCGATGATGTGTCCACGCGCGGCGAGCCCGTCGCGAACTTTTTCGTCGATTCGCTCCTCGATACGCAATACTCCGGGCCTCGTGCCATGCGGATAGAAGGTCGAGGGAAAATGCGCGCTGGAAAATTTCGGCGCCTCGATGGCCTGTTGCAATGGCATTTCGAAATCGACGGTGTTGAGGAAAAACTGCAGCGTCCATTGATCCTGCTGATCGCCGCCGGGCGTGCCGAAGCTCAGGTAGGGCTCGCCGTTGCGCATCGCGAGCGAGGGCGACAGCGTGGTGCGCGGACGCTTTCCTGGCTGGAGCGCATTGGGATGCTTCTCATCGAGGAAAAAAGTCTGCATCCGCGACCCCAGCGGGAATCCGAGCGCCTCCATCACCGGCGAGCTGGGAATCCATCCGCCACTCGCGGTCACCGCGATCATGTTGCCCGCGCGATCGCAGGCGGTGACGTGGATGGTGCCGGCGCCCCATGCGCGCGCCTCGCCGCCGCCTTCGCGCAGCGGACGCATCGCGATCGGATCGCCGGGACGTTGCTCCATCGAGGCGCGATGCGCCGCGATTAAGGGCCTGCGCAGATCGCCATACTCCTTCGACACCAAGGCCTTGATCGGCACGTCGACGAATTCCGGATCGGCGTAGTAGGCCTCGCGATCGGCGAATGCGAGCTTCGCGCTTTCGATGACCGTATGGATGTAGTCGGTCGAGTTATGGCCCATCGCGGCGAGGTCGAAGCCTTCGAGGATTTTGAGCTGTTGCAAAAACACCGGTCCCTGCGACCACGGCCCACATTTATAGACGCTGGCTCCGCGATACTCCGCGCCGACCGGCGTTTCGATGCGTGTTTTGAATGCCGCAAGGTCGGAGGCCTGGAGCAATCCGCCATTGGCATCCGAATGCGCAACGATATCGAGTGCGATGTCGCCGCGATAAAACCGATCCGATGCCGCGCGCAATGCCGCCTCGCGCCCGCGATTTTTTGCCGTCGCTTCCGCATCGAGCAGCCGGGTGAAAAATTTTGCCAGCGATGGATTCTTGACGATCGCGCCGATTTCAGGCACCTCGCCGTTGGGAAGATAAACGCGCGCTGTCGACGGCCATTCGGTAAGGAATTTTTTTTTGAACACGTGCAACGATGCACCCGCTCCGGCATTCTGCGGATCCAGATGCTTGGGATCCTCGCCCGCCAGCCCGACGTGCATCGGAAAACCTTCCTGCGCGAGCGCGAGCGCTGGTTCGAGGACCTCGGCCAGCGACATCGTGCCAAATTCCGACAATGCCGTCGCGAGCGCATCGAAGGCCGCCGGAACTCCCGCCGCCAGCAGCCCCGAATAGGGCACCAGCTTCAGCCCCAGCGAGCGGTAATGCTCAATCGTCGCGCGCGCGGGTGCGATCATATTGCCATTGATGGCGACCACCCGACGTGCATTTGCCGAGTAGATGAGCATCGGGGCCTCGCCACCGATGGTATGCATATGTGGATTGACGACGCCTTCGACCAGCACCGCGGCAACCGCCGCATCGATGGCATTGCCGCCCCGTGCGAAAATTCGGGCGCCAGCGGCAGCCGAGAGATAGTGCTCGGTGGAGATCATCACCTCGCGCCCCATGACCATCGGATAGACTGTCGGCATATGCGAATACCTTATGCGAAATGCACAATTATCGGGATTGTGGAGTCTTTCGAGTTCTAGCAAAGCTGTCGCGGGATCACATCAGGAATGTGTCTGCGCCGGGTAGCTGTTGAAACAAAATATCGTTTTGTTATTGCGTCATCTTTTTCTATATGGTGAAATGTTGCGCATTCTGCCGTTACCGGCGTGTTAGGCGGCTTGGGGGAGGCGAATCAAAGAGTCCCGGAATACGTCCTTAAGATCAGGCGCGTTGCTTGCTACCACTCCAACCTGAGGACGCGCTGATGAGGGCCAGACGGGACTGGCCGATGAGGTTGAAAAAATGATGAGCCAAAGTGAAATTTCCGAAGTGGCAGGTCGTCATTGCAGATTGCTGAGGCCGGTGCGCGACCATGAAGGTCGCACCCGGTTTGGCGAGCAACCCACTATCCTGCGACAAATTCGTAACCTGGACCGGTCGATGTACCTAGTGCAGTTCGCAGATGGCGCCACGACCTTCCTGTTCCCGGACGAAGTAGCGGTCGAATAGACCTGCCTGCGAGTCCGGACGACCTGAGCTTCGAGGGGGAAGTTCAGGTCGCACTCCCTAAAAAAACCACCCTGCCGTACGACGTGAATTCACGTCGCGAGGGGAGTTGTGCGCCGGGAATGCCGGAACGTCCAGAACTGCGGTCCGTGCTCTAATGACTCTCGATGTTCCGCAGTGGCCGTCCCCGCAAAGGCACCGTCCAGTCCCAGGTGTAGCGCTGGCGCACCGCATCGGTCTGAAGATGCTCCATAATCGAGTCGCCGCATCCTCCGCAAAACATGTAGGTGCCGTTCTCTGGCCCCAGCTGAACGCCAAGAGCGCGCGCGCCCGGAGGATCGACGGCGAAACTCTGTCCGCATGCGCTGCACCCTTCGGAGATCACTTCGGCGCGATTGACAATGAGATATCGCGGCGCTGAACCGTTGCTGTCTTCCATGGTTGTGCTCCTGGCGAATTGAATTTTCCAAAACATCGCGGGGCTATCCATCAGGACTCTGGAATGACGCGCTAACAAAGAGATGGTCTCGATCCATCGGACACCATAGAGCCTGAACACCGCGGTAAGGCGACGGGTGGGACGCGAAACCGAGTGCTGCGAAGCGAATTCTTTCGCAGGACCCGGCGGCGGCAGTGGAGGCTCCTCATAGTAGACGCTCCGGGTCAAAGTCGCGCCACATTTGGTACAAAACTTCGCGTCCTCGCTGAGCGCGACCGCATCGCACCGCCAGCACGAGTCGGATTTGGATAGGCGCGAGTATGTCATTCGACTTAAGCTCGTTTTTCGAGCATCCCGCTCAGTTGAATCTTCAGGCTGGAAATCCATGCGGCGCGGCAAAACCTTCGCGGCAGTTTTCCGTGAATTTGACGAAACTGGCCGGAAAAGTATTCTGGGAGAATTAGCGGCCCGACCGCCTTGCGCGATTCGTTAGTGGTTAGTCTTCGAGTCTAATTGCGAGTCTAACTGATTGACCCGTTGCGCATAGCCAACCGCTCTCGAATGATCGCCGGTTTCCTCACACCAGTTAGCCAGCGCAGCCAAGCTGTTGCGATCGAATGGATGCGTTTTAAGGCTGCCTTCAAGGGTGTTGATCGCCGCCTTGCTGTTGCCGCTGTCATGCAACGCGATCGCGTAAACATATGCATAACGTGCGTTGGTGGGATCGGCGTGCGTGGCGGCGGCGAGAAGATCGAGCGCTTCCGTGTCGCGTTTCTGCCGAACCATCGAGAGCCCCAGCGCATGCAGCAACGATGCGTCGTGAGGCGAGCGCTGCAAAGCAGTTTTGAGGACTGCCCCGCCGTCAGCCTCGCGTCCGGTTTCGCGATACAGGTCCGCGAGATTGACCGCTGCCGGTGCGAAGCTCGGGTCCAGCGAAAGCGCCGTCCGCAGCTCCTCCTCGGCGTGATCCAGATGCTGTTCCTTCGCGAACAGCAGGGCGAGATTCAGATGCGCCTCGGGACGGTCAGCATTCAGGTTCTGCGCGGCGATATATTCGCCGGTCGCGTGATTCAGGGCATTGGAGAAAGTGGTATCTAGACCGGATGTCTTGCCCGCGAGAACGTCGGCCGCCTCGATGCGCACTCCGCGCACCGGATCGCTCAACAACGTGCCCGGAACCTCGAGATTAGACTGCAAGTCAGAGTTCGTCAGCGCACTGACGGATGCGCGTCGGACCAGGGCTGACTTGTCAATCGAGCTAACCGATACAGCTTTGCTGCCCGGCGCTGGAGCCCAGGAAGCCAGTAGGTTCAACGCGGTGGCACGGGCGATGGCAGGTTGTTTCTGGTGCTCGATTAGCGCCTCGAGCGCATTGGCCGCGCCTGGAGCACCTCGTTCGCCATTATTGAGTGCATCCGCGAAGGTCTGCAACCCAACTGGAGGTTTCCCATACCAGCGAACTAGCGCATCGGATGCCCACTGCGCGGTCTTGTCGGTATGACATTCGTTACATGCGTTGGGTGTCCCCAGCTTCATCGACAGATCAGGTCGCGGGATGCGAATGCTATGGTCGCGGCGCGCATCAATGACCATATAGGTGCGCGTCGGCATGTGGCATTCGACGCAATGACTCGCGGTGGTGCCTATCTTATGGAAATGGTGATTGCGGCGAGTCATACTTCTGCGCAAGGTGACATTGGAGGCATAGCGCATTTCCATCGGCACGCAGCTTGGAGCTATGCGGGTCATGACAATCGCTGCAAGTCACGCCCTCATGGAACATCCTGCTCTGAATGAATGAGCCGTATTCGTAGACCTCGCCCTTGAACTGGCCATCGGGGAAATACAAATCGGGATTGAGCAGCGCCACGCGGTAATCATCCTCGCACTGGCTGGCCATGCACGTAATCCTCGTGAATCGCACCGCGCCGCGCATGGCATCGCGCGCACATCTGGATTTCGCGGCTCGGTTTCGCGCGGCTTACTTCGATGCGGCTGGTTCGAGACGGGATCTAACTCCCATGCGGCATCGCGCCGTTCGTCGAGCGCGATAGTTAGACCCTGGGTGGCGTCGAGCTTCTTTTGCTCATCCGGCCTTCGCGCCCATGTGAGGTGAGCTGGATCCCGGGCCATGGCAGGCTTCGCAGGCGACGTTGATTTCGGCATAGCTGGTGTCATAGCCATGCGTCTGCTGATGGTAGTTCTTCCGGACATTGGTCGAATGACAATCCGCGCACATGTAGTTCCAGGTCTGGTCGATGCCAGTCCAATGCGCCGGCTCCGGCGCCGCAAGCTTCTGGTTGGGATAGAGATGGAACCAGCGCTGACCGCCGGCCTCGCGCGCGCGTGAGTCCCACGCGATACCGAGCGCCTGCAACCTGCCCCCAGGCATCGCGATGAGGTACTGCTGAAGCGGATAGACTCCGAACGTGAACCCGATTTCGTAGTCATGCAGCGCACGATCAGGTCCGTCGGTCCGTACCATGAACTTCTGCTCGCGCCGAAAGAACATCGAGGTGACGCCACTGTCGGTGAATCTCGCATCGTTGAAGTTGCCGAGCACTCTCGCTTCGGTGGCAGGCTGCATCGCGAGCTGATGATGCGATCCCATCCAGCTTTTGAATTCAGCATCGTGACAACTCGCGCACGCCTTCGACCCCACGAAAGTGGGAGCGCTCGCGCTATCGGCGGAGCGGCCGGCACCGCGCTTCCATCGGCGCGATGCCAACCATGAATCGTGATCGCGCGAAATCGCGATAGTCGCTAAACCGGCGACGTACATCGGCCACCTTTTGCGAGGTGGCTTAGGGCCTGCGCTTGCAGCGGAGCTACGCCTGTGTTGTTTGAGCGCCCTCTATTCCGCTTCGCCACGAGGTAGGTCTTACCGACGCCCGCGGCACAAATCTACAGCGCCGTGATGTCTTCGCGGTCGGACCGGCGTTAGGGCCATTGGGAAAACGGCCTTAAGACCAGAGCGTGTTTTCAGAGCCGAGTCAATGTGTTAGCAAACTAACACGATGCAATCAGAAACCCGCGCGGAATTGATCTTCGGCATTGTGGCGGCTATCGGAACCCCGTTGGATTTCGTCATCCAGAGTCTTCAAGAAGATCTCGGGAGACGAAACTACGAAAGCGAACTCCTGCACCTCAGCAAGTTGATGAATGTTTTCCGACTTCCTACGGCTCCTCCTGATAGTGGCGCGCGACCGTATGACCGCTTCAAGACTCTCATTCAACGAGGAGATGAACTGCGAGACAAATACGGTCCAGAGGCTTTGGCTCTGCTCGCGGCGTCGCACATAACGTCCATGAGGCCCGGGTCGGCGCCTGCGAGCTTTCCAGGCAAAGCATTCATCCTAAGACAGCTCAAGCATCCCGAAGAAGCATATCACTTGAGATCAATTTACGAAGACGGATTTCATTTGGTCGGGCTTTTTTGTCCCGTGGCGGAGCGCAAGCATGAACTGAAAACTCGTTATCTGATGAGTGAAGAACAAATCGAAGAGTTGATCAGAATCGACGAATATGAACGCCCCGAATTCGGCCAGAGATTTCGTGACACGTTTCATTTGTCGGATGCATTCATCACGGTGTCGGCAACCGAAACGGGAGCCGATAAGACCAAGCAACAGCTAAACAGGTTTCTCGACCTCTTGTTCGGCACTCGAATTATCACACCAACGAAAGATGAATACGCCATGTATCTGGCCCATGCTGCGGCACTTCGATCCGCCTCGCTAGCTCGTCAGGTTGGGGCATCGATCGTCAACACCGACGGCGACATCTTAGGAATCGGGTCGAACGAGGTTCCAAAATCCGGAGGCGGATCTTACTGGGAAACCGACCCGGTTCATCCGACTACGCCTTACGTTGTCGACGGTCGAGACCATGTACTCGGAAAGGACTCGAATGACGAAATGCAACGGAAACTCATGGTCGAGGTTCTGCAAGAATTGGATCCGAATTGGGGCAACTTGAATCAGAGTGAACGCTTGTCGAAGCTCGCTAGCGCATGCGAAGTGCTCAAAACCTCCGGGGCGCGAATTATGAACCTGACGGAGTTCGGTAGAGCAGTTCATGCGGAAATGTCTGCACTAATGGCAGTCGCCCGTGTAGGCCACTCTGCGAGGAGCGGTGTTCTATACAGCACAACATTTCCCTGCCATGGATGCACCAAACATATTGTTGACGCGGGAATACAACGAGTTGTCTACGTTGAACCCTATCCGAAGAGTTTAGCGGCCGATTTCCATAGCGATTCTATATCGATAGAAAACCTGGAGCCCCCACAGAACGACGGCGATGCCAAGGATATGAGAGTGAAATTTGAGCCGTTCGTGGGAATTGCCCCGCGACGTTATGATGCATTTTTCTCGATGCGAACCAAAGAAGGGCGTGAGACCAGAAGAAAAAATCGGATGGGTGAGCTTGAGAAGAAACCCATCGGTCTTCGATTGACAATGCAGCCGCACAACTATATCGACAGAGAATCCTTGGCCGCACAATCGCTTCAAGAAAAAACTCAGCCTACGTTGTTTCCCGGAGGCGAAAAAAGATGAACGGCGACAAGAAAGCTGAATTCGATTTTGATGCGAGTGTGATTTGGGAAGAAGTCAGGCGCGCTGCTGCTCGGGCTCCTAAGTGGGCGTCCACCGATCCTCCGTATTCCGTCAGGGAGGGTTTCATCGGTTCTTCAGTCACTGAAGCGCAGGCTCCGTCTGTTGGCTCTACAAGATCTGAAGTGACGGCCGAACCCAGCGATCTAAAAAGCGTTCCAGATCGATCGTCCTTTCGTGAGCGGATCGCGCGGTTTTGGCGCGGGTGAGCACGGCAAGCCGGCAGCATCTCCGCGAATCGATTCGTCGCATACGACTCGTCCCTAGCATGGCGAGGACGCCCGCCGGCCTCTCACCCGTCTGGCACAGTTGTCGCGCAGTCAAGGAGCGACAACTGCGCCATCCACCCTCTCTCACATTGTGAGAGAGGGGACATCTGAATCAGCGTCTACTTGCCTTTCGATGACGTGGCGAGCGCTTCGGCGATCATCAAATCGGAGCGCGTCGTAATCTTCATGTTCAAAGCCGAGGCTTCGACGATCTCGACGGTGCCGCCAATCTGCTCGACCAAGTCGGCGTCGTCGGTCGCGATGATGTGCTCGCGGGCCGCGCGCTCATGCGCAGCGACCAGCAGGCGGCGCTGGAACGCCTGCGGCGTCTGCGCCTGGTAGAGGCTGGTGCGCTTCACCGTCGCGACGATGGCGCCGTCGGCCACCCGCTTGAGCGTGTCGGCCACCGGGATGGCGGCAATCGCGGCGCCGCGCGCGGCTGCTGCTTCGAGGCATCGGCGGAAGAGGGCAGAATCGGCAAAGGGACGCGCGGCGTCGTGGATGAGGATGACCTGGGCCTCGGCGCTGGTGAGCGCAAGGGCGAGGCGCACGGAATCCTGGCGTTCGGCGCCGCCGGGGGTGATTTTGACGGGGACCTCGAGGCCGGCGCGCGCCACCTCGTCGCGGGTACGCTTGTCGAGGCCGGGAGGAATCGCGATGACGACCTCGGTGACGGCGGGAATTTTGGTGAGCGTCGCTAGGGAGTAGTGGAGCATCGTGCGGCCGTGGAGCTTTACGAAAGCCTTGGGCTCGCCGACACCGAGTCGGATACCGCTACCGGCCGCGACTATGATTGCGGAGGCCTGCATCAACTGTGCTCATATACGCGAAACCGCATCGAAGCGCGAATTTTCGAAGCGATCGATCATGAAATGAAAAAGCCGGATGTCGAAACACCCGGCTTTCGCATCAGAATTTAGATACGCCTAATTCGCGAAGATCGTTTTCAGCTCTTCCATGATTTTCTCTTCCGGATGAGCCTTGGCGATCGACAGCTCTTTCACCAGCAGGCTGCGCGCGGTGTCGAGCATCTTGCGCTCGCCGAATGACAACTCCTTGTCGCCTTTAAGCACGAGGAGATCGCGCAGCACCTTGGCGATCTCGAGCGGCGAGCCGGTCTTGATCTTCTCGGTATACTCGCGATAGCGACGGTTCCACGTCTGCGTGTCGACCTCGACCTTGCGCTGGCGCAGGATACGGTAGATCTTATCCACCATGTCCTTGCCGATGACCCGGCGGAGTCCGACCGAGTCGACGTTCTCGGTGGGAATCATGATGGTCATCTTTTCGGTTCCGAGAATCTTGAGCACGTAGAAGCGGCGCTCGGTACCGGAGATCACCTTCACCTGGATGTCGTCGATAACCGCCACGCCGTGGGCCGGGTAGACGACCTTTTCGCCCTTCTTAAACTGCAAACTCATCTTAGTTTGGCACCACCAAACAGTCTTGGAATTCAGGATAGTTGATGGCCGGGAAAGAGCGCCGAGCTCACCACTGCCTGAGTGACTGGAGATTTTATATTTTGATTATGGCACAGTTTGTGGAAACTGTCACCTCGCAGTTTCTTAAGATGGGGTGGCTTTAGCTTCTAATAGGTCGATGTTGCGACGAGGGTCACGCAGAAACCGTCGGCAACTGCAATTCCATGACGATGGCATCCTCGCCCGGCCCATAATAATGCTTTCTCAAACGTCGTTCTTCAAATTTGAGTTTGCGGTATAGCTGGCGAGCTGCGAAGTTAGCACGTCGTACCTCTAATGTGACGCAGATAGCTTGCTTTGCGATAGCTTCGGCGATAGTGGAATCGAGCAGGTAGAAACCGACACCGCGTCGAACGGAACTCCAGATCAACCGCGATATTGAGAATGTGACATTCGTCGGCAACCAACCATCGGCATAGAAATCCCACCAAACCCTGCGATGCCGCCTCGTGCGCGGCGGTTTGTTCCGAACCATCGAGACTTGCCACCACGGTCCGTGAAAATGGCAAGGTCAGCTCGCGCTCGAATGATTTGAGACTCCACGGCGAGGTATAAGCCATCCGCTCAATCTCGATGATCCGGGGTAAATCACGAGCAATGGCGTCCCTTAATTCCATAGCTATCGCCAACAATCGTAGCACGATGGTGGGTTTGTTTGGTCGATCCGGGTGGCTTTGTTTTCTCCTCCGAGTGGGTTTGTTTTTCCTTGAACCAGGCTTCGAGTGGGTTCGTTTCGATTAATCGAGTGGGTTTGTTTTTGCGATTGCCCTCATTTCCTGTCTCTCACAAGTAGAGAGAGAAGTTGAAGGAAAGCAGCATTTTTAAGATCTTTACGCTGCCGCGCGCACCTCGCCGGTGTCGCCCTTCATCACGATGATGTCCAGCAGTTTGTTTTGCAGCCGATGCTTGAAGGTGGTGACCGGCTTGCCGAAGTCGACCCGAGTGGTGAAATCCGCCGGGCACGATGCCGATACGTGGCAAAGCCGGCGCAGCGCCTCGCCGCGCACGCTGGCGCTGATGGTCAACACGCCGTCGAGAAGTGCGATATTGTAGTCGTAATCCGGCATCTCGTCGGGAAGATTCCACAACCGCTTGAGCGAAGAGGGCGGTAATTTGCGTGGCATTTCGAGGCGCACCAGGTACGCATTCGCATGCTCGGAGACGGTATAGACCGTCCCGTACCGGCGGTCACGCTCGGTTTTTTCGTCATAGAGGTCGGACATAAAGCCATCGAAGGCGACTTTGCGCTCGCTGCTGCGAAGCTTGCTGCCGCCCGCGAGGGCCGATCCGAGGGGTGCGATCGCGAGTCCATAAGCCGCGGCTCGATAAGTCATTTCCTTGCTCGGCTTCCCGTGCAGAATGCCTTCGCGCATCCGCCAGACCGCCTCCGCGACCCCGAGCAAAATGCCGAGCAGGATCCATCCGTAGGTGCCGGAAGAGAACACCCCGTCGCCCATCACCAACACCGCGAATACGAGGAGAATCGCAGGGTACAGGATCGCATTGATGAGCATGTTGAGGGCGCTCGAGCGCTCGCGCGAAAAGGCGCCTGAATCGCCGACCGTGTATTCGAGATTGCGCTTATTGGCGTCAGGCATCGCGCCGAGGACCGGTTCCAGCAGCCTCAGCATAAACTTTACCGGAAGGGGAACTTTTTTCACCGTCGAAAGATCGACTGCGGCGAGAACCGTGGCGAAGTCTTCTTCCAGCTCGCCCGGGAAATGCTTCTCGCCGATCGGACCGGGCAGCGTGCCGATGTCCTTGGGGAGATTCATCATGGCGGGCGGCGCGGCCACCATCGCGCGAGGTGCTGCGGACGGCGCAGCAGCCGCGGCTGGTGCGGGCGCTTTGGCCGCAGCGGGTGCTGGAGCGGCTGGGGCAGCATGCGCGGCGCCATTGGTTGCGGCCGCGGCGCCGTCCGCGGGAGTCGCTGCCGGTGCGGCAGCGCCGCCTTCCTTGTTGAAGCGCGAGGGTGCGTCGTCGGGAATCGTCAGCTCGGGATGCAGCGCGCGGGCGCGTAGCAGCAGCACGTCCGGGGTTTCCGGAATATTGGGGTCCGGTACGCAGCAGTCGACCGGGCATACTGCGGCGCATGCCTCATGATCGTGAAAGCCTACGCACTCAGTGCATTTGGACGGAACGATGTAATAAATATCCTGCGCGATGGCGGGACTGACTTGCCCGTTGAGCTCCCATGACACGCCGCCGCCGTAGATCGCGGTATTCGGACATTCGGGTTCGCAGGCCCCGCAGTTGATGCAATCGCTGGTAATGACTGTCGCCATCTAAAGTTTCCCGACCTCAGAAAGATTCGAAGCTAAAGCAAGATTTGTCGTAGGCCCCGGTCTACCGACATGAACAGAAGACCCGAACACAATGCGAGCTAATCTTACCGACCATAACCGGACAAAGTTTTTCATGTCAACGCCGCCGGCGCCATCCCTCTCAACAACATCATAACAGCTTCGGCGGGGAGCGTGTCCAAGCCGGTCAAAATGGCTTGGCTGCCGGAGGAGGAGTGATCGCCAGCACTTCGCTCAGCCACTTGAGGCTCGGGAACAGTTGCAGCTTTTGCACCCAGCGCAGGCGCGGGAGTCCCGAAAGGTCCGGCTGCCCGGCGCGCGCGGCGAAAAACCCCGCCACCGTCGCCACGGTGATAGCCAAATCTCGGTGATCGAATCGAGTGCCGCTCATTTGCTCATAGCGGCGGAGGCCTTCCCCAGGAAGTGGGCCGCCCTCGCCGGTTACGCTGGGAAGAAAGAACACCACGTCCATCAGCGTCGGGCCGTACGCGAGAAATGGAAAGTCGATCAACATCGGAGCGTCAGCGGCGCGATAAAGAAGATTGTCGGAACGGACATCATGATGAACCCACGAGCGCGGCCCGCCAAGGTTCGAGGCCGCTGCTTCCAGGGCTACGAATTCATCGATGTAGTTGTCCAGCCATCTTGCGGCTTCGATGGGTTGGCTGAAGAGCCCGAGGAAGCTTTCGCGTTGCCGCGGATCAGCGAGCGATTTCCAGCCAGTCTCGGCGCGGTAAAGCCCCATGAACCCAGTCTGTTCCTCGGCAATCGGAAGCACCTCGCGAGCGTTGGACGGTGTGCGGCGATGAAATCGCGCCAGCATCGCGATGGCGCTACGGAAAGCCTCCGGCGTCCACGGCGGGACCTCGAAAGCGCGCTCGACGTAGTCGAGCACGAGCAGGTGCCAGTCTTCATGATGCGCTTCGCCATGAAAGGCGGGGCCGAATTCGGCGAGTTCCGGGATCGATCGATAGTACGCAAGCTCGGTATGGAACGCGGAGGTGCCGATTTCCGTTGAATCCGGGATGGGTTCCTTTGCAGAAGAATTTCCGCCCATCCCCCCTATGCAGAATGAAGGTGGCCGAGGGTCCGTAACCGCCCCACGCTATCGACGCGTAGTTGATGGAGCCCTTCACGATGCGCTCCAGCGCCTCTTTCGCGCCTCGAGGCACCTCGGACCAGGTGGGTTTGTTTTCGCGTTTCACGTCCGATAGTGGCTGACCACGCGTACAATCGAGGGCCGATGGTACGAATTCCCTACTACTTATGACGAAGGGAATTCAGCAAATCGCTTAAGGCCTGGGGCTCCGCAGGCTTTACCAGATGATGATCGAAGCCGGCCTCGCGAGAGCGTACCAGATGCTCCGGCTGCCCGTATCCACTTAATGCGATCAGCACCGCCTCGCGAGTGACAGGGTCAGCGCGCAGTCGCCGTGCGAGTTCGTAGCCATCGATCTGCGGCAGTCCGAGGTCGAGCAGCATCGCCTCGGGCTGGCGCCGGCGCGCCTTTTCCAGCGCCTCCAGCGCGCCGTATGCGACCTCGACCTGGTGTCCGTCGAGCTCCAGCAGCATCGCGATCGATTCGGCCGCATCCGGATTGTCATCCACTACCAGAATTCGCAGGCCTTGCCCGGGCGCGCCAGTCCCGGTTTTCGCTTGTGTCACGTCAACCTCCTGCAGCTCCGCGCCCGGAAGCGGGAGGGTAACTACGAATTCGCTGCCCTGGCCGATGCCGTCGCTGAAGGCTGCAATCTGGCCCCCATGTAATTGTACAATGCTTTTGGCGACCGCGAGACCGATACCAAGACCTCCGTTCGAGCGCAAGCTCGTCTGCTCACCTTGAGTGAACAATTCAAAGATGTGAGGCAACAGCTCGCGCGCAATACCGGCGCCATTGTCGCGCACTCGAATCTTCAGTTCGTTGCCCCAGCGCTCGCTGGTGACAGAGATTCGACCCTGGTCGCGACTGTACTTGGCGGCATTATTAAGAAGGTTCGCGATCACCTGCCGCAGCCGCACCGGATCGGCCATCAGCCTGATTTCATCATCCGGCAGCGAAACCTCCAAATGATGACCGCGCTCTTCGATCAGCGGCCGCGTAGTTTCCACCGCCCCGGCGATCAGCGCCGAAAGCTCGAGGGGTTCCGTCCGCAGCGAAACTTTTCCCTGCGTCACCCGCGAGACGTCGAGCAGATCATCGACCAGCCGGATCAGATGCTCAACCTGGCGGCCGATAATTTTATGCGCGTTGCGCACCCGAGCGTCGGCTGCGCCATATAAGTTCAGCAATTGGATGGCGTTGCTGATGGGCGCGAGCGGATTTCGCAGTTCATGCGCGAGGATGGCGAGGAATTCATCCTTGCGCCGATCCGCATTGCGCAGCACGTCTTGCGCCGCTTTCGCATCGGTGATGTCGGTCGCGGTGCCGACCCATTTGAGGATTTTGCCTGCCTCGTCTTTGACCGGGAGCGCTCGCACCAGCACCCAGAAATAGCTGCCATCCGGACGCCGAAAACGATGCTCGATCTCAAACGCTTCACCGGCGCAGACCGATTTAGTCCAGTTCTCCTTGAGGTTGGAGGCTTCGGCGGGATGCACGAAGTTCGACCATCCATATGTTCGCGCCTCGCCGCGATCGACGCCGAGCCAGTCCGTCCAGCGCTGATTTACATAATCGTTGGCGCCCTCCGCATCGGTGGTGAAAACCAGCTGAGGCATGGCCTCGGCCATGGTGCGGAAGCGCGCCTCGCTTTCGCGGAGCTTTTTTTCGTGCAGTTTGCGTTCGGTGATTTCTTCGACGAAGGTCGCGACGCCGAGCATCTTCCCCTCGCGGCTATGGACCGGATACCAGCTTTCGGAAAAGTGTCGCATCACGCCGGGCATCGCGGGTAGCTCCGCGGCGACTTCGTAATTCATGATCGGCTCGCCGGTTTCGATCGCGGTGCGGAAGAGATGCTCGAATAGGGCGGCGATAGACGGGAACAACTGGTTGGGAGTTTTGCCGATATGCTCGGCGCCGGAAACTCCGTTGACCTCCGCGAGTCTCTGATTGATCAGGCAGTAGCGAAAATTTTCATCGAAGAAAGCGAATCCGATGGGCGCCTTGGCCAGGATGAGATCCAGCAGACCGCCGAAATCGCTGTCGCGGAGAATCTCGCGCGAACCCTCGAGGCTTTGAGGAATGCTGGTAGGACGGTCCATAAATTCCAGTGAAACTTACGGCTCCCGCGCAAGAGAAATAATTGGAAAACGAATATTGATCTTCACGAAAACACGAATTTTTTGCAATGATTTGCACTGTCGGCTATGAGACAGCCGTAACTCGTGGCTAGCTCAGACGCGCGTGCGCTTGTGCAATGCGTTGGCAATCAGCAAAATAATCTTGCCTTTGGAACTTCAGCCACCGATCGCGGGCCATTGCGCGAGCTTTGTTCGCGATAGCGGTACCTGGGGGATCTGACGCGTGCCCTATCGAGCCTTTAAACGCAACCTCACCGTCAGCTATCTGGCGCCCTTCTTCGTGACGCTCGGCCTGCTCGCAGCGGTCTTTCTTTGGCGAGTTCAGGACCAGGCCGCGCTCACCCGATGGATTGAACATAGCGACCAGGTGATGCTGCGGGGGAAGGACGCGGAGCTCCAAATCCGCGACATCCAGATCGCATATCGCAGCTATATGATGCTGCCCGATCAGCAATTTCTGACGGATCTTGCTGAGGCGCGGAAAAAGCTAAACGAAGATTTGGGGGGCCTTGCGTCGGCGGTTTCCGACAACCAGGAGCAGGAGGACATCCTGCTCAAGGTTAGCGAAACCCGCGACGCCTGGGTCGAAGCTATCGAACGGCTGATCGCCCAAAAGGATTCCGGGCAAGCTAAACCGGATTCCTTCGCGCGAATCCAGCCTCGCGCGCAAGCAGTGGTTTCCGCCCTCGATGAGTTCATCGCCGCAGAGCAGAGATTGCGGGTCAACCGTGCGGCGCATCAGAGATCGCAATATCTCGTCCTGTTTATTCTGGTCCCCGCATTGTCGATCCTCGTGATGGTTATCCTGAGCTATTGGGGATGGCGACAGATCAAACTGGCGACCGAGCAGTTTCACGCCGCGCTGGACGACGCCGAGCGCGCCCAGGCCGACGCCGAGAAGGCCAGCGAACGAGCCGAGAAAGCCAATCGCGCCAAGGACAACTTCCTCGGTACCGTTTCGCATGAACTGCGCAATCCCCTGAACTCGATCCTGCTGTGGTCCACCGCGCTGCTGCGCGATGCAACTTTGGCTGACAACACCCGGCGCGGCATCGCCACCATCGAGCGGGCGGTCCGGGTGCAGAGTCAATTGATCGAAGATCTCCTCGATATTTCGCGCATCGAAAGCGGCCGGCTACGCCTCGATGTCCAGACCGTCGATCTCGCCGAAGTAGTGAAGGCGGGCGCGGAAAGTATGCGCGCGGCGGCGGAGGCCAAATCCATCACGTTGCAGGAGATCCTCGATCCCCGCGTCGACTCGATCGCGGGCGACCCCGGACGCCTGCAGCAAATCGTCTGGAACCTGGTTTCCAACGCGGTCAAATTCACCCCGAAGGGCGGCACGATCCAGGTTCGCCTCGAACGCATCAATTCGCATGTCGAGATCGTCGTCGCCGATAATGGCCAAGGCATCGAACCGGAATCGCTTGGCTCGGTGTTCGAGCGCTTCTGGCAGGGCGCCGATTCAACTGAAAGCAGACACGGAGTCGGCCTCGGCCTCTCGATTGTCAAGGAGTTGGTAGGCCTCCACGGCGGTACGGTGGTTGCCCATAGCGAGGGGGCCGGCAAGGGCAGCACTTTTACCGTGAGGCTTCCGCTACCGGCCAGCACGCCCTCGTGGGAGTCGCGCCGTCATCCGACCACGGCTCAAAACGCCAATGGGGCCAGCGCTCCACGCCTCGACGGGGTTGCGATCCTCGTGGTCGATGACGATCCGGACACCTGTGATGCGCTGAAGAGCTTGCTCGGGGCGCTGGGCGCGAATGTGACGACGGCGACCTCGGTGCGCGCGGCATTGGCGATCTACGAGAACGCTCATCCCGACGTGATTGTCTCGGACATCGGAATGCCGGTCGAGGATGGCTATGCGCTGGCGCGCGAGCTTCGTACCCGCGAACGTGGTGCCGGAACCGAAAGCAGAACGCCGCTAGTCGCGTTGACGGCGTATGGCCGGGTCGAGGATAAGGTGCAGATTCTGACCGCCGGTTTCGATAGCCACGCGATCAAGCCGGTGGATCCGGTGGAACTTTCGACGGTTTTGTGGACCTGCATCACCTCGCGCAAAGGCGCGGCGACCGTTTAAGGCTTCGGTTGGGTCTGTTTTTGCACTCCGCAATTCGTTATCGACGATGCTTCTTGTAGTGCGGTGCTGGCAAATCCTCCAGACGAGCGCCAAGCTAAGCAGTTGAGGCGACTTGCGTAGCGTAAATCGATTTGTAACTATGAGCGAGTTTTACGGAACAGCGGCCTTGCTGTATTTGGCCGGCATCCACGGACGATCACTACACGACAAGAACTGGGTTTTGCATCCGGTAATACCAGGAGGTGAGTTAGGATGAAGACGTTAGCAAGTCTGCTTGGGGCACTTACACTCGCGGCGCTGATCGCGGGCTGCGGTCCCGACATGAAGACCATCAACGCCGCGGGCGACAAGGCCGAAGCGGACGCGACCAAGGCGGAAGCCTCGGCAACCTCGGCAGAGCAGTCGGCCAATCAGTCTGATGCGGCTGCGAAGCAGGCCGAAGAAGCCGCTTCCGGTGCTGAAGACGCAGTGCGGCGCGCCAATGACGCAGTATCGCGTCTCGAGGCGGCCTTCTCGACTTCGGTCACGAAGTAAACTTTTCGTAGCGAGTTTGAAGTGGGCGGGAGGAGCAATCCTCCCGCTTTAATTTGGGCTGCGGACTTACTTGGGTTTGTCGGAACCCGAGGCGGCCGTCTTGCTGCCAGTGGCCGAGGCCTTGAGCGCATCGAGCACGCGTTCGTGAACGATTGGATTGCGCTCGATTTTGTCTTCCAGCGTGCGGAACTCATCCAGGGTCAAGCCCTGCTTGGAGGCGGCCTGCTCCACGGTGAGACCGTGATTCTTCTGCATCGACGAATACACCGCGATGTATTTGTCAACCTGATCGCTGGGAACCGCGTCTTCATCGGGAATGCTGTCGTCATCCTGCGCCAGGCGCGTTAGGGCTGGCCGATGGGACGGGTTTGACTGCGCGGGCGCTGCAAACGAGATCGCGGGCAACATAAACGCACCGGCAACCGCGGAACATATCGCCAGTCGCGACCACATCAGCTCAGATTTTTTGCTTCTATCCACCCGAAATCCAGACCTCCGGCGCACACGATGATGCAGGAACCTCATAGTGGCATTTGGCCGCCGCCGCTGAAAGGCCCGTCACGGCAATCGTCCGCGGCCCTTGCAAACTGATGCTGCATGCTTAAGTTGTCCGCTATCTTGTGGCACTCTAATGCCGCGAGTGCCAATAATTCCTGGAATCTCACAGAAGTAAACGAACCCAAGTCAAAATTGCCGAGGCGGGCTCCGGTCGGCCGAGGTGAATCTAACGGAGACGAAAATCAATGTCAGCCAAAGTGGTTGAACTTCACGAGAAAGCCCGCGTCGGCATCGTTCGCGGCGCCAACCTGGTCGCCAAAGCCGCGCAAGTCACCCTCGGCCCCAAAGGCCGCAATGTCCTGATCCAGCGCTCCTTTGGCGCACCGCTGGTGACCAAGGACGGCGTCACGGTAGTCAAGGAAATCGAGCTCGAAGACCGTTTCGAGAACATGGGCGCTATGATCATCCGCGAGGTCGCGCAGAAGACCGGCGATGTCGCCGGCGACGGCACCACCACCGCCACCGTCCTCGCGAAAGAAATGGTGACCGAGGGCATCAAGCTGTTGGCGGCGGGCCTCGCGCCGATGGAAATCAAGCGCGGAATGGACCTCGCACTGGCGGCGGCGCGCAACGCCATCAAGGAAATGTCCAAACCCATCAAGGATCGCGAACGGATGGAGCAAGTTGCGACCATCGCGGCCAATGGCGATTCCACCATCGGCAAGCTCATCGCCGATGCGATGCAGAAGGTTGGCAAGGAAGGCGTCATTACGGTGGAAGAAGGGCGCACCCTCGAGACCACGCTCGATCTCGTTGAGGGGATGGTTTTCGATCGCGGCTATCTATCACCGTATTTTGTCACCAATCCGGATCGCCTCACCGTCGAGCTCGATGAGCCGGTGATCCTGCTGCACGAAAAGAAAATTTCCAACCTGCGCGACATGATTCCGTTGCTCGAACAAATCGTCCAGACCGGCCGTCAGTTGCTCATCATCGCGGAAGACGTCGATGGTGAGGCGCTCGCGGCATTGGTCGTCAATAAGCTGCGCGGCGCGCTCAAGGTTGCGGCAGTCAAAGCCCCGGGTTTCGGTGACCGTCGCAAAGAGATGCTCGAGGATCTCGCCATCCTCACCGGCGGTGAAGTTATCGCCGAGGAGTTGGGCCTCAAGCTGGAGAGCGTGAAGGTGACCCAGCTCGGCAAGGCGCGCAAGGTGGTCATCGACAAGGACAACACCACCATCATCGGCGGCTCCGGCAAGAAGTCGGATATCAGTGGGCGCATCGAGCAGATTCGCCGTCAGATCGCGGACACCACCTCCGATTACGATAAGGAAAAACTTCAGGAGCGCCTCGCGAAGCTGACCGGCGGTGTTGCCGTCCTCAAGGTGGGCGCCGCAACCGAAGTTGAGATGAAAGAAAAGAAGGCGCGCGTTGACGATTCAGTTCATGCGTTGCGCGCCGCGGTGGAGGAGGGCGTGGTGCCCGGCGGCGGGGTCGCATTGGTTCGCGCGATGAAAGCCGTGCTCGAGTTGAAACTTCGCGACGAGCGCAAAGCCGGCGCGGAGATTGTCGCACGCGCGATGGGCGAGCCGCTGCGTCAGATTGCGAAAAACGCCGGCAGCGAACCCGAAGTCATTTTCAACGCGGTGCGCGAAGGGAAAGACGACTACGGTTTCAACGCCCGCACCGATACCTTCGAGAAGCTGAACGAGACTGGCGTCATCGATCCGGCCAAGGTGGTTCGCTCTGCGCTGGAAAACGCCGTCAGCGCGGCCTCGTTGCTGCTGACGACCGAAGCCGCCATCGCCGAGAAGCCTCGCAAGGCTGCGCCGATGGGGATGCCTCCAGGAATGGGTGGAATGGGAGGCATGGGCGGTATGGGAGGCATGGGTGGAATGGGCGGTATGGGTGGAATGGGAGGCATGGGAGGAATGGGCGGAATGGGCGGAATGGATGACATGGGTGGTGATTTCTAACCCGGATCATTGAAGAAAAGGTCGGCAGAGCAGGTTTAGTTGGTCATCAGTAAACTAGAAATCACTTGGATAACTACTTGGAGCGATAACTTCGAAGATGCAATCCGCTAATGCTGAAAGTTTCTTCGAAGTAGAGTTTCGTATCTGAAAAGCTTGCATGCTCGACATGGTTATGAGACAAAAATAGGGTTCGTGCGCGGTTGCTTATGACACTGGGCTACCGCGCGAGTTTTATTTAGGAGGACAGAATGGAAGGGTTAATAAAGAAATCTTCAAAACTTGTCGGGCTGGCTGCCGGGGCTGCGTTGGCCCTTTCCTTTGCGGCAGGATGCTCGTCAGGTCAGCCCGATCCCGCGCAGCGCGCCGTGAATGCGGCGAATCGCGCGGACCAGGCTGCATCACGCGCCGAGGCTGCCGCTACCAAGTCGCAGCAGTCGGCTGCCCAGGCTCAGGCTGCTGCCAGCCGCGTCGAGCAGGCTGCCAGCGATGCGAAGGCTGCGGCTGATCGCGCAGAAGCGATTGCGGCCAAGACCATGGCCGGCGCCAAGCACGGCGGTGGCATGCATCATCGCCATCACAAGAAAGCGGCGGCTGAAGGCGGCGAAGGCGGAGCCGCGGCTCCCGCTCCGGCCGAAGGCGGCGCTGCACCGGCTCCTGCAACTCCGTAACGACTGCCAGTTAGTTTGAAACTTGGGGGGTGTTCGCGAAAGCGAGCGCCCCTTTTGTTTCGCGGGGGGCAGTCGCAATGTCGTTGCGCGCTGCGCTGATCGCTATCAATCGCGAAAGGTCACGACAACCTTGAGCGACTGGGGCTTCTGCGCCATCGCATATGCATCCGATATTTGCGCGAGCGGGAAATGATGCGTCACCAACTCGCGCGCGTTGATCACGCCTCGCGCGACGAGGTCCAACGCGATCCGCGTATCATCGGGGCCGCAGGAGTAACTCGGCACCAGCTTCGTCTCATTGAAATACAAATCGTGCGGATGAACGATCAGCTCATCGTCGGGAGGCGTCGCGGTGAACTGCACGACCGTCGCGCCTTTTCCCGCGGCTGCGATGCCGGTTGCTATCGCTTTGCTGCTCCCCGGACCGACGATGACCACATCGGCCATCGCACCGTTAGTCACCTCGCGGACTTGTTCGACGAGATTGTCGCCCGCGACAATAATCGCGCGATCGGCGCCGAGCTCCAGCGCGCGACTTGCGCGCTGCGCGAAGAGATCCGCGCCAATGATGGTTCCCGCGCCGAGATGACGCGCCATCTTCACGTGCATCATGCCCATGATGCCGAGCCCGATGATGAGGATTGATTCGCCCGGCTTAAGCGCCGCGCGCTTGAGCGATTTCACCACGCATGCGGCGGGCTCGACCAGCACACCGTCGGCATCACTGAGCGCCGCGGGCAGATGGAGCGTATCGCGCTGATTGGTGGCGCTGACGAGAAAATATTCCGCCATCCCGCCCGGATCGATTTTGGTGGAGCGCCAGGTCGCGCATTGCACATACTCGCCGCGCCGGCACGCCGCGCACGAAAAACATGGCGCATGATGATGCGCGAAGACGCGATCGCCGGGCTTGAAGTCATGCACCGCAGAACCCGTTTCCTCCACGATGCCGACCGGTTCATGGCCGAGCACTGCGCCCGCCTTGCGCCGGATGTACCACGGCATGATGTCGCCGGAGCAGATTCCACAGGCGCGGGCGCGCACCAGGATGTCGCCCGGGCCAACCTCTGGGCGGGCGGTTTCTTCGACGCGGATATCACCAAAATCGTATAAGCGAGCGACCTGCATAGTCGCATCGACTTTGTTGACCAGCGGCCCGGATGTCAACCGTGATCTCGGGCGTGCGCGGCGCAAATGCTAGAATTGGAGGATGCCGCGTCCAGTATGTCCTCCTATTGCCGCCGACATGATCACCGAAATTGGTGATCGAATCGTACTCATCGAGCGCAAGAATTTTCCGGAAGGATGGGCGATACCCGGCGGTTTCGTCGATTTCGGCGAAACCGTCGAGCACGCCGCCATCCGCGAGGCGAAGGAAGAAATCTCCGTCGATGTGGAGATTCGTGCGCTGCTGGGAATTTATTCGCGGCCCGATCGCGATCCGCGCGGGCAGACGATCACCGCGGTTTACATTGGGCGCGCGAAAGAGACGCCGGTCGCGGCGGATGACGCGAAAAATTGTGCGCTATTCGATCCGCGCATGCCGCCGACGCCGTTAGCTTTCGACCATGCGGAAGTATTGCGCGACTATGTGCACTTCCTTGAAACCGGCGCACATCCGGCGCCGTGGAAAGGCAAATAGTCGCGCCAAAAAAATCAGACGCCGCCCCGAGCGTGACCAGTGCAGTCGCAAGGAGTGATCAATCCATTGCCCATGTGCCGATGCCACGCGTGGCCGAGTTTGCAACTATGATGCGTGAACGGCCCGTTCTCTTCGCCGCCTTCGGCATGATGGATTGGAGGCTCATCCTTGCCGATTAGTTCTTCATTACAAGACTTCCCATTGTCCAATTTCCCTTGGCATCTATCCATCATTCTAACTCCTTTTCAGTGAATTAGACGACGACCGCCGCGCATTCGATCAATTTCAAATTTCGCTCCTAATGCCTCGCCCGGTGGACGAGCTTGCCGCGAGGCTTTGCGAGCGGGCTGGAGTGGACCTTATTCAGCGCGCGCTTCGCGAGCGATCAAAGAAAGGGCGCGACGTTGATGATGCCGCGCCCTTTGTATTCGAGCTCCTTCGAAGACTAAGGATGACTCCTCGCCTTCGGCTATGGAGTCAATTCTTTGCCTTATCCACCAACCGGTCGCTGGCCAGCCATGGCATGAACGAGCGCAACTTCTTTCCCACTTCCTCGACCGGGTGATGCTCGCCTTCCTTGCGCATCTCGCGGAAGTGCGGAAGCCCCGCGCGATACTCATTGATCCATTCGTTGGCGAATTTGCCCGATTGGATATCCGCGAGGATCTGCTTCATGGCCTTGCGCGCATCTTCGCTGACGACTTTCTTGCCGCGCGTCATATCGCCGTATTCGGCGGTGTTGCTGATCGAGTAGCGCATGTTGGAAATGCCGCCCTCGTAAATCAGATCCACGATCAGCTTCACTTCGTGCACGCACTCGAAATACGCCATCTCGGGCGCGTATCCCGCTTCGACCAGCGTCTCGAAACCGGCGCGAATCAATTCGGTCAACCCGCCGCATAGCACCGACTGCTCGCCGAAGAGATCGGTTTCGGTTTCTTCCTTGAAGGTGGTTTCGATGATCGCCGCACGCGCTCCGCCGATCGCCGCGCCGTACGCGAGGCCGATTTTGGTGGTGTCGCCCGAGGGGTCCTGCTGCACCGCGAGAAGGCAGGGAACGCCGCGTCCCTTCGTATATTCGGAGCGCACCAGATGGCCGGGTCCCTTGGGCGCGATCATGAACACATTGACGTCCTTGGGCGGTTTGATGAATCCGAAATGGATGTTGAAGCCGTGGCCGAAGGCGAGGTACTTGCCGGGCTTGAGCGCGGGTGCAATTTCCTTTTCGTAAATTTCGCCGCCCTGCTCGTCGGGCACTAGCATCATGATGATCTCGGCTTCGGTGGCCGCCTCGGTCGTGTCGAGCACCTTGAGGCCGTTTTTCTGCGCCTTGTCGATGCTCGCGCTGCCCTTGCGCAGACCGACGCGCACATCCATGCCGCTGTCGCGCAAGTTGAGCGCATGCGCGTGTCCCTGGCTTCCATAGCCGATGATCGCGATCTTCTTGGGACGAAGAAGGCTCAAGTCAGCGTCGCGATCGTAATAGACTTTCACGGTTATTCTCCTGCCTTTTGCGCCGGGCGCCGATTGTGGTTGTCGCTGGGTTGGACCGCGCGCGCCATTGCGATTTTGCCGGAGCGCACGATCTCCTTGATGCCGAGCGGGCGGACCAGCGCGATGAACGCCTTGATTTTTTCTTCGTCGCCGGTGAGTTCGATGGTGACCGCGTTGCGTCCGATGTCGACCACATGGGCGCGGAAGGCGGTCACGATCGTATCGAGTTCGGGGCGGGTGCGCTCGTCAACCGCGATCTTGACCATCACCATTTCGCGATCGACGATGTCAACGCCCTGGAAATCCGTGACCTTGATCACGGACACCAGGCGGTTCAGCTGCTTATTGATTTGTTCGAGGATCGTGTCGTCTCCGGAAGAGACGAGCACGATGCGCGAGACCGTCGGATCCAGCGGATCCTCGTTGACGGTGAGCGACTGGATGTTAAATCCGCGGCCCGAAAAAAGACCGGCCACGCGGGCCAGCACGCCGAATTCGTTTTCGACCAGTACAGATATTGTGTGGCTTGGCATTCGGTAGTGTTCTAGCTCTCATGGCCGGATCCGCGGCTCAGTGTGCCTCGTGCTGATGCTGATGGCGTTCGAGCATCGCCATCAATTTATCTTTCGAGGCCAGCTTGAGTTTTTGGATACGCTTTTTTTCGAGTTCCTCTTCGGTGCTTAGGTGGATTTTATCGCGGAAGCCTTCCAGTTGATGCTTGAGCTCCTGGTGTTCGGCATACAGGGCCCGCATCTCGTCGTCATGAGACATCAGTTGCTGAATGATCTCTTCGTCTCGTCGCTCCATGGCCTCTCCTTGGCGGCGGCAACTGGAGGTGCCGCCACGGGTTTGAACGTGGCTTCAGCGCTGCGGACATAAAGTGGCTCGAGGGTCGCAGGCGTATCGATCTCGCCGCGCGATATCCTCTCCACCGCCAACGCCGCGACGTATCGGCCGCGCGAGTTAAGCTCCACCCCTTCCAAAACAGTGGACCGTATTCCTCGCTCGTTGAGTAACAACGATGCTACCTTCGCTTTCGAATCTCCGACCAGTATAACTCCATCCGAAAGCTCTGGGTAAAGGTTCTGTAACTTTATTACCAAGGGTTGCGAAATTTTGTCCAGCCGATCCGCCCTCGCGCGATAAAGATTTGTATAGACCTCTCCCTTGCGCGCATCGAGGATGGGGCAAATGTCGATGCCCTCAGGCGGTGCGGCCTGCTCGAACGCCGCGAGAGCTACACAATCAAACGTCGGAATACCTACCAAGGCGCACCTTAACGAAAGGACCAGCCCCTTCGCGTAGGCGATCCCGACGCGCAAGCCGGTGAAGGAGCCGGGTCCGGTACCGACCGCGATGCCCTCCAAATCTTTCAGGGTGAGGTTTGCCTGTTCGAGCACTTCGGCGACGGCAGCGGGAAGCTCCGCCCCGTGCGATGCTGCCGAGCGCGTGAGTTGGGCGAGCACTTTCCCATGCGAGATCACCGCGAGCGATGCGGTCGCGCTCGCCGTATCCAGCCCCAGCACCGGTCCCACGCCGGCGCCTAATGCGAGAAGTTTCTCAGCTTTGAATAAGATGCGAGATGTCATTGAAAATGACGAACGCCATCAGCGCCACGAGCAGCAGCAATCCCACCTGAAGCGCCATCTCGCGCGTCCGCAGCTGCAGCGGCTTGCCGCGCAGTCCCTCGAATGCGAAAAACAGCAGATGCCCGCCATCGAGCAGCGGCACCGGCAACAGGTTCAGGATGCCGAGTTCGAGGCTGAGCATGACCATGAACATCAGAACGGCGGAGAGGCCCTCATGCGCCTCCTTGCCGGCCATTTGCGCGATCATGATGGGGCCGCCCAGCGCCTGGCGCACCGGTGTCGAGCCGTTGATGATCTGCCAGATGCCGATGACGAGGGTTCCCGCCATATCTACCGTTTGGGCAACGCCTTTCTCGACCGCGTCGATGGGGCCGTAGCGCTCGGTCTCTTCATCGCCACGCGGCATCACACCAATGATCCAGGTAGGCACCTTGGTGCCGTACACGGTTGGCTCATCTTCGCGTTTGGGCGTGATGGTGAGGTCTTCGCGCACCATCGATGAGCCGGTGCCGCGCTCGATACCCAACTTGAGTGGAGTGCCGGTTCCGCCTTTGACCTCGGCGGAAAAATCATTCCAGAAATGAATCGGGTTTCCATTGACCGAAACGATACGATCGCCCGGGAGCAATCCTGCCGCATGCGCCGGCAGTCCTTCTTTGGCCTGACCGACGACGGGAAGGAGCATCGGCACGCCCCACAAGAAGACAATCGTCATCAGGATGGGCGCGAAAATGATGTTCGAGAGCGGCCCCGCGAGAACAATCGCGAAGCGCTTCCACAGGCGCTGGGTCGGGAACGAGCGTTTCGTGAAAGATTGGAGCAGCGCCGGCGTCGGGTGCTCGCCGAGGTAAGTTTGTGCGTCGGCCACCGAATCACGCCCATCGATCTCGTGCATCACGATGGCTTCTTCGGGCTTCAGCGCGCGTCCGATAACTTCGGAAGCATCGGGGGATTCGACGATCTCCGGCAACGGCGCCGCAACCAGCGCCTGGACCGCGGTCGAGCCTCGTACTTCGGCCACTAGCTGCGCAGGTTTGCGAGGGTCGCGAGAGCCGAGG
Source organism: uncultured delta proteobacterium (assembly GCA_963761255.1). Taxonomy (GTDB): domain Bacteria; phylum Desulfobacterota; class Binatia; order Binatales; family Binataceae; genus DATGKG01. Next base: position 356,914 of record CAVXGH010000001.1, read on the forward strand.
CGTTTGGCGAGCGCGAGGATCTTTTCGTCGGGATCCTTCGAGGGCAGGCTCCAGCGATAATTCTCCGCCGCCTCGAGGACATCGAGCGCGAGCTCATGAACATAATTCTGCAGCTCGTCGGAGCGCGGCTCTTCGCCGACTTCCTCGCCGAGCATGCGGACATAGCCGCCAAATGGCGTCAGCCCGATCGAATAGTCAGTCTCGCCACGGCGTACGCCCCAAACCCGGGGCGGGTAACCGATCGAGAATCTGATGACGCGGACTCCGAGTCGCTTCGCCATCGCGAAGTGTCCGGCCTCATGTACGATGATTAGAACTGCGAGAATGATTGCGGCGGCGGCAATTGAAGTCAGCAAAACGCGCTCCTCCGAAATGTCCCTGACAGGACGCCCCCCGAGACAAAACAATGCGACCGCACGCGCCGTCGCATCACCGAGAGTAATAGTAAGTTAAAACCGCCGCAAAGACCAGTGAACAAGTTCGATCGAGCAATCCGCCATGCCCGGGGAAAATCCACCCTGAATCCTTGACTCCCGCAACACGTTTGAACGCCGAGTTAGCAAGGTCTCCGATGATGGCGAGGATCGCCACCATCGCGGCGAAGACGATCATCGTTCCGATGCTCCAACTAGCCACCAGCCATGGCCGCAGGATGAGGCCGCCCGCGATCGATGCGATGATACCGCCGATCGCGCCCTCGATGGTCTTGCCGGGGCTCACCTTGAAGGCGAGCTTATGCCGTCCGATCGCGCGTCCGACGAAGTAGGCGCCGGTATCGGCGAGGATCACGAGCAGCAGCATCAGCACCAGCAACTCGATGCCGTTGGGTCCGTTTCGCACTGCCGCAAAAAACGGGAACAGTACGAAAACTGAACCGTAGCCTAGAAGCGCTAGTTTAAGATCTTTGGAAATACTTTCCGGGCCGAGAGCCGCAACTCGCCCTACCAGAATGGTCATCAAGACAATGACGATGGCCGGAAGGATCCATCCGCGATTGTGATCCACCAGATATCCAAGCAGGAGCAGCGCTGCGAACGCGAATAAGCTCCAATCGGATTCCTGTCCGCTAGCCCCATCGCGCATCATTTCGCGGACCTCATAGAGGCCCCACATGCCAAACGCGCCGACCATTAGCGTGAAGGCCCAATCGGAAAGAAGGAAGATCGCCACGAGGAGAGTAGGGAGCGCGACCGCCGCGGTCAGAAGCCTAGTTCTGAGCACGCAGTCGGTCGTCGCCGTCGGCGGGAACTCCGCCGAACCTGCGCTCGCGCGCCTGATACGCCGACAGCGCGGTCAAAAATTCGCGCTCGCGGAAATCAGGCCATAACGTCTCAGTGAAATAGAGCTCGGTGTAGGCGAGCTGGAACAGGAAGAAGTTCGACACCCGCTGCTCGCCCGAGGTGCGGATGAAGAGGTCCGGATCAGGCATCGTGCCGGTCGCCAGCGAGCGCGAGATGGTCGCCTCGTCGATGTCCGCGGGCTTCAGCGTGCCGGCCGCGACCGCCTCGGCGATCTTGCGCACGGCAGAGGTGATATCCTGCCGCCCGCTGTAGGGCAGCGCGAGGCCGAGTGTCATGCCGTCGTTCTTCGCGGTCATCTCGACTGTCTGCTCCAGCGCGTGACGCAGCGGCGGCGAGAGCCGATCGCTTTGGCCCAGCGCGAGCACCTTGATGCCGCGTTTCATCAGCCGCTTGCCCTCGGTGATGAGGTAGCGATGAAACAGGCGCATCAGAAAATTTACTTCGGTGGAAGGCCGTCCCCAGTTCTCGTGCGAGAAGGCGAACAGGCTCAGATACGGGATGCCGAGTTCGCGCGCGGTTTCCACCACCGCGCGCACGGAGTCCTTGCCGCGGCGATGGCCTTCGTTGCGGCTGAGGCCGCGCCGCTGCGCCCATCGTCCATTGCCGTCCATCACGATAGCGACGTGGCGCGGGAGCACTTCGCGATCGAGAGATAGATTTGGAAATTCGTCGGTTGGTAGTGAAATCGCCACTTCCAGATGTGACCTGACTCGATCCCCTCGTCAGACCTCCATTATCTCCGCTTCCTTCGTCGTCAGGACCTTGTCGATCTTCTCGATGAATTCGGTGGTAAACTGCTGCACCTTGGCCTCGGCGGCGTGCAGGTCATCTTCGGAAATTTTCTTGTCCTTGTGCAGGTCCTTGAGCATGTCGTTGGCGTCGCGGCGATGGTTGCGCACGCCGACGCGATGGTCTTCGGCCATTTTCTTGACGTGCTTGGCGAGTTCCTTGCGCCGCTCCTGGGTCAACTCGGGAATCGGGATGCGAATGATCTTGCCGTCATTTTGCGGCGTCAGTCCGAGGTCGGAACTCTGGATCGCTTTTTCGATTTCATGCAGCGCGGTCTTGTCATAGGGCGTGATGACAATGAGCCGCGGCTCGGGCGCGGCCAGCGATGCCACCTGGCGAATCGGGGTCTTGGCTCCGTAGTAATTAACCTGCAGACCCTCGACCAGACCCGTCGAGGCGCGGCCGGTGCGAACCTTGGTCAGTTCGTGACGGAATGCCTCGACGGTCTTTTCCATCTCCGCGCGCGCTAAATCGATTACCTCGTCCTGCATGTTATGCCTCGCTGCCTACCCACGTGCCGATCGTCTCCCCCATCACGGCTCGCCTTATATTACCCGGTTTGCGCAGATTGAAAACGATAATCGGCAATCGATTGTCCATACACATCGAGATAGCGGTCGAGTCCATCACCTTGAGGCCGCGATTGAGCACATCTATATAGGTCAGCCGGTCGAAACGCACCGCCCCCGCCTCCTTCAGCGGATCGCGATCGTAAACCCCATCTACCGTATGACTCGCTTTAAGGATAACGTCGGCGCCGATTTCGAGCGCGCGCAGACTCGCGGCGCTGTCGGTGGTGAAGTAGGGATTGCCGGTGCCGGCCGCGAACAGAATGACGCGGCCCTTCTCCAGATGACGCACCGCGCGCCGGCGAATGTATGACTCGGCGACCGATTGCATCGCGATCGCAGAGAGCACCCGGGTCGGAACCTTGTTGCGCTCCAGCGCATGCTGCAGGGCTAGCGCATTGATGACCGTCGCGAGCATCCCCATCTGATCAGCGGTCGAGCGATCCATGCCGCGGGCTTCGTATTCGCTGCCGCGCATCATGTTGCCGCCGCCGATGACCAGCGCGAGCTGGATGCCGAGGTCGTAAACTTCCTTGATTTCGAGGGCGATTTCAGCGAGCGCATCGAGATCGATGCCGGTGCCGCCAGCGGGCGCCAGCGCCTCGCCCGAGAGCTTCAACAACACGCGATTGTAGCGAGGTAAGGGACTCAAACGGTTTTGACCCTCCGCCATCGTTTGCAATCCCACCCAGGATAGTTTCGTTACGCCCCGTAGCTAAGTGACCGACCGCCCCAAACTGTCCCCGTGGTCACCTTGTAGCAAGCGGAACGTTTTTTGTTTGTCATTCTGCGGTGAGCGACGCGCTCCGCGCTTGCTTCAGAATGACAAAAAGGAAGCACTTTTCGCGAATCCTACGATGCCGCGCCGTCTTCCGATTTCGCCGCGATGCCTTCGCCCAACTGGAAGCGCACGAAGCGCCGGATGTCGATCTTCTCGCCTGACTTGCCGGTGTATTCGCCAATCAGATCGGTGATGGTCTTGTTGGGATCTTTCACCCAGCTCTGCTCCATCAGGCACGCCTCTTTATAAAATTTGTCGAGCTTGCCTTCGACGATCTTCGCGATGACCTGGGCGGGCTTGCCGCTGCCCTCGGCCTGCGAGGCGTAAATCTGCTTTTCCTGCTCCAGCACATCGCTGGGGATCTCCTCACGCTTGATCGCGCGCGGATTGGTCGCGGCGATCTGCATCGCGATATCTTTCACCAGGGTCTGGAAATCCGCGCCCTTGGCGAAGAAGTCAGTCTCGCAGTTGACCTCGACCAGCACGCCGAGCTTGCCGCCCGCATGAATGTAGGTCCCGACCGAGCCTTCCGAAGCGACGCGGCCCGCGCGCTTGGCGGCCGAGGCGATGCCTTTCTCACGCAGCCATACGGTGGCCTTTTCGAGGTCACCCTTGCTCTCGGCCAGCGCCTTTTTGCAATCCATTACACCCGCGCCGGTCTTCTCCCGCAGCTCTCTTACGATATTGGCGTTGACTTCCATCGGTCCTGCTCTATGTCAAATTTGAAAAACGTTATTTACAGATACACGAACCCGAGTCCGCGTTTCCCATTCGAAGCGATGGGGACGGGCCTCGGGTCGCTCACTTACTACTATACTGCGGGCGCCGTTTCAGCCGATCCGCCGCCATCGCCATTCGAACTCGGCCCCGAATCATCGATGCCCTTCTGACGCTCTTCCGCCAGATGCTTCCCTTCGATGGCCGCGTCGGCAATCGCCGCGGTGAACAACTTGATCGCGCGAATCGCGTCGTCATTGCCGGGGATGCGATAGGCGATCAGATCCGGGTCGCAATTGGTATCGACCACCGCGATCACCGGAATGCCGAGGCGCTGCGCCTCCGATACCGCGATATATTCCTTCTTGGTATCGATGACCCATAGCGCATCGGGCAGCTTGCGCATGTTCTTGATGCCGCCCAGCACCAGCATCAGCTTCTCATGCTCGCGGGCGTTGTCGCTCATTTCTTTTTTGGTGAGCGCGTTCACCATCTCGGGGTCGGCCATGATCTCTTCGAGCTTCTTCAGGCGCTCGATCGACGCGCGGATGGTCTGGAAGTTGGTCAGCATCCCACCGAGCCAGCGATTGTTCACGAAGAACATGCCGCATCGCTCGGCTTCCTCCTTGACGATATCCTGGGCCTGCTTCTTGGTGCCGACGAACAGGATGGAGCCGCCCTGCGCGGAAATATCGCGCGCGAAGTCGTAACAGGCGCGGAACATTTTCACGGTCTGTTGCAGGTCGATGATGTAGATGCCGTTGCGGGCCCCGAAAATGTACGGTTTCATCTTCGGGTTCCAGCGGCTGGTCTGATGGCCGAAGTGGACCCCGGCCTCGAGCAGCTGCTTCATAGAAATTTCGGTCATAACGTCTGTTTAGTCCTCAATTTTCGCGAGCGTAGCCCACCAACTTAGCAAGCTATTCGCCTCGTTCCAAACGCCAATTTATTCCACATTGCCCACCCTCGCAACCTCTCCCGGCGCGGTACGCAACCTCTCCCTTCAGGAGACGGACCAAGGAAGGTGGACACCCTTATTTAGGCATTCATTGAATCGAGGAATTCGTCGTTGGTCTTGGTCTTCTCCATCTTGTCGATGAGGAATTCCATCGCCTCGACCGAATTCAACTGCGACAGCAACCGCCGCAGGATGAACACCCGATTCAGCGTCGCACGCTGCAGCAGCAATTCTTCCTTACGCGTCGAGGAGCGCTGGATATCAATGGTCGGGAAGATGCGCTTCTCGATCAGCCGGCGGTCCAGCCCAATCTGCTGATTGCCGGTGCCCTTGAACTCCTCGAAGATGACCTCGTCCATCCTGCTAGCCAGTGTCCACCAACGCGGTCGCAATAATCGTCAAGCTGCCGCCATCTTCAGTATTGCGCGCGGCGCCGAAAAACTTCTTCGGCTTATGCAACGCATTGGAATCGACGCCACCCGAGAGAATCTTGCCCGACGGCGGCACCACGGTGTTGTAGGCGCGCGCGAGCCGGGTGATGGAATCGAGCAGGATGACGACGTCGCGGCCATGCTCAACCAGCCGGCGCGCCTTCTCGATGACCATTTCTGCCACCTGCACGTGACGGGTCGGAGGCTCATCGAAGGTGGAACTGACCACCTCGCCCTGCACCGAGCGGAGCATGTCGGTGACTTCCTCGGGACGTTCATCGACGAGCAACACGATCAGCACGATCTCGGGATGATTGTGCGCGATCGCTTTGGCAATCGCCTGCATCATCATGGTTTTGCCGGTGAACGGCGCCGCCACAATGAGTCCGCGCTGACCTTTTCCGATTGGCGCGATCAGGTCGATGACGCGGGTCGTGAGGTCCTCGTGATTGTATTCGAGCTTGATGCGTTCGGTCGGGTAAAGCGGCGTCAGGTTGTCGAACAGGATCTTGTCGCGCGCTTTTTCCGGATCCTCGTAGTTGATCGATTCGACCTTGAGCAGCGCGAAGTAGCGCTCGCCCTCTTTCGGCGGCCGAATCAGGCCGGAGACGGTGTCGCCGGTGCGAAGATTGAACTTCCGAATCTGGCTCGGCGATATATAGATGTCGTCGGGGCCGGGCAGGTAGTTGTAATCGGGCGAGCGCAGGAAGCCGAAGCCGTCGGGCAGGATTTCCAGCACGCCCTCGCCGAGGATGGCGCCATTGCGATGCGCCTGGGCCTGGAGGACCGCGAAGATCATCTCCTGCTTGCGCATGTTGACCGCGCCTTCGACCTCGAAGTCGCGCGCGATCTGCGCCAGGTCGGTGACTCGGGCCCGCTTGAGCGCTTTGAGATTCAGCACTCCCTCGGGCGAAATCACCTCGACCGGTTCCGACGGTGGTTGTAGCTGTTGCGGACGATCTACGATCTGGCGCGGCTCGGACTGGACCGAATCATCGCGCAGGTCGTGGTGTCTCGCCGCACCTCTGCCTTTAGCCATATGCCTCCCCCGCATCCTGCCAACTCTGCCTTCTTCTTGATTCTCCATTTAACCTGAACTCCGTCCTGAACAGTCGTTCCAATGACGGCATTTGAAATCGTACGTGAAATCCCGCCCGAGTCAGGGCAATCCTGAGGATTAGACCCACCTAAGCTCTGGCGATCGGGGTACGGATAGGAATTACGCCGTGTCTCGGGTGTAGAGGGGTTGGCCGACAGATTGGCCGAGGCCGTTAGAACTTAACCCCAGCGTCCCAAAGTGCGGAAGCTACAATTAACCGTAATCATAGTTGTAAAAGCTGTCAACGGCCTGACAGATGTTCTTTCACCATCGTGTCGATACGCGATTGCTCGAGGGTAACCCCGCGCGCGGTGAGAAAGCCGGCGAAGTCCGGCGGCATCGGCGCGAAATAAACCTGCCGCTGATGCGTGCGCGGATGCTCGATCGATAGATACATCGCGTGCAACGCATGCCGCTCGAAGTCGCCGGCCGCGCCGACGCGCTTGTCCTTCGAACCGCCGCCATAAAGGACATCGCCAAGGCATGGATGCCCGATCGAGGCGAGATGCACGCGTATCTGATGCGTACGGCCGGTTTCCGGCATCACCGCGACCAGCGTCGAATCGCGCATCCGCTCGACGACGGCCACGTTGCTCAGCGCGTCACGCGCGGCATGTGAATGGATCGACATCTTTTTGCGCTCCGTCGGATGCCGCCCGAGCGGATGCTCGATAGTGAAGCGATCGCGGGCGACGATCCCGCGTACGATCGCGAGGTAAACCTTCTTCACCGTGCGCGCCTTGAACTGTGCGGAGAGCGCCGCCTTCGCAAACGGAGTCCTCGCCACCACCATGACGCCTGAGGTTTCCTTGTCGAGCCGATGCACGATGCCCGGCCGCAACACGCCTCCCGCCTCGGCCATCGTGGCTAGCTCGGGAAACCTCGCGAGTAGTGCGTCGACTAAAGTTCCGTCGTGATGCCCGGGCGCCGGATGCACCGTCATCCCGGCTGGCTTGTTGACGACGATCACTTCGGCGTCGTTGTATAGCACCTCAATCGAGGGCGCGGACTGCGAGACCTCGCGCGGCTCCATCGGAGGTGGTTCCGCAATGGCGATGCTATCTCCCTGATGCACCGCACTCGACGGCCGCGACGACGGCGCACCATTGACGGTCACCAGCCCGGCCTTGATCATCCGCGCAACTTGCGAGCGCGTGTACTCGGCGCCGAGCGCGGAAGACACGAAGACATCGAGCCGCATGCGCTCGTGGTCGGGCGCGACTTTCAGGTCGGCGAGCATCGATGTCGATTTAAGCGAAGTCGGATTACAGGAAGAATCCCCAATGCGAGCCTCCGGTGGGCTTCGAGGTGCAGGTCTGCGTGCCGTCGCTGGCGGTGGTGCAGGTAGTGCTGGTCGACGGCGGGGAACTGCTGGAGACGTCGATACATCCGCAGACCGTGAATGCGGCGACGAAGGCCAGCGCGCGAATGATGTTGGTCAGGTTGATTCGCATCGTAGATCCATTTTAGCCATCAAACGGTTCCCTCGCGAGAGCGCGAAATTATTGCACCGGCGCAGGCTTGACGCCTCCGGGCGCGATGTCCGGCGCGGGAGGTTGCGCAGGTTGCTCGCAGGTTACATCGGGGCGGCTCAGGAACATCAGTCCCGCGGTTTGCGCTTTGCAGTTCGTGCCGAGCGAGCTGTTTACCGGCTGCGAACTATAGAAGCATCCGGACGTGAGAACAGCGATCGAAGCGGCGAAGATGAGATGGCGAGGTTTCATCAAGTGGAAGCTCCAGGTGGCGATGCGGAGAAGGATCGGGAAGCATTACCAGTGTGACTTACCGCATTTGCGAATGGTAGAAGAGCGCGGGGCTTCGTAAAACCGAATGAAAATACCTGCTTCACGGATCTTCGCTGGACGCGCCGGCCTGTTCGGCATCTTCATCGCCATCGCGCTGACCGCCTCGACTTCGCGCGCAGCCGACACTCCCGATGCGTCATCGCCGGCGCGCGGGCGCATCGTCATCCTGATGGTATGGGATGGGCTGCGGCCTGACTTCGTCACGAGGCGCGACACGCCGAATCTGTATGACCTCGGGCGCGAGGGCACCCGCTTCGACCGCCATCATTCGATGTATCCGACGCTGACTATGGTGAATGCGGCGGCGCTCGCGACCGGCGCCGCGCCGGGTGTGAATGGCATCGTCGGTAATGTGCTGTATCTCGCGCCGCTGCTCGGCGACAAAGCCTCCGTCAACCCGAAGCTCGCCAAGCCGGTAATGCTCGAAAGCACGCCGCTGCTGGCCGACCTCGATAGCGACGGCGAGTTTGCCGGGCATCTGCTTGGCCTTGATTCGGTGGCACAGCAACTTGAACGCGAGGGCGGCTACGTCGCGATTGCGGGCAAGGGAGGGCCCGCATTTCTCTTTGATGATCGAGTGGAAACCATCAAGGACGGCCGCGATTCGCTCGGCAATCCGCACAAGGACTACCTTTTCGCGACCGATGATCTCACCGAGCCCCCGCAAGCCGCGGTCGAGAAGGCTCCCGCCGGAAGCCATGAGGGCGTGGCCGATTCCGCACGCGATGTGTACTTCACCCACATCGTTACCGAGGACGCCATCCCCGCGGCGAAGCGCGCCTCCGATGCGGGGCGTCCCTCGCTCATCGTGCTATGGCAGCACAACCCCGACCTGACGCAGCATATCGCCGGTCTGGGCACGCTGCCGGCGCTGGAGGCACTGAGCGGCGCCGACATCAACCTCGGCAGGGTGCGCGCGGCGCTCGACAGCAACGGTATCGCGGACCGCACCGACGTCATCGTGGTATCGGATCATGGCTTCGCGACGGTGCGGATGACCATCGATCTGAATGCGCTGCTGGTTGGCGCGGGCCTCAAGAAGGACCTCGACAGCGACGACGTGGTGGTCGCGCGCAACGGCGGCAGCGACCTCATTTATCTATCGAAGACTGCGTTCCCGACCGAGAGTGCGCGCCACGATGAGCTTCAGAAGATCGTCAATTTCGCCGAGGCCCAGGAATGGTGCGGGCCGATTTTTTCGCGCCAGACCGCGCCGATGCCGGTCGAAGGGAAGCATCGCCGGCGGCCGCCGCCCGAGGCATCCTTCATGGGATGGATCGATGGCACCTTCGCGCAGGAGGCTATCGGCATCTTCAATCCGTCGCGCTCGCCCGACCTGACGCTTTCGTTTCGTGAAATCTCCGAGCAGGACAACCGGCAACTCACCGGCCCGGACGCGCCCGCATTCGCGATCGCGGCCAAAGGGCAAACCTCGGTGAAAAACAATTCGAAGACCCTGGTGCATCCTGTGCGCGGCATCATGTATGCCGATGCGGGCGCTTCCTTCACCACTGGAATGGGGATGCATGGCGCGGCCGGCGCCGCTGAGATCCACAACGTGTGCGCGGCCATCGGACCCGACTTCAAGCGGGGCTTCGTCGATGCGAATCCGACCGCCAACATCGATGTCGCCCCGACGATTACTCACATCCTGCAGATGGCGCCGAATGTCGGCCCCGGCGGCGCGCATGCGACCGGACGCATCCTGACCGAGGCGTTTCCGGGTGAGCGGCAATGGGTCGGGACCGCGAAATCCCTCGCGCCGAGCACTAAGCTGACGCTGCAAGGGGTCGAGGTGACTAATACCCTGCGCATCACGCGGTTGGGCGAGCATGACTACCTCGACAATGCGACCGAGGCGCGCAATCCGCTGGGCAGCAGCCCCTAACGACCCATAGTTTACCAAATGTGCTATAGTTAAGGACGGTCGCCGCTCCGCTCAGGGGCGGCGGCGCCGTTTATGGGAACAACGATTTTTCAACATCGAAAAATGCGAAAACAAACCCACTTCTCGGCAACGCCGAGAAGTGGCCCTGAGGCCGCCGAAGGGCCTCCGCGAAGCGATTTGAGGATTCGGCAACGCCGAGAAGTGGCCCTGAGGCCGCCGAAGGGCCTCGAAGGGCAAGATGTCGAGCATCAGAAGCGCAAAAACAAAGCCACTTCGGGATTGCCGCCGACTGCGGAAATCGCAAAAACAAACCCACCGCGAGCATCGCGAGCGGTGGTCCTGAGCGCTTCGCGAAGGACCTCGAAGGGCAGGATGCCGAGTGTCAGAAGCGCAAAAACAAAGCCACTTCGGGATTGCCACCGACTGCGGAAATCGCAAAAACAAACCCACTTCGCGGTTCAGGAGAACAAACATCGAAAACCCGTGCCAGTATTGGGTTTTCTGAATCTCTTGGCTCATGGCGCTATGGCAAACTTCGGCCTGTGACCCAGCTATCGGGCGGACTATCGCTTGGCGCGCAGCGAGGTTCGATGCTAGTACCTTAGGCTTGGAGACGAGGCCAGGAGGCCATCATCATGAGTGCCAAAGGATGGGTCAAAACCCCGGAACAGATTCGCAAGATCCAGGAACGCCTCAACCAGCCCGCGTTCCTGCAGGGCAAGATGATGAGCGTCAGCTTCCTGACCCGGCCCGAAATCGTGCGCGAGGTCCTGCCGCCTCCGCTCGAGCCGGGCAGCCAGCCGCTGGTCACCGTGAGCGTATGCACCTTCGGCTCCTCGAACTGCGTCGGTGAGTTCGCGGGAGGGGTGGTTGATATGTCGGCGAAGTACAACGGCATCGAGGCCAACCACTGCCTCGCGATGCCGATGTCGACTGACGTGGCGATCATCTTCGGCCGCGAGCTCTTCGGCGAGCCCAAAAAGCAGGGCCGCGTGCAGCTCAAGAGCGATGGCGATGTGGTGCGCGGCACCGTCGAGCGTTTCGGAATTCCATACATCCAGCTCGAAGGACGCTTCACTGAAAATGTTCCGATCACCGGGCCGACCTTCAGCGATCGCTTCCACTTCAAGTTTATGCACGCCGCCGACGGCAACGGGCTCGAGTTCGATCCCATCATCGTACACGCGCACTTCCGCAACGAGTTCAAAACCATCAAGCGCGGGGCCGGCAAGGTGACCCTCAAGGCGACCCCGCACGATCCATTGCCGGAGATCGAAATGGTCGAGCTGATGGGGGCGACCTATAGCGAGGGCGACATCTTCGCGGAAGCGAAGGCGATTGGAACGGTGGCGGCGGCTAAGTTTTTACCCTATTCGTTCCAGAACATCGACGATTACAGCGGGGAGATTCCGCGAAACAATTTGTAGGAACCGGGCTCGTCATCCACACCGGAGGTGTCACAATTTCACACACATTCGGGAGGGTTAGGCGCGCCGTGATTTTGCCGCTCTCGCCTGATCCATAGCAGTGGAGGGTGTTTCCGCACGCTGCCCGACGCAGCCGTTTGCTGTAAACGCTTTCCTTTTGCGCCTGTTTTTGCGTGTCTCCGAGTCCCGCGGAAGGGCTCATAAGCTCCGGTCGGTTTGGCTGTTCGTGGGCGCGGAAATTGCTGCCTACCTCCGCGAATATGAAACATCGGGGGCAGCCCGCGCGATCGCAACCGTCCCGGCATCCGCCGCGGGTAGCCGACATTGGCACGTTTGCCGTCTCGACTGCCGCACCTCAACTCGCGCTGGCTTCGCCTCACTACAACCTCGGGAATAAGCTTCTCGCGAAGGGCAAACTCGCCGAAGCCGAAAGAGCATACCGGCAGGCGGTCGCACTCGCTCCGTCCGATGCGCAAGCGTGGTCGAACCTCGGCCTCACGGTTTGGAAGCTCGATCGCCTCGCCGAGGCCGAAGCGTGTCTGAAGCGCGCCCTCGCCTTGAAGCCCAACCTGGCCGAGGCCCGCAACAATCTTGGCGGGGTGCTGGAAGCGCTCGGGCGATTTGAGGATGCGGGCGATCAGTACCGCATCGCCATTGATAGCGATCCCAAACAAGCGCAGCCCCACTGCAACCTGGGCGCGATTCTGCATCGGCTCGGCAAATTCGAAGAAGCCAAGGTCGAGTACGCGCGCGCGTTGACCCTTAAGCCGGACTTCGCGGAGGCATGGTCAAATCTCGGCGCGGCGTTCCTCGCGCGCTCAAAATTCACCGATGCCGAGGCCTGTCTGTCGCGCGCCAGGGAATTCGCTCCCAACCATCGCCAGGTGCTCAGCAATCTCGCGGACGTCCAGCGCATCGAGGGCAAGTTCGCCGAGGCAATCGAGACCTATCATCGCGCCTTGAAAGTTGATCGGGAGAACGTTCCCCAGAAGGTGAAGCTCGCGCTCGCGCAGGAAGTAATCCTCACCTCGCGCGAGAGCGCGATGAAGCGTCGCGCCGAAGTGATGGCGTCGCTCAGCGAGCTGATCGATCGGCGCCTCAAGCTCGATGACCCGCAAAGCGAAGTGGGGATGACGAATTTCTACTTCGCTTACCAGGACGTCAATGACATCGAGTTGCAGTCGTTGACCGCGAAGTTTTATTTGAGCGCGTGTCCGAAGCTCGGGTGGATTGCTCCACATTGTGCGGCGCCTTCTGCATCATCAAGCGGCCGTCTGCGGGTAGGTTTCGTTTCGACCAGTCTGTTTCAGCACACGATAGGCAAGTTCTACCACGGCATCATCCAGAAGCTCTCGCGCGAGCGGTTCGAAGTCGTGGTGATTCGGCCGCCGCAGGACGCCGATGAGATTGGCGATGCGATCGGGCGCGACGCCGATCGGAATGTCGAGATCCCCTACGATTTGTATCGCGCGCGCGAGATCATCGCCGCCGAGCGCCCCGACGTTCTTTTCTATCCCGATATCGGGATGACCCCGCTCACCTATTTCCTCGCGTTCGCGCGGCTCGCGCCGGTCCAATGCGTAAGCTGGGGGCATCCGGTGACGACCGGGGTTCCGGCCATCGACTATTTCATTTCGGCCACCAGCATCGAGCCTGCCGACGCGCAAACACATTATTCGGAGCGGTTGATTCTGCTTGACCGGCTGCCGAGCTACTACTGGCGGCCACATCACCATGCCAATGCTTTCACGCGCGCCGAGATGGGATTCGCCGCCGACGCGAAGCTCTACGTATGTCCCCAGAGTCTGTTCAAGCTGCATCCCGATTTCGACCTCGTGCTCGCCACACTATTGCGACGGGATCCGAAGGCGCGGCTGCTGTTGCTGTCGGGTGTTCATAAGCATTGGGATCGCTTGCTCGCCGCACGTATCGCCAAAACTTTCCCGGATATCGTCGAACGCGTCATCTTCGTGCCGCGCATCCCGCAAACGGAATTCTTCCGCCTCCTGATGATGGCTGACGTGATCCTTGATCCGCCGTTTTTCGGCGGCGGCAATACCAGCTACGAAGCCTTCGCGATGGGTCTGCCGATCGTGACCTGGCCGGGAGCGTTCATGCGCGGACGCGTGACCGAAGGCTGCTACCGGCAGATGGGCTTCACCGAACTGGTGGCCGACAGCCTCGATTCATACGTCGAGATCGCGCTGCGCCTCGCTAATGACAATGAGTGGCGCGAGCGCGTGAAGCGCGAAATCGCAACTCGCTCGGCGGTGCTTTACGAGGACGCACGCGTGATTACCGAGCTGGAAGACTTTTTCCGCGCCGCCCTCGACGCGCATCGACGGGGAGGCCGCATCACGCAATGGAGACCATTATGAATGAGCGCATATCGCGCCACGATATTTGTCAGTCGTTGTGTCCGGCCTGCGGATTTCAAATCGCCGCGCCATTTTTCCATGGCGGAGCGCAGCCACTGGCGACTCTCGCCTGGCCCGCGAGCGAGGAGGCCGCGCGTTCGATGCCGCGACTGCCGGTGGACTTCGTGCGCTGCGTGGAATGTGGGCACGTCTACAATCCCGCCTTCGACTACGCGCAAGTTCCATACAGCGACAAGCCGAACCTGATGTTCAATCGCGGCGCGTTGTGGTCGGAATTTCTCAAAGACACGATGCGGCAGATGCTGCATCAGCTACCCGAACATCCGGTGATCGTCGAGATTGGTCATGGCGACGGCAGCCTGCTCGGGGCGCTTGCCGAAGCGCGGCCCGGGGGCCATTTCGTCGGATTCGATCCGCATGGCGCGACGCAAGGCGAAGGCGACCTCGAGCTGCGTGCCGCGCTGTTCGATCCCGAAGAACATCTCGCGGAACTTGCGCCCGATCTGGTGGTAAGCCGCCACGTCCTCGAGCATCTGAACAGCCCGCTCGCGTTTCTACAACGAATCGCATTCGCCGCCGCGCGCCTCGGTCGCGAACAGCTCGCATACTTCGAGGTTCCCTGCGTCGATCGCGCGCTGGCCACCGGGCGAACCGTCGATTTTTACTACGAGCACAATTCCCAATTCAGCAGCCAGTCTTTTCGTAAGATGCTCTCGCGATGTGGCGCCACCATCAATTGCGTCGGTCATGGCTACGGCGGCGAAGTCATCTACGGGTACGTGACTCTCGGTGGTCAGCAGCGGCGCTTGAAGATTGCCGATGAGGCGCGCGAATTCCTTGATGCCGCGGCGGCAGGTTTGGAGCGCATCCCCGCCCAGCTCGACGAGCTGGCGAAGTCGGGCGCGCGCATCGCGCTTTGGGGCGGCACCGGCAAATCCGCGGCCTTCATCAATCGCTACGGACTCGACCGGTTGCGATTCCCGATTGTGGTGGATTCAGATTTTGCCAAGGTGGGAACCTTCGTTCCGGGCACCGGCCAGGAAATTCGCTCCCGCGACTGGCTCAAGGAAAATCCAGGTGCGGTGGTTATCATTCCGCCGCAATGGCGCGCCCTCGACATCGTGCTCGAAATGGAACGCGCGGGCATCTCATTCAAACAGGTGTTGATCGAGCACGAAGGCGCGCTGATCGACTATTTCACTGATGCGCATCCTTACGACCTCGGCAAATATCGGAGCCTTGCCCCCAATCCGATGCGCGATTCAAAGCGCCCTTACCCGCACGGCGATACCTCGAAGAACGCTCACCTGATGTAGCAGGTGCCAGCTCAAACCGCGGCGCGAAGCCCGCGCGAATGCCGGTGGCTGCCGTTTTGGAAGCTGCGCAGGATGTCGGTTTTGGTCACGATACCTGCCAGGCGGCCGTTATCGTCGATGACCAGCAACATCTGGTCGCCGTCCTCGCGCGTCAGCAAGCGCAAGGCCTCGGAGAGTTCGGAATCGGCGGCCACGCGGGTGGTGTCGCGGCTTGCGAGATCGCCGACCTTCGCCGTGCTCCACTCTGCGGGCTCTGTTTTCGGCAGCACCCCGGTTGCGATGGTGCCGATGACTTGGTCGGCATCGTAAACCGGGAACATCGTGTGGCGATGGTGCGCGGCGATACCGGCGCGAAAATCTCTTATCGAGGTGTCAGCCTGCACGCTCACCACCTGGGTTTGCATCACCTCGCGAACCTTGACCCCGCTCAACTCCGCGATTTTCACCATCTCGTGCAGGTGCTGATCGCCGGAGACCGAGGCCTCGCCTGAAACCGCATAAGCGACTGCGGCGCCAATCAGGCTCGGAATCAGGTACGAATGACCGCCGGTGGTCTCGGCGACGAACACCACCGCGGTGAGCGGAGTCTTGTAGCCTCCCGAGATGAAGGCCGCCATCCCGACCGCCGCATACAAGTCCACCGCATTGGTGTGTACCACCGTCTGCCCGAATGCGTTCCCGATACATCCGCCGGCCAGCAGCAATGGAACAAACATCGCGCTCACGCCGCCGGTGCCGAGCGAGCAAATGGTTGCGGCGAGTTTGAGCGCGGCGAAAACCAGCAGCATATGCGACGGATGCGAGTGCGCGAGGATCTCGCGTACCGCTTCGTAATTGGGTCCGATCGGAATCAGCGAGTTATCGTAGAGGTTGACGAACAGCAATCCGCATAGCGCGGTGCCGAGCCCGCCGATGATGAGCTTCGCAACGTGCGGGAGGTGGAGGGTTACAAAAAAGCGTCTGACTCTACGAAAGGTAATGTCAAAGACGATCGCGAGGAGCCCGATGATCGCGCCGAGCAGCGCCGACCACAGCAGGTCACTTTCACGGAAGCTGATGCTGCCGGCAAAGCCGAACAGCGGCTCCGAACCGGCGAATGCTACCAGCGTTGCATAGGAAACCACCGATGCGATGAGCGACGGCAGCAGCGCCTCATGCGCGAGGTCGTCTTTGTAGGGCATCTCGAGTGCGAATACGAGTCCGGTCAGCGGGGCGCGAAACACCGCCGCCATTCCGGCCGCCGCTCCGCTAATCAGCATGATGCGGCGATCGCGCGGCTCCAGTCCGAATCGGCGCAGCCGGGTCCATAGCCAGGAGCCGATCGCGCCGCCGCCATAGATGCTTGGCCCTTCGAGGGCGGCGCTGCCGCCGGATCCGACCGTGGTCACCGCGGCGAGAATTTTCCACCAAAACGAGCGCAGGTCGATGTCACCTTGATGCTCATGGTAGGAACGAATTATCTCTTCGGTGGAATGCTCATCGGGATCCGGCGCGCGGAATTGCATGATCAGGCCGGTGAGCGTGAAACCGATCAGCAATCCGATCAGGATGGCCCAATGATGTAACAAGTAGTAGGGTAGGACGCGGACCCAAATCGTATCGAGGATCAGGGTTGCGATCCCGGTTATGAACAAACCGGTGATGACGCCGATGATCGGCGCGACCAGCAGCCACTTCTGGATATCGCGCGAATAGGTCGCGGTCAGGTCTTCATTTATAAGCGCGGTGTAACGCCGGATGGACGGATGGTTGAGCAGTTCGGACTGGAACAGGCGATCCAGGAAAGCCAATAGCGATTCTCCCTTCGCTCACTTGCTGTTCTCTTTCGCCACGGTCGTTGAAACAACCCCGTCCATGGGGTGTTTCATAACGGCACATGGAGGCCGGCGAATTGTCGCGCCAACGCTACGCATCATGCAGCCGGCATCCCGGGCGATTCGCGAAGCCTGAAGGATAGATCAACGGAAACCAGAATAAAATGCATCCAATAGCAACGTTACGGAGCAGTTACCGTAATCCGCGAAAGTATCGGGGACAGGTGTCGTAGTATAACCGATGGTCTGCTGTTAGAACTGGCTCAATGGCACGGCAATTGGATCGTTTTCACCTACCGAAGCGTGCAGAATTTTTGAGGGCCGAGGGCGAATCCTTTTCATCCATTTTTCGTCTATTACTGAGCACGACATTCTGATGAAAGAAGAAATCCAGCGTAGCAGGAAGCTCGACGTTCCCGGCGATCCTATCGGAATTCGTATTCTCCTCGTCGAGGATAACGCCGATCATGCCTTCGTGGCGCTGACGGTCGCGCGCCAGGTGCTGGGCGAATGCATCGAGCTGATCCACGCGCAGAACGCCAACGAGGCGGTCGATCTCATCGGCCACTTCACCGCGGAAGATCGCCCGGATCTTTTTATGGTTGATCTGCGCCTGCCCGACAATGGCGGTTTCTCGGTGATCTCCGCGGTGAAAGGCAGCACCGCCTGCGAGAACGTGCCACTCTTCGTCATCACCACTTCCGGTTATGATCGCGACATTGCCGAATGCTACGAACTTGGCGCATCCGCGGTGCTGTGCAAGCCGCTTTCGCGCGCCACCTTCCGCGACGAGATCGCGCGAGTCGGATTGATTCCAGGATCGGCGGCCAAACCGGCCTACCTCATCCGCCAGTAAAATCGCATTAGTAGGATGCCGAGGATCGTGCGCTCACGCGCCGCCTCGGCGCCTTTGTTTTCATCCGGGTTGCGCCTCCCGGCTTCCCTCTTCACTTCACCGCTTCCGCCAGCGTAGGATTCTGTGACTGTTCCGCGCCGCTGCGCATGCGAGGATGCAATCGTGAAGCCGTATCAATTCACCCACAGTGAAGCCCTGTTCGAACGCGCGAAGAAAGTCGTTCCCGGCGGCATCTATGGGCATCAAACGCCGCTGCTGCTCACTCCGGGTTCCTATCCGTCATTTTTCGCGCGCGGCAAGGGCGCTCATATCTGGGATGTCGATGGCAACGAATACATCGACTACATGTGCTCGTACGGCCCCATCGTCGTCGGTCATCTCAATCAACGGGTCGAGGAAGCGGTACGCAAGCAGGCCGCTGAGGGGAACTGCTTCAATGCCCCGACTGCGCGATGGGTCGAGCTCGCCGAACGCCTGGTGTCGATCACGCCCTTCGCCGACTGGGCTGCGTTCGCGAAAAACGGCTCTGATGTATGCACCTGGGCGACCGAGGTCGCGCGCCACGCGACTGGCCGGCCGAAAATCGCGATGGCCGAGGGCGCGTATCATGGCGCGCATGCATGGGTGACGCCGGTTCCCAATGGAGTGATGCCCGAGGATCGCGCGAACATCGTGTACTTCCGCTACAACGATCTGGCGAGCCTCAAGCGCGTCGTCGATGAAAATCGCGGCAAGATGGCGGGCCTCATTATCTCGCCATTCCGTCATGATGCGGGACATGACTCTGAGCTACCGGTGGAAGGATTCTTAAGCGGCGTGCGCAAAGTATGTGACGACAACGGGATGGTTTTCATCCTCGACGATGTGCGCGCGGGCTTTCGCCTTCACATGGGCGGCTCGGGTGAGGTTTTCGGCGTGCGACCGGATCTCTCGACCTACTGTAAGGCCATCGCCAACGGCTATCCGCTCTCAGCGTGCGTGGGCATCGACAGCCTGAAGAAGGCCGCCGCGGAGGTTTTTTTCACCGGCTCGTATTTCACCAGCGCGGTGCCGATGGCGGCCAGCCTCGCCACGCTGGATGAACTCCAGGCGACCGGCGGCATCGATAAGATGCGCACGCTGGGCGAGATGCTGCGTGACGGGATGCTCGCGCAGGCGCGCAGCCACGGCATCGAGGTGACGTGGTCCGGCCCGCCGGCGCTGCCCTACCTGAGTTTCAAGGCGGACGCGGACAAGCATTCGCGCAACAAGCTTTTCTGTGGTGAGGCCGCGAAGCATGGCGTCTATCTACATCCGCGCCACAACTGGTTTCTCTCGGCGGCGCACACCGAGGACGACATCAAGCGCACCCTCGAGGTAACCAACGACGCCTTCGCGGTGGTGAAGAAACAATTCGGAGATTAGTACTTCGGGGACAAACGGACGCGCTCGTGATAAGCCTTAATGGGCCTGAGAGATGAAAAAGAACGTACAAAAGTTTTCGGTCATCGTAGAGCGGGAAGACGGTTGGTACATCGCCGAATGCCCCGCGTTGCCCGGCTGCGTGTCTCAGGGCCGTACCTTGAAAGAGGCACTCAAGAACATTCGCGAAGCCATTGAGGGCAGTCTCGAAACCCGAACGGTCCACAAGATTGGAACTGGTCCCAAAGTATTCGAGATCGAAGTTCGGCCCGGCATTGAATGAGCCGCCTGCCCGTTTGCTGAGGTGCGAACGCGATTCGCGCTTTTGAACGGGCCGGATGGAAACGAGATCGTCAGAAGGGCGATCACGTAATGATGTTCAAGCCCGGTTCAGCTTTTGTACTAACCGTTCCGCTCCATAGAGAACTTGCCAAGGGAACTCTCCGACGCCTCATTCGCGACGCTGGTCTGACCGTCGAGGAGTTCTCCGACAAACTCTGACCTGATCGTGACCAGGTTAGCCTAAATCGCCGGCCATTTGTCGTTCCAGGGGCGCGCCTGCTCGTAGGCATATGAGGCCTGCAACACCAAATCATCCCGATGGCGCTCCGCTATAATCTGTAGGCCGCAGGGTAAGCCGCTGTCCGTCAGGCCCGCGCGCACCGATGCCGCTGGATGTCCGCTAAGGTTGATTGGATAGGTGAACACCACAGCCTCCAGCGGCCCAGCCAGCTTCTTGCCGTCGATCTCGCTCGGCATTGGCCCTTTGGCGGGAAATGCTTCCGTCGGTAGCGTCGGAGTGAGGAGCAGATCGAAGCGCTCGAAGATGCCGCGCATCCATTCGTTGAACTTGAGGCGTAAACGATAGGCCTCGCCGTAGTGGCGCCAGGTCAGATGCTTCGCCGCCTCGGTGCCGCTCAGAAAAGCGCGCCCGAATTCGCTCCGATGTGGATCGATATATTCCCACAACATCGCGAGGCCCTGCCCGCCGCCGACTCGCTGCCATGCGCTGCCCGTCTCGGGCGGCACATCGGTGATGACTTCGACCTCATGTCCCAGGTCTTTGAAAACACCGACCGCCTTTTCCACCTCGCGGTTCACGTCCCGCTGCACGATGCGCCCGAAGTCGGGGTGGTACGCGATGCGCAATTTCTTCGGCAGCCGATCCAGCATCGCCGCGTATGAGATCCCCGGGTGCGGCAACGAATCCGGGTCGACCGGATGATAGCCCATCGCGACATCCATGAAGATCGCGGTATCCCGGACGGTGCGCGTCAGCGCGCCGACCACCGCAGTATCATTCCACTGCTGCATGCCGAGCGTGGGATTATTCGGGATGCGGCCGAATGACGGCTTGAGCCCGAAACATCCGACGTAGCAGGCCGGGATGCGAATCGAGCCGCCGCCGTCCGAGCCGGTCGCGAGCGGCACCACTCCGGCGGCGATCGCCGCCGAGCTTCCACCCGACGATCCGCCGGGCGTGCGCTCGAGGTTCCAGGGATTGCGCGTCGGGCCGAACAGCACATTCTTGGTGAAGGCGGTGTAGCCGAATTCGGGCGCGTTGGTTTTTCCGATGACGATGGCGCCGGCCGCCCGGAGCCTCGCGACCTGCACCGAATCTTCTTTGGGGATCAGATTTTGGAACGGCACCGAGCCATGCGTCGTCGGCAGCCCCGCGACATCTTCCAAATCCTTGACTCCGAGTGGTAGACCGGCGAGCGGACCGATTTCTTCCTTGCGCGCGATTTTCTCATCCAGCGCACGCGCCTCCGCCAACGCCTGATCGCTCCGCAGCGCGACGAATGCATTGATCTTCGGGTTAGTGGCCTCGATGCGCTCGATGGTGGCCGCCATCAACTCGCTGGGTTTAATCTCGCGGCGCCGAATCATCGCCGCAAGTTCGTAGGCCGGTTTGAAATGGAGATCGCTCGCCATGATGCGTGTCCTCGGAGAGAATAATGATCGTCGCCAGACTCTTACTACGAAGCCTGAAAAATTAGAACGCTCGGTTGCGACACATTCTTCGATCGGTCACAAAAGGTTCGGCGCATCTGAGTTGACCACCTAACGCATGTTAGGTAGATTGGAGGTCAGAGACATCTCATGGGGCGGAGTATCCACAAAAGCGCGACTCGTTCCGGCAAGGTGGTCGAGATTCATCGCTCGCCCGATACCCGCGATCGCGTCCTCGCCGTCGCGCGGACCTTGTTCGCGGAGCACGGATATCGCGGCACCAGCCTGCGCGATATCGCGCGCCGCATTGGCATCAAGGCACCCTCGTTGTTGCATCATTTTCCCTCCAAAGAACAACTTTATATCGCGGTGCTCGACCGCATTTTCGAAGGGATGGAGGAATCGGCGCAGACCGTGCTTTCGGGCCGCGGCGGTTATCATGAAGCCTGCCGCGCCGCGATCGTCGGCGCAATCGATTGCATCGCCGCGAGTCCCGATGCGATGCGCATCATCTGGCACGAGATGACCGAGGAGAGCGGGGTCGGACGCCAGCTCCTGAAGCGCCGAGTGCCGCCGCTGTTCGCGATGGGGGTGAATTTCATTTTTCGCGGTCAGCGCGCGGGCGAATTCCGCGAGGAAGTTGACCCGTTTCATTTTTTGCTCAGCCTGAATTCAATCACGATCGGATTCTTCACCACTGCGGCGATGGTGCGGCGGCTCTGGAACAACAATCTCCTCGAGCCTGCGGTGATCGAACGGCGCAAGCGTGAAGTTATCGATATGGTCGAGCGGACCCTGTTCGTGCCGCGCAAGGTTACCGCCGAACCGCCGATCGTCTAGCGCCGCCGCAAATTTTCGAATCGCAAAAGGAGACCCGTTCAGAGATGAAACTGGGAACATTCTACGAGCATCAACTGCCGCGCCCTTGGAACGAGGGCGATGAGCTCAAGCTTTTTCAGGACGCGCTCGATCAGGTCGAGCTCGCCGATAAACTCGGCGTCGATCATATGTGGGAAGTGGAGCATCACTTCCTCGAAGAGTATGCGCATTCGTCGGCGCCGGAGATTTTTCTCGCGGCGTGCAGCCAGCGCACCAAAAACATCCGCCTCGGCCACGGCATCGTGCTGCTGCCGGCCGGCTACAATCATCCCGCGCGCGTGGCGGAGCGCATCGCGACGCTTGATTTGGTGAGCAACGGCCGCGTCGAGTTCGGCACCGGCGAATCCTCCGCGGAGCTGGAACTGGGAGGCTTCAACATTCCGCGTGCCGACAAGCGCGAGATGTGGCAGGAATCGCTCGGCGCGATCGCGCGCATGTTCGTCGAGAATCCGTTCCTTGGCCACGACGGAAAATATTTCAAGATGCCGGTGCGCAACGTGGTGCCCAAGCCGGTGCAGAAACCGCATCCGCCACTCTGGGTTGCGTGCTCGCGGCGCGAAACCATCCACCTTGCCGCCAAGCTCGGAATCGGCGCGCTGACCTTCGCGTTCATCTCGCCCGAGGAGGCCAAGCAGTGGGTCAACGATTACTACACCACGCTGGCCAATGAATGTGAGCCGATCGGCTACGCGATCAACGCCAACATCGCGATCGTGACCGGCTTCATGTGCGATAAGGACGAGCAGCGCGCGCGTGCGATGGGCGAGGAGGGCCTGAACTTTTTCTCCTACGCGCTCGGCCATCATTATTTCTTCGGTCAGCACGAAGTAGGAAAAACCAACATCTGGAGCAACTTTAAGAACAACAAGTTTCAGATGCCGGGAATGGGCGGCGAAGCGGCGTGCGTCGGCACTCCCGACAAAATCCGCGCGAAGCTCCGCGAATACGAAGATGTCGGCGTCGATCAGGTGGTGTTCATCTCGCAGGCCGGCAAGAACAAGCATGAGGACATCTGCAGCTCGCTGAATCTGTTCGGCAAGGAAGTCCTTCCCGAATTCAAGGACCGCGAACAGCAGAACGCCAAAAAGAAGGCCGAGCGGCTCGAGCCGATCATCGAAAGTGCGATGAAGCGCAAACGTCAGCCGAGTGTGCCGAAGCACGACGGGCCCACCATCGTGACGGCAGCGCCGCTGCCATAGCCGCAGGCGCGATTTTCACATGCACCAGGCCGGCCCACTCTCGGGCCGGCCTTTTTTTGATCTTTCGTTAAGCTCCACATCTGGAGTACTATCTCCAGATAGAGATATCATGCAGGCGCGCCACGCAACCGTACCCGTCAGTCAATTCGACCGGGGAGATCGCCAGGACCCTGACGCGCGCAAGAGGTTGTCCGGCCCCGCAATACGAGCGTTTTTCAACCTGGCCAGAAAATGGGAACTCAGCGTCGATCAGCAGCGCGGCCTGCTCGGATGGCCTGCTCCTTCGACCTATCACAAGTACAAGGCGGGACGGATTGGAACCCTGTCTTTCGATGCACTTACGCGGGTTTCGCTGCTGCTCGGAATCTACAAGGCGCTCCACATTCTCTATCCGCAGGCCGAACTCGCCGATCAGTGGATCAAGCTGCGTAACACGAACTCAATTTTCGGGGGGAAATCGCCGCTCGCGCTGATGCTGGATGGCGGCATCGACGCGCTTTACCAGGTGCGCCGCCTGCTCGATGCGCGCCGCGGCGGCTGATCTGCGTCCTCCGCTTCATCACATCAGGTGGCGCGGAACCCATCGCATGATTCCGAGCCGCTATCCATCGGTCGGGATCCTCGATGAGATCGCCGCGCCGGAGGATCTCGACGCAATTTTCGAACTCGAAGGATGGACCAACGATCGCATCAGCAACGAACTTGGCCTCCTGCATACGATTCCTAAAGAGGACTGGGTCACCGCCCAACCGATGGCGACCGTCATCATGGGCGCGTTTTGTCATCCGCGGCCTTCTGGCGGGCGCTTCAACGACGATCGGCGCGGCGCATGGTATTGCAGCCTCGCGATCAAGACCGCGCATGCCGAGGCCATTTTCCATCGCACCCGCGAGCTCGAAGAAATCGGCGGATGGTTCGACACCGCGGTGCAAATGGCTGACTATCGCGCCGATTTCAACGCCGATTTCCACGACCTTCGAGGGCGAGGTTTTTCCGCTTTCCTGAGGCCGGACGACTACCGCGCCTCGCAGAAAATTGCGCGCGCGCTTTTGGAAGATGGTTCCAACGGCATTGTCTATCCGAGCGTGCGCGATCGTGATGGCCTATGCCTCGTATGCTTCAGGCCCCGGCCTGTTGCCAATGTGAAGCTCGCGGCGGTCTACGAATATCGGTGGTTGGGAACTCCGACGCCCTCCGTCCGAAAGTTGTGACTAGGGCGTATCGTTTTTGCCTGACGACTGGATATCGCAAATCATCTATAATGCGGGGCCGATGAAGATCAGCAAGCTGGTGATTTTGGGGATGGTCGCGCCCGCGTTTCTCGCGGCTGCAATCATCGCGCGCGCGGACAGCGTTACGGATAAACTCCTCGGGGTGCCGAGCGCCAAGGCGGCGACGGTGCGCGCCGGTGATGTCGAGGCGATCATCAAGCCGGCGGTCAGGCAGGCGGCGCCGGGCCAGGACATTCCGGTCAGCGCGGATTTCACCATCGGTTCGGGATGGCACATTTACGGCAAGCCGATCTCGACCGATTACGTTGCGACGACCGTCACCTTCGACAACGGCCTGCTCGCGAAGCAATCGATGGACTTTCCGAAACCCGAGATGGTCAAGTTCGAGGCGCTTGGGCAGACGCTGCCGGTTTACAAGGGCAGCATGCACGCCGGCGGCAACATCAAGCTGCGACCCGATCTGAAGCCGGGCGACTATCAGCTAGCGGGAAAGGTCGAGTTCCAGGAGTGCAGCGACAATATCTGCAAGATGCCGCAATCTTTGTCGTTCGAAATCCCGATCACCGTCGCATCCTCCGCACATTAAAATGAAAAAGGGACGGACCTTGCGATCCGTCCCTCGTGATAACCGATAGCTGCGAATTTATACGGGCAGTTTGTAGGCGTTGGCGACGTTCTCGCCGAGGATGGCGCGGCGCCCCGACTCCTTCATCGGCGCGATGAGGCCGCGCAACTCTTCCAGGTAGTTGCCCGGATGATCCGGATGCGGATAGTCACTCGCCCAGAAGAATTTATTTTCGCCAATTAGTTCCATCATGGCGGCGATGGTGCGCTCATCGGGATCGGCCGAGATGTAGCATCGATTTTTGAAGTAGTACGAAGGCTTCTCTGCCAGTCGCACAGTCGCCCCGAGCGGAGTGCCGGTGAAAATCGCGTCGGCGCGGTCGAGCCAGTAACCAATCCATCCGGCGCCGGCTTCGAGCACCACCAGCCGCATCTTCGGAAAGCGATCGAAGACGCCATACTGGAAGAAGGTCCCCAGCGCGTGCTGACAGCCCTGCGCCGCGAACAGGTCGTTGTACCATGCGGCCCAGCCGAATTTGTCGAAGCGATGATGCACGCCGAACGCGATCGGCTCCAGGGTCGGATGAATCGCCAGCGGCACATCGAGATCCTGCGCGGCCGCAAACACCGCATCGTGATCGGGATGCCCATGCGGTTTGCGCGTGATGGTGAATGGCGCGACGAATGCGCCTTTGCATCCATCTTTCACAGCGCGCTCAAACTCCTTCGCGGCGGCCTCGGGATCGCCGAGCGACAGATGCGCGATCGGCACCAGGCGTCCGCCGGTGTCGCGACAGAAGTCCGCGATCCATCGATTGTAGGCGCTGCAGTAGGCCGCCGAGAGTTCGGGGTCGAAAAGTTCCGCCTCCCACAACAGTCCGATAGTCGGGTAGAGCAGCGCCTTGGCCATGCCCTCCTTGTCGATCAGCTCGATGCGCTCCTTCGCATCCATGGTGCCGAAGGCCGCGCCCTTCATGTAGGTCTGCTCCGGCGTGGGACGCATCGCGCGCGCGTCTTCGGGGCGGATTTTTCCGGTCATCATGGATTCGCGAAGTTGCTTCGCCTCGTTGACATTCTTTCCCATTCCGCCAAGAGAACCGAGGACGCCGGGTTGGGTCAGGCGGGCGCGCTTCCCGTCGATTTCGAGAAATTCGTAGCCGTCCTCCGCGACGCGGATGCGCATCGCACGCGCGCGATACTTCGGATCGAGGTATTTCTCCCACAAATCCGGCGGCTCGAGGATGTGCCCGTCGGCATCGATGACCAGCGCTTCAGCAGGCATGGATGGTTTCCTCAGCTAGAAAATCGCGATCGGATTGACCGGGGAGCCGGTTCCGCGTTCGAGGATGAGCGGCGCCATGGTGAACATGAACTCGTAGCGCGAATGCTTCTTCGCCTTCTCCGAGAGCGAATCGAAGTCGCCATTGTCGATAAGATGGATGCCCTGCATCACCAGCGTGCCGACGTGCACCGGCAGCATCAGGCCCTCGTAGCCGCTGGGCATCACGTCACTCACCGCGTCGGAGCCGAGCACCGCGATTTTGCGCTCATGCAGCCACTTGAGGCAGCTCGCATCGAGGCCGGGCAGTCCCTCGGCCGGATCCCATCCGCCTTTGGCCTTGCGATTCGCGGCGCGACCGGTCCGCACCAGCAGCACGTCGCCCTCTTCGACGTGAACCTTGTGATCCTTTTCGGCAGCATCGAGGTCCTCGGGAAAAATCGCCACGCCTTTCTCAAGCCAATCAACTTTTTTAAGCTTGGGGATATCGAGCAGCACGCCGCGGCTGACGATGCCGGTGCGGGTGACATCGATCGGGCATTTACGCGCGCCATGGGAACCGACCTCGCTCGCATCGAAGCCGTTGTACATTTTCTTTTCCCAGAACACGTGGCAGAGCGCGTCGATGTGAGTGGTCGCCATCCCATGAAACGAAATCGCGAAATAATCGCCCGAGTACGGCAGCGGCGTATGATGCGCGTCGTGCCCCGACTGCACCATCAGATGGGTGACCGGAGTGGGATTGTCGGGCGCGGGGGTGACCGGGAGTGGCAGCGCGCATGATGCGGTCTCGCCGGTCTGCACCAGCTTGCTGGCGCGCGCGACCTGCTTTTCGGTGATATAGTTCAGCGCTCCGCGCTGGTCGTCCTTACCCCATTTTCCCCAGTTGTTGCACTTTTCGAAGAGTCCTTTGATCTCGGCAGACGTGAGCCGTTGCGCCATGGTAGTGTCTCCTTGCAGAGTCGATTTTTCCGTATAGCACGAACTACGAGATGCGGAACAACTGAGAATTATTGAACGATTGGTATGCGCGCGGGCGGTATGCGAGCGGGATAGAATCAGTCAGTGGGCAATTTCGACATCGAGGCGGCGCGTACTTATCACGAGATCACCAAGCATTCGTACACCAGTGTGCGCGCCGGAGCCTATGCGCTCGATTGGGACAATCGCCCGGGGCCGTACAAGATTTACCCCGAGGCGGGCACCATGGCGCTGCCGCGCGATATCGAGCTGCCCACGATGCCGGCGCTCGAGGCGATCGCATCGCCGGCCAATGGCTCCAATGCTCTCGACCTCGCGACGTTGACGCGCATCCTCTTCTGCGCCAACGGGTTGACGCGGCAACGCAAGGTCGGCGGCGAGGATTATCATTTCCGTGCGGCGGCCTCGGCGGGCGCGCTCTATCCGATCGAAACCTACATTGCGGCGGCGAATATCGACGGAATGGAGACCGGGCTCTATCACTTTTCGCCCGCCGATCTCAAAGTGCAGGGTCTGCGTCGAGGCGATTGGCGCGAGATCATCGCCAATGCGACCGCCAATGCGACCGCCAATGCGACCGCTAACCATCCTTCGATTGCGAATGCGCGCGCAATTCTCATCATGAGCGCGGTGTTCTGGCGGAGCGCCTGGAAGTATCACGCGCGCGCGTATCGCTATTGCTTTTGGGATGCGGGAACCATCCTCGCGAATCTGCTCGCGGCCGCGGCGGCGGAAGGCATCGGCGCCGAGGTCGTCACGGCCTTCGTCGATAAGGACCTCGAGACGTTGATTGGAATCGACGGCGAGAGCGAGGGCGTCATGTGTCTTGTCGCGCTCGGCTCGAACGGCGAAGCGATGACGAAATCGCCGGAGCTGACGCCGCTGGGAATGGAATCGATCCAGCTATCGGAGGAGGTCGTTTACCAGCCGCTGGTCAAGATGCATCGGGAATCGCGGCTCGCTTCTTTGCAGGAAGTTGCCAAGGTTTCGAACGCTAAGGTTGCGATGCCGTCTGCCACCAGCGGTGAGCAAGTCCACTTTGAGACCATCGATCCCGCGGATGCGCGCGGTTTGGGCGACACCATCCTGCGGCGCGGATCGAGCCGTGCCTTCGCGCTCGAAGCGATCGGCTCCGATGACCTGGCGACGATTCTTTCGACCTCGAGTGGACATTATAACGTCGATTTTCCGCGCTTGACGGATACCTATCTCTTCGTGAACGCGGTGCATGACCTGGAGTGCGGCGCCTACTACTTCAACCGCGAGAACCAGGCCTTCGAGTTGCTCAAAGCAGGCGACTTCCGCGCCTCGGCGGGCTACCTATGCCTGGAGCAGCAGCTTGGGTACGAATGCTCGGCGCTGATTGTTTACATGGCCAACCTGGATAATGCGCTGGAGGTGCTGGGAAATCGCGGCTATCGCGATGCTCACCTCGAGGCTGGCATGCTGGCGGGTCGCGCCTATCTCGCGAGCTATGCGCTGGATCGGGGCGCCACCGGGCTAACCTTCTACGATGACGACAGCACGAAGTTTTTCTCTCCGCACGCTGCGGGAAAGAGCCCGCTCCTGATGGTAGCTATCGGGGTTCCGCGTTCCAGTTCGAAATCCGACTAGAGCCATGCTGATTATCTAATCAGCCTCTCCACCTTTCTTCCGAACTGGATATCGTCCGGTCGGCCTAGACTTGATGCTCGACAAATGGGCGGGTGCTCAGGCGTTGCGCATTGCATAATGTTTCATTCATTCAAAACGCAACGCAATTTGTTGCATTTTGGTGGCATTCTTCTTGCGCTAAGGCTCTCGACCAAGCTGTCCCCGGGTGGGAAGTTCTCGTCCCGAAAAAAACTGACGGCTAAGGAGGAGAGATGGCTGAGCAAGAAGCGCCAAAGATGAAAGCGACGCTCGGGCTCACGGGAGTGACCGTGAACGCGATGGCGTTGATCGCGCCAGGAGCCTTTCTTTGGATCACGTTCTTCACACAGGCGAACCAGGCGTATCCATCCGCCATTGCGATGTGGGCGGGCATTTTCCTCGCCTTGTGCCTCGCATACGCGACCGCGATTTCGTATTCGGAACTCGCGAAACTGTATCCCGGCGCGGGGAGCTCGTATTTGTTCGCCGAGCAGGCATTCCTGAACACGACGACCGCGTACAGGTTTGCGCGTATCGCCAAGTTTGTAATCGGATGGTCGTCGCATCTTTATTACTGGGTCTATCCCGGAGTCATGGTCGCCACCATGGGCGTCATGATCGGGTATATCGTCGGAACCCTGGCGCCGGGCGTGATGAACGCAGGGGTGCCGGGCCCGGTCTTCATGGCATTGATCGCGATCATCTTCTCATACGTGGTTGCCTACATTGCCTTCCGCGGAGTGAACGGCTCGACCGGAGTCAACGTCGCGATCAACGGCATCCAGATCGTCGCGCTGCTGTTCTTCTCGGCGCTGGCGATCGCTTATCGTATTTCGCATCCTGAGGGTTCGGCCGGTCTCGCACTCGACCCCAATGGCAACACGATTCCTGCGACCATCCACTATGCCTTGACGGGAGATCATCCTGCCCATGCCAGCGCGCTCTCGGTCATCCTGCCGCACGGCTTGAGCAACACCATCATGCAGGCGACGGTCGCAATCCTGCTGCTGGTCGGATTCGAGTCCGTCACCGCGATGGGTGAGGAAGCGATCAACCCCAAGAAGGACATTCCTCGCGGCGTCCTGCTGTCGCTCACCATCCAGGGATTGTTCTGCTACCTGATCGAATACTTCGCGGCGAACTACTTCCTGAGCAGTGCGTACAGCCTTGCGGAAGCGAAGGGCTCGGCGGCGCCAATCGGC
The DNA here is from genome assembly GCA_963761255.1 of uncultured delta proteobacterium. Classification (GTDB taxonomy): domain Bacteria; phylum Desulfobacterota; class Binatia; order Binatales; family Binataceae; genus DATGKG01. Next base: position 387,365 of record CAVXGH010000001.1, read on the forward strand.
GACATGATGGTCATCCTTGGCAATGCGCTGCTGGGTGGGCATGGCCAGGCCTTCATGTTGTTGGAAGCGTTCACGGTGTTCCTCGCTCTCATCGGAACCACTCTGAGTTGCATCAACACCGGCGCCCGCGTGACCTACGCGATGGGCCGTGACGAGGAAGTGCCGGAGCATTTCGGCATGCTGCACGGCGACAACCTGACGCCGCATCGCGCAATCTGGGTGTTGGCGACGATCTCCGCGCTGATCGGCGCATACGGTGCGCTGTACTACTTCGGTGGCGGCTCGGCGCCCGATGACAAGACCATTGCGACCTTGCCGCACAGCATCTGGTATAGCGTCGGTATCGGCAGCAATGCTTACCTCGCGTCGCTACCCAATGGACTATTGCTGGTGACGTTGCTCTCGAACTTCGGCACCTTCCTGCTCTATGGGCTCACCAACATCGTCTGCATCATCGCGTTCAAGGAGCACCACGACTTTTCTGGCTTCAAACATATGATCGTGCCAGTGTTTGGGGCGCTCGCGAACTTCGCCTGCCTCGCCTTCTACATCATCGGACCACTGGAGGGGATCGGCAGCCCGAAAGAGCCGCTGATCGCAGTCGGATTGTCGATAATCTTCGGTGCGTACGGAGCGTTCTACTTCGTGCGGAACTCGAAGAAGAAAGGCAAGAGCACGCTGATGGTCGCGAAGCCTGCGTAAGTCGGTCAATCAACTCGGTTAATCCGGGGGCGAGCCGCACACGCGGTATCGCCCCCGAGACATTTCCACGGATAGGGCAGGTTGGGAGCTTTGGCCAAAGCGGATACTGAACCGGATGTCGCGGGCGAACCGATTCCCGCGACGTTTGAGTTGGCGATGCTGTCAGACATTGGAACCAATCGTTCCAACAACGAGGATTTCTGCGCGCAGCTGGTCGAAGCGCCGGATGCCGTCGTGTTCGCGGTCGCGGACGGTGTCGGCGGTTACGAGGGCGGCGAGGTCGCGAGCAAGATGGCGGTCGAAACCCTGCTCGACGCCTACCGCAACAGTCCCCGCGAATGGGGCGCGAGCAAGCGCCTCCATCGCGCGGTCCAGACTGCCAACATCGAGGTCTACAACTTCGCCTCGACGGTTCCCGAATTGCGCCGGATGGCCACCACGCTGACGGCGGTTGCGATCGAAAACGGCACCCTCAATGCCGCCCACATCGGGGATTGCCGGCTCTATCTGCTTCGCGCGGGCAAGATCACGCAGATGAGCAAGGACCATACGATGGTGGGCGAGCGGGTGCGAATGGGTTTGATGAGCGAGGAACGCGCGCGCAATCACCCCGAACGTTCCGCGCTGTTGCGTAGCCTCGGCCGTGAGCTGATCGTCTCGGTCGATCGCATCACGATGCCGCTGCGCCGGCATGACGAGCTGATTCTGTGCAGCGACGGCCTCTACAACGTGTTCGAGCCGGTCGAGCTCATCTCGTTGACGCGCGAGTTCTCGGCGCCCGACGCGTGCGAAAAACTGATCCGCAACGCCAACAGCCGTGGGACCGGCGACAACCTGACGGTGGCATTTTTCAAGCAACTCGGCGAAACGCCCGAAGTTGCCGCGCCCTCGGGAATCCTAGGCAGGCTCAAAAACCTCTTCTCGCGATGAGGCCGGCAAGTCACCCCTGATTGATCCGGTCTTCGCGCGGATGTTAAGGTCCGCGCCCATGCGCTCGGGAGCGGCGCCTATCTCATGCGCGAGGTCAGTGTTGGTGAGAAACTCGATCAGTACCAATTGACCGAAGTGATCGCGCGCAGCGGGATGGCCTCGATCTTCAAGGCGATCGACACGCGCACCAACCAGACCGTCGCGATCAAGGTTCCCTACGTCCAGTTCGAGAGCGATGTGGTCTTCTACTCGCGATTCCAGCGCGAGGAGGAGGTCGGCCGCCGCCTCAATAACCCGCATATCGTCAAGGTTCTAACGCCGGAAAAGAAAAGCCGGATGTACATCGCGATGGAGTACGTCGACGGCATTTCGCTGCGCGCGCTGATGCGCGATTTTCGCCCGATGCCGCTCGACCGCGCGCTCAACTATTCGTCGCAACTTTGCGAGGCGCTGGTCTACATGCATAGCGAGAAAGTAGTGCATCGCGACCTGAAGCCGGAGAACGTGCTGGTGACCGGGGACGGCACTTTGAAAATCATGGACTTCGGCATCGCGCTCGATGAATCCGCGCGCCGCCTCACCTGGTCCGGCCTGTCCTCGACCATCGGCACCCCGGATTACATGGCGCCGGAGCAGGTCAGCGGACGGCGCGGCGACGTGCGCACCGACATCTACGCAATGGGCACAATTCTCTACGAAATGTTGACCGGTGAATTGCCGTACGCCGGCAGCAGCAACGTCTACGCAATGATGAAGGCTAAGACCACCGAGGACCCGCAGCCCCCGACCCGCTTTCGCGCCGACCTCGATCCGCATCTCGAGGAAATCATCTTGCACGCGATCGAACGCGCCCCGCGCGATCGCTATCAAACCGCAGCCGAGATGCTGAAGGACTTGCAGGATCCGTCGCAGGTGCAAATCCACAATCGCGCCCAGGCGCTGCATCCGACCAGCCTCAGGAAGCGGCAGATTCGGCGCGCGGTCGGGGTCGGGGCTTTCTTCGTCTCGCTGATCGCGGCGTTCGCGTTTTTGATTTGGCTCGCTAACCGGTATCCCGCACCGGCTGGAAAGCCGCACCATTCATATCGAGGTGAGGTGAAATGATGCGCTATCGCAGAGTGTTGTCCGTGACCATCGCCGCGGCTGCGATGGCAATCGCCATGCTCCCCTCGATAAGCCACGCGCAGAATGCCGGCGCGCCGTTCCCCCTCGATCAATCGCTCAACCTCGCCTGGGTGCTGGTGGCGGGCTTCCTCGTGATGTTCATGCAGGTCGGCTTCGCGATGCTGGAGACCGGCTTCACGCGGGCCAAAAACGCCGTCAACACGATGGCGATGAACATGATCATCTATCCGATCGGCATCCTGGGGTTCTGGTTTACCGGCTATGGCCTGATGATGGGCGGCGTCGGTCATTGGACCTCGCTCGGCGCGGTCGCGCTCGCTCACTACGAACTCTCAGTCACCATCGGTGGACATGCGTACGGATTGCTGGGCGCGAGCAAGTTCGCGCTCCTGAATGTGAGTCATGATCCTTCGAGTCTCGCGATGTTTCTGTTCGCGGTGGTCTTCATGGATACCGCCGCGACCATCCCGACCGGCGCGATGGCCGAGCGCTGGAAATTTTCCGCCTTCGCCATCTACGGCTTCTTTATGTCGATGTTCCTCTACCCTTTGTATGGCAACTGGGTGTGGGGCGGCGGCTGGCTTTCGCAGCTCGGCGCAAACCTCGGACTCGGACATGGGCACGTCGATTTCGCGGGATCATCGGTGGTGCATATGACTGGCGGTATAACCGCGCTTGCGGGCGCGATCGTGCTCGGCCCGCGCATCGGAAAATTTCGCCGCGACGGACACATGGCCGCGATCCCGGGCCATAACATTCCGATGGCGATGATCGGAACCTTGATCCTCGCGTTCGGATGGTTCGGCTTCAACGCGGGATCGACGCTGGCGGCCTCGGACCCGCGCATCGGACTGATCGCGGCGAACACCATGATCGCATCGGCAGCCGGAGCGCTAGCTGCACTGTTCTATCTATGGCTGCGATTCCATAAACCCGACGTCTCGATGGCGTGCAACGGATTGCTCGGCGGACTGGTCGCGATCACCGCGCCTTGCGCGTTCGTGACGCCCCTGGCGGCGTTGCTGATCGGCCTCATCGCCGGCTTGCTGGTGGTAGCCCTCGTGCTGACGCTCGAGCGCCACTTCCGCATCGATGATCCGGTCGGCGCGATTGCGGTGCACGGAGGATGCGGCATCTGGGGCGCGCTCGCGCTGGGAATCTTCGCGGACGGAAGTTACGGCGACGGATGGAACGCGGTCGCGGGACCGGTGCGCGGCATTTTGTACGGAGATGCCGGACAATTCGTGGCGCAATTGATCGGCGTCACCGTCAACATCGTAGTGGTGTTCGGACTGGCGTTCGCATTCTTCATGATCATCGAGCGCACCATCGGCAATCGCGTCATCCCGGAGGTCGAATGGAGCGGGCTCGACGCGCTCGAAATGGGCACCGACGCGTACACCAACGTGTAGCGATGCGGCCGCACATCCGGTCCGCTAAAATAGCTGGTTCGTCTCAACTTCAACCTGCTCAGACGGAGGTCTGCCATGAATCTCAAGAGACGGAAGTTCATCGGTCGCGCGTGCAAGACCGCGTTGACCGTAGTTGGCGGCTATGTCGTCGCCATCAACACCGCGCAGGCGGCGGAGCAAGAAGAGGGTGAGGGCGACGTCGGCCCCATCGAGGATCTCATGCGGGAGCATGGCGTGCTCCGTCGCGTGCTGCTGATTTATGAGGAGGGTCTGCGCCGCATCGCCGCGCATCAGGACATTCCCGGCAATCCCTTCCTGACCGGCGCGCAGCTCATCCGCAAATTCATCGAGGACTATCACGAGAAGAACGAGGAGAAGTTCATCTTCCCGAAGCTGCAAAAGAATCTCGGCGAGGCCGGCCGCGACGTTCCGATTTTGCTCGAACAGCATCAGGCGGGACGGAAACTCACTGACATCATAATTCGAGTTTCGACCTCGAATGCGAAAGACACCCGGCTGGTCGATCCGGTTACGCAATTCATTCGGATGTATCGGCCGCACGCCGCGCGCGAGGATACCATCGTGTTTCCCGCGTTCCATCAGGCGGTCAGCGCGAAGGAGTTCGACGACGTAGGCGAGCAGATGGAAAAGCAGGAGCAGAAGCTTTTCGGCGAAGGCGGCTTCGCGAAGATCGTCGAAGCGGTGGCCGAGGAAGAACGCGCGCTCGATATTTACGAACTCGACAAGTTCACTCCCCGAGTCGAGGCTAATTGAAGCCGCGGGCAAAACGCATCGCAAAAGTCATCGCCATCCTGGTCGTTATCGTTATGCTCCGCGGTTCGGCACTGGCAGCCGACCAATGCTCCCCGTTTGGCGATCCTCCCGCGCAAATTAATCATGGAGTTATCGCGACCTCGTTCGCGGCGCACAATCCGATTTGCTTCGGTGGCCGCGTCCTCGGCCCATGGAAGGATTCCGACGGCAGCGATCGCTATGCATGCATCTATGAACCGGAGGGCCACAGCCGTGACAATCCGCTTCCGCTCTTAGTGTTTATTCACGGCTCGATCGCGACGGCGGATTCGGTCAAGCTGACCGGCCTTGTCGGCGAAATCGGCAAGGCTGACCTCGGCGGGAAGAAGCCGGGTTTCATCCTGCTCGCGCCGGAGGGGCGCTACACCGCGCACTACTATCCCGGCCTCGATTCCGATGCGATGGGATGGGACAACTGGTACCGCAAGCTCAGTCCCGCCGGCGATGTGACCGTCGGTGGAACGACCTACAAGGAAAACGTCAACGCAGCGACCATCGATCATTTCATCCAGGCTGAGACTGCGAGTGGCGAAGTGGATCCTTCGCGCATTTATCTGACTGGATGGTCCAACGGCGCCGCGATGGCGCTGCTGTATGCGCTCAATCGTCAGTCGATTGCGGCGGCCGCGGTCTATTCCGCGCCCGATCCGTTTGGCGCCTTCAACGATCCCTGTCCGCAGACGCCGGTGCCGCGCGCGCCGACCTCGAATGCGCAACTGCAAATTTTCAATCCGCATATCCCGCTCATGCATGTGCGCAACAGTTGCGACATCGGCGGCATCTGCCCTAATGGCGATACTTTCGCGTCCCAGATGCGCTCGCTCGGAGTCAACCTCGACGACGTGATTCTCGATCCCGAGGGCAAGCCGGTCAGCGCATGCGATCCATCATGCGGGAGCAGTCCGATGGCGACCGGCGACGTAAGCACCGGCGGGACCTTGCGCGGCATCCTGCATCACGTGCAATGGCCGGTGGCCTCGAATGCGCGGATGTTTGCTTTCATGAAGCAGCATCCCCTCGGGCTGGGGAAATAGTGTGGCGTTTCGCCTCACCTGGCTTGCTTGACGGAACTTTTCACTCTCTGAGAAGCTGCAAAGTACCGAATCGAATCTATACCGGGTCGTCACGACTCGCGCGGGAGCAAACGCCATGGCCTATAGCGAAATTCTCTTCGAGAAGCAGAACGCAATCGCGACCATCACCATCAATCGTCCGCAGGCGATGAACGCGGGAACTATCAGGACTTGGGGCGAGATTGCCGATGCGTTTCATGATGCCGAGCGCGACAACGACGTCCGCGTCGTGGTCCTGACCGGCGCGGGCCGCGCGTTTTGCGCCGGCGATGACGTGAAAGAGATTTTCCTCAATCCCGAATTTCGCGACGCGAAGCCCAACGCCTCGAAAGAAGTCGAGGAGTGGCGCTCGCATGCACCCGTCGCGCTGGATTTTCTCATCGAGTATCCCAAGCCGACCATCGCGTCGGTCAACGGCGCCGCGGTTGGTTACGGATGCGACATCGCGTTGATGTGCGACATGCGCGTGTGTTCTGACCAGGCGCGCTTCGGCGAGGTATTCATCCGGCGCGGATTGATTCCCGAGGCGGGCGGTCTGCTGGTGCTGCCGCGGCTGGTCGGTTTGGCGCGCGCGTATGAGCTGATCCTCACCGGTGATATCATCGATGCCAAGGAGGCCGAGCGCATCGGCATGGTCAATCGCGTGGTGCCGCATGCGCAACTTGGCGAAGCGACGATGGCGCTCGCCACCAAGCTGGCGCAGCAGGCGCCGCTCGCCCAGCGCCTCGCGAAGGAAGCGCTGCGGGTCGGATTGAATCTCAACTTGCCATACTTTTACGGCTATCAACGCCACGGGCAGCATCTGATGTTCGGGACCAAGGACCACATCGAGGGCGCGAAATCATTCGTCGAAAAGCGTCCGGCGAATTTCAAGGGCGAATAAAGATCTCAAAGCCGCGCTTACATAGGACGAAATGATCGCGCGATTGGGGCGGATCGCGATTGCGTTATTTTGCGTCGCGTTGCTGATAGCGTCGGCGGCGCGCGCCGAAGATGCCGCGCCTGTGGTCGATAGCGCGCCGGTCGGCACCCGGCAGAATTACTTCCGCGCGCCTTTTCGCGAAGGCTCGTTCCGCCACATGGATCGGATCTTCCCATTCCATGTGGTGCATCGCGCGGGCGCAGTCTCGGAGTTACCGCGCGACGATCATCAGCTCGGCGAGGTCACCTATCAATGGAACGGCTCCTCGCACACGCTCGAGGAGTTCCTTCAGCAATCCAAAACCACCGGCTTTCTCGTCATCAAGGACGGCAAGGTGGCCCTCGAGCGTTACTTCGGCGGCGCGAGTGAAACCTCCGCCTTCACCTCGATGTCGGTGGCGAAGTCGTTCACCTCGACGTTGGTGGGCCTCGCGCTCGCCGATGGAAAGATCAAAAGCCTCGATGATCCGATCACCGACTACGTGCCGGAGCTGAAGGGCAGCGCCTACGACGGAGTGCCGATCAAGGCGATCCTCCAGATGTCGTCGGGCGTGAAGTTCACCGAACGGTACGTGGTTGGAAAGACCGCGGATATGGACCTGATGTTTCTGCGCGCCATGATCAATGAGAGCGAGCCGCTCAATGATTACCTCAAGGGACTGTCGCGCTCGCGGCCGCCGGGCGAAAAATTCTTCTACAAGGGCGCCGACACTCAAGCTCTCGGATGGATGGTGCGCCGCGTCACCGGCGAATCGCTCGCGCACTATCTCTCGGAAAAAATCTGGCAGCCGATGGGCATGGAGCATGACGCGTTCTGGAATACCGACGCGCCCGGACCCGACGGAATGGAAGCGGCATTCACCTGCCTCAACGCGACACTGCGCGACTACGGCCGCTTCGGGCTCATGTTCCTCAATCATGGAAAATGGAACGGCAAGCAGATCGTTCCCGCCGATTGGATCGATCATGCGACGGTACCTGAAAGTCCACAGGTGCAACCCGGTAAACTGGTCAGAGCATCGGGGCTTGGTTACGGATACCAGTGGTGGACGTTTCCGACTGACGACGCGTATTCCGCGGAGGGAATATACTTCCAGTTCATCTTCGTGAATCCGGAAGAAAACCTCGTCATCGTGAAAACCAGCGCCTTCGATCGTCCCTGGGATCCGGATTTTGAAGGGCAGACCTACGCCGCATTTTGGGCGATAGCGGCGGCCCTGCACGACGCGAATCCGGCGCCGGCCACCGACTAATTAACTTAGCCGGGGAGTCCTCGTTCTGCCCTTTTCTGAGGCAAATGCCCGCGCCTGAAGCATTCTAGCCTTGAAAAGCGGCCTCGCACCTTCCAAAACCTTGGTGGGCGGAGCAAAAACCTCCTCAAATTCGCCTTTGATGGTGTTTTCGCCTAAGAAAAGGTTGACTCACATCACGATTATAAATATCTTCGGCGGCTCCGGATCGAGGTTCCCTTATGAAATTAGGCTCCGAAGCGCTGGAGCTCGATGCCATCGACCTCCAGATTCTCGAGACTCTGCAGGACCAGGGACGCATCCCTTTGGTCAAGCTCGGCGAGCAGGTCGGACTGTCGTCGCCCTCGGTGATCGACCGCGTAAAGAAACTCGAAGATAGCGGCATCATCAGCGGCTACCAGGCGACCGTCGACGCGCGCAAGCTCGGCAAGGATGTCACCGCGTTCATCGGCGTTTCGATCGCGCATCCCAAAGCGATCGCGACCTTCGAGCATACGGTCGCGCTGGTCGACGATGTGCTGGAATGTCATCACGTCACCGGCGAACATTCGCTCCTGCTTAAGATCAAGACCAATAACACTTCGTCGCTGGAGCGGCTCATCAGCACGATCCGCTCGATCGAGGGAGTGTCGCGAACGGAAACGATGGTGGTGTTGTCGACCCATACCGAGCGCTCCAACATTTCGGTGGGCGCCTCCAATGAACCCGAGGTGTCCACCAACGGTCACGGACGCAAGTATCGCCACGGCATCGTGAAGACCATCGTCGCGGACCCCAAGAGGGTGTGATCATGCATGACCATAGCAGCATACCGCCGGCCCAAGGCCTCTACTCGCCCGGACATGAGCACGACGCATGCGGCGTCGGCTTCGTCGTCAACATCAAGGGCGCGCGCTCGCACGATATCGTGCTCAAGGGCATCGAGGTCCTCAACCATCTCACCCATCGCGGCGCATGTGGATGCGATCCGCGCACCGGCGACGGCGCCGGCATGCTGCTGCAGATTCCGCATGAGTTCCTGAGCCGCGAAACGCGGAAGCTCGGCTTCGAGTTGCCCGCGCGCGGCGAGTACGGCGTCGGGATGCTGTTTCTGCCGCTCGATGACGAGAAACGCAAGGCCGCCGAGGAGATCGTCGAGCACGTCGTGCGCGATGAGGGACTCACGCTGCTCGGATGGCGCGACATTCCGCACATTCCCGGCGCATGCGGCGATATCGCGCGGCGCGGGATGCCGGCGTTCCGGCAAGTCTTCGTGGGACGCGGCGCCTCGACTCCCGATGCGGCATCGCTGGAGCGCAAGCTCTATGTCATCCGCAAGCGCGCCACCAATGAAGCGCTCGCGTCGCTCGGATTGCGCGATCCGGAGCTGTTTTACTTCTGCAGTCTCTCGTCCATCACCATCGTATATAAAGGTCAGCTCATCTCGACGCAGATCCCGGAATTTTTTCCTGACCTCATCGATCCGGACATGGTCAGCGCGCTGGCGATGGTGCATCAGCGCTTCTCTACCAATACGTTCCCGAGTTGGGACCGCGCGCATCCGTATCGCTTCGTCGCGCACAACGGCGAAATCAACACCCTGCGCGGCAACGTCAACTGGATGCACGCGCGCGAGAAGCTGTTCGCCTCGCCGCTGTTCGGCGACGACATTCACAAGCTCCATCCCATCATCGAGCCGACCGGCAGCGACACCGCGATGTTCGACAACTGCGTCGAGCTGCTCACCCGCACCGGCCGCTCATTGCCACACGCAGTCATGATGATGATTCCCGAGGCGTGGCAGAACGACCCGCAGATGAAGCCCGACAAGCGCGCCTTCTACGAGTATCACTCCTGCATGATGGAGCCGTGGGACGGTCCCGCCTCGATCGCGTTCACCGACGGGGTGCGCATCGGCGCAGTGCTCGATCGCAACGGATTGCGCCCCTCGCGCTATCTCGTCACGAAGGACGGCCTCGTGGTGATGGCGTCGGAGACCGGCGTCCTCGACATCCCGCCGGAGAACGTGGAGAGCAAGGGCCGCCTGCAGCCCGGCAAAATGTTCCTCGTCGATACCGAGCTCGGCCGCATCGTGCATGACGAGGAGATCAAGGGCGCGCTCTCGAAACGTCAGCCCTATCGGCAATGGCTCGACGAAAGCATCGTCGCGCTGAACAGCCTGCCCGAGCCGCCGTCCTCGCCACCGATCGATCAATATCACGGCCACGAGCTGCTCAAGCTCCAGCAGGCATACGGATACACCGTCGAAGATTTGAAGATGCTGCTCGCGCCGATGGCGGTGAACGGGCAGGAGCCGGTTGGCTCGATGGGCACCGACACGCCACTCGCAGTGTTGTCGGATCGTCCGCAGCCGTTGTTCAACTATTTCAAACAGCTGTTCGCGCAGGTCACCAACCCGCCCATCGATCCGATTCGCGAGGAGATGGTGACCTCGGCCGAGACTTCGCTCGGCGCCGAGCAGAATCTCTTCGAGGAGAGCCCGGTTCATTGCCGCCAACTCCAGGTCAAGCGCCCGATTCTCACCAACGCCGAACTCGAGAAGATTCGGCAGCTCGACAAGCCGGGCCTGCGCGCCCGGACGATCTCGACGCTCTATTCGGTGAATGACGGCGCGAGCGCGCTCAAGGCGGCGCTCGATCGCATCTGCCGCGAGGCTTCCGAAGCCATCGAGCAGGGCTACAGCATCCTGGTGTTGTCCGACCGCGGCGTCGACGCCACTCATGCGGCGATTCCGTGTCTGCTCGCGTGCGCGGGCGTGCATCATCATCTGATTCGCGCAGGCACGCGCACTCGATGCGGTATCGTGGTCGAGTCCGGCGAGCCGCGCGAGGTGATGCATTTCTGTCTGCTGGTAGGCTACGGCGCGGCGGCGGTCAATCCGTATCTCGCGTTCGCGACGATGGCTGAAATGATCCGCGACGGACGCCTGACAGATGTCGAACCCGAGGACGCGGTCAAGAACATCATCAAGGCCGCCGGCAAGAGCATGATCAAAGTCGCGTCGAAGATGGGAATCTCGACGTTGCAAAGCTATCACGGCGCGCAAATCTTCGAGGCGATCGGACTCAGCCGCGAAGTGGTCGACAAGTATTTCACCTGGACCGCCTCGCGCATCGGCGGCGTCGGCCTCGAGGAGATCGCGCGCGAGACCAGCGCGCGTCATCAGCACGCTTTCCAGATCGCCGCGAACCTCGACGGCGAGCTCGACGTGGGTGGCCAGTACCAGTGGCGCCGGCGCGGCGAGTTCCACATGTGGAACCCCAACACCATCGCGAAGCTTCAGCACGCGGCGCGTTCGGGCAACTACAATTTGTTCAAGCAATATACCGCCGCGGTAGATGACCACACGCGGCGTCTCGCGACGCTGCGCGGGCTCTTCAAGTTCAAGCCGATTGGACCCGCGGTGCCGCTCGAAGAGGTCGAGCCCGCGAGCGAGATCGTCAAGCGCTTCAAAACCGGCGCGATGTCGTTCGGATCGATCAGCAAGGAGGCGCACGAAAACCTCGCGATTGCGATGAACCGCATCGGCGGCAAGAGCAACACCGGCGAAGGCGGCGAGGACCCGGGCCGCTTCGTGCGCGATGCGAATGGCGACTGGCGCCGTAGCGCGATTAAGCAGGTCGCCTCCGCGCGCTTCGGGGTGACCAGTCATTACCTCGTCAATGCCGAGGAGCTCCAAATAAAAATGGCGCAGGGCGCGAAGCCCGGCGAGGGTGGCCAACTTCCGGGGCACAAGGTGGACGACTTCATCGCGAAGATTCGCTACTCGGTGCCTGGCGTCGGACTGATTTCGCCGCCGCCGCATCACGACATTTATTCCATCGAGGACCTCGCGCAGCTCATCCACGATCTGAAGAACTCCAACGATCGCGCGCGCATCAGCGTTAAGCTGGTGGCCGAGGTCGGCGTCGGCACGGTCGCCGCGGGCGTCTCCAAGGCCAAGGCCGACGTTGTTCTCATCAGCGGATACGACGGCGGCACCGGCGCCTCGCCGCTGCAATCGATCAAGCATGCCGGCGCGCCATGGGAGCTCGGCCTCGCCGAGACGCAGCAGATTCTCGTCATGAACGATCTGCGCGGGCGCATCCGCGTCGAGGCCGACGGGCAGCTCAAGACCGGCCGCGATGTCGCGGTGGCATGCCTCCTCGGCGCCGAGGAATTTGGTTTCGCAAGCGCGGCGCTGATCGCCTCGGGATGCATCATGATGCGCGTGTGCCACCTCAATACCTGCCCGGTCGGCATTGCCACGCAGGATCCGAAGCTGCGCGCGAAATTCGAGGGTAAGCCGGAGCACGTGGTGAACTTCATGATGTTCATTGCGAGTGAATTGCGCGAGTACATGGCGCAGTTGGGTTTCCGCACCGTCGACGAGATGGTCGGCCGCGTCGAATGCCTCGACACCAACGACGCGATCAAACATTGGAAGGCGAGCAACATCGACTTGAGCGCGATCCTCTATAAGCCGAGCGTCGGCCCCGATGTCGCGCTCCACAACATCCAGACTCAGGACCACGGCCTCGAGGCCGCGCTCGATGTGCAACTGCTCGACCTCGCGAAGGACGCGCTGGAGCACAAGAAGCCGGTCGAGATTCATCTGCCGATTCGCAACTCCAATCGCACCGTCGCGACGATGCTGTCGGCGGAAGTGTCGCGTCGTCACGGCGCGGAAGGCCTGCCGCCCTACACCATTCAATGTCACTTCAAAGGTTCGGCCGGGCAGAGCTTCGGCTCGTGGCTCGCGCCCGGAGTCGCGGTCTATCTAGAAGGCGACGCCAACGACTACTGCGGCAAGGGTTTGTCCGGCGGCTTCATGACGGTGCGTCCTCCGCGCGAGGCCACCTTCAAGGCCGAGGAAAACATCCTCATCGGGAACGTCGCGCTGTATGGCGCGACCGGTGGCGAGGCGTTTTTCCGGGGCGTCGCGGGCGAGCGATTCGCGGTGCGCAACAGCGGCGCGACCGCGGTGGTCGAGGGCCTCGGCGATCACGGCTGCGAGTACATGACTCGCGGTCTGGTAGTCGTCCTCGGCAAGACCGGCCGCAACTTCGCGGCAGGCATGAGCGGCGGCACCGCGTACATCTTCGATGAGGCCGGGAGACTTCGCCTCCAAGTGCAACATGGGCATGGTCGAACTCGGTCCCATCACCCATGGCGAGGAGATAAGTCATCTTCACGCGCTCATCGTGCGGCATCATCAATATACCCAGAGCGCGGTTGCGCGCCGGATGCTCGATCATTGGGATGAGCACGTGAAGCAATTCGTCAAGGTGCTTCCGACCGAATACCGGATGGTGCTCGAGCGCCAGCATCTGGGCGCGAACAACGACATGGCGAAACTGGCGGCGGTGTAGGGCAGGAAGTGGAGGTCTATCGACAGATTTCAGTAAAGGGAAGAATCGGATTTTCGATGAGCAGGGTGCGATGGGAAAAATAACGGGCTTCATGGAGATCAAGCGGGAAACGCCGTCGCGGCGTCCCGTCAAGGAGCGCCTGCAGGATTGGCGCGAGTATGACCTCAAGATGCCCGAGGACAAGCTTCGCGCGCAGGGAGCGCGATGCATGGATTGCGGGATCCCCTTCTGCCACAAGGGCTGCCCGCTCGGCAACATTATTCCCGATTGGAACGACCTGATCTATCGCGGGCGCTGGAAGGACGCGATCGACCGGCTCCATTCGACCAACAATTTTCCCGAGTTCACCGGCCGCGTGTGTCCGGCGCCGTGCGAAGAAGCCTGCGTCCTGAACATCAACAACGATCCCGTCACCATCAAGCTGATCGAACGCAACATCATCGACCATGCGTGGGCGGAGGGATGGGTGCGGCCGCAGCCCGCGCCGCGCAGCAGCGGCAAGCGCGTCGCGGTGGTCGGCTCGGGCCCGGCAGGCCTCGCGTGCGCGCAGCAACTCGCGCGCGCCGGTCACGCCGTCACATTGTATGAGCGCTCGGATCGCGTTGGCGGATTGCTGATGTACGGCATTCCCGATTTTAAGATGGAGAAGCATCTGGTCCATCGGCGCGTCGAGCAGATGAAGGCCGAAGGCGTCGAGTTCGTGACTAGCTGTCGCGTCGGCACCGATATCACCGCCGATGAATTGCGCGGGAAGTTCGATGCGATCGCGCTCACGATGGGCGCGACCAAGCCGCGTGACCTTCCGATTCCCGGCCGCGAGCTCAAGGGCATTCACTTCGCGATGGAGTTTCTGCCGCAGCAGAACAAGCGCAACCAGGGCGACATCATTCCCGAAGATATTTTCATCACCGCGAAGAACAAGCGCGTGGTGATCCTCGGCGGCGGCGACACCGGCTCCGATTGCCTCGGCACTAGCAATCGCCAGGGCGCGATGAGCGTGCATCAATATGAATTGCTGCCGATGCCGCCGGAGTCGCGCACCATCGAGATGCCGTGGCCGGACTGGCCGATGATCCTGCGTACCTCCACCTCGCATGAAGAGGGGGTGAATCGCGACTGGAGCATCAACACGAAAAAGTTTTCCGGCGAGCATGGCCGCGTCACCAAGCTGCACGGCATCCGGCTGGAGTGGGAACGTGCTTCCGATGGCCGCATGGCGATGAAGGAAATCGAGGGCAGCGACTTCGAGCTCGAATGCGACCTGGTGCTGCTGGCGCTCGGATTCCTCGGCCCGGAGCCGGACGGAATCATCTCGCAGCTCGGGCTCAAGCTCGATCCTCGCAGCAACGTGCTATGCGATAACTACCAGTCGAGCGTACCGGGAGTTTTCGCGGCGGGCGACACGCGGCGCGGACAGTCGCTGGTGGTATGGGCGATTTGGGAAGGCCGCGAATGCGCGCGCGCCGTCGACGCCTACCTGATGGGCGAATCATTCCTGCCCGCGAGTCCCGAGCTCTAGGAGTGCTGCGGCTCTACGATTATCTGCCGTCCGGCAACGGCTACAAGGTCCGGCTGCTCCTTACGCAGCTCGCGGTTCCGTTCGAGCTGATCGAGCGCGACATCATCAAGGGCGAGACGCGCACGCCGGGGTTCCTTGCGAAATTCCCCAATGGCCGGATCCCCGCGGTCGAGTTCGATGACGGCAAGTTACTGTTCGAGTCGAATGCCATCATCAGCTACTTCGCCGAGAGCAGTCAGTTCCTTCCGCGAGATAGGTTCGAGCGCGCGCAGGTCCTGCAGTGGCTGTTCTTCGAGCAGTACAGTCACGAACCCTACATCGCGAGCGTGCGCTACCTCGTGCATGTCGGCCCGGACGTTCCTGATCCTCGGCGCGCGATGCTCGACATGATGATTCGCCGCGGCTACGACGCGCTCGACGTGATGGAGAAGCATCTCGCCTCGCGCGAATGGTTCGTGGGCAACAGCTACTCGATCGCGGACATCGCGCTCTACGCATATACGCACGTCGCCGATGAGGGCGGATTCGTTCTCGGCAAATATCCCGCGATTCGCGCATGGCTGGCTCGCGTGAAATCGGAGCCGCGCCATATCGCGATCACCGAACGTCCAGGTTCAGCGGCGAAGGCCTAGCGCGTCGAGCTTTTTGATCATCCACTCGACGCGATCCTCACCCCAGAAGGGCTCGCCGTCCACCATGAACATCGGAACTCCGAAGATCTGATCGGCGGCCGCCTCCTCGAAGCAGCGATCTAATTCGGCGCGCGCATCGGTCTCGACATAGCGATGGAACTCCGACGTGTCGAGGCCTACTTCCTGTAGGACACCATCGATGGCGTCGGGTTTTTCGACGTCGAGCTCGTTTTTCCAGAAGCGCTCGAACACGCGGTCGGAGTAAGGCAAAAAGCGATCGTGCTTAGCCGCGAACTGGCCCCCATAGAACGCGAGCCGGCAGGAGAAAATTTTCTTCGGCGGATAAATAATGAGGCCGCGCTCCTTCGCGATACGCCGCGCGTCGAGGTACAGATAGCGGACCTTGCGCCGCTCAACCGCAGGATCATTGAGGTTGCCGTAGGTCTTATAGATGTTCACCCCGTGCGGGATGAAACGCAGCTTGACTCGATGAGAGCGCTCGAGCTCGCGCGCCGGCGCCCACGCCAGGTATGTGAACGGACTGGTGTACGCGAAGTAGAATTTGATCTCGAGGTCGTTGGCCATCTTAGTAATCGTCCGGCAGCGCGAGCGCGAGAAAATCCGCGAGGTGAATCACCGTGAGGTGCACGCCGCGCCGCCGCAACTCCGCGGCAATTTGAAATTCGCATCCGGGATTCGACAGCACGACGTAGTCGGCGCCCGTCGCAACGATGTTGTCGGCCTTTCGCTTCGCCAGCGCGCGCGCCATCTCGGGCTCGGTGAGATTGTAACTGCCCGCCGAGCCGCAGCAGAGATCTGCCTCGACGAGATCGATGAGCCGCACGCCCGGGATCGATCGCAGCAGCTTGCGCGGATTGTCGCGCACGCCGAGGCCATGCACCAGATGACACGCATCATGATAGGTGACCGTACATTCGAGCTTGCGAAATTGCGGCATCCGCTCCAGGAGCAGCGCGCTGAGGTCGCGCACTTTCGCCTGCACCTCGCGCGCGTCGTCCGCGGCAAAATCGTTTTTCAGGATGGCGGCGTATTCGGCCATCGCCGTCGAGCATCCCGAGGCAGCCGAAACGATCGCATCGGGCGCGAGAGCCTTGAGGGTGCGGACGTTCTCGCGCGCGAAAGTGATCGCACGCGCGTCGTTGCCGGCATGCAAATCGAGCGCGCCACAACACACCGTCGCGGGCATCTTGAGCACGCGATATCCCGCCGCGGCGAGGAGTTTTTCGCTGTTGCGATTTTCCGAATCGGCGAGCACCTGCGCGACGCATCCATGATGCACGACGACGCTCGGCGCATCCGCGGCCGGATGGGAGTCAACATGAACCGGCGCGGGCTGCGCGCGACGCACCAGCGGCGGGAGCAGTTCGACCCACTCTCGCAATGCTTTGGGAAGTATCGCTTCGATTGCGCCGCGCAGATGGAGCCGCTCCGCGAGCGCTAGCGGCGAAAGCATCGCGCGCAGACGATTTGGATACGGGAAGACCGCGCTGATGAGCGCGCGCTTCGCCCGGTCCAGCGGTCCGCGCTGATGATGATGCTCGACGTACGCGCGCGCGTCCTCGATGAGGCGGCCGTAGTGAACGCCCGACGGGCACGCGGTTTCGCATCCGCGGCATCCGAGGCAGAGATCGAGGTGGCGCACGACGTCGGCGTCGAGTTCGAGCCGGCCCTCGGCGAGCGACTTCATCAGGTAGATGCGGCCGCGCGGCGAATCCATCTCGGCGCGCGTCATCGCGTAGGTCGGGCACGCTTCGAGACAGAGCCCGCAATGGACGCAGTCGAATAGCAACTCGTAGTCAACGACGTCGCGAACCGGCTTGACGAGAGCGGCGGCAAGCTCAGCCATCTAGACCCCTCCCACGAAGCATCCGGCATTGAAGACCCCCGCCGGATCGAAGGTGTTCTTGAGCCGCCGCATCAGCTTTAATGCGCCCGGATTGGGGCGATCGAAAAATTCGATCTGCTCCCGGATCGACGCCGGCGCCGAGACGACGCGCAGATGGCCGCGCGCGGAATGCGCCAGCTCGCGCCATTGCGCGACGAGGTGCGGGTCCGCGGCCTGCGACCAGAGCTCCGCGATTCCTGAACCAACATGCGCGACGAACTCGCGCGACGACTCGCGAGCGCATCGCGCGAGCTGGTTCGGCATTACCGCGATACGCGCGGCGATAGCGCCTTCGCCGAAGCTGAGATCGCGCAACGCGGAATAGAGTTGCACCGCAGGCTGCCCTTCGAGCAGTTCGACATCGGGACCGAGAGCTTTCGCGACTCGCTCGCTTAGGTAGTTGAGCTCGCTACGAATGCCGCCGAAGCCCGCCAACACCAGGAAGCGCACCGAGGTGCCGATCGCGGCACTCGCGGCGCGGCTCGTCACTTCGAGGTGAATCAACGAAGCCTGCTCATGGAGATTCGAGGCGGCGGCGAAGGCCGCGTCCGCATCGGGAAAGGCGGCCACTGCGAGTGTGTAGTTTTCCGGAATCGGGCGCACCTTGAAGGTCGCCTCGGTCACGATGCCGAGGGTGCCGAATGAGCCGGTCATCACCTTCATCAGATCGTAGCCGGCCACGTTCTTGACCACGCGGCCACCGGCGCGAACGACACGCCCGCCGACGCCGACGTACTGAATTCCAATCAGAAGATCGCGCACCGTTCCTTCCAAGAGCCGCAGCGGGCCGGCATGCGCCGCGCCGATCAGCGAGCCGAGTGTGGTCGCATCGGGGCCGCGAGGATCGACCGGCAGTCGCTGACCGGGAGTGGCGAGGGTCGCATTCAGGTTGCCGACCGTGAGGCCCGCCTGCGCAACGACCGTCATGTCCTCGGGCTCGTACGCGACGATATTCGCCATGCGCCGCAGGGAGATCCCGACTCGCGCCGGCGCGCGCCTGATCTGCGAGAGCGTCCGCGCCGCACCAATGGGCGCGAGGCTGATCTTATCGGACTCGCATTTGCGCACCAGCTCGGCGATCTCCTCGACGCTTTGCGGCTCGACGATCGTCTCGACGGCGCCGCTCGGATGTGGTTCTTCGAGGACCGCGCTCACAGCGGGATTTGCCTTCGCGGCGAGGTGACTTCGACGCATGCGCCGGGGGTGGGAATCACCTTGCCGGGATTCGAGCGCGCCTCGGGATCGAAGACGCGCCGCAGCTCCGCCATCGCCATCAGATCGCCGGGTGAGAACAGCAGCGGCATCTCGCCCATTTTCTCGACGCCGATGCCATGCTCGCCGGTCAGGCTGCCGCCCAGCTCGACGCATGCGGTGAGGATTTCGCGGCCGGCATCGATGGCATGCTGCACCTGACCCGCGATGCGCTCATCATAGAGCACGATCGGATGGATGTTGCCGTCGCCGGCGTGAAAGACGTTTCCGATCGCGAGGCCGTGACGCTCGCTGACCTGGTTGATCACGCGCAGGATGTCGGGCAGCCGCGTGCGCGGAACGACGCCATCCTGGGTGGCGTAATTCGGCGCGAGCCTGCCGACCGCTCCGAAAGCCCGTTTGCGCGCTTTCCAGAGCAGCGCGCGCTCGGCCTCATCGCGGGCGAGCTTCGCTTCACTCACGCCACACGCGCGCATCAGTTCGATCGCCGCCGCCGCGCGCTCATCGAGGCCGACTTCGAGGCCATCAAGTTCTACAATCAGTACAGCGCCGGCGTCGGGAGAAAATCCGACGTGGAACGCCGCCTCGACCGCTTTCAGGATGAGCCGATCCATCATCTCGATGGCGCCGGGAATCATTCCCGAGGCGATGATCTTCGAGACCGCCGCGGTCGCGTTTTCCACATCGGCGAAAGTCGCGAGGATGGTGCGATGGCCTTCGGGCTCGCGCATCAGCCGCAGCGTCGCCGCCGTGACCATCCCGCAGGTGCCTTCCGATCCGACCACCGCGCCGACCAGATCGTAGCCGCATCGTTCGTCGACCGGACCGCCGAGCGCGACGATTTCGCCATCGGGGAGAACGACTTCGAGCCCAAGGACGTGATTAGTGGTGACGCCGTATTTCAATGTATGCGGCCCGCCGGAATTTTCCGCGACGTTGCCGCCGATGGTGCAGGCCTGCTGCGATGACGGATCCGGCGGATAGAAGTAGCCATTGGCCTTGACCGCGTTGGTGACGTGAAGATTCACCACCCCGCTTTGCACCTCGACGCGGCGATTGGCGAGGTCGATCGCGAGGATGCGGTTCATCTTCGAGGTGCAGATCATCACCGGCGCGAGCGGCAGCGCGCCGCCCGAAAGCCCGGTCCCGGCGCCGCGCGGTACGAAGGGAATTCCGCGCCGATGCAGCGCGCGCAGCACCGCGCTGACCTCCTCGGTCGAATGCGGCATGACGAGCAAATCCGGCGCGCTCTTTTCGATGGTCCAGCCATCGCATTCGTAGACCTTGAGTTCGCTGGCGCGCGAGACGATCGCGTCGTCGCCGACAATCGCGCGCAACTCCGCGGCGACGTTCGCGCTGATCGCAAGCCGAGGCGAGGTTCCGTTTCCTTCCACGCCGACGACTCTAGCATGTTCCGCGATTACGCCATGAAACGCCCGGAGCTTTTTGCGGCGTTTTCAAAGCGCGTCCGATGGTGGCTAATATGGATGCCTCGATTTCCACAACCGAAAAGAGGTTCTACGTTGGCAACTGCGGCAAATACGTTCCCTGAACTGCGCCCCCCTAATCGCTTTTTGCTCGGACCTGGTCCGTCCAATGTGCATCCGCGCGTGATGAAGGCGATGCTGTCGCCGGTGCTCGGTCATCTCGATCCGGAGTTCGTCGGCATCATGGAAGACATCAAGAAGATGCTGCGGCTGGTGTTCCGCACCGCCAACGAGATCACCTTTCCGGTTTCGGGCACTGGTTCCGCGGGCATGGAATGCGCGATGGCGAACCTCATCGAGGAGGGCGACGAGGTCGTCATCGGCGTCAACGGCGCGTTCGGCGGCCGGCTCGCCGAGGAGGCGCATCGGATGGGCGCCAAGGTGCACAAGGTCGAGGCCGAATGGGGCCGTATCGTCGAGCCCGACCAGGTGGCGCAGGTGCTGTCGAAAATCCCGAAGCCGAAGCTGGTCGCGATCGTGCATTCGGAGACCTCGACCGGGATTCATCAGCCGCTCGTCGAAATTTCGAAGATGACGCATCGCAGCGGCGCGCTGTTGGTAATCGACGCGGTCACCTCGCTCGGATGCGTGCCACTCGAAGTGGACGAATGGGGCATCGACGCGTGCTACAGCTGCACCCAGAAAGGCCTCGGCGCGCCTCCGGGACTCGCTCCGGTGACATTCAGTCAACGCGCGATGGAAGCGGTGCGCAAGCGCAAGAGCAAATGCCGCTCCTGGTACCTCGACCTCGGCCTCATCGAGCAGTATTGGGGCCCCGACCGCCTCTACCATCACACCGCGCCAATCACGATGAACTACGCGATCTACGAGGCGCTGCGCATCGTGCTGGAGGAGGGCCTCGAGGCGCGCTGCCAACGCCACCTCGCCAATGCGGGCGCGCTGGTCGCCGGCCTCAAGGGGATGGGCATCGAGCTAGCCGCGCAGGAGGGCCATCGCTTGCCGCAACTTACCGCGCTCACCATTCCCGACGGCATCAAGGACGCGAAGGTGCGCGAGCGCCTGCTCAAGCTGTTCAACATCGAGATCGGCGCGGGCCTCGGACCGTTCAAGGGCAAGATGTGGCGCATCGGCCTGATGGGCGAGGGGTCGCGGCGCGAGAACGTGATGCTGGTGCTTAACGCGCTCGAAGAGATCCTCGGTTCGATGGGGCTGGAGATTGCACGGGGGCGGGCGCTTTCGGCGGCCGACAAGGCCTACCAATCGATGGGGTTGGGGGCGGGCGAGCCGCAATAAAGTTTTACTCCACGCAAGTTGGCCGGGCTGCTAAGTTAGCGGATAGTCCGCCTGCGGCGGTTTCCGTCGGCCGTCTTTTTGGCAGGAATTCCTACCTTCAGGCTCATTTTCGATGCGCGTTAAAACTTGTGATGACGCGATAAAGTTGCTAAAAATGCGCTCAAGGTAGCGTTCGCGCGCGGTTCGAAGTCATCCATTTTCGGTGGGGAACACAGAGTGAAAAGGGGTCCTGAGGAGCTTCTCGAGCAAGAGCATCTGTCAGTCAATCATTCCGAAGCAGAAGAGTCATCGAGCCGCAGCCAACCTCGCACGCCAAGCCGGCGCGCCTTCCTGAAGGGATTTGGGGTCGCGACGATCGCCGGCGCGGTTCCCGCAGTCGCGGCCGCCGCGGCACAGAAGGTGATGCCCGACGTCATTTCCGATCTGCATTCGTCGAAGCTCAACATCAACGCGCGTCGCGGCAAGGCCTATCAGAATCGGCTCAAGGCGGCGGCGCAGGATCGCAAGCCGAAAACGCCGCCGAGCAGCAACAACGGCGACGAGGCAAAATATTCCAACGGCATCGCGAATTTCACCAAGGGTTTTGCGCACGACGACATGGGTATCGTGGATGCGGCGCCCTATGCCGCTTATCTCGCCGCGATCCGAAGTGGCAAGCGCCAGGATTTCGACAGCCTGGTGATGGGCGGGACGATTCCGCTGGTCGATCCGCAGGCGGGCCTGGCATTTGACCTCGAGACTTGCGACCCCTCGCAAAATTCGATTCCGCCATTCGACACGCTGTCCACTCCCGGTTTCGCGGCGCAGATGATCGAAACCTACTGGCTGGCGTTGACGCGCGATGTGCCATTCTCGCAGTGGGGCTCCGACACAGACATCGCGGCCGCGTGCACGGAAATGTCCGGGCTCGGAGCGGCATATTCGGGACCGCTCATCGGCGGGAAAGTCACCCCGCAAAGCATCTTCCGTGCGGGATTTTACAACGATGGTGTAGGACCTTATGTTTCGCAGTTCTTCCTGCAGCCGTTCACTTTGGGTGTGATGCCGTTTGTCGGGTATCAGACCACGCTGCAGGGCGATTTCGGGACCGATGCCACCTCATGGCTGAACATCCAAAATGGCGCTCCCAATCCGCTCGCTCCGGAAAATCCCAGTCCGACTCTGAAATTCCTCGGCACCGGGCGCGACCTTGCCGAATACGTGCACAACGATGTGCTGTACCAGGAGTATCTCAACGCGGCGTTGATGCTGGCGAAAATGCGCGCGCCGCTGAACTCGGGCAATCCCTACGCCAATCCCAACCTCAAATCCGAAACCGGATTCATCACCTTCGGCCTGCCGATGGTGCAGGTGCTGGTTGCGGAAGTAATCGCGCGCGCGATCAAGAACGCATGGTTCCAGAAATGGTTCGTGCATCGGACGGCGCGCCCGGAGGAGACTGCCGGACTGGTTCACTACACCATCACCGCGCAGCAGAACTATCACCTCGATCCCAGCGTGACAAATTCGCAGGCGGCGGCGACGGTCTTTAACCGCACCGGCAATTATTTCATCCCGCTGTCGTATCCCGAGGGATGCCCGCTGCATCCATCGTATCCGTCGGGACATGCGACCGCGGGCGGCGCGGCGGCAACCATCCTGAAGTGGTTCTTCGCCGACAGCACGCCGATTTCCTCGCTGACCACACCCTTGGCGACCGCCGATGACGGCTCCACGCCGGTTCCTTATACGGGATCCGATGCCGGCCAGATGACCGTGGGTGGAGAGATTAACAAGCTGGCGGCGAATGTAGGTTTCGGGCGGGTCTTCTCGGGCATCCACTGGCGCCAGGACATCATCGAGGGAATGCGGCTTGGGGAACGGATCGCAATCAACCTGTTGCAGGACCAGGCGCATCTGTACAACGAGAATTATACGGGGTTCACCTTTACCAGGTTCGACGGCACCACGGTCACGGTCTGACCTAACCCCCGGCCCCTTCCCTTTAGGGAAGGGGAGAAAGGGAAAACGCCAGATGTTCAGATCCTGGAAATCTGACTCGGGTAATATTTTGTCTGGTTCCCCTTCCCTAAAGGGAAGGGGTTAGGGGTTAGGTCAAAGCGCGTATTCGTTCCTGCGCCTTGGCCGTTATCCGCTCCAGTATCGATGCGAGATGCTGCCTCAGTTCTCGATTCTCGAGCCTCAAAACAACCACTCCCGCACGTGCCAGCGCGTCATCTCGCTCCGCGTCATATTCCGGTTCATGCAAAGGGCCGTCCAGTTCGACGGCCAGCCGCGCCGCATCACAATAGAAATCCGCGATGAACCCCGAGATCACCTGCTGACGCCGGAAGTGGAGACCGGCGGAACGATTTTGCCGTAGCTGGTTCCAGAGGATTCCTTCTTCCGGTGTCATTGCACGCCGCATTTCCTTGGCAAGCGACAGCTTGGTGGCGGAGATCCGCTGCCCTTGAACGATCCCGGCCGGACGGCGGCGCATAGACCTAACCCCCGGGCCCCTTCCCTTTAGGGAAGGGGAGAAGAACACCATATGACAAGATAATTGTAACCGCTAGTCGTCCATCAAGGTAAGCCCTCTTTCTCTGGTTCCCCTTCCCTAAAGGGAAGGGGTTAGGGGTTAGGTCTGTACACGCCCAGTGAATAGGTAAATACTTGAAGTCTCACCGGGAGGCGCAGTTCCAATGCCTCCCGTCATTCGCCTCTCGTCAACTTCCCGATGCAACCAGGCATGCGCGTCGGTCAGCCCGTGCCATGTCACGGCGACGAGGTTCTATGAATAATTCTGTCACTTCCGAGTCCCCTTCCATCGCGAAACCGCCGGTTAGCGAGCGCCAAGCATCAGCCAATCGTGCCAATGCCCAACGCTCTACTGGTCCGCGCACGCCCGCGGGCAAAGCGCGCGCGAGCCTCAATGCGCTTCGCCACGGCATTCTCGCGAAGGCCGCCTTCAATGTCGTTATCGAAGGCGAAGACCGCCGCGCCGAATTCGAGGCTATCGTCGCGGGTCTCGCGCAGGAGTTCCAGCCGCGCACCCTGAGTGAGCACGCGATGGTGCAGCAACTCGCCGGATGCTACTGGAAGCTCGCCAAGGTGTGGACCTTCGAGACCGAATCGGCATGGCGTTCGACCGTCGTAAACAATCTCGGCATCGCGGAATTCGCCCAAATGGAAAAAGCCGGGATGGCCCGGGTCGTCGATCAGGTGATAGAGGAGCAGGGCGAGGTGTTTTCGGAGGCGGGCCTTGGCAATCCTGACGATTCCCGCCGGACCGTCGGCCGGCACCATGCTGCGCTACCAGGGCGCGATCAACGCGATGCTCTTTCGATGCCTCAATTTCCTCGAACGCAAGCGCAAGGAGCGGATGGCGGAGCAGAAGACTTCAGGTGACGCCTTCGAGGAGCTGGATTACATAAACGAAGCCACCGAGGCGCCCGAGCCGTCAGGTGAAGCATCGGAACCAGCCTCAGAACCATCGAAAGATGCCGAAATGCATAAACGAACCCAAAAAGATGCGGCGGATGCGGCGCTTTCGTCGAGCGCGGAAGTCAAACCAGAGATTCCGGAGGCCGGCGGCGCGCAGATCGCAGCCGAAAACGCCGCCCGGAAACGCATAGAACGATGTTGTAAGTCCGTTCTGACCGGCGCCTGTCGCTAAGCCTCGCTACTACCAGTCACGGTTGCGGGATTTCTCCGTAATCGATGGGATTTTCTTATCCACAGGATATCCACTGAGACATCGTTTGATTATGTCGCTATAGTACCTTGGCTTCGGCTTTACTATAGCGACCCTCCGGCATAGAATAGCAACATTCATTTTCCCCTATTTCGATGTTGAGGTTGGTGGGAGGCACTCGCCTTTTTCTATGGCAAACAAATCACCCAGCGACAGCTATGGCGCGGAGCAAATTAAGGTTCTCGAAGGTCTCGAGGCGGTCCGCAAACGCCCCGGGATGTACATCGGTGACACTTCCGAGCGCGGCCTGCATCACCTGGTCACCGAGATCGTTGACAACTCGGTCGATGAGGCGCTCGCCGGATTTTGCACCGAGATCAATGTCGTCATTCTAAGTGACGATCGCATTTCGGTCGAAGACAACGGCCGCGGCAT
Organism: uncultured delta proteobacterium; assembly: GCA_963761255.1. Classification (GTDB taxonomy): domain Bacteria; phylum Desulfobacterota; class Binatia; order Binatales; family Binataceae; genus DATGKG01. Next base: position 413,060 of record CAVXGH010000001.1, read on the forward strand.
CCCGGTCGATATGCATCCGACGGAAAAGCGTTCGGCGCTCGAAGTCGTGCATACCGTGCTGCATGCGGGCGGCAAGTTTGAGAAAAATGCCTACAAAGTGTCGGGCGGACTGCATGGCGTCGGCGCCTCGGTCGTCAACGCTTTGAGCGACGAGTTCGAGGTCGAGGTGCGCAAGAACGGCAAGGTCTACTTCCAGCGCTATGAGAAGGGCGCGCCCAAGACCAAGGTCGAGGAGCGCGGCGTGACCAAGCTGACCGGCACCAAGACCACCTTCACGCCGGACGACAAGATCTTCGCCGAGGTGAAGTTCAAGTACGAGAACATCGTGCGCTACCTGCGCGAGATGGCGTATCTGAACGCGGGCCTGAAGGTGACTATCAGTGATGAGCGCGACGGCAAGAAGGAAGAGTTCCACTACGAGGGCGGCATCGCGGAATTCGTCGAGTCGCTCTCCGAGGGCAATCAGGCGATTGGCGACGTCATCTTCTTCAAGGGCAGCCGCGAGGGCACGGAGGTCGAGGTCGCGCTGCAATGGACCGACGCGGTGCACGAAACGATTTTCACCTACGCCAACAATATCCATACGGCGGAGGGTGGTACGCATCTGTCGGGCCTCAAATCGGCGCTGACCCGCACCCTGAACAACTACGGGACCAAGAACAACCTCTTCAAAAGTAAGGACATGCATCTCGAAGGCGATGACACCCGCGAGGGTCTCACCGCCGTCGTCAGCGTGAAGATCGGCGAGCCGCAGTTCGAAGGCCAGACCAAGACCAAGCTCGGCAACTCCGAGGTCGAGGGGATGGTCGCGGGCCTGGTCAATGAAAAGCTCAGCGAGTATTTCGAGCATAATCCCGGTCCCGCGAAAAAGATCGTCGGCCGCACAATCGAGGCTGCGACCGCGCGCGAGGCGGCGCGTCGCGCGAAGGACCTCGTGCGGCGCAAGGGCGCCCTCGAATCGGGCGGACTGCCGGGCAAGCTCGCCGACTGCCAGGAAAAGGATCCGGCACTCAGCGAACTCTTCATCGTCGAGGGAAACTCCGCAGGCGGCACCGCCAAGGAAGGTCGCGATCGCAAGACCCAGGCGATCCTGCCGCTGCGCGGCAAAGTGCTCAACGTCGAGCGCGCGCGCATCGACAAGGTGCTCGGCTCCGAGCAGTTGCGCACGCTGATCATGGCGCTGGGAATGGGCGTCAGCAAAGAGAAGGACCTCGAGAAGCTGCGCTATCACAAAATCATCATCATGACCGACGCGGACGTCGACGGCTCGCACATCCGCACGCTGCTGCTGACGTTCTTTTATCGCCAGTTCCTCGAGATCATCGAGAATGGATACCTGTACGTCGCGCAGCCTCCGCTGTTTCGAGTGAAGAAGGGCAAGCAGGAGCGCTACGTTAAGGATGAAGGCATCGCTGGAAGACTATCTGACCGACCTCGGCGCCGAAGCGGTTACGCTCGAAGCCGGCAAGGGCAAGGACGCGAAAGAGGTCAAGGGCGCGGCGCTGAAAGCCTTGGTGCGCAAGGCGCTTGCATTACGATCGGATGTACTGGCAACTGGAGCGGCGCTCCAAGGAACGCGAGATCGCCGCGGCGGTAGCAAAACTCGCCACCGAGAAGGAAATCGCCGACGAAAGCTTCGAGTCCGAGAAGGCGGCGAAAGCGATGGCGGCCGCCATCATCAAGGAAGTAGGAAAAGATAACCTCGTGGCTGATGTGCAGGCCGACGGCGAGACCCATTTCAAGGCGGTCTTCTCGCATCGCGGCAACGGCGCCAAAGCGCCCACCATCGTGGATATCTCGCTGCTCCGATGCGGCGAGATTCGCGAGATTCGCCGCCTGATGCCGGATATCGAGGCGGTCAAGGGGCCACTCGGAGTCAAGGTTGGAGAGGAAACCCGCACCGTCGAGTCGCTGGTCGCGGTGGCCAAGGCGGTCATGGATGCGGGCGAGAAGGGCATCGAGACCAATCGCTACAAAGGACTAGGCGAGATGAATCCGGGTCAGTTGTGGGATACCACGATGAATCCGGAATCGCGCTCATTGCTCAAGGTGCAAATTGGGTCGATGGAGGATGCGGAGGAGATGTTCAGCAAGCTGATGGGCGATCAGGTGGAGCCGCGGCGCAAGTTTATCGAGGACAACGCGCTGGATGTGAAAAACCTCGATATTTAAGTCGAAGGCGGAGCGCGCAATGCTGCCCCTCTCCCGCGCCTGCGGCAAAGCCGCTAGGCGCATGCTGGGAGAGGTCGCTTGACGAGCATGCGCAGCATGTCGTTGAGCGGGTGAGAGCCGGCGGCGCTGCGCCACCGGTGGTGGAATGCCACAGCGATATGCGAACGAGCCGGCCGCATTGAGCGCTCGGCTGGCGGAAAGAGGCAGAGCAGATTTTTTTCAAAAGGTCCCTCACCTGTCCGTCACACTTGTCGCCAATCCCAAGAGCGACAATTGCGCCGGACATCCTCTCCCAATCAGTGGGAGAGGGGCAGACGGGCAGACCTCTCCCTTCGGGAGAGGAGATAGAACAGGAACTTCGTAGGAATGGCTGAAACAAACGGCAATACCCCGCACAACGAACCCTCGCTCCTGAACATCGAAACCGATATGCGCCAGTCCTACCTGGACTACGCGATGTCGGTGAATATCGGGCGCGCGCTGCCCGATATCCGCGACGGCCTCAAACCCGTCCATCGCCGCATCCTCTATGCGATGTTTCGCGAGGGCCTGCTCGCCAACCGCAAGCATTCCAAGTGCGCAGGCGTCGTCGGCGAGGTGCTCAAGAAGTTCCATCCGCATGGCGACATGGCGGTTTACGATTCGCTGGTGCGCATGGCGCAGCCGTTCTCGCTGCGCTATCCGCTGGTGGACGGCCAGGGCAACTTCGGCTCTGTCGATGGCGATCCGCCCGCCGCGTATCGATACACCGAGGCGCGCCTCACCCGCATCGCCGAGCGGATGCTGGCCGATATCGATAAGGACACTATCGATTTCAAGCCCAACTACGACGGCTCCGATGAGGAGCCCGAGTTCCTGCCGAGTCAGATTCCGAATCTCCTGATCAACGGCTCCGATGGCATCGCGGTCGGGATGGCGACCAACATTCCCCCGCACAATCTCACCGAGGTGTGCGACGCGCTGTTAGCGATGATCAAGAAGCCGAGCCTGTCGATGGAGGAGATCCTCAACATCATCCCCGGGCCGGATTTTCCTACCGGCGGGCAACTGCTCGGCAAGAAGCAGATTCGCGAAGTCTATATGAACGGGCGCGGCATCCTGACCATGCGCGCGCTGGCCCGCATCGAGACCGACAAGCGCAGCAGCCGCGCCTCGATCATCGTCAGCGAGATTCCGTACCAGGTCATCAAGAAGAACATCATCGAGCGCATCGCCGAGCTGGTGAACGACAAGCGCATCGAGGGCATCAGCGATTTGCGCGACGAGTCCGACCGCGACGGCATGCGCATCGTGGTCGAGCTCAAGCGCGATGCCGAGCCGAAGATCGTGCTCAACCAGCTCTACAAGCATACCCAGCTGCAGGAGAGCTACGGCCTCATCATGCTCTCGATTCATGAGGGCCGGCCGCGCGAGCTGAGCCTGCGCGATATGCTCGCCGAGTTCCTCAATCATCGCCGCCGCGTCATCACGCGGCGCACGCAGTTCGAGCTGCGTCAGGCCGAAGCGCGCATCCACATTTTGGAGGGCTTGCTGGTCGCGCTGCGCAACCTCGACGCGGTCATCAAGTTGATCCGCGCCTCGAAAGATGCGGAAACGGCGCGCAACGGCCTGATGACGACCTTCAAGCTGACGCTCATCCAGGCGCAGGCGATCCTCGACATGACGCTGCGCCGCCTCACTGGTCTGGAGCGCGAGAAGATCGAACTCGAACACAAGGAGACGCTCGAAACCATCACGCGCCTGAAGGAGATCCTCGCCGACGAGAAGAAGCTGCTGAAGATCATCAGCGACGAACTCGAGGACATCAGAAAGGAATTCGGCGATCCGCGCCGCACTCAGATCGTCGAGGCCGAAGGCGACTTCTCCATCGAGGATCTCATCGTCGAAGAAGACATGCTGGTGACCGTCACTCACGGCGGTTACATCAAGCGCACCCCGCTCTCGCTCTATCGCACGCAGCGGCGCGGCGGTCGCGGCAAAGTCGGTGCGGGCACCGGCGAGGAGGATTTCGTCGAGCGCCTCGAGCGCGTCTCGACGCATGACCGGCTGTTGTTCTTCACCAACAAGGGCCGCGTCTATCAGCTCAAGGCCTACGAGCTGCCCGAAGGCGGGCGCGCCTCGAAGGGGCGCTCGATCGTCAACCTGCTGAGCCTCAGCGAGGGCGAAAGTCTGTCGGCCTTCATCCCGGTGCCGCGCGAGACCACCGGCAAGAACGTTTTCTTCTCGACCAAGAATGGCCGGGTGAAAAAGACCTCGCTCGATCAATTTGCGAATGTGCGCGCGACCGGCATCATCGCGATCGCCATCGCAGAGAACGACCAGGTCGTCGATGTGCGCTTCACCGATGGCAATCAGCAGATCGTGCTCTCGACCCGCGAGGGCCAGGCAATTCGCTTCGTCGAAGAAGAGGTCCGTCCGATGTCTCGCGATACCGCCGGCGTGGTTGGTATGGAGCTCGAAACCTCCACCATTAAGGAGGGCAAGACGGTCACGCTGGTCAGCGATGAAGTGGTCTCGATGGCGACGGTGCGCGACGACGAAACTCTCCTGACCGTGTCGGAGCTGGGATTCGGCAAGCGCACCCCGGCCTCGGAATATCGCCTCACGCATCGCGGCGGCAAGGGCGTCATCACGATGAACGTGACCGAGAAGACCGGCAAGGTGGTGGGCGTGCGCCAGGTCGGCCTCGATGATCAGGTGGTGCTGATCACCGACCATGGCAACATCATTCGACTGCCAGTCAAGGGCGTGCGGGTGACCGGCCGCAACGCGCAGGGGGTGCATCTGGTGAAGGTGGCCGAGGGCGAGCGCGTCCGCGCGGTGGTCCCGTTGGCGGAAAAAGAAGAGGAAGACGACAGCTCGAACGGCAACGGCGGCACCGAGGAGTGAGGAGGTCCGCGCGGCCGGCTACAGAGCGGCGGTCGCGGGACGCTTGGTCATTTCAAAAAATCGATCGCCATTTGCGCGATGTCCACGGGCTTTTCCATCGGCATGAAATGCCCGGTGTCGGCGATGTTTTCGACGCGCCCGCTCTTGAGCTTCGATGCGATCGTGCCCGATAGCGTGATGCCCAGCGAATCGCTCTTCTCGCCGAACAACACCAGCAGTGGAGCCTCGGCGCGCACGATGCGTCCCAGGCCGTCGAAGTCGCGCGAGGTCTCATAGAAGCGCGCCTCGATCTCGGGTAAGCACTTCAGTTCGCGCTTGCCCTCGGCATTGAGGCGCGTGCCGAACTCGCAATAGTCGCGCAGGATCGATTTATCCCAGGTATGAAACGGCGGCTTGCGATCGAAGTTCTGAAACATCGCGTCAACGCTGTCAAACACGCGCTTGCGCTTGAGCGTGCTCTCGATGAACGGATTGCGCCATCCGAGTTCCGGCGAATTGGGCGTCTCGAAAATCACCGGCTCGGTCAGCACCGCGCGCGAAATCAAATCGGGCCGCTCGCACGCGAGCGATCCGATCGCCGTCGCACCCGCGGAATGCCCGAACGCGCGCACCCCGCGAAATCCCATCGCCGTAATAAATCCCGCGAGATCCTCCATGGTGAGCTGCCAGTCATATTGGCCGTCAGGCGCGGGCGAGCTGTCGCCATGGCCACGCTGATCGTAGCTGTAGACGTGGCCGATACGCGTCAGCGCCGATGCGATCGGCGCATAGATGCGGCCGAGAAATCCGGTCGCATGGAGCAGCACGATCGGGTCGCCGTCGCCACCCCAGTCGAGGGTGTGAAGCCGCAGGCCGTTGACGCCGATGGTTCCGCTTTTCGGTTCGACGATGCTCATTGGGCACGGATTCTCGCGGCCCTCGAGGCCCGCAGTCAAGCCGCGTTGCGCCGCATGGCGCTTTGCGATTAGCTCTTCGGACCATGGGCCGGCTGGTTGCACGAGGAAAATATCTCTTCGACGGGGAGCGGAAGTTTTTCGCGCGCGGCGTGTCGTATGGGCCGTTTCCGGAAAATTCGCGCGGCGAGCGCTACCCGGAGCCCGCGCGCGTCGCCGCCGACTTCGCGCTGATGAACCAGATGGGCGCCAACGTGGTGCGCTGCTACGTGCCGCCGCCGCCGTGGCTCCTCGAAGAAGCTATCCGGCACAATTTGCGCCTGATGGTCGGTATCCCGTGGCCGTTCCACATGGCGTTTCTCGATTCGCGCGAGATGGCGGCCAACATCCGCAGCTCCATTCGCAAGGGCGTCGAGGATCTCCGCCAATACGGCGACGCGATTTTGGCCTACAGCCTCGGCAACGAGGTGCGCTCAGATATCGCGCGGTGGCACGGGCCGCGCGCGGTCAGCAATTTTCTCCGCGAGCTCTACGACATCGGCAAACAGGCTGATCCGGCCGGCCTCTTCACCTACTCGAACTATCCGACCACCGAATATCTCGATTTGAGTTTTCTGGATTTCGTCTGCTTCAACGTCTACCTCCATCGCGAGGAGGACTATCGCCGCTACCTGACGCATCTGATGGCCGCGACCGGCGAGCGTCCGCTGATGCTCAGCGAAACCGGCATGGATACCATTCGCGAGGGCGAGGAGCATCAGGCGGAGTTGCTCGCATGGCAGGCGCGCGCGGCGTTCGAGATCGGGCTCTCGGGCTTTATCGTGTTCGCGTTCACCGACGAATGGCATACCGGCGGCGTCGAGATCAGCGATTGGGCCTTCGGGCTGGTGAAAAAAGATCGCACCCCGAAGCGCGCGTTCGAGGCGGTCGGCGAAGTCTTTCGCGGCGCGCTTCCGCCTCCACTGCGAGTGGCGCCGAAAGCCTCGGTGATTGTGCCCGCGTTCAATTCCGCGCAGACGATCGGCGCGTGCCTCGAATCATTGAAGGCGCTGCACTATCCGGATTACGAAACCATCGTCATCGACGACGGCTCGACCGATGCGACCGCGCAGATCGTTGAAGCATCGCAAACTCGCCTGATCCGCGGGGAGCATCGCGGGCTCGCGGCGGCGCGCAATGCGGGCATCGCGGCGGCGTCCGGCGACATCGTCGCGTTTATCGATTCCGACGCGCGCGCCGATGCGGACTGGCTCTATCACCTCGTCGAAGCCATCACACGTCGCGGCGCGGCTGCCGCCGGCGGCCCGAACTTCGCGCCACATAATGATGATGCGTTCGCGCAGGCGCCGGGCATTCCTCGCGAGGTGCGCGGCGACGGCGACGAACTCACCCAGCTCTGCGGATGCAACATGGCGCTCACGCAAGCCGCGCTCGCCGAAGTAGGCGGCTTCGATACCTCGTTTACCGCGGCGGGCGACGACGTCGATCTCTCATGGCGTCTCGCCGAGCTGCCGGAAGAAAAACGCGCGCCGCTGGTCGATGCGCCCGGCGCGGTCGTCATCCACGAACGCCGCGCAACGATGCGCGCTTACCTCCGTCAGCAACGCGGCTATGGCGCCGGCGAAGGCCTCCTCTACAAAAAGTATCCACTTCGTACTCCACAGCGCGTCGGGCTTTATGGCGGCGCGGGTTCCTGGCTGTCGGCGCTGATGGGAGGGCCGCGTGTCTATCATGGCGCGTTCGGGCGCGGACTCTTTCAGTCAGTGTATGCCGGGGCCGATGTGCCGTGGCTGGCGGAATTGCCGCAGACCTTCGAATGGGTCGCGGCATCCGTGATCCTCGCCATCGCGGGGGGCCTGAGCCCGCTGCTCGGCACGCTCGGATGCCTCGGCATCATCATATGGATCGCGACCGCGATACTTTCCGCCGCCTTCGCCGACGCTGATGGCCGCGAGATTCCGTTCTCGACGCGCGCCGCCCTCGCGATGCTGTATCTCATCGGGCCGCTGGTGCGTAGCTTCGAGCGCGAGCGCGTGCGCTTTTCACTCGCGCCCGAGGTGGATGACGTTCCGACCGTTCCGTTCAGCTCGCGCGGCAGGATCATCTTCCGCGCCGAGGGCGATTCGGTGGTGGAGAAATTGGACTCCGCGATGCTGCTCGCGGAGATGCGCGCGGCGCTGGTGAAGTATGGCCTCGCGGTCGCGGCCACTGACGGTTTCAAGGCCTGGGACCTGAACGTCGTGCTGGCGCCCGCGCTTCGGGTGCCGCTCAACGCGCTGCGCCAGAGCGACGGCACCCTCGCGCTCGCGTGGCGCACCAAGACCGAAGCGACGCGCACCATCATCGGGGCGGCAGTGATCTTCATCGCGCTGATCGCATGCGGACTCAGCGCCATCGGCGCGATCGGCGGCACCGCGCTGCTGATTGCGATCGCAATCGCGCCCGCGATCATTCGACTACAACGCGTACCGTCGCTGCTCGCGGCATCCGCTGAGGCGATCGCCAAAGCGAGAGGCCTGAAGACCGCCGTGCATCCCGGAGAAACCTTTTGAGCGACCGCGGAATTTACGCCGAGGTCATTCGCCGGATGAGCCAGCATCTGTGGCGCTTCGTCTTCGCGATTGCCGGCGTCGCGATGGGCGCGGCGATGGAGGTGCTCAAGCCGTGGCCGCTCAAGGTGCTCATCGACAACGTGCTGAGCGGCAAGCCGCTCCAGTTCGCGCCGCTCGCGCAGTACTCGAAGATGAATTTGCTGATCGCCGCGTGCATCGGCGGCGTCCTTATATATGTTCTGACCGGAATACTCACAGTCGCGAATAACTACATTTCGATTTCCATCGGCCAGCGGATGGTCAACGATCTGCGCGGTCAGCTCTTCGAACATTTGCAGCGCCTGTCGCTCGGGTTTCATCGGCGGCGTGAAATCGGCGACCTGATGGTGCGCATCGTGTACGACACCTTCGCGATCCAGACCATCACGATGAACGGCATCTTCCAGATCCTCGCGTCCTCGATTCTGCTGGCCGGCATGTTCATCGTGATGATCAAGATTGACGTCACCATGACGCTGATCGCGCTCGGCGTCATTCCGATGCTGGTGATCCTGATTGCGTCGGTCAGCGGTACCATCGATCGCCTCGCGACCGAGGCGCGGGTCAAGGAGAGCGTGCTGTACACGGTGGCGCATCGCGCGCTCGCGTCGATTCACGTGGTGCAGGCGTTCACCCGCGAGGCTGAATCGTATCGCGAATTCGTGCGCTCCAGCAGCGAGAGCCTCGGCGAGAACCTGCGCCTCTACACATTTCAATCGGTCTACGCGGGCGGCGTTAGCGTCGTCATCGCGATCGGCACCGCGCTGGTAATGTATTTCGGCGCGCTGCACGTGATGCGCGCGGAACTGACTATCGGTGGACTGATCGTTTTCACCTCGTACCTCGCGTCGCTGTACGCCCCCATCAACCAGATTTTTCAGACCTACGGACAGGTGCAGGGCGCGAAGGCGGGACTGCGGCGATGCCTCGAACTGCTCGCGATCGATCCGGATATCAAGGATCGGCCGGGCGCGCGCGCGATGCCGCGAGCGCGCGGTGACATCGAATTTGCAGATGTAGCGTTTTCCTACGAAGCGGCGAATCCGGTTTTGAAAGGAATCAGCTTCACCGCGAAAGCCGGCGAGTCGATCGCGATCGTCGGTCCCAGCGGCGCCGGCAAAACCACTATGGCGAGCCTGGTGATGCGGTTCTATGAGCCAGGCGCGGGCACTATAAAAATCGATGGTCGCGATCTGCGCGAGGTCACGCTGGAGTCGCTGCGAAGAAACATCGCGGTGGTGTTGCAGCCGCCGCTGGTGCTCGGCGACACGCTGCGCGCGAATATCGCGCTGGGAAAACCCGGCGCGAGCGACGACGAAATCCGCCATGCCGCCGCGATGGCGCGCCTCGATCCGGTGCTCGCGAAGTTGCCGCGCGGCTTCGAGGAGCAGGTGGGGCAGGGCGGCCACAGCCTGTCGGAGGGCGAGGCGCAGCGCGTGACCATCGCGCGCGCGCTGCTCAAGGACGCGCCGATTTTGATCATGGATGAGCCGACCAGCGCGCTCGACACGGAGACCGAAGCGTTGGTGCTGGCCGCGGTGCAGGAGGCGATGCGCGGGCGCACCACGCTGGTGATCGCGCATCGGCTCTCGACGATTCAGAACGCGGATCGCATATTGGTGCTGCGCGACGGCGTGATTGAGGAGCAGGGGAGTTTCCAGGAACTGCTCTCGCGTGGCGGATTTTTCAGCTATTTGTACAATTTGCAGGCGTGGAAGGAACCCGTCGCCGAACAGCGATAGCAAAATGGGAAAGACAGCATGTTGAACATTGGACTCACCGGCGGAATCGGATGCGGCAAGACTACGGTTACGAAAATTCTCGCCGAGCTCGGCGCGACCGTGATGGATGCGGACAAAATCGCGCATAGCACCTACGCGCCGGGCGGGCCCGCCTACGACGGCGTGGTTGCGGTGTTCGGCAAGGAGGTCCTCGCGCCCGATGGCAGCGTGGATCGCAGCAAGCTGGGGCCGATCGTGTTCAAGGAGCCCGCGAAGCTTACCAAGCTTACCGATGCGGTGTGGCCCGCGACCAAAAATCGCATCCGGGAGCTGATCGCCGAGGCGCGCGGGAAGGGTGAGCGCAAACCGATTGTGGTCGAGGCCGCCATTCTCATCGAAGCCAACTGGCAGTCGGTGTTCGACGAAATATGGCTCATCACCGCGGCGAAAGATTTCGTTATCGCGCGGGTCGAGCGCGAGCGTGGGCTGAAGCCGGAGCAGACCGAGGCGCGGATCAAGGCGCAACTGCCCGACGAGGAGCGGCGTAAGCACGCGACCATCGTCATCGAGAACAACGGCACCATCGCGCAGCTGCAGCAGCAGCTCGCGACGATTTGGGCCGATGCGCTGAAGCGCAATGGCTAGCGCGTGAGCGCGGCCATCACCGCGAAAATCACTAACTCGCAGACTGCCATCCCGCCGGCGAGCGCGTACCCGGCGGCGCCACCGAGGCGGCGGCTGAGCACCAGGCGTATCGCGAGAATTGTCAGTGCGAGCGCCACGATCACGACTAGCCCGACGTTTTCATAAAGACCCATTGTTAGCGCGAGCGCGACGGCGCTCGACACCGAGAATTCGCGAAATCGAATCGGCCCTTCGTAGGGCACGCCGAGGCCCCAGCGCTCGAGTGGTCGCAGGCCGTATCCGATGGGGATGATTGCCCAGCGCGAGAGCATCGAGGCCATCACCAGCGTGGCGCTGCGACTGGCGGGATCGTGAATCCGCGCGAGCGAATATGCTGCCGCGAGCAACCACGCGAACGCGGCGAGCGCACCCACCGGGCCGATGCGCGCGAGGCCGGTGGATGCGGGTCGGGAGCCGATCCGGACCGCGTCGATGAGGTCGGCGATTCCGAGTGCGTCGATGCCGCCGCTCGCGACTTCGATCAGGAGGATGACGACCATCGCTCTCGCAACTGGTGAGAGAAAATCGCTCAGGGTGCGATCGACGAATGCGAAGACGACGCCGGCAATCAATCCAATCAGCGGCAAAAATACCATCGCTCGCGCGCGCTGCAGGGCATCGCCGAAATCCCGCCGCGCGAGGAGCGACCAGCGCGAGAGAGTCGCGACCGCGATGATCGCTTCGCGCGCGAGGTTGGCGGGCGTCTCGCGATGCGACGGTTCGGCTTCGATATCCAAGCTGGCCAGACTAGCGGAACCATCGGCGCGTTCTCTATAACGGATAGGATGAAGATTCTGGTGATGGGCGCGGGCGCGATCGGCGCATTTTACGGCGCATGGCTGCAGCGGGCCGGCGACGAGGTTTACTTTTGCGCGCGCGGCGAGCATCTGCGCGCGCTTAAGCAGCACGGCCTGGCGGTAACCAGCATCGATGAGCGGATGCACACCGGCGGCATCTCGCGCGAATTTCATTTGCCGATCAAGGCGTCGGCGGACCCGCGCGAATTCGCGCCCTACGAACTGATCCTGTTTTGCGTCAAATCGCAGGATACCATCACGGCGGCGAAACAGTTGACCGGATGCCTCACCGGGGACGGCGTCATCCTGACCCTACAAAATGGCGTGGAGAACGAGGCGCTGCTGTGCGAAGTCTTTCCGCGCGCACAGGTGATGGGCGGCAATGCGCGCGTCGGCGCGGAAATTATGGCGCCCGGCAAGCTGCTGCATACGGTCGGCGGCAATGCTGAAATTGGCGAGCTCGATGGACGCAAGACCCCACGTGCCGAGCGTATCGCGGAGAGCTTTCGCCGCGCGGGCGTGCTGGGCGAGCTGACCAACGATCTGCTCACTATCAGATGGCACAAGCTGATGGGCAACAACGGCACCAACACGGTCTGCACGCTCGGGCGCTGTTCGGTGGGCGCCGCGATTGCCGATCCCGAGGGCGCCGCGCTGGTGCGGCAGTTGTTCCTCGAGACGGTATGGGTGGGCCGCGCCGAAGGCGCAAAGCTGACCGAAGAGGAAGCGGAGACCCAGCTTCGCCGGATGAGCAAATATCCGAACCTGAACTCGATTCGCCCTTCCACGTTGCAGGATTACGAGAAAGGCAAGCGGCTGGAGTATGACGCCATCACGGGCGCGATTCTCCGCGCGGCGAAGCGTCACGGAATCGCGGTACCGGCGACGCAAACGGTGCATGCGTTGCTGAAGTTGTTGGACGCGGGGATCGCGGCGAGCGCGAGCAAATGAAAATCCTGGTGATGGGCGCGGGTGCGATCGGCGCCTACTTCGGCGCGCGGCTGCATCAGGCCGGCGAGGAAGTGGTGTTTTGCGCGCGCGGCCGAAATCTGCAGGCGCTGAAGGACAATGGCCTCGAGCTCAAGAGCCCGCGCGGTGACTTTCATGGGTCAGTGACCGCGACCGATAATCCGCGCGAGTTCGCGCCCTACGATTTAGTCCTTTTTTGCGTCAAGGCGTATGATACCGACGCGGCGGCGAAGTCGCTCGCCGGATGCCTCGCGCCGGGCGGCGCCGTCCTGACCCTGCAAAATGGCGTGGAGAGCGAGGCGCGCCTGGCCGAGCATTTCGGGCGCGAGGCGATCATGGCCGGATGCGCGCGCGCCGGCGTCGAGCTGGTCGCGCCCGGTAAGATTCTTCATGTCACCACCGGCGTCATTGAGTATGGCGAGCTTGACGGCGGCGAGACTCCGCGCGCGATGACAATCGCCGACGCGTTTCGGCGCGCGGGAATTTATGGCGAGCTGGTCGCCGACATCTTCACCTTTCGATGGTCGAAGCTGTTGTGGAACGCGGCGTTCAACACGGTTACCACGCTCACGCGCCGCACGGTCGGCGAGGTGCTCGACGATCCTGACGGCGCCGCGTTGATTCGCACTCTGATGGAGGAGACGCTCGCGGTCGCGCAGGCCGACGGTGCGAAGCTCGGGCCCGATCGCATCGAGTCGCTGCTGGAACATTCGCGCAAGAATCTGCGCGCGCTGAAGACCTCGACGCGCCAGGATTACGATCGCGGCGCGCGGCTGGAGTTTGACGCGCTGAGCGGAGGAGTGGTGCGCGCGGCGCATCGGCATAAGGTTGCGGTCCCGGCGATGGAAACGGTGCATGCGCTGCTTGGATTGCTGGATCGCAGTATCGCGGCCCATAAAGATTCTTGACGGGTCGTTCGCGAACGGCCCCGACCCGGAAAGATCGTCACGCGAGCTTTATTTCCTTGACTCGATAACTCTCGGTCAGGCGCTTGACGAACTCATGGCGAACTTTCTCGATGTGCGCGCTCTCGCTGACGCGCAGGAGAACTGCTACGGCCAGTGCCGCGCCGGTCGCGCTTTGAAAGTGGAGGGCGGGCGCCAGCTTCGATTCGGCGCCATTGGCGGATTTCATCGCCTCGGCCGCGGCTTGCAAGGTGACGCTCTCAATGGTTTGGAGGTCACTCCCAGTGGCGACATTGAGATCGACTTCGAGACAAAGGGCGCCGTCGGGCCCGCGCAGGTTGGTCAGGATGGTGTCGACCAATTGCGAGTTCGGCACCACCACGAGATTGTCGTTCATCATGCGAAACTTGCTGCTGCGCCATCCGAGTTGCGTCAGCCATCCTTCCTGGCCGCTGGAAAGTTTCACGTAGTCACCCACTTCGAGCGGCTTGTCGATGACCACGAAAAATCCGGAAAGAGTGTTTTTTACGGTTTCCTGAAGCGCCAGCGCGATCGCCAACGAGCCGATGCCGAGCGTCGCCAGAATCGGCCCGATCGAGATCCCGATGCTGTCGAGAAACATCAAGGCGCCGAGGCCGAAGACGAAGCCGCGCAGCAGGCCGGTCACGATTCCATAGCCCTGATCGAGCAATGGGAAGCGGGCCGAAGCGCGCCCCATCCAGAAGGTCAGCAGGCCGTCGGCAAAGACGATCAGCGCGAGTACCGTGCCGGCCGAGACCGCCGCTCCGATGACTCCATGCCATCGGGGTGGAATAGGTTCGACGTTGAGCGCGATCGCCATCGCGACGACGACCGCGGCAACCTTGAGCGCGGGTGAGAGCGCGTGTAGCAGCGCCTCGGTCCACTCGAGATGGGAACCGGTGAGGCGTCCAATCCAGCGAAGAATGATCCTCGTGAGCGCGAGGAGGATGAACGTTAACGCGACGAAGGCGCCGGCGACGATCGCCAATTGCAGGAGCGCGGCCTGATTGAATTTGAGATGAGAGAGGAAGGTCATTTCGCCGACCGAAGACGGAGAGGCGTGCATGACGCATCATCAGAGCGCAGCGGTCTCGTGGACGAGGAAGGCAGGTGTCGATTAGTCCATCGCGGAGATCTGTTTTCTTTAAGCCAGATCTCCGCGAGGATCATTAGTATCGACTCTTAGTGGCGGTCGTGATGATGGTGCCACTCCCAGCCGTGTTCGCCGTGCGCGTATTGGTCGCCATTGATGCCTTCCCAACGCCACTCGTTGTTGTTGGCGCGGTTCCAGCGCCCCTGGTTGCCGCCATACCAGCTATTGTAATACTGGTTCGGCATTACGCCGTTGTGGTGCTCAGCGAAGGCATTGCGCGCATCTGTACAGTGCGGGCTGTTATTGTTGGCGCAGGCGCTGTAGCCCATGAAGCCTTGGGCATAGCTGGTGCCGGCAAAGCCGGCGGTCAGCGCCGCGAGAGACAAAGCTAACAGGAATTTCTTCATTTTCGATCCTCCGTGACTGGATGAGGCTGGTTTAGGCGTCGTTCCCTGACTCTCTAAAGACGATGGCAGCACCCATCCGTATTCAATTCGTTAATCGCCATGTCACTAATAAATACGAACAAGGGGCGGAGACGGATACAAAGTTACAGTGCGCCGGGCAGCAGGGCGCGCAGGCGCATCGCCCGGTCGGGTGCTGAGGTCTCGTGCTTGAAGAAGATGCAGATTTCATCGGATTCGGCGGCCATTTTGGCGATGCGATCCGCCCATCGCTTAAGGCTGGCGGCATCGTATTCCTCGTGGCGCAATCGAAGATAAACGAAATTTGCGGTGCGCTCGACGGGACTCGCGATGGTTTCGCTTTCCGCGATGCATAGCGCGGCGCCGCATTCACGCAGAGTTTGCAAAATCGAATCATCGAACCACGACTTGTCGCGAAACTCGAAGGCGGGACGCAGGCGGCCATGCAGCAGCGCGAGGAAATCCCGCAGCAGAGGAACATCGCGCTTGAAGTTCGGCGGCAGTTGAAACAGCACCGGGCCCAGCCGCGTGCCCATCGAGGAGGCGACCTCGGCGAAGTGCGCGACCGGATTATCGACCTCCTTCAGCCTGGCAAAATGGGTGATGCGTTGGGGCGCTTTGAGCGCGAAGCGAAAATGCTCGGGCGTCTGCGCGGCCCACTTCTCCAGCATCTCGCGCCGCGGCATCGCGCGAAAAGTGTAGTTGATTTCGACGGTGGGGAGCCGCTGCGCATAGTGCGCAAGCATCTTCGAACCGGCGAGTTTCTCCGGATAGAATCCGCCGAGCCATTCCTTGTAGCTGAAGCCCGAAGTGCCGATGCGGATGGTCGCGCTCATCTACCTCGACGGTAATCGGGGAGATAGCGACGGACAAGCGCTCCCGATATTTTGAATCGGCAGTCCGCAGTGGACGAATACCAGCGGAGCGACGGCGGGGGATTGGTTCACATCAATACGCTTAAAAGCCGCGGCATGAACGGCGATGGATTGACCTCAGGGGTCGGCCGTGTCGTCGCATCTGCGATGGGTGCGATGCGCTCGCGAAGCTTGTGGGCGCTGCTGTTCATCGGCGCGATGCTTTTTTGGCTTCCGCAATGGGCGCCCGAGATGCCGCAGGAGAAAACGCTTATCGGGAGAATCGCCGGCATGATCCTCAAGATGCCATTGCTCCGGCTCGACGTGACTCTGCGTGACGGGACCTCGCGCAGTTTTAGAATATTGCCGGCGGCGGCAGCGCATGGCTTCCTGCTCTCGCCGGTGGTCGATTCCAGGCTGGATTTTCTGGCCTTGAACGTCGCGGACCTGAAGCCATTGCTCGGCGCGAAACAGGTCGTTCAGATCGCTATCACCCCGCAGCGATTCGCGGCCGCCGCATATCGAGCCGAGGTACCGATAGCGATCGAAAAATTCCATTGGACAAGTGATGCGCCGCCGGTCGGCATTAAGTTGGATGGTGAAGTGCGGCGGGCGGAAAGCCTCGCACTCCTCGATGCGGGAGAGAAATCCGGCATTTGTCAGCTGGATTTTTTGCGCCGCGATCCCGAAATGTTCGCGCATGCTGCGAGCCGAATCATCATCAGCGCTCCGCCAGCTCGCCAGATGACTGTCCGCTTCGGCATTCACGACGGGGCATGGCAGAACGGGAACCATACTGACGGCGTCGAGTTCCGGATTTCCGCGATGGCCATCAGCGGCAGTCCTGAAATTTTATGGTCGCGGCGGCTCACACCGGTCCAGCGAACCGACGATCGCGGCGACCAGGAGGCAGTGGTGAACTTGCCCTCGAATCCGGGCGAGCGCCTGGTCTTCGAAACCCTTCCGGTTCCCGGCGGCACGACCAGCTGGGCGTGGTCGTATTGGAAGAGCCTCGAGTTCGGCAATCAGGTCGCTTCTCCAAGTCCCTGAAAAATCTCCTTTCCGATGGCTCGTTACCGCGGCGTGACGATTTCGCGATACAAACGGTGCCGGCACCGAATCCATCTCAGAGAGCATCACCATGAATTGGAAGGAACATTATGAATCGCGCCGGATCTCGACCGAAGAGGCCGCGGCACTCGTCAAGCCCGGGATGCGGGTCCATTTCCCGCTCGCCAGCGGCATCACGATGCAACGCGCGCTGGGTGCTCATGCGGACAAAATCGGCGGGCAGGTTGATCTGCGGCTGTCGTCGCCGCTGGTCGATCCGGGATGGTTCAGCCGCGACCTCAGCGCGATTTTTCGCATCGAGTTCGAGATTTTCATCGGTAACCTTGGCCGTCCCACCCATGACGCGAGGCGTGGGGCATATCTCCCCAATCTGCTGTCGAGCAGCTTCAAGGCCCACGATGAGCGGCCTGCCGAGGACAAGCCCATCGACATCACCTTCGTGAATGTTACCCCGCCTAATGCGCAGGGTTACGTCAGCTTCGGACCGCATCAGTGGAACAAACGGATGTATGTCCGCCGCGCCCGAATGGCGGTGGCCGAAGTCGACGCGACGCTGACCCGGACCCATGGCGACGTCTATATGCACGTCAGCGAGTTCGCCTGGTTCGTCGATGGGACCCCGCCGCCGCCCGACCTCGGCGCCATCGACCGTGAACTAGCCAAAATGGACGATGCGAAGCGCGCCGGGGTGAAGCAGGTGATGCAGGAGGCCGGCGTCGAGCGCATCGGGCCCATAATCCAGTACCTCGCGCGGATGTCGGTGGCCGATCTGCGGGTGCTGATGGGGCTCAGCGACCCGCCCGAGGAGTATCGGACTATCGCCGGCTACCTCAGCGAGGTGGTCGAGGATGGGGCGACCATTCAGATTGGGGTCGGCGATCCATCGTCACAGATGCCGCGGATGGGCGCCTTCAATCGAAAGGTTGACCTCGGGCTGCATACCGAGATGGTCGCGCCCGGAATTGCGAAGCTGGTCGATGCGGGAATCATCAATGGGCGGCGCAAGAGCATCCATCGCGGGAAGGCCATCGCGAACGCATGGTCAGGATCGGACCCGGCAGATTTGGAGATCATCAAGGATAATCCTGCCTTTGAACTCTACGATCCGGAATATGTTCTTAACCTTGGCGTCATTAGCTCTAATCATAAGCAGACCTCGATCAATAACGCGCTTAGTGTGGACCTGACGGGCCAAATCAACTCCGAAACAGTCACCGGCGCCCGAATGATCAACGGAACCGGGGGGCAGCCGGAGACCCATATTGGGGCATTCCTCAGCAAGGGAGGCCGCGCCATAACGCTATTGCAATCGACGGCGCTCGAAGGCGCGGTATCGCGAATTGTCCCTCAACTAGAAGCGGGCGCACTGATAACAGTCCCGCGGTACTTTGCCGACACCGTCATCACCGAATATGGGGTCGCGAGGCTGCTTGGCAAGAATCATCGGGAGCGGGCAGCCGAGCTGATCGCGATTGCGCACCCCGATCATCGCGCGGAATTGCAAGCCGAAGCGAAACGTCTGTTCGGATAACGGCGCAATAGGCCTAAAAGATACCTCACGCTAGCTATGGCAACGATTGTCTCATTATGGTACACATATGCAGACCTAGACGCTGTTGGGGGAGGCGTGCGGCGGGGGCGCTGCGGACGGTGCGGGGGCGAGAGGTACCGGCTTTAATTGCTGCTGACAGGGTTGGGAATACCAAAAGGAACCATCGAATATGGCCGCCGCGCCCAAAGTACTAACGGTTAATGAATTGGCGGATTATCTCCGCGTCCATCGCTCCACCATCTATCGCCTTTTGAAGAAAGGGCAGCTGCCGGGCTTCAAAATCGGCAGCGATTGGCGTTTTAACGTTGAAGTTATCGACGAATGGCGTCTCAAGCAGGGGGCCGGCCTCCTCGAGGAAGCCGTTGTGGAAGAAATCCCCACCCAACACGCGAGGCGGTAGGTCTCGCATCGATTCCTGATTTTCCCGGTCGGCGGCTTGGCGCGAGCATCGTTCAGCGAATAGACTGGCTCGGCGATGCCGACCGACGTTTCCCATAAGACCAGGTTCTTCACCGAATCAGTTATTCGCGAAATGACCCGCCGCGCCCTTCGGGTCGGTGCGGTTAACCTCGCCCAGGGATTTCCCGATTTCCCGGCGCCCTCCGAGCTCAAGGAAGCTGCTAAGCGCGCCATCGACGAGGACTACAACCAGTACGCCATCACCCATGGCTCGCCGAACTTCCGCGCTGCCATCGCCGCCAAGGTCCGCAGTTATAACAAAATTGAGTGCGATGCCGACAAGAACGTCACCGTGACATGTGGCGCCACCGAGGCGATGATCGCGACTTTGCTCGGGGTGATAAATCCCGGCGACGAGGTCATCATCTTCGAGCCGTTTTATGAGAACTACGGTCCCGACGTGATCCTCGCCGGCGCAGCCGCCCGCTATGTCACCCTGCGCGACCCGGATTTCTCCATCGATCGCAAGGAGCTCGAGGCCGCGTTCACCCGGCGGACCAAGGCCATCATCATCAACACGCCGCACAATCCGACCGGCAAGGTTTTCTCGAAGGCCGAGCTCGAGATAATCGCCGAGCTATGTCAAAGACACGACACCCTGGCGATTACCGACGAAATCTACGAGCACATCATCTATGGCGGCGGGCAGCACGTCTCGATCGCGAGCTTGCCCGGGATGGCCGATCGCACGGTCACCATCAGCGGGCTCTCGAAGACCTACTCCATCACCGGATGGCGCCTCGCCTACACCGTTGCATGCGAGCGGCTGACCTCGGCGATTCGCAAGGTGCATGATTTCCTGACCGTCGGCGCGCCGCATCCATTGCAGGAGGCCGGGGCTGCCGCGCTCAAGCTGCCGCCGAAGTTCTATGCCGACCTCGCCGCGATGTACGAGCGCAAGCGCGCGACTCTGCTGGACGCGCTCACCGCGGCGGGCCTCAAGTGCCGCTCGCCGCAGGGCGCGTACTACATCATCGCGGATGTCGGTCATTTGGGCTTCAGCGATGATTTCGCGGCGGCAAATTTTCTCCTCGACGAGGTCGGTGTCGCCGCGGTACCAGGGTCGAGTTTCTATCGGCACCCGGAGTTGGGGAAGCGCAAGATTCGCTTCACGTTCTCCAAGAGCGACGAAACCCTGGCAGCGGCCGCCGAAAAGTTATCGAAGTTGAATGAGCGCTTGCGCGGCCGCCGAACAGTATCGGTTAGCTGACCTAACCCTAACCCCTTCCCTAAAGGGAAGGGGCCTGGGGTTAGGTCTGCCCGAGGAGACCTGGTGTCAGCGTCACGACGCTTTGCCGCCGCGAATCGCCCGAATCTTCGGTCTCTCAATCCCGCCCGAAACATAGACCAGCATCGTCCAAATGCTCCGTGAGAACGGATAGCACATCAGGATGCTGGCGACCGCGATTGCTCCGACGATCGCGACCTGGACCGGATCCGACAGACGCGTCGTTAAGTCGAGAATGAACCATGCGATCAGTAGCGCGACCGTCGCCACCGTATAGTCCACGTACATGGCGCCGAGCGACTCGCCCGGGTCCTTCCAGAAAATGACGTGGCAACTCGGGCAGTCGCGATTCATATGGAAATGCGTCGCGAAGATATCGCCGCGCCCGCAGACCGGGCATTTGCGCGCAATCGCCCTGCGCATCAGCACCGAGGTCGGTGGAAGCGAACTGACCGGAGCGGGTGTTCTTGATGGAACCGCCATCGATGCCATTCTAGCGCGCCGTACGCCTTTCGAGAATTGCGCCACCTGAGAAAAACATAACCATCGCAACCGAGTGCGTAGGAGTCGCTGTGGTGAATTGGTTCAACGCGCCGCCGCGGGCGACGCTTCGAGGGGAGGCGCAGGGGTGCCCGGCTTCGAGGTGAAATCCGGCAGGTCGCGCACCGGGGTAATCTTGATCGCGACCACCGAGCCCTTGTCGAATTTTTCCTGGCTCGGCTTGAACAGCCCGACCCGCGCCATCATGTACTTCTCCGGATAGTCGGTGATGATGCGATTCTGCAACGCAGGGTCGGTCGTGATTTCCGCCTTGCCGATAAACGCCGGGCCGTCTTCGGAACCAATCCATACCATCGCCGGGCTGCCGCGCTTGATGCGCTTGGCCTTCCATGAAGTGGGGCTGGTGTTGATGAGCAGCACGTGATCGGGCGTGGTGGTGAACCACACCGGCGCGGCTTTGCTTTGATTGCCGTCTTTGCGCACGGTTGCGATGTAAACCAGGCTGGCTTTTGAAAACGCGTCGATGTCGCGTTGGGTAGCTTGTGCGAATGCGCTGCCGGATGCCGCGAAAATTGCTAACGCGGCGACAATGAGTGAGCACAAACTGAAAAGGCGAATTCGTCGCAGCATAGATTCCCCCATCGATGGCAATCAGTCTCCCAGGAAACGCCGCCGCACGAACACCTCAGCGAGGAATAGCATGATGGCCAGCGGCAGCAGCAACGGCTCCGCGCTGCGATGCATCGTCACCAGCGCGCCGGTCGGCTTCAGGATCTGCGCAGGCAACGCATCCAGAGCACCGCCGGTTGCCAGCGCGATGTCCTTCAGCAAGGTCAGATTACGCGGACGGAGGCGCACTTCGTTGGCATCGGCCGAGGCGGTTCCGGTGGAAGCGAACTCGCGCTGCATGATGACCCGCTCGGTGTCGCCGCCCTTGACCATGAGCATCGCGGTATATTTTCCGCGCGGCAACTGGCCGAGCTCCGCGCGATATACCGCGGCGTCGGTCTGCGTCATCGGCACGTCCATCGCGTGGCCACTGCCGGTCACGCGCAACACCAGGTTGGAAACCGAGCCGTTGTCGATTTTCTCGGCATCGACGTGAACGCCGCCATCGGATGCGGTTTCGACCCGCATCGAGAATGGTCCGGCATCGCCCGGGCGCATCGCCCAGTTGACTAGCTGCGACCAGAATTCCGCATAGCGATTCCATCGAATCCAACTCAGTGTCGCGAGCGAATCGGGATCCGCCGTGAAAACGACCGCGCGCCCGAGGCCGTACTGCCACGCCGCGAGCAGCGGCGACGAACTGTCATGGCGCGTGATTTTGAGCGGCACCTGCGCGCCGTCCTTCGGCTGCGTCGTCGCGTAATAATCGATCGGCGGCATGTCTTTGAGGTCGATGCCGGTGAGAATCGCGCTCGGCCCGCCCGCTTCGAGTTCCGAGCGGCCCTGCTTGCGCCGATTCATGGCCTCACGCGTCAGGCCGACCAGCAGCAGCGGCAGCTTCTCGATGTCCTGCACGCGATAAAAAGTGCCTCCGGTCGCCTGCGCGAAATCCTGCAACAGGCGCAGGTTGGCGAGGTCGGGTCCGATGCGAAGCGTCGATACGGGAATGTGCTGCGCCGCGAAATCAGCGATCAGCGCATCGTGATCGTGATACTGGCGGTTGGTGTCGCCATCGGTGAGCAGAAAAACCTGCCGCACCGCGATTTTGCTGTCGAGGATTTCGCGCTCCGCAATCTCCAGCGCATCTTTGAAATCGGTGCCGCCGCCGGGCTCGAGGCGCTCGATGCGATTTTCCAGTTCCGCGCGATCCTCGCCCAGCGGCGCAAGATGCCCGAGCACGTACGGCTGCGAGTCGAAGGCGATGACGCCGGCGAGATCGGTGTCATCAAGCTGGCGCAGCAACGCGATCGCGGCAGTCTTCGCATAGCGAATGCGCTCGCCGTCGCGCACCGCTGGATAGCGCGAGTCGTAGCTCATCGAGTTGCTGCGATCGATGCATAAAAACACCGCGATCGGTTCGCGCGAGGGTGGCGGGGGCTGCGGCTGAAATTTCACCGGCAGAGTTTTCTCCAGCGGCGTGCCGGCGAAGCGCTCATCGCGCATGGTCTCTCCGGTCGCGATGAGACCGCCGCCGAAATCCGAGACGTAGCGATTGAGCGCGGTGGCCGACGCCTCACTGAGTGTGGCGACCGTCGCATCGGAAAGAACCACCGCCTGGTACGGCAGGTAGTCTTCCGGATGGGTCGGGAGACTGCGCGGCGAAGTCACTGTCACGTGGTACTCGCGCAGCTTGAGTGCGTTCAGCAGGCTCTCGGGCGGCGCGGTTCCCGCGACCAGGATTTGCGGCGGCGCGATAACTGTCAGTGCGGTCTCCGCGAGCGAATTCAGCGCCACCATCGAGGGGGGCGGGCGCAGCCGCGCGCCCATTACATAGGGGCCGGGCTGGTCGATTCGGTACGGAAGCTCGAAGCGATTGAGCCCCGGCTTCAACTCGACGGTTTGGCCGCCGACCGGGTCCTTGTCGTTGAGCAATTCGAGATTGATTTTGACCGGACTCGGCGCTTCGCTCTCGATCGCGATATGAAAGGTGAAGCGCTGATTGGCGCGCACCGCGCCGGGCGCCTCGAAGCCGGTCAGCGCGACGCGCTGGGTGGCGGACACCGGCGGCGCGGCCGTGAACACCCGGACCTTGTTCTCCACCAGCGCGGGAATTTCAGCGGCCGCATCGCCGACCGTCTGGTTGCCGTCACTCAGCAGCAAAATCCGCTTGTCAGCTTCCGATGAAAACAGGCTGTCAGCGGCGGTGAGTGCCTCGCCGATATCGGTCGCGCCCGAATCCGCCGAAACCAGCGGCATGCTGATGAGGCGCGGATCGCCCATCGGCGAGAGCATCCGCACGTCGCGCCCGAAGCCGAGAATCGCGAGCTGATCGCCGGGGCCGCTCGCGCGCGCCAGCTCCCGAACATTCGCACGCATCCAGGCTTCCTGATCGGGCGCGATCGAGCGCGACTGATCGATCAGCGCGACCGTCTCGACCCGATGTGATGCGGCGCGAGTTGGAATTCCGAAGCCGGACAGCGCGAACACCAGCGCGACGAATGCCGAGATGCGCAGTGCGGCGGCGATCAGGCCGGCGGCGACTCTGCCGCGTCGCACCGCCAGCAGCGCCGGCAGCGCGATGAGCGGTATCGCGAGCAACAGCCACAGCAGGAGGGGACGCTCAAACATGACGCATCCCCCATCGATTGGCAGTTCGCAGCAGCCACACGGATTCCAGCAGAATCGCGATCACCGCGAAAACTATCAGCAGCGCTGACAACGGCTGCAGATGCTTGGGCGATGCGGCGGATTCGGCCTCCGTCGATTTCAGCGCGGGGGAAGCGGGGGCCGCGATCGCGGTCAGATCGGATTCCGTCGCGTCGTAGTAGTTCGCATAGACATCGGTTTTTCCCGCTAAGGCGTCGATCGCGTAGTCGCCGGGCTGCAATGGCCGAATCCGCAGGCGGCCCCATTGGTCGCGCGAGGGCGAAATCGTGCTGCCATCGGGAGCAGTAACTTTCGCACCCGCGGGCGCCGGCACCGCGATGAAGGTTCCGGTCGACACGATGTGCAGGTCGGCCGGCGCGGTGAGCTCCCGCACCAGGTCAACCGTCGCCACCAGCGCATCGAGCCGATCGGGATCGAGCAACAGATGCTGGCGGACATCGAAGGCGACCAAGCCGAACTGGCCGGAGGGGAGCGCGCCGGTCGCGACCAGCGGCAAAATGTCATGCGCCCCCGCGGCGGTGCCCGACGCACGCACCCTCATCCATTCCGGCAGGATCACCATGCGCGTCGAGGCCAGCGTGGTTGGCGCGGCATTCGAATCGTCACGGCTCTCATTGGTCATCAATGCGGCCGCAGCGGTTCCGGCAACCTGCAGCCCCGGGATGTTTCCGCTGCTACCCAATGGCGGAAAAACCAACATGATGGACTGCGCGTTGATGCCGGAAACGTAGGAGTCGTGCAGCACCGCAAGTTCGTATGATTCCGTACCTCTGAACTGCGCGGGGTCCGCGGTGGTGATGATGAAGTTGCTGTTGACCGCGAGCAGCACGCGCGCGAGATCGTCGCGCACCGCCGCGTCGGGCGACAGCACCAGCACGTGCGCGTGGCTTTCGGCCGGAGCATAGGCATAGCGATCGTTGTCGGCCTTAAGGGCGTCCTCGCCGTGGATTCGCGCATGTACCAGGCCGCCGCTGGTGAGCGGGCCGAAGGGCACCAGGATTTGTTCGCCTGGCGCCAGGATCAAAGTCTGATGGAAAATCTCCTTGCCATCGCTGTCCACCGCCAGTTCGCACAAATTTGGTTTGGCGCCGAAATTTCTGAGCACGACGCGCCCTTTTGAAGTGTTGGGGACACCGGGATCGAGCGAAACGACGGCGAGATTATCGGCCGGCGAACCGCTTTGATGAAAATGGAAACCGGAGCTCAAGCCGGAATCGGCGATTACCGCCGGCGCGGGTTTCCGGTCCGCGAAAAATTCCACCTCGCCGGTCGCGCGCGCGCGCATCAGCGCGGCGGATAGCGCGGCGCGGCGTCCCGGTACCGCCATCGATCGCAATCCGTCGATGGCCTTGCGGATAGCGTCGCGGTTCGCGGTCTTCGGATGAATCATTTGCGCTTCCAGCGCATAGCCTATGACGCTGAACCGATCGCGCTCCGGTGCAGCATCGACGATTGCGAGGGCCTGCTTCTTCGCCAGCTCCAGTCGCGTCCCATTTCCTTCGCGCGCGCCCATTCCGGCCGCGAGGTCAAACACCAGCGCGCGAGTTCTGCCCCGCGCCGCCGCCGACGACGAGCGAACATACAAGCCGGCCAGCGCGAGCGTGATCGCCGCGAGGATTGCCACTTCGAGCCAGAACAAAGGATCGATGCGCAGATGCCGCACGCGCGCGGTCGGCGCGGCGGCCTCATCGAAAAGCAGCAAACTCGAAACCTCCAGTGTCGGACGCGAACGCGAACGAAGATAAATCGCCAGCAGAATGGCGATGCTGATGGCCCACAGCAGATTGTTGGGATTGAGCACGCCCACCTAGCGAATCACCCCCATGACTGGAAGTTCGCGCTCCAAAATCGCATCGAGGTGGCGCGCGCCGAATGCCTGCGCATGGATGACGGCGTGGCCCAGGCAGAATTCGTGGATGCGCTCGGAAATCGCGGCGACCCGATTGCGACACGCGGTGGCCAGCTCCGGGCCAAAAGCGACCTCGCGCAGTTCGCCGCTCTCGCTGTCGCGGATGCGATAGAGCCCGGGCGGATAGGAACCTTCGGACTCCATCTCACCCATCACGTGCACCAGCTTGACCTCCTGGCGGGTGCCGAGGAGATGCAGCATCGCCTCTTCGAAATCAGTTTGATTCACCAGGAAGTCGGAAATCAGGATCACCACGCCGGCGGGGCGGCGTTGCAGGAGCAATTCTCCCACCGCGGCCGAGAGGCGCGTCTCGCCTGCGCACTGCAAGTCATCGAGAAATGATTTGAAGGCCTGATACTGCTCGCGCCTGCGATAGAAAGGCGTCGGCGAAAGTTTCATGCCGTCACGCCGCGAGCCGAATGACACGATCCGCACCGCGTCGTTCTCGGCCATCCCGATGTAGGCGAAGGTGGCGGCGAGCGCGCGCGCGAGGCCGAATTTGTCGTCGCGTTCCGGCATCGCCATCGAGGCGCTCGCATCGAGCATTATCGTGATCTCGACCTGGCGTTCCGCGCGATAGGTGCGGATGAGCAGATCGTCGAGGCGCGCGAAAGCATTCCAATCGAGGAAGCGGAGGTCGTCGCCCTCGGCGTATTCCTTGAAATTTTCCGGCTCAATGCCGAGCCCCTGCACGCGACCGATGGTGCGCTGACCGGCGCGGACGGTGCGCGCGCGCCTGACGCCCAGCACCAGGCGGTCGAGGCGCCGCAAAAAGTCCGGCTCGAATGCGCGAGCTTCGAGCATGCGATACCTCTACGCCGGTCTCGCCGAATGAATCGATCGCACCACGCGCTCGACGATGTGCGCGCCATCGATTCCGTCGGAGTGCGCCGCGTAGTTAAGCATGATGCGATGGGACAATGCCGAGGGCGCGATTGCTTCGATATCCTCCCGCGCGACATTGGCGCGCCCGTCGAGCAGCGCGCGAACTTTACCGCCGAGGATAAGGGCCTGCGCGCCGCGCGGACTCGACCCGAACATCACGTAGCGATTGACGGTTTCCTCATGCACCGCTTTCGGCGAATCGGAAACGAACTTGGAGTTGGCAGGCTGCGTGGCGCGAACCATCCGCGCCGCATATTGCTCGATGGCCGGGGCCGCGATGACGTTGCGCACAAGCTTCTTGAGCGCCTCGATGCGCAAGGCCGCCTCCTCGCGAGGAAACGCGGCCTCGATGCCAGCCTCTTCGGGACCCGTGGTGCTGGAAATGATGCGAATCAACTGCTCCTCGTCGGGATAGTTAAGCTTGACCTTGAAAAGGAAGCGATCGAGCTGCGCCTCGGGCAGCGGATAGGTGCCCTCCATCTCGATGGGGTTGAGCGTCGCCATCACGAAAAACGGCGGATCGAGCGGATAGGTTTTCGCGGCGACGGTGACCTGCAATTCCGCCATCGCTTCGAGGAGCGCCGATTGCGTCTTCGGGGTCGCGCGATTGATCTCGTCGCCGAGCAGGATATTGCAAAACACCGGGCCGCGCTGAAATTGAAAATCGCGCCGTCCGTCCTCGGTGCTGAGGATGACCCGGGTGCCGGTGATATCGGCGGGCATCAGATCGACGGTGAACTGGATGCGATTGAAGCTGAGGTTGAGGGCAAGGCCCAAAGTTTTGACGAGGGTGGTTTTGCCGGTGCCGGGCACGCCTTCGATAAGCACGTGGCCGCCGGCGAACAGCGCCATCAACAATTCCTCGACCGCCTGCTCGTGGCCGATGATGACCTTATGAATCTCCGACTGGATCCGCCGGAAGACGCGAGCGAAATCGCCCACCGTCGGCATCTCGACGCCGCTTACTTCGCTCATCGTTCAAAAACCTTCTTTATCGCGGCGCGATCGTCCTCGGGTACCGCGGCGCGCGCGATGGGTTCGTCGGGATGCTGAGTGGAGTTGAGTGGAGTGCGGACCTTGGGCGGAAGATATGCGTGCCCTGACGCCTGCGGCCCCTTGATTTCAGAGCGCGCATCGATGGAGATCTCGAAGCCCTGGCCGCCCATTTTTGGATCCGACGGGGAACCGAACAGCGTATCCGGGTCGGCGCCGATACCATGGGCCGAGCCGCCGTTGCTGCTGGAATCGCTGCTCACCGCGTCGGCGGATTTGTCGGTGGAACTATCAGTGGGGTTTTGGCGCTGCTCCGGCGTGCTGGTCTCGTCGTTACCGCCCCCGCTCACGCTTTCGTTTTGAGGTTCCTTGGGAATCGCATTGTTAGGCATGGTCGAGGAGTCGTTGCCGTTTTTCTCATGCTCGAAATGCGCGTCAGCATCCTCGCCCTTGCGATGCGGATTGAGCTTGACCGGATCGCGTTTCTCCAGCGAGTTCACGTCTTGCGAATTATCCGCGAGCTTCAGGGTGAGCCGCTCGCGCTGCGGCGCGCGACCGGTCAGCTTGTCCTGCAGACGATCGGCCAGGTTCCGCGCATGGTTCATCATCTTGTGCATCGGAGTATCCGATGACTTGCCGCTTCCCGCCGCGCCTTCAGCCGCAAGCTTGTCCTGGAGCTTGCGCATCGTGCTCGGGTCGGCATGAACCTCGACGGCGTCGTCAGAATCGGAATCGGCGGCGCGCAGATGCAAGTCGTCGAGGTCCACGGTCATCTCATCTTGATTCGCAAACAGCGGAATGGGCTTGCCGCGCAGTCGCGCGATCAAAGGCAGGATCGCAATCGCGAGTACCAGCGCGGCGACGAAGCCGTAAATCGACCGCGAGACGCGCCGCGCCTCGATCCGCGCCGGCGCGAATTCCTCCTGGCGGCTCAGGGTGTCCTCGATCAGATAGGACCAGAGCAGGAGATGCTCAGGATTCTGCCTCAGCTTGACGACCTTCTGGCGCTGGCCGAGCTCGATGATGGTTTCCAGCCGTCCCTTCAGATCGGCGCGGCGATCGGCAATCGAAGCGGCGCCGCCGCGATTGACGTAGCTGCGCCACGCGGCGCGGACACTGTTGGTTATCCCCGCGATCGCGACGAAGGCCAGGATGGTTGCGGCGACGAGGAACATGAGCGGTTGCAGGTAAAATGCCGCAAGTACTGTGATCGCGCCGGTCGCGATAATCCAGCCCAGGCTCCCGAAGGCCGCGCGCTGCCATGCCAGCGAGTTGAGGCGGGTGCGAATCGACCGGATGCGGCCGAAAATCAGCCCCAGTTTTTCCTCGGTTTTGCGTACCTGATGGGGTGAAGCCATTTGAACTTCAGGCAGTGAGAGTCGAGGATAGTTTAACCCCTGATTACGCGCAACTTACTTTCTGCGCGCGGGTTCCTGGCCTCAGAACGTCCATCCTATGATGGTCTTCACAAATGTTCCATTACTCGCGCGCGTCAACCCGATCCCTACGCCAAGGTTCATTTCCAGTTGCGGAAGAAAATCGAAATTCAGCGCAGGGACGATAAAATGCTGCTGATGCTGCACGCTCGGGAGCGGTTGAATCGCACCCATATCGCCATAGTACTCGACCGCGGGTGAGAGCCATGGGAAGAGCTCATTATATTGCACCTCGCCCTGCGGCGAGATGGTGACCCCCTTATGGGTGCCTGGCCCCGAGAAAGGTTTCTCGAAGGGCAGGTTCGCAACGATCTCGACCGGTCCCAGGCGCGTCTCCGCGATCGGGCGCATCTCCAGCGTCAGCGGCTGATCCTCGGCGGCATGGCGCATGTAGTCGAGCTCGAGATTGCCGCCGAAGGACACCGGCCAATCCATCGTCTGCGGAATTCCAAAATGGATCTTGCTGCGCGAGCCGGCGTATTCGTAGTGGCCATCGTCGAGCTTGGCGGTGCAGAAATACTGACCGATCTCGACATGCGGCAGGATTCCATAAGTCGCCTCGATCGTTTCATGAATCTGGTACGGATCGATTTGGGTTTTGGCTTCCTGCCCGACCGCGGTCGTGGTGCTGTTGGAATGAAGCTCCAGTTGCAAATGATATTGCGGGTCGGTCTCGACCGGATAAATCTGGATCTCGTAAAAGTCGATCGCGCGTGCGTTGCCGGCCGCGATTAGTATCGCGACTGCCGCTAGCCCGGCCAGCAATCCCTTGCACAACCAACGCATGAGGCTCGGCTACTTGCGCTCGGGCAGGCCGGCGTCGTCGCGCGCCATCAGCGCAATGGCCGACCAGTCCAACTCCTCGCGGCCCCTGGCGATACTCGCGAGGAAGCGGTCGCGCAGAATCCCCGCTGTCGGCATCGGTGCGCGCACCTCGCCCGCAGTCTTCAGTGCCAGCTCGACATCCTTCAGGCCGAGCGGCAGCCGAAAACCCACCGGCGTATGCCGCATCTCCGCAATCGCCTTTCCATATCCCTGATAGACTGGGCATGCGAATAGCGTCGTGCTCAGCATCTCGATTGCCGCGACGCGATCGACGTTGCTTTTTTCCAGCATCGCGAGCGCCTCGGCCATCGCTTCCATCGCCGCCGCGATCATGAAATTCCCCGACACCTTCACCGCATTTGCCGCGCCGGGATCCTCGCCAAAGTCGAAGGTCTTCTGGCCCATCGCCGCGAGGACTTCCGCAACCTTATGCTTGTCGTGATGCGCCCCCGAGGTACAAATCCACAGCCGCTTCGCATGCGCGGCCTCGGGCCGTCCGAACACCGGCGCCGCGACATATGCGCTCCCATTTTCCGCATGATACTGCGCCAGCTTGCGCGAGGTCGCGGGCGCGATGGTGCTCATCGAAATGTGGATGCCACCCGGCGCGAGGCGATGCGCGATGGTATCGACGCCGACCACGATGCCCTCGACCGCGGCGTCATCGGCGAGCATCGTGACCACGATGCCGCCGGGCGACGCAACCGCCGCGCTGTTGGAGGTCAGCTCGGCGCCGCGCTTCACCAGGGCATCGGCTTTCGACGCGGTGCGATTGTACACCCGCAGCTTATGACCGGCGGTGAGCAGATTGGCGGCCATCGGCAATCCCATCGATCCGAGTCCGATAAATCCGATATCCATGCGCAAGATCCTCCTGGAGCAAGCTAGCGGGAGTGCACGACGCCGATCCTCGGGCATTCGGTGGCGATGGGGCATCGCGAGCACCACGGCGACACCGGCTGGCATAGCGTCTGACCGAATGCGACGAGAATCGTATTGTAGTCGATCCAATGACGGAGCGGCAGGACTTCGCGCAGCGCCATCTCGGTTTTGTCCGGCGTCTTGCTCGCGACCAGGCCCCATCGATTCGAGATGCGATGCACGTGAGTATCGACGCAGATGCCGGGTTTGCGAAATGCCTGCGTCACCACGAGGTTAGCGGTCTTGCGGCCCACGCCGTTGAGCGTCATCAGGTCATCTATATTGTCCGGTACGCGGCCGCCGAATTTATCGATGAGGTCGCGGCAGATGCCGCGAATCACGCGTGCCTTGGTGCGATAGAACCCGACCGGATAGATGAGCTTCTCCAGCGTCTTGGGCGTGAGTGCGAGCATCTCCTCGGGCGTGCGCGCCTTGGCGAACAACTTCTCGCATGCGACCGCGGTCATTTGATCCTTGGTGCGCAGGCTCAGGATGCATCCGATGAGGGTGAGGAACGGGCTCTGATTCTGTTGCGCGGCGAGGGCGACGATCGGCGCATTCCACTTCGGCGCCTCTTTGGCGAGGACGCGGAGCAACTTCGCCACCGACTTGCCGGTAACGCCCGGCACAACTTTGCGCCTCGCGCGCCGCACACCGGCAATTTTCTCCGCAACCGCAGTCATCGCGGGAGAACATCTAGCACGGGAGCTCAGCCGCTTCAGCCCGCGTCGCCAATTTCTTCGTAGGGGTCGTTCGCGAACGACCCGCAGCGATGATGCTATTGCGCGCATGGTTGTTATCGCCACATCGTTGCGGGCGCTTCGCGAAGCGCCCATACGAGGAAGCGGAGGAAAACCGCGCGTAACGTTGTCATTTGACGACCTCGATGGTTCGGGACTAGCGTTCCGCTTCGTCAGGCCCATAAGCGCGCCACTTCGCGGGAGGCTAGCCATCATGGATGTCGGCAAGGACAAACTGCTCGAGATGTATCGCTCGATGCAGCGGATCCGTCAGTTCGAGACCAAAACGCGTGACCTCGCACTCGCCAACGAGCTGCCGGGATTCGTCCACGTCTCGATTGGCGAGGAGGCGTCGGCCACCGGCGTATGCGCGGCGCTGCGCAAGACCGATCGCATCACCTCGACCCATCGCGGCCACGGCCATCTGCTCGCCAAGGGTGGACAGCTCAACCGCATGATGGCGGAGCTGTACGGCAAGCGCACCGGCTACTGCAAAGGCAAGGGCGGCTCGATGCATATCGTCGACTACGCGCTCGGGATCCTCGGCGCCAATGGCATCGTCGGTGGAGGCTTGCCGATCGCGACCGGCTCCGCGCTCGCCGCGGTCATCGCGGGCAAGGACGACGTCACCGCATGCTTCTTCGGCGACGGCGCCTCCAACGAGGGCACCTTCCACGAATCCCTCAACCTCGCCGCGGTATGGAAACTGCCAGTGGTCTTCGTATGCGAGAACAACGGCTACGGCGAGTTCACGCCGATGCAGACCGTAACCTCGGTCCGCGACATCGCGCAGCGCGCGCACGGCTACAACATCCCGGGCATCATTGTCGACGGTAATGATGTGATGGAGGTTTTCGCCAAAGCGAGCGAAGCAGTTGCGCGAGCGCGCGCCGGCGAAGGTCCCACGCTGCTCGAATGCAAAACCTACCGATGGGAAGGGCACGTCGTCGGCGAAGCGGCGTTCCTCGGCGAGGGCGCGTATCGTCCGACCGCGGAGGTCGAGGCATGGAAGCTCAAATGCCCCATCATTCGGTACCAGCAATTCCTCGTTGGCGGCGGGAAAATCGACAAGGCGGAGCTCGATCGCATCGATAAGGAAACCACGGCCGAGCTCGAGGATGCGATCAAATTCGCGCGCGAGAGCGAGCTGCCTGATGTGTCCGAAGTAACCGACGACGTTTACGCGAAGTAGAGGCGCGACGATGCCGCAAATCAATTTCATCCAGGCCATCAACACGGCGCTCGTCGAGGAGATGGAGCGCGACCCGCTCACCTTCGTGATGGGCGAGGACGTCGTTCTGAGCGCATTCGGCGCGACCAAGGGACTGGTCGACAAGTTCGGCCTCAAGCGCGTGCGCAACACGCCGATCTCGGAGGCGGGATTCGTCGGCGCAGCGGTCGGCGCCGCGATGGCGGGTACGCGGCCCATCTGCGAGGTCGAGTTCGCGAGCTTCTTCTATTGCGCCTTCGATCAGGTCTGCAACCAGGCCGCCAAGCTTCGCTACATGTCGGGCGGCCAGGCGACCATGCCGATAACCTTCCGTGCAGTGTACGGCGCGATGGGCGGAGCGGCCGCGCAACACTCTGAGACTGTGTATGCGCAATTCCTCAGCGTCCCCGGATTGAAGCTGGTGGTGCCGTCGGGTCCATCGGATATGAAGGGACTGCTCAAGAGCGCGATTCGCGACAACAACCCGGTGATTGTTTTCGAGCATGGCGGCCTCGGTCGCCTGAAAGAAAATGTTCCCGACGGCGACCATCTGGTGCCGCTGGGCAAGGCGGCGGTGAAGCGCGAGGGCGAGCACGTCACGGTGGTTGCGATCGGCGCGATGGTCTCGAAGACGATGAAGGTGGCCGAGAAACTCGCCAAGGAGGGCATCTCGGTCGAGATCGTCGATCCGCGTACGCTGATCCCGCTCGACGAGGAAACGATTCTCGCGTCGGTGGAGAAAACCAATCGCGTCATCATCGCCGACGAGGGCCATATGCGCGGCGGCGCGGCGGCCGACATCGCGGCGATCATCGCGGACAAGGGTTTTGATTTCCTCGATGCGCCGGTGAAGCGAATCACCGCCCTCGATGTGCCGATTCCGTTCAGCCCGCCGCTGGAGAAAGTGGCGGTGCCCGACGAAGCCCGCATCGAAGCCGGCATCCGCCTGATGGTGGGCAGATCGGATTAGCCATTCGAACCTGGAGAGCTCTGTTTATCTGCTTGACCAGGCCATTTGAAATTTTTATCGCGATTAAGATGCCAAGCGCCGCAGATACTCATGCTGTCAGGCAATCGCGAATAGCGGAGCAAAACGTCCATCGCGGCGGTTTGAACATTTCGTCCTGCTTCCCATCTGGAAACGGTATTCGCGCCAAGCCGTAGCAGACGGCCATATCGGCTTGATTGAGTTCGAAGCGTTCGCGAATCGCGCGAATCTGATCCGCGGACAACAGCCGATGTTTCTTCCGATAGACGGCGATAGCATCTCGTCAGGCGCTTGGCCTGCCGAAATCCGAGAAGAATTTCGCCCACTTTTTACAAGCAAGATGCGCCGCTGAGGGGACCGAAATTGCCTCTCTATTGACCTGCTGTCGCAGCGTGCCGCCCTTCTCGATCATCGTAGTCCCTCAATTTGGCCATGCATCGACGACCCTTGCGGGAGGCGGCAGCGACCGACAGAACCGGTGACGAATTGCTCGTCGGAATGTTTAACCGGCTTATAGTCTCCGTCTGTTGTTATCGCTGTCGTTGTGGGTTTCCGCGCGGGTCCGCTAGTTGGCATCGGCGTCCTTTTCCAATTCGAAGTCGTACAATTCGATCAAACGGCGAGCGACCTCGTGTGACCTTAGCATACTCCCGGGCATTTTGGCCACAACTTGTTCACTTCCAGCTGATGCTTCGTGATGGAAATTAAAATCAAGGCGGACGACCTTTTGATCGAAGGTATGCTTCAAGTTTAAAACGCCATCGTCCAGTTTTAATCTTCTGATTACTTCCGTCTGTTCGACCTCGTAGGGCAAGATTCCTGCATCACTCAGTTTGAAAATCTCGACGTTCTTGGCGGAGGGGTCTTCCTCGATGTAGGAGAAATTTATCCCGAATGCATTGACCGGCGTGTGTGGCAGGCTCCCGACGATTCGCAGGATCACCGCCTCCCCTTGCTCAAGAGCGTCATGCGCCGCAGAAGTCATGCCTATGATCAACCTGTCGTGACTCGGCAAAAGACTGAGATTCCCGTGCCGGTATCTGAGGCTGACAGGCTCGAAAAGACTCGGCACAGCCGCTCCGAAGCGGATCTCGGTCTCAATCTCGTTAGCCTGGAAGGCATTCTTGGCCACCCACTGCGGCGTAAAGATTCGAACGTTCCAGAGTCCACTAACGACAATCGTCCAACCTTCAAAACTCGGCTTCATGATGTTGGTCAGCACACAATTTGATCGAAACGCTTCAATTGGTCAAGGAACCGCATCATGGGTAGGCACAGCCCGGCGATCGAGCCTACACAATCACGATCGACTAGACCTCGTTCACATTTCAGACGCGCGCTGCAGCGTGATGGCGTGCTCGGGGCACGCGGAGACGCAGAGGCCGCAGGCATGACAATCCTCGGCGCGCACCGCGAAGGCCTGCCAGTTGCGATGCATCAGCGCTTTGACGCGGGAGACGAACGGCAGCGCATTCTTGTCTTCGGCGCTGAGCTTGCGCATCTCGAAGACGTCGTAGGGGCAGACCTGCACGCAGTCCTCTTTACCCTCGCATCGATTGCGATCGATGACCGGCGCGAAGATTCCCGCGTCCTGCTTGCATTCAATGTTGGCCGCAGTTTTCATGCGTCAGCGAGTGAGCAATCGCCGTACCGCATCGCGCCGCGCGAATGCAACATAATTTCCTCGATGCAGTATTCCTTGTGCAATCGATCCCCTGCATTTCCCTAATTTTGAGGCTCTGTGCCTGTGTGGTTGTCCTGATTCCGCGGCGCGAAAACCTCCTGCGGTTCCGCCACTCCGCGCAGATGATGCTTCCCGAGGCTCTCCAATGTTGATCCTGCCGCCGCTGCGAAGCTCGCCGAGGTCACCACATGACGACCCAGCTCGGATGCGATTTTCTCCAGCCGCGCGGCATGATTCACCGCCGGTCCGATGACCGTGAAATCGAGCCGGTTGGGTGCGCCGATGTTGCCGTAGTTCACCTCGCCCAGATGCAGCGCCAGGCCGAAGCGGATTTCCGGCTCACCCGCCGCGCGCCGTTCGAGGTTGCGTGCCGCGATTTTCTCCGATGCGGTACTTGCCGCGCGCAGCGCCGCCGCGCATCGTGAGGAAGGGGCCTCATTGTCGGCCAATTCAAAAATCGCGAGGAGTCCATCGCCCATGAACTTGAGCGCCTCGCCACCTTCGCCCACGACCGCCGCGACGATCGCCTCGAAGTAGTCATTCAGCATCGCGACCAGCCGATCGCGCGGAAGCGAATCCGCCAGCGCCGTGAAGCCGCGCAAATCGCAAAACCAGATGACCGCGTGGATGGTCTGCGCTGCGCCGCGCGTGATGGCGCCCGAGAGCACGCGCTCGCCCGTGCGATGGCCGACGTAGGTATCCATCAGATGGCGCGCGATGCGCCGGGTCGATTGCACCTCGACAATGATCGCGAGCGCTTCGGCAACCTCGGCGAGGCCCGCGACTTCGGCATCGGTGAAGCCATCCGTGCGATCGGTTGAAAATGTGATGCAGTTGATCTCACCGCTCGAATATTTCAGCGGCAGCGCGAGGTAGTCGGTGCCGCCCGCACTCTTCAATTCGCGGAGAACCGGGAAATCCATCGGGCAGTCCGCATCGCATAGCCGCCGGCGAATCGGTCCGCCGGAATTTTGCACCGCGACGATGGGGCTGCTGCTCGCCTCCCGGGTGCTCTGGAAGCCATGCAAAGCGGTCAGCCGTTCGGCGCCGGGCTGCTCGCGACGCCATACGTATGCGGTACCGTAAACTTCCGGATGCAGCGTTTTGGTCGAGCAGAATGCGCGCTGGATCGGGATGCTGGCGGCCACGATACGTCGGCACATCTCGTCGCCGAACTCGCGCATCTGGCTGATATGCCGTCCCTCGCGCATCATCCAGGTAACAACCCGCGCGGCACCCTCATGCTGGCTATCCATGCTAGGATGTATAGGCACAGCGGGTCCGGGGTTGCTATCGGGATCCGGCGGATGAGGCAGGCTAAGGAGTTGCTGAGCACGGCGCGGAAATGACAACACTAAAAAAGCAAACCCACCGCAGCCATTGGGGATCTACGAAACGAAGCCAAAAACGTCAGGCAAATGCCGGGGTTCGGGAAATTCGGTGGCCGCGACCTGCCGTGAAGTCCCCCTCTCATCCGCCAGTCACGCTTCTCGCATCGAAGGCATCGCGAGAAGCGCGCCTGGTACCTTCTCTCGCCAGCGAGAGAAGGGACCGATCAAAAACGCAGAAACAAACCCATTACTCGGCAACGCCGAGTAATGGTCCTGAGGCTTTGCGAAGGACCTCGAATGGCAGGATGTCGAGGAACAAAAAGCAAAAACAAACCCACTTCGCCGATGCCGATTTTACACAAACGAACCCACCGATTGCCGATGCGCATCTCATCAAAGTGTCAAAACAAAGCCACTAAAGGCTTGATTCCATTGAGTCTTCGCCATTGCTTCGCCCGATGAGATGAACCAGCGCGACGTCATCAAGCTCGATCTTCGCGGGGTCAAATGCCCGCTGAATTGGGCGCATGCCAAGGTTCGCCTCGAGCAGATGGAACGCGGCCAGGTCCTCGAGTTGATGCTCGACGATGAGCGCGGCTATCGTGACATCCCCCGCGCTGCCGAGGCCGAGGGCTATGCAATGCTGGCGACCGAGGCGCGCCCCGACGGAACCTTTATTCTCCAAATCGAGAAATAGATGAGTTACGACATCATCATCAGGAATGCCTCAATCGTCGATGGGACTGGCGCGCCTCCTTTCGAAGCTTCCATCGGAGTTCGCGGTGACCGCATCGCCACTGTCGGTGACATTGCCGAGCGCGGCGCGGTCGAACTCGATGCGCGAGGCCTCAGCGTCGCACCCGGCTTCATCGATGTTCATAGCCACGATGACTGGGCGGTGCTCCTCACGCCGGAGATGGATTTCAAGGTGATGCAGGGCGTCACCACCGATGTCGTCGGCAACTGCGGGATGGGCGCAGCGCCGAACCCTGCCGCAGCGGTCATTTTTCGCGCGCTCCACGGAGAGTCTGCGAAGGTTCCCGATTGGACCGACTATGCCGGCTACTTGCGCACTATGGATGAGAATCCCGCGAGCATCAACGTCGCGGTTCTCGCCGGTCATGGCAGCTTGCGCCTCGGCGCGATGGGCAATGCGAAGCGCGAGCCGACGCGCGACGAAATGGCCACTATGTGTGGATGGCTGCGCGACGCCATCGATGCGGGTGCCGTCGGTCTCTCCACCGGCCTCATCTACGAGCCGGGACGCTACGCGCGCACCGCGGAGATCATCGAACTCGCACGTCAGATGCAGGGCACCGGCGCGCTCTATGCCAGCCATATGCGCAACGAGGCTGCGGGCCTCCTCGATTCGATTCGCGAGACGATTCGCATCGGCGCCGAAGCGGGCGTGCCGGTTCAGATTTCGCATCACAAGGCCTCGGGGCTGGAGAATTGGGGGATGGTGCGCGAATCCCTGCGGCTCATCGAGGAGGCGCGCGCGACCGGCCTGGATGTTACCGCCGACCAGTATCCTTATACGTCAGGAAGTACAGTGCTCGCCGCGGTTATCCAGAACGGCGGCCTCGATGAGAGCGGTGCGCGCGGCGGTATCGGAATCGTGCCTCCCGAGCGCATTCTCATCGCCTCGATGCCGTCGC
Source organism: uncultured delta proteobacterium (assembly GCA_963761255.1). Classification (GTDB taxonomy): domain Bacteria; phylum Desulfobacterota; class Binatia; order Binatales; family Binataceae; genus DATGKG01. The sequence goes on from CAVXGH010000001.1 coordinate 451,741, forward strand.
ATCCCGAGTGGGAGGGCCGGCGCCTCGACCAAATCGCCGCCGAAATGGACCTCGGCGCGATCGAAGCCGCGCGCAAGATCGTCGGTGAGGATCCCGGCACGGTCGTGGTTCTCGATCTGATGAGCGAGGACGACGTGCGCATGGTGATGACGCATCCGAGCACCATGATCGGTTCCGACGGCCTCGCGATGGGCGCCAAACCGCATCCGCGCTTGTACGGAACGTTCCCGCGCGTCATCGGGCACTACGCGCGCGAAGGCGGGGTGATGAGCCTCGAAGCGGCGATCCATCGCATGACGGGGATGGCGGCGGAGAAATTCCATCTGCGCGATCGCGGCGTGATTCGCGAAGGCGCGTTCGCCGACTTGGTGATCTTCGATGCGGAAGAGATCGTTGACACCGCGACTTACATCGGATCCACGGCGCTATCCGGCCGGCATCAGCCACGTCTTCGTCAATGGGTCAGCGGTCGTGCGCGAGGGCGCACATATCGGCGCTCGCCCCGGCCGCGCGCTCCGGCGCTACGTAACTACAGCTTCATCCGGATCTTGTCTTTCAGCCGTTTGAAGAAGCCTGCCGCCGGTACCGCCGATTGCGCCACTACCGGTATCGAGGCGATCTCCTTGCCATCCTGCATCACCGGCATGGTGCCGACGACGAAGCCCTTCGCGACCGGCGCGATGAGGTATTTCGCGTTGCCCACATAGCTCGCGCTCACCTGTTTCTCCTTGCCGCGAATGCAGGTGACATAGGTATCGGAAGCCGGCGCGATGGCGACGCTCTCCGCAGTGCCCTGATAGACCGGCATCGATGCGGGCACCATCTTATGCCAATCAGGATGCACGGTGTTGAAGGTGCGGAAGCCCCAATCGAACAGCTGCTTGGTTTCGACGCGGCGCTTCTCCATGCTGACGGTGCCCATCACCGCCGACAGCAACCGCATGTCACCGCTGTGCCCCGAGCCGACCAGATGATATCCGGCCGCATCTACGTGGCCGGTCTTGATGCCGTCGGCGCGCGGGTCGTATTTCAGCAGGCTGTCGAAATTTTCCTGGGTGATGTTTTTGACTTTGCCTTCCGGGCCAACCGCCGCCCAGGTGTAGGACTTGGTCTCAGTGTAATTGATGGAGTCGGGGAAGCGGCTTTGCAAATCGCGCCCGAGCTTTACCATGTCGGCGGCGGTGGTGTATTCGCCCTCGGCCGGCAAACCATCGGGGTTGGTGAAGTGAGTTTCGGTCATGCCGAGCTGCGCCGCCTTGTCGTTCATCTGCTGCGCGAAGGCTTCGCTGCTGCCGCCGAGATATTCCGCCAGCGCGACCGCGGCATCGTTGCCCGACGACACCATCAAGCCATACAGAAGGTCGCGTACCGCTACTTTCTGGCCGACCTGCAGAAACATGCGCGAGACGGTATCGTTGAGCGACAGCCGCCACGCTGTCTCGCTGATGTTGACCTGGGTGTCGAGCGCGATGCGGTTCTGATGGAGCGCCTCCAGCGTCAGGTAGAATGTCATAATCTTGGCGAGGCTCGCCGGCTGCATCTTCTCGTGCTCGTTGAAGGCGTAGAGCTGGGTACCGGTGCGCTCGTCGATCATGAGGGCGGATTTGGCTTCCAGCGCGAACGGCGCGGGCATCCCCCCGAAGACCTGGATTTGCGAGAGCGGCACGATCGGCGGCGCGGTCTCCATCTTGGCCGAGCGGATCCGATGCGGTGGCGGCTTGGCGTGAGCGGCTTGCGCAACCAACGGACGCGCCGCGATCGCGAGCAGACCCGCGCATCCCAACCACACCAGTAGGAAAGAAAAACGTGCCCTCATCACCCTCATCCTTGGCACAACCTCTTACTTCAGAAGGTACGGCCCCAGGGGTGGGCGCGGCAAGTGGAGGCGAGCAAATCATGCACAGCTATATTTCCTCGCAGCCGTTTTCATCATAAACAGTTGGCAGGAGCCTTGCGGGATTGGTGATGGATATTTCGGTCGTTTTGCCGGTGATGAACGAATGCGAGAACGTGCGGGCGCTGCTCCCGCAGCTCCAGGCGATTTTCGCGCGCGAGAAGCTCAGTTACGAAATCCTCGTCATCGATGGCAACTCGACCGACGGCACTCGCGAGGTCGCCGCGTCATTCGGCGCGCGAGTGATGCCGGAGCGGCGGCGCGGCTACGCGGGCGCGCTCACTACGGGTCTGGCCGAGGCGCAAGGCGAATACATCCTGACCCTTGACGCCGACATGTCGCACGACCCGGAGTTCTTCACCAAGATGTGGCGGGCGCGCAGCCGCGGCGACATCGTGATCGCGTCGCGATACGCGCGCGGCGGGGTCGCATACAGCGGGTTTTTTCGGCGCAAGCTGAGCGACTTCCTGAACTTCGCGCTGCGCCGCGCGCTCTCACTGCCGGTCGGCGACGTCTCCAGCGGCTACCGCCTCTATCGCCGCGAGGTGGCGCAGCAGGACCTCAACCTGGAGTCGCAGAATTTCGAAATCCAGGAGGAAATCCTCGCCAAGGCCTACGCCAAAGGCTTCAGCGTGGCCGAAGTTCCCTTCGTCTACTTTCCGCGCGGCAGCGGCGAGTCGCATGCGCGGGTGCTCCGCTTCGGTATCGACCTTTTCCTCTCCTCCATCAAGTTGTGGAAGATTCGCAACTCGCTCGATTCCGCGGACTACGACGATCGCGCGTTCTACAGCATCATTCCGTTGCAGCGCTACTGGCAGCGCCGCCGTCACAGCATCGTACTGCTATGGGCGCGCGGGCATCAGCGCACCCTCGACGCCGGATGTGGTTCGAGCGTCATCGTGCAGAGCCTCAACAATGCGGTCGGGATGGATTTGCTGTTTCCCAAGCTGCGCTTCCTGCGCCGCTACGCGATCCCGGTCGCGCAGGGCTCCGCGCTCGCATTGCCGTTTAAGGACGACAGCTTCGACTGCGTGATCAGCTCCGAGGTTATCGAGCACGTCGCCTACGATGATGCATTATTCACCGAGATGCGCCGGGTGCTGCGCGCAGACGGCACGCTGATCATCGGGACGCCCGACTATGCGACCTGGGTTTGGCGCGTCATCGAGCCGATTTATGGGTGGGTGATTCCGGGCGGCTATCACGACGAACACATCACCCGTTACACGCAGTCGACGCTGACCGACATCTTGACCCGTTACGGCTTCGAGATCGAAGAAACCGCCTACGTCGGCGGCAGCGAATTGATCCTGAAGTGCCGGAAAAAACAGTTAGCGAAGCCTTCCGCGGGAGATGTAGAATACCCCCGCGCATCCAGCGCGGCCTGACTATTTGTGGAGGGGGAGCTATGAACGCGCGGAGCAACACCGCTCGACGATTGTCGCGAAACAGGTTACTCGCAGTCATCGGCCAAGCGATCAAGATCCTTCCGGTTGCCGGACTTCTAGCTCTCATATGCGCCGGATGCGGCACCCATGACGCCAGCGATCCTCAGTACGGCGAGATGTTCAAGAAGACCACGCGCGACCGAGTGCAAGGTACGGAGTTTTGGGGATCCCGCACCGACAAAGACTGCACTCCAGGGGCGGGAGGCGGCGAGGTATGCACGCCCAAAGACGTTTCTCAATCGACTGACTGAAGTTCCGCCCTCGAAGTCCGAAATTTTGAGGTTCCGCAGCCACTACGATTCCCGATACCGCCGACGCGAAGTAGAGCCGGTCTCTTCGCGGGATTTACAACTCGCATCGTGCGGGCGCAGACTAACGGCAATTCGCTTCGAAGGAGTTGCGCGATGCCGGAAGCTCGAATTCGCGACGTCAATCTGCATTACGATGTCTATGGCAGCGGCGATCCGCTGCTGATGATCATGGGCCTCGGCGCCAGCTCGGCAGCATGGGACCCGCGCCTGGTCGCGGACCTCGCGAAATCGTTCCGCGTCATCACCTTCGACAATCGCGGCACCGGTCAAAGCGACAAGCCCGATATTCCATACTCGATCGAAATGTTTGCCGATGACGCGGCCGGTGTGCTGGAACATCTCGACATTCCGACCGCGCATGTTTTCGGCGTCTCGATGGGCGGCATGATCGCGCAGGAGTTCGCGCTCCGTCACGCTCCGCTTACCCATACGCTCACTCTCGGATGCACCACGGCGGGTGGAACCCATTCGGTGCCGCCGCCACCGGAATCGATCAAGGTGCTGACGGCGCCGCGCGAAGGGGTCGCTCCCGAAGAGATCATTCGTCGCGGCTGGCCGCTGAGTTACACCCCGGACTATGTCGCCAGCCATCGCGACGAGCTCGAGGGCGGCATTCCGCGTTTGCTGAAATATCCGACGCCGCCGTTCGCATTCCAGCGTCAGCTCGAAGGGACCTACACGCTGCAGACCTGGGATCGATTGCCGCAGATCAAGGCGCCGACGCTGGTGGTGACGGGCGCCAAGGACGTGCTCATTCCGGCCAAAAACTCCGAGCTGCTCGCGGCGCGTATTCCGGGCGCGAAGTTGCACCTGATCGCGGATGCCGGGCATGGCTTCATGAGCCAGGCGCGCGAGGAGTTCGCGCGCGTGTTCGTGCCGTTCGCCAAAGCGCATCCGATCGGGAACTGAATCAGTATTTTTGCTTTAGCTCCTGAAACTGCGGCGAGTCCTTGATCAGGCCCTCCTTGGGAGGCAGCTTTGCGATCAACTCCTCGATGGGCTGCGCTCGTTTCGCCTCGTCCGGATGAGTCGAGCGAACGTCGGGTGCACCGCGGCGCGCCATTACGCCGAATTTGTGAAAGCGTTTGAAGAGTTCCACCATGCCGCCCGGATCCCATCCCGCCGCATACATCAAGCGCGCGCCGGTCTCGTCGGCGGACGCCTCGATCTTGACTGACTGTTCGATCACGCCGCCGGAGCCGTACAATGCACGATCGGTTTTGTAGTCAGTCCAGAATGTCATGAAGTCATGGTGCAGTTCGTGCGCGGTTTCGTGTGCGATGACGGCGACCAGCTGCGACTCGTCGTCGGTGGTGTCGAACATGCGTTCATAGAGAACGATCTGGCCGCCCGGCATCGCCTCGGCGTTGTCGATCGGAACGCTGGAGACATGAACTTCAATTGGATAGGGAGGCTTCTGGTCGCTGCCCGCCAGCAGCTTCGCGACGATCTGATTAAAGTAGTCGTGGACCTCCTGGTTTGAATCAAGTCCCGAGTCGTCCTCCCTGATAACCACCAGTTGCTTCTGCCCGGCGTCGATTTGCTCCTTGATGGTGGGATTGGCCGGCAAATCGCCAATGTCCCATCCAATCAGCATTTCGCCGAGCACGACCGGCTCATGAGCGAGAGCCGATTGCGGAGCCGCGAACATCTCCGCGACCGAAGCCATCAGCATCGCCAGAACCACGAGTGTCGGAGTTTTTGGCATGGTCCCCTCTGAATTATGCCATGATGCAGAAAACAAGCAGTCAACCGCAAGCGGCGATGCGGCCCGCTATTGCGCATGCATAGCCTTTCGCGACTTAATCTCAAAATGGCGTCGTTTCAGGAATTCGCGGAAGTCTGCCAGGCGCTCAGCCAGACCGGCAGCCGTCTGCAAATGGCCGACATCGTCGGCGAGTTCCTCGCGCGTCTCAATATCGATGAGGCTGAGATCGCCGCGCGCTTCATGGTCGGCCGCTCGCTCCAGCAGGGCGAGGAGAAGCGGTTGCAAATCAGCGGGCGCGCAATTTGGAAAATCGTCGCCGCGATGACCGGCGCTGAGGACCAGGGCGAGGACATCTACAATTCGGCGGAAGACTTCGGCGACGCGATCGGTATGCTGCTCAAAATGCGCTCCTCGGAGCCCGAGCCGACGCTGACGATTCGGGAGGTGGCCGCGAAGTTTGCCGAGATCGCGGACATCGAGGGGCGCAACTCGCGCGGCCGCAAACTTGGCGAACTGCAATCGCTCTTCGAACGCGCGACCGCGCTGGAAGGAAAATATCTGACCAAGGTTTTGATCCGCGAGATGCGCCATGGGATGAGCGAGGGCATCATGCTCGAGGCGATCGCGAAGATGGCGCGCCAGCCGGTCGCGATTGTCCGTCGCGCGCATATGCTGGAAGGCGACCTCGGGCGCGTGGTGCGCGACCTGCGTTCCGAATCGGGCTCGTCATCAGAAGACGTCGATGCGCGGGCGCCGACGGTCGAGCGGGCGCGCACGATGAAGCCGCTGAAGCCGATGCTCGCGCAACCGGCCAACGAAATCGCCGATGCGTTCTCGATTCTCGGCGGTGAGATCGCGCTCGAACATAAACTCGACGGCGCGCGGGTGCAGATACATCACGCCGATGGCGTCACACGCATCTTTTCGCGCCGCCTCAACGAGATCACGCAGAGCCTTCCTGAGATCGTCGAGCAAATGAACGCGCTGGGCGACCGCAATGTGATTTTCGACGGCGAGGTCATCGCCATCGACGCGGAGGGCAATACCCTCGCGTTCCAGGAACTGATGCGGCGGCTCGGGCGGCGGCGCGACATCGAGCGCGCCCGCGCGGAGCTGGCGATTCGGTTGTATCTCTTCGATCTGATGGCTCTCGATGGCGAACTGTGGATTGATCGGCCATACACCGAACGGGTTTCCATGCTTTCGAAAATCGCGCAACCGGCCGGAATCGAAATGGTCGGCCGCAACCTTCCGAAGTCGCTCCAGGAGGGTGAGGAATTTTATCGGCAGGCCATCGAAGCTGGGTTCGAAGGCGTCGTCGCGAAATCGCTCGCCAGCAAATACACACCCGGCGCGCGCGGCCGCGGATGGCTCAAGATCAAAAACGCGCGCACGCTCGACCTGGTGATCGTCGCCGCAGACTGGGGCTACGGCCGACGCAAAGGGTGGCTCTCGAACTATCATCTCGCCGCGCGCGACGAAGCCTCCGGCGGATTTGCCGAGGTCGGCAAAACATTCAAAGGCCTGACCGATGCGCAATTCGAAGCGATGACCGAACGACTGCTGTCATTGAAAATCGAAGATGCGCACGGGACCGTCACCGTCCGTCCCGAAGTTGTGGTTGAAGTCGCCTACAGTGACATCCAGCGTAGTCCACAGTATGCGAGCGGGATGGCGCTGCGCTTCGCCCGCATAGTCGCAATTCGCGACGACAAGCGCGCCGAGGAAGCCGACACCATCGACACGATGACAGCGGAGTACGAGCGCCAGGCGGTTAAACCGTTGGCTGGAAAACCCGTCCTCGAGTAGCGCGACTCGAATCGATCAGTGGCCGTAGGCGTCGCTCAAGGCCATGGCCACGGCCTCGAGCTCACTCTCGCCGAAGTCTTCGAGGAGGAAGGTTTCCTCTGATTCCTGCGGCGCGTGGTCAGGATGCTTTTCCCAGACGTCGCAGCACCAGCAGGTCGGACTCAACTGGCGGGTTCGCAGAACGAAAAGGCTCGCAGCAAGTATCTCCACCCGTTCCATGGATCACCTCCCATTCGAGTGATTCCCCATGGCCATCGGTGACCGTGGTACATTAGATACTTAGCAAGATTCCAGCAGTATGCCTAATGCTATTATTTGCGTATCCACGAGCGCCACGCTTCCATCGCCTGGATGGTGGTGTCGAAGGCAAGGTCGTCCCACGGGATTTCATCGACGCGGAAGTAGCGGACCTCGGTCGCTTCGGGCGTGACGATGGGAGTTTCGGGGCCGGGCTTCGCGACATAAGTCACGACGATGATTGGTGATGGCTCGCGCCGGTCAGCATAGATGCCCATCAACTGGGGATCCCGCACGGTCATGCCGACTTCCTCGAGGGTCTCGCGCACCGCGCACTTTTCCGGCGTCTCGCCCAAATCGACGAAGCCGCCTGGATAGGTCCACTTGCCGAGTGACGGCTCGAGCCCGCGGCGCAGCAGCAGCGTGCGATCGCCATCCGCGATGATGCATCCGGCGACCAGCTTCGGGGAAAGGAAATACACGAAGCCGCATTCGGTGCAGACTTTGTTTTCCTTATGGTCGGGGGCGACGATGCGCTGCTCCAGCGCGCCGCCGCACATCGGGCAGAATTTCACGTTGCGTGGATATTCATGCTGGATTTTATGATTCGCCTCGTGGCCCTTGCCATGATGTGGATGCTTCATCGCCGCACCGTGAGCCGGCGCACCAGCGCCTCGCCGATCAGAAGAATCATCGCGCTAACTACCAGCCATGCATCGAGCGATTCGCGTTTCTCGATGGTCGGCCGCGTGATGTCTACGTCTGTAGTTGATGGATTAAGACGTCCGCCGGTTGCCGAGGCGAGCTGCTCGAGCAATCCATAGTTGGGCTCTGGACGCGGGACCTCGGCGCCGATCGACGGACTGACGGTGTATGCGAGCGGCGGCAGCGGCGTCGCCTTGCTGTCGGCCGATTTCACCTCGATGTAGTAGGTCCCGGGTTCCGGCGCGTCGATAGCGCCCGCCAGCTCGCCCGGCGCTTCCTCGCCCAGCGCGGTCTGCGCGCGGGTGCCATCGGGGCGCGTCACCGTCGCGGTCACCAGATGCGATCCAAATCCGGGCTGGTCGCTGTAATCGGTGAGCTTCACGCGAATGCGCCCCGCCTGATAGCCGAGCGCGACGTCGATTTTATTTTCCGGCGCGACCTCGGGCGTCATCCAGGTCAGGATGCGATCCCACACCGGCGTAAACGTATTGCGCGCGATCCACGGCCCCGACCATCGCCCGCTCGCGTCGGTGGTGACCGCGAGGGTCTTCCCGGCGTCGTATTTCCAGCTCGCGATGACGGGGTCGCGGCGCCCTTGTCGATCGACATAGACGTCGAGCGAGGCTTTCGGCTTCAATGTGGTGGTGACGTAGCCGAGCAGCGGCGGCAGCGGGCGTCCCGCGTAGTCTTTCAGGACCGGGTTAGGGCTCATCGTCTTCGGCGTGAACTGCGTTTCCACCATGGTGACGTCGCCGCCGTGCTGCTTGAAATCCTCGACGAAAATTTCCGGCAGATTCTTCGCGCTGTCGGTCTGAAAATATCCGCCGCCGCCGTATTTCGAAATCCCTTCCAGCAGCGAGAAGTCCGCGTCCTTGCCGATGGCGATGGTCGAAACCGACGCGCCGATATCATGATGCATCGAGGCCACCAGGCTGTAGTACATGTCCAGCGTGCCGCCGACTTTTCCGTCCGACAGCACGATGACGTGCTTGATGGGCGCGTCGCTGTCGACCAGCGTGCGCTCGGCCTGTTCCATCGCGGGCATCAGAAAGGTGCGGCCTTGCGCCTTGAGGCGCTCGACCATTTCATTGAAGTAGGGACGCGCCTTGGCGACCGTCTCCAGCGGCACCACCACAAACGGTTGTGAATCGAAGCCAATCACCGCGATGAGATCGTTGTCCTTGAGCGTGGACATGATTTTTTCCGCCGCGGCCACCGCGTACTTCAATTTGTTGTCGCGATTCATCGAGCCGGATTTGTCGATGACCAGGACCAGCGCGCGCTGGCGCTCCTTGTGCTCCGGCGGCTTCATCACCACCGGCATAATCTTCGCGATGGGACTGTCCTGGTATCCGCCGAGGCCGAAACTTTCGTCACCGCCGGTCATCACCAGCGAGCCGCCGCGATCGACATAACTGACGAGCGCATTTTGCGCCGCTTCGGAGAGTCGCTCGCGCGGCAGGTTGTTCAGGATGACGACATCGTAGCCGGTCAGGCTGCCATTCCACTGGCCGTTGGCGACCGGGACGATGGTGGCCTCCAGCCCCATGCGATGAATCACCGTTTCGAGGTACGACGCATCCTTGGCGTTGTCGGTGAGCACCAGCATTTTTCGCTGCGCGCCGACGCCGACCCATCCTTGCAGCGAATCATCTTCGAGGTACGCATCGAGGGCGGGATTGTCGGCCTTGAACGACGCTTTGTAGGAAACGAGGCCGGCGTTTTCGGTCTGCACCGGAAAATCGAAACGCTCTTCGCCAGTCTTCAGCGTGACCTTGCGCGAATCGAGCATCGTGCCATTGCGATAGATCTCGATAGTGCCGGTTACCGGCACGCTGTTGAGATTTTCCATGGTAACGCCGAGCGCGAAGGGCGCCGACTTCGACAACGCCGACGGCAACGCCAGCCCGGTCATCGCGACATTGGGCACCGAGGCGGCGCCCGGCGGCGTGAACATGAACAGGCGAATCCCGGCCTCCAGCAGCGCGGTTATCGACCGGGTCGCATCGCCGCGATTCTGCCATCCGTCGGTGATGATCACCGCCGGGCCGCCCTTGGCGGCGGGATTCGCGGCGATCGCGCTGAGCGCGTTTTCCAGATTGGTCGCATTCGGCGCGCACGCCTTGCATCCGTCCGCGGTCTTGAGGGTTTCGATCGCCTCGCGAATCGAGGTGAGGTGATTTTCCGAGCCAAACAGCATCGCCGGGTCGCTGCCGCGCAGCTTCAGTTGATTGCTGATGAGATCGATTCCCCACGCGCGCATCGCCGGCGTGATACTCGCCGAGACATCGATGACTGCGGGTCGCGTCGCGCCTTCCTCGCGCATGATTTTCTCGGGACCGGCCAGCGCCAGGACGAACAGCGCGAGCGCGAGCGCGCGCATCAGGGGTGCGAAGATCCCACGCAGACTCCGCAGGCCGATCAGCGACCAAAGCAACACAACCGCCGCAATCGCGAGGAGATAGAATGCCTCCGGGCGTGCGAAGGTCACCTCGTGGAGCATTGCGCCGATGTGTTGCAGGTCCACGATGCTATGCCCCGAGTGGAAGCCGTCTGCGGCGGTAAAGCAGCATCGCTTCCAGCGCCAGCAGCGCCAGTATTGCCGCCAGGATATACGCAGTCAGCGGAGATTTTTCGTTGAGGGTATCCGGCCGCGCAGCCGCTTTCGCGGCTTCGATTTTCAACGGCGGAACATCCTCGAAATCCGAGATGGTCAAATCCGCCAGGTTGACCGCGCGCAAGGTTTCCGCGCTGCCAGGGCCAATCAATTTGTAGATTCCCTGCGCGCCGACCTCGCTGAAAAGCGTGCCGGATTTGGCGGGCACGTCTTTTCCCGACGGCAGCACGACCTCGTGAACTCCCGCGGGAACCAGCCACGGCGCTCCGGTGCGAAAGCCGCCGGAGTTGGCGCCGACGCCGGCGAGATAGCCGAGCACATTCAGCGTGACAATCGACATCGGAAGGTTGCGCTTGCCGAGGTATGGGAACGGATTGAAGCCGGTGGCGACAAAGCGATGGCCCTGGCGCTCGCCGCGCAGCAGCAGCGAGCCGCCCGCGCCATCGACGACGGATTCCATCCACGGATGCGTGCCAAACACCTCGCCCTCACGAATGTTGAGCAAGCGGAAGTTGACCGCATCGGTTAGCGGATCAATCGGACTCCATTTGGTGATCTGAACCGGCGCGACCGAGGCTGAATCGAAGCCGAACACCGGGTCGCCAGAGGGCGGCATCACCAGCATCGAGTTGACGGTGGGCAGTTCCTTGGGCGCCGCAAATTCGAAAATCGCGAGGTCGATGTTGTTCAAGTCGGCCGGCGTGAACGCATTGGGAGATTTGGTCGCGACCGTCACCCCGGGAATCGAATCGAGGCCTTGCGCATCGGCGGGATGCGGGCTGACAAACAGGATCGATACCGACTTCACTGAACCCGCGGTGGCGTAGGCAACATTGTCGAGCGGGAAGCTATCGCCGGGCGAAAGTTCCGCCTGGTAAACC
>CAVXGH010000002.1:0-1635000 GCA_963761255.1 uncultured delta proteobacterium
GCGAAGTCGAGCTTCTCCAGCGGGAAAGAGTAGTCACGCTGCTGCGCGCACCACTGCACAGCCCCTTGGGCGGTTACATACAAGAATTTGAAACCTGCAAGGCATCTCCATGGACGCGAGAAATCGCCGGTCAGCATTTCTTCGAGGTGCTTGCCGTAGAAATTAGTTCCCTCAAAAACCCCGTATTGACGCAGGAGCTCGATGAATTGGTTTCCGCGAATTGCTATGCGTCCGCCCGGCCCGTGCATAACAGAAAATCCGAACGCAAACGGGAATTCGGCCATAAGCTCGCGAAACTGCAGATGCTCCGCCAGCGTTTCTTCGTTCAGTACGGTTTGGACTTCGACGAGGAATTTGGCTTCTGCCGCGAGAAGACGCAGACGAGGCAGGAGGGTCTTGAGGGATTTTTTTGATTGCGCAGTCGGTTCGACCGAGTCCAGCGAGAGCTGCATGCAATCGAGCCCGCTGGCGTTTAGGGAGGTTATCAGCTCTTTGGTAATGAAAAACCCGTTGGTGATGACGGTGGCCATGTTGGATCCGCCACGCTTCGATTTTGCGTGGCTCACAACCGCCGGAAGCTCCCGATGAAGAAGTGGCTCGCCTCCCAGAAAGTCGTAGACCAGGACCCCGAGTTCATCGAGTTTGTCGATTCGCTTCTTAAGCTCGGTGAGCGGGACAGGAGGCCCCCCCGGAGTATATTCATCACAGTACTTGCAGGTGAGATTGCAGTCGTCGGTGACAACGACCTGTGCGTACATGGGACGCGAATCAAGACTCGTTTTGCCCCCGTGACCACGAACCGACTGTCGACCGCCATTCGCGCGACTCACTCTAAAATTTTGTTCAGTTTGCCCGTATTGATCTTCCTCAAAACTTAACACAGTGCAACCTTGCTGTGGTCGTTTTTCTCGTGATTTCTTGAAATAGGGACGGATTGACCATTCAGAGGCGCGGGCGATCCCGAATCTGCGATTTTCTCCGGCCGATTGTCTTTTCCAATTTTCTTGAATTTTGATAGTCTGTGCTCTGAGCAGTATAGTGGCAAATTGTCAGAGAAAATTGACAGCACGTCTGTTTCGCATTCAAAACGCGAACCGGTGGCGTTACGCCAATATTCCGCTTTTTTTCATTGCTGTTTTCGCGGCTCTCCTCTGGATTGGCGCTTCGGCCATGGACACCGAAGCAGCGGATTCCTTTGCGCAAAACTCGTCACAGGGCGCGTCCCCGAAACTCGGTTCCGTCACCGAATACATGACGGAAGGAGGCAACCCCCGGACGTCCTATTTGCCCATTCTAGGGATCAATGTGTTCGCGGGCCGGGGAGAACTTGCCTCCGGCCAGAAACTGAGCGGAATGAGCGTGACCTCGGTGGACCACCTTGGACCGGGGGACGAAGCGGGTATTAGGGACGCACACATTCGGGCTTTTTCGGCCGCGATGCAGATGGGTGCGACGGTCTTGCTCGCCGGCGCGATATTGGCCTTCCCGCCGATAATAGTCGGGGTCCAAATGATCCCACAAGTTAACAGTCCGAAAGCATATGATGTGATTGTCGCCGTAGACGGCGAACGAACTCGGAACATCAACGAACTTGAAAATTGTCTGCGTAGCGTCAAAACCGGTGAAACGATCTACGTGACTATTATTCGGGACGGTCAGCGGGAACAGCTTCGTGTTCTACCCCCGGTAGATTGCGACCGCACACTTGCAGACAGGACCAGGCCCTTTTCAAATTAGCTTATTCAAGTACTGAGCGCGTGAATCCGAGCCCGCGACGCATTTATATGTCAGGCAGCCGAGCACGAGCGCGAAAACGTAGGTGCCGAACGCGATTCCCCATGCAAAGTAGTGAAGGCGGTTAACCAGTGCCAGCAGCACCAAAAGATAGCCGAAGTCGCGTCCGGTCGCTCGATCCACTTTGCCGCACCATTCTTTTGCTTCATCGCCCAACCGCATCGCCAGATAAATCGCCACCAAACACATCGCAAACCCGCCGAGCGCTATCGGTGTGAGATAGATGTATACGTGACTTCCGGAGCTGCGGTAGCATCCGAGAAAGATACCAAGGAAGACCGCGGCATGAACGATGTTGTCAGTGACGACATCGAGCGTTCCTCCGAATTTGGTTTCTGTCATGGTAAGCCGGGCCAATTCACCGTCGACACCATCGATGATGATCGAGAAAAGAAACAACAATGATCCGATGAGGCGAAGCCAATATCCTGGAAACGCGAAGAGCCACGCGCTGGTCAGCCCCACAATCGTATTGGCAAAGGTCACTTGGTTTGGGGTGACCGAGGTAAGCGCCAGTTTTTTGCTGATCCTCCAAGACAGGTTGCGATCGATCCATCGGGCCAACAGAGCATCCTTGAAAGCGGTCTCCTCTTTGAGCGCTCGTGCCAGTCGGCGCTCAGCTTCATTACGATCCTCAAGGCGTCCGTTCAATGCGAACGGGAGATTGCCCGTGCTCTGGACCAGGATTGATTGACCACCAGTATCGCAGACCAGTTGGGCCAACGGCCCAGTGGAAATCGAGCCCCCGCGTTCATGGTCGGCGCTAATGGTTTTTACCACCGCCGCCGATCGGTCGCCGGCGTAGGAGAGGATTTGCTTGAGTTGACGTGTGGACAATACGAGGTTGCCGTCTAGCCTTACGCATGGCTCGGCAGGATTTATTTCCAAAGGCGAATACAGTACCGCTTCGAATGAATCAACTATCTGGACGCGGAGGTCGGTAGTGAAACCGTCGATTGACAAGTTGCTGTTGCGGTTTCCGACGATGTAGACGCTTTTGATCCCCGCTCGCTCACAACTTATCAGGAGCCTCCCGAGCAGCGGCCTCCCAAATATACGGTCTAAACTGCGCCGCGGTGCATCAATTAACGCCGTCTCAATCAAGGGTCACAGTAATACTCGTTGAGTATAGAGTTAGCAACTATAGCTACCGGTTCCCATGCTTGCGAACTCGCCAAATTCGACGGAAAACCAGAAATTGGGCTGGGTTCTAGCGATGGGAGCGCTTGCTCAAAAGGTGATTTCTCGAAGCAATTCTGAATCAGACGAGAACCATTCGGCGATTCGGGCCTAATTTCGAGGAACCAGTCGCGATAGCTTCGGATTTATCTGAACGTGGGTTACCTTCGCGACATCAACCGGATCAAAATACAACTCGCCGTCCTCACCAACCGGATGAAGCTCGCCCCGCCTGATCAGCTTCAGGACCGTCCGGCAGCGACAGTGCAGCGATTCGGCCACCTCTTCGACGGACAGTCGGGAACTCTGGTCCGGTTGGGGCACTGCTGGCCGAAATCTGGTGTCAAGCAGATAGGCCAGGCGATCTTTCAGCACAGCAACCTTCCTCGCCACCTCCGCGGAGGGTATGCTCGCTTGCACCTCGATCCGAGATTCATCGTCGATTGTCAGCTCACCTAACAGAACCTGCCGTGTATGCATCGTTCACTTATAGTCGCGCGATCTCGTTAATGCCAGAGCTGTTCTCTCCGATCCAACTAAAGAGTTCCGAGTTAAAACGGGTAGTCGACACCGGTGAAAATTGAGACGCCCTCGCTTGCAAAACCGACATCGAGAAAACCGACCACAAATGGCTCAGCGACCGCCCGAAAACCTAGACCTCCTGCCGAATGAAATCTTGCGAGCGGATTGTCGTTAAAATTATGGCTCACCTTTCCAAGGTCAAAAAAAGGCGCCAGTTCGAGGGTACCTTGGGTGTTGAATACCGTCGCGCTGAAAACGCGGGTGCGCAACTCGGCATTGAAACCCTCCAGATTGTTATCGGTGAAGCGAGCCGTTCCGTAGCCGCGCTGGGTGCTGCGATCGACAAAAAAGTCGCTGCTCTCGCCCCCCAAACGGGCCATCGACCAGAAAGGAGCCTCATTACCCGCCGGCATGTATTCGATTAAAGCGTGAGTAGCGAGCACGAAGCGGCTGTGAAACGGGAAATAATGGTTCAATTCGGTGCCAAAGCGGCTATAGAGAACGAGCTTCCGAGGCGTCGGTCCGTCAGACCTGCAAAAATCCTATATAGACCGCCACTGCTTGGGAGATCGGTCGAATCGCGATTGTCGTATTTTGCTACTAGCTCGTTCAAAAACTCGCTTCCGCCATTGAGTCCTTTGACGTGTGGAAAAAGCGTGCCGGTGTAAGGTTGAGAATTGAAGGCTCCGGTCGCGATCCTCACGTTGCGCGGCCGCATCTGCCACGCGATTTGGAACTGCTCGCTAACGTTAATGCCCCCGATTGCTTCAAGGTAGTACTGCTTTAGAGTGTAGTTGGTTTGAGCGGAGCTGGAAGTGTTATTGCCAATTCCATAGAAGCGTTCGGTGGGATCATGTTCCCAAAATAGTTCAGCGTCTAGAGACCACCAGTGCTGACGTGAACGCCCGGTGAACCAAAGAAGATCGACCTTGCGCGATTTCGTCTCCGTCGCACTGGCCAGGGCGTACCAATGCGTGTCGGCTGAAGGGTAGGCGAGGTACCGAAATGTGCCACCGGGACCAAGTGTAGGGTTGTCGGTCACGTCAGGTGCAAAAATGCTGGAGATGTGCCCGCTTCCATCGTGTTGAAGAAACACTGCCAGCAAACCGTAAGTGGTGCCCCCGTTAGGATCAGTGGCCACCTCCGGAATCGGAATGAAAGGCCAAGTGTCAGGATCGGTAGGCTGAATCGCGCCAAACGAGGTCGCCGGCAATATCACCAGCGCCACGAGCAGGCCCAAGGGGGAAATAGTGAGTAGCTGTCTCAAGAAAAATCACCGCCGCTGGGCGAAACTGTTCATGCAAATTGCAATCGCTGAAGATCCCGAGAATGTCGGCCCTGGTACCTATCGTTGAAGTCAGGCATAGTCTTATGAGTACCGATCGGGACCGCCTCGCATTTCGGTGGCTTGAACGCGGCCTCTGTACCGATAACTTGACCCAAACCCGAAAAACTGAACTTCCGGCTACCTGGTTTTCGCGCGGCAGGTCTAACAGTCATGAGTTGTCTCAATTCGCACCGCTTTTTTGAGAACAGGCGCTCGGTTCAACCTATGCATGCTGCGGAACGATGCACGAATTTGTGCAGTTTCGTCAACTCTAACGCTCATTTTAGCTTTTTTGATCTCCATAGGGAGTATTTCGATCTTGCAGGCGGCTAGTCGCCTCCAGCCTCGCACCAGGTTAAGATCGCGTTCTCGTTAAAAGTGTCCGCCCTTCCGGTTGAGCCTCTAAGAGAACCGAAAGAGATTCGCCGACGTGCGTGAAGCCCGATGACAAATCGTTGAGAAGCGTAATGGCGCATGATTCCAAAGGCAAGCTGACTCCAGAATTGGCGGACCAAATAGTTCAATTATTGGGTTCGTTCGCATCGTATCGGACCGTGGCCGCATCCTGCCGGATCAGCATCGAATCGCTGATCTCGTGGCTTAAACGGGGAAGGCCGAAGAGGAAACCATCTACTCCGACTTCTACGGGCGCGCGATGAAAGCGCGCGCGGAGCGTGAAGCTGCCGGTATGCGAACGATCAGGGACGCCGTCACAGGAGGCTGGTTTCCGGTATCGATCCGAGACAAGAACGGCAATTTCGTGGCGAGACATGACCCGGTAACGGGTGCGGTTGTGCGCGATGAAAAAGGCAATCCGGAAGTCGAAATGACACTCGAATACCGGGAACCTGACGCTAAGCTCGCCTGGCAAATCCTCGAACGAATTAATCTTTCCGAGTTCGGCCGCGCAAGGCAGAATACGCTGCCGGATCCGCAGATTGAACTCGATAAGGCTCCGAGCGAAGCGCCGTCGGAACAACAACCGAGAGGGCGGATTACGACGAGATTGCTGGCGCAAGCGGTCGCGTACCTCGGCGATCAAGGCGTTGATATTCCAGGCATGGTGAAGGCACCGCTACCGAAGGATGACGTCGAGGCAGACGCTCAAGCGGACAAGCATTCCGCTGTCGAGTCCAAACCAGGCGAGAAAGACCCCGAGGAATAGACCTAAGCCTTCGTTGACAATCCGGCCGCCGGTCCTGCTCCGGGGCGAGGAGGGAGGGGGAAGCGGCACGGCGGAACCCGGGTTTTTGAACGCATGGAAACCACGACATTGAGTCACACCCAGAGCGGAGCCATTAAGAAACCCGGCGGCCCGGGCTGTCCATCGCACCTCGAGCGGAGACCCAATCTGGCAAACGCGATAGTGCATGGTTTAGACGACGGGAAATCGATGCGCCAGGTTGCGGAAGAAAACTCGGTCGGCATCCGGACTCTACAAAACTGGGCTAATGCGAGCCAACAACTACAATCGGGACCGCTGCGTGAAATCGCGCTCGCGGTCGAAAGGTCCAAGCGGAGGCGCGGGCTGGGAAAAAAGCTGCAGCCCGGAGACGCTTCCACGGGGGCCAGCGGTTCGCAGTCCGACTTGCGCGCGGTGCAGGTGCTTGGCACCTCGAAGGAATGGACCGCGCTCGGTTTCATTTCCGGCAATGGTGCTCCGCTCTATCTGAAAGACCTTTGTAATCGGTGTATGCGCGTGGCACTGGAAGCTTCGCGGTATCTTGAACCAAAGAACGAGCGGGCGAATTCCAGCATCCCGACCACGGAGACCAATGATCGGGGGTACCATTCCCCCGCACCTGGACACTACTTGGTGCTCAAGGCGGGAATACGCGGAAATGAGAACAAATGGGAAAATTTCCCTCTTAGCACCAAGCAGTTCGAATCCCTATATGCTCAATGCCGAACAAACGGCCGCCATCATTTGGGCCACTTGAATCCAATCGAACGCAGGTGGCCCCGCGACTTTAGCGCGCTCACGCAGGAACAATCGACTATCATCACCAAGAAAGTTCGCGTTCTGGTCAGTGATTCAGATGGCGACTTGTTTGAGGTTGACTTCAATGTGGGAGAACACCGGTGAGCGGCAGCGGCTTCTTCTTCTTTCCGCGTGGGAACGTGCTTGAGGCGCTCTCCGGCCTGATCGCGGATTTTAAGCGCGGGTATATTTCCCAGGCAAAGATAGCCAACAAGAATGGCATCGACCGTCGCACGTTGCGCTCTGCACTCCGAAAAGGGGAGAAGCTTGGCTCTGGCCCGCTGTACGAGCTCCATCTGGCCGAACTATCTTCGCGCGACCGGCGGCCTTGGGGATGCCGCAGCGGGGCGGGCAGGCCGTTTCCCAAACCCAGCGCGCGCACCCTGGCCGAGCGCGCTGCGGAGCGATGGTGGGACCTGGAGCCACCGTTCCGCACTTCGGATGACGACACGGAGAGCGGAGACGGCGGCGACTCCGGAGTATCCAGCACTCAATACCCTCGAGAGCGGGATGCCGATTTCCACGATCTCGTGGGCGGTGATCAAGGTTACGAGGAGCCCCTCCGGAGCAGCACCCACAGCAGTGCGGTTAAAGGGCCTGGTGATAAGTCTACATCCCGTGGCCCGGGTTGACCCGGCACCCTTACGCCTCAACTGATCGAAGACATCGCGCTTACGGTTCGCTTCGGCGGCTCGATCACCGTCAGCGCCGCCGGCTTCGGCATCCACCGCCGCAGGTTGCTCAAGTGGCTCGCGCGCGGAAAACGCGAACGGGATTCCATGTACGGCAATCTTTATGTCCGCGTGACCTCCGCGCGGGCGACGCGTTCTGGTCCTGCGCGTCTGACCAAGATATCTCGAGGCGATCACAGTTGCCCCACCGGATGAACTAGTAAAACTTGACCTTGCCACACTCAAAGGGTTAGGCGCGGGCACCGCGGTGGTGTATCGGCAGGCCGCTCCGATTGAAGGCAGGCAACATGTAATCGAGATTCGGTGGCCAAAACCCAGACCCAGGCTGAGCGCGGTTCAGAAAGGGTTGGTGAAGAAGGGGTTGCAGGTTTCTGCACGGGACCGCGAGCGCGGTTACCGCTCCATTGTATTCCTCACGGGACCCCCTCCACTGCGCGCGAAGTCGCCGAGGCCGACCGCGAAAGCGGCGAGGAAAACTCAGTCGCCGCCACCTCAGTCACATAGCCGAGCCGCAGCCTTGGCGTCGGATCCTCTTTAATCGGCTCCATGAACGAGAAGTCCGCAGCCCCAGGTCCGGACCATCAAGGTGAGTTGGCGAGAACCAGGATCGGGCTCTGAACGCCCGAAATCGCGTCCATCGGTTCCGATTCGCAATTACTGCGCGGTTTTCTGCCGGGGCTACGGGATTACTGCAGGGGGTCTGTTAGACCCGCAGAAATAATTTGGGCACTAGTCTTGAGGTTGAGCACGGGCAGGGACGCTTCACGGTGGGGAGTTAAAATCCCAGCAATTCTCTCCATATTTTTACCGAGCCACCGGCGCTTGAGGCGGGCTACGAGGGCACGACGCCGATTTTCGGAGCCATGATCCTGTAAATGGTCGGATAATTCCGCTGATGCCGCAACTCCAGTTTGGGAACTGACCGGCCGTGACGCTCCGAAAACTCCGGCCCGAAGGCTAGCTGGCAGCTTCCTCGTGCAGGGGGCAGGTAGAACAGCTATGTTGGTTAAGCCGGTTGTATAAACCTCAGCGCAGGCGCTATTGAGTGACGGTTCGGGACCCATACTTCAGACCTCACCCAACTTGCATCGCGGAATAGGCGTTTCTGCGCCAACCTCGGTCCGCTCAACGGCGCGACTACCGCTGTCGGTCAGTCGCGGATGGCGGACGCGTGGCTTGAATGACCTTGTCCTTCGACCTTTCCTCTCAGCGGAACGGCCCAATCCCAAAGGTAGTGCTCGTTCGGATCCCCGGACCAGAGGCGGCCCATGATAAAGTCACCGCACGCCGCACAAAACACGTAGATTGACTTCTGCGTTCCGACCATCGCGAAAAGCACCCGCCCGCCGCCCCAGTTCCGCCGAAGTCTACACCGCAAGAGCAACACCCAGTTGAGGAAACTTGAGCGCGATTGACGATCAGATGCGGGACCGCCTGAGCGTCAACGCCTGACCCAGGGAAGCGGGTTTTATATTCGAGCTTCCAAAACATCCGTTTATGATAGACAGAAGCGGTTCAGTCCAGCCCATTCCCTTGAAAAAAGGGCCGGAAGACCTGACGATATCCACTCTGCCGAGCATGAGTCTACCGGGTTCGCCTCGGCGCTTGGCGATAGCGGTCTTTATCTATACCGGGCTCGTCTCAGACTTGCGCACGTTCCAAGCTGCTGCACGAACCCGCGCCAGGGGGCGGATGGATATCTACCATTCGTTGTGATACTCGCGATGTCGTGGCGGGGTCTTGCACCGGTCTTTCCGGTGGGGAATCATGACTCCCTTTTGAGAAAGCGTCCCACGCGACGCGACCGGCTCAGGGGCGCCGGCAATTTTTGAAAGCGACATACTAATCTATGAAAAACAAAATACTCGCGGTTACGATTTTGTTCATGGCATGCGTAATTTTGCCCATCGCGGCGGTGGGGGGCGAGAAGACCAAAGCGAAAGTCCAATCTGCCAAATCAGGGGCTACCCCTGCTGCGACTGCGACCCCGGCGTGGAACATAACCAAGCCCTCATCCTGCAGCGTCGAAGGTCCGCCGCCGTGCCCGAAATGCAGCGTGACGTGCGAGGCCGCCCATCCTCCGATCTGCACGCCCGGCGACAGTTCCGGAGGTGTCTGCACCAAACCCTCGACCTGTGTTTGTAAGGAAGGTCATTAAGTCACGCGCCGCAGGAGAAAAGTGCCATCGAGGCCGCCAGGACAATTTCGAATCCGGATCGCAGCCAGCCATAGCGAGGGCGCGAACGAAGAGGGCGCGACGTCATCTAATCGATCGCGAGATGAGGACCTCGCCAGCCGCAACCGCGCCGCATCTCATCTGGTAAAAGGACGGGCAAGCGAATAGAAGTTTCGATGTCTCCGGCTTCCGAAAAATCCACGATGGAGAAAACTCGACTCTTCCGGGCAACCCCGGACAGCGGCGTCGTGGTCGCATTCGAGGCATCGCCGCGAACCCTGCGCATCCTGCGCGATTGCGCGGTGGTCGGAGTGGCGCTCGTCGCGATTTCGATGTTCTCCTACTATCGCCTCCTCGGCACCCCATGGCAGACCGATTTTCCGTCGGCTTACCAGGGCATCAAACCGGTTCTTGGTGCGACTTTCCTCGCGGCGCTGAAGATCTGGACGTTTTGGGCGATAACGGCCGCCGTCGGTGCGGGCATCCTAATCAAACTCGATCCCGAAGTTGATTCGTTCGACGCTCTCCTCGGCGGCGCCGCGGGAGCATGGATGGCCGCCTACGTGCTGGGCCAGACCCTCGGTCCGATAGGGCTGTTTCGCGCGCCGGTGATTTGGCTACTCTTGATCGCCGCGGGCGCATGGATTTTTCTCACGCCCACGCGATTTGTGATGCCGCGCCTGACGCCGGGTCGGGCAATGGCGATACTCGCATTCATTCTCGTGATGGTGGGATTGGTCCCGCTGCAACTGGGTTCGCCGGCCGCGCCTTATATGGATGTGATGTCATATCCCGCGTCGGTGCAGCGGATCCTAAGTTTCAAACGCTACCTACCGTTCGACAACGATCCTTACGGATGTTGGGGACCGCAGGCGCAGACGCCCGCGCTGGAATTGTTTCTCGCGATGCTCGCGATGGGTTCGCGGGTGAGGCTCGGACTGCTCGCGCATAGCGCCACCATCGTTCCGATGGCGGGGCTGATTATCTTCGGCGCCTACCGGTTGGGAGCCGCGACGCTCGGCGACACTGCGGGTGGAATGGCGTCGCTGTTTTTGTTCTTCACCAACACCTTTCGTCGCGCGGTTGGCGTGCGCGGCACCGCGGTGGCGTTCGGTCTGGTCGGCGTCGGGTTGGGGTTGGTGCTCGACCGGCGCGCGCGCCGCTCTACCTTCGCGCTCGGATGTTTGATCCTCGGCGCGGCGGTCGCATCGCATACCATCGATGGTGGTTTTGCGATCGCAGTCGCTTCAGTTGCGATTCTGCTCCGCGACGCCACTCGTCCGCGGATCCTTTTCCTCAAAGGCTTATGCCTCTTCGGCGCGGTGCTGCTCGCGGCGCCGGATCTTGCGATTGCCACCAAAACCGTTCTTCCGTACCCGATTCTTCCGCTGCTTCAGATCGCCGGGATCGTCACGATCCTTTGGGGAGCGCGCGCGCTGCCGGAGCCCTCGCTACTCAGCGACGAAAGCCCCGCCGAGTACGATCCGCGAATTTACAACGCCGCGATGTTCGCAATCTTCGTCGGCGTGCTCGCCTACATATTGACCAGGTTTCCCGACTCCATCTATGCGCAGGTGTTCCAACAGTTTCCGATGCTCTCGGCATTTGCCGCGATGGGTTTGCTTGCTATCGGGACCTTGCGCGGACGTGAAGCTCGATCGATCGATGGCTCGCCGATAATAATCGCGCTGCTGGTGACGATCATGGTCGAGATGATCGCGCGCAGGCTCAGCGGGATGGAAGGAAGCACCGCCTTTCATGCCGGCATCGATGATCTCCACTACAAGTTGGATGAGTACTGGACGCCGTACTTCCTGATTTTTCCCGCCGCCCTTCCGTTCGCGCTGATCTTCTATCGAGGCCGGCGGGCATTGGTCCTGGCGGCGCTTCTCGCGATCCTCATCTATCCGTGGAGTCCGCGGCCGAATGGGAATTACGACTACGAGGAGCATTCGATCGCGGAAAATTGGGGCATCGATGTTTCCACCGCCGGTCGCGGTTACTGGGGTTCGACACCCGACCCGAAGTGGACAATGGGACCCGATGAGCTGGCGCTGGTCGAGGTCCTCCAGGACGAGCGCAAGGCCGGGCGGATCAACATGAAGACCCACGTCCTGCATATCGCCAACGATGCGATCGTGTGGCGCCAGTTCAATCGGTTCTCGGTTTTTACCGGCATCGATGACGATCCAGTCGTTCAGGAAATTCCACCCAGCGACATCGGATGGCTCGCGGGCGGGCGCGTGCGGCAAATGGCGCAACTGCCCGAGGCGCTCGCGCAGAAACCGCCATACATCCTCATCCAGATCCCGCCGCCCGATTCGGTGAAATTCCCACCCGCTGGCTACGACAAGATTTTTGAACGCGGCGTGCTGCAACTCTATCGGCGCAGCGATTTGGCGGCCGGAGCGTCGTCGCCACAGGCGTTGACTCCTACCACGCGCAACGTGACGATCGCCAGCGTGATTCCGGCCAGGGAATCATGATAGATCAGCAGCAAATCAAAATGTCCGTGCGCGACAATCAGTTAGCTCCGACCACTGGCGCTGAACCAAAACTCTCCCTCGTAGTTCCGATCCATAACGAGGCCTCCAACCTTGATTCGTTTTTTGTTCGCACCGTCCGGGTTCTCGGCGATCTTGGGGTTAGTTACGAAATTATCTGCATCGACGACGGGAGCACCGACGCCAGCCTGCCGCTACTAATCAAGCATCGCGAACTTAACCCTGCGATAAAAATTATCGGTCTGTCGCGCAACTTCGGCAAAGATCCAGCCCTAAATGCGGGGCTGGACTATGCTCGAGGCGCCGCGGTGATTCCTATCGATGCCGACCTGCAGGATCCTCCGGAGGTCATTCCACTGTTAGTGGCGAAGTGGCATGAGGGCTTCGAGGTGGTTAATGCGACGCGGCTCACTCGCGCCGGGGAAAGCCGCCTCAAAATCCTTACCTCGAAGCTCTTCTATCGAGTCTTTGCCAGGGTGACCGACACTCCGATTCCGCTGGATACCGGTGATTTTCGCCTACTCGACCGCAGGGTGGTCGACGTTTTGATCCGATTACCCGAGCGCGCGCCTTTTATGAAGGGCCTTTTCTCATGGGTGGGGTTTCGGCATACCGCCGTGCTCTACAACCGCGAGTCCCGTCACTCGGGTGGGACCAAATGGGGTTACGTGAAGCTGTGGAACTTCGCCATCGATGGTTTGACCTCGTTCAGTTCCCTGCCGCTCAAGATCTGGAGCTATGTCGGCTTCGCCACCTCATTGTTGGCTTTCCTATATGCGATGTTTCTAGGTGTAATTAAGCTCTTCTGGGGGATTAACATTCCAGGTTTCGCGTCTCTAATGGTGGCGGTCCTGTTCCTTGGTGGAGTCCAATTGATCACCCTGGGAATTGTCGGAGAGTATCTCGCTAGGATTTACAATGAGGTTAAAGGACGGCCAGTTTACATCGTGAGCGACACCTTTGGGATCGAGCGAAGCAAGTCCGGAAGATGCGAGTCAGGTGCGTGTCTCCACGGCTAACAGGGATGTCCTATACCAGTCGGTTCGTAATCGATCTCTATTGTGGTTCCCGTCGCCAGACTCCTATGATGGACTTTCCGACTGAGTTCAAAAGAAATCTGTCCAACACTCGCGAGACTGGAATTATCCATCTATCCCAAATAAGCAGCTGCCCCCTGGTAGGCATCGATTGGCGCAGCAATAACAAATTGGTCAGCGAGAGCAGAAGACCTGCAGAATCGAGATAGATCAGTTGTTCCAGGCGCAGACTTTGCGGAGCGATACTTCGAAGCATGGAACGATTGTACCGCCGGAAATGTCCGATCGCGGCATCGAATGGCGTGAAGAGCATTGGGTGGGCAGGTGCCAGGACGATGATTCTTCCGCCCGTTCGAAGGCGCGATGCTGCGGATTCCAGCTCTTCTCGATCGTTCTCGATGTGTTCAAGCACATCGAGGTAAAGGATAGTGTCGAACCGCTGGCTTTTATCAAAGCTCTGTAGCGTACCGGGGATGGCTTCCATTCCGGACCGATTCGTTGTCTGCCGCAGATTCCCCATCAACTGAGCGAGCAGCCTGGAATCGGGTTCCAGACAAACCCACCGTCCTCTTGGTCCGCGATCGAGGAACGGGGTATTGGATCCGATTCCGGCGCCCACTTCCAGGACGTCGCCACTCACAAAGGGCTGAAGTCGACTCGACCAATAAGACTTCCAATTGTGAACATCAGCGAACAACTCCAGTTCCGAGCCGCTGTATTTGAAGTCATTCATTCCGGTAGATGTCCTGGATTTCTGCCACAAATAACTCGTAGTCACGCAGCGGCACGAAGCTGAGGTTTATTCGGTTGGAAAGCATCGTGAAGGTGAAACTCGTTGCTATGGTGACGAATTGAATGATGATGATGGCCAGCGTTCCGATAGAATAAGTCGCCCACCCCGGGATCGCACGGTTGGTGAAAATCCGGATCGCTATGACCGCAAGAATGCCCAGTGCGGCTGTGAGCGAACCGGCCATCGATGCGATCAGGAGGCGCACCCCGACAACATCACCGAATACCGAGATAGCGCTCATTCCATGCGCGGTCAGGGAGACAAAATTCATTTTCGATGTGCCCGTGATCCTCAATCCTCGCGGAATAGGTATCGTCGAGAGTGGAAGCCCAGAACGGAAGACTGCGGCGGCGTAGTGGTTCCACAGTTCCGACATCACCACAAGGGTGCCCAGATAGCGCGACGGTAAGATGCTGAAGTTCCCTACGCGCACGCTGATTCCGGTGAGGACGCGATGCGCGACCTTATACAATTGATAAAAGACTTTGAAAAGAAATGACTCTGTGCGGCGACTCCGCTCCGCGAAGATCGCCGAGCTTCCCGAAAAAGCGCGAAGCAGCTTGAGCACACCTTCAGGAGTATCTTCGCCGTCGCTATCCATCACCAGGACCGCGTCGCACGGCATCGTCTTCGCGACGTGGACGAGACCGATGGCGATAGCCCTTTGGTGGCCAAGATTGCGCCGCAGGCGCAGTATCTGAATTCGCCGCAAATTTTCGAATGGAGATTCGAAATCCGCCAACACCACCTCTTGCACGGAACCATCGTCCACCAGCATGACTTCAACAGTACACGGATACGAAGAAATAGTCTGATCAAGCAAACGGAGGAGTCTTGCGGCAGAACACCAGTCGTCGCGGAGTGGCATAAGAACCACGACGCGTAGTGGATAAGTCAGCGGATTGCTCGGAATCATCTACGAAGACCTTGAGCCGTTTCGTGGTCGCGTCCAGCAACTCTGTTTATTGCAGCGGTACTGTAATGAAATGCCAGGATCGAATTCAGGCAAGATAAAATGCAGAATGACTAGGGTCAAGGCGTCCTCGGAATGAGTTCGAGCGTGTCCTGGGACAAGGCAAGAATTGCGTTCATCTCGTTCGAGCCCTCCTCTTTCTCAACCTGACGCGCAAGCCGGTTCGGAGGTGCTCCTCCCTCCATGCTGTAAATTGCTGATTCCCGGCTCCCGGTAGGCAAACAACTTTTGAGCGCCACTCAGTAACCTCGCCGCAACGATGACAGAAAGGCGAGAAAAGCGATAGCAATCATGCTAATCTGGCCGCGATCGACGATTCGAAAACACTCTGTCGCTCCGGTCTATTGAAGAAGCAATCTCTAAGCGATACGGTTCGGATTCGCTTGATTTTTTATGGAAATTGGAATCATTCGGGAGAGTGGAGTGGGGGCTATTGACGAACGCTGGTCGAACGGCTGGCCAAGCTGCATAGAAGAAGGCCAGCGAGCCTGGCATTCCATTGTCGAGAGACAACGCACTATCGCGGCGAGTGTGGTCTTCGTCGTCGTCATGACGATTTACCTGCAAACACTCATGCAAGGTCCAGCATTCTTTGATACGGCGGAGTACCAGGTAGCTCCCTACGTGCTTGGAAACATGCATCAGACGGGGTACCCGCTGTACGGAGTAGTAGGGAAGATTTTCGGAACTCTATTGCCGATCGGTTCATTCGGCTATCGCATGAATCTCATGGCAGCAGTCTTTTCGGCTGTAACTGCCGCACTGCTGATCTTCCCGTTGTTTCGGTTTGGAGTCTCGCCTCTCATCGCTCTGGCGGGCGCGCTCTCCTTTGCTTTTGAACAAAATGTCTGGCATACCGCTCAGCATGCCGATCCTCACCCGCTAACCGCTTTGATTGCAGCATCTTTGTGGCTGATGGCGCTAAAATGGAAAGACACTGGAGATCGCCGATGGTTGTGGAGCATGTCCTTGTTGTCGGGCGTAGGCCTTGGAGGCGCGGCAATCCTGGTATCAGAGCTACCTGCGATTATATTGTTTGCGCTCATTTCGCGGCCGCGAGAGGCCTTTTCTGCTAAGACCGCCATAGTCGCAGCCTTACTCGGTCCCATCGGGCTAGTCGCGATCTATTCCTACCTGCCGATCCGTGCGATGATGCATGCGCCGCTTAACTATTGGGATCCGGAGACTTGGGTCCGATTTCAGGAGGTTGTGCTTAGCGGCGGCGGTGATTTGTACACCTGGCATGGCTTGAGAGCCGCACCACAAGTTATCGCCCTAAACGGGCCCCAAATTATCGCCTGGTATGGCGAATGGCTTACGCCAGCCGGCCGAGCCATAGTGTTTGGGCTCGCGGCGATAGGTCTCTTGAACCTTGCGAAACGTGACTGGCGCATGGCTCTCGCGACCGCCATTGGTTTATTTCTGCCGATATACGCATCGGTTACCGTGCCGAACGCGGAACGTGGACGCTACTTCCTGATGTCCAACTGGTTGATGTTCTTTCTGACCGCGATTGGCGTGCAGGCGTTTCTGATGGCTCCCGTGCAAAAGATCCACTGGGGGTCGATTCGGCAATCGTTAGCCATCGTTGTGGTCGCGGCGAGTCTAATCTTTCCGTGCTACCTGGTGCACAACCTCTGGAATTCTGATTTGCGCAACGACCATGACGCCGAAGTATTCATCGAGGGGGTATTTTCGACGTTAAAGCCCCATGCGTTGGTACTTTCGTGGTGGGGGTCAAGCACCGCGTTATGGTATGGTCGCTACGTTGAAGGCAAACGTCCAGACATAACTATTATGGATGATAGCGAAGCCTTGCCCCGGCAATGGCAAGACCTTACTTCTGCCATTGACCTTTACTATGGGAAACGACCAATCTATGCGGTCAGCTGGCCCGATGAACTCGAGCGATATGGAAAGAAATATCAGCTCCGAGAGGTGGCGAAACTCAACTGGTTCGGTATGACTGTACATGAAGTGGTCGGTCGCAAAAAGACCGCCGCGGGAACGGCCCCCTAGCTGCTCCGCGAACCGGCAGGCAAGCCGCATCTCTTTCAGATCTCGAACAACATGTCTTTGTCTATAAATCGTAGACGAGCCCTTGAGGTCTCGCTGGTAGCCTTCGCGGCATTAGCATTCGCGTTGGTGTTTAGCTATCCGATCGTGGAACATTTAAGAGGCCTGGGGCTTGACCATGACTGGGACTATGTAATGGAAATGGAGTGGGCGCCATTTTTCACTACCGCCCATTTTCATCAGCTCCCTTTGTGGGATCCCTACAAATGTGGAGGCACTCCCCTGCTAGGTAACCCACAATCCCGGGTCCTGACGCCATTTTTTCTCCTTCATCTTTTGGTGGGACCATTGGTCGGAATACATTTGGAAATTATCGCGCACCTCGCGATCGGCTTCGCCGGCGCATATCTTCTGGCGAGATTACTCAACATTGAATGGGTTGGTGCGGCGGCCTGCGGCACCGCTTTCGCTGGGAGTTCGTGGTATTACCTGCAACTCGCTGCGGGACACGTCGCCTATAGTCTGTCCTTGATGTATCTGCCGTTGATCCTGGTATTATACTGGATTGGTTGGCGGCGGCGGCAGATTGTGTTTGCGGCGCCGACCGGACTCCTGACAGCGCTTATTTTTTTTGAAGGTGGATTCTATCAAATCAGCTATCTCGCTCTGATGCTCGCAGTGCTCTCGCTCACGCTTGCAGTTCAGTATAGAAGTTTATTCCCGATAGTATTTGCCACCATTGCAGGGGCATTCACCATCATTTTCGCAGCACCAAAATTGCTGCCAACGATACACATGATGGGACTATATCCGAGAATGGTAGATCCCTTCGAAAAAACATCATTCACGATGTTTGTTCAAGCGCTCTTTTCTCGCGACCAATTCTTTTCGCGGGATTCGATGGGTGGCTTTTGGGGATTTTGGGAATTCGGTGCCTACATTGGGGTGTTCTTCGGCACCTTGGCGTTAGTGGGCGTTCTTTTCCGTTTTGAGCGTGCCCTGCCGTGGTCATTGACCGCCTTAGTGCTACTTGCGTTGGCAGCCGGCAACCACGGGGCATATTCACCATGGGTGTTGTTTCATCATTTGCCGGTGTTCTCTGCGCAGCACGCCCCAACACGCATGTTAATGGTTGTAACTCTCTGCGTCGCGGTTCTCGCTGCTCATGGAGTCGACGCTATTTCTTCGCTGCAAAAACCATGGCTAACAGTCATAGTCGCCGCGGCGGTCTTTATCGGGGCGGCGGACTGCTGGAAGGTGAGCACTCCTAACTCGCAATACCTGCTAGGCGGAGGAGAGCGGGAATCATTCGAACGCAGTCCTACCTTCAAGCAGGTGTATCTGGAGGACGACCACAGAATGTTCATGATGGCGATGGCCAATCTAGGAGTCGTCCACTGTTATGAACCCGCCGCGAAGGATAGTCGTGCCTATGGTTCTAACGTTGATGGTTACCGCGGCGAGCAATATCTGATTGGTAAGGGAGATGTCAGCCTCGCCCGATGGACTCCCAACATCCTCGATTACGATATCGTGGCGCACGGTCCGGCGGTGGTGGTAGTCAATCAGAATTTCGATCCGGAGTGGACACTCGCTATCGGCAAGGGCGAGGTGTTTGAGAATGCAGGACTCCTTGCGATTCGCGTCCCCTCGGGCGAACAGCACATAAGGCTCGAATATTCCGGTTCGTCTTTCCTGATTGGCTGCGAGATCTTCCTGGTGGGCATTCTGTCGGCATTAACACTGTGGGTGTGGTGCGGTGTCCTCGGCTGGTAGGGAAGGTGGATCCAGAACTACTGCGTCTGCAGAAGACGCTCTATACCTCGAGTAATCCGACCCGGCGATGGCTTCATTGTACGCGCCGCGACTGGATCATGGCCGAGTTGCGTCGTCAGGCGCGCGAGAGAAACGGGAAAGCGCTGGAGGTTGGATTTGGCTCGGCGGTTTACCTTCCTCTGCTTGCTGAGTTGTACGGCGAGGCAGTTGCGGTCGATTTGGAGGAGGCTTTCCTCGAGCATGGCCGCTTGCTGGCTTCTACCTATCCTAACCTGCGTGTTGTGGCTGACGATATTACCAAGTCTCAGCTCGAAAAGGATCAGTTCGACTTGATATTGTGCAGCGAGGTCATCGAGCACATACACCAGTGGCAAAAAGCTCTCGCTGAGATGTATCGGTTGACAAGGCCCGGGGGAACTTTGCTTATCTCCACGCCACAGCCATGGAGCCCGTTGGAGGTGATGGGCAAGATCGCATTCAAGCCCGGTATCATCTCGGTAGTCAGAGCGGTTTATGGAGAAGAGATTCTCGAAACCGGGCACATCAGTTTGCTGTCCGAGAAGCAAATTACCACGGAGTTGAAAGCGGTGGGATTTTCCATCAAGGAACGCTTCAAGAGCGGAATCTATCTGCCTCTCGTCGCAGAGTTCCTCGGGAAACCCGCGCTGCGCCTCGAGCAATGGCTCGAAACCCACCTTCGCGATGGGCCTCTCGATCGGCTTTTATGGGTGCAGTTCTACGTCGCGCAGAAGTAGTTGGTGACCGCTGGTCTAGGGCGCGAAGCCCCAGAAGCGCGTTTGAATCACTCCGATAGCTATCAAGACAATCGAAACCACTACCAGGATCCTGGTGATCTGATCCACATAGCCTGGAAGACCTTTAGCCATCAGAACCAGCAAGAATGGAAAAGAATGAATATAGTGGCGGGTGCCAAATTGAGCTCCGCCATTGTTGTTGAAGAACAGGCTCGGCATCATCGCCAGAAGCGCGCCTAGAAAAAGCAGCACCGAGTCGATGTCAGCCAAGCTGGCTCGCAAGGCAAGCACAAACGCCGGCGAGGTGAAGGTTAGCGCCTGCCCGGAAGCGATTGGATGAATGAAGGGAAACCGAGTGTCCAGTCTGGGCGCCAGGAAGATGAGGGTATAGAAATTCTGTGGAAAATAGACCATCGCAAAAGTCGGAGTGCCTGGGGTATAGAGAAATTGCCCGAGGTCGAAGACACTATTGAAACGAGCTTCATTCAAACCCACATAGATTACCCCGGCGAGAGCAAAGCCGGGCGCCATCCATAATAGCTCCCACAAGTTACGCCGCCGCACATAGCAAAGCCCGATGAAAATCGGAAAATCGAGCGCAAGGTCATTCCTGGCCAGCGCGGAGAGTCCGGAGAGTAATCCCACAACTCCGGGACGCGCGGCGCCGAAAACCTCTCCTAGAGCCGCCAAGGTAAATCCCACCGCAACGATCTGACTTACATCCCAACTTCCACCGTTAAGCGTATCGAACCAAATCACTGTCCCCGCCGCAAAGAACAGGGTTAGCCAAACCCGCACGCTCACTGACAGTCTCAATCGGCCCAGCATCCACCAGGCCAGCGCCGCGTCGATAGCTCCGGAGACGAGCGAAAAAACCGTCTGGTTGGTATCGGTGCCCCAAATCGCGGCAAAGGGCATCAGCAGAAAAGCCGGCAGCGGCGGATGGAGCTGAAAGTAGCGTCCCCCGAAGGTCACCTGCTCGATGCTGGGTGACTGGGGGATATTCGTATGCCCATGGAGGAATGCGATCGCCTGCAGGACGTGAGCATTGTAGGGACTAGGGCTGGTAACACCAGTCACCGCATAGAATGCGAGGAAGACGGAAAAGACCGCGAACATCGACCAGCGCTCGAACATTTTCGCTGAGCTAAGGCCATAAACTCCGGCCTCGGGCGATTCCAGAGACGTCAGGTAAACGATACCGGCGAAAGCGCCAAGGCCTGGTAACACCACCAGGTAGTTGGGCGTTTGCCAATAGTACAGCCAGTATGCCTGGTCGAGCAGGGCAAGAAAGAGCGTGGCGAGAAAGAAGCCTACCACCGTCCGTTCCGAGGACGACAGCGAGCGCAGTCTCATCCAGGTCATCGAACGTCCGGACTCCGATTTGGAGGCGAAGTTAATCAAGGTTCCTATCAGCGCTATGAGGAGAGCGCAGCCGAAAATCGTCATCGAAGTTTATGGTACGTCACGATGGAATTTTAGCGAAGTGGCTTAGTCCCATTGTCTAGGACCGTTCGGTTCGGCGGACGGCGAAAGCCGCGATGATAGCTAGAAGCGACACCGTCAGTCCTACGATGAAGGCGCGGCTGCGAAAAGCGATCGCGACGCTCTGATGCCCGGGAGGAACGCGCACCGCAATAAGCCCCGAGTAGGGCATCATTTCTCCGCGACCGCTCACGATGCGCCAGTTCTTATCGTAATTTTGATTGATGACCATCACGGTCGATTCGGGAGCGTCGACCGCGAAGCTCAATGCGTTGGGCGTCCACCGTGTGAGGGCGATGCTGCCGGGGCCCAGCAGATACTGCTCGCCGCGATAGCCAGGGTCCTCGAAGCCATGCACATTGAACTTGCGCGGAATTGCATCGTTGCATGCGATAACCCCGCTGTTAGAATTGGCGACCATAAACATCCCGTGTGCTGCACGAGGCTCGGAGGATTGGGTGAAGGTTGCAAACCACGGCTTCGGGCTTTGACCCCCCGCGACCGCGATGCTCAGGTACGAAGCGCTCACCAGCCAGCAATCGATCAACGCGATGCCGACCACCACGACCGCGATGGACGCGCCCCAGCTGCCCGCCATATGCGTGAAGGCGTCGACGCCCAACCCAGCGAGGACGCCCGCGGTCAAGGTGAAGAAGATCAGGAAGCGCGGCGGAATGCGCTGCGAGTAGAACAGCGGAATTTTGTGGATGAGCACCCACGGCGAGTAATGCCCAAAATATCCCGCCGCCAATGACAGCGTGACGACGCCGATCATCAGCCACGGGATCGCGCGTTTGAAGTCGCGCACGATTCCCAGCAGCGCAAGGCTGCCGAAGATTATCCCGATGTATGCCCCATATTCATGAAATCCCCAAGGCTGTCCCGCCAGGATGCGCCCCGGGTATTGATTGCGCGACAAGAGCTCCGGGAAAAACATCCATAGCCGATTCCTCTCCGCTGGATCGATGAGGCGCCCTCCCATCGAAAAGAAATCCAGCGTCGGGAGAATTTTCACCGCGCCGAAGCCGGCCGCCCATGCTCCCGCCAGCGCCAGGATCATCAATGGATAGAGACTCCGCGACTGCACCGCCAGCGCGACCGCGAGCACTCCCAGGATCAATGAGGTTTGCGGCGCCTCATAGACCCCGCCGTCGAGGTACATCAGTGCGATGGCGAGGCCCGATAACGCCGCATACGTCATCCGCCGATGCTTTACGCCGAGGTAAAACATCGCCACGGCCCACGACGCGTATGTGTATGCCATGAAGTCCGCGTGCCCCGCCGCCATGTGGATGTAATACCACGAGCTGCCCGCGAAGCATCCGGCGGCGGCCGTCGCTGCCAACCTCGAGAGGCCGACCGCGCGCGCGAGCACGCATGCGCCACTGAACGCGATCGCGATATGGATCACGATGGCGAGATGCGTGCTCACTATCGGGGTGAGGAGCAAATCGAGCAGCAGGAAAGGAGTCAGCATCGCGGACTGCGGATGCCCGAGGAGAGGCATCCCACCGCATCGATAGGGGTCCCATAGCGGCAGTTGATGGAAGTGCAGGATGGTATAAAAAGGCGCCCATCGTATCTCCAGATGCGTATCCCAGTCGTTCGCGAGGGCAATCTCCGACAGATGCGGGATGACCTTGTACCCGAACGCGAGCGCGAAGATGACCGCGCTGGCCGCGATCCAGGCAGCTTCCTGCCTGAATGCGCGATGTATGCCGCTTTCCGTGCTCAAGATGCTCTGTGGATGCGTAAAGCTCCTCACGATGCATCTTCGCAAACTGTGATGGGATTAGCCTCCAGTCTGAAGCATCTCCTTGCCGCCTGTGATGAACGATGTAGCGAAATTCGCTACTTCTTTTGCTTCGTTGATGAGATAAAGTCAAATCTTTCGCGCAAGCCCGCTTATCGACGGTGTGTCACAGCGATGCGGCAGCTCCGTAAGCGGCTGAAATCTAACGAGTTTAAGCGACGTTACCGGCTTTGTCGCATAAACGAGAGGGGAGTGACGCCGGTTTGAGAGGCAAAAGAGGCCAAAATCCCTATCGGTTGCCGTAGCGCATAGCTGAATATGGCGAGTTAACGATTCTCTAAAAGAGCATGAAAATGGACCAAAAAGACATCTTGCACTTGCATGTACACCTGCGGACGCGGTAAAGATACGCAGAATTTATGCGCCTTGGATTAGTTCATTTCTGCAAACCGTCCGCGCGCAGGGCATTTTTTCCCCTCTGCGGCGGCCCTGCCTTCGTTACGAATGTGCAAAATCGAGCCTGTGGGGGTCGTTTTTTAGCCGGAGCGTAGGCGAATCATCATGCATCAAAGGTCACTTCACAGCTCTAGACGATTGTCGGATGAGAAAAGTTGCGTCAACCACGGGGTTGCCGCACCATCGGGGAGGAAAACGAGCATGACTAGTATGGGAAAAGCACGAGCTTTCATGGTTGCCGCGATCTTATTGATCACGGCAACGATGCTCGTAGGCCCTGCACGAGCTAGTAGTTTGCGTAACGGCTCCGTCGGCGCCGATACGACAACGGGAGGGCCCGGCGAGGTCCTCTGGACTTACTATGACACCTTCGGAGCAGGCGGCGCGGGAGACAACATCCTCACCCTGATCAATCCGAACGGGAGCGCGAATCCGACCTTGGGCGGCAATGGCCAGGACACCTGCGCCATGATTTACGTTTTCGACGATGACGAGGAAATGGGCGAATGCTGCGGCTGTCCCATCAGCCCCGCAGGAATCGAAACCTGGTCAATCGAGCACGACCTGACCGCCGACTGGGCGATCACCGGACCGGAAGGAAAGGACAACGGCAACGGCTCGATCGCGATCATCGCGACCGGCGCCAATGTTCCGTACGTTTCCAACGGCCCCGAGAGCAATGGTCACTTCTGCCCGGACACGCAGACCGGAGCATGCTATGCCGGTTGCGATCCTACCGCGGGCCCCGGCTACAGCGTGTCGAGCGCATTCAACCTGCTCGGCAGCATCGTACACAATCAGGCTGTCACCCTCGGAACCAGCACCAGCGTCGAGAACTTTGGACTCACGCAGGTTGCGCTGTTTGACGATGGTGGTGGCGACTCGAACAACATTTTCTATCTCCAGAGTCAGTGTTCCGCATTGGTGGGTAATGGCACTGGCGGCGGCATTTGTAATTGCCCGGTGATTCCGCCGACTCCGCCGGCAACTCCTCCGCCAACTCCGACGCCGACGCCAACGCCGACGCCGACCATGACGCCGACGCCGACCATGACTCCGACGCCGACCGTGACTACCACGCCGACGCCGACCCCAACGCCGACGCCGACGCCAACTCCAACGCCGACCATGACGCCGACGCCAACGCCGACGCCGACGCCGACGCCGACCCCAACCCCAACTCCAACCATGACGCCGACGCCAACTCCGACGCCGACGCCGACCATGACGCCGACGCAACCATGACGCCGACGCCAACTCCGACGCCGACCACGACGCCGACTCCGGTCGCTCCTTCTATCCAGGGCAGCGGCTCGGTTGACAACGGCAATGCCGGCAATACCTTCATCAACTGCACCGCCGGTAGCAGCCTCGTCGCGAACAACGTCGTCATCCTGGCGATCAACGTTCTGAGCGGCAGCGCAACGATCACTCCGCCGACAGCCAGCACTGGGCATCCGGCTTGGAACCTGGTCAATAGCGAAGTCGTGGGCGGCGACTACACGCAGCAACTGTACTGGCACGAAGTCGGCTCGGCCGAGACTGGCGGACCGTCCTTCATGTTCAGCTTCAATGGAACCGTGCGCGCGGCCTGCTCGGCAGCCACGTACTCGAACACCTGCCTGAACGATTCGACTCCTTGTATGGATCCGGTCTTCAGCAGCACCGCGGGTAGTTCGACCGCCAGCAGCAACGTGATGCAGAGTAGCGCTATCACGTTCCCCAGCAATTCGTTGCTGGTCGCGGGCTTGGGCACCACCGACACCAACTCCAAGTTTGGTGACGGCGCGACCAACTCTCCGGGAGTCGCCGGCTCATCGGGAACCGATCAGGGCAGTGGCCCCAACGGCAGCCCGAACATGAGCCCGGTCACCGGAGTCAACGGGACCAACGGTGGTATCGGAATCGTCAACCTGACCGAGGTATTCGGAGGCAGCGATGGTCCATGGCTGTCCTCGCTACCGCAGACCGGTCAATTCCCGACCATTCTGCTCACCGCGATCAGCGGCGACGGAACGACGGTGAGTGGTACCGTGTCGACGACTCCTCCGCTGATGCAGTACGGCCAAACCAGCTTCACCGCCACGATCATTGGCGTGATGGTCGGTGGCTCGCCGAGCCAATTGCTATCAACGGCACGACGTTCACCGTTACGCCTACGGGTACAACGACGTTCACCTATCCGGATGCATGCAGTGGAACGGTGGAGTTGGCACTACGCCCAGATCATGATCCACGATCCAGGCAAGGGTGATAACGCATCGCAGGTAGTCAGCCTCATCTCGCACCTTCCGTAAGGGCTGACACTCTAAACGGTCTCTTCCCGCCGCCCGCAGGAAACTGCGGGCGGCGGCTTTATGTGGGCCATGCGAAACTAGATTCCAGTCAGTCAGACGACAACTCGCCGCGCCGGCTGCGACGAGAGCCGGGAAACCCCGGCCTGACGGGGTCTCGCTGCTGCGCGATTGAGGC
Source organism: uncultured delta proteobacterium (assembly GCA_963761255.1). Taxonomy (GTDB): domain Bacteria; phylum Desulfobacterota; class Binatia; order Binatales; family Binataceae; genus DATGKG01. The sequence goes on from CAVXGH010000002.1 coordinate 25,692, forward strand.
GCGCATGCTATCTTCGATAGAGTGACCGGCGCGGCGGATGTCGGGAGGAAGAATGTTAAAAGGCATAGCGGTTGGTTTGGTCCTGGCGGCGGCGTTCGGTGGTTTTCTGGGCTGTGATTCTTCTTCCGACAACACCGAACTACCCATTTCATCCAACAATGCCGCGGCTCCCCAGCCCACCGTAAGCCAGGCCGAAAAAGCCAAGGCAGTTAACGACGCGACCCAGGCGGTCGATTCCTGGCTGCGGCTGATCGATTCCGGCAAGTATTCCGAGGCATGGGATCAGACCGGCCAGATCTTCAAAACTTCATCGATCAAAGCGGACTGGGTGAAGCAGACCACCGCCATCCGCAATGCGATGGGTCCGATTGTATCGAGGAAATTGAAAGAGGCGGATTACAGCAGCAAGTATCCGGAGGTCCCGCTCGGCAGCTACGTCCGGTTCCACTATGACACCGCGTTCAAGGCGACTCCTCTCGGAGCTGAAGAGGTCACCGCGATGCGCGACAAGGACGGCATCTGGCGTCCGCTGGGCTACTACGTAAGCGTGCGAAACCCACCTCCCACCCCGGCAAAGCACTAGGAGCCAGGCTCTTACGCTCCTTCTCCTCGCCTCCTCGCCCGGTGGGCCGCGAAGCCGCTGAGGCGGAGCGAAGCGGAGCCCGAAGCGAAGTAAAAGCGAACTAAAAAGGTTGCTCGTGAGGCTTTGCGAGCGAGCTGGAGTGGGACCTTATGCAGCACGCGTTGCGCGTGCGATTCAGGAAATCTGCTCCTGATTCTTCGCGATGTCGAAACGATGCGATGGCGCAGATCAGCAGCAGAAAGAATTCCATAGTCGCGCGAAGACGCGCCTGAATAATTTCGCCGCGTCCGAGTTCTCTGAAATCCCGCTCTATCTTAACCCTCGTCCGATCTTAACCCTCTTCCTCTTACCCTCGCCCGGTGGGCGAGGTTGCCTGCGAGGCTCTGCGAGCAGGCTGGAGTGGGACCTCATCCAGCACGCGCTGCGCGTGCGATTCAGGAAATCTGCTCCGGATCCTCGCGATGTCGAAACGATGCGATGGCGCAGATCAGCAGCAGAAAGAATTCCATAGTCGCGCGAAGACGCGCTGGGTAAGGTCCCACTCCAGGTTCCTCGCAGACTCGGAACCAACCTCGCCCACCGGGCGAGGGTCCAGATCGGGCGATGAAGCAGATCTGGAGCAGAAACAGAATTTCCATAATCGCGCGAGGACGCGCTGGGTAAGGTCCCACTCCAGGTTCCTCGCGGACTCGGAACCAACCTCGCCCACCGGGCGAGGGTCCAGATCGGGCGATGAAGCAGATCTGGAGCAGAAACAGAATTTCCATAATCGCGCGAAGACGCGCTGGGTAAGGTCCCACTCCAGGTTCCTCGCGGACTCGGAACCAACCTCGCCCACCGGGCGAGGGTCCAGATCGGGCGATGAAGCAGATCTGGAGCAGAAACAGAATTTCCATAATCGCGCGAGGACGCGCTGAATAAGGTCCCGCTCCAGGTTCCTCGCAGACTCGTCACCAACCTGTTTAACTTCGCTTCGGGCTCCGCTTCGCTCCGACGCAGCGGCTTCGCGGCCCACCGGGCGAGGGTCTATGGCATCAGGTCTGAAAAATCTGCTCCTTGAGTTTTTCCAGCACCACTTCCATTCCCAATAAGACTTCGTGATTCCAGAACCGAACGACACGAAATCCCTGGCGATTGAGGAACGCGGTCCTTCGTTCGTCATATTCCGCAGCGTCGAGATGTTGCGAACCATCCAGCTCGATAATCAACTGCTTGTCGATGCAGCAAAAATCGACGATGTAACGTCCGATTGGATGCTGGCGGCGGAACTTGAGGCCGAAGAACTTGTGCGCGCGAAGTTCGCTCCAGAGCTTATACTCCGCATCGCTCTGGTTACGCCGCAGCCGTCGCGCCTCATCGCGCTGCAGTCCGTGCGGTTTCGCTCGTCTTCAAACATATGGGTTCGGATGAGTGAACCGACGAGTTTAGAGCTGATGACATCTTATGGCAATCGAGCGGCAGAAAGAATTCCATAATCGCGCGAGGACGCGCTGAATAAGGTCCCACTCCAGGTTCCTCGCAGACTCGTCACCAACCTGTTTAGCTTCGCTTCGGGCTCCGCTTCGCTCCGCCTCGGCGGCTTCGCGGCCCACCGGGCGAGGGTTAGGTAGCAGAAAGAATTCCATAGTCGCGCGAGGGCGCGCCTGAATAATTTCGCCGCGTCCGAGTTCTCTGAAATCCCGTTCTATCTTAATGCTCGTCCGATCTTAACCCTCTTCCTCTTACCCTCGCCCGGTGGGCGAGGTTGCCTGCGAGGCTCTGCGAGCAGGCTGGAGTGGGACCTCATCCAGCACGCGCTGCGCGTGCGATTCAGGAAATCTGCTCCGGATCTTGGCGGCCTCGAAACGATGCGATGCCGCAGATCAGCAGCAGAAAGAATTCCATAATCGCGCGAGGACGTGCTGGGTAAGGTCCCACTCCAGGTTCCTCGCAGACTCGGAACCAACTCGCGCGATCTTGACCCTCGCCCGGTGGGCGAGGTTGCTCGCGAGGCTTTGCGAGCGAGCTGGAGTGGGACCTTATGCAGCACGCGTTGCGCGTGCGATTCAGGAAATCTGCTCCTGATTCTTCACGATGTCGAAACGATGCGATGCCGCCCGTCAGCAGCAAAATTCCATAATCGCGCGAGGACGCGCTGAATAAGGTCCCACTCCAGGTTCCTCGCGGACTCGGAACCAACCTCGCCCACCGGGCGAGGGTCCAGATCGGGCGATGAAGCAGATCTGGAGCAGAAACAGAATTTCCATAATCGCGCGAAGCCGCGCTGGGTAAGGTCCCACTCCAGGTTCCTCGCAGACTCGGAACCAACTCGCGCGATCTTGACCCTCGCCCGGTGGGCGAGGTTGCTCGCGAGGCTTTGCGAGCGAGCTGGAGTGGGACCTTATGCAGCACGCGTTGCGCGTGCGATTCAGGAAATCTGCTCCTGATTCTTCACGATGTCGAAACGATGCGATGCCGCCCGTCAGCAGCAAAATTCCATAATCGCGCGAGGACGCGCTGAATAAGGTCCCACTCCAGGTTCCTCGCGGACTCGTCACCAACCTCGCCCACCGGGCGAGGGTCCAGATCGGGCGATGAAGCAGATCTGGAGCAGAAACAGAATTTCCATAATCGCGCGAAGCCGCGCTGGGTAAGGTCCCACTCCAGGTTCCTCGCAGACTCGGAACCAACTCGCGCGATCTTGACCCTCGCCCGGTGGGCGAGGTTGCTCGCGAGGCTTTGCGAGCGAGCTGGAGTGGGACCTTATGCAGCACGCGTTGCGCGTGCGATTCAGGAAATCTGCTCCTGATTCTTCACGATGTCGAAACGATGCGATGCCGCCCGTCAGCAGCAAAATTCCATAATCGCGCGAGGACGCGCTGAATAAGGTCCCACTCCAGGTTCCTCGCGGACTCGTCACCAACCTCGCCCACCGGGCGAGGGTCCAGATCGGGCGATGAAGCAGATCTGGAGCAGAAACAGAATTTCCATAATCGCGCGAAGCCGCGCTGAATAAGGTCTCACTCCAGGTTCCTCGCAGACTCGGAACCAACCTCTTTTACTTCGCTTCGGGCTCCGCTTCGCTCCGCCTCAGCGGCTTCGCGGCCCATCAGGGGCGCGGGTTACGAGAGAAGAGGGAAGATGGCGCTAGGAAACGAACGAGGCGGGTGCGATCGATGTCGCACCCGCCTCGATTTTTTATAGCTGACAGTCGCAGCGCGGTTCAGGCCGCTCGCCTCACTGACAAAGGATGCTCGGTGGTGAGACGAAGGTTCCGCCCGCGGAATACACCCCACCCGCTCCCAGCGACGGCCGTTGTCGATAGAACCAGGAGAAGAATGCCAAATCCTGCGGATAGTAGGTATGTCCGTTGGTCATCGTTACACCGTAGGTGCCGGACTGCTGATAGAGCGAGGGCGGGAAGCCGTCTAACGGGTCGCCGACCTCCAGATTAGTCTGACACCCGGAGACTTGACCCACGTGACCCCAACTCGGAGTCGGATTGGTCCCATACGGATCGTCCATCCATTCGCCGACCTCATGGCTCAGCGGCTGGATGTCGGGGTTTTCAAAGGTCTTGCTCGTGTCGAAATCGGCGACCACATAGGTCTGAATCGGATAGCCGGTGCCGCTGTGATAGCCGATCACACAGCAGTTCGAGTCGATATCGGTGCCGGGGTCGCCCATCACTACGTCATGAATAACGAACATGACCATGGATGACGGACTTACCAGGCCGGTTGCGCTCAGAGCCGGAAGCAGGGTGCCGGTGATGTAGGAATCCATGGTGCTGTAATCCACGATTCCAACCACCGCGCATCCGCCCAAAAACCAGGTTTCACCCTCGTTGGTGGGGACGTTGAAGGTCTGGGCGGCAATCGTGGTCGGAGTCAGCACCGTGTGGTAGCTGTCGCCGGTTGATTCGACATTGGTGTCGTAGAAGTTGGCGCGCTGGAATTCATCGGTGTACTGGCCGGTGCCCATGTTGATGCCGTTCATCGTGAACTGTGCCGGCGCGAAGATTGGCGAGGCCAGGATCTGCGTGATGGAGTTCCCCCAGGTTGAACATTTGTCGGCCGCGGTCGGGTCAAACGTACCGCCATCCGGGGTCTTGACGATGAGCGGGACGATGACGACCGGCACATTGGTGGTGCGGGCTCCATTGAAGTACGGACTCGCTCCTACCATCACCCCGGAGTACGTATTACCGTCGATCGGAGAAGTAACCGAGTAGTTCCAAAGCGGAAGCGACGGAAGATTATTCACCGCCGCGCCTGAGGCGGATGCGCGATGCGCCTTGCCGGAGTTGGGACCGTGAACTGGCACAGTCTTGGTGTACGCTATGTACGGCGCGTCTGCTTCCTGACTACTAAATGCCGATGGGGCGGTTGCCGCTAGGAGCGCAGCCGCAGCGAGGCCGAAAAACATGAGCGATCGCTTCATTGTTCCCCCCTGGGTTCCATACTCCGGAGCCGAAATTCAGAGCCCACACACGGCGCGACTCGCTCCGGGATCGAGGAAGGTCCACTTATAATAGATGGCGATCCATCGAGAACAGTGAAAAGTTCCCCTTGAGCGCACCATTTGAGCAAAAAGCGTTCCCCGCGAAATAGTACAAGAAAACACAGCTTTTTCGTGCCATCCTCGATGGTGTAGCACTAATGATACAGCTTTAATGATTCAACCTGCGACACTTCCTTTGCGTGTTAGCAACCGTACCCATCGCAAGCCGAGTCTTCACCCTAATCAATCTCATCGCGCCTGGTAGCATTCGCCTAAGCATATTCTAGTGCAGTAAAACCACCTGTGCCGTCATCGCCGCGCCACTCCCGATAGTCGCGCTGGCGGCATAGGTGGGCGAGGCCACATTGGCGGCGGGCGCGGCAGCATCGGCAACCGCGAGCGAGAATCCCTCCTTGGAGGACCTCACATCGAGGCGTTGATTGAGCCCATTGGAGAGTGTCAGCGTCGGCGCTGAAGCAGACTGTGAAGCATAGAAGTAGAGTTGCAGTTCGCCATTGCCGGCCGGAACCAGGGACGGCGCGGCCTCGGAAGTTGGATCGCCTCCCGAAGTGCCCGCTCCCGAGGATTGAGCGATCGGCGAACTCGATGCGCCTCGCCACGCGCCCATCACGCCTGCGGCATAGTTGGAACCGAGGCTCCATGCATACGAAGCCGGTTCACTGGAACCCGCGACCTTGTAGTAGAGCCATGAGGTGAGCTTGTCGCCGCTGTTCACTGAGTCATGACGAATAGTGCTCCATCCGCTGGGTGCAATGGGTATGTCAGATCCTGTGCCGTCATACACGATAAGCTGCGCGACCATCGCATCGCCTGACCGGACTCCAGACGGCAACGAGAGCGCTACGCTGGTGACCGGTCCGCTGGAATCGCTGAAAGAGCCCATCCCCACGAAGCTCATTGCGCCCGATGGATTTGGTGCGGGTGTCGGCGCCGCAGTAGGAACCGGCGTTGCGGTCGGAGCCGGGGCGCTTTGCGTCCCAGCGACGAGCAGGATGGCCTGCGCCGTCAATGCCGCATTGGTAGTGGTGGCGGGATAGGTCGGCGATGCGTTCCCAACCGAGGGCGCGAGAGTATCGGCTAAGGCGATGGTGAAGCCTTCCTTCGAGGATCTCGAGTTGAAGCGGCTATTGAGCGAGCTCGATACACCGATCACTGGCGCCACGGCGGATTGTGCGGCATAAAGGTAAACCTGCAGTTCGCCGTTGGTGCCCGGGACTTGCGAGGGCGCCGCGAGCGAGACCGAGGTTCCCGCCGCGGTCGCTCCAGAAGCCTTATCGATCGGGGAGCTGGAAACCCCGCGCCACGCACCCATCACGCCGGCAACCCAATTCGTTCCGATTGCCCAGGTGTAGGAAGCCGGCTCGCTCGATCCGGCGATGTGATAGTAGAGCCATGAACTGGCTTTGTTGCCGCTGTTTTCGGTGTCGCGGCGAAGGTTGGCCCATCCAATCGGCGGAGTGGGAACATCGGTCGCGCTGCCATCGTAAATAACCAGCTCGGTGAGAAGTATGTCGCCGGCCTTCACGCCCGACGGCAATCCGATAGAGATCGCGGATACCGCGCTGGCCGAGTCAGCCAATGTTCCCGCGCCTACAAAGGTTATAGTTCCCGGCGACGAGGGGACCGGAGTCGGCGCCGGCGATGGCGTCGTGATCGGAGCCGGGGTGGGCGTCGAGGTCGCGGTTCGGGTCGGCACCGGGGCTGGCGTCGGCGCGGGCGTCAACGGCGGTGGAGCCGCACCTAATGATGCGTTGAGGCTGACGGTGTCAATCGCGAAATCGGTGGTAGCGCCCATCGCGCTGGCGAGGCTGAATGTCACCGAAGTGATATTCGCGCCGCTCTGGTCATTGATACCGAGGTAGACGGCGGTTCCTTTGGAGTCGCTGGTGGCCGTGAAGCTACCCAAAGAAGTGGAACCGTTGAAGGCCTGGATCATCGCGGTGAATTGCGACGATCCATCGGCCTGGATAAGGGCTCCCACGGTGGACTGGGCGTGATTGAAGCTGAGAGTTAGCGGTCCGTTGCCGCCGTTATTGCCGTTCGAAGTCCAAAGGAGCGTATCGCCGGCAGTCATCCCGGGACCGGACCAACTGCAGCTTCCCGCGGGACATACCACCGCGAGGACGCTATTTGGCCCGCTCAGGCTGACGGAAACCGCCGTTGCACCGGTCGAACTGCCACTGAAGGTTTGCCCGAGGGTGGTTCCATTGGCGCCGAATTGTGACCACTGCAGGAGGTTGCTCGATCCTGGGGAAGAGTTCACCAGCGTCAGCGAGTCCGCCCAACCGGATGTGGTCGCGAGCAGGCACACGGCTACAGAAGCAAAGAGGATCTCGATTGCGGCCGTCCGCCGGGAGCGATAACTCCGGCTGCCGCGCCTTGAGAATCCCCCCTCAGCGGCCGTCATCGGCAGCTCCACTCGAAGTGGAGAGCCGCGATGTATCGATCGGAGTCAACTCCATCGCACGATGAGGTAAGTCGATTTTTCATGGTCCCCCCTGGAGCGATTGCTGCAGCTAAACCACACAGCCGACAGTCGCAGCAAGCTCGAAAGACACTAGGTGCCGATACTAATGCCGAATGAACGAAGCGCTGAGATTGTTGCATCCTCGATTCCTTGGAGCAAGTTATTTTTTCGACTGAAATACGAAAGAAATCTCAACAAGCTAGGCGTTTTTATCGCGAATATTGCCTGCTGGAGCTTGCCAAAGTGCCAAGGAAATGACCTGTGTGTGGCGAAATACAACTCACGCGGCTGCTGGGGTCTGAAAGAGGCCGTTGCAGTGTTTTCGCCAGCGGCATGAGTCAAGGTTTGTGATCGGATGGGCAGAAGCGCCACTGCGTTGAACTGGCGTGATGCCGGCCAATCTGCGGTGGCAGCGATATTGGTTGTAGTAAATTTTGTAGCTATCGAGCTTGTGTTCGAGATCGCCTTGGTTCTAAAAGAAAGTCTGATCTAGTGGCCCGTAACAGGTGAAATGGTATCGGCACAGATGCGATGATTGGGGTCGCGATAGGTCCACTTGATGGGTTTGGGAGCGCGGTTGTAGTGACGGATGTAGCGCATCAGCTTGCGTGCCAAGTCCTTAACCGAGGTGAAGATTCCGCGCGCAATAACATCGCGCTCAAGCTTGGCGAACCAGTTTTCGACCTGGTTGAGCCAGGAAGAGTAGGTCGGCGCGTAGTGGAGATGCAGGCTGGGATGCGCCGCGAGGAATTGCTCCACCCGCGTGGTCTTATGCGCCGACAGATTGTCCGCGATAATATGGATCTCCTTGCCGCGCGGCTGGTTGGCGACCAGATCGGCGAGGAAGGCCACAAATTCCTGGCTGGTATGCCGGGTGGCGGTTTTGCCCAGCACTTCGCCGCTGTGAGTGTTAAGCGCGGCGTACAGCGAAAGCGTCCCGTGCCGGTAGTACTCAAAGCCATGGCGCTCCAGCCGCCCGGGCGACAACGGCAGCACCGGATCGAGCCGGTCCAGGGCTTGGATGGCGGTCTTTTCGTCCACGCAAAACACTGCCGCGTGCTGTGGTGGCTTGACGTACAGCCCGATAATATCCGCCGCCTTGAGTTCGAAATTCGGATCGTCGGAAGCCATATAGCGCTCGATCCGTTGCGGCTTGAGCCCGGCGTGCTGCCACACTCGCGCCACCATCATATGGCTAATCCCCAGATGCCGGGCCAACTTGCGGCTGCTCCAGTGGGTCGAGCCATCCGGCACCGGTCGACGGGTCCACTCCAGAATGCGGGCTTCCAGCGCCGGGGTTCGTTTCTCCACCGCCCGTCCCCGATGGCGCGAGTACAGCCCGGCCAACCGCTCCGCCTCGAAGCGCCCCTTCCAGCGACTAATATAGTTGGCATTGCAACCGAGCAGCTGCCGAATCGTCAGATAGGACTGCCCTTGCGCCAACAGCAGGATCAACCGTGCCCGGCGTACGTCCTCGGCCGGCAACGTCCGCGAGCGCACTCTATCCCTCAGTTCCTTGCGCTCCTGCGAGGCCACTCGAAGTTCTCTCTCACATGCATGCTTCATGATACATTACATCGATACCATTATCAATGTTACAGGCCACTAAGAAGCTAAACTTCCCACAAAATCGGCGTTTTGGGGCTGACCGTTTAGCGTCCTGATGAGGCTGATTATGGTGTTTAGCGTGTGGCTCTGGCACCACGATGGCACCAAAACGCCCGGAGTCGGCGACGTGTTGCCGAAAGTGGCCAATCGCGCAAAACTGCGGGCACCGTTCGAAAAGGGCGGCCTGCGGCACCCTGGGGGTCGGGAAAATGCGCTGTTCAAAATGCAACGGCGAAAACCGGGAAGGGCGCAAGTTCTGCTCCGAATGCGGCGCACCGATGGCGTTGGGCTGTCCGCAATGCGGCGCTACCAACGAGCCCGGCGAAAAGTTCTGTGTCGAATGCGGAACCACTCTCATCGCCGCGGCGTCTACTGAAGCCCCTAAACCTTCGGCAGCGAAGCCAACTCCGCCCGGGATTCGGGTTACAGCCGAGCAACCGGATGCTTCACTCGCACTCGAAGGCGAGCGCAAGACCGTCACCCCACTGTTCGCTGACATCAAGGGGTCCACCGAGATGATGGAGGATCTCGACCCCGAGCAGGCGCGCGCCGTAATCGATCCTGCGCTCAAGTTGATGATGGATGCCGCCCACCGTTACGACGGTTATGTCGTACAATCGACCGGCGACGGCATCTTCGCGTTGTTTGGAGCGCCTATAGCGCATGAGGATCATCCACAACGCGCCCTGTATGCGGCGCTTCGCGTGCAGGAGGAGTTGCGGCGCTATTCGGCAAATGTGGTCGCCGACGGCGGAACTCCTATCCAGGGTCGCATCGGCATCAATACTGGCGAAGTAGTGGTGCGTTCGATTCAGACCGGCGCGGGTCACGTCGAATACACGCCGATCGGGCACATGACCAATTTGGCCTCACGGATGCAGACCGCAGCACCAGTAGGTTCGATCGCCGTTACCGAAGCCACTCGCAAGCTGTGCGAGGGTTACTTCACGTTCAAGGCACTCGGGCCGACCAAGGTGAAAGGCGTCTCCGAGCCGGTGAACGTATATGAAGTTAGCGGTCTTGGGCCGCTGCGCACTCGATTGCAGCGTTCAGCTGGGCGCGGACTCACGAAGTTCGTTGGTCGTCAGCGCGAGATGGACGCGATGAAGCACGCTGCGGAGCAAGCAAAGACTGGACGGGGGCAGATCGTGGCCGCGATGGCCGAGGCCGGGGTCGGTAAGTCGCGGCTGTTCTTCGAGTTCAAGGCGGTGTCGCAATCGGGATGGATGGTGCTCGAAGCATTCTCGGTCTCACACGGGAAGACTTCCGCGTTCCTGCCGGTGATTGACTTGCTGTGGAGCTATTTCAAAATCGCCTCCGACGACGACGAACGCACGCGGCGCGAGAAGATCAACGGCAAGATCATCACGCTCGATCGATCGCTGGAGGACGCACTTCCGTACCTGTCTGGGCTGCTCGGCTTGACCGATGAGAACAATCAGATCGCCGAGGTAGACGCGCAAACTCGCAAGCGACGCTCGCTGGAGGCGATCAAGCGAATCCTGCTGCGGGAAAGCCTCAATCAGCCGCTGATCGTGATTTTCGAGGACCTGCATTGGGTCGATGAAGAGACCCAGGCATTCCTGAACCTGCTGGCCGACAGCATCGGCACCGCGCGCATCCTGCTACTGGTAAACTACAGGCCCGAGTACCGCCACGAGTGGGGCCACAAGACCTATTACACACAATTGCGTCTCGATTCGCTGGGCAAGGAGAGTACAGACGAGATGCTGAGCGCGCTGCTCGGCGATGGTGCGGAGCTGGGTGCACTCAAGCGTCTCATTGTAGAAAAGACTGAGGGTAATCCCTTCTTCATGGAAGAGACGGTGCTGGTGCTGTTCGATGAAGGGGCGCTGGTGCGCAACGGCGCGGTGAAGCTTACCAGGCCGCTGAACCAACTCAAGATTCCGCCTACCGTGCAGGCGATTCTCGCCGCCCGCATCGACCGGCTGGCGCCGGAAGAGAAGGACTTGCTTCAGACGCTCGCGGTGTTCGGCAAGGAGTTCTCGCTGAGCCTCATCAGGAAGGTTGGGCGCAAACCGGACAACCAACTTCAGCGGATGCTGACGGAGCTGCAGTTGGGCGAGTTCGTCTATGAGCAGCCGGCATTCCCCGAAATCGAATATACCTTCAAACACGCACTCACGCAGGAAGTTGCCTATAACTCGCTGCTGATCGAGCGGCGCAAGACGCTCCACGAGCGTACCGCCGAGGCGATCGAGGCGCTGTTCCGGACCCAACTCGACGACCATCTAGGCGAACTCGCCCATCACTACGGCCGAAGCGGGAACACGGCGCAGGCGGTCAAGTATCTGCACCTGGTTGCGGATCAGGCCTTGCAGCGCTCGGCGTATGCGGAGGCAAGCAGCGTGACCGACGCCGCGCTCGAAATGTTGGCCACCATGCCGCGTACTCCGGAGCGCATTCAACGCGAGCTCCTCCTGCGACTCGCACAGGGTGCAGCACTTCGAGGGGCTTACGGGCCCGCCGCACCGCAACTGGAAGAGTCGCTGGTTCGGGCGCGGGAGCTGTGCCGCGAGCTTGGCGAAACTCCGCTGTTCTTCGCCGTGTTGGGAGGGCTGTTTGCGTTTCATCTTTTGCGCGGACAGTTGGAACCAGCGCTCGAGGTGGCCGAGCAGCTCTTGGCTCAAGCTGAACGTACTAAAGATGCGAGCCTGCTAGTTTTGGCACTGCGGTCGCGGGGCGCGGTGCTTTGGCGGCTCGTGGAACTCACGCGCAGCCGCGAAGATCTCGAAAGAGCGCTGGCGTTGTATGACTCTGAGCGCGACCGTTTTCATCGCGCCCTATCAGGACTCGACTCCGGGGTGAACGCTCTGGGAGAACTGGCCCTCGCCCTGTTGCTGGAGTTGACCCGGTTTCGTGGAGTGTGTTTGGCAGGAACGGCAAGGAGGAGAGCTGATGCCAAAAACCCATCCACCATACCCGGCTGAGTATCGGCGGCGGATGGTCGAACAGGTGCGCGCAGGGCGGTCGCTGAAGGAGCTAGCGCGTGAGTTCGAACCGTCGGTCGAGAGCATTCGGCAGTGGGTCAGACAGGCGCAACTCGACATCGGCGAGCGCAGCGATGGTCTGACCACCAGTGAGCGGGAAGAACTGACGCGGCTCAGGCGTGAGTGTCAAACATCACCCGAAAATCACCCCCATGTATCATTTGAAACTCCCCCCTCTGGTGTTGGTTGAGTGGGGGAGTGTGAGGGGGAGGAACTCCCCCTCACCGCTCCTTATAAGGGCTTCGCAGTTCATGCAGCCGGCGGAGGCTCGAGTTTGGGTTTAAGCAGACCGGCCTTGAGCTTCTCCTTAAGCCTGAAACTTTCTCCTTTAATGTTGATCGTGATGGAATGGTGCAGCAGGCGATCGAGGATAGCACTGGCGATCACCGCATCGCCGAACACCTCGCCCCAGGCACCGAGACTCTGATTGCTGGTGATAATGATCGAGCCGCGCTCGTAACGGCGCGAGACCAGCTGGAAGAACAGGTTGGCGCCCTGGCGATCGATCGGGAGATAGCCGATCTCGTCAATTAGTAAAAGCTGTGGCAGGGTGAGGATCTTCAGACGCTCTTCCAGCCGCCCCTCGGCCAACGCCTTGCCGAGGGTGGCGATGAGCGCGGTGGCGGTGACGAACAGTGTCCGGACGCCTTGCTCGCAGGCCTTCATCCCGAGTGCTATGGCCAAGTGGCTCTTCCCGACTCCGGGCGGTCCGAGGAACAAGACATTATCGCCGCTGTGCATGTAGCGGCCGGTCGCGAGTTCCCGGATCAGCTTGGGATCGATCGAGGGCTGGAACTTGAAGTCGAAGCTCTCCAGGGTCTTTTGGAACGGAAAGCGCGCCATCGCGATCCGCATCTGATGGTGCTTGTAGGTCTTCGATTCGACCTCCGCGGCGAACAGTTCGTCGAGGAACTCAGCGTAGGAAACTTCCTTTTTCGCCGCCTGTTCCAGGCGCGCGGTAAGTTCATTTTCGATCTGATAGAGCCGCAGCCGATGGCAATGCTCCTGCAAACGTTCGAGTTGCGGAGTGCTCATCGCGACTCACCTCCTTGGCCCAGGCTGGCAGCCTCGTAGAGCGCAAGATCGCGCACTATGACCTCCCCGAGCCGGCCGAAGTTGGGATCGAAGCGCGGCGGCGCTGTGACTGCGGCCTGGCGGGCGACTCGCAACAATCCGGCGTAGTGCTCGGGCGCCATTGCTACGCTGTGCCGAGGGGCTTTGGGATGGCGCGCGATCAGCTGGTCCTGGTGGAAGAACTCGTAGTGCTCAGTCCTCTCATGCACGCTGACGGTCAACCCCACGTACTGGACCGGGACCGAATAACGCGCGGCGCCGACCGCGACCAGGGCATCGTTGGCCACCGTCCGCGACCGCACCAGCTCGTAGCGATAGGGAGGTCGCGTGCCCAGCGGAGTGAGTCGCTCGTGGGCAAAGCGATCGATCGGCCGCTCGTGAGTAGTTCCATGTACCCGTAGATCGGCGACTTCCGCGCTCCAGCGCTCGAGCCAGCCGTTGAGTTCTTCCCATGAATGGAAACGCCGGCCCGCCAGCGCATTGTGTTTTACGTACCCAACTCCACTCTCGACCTTGCCTTTGGTCCGCGCCCGATATGGTTGGCAGGCGCGCGGGGTGAAGCCATAGTAGCGCGCGAAGTCGTCGAACAACGGATGCCACAGCACCTTGTGCTCGCTGCGGCCCAGCACCAGGGTGCGCGGGTTATCGTACAGGCAGTTCAGGGTGACGCCGCCGAAAAAACGAAATGCGCGCTCGTGGCCGTCGAGCAAGGTCGCCAGTCGCTCGTTGCGATATCCGCGCGTGAACAGCCGGCGCGAATAGCCCAGGGTGAACACGAACAAATGGACCGTTTCCGCCTGCTCGCCGATCCAGACCTTTAGTTGACCGTAGTCAACCTGAGCCTGCTCGCCGGGCGCGGTCTCGAAGCGTACCGTCGCGAGTGCCGACCACTTCCGCTGCGCCCGAAATGGCTGCAGAAAACGTTGCACTTGCAGATACCCGCCGGTAAACCCCAAGCCCACCAGCTCGCGATGTACAACCACCCCGTTCCACCCGACCTCCGGCGCGCGCCGCTCGATGAACTCGGCAAACTGATCGATCGGCCGGCGCCGGAACTGGCTTCGCCGCGGCTGCCAACTGCCCAACTTCAGCCAGCGCTTTACCGTCTTACGATCCACCCCGAGTTCGCGCGCTATCCGCTTGGCTCCCTCGCCGCGTTCCTTTCGCGCCACCATCTCCCGTACCAGATCAGCCCGTAACATCCGCTCCTCCGCCGCACCCACTTCGGTCGGCGGTGAAACTACCCGATTCAATCTCTCTTCCATTTGCTCCTTCTCCTCTGTTCCTCAGAGGGGGGAGTTTCAAATGATGTTTACGGGGGGAGATTCACATGATTGCTGACAGTGAGAATCGGGTTCTGCGCGAAGAGCGCGAGATCTTGTCAAAAGCCGCGGCCTGGTTCGCCACGGAGACCGGCTCAGTGCCGTCACGGCGTTCCAATTCGTGAGTGCGAATCAGGCCATGCATGGGGTTGCCACGATCTGCCGGGTGTTGGGGGTCTCCACCAGCGGCTACTATGCGTGGCGGACACGGCCGCGCTCGGAGCGGGCGCGCACGGATGCGGAACTGAGCCTGCGGATCCAGGCGATTCATGAAAACTCGCGCGCCACCTACGGCGCGCCGCGAATTCACGCCGAGCTGGCCGACGAGGGGATCCGGGTCGGTTGCAAGCGGGTGGCGCGGCTGATGGAGGTGGCCGGCATCTATGGGGTGAGCCGGCGCAGGCGGATCGCGACCACCACCCGGGATCGGGCGGCGCGGCCCGCGCCGGATCTGGTCGAACGCAACTTCAGCGCGCCAGCCTCCAATGAGTTGTGGGTGTCCGACATCACTTACATTCCCACCTGGACGGGCTTTCTATATCTGGCCGGGTGCTCGACGTGTTCAGCCGCAGAGTGGTCGGGTGGGCGATGGAAACTCATCTGCGCACGGAGCTGGTGTTAGCGGCGCTCAATATGGCAATCGGACTGATTTCGATACTCTGAGACGGCCCACTTCGATGCTGTAGATTGGCCCACCCTCCTTAAGCCGGAGCATCCTGCTGATGAGCAGGAGGCCGGGGATGGAGAGGAGAACGAAGGTGGAGTTGTTCGAGCAGATTCGCAGGGAGTACGAGTTCGGAGTCGGAAGCATCAAGGGAGTCGCGGCCAAGCTTGGAGTGCATCGGCGGATGGTGCGGCAGGCGCTCTTGAGCGCTGAACCGCCCGAGCGCAAGCCGGTTGAGCGAGTGCGACCGATAATAGGACCGCTGGTTTCATTCATCGATGCCATCCTCGCAGCCGATCGCCGAGCGCCACGTAAGCAGCGTCACACCGCGCATCGCATCTGGCAGCGGATCCTGGCTGAGCGGCCAGAGCACCAAGTCGCCGAAGTTACGGTCCGGCAATACGTGCGCGAGCGGAAAGCCGAGTTAGGATGGTCAACCCGCGTGGTCTGCGTGCCGCAGAGCTATCAGCTAGGACAGGAAGCCCAGGTTGATTGGTACGAAGCGTGGGCGGAGCTGAGGGGCGAGCTGGTACGGCTGCAGGTCTTTACGATGCGCAGCATGGCGAGCGGCGCGGCCTTCCACCGCGCGTATCATCGCGCGACCCAGCAGGCCTTCCTCGACGCTCACGAACACGCGTTCAATTATTTTCAGGGCGTGTTTGCGGTCCTGCGGTACGACAACTTGAAGGCCGCGGTGAAGAAGATTGTGCGCGGCTATCGGCGCGAGGAGACCGCGCGCTTCATCGCTTTCCGCTCGCACTGGCGCTTCAGCAGTGAGTTCTGCTCGCCCTACGAGGCGCACGAAAAGGGCGGCATCGAGAGCGAGGCCGGCTATTTTCGGCGCAACCACTGGGTGCCGGTGCCGAAAGCGCGCGATCTCGAGGATCTCAACGCACAGTTACTGGCCTCCTGCCGGGCCGACGAACAACGTCAGATCGCCGGGCAGAGCAGGCCGGTGGGCGCGCTGATAATCGAAGAACGCGCGCATCTGCTGCCGCTCGCCGAGCACGGCTTCGACCTGGCCGATATCTCTTTCCCACGGGTCGATGGGCTGGGCTGCGTCAGAGTGCGAACCAACTTGTATTCGGCTCCGGTCGAGGTCGGCAGGACGGTCGAGGTCCGACTTCATCCGAGTTGCGTCGAGGTCTGGAACGAAGGCCGCTGCCTCGCCCGCCACGAGCGCTGTTACGAACGCCAGCAACAGGTACTCGATCTCGAACACTATCTCGACGTGCTGGAGCGTAAGCCGGGAGCGCTTATCGGATCGAAGCCGCTGGCGGCGTGGCGGCAACGCGGACTGTGGCCGGAGAGTTATGATCGCCTGCTGGCCGAACTGATCGGTCGGCACGGCAAGCAGAGCGGCACCCGGCAGATGATCCAGGTCCTGAGTCTGATAAGGCAGCATGGGCATCGGCGGGTGCGCGCGGCAGTGGAAGAAGCGCTCGCGCTCGGATGTTCGGATGTTGCCGCGATCCGGCATCTGGCCGAAGCCGCCGATCTGGTCCGCGCGCGCAGCACCATCATGGAGTTGGGCGCACTCTCACGCTACGAACGTCCGCAGCCTTCACTGACCGATTACGACGGGCTGCTCGGCCAGGAGGCGGCATCATGAACGCGGAGAGCGCCGCACTGGAAGCCGCCACCATCCGCCAGCAATGCAAGGTCTTGCGGCTGCCGAGTATAGCCGCGCAGTGCGCGCAACTCGCCGAGCAGGCGGTGCGCGAACGGCGCACCCACCTCGGCTATCTCGAAGCGCTGCTGCAGACGGAACTCGAGGATCGCGAACAGCGGCTGATCGAGCGGCGCATCCGCGAAGCTCGTCTGCCGCGGATGAAAACCCTCGAGGAGTTCGACTTCGCGCGCAACCCCGGGATCTCGGCTCAGCAGATCCATGAACTGGCCAGGGGCGACTACATCGCCAAAGCCGAACCGATCATCTTGATCGGCGACAGCGGCACCGGCAAAACCCATCTGCTCACCGGACTCGTGGTGGCGGCCTGCCGGCAGAAGCGGCGGGTGCGATTCGCGACCGCCGCGGCACTGATCAACGAACTGGTCGAGGCCAAGCATCAGCTGCAGCTCGGCCGCGTGCTGGCGCGCTGGGCCCGTTACGATCTGATCGCGCTCGATGAAGTTGGGTACGTCCCACTCGCCGAGGTCGGCGCGGAGTTCCTGTTCCAGGTGATCGCGGAACGGGCGGAGAAGGCAGCGGTCATCGTCACCACCAATCTGCCCTTCTCGGAATGGACCCAGGTGATTCCCAACGCCCGGCTGTGCAAGGCGCTGCTCGATCGGATCACCGATCGCGCGCACATCATCGAGACCGGCAGTGAGTCTTACCGCTTCCGGAGGACCGCGGAGCGACGCAAGAACGAGCATCGGTGACCACTGGATCAGGTTAGACAGAGCCGCGAGGGGGAATGCTTCCCCCTCGCACACCCCCTAACCTGCAATTAGGTATCGAACGCTGAGTGACGAGAACCAGAACCGCAAAACCCGGAGGGTGGGCCAGATGTGAATATCAAAGTGGGCCATGCTGCATTGTCAAAAGCACGGACAGCGCCGGCCCGCGGACGTGATTCATCACTCCGACCAGGGAACTCAATACACTTCGATCGCGTTCGGGACGCGCTGCCAGCAGGCCGGGGTGCGACCCTCGATGGGTTCGGTCGGCGATTTGTTTCGACAACGCGATGGCGGAGAGCTTTTTCGCCACCCTGGAATGCGAGCTGCTCGAGCGCCGCAGTTTCAAAACTCAGGCTGAGGCACGCATGGCGGTCTTTGACTTCATCGAGGGTTGGTACAATCCCCATCGTCGCCACTTCGCGCTCGGCTACCAGTCACCGATCAATTACGAACGCTGCTATGAAGATGAGGCCAACCAAACCTTGCGGGGTGCGGCCGCCACACGCACCGCTGGGCCGCCGAAAAACGTGGCGGCCGGCGCGCTGCACGGCGTTGCGCCCGCAAATACAAAACCTTTAAGCTTTCCAGCCCCACCCTCAGATCGAGTGCAGGGTGGGGCCGAAAAGCTGGACTCAGACCAACACCAATGCGAAAAGTCGGAGGCTGCTAAAAACTTTCAACATCCAAGCCCAAACCTATCCACCGAAACGGTAGCTCCATGCGGCTCGGTTATCCTGATCTGGTGCCGAGTCGATCCCAAGAATCGGTCGCCTTGGCTCGCAAGGTAGCTCATCCCGTGAGCCTAGCGTATGCGCTGGTAGTCTCAAGCAATATCTGCTGTGAACGGGGCGATTGGCACTTGGCGCGTGAGCGCGCCGACGAAACGCTCACGGTTTCCACCCAGGGCGGCTTCGCGCAATTCATGGCTTCGCCCAAGGCCCTGAACGGTTGGGCATCCGCCGGCGGCGTTGGGGACGAACAGGGCCTGGTCCTTGCGCAAGAAGGCTTGGACGAGTTACGGGCGCTGGGCGCCGAATGGCTTTGTCAAATGATAGGTTCCGCGATGGCCGAGCTCTACGGGAGTTTGGGAAAGCCCGAGGCAGGCCTGGCCCTGATCGCATCACTTCCGCCAGAGGATGCAAGGTCACCCGACATTTTCCGAATAAAGGGCGAGTTGCTGCTCGGACTGGGGGCTCCGGACGATGCACGGGTGGAGAGTCTCTTTCGCGAAGCGATCGGTGCCGCAAGAAAACAAGCTGCTCGCTTGTGGGAGTTGCGAGCGACCACCAGCCTCGCACGGTTTCTGCGCGACACCAATCGTCGCGATGAGGCCCGCACGATGCTCGCCGAAATCTACAACTGGTTCGCCGAGGGCTTCGACACCGCGGATTTGAAGGACGCGAAGGCGCTGCTCCAAGAGTTGAACGGCTCGAAGCGATATTTCTCAAATTCAGAACACTAGATCTCCTTCTATTCTCATTGTGGATGGATAGTCCGCTTCGCTATCTACCATTGCCTTTAAGGTTCACTAGTTGCGGCTCATTTTGCGTATTGTCGAAGATCATCAAAGTGCCGCGCCAAGACGCTCTCGTGTCCGGGGCAAACGTGACTCCTATATAGCACTCCGCGCCGTCCAAGAGCGATGGGGCGCAATCATTCGTGACACTGAACGGAATGAACGCGCCGTTGAGTCGCTCCCCCTGCATTACAACAGAAAGACCTGGCTTTTTCCGGTTGTTTTGCGGGTTTCTGACGACGATATACCGTGGCCCCTTGGAGCGCCCAGCTCGCACGGTACCAAAATCCAGCGATCTTGGAGCGATTTCCAGCTTCACGGGAACCACCGGGGCGGAAACACCCACGGCGTAGAGATTATCGTCATCGGACCCAAAGTAAACAGTACCGTCCGCGCCAATCGCTGGGGAGGAGAAGACGAACCCGCCGGTTGCGAAGGCCCACTTCTGCGAGGCGCCGTTTCCATTGTCCACTATCGCATAGACGTTTCCGTTTGCCGAGGCGACGAAAATGGTGCCATCGTTACCAATTGCCGGTCCCGAGAGTTCAGCGCCCATTTTAAATGCCCACTTCTCTTTTGCTTGGGTACCATTATCGGTTAAGGCATATAGATTATCGTCGTTTGAGCCAAAGTAGATGGTACCATCGATGGCGATCGCGGGCGAGGAAAACACGCTCGCGGCCGTTGCGAACTTCCATTTAAGGGTGCCGTCGGAATTTACCGCATAGAGGTTGCCGTCAGAAGAACCGACGTAGATGGTGCCGTCGGCCCCGATCGTCGGAGAGGAGCACACATTGCCGCCGGGAGTTATTGTCAAATGTTGTGGATCGGCTCGCCATGATCAGGCGGCTTCCCTTGGTTGACTGTGAGTTGATTGGGTAAGGTGATTGGCGGGATCGACTTGGACACCATCGGCGAACTTCACCCCGGCACGAACCAGCGGCAATAGCTGAGCGCCGTCGAGACGCCGCCAGCGGAGCTGGGCCATGTCGAGCAGCTTGAACGCCATCAGCAATCCTTTAGTTCTTGAACCGGCGCCTCTGGTCGCGCGCTCACGCAAGCGTACGGTAGCGAACGGCGACTCGATAACGTTGGTGGTGCGCAGATGCTTCCAATGCTCGGCCGGAAAGTCGAAGAAAGTAGTCAGACGTTCCCAATTGGCCGTGAGCGATTCGACCGCCTTGGAGTACTTGGGCTGATACTCCACCTCGAAACGCGCGCGTGCCGCCTCGCAGTCGGCCCGGCACTCGGCGTACATCATCTCGTGCAACGCGCGCTTGGCGCGAGGCTGCAGTCGTTGGGGCAGCTTGTCGAGCACATTGACGAGCTTATGACACCAGCAACCCTGCTCGCGGGTCTCGGGCCAGACCTCGCGGGACGCGGCCCAGAATCCCAGCGCACCGTCGCCCACCGCTACCACGGGCGCGGCCATCCCGCGCCGTTTGAGGTCGCGCAGCAGCGTCTTCCAGCTCTCGGCGCTCTCCCGGTAGCCATCCTCGACCGCGAGCAACTCCTTTTCGCCGTCGGGCCGCGCACCGATCATCACCAGAGTGCAGAGTCGGTCGTCTTCGAGCCGGATGTTGAAGTGCACCCCATCGACCCACACGTAAACGTACTCGCGGCCGGCCAGCTCGAGCTGGCGAAAGGCCATGTATTCTTGCTCCCAGCAGGCGGTAAGTCGGGCGATGTTGGTCGGCGACAGACCGGCCGCGTCTTCGCCGAGCAACCCTTCCAGCGCGGGGCGAAAATCGCCGGTCGAGAGCCCACGCAGATACAGGATGGGCAGTACTTCGGCGACTTTGGGTGAACGCCGCATGTAGGGTGGCAGGAGTCGGCTGGTGAAGCGCCGGCGACCTCCTTGTTCATCACAGCGCCGGTCATCAATTCGCGGTGCCTTAAGCTCTACGGTTCCTGTTCCCATGGTTAGCTTGCGCCCCTGGGCAAGGCCGTTGCGCACCACCAGTGCGCGTCCATGTTCGTCGCGCTCGCCGCGATGGCGTTCGACGTAATCGTCGGCCTCTGCCTTGAGTGCTTCGATCAGCATCCGCCGTGCGCCCTCGCGCGCGATCTCGTCCAGCGGCAAAAGCCCCTCTTTGGCTTCCCTTTCAGATTGTTTCTCCACTACCTTCAGCATCGGTGGCGTCCTCCTTCCACCCGGCTCCCACCGGGGTTCGCGTTGCTCACGCGGAAGGGTACGCCGCCTTTTTCATGACGTCATCGATCCACAACTTTCGGTAATAGCTCTGCCGCCGGTTGAAAACGCCCACTTCTCCATGACGGCGCCCTGTCCACCGTCGGTCAGCGCGTAGAGGTTGCCATCAGAGGAACCGATGTAAACTGTCCCATCGGCGCCAATGGCCGGTGAGCAGCCACTTTGAATCGAAGCGCCGGTCGTGAACTTCCATTTGAGAGTGCCGTCAGGATTTACCGCGTACAAGCTATCGTCACCGGATCCAATATAAATGGTTCCGTCGAGTCCGATCGTCGGGGATGAGTCGATAAAATCTCCGGTTTGGAATGCCCATTTCTCTGTCACGTTGCCTTGTCCGCCGTCGGTTATCGCGTAAAGGTTGCTGTCCAATGAGCCAATATAGACGGTTCCGTCAACGGCAATTGCTGGTGAGGAAGACCCGATTAAACTGCCGGTTGCGAACGTCCACTTTACAACACCGTCGGGGTTTACCGCGTAAAGGAGGTCGTCACCTCCGACGTAGATGGTGCCGTCGGCCCCGATCGTCGGCGATGAGTACACACCGATGGCGCCCGAGGGGTCGAGCTGATTCGCGGTATCCAATACCCATTTCAAAGTGCCCGGATTGCGGCTCGTATCGGATGTGCCCAGGCCGGTATGCCTGAGATCATGCTTGAACATCGGCCAGACTGAGGGGGCGGGCTGTCCGCGCGCGATCATCGGTGTGCCGACGCCGATGATCGCGAGCACCGCAGAACCCACGCTTACCAGACCCCTTCGCGCCAACCTCAATCGTTTCATCTGTTCTTTAAACCCGGGAACACGCATGGTGAACAATCGCATGAGTTTTGACATACATCAAACGGTTCGCCGAAACAAAAGATTTAGCAATTACTTTGGTGCGATTTCGCCAATCGCGCTATTCTTCGGCCTCAACAGCGACCGCGCTCGGAAACGCTACCCACCGAGTCAGCTATAATGATTGCAATGAGTAATCGACAGAACAATCTGGGTATTAAAGATTGTCTTGAGGGACGAGTAGTGAGGCGGATTCGAAAGTTATAAGAGTATTTCGAAAGGCCACCTTTCGAGCTTCGGGATGTAGAAAGCTAACCCAACTCTATTTGATCGCGCTCCGGAATTCGAGGCCATGACGGATTTCTCAAACGCGACTCTAGTCTAGGGTAACTGCGGCAGTCAGACGGTAGACCGCCGCCAGTTCCAAGAGCTAAATCTGTTAAAATAAATGTGACACTTAATCGCCCTTATGTTGCAGACAACGGGTCTGGAGCGGGGGAGCGATTCCGAAATACATGGCCAATCGTGATCTCGTTAACGCAAACGGCGCGAAGATGGGAGGAAAGGCTTATTCTCGCGGCAAGCTATATCTACAGAGGCGAAATCCGCCATCTGAAAAGGTTCGGGGACCTTCATTTTCGCATTGTCCACACTCGAGGGTGAGCCGGTCAACTTTGTACACCACGATTACGTCAACGCGGCCTTCCTCGATATCGGTTAGCAAATGTTGGAGGGCCGGACGCTCCATCGTACCGCCCGAGAGGCCGCCGTCGTCATAGGCGGTTTTGATCAAGCGCCAGCCCTCTCCGCTCTGGCTGGCAATGAATGCTTCGCAAGCCTCTCGCTGAGCGTGTAATGAGTTGAAATCCTGCTCCAAGCCTTCCTCGGAACTTTTGCGGGTATAGATCGCGCAACGCCGGATGATGGCGCTATTTTGTTCCACGTTTTGGATCTCTCCGCGTTGTTCGGAGGCCGAAGAAAAGAGGACCTGACCAACGCGTTCCGGTGATCTCGCGCGCGACCTCCGAGAGAGAGCGGAAAAGTTTTCCCCGGTAGAGCACGCCCTTCTCGGTCGCCGTCACCTGATGAGTGGCACCGTGCCACTCTCGTACCAGCAGCGTACCGTTGGTGACATGCTTGCGTCCGGAGTCGGGCTTAAGGCGGGGGACGCCAGTTTCCTCGAGGACACGCTTCAAAGTTCGCCGTGTCGAAAAGTTGAGACCGCCGAAATGCTCGTGCCGCCCACTACCAAAGTGCTTTCTCCGGAGACAGTCCATATCATTTCTACGTTGTGAACGGACCGCTCGACGCGCGTAGATCGAAGCTGACGTTTGCCAAGAGCACTCCCGAAGCGGCCGGAGTAAAGGTCGGCGACGTAGTGGTCGCAGATGTGTCGAACAACACGCCTTCCGGCTTCATCGGAAAGGTTATCAATGTTCACAAGAGCGGAACGGTTGTCGTCATAGAAGCGGGACCAGCTTCGCTGGCTGACGCTCTTACGTCGGCACAAATCTCAATTTCGCGCACGCTGACAGCGGCCGATATGACACTGGGCTTACCCCTTTCGGTATCCCATTCGTGAGTTAGTGTCCGCCGCGTTTTAGGTACATTTCCGATCCATTGCTATTCCCAGTTTTTCGGCCCGGCCTGCACCCGATTCGAGAGTTGAACGGCTAAGAAGCGATATTTCTCAAATCACCGCCACCGTCAGCCGAAGTAGTATTCGCTCCACGGTTTGCTTTCGGGTCCCGGCGTCCTCCAACGGAAGCAGACCGCTGATTGTACATTAGCGGGCCCTCGAAATTTCGGTCACTCCGACCCGCACCGGTAATCAATTCGAGCCAAGCATCGCCTTTCATTCGCCGAACACCATCGAGCACGATGGAATGCAAATGGGCCAATGGGGACCGGGCCAACTCGCTCCAGATAGAAAAGCGCAAAATTGGTCATCGGATCGGCGAATAATTGCCCTCTCCGGTCCCCTTTCATCGGAAATTGTCCGCCAAAGTGCGGACGAATCCGCCATCGAGCGCGAGAAATCTCTGTCGATCCAGACTGGTTGGCGGATGGGTCAGTCTGATGCGAACCAGTCTCTTGTGTCAAATTCCCTGATCTACAGGGAAAATACAGGGAATTCTTCTATTTCAGGGGCTGATTTGATGTCCGACCCCTCAGAAACCGCAGCAGCCATCGATGCTTTTCTCTGAATTCCCTAAGATCGGGAACAGGGAATTAATTTCGAAGAACAGGGAAGTTTCCCGCGACATCAGGGAATAAAATAGGAACATCAGGCTACGCCATTCCCACAATGTTCGAGGTCTTTGTTACGGAGGTACCGGACCTTGCTTTTTGGGAAACTACGGAGCTTTTGTAGTGGAGGAAAGCCGCCCAAGACTACAGCGCGCTCTTGTAGCCCTGGAGTTAAAGCCAGGAGATAGAAACATGGGGACAACGGTTTCGTCAATCCTAAAACACAAAGGTCATGATGTAGTCACCGTCGCGCCGCAGCAGACCGTCACCTGGGTGGTCGAGGTGCTCGCCCAAAACCGGATCGGAGCGGTTCCGGTTGTCAACGAGGGCGGTCAACTCATTGGGATTATCTCCGAGCGCGACATCATCCGCGGCATGTCGAAGCATGCGGAAGCGGTGCTGACACTTCCGGCCGATCAATTGATGACTCGTGAGGTTAAGACCTGCACATCCGACGACCAACTCGTTGATATCATGGAGGTGATGACGCTACAGCGTATCCGGCATCTGCCAGTAGTTGAGAGTGGGGAACTTCACGGTATCGTTAGCATCGGCGATGTCGTGAAGCAGCGGCTGGAAGAGGTGCAGTCGGAAGCGGAGGAGCTTCGAAGCTATATTCGCTCGCCGTAGCGGCGACGCCACCACATTTCAACCTGAACCGTCCCACCATCCAGTCAACGCTGGTTTGGCGCTACCCGTTTGAGAAAGGCGATTGCCTCTTGAGAGCTGTGAAAAGGGTCTTGGTTTTCGGGGTGCATGGAGATTTTCTCTTCCAGGCCTTTCCCAATCACGCGATATCTCCAAACGTTCCAGCGACGCTTACCCCGCTTGCCGGTTGGTTCGATTTTATAGATTTCGTCCATCGTCTTTGACCATATATCTCCGGCGCCTGATCAAAAGAAGGAACCGTAGCGCGTGGTCTTGGTCTTCCAATCGCGCTCCCAGAAGCGCACCGCTTGCCGGGGGCACGCACAAAGGTTATGGAGTCGCCCTGTACAAGAGAACGCTCGGCGCCGTCATCTGCGCGGCGCGAGACAGTACTCGAATGACGCACCGTCAGATCCCCGCAGCCATCGGCGTTAGGGCGAGGCCGGCCACATCGCCTACATTGAGAACGGTCGGGGCAAACTGTCGATTCTCTGATGGTAAATCCAGCGTAGTTCTACAAATTTGACCGCGACCGCCACGTGAAAACGGAGCCCACGGACCTAATCGTTGCCTCATGTGCAATCTACCGGCGGCTCGCATATCCGTTCGGCCGATAGACCTCAAATCAAAACAGAAAATTCAGTCCTTTCAAACTAAACCGCTAGCTGTCTCGCCGTGCCAAGGTGGCGGTTATCTCGAATCCACAGACGTCAGGAATCTAACGAAGGGTGGTTCTACCTCCGACCCTCATGCATCACAGGCGGCGCCCACCGGATCTCGTTTAGCGAATGATAGCGGCGGAGCCGTCTGATAGACCTTGCCGTTATCAACCAAGCACGATGCGAATCCGATGAATGGCACCGTCGTCGCTAAGATTGATATGCGTCGTGCCCGCCGCCAGCGCCTCACCGTCGAGCTCCACCCGGTTAACACCGGAACTTACGCCGTTGGGATTTTCGACCGCGATATTGTAACGCGTAGATTGGTGCTTGAACCTCAATTCGAAACCCTTCCAAGCTTTCGGTATGCACGGCTCAATCAAGAGCGTTTTGCCTCGCAGGCGAAATCCTAACACCCACTCAAGTCCCGCCCGATACATCCAGCCCGCCGAACCGGTGTACCAAGTCCACCCGCCCCGCCCTACATGCGGCGGCATCGAGTACACGTCGGCGCATGCGACGTATGGCTCAACCCTATAGCGCTGCACCCCGGCGCGCGTGTTCGAGTGATTGATTGGATTCAAGAGAGAGAACAGTTCGCCCGCCTTATCGCCGTCACCGAGCATTGCAAACGCTATCAGCGACCAGATTGCGCCGTGAGTATATTGACCGCCGTTCTCGCGGATCCCGGGCGGATACCCCTTAATGTATCCGGGGTCGAGCGGAGTCTTGTCGAATGGCGGCGTGAAAAGCATGACCAGGGCGTCCTCTTTACGCACCAAGTATTCATCAACCGCCGCCATCGCTGCGGCCGCGCGGATTGGATTGGCTGCGCCGGAGATTACCCCCCACGATTGCGCGATCGAATCAATGCGGCATTCAAGGCTGGACGCCGAACCTAGCGGCGTTCCATCATCGAAATAACCGCGTCGATACCAACTACCGTCCCATCCCTCCCGCTCTAAAGACTCCTGCAATTGGGTCGCATTATGCCGCCACTTGTCGGCACGGGTCTGCTCTCCTCGATCTTCTGCCATCTGCGCGAACGCCGAAAGAGTGGTGTAAAGGAACCAACCAAGCCAAACGCTCTCGCCGTGCCCCGCTTGGCCGACGCGGTTCATGCCATCATTCCAGTCTCCAGAGCCGAATAGCGGCAGGCCGTGCTTACCGACCGAAAGACTTAAATCCAGAGCGCGAGCGCAGTGTTCGTACAGCGAGGACTGCTCTTCGGAAACCGAGGGCAGAAAGTACGATTCATCTTCGCCAAGGTGGAGAACTGGCCCATCGAGAAAAGGAATCGTCTCGTCGAGAATCTGGTGATCGTTGGTAACCTCGATATATTGACCAGCGGTGAACGGCAACCATACACGGTCGTCAGCGACCCGCGTGCGGACTCCTTGACCTGACTGCGGAAGCCACCAGTGCTGAACGTCGCCAGCGACGAACTGGCGAGCCGCGGCCCGTAGTATCTGCTCTCGCGCCAGGGAGGGCTTCGATACAGTTAGCGCCATCACATCCTGAAGCTGATCGCGAAAGCCGTAAGCGCCACTGGCCTGGTAGAATGCCGATCGCGCCCAAACGCGGCAGGCGAGAGTCTGATAGAGCAGCCAGCGGTTCAGCATGATATCCAGGGAACGATCCGGAGTTGTTACCTGGACCGCGCCGAGTATGTCATCCCACTCTCTCGTTACCGCGGCGAATACAGCATCGAGATCGGCGGTTCGGTATTTCGCGACCAAGGAAAGCGCCTCCACCTTGGACAGTGCCTCGCCGAGAAAGAAAACAACTTCGGTCTCCCCGTTTGGCTGCACCTCTACGCGTGTTTGCAAGGCACCGCAGGGATCGAGACCGGCGCCGACCCTCTCGGAAAGGGGCGCAGCAATCGCAAGCGCAGCCGGATTATCGAGACTACCGTTTCGACCTAAAAAGTAAGTGCGGTCGCAGGTCCATGAGATTTGCCGGCCGTTTAAGTCCGCGAATGCCACGCGACTCCCATATTCTGTGTTGAAGAGGTTCCGTGCGAGAATTGCACCGCTATTAGAATCTATCTCCGTCACCACGAACGGCGCGGATGCTCCGCGGGAAATGCCGAGCACCCATTCGACATAGGCGGTGACCGAGAGACGTCGCACACGTGCGGAGAGATTGCGGATCTTTAGGCGCGAAATCTTGATCGAGTCTTCGAGCGGGACGTACTGCTTGAGTTCGAGAGAAACTCCGTGCGAGGTGTGCTCGAAAATGCTGTAGCCCTGGCCGTGACGAACAGAGTACGCCCCGACGTTTTCGCGAATCGGCAAGGCGGTAGGTCCCCACAGCTCGTCAGTATCTTCATCGCGAACATAGATCACTTCACCAGGAGGATCGCCAACTGGGTCGTTCGACCACTGGGTGATCTGATTTTCGCGACTATTGAGCGACCAGGTGTACCCTGAGCCCTCCACCGAGACCTGGAATCCGAACGAGGGATTGGCGACGACGTTGATCCATGGTGCGGGCGTCCATTGCCCTTCGCCGAGAACCGTTACGTATTCACAACCGTCAGCGGCAAAGCCACCGAGGCCGTTGAAAAACTCCAATGCAGGTCGCGCCCGGCCGGCCTCGGACGGACGAATCGCCGGCGAGCGACGCGGCGGCGGTGCAGCAGCCGGAGCTAACATCTCAAGACGTTTGACCTGCTCCGAGAGTGTCCCGCGCCGGCTCAGTAGTACTGCTCGCGCCACGGTCTGGAGGAGTCGTCGCGCCTCGATGGGAACCTGGTCGGCTCGCAGAACGAACACGTTTCCGCGGGCACCCTCCGCGTCGGAATACGGCCGCGTGCGGTTCGCGCGGACGAGAGCCTCCAGTGTGGTCTGCAGATCCTGATCGTAGGATTGGGGTCGCTCGTTCAGAATCACGAGATCGACGTCGAAACGTTTCATTCGCCAATATTCGTGAGCACGCACAAGCTCACGAACGATTTCCAAGTCTTCGGCCTCATCGATTCGAACCAGCACAATTGGCAGATCGCCCGATATTCCACTCCCCCAAAGCAGAGAAGGACCGCCCTCACCTCGCTTCAGCACGTCCTGCGACGGGCGCAGCGTCGGATCCGAATAGAGCACGCGATTTGCCAGACGCTGAAACAGATGGGCCTCGTCGGCATCCACTCTCAGGTGATGCAGCTGCACTTGCGCCTGCGTCCACGCGAGCGTTACTACTCGGTCGAACGCGGTGGAATCGAGATGCTTGTCAGCTTGGTCGAGCACCTCCGCCCGGGTCGGCGCAACCATCGTCCAGAAAGCCACCCTCGCCGTTGCGCCCACTGGTATTCGGATCCGCCGGCGAATACTGAAGATCGGATCCAGGACTGTTCCGACAGTATCGGAAAGCGGACGTCCGTCGATTACCGAGATCGCTTCACGAGCGTCGCGACCGCGCCCGAGGAAGCGCGCGCGGTCGGTTTCGAATTGGATATCACCGATGGACTCACCTTCAACCACCGCCAGATGCGCAGCCCAGACCGGCGGATCGCTGGGTGAACGCATCCGCCGGGTCGCAAGCAGAGCACCGATGTTGGCGTCAAACTCGGTCTGGACGAACATCTTGGAGAAAGCGGGGTGCGCGACGTCGGCCGCATCGGGTGCCAATACCACTTCCGCATACGAAGTCAGTTCAATCTCCCGAACCCGGTTGCCGAGATTCGAGATCGATACACGCCGAACCTCCGCGTCATCCTCGGGCGAGACGGCCACCCCAAGCGTGGTGGTAAGGGTGCCGTCGCGGCGCACAATTTCGGCGCGATCCTCTGAGAACTCGACTTCGTAGCTGTCTGGCTCGACCCCGCTCGGCTGGTACCCGGCCGACCAGACTTTGCCGCTGCCCACATCGCGCAAAAAGATGTAGGAGCCCCATGAATCGCATGTTACATCTTCACGCCATCGCGTGACCGCCATATCCCGCCATCGGCTGAACCCCGAGCCGGCAGCGGTGATCATCACAGTGTACTTGCCGTTGGACAGCAAATGGGTACGCGGAATCAAGTCGTGCGGCGAATGGAAACGGCGAATCATCGGCGCGGTGACCTCGCGGATGTTGCCTTCGGTTTTGACCTCTTCGGCACGCGGGCGAGCAACCGCGACGTCGCGCGGCGTCCGTTCCTGGAGTAACAGCTCGGTTGCTTGAATGATGGGCTCGGAATGAAAGCGTGTGCGCATGGCGCCTTCCAGCAAGGTGTCCGCTATCGCGACTAAGGTCATGCCCTGGTGATGAGCCATATAAGCTCGAACGATCGCGACCGTCTCACCTTCCGGTACCCGCGACGGCGTGTAGTCCAGTGCTTCATACCAGCCGAAGCGGCCGAGACCGCCGACCAGAAAAAGGCGTTTGAAATTCAGCACCGCCGCTTCTGTATCAACCATCGACGCCAATGCGGTCGCGTAAGGAGCAACTACGATGTTCTCGCTCAGGCCGCGCTTAAGTCCGAGTCCAGGGATTCCGAAGTTCAGGTACTGGTAGGTGCGTTCGAGATCTCGCGCGTTGAATGCGGATTCAGAAACACCCCATGGCACTCCGAGCTCGGCGCCATACTTCATTTGCCGGCGAACAACTAATCGATTGGTCTGTTCGAGCAAACTCCCGAACGGGGCGCGCATCACTAGCGAAGGCATCAAGTACTCGAACATCGACCCGGACCAGGAAATCAGAGCGGAACCGCGATCCACCGGAGTCATGGGGCGCCCGAGCCGGAACCAGTGACGGGCTGGCACATCGCCCTTCGCTATCGCAACAAAACTCGCAAGGCGAGCTTCCGAAGCGAGCAAGTCGTAACAGTTCGGGTCCAGGCTACCGTCGGCGACTCGATACCCGATCGAAAGCAGTTGGCGTGTCGGATCGAAAAGAAAGTCGAACTTCATTGCATCGAACATTCTGCCCACCATCGTGCCGATGTCGGTCAGACGTCGTTCGAGAGATTTTGCGGCGCCTGCCGAACTTGCGAGCGCCGCGAGCATCGCGTCGATTCGTGCGAGCGAGTCGCCAGATCCGACGGGCTTGGCCGCGAGCTCCATTCTGCGATTCATCAGGATGGCGGTCGCCTGCTCGCATAGATCGGGCAAAGAAGCCAGAGTCGGTATCGAGTCAAATAAAGTTCCAAAAATGGATCCTGACTCCCTAGAGCAAGGAGCAGTTGTCGCTTCATTAACGACCAGAGCCGCCCAGGGTAGTAGCCGTTCGATTTGACCTTGGTGACCCCGGATGCATCCGCGCAGCGAATCCGCCCAAGCCAGGAGTTCGGTCGCCGCCGCCTCGGCGCGGTCCTGGGTCAGGGCGCGCGCTATGTCGCTGACCGAGTCGGCATGCGACGAGAGTTCCGCCATCTGCGTGCATGCTGCCGCGAGAGTCTTTGGTTCCGAGCGAAGGACAACGCAAAGACTGTCGAGCGAGTCATCCAGCTGCTTGGCCGTCACGATGTTAATTCGAGAATCAGGGCCTAGCAGGGCGAGTGATTCGCGGGCTAGCGCAATCAAGTCTTCCATTCCTGCGATCCGCTGCGGATCCAACACGGGACGGGTAGTCATCTCGCGGCAGGCGTTACCGAGCGCGATCAGATGTCCCGCGAGATTTCCGCTGTCCACCGAAGAAACATATTTGGGTTCCAGCGCTCGCAACTCGCGGGTTTCATACCAGTTGTAGAAGTGGCCGCGAAAAAGCTCGAGTCGGTTCATCGATGCGAGCGTCGCGTCCAGTCGCTCGACAGTTTCGTTCGCACCAACCCAGCCGAAATCGTGAGCCGTTATCACTGACAGAAGATAGAGTCCTAGGTTGGTGGGTGAGGTCCGATGGGCTAGCACCGGTGTCGGATCTTCCTGAAAATTGTCAGGCGGAAGCATATTGTCTTCCGCGGTCACGAACTTCTCGAAAAAACGCCAAGTGCGGCGTGCGCTCATTCGGAGTGCTTGCGCAGCCGCAGGCGAGACCGGGTTAGTGCCCGCTATAGGCGGTGGGAGACTTGCCCATCGTGCGATTGCCGGCGCCAACATCCAGAGTACTAGGAATGGAACTGCAACCAACCCGGCGCGATTGTCTTTGGACACTACAAAAATGGCTGCGGCGGCGCCCAGTACGACGCCGCCAGCCATGCGTCTGTAAAACCCACGTAAATCGAGACGTGTCGTCAACTTTGCCTGCGCGGCGGTCACCCATTCGAGCAATCGTCGATGACTTACGAACAGCCTAAAAAGCGTTCGTACAATCGCGTCTGTCATCAGCCATGCCTGATGCGCAAGCAAGGTAAGCAGCATCGCAATCTGCGCCAGCCCGGCGCCAAGATCGGTGCCCACCGCTCGCAGATGACTACGCTTGGATATCCCGAGGCGACGCGGAACGAATCCGGTGATGAACGGAAGCATCGGAGCTGTCGCGATCGATGCGACGACAAATCCGGTCCACATCAGAGCGGCCGTAAAAGGCAGGCTCCATCCGACAATCAACGCAATCATTGCGGTGGGCGCCGACAACGTCCGGCGCAGATTGTCGATCATCTTCCAGCGCCCAAGGATTGGGATCGCTGAGAGGGGATCGCCAACTTTTACGCTACTGCGGTCCACCCCGGCGTGAGCGCGCCCCAAAATCCACGGCAGTAGTTGCCAGTCGCCGCGCGCCCATCGATGTTGCCGAGCGGCGGCAACGTCGTAACGCGCCGGAAATTCCTCCACCACCTCAACGTCAGAGGCCAATCCGGATCGCGCAAAGGTGCCTTCGAAAAGATCGTGACTCAGAAGCGTGTTGTCGGGAACACGCCCTCTCAGAGCCTCCTCGAAGACGTCAACATCGTAGATCCCCTTGCCACTGTACGAGCCTTCGCCGAGGAGATCCTGATACACGTCGGAGACCGCGAACGCGTATGGGTCGATGCCGCTCGCACTGGAGAACACCCGTTGGAAGATCGATCCTTCGCGCCCGGTCGGCAGCGACGGGGTAACTCGCGGTTGGAGCACCCCGTATCCTTCGACGACGCGGCCCCATTGTGCTTCGAAGCGCGGAGCGTTAAGTGGGTGAGCCATCTTGCCGACCATGCGCTTGGCCACACCCCGCGGCAGCCGCGTATCGGCGTCGAGGGTGATCACGTAGCGGACGCCAGCGGGCACGAGTGGCGAACCACCCTCCAATCCGATGAAGCTGGTATCGGACGCGCCGCGAAGCAATCGATTAAGCTCGTGCAGTTTTCCGCGCTTGCGCTCCCACCCCATCCACTTTCCTTCTGCCCCGTCCCAGACTCTCTGCCGATGTAGCAGCATGAATCGCTTGCCGTCTGGGGCGGGTCCGTGACGCTGGTTCAAACGTGCGATGGCGATGGTCGCCGCGCCGAGCAGCTCGTCGTCCCCAACTGCACTCTCGGTCGTGGAATCGCACCAGTCCGAGAGGAGCGCGAAGCGCAAATCGCCGTCGGGACTCGCCAGGTAGTGAACCTCCAGACGCTCGACCTGTTCTTCGAGTTCCGACTGCGTGGTTAGTAGCGTAGGCATTACGATCATCGTGCGCAGGCTTGACGGCACTCCGTCGTGAAGCTCAAGCGCAGGAATCGCAGCTGGACCGATACAAATCGTGACGACCCGATTGACTATCGTCACCGCAGCGTCCATCGCGGGGATGACTCCGACGATCGCCAGGATGAATAGAGTCCATCCGGGGAGATGGGTCTCGGCGATAATGGCCAACGCTGTGGCGAGGATAACTCCAGTGACGACGGCGAACGTCGCCAGATAGCCGACGATGCCAGCCGCCGCGTTGGCGCGCCCGATCCAGTCGCGAATCGGCGCTCGGAACCCGAGTTCTTTCTCAAACGCATGAAGCCCGCGCGAGATCAAGTAATAGCCCGGATCACGCTCCCGGCGTGCAGTCGCGCCATCGCGATTAGGACCTTCCGGCGCGGCGCGCTTGGTCGCCTCGATCGCGTGTTGGGCAACCTCGATCTCGTTGTGCCCCGAACCGCGCGCGAGTTTCTCGATTGCATGCCGGTAGCGATCCCGGGTCGGGAATTCCATCGCGGCGAAGTCGCTGTCGGCACGCAGAACCGCATCAACCATGCTCACGCTCTCGAAGAATTCCGCCCAATCAACGGCTGACATCAGGCGCATACTGGTAATCACGTTGCGCACCGTTACATTCGTTGCGCCTTGCCCCTGATGCACCGCACGGACTGCTTCGTCGGCTGTTGTTCCCTGTGACCGCAGTTGTTGATCGAGCCAGAGCAGCGCCGGCGTTACCTTGGGATCCTGATCGCGGAGACGTTGAACCAGCTGGACGGCAAAGGCCGTCGATAGCGGCGACCGGCCAAGGGCTTTTAGTGCAGTTGCGGCTGGTTCACTCTCTTGGCCGCCATCTCCGAGCAGCCGATCCGCCACCGCGTCGGCTTGCTGGCGCGCGATTCGATCCCTGGCGATGCGGGCGGCTAAGCGCCGTAAGTTCTCCACCAGCACGATCCTGAGCGTAATGGCGACCGCCCATAGCTCACCGATTGTCAGCGGTTGAACGCGCTGGTAGGCCTGCACGAACTTGATGAGCGTCTGCGGATCAAAGTAGCTATCGGTATGCGCGACGAAAGCCCAGGCGATTCCAAAGACGCGCGGGTAGCCTTCCAGGGGACCATCAGCAAGCTTGGGCAATTGGCGATAGTAGCCGCGGGGAAGGTCATCACGAATTTCACGAATCTGCTCGTCCACGACGTGAAAGTTATCCACCAGCCATTCGGCGGCAGGTGTGACAGCGCGCTCCTCCCGAACCGCGGTGGCTGTGTCACGATACACATCGAGCAGTACCCGCCCGTTGTCGCGTATCCGTGAGCCCATCGGGCGCCCTCGGCGCGGATGTTCAGTGACGCGCTGTGCGACGGCAAGTGTCTCGCCATGCTGTTCGAGACGCTCAATGCTGAATAATTCCGCGCGGATCGGCTCCTCGAGTTCTCGCGCGAACGATGCGGCCGGACCCTTCATGGGCCGTAGTGATACAAGATTCAAACTTTACCTTAGTGATCGGCGGCGCGGGTGGATCCAGAATAGTTGATTAATCTGTTCACTTGAATTTTTGAAGCAGCTTCCGGCTGCCTGTCAAGTCCGCAGCGTCAAGACGTTAAAAACACCGCAGCTTGTACGCTGAGACTTGAAAACGCATGTAAGAAACTTTCTCCGTCTTCCTTCGGAAGCTGCTCCACATTCGAAGTGATTCCCCACGAGCTCCCGCTATGTATAAGCCGAGAAACCCTCCGCCGCGATCGGTCGAAAACTGTCCGGCTACCGCCGGGGGAGGGAGAAGGATAGCACGGCCGCGAAGTCGATCTACGCGAAGTCAGTCCAGATGGTTTCGCCGTAACTCCGGTCTTTTTCAACGAAGCGCCGGCGCCGCCATCGAACAGAATCGGTAAACAATTTCGCCTGGAATGAATCTTGAGCCGCGCAGCGGAAAAACTGATCGGCCTTAAAGCCCACTGAGGCTCGAGGGCTAAAAGGTGTGGCGCTCAGATTTTACGACCTCCACCGAGAAGCAACCACGAAAGAAACCGAGGCGCAGGCGTTGGTCGGCACGCGACGATCACGACTTACGGTATCTCTGTACGACGTCGCATCCGCAATAAGGCCAGTTACTGCAATCGGTCCGTATAGGACAACTCCCGGTGTTTCGTTCTGGCGGCGGAGGATAAACTTCGTGCCACACTTTTCCAGCAGCGAGAGCGGCCACCCTGACCAAATCCACTAGGACGGGACGCACCTCGAAACGCAACTGTTTGTTCAAGTTGGCACCTCCGCACTTAGGAGTAGTCGACCCCAAGCGGGCGATACCCGACTCTAGGCGCGGAGATGTTGGTGCATCAATGAGAAAGTGTTCTCCGCGAGACACATGTAGTGAGAATGTGCGGCTCCAGCGTAGTTTTCCTTTTTGCTCCGGTACCGTCACGAGACCAATGAGCTGTTAACGTCTTTATCGCAACCGACAAAAGTAGCGTTCGCTATTTCTCGCCGCCGTGATAGCGTGGGACTTGCCCGCTCCGACTGACCCTCTCGGCGAGGGGTTTTCACCTAGCCGGAGACGTTGGTGACTCCGCCAGACCGCTGACCACGCATCCCTCGTTTGGCCAACAGTTTCCCGAAGTGGTCGCCCGCCGCGTACACCAACCGATCTCGGCCAGCGAGGACACCATGAATACGTGCAACCCTTTGGACACCCACCAGTGGTCTGATGGCATAGTCCCCACCAAATCCACCAATCCGGCCGAATCATCCTTCATCACCGTTGTTCGCGATGTGGGCGCGATTTCGCTCGAGAGTTCGACGGGTTAGACGGTTCTGATTGGCAGGCCGCGTACGTGGGGGCCATCCGAATCGAGCTTCTGGTTGAGAGCGTCAGCGAGCGCTGGATAGGCGAGGAGTGCCCTGGACAGCTCCGACCCGATGACGATACGGCCCGTTCCATGCTTCGCAGCTAAACGGCGGGCCGCCAGCGAAAAACTTTGTCTCAATTTTTGGCGAGGAGCCTTATGAACGACCAACGCGCTGGTCTCGCGGGGCTACCCGGCGAGGGGGGCATGATGACTTTGATTGAGGATGCGGGGAATACCTAAAGGTCCACAAAATCGCGATTTATGGAACAATCAAGCGGGCGGCAAGTTGGGCCAATTGAAGATCGGGCGTGTCTGGCGGTTTCGTCGCCAAGACATTGTGTAATTCGCGATGGAGGCTCAGGCACCGGCCACAGTGACCGCCATAGGCCTAACCGGAGAGCGGCCGCGAAATCCGAGTCTGGTCAAACCCGAGCCGCTAATTCTTTGCGACCGCTTGGATACGCTTTGCATGGCGAGAAGAGGTCTGATCGTGACGGCGTTGAATTTGCGAACACTAGGAATGTCATGAAGAGCGCAACCACATTTGTCCGCGCAGGACCAAGGGTGCTGCGCTTGCCAGAAAAGCGCCCTCGAGTCAGAAACCGCTCACGATCCGCGTGTTGCTGGAACGGATGTCCAAGCGCTTATTGGAACGACTGAGTGGAGGACCGGAGTTGACTAACGAACAAGCAGCGGTTCTTAAGAGGAAAGATCCCATTTGGGCGTGGCACCGGAACGTCCTAGCGAGTTACGATTGGCTCGAAGGCATAGTCACCAAAGAGCCGAATCTGAATCTGCAAGGTGTGGTCGTCGAAGTCTGGACGGAGAACCCACCATCAGGTGTCAGCTCAAGTAAGACTGCTAACAACCTCGAACACCGCGATCCGGACCGCCGCCGAACCGACAAACCCCAATGGCGGGGGCAAACCTGACTACGAACTCAACCGCGATGAACTCGAAACTCTCTGCGCGATGGAACCACTCGCCACTGTGATGGACTCGTCACGCCCGAGAGGTTTGACTTCCCGTATGTAAAGGCAATACGCCTGTGACTGGCGGAGTCGCAGACGCTCAAGTCCGACTTCGATCCAGCTCGAGAGTTGCCCTACCGCCCCCCTTTGGCCAGCCTCCGCTAGACCAACATTAATCGTTAGGCAGGAAGGCGTGAGGGAGATCCCAATGGGACGACCGCGTCTCCATCCAATCCCGAACACCCTGCCCTGATGGTGGTAGCCGCGGTAGTCACTCTGACAATGACAGGACGAGTCGCCACTGCGAGAGCGTCGCAGAAATCGCCCGGTGACCACTACCGCCAGTATCAACTCCATAATGCCAGGTTGGTCGCTGCAGAACGACTCGGTAGCGGCTCATCACTCGGAATCGACCGCACACTATGCCGAAAGGCGTGGTCAGATCGACGATTATGACCGCTCGCACGTGTGGTGTTACGGTGCTGGAGGATTTGATCGTCATTCGACCGGGCTAACTATTGACGAGCTGACTAGCAAATCACCTAAGGTTCGAGGAGCTTGAGCAACCCCGTAAATCCGTAACGAACGTTTAATCATAGAGATTGAGTTAAAACATTTGGTACTCGAAAAGTAGTCGTTTCGGGCGGATTTCTGCTCGTGACTCTGTATATTTCCTAAAAAGTATCTTCGCGCTTTGAAGAGCAAGAATGTCGAGTCTCGGCCGGAGGTGACCGAGTCGCCACCCCGTGAAGAGAGGCATATACGTGCGTCCTCGAACCACGTATCGTACGGATAACCCGCTCGGACGCTTCCCTTTTTTTAAGCGCTGGAATTTTCCCGCTTTCCTGTCCGTAAGCTTCCCGGCACAAGTTTGTGGAGGATCACAAGTGGCCAAGAAATGGTATGTAGGCAACCTCGCATACGCAGTCACCGACGAGGATCTTAGAAACCTCTTCTCCCAATCCGGCACCGTGGAGAGTGTCGCGGTTATTTCGGACAAATTCTCCGGTCAGTCCAAGGGCTTCGGCTTTGTCGAGATGGCGGATGCGGGCGGAGCGGCCGCGGCGATTCAATCGCTCGACGGCACCGAATTCAAGGGCCGCAACCTCAAGGTTAACGAGGCCAAGCCCCGCGAAGCAGATGGTGGTGGCGGAGGCCGCAGTGGCGATCGCAGCGGCGGTGGTGGCCGTGGAAGCCGCTGGTAGTCGAACCGCGACAAACAGGACGGGCCGTGCACCTCGCGTGAACCTTCGTGGCGGCAAGTGGACTAGGTCTCTTCCCGCCGTCGATTTGTGAGGCCGACAGGAATGCGATCGACGCGGGACAAGACGCCTTGGGAGAGTCGCCATTAGAGGGTTAACACTCATCTCTCAGCGCCGGCGGAGGTTCAAAGCTTGCCTTTACTTGCCGGTGCTGTGAACGAAAATTTACCCGGACCACCGCGAACCATCGCGCCAGGGCAATTAACACGATGTCCGGCATAGTTTCTCCGCAGGTTACGACGGGGCGGTAGGGCTCTCGTGCACCTGCCATTCTAGCGGCGTCAGGTCACGGGAATGTGCGCTGTGCACGAAAATTGATTGTTGGCCCGGAACTGAACTAACTTCGACGCTTCCGTCGTTGCTCGACGTCCGCTTCTACAATCCGTCCCGGACATGTTTCGGCAAGCCAGAGCTCAGTCACGCTATTGGCAAGAAACTCGATCCGAAAAGCCCCGAGATAAGCCGCCTCCCAATCTCCGTGGGGTAGCTCCCGCGCAAAATCTCGCCCACATTTCACACAGCGATGATGATGAACGGTTTTAGCGTTTTCGATAATTTCGTGGGGGGCGGACTCGCTGTCGGACCAGACGTGCGAGTCCAGGGCATTGGACTTCATGGTATTCCTGATCGGCGGAGACCTTTCTCGAAAAGATTGCTCGCCGAGGAGGACTGCCGAATTCAGCTTTTCAGTTTCTGCCGGACATTCGTTCGTCCCAGAGCAAAGCTAAGAACGATTTTGGCCGTTGGCAAGGGACTTTTAGCCGACCCAATCACACTAATTAGTCAGTGAGGAGTGGGACTCTGCTACGCCGGTGTTTAAGCGAGCAAGGTCTTCATGGTGGAGAGCAGTCGGACGTAATCGAGAGGCTTTTGAAGAAAGCTAGCTTTTAGATTGGCGGCATCTTTCTCGATGTTGCTCGCGGCAGAAAGCACCAGAACAGGAATACGCAAGAGATCCGCTCGAAGCCCTCTCCGCTTCAGAAATCCGGCGCCATTCATAATTGGCATTTCCCAGTCCAGAAGGATGAGGTTCGCCTTTTCTTGCTCCAGGAGATCGATTGCGTGCTGTCCGTTTCCAGCGACTCTGCACTTGTATCCTTCGTCGTTCAGCAGCCAAGCGAGCGACTCACAGAAATCCGGCGCGTCGTCTACGATCAGAATTTTGGAAACGGATTGTCGCATTTGATCGAACCTTCGGCCTCAAACGAAATCGGATCTCGCGGATTCTATTGATGCTGCTCTGATGGAGCGTGAAATGTCGAGAGCGAAGGTCGGCAATTCAGGTGATGACAACTATTTGACGCTCTCTATATCTCGCAATTCAAGCCGAAAAATCAGTCGATTGTCAGAAATCGGCGTTTTCGGTGCTTCCCGCTGATGTTTGGGTTCTTTGAAGCACCTAACTATGGGTTAAGAATGCCTCGTTTGAATTCGCACGCCACCGAAGAAGCGGGTCGACCGGACTGCCATTTCATCTGACGATATCAATGTTTGTATTCCAGTCGCTTAGTGCATTCCATTGAAGGATTCGGCGCATCTTGAGGAACTCTTCGGCGGGGATACGCTGAATGGGGTAGTAGTTCGCTATTAGTGGCTCGGCTCCCACTCCGTCCCAGTGAGCGAACCGTTGCGGCGCCTCCCTGCCTAAACGGCCGGCAAGGCGAACGAAGCTGATATACCGCAATTCAGTGGATGAAGTGATATCGTTATAACAACAGGTGAGTTTATGAAAGCTTCTATGATTCCGTCTCCTATCTTCGAGTCTATCGAAGGATCGGATGAAACCTTACTGGCCACACTTAGTGAACTGTCCGAAGATAAGCGCAAGCAAACGCCGAACATTTCGGAACGCAAGCTGGCAGAATATCTTGCCGACCAGATGGGCTATCGGGGTCGCGGCAATGTACAAGCGTTGGTCGACTCGCGCGTCCGAATAACCAAATCTCGACACCAACTGAATTTGCACAAGTAACGCACTCTCAAACGTCACACCGCAAACGCTTGGTACGACGATACAATCATGGTGTGTGCTCCCCAAAGGCGGTAGGCAAGAAAATAACTGATGTTCGCGCCTGGTTCCGTATCATTGCTGCGGCACCGCCACTTAACCTTAGGCTCTGCGTTTCGTACTGGGGCCAACAGTCTGGGTAGTAACATCAGCGTGCCAGCATGGCTATCAGCCAATCTTAGTTTCTGGGTTGTCCGGCACCGTTCTCCTCTGCGCCGAGGCCCCGATTTTACTAGGCCGCTTGAGCTTCGGGAGGCAGTGGCTGTTGCGGTGGCCTTTTCTTGCCGGCGCGTGGACGGCCGGCGGCGTCTTCGGAGCACGCGTTGTGGGCGTTATTTCGATGACTTGGGCTATCAAGCGGGTAGTTGGAATGCGGTTCGCGTGGTGGGACACTTAGCTCTACGTCCCGTGCTGCACGCTCTGGCGGCCTGCTCCTTGACGGATCCCGGTTGTTGCGTCTTTGGCGATGTGTCAAAAGAGGTCCGAGTTACTCACAATGCTTTCTTTGGCGCGCCAATTGGGTCCTGGAAGGTATGCGGCGTGGGTTTCGGTAGGCTGGTGCTAACATCCATGACGGCGACGAAACACGTGGCGGTAACGCATTTGCATTTCGAGATCGAGAATAGATCCGGTTCCGCACGATCGTTCGACGCTGGGGCTGCCACGACAGGTGGTTTTGGGTGACGGATAGGTAGGTAGTTACGGGTTCGAAGTGGGTTCGTTCGGTCTGTATCGATAGCGTGTTGTCGTCAAGCTGACAGGGGCAGACAATCTTTGAGAGCCGGTTCAATCACCTTGCACACGAGCTATCTTCATCAGGTCGCGATAACAACGGCCACACAGCGCCAACGACAGATCTGAATCCAAAAAACTAACTTGGGCAACGAGCGATTGCTGACGATGGCATCGGCTACAGCCTGTTATGCCTAAAACCTTTATTCCGGCAAGCGCCGTTTCATCGTCACGGATCTCAGCATCAACCCAACCCGATTCTCGTGTGGCGGACGGCATTCCCACTAGAATCTTTCAGACACACGTCGTAGGTCAAACCGATTGGCGTGGATTGTCTCGCCCTAACTGACAATTACACTCTCTATGTAACAGACACTAGCCCAGGATATTTCGCATTTTGGGCTATGAGGTTTCGTTGTTGAAATTCAGCGTCGGTAAGGCTGCGACCAAATCGACGATCTTCGTTATTGAAGTAACCAAATGCCGCTAACCACATTGGTTCTGGCGATCACGTCTAGGGTAGTCTACCAATTTGGCTTCGGCGTATATGGATCTGGGGTGGACAGCATCGAGGTCCAGGTGGTTCCTCTCTCGCCTTGAGCACCTTTCGCTTGAGTTGCAAGGAACTAGACGAGGTCCCTACGTATCTTCCGTTCTGAGGGAAGCATATTGAGAATGGTAGTAGATGATGATTCGGCAACTACCGCAGCGGAAACCCTAAAAGTGAAACGTGCGTTAGTCGCAGAGATCACGTGGGCAGAACTATATGCCAAAGCGATACATAAGGATCTGGTGGCGATTTCAACGGCCGTTAGGAGAAGCCAAACGAATATTGCGGGGCCGGAAATGCAAGAAACCGCCGAGAAATTACACGATGAGATTCAGGCCGCAAATCGCACTACAAGCGAATTGAGCAAGCATGCTCGCATTCACTCGAACCGGTCGAAAGGTGTCTAGGCTGCGATCCGCCATCAAACGTTTCGCTGCATAATACAGAGCGCCTGCACTTTTGCTGACCCTACACACACCCATGAGCGATGGCCAGACCAATCTTTGAAGTCAGCGGTCGAAAAGTAGTGAATTTTTCCATGGGCCGTGATATTCGTCGTGCGCCCTGCCCTCGGAGCAAGAGCTGCCGTGCCGACGGAACATTGTCGCAGGTATTATCCGCTGAAAGTTCACTCGACGGTCACGTCGCGCAGCAGCGACGGATCGTCTAACAGCTTCGCGGCTCCCATCACGACGGAGGTGAGCGGCTCGTCCGCCAGCGTGACCGGCAACCGCGTCTCTTCGCGGAGCAAAACGTCAAGGTTACGCAGCAGCGCGCCACCACCCGCCAGCACGATGCCCTTGTCCATGATGTCTGAGGCAAGTTCCGGTGGCGTACGCTCGAGCGCGATTCGCACCGATTCGACCATTTGGCTCACCGATTCCATTAGCGCCTCGCGAATTTCCTCGTCGGAGATCTCGATTGTCTTCGGCACTCCGGCGACCAGGTCGCGTCCCTTAATCTCCATGGTTTGGATTTCGTGGCCGGGGTACGCCGATCCGATCGTGATCTTGATCAATTCAGCGGTCCGTTCGCCGATCAGCAAGCTGTATTTGCGCTTGATATGATCGATGATCGCTTCGTCCATCTTGTCACCGCCTACCCGCACCGAGCGCGTGAACACCACGCCTGAGAGCGAGATCACCGCGACTTCGGTAGTGCCGCCGCCAATATCCACGATCATGTTGCCAGTCGGCTCGGTAATCGGAAGTCCTGCGCCAATCGCTGCCGCCATCGGTTCCTCGATCAGATAGACTTCGCGCGCGCCGGCTGACTTGGCCGACTCACGCACCGCGCGCTTTTCGACCGCGGTGATCCCGCCGGGCACGCCGATGACGATTCGCGGCCGCCGACGGATCAAGACCCTGCCCGGATGAATCTTTCGAATGAAATGCCGAAGCATTTGTTCGGTAATCGCGAAGTCGGCGATCACGCCGTCGCGAAGCGGCCGAATCGCGACGATCGAGCCGGGCGTGCGCCCGAGCATATTTTTGGCTTCGGAACCGACCGCCAATACTCTTCGCGCGCCGCGCGAGTCTCTTTGCACTGCGACCACCGAGGGCTCGTTGCAAACGATTCCCTCGCCCTTGACGTAAATCAGGGTGTTTGCGGTCCCAAGATCAATCGCGAGATCGGCGGAGAACCAGCTGAAAAATGAATCGAGCACCATCGAATATACCCCTCGCCCAGCTGGTTGAGGTCTGGCGCCGCCCATTCTCCAATCCCGAGAAACATCGCCCACCCGAAGCTTGAGGCTTGTTCCGCGTTCGAGCGCTACTATTAGGAAATTTTGCCGGAGGAACTTCAGAGCCGGAATTGGCAGGGGCCGCCGCCACCTGCGCGCCTCTATGCTATCTCGGCAATTGCGTGACCTTGGTCTGCGAAGGCCTGGTCGCTGATAAAGACACGCATCGTCCCGTTACCCTCATGAATCGCACGTGGCCAGGAAGCTGCATATACGAAGTCCAATCCGGCCAAGTCGACACTGCCGTACGCCTCCATTCTGATATGATACCCGACCAGAGCCTCGCAGCGACCACTGTTGGGAAAGCCGCTGAAATTGCAGCTACAGCCAAAGTCACAATTGCAGCTCTCCATGTAGTCGCACTCAATGGACCACTTCTCGCTAGTCATCGTTCCTCCTTGGCCTCAGTTCCGGTCTATTTCTGGGCTGCGTGAGAAAGATTCAACGTACCGTCCTTTAGCGCGCGCTCTTTCATGATAGCGAAGAACACCGGCACCAGTATCAATACGTGGATTGTAGACGTGATCATGCCTCCGACGATCGGTGCCGCTATCGGTTTCATGACGTCGGAGCCAATGCCGCTCTCCCACAATATAGGTGCGAGACTGAGCATAACGACAGCGACCGTCATCAATTTCGGTCGAAGGCGCTGAACTGCCCCTTCGATAGTCGCTGCTTCGATATCCTCGAGCTTCACGTCTCCTGTGGCCAGGCGTCGATCGAGTGCCTCGTGCAAATAGATGACCATGACCACCCCGGTCTCAACGGCGATACCAAACAGGGCGATATAACCGATCCAGGCAGCAACACTGAAGTTGAACCCCATCATATACTGAAGAACCAGTCCGCCGGTCATCGCGTAAACGGTCGGTACGATCAGAACGACCGCTTCCGTGAAAGAATGGAACAGCATGTAGAGCAAGATGAAAATGACGGCAAATACGATCGGCAGAATGTAGGACAGCCGTTTTCGAGCGCGGAGTTGAAATTCGTACTCCCCCGACCATTTGAGCGAGTAGCCGGGTGGCA
Source organism: uncultured delta proteobacterium (assembly GCA_963761255.1). Classification (GTDB taxonomy): domain Bacteria; phylum Desulfobacterota; class Binatia; order Binatales; family Binataceae; genus DATGKG01. The sequence goes on from CAVXGH010000002.1 coordinate 70,039, forward strand.
AGCGTAGTTTTTCTTTCAATACCTGCTTCGCATGATCGACGTATGTGCCGTAATCGGAGGTTGCAAGGTCTATGTAAACGTAGCCGGTGAGTTGGCCGTCTTCGTCGCGGATCATGTTAGGTCCCGGAGCCAACTCAACCGTGGCAACTTCGCCGAGCGGGATCTGCGCTCCACTCGGCGTCATTATAAGCACGGTCTTCAGAGCTTCGAGATCATTCCGATAGTCCTGAAGATAGCGGACATTGATGGCGTATCGCTCGCGACCTTGTACTGTCGTCGCTATGTCCTCTCCGCCGATTCCGGAACTGATCGCGAGTTGGACGTCGGAGACCGTCAAGTCGTAGCGTGCCGCGGCGTCGCGGTCGACCGTTACGTTGACGTAAAATCCTTGCGAGACCCGTTCCGCAAATACCGCCCGTGTACCTTCGACGGAGGTCAACAACTCTTCGATCTCTGAACCGATCCGTTGGATCTCGTTGAGGTCCGGTCCTTGCACTTTGATACCGACCGGCGTTTTGATGCCGGTTAGCTCCATATCCAACCGATTTTCGACCGGCATGGTCCAGGTGTTCGATAGCCCGGGAAAATGAAGCTTGGCGTCCATTTCGGAGGTCAGGCTTTCGTAGGTCATACCCTTCGGCCACTGCGAGCGCGGTTTGAGCATTACGGTCGTGTCGTACATATCGAGCGGAGCGTTGTCAGTCGCACTATTTGATCGTCCGATAGTACCGAACACGCTTTCGACTTCTGGGAACGTACGGATTATCTGATCCTGTTTCTGCAACAGATCGGATGCCGAGGTAATCGAAATGCCCGGGAGCGCAGTGGGCATGAAAAGCGCCGACCCCTCGTACAGCGGAGGCATGAATTGGCTGCCAATCGTAAATGCGAGCGGCAGAGTTACGGCGAGGAAAACTATGTTGGCCGCAATCGTCAACCAGCGATGATGCAGACACCATCGAATGACGGGAAGGTATATGGCTTGAAAGAACCGCGACACCGGGTTCTCTTCCTCAGGCCGAAGCCGCCGGCCACGAATCAGAAGAATCATCAAAACCGGTACGATCGTTATCGCCAAAATCGATGAAAATGTAATCGCGAGGGTCTTTGTATCCGCTAGGGGTCGAAACATCCGGCCTTCTTGCGCTTCGAGAAGGAATACCGGCAGAAACGACACGACAATGATGATCAGTGAAAAGAAAAGCGGCCGGCCGACCTGCTTCGCGGCATAGAGTAGGAGCGTCTGACGCTCGACGTCGCTTACCGTTTTTCCCTCTTTCTCGGCCTCAGCTTGCCGCTCCGACAAATGCCGATAGCCATTCTCCACCATGACGATGGAAGCATCGACGAGCACACCGATCGCCAATGCGAGCCCTCCCAATGACATGATGTTAGAGCTGACCTGGAAGTAGTACATCGGAATGAACGTCGCGAGCACTGCGAGCGGTAGCGTGAGAATAGGGATCAGTGCGGATCGGAAGTGAAACAGGAAAACGATGATTACCAGACTGACGATAGCGGCCTCTTCCAGGAGATCGCGTTTCAAGGTGTCGATGGAATCCTGAATCAGACCGGCGCGGTCATAGCCTGAAACGATTTCGACGCCCGGTGGCAGGGTCTTCCGAACCTCTTCGAGGCGCTCTTTGATTCCGTTGATTACTTTGAGGGCGTTCTGGCCGTAGCGCATTACAACGATTCCACCGACCGCTTCGCCCTCGCCGTTCCATTCGGCGACTCCTTCGCGGAGATTGGGGCCATAGGAGACCACGCCCAGGTCTCTAACCAGAACCGGAGTCCCGTTGTTGCTGGCAACCGGGATCTTCTCGATGTCGGAGAGCGATTTGATATACCCGAGGCCGCGGATTAGATAATCCGCGCCGGTCATTTCGAGAACGCGTCCTCCGACTTCGCTATTGCTCGCTCGGATCCTGTCGATCACCGTCTGAAGCGGAACGTGCAAAGCCAGCAGCCGTTTTGGGTCAAGCTTAACTTGATACTGTTTTTCGAACCCCCCGATCGTCGAAACCTCCGCAACCCCGGGCACCGTTTCGAGCTCGTAGCGGACGTGCCAGTCCTGAAGACTGCGCAAGTCGGCGAGATTGAGATTGTGGCTCCGATCTATCAGCAGGTACTCGTAGACCCAGCCGGCGCCCGTGGCGTCAGGTCCGATGACTGGATGCACACCTGAAGGAAGCTGACCTTCAAGCTGCTGCATGTATTCGAGTACGCGGCTTCGCGCCCAGTAAATGTCCGTGCCATCTTCGAAAACGACGAACACGTAGGAATCGTTAAACATGGTCTGGGCGCGGACCGCTTTAACGTGCGGGGCGGCCAGCATGGTTGTTACGATCGGATAGGTAACCTGGTCCTCAATCACGTTTGGCGGTTGGCCCATCCATGGCGTGTGAATGATGACCTGCACGTCAGAAATGTCCGGCAAGGCATCGAGCGGAATCAGATCGATTGACCAGATACCTGCGAAGATGAGTGCTGCGACTCCGATAAAAACGATAAAACGATTTGCGTTACACCAGTCGATAATTTTTTCGATCATTGATTCCCCTCACATCGCCATTGGGCCGGAAACAGAGACGTCGCTCTGCTTGTTGGCGATCGTCTGCCCATCCTTGGTCGCGACGATCGTCATCTGCCAGGTTCCACCACTCTGAAGGTCGATGTCGCCGAGGTAGGTTCCATCGCCGTGATCATTGGCAGTGGCTTGAGCGCGCAACGCTGCCATACCCATGGCCGGCATTGCTGCCATGTAGAAGGTCACCGCAATCTGTGCGCCGGACACGGGTTTTCCAGCCTCGTCCTTGAGCGTGAGGCGTAGCTCGTTCTTGCCGCGCGCGAGGGGACTTGGCTCCGTCGACATGTCGATCGTGTTCTTGGGAGCGGCGATTTGCGGCTGTCCCGCTGCCGCGCTCACCCCTGGCGGTGGCGGCACAAATGACCCGGCGGCCGCCTGAAGTTGACTTTCCGAGTCAATCAGAAAATTGGCTGAGCTTACGATCTGTTGTCCGTCTTGGAGGCCCTTCAGAACCGAGAAGCTGTGCCCCACGTGAGCACCGAGATCGACCTCGGTAGGTGCTAGGTATCCGTCGCCACGATCGATGAAGACGATGTTGTGTTCGCCGGTTCTAAAGACCGCGGTATCAGGTATAACCAGCCCTCGACCTAACCGAGATTTTAAGGCGACCGCCACGTACATCCCGAGCTTTAGCAGGGACTCGGAATTCGAGAGACTGCAACGTACCTTGGCGGTTCGCGTCATCGGATCGATTGCTTCCCAGATGGAATCAACTCGTCCTTCAAAAGTCTTTCCCGGATAGGCGTCTACCGTTACCGATACCGGATCGCCGACTTTGACCCTTCCGATCTGATTCTGAAAAACGGCGGCGTAGACCCACACTCTTGTCAAACTTGAGATGGCGTAAAGCTTGGTGTCGGGCTGGGCGTACATGTTCGGTAAGGCGTTCCGTTCGACCACATAGCCCGACATCGGCGAATCGATTTCGACCGCATCGCGCACCGTGCGCTCACGCTGAAGGCGAGCGATCTCGCGCGGAGACACCCCGAACAGCTTCAATCGCTGAACCGCTGAGCCGACCAAGGACTGTGCTCCCCCAGCAACCCCCTCGATTTCGCTACTTTTGAGCTGATTTTCTGAATTCAGCGCAATCAGGTATTCGTTTTCGGCGCTGACAAGATCCGGGCTGTAGATGGTGAACAGGCGCTGACCCTTCTCAACGTGCTGATAGGTTTGATCGACGAAAACTTGCCGAATCCACCCGGAGAATCGCGTCTGCACGTACCCTTGAAGCTGCTCGTCCGCTTCAACCAATCCGGTTGCGTCTATGCGGTCGACCAGATCCTTTTCCTCGACCTTAGCGAATTGTAAACCGATTAATTGGCGCCTCTCTGGTGTGATTTGGATCGGTGCCAATTTGGGGCCGCTTTCGGTTGCGCCAACTTGAATTGCTGCTGCGAGTAGGAGAGATACGATCAAGGCGTGGATAGCGGATTTCATATGTTCTCCCCCACGATCTGTTTGATCTTGGCAACCGCTATTTCATGGTCCGCGAGTGTTCGGTAGTACTCCTGTTGCAGGCGCAACACGTCCACGATGGAACTTAGCAGCGTCTGAAAATCTATTTTGCCAACTCGATACGAATTAAAGGCCGAACTCTGGGTCGCTCGAGATTGCGGGATGAGCCCGCTTTTGTAGACCGACATGATCCGAGCTGTCGTTTCCAGGCCGATGATCTGCGCTTGGAGGTCGGACATCGTGGAGAGTCTGCTTGCGTAGGTCTCCGCATGCGCCGCTTCTTTCTCGAGAGCTGCCTGTTCAACCGCGGGCGTCTGTTTCCGCCAGAAATACAGTGGGATCGTCGCACCCACCGTCAGTTGATAGAGATCGGAAAAGCCCGAGCCTCTTTTCTGGTACATATAGCCGACCGTGAAATCGGGTATGTAATCTTTTTTCGCCAGCGACAGACCGAGGTCACTCTTTTGTTCCATTGCGAGCGCCTGACGAAAGGCCGGCGAATTCGTCGATGCCAGTTCTCTGAGGCGACCACTTTCCGCGGTCACCTCGCTCGCAGAGATTTCGCCGATTGGCACATTTGGAGAGTCCTGCTCTCTCCCGAGCAGTCCCTTTAGACCGGCTTGGGCTTGAAGGTATTGCTCGTCGTTCATCGCGATCTCTTTGAGGAGCGAAGTCAGTTCGAGCTGAGCCTTCAAGACGTCTTGCTGCTGACTCATTCCGAGCTGGTACTGCGAGTCCGAGGTGCGCTCTACCCGCTCCAGTTGCTCGCGGGTTTGGCTCAACAAGTCTTTGGCCTTTGCCACGTAAAATAGGTTGAAGTACGTCTCGCGCACCTGCTCGACCACTTGCCTCTGCTGTGTCTCATAAGTGAGACGTGCAGCTTCGGCTTCCTTGTCTGCCTGTTGGGCGCGGAGGTGGAGCTTTCCGGGTCCGGGTATGTCCTGCATGAAGCCAAATCCGCTGTAATAGAAATCGCTGCTTTCGTACCCCTCAAACGGCTTCGGCCCGCCCACCGTGAGCTGCTGAAAGGAGACCTGCGGATCGGGAATTGTCGAGACTTGTCGAGGGACTTTAGTCGAAGCCTGCCAGTGGGCTTTCGCGGCTGCGATGATCGGGCTGCTAACCAGCGCTTCATTGATCAATGAAGAAAGACCGCCCTCGCTCCCCAATCCGCGGTTGGTTAGTGGGCCACGTTCCGGCGTCAAGGGAACATTCTGGTTCATCGGTTCTCCCGAGAACGCCCCGGTGGCGGATGACACAATTAGTCCAAGCGCGCAAAGTGCGACGAATGTTATTCGCTGAATTCGCCAGCGATGGAACGATTTCATGTTCTTTCACAACCTTCTATTTTGAGAGGTCGAAGAGGCGCCTAGTTCGTTGCTGGCGGCGGAGTCGTAGCACTCCGTCCCAACGTTGAGTGTGAGCTCACGGTCGGAAAACCGTCGCCGAACGATCTAGTGAATGTCTGTGAACTAAGCTTTTGGAGGAGAGATCAGATCTGAAGACTGCAAAGAACCGCGCGCGAGTTGCACGGCGGAGGCGCCGGGGAGCGGTATGCGATCAAAGTGGCTTGTAATATCGGGCGGACGTATAGAGCGATCGGAACTACGGCCGTGGCCAACAAGCCTGTTGGCTGCTGCACAGGTGCCGGCGCGAATGCGTTGCTCGGGCTCGCTGCTCGTTGGCAGCATCCGGACCGCTCGGCTGGGGATTGCATCGGACATTTAGTCTTGCAGCAAGTCATCTGAGCCGCTTCCGTCGCCATCGCACTGCCGCAACTTGGAATCAGTTGCACAATGACTAGAGCCAGGAATATCGCCAATGCTCGCTGCACGCTACGAATGGTAGTCCTCGCCGTACAGTCACGCAATCTAGGCTTTCAAAAGAGGTTTTCGTGAGTCGATGAATCACCCCGAAGGACACGAGCCCATTCCAAAGAGCAAAGAACACGTTTCGACCGCTGACTCGAAACTGGTTTTTGTGCTTGAGCCAGACGAAATCGCGAGCGCACAAACCACCTGCGACCGCTAGTCTCGACGCGCGACAAAACGGGCTTGTGCGATCTTGCCGGCGCGTGACAGTTCCCCGAGGAAGCGGAATCCATCGGTCAGCGTCTTCATCAGGTCAGTGCGAAACGCGATAGTCCGCAGGACATCGTAGGTAAGCTGCATTTCGATCATCTTCAGATACAAATCGACATGGGAAGGAAAGCGCCCGGTGTCTTCGGCGAACCGCACTTCGCAGCCGCTTGCCGCGAGCAGACTGGCGTAGCCGGCAATGTCCTCGACATTAGCGAACGCCATCATGCCGAGAAATCGTTGGGCCTCGGACTCGGTAAGTCCGGCTGGCCCCTCAACCCAATCAGTGAAGGCGATCGCGCCTCCAGGACGAACAATACGTACTGCCTCTGCGATTAGTCTCTTCTTGTCCACGACGTAGCACCAAGCATCTTCGCTCCATACAAAATCCGCGCTGGCGGAGGGCAGACCACTCTGGCAGGCATCGGCCAATACAAACCGGATTCGATCTTCAAGGCCGTCCTCGCGAGTCAACCGTTGCCCGCGCGCGACCACGCTCTCGGTTGCGTCAACGCCGATCATCGAGGCGACCTTTCGAGATCGCACCAGAAACCGCATTCCCGCGCCGTTGCAACAGCAGAGATCGACTCCTTTGAGACCCGCCCCGATCCCCGCTCGCTCGGCCAGGTCGATCGACGCATTCATTCCGCCGATGTGAATTTGCTGCCCGAAGATGAGTTGCATGAAGTCGCCTTGCGTACTGCTGTAGAGCGAAGTGACCTCGGCCAGACCGATGCCTTCGATGGACTTCATGCTTCTTCCCTCCGGTGGCCGGCCACTAGGGGCCCGCCGATTTGTTTGGTGCAGTCAAACCGTCGCTGATAAACCTTCGGGGCGATCGCTGATCTTCGGATGGCGACGAAGTGCCCGAACAATAAGCGGAATGCCTATGACGCTGGGAAGTAGCCAATAGGTCATGTCCGGCAGGTCCCTCCAAATCGGGAGATTTTTGCCGTTGTCAACGTAAAAGGCGGTGAGCATCGCTACGTATGAAACACCCATCCCAACAATGTGCAGATCGATCGGAGTGCGCCATCTCCGGCGTCGAGCGCCGCGACCCAGCAACGCTGCGCTGAACGCGACCGCACCCAGAATGAACAATTGGTAGTCCTCGGACCATCTCATCGCGGCGAGTGCGGCGGAGGTCGCGAAAAGCGCGCCGAGGCACCAGAAATAGATCGTTCCGAGTTTCGTGTGCCGACCGCGGCGCTTCTCTGAGAGCATGGCTCCGATGCCAGCGACAACGGCCGCAAGTCCCAGCGGGACGTGGACCGCCACGATCCCAAGGAATAGCGGCGAATCAGATGGAATTTCAAAACCCGCGACATTCACGAATGCGCCTTCAAGTCAGCTCTGTCTTTGCGCTGTCCGCGGCGTCCGGATACCCTCGCGAACTTGCACGTCGCCATCTTTGAAGCTGAAATTCGTCAACCACAGCCTCAGCAGATGCCGCTTTTTAGCCGGTTCGGCCCAATCTTCATATTCCGTTCGCGCATGAAGAATCACCGCGTTCTTCAGGAACTGCATGTCACCAGGCTCGAAGTCCATATCAAGATAAAATTTCTGTTCGTTCGCGATCGTGTCGATGAGGTCGAGCAGTTCGCTCTGCGAGGCGGTGAGTCGCGGGACTTCCTTAAACCGCTGTGCGTTGCGGATGTACCATCCAATGTAGAGAGTGCCCAGTCGCCCGTTCTCGTATCTGCATATTGGAAAGTTGAAATACGGCGGTTCTCCCGGTCCCGCGTCGGCTTCGCGATCCCAGTAGAAGCCCTGGAAGAGCAGAGGAACCAGATCCGGTCGAAGGCGCCTCACTTCATTGAAGACTGAAACCGAGCTCGCGATCCGGCTAAGGCCTCCCGACTTGGCGCGCTTAAGACATAGCAAGCCAATTATGTCCGCCCCGTCGGTATGAAAATCGAGCTTCGACCGGGTGCGGTAAAGGCGGATTCCCGGCTGCTTTGGATCGGCTCCGTCATCTCGCACGTGACCTAGGACCTCACCTTTGCGGTTTTGCGGGACCGGCTTTCCCATATGCAGACCAACGAGCCAATAGGCGAACGCGGCATCTTGTTCCGAGTAGTCTTCCGCTGGAAATCCCCTCACCAGAATGAAACCGCGGCCATCGTCGAGTTCCCGCATCCATTTTGCGATCACACGACCGAGTATCGGCAGTGGATACTGCGTAGCTGTGACGTCTTTTAGTTCTCCGCCTACGCACCGATAAGACGAAATCGCGGAGTCCAGCTCCGCTTTCTCGGCGGTCGAGAGTACGTAGATCCAATCGCTTCGATTGCTCTGCTCGACACCCAGCCAGGCGGCGCGGCTGACTATTGGAGAGCCAGGAATGTTGGTATTCATTTAATCTGATTCGCTTTGCCGTCACGCCGGCTTGCGGGCGCGGATAAAAGCGCTCATGAATTTGCCGTCCGTCATTTGCGCCATCGTCTCCACGTCTTTGTTTTTTTCGAGAAACCCCTTGGCATCCGCGGCTGTGTAGAGCCGAGTCGGTTCTACCTCGATCTTTTCGAATCCCGCCTTAGCAAGCTTCGATTGGTATTCAGTCTCCTCGAGAGCGCCCGCGATACATCCGGCCCACAACTCGAGGCGACGGCGAATCTCGCCGGGCATCTCTCCACGGACCACTATGTCCGAAACCGCAAAGCGGCCCCCTGGACGTAGGACTCGGAACGCTTCTCTCAAGACGCGATCCTTGTCGCCGGAAAGGTTGATGACGCAGTTCGAGCTGATGACGTCAACCGAATTGTCCGGAAGCGGAATCTTTTCGATCTCGCCTTTCAGGAATTCGACGTTTTCGACACCGGCTTTTCGCTGATTCTCCCGAGCAAGAGCGAGCATCTCGTCCGTCATGTCGAGTCCGTAAGCTTTACCGGTCGGACCCACACGCCGAGCGGAAAGCAAGACATCGATTCCTCCACCGGATCCCAGATCGAGCACAGTCTCCCCCGGCTTGAGTTGTGCCAGCGCTGCGGGATTGCCGCATCCTAGCGACGCGGCAACCGCCTCGGCTGGCAGCGTCGTGGTCTCGCCGTCTACGTACAAATTCGAAGTAATCGGATTTCCCGCTGGAGCAGCCGATCCGCAGCACGGGGCGCCCTCCGACTTTGTCACTCGCAATGCTGCCTGCGCGTATTCTTCCCTAACCTTTTCCGAATGGATTCTGTCAACGCCGGAGCAAAAGTACATCACCTGGCCGGAGTAAAAGTGCATCACCTATGGACGGGGTGGAGGTGCTGCTGGGCTCGGTCAGGGGGTGTGCGAGGGGGACTTTCCCCCTCGCCCGTCTGTGGAACTAAAGGTTGAGCTTATCCGGTGGTGGGTCAGTCGGGTTCTTGCGCTGGAAGCTCTTGTGCGATCTGACCTCTGCTGTGCTTAAGCCTGAAGCTGTCGCCGTTCATCTCGAGGATGTGAACGTGGTGGGTGAGGCGATCGAGCAGCGCGCCGGTCAGTCGTTCGGAGCCGAACACACCGGTCCACTCGTCGAACGGCAGGTTGCTGGTGACGACGATCGAGCCGCGCTCGTAGCGCTGGCTGAAGACCTCGAACAGCAACTCGGCGCCGGTCTGGGAGAGCGGCACATAACCCAGCTCGTCGATGATCAGCAGCTTGTAACCGGCCAACTGGCGCTGCAATCGCAGCAGGCGCTTTTCGTCGTGCGCTTCGTGCAGTTCGTTGACCAGGGCCGCGGCAGTGGTGAAGCCGACCGCGAGACCCTTCTGGCAGGCGGCCAGCCCCAGGTGTAAGCGCCGGAGAGAAAATCCCTCAGTGAAGTGGCCGGATAAACCGGTCGCGCCGGAGTAAAACTCCGGCACGCGATAGCCTTCATCCCGGAGGGTTGAAGGCGGAGGGATGAAAGGCGTGGAACTGTATGGGCAGGTGCGACGAGCGGTTTATGTTGAGGGGTTGAGCCGGCGCGAGGCAGCGCGGCGATTCGGGATCGACCCGCGGACGGTGGCGAAGATGCTGACGTTCTCGGTGCCGCCGGGATACCGGCGGGGCCGGCCGCCGGCGCGGCCGAAGCTGGACCCGTACCTTGGGATAATCGATCGGATCCTGGTGGAGGATAAGGGCCAACCGGCTAAGCAGCAGCACACCTCCAAGCGGATCTTCGAGCGGCTGCGAGATGAGCACGGCTATGCGGGCGGGATCACGGTTGTAAAGGACTACGTGCACGAACGCCGGGAACGGCAGCGCGAGATGTTCGTGCCGCTGCGCCACGACCCGGGACACGCGCAGGTTGACTTCGGCGAAGCGCTGGCAGTGATCGGCGGAGAGGAGCGGAAGATCCACTTCTTCGCAATGGATCTGCCGCACAGCGACGGCTGCCTGGTGCAGGCCTATCCGGCGGAAAGCAGCGAGGCCTTCTGCGAGGGCCATCGCGTCGGCTTCGAGTTCTTCGGCGGCGTCCCGCGCTCGATCTTGTACGACAACCTCAAGCTGGCGGTAGCGCGCATCCTGGGCGATGGCCGCCGGTTGAGAACGCGGGTCTTTAGCGAGCTGCAGTCCCACTACCTGTTCGCCGACCGTTTCGGACGACCAGGAAAGGGTAACGACAAGGGCAAGGTCGAAGGGTTGGTGGGCTATGCGCGGCGCAACTTCATGGTCCCGATTCCTCGCGCCGCCAGCTTCGCCGAGCTCAACGCACATCTGTTGGAGTGCTGCCAACGCCGGTTGAACGACCGGCTGCGCGGCCACGATGAGACCATAGGCGAGCGGCTGGTGCGGGACCGCAGTGCGTTCCTGCCATTGCCGGCCACTCCTTATGAGGCCTGCGAGAAGAGAGCAGTCCGGGTCAGCTCGCTCTCGCTGGTGCGCTATCAGAGCAATGACTACTCGGTGCCGACCGCCTATGGCCACCGCGAGGTGCTGGTCCGCGGTTACGTCCACGAGGTCGTGATCGCGTGCGCGGCGGAAGAGATCGCTCGCCATCCGCGCTCCTACGAGCGCGAAGACTTCATCTTTGATCCGCTGCACTATCTGGCGCTGCTGGAACGGAAGATCGGCGCGCTGGATCAAGCTGCTCCGCTGGTCGGCTGGGCCTTGCCTGACGAGTTCGCGACCCTGCGCCGTCTGCTTGAGGCCCGCCTGGGCAAGCCGGGCAAGCGCGAGTTCGTGCAGGTGCTGCGCCTGCTGGAGGTGTTCCGCACCGATGATGTATCGGCCGCGGTGAGAGAAGCGATCGCGCGCGGAGTGTTAAGCTTCGATGCGGTCAAGCATCTGGTGCTGTGCCGCATCGAACGGCGACCGCCGCGGCTGAACCTCGAGATCTATCCCTACTTGCCGCGGGCGACGGTGGCGGCCACCCAGGTCAGGAGCTATCTCAGCCTGTTGGCGGGAGCAGCGTCATGAGCGATACACCACAGGTTCTACTCGCTCATCACCTTAAAGCACTTAGGCTCCCAACCTTCCTGCGTGAGTATGACAAGTTGGCGCGCCAGTGCGCCGCCGAAGGCGTCGATCACTCGCGCTACCTGTTGCGGCTGGCCGAGCTTGAGATGATCGACCGGGAACGACGGATCGTCGAGCGCCGGATCAAGGAGGCCAGGTTCCCAGCAGTGAAGAGCCTCGACAGCTTCGACTTCATCGCCATCCCATCACTCAACAAGACCCTGGTGCTGGAACTGGCTCGCTCAGAGTACGTCACCCGCCGCGAGAACGTTATCGCGGTCGGCAACAGCGGCACCGGTAAGACCCACATTGCTCTAGGCCTGGGGCTGGCCGCCTGCCAGAAGGGTCTCGCGGTCGGCTTCACCACTGCCGCGGCCCTGGTCAACGAACTGCACGAAGCGCACGACGAAAAGCGCCTGCTGCGATTGCAGCGCCAGTTGGCCGGTTACAAGCTGCTGATCATCGACGAGCTGGGTTATGTGCCGCTCTCCCAGACCGGCGCCGAGTTGCTGTTCGAGGTCTTCAGCCAGCGCTACGAGCGCGGCTCGATCGTCGTCACCAGCAACCTGCCGTTCGACGAGTGGACCGGTGTGTTCGGCTCCGAACGACTGACCGGCGCGCTGCTCGATCGCCTCACCCACCACGTTCACATCCTCGAGATGAACGGCGACAGCTTCAGGCTTAAGCACAGCAGAGGTCAGATCGCACAAGAGCTTCCAGCGCAAGAACCCGACTGACCCACCACCGGATAAGCTCAACCTTTAGTTCCACAGACGGGCGAGGGGGAAAGTCCCCCTCGCACACCCCCTGACCGAGCCCAGCAGCACCTCCACCCCGTCCATAGGTGATGCACTTTTACTCCGGCCAGGTGATGTACTTTTGCTCCGGCGTTGACACGGGAAATGGCATTCCTCTTTTTTCGCCAAATATCAGGAAGGCAGCGAGCGTCGGTTGACTAGTTCGCAATTCTCAGATTGTTTACTGCACCTGAAAGCGTGCGGACTTCATTCCCCCCTTTGCCGTCGCTGAAATGATTCGCGACGCGTTCCGATTCTCTGTCGATGAGTGCGCCAGCGAGCGGGTACGCGGGGACCAGAAGATCGATGCGCCGAATCCGATCTTTCGGCAAGTCTCCAAGACCACCAGTTCGTCGAACTCATTGAGAACTAAGCCCGTCCACCGTCGAGTTGGTCTTTTCTCCAATTAGAATCTGAAAATCGTCGCAGCGGCAGCCTGAAGGGTCGCTAAGATATCCAGCTGTCCGAGGGTTAGAAGAATATTGGTCGGGTTCTGAACGAGGTAGCCTCGCCACTGTTCAGCAGGACCTCCTTCATCGAGCAAGCCGACTAAATAGTAGTCTTCGCCGCTCGCCGCTGCCTCTTGAAGTTCGCCGCTAGTCATCACGATCCGGCCATCTCTTGTGAAAGTCTTCATTTCTATTTTGACAAGCCGTTCGGCGGCAACGCAGAGGAAGTCGTATCCGCATCCGGCACCTGTCTTGTCTTCTAGCAGCACGAACCCCATATATCCTCCGGGCAATTGTAGGCGGCGACTTAACTCGAGCTCACCGACTTTGCCTCGCTGCTGCTGCTGTGCTGTCGGATAAGCGGCGACAGTGGATTGACCGCTTGTCGGCGGCGAAGCTTGAGACGGTCCTTGGTGGACAGAAGCAGTCGAATTCGAAGTCGGGTGCGAGATTTGAGAGACAATGCGATTGACGGCCGCCGTCGCATCTAAACGCTGCTGATCAATACGTTGCTCCAGTGTAACGGTGGTGGCAACCGGTGCAGGTGGAATCACGCGCAAAGGCGGAGGGGGAGGGATAGTTATGGGGGTTGACTGTTGTGCCTGGATCTCCGGGCTCTGCGCCTCTTCTTGAGCGGCCGTACTGACCCCTAAATGTGACTGGAGAAACTCGCGCATGAGATCGTCATTACCGTTGACCTGTATGTAGCGAGCCGTAATCCGAGGGAATAAAGCCGCAAGGGGTTCCTCGTTGATGCCATCTAGGAATAGCGGTGCGATGGCATCGCCCAGAGCGTCGCCGTCCAGAGTGAAGAAGTTAATTGGAAGATTTCCGGCGACGTAGAGGGTGTAGTGGAATTCCTCGATGGGCCCGGACCCTGCGACGCGTGTGCGTTGAAGATAGAAGCCGCGTAGGTCGATTGTTCGAGAGATCTCGGGTCGGGCTGTGAGGGAGAAACTTACGGAAAGCGGTTGAGCGAGTTTAACATCGAATCTGGTTGCTAGTCTTCGGCTAACCAACTCGGCGTGAAACCGGCGTTCCGATTTTACATTGAGCGTCGCCAACAGAAAGGACGCCAGATGGTGCACTATCTGATCTCGGATGTCGTTTGTGAATACAGACGTTCCTGGTAGAAGCGTCTCTTCGACCGTGTCTCCGGAAACGAGGCGGATCACTCCGAGTTCTGCGAAGAGCTTTGCGTACGGACGGTCGGCGTCGAAAATCGGCAGGACAGCAGCGAACGCATTCTCCACCGGAGATCCCGGCTCCGCATAGTAGAGAGGCCGGGGTTCGAAGGTCAGGGAACGGTTCAGCTTTGCGGCGAATTTGGTCTCGAAGCCAAAGACAGGCAATTGCCCGGGTTGGTTGAGGGTACGATACATCTCTTGCAAGGCACCTCGGACAAGACGCCAGCGGGCACGCACTTCGCGAATTTCAGAAATGCCCGGCTCGGTCGAAAGACGTTCACCGATCAACATGATAGCGCGCGTAATCGCCGAGGTCGTTGCGGCTCCTGGATCGTCTAAGGGTTCGATTCCAAAACTCGCAAGCCTTACCTCATCATCCAGCGATCCAGCAACAATATAGGGCAATATACTGTCGCCTAGTTCTTCGCCAGTAGAGCCTGTCGAAATGAGACGTCGTGCTGCTGCCCGGTAAAACGACTCTCCTCTGGATCTGGGGCCGCAAGTCGTTGGTAACCAGCGATAGTTGTCAAATTGCATGCCCGCATAGTGCGCAATATCGAGTGAATGGCCGCCCCCGCCGCCTCTGCAAAATGCCGTATCAGGAGCGGCTCCGGAGATACAGCTGGTCGGAATCTCGGCAACCAATCGCCGAAGACGCTGGCTCCATTTTGGACTATTTTGGCGATATTCCTGATCAGCGAGCGCAGTACATTGCGCAAGGCCTTCTACAAGCTTGAGTGACTGCAGAACTAGCTGTGTGGAATGAGCGCACCGTTCAATCTTGCGGACGAAAGGCTCCCACAATGGCTCGGTAGAAAGTTGATTCAAGACGGCCAGGTTTTCGTCGCGCTGGCGTTCGCCAGAAAAGCGTCGATGCTCAGAAATCGCGAGAGGAATTGTAAGGGTAAGATCGAAACCGCCGATAAGAATTCGGCGGTAGGTAAGAGTCTTGGGAGTTTTCGAAACGCCAGCGTTCGTAAGCAAATCCAGCCACGCTTCTACGGAAATGCCAGGAAGGGCGGCGTCTAAGAAGCCACTCGCGACGCGACGAAGTCCTGAGCTACCGACGATGGCATGTCCTAGTTCAAGGTGAGAATCAGGGAAATAAGCAAGAAACGCCGGGACCAGAGTTTCAGGCTCAAGAGTGGACGAGCTGTCAGCGGACAGGAATGATGGAACGGGCAACCTTCCAATCTCCTGCCAAAAATCCGAGGCAAAAGTACTTCTTGATGCAGACGTTATCCGCTGGACAAAGGACCATACTTCGCGAATACGATTTGCGGACAGTGCGATGGCACCGCCAAACATTTTAGTTACGGTTGCTCGGACCGCTCGAGGAAGTAGATCGCTAGCTTCAAACCGGGCCACCTGAAGGAATCGAAGCACCCATGGCCTTACCGGATCATTATCCTGACTCATTAGCAGTGCAGAGAGACCGGGCTCCACAAAGACAAAGACGTCGGAAAAACATTCCGGTACCCGAATCTGAGACGCCGAACCTGTCGGAGCGAGACAGATGGTGACAGAGCCAGTCCGCGGGACGCCGACTACAACGCTCCGGTCGGTTGGGACGAGTTTGCGACCGATGTATGTAGATTCGGTCCAGCGGGAAGAGTATTCATTCGTCGATAAATATTTGTAGCAGTCATACCACCAAAGAGGCGGTTGCGGCTGCTCGGCCGACACCTCAATTAAATCAATGAGTCCCAGAGGTTCAATTGGTTCGACGCCGGCAAGTTTGAGAAATGCGCGTACTCTGGCGTTGTCAGTTTGAGGGTCAAGGAAATGTTCTTTCTCGAGCGACCGACGACACGCGGTCGCTGGGAAGTGGCGGTACCAGAAGCCTTCGGCATCTGTGCTGGGTGGAACGATCACTTTCTCGGAACTAACGAGACCCGCGGGGGTCGGGACGAATGGATCGCGACGCTCCTTCAAGGCGAGCGAGAACGAGGAAGTGAATCGCTGCGCCGCGTCGGTCTGCGGGCTTCGGACCGGTCCTAGGGCGGCAAGGCTTGCAGCAGTCGGGTACCTACTCAGTATCGCGGTCAGGAAGTCGCCGGCCGCCTTTTTGGCAATAACATCAAAAAGCCATTCGTTATATACGCCCGACATGAGGCGCGTTCTGTCGGGCTTGACAAAAAAATCTGCATGGATGTCGAAGCCGACGCCCGACGACTCCTCAGTGGGGAAGTACACATGAAAACGAGCCGCCGCATTGAATACAGGTGCTCCCTCTTCTAGCGCGACTGAAAGTCGGAGTTTAGCTGCTTTTAACTGTCTGACGGCACGAGGGGTCTGTGTCGAGTCGCGGACATGAGCGGGTATCGGAACGTCGGCCCGCAACTGAAAAAAGTGTGACTCGCTTTTCGCGCCATTTACTTCGCAACGAACATTGATCTCCGCGGTTGTTTCATTCGTCCCGAAGCCTTCTGTCCGAATCGCGCCGATGCGACGTTGACCATCATAGATCCGCACTTCCTGCAGATTTGAAAGGAACGGTAAGAGAACGCGAACCTCGTTTTCGAGAAATCCAGTCAGTTTCTTCTTGTTAGCTGTGTCTGAAATTATTGGGATTGCACCGAGTCCGTTCAGAACAGAGGCAGGAACATCCGGATCAGTCGCAGGAAACCAAAACATTGTCGTATAAGAACCGTCGTATCGTCCTCTGCTCAAATGATCGAAAAGGTAGCTTGCCTCTCCGAGACTGAGTTTCTTCGCCTCTCCCGGTATCGCCATTACCGGGGATGCAGATTCGCCATGCCTAATCCAGTCTTCGTAGTACGACCTGAGCGAAGGATCTTTCTTTAGCGTCTCCTGAATGTGTCCGTTGTTCAGGGACCAAGCGAACTTGATCGCTAAGAATTCGGAGCCATCCAACCTCACGACGTGGGGCGCAGGGGTGATGTCAAGAACAGATCGAAAACCCAAACCTTTGTGGCCGATGCAAGTCCCTGGGTCTTTGTCGCTCCACCCATCGGCGAGACTCCTAAAGTTTGATACCGTAAACCAGCCGCCGTCGTGAACAAAAGCCAGACCCGTAGCAGTCAGGATGAAAAGAGCCCGCGAAGCACCTGCGTCATCGGCGTTTTGCAACAACTCGTAAGTAGCACGATCTCTATAGAGTTCACGAAGCCTCAGCTCGTTTTTCGCTTTGTCGCGAAGATACTTGAGCCCTTGAAGGTCGAAGTGAGGTCGAAATTCTTTCTCTCGAATCTTAAGGAACTGAGAACGATCGAGAGGTTCGAAATCGTCGCGTAGCTTCTGTGGAACATCCATAAGGTGCGGTCACTTTTTAGGACTTAAGTCCTTGACATCTGTCGCCAACCATCTGTTCTTTGTCGGCCTCGTATCTGTACTGTCTCGGGGCCGCTTCGGCTTCGCAGAACACATTTCTTTTCTTGCCCAAGGCAGACCGGACTTAGTTAATATCCCATTCGAGCTGGGAAGGATCTACGCGAAGCTGTTTAACCGTCCTTTTTTCGAATGTTCCTGCTCGATCTAGTTCGGAAAACGGCCCTTTCAGTTTGTGAATCAGCCATTTCGGTGGAGCGTCTCCGTTGTCAAGAAATCCCACGAGGCAATAACGCCCGGAGGAGTTTGGGAACAAGATGAGCGATCCGCATAGCCGACGCGACGTACTCGGCGATAACGTCCGGCGCGTCTATAATCTTTCGATCTGATTCTTCGCTTCACTGCCTTCTCTTGACCAATGATGGCCAAGTCCTATTTAGCCCTAAACTTTAGTTTAGAGGCTTGGCGTTCTCGTTCTACGCGCTCATTTTTCGCGGGAGCGCCTAAATTGAGGAAGAGAAGCACAGGTCGCGGAAGCAATCGCTTTCCATTCGCCGAGAACCGTCGAGCACGATGGCATGTAAATGGGGCTACCGGGACCGAGCTATTTCGCCACAGAGAGAAAGTCGCAGAATTCCCGCTGGAACCACCGCTTACGGAGCGTCTCTGGTCCCCTTTAACGGGAATTTGTCCGCAGAATCACTGCACAATCCGGGAATCAGCGTACTGACGTCCTCCCGATTTTCTCCTCCAGCAATAGGGTGAGCGATCCGGCATACTGAGCCCCGGAGGAGGGGCGGATGCCGATGCGGAAGAGTCGTTTCACGGAAGAGCAGATCGTACATGCGCTGCGGCAGGCGGAGACCGGGACCCCGGTCACCGAAGTGTGCAGAGCGATGGGGATCTCCGAACAGACTTACTACCACTGGAAGAAGAAGTACGGCGGGTTGGGAATCCACGAGATCCGCCGGCTGAAGTTGCTCGCGGCTGCCCTTCGTGTCCGCGCAAGGTGCCGGTCAACGAGTACGTGAAGGCGCGTGCGCTCGATCTGATCGGACCGGGGCTACGTTCCACGCCGCGAATTTGCCCGACAGGCCGCGAGGAACGCCGGTTCCGCAGAAACACGCGCCTTTTATCTCTTCGAAGTTTGATTGGGATGAGTCCCTCATCAAGGTATGCATCGGCACCGATGGCGCGTTTGAACTACCTCGAGGTTTCGTGCGTAGCCATCTTTGCAAGCAGTCTTCGTGCGAGGATACCTGGGCCATCGGCACGAATATTTACAAACGAGTGTTCGACAGAATTTTCCAGGCGCACCTGCTGGGCCTCTAACACGCGAATATCCTCACTCACCACGCTCTCGAATTCGCTGAAAAGCTGATTCGTCACGTCCGGCTCGTTTACGCGGAAATTGTGGCCGCAGCAGAATAGGTTAAGCGTAGTGGTTTCGCTTTCGGGAGTGACTGCGTCGAACAAGCGAAGTTGAAAGCCTCCTTCTCGGTGCCCCTCGTATGCTCCAGTTCCCGCATCAACCCCGCCTGAGTAGAGAGTGATGAGACCCGAAAAGAACTCTATTTCCTGCCACCGATCGACGCGCCCCTTCAATTCAACCATTCGCGTATAAGTTGGCGGTGGCTCGCAATCTGGCATACGGCGAACGACCTTCACACTCCGTTCGGTATGCGTGGTTTCCATTTCAGCGTTGAAGTGAGTTTCCGGGTTTCCTCCCAGCGTTCCGCGGTGCACATAGGCGAGATGTGAGAGATCGAGAAGGTTGTCGTTGAGCATTTGGTAGTTGCATTTGATGGGAAACATCTTTCCCTTCCACGCCCAGTCCAGGTCGTCAAACCAGGGAAAAGGCGGAATGTCGGATTCGGCTGCGTTTTCCGGATTGCCCATCCAAACCCATAGTGCCCGTCCTCTTTCACAGACTGGATAACTTCTAACCCGCGCAGCTGGTGGAATGGATTTCTGACCTGGAATGAAGACGCACTTTCCGGAACAGTCGTACTCGAGACCGTGATAATTGCATCGGAGGAGGTCGCCTTTGAGCTCGCCAAGGGACAGCGGCATGCCGCGATGGCAGCAGCGATCTTCGAGCGCGCTAACCGTCCCGTTGGACTGCCGAAAAAGGACCAAGTCTCTCCCGAGGATCCGTCGCCCAAGCGGGCGGTTGCTCACCTCGTTCCCAAATGCAGCCACATACCAGCAGTTTTTGATGAACAAAAGACGTCGCCTCCTCGCAGACATTCCCCCCTGTTGGAACCCCCGGGACGGCTGTTTGTGAGATGCGGAGGATGGTCAAACTGTAAAGCGTCCGCGGCGGCGCGAGCCATTGCCTTCCATTCGCCGAACGCCATCAAGCACGATGGAATGTAAATAAGGCAACGGGGACCGAGCCATTTCGGAACAGAGAGAAACCCGCGAAGTCGGCGGCCGATTTGACCACAACTGCCAATCTCTGGTCCCCTTTCACCCGAAATCCTCCGCAGGACTGCGCGACAATTCGGGATTGCGCGGA
Source organism: uncultured delta proteobacterium (assembly GCA_963761255.1). Taxonomy (GTDB): domain Bacteria; phylum Desulfobacterota; class Binatia; order Binatales; family Binataceae; genus DATGKG01. The sequence continues at coordinate 89,816 of CAVXGH010000002.1, forward strand.
GAATATCTCTAACGTCCGGGACTGATTGGCGGAGAGCAGTCGATTCGAACCCCCGAAACCTTTGAGAGATTACAAGGGAAATAGTCTTCCGAACCACGATTCTAGGTCGGTACAGCAGGCGAAAGTCCCACCTAACGAACGCCATTTACGGCTATCCTCGTGCGTCAGAACACAGAGGATACTAGGCGAGTACGTGGGTGCTGAGCAGGTCAAGCAAGTCACAGGATAGAGGAGAAGCCGGAACGCGATCACGGAGTTTTAGTTGCGCGCCACGATAAGGATTAAAGGCGGCCCGCTGTGTCTGCATGCGCATCAGCGAGGATCGCGGCGGCGCGCGGAACATAGTGTTTGGCTCGCGTGATCGCCCGCTTGACCTGCCCTCGGGCGAGTAGGAGCTTCGCCCGCCAATCGAGCATCCTGGTGGAGCTTCGTGCACGACCAGATCGACAGATTTCACGATGCAGAATTCCTCTGTTCGAGGAATTCACTCTCTTCCTTCGTCGATTGCCGTCCGAGTGCTTCGTTCCGGCCGGGAAACCTGCCGAAGCGCTCAATTGTATCGAGATGCAACTCGGCGGACTTCCGGATTGCCATACTTTCCGGGGATTTGCCGTACTCCTCTTCTAGAGCGACGGCCAGGCGCACCGATTCCATTTGATCGCTCAGATATTCACTGTGTTCGAAGGGCAGATACAAAAACATCCGCAGGACGTGCGGCAATTCCCGATCGAATCCGGATGCAATAGCATGGCGGCTGACCTCCCGCGCTTTAGCGTCAGTCGCAAACGCTCTCGCCGTGCCACGGAACATGTTGCGCGGAAACTGATCCAGCAACAACACTAGCGCGAGGCAGGCTCGCGGCGTCTTCTTCCAGCCATCAAGACGCCCACACGCCGCGTCTCGATAGCTGCTTCAGGAACAGAGTTTTACAGAGTCTGTCGAAATCGGGGTTGGCGACAAACCATCGCGACCAAGTCTGCAAACCATCTTCGGCGCCATGATTGGGCGTCAACCAGAACTTTAGGATGCGCTCCGCTTGCGAACCGCTACGCCGACTTTGCTTGTTAAAGGTTACGGTTCGTTTAGATTTTGAGCCTGGTTTTTTCACGTCACGCCCTTGAGCTTGCTCCGGCAAGCTTCGCCTCTAGGCCTTCAATTCCTCAAGGAGCGTCCTGGCGTCCTTCAAGTCCGCGGTATCGAAACCCTCAGTGAACGATCCGTAGATTTCACCCAGCAGCGACCGCGCCTCTGCGGGGCGTTGCGAGTCTCGCAGCAGGCGCGCAAGACTGTTGCTGGCGCGTAACTCCCATGACTTAGCTCGTTGTTCCCGCGAGATATCGAGCGCCCGATGAAATGACTGCTCAGCAGCAGCCGCATTCGCACCGTCGTGGCCCAATAACAGCTCGCCCTTCAGGCGATGCATCTCCGCCTGATAGTATCGTTGGCCGCAGCGCTCGATGAAAAGGAATGCCTCCTCGAGCGTAATGATCGCCTCTTCGAACCGCCCGGCGCGCCCCAGGGCGGTAGCAACAAATGAAAGACCACGATCGGTGATATATTCGGAGCCGGCAGTCTTAAGCTGCGATATGTGGGCCTTCATCTTTGCGATGCCGCCATCCAGATCGCCGTCGAGCGCATCTGCCCATCCAAGATAGATCTCGCTGAGCGCCCGGCCGGTGAATAAACCCCAAGCAGTCGCTATCGCGAGCCGGGCTTCCGCTTTGGCGCGCATTTGGCGGGTTTCGCGCCGAAGCTCGCAAATGTACGCCGCAAATCCATTCAAGTCGCCGATCAAGCTCTTTGAATGACGATTGTCTGTTGCGGTCGCGCAATTCATTCGCTCCAGCGCGCGATCGGGATAACCGAGAAACCAATGGTTCCAGCCTGAAATGATGCGATTGTTTTCCGCGGTGTAGAACAGCTGAATTGCGCTCTGCGCGCTGGAAATCTGTGCTGCGCGCTTGTGCGTAAGTTCCGTTGCCGGTCTGGTTATTGATTCCAAAACGGTCCAGGTCTGATCGAAAGTAGCGGCGGCGGCTTGGAAATCCCCTGCGACCATTTTGGTGTAGGCCAGCCAATTGCCGGCTTCCGCGAGCAAGTCCGTCGGCGCCGTGTTCCTCAGCGCGCGCCATCAACTCGGAGGCTATTGCTCCGGCTCTCCTCACATCGGGACGCATCTGCTGCACAAAGAAGATACCGTAAAGTGCCCACCAGCTTTTTTCCCAGTTGATCCCGGGGCGTTGACAAAGGGCCAAGGCACGCTCGGTCGAGCGTTCGACTTCGGGTGAAGCGAGTCCCTTCGTATCTCCAAGGGCTCCATAGGCCAGGTTGCGAAGGTCCAACTCCCGGGCGGCGCGCGAGTCGTCGTCGGGAAGTTTCTCCAGTAGATTCAGTCCGGTTTCGAAAAGTGCGACTGCTTCGATTAGCGAGCCTCGCGCCACGCTCTGCTCGATAGCAAGCAGACAATATTCGATTGCTTTTCCCGAATTGCCGCTGCGGGCGTAGTGGTGGGTCAGCGCGGCGAGATGATCGTTCAGGCTCTCGCGATAGACCAATTCCAGGCCGGCACCGATCCGTTCATGCAACAATCGCCGCCGTTCATTGAGAACCGAGTTGTAAGCCACGTCATGGGTAAGCGCATGCTTAAACGTGTACTCGATTTCTCCTACCGCCGGTTGCTCGTAGATGAACTCACCGAGCTGGAGCTCAGACAGCATCGAATCCAAATCAGATGCTCCCAAATCTGTATCCATCGGCAACAGTGTGAGCGCTGTTGTAGGTCTTTCGCGTTTCGTCCTCGCAATCGCCGTGATGGCCGGCGGCTCCCATACTTTACGAACCAGGCCGAGTTTGAACTCCATACCAATGACTGCGAGGGTCTGCAGCAGATCCTTCTGATCGGATGGTAAGCGGTCGATACGCGCGGCCAGGATTGCCTGGACCGTCGGTGGGATCTTCAGCTCTTGTAGCGGCTTGGTGAGTTTGAGATGGCCATTGCGTACGAGCGCACCTTCCTCGATGAGCACCTGAACAGTCTCTTCCATGAAGAAGGGATTGCCCTCGGTCTTTTCGATGATGTTCCGCTTGAGCGGTGTTAATTCCGGCTCGTCCCCGAGCAGAGCAGTCAGCATCTCATCCGCGTTCTCTTTGCCTAGCGGGTCGAGGCGCAACTGCGTGTAGTAGGTTTTGTTTCCCCACTCGTGACGATACTCGGGCCGATAGTTGACCAGGAGTAGGATGCGTGCCGTGCCGATAGAGTCCGCTAGCAAATTAAGAAATGCTTGCGACTCACTATCGATCCAGTGCAGGTCTTCAAATACTACGATGAGTGGCTGGTTCAGGCTCTCGCGGAGAAGGATTCGTTTAACCGCGTCGAGTGCGCGATGCTTTCGAGTCTGCGCCTGGATCTCCGCAATCTGATTGTCCTCGTCGCTAATGCCAAGTAGTCCGTACAAGTATTGAAGCGTATCTTCCAGCGAGCGATCGAGTGTGAGAACCTTACCGTTGATCTTCTCGCGCCGTTTGCGCGCATCATCTTCGGACGAAATCTCAAAGTATGAGTAGAGCAGGTCGATCGTCGGCAAGAATGCCGAAGCCTGCCCGTGCGATACCGAAAATGCCTCGAGCACCATCCAGCCCGCTTGCGTTACCGCTTTGAACTCGAACAGAAGGCGTGATTTGCCGACCCCCGCCTCAGCTATCGCCGCGACGATCTGCCCATGACCCGTTTTCGCCTGGTCCGCAGCCCGTTTCATCGCCTGCATTTCATTCTGTCGCCCGACGAACCTGGTGTAGCCGCGTCCGGCGGAGCGCTGCAGTCGAGTGCGCAGAGGCCCGAGCCCCGTAACTTCGAACACCTCGACCGGTTCGCTGACGCCCTTGATGCGCGCGAGGCCCATGTCGTTGATGGTGAAGTAGCCCTCGACCAAGTGGCGCACGGCGCGGCTTATCGCGATCGATCCCGGCGTCGCCAACGCCTGTAATCGCGACGCCAGGCTTATCGAGTGACCTATAGGCGAATACTCGGTGTCGGTTTCACCGGTCTTGATGGTTCGCACGACCACCTCACCGATGTTGACTCCGATTCTAATCGAGATCGGCGGCTCGCCATTCTCACGCAACCGCTTGGAGTAACTCCTGAGGTCGTCCTGCATGCGCAATGCGGCGTAGAGTGCGTGTTGCGGATGGTCTTCCAGCGCAATTGGTGCGCCGAACACCGCGAAGATGCCGTCGCCCGTCGATTGCGCAACGTACCCACCGTATCGATGCACCGCATTGATCATCAGCCTGAGTGCTGGATCGACGATGGCGCGCGCCTCTTCGGGATCGAGGTTTTCGATCATCTCCATCGATCCCTTGATATCGGCGAAAAGTGCGGTGACGGTCTTCCGTTCACCTTCAGGGATGGACAACTCGGGCGACTCCGGTGGGTGGAGGGCTTGGCGCGCGACAGGCTTGGCGGCAGCGGAGGTCGCACCTTTCGCATCAAGGTTGAAGCCGCAATCGCGGCAGAACTTCGCGGGCGCCGCATACTCCGCGCCGCACCTGGGACACTTGACGGCGAATGGGATTCCACACTCGCCGCAGAATCTGGTGCTGGCCGGATTTTCCGAGCTACATTCGGGGCAGAGCATCTGCCAGGTCGGCGCGCCCTAAGGCTTGACCGCCTCGCCGCGATGGTTTTTGTACATGCGGTCGCGCCACGCGAAAACCTCAGCGAAGGTTGGATCTTCGCCGAGCTGGTCTAGGTAGACCATCCGCACCGGCGGTTCAAAGAAGAAAAGCTCTTGCGGAGCCGCCTTGAAAAGCATCAGCATCGCCGCGATGGTAATGTCGGCGCGAGTGAACGAATCACCGACCAGGTATTCGCGTCCACGCAGCGTCTCCTTGAGACTGGCAAGAATCCGCGTGACCGTGCGCCTGCTCTGCTCCTCCTCGAAAGGTGAGTATCCATACTTTTCGGCGAAGTACTTTCCGCTCTTCTGTGCTTCGGGGTCATCGATGCGGAGCAGGCGCCCGGTGATCATCACGCGGCCATGAGGCCCCAGTGCGTTTAGCGCTACTTCCTCCCACAACGTCGCCGTCGCGTGCTCTTTCGCAGATTTAGGCAACAGCGCCGGCTCCGGTCGGGTTTCCTCGAGCCAGTCTAAAATCGCGCTCGAATCCGGAATCACCTTATCGTCGGTGACCACCACCGGCACCATCGCCTGGCCGGTCAGTTTCTTCACCGCCGCTTCATCGACACCGGCCTCGTAATTCTGTTTCTCGTAGGCCAGTTTTTTGAATGCAAACGCCCATCGGACCCGCTCCGACCAGGGCGATCCATACATCGTGATCAACTTGATGGTGCTCATGCTGCTCGACCTCCCTGAATCTGGCCCTTCTCGATGTGCTTAGCTGCTCCCGCAGATCGTAAGGCAATCAAACTCGGGCGCCAACGGTTTCGGTCTGAACTCTCACTGAACTCGGTCTGAACTTTGCTCGGCTGGTCCGAAGCGTCGCGCCCGTGCGCCCGCCCAGATACAGCACTTGCACTCCCGGGCTACCGTTTCTCGGAGCTTTTGTGTATGGGCAAGTCACAGCGAATTCAGAAAATTCGTCAGGTCGGTTTGCTGTTGAGCATTTAGCGAGAATGTGAAGAAACGGCGCTGATAAAAGCTGACAACCGCCGGTATGTCAGCCGCTGAACCGTTATGAAAATACGGTGCTCGCGCTGCGAGGCCGCGCAGGACCGGAACTTTTACCTTTCCGATGTCCTCGCACTTTCCGGTGATCAACGCGCGACCGGGATCAAAGGTGAACGAGGTCTGGCCGGCGAGCGGTCCCGTATCGCAGTGGATGGTGAAAGCCGGCAGCGGCAGCGCCGGAGCTACGCGCGATGGGTCCGAGGTGCCAATGTCCAAGGGGCCATCGACGGAGCGTCCGCCGAGGTCGGGCGTGTCGTGACAGGTGCCGCAGGTGCCGGTTATCGACGCTTGCCCGAGCACATCGTTGAGGCCCGCGACGCCCGCGATCGTGAATGTTTTGGTGTTGAATATCTCCTCGCCACGCTCGATGGATTGCCGCAATTCTCGGCCGGCTTTCGAGCCGCCATTTGCCCGAGTCGCCCACGTCTCGAATAGGTTGAAGATGTGGGGATCAAATGGCGTGCCAATCGGATTGGTGTCGAATGGATCGTTGATGCCGACAAAAAATATTTGGGTAGAAAGCGCGACCGGCCCGCCCGTTCCGCCCTTGGAACCAAGGTCGAGTCCATTGGCTCTCGCTTGGGCGGTAAAGATGTTGCTTTCGAAATTCACCATCTGCTTCAACTCGGTGTCATCGAGGGGAGCCGTGCTTTGCTCGTGAATCATGGTCGCGTCGATAGCTTGACTACCGAGATTTGGCTCGCGCCCATCCCACATCAAGGTGCTGTCGAATTTCAGATTGGTAGCCGGTAGTGGGCGCCGATAGATGGACACCATTCCAGAGGTAGGGCTACTTAGACCGAGAGTAGGGTCGGTGTTGCAGCCGTAAGGATCGCTTAGTGAAGTGATGCTGAACTGCAGGATCTCGGCCGACGGCAGCGGCAGCGCGATGCGGAAGAGTCCCTGACCGAGCAGGAGCTGATAGGCCGTCCTCATCGCCGCCATAGACGAGACATCGTCTTTGGGATTGGTTGCGCCATCGCTGGGAGTGAAGACCGGATCCCTACCCCCGGTAGCTTTGAAGCGCGCGGTGGCGTCCGCCGCGCTGATGCTCCATTCATCCTGCGGGCGATGACAACTGAAACAACTGCGGCCATTAGTGCCGAGGCTCTGGAAGAAGGCGTTATTCGCCGTGATGGTTACGCCGCCCGGCTGATAACTCTGAAGCTTCCCGTTTAAGTTGGCCGTGGTGATCGTGCGTGCGATCGTTTTCGGAATCGCGCTGTTCTTGCCTACGGTCTGCGCGGCCGCGAGATATGATCCACCCGCCGCCGCTAGAAAGACCACAGTAGTCAGCGCTCTTGCGTAAAAGGCTTTCAAAGTAACCTCCTGCGAGGTTCCAAGCTGAAGGGGATGGTGCAACCGCGAGCACCGATGCGACCCGCGGTTGCTGCGCATGGTCACTTCACGTCGACTTCGATACGCATCCACGGATGAATGCAGCATTGGAATAGATGCTTGCCCTTCGCGAGGTTGTTGACCTCGAGGCGGCTGCCCTGCAGGACTCGAGTTTTTGCCACTGCGACATTGGCAAAGCCTCCGGCGCATTCCGGGACCGTATCCTGGCCACCGTTGAGAAAGGGCAGGAATCCGCCACCGTATTGCTGCACCTCGGTAAAGGTGTGCGGCTCGCCGCCTTCGTCTACCACCGAGAGCAGGCTGCCCCTTTTGATCGTCATGGTGCCGGGCGAGAAATTCCAGTTCGGATCGGGAGTGCCGGCGGCTGCCTCCGCAAGCAGGTTTGCGAACAACGTGCTCGCTCCCAGCGCGACGTTCTGGCAAAAGCCCGGGCCGGCCGCGGATGGATCGTTGAACGTCGCCGGATCGCATTCGTCCACGGCCACCACCTGGGCTGGACTGGGTGTGATGACTGGCCCCGCAGCCAGAGCGACGCCGGCAACAGTCAGACCTCCAGCCAGCAGAATCAGGATCGTAACCTTAAGCATTTTCGTTCCCTCCAATTTGAAGTAAATTCTTCCTCCGTGCTGCGACGTAGCGTCAGCCATTACGCATTGTTCGCCAATGGACTGAGGCTGAACCTCGCCTGAACTCGCTCTGAACTAAACGCGGAACGCTCCGACCGATCGGGCGGGAGGAATTGGCGCACGATCTGCCGAAGGGGGGCGCAACGCGCGGCGGTGCCTTGATCGATGCGTACGCGGTGGTCGGGCGACCATATCAGGCGGGCTTTCATTCCAATCGCTCAAAATCGAGATGAAAGTGCTCTCGGCGAGCATTCGCGCGGGGGCCAAAACGGCTGTACGTCCGCTGGTCGCGGAAGTAGAATCCGCCATCTGACTAATGCCCGACGATCTATTCCAGTTTGACGATTTTGTGCTGGACCGCGCGGCTGACGAATTGCGGCGCGGCGATGAGATGGTTGCGCTCCAGCGGATTCCGCTCAAACTGCTATGCCTATTGATCGAGCGCCGCGGGCAAATCGTCACCCGCGAAGAAATTCTGGAGCGCCTATGGGGCAAGGGCGTCTTCGTCGATGTCGAATCCGGCATCAACACTGCGGTCCGAAAGCTTCGACGCGCATTGTCTGACGATCCTGAGGCGCCTCGCTTTGTCGTCACCGTGCCCGCTCGCGGCTATCGCTTCGTCGCGGAGGTTCACCAGCCGCAAATCAGCACTGCGCAACCAAATCGACCTCGCTCGCCGGCCTTGGTTGGACGGGAGCGTGAGTTGGCGACCCTGCTTGGCGGACTCGAGGACGCGAGTGCGCGGCGCGGACGCCTATTCCTGATTTCCGGCGAACCCGGCGTAGGCAAGACGCGACTGGCGGATGAGATCGCTGCGGGAGCGCGCGCGCGCGGGATGGTGGTGTTGGTCGGACATTGCTCCGAGCATGACAACGCGGTCGCCTATTTGCCGTTCGTTGAAATCCTGGAGAACTTCGTCGATCGTGTAAGGGATCAAAATCGTCTGCGCGAGGCGCTAGGCGATCAAGCTCCCGAGTTGGCGCGCTTGCTGCCGAAACTCAAAAGCCTCCTTCCCGGCCTTGCGCCACCTCTCGATTTGGAACCCGCGCAGGCGCGACGGCATTTGTTCAGTTGCGTTTTTGACTTCCTGGTGCGGGTCGGTTCGCCGCAGCCGATTTTGATGATCGTGGAGGACCTTCACTGGGCCGATGATTCAACTTTGGCGCTGCTGGACCATCTTACCCAGCGGCTTTCCGATTTGTCGATAATGGTGATTGGAACCTACCGGGACGCGGAGCTGAATGTTACTCGCGAATTGACCAGGACGCTGGAAGATCTACTGCGCGGACGGCGCGCGAGCAGAGTCGCGCTCAGTGGACTGCCGCGCGATGAGGTGGCTGCGATGCTCTGTAGCTTGAGCGGCAAATCCGTGCCGGGATCGGTGGTTGGTGAGATCTACGCCGAGACCAGCGGCAATCCATTCTTTGTCGAGGAACTGTTTCGTCATCTGGAGGAGGAAAAACGGCTCTACGATGCCGCCGGACAGTTTCATCCCGAGCTCAAGATTGGCGAGCAGGACGCGCCGCCAAGCGTGCGACTGGTGGTCGCGCGCCGCTTGGAACGGCTCAGCGAGCCGGCGCGGAAGATGCTCGCGACCGCCGCTCTTATCGGGCGTAGTTTCACTCGCGAAATTCTCCGGTCTACCGGCCACACCGATGCCAATTCGCTGCTGGAATGCATCGAAGAAAGCGAACGGGCAGGATTGCTTACTTCTGTCAGCCAGGGTTCCGGGATTCGATTTGCGTTCTCGCACGAGCTCATTCGCCAGGCGGTGATTAGTAGTTTGTCTCCGGCTCGCCGGCAGCAGCTCCATCTCGAAATCGCCGACGCCAGTGAGAGAATCTACTCCGCCGGGCCAGAAGCGAAACCGGAAGGGAGCATTAGAAACCAGGTTGCGGACCTGGCGCACCATTACGCCCTCGGCGGCGATCCGCACAAGGCGGTGAAATATTGCCTGCGTGCGATCAGACAGTTCGAGGAACTCGGATCCTTTGCTGAGGCGATTACCCAATTCGCGAACGGGATGGAGATGATCTACCAGATCCCCGACGAAAACCATCGCGCAAATATGGAGTTGGATCTCCGGATAGCGGTCAGCGGATCGCTGGGAGACAGCAAAGGCTTAGCCTCGAAGGAAATCGAGCAATCGACCGAGCGCGCGCTGGTGCTATGTCAGCGACCCGGGATCAACTGGGAGAGGGCCTGGTGGACGCTCTACTGGATGTTCTGGATCCGCCAACTGCGGCCGGAAACGCGCAAGGCCTGCGAGATCGCGGCGGAGCTAGTTACCAAGGCCGAGCAACATGGAAGCGCCGCGCATAAAACGGAAGCAGAACTCTCTCTGGCGTGGGCCAGCATGTACGCTGGCGACTTTGTAGCCGCGGATCAGAGCTTCGATCGCGGGTGGGATTTGCTGGAATCGATTGAGCAGGCGCCGGATCGGACTCCGCCGCGTTCCGATCAAGTGCGCCTCTTCCATACACTTAGGCAACTCGGGACCGCGCAGAACAATCGGATGGTCTCGGGTTGGAATCTGTGGTTCCTCGGTTACCCCGAGCGCGCGCTGGAGCGTATGACGATCGCGACCAATATCGCCGATACTGGCACGCGGCCGATGTTGGCGGATATCCATGGCTTCGCGAGTTACGTCCATGAACTCCGCGGCGAGCCCGAGCAGATGCGCGCAAGGGCGGAAGCAAGACTCGGTATCGCGATCGAATCGGGCTACTCGGCCGGTCGCGCGCTCAGCGAAATCTATCTCGGATGGGCCGGCGTGATGGCCGGCGATTACGCGGGCGGCATCGCCCGAATTCGGCACTATCAGGCGGAACTGAAGGCTACCGGTTCCGAGTACATCAGCGACCGTAGCCTCGCCTTTACCGCCATCGCACTGGGCCGCATGAAGCGTTTCGACGAAGGCCTGCAGACGTTCGACGAGGCATTTTCGTTTGTCGAGCGGACGGGGCAGCGATATTACGAGGCAGAGTTACATCGATTGAAGGCCGAACTATTGCTCGCCCAGAGCGCCTCGAACACCACGCCGGCGGAGCGGTCCTTTCGCACCGCGATCGACGTTTCCCGCAAGCAGCGTGCGAAGTCGTGGGAACTACGCGCGACCACCAGCCTGGCACAGCTCATGGCGAAGCAGCGCAAACGCGGCGAAGCGCGCAAAATGCTCGCGGAAATCTACGGGTGGTTTACCGAAGGTTTCGATACCACCGACCTTAAAGACGCCAAGGATCTGCTGAGCAAATTGAAAACTTAGCAATTTGCGGCGAGCACCGCGGGGCAGATTGCGATAGCTTCCAGCGCGTTCTTGCGCCCCAAAAAAGGAAACTGTCCCGATTCGATCCTTTGGTCATCGGGGACCGTGCGAAATAGACAAATGAACGCAAGAAAAGGTTCGGTGTTCCCTATATCCGGTGCCCGTTCATCAAAAATTGTCCGCAGAATTGCGGCAGAATTCGCGAATTGCCGTGCAATTTCTCTGTCTGGCGGGACTGGGTGGCGGAGCGCAGTCATTTCGAGCTCTCGGGCGACTTTCCTGCGCAGATCGAAAAGGTAGACATCAACGCAGAGCAAAACGAAGAAGGGATCGAACCTGTCAGTCGATCCCTGATTGAAAAGCTATTTACTTCTTGGTCTTCAACTTCTTCACCGGTGCAGCGGATCCGTACCGTTTACTGAAATATTTCCTGCAGCGGCGATCGCGTCGCTTGACGAAGCTCGGAGTCAGGTCGTCGCTACCGCAGTAGCGGCAGATCAGCCGCTCAGGTTTCGGCTGCCGCGGCGGTCTATTGTTTAACGTGTCCATACCAAAAAACTCCGAAAGCTTCGAAAAGTCTAGAGTTTAGCCATTTGCCGCCGTAGTGTCGCTGGCATGCATGAACTCGTGGGTTGGATCGTCTCAATGGTTGCCCGCCGACTGCGCAGCCGGGCGGCAGTGGAACTGGAAAACCTCGCCCTCCGTCATCAGCTGCATGTTCTTCGCCGCCAGCGCCCGGGTCGCCCACGCTTGTTCGCGATCGATAGGATGCTCTGGATTTGGCTCTACCGAATCTGGCCGCGCTGTCTGGACGCGATGGTGTTGATCAAGCCCGCAACCGTCGTTCAATGGCACCGGCAGGGCTTTCGCTTATTCTGGCGTTGGCGTTCGAAATCAGGACGGCCGTCGGTGGATCGCGAGGCTCGCGCTCTGATTCGACAGATGAACGGCGCCAACCCGCTGTGGGGCGCGCCTCGGATACACGGTGAGCTGCTTAAGCTCGGCATCGAGATCAGCCAAGCTACGGTCGCCAAGTACATGGTGCGAAGGTGCGGGACACCTTCGCCGACTTGGCGGAGCTTCCTGTGCAATCACGCGCAAGGGATCGCGGCGATCGACATGTTCGTTGTGGCATCGGTATCGTTTCGGCCGCTCTACGTCGTGATCATCCTCGACCACGATCGCAGGAAAATCATTCGTGCGGCGGTCACTGAGCATCCGACCGCCGCTTGGCTCTCGCGCCAGCTAACCGAAGCGTTCCCATGGGACACTGCGCCCCGGCATCTGCTGCACGACCGCGACGCGTCTTACGGTTCGGAGTTCTGCAACCGCGTCAAAGTGATGGGAATCAAGGAAGTCGTCACCGCACCGCGATCACCTTGGCAGAACCCCTATGTCGAGCGGGTCATAGGCTCGATCCGCCGCGAATACCTAGATCACGTGGTGATCTTTAACGAACGCCATCTGCGCCGCATCATGCATTCCTACCTCGAGTATTATCATCGAACGCGCACCCATCTTTCGCTCGCCAAGGATTGCCCCGACCCACGCCCCATTATGCCGCGTAAGATCGGGAAGGTGGTCGCCATACCGCAAGTCGGTGGCTTGCACCATCGCTACGAATGCCTAGCCGCTTGATTCGCACCTACTCTTGCGAACTACTACGCTGCGCAGGGACTGGCCCGGCACGCGTTATCTCATACTTTCTGTATCGGTTGGGAGATCTTCTATCTCGATCGGACCAGCCATTCTGAATTGAGATGACAGTTCGTTTCACTTCTCCGCCATTTCGCCAGCAAGGCTCGCTCCCTCTCAAACTACGCGTCCGTTGGAATTTTAGTAGGAACAACCGACGCGCCGGTGTGCACCGGTCTATCCCTACATCAAGCCGCCGAGCAGTCTGACCCCCAATACTTCCTCCCAGCCCTACCACGGGACGAGCAGTCGTCGCCATTAATCTACGTTCTACGCGCCGCACCTCATCAAATCACTCGTGGTGAAGAAATTCCCACTGCGGTGGAGAAATTCATAGGAGGTCGCGATCTTCGCGGCGCGATTTTTTTCACCGCCTGCGCCTTCGCGAAGCGGGCGGTGAAAAAATTCCCGGTCGCTGTTTGGGAGCCTCCGCCTCGAAAAAAGATCAGCATTTCCGAGGGTCGAGAATGTGACCTGGAAGAGTAAGTGCGCCCACACACGTCAAAGTACCGTTCAGAGTGTTGAAAAAGTCGAAAAATGCAGCTCAAAACAAACCGCGCTCACCGGCCGTGTAGAGGAGGTCGGGCGCGCGGTGGCGAAACTGCGCCCCAAAGTGGTGATTACTTCACGCCGGCATCTGCGTCGCCTTTCGTCCGGCTACCAAGCGCGAACCTGGGTAGCCCGATACTCAGAATGGCGATACGATTTGCAGCACGCCATTGCCGGACAGGTAGGTGGTTCCCGCCGTATCGGTGCCCACCGACATATCGAGCTGGCCGGTGCCCGCCGAGTTCACGAATTTACCCGCACCAGCGTTGATGATGAACCCGCCCTGGACGGCGAATTGATCTCCGGCGTTGGGATCGTCGCAGAGGAGACCCGTGAACGACATCGCCAGCGTGTTGGTGCCGCTCGCAAGACTCATCGGACCGCCCGCGAAGCAGCAGAAACCTCCACCTTGGGAATCCGTGGTTCCGGTATTGGTGCAATCGTCGGTGTTTATCGTCACGGTTGATGTCCAGGTTGCTTTCCCGATCTGCGTCCCGGTGAGATTGCCTGCAAAGGTCAAGCAATTGCACTCTCCGTTCGACGCATTGCAGGTAACGCCAGGGCAAGCTTCGGTGTCGTCGAGGATCGAGGTGCCGTTCCCGAGCATCGAGTAGGTCAGCAATGCCGATGGTGTTGCAGTCGCTGCTGGTTGGAACGCCGCAGCCTTGACGGCGTGATGCGCGAATGCGGCGCGTACCGTTTGTACGTCGGGATGACCAGAGCCGGCGAACGCGAGGCTTCCATATCCGAACAAGGCCAGCAAGCTGAGTGGTATTATCTTAAAGTGAAACATTAGGGTTTACCTAGCTGGATTTGGCCCAATGCCGTGAGGTAAGCATCCGTACCATTGCTAAAGATGTTGACTTGGCCAGTCCCGGTCGAATTTGTGAACTTCCCGTTACTTATGGCGGGGAGTATTTCGACCGATCCCTGCAGTGACTGGTTCATCGCGGCATTTGGATTTTCGCAAATTGGCCCGGTGAACGAGAAAGCCAGCGCATTCATGGTCTTTCCGGTTCCGTTAGTTGCGTTAAAAGTACCATCACCGATGCAACAGAATCCGTTCGATGTTCCAGTCGTCGTACAATCGTCCTCATTGACTGTGACCTGGGCCGTCCAATTGGAGTTTCCCACCACCGTCGAGAGCAGCGTTCCGCTAAACTCGAGGCATTCGCAATTGCGCGACGATGCACCACAGCCTGAGCCGTTGCAGGTCCCGACTATTGGCGTCGCCTGCGTCCCGCTTCCGCGCATGCTGAACTGCTCGTTCGGGCCGTGCGGGGTCGCCGTCGCGGTGGGTGCGGTCGACGTCGGAGTGCTCGCCGTCGCGGTGACGGTGATGGTCGGGACGGTCGTCGTGGTGACCGTCGGGGTTACTTCGGGGAAGATTCCGTTCCCGCATCCGGAACTGGGCAGCATCATAAAGGTGAATGCCACCATCGTGAGAATCGGCAGGAAGCGCGCCGCGACTGCGAGCCTGCGTCCGTGGGCAACTCTGCCGCGCAGGCCGCTGTCTTTCGGAGGGATAGGCTGACTCATAGGGCCAGCCACCTGACCTGGGAATGCGAAAGTATCACCAAAAGTCTTTCCGCATTGAAAATGCCACGCGAAGGCTTAGGAGCGCAATGATAAATGAGCGAAGACGCGTTTCCTAGTGGATATAAATCGAGCGCGGTGGTGAAACGATGAGGGAATTTCGCTGAGTTGTAGAGTGTCGAGTCGTCGTCTGCGAGTTCGCCGGGTGGTCGGCGGTTAGCGTCGATAACTTTCTGGACGGGAACCGATTCTGAAATCGCGAATTAGCGGACACTTTCTTCCCCGAAGCTGCTTAGATTCGCGAAGTCTAACCTGATCACCGGTTATCTAGACCGGCGACACGAAAAAAGCCCAGCGAGAGCCTACTATTTGTAGGTCCACTGCAAGTCCGAGCGCCGCCTGATCATGCCCGCCGATTCACAGCATTGGATGATAATTCCGATCCGTCCGGGAACATGTTCATAAGCGGCTATACGGCCTCAAATGACTTTCCGACAACCCCCATCTTCACCTATTGACCGCCTGGTGGGTGCTCCGAATAGAGGCGTGCGTAGTGTCCATTTTTTGCGAGTAACTCCGCATGAGTTCCGATTTCGACGATGCGTCCAAATTGCATGACCGCGATGCAATCGGTGATCCGCACAGTCGAGAGCCGGTGCGAGACGACAATGGCAGTTCGTCCTTTTACCAAAGCTCGAAGATGCATCGCCAGCGCGCGTTCAGCCATCGGATCAAGATTCGATGACGGTTCATCAAGAATCACTATTTCTGCCGGTCGTGCCAAGGCGCGCGCTATCGCGATTCGCTGCCATTGACCGTCGGAAAGGGTGAAGCGCCCAAATTTGCGTCCTATTACTGTGTCGATCCCTTCGGGAAGCGCACGGATCATTTCCTCCAGGCCAACCTCATGCGCTACCTGGCGGGCCACCTTTCTGTCCCCGGCCAGTCGTTGCCAATCGCCGTAGTCGATGTTATCGGCGACGGTCCCCTCGTAGCGGCCAAAGTGTTGGAAGACAAACGACAGATGAGAGCGCAGCTGACCAGGATCCAGTTCGCGCAGGTCGTGACCGTCGAGCCGCACGCAACCGGAGGTTGGATCGTAGAATCGAGCCACAAGCTTAACCAGAGTCGATTTGCCCGAGCCATTCTGACCGACGAGTGCGAGGGTCTCACCTTCCCTGATGATCAAGGACAGATCTTGCAGTACCGGTTTGCCGGACCCCGGGTAAGCAAACGAGACGCGGTCGAATTCAATTTCGCCTCGGACGATCTGCGAATCTGACGCTCCGGTCTTGCCGATGAGGCTCGATTGGGCGGCCAATAACTGGCGTAGGTCTGAAACATTGAGCGTTTCTTCGCGAATTGCCGCGACTGCGCTCATCTGGCTCTCCAAAGGCCACCTGAAACGACCCGAGGCTACCCCAAAAATGGCCAGATCACCGAGGGTTGATGTGCCTCGCAGCACCCGGGCAGCGACACGAAAAAAGAGCAGAAACAGTACTGCCGATGCGAGAGTTGAAAAGAGCATGGCGGCCCGTAATACGCGAATGAGGACCCGATGATCCTGGTCGCGAAACTCCGTCATGATCGCGCGGAATTTGCCGATAAGCAGCGTCGCCAGATCGAAGATTTTGACTTCGGGAACCCATCCGGCGTCGGTTAGCGCTGAGACAAAATACTCGGTCCATCGGCGCTTGGTTGCCAAGCAGAGATGCTGTCGGTAGAACTTGCGGCCGATAACACAGCCACCGCGGATGCAGTTGTGATTATCACGGACCATCGCAAGATTGACTACCGGTGGGTGCTTCAGCACCCTCGTCTAGTTGTCGATACACGCAACGCGACGAAATTCTACCGAAACTCCGGGGATCTTGTTATTGATGCATGACAAAACTTCGACAATTTGCGGTATGTACTGCGCCCTCGAAGGCGAGCACATCGAGTCGACCGCTTTTGCCTGCATTGTCGTCGGCAAAAATTACCGGCTTGACCTTAAACGCTCTGGATCTCTATCAATTTGAAGAGCGGCGCCCAAAACAATAAGACATCGGTCGATGATGAACTCCCCCCTGCTTTGGCTGAACGTCTTGGCCGATTTGATTCGCTTCTTGGTGCTCAGTCTACGATCTGAAAGCTCGCCTGCAGCGGAGAATGTGTTCCTGCGCAAGCGGCTCGGGTTCTATCAGGAACTCAAGATCAGACTCCGCCGAACCTCGAATCCGGCACAGGTGCCCTCATATTGCTCAGCCGTTGGTTTAATTGGCGCAGCGCACTGACGGTGCCTCCGCCCAGAGCCTTCATCGGTTGGCAACGTAAGCGTTTCCAGCTCTTCTGGCGCAACGAGTGCCCGGCTGGCTGGCCGCGCGGATTCCGCCCGACCTCCAACGTCTGAGTCGCACGATTGTATGCACCTTCCAAGAGTCGATTCCATTTCCCACTTTTGAGTTATCCGCAGGAAATATGCCAATCGGAAAGCACAGTACTTAAAGAAAAGTGTTTTCGACGCGGAGAAATCTCTATTCGCAATGCGATGATCCGGATTTCATTTTGAAGTCATCCACCGCGAACTTTGTGTTGGCGAGACCTTGCCTGCTACCTGATGAACCCCTACCGCTGACCCAACACGCCTTGCGCCGGGCGGAAAGGCCCTACGCGGAGTCGGCGGTGGAGGATATCGCGAGCTAGGCGAGGAGAAATTCGAGGAGGTGAAAACGAGTCAACTGTTGGCCGAGTGCTTCGAATAGTACCGATGGCGGCCTGTCCAAAAGCGGCCAAATCCGCCAAATACTGATTCTACGATCGGCCTGATGCTGCGAGTGTTGACAGATCAGCAATTTTAGCCAGCGTCATCTGGCGAGCGGCGTACAGCGAGCCAAGGCTTTCAAGCAGAACGCCCAGGTCGACAGGCTTGACCAGATGGTTATCGAAGCCCGCCATACGCGTTCGCTCGAGGTCTTCGCTCCTGCCATGCCCCGATGCTGCGATCAGAATTAAATCACGGCCATGGGATGTTCCGCGCAATCTGCGGGCAACTTCGTAACCGTCCATCGATGGCATCGATAAGTCGAGCAGCAGCGCTTCAGGGCGAAACGTTTCAAGCGCGTCGAGCGCCGAAAGACCATCGCTAAAAGCACGCGCTTCGCATCCATGGAGCTTCAACAACTCCACGGTGCTCTCCGCTCCATCTACATCATCGTCGACCACCATGATGCGAAGCCCGGCGAAGCGATGATCTTCATGCTTTTATGGCTGATGCTCTGTCTTCTTAACCGATTCCTTCAGCAGTGGTAGCCGGATCACGAACTCGCTGCCATGCCCAAGTCCCTTGCTCGAGGCCACCACCGTGCCGCCATGCGCCTCAATCAAACGCCGTACTAAAGTCAGCCCGATGCCGAGGCTCCCCTGGATCGACTGCGCCCGCGCCACCTGCGTGAACAGGTTGAAGATGCTCGACAGCATGTCGGATGCGATGCCGATTCCCGTGTCGCGGATGCGGCAAATCACTTCGCTGTCTCTTCGCTCCACGATAATCGCAATCCTGCCCCCTTCGTCGGTAAACTTCGCGGCGTTGTTGAGCAGGTTCGAAATCACCTGTTCGATGCGGGTCGGGTCCGCATTGATCGGCAGCGGCTCGGTCGGGAATCGAAACTTCCAGTTGATGACGGCGCGCCTCGAGCAGCCGGGCGGCTGGTCTCGACCGCGGCGGCGATTAGCGCGCCGAAGTCGCACGGCCCCAGGCGCAGATCGATCTTACCGCGCGTTATCCGCGAGACATCGAGCAGATCGTCGAGCAGCCGCACCATATGCGCTACCTGGCGCTGAATGATGGCGGTGGCCCATTTTCGTTTGGCGCTCATCCGCGGCGCGCTGCAGCACGCTGCTCGCGTTGCGAATCGGCGAGAGCGGATTGCGCAGCTCATGCGCCAGCATGGCGAGAAATTCGTCTTTCCGGCGATCGTTCTCCTGCAGCTTGCCGATACAGCAGCGCGTTGTCGAATGCGCTCGCCGCGCGTTCCGCGAGGTCGTTCGCGAGCTCAAATTCCGCCTTGCTGAACGATCCACGCGCGCTGCGCGCCGCCACGCACAGCACCCCCAGCATCCGATTGCGCGCGAACAGCGGAAACGTCGCCACCATCTTCAAGCAATCAACCAGCCCATCGGTATCGCTTCCCTCGCCGAGGGTTGTCGTGGCCGGATCGTCCGCGTTGGTGAGCACGATTCGATTCGATACCTGGACGGTTCTTTCGATCGCTTGCTTGAGCGTCGAATCGGGAAGTTCGGCCACCCCGCGATGCTTGAGATGCAGTTCCTTGTTCTTGTCGAGCCAGCCAAGGTCGGCTTGATTGTCGATGCCGTTCTCGTCGAGCAGCACCACCGCGCAGAAATCCGCCAGCTCGGTCAGCACCAGCCGCATGAGGATGGCGATCCGCTCTTTGAGATCGAGCGAACGCGCAAGCGAAGCGCCCGCTTCGGCCAGAAATTGCGAGCGCCGGCTGGCTTCTTCGGCTGCCGCGCGCGCGGCTTGCGCCTTCGCCAGTTGGATCCGCTCTTCGGCCTGCTGTTTGGCGCGTTCGGCCAGTTTGAACAGATCGACGAAAACCTTGACCTTGGTCCTGAGGATCTCGGGCACCACCGGCGACAGGATGTAATCGACCGCGCCCAGCGAGTAGCCCTTCAGCGCATGCATCTCGTCCGCATAAGCGGTCATGAAGATGATCGGCGTATGCGACGATTTCTTGCGATTGCGGATCAGCGCCGCGGTTTCCAGCCCGTCCAGTCCCGGCATATTGACGTCGAGCAGGATGACCGCGAACTCATGCTCGAGGACCAGCTTCAGCGCTTCTTCACCGGAAGTCGCGGTGAAGACGGTCTCGCCGAGCTCATCCAGGATCGTCTGAAACACCAGGACTTTGTCCCGGCGATCATCGACGATCAGGATTTTGGTCTTACCGTTCTCCATCGAGGTCTAACTGCGACGCCTGCTTGATGCCGTTACTGCTTCGCGCTTAGCGATGCAGCCACGAGCGCAACACCGCCAGCAACAATTCCGGATCAACCGGCTTCGATAGATAGTCCCAGGCGCCTGCCTCCATGCATTTCTCGCGGTCACCCTTCATCGCTTTCGCCGTCACCGCGATCATCGGCAGGTCCTGGCACGAATCGATCTGGCGCACCCGCCGCATCGTCTCGATCCCGTCCATCTCCGGCATCATCATGTCCATCAGCACCACGTCCACGTCGTGCTGCGACTGCAACAGCTTGATCGCATCGCGCCCGTTCTCGGCCGAAGCGATGGTCATGCCCTGTTCTTCGAGCACCGAGGACAACGCAAAAATGTTGCGGATATCGTCGTCGACGATCAACACCTTTCTTCCGGCCAGCACCAGGTTGGAAAGGTACAGGTCCTCCAACATCCGCCGATGCGCCGCGGGCATCGCCTCGGTCCGCCGATGCAGGAACAAACTGATTTGGTCCATCAGGCGGTCGCGCGACTCCACTCGTCGCACCACGAAGTTGTCGTCGCTGTGGTTCCACCGCGAGTCATCGCCGCGGAAGCCCGCGATACTTTCGCTGTAGAGCACGATCTGGAGCGCGCCGCTAAGCGGCGTTTGCAGCGTCTCGTCCTGCAACCTCGACGGATCCAGTCCGCTGGTCTGCGGGTTCAGGATCACGCAATCAAATTCCTGCTCGCGCAACTCGCGTAGCGCGTCTTCCACCTCGGTAACCGCGGTCAGCTCCAGGTCCTCGGCGGTAAGGAAATCGCGCAGCTCCGCATTCAAGCGAGGATCGGATTCGATCAGCATCAAGCGCTTTCGACCCACCGCCAGATGCTCTCCCAGTTTGGCGAGGAACACATCGAGGGCGTCCTTGCTCTGCAGCGGTTTGCCTAAAAAGCTCAGCGCTCCCGACGCCAGCGCGCGGGTCTTCGATTCGTCGGTCGAGATCACGCATACCGGGATGTGGCGGGTCGCGAGATCGTTCTTGAGCCGCGCCATGACCCGCCATCCGTCGATGTCGGGAAGATGAATGTCGAGCGTGATCGCCGCTGGCGTATGTTCCGTCGCGAGCGTCAGCGCGGCCGCTCCCATCGAGGTGACGATCCCCTTGAAGCCCTTCTCGCGCGCCGACTCCAGCAGGAATCGCGCGAACGAAAGATCGTTCTCGATGATCAGAAGAACGCGATCGCCCGCGCGAATCCGCTCCCGGTCATCTCCGACTTCGTTGACCAGTTCGCCCGCATTGGCAGCCATCGCCAGGTTCTCCGAAGCGGTTCCCCCGCCGTCCGCATAATGCGTAAGCGCGCCGTTTCCGTTGCCGTTGGCGAGCCGCACTTCTTCGAAGTCCCGCGTGGTGTTGGCGATTGCCAACGAACCATCTGAACCGACGCCGTTGGAATATGTCGGGAGCGCCTCGACCGCCTTGCGGATGCGCGGCGGCGTGTAGCTCTGCGGCAGGTACAGCACGAAGGTGCTGCCGCGGCCCGGCGTGCTGGTCAGACGAATCTCACCGCCGAGCAGGCGCGACAGCTCGCGGCTGATGGCGAGCCCGAGGCCGGTGCCGCCATACTTGCGGCTCATACTGCCGTCGGCCTGCTGGAACGCTTCGAAAATGATTTGCTGTTTGTCGGGCGAAATGCCGATTCCGGTATCGCTGACTGAAAACGCCAGCACTGTCGCCGCCCGATTCAGGTCGTCATTGTCCGCGCCCCATCCGCCATGAACCGGTTCGATAGTCAACGTCACCTGTCCACGCTGAGTGAACTTGAAGGCGTTGGAGAGCAGGTTCTTGATGATCTGCTGCAAGCGCTTCGCGTCGGTCAGCATGGTGCGCGGCAGGTTCTCGTCGATCCGGATCATGAAGTCGAGGTTCTTGTTCTCCGCGACGTGGCGGAAGCTGCGCTCGACATACTGATGCAGATCGCGCAGCGACAGGTCGGTCAGATCGACCATCACGGTGCCGGATTCGATCTTCGACAGATCGAGGATGTCGTTGATGAGCATCAGCAGGTCGTTGCCCGACGAATGGATGGTCTTGGCGAAATCGATCTGCTTCTGTTTGAGGTTGCCCTCGGGATTCTTGCACAGCTGATCCGACAGGATGAGCAGGCTGTTCAGCGGCGTGCGCAACTCATGCGACATGTTGGCGAGGAACTCGGACTTGTACTTCGAAGTCAGCGCGAGCTGCTCGGCTTTTTCTTCCAGCGCCTGGCGCGCCTGCTCGACCTCCTGGTTCTTGCGCTCGACCTCTTCGTTCTGTTGCACCAGCAACTGGGCTTTTTCCTTGAGCGCTTCGTTGGTCTGCTGCAGTTCCTCCTGGCGATTCTGCAGCTCATGCGCGAGCGACTGCGACTGCGTCAGCAGATCCTCGGTGCGCATGTTGGCTTCGATAGTGTTGATGACGATTCCGATAGTCTCCGTCAGCTGATCGAGCAGCGCGTGATGGGTATCGATTGAAACCCTCGAGCGAGGCCAGCTCCAGCACGCCTCTAACCTGTCCTTCGAAGATGACCGGCAGCACCAGAATGTTCTGCGGCGACGTTTCGCCAAGTCCGGATGAAATCTTGATGTAATCCTTCGGAACCTTGGTGAGCGAGATTTTCTGTTTCTCCAACGCGCATTGCCCGACCAGGCCTTCGCCGAGATCGAGGTATTCGCGCATCGCGCCGCGGCCCTTGGCCGCGTAGCTCGCGAGCAACTTCAGACTGCTGGTTGTCCTTGCTCGAATCGACCACATAGAAAACCGCGTGATGGGCCGTGACGACCGCGGCCAGCTCGGAAAGAATCAGTCGGCCGACGGTGTTGAGATCCTTTTGTCCTTGCAGCATGCGGCTGAACTTGGCGAGGTTGGTCTTCAGCCAGTCAGTTTCAGTGTTCTTCTGCGTGGTATCGCGCAGATTGCGGATCATCTCGTTAATGTTGTCTTTGAGCGCCGCAACTTCACCCTGCGCCTCGACGGTAATTGAACGAGTCAGGTTGCCCTAGGTAACCGCCGTGGCGACTTCGGCGATTGCGCGAACCTGGGTCGTGAGGTTGGCGGCGAGCTGGTTGACGTTTTCGGTAAGTCCCTTCCACGTACCCGCGGCGCCCGGAACTTTGGCCTGGCCGCCGAGCTTTCCTTCGACGCCGACTTCGCGCGCCACCGTCGTCACCTGATCGGCGAAGGTCGCCAGCGTATCGATCATGCTGTTGATGGTATCGGCGAGCGCCGCGATTTCGCCCTTCGCTTCGACCGTGAGTTTCTGTTTGAGATCGCCGGTGGCGACCGCGGTCACGACCTTCGCGATACCGCGCACCTGGCTGGTCAGGTTGCCGGCCATGAAGTTCACGCGGTCTGTCAGGTCTTTCCAGGTGCCCGAAACGCCGCGCACTTCCGCCTGCCCGCCGAGGATACCCTCGGTACCGACCTCGCGCGCGACGCGGGTAACTTCCGAGGCGAACGAGCTGAGCTGATCGACCATCGTGTTGATGGTGTTTTTCAGCTCGAGAATTTCGCCTTTGACATCGACGGTGATCTTCTTGGAAAGATCGCCGTTGGCGACCGCCTTGGTAACGTCGGCGATGTTGCGGACCTGCGCCGTCAGGTTGCCGGCCATCGAGTTGACGCTATCCGTCAGATCCTTCCAGGTGCCGGCAACGCCGCGCACGTCGGCCTGTCCGCCGAGTCTCCCTTCGGTGCCGACCTCGCGCGCGACGCGAGTAACTTCCGCCGCGAAGGAGCGCAGTTGATCCACCATCGTGTTGACGGTGTTTTTGAGTTCGAGAATTTCGCCTTTGACATCGACGGTGATCTTTTTCGACAGGTCGCCATTCGCGACCGCCGTCGTGACGTCGGCGATGTTGCGGACCTGCGCCGTCAGGTTGCCCGCCATCGAATTGACGCTGTCTGTAAGATCCTTCCAGGTGCCCGACACGCCTTCGACCTGCGCCTGCCCGCCGAGCTTGCCTTCGGTGCCGACCTCGCGCGCGACGCGGGTAACTTCCGAGGCGAAGGAGCTTAGCTGATCGACCATCGAGTTGATGGTGTTCTTGAGTTCGAGGATTTCGCCTTTGACATCGACGGTGATTTTCGACTTCAAGTCACCGTTCGCAACCGCCGTGGTAACCTGCGCGATGTTGCGGACCTGGCCGGTCAGGTTGCTGGCCATGAAATTGACGCTGTCGGTGAGATCCTTCCACGTGCCGGCGACTCCGCGCACATCGGCCTGGCCGCCGAGGCGTCCTTCGGTGCCGACTTCGCGAGCGACGCGGGTAACCTCGGAAGCGAACGAGCTGAGCTGATCCACCATCGTATTAACGGTGTTCTTCAGTTCGAGGATTTCGCCTTTGACATCGACGGTGACCTTCTTCGACAAATCGCCGGTCGCGACCGCCGTCGTCACGTCGGCGATATTTCGCACCTGCGCCGTCAGGTTACCGGCCATCGAGTTGACGCTGTCGGTCAAATCCTTCCACGTGCCCGAGACGCCTTCGACCTGCGCCTGGCCGCCGAGTTTGCCCTCGGTGCCGACTTCGCGCGCGACGCGGGTGACCTCCGAGGCGAACGAGCTGAGCTGATCGACCATGGTATTGATGGTGTTTTTGAGTTCCAGGATTTCGCCTTTGACATCGACGGTGATCTTCTTTGAAAGATCGCCGTTGGCGACCGCGGTGGTGACCTGCGCGATGTTGCGGACCTGCGCCGTCAGGTTACCGGCCATCGAGTTGACGCTGTCTGTCAGATCCTTCCACGTACCTGCCACATCTTTAACGTCCGCCTGGCCGCCAAGCTGACCCTCGGTGCCGACTTCGCGCGCGACGCGGGTAACTTCCGAGGCGAACGAGCTGAGCTGATCGACCATCGTGTTGATGGTGTTTTTGAGTTCGAGGATTTCGCCTTTGACGTCAACGGTGATCTTCTTCGAAAGATCGCCGTTGGCAACCGCGGTGGTAACCTGCGCGATGTTGCGGACTTGCGCCGTCAGGTTGCCGGCCATCGAATTGACGCTGTCTGTCAGATCCTTCCAGGTGCCGGAAACGCCTTCGACTCGCGCTTGCCCGCCCAGCTTGCCCTCGGTGCCGACTTCGCGCGCGACGCGGGTAACCTCCGCGGCGAAGGAGCGCAGCTGATCGACCATGGTGTTGATGGTGTTCTTCAGTTCGAGGAATTCGCCTTTGACATCGACGGTGATTTTCTTGGACAAATCGCCCGTCGCGACCGCCGTGGTGACATCCGCGATGTTACGGACCTGGCCAGTGAGGTTACCGGCCATCGAGTTGACGCTGTCTGTCAGATCCTTCCAGGTGCCGGCGACGCCTTTCACCTTGGCCTGGCCGCCGAGTTTGCCCTCGGTGCCGACTTCGCGCGCGACGCGAGTAACTTCAGTTGCGAACGAGCCGAGCTGATTGACCATCTTGTTGATGGTCTTGGCGGTGCGGAGAAATTCTCCCTGCAACGGGCGGTCATCAACCTCGAGCGCCATCGTCTGCGTGAGGTCGCCCTGCGCCACGGCGCCGATCACGCGCGCGGTCTCGCTGGTCGGATGTACCAGGTCGTCGATTAAATCATTTATTGATTCGATCGATTCGCGCCAGAATCCGCTGACCTGCCCGAGCGAGCCGCGAGTGTTAAGCTTACCCTCGCGCCCGACCACGCGGCTAAGGCGCGCGACCTCCTCATGGAGGCGCTGATTCTGATCGACCACGTCATTGAAAACTTCCGCGACCTTACCCGCCAGCCCGGTCCATTCCGCGGGGAGTCGCACTGAGGAATTTCCTCGCTTGAGCGCATTGAGCGCGCTCAACACCGCGGCCATCTCATTGGCAGACGATGGCTGCAAACCCTGGTCTTGCATTACTGCTCCCACAGGAATTCTCCACCGAACATAGAATTGTTAAGAAACCAACGCGGAAAGGATCGAACGACTGACTGTGGAAAGGAAAGTGAAAATGCACTTCGAGACATAGGCGCAGGTGCCTCACGCTAGAAGAGAAGTTGCTAAGGAAAATAGTCGGTTGCGCGATGAAATGCTAGAGAAAAGGCGAGAATGAACCTAACCGGCTCTTGTCGAAGGACGATTCCGAGGGAGAATTGTCAGATTTCTGACAAGTCGAAGCTAATGATTCTTTACAAACTGTCGCTTCCTTCGCGTATAGACCAGCAGCATGCGCCGCGGATCACTTCCAACTTACCCAGTTGATCCACCACCTCGTGATTCGTGTCGCCGTGGCTATCGCGGTAGAAGCGTATCGTGACGATTGCATCGCCCACCTTCAGACTTTCCAGCGTAATTTCCGGAAGCCAATCCGGGAGACACGGCTCGACCATTAGCTGCTTCTCCGGAGCATTTGGGTAGATTCCCAGGAGGGCCTGGAGCAGCGAAAAAATCATCGACGCCGACCAAGCCTGCGGCCAGCAGGCCTTTGGATAGAGCGCGGGTAGGGGATGTCGCTCATCGCGCGGATGGCCGCTGAAGACTTCCGGGAAGCGGCAGAACTCGAACAGCCGCAGCGCGTCGAATTGTGACCGGCATAACGTCATTAGCTGATCGCCAAGGCCATAAAGACCTAGACCCAGAGCCAGTGCGCCTGCCTCAACCGGCCACACCGAGCCACGATGGTAACTATAAGGATCGTAGGCCGGATGCTGTGAGGATAGGGTGCGGATTCCCCACCCACTGAACAGATCAGGCTCCATCAAACGGTTTGCCACGCGCCGCACGCGACTGAAGCCCACGACGCCTGAAGTAAGAGCATGAAGTGGATTTGACGCGATCGAGCGAATCAACCGCCCGCGAGCATCGATGCCCATTGCGTAGAAGCCGAGGTCATCCATCCAGTAAGCATCGTTGAATCGGCGGCGCAGCTCCTGAGCCTCGTCGGCAAGTTGTCGCGCGCGATCGTTGATACCTAGCCGCTCCAGCAGCTTCGCCATTCGGAGCTTTGCCGCATAGACATAGCCTTGTTCCTCACAGCAGGCGATCGGAGAATGAGCCTGGGAGCCGTCGGCATGAACCATCGAATCGCCGGAATCCTTCCAGCTCTGATGCTCGACACCTTGTTGCGAGCGCGATTTGTAAGCATAGAAGCCGCTGGCTCTCCTCGCAAAGGTATCGAGCCAGCCGATAGCTCGCAGCGCGGTGTCGAGGTGCTCCTTGACCGTTTCGAGATCGGCAGTCCACTCCCAGTATTCGCTCAGTACAATCGCATAAAGGCTCGAGGCGGTAATCGAGCCATAGTAGCGTTGCCGCGGATTGAATTGCAGGGTCGCCAACGGTCCGGGATGTGCCTCATGCAGAATGCGGCCGGGTTGTTCGTCCCGCCAATCGTTCATCTCGGTACCTTGATAATGCCGAAGGATCTTTAGCGCGCCTCTCATGATCTGAGGACTGACGATTGCCGATCGCTGCGCCACGGTGAGAGTATCGCGCCCAAAAAGCGCTACGTAGAGAGGAAGGCCCGCGGCCGGAACCCATGACTCAGAATCCTGATCCAGGTCATAGAGTCGCATGGATGCCAGGTCATCTTTAGCGCGGCGGACTGCCTCCTCGACGGTGTGCGACAGGGTTTCATAAGAGGATGCGCGGACACCGGTGCTAGCGGCCACAAACTTATCTTCAAGAAGGTCGAAGTGAGTTCGCGAAGGAAATGTGTCGTCATAGCCCGCAGGCGCCATTTCGACACCATCAATTGTCGCACTAAGCTCAAGCTGGACCCTCCAGCATTCATGCGGCGCGAGGCGAATCGGGAAATGGATCACATGGCCGCGGCGCCTGGGTGTGGTATTGTCTGAACAAATCCTGAGCTGAACTGAACGGCGAGTATGAGCAAGGCCGGAATTTCCCTGATGGCGGTAAGAATGCTTAGCGTTGTATTCGATTTCCCACAGCCACACCGATGATTCCGGATGACTCCATCGTTTCGAGATCTTCCCACGCTGCTGGCGTTTCCCTCCGACCTCGGCGACGTCGGCAAAGTCCGCGTCGATTTCGATTCGCAAATCGAAGCGCCCGGTGGTGCCTTGGGTGAA
Organism: uncultured delta proteobacterium; assembly: GCA_963761255.1. Lineage (GTDB taxonomy): Bacteria > Desulfobacterota > Binatia > Binatales > Binataceae > DATGKG01. The sequence continues at coordinate 117,538 of CAVXGH010000002.1, forward strand.
ATTTGTAAGTTCCACCTCCTCATGAAGACCCTCGCCGACAAAACGTACGACCTTCATTTCCAGTGACAGTTGGCTCGCACTGGTGAGATGCCCACTACCAGTGTCGGATTCCGGCGCAATCCCAGGAGGCCGGATTACGTAATAGCCAATCCACGAATGCGGCTCGACTGCTGAATGCACCACCGGAGCGGGCGCCTCCCGGCCGATAAGGTGACGCCATCGCGATAGAACTCGCGTCTCACTGATATATAATCCGTGCCTGCCACCGCTTATCCACCCATCGGGACCAGCTTCTAAGACAGTGCGTCCGCGCGAAATGCGCGCCGTGTCGCGATAAGGATAAATCTTTTCCACGGCTCGGCCTTGAAACCGAGCGTTAGATGACAAGCTGTTCATGTGTGCGAGCTGGAGCGAGGGAGTTAGCGGACGCGCGGCAAGCCATGACCCCAGGTAGCCGGAGGAGAGAGATCGCGGCGCATTGCGGGTGAAGTCATGTCGCGGCGGCCGGCCTGGAATACCGCCGCGCCCTGACTTATCAGATAATCAGCGGCGCGCGCGGCCAGTGCCTGAATCGTCAGACCGGGATTGGCCGAACCCTGCGTCGGCATAACGCTGCCGTCGCAAATAAAGAGATTCGCAACATCGTGAGTACGGCCGAATTTGTCCACCACCGAGGATTCCGGGTCGTTGCCCATCCGCGCCGCACCTACCAGATGCGCATAGCGAGCTTCCTGCACCACTTCCTTCGCCCCCGCCGCGCGCATCACTTCAATAACCTTATTCTTGCCGAATTCGATCAGCTTCTTATCATTGTCATGCAGACTGAAGGTCACCTTTGCTACTGGTAAGCCGAAGCGATCGCGCTCCTGAGCCAACTGAACCCGATTGTCGGCATGCGGCAGGATTTCACCCAGCAGAGCAATCGCGGCCCAATGGTTGTAGTCCATCATTATACGGCGCAGGCCCCAACCCCACGCTCCTTTGGCGGTCATCATCTGCTTCGCAAAGGAGATTGGTAGCGGACCCACGGTCTGAATCGCGAAGCCGCGCGCGAAGTCTCGCGAGGGATCGGTCTCATAGAACTCCTCCGTCATCGCGTGCGCGGGGGGTGCCTTGTACATCCGGATCAAATCGTCGAAGTAGCCCAGCACCACATTGCCGGCCTGCGCCATGAGATAGCGGCCAACGCAGTCACTTGAATTGGCGAGGCCATTTGCGAAACCCGGACATGCTGAATTCAGCAGCAAGCGTGGAGTTTCGATGGAATACCCTGCAATGACAACCGCGCGCGCTTTCTGAAAATGCTCGACGCCATCCTTATCGAAGTAGGAGACGCCGGTCACGCGGCGATTCTTATCAAGATGAATTCTCGCGACCATGCTGTCGGCGCGGATTTCCAGGCCATTAGCGATAGCGTCGGGAATGTGAGTGATGAGCGTGCTGGCTTTCGCGCCGACCTTACATCCCTGGATGCAGAATCCCCGATAGATACAGTGCGGACGGTCGGCGCGCGAGCCCTCCAGGATACCGACCGGTCCGCCCGCACTAACTCTGAGTCCGAGTTTGCTGCATCCGCGAATCAGGACGTTGCCGACACCTCCCATCGGATGTGGCCCGTACGAATAGCCGTGCGGATCGCCCCATGGAAACCACGCGGGCCCGGACACCGGCAACTCGAGTTCCATCAACTCGTAGTAGGGTTTCAGATCTTCATAGCTAATCGGCCAGTCAAACCCGACGCCGTCCTCACTATGGGTGTGAAAATCCGAAGGATGAAGGCGCGGGGTGAAGGCCGCCCAATGCACGGTACCGCCGCCCACTCCTTTGCCGCTGTTGTTGGCGCCGAGCGAGAGCGGATCGCTTCCGCCGGTGATGCGCAAATCTTCCCAGTAGAGCCTATGCGAACCGGCCTCGTCGCTGACCCAATCGCGCTCGGTGTCCCAGAGTGGGCCCGCGTCGAAACCCACCACGCGAAATCCGGCGCGCGCCAGGCGCTGGGAAAGAACGCCGCCTCCCGCGCCGAGACCTACGATGACGTAATCGACCTCCTCGTCCTCGCGATAATGCCTCATCGAGGTTTCCAGACGTTGCATCGCGCCGAGCATATGCGCCTCGCGCGTGGGCGCCGCGAAGGCTCCGCCGACCGGCTCTTGAACTTTCAATGCGTGCCTCCGCGCCCTGGCGAGGAAATATGATCCCAGGTGCCCGCCACAGGTTCCTCGACGTCGGATACCGAACCGTCCGGCGCCTGCCAGCGATAGCGGCGCTCATCGACCTCCCATGGCTCGGGCTCGCCATTTTCCAATCTCATGTAGGCGCGTGGATAGGCGGGACCGCCGAAACCGATTTCGTCCCATGCCCACGGATGCGAGTAGTAAACTTCGACGCAATCCTGCACCAGCATCATCCAGAACTTATCTACGGGGACGCGCTTCCAGATTTCAGCGCCTGCGGTGGGTTTCGCGTCATGCAAAGATTTCATGATTTGGTCGCGTTCGTGTGCGTCGGCTTCGATAAAGCTGCGGCCGTGCAAGTGTCGGGCAATCATTTCGATGGCGCTCAAACCCAGGCGATAGGCTTCCTGATCGGAGGGCATATCCTCGAAGCGATAGCCGTCACTGCGGTCTTCGAACAGCCGTAGATCGATGTGCGGCACAATCGGAATCCGATGTGCGTCGTCGCGATCGCTCTGGGGAATGATGTGCTCGCATATAACCGTCATCAGCGCGGCTTCGTCCGGCGTGAAGAAGCGAATCGGTGGAATGTTCTCGACCCGTGCGAGGACCACCTCGCGCGTTTTGTCATCCCAGAAGTTTTGCTGGTCGAGGCTGCGATAGCCTGGGTAATAACCAGGTTGGCTGAGCGGACCGATGGGCTCGCCGGAACGAGCATTTCGCGGCCGCGGATTATTCTCGCCGGCAGCCACTCAGCTTTCCTTTTCACGGCGCAGCAGGCTGGCCATCAGGCCAAGAAATCCGGCCGCCGCGAATAACAACGGAGCGAAAATCGGTGGCCCATACATCAAATTGTAAAGCGGCTTCTTCAGACCGCCGGGACGGCGCATGACGCCAAGCGCGTGGTAGGCGAATCCGACGGAACCATCCAGCATCGCGAGCGCGGAAGCCGCGGGAAGCAGCGTGTGCGCGATGCGGGGACTTTTAATCGCGCCGGCGCTCGCCGCGAACAGAATCGGAGCGACGATCACCGGGGTCCACTGCGCCTTGTAACGGAAATTGTTTTTGTAGTGCGAGTACCAGGCCTCGAAGCCGCTGAGCAAGGCGGAAATGCCGGCCGCGGTCGCCATATGCTTTTGAAATCGGCCCTCGCGCAGGTCCTGCTCCCATCCGATCTTCTCGTCGAGAATCGGCAGAGCCTTCACACCCTTGATCCAATGATGGGGATTGGCTGGCCGCGGCATCCCACCCGCGCCGGGGTCGTCGTCACGGCGCAGAAAAAACGCCACCATGCCGAGGTATGCGCTGGTGCCGAACAGCAACGGACCGCACATCGGCGGCCCCATCACGATGTTGGTGATGGGGAGTCGCCATCCACCGGGCTTGCGTGCGATCCCGCGGACATGGAAATAGAAACCTGCCGCGCAGTCGAGAAGAGTTAGCATCGAAACCGCCGGTAGCACGGTGCGCGCGGCGCGGCGGCTACGAAAGGCCCATACGCCCGCGCCGAGCAGAGCGGCGCTCAGCACCACGGGCGTGTACATGATGCGGCGGCTATAGCTTCCCTTGTAGTGCTCGTAGGAAACTTCGACGCCGCTCAGCAGACTGGAGAGTCCCGCGATCAGAGCGAGCCAGCGCTGAAAGCGGCCTTCGCGAATGAGCAAATCCGCCTCCGCGAGGTCACGTTGGACTTCGCCGCCGGCGGGAAGCGTCGATAACTTTGCGCTTTGATCCACGATCTCCGGCGAATGAACGGGCTGGCGGTCCAACATCAGACCACCTCGCGAACTTTGTCCTTAAGCACGGTCTTGATGATGTCCCAGCGATCTTTTTCGCCGCGGGCAAGAGCCTTCGCAAACAGAAGCGCCTGCTCCGCGCTGATATTTCCCGGCAGCGGCGGCTCGTTGGCATCGACCACCGCCTGCACGACGGCGGGACCGGGATGCGCGAGAGCCTGGCGCAGTTGCGCTTCGGCGCGATCGGGATGTTCGATGGTAAAGGCTCCGGCGCCGCAGGCGCGCGCATATGCCGCGAAGTCAATCGGCTGGAGTTCCACTCCGAACTGCGGATTCCCTCCCATCGCGATCTGCTCCCATTTGATCTGACCGAGCACATTGTTCTTGATGATGATCACCTTGACCGGCAGTTTGTACTTGACCAGCGTCGCGAGCTCGCCCATCAACATCGTGAAGCCGCCGTCGCCGACGACGCAGACCACCTGGCGCTCAGGGAAAGCCGCCGCGGCGCCAATGCTGTAAGGCATGCCATTCGCCATCGTCGCGAGCGATCCGGACAGCGAGAACTTCATCGCAGCCGCGCATTTCGACATAGCGTGCCGTCCAGGTTGCGATGGTTCCGCTGTCGGACGACACGATCGCGTCATCATTGAGCAGGCGATTGAGGGTGTGAGTGACAACCTGCGGCTTCATCGGCGTATCGGAGCGAGTGCCGCGCTCGTTCATCAGATCGTTCCATTCACCCATGCGCTTCTGCGCGGTTTCGAGGAATTTCCGATCGGATTTGCGCTTCAACAGCGGAATCAGATTTTTCAGAATCGCGCGGCAGTCACCGGCCAGGCCAACGTCAACCGGATGGCGCAATCCGATCCGCGAAGGGTCGAGATCGATTTGCACGGTCCTGGCGTGGCCAGGTTTCGGATAAAACTCGAGGTAGGGAAATCCGCTGCCCGCGATTAGCAGCGTATCGCATTCGTGCATGGCGTCCTGCGAAGGCGCGGTGCCCAGCAGTCCCAATCCACCGGTAGTCAGGGGGTGACGGTCGGGCACGGCGGCTTTCCCGAGCAGCGCTTTGACGATCGGCGCCGCGGCCAGCTCCGCCACTTCCAGCAGCTCTTCGCGCGCGCCGAGGCATCCGGCCCCGGCCAGAATCGCAGTCCTGGCGCCTTGATTGATGATGTCTGCGGCGGCGCGCAGCAACCCCTCAGGCGGCAACGGACGTGTATCGGCGAAGACGTCGCCACTATGCTGGGAGATATTCGCCGACGAGCGCCGTTCCTTCTTTGCGGTCCACTCCTGGATATCTTTGGGAATCGTGATGTGTGAGACCGTGCGGCGCGACAACGAGGTCTTGATCGCTTCGTCGAGAACATTGACCGCGTGTGCGGGTCCCATGACGCGCTGATTGTACGCGGCAACATCGACGTACAATTTGTCGAGATCGACATCCTGCTGGTAATGGGTTCCGATCAGGTCGTGAAAAGTATGGCCGGTGATCGCGAGCACTGGTTGGCCATCGCATTTCGCGTCGTAGAGCCCGTTGAGAAGATGGATGCCCCCGGGTCCGGAAGTGGCGATACAAACCCCGAGGCGTCCGCTGAATTTCGCATAGCCGCACGCGGCAAAGGCCGCGGCTTCTTCGTGGCGTACCTGGATAAAGCGAATCTTGTCCTGGCGGGTGCGAAGCGCTTCGAACATCCCGTTCACGCCGTCACCCGGGAATCCAAAGATCGTGTCCACACCCCATTGGATCAGGCGGTCGACTAAAAGATCTGCGACTGTTTCAGACACGGCACTACTCCCTCAGGCGAAACAGGTTTAGAGCAGCAAATCAAAACTCGGCCTTGCAGCCGATGCGACGAGCGAATTTCAGACCAGTCACTGTCGTCACAAACAATAGACTTTGTTTTTGGTCGCATTATTCGCCGCGCCGTTAAAAGCAGGACCAAGGTCCGCGGCGCATAGCATCTATCCGTTTACGAAACGATTCTGCGCGGAGCGTGAAAATCACTCGAACCTTTATGGAAAATATTGATCACCGGAAAGTAATCGTCGTTACCGGAGCAACCGCGGGCGTGGGCCGAGCCACCGTGCGTGCATTCGCGGGCCCCAATGTTTGCCTGGGTTTGCTTGCGCGTGGAAAGGAAGGCCTTGAAGCCACACAACGGGAAGTGGAAACCGCCGGTGGTGAGGCCCTCGCCATTTCGACCGACGTGGCGGATGCGAAGCAGGTACAGGATGCGGCGGACGCGGTGGAGAGCAAATTCGGGCCTATCGACGTGTGGGTCAACAACGCGATGACGACCATTTTCGCCCCCTTCACCGAAATCACGCCGGAGGAATACAAACGCGCAACCGAGGTCACTTACCTGGGCTTCGTTTATGGCACGATGGCGGCGCTCAAAAGCATGCTGCCACGCGATCGCGGCACCATCGTGCAGGTAGGTTCCGCACTGGCTTATCGATCGATCCCGCTTCAAGCGCCTTACTGTGGAGCTAAGCATGCGATTGCGGGATTTACCGACACGCTGCGGACCGAACTGCTTCATCAAAGGAGCAAAGTTCATCTCACGATGGTGCAGATGCCGGCGCTTAACACACCGCAGTTCAGTTGGTGCCGAACCCGCCTGCCAAGACATCCGCAGCCGGTACCTCCGATCTTCGAACCCGAGGTCGCCGCGGAGGCAATCGTGTGGGCTGCGAATCATCGGCGTCGCGAGGTCTATGTCGGCACGCCCACCGTCTTAGCGATCATCGGCAATAAGATTGCGCCCGGTCTCCTCGATCGCTACCTCGCATGGAACTTTGGCTCGCAGGAAACCGATGAGCCGGTCGATCGCGACCGTCCCGATAACCTCTTTGAACCGCTGCCTAACCATCACGACGCGCATGGCATCTTTGATGATCGTGCGCATGCACAGAGCATTCAGCTATGGGCGAATACGCATCGCGGATTGTTGCTGGGGGCGCTGGGGCTTGGTGCGATGGCAGCTCGCCGATTTTACAAGCGGCGGCGCCTCGAGGAGCGATGAAATGGGTCTTTCATCCGCGCCGCGTATCGATGCGCTCGAAATCGGTGTCTATGAGATACCAACCGATCGGCCGGAATCGGATGGGACCCTGAAATGGGACAAAACCACCATCGTAATCGTCGAAGTCCGCGCCGGAACGCATTGCGGTGTTGGCTATACCTATTCGAGCCGCGCCGCCGGGGTATTGATCCGTGACGTCCTGGCGAAGCTGATCGAGGGCGGTGATTCGATAGCTGTCGCGGCGCACTGGGGTCGCATGGTGCAAGCGATTCGTAATTTAGGGCGGCCCGGCATCTCATCGATGGCGATCGCGGCGGTCGAACTCGGCGCTATGGGATCTCAAGGCACGGCTCCTGGGAGTTTCGTTGGCCAGCCTACTCGGGCCGGCGCGTGACGCGGTCCCCATTTATGGGAGCGGAGGTTTCACTTCATACACTGACAAGGAGTTGCAGGAGCAGCTTGGCGGGTGGGCATCGCAGGGAATCGCAAGGGTAAAGATGAAGGTTGGGCGAGATCCGCAACATGATGTCGCTCGCGTGCGCACTGCGCGGGAAGCTATCGGACCTGGTACGCAACTCTTCGTCGACGCCAACGGCGCGTATTCCCGCAAGCAATCGCTCGCGATGGCAGCGGAGTTCGCGGACCTCGGGGTGACATGGTTCGAAGAGCCGGTTTCATCCGATGATCTGGAGGGACTGCGTCTCGTCCGCGACCGCGCTCCCGTTGGGATGGACATTGCGGCCGGCGAGTATGGCTTCGATTTGCTGTATTTTCGTCGCATGCTCGAGGCGGGGGCGGTCGATGTGCTCCAGGCCGACGCAACGCGATGCGCCGGGATTACCGGCTTCATGCAGGTCGCGGCACTTTGTCAGGCGCGATCGCTGCGGCTCTCGGCGCATTGCGCGCCGTCAATCCATGCGCATCCGGCGTGCTGCAGCCCGGCCTTAGAACACATCGAATACTTTCACGACCATGTGCGCATCGAAAAGATGATCTTCGACGGCGTGCTGCTCCCCATTAACGGATGTCTGCGGCCTGATTCATCGCGTTTAGGAATGGGGATCGAATTGAAACGCCGAGATGCGGAGAAGTTCGCGATTTAGAAAAGATGCGAGGATGCTTCAATGAAAGGTGGCATCGACAACGGGTCCATAACCGCGGCCGAAGAACCAATGGAGACGGATTTTGAAAGAATCGCGGCGGAACAGGCCGCACAGAAACCGTTTCCGAAAATGACCGCGCGCACCGCTATCAGCTCTTCTGTCTTTCTGGCAATGGCGATGGTTTTGCCCGCCTTGGGCTTCGCTATCTATGCGTTCGAAAGCTCAAGGATAGTACTGGGCTTTACTACGACCGGGATAATCCTGGCAGTCGGATGTGGTTACTACTTGATTCTTTACGGGATAGTTAAGCGTCGTCGGCAGATGTGACTCTGCTTCCCTGCGCACTTCAAAGCTTAACCTTGGGACTCATCCAGACTCCCAAGCCCATGCGGTCAAGACGTAATGTATAGGTCTCGATGGTGTCAGAGTCGCGCCTGCCGAACCTCTTCAAATCCCTCGTAAACGAAGACCGGGTCATCGAAGTCGATGGCGGGCAGAATGTCCTTTTCGCGCCAGTAGTCCTGGGTGTGTTGCCATTCCGGCTTGTCGCCGCGTTTCGGAAGCAGGTGCATGGCGCGCATGAGATATCCAGGATTGAAGTTCTCGGGGTCAATCCAGGGCAACAAGGGCATGTCTTTGTCCTCGGCCCTGAGCGCCGGCGTGACTTTCTTCGCGCCAATCAGCTTCATGTGATTGAGCAAGCGGCACACGAAGTCGCCAATCAGATCGACCCGCAGCGTCCAGCTCGCCCGGAAGTATCCAAACACCCAAACCAGATTGGGCACGCCGGTGAACATCATGCCCCGATAGGTGACCGTGTCCGAGAAGTTGAGCGGCTTGCCATCGATCACAAACTCGATGTCCCCAAGTACATTGAGGTTGAAGCCGGTCGCGGTAATGATGATGTCGGCCTCCAGCAGCTTGCCCGACTTCAGCAGAATTCCTGACTTCGTGAAGCGCTCGATTTCGTCGGTGACGACGGATGCCTTTCCGGCGGCGATCCCTTTGAACAGGTCGCCATCCGGCACGAAAGCGATCCGTTGCCGCCATGGCCGGTAGCTCGGCGTGAAGTCCTTATCGATGTCGTAGTCGGGTCCGAGATAGGCGCGAACGCCCGCGAGCAACTCCTGCTTTACGGCCTCGGGTTCCTCGAATGCACGGCGGGTGAAGACCGCTTGATCATGCAGGATCTTGCGGCGCACGATTTCATGGATCCACGATTCATCGATCTCTAACTCTCGCAATGTGTTAGCGAGTTCGTTCTCGTTGCGCGCTGGAATGAAGTAGGTCGGCGAACGCTGCAGCACGGTGATGTGACGGGTGTCAGCGGCCATCGCCGGGACGATCGTCGCTGTAGTGGCACCGGAGCCGATGACGATGACGTTCTTGTCCTTGTAGTCAAGATCTTCCGGCCAGGTCTGCGGGTGAACGATGCGGCCCTTGAACTCGCCCATCCCGGGCCATTCCGGAGTGTAACCCTGGGAATGTCGATAGTATCCCTGGCACATCCAGAGGAAATTTGCGGTGAAGCGGACTGCTTTCCCGGTGTCGGTCTGAACCGCGTCGATCTCCCAGAGGTTGTCACTGCTCGACCATCGCGCCGAATTGATCTTATGACGATAGCGGATATGGCGGCCAAGGTCGTTCTCTTCGATGACTTCGCCCATATAGGAGAGAATCTCGGCTGCGGATGCGATCGGCGCTCCGACCCACGGCTTGAAACGATAGCCGAAGGTATAGAGGTCGCTATCGGACCGGATGCCCGGATAGCGATGAGTTAGCCAGGTGCCGCCAAAGCTTTCCTGAGTCTCAAGGACCACGAAGCTCGTGCCGGGACACTGCTTGGAGAGGTGATAGGCACCGCCTACCCCGGAAATTCCGGCTCCGACGATAAGAACATCGAAATGCTCGGTGTTACCGGCTGTGCGCTTCGCCGGCATCGGCGCAAGTTGAACGGGCTTGGTATCTTTGATTTGCGTGTTCATCGGTTCTCTCGGTCGTCTCCCAGCACAGTGGACCAATCTCGAATGGTATCGCTCACGTCTGACTTGGTCGCATATCCCGCATTAGTCGTGCCAAGTAAAAAGACTAATTCTTTTGAACCGATCGGCATGAATCTCCGGCGCCGAAGGAAACACCGGGCAGTGAAACTGTCTCGATAAGCAGCAAGGAAAATCCGCTGCGTCTGTCGATCAGGGTATTAAATGACGTTGATACCTGGTCGTCGGCCACCCAGAACGATGTATGAGATTGGGATGCCAGCTATTGAAGGGCACCTGCTCTCGCAAGTTCGGAGATGCGTCTTTCATCGTAGCCCAAAATTTCCTTAAGTACGTGCTGATTGTCGCCGGCGATGGTTGGGGCCGGGCTTGGAGGCATGGCCGGGGTGCGCGAAAGAATAAACCTCGAACTTTCGACTACCATACGACCGGACGCGGGGTGTTCGATCTCGACAAGATAGCCGCGACTGGCCAATTGCTCGTCGAGACAAACTTCCTTGCTGTCCTTCACCGCAGCAGCCGGAATCCCCCTGCCTTGGAGTAGAACTTCCACGTCCTTTGCGGGTAAACCTATCGTCCATGACCCGATGATCTGGTCCAGGGTCGCGCGGCTTTTGAGACGATCAGACAAAGTCGCAAAGCTCTCGTGCTTCGCCAGCTCGCCCCGTCTCATGACATCGCAGAGCGCGAGCCAGTGTTCCTCGGTTAGACAGGTGATAGCCACCCAGCCATTTTCGCCGAGCGTGGGATAGACTCCGTGGGGTGCGTAATTCGGATCGTCGTTCCCGAGCCCCTGAGCCACGCGGCCGTTGGCGGCGCAATCCAGTAGCGCGGGCGAGAGAAAGTGAAGAGCCGATTCGGCCTGAGACTGATCGATGTATTGGCCTTTGCCGGTGCGCTTGCGGTAGTCAAGCGCCGCGAGCACCGATACCGCACCAAAGCGCGGTGCCACATAGTCAGTATAAGCACCAAACGGTCCCGAGGGTGCGCGGTCGGGCCAACCGCAAAGGTTGTAGAACCCAGAGACCGCCGCAGCCATATTGCCGAACCCGACGAAACTCGAGAGCGGCCCGGTCTGGCCCATCAGACACGAACTCAACATGATGAGGTCGGGTTTGATCAGCCGTAACGACTCGTAGTCAAGGTTCCAGGCCCGCATCGCCTTCGGCGAAAAAGACTCACATACCACGTCAGCCCATCGCACCAGGTCGAGGACCACATCTCGAGCCTGAGCTTTCGAAAGATCGAGCGAGAGGCCGAGTTTCCCCGCATTGTAAGTTCCGAACAGGCCGGAACCATCGTTCGAGGGCTTATTTTTTTGGAAGGGGCCTACCGTGCGAGCCCCATCGATTTTGGTGGCTGATTCGATTCGGACCACGGTCGCGCCATAATCGGCGAGGGTCCTGGTAGTTCCGGGACCCGCCAGCGCCCACATGAAGTCCACAACTTTGACATCATCAAGCGGCAACATCAGATGATTCCTCGTAGCTTAAGGTCCTGAACTTTCTCTGCCGACAACCCCATTTCGCCGCAATAGACCTCTTGATTGTGTTCTCCGATTAGGGGCGGGCGGCGACGGTAACCTATCGGCGTTGCACTGAACCTCGCGAACGGGCCGGGGTATGGAAATGAGCGTCCTAGCTCCGGATGCTCGAGTAACTGCCAGTATTCCCGTGACTTGAGTTGCGGGTTCGCGAGAACTTCATCGACTGTCGCGATCGGCGCGATCAGGAATCCTCGTTCGAGCGAGATCTTGAAAAGATCCGCCTTGGCCCGGTTTGCGAGGAAATCTGAAATCAGAGAAAGCACCCGCTCGTACTCCTTGATTGGCTCTTCGCCGCTCGCTAGCAATGCGCCGTACCCGATCCAGTCCTTGTCGCGAGTAGCCTTATCGCATAGGCCCAACTCATGCAGATAGTTCATAAGCCTCTGACTGAACACTCCTAGGGAAGCTCTGCATAGGTTGTTTGGCAACGACTTTTGGACATCAAGGTGACGACAATCGGGAGACCATCAGGCGAAAAGGCAACAGCGCGACGCGTTCTTGGTTGCTCGCAAGTGGTCGCAGGCGTTCGCGGTCCTCTCGATTTGGGTCACAACACGGAACTCGCTCCTGCCGGGAGCAGTTGTCTGCGGACCTGGTAGAGGTTGGCCAGCGCAAACATGGTCTGCGCGCGCGCCAGGTTCTTGGCCAGACCGCGGTATCTTACTTTGGCGAAGCCCCACAGTTGCTTGACCACCCGAAAGGCGTGTTCGCCGCGCGCCCGGGTCCGCGAGCGCGCCCGATTGATCAGCCGCCAGCGCTCGCTCAACGGCCGCTGCGAGGTTGGGCGCCGGTTGATCCGATAACTCACCCCCCAGCCTTCGAGAAACGCTCGATCGTCTTCCTTCCAGTACGCTTGATCCCCGAACAACTCCCGCTCCTGCCCATGCAGCAGCTCCGGCAGCTGGGTGATGTCGGCTACTCCGGCGTGGGTCGCTCGCACCGTATGGACGATTCCGCGCGGGTCGGTTCCGACGTGCAGCTTCATTCCGAAGTACCAGTTCTTGCCCTTGCGGGTCTGCTTCATCTCGGGGTCACGGGTCGCACTGGCGTTCTTGGTCGAACTCGGCGCCGCGATGATGGTCGCGTCCACGATGGTTCCCGACCGCAGCAACAGTTAACGTTCTTCCAACAGCCCGCTGATCGAATCGAAGATCGCTTGAGTTAACCCATGGTGCTCCAGTAGGTGGCGAAAGCGCAGAATCGTGCTCTCGTCCGGCACCACCTCCTCGCCCAGCTCGACCCGGGCAAAGCGCCGCATCGACTCGCTGTCGTAGATCGCGTCTTCGGCCTGCGGGTCCGACAGGTTGAACCACTGCTGCAGGAAGTAGATCCGCAGCATCTTCTCCAGTCCCAGTGGCTGGCGACCGTTGCCTGCCTTTGGATAGTGCGGTTCGATCAGTTTGAGCAATCGCGGCCACGGAATCACCGCATCCATCTCGGCCAGGAACCGCTCGCGCCGGGTAACCTTGCCCTTCCCATTCCACGCCATCGAGGCGAACGTCCGCTGATTGCCCATCTCCGCACCTCCACAACGTCCCCATCCAACTAATTGTTTATACACGGAAAGGAACACTTGTGCAGAGATTCCCTAGCTGCCGCCCGAACAGGAAGCCGAGAGTCACATAGCCGTCCTTCGCGCGCCAAACCAGAGGAACACGTAATGTCCCCACTCTCACACCGCCTGCCATTCGGCGAGCTTCGTCAGCTTCCAGCCGGTAGGCGAGATTGTTCGCCTGAGTCACTAACGTCACCGCCTGTTGCGCTGCGACATCGACGTGCTGTCCCCTTCCGGAGCGGTTGCACTCATGATTTGCCACCATGGCGCCGGCCGCAGCGTCGCCGCATGCGTGAAGGTAAGCTTGTGGCACGCTGAGCCGAACCGGAGGCCGATCCTCATCGCCATAGAGCATCAAGGGGCCACCGGCGGCAAGGATTACCAGGTCGCTGTCGGCGTATGAGGCCTTCGGACCGTTTTGCCCGAACGCGGTTATCGAGACATAGATCAACTCAGGGTTACCTTCCGCCAGGTCCTCGTAGCCGAGGCGACGCTCGAGGAGATAGCCGGGATTGTACGACTCGATCAGAAACCGCGCCCCCGACGCGAGTCGGCAGAATAGTTCCCTACCTTCATCGGTCTCCAGGTTGAGGGTTATGCTTCGTTTGTTACGATTGTAGGCCCACCAGTAGAGCGAGCGCTCGGGATCCGGCTTATCTTCAAAAAAAGGTGCCAGCCGCCGCGCCGGTGAACCGCCAGGCGGCTCGATCTTGATTACATCGGCTCCCAAATCGCCGAGCATCTGGCCGCAGAGCAGCCCCCGCTCAGTGGTGAGATCCAGAACCCGGTATGGACTTAGCAAGGAATTACCTTGAGACATTTCCGTCTTCCCCGTTATCGCTTTGGGCGAACTGGTTTTCGCGAGGCCCGTCCGCTGGGAATTTCACTATCGTTGTTCGCGACGCACCAACCTCGCCGCGCCTCGATCGGTACTGACGGGAGAGGAAACAAGTTTCTTCCTCTTCCGATGACTTCAAGCCGAAAGAATTTGTGAGAGATCAGCCGCCGTGGCGAGGTAAGCGCCCCGGGGTTGCGCCAGTGCAGTTGTTGTCTTCGAAGGTCACCTGCTTCATGAGATTAGATTGGTCATATCGTCCGGATCAGAACCTCTAATATGCCCCTGCAAGTCCGCATATAGCGAAACCAGCACCGATTTCACAAGCGAAAATCCTCAGTTAGCGATTGCGATGATCGCGAACGAGATTGGGCGCTTTTGGATGAGGGTAGGGATGCGGGGTGGGTTTCACCTCGCGACGGAATGCGCGCGCGCGTTCTGCCGCCTCGCGATAGATCGCGGCAAGCTGATCCTCGCTGTCGTAGTCGAAGGGATCCTGCAGCCGCTGTTCAAGGTCGCCACCGCGCTCCGGCTGATGTTCGACGTACCATCGCACCGTGCGGCGCAGCGCTTCTTCGGGTGGAAGAGGATCGCTATATCCCAGTTGCACTTTGATCTTGTGCAGGTCGAGAAGCTTGTGATGCGGGGTGATCTCAAGACTGACGCCGCGGGCGGGATAGGCGACCTCAGCGGGCAGGCTGACGATCTCCAATTCGTGATTCATCTCATCGGCAATAATCTGGACGAGCTGGCGCACCGAGAACTGGCGACCGTCGCCGCAATTGTAGATTTGACCGGCGGCCGCCTCCGGATGGTCGACCGCCAGCAGCACGCCATGCGCCAGGTTGCCCGCATATCCGTGAGTCATTAGCGTCATGCCGCCGTCAGCCAGAATCATAAACGGACGCCGATCGAGCACACGCCGAATCACACACCATTCGCGCGGGACCAATTGATACGGCCCATACACATACGGATAACGATACACGGTTGCGCGTGGATGAGCCGCCAGGATGGCCTGCTCGGTGCTCGCAATCAGAAATGAAAAGCGGTGCTCCGCTTCGCTCTGCACGGTCGGGGCAGTTTCGGGAACTGGAATCGGCAGACCGGTCGGAAAGTTAGCAGAGGGAACAAAATAACCGCGGTAAGCCGGGACGCCGCCGATTCCGATGAATTGCCCGGTCTTGCCTGCGAACGCTTCGGCCACGATGCGGATGCGCCCATAGGTTGCGATCACGACGTCGAATTCGCGTCCCGCAATGACAGGATCGAGCGTCTCGCGAAAATGCGGGTCGGCATGAATGTGCTCGATCTCGGGACCGATCTCCGGAATTTCATGGGTGCCGCGATGCAGAATCGCTACCTGGTATCCGCGCTCGCGCAAACCGTTTGCGAGAAACGGTCCGCTGGGACCGGTGCCACCGACAATCAAAGCGCTCTTCATGATGTCCTGACTACCGCTTCGGCGTGGCCGCCGCCAGCGCCGATTCCTAAAAATGCGTGGCCCATCTCGAAGTGAGCGACTATCGATCCGCGCTTCGGGATAACGCCGACTGGGAATTGAATCGGTTTGAAATCTTTGACGACAGAGTGGTAACGATTTGAGGAATACGCGAAAGGAGCGTTGCGATGAGCGTCAAAGAAATAGAAGCAGCGGTTAACGAACTCGGCTCCGCCTTCAACAGGATGGACATTAAAGCCGTAGCCAATCTTCTGTCTGAAAATCTGGAGGTCTTCGATCACGTTCCCTATCGCTTCGATAACAAGAAACAATTCGTCGACTTCCTGGTTCCCGGCATTTTCCGGTTTGGGCAGCGCCAGCTTCGGTTTTCGTCAAGTCTCCTGCCGGATGATTAACGAAGGCGCCGCGGTCGCGAACGCATACGATACGTTCATGGGCGTAACCAAAGACGGGAAGCCGATGACACTCCATGGCCGTACGACCCTGGTTTTCGCCAAGGAAGCGGGGCAATGGAAAATTGTGAGCGCGCACTTTTCGCCTTTGCCAAAGGGATAGATCGTCAGCTGGAGCGAAGATCACCACAAATGTGAACAGAACCAGACTACTTAGAGGCACTTTCAATGAGCGAAGTTACTACCGAATCACAAACGAACGCGGATTCCGACTCCGGAAGAATTGGGTTTTGACCCGGTCGCACTGCGACACAAGTACGCCGCAGGAACGCGCGAAGCGCCTGCGCCAGGATGGGAACGATCAGTACCGGGAGATCGCTGGCGCGTTGGAGCACTACAACACCGATCCCTACGTCGAGCGGGGTTTCACGCGCCCGGCGCTGCAGGAACGGCTCGATGCGGTGATCGTAGGTGGCGGCTTCGGCGGTCTCCTGGCGGCTGCGCGACTGCAGAAGGTGGGCATCACCAACTTCCGAATCATCGAGAAGGCTGGTGACTTTGGCGGGACCTGGTATTGGAACCGCTATCCGGGCGCGCAATGCGATATCGAATCATACGTGTATCTGCCGTTGCTGGAGGAAACCGGTTACATACCTAAGGAAAAGTACTCCTTCGCACCCGAAATCTTCGCGCATGCCCAGCGGATTGGGCGGCACTTCAATTTGTACGATCGCGCATGCTTCCAGACCCAGGTGAAAGATGCGCGCTGGGAAGAGGAAAACAGGCGGTGGACGATCCGTACTGATCGCGGCGACATCTTCGAGGCCCGCTTCGTCATCATGTCGAGCGGTCCCCTGAACCGGCCCAAGCTGCCCGCGATTCCCGGAATCGAGAAATTCAAGGGCCACACCTTTCATACCAGCCGCTGGGATTACGACTACACCGGCGGCGATACCACCGGCGGCTTGGACAAGCTGCGCGATAAACGAGTGGGCATCATCGGAACCGGCGCGACCGCGATTCAAAGCGTGCCGCATCTCGGCCGGTATGCGAAGCAACTCTTTGTCTTTCAACGCACGCCATCGTCAGTTGACGAACGTGGAAATAAGCCGACCGATCCGGAGTGGGTGAGAACGCTCACTCCCGGATGGCAGGCTCATCGGAATCATAACTTCTGCTCGATCTTGTCGGGGATTCCTATCGAAGAAGATCTGGTTGGCGACAAGTGGACGAGCCTGTTCAAGAACCTTGCAAAGCTGATGTCCGGAAAAAACTCTGACCTTTCGGGCGAACAAATGGCGCTGCTGTCGGAGATCGCCGACTACCAGAAGATGAACGAGATACGCAGTCGTGTTTCCTCAATCGTCGCGCGACACCGAGACCGCCGAGGCGCTCAAGCCCTGGTATGGTCAATGGTGCAAGCGCCCCACCTTCAATGACGAATATCTGCCTACCTTCAATCGGCCCAACGTGAAGCTGGTCGACACCAAGGGTAAAGGCGTCGAGCGCGTTACCGAGAATGCTGTGGTGGTAAATGGCGTAACTTACGAAGTCGACTGCCTGATTTTCGCGACCGGCTTTGAAGTCGGGACCGCTTATACGCGTCGCGCCGAGTTCGAGGTCTATGGCCGCAGCGGACAAAAACTGTCCGACTACTGGTCGAAGGGAATGAGAACGCATCATGGCTTTCTAAGTCATGGGTTCCCGAACCTGTTTCATATGGGGCTCACTCAGACCGGACTGGCACCGAACTTCACTTATATGCTGGATGGGCAGGCGACTCATATCGCTCACCTCATCAGCGAAATAAGAGCTCGCGAGGGAACGTCGGTGGAACCCAGCGGGGAAGCCGAGGCGGAATGGGTCAAGCTGGTTACGGCACCGAGCATGATCACCGAATATCAGAACACCTGTACGCCGGGTTACTACAACGGCGAAGGGACAAAACGCGCAACAGGGCTTCCTCGATAGTCAGTATCCAGAAGGCGCGGTGCGATTCTATGAGATGCTTAAGCGATGGCGCGAAAAGGGCGACCTGGAAGGTCTCATCGTAGAATGAAGTCTTCGACGTAGGGATTAGAATAAGAAAGGCGACGCGCGTGCGTCGCCCATTCATTTACAGCGCCAAGCCAATTAGCGAGATCGAGCGGACTTCGGCGTAAGACCCTTGTACTTGAGCAACCGCAGCCCTTCGAGGTCGCCTTTATCTCGCCACTCGGCCAGCATCGCATTGAACTGGTTGATGCCGGGCGTATAGACCTGGTCGAGCAATCCACCAGATGAGGTATCGCCTTCGTTGTTGTAGTAGCCGGGGGTGCAGGCATTCAGAAAATCCTTGCTGCTCGCCGCGAAACTTCGAATCGTATCTACCCACGCCTGTTCGGCCTCCGACGTCGCTTCTACAACTGTGGCGCCGCGATTTTGCGCCTCTTTAATGATGTAAGAAAGGTGGCGCGCTTGGTCGTCAAACATCGATGTCATGTTAGCCGACAGTGCATTCTGCCCGACACCTATAAAGAACCAGTTCGGAAAGCCGCTGGTTGAGTGACCGTGGAGGGTACGCAGGCCGTTCGCAAAGTAATCCGACAGGGACTTTCCCTCGCGCCCGAAGATCGGGAAGCGCCCGCTGCGAATGAAGCCACCAATGTCGAAACCAGTTGAGTAGATGATGCAATCGACCTCGTACTCGACGCCGTTGGCCACGACGCCTTTCCTGGTGATGCGGTCTATCCCTTTGGTCGCGCTGACATCAACCAGCGTCACGTTGGGGCGATTGAAGGTGGGAAGGTATTCGTCGTTGAAGGTCGGCCGCTTGCAGAATACCCGATACCAGGGCTTGAGCGCCTCTGCGGCGTCCTTGTTTTCGACGACCTCGTCCACCCGCGCACGAATGGTGTTCATTTTCTGAAAGTCCGCCAACTCCGCCCGCAGCGCGAGCTCCTCGGGCGCCGCCTGTGCCCGCTCGGAACTGAGCACGAACCCAGACGCAATGTTGTTGCGAAAGATGTCGGTCCAGCCGTCATCAACGAGGTCTTCTTTGACGGGACGGCCGGAAAGGATTTCAGCGAAGTTCTCGGCACGATGCCGCTGCCACCCCGGCTTCAGCGTCGCCGCCCATGCGGGATCGGTAGGTTTGTTGCGGCGCAGATCTACCGATGAAGGAGTTCGCTGAAAAACATAAGTGTGCCTGGCGTACTTGCCGACATAAGGAACGCATTGGATCGCGGTCGCACCGGTACCGATGATTGCCACGCGTTTGTCGCCTAACTTGTGCAGATTACCGGTGGTGTCACCGCCGGTATATTCGTAGTCCCATCTGGTGGTGTGAAAGCTATGGCCTTCGAAAGTATCGATGCCCGGGACGCCGGGCAGCTTGGCCTTGCTGACTCCGCCTACCGCATTGATCACGAATCGCGCCTTCATCTCATCGTTGCGGTTGGTACGAATGATCCATCGCTTGATCGGTTCGTCCCATCGCAACTCGGTCACCCGCGTCTGGAAGCAAGTGTTCTCGTAAAGGCCATACGCTTTTCCGATGCGTTGAGAATGTTCGAATATCTCCTTGGCATAGGCATACTTCTCCTTCGGCATGTAGCCCAGCTCTTCGAGCAGCGGGAGATATATGTAGGATTCGACGTCACACTGGCAGCCAGGATATCGATTCCAGTACCAGGTACCGCCGAAATCCCCACCAGCTTCGATGATGCGAACATCTTTGATGCCCGCTTCATGCAGACGCGCGCCCGCCAGCAGGCCGCAGAAGCCGCCACCAATGATTGCGACCTCGACTTCATCGGTCAGAGGCGCGCGGCTGAGCCCCGGCTTCGCATAGGGATCGCTTTCAGCGAAGCGCGCGAACTTTCCCGCGGTGTCGATATACTGGTGGTTGCCGTCAGTACGGAGACGCTTGTCGCGCTCCTCGCGGTACTTTTGGCGCAGCGATTCAGGATCGAAATCCAATGCACGCTCGGCGGTCTGCGCGGCTTTCTCCATGTCTCGTCTCCTGCTTGCGTCGTGGCCCCGAGGTTATCGCTCTGAGGGGACAAAGTTGCAATCAAAATCTCGAAAGTGAGGAGGATGGAAGCCCTCAGGCTTTGAGCGCCGCTCTCACATCCGCGGCATTCGCCGGCTCACCGCCCGCCTTCTGGATTGCGTTCACCGCGGCTTCAACCAACTCCAGATTCGATTTGCTGGATTGGTGCGGCGCGTCTTCGAGGCCGACCCGGACGTGTCCACCCATCGCCACCGCCGCCGGAATCAGCGGCAGCACATCGACCCCCAAACCCGCAACAATCCACGGCGCACCTGGCGAGACGCTCTCCAGCAATTTCACATAGGCCTCCAATGCCCATCGCTCAGGCGGGAAGCTGAAGGTAAAAGCCGACGTCAACATGAACCGATAAATCGGAGCGGGCGTTCGCGGATGCTGCCGATGAAGCATCGCGCCATGCCTCACGAACCCCGGCTCATAACAGGCATACGCGGGGTGAAACTGATGTTGCTCGGCCTGCTGCATCTGGTATTCAACAAAGCCCGGTGAATTTGCGTAGATTCCGCGGTCATTGTTGAAGTCGGACGCCCCGGTCCCGGCTTGCCAAAGATTCACCGAGCCCGGATCGATGAAGCCCCATTCTGCGATACCGCGCCGGCACACCTCCACCACCGTGGCGTAGCGTTCTTTCCAGTCGGTTCGATTCGGCGGCGGCACTGCGGTGGGATAAACGATCGCATCGACTTGGGATCTGATGCCCGACAGAAACGCAACGCAATTCTCGACGTCGTTGTTCTGTCTTCCACTATCCGGGTCGAGGGTGTGAGCATGCACGATCGCAGCACCGGCTTTTACACATGCGACGCCTTCGCGGACGATTTCTTCTGCCGTCACCGGAATGCGCGGCTGCAGGCGCCGCGTCCACGCGCCATTCAGTGCGACTTCGATCCAGGTCTTCTTGCCCATTGGAATGTCCTCACGGCGAGTAATCTTCTAACGCGGAAACTGACCACGACGCTTTGTCCTAGCTTCGTTTTGATGATTGCAGATCGGGAACTGCCGTGATCGGCAACATGCTTCGAAACCCGAGCGAGGGATCCTGCTTGGGCGAGGTGCGCCAGAATCCGCGCGGCTGCATACCAACGCGCACCAGCAGACCGTCCATCGATGGTGAGCCTAGCGGCCGAATGCCGAGGTGACCAATTCGGTGTCGAGATATTCGGTAATTTCCTTGATTTTGCCGTCGATGATTTTGTAAACGAGGCAATACTGGTTGTTATACGGCTTGCCAGTTTTGGTTGTGCGGCCGGTCGCGTGCTGTTGCAAAACCACGAAGTCGCCTTCTGCGATGATGTTGTCGTCGATCGAAGTACCCATGCTCTCGAGCTCGGCAGTTATCGGCTTGAGCAGTTTGTCTAGAATTTCCTGCTTGCCGTTCATCGAATGGGAATATTTCGTGGTTCCCATG
Organism: uncultured delta proteobacterium; assembly: GCA_963761255.1. Lineage (GTDB taxonomy): Bacteria > Desulfobacterota > Binatia > Binatales > Binataceae > DATGKG01. The sequence continues at coordinate 138,832 of CAVXGH010000002.1, forward strand.
ATGGTCCAGCGAACATCGTCGGCCATCAGCGCGAACATCGCGTCGATTCCCTTCGCTTCGCGCAATTTGCGTACAACTTCCTTATTTTCTGCGGCGCCCATAGATCACCTCCCGCGAGTTCGTAGTAGCTCTCCGCTACTTAGCCGATACGGTTCAGGGTCGTCCAGCCGTTTCACCGCACTCCGTATAGCGAACAGCGCTGATGATCCGATCGGTGAGAAATTTATCGAGCCAGACGTCCGGAGGCGAAATCCTCGATAGTCGGGCTGGCGAGCACCTTGCCATCGTTGGCGACGATATCGAATACCTTTCCGTCACGCGCCTCGCAGAGGAAGAGCACGGTTGAGCCTTCCTCGCCACTGTGTTCCATATGGATCTCGCCCGCGGGACTTTGTCCCTGAAAGCCGGGGCGGCGAATCTTGTGGATGGTCTGCGTCTCGGTGACTTCGACTAGATGGTGCTCTCCCTGGATGACCCAGGACGCGGTTCGGCCGAGATGCCGATGGTAGTGGCAGTAGGCATTGGGCGCCCACTTCGCCAGGAACTCGATCAGGCCGGCCGCTGAGTCGGCGCGGACGATCGCCACCGAATAGTCGATCGGGTAATCGAATCGCGGACCGCCCGTCAGACGCTGCCATTCGAGGTGGTTTGACTGAAGGCGAGAGATTATATCCGGGGAAAACTCCCCCAACGGCCGCTCATTGGTTTGGCTGTGTTCGTTCAATCGCATGCTCCGGGGCAACTGCTCCTTCGTTTGAATTGACACGGCATAGATTTGCAAGGTTCGGGCTCCGCCATCAAGCGCACCGAGGTCTCGCGCAAATGCGGCCGAATTGCCACGGAGCTATTTTCACCGAACCTTCGCCCTGCTAGAACCTCATCCTTGGAGGAAGTTGAGGCGGTGGCTGCTGGATTGGATGCTCAAATTACCGCGGCTGCGGGGAAAGCTCCGCCGGCGTATCGCGCGACGGCCAAGGAAAAGGTCTACGCCTTCCTCGAATCGCGCCCGGCCGGCGCCGACGCGAGTGAGATCATCGGCCTGCTGCTCAGCGGCGCCGGATCCGACCCTGAGTTGGGTGCGCGCCTCGTCCGCACCCTCCTGCGCGAGGATCCCAATTTCATTTTCGATAGCGATACGGCGCTGTGGTCATTGCGCAAAAGCTTCGGGCTGCGCGTGCCGCTCGAAGAGGCCAGCTTCACCGTCGTCGATCTCGAAACCACCGGTGGCCGCGCCGGCCCGGGGACCATCATCGAGATCGGCGCATGGAAGATGGCAGGGCGACGCCTCGTTGAATCATTTCAGACCCTGGTCCGGCCGCATCGCGCGATTCCCTATTTCATCACCGGACTGACCTCGATCAGCAATGAGATGGTGCAGGCAGCGCCGCGCATCGAGGAGGTGCTGCCTGCGTTTCGCGACTTCCTCGGCGACTCGGTGATGGTCGCGCATAACGCGGCGTTCGATTTTTCTTTCCTCGATTTCGAGTTCCGCCGCATTTTCGGTATCGGCCTCAACAATCCGGTCATCTGCACCCTGCGGATGGCGCGGCGCTTCATGCCGTCGCTCAAGCGCAAACGCCTCGATGCGCTCGCCGAGCATTTCGGCTTGTCCACCGAGGGTCGCCATCGCGGTCTCGGCGATGCGCGGATGGCGGCCGAGATTCTCGGCATCTTCATCGAGATGGCCGCGAAGATGGGCCTCACCCGCCTCGACCGCCTCATCGACGACCATCAGCGCGGTGCGGCCGGCCGCCGAATCGAGCGGCATATTTCTCCCGAAGAGATCGCGGCGCTGCCGACCTCGCCGGGCGTCTACCTGATGCGCAATGAGCGCGGCGATTTGCTCTATGTCGGCAAGGCGCGCCGCCTCAAGGATCGCGTCGGGTCGTATTTCAACTCCAGCGTGACGGCGAAGACCGCCGATCTCATCAGCCATGTATGGAAAATCGAGACGCGGGTGACCCGTTCCTCACTCGATGCGGCGCTGCTCGAAGCGCAACTCATCCGCGAGCTGAAGCCGCCCTTTAATCGGATGCTGAAAAGCGTCGCGCCCGCATTTTTCATCCGCATCGATCTGATGGACGATTTCCCGCGCCTCGTGGTGACGCAAAAGATAACTCGCCGTCAGGGCGTGATGTTCCTCGGCCCGTTCATCGGCAAACGCGGCGTCGATCATTCGGCGCGCACACTCTCGCGCCTGCTCGGACTGCGCACCTGCTCCGGCCGTCTCGAACCCGAGGTTGATTTCTCGCCGTGCATCTACGGCCAGATGGGGCATTGCAGCGCCCCCTGCAACCTCAGCATCGATGAGTCCGCGTATGACGATCGGGTGCGCGACGCGGTCGGGTTCCTGCGCGGCGCCGGGACCGGCTCGATCCTCGGCGGCCTGGCGAAAGCGCGCGATCAGGCCGCCTCATCGATGCGCTTCGAAGAAGCCAACCGCCTCTATCGCGACTTGCAGTCGCTGGCGACGCTATCCTCGCGCGTGAGCCGGCTGAGCCAGGTGGTGACGGAAAACAATCTCGTGATTGTCACGGGCGATGGCGACGATCGCGCGGCGCATGTGGTCCTGTCGGGGCGCCTCGCAATGACGCGGCAGCTCGATTCGCCGGAAGCGTCGGCGGAGGTTGCGCATTTCGTCGCGAATAACTTCAATCGCTATCGGGCGCTGCCGATCGCGCGCGCCGACCTGGAGCCGATGATGATTGTGGCGCGATGGCTGCGCGAGCGCGGCGAAGAGGGCAGGGTGATAAATCTGAGCGGTCCACAGCTCGATGTCGCCGCACTTGCTGGTTAGGCATAACTCATAAATTCAGATAATCTGATTTTATGAAAAGCCGGGCTGCCAGGAAAACTTCGGTTGTCGCCGCCAAAACTCGTAGCACCGCGACCAAGGCTGTAGAGAACGCGTCGATTCCAGCTAAGACCCGCATCAGCGCGACCGAAGCGTCCCGCAAGTTCTCCGAGATTCTCAATCGCGTCAAGTTTAAAGGCGAGAGCTTTATCGTGGAGCGAAGCGGGCGTCCGATGTGCGAAATCCGTCCCGCGCAAAAGGAGGGAGTTTCAACTCAGGAGCTGGTAGAAATCCTGAAATCGGGACCTCATCCCGACAAAGCCTACCTCGATATTCTGGAGGATATCACACGTAACCAGCCGACGGTCGCTCCTTCGCTGTGGGAACGGTGATCGACACCAGCCTTTTGGTCGCTGCGGAACGCGGGGTCTTCGATCTGGACCAGTTCGTATCGGACTACCCTGGAGAGCAGTGGTTCATTTCTGCGGTTTGAGTTGCTGAAATGCTGCATGGGGTTTTGCGCAGCGTACCGCCAGCACGGCGAGATAATCGCCGCGAATTTGCGGAAGACAAGATCCAGCGCTTCCCAATATTGGCGTTCGATCTTCTAGCAGCTCGCGCGCATGCCGAAATCTGGGCGGAACTGGCGCGTCGTGGCCGCATGGTTGGTGAGCGCGATCTGGTGAGCGCGATCTAATGATCGCCGCGACCGCGGTTTCGCGGAACTTTTCAGTAGCGACTCGGGACCTGAGAAGCTTTCCTGTGATCTCCGGCCTCCGGGTGCTTAGTCCCTAGAGACTCAACTTCGCCGCACTTAGGCGTTCCACCTCGGACCCTTATTGCTGAAAGCAGTACAGGGGCTCAAAGTTGTTGCACATAATGCCCTCCTGGAGGGACCAAGTTGAGTTGGTAGCCGCGGGCGAGCCCACATAGGCTAAATCAGTCTGGTCCGACCAACTTCCGCAGTTGAAAATTTGTTGGGGGTAAGTTGGGGCCGTCCCGTCGTCATTCGTGCCGGTCCATACTGACGTCGCGGTCGTTACGTGCCCATTCTCATCCTCGTCGATTGCGTGGTCGAGCGTCCCTGACACAAGTGCGGTCCAGTTGGCGGCCACCTGCGTGTTGTCGCGCAGCACGTACGGTATGGTGCTTTGAGTGAATGAACTGGCGGGATTGTCTCCCGGCGCGGTGGTCGACAGCCATGCTTTGTAGGTACCGGAAAGGCCAGCGGCACTCGCGGCGTTGTTGCAATCGGTGTCGCCCCCCGCAGTTCCACCCAGGTTGCCGAAGAATCCCGAACTTGTCACGAACACCAAGTTCCCAGCTGGCGTTGGGGTCGCCGTGGCAGTGGCGGTAGCAGTTCCGGTTGCAGTGGCAGTCGCCGTCGCGGTGGCCGTTGAAGTGGCAGTTGGAGTGGCTGGTGCGGTGGTTGCGGTGGCCGTCTCGGTGGGTCGGGAAACCTGCGGGCCGACTTCCCAATAACCCCAGAGTACGTTGGCGGAAGCATTACGGATCAACGTCAACGCATCGATCAAGAGCACCATCACGAAGATCGCAACGAATGCATGGCGAACCGCTCTCCCCCGCCTCAAGCGCATCGCGCAGCAGTATCAAAGCGCTGCAACCGGGGCAATCAAGCTGCGGCGCGCGTTAGCCCCAAGGTCTTGGTCATCGCCAAATTCGGTCGGTTAGGAGCGGATGCGATCATTCCTTCAGATTCGCCGCGAACAACTCCAACGTATGCTGCCATGCGTCTTTGGCCGCGGCGGGCGCATAGACATCCTTGCGGGTGTCGTTGAAGAAGCCGTGATCGCATCCTTCGTAGATTTTCGCCTCGCCCTTTTTGCCGAACTGCTTGAGGTCCGCGCCTAACCGCTCGACATCCGCGCGCTGGATCCATCCGTCGTTCGCGCCGTACGCGTAGAACATCGGGCAGTTGAGGTTTTTGATCTTCCCGTCGGAGGGAATCTCGCCATAAAACGGCGCGGCCGCCGAAATTTCCTTCGATTCGCATGGGAGTAGCGTCGCGTAAGTTCCACCCATGCAATACCCGGTGATGCCGATCTTCGATGACATGGTGCCCGGCTGCGCGCGCAGCCATCCGATGGTGCTCTTCAAGTCCTCGATGCCGTCCGCGGTCTTGAGCCCGCCCATCAACTGCGCGGCCGTGTTCGGATCGCTGGCGACCTTGTTGCCTTGGCGCGAATACATATCCGGCGCGATCGCGAAGTAGCCCTCGTTGGCGAAGCGGCGCGCGATGTCCTTGATGTTTTCGTTCAGGCCCCACCATTCCTGGACTACGATCACCACCGCATGCTTTCCGTCCGCGGTGGGCCGCGCGATATAGGCTTTCAGGTTCCCGGCCTTGCCTGGATAGCTAACTTCCTGAGTCGTGATCTCGGCCATGATTTCAGCCTCCAATCGTTGATGGCGTTATTATTCGGCGGCCGTGGTGGGAATGAATCCGACGGTTCCGTCCTTCAATTTGATCTGCAACCAGTCCTTGCCTGCGAGGCCGATTACCTTGACGTATTTTCGATGCCGCACCTTGCCCACTTCGCCGCTGGTCGCGTCCGGATTCGCATACACCGGAGAGTCGTGTGACAGAAGGAAAAGCCGCGGCGGAGTGACCTCTTTGATTTTCGCCGCGCTCGCCGCACCCCCGGCCGGGGCCTCAGTGGCAGTGACTGTCGGAGGAGCTGCCGGCGCCGGCGGAATCAGTTTCGGATCGAGCTGATGCGCTTGATCGTATTCCGCTTTGGCCTCCGCCTCATGACCCGGAGTGGTCGCGAGGAGATTTCCCAACTGATAATGCGCCTCGGCATTCTTGGGATCGAAGCCGATCGCGGTCTTCAGTTCGGTCTGCGCTTCTGCGTTGCGGCCCTGCTTCGCCAATACGGATGCGAGAGCCGTATGATAATTGGACTTGCTGGGATCGATCGCGATCGCGGCGCGATACTGCGCCTCTGCCATCGGGAACTGAGCTTGCGCATTGTAGAGGTTGCCGAGCGCCATATGCGCGGCGGCATTTTTTGGATCGAGCTCGAGGACGCGCATGTATTCGGCCTGCGCCGCCGGATCTTTGTGCTCGAGCAGATACAGATTGGCCAGCGCGGCATGCGCACCCGCATCGTTGGGCGCCAGATCAACGGCCTGCTTGTAATCGCCCTCCGCCTCATCGAGCTTTTGCGATTGGACCGCGTTGTCGCCGGCGGAAATGAAGTCGGAGGCGGTTTGTTTATGGCATCCGGCAAACGCCAGCGCGATGGCGACCGTGGTCACGATGCCGGCCGCGATCGGCCATGTGGTTCGGTTCATGCAGCACCTCTCAGGTTGGACGATTAGTTTAAGCGCCGTTGAGCCCTTTGCAATTTAAGCACAGATTTCGGCTGCGGCCACCACGTCAAGAGGATGGAGCGCGCGAATGAGCATCCCGGCGTTGGCGACATCGGCAGGGTGCGATATAAAGACCCGGTGCGTTTCATTCTGATAGCCGCGAAGGAACTCGCCTTCGCCAAGACTCGGCTGGCCTCGGCGCTGCCCGAATCGGAGCGCCGGATGCTGGCCGAAGCGATGTTCCGTGACGTGCTGGCGGCCTCGATGGGGTCGCAGCGCGCGCAGCGAGTTGCGGTCGTCACCTCGGATGCAACGTTGCTGGCGCATGCGCGCGAGGCGGGAGCTGTCGCAATCGACGAGGAATATCCGCGCGGGCTGAATGTCGCGGTCGGCCTCGCAACCGAGGTGCTGACCTCGGCCGGCGCGACTGAAGTTTGCACGGTATTGTCCGATATCCCCCTCGTCACGGCGCACGATATCGACGAGGTTTTCGCGGCGCTGACCCCGGGACGGGGGGTGGTCATGGTTCCCTCGCGCGATTTCACCGGAACCAACATCATTGCGCGCGCGCCGGGCGGCGTGATTCCCACCTTGTTCGGCCAGATGAGCCTGGTGAAGCATCGCGACGAATGCCTCCGCGCCAAGGTGCCATTCGAAATCATTCGCCAGACCGGACCCGCGCTCGATCTGGATTTGCCTGCGGACCTGATAGAATTTGTGCGAGCGGCAGGCCCGACCAATACGCTAAATCAACTGGCCCGGCTGGGCCTCGCACCGCACTGAAGTCTTCGGAACTACCAACCAGGATCCTCTACCGCACCAAATGGTTCTAACCGACCTGATCGTAGACTTCGGGGAGTTCATCCTCGATGGGATCGATGCGCTTGGCAAATTTATCCTCTTTGTCATCAATGCGGCGTGGTATGCGATCACTCCTCCCTATAAGCCGCGCCTGATAATTCGCCAGATGCGGACCATCGGCGCCGAGTCGTTTTTTCTCATCGTGCTGGTGTCCGCATTTACCGGCATGGTGCTCGGTCTCCAAGGCTACAAGGAATTGCGCCAATTCGGCTCCGAAGGCGCCCTCGGAACGCTCGTCGCCTTGACCCTGGTTCGCGAACTCGGCCCGGTCCTCGCCGCGCTGATGATTGCCGCGCGCGCCGGTTCCGCGATGGCGGCTGAGCTGGGCTCGATGCAGACCACCGAGCAGATCGATGCGCTGACGGTGATGGCCATCAATCCGCTTCAGTACCTCGTATCACCGCGGCTCTTGGCCGGCATCCTCAGCTTTCCACTGCTCACCGGGGTCTTCGATGTCATCGGCATCTGGGGCGGCTATATGATCGGCGTGGTGCTGATGGGAGCTTCGGGGGGCAGCTACCTCAACGGCATCGCCACTTACATGACCAGCCGCGACATCACGACCGGACTGCTGAAGTCGCTGGTTTTCGGCGTGGTCGTGATCTGGGTCTGCTGTTACAAAGGATACAATGCGAAGCGGATGGCGACCGGCGTGAGCCGCGCAACCACCGAAGCCGTGGTGCTTTCGAGCGTACTCATTTTAGCTTGGGACTATTTCCTGACGGCGGTTCTCCTTTAGGATGTTTGCTCGTTGATGGAACCTACCGAGAACAACGGCGGTCGCGAACCCAACCTGGCGAAGCCATCTGTCGATGCGTCCGCGGCTGCCGACGCCATCGTGGTGCGCGACCTGCGCAAGCGCTTCGGCCCCCAGGTGGTGCTCGATGGCGTCAACCTCGAGGTCCCCGGTGGATTCATCACCTGCATCGTCGGGCCCTCGGGCGGCGGCAAAACGGTGCTGCTGAAGCATCTGAACCTGCTGATGCGCCCCGACTCGGGCACCATCACCATCGATGGGACCGAAGTGACCCGCTTGCGCCGAAGCGCGCTGGACCAGGTGCGGGAAAAACTCGGCATGCTGTTCCAGGCCGGCGCGCTGTTCGACTCGATGAGCATCTTCGATAACGTCGCGTTCCCGCTGGTCGAAAAGACTCACCTCAAGGAAGCGGAAATCGAAACTCGGGTGCAGGAGACGCTGAAGTCGGTGGGCCTCGAAAATGTCGAGGAGAAGTTTCCCTCCGAGCTTTCCGGTGGCATGCAAAAACGCGCCGCCCTCGCGCGCGCCCTGGTCCATCGCCCGAAGATCCTCATGCTCGATGAGCCCACCACCGGGCTCGATCCGGCGCGGACGGGCGCGATCCATCGACTGATTCGGGAGACGCAGCAAAAGTATGGCCTAACTGTTGTGATGGTTAGTCATGATGTCCCGGCGGTCTTCGAAATATGCGACCGGGTCGGCTTTATCCATCAAGGCAAAATGAGACTTTACGGGTCTCCCCAGGAGGTGACCTCCGCTCATGACGAAATCTTCGACCACTTCCTCGCAGGCAAAGCCGCCGGCGATGGTGCTGAACTTGACGCCAACTGAGAGAAGCTGAATGTACGCGAGTCGCACCACCCAGTTCATCGTCGGCGTCTTCGGCCTGGTCGGAATCGCGGCGCTATCGGTATTAGCCTTCTCCCTGGGGCGAATTCCGCTGGTCGCGGCGCCGCATTACATGCTCTATGCGATGTTCGACAACGTCTCGGGCCTGAAGGTCAACGACGGCATCCAGATCGCCGGAGTCAAGGTCGGCAAGGTCGCGGCCATTAGCCTGTCGCAGAAGAACGAACGCGCGCGGGTCGCCTTGCAGGTCAATGACGGTATCATGGTTGATGAGGACGCGATCGCATCGATCAAGACCAGCGGCATCATCGGAGACAAATATGTCTCCATCTCGATTGGCGGCGGCGATCCCTTGAAAGATGGCGGTATGATCATCCATACCGAGTCGTCATTCGTCCTCGAAGATGCGATCGGTCAGCTCATCAATGGAGGAACCAAGAGCAGCAGCGGCGGTGGCGGCGAGAGCAGCCCCGCAGCTTCACCGACGCCGTCTAAATCCGGAGATACGATCGCTGCTCCACCCGGAGTGAGCGACCCGAAAGGACCACATAAACCTGACGCGAAGGGAAAGAAGTAAGCCTATGCATCATCAACCTGACACCCGAAGTTCCCTCCTCAAAATGACCCTGGCGGCTACCATCGCCGTGCTTGCGATGATCGCGCCCCTTGGCAGCGCGCGCGCCCAGCAGAACGCCACCGAGGTGGTCAAGTCGCTGGTCAATCCGGCGCTGCAGATCCTCGGCGATACCGCGATCCCGCTGGCGGACCGGCAGCAAAAATTGCGCAACCTGGTCAGCGGCAATGTTTTCGATTTCACCGCGATGGCGCGCTCTGCCCTCGGGATCCATTGGCGGAACATCAGCCCTCAGCAGCAACAGGATTTCACCCAACTATTTACGGCATTCCTCCGTGATTCATACATCAGTAGAATCGCGGACTATTCGGGCCAGCAGGTGAAGGTGAACTTTCTCGGCGAAACCGACCTCGGCGACGGACGTACCGAAGTGAAAACGACCATCGAGCAACCCGGCGGCAAAGCGCCGATCCAGGTCAATTACGCGTTGCGCAATGCGAACGGGAAGTCGCTGATCTATGACATCACCATCGACAACATTTCGATTGCAGCAAACTACCGAAATCAGTTTAATCGCGTCATCAACAATCAGGGTTTCGACAAGCTGATGAGCGACCTCAAGTCCAAGCAGCAGGGCCTGGAGGCATCGCTGGGAACCTCGCATAGTCAATAACCGTGGAAGCATCAGGAATTCGCTAGCATTAGCATTTTTACGGTAAAGCATCTCTATGCTAGCTTAACGTGGCAATCGCGCTCGATTGCGCATCAAGGATAAATGCTGATTCGAAAGCTCTCGTTCCCGATCGAAGGTTGCCGCCCCGCGATTCTTTTTGCGATGCTCGCCGCCATTGCGATTCCCGTCGCGACCTGCCGGACCGCATCGGCGGCCGACAACCCGTCGAAAATGCCGGCCGCGATGGCTACGCCGCAGCCTTCAACGCCCGACGCCCTGGCCAATAGCGCTCCGGATGAGAACACCGAGCTGCAGGCCCAGGAAGCCGACCCCCTCGAGCCGTTCAACAGCGCGATGTTCACCTTCAACTTGAAGGTCGACGACTATGTGCTCCATCCGGTGGCGAGCGGCTATGCGAAGGTGATCCCGCAGGGCGGCCGTGAGGCGATTGGGCGCGCGCTCGACAACGTCCGCGTCATCCCGCGCGTGGTGAACAATGCGGTTCAGCTTCGCCTGCCTGAGGCGGGGACCGAGGTCGCGCGTTTCGGCATCAATACCACCCTGGGTCTGGTCGGCCTGTTCGATCCCGCCGATCACTGGTTCGGGCTCAAGGAGCATCCGGACGATTTGGGCCTGACCATCCGCTACTACGGTCTTCCGACCGGCCCTTACCTGATGCTGCCGTTCTTCGGCCCCTCGACCGTTGGCGACACGCTCGGCCTCATCGGCGACGGCTTCATGGATCCGCTCAGCTACTTCGTGCCGTGGTACGTTTCGCTGTCGGTCAACGTGGGCCAGCGCGTCATCGAGGCGGTGAACTATCGGTCGTTGCACCTCGATCAATTCGAGCAGGCGGACCGCTACGCGGTTGACCTGTATGGCGCGGTCCAGGACGCCTATCTGCAGACGCGCGACAACCGGGTGAAAGAACTGAAGACCGGCGGCGACTGATCGCGGCTCTCTCCTGCGAATGCCAACGGCGGATGACGATCTCATCCGCCGTTTTTTTATGCCATCTGAATTTTTTCCAGTAGCACAGGCTTCAGCCTGTGTCCTCGCGCGCTATTCTTCCGCCAGCGCACCGCTGCTCCTTAGCTTGTCATCCTGAGCGAGGCTTCCGAGTCGAAAGACCTCCGCGAAGCGATTCTCCTAAACGTGCCGCACTTCACTGCTTGTCATTCTGAAGTGAGCGGAGCGAAGCTGAACAACCTCGGCAGAGTATCGGCATCGAACGCAACTTCAGCATTCGCACAGCACCAATCTTCGTCTGAAGGGCCGCCATGCTCTTTGATCACCCCGCGCGGGTGACCTGGAATCGCATCCAGCGGCGAGGTAATCGAGGTGACGGTGCTCATCGGTCCAGCCAGCTCGGTAATAGGCAAGATTTCTCCCGAATGAACGGTAAAGATTCACGACATTGCCGAGCTTCTCGCGTCTCGTTAAGGGAGCTTCTTTTGGCATACGTGTCAGTCTAACATTCGGTTGCCTTCGCATCGACTAGAACACAATCGAGGAGCATCTCGCGGGGTAACCCTGCGAGCTCGCTCTCGACAGCAACGGGTGGCAGCGGGGCGGACCCATTGAAAAAACCGTTGGTCGGTCAACCGGGCATGACAACGTCTCAAGCCTCACACTGCCCTTGTCGGGGTCGAAGACGCCATCCACCTGAGCGCGCGTGGTGTGCATCAGTTCCGTTCTGAAAACCCTCTCCCGATGGGAGAGGTTGCGCCATCTCATGGCGCTGGAGTGGGACCGCATTCAGCGCGTCATCGCGCGCGATTCAGGAAATCTTTTCCCTTTTCTTCGCAGAGTCCGTGGATTCCAACCGCGGGGCAGAGAAGAATTCCATAATCGCGCGAGGACGCGCTGGATAAGGTCCCACTCCAGGCCGCTCGCAAATAGCTCGCGCCCAACCTCGCCCATCGGGCGAGGGTTCGGGAGAATCGCTTCGCGTAGATCCTGCTGAGACACTCGCTGCGCTCGGTTGGCGACTCGGCAGCCTCGCTCAAGATGACAGAAGGTGGACACACCAGCGCGAGGCGAAGTTGATGGTGGGCTGGGGCGGCGGCGCATTGCATATCGTCGCGTTGCCGTTGTCAGGATTAAGAATAGGGTCAACCTGAGCGCTGCTGGTGTGCATCAGCTCCGTTCTGAAACCCCTTTCCCGATGGGAGAGGTTGCGCCACGCGAAGCCGCTGAGGCGGAGCGAAGCGGAGCCCGAAGCGAAACAAGGATGATGGCGCTGGAGTGGGACCTTATTCAGCGCGCGTCATCGCGCGCGATTCGGGAAATCTGGTTCTGCTGCTGTACCTCCGTCTCGATCCGGAAAAGGAACAGAAGCAGAATTCCATAATCGCGCGAGGACGCGCTGGATAAGGTCCCACTCCAGGCCACTCGCAAATAGCTCGCGCCCAACCTCGCCCATCGGGCGAGGGTTCGGGAGAATCGCTTCGCGTAGATCCTGCTGAGACACTCGCTGCGCTCGGTTGGCGACTCGGCAGCCTCGCTCAAGATGACAGAAGGTGGACACACCAGCGCGAGGCGAAGTTGATGGCGGGCTAGGGCGGCGGCGCATTGCAGATCGTCACGTTGCCGTTGTCAGGATCAAGAATAGGGTCAACCTGAGCGCTGCTGGTGTGCATCAGCTCCGTTCTGAAATCCCTCTCCCGATGGGAGAGGTTGCGCCACTCACGGCGCTGGAGTGGGACCGTATCCAGCGCGCGTCATCGCGCGCGATTCAGGAAATCTGTTCCGTTGTCTTTGCACTGTTCGTGGATTTCAAGTCGCAAGGGCAGAGAAGAATTCCATAATCGCGCGAGGACGCGCTGGATAAGGTCCCACTCCAGGCGCGAGGCGAAGTTGATGGCCGATCAAGACGGCGGCGCATTGCAGATCGTCACGTTGCCTTGGTCGGGATCGAGGATGCGGTCCATCTGGGCGCGGCTGATATGCATGAGTTCCGTTGTGCAAGCCCTCTCCCGATGGGAGAGGTTGCGCCCTCTCATGGCGCTGGAGTGGGACCTTATTCAGCGCGCGTCATCGCGCGCGATTCGGGAAATCTGGTTCTGCTGCTGTACCTCCGTCTCGATCCGGAAAAGGAACAGAAGCAGAATTCCATAATCGCGCGAGGACGCGCTGGATAAGGTCCCACTCCAGGCCACTCGCAAATAGCTCGTGGCCAACCTCGCCCATCGGGCGAGGGTTCGGGAGAATCGCTGCGCGTAGATCCTGCTGAGACACTCGCTGCGCTCGCTTGGCGACTCGGAAGTCTCGCTCAGGATGACAGAGGGTGGTCACACCAGGCGCGAGGCGAAGTTGATGGCCGGTTGGGCGGCGCATTGCAGATCGTCACGTTGCCTTGGTCGGGATCGAGGATGCGGTGAACCCGGGCGCGGCTGGTATGCCTCAGTTCCGTTCTGAAACCCCTCTCCCGATGGGAGAGGTTGCGCCATCTCATGGCGCTGGAGTGGGACCTTATTCAGCGCGCGCTTCGTGTGCGATTCAGGAAATCTGGTTCTGCTGCTGTACCTCCGTCTCGATCCGGAAAAGGCACGGAAGCAGAATTCCATAGTCGCGCGAGGACGCGCTGGATAAGGTCCCACTCCAGGCCACTCGCAAATAGCTCGTGCCCAACCTCGCCCATCGGGCGAGGGTTCGGGAGAATCGCTGCGCGTAGATCCTGCTGAGACACTCGCTGCGCTCGCTTGGCGACTCGGAAGTCTCGCTCAGGATGACAGAGGGTGGTCACACCAGGCGCGAGGCGAAGTTGATGGCCGGTTGGGCGGCGCATTGCAGATCGTCACGTTGCCTTGGTCGGGATTGAGGATGCGGTCAACCTGAGCGCGGCTGGTACGCATCAGTTCCGTTCTGAAATCCCCTCTCCCGATGGGAGAGGTTGCGCCCTCTCATGGCGCTGGAGTGGGACCTTATTCAGCGCGCGCTTCGTGTGCGATTCAGGAAATCTGGTTCTGCTGCTGTACCTCCGTCTCGATCCGGAAAAGGCACGGAAGCAGAATTCCATAATCGCGCGAGGACGCGCTGGATAAGGTCCCACTCCAGGCCGCTCGCAAATAGCTCGCGCCCAACCTCGCCCATCGGGCGAGGGTCTGGATCAGGCGAATTGCGGCAGGCGTTTCAGGAAGTCGACGATCTCATCGGGGAGCGAATGTTTCTCGACCCACGACACATCATCGAGCTGACGGAATTTTTTCTCGTAATCCAAAACCGTCAGACCCACCTCAGCAGTAAGCGGATCGGTCGCACCAGAAGACCATCCTTTTCTGCGCGCGTGATTGCAGGCCGAGGGTTGCCGATGGAAAGGTAAAGAACGTCGCCATCGGGATCGTAGGAGGCTTCGATCGCATCGAGGTTCCTTACGGTCGCGCCCATATCAGCCTCCAGTCGGACCACCAAACAGAAGAAGCACGGTTACTGAGATGGTAAAAGAGCGGGGGGGCGGGGGCGCGGCGGGCTTCTCGCTCCTGGATTTGCGAGAAGCCTGACGCGCATCGGGGCTCTGCGGCTGAGCCTGCGAAGCCGCGGAGTGGGGGAGCGGCGGACGGCATGCTGCCGCCCGCGAGTCAGCGAATCTCGTAAATGAGCGCCCCGGGCGTCAGCTGCCCGAGCCTGACAGCGTCAGTTCCGCCCGCCGGTCTGGGGGCCTGGCCTGCCGCCGTATCGTTGGAAGCCACTGGGTCCGCCTCGCCAAAATCCTGCGCAGAAATCTTCCCCGGATTTGTGCGTTTGAGACTATGAATTGAATCACATTTTCTACTCGCTTCTACTACAGCACCAGATGGGTCGGGATGCCCTGGCGCCGTAGGCCGGCGCCGACGAACCCGACGAAAAACTCCAAGGTGCCCTGCGCGCCGACATCAACGAAGCTGCCTGGAGCAATCTCTACCGCACGGTGAGCCGCCCCTTCGAGCAACCCGAAACCGGCAGGATCGCCATCAAGGTCATCAACCATTTATGGCGATGAAGTTTCGAAGGTTTTCGAGGTCTGAGCCGGGAGCCTTCACCTTTAAGACTTAGTGGTGCAGCGCTTTCTGCGCCGTGTCGACCACGCTCAGCAGCGCCCGCAACATGTCGCTGGTGGTGACGATGCCGACCAGCTTGCCGCCATCGACGACTGGCATGCCGCCAATCTTTTTCGCCAGCATCATCCGCGCGGCCTCCTCGATGGTGGTATGCGATTCGACCATCAGCACCGGCGCCTTCATCACCACGTCGACCTTGGTCGAGTTGAGATAGCCGCCGTGGCCGCGCAGGTCGCGCTCGGTGATGATGCCGACTACGCGTCCCTCGTTGACCACGGTGAGGCGGCGAAACCCGCCGACATCCATCATTTCCTTGGCTTTCGAGAGCAGGTCGCCCGGCGCGATCGTCTCGGGATGCTTCGTCATCACATGGAGCATTTGCATAGTCATCACCTCTGCTGAAACGAAGCATAGCAATTCAACTGCCACGTTCTTTCATAGGCGGAGGAGGCATTGCGCCCGATGTAGCGGCATTTGCGTGGCGTCGGAAGCGTCGCGGCGCGATGTGCGGGCCGGTTCGCTCCAGATGAACCGCGTCGATGCCACGATCGGACACAGCGGGCGTCGGCTCGCATCCCGCGGCGGATTGGGGTAGGCCAATGCTCGAATGAGCGAAGAGAACGCAACGCGGACCCGCATCGAGGTGTGGATTGGCCTCGGCGCGGCGGTGCTTTTGGGAATCGGGTGCCTGCTCATCCTGCTGCCGTTTATCTCGGCGGCATTGTGGGCGGCAATCCTATGCTTCGCGACGTGGCCGCTGTTTACGCGGCTGAAGGCAATCCTTGGGAATCGGAGGACGCTGGCGGCGCTCGTCGCTACCGTCATGCTGTCGGCAATCATCGTGGCGCCGGTCGCGTTCCTCGTGAGCAGACTATCAACTAACATCAATGAAATTCTCAACGCCACCCAAAAGCTGATGCGCGAGGGTCCGCTGGCGCCGCCCTCGTGGCTGGTGTCGCTCCCGCTCATCGGCGAGCGCATCAAGGCTTACTGGACGCTGATGAGCCAGAGCAGCTCGGCGCGCCTGGCGGAGATCGCGAAATGGTTGCCGACCGTGCGCAACCTCGTGCTCGGCGGTGGGAAAGCGCTCGCGGCGGGAATCTTCCAGATCGTGCTGAGCCTGCTGATGGTGTTCGTGCTGTATCGCGATGGCGAATCAGCGGCCGAGCGCCTCGACACGACCATCCATCGCATCGGCGGCGCACAAGCACGCCGGTTGCTCGAGGTCGCCGGCATTACCATGCGAGCGGTGGTGTATGGCGTCCTCGGCACCGCGCTGTTGCAGGGTATTCTGGCGAGCATCGGTTTCATGATCGCGGGAGTTCCCGGTGCGACGCTGCTTGGCTTCATTATCTTCGTGGTGGCCGTGATCCCGGGCGGACCGCTGCTGGTCGCCGCGCCCGCGGTGTTCTGGCTCTATCATCGCGGGGACGTTGCATGGGCGATCTTCGTGCTGGTGTGGATCATCGTCGTGGGCAACCTCGACAATGTCGTCAGACCATTTCTGATCAGCCGCGGCGGCGGCACCACTCCGCTCATCCTCATCGTGCTGGGCATCCTCGGCGGCGCGATGGCGTTTGGCCTCATCGGGCTGTTCCTCGGGCCGACCATCCTCGCGGTTGGCTATCAATTGTTTGACGAATGGTCATCGAGCGACGGCGAGATGGAACCGCAAATCGAAGGCCCAAGCTAGCATCGACGCGATCATAATCCGTGCTCTCTTGCTTCGCTAAAAGCGGGGCTATACTGCTGCATATAGTTAGTTAAGATTCCGCAAAATGTGGGGGGGAATATGATTCGTGGGTTTCTGAAGGCATGGCCGATTCTGGCCGCCGTCCAATTTGTCATCTTCGCTTTGGCTTTCGGCGCCGGCACAGTTCGAGCGCAGACTTCTGAATCGCCATTCGTGATTTGCGATAAACAGCGCTACGCGCTCTGCGCGGCGGCCGACTGTTTCGTTTATAACGGCGTGGCGTACTGTAAATGCGACGTCGAACACGGCGACAGCATCAGCCTTCAGCTTAGCTACACGAACTCGGCGGGCGCGACGCAGAATATTTGCCAGGTCAACCAGCAGGGCACGCGCAACGGCTACATGATGAGCACCTATAGCCTTCCGGATGGAGTGCAAAAGGGCGGCACGTCTGCCGTCTACACCTGTCCCGGAACCGATGACGCAGGCAGCGGAATCGTCGCGCCGGTGGCATATGGACAATGCGATGGTGGCTTTTGCTTCGAAAGCAGCCGGGGCTCTAAATTCCCCGGCTTCTCCGACGCGGCTGCGCGAGCGCGAGATCATGTGCTCCTGCCCGATTTCGACCGCGGCGACCGCGGGCAGTTCCGATCCGCTCGGATACGAGATAGTCGGCGTATACCATCCGACCGCGGCTCCGGGCAGCCGCTGCGACGCGAACTCATGCGCGCTTTGCGGCGTCAGCAACCCGACCGCGAACGGCGCGGCGCTCAAAGTTGGAGCTCCAGCGGGGTCCGCGGATTTTCTCACTCAGCAGCTTGACGGTTCGGTGCCGCCGCTCAATCGATGTCTATGCACCTGCACCACTGTGAGTGGAGTCACTACCTGCTCGGTAGGTGAAGACCAAACCCAATAAAGAAGCGCGGGAGCCATCGTGAAGATGGCTCCCGCTTTAAATCGCGCCTCGAACGGTTTACTGCGCCGCCTGCACCATCGCCTCGGTGGTGAAGAAGCTGCGATCAACTGCTCCCATGTTGATGTACCAGCATTCGCGTTCCGGCGTTTCGATTCCCGGCAGGTAGCACATCGTGGCCTGGCCAGTCTGGACGTCGGATGAAACCGCGCCCACCACGAACTCACGCTTGAACGGATAGATGGCGACCTTCGCATCGGGAACCGGGCGATCGCGATACGCCAGCCAATAGATATGCGCGCGGAACAACTCGCCCCGCCGATCATAAGTATCGATGTAGGGCGGGAACCACACTTCTGAATCGATGTAGATGACGGTCTTGCCGTCGATGGCATTGATGTGGCCGCGCCGCGGGGTCGCCTCCACGATGTACATATGCCGCATCTCGTAGTTTTCCGGACACGCGCTGGCGCCGCCATCGAGCGGACATCGCAGCTCCGGCGAATGCGCCGCGTGCACGCATGCAAGCATGTTTTTCTCGCCGACGTAATTGTAGTTGTACTCCTCGACTTTGGCGTTGAAGCCCGAGTAATGATCGGGATCCCATGAATATGCGCCGGTCGCCGAACTCAGGATCGATTCGTTGACGCGACGGAGTCGGCGCGCGTCTTTGTTCCAGGACCAGGTATCATCGCCATGGTCGGGGGCCGCGTAGCGATAGCGAATGAATCCCACCCCGCGCAGATCCTGCGGCGCGAGAACCGGATACAGCGCGAACAGCCAGTAGCGGCCGGTGTGTTTGAAATCGGGATCGATCGGCAGCGGTTCCACTTCAGTGCGTCCCACCAGGCTGTATCCCGCATAATGACCAATCTGGAAGTACTCGACCTGATGCGTCTGCGCGCCTTTGGCCTGCATCGCGGTGTCGCAATCGTAAAAGCGCAGGTCGTAGTCGTCGGTCGTAATCGGCCGGAACACGTTGTTCCAGACGATCTTGGTGGCGACGGTTGGATCATTGGGATCGAGCAACGGGAACGGCTGCCCCGCGACATAACCGATCAGGCTCCGGTGGTCATCGGTCAGGCGCACCTGCGCGGAATATTTCTCGGTGGCATCTTTGTAGGGAGGGGGCCAGTCGCATCGCTCGGCCGGAACGATATGCATCGACATGCCCTTCTGGACTTTGTAATAGACGCCGGGCGGAAGCAAATCTTTAACCTTGGTTGAGGTTTCCGCCGTAATCGTCTCGCCGGGTTTGACCTGGGCGAACGCGGAAGATCCCAACATTAATGAAGCGAAAATCGCCGCTACGAGCGCGATCCTGCCCCGGATTCTCGCGACAGCAGCCAGAAACATAAGTAATCCTCCTACATCGAATTAGTTCGACGAAGGCAAACATAAGCCTGGCAGAGAGTGAGTGTCAACCAAACTTATGTAAGGTGGCTGGTGAGATTTCCCGTCGCTGCCAAAAGCGCGCGATTTCCCGCCACAACGGCCGAATCTTAGCGATGCATCAATTGGTCGCGAAGACCGCCGTCGCTCGCCAGATCAATCGCCGTCCAGGCCATCGCCAGCGCGCCGTCCATTAGCGCCGTGTCCGCCTCGGGCTTGATGCAATGCGCGGTGAAGTCCGGCTGATGATTCACCGCCGGCATCGAGTTGATTCCGATGGTGGGATGAATCGAGGGAATCGCGAGCGAGACGTTTCCCATGTCGGTGGAAAATCCGCCGCTGGTGCCGGCCGGCATCTTGATGAAGCTGCGCCCGAGGCTTTCCGCATTGCGCGCATATAGCGATGTGATGCGCGGGTCGTGATGCAGCTCGGCATAAGGTTTCTTGCCGCCGAGAATTTCCAGCTTCGATCCGGTTGCGAGCGCGCCCGCCTCGAAGCACTTGAAAACCTTGTCGCGGATCTCGTTGAGGTCGCCGAGATTCTTCGCGCGCACCATGAAGCGCGCCGCGGTGTGCGCGGGAACCACGTTGGGGACATCGCCACCATGAGTGATGATGCCGTGGACGCGATCGGTCGGCCGAATGTGCTGGCGGAGCAACCCGATCGCGGTCTGCGCGATGGTCAGCGCATCGAGCGCGTTGATGCCGAATTCCGGAAACGCCGCCGCATGCGCCTCGCGGCCAGTGTAATGAACGTCGAAGGTCGTGATCGCCGTGCCGGGAAGGTCCAGCGCATCGATGGGCGACGGATGCACCATCATCGCGGCGTGGATGCCTTCGAAGGCGCCGCGCTCCAGCATCAGCACTTTGCCGCCGCCGTCGCCGATTTCCTCGGCCGGGGTACCGAACACGCTGACCGTGAGTCCGGCCTCGTCGGCGATTTTCGCGGCGGCGATTCCCGCGCCCGCCGCCATCGCGGCGATGATGTTGTGGCCGCAGGCATGCCCGATCTTCGGTAGGCAATCGTATTCCGCGCAGATGGCGACATGCAGGGGACCCGAGCCAGCCCGCGCGATGAACGCAGTTGGCAAGTCGCATACGCCCGCCTCAACCTTGAAGCCCGCATCGGCCAGCATCTCGCATAACCAGGTCGACGCTTTCAGCTCCTCGAATCCGACCTCGGGATTGGCATGGATGCGATGGCTCAGATCGAGCAGCGCTTCCCGATTATCCTTGACGTTCTCTTGAGCCGCGGATTTCAGGTCCATTGCGAACCCTCCCGATCTGCTTACTACGGTTGCGTTGCGTCGCGTACATGAAGCAGATTTGCTTCTACCTTGCTTCCGCGTGGGAGAACAACATGAAGCTGAATATGCGGCGGGCGACGCGCGAGGATGCCGGCGTCCTCGGACAAATCTGTTACGACGCGTTCAAGAAAGTTGCCGATGAGCATAACTTCCCGCCCGACTTCGTCACCGTCCAGCATGCGGTCGGCGCGATCACCTCGATGATCGCCAATCCGGCCGAGTACTCGGTGGTCGCGGAGTCGGAGGGCAAAATCGCCGGCAGCAATTTCATGTACGAGGGCGACGCGATCGCGGGCATCGGGCCCATCAGCGTCGACCCGTCGATCCAGAATCAGAGCATCGGACGCCATCTGATGGAGGACGCGCTGGCACACGCGCGCTCGCGCAACTTCGCCGGCATCCGCCTGGTGCAGGCAGGTTATCACAATCGCTCGCTATGCCTTTACACCAAGCTCGGATTCGACACGCGCGAGCCGCTCTCGTGCATGCAAGGCAAGCCGCTGAATCTGAAGCTGCACGGCTATGACGTGCGCAAAGCGACGGAGGCCGACCTCGAGGCATGCAACCGACTGTGCATGAAGGTGCATGGACATCATCGCGGCAATGAACTTCATGATGCGATCCGTTCGGGAAGCGCGACCCTGGTCGAGCGCCTCGGGCGCATCACCGGCTATGCGACGATGCTCGCGTTCTTCGGGCATGCGGTGGGCGAGAGCAACGATGACATCCGCGCGCTAATCGGCGCCGCGCAGGCGTTCCTCGGCCCGGGCATCCTGGTGCCGACGCGCAACAGCGAGCTGTTTCGTTGGTGCCTCGCCAATGGCATGCGGTTGGTGCAGCAGACGACGCTGATGACGATCGGGATGTACAACGAGCCTTCGGGTGCGTACCTCCCTTCGATCCTCTACTAGTCTCCGCCTAGTCCCCTCTCTCGCTATGCGAGAGAGGGTGGATGGCGCAGTTGTCGCTCTTATGCTGGGCGACAACTGTGCCAGACGGGTGAGAGCCGGTCGCGCTTCGCGACCGGTGGTGGAGTACCACGACTTCCTACGCGACGCTGGAGCGCCACGACGCCGACGCCTTTTGCCATCTCCGCCACGCGGGTAAGCTTTACCTCGTGAAGCAAAAACTGCGCGATGAACTCACGACCGCGATGAAATCCGGCGACAAGCTCCGCACCATGGTGCTGCGCGGCGTGCTCGCCGAGGTCTCCCGTTTCGAAGTCGAAAAAGATGTCCGCCGCGAGGCCGACGAAGCCGCCATCGTGCAAATCCTCAAGCGCGAAAAAGCGCGCCGCGAGGAAACCCTGGAATTCGCGCGCAAAGGCAATCGGCAGGACCTCGTCGAGCAGAACGAGGCCGAGCTAAAAATCATCGAAGGCTACTTGCCCGCCGGCATCGGCGCGGATGAGCTTCGTGGCGCCATCAAAGAAGGGATCGCTAGCGGCGCGACGCAGATCGGTCCGCTGATGAAGTCACTGCGCGACAAGTTCGGCGCGCGCCTCGACGGCAAGATGGCGAGCGAACTCATCAAGCAGGAACTCGCGCCGAAATCCTGAGCAATCGTCAGTTACTCAGCGATCGAAGTCTGCTAGGATGGATTTGCGGCGCCCACTTGGGCGCCGTCGCCATTTATGGCAATCGAGTTGCAGATAAAAAAATGCAAAAACAAACCCACTTAATGCAGGAATTTCCTAGGGTTTTCGGATTACGGAGGTTGCGCAAACGGTGCCAAAACGCATCGAACTATCGATGTAACCGGAATCGCGAAGAGCTGGGCGACCGCGCAGGTCTGGAATCCTCAAAAACGCAAAAACAAACCCACTAGCAATGCTGCCGACGTTATGTCGATAGTCATCTACGCCGGCAGGTCGTAGCCGATTGCCGATTCCACCTCAAGGGTCTTCTTGACCGCCGCGCGCGCCATCATCCGATCATGATGCGCCGTGAGGTTCGCGAACTCGCCCGGCTGCGGATTCAGCGAACCTCGAAAGCGCCAAAACAACCGGAAGAGATGGATGTCGGCAATCGAGTAGCGCCCAATGGCCCATTCGCGATTCCCCAATCGATGCTCCGCCAGTTCCCACACGCTGCGCGCATGCTCGAGGCCCTGGCGTCGGGCCGGATGGATGGTCGCCGCGATGAACGACATCCATGAGATGACCTGCGCCTCCGCTTCGAGGTCGCCCTGCGGGAGCAGGTTCGCCTCGGGGAAACTTTTCGCGAGATAGAAGAGCGTCGCGGCGACCTCCGTCATCGGGCGTCCGTCGATGAGGAGCGTCGGGACCTTGCCCTCGGGATTGATCGCGAGGAACGCGGGCTCGCGATTCTCCTTCTTCGCGAGCGAGATCGGCCGCCCCTCGAAGGGCGCACCGACCTCATGCAGCGCGATATGCGGCGCCATCGAACTCGTCCCCGGACAAAAGTATAAGGTGAGCACTGTCAGTTGCTCGTGATGCCGCCGGTGTTGCCGGTTCCCGCGCATATGCCGCCATCAACGACCAGCGCGTGCCCGGTCACGAACGACGCGTCATCCGAGGCGAGGAACAATACCGCCTTCGCGATCTCGATCGGCATGCCCATCCGGCCGAGCGGATGGAAGCGATGCATCGTCTCGCGGATCTCCTCGGTATGCCCGAATGCGCGCGCCACCAGCGGCGTATCGATGATGCCGGGGCATACGCAATTGACGCGCACGCCGGCTGGCGCGAACTCGAGCGCCGCATTGCGCGTCAGTCCGACGACGCCAAACTTCGCGGCGTTGTAGGCCGACAGCCCGACGCTTCCGCGAATGCCCGCGACCGATGCGGTATTGACGATGGCCCCACGCTTCTGCGCGACCATCACTTTGCCCGCGTAACGAAGGCCCCAGAAAACCCCATCGAGGTCGATGGCGATGGTCTTGCGATAGAGCTCATCGGTGTGTTCGAGCAGCGACGAGGTGACGCCGATGCCGGCGTTGTTGTACATGATGTCGAGCTTGCCGAATTTGTCGACCGCTGTGCGCACCAGCTTTTCGACCTGCTTGGGATCGCTGACATCGGTGGCGACGAAGGTGCCGCCAATTTCCTGGGCGATCTTTTCGCCCGCGCTGTCCTGCAAATCCCCGATGATGACCTTCGCGCCTTCCTGCGCGAACAGCTCCACCGTTGCCTTGCCGATGCCCGACGCGCCGCCCGTCACTATCGCCACGCGATCCGCGATTCTTCCTGCCATGTTCGTTCCTCCCGAGAATCACCAGAGATTCACTTGAGCGCGCGGGTTTTGCAAGGTTGACGGCTCGGCGCGTTTCCCTCTATCACTTGGGCCTATGTCTATCGACTTCATGATGCCCCCCAACGTGCTTGCGGTGCGCGACAAGATCCGCGCCTTCATCAAGGATGAAATCGATCCCGCGCGAGAAAGAGCTGCGCAAAACGCTGAATTGGCGCGAGGGCATCCGCGAGTTGCGGCGCAAGGCGAAAGCGCGCGGGACTCTGGTGTCCGCATATGCCGGCGGAGTTCGGCGGGATGGGGCTCGGGCCGCTGGCGATGGCGATGGTGTCGGCGGAATGCGGTCGCAGCCGTCTCGCCTCGTTCATCATCAATGCGCAGGCGCCCGACGAGGGCAACATGCACACCATGCTGCACTTCGCGACGCCTTCGCAGAAGGAAAAATATCTACGTCCACTATGCGACGGGAAAATCCGGTCCTGCTTCGCGATGACCGAGCCGGAGGCGGCGGGTTCCGACCCGACGCAAATCAAGACGCATGCGGAAAAAGTCGGCGACAACTGGGTCATCAATGGCCACAAATGGTTTATCTCGGGGGCGCACGGCGCGAAGTTCGCCATAGTGATCGCGAAGACCGATCCTGATGCCGATCCGCCGCAGGCGCGCAACTCCGCGTTTATCGTCGAGCTCCCCAACGAGGGTTTCAAGATCGTACGCGACATCGACACGATGGCGGGCAAAGGGAACCATTGCGAGATCAGTCTCGAAAACGTCGTGGTGCCATCCGATGCGATGCTCGGCGGGCGCGGCGAGGGTCACAAGCTTGGGCAGGTGCGGCTGGGGCCGGCGCGCCTCGCGCATTGCATGCGCTGGATCGGCAACGCGGAAATCGCGCTCGAAATGACGGCGAAGCGCGCGCTGGAGCGCAGCGTGCAGGGCGGCAAGCTGGCCGACAAGCAGGGCATCCAGTTCATGATGTCGCAGTCGGCGCTGGAGCTTTATCAGGCCAAGCTGATGGTGCTCCACGCGGCGTATCTGATCGAGAACAACCTGCCGTTTCGTCATGAAGTCTCGATGACGAAATATCACGTTGCTAACATGCTGTGGCGCATCCTCGATCGCGCGATCCAGGTTCACGGCGCGCTCGGATTTTCTTCGGACACTCCGCTGGAAGATATGTTTCGTCACGCGCGCTCGGCACGCCTCGTCGATGGGGCCGACGAGGTTCATCTTTCGCTGATCGCGCGCAACTTGCTTGATTGGTACAAGCGCGACGGCAGCACGCGCGCCGCAACGGGTGGGACGGAGCTGCTGTAGGTCTTTGTAGCACGGGCTCGAGCCTGTGACGGGGGATAGGGGACAGGTTTAATGGTCGGAATCGAACCCTTTCGAGTCGATGTGTCCGAAGACGTTCTGACGGACTTGCAGGAGCGCCTCGCGCGCACGCGTTTGCCGGACGAGGTGCCCGACACCGGGTGGGAATACGGCACCAACCTCGCCTACATGCACGAGCTGCTGGATTACTGGCGTACGAAGTACGACTGGCGCAAGCACGAGGCTGAGCTTAACCGCTTCAAGCATTTCACCACCGACATCGACGGCCTCAAGATCCATTTCATTCGCGAAGAAGGCCGCGGTCCGAATCCCAAGCCGCTGCTACTCGTGCATGGATGGCCGGGCTCGATCTATGAATTCATGGAAATCATTCCGATGCTCACCGACCCGGTCGCGCACGGCGGTGACGCGCGCGATTCTTTCAGCGTGATCGCACCGTCGCTCCCAGGCTACGGATTCTCGGGGCATCCGACTGCGCGCGCGATGAACGTTCCCGCGATCGCCGACATCTTCCACAAGCTGATGACGGAAACTCTCGGTTACAAGCGCTATGCGGCGCAGGGCGGCGATTGGGGATCAGCGATCGTGTCGCGTATCGGCGAAGCGTTTCAGCCACATCTATATGGCATCCATCTGAACATGGTCGCCGCCGGCCCCGCCGAGGGTCGCAGCGCCGCCGACCTTACCGCCGAGGAAAAGGTTTTCCTCGGCGACATCGAGAAATTCCGCCAGGCCGAAACTGGCTATCAATGGATTCAGGGCACCAAGCCGCAGACGCTTGCCTACGGCCTCAATGATTCGCCCGCCGGCCTGTGCGCATGGATCGTCGAGAAGTTTCGCACCTGGAGCGATTGTCGCGGCGTGGTCGAGAACAGCTTCACCAAGGATCAACTGCTCACCAATGTGATGATCTATTGGATCACGCAGACCGCAAATTCCTCGACGCGGCTGTACTACGAATCGCGCCATCATCCGTGGCGACTCAAGCCCGGCACGCGTATCGAGACTCCCACCGCGATGGCGATGTTCCCGGGCGAGTTGGTCCGGCCGCCGCGTCATTGGGCGGAGCGCATCTACAACGTGAAGCGCTGGACCGTGATGCCGAAGGGCGGGCATTTCGCTGCGATGGAGGAACCTGAACTCCTCGCCAACGACATCCGCGCATACTTCCGCGACCTGATGTAAACGATTTACGCTGGCTGACGCGCCGGGACACGGCTGATGCTTGATGCGCGTTTTGATTGCGGCGCACCGCAATACCGCGTGCCGAGGTCGAACCATTCGAGGCCCGGCAACCGCGCGATCATTTCATCCATCGCGGTCAGGCGCGCGCGCCCTTCCTCACCGGGAAAGAGAAACTCGCAGATGCGATGCGCGTCGGCGTCGCCGCGCACCGGACTCCCGACCGGGGTCCAGAAATGACGCACGAGGAATGATGTGATGCGCCGCGCCGCCGGGTCCTGCAGCATCCGGCGCGCCTGGTTGAAGTAGAAGGAGAAGTGCCGGCGCTCATCCTTGATGATGCGCGTCATCACCGTGGTCAGCATCGGATGGCGGGTGCGCTCGATCAGCGCATGGTAGCCGGTCAGCGTTGATAACTCATTGATAGCGCCCCACGTCATATGAACCGCCGGGAAATGCCGGGTCAGATGCGACGCCATTCCTGCGATCCTCTCGGCGATGCGGCGCGACGCCTTGCGCCATCGCAGTTCGGTGAAGCGCGCATCGTCGATGGTGAGGCCCTGGCTTTCGAGAAATCGCTTCAGCACCTGCGAATGAAAAAATTCCTCGTACACCCAACATGCGAGGAATGCCGTGATCGACGGATCCTCGGCGGCTGACGTCGAGAGCAACTCCTTCATGTAGATGACGGTGTGCGATTCGATATCCATCATGTAGCCGAGACAGAATAACGCTTCGTCATCGAGGCGCGGTCCCGGGTCGGACCAATCGAATGCGTCGGGCCGGGTAGCGCCGGAGTTGCGCAGATATTTTTCGAGGTCGAACTGTTCGCGATGAAGCTGGGCGTCGCTCATACCCTGGATACGAAGCCGGCGACAAATCGGATTTGCGCTAGTCGCGCTCCGGCGCGCCCTTCAGGTACATCGCGCCGGTCGGCTTCGGCACTCCACCCACAGGCTCGAGGGTGACCGCGGTCAGCATCACATGCTCGCCGGTCGGCGGCGGATCGACCTTCGCAATAACCTCGTTGCCGGTTTCAGCGCTGAACGTGCCGGCGGGCACCGGACCCTTCTGCTTGGTTATCCACCATAGCTCGTAGGTCTTCCCCGAGGGCGGCGTTTCGAGGCCGGTCGCGCGCAGCACCGCCCTGCCGGAAGACTTGCTCGCGATAACCACCGCATGGGCTCCGGGAGCGGGCGGCAAGGGTCCGAGGCGCGTGACTTCCAGGTCGGGAGCATCGAGGACGTCTTCGAGGCGGACGCGCTCCGAGAGGACCTTCGAGAGCGCATCAATTTTCTGTTCTGCTACCTGCGCGTCATTTTCCAGCGTCGTGAAACGGTTTTGCAGGTAGGTGAGCTGATTGGCGCGCGCATCGTATGCGCTTTGAAGATTCGAGAGGCGCGAGGTGACGACGGCCCCGTATACCGCGAGGACCACCGCGGCCGCGATCGAAAGCCTCGTTGCGATGCTTCGGCTGCTCGACCGAGTTGCCGGCTCCACGCTGCGGTTCGGTTTGCGATCGGGCGCTCCCTTCGCAGCAACTGGCGGTAGCGTTCCGAGCCGCGCTTCCAGCTTGCGCGTGATGCGATCGGCGCTACTAGGAGCATCCACTGCCAGCGCCATCATCGCGACCGCATGCTCGAACTCGCGCAACTCGGCCTCGCACTCGCGGCATCCCGCCAGATGCTCGCGCAGAGCCGCGGACTCGTCAGCGTCGAGCCGATCGAGTGCGGCAAGTGGCAGCAGCGCTTTGAGTTCGTCGTGCGTCATGATGCCTATCGCAGCCGCCTCAGCGCGTCGCGCAGCTTGATGAGCGCGGTACGCATACGAGTTTTCACCGTGCCGAGGGGCAGGCCAACCTTGGCAGCGATCTCCGTCTGAGTCAGATCCGAAAAGTAGGCGAGTTCGAGCAGTTCACGCTCGCGCGTGTCCAGTTGGCCAACCGCCTTTTTCACGATTTTGGCACGCTCGGCGCCTTCCAGCTCCGAGAGCGCATCGGGCGCGGGTTCGGGGTCCGGCTCAGGATTCTCGGGTGGACGGCGCGCGCGGCCGGCCCTGAACCTGTCGATAGCGCGGCTTCTCCCGAGCATCACCAGCCAGGCGCTGACCGAACTGCGCGAAGCATCGAAAGAAGTGGCCTCGCGCCAGGCCTGCCAGAGCGCATCGGCGGCGATCTCCTCGGCGTCGGATTCATTTTTCACGAAGCGGTAGGCCAGCGCTCCCAGCATGCGCGCATATCTCGCGCTCAGCGCGCGCAACGCATCGGCGTCGCCGTTCGCCATCGCGGCTACCAGCTCGCGATCGGAGATTTTTTGGCCGGCCGGCTTATCCACGTCGTCACGCATTCAGGTACGCAGGCGAGAGGTATTCGGTTTTGCGACGCAAAACAATCTCGGAACGACCGAGGTTTCGTTCCTTCCTCCTGCCCAGCATCAAGGACGGATCGCGGTCGGTATTATTCGGCGGTCGCTTTTATGACTGAAGCACGATCTTCTCGCGACCGGTCAAATCCGATCCCGTTCACCATCCGTTATTTGGAATGAAGGATCCACACCACTGCCTGATGACATCAACCTGAGGAGAAAAATGAGAGTACGAGGATTATTAACGGCTGCGATGGCGACGATGGTAGCCATGGCCATGCCCGCGTTCGCGCAAAGCACTCCGACCCTGGCGCCCAACCAGACGCTCGGTTTCGGCGCCGATCGATTGCTGACTTTCACCTACACCCAGCAGTTCGATTGCGTCGATCAGAACACCGACGACCTGAACTATAACGGGATATTGGCTCAATCTGATCCGGCGGAATTTCAGACTCCGATCTGTCAGGCCGGCGACGATCCCGCCATCAGCCCGCCCGGAACAAAGACCAAAAATATTGAGCCTCTGTACGTTCTGGTTCCCATGTTCTCGACCAACAACGATACCAACCCGAACGATGCGATCGCATGTAATTCCGCGATTCCGAGCGGGACGTTGTGCGGACCCGCATTGGGCAACGCGCTGATTTCTCTGTTCGGAAACATTCCCGAAGGTTTCAAGCAATCGCCATCAGTCTTTGTGCAGTGTCCCGATCCAAACTCGCCGCCGGGAACCTGCACGATGCACACCGCGCGGCTCGATTTAGGCAAGGTGCTGGTTGCACTCGGCAAGGCGACCCAGGCGACGAACGTGTTCGTGCCGGAACCGAACCATAGTCACATCGTGATAAACAGCGACGTCAGAACGCGAGATATCTGGTGGCAGGTTCTGCCCGTATTGGTGACCAATCCGAGCGACTGGCCGCCCGAAGATGGCAGCAGCGGTTTGACCTCGCTTGCGCGTCTGAAAGCCGCGGAAAAGGCCGGAGACGCGACTGAAGTCCCCTCCAACTTCTTCCTGTTCTTTGGCTCAATGCCGATGCCGCACATGGGCAGGACACAGAAGTAAGCGGATCCATCCGGCTGCGCCGCAGCGGGACTGTGGATCCCTCGCGCGGCGTGGCCGGCTCTTACGAGAGCGCGGCGATGCCGTCGATTTCGAGTTTTTCCAGTTCGGCGTAGAGGCGTTCGATCTCCCGCCCGAGTTGCTGATAGCGTCCGATCAATTCATCGGCATCTTTGCGCTGGATGTAAAAATTCGGATCGTTCATCTCGCTGGCGAGCCCTGCACGCTCGGCTTCTTTTCCCTCGATACTGACTTCGAGTTGTTGGCGGCGCTTCTGCATCTGGTCGTGACGACGCTTCGCCTCACGATCATCGGCGCGCTTGGGCGGTTCGGCATGTTTTTCGTTCTTCGGATGCGCGCCGTTGCGTTCGGCGTGGATGCCGTTGGTCGACGCGAGCACGTGGGCTTTGGCCGATGCCTTCGCAGCGTTGAGTTTCGCCGTAGCCTGGCCGGCGCTCGCCAGATCCAGCTCGGCTTTTTTGCGCAGGTAGTCGTCATAGTTGCCGAGGTAGCGAATCGCGTGACCGCGACCGACCTCGACGACTTCGTTCACCAGTTCATTGAGGATGAAACGATCGTGGCTAACCAGCAGCACCGTGCCGGGATATGCCTTGAGCGCCTCGAGCAGCGTGTCTTTCGCCACGATGTCGAGGTTGTTGGTCGGTTCGTCCAGCAGGAGCGTATTGTTGCGATGCGCCAGCACCTTAGACAACGCTAGCCGCGCGCGCTCGCCGCCCGACAGCACCGCGACTTTTTTCTCGACGTCGTCGCCCGAGAACAGCATCGCGCCCAGGAGGCTGCGAATCTCGCGGCTGCTCATCCCATCGGTCGCGCCGCTGAGCTCGTCGTAAACGGTCCTGGTGTAGTCGAGAGTGTCGGCGAGATTCTGCGCGAAGTATCCCATCGCGACATTGCCGCCCACCGAGCGCTCACCGGCCGTCATCGGCTCGATGCCAGCGAGCATCTTCATCATGGTCGATTTGCCGGCGCCGTTGGGGCCCACCAGCGCGATGCGCGAGCTGCGCTCGATCACCAAATCGACGCCGTCGTACACCGTCAGGTCGCCATACTTCTTGACCGCGCCCTTCAACTCAAAGACGCGCCGCGCGCTGCGTTCACATTTCGGGAAGAAAATCGAGGGCGACTTTTCGCTTCCGGCCGGCGGCTCGAGGCGTACGACCTTTTCGAGCTGCTTGATGCGCGACTGCACCAGCTTGGCCTTGCTCGCCTGGTAGCGAAAGCGGCTGATGAAGGCCTCCGCATGCTCGATTTCTTCGCGCTGGTTTTCATAGGCCTGCATCTCGAGCTGGAAGCGTTCTTCGCGCTGCACCAGGTAGCGCGAATATCCGCCGACATATTCGGTGAGCCTGCCGCGCGAAACCTCGACGGTCTTTTTGGTGATGCGATCGAGGAAGTAGCGATCGTGCGAAACCACAATGATGCCGCCCGCGTACGACGACAGGTAATCCTCCAGCCAGTTGCGCGCCTCGATATCGAGATGGTTGGTGGGCTCGTCGAGCATCATGAACTCGGGCTGATCGAGCAGCAGCTTGGCCAGCGCGATACGCATGCGGATACCGCCGGAAAATTCCGCGACATCGCGATGGAGATCGCTTTCCGAGAAGCCGAGCCCGAAAAGGACCGACTCGGCGCGGCTTTCCGCGGTGTAAAAATCGCGATGTTCGAGCTCGCTGAGCACATCGCCATACTCTTCCATCGCGGCGTCGTGCGCGGGACCTTCCTGCGACTGCGCGAGAACCTTTTCCAGCTCATGGCGGCGCAGATCGAGTTCCTGCAGCCGCGTCAGCGCGGAAAGCGTCTCGTTGAGAACGCTCCGCCCGCTCATGTCCGGCGATTCCTGATGCAGGTACCCGACGCGCGCGCGCTGGGGCAGCGAAATGCGGCCGGAATCAGGCGTCGTCACTCCACCGATGATCTTCAGCAGCGTCAACTTCCCGGCGCCATTGAGACCGACCAGGCCGACTCGGCCGTCATCGGCCATGGACCAGCTGACCTCGGCAAGGATCTTACGGGCGCCGAACGACTTGGAGATGTTGTCGAGACTAAGCACGTTGAAACGAGCATCGTATCAGCCGCGCGGGAGAGAACAAATATAGGGTCACTCGGCGACCCGGGGTATCTCTACGCTCGTCTCTACCACGATGTTAGGATTTCCTACTATATGACGCATTTCGGGCCTTCCTACGCGATGCCGCGCACTCTCGCCGAGATGCGGCGTTTGTGCCTGAAGCTGCTGCGGCGACATTGGCAGCTGCCCAGTCTCGAGCGCTTTCAGGAGGCCGGCGAGGGCGAGCTCGGAATCGATTTACTCGAGGTCAGTGGCCGGCCGCGGCTGTGCGCCGCCCGATGCGACCTGCGCGAGGCTGGCGAGGCGCTGACCTCGGCGGATTTGCGCGTCGCGATCGAGCGCGCTGCCGGCCTCGTGCTTCCGATTGGTCATCTGACAATCGCGACCACCGCGAGATGCTCCAAGGCGCCCAAGCGGGCGGTGTTCGAGCTCAACCGGGAAAATCGCGCCGCCAATCTTTTCACCGTCGAACTGCTTTGTTGGGAAGACATCGAGGAGTTGCTCGATGAATATCCCGACCTCCTGACCGAATTTGAATCCAGCCCGAAACGCCAGGCGCTGACGAAATCCAGTGCGCGATTCAAGTTGGAGCCGCGTTGGAAGCTTCTGCCAAGTGGCGATGAGCCAGGCGAACTCCGCGAGGTTGTCACGCTCATCGATCAGCGTCACTTCCAGCTTGGCCGTCTGAAGCTGATGCAGCTTCGCGAGCGATGCTGGGATCAGCTCGCCATCGAACAACGGCTCGCGGTGCTGTCGAATCTCGCGCGTGCGTGTCTGGGTGAAGGGGAGATTCGCAAGGCGTCGAGGTTGTTCATTGCGGCGCGATCGATTCGTCCCGATGATGAAGATGCCTGCATCAACGAAGTCCTCGCGTACGAACTGCTGGGCGAGCGCGAGCGCGCGTGCGCGATGGCGGAAGCGGTGTGCGCGAAATTTCCCAAAAGCGGACGTGCTCACGCGCTGTGGCTGAACAATCTGCCCGACGCGACCCCGTTGGCGGAGTTGGAGCGAAGAACGCCTTTGCTGGTGCGGATGGATCCCGAAGTCGCCATTGCGATGGCACAGCGTTCGATCGCCGCGAGCGACTATTCGCGCGCCGAACGTTTCGCGCGCAAGGCGAGCGAGGCCTTCGTCGAGAAATCGGATCCCTGGCTGCTCCTTGGGCAGGCAATTTTGCTCTGCGAGATCGAATCCAATGATGGTCCGGTTCGCGATGAACGCGTGCGTGAGAGCGAGGCGTGCTTCTCGCGCGCCATCGCGCTGGCGCAGGAGGAGTTGTCGCTCACCGGCGAGGTGCAAGCGCTGATTGCGCGGGCGCAGGCGCGCATCGCGATCCACGACCTCGAGGGTGCCGGCCGCGACATCGAAACGGCGCATTCGCTGCGGCGCGAGGATGCGAATGGACTTTGCGAGTATGCGATCCTCCTGCGCGCACGCGGCAATCTGGACGGTGCGGTTGATGTTTTCCGGCGCGCGCTGAAGGTCGGCGGTCGCGAGGACGCAGAGTTTCACCTCGGTGTGACGCTCCGCGAGCGCGATCTTCCCGGCGATTCGCCCGAGGCTGCCGAGATTCTCGTTCGTGCGATTAAAAATCCGCTGGCCATCCCCAGCGGTGACTACCTGTTTGCGGTTGGATGCGCGGTCGATGTGCTCTCGCGCCTCGAGCGATGGCATCAAGCGGAGATGTTGCTCAGCGAACTTTCCAAAGATCGCATTCCAAATGCCGCGAGGTTGACCCTGCGCGCGCGCTTGGAGCTCCTACGTGGCGAAGGTGCCAAAGCCGCGCGTCTTGCCGATGACGCACTGGCCGAGCTGCGGATCGCGACCACCGCCGATGAACGTCGCAACCTTGCAGTGTTACTCCACGACCTCGGCCGCTATGGCGAGGCACTGGTGATATGGGAATCGATTATCCAGATCAGCGGCTTCGCAATTCAGGGCGATGCTCCTCAGAAGGGTGCCACTCCGAGTGATGTACGCAGGCTGCTCGAATGCGCGACCCGGCTCGGCCGCACCGATGTGATCCTCGAAGTTTGTCGCAAGCTCCGCGTCGATGGCGCGTTGGTCGAGGGCGCGTTCGAGTATGAGCTCGAACTTCTGGAGCGCAATGACCTCGGCGCGGCCATCGATCTGCTCGATCAGTATCTCGCAGTTCATCCCGGCGATCGGGTGATGCGGCTGCGCCGGAGCGAGGCCGCCCACGCTCTCGGCCATCATGAACAGACCATCGATCCAGACTCGATGCCGGCGGCACGCGAGGTTTCGCCTGCGCTCGGCCGTATTGCCGTTAAGCTGATGCGCGAAGCAGGCCACCCCAACGAGGCGCTCGCTTATGCGTACGAGCTGATGCGCCGCAATTCCAGCGATCCCGATGCGCATCGCGCGTTTCTCTCGGCACTGGGGCCGTTCGGTCCGATGCCGACCGTGCTGGATTTCGAAACCGCCCAGCTCGGATGCGCGGTCTGCTTCGTCGAGCAGGACACCAATGTGGAAACGTGGGCGATTCTCGAAGAGGCGCCCGATGCGGATCAATCGAGTGGCGAGTACGGGCCGTCATCACCATTGATGAAGCAACTGCGCGGGCGGCGACTCGGTGACAGGTTCCAGATCGTGGAAGGGCGCAATCGCAGGAGCGCGGTGGTCAAGCAGCTCATTTCGAAATACGCCTATCGCTATCAGGATTGCCTCTACGGGTGGGCGCGGCGATTTCCCGGACTGCCGGAAATCGAGATGGTTCGTAAAGATGACATGGCGTCATCGGAAGTTCCCTACGACCTCGCGTTGGTGGCTAAGGGCATGAGCATCGACGAGATGCGCGACAATGCGCACCGCCTATACGCGCTGACCCCGATGTCGATTCGCGGCTACGCGCAACGACTCGGGAAGAGCGACCTCCTGGGCGTAATGTCGCTCGCCGCGCGCCCGGAAGCGATCCTCAAGTGTTGCGAAGGCTCCGAAGAGGAGCTGGAGGGCGCGTTGACGGCATACCATCGCGCCCATTCTATCGTGCTCGACCTCACCGCGATCGCGACTCTATGTCTGCTTGGCCGGCTGGAGTTGCTGAGGACTTGGGCGCGCCGCTTCGTGGTGTCGCAGGCGACGCTGCATGAGCTGCGGCGCTTTCAGTTCGAGCCCCACTCCGCACTGGCGAGTGCCGTGAATTCCAGCGATTCCGAGCTCGATGGCGTCGATGAATTGCGTGGACTCGCGGATCTCATCGCATCGATATGCACGGTCGGCGACGGCACCGCGATCTCTACGCTTGCGCCGCCGCAACGCGAGGAGCTCACCGCTCATTTTGGGCTGCATGGCGCGGAAAGCATTCTGCTCGCCTCGATGCCGGGGCACTTGTTGTGGACCGACGATCGCGTCCTTGCCAAGCTCGCGCGGAACAATTTTGGCGTGCGTCGAGTCTGGACCCAGGCGGCACTGATGGCGCGCGTGCAGGCGGGCGCTCTGGAAGCCTCGGAGCTGGCGACCGCCGGGACGAGGCTCGCCGGATGGGGCTACAGCTTCACCGCCCCGAGCCTGGAAACGTTGATGCGTGCAGGCGCGCTTTCAGGATGGAACGCGGATCAGTTCCCGCTGCGGCAGGCGCTCGATCAGTTTGCGACTGACAGTGTGAAAATCGCGGATGCGGCAACTCTCGCCGCCGAGTTAATCGTCAATATTTATGCGGACTCGCGTCTGCGCCCGACCCGCACGCTTCTAATCGCGCGACTGCTGGACCGGCTCACGGCTCGGCGCGGAGGCCGCGAGGCCATCGAAACGCTGCCACGATCCTTGCCCATTCGCTTCGGACTCGATGTCCTCGGGGCTCGCGAATTGGCCGATGCGATCCGCGGATGGATGGCCAGGACGAGTGAGGTTCGTGAAAGTCCGCCCGCGATCGATGCTCATGGGATCGCACCTGACGCCTGACCTATCTTCTCCACTACGTTGCCTCGGTCCATATTTGCCGTAAGATCAGCGCAATCGTATAGCGAGGACTGGAGGGCGGCACGATGGCGATAGTCACCGAAGGCGATCGCATCCTGGTGATCGACAAGCGTCTGTTCAAAGATGACAACACGCGGCTGTTCGTGGGCATCGTCGAAGAGTTCGCGATGAACGTCATCCGCGCGCGCGGGTTTTCCTTTCACGTCAGCCCTTACGAAGTGAGCGGCGCGGAACGCCGCGGCGAGGAGCGAGTGCGCGTGATCACGCTGTTCGCGGGCGATATCGTGTTCGTGCTGCCGCGCGATCAGGACCTCACGCGATTGCAGCTCAAGCGCTCGCCGAAGTCGATGCAGCTTACGGACGGAACGTTTGCGCTCGACCTCAGCGACTTCATGTTGCGGGTATGATGCTCACCGGCAGATGCTTATGCGGTGGCGTGCGTTTTCAGATTGATGAGGACCTCGGCCCGATCGTTTGCTGTCACTGCTCCGTATGCAGACGCATCACTGGCACTGCGTTCGCCTCGAATGCTTCGGTGCGGACGGAATCATTCCACATCATCGCGGGCGAAGAGCTGATCAAGGAGTTTCAATCTTCGGAGAATACGATTCGGGCGTTCTGCTCACGATGCGGTTCGCCGGTGTACGGCCGCTTCGTTTCGTTCCCTGCGGTGCGTCGCGTGCGGTTGGGCACCCTCGACAGCGATCCCGGAAACAAGCCGGTCGCAAACATTTTTATGGGCTCCAAGGCGCCGTGGTTCGCGGGCACCGAGCAGCTGGAATGCTTTCAGGAAGCGCCTCCCCCTTCCTATCGAAAACCCGCAATTAAGAACTGAGCACCCGGCACAGAGACGTGTCTCCGCGGCGCCGAGGCTACTCCGTTCCGATCTTCCGCTCTTCGACGAATGCGATAATTTCCGCCGCCGTCGCTTCCGGATTATCCAGCGGCACATGATGGAACGCGCGCGGAATTTCCTTGTACAGCGAGCCCTGCACGTGACGATTCATCCGCCGCGCATGGCGGCCGCCGACCAGGGTGCTCTCCGCGCCGCGCAAAATCAGCGTCGGCAGCTTGACCTGTTTGAGGTTGGGCCGCTTCATCCGCCCCTTGTGTTTACGCCATGCGCGGGTTTCCGGATCGAAGCGATACGCCCAGTGCCCATTGGGCAGCTGTAGAGAACCCTTGAGCGCGAGTTGCTCTAGTTGTTCCTTGGTCAGATATGTTCCAGGCGGAGAGAGACGGAACTTACGAATGATGTCGTCCGAAGATTTCAACTCCGGACGCTTGCCGCCTTGCGCGCGCCGGCGCCATCGCCATTGCAGGCGGCGAAGGAGCGGGGGCGGTCCCGCGGGAGAATCGACGATGATCAGCGCCGCGAGTTTTTCCGGAAAGGTGACCGCGCACCATTGCGCGACTGCACCACCCATCGAATGCCCGACCAGCACGACCTTGGTCCCGAGGTAATCGATTAGCGCGCGAACATCATGAATGTATGAGGGCGGGCCATAGTCGGCATCAGGTGACCACGAACTGCGTCCATGGCCACGGAAATCGAGCGCGACGACGTGACCATACGGCACGAGCTCGGGCGCGACGTAGTCCCACCAGTGCGCATGCGCGCCGCCGCCGTGCAGCAGGAGGAAAGTGCGCTGCTTCGGATCGCCGCCCCAATCGAGATAGTGAAGTTTGAGATCCTCGTGATCGAAAAAGCAGTTGGTCGGCTCCGTGGCGACGGTAGCCGCTTGTTCATATGCCATGGTGGAGGAATTTTAGCAGGGACCGATGTCCAAGGCACGGCGAGTGACCGGCCTTTTGATGTTCTGTCGAGTCGCCCGCGATGGTGGCGGATTTGCCGTCGGTCGTGGTAACAACCGTTTAGATCGACGGGAGTATCGGTTTCGATGGCACTCAGGCTGGAAAACAAAGTCGCGCTCATAACCGGTGGCGCGAGCGGCATTGGCCGCGCCACCGCTATCCGCTTTGCCGAGGAAGGAGCGCATGTCGCCGTTGCCGATCGTGCGATCGGGGGCGCGGAGGAAGTCGCGGTGCAGGTGCGCAAGCTCGGCTGCAAGTCGGTAGCGATTCAGGTCGACACCAGCGACGAAGTCCAGGTGGCTGCAATGATTACGCGCACCGTTGCCGCGCTCGGCGGGCTCGATATCGTGCTCGCCGCGGCGGGGATCTCGCACGCGCATTATGGCGAGGAGGGGCGGCCTCCGATTCAGATGACGATCGACAAACCGCTGGCGGATTGGCGTCGCGTCATCAGCGTCAACCTCGATGGCGTGTTTCTGACCTGCCGCGCGGCGGCAGCCACGATGATCGAGCAGGGGAGGGGCGGCCGCATCATCACGATCGCCTCGGCGGCCGCGAAGTATCCGCTGCCGGGCGCGGTGGAATATTGCGCGAGCAAGGCCGGGGTCTGGATGCTGAGCAAGGTGATGGCGGTAGAGCTTGCGGCGAATAACATCACCGTCAATGCGATCGGTCCGGGATGGATCGACACGCCAATGACCGCCGACATTCAAAAGGATGCGGAGTTCGCCGAAAGCCTCGCGCAGGTTCCCCTCGGTCACGTCGGCGAGGCTATCGATGTGGCGAATACGGCGCTGTTTCTCGCCAGCGAAGAGGGTCGCTATTACACTGGCTCGATTCTCCATCCGGACGGCGGCCTGTTGATGTGGTAGCCGCGCATCCTCAGAACTAACGAATGGAATTTTGGAAGGACTAGATCGATGGCACTTAGGCTGGAAAACAAGAATGCACTAATCACCGGCGGTGCGAGCGGCATCGGACGCGCGACCGCAATTCGCTTTGCTGAAGAAGGCGCGAATGTCGCGGTTGCCGATCGTAATCTCGGCGCGGCCGACGGCGTTGCCGCGGAAGTTCGCAAGCTCGGCCGCAAGGCGGTCGC
This sequence comes from uncultured delta proteobacterium, assembly GCA_963761255.1. GTDB lineage: Bacteria > Desulfobacterota > Binatia > Binatales > Binataceae > DATGKG01. Next base: position 177,117 of record CAVXGH010000002.1, read on the forward strand.
GATCCAGGTCGACACCAGCGACGAGACGCAGGTCGATGCGATGGTCGCACGCACTGTCAGCGAGTTGGGTGGCGTTAACATCCTGGTCGCGGCGGCGGGCATCTCACACGCACGCTATGGTGAAGAGGGAGCCGGCAATCCTGCGCCGCTTAGCGCGAAGTCGCTGTCCGATTGGAAGAAGGTGCTCAGCGTCAACCTCGATGGGGTGTTTCTGTGCGACCGCGCGGTTGCGCGCGAGATGGTCAAGGCCGGCAAGGGCGGCAGGATCATCAACATCGCTTCGGGCGCGGCGAAGCTGCCGACTCCCGGCGCGGGCGAATACGCGGTCAGCAAGGCGGGCGTCTGGATGCTCAGCAAGGTGCTTGCGGTGGAGCTCGCGCCGAGCAAGATCACCGTCAATGCGATCGGGCCGGGCTTCATCAACACGCCGATGACCGCCGACATCCAGAAGGCCACCGGCTTCATGAAGCGCCTCATCACGCGGGTGCCGCTGGGCGAAATCGGCGAGCCGGTTGACGTTGCGAATACCGCGCTGTTCCTCGCGAGCGAGGAGGGCCGTTACTACACCGGCTCGATTCTGCATCCTGACGGCGGCGTCGTAATGCAGTGAGGATTTCCAGCTTCGTCGTTAGCGCCATTGCGGCGTTGGGCATCAGTGCGTCATGCCGTATCGCGTGGACTCAGGAAATGCCCGTACCGGATGCGAGCCCGAGCGCACGGGCGACCATGTCGATCCCGGAGCCGCTGCTGGTGACGGTGCAGGCGGCTCCCGGATATGGTCCCGCACCACTGCTGGTGGGATTTCTCCTGAACGCGGTCGATCCATCGGGCGCGGCGATCATTTCGTATAACTGGAATTTCGGCGATGGCCACACTTCAACCTTGCCCCCCATCATGGCCTACAACACCTACACGCAACCCGGTAACTACGTGACTACGGTGACTATCACCACCGCCGATGGACGCTCGGCGACCGGTTTCGCGGGCATCATCGTCAAACCTGCGCTGGGCGCGACGATGCAGGAACGTCAGCAGAACCAGTAACCGTGCGATATACGCCACTGGTGACCGGTGGACTTCAATGATCGAAAAATCGTGACCGGGCGGGAACCGCTGCCGATGCGCCCCCGTGAGCCGCGCTCGCCAACCCAGCGCATCGCCATCGCGATCGCCGGAATCACGATTCTCACCGCGCTCGGCACGTTCGGCTACATCGTCATCGAGGGGATGTCGTTCCTTGATGCGCTCTATATGACGGTGATCACCGTTTCGACTGTCGGTTATGGCGAGGTGAAACCGCTCGACGAACAGGGCCGCATTTTCACCATGGCGCTGATCATCCTGGGAGTGGGCACCGCCTTTTATCTTTTCGCGACGATGACCGAGGTTATCATCGAGGGCCAACTGCGTGATTATCTGGGAGCCAAGGGCATGCTGCGGAAAATTCACAATCTCAAGAATCATGTGATCATTTGCGGGTTCGGCCGCTTCGGACGCGCGGTCGCCGAGGAGCTCCTGCGCCATCGCGTGCCGATGGTGGTGATCGATTCCAATCCTGCCTCGGCCGAGGATCTCACTCGCCTCGACATTCCGCATCTCATCGGCGATGCGATGCACGATGACATCCTGGAAGACGCAGGCATCCGCTCCGCGCGCGCATTGGTGGCCGCGACCGCATCGGATGCCGACAACGTCTACATCACGCTCGCGGCGCGGGAAAAAAATCGCTCGATCTCGATCCACGCGCGAGGCGAGGGCGACGTTGGTCTGCGCCGGTTAAAGCTCGCGGGCGCCGACCAGGTGATCTCGGCATATCAGTACGGCGGATATCGCGTCGCTTCCACCATCATCCGCCCATCGGTAGTGGATTTTATCGAGTTGTTTACTTCAGGCCGCGGCGAGGAGGTCGACCTCGAAGAGATTCGCATCCCGGCCGGCAGTGCGATGGTCGGCAAAACCGTGGTGGAAATCGAGCAGTCGGTCGGCAAGCTGAGGATCGTCGCACTGAAGCGCAATGAGGAACCGATCCGAATCATTCCGCGCCCCGGCGCCGAGGTTCACGCAGGCGATTTGGTCGTCGCGATCGGCGATCGCGCGGGTCTCGAGGCGCTCGTGAAAGTCGAGTGATGCTCCCGGCTAACCGCTGAAGCCTTTCACCAGCGCTTCGACGATGCGCTCGGTGCGGATGCCGCGCGATCCCTTGACCAGCACCACATCGCCCTCGCGCACCAGACCGCCGATGAGCGATGCGGCCTCCTCGCTGCTCGCGCACAGGCGCAGCGTGCGGTCCCGCCATCGAGGGCCAGCGGCGGCGGCCGCGGCGCAAGTTTCCTCGCCGATCGCGAGGAACACCGCTGGATTCGAAGCGAGCACATCCTCGACTGCGACCGCATGCGCGGGTTTCGCGAGGGCGCCGAGCTCCAGCATGTCGCCCAGCGCGATCACCAGGCGCGCGCCGCGTCGATGAGCCACCTCGCGCGCGGCCTCCAATCCGATTCGAACCGAAGGCGGCTGCGCGTTGTAGGAATCATCGATGATGACGATGCCGCCGACCTCCTTGACTGTGAGTCGGCCCGCCACCGGCTGGATTTGCGCAAGTGCCCGTTCCATGGTGCGTAACTGCTCACGACTTAGCGGCAACGGCGACGCGGCCGCAACCGCTGCGATGGCCGCGGTGCAATTCATCGCGCCGGAACGGCCGATCAACGCGATCTCTGTGCGCAACGTAGGCTCCACGCCATCCGCGACCATCCCAGAATCGAGCTTAATCGCAATCGCCGTGCGCCCATGCTCGGTCACCATCCGCTCAAGCAGTCGCACCGTGGAATTTTTCTCGATGCCGAAAGTTACTGCGCGCAGTCTGGATGGCATCCGTTGCGCCAATCTTTCATCGTCGGCAGGAATCACTCCCGCGCGTTTCGTATGCGTGAAAATCGCGGCTTCTTCATCGGCGATATCCTCGATGGTGCCGAGGCCCTCGGTGTGCTCGAGGTCCACGTTAAGTACCATCGCCACGTCAGGTTCGACGATCGCGGCGAGCTTCGGGATCTCGCCGGTCATATTGGTGCCGCACTCGATGACCATCGCGCGATGCGCCTCGGTGAGCATCAGCAGCGTCATCGGCACACCGATCAGGTTGTTGAGGTTGCCGGGCGTGGAAAGCGTTGCGCCGAAGATCGCACGCGCCAGCGCCGCGGTGATTTCTTTGGTGGTGGTTTTGCCGGCCGCGCCGCCAATCGTAATAAGTGGCATCGGACACGCGGCGCTAATCCTTTCCACGTGATGATGCGCAAGCCGTCCGAGCGCCGTGAGCGTGTCATCAACCTCGACGCATGCGAGGCCATCGATGCGGCGTCCGTGCTCGATGATCGCGGCGACTGCGCCACGTTCGCTGGCCCGCGCGAGAAACTGATGCCCATCGTTGGCGCCGCGCAGCGCGATGAAAATCTCGCCTCCGATGAGGTTGCGGCTATCGATGCTGACGCCCCGCACTTTGAGTGCGCCTTCGCCGAAAGCCTCGCCGCCGGTCGCACGCGCGATCTCATCTAGCGCGAATGGAACGGTGTTGGTGGGAATCGCGGTAGCCATCGTCAGCTTCGCGCTTAATTTTGCCGCAATGATTCGAAGTTGGATACCGCGAGTAAGCTGACATAGCATCGGCATTGAGGAGATCACGAGGATCCGGGTGAACGTCCGATCGCGCATCTCTGGGTCAGCTCCACGGCGCCAGGGCATGAGATCACCGACTCGCTGAAGCGGTTCGACGCCGCAACGCCGGCACGCTATTCCGCTCCGGGTGCCAGGCAAGGTTGATCGCCGCGAGTCGGTCGTTGCTTTGGTTAGCCGTCGCTTTTAATCCGCGATAGAGTCACATCCGAGGAGGCGTTGAGCGATGGCTGATTCGAGCGGAAAACCCATGGTCGGGGTGATCATGGGGAGCAAGAGCGATTACGAGTTCATGGCGGCGGCGTGCGAGGTCATGAGCGAGCTTCAAGTTACACATGAAGTTCGCGTGATGTCCGCGCATCGCACCCCTGACGTGGTCTTGGACTACTCCGCCACCGCGCGCGAGCGCGGTCTGCGGGTGATTATCGCCGGTGCCGGCGGTGCGGCGCATCTGGCCGGTGTGGTCGCCGCGAAGACGACGCTACCGGTCATCGGCGTGCCGATGACGAGCGCACTCAACGGCCTCGATTCGCTGCTGTCGATTGTGCAGATGCCGAAAGGCGTGCCCGTCGCCACAATGGCGATCGGAAAGGGCGGCGCTGCCAATGCGGGTCTGTTCGCGGCTGCGATTCTCGCGCTGAGCGATAGCCAGCTTTCTGAACGCCTTACCAAATGGCGCGCCGCCCGCGCGCAGGAAGTGCTGAACACCAAGCTGCCGTGAGTTGAGATGCGGAAGAAGGACATCGATACGCCTGCGCTGCTCCTCGACCTCGACATCATGGAGGAGAACCTGCGCGCGATGGCGGCGTTCTTCGCCAATCGTGCGCAAAAGCTGCGGCCGCATTTCAAGACACCGAAGACCCCCGAAGTCGCGCGTCGCCAGCTCGAAGCCGGTGCGATCGGAATCACCGCGTCGAAGCTGGGCGAAGTTGAGGTTCTATCGCGGGCCGGTCTGGGTCCCATCCTGCTGGCGAATCAGCTGGTCGGACCGCAGAAAATCGCGCGCCTATTCGCATTGCCCCCGAAGCCGGAAGTCATCGTCGCGGTCGAAAGCGAATTGAACGTGCGCGAACTCGAGGCGGGTGCGAAACGTGCCGGGCGCGGGATGGACGTGATCATCGAAGTCGACACCGGAATGCATCGATGCGGCACCGCGACTACGGAGGAGACCGTTGCCCTCGCGCGCCGCATCGAAGAAGGCCCGCTGCACTATCGCGGCATCATGGGCTACGAAGGTCACGCGGTGCTGGTGCCCGAAAAAGAGAAGCGCGAGCGCCTCGCGCGCGAGGCGCTGACCGAGCTCAGCCGTCATGTGGCGGCGTTGCGCGGCGCGGGATTCGCGCCCGGGATCGTCAGCGCGGGCGGCACCGGAACCTACGACATTGCCGGTTCGTGGCCCGACGTGACCGAGGTGCAGGCGGGTTCGTATATTTTTATGGATGGCGCGTATCGCATCGTGCGGCCCGACTTGGGACGGCCCGCGCTGACGCTGTTGGCTACCGTGATTTCGCGACGAGGAGATCATGCCGTCATCGACGCCGGGATGAAATCGCTTACCAACGAGTTCGGTAAACCACTGGGCAAAGACCTGCCGATTAAGGTGAGCGGACTCTCTGAAGAACACGGCCACGTTGATGCATCGGGTACCGAGATCGATGCGGGGATGAAAATCGAAGTCGTGCCGAGTCATAACGACACCACGATCAACCTGCATAGCGAGTACTACGTGATGCGCGGCGATGAGGTCATTGCGATCTGGCCGATTGAAGCAGCAAGGGCGTATCGCTAATACGGTGGTTGTGATGGCGGGGGCAAGCGAAGCGAAATTCCACATCCGGCCGATGATGCTCCTCGCGATGCTGGTGGCGACTTACGCCGGGGTCGCGTTGGCGAGCGAAGTTCAAACCGACGGAAAAATCTCGGTGCCGCAGACCGCGCCGGTATTTGCGGTCTGCACCGACCCGATCGTGCAACAAACGCTGGAGCAGGATTTTCGCGATGCCCATCGCGAGCCGGGCAACGGCAACGGGCGGCCGGTCACAGTTACCGTCACCGTGAATGAAAAACTGCTGAAACCCGGCGTCGTGCTCGGCGACCTCGGCCCCGGCGACCCATGGGTGATTGCCAAGCTGATGCGCGCAGCGGGCACTGATCCCCCTCCGATCGGCGACACTGGCAACAAACCGCTCGATCCTTACTCGGAGGCTGCGCGCCGCGGCATCATGGATCCCAACGATCCGATGGTCGGGTTGCGCAACTATCAGGCCTTCAGGAACGAGGCGATGCGGCCGAGCGAGCCGCGCTTCGGCCCTAATGGCAACGCCAGCGACGAGGAGCTCTACGATCGGGTGGTAGTCGCGCGCGCCACCGTTGGAGGTTCACCCGATCAGCTGATGGCGTTGGTGGTAGTTCATCCTCGCGACGACGTCCGCACCGCCAAAGAGCTGGTGGCCGAGGAAATCGCCAACTCAATCCTGCATTGAGGTGCAGCTTCGCCGTCGGAGCCCTCTGCTCTCGAAGAAGATGATATTGGGCGCTTATTATGGGAAAGAAACCACGCGCCACAATTGGTGGACGCGTGGTATGCGTTGCAGCAGGTAAGTCCTCGTGGGAACCGCCGGAGCGATCGACTGACCCTAGCTCTTCTTGGGGTGCGGGGTGCCGATGTACGGGAACTCCTTCAAAATATCGGTGTGCGACTTCAGCCCGTCGGATGGAATGTCACCCTTCGAGAGGAACGCGAGGCGGTGATCGATGACATCGTCGGTGAAGACACGCCCGTTGGGATATTTCGCCGGCCGCGAAGGAGTGAAGCTCAGCATGTCGGGCAGCAGGCCGTCGGCATCGATGGCGGCGATTGCCTCTTCCCGAGTGTAGTTGCCGGTATGCCCCATCAGATGGACGAACTGATCCGTCCAGCGCTTGCGATCGTTGACCGGCTCGCTGGCGTTATACTCCTCCTTGGTCTCGTCCGTATTAAAGAAGCTGCTGACTGAGGGATGCCCCGCGCGATCCACATGGAGAAGCTTGCCATCGCGGCGCAAGCTGCATCTGCCCCATATGCGAATGGTGGGGTTGGCGCCGAGTTCGGCGGTTGGCAGCTCGATCACGGTCGAGAAGACGTTGCTCTCCAGGTTCGAATCGATACCGGTCCAGGGCGACTTGCCACCGAGATGCGGCGCGGTGAAGTTTCGGCCGCCCTTGGTGTCGAACAGATTCTTGATTCCGTCGAAATCGAAAAAGAACGCGTCGCTGCGATTGCCGGCGAAAAAAGTGTAGCCGCCAGCTTGGACGATGTTCGGTTTCGTGGTGAAAGAGACCTCGGCATCAGCGATGACCTTGGTGCCGACAGCTTCGGGCGAGTGAGCCTCCGCGCCCTTTGCGACAAAGACATTTGCAGTCTGCCTGCTGTTTACGGGCTGCGAGAATACGTAGCTTATCGCGATGTCGGTCAGGCAATCGCCGTCGTTGTCGATGTTGAGACGGTAGACTGCGTCGGGATGAAATGCCGGCGCCTCCGCAAATGGGTTGGCATTGAGGATGAGCACAGTGCGTGCGGGATCATTCGGCGATTGGAATGCGTACAGGTCGCATAAGTCGAGCCGCTGATCGCCGAGCGGAGGTCCAAGGTTGAGTCCGGTAAAATGGTTCGACATTTTTCTTCTCCTGAGGGTAGAGAAATGTTCTCGAATTCATCCGGAGAGTAACAAATTGTAGAGGCGTAGAGCGACGGCGAAAGTTACACCCATATTACGCGCGTGCGATCCGCTGGGAAATCTCAGGACCAGCAGGTTCAGTCCTGCGCAATCCAGCCGCGATCCTGGAACCTAATTTTGAGCTGAGCCGCAATCTCATTGGCGGTGGATTTGGCGCGACCTTCGAGCCCGGTTCTACCACTGGCAGCGCCGGCGATCTTCAAGCCCCCAACTACAATCAAACCCACTGGATTCGCGGTTGCGATGGCCACGGCGGCAGGCACCACCATGCCGGGAGTTTTGTTTCCCGCCGCGGTGAGGGTTCCGGAGCCAAGCTTGCGGAGACCCTGCGGAGTCACCACATAGCCCTCGACCAAGGTATCCATCTCGGTGTTGCCGGCCCCAAATCCGATGACCATGCGCTTGACCATGCTTCCTGTGCCGCCACCTTCGGTCGAGACGATGTAGCCACGGATTACGGCATCGCCGATCTGTGGCGATGCTCCCGGGCCGGCTTCAGTCGCCGGCATGCCCATGGCCTGGATGTCCTTGACCAGTTGCTGCGCGATAAGCGCGCCGTATTTGCGGCCAGTTTCAAGTTCCTCGGGCGTGGGCGGAGTACTTGGCGCATCGAGCTGTCCCGTCAGCGACGAATTGGCCGGCATATCGGCGGGTGCGGCCACGAAGTCATACACCCAGATCATATTCGGACGCGCGAGTCCGGGCGAAGTCATCGGCGTTTGCTCGTTGACTTTGGTGGTGGCGCAGCCGGCCAGCATCGCCACCAAAATGAAAAATCCGATTGTTCTGAGGCAGGGTTTCATGGCCGCCATCGTAGCTACGCGCGGAGTCCGCGACCATAGTACGAAGGTCTTATGGAGTGGGGACGAGGCCGCTTAATTCTGCATTGATAATCGACGTGCCGCGGATGCCGATTTGATCGAACTGTGAGCGTGCGAATGCATCGATGATTTGAGCGACGGCCTCTGCGGCGGGACCAGGGCTGCGTGCGGAACCGCGATAGGCGCAACTGCCGCCGAGGGCGCCGGAGCTGGTGCCGCTGCGGCGCTCGAAGGAGCGGCTTCGGGGACGATGGCGGTGGACGGAACTGCCATTGGTGCCGCGACATTTGCGGGAGAGGTTTCGGCCGCTTGCGGAACCGCTTGTTCCGCATCAGGAATAATCGACGCCTGTGCCGCAGGAGCTTTGGCACTCGCCATCGAGGCTCTATGCGCCTCGAAGTACTGATAACCGAACCATCCTCCGACGATGGCCACGACTGCCCACGCGATCGTCATGATCATACGCCATGGGATCGGCTTACGCGGCTCGAACATCGCAATCGGCTCCGGCGACCGGCCCGGATTCATGTCGGCGCGTTGCACCTCGCGGATGAAGCGGCTCGCAACCTCCTCGGGCTCGAGTGCGACGAAAACCGCATAGCGGCGCAGAAAGGGCAGCAGGTAAAGCTGATCGGCGATCGATGAGTAATCATCGGTTTCGATCATGGTCAGGTAGTAGGCTGGGATATTGGAAGCCTTGGCTGCTTGATCGCGCGAGAAGCCGCGCGCCTCGCGCGCCATCGTCATGACCACGCCGAGCGAGTGGTCGTTGGACAGGACCGAGGGGATAGCGGTGCCGGAATCCTCGACGGGATTTGCGGCCGCATTGCCAGGAGGAGTTTCGGGCGGCTTCTCCGGTGGCGCTTCGGGTTTGCTATCAGCCACGATTTCCAGGTTCCAAGTTTCCGACATCCTACCCCATCCCCCAAATTTGCCCTAGTTGGGACGCTTGCCCGGCGGGAGGTACGGACGGACACCGCCGGACTGGATCTTGAGCAATTGCTTGCGTGCAAAATCGACGTAGGAGGGATTGGGCTTGCCTTCCAGACCGGCGGCGCGAGTGCCGTACTCGATGGCGTGCTGCCAGTCATTCTGTTGTGAGGCGAGCAGGCCAAGGTAATCCCACGCCATCGCGTAGTTGGGCTGATAGGCGACGGCGCGCTGGAAATCGGCGGACGCGGCGATCATCGCGCCACTTTGGTAGTACTGCACGCCGCGCCGGGTGAAGATGTCGGCGGCGAGCGATTTCAGTTGCAGGTTGTCGGGGTCGTGCGCGAGCGCGGTCTGGATGTCGGCGGCGGCTTCATCGAGACGGCCGGCGGCGAGCGCGTTTTGCGCCGCGCTCTGGTTGATTTGCGCGGAGCATCCGGCGATGGCGATCGCCATCACAACTGCAGGCAGGAAAAAACCCAGCTTCATCATCATGCCCACCACCGGTAAGCAGATTATAGTTTGCTGCGCGTCAAACCAAGAGTGCCTTCAATGGCCATCATCGAGAGCCATCAGCGGGACAATCAATATTCGAACCGGCGCTGCCGCCGTTCAAGAGCGCGACCTTCTTGCCCTCGCATGCGACGATAACCGGCGCAGGGGTGAGGGATTGAAGCGCGGGCAAATCTTTGCGATTCGCCACCAACGCAAAGCATTCGTGTGAAGACCACAGCTTGCGGAGGTCATCGTCGTTGTTGATAAAACTCGCAGTCGCGTCCGGGCTGCCGCTGAACGGGGCGAGCTCGCCTCGATACGAAACCAGCGCCTGGCGAAATCCGGTGTAGAAGGGGATCGAGTGCACATTGTGCCGATACGATCCCACGATGCATCCGGGGCGCAGATGCGTTTTCAATTGGGTCGCGAGAACTCGATACGAAGTTGCGGAAGCGCCGTCTTTGCGCGCGCGCGACGCCATTCCCATGATGAGGATCATGCCCAGCGCGAGCGTCATGACCAAGGCTCCCGGCCGCTTGCCGTCGCGATCGGTCAGGTACGCTGCGGCGGCCATCGCGGCGAGAAGACCCGCAATTAAGCATGCATCAATCGCGATGGGATGCGGAAGCTTCCGCGCCATCACCAGCGTCGCGACTGCAATTGCGATCGCTGCCAGAAATGTCAGCGCGGAAAATCCTCCGATGATTCGTCGCGCCTCGCGGGGAGCGCAGGCCCAGAGCTTATACATTCCCAAACCTGCGATGAGCGAAAGCGCCGGAAGCGCGGGCAACACATATGAGCCGAGCTTCGCGCGCGGAATCGAGAAGAATACGAAAATCACCAGGAACCATATGACGAGGAATCGGAGCGCCGACCGATGCGATGGGTTCGCGGCGGACTCGGTGGTGCGCAATTCGCGCAGGCCCAGCGGCACGAAAAAAAACCATGGCCACGTTCCTCCGATCACAATGGGGATGAAGAACCACGGTCCCCATCCGTGCTCGGTATTTTCGAGATAGCGCTGGACATGCTCGTGCACGAAGAAGAAATGCAGGAAGCCCGGATTGCGATACGCCGCCAAGATGAACCATGGCATCGCGATCACGCAATAAACCACGATCGCGAGAATCCACGGGATGCGAAAGATTTCGTTGGCGCGGCGTTCGACGAGAAGCCATATCAGCGCGATCGCGCCGCAGAGGACTGGTGCGACCGGTCCTTTCGCCAGCGTTCCGAATGCGAGCATTGCCGCGCAAGCGACGAACCATGGGCGTCCCTCGCCACCGAAATCACACGTACGCGCCGCGATGTAGAATGCGCCAAGCGCGACCGTCATGAAAAATGCGAGTGCTGGATCGAGCGTCGCGAAGCGCGCGAAACCGAAAAACAGGGGGCTCACTGCAAGTGCGATCGCCGCAAGGATTGCTACCGCTTCGCCGAACATCACCTCCGCGATCGCGGCCGCGACTACAACCTGCCCGGCGCTGAAGAGGGCGGCGGGCAAACGAACCGCGAACTCGTTGACGCCGAAAACCGATATCGCCGAGGCTTCGGCCCAGTAGACCAGCGGAGGCTTTTCGAAATAGCGGACGAAGTTGTCGCGCGGCGTGACGTAATCCCCGCTGAGATACATCTCCCGCGCGATTTCGCCGTAGCGACCCTCGTCAGGTTCCCATAAAGCCGGCCGGCCGAGGCCCGGCAAATACAAAATCAGCGCGGCGATTGCGATGAGAGATAGACGGATTGCTGACTGCCGGCCGGATGCCATGACGATGCAGTGTTAAGATGCTGATTGCCCTCGTCAACCACGCGCTGCGCAGAAGGCTGGCTATCACCGATCGCCAGCGCATCGAGAAAGTTGGTTTCGTTGGCCGAGGGAGGCGGCGCGATGTAGGGCTCCGGCGTGATCAGCGGATGCGACATCATCGCTTCTTCGTCGGCCTCTTCCGCTTCGCGAGCGCGCCGAATCGCGTTGGTGGCGAGGTTGGCCTGTAGAGTCTGCGAGGGCGGAATTCTAATCACGAGTTCGCGTGCGACTTCTTCTTCGGCGCGGGCCAGTTCGACATCGCGCAGTTGAAGCAGCGATTCGGCCGAATTGATCAGGATGTCCTCTGCATCGAGGGCCGGCAGCACATCCATTGACCAGCGGCTGCCTTGCCCGCGCATCAGGGTCTCACCGTCATGGGTTGAAACCATCCGCGAATCCACGCCCACCACATAGCCGGAAACCAGTGCGAAGTAGTATGCGTCGTAACTCTCGACGGTGCCGTACATCACCGCATCGCAATGAAGCCATTCCCCGAGCTTGAGGACGCTAACCTTTTCGAGTTCCTCCTCGTTATCGATACCGCGCGACTTCAGGACTGCGTCCACGGCAATAGGATTAACGATGGTGAACTCACGCTCGGAGAAATACGCGACGAATGCTTTTCGTAGTCGCTCGGCATCGGTCCACGCCCATTCGTTACGTTGTTGGCGATTGCGGAAGCTAAGCGGGATCTTATCGACCCGGTATTGTGCTGATCCTCGATCCGTAAATGGCAGGATCGCGATGGTGGCTGGCGCATGCTCCTCATAGTCGCTCGCCATCTCAACCTCGAGCTGGCCGGGATCGACCTCGACGATGCGGTCGAACATGGTTTTCTTCCCATGCCACTCGGTTCCGATCTGATGCTGAAAGAACGGACGGGTTTCGTAGTTCTGGCTCGCGCATCCGGCGAGCGGGAGCATACACAGCGTGAGGACGAGGGAGGAGGTTGTGCGCTTTAGCCCCATAATTCTTTGACGCTGAAGCGAGTACAGTTATTTATATCTTCGGTAATTAAATTCGCACGAATCAGCCCGGAGACTGTTTCTCGCCGAAGCGATGGGCTTTTGCGGCCTCAATTGGTCTGTAAGAATGCGACGAAACGCTAATGCGTAGGAACCTGCGGCGACGCGGGCTGATGAATACCAAAAGTAACACTCTTCCATTCGACGATCGCGCCGCCCTCGACGCCGAAATGATCTCCATCGTCATCCCGGTCTACAACGAGGAGGCAAATCTTCCCGATTTGTGGACCCGGGTCGCGGCGGTCATGACTGGGATGACGCGGCCGTGGGAAGTGGTCTTCGTCGACGACGGATCCTCCGATACCTCGCTCAAGATGCTTAGGGGGTTCGCCGAAGAAATGCCGGGGCATGTTCGCGTCGTCGAGCTATCGCGCAACTTCGGCCAGCACTCGGCGATTCTCGCGGGGTTCAAGCAGTCCAAAGGCGACATTGTCGTCACCCTCGACGCGGACCTGCAAAATCCTCCCGAAGAGATTCCGCGCCTGATCGAGGCGATCGATGCGGGCAATGATGTCGTCGGTGGATGGCGCGAGGAGCGCCAGGACCAGGCGTTTCGGCGCATCGCGTCGCAGTTTCACAACAAGCTCACCTCGGCGATCGTCGGCGTTCCGATGCACGACTACGGATGCATGCTGCGTGCGTATCGACGGCACATCGTCGATACCGTGGTCGAATGTGACGAGAAGGCGGCCTTCGTGCCCGCGCTCGCCAACTCGTTTGCGAAGCGCGTGGCCGAGATTCCCGTCGGGCACGCTGAGCGCGCCTCGGGCAGCTCGAAGTATAATCTATTGCGGCTGGCGACACTGAGTCTCAACCTCATCACCGGATTCTCGATGATCCCGATCCAGATTCTCAGCATGATGGGAATCGTGGTCCTGCTGCTCGATGCGCTGCTGGTCGTTTTCCTCGCGCTGCACCGATTGATATTCGGGCCGCAGGAAGAGGGCGCCTTGTGGCTGCTCTTCACGGTTCTGTTCGGATTCGTGGGACTCATCTTCTTCGCGCTTGCGCTGATCGGAGAATACATCGGTCGCATTTACCTGGAAGTACGCCGCCGGCCGACTTATCTGGTCCGAAAAGTTTATGGCGACAATGAGGGCTCGAACTCCTCGCGCGGCTAGTGGCTGATTCGAATTCCATCGACGCGGCGGTGAAGCGTACGCGATGCGTCCTGTTCGCATACCACGACACCGGCTACGCTTTCATAGAGGCATTGCTCGCGCTCGGCGCTCCGATTGCCGCGCTGTTCACGCATGAGGATGACCCTCACGAGGAAATCTGGTGGCGATCCTGCGCCGAACTCGCCGCGCGTCATACGATTCCGGTCTACAGCCCGGAGCGTGTGGATGGCGGCATCATCGCGCAGATCGAGGCGCTTCGGCCTGACATCATCTATTCGGTTTATTATCGAAATCTGTTGCCTGACGCGATTTTGAATTCCGCGACCATCGGCGCCTTCAACCTTCATGGCTCATTGCTGCCGAAGTATCGCGGCCGCGCGCCGGTGAATTGGATGCTGGTCAATGGCGAGCGCGAGGCCGGCATGACGCTTCATTATATGGTGGCGCGCGCCGACGCCGGCGACATCGTTGCGCAGCGCGCGTGCGCTATCGACGACCGCGACACCGCGCTGAAGCTGTATCGCAAGCTGGTACCGCTCGGCGCCGAAATCATCCGCGAATACCATCCGCTGATCGTCACCGGCCGTGCACCTCGCACGAAACAGGACCTGAGCCGCGGCAGCTATTTCGGACGCCGTCGCTCCGCTGATGGTCGCATCGACTGGCGGTGGCCCGCGCGCAGGGTCTTCAACCTCGTGCGCGCCGTCACGCATCCCTATCCGGGAGCGTTTTGCTTCGCGGTTGGAAGGAAACTGTTTGTCTGGGAAACCCGCATCGCGAATGAGGCCGGCGTAATGGGTTTGCCGGGCGAGATCCTCGGTGAGGAAGACGGCGGATTGAAGATCGCGGCGGGGCGGGGGAGCCTGATCATAACGCGCGCGCAGTTGGAGAGCGGCATCGAAGGAGATCTTCGTGAAATTTTGGGCGCCGCAAACGCGCGCCCTCGCGCGCTGCTATAGTCGCGGCGTTCCCTTATAATGTTCGCGCTACAAAAGTTTCGGGCGCACGGTGATCGCGCGCATTCTCTTTCCGATGGAGGATAAATGAAGGTTCTCATAACCGGCGGAGCGGGGTTTCTCGGGTCCCACGTCTCCGACGCATTCATCGCGCGTGGCGACGAAGTGTTCGTGCTGGACACTGGAGCGATCGGCAAGGTCCGTCATCTGCTCAACAACGCACGCTTCCATTACATTCACGATTCAATTTTCAACCTGGAATTGATCGACAGCCTGGTCGCCAAAGTTGATCTCGTCTATCACCTCGCAGCGGTGGTCGGCGTCGAACATTATGTAGGCGATCCCTACGAAACGTTGAACGTCAATGTGAACGGGACCCAAAACATCCTCAAGGCCGCCTACAAGTACAACAAGAAAGTTGTTTTCAGCTCGACCTCCGAGGTCTATGGGCGCAATCCCAAGGTGCCGTGGCGCGAGGACGACGATCGCGTGCTTGGCGCGACAACTATCGATCGCTGGTGCTATTCGACCTCGAAGGCGGTGGGCGAACATTTCTGTTTCGCCTACCACAAGCTCGGACTGCCGGTTACCGTAGTGAGATTTTTCAATGTCTATGGCCCGCGGCTCGACAAGGTTGACGTCGGCCGGCTGTTCACCATCTTTATGGGGCAGCTGTTGCGCGGCGTCGATCTCACCGTTATCGGCGACGGCGCCCAGACCCGATGCTTCACCTATGTCACCGATGCGGTCGCGGCGATCGTCGCGGCAGGCATGAAGCCGGAGGCCGACGGGCAGGCGATCAACATCGGCATCGAAGTCGAAACCACGGTGCTCGAATTCGCCAAGCTGATGATCGACCTGTATGGCGAGACCAAATCGAAAATCAAGTTCGTGAGCCAGGAAGAAATCTACGGCAACAGCTACGAGGACATCCCGCGTCGCGTGCCTGATACCACCAAAATGAAAACGCTGCTCGGCGTGACGCCGAAAGTGTCGCTGCGTGAGGGCACCGCGCTCTCGATGGAATGGTTTCGCCAGGAGCAAAATCGCTGAAGAAGCAGAATGCACCACAGAGGCACAAAGACACTGCGTGAAGACGAAGGTTACGAAGTTTGAGGAACGCTATTTCTTCGAAATGCTCTGGCTGCTCGACCGTGTCTCCGTGCCTCCGTGGTTAACTCCGAATTCTCCCGCGTGAAAGTCGCTCTCAAAATCGACGTCGATACGCATCAGGGGCTCGGCCTCGGAGTGCCGCGCCTCGCCGCGATGCTGCGGCGCGAAGGCATCGCCGCGTCGTTCTATGTCACGATGGGTCCCGACAACTCCGGGCGCGCGATCATCCGCGTGCTGCGTAATCGCGGATTCCTCGCGAAGATGTTTCGCACCAAAGCGGTTTCGATGTACGGCCCGCGCACTGTCCTGTCGGGCACGCTGTTGCCGTCGCGTCCCATCGCGCTGGCGTTTCCCGAAGTGATGCGCGACCTAAAGCGTTCGGGTTTCGAAGTCGGTGTGCATGGTTACGATCATGTGCGATGGCAGGATCAACTCGACCGCATTGGCGACGAGGGCATCCGCAACGAACTCGCTGACGCGTTCGAGGCTTATCGCGCGATCTTCGGATCTCCCGCGCGCAGTTTCGCCGCGCCTGGTTGGCGCACTAATGACGCGGCGCTGCTCGCCCTCGATGAAGCAAATCTCGCCTACCGCAGCGACACGCGCGGGCGCGTTCCCTATCGATGCGTCGTCGAGGGCCGCATCCTCAAGACTGTCGAGATTCCAACCACGCTGCCGACTCTCGACGAGGTGATGGGACTTCCGGAGATTCCTGACGCGAACGCGGCGCAGCGCTTCTACCTCGCGCAGTTCAAGGATGACACGCTGAATGTGCACACCATTCACGCTGAGACTGAAGGCATGGGCCAGCTTGATATGTTCACCGCGCTGCTACGAGGCTTGAAGGAACGCGGCGCGGAATTCGTGCGCCTCGAAGAGGTGGCCGCGGGCCTCGATCCTTCTCAACTCCCAGTCTGCCCGGTGATCCGCACCACGTTGCCCGGCCGCGCCGGCTGGATTTCTGCTCAGGGCGAGCCGGCAGCCACCAATCTCTAAACCGAAAATTCCGCGGGCTGTCCGAGGAGGATCGCGCCGGCGCGGGTGATCCATCCTTCGGCCGCGGCGGCGTGTTGCGTAAGCGTATGGATATCGCGAAGGCAGCGCTGCAGTGGCGATGAATCATACGGCGCGCTGCCGCCGCCCGCGGTGTAACAGGTATCAACAATCGAAGCCGCGGTATGCGCAACCCATGCGACCGTTGCGGTCGCCTTGATTTGAGCATTCGGGAGGAGCGGATTTCCGGCTACCGCGTTGTTCCAGATGTTGTTGGCTTCGCTCATCAGGAGCGCGCGCGCCGAGCGGAGCGTGAGATCGGCGTTCCCGATGCGATACTGAAACAGCGGCGCGTCCACCATCGAGGTCGAGGCGTAAAGACGCTTCTTGTTGGTCGTCGCCAGCGCCACGATCTCCCGCAGCGCTCGCTTCGCGATGCCGATTCCGACCGCCGCGATGTGCAACGCGAAGTATGCGAGGTGTGCGGAGTACAGCGGTCCGGGAATCGAGGATTGCCCCATGAAGATGTCGATGCTGTCGGTGGTCGGCACGCGAAGATTCTCTACCGCGATGTCATGGCTGCCGGTCCCGCGCATTCCGCTCACCGACCACGTATCAAGGATTTTCACGGCGCCGGGCGGAAACAGCATCGCGCGGATTTCGGAGGTGCCCGGAAAAATCCCCGGCCGCGGTTTGCCACTCTCGGTCACCACGCAGTTGCCGATCAGCCAGTTGCTATGCTGGCATCCGCTCGCGAAAGCCCAGCGCCCGTTGACGATGTATTCATCACTCCGCAGCTCCGCGGTTCCGCGCGGGGCGAACCCTCCACCAGCAATGACATCGGGACCGTTCGCATAAATCTCATCGAAGCGATGGCGCGGCAGCAGCGCGAAAAGCTGCGGCGTCTCGGATCCGATCATCACGGTCCATCCGGTCGCGCCGTCCGCCTCGCCGAGAGCCTCGATGATTTCCATGCTGGTGGGAAAATCGATTTCCATTCCGCCATGACTCTTCGGCGTGAGCATGCGAAACAGCCCGAGCGAAATTAGTTGGGCGAGCAGGTTCGGCGGCAATCGCCTGCCCGCTTCGATGTCCGCCGACCGTGCGCTGATTTTGGGCGCGAAGTCGCGCACCGCGTTGAGAAGGTTTTCCGCCTGAGTCGCCATCGATGCCTCCGTGAAGGAGTCTCAATAGCATCCTTGCCGTCAGGTGACGATCCGAACGGTCTGTGGTATTCGTTGGGCAAATTTGCCGAGGGAGAATACCGCGATGCCACAGCCGCAATTTTTTGCCGATAGCCCCAAAGACGTCGGACTCGACCCCGCCAAGGTGCAGGCGCTCCTCGATCGCGCGGAGCGCGAAGTGAAGGAGGGCCTGCTGCCCTCGACGCAGGTCGCGATCGCGCGCAACGGAAAAATTGCCGCGATGCGCACCGTTGGCAGCGCAGTGCAGGGCGGCGTCAACAAACCCGCCACCAATGACACCTTCTATGTGATCTTTTCGTGCACCAAGGCGATCATCTCGTCGGCGATCTGGATGCTCATTGGCGAAGGGAAGCTGAAAGTGAGCGAGAAGGTTGCGGACATCATCCCCGAGTTCGGTACCAATGGAAAAGAGGTCATGACCGTCGAGCAGTGCATGCTGCATATCGGCGGTTTTCCCAACGCGCCGTATCCACAGGGAGACTGGGGCGATCGCAACAAGCGCCTCGAGCGCTTCAAGACCTGGCGCCTCGAATGGCCAATCGGCAGCCAGTTCATGTACCACGCGACCTCGGCGTTCTGGGTGCTCGCGGAAATCCTCGAGCGCCGCAGCGGCAAGGAGTTCCGTCAGTTCGTCGCCGAGCGTATCGCCACGCCGCTCGGCATTCCCGATCTGCGGGTCGGATGCCCGCTCAATCTACAAAGCCGCGTCGCAGAGGTAATCCATGTCAGCCAGGCGCTCACCAACGACGAGCGCAAGAAGATGGGCCTTCCGCCGCTGCCCGAAACCGAAGTGACCGAGGACGCCATCAACGGTTTCAACAATCCCAAGGTGCTGGAGGCGGGCGTGCCGGGCGGTGGCGGCGTGACGACGGCTGCCGATCTCGCGCTGTTTTACCAGGGCCTGCTGCACAATCGCAGCACCGATGGAAAGCAGTTGTGGAATCCGGAAACCCTCGCGGATGCGATCCGTCCGCGTTCGGGTGACTACAAAGATCCGATGTTCGGCGTCACAGTGAATCGCGGCCTCGGCGTGGTTGTCGCCGGTGGTGATGGCAAGGCGAACTATCGCGGCTTCGGCAAGACCAACAGCGCGAATGCGTTTGGGCACGGCGGTGCGGGCGGGCAAATCGGATGGGCCGATCCCGGCACCGGCATCTCGCTCGGCTACTGCACCAACGGCTTCGATCGCAACGATGTGCGCCAGGGCCGCCGCGGCGTCGCGCTGTCGAGCCTCGCGGCCGACTGCCTCGCGAAGTAGCCTCCTCTCCCGCGCGGAGTTCTGCTGCCCCTCCCCCCGTTGTTCGGGGGAGGTGACCCAGCGCGATTCATGCGATGGCTGCGCGCATGAATCGTGCTGGGTCGGAGAGGGTCGTCAGCTCTGGATTCTGCCTCTGCTCCGACCCCTTAATTCGCTCCGGGTTCGATGAGTTCCAGGACGGTACCGTCCGGATCGTAGAAGCATGCGAACAACGCTTCCCCTGAGCCCGAGCGAATCGTCACCGGTTCCGAGATGAAGCTGACGCCTTCGTCCTTGAGACGCTGATACTCCTCGCGCAGTCCCTTGGTAAAGAGCGCGATTCTCGCGATGCCGAGATGATTCAACTGCGCGTATGGCTTGGCCTCGTCGCGCGGCTTGCTCCATTCGATGAGGTCGAGTCGCGTCGCATGAGGATCATCACTCAGAGTCATGATCGAGGCGCGCGCGACCGAATTGGGAAGCCCCAACCCGCGCCCGGTTTCCGACTCGCCGGCCTCGGACTTGCCGACTGCCGGAATATCGAGGACGACCTTGAAGCCGAGCATTTGGTAAAACTTGAGCGACCGCTCGAAGTTCGAGCAGTTGACATTCACATGAAACAGCGACTTGATCATGATGACCTCCGTCGAGTCTGACACTCGCGCGAGCACGCCTTGTGATCAAGTGCCGCACCGAGTTTTTTCAAAAAGCGGCGGGTAAACTATGGGTCTTGATACTCTTGCTCCGCGCAGGCATTGCGTGACACGGTGTGGAGAACAAACGTCGGAGGGGGACCGATGCTATTCTGCACAAAATGCGGCCACAAGGTTCACGAGGCCGCTCCGTCATGCCCAGGGTGTGGAGCGCCCAGATTCAACGCGACGCCCGCTGCATCAGCCCCCACTCGGGCCGTCAACCCACCGACGCCGCCGACGCAAGCGCCTACCCGGATCGTCAACCAAGCGACTCCGCGAGCTCGCGGCGGTGGAGTCTGCCAAAACTGCGGCCGCTCCTTCGGCGAAGGCCGCTCCTGTCAGTTTTGCAAACAAATGGAAGGCCTCGTTACCGGAGTGACTATCGCCACACCTGTAAAACGATTGTTCGCTCTGATCATGGAATATATCACCGCGTTTTTCTTTCTGTGGCTGATTGTGGCGATCATGGGGGGAGCTGGCGGAACGGGATCTGACGGCGCGGCGGGCTTCGCGGCTCTCGTGGTTTTGGGATTGTCGGTAGGACTGATTGTCTGGTCTTTCGTCCTCTTCGCAAAAGGACAGACGCCTGGGAAGTACTTTCTCGGTTTGCGGGTGCTCGATGTCAATCGAGGACAAGCGGCCAGCTTCGGAATGATGTTCCTGCGCGAGGTGGTTGCAAAGCCCGTAATTATGGTGCTGAGTTCGATCACTCTAGGGATAGTCAATTTCTGGCTTGTCTGGGACCGCGACTCCCAGGAGCTCTGGGACAAAGTGGTAAACACTGTTGTCGTTCACGATCCCGAAAGGCGCACTATTCGATCGGAGTGAGTGAGTCCCTTAAGTTTCTAGGTTTGGAACGGATTCTTCAGGACAATGGTGGCGTCGCGCGAGGCGCCCACGCCAATCATCGCGATCTGCACGCCGCATAATTCCGCGAGGCGCTCGACATAGCGGTGCGCATTTACCGGGAGCTCATCGAGAGTGCGCGCGCTGTCGGGCTTCTCGTGCCATCCCGCGATTTCTTCATAGACCGGCTTCGCTTTTGCGAGCGCGTTGCGACCGGGCGGCATCGTGTCGAAGGACTCCTTGCCGATTTTGTAACCGACGCAAATCTTTAGCGGGTCGATGCCGGTGAGGACGTCGAGCTTAGTCAGCGCAAGGCCCCACATGCCGTTGACGCGGATCGCGTAGCGCGCGAGGGCCGCATCGAACCATCCGATGCGTCGCGGCCTGCCAGTGGCGCTGCCGAACTCCGCGCCTTCCTCGCGCAGCGAGTCGCCGAGCGCGCCGTGAATCTCGGTCGGGAACGGCCCGGCGCCGACGCGGGTGGTGTAGGCCTTGCTGATGCCGAGCACCGCGTCGAGTTTTCCCGGCGGCACTCCGCCGCCCGCATAGACGGCGCTCGCGATGCAGTTTGACGAGGTCACGAACGGATAGGTGCCGTAGTCGATATCGAGCATGGTGCCGTGCGCGCCTTCGAAGAGAATCTTGCGGCCCTCGTTGGCCGCGCGCGCGACATAGGCGGAAGTGTCGGTGATGTAGGGCATCAGGCGGCGGCGCAGCTTCTGCAGCTCCGCGAGGAGAACCTTACCGTCGATGGGCTTGGTCTTCAGCACCGCCTTCAAGTACAGATTTTTCTCCTTGATGTTTCGTTCCAGTTTGTCCTTGAACGAGGCCCAGTCGATCAGATCGTCGAAGCGCAGTCCCTGCCGCGACATCTTGTCTTCATAGGTCGGGCCGATGCCGAAGCCGGTGGTGCCGATGGCGCGTTTGCCGAGGTGCGCCTCGCGCGCGCGATCGATCGCGATGTGGTACGGCATCACCAGGTGCGCGTCGAAGCTGACCAGCAGGCGCCCATCGAGGTTGACGCCGCGCTTTTTCAGATTTTGGATTTCCTCGATGAGCGCGAATGGATTGACCACCATCCCGCCGCCGATGACGCAAACCTTCTCGCCGTTGAGCGCGCCCGAGGGCACCAGGCGGAGGATAAACTTCTCGCCGTTGATTACGAGCGTATGCGCCGCGTTGTTGCCGCCCTGGAAGCGCACGATGATTTCGGCATCGGCGGCGAGCAGGTCAACGATCTTGCCCTTGCCCTCATCGCCCCACTGGCTGCCCACTACGGCGACGGTATTCATTCTCTATTGCTCACGATCGCACACACGCATACCTCGCCCGCGAGGGCGGTTCAATTCGGTTCAAGCGATGTCAGAGTTTCAAGAGGCTCGCGGAAATAATCGCGGGCATCGTCTTTAACTGATCGAGCAACGCGCCCGGTACCGGTCCATCGACGGCGAACAGGCTGAGCGCCGATCCACCGGCGCGATCGCGGCCGAGATCGAGCCCCGCGATATTCACCTTCGCCTGGCCGAGCAGCGTCCCCACCGTACCCACGACTCCCGGAACGTCGCGGTTACGCAGCATCAGGAAATATCCCTCGGGCACCGACTCGACGCTGAACCCGTCGATGCGGATGAGGCGCATCGCGCGATTGCCGAGCACCGCGCCCGCCACCTGATGCTCTCCACTACCAGTTTTCACAGTAACACTTAGAGTGTTCACGAAATCGGTGGTCTCGCGCGAGCGGGTTTCCTTGATCGAGACGCCGCGCTCGCGCGCGATGAAGGGCGCGTTGACGTAGTTCAGCGCCTCATCGAGGAAGCCGCCGAGGAGACCCTTCACCACCGCGGCGGTGATGGGCTCGGCCTTCAGATTCGCGGCCTCGCCACCGAGACCGATGGTGACTTCGGTCGGAGTCTCGGTGATGAGCTGCGCCGCGAGGCGTCCGAGCTTCTCGCCCAACGTGAGATGCGGTCCGAGCACTTCCAATTCTTTCGGCGATACCGCCGGGATGTTGACTGCCTGACTGATAGTGCCTTCGAGGAGAAAATCGACCACCTGATGCGCGATATCGACGGCGACCTGCACCTGCGCTTCTTCGGTCGCGGCGCCCAGATGCGGGGTGACGACGACGCTGTCGAGCTTGAGGAGCGGATTGTCGGGCGAGGGCGGCTCCTCGACGAAGACATCGAGTGCGGCGCCGGCGACTTTCCCCGAATTGATGGCGTCGACCAGCGCGGTCTCATCGACGATGCCGCCGCGCGCGCAGTTGATGATGCGCACGCCCTTTTTCATTTTCTCGAAGGCGGCGGCGCCGACCAGTCCGCGCGTGTCATCGGTCAGCGGCGTGTGGACGGTGATGAAATCGGAGCGGCGGAAAATCTCCTCGAGGCCGACCAGCTCGATGCCGAGGCGGTCGGCGGCCTCGCGCGTCATGATCGGGTCGAAGCCGATCACCTTCATCTTCAGGCCCTGCGCGCGATCGGCGACGATCCGGCCGATGTTGCCGAGGCCCACGACGCCGAGCACCTTGCCGCATACTTCGGCGCCGGTGAAGCTCTTGCGATCCCATTTGCCCGCCTTCAGCGTCGCGCTGGCGATGGGAATTTTGCGCGCGCACGCCATCATCATCGAGATCGCGTGTTCTGCCGTGGTGACGCTGTTACCGTGCGGGCTGTTCATCACCACGATGCCGCGCCGCGTGGCCGCTTCGAGGTCGACATTGTCGATGCCGACGCCGGCGCGGCCGATCACCTTGAGCGAGTCGGCGTGATCGATGATTTCGCGGGTGACGGTGGTCGAGCTGCGAATCACCAGCGCGTCGTAGGGCGCGATGATGAGCGCGAGCTCGGCCGGCTTGAGCCCGGTCTTGACGTCAACCTGCAGCTCGGGATGGCTCTTGAGGACATCTACTCCTTGTGGAGAAAGGGAATCACTGAGTAGGACGCGGAATTTTCTCTCGGGCATGATAATTCGTCAGCTCTATATCACTAAAATCTCTGGTCACTCGCGGGTGGCGATGCGCGCCTGCACGGCGGCGACGCCCGCACCCATGCGCACTTCCATCCCCACGAACTTGAGCGCCATCTCCAGCGCGCTCACCACAATCAGCATGTCGAAGGGACTCTGATCGCCCATGTGGCCGATGCGCACCAGCTTGCCCTTCATCTGATCCTGGCCGCCCTGGATGGAGACGCCGAGTTGATCGCGCATGTGCTTCACGACCTTGCCGGTGTCGATGCCGTCGGGCGCGAGGAGACCGGTGACGCTGGGCGCGGGATTCTCCGGCGCAATCAGGTTGAGGCCGAGCGCCGAACCGGCGTCGCGGGTGGCCTGCGCCATCAGCGCGTGGCGCGCATAGACATGCTCGAGGCCTTCGGCATGAATCAGCTCGAGCGATTTGTTGAGGCCAAACACCAGCGAAACGGCGGCCGTCCACGCGGTGGTATGTTCATCGCGCTGCGCTTTCAGCTCGCGATTGAGATCGAAGTAGAAACGCGGAGTCTTGATGCTCTTGGCGCGATCCCATCCGCGTTGCGAGAGCGCGATCATGCCGAGGCCAGGCGGCAGCATCAGCGCTTTCTGACTGCCAGTCACCAGCGCGTCGATGCCCCAGGCATCCATCTTCTGTTCGAACACACCGACCGAGGTGATCCCATCAACGATGAGCATCACATTGCGGCGCTTCGCGATCTCGCCGATTGCGGCAATCGGATGCACCGCGCAAGTTGAAGTCTCGCTCGCTTGGA
Organism: uncultured delta proteobacterium; assembly: GCA_963761255.1. Classification (GTDB taxonomy): domain Bacteria; phylum Desulfobacterota; class Binatia; order Binatales; family Binataceae; genus DATGKG01. Next base: position 201,486 of record CAVXGH010000002.1, read on the forward strand.
CGAAGATCGCGCGCGCCTCGGGATGCTGCTTGAGGGCGTCCTCGATTTGCTCGGGACGCACTGCGCGGCCCCATTCGACTTTCACCTCATGCGGCACCATCCCGAAGGTGGTGAGCATCTTGCCCCATCGCTCGCCGAACTTGCCGCCATTGACGAAGATGGCCTGCTCACCGGGCGCCAGCAGGTTGATGACCGCGGACTCCATCGCGCCGGTGCCGGTCGACGAAAGGAGGATGACTTCCTCTTTGGTCCCGAAGAGCGGCTTCAGGCGGTCGCGCGCTTGATCGAGGGCATTGGAGAATTGGGGCGTGCGATGGTGGATGACCGGATGCGCCATCTCGAGCATGACCTCGGGAGGAACGGGCGCGGGTCCGGGGGTGAACAAATACTTTTTTAATGCTGGCACAACTATGCTCGCAGAAATTCTGGACTGCGGGTCGCATCCGGCTGGCAAAAAAAAGGCTGGTGTCCGCAGGTGCGGAACGCCAGACCCCGAATATGAAACTCCAGCCCTGTGTGGGCCCCCGTCCTAGCTACAGGGATAAAGGACGGTTCGAATAGAGTCAAGGTGAGTGGCGGATGGGGCATCAACAAAGGAGGCTTATCTGAGCTATGGTTTGATGCCTGCGGCTGTCGCAGCCGAGGTTGGGCATGCAAGCTCTGGATGCAGCGGAATGATGGCATCGGCGCGCAGAGATTTGCCGTAATCGGGCAGCGCGTCCCTGGGAAATTATCTAACGAATTCAATGCGTTACGCCGTTCATTCTCCTGATCTTGAAGTGGCTTTGTTTTTACGTTTCTGATGCTGGCGGCACTCCATCGAGTGGCTTTGTTTTTGCGCTTATGACTTTCGAGTGGGTGGCACTCGCGATCCTTCGCGAATCGCTCTGTACGCTTCTCGACGATGGGGAGAGGTGGGATGGTTTTGCCAATTTCTGCAAATGAGGGCGGCGATCATCAACGAATTCGTGACCAGAATTTTCAAAAACTTCTTTGTTTCCAAGGATTAAGTGGGTTTGTTTTTTCACAATTTACGTTCATCGGATCATCTGCCCGATATAATGGCTACGGCGTCCTCGCGAGGACGCCGCACCACCCAATGATAGCACATCTCAATCGAGCGTTCCTTCTCGTCGCCATCGTCATGGTGATGTTGCCGGCGCGGGCGGGCGCGCAATTGTCGCTGCCGGGTAAGGTCACGACCTATCGCACCGTCGATACCGATTCCCACGAAGAACTCAGCAGAACGCGCGCATGGCAGGCGACCGATGGAGGCACCGCAGTCGAGATGACGGCGGTGACTTATCCGGTCGGCGCCCAGGTGGTCAGCGAATGCGCTTACGCCAACGGTCCGACGCGCGCGGCTACGTCGTATCGATCGGTCATGCGCGCCGCCAATGGCGAAATCGAGCGCTCCGACTTCGATACCTTCAATCCGCTCTACTATCCATTTCTCGCGCAGCCGGTCACTTCTGATATGCAACCCGGTGCATGCCTTAATCGCCGCGCGCTCGACCTCGCGACGCTGATAGGCGGCGGCTCGATTACCACCTGGCTCTGGTCAGACTCGGGAATGGTCGGGGTGATTCTGCAAGGTGATGGCGAGGAGAAAGTGAGCGTTCCGGCCGGCACCTTCGATGCGCTGCGGGTGCGTATCGATCTCGATTTGAGCAAAATCTTTCCGCGCGTCCCGGCGCTGTTCCTTAGGCTGGTCAAACCGAGTATCACGCTGTGGGTCATGCGCACCGAGCCGTACTCCGTGCTCAAGATGGTCGGCTTCGGATCCAACGGCGGATCGCAACATAAGAATACCGTCATCGAGCTCGTGTCGATTGGCGATCTGACTCCGAATGATTCCCCGACGGTGGTAGATCTCGCGCAGGCCAATGCGCCCGGGCCGAGTCCGCATGTCACTGCAGTCAATTCGGCCAGCTTCGCGCAGGGGGATAGGGCAGGTCACGTGACTCTTTCCACCGACTCGAGGCCCGAAGGCGAGCTGCTGGTCGCGCATGTCGCGTTCAACAATGGACTGGCGACGGAGAGCCGCACGCTGATCGATCCTCACGCCTCGCCGGTGACGGTCTATCTCGACGATCGCAGCCTTAGCGCGACCGGCACGATCGTGCGCAAGCACGTGTTGTATTTTCGCAAGGCCGCTTTCCCCGAGGATCCCAACAAGGAGCTGCCATCCGATCTATATGGCGGCGACACGACGCTGGGACTGGTTCTTCCGCGCATGCTGCCCGAGGGCGCCGATCAGTCGAGCTTTCACGTGATGGATTTTTACGGCCAGGTGAACGAACTGACCATCAACAAGCAGGGCACGGCCACTATCGCGCTGACGACCGACGATACCAATGCGATTTATGCGAAGTTGAAGCCAATCGTAGATATTCCATTCCTGCTGAGGCCGTTGGCGTATTTTTTCATCCCCACCTTCGACGCCTACTTCGATACCGACCCCTCGCATCGGTTGTTGAAGTTCGAAGGGCCGCTGGGGCCTCCGGGTGTGCCCACCGCTACTATGATCGCGGACGCGAAAGTCCCAAATCCGACGCCCGCCAAAATCAAATAAGAGATCGCCCCCGAAAGACTTCCACGCTGCTGATTGGTAATGTTCGCGGCGACGGAAGCATCGTGATTAGCCGACGAGAATTTCTGAAGAAAAGCGGGCTGCTGGCCGGCGCGCTCGCGATACCCACCCTCGGGCCGAATTCCCAGCCGACCGAGATCGAAGACGAATCGCACGAGGTGGTACCGAGGCCATCAGTCAGCGCCTCGTCGATCGCGAACTTCGTCGATCCACTCCCCATTCCGCGAGTTGCCAGACCATCGGGCGAACGCCCCGATCCATTCAATCCCGGCCGGAGCGTTCCTTTTTACCGCATCGAGATGAGCGAGGTCTTTGCCAAGCTTCATCGCGACCTGAAGCCGACCCGCGTCTGGGCTTACGGCGGGACCTCGCCAGGCCCGATCATCGAAGCCCAAAGCGGTCATCCACTCATGGTGGAATGGGCGAACGGGCTGCCCACCGCGCATCTGTTCGCCGTCGATCATCATATTCATGGCGCCGAGGCGAATAAGCCCAACGTGCGCGCCGTGGTGCATCTGCATGGCGCGAAAGTGCGGCCCGATAGCGACGGTTATCCCGAGGACTGGTATGTGCCGGGCAAGTCGCTGATGTCCTACTACCCGAATCTCCAGGACGCCGCGATGCTTTGGTATCACGACCATGCACTCGGCATCACGCGCCTCAACGTGTATGCGGGTTTGTATGGCGCGTACTTCGTCCGCGACGAAGCGGAGCGTGCGCTGAATCTGCCGAATGGAAAATACGAGATCCCGCTTATCCTGTGCGATCGAAAGATCGACTCGCAAGGGCAACTGGACTATCCGGTCGCGCCGATGTTCATGGCGCCCTGGCGGCCGGAATTTTACGGCAACGCGATGCTGGTCAATGGCAAATTGTTTCCGTTTCTCGAGGTCGAGCCGCGCAGCTATCGCTTTCGGGTGGTCAACGTATCGAACAGCCGCTTCCTGAGCCTGTCGCTATCCGATCAACGGCCGTTCATCCAGATTGGGTCGGATCAGGGATTCCTGCGCGCACCCATCGAGGTGACGCCGGTGATCCTCGCGCCCGCCGAGCGCGCCGACCTCATTATCGATTTCGCATCTGAGGGAGGGAGGAAAATCGTCCTGAGCGATTCGTCGGGGCCGATTATGCAGTTTCGCGTCGCTACTTCGTCGGCGGTCAATCCGATTCGGCTCCCCGCAAAATTGTGCCGCATCGAGCCGCTCGTGCCGAGCCATGCGGTGCGGACCCGCACCCTCACCCTCGATCAATACAACGATCCTTCGGGCAAGGTGATGCGGATGTTGCTCAACGGAACGCATTGGGACATGCCGATTACCGAGAAGCCCATGCTGGGAACCATCGAAATGTGGCGGTTCGTGAACCTGACGCCGGACCCGCACCCGATCCATTTGCATCTGGTGAGGTTCCAAATCCTGGGACGGCGCGAGTTCGACCTCGAGGCGTATCGGAAATCGAAATCGCTTCGCTTCGTCGGTCCATCGAGACCTCCCGACCCCAACGAATCCGGCTGGAAGGATACCGTGCGATGCCCGCCGAAGACGGTGACCTCAATTATCGGGCGTTTCGAGGGTTTTACCGGGCGATACGTTTGGCATTGCCACGTGCTGGAGCACGAGGACAACGAGATGATGCGTCCTTACGAGGTAGTCGGCCGCCGGAGCAGCTAGAAAACCCAGCCGGAAGAGGTCGAGGCGCGCGCGATGACGGCGACCTGGCGACCGATCAGTTGCCATGAGGCGCCGCTGCGGATCCATACATTCATGTAGCTGCAGTAAACGGTCTTGTCCGCATCGGGGCCGTTGGCGGGAGCGATTGATTCATTGCCGGTGGTGATGATGACCTCGCCCTTGACCGCGATGCGCGAAATCTTGCGCTCGAAGGATTTGAAGCGAATCTGTCCGCTCTTAATCCGCAGCAGGAAGTGATCCTTGGTGTAGATGATGTTTTCGGTCGCGTTGATGAGCAGCTCATCGGCCCACAAGGCCTCCAGTTTCGCCACATCGACAGCGACCCGCGCGGCAGCTTCATCGGTCTCCAACTTTTCAATCTCGGTATCATGCTGCGATGGGGTTTCAGGTTGGCTCATAAACGATATCCCGCCTTACGTAGCTTGAGCTGAAGCGGGCACTCCTCGCGTTTTTACGACAAAGCGTCCGTTGAGTCGAAGTTAACCATCGAGATGAGGGTAGCACGGATGCACCTATCGGATTGCGCTGATCGTGGCGCATGTTTGCCGTCAAAGCTGCGCAAATTCGGCATAATCATCGCAATGCATGTTATGTTTGTCTTAAGATGCCACGCTCAAGCAAAAGTTGATTAAAACCCGTCCGTACCGATTACCAGTAGGCATCTTGTTGACGCCTAAGCGATTCTTCCATTTGTTAATAGACGTTTAGTAGGCGTTGTTATATGTATATAACTCTAAACCTGAATAGACCAAGGATGTTCATCTGTGTCGTCTAACCGCCGTTTAATCGCTGTTGTAGCGATTTTGCTACTTTTTGTAGTGATTATGCAGCTCGCGGTCGCGCAGTCAGTTCCCAGCATCAGTGTTCTCACCAATCGTTATGACAACCAGCGCGACGGGCTAAATAGCTCCGAGGTAACACTTACTACCGCCAACATTAATTCGAAGGGTTTTGGGAAACTGTTCGCGGCCCCGCTCGACGGCAACGCCTATGCTCAGCCGCTCTATATGCCGGGGGTGTCCATCAACGGCACGACGCACAATGTGGTTTACGTGGCGACCGAAAACGACAGCGTTTATGCCCTCGATGCCGACAGCAACGGTTCCCCGCTGTGGAAAACCAGCTTTCTCGATCCGGACAACGGAATCACCACGGTCACGAGCAACGATGTCTCGGCCAAGAATCCCCTGCCGGGATGCGTCGACGTTAATCCGCAATATGGAATAACCAGCACACCCGTAATCGACCCGAACAGCAACACCATATACGTAGTCGCAAATACCAGCGAGAACGGAACCCAGGAATATCACCTGCATGCCCTGGACATTACCACCGGGCAGGAGAAGTTCGGCGGTCCAGTATTGATTCAGGCCTCGATACCGGGAACAGGCGACGACAACGACGGCAATGGCAACGTCCTGTTCGACGCGACCCAGGAGCTGCAACGGCCTGGCCTCTTGCTGTTGAATGGGGTCGTCTACATCGCTTTCGGGTCGCATTGCGATCTCGATCCATGGCACGGATGGCTGCTCGGCTACACCGCTTCAGGGTTGAGCCAGATTTACGTCTACAACACCACCCGCAACGGCAGTGAGGGTGCGATCTGGGAGGACGGTACCGGACCTGCCACCGATGCGAGCGGCGATGTTTACCTCAGCACCGGTAACGGCGACTTCGACGCCGGGCTGACGACGCCGGTGAATCTCGGAAATGCGCTGCTGCGGCTTGGCGTGCGCAATGGCGCCTTCGGGGTGGTCGATTACTTCGTCCCCAGCAGTTATGCGGGGCTTAACTCGGCGGACTACGACCAGGGTTCCGGCGGCGTGACCGTCTTGCCCGACCAATCATCGGGTCCGCAGCATCTGCTGATCAATGCGGGAAAGAACGGCACCATCGTGCTAGCCAATCGCGACAACCTGGGTCAATTCAACTCGACCGCGGACAATGTCGTGTTCGAGATCCCCAGCCCCAATCCCAATACCATCCTGAACTGGAGTACGCCCGCATTCTGGAACGGCAATGTCTACTTCATCATGTCGAAGGATGTGCCCCGCTCGTTCGCACTCAGCGGCGGAACCCTGACGGCCGCATCGGTTGGGACGCATACGTTTCCGTTTCTTGGTGGCCAACCGGTGATTTCGTCCAACGGCAATAGCAACGGGATTCTCTGGACGCTGGAGAACAAGGGCTCCAAGGTCACCACCGGCGCAGGGATGCTTCACGCATGGGATGCGCTGAATCTTAGCAACGAACTTTACAATAGCGATCAGAACGGGAGTACGGACGTTCCAGGGCTGAGCGTCAAATTTTGCGTGCCCACCGTCGCCAATGGCAAAGTCTACGTTGGCACTCAGACCGAACTCGACGTCTATGGTCTGACCACCGACGCCACGCCTACACCGACCGCGACCTCCAGCCGCGGCGCGACGCCGACCCCGACTTCCACCGCCGTTCCGAGCGCCACCCCGACTTCGGCCGAGGTTGCCATTACGGCGCCGCTCAATGGCGCCACGGTATCAGGCACGGTTCCCTTCTCAGTAACATTCGCCGGGAACGTGACCTGGGTCAACGTCTATGTCGATGGCGAGTATTTCAACTCGACGCCGCCTTCGACTTTCAGTTGGGATTCGACCACCGTCCCGAATGGATCGCATACGCTGTCCGCGACCGCATTCGCCGCCAACAGCACCGTTCTCGGCACCGCGTCGATCAATGTTACGGTGCAGCAAGGAGCGCTGCCGACGGCAACTGCTACGCCTACTGCGACCGCAACCCCGTCCTCGAGCATCACGTTCGTCGGCGCGAGCGCGCTGACCGATTCGAGCACGGCGGTAACCAGCATAACTGTCGCGGTGCCGACGGGAGTTGCGGCGGGAGATGCGATGCTCGCGCAGATTGTCGTCTTCGACGGCGCCGGGACGAATGTTCCGACCGCGCCAGCCGGATGGACCAGCGTTCGGCATGATTCGGTAAACTCCACCAATCAGGCGACCTCATGGCTCTATTACAAAGTTGCCGGAGCAAGCGAGCCCGCGACGTATACATGGAATATCAGCTCGAACTTCGCCGCCGGTGCAATGGGCGACTGGCGCGGCGCATCGAGTACGCCGATTGAAAATTCCTCCGGAGCGACTGCTTCCGGCACCAGCCCGATTTCAGCCTCGGCGCCATCGCTGACGCCCGTCAACAACAATGATCTGCAGGTGTATTTCTATGGTGGGCAGGCCGCGACCGCTCCGACCATCACACCGTCTACTACGCTAGCGAAGCGCTTCGATGCCGGGTCGTCGAAAGAGGGCTTTACCCTCGCATTCGCTGATCTGGCCGCTCCGGCAGCCGGCATCGCATCTCCTACCTATGCGGCGAGTGGAAGCGTTTCCGGCAGCCTGGCGATGACGGCTCAGGCGATCCTGCTTACCACGGTGCAGAGCGCGACACCGACGCCCTCGCGGACCGCAACCGCGACTGCTACGGCTTCGCCCACCTCAACCAGCGCGCCGACCGCGACTTCGACATCGACCCGGACTGCTACCTCGACCGCGACTCAAACGGCGACGCCCACCATCACGGCAACGCCAACGGCCTCGGCCACGCTGACTCCGACCGCCACCGGAACTCCTACCGCATCGGCAACCACCGCTGCGACTCCGACCGCATCGCTGACGGCGACGGCCACTTTGACTCCGACTATCACTGCAACGCCGACGACCGGCGCGACAGCGACGGCTACCCAGACCGCTACATTAACCGCGACGCCGACGGTTACACCGACGGCAACCTCGACCGCCACACCCACGCCGACCGCGACTTTAACCGCAACCATCACGGCGACTGCGACACAAAATCCGACGCCGACCAGCACGCCCACCACGGTTGCGACGGCAACCGGAACGCCGACTTCGACGTTGACCGCGACGCCGACCATCATTGCCACGCCCACCGCGACGCCAACTTCGAGTGTGGTCGCGATAACCGCGCCGCTTAACAACGCGAGCGTTTCAGGTACGGCGGTAGCGATCACTGTCACCAAGGCGGCGAACGTCTCGTGGGTGAATGTCTACGTCGATGGTGGCTATTTCGCCTCGACGCCGCCCTCGACCTTCACCTGGAACACCACCACCGTCGCCAATGGGACGCACCAGATTTCCGCCAACGCGTATTCCTCCGCCAGTGCGTTGCTCGGAACCACCGCGATCACAGTGACGGTCAATAATGGCGGACCGACGTCGACCGCGACTCGGACCGCGATTCCGACGCCAACGCCGACTAAGACCGCAACCCCGACCAAAACCGCGACACCAACCAAGACGACCACGCCGACGAAGACTGCGACTCCGGTGCGCACGTCCACTGCGACTGCAACCGGTGGCGCAACCCCCACGCCCACGGCCGTGCGGACTCCGACCGCTACTCCGACGCCGGGAGCTGTAGTGGCGATCACCGCTCCGGTCAACGGCGCGATGGTATCTGGAACCGCGGTCGCCATCACGGTGACGAAGGCCACCGGAGTGTCGTGGGTGAATTTGTACGTTGACGGCGACTATTTCGCGTCGACGCCGCCTTCAACTTTCAGTTGGGACTCGACGACCGTGGCTAACGGCGCGCATACCATTTCGGCGACGGCGTATTCCTCGAGCGCGACGGTGCTGAGTACCGCATCGATCGGCGTGACGGTGGCGAACTAGGGGCGCATCACATCAGGGCGAGGATTTCAGGCTCGCGCGCAAATCAACCATGCTCTTCTGACTGACCTCGATGAGGCCACGCCGGGGCCGGTCCAAATCGATAATCACCAGGATGACGAGGCTTAGCAGCAGCGCGATCCCGAACGTCCGCGAGAAACTGCGCAGCCGCTCCACGCCACATACATAACCCACGAATTCCATCGCGCCGATAGTCACGAAGAAGAGCAGCCACAGCACCACCTCGGGCACATGATTCGAGTGCGCGCTTTCACGCTTCGCATACACGTCGAACACCTCGTTGAGTGACGTGATGAACAACCCGGTCGGCACCGGACTGGGATTTTTTTGTTCGACGGCCAGGGTCTTGGTCCACAGTTCGCGTTGCACCTGCCGCGCTCTCTCGTCGATGATTTCGAGTTTCGCGTCATCGAGTCGAAGCGTAAAGAATTCGAGCCGTGCCTCGACATACTCGCGCAACAACCTGGCGATGTCATCGCGATACGGCTCGGGGAGTGTCTGCGAGCGGAGGTAGGCGGTTCCAATGGCATCGGAGTCCTCGACCACCAACTGCCGGCGTAGTTCGTAACGTGATTCGGCCATTGCAAAGCTGAAGGCCAGCAATAGTGCAAGGAGTCCCAACAGGGCTCCTTGCAAGGTGGAGAGCTGCGACTTGCTCGCCGCGCCGTAGCGTTCGCTGACCGCGGCGCCTTGCCGAAAACCGAACTCGGTCGCGCCGAGCAGCACGAGGAACAACGTCAGTACGATGACGAATTCGTTGATTCGATACAGGAACTCTATCGAGAGCATTGACGCGGGACCCCTCCTGCCGAGACCTGAGCTAGAGCCTCGCGCAGTGCTCTCGATACCATCGGATGGTCTTGATGAGGCCGGCGCGGAAATCGGTCTGCGCGCGAAAGCCAAACTCGCGCTCGGCTTTCGAGACGTCGAGGCACCGCCGCGGCTGGCCATCAGGCTTGCTCGGGTCCCATCGCAGCTCGCCACGAAAGCCGGTCAGCTCGCTGATGAGCTCGGCCAGCGCCTTGATGCTGATTTCACTGCCCGCCCCGATGTTGATGGGTTCCGGCTGGTCGTAATGTTGCGTCGCCAACACGATCGCGCGCGCGCAATCCTCGACATATAGAAACTCGCGGCTCGCAGTGCCGGTGCCCCACAGATCGATATGATCCGCGCCCGAGCGGATCGCCTCGAAGCATTGGCGGATAAGCGCCGGGATGACGTGTGACTTCTCGGGATCGAAGGAGTCGCCGGGACCATAGAGGTTCACCAGCAGCAGGTATATGGAATTGAGGCCGTACTGTTGGCGATACGCCTGCGCCTGCACCAGCATCGCTTTCTTGGCGATTCCGTACGGGGCATTGGTTTCTTCGGGGTAGCCGTTCCAGAGGTCCTCTTCGCAAAACGGAACGGGAGTGAACTTCGGATAAGCGCAGACGGTGCCGATGGCGACGACTTTCTCGACATTATGCAGCCGCGCCTGCTCGATCACCTCGACGCTCATCATCAGGTTGTCGTAGAAGAATTTTCCCGGATTCGCGCGATTCGCGCCGATGCCACCGACGACCGCCGCCAGATGAATCACGATCTCGGGCCGGGTGTCGCGAAACAATCGCGCCGTCTCGGCCGGATTGCGCAGGTCATACTCACTGGAGCGGAAGACGAGAAGATTCCTGCATCCCATCTGCTCAAGCTGCTTCACGACGTTGCTGCCGAGGAAGCCGGCGCCGCCGGTAAGCAGAATTCTCTTTCTGATCAGCGAAAGCATTCGCCGACGGTCAGAAGGTCTTGCCTTTAAGGCTTAGCTTAATCTCGCTGGTGGTCAGATTCAGGGTGCCGGTGAGAGTGCCTCCGGCGCCGTCGACGACCGCGGTCGTGTCCCAACTGAGCAACTGCCAGCCGCCGTTTATCGTTACAGTCGAGCCACTGAGAGGATCGCAAGCAACCCCATCGAAATCGGTTTCCTCGGAAGTGTCCTTCTTACCCGCGGCCGTATAGACGCCGAAAATCGGATAGCAATCAGGTGCGAGGCCCAAGGTTGGACCGTTGCCGAAATCGAAACCGACCTCCAGCGTGCCTTCGGTGCCGGTTCCGATCGTGCCGCCCGCATTCTTGCAGGCGTCATAGATGATGCAGCCGCAGGTCCCGCTCGCGCATTGGGCCGCGTACGAGCCGTCATTGCACGCAAGCTTCTGCCTGGAAATGCTGCTGGTGCAAGTGATGGTGTCGTTGTCAGCCTTCAACTTGCCGATGGGCGATGCCTGGTTTTGGATCCCGAAGAAATCCTGCAGGTTTTGGGCAGACGCGAATCCGCTTAAGCCGACCACTAAGATGGCAGTAACCAGGAAAGTCTGTACCCATCCGACCCGTGTACGCGAATTCATCTGATGCAATTTCATCAAACCCCTTTACGAAAAATTGACTTCCAAATCTGCGCATTTGCGAGAGGGGGGACTTGAACCCCCACGCCTTGCGGCACCGGATCCTAAGTCCGGCGCGTCTGCCGTTCCGCCACTCTCGCGTGATTAGCGATGCGCAACTGCGCGAATATCGAGGGTCTTTTTTCGGACCGCTTCTGTCAAGCGGCGAGGATGAGATCAGCGCTTCGGTTTGGATGCGCGTTCGCGCGCCAGGGGGCGGGCGGTTTTCCTGGGCGTTCCCGCTGATGACGGCCTGCCATCGGCATGTCCATCAAGATGTCCGTCCAGATGCCCATCCAAATTGTGGCCGTCCAGATGACCGTCGCCTGCGGCTTTCATCGCCTCGGTGGATTTTCCGTCGGCCATCCAGAGGCCGATCTCGTCGAGGTCGAAACGCCATACGCGGCCGATTTTGAATCCCGGCAGGCTGCCGCTTTTGAGCAAACGATAAATGGTGATGCGATGGACGTTAAGATGTTCGGCTAGCTCTGAGACGGTCAGTATTTTGTTTGCCATCTTTTTTGTCCCGCTCGTGAATCCGTGTGGGTTCGCGAGCGGTCGTCAAGTGGGCTCGGTGAGGACCTAAAATGTCGGTAGAAAAATTTAGTGAAACTGGTGTTGGTCAAACCGTCGAGCTAGTCAGACTGTACGCTTTAGTGAGTCTACGTCAAGCTTAAAGTAGTCTTACTTGCTTAAATGTTAACATGAGCATAGATACGCATGTCATAGATATATCGATCGAAGATTTATCGAAGGTATGTTTGGGTCATCGGGAGAGCGTTTGAGTGACTTCGATGCCGACCCGAGGTTTTCAATTTGCAATGCCGCAAGCCGACCATCGGCGAGGTGAATTCCGATCGAACCGATCGGTAAGGAATTCAAAATGAGTATCTTCTGCGGCGAACCCAATATAGAGTGGACGCCTATGCAACATGAAACGCGCACCGGGGTGCGCCGGAGCTTTCTTTCCGGCGCGTTTTTTTGTGCCCTCGCCATCACTGTCATGGCGTCGGTTTCGATCGCTGCGGACTCGGGTCAGGTCGTTGCCACCGTCGGCACCCACAAAATCACCGAGAAGGAACTTGATGCCAAGATCAAGCCGCAATTGGCGTCGATCGAGAGCCAGGTCTACGATCTGAAGGTTCAGGCCATCAAATCGATGGCTGATGATTACGTGTTGGAGCAGGCGGCCAAGAAGGAAAACCTCACCCCCGAGGCGTACCTCGCGAAACATCTGTCGGGAAAGCCGGTCACCGAGACCGATGCGAAGCTGTTTTACGACCAGCACAAGGAAATCCAGCAGCGCTACCCCAAGTACGATGAAATCAAGGTGCGGTTGACCCAGGCTCTGGAAGCGCAGCGTTACGAGCAGGAACGCAGCGCCTTACTCGAACAACTGCGCAAGGAACATCCGGTTACCGTGATGCTGACCGCGCCGCGCATCGAGGTGAAAACCGCCGGTCATCCCGAAATTGGCAGCAAGGATGCGCCCATCACCATCGTGGAGTTCTCGGATTTTCAATGCCCCTTCTGCGGCCGCGCCGAGCCGACCCTCAAACAGGTCCGCGAAAAGTATGGCGATAAGGTCCGCCTCATCTACATGGACTTCCCGCTCGGCATCCACGACCACGCGATCGATGCCGCCTCGGCCGGCCGCTGCGCGGGCGAGCAGGGCAAGTTCTGGGAATTTCACGATGCGATGTTTGCCAATCAATCGAAGCTTGCGCCGGCTGATTTGAAGGCGGATGCGAAGAAGCTCGGCCTCGATACCGCGAAGTTCGATGATTGCCTCGACAAGGGCAAGTACAAGGCCGGCATCGAAGCCGACCTGGCGCAGGGCAAGGACCTTGGCATCGATGGAACGCCGGCGTTCTTCATCAATGGGCGTCCTCTGACCGGCGCGCAGCCGTTCGATAAATTCCAAACGACCATCGACGAGGAGTTATCCTCGGGCCAGAAGCAGGCCAGCGCGAAGTAGACCTGACGCGAGGAACTATTCTTGATATGATGGGGTGGTTGCTACTTCGCGGGTGGCAGCGCATCGAGTAGCGCCTTAGTCCGCGACTCGATTAGTCCCGCCACCAGTCGATCGGTGTGGATAAAGAGCCGATTCGCCTTTATCGCGGCCAGCACCATTTCGCCGACATCGTTGGGATCGGCGCCCGCGGCAAGAAATGCGTTGGCTTGCGCGAGGGCGGCTTCTACCCGTTTGGCTTCCTCCGCGCTGGGCGACTGCGGTTGCGTAGCGCGGGTATTCGAAATGATTTGCGTGTTGACGGGGCCGGGGCACAATACGCTGACTCCGATCCCCAACGGCTCGAGCTCCAGGCGCAGCGATTCCGATAGCCCGACCACACCAAATTTCGAGGTCGTGTACAGCACGCCGGCGGAGGTCGCGGCCAGTCCCGCACCCGAGGCGGTATTGACGATATATCCACCATCGCCGCGCTTGAGCATCCGCGGCAGGAAGGTCTGGATTCCGTTGATCACGCCATTCAAATTGATCCCAAGGACCCAGTCCCAATACTCGTAGGTCAGGCGCGTGACGTGCTGTGCTCCGGCAACGCCGGCGTTGTTGCAAACAATCGACACCGGGCCGAGTCGCGATTCGGTTTCGTCAGCCACTCGCGCATAGGCCGCGCGATCGCGCACATCAAGGATGAAGGTCTCGACCGCAGTGGTCTTGGCGAGTTCGGCTTTCGCAGCCGCGAGGGCGGCCTCATCGATATCCGCCAACGCCAGCTTCACGCCGCTGCGTGCGAATGCCCGCGCGATACCGAGCCCGATCCCTCGCGCTCCTCCGGTAATGAACGCGGTCCTTCCATCAACCCGATCCATGGTTTCACTCCTCGATGCTGCCAGGGCGCGCCTTTGCGCTACCTTCGGCTTGCAATGAACGTTCGTTCAATCCTAACATGTGTCAGGTTCAGGCGGGGGAAACAACGCCTGGGTTGAACATCATCATCTATCGCAGGACAATTTTAGAGATGGCTGTAAGCTTTCCTTCCACTGATTATTTCGAGGCCCTCAAGGGCCAGATGGCTGCGGCGCAGGAACATTTCTCGCGCCTCGGCTTTATCGACACGACCTTCGGCGTCAGTGTCGCTAACAATGGAAAATCGAAGAACTATGTGCTCGAGTTCGAGGTCTTCGAGCTCAAGAACATTAGCGAAGTTCCCGCCATCGATTTGAAGAAAGTGGATTTCTCCATCGAGGGCGACACTCGCGTATGGCGCGAGATGATCGAGAACATCAAGCGCAATGGCCAGGCCGACACCCATCACGATATCAATACCCTCGCGCATTTTGGCGAGCAGCTCAAAATCAAGTACGACGATCCCGACGGGCACGACAAACTCTATCGCTTTATGGAATCGATCCAGGAGTTTTTCGACCTGTCCAGCAAGCTTGAAGTCAGCTTCAACTAGCACGCGGAGGCGCGGCAAATGGCATATCTGGCGACCCACGATTACCTCGAAGACAAAAACTTCGTTGACAAATGGCTCTACACGATGCGGACCGGCGAGATGGACCTGTCGTGGATGAACGCCAAGACCGAGAAGGTTGCGACCCGTCCCCAGAACGCTCGCCGCGGGCTGACCTATCGCGACCTCGATGTCGGCAGCTATGGCTACACCGGAGTGCCGGAGAAGGTGCGTGAAAATCGCTCTTACGCGCCACGTGGCGCCGAGATCCCCGAGGGCGTGCCCGACGCGCAGCCGTGGGTCTCGCGTAAGAGCGAACTGTGGGCTTTCAATACCGAAAGTTACTATGAGGAAGCGGTCTCGCGGCAATGGAACGCGACCACCGATATCCCATGGGATCGCCTCGAAGGCGTCGAGATGCCCGAGGCGACCGGCAAGGCGCTTTCGCAGCTCATGACCTTCCTCACCGAAGTCGAGATGATCGCGACCGATACACCCGCGATGTGGTTGCCGCGGCTCAATCCCGATTTCATCGAGGTGAAGGCGTTTATCGCATCGCAGGCGATGGACGAGGCGCGTCATGCCGAGGTCTTTCGCAAGCGCGCGCTGACCACCGGCTATGGCCTGATGGCCGCCAGCCCCATCAACGAAATGGCGCTCAAGCATCTGCGCGACGCCGATTCATTCAGCGAAATGTCGGTCGCGCTGCACCTCGTCGCCGAGGGCAACGTGCTCACCATGTTCCGCTTCAGCGAGTATCTCTCCCCGACCGATGTGGACAAGAAAATCTTCCGCCTCGTGATGCAGGATGAAGCCCGTCACGTCGGCTACGGCATGCAGCATTTCAAGTATGTGCTGGAGAACTTCCCGGAAAAGCGCGAGGTCCTGCATGCGCATCTCGATGAAGCCGAAAACATCTCCTTCGCCGGCGCGGCTGCTACCGAGGTGACCGAGAGCTTCATCATCCTGGCCGGCGGCGGAATGAAGAAAGAACAAATCGAAGAGGGCATCAAGGTCACCACGCAGTTCAACTTGAAGCAGATGCACGAGCACTTCGAGCGGCTGGAAAAATGCGGCATGCCCGAGCGCAAGGATCCCAAGCGCTCCAAGCTGTACGCGATGTTTCTGCAGGGTAAGGCCGACGCCGAAGCGCACGGGATTACATTCTAAATGGCCTTCTACGCGTACAAGGATTACACCCAGGACCAGGAAGTCCTCGAAGCGATGCAATCGGTGATGGCCGGGAATCTCGGGCTTCACTGGTACAACGCCAATACCGAAAAAATCAAAGGCCATGCGAGCGATCCGCAGCGCGGTCTGACCTACGACGACCTCAACATCGGCACCTACGGGTATACCGATCTGCCGGAGTATCTGCGCACCAGTCAATCAATGGTTGCGCGCGGCAGCGACAAGTCGGGCAAGCTTCCGGACATGGGCTACATCGTCAATCGCAAGTCAGACGTGTGGTCCGACAACGTCTCGGCGCTTTATGAAGAAGCGAAAGCCCGTCGATGGGCGCCCGCGACGGATATTCCATGGGCGCCGCTCGCAGAGAAGCCCTTGGGAGAGACGCTCGAAATCGCGTGTGCGCAGCTCTACACCTTCCTGCAGGAGTGCGAGCTGGTCAGCCTCGATTTTCCCTCGCGGTGGGTCGCGCTGATCAACCAGGATTTCATCGAGCAGAAAAGTTTCATGTGCGCGCAAATGCTGGATGCGTCGCGGCTGTTGGAAGTCTTTCGCAAGCGCACGCTTTACGGCGGCGCCGGAATGAAGCGCGCCAACGTCAACGCCGAGCAGGGCCTCAAGGAATGGCTGTGGGCCGAGACGTATCCACAGGGTTCGGTGTCGATCAATCTCGGCTTGGGCGGCATGCTGCTCGCGATCTTTCGTCATGTCGCCGCGTTTGCGCCGAGCGTCACCGATCGCGCGATCATGCGCAAGGCGATGCAGGACAGCGCGCGCTGGGTTTCCTACGGGACCGGATGCCTGCACTATCACCTCGAGCATCAGCCGGGTCAGCGAATCGCGTTGCATGAGTACCTCGACGAGAGCGAGCACGCGATGCTGGGGATCCTCGGCAGCGCGGAATTCCTCGAGCCGTTGATCATCATCTCGGGCGGCGGGCTGGAAAAAGATCAGGTGAAGGCGGGACGCATCGCGGTATCGAAGCTCATCAAGCTGATGATGACTGAGTATTTCGCGCGCCTCGACTATGCGGGCCTCGGTGGACGCAGCGAACGTTCACGCCTGCCTCACATAATTGAGCGAATACAAGTTGTATAGAATGCGTCAATAAGTAATTGAGTGCTGCGCCGGCATCCTCAATGCCGGCGCGCTTATTTCAGGCCAACGAGGTTTGTCGGAAATCTGTCTCCGCTCCTTTACCTAAACAACAAATTGTACTGGTCATGATAACTTTGCCCTGATTATAATCGCGAAGCTTGTAAACCTCGCGCACCGTCCGCGAACCTGCTGATACGCCCTGATGAAGCACGGAATCGAACCTTTTCACCCTGCCGCCCATCCCTCGATGTTGCGTCGAGGCCAGCCTCGCTACTTCCACTTATTGTGGGAGGAAGACCTGGAGGAGCTGCGCCCCGTAATTGCGGCGATCAGGGACCGTCGCGCCGAGGTCGTCGATCGCTGGCATCATCTTTACGTCCTGCACTTCGGCGATTCCCGGACACTATCGGAGCCGGAGTTTCACGCCATTTTCGAAGATGCGCTGGAGCGCAACAAAAATGACCTCCTGCGCGGTGACATGGATGCTTACGCGGTCGACCTGCATCGCCTCGGGGAGATCCTCGCCGAGCATCACGTTACGCTGCAGGAAATTATCGCGTCGTTGCACCTGTTCGAGGAAGCGGCGCAGTCGGTCTTTCCCGAGGGGCTGAAGGATCCGACTTGGGTTTACACCACGTTCGATCGCCTCAGCCACATTCGCATCATGCTGATCGCCGACTCTTACGTGCGATCGCAATCCGCGATCGCCGGCGCGCGGCTGCATGCGATGGAACGCGAGGCCTCGAAAATCGCGCCGGAAAAACGCGAGCGCTTCCACGGCATCGTCGGCAGCTCGGCGTCGATGCGCGAGTTGTATCGGCGTATCCAGGCCGCCGGTCAGACCCGCGGCACCGTGCTGATTGTCGGGGAGAGCGGCACCGGTAAGGAACTCGTCGCGCGAGCGATTCATGAATCGGGACCCAATCCGAACGCGCCGTTCGTCGCGCTCAACTGCGCTGCGCTGCCTCGCGACCTCATCGAGAGCGAGCTGTTCGGCTACAAACGGGGGGCATTCAGCGGCGCCAACACCGAATACCTCGGGCTGTTTCGCGCGGCCGAGGGCGGAACGCTATTCCTCGACGAAATCACCGAGATGTCGGCCGAAACGCAGAGCAAGCTGCTGCGCGCGCTGCAAGAGCATAAGGTGCGACCGGTCGGCGCGACCTCTGAGGTCCACGTTGATACCCGGATGGTAGCTTCGACGAATCGCAACCCTGAGGAAGCGGTTCAACGCGGTCTCCTCCGTAACGATTTGTACTATCGCCTGCAGGCGGCGGTGCTGCGGATGCCTCCGCTGCGCGAACGCATCGAGGACATCAAGCCGCTGGCCGAGCACTTCATCGATTTTTTCAATGAGAAATTTCCGCGCAAAATTCCCGTCGTCGGCCTCGATGATGCGGCGCTCGCGGCGATGCGCAACTATCAGTGGCCGGGCAACGTGCGCGAGCTCTCCAATGCGATCGAAGGCGCGTTCACCTTCGGCAGTTCCGGCACCATCCGGCGCGAGGATCTGCCGCCCGGCATGACTGGCCTGGTAGCGCCGACATCGGCGCCGACCTCGGAAAGCAACCTCGCAAGCTACAGCGATGCCGAGCGCGACCTGATCGAGCGCGCGCTGCAGATGGCCGAATGGAATAAGGCGAAGGCGGCCCGCATCCTCGGGATCTCGCGCAAAAAGCTTTACGCGCGCATCACCAAGTATGGGTTGGAATAGTTCGGCACCCTTCTTGTCATTCCGAAGTGAGCGCGCAAGCGCGCAGCTGAAGAACCTAGATAGAGGACTACGACCGCATGTCACTTCAGCATTCGCTTAATGCGATCGTCCTCGCGATGGCGGCATTCGAGAGGCTCACTCGGATGCTGAATTGAAACGCTATCGTCAGGCGCAGCCGAGGTTCTTCGCGTGCGGCCTGCGGACCTTCGCTCAGAATGACAAGAGAAAATCACCTTGGGTGCCTCTTCATTCGTTTTTGCGCGGCTGTTAAAATGCTGCCTTTCCGATGATTCCTCTCCTCGTTCGCAGGAGGGGTTTTTTCTTTTGGTTCGATGAATCGAACCGCGGTCCGATGGCGTATTGATGTTGGGGCGAAGGGTAGGGCGACCATACAATGACCACCGCGAGCGATACCGATATCCCTCTGCAACGAGGCTTTTTCGAGCGGCTCTGGGACCGCTACGTTCCCCAGACGCCCGTTTTTCGATTCCTCACTTTCGTGCGGCCGCATCTGTGGCTGGTTGCGGGCGGCTCGCTCGGCGGTGTGCTGAAATTCGTCCTGCCATTGGCCTACCCGCTGGCCTCCAAATACGTCATCGATGTGCTGCTACTCCCGCAGCCCAAGCTCGATCGCTACGATGGCGCGATTGACCGATGGGCGGTGGCATTCACCCATGCTTTCGGCATGCGCGGCGATTCGTACGGCAAGCTGGAAGCGCTGGGCATCGCGCTTACGGCGATTTTCCTGCTGCAATCGATCGCGACCTACTACCGCAACTACTGGGCGAGCAGCGCCGGCCACCGGCTGATTTTCGATTTGCGCTACGCGCTCTATCTTCATATGCAGCGCCTGTCGCATTCGTTCTTCGATCGCAGCACTTCGGGCGGAATCGTCTCGCGCTTCACCAGCGATATCAGCCTGGCGCAAAACTTCGTCGGTTCCGCGATGATCAATATCTGGATGGACAGCGCGTCGCTCGGCGTCGCGATCTATCTCCTGTTCACCCTCAACGCGACGCTGGCGTGGATCTCGCTCGGCGTGGTGCCATTCTATGTCGCCGTGATCCGGCTGCTGTCGCCGCGTATCAAAAGCGCTAGCCATGAGCTGCAGGAAGTGACGGAAGATTTTTCCGGCGAGCTCCAGGAGCGCATCGCGGGTGTCGCCACCGTCAAGTCCTTCGCGCGCGAGCGCGAGGAGGCCGCCAAGTTTCATGAGCGGACCACCGAGCTCTACGACCTGACCATCAAGAGCGTGAAGCTCGCCTCGCAACATCAGATGTACACCGAGTTCATCGCGCGAATGGCGCCGATGGTGGTGCTGATCGCGAGCGCGGTGCTGGTGTTGCGCCACACTACTACGGTGGGCGATCTCGTCGCCTTCAGCGGGTTGCTGCCGGTGCTGTATCTGCCGCTGCAGCGCTTCTCGGAGCTTTCGGTGATCGTGGCGACCTCGCTGGCTGCGATCGAGCGCTTGTTCGCGTTCTTCGATGAAGAACCGGAGGTCGCGGATCATTCCGGCGCTACGCCACTCAAGGTTAGCAAAGGCCGGGTGGTGTTCGAGCAGGTGGACTTCGGTTATCCGCCGAAGGGTGACGACGAACTGCGTCTTATCCTGCGCGAGGTGAACCTCGTCGTCGAACCCGCCACGACGGTCGCGCTGGTGGGGCGCTCGGGCGCGGGCAAAACTACTATCGCGTCGTTGATACCGCGCTTCTATGAGCCGACTTCCGGGAGCATCACCATCGATGGCATCGACATCACGACGGTGACGCTGAAGTCATTGCGCGACAATATCGGCATCGTGCCGCAGGATGCGGTCCTGTTCACCGCCTCGATTCGCGAGAACGTGCAGTATGGGCGTCCGGGCGCGTCCGACGCGATGGTGTGGGACGCACTGGCGCAGGCCAACATCCGCGACTTCGTGGAGTCGCTGCCGGACCAGCTCGACACGATGATTGGCGAGGAGGGCATTCGTCCTTCAACCGGGCAGCGGCAGCGGTTGGCACTCGCGCGCGTGTTCCTGAAAAACCCGCCGATCCTGATCCTCGACGAGGCGACCTCGGGCCTTGATTCCGAAGTGGAGAATCTCATCCATGCGGCGGTCCGTCGCCTGATGCGCGGCAGGACCTCGTTCCTGATTGCGCATCGGCTGGCGAGCGCAGTGGAAGCCGACGTCATCATCACCTGCGATCAGGGACGCATCGTCGAGAGCGGAACCCATTTGCAGTTACTCGCGCGAAACGGCGTCTATGCGCAACTCTACAACGAGCAGGCGCGCAAGTTGATCTCGCCCGAGCAGACAGTTCGCCGGCCGGGGTCATTGCGCGCGGCGCAGAGCGAAGCCGGCGCTCCAGCAAAAACCGGCACCTGAGAGGACTTCAGGGCGACAGTTCGAGGTCGCCGTCGCCCATCGTCAGGTACCACGGATGGAGCGCCATGAAGCCTGCCAATTCCGGCCGCTTGCGGCTCATCCGCCGCATAAAACGGATTGGCTTGCGCTGCGGCGCGGGAAAAAAACCGTTGCGGAACAGCCCACTTCGAGTTGCGGGATCGGTCGCGAAGGTACTAACCGCGGCTACTTCGGCGGTGCGAAAGTCCTCCAATGCCGCTGCGATGAGTGATGACAGCACGCCGGGTTCATTCTCCGGTGCGAGAAAATCAACCAGGTAGCCCCATCGCATACCGCGATAGGTCGTGGTGCGGGCCACCAGAAATCCCTCGAGCTCCGAAGCGCGCTCGACTCCGTACAAAATGTAGGTGGCATCGGGGCGGTGACAGAAGCGCCAATTCAGGTATCGATGGTCGCGGATGATCATGGCGCCATTGGGGCGCCGTGCGCGCTCCCATAGCCGGTCCGCGCGATCGTCGAAAGAGTTGAGACGCACTACCGAGGTCGAGGATCGGCGCCATGGCGCGAAAGCGTAGCGCATGGATGCGGTCGCGGCGGTGCCGATCGAAGCAAGCGCCCGGCTGCGAGTGAGGTTTTGGAAAAGCGGGCCGGCATCCAAAACTCTGACTAACGGTCGCACCGGATCGCTCGGGCGTCCCAGCCGCTCGCCCACGCGAGGAGGAAGCCGGCTCCAACCGAATTGGACCGGCGGAGCAGCACGGGACAAGTTTCCCACCTTCTGCCAAAGGTTGCGTCCGCGATATTCCGGATGGACCGTCCACGAACCCCGGGCTTCTCCGGCGCATTCGATACCACCCATCCACATACGAACGCGGTAGGCCGCCGAGAGCCCCACCATCTTGCCGTTGATGCGAATGAAGAACACGTCAAAATCATCGGGAAGCGTGGCGGGACTCGATTCGTAGCGCCACATCCATTGTCCGATCGCACGCTCGCTGGCGGGAGCAGGGAGAGCCTCGCGCAAGAAGTCGAAAAGGTCCTCCCGATCCCGCGCGCGGTACTGATGTATTATCGGCGCTTCATCCATCGCGGGTGAGTGATACAACAATGTCGAGCGGTGCGGAAGTACGCATCGATCGAGGCTTCGAGTTCAGCGCTTCACGAACTATATTGCTGCCGATGCGTTCGGATCACACTCTTCCCGCGGCAATCGCGGCGCTCTGCCTTCTCGCGCTCGCGGGTGTCTCATGCAGCACGAACCCCGCGACTGGCCGCTCAAGCTTCACCGGCATGATGACGACTGCCGACGAGATGCGCATCGGGCGCGAGCAGAACACGCAACTCCTCGAAGCATTCGGCGGCGCCTACGATGATCCGGCGCTTGCGGCCTACGTTACCAGAATCGGCAACTCGCTCGCTTCCAAGGCTGAACGCCCCGACATCACCTATACCTTCACGGTGCTCAACTCGCCGATCGTAAATGCTCTCGCGCTGCCTGGCGGCTACATCTACATCAGCCGGGGGCTGCTCGCGCTGGCCGGCAATGAGGCGGAACTGGCGGGAGTGCTGGGTCATGAAATCGGCCACGTGACGGCGCGTCATCATGCGCAACGCCAAAGCAGCCAGACCGCCGCGGGCGTGGCGAGCCTCGGAGTGTCGATCCTCGGGGCGATTGCGGGAGTACCGCTGGCGCGAGGAAGCCAGATGCTCGCGGCAAGCTTTCTCGCGAGCTATACCCGCGATCAGGAATACGAGGCTGACCTGCTCGGCATCCGCTATATGAACGCGGCCGGCTACGATCCCAAAGCGATGGCGACATTCCTCGCGAAGCTGAATGGCTGGACGATGCTCGAAGAAACCATCATGGGGCGCGACTCCAAGGATCGGCTGGACTATCTCGCGACCCATCCCAACACCGAAGATCGAGTCCGGCAGGCACTTGGAGCGGCTGGACTGACGCCGGGCAATGTCGCGCCAGTGGTGGGAATCGATCCCTATCTGGATCGTATCGACGGGATGCTGTACGGCGAGCCGATCTCCTCGGGAGTGATCCGCGGGCGCAAATTCATGCATCCCGAGCTGCGGGTTAGCTTCGAAGTTCCGATGGACTATGAGCTGTTCGATTCGCCACAGGCGGTCTATGCGTTAGGTCCCTCCAACTCGCAAATCGTTTTCAGCAGCGCCCAACTGCCGGCGGGGGTCTCGGTGCTCGAATACGTGCGCGAGGGCGCAAAAAAGATGGGGCTTTCGGAGGCCACTACGACCAAAGTCGGCAACTTCGAAGCCGCGACCGCCTGGGGATGGGTCCCCACGAATCGCGGTCAGGTCGATTTTAGAGTAGTCGTCTTCCGGGTCGATCGTGAACATGCGTATGGATTCCGTTTCATCCTGCCCAAGGGATCGATGTCGGCGATGCTGACGGCGGTTGAGCAAGCCACCCTCTCGAGCTTCGCGACACTGACAGCGAAAGAGGCCGCTCAAATCAAGCCGCGGAAACTTCGAGTCATCACCACGGTGAAGGGTGACACGGTAGAGAAACTCGCGAAGCGGATGGATTTCGAAACCCTGGTGGTGCAGCGCTTCCAGGTGCTCAACGGCCTGGTCATCGGTGGCAGGTTGAAGGCGGGTACGCGGGTGAAGATCGTGACCGAATGACCGCGGCGCCGCCAGGAGAGTCTTCCCCGTCTGAGTTGCTGTTGGTGCGTAAATTCTGGGCGGTAGAAAGTCCACTTTCATTTGCTTGTAACCGCTGTTAAACGGTTGGTCATGAATTGGACTGCTATCAGTGCCAGCAGCAGGATGGGCCGGGCGCTTCGTTTGCCGGGCAAGCTATTACCGAAATCCGCAATGATTCCGATCCGGCGCGGCCCCGCCAAAGGATTAAAATGGACGGTGGGTGCTAACACCCACGGCTGCTGGCTCGGCACCTATGAACTCGACAAGCAGCGCGCGCTGATGCGATTCGTGCGCGAAGGAATGGGCGTCTACGATGTTGGCGCGCAGGCGGGATTTTACACGCTATTTTTTTCCCGGCTGGTCGGGCCGAGCGGACACGTCTACGCGTTTGAGCCCTGCCCGATTGGCGGGCGCGACCTCATCCGTCACGTCGAGAGCAATCATCTGCTCAATGTCACGATCCTGCAGGTCGCGGTCAGCGACGCGGCCGGCCTGATGCCCTTTTCAATCGATCGCGGGACCTGTATGAACGGGTTGGTTGGCGAATCCCGCCTGCTCGTACCAACCGCGCGATTGGACAACTTCGCGTATCATCCGCAGCTCATAAAGATGGATGTTGAAGGTGGCGAATCGAGGGCATTGATGGGTGCGCGCGGCCTCCTTGAGTCTGAACATCCAATTCTCTTTGTCGCGCTGCATGGACGCGAACAATTCGAAATGGTAACCGCGATCCTCCGCGATTTGCGTTACGACAAGTTCACCTTGGAAGGAACGCCGATTCCGGGTACACCGCAAACCGACGAGATTTATGCATTGCCGGCCGGTTAGATACCCGCGCCAAGGTCGACAACCACAGGTGGACGAGAGTCTATGAAGTCGAGAGGGTGCGGTCCATGCACTACGCGTAGGATTCGCCGGCATTGCCGTCACATTAGTTAAGGGAAACATAGATGCGCGTTCCCATATGTCCGGCTTGTGAGGAAACCAGCACGAAAGAGCTGCGATGGTTTACGGCCGAGCAGTCTGCGCAACATTTCGTGCTTCGCGAAGCCGATCCGGAGCGCCATGAAAGTCTCGCTGCTCACTTGCGGTCACTCTGGAAGGGCGACCGTTGCTCGATCCTATGCTGCCAGCGTTGCGGTTTTGGTTTTGCGTGGCCCTACGTAGCCGGCGATGCGGAATTTTATGAACTCGCCTATCCGACGGTCGGCTACACAACCCATAGGTGGGAATTCGATCGCACAATTGAAGAGTTATCGCGCTTGGACATTAAAAATGCGCACGCTTTGGAAGTTGGCGCGGGCTTCGGAAATTTCCTCGATAAACTGGCCGCGATCGGAATTCGCAGCCGCGATATCAGCGCACTGGAGTTCCACCCCGCCTCATGCGCCCGGCTGAACCAGAAGGGTTACCATGCTGAAATGCTGGATCTCAGGAGTCCAGACTTCGCACCGCCGCTGAGATTCGATTTGGTCTTCATGTTTCAAGTTGTCGAACATATGGATCGTCTGGATGAGATGATGGTTCGGGTGCGAGAACTTTGCACCGGCCGAGGCCATGTGTTTTTCTCGGTGCCCAGCGCGCACCGCACCAACTACGTTGAAGAGTGCGGATGGCAGTTTGATATGCCGCCCGCTCACATCGGACGCTGGACGGTCCCAGCGATGGAGCACCTGGCGGCGCGGCATGGCTTCCGGATTGCGACGCACGATCGCGAACCCTTTGAGGGACTTGGTTTCCTGCGCAACGACCTCACATCGGTATACTATCGCCGAGCTCAGAGCGCCGGCACCCTCGAGCACCGTCTTCGTAGCATGCGGCGCTCGCGGGCTCGCCGTTGGCTCGAAATGGCGATGGTGCTGGCGAACACGCCGCGCCGTCTGCGGGAATGGCCAAAGGCGTTTCGACACAGCGACGAGCTTCGCGCGGCGCTTTGGTTCCATCTCGAGCCAATCGTTGGCTGAGCGGTCTGTCATCCCACGCTCCGTCCGGCGTTTGTGCGGGCCCGCGCCAGCACAGTCGTTATCAACGAATCGCGCGGGGCATCGAGAAGAGAGATCAAACCCTAGTGATGCACCGCGGTGCAGTTGGCGGTTCCCGAATGAGCGGAGCTAGTGTCGTTGTTCTTCACCTGGAATCCGACCGCGGTTGCGCTTTTGGCATTGGCTCCCCACACGCTGAGGAAGCCGGAACTGTCAACGACTATGCATGAGAAATCATAATTCGTGTCGCTAAATGGAGTATTCCAATTGACCGTGGCCGAACTGGTTGCGGACGCCGCAATCGAAGCAATCGAAGCTTCGCCCCAATTTATCAGCGGCTGACCATTGGTGAAGAGTCCGGCCGCCAGATTGAGGGTCCCTTCCCCCATCGCTCCGCCGGTAGGAGTGCCGATGCGAAAACCGCCATCGCCTCGCGAGTAGGGCGCGATGTGTTTGGAGGAGCCATCGGGGTTGGTGCAGCTGTCGCCGGAGGTATTGACCGGTCCGATAAACGAATAGGGATCGCCTCCGCATACGCTCGACCAGAAGTTACCATGGCCTTCCACCGCGCCCGAACCGCCGGCGCGAATGATTCCGGCGGGAAACTGATCGGTAGAGAAATCGTTGTTGAACCCGAACACGGACATGAAGAATTCATTTCCCTCAAGAACCGTGGCCTGGCCTCCAGCGAGCGCGATGAAATCGCCGTCGAGCGGGACCCTGATGTCGGTCAGGGTATTGCCCAGCAGCGTGAGCTGGGTTCCGATCGCGGGCCCGTTTTGCAGCGCGGCGCTGTAAACGAAGCGCGATAGGTGCTCAGTTCGCGAGGTATCGATGGTCACTGGATGACCGAATCCGCCGCCGAGGAAAACCCCAATCCCGTCCGCTTGTCCGAGCGGGCTTTGCAGTGCGGAAAATCCTCCGATGTCGCTCCATATCCCGATGTTTCCAACGACCGCCGAACCATCCAGCCGGGTGCCCAGTGAGTTGGTCGAATTGATTATCATTCCGATGTTGCTCGCGCTCAGCCGAGCGACGCCGTATACCCAGTTGATGACGCTGTTTTCGATCACGCCAAATTCGACATTGCTGGTATTGATGTTGGCGAATCGCACTCCCACCGAAGCTTGACCGGTATAGACGTCACGGAGCGTAGGGCGGGTGGAGAACTGAGAAAGTCCCAGGCCGTCACCGGGATCGAAAGCATCCATATCGATGGTTACGCCCATCGTGCTTCCCGAGACATTGCCGAAGCTGGCCGAGAGAGACATGTTGTCGAGCCGCGGGCCTACTTGTTGATTGAGTTGCAGCATGGTCCCGCCCAACGCACCAACCCAGAACCATCCTGCGGGCGCGTCGCTATTGGGTTCGGCGACAACGGGCGCCGAGCCGCCGAGCAGCCGCAATCCTTCGCCGCGCAGCGCCAGGACCGGGGTAGCGACCGGAAATAAGACGGATGCATAGGGAGTATAAACCGTACCGCATCGCAGAAGGCCATCGCAGGAGGCTTTAATGGCGGCATTGATGCTGGGGCCATTATCGTGGCCCATGGTGAATGTGCCGGTCTGCGAGGGTGCGATGCTTAGCTGCACAGTGGTTCCATTGATGGAAACAATCCTGGCGAGGAGGATCTGATTGACCAGCCCTGGAGGAGGCGTAGTGGTCTGGATGACGTCGCTGCCGTAGGGGTGGCCGACATCATGAAAGGTAACGACGGTTGGGAAGCCCTTATTGAATCCGCCGATGAGTTGATCATTCCACGGCGCCGGATCTGAGCTATTGAACAAATAGCTATAGGTTGGCACCTCGACACCGCATAGTTGCAGCGGCGCGGTGCCTTCCGCGCAATAGAACGCCCACGCCTGCGGAATGCTGCTTGGCAACGGATAGTTGGGATTCGGCGCATTCGGTGGCTGTGGCACATTTACCTGCACATCAACCCAGTTGCCCCAGTTCAGTGCGCTGGCGGTGTTGGTCACGGTCGTCACCGCGGTTGCTGGGCCCCATCCGCCCCGCGCATCGATCGGATAGGCCTGATAGCGGCGGGTCGTGGTGCAATTCGCTCCGGTCATCGGCGCCCCGACCACGGTAGTTGAGGCCGGAGTGGCAAGCGTGAGGTCATTGCCGCCGTCGTCGATGGTGGAAATCGTGCTCGTCAGAGCGGCGCCGCCGCCGCCGGCGCCTGCGACGGTCACGGTCTGGCCGGTCTCGTAAAAACTGACATTGCTCAACTGGCAGATCGCGGAGCCTGCGGTGCACCACGCCAGCGCATTTTGCACCGCGCATCCCTGCGCGAAGCGGGTGTTGCGGGTTGCTGAGCTGGGAGAATTAGTGGTGGTCGTCGGTTGCACCACGAATCCCGTGGGCTGGGACACGCGGGGTGCGGGCCCCGCCGCATACAGCGCAATGTTCTGATTGACGCTGAAATCGGAAGTTCCGATTCCTGTACAAGTGACATTGGTCTGACCGGCGGTCGCGCTGCAGTTTATCCTCGTGGTGCTCGCGACCGCGCCGAAATCCAGGATGTTTTTCTCATTGGTGCGCGTCCCGTTGTACGGGGCAAGCACATCGGTGCCGTCAAACCGGAGCGGGATGATCGGCGAGTTGCACTGCCATTGCCCCATGGTCCCCGTGGCCCAGGCGCCCGTGCCGCCAGCGGTGCAGGGCAACGTCGCGTGGCAATCGCTGCAATAGAGCAGGGAACCATCCTGCTCAGGGCCGAGGCTCGTAAATGGAACGCTGCCAACTCTGGGCGCGATCACCTGTACGCCTGAGAAACGGTCATTTATGGCGTTGCGGAAATCAAGACCGGCATCGGTGCCGGTGAAATTAGGAATCGGCTTATAACCGCCCGGAGCAGGAACATTCTGCTGGGTTAATGCCGGAGAAGCATGAAGGGCGAGGGCGCAGACCACGATTATGAGGGCAATACGGGGCAGATGCATTCGAAACCGTCCTTAAGAAGAGAATAGTGGGCGGAGAGCAATCTCGAACAGGGCGGGTTCGATTCGATTCCACAGTTCAGTTATTTACCGATTCTTGTCGATTGTCAACTACTGTAGTTGATAGAAAATGCAAATATTGATGGGTTCCTATCGCGACGATTCAGGTCTTCGCCTCGAATGTCGATGCGGTTTGCGCGCCGGCGATCACCGGTGCGATTTCGAACTCGATAAGGTCCGACCACTGCGCGACCCATTCCTGCAGCTTCGCGACGTTGTCGGCTTCCATCAGCTGGAAGCATCGACCGAGGTCGGCGGTCACCCAGCTCTCGATGAAGCTCACACCTTCCGGCATCATGCGGCCCTTTTCGCGAAGCCGCCGATAGACCGCATCTGCGTTCTGATTGCGGAACTTCTCGATGACCATGAAGCGCATGTCGGCGTGAGCTAATCGCAGCCGCTTGCGACCGTCAAGCGAGGGGAATGTAACGCTAACTTCTTGAAACCGTCTCTATGAATGAGGGTCCTGATCCATGAAGGCAAATTTGCGACTTCGGTTGCGCGGCACGTTGGCCATATTGGTGCTTGCGACGCTAACGGCTTTTCTTTTGGCTTCATCCGGTCAGGCCTCCGCGCAAGGTTTTGGTCTCGGCCAGCTTCTCGGCGGCAGCGGAGGAGGCAATGGTGGCGGGAACGGCAATGGCGGAGGAGGCGGCGGCGGTTTGTCCCAACTCTTCGGCGGCGGCAGCGGCAGCAGTTCGCGTCATCAGCACTCCAATTCAGAGTCAGGCATCAGCGTCGAACGCAGCGCGCCGCCGTTTACCGGGAAATTCACCGGTAAGCAGGATAGCCAGGGCATGGAGAGCACCATCACCGCTCAGTTCGCATGCTATCCGGCGAGCGATGCCGATATTCCGCAGGCCAAGGCATTCGTCTGTTACACGGCCGGTTCAAACGAGGGTGATCACAGCCGTGGTGATCGGGACTCCAACGGTCCATCGGGCAACGGACCTCCCAACGGTCCACCTCCCGACGTCGAGTAGCTGCTTACAAATCAGAAACTGGCGTGTTTGAAGATGCGCTCCGGGATCGCGCGCACGATGGCCATGATTGGGCGCCAGAACGAGGGCACATAGACCACATCGCGTTTTTTGCGCCATGCCTCGAAGATAAGATCGGCGGCGCGCTCCGGCGGCACGGTTAGCAGCGTGCCCTCGCGACCCCAGGTCATCCGCGTGTCTACCGTGCCGAGGATCACCGTCATCACATGAATCTTCGATTTCGCGAGGCGGGCGCGAAGTCCTTGCACGAACAGATGCAGCGCGCCTTTCGCTGAGCCGTAAACATAGTTGCGCTTGCGGCCGCGGTCGCCGGCCACCGACCCGATCACGATGATGAATCCGTTCCCCTGCGCCTCGAGCTTTTGCGCGGCGATGGTGAGGAGCGAGACCGCGCCGGTAAAGTTCTGCTGAATTGTCGCGAGCGCTTCGTTCGCATCGACCTGCGCTTTGTCTTCCTCGCCGAGGGTGCCGAAGCACAACACCACACCGTCGAGGCCGCCCAGTTCTTTCGACGCGCGCTCGATCAGGTCCGCGTGCGAGGCGAAGTCGGCTGCATCAAATTTCCCCGCGACCGCCGTTACACCGGAACGAACCCGAACATCGCCGGCGATGCGGCCGGCTTCGGCCTCATCTCGCGCCGCGAGGTAAAGCTGCGCGCCGATGGAGGCGAACTTGATCGCGAGCAAGCGCGCGATCGGGGAGGTGCCGCCGAGGATAAGAACTTTCACGCGGGATCCATCTGCAAACGTCGCGATAGCGTCGAAGAAAAGTGATCGTTGGGGTCGGCGGTGGCCTTCACCGCGCGCCACTCTGCAAACTTCGGGTACATCGTGCGAAACGTGTCGGGCCGCATCCGCGCATCCTTCGCGAGGTAAACCCGCCCGCCGCGTTTCAGGACCATGGAATCGAGCCGGTCGAGGAATTCGAGCAGGCCGTCGGTAACCGGAAAATCCAGCGCGAGCGTGTAGCCCGGCATCGGGAACGACAGCATACCTTCCTGCGCGCCGAATTTTTTCAGCACCGCTAAAAATGACGCGCGGCCGCTGCCGCTGATTGCTTCCAGCGTCTCGATCAGCCCCGCGCGGCTCTCGGCCAGCGGCCAGACGCATTGATATTGCACAAACCCGCGCTTGCCGTAGATGCGGGTCCAGTTGTGGATCGAATCGAGCGGAAAAAAGAACGGCTCGTACGACACCACCGCCTGATCCTGATTGCGATGGATCGCGTAATAGCCGTAGTTGAATGCGCGTACGCTAAGCGAATTGAGCGCGAAATTCGGCAGATTGAAGGGCACCATCGGCGACCCTTTTTCCTTCGGATGCAGCGGTTCGCGGCGCATGTTTGCCGGCAGCGCATCGCGGCTCGCGAAGTCGCCGACGTGCAGCACCGAGCGCCCCAGCGAGCCCTTGGTGCTGACGCAATCGATCCACGCCGCCGAGCATCCGTACTGGGCATCGGTGCGCTCGAAGTTCTCGATTGCCTCATCAACATTGGCGACGCGGATGATCTCGCCTTTGATGTATGCGCTTTCGACCCGCCGCAGCCTCGTCGCGAGTTCGAGGATGATTCCCGTGAGGCCCATTCCACCGACAGTGGCCCAGAAGAGATCGCGGTTCTCTTCGCGCGAGCAGCGCCGCACCTCGCCGTTTGCCAGCATCAGGTCAAACCACAGCACGTGCGTGGCGAGCGAGGAATCACGATGATGGCTCTTGCCATGGATGTCGGCCGCGATCGAGCCACCGAGGGTCACGAAGCGCGTGCCCGGCACCACCGGCGGGAAAAATCCGCGTGGCAGGAAAACGCGAATGACCTCATCGATCGTCACGCCCGCCTCGGCCTGCAGGATGCCGCTTTCGGGATCGAAATTGATCATCCGGTTCAGGCGCTGGAGATCGACCACCCGATTCTCATGGTTGAGCGCCGCGTCGCCGTACGCGCGTCCGGCTCCGCGCGCGATCAGCTTGTGCGAATTGGCCGCGACGACCGCCGATAATTCCGCGAACTTCTCCGGGCGAAAGACGTCGCTCTCGCAAATCGGATAGCGGCCCCATCCGCTCAGCGCGGTGCGCTTGCTCGCAGGCAGCGACGCCGTCCGCGTCGCGCCGCCATTTGATCCGGCATCGTTCATCGTGATGCGGCTAATACTATCGGGAAGAATCCGGTTGCGAAACTTTGTCGTCACTTCCTTTGTAATGCGGAATTTGAATGCCGTAGGATTGGCCTGAGCGTGGAGGAACCTATGTCCTGGCAGCCGGAAATCGACGAAATCAAGCGCCGCATCAAAATGGCCGAGCAGATGGGCGGTGTGGAAAATATCAAGCGCCAGCACGACGGCGGTAAGCTAACCGTGCGGGAGCGCGTCGCGCGGCTGCTCGATCCCGGAACCTTCCACGAATACGGCGCGCTCGCGGGTTCAGTGAAGTACGAGGGCGAAACGCTGGCGGAGTTTCGCGCCTCCAACTTCGTGATGGGTACTGGCAGGATCAACGGCCGCATGGTGGTCGTCGGTGGCGATGACTTCACGGTGCGCGGCGGCGCCGCCGACGCCTCGGTCGGCAATAAGCATGGCTATGCTGAGTTGATCGCGCGCGACTTGCGCCTCCCGATCATCCGGCTCGTCGATGGCACCGGTGGTGGCGGCAGTGTGCGCAGTTTCGAAACCCTCAAGCGCACCTACGTTCCCGAGATGGCGAGTTTCGATGTCATCGTCAACGTGATGGGCATGGTGCCGGTCATCGCCGGATGCATGGGCTCAGTGGCCGGCATCGGCGCGGCGCGGGTGGCGGCGTCGCATTTCTCGGTGATGATTCGCGGCACCAGTCAGCTCTTCGTCGCGGGTCCGCCGGTGGTCAAATGGGGTACCGGCGAGGACCTCAACAAGGAGGAACTGGGCGGCTCAGAAATTCATGCGCACGTCAGCGGCGCGGTCGACAACGAGGTCGAGAGCGAAGACGAAGCCCTCGCGCAGATTCGCCGCTACCTGTCGTATTTTCCGCAAAACGTGTGGCAGGTCCCGCCTTACGCGAAGCCGGACGACAAGCCCGCTCGCCGCGAGGAGGAGTTGCTGAGCATCATCCCGCGCAATCGGCGCCAGGGTTACGACACGCGCCAAATGCTGGAGTTGATTCTTGACCGCGAGTCATTTTTTGAGATGGCGCCGTACTTCGGCCCATCGCTGATTACTGGCTTCGCGCGCATCGACGGCTTTCCGGTCGGCATCATGGCGAACGATCCCTACTTCATCGCAGGCTCGCTCGATGCCGACGCGTCCGACAAGATGGTTAAGTTTGTGGACCTCTGCGACACCTTCCATCTGCCGGTGGCGAACTTCGTCGATCAGCCCGGCTTCCTGATTGGGCGCGAAGCCGAGATGCGCGGCACCATCCGCCACGGCGCGCGCGCACTCTATGCGGTCTTCCAGGCGCAAACGCCGTGGGTCGCGATCATGGTGCGCAAAGCCTTCGGCGTCGCGGGCGCGGGACACGGCAACACCTCGAAGGTTAACCTCCGCTATGCGTGGCCGTCGGCAGATTGGGGTTCGTTGCCGATCGAAGGCGGCATCGAGGCGGCTTACAAACGCGACCTCGCGGCCTCGCCCAATCCGGAGAAGCTCCGCGCCGAGCTGGAAGCGAAATTCAACGCGGCGCGCTCCCCGATTCGCACCGCGGAGGCATTCGACATCAAGGAGATCATCGATCCTCGCGACACGCGGCCGTTGCTATGCGATTGGGTGCATCAGGCGTACGAAATCATCCCCACGCAACTCGGCCCTCGCACCCGCACCATGCGCCCGTAGCATCACGCAGTGGCGGTCAGCGCTTATCAGATATTGTGATTTACGGAGCCGTTGGTGCCGAGTCTGAACTTCAGCCACTCGAGGCCGCGAGCAAACGCCTCCGGTTCTTTACCGGCGGGGGTGCCCAGACCGTTATCCTCGAGCTCTTCAAACGTTATGAGATCGGGAGGGCGATCCAGATAGTCGCCGCTGCGGGCTACCACGCGTCGAAAGGAGAAGTGGTAGTCGCTCCAGCGCCAGCCATTTTGCTCCAGCAGTTCGATGGCTTGGGGGCTGATATTCCTTGGAATCGCCATTTCCTAGTCCTTTGACAAAAGACCCGACGAAATCAATTTGATCGCGAGATTCCGCACCAAATCGATAACCAGTTTACACTCCTCCGAGTCCAGATTCACCAAGGTTTCCGCATAGTGAGCACCGAAGTTTCCGAGAAGACGGGACACGCTCGCCATGTGATAGCTCAAATCTGAAATGGCGCCATCATCGTGCGCGGCCTGAATGCGATCGACCAGGCGACCTTCAAAACCCGCCCGCGCGAGCAGTCCATCGGCGAACACTCTCGCCATGACGAGGCTGGCAGGGCGACAGTCGTTTTCCAGGCAGGTGATCGCGTCAGCGAGAAGACGACGCAAATCTTCGGGGAGCTGAGGCGGAACCTCCACCTCGATCTTGCGCAAAGTTGCAAGCACTGGAATTCCGTTGACGACCAACGCTCGAATCACCGAAGCGCATTCGGAACATTGCACGGTTCCCTGGTAGTCATCCGGCAATAACGGAGACCTGCGCTTACAGCTTGGGCAGGTCACAGAAGGCATGAATCGGGAGCCCCCTTTAGGCGGTGGCGGCTTGGGGCTTGGCTTTGGCCTTGGGCGTCGTGGCGCGAGTCGGGACCGTGGTTGGATGCGTGAACAGCATCGCGATGCCATACAGCACGAATGCCGCGAAGGAGAATTTGATCCACGCCGCCCAGCCATATTTGGCCGCGACGATAATCATCACGGGCACCGAGATCGCCAGCCATCCGCGCGTCGCCAGCCCATAGAAGGCCCATCCGGTGGCCTGGATCGCCGGCGAGATTTCCTCCAGCGCTTCCGAATACTGCGCCGCCCACGGCACCGATAGAATCGCCAGGCAGCATCCGAGAGTTGTCGCCACCACGCGCATCAGCCCGCGCGGCAAAGCCTCGCCGAAAGTCGGGATCCACCACGCGAGTAAAATGCAGGTCAGGATCGCGCCCACAATTGAAATCGGCTTACGCATCTGCAGGCCATCCGAAATCATGCCGACAAAAATCAGCGCGATCACGTTGCCGCCCCAGAACCATGAATTCATCGCGGCAGCCTCCCCCGGCGTATAGTGAAATGACTCGGTGAACATCAGCGGTCCGAACACCTGGATCGCGATGTACAGCGCGAGGCTGATGGTGAACGGCAACACCAGGAGCCATGGTTCAAGATGCCCGAGCAACGACACGAATGCCTGGCGCGCGCTGCTGGGAAGCTCTGCCGCAGTCGCGGCCTTGCCACTCTCGATCTCGATGGCGGCGATCTCACTTTGATAAATCTTCAACCGCAGTTCCGGACTCAGGTCCTTCAGGAACAGGAAAATGGGGATGTACATCGCGATCGCGAGGAAGCCCATGATCCACATCTGCGACTGCCAGGTTTGATAGATCGGCAGCGAGACCCCGGCGATGTAGTTGGCGAGGAAATTGGACCCTACCGGACCGATAGTGAGCAAGCCGAAGGCGAGCGCGCGCGATAAGCGCGGCGACATGTCGCGCACCAGGGCCGCACCCGCACCGGCCATCAATCCCGCGACGATCGACATCGTGATGCGGATCGCCAAAAACGATTTGATCCCCACGATGAGCAGGTTGGAGAACACCATCACGGTGATGACGGCGAGACAAAAGTTGATGATGACGACGCGCCCGTAGCGATCGGCGAGTGGGCCGCCGATGAATGCCGAGACCGCCGAAATCAGCAGCGCCGCCGAGACGAAATAGCCGTAGCCGAGTTTGCTCATGTGCAGAAACGGCAGCAGTAGGGAGAGCACCGGCGCGAGCTGGAATTCGTAAGAGATCAGGATCACGGCCAGCACCGTGAGCAGCAGTAGGGTCCATCGATAGGCGCCGGTCGGGTATTCGGTGAGGGTGCGCTTTTGTTTGAAGGAATCGAGCCAACCGCCGCTGCTAACTGTGAGCGGACGTTCGGCCCCACTGCGAATCTGATCATTCATGCGATTGCCCCGCGTCGATGAAGATCCAACATCTATAACCGAACCATTCGCGGTTACAACACAAAATTTCTAACCTGCTGGCGCGCGCGTATCGCTCGTTGCTAATAAGCGATAGGCGTGAAATCGCGCGAGGGTAGGGATGGAAATCAAGAGTCCGTCAGTCGGTAAGGTATTGAGATTGTCGATCGAGGCGGGCGCGCAGGTCGTGCGCGGCACCGAGGTCATGGTCATCGAGTCAATGAAGGTGGAGATCCCGATCAAATCGACCGCGGCCGGACGTCTGAAAGAATTTCGTGTTAAGCCGGGCGACCAGATCCAGCGCAACGCCGTGCTCGCGATCGTCGAAAGCTAGTCGCGCACGTACTCCTGGAAATTCTCGCCGAAAAAACGCGCCCTGGTCGCCTCCGGATGCGATGCGAGACTGGCCTCGAAGCGACCGATCGGATCGCGGCCGCCCTCGGCATGCGGATAGTCGGTCGAGAACATATACAGCCGGTCATCGGAATAGCGGACCAGCTCGCCAACGTCCTCGAAGGGGTACGGCGTGAAGCGCAACTGCTCGTCCATTTGCCGCGAAGGACGCCGCGTCATCTCGCGCAGATGCGGTTCCGGCTTCGCCCATACCTCGACGATGTGATCGAGACGGCGGCGCATCGAGGGAACCCATCCGGCGCCGAGCTCGATGCATGCGCCGCGCAGCTCGCGATACCGCTCCAGCACGCCATCGAGGATCAACACTGACAGATAGCGCTCCGCCGAATGAAAAATCGAGGTCATGTCCTTCGAACCGACGACCTCGGCGCCGCCACGCGCGGTTTTGTGCTCCGGATGCCCGTCGTTCATCCATTCAGGATCGATGGAAAGCTTACTGCTGCCGACGTGGATGACGAAGGTGCCATGCGCCTCGGCCAGCCGCGTCCAAATCTGATCGTGAGCCGGATGACCGGGCGAGCGGCCGCATGAATCGGTCGGAATCATGAAGAGGCGCAGACCGTCGGTGAGCGCGCGCTCGAGTTCGGCCGCCGAGCGCTCCGGGTCTTCGAACACCATCAGACCAACGCCAACCAGCCGCGGATCATCGGCAACGAAGGCCTGCATCGCGCGATTGAACGCGCGCACGCCGCCATAGCGGACCTCGAGGTCCCTGCATCCGAAGACCACGCCCGACGCGAATGAGGAAAAGATCGTCTGGCGCCGCACCCCGAGCATATCGAGCACCGCGCCGCGCTCATTGCAGTTGAACGCGCCGAGGGCCTCATACCATTTCGGGCCGCGCAAGATGCGATCGCCGAGGGTCTTCAGCTCCGCAACTTTTTCCGGCGAATGTCCATGCTTGCCGCCGGTAGGAAGTCCGACCAGGCTGGAGTCGAGCCGACCGACTGGCAGAATCGGCGGCAACCGATCGCGAATCGACGGGTCGGCATAGGCGGTCAGAAATTCCGGCAGCTCCATGATGTGGCTATCGGCGTCGTACAGCGCGCGAGGTGTCATGCTTCTCTTCTAACGCCACCACGCCAGGCGAACAAGCGGCGTCCGTCGGCGCGGTTGCGAGAACATCGCGCGGTGGGAATACTCATCGCATGCCTACGATGCCAATCCCAACGATCGACCTGGTCAGCGCCTCTTCGTATGCGAAGGGCCAACCATATGAGCAATTTCGCTGGCTGCGCGAGCATGACCCCGTGCATTGGCATGAGCAGAAAAACGCACGCGGTTTTTGGGCGGTCACGCGCTATCAGGATGTCTGGGCGATCGGACGAGACGCAAAAACCTACTCCTCGTATGCCGGCGGCATCATGCTCGATGATCCCGATGAATTCTCCCTCCAGCAATCGCGCAGCATGATGCTGCACATGGACCCTCCCGATCACACGCGCTATCGCACTTTGGTCAGCAAGGAGTTCATCCCGCGCAGTGCGAATGCGCTCCGGCCGCGCATCCAGGAACTCGCGAAAAAGATCATCGATGATGTCATCGATCGCGGCGAATGCGAGTTCATGTCCGAAATCGCCGGCGTGCTCCCTTCCTATGTCATTGCGGAGCTGATGGGGATACCACTCGCCGATGGCCGGCGGCTCTACTCGCTCACCGAGAAGATGCATTCCGCGCATGAAGCGGTAAACGAGCACGAGCGCGCGGCCGCCGGGATGGAGATGCTGAGTTACGCGCTCAATCTAGCCGAGGAGAAGCGCAAGCATCCGGGCAACGACATCGCGACCAAGCTGCTCAATGCCGAGGTCGACGGCGACCGCCTAACGCCCCCCGAGTATAGTTTCTTTTTCCTACTGCTGGTTAATGCAGGAGGCGATACCACGCGCAACCTGCTCGGCGGTGGGATGCTCGCGCTGTTCAATCATCCCGATCAGCGCCGCCGCCTGCACCACAACCTCGATGGATTGCTGCCGACTGCGGTCGAGGAGATGCTGCGCTACGTCAGCCCGGTCATCTATATGCGCCGCACCGCGGTGCGCGATGTCGAGTTGGGCGGCAAGCAAATCAAGGCGGGTGACAAAGTCGCGATGTATTACGGGTCGGCCAATCGCGACGAGAGCATGTTTCCGCATCCCGATAAATTCGATGTCGGCCGCACGCCCAACGAGCACATCGCATTCGGCGGCGGCGAGCATTTTTGCCTCGGCTCGCACATCGCGCGAGTCGAAATCCAGGTGATGCTCCGCGAGATCATGACGCGACTGCCCGACATCAAGCCGTCGGGTCCGGTGGAATTCCTCCCGTCGAACTTTATCTCCGGCCCGCAGAAGATGCCGGTCCGCTTCTCGGCCCAACGAGCCTAGGGCGTCGGGGAGGCCGACTCCGCGATGAGCGTCTGCAGGCGATCGATGTCGACCGGCTTCACCAGGTGATGATCGAAGCCGGCGGCGAGCGCGCGGCGCCGATCTTCTTCGAGCCCGTACCCAGTCAGCGCGACCAGCCGCGTGCCCTTCGCGTGCGATGACGCGCGGATGTTACGCGCCAGGGTGTAACCGTCCATCGCGGGGAGCCCGATGTCGATGAGGATCACATCGAAGGAATTGTCGGCGAGGATATCCAGCGCGATGAAACCGTCGGCGGCGACGCGCACCCGGTGGCCGAGCAGCTCCAGCAGCATGTGCATGCTTTCCGCCGCGTCCGCATTATCTTCCACGATGAGAACGCGTGAACTTCCGCGTATCCTCGCGGTACTCTGGTTGGGTGTTTCTTTCACCGGATCGCGCAAAATTGGAAGCGAGACTGCGAACTCGCTCCCGGTGCCGAGGCCGTCACTGTGCGCTTCGACGCGGCCGCCATGCATGGTGACCAGTTGCTTCACCAGCGTCAACCCGATGCCGAGGCCGCCCTGCGCGCGATCCATCGCAACATCGCCCTGCGCAAACAGATCGAAGACGCGCCGGAGCATCTCTGGCGCGATGCCGATCCCGGTGTCGCGCACCCGGACTGCGACGTCGGCGCCCTGGCGTCGCACTGAAACCTCGATGCGGCCGCGCGCCGGCGTGAATTTGCTCGCATTCTGAATCAGGTTGCTGATGGCCTGCTGCAACCGCGCCGGATCCACCTCGATGCGCATCGATCGGGTATCCGGCGGCGCGATCATAATAATGCGTTGCTGGCGGGCTTCCGCGGCCGCGCGAGTTTCTTCGATGGCCCTCTCGACGATCTCCACTACGCTGACCGGTTCTTTGCGCAGTGCGATGCGACCCTGGGTGATGCGTGCGACATCAAGCAAATCGTCGACCAGCCGCGTGAGTTGGGTGGTC
The DNA here is from genome assembly GCA_963761255.1 of uncultured delta proteobacterium. Lineage (GTDB taxonomy): Bacteria > Desulfobacterota > Binatia > Binatales > Binataceae > DATGKG01. Next base: position 241,118 of record CAVXGH010000002.1, read on the forward strand.
TGGCGCCGGGCGATGTCGATGGCGCGATCGCGCCGCGACTCGTCGAGATCGGCAAAGGTGATGGCGTTGAGAACGGCTGACAGCGGGTTGCGGAGCTCGTGGCCGAGCATCGCGAGGAATTCGTTCTTGCGCCGGTCCGCATCCGCGAGTTCGACAATCTTCGCGCGCAGGTCGTCCTCGACCTTCTTGCGCATTGCCATTTCGGATTCGAGCATCTGCGCTTTCTGCTGCAGGAAGGTGATGACTCGGTGACGCTCATTTTCGCTGGCGAGCGCGCTGTAACTCTCGGCGGGAATCACGTGCGAATGCTCAGCGCACACCCGCGCAAGATAGTCACCATCGAGCGCCGCGGAAAAATGGTTCAGCGGATACGCACAAAATAGTGAGAACTGCAGACGCTTGCTGAGGTCGTTCCACATTGCCTCGAGGCGGAGGGCGGCATCGCGCTTGCCCTGCGCCCATAGCAGCGCGACCATCTCGCCGAAGGCGCGGGTGAAGTGACGTGGGCTCGCGTCGTTGGTCTTCGCGATAGCCGCCGTGATCACTTCTTCGAAGCGCGCCGCGTCGGGATAATCGTCGAGCGATATCTTCGCTAATGTTTCGCTGGCATCGAGAGAAAGATAGCGGCCCTGGCCAATCAAGGCTGGAAGATTGAGACCGCGCCTCTTCAAATGCTCGTCGATCGCCTCGCTATGACTCCCGGTCGCGATGACGATGGCGCCTTCGCCGTCCTCGAGGCTGTCGCCGATAACCCGGCTGACAGAATCGACCAGGAACGCATCGTCCTCGTAGAATTGGACCAGATGCGAGGAATCGTGGCCGCGATTTAAGCTCGTCAGGGTCTGGTTGCCGAACGAATCGTCAAGACTCATTGGAGTTTTATGGGGTCCTGCCTGCCCATTGGATGACTGTATTGTTGCTTTTGACGCGGCTCCGCCAACATTATTCAACCTTCTCGACCGCCCGCAAGTATGTTCCGATCTTCCGGCTTTACGTTAATATGCGTTGAATGGCTGCAACTTCTCCCATCGATGTTCATTCGAAAGTTGAACCCGGCTCCCGCGCCGCGAATAGCCTGTTCGAGATCCTCCAGTCCGGGCGCCCGCTGGTTTACATCCGCTCGACCGAGGAGAGCAGGGTGGCGGACCTGCTGCGGCAGGCCGGCCGCCGGCTGCGTCCTTCCGCGCCGATTCCGCTCTGGACCTGGAGCCTGACCGAAGGCTTGTCGCGCGAGGGTGAGGCCGAGGCCGAGGCTCCCGCGCTGGATCCGCGCGAGGCGCTGGACTTCATCGCCGAGCATGCCGAAGCGGGGATCTTCCATCTCAAGGATTTTCACGAGCCGCTGCATACCTCCGCTGCGGTTCGCCGCCGTCTGCGCGACCTGTATCACCTCTGTCTCGACCGCCAGAAGTTCATCGTCATCACTTCGCCGGTGCGAAACATTCCGGAAGAGGTCGAGCGGAACTTTGTGGTGGTCGATCTGGCGCCGCCCGACTTGCCCGAGCTGGTCGATTTCCTGCGCACTGAGTCGCATCTGATCTCGGCGCGCGAGGGGCATGCGGATTCCAACGATGACACCCTGCACCTGCTCGCTCGCGCCTTGCAGGGACTCAGCCTCGATGAGGCGCGCCATGCGGTTCGCCGCGCGCTGGCCGTCAGCCCCAACCTCGGCGCCGAATCGCTGCCCGCGCTGTTCGAGGAAAAGAAAATCCTCATCAACCGTAGCGGCGCCATCGAGTTCATGTCCGACAGCACCAACATCGGCGCGGTCGGCGGTCTTGAGAGTTTGAAGAAGTGGTTGATGGAGCGGCGCAAGCTGTTTCAGCAACGCGATTCCTTGAGCGCCGATATCGTGCCCAAGGGCATCCTCATCATGGGCATCCCGGGATGCGGTAAGAGTCTGTCGGTGCGGGCCATCGCCTCATGCTTCGAGCTGCCGCTTTATCGAATTGACATGATCGACATCTTTTCGGGCCGCCATGGCGAGCCCGAGGGCGCGTTCGTGCAAGCCTGCCGCACGCTGGAGAGTATGGCGCCCGCGATCGTTTGGTTCGATGAAATCGAAATGGCGATTACCTCGGCGGAAACCGGCGGTCAGCAAGGACGCATCTTCGCCTTCTTCCTCACCTGGATGCAGGACAAGAGCGCCGGGCTCTTCGTCGCGGCGACCGCCAACCGCATCGACCTGCTGCCCGCCGAGATGATCCGCAAGGGCCGTTTCGATGAGGTGTTCTTTGTCGACTTGCCGCACGAAGATGAGCGCGCCGACATTTTCAAAATCCATCTCGCGCGCCGCGGCGTGGACGTCTCGACGTTCAACTTCGGGCAGATTATCGATTCGACGCGAGACTGGACCGGCGCGGAAATCGAGCAGTGTGTGGTCTCGGCGCTGACCAAGTCCCGCATCGAGGAACACGAGTTGACCGAGGATTCCCTCATCGACGCGGCGGTCTCGATGGTGCCGCTGGCGCGCGCGATGAAGGAGCAGATCAACCACATCCGTCAGTGGGCGTTTCAGCGCGCGGTCCGCGCCTCCCCGGTCCCGATGGGGCGCTGACGCCCTAACGCGAAGGTCAATTCGCCGATTTGGTGGGTTTGTAGCTCACCATTTCGGCGAGCAGTTCGCCTTCGTAGATAGACCGGTAGTCAAACTTCACGAAGCGGTTGACTTGCGGCGAGTACCAGAAGATCAAGGTTTCGTCGTCCGCCATGCCGCCCTTGCCATAGAAACGGCTGTCGACTTCGACTTTCAGCGCATGAAAATTTCCCGCCGGCACCTGCACGTCCTCCCAGCCGATTACCCTGCCATGGTCATCCGCTTTGCCTTTGACCGGAGCGGCGCCCGTCGTCTCCCAGTCGTAATGGTTGTCCCAGGTCTTGCCGGGATAGAGCGGGAACGAGAACCACATCCCAGGCTTGTCGGATATGGTCGGCTCCGAGGACGACTCGGTCAGCGAGCGATACACGATGACGTTGAGCGCGGGATCGGTGGTCATTTCGGCACCCCAGAAATCCACCTCCATCTTGCCATCGTGGATGGATTCGATGCGGAACTCGCGATCGGAGCCGGCGATTCGATCTATCCAGACATCGCCGGTGTGCAGCGATGGTTGCGCGATGGGCGCCGCATCGGAAGCCATCGCGGTAGTTTGAGCGGGAACGGTTGCGGGACTCGAGGCCGGCGGCACGCTAGCCGCGCATCCCGCGATAATCATCGCAAGCAAAATCAGTCCAGCCGCCGGCCGCTGCGCTGGTTTCATCGATGTTGGCATATCGTCGTTCCGGTCTCCCTCGGCGCTGAAATCTATCGCTTCCAGTATCTGGTCGCGATGGTGCTCCACCACCCGGCGAGGAGCGCGCCCGGCGTCGATAGGATCAGGATCGCAAAAACAAAGCCATTAAGATGAGGCAAATGCTGGAGTTTTCAGGTAAATCGAGATCTTTTCAAGGTTGGAGACCAAGCTTGAGGCCGGCTTCGAAATTGACTGGCGGTGACGGCAGGCCAAAGGCCTGCGAGTAGTGTCGATCGAATAGATTTTGGATTCGCACGAAAGCTTCCTCATGGGTCAAATGCGGCACCATGAGATCGGCCAGCTTATAGGAAAGTGTAAGGTTGAACAGTTGATAGCTGCCATGGTTCTCGTCGCCAAACGGAGCTTGGGTCTGAAGATCCTCGCGGTCGCCCACGAACTGATAGGACAAAGCCGAGACAAACTGATCGCCCTCCTGGATGAGGCCGGACTTTTTGTATTGGGCGACAGCAGTGGCCGATCGCTTCGGGACACGTACCGGTTGCAGCCCTGAAATCAGCGGGCGATGAGTCGAATCCAGGATGGTAAAGCTTCCCCCGAACGAGAATCCATGGAACGGATGGAGGACGGGTACCAGTTCAACGCCTTGCATATCAGCGCGTCCGATGTTTACCGGCTGAACGCCAAATTCGCAGCCCGGGCTGCTGCCCGCTTTGCATGCCGCATCGATGACCAGATCATGCACGCGTCGCGAGAAGTAGGTTGCGGTAAAGCTCGCTAACTCCCCGATGCGCTGCTCGATAGAACCGTCATACTCGCTCGAGGTGGTATCCTGCAGGTTAGGATTGCCGAATCCCGGAAAGTACAAATCATCGAAGGTCGGAGCCTGGAAGCCTTCGCTGTAGCTGCCCCGCAACGTGGTCCCATAGTCAGTAAATGGTATAGCTACCGACCACGCGGGGCTGATCTCTTGACCAAACTGGCTGTTGCCGTCGTAGCGGAAACCTCCGGTGGCCAGAAGGTGGTCGTGAAAAAGGCTGACCTGCTGTTGGACGTAGCCGGCGTACTCCTGCCGGTCAGCATGGAAGACGGTAATCGAGGGAGGGAAGCCGGGGAAGGTCGAGTCATCGCCATCACGGCCCCAGCGGTCCTTGAAGTCGAAGCCGATCAGCGAGACCCAGCCGGGCATCCAGGTATAGATCGCTTCGGCATCGGTCGCGCGAATTTCGTCCGGGATGTCGTCGGACTCTCCGTTGGTTAGCCCCGGACTCGGCGTCTTGTTGATGCGAACTTCGTTGCGCACGAAAGATCCGTTGACCCTGACAACAAGTTTCTCGCCGAAGTGCTGTTCGATTTCGGCCTTGAAAAGCATGAATTCCGTACGCTGGTGAGCGGTAGGATCGAGCGGAGAACCAGGGTCGCTATTCGAAAACTCGGGTAGACCCACATCGGCACCGGTGTAGCGGCCGAACAATCGTAAGGTGGTCGAGTCGGTCAGGTGATAGTCGAGCCGCGAGGTGAGTGACAGATTGTCGTATTGGCCATTGAATGGCTGAAATCCCTGGGTCGAGAAATAAGAAACGGAGCCGGAGTATCCCAGGGCGCCAAGCGCGCCGCTTGCCGTCGCCACCTGACGTTGAGTTTCCCAATTACCACCATCGGAAAGAAGGCTGAAGCGCGGAGTCCCGGTGCCCTCTTCGGTAATCTGGTTGATGACTCCGCCGATTGCGGATGAGCCGTACAGCGCGCCGCCCGCGCCGCGAATCACTTCGATCCGGCTGGTATTGTCGGTCGTCAAGTTGGCGAAATCGAACGAGCCGGCGCCGCCGGTATTTACTTCGACCCCATCGAGGAGCGTCAGCACTTGCGAACCTAAAGATCCCCTGATGGTCACGTCGGTGACGCTTCCTGGCCCGCCACTCTGAGTTACCTGGACACCCGGAACTTCACGCAGCGCATCGCTGGTCTGCTGGATCTTTTGGTCTTCGATTTGCTGGGCGTGAACGACGGTTACCGTATTTCCAACTTGACCGATCGGTTGCGCGATGCGGGTAGCTGTCACTACCAGATCCGGAAGTTTAGTCGGCGCGCTTTGTGGTTGAGCTTGTGCTTGCGCGCCCGGCGTGGCCGCATTTGCGCTCGCCGGTGCCGAGGAGGTTGAGGTCGCGCCCGGGGTGGCGGCGTTGCTCGCCGATGCCGCGGCCGTCGTCGTTGATGGCGCCGATTGGGCCTGTACCGGGGCGCCGGCGCCCCATGCACTTAGAAATCCGATTAGGACTGCAACACTGATCCGTACCCGAGCCATAGACAATTCTCCACCCGCGTAGAGTTGCTACTCCGCGGATGGGAGCGATTGGCTGTGTGCGGACGCGAATCTTCGAAGGGAACTTACGAAACGCCTGCTGCGAGCCGACCCTGCTCTCCCCACGGAAAGCAAACCGTTTACGATCCACCCGGTCGGTCTCCTGGCTCAGGGTTCATCCTCGGACCCGCCTTCCCGCTTTCGCAGTGGCTATATGGGTCGTCGTCACCCTTCACAGTTGCGGGGCAGCGCCGGATTTTAACCGGCTTCCCGTACACCGAGTGGCGCGCAATCTATGGAAACGATCAATTTCTGTCAAGCCAACGCAGCTTCCTTGACAGTAAATCTGACTTCTGAGAGATTCCCAGCGTTGTTGGTCGGTGAGGGAAGCCGGTGGGATACCGGCGCGGCCCCCGCCACTGTATACCGGAACGAAAGCGGCAACAGACCACTGCTCCGCAAGGCGGAGTGGGAAGGCGTCGCGAGTAGGGAACCTACGCTGCGTAGGAAGCCGGGAGTCAGGAAACCTGCCGTCTAACAAATCGAGCAGCGGTCCTCCGGGGTGTGAGGAACGGTGAAGGTCCCGAGCGGATGAAATCTGGCGCCCTTCGTGCACCTAACATTCTTCCGGCTCCCAATACCTAATCCTCCAACATACCCCAGAGATTCTCAAAATTGCCGCCTCGGTGACCGATCGATGAGATCCGATCCTTGAGATTGGATGGAGGACTGGGATCCTGGCGCGGTTGGTGACTATCGATGACCGGGGAATGAAACGATGAGTGATCTCACGGGCGTTTTGCCGCTGGAGCATACTGCGGTCGACTCGCGCGGGACGCGGAGATACGAGGCGCCGATCCGCTCGCATCGATTCTTCATCGTAGCGGCCGCCAGCGTGGCAACGCACTTTGTTCTCCTGATTATATTCAGCCTTCACTTCAAATTTCCGCGGCCCGTTGCGCCGGCGCTCGAAGCGATCCCAGTCACCCTGATCGACTTTCCGCCCGGAGGACTGGCTGGCGCAGCCGGCGGCAACCCGAGAGCGAACAACTCGACGCGTACTCCGGTTCGAGTGGTGATGCATCCTGCCGTCGCACCCAAACGAATGCCTCATCTCCACGCGCATCCCATCGAAGCCAGGCGCATCGAGGAGCACGCCCTCGATGCCAAGTCGGAACCGAAGACCGATAACGCGCAAAACACTCCTCAAGTTATTCGGTTGCGGGAAGCCGGGAGCTCCGCGGCATCAACGGCTTCGATGACTGAAGGACAGCAAGCCGACGTAAGCGACAGCGGATCAGCCAGCGGCGTGGGAGGAGGGTCAGGGGCAGGCATCGGAATGGGCTCGGGAACCGGGACGGGAGGTGGTTTCGGAAATGGAAGAAAAGGACCATCGGCGATCTATGCGCCGCTTCCCTCGATTCCCGAAGATCTGCGCGACGAGGTGATGCAAGCCAACGCCGTCGCGCGATTTAAAGTATCGCGTGACGGCAAGGTGGCCGTAGCGCTGCTCCAGCACACCGATTTTTCCGAGTTGGACGACATCATTCTTGACACCCTGAGGAGATGGCGGTTTTTACCCGCGATGAACCATGGTCTCGCGGTGGATTCTGAAGCTGACGTGCGGCTGAGGATAACCGTGAAGTGAGGGCGCGCGCCGCATGAATCAGCTTAGGATTTCGCTACTCCATCTCGCATTGAGGCCGGGCGCTCTCGAGCTCAACAGTTCGCTGCTCGAGCGTGGAATTCGGGCGGCGGCCGAGCAAAGCGCGGATTGGGTTATCACCCCGGAACTATCGATCTCGGGTTATCAGTTTGTTGAACTGATCGGCACCGAATGGATCGATGCTTCTCCGGATGCATGGACGAAGCATGTGTGCGGCCTCGCTCGTTTGCATAAGGCTGCTATCTTTCTAAGTCATGCCGAGCGGGGCTTGGATAACAAGCTTCACAACTCCACCTTCATGATTGATTCCGACGGATCGATTGTCGGCCGCCATCGAAAGATCAATGTTCACGCGGAGCCTTGGGCCAGTCCGGGCACCCGCGTCGCACCGGCCGAATGGCACGGGTTGAAGGTCGGAATGCTGATCTGCTCGGATTCCTACACCAGCGAGATTGCGGCGGAACTGCGGGCGCTCGGCGCGCAGATGCTTCTCGCGCCATCTGCGTGGGGGCCGGGTCTTTACGGTCCGGAGGGCGAGTGGGAATCGCGCTCGGCCGAAACCGGTCTGGCGCTGATCGTATGCAATCGGACCGGTAGCGAAACCTCGATTTCGTTTTCGCGCGCGGAAAGCCTGGTCATCAAAAACGGTCGGCGACTATTGGTCCATAGCTCGGAACGCTCCGCGGTGCTCACGTTCGATTGGGACCTGGTGGCAATGGCGCCGCGCACGAAAGAATTCGCAACCACCTACCTTGAATAGCGCAGAAAGGGTTTCATTCGAAAAAATTGGGCGGGGAGGGGGAGGGGAGTTTTTGAAAGCTCGTATGATCCGGAACATCCATATAAACTCGGGAACTCTCGTGCCCCGTTAGCTCAGATGGATAGAGCACAGGATTCCTAATCCTGGGGCCGTGGGTTCGAATCCCGCACGGGGCACCAATGCTTCCCCTCCGCCATCGCGGTTGCTGGATTGACAGGTAAATAGCCATTTACTATGCTTATATCGGTAAACGGTCATTTACCGGCACAATTTCTCGAAACATTTTCGAAACCGTGGAATCGGAGAAGTCGTTGATGAAGGCGAACCATGTCGTGGTGATCGGTGGAGGTATCGGAGGGATGTGCGCGGCGCGCGTGCTGTCCGATCGCTTCGAGCGCGTCACCCTAATCGAACGCGATGAACTGCCCGAGGGCGCGGCCCATCGCAAGGGCGTGCCGCAGAGCCGCCATCCGCACGGCCTGCTCGATCGAGGCCGACGCGAACTGAGCGCGCTGTTTCCCGGTCTCGATGATTCGCTGCATGAACGCGGCGGCCTCGACATGGACGCGGGCCTCGAGCTCGCGACGCTGAATCCCGAAGGATGGGCCAAGCGGCGCCGCACCGGCCATCAGATGTTGTTCGCGAGCCGGCTGCTCATCGAGTCGGTGATCCGCGACCGGGTGAAGAAGAATCCGCGCATCAAATTTGTCGAAGGGACCGAGGTCACCGCATTGTTGTTCGCGGAGGGCGACCCCTCGCGCGTCACCGGGGTCGAAACGCGCAATATCGGCGATGGCTCCGCAAGCCGCATCGAGGCCGACCTGGTCGTCGATTGCAGTGGGCGCAGCTCACGGGCATCCGAATGGCTCGCCGGCGCCGGCTATCCCGAGGTCGAGGTCGAAGTTGTCGATGCGCAGGCCGGTTACAGCACCTGTTGGTACCAGGCGCCGCCCGCCGATCAGCGTCCCGCTAACTGGTGGTGGAAGGGGATTTTTCTCAATCCGTCGACCAAGCCCACGCGCGAGGAAGATTACTATGTCGCCCTGATCCTGCCGATCGAGGGCAACCGCTTTCTGCTGACGCTCGCGTCATGGGGCGGCCGCACGTTGCCCGCCGATCATGTCTCCTTCGCCGCGCTGTGCGGCCGGTTGCGCTCACCGATAGTGGCCGAGGCGCTGGCGATCGCGAAACCCATCTCCGCGATTTTCCATCGCAAGGGGATGCAAAACATCTGGAAGCATTATGAGAAGAGCCGGGGCCCGGCAGGATTCGTCGCGATGGCCGATGCGGTATGCGCATTCAATCCGGTTTACGCCCAGGGCATGACCAGCGCTTCGGTCTGCTCGCAGATCCTCGGCAAGCTGGTCGCCGAAATCGATCCGACCGAGGCAAATTTTCCCACGACGTTTTATCAGCGTCAGGCGGAGTTTCTGAAAATGCCCTGGGACCTGTCGGTCGCGCGCGATCGGCAGGCGCTCGGCCAAAGCACCGGCTCCGAAGGCGCGATGGGCGGCGAGGCATGGGAGCGGATTCTGCGCGAGGGCGCGGGCGTGCCGGTCATTGCCGAGGCGCTCTTCAACGTCATCAATTTGAACCGTCCTGCCGAATCGCTGGCGACGGATACGGAATTTCTCGCGGCGGTCAATGAGATCATGCAGCGCCCACCGCGGCCTCCCATCGAGGCCGAGCAGGTGCCGCCGTATCCACCGGCCGAGATCGTCAACTGATCGCCAACTGATGAGCTTTGCGAATCATCGGCGAAGCTGAAACATTAACCGTGATACGAGGCACACGATGTCCACTTCGAACTGGCCGCAGGGCCGCTCGGTAAAGCTCGCGCCGCGCGCGAATCAACCTTCGATAAATCTTACCGTCCATGAAACCGGCGCAGGACCGGCGGTGGTATTCTGCCATGGATTTCCCGAGCTCGCGTACTCATGGCGCCATCAACTGCCGGCGATCGCGGCGGCGGGCTTTCGCGCGATCGCGCCCGACCAGCGTGGCTATGCCGATTCGAGTGCGCCACCGGCAGTCAGCGATTATGGCCTCACCGAATTGACCGGCGACCTTGTCGGGCTCCTCGATGCGATGCAAATCGAGCGCGCGGTGTTTGTCGGCCATGACTGGGGCGGCTTCGTCGCGTGGGCGATGCCGGTTCTGTATCCGGAGCGCACCGCCGGCGTTATCGGCGTTTGCACCCCGTACATGCCGTTCCCGCTTACCTCATTCATGCGCACGCTGGTCAACGGCAAAGACGAGCGGATGTACATCCTGTGGTTTCAGGAACCCGGGCGCGCCGAGGCCGTGATGGATTCGAAGGCGCGGCTGATTTTCGACCGCCTGATGCGCGCGCCGTTGGAACCCGCCGAAGCCGTCAAGCGCATGATGGCGGGTGGCGAGCTGGACATGAATCCATTCCGCCGCATCGAGGATTTGAAGCCCGAGACCGCGCTCATCGTCACGCCCGAAGAGCTTGACGTTTACGTGCATGCATATGAGAAGACCGGGTTTCGCGGCGGTATCAACTGGTACCGCAACATCGATCGCAACGCGCGCGAGCATCCGCGGGTCGGCGTCGAGAAGCTCACGCTGCCGTGTTTGATGATCACTGCCGAATGGGACGGCGCGCTGCCGCCGCGCATGGCCGCGGGGATGCCGGCGCTGTGCTCTGACCTGGAGATGCACAACATCGAGCGCGCCGGGCATTGGGTGCAGCAGGAATTTCCGGACGCCGTGAATGAAACGATCGTCGGGTGGCTGAAACGCCGCTTCAACCAGAATTGAGGAGAGAGGAATTTAGAATGAGTCAGGCACATCTCGCGATCCGCAATGCAAAGATCGTCGACGGAACCGGCGCGCCTTCATTTCAGGGTGACGTCGCAATCGCCGAGGGCAAGGTCCTCGCGGTCGGAAAATTCGAAGGCACCGCGGCGAAGGAAATCAACGCCGGCGGCCATGTGCTCAGCCCCGGATTTATCGACATCCACACGCACTTCGATCCGCAACTATGCTGGGATCGCCTCGCCACTCCGAGTCTTGAGCATGGCGTGACGACGGTGGTCGTCGGCAATTGCTCCTTGAGCCTCGCGCCGGTGCATGAGGGCGCCAGCCGCAAGCTCATCAAGATGTTCGGCAAGATCGAGGACATCAAGGAGCCGACCTTCGATGCGGGCGTGCCATTTAAGTGGGAGAGCTTCGGGCAGTATCTCGATTTCATCCGGCCCGGCCTCGGCATCAACGTCGGCGCGCTGGTGGGGCATTCCGCGCTGCGCTACTACGTGATGGGCGCGGAGAGCCAGGAGCGCGTCGCCACCGATGCTGAGATCGCACAGATGAGCGACCTCCTCGAAGGGGCGATGGCAGCGGGAGCAATCGGGCTTTCCACTTCTTATGTCGACATCGACGAGAACAACCGCCCGGTGCCGAGCCGGCTCGCCGATTTTCGCGAGAAGGTGGCCCTGTGCAAAGCGATGGCTAAGAGTGGCCGCGGCACCTTGCAGACGGTCCCGTACTTCATCGACCCGGAGCAGCAACTCAAGAACATCGAGGAGTTGGCCGAACTGAGCCTCGCCAGCGGCGTCTTTTGCACCATCGCGCCGATCATCTACAGTCCCGCCGCACCGGAGCTCTACAAGCGCAACCTCGAAAAGCTCGATGAGCAGCGCGCGCGCGGCGCCAAGGTTTTCGGCCAATCGATGACGCGCAGTTTCAACATCAACATCCGGCTTTCCGAGACTTCGTTCCTGCTCTATGGGCTGCCGTCGTGGAATCGCATCATGCAGCTCCCGCTGCCGCAGCGAATCGCCGCGTTTGCCGATCGAGACGCGCGTCCGAAGCTGGTCGAAGATGCCGAGCGCCGCATCGCCGTGCTGCTGCGAGGATCGGTGGTCGGCGAGGTTTACAGCAAGGCGAACGAGGAGTTCAAAGGCCGCCGGCTAACCGAGATCGCGAAGTCGATGGGCAAGCCGATTTCCGAGGCGATGCTCGAAATCGCGGTGGCGGACGACCTCCAGACCGAGTTCCAGATCAACGACTTTATCCACGCCGATAAAGACATCGTCGCGCAGATACTCGACCATCCGTCGATTCATATCGGCGCCTCCGATGCGGGCGCGCATGTCGCGCAGTTCTGCGGCGCGGGCGACACCAGCGATCTCCTTGCGCGGTTTGTGCGCCAGTTCGGCAAGCTCAGCCTCGAGCGCGCGATCCATCGCATCACGGCCGAGCCCGCCGATGCATGGGGGATCAGGAATCGCGGACGCATCGCCGTTGGAGCGGCTGCCGATCTCACGCTCTTCGATCCGAATACGATCGAGCGCGGCGCCGAGGAATTCGTCAACGATTTTCCCGGCGGCGGCAACCGCTACATCCGCCATGCGCGCGGTATCGACAAGGTAATCGTCAATGGCGACGTGGTGGTCGACGCGGGGAAATATACCGCGTCGCGCGCGGGCCAGATTGTCTAAATAGAGGACCGGCCGGTTCGGCGCGCGATGCTCCCGACCGGCCGGCCCTCATCTATCTTTCGCGCCGCTTCCCGCTCGCCTCATGCCGACATCGAGTCGGTTATCGGAGACATCGAGTGGACGTCTCCTCAACTTTGAGGCAACCGCCTGCGTACTAACCTAAACAGGTTGTTGGGGTTAGCCTACAATTTGACATAGAATGTCGGGTCGTCGTAGCATGTAGCTGAATAGAACATAAACGTGCATCCCCCAGCCAAGTACCGAGCACGTTTGATGGTCTGAAGTGAGCTACGGATGAGACGGGTTAATTCAGCCGTCCGATTTGTCTGCATCTGGAGATCCAACGTCTCCATGCAGGTCGATATGAAGCCTCGATCAATCGATATCCGTTTGAGCTCCGCCGGCGAGATCTGAGATGGCGGAATCAGGAACCTTAACGCTGCTTTTCACGGATTTGGTGAATTCTACGCAGCTCTTGGGGCGCGCCGGCGATGAGGCCGGGCATCGCCTTTTCGCCGCCCATCACAAGTTGATGTCCAACGCCATCAGCACCAATGGCGGCGAGGAGTTGCAGTGGTTGGGTGACGGCGTGCTGGCCGCCTATGCCTCCGCCGCAGACGCGGTGCGCTGTGCGATTCGGATTCAGCAGACCGCGCGCCGCCCGATCGACGGCGCCAAATTTGAGATCCGCATCGGGATTCATGTCGGGGAGGTTTTGCGTCGTGAGGACGGTTACTTCGGCGTCCCGATCGTGTTGGCGCGCCGGCTATGTGATAGTGCCGCATCCGGTCAGATTTTATGTAGCCGGATCATAGTTGATATGTTGTCGGCGCGGCAAGCATTCGCTTTTCGCGAACTCGATAGCCGCGCGCTCAAAGGCATCTCGACGCCCACCCCGGTTGCCGAGGTGGTCTATGAGCGCAACGATGCCGCCGCCCTGATCAATCGCACCCCCTTCGTCGGCCGTGCCGAGCAACTCAGCCGCCTTTCCGCGAAGCTCGAAGAGGCTTGCAACGGCCAGGGCTCGATCGTGATGCTCCAGGGCGAGCCCGGCATCGGAAAAAGCCGCATGATTGCTGAGTTTTCCGAGTTCGCGCGCGAGCGCCGAGCGATCGTGCTGCGCGGTTCCTGCTACGACGGCGAATGGCAACCGCCCTATGGGCCCTTCGCCGAGGCGATCAGCCAGTATGCGCGCCAGGCACAGTCCTCCGAGCTTATCGCGGTATGCGGCAACAATGCCGCCACGCTTGCCCGCATCGCACCGGCGCTGCGCGAGAAAATCGGGACGATCACCGAGCCCGCGCCGCTGGACAAGGAGGAAGAACGATTCCGCCTCCTCGATGCGGTTTCGCAGTTTCTCATCGAAGTTGCGCGCCGCTCGCCTCTGGTGCTGGTGCTCGATGACTTGCACTGGGCCGATCGCGGCACCGTCGGTCTGCTTAACCATGTGGCCCATAATGTCGCCGCCAATTCGATGTTGTTGATCGGCGCTTACCGCGATGCGGAAGTGGACCGGATGCATCCGCTGGCGCGCGCCCTTGCTACGGTTCGGCGGCTGCCGAACTTCGAAGTTCTCGCGCTCAAAGGCCTGAAGAGCACTGAGTTGGTTGAGTTGCTTTCCATCATCGCCGATCAGAATGCGCCCGAGCCGCTGGTTCAGACCCTGACCGCGGAAACCGAAGGAAATCCGCTCTTCATTCGCGAAGTCCTCCTGCATCTGATGGAAGAGGGCAAGATCCTGCGCGACGGCGAGGGCTGGGGCTCGAGGTTCAGCGTCACCGAACTGGGCATTCCGGAAGGCGTGCGCAGCGTCATCGGACGCCGCCTCATGAAACTCTCTGAGGATGCCAATCGGTTGTTGACGGTCGGCGCATGTTTTAAGGGTTCGTTCTCATTTGACGTGGCGGCGGCGGTTGCCGAGCTGGATGAAGATGCCGCGCTGACCGCGGTTGACGAAGCCCTCGATGCGCAGCTTTTGCGGCCCGGGACCACCGCGGAAACTTTCGACTTCACCCATGCCCTCATTCGTCACTCGCTGTATTCGAGCTTAAATCCTGCCCGCAGAGTGCGTTTGCATCGGCGGATCGCGGAAGCGATGGAACGTACGTGGGGCGAGCGGGTTTCGGATCATGCGGCCGAAGTGGCTTATCAGTTCTGGTGCGGCGCGGCCGCTTCCGGCGCGAAGCGCGGCGCGGACTATGCGATCTCCGCCGCGAACAATGCCGAAGCGGTCTATGCGCATGATGAGGTAGTCGCCTTTCTCCGCATCGCACTCGAGCTTTTGGCGCCGGACGACCCGCAAAGGGCGCGGCTGATGGCGCGCCTCGGGCTCTCCCTCGCATATACGCTCAGTGCCGATGAGGCGGTCAAGGTCAGCGCTGAGGCCGGCGACTTGATTGCCGCCGCGGAAGGCTCAGTCGCGGCAACCGAATACCTGAGGATCGTCGTTCGCTCAATGTACAACGGCGGCCTGCTGCGCGCCGCATGGACCCTGGCCAAAGACGGGCTCCGCCATGCGGGCGATCGTCGCGACGTCAACTGGGCCGCGATCAACGAAATGGATTTGATGCGACAGTCAACCGAGGATCCGGCCAATCCGGGGATCCGTGTCGAGACTCCCAACGAACGCGAACATCGGGCGATCATGAAGCAATTCCCGCCTGAGCAGCTGCGCGCGGTCGGTCTCGATCAACCGGTTGAATCGAGAAAGGAGGTCCTCGAATCTCCCGACCCCTCAGCGAGCGCGCTGCTGTTCCTGGCGGGAGACCTCCGGCGCAGCCTGCCCATCTGGCAACAGGAGGCGGTCGAGGCGGAACGCGCCGGCCGGATCATGTGGGCGATGCATGCGTGGACCAGCGTTGCGCGATGCCACATGGGCCTGGGAGAACTCACCCTCGCGCAGGCGGCCTACGATCGTGCCGTCGGCTTCTCGGCGCGCAGAGTCGGATCGTCGCCGTGGCTGCTCAATCTGCTCTCGGCGAAACAGGATATGCGCATCATGCTGGATGACGGATGGGACGAAGTTTTTACCGATCCGGTGCTGATGGCGATCATGCAGGAGACTCGGCAGGACAACAAATGGGCCTTCGCGGCCATCCATGCCGCGGCTGCATACGTCCTCAGTCGCATCAACCAGGCCGAAATGGCGTTGCAGCGCCTCGAAATGCTGTTCCCCGCGATTGAAGCCGGCGCCGGATGGACCTTTGTCTACGGCGGCATGGTCTGTGACACGGCCGCGACCTTGTGGCTCCTCGACCGCACCGATTCGATCGGCATTGTGGAGCGGAACCTGCGCGAAAAAGTCCTCGCTCCCGACTTCCGCTATCCGATGCGCGACAGCCGCTTGTCGATGGCTCGTCTGTGCGCGCTGCAACATCGCTACGATGAGGCGATCGACTGGTTCGCGAAGGCGCGCGCGGTATTGGAGGAACAGGGCACCCGTCCGCTGCGCGCAATCACCGACTACGACGAAGCGCTGATGTACCTCCGTCGCGCAGACGCGGGCGACCTCGGGCGGGCGCAACCGCTGCTGGAGGCTGCGCTGAAGCAATTTCGCGAAATCGGCATGACCGGATGGATCCGCCGCGCCGAAGCCCCGATGACCGGCGGTGGGGGCAAGTAACTCCGCTTTTTATTCGTGCGTCATCGGCGCCGAGGGGCCCCATTTCAGGATGCCCAGGTCGGCGACGAAGATCGCATAGAACGACTTCACCAATACCAACTCGATAACCGTGGCGAGGCTCAGTCCGCCGATCTGCGCGAAGCAGAGCGGACGCCATAACGGCCCGCCGTGAAATGCCAGCGGCAACAGCGCCAGCACCGTGGCGCCGACGGTCACCATCACCGGGCGCAGCCGCTCGATGCCGGCATCGAGGAGTCCCTGGATGAGTTCCTCGCCCAGGTCCTGGCGCTCCTCGATAAACTCGAACAAGACGATCACATGGCTCACGATTACGCCGATCAAACTCGCGACCCCTAGGAACGCCATGAAGCCGAACGGCGTGCCGGTCAGCCATAGCGCCCCGATCGCGCCCACGACGCCGTACGGCACCGCCACGAAAATCAGCCATGGTTTGATGAGGTTGTTGAACTGCAAAACCAGCGCGATGAAAATCAGCGCCACCGATATTTCCAGCACCAGGGTCAATTGCCCGAAGCCGTCCTCCTGCTTGTACTGTTCGCCGCCGATCACGATGCGATAGCCGGGCGGGAGCTGGTCGCGCAGCGCGTTGATTTGCGGCCTCGCCTGACTCATCACCTGCGAGGAGAGGACGCCCGACTTGGTCAGCGCGTTGATGGTCATGGTGCGGAAGTGATCGCGCCGCACGATGCGCTCCTGGCTCATCTGAAAGGTCACCGGCGCCAGTGAATTTAACGGGCGGCCGGGTCCGTTCTGCGCATAGACGTAGAGATTCTCCACATCGGCGAGCTTCGCGCGCTCTTCCTGGCGAAGGCGGGCCACGATCGGCACGCGAGTATCGCCATCGAGCAGCGTTCCGACCGGCCATCCGCTGAGGCCCGCGGCAGCAGAGCGCGCGATATCGGCATTGCTGATGCCCGCCATGTTGGCGCGGTCGGCATTGATCGTCAGCTCGACGCCGGGGCTTTCCTCCATCCAGTCAGTGCGGACGTTCTGCACTCCCGGAGTCGAGCGCAGGATCTGCTCGATGCGGCTCGCGGTGGTCCGCAGCGTGTCGATGTCAGAGTCTTCCTGGGATGCGTCGATATCCGCATGGCCAAAGACATGGATCTCGATGGGGAAGCGCACCGGATTGGTCAGCAACTGCCGCGCATCGAGGTAAGCACCGGGTACCGATTCGGTCAGCGCGGTTTGCAGCGGACCGACCAGCTTCGGCATGTCGTCCTTGTCTTCGATTTCGAGGATCAACTGCGCGAAGTTGCTTTGCTCCGATTCGGAAGGCGCCGAGATCCAGAAGCGCGGACCACCGCCGCCGACGAAGCTGGTCACGGATTTCAGGATCTCGCGCGGCTTGCCCTCCCGACCCGGATGTTGACGTCCATAGTCCTGGGCAACCTTCCGGATCACTCCCTCGGCCCGCGACGCCAGCGTATTCGTGTCGGACAGCGCGGCGCCGTTCGGCAGCCATACATCAACATAGGCCAGATATTGCACGTCCTCGGGAAAGAACGCGGTTTGCAAATGCTTGCCGATGAAAAAACCGCCCGCGAGGAAAACGAACGAACACGCCACGAACGCCTTACGATGTTCCAGCGCGTAGTGCCCGAGCTTGTAGTAGAGCCCCGTCACCCCATGCGTGCGGCGATATTCGATCGGCGGCAGCGGCTTGCCCGGTCGCATCAGGTAGTAGCCCAGTTGCGGGATGAAGGTCATCGAGACGATTCGCGAGGCGACCAGCGCGCAGGTCATCACGATCGGCAGGCTATACAGGAAGCGTCCGGTGTCGCCGGTCAGCATCAGGAAGGGCAGGTAGGCGACGATGTTGGTGATGGTCGCGAACAGGATGGCGCGGCTCAGCTTGGTGGGCCCGAGCCATGCCGCGATCGCTGCCGGCTTCCCCATCCCCAGTTCATGCTTAATCGCGTCGCCCGCGACCACCGGATCATCGACCAGCAGTCCTAATGCGATGATGAGGCTGGCGATCGACACCTGCTGCAAGTCGATGCCGAGCAGGTCCATCACTCCAAACGTCATCGCGAGAGTGATAGGAATCGCGAGCGCAATCAGCAGGGCGGAGCGCCATTCCCAAAAGCCAATCAGCGCGACGAAGATGACCAGCACGATCGCTTCGTAAAGCGCGCCCATCAGCAGGTCGATGTTCTCATGCACCTGGCGTGGCTGGTCGGAAGTTCGCGCGATGATGAGGTCCTCGGGAAGGCGGCTCTTCAGGTCGCCCAGCGCGCGATCGACGGCTTTGCCGAATGCGCCGATCTGCTGGCCGGAGCGCATGAAAATGGCCAGGGTAATCGCGCGATTGCGGTTCCAGCGCCCCTTCGCATTGCGTGAAGTGTAGAAGTTGAGCAACTGCGGCGGGTTCTGATAGCCGCGCAGAACCTCCACCAAATCGCGCAGATAGAGCGGAGTGCCGGACGGCGTCGCCTGCACGATGACGTCGCCGATTTCCGCGGCGTCGGTAAATTCGCCGCTCGGATGCACCGTGACATCGGTTCCGGCCGCATCGATGGTGCCTCCCGCGCGGGTGATGTTGCGCTCGGCGAGGATCTGCGCCAGGCGCGCGGGTTGCACGCCGTAGGAGGCGAGCCGCCGCTGCGAGTAGGCAAGCTGGATCCATTCCGGCAGCACTCCCGAGCGCGTCACTTTTCCTACATTCGGTAGCGTCTCGAGGGCGCGCTGGATCAGGTCGGTATAACGATCGAGTTCGCGATAGGTGTACTTGTCTCCCGCCGCGGCATCCAAATCAGCCTCGGTATCGGCGGGATTTCGAATGAGCACCGGAGCCCACGCATCGGGATGCACGATGGGAAAGACCGAAGTGCCGACATGATCGGCGATGAAGGTGCGCGTGATCCCGGCGAGATCGACATTGGGGGCAACCGCGGCATCCAAACCGATGAAGCCGTTGCCATCGAGGGGGCGAATATCGCGCGCGAGCTTATGCGCCTGAAGATAGAGCGTCAGCCCCTCGCGCACCCGGGCGACATTTTCGGTGCCGATCGCCTCGGGAAATAATGTCACCAGCGATTCGCGCGTGGCTTTCGCATCAGCCGGCGCCGACTCGCGAGCCTTCTCGATGGCGGCGCGAATGGCGCGCGCCCGCAACGCAAGTTCCACCTCGCCCAGCTTGGGACTTGCGACGGTGAGCATCAGCGCCGCGGTGTCGCCATAGTCGCTGATGAACTGAATGGGGCCGGCACCGCTCGGCAGATCATTGATGCTGTTCAGCCGCAGATTGATGTCACTGAATTGCTTGCCGGTGTCAGTGACGTTTTCAGCCAACTGAACGTTGACGATGGCGACGCCGTCGAGGGTGGTGGATTTGATGCCGTAGGTGCTGCTGGCGCCCGCGGAATTGACGGAAGAATTCTCCGCCATCACGTCTTCGATCTTCCGCGTCACCATCTGCTCGATTTTCTCGGCGCGGACACCGGGCCAGGGACAGATCGCGACCGCCTCGCGGACCGGCAGCTCAGGATCTTTGCGCTTGGGCATTCGTGCATAGCCGAGGATGCCCCACGCCATCACGCCGATCAGCAGCATCCACGCGATGGCCCGGTTCTCGACGAAGAAGCGCGCGACATTATGCGTGTTGGCGATAATCTCGGAATCGCTACGATGCGCCATCAGCGAATGACCTGAACTTCGGTACCATCCGATACCATCGTCGCGCCGCGCACGATCACCTCATCC
This sequence comes from uncultured delta proteobacterium, assembly GCA_963761255.1. Lineage (GTDB taxonomy): Bacteria > Desulfobacterota > Binatia > Binatales > Binataceae > DATGKG01. The sequence continues at coordinate 260,911 of CAVXGH010000002.1, forward strand.
CCCATCTGCACCCCCGAGGACACGGCGATCTCGTTGCCGACGATGTCGCCGAGGCGAACCCTGCGCAGCCGCGCGAGGCTCTTGCCGGCTTTTTCTTCGACGACATAAACGGCGAAATCTTTCTGGTCGTCGGGCGGACGGACGATCGCATTGAGGGGAAGCGTTGCGGCGGTGCTCGCCGCGGTGACGGCGCCGGCGACCTTTAGCGATGCGATCATGCCGGTGCGGATTTTGCCGTCCTTGTTCGGAACGGTGATTTCGACATCATAAACCCGCGTGGTCGGATCCGCGTTCGGCGCGACGCGCGTGATGGTTCCGACCAACTGCGCGCCGGGAATCGCTTCGGTGGTGAGGGTTTGCGCTTGCCCTTGCTTGAATTGCGCCACCTGGATGTCGGAGCTGCCGAACACCGCCTTCATGGTGGAAGTGTCGGCAATTTGAAACGCGGCGGTGGCCGGTCCCGCGAGGGAACCGACCTCGATGCCGCGCTCGAGGATTATGCCATCCATCGGCGCCGTGAGCTTGCAATATCCCAGGTTGATTTGCGCTTGCTTCAGCGCCGCTTCCGCCTGCGCAACCTGCGACTGCGCGGATTGATATTGCTCGGAAGAAAGGTCGTAGGTCTCGCGCGCGATGATGTGCTGGTTGAGCAATTGGCCATCGCGTTCGAAGTCGCGCTTGGCATTTTCATAGACCGCCCTGGCTCCCGCCAGCGCGGATTCCGACTGGCTCACCTGGGCTTGATACGTGTCTGACTTGACGGTCGCGAGGGGCTCGCGCTCCTTGACCGAATCGCCTCCCTGCAGGTCGCGCATCCGTCCATCAGCACCGGGCACTTGCTTGATGAAATCGACATAACCGCCGACCTGGAATGAGAGGGCGGTCTGGCGATGAGGCTGAAAGCTTGCGGTATAGGCGCCGGAATTGGATTCCTGGCCCTCGCTTACCTTCAGGACGGTAACGGCAATCCTGGTTGGTTCCGCGGGGCGCGCGTCACTGCCGCATCCGATGAAAACAGCAAGAGCGCCGCCAATCAGAAGTGTCATCAAAATGTTGAATCTCAAGCGAATACGTCCTTGGTGGCCACAAGAGCCGTCATAACGAGCCGCAGCGTGTGAAGCCTGAAAGAGAATCCGGTAAGTAGTCGCAACGCGCTGGCTAACATAACAATCTGAAGGATAAATCGACGCAATCGTAATACTATGGGGCATGGAGGTAAAGTCTCGACGCCTAAATAAGACTGCGTGAGCATAGAATAAGCCGACATTGAGTACGCAAATGCGACTATCCTTGATCTTCCGCAAGCTAGCTTGTATTAATTTGAGCCTGACTGTAGCACGACCTCCTCTGTGGCCTTTTTGGCGATCGCGCGAGTAGTTCGGTTTGACAACTTCATCGATAGGTATCCCTGAAACTGCTCCCGGACTCATCGAAAAGCTTTCCGGACTGACGCTATTTGTTGGCATCGAGCCGCATCTCCTCAGTGCGATCGCAGCCGAATTCGACTGGTTCAGTTTGCCGGGCGGACAATTGCTCTTTCGCCAGGGCGACCGCGACGATTCGCTCTATGTAGTTCTGTCCGGGCGGCTCGGAGCTTTCCTGCCCAATGACGAAGGCAAGGAAGTTCTGATCCGGCAGATGCCGCGCGGAGAGACGGTAGGCGAGATGGCGGTTTTATCCGGTGAGCCGCGCTCTGCGACCGTCATCGCATTGCGCGATACCGAGGTGGTGCGGTTGTCGAAATCGGCCTTCGACAAACTCATCGACGCGCATCCGAGGTCGCTGCGCTTCGTAACTGATTTGCTGGTCCGGCGGCTCCGAGAGCCACCGCGGCTGGCCCCGGCGACCCAGGCTCCCAGGACGATTGCGATATTCCCATTCAACCGCGATCTCGCCGCTTCAAGTTTTACTCGAACGCTGGCGCAGGCGTTTGCGGAGTTGGGGCTCAAGTCTAATGTCCTCGACCATACCTCGGTCGATCGGCCCATCGAATGGTTCAACGCGCTCGAGGAAGCCTACGACGTAGTCCTTTACCAGGCCGACGCCGAGGAGTCGGAGTGGACCAGTCATTGTTTGCGCCAGGCTGACCGCGTGGTGCTGCTGGCGGAAGCGACTCGACCGCCGGCCTTTGTCCCGCCTTCGATTGAAGCCGCGCTGAACAATCCGCGCCGGGCGGTGATCGAATTGGTGTTATATCGCGATCAGTCGGTGTCGCCTTCGGAGACGATTTCTCTGCTGAAGCTGGTCGAAGTGACGCAGCATCATCATGTGCGCCGGCAGGTCCCGCGCGATTTTCGCCGTCTGGCGCGGATGCTCACGGGCCGCGCGATGGGCATGGTCCTGTCGGGCGGCGGGGCGCGCGCGCTTACGCATATCGGAGTGATTCGTGCGCTGCGTGAGGCGGGCATCGAGCTGGATCTCTTCGGCGGCGCCAGTATGGGGGCGATCATTGCCGCGGGCATCGCACTTGACTGGGACAATCGGGTTCTTCTGGAGCGGATGAAAGACGCGTTCGGCTTCACCAACCCGGTCGGCGACTACACCGTTCCCCTGATTGCCCTGGCACGGGGAAGGAAGGCGACCGGATTGTTTCGCAAGCATTTCGGCGAAGCGCTGATCGAGGACTCTTCCTATCCCTACTTCTGCGTGTCCGCCAACCTCACCAAGGGCGTGCTGAAGGTTCATCGGACCGGCCCGATCTGGTGGGCGGTGCGCGCCAGCGTGGCGATTCCCGGCGTGCTGCCGCCGATGATCGAAGGGTCTGACATCCTGATCGACGGCGGGCTGGTCAATAATCTTCCCATCGATATCATGAGTGAGATGCGCCGCGGTCCCATCATCGCGGCCGACGCTTCCAACGATTACGGATTCAAAGCCACCGTCGATGACATCGATCATCGTCCCCTCTGGCAGCTCTTTACCCATGCGCGGCAGGGCACTCCTAACATCCTGAGATTGCTGATGGCGTCGGGCACGATCGGTGGCCATCTCCAACTGAAAAGGATGCGCGGGCAGGTCGATCTGCTGTTTCAACCCCCACTCGAAGAAGTGAGCATGCTCGATTGGAAGGCATTCGATTTCACCGTCAATGCCGGCTATCGGCACACCATGGAAGTTTTGGAACAGCGCAAAGGGGTGCTGTTTGCGCACGCGAATCATTCGCAGCCCGCGCCGGGTTAGCGGCGGCACCGCGAACTTGCTCCTGACGGAAGAGAAAGAGAAATGGCAGACACAGCGGAAATTACGCGAGGAGTGCTGCTGTATTTCCTGCTGCCGCTCTGGATCGCCGCGGGCCTGGCCGATTGGGTTTGCCATCGCGTATCGCACCTTGAACACACCAGCGGAACGCACGAATCGTTGATCCATCTTCTGATGTTGAGCGAGGCCGGTGTGGCGCTGCTGGCCGGACTGCTGCTGCAAATCAACGCACTGATAATCGCGGTGATGATCGCGGCTTACTGCGCGCATGAACTGACCGCGATGTGGGACGTGCGCTACGCCAGCTCCAAACGAGAGCTGATGCCGATCGAGCAGAATATCCACAGCTTCCTCGACATGATCCCGCTGATGGCGGTTTCCTTTGTGATCATCCTTCACTGGGCGGATTTCTTGTCGTTGTTTGGGATGGGGCCGCATCCCGCGGATTTCTCACTGCGGCGCAAAGTCGGCGCGGTGCCCACCTTCGAATACACGACCCTCCTCCTCGCGGCCACTTTCGCATTGGTCGAGCTGCCCTATGCGGAAGAACTGCTTCGATGTATGCGAGCCAAACGCGCGCGAGTGCCGGGTTTTGATCCTGACGCAGCAAGTGCGGGCTTACGGTCATGACGGACTCCGGCACTCTTACCCTGCTCTATACCGACCTGGTCAGTTCCACCCAGCATCTGCAGAGCGCGGGCGACGAGGCCGGGGATGAGCTCTTCCGAGTCCATCACAAACTCATGAGTGATGCGGTCACGGCGGGCGGGGGCCAGGAGCTCAAATGGCTGGGCGACGGGATGCTTGCGGCGTTCTCATCGGCGGCGGACGCCGTGCGATGCGCGATAACCGTGCAACAAACGGCGGGGCGACCCACCGCCGGCATTCGATTCGAAATCCGCGTCGGCATCCATATGGGCGAGGTGCTGCGCCGCGACGGGGGATATTTCGGCACGCCGGTCGTGGTCGCGCGACAGCTATGCGATCGCGCTGCCAGCGGGCAAATCCTCTGCAGCCGGCTAATCGCGGAATTGCTCGCGTCACGCCAGGCTTTCAGCTTTCACGATGTCGGCGCAATCGAGCTCAAGGGCACCGCGACGTCCATCGGCGTTTGCGAGGTGGTTTATGAGCGCAACGATCCGGCGGTGATGCTGAACCGGACGCCCTTTGTCGGCCGCGCCAAACAACTAAAGCGGCTGGCGGCCAGGCTCGAAGAGGCGCGCAACGGCCGTGGTTCGATTGTAATGCTGCGAGGCGAACCGGGGATCGGCAAAACTCGCACCATCGAAGAGTTTGCCGACCAGGCGCGGCAGCAAGGGCTAACCATCCTGCGCGGCGCGTGTTACGACGGCGAATGGCAACCGCCATTCGCGCCCTTCGCCGAGGCGATCGCGGAATACGCGCGCCATGCCGATGCGGCGCAGTTCGCGGCAGTGTTGGGAAAGCGTGGGTCGATCCTCGCACGCATCGCACCGTCGCTGCGCGAATCGCTGAACGATGCCGCGGAACCTGCCTCGCTGGACAAGGAAGACGAGCGCTTCCGGCTGTTTGATGCGGTCGCGCAGTTTGTCATCGCGCTTTCGCATCGTGCGCCGGTGCTGCTGGTACTCGATGATTTGCACTGGGCGGACCGCGGCACGGTTGCGATGCTGAGCCACCTCGCCCATTTCGTCGCCCCCAATCCGATCCTGCTGCTCGGCGCTTATCGGGAGGCGGAAGTTGATCGCAAGCATCCGCTCGCGGCCGCACTCGCCGGGATGAGCCGGGTGCGCGATTTCGAGAGCCTCACGCTCGATGGCCTGCAGTCTGACGAGCTGGCGGATTTGCTCGGCATCATCGGGGATCAAGACGCACCGCAGGCGCTGGTCAAAGCGCTCAGCGAAGCAACCGATGGTAACCCCCTGTTCATACGCGAGTTGCTGCTCGATCTGTTCGAAAAGGGCGAGATCCTGCGTGAAGGCAAGGGCTGGACTTCCCGGCTGAGCATCGACGAGCTTGGCATTCCCGAGAGCGTGCGCCAGTTAATCGGCCGAAGGGTTTTGAGGCTCTCGGAGCCGGCCAATCGGCTGCTTTCCGTAGCCTCGGCGTTCAACGGTCCCTTCGCGCTCGGAGTGGCCGCATCGGTGGCGGAGCTGGATGACAACGCGGCGCTGTCTTCCATCGATGAGGCGCTGGAAGCGAAACTGTTGCGGCCCGGCCCCGATGCGGAAAGTTTCGACTTCACCCACGCCATCATTCGCCACACCCTGTATGCGCAGCTCAGTTCGGTCCGGCGCGTCCGCATGCATCGAAAAATCGCCGAGGAGATGGAGCGTGCGTGGGGCGCGCTCGCGGCCCATCATGCGGCGGAAGTCGCATTTCAGTTCTGGCGTGGCGCCGCCGAGTCCGGCACCGGACGCGGAGTGGACTACGCGATCGCCGCCGCCGACAACGCGGAGGCCGCGTATGGTCACGATGACGTCGCGGCCTTCCTGCGCATCGCGCTGGAATTGCTGCCGAAAGACGATCCCCGGCGCCCGCGAATACTCGCGCGCCTGAGCTTCGCCCTGACCTGGTCGTTCGACGGGGCGGAAGCTCTGAAGACCGCCCATGCCGCCGGAGAGGCTGTCGTGGCTTCCGAGGGCAAAGATGCCACCGCCGAGTACTACGAACAGATCGCCCGTGCGATGTTCAATGCCAGCCTTACCCGGGGCGCATGGGAACTGGCAAAGGAAGGTCTGCGCTACATCGACGCCAGACGCGACATAACCTGGGCGAGTCTGACCGAAATCGACATCAATCGCGCCGAGGCCGAAGACCCGGCAAATCCCGGAACTTCGATAGATTCGCCCGAAAACCAGGAGCTGTGCGAAGTTCTGCGCAAACTGCCACCCGAGCAATTAAGGTCTCGACACATCGACCCGATTCATTACACGCGCGAGGAAATCATCCGCGACCCGGCGCCGGTGGCGAGGATTACGATGCGCGGCGGAGATTTTCGCCTTGCCGTTGCGCTATGGCAGCAGGAGGGGATCGAGGGCGAGCGCAGCGGCGCACTCGCGAGAGCGGTGCGGGCATGGGCGGGCGTCGCCAGGTGCCGCGCGGCATTGGGTGAATTCGTGGAGACGCGCGCCGCCCTGGATCGCGCCGCTGCTCTGGCCGCACGTCTCGCGCGTCCCTCGTTTGGTACGGTTAGCTTTCTCGGTGCACGGGTCGAATTTCAGATGTTGCTCAACGAAGACTGGCCCCAATTCCTCGCCAATATGACCAGCAGCCTTGGACATCCGGCGGAATCACAAATCAGCGTGGTTGAGGCGTTGAAGGCTATCGGCGAGGAAATAAAATGGACCCTGTCCGGGGCGACTGCCTATGTGGCATGCGGTTATGCTTACTCCCGCCAGAGGGATCGCGCGCTGCACTACCTCAACGAGCTTCCGTTCGCCGTCGAGAAGGGCGCCCCATGGGGCATCAACTACATTCCGATGACCTTGCTGGCCGCGGCTACGCTGTGGCTGCTCAACCGCACGGACCACGCGGAAGTGATTGAGCAAAGCATTCGCGAGAAGGTCCTCGCGCCGGACCTGCGATGGCCCGCGTTCGATGCTCGCCTCGAACTCGCTCATCTATGTGCGCTTCAGGGGCGTCATGATGAAGCGTCCGAATGGTTCGCCAAGGCGCGGAAGGTGCTCGAAGACGCCGGGACCCGTCCGCTTCGCGCGATCGCCGACTACGACGAAGCATTGATGTACCTCCGGCGCCACGCCGCCGGCGACGCTGATCGCGCGCTACCCTTCCTGGAAGCCGCGGCGCGCCAATTCCGCGCGCTCGAAATGACCGGATGGCTCAAGCATGCCGAAGCAGCGATGACATCAGCGAAGGGTGTCATCACCGATTGAAGGTTGACGCATCCCCCGCGCCACCGGTTAGCGCAGTCGCATTGGTGGGGGAGATCGAGGAAACCCCCGAATCAAAATTGTTCAGGGGAGACTCTCAAGAACCCTCCTTGTACCAAAGTACAATAGAAGCGGAGCGTCGATTTAGCCAAATTTAATCGCGAATCGTTCCATAAGGAGCGCAATGAACACGCGATGAACTCTGGTCGGAAGATCCCGAAGCTGCCCGGCGCCTTCGTCGTCGTCATGTTGCTCGCGTTGAGTTTCCACGCAAACGCTCAGACCGCAGCGCTTGCATCGTGGAACGACGGGCCGGCGAAACAGGCGATCGTTTCTTTCGTCAAAGCAGTTACCGATAAGTCCGGTACCAAATACGTCGAACCGCAGGATCGGATTGCCACCTTCGATCAGGATGGCACCCTTTGGGTCGAACATCCCCTCTATACTCAGGCTGCGTTTGCGCTCGCCCGGGTGCACGATCTGGCCGCCCAGCATCCCGAGTGGAAACAACGCGATCCGTTCAAAGCGGTTCTCGCGAACGACCGTGCGGCGATGGCCAGGTTCTCGGAATCGGACTGGGAAATTATCCTCGCCGCGACCCACGCCGGGATGACCACTGAAGCTTTCCAGGCGCTGGTGAAGCAGTGGTTGGCAACGGCCAGAGATCCGAGATTTCATCGACCTTATACCGCGCTCGTCTACCAGCCGATGCTTGAGCTCATGGATTACCTGCGGACCAATGGATTCAAGACCTATATCGTCACCGGCGGTGGCCAGGAGTTCGTACGGGTGTACAGCGAAAGTGTCTATGGCATCCCGCCCGAGCAGGTTGTGGGATCGAGCATCCTGACCAAATATGAGAACCAGGACGGCAAACCGGTACTGATGCGCGAGCCGAAAGTGTTCTTCATCGACGACAATGCCGGCAAGCCGGTCGGGATCAACCTGTTTATCGGCAAGCGGCCCTACGCAGCGTTTGGCAACTCGCCCGGCGACAAGCAGATGCTGGAATGGACCCAGGCGGGTGATGGCGCGCGGTTGATGATGTTGGTCCTGCACGATGATCCTGCACGCGAGTACGCATACGGCCCCGCCGACGGCCTGCCGGACACCAAAGTCGGTACCTTCACGCAGGCGCTGTACGATGAGGCCAAGTCCAGGGGCTGGAACGTCATCAGCATGAAGAATGACTGGAAGCGAATTTTCAGTTTCGACAAATGAAGACCATTCGAGACGTCCGCGGACGGTTCTTGCTCCTATCCAATAAGCGGAGCACTGCATGAACAGCTACGCGAAGATCGCCGCAATCAGCATTTGCCTGGCATGGTTGCTGGGCTATTGGGGAGCAGCCATGGCACAACCAAGTCCTATCACTGCCATCGATATAGCGCTGGAGCCGGATGCCACGATGGTGCATCACGCGGAAGCCGTGAACGCGCGCCTGCGCTCGGTGTTCCCGAAGGGCTTTTCGCTCGCCGCGGCGCATCATCCGCACATCTCGATGTTGCAGCGTTACGTCCGCACCGCGGACCTCGACCAGATTTACGCCGCCGCCAGCAAAGTCTTCGAAAGCTACAATGTTACGAGTTTCAAATTGAAGGCCTACAAATATTACTACCTTACCTCTCCGTTGCTGCCGGGCCTAGGCTTATCGGGCATCGTGGTGGAGACGACGCCCGAATTGGTGAAGCTACAGAAGGATTTGATTGACGCGGTGGCGCCTTACACGGTGCCGACCGGAACCGCAGCCGCATTCGTCACCACTCCCGCTGCCCCCGATATCAATGAGGCGACGATTCACTATGTCGAGGTCTATGTGCCGGAGCATTCGGGCGAGCATTTAGAGCTGCACGTTACCACCGGCCTTGCGCCGGAGGATTACCTGAAAAAGATGGTCGCAGCACCGTTTTAGGATTTCACCTTCTCTGCGTCAGGAGCATCGGTTTTTCATCTTGGCAACTACGGAACGGCAGCGGCAAAACTCAAGGCATTAGCGGTAAAGTGAGTCTTCTTTGGCCTCAGCCCCTCCAGGTACCTCCGGCGATAGGTTAGTGTTTGCCGAAAGGAAGGCAGACCTGAAACGAACGCAGCGAAGGATGAAGCCCGTTACCCTTCTTCATCCTGAAGGTGATGGCGTTGTCCACGCTAGTGCGATTCGCGATTTCGCAAGTGGTTGCCGGCGGCGACCCGATAGGATCAAGAGAATGAAAAAATACATACTCTTCGATCACGATGGCGTCCTGGTCGATACCGAATTCTGGTATTACAAAGCTGGAGAACGCGCCCTGGCGGACATTGGTTTCACTTTGGACAAGGATCAATACTTGCGGGACATGAACCAGGGATCGGGCACCTGGGCCCAAGCCAGGGCGGCCGGAATTGATGAACAGACCATCAGCAGGCAGCGTAAGGTTCGTGATGATTATTATCGCGAATATCTTAGAACCGAAGCCATTGAGATTGAAGGCGTCATTGAAACTCTTGCTGAACTGTCGAAATACGTCCGCATGGCCATCGTGACGACTGCAAAACGTGTGGATTTCGAAATTATCCATGAAAAGCGCCAAGTTAGAAAATTCATGGAATTCGTCCTGGTTCGCGAAGACTACCAGCTCGCCAAGCCGCACCCGGAACCATACCTGACCGGCTTGAAGCGTTTTGGAGCCACCAAAGAAGAGACCCTGGTGGTAGAGGATTCTTCCCGGGGGCTGAACTCAGCCGTGGCGGCAGGTATTGACTGTGTCATTGTCTATAACGACTTTACAAAAGCCCATGACTTTTCGCAGGCTAGCTATCGCATCCAAACCCTTATCGAGTTGAAGGAGGTCATCCTTACTGCAGCTTGAAGGAGCATTTGGTAATGTGTCACAAATGGTAACGCACAACCAGCTACGCCGTTTTCTGACTGGGGAGGCATTTGAGATCCCGAGAGATGCCGATGTTCCTATAAGAATAGAAAAGAATCTCAGAGTCTATGCGACCTAGCCCAATTTTGCTCGGTGGCTGAATTTGGACGGTAACGCCGCTATTTGAACAACCTTTATTCCGCGCTTCCAGATATACCCCCCGAATAGCCTGGGGCTCGCAACTCGCCGAACAGCACAGTCGCCGGAATCCAGTCCGGCGCGGCAGCCTTGATTCGTTCGTCAGTCTTCTTTGGCCTTAGCCCCTTCCGGCACCTCCGGCACCACGCTGCCGGGCGACGCTGAGCGCGCGCTACCCCTTGGAAGCGGCGGCTCGCCAATTCCGCCCCTCGAAATGATCGGATGGCTCACCACGCCGAAGCAGCAATGACGTCCGCGAAGTTGGAAGTCGTTGGCACCGGGCGGTTTTCACGGTCAGGGGTCTTAGGATACGACGTATCCGAGAATTGTCTTAATCCGCACGTCCACAAGAGCAACCAGGGATTGAGGGCATTCTCCGAGTTTGATCGCGCCCCGCGCTTCCCAATCTTTAGCGCCTAGTTGATCAACAAGGATGACTCCGTAGACCGGAAGGCCATTAGGAATGGCTACTTCGAAAGGATAGCCTTTCGCCTGTCCCGTTATGGGACAGACGAAAGCGAACTTGGTGCGCTGATTGAACTTCGCTGGAGTTAGTACGAGCGCGGGTCTATCCCCGGCCTGTTCATGCCCTTCGGACGGGTCAAAATGAAGCCTGATAAAGTCGCCCCGCTCTGGAACGTATTGTGACGGCGTATGTAGCTACCAGACTTCTTTGCCGACCGGCTTACCCCAATCTATCAACCCATGGCGATTTTCCGGTGTAACGCGGTCTAGAAGTTCATCTAGTGGCACGAATGATGTCGCCGCCGCATCATAGTCCGCGAGAACGCGCTGCCAGGAGGCATGGAGACGCACAAATTGCTGCCGCGCATCTCGGAGCTGTCGGATAAAATCAGGGGCGTCGAATTTGCCACGCGGAAGAAGCCCTTTTTGATCTAGATCGTTAAGAACCAAGCCGATACGATCAACTAGCAAACCGGATAGGGCAATGAAGCTCTCGGTATCGCCACGTCCCTCAGGCAAAACGAATCTGATGTGCTCCGCTGCATCCGCCAGATGTTTCGTGAGAGGAGCAATGCGTTGCAGGAGTCTGACAATTCTGTGCCGTTCTGCGAATTCTTCGTCATTCGCGAAGCCGAGCAGTCTCTCCTGAAGTGAGGCAGTTCGGTACAAAACCGCGAAAAAACCCGTCTCTGCTCGCTTTAGTGCAGCAAAATCGGCTTGAATAGTCATTAGGCGTGCTTTGTTCATAGTCCATCGGTGTCCTATAAAGCAAGACGCATGACAGCTGCTTTTGTTCTGAATCTGGCCGTGCGGGACCGCTCAACTTGCCGCCAGGCGGGGATTTGCGGCGTACTTGGGAACTATGCCTACCCGAGCAAGCAGAGGCGGCAAGCGCGCCGATCCGACACAGAATGCTCTCCGCCTCGTCGAACAGGCTACAGGCGCCATTCTGAAGCCCGCAGAGGGCAAGAATCCGCATGCGCAAGCCCCGTCGGCCCTCGGAGGGCGGCAAGGCCCGCGCGGCAAAATTGCCAAAGGGTGAACGCAAAGCTATTGCGGTGAAGGGCCGCAGCGGCTCGATGGAATAGGGTTCGGGACCAACCCCGACCAAAAACGGATCAGGGATTTCTATTTTCTGTTCACTCAGACTCTGTCGAAGCGCCCTTAATCCGTCTGAGCCTGGATAGAATCGACCGCGTTTTTTCTCATACTGGCACAAGGTCACCGGCATCGACTAACTTATCGCGTGCAGCTAACGACCGATCTGGCTTGCTCTCATGTCCCAAGTGATGGGCATCGTGTGTATCTAAATGCCGTAGATGAGGCCTTCGACCGTGACATCGACTACGCGATGCTGGTTAAGCACTACGCTGCGCTTCCCGAGAAACGAACGCGCTACAGTCTGGCGGTTCGTAATGGATGCGAGAAAACACAACTGCGCGGATGGCCTGATCCTGATCACATTTCGACCAGCGCCAGAATCTCAACATCCGGATGGGTATGAGGCGCTTCACTCGTCTGACGAAAGCGTTCTCAAAGAAGCTCGCGAACCATGAGCACGCTATCGGCCTGTTCCACATATACTATAACTTTGCCCGGATTCATCAGACGTTGCGCGTGACGCCAGCGATGGAAGCGGGCGTCTCGGATCACGTCTGGAGCATCGAAGAGATAGCGGCCTAGTCCCGTTGAATCAAAACCGCCCATTACGGAGTCGTTTTCGTGGCTTGCCTTCGAGCGCGATCAGGAACTAGCTTGCAAGCACATCAATCTTTGGAGGACCTGCATCGTGGCTGCTGACATCTACGGAATTCCAACCAAACGTATCGACGGTTCCGAGGCTACCCTGGGCGACTACAAGGGCGAGGTGCTGCTGATCGTCAATGTCGCATCGAAGTGCGGACTGACTCCTCAGTACGCCGAACTGGAAAAAATCTACGAGACCTACCATGGCAAGGGGTTCGAGGTTCTCGGGTTTCCGGCCAACGAATTTGCCGGACAGGAGCCCGGATCGAATACCGAAATCAAGCAGTTCTGCGAGACCAAATTCGGCGTCAAGTTTCCGATGTTCGAAAAGATCGTGGTGAAGGGCGAGGGGCAGCATCCGCTGTATCGCCATCTCATCAGCGCCGTGCCCAAGGCGCAGGGCAAGGCCGACAGCGCGCTGCGCAAGACCCTCGATCAGCATGGGCTGGGACCCAAGAACGAAACCGACATCGCGTGGAACTTCGAGAAATTCCTCGTCGATCGCAAGGGTGAGGTGGTCGCGCGTTTCGCGCCTGATATCACCCCGACCGACCCGGTCGTCACCAGTTCCATCGAGGCGCAACTCTCGAAAACCGCGTGACAATTCGATGCATGGCGCGCTTCGCGAAGCTGCTAATCGAGGCGCAGCTTCGCGAACACGCCGGCATGGTCAGTTGGCCATACGCCGGATGCGGTTCGGGCGGCAGGCTCCGCGGCCACCAGCTTGGCGGAAAGCGGGGTAATCGCGCCGCGTAAGAGGATCAAATCGAGGCGGCGATCGAGTTCGGACATTATGTTGCGCAAATCGGGGGCATGGCAGCAGGTATTGCCCGGATCGGCAGCATTGACGGCAGCCCAGGTATCGCGAAATCCCGCCGCGATCAAATCGGGGTACGTGCGAGTACAATCCTGTACTTTTGGATCCTGATTTCCATTGGAATTGAAATCGCCCACCATGATGACGGGCAGATTCGCATTAGCAAGCCATGCGACGAGTTCGTTGCTTTGCGCGAGCTGTACCGTCTCCTCGAGCGATTCGAGGTGCGTCGCGACGAAGCGGAACTTGCGCTTATCGAGTAGAGCATCAACGACAATCATACTTCGCGGGACGGTCAAGGTTCCCATCAGGGGGCTGCCTTTTTCATAAAGAGTCGCGAAGGTTTTGGCCTGAATGTCGTACGGCAGGATTTTGCTCGGGTTGGGGCCGACCCTCAGCAGCACCGCGTTCCGATCCTGGAACTCGACGAAATTGCCACTCATATCGAGGGGCGCGGGGCGATTGAGGTCACGATTTACCGCGATCGGCGCATAGGACAGGCCCTCGTTCTGAAGCGCCTCCAGCACCAGCAGCAGGAAATCGTACTTGGGCGCCATCGCGCCCGGCGTCCCGGTTGACCATAGCGCGGTCTCCTGCAAGGCAACCAGGTCGGGCGCGCCCATCGCGATTTGACGCGCGATGCTGGCGGCGCGCGCGGGAATGTCGGTCGCCTGAACCTCGGCCCATAGTTTCCCCAGCGTCGCAATCAAATCGGGAAAATCCTTGGCGCCGAACGCCGGCCCGAGATCGGTCCCGAAATAGATGTTCAAGGTCAGGATGGTGAGCTCCCGATGACCTGCCGCCGAATCTTTCATACTGCCCCCCACGAACATTCGTTATCGCCTATCCTATGAGTCCGGGATGCGCGCCGCCATCAATGCTGGGACCACCCTTTGACTGATTTAGCAGCTTCCGACGCTCTTTGTTGCCTTTCAGCAACGGGACCCCATGACCGCGATCCCTCGTCGAACTGATTCCTTACAACTTAATGCTTTTTCTTCGGGTTTTGTTGGCACAAGACATGCTGTCTTGCTCAACCTTTACTGGTTTCATTCGCATTTGCCACATTCGAGTGGCAGGTGGAGGGGGGAAAGGGACCGCTTCGACGATCTGCAGTGGCGGCAATGGCCGCGGCGTTCGAAGAAGTAATGGCGAGGATCGGGGGCATGGATCTCATCATCAGAATCTACGTGCGTGCGCAGAACTGGCATCGGGGTCAAAAGCTCGCGAAGTTCGCGTTGATCAGGCCTGCGGTGGCCTTGGTGATGTACTCGATGTATCAGACCGCCGGTGCTGGAGTTTTACCGAGTCGCACTCTTCGGCCGCGTCAACGATTAGTAGCGGACGGGACGAGGCTCGCTACGTGACGTTGGGGGACAAGCCTTCTCTCATTGCAGACAGGGGGTTCTATGAGCTGTAGGATGAGGATTGTCAGGAGGATCCGCCGAGCTAACGCTCAGACGATGACCGAATACGCCTTGATTTTGGCGGCGATCGCAATTGTAGTAGTTGCGCTCTATCAGACCTCCGGCACCATCGTCGCCGGACTACTGAACACCATCGACAGCTCCATGTGAGCCGTACCTACCTCGATTCGCGGTGTTCGCGCGCCGCTGGCATCCCCAAGTATCTTCAAGCTTGACGCGATGCCGCCGGACTTGGTTTATCTCGTGGTGGCGGTAACTGGGAGCCGCAACAAGAATTGATTACCCTGGGACGACATCTCGAATTCTAGCTTGGATCGATGAGGTTAGAGCGCTTGTAATGAGAGTCACGAAGCTTGCGAACATCGCGATTATTGTCTTTACCTTAGTCGCGCCATCACTCGCGCAGGAACCGCAGACCAGAAACGCTGGCATTCGGGTAGAGGTGCTAGGTTTCCCAGATACCAGGGGCCGCTGCGCCTGCGCCTTGTACAATCATGTCAACGGTTTTCCGACCGACCGCAAGCAGGTGTATCTCAACGCAGCGGGCAAAATCGGTGACGATCACAAGGCGGTGTGCGACTTCAAGGACGTTCCGACCGGAACATACGCAATTGCGCTTTTTCACGACGCTAAGCTGACCGGCAAGATGGAGAAGAACCTGATCGGGATCCCGCAGGAAGGTTACGGCTTCTCCAACGATGCCAAGCCTCACGCCTTGAGCGCACCGACTTTTCAGGAATGTGTTTTCCAGCACAATGCGTCACAGCCGACGAATCTGACCATCAACCTACAACACTACTAGGTTTCTTTTCGCGCTAACTATAGATAACGCTTGGTCGCTGCGACGTCAGGCCGTTCGACAGTCGCGAGATTTCAATCCCCAATAGGCGGCGTCATTTTGCCTGCTTAGAAGAAAATAAAGGCTCGCACCACCACGTTTCTGCGGCAGGGAGCATCCGCCGGCGCGGTCGGGTCGACGCAGGCCGCATGGAAAGACCATCGCGAGACCGAACCGTCGGTGACCGAGTCGTAGCACTTCAGCATCGAGACCTCGGTCGGCTTCTGCCGCGGAAACCAGTACCACTCGTGGTTGGGGCGATAGGTGAAGCGAGTGGTCTCGCCGACGCGGTCGTCATACACCCGGTAGTTGGTGATGTACGGCTGGTCGGCGAAGGAGGGCCATGCGCACAGCACAAACGGGTTCTGGCGGACGGTTTCCATCGGCTTGGCGAGGTTGATCGACATGAACCGGCGCGACATCTTCGCGTCGGCCTGCGCGTCCGTGTAATGCTGCTCGCGCCCGAAGTTGCGCAGGTTTTTGGTGAGGAGCTCGCGACATCGCACGCGGCCGCTGTTGTCGTTCAGGTCGTTGTGCACGAGGTAGGCATAGTTGGCGTTCACGCCCGGGTTCTTGTTGGCCTGGTCCTCGGTGCGGTCGCCCTTGTAGTCCTTGTCAAACACGTCGTGGTTGTAGACGAGAGCATCGGTCGCGTTGGGGAAGAATTCCAGCAGCAGTTTCTCCATCTCGGGGTAGAATACGCGCTCCACTTCCGCCGCATCGTAGAAGTTCTGGCACCTGGATTCGCAGTGCCCCAGTGAGACGCCGAGCTTGTCCATGCATTCGGCGCTACTCGGCGAAAGACCGGGATAGTATTCCCCGATGCGTCGCGCGTCGCGCAACACCTGGGGAAAATAGAGACAGCGGCGCCCGATGTCCTGCTCTTCTTTGCGCAGCGCTTTGGCCTCGGCCGCGCGGGCAGGGTCGCGCCACAACGCGTTGGAGGAAACGATGGAGTAGGAAGGTTGCTCATGGATCGTGTAGCGCATCGGAACCACGACGCCGCCTTCCGGGGCTTCGATGTGGTTCGCGCCGATATGTTCCAGACACTCCGCGTAGCTACGGAACCCGGCCCCCCACCTGGTTTTGATTGGGCCCGGAGGAGCATGCTCGATCATGTCGATGACTGCCTGACCTCCGCCCGTGGCAACCATCTCGAGGGCCGCTTTCGTTGCCGCCGCAGTTCCCGCATCACCACCTCGATCGAACGACATGTAGGATAACCCGCCGTTCGCGGCGATGGGTGCCGTCTGTCCCTTCGTGAGTTGAAGGGGAGGCACGTAGATTGAGGAAGTTTTCGGCGTAGCCCCCGCGAGGTTCTCAGCGTCACTGAGCCGGTCCATGGCATGTCTCCTGGTTCGGGATATCTAAACGTAGCCCGGAGGGATTCGAGCTGGTTTGTATTCTCCTGACCTGACGAACTTACGCCCCGCGCTAATAAACGATCAAGTGTCGGACAGTTCCGCTATCGTCTGTTCGCGCGGAGGGGCTTTTATTGCCCTGAGCCGAACGGAAGCTCCGATCTTCCGGTCGGTCGGGTTTGGCTGCCCCCGCATACCTCGGACGTCCAATCCCTTCCGATGCAAAGAGCAATTCGCATCGCGTGCAAATACCGTAACCGCCGCGAGCGCCGCAGCCAAAAACTCGCGGTGAAAGATGATGAGGGACAGGCCAGGCGGCGCGACCTCCAGACTAGCCGCGAGCATCTGGGACGGTTTTCCCAGGTAGCGGCGTTGTCCGGTTGAGTTTAAAGCTCACGCCGGGGCGGCGTCATCCGCGACCGGGGCTTTATGAATATTGTGAAACCGCGCCCGAGCTTTTTGCGCCGCAGCACGGGCTGATTCCGTCGCATCATAGAGTTCCAGATTGGCAGAGAAGTCATCGTCGACGGTAAGTGCGACATCGGTGTAACTTTTGGCCGCGGGATCTCTTTCGATGCGTCTCTTCAGTCGTTGGAGGCGCAAGAAAAATAGCAATCCCGGGCCGTACGTCATCGCCACTTCTCTCGCTCGACGGAACATGAACGGGAGCAGGCTTTCTCGCGCGAAGCCCGGCCTGCGCTGAGTTCGGCATTTGCGCCGCAGAATTCCTCCTTGCAGTGGGTGAACGCCCTCGAAGGCCTGGATCGCGTAAAAGTAGAAGATCATGGACGACATTCGGCTGGTCCGGATGCCGCTGGCGACCGCTCGACGTAGAAGCGTTTCTATATGGCTCGGGGTGTAGTAGAGATGCCAGGCGCGCTGGTAGATATCTTCCCATTGGGCCGCGGTCATAAGGGGATGACTGGCGGTGGCATGCTCCGCGTCGTATTTGTTCAGTATCTGCTTCCAGTCGCTCGCCCTTCAGGTACATTTCCTGATGATCTTTCGATCCCGGCGGTGGCGTAAGCATGAAGAACTCCAGGATGTCGATTGGAAGTTCACGCTGGATAATCTTGATGTCACGCTCAATGCTTTCAGGGGTGTCGGACGGAAATCCGAGGATGTAGCCCGCATAAGTCAGGACGTTGGACTCTCTTCCAGGCCTGGAGCATCTTGCGGTATTCGGTGATCTGATTTTGTCCTTGGAGCTTCCCTTGAGGCTCTCGGGATTGATGTTTTCCAGTCCAATGAAGACCTTTTTGCAGCCCGCGAGCGCGGCCTTGTCACAAAGTTGCGGAATTTTGTGACACATCGTATCGACCTGCATGATGATGTTGATCTTCAAATGATCACGCTCGCGCGCAGCTCGATGATCCGATCAAGGATCGCTTCCCAGTTCTTGTTACGGGAAAAGTTGTCGTCAGTAATAAAGTAGCTCCGCACGCCCTGCGCGACATGGCCCGAATCAGACGCTCGATATCGTCGGCGGTGCGAAAACGTGATTTCCGGCCCTGCACATTGATAATAGTGCAGAAGCTGCAACTGAACGGACATCCGCGTCCAGCATCGAAGCTCGCCAGTTTGCCCGCGTAGCGGCGGACATGCTCGAGAGGCAGGAACGGTATCGGACTATCGTTCAGGGCCGGCAGCGATTGCATGAAGTTGTAGATCGGCTTGAGGCGGTGGTTGAACGCATCGTTGAGAAGTTGGTCGAGATGCTCTTCCGCCTCGCCGGCGAAGAGCGAGATGCCCATCGCGAGCGCCTGGTTGAGTTCCGGCGGCATCTCGGGGAGCATCGCCAGACATCCACTGACGTGAAAACCCCCGATGGTGACCTGGATGCCGGCGGCCCGAATTTCCCGCGCGATATCCATTGCGCGTGCGAACTGGTTGGTTTGCACTCCAACCATCAGTACCAGTCCGGAATTCTGGTTGCGCTTGAAGCGGCTGATGATCGCGTTGGTCCGGATTCTCGAACTGGTTTCGTCGTGCGCTGCGATCTCGATATCGACGCCGGCGCCCAACGATCGACGCTCGCGAGCGTCCGCGACGAGCCCATAGATGGCTGACAGCGAGTTCGAGGGTATGAAGCCGCGCCACCACTGGATGACGTAGCCATCGTCGTCGTAATGCGAGGGCTTGATGAGCTCAACGAGAAATCTAGTTTGTATGTGCTCCGATCGCATCTTGTTACAGGATGAGCCTCCGCGCTCCGCAGACTCTCAGAGAGAGCCGAGGGATGACCCGGATGCCATAATGATTAACCGGCTCTTGTTTTGAAATGGGACTTAGGTACTACGGTTCCGATGCGGAAGATGCCCCACCTAATGACGAAACCGAGGAATCAGGTCCGGGCAGCGAGGCGGGCCGATGTGAAATCAAAGCCAAGAAAACTAAATTTCCGCAGAGGCCGGAGACGGAGCTTCCGGCGATCGACTCCGGATTCTTGTGGCGTGCCTCCCAGTATTTTCCGTTGGCTGGGTGAATATCGACCATCCAGTTTGTTCCCGGCACATAACCGCGAGAACATAACGAACGGCAACTCACCCGGCCGTGCTTGGTGTATTCGCTTTGTGTTCTCTGCTGCGGCGCAGGCGCCCTGACATCGCGTGCTTGTAAGCGCCGGAGAGAAAATCCCTCAGTGAAGTGGCCGGATAAACCGGTCGCGCCGGAGTAAAACTCCGGCACGCGATAGCCTTCATCCCGGAGGGTTGAAGGCGGAGGGATGAAAGGCGTGGAACTGTATGGGCAGGTGCGACGAGCGGTTTATGTTGAGGGGTTGAGCCGGCGCGAGGCAGCGCGGCGATTCGGGATCGACCCGCGGACGGTGGCGAAGATGCTGACGTTCTCGGTGCCGCCGGGATACCGGCGGGGCCGGCCGCCGGCGCGGCCGAAGCTGGACCCGTACCTTGGGATAATCGATCGGATCCTGGTGGAGGATAAGGGCCAACCGGCTAAGCAGCAGCACACCTCCAAGCGGATCTTCGAGCGGCTGCGAGATGAGCACGGCTATGCGGGCGGGATCACGGTTGTAAAGGACTACGTGCACGAACGCCGGGAACGGCAGCGCGAGATGTTCGTGCCGCTGCGCCACGACCCGGGACACGCGCAGGTCGACTTCGGCGAAGCGCTGGCAGTGATCGGCGGAGAGGAGCGGAAGATCCACTTCTTCGCAATGGATCTGCCGCACAGCGACGGCTGCCTGGTGCAGGCCTATCCGGCGGAAAGCAGCGAGGCCTTCTGCGAGGGCCATCGCGTCGGCTTCGAGTTCTTCGGCGGCGTCCCGCGCTCGATCTTGTACGACAACCTCAAGCTGGCGGTAGCGCGCATCCTGGGCGATGGCCGCCGGTTGAGAACGCGGGTCTTTAGCGAGCTGCAGTCCCACTACCTGTTCGCCGACCGTTTCGGACGACCAGGAAAGGGTAACGACAAGGGCAAGGTCGAAGGGTTGGTGGGCTATGCGCGGCGCAACTTCATGGTCCCGATTCCTCGCGCCGCCAGCTTCGCCGAGCTCAACGCACATCTGTTGGAGTGCTGCCAACGCCGGTTGAACGACCGGCTGCGCGGCCACGATGAGACCATAGGCGAGCGGCTGGTGCGGGACCGCAGTGCGTTCCTGCCATTGCCGGCCACTCCTTATGAGGCCTGCGAGAAGAGAGCAGTCCGGGTCAGCTCGCTCTCGCTGGTGCGCTATCAGAGCAATGACTACTCGGTGCCGACCGCCTATGGCCACCGCGAGGTGCTGGTCCGCGGTTACGTCCACGAGGTCGTGATCGCGTGCGCGGCGGAAGAGATCGCTCGCCATCCGCGCTCCTACGAGCGCGAAGACTTCATCTTTGATCCGCTGCACTATCTGGCGCTGCTGGAACGGAAGATCGGCGCGCTGGATCAAGCTGCTCCGCTGGTCGGCTGGGCCTTGCCTGACGAGTTCGCGACCCTGCGCCGTCTGCTTGAGGCCCGCCTGGGCAAGCCGGGCAAGCGCGAGTTCGTGCAGGTGCTGCGCCTGCTGGAGGTGTTCCGCACCGATGATGTATCGGCCGCGGTGAGAGAAGCGATCGCGCGCGGAGTGTTAAGCTTCGATGCGGTCAAGCATCTGGTGCTGTGCCGCATCGAACGGCGACCGCCGCGGCTGAACCTCGAGATCTATCCCTACTTGCCGCGGGCGACGGTGGCGGCCACCCAGGTCAGGAGCTATCTCAGCCTGTTGGCGGGAGCAGCGTCATGAGCGATACACCACAGGTTCTACTCGCTCATCACCTTAAAGCACTTAGGCTCCCAACCTTCCTGCGTGAGTATGACAAGTTGGCGCGCCAGTGCGCCGCCGAAGGCGTCGATCACTCGCGCTACCTGTTGCGGCTGGCCGAGCTTGAGATGATCGACCGGGAACGACGGATCGTCGAGCGCCGGATCAAGGAGGCCAGGTTCCCAGCAGTGAAGAGCCTCGACAGCTTCGACTTCATCGCCATCCCATCACTCAACAAGACCCTGGTGCTGGAACTGGCTCGCTCAGAGTACGTCACCCGCCGCGAGAACGTTATCGCGGTCGGCAACAGCGGCACCGGTAAGACCCACATTGCTCTAGGCCTGGGGCTGGCCGCCTGCCAGAAGGGTCTCGCGGTCGGCTTCACCACTGCCGCGGCCCTGGTCAACGAACTGCACGAAGCGCACGACGAAAAGCGCCTGCTGCGATTGCAGCGCCAGTTAGCCGGTTACAAGCTGCTGATCATCGACGAGCTGGGTTATGTGCCGCTCTCCCAGACCGGCGCCGAGTTGCTGTTCGAGGTCTTCAGCCAGCGCTACGAGCGCGGCTCGATCGTCGTCACCAGCAACCTGCCGTTCGACGAGTGGACCGGTGTGTTCGGCTCCGAACGACTGACCGGCGCGCTGCTCGATCGCCTCACCCACCACGTTCACATCCTCGAGATGAACGGCGACAGCTTCAGGCTTAAGCACAGCAGAGGTCAGATCGCACAAGAGCTTCCAGCGCAAGAACCCGACTGACCCACCACCGGATAAGCTCAACCTTTAGTTCCACAGACGGGCGAGGGGGAAAGTCCCCCTCGCACACCCCCTGACCGAGCCCAGCAGCACCTCCACCCCGTCCATAGGTGATGCACTTTTACTCCGGCCAGGTGATGTACTTTTGCTCCGGCGTTGACACTCCCCGATTAACGCCCCCACCAGTTCAGATTTATGCCCCCCACCCCGCGCATTAACGCCCCCCTGGGGGCAATAAGGCTCGGCGACGCGGCTCAAGTTAAATCTTCTAGCAAAATCAATGCTTTTTTGAATCGCGAGGTGACGTAATCACCGATCCAAACTCGGAAAAATCGGAAAAAAGGCGGAGTACGCTCCAAAAATTCTGATAATTCTGGACTGAATTTAGCTAAGTGAAGCTACAGAGCTGATTTCCTTCTTACGCCGCCCATGAGCCTCAATGCCGATCCAACCGTCACCTTCCGCCAGATTTCATCAGCGAGCTGCACCACGTAGACCACGCGGAACGCATCGCCCTTAACTTGTTGTCGTATCTGACAGCCCGGGGGGGGGCCGAGATGCGCCAAGGTGGCCAAAATGGTCGGGCTACGTGATCGAAGACCAGCGCGCGATGGGCGAGGCAATCAAACCTATTCAGCGAATACGTCGCGCAGGCACGCGAGGGTTGCTCGGAGCGACTTGGCTTGTACCGCGCCGAGGCGTCGTATTAGTCGTTGTTTATCGAGTGCACGCACCTGATCCAACAATATGAGGCCATCTTTGTTCTGAAAATTTACTGGAATGCGAAAGGGCGCCGCCCTGCTTCCCGTCGTCATGGGAGCCACCATTACCGTGCGCAGATAGTCGTGCATCTCCAGCGGCGACACAACGACGCAGGGACGGGTCTTCTGGATCTCGCTACCGATTGTAGGATCTAGTGCTACCAGCCATACGTCGCCCCGCGCGACTTTCGATGGTCTCACCATTTCAGCGCGACATCGTCAGCGTTGCCGAACTCCGGCCACACCAGGGAGTCATCCGCGGCTTCCGCGATGCGCTTCGCCGCATCTCCCCATCCTGCTCGGGGATGTCGCTTTAGGGGTGCCAGCACGATCCGGTCTTCTTCCAGGGACAGATCGAGGTCATCGCCGGTCTCGACGCCCATCTGCGAAAGGATCGGTTTAGGGATTATTACCCCCGAAGAATTGCCTAATTTTCTTATCACGGCTCTCATTCCCGTCTCCTGTTGACGGATGAGTGTAGCACCTATGATAGCGCAGTGCCAACAAAGTTATTACTCGATCGAGCTTGGTCAACAGCTAGGCTGTGAACTGGTCCAACCGACGTCCATATCAATATTCGTTCCCGCCACGCCGAAAAGGATCGTCAAGATGCACTCTACTGGACGGAGCTTCTGACGCAAGGCGACACCGGCAAAGCGAAGCAGCTGATCTTCGCGGAGATCGCGCCCGAGACCGAGAAGCTGCTCGATGACCACTGGCCGGAAGTGATCGCGATTGCCGAGGCATTGATGCAGCGCGAAACTCTCACCGAGAGTAAGATCGGAGCGATTATCGAAGACTTGCGCACCGCAGATCACAACCCCGGGCGCCACTATCGTTCGAGCGCTGGTAAGAAGGAGTTGGGTCAAAATGGGTCTGAGAATTTCAACCGCAGACGGGAAACGAATCGATCTCGACTGGGATGAAGCGCATCAATACGGCCAAGCGCTGGAGCTCGGTCGTCTCGATGCGTTAGTGCATTGGCGTATAAACTTCGACCGCCTGACCATTGAGCACGTCAGGGGGCCAGAATTCTATTACGTCAACCTCCAACGATGCTTGAGCAGTGCCGCAGTGTTGGACTGGATCATCCAGGTCGAACGCAAGCGATGGGGGAATGGGTCGGTCGAAGAACTGGTGTGGCACCTGTATTTGTTGCTCGTGCTTACGAATGAAGATTTTCCGCGTCTGACAAGCTGCTACCTTTTGCGGGGACTCTGACATGAAACTATTGGATATCGTTGCGCTTACCGAAGACGAGCCGGAGAAAGGACTTCGTCGAGGACAGGTGGGGACCATCGTAGAGATGCTCGCGTCGGGGGTCTTCGAAGTTGAGTTCTGCGACGTGGAGGGGCGGACCTATGCCTCGGTTGCCTTGCCTGAAGGTCACCTCATGATTCTTTACCACGAGCCGGCCTCGGCCGTGGCTTAACCGGATTTCTGGGTTTCGCGACAACCGCGGAATCGTCGCTGAGGTGGATGAATAGGTGCTGTTGCTTCTGATATTCCGGTCTGGCCCACCCTCCCGGAAAGCTTTGGAACCGGTTTACCTGCAAACGAGAAAAAATTTCCTGCTAACCTTTTGGGATTCCCTGTTCGGGTTTAAAAAATTCCCTGTTCAGTTTGCGTAAGGAATTCGCCGAAAAAACCCTAGACCGGCGGGAGCTTTTTTGGGGTCGCCAGTGCGCGCAGAAGGCCGAAATTCGCGAAATTCCCTGTATTTTCCCTGCCTAACTGGGAACTTATCCGCCACTCCTCAATCCAGGATTAAAACTTGGGTCGAGCGCCTCATCGATGCGCTCAAATTAGCACCAGCTTCGGGTATCCCGATCGAGCGGCTCGCAGGAGACGCGTTCAAGCCGTCGGGGACGCACAATTTACCCATAAACCCGGTTAAACCACCACAATAATAGAACATCGCGCTAATGGATGCGGTTTATCCAATGATTTGCGCATAATTCGCCTCGCTATCGATTCGTACTCAAGAAGCACCGCTAGTTATTCTTCGAAATCAATAGGCGGAACTCGCGCCGGGGTTTTTGCCCAGATGCAGTTTCTAGAAGCCATTCGTAAACCGCCGTTTTTGAGCTCCGACCTGTAAGCGCCTCAGGCTCACCCTTAGCGCTTGTCTGCGATGCAGATTCAAGGCTGGAACGAGGGGCCTGCAAACCCGGTCACGACCGGCTGTTCTGTCCCCGGCACCAGCGAGAATGGTGTTCCCGCCGTGAATCCTCCGTCTACCACCATCGCCGCGCCCGTCACCCACGAGGATTCCTCGCTCGCCAGAAACAGCGCCATATTCGCGATGTCCTCGGCCTGACCCGCGCGCCCCAGCGCTTGCGCCTTGGCGAGCAGCGGATCGAGCGCCTCCTTGCCTCCCGGTATTCCGCCGTGGACCAGCGGAGTGCTGATCACACCCGGGCATATGCAATTGACTCTGATTTTGTCCTTGCCGACTTCGAGCGCCGCCGTCCTGGTGAGATTGATGACGGCCGCCTTGGCCGCACTATAAGCATGCAGGCGAAAGCTCCCGCTCATTCCTGCAATCGAAGCGGTTGAGATGATCGAACCTCCACCCGCACGACGCATCGGCGCGATTGAATGCTTGATGCCGAAAAATACTGCCTTGAGCAGGATCGCAAAGGTCTTATCCCAATCCGCCTCGGTGGTGCTTTCGATCGATCCCATCGCGCCGATAACGCCGGCGTTGTTGTAAGTGATATCCAGTCGTCCGTATTCTCGCGCTGCTCGATCGATGAGCGATCGGATGTCGTTTTCGCTGGTCACATCAGTGCGCTGGTAGAGGGCGCGTCCGCCAGCCGCTGCAATTTCTGAAACAATCAACTCTCCGCCTTGCGAATTCAGATCGGCGCCCACCACGGCGGCACCCTCGCTCGCGAACCTCAACGCACTCGCGCGGCCCAGTCCACTGGCCGCCCCGGTGACTACCGCAACTTTCCCGTCGAGCTTGCCCATCGATCCAGTCCTCCGTCGGTGGTTGATGATCTAACTCGTCATAGCAGGACGTGACTCCGAGGTGGTAGCGAGTGCGGCGCGATAGAGGAGCCGGATAGGGCGGATGCAGAACGCAAGACAGCGGTAACTGATTCGCGGATGCAGTCTCTTAATTGCGACGAAAACAGTAGCGCACCCCGGTCAGATGCTCCGTTAGCTCCCACAGTCGTATGGCCGCCGACTGATCGCGCACTGCCGCACTGCATCGGGCTTTCATCGGGTAACCCCACATCAGCCAGCGGGGGCCGACGAAATCGCCGCCGCGAATTTCCGGCGCAGTGGCCGCATAGAGGGTCGTCAATGCCCCCATCCAGGCACTTTGCGCAACCAGCCGATTGATTAGGCGCATTAACGATTCCTGAGTTGCTGAACTGTTCAGGCGCGCCGCGGAAGGGAGCAGGTTCGTGGCGGTGAAGCCCGGATGAGTTCCCACGCTCACTAGTTTTGCTGAGGCCAATTCGGTGCGCCGCTGAAGTTCGAATGCGAACAAAAGGTTTGCTCGTTTGCTCTGAGCGTATGCGATCCACTTTTGATAGGTCTCGCGTTGCCAGTTGATATCATCAAAACGAATCGGTCCCGATAGCCAATGCGATACACTGCTGACCGTAACCACGCGCGCGCTATCGGCGGCGAGCAGCGGGACGAGCAGTAGGCCGGTGAGCGCGAAATGTCCCAGGTGGTTGGTCGCGAATTGCATCTCGAAACCACGGGAAGTGGTTTGATACGGGATTCCTGTCACCCCCGCGTTGTTGCAGAGCAGATGAAGCGCCTGTCCACGCCGGCAAAACTGATCCGCGAACTCGCGTATCGATCCGAGGCTGGCGAGGTCGAGTTGCATCGCCTCGACCGAAGCGCCCGGTATCGCAGTCTGTATCCGCTGGGCCGCGGCGCGCCCCCGGTCCATCGCGCGGCAGGCCAGAATCGTATGCGCACCCTTGCGGGCAAACTGCAGCGCGGCTTCCCACCCGATTCCACTATTGGCCCCGGTAATGATGACGGTCTTTCCGGAAAGGTCGGGGATTGCCTCCGCTGTCCACATCGAGGGTCATACCCACCACAACGCCCTGCGGTCCTGCAACCCAGGCTGGGCTACCTCGACCGCCAAGTTCGGCCTCGAGGATATGACGTCGAGTTGGCTCAAGCGGCGGCGTCAACTGCGCGTACCAAGTCCATAACGCGTCCGAGCCAAGTCGCATCACGGTGAGTGTTTCCTCGAGTCCCTCGCGCAACGATGTGGCCGCGCCAGGATGCCGATGCTCGAGGCGACGCGCCAGATTATCCAGGAGTCGGCGCGCGCGGCATGGCCGCCTTCGTTTTGATTCTCGACCCGAGATTTCAGGCGCCGAAATGCGCGATCTTACCCAGCTTTCGGAAACGTATGTCGCCTGATTTTTGATCTTTCAAAAAACTTATGTCGTCGATGCCAAACCCAAAAGGATGCTCGCAATTGGAAGACAGCTAGGCGGGCAGATAGGCGATCGATTGCGGCGCTCGATCCCGTCGCGAGAGATTCACCGATCAGAGAAACATTCCCAGGGTTTTCGCCATCAATCCAGTTACCGTCAGCTTGTTGTAAATTCGGTCGCTTGGGCCTATGCGGGTCCTATTGCGCCGGTGGCAGCGGCACAACCTCCTGATCTAATGCGCCGCGTCATTAACCCGGCTGCCACGGATCAAGCAGGCAAACACCTAAGCGCTGGAAGTCCTTGACGTTGCGGGTGGCCAGAGTGAGACCATGCGCCTCCGCCGTGGCGGCGACGAATGCGTCCATCGACCCGAGCGTATGGCCCAGCTTCTGCCCCCGCGCCATGACCACACCCCAAGTCTCAGCAACCTGCGGATCAATGTTGATGATGCGCCCTTCGAACCGCACCGGAAGATCCTCAGCAAGCCATGCAGCCAACCGCTCGCCCCGATGCCCCGCCGGCAACATCTCGACTCCGCGGCGAATTTCAGCGAACGAAATTACGCTGATGAACACACGGTCTTCGTCCACCTCGGCCAGCCACGAAATAACGTTGCGGTCCGGTTGCGGCTTGATCCATTCCGATACCACGTTAGTGTCGAGCAGAAAACTCACAACTCGATCTCGCGCGGCCCATCTTTGGAGCGCTTAATCTTGAGCTCCGAGCCGCGCAGAGGCGAGGCTGCGAAAAACTCTGCAAGGTTGCCCTTGCGTTTGATCTTGCGCTGCCACTCCTCGGCCGACACCACAACCACAGCCTTTTTGCCCTTGCGGGTGATGGTTTGGGGACCATCCGCTAGTGCGCGATCAATCACCTCGCTGAATCGCGCCTTGGCCTCGGCCACCGCCCATGTCCCGTTTTCATCGCGCTGAGGGTGTATGATAGTCATCCTGGTCATAATGGTCATTATACAGTACGTTGTACCGTTGAGCTAACCGATCCTCACGAGTGACCCGGAGGTCGACCTCGTCACCAGGCCCGATTGTTGGTTCGATTCTGCGAAACAAAGCCAATTCAGGATTCATCTAGGGCAGGGCTCAGATTGTCGAGAAGAGGC
Source organism: uncultured delta proteobacterium (assembly GCA_963761255.1). Lineage (GTDB taxonomy): Bacteria > Desulfobacterota > Binatia > Binatales > Binataceae > DATGKG01. The sequence goes on from CAVXGH010000002.1 coordinate 288,976, forward strand.
CGGTTTTTGGACCGATTCCCCGGAGTACGCGACGCGCTCGACCTTCCGACCTTCTTGAGTCGCGCAGGCCAGGCTAGTTTGGATTGTCCAGACGAGCTGCCGGGGACGTTATCGATCGAGCAACTACTGCGAGCTGCAAACGGCGTCTGATGTTCTAGCCGCCCCTTTTCACCATTTCCCCTGACTTTTTCGTCAACAAGCGGTCTCAGTCTCCGGCATGCGATGATAGATGGGCTGGACGGCGCAATCCCGTTCCCGGGGGAGGGCGATGCGGAACCGCAGCCTCTGGCTGGCGGCGACGATGCTTGCGGCCCGGGTTGCCATCTCCGCAAAGGCGCGCGTTCGATTCCCAGTTGCTACGCATAATGATCATACTCGTCGGCATTGTTGTCACGCTGGTGTTTGTGCTGGCCGCAATAGTGGTTCTTCTCGGACGCGCCTACTTGAGGAGCTTTGAGGAGAGACTCAGACGGGACTTACGCGGCGGCAAGTAGTTTGACCTGCGGGCCATCCACTACTACGTCAAGACGTCACTACCGAGCCAGCCCGCTCGAAACCGGAAAAACCGCATCCCCAATCATGTCGCACGCATACCTACTTGGTTTCTATGCCGACCGCCCGCTAGCTTCGAATCTGAACGACGATTCGATAGCGTCGTAGTCTGCCCGTACCGCGCGCCCGTCCCGTTCCAGTAATCCGGCAAAGGCCAGAGCCTCGACGTCATCGTGGACCCGCCGGTAGTCTCGCTTGAGCTGCACCGAAAGCGCCCGGATGCTTCGAACCGGATTTCGATGCACGTACTTCAGCAGTTCCCACCTCTTGGGAGTCAAGACAGACAAGAGTCCTTCCAGACTTTCGAACGAAAGATGACGCTCCCGCACCTTCTTGCCTTTTTCGAGCGCGTGCCAGGCATCGACGAAACGTCGGCCTGTTTCTTCGAGCCTGTCCCCCACATGGATTTCCAACTTGTCCTTCCTTGACTTCATCCCGACCGCCTCCCTCTGATCGCTGCCACGTCTTTCATAAAATCCGCTACCAGTTGTTCGACTGTCGAGAACTCATAGACCTCCTCCACGCCTCCGTAGTGCCGATGATCCCCTTTTGGCCTCTCATTGTCGTAGCCGACCAGCCGGTGTCGCACGTCTTGTGGCTCACCCCTACAAGTACGCACCCCGACCCAAGTCAGATTTTTGCCCCCATCACTCATCGCGGCGCTGACGAGGTGAGATCGTCATTTTGGTCATAGCGGTCATCATTTCGTGAACCCGCTAGAGCACAGATTTTACCTGCGCCATGAGTTCCCGCTATACCTTTCCGGAACGATATACAAAAAACCTCGAAGCTATAATTTTTAGAAAGATTTAGGATATAGGAAACTAGCGCGGTTGCTCGAAGCCAAATCCATCACCCGCCGATTCGGACGCACCATCGCGCTCGACGGCGTCAATTTCGTCGCACGCGTCGGCGAGATCCACGCGCTGCTCGGCGAAAATGGAGCCGGTAAAACCACCTTGATGAAGGTTTTCACTGGCGGCGTGCGTCCCGATGCGGGCGCAGTCGAACTTGACGGCACTCCGCTTCCGCTCGGCTCACCCGAAGCTGCGTTGCGGGCGGGAATTGCCGCAGTGCATCAGAGCCCGATGTTGTTCGAGCGCTTCAGCTGGGAAGAAAATCTCGCACTCGGCGGCTTCGGACGCGACGGCGGCAGGCTCGGCCTTCAGCAAGTCGATCTGGAACACGTCGTGTCGAAGGCGCGCGAGCTCGCGCGCCATCTCGGTTTCGAGTTGCCGCCGCCCGGCGCAATTATCGCTGACCGTTCGGTTGCCGAGCGCGTGCGCCTCGAGGTTCTGCGAGCTTTGAGCTTTGATCCTCGCGTGCTCATCCTCGACGAGCCCACTGGCGTACTGACGCCGGGCGAGCTGACCGCGTTTCTGGATCTGCTGCGGCGCCTGCGCGGTGAAGGACGGATCATCGTCCTCATCACGCACAAACTTGCCGAAGCGCGCGCGGTCGCGGATCGAATCACGGTGTTGCGCGGCGGTCGCCTGGTGGCCGAAACGACGCCCGAAAAGTCCGACGAGTCCGAGCTCGCGCGCCTGATGATCGGTGAGCTGACGATTCCGCCCGAACAGCAGATAAATCCCGTAGCAAATCCCGCCACTCTGCTCGAAATCGAGAATCTTACTTATCGCAAGCATGGTGTGGCGATCCTGGATGGAATCTCGCTGCGTCTGGGCGCCGGCGAGATCATGGGCGTCGCGGGTGTCGATGGTAACGGGCAGGCCGAGCTGGTCGAAGTCCTTGCGGGCGCGCGCAGGGCGACTTCCGGATCGTTTGGAGTCCCGGGCAGTGACGGTTCGTCGATGGCTGTCATACCGCAGGATCGCGACCTTGACGGGCTCATCCTCGACATGGCGCTGTGGGAAAATTTTCTCCTGGCGCCGCCGGTGCGCAAGCGAATGACGCGCCGTGGATGGCTCGATGTTTCGCGCGCAATGGAACTTTGCCGCGGGGCGCTCGGCGCGTTTCGGATTCGTGCCGCCGGCCCCGAGGCCCTCGCGTCGTCGCTATCCGGAGGCAATCGCCAGCGGCTCGAGGTTGCGCGCGCGCTGACCCAGAACCCTCGCGTGATCGTAGCTCACAATGTGACGCGAGGGCTGGATCTCGTTGCAACTGCTGACGTGCATCGGACCCTGCTCGAATTTGCGGCCGACGGCGGCGCGGTGCTCCTCATATCCAGCGATCTCGATGAATTGCTGGCGATTGCGAGCCGGCTCTTTGTGATCAGCCGGGGAAAAATTCATCCCGCCGATCCGCAGGATCGTTCGCCCGAAAAGCTGGGCTTGCTGATGGCCGGCCGCTGGAGCGAGTGACGTGCTATCTAAGTTGGGAAAGCCCGCCGGAGCAATCGCGCTCGCGATCGCGCTGATCTCGCTCGTGCTGTTGGCTTTGGGAGCCTCTCCGACTGGTGTCTTCATCGCGCTATGGCAGGGCGCATTCGGAAACTGGAACGCTTTCACCGATTCGCTGGTTAAAGCCACCCCACTGGTATTCACCGGGCTTGCGATCTCGGTCGCGTTCTCCGCCGCACTCTGGAATATCGGCGCCGATGGGCAATTAGTGATCGGCGCCATCGCCGTCGGCGCGGTCGGACCGTTTCTCGGCGGATGGCCGCGGCCGCTCGCGCTCACGATTGTCTTAGCCGCGGGCGCGATCGGCGGCGCCTCGTGGAGCGCCATCTGCGGATGGCTGCGCGCCCGCCGCGACACCAACGAGGTGATCAGCACCATCATGCTGAACTTCGTCGCGGCGCAAATTCTAAGCTGGACCGTTCACGGCCCGCTGATGGAAGCCTCGCACGCGTATCCGCGGAGCATGCCAATCGCACCGAGCGCCGAGATGTACATGTTCATGCCGCCGACACGTCTCAACCTCGGAATGATTCTCGCGCTCGTCCTCGCGATCGCGATGTACTTTTTGCTATTTCGAAGCGACATCGGCTTTCAGCTGCGCGCGATGGGACTAAATCGCCGTGCGGCGAATTTCTTTCGCATCCCGATTCCAGCGCTCACGATTTGGACGATGGCGCTAAGCGGTGCGCTCGCCGGGATCGGCGGCGCAGTCCAGATCTCCGCTATCAATCACCGCCTGTATGAGAAAATCTCACCCGGCTGGGGTTTCGAGGCGATTGCAGTGGCCCTGGTCGCGCGGCTCAACCCGCTCGGCATCGTGGTCGCGGCGATTTTCTTCGGCGCACTCGACAACGGTTCGCAAGCGATGCAGCGTGCCGAAGGCGTTTCGCCTGTGCTGGTGCAGGTGATTCAGGCGGTGGTGATCCTTATTCTGCTCGCGTTCGATACCAGCGCATGGGGCAATATCCGCGAGGTGTTTTCTCGCGCGCCGGTCGCGGCCGCGTCGGTCGAGAGTGCCAATGCTTGAGGCATTTCTCATCTCGACCATTGCGATGGCGACGCCCATCCTGCTTGCGGCGTTGGGCGAACTGCTGGTCGAGGAAAGCGGCATCATTAATGTGGGCATCGAAGGCGCAATGCTGGCGGGTGCATTCTTCGCGCTGTCGGGCGTGTACTTCACTGGCAGTATCGCGGTCGGCCTGACCTGCGGCATCGCGGCGGCGATCGCGATCAACGCTATGCTGGGGGTGCTATTGATCAACCTCGCGGTCAACCAGGTGGTTGCAGGCACCGCGCTGAATATTTTCGCGGCGGGAATTACCGGAGTTTTTTATCGCAAGTTTTTCGGTATCACTGGCAAGGCTTTCATCGTGAGCCCGATGCATGCGCTCGCACTTGGGCCGCTGGCGCGAATTCCGTTTTTCGGCCCGATGCTGTTCGATCAGAGCCCGCTGGTCTACCTCGCTTTTCTTCTGGTGCCGGTTTTCGCCTGGTTGATTCGCCGCACGCGCTACGGTTTGCGGGTACGTGCGGCCGGCGAGCGTCCCGAAGCAGCGGATGCACTAGGGCTCGGCGTGTATGCGCTTAGATGGCAGGCGCTGATCGTATCGGGAGTTCTTACCGGACTCGCGGGCGCGTTTCTCACCCTCGTCTACGCCAATACGTTCGTGGAGAACATCTCGGCCGGACGCGGATTCGTCGCGCTCGCGGTGGTGATTCTTGGACAGCGCAATTCATGGGGACTGGCGGCCGCCTCGATATTATTCGGCGCCGCGATGGCGCTCCAATTCGGATTGCAAGCGCTTGGCACCGCGATGCCGTATCAGCTTTTCCTTGCACTTCCGTATGCGCTGACGCTGATCGTGCTCGCGTTCTTCGGTGGCCAGGCGCGCGATCCGAGCGCGCTCGGGATCCCATACCTCCGTAACTGATTTGACCGGAACTGGCGCTCAGCCCTTGCGGGCGATGACGATCATCCGCCGGGTTCCGATGGAATACACCTCGCGCTCGAATCCACCGAATACCGCCGTCACCTGGAAGCTCACTCCTTCCAGCAGCCGCGTCATCTCGGTCAGCGTGTAAAGCCGGATGTTGTGGCCGATGGACTCCCGGCGGCCACCTTTGGGATCTACCACGATAAAATGCACATGCATGCGGCTGGTTGCGAGATCCAGATCGCGCCGCTCGACGTACAATGTTCCGTCTGCCCCGGTGTGCCAGTCGTTCGGGATGTAATTGTCGATCGCCCACTCGCGGTTGAGCATATCGAGCAGGAGTGCTCCGCCCGCTTTTAGAGCCTTCGCTGCCGATTGCAACACCTTCAAATCCTCGGCCTCGGACTCGAGGTAGCCGAACGAGGAATACATATTGACGATCGCGTCGAACTTGTTCAGAAAGGGAATCTCGCGCATGTCAGCCGCCACCGTCTCAATCGAGACGTTGCTCGCGAGTGCCGCCTGCTGCGCGAGTTCGACGTAGTCAGGATTCAAGTCGAGACCGGTGACTTTGAATCCGCGCTTCGCCAGTTGCACCGCATGGCGTCCCTGGCCGCAACACAAATCCAGCACCTGCGCGCCCGATTTCAGATCGAGGGCACTCGCTACGAAGGAGCTTTCCTTGTCAGCGCGCTCGTCAGTGAACATGTGTCTGTACACGTCCAGATAGTCGGCGCGAAAAAAATCCACGTACCAGGCGGAGCCTTGCGAGGCCATCACTTCCTCTCTCCGGATGCGCGGCGGATTTGAAATTTTTCGACCCGCGCACCGTCAAGCGCATGAAGATCGCATAAGCCATCGGCCGCGTCGAGTTACGCGCCCGGATGGCCCCGGTACTTTCAATCATGATAGGCTGGCGCGCCAACGGTAAGGGAGTCGGCGTGGACAAGATCGCAGTACTGGCGAGCGGAGGCCTCGATAGCTCGGTTCTGATCGCGCAAATGGCATCGGACGCCGCTGTATCCCCGATTTACGTGCGATGCGGCTTCGCTTGGGAAGAAGAGGAGATCCATGCCCTTCAGTCTTTCCTCGATGCGCTGAACAACCCGAACGTACAATCGATAACAATGCTGTCCGCGCCCGCCGCGTCGCTATACGGAACCCATTGGAGCGTAACCGGAGCGCGAGTTCCGGCCGCCGACGAGCCCGACGAGAATACTTATCTGCCTGGCCGTAATATTTTATTGATTTCGCTCGCTGCAATTTGGGGAAGCACGCATGACGTCTCACGCGTGGCTATCGGATCCCTCGGAGGAAATCCGTTCCCCGACGCCAGCCCGCAGTTCTTCGAAACTTTCGGTCAAGTCTTAAGTACCGGGCTGGGACGAAAAGTGTTCATCGAGGCCCCCATGCGCGGGCTTCACAAGGAAGACATTATCAGGCGATTCCAAAACCTGCCCCTCGAGCTGACCTTGACTTGCATGGCTCCGAGGAACTCTCAGCACTGCGGCCAGTGCAACAAATGTTATGAGCGTCAGAAGGCTTTCAGGCAGGCAGCTATTATCGATCGCACCGTCTATTTCGGTTGCGTTCCATAAGAATGGAAACTACCTCTCTGCATGCCTATCGCGCGCGCGTTCCTTGGGTCTGGGTTCTGGCGATGCTGCTGGTGGGTGTCCTCGACTGCTGCACTTCCCATCCCGCCGCAGATACAAAGCAGACATCCACTATCTTTCGCGTCGCGCTACTTACACCCGGACCTGTCAGCGACGCGGGGTGGAATGCCGCCGCTTATCATGGACTGGAACTTATCAAGACCAAGCTCGGCGCCGAAACCGCGCTGGTACAGACTAAATCCCCAACCGATTTCGACGACGCTTTTCGCGATTTCGCCTCTCGCGGCTTCGATCTGATCTTTGCGCATGGCTTCGAATACAGCGATTCTGCGATGGAAGTGGCTCGCAGCTTTCCTAACACTTACTTCGTGGTCAGCTCAGGCAGCGCATCCGCGAAGAATGTCGCGTCGATAACCTTCGACGTCGATCAAGCAACCTACGTCGAAGGCGTGCTCGCTGCGGGAGTTTCGAAAACCGGCGTGGTGGGTGCGGTCGGTGGCATCGAACTGCCATCGGTCAAATTATTCTTCGAGGGCTTCAAACGCGGCTTTCTTTCGGTAAATCCAAAGGGCCGCGTCCTAGTCAGCTATACCGGCAACTTCGACGACGTAGGAGCCGCGAAGGAGGCGGCGCTTGCGCAAATAAGCCAGGGCGCCGATGTGCTGATTCACAACGCCGACGCGGCCGGACTCGGCGTATTTCTCGCCGCCAAGCAAGCCCACGCCTATGCCTTCGGGGTTTTCAACAATCAGAACGATATCGCCCCGGACGTGATCCTGGCCAGCGCGGTGACATCAAACGCCCTGGCGTTTCTGAAAATCGCGACCGAGGTCAAAGAGAAGCGCTTTAATGCTGGGATGCTGGTGTTTGGGATGCAGGACGGGATGGTGAGCCTCGCGTACAATCCCAAGCTCGAGTCGCAGATTCCTCCCGCCGCTCTTGAGCGGGCGCGTAAAGTCGAGCATGACCTCGCGACCGGCCAGCTTGTACTTCTGCCAACTACTTTGAGCCAGCCAACGAAATAGCAAACGAAATTCGCGATCAGGAGTTTTCTGTCGATTCCTTTCAACCGACTCGACCTGGTATGCGCCTTGACATGGGGGGAGAATTGCGGCGCATTACGTCCGCCGACCAGATTAGCGCGGTGAAAGAAAGTCCGTTTCATTGTCGTTGTTCCGCGAGGCTCGACTTCGGACGAGTTATCCGCCGTGATCCGGAACAATGTCAGTCCGGAGCCATAAAGAGGGTAATAGCCAGATTGCTCCAATTTGATATCGCCGTTACTCATATACAGGAGCCTGTCCGCCATGCCCCTATACATTCGCAACGAAGCGGTTAATGAACTGGCCAAGAAACTGGCGACGCGCAAGCATCTGAATAAGACCGATGCCGTGAAGGTCGCCCTCGAGAACGAACTCCGGCGCATCGACGAAGCGCAGCCTCTGCGGGAGCGGCTTCGGACACTGCAGGACCGCGTGCTTGCCCGGACGCCCACCGGCTTGGAGGCGGACCAGGCGTTTTATGATGCTCTGAGCGGTTCCATCTGATGTTCGTCGATGCCTCCGCCAGTGTGGCTATCCTAACGCGTGAGCCGGAAGCAGATGGGCTAGACACCTCCTCGAGGCAGCGCGTGCTCCGACAAATGCGCGGATTCACTTTCTTCGCGGCGGCGCTGAGAATCTGTCGCAAACGACACACTAGCGTCGAAGAGGCCGAGGAGGATGTTCGCGAATTCCTCGAGGTGGCTGGAATCGAACTGATCCCAATTACCGCGAAGGAGGGAGAGACGGCGCTCGCCGCGTTTTCTCGTTATGGAAAAGGACGCGCTCATCCTGCCCAGCTCAACATCGGAGATTGCTTTGCGTACGCCGCGGCCAAAAACCACCGCAGGGCGCTGTTGTTCAAGGGCAACGATTTCAACAAGACCGACATCCGGGTAGCAAGCCGAACCTAGTTGAGATCCGCTGAGGCAATCTTTCTTCTGTAGGACGGTGTATCTTTGGAGCGCGTGATCTGGAGGCCGGAGCCGCGCAAAGGCGAGGCGGCGAGAACTCCCTATCCTTGCGTTTGGTCTTGCGCTGCCACTCCCTCGGCCGAGACGAGATTCTTACGCTTGCGAGTGATGGTCTGCGGACCATCCATGAGCGCGGTCAATCAACCCGCTGAATCGCGCCTTGGCCATGTGTTGGGAGAGCGGCGCTCACGAGCATCGCAAGTCGTTTTGGTCATACGATCAGGGCCTAAAAAATAAAATTATCCGCCATACACATATCGCCAGCTTCAATGGTGATGGTATTTCTAATGACATGAAAGTAAGAATCGACAAAGCAGGCCGGATTGTCGTCCCTAAATCTCTCCGAGAACGGCTGGGCTGCAAGCCCGAAGCTGAGATTGAGGCCATTGAGCAGCCGGACGGTATGCTTCTCAAACGGGTCAAACAACGGCCTTCCATGGTCAAGGTAGACGGTTTGTGGCTCCATCAGGGTAGCCCGGAACCGGGAGTGAACTGGGAGCATATCCTTGAGAACGTCCGCGAGGAGCGGGCGGAGTCCATTCTGAAAGCATAGTCAGGTGGATATTTTCTTCGATACGACCGTTCTGGTTGCCGTTTCTGAGCAAAAGCCATCCACACTTTGCGCAAGCCAGGCCCGCGCTGCTGCGCGTCGCTGCGGGGCAGGACAAGGGATTTATGGGGGTGCATTCGATCGCGGAACTGTATGCCACCCTCACGCGCCTGCCAGTCAAGCCACGCATACATCCGGTTGAAGCTGCACGCATCGTTACCGATAACATCCTGCCGCATTTCGAGGTCATAGCGCTCGGCCAAGAGGACTATCTGGAGGCAATGAACACGGTGACAAACGGCGGATGGAGCGGCGCGAAAATTTATGACGCTTTGCTTCTGCGCTGCGCGGCGATGAGCCAAGTCAAACGCATTTACACATTTAATCTCGGGGACTTTAAGCAGTTGGCGCCGGTCGATCTGCAAGAGAAAATATGCGCGCCATGACTAACGGACGGCACGATGGTTGGCAGTCACAGATTCCAGCAGGGACACCTACCTGGAGCGACAAAGCGAGCCAGCAGCTACTCGCCTGGTTTTAGCCCCTTGGCTGAAACCTTGTTTAATTCCTGCTAGTTTGAGCGGCTGATCCCCGATCTACAAAGGAGACCAAGATTGGACCTCGATAGAATTGTTGCGGAGCTAAGAAGTGAACAAGATAGAATCGCGAGAGCCATCGCCGCCCTGCTCGATGGAGCTGGCTTGACCAGGCCCCGCGGGCGGCCTCGTAAGGCGGCGGTGGCCGTCGCTCCTGGGCGCAGCGGGGGCATTACACCGGCGGGGAGAAGGCGCTTAGCCGCGGCAATGAAAGCACGGTGGGCGGCACGCAAGGCAAAGTCAGCTCCTAAATCGAATGAGGCGGCCGGCGCGGCTAAACAGGCTGCCCCCAAAAAGCGCGGCGGCGGTATGACTCCCGCGGGAAGAAAGCGGTTGTCTGAGATGATGAAGAAGCGCTGGGCAGAGAGAAGGAAGAAGGTGAGTTAAGCTCGTTAGTGCCACTGCCCTTGGGAGCGGGGCGAAAATTCTGTCGATCTGGTTATATTCGATCGGGCTGCTCGAGCGGAGGCTCGTCTTCTGAGACATATGCCCGCGAACTCTAATCTGCGAAATGCCGCTAAGATTCAGCGAGAAGACAGGCGACCCTGGTGAAGATTAAAACCAGAGTCTTCGAACGCTGCCCTAACTGCGAGAAAAAGACCTTTCGAGCGAACGACCGGCCTCGGACCAGTGTGGGGCAGAGTTGGGTCCACCAGGACGGAACCTGCCGGGATGTAGATTGCCGATACTCTGGCTGGCGTCATGTCATTGGTAACCGCAGGACCACGTTTTGGTGGACTCGCGGGAAGCCGTCCTGCAACTGCCAGGAGGAGCATTTGCATTTGTCGAATTGACCAAGGTCGAAAAGGTTCGAGGTATAGCCTTTACTCGCGGAAGTAATACTGAACGAACGCAAAATTGTCGTTACGATCGACGAAGTGTTTACCAACGAAGATGATGTCTGGCCTGCCTACTAGGATCGAAGGAGAGTTGTGACGATGACCAAAAGAACGCTCGGCTCTGTTGTAAAGGAAGCTCGTGACGGCGCGAGAATGAGTCAGCGCGAGCTTGGCGCGGCTGTCGGCATCAAAGCCAGCCATGTCGCGTATGTTGAGAACGGTCGTCGCCGACCATCGATTGCGCTGATTAATCGGCTGAGCGAAATGCTGGGACTCAACGGGAAGGAACTGCTCGTCCTGGCGCACCCCGAGGTAAAGCAAATAGTCGATGGCGATCAGCCTTCGGCCAAAAAAAGCGACGGATCGTGGCAACGGTTCGTGTCAAATCAAGCCTTGCTCAGACGTCACGCGATTACGAAGGGCGAACTCAAGGTTCTGAAGCAGGTTGCGTTGTTCGAAACCGTCGCCCATCCCGGCCATTTCATTTTCATTCTGAATGCAATCAGGCAGGCCGCGGCCCAACTTTAACAATCCTGCCTCGATTTTCCGTGCGGCTCGCGCACGATAATCGGGCCGAGAAACGGAATCGGGATGCGTCCACAATTCATCGCGCCGGCCTCTCGAACGACGCCAAGCGGCACGCGTTTGAGCGCCCCGGCTTTCCGGGATGTGCTTTCCAAACGAAGTAATAGGTGGAAGCAGTGGAGAAATCACTTTGCGGCGACAGACGGGGCAACCGCAATACAATTACGTCTCCGGAGAGCAACCCGCCAAATTGATCGACCATGAGGAAAACTCTTTACCGCCAAAAGAAAAGCCGCTTCCCAAAAGGGAAATGTCCTGTCCTTTTCTAATCGGATCGCCGCCCGTCGGTGGCCTCTTTTTTGCTGTGCCCGTCGTTGGGGGTACATACGAGCATGACAGCATGTGGGGGCATGTTGGCTCTCGACGGCGATACGCCGCCCGAGTTCCACGGGATCGTCGGCAGCAGCCCGGCGGTCCAGGCCATGAATGCAAAAATCACCGCCTTAGCCAGGACTAAGAGCACGGTACTGATCGTCGGCGAGAGCGGCACCGGCAAGGAATTGGTTGCGCGCGCGATTCATCAAGCATCGGCGCCGCACCTGCCCTTCGTCGCGCTCAATTGCGCCGCGCTGCCCAAAGATCTCATCGAGAGCGAGCTCTTCGGATACGTGAAAGGGGCGTTCAGCGGTGCCAGTCAGGAGCAACTCGGTCTATTTCGCTCGGCACACGGGGGAACTCTGTTTCTCGATGAAATAACCGAAATGAGTCCCGAGACTCAGGCCAAGCTGCTACGCGCGATCCAGGAACGATGCGTCCGACCCGTGGGTGGAACGCGCGAAATTCCGGTCGACGTGCGAATCATCGCCTCGACCAATCGTGAACCCGAACCGGCCGTCCGCGAGGGTCAACTTCGCAAGGACCTGTACTATCGACTGGCGGTTGGGGTGATCCGGGCAGTACCCCTGCGCGAGCGTACCGAAGACCTTTGGCTCCTGCTGCGACATTTCATCGATCTGTTTAACGCGAAATTCGCTAGGCCGATCAAGGTGACGGCTATCGAGGCCGCCGCGGTTGACCTTCTTACCCGCTACTCGTGGCCCGGAAATGTCCGCGAGTTGAGCAATGCGATCGAGGCTGCGCTGAGTTTCAGCACTTCAGAAATCCTCCGCCAGGAAGATTTTCCTCTGGCCGATGGGTCGCCAGAATCAGCAGTGGTGCCTGAAACCGGCATTCCGGAAGATGCGCTCGAAGGAGAAACTCCGGTCGCTTTCAGCTCGCTCAAAAATGTCGAGCGCGATCACATCGTGTGGACGCTGAGAAACACTGGTGGTAACAAGGCTCTCGCGGCCCGGATGCTTGGCATTTCGCGCAAGAGTCTTTACGATCGGCTAGCCGAACACAGTCTTGGCGATTGGATCAGAAAGATCAATCAGGCGGCTACGACACGCCAGCTGGCAGTCCATTCAGCCAGCGAGGCGAGATTGAGCGAAGCGTGACACGACCGGTCGCGATTCTGTCCGCGCGGACCAATGACATTTATTAGGGGCCGGTAACGCTGCCTCTTCGGGGCTCCGTTAACGAAGTGAGCCCAGTATTATCACCGCGAACGTGGTAGGCACTCGCGCACGCCCTATCCGGAGTTCGTTTGAAGCCGCGCGACGCGATCGATACCCGCTTACTCCGGTCACGTTTGTTGCTTCTGATGCCGCGCGGTTTTCAGTTTGCGGCCAGAGCTAAATGTGAAGTCGAATTGGTAAAACCGGGTTACCCAATAAGCCCAGCCCCGAAGCAGTCCATGAGTGTTGCCCGGTTGCACAGCGGGTCGGTTTCCGGTAGGTGAATACCGAAGCAAACGTGCTTGGGGAATGTGGCCGTAAGAACCACCCACACCGAACCAGAAAGAACTCGCCGACGCCGCCCTAAGCCCGACGCTGCGGAAGCCGAAATTCTGTCGGCTGCCGAGGATTTCCTGCGAGAGCTTCCGGTTTGGGAACTGACAGTTGACAGTCTGATGGCACGAACCGGCCTGGCGCGTCCGTCGTTCTATGAATACTTTCGGGACCGTAGTCATTTGATTGTCAAGCTGACGGAGCGCCTTGGAGCGCAAAACCGAGCGATTGCCGATCGCTGGTTGGCCGGGCACGAATCACATTCTGATTTGCGCAAAAGCATACGGGATCTTGCCGAACTTTACGCGTCCGAGGGCCATCTCTTGCGGGCTCTGTCGGATGCCGCTGGCAGCGACCGAATATTCGAAATTAGCTATCGGCGGATATTGGATAGTCTAATCGCCGCGATCGCCCGAAAGGTTCGAACCGAAATGGAGGCCGCCGTGGCAACGGTCACGGATGCGCGGGAAGTTGCAACTGCGCTGGTTCTCATGAACGAACGCTACCTGGCTGTAAAGCTGGGGCGTCGGCCCCAGGTCAAGACCAAAATCGTCGCAGAAACCCTCACCGCAATCTGGCTGCGAGTGCTTTATGGCATTGCGCAGTAAGTTTTGCTCGCTGAGGGTTGGTAGATTGCCCTGCCTGCGGCAGATAGGCGCGCGGGACAGCTTATAGCGCTTGTCAGGTATTTGGAAGCCGACACCAGGTTGGCGTCGAGGAGAGACACCACTAGCCCGCTGCGCTCCAACGGCGGATATGCTTTCCTTAGCGAAATGATATTAATGTGAAACACCGCCAGGGAGGGAAGCACCCAATGCCATCGTATGTGATGCTTTTTCATTTTACTCACGAGGGGATCGAGCACGTTAAGCAGAGTCCCGACCGAGTTGACAAAATCAAGAAGGTGTTCCGCCACAATGGCGGGAAGGTGAAGGACTTTTACCTCATGATGGGCGAATATGATTCGGTGTTCATTGCCGAGGCGCCGGATGACGAGACCATCGCCCGCATCGCGCTCCTGATCGAAGCGCAGGGAAACGTGCGCAGCGAAACCCATCGCGCATTCAGCGAGGCCGAATTCCGCAAGATCGTGTCCGGTCTTCCCTAAGGACGCTAGACCACTCGCAAAATCGGAGTTTTGGAGTGACCGATGGCGTCCTGATGCGGATGAGTGAGGTTTTTAGGTATGGCTCAGTCACCAAACATGGCACCAAGGAGAGGCGATCCGCTCGGCAGGCCGATAGTGGAAGTTGGTCCAAGGCCTAGGCAAGTAAAATAGAGCAGGTTCTCACAGCGACCAGGGGAGGAACCCATCAACGGATCTGAGGCTAAAAGGAAAAGTGACGCTCGTCACTGGCGCGAGCAAAGGACTCGGGAAGGCGATCGGCGAGGAATTTGCCAAGGAAGGCGCGCACGTTTCAATTTGCGCCCGAGGAAAAGAGGAACTCGAGAAAACCGCAGCTGAATTGCGGAGTCACGGCGTGAGGGTAGTAGCCAGTGCCGCCGATGTGACTCATCCGGACGATGTTCAGCGCGTGATCGATGAGACAATCAAGCAGCTAGGTCGTATCGATGTTCTGGTCAACAATGCCGGCGATGGCTGGATAAGCAGCAATCTCAACAGTAGCGATGACGTCTGGCGCAACTGCATGGAGGTCAATCTTTACAGCGCGGTGCGCTTCACCCGCGGCGTCGTGCCCCATATGCGGCGGCAAGGCGGTGGCCGTATCATCAACATGTCCACCGTCAGCGGACACACTCCGCCACCGCTGCTGGTCGACTACAACAGCGCGAAGGAGGCGATGCTGGCCTTTACCAAAACGATCTCGTCCGAATTGGCGGCGGACAAGATCCTGGTCAACAGCGTCTGCCCGGCGCTGATCCATTCGCCGCTATGGGAACGCATGGCCGATGCGATGATTGGCATGATGGGTACGACGCGCGAGGAGGTCTATCAGAACCTGGCCGGTCAGGCGCTAGCGCTCAAACGATTCGGCCGACCGGATGAGGTGTCGGGCGTCGTCGCATTCCTCGCCTCCGAGCGCGCATCGTTTATCACCGGATGCCGCTACGATGTTGATGGAGGCTACGCCAAGTCGATCTAGCGCCATGGCTCCCATTCGATAGGAGCGCAGCACTGCGCCACGGACGAGCTAAGACTTCGACCGTCAGTCTCATTTTCTGCGCCTGGCCATGCCTGCAAGCCCAAGTCTCGGCGACCTGCGGATCGATGTTGATGACGCGCCCTTCGAACCGTACTGGAAGATCCCCGGCAAGCCATACCGCGAGCCGACCCGACTAAAATAGAAGGTTTTATCTACGCATCTACCGCCCCAGGTCGAACGCCCGGCATCCTTGGTTTGGGGCAACGCCTAACCGCGATTAACCACCCGGGTTACGCGGCCACTTTGCATAGAAGGAGTCACGAGGATGGTCTGGTTGGCAGGGATGTCCCGCCCTAGCTCGCACGTCTTTGTGGCTGACCCCTCCCAAGTAAGCACCCCGACCCAAGTCAGATTTTTGCCCCCACTACGGCCGTCAATTCGCATTAATGCTCCCACAATACGTCCCCGGGGACAAAAAGGGCGACCTAGCCCGAGTTTAAAATCTCTCAGCAAAATCAAAGCTTTTTTGGAGCGCAACGCCGAAAACCGGCCGTTCGCTCTCCGAAAACTCCGGATAGGGGAGCGAGTATGCTCCGAAAAGTCAGAATATTATGGACTGAATGTAGCTAATTGACGCAGATGCCACTTTCTTGCTGCTTCCGCCCACTAGCCGGGTACTTGATTGACAACAGTGATTGCTTCCGGGTACTAGCATCTTTCCATGTCTCCGGTTGCTGAGCGTTCACCCTATGAGCCCGGGATTCGCGCCGCCGTCGATGGTGATGTTCGCGCCATGGATGAATGCAGCACGCGCCGACGCGAGGAACAAAATCAGGTCGGCCACTTCTTCGGCCTTGCCGGGCCGGCCCAGCGGCGTCATCCGTCGCATGATTTCCTCCGGTCCCTGAGTTCCTCCAGCCTCGCGGGCGCGTTGCTTGAGAAACAACTCTAGCCGTTCGGTGAGGATCGGTCCGGGATTGATGCCGACCACGCGCACTCCATGCTTGGCGCCTTCGCCGGCGAGGCTTTTGGTGAAGTGGTTGAGCGCGGCATTCGCAGCGCCGCCCACCATGTATCCTGCGGAGGGAACGAGGCCTCCAGTCCCGATGACATTGACGACGACGCCGCTCCTGTGCTCGGCCATCCGCGCCAGCGCCGCGCGCGCCATCCGCACGTAGCCGAAGAACTTGAGCTCGAAGTCGAGCTTCCAGTCGTCATCGGAGATTTTCTGAAAATCGCCCGGCCGCGCGCTGCCTGCGTTATTCACGAGGATATCGATGCGTCCAAATTCCTTGATAGTGCGGTCGATCACGTTTTGAATTGCCGCGGGATCGGTAAGGTCCGCGGCGACCGCCGCAACGCGCTCGCGCCCCGAGGCGCCGACCGCTGCAACCGTTTCCTCGAGGGCCTCGCGCCCGCGCGCGCATACCACCACCGATGCGCCTTCTTTGATAAAGCCCAATGCCGCGGCTCGCCCGATGCCCTTGCTTCCACCGGTGACGATGGCGACTTTACCTGCCAAATCGAGTTCCATGTTGCACCTCGTTAGGAGGCAACGCTCGCATCGCCGCGCGCGATGCGTCAAGGGACCGCCTTAACAGCGCCGCCGCTATCTGGCACCATGGATGCCTCATCTGATGAAAGACCTCATCGTCCCGATTATTTCCGCGGCAATCGAAAAGGCGCACGCGGCTGGAAAGCTGAAATCTTCCGGCGTGGCGGTCGGTACCGAATCGCCCAAGGATCCCTCGCACGGCGATATCGCCTCGAATGTCGCGCTCGCGCTCGCGAAGGCCGAAGGCAAGCCTCCGCGCGCGATTGGGGAAATTATTCGCGAGCACCTCGAGCTGCCGGGTGAGGTCAAAGAAGTAGCCGTCGCGGGGCCCGGATTTATCAATTTTAGGATGGCGTCGAGCTATTGGCATCGTGAGATGCGCCACGCCATCGCAGAAGGCACCAATTATTTTCGGCCGCGGAAATGGACCCTTCGCGAAGGCGGCAACGATACGGTGCAGGTCGAGTTCCTGTCGGCCAATCCTACCGGGCCGCTCACGGTCGGCCACGGGCGCAACGCGGTGTTGGGCGACACCATCGCGAGGCTCTATGAGGCCGCGGGATTCACGGTCAATCGCGAGTACTACTTCAACGATGGTGGCCGTCAGATGCGGCTGCTGGGCGAGTCGGTCCGCGTGCGCTATCTGCAGGAACTCGGGCGCGAAGCCACGATGCCAGAGGATGGCTACCAGGGCGAGTACATTAAAGAGATCGCGCGTGAAATGCGGAAAGAGCGGGGCGATGGCCTCGCCGATACCGAGGATCGCGAGGTCTTCCGTGCCGCGGCGGTCAAGGCGATCTTTCAAGAGATCCTCGCGACTTGCAAAACCCTCAGCATCCGGTTCGATACCTTCAAGAACGAACTGGATCTGGTGCGCGACGGTCGCGTCAACGGGGTCATTCACGGGCTCGAAGATCGCGGCCTCGTCACGCAGAAAGACGGCGCGTTGTGGCTGCGGGCCGAGCCCCTCGGACTGCCGAAGGATCGGGTACTGGTGCGCTCCGGCGACGAAGCGGATCCGATCTATCGCACCCCCGACATCGCGTATCACATCGAGAAGCTGGAGCGCGGCTTCGATTTGATCGTCGATGTCTTCGGCGCGGATCACATCGCGGAACACGAGGACGTGATCGCGGCGGTCAAGGCGCTAGGTCACGAGACATCGCGAATCAAAGCCATTATCTACCAGTTCGTGACGCTGACGCGGGCCGGCGAAAAGGTGAAGATGTCGACGCGCAAGGCGACCTACGTAACCCTGGACGAACTCATCGAAGAAGTCGGCACCGACGTCGTCCGGTTCTTTTTCCTGTTCCGCAAACATAATAGCCACCTGGATTTCGATCTCGATTTGGCGCAAAAGCAGGCCCCCGAAAATCCGGTCTTTTATGTCCAATACGCGCATGCGCGGCTCGCCAGCGTCTTTCGCGAGGCCGAAAGGGCCGGGCTGACGATTCCCGATGACACCTCGAAAATCGACCTCGACCTGCTCTCCACCGAGGAACTCGATTTGGCGAAACGTGTGCTAGAATTTCCTGAAGTGGCTACTGCTGCTGCGCAGGCCCTCGAGCCTCATCGTATGCCCTTCTACCTTCTCGAACTGGCGGGCGAGTTCCATCGCTACTATAACCAGCCCCACAATCGTATAATCGGCCCGGAGCGCGAGCTGAGTCTTTCCCGGCTCTATCTTGCGAATCTGCTCAGGACCGGACTCGCATCAGGGCTCGAATTGCTGGGTGTCTCCGCTCCGGAGCGCATGTAAAGCTATGCGTTTTGAGATCAGAACCGGGGGCTGGATTTTAATCGCGCTTGGTCTTCTGGGACTTTCGGTGATCGTATTCGCGTTCGGAATCTATGCCGGATACGACATCGCGCGCAGTACCGCGCCCGAAGCTCCGCAGGCCGCGAGTGTTTATCCGCTGCCGAATCCGCCGCCCGCGCCCGAAGTGGCGAAGGCTCCCGTTGCCGCGCCGGAGCAGACCGCCGCGATGAAGGCAGCGTCCAATGCGGTGACGAAAAAGACTAAACCTACCGGGCCGCCTTCTCTCGCGATGGATAAGAATGCGGGTCCGGTCGCGTCGCCTTCATCACGCACAGCCGCCAATGAGGCCGCGGCCGCGTCGAAAATCTCAAACCCTGATGCACTCGCCACGAAGCCGGTGGCGCCGAATCCTCCCGCGAAGTATGCCTCGGCGACCGATTCATCGGGTGGTCATCATAAGCCGTTCAACATCCAAATCGATGCCGCGATGGATCGCTCTAATGCGGAGCAGATGACTGCGCGCCTGCAAAAACTTGGATATCGCGCCTTCATGGTACCTACCGATATCGACGGCCAGACCTGGTGGCGGGTGCGCGTGGGACCTTATCAAAGTCAGGATGAGGCAAGCGCCGCTGAGCAGGAACTTCGCGCGAAATACAAGGACACATACGCTCCCTAGCGATGCGATAGTTGACAGCGACGCGAACTGATCCATACTTAATGACGGTAATGGAATACGTAAACGGCAGCGTTTGGGCGAACTGGTGGTGGTCCACCAAGGCATTCGCCTGCGCGCCGGTTTTGTAGTCCATCGCAAAACCAGTTGATCCAAAGGGCCGCGGGCGAAAACCTGCGGCCCTTTTCATTTGATGGCGAGGGGCGTGGGATCCGCGGCAGGAGATGGGAGAAAACAAAATGACGCTGTTGCCGGACTTGCAACAATTCGAGCAACTCGCGCGCGACGGGTTCAACCTGATTCCCGTCAGCCGCGAGATCGCCGCTGACCTCGAGACGCCCGTATCGGCGTTTCTGAAGGTCGCGCGCGGAGACTACTCGTTTCTGCTGGAAAGCGTTCGCGGCGGCGAGAAATGGGGGCGCTATACCTTTCTCGGGACCGAACCGTCGATGGTCATCCGCGCGCGAGGAGATCGCACCGACATCATCCGGCCCGGCCGCGCAACTGAATCGCGCATTACTCCCAGCGCCTTCGAGGAACTGCGCAAGGAAGTGCAGCGCTTCAAGGCTCCGGAGATTCCTGGGTTGCCACGCTTCTTCGGCGGCGCGGTCGGCTTTCTCGCCTACGACATCGTGCGATGCTTCGAGCCGCGCATCCCGGCGCGTGCGCACGACGACCTCGGCACGCCGGACCTCTACATGATGTTCACCGATTCCGTCATCATGTTTGATAACGTGCGCCAATCGCTGACGCTGATCGTCAATGTCATGGTGAATGACTTCGCTTCTCCGCGCGAGGGTTATGAGCACGCGCAGCGAAAGATCGATGAGTTGATCGATCGTCTGGCCGGCCCGGTCATTCCCCCCCGGCTGGAGGGAAGCGCGATCGCCTTCGATGCTCCCGTCGCCGTCACCTCGAACATCAATCGCGAGGCCTACATGACGATGGCGTCGCGCGCCAAGGAGTACATCACCGCGGGCGACATCATCCAGGTGGTTCCCTCGCAGCGCTTCGAAGCGCCGCTCGAAGTTCATCCCTTCAACATCTACCGCAGCCTGCGCACCATAAATCCTTCGCCCTACATGTTTTATCTGCGCCTCGGCGATCACACGATCGTCGGCGCGTCGCCCGAGGTGATGGTGCGGGTCGAGGGCAGCGAGATCACCTTGCGTCCGATCGCGGGAACGCGCCCGCGCGGCAAGACCGAATCCGAAGACCGCGCTCTTGAGAAAGAGTTGCTCGCCGATCCGAAGGAGCGCGCCGAACACATCATGCTGGTCAACCTCGGACGCAACGACGTCGGCAGAGTCGCGGCAATCGGTTCAGTTAAAGTCACCGAGCTGATGGTGGTCGAGCGCTACTACAGCGTGATGCACATCGTTTCGAATATCACCGGTCAGCTGCGCGCCGAATGCGACGCTTTCGATGCGTTCGCCGCGACGTTTCCGCAGGGCACGGTATCGGGCGCGCCGAAAATCCGCGCGATGGAAATTATCGATGAGCTCGAGTCGGTCCGCCGCGGCGTGTATGCCGGCGCGGTGGGGTACTTCAGCTTCACCGGCAATACCGACACCGCGATTGCACTGCGCACGCTGCTCATCAAGAACAATCGCGTCTATGTGCAGGCCGGCGGCGGTGTGGTCGCCGATTCCGATCCGGGCGCCGAGTTCGATGAATCCGTGAACAAGGCGCGTGCGATGATTCGCGCGCTTAACGCGGCTCGCGAATTCGAGACGGCCGCCTCAGCGGTGGTCAGGTGAGATCGTGAAGATTTTGATGATCGACAATTACGATTCGTTCACTTACAACCTCGTGCAATATCTCGGTGAGCTCGGTGCCGACGTGACCGTGAAGCGTAACGATGTCATCGACATCGCGGGCGTGCGCGCGCTTCATCCCGACGCGATCGTGGTTTCACCGGGCCCCTGCACACCCAAAGAAGCGGGAATCTCGCTCTCGATTTTCAAGGAGCTCGCGGGCGAGGTGCCGATTCTCGGCGTGTGCCTCGGCGAGCAATGCATGGGCGAGGCGTTCGGAGGCCGCGTCGATCGCGCGCCACGCTTGATGCATGGGAAGACCTCGCCGGTGATTCACGATGGCCGTTCCATCTTCGAGGGCATGCCGAATCCCTTCGACGCGATGCGCTATCATTCGTTGATAGTGGATGCGAACTCGATTCCCGAATGTCTCGAAATCAGCGCGCGCACCGCGGAGGGTGAGGTGATGGGCCTGCGACACAAGAAGCTCTTTGTGGAGGGAGTGCAGTTTCATCCCGAATCGATCGGCACCCCGGAAGGCAAACACCTGCTGCATAACTTCATGAAGCGGGCGGCCGCGTGAGCGATTTTGCATCCGCATACGAGACGGTCCTCGCGCGTCACGCGCTTTCGGCCGAAGATGCCGAACGGGCTTTTGGCGATGTGCTTGACGGCGAGGTTTCGGAAATCTTGGCCGCGGCGTTTCTTATCGCGCTCAAGGTGAAGGGTGAAACCGGCGACGAGATCGCTGGATGCGCGAGAGCGATGCGCCGTCGCGCGCGTGCGCTCAAGCTTGGCTTCGATGATCTCCTCGACACTTGCGGCACCGGTGGCGACAACGCGGGCACCTTCAACATTTCGACCGGCGCGGCTTTGATCGCGGCGGCGGCCGGAGTTCCGGTCGCGAAACATGGCAATCGCGCGATAAGTGGGAAGGTTGGCGGCGCTGACGTCCTCGAGAAATTTGGCATCAAGATCGATTGCGACCCGGGGGTCCTGCGGAAATGTTTACGCACCGCCGGATGCTGCTTCGTTTTCGCGCCCGCATATCATCCCGCGATGGCGCGCCTCGCAGCGCTGCGGCGCGCCCTCAAGACCCGCACGCTGTTCAACCTGATGGGCCCGTTGGTGAATCCCGCCGCGCCCTCGCGTCAGGTTACCGGCGTGGCGGAGGCGCAGTTGTTCGAGGAAGTTGTGCGCGCAGTTGCCGTCCTCGGAACCGAGCACGCGATGGTGGTGCACGGGCTCGACGGCCTCGACGAGATTTCAGTCAGCGCGGAGACCAAGGTAGCCGAAATCCGCGGCGACTCGATTTCGGAATACACGATCGTGCCGGAGCAATTCGGTATCGAGCGTTCCGGGCGCAGCGGCCTTCGCGCCGACGACGCCGACCATTCCGCTAAGCTGTTGCGCGCCGCCCTGGTGGGAGATGAGGAGGGTCCGGCGCAGGATATCCTCGCGCTCAATGGTGGCGCCGCGATTTATGTCGGCGGCAAAGCCACCTCGCTCGCCGATGGCGTCGCGAGAGCGCGCGAAATTATCGAATCTGAATCCGCGCTGGAAGTGATCGGCGAAATGCGTCGCATCACCAATGGTGGCACCGAAGCAGGAAGAAAACCGAAGGCCAAATGAGTTCGATACTCGACAAAATATTCGCCGCCAAGCGCGAGGAACTTAGGGAGCAACGCAAGCTCGTCAGCGACGTCGCGATCGTCGCGCGCGCAAAAGAAGCGGTCCCACCGCGCGATTTCATCGTGGCGCTCCGCGCGCGGCGTCCCGCCATCATCGCGGAAATCAAACGCGCCTCTCCGAGCAAGGGCGACATCCTGCCTAATCTGAATCCCAAGGCGGTGGCGAGCGAGTACCAGGCATGCGGCGCTGCGGCGATTTCGGTGCTCACCGATCGCCACTTCAAGGGCACCCTCGAGGATTTGCGCGCGGTGCGCGATGCGGTTGAACTACCGCTGCTGCGCAAGGACTTCATTTTTCATCCGTACCAAATTTACGAGGCGCGCGCGGCGGGCGCGGACTGCATCCTTCTTATCGTTGCGATGTTGAAGGAGGGCGAACTGCTATCGCTGGCGGCCCTGGCACGCGAAGTCAAAATGGCTGCGCTCATCGAGGTTCACAATCCCGACGAGTTCGCGCTCGCAAGCCGGATCGGCGCGGAACTCATCGGCATCAACAATCGCGACCTGCACACCTTTGTGACCGACCTGGCGGTGACCGAGAATCTGCTCGCCGACTATCGCGGCGAGGCGCTGATCGTTGCGGAAAGTGGGATTAGCAGGCCTGAGGATATCCGGCGTCTCGATGCTGCGGGCGCGCGCGCATTTCTGATTGGCGAGAGCCTGCTGCGCGACGGCAATCCGGCCGGCAAGCTTCCGGAACTTATCAAGGCGCTGGAAGAAACCGCCGTACGATGAACGTCAAGGTCAAAATTTGCGGGATTACTCGCGTCGAAGATGCGCTGGCCGCAATCGATTTCGGCGCCGATATGATCGGGATCAACTTTTATGCGCGCAGCCCGCGCTCGGTTTCGATGGAGCGCGCGCGTGAAATTCGCGAGGTGATTCCCGAGGCGCACGAGGTGGTCGGCGTGTTTGTGAACGCGGCGCGCGAATTCATCATGGATTGTCTCGAGCAGATGCGGCTCGACCTGCTGCAGTTTCACGGCGACGAGCCCGAGTCATTTCTCGAGGGATGGCCGGTGCCGGTGATTCGCGCGTTGCGGCTGAAACCCGGCGAGAAATTTCAACCCGCCGCGTCGGCAACATCTAGATATACACTGCTCGATACCTTTCATCCGGGATTCTATGGAGGGACCGGCGCAAAACGTCCGCTCTCCGATCTTCGCGGTCTCGACTTGACCCGCGCGTTTATCTCGGGCGGTTTGAATCCCGACAACGTGCATGAAGCCGCTGAACTCTCCCCGTATGCGGTTGATGTCGCGAGCGGTGTCGAATCAGCGCCGGGCATAAAAGACCATGACAAACTCAGGAGATTCATTCGCAATGCCAAGTCTGCCCGATAGCCACGGCCACTTCGGCGAATTCGGCGGCAAGTATGTCGCCGAGACGCTGATGCCGGCGCTGGCCGAACTGGAAAAAGCCTACAAAGAGGCGCGCCGCGATCCCGCCTTCAAGCGCGAACTGGAAGAGCGCTCGCGCGAGTTCGTCGGACGTCCGACGCCGCTCTATCATGCGGCGAATCTTACGGCGCGCCTAAGCGGCGCGAAGATTTATCTCAAGCGCGAGGACCTCTGTCATACCGGCGCGCATAAGGTGAACAACGCGCTGGGCCAGGCACTCCTCGCGGTGAGGATGGGCAAGACGCGCATTACGGCGGAAACCGGCGCGGGTCAGCATGGTGTTGCGGCGGCGACGATGGCGGCGCTGTTTCAGCGCGAGTGCGAAGTCTTCATGGGCTCCGTCGACGTCGAACGCCAGGCGCTCAACGTATTCCGTATGAAGCTGCTCGGCACCAAAGTCACCGCCGTCGATGCGGGCAGCAAGAGTCTCAAGGATGCGCTCAATGAGGCGCTGCGCGATTGGATCGCGACCGTGCGCAACACCTACTACCTGATTGGAACCGCCGCCGGACCGCATCCATATCCGATGATCGTGCGCGACTTCCAGTCGGTGATCGGTCGCGAGGCGCGCAAGCAAATCATGCAAAAGGAAAAACGCCTCCCCGACGTGCTGGTCGCATGCGTCAACGGCGGCTCCAATGCGATCGGGCTTTTCTATCCGTTCATCAAGGACGCCGGAGTCGAGATGGTTGGCGTCGAGGCGGCCGGTCTCGGGCTCAATACTTCCTCACATGCGGCGACCATCAACGCCGGCAGTGTGGGCGTACTACATGGCAACAAAACCTACCTGCTGCAGGATGAGCTTGGGCAGGTTCGCGAGACGCACTCGATCGCGGCGGGCCTTGATTATCCGGGCGTCGGACCAGAACTCGCGTATCTGAATCAGAGCGGTCGCGCATCATACGTCGCAGTGACTGATGCGGAAGCGCTTGACGGACTGAAATTACTTTCCGAGACCGAGGGAATCATTCCGGCGCTGGAAAGTTCACATGCGGTAGCGTATGCCGCGAAGCTAGCGCCGACGATGCGCAAGGACCAGGTGATGATCATCAATCTGTCGGGGCGCGGCGACAAGGATATGCATACGATTGTGGGCGCCCTGGGAGCGAGGGTTTGAGATGTCCGCGATGAAACATAGGATCGCCGCCAAATTCAAAGAATTGCGTGCGCGAAACGAAAGCGCGCTGATTCCATACGTCGTCGCCGGAGATCCGAATCTCGATGCCACGGCGGCGCTGGTGCGCGAGTTCGAAGCGCGCGGCGCGGATATCATCGAGTTGGGCGTGCCGTTTTCCGATCCGATGGCCGACGGACCCGCCAATCAACGCGCGGCACAGCGCGGCCTCAAGTCCGGCGCCTCGCTCGCTGCAATTCTCTCGATGGTCAGCGAGCTGCGCAAGGAGATCGAAATTCCGATCATTTTGTTCGGCTACTTCAATCCGATTTTCCACTACGGATGCGAGCGACTTTGCTCCGATGCCGCACGTGCCGGAATCGATGCTCTGCTGGTGGTCGATCTTCCGCCCGACGAAGCCGGCGAGTTGAAGAGGCCCGCGCATGCGAATGGCCTCGATCTCATCTACCTGCTCGCGCCCACAACACCCATCGATCGCGCACGCACTGTAGTGCGCTCCGCGAGCGGCTTCATTTATTATGTCTCGGTGACTGGCGTTACCGGCGCGCGCACCGCGCTGGCGTCGGACATCGAGGAGCATGTGAACAATCTTCGTGGCGTAACCGATTTGCCGATCGGCGTAGGCTTCGGAATTTCTACACCGGCACAAGCCGCGCAAGTCGCGCGCTTCTCCGATGCGGTGGTGGTTGGCAGCGCGCTTTCGCTGTTGGTGGAGGCCAACGCCGATTCGCCCGATCTCGTGAGCAGGGTCGCCGAACTGGTTGGATCGATGAAGAGTGCGATGAAGAGCGCGCGCAGTTCGCAAGCGCGAGATGAGTCTACCAATGCGTGAGCGCATAATCGAAAAGCCGGCCGAGACCGCGGCCGTAAGCGAAGATATCTGGGTCAAGTGCCCGAGCTGCAAAGAGATCGCCTTTCGCAAGGAAGTCGAGCGCAACCTCAACGTATGCGGCAAGTGTGGTCATCATTTCCGACTCACCCTGAGTCAGCGCCTCTCGATCACCGCCGATCGCGGAAGCTGGCGTGAACTCTTCGCGGACATCGCAATCGGTGACCCGCTCGAATTTGTCGATAGCAAACCCTATCCCAGCCGTCTCAACGCCGCGCGGAAATCGAGCGGCCGCAACGATGCGGTAGTGGTCGGCACCGCGAGTATCGAAGAGCATCCGGTTGCACTCGCCATCATGGATTTCGAATTCATGGGCGGCAGCATGGGCGTCGTCGTGGGAGAAAAACTCGCGAGGCTGTTCGAACACGCGCTCGAACGGGGATTACCCGTCGTGCTGTTCGCGGCATCGGGCGGTGCGCGAATGCAGGAAGGCGCGCTCTCGCTGATGCAGATGGCGAAAGTCTCTTCGACGATCGCACGCTTGCGCGATGCACGGCTGCCCTACATCTCGGTGCTATGCGATCCGACTACCGGCGGCGTCGCGGCCTCGTTCGCGATGCTGGGTGACCTCAACCTTTCCGAGCCGGGCGCGCTGATCGGCTTCGCGGGACGACGGGTGACCAAGCAGACCACTGGCGAAGATCTTCCCGCTGATTTTCAGCGCGCGGAATTCCTCCTCGCGCACGGGATGCTGGATGCGATCGTGCAACGCGGCCAGATGCGCACGACCCTCTCCCGGCTGGTTGCGATGCTCCATCGACCGAGTGCGAAAATTGCTTCGGGCCGTGCGAAGAGAGGCTCGCGTCCTAAGAAATAGTCCGCCTTGCCTGTTTTGGATCGCTGCCTTATTCTCCTTCCAATCCGTCCCAAGACGATACGCCCGAGGTTCGCTTTTTCGCAGGCAACTGAGAACGCCCGCTTATGTGGATAGTACGATTCGCGTTGCGCCGACCGCTTTCCGTCGCAGTCATGGCGGCGCTGATGCTGGTTCTTGGTGCGCTCTCGTTCAGCATGATGAACATCGACATTTTTCCGGCGATTGATCTGCCGGTCGTCATGGTCATTTGGAACTACCCCGGACTGCCGGCCATCGATATGGAGCGGCGCGTTGTCTTCATTACCGAGCGCGCGTTTTCCACCACCGTCAATGGTATCGAGCATATCGAGTCCCGATCGATCCAGGGCGTCGGTCTGATGAAGATCTACTTTCATGCGGGCGAGACCACCGCGGGCGGAATCGCGCAGATGACCTCAGTCACGCAGGGCATCATCAAGATCATGCCGCCAGGCATCCAAGCGCCCAACGTGGTTGATTTCAACGCCGCCAACGTTCCGGTCGCCCAGCTCAACATTTCGAGCGAAACTCTTTCTGAACAGGCGTTGTTCGACTACGGACTGAATTTCATCCGTCCCAAGCTGTTCACGATTGAAGGTCTCTCGTCGCCCGCGCCCTACGGCGGACGCAGCCGCGCGATCATGGTGAATATAGATCCGGCGGCGCTTTACGCGAACTCGCTCTCCGCCAGCGACATCAGCAATGCGCTCAATCTGACCAACGTCATCCTGCCCGCGGGAAGTGTGAAGATCGGTGATCGCGAGTATTACGTCGAGCTCAACGGTAGTCCTGACCACATCAAGGAATTCAATCAGCTGCCGGTTAAGGTCGTGGGGCAAACGCCAGTCTTCCTCGGCGACGTGGCGCCGGTACACGATTCGCATACCGTGCAAACGAACGTAGTGCGCGTTAATGGAAAGCGCGGCACCTACCTCGCGATCATCAAGCACGCCGCAGCCTCGACGATGGCGGTGGTGAGCAACGTCAAGAAACGGATCCCCTCGATTATGGCCACGGCGCCCGCCGGCATGAACATGTCGATTGCATTTGATCAATCGCAGTTCGTGCGCAACGCGCTGTGGGAGGTCGTGCGCGAGGCAGTGATCGCGGCAACCCTGGTTGCGATCATGGTGCTGGTATTCGTTGGCTCGCCGCGCAGCATGATTATCGTGATCATTTCGATTCCGTTGTCGATCCTGACCGCGATCATCGGGCTCAAACTTTCCGGACAGACGATCAACATCATGACGCTGGGTGGACTCGCCCTCGCGATCGGAATGCTGGTCGACGATGCGACGGTGGAAATCGAAAATATCCACCGCAACCATGCGATGGGAAAACCATTGCTGGTGGCGATTCTCGATGGCGCCAGTCAAATCGCCACGCCGGCGTTCGTCGGCACGCTCGCGATCTGCATCGTATTCTTTCCGGTGTTCCTGCTCGGCGGCGTAGCGAAATATCTCTTCACGCCGCTCGCTTTCGCGGTCGTGTATTCGATGCTCACCTCGTATTTGCTGTCGCGCACGCTGGTTCCGAGCATGGCGCGCTATCTGCTCTCGGATAGCCACGAAGAAAACGTCGGCGGCGGTAGTGGGTGGTGGAACCGGTTTGTGACCGGCTTCGATGCACGCTTCGACGGTTTCAAGGAGCGTTATCGGAGCGTCCTCGCGAAGTTCATCGCGCGCCGCAAATTATGTCTCAGTTGCGTCTCTATTATTATATTGGTGAGCCTGGTACTGATTCCCGTCGCAGGGCAGGATTTCTTTCCCACCATCGACGCCGGGATGATGAAACTTCACGTTCGCGCCGCGACCGGCACTCGCATCGAAGAAACCGAACGAATCATCGACAACATCGAACGCGCCATCCGCAAAGTTATTCCGCGCGAGGATCTCGGCGATATCAGCGATACCATCGGATTGCCGCAATACTTCAATCTGGCGTTTTATCAGACTGATAGTATCGGCCCGCAAGACGCCGATGTGCTGATCCAGCTTAAGCCCGGCCATCGCCCGACTGAGGGCTATACCGAGAAAATCCGCGCGCTTCTGAAGCACGACTTTCCCGATGTCGAGGGCTACTTCCAGGCGGCCGATATCGTCAGCCAGGTGCTCAATTTTGGCCTGCCGGCAGCGATCGACGTGCAGGTCATTGGCAACGATATCAATTCGGACTACGAGGTCGCGTCGAAACTCGATGCCGAGATGCATCGGATTCCCGGGCTCACGGACATTCGCATCGCGCAACGTCTCGACTATCCGACCCTGCGGGTAAACGTTGATCGCTCCAAAGCGCTGGAACTCGGGGTGGATGAGTCCGCGGTTGCGAGCGATCTCTTAATCTCGCTCAGTTCGAGCTTTCTGCTGTCGCCGAATTTTTGGCTCGACCCGAAAAATGGCGTGAACTACAACGTCAACGTTCAGGTCCCGCAACATATCGTCGACTCCGTCGGCGAGCTGGTGAATACACCGCTTACGCCTGCTTCAGTCGATGGAGCCAAGCGCCCGCCGCAATTCCTCGGCAACGTTGCCACTGTCAGTCAAACTGTCGAGCCGGCGGCGCTCGATCATTACACCGTGCAACGCGTCATCGACGTGAACGCGGGTGTGAGCGGCCGCGATCTGGGCGCGTCGTCAAGCGACGTACAACAGGCAATCGACTCGCTTGGGCAATTGCCCAAAGGCACCGAGGTTGTCATTCGAGGTCAAAGCCAGGCAATGCGGGAATCCTTCGGCGCGCTCGAGCTCGGCCTCGTGCTCGCGATCATCCTCGTCTACCTGCTGATGGTTTCCAGCTACCAGTCGTGGCTGGAGCCGTTCATCATTATGCTGGCGGTCCCCGGTGCGCTCGCGGGCGTGCTGTGGATGCTGGTTCTGACGGGCACGACCATCAACGTGGAATCGATGATGGGGGCGATCATGGCGGTCGGCGTCGGCGTCGCCAACGGCAATCTCGTGATAACATTCGCCAACGAACTGCGTGAGGATGGCTATACCCCGGCGGCGGCGGCAATCGAGGCGGCGACCATCCGGCTCCGGCCGGTGCTGATGACCGCGCTCGCAATGATCCTCGGAATGTTGCCGATGGCGCTGGCGATCGGGGAAGGATCGGAGCAGAACGCGCCGCTCGGACGCGCAGTCATCGGCGGCTTGCTCGCCGCAACCGCGATGACGCTGCTGGTGGTGCCGGCGGTGTACTCGATGTTCGGTGGAAGTATCAAAGGCAAACATGAGCGCGACGCTGAGATAGACGCGATCACGCTTCCGGGCGCATGAAAAATCGCAGAGCCGATGGCTGAAGAAGATCCGAAAAATTATACGCCTCCCGCGACTGGGAAAATTTTTGTCGTCGGATGGATTGGCGCGGTGGTTTTGGTGGTGGGCTTGACCGCCGGATTGGTGCTTGCCCGGGATCTTTGGATCGGGCGTCAGAGCTCCGAGCTGGAACGCGAATACGAGCAGGGGCAGCGTGTTCTGGTGACGAAAGTGATTCACAGCCCCAAGTCGCGACAGCTCAAGATTCCCGCGAGCATCCACGGTTTCGTTGAAACGCCGGTCTACGCAAAAGTCGCCGGTTATCTGAAGACGATCAAGGTGGATAAGGGCGATCGCGTCAGGGAGGGCCAGGTGCTCGCGGTGCTCGACTCTCCCGAACTCGATCATCAAGTCGAGAACGCGCGCGCGACCTACGAGTTGCAGAAGATCACCGATGATCGCAATCAGATGTTGCTGAGAACCGGCGTCGTTGCAGAGCAGACCGCGGATGATTCTCATGCTGCGATGGTCGAAGCAGTTGAGGCGCTGAACCAGCTCATCGCGATGCAAACATATGAGATTGTCAAAGCTCCATTCGATGGCATCGTCACTGCGCGCAATGTCGATCCTGGCGCGATGATACCGCAGGCAACCGTCAGCACTACTGGGAGCGGCGCGCCAATTTTGACGATGGCGACCTTGACGCCGCTGCGAATTTACGCCGACGTGCCACAAAGCGCCGCGCCCTTCATCAAGGATGGCGATAAAGTTACCGTCACGGTAGGCGAGTATCCGGGGCGGCCGTTTCCGGGTACCGTTACGCGCCGTTCTACCGCGCTCGACGCGGGAAGTCGCACGATGCGAGTGGAGGTGGACCTCGAAAATCGTGACACCGCGCTGCTGCCTGGGATGTATGCGATCGTAGCTCTCGCGGTCGCGACGCCATCCTCGGTTCCAATGGTTCCGGACGACGCGCTAATTTTTCACGGTGGGAAGGTTCTGGTCCCAGTAATTCGCGATGGGCGGATGCATCTGGCTGAGGTCACCCTCGGCTACGACAACGGCATCAATGTGGAAATTACCAGCGGCATCAGTGACAGCGATGTGGTAGCCGTCAACGTCGGTCAATCAGCGCGCGAGGGCGAGATCGTTCAGGCGGTGATGCAAAACGCGCCGCATGCGGGAGCGGAAGATTAGTAATCGGCGCGCCTATTTCTTCGGTGGGAGCAGCCCGAACGCGGTAAGTCGCTTTTCTGAGCCCACGAACACACGCCCATTTGCCACCGTGGGGACGGAGAATTTGATGAATCCGGTGGTCCTGTCGCGAGCTCTATTTTCCTGGCTGTTGTAGATCTCCCGGCTCAGATCGGTCGCATCGTAGGCATGCAGGATCGCTGCGCCTGCGTTGGCGATTGCCCAGACTATGCCGTCCTGGCTGCCGTTGGCAGAAACTACCGGTGTCGTGCCGGGATAGCCGAAAAAACTGCTCGACATGCTGACCGGCGAGGTGGAGAGTTGTCCATTCGTCAAGCTGAAGGCCTTGAGGTCGTCGGACTCTCCGTCAACATAGATCGTCCCGTTGAAATATGCCGGCGTGGACCACTCGCCCATGGTTTCACCGGCGATTGATTGGACGATCTGGCTATCGTCACCCGCATGGAAGTGGCCCGGGCTATCGGCATCCAATAAATAAAGTGTCCCCTCCTTGCTGCCGCTGAACAGAAGATGCGGCGGACCGACTGTCTGGTCGGGCAGCGCGATGACTCCGCTGGCGCCGTAGTCAATATCGAGACCGTCGAGGGTTTCCTGATCATAAGGGGTGAAGTAGTCAACGACGCCAAAGTTAGAACTGTCGGTCGGTCCCAGCTTGACCAGGCTGTCGCCGTAGTCGGTACCGCCATCGACATTGGCATCGAAAGTTCCGTTTCCGGTCGCGACGAAGAAATCGCCCTGATCGTTTATCACCGGGGCGCCCCCGGCCATCCAAATGCCGCCCTGGAAGCCATTTGGGGTCGGATTGAAAACATTCATCTGTTGGAGCGTCGTGGCGTCATAACCAAGTATCCAGCCGTGGTACTGGCCGTTATCGCCATGTGACGCGAATGAGATGTAGACGACGCCGTCGGCCAGCGCCAGGCCGCTACGTTGGTTGGCGATGAGAGGAATGAAGTTGATGTTTCCGTTTGCGTCGCTGCCATCGCCGGTGCCTGGCATCGATGCGCTAATTACAACGGGACCCCCGAACTTCTCCTTGCCGGTCGAAAGATCGAGCGCGTGCAACCGATGAAAGTAGATTTTTTTTTCGAGGGTCGCAGCCGATACGTATAATGTATTGGAAGCTGGATCGATCACTGGAGTACCGGTGATGCCGATTTCCGGAACCAGGTCCTCGGTTCCGACCTTGCGCCATGGCACCGTGGTGATGTTCTTTCTCGGGTTGATGAAGCTCACCTTCCACAGCGGACGCGATCTGGCTCCGGTCGCATCGAAGGCGTAAACGCTGTCATGCTCGGTCGCCACATACACGACCTCCCGCGCGCCGAGATTCGGAATCTCTACGCTCTCGACGTACAACGGCTCCGCATACACGTAGCCGTCGACCACCCGGGAGAACAATTTGCCGAAGGTATTCTTGTTGACGTTGGCTGGAGTGAGGATCGTCTCGTTGAGGTTCTGTCCGTCGCGTGCGTTATCGTAATGATAGGTGAAGATTCCCGGGATCGGAGATGGAATCGCCGCCGAGGGGCAAATCGCGAAGGTCATCAGCCCCGCGAAAATGGCCAATGCTTGGAATCGCTTCACTGAGTGCGGAGGCTAGCGGCAGTGAAGCAATGTGGCAACTAATTAGCTTGCGGCAAAGCTGCGATTGGCCGCACTCCAGGGCGGCGAATTCCGAACCCCGTCGAGAACCTGCTCCGCGTCCTCTACCACCACCCACATCGCGCGATGGCGTTCATCCATAAAGTGGTAGTCGACCGAGCGATCAAGCATCTCAAGCATTGGAGCGTAGTACTGGTTCGTATTTACGATGACGATCGGCCCGGTGAAGAGGCCCAGGCGCTTGAAGCTCATCGCCTCGAAGAGTTCCTCCCAGGTGCCGCATCCGCCCGGCAGCGCGATAACCGCATCGACCTCCTGGATCATGAGGCGCTTCCGCTCGTGCATATCGTTGACGAGGATCAATTCGCTCAGGCGCTGATGGCCCCATTCGACCTCATCCATAAATCGCGGCAACACCCCGATGATGCGCCCACCCTCGGCCAGTGCGGAGTCGGCGAGCGCTCCCATCGAACCGGATTTGCCGCCGCCATATACGATGGTGACCTGATTGCGCGCGAGCACCGCGCCAAGATGGGCGGCGGCGTCGTGGTAAATCCGATCGCATTGCCGGCTCGAAGCGCAATAAACGCACACTCGATTTATCGCCATAGCGCCGAGGTTACCGAATGAATCGCAGTGCCGCTATCGGCGATCGATTCGGGTTCAGCCGTGCGAGCCGATTGTCTTGCGCAACAGCGCTAGCGTTCTCGAGCGCGCCAGTTTTGATGCCTCCGGATCAAATGAGGCGCGCTTGGTGCAGTTGAAGCCGTGCTGCGCGCCCGCGTACACAAAGACCTCGGCATCCGCGCGATTCGCGAATGCGGCGCGAACCTTATCCCACACCTCGGCAGGAATTGCGGCGTCCTTTTCGCCGAAGTGAAACTGGATCGGACACTTCACCGCATTTGCCTCGCCGATGAAGGTATCGATGCCGCCGCCGTAGTAACACGAGGCCGCCATCACATCGGTGCGCGCCGCCGTGAGATACGCCATCAGCCCGCCGAAGCAGTAGCCAACGACGGCGACCTTGCCGTCGCATTCGGGCATTGCGCGCATCGCGCGGATAGCGGACTCGACGTCGCGCACGCCGAGGTCGATGTTGAACTTCGGCCGGTAAGCCCGCGCCTTCTGCACATCGTCGGGTGTATAGCCGAGTCGCACATTCGGCTCGATGCGCCAGAACATGTCGGGCGCGAGGGCCACGTAACCAGCCGCGGCGTACTCATCGACCACCTCGCGAATGTGATCATTGACGCCGAAGATCTCCTGGATAATCACGACGCCCGGAGCCTTCGGGTTCTCTGGCATACTGAGATAGCCGCTGAACCTTCCGCCGTCGCTCGCGACGATCGATGTGTCGCGTCCGTTCATCATGACACCTCGCTTAAGTTGGATTGAGAATAATTGTTAGCGCGGCTCGTTTGGTAAATCGATCGAACATTGCTACGGTCGCGCCAATCGTATTGCGACACGGGCGCAGCTAACGCCTCTGCCGCGGGAGAAACATGACTCATCGCGTATTGGCCGTTGCTATCGTGATCGCACTCTTCGCCGGACCAGCGTTCGCCACGGACATCGATCGTCACGGGAGCTATACCGAAGGACCGGCAGGCGCCGCCGTCGCCAAGTGCAAGAACTTCACTGGCACTGACGACAACCGCGGCAACTGCACCGACTGGTGCAGCACCTACACCAGCGCCAATGCCGGCACCACCTGCGCTTGCGATGATGGCGCTTGCCCCGATGAGCCGGCTGCTTCGACTGCCGCGGCTTCGGGTCCGGTAGTATCGCATTGAAGTAATGGCGCTTATGATGCTGTGGACGAATTCTGCCATTTAAGTTTATACGTCTGCTTAGGCCCCCCAGATGCCGCATGACCGGGGTCATGCTAGTGCGGCCGAGTATTAGCTACGCTAATGAATTCCTCCACC
The DNA here is from genome assembly GCA_963761255.1 of uncultured delta proteobacterium. Lineage (GTDB taxonomy): Bacteria > Desulfobacterota > Binatia > Binatales > Binataceae > DATGKG01. The sequence goes on from CAVXGH010000002.1 coordinate 323,658, forward strand.
GCGCAACCTGCCGAGGCTGACTTCGAGGCCGCCGTCTCACAGCTCGATTCCCCCACCGCGTGGCTGATGGTCGCCGTCTCCTTCGTCGCGCTCTTCACCGTCTATGGGGTCGCCTACAGCTTCGGTGCGTTCTTCAAGCCGATGGCGCGCGAGTTCGGCGCCGGCCCCGGCGCGACCTCCGCGGTTTTTTCTACCACCGTCTTCGTCTGGGGCCTGCTCGGCTGGCCCAGCGGACACCTCGCCGATCGCTGGGGCCCACGGCCGGTTATCATCGTCGGCGCCGTCGCGATCGGCATCGGTCTGCTGATGACTGCCTCGATCCACCACTTGTGGATCGCCTATCTAACCTACGGCGTCGGCGTCGGTCTCGGCATCGCGTGCGGATACGTGCCGACCGTCGCCGTGGTCGGCGGATGGTTCCTGCATCGACGCAACACCGCACTCGGCATCGCGGTCGCCGGCATCGGATGCGGCACGCTGTTCGTGGCGCCCATCAATGCCGCATTGATCCAGCACCTCGGATGGCGCGAAACCTTTATCGTGCTCGGTGTGGTGAGTGCGGTAGTCCTGCTCGGATGCGCCTTGGTCGTGAAACGTCCGCCGGTGCATGTCGCGATGGCGCCCTTCAACCTCCGCGAGGCAATCGGAACCCGCGCCTTCAAGTTGCTCTATTTCTCCGCGGTGCTCTCCTCGATGGGGCTCTTCACGCCGTTCGTGTTCTTGCCCGCCTTCGCCCGCGATCACGGCGCGAGCGAGGTCGCCGCCGCGACCTTGGTCGGACTCATCGGCGGCGCCAGTGTAGTAGGGCGAACAGGTCTCGGCGCGATCGCCGATCGCCTTGGCGTCGTGCGGCTTTATCAGCTCTGCTACCTGGTAGTCGGATGCAGCTTCATCCTGTGGCTGGTCGCGAATTCCTACGCGATGCTGGTCGTGTTCGCCCTGGTCCTCGGCGTCGGCTATGGCGGATACGTCGCGTTGTCGCCCGCGGTGCTCGCGCATTTCTACGGCACGCAGCGTCTCGGCAGCTTACTCGGCGCGCTCTATACCAGCGGTGGCGTGGGCGTGCTGATGGGCCCGCCGGTGGCAGGCTTCATCATCGGGCATAGTGGCTATCGATGGGCGATCGCATTCTCGCTAACCACGGGACTGGCCTCCTACCTCGCGCTGCTGCCATTAGAGGGGAACTCCCCTGGCGACTTTTCTCGATTGTCTGGTCTCCCTTCGACTTCAGGGGAAACGGTTAGGGATTAGGTCTTCCGCCCTACCGATTTTCTCCCATCGTGTTATTCTCAGCCGCGATTCAACTCACATCGGGATGGAGTGTTCATGGCTACCACAAGAGATTTTGCGCCGACCAAAGACGGCCTCAAGCTTCGTTACGAGATTCGCGGCGAGGGCGATCCGCTCGCGCTGATAATGGGCTTCAGCGGCTCCAGCCGCGGATGGGGCGAGCCGTTTCTCAGCCGCATCGAGAAGCGCTTCAAAACCGTTCTCATCGATAATCGCGGCACCGGGGAGAGCGACAAGCCCGATGCCCCATGGACGATGACCGACATGGCCAACGACGTTGCCGCCGTGCTCGATCACGCGAAGATTCCGCGCGCGCACATCTATGGTATCTCGATGGGTGGCATGATCGCGCAGGAGTTCGCACTGAGTCATGCGGCGCGTGTGCGCGGCCTGGTGCTCGGATGCACCGCGTGCGGGATGAAGCACGGCGCGCCCAACGATCCCGAAAACGTTGCCAAGCTGATACCGGATCCCAAGCTGTCCGCTGAAGAACAGGCGCGGCGTGCATTTTCCGTCGCATGCGGCACCGCGTTTCTCAACACCAAAGAGGGTCAGGCTTTCATCGATCAGCAGATCGCCGACATGGGCAAATATCCCATCACGCCGCTCAATACCTACACGCGGCAGTTCGAAGCGATTCAGGGATGGGATCCTTATGATCGTCTCGGCCAAATCAAAGCTCCCACGCTGATCTTTCATGGCGATGATGACAAGCTCCTGCCGCATGCGAATGCGGAGATCCTGCATGCGAAAATTCCCGGCTCGAAGGTGCACATCCTCAAAGGCATCGGGCACATGTTCTTTTGGGAAGCGCCCGAGGAATCGGTAAAAATCCCCGGCGATTTTGTCGCCGCAGCGAAATAGCGAAGCGGAGAAAACAAAATGGCGAATTATGAAACCATCACTTATGAGAAGGTCGAAGACAAAATCTTCCGCCTGACCCTCAATCGTCCCGAGAAGCTCAACGCGCTCTCGCAGAAGCTGCTTTCCGAATTCGAAAGCGTGATGAGCGAGTACGAGAGCGATCCGGAAGCGAGCGTGCTGATCATTCGCGGCGCCGGTCGCGCGTTCTCGGCGGGCTACGACCTGCAGGGCACCCAGCATCCGGGCTCGAAGTTCACCGTCACCAGCGATCGCTACGGACTCCATAAGACCATCGAGCGATGGCAGCGGCTATGGAACATCAACAAGCCGACCATCGCGCAGGTGCATGGCTTCTGTCTCGCCGGCGGCACCGAGTTGATCGGTCATTGCGATATCGTGTTCGCGAGCGAGGACGCGCAGTTTGGGCATCCGGCAGGCCGCTCGCTGGGAATCCTGCCGACGCTTTCGATGTGGCCGGTGCTGATGGGCCCGCGCAAGACCAAGGAGTACTTCTTCACCGGTGACTACATGTCAGCGAAAGAGGCGCTCGAATGGCATCTCATCAATCGCGTGTATCCGAAGGATAAGCTCGAGGAGGAGACCATAGCCTACTGCCGCCGCGTCGCGATGGTGCCGGCGGAACTGCTGACGCTGCACAAGGCCGCGGTTAATCGCTACTACGACATCCTCGGGATTCGCGCGGCGGAGCAATCCTCGGCGGACATCGATGTCATCGCGCATCAGACCGACACGGTGAAAGAGTGGATGAAGAACAGCCGCGAAAAGGGCCTGAAGGAAGCTCTAAGCGCGCGCGACCGTCCCTTCGCGAAGAAGAAGGCGTAGCAAATCAGTTTGTAGGTTTGTGAAATTCCTTGTAGGGGCGCTTCGCGAAGCGCCGCAACGATGGGGCGGTCGCACGAATCCTCGCGACTGCATCATCGCTGCGGGTCGTTCGCGAACGACCCCTACGAAGAATGCGGTTACCTCTGCGCGGCGAGGTTCAGGACTTGCGCGAAATGCATCGGATGGCGGTCGGGACAGAATTGGCGGATTTGCGAGCGGCATGAGAAACCGTCGGAGATTACTATGGTGTCCTTGTCGCTCTCGTTTATCGCAGGCACCAGCACGCGATCCGCGCATGCCTTCGACACCGCGAAATGCGAATCCTCGTAGCCGAATGGCCCCGCCATCCCGCAACATCCCGCATCGAGGACTTTCAGCTCGAGTCCGTGGATGCTCGACAGGATCGAAATTTCACTGTCGAGGCCAGCGAGCGCCTTCTGATGGCAATGGCCATGCAGCAGCGCCTTGGTCCTCAGCGGTTTGGGCTGCGGCGGGATATAGCCCGAAACCTCGCGCTTGAGGAATTCGTCGAGCAGCAACGCGCGCTCACTCAGCGTGTCGGGCGCGACGATTGTCGGGGAACAGCGAGGGCAGTTCGTCGCGGAAGGTGAGGATGCAACTCGGTTCGAGGCCGACCACATAGGCGCCGCGCTCGACCATCGGCCCCAGCGCATCCATGGTTTCCTGCAGGCGCTGTTTCGCGCGATCGAGCATCCCCTGGTCATAGAGCGGACGCCCGCAGCAGAGGTCATCCTTCGGGATCACCACGCGGAAATTTGCGCGCTCCAGCACTTCGGTCGCCGCAATCGCGACTTCAGGTTCGAAAAAATTGGTGAAGGTGTCGGGGAACAGCACGACCTCGCGCTGAGTCTGGTCGGTCGATCCCTGATGGCTATCGAACCACGCGCGGAAGGTGCGCGACGCCAGCTTCGGGAACGAGCGCTGCGGATGGATGTCATAGAAACGTTTGCCGAGGCGTGAAAACAGCGGCGCGTTCATGATCGCGTTGGCAAGCCGCGGCGTCCGGGAAGCACGGCGCGCCAGCTCATGGATGTTGCCGAAGATTTTCGAGGAACGCGGGCGCCGATTTTCCTCGTAGTAGTGCGAAAGGAACTCGGCCTTGTAGGTCGCCATGTCGACCGACGACGGACATTCGGTCTTGCAGCTTTTGCATGACAGGCACAGATCGAGCGCCTTGTTCACCGAGGGATCGGTGAAGGTCTTCAGCGTGTCGCCGGACAGCGACTCATAAAGGATGCGCGCACGGCCGCGCGTCGAATGCATCTCCTCGCGCGTCGCCATATACGAGGGGCACATGGTGCCCGCGTCGGTCTTGCGGCATTTGCCGATACCCACGCATTTGAGCGTCGCGCCCGCGAGGCCTTCGTCAGGGGTGAAATCGAAATGGGTTTCGACCTCGCGTGGGTGGTAATCCGCTCCTTGCTTGAGATGCGAATCGAGCGGCAACGGATCGACGAGGTTGCCGGGATTCATCATGTTGTCGGGATCGAAAATCTTTTTGAACTCGCGGAACGCCTCGAGGAGTTTCGCGTTGTACATTTTCGGCAGCAGCTCCGAGCGCGCGAGGCCGTCGCCATGCTCACCCGAGAGCGATCCGCCGAACTCCGTGATCGCCGCGGCCAGCTCTTCCATGGTAAGGCGAAACTCGGCGATGCCTTTCGAGCTCGCGAGGTCGAAGTTGATGCGCGCGTGAACGCATCCCTCGCCGAAATGCCCGTAGTAGGTGCCGACCTGCAAGTTGTGCTGCGCGAGAATTTCCGCGAAGCGCCGCAGGAATGGACCTAGCTTCGCCGGCGGGACCGCGAGATCTTCGGCGCCCGGCCACGTCCGCGGCGAGCCGGGAAAATATGCGCCCGAGCCAAGGCCAGATTCGCGTATACGCCAGACCGCGGTCTGATCGGCGGTATCGGTGATGAGCGCCGCGCCGACGCATTCTTTCTGGAGCCGCGCCTCGCGGATCATCTTCTGCGCACGCTCGCGCGCTTCGTCATCAGTGGCGCCGGCCAACTCGGCAATCAGGAACGCCTGCCCCTTCGGCAGCAGGTTGACCGACTCGAGCCCTTTGCGGCGCGCGAACTCCGGGAGCTTGTCATCGAAGCCTTCCAGCGCCTGCGGACGATGCGGCAGCAGCCACCACATCTGGTCAGCGGCGCGAAAAACATCGTCGAACCCGAGCACGACCATCACCAGCTTGTTCGGCTTCGGCACCGCGCGGACAGTCGCCGAAAGCGTGAGGCCGAGGGTGCCCTCCGATCCCACCATCGCACGCGCGACGTGAAACTCATTCTCCGGCAACAGCTGGTCGAGGTTGTAACCGGAGACGCGCCGCGGCAGGCGAGGGAAGCCGTCGCGCACATCGGTAGCATAGCGATCCCGAAGGTCGCGTAGCTTCGAATAAAGCGCGCCGCGCGAACCGCCGCGCGCCGCGACGTATCGCAAATCGGCTTCGAGGGTGGGGCCGACGCTCAGATGCGTGCCGTCATAGAGCAGCACATCCATCGATTCGAGATTGTCGACGGTCTTGCCGTAGGCGGCGGAATGCGCGCCGCACGAGTTGTTGCCGATCATCCCGCCGATAGTGCATCGATCCTTGGTCGAAGGATCCGGCGCGAAGAAGAGTCCATGCGGCGCAAGCTCGGAGTTGAGCGCGCTCTGGATGACGCCCGGCTGCACGGTGGCCGATCGCCGCTCGGGATCGATCGACATCACGCGGTTCATGTATTTCGAAAAATCGATTACCAGCGCCGCGCAGGTCGCCTGCCCGCCGAGCGCAGTTCCGCCGCCTCGCGCGAGGATGGGAATACTGTTCTCGCGCGCGAGGCTGACAGTCGCGATGACGTCTTCCTCGTGGCGCGGGGTCACCACGCCGACGGGCACCTGGCGATAGTTGGAGGCGTCGTGGGAATAAATCGCAATCGTGCCGCGGTCGAAGCGGACCTCGCCCTCGACCGACATCACGAGCTTTTCACGGAATGGAGTCAGGGATGCCATGTCACTAATTGGCTATTGTATAGCGACAAGCGACGCAATCAGGTGAATGATTGCGCGATTCCGCCGTATGAGGCAGGAAAAGAAAAGAGAGCTTGTCTTGGACCGCTTAAGTCCTGCGCAAAACCTAAACTAATACTTAAAGTTCGAAGCTTTTCATCCCGGCCTTAGGCGCGCCCACCAAGGCGACCATTTTCCCCTCGGGCGCGCGGTTCTCATGCATGATCTGATGGCATTCGGCGATCTGATCGAAGCGGAACGTCTTCGCGAGGCACGGATCGATCTTCCCGTCGACGACTAACTGATTGAACGCATAGGACTGCTCGTCGTTGGCGAAATGCGATCCTTGCAGGCGCTTCTGCCGCATCCACAGGTAACGTAAATCCGCGACCGCGTTGTATCCGGTGGTCCCGGCGCAGATGACGATCATACCGCCCGTGTCGCAGACGAAAACCGAGGTGGGGATGGTGTGCTCGCCCGGATGCTCGAACACGATGCGCGGGCTGCGCCGCTCGCCGACGACATCCCATATCGCCTTGCCGAACGCGCGCGATTCCGCCGCCCACTTGTTGTACTCCTCGGTGTCTTTCCAATGCGGCATCATGCCCCAATGGAAAAATTTCTTGCGATTGATGACGCCCCTGGCGCCGAGCTTCGTGCAGAAATCGATCTTTTTGTCGTCGCTGACGATGCCGACTGGAATTCCGCCTTCGGCCTTGACGATTTGGATCGCCATGCATCCGAGCCCGCCCGAGGCGCCCCAGATCAGGACCACATCATTGGGGCGCACGGTATGCGGAGGCCATCCCATCAGCATGCGATAGGCGGTCGCACCGACCAGCGTGGGACCCGCGGCTTCTTCCCAGGTAAGATGCTTCGCCTTCGGCATACACTGATGCGACTGGACGCGGGTGAACTGCGCGAAGCTGCCCCAGTTGGTTTCGTAACCCCAAATCTTGAATGAAGGATCGTACATCGGGTCGTCGCCGTTACGCACGGTGGGGCAATTCGCGTCCCATTGTCCGCAATGCATCACGACATGGTCGCCGACCTTGACGTTTTGGACGTCGCGGCCGATCGCGTAAACCACGCCCGACGCATCGCTGCCGCCGATGTGGAAATCGGAGGAATCGAGCTTCGCCTTCTGGCGCGCGGCAATGACGTTGACCGGCGTGCCCAGCGCGGCCCACACATTGTTGAAGTTGACCCCGGCCGCCATCACGTAAACCAGCGCCTCGTCGGGCCGCAGCTCGGGAACGGGGATCTTCTCGACCTTGAAGGCATGGTTCGGGTCGCCGAAGCGCTCGGCCCGAATCACTTGCGCATACATATGTTTGGGGACTACGCCGACCGGCGGAACTTCGCCGATTTCGTAGATATCCCTGGTGCTGACGGCGGTTGGTTGGTGGGCTACCAATGTGCTCATAAGGGAAGTGATTAGCTACCTGTTTGGCGTGGGTTTGACAACAGACTAACACGTGTACGGTTACCATCGAAGCGGGCCGCGAGCTTTCGCTTTGGTCGCGAAATTGTCAGATTGCTGAGGGCTATCGCCCTGACGTTACGGAGAAATGAATTGCTGAAAATCGCCAAGTTCCTGGTGGTCGCGACCTTGACCCTCGCGCCCGTGCTCGCGAATGTCGTCCCAGCCTCCGCGCAGGCGCCGGCCGCCTCGCCGGCGATGCCACAGAATTGGGATTCCAAAATACCATTGCCGCCCGGCGCGGTATTGGTGGGCTCGACGGTTCCGAAGGTAGGGGTGGTCTATTCGGCCGACTGGTCAGTCAAGGGCGACTACAAGGAGCTGGTGGATTTCTACGAGACGGAGCTGCCGAAGGCAGGCTTCGCGATGGGGCCCAAGGTGGCGATTCCCGCGCGCAAGGTTTACAACCGCAATTTCACCGAAATTGGCAACCTCGACAGCGTAGTCATCAGCCCGGACCCGAAGGACCCGGCGAAGTTCATCGTCCACATCGCATGGACACCGAATGCGGGCAAGGCCAAGGCCGCGACGCCCTGACCCCGCCCGACCGAAAACTCAATGCGTCAGGCGCGCGGCGGGGGCCGCTTTGGCGGCGCCGGGTTGCGCAGTGGTAGCGATCGCGGCTGCCGCTTCCTTGTCAGATTTCAGGATGTGGTTCTTCAGCCAATCGCGGAGAAAACTCATCACCTCGACGCTCAAGGTGACCGTGCCCTTGTCGAACTTGGCTTTGAACTCGTTCACCGTCTTGAGTAGATCCGTGTGCTCCTTTTTGTGCTTTTCGAGGCCGGCGTAATGCCCGCCTTTCCAGATCAGTTCCTCGCGCGCGAAATGCTCATGCGTATAGGCGACGAGCCGGTTTAGAATCGTTCCGACGATGTCCCTGCCATGCCCGGCCATCATCGCCTCCTGCATTTCGTTTATATACTGGATGAGCTTTCGATGGTCGGTATCGATCACCTGATTGCCCACTGACATGCTGTCCTTCCAATCGAAAAACGCCATGCGACTTCTCCCTCCGCCTCGGTCTTCCGAGGCACCTCCGATGCTTGCGAATCGAGTAAGTAAGCAATCCAGCAGCCACCGCGTTGAAGGTTACGGCCAGCGATTTCAGCCCGAAACCATCAAGGAAAAGCGGTTGCTCGGGCCGTCGCGGAGCGTCAAAAAACTGGAAGTCCTGATTGAACGGCATTTATTTGGCTCGTCCTGTGAGCGGTAGGCTCCGCTCATCGGGGCGCAGGCGCGCGGCGACGATGCGGAGTGACCGGCGTCGGGAATAGCACCAAGGTCCCATTTACCGATTCAAGTCTCGGCATCAGTATTTCCCCACGGAAGTTGCAGGGTCAGCGAGTGCGACCCGGGCATCTGCGATCCTCACAAGCATCCAGCGGGAAGGTACATGTTGAATCTGCAATCACTGGTAGTCGCACTGGTTGTGTCGCTCCTCGTGGGACCTGCCCTCGCCGGCAGTCCGATCGTTTACCCCGCGAAAGGGCAGACGCCGGAACAACAGGACCGCGATCAGTATGAATGTCACAGGTGGGCGGTGCAGCAGTCCGGTTTCGATCCGTCAAAACCGAGCACCAACTCGCCGGGAGCCCAGACGACCAATTCTGAATCGCGACCCAAGCCTTTACTCGGCAGGGGCAGCGATCCCAATGCGGTTAGAGGAGGTGCTCGGGGCGCCGCGCTCGGCGCGGTTGGCGGAGCCATCGCAGGCGATGCGGGTAAAGGCGCGGCGGCAGGAGCAGCCGTCGGAGGATTAGGCGGCGCGATTCGCCGACGCGATCAGCAGTCGGCTCGCCAATCTACGCCTGCGGCTAGCACGCCAAGCAATCCCGGCCTCGATACTTACAACCGCGCGGTGGCAGCCTGCATGACCGGCCGAGGCTACTCGGTGAATTAGCTCCGCCCTCGCTATCGACGTAGCGTCGATAAGTAAGTGGGTTTGTTCCTGCGTAAATTCCCGCCAGCGATGGTTCGGAATCCTGCGAAAGAGCCGCGGTATCGAGTGGGTTTGTTCTTACCGATTCGACATTACTACGGACCATCCTGTGAGCGCGGAAACGCCCCGCTCGTGTATCGTCGAAAGACGAAAGTGCTTATGAATCCTCATTTATTTGGCTTCGTTTCGTCAAAACTCAGTGGCTTTGTTTCGGCGATTCGACCCAGGTTGAACGATCTTCGCTCGAGCTTTAGAAGCATGGCTCGCGATGCCTGCGGTGGGTTTGTTTTTGCACTTTCGCACTCAATAACCCCCATCATTCGGTAGGCCATAGCTCAACCGCCAGTTTAGCAACCGCGGACCCGTCATTGAAGGCACCCGATGCGCTGCCGCGTTTCCAGCGCGCCGCCCCATTTCCAGGCGTGCCGTGCGATACCGGGCTGCTCTGAGGATTTGACAAAGCGGAGGGTTGCAGATATTGAGAATCATTCTCATTTTCATGTGGAACTTCGGTACTCAATCAAACCTTCGCTCGGCCGGGCTATCATCCATGCCGGGATGGCGTTCCCTGGTGCTCGCATTCCTTTGCATGATGGGTTTGGCGGCCCGGGCAGGGGCGGCAACGCAAACGATCTCGGGGAACATTACCGACGCACTCAGCCGCCCGCTCGCGCAGGTGACGGTTGAATTGCGTGACGAAAAAGGCGGACTGATCGGTCACGCGGCGACCGACGACAAGGGTCAGTTCGAACTCGCTCCTCCGAAGAATGGCGTTTATACCCTTCTCGCGGTGAAGACCGGGTTTAAACCCGCGAGCAAAGTCCTCGTTTTTGCGACCGGCGCGCGGCAGGCCATCGCGATGACGCTGGAGGCGGAAACCGCGCTGACGGTTCCGGTCAGAGCCGCTCAGATCCGTGCGCAGAATAGCGTCTCGAGCACCGGCGCGAACAAATACACCGTTACGGCGCAGGACATCGCCAATCTGCCGCGTGGCGATAATGCCGACCTCACCGATGTGCTGACTCAAATGCCGGGCGTCGCCATCGATCAAAATCAACAGATCCACATCCGCAACACCGAGGGCCCGCAATTCCAGTATCAGATCAACGGGGTCATGGTGCCGCTCGATATCAATACCAACCCGCCGTTCGTTTCGATGATCAATCCGATGTTCATCAAGCAGATGAGTCTGCTGGATGGGATCCTGCCGTCGCGCTACAGCTACGCCACCGGCGGTGTGCTGGCTATCGATACCAAGGATGGATGTGAGCAGCCGGGCGGGAGCGCCAGCATGTATGGCGGCCAGCGCAACACAATTCAGCCGAGCGTTCAATACGGCGGATGCATCGGCAATTTCAGCTACTACCTCAGCGCGCTATACAGCCAGAGCAATAGCGCATTCAGTTCCGCCACCCCGGCGCCCGATGCCATTCATAATCATACCAATCAGGGGCAGGCATTTGGTTTCTTCGCTTACAATCTGAATCCGACTACCAGACTAAGCCTCATCACCTCGGTGGCCGCGAGCGATAATCAGCTTCCCAATCAGAACAATCTAACGCCTCAGTTCCCGCTGGCGGGCGTGAGTAGCTATCCGTCGGCCGACATCAAATCGTATCTCAACTTTCGCGATTATCTGGGAATGCTGGCGTTGAACGGCGCGCCGGCGCCGGACCTGACTTATCAGCTTGCTTATGCGGCGCATTACATCTCACAAAGCTTCGATCCCGACAATATCGGCGAGCTTATCTATCAGGGCGTGGCGTCAACTGCTTTTCATAGCGACCTCGACAACACGCTCCAAGGGGACGTCACCTATCAGCTTGGCCAGCATACCCTGGGAGCGGGCGTTTATCTTGGTGAGTATGGCGTCGAGGCGGACGACAACTCGCTGGTATTTCCCACTGACCAGGCAGGCAACCCGACCCAGACCACGCCGGTTCGGGTAATCAACAACGCCAACAAGATCAACCTCCTGTCCGGAATCTATCTGGAAGACACCTGGCAGTTCACGGAAAAACTGCGAATGAACCTCGGAATGCGATGGGATCGGTTAAGCGGCTTTACCTACAACAATCAAATCGATCCGACCATCAATCTGGTGTATCTGCTGCGCCCCGATACTACCCTCCACGGCGGATTCGCCCGCTACATGCAGGTGCCGAGCTTCCAGGGAATTTCGCCCGGCGCGCCCGAAGCTTTCAAGGGAACCACCGGCTTCGCGGGAACCGGAGCCGTCAACCCGAGACCGAAGATGACTACGAATGGGATATTGGCGCAGTTCATCAACTGAGCGAGCATCTCACAGTTTCAGAAGACGATTTCTTTGAATACACCAAACACTACCTCGACACCGGTCAGTTTGGTGACGTGCCGATCTTCGCGCCCTTTAACTACAAGAATGGATATATCTGGGGCACCGAAACCGCCGTCACCTACAACAGCGGAAACCTGTCGGTCCATGGCAGCGCTACCATCGGAGAGAACATGCAGAAGGGAGTCGCGACCGGGCAGTTCAACTTCGATCCCGATGAGTTGGCTTACATCAACGGCAACCACATCGTGCTCGATCATCAGCCGCTCTACGGCGCCGCGGGTGGGATTACCTATCGATGGAAGCCCTACGTCTTCAGCGCCGCCGCCATCTACAGCAGCGGCTTGCGTGGAGGCTTTGCCGACCTCGAGGCCTTGCCGCATGTGGTCCAGGTCGATCTGAGTGCGCTGCGCAGTTTCCAGGTGCCCGGCCTTGGTGAAGTGACCGACCGCATCACGTTGCTGAACATCTTCGATCGCACCAACGTGATCCGGCCGGCCGAGGGCATCGGAATCTTCCAGGCCGCCTACGGTCCGAGGATTACGGTGTATGACACGCTGACGATTCCGCTCCCCGCGATGAACCCGTAGACGAATGCGCAAAAAGGCGTCGCTGATCTTCGACGAAGCAAGACCTGCGTGCGTTTTCATGGCGTCACTTTTTATCCGATGCTGGTGGCGGTACCAAGCCCGAACCCCCCTTTGGGGCCTTTAATGGTTGCTTTTCGGCCATCGGCGAGTAGCCGTGCTTTTCCTTCGGTGTGTAACCCCTTTGCAACGGCTCATATCCCTCGTTTATCGGGTTTTTGCCGTTCTTTTCATCAGCCATCTAAGGTTCCTCTTGTAAGAACTCTATCAACTCGCAATCTTCACGTCGAATAAGCATTCCCATCGTTCCATCGACTCGCCCTTGGAATTGGCCTTGGTCGTCTAGCCGCCAAACCTCCGATACATAAATGTCGGCCTCGTTCGGAAAGGATGAAGTATGAGAACCTAGTCCGTAGTGACCGCCGATCATCGATCCACTCTTTAAACGAAAAATCACCCAACAGGTTTCCCTTCTCGCGAAGAAGTTATCCCACGATGTCGGGTGAGGAGTGACCAGCCCCCATCTCGTCAGCAAGGCGGAATTGCGCATCCGATAAGTCGCGACGCCGAGTAGCGCTGGAAAGAGCGCGAGTGAAAAAAGAAGTGCCCCGTAAGCGAGCAACCTCGTCTGGATGGAATCGTCAGACACAGCGTAGACCGCCCAGTAGACCAACGGCCAAGTCAATACAAGATTAACTGTGCCGTATGCGAGTCCGAGGAAAAGGCTGGCTGATGCGTCTCGCTCTCCGTGTGGAATGAACAGGTCGTAGACACTCTGCGCAATGAACCCGGGCAATACCAAAAGGATGTACAGGTAAAAGTTCTTGCCCGAGAGGCCGGGCAAATCCATGTCCCACCTCCTGTGGGAAGACCGCCGAGAAAATGATTTTCAACAAAGACGGTTGGTGCGCGACCTTGAACTGTGATCATCCTCAGAACGGTCGCTGCATTCAACGAACGGCCTCGGCGGCGAGGGGCGATGTTGCCTCCACTAGGAAACTCCCCTTCCCGTTGACGGCGCCAGATGAATTCCATAAAACGGCATCGGTCATCCGGCGCGTCGGCGTGCTATCATCTCGAATTCGAGTCGGCTTCGAGTGGTTCCGCCGACCCTCAATAAATTAAAGTGTCAGCTTTAAGTCGGATATTCTATGGCGGTGCGCAAAATCGAGCATGGCCACTACTTCGAGGATTTCGAAGTCGGCCACATCTTCAAACATCATTGGGGACGCACGATTAACGAGGGCGACAACAGCCTCTTCTCCAGCGTCACCATGAATTTCAACCCGATCTACTTCAATCGCGAGTATGCCAAGTCGATGGGCTTTCGCGACGTCGTCGTCAATCACATGCTGGTGATGAACGTGGTGTTCGGCCTTTCGGTCGAGGATCTCAGCGAGAAGGCCATCGCGCATCTCGGCTACGAGAAAATGAAGTACCTCGCGACCGTCTATCCGGGCGACACGCTCACCTCGCAGTCCGAGGTGCTCTCCAAGCGCGATACCTCGCGGCCCGATCGCGGCGTCGTCAAGTTTCGAACTACCGGCTTCAACCAGGCGGGCGAGAAGGTCCTCGAATATGAGCGTCCGGTTTTGATTCGCAAAAAGAGCCCTGCGTAGGAGCGATACACGTCATGCCGATGACCACCGAGGAGCACGAGGAGATCCGCCGCTCGGTCCGCGACTTCGTCGAGAAGGAAGTCAAACCGATCGCCAACGACCTCGATCGCCAGAACAAGGAAATCCCCGAACACATCCTCAAAAAGATGGCCGAGCTCGGCTACTTCGGCGTCATCTTTCCGGAAGAGCAGGGCGGGATGGGCCTCGATTACACCTCGATGGCGATTGTCACCGAGGAGTTGTCGCGCGGATGGCTCAGCGTCGGCTCCGTGATGACGCGCAATCTCATCACCGGCACCCTCATCAGCGCCAACGGCACCGAGGAGCAGAAGAAGCGCCTGCTGCCGAAAATCGCGCGCGGCGAGCTGATGACGGCGGCGGCGTTCACCGAGCCCGATTCGGGTTCCGATACCGCGTCATTCAAAACGCGCGCGGTGAAAAATGGCGACGGCTATCTCATCAAGGGATCCAAGATGTGGTGCACCTTCGCCAATCGCGCGAACGTGCTCACGGTGATGGTGCGCACCGATCCCGATGTATCGAAGCGTCACAAGGGACTGTCGCTGTTGCTGTTCGAGAAAACTCCCGGCGACGATTTCGCGCCGCCGCATCTGACCGGCTCGCCGATTCCCACCATCGGATATCACGGGATGCGCAGCTACGCGCTGCAATTCGATGATGCGTATTCGCCCGCATCAAACCTGGTCGGCGGCGTCGAGGGACGCGGCTTCTACCAGTTGATGGCGAGCTACGAGTCGGCGCGCATCCAGACCGCGGCGCGCGGCGTCGGCGTCGCGCAGGCGGCCTTCGAGACTGCGGTGAAATACGCGAAGCAGCGCACGCAATTCGGCCAGCCCATCGGCGAGCATCAGGTGATACGGCATAAGCTCGCGCACATGGCGGTCGAGATCGAAGCGGGGCGCCAGCTCGCATACTTCGCGGCGGGGCAAAAGGACAGCGGCAAGCGATGCGACTATGAGGCCGGCCTCGCAAAAGTGTTCGCCGCCGAGATGGCGGAGCGGGTGACGCGCGAAGCGATGCAGGTCCACGGCGGCTACGGCTACTCGATGGAGTTCGACGTGCAGCGCTTCTGGCGCGACGCGCGCGTGCTGTCGATTTTCGAGGGCACCAGCGAAATCCAGCTCGAGGTCATCGGCCGGCGCATCATGGAGCGCGAGGTAGCTGATGGCTATTACGGGCGACAACAACTACTTCGAAGATTTCACGGTCGGCGACACGCTGATTCATCAGCGCGGACGCACCATCACCGAGATGGACAATCACATGTTCACCTCGCTGGTGATGAACACCGCCGAGCTGCATTTCAACCAGGCGATGATCGATCGCAATCCCGATGCGTTCGTGGGCGGCAAGCTGCTGGTCTATGGCGGCGTGGTGCTCGCGTTCACCCTCGGCCTCGCATCGCAGGACACCAGCGAAAACGCGCTCGCCGAAGTCGAGATGGATAACGGCAAGCACACCAATCCTGTCTTTCATGGCGACACGATTTTCGCCGAATCGACGGTGCTGGAAAAAGCCGACGCGCACGCGTCCCGATTGTGGCCTGGTGAAGTTCAAGCTGGTCGGGAAAAAACAGGACGGCACGGTGGTGGTCGAGATCGATCGCACCGTTCTCATCAAACGCAAATCGCATTATTTGAAAAAGGTTCAATAACGAGAGAAAGACAACATAGAGACACGAAGTGGGCGCGTAGCGCCGCGCCGCAGGCCCCGAGCGGAGCGCAGTCGCTCGAGGCGGAAGCGGGCGAAGCCGCCGCGAGCGCCTCGAGGCAGCGAAGTCGAGGGAGATTGCAGATGTACGTTCTTGATAATGGCAAGCGCTTCGTCATTCCCGCGCACCGAGATGACCTATCCCGGCCACAGCATGAAGCTGCATCAGAACGCGGCCGACCCGGTGAAGTCGCCGGTCGACCACGTGATGGCGGATTTCGAAGACGCGTGCCCGTACGAATTCAAGGGCCCCAAGAGCCAGAAGGTGATGGTCGAGGCGCTCACCACACTCGACTTCGGCAAGAAGATCGTCACGGTGCGCCCGAACAATATCCATTCGCCGTTTTTCAAAGGCGACATGGAAGCGATCATGCTCGGCGCGCCGAATCGCTTCCACGGCATCATGCTGCCGAAGACGCGCGGCCCCGAGGACATCAAGATCGTTGCGAAGACGCTCGACGATCTCGAGAAGCGCGGCGGATGGAAGTATCGCGTGCAGATCGAATCGCTGATCGAAACGCCGCACGCGCTGGTGAAGGCCTACGACATCGCGACCGCGTCGGATCGGATGGCGGGGCTGGTGTTCGGCATCGCGGATTTCGCCGCCAACCTCGGCATCCGCGACATCGTCGACAATCAGAACATCAACTTCCTGTATTCGAAGCAGGCCGTCGTCGTCGCGGCAAAAGCCGCCGGACTACATGCGGTAGACAATGTCTTCCTGCGGTTATGGAAGAACAGCGACCCGCCCGAGCGCATCGCGGAGCTGCAGAAAGGGCTTGCGCGACAAGAACATCGGCGCCGCCAACCTCGGCATGGACGGCACCTGGGTCATCCATCCGCAGCAGGCCGAGATCGCCAATTCGTGCTACACGCCGAGCCAGGAACAAATCGATGAGGCGCGCCGCGTCGTGAAGCTCTATCATGAGAAGGGCGGCGGCTCGATGGCGGATCCCAAGAGCGGCGAGATGATCGACGAGGCCACCATCAAGATTGCGCTGATGGACCTCGCGAAGGGCTCGCAGGCCGGAAAGGTGAGCGATGCCGAGCTGCGCGAGTGGTCGGAAAAGTCGAAAGCGATCACCGGCTACGACATCCTCGAATTGATGCGCCGCACCGCATAGCGACATGGCGCGATTCGACAGCGTTCTGTTCGACCTCGACGGGACGCTGACCAATCCTCGAGTCGCGATAACCTCCTCGATGGCGCATGCGATGGCCGAGAAGTCGGCGTCGAGCCTCCTCCGCCCGAGGAGCTGTTGTGGTGCATCGGTCCGCCGCTGCGCCAGAACCTCGGCAAGCTGCTCGGTCCCGAGACGCGCTCATCTGTCGAGCCCGCCGCGCAAGCCTACCTGCGCCGCTATGCGACCAAGGGTGTGCGCGAGACGACCGAGTATCCCGGCATCGATGCGATGTTGCATCGCATCCGCAGTTCGGGCGCGCGCGATTTATCCTCGCGACGACCAAATTCGTCGATCATGCCGAAGTCGTGCTGACGGCGTTTTCGTTGCGCGATCACTTCACGGTGTCTTCGGCGCGCGACACGATGGCTCGCTGGGCGACAAGCGCGAGTTGCTGCAGGCACATCATCGAAGAGACCGGCATCGATCCGGCGCGCGTCGGTGATGATCGGCGATCGCGAGCACGACATCGTCGGCGCGAAGGACCAATGGCATCTTCGCGATCGGCGTGACGTACGGATACGGCACGCGCGAGGAATTGACGAATGCCCGCGCCGACGCCATCTGCGATTCCCCCGAGGAAATCCTCGCGTTGATTTTGTGACCCACCGCCTTCCTACCCACTTGACAGAATGGTTACCTTGTTCGGAGAGCCTTTTAGGCGAAGGAGCAACCATGATCACTCTGCGCAAAGCTTCGGATCGCGGGCTGACCAAAATCGATTGGCTCAACAGCCGCCATACATTTTCTTTCGGCGAATATTACGACCCGCGCGAGAATGGGATTTTCGGTGCTGCGCGTCATCAACGATGACCACGTCGCGGCGGGGAAGGGATTCGGCACCCATCCGCATCGCGACATGGAGATCATCACCTATGTGCTGGAAGGCGCGGTCGAGCATCGCGACAGCCTCGGCACTCGCAGCGTGATTCCGGCCGGCGATGTGCAGCGGATGACGCGCGGGCACCGGGATCCACGCATAGCGAGTTCAACCCGTCGCTCATCGGAGGCGCTGCATTTTCTGCAGATTTGGATTTTGCCCGAGGCGCGCGGAATCAAGCCCGGCTATGAGCAGAAGACGCTGGGCGATCGCACCCAGGGGGAAATTGAGTCTGGTCGCGTCGCATGCGGGTGGCGACGGCGCGCTGAAAATCCATCAGGACGCCGATTTGTATATAGGTGCGCTAACCAAGGGTCAGGCGGTGGAGAAGGAAATCGCGAAAGGCCGCAGCGGCTATGCTCATGTTGCGCGAGGGAAGCTCGGATCTCAATGGCATTGCGCTTGGCGAGGGTGACGGCGCGAAGATCAGAGATGAATCGCGGGTGAAATTTTCCGCGACCGAGGATGCGGAAGTGCTGCTGTTCGATCTTCCGTAAAATGGAATCTGCTTCCGAAACCCTCGCCCGGTGGGCGAGGTTGGTTCCGAGTCTGCGAGGGACCTGGAGTGGGACCTTATCCAGCGCGTTGCGCGCGATTAGGGGATTCTTTCTTATTTTCGGAAGTTTAGGACAAAGAAAATCCGGAGGAAGAACCAAAATTCCTGAATCGCGCGCGCAGCGCGCGCTGAACAAGGTCCCACTCCAGCCCGCTCGCAGAGCCTCGCAGGCAACCTCGCCCACCGGGCGAGGGTTAAGAGAGAAAGGCGAGGGTCTGAATGTTAGGGAACCGGCGCCGTGGCGAGGAGGCCAGCGGCTTCGTCATAGCCCAGCATCAGGTTCATGTTCTGGACTGCCTGGCCGGCGGCGCCTTTGCCGAGGTTGTCGATCGCCGTCAGCACCAGGAGCGTGCCGGAGCGCTTGTCGAGGTGGACCGCGATTTCGCAGAAATTCGTCGCGCGCACATTTTTCAGTTC
Organism: uncultured delta proteobacterium; assembly: GCA_963761255.1. Taxonomy (GTDB): domain Bacteria; phylum Desulfobacterota; class Binatia; order Binatales; family Binataceae; genus DATGKG01. The sequence continues at coordinate 342,374 of CAVXGH010000002.1, forward strand.
TGGCAGCTCGCCCGATTTCAGCAAGTCGAATGAAGCGCGACTTCGCGAAGCTCGCCTCGAAAGCGTTGCGCACATCCTGCTCGGTGGTGCCGGTGCGCGGCCGCATAAAAATCGAGGTCAGGATCCCGCGCGAGATCGGCAGCAGATGCGGCACGAACAGAATCGCGATTTCGCGCCCCAGCGAGTTGCCGATCTCCTGTTCCATCTCGGGCACGTGGCGATGATTGCCGACCTTGTAGGCGCGCGAAGTTTTCATTCACCTCGGCGAAAAGCTGGTCGACGCTCGCGGCACGGCGTGCGCCGGTGGTGCCAGACTTCGCATCGATGACGATCGACGACGGCTCGATCAGGTCGCGCTTGATGAGCGGCAGCAGTGCGAGCAACGCGCCGGTCGGGAAAGCATCCGGGATTGGCGACCAGGCTCGCCTCGCGCAGCGCATGCCGATTGAACTCGCTGAGCCCATAGACCGAATGCTTGAGCAGCGCGGGCGCGGGATGATCGACGCCGAACACGGCGCGATAGGTGGCCGCATCCTTGAGGCGGAAATCTTCGGAAAAATCGATCACCTTGACGCCATTCTGCGACCAGCTCGGCGATCATCGCGGTGGCGACTTTTTCCGGCAGGCACGAGAACACCACATCGACGCGGCCCTTGACGAGATCGGAGCGCAATTCCTCCAGCGGTGGCAGGTCGATGCCCGCGAGATGGCGATAGACATCGGCGACTTCGCGGCCCGCGTAGTGCTCCGAGGTCAGCACCGACAGCTCGACGAACGGATGTCCGGCGAGCAGGCGGACGGCCTCGATTCCGGAGTAACCCGTAGCGCCTAGAATCCCGACTCTGACTCGATTCGTCGATGACATAGGCAAAATCCCGCGTCGCATTGGGAATTAATCCAAGCTTAACCGATTAGCACGAATGGGAAGTGGTTGTAAGGTGGCGGCGCCGGGGATTGTCGGAAGCGATACACCTTTCCGGCTCCAGGGTGGTCGCTGGGACCTCCAAATTCCCATGAACCACCGCGGGAGCTGCTGCTGCACGCTCGGTTGAGATTAACGATTCTAGAGGTCGAAGTGTTTCTACGCGGCGCCTTTGCGTGCGATGCGCACCGCGGGGTTCGCGGTCGCCGAGCCGCCAGTGAGCGCCTGGCGCAACGACATTCCGCGTTGGCCCGATTGGATGCCCTTGATCGCCATGATGACGATCTTGTCAAGCTCTTTCTCAGCATGCGCGCGCGCGCGAATCTTCTTGCTGATTGGATACGCGAGCAGGTTGGCGACGCCGACACCATAGAGGGTAGCGACGAACGCGCTGGCGATACCATCGCCGAGCTTGGCGGGTTCATTGAGCATTGACATGGTGTGGATGAGGCCCAGCACCGCGCCCATGATACCGAAGGTTGGCAGGTATCCGCCGGCCGCTTCGAAGACCTCGGCGCCGGCATTATTGAGCCGCGTGTTTTCGGCGAATTTGCGCTCGAGGATCGCCATCATCGTTTGCGGGTTGATGTTGCTGACCAACAGATTCAGCGCCATCGAGAGTAAAGGATAAGGTTCCTTTTGCACCGAGCCTTGCAATGCGATTGGGCCGTCGCGGTTCAGGATGTTGCTGTAGTCAACGATGCGATCGATGACGTCGAAGGAATCGGGAGTAGTCTCCCCGACGACCTTGCGGACATCGGTCGCCGCGGCCTTAAGAAACACCGGCGAGAAGGAGAGCATACACGCTCCGACGCTCGCTCCTATGACTATCAGCGCGGCGCTGCCCTGGATTAGCGTGCCGAGATGGCCGCCTTCGATCAGCTGGCCGGCGATTATACAGGCCGGGCCGGCCACCAATCCCATCACGCTTGCCAGGTCGATTTTCATAGCCATCTTGGATGCCTAGTCGTCGGAGTGAGCGCTTGCTATTACGCAGCCGCGCCTTGTTCGATCGCCTTACCCAGGTAGGCCATCAGCTTCTGGGTCACGTTGCGCGCGGTCTTGAAATCGCGTCCTTCGATCGACTGCGCGAGGGTGCCGCCGAATTCGCTAATCTTGGAGAAGCCGTAATTGGCGCCTTCGCCCTTGAGTCGGTAGGCGAGCTGGATCACGGTATCGACGTCGCCTGAATCGATCGCGGCGAGCGCAACGCCGATTTCACGCTGCTTCTCGGCGAGGAAGATCGCACGCATGCCCTTGAGGCCTTCCTGCTCGACGTTTTCCTCTTCTTTCTTGGGTGCGCTACCGCCCCACAGTTTCGAAAACCGGCCGCCGGTTTCCTTGGGAGCAGCCGCGGGAGCGGCGGCAGGGGCCGGGGCCGCTTCGCGCCCCAGGACCTTGTTGATCGCCTCGGCGAGGACCGCGGGCTTGAGCGGCTTGCTGACGAAGGTGGTGCACCCGGCGTCCTTGGTCTTGGTGGCCGCCTGGCCGGGATCCATCGCGGTGACCGCGATGATGGGCATGGGGGAACGACCCTTGGTGCGCTCCCACGCGCGGATCAGCTTGGTCGCTTCGTAGCCGTCCATCCCCGGCATATGAATATCCATCAACAGGAGGTCGTGAAGTCCTGGTTTGGCCTTTTCGAATGCGATGCTGCCGGAATCACCTTCTTCGATTTCGAATTCGAAGCCGGTCACTCCTTTAAGGCAGTTCTTCACCATCATGCGGCTCGAGCGCGAGTCGTCGACGATGAGAATCTTTATGAGCGTGTTTCCATTGTTGTCGGTAGTCATGGGCTCAACGCCTCCCGAGCGTTGTTAGGAGTATGCATCCTATTGTGTAGAGTTACGTTTCAGTGGCAGGAGTCGTGGTTAGTGCATGTCAGAGGGAAGGGCTGTTTCCGTATATCGAATCGGCTGACAAGATTGCGTGGTGGACTATGCGAGGGTGTCCGGCCCCGCGGGAATCAGCGCGGTGACTATCTCAGAGTTAGCCGAAAAGAATGGAAGCCGGGATGAGCGCCAAGACAACCATGAGTGTAGGTTCGTCGTGACGCGCATCATCCCCCCGTTAATGGCTCGCGAGAGCTATCTCAGATCCGCATCAATCCGGCTCGTTGGCGGCCGGCGACGCGCCCGGACGCTCATAGATCTCGTCAACGTGTGCTTCGAATACGACGATGTTGAAGGGTTGGTCGTGGAAGCGGAAATAGGCCTGATTCATCACTGAACAGCGCGGCAGAATCAGCTTGTAGTCTTTACCTTCCACCACCGATGGTGGCGATAGCTCGGAAGGCGAAGGCATCAACGCCTGCACCGCTCCCGCAGTGAGGTTGGCCAGCTCCCCGATGGTATCCGAAACCTCTTCCATCGCCAGCTCTTCGATGCCGAACATGGTGGAAGCCAGTCGCGAGGCGAGCGTATAAGAGCATCGCACCACCGCGGCGCCTTCCCAGGCGCCGGTGAGCTGAACGCATCCGGTCAGGAAGCGCGAATCATCAGTAGCGGCTTCGCTGTCGAGTAACTCCAGGCCGGTTCCGAACATACTATCCCAGATGCGGTCGGCGAGCAGATGAATATCGTCTAGTTCGAGCGTCGGTCTCATAGCAAACCTCTCTTCACTTCTTGACCCGATGCCAACCGCCCTTGTCATCCGGCAGTCGTTCGAAGCCGTCATGGATTCCAAGCGTAGTCTCACAGTTGCCAAGCAACAGGTAGCCGTCGTTGCGGAGTTGCCGATGCATACCCTCAAAGATTTGCCGCTTGACGCCAACGTCGAAGTAAATCAGGACGTTGCGCAGAAAGATGATGTCCACTCGTGGCAGGGGCGGCCAGGCGCGAGTGAGATTCATTTCGATGAACTCCACCATCGCGCGAAGTTCCTTCTTGATTTCCCAATCGAGCTTGTCACGCACGAAGTAGCGGCTCAGGTACTGCACCGGCATCCCGCGATTAACTTCGAGCTGGCTGTAACGCCCGCTTTGCGCCTTGGCGAGTACCTCGCGAGAAAGGTCGGTAGCGATGATGCGACAGGACCAGGTCGCCAGTTCGGGAAAATGCTCCTTGATGATCATCGCGATGGTGTAGGGCTCTTGCCCGGTGGAGCACGCGGCGCTCCAGATGTTGAGGCGCTTCTCGTCACGCCGATTGGCGATGGCTACCGGCAGAATCTTTTTCTTCAGCGACTCGAACGGATGCATGTCGCGAAAAAATGAGGTCTCATTGGTGGTCATCGCCTCGATGACGCGCCGCCGCATGCCCGACCCGGCAGGCATCCGCAACTGCTGAATGAACGCCTGCACCGAGGTCAGTCCGGCCTCCTGCGCGAGCGGCCGCAGCCGTGCCTCGACCAGGTATTCCTTGCCGGTTTCCAGCACCAGGCCGGCATCGTTGCGCACCAACGTGCTGACGTATTCGAATCCTTCGCGATCGATAGTCACAGACTTGCCCTCACCGTAGTCGGCGTTCCGAGGCGCGCCGGCGCTTCGGTCTTGCGTGTACGCCGCACAATTTCGGCCCCCATCTCAGAGAGCGGGACCACTTTCTCGGCCAGACCAGCACGCGCTACGTAGCCGGGCATCCCCCATACCACCGAGCTCGCCTCATCCTGGACCAGCACCTGTCCCCCGCGCGCCCGAATGGCCTCGCAGCCACGCAGGCCGTCCTGTCCCATGCCGGTGAGAATTACGCCCAACGCGCGCGGCCCGTACGTATCCGCGATCGAGCGAAACAGCGGGTCAACCGAAGGCCGGCAGCTGTTTTCGGGTATATCGTGATTGGTGTGGACGACCACCTTGGTGCCCAGCCGCTTCACCACCATGTGGAAGTCTCCGGGCGCGACCAGCGCGCGGCCCGGTAATGCGACGTCACCTTGCGCAGCTTCATCGACGCGAATCTGGGCCTTGCTCGATAATCGTTCCGCCAAAAGCTTGGTGAACAGCCGCGGCATATGCTGCACGATAAACACCGGCACTGAGAGGTCGGCTGGAAACGTCGGCAGCAGTGCGGCGAGCGCATTGGGACCGCCGGTCGAAACCCCGATGGCTATCGCCTCGATAGGTCCTGCCGGCGTCACCGCGGCGGCGAGCGGCAAATGAACCAGCGGCGCCGGAGTGGTTGCCCTGGGCACGCCACTGACTGGGAGACCCGGACTCACCGGACCGTCACTTTCGCCGGCATTTGGTTCGTAATGACAATGCGCCTTGATCTTTTCGAGGAGGTCCTGGTAGACGAGCCCGAGTTGGCCGACGGTGCCGCTGCGGGTACTCGGTTTGGTGACGTAGTCGTTAGCGCCCAGCCCGATCGCGTCGAGGGTTGCCGACGCGCCGCGGGCGGTCACGGTGCTGAACATGATTACCGGCAAGGTCTTGTTGAAGCGGCGGATGGCGGCCACGGTCTGCAGGCCATCCATCTCAGGCATCTCGACGTCGAGGATTATCGCGTCGGGATTAAGCTGCGGGATTCGCGCCAGCGCGATCTTGCCATTGGAGGCGGTGCTGACTGATTCAATCGCCGGGTTGGCGGAGAGCATTTCGCTCAGCATCCGCCGAACCACGACCGAATCGTCCACTACCAGGATCCTGAGCTTAGCTGACACCGCCGTTACTCCAGCATCCCCAGCATTTGCAGCTTGGACACCATCGCTTCCTTGGTGAACGGCTTCATCAGATACTCATTGGCGCCGGCTTCGATCGCGGTGTTGATGTGCGCGAGGTCGCTGGCAGTGGTCACCATCAGCATTTTGAACGCGGCTGAACCGGGTTGTGCGCGAACTGCATGAAGGAACTCGATGCCGTTCATTTCGGGCATGTTCCAATCGACCAGGATCAGCTCGACATCGCCATGCGCCTTAAGCTGCTCGAGGCCTTCGCGGCCGTTGGCCGCTTCGAAAATCTCGAAGCCGATTTGCTTGACGATACGTCCGACGATGGAACGCATGGCCTTGGAATCATCGACAATCAGTGCACGCACTTTGCTTCTCCCTTGATGAGCTCTGACTAACGACCAGCGCCATTGAGCTGGCGTCCATCGTTGGAAAGTTTGAACTGGTTGACCACGCCGCCAAGCCGGACCGCGAGCTTCGAGAGCTCCTGGGCGGCTTGCTGCGAGACTCCGGCGGAATGCTCGGTCTCCTTGGCGGCGGTCGCGACGCCGGTAATATTGCTGGCGATATCGGAGCTGCCTTTGGCGGTCTCCGAGATGTTGCGCGAGATTTCGTTGGTGGTGCCGGTCTGCTCTTCGACCGCGCTGGCGATGGTGTTCTGGATGTCGTTGATGCGTCCGATGACGGTGGTGATCTCATCGATCGCGAGCACCGCGCCCTTGGCATCGTTCTGAATCGCCTCGACCTTGGCGCCGATGTCCTCGGTGGCTTTGGCGGTTTCTTTTGCTAACTCTTTGACTTCATTGGCAACCACCGCGAAGCCTTTGCCCGCCTCGCCCGCGCGCGCCGCTTCGATGGTGGCATTGAGGGCGAGGAGGTTGGTCTGCTCGGCGATCGAAGTGATCACCTTGATGACGTTGCCGATCTCCGCGCTGCTTTCGCTGAGCTTGGTCATGGTGGCATTGGTGGTGCCGGCCAGGCGTGCCGCGGAGCTGGCGACCTCGGCCGCTTCGCTCGCGTTCTTGGAGATCTCCTTGATCGAGGCGGACATCTCTTCAGTCGCGGTCGAGACGGTCTGCACGTTTTGGCTGACTTCTTCGGCGGCAGCAGATACCGCGGCGGCCTGCGTGGTGGTTTGCTGCGAGTTGGTGCCGAGTTGCTGACTGGTATTGGAGAGCTCTTCGGATGCGCTGGATAAGGTCTTCGCATCGGAACCGATTTCCGTCATCACCCGCGAGAGGTTGTCCACAGTGTCATTGAGCGCCATGCCCATTTGCGCGATCTCATCGGTGCCTACAATCGTCATCCGATGCGTGAGGTTGCCCTGCGACACCTCATGAAGAACTGCCACGGTCGCTTTCAGCGGCGCGACAATGCCGTTGGCGACCGTCCAGGCCAGGGCGGAACTCGCCGTCAAAGCGATGAGAAGGACTATGCCCAGCATCAGGATGCGGCGGGAATTCTCGGCGCCGATGTCAGTCTGTGCCTGATCAAGCTGCTTGGTGGTGAGATTGTCGAGCTCGGTGATCGCATCTTCCTGTACGTCGAAGAGTTTGGAAGTCAGGTCGTGGCGCACCTGATTGGCTTCGGTCATCTTTCCCGCGGCAACCAGCGGAAAAATCTGGTTCTGGACTCCGTCGACGTACTTGTCGAGGGGCTCATAAACCTTGGTCAGCATCTCTTTGAGGGCGGGGTCGGTGGTGCTGTCTACCCAGAACTTCTTGCGCGTCTGAACGTCGGCCAACAAAGAGCTAACCCGATTCTTGTTCTTTTCGATGTCCTGAGGAGTAACGCTCAAGAGCATCCGGTAGAGGTAAAAATTGGTCGGCAGGAGGGAGGCTACCGGCATCGTGAAATCGCTCTTGATATCCTTGATGTTGGTTATCCGATGTTGCAGCTGGCTGCCGACCGTGACTGCGTTGATATCGACATAGGCGAGCGTGCCGAAGGCCAGGGTGCCGACCACAAAGGTCGCTATCAGTGTCATCAGTTTGGCTTTTACCGAAATGTTCTTGAAACCCCGCATTCTAAACTCCCTTCGAATACTTATTGCTGACTGGTAACTGACCGATCGCTCCTAGTGCCCCATCCGACTCGGCACACGCCCGTTGCTGTCTGAAAGCTTGAACTGACTCACTACCTCGTCGAGTTTCACCGCCAGTTTCGAGAGCTCCTGGGCCGCCTTTTGCGAGGCGCTGGCGGACTGCTGAGTCTCGGTGGCAGCGTTGGCCACACCGGTAATGTTGCTGGCGATATCCGAGCTGCCCTTGGCAGTCTCCGAGATGTTGCGCGAGATTTCGTTGGTGGTGCCGGTTTGCTCTTCGACCGCGCTGGCGATGGTGTTCTGGATATCGTTGATGCGTCCGATGACGGTGGTAATCTCATCGATCGCCTGCACCGCACCCTTCGCATCTTGTTGGATTGCCTCGACCTTGGCGCCGATGTCTTCAGTAGCTTTGGCGGTCTCCTTGGCAAGCTCCTTGACTTCGTTGGCGACCACAGCAAAGCCCTTACCCGCTTCGCCGGCGCGCGCCGCTTCAATGGTGGCATTGAGCGCGAGAAGATTGGTCTGCTCCGCGATCGAGGTAATGACCTTGATGACGTTGCCGATTTCGGCGCTGCTCTCACTGAGCTTGGTCATCGTCGCGGTGGTCGAACCCGCCAGGCGCGCGGCAGAACTCGCAACTTCGGCGGCCTCGCTCGCGTTCTTGGAGATTTCTTTGATTGATGCGGACATTTCTTCGGTCGCGGTCGAAACTGTCTGGACGTTCTGACTGACCTGCTCGGCGGCGGCCGATACCGCGGCGGCCTGAGTGGTGGTTTGCTGCGAGTTAGTTCCTAGTTGCTGACTGGTATTGGAAAGTTCCTCGGAGGCGCTTGAAAGCGTCTTGGCATCGGTGGTGAGTTCGGTCATCACACGCGAGAGGTTGCCGATAGTGTCATTGAGGGCAACTCCCATCTGGGCGATTTCGTCGCTGCCCGAGACCTCCATTCGACGTGAGAGGTTGCCGCGTGAGACTTCGTGCAGCATCGCGACCGTGGCGTTGAGAGGAGTAAGAATTCCGCGCGCGATGATAAAGCAGAGCCCGGAAACCAGGCCGACCACGCTCAGCGCGACGAGCATCAACATCAGGGTGCGCGAGGCGACCATCGATTGCGCGTTCTTAATTGCCGCGTTCATGTTGTCCTGCATCAACTGGACGAACTCATTCACCGCGGCCTCATGTTGCTCAAACACGGGATTCATCTCCGTGAGCCTGGCTTTGTCCGCACCTTCGAGATTGCCCTGTTGCAGCATCGGCACGTACTTATTCCAGGTATCCTCGAGATAGAGGTGGCCGCTCTCGTATATCTTTTGCACCAGGGCAGCCTGCTTCGGATCAGTGATCTTGGCCTGCCACTCTTTGTGGCCGTCTTCAAAGGCTTTCATCATGGTTTTGAAGGACTCGACTTCGCCGGCGAACTTCGCCTTGTCGGCAAAATCCGTGCGCATCCGGTAAACGTCCAATCGTTCTTGAACGGCGAATTGCGACGGCTCTGCGAAATCTCCCAAGACATCAGAGGTGAGGGAGATGGTCTGATAGGTGGCGCCGCCGATCTTGACCTCGTTGACCGTGGCATAGGCGAGCAATCCGAAGATCGCCATTCCCAGTACGAACAAGCCAGATAGCAGAGTTAGTTTGCCTTTTACCGAAATGTTGTTGAGTCCGCGCATTGTTAGTTTCCTTTTGATAAGTTGCCAGGCTGACTTGTATTCCTCGGACAATTGCTCAATGGCTCAGCCTATTAGCCACGCGCGTCCGTTATCTGAAGCTTGAACTGACTGGCTGCCTTACCCAATTTCACCGTCAGCTTGCTAGTTATGATGATTCGCGCCGGACCCGGCCTTGCTGCCTTCCAGCACGGCGGAGAGAGTAGAGACCACCTCGGTACTGACGCGCGCCGAGTCGGTCATGCTGCGTCCAATTTCATTGGTCACCGCGGTCTGTTCTTCGACCGCGCCCGCGATGGTGTTGGAGATATCGTGAATCTGATCGATGACCGCGCCGATTTTTCCGATCGCGTCGACCGCGTTATTGGCGTCGTTTTGAATCGCCTCAATTCGGCGCCCGATGTCTTCCGTTGCCTTGGCGGTTTCCTTAGCCAGCTCTTTGACTTCGTTGGCTACCACCGCGAAGCCTTTGCCGGCTTCGCCCGCGCGCGCCGCTTCGATAGTCGCATTGAGGGCGAGCAGATTGGTTTGCTGCGCGATGGTGGTGATGACCTTCAGGACCTGGCCAATCTTGGCGCTCGATTCACCGAGCGAACTGACTATCGTGTTGGTGGAGGTGGCCAGTTCGACCGCAGAGCTCGCCACCCGGGCCGATTCGGTAGCGTTGCGCGAAATCTCGGTGATGGAGATGGTCATCTGTTCGGTCGAGGTCTGCACTCGTTCCGACGACTGCGACAACCGTCCCAACATCGAGGTGGTGGTTTCCAGCAGCCGCGAGAGCCTGGCCCGTACTCGTTCGAAGGCGTCGCCCGCGACCTGCTTGCCTTTGGCCTCGAAGATCGGATCGGTCAGGCGCATATCGGCCAAGGCTTCGGCCTGCTTCAACATCACCGAGGCGGCTTGCTTGACCTGGGCGAAATATTCGGTGCGATCGCTACCGGCCTCTTTCTCGATAGATTCGATATCAAGACCTATCGAGCCGAGGACACTAAGGAGAAAGGAATCTCCGACCGCCTGCATGTCGTAGTTGAAGACCTTGAAGATCGCCTGTTCAGCTTCATTGGCTTTTTTGTGAGAGAAGGATTTGGCCAGATAGATATGGGTCAAGCGCTGCCATTCGATATAGGCGCCGAGGTACCACTTGAAGGGTAAGTTGATCTGGTCGTGCAGCCATCCGACATGAAGACGCTGCTCGAAATACTCGGTGTTCCAGTAGTTGCGCGCACCTTCGAAGATGGCTTTGTAGTATCCGACTTGAGCGATTTCGAGATGGCGGCGAAGCGAGTCGAGCGGCATATTGCGCGAGCTCGCGTATTTCTCGAAAAAGCTCGCCGTCGGCTTGAAGTGGAATTGCCAATCGTAAAATTCCACGGCCATCGGTTCCGCTACTTTGGTTGCCCAGGGAATCAGTTCGGTCAGCAGATCGCGGTCCGCGTCGCCCAGCCGGATAAACTCGCGGCGCCGCGCCAGGCTGGCATCGTCGACACCCAGCTTCCCGCTCAGGTTACTTTGACGAGTGATGTTGCGGCTCATGCGGAATTAACCTCAGCCCCCGGTGATGGAACGTTAGTCGGCCGCGATCGCGACGGTTTTGTTGGTATCGAGCACGAGCAGGAGGCGATCATCGAGTTTGTAAACTCCGACGATAAGGTCGCGCACCACCGGGTCGATGTTCTGCAGTTTGCGCTCGAAGCGCGACGCCTCGACCTGCAGCACGTCGCCGATTTCATCGACCAGCAGGTTCACGGCTTCCTCGCCGGAGCGCACCACGATGTTCATCGCGATCGCCTCGGGCGCCCGCAGCGGCAGGTTGAGGCGGCGGCGCATATCGATCGAGGTCACGATCTGCCCGCGCAGATTGATGAGTCCGCTGACGACCTGGCCGCGCGCGGCACCCGGGTGCTGGCCTGCGAGCGCAGCACTTCCTGGACCTTCATCACCTCGACCCCGAACAGCATTCCGTCGACATAGAAGGTGGTGAAACGGCCGCCCTTGTTATTTTCCAATTCGCTGTCGGTTAGCGTGTTAGCGTGTGTGTTCAAGAAATTACCCCCTGCGGTCAGTTCAGGTGCGAGTCCGCGGACATCGCGTGGTTGGCAACGTCGTCGGCATGGTTTCCGGCCAGCATCGCGGGATGGACGTTATCGGTCTCACCACTGATGAGCTTGGAGACCGCGTCCAGGATCGCCTGGCGCTCCGACTTGAAGTGATAGGAGTCGTACTTGCGGGCCGCATCGGGCGAGGTATCGCCGCGGTCGTCCGCCAGTCCCATCACCGGAATGTGCGCTTCGTTGGTCTTGTTGCGGATGCGTTCGAGCACCGCGCCGTTGCCGGGCAGGTTGGCCGACACGATGGTCAAGTCGATGTGACCGCCTTCGAGCTTCTCCAGCGCTTCATCGACGCCATTGGCCTCGATAACGTTGTGGCCGGCCATTTCGAGGTAACTGCGCACCAATCCGCGCGAGAAGCCTGACTGATCGATGAGGAGAATCGCTCCGTTGCTGCTCTCTTCGACCGGTTCGCCGTCGTACCAGCTTTGCTTGGCGGCCTCGAACACCGCGCGGAGGTCGAGGAAGTCGGTCGCCTTCTCATTGACCACCGCGGAACCGAGCAGACCGGAGCGGCTGCTGAGCTGGGTGGCATAGGTTTCTTCTTCGACGATGTCGATGATCTGGTCGACCACCACGCCGACGCGATGATGCCGTCCGTCATCGAAGACCACCACCGAGACCGGGTCGCGCTCGGGATCGCTGGAGCCGCTGCCGAGCAGACCTGCGAGGTCGACCAGCGGCAGAATCTGATCGCGATAGCGCACCACCTGGCATCCGGCGGCATGCTCGATTTGCGCATGCGTGAATTCTTCGAGGCGCGAGACCAGCGCCAGCGGCACGGCGATACGCTCGGAGCTTCCCGCGCGGCATAGCAGCAGCCGCTGCTGTTTGCTCTTGCCGCGGGCGGCGGTGTCCTGTTTCTCGGCGTGCGCGCTGTCGCGGAAGCTCAACACTCCCGACAGTTGCGCCGCACCCGGGACATCGAGGATCAATGCGACTCGGCCATCGCCCATGATGGTGGCTCCCGCGAACGCTGACAGTCCTTTGAATTGTTTGCCGAGCGGCTTGACCACGATTTCTTCGGTGTCGCTGACCTGATCGACGACCAGTCCGAATTGCTGATCGGCCACCTGCAGCACCACGATGTGCGAGGCGCGATTGGCAGCGGCCTCGCTCTCGGAAGCGGGCGAAGTCACCTTCAGCACCTCGTGCAGATAGACCAGCGGTAGCAAGTTGCCGCGCAGGCGATAGACCGGGGCGCCATGAATCAGCTCGATCTTGCTGGCCTTCTCTTCCGCTTCGAGGCGGACCAGCTCGATGAGGCTTATCTGTGGGATCGCGTAACGATCGCCGGCGCAGGTAACTATCAGCGCCGGAATAATCGCGAGAGTGAGTGGAATCTTGATCCGCAGGCGCGCACCCTGGCCCCGGGTGCTCTGGATATCGACGGTGCCGCCGATTTTTTCGATGTTGGTTTTGACCACGTCCATCCCGACGCCGCGCCCGGAGATGTTGGTGATCTTCGCGGCGGTCGAGAATCCCGGCAGGAACACCAGCTTGAGCGTCTCGCCCTCGCTCATGTGCGCCGCCTGTTCCGCAGTGATGAGGCCGCGCTCCAGCGCCTTGGCGCGGACGCGTTCGACGTCGATACCAGCGCCGTCGTCGGCCACCTCGATGATCACCTGGCCGCTCTCATGCAGCGCGCGCAGGAAGAGGCGTCCCTCGGCAGGCTTGCCGGTGGCGAGACGCTGCTGCGGCAGCTCGATCCCGTGATCGATCGAGTTGCGAACGATGTGAGTCAGAGGATCGCGAATCGCCTCGATGAGGGTTTTGTCGAGTTCGGTCTCTTCGCCCTCCATCTCGATGCGCACCTGCTTGCCGCATGCCAGAGCGAGGTCGCGCACGATACGCGGAAATTTGTTCCAGATGTTGCCGATGGGCTGCATCCGGGTCTTCATGATCCCTTCCTGCAGCTCGGAGGTGATCAAATTGAGGCGCTGCGAGGTGCTGAGGAAGCCGGATTCCTGCTGGCGCAGCGAGAATTGCAAAATCTGATTGCGGACCAGTACCAGCTCGCCGACCAGGTTCATCACCTTGTCGAGCAGGTTCACGTTGACGCGGATGCTGCTCTCGGCGGCGGCCGATCCGGTCGCGGCTTCATGGACGTCTTCCGCCTTCGCGGCGGGAGGATTGGATGCGATGATCGCGGGCATCGGCGCCGCGACGGATTCCTCGATGACGGCAGGAGGCGCATCAACCGGTGCCGCGGCGCGTGGCGCTTTGGCTTTGCGCGGCGCTTTAGGCTTCCTGGGAGCCGCGATGACCACCTCGGCAATCGGCTCAGGCTCTGCTTCGATGATCGGCGGAACCGGCGCAGCTTCGCCGCTTTCGGGCGCGGACTCGCCGCCTTCCTGGGCGCTTAGCTCGACCAGGCGCGCAACCAGTTCGGCATAGTCGTTGTCGCCGTCGTTGCTGTCGGCCTCGATCTTCGCGAGCATCTGCCGGACCGCATCAACGGTGGCGAGCAGGACTGAGGTGATGGCCTGATTGAGGACCAGCTTGCCGTCGCGCAACTTGCTCAGCAGCTCTTCGGCGGCATGCGCCAAGGCTTCGAGTTTCGGAAAGTCGAGAAACCCCGATACCCCTTTGATCGAATGGATGGTGCGAAAGACGCTGCCGAGCAGGTCTTTCGAATGAGGGTCTTTTTCGAGCTCGATCAGGTCGTGATCGAGTTGATTAAGGTTTTCGTGGCTCTCAATGAGAAATTCTTTTACGACTTCATCCATCGACGGCTTCCCATGCGCACCTTTCTCGGGTGCGGCAACATAGTTGGGGCCGAGTTCCCGATGACTCCGGCCCGTGTTTCGCTTTCGTTCAGCTCGGTTGCGATCAGTGGGTTGTCGTTGCAGGGACTGTGCCGCTCGAAGTCAACGGATTGCGCGCTAACTCCCGGCTGAAACGCGGTGACTATTTATCAATGATGGGCCATGATGAGCAGGAAGCACGCGGAACGCGCTTTCAGGTCCCATCGAGATGAAACAAGTGTCCTGATTCGGCGCATCGCGGTGGCGCATTGATGGCGCCCGACCTGGTTGAGCGGGTCACGCGAAGCAGACTCGAGGCGCGGGAGGAAGAGTGGGAATCAGGAGGGTTTCTATGGTACCCGTATTCCCTTCACGATGAGCTCTCACCGCCAGACCGTCGCAGCCGAAGCATCGATGGCTTCATCGGGAGCGACCGCTGACGGCGCCGCGCGCCGAAGCTTCGCGCAGTGGCGGACCGAGCATTACGTGGTCCTGCTCACGCTGACCGCCGCTATTTTGCGAATCGCTTTTCTCGGCTCGAAAAGCCTCTATTTCGACGAGAGTATGGCCGAGTATCGCGGCCGCATCTCGCTCAGTTCGCTCGCCTATGTTCTCACCCACGGCGAGATGAACATGAGCCTCTATTATCTGATGCTGCACGGATGGGTCGCACTCGCCGGAACCAGTGAATTCATGTTGCGGTTTCCGTCGGCGCTCCTGGCGATCGCAACAGTACCGTTAATCTATGTGCTGGGAGCGGAGTTGAAAGACCGCCGCACCGGCCTCCTCGCCGCTCTGCTGCTAACCGTCAACGCCACCGCGATCCGATACGCACAGACCGCGCGCAGTTACTCTCTGCTGCTGGCGCTTGGACTACTGGCGACGATTTTCTTCCTCCGCAGCGTGAAACGACGCACCCCGGCCGGCCTGATCGGATACGTCGTATGCTCGGCCGCCAGCGTCTACGCACATCTGTTCGGAGTCCTGGCCCTCCCGTCGGAATGGCTGTCGCTCTTTCTGTTTCGCCCCGGCAGAAAAGCGGCGGTCATTCTAACCACCGCGATGGTGGTGGCCGGGCTGTTAGCTTTTCCGGCGTTCTACTTCGCGATTACTGGCGAACATGGAAACGTCGCATGGGTGCACGAAACTTCCGTCACCACGGTCGGAGAGCTGTTGCTCACCTTCATCGGGTCGTTCGACGGCGCGGTTTCGATCCTGACCGTATTGCTGGCGGCACTGTACTTGACGGGCATTGCGCTGGCGGTCGTGCGAGCACCCCGATCGGAGCGACCGGTGCTCGGCTTCCTGGTGCTTTCGATCTGCGTGCCGATTGTTTTGACTATCGCGGTGTCGTTGCACAAGCCGGTCTTCGTGCTGCGCTACCTATTGGGAGGTTTGCCTTTCGTTGCCTTGTTGGCAGCGATGGGCTTTCAGCGGTTGAGGCCGGCGTTTGTAGTCGCGATCGCGGTAGCGATCACGACCCTTGGACTGGCGGAAGACTGCGCGTACTACCGCGCCCCGGCGCACGAAGATTGGCGTGCGGCCATCGCTTATATCGCGGCCCAGGCGCAGCCCGGCGACCGCTTGCTCATTGTTCCGCCCGACTATAGCGAGGCAATCGAATATTACGTTGCGCGCCTCGATCATCCGGAGCAATTTCCCCAACGAGTCTTGCAGTCTGATTACGTCATTGGTGCGAACATCTCCGAGAGCCCGGAGCAACTCCTCGCCGAGTCAGATGCCGGCGCGGGTACCCGCATCTGGGTCGCGGTTCCGTTCTGGTCGCCCTTTAACAAGGTTTCCTTCAGGATGCTCCTTCCGAAAGAGCGCGTGCTCGAGGAACCAAAATTCGCCGGTTTGCGCGTCCTGCTGATGCAAAGAAGAAAATCGAACCCGAACTTTCGTCACTTCTGAAAAATCGACACTTGCCAGCAAGTGGTGAGTGAACTTCATCGCAAGTTCGCAGGCACGCCCAGATGGCGTTTGACCTCCGCCGAGAAGTCGTCGGGATCGATCGGCTTAGTGATGTAGCCGTCGCATCCGGCCGCGAACGCCTTTTCAGCGTCACCTTTCATCGCGTAGGCAGTCAGCGCCAACACGATAACCCCGCGCCGCATCGGGTCAGCCTTGAGCATCTTCGTCAGCGCAAGTCCGTCGATGCCGGGCAGCTGGATGTCCATCAGGATCAGGCGCGGACGAAAGCGATCGAGCACCATCAATGCTTCCTCGGCGCTGGCCGCGGTGCGAATGTCGTAGCCGTCGACCGACAACAGTACCCGCGCGAGTTTGAGATTCGCGAGGTTGTCATCGACGATAAGGATCGGTTCACCAGCCATCAGTCGCCTCGGCTCAGGTAACTTTCCCCGGACCTCCGCGCGACGGGAGATATCGATGCAATTCGTCCAGCAGCGCCGCGGTACCATCCTGGTTGCGGAACACGACCGCCTGCGCCGCGGCGCGCAGGCTAAGGCGTTCATCCTCGGTGAGGTCTTTGACCGTCCATACGATGACCGGGATTTTGCGGCCTGCCGCGCTATGGCGCAGGCGATCGAGGAATTCGAAGCCGTTCATCGGCGCCATCAGCAGGTCAAGCACGATGACCGCGGGCGGGTCGGCGTTGACCGCCGCCAAGGCTTCGGCCGCGTCGAGCTTGCAAATCGGGCGATATCCCCATTGCTTCAAGGTGGCATCCATCAGCCGCAGCGAGCTGGTGTCGTCATCGACGACCATGACGGTGCGCGCCGGCGACGACTTCATCGCGCGTCGGAGCGAGGTCAGCAAGATGTTTTCATCCACTGGCTTGGTCAGGAAATCGTGAACTACAAATGCCGAACTTGGTCCGCGGTCGGTGGACACCGTGACCACCAGGGTCGGGACCTCCGCATTGAGTGCGGTCGCGCGAATCTGGCGCAGGACTTCCCAGCCGCTCGCGTCCGGCAGCATCAGGTCGAGGGTGACGGCGGCAAAGACGTGCTCGTGGCTGAGTTGGACGGCCTCCGCGCCGGTGCCCGCCGATACGACCGCGTAATTGGCGCGCGATAGCGTTTCGACCAGCCATTCGCGCTCGCGCTGGTTGTCTTCGATTACGAGCACTTTCGGGCGTGCGCCGGTGATCGTCGAGGCATCCAGCGTGCCCTGCTCTGGCTGCGCCGGGAGCTCCAGGTTGAGCGGCAGAACCGCGCCGAAGATGCTGCCTTTTCCAACCACACTTTCGACCGAGACGCTGCCGCCTTGTGCCTCGACAATGCGCTTGGTCAGCACGAGCCCGAGCCCAGTACCGCCGTGCTTTTTGGCGGTGCTGGCATCGAGCTGCTGGAATTCCCCGAACAATCTGCCCAAGTCCTCGGGTTTGATGCCGATGCCGGTGTCTTCGACTTCGAGGCGAAAGGTCTCTGCTCCTTCACAGGAAGTACGGATGACTACGCTGCCACCCTCGAGGGTGAATTTGATGGCGTTAGACAAGTAGTTGAAGAGCACCTGTTTGAACTTGGCCGGGTCGAGGTTTGCCCGCCTGAGCGCCGGGTCGAGCGCGAGGTCGATGCCGATCCGCTTTTCGGCCGCCAGCCCACGCAGCGTGTCGCGCACCTCGAGCACCAGCTTGCCGAGGTTGACCGATTCAACATGGAACTCCATTTTGCCCGATTCGACTTTGGCGAGGTCCAGCACATCATTGATGAGCTGGAGCAGGTGGCGCGAGCTGGTAAGGATATCGCCCAGATATTCCTTTTGCTGCGCGGAGATCGGTCCGGCCTTCGCCCCATGGATCAAGGCAGCGAATCCGATGATCGCATTGAGTGGCGTGCGCAGCTCATGCGACATGTTGGCGAGGAATTCGCTCTTGAGGCGGTTGCTCTCCTGAATTTGCGCCTCGATGATCTTGCGCTCGGTAATGTCGCGAATCGCGCTTGAGACCAGCGTGCCCTCGGCGGTCTTGAGCGGACTGAGACTCACCTCGACCGGAAACTCTGAGCCGTCTTTGCGCTGGCCGAAGAGCGCCAGCCCGGAACCCATTGCGCGCCGCTGCGGAAGCTGAAAGAAAGCGCCAACTGAGCGAACGTGACTCTTGCGAAAGCGGATCGGCAGCAGGGTTTCCACCGGCTGCCCGAGCAACTCATCACGTGAATAGCCGAACAGCGCCTCGGTTTGTGCATTGACCAAGACGATGCGGCCGTCGCGGTTGACGATCACCATCGCGTCGGGCGCCGACTCCAGCAAGGCGGCCGGATCGAGCATAGCCTGGTAGGGAGGCACCAAAGGATCGCATGAGCAAATCCGATACCGCCTTCGAGGCTGCGAAAGTCACGGTTGCCGTTGGCGATTGTCAGATCGGCCGACGCAATTTGGGCGGCGCTACGCCAATCTATCGCCACGCCGGAGCGAGGCTTATCACTTCGAACTGAATAAGCGCAGGCGCGCGTCGACGACCTTCTGAATCGCCGCCACCACCGGCAGCATAATCTTGTAGGGGACGACACTCTTGTCCGCGGCGAGCGAGGCTTCCATCCCGTGGCGCCATGCGAGGCGGATTTCGGTATTTACGTGGACGATCGTCATTCCGGCCGTGATGGCCTTCTTGAAGTCCTCGTCATCGGTGCCGGAGCCTCCGTGAAGCGTCATGAACACGCCGCCGGCCTCACGTAGCGCGGCGATACGCTCGAGGTCGAGGCGCTTCTTCACCTCGCCGGTCACCATGCTTTCGAGCAGCCCATGCATGTTTCCCACCGCGGGAGCGAGAATTTCCACGCCGGTGGCGGCGACGAATTGTCTGGCCTCCTCGGGAGTGGTCATGATGCCGGCGCCTTCGGGCACTTTCTTAAGGACGTCGGAGGAGCTTCCGATGTATCCGATTTCGCCTTCAACCATGCAGTTGGGATTGATCGACTTGATCATCTCGACCGCTTTTTTGGTTTGCTCGACGTTTTTTTCAAACGGCAGCGAGGAGCCATCGAAGATGATCTCATCGAAACCGGCGCGGGCTGCCTGCTCGGCTTTTTCCAGCGAATGGGTGTGGTCGGCATTGAGGAAGATCGGGTATTCCGACTCCTCACGATAGCACCGGATTAGCGCGGCAATCTGCGCCACGCCGGTGAATCCGCGCTCGCCCTCCGACACCCCAACCAGCACCGGTAATTTCAAATTGCTCGCCGCCGCAACGATCGCTTTCAAGGCGGTGAGATCCGAAACGTTAAAATGCCCGATCGCGACGCCATCGCGATCAGCCTTGGTCAGCGCCTCGCGTAATGTTTGCATGCGACTACTCCTTGCTTCGAAACCGGATCAAAACGCAGCGGTTCACTCCGCACCTTTGGAAGCCCAAGGACCGATGCCGGAATAGCGCGCCGGCGCGATGCGCGTAACGTATCCCGGGATGTTCCGCATCGCGGGCGGGGGAAAGTCCGCCTTCGGTCCGAGGTAAATCGGCGCCAGCTTTTGTAGAAGCGACACTGCTCCACCTTCAACTATTCGCGCATTGCCGCAGATCACCAGGTATTCGTGCAAACCTTGCGCATTGGTCTTGTCACCCAGCATCGACAGAGAAACTCTCGGGTCGCGCCGGATGTTCCTGATCTTCTGATGCAACGCCAGATGCCCGACCACGAATTCCTCGCCTTCGATAGCCACCCAGATCACCGTGACTTGCGGACTGCCGTCGGGATTGAGCGTGGTCAGATGCGCGAGGGGTCCCTTTGCGATTAGCTCGCGTACGGTTGGCGGAATCTGCATGCGCATACCTCCTTCGCTTGTGTGCAAGGGCGCTGTGAGGCACTGGGACGATTCCCTAAATTCTGCGCTTCCGGGGCGCAACGGAATAGCAAAATTCTGTGAAAGTTCCGTTTCATCGGGCAGCAATATGAATGCCACGATGCGGTTGTTCCTGATCATGCGTTGCAGAGGATATTTCGACGAGAATTGCAGCCGTCAGATCGGCCATATCTTTTCGACCAGCCTGCGCATGCCTCCCAATTCCGCATCCGCTCTTTCAGCAGGCCGGGAGGAGTCATCATCTCGCGTCTCATTTGGAAATCGGTTCGGTTGACGACCTGACACCGGCTATGGGAAACTCCCAAGTCGCAGACGGCTGCAATTCATGCGGTCCGTCGCCAACTATCTCGACATCTATATATATGGCCTCGGAGGCAGCGTATGGCTGAGCAAGCTCAGGAAACTGTTGATACTTCACCGCAACCGATTCTTCCCTTTCTCGAACTCGGTGCTCAACCACATCTGCGCGGCTTCAAGTGCACCTGCGGCGCGACCTACCTCGACGTCAAACGCGTGGCATGCTCGAAGTGCGGCGAACAAAATAAGTTCTCGCCGCTCAAGCTTTCCAACAAGGGTAAAGTTTACGTGTTCTCGGTCGTCCATCAGTCCTGGCCCGGGATCAAGACGCCTTACATCACCGCGATCGTCGATCTGCCCGAGGGCGTAAGCGTGAAAGCCAACCTGCTCGATGTCGATCCAGAGCTGGCGCAGAAAGAGCCCAAGAAAATTTTCGATATGCCGGTCGATATGGTCACCTTTACCGCGGCGAAGGATCGCAAGGGCCGTGACGTAATCGGATTCGGATACAAACCGAGCAAGTAACTGAACCGGCTGCAAGCCGTTAAAATTCCAACGACGGACTTGGCCCGACGCCAGGCCGTCAGGAGGGTCTAAGATGAGAAATGTTTATGTCCTCGGAACGGGCATGGTGAAGTTCGGACGCTATCCTGAAAAGACCGTGCCCGAACTTGGCGGCGATGCAGTTGAGATCGCGCTCAAAGATGCCGGCATCAAGATTCAGGATGTCGAGATGTTCGCCTGCGGTAACCTGTACCAGTCCAATGCGATGGTCGGGCAGCGCATCCTGCAGCAGGTCGGCCAGACCGGCATCCCCGTCATCAACGTCTCCAATGCCTGCGCGACCGGATCGACCGCGTTCCGCGAGGCCTTCATGTCGATTGCCGCCGGAATGTATGACTGCGCGATGGCGGTCGGCGTCGAACAGATGGGCAAGCAGGGACTGCTGGGCGGCGGAGGCGGCGGAACCGATCCCGCATACTCGACCGAAGGGAAAGTGGGCTCAGGGCTGATGCCCGCGGTGTTCGGCCAGGCCGGCATCGAGCACATGCGCAACTACGGAACCAAGATGGAGCACTTCGCCAAAATTTCGGTGAAGTCCCATAAGCATGCGACCAAGAATCCGTTCTCGCAGTATCGCAACGAGGTCACACTCGAAGACGTGATGAACGCCCGCATGGTCGCCTATCCCAACACTTTGTATATGTGTTGCCCGACCGGAGACGGCGCGGCGGCAGCGATCCTCGTGTCCGAAGACAAGCTGAAGCAGTGGGCGGGCGGCCGCAAGCGTCCCCGCGTCGCGGCTTCGGTGCTGACCTCCGATCCGTATACCGATCGCGACCTGACCTTGCCCGACGTCAGCACGCTGACTCAGCGCGCGTCCAAGAAAGCCTACGAGACCGCAGGCCTCGGACCCAAGGACATGGCGTTGACTGAACTACATGACTGCTTCGCCACTGCTGAATTGGTTCACTATGAGAACCTGTTCCTGTGCGAAAAGGGCACGGCCGGCGAGTTCATCGACAAGAAGGGCGGGGTGCATCCGGACCTCGGCGGATTCTCCCCGGTTAACGTCTCGGGCGGACTGCTGAGCAAGGGTCATCCACTGGGCGCGACCGGCGTGGCCAACATCTGCGAAGTCGTGTGGCATCTGACCGAGGATGAGCGCGCGAAGGATCGCCAGGTGAAGGGCGCAAAGGCCGGCCAGGCCCACGTCATCGGCTTGGGCTCGGCGTGCACCATCCATATCCTGACGGTGTAGGATCGCAATCGCTTTGAACGGCAACTGAAGAAGGGCCGCTTTCGGGCGGCCCTTCTTATTTGTGGGCGGCGGAGATCAAGTTAAAGTATCGCTTTATATTTCTGATGAACGACGGCGACGGCAAACCTCGCGACACTACAACGGCTGAGAAGATGGGATATCCAGCCGGCGCGCGCCTGCTCATCATAAACGCTGATGACTTCGGAATGTGCCATGACGAGAACGAAGCGACCATCATCGGGCTGACGGAGGGACTGTTTACCTCATCGACGATCATGACGCCGTGTCCATGGTTTGAGGAAGCAGCGGAATTCGCGCGCAATGCTCCGAAAGCCGATCTCGGCGTCCATCTGACGCTTAACAGCGAATGGGCGCGCTATAAATGGGGTCCGGTGTTGGGCAGAACCGACGTTCCGTCGCTAACTGACGAAAGTGGTTATCTTTGGCCGAATATTTCGAGTGTGTTCGCGCATGACCGCCTCGACGAGGTGGAAATCGAACTGCAGGCGCAAATTGAAAAAGCCATCGCAGCCGGCATCCAGCTGACGCATCTGGACTGCCATATGGGGCCGCTGCATCTCCGCGCGGACTATCACCATATCTACATGAGACTCGCGCTCGATTTTCGCTTGCCGATTCGCATCAACTCTCGGTCCATGATGCGGCAACTCGGGATGGATGAGATTCTGCACGCGCTCGATCTCAGCGGGATCTTTTATCCCGACGATTTCATCCATCATGGCCGAAGGAACCCTGACGAGACCGAAGCGTTTTGGACTGGCGTCATCCGGAACCTGAAGCCCGGGATATCGGAGATTTATTGTCATCCGGCGTTGGCGCGCGACGAGCTCAAGGCATGCGCGCGCGACTGGCCGCAGCGTCAGCGCGATTTCGAATTCTTCACCTCGGAGAAAACGCGCCAGCTCATTAAAGATGAAGGTATCCAGCTCATTGGATATCGCGCACTTCGAGACGCGATGCAGTCTCCCAGCATTCTTTCTGATTCCCCTTCCCTAAAGGGAAGGGGTTAGGGGTCGGCGCGCAGCGCCACCTGAGGCGGAGCTACCTGCGTAGCCCGAAGGTAGATTAAAAAATTGCCACAGCCACAACACCTCACACGACTGCGCGGATTCCAGGATTGGATCGGTCCCAGCGCCGAGGCGCTCAGCCTCGTCGAAAGGACCTTCAGCTCGATCGCTCAGCGTCACGGCTTTCATGAGATACGCATCCCCACCGTGGAGCGGGTGGAACTCTACGCGCGCTCCAGCGGCGATACCTCGGACATCGTCGAGAAGCAGATGTACACCTTCAGCGATCATGACGAGGCTGCCACGACCATCGCGCTCCGTCCCGAAGGAACTCCGGGAGTGGTGCGCGCATACATCGAGGCCGGCCTCGATCGCAGCGACCCTGAGCAGCGCCTCTATTATTCGGGTGCGATGTTCCGCCGCGAACGTCCGCAGAAGGGGCGCTATCGGCAGTTCTATCAATTCGGCGTCGAGGTGTTCGGGCGCGCCGACGCTGCCTGCGACGCGGAAGTCATCCTGATGATCGACGAGCTGCAGCGCGAACTCGGAGTGGAGTTCAGATTCGAGATCAATTCGATTGGCGATGGCCAGTGTCGTCCGCAATTCCGCGACGCGGTCTATCAATGGGGCAAAGACCACTACGACCAGCTCTGCAACGATTGCAAGAATCGGTTGGAGCGCAATCCGCTGCGTCTGCTCGATTGCAAGACCGACGTCGCGCTGGTCGAGCATGCGCCCAGGAGCGCGGATTATTTATGCGAGCCGTGCAAGACGCATTTCGCGCAGGTGAAGGCGCTGCTCACTGCAGGTGGCGTGAAGTACGTCGAGAATCCGCGCCTAGTGCGAGGCCTCGACTACTACACCCGCACCACCTTCGAGATCATCGCGACCGGGCTGGGCTCCCAGAGCACCGTGGTGGCGGGCGGCCGTTACGATGGACTAATTGAAGCGCTCGGCGGCGCCTCGGTGCCGGGCATCGGCTTCGGATGCGGTCTCGAGCGGATGGCGTTGGCGCTCGAGGCCGCGGGAAAACTGCTCATCGAGAAGACTGATGCGGCGATCATCGCGATGGGCGAGGCGGCGGCACTGAAAGCAATCGGCCTCGCGCGAACGATGCGCGAAAGCGGCCTCAGCGTCGAGATGTTTTCTCCCGAGCGCAAGCTCAAGGCGCTACTGTCGCGGGCGAACAAGATTGGCGCGCGCTTCGCCGTCATCATCGGCGAGAATGAGATCGCTAAGGGTGTGGTAGTCCTGCGCGACCTCAGCGCCTCAACGCAACGCGAAGTCCCGGAGGCCGAAATTGCCGACGCAATCGAAACGACTGGTCGGTCCTAATCACCGACGATTTCGATGAGGCCATCGATGATTTGGGAGACATCCTCCGCGCTCGCGCGACCCAGCCGTCTGCCGATTCTTTCAACTGAAAGGGTCCGAATCTGACCGATTTTTGCCCACGATTTTTTCGGGAGCCCTCGCGTACGGAGTTCCAGCGTCAGCGGAAATCCTGCGCGCGGCGGTTGGCTAGTCACCGCGATGGCGATAACCGTTCCCGAACGCTCGTTGAAGACTTCGTGGCTAATCACCAAAACCGGCCGGCGACCCGCTTGCTCGCGCCCTATAGT
Source organism: uncultured delta proteobacterium (assembly GCA_963761255.1). GTDB lineage: Bacteria > Desulfobacterota > Binatia > Binatales > Binataceae > DATGKG01. The sequence continues at coordinate 366,937 of CAVXGH010000002.1, forward strand.
TGGATCGAGATCCGCCCAAACGATGTCCCCTCTTAGTATTCGGGCCATTCTTCGAGATCCCGAGCGAGGCCCTCATCGGCGAGCGCCCGCTCTTCCTTCGGATCGAGCTTCGCGCATTCTCTGGCCAGTCGCGTTCGGTCGAAGCGGTCGAGTTTTTCGCGGACGGCATTTGCGATTGCCTTGCTGCGGTTCGCAAAGACGTGCCTGCCGACCAGCGAATCGACCCGTTTCAGCAGAGCATCGTCAATTGTGATAGCGACCTTGACCGTAGCCATGGTATGACAATATGTAATACCACCGTCGCAAAGCAAGGCTGCCGAATGAATGCCTCGCCGATCGCACGGATGACTATTTCTTGGATGCGGCTTCCCAGCTATCCTGCAAGACTCTAACATCGATGGCTGAAAAAACTTATACGCCGCTGCCCCCGTGGCAGCGCACTGATTACTGCGGCGCGCTGCGCTCCTCCGATGCCGGCCGCGACGTCGCTTTGTTTGGATGGGTAAACTCGCGCCGCGACCATGGCGGGCTCATCTTCATCGATTTGCGCGATCGCGAAGGGATCGTCCAACTCGTCTTCAACCCTACGCATGATCCCGCGGCTCACGAAGTCGCGGGCTCGGTGCGTTCGGAGTTCTTCCTCGCGGTGAAGGGCAAGGTTGTGCGCCGCGCTGAGGGCACTGTCAATGTCGATCTGCCGACCGGCGAGATCGAAGTCGCCATTACCGAATGCGAAGTGCTGAACTCCTCGCCTCCACCACCGATTTCGATTGGCGAGGGCGAGGCGGCCGCCGAGGACCTGCGCCTGAAATATCGCTACCTCGATTTGCGCCGACCCGAGATGCAACGCAACATTCGCCAGCGCCATCGCGCGGTGAAGGCAGTGCGCGACTACCTCGACGAGCAAGGCTTCATCGAGGTCGAGACGCCGATCCTTTTCAAATCGACGCCCGAGGGCGCGCGCGATTATCTCGTTCCGAGCCGCGTCAATCCCGGCAAGTTCTATGCGTTGCCACAATCGCCTCAGTTGCTGAAGCAGCTTCTAATGGTGGGCGGCTTTGATCGCTATTTCCAAATCGCGCGATGCTTTCGCGACGAGGATCTGCGCGCTAACCGCCAGCCTGAGTTCACCCAGATCGATATCGAGATGACCTGCCCGCGCCCCGAGGACATTATGGGGATGGCTGAGGGCATGATGGCGTCGGTGTTTCAGAAGGTTCTCGGCATCGATGTAAAACCGCCGTTCTTGCGTATGCCGTATGCCGAGGCGATGGAACGCTTCGGCGTCGACAAACCCGACATACGTTTCGCGATGGAGCTGAAAAACCTCGGCGCCGCGTTCGCGGGTACGTCATTCAAGGTGTTCGCAGATGTCCTCGCGCGCGGCGAGAGCATCTATGGGATCGTTGTTCCCGGCGCGCATCAGCTCAGCCGCAAGGACCTCGACACCATGGTCGATGGCCTCAAGGTGCGGCATCAAATGGGGCTGGCGTGGATCAAAGCCAATCCCGAGGGATGGCAGGGGCCGATCTCCAAATATTTCGGCGAGGGAGAGAAGAGCCTCGCGGCGAAGATTGCCGATTTGAAAACCGGCGATACGATGCTGATGGTCGCGGGGGATGCCGACAAAGTTCGTCCCATCCTCGGCGACATCCGCCTGCAGCTTGGCGCGCGCTTCAATCTGCGCGACAGCGGCGAGCGTAAATTTTTGTGGGTCGTCGATTTTCCGATGTTCGAGTTCAACGCCGAAGAGAAGCGGATGTTCGCGGTCAATCATCCGTTCACCGCGCCCAATCCTGACGACCTGAGACTTCTGGATGCGGAACCGCTCAAGGCGCGCGCGCTCGCCTATGACATGGTGCTCAACGGCGAAGAGATGGGCGGCGGCTCGATTCGTATCCATAGCCGCGAGCTGCAGCTTAAAGCGCTCGAACTGCTCGGCCTCACGCGCGAGGAGGCGCTGGATAGATTCGGCTTCCTGATCGAGGCGCTCACCTATGGCGCTCCGCCGCACGGCGGGATCGCTTTCGGCGTGGATCGCCTGATAATGATGCTGTGCGGGACGGAATCGATTCGCGATGTGATCGCATTTCCGAAAACCCAGAAGGCTGTCGATCTGATGAGCGGCGCGCCATCGGAAGTTAGCCCGCGACAGCTCAAGGAGCTCTCGATCAAGGTGACGGTATGAATTTGCGGCGTGTCGCCATCCTCCTGGTACAACCGATTCGAACGGCTGGCCGCTTTCTCGCACTCACCATGCTGGTCGGAATCGGAGCGTGCGCCCCCATCCTCTATGCGCCGGCGAATAGTGCGGTCGAGACCGTCAAAGGTTTTATTCCGTCCGGCGATATCCAGGCTCACGCGGTACCCTCCATCAAGCAGATCAAAGTGGATACCATCGCGGTAATGCCGGTGATTGCGGCTCCCGGCGACAATGGCGACGTGGTCGCTGATGGCGGTCCGGATGCGGTGACGGCGGAACTCTATACGCAGTCTGCGCTTGCCGGCGGATGGGACGTGATTCCGCAGGATGACGTCGTTCGCGCGATGACCAATCTGCCGCCGACCACCCCGCAGGATCTCGACGAAAACGCGCTCAAGCTCGGGCGCGCGGTTTCCGCCGATGGCGTCCTCTACGGGATACTCGAGCGCTACCGCGAACGGGAGGGCCTTGATTATGCCGCGGCGTCACCTGCCTCGGTCGCGTTCGTGCTCAAGTTCGTGGACATGAAGTCCGGGCAGGTGGTGTGGAACGCGAAGTTCGCGAAGGCGCAGAAGTCGCTCTCGCAGAATGTCTTCGAGCTGGCGAATTTCGTGCAGCATCAGGCGCGATGGGTTCGGGCGCACGAAATCGCTCAGGACGGCGTGACCCAGGCGGTTGCCAATCTGCACGGCGATCTGACCCTGACATCTTCGACCGTCAAGCGTTTCGAGTCCGGCACCTACGGCCAGCAGAAGTCCGGCCAGCAGCGCTACAACAACAACGGTCCCAACGGCATCTATTGAGCTGACGGCCACGGCGAGTGGCACTTCATGCGCAGGGCTTCCGCGACCGCAGGATGCGTGATGTGACCGTCGTAGGTGTTGAGGCCGTGGCGGACGGCCTTGTTGCGCTGCCCTGCCTCAATCACGCCGTGGTCTGCGATCTCAAGGGCATAGATCAGCGTGGCGTTGGTGAGCGCGTAGGTTGAGGTATGCGGCACCATCGCGGGCATGTTGGTCACGCAGTAGTGCACGACACCATTACGTATGAAGGTGGGATTCTCGTGAGTCGTCGGTTTGGACGTTTCCGAAATGCCCCCCTGATCGATCGATAGATCGACCAACACCGCTCCGGGCTTCATGCGCGATACCAACTTCGCGGTAATAAGGCGCGGAGCGCGCGCGCCGGTCACCAGCACCGATCCAATGACGAGGTCGGCCGCGACGATCTCTTCCTCCAATGTCGCGTGGGTCGACATCACCGTCATCGCGGAGCCGCCGAGGATGTCGTTGAGATAGCGCAAGCGGATGGGGTTGTTGTCGAGGATGCTTACTTCGGCGCCGACGCCCGCCGCAACCCGACATGCGTTGAGTCCCGCGATGCCGCCGCCGATCACCGCGACCTTGCCCGGACGCACTCCGGGCGCGCCGCTGAGCAGCACGCCGCGTCCGCCGTTGCGCGATTGCAGGCACCAGGAGCCGACCTGGATCGCGATGCGCCCCGCGACCTCGCTCATCGGTGCGAGGAGCGGAAGACTGCGATCCTCGAGCTCAATGGTTTCATAGCCAAGTCCGATGACCTCGCGCTTCAACATTTCGCGCGCGAGTTGCGGATCGGCCGCGAGATGCAGGTAGGTGAAGATGATCAGCCCGGGCCGAAAGAAGCGATATTCGCGCGCCTGCGGCTCCTTGACCTTGAGGATAAAGTCGGCCGCCTTCCATACTGCTCCCGCGCCTTCCGCGATGGTCGCACCGGCCTCGCGATAATCCTTGTCGGAGAATCCACTGCCGACTCCCGCGCCGCGCTGAACCACTACGCGATGCCCGTGGCTGGTGAAAGCGGCGACGCCCGCAGGCGTCAGCGAGACCCGCCGCTCGTCGGCCTTTATTTCAGTCGGAACTCCGACGATCATGTTTCCTCCATTGTGAGCCGAAGACGTAGGTTCGAATTAAAATCAAAGGTTAGCGATCCCGCCGCGCCGGGTCATCAACGATGCGCACAGACTGGATTCATGTCGCGAGTCTCAGTCAAGAGGCTTGGTCATTTCCCCGTGAGATCGGATCGCGCGGGGAACTTGACAAGCGAAATTGCGCCGCGCTTCATGATTCATAGTGTTGGTCGCGTTCTAGATTTCGCGCCCGACCAGATGCAAGACGGCGGGGGCCGCACGCGCTCGGAGGAGTCATGGAGATCCCCAAGGGGCTCAAGTACTCGAAAGAACATGAATGGGTTGCCACCGAGGATACTGTGGCGACGGTGGGAATTACCGATCATGCACAGGAACAACTCGGTGAGATCGTCTACATCGAGTTGCCCTCGGTGGGCGATAAGATCAGCAAGGACGATCCCTTCGGCGTGGTCGAGTCGGTCAAGGCGGTCTCGGACATCTATGCGCCGGTCAGCGGCACGGTGATCGAAGTCAACGAGGATTTGCCCGAGAGCCCCGAAGTCGTCAACGAAGATCCCTACGGCGACGGATGGCTGGTCAAGGTGCAGATGAATGATCCCACCGACCTCGACGATCTGATGGACAACAACGAGTACGAGGAGATGATCGCGCGCGAGAAAGAGTGATCGCTAGGGGTGCGCGTTCGCCTGAGTTTGAGCCGCCGCCGGCTCCGCCTTCGCCACCGCGACCGCAAGGTGGCGCACCTCCCGCGGCGGATCGATGAACACCATCAGGAACGGCGCCGCGTGTCCCGGTTCGAGCACGAAGGCCTTCTGCGGTTCCAGCTTCTGAAGAAATTCCAGCTCATGCGGCGTCATCTCGCCAATCATCCGCGATGATAGCGTGGTGCCGCAGTAGACTGCCGAACTCGCGAGCTCGCGCTGCGCATCGTCGAGCAATCGCACCCCGATCTGCACGGTATGAAAGGGGAGCGCCGAATTATTCTTGACCACCCCGGTGACCACCAACGCGACGCGTCCGCTCTTCACCGTCTGATAGCTCGATTGAACATCGGAAACGCTGACCTGATTTTCCAATGTCGCGGGTTGCTCGAATTCGGGTCCAATCATTGGCACCCTGCGCAGCAAGTCGGCGCTCGCCGACGGAATTCCATGGATGACGCCGGTCAACACCAGAAACACCATCGCGACGATGAGAAAGAGCCCGAGGAACGATCGCGCGGAGCGAAGCTCGGCGCGCTCGATGAAGGCTCGCTCATCCGGAAGTGGTTCATCCTGCTCAATCGGAGCCATCGCGGCATATTGCGGGATGGTTCCGCGTCCGATCGGCGCGGGCTCGCCGCGGCTGAACTCCGGGTCGAGCTCGCCGCTGCCGAATCGCGATGGCCGCGCGGGAGGCGTCTCGGCCTCTTCCTCGCCGACGCTCCATCGGCGGGGTGAAGAGGGTGCGTCATCCTCGGGCGAAGAATCCTCGCCCATTTCGGGCTGGCGTTCATCGCTGAAATCAAACTCGAGGTTCTCGCCCTCATCTTCCGGTTCGGTATTCTTGGCGATGCGTGAGGGCCCCGGCGCCGGTGGCGGCGGTTGCGGCTGAGGACTTGGCGGTTGCGCAGTGACGGCGGGTTTGGCTGCCTCGACCGACGCTTTCATTCTTGCGACGGCGGAGGAATCGACCTCCTGGCTGGCTTGCGCCGCCGGTGGCTCCGATGGCTCAGGTTTCGGCGGGCGGCGGTTCGGGAGTTCGATCGAACACTGTCGGTCGCGGATTCCTGATATAGGGCTTTATCGGGGCCGGCTTCGCCTCCGGTTCGGATGCTGTTTGCGTGAGAGAACCTGATGGCTCCGAAGGCGAGGGCGCTTCCGCAGGAGCCTCAGGTTTCGCGACTGAAGGTGTCACCGCAGGTTTCGGGGCACTGCGCGGAGTCGAGACGCGTGGCGACTGCGGCCGCGACGAGGACTCGGGAGAAACTTTTTTGGCGGTCAGAGGATCGGTGGTGAAGACATGGCCACAGCGCGAACACTTGAAGGTCGGAGTATCGGCCGGGAGAACTCGCTCATCGATGCGGTACCGGGTATGACAACTGGAACACTGAATCTCGATCATCGCCACGCCTCTTCACCCCCATCTCAACCTACCATACCAAGCCGGGCGCCGCAGCTTCCGGCGGCGCGCGCCTGATGCGCATTGCGCTGCTAACACGCCGCTTCGATCCCCATGGCGGCGGCACCGAACGCGATCTCATCATCACCGCCGATTGTCTGCGCGCGGCAGGACACGCGGTTACAATTTTCGCGCGCGAGGTCCGCGGCGAATCGGCCGGCTACGAGGTCCGTCGCGTCGGTGGATTCGCGATCGGCCGCACCGCCGGCCTGTTGTCATTCGCATATGGCGCTCCGCAGGCCGCACGCCGCGAGGGTGCCGACCTGGTGATAAGCTTCGCGCGAACCGTGGGCGCCGACGTGATGCGTTCGGGCGGCAGCGCGCACATCAGTTATGTCCGCGCGGCCCGTCAATGGCGCAGCGCGATGGAGTGGCGCGCAATGCGTCTCTCGCTCTACCATCGCGCGCAGATGCTCATCGAGCGTCGGGGATTTGTCTCGTCGCAACTTAGGGTGGCCATCGCGGTTTCGAATCTGGTGCGCGATGACTTGATGCGCGAGTTCCGGCTCCCAGCGCAGAAAGTCGTCACGCATTACAATGGCGTCGATCTGGAACGCTTCACACCGCCGCGCGATGACTCGGCGCGGCAGGAAATTCGCACCCGGTTCAGCATCCCTGATGGCGCGCCACTAATCGCATTCGTCGGCAATGGCTTCGGGCGCAAAGGTTTACAGTTTCTTCTCGAGGCATGGCCCAAAATTGCGCGCGATGCGCATCTGCTGGTGGTCGGCGCGGATCAAAAGACCCGATGGTATCAGCGCGAGGCGATGCGGCTCGGCATCACCGCGCGCATCCATTTTACCGGCGCGATGCCGGATGTCACGCGAGTTTTTCACGCTGCCGATGCGTTCGCGCTTCCGTCGCTGTTCGAACCATTCGGCAATGTCGTCATGGAAGCTTTGGCGAGCGGGTTACCGGTGCTATCGAGCGCGCAATCAGGCGCATCGGAATTGTTGCCTGAATCGATGCGGCAATTTGTCGTACAGGACCCCACTAGCGCCGACGAGATCTCGCGCAGGATGAACGCTCTCCTCGATGCCGCCGGCGATCTGCGCGAGACCGCGCGTGCGACCGCCGAACGCTACACCTGGCAAAATTACGCGGAGAATCTGCTCGCGATTATTTCCACTGTCGCGCAGCAAAGCTGATCCTAAGCCTTGACGCGGTTGTCCGCTGGAGCCTGCTCCCCGTTGAGCGCGTCGAGCATCCCGCGCGCCACCGCGAGGCGACGTTCTTCGCGCGCGCGCCGCTCCGCGCTGACCCCCACGATCGAGGTTAGCGCCAGCCGCGTCGATGCGATGAAATTCTTCATGGTGACATCGAGTCTGGAGTGAGGTTCGTGAATCATGCGGCAGCGGCCACGCTCGCGGGCAATGCGAATGAAGCGCGCCCGATTGGCTCGCGCCGGATCCACCTCGTGATAGACCACCGCGTTGGGTGAGTATCCGATGCGATAGCCGGCGCGGCGAAGTCGCGCCGACATTTCGGTTTCTTCTTCGTGTCCCGCGGCGCCGGGGCCCAGCCGCTCATCGAAGGGACCGACCGCGCGCAGCGCATTGGCGAGGAACGCCATGTTCGCGCCCAACACTCCGCGCACCTCGACGATCTCGTTGCCGTGGTCGACCAACGGCAGGTCGAGATACACCCAGTTCACACCCGCGATCTTGTGCGGGTCCTCCAGTGGCAGAATGCGGCCCTTCATCGCCGCGAACTCGGGATGATAGGTGAAGAATCGCTCGACCTGGTCCACGTAGTCTTTCGCCACGATCAGGTCGTCGTCGAGGAAGATCAGGATATCGCCGATCGCGCGCTTGATGGCGAGATTTTGCACTCGACATTTTCCGGGCAAGGGATCGTGGATGTGTGCGGTGACTGCGCTCGCATCGGCCAGCAGAGAGGGGGCCGGGGTTCCGTTCTCCGCGACGATCAGTTCCGAGCGCGAGGGACGCAGCTGCGGTTTGATCGATGCGATCAGGCGCGTGAGCGAATCAGGCCGCGCGTGAGTCGCGATGATGATTGACAACTTCACCCAAACCCACCTTGCGGAAACGCATCACGATGTTCTCGTTAATCAGGCAGTTAGCGCTGGTCATCAGACGGAACAATTCCTGATTGATTTTCTGTTGTTCCGAGTCCTCGACTCCGCGCCGGTAGAGGAAATGCGAAAACGCCGCGATGGGAAGATACATCAGTGCGGCGACGATGCGCGTCTTCAACTTGCGCCTGCTGCGTCCGAGCGCGTCGAGATGGAGTCCGAACCCGTGCGCCATCCAATGGAAATCGTTGAGGCCCATGATGTGCCAGTTGCGGCCATCCTCGACGCGATAGCGGTAGGGCAGGGGAGCGCGCCGTCCCTTGTAGAATCCGCTCAGCAGATAGTGCAGGCGCGAAGTCACATTGAGGCGATTGGGGGTGGAAAGAATCGCGACGCCCTCAGGGCGCATGACGCGCGCTATCTCGCGCAGGATGTGCGGAATATCCGCCAGATGCTCGACCACTTCGAGCATCATCACCAGATCGAAAGTGCCGGTGCGAAACGGGAGATCATCGTTGAGGTTGACCGCGGTCCATCCCTTCTTGCGCGGATGATATTCGGTCGGAAAAACCCGCCATCGACGCTCTTCCAGCATCCGCGTCGAAAGACCGTCGCCGGCGCTGATATCCAGCGCGAGACCAGGCTCGATCTCCCTCGGGATCAACTCCACGGCACCACGGACACGCTCGCTCATATTGTGAAAGACAGTTTAGCAGGTGTGGAGACGATCGCGACCGGGAACCGGCTTGAATTACTCGGCGGGGCCGGATAATCCTGTTTCCTCGCGCGAGAGTGGCGGAATGGCAGACGCGCAAGGCTCAGGACCTTGTGAGCGCAAGCTCGTGGGGGTTCAAGTCCCCCCTCTCGCATCAAAGCCTCCCCAGTTCCCGACGCCGCTCGGTGGCGATTAGGATCTCAATCACAGCGCAAATCTCGCGGGTCGAGCCGATTCAGCGCGCCGCTCCGCCGATGGCGCCGGCCGGAATCGAGACCGGGATTGCGGGCATTCGGGGCTGATCCTGGTAGTTGTTCGCGGTTTCGCGGCCGCCCGAAGAGCCGGTCTGCGAGCACGCTTGCACCTGATCGACGGTATATCCAGTCGCCTTGGCTATATCGGCATCGGTCGCGCCGCCACGCTGCTGTTGCGCGACCTGGTCGCAGTCAGCATGAGGGGTTACCATGCCACATCCGGCCGAGCCGATTGTGATGAGCAGGCCAACGCTTGCGCAGATCGATTGGTAAAGATTCATAACGCCCTCCGCATTTGCACTTGATTGTTACGCCGCGGAAGTCATGAGGCGAGAGGGAATCTTGTGCGGCAGCCTCGCGGCTGCCGCACTTCGATTTCAAACGAGGTAAGTCTGTACTATTGCGCAGCGGGGCTGGGTGCGGGACTGCTCTCACCACCTCCGCCTTCGAGGCCGGCAGGAATTCCATATTCAGAGGCATTCGGCGGTCCGCCAGCGCCTTCAGCTCCTTCGGCGCCGGTCACCGCTCCGGCAGGTGGGCACTTGGCGACGTCGGCCTCGCTAACACCGAGCGCCGAGGCTATTTCGCTGTTGGAGCGGCCGGACTGACTCTGCAACTTGACGATATTGCAATCGAGGTGCGAGCCCCCCAGTCCGGCGCATCCGGCGAATGCGGTCAGCAGTAAAAACGCGCCGGCTCCGATCATTATCCCCGTTCGTCCCCTTCGCTCGATCATCAGTTAGTCTCCATGACATTCAAGGTTTTCGCGCTACTTTCTCAAGGCGATCGGCACGATATTATTAACCTTCATAAAAACACAAGTGCGCCGCCGTCTGTCCGCCTAATGATGCCGTAACAGACGAATCCGGGCCGTCCGCGCCTAAATCAGATCCCGCCGCCTTCGTTGAAGGCCTCGGCTCGCGCCTGTGCCTGCGCAACGTGGCTTCCGGGCGGGATGTTGCGCGTGATCCAGACATTGCCGCCGATGGTCGAGCCGCGTCCGATGGTGATGCGGCCGAGAATCGTCGCGCCGGCATAGATCACCACGTCGTCTTCGACGATCGGATGGCGCGCGATCCCTTTCACCAAAGCGCCGTCATCGCGGACCGGAAAGCTCTTGGCGCCTAATGTCACTGCCTGGTAGAGGCGGACGCGCTCGCCGATTATCGCGGTCTCGCCGATAACTACGCCGGTGCCATGATCGATGAAGAAACTCGCGCCAACTGTCGCGCCGGGATGGATATCGATGCCGGTGGCCGAATGCGCTAACTCCGCGATTATCCGGGCCAGCAGCGGCACCCCGAGCGAATAAAGCTCGTGCGCGATTCGATGATGGGTGATGGCGGTCACGCCCGGATAGCAGAAGCGCACCTCATCGATGCTCTTGGCGGCGGGATCGCCCTGGTATCCGGCGCGGACGTCGCTTTCCAGCAGCGCCGCGATCTTCGGCAGTCGCGAGGCGAAATCGCGGGTGATCTGAAACGCCTTGTTGGCATGCTTTACGGTATGGTCTTCGGTGGCTTCGCAGGAGAATTGCAGCTCGCGCTGCACCTGGATGCTCAATGCGCGCAATGTTTCATCGAGCCGATGGCCGACGAAATAGTCAATGCCTTCTTCGGTCAGGTCGGGCAGCCCAAAATGATCGGGGAACAGCACCCCGAAAAACCCCTCGATGATGTTGCGCAGAGCCTCGCGCGAGGGCATTTCGCGTTCGCCCTTCTCGATGCAATCCTGGCGCACCCGGCTGCGCGCCGCGCGCAGTTCGGACACGATATGATCGAGATTCCAATGCGCGTTGGTCATCCCGCCATTGCCGTTGATTTCGGTGCCGTTGGTGTTCATATGGGCCTCATCGGTCGAACACGCCTTCGAACAGGGTGGTGCTCAAGTATCTTTCTCCCGAGTCAGGAAGGATCGTCACGATGGTCTTGCCGGCATTCTGCGGACGCTTCGCGATGCGCGTCGCGACTGCCACCGCCGCGCCACATGAGATGCCGGAGAGGATGCCTTCCTCGCGCGTAAGTCGCAATGCGTAATGGATCGCTTCCTCGTTGGTGACTTGCTCGATCTCGTCGATCAACGACATGTCGAGGATCTTCGGAACGAAGCCTGCACCGATACCCTGGATCTTGTGACCTGACGGCTTCAGCGGCTGACCCGCGCGCTGCTGCGTCAGCACCGGGCTTGCGGTGGGTTCGACTGCGACTGATACGATGGCCTTGCCCTTGGTCTTCTTGATGTAGCGCGAGACGCCGGTGATGGTTCCTCCGGTGCCGACGCCGGCCACGAAGATATCGATCGCGCCTGCGGTATCGTCCCAGATTTCGGGGCCGGTGGTCGATTCGTGAATCGCGGGATTCGCTGGATTGTTGAACTGCTGCAGGAGGACATATTTGTTCGGCGCGGAAGCGACAATTTCCTCGGCCTTTGCGATCGCACCGCTCATGCCGCGGGCGCCGTCGGTCAACTCGAGCCTGGCGCCATAGGCGACCAGCAGTTTGCGGCGCTCCATACTCATTGTATCAGGCATAGTGAGGGTCAACGGGATTTTCCGCGCCGCCGCCACGAACGCCAGCGCGATGCCGGTGTTGCCGCTGGTCGGTTCAACGAGTTCCTTGCCCGGCCCCAGAAGGCCGCGCTTTTCGGCATCCCATACCATGGCGGCGCCGATGCGACATTTGACCGAATAAGCGGGATTGCGTCCCTCGACCTTGCCAAGCACCGTAGCCGGCGCGCCATCAGTTACGCGATTGAGCCGCACAAGTGGCGTATGGCCGATCGATTTTGAGTTGTCTTCATACCAGTGTGCCATCAGGGACCTCCCGTTCTCACTACTCCGGACGGTCTCGTAACCGCCCATAGTCTCGACTTTATAGCCCATTTTCTACGTCGTGAAGAGTGGGCTTCCCGGTAAGCATGCGTATAGGGCGAGAAGGGTATGCGATGTGCGGGACCGTCGAGAAAGCGAAAGTATCAACTTCGCGCGTAGTATCGGGTCGAATGCGATAGGCATCCGACCCGCCGTCGATCTCGATATGGTTGACTTGCCCCGAAGTGGATTGGGTGGATGGCGTGGAGGGGTATTCGCGAGATATTGCGTTGCCGAGACAGCAGGGGGCTACCATCCCGGCAACGGCTTTAACGGCGCGAACCAGAGATAATCCGATCCGCGACGCCTAGGGTCGTGTCGTTAAGCCGCAGCTTTGGCTGCGATCCTCTTCGGTTCCGCGGTCTCGACCTGGATCTTCACATCTTTGGGCGCCAGTTCCTTCGGCAAAGGAGCACTCAGTTCGAGGACACCCTCGCGATAGACCGCCTTGATGTCTTCAGCCTTGATGCCATGGGGAAGCTCGGTCGAATACTCATAGCTGCCATAGCGCACTTCACGGCGCAGGAAGTCACGTTTAGTGGTTTCCTTCTTTTGCTCACGCCTGCCACGAACATTCAGGACATTGCCGCTGACGTTCACCTCGATGTCTTTCGGATCGATGCCGGGCATGTCGGCGCGCACGGATAGCTTGCCATCCTCCACGAAAGATTCGATACGCGGACGCAACGTCCCACCATCGAATTCTTCGGCCAGCCAAGCCGGGTTACGGAAGCGATCGAAGGCGCGATCAAGGTCGCCACGAAATTTCTCAAGCTCTTTAAGTGGACTCCATTCCGTTAAGCGCGACATGCCTCAAGCCTCCTTCTTTCAGTCTTGGATGGCTTCGTTCAGTAGCAGCAACTCCTCACGCATCTGTCATGCCAACCAGGGCAGGCGATTTCTCCTTCAAAGACTGCGCGGGACTTTCATAGGAGCCTGCTGATCGAAACAATTGGTCAACGACTCACCAAAAGCGAATGCGAACCAACGCATCCTTCCCTGAGTCAAAATGTGTCTAGATGAGCACCTTCGGACTGGTGCGATTGGGCTTCGCGATGGCGCGAATCGCGTCACCTCAAATCGAATGGCTGCGCGAAACGCCACCTCCAAAATCACGAAACAGATTGAAGAAAGGTGGTCCAAGTATATGCCGGAAGAGGAAACCCTGGAACGAGCCCATGAGGATGCGGCGGAGGGTAAATCTCCTTCCACACAAGCGGGTGAATTTGTACGCGAGGAGATTGATCACATTCGCGAGGGGAAACATGGCGCGCGCACCACCAAGCAAGCTATCGCCATCGGACTGTCCAAGGCGCGGCGCGCAGGAGTGAAACTGCCGCCACCCAACTCGAAAACAACGTCCGCCAGCACGCGTAAGAAAGCGGCGCAAGATTCCGCACGTGCGAAGAGCCGCACGAAGCCCTCGCCGAACCGATCACGCGCGACCAAGTCGGCGCTCAAACGCGAGGGGAAATCGGCGGCATCATCGCGAGCGCTGGCGCGCCAGGCTCATCAAAGTGCCATGGCGCGAGGCCGCAAGAATCGTGTCGGCGCCGCGAAGAAGGCCACGAGGACGCGGGCGCGCACCTCGAAGCGCAAGTAGTCTCGTCTCTTACTACTCCGCGATCGGGCGCGGCTTGATGTTTGTCATGGAAGGGATTTCCAAATCATAGCGCCGCAGCTTGGTGTAGAGCGTTTTCACGTCCACCTCGAGCATCCGGGCCGCGGCGGTCTTGTTCCCCTTGGTGAAGCGAATGGCATGCGTGATGGCCGCGCGCTCGATCTGTCCGATGACGGTGGCGCGAAGTGTACGCAACGGCATCGGCGGCACCACCGGACCGAAATCCGCACTGACCTCGCCCTGTTCAATCAAATTGCGAATGAAGTCGCTGATGCTGGGGCGATTCTTTAGCGTCTCCAGCTCCTCGGCCATCTTGCGATGTTTGATGGTCAGCGTCACGCGCACCACCAATTCCTGATTCTCGATGGGGCGTGTGATGAAGTCGTCGGCGCCGAGATTGGTCGCTTCGACCGCGGCGTTCACATCACGTTGCGAGGTTAGGATAAGGATGGGAACCTTGGCCGTGACTTCGCGCATTCGGCGCAAGGTCTCGATGCCGTCGATCCCGGGCATGCGAAGGTCGAGCAGCACGATGTCGATGGCGTCCGGGGTGAAGGCGTCCAGGCCCGCTGCGCCCCCATCGGCAAGGGTGACGTGACATCCTTCGGCTTCGAAAATCGCCTTGAGCAGTGAACGGTTGAGGCGATCATCGTCGACGATCAGGATTCGCACCGCATTGAGTGCCGAGTCGATTGGCGATGCTGCCATAGAAACTTCTCCGGACAAATCAGGCTGCGATCAGTTAGCGTATCGGGCCGGGGTCGCGGTCTGCGCGGTGAAGCGTCGGCCCGAGGTTCCTCGCGCGACGAACTCGCGCGCCTGCGGATGAATGCGGCTGCGATAGTTGCGGTTCGTGAAATAAGGCGGCTCGGGAATCTCAGGAAATTCCAGCATCGCATCCAACAGTTCACCTTCGCGCTCGATAGCCAATTCGATCAGGTCTCGCATCGTGTTTTCTCCTGAAGCAGTTGGCCTCTAGAGCACGTCGCGGGCCACCGTTTGACGTGACGATGTGTTTCATCCTGGTACGATTTCGTCGCGTGCCGCCCAATCAGGTTCCGAAGCGTGACGCGAAACAAGACGATTTCCTGAAGCTTGGGAAGAGGTCTTACCTAAGGAAATTGCCAAGCCGCGGATTTCTCACCATTCCTCGTTCACTTGCTCGAGGAAGGGTTGGAACGCTCCGAACGTCACGATCGCCACCAATACGATGAGCGGCGCGATCATTCCGCGCAGCGCCCATCGATCGGTGGCGAAACCGCCGCAGACCGCGCCCGCCAAATACGCGACGTAGAGCGCGATGGTCAGGGCCGCCCGCTGAAGAGAGACTTGCCGCGGCGACACGAGGAGCACCTTCCAGATGCGGCTGCGAAACCGGCGATACGTCCGATCGCGCATCCAGAACAGGAATTCGGAGACGGATTCCGCGAATTTTACCAGCGAGCCGGTCACGAAGGTCGTGTAGACATTGATGCCGCCCACCTTTCGAATCGAGACGTTCTGCAGCCCCATCGCAATCGTCAGCAGCGCGACCATCACGAAGAATTTGAGTGCCGGCTGCGGCGGGATATCAGCCTTGAAGCCGCTGCTCGCGCCCGCCGCGATAAATGCGGTGACGAGCAAAACCTCCAGTCCGATGGTGGCGGGGAAGGGAACTTTGATGTGGCGGCGCTTTTCCACGTCGTAAATAAACGCGCCCAGGATTAGCCCGAAAATGAAGGTCGCCAGCGGCCACCCGTGCCGCACGAAGCCGACCCAGTCCAGATGCGACATGTGCCGCGCCATCGCGACCGTGTTTCCGCTCATATGCGAAACATACAACCCGTACAGAGCGACATAACCGACCAGATCGATGAATCCGGCGGTCCAGGTCATGAGGATCGCAATCGCGACTTGTTCGAATGACCCGGAGTGGCCGCTGGCGGAGCGAATCTTCATCTATCTACAGGTTTGCTCATCCGTGGCGCGAAGCGCTCATCTTAGCCGCTCGATTGCGGCTCCCAAAACGACTGGATAGGCTCGATGTGCTTTGCTGAACCGCCCGCGCGGCCTCGGCATGCCACCCTGACTCTCGAACCTGGAGAACCGACAGCGAGATGGCCGGCTTTGTAGCATTTGGCGGTGCGCGCACCACGAAGAGACATGAGGATAGCGCGGTCGCGTCCGTGTCCGCATGGGCTCCGCTGCGCCGCCGCGTATTTTTCGCGCTCTGGATCGCCGCGCTCGCCTCCAATCTCGGCACCTGGATGCAAAACGTCGGCGCCGCATGGCTGATGACTTCGCTCTCGAAATCGCCGCTGATGGTTTCGCTGATCCAGACCGCCTCGAGCCTGCCGATATTTTTTCTCGCGCTTCCCGCGGGAGCGCTGGCCGATATCATCGATCGGCGCAAGCTGCTGATTTTCTCCCAAGTTTGGATGCTGCTTGCGGCGGGCGCACTCGGCATCCTCACCTACCTCCACATGACCACCGAATGGACGGTGCTGGGACTGAGCTTCATGCTCGGCATCGGCTCCGCGCTCAATGCTCCCGCGTGGCAGGCAATCATTCCGGAACTGGTCCCGCGCGACGAGCTCACGCCCGCCATCACCCTCAACGGCATCAACTTCAATCTCGCGCGCGCGGCCGGCCCGGCGCTCGGCGGTTTCGTCGTCGCCTGGTTTGGCGCGGATGTGAATTTCCTGCTCAATGCCGCATCGTTCCTTGGCGTGATGGTGGTGCTCTACGAATGGCGTCGGCAGTGGCGTCCCGGCGTGTTGCCGGCCGAACGCGTCATCGGCGCCATTCGCATCGGTGTCCGCTACGTTCGCTATGCGCCACCGCTGCGTGCAGTGCTGGTGCGCACGGTGGCGTTCGTATTCGGTGCCAGCGCGATGTGGGCGGTGCTGCCGCTCATCGCGCGCGTGCAGCTCGGCCTCGGGGCGGCGGGATTCGGTCTGCTGCTGGCATGGTTCGGCCTCGGCGCGGTGATTGGCGGTGCGATGCTCACGCGACTGCAGCAAATCGCCTCGCACGACAACATCGTCCACGGCGCGGCCGCTCTCTTCATCGCGATGACGCTGGGGCTCGCGTTCACCCATGACACCATCATCGCGAGCATTCTGATGGGGCTGGGCGGCGCGGCGTGGGTATCGGCATTTTCGGTGCTCAACGTCGCCGCGCAGCTCTCGGTGCCGCGATGGGTTCAGGGCCGTGCGTTGGCCGTCTATCAAATCGCGGTGCAAGGCGGACTTGCCGCCGCGAGTGCATTGTGGGGCGCGATCGGCGTGTGGTACGGCCTCCAGGTCGCACTCGGATGCGGCGCGGCCTCGATGCTGGTCGGCTTCGCGGTTTATCGCTGGCGCCTCGCTGCCGCGGATCAAGTGAACACCGATCCGGTGGACTTGTGGCCGCATCCTCAAATCGCGATCGACATTGATCCCGAAAGCGGACCGGCGCTGATCACGGTGGAATATCGAATCGATCCTGCGAAGACCGAGGAGTTTATCGACGCGATGCGGCAACAGCGCGTCATCCGGTTGCGCGACGGCGCGGTGTTCTGGGGGCTCTTCATCGACGCGAATGAGCCTGATCGTTTCGTCGAGCACTTCGTGAACGAAACCTGGCTCGAACATTTGCGCCAGCACGACCGCTTGACCGCCTCGGACGAAGTCTTCGAGAACCGGGCGAAATCATTTAATCTCGGCCCGGAGCGGCACGTTACGCATTTGATTTCCGCCGATGCCGTCGCGGGCCGCAATGTGGGTTCGTTCAATCATAACGCCGGCCGGACGACGACCGTCATCGAGCCGGAACCCGTGCTGAAGAAGGTTTTGCCATGAAAGACACGCGCGACTTCCAGACCATCAAAGTTGAGGTCGAGGATAATGGCCTCGGCCGCCTGACGCTCAACCGCCCTGACCGGCTCAACGCCATCGGCGCGACCATGCTGCAGGAACTCGCCGAAGCCGCGCGATGGTTCGACAGCCATCGCGAGTTGCGCGTGGTCATCATGAGCGGTGCCGGTCGCGCATTCTGTGCGGGCGCGGATTTGCAGGATTCGCCGGCGGCCGCGGCCGACTCGAAAACCAATAGCTGGCTCTATCGGCGCGAGGTCGGGCAATACGGACTACGCGCCTCCGATGCGATCGAGCAGATGCGCGCGGTCACTATCGCCCAGGTGCATGGCTATGCGGTCGGCGGCGGCTTGGTGTTGATGGCGATATGCGATCTTCGCGTCGCTGCGGAAGACGCATGGTTCTTCATTCCCGAGGTCGACCTCGGCCTCCCTCTCGCGTGGGGCGGAATCCCCAAGCTGGTGCGCGAGATCGGTCCCGCGATGACCAAGGAGCTGGTGATGACGTGCCGCCGGTTCAGTCCCCATGAAGCGAAGGCGATGGGCTTTGTGAATCGCGTCGTGCCGCTCGCGAAGCTTGCGAGCGAAACCGAGGAGCTGGCGCGCGAGTTGATCGAGAAGCCGTCGGTGCCGGTCGCGATCACCAAGGAACACGTCAACGCGGTCACGCGCGCGATGGGCGCGGGTATTACGGCATTCGCCGATGGCGACGTTCTGTTGGGCGCAGGGAACGCAGAGGAATCCCGTGCCGCCGCGCGCGCTTATCGCGAGAAAACTTTCCGCAAAAAAAGGTAATGCTCAAGTGTTGCGAAAGGAGACATTCATCCGCAGCAAAAAAACGACTCTCGGACTTGCCAACTGTAAACCAATAATGCGAGTTTCTCGCGCATGAAATGCCCGGTATGTGAACTGTTCGGCCGTGAGTTGCATTTTCAGACCCGTCGCCTCCTCGACCAACATTCGTCCAGGTTCCACGGACTGTCTGCCACGCAACTCGAAGACCACGACCGCAGCGATGAACCGGTAGCGAACCGACCGATGGAAAAGAGCGAGGGCCTGCGGGCGCGACGCTTTCTCCATTAAGCCTGGATCGTCCGGTGGCTGAGGGGCCGGCCATCGACATCTGAAATTCTCGGCGCAATCGCTTTGGCGCGGCGCATACCATTGATCTATCGTGGCGCTGCGAAATCTCTTCCAATAGCGAGGACGCCCTCATGTTCCGTCTCGACAACAAAGTTGCGGTAGTTACCGGCGCGGGTTCGGGAATCGGCAATGCCATCGCGAATACCTTTGCCGAGGCGGGCGCGCGGGTGTTCGTGCTCGAGGCGAACCTCGATGCGGGCAACGCCGCGGCGGAAAAAATTCGCTTTGCAGGCGGGCAGGCGGATGCCATCGCATGCGATGTAGCAAAAGCCGCCTCGGTGGCGGATGCGTTCGCGCAGGTCGATCGCGCGGCACATCGGTGCGATATCCTCATCAACAACGCCGGCATCGCGCACGTCGGCACGGTCGAGAACACCGCGGAGGCCGACTTCGATCGCATCTATAGCGTCAATGTGAAGGGCGTCTATTTATGCTCGCAGGCCGGGGTCAAGCTGATGCTGCGCGACGGCGGCGGCGTGATTCTCAATCTGGCCTCCATCGCGTCGCTGATCGGGTTGACGGATCGCTTCGCCTATTCGATGAGCAAGGGTGCGGTGCTTACGATGACGAAATCGATTGCGGTCGATTACGTGAAGCACAACATCCGCTGCAACTGCGTGTGCCCGGCGCGCGTTCATACCCCGTTCGTCGACGGCTACCTGCGCAACAACTATCCAGGCCGCGAGGATGAAATGTTCAAGCAGCTTTCAGAATATCAACCAATCGGCAGGATGGGCACCCCCGAGGAAGTCGCGACGCTTGCGCTGTATTTATGTTCGGACGAGGCCTCGTTCATCACCGGCCAGGCGTATCCGATCGACGGCGGCGTTTTGGCCTTCTAGCCTGCGGTTTCGATTTTCCTCGGCTTCGGGAAGGGTGCTTGCATGCGTTCCCGACCCATCAATATGATCGCTGCACGCGCGCATCCGCGCCGAATTTTCAGGACGGAAAATTTTGGAGCTCAGTAAGACATTCGATTCGAAGGCGGCCGAAGAACGATGGTTCCAGCTCTGGATCGATCGCGGCTACTTCGCCGCCGATCCCGAGAAACCCGGCGAGGCGTTCTCCATCGTCATCCCCCCGCCCAACGTTACCGGACAACTGCACCTCGGCCATGCGCTAAATGTCACCTTGCAGGACATCATCGTTCGAACGCGCAGGATGCAGGGATTCAACACGCTATGGGTTCCCGGCACCGACCACGCCGGCATCGCGACCCAGAATGCGGTGGAAAAGGACCTCGCCAAAGAAGGCAAGAATCGCCATCAGCTCGGCCGCGACAAGTTCGAGAAGAAAGTCTGGGAATGGCGGGAGACCTATGGCAATCGGATCCTGAACCAGCTGCGACGCCTCGGTGCGTCATGCGATTGGAGCCGCGAGCGCTTCACCCTCGATGACGGCCTGTCGCGCGCTGTCAACGAAGTTTTCGTGCGGCTGTACAAAGCGAACCTCATCTACAAGGATCGACGTCTCATCAACTGGTGCCCGCGCTGCGAAACCGCGCTGTCGGACCTCGAGGTTGATCACAAGGACCGCACCGGCACGCTATGGTACATCAAATATCCGCTCGTTGACGGCTCCGGTTACATCGAGGTTGCGACGACGCGGCCCGAGACGATGCTCGGCGATACCGCCGTCGCGGTGAATCCCGAGGACAATCGCTATCGCTTCGAGGTGGGCAAGAAGGCGCGCATCCCGCTCATCGGGCGCGAGATTCCAATCATCGCGGATTCGGCGGTCGATAGCGCATTCGGTACGGGCGCGGTGAAGATCACGCCTGCACACGATTTCAACGACTTCGAGATGGGGCGCCGTCACAAGCTGCCGCAATTCTCAGTGATGGATACCCGCGCGCGCATGAACGACAACGCAGGTCCTTATCAGGGCCTCGATCGCGAGACCGCGCGCAAACGCATCCTCGTGGATCTCAAGCAAGCGGGACTCTACGAACGGGAGGAAAAGCATACCAATGCGGTTGGCACCTGCTCGCGCTGCGATACCATCGTCGAGCCGATGCTCTCCGAGCAATGGTTCCTGAACGTGAAGGGGATGGCGCAAAAGTCCATCGACGCGGTCAAGGACGGGCGCACGAAGTTCTTCCCGAAGTTCTGGGAGAACACGTTTTTCAACTGGATGGAAAACATCCACGACTGGTGCATCTCGCGCCAGCTATGGTGGGGGCATCGCATTCCAGCGTATCGATGCCAGCGCTGCGACCATCTGATGGTGGTGGCGGTGCGCCCGCCCAAGTGCGAGGAGTGCGAGGGCACCGACCTGGTGCAGGATGACGACGTCCTCGACACCTGGTTCAGCTCCGGACTGTGGCCGTTCTCGACGCTCGGATGGCCTGCGGAGACGCCGGAACTCCATCGCTACTACCCGACCAGTCTCTTAGTCACGGGCTTTGACATCATTTTTTTCTGGGTCGCGCGCATGATGATGTTCGGCCTCGAGTTCACCGGCGAGGTTCCCTTCCGCGACATCTACATCACGCCGCTGGTACGGGATGCGGAAGGCAAGAAGATGAGCAAGTCGAAGGGCAACGTGGTGGACCCGTTGGAGCTCATGGATACCTACGGCACCGATGCGCTGCGTTTCACTCTGGCGCAGTTGGCAATTCAGGGCCGCGACGTGATTCTCTCGCCCGAGCGGCTGGCGGCCTCGCGCGCTTTTGCCAACAAGATTTGGAACGCCGCGCGCTTCACGATGATGAATCTCGCCGACGCGCCAGAGAGTCCTCTGATGCCCCCGACAGGTCACTTCGCCTCAGCGGACGAAAGAGCTTTCTTCGCTACGTCCGACCCGCTTGGATGGATGACCGATCTGATTGTTGGAGAAGTTGTAGTAGAGCAACCGGCATTGAGCCTTGCCGATCGATGGATAATAAGCAGCCTTCAAGTCGCGATAGATGAGGTTACGAAGGCTATCGATCGCTATGAGTTCAATGACGCGGCGGCTAAAGTTTACGACTTCATATGGCATGAGTTCTGCGACTGGTACATCGAGCTTTCGAAGGATGCTCTCAGGGCTGGGGGAGAAAGACGCTGCGCAGCTCAGTTCGTTCTGATCCATTGCTTCGATCAGATGTTGCGTTTGCTGCACCCTTTTATGCCATTCGTTTCCGAAGAAATTTGGCAGGTTATTCGACCCTATATCGCAGAACGAAACGTTGCGCCGAACCTAGTTATAGCTAGCTTCCCAAGGGCCTTAGGCCGATTTTTGAGTGCTGAGGAGTCCGCCGCGCTGGGATACTTGAGTTCTCTGCCTCAGACCCTCAACTCGGCCTTCTTAACGGAAAAAGAGAAGACCGGAATAATACACTTCTACGAAGTTACGAGAGCATTTAACTCTTTACGCTCGCTAGTCGGTCACCATCCCGGTGTTCAAGCAAAGGCGCGCGTACACGTCTACAAAGAACTATCGCCTTTCGAGCCGGAATTCCAAAAATGGAAGTCCTACGCGTTCAACCTTAGCCAAGCTCTCAAGCTTGGAGTGGGATCAGCTCTCCGATGGAAGACCCTCGGGTTTCGTCTTTGCTCCTGTGCCTGGAATCGGGGAAGTAGGAATCATACCTCCCGAGGATTTCGATTTGGCAAAAACTCTCGCGAGCTTGCGGAAACGTCTGGACGAGGTGAAGAAGGTTATTGAGCGAAAGTCACAACTCGGGCGAAATCCGGAATTCAACCAAAAGGCGTCTGAGGAAACACGAAATACCATAGTTAATGAACTTATTGAGCTGGCTCACCAAGAGGGTCTCCTTCGCGCTCAAATCTCCCTTCTAGAGGCTTCGCGCTAACAAACGATGCTACTTTTCCAACAGCTTGACCTCGATGCGCTCGTGAAGCGCGCACTCGACGAGGACCTCGGCCAGGGCGACATCACCACCGCCGCGACGGTGAAGGCCGGGCAGAAGGGCAGGGCGAGGATCACCTCCAAGGAGCCGCACATGATTCTCTGCGGCGGCATCCTGCTCGAGCGCGTGTTCCGGCTTGCGGGCGCGAAGCCGATCGTTTCGTCGGCTTCGGATGGCGCGCATCTCGCGAAGGGCGACCTCGTCGCACAGATCGATGGCGACCTTGCGGGGCTGCTGATTGGCGAGCGCACCGCGCTGAACTTCATCCAGCTAATGTCGGGAATCGCGACCGCGACGCATCAGTATGTCGAGGCTGTCAAGGGGACGCGCGCGAAAATCGTCGATACGCGCAAGACGCATCCTGGCCTGCGCGCGGTCGAGAAGTATGCGGTCCGATGCGGCGGAGGCACCAACCATCGCTTCGGCCTCGATGGCGGCGTGCTGATCAAGGACAACCACATCGCCGCGGCCGGCTCGGTACGCGCTGCGATTGAGGGCGCGAAGAAAATCACGCCGCACACGCTGCGCATCGAGATCGAATGCGAGACGCTCGCGCAGGTCGAGGAAGCGCGCGACGCCGGCGCCGACATCATCATGCTCGACAACATGAGCATCGACATGATGAAGCGCGCGCGTCAGTTGGTCGGCGACAAGATCATCCTCGAAGCGTCGGGCAATGTGAATCTTGATACCGTGCGGGCGATCGCCGCGACCGGCGTCGATCTGATTTCTGTCGGTGCGATCACGCATTCGGCGCGCGCAATGGATATCAGCATGCGCATCGTCAGCTAATTTCGCGCGCGACCCTCGCTTATTTTCGATTCGGTGCTATAGAAAACCCTGACGGCGATTGCGCCGTGCCTGGAGGCATCGATATGGCCACTCCTCGACACATCCTCGACGGCTACAAGGTTCTCGATTTCACACAGATTGTGGCGGGTCCGACCTGTACGCTGATGATGGCGGAAATGGGCGCCGACGTTATCAAAGTGGAGATGACGCCCAACGGCGATCCCGCCCGCGGCGGTCCGTATCTCAGCAAGGAAGGCCGCAGCGGATATTTCGTGCAGCACAATCGCGGCAAGAAGGGCATCTGCGTGAATATCAAGACGCCCGAGGGTCACGACATCGTCGCCGATCTGATTCGCAAGGCCGACGTGCTGGTGGAAAATTACGCGCCCGGCGTCATCGGGCGCATGGGCTTCGACTACGAGCACGTGAAGGCGCTCAATCCCAAAATTGTGATGTGCTCGATTTCCGCATTCGGGCAGACCGGTCCGCTCGCGCATGAGCCGGGTTTCGATTTCCTCGGCGCCGCGTATGCGGGCATCAGCTCGATGGGCGGCGAGCCCGATGGGTCACCATACTTCGCGATGACCGCGATGGGCGATGTGAGCACCGGCGCGCATGCATGCGGTGCGGTCTGCGCGGCGCTTCTGTATCGCGAGCGAAGCGGAGAAGGGCAGCATCTGGATCTCTCGCTGCTCGACACCTACTTCCATTACCACGAGGCTGCCGTCGAGGCGCATAGCCTGACCAAAGGCGAGTTCAAGCCGACCCGCTCCGGGACGCAATCGTGGTATGCGCTCCCCTGCGGCGTGTTCAAGGCGAAGAATCGCTACATGATCATCATCGCGACGCTCGACCACCATTTTAAGGGCCTCTGCTGCGCGATGGGCAAGCCCGAGCTGTTCGAGGATCCGCGCTTCCGCCTCAACTCCAACCGCCTCATCAATGTTGATGCGCTGGTGGCTGAGATCGAAGGATGGTTTGCCTCGATGCCGAGTGACGAGGCCTCGCTGGCGGCGCTTAGGGAGTATCGCGTGCCGCATGCGCCGATCTTGTCGGTGGAAGAGGCGGTCAAGCATCCGCATCTGCGCCAGCGTGGGACTGTGCGAACCGTGCATGATCCCATCCTCGGCGATTTCGATGTGCCTGGGTTTTCGTTTCGCTTCTCGAAGTTCCCGAAGCCGCTCGAGCTGCAAGCGCCGAAGCTGGGTGAGCATAACGAGGAAGTTCTGACGAAGGACCTGGGATACTCGCAGTCGCGCGTGCGCGAGCTGGAAAGGAAGGGCGTCCTGCGCAGCGGCCCGGCCTAATTTAGAGGTAGAGGCTCGAACAGTTTCTTGAAGCAGAGACCGCCGCTGAGGATGCCGAGTTGCGTGAGATAGGCATCGAGGTGGTTGAACTTGATCTGCTCGACCAGGTCTCCCGAATGAGCGCCAAGCGGCGTCCATGATGTCGGATTAGCTATTTCATGTTGATATTTCGCAGCCTCAAGGATCGGAAGGACAGCGGCAACTACTCCATCGAGGAAGCCGAGCTGACCCGAGTAGAGCGCCGGAATCGCTCGCGCCTCTTCGACCTTCCATACATGCGGGACCAGGTCGTTCGGATTGAAGAGACGGTACCGGTCGCCGGTGACGCAGTTTCGGAAGTGACTCGCGAATGCTTCGTTCCCCGGCGTGGGAGCCGCGAAGGTATAGCAGTGGATGGTGGCGTGGTGGCTGGTATCCCACTGCTCGGCCGGCGCACCTCCGCTTTGCGTATCGGCCAGCCAGGTCGCGAGGGCGACCGCGAGTGGACCTCCTTTGCTATGGCCGGTCACGTAGATGTCGAGATGCGAACCGCCGGCTTCCACGCATCCGCGCAGAAAGTCGCCTAGGCTAATGCCTCCCGCGATGCTTTGCTGCTCGCGATCTACCCGCTTCAGTAACTCGGCGTCATCGACAGCCTGCGCATGTCCTTTCGCGATCGCTGACGCAAACTGTCGAACTATCGCAAGCTTGCTCTCGGAGAGGGCAGTGCCGGCGAGGTTGTTAATCCGATTCTGGATGGCCCCGAAGATATCCGGCGCCGGAGGAACATTTAGCCCTGCGAGGAGATTCAGCAGGTTAAACTGCAACCGTGCTTCATGCCCTGCGATCCATTCACTGGCCCGGTCCCACAAATTCCCGATCTGAGCAATATTGCCGGGCGAGGCGGATAGCAGCCGCTGGAGGAAGCCCAGGCCGAGCGCCGTGCTATGCGAGATCATCGCCGCGGGAGTTGTCGGGGGCGCATAGGGCCATGGGCGCTGCTCGATGAGAAGATTGCTCGCCCAATCCTCCAACGAATAAAGATTGGTTCCTCGCACCACCACGGCATATTGCGATGGATCGGCAACCTGGCGCGCGACATACATCGCGGAGATGTCCAGTCCGGCGATGGCGGGCGCGAAGCCAGCCGGGCCCCAAACCAGCTCCCATTGGCCTTTGACCTTGTCGAAAGTATCGAGGCACTCCACCATCGCGTCGCGGGCGCGCTGACGGGCGGCAGGCTCGGACAAATCCAACTCGCAGCCCCGATAGATAATCGAGGCGAGGGTTAGCATCACGGCTGGGTCCATGGCGGCCTCCTCGATGAACAGCCAGATACTGCGATCAACCCTCAGTCTGCGTCAACTTAAGAATGTCGCCTGAGAATTTCGCGGCGGTAGCTCAGCGTTAAATGCTCATCTTTCAGGCCTTCCTTCTCTTGACAAAGAGTTATTCTTTGGTTGAGGTACCAGCCGACCCTGTGTCATTGCCGGAACAATGCGGGAGGGCCAGATGAAACTCAATATCGACCCGATTATGTCAAAACGGATCAATGATGCCTGGACCGCCTTGACCGCGGACCAGAAAACGAAGCTGGCGCCCTTGATCGCACGCGCGGGTCATCATGCGTTGCTGGCCGCACAGACTCGGCAGGCGCCTCCGATGCCGGCTGACATACCACGTCAGGCGCTCCTGATTAGCTCAGCGCTGAATGGCGACCAAGATTCAACCCTCGCAAATCTTTCACCGGGGCTTTTCATCGATGTCGGTCCCAACGGCGAGATCTGGGGCACCGGTAAGTATGAGGAACTCGATCCCGGATGGGCTGAAGCTGCCGCGGTGTGGCTGGAGTATTTCTTAAAACCCAAGGCGCACTTCATTCCCGGCCCTCCTGCGGTAATCCCGATTCCTTCTCACCTCACCATCGCTATCGCAGGAGACTGGGGCACGGGCGACTGGCGTACCAAAGCCAACCCAGCTCCGAGCACTGACGTGAAGCGGCACATGGCTTTCCTCCAGCCCGACCTGACGATTCATCTTGGCGATACATATTATGCCGGCACGCCGGAACAGGAGAAGTATCTGCTGGCCGACCTATGGCCGGAAGGAAAACTTGGCGCGCTCAGCCTGAATTCCAACCACGAGATGTATTCCGGTGCGGAAGGTTATTTCGGAACAGTCTTGGCGAATGAAAAATTCAAGTTTCAAAACGGGAGCAGCTTCTTCGCACTCCAAAATGATGACTGGGTGATAATCGGACTGGATACCGCATACTACGCCAAGGAGGAGAACCTGTACCTCGACGGCGCGCTGTTTCGTCCCGGCGGCGCGCAAGATCAGGTCACCTTCGTGCGCAACCTGCTGGGCAATCTGAACAACCGCAAGGTCATCATCCTCAGTCATCATGAGGGCCTGTCGCTCGATGGGTCGTCGCATACCGCTTTGTGGGACCAGGTGATGGCGCCCTTTGGCCCGGGCGCGCCGTATTGCTGGTACTGGGGTCATTCGCATGCCGCGGCTGTTTACAGCATGCAGGCCTCGCCTAACACTTTGTGCCGATGCTGCGGCCATGGCGCGATACCATGGGGTTTCGCAAAGGTGCTCGACAAGAATCCCAAAGTTGACTGGTTCGAAGCCCGCCTCGCCAAGGATCCAGAGATTCCCCATCGCGTGCTCAATGGCTTCGCGATGCTCAGCCTCGACGGGCCGAATCTCAAGGAAACCTTTTACGATGAAAACGGCGGAGTCGCCTGGTCCCTGGGATAAAAATCGCTCCGCGCACATCGCCTTGATGATCGCGTTTCCCTCGACATAGGCCGTATTCGTGGTCAATGATTCGGAAAATCGCACCACGGAGAGCATCATGGATCCCAAGGCACTCTGCTTCCTCTCGCTAAGCGAATTGTCGGCGGCGCTACGCAAGCGCGAAGTCACCTCAGTCGAGGCGACCCGCGCGGTTCTCGATCGCATTCATCAGCTCAACCCGAAGCTGCACGCATATCTCCACGTCCTGGACGATTCCGCGCTCCGTCAGGCTGAAGCCGCAGATAATGAAATCGCGGCGGGCAAGTATCGCGGCCCGCTTCACGGAGTGCCAATCGCGGTTAAGGATTTGTGCTGGACCAAGGGCGTCCCGACCACCTGCGCGAGCAAGGTCCTGCGCGATTTTCGCCCCGACTCCAATGCCACCGTTGTCGATCGCTTCGAGGCGGCGGGTGCGGTGCTGCTGGGCAAGCTGCATCTGACTGAGTTCGCGATGGCCTGGTACCATCCGGAGATTCCCGGCCCGTCAAATCCGTGGAATCCCGCGCTATGGCCGGGCGCATCGTCGAGCGGTTCCGGTTCCGCGACTGCGGCGGGCCTGTGTTACGCGTCGATTGGGACTGACACTGGAGGCTCGATTCGGTTTCCCTCGGCGGCCAACGGCATCGTCGGATTGAAGCCTACCTGGGGGCGGGTAAGCCGCCATGGAGTTTTCCCGCTCTGCGAATCTTTTGATCACATCGGGCCGATGACGCGGACGGTGGCCGATGCGGCGCTCGTACTATCCGTTATCGCCGGTCAGGATCCGCGCGACGATACTTCGCTGGCCGCGCCGCTCGATGACTACGCCGCTGCCGCGAGGAGCGGCGCGTTCAGCGTCCGTGTCGGCTTCGATGAGAACTACGTCGCGCGCGCCAACAATGATGTCGCCACCGCGATCGGCGCCGCGGTTCGGGATCTCGAGAAGGTCGGTGCACGTATCATCAAGGTCAAGGTTCCCGACGTCGACTCAGTCATCGAGGCATGGACGACGATGGCGGCGACCGAGGCCCTCGCGGCGCATGCCGCGAACTATCCTTCGCGCGCCGCCGACTACGGTCCCGGATTTCGGTCCTTCGTCGAATTGGGCGGGAAAATTAGCGGCGTCGAGTATGCCAACGCGCACATGGTGCGCGAGCGCTTCTCGAATCGGTTTCAGCAACTCTTCAGTCAGGTTGACGTGCTCGCGTGCCCCTCGATGGTCGCAGCGGCGCTGCCGAAAGATTCGATGCCGCCCAATGCGGATGCCTTCAAGGGGCCCAATCCGCTGATGTCGTTCACGGCGCCCTTCAACATGAGCCGCAACCCGACGCTTTCGCTTCCGGGTGGTGACGGCAAGGGCGGACCGCCTCCGAGCCTACAGTTGGTAGGCCGCTTGTTGGGCGAGGCGACGCTGTTTCGCGCGGGCGGCGCCTTTGAGCACGCCACCGAATGGCACCAGCAACGCCCTACGATTTAAGAAGCTGCGTTAGGGTGTCACGACGCGAAGAGTTGCTACGATGCGGTTGATCTCTTCCTGCGTGATGAAATTGGACTGCCGGCTCTGAACGCGCACCTCGCCT
The DNA here is from genome assembly GCA_963761255.1 of uncultured delta proteobacterium. GTDB lineage: Bacteria > Desulfobacterota > Binatia > Binatales > Binataceae > DATGKG01. The sequence continues at coordinate 395,976 of CAVXGH010000002.1, forward strand.
CCGTCGCAAGCAGGCGGCGGATTGCGATCCTCGCAGGAGCGCTTCGCGAACCGTCTGCGAGGACGGTTCGATTGGAAAGGTCTTCGCGATGGCGCCATCGCAGCGGGTCGTTCGCGAGCGACCGCTACGGTTCCGCGGTGTCGCCGTTCCTCGACCTGCGGTGGCGATCGAAAGGTGCCTGCGTTCGAGATTGTGCCGACATAATTCCCGAACGTGGTCTTTTATAGACGTTGCAGCAGGGCGAACCCGCCTCGGCCAGCCGTGATTGCAAAAATAGTAGGGGGCGTTCGCGAACGCCCCGTTAGAATCTTGAGATGGCTTTGGTCCTCATCGCAACCGCCGATTGCTGGAATCCTTTGCTCCCGCCGGTCCTGGATTTTGATTTGACGGTTCTTCCTCCTCGCGACGTGACCTTTTAGCAGCTAGCTCGCTGACGGATAAGAATACTATCTGGAGGCTTCGAACCACGCGACCGTCAGTTAATTTGAGGCATCAACCGCGAGGGCTTCGAGTCGAAGTCTGCTATAGTGAAGACGCGGTGCCCGGCCGGTAAGGTCCGCCCGCCTGAGAATTCAGGAAAGTGGAAAACAAACCCACTTCGCACGCTGGCAATTGAGGCGGAAATTACCAAACGAAGCCAAATGATCGAGGAAAATCGGGCATTTCTAAAATTCGTTCATTGGCAACCTCCGATTTGAAGTGCGAAAACGAACCCACTTCGCCGCTCTGCGTGATTGCAAAAACAAACCCGTTTCATAGCGAATAAAAAGCGAAACTAGCGACCCGATTTTCGACACCGCCTCATGGCATGCTACTGATCGCGGCAGAGCTCGCGTCATCATGCCGAAACATACGTATTCCAGTATTGAGCATCACCGGCCCGGTGTCATCGGATGCCAAATCCACTACTTCGAGGAAGTCGAGTCGACCCAGAACATCGCGCGTAACCTCGCTGCCGAGGGCGCGCCGCATGGCACCGCCGTCATCGCCGAGACCCAGAGCGCCGGACGCGGCAGGATGGGGCGCGGATGGCATTCGCCGGCGGGGGTGAATCTCTACACGACCATCATCCTGCGTCCGAAGATTCCGATGGCCGAGGTGCCGCGCTTGAGCCTCGTCGCCGGAGTCGCCGCGGCCGACGCGCTCGAAGATGTCGCCCCCGGCATCGTGCAGCTCAAATGGCCCAACGACGTGTGGCTCAACGGGCGCAAGGCCGGCGGCATCATCGCCGAAGCGGTGACCGATCGCGCGCAGCGGCTCGATTCGGTGCTGCTCGGCATCGGGCTCAACCTGAACCTCGCGATCGATGACGTTCCGGCCGAGCTTCGCGAGCGCGCGATCTCGGTTTTGATCGCCACCGGACATCGATGCGATCGCGTTGCGGTTGCCAACACACTCTTTACGAGACTAAACATTCGATATGACGAGAGTGTTACGCGGGGATTCGCGGCGGTCCGGCCCCATTGGGAGCGCTACTCGGGACTCAGCGGAAAACGCGTGACGGTCGTCGATGCGGGAACTCGCGAGGAAGGAATCGTGAAGGGAATCGATACTGACGGCGCGCTGCTGCTCGAAACTCCGAGTGGCGTACGCCGAATCATCGCGGGTGACGTGACCTTGGAGGGTGCCTATTAATAGAGGCGACAACGCCCGTCTGCGAAAACCAGCAGGCGGCGAGAACGCAAACTACATTCGCGAGGTGATCCTATGTCTGTGGAGGAAATTGGGCGGTTGAGAAACATCGCGCTGGTTGGCCAAGGCAGTTCAGGAAAGACCCAACTGGCCGAAGCGATGCTTTTCACCGCCGGCGCGACAACCCGGCTCGGACGTCCGGACGACGGAACTTCGGTTCTGGACTTCGAGCCTGAAGAACTCAATCACAAGGCCTCGATCAATTCCTCGTTCCATCATCTCAACTGGAAAAAGAACGAAGTCCTCCTCGGCGATACTCCCGGTTACGGCGCTTTCATCGTCGATGCCTTCAACACCCTGCAAGCAGTAGACGCGGTCGTCTTCGTCGCCACTCCTGGTGGCGATCTCAAAGTCGAATCCGAAAAAATCTGGCAGCAGGCCGAGACGCTGGGCCTCCCACGCATCGCCTTCGTCTCGCGCCTGGATCGCGAGCGCACCAAGTTTGAAAACGCGCTGGCCGATCTCGAAAAGACCCTCGAAGCCAAGCTCATCGTGCTCACCCTTCCGATTGGCGAGGAGCTCGCCTTCAACGGCATCATCGACGTGCTGCGGATGAAGGCGCTGACCTACGTCGACAACACCACCGGCAAGCCGAAGGAAGAGGATCTCGCTGGCGACCTCAAGACGCGGGCCGAGGAAGCGCACACCAAAATTTGCGAGGCGGTCGCCGAGACCGACGACGCGCTGCTGGAGAAATATCTCGACAGCGGTGAGCTCTCCGAGGATGAACTGCGCACCGCGCTGCGCGCTGCCGTCATCGCGGGGAAACTCACGCCGGTGCTATGCGGCTCGGGCGCGAAAAATATCGGCGCCGCGCCGCTCCTCGATGCGATCATCAATCTGCTCCCGGCGCCGAATGAACGGCCCGCCAGGAAGGGCACCCATGCGAGCAACGGCGCGACCGAAGAGCGCGCCGCCGACCCCCAAGCGCCGTTTTCTGCGTTCGTGTTCAAGACGGTGATGGATCCGTTCGCCGGCAAGCTGACGCTGTTCCGCGTCATTTCGGGGACCGCGCATAGCGATGCCGGGGTTTACAATTCCTCGCGCGAAACCAAGGAACGTTTCGGTCAACTTCTGCGCCTCGAAGGCAAAAAGCAGTCGCCACTCGGAGTCGCGCTTCCGGGCGAGATCGCCGCGGTGGCGAAGCTCAAGGATACCTCGACCGGCGACACGCTGTGCGATGAAAAGGCGCCGGTCATGTTCGAGCCGATGCATCGTCCACATGCGGTCATCTCATTCGCCATCCGCCCCAAGTCGAAGGCTGACGAAGAGAAAGCTTCGGCGGCGCTGCAGAAGCTGGTCGAGGAAGACCTCGCGCTGGAGATGCATCGCGACCCGCAAAGCGGGGAAATCATCCTCGGCGGAACCGGCCAGCTTCACATCGAGGTGACGGTCGAAAAGCTCAAGCGCAAGTATGGTGTCGAGGTCGAGCTGACCGCGCCGCGGGTTCCCTATCAGGAGGCCATCAAGGGCAAAGCCGAGGCGCAGGGTAAGCTCAAGAAGCAGTCCGGCGGCCGCGGCCAGTATGGTGACTGTTGGTTGCGGATCGAACCGCTGCCGCGTGGCACCGGCTTTCAGTTCGTCAACGAAATCGTCGGCGGCGTGATTCCGCGCAACTATATCCCGTCAGTCGAAAAAGGCGTGCGCAACATGCTGCACGAGGGTTTCCTCGCCGGCTTCCCGATCATCGATGTGAAGGTTTCGGTCTTCGATGGCAGCTACCACGAAGTCGATTCATCCGATATGGCGTTTCAGATTGCGGCGTCGATGGGGATGAAGACCGCGATGGAAAAGGCCCGGCCCATCATCCTCGAACCGATCATGTCGGTCGAGGTTACTTCGCCCGACGAGAACATGGGCGACGTGATCGGCGACCTTAACTCGCGCCGCGGCAAGGTGCAGGGGATGGAAACCAAGGGCCATAGCCAGGTCATCAAGGCCACGGTGCCGATGGCGGAAATCCTCAAGTATGCGCCGGACCTGCGCTCGATGACTTCGGGACGCGGCTCCTTCGAGGCGCAATTTTCGCATTATGAAGAGGCGCCGCCGCACATCGCCGAGAAAGTCATCAAGGAGCAGGCGGCCAAGCGCGAAGCGCAGAAGGCAGCGCACGCCCACGCCTAGACTCACGGTTAGCAATCGGGCACCCGCGGAAGTTATCGAGGGTGCCCGATTTTCTTTGCGCAGCGCAGAGCCGGTCGCGAGGCCGGCGGCGCGTTACTATCTTCCCGAGCTCGATGTGCTGCGATGCCTGGCCTTCCTCGCGATCTTTCTGCAGCATTCTTTTCAAAAGACCCCGGCCTACTACTTTCCCGAGTTCCATCCGAACTGGATTGGCAGGGCGGTATCGATTCTCGCCTGGAGTGGCGGCTACAGCGTCGATCTGTTCTTCCTCATCAGCGCGTTTCTCATCACCCAATTGCTGCTGCGCGAGCTCGAGGCGACCGGGAAGCTTGATGTCAAGCGGTTTTACATTCGCCGTATCCTGAGGATCTGGCCGCTCTACTTCGGGTTTCTGTTCGGCGCAGCGATTCTCGGAGAGTTCGTCGCGCAGTTTCACATCACTCCCAGGTATCTGATTTTGCTGGTGCTGATGTCCGGCAACATCGCCGATGCGATGTGGGGCTGGACGCCGGCTTTCATCGTCTCGCAGCTCTGGAGCATCTCGCTGGAAGAGCAGTTCTACTTACTATGGCCGCTGGTCGTTCGCGGTGGCCGACGCCGCACGCTCGTCACTGCCGCGATCATAATGATCGCAGTTAGTATCGTTGCACGGACGATCTGCTGGCTGGTGAGCGCGCCCGCATCGTTCGTGTGGACCAACACGCTGACGCGTCTCGATCCCCTCGCGGCTGGAATCCTGCTTGGCGCATGGGCGATGCATCGGCGGTTCAGTCCGCGCGCGACGATTAGGGCAACACTCCTGGTGGCCGGCCTCGCGACGATGCTGATTGTGTCGGCATGGTGCGACCCTTACTGGAGCCCGAATTCCGGGCTGACCTTGTTCGTCGGCTATCCGGTGGTGACGCTTGGATGTGTAGCGATCTTCTTCTCGTTCCTGGGACTGAAGTTGAACCTCGCGAGGCCGACGATCCGCGCGATGGCGTACCTCGGTAAGATTTCCTACGGCCTGTACATATGGCACATGCTGGGGTTGGAGCTGGCGAAGAAAATGGTCACCTTACCCCTCCCATGGCTGGGCGAATGGGTCAACAGCAGCATCTTCATTACGATGTTAGCGCTGGCCCTGACGATCTCGTTCGCCGCGACGTCGTACCGCTTCCTGGAGACGCCATTCCTGCGCCTGAAGTCCCGCTTCGCGCTGATCCCCTCGCGCCCGAACTAGCCTGGTCCGACGAGACGATTCGTCGGAATTCCATGGCCCAAGAAGGGTTTGGATCCTGAAGCTTTGTCCACAAGATGTGATCGGAAGTCCGCCGCACGTACCAGGTAAAGCCGGCCACCTTCACCGGCGCATAGTCGCGGCTGAGGTCGGTGATGCTGTCAGGGCTTACCGCCCAGAGTTGTAATACCACGTCGGGCTTTAGCTGGCCGATGGAGTAGTCGTAGTCCCATTTTAGATGGCCCGGCCAGAAGCCAAATGATCTCGCCATGAGGACCGGATCGACGTGCATCTGTTCGTGCGCGATCTTAGAATCGCTCTTCCCGAGTAGATCGATTGCCTCGCGCCCTGAGAAATACGGTGCCGCACCCGCCCAGACGACTGCTACCGTAGCATGATCATCGGTTAGTTCACGGAGTAGAAGGGCCTGACGCACCATGTCTTCGTTTCCGTCGGTCTGGACAGGACGTTTGAGCAAGAAGTTGGTTTGCAAATGGGAACAGTTTACCAAAAAGAGGAAGATGGCAGCCGAGGCGCCGAGGGTCAAATTTCGGATCCAAACGCCTGCGGATGACACATTCCGATTCACGAGCCGCTCCGCCACACCTTCGATCCCGATCGCGCCAAGAACGAACACTAAGGGGATTGCAATCGAAATATAACGATTGCTTCCTCCGTACCATTCCCACGCATCGCCTCCTACCCAGATGCTATAGGCGCACTGCGCAGCTATAGCGGCGGCCAATAACCACGCTCGGCGCAGATGCCTGCGCAATCCGCTCAGACCGAGCGCCAGTACGATCGGTATCCACGGAAGTAGAAAAAGAATTCCAACGCGCACCCCTCGCTGTATTCTCAGCAAAAGCGGAAACCCCATCATCTTGAGATAGTAGGTGTTGGGAAGCAGGTCCCCGTAGTAGAACAGGTTGAACCCGGCTTGCACGATAAGAAACGCTCCTAGTGTCACACCGCCGAGGAGCAAGTGGCGCCGCCACTGGCGCCGCTGCATCGCGGCCATCGCCAGCAGCAGGACACCGGAAAAAACCACCATGTCGAGGCGTATCAAAGTCGAGATTCCGAGCAGCAAATATATCGGCATCGGGCGGGTTTCTGACTTCGCGGCCATCAACGCCAACCATACCGAGACGCTCACCACAAGGGTAAGAATGCTTACCTCGGTACCCTGCAATGCCCAGTTGTCGAGCGGCCCGTAGAACGCGGTGAGAGTCATCGCGACAATCGCGACCGACCGCGCTCCAGGCATCAATTCCGTGCAGATAGCTCTGACGACGAAAAGGTTCAAGAGCAGGAACAAAGCCCCGCTTACTTGAATGCAAAGGGACACTTTAGCGGCCGCTATGGGGAGCAGGTGGAAGAACGCCATGTACAGCACCCACAACGGGTTGGTAAAGCCGAGGATCTTTTCCCCACCCGGATTCCATCGCAACCCGTACCCGTGCGCGAGATTAGCCGCATAGCGCATCGAGATCATGTCGTCGTCGAAAAGCGAGAAGTATCGGACATCGCCGATTTTGAAACTGGACTTGAAGATGAAGATCGCGGCGTAGGCGCAGAAGGAAGCCGCAATGATAAAGTCTACTGCGTCGAGTCCGGCGAATAGCCGCGAAATCAGCGACTCTGAGTCGATTGAATTGGAGGTTCCCGGGTTGCTTTGAGATTCGAGGTTTGCAGGCGACATGACAGCACGACTCGAGCCGGTCAACGCAAGCGGAGTGCCATACAAAGACGTCTTATTGTAGCATGCATGCAACTTTGGCCGGGCGCCCGCACAGCGTAGAATCGGAGGCGCTACATTATGGCGCTGTTGGCGAAATCGCTGATCATAATGGGCCTCGGCATCGCCGCATTAGGCGTCCTGCTATGGCTCTTTTCCGGCGTGCCGTTTCTGGGCCGGCTGCCCGGCGACATCTACCTCCGGCGCGGCAACTTCACCTTCTATTTCCCCGTCGTGACGTGCATTCTGATAAGCATCGTGGTGAGCCTGATCTTTGCGCTGATGAGGCGCTGAACGATGGCCGAAGACGTCCGGGAAATCGCGCAACGGCGGGTCGAGATGAAGCGCCGGCGCCGCGAGCTGATCGCGGTGGCGGTTGCTGCCATCACGCTGGTGGCGTTCGTGTTCGCGCAGACCGCGCTGCCTCCGCTGACTAAGCATACGTCACTCGGCTCGAACCTCGCGGTCATCAGCCTGTTCAATGTCAGCTTTCTCCTGCTCGGACTGCTGCTCTACTTAGTGGGAAGAAATCTCGCCAAGGTGATGTTCGAGCGAAGGCGGGGACTGATCGGCTCGAAGTTCCAGATGCGCCTGGTGTTCGGATTCATCGCGGTCGCGATGGTGCCCAGCGCATTCCTGCTTTATGTCTCGGGCGCGTTTCTCCATGCCGACGTCGATAGCTGGTTCAATCCCGAGTACGAGCGCGTGATGAGCGACTCGCTGGAAATCGCGAAGACTTACTACCTTAACTCCGCCAACAACGCGGCGCATTTCGCGCGGGCGATCGCCGAGCAGACCGCCGGCAATGGTTTGCTCGCGCCGGAACGGCGCGCGGACCTGAAACAGTTCGTTGAAAAGCGTCAGCAGGAATACAACCTCGGTACCATCGAGGTGTTCGGCAAGGATCGCAAGCTCCTGCTCCTGTCGCTCAGCCCCAAGACGCCCACCGGGATCGGCGTGTCTCCGGATTCGCAGATGCTGGAGCAAACGCTGAAGGGGCAGGCGATGACGCGTACCGACCCTTTCGGCAGTGCCGATATCATTCGCGGCAGCGCGCCAATTTTTTCCGGCCCCGATTCCGACAACGTCGTTGGCGCAGTGGTGGTGGATTATTTCCTGCCCAAAAGCATCGCGAAGCCGGCCGCCAATATTTCGCGGACTGCCGAGGATTACTTTCAGCTGCGCATTCTCAAGCAGCCGATCCTCAACAGCTACATCCTCGCGCTGGTGTTGATTGGTTTGGTGGTGGTGCTGTTGGCGAGCTGGTTCGGGATGTACCTGGCGCGCGGAATCACCGGACCCATCAGTGAGCTGGCCGCCGGAACGCATGCGATCGCGGGCGGCAATCTTGACTACACCATCGATCCGGTCGGCGATGATGAGATCGGACAGTTGGTCGATTCGTTCAACCAGATGACGACCGACCTGCGCGTCTCGCAGGCCGAACTGGAGCGGCGCCGGCGTTATACCGAAACGCTGCTGAAGAACGTCTCGGCGGGGGTGGTCGGCCTCAATCCGGAGGGGCGGCTGACCGCGATCAATCCGCATGCGGAGCGGCTGCTCGGCGTGCGTCTGGATGACGTCATCGGGCGCAACTATCGTGAAGTGCTGCGCCCGCCATTGCTGAACGCGATGGATGAGATCCTTTCGGCGTTTCCGGCGCGCCGCGAAAACCGCTCCTCGATCAAGGTTGAAATCGATGATGCCGAAATCGAGCTGATGATCACCGCGTCGCCGCTAAGCGATGACGCCGGCACTAACCTGGGGTCGGTGCTGTTCTTCGAGGACGTCAGCCAGATTGCGAAGGTGGAAAGGATGGAGGCGTGGCGCGAGGTGGCCCGGCGCATCGCGCACGAGATCAAAAATCCGCTCACGCCGATTCAGCTTTCAGCCGAGCGGCTGCGCCGCCAGCTCGGACCGCGGCTGGCGCGACTCGGCGCCGAGATGGCGCCCAATGACAACGCGCTGCTCAAGGAATGCACCCGCACCATCATCGGCGAGGTCGAGGACCTCAAGCGCCTGGTGAACGAATTTTCCGCCTTCGCGCGAATGCCTCATCTGAACCCGGTCCCCGGCGATCTCAACGCGCTCGCCACCGAAGCTGTCGCGAGTTTTCAAACCGCGCATACCAGCGTGGAGTTCGTGTTGGAACTGGAACCCTCGTTGCCGCGCATCCTGATCGATCGCGAGTCGCTCAAACGCGCGCTCATCAACCTCCTCGACAACGCGGTCTCCGCGACGGCCGGGGTGGCGCGCAATGGCCACGGACCGCGCATCGAGTTGCGCACCGCGGTGAATCTGACCAGCGGAGTGGTAGTGCTGGAAGTTCGCGACAACGGCCCGGGCATCAGCCCGGCGTTGCGGACGCGGATTTTCGAGCCGTATTTCTCGACCAAGCACGGTGGCACCGGGCTGGGTCTGGCGATAGTTTCTGCTATCGTGACCGATCATCATGGCTTCGTGCGGGTGGCTGATAATGCGCCTGCCGGTAGCAGATTTATACTGGAATTCCCGGTAAGGGAGCGTCAATTCACCAAAGCCGCGAGCTGAGCGACAGTCCAGGGTATCGAGGCTTAACCGACTAACCCGCGCTGCGAGCGCCTTTTCGAGAGAGAACCGAACAGTGAATGAGACCGTACTGGTGGTGGATGATGAGGATCGCATCCGGTCGTCACTGCGGGGAATTTTGACCGACGAGGGCTTTCGCGTCCTCGACACCGGCCGCGCCCCCGAAGTGATGGATTTGATCGAACGCGAGCATCCCGCGGTGGTGCTGCTCGATGTGTGGATGCCCGACATCGACGGCATCGAGCTGCTGCGCCGCATCAAGGCGGAGCGCCCTTCGGTCCAGGTCATCATGATTTCGGGTCATGCAAACATTCAGAGCGCGGTGGCCGCGACCAAGTTGGGCGCCGCGGACTTCATCCAGAAGCCGTTCTCGGTGACCGGCTTGCTCGCCGCGATCGCGCGCGTGCTCGACGGTGGCGATGCCGGACCTGCCGCTGAAAGTGCGACGGCACTCGGCGAGGCGAACGGAAAATCGATCATGGCACCGGCGGTTCAGGGCGCGCGGCGCCAGCGCACCATCGCGAGATCGATTGTTTTTGGCGGGCAAGGATTGCATAGCGGTTTGCGCACCGGAGTCATTCTTCATCCGGCGCCGGTCGGCTTCGGAATCGTGTTCGCCTCGCTGTCGGATGAAACCCAGATTCCAGTTCAGCTCGAAAACGTCACCGACACCGGCTACAACACCACGCTCGCCTCGGGCGCGCGCTCGGTGCGAACGGTCGAACATCTGATGTCGGCGCTGCACGGTTTCGGCATCACCAACCTGCTGATCAAAACCGATGACGAAGTTCCCGCGCTCGACGGTTCGGCGTCCGAGTTCTGCCGCCAGATTGCGGAGGCCGGGGTGCGCGACCAGGATGCGATGGTTCAGCCGATTCGCATCACCACTCCAATCACGGTGCGCAGCAAGGGCGACGAGTTCATGACCATCGAGCCGGCCGACCATCTAATCATCGACTACACGCTCGACTATCCCGCGCCGATTGGCGTGCAGAAGGTCCACTTCGAGCTCACCTCCACTGATGCCTACGTCAAGGAAGTCGCGCCGGCGCGGACGTTCGGCTTCGTGCGTGATTTCGCGCAGATGAATCAGATGGGCCTCGCGATGGGTGGGCGGCTCGACAACGCCATCATCGTGGATGATCAGAAAATCGTGAACACCAAGCTGCGCTTTCCGGAAGAGTTTGCGCGGCACAAGGTGCTCGATATGATCGGCGATCTCTACCTGCTCGGCCGCCCGCTCGAGGGCCACATCACGGCGTCGAAGACCGGGCACTCCGACAACCTCGCGATGGTCAAGGCGATTCGCGCCTCGCTCACCAACTGACGCATTGCGCCTGAAAAAGTTCGCTATCAAACCGGTTCGCTCGCGCGTCGCGGTGCTCGCTAGCGGAGGCCTCGACAGCTCGGTGCTGCTGGCGGAGCTCGCGCGCAAGGGCCGCCAGGTTTTTCCGGTTTATGTTCGCGCCGGCCTGCGATGGGAGCGGGTCGAGCTCGCGAGCTTGCGCAAATTCATCGCGGCGCTTAAGCGCGACAATATCGAGCCGGTCGCGGTGCTCGATTTTCCGACGGTCGAGATCAGTGGCGATCATTGGAGCGTGAGCGGCAAGGTGCCGGGCTATCGCGCCGCCATCGAGTCCAACTACATCCCCGGTCGCAACCTGAGCCTGCTGACGAAAGCCGCGATGTTCTGCGCGCGCAATCGCATCGGCGAGATCGCGATGGCGCCGCTTCAGAGCAATCCGTTTCCCGATGCGCGCCCGGAATTCTTCCGCGCGTTCGAGCATACCGTGAAACTTGGAATGGAACTTCCACTGCGAGTGTTGACCCCATTCGAGGGTCTCGAAAAATCCGACGTGATCAGGAAGGGCAGGGCGCTCCCCCTGCAACTGACGCTCACCTGCGCGAATCCGCGAGGCTCGCTTCATTGCGGCGCGTGCACCAAATGCGCGGAGCGCGTCGACGGCTTCCGCGAGGCTGGCGTTCCCGACTTGACGCGCTATGCCCGGCCTCCACGCTAGCCAGCGATCAGGATTGGGTATCCGGCGAATCGGCCGGCTCGCCGGGGAGCTTGCTGAACTTGATCTTCGCCTCCTTGGCGAGGCCCTTGAGCGTGTTCTTCACGATGTATTCCTCGTTGAAGTCGAGCAGCACCATCGCGATTTTGGCCTTCACTGCACTGAGCGGCGCGTAGGACGCGCCTCGTCGATCGGTGACCTTCAGGAAGCTGAATCCGATGTTCGACTGCAGGATGCTCGAGACGTGGCCGACCGGCGTCGAGAACGCGAGCTGATCGACCACCGGCGGAAGCTGCCCCTTGGTGAAATAGCCGAGGTCGCCGCCCTTCTCCGCGGTCGGCTTGTCTTCCGAGTTCGCTTTCGCCAGCGCCGCGAAGTCGCTGGTCTTCATCGCCTCGTCGCGCAACTTGATGATGCGCTTCATGCCCGCGGCCTTTTGCGCGTCGGTCGCATTGGGCGGCAGCTTGATCGCGATGTGCGAGATGCGCACCTCGCCCGGATCCTGCACGAAGAGATCCTTGTGTTCGTCGTAGTAGCGCTGGATTTCCTGCTCGGTCGGCGCGACTTTATGCTTCTGAAACTCCTCGTCGAACATCTTCTCGATTTCCATCGAGCCGCGCACCTGGTTGAGCAGGATTTGGTCCGGCGCGTTGCCGGTCGACGACATCGTCTCACCGCCGATGCCCTGGACCTGGAATTCACGCGCGCGCTGGGCGACTTCGCCCTCGGGAATCTTGATGCCGCGCTTTTCGGCTTCCTGGATCAGGAGTTGGCGGCTGACCAGGTTCTCCATCGCGTCCTTGAAGACCGCGCGCGTCTCCTCGGTGGTGTTGGCGTTGATGAGGCGCTGCTCGGTTTTCGCGTAGTCGCGCACCTCGGCGAGGGTAATCGGCGCGCCATTGACGGTGACGACCACCGGATCTTTGGGATCTGGTTTGACTAGCGGCAGGATGCCGAGGAATCGCTGTTGCCATGAGAGCCCGGATTCCTGAGGCTGTTGCGCGTGGGCTTGCGGAGCGCTTGCAAGCGCGGCGGCGATCGCCACAATCAGGCAGGCGAGGAGAGGGATGCGTTTATACATTTGTTTGGTCACGTGCGAATGACATCATCGGCTACACGTCCGGGTCCACATCGGTCAAGGGCATATTTGCGATGAAGCAACTGCGCGGCGTTTCCATCGTGGTCGCCATCATCGCCAGCGTGCTCGCGATGATCTCCGGCGCGATACTGTTTTTCGTGATCGAGCCGCCGTTCCTGGCGTCGATTTTTCTCGCCTGCGCCGCCAGCGCCCTCGGATGTTTCATCGTAGCGGCGATCGCGGGCTATTTCAGCAACGACGAACCCTCCGATTGATTCGGCACATCGGCCGGCTCGTATGCGGTTTGGCATGGCGGTCCGGGCGCGAAGTAGTGCTCGATATCGTCATCGTCGGGTCCGACGAAAATCTGGCTCGACGAGCGCGTCCCATAGGCGTCGAGGTGCATGCAAATCGAGTTGGGCCGCCCCGAGCGCGGATCGAGCTGGGTGTTGTGATCCGCGAGCAGGTGCTGAAGTTGAACCCGTCGCAACAGCGGGTCGCGACGGAAGCCGACATCCTTGCCGAGCGCCGCGAATTTCTCGTACGACGCGCTGATGCGCGGGCATTCGAAATCGTTGACATCGAGATTGGTCAGCAGATGGAAGCCCGGCTGAAGCTGCACCACCTCGATGCGTTCGATGCGATTGTAGGCAACGAAGGTGGCATCGCGCGAGGCAATCAGGAGGTTGAACGGATTGTAGTCCGCCGCGCGCTGCTTCGCAGCGAAGTCAGCGGCGTCGCGCGCAGTGCGGCATCGCAGCGCATCGAGGGCGAGCAGCCCGCGCGATCGCGCATCGGGATTCGGCGGCGCCTCGGTGCGGCGATTGAGCAGCCCCACCACGAGGCCATGCTCATTGACGCCGAGCCAGGTGCCTCCGGCACGGAGATCCTTGCCTCCGACGACGTGGGGCCGCGCGCACAGCGTGGTGGGCTTGGCGGCGGGGCGGTCGAGATATTCGTCGCGATTGGCGGCGATCACGACCGGATAGTCATCGGTCATCTGGAAATAGATTGCGAGTGTGCACATATGTTTGTGCGGCTCTCCAAGTGCGGTGATGCCGCCGATTCTCAAATTGGCAGGCATCATAACGCCCGCACAAGAGGCCGCGTAGGGGTGAACATCACCTTGCTGCACACCTTCGCCGGCGGCACGAGCGATGGCGCGAATCCTTATGGCTCGCTGCTGATCGACGGCACCGATCTCTACGGCACAACTGCCAGTGGCGGCGCCGCGAACAAAGGAACCGTCTTCCACCTCAGCACCGACGGCGGCAACTTCTCGATTTTGCACAGTTTCGCAGGCAACCCCGACGGCGAAAAGCCCATCGACAACGTCATCATGCTGAACAACACGCTGTACGGCATGACGGTTTTTGGCGGCACCTCCAACGAAGGCACCATCTTCGCGATTCCACTACAATGATTATGTGAGCGCGACCTCTCGATACGATGTGCTCGTGATTGGCGCCGGCATCGTCGGCAGCTCGATCACGATGGCGCTGGCGGAGCGCGGCAAGCGCACCCTCACCATCGATATCGATTTGTCGGGGCGGCTCAGCTCCAGCGAGAAAAACGCCGGCGGGGTGCGCGCGACGTGGTGGGAAGCCGTCAACATCACTTTGTGTCGCGCGTCGATCGAGTACTACCAGCGCATCGCGAGCGAGGTCGGCTTCCGTCAGAAGGGTTATCTTTGGCTCTACGATGCCGAGACCTGGCCCAAGGCGCTCGCGCACATCGAGTTGCAGCGCAGCCTCGGTCATCCGATTGAGACGCTGACGGCAGAAGAGGTGTATCAGCGCGTGCCGGAAATCGATCGCCTCGACGGCATCGAGGGCGCGACGTTCTCGCCGCGCGACGGCCTCATCAATCCGAACCTGCTGAAGAATCATTATCGCGATCGCGCTAAGGAACTGGGCGCGCAGTTTCGCGACGGCGTTTACATCTATGCGATCGACAACCGCGCCGATGGCGTCCGCGTCGATACCTGGCATGCCGATGCGCCGATGACCGACGCCGCTCTGATGCGCATGATGACGCAGGACGGTCCCGGCGAGGCGGAGGAGGGGCATCTCGAAACGCTGGAAGCCGACGCCATCGTCATCGCGGGTGGCGCGTGGTCGCGCAACGTGCTGCGCCTGCTCGGGCTCAAGGATTACAGCGAGCCGATTCGCCGCCAGATCAGCGTCGTCGACAACCGCGAGTTCAACCTCGCAGCGTACGGCATGATCGTCGATACCACGGGGCTATATTTTCACAACGAAGGGCAGCACATCCTCGCGGGATACTCTCCGCCGGAAGCTCCCGGTTATCATTTCAACTACGACGGCGAGGAATTCTTTCAGAAGGAAATCTGGCCGCGTATGTATGCGCGAATGTCGCGCTGCGAGCGGTTGCGCCACGTCACCGGATGGGCCGGTCTCTACGAAGTCTCGCCTGATCGCAGCGCCATCGTCGGGCTCGCGGCGCCCTCGGCGTACGAGGCGCATTCGTTCAGCGGCCGCGGTGTGATGCAGTCCTATGGCGCCGGGCAGGCGCTCGCCGGATTCATCGCGGAGGGAAAATATCCGCCCGCGCTCGACGCCTCGGCGCTCGCGCGCACGCGCTTCGAGAGCAACCGCCTCGTCTTCGAAGAACTGCACATCTAGATTTAATCAAAGCAGGTTTAATGGCTCAGCGATCTCCGCTAGATCCATCGGATGCGGAAATTTTCATTCGTGACGGTCGACGTCTTCAGCTCGCGCGTGCTGGCAGGCAATCCGGTCGCGGTCTTCAGCGACGCGCGAGGACTGAGCGACGCGGAGATGCAGGCGATCGCGCTCGAGACGCGGCTGTCAGAGACTACCTTCATCATCCCGCGCGATGAAGCGACCGAACGCGCCGACGGCATCAAAGTGCGAATCTTTACCGTCGCTGAGGAGCTTCCGTTCGCCGGGCATCCTACGCTCGGGACCGCATCGGTGATCGCCAACGCGCGCAATGTCGATGCGGTCGTTCTCGATCTCAAGGTGGGAAAAATTCCACTCACCTTCAAAGCCACGCCTGACGGGCGCTTTGGTGAGATGACGCAGCGCGATCCCGAGTTTGGCAAAATCCACAATGCGAACGAAATCGCGAAGGCGACCGACCTCTCGGTCGACCAATTGGATCTGTCGGTACCCATTCAGACCGTTTCGACCGGGTTCGCATTCGCGATCGTTCCGCTCCGATCGCTCAACACCCTTGAACGGCTCGCGCTCGATCTCAAGCAGGCGTATGCCTACCTCGGCAACACCGATGCGCGCCAGTTCTACTTCGTCGTGCGCGATGGCGCCGAAGCCCCGGACCTGCGCTCGCGGATGCTCTTCTATGGCGGCGAGGATCCCGCGACCGGATCGGCGGCCGGATGCACCGCGGCATGGATGGTGCGCCATGGCCTCGCGAAGCCCGAGCAGGAGGTGGTCATCACGCAGGGGGTCGAGATGAAACGGCCCAGCGACATCTTCGTGCGCGCCGGCCTCGAAGGCACCCGCGTTCACAATGTTCGCGTCGGAGGCTACTGCGCCGAGGTGATGCGCGGCGAGCTGACCTTGCCCTGACGATGGAGCTTTCGCCGCGCCGTCGCATCGCCGCCGAGATAATCTCGCTGGTCTACATCGCCTTCATCGCATTGGTGGCGAATGCGACGGGCGCGTTCTATGTGCTGTTTCCCGAACTCGGCGCGCTCTCGCATGATGTGTTCACGCGCCCGCACGGAACCTGGGCAAACTCCCCGACTATGGTGGCGATCACGCCGGTCATCACCGGCGCGATCGGCATCGTCATCGCGAATTCAATGCCGTATGGATTTTTCTCGGTGCTGCTCAACGTGATCGGCGCGATCATCGTGGTGCTCGGATTGCGCTCGCCGGTCGCCCCCGCGATTTCCGCCGGGCTGCTGCCGCTGGTGCTCGGCGTGACGAGCTGGTGGTATCCGCCGGGAATCATGTTCGGGACGGTGCTGCTCGCGGCGCTTTCGATTCCATGGAAGCGTTACGCGGCGCGCGATGAGCTGCCGATCGTCGAAAGCGCCGAGGAAGTCGCGGAAGACATCACGCATGAAGTCGCGGCTCCCGTTCGCGCGCGATGGGAAAAGCTCGCCGCGCTGCTCGCATTCGTCGCGGTCGCGGTGCTGGCGGTGAAGATCACCGGATGGCGCTTCATCCTGTTTCCACCGCTAGTGGTCATTGGATTCGAAATGTTCGTGCATCCCGATGTCTGCCCGTGGGCGAAGCGTCCGCTGATGCTGCCGGTCGCATGCTTCCTGACCGCGTTGGGCGGCTTCATTTTCTGGAAGTTCCTCGGCGTCACGCCGATCACCGCGGCGCTCTGCATGGGATGGGGCATCATCGTATTGCGGACGCTGGATTTACATGTGCCGCCCGCGCTCGCGGTCGCGCTACTGCCCCTGGTGATGACGAATCCGACCTTGATTTATCCGTTCGCGGTGGGCCTCGGCACGCTGCTGCTCACCGGATGGTTTTTCCTCTGCGAGTGGATGCTGGCAGACTTCGCGCCTTCAGCTGCGACCGCCGGGGCGCACGCGCGCTAGCAGTGGCGAATTTGCGATCGCCTACCACGCGCCGCGACGCAGTAGTTCATGCGCCTCGCGCTCGAGCGATTCGCGAAAATCCGGATGCGCGATAGCGATCATGCGGCGCACGCGCTCGACCAGCGGCTGCCCGCGCAATTCCGCCGGCCCGAAATCGGTCACGATGATATCGGCGTCGCTGCGTGCGGTCGTCGTCGGGCCATCGAGGCGCGCGACGATGCGGCTGATCCTGCCGTTCGCAGCGGTCGCGGGCATCGCGATTACGGATCGCCCGCCGGCGGCAAGCTGAGCGCCGCGCACAAAATCGCCTTGCCCGCCCACCGCGCCGATGTACGCCCCCGACGCCACTTCTGCGTTGATCTGACCAGTGAGGTCAGCTTCAACCGCCGAGTTGATCGCAACGATTCGGCCCAACTGGCAGAGCACTTCCGAGCGATGGGTATGCATCAGGGTGAAGAGCTTGATCGCCGGGTTGCGATGCGCGAAGCGATAGACGCGTTCGGTGCCGAGCACCGAGCACGCGACGGCGATCCCGGTGTTGATGGGTTTGCGCGCGTTGGTCATCGCGCCACTTTCGATCAAATCGGCGATGCGATCGCTGATCAGTCCGGAATGAAGCCCGAGGTCGCGCCGATCGCCGATACTCGCCATCACCGCATCGGGAATCGCGCCGATGCCGATCTGGATCGTCGTACCATCCTCGATATAGCGGCCGACGTGGCGGGCGATGGCGCGCGCGCTCTCGCCGATCGGTCGCGGCTCCAGCCCGACGGGCGGCCGCGAAACTTTCACGAGGTAGTCAATCCGGCGCGCATCCAGATACGCGTCGCAATACGTCCACGGCGCCTGATCGTTGACCTCGGCGATGACGACGCGCGCCCTGGCGATGGCGGCCTGCTGATAGTCGTTGGTGAGTGAGAAGCTGTATTCGCCGCGTTCATTGGGCGGGCTGGTCTGCACGAAAACCACATCGGAGCGGATGATGCCGTCATTGAAATAGGGAACCAGTTGCGACAAATGGCATGGAATCGTGCGCAACGCGCCGGCCCGCGCAACTTCACGCAGATGCCCGACCGCACCGTAGCCACTGAAGGTGAGCATATCGGCATGCTCAGGTTTCAGCGTCGAAGTGTAGCTGATACCGCCCAGGAAGACGCTCGCCGGGCCAATTTGATGACGCTGCTCGACCAGTCGCTCGACCAGCGTTTGCGGCTCACCGGAACCCTGGCCCCACACGATGTGGTCGCCGGGCCGAATGATTCCGGTGAAGTCGAGATTGAGCGGATCAAGTTCCTGCGGCATCGTCGTGGGCGCCTCCGTTTCGGCGCCGATCAGCTTCGCACAAACGCAACGGAATCGCAGTGGATCATTGCGAGCGACGCAGGGCATGGTAGGTTGCGTTGCATCGGAGGATGCCATGGCGGAACTGTTTCATGTCGGACTCACCGTGAAAGATCTTGACCGCTCGCTCACCTTCTATCGCGATGTCGCGGGAATGACGGCAGGCAAAATTCAGCTCGGCCAGAGCGCCGAATTCGATACGCTGACAAATAATCCAGGTGCGCGCCTTCGCGCCGTGCATCTGCGCGCCGGGTCATTCATGCTGCAACTCCTCCAATATGAGGCCGGTGGCGGAGCTGCGCTCGACCTCCATCATAACAATGTCGGCAGTCCGCACTTCTGTTTCGGGGTGCCCGACGTCGAGGCCAAGCTCGCCGAGGTGCAGGCGCGCGGCGATGTGAAGATCACTTCCGGCATTGTGCCGATCGCGCGCAATGCACGGAGCTTCTACACCGAAGACCCCGACGGCGTGCCGGTGGAGTTCGTTCAGATCACGAAGTGAGCCGTCATGCTTGCGCCGCTGCCGCAGCCGGCGCGTGTTCGCGCGCGGCGCGCGCGTGCACGATCTGCCCATATCTGCGCGTCCAGAGAATCAGGCCGACGGTGGTGCCGATGCCCATGATTGGCGACAGAATCACCACCGTGCCCGGTGTCATCGTGAGCGCGCACACGACGCGGATGCTGGCTTCGAGGACGTAACCGACGCCCCACACCGTGGTCATGAGGCGCATCGTGCGGCGGAAGCGCGCGCGTTCCCATAAGCCGTTCCACCATGCCAGGCGTTCGGGCCCCTGCGCTTCCATCACCTCGCGCGCGAAATAGAAGATGATCGGGCGCTTCCACAGCAACGACGAAAGGAACAGCAGGCCGACCAAACCGGTGATGAAGGATTCCTTGATGAGGACGAAAAATACATTGCCCGAGAGAAGCGAGGTGACCACGCCGATCGCGAGGAACAGCAGCACGATCGCGCCGATGAGATCGAGACTGCGAGTGGCGATAAACTTCCGCACGATGTTGGCGATCGGGAAAATTGCGCCAGCAGTCAGCGCCGGCACCACCGCTACTCCATAGCGCGTGAGGACTTGGTACGCGATCGCAGGCAAGGCGCCGTCGATGACCAAATCGGGGACCATCGCGCGCAGACTCGGGGTGCCGTCCGGCGGATTGGCAATGGATGGGGCATTCTCGGCCATGAGGATCGATTTACCTCATGGCGCGATTTTGGGAAATGCTCGGGAAATACTGCGCCGATGCGCATCGTCGCACACGAAGAAGGATCGGGCGACCGTGAGGCCGCCCGATCGCGCGAGTGCTACTTCATCAGGCCTTCGGACTTCAGGGTTTCCTGGACCTTGGGGCGCGCGCCGACGCGTCCCATGAATGCCGCCACATTCGGGTAGGGCTTCAGGTCCATCTTAATGAAGTTGGTCCAGTTCACGATGGTGAATGCATACGCATCCGCGACGGTGAACTTATCGCCCATCAGATACTGCTTGTTGGCGAGCTGATCATTCAGATACGCGAGGCGCTTGGAGATGTTGGCCTTGGACATTTCCTTCACTGCGTCAGGGGTCGCCGGGTTGAACAAAGGTCCGAAGTTCTTATGCAGCTCGGTGCCGATAAAGTTCAGCCACTCCTGGACTTTGTAGCGCTCGAGGGTGCCGTTGGCCGGCGCCAGGCCGCTCGAGGGGTTCTTATCTGCCAGGTACTGAACGATCGCGGGGCCTTCGGTCAGGACCGTGCCGTCATCGAGCTTGAGTGTGGGCACATAGCCCTTGGGATTGATGGCGTTGAAGTCGTCGCCGGATTCGGTCTTGTGCTTGCCGAGGTCGACCTTGACCATTTCGACCGGAACGCCGGCCTCGGTCGCCACGATGTGCGGGGAAAGGGAACAGGCGCCGGGTGAGTAATAGAGTTTCATGGAATCCTCCTTGTCGATGGGACCGCCTAGACGGTCGCGTAAGTGTTGAGGGCAGGGCCGAAGTCTACCACAAGCGGCGCGAAAACGGCTGCCCTAGCAAGCGCGCAAAAGAAAATGAATCCGTCACGCCCTGTTCACTTCACCCAAAATGACTGCTAAGTAAGGTCCAGTCCGATGGTCGGGGCACCGCCGGATATCGGCACACATTAAATTCGTAGTTAAGATTGCCTGATTAACAAATTTTCGATTATAAGCTAGGCTTTAGTCTGCGCGGATGGCCGCGCGTATCGGAGTAGCAACCGTGGCGAGGAAAAAAATCGCGTTCATCGGGGCGGGAAACGTCGGCGCAACCTGCGCGCATCTATGCTTCCTGCGTTCGCTCGGCGACATCATTCTCTATGACATCATCGACGGACTGCCGCAGGGCAAGGCGCTCGACATGCTCGAATCGGCGCCGGTCCTCAATGTCGATGTCAACGTCACCGGCGCCACCGACATCCGCGCCATCGAGGGCGCGGACTGTATCGTGGTGACCTCGGGCTCGCCGCGCAAACCCGGCATGAGCCGCGATGACCTCCTGAAGATCAATGCGGGTGTCATGACCACCGTCGGCAAGGCTATCAAGGAGCACGCGCCGAATGCCTTCGTGATCGCGGTCACTAATCCCCTCGATGCGATGGTGACGCAGCTCAAGCGGGTGACCGGGCTGGCGAAAAACATGATCGTCGGGCAAGCGGGCGTGCTTGATTCGGCGCGCTACCGCACCTTCCTCGCGATGGAGCTGAAGGTGTCCACGCAGAGCATCGAGGCGATGGTGCTTGGCGGCCACGGCGACGACATGGTGCCGGTGCGAAGCTATACGCGCGCGGGTGGTGTGCCGGTCGAGAAGTACATCAACGCCGAACGCCTCGAGGAAATCGAGAAACGCACCCGCAACGGCGGCGCGGAGATCGTCAACCTGATGAAGACCTCGTCGTACTACGCCGCCGGAACCGCCGTGTATCAGATGGTCGAGGCGTTCATCCTCGATCGCAAGCAGGTGCTGCCCGCCGCCGCGTACCTCGATGGCGAGTACGGCGTGAAGGGACTGTTCGCGGGCGTGCCGGTGGTAATTGGCGCGGGCGGCGTCGAGCGTGTGATCGAAATCGCGCTGACCGATGCGGAAAAGAAATCTTTCGACAGCTCGGTCGCGCATGTGCGCGAGCTGGTCGAGGCGATGGACAAAGTTCTCGCGGCGTAGGGATAAATCATGGCTGAAGAAGCGGTAGCAAGCGGTCCGGTTCGCATCAGCGCGGAGGACCAGCGCCATTGGATTCTGCGGCGACTGCATTCGCTGACGGGACTGGTGCCCATCGGCGCCTTCCTGTTTTTTCACATCTTCGAAAATTCGTATGTGACTCACGGTGGCGAGGCGTGGTGGAAGGAGAGCGCATTCACCCGCGACTTGCCCTTCCAGGTGGTCGTCGAAGCGCTGCTGCTATGGATCCCGATCAGCTATCACGCGGTCTACGGCGTCGTGATCACGATGACCGCGGACCCCAACGTTTCGAACTACGGCTACGAGCGCAACCTGCAGTACACGTTGCAGCGCATCACCGGCATCCTCGCGCTGGTGTTCATCCTGTTTCATTTTTTCACCACGCGCGGATGGTTCTATCTGAGCGGCGTCGAGACCAACTACGCGCGCATGCACGACTTCATGATGAATCCCGTCATCCTGCTCATCTACATCGTAGGGACGATCTCGTGCCTCTATCATCTGACTAACGGAATTTTCACCTTCTGCATCACCTGGGGACTGACCGTCGGACCGCGCGCGCAGACCATGGTCAATCGCGCATGCGTCGCGTTGTTCCTCGCCTTCTCGGTGATGGCGGTGGTGACGCTGATCTCGTTTAGGGCTCCAGCGTAGGAGATTTTGACGATGCCTGGAAATCACATCATCGTTGGCGGCGGCCTCGCCGGTCTGATGACCGCGATGAAGCTGGCCGAGCAGGGCGAGAAGGTCGATCTGTTTTCGATCGTGCCGGTCAAGCGGTCGCATTCGGTCTGCGCGCAGGGCGGCATCAACGGCGCCGTCAACACCAAGGGCGAGGGCGACTCGCCGATGATCCATTTCGACGACACCATCTACGGCGGCGACTTCCTCGCCAATCAGCCTCCCGTCAAGGGGATGTGCGAGGCCGCGCCGGGCATCATCTACCTGTTCGATCGCATGGGCGTGATGTTCAATCGCACGCCCGAGGGCCTGCTCGATTTTCGCCGCTTCGGCGGCACCAAGCATCATCGCACCGCGTTCGCGGGCGCCACTACCGGTCAGCAGCTTCTCTACGCTTTGGACGAGCAGGTGCGCCGCTACGAGGTCGCCGGTCTCATCCGCAAGTTCGAAGGATGGGAGATGACCAGCCTCGTCCTCGACGAGTCGGGCGATTGCAAAGGCATCTGCGCCATCGACAACCGCTCGCTCGAGCTGCGCGCGTTTCGCGGCGACACCACGATGATCGCGACCGGCGGCCCCGGCCTCATCTTCGGGCGCTCGACCCAGTCGCTCGTCAACACCGGCTCGGCCGCGGGCGCCGCGTATCAGCAGGGCGCGACCTACGCCAATGGCGAGTTCATCCAGGTGCATCCCACGGCGGTGCCGGGCGAGGACAAGAATCGCCTCATCTCGGAATCGATTCGTGGCGAGGGCGGCCGCGTGTGGACTTATCGCGACGGCAAGCCGTGGTACTTCCTCGAGGAGATGTATCCCGCCTACGGCAACCTGGTGCCGCGCGATATCGCCACGCGCGCGATTTTCCGGGTCATCTACGATATGGGCCTCGGCGTCGATGGCCAGCCGCTGGTGTATCTCGATGTCAGCCACATCGATCCCGCGATCCTCAATGCCAAGGTTTCGGGCGTGCTGGAAATCTACGAAAAGTTCGTCGGCCAGGATCCGCGCAAGGTGCCGATGAAGATTTTCCCCGCGATGCACTACTCGATGGGTGGTCTGTGGTGCGACTACAACCAGCAGACCAACATCAAAGGCCTGTTCGCGGGCGGCGAGGCCGACTACCAGTATCACGGCGCGAACCGGCTCGGCGCTAACTCGCTGCTATCATGCATCTATGCCGGCATGGTGGCTGCGCCGGTGATGGCCGACTATGCCAAGGCGCATCCGGCGCCGGGCGACTCGCGCATCTACGATCAGGAGACCACCCGTCAGCGCGAGGACTTCGATCAAATCTTCAAGCTGACCGGTCCCGAGAACGCGTTCGCCCTATGGCGCGAGCTCGGCGACATCATGACCGCCAACGTCACGGTCGTGCGCACCAACGACAAGCTCAAAGAAACCGACCTCAAGCTGCTGGAGCTGAAGGATCGTTTCGGAAAGATCGGGCTCAGCGACACCGGCAAGTGGGCGAACCAGGAAGTGCTGTTCGTGCGCCAGCTCTGGAACATGCTGGAGCTCGCGCGCACGATCACCATCGGCGCGCTCAACCGCAACGAATCGCGCGGCGCTCATTATAAGCCGGAATTCCCGGAGCGCGACGACGAGAACTTCCTCAAAACCACGATGGCGAACTGGTCGTCCGACGGTCCGCGCTTTTCATGGGAGGCGGTGGACACCAGTCTCATTCCATTGCGCGCGCGCCGTTACGATGTCGACACCACGCACGAGAAAGCCAAGGCCGCGTAGTAGCAGATCGAGGAGACAAACTGTGGCAGAACGGACCATCGTCCTAAACATCAAGCGGCAGGATTCTCCCGAGTCCGCGAGCTACTGGCAGGAATTCGAGATTCCTTTCAAGAACGATCACAACGTCATCTCGATGCTGATGGAGATCCGGCGCAATCCGGTGACCAAGCAGGGCAAGCGCGTGTCGGCGCCGGTCTTCCACGCCAACTGCCTCGAAGAGGTGTGCGGCGCGTGCACGATGGTCATCAACGGACGCGTGCGCCAGGCGTGCACGGCGCTCGCGACCAATCTGCCGAGTCCGACGACGCTCGAGCCGATGTCGAAGTTCCCGCTCATTCGCGATTTGTGGGTCGACCGCGCCAAGATGTTCGAGAGCCTCAAGCGCGCGCAGTCATGGATTCCGATCGACGGCAGCTACAACCTCGGCGCCGGCCCGCGCATCAGCTCCGAAGTGCAGCAGTTCGGCTATCTCTTCTCGCGATGCATGACTTGCGGATGCTGCCTCGAAGCGTGCCCGCAGGTGAACTCGCATTCGAAGTTCATGGGCGCCGCGGTGATGGGCCAGGTTTACCTGATGAGCCAGCATCCGACCGGCGCGATGCACGAAGACGAGCGCCTCGAGGGCGTGATGGGCGAGGGCGGTATCGAGGACTGCGGCAACGCGCAGAACTGCGTCGAGGTGTGCCCCAAGGACATTCCGCTGACGACCGCGCTTGCATGGGTCGGCCGCAAAGCGACCGTGAAGTGGCTGCGCGACTTCTTCATGCGCTGAGTCGCGTTCACTCTAAGTTAGCAGGCGTCGCGCTACTTGTCATTCTGAGGTGAGCGCGTGAGCGCGCAGCCGAAGAACCTCGACCGCAGAATTGCGCCTTGCTTCCGCTTCAGCCTCCTCTGAGGTAGCACAGGCTTCAGCCTGTGTCCGTCTCCGGATTCCTAAGCCACAGGCTAAAGCCCGTGCTACTGAAGAACCACACGGCCGTCCCGCCAAATTACCGACACGCTGTCGATACGAGTGGCTTTGTTTTTACGATTTCTGTCTCCGATGAGTTTTCTACAATGTCGAGGCCGTGTCCGTGGCTTTGTTTCCAGTGCGAAGTGAAAAAGTCCTTCGAATTCAAGCATTCGGTGGCTTCGTTTATGTAATCGAGCGCGAGGCGTGACCGACCGGTCGCCCTGAGCGAGGCGAAGGGTCCCGATACGTCGCTGGGTTCGTTTATGCATTTTCGCATGGCATTCCGTCCGTGCCCGCCAAAAACTCACATCGGCGCCCCATCAAGGCGCCATCATGGCATGATATCACGATTCGGCTGCCGCGACTCAGCCTTCTTTCCGATGACCTCGTCCGATGCTGCCCTCGCCCCTAATAAATCGTGAAGGGCCGGAGCGGCTCCCTCGAGCAGCGTTCTTCGGGGGCAACTGCGGGATTGTGTTCCAAACAACTATTGGTGCAACTCACAACTGGAGAGTTGGGAAAGACCCGTCTGACGATCGCAAGGAATGGTGCCAGCAGGCTGTTCAGAAAAACGTGTGAACAAGCTGGTGCTGGATGGACCACAAGGATAGCCTATCGCAGCCTTTGAATTTTTGAATCGTCGAGGGGGTTGTCGAAATGGTCAGTCAAGTTAAGGAAGTTACCGGACAGAAGCCCCGTGTGAACGAGGCGAGGGAATTTATTGAAATCGCAAAAGATTTCAAGAGACCGCAGGAGCTGCTGAGAGAAGCTCTGAGCAACTCGTGGGATGCGAACGCCTCGACCACAAGCATCACGATTGAACCGGCATCGGCGCAGGCAAATACAAGAGGACGTAGGAAACAGCTCCTCAACATTACGATTCAAGACGACGGCGATGGCATGAACGCAGATGAGATCGGCTACTTTTTTAATCTCGGCGACTCTCACAAGCCGGCGGGGAGTATTGGAACGAAGGGGCACGGAACCAAGATTTACTACAAGAGCGACGGGATTCGCATAACTACCCATAAAGGAGCAGAGACAATCGAAGCTGAGACAGAAGTCCCTCCTTGGGAAAGTCTGAAAAAAGGGATCATTCCCACTTATCGGTACAGAGTTTTACTTAACGATGCCGGGATGCGAGGAACTACGATTCGTGTGACAGGGTTTGATTCCCCTCACTCCGAATTCGAAAATCTGAACGATGTTGAGCAGTATATCCGCTGGAACACCATAGGCGGTTCATTGGAGCGGGCCATGATCGGGAAAGCGCGCACAATGCAGCTCAACCTGAAAGCTGCCGGGGATGACCGGAAAGGTCACCTTACAAAGCTATTTCGAATTGCCTGATCAGCAACCTGATATGTCGAAGGGAACATCTAGCGTCATAAACGCCTTCCCCATTAAGCATATAGATTGCGGTTCGACCTCTGAAGGGGTCAAGGTCGAACTCGATTTGTTAGTTCTCATTCTCGGAGACGAATCTCGCTCGTTCATTCCCGACACTCTGCGCGACACCGGCCTTTGGCTTTGCAAAGATTTCATTATGGTCGAACGAAATACAAAAATGTGGGAGATAGCGACCGGCGGTCAGTACTACTACCGTTCCTTTTTAGCGTTCGCCAACTGCCAACAGTTCGACCTAACAGCAAATCGTAACGATGTCCGGCAGGATGACGTGTACGACCTTGCCGTGGCGGGCATTACTGTCTACTTAACATCAATTTGGAAGGATCCCTTTGTACAGAAGTTCTTCGCCGCCAAGTCGGCCGAAGACAATTCTTCAAAGCGCGCAAGAGCGATCAGCGAAATGGATAAACGTTTACGGGACTTCGAGAGAAGGCCGCGCTTGGATGCCGGGGTCAAAGTCCCTGGTGTTCTTACTCGGATTCCGCAGAATGAGGCTGAAACACTGCTGGTGTTACAGGCGATGATCTCGGCCGGCATGAAAGCGATTGACTTCGTGCTTGGAGAGTACAGTGCGCAGCGAGGGACGGACGCAATAATAGAGTTTACTGACAAGGGAATGGCTCGTACTGGATGGCTCGAGCTTGTTCACAAGCTTGCGAACCTTTTGCTTGGGATCACAACTTGGAGCGCATCCAGAAAATCGTATGCTGGGAACTAGGAGAGATCCGCGATGCCTACGATATAGATGGCACGTTGGTGCGCTACGAGAAGTCTGGCAGAAAGCATGTGCTGATCCACGACACATCGGCCATTCCCGTCTATGTTCTGTCCGAACTTCTTAAGGTGGCTGAGGCAGATGACGATTGAACAAGTCCAAGCTCTGGCCATATAGCGCCACTTCGAAAAGAGGAAAATAATTAGTGTGAGCTTCGTATGGGAGTGGTGGTGAAAGGAAGCGATATTGTATGGTCTGGCGAAATGAATCGGCGGAAAGACTATTTTCAAGGCGTGATTCTTGGATCAGATATAGTACGATTGGTTGTTGCGCCATCCGATCGTGACCGCGTCCGCGGGAAGAGCCTTCAGCGAAAAATTGCGGCGTACGTCAGGAATCCTTTAACGGTGGACGAATATCTCAGGCGCGGGCTTAGGAAAGACGATCTGGCGTGGGATTACCAACGCGAGTTTGTCTCCATTCAAAGCTTGAGAGGCACGGAGATAAGGGACGATCCGAGTCGAGCGTCGCTGGGGATTTTTCTCGCCGCTACAGGGTCCCAGAGCTGAGGTCCCGCTCCAGCCCGTCAGGGTTCGTGCTCGCGGCCGTCGCATGAACTGCGCCAGTCCACGACGCCCAACCATAGAGGCGGGATACAGAGTCAGACGCGGTGGTTTCGGCACGCCCGTACTATGCTCGGTTGCTCCGACACTTTGGGATGCTACCGGCAATAAATAAGCTGGTAGGATCAATCCCAACTGAAATGCGGAAACCCAACCCTCCGAGGATTTGTCGATACCTGGCCCTCCAATGCTTACTGCTCATCGCCCTTACGATTACAATCGACCCCAAGTGGAGTTTTGCTATGAGCGCACCTGAAATCGCGCGTCCGGGGCTGGAGTGGTTCAATGTTCCGGCGCCGCTGCCGATCGCGAGCCTGCGCGGACGCGTGGTGATTCTCGATTTCTGGACTGAGGGCTGCATCAACTGCATCCAAATCATTCCCACCCTGCGCCGGATCGAAGAACGCTTTCCCGACCAGGTCGTGGTGATCGGTGTCCATTCGCCGAAATTCGCCAACGAGAAGCATGCTGCGAGCGTCAAGGACGCGATCCGCCGTTACGACATCCATCACCCGATTATCCATGACCCGCAGATGACCATCTGGAGGGCATACGGCGTACGAGCATGGCCGACACTGGTAGTCATCGATGCGAACGGCACCATCGCGGGCGTGGTTCCGGGCGAGCCCGACCCGGATCGGATGCTGACCGCGATCGGCAACCTGGTGGGCGCGTCGGCCAAAGCCGGTACCCTCAAACCGGCCGCGCTCGATCTGACGCCATTGCCGGAGCCCACGGGACGTTTTCTGTTTCCCGGAAAGCTGAAGCCGGTCCCGGGTTCCACTCGCCGATGGGCGCTGGCGGACGGCGGTCATAATCAGATCGTGTTGCTGGACGACAACGGAAAAGAGCTCGAACGCTTCGGCAATGGTGAAGCCGGTCTGCTCGATGGAGCCAAAGACACGGCCCGCTTCAACCATCCGCAAGGATTGATTGCCGCGAGCGATGCGATTTACGTGGCCGACACCGAGAGTCATGCGATCCGGCGAATCGACCTTGCAAGTGGCGCTGTTACGACGCTCGCCGGGACCGGCAAGCGGGGCATCCAGCTCGGCGCTCCCGAGGCGGCCGGCACCAGAGCGCTGGCCTCGCCATGGGACCTGGAAAAAAAGGGCGACCAACTTTTTTTCGCGAATGCGGGAACCCACCAGATAGGCGTGCTCGACCTCAAGGCCGCGACGGTGGCCGCGTTCGCCGGCACCGGGGAGGAGGGCCTGCGCGACGGGCGCGCATCGGAGGCCTCGCTCGCGCAACCGAGCGGCCTGGCGCTCAGCGCGGACGGTAAAACCCTTTACCTCGCGGACAGCGAAAGCTCGGCGGTGCGGGCAATCAGCCTTGCGGACCCGCCGCAAATCATCACCCTGGTTGGCGCGGGCCTGTTTGACTTCGGATGGGTCAACGGTGATTTCCAAAAAGCACGCTTGCAGCATCCACTGGGAGTGGCCGTCGATGGCGATCGGGTGTTGGTGGCGGACACCTACAACAGCGCGATTCGCGAGCTCGATCTCACCCAGCACGAAGCGGTCGATTTCGACGGCGGCAAGTTCACCTGCGTCGATCCGGTGTGCGTGCCGACCCGCGAGCCGGCCGGCATCTTCGCGGCCTCGACGGACCGAATTCTTTTAGTCGATACCGGCAACCATCGGGTCGATGAATATCGTCCTTCGGCGAAAACCTATCACACCTGGGCGCGATGAGCCGGCAGACCTTTCATTTGTCCATGGTCAGGATGACGCGGAACCGGGCCTTGCCGCTCACCATCCGGTCGTAACCCTCGGCGACCTGCGTCAGCGGCAGAACTTCATTCATCGAGCGGACTCCGGTGAGCACGCTGAAGTTGAGCGCATCCTGCGAATCGATCGAGGTGCCTGAATACCAGCCCTTAATCGACTGACTTCGAGTCAGGACGGGAAGCGGATCGAAGGTGAAAGGGCCGCCGGCGCCGATGACCATCAGCGTGCCTTTGGGCGCGAGACCACCGATAGTCGATGCCATCGCGCCACTGTCAGTCACCGTCGCGAGGACCGCTTTGGCGCCGCCCAGCTTCGCGAGCTCGACCGCGGGATCGGACGCCGCGTTATCGATGTAATGCGCCGCGCCAAGCTTGCGCGCCAACGGCTCCTTGTCTTGTCCGCGCGCGATCGCGACGGTGCGAAATCCCATCTTCGCGGCATACTGAACTCCCAGATGGCCCAGCCCGCCGAGACCCAGGATGGCAACCAGTTCGCCTCCCGTCGCGCCGCTGTTGCGCAACGCGTTGAAGGTAGTGACGCCCGCGCACATCAGCGGCGCCGCTTCGACCGGACTCAGTTCGGGCGGCATCGCGGCGAGCGTCTCCGCGGGTGCAATCATGTAGTCAGCATAGCCGCCGTCGCTGGTGATGCCGGTAATCAGCATCGCGGTCTGGCAGGCGAAGAAGTCGCCGCGGCGGCAGGAGTCGCAGTATCCGCAGTTGCCGCCATGCCAACCGACGCCGACGCGATCGCCGGGCTTCCACCGCATGACGCCGGCGCCGAGCGCATCGACGATACCGGCGACTTCGTGACCCGGCACGCGCGGGAACTGGATGCCCGGGAAGAGGCCTTCCTTCACGAAGACATCGCTATGGCAGATCCCGCACGCCTGCACTTTGACGCGGACCTGGCCGGCGCCTGGGGTTGGAATGTCGCGCTCGACTATTTCGATGGGACCTTTGGCCCGGGTGATTTGAGCAGCACGCATCTTTGCCATAGAAACTCCATTGTCAGGACAGGTTCGGAAGCAACCGGATGAGTCGCAATAGATTTCTATCGAATGTGCAAAGTTTTGGGAAATTCGAGCGACGCGGCATCAGCGCCACCTCTGGAGCATTGGCGGAGAAGGCACGGAACCGAACTGCGGAAATCGCTCCGAAGTTGCCTAATGCCGGATCGGGGCGTCGCCGGCGAGCCGCTCGAGGCGGTTTAACTCGCCCAATAGCTCATCGGTGCGCGCGAACAGCCGCGCGAAGCCGCCCACCTCGGCGCTGTCGGTCTTGCCGAAAAACTCGAGGCGATTCTTGCGCAGGAAATCCTTGATGTCCTGTTCCGATGCCATCCCGCTGACGATCAGCAGCGTGGTGTCAGGGCTCTCCTCGCGGATTTTGTGCGCGAGGTGAATGCCATCGATGCCGTGGTTGATCGGCATGATCAGGTCGAGCGTGATGAGGTCGGGGCGCCATTCGCGCATCGCGTTGAGGCCCTCATAAGCATCCTCAGCCTCCGCCACGCTCCATCCGCTGGATTCCAGGCGCAGCCGCAGATAGCGGCGAACCACAGGGCTGTCGTCGATGACGAGCGCAGTCGGTGACATTGAGTCCATTTCCCCCTCCCCGAGCCTGACTATAATGACCATTGTAGCAATAGGAGTCAATTAGTAGCGAAAGTCTACATTTACACACGTTCAGACTGCATTGACGCGCTGAGGCTGTAACCAATGGTGCCAGTGCGGATAGATTCCATACATTCGCCGGCGCGCTACAATGTCGCCACCCATGACCCCAGGAGGAACTGGATGAGCACCGCCGAACGCTACGCCATGCCGATTGACGGCTTCGAATGGAAAGTGCCGGAGAATTTCGAGAGCCGCTTCAAATGGGAGTATGAGGACGGCAGCCCGTCCCTGCATCGCCTCTACGAGAAGGGCAAGCAGCAGCAATGGAACGCGAGCAACCGCATCGATTGGTCGCTCGATTTGGATCCCGAAAATCCCGAGGAGCTGCCCGACGAGTATCTTTCGATCTTCGGCTCGCCCATCTGGGATCGCCTGACCAATAAGGAGAAAGTCGACCTGCGGCGTCATTCGCAGGCCAACGATCTTTCGCAGTTCCTGCATGGCGAGCAGGGCGCGTTGATTTGCACCGCGAAGATCGTCCAGCAGGTCCCCGACATCGAGGCGAAGTTCTATGCCGCCACGCAGGTGATGGATGAGGCGCGCCACGTCGAGGTCTACAAGCGCCTGCTCCACGAAAAATTCGACATCGTTTATCCGATCACGCCGCCGCTTCAGGCGTTGCTCGATCAGATTCTCCGCGACTCGCGATGGGACATGACGTATCTCGGCATGCAGGTCCTGATCGAGGGGCTGGCGCTCGCGGCGTTTGCGGGAATTCGCGACATGGCGAAAAATCCGCTCGCCGCCGCCGTCAACGCTTACGTCATGCAGGATGAGGCGCGGCACGTCGCCTTCGGCCGCCTCGCGCTGCGCGAGTACTACCCGCATCTGACCGCGAAGGAAAAAGACGAGCGCGAGGAATTCGTGGTCGAGGCCTGCTACACGATGCGCGATCGGTTCAATTCGCATGACGTGTTCGAGCGGCTCGGGTTGCCGACCAGGGAATGCATCGAGTGGGAAGAGAACTCTCCGGGGATGCAGGAGTTCCGCGCCGCGCTGTTTACCCGCATCGTGCCCGCGATCAAGGACATCGGGCTATGGGGACCGAAAGTCACCAAGGCCTACACCGATATGGGCGTCATCGCGATGGCCGAGCTCAACCTCGAAGAAATGGGCGAGCGCGATCAGGCGGTCGCCGAGGAATTTGACGCGCAGCGGAGTCAGCGCGACGCCGCGGCAGCGGCCAAGTAGGAGGGTGCCCGGAACCGAGAACGAATCGCGAGTCCATTTCCGCGTAGGGGTGAACGACCACTGCGAGACGTCGGACGACGCGCGGCGGTTTCTGAGATTTCTAAAGGTACGCGGCGAGGAAGCCGAGCAGGCGCGCCCACGAATCGCGATCAGCGGCCGCATTGCAAACCGCATCGCCGCCGAGCGCCATCATCGTCTTCACCACCGGATGAAAAATTTCGGTGATAGTCGGTGAGTATGGAAACCGGATGAAATGTCCGGCGCCCGCGTAGGTGATGTGCTCGAACTTATGCGCGAAGTTGTGGCGCAACAGCCGCTGCGCCGCGATGTCCGCGAGCATCAGCGACGGCCACATCTGATCGTCGGAACCTGACATCATCAGGATGGGGCCGCGGGTTTTCTCGACCTCGATCTCCGGCCATTCCGCGCGCGCACGCATTTTCATCGAGGCGTGAAACGTCGGCGTCAGCACCACCGGCGGCTTGCTCCACGCTTCGACGTCGGCGGGAGGATTCGGCATGAACGCGACCCCATAGCCATTGCGTGTCCACGCCGGAAGCGGCTCAGGCGTCGGCGTGCGGCTGAGCCCCGGCCATACCACCCCGCTCGGCACGTATGCCACGACGGCTTTGATTTCTGGAAACGTGGCACCGAGGAGCAGAGCGAGCTCGCCGCCGCGTGACGCTCCCATTACCGCGATGCGTTCGCTGGCGACGGACTTGTGCGCGCGCATCCATTCAATCGCGCGCCAGAAGTATTCCAGCGGAATGTTCGCGAGGTCTTCCGGCACTCCCTCGATGCCGAAATACGCCAGCGACAGGACCGCATAGCCGCGACTCGCGAGGAGGGCAGGTTGGTCCTCGGCGAGGCCGCCACCCGAGCCCGACACGATGATGACTCCCGGTCGCGCGCCGCTCTCGTGAGAGAAGAACGTCGCGACCAACCCTTCCTCACGAATCTCGCTGCGACGGATACCGCGTCCCATCAGGCGCCGCGTCACTTCGAGCGATGCGGTTTCGCCGGCGTGCTCGGCGGTAATCGTGACGATCACCGGATTAGGCGTCGTCTTGAGGAAGGGACCGCGCTCTATGACGGCGTCGTGCAACCGCATCGACCAAAACAAACCCATCGCATCTTTGCCCGGATAGCTGCCCGAATGCGCCGGCTGCTGGCTGATATCGACTACGCCTGACTGATCGGCGATGAAGACTGCGTGCGATGCCCATCGATGCTGCGCATCATCTATGGCTTCTGCCCGCACAGTGATCGCCGCGCCGGGCGGACATTCGCTCACGCGGATCGCAATAGGTTGATCAAAAAGGGTATCGGCTCGATCGGCTTCGATTCGCACGCCCTGTGCCTAACATATGAGTCGAGGTGGCGGAACAGTGCCGCCTGATGCGGGAGGGCAAGGCCTCAGTCGATGAGGTGCCCGAAGCGACCCCATCGAACGGGCGGGATCATCGCGCCTGCGGTGCTATCCCACGACCAGTAGACGAGAATTGCGCGGCCCTCCACCGCGTTCATATCGGCGAAGCCCCAGTAGCGGCTATCGAAACTGTTGTCGCGATTGTCGCCCATGGTGAAGAGTTTGCCGGGTGGTACGGTGACCGGGCCGAAGTTGTCGCGCGGATCTTTCATTTCAATCGGCGTGCGATTTTGCTCCGGCACCTGGAGGTATGCGTGCGGATCATCCATCGCTTGGCCGTTGAGGAAAATCCTGCCCTTCTTCACCATCACGGTGTCACCAGGAATAGCGATGACCCGTTTGATCAGATCGATGCTCGGGTCGACCGGCGAGACGAACACGATAACGTCTCCGCGCCGCACCGGTTCGAATCGGCAGAGGTAATGACCTAACGGCACCCCGGGCATCTTCAAGCCGAACACGGAATCGGGAATCCGCAGACCATACCTGAGCTTGTTGACCAGAATATGATCGCCGATCTGCAGCGTCGGGATCATCGAACCGCTCGGGATAACGTAGGCTTGCACCATGGAAGAGCGCATGACCACGGCCAGGATGATTGCGAGGCCGAAGGCTTCGAGATATTCGCGCGCGGCAGATTTACGGACCGCCTGCCTGGAATGATTGGGTGCCATGCTCGGTATCATAACAGTGTTTTTCCTTCGGTCCGAGGACAATTTTAGGCCGCATCCACCCGCAGCGGAGGCCGAATCACCGGCATCGAGCCGCAAATTACGCATAAGATGGCCTCTCTTGAGGTAACATCCTTGCCGAATCCGAGTCGCGGATGTACCTTTATAGCCGGGAAGTGGGCTGGTGCCCACTTTTTTGTTGGTTTAGCGTAAATAGGGCGTCGGGTTGGCCGGTGATAGTGCTCGAATTGCATCCGGTGGCGCGCAAGATTGTGGACCTTCTGGACCCACATCTTCAACGTCAAGGATATGAGTTGATCTCGGCGGAGTTCAAGCAGGGATCGCGCGGTGCGATGCTGCGGCTGCTGGTCGATAAGCCCGGCGGTGGCATTTCGCTCAGCGACCTGGAACGGCTGAGCCCGGTGTTGAGTGATCTTTTGGATGTATACGACCCTATCGAGAGTCGATACCTCCTGGAGGTCGCATCGCCGGGGATAAATCGGCCCCTGTTGAAGCTGGAGCACTTCGAAGCGTTTGTAGGGCAAAGGATTAAAATCAGGACGCATGCGGCGCGCAACGGCACCAAGTCTTTCGTCGGCAAGCTGGCCGGGGTCACCCCCACCGGCATCGAGCTGGAAGACCTCGACAATTGGCCGGCCGGGAGTCGCGAGGCGTTCGGATTTGAGGAGATACGAGCTGCCAATTACGAGCACGACTTTGATGAAGGCAAGCGCAGGCCCGCTTCCCGACAGGGAGCGCGTCCGTAGCTTGATGCTAAATTTTCATGAACTCCGCCACGCGACGGAGGTGTTATGCAGGTAGATCTCAACCGGGTAATCGAGCAGGTCTCCAAGGAAAAGGGGATCGACAAAACCATCGTCATCACGGCGGTCGAGGAGATGATGCATTCGGCGGCGCGGCGAACTTTCGGCCCCGACCGCAAAATCGAGTCTCGCTTCAATACCGAAATCGGTGAAATCGAGCTGTTCGAGATCAAGACCGTCGTCGAGACCATCGCCAATCCGCTTTCCGAAGCGACCATGGTCGAGGCGCGCGAGAAATACGATCCCGATGCCGAAGTCGGCGACGAAATTCTCATCAAGCTCGACACCGCGACGATGGGCCGCATCGCCGCGCAGGCGGCGAAGCAGAATCTCATCCAGCACATCCGCGACGCCGAGCGGAAACAGATTTACAACGAGTTCAAGGATCGCGGTGACGAAGTCGTCTCCGGCATCGTGCAGCGCTTCGAGCGCAAGAACATGATCGTCAACCTCGGCCGCACCGAGGCGATCCTGCCCGAAAAAGAGCAGATCCCGCACGAGCGGTATCGCCAGGGCGATCGCATCCGCGCGCTGATTGCCGAAGTCGATCTGTCCGAAAAGGGCCTTTCCATCGTGCTTTCGCGCACCTCCAACAATTTCCTCATCAAGCTCTTCGAGCAGGAAGTGCCCGAAATGTATGAGGGCATCGTCGAGATTCGCCAGTGCGCCCGCGAGCCCGGCGGCCGCGCCAAGGTCGCGGTTTATTCGAAAGACTCGGATGTCGATCCGGTCGGCGCCTGCGTCGGCATGAAAGGCACGCGCGTGCAGGCGGTGGTGCAGGAACTGCGCGGCGAGAAAATCGATATCGTGCCGTGGACCGATGATCAGGCGGAATTGGTTTGTCGCGCGCTCGCGCCGGCCAAAGTTTCCAAGGTCATCATCGATGAGGACGAGCATGCGATGGAGGTGATCGTCCCCGACGATCAGCTCTCGCTCGCGATTGGAAAGCGCGGCCAGAACGTGCGCCTCGCCCATCGCCTGACCAACTGGAAGCTCGATGTGCGCAGCGAGGCGGAAGCGGAAGAAGAAGCTCGCAACGCGCGCCAGTCGCTCAACGCGATTCCCGGAATCGGCGACATCAATGCCGAACTCCTGTACCAGCTTGGCTTCCGCTCCTCGGAGCAACTCGCCGAAGCGGACGAGACTTCTTTCGACGTCGAAGGAATCAGCCAGGAACGCGCCCATCAGCTGATTGCGGCGGCGCGAGAACATGTTAGTAAGAAGAAAGCGGAGGCCGCGGCGAAAGCCCAGGCCGAAGCCGATGCGGCTTCGAATGAAGCATTGCGCGCGGCCGCGGCCGGCAGCGAAGTAACCGCGGATTCGATCGCGGCGGAAGAGGTCGCGGCGGCGCCGCCAGCGGAAGAGGTCAAGGAAACTGCCAAGGAGGAGTCATAGGCCCCGAGCGGACATGTCTCGGATGTCGCCAGCGCGACGCGAAGTCGCGCATGACACGTATCGTCGCGCATAACGGAATGGTTAGAATCGATAATAAAGGCAGCGCTCCGGGGCGCGGCGGGTACCTCCATCCTGAACCTCGCTGCCTGGACAAATTTGCCGCATCGAAAGTTAGAGAATTTCGCTCGTTGAAATCCAGCATCGATCGCGACCAGCGGCGGCGAATCATCGCGGCCGTCAAGGGCGTGACTTCGCTGGGTAGCGAGGCGTAAATAGCATAGGACAGATGGCTCGAAAGCGAATTAAAAGTCTGGCCAAAGAGTGGGGCGTTCCTCTCGAGGACGTCATCGCCAGTTGCGAGCGCTTGAAGCTCGCCCACGCACATACTGACGCGAGCCTGCTCGGGCCCGAAGAGGCCGACCGCGTGAAGGCCGATCTCGACGAACAGGCGCATCGCAATGCGATACTGCGCAAGGAGACCGTGGTCGAGACCAGCGCCGGCACCATCGTCGAAAAGCGGCTCAACGCCACCGTGATGCGCCGCCGCCATGCGGAAACCGCGCCTGCGCCGGCCAACGAAGCGGCGCAGCCCTTTCACTTCGAAGCGCAGGAGTCGGCGCAAGACGAGACCTTCGCGCCGTTCATGAGTGAAAGCCCGCAGCCGCAAATTGACACTCCGGTTTTTCAGCCGGCCATCGAGCCGGTCCTCGAAGCGCCGTTACCGCAAGCTCCCGTAATCACGGCGCCCGAAGTCAGTGCGCCCGCAACCCAGGAAACCCCTATCGAAGCTCCCGCTACTGAAGTTCACCAGGCGCCCCAACATCTCGAGCCGGCGCCCATGTCCGCTGAAGTACCCGCAGAAATCGCTTCCGAGGTTTCCGCCAAGCCTGCTGAAGCCGCAGCGGCTGAAATGCGCGCTGAAACCGCGACCCCGCCGCGCAGTGAGCCGGAGCATCCGGCCGCGACCGCGCCGGCGATGGCGGCCCGGCCGGCCGAGGCGCCACGCACCGAGACTCCGCGCGAGCCTTCGCGCCAGATGCCGCCGCTGCCTCTGCATGATCGCCGCGACTTCCGGCGTCCCGACGTCAGCACCCGCCCACGGGTCGAGACGCGTCCGCCCCAGGTTGTCACGCCACCAAGCGTCAACGGCGAGCGTCGCACGGTTAATTTGACGAAGACCGGATCGCATCCCGCGGCGCCATCTCTCGATGACGGACAGCGCGGACCCAAGGTTCTCGGAAAGATCGATCTTCGCGCGAAGGTCGCGCCGGCGAAGCCGGCTCCCCCCACTGGACGAACGATGGGACCGGGTGGACGGCCCGGACAACCTGCAGGTCGTCCGCAGGCTGGCGCACCGCAACCGCAAGAGCCTAATGGGCCGCCGCCGGAGCCCTCGAACAAGCCCGGCGCTGCGGGCCGCGCACTCAAGAAAAAGAAAGTCGTCAAAAAAGACGGCGGTGATTTTCTCGCCGAGCGCGAGATTCGCGGGCTACGTGTTCCGAAGAAACGGCGTGCGCTGCCCGGCAAGGAACAGCGTAAAACCGAAATCACCACGCCGCGCGCCTCCAAGCGCGTAGTGAGGATTACCGAAGGCGTCACGGTCGGCGATCTTGGCCGCTCGATGGGTGTCAAAGCGGGCGACTTGATTCGCAAGCTGATGGACCTCGGCCAGATGGCGACCCTCAACCAGGTCCTGGACGTCGATACCGCCTCGCTCCTCGCGAACGAGTTCGGCTACACGGTCGAGAACGTGGCTTTCGACGTCGAACAGGCGATCGAAGAAGCGCCCGACGAGCAGGAAGAAGTCGGCGAGATGGTCACGCGGCCCCCGGTGGTCACCATCATGGGCCACGTCGATCACGGCAAGACCTCGCTGCTCGACGCGATCCGGAGCGCCAAGGTTACCGAAGAAGAATACGGCGGCATCACCCAGCACATCGGAGCGTATACGGTGCAGGTCGATGGCCGCACGATCACGTTCGTCGATACGCCCGGCCACGAGGCCTTCACCTCGATGCGCGCTCGCGGCGCCAAGGTGACCGACATCGTGGTGCTGGTGGTCGCGGCAAATGAAGGCCCGATGCCGCAAACGATCGAGGCGCTCAATCATGCGCGCGCGGCGAAGGTTCCGATCATCGTGGCGATCAACAAGATCGACTTGCCGGATGCGAACATCGACAACGTCAAGCAGAAGCTGACGCAGATCGGACTCATCCCGGAAGATTTCGGTGGCGACGCGATTACCGTCGGCGTGTCGGCACGGACCAAGGAAGGTATCGACAAGCTGTTGGAAATGATCCTCCTGCAGGCCGACGTGATGGAGCTCAAGGCGAATCCGAATCGTCCCGCGAAGGGCACGGTGGTCGAGGCGCAACTCGATCGCGGACGCGGCCCGGTCGCGACGGTGCTCATCCAGGAAGGCACTCTGCATCAGGGCGATCCTTTTGTATGTGGCGTCTCCTACGGACGTGTACGCGCCATGCTCAACCACCTCGGGCAGCGGCTGACCGAAGCGGGGCCCTCGACACCGGTGGAAATCTTCGGATTATCCAGCGTTCCCGAGCCTGGAACCCAGTTTGTGGGCGTCGCCGAGGAAGCCAAGGCGCGTCAGGTCGCCGAGTTCCGCCGCTCTCGCCAACGAGAGGGTGAACTACAGAAGACCAGCCGCGTCTCCCTCGAAGATCTCAGCCAACGCATGCGCGAGGGCGAGGTCAAGGACCTCAAGGTCATCATCAAGGGCGACGTGCAGGGCTCCGTCGAGGCGTTGCAGAACGCCCTCGAACGCATGTCCACCAACGAGGTCAAGCTGCAGGTGATCCATGCCTCGGCGGGCGCGATCTCGGAGACGGACGTCACGCTGGCATCGGCATCGAAGGGACTCATCATCGGATTCAACATCCGTCCCGAAGCGAAGGCCGCGCAGCTCGCCGAGAAAGAAGGCGTCGAAATCCGGCTCTACACCGTCATCTACGAAGCTATCGATGATGTGCGCGAAGCGATGGAAGGATTGCTCGCGCCAACCTTCCGCGAGAAGGCGCTGGGCCGCGCGGAAGTCCGCAAGACCTTCAACGTCCCGGGCGGAACCATCGCGGGCTCGATGGTGGTGGACGGCAAAATCACCCGCGCGGGGCGGGCTCGCCTCGTTCGCGACGGCCGCGTGGTGTGGGAAGGCAAGATCGGATCGCTCAAACGCTTCAAGGACGATGCGCGCGAAGTGGCATCCGGCTACGAATGCGGTATCGGACTCGAGAACTACAATGACGTCAAGCCCGGCGATATCGTCGAGGCGTTCGAGATGGAAACCGTGCTGCGCAAACTGACGCCGCCGCCGCGCGAAGGACGCGGGTCGGCGCAAGTCGAAAAGCAGCCTCCAGCGTAATGACGTATTAGCTCGGCGGGCGTGGTGAACAGCCGCGCCCGTCGTTTTTTTGGGATGGAAGGGGCCTCCCATGGTGGTCGGCATACTGCGTCTCACCCTGTTTCTTCCGGAAAATCATTCGCTCAAGGGGAAGCGCCAGGTGTTGCGCGCGATCAAAGCGCGCGTGCGAAACAAATTTAACGTGTCGGTCGCCGAGACCGACGAGAACGACTTATGGCAACGCGCGGAGCTGGGAATTTGCCAGGTCGGCAACGATCGCGCATTCGTGGATTCCGCCCTGCGCGAGGTCGTCAACTTTATCGACGCGTTGGGCCTCGCGCCGCTGGGCGAGGAGATTCTCGAGATCGTCAATTTCTGATCCTCCTTCCGCTTTCTTTAGGCGAAGGGGTTAGGGGTTAGGTTTGCCCGAAGTAAAAAGAGCTGATCGCGTATCGGAACTGGTACTGCGCGAGTTGTCCCAGTTGCTGATTCGCGAACTCAAGGATCCGCGACTACGCGGGATCACGCTCACGCGCGTGCATATGGATGACGACCTGCGTCACGGGCGTGTCTACTTTTCGCATCTGGAGGGCAAGTCTCGCGCGGCGGCGGCGCTGGCGGGCTTCAAGAGCGCAAACGGGTTCATCAAACGCGAAATTGGCCGTGCGCTGAATCTTCGCCGCACCCCGGACCTCGAATTCGAATTCGATCCCGGCATCGAGCACGCCGCCCGTATCGGCGCACTGCTGCGCGAAACCGTTCCCAAGGAATGATCGGTCGTACTCATCGCGCTTCGTCAGGTTTCATTTGGACGGAATAATCCTCATCGACAAGCCCAGCGGCATCACCTCGGCTGAGGTGGTGCGACGCATCAAGGCCAAGGTGAAGCCGGCGCGCGTCGGCCACCTCGGCACCCTCGATCCCTTTGCTACTGGAGTGCTGCCGATCATGGTGGGCGAGGCGACCAAGCTCGCGCCGATGCTCGAAGGTGGCGAGAAGGTCTATGCGGGCGTCATCAAGTTGGGCGGCGAGACCGACACGCTCGATCGCGACGGCAAGGTCTTGCGCGAAGCGCCCGTTCCCGCAATCGATGCGGAGCGGCTCGCCGAAGTTGCGAAGCAGTTCACCGGCAAAATCGATCAGGTGCCGCCGGTTTTTTCAGCCATCAAGCGCGACGGCGTCCGGATGTACAAGCTGGCGCGCAAAGGCAATCCCGAAGAGCTGGAGCCGCCGCCGATTCGCACCATTGAGATCAAGGACCTGTCCCTTGAACTTACCGCGCCGGATGAAATCCGCTTCGACGCAACCTGTTCGCCCGGAACCTACGCGCGCGCACTCGCCCGCGACATCGGGGTCGCATTGGGAACGGTCGCGCACCTCAAAGAGTTGCGCCGCACGAGGAGCGGCCACTTCGCGATTGCCGATGCGGTCAACCTCGATGACGCATTGAACGCTTCGCCTTGCCCCAGGATCGGACTCCGCAAAGCGTTGCCGGATCTGGCTGAGCTGAATGTCGATGACGCGGCGGAGAAGCTGCTGCGCAATGGCGATCCTCGCGCGCTGGAGGGCAGGGTGCCGGCCGGCCACGAGATGTTCAAGGTGATCCACGCCGGCAATCTGATCGCGGTGGCGAAGGCAACCTCGCGCGTGACCGCTACCATCGTGCGAATTTTCAACGTCGAAAAACCCGACGCCGCCTAAACTCCGCCATACCATTCGTAGCCCTGGTTTTCCCAGTAGCCGCCGTTGGCGGTCGGCATGAAGTTTACCGCGGTCAGGTATTTCACCATTTTGTAGCCAAGCTTCACCGCCGAATAGACTCGCAGGGGCGCGCCATGATCCGGATACAACTGATTCCCGTTCATGCCGTATGCGAGCAGTGTTTGCGGATGCAGTCCGCTGGCCAAATCCCATGACGACCAGTAGTCACTATCAAAGGAGCGAAATTCGATGTATTTCGCCTTCGGATCGACGCCTACCACCTTCGCGAGGTCACTCAGCCTGACGCCCGACCAGGCGGCAACCGCCGACCATCCCTCGACGCAGTGATGGCGCACGCGCAATTCCGTGCGCGGCATCTGCTTCAGTTGATCAAGCGTGAGTGTCATGGGGTTGGCAACCATGCCTCCAACCTTCAATGTCCAATTCGGCGGCGGAAACGGCATCGAGTCCGAGATGAAATAGCTCGGGAAGGCTTTCTCAGGCGTTTGTTCGGAAGCGGGAAGTTCCGGTGCGAGCCGACTCGGCGAAAACAACGCCTCGTCAACCTTGCGATTCCAGGTGCCCATCGCGTCCAGAAATCCAGTCACTGGCGCGCTGTCGCATCCGGCGAGGAGCGTCGCGGCCGCGGCGCCCACGATGAATCCGCGTCGAGTGAGAATCCTACCCACGCTTGCCCCCGGTGATCATGTTGAGGAGTTCGCGCGGATGCAGCGCGACCAGCACCAAATGATTGGCGACGAACAGCATCAGCAGCGCGAGTCCCGCAAGATGCACCACTCGGGCGCCGTCGTAGCCGCCGAAGGGCACGGTCAGAAAATACAGCTGCACCGGTTTGTAGATCGCCAGCCCCGACAGCACCATCACGACGCCGAAAATAATCGCGGACGTATACGCGAGCCGCTGCAGTCCGTTGTAGAAGTCCACCGGCGGCGGCGTCTTACGCAGCCGCGTATAGTACGCGAACATCGAAACGGCGTTCACCAGGTCCCGCTGCGGCAGAAACATCCGCCGGCGCCATTCGCCTTTGGCGAACATGTAGGTGAGATACGCGATGCCGTTGAGGATCAGAAACCACGCGATGGCGAAATGCCAATGACGCCCGCCGCCCAGCCATCCGCCGATCCGAAGCCATTCAGGCGGCGGGGTTCCCTGGAATGGGTACCACCAGTATTGCGCCCCGCGCGGCCCCATCGAAGGGTACGCGACGAGGATTTGCAGACCGCTTCCCGCCATGATGACGAGAAACGGGATCGCGAGCCAATGCGTAATGCGAATAAGCAGCGGCTGGGCCGGCCGCCCACGAAAACTATCGGTAGTAATTTCTGCCATCGGGGATTGTCTATTCTTACAACAATGGATTGATGCGAACGGTTCCGCGCGTGATATCGGTCCGCGCGGCCTACTGATTGGCCATTCCGGTTGCCTTGCCGCCTTGCATTATTTTTCCATCCATCATCATCATTTCGCCGTCCTTCATTTGGTCCTTCGATCCGTCGCTCATGATGATGGTGCCATCCATCGTAACCCTGGCGCCGTTGGACATCGTCATGTCGGAGGTCATCGGACCCGCGGGCTTGCCCATTTTCATCATCATCATTTTCCCGTGCTCCATCATAATGCCGTCCATGTCGCCCGCGATTGCACGCCCGTAGCCTCCAAACGACGCGAGCACGATGGCCACCGCCAGGATGGTTGTTGTCCAGGTTCTCACGTGGATAATGGACCTCCTCATGAGCGATTCGATTCAGCTTCGCATCTGTACTCTGGCTGATTGCGCCGCGGTACTCCAACTGTGGAAGAGCGCCGATGCTACGCCCAGCGTTACCGATACCCTCGACGAAGTGCAACGCGTGGTCAGCGAAGCTGACGCGATCTTTCTAGTCGCGACCGACGCGAACGATCGCATCGTCGGTTCGGTCATCGGCGGTTGGGACGGATGGCGTGGCAACATCTATAGGCTGGCGGTCGCGCCCGAGGCGCGGCGCCATCGTGTCGCGGCAGTTCTGGTGCGTGAAGTGAGCGCGCGGCTGGCGGTGGAGAAGGGCGCTCGTCGCATCACGGCGCTGGTTGAGAAGGCGCACGCCGATGCGGTCGGGTTTTGGGATTCGATGGCCTCGGAAGGCTACGCATTCGACCCGCGCATCGTGAGGTACGTGAAGACGGTTGAGCCCTAGACGATATCGACTGCCTAGGAAAGTGCTTGATTCGCCTGAAGAATCAGGTTTTACGGCCAGATACTTTACTACACCGTACAGGTCTGTTACTTTGCTCGGATAAATCAAGGAAGAAGGGAAGATAAAGAACTCCTGATGCCTCTCCCGATCGCCCGGAAACGGGAATTAGTACAGACCCACGCGCGCACACCCAACGATAGCGGCTCGCCTGAGGTTCAGGTCGCGCTGTTCTCGGGTCGCATTGAGCAGTTGACCCAGCATTTGGCAACGCACAAGAAAGACCACCATTCGCGCCTCGGGCTCCTGCGCCTGGTAGGGAAACGCCGCCGCCTGCTCGACTACCTCCACTCGCGCGACGTTGCCCGCTACCGTGGGCTGATCGAAAAGCTCGGCATCCGGAGATAAGGCCGCAGTCGTTATGCCGCGCGTCCCGAGCAATTCGGGAAGCGCGGGACTGGACCTTGCCGCATCGGCGAGATTCCGGTCGCGTCGCATGGACGCCCCCGGCGGGAAAGAGACCCGGCGGAGTGTTTTGCTGTCGGCGGCCTTCCAGACCTCCCCTCAGGTAAAAGCAAATGTACAAGAAAATGGAAATTGAGTTCGCGGGCCGCCGGTTGTCATTGGAAACCGGCCGGCTGGCGAAACAGGCGCACGGAT
Source organism: uncultured delta proteobacterium (assembly GCA_963761255.1). Taxonomy (GTDB): domain Bacteria; phylum Desulfobacterota; class Binatia; order Binatales; family Binataceae; genus DATGKG01. The sequence continues at coordinate 440,456 of CAVXGH010000002.1, forward strand.
CGGTGCTCGCCCAATATGGCGACACGATGGTGCTGGCAACGGTAGTTTCGGCGTATGAGGCGCGGCCCAACGTCAACTTCCTGCCGCTCACGGTTGACTACGCGGAAAAGACTTTCGCCGCCGGAAAAATTCCCGGTGGTTTTTTCAAGCGCGAAGGACGCCCGTCGGAAAAGGAAATCCTCACCTCGCGCCTCATCGATCGCTCGATGCGCCCGCTGTTCCCCAAGGGCTATGACTGCGAGACACAACTCATAGTCACCGTGCTGTCGGCCGATCGCGAGAACGACTCTGATGTGCTCTCGATCATTGCCGCGTCCACCGCGCTGGAGCTTTCCGATATCCCGCACGCCGGGCCCGTCGCGGCGGTCAGGATGGGTCGCATCGATGGCAAGCTGGTAGTCAATCCGCTGGTTCCCGATTACGAGAACAGCGACATTTCGATCATCGTTTCGGCTAAGCCGGATACCATCGCGATGCTGGAAGGCGGCGCGCGCATCGTCGATGAAGACACGCTGCTCGAAGCGCTCTACATGGCGCATGAAGCGATGGCGCCGATCTTCGAGATGCAGCAGGAGCTCAAGCGCCTCGCGGGCAAGCCGAAGCGCGCTTTCACGCCGAAGGAACTCGATAAGGAGATCCTCGCGGCGGTCAAAGAAATCGCGAGCAAGAACATCGAGCAGGCGCTCGCGGTCAAGGAAAAGAAGGCACGCCGCGAGGCGATGCACGCGGCGCAGGCCAAAGTGGTGGCCGAGCTTGCTGAAGGCACGGGGGTCCGCTTTTCCGGCCGCGAAGACGAAGTGGGCGAAGCATTCGAAAAGGTCGAGCGCACCATCGTGCGCCAAGCGGTGGTCGATCACGATCGTCGCATCGACGATCGCAAGTCGACCGAGATTCGCCAGCTCGCGGCCCAGGTGCAGGTGCTCCCGCGCGTTCACGGCTCGGCGCTCTTCACCCGTGGCGAGACCCAAGTCCTCGCGACGGCCACGCTGGGCACTTCCTCGGATGAGCAGAAGATCGATGCGCTGCTCGGCGAGCGCTACAAGAAGTTCATGCTGCATTACAACTTCCCGCCGTTTTCGACTGGCGAGGCCAAGCGCTACGGCGCACCGGGCCGGCGCGAAATCGGCCACGGCGCATTGGCGGAACGCGCGCTGACGCCGACGCTGCCCGACGAGGAGACTTTCCCCTACACGATTCGCGTGGTGTCGGAGGTGCTGGAATCGAATGGCAGCTCCTCGATGGCCACCGTGTGTGGCGGAAGCCTGGCGTTGATGGATGCGGGGGTGCCGATCAAGGCGCCGGTTGCAGGCATCGCGATGGGCCTCATCAAGGAAGGCGAAAAGATTGCGGTGCTGACCGACATCCTCGGCGACGAGGATCATCTGGGCGATATGGATTTCAAAGTTGCGGGAACCGCGACCGGTGTCACCGCGATCCAGATGGACAACAAGGTCGGCGGCATCACCAAGGAGATTATGCACCGCGCGCTGATGCAGGCGCGTGACGCGCGCTTGTTCATCCTGAGCGTGATGGAAAAGGCGATCCCGACCGCGCGTAAAGATGTTTCCACCTACGCGCCGCGCATCGTCACCATCAAGATCAAACCCGACAAGATTCGCGACGTCATCGGCCCCGGCGGCAAGGTCATTCGCGGGTTGGTCGAGGAGACCGGATGCAAGATCGATGTCGAGGACGACGGTTCAGTGTTGATTGCCGCCGCCGACAACACCGCGCTCGAGAAAGCCATCGCGATGATTCAGCAGATCACCGCCGAGCCCGAGATCGGCAAGATCTACGATGGTGTGGTGCGCAAGATCGTGGACTTCGGCGCATTCGTGGAAATCATGCCCGGCACCGACGGCCTGCTGCATATCTCGCAAATCTCCGATGAGCGGGTGCGCGCGGTTGAAGACGTGCTGCACGAAGGCGACGAGATTCCGGTCAAGGTGCTGGATGTCGATCGCAGCGGCAAGATTCGGCTCTCACTGCGTGAGGCGCGCGCAGACCTCGCCAAGAAGGGTAAGTAGGAAGTAGCACCTGATGATTCGAAAGAGTGTTCTTTCCAATGGCGTCCGTGTTCTGACAGAAGACATGCCGTCGATGGTATCCTCGACCATCGGGATTTGGGTCGAGAATGGCTCGCGCTACGAGACGCCGGCGGAGAATGGCCTCTCGCACTTCATCGAGCATCTGCTCTTCAAGGGCACCAAGAAGCGCACCGCGGCGCAGATTGCCGAAGAAATCGATGCGGTCGGCGGCGTGCTCAACGCATTCACCGGCAAGGAATACACCTGCTATTACGCCAAGGTCCTCGGCGACGACCTCAAGATGGCGACCGAGCTACTCGCGGATATTTTCCTCGAGTCGGTTTTCGATAAAGACGAAATCGTACGCGAACGCCAGGTCGTCATCCAGGAAATCTCGCAAGCGGAGGACACGCCCGACGATTTCATCCACGACCTCTTCAGCCTCGATTTTTGGAAGGGCCATCCGCTCGCGCTGCCGATCTTCGGCTCGCCCGCGACGGTCAACACTTTCGATCGCGAGGCGGTGGTAACGTTCCTCGCGGAGCGCTATCGCGCCGAGCGGATTTTCATTTCGGCCGCCGGTCAGGTGAATCATGATGCGCTGGTGCAGCAATGCGAACGGCTCTTCAACTCCGTCGCCGGGAACGGCAAGCCTGATAAAGTAACCTCACCGAGCGCGCACCCGAACGTCCTCAATCAGCAGAAGAACCTCGAGCAGGCGCATCTGGTGATGGGCGGTCCGGGCCTCGCGTACACCGACCCGCTGCGTTACGCGAGTTATGTGATGAACACCGCGCTGGGCGGTGGAATGTCCTCGCGTTTGTTCCAGGAAGTGCGCGAGAAGCGCGGCCGTGTGTACAGCATCTACTCGTTCATGAGCTCATGCGTCGACACCGGCTACGTCGCGGTCTACGCCGGCACCAATCCCGAGTGGGTCGATGAGGTTATCGAGGTCACGCTGAACGAGCTCAAGAAGGTCAAGCGTGAAGGCCTGACGCAGCCGGAGCTCGATCGCGCGAAGAGTCAGATCAAGGGCAACATGCTGCTGGGGATGGAATCCACTGACAGTCGGATGAATCGCCTCGCGCGCAACGAGATCTACTTCCGTCGCGACGTCCCGCTCGAAGAGCTGGCCAAGGGCATCGAGTCCGTCACCAATGACCAGGTCGTCGAGCTGGCCGCGCTATGCTTCCAGCCTGCTCAAATGGCAATGGTGATGTTGGGTGATCTGAAGGGGCGCAAAATAAGCAACGACGTCTTCGCGCCGCTGAGCTGATCGATCTGATATTGAAACGAAAAGGCCGCCTTCGAAGGCGGCCTTTTTTCTTTAGTGCGATTGCACGGCAGCGCCATGGAGCGAATCCACATTGATGAATGGGACCGCGCCGGTGGTCACTTGCGGCAAGGTGCCGTTCCACTTCTGCAGCGCCTCGTACTGAATCAGCATCGGGGTGAGCGAGGCATTCAGGAGCTGGTTCGCATCTGCTTGCGCTTTTGCCTTGATCATCGTCGCTTGCGCGATGCCGTTGGCCTCCGCGATGCGCTGCTGCGCTTCCGCGGTTGATTGCGCGACTTTGTTCTGCGCCTCGACCGCGCGCTGCGTGGCCTCGATGGCCGAGTTGATCGATTCCTCGACTTGCGGTGGCACGCGCAATCCGCTGGTGAAGCTGACGGTGTCAAAATGGATGCCCTTGTGCCCCAGTTCGTCTTCCAGATCCGACTTCACCGCGTTGAGGAGGTCCTGCTTCTTGACCCCATAGATATCGTAACTGACATGCGCGAGGACTCGCGATTGAGCGCGTCGCGCACCTTGTTGCGAATGTAAATATTGGTGATGACTTCGGCCGGTTGCCGAAATTCTACGAATAGCTCGGGTACCTTGTTGCCGTCGAAGGAATAGCTGAGGCCCACGTCGGCGTTGATGATCGCACCCTCGCGCGAGTTAAAGGTGATGCTCTTGTCGGAGGGGCCGCCTTCGTTGAGGCTGCGGGTCCACACCACGTTCTGCAGGAAAGTCGGGAACTGGTAGATCTCCTCGGTCCACGGATTGTACTAGACGCGGCCGGTGACGATTGGATAGTCCTGCACGCCACGCTGGCGGCCGTACAATTTGACCTTAATGCCTACAAAGCCGGGCTCGACCTTGGTGCATCCGCCGGCGCTCAGAAGCACCACGGCGAGAAGTGCCGGCAACCTGAAGTGGCGTGCGAACTTGATTCCCCAGACCCATAGCGCCGTGCCGAAGCCGATCAGCAACAAGATGATGAAGATCGCGCCGAATGCGACGCCGAAGTTGCTGCGCGAGGTCAGCGCGCTGGTGCCCCAGGTGAACATCCAGATCGCGATGAGCACCATCAAGAGCAACGCGGTGAGCATCATCGCGACGAATTTGACGTGACCGAACCAATCGGTAGGATTCCGTTTCAGTTCAACCAACATATGCTTGCGTCTCGTGACCCTCCCCATGGCTGAGTTTTCGCTGCCTGATTCTGAACCATCAATTCCAGCGTCAACCGTCAGCCAACTAGATCATAATCATTTCCATATCGCTTCGCAGTACACCCAAATGCCCAGGTAAAACGGGCTATTTTAAAAACTGAACATCAGTTCAGCTTGTCGCTCGATGCAGTATTTCTATTGCGCTTCGATTGCCGATTTGACATTCCCCGATCGATGCGCGGAAACTTGCCTGTCACAAAAGCATGACACCCAACCTCAAGATTAAGCGGCTGCGGAAACATCATCTGCCGCTGCCTCAGTATCAGACTGAGCATGCCGCCGGGATGGACCTGATGGCCGATATCGAGGCGGAGTTCAGCATCGCGCCGATGTCGCGGGTCGCGGTTCCCACCGGCTTCGCGATCGAGATCCCGCCGGGCTTCGAGGGCCAGGTGCGCCCGCGCAGCGGTCTCGCCTTCAAGCAAGGGCTCACGGTAATCAACGCGCCCGGCACCATCGATGCGGACTACCGCGGCGAAATCAAAGTGCTGCTGGTTAATTTAGGCAACGATTCGGTCTTGCTGAATCCCGGCGATCGCATCGCACAACTGGTGATTGCGCCCGTCGTTCGCGCCTCGGTCGAAGAAGTGGATAATCTGGAAGATACCGCGCGCGGCGACGGCGGCTTCGGCCACACCGGCCGCTGAATCTATGGCAACAAACGAACACGAACGCGAATTCGCTTTGATGGCCGTCACGCCGGTTGACGGACGCTACCGCAATCGCGTCCGCTCACTCGAAGCTTACTTCAGTGAGTTCGCGCTGATTCAGTACCGCGTGCGTATCGAGGTCGAATGGTACCTCGCGCTGGCCGCGCATCCGAAAATCGACGCCATCAAGCCTATCGCTCCGGCCATCGCACGTAAGCTGCGCGCATTCTACAGCTCGTTCACCGTACGCGACGCGATGCGTATCAAGGAGATCGAGGCCGAAACCAATCACGACGTGAAGGCGGTCGAATATTTCCTCAAGGAACGGCTACCCTCGGTCGACGAGGCACTGCCGCTCGAGATGATGCATTTCGCCTGCACTTCCGAGGACATCAACAACACCTCCTATGCGCTCATTCTGAAGGAGTTCGCGGGGGGCGAGCTGATTCCGAAGGTCACCACGGTGATGCGCGCTATCGCCGAGCTCGCGCGCCGCTTCAAAGATGTGCCGATGCTCTCGCGCACTCACGGTCAAGAGGCCTCGCCGACCACGGTCGGCAAGGAGATGGCGATTTTCGCCGCGCGCGTCGAGCGGCAAATCAAGCTGCTGCGCGCGCAGGAATATCTCGGTAAGTTCAACGGCGCGGTCGGCAATTTCAACGCGCATCTTTTCGCGTATCCCGAGGTCGACTGGATCGAGATGTCGAAGAGCTTCGTCGAAAGCCTCGGCCTGGTATGGAATCCGTTGACGACGCAGATCGAGAGTCACGATTTCATCGCCGAGATGCTCGCGACGGTCTCGCGCATCGACACCATCCTGCTGGGTTTCTGTCGCGACATGTGGAGCTATATTTCGATCGGCTACTTCCGCCAGCGCAGTATCAAGGGCGAGACCGGTTCCTCGGTCATGCCGCATAAGGTGAACCCGATCGATTTCGAAAATGCCGAGGGCAACTTCGGCATCGCCAACGCGCTCTTCGAGCATCTCGCGGCGAAGCTCCCGATCTCGCGATGGCAGCGCGACCTTTCAGACAGCACCTCGTTGCGCGCGCTCGGCCCCGCATTCGGGCATGCGATGGTCGCGCTCAGCGCCTTGGAAAAAGGTCTGACCAAGATCGAGGTCGATGAAAATCGCATCGCGCAAGATCTCGATGCCGAGGAATCCTGGGACGTCGTGTCGGAGGCTATCCAGACGATGCTGCGTCGTCATGGATATCCGCGTCCCTACGAGGCGCTGAAGGAACTGACGCGCGGGCGCGACGTCGATCAGAAGCGGATCCAGCGCTTCATCGATACGCTGGATTTGAAAAACGGCGCGCGCGAGGCATTGAAGAAGCTCGCGCCGCGAAATTACACCGGCCTGGCCGCAAAGCTGGTCGAGCTTTACGCGCCGGCGCCGGAAACTTCCTCGAAGCATCGATCGCGCTGATCACCATAGCGACTTTTTCGCGCGCGACGGCCATTCGCGATCGTAGGGCTCACCGCCGACACGATTGTCGCTCAACTCGGCGAGAATCTGACCTGGGCTCGGCAGCGTGTCCGGATCGACGCGACGCTCGGGATTCCATAATTCCGAACGCACGATGGCGCGGGCACACTGGAAATAGACCGCTTCGACCTTGATGACGACGACCGTGCGTGGAAGTTTTTCCTCCATCGCAAATGAAGCGAGGACATCGGCATCGGTGGTGAGATGCGCGCGGCCGTTGAGGCGCAGCGTGGTGCCGGAGCCGGGAATCATGAACAGCAGGGCGATTCGGGGATCGCGCACGATGTTGCGCAGCGAATCGACACGATTGTTGCCGCGCCGGTCGGGCATCATCAGGGTTTTGTCATCGACGATGCGTACGAAGCCGGGCCTGTCTCCGCGCGGCGAGCAATCCAGCCCTTCGGGTCCCGCGGTCGCCAGCAAGGCGAACGGCGAAGCTTCGATCAGCCGGCGATAATGCGCCGTGACATGATCAACTTCCTTGACGATGGAGGGGTCAGTCTGCTTGCTCGGCCGCGGCCCGTATATCGCTTCCAGTTCCTCGATGGTTCTGATGGTCGCCATTGTTTCGCCTCGGAGCAGTGGCATCTCGCGTCAACGATGCGCATCTTTAAGTACGTAGTCATAAACAGTATTTGTGGCGTCGATGTGAATAAACGGCCCGTTTTGTGGATAAGCGCCGAGTTCGCGCCTCCTCAAACCGTGGCCTCATTACCGGCCGATTCATATAAGATGAACGCAACGAAAATCCTTGACTCGATGGAGCTTTGACGTGGAAACCAATCTTGAAAAACGCGAAATGTTTTATGAGGGCAAGGCCAAGAAGCTTTACACCACCGATAACCCGGACCTCATAATCCAGTACTTCAAGGACGACGCGACCGCGTTCAACGGCAAGAAGAAGGACACGATCGAGGATAAGGGCGTCGTCAACAATCGCATGTCGGAGATTTTCTTCGGCCTGCTCGAACGCGAAGGCGTGCCGACGCATTTCGTCAAGCGCCTCAACGATCGAGAGATGCTGTCGAAGCGGCTGGAGATCATTCCATGCGAGACGGTGGTTCGAAACATCGTCGCCGGCTCGCTCGCCAAACGCCTCGGGCGCACCGAAGGCGAGGTGCTCAAGAAACCATTTGTCGAGTATTACTACAAATCGGATCCTCTGGATGATCCGCTGATTTTGCCGGAGCACGCAGTCGAATTTGGATGGGCGAGCGAGGAAGACCTCAGGACCATCCACAACATGGCGCTTAAGGTTAACGATGTCCTGAAAAAGTTCCTCGACAACGTCGGCGTTATCCTGGTGGATTTCAAACTCGAGTTCGGCCGGCACAAGGGTCAGATTCTCCTCGGCGATGAGATCTGCCCCGACACGTGCCGCTTCTGGGACAAGGCGACGCGCCAGAAGCTCGACAAGGATCGTTTCCGCCGCGACCTGGGCGGCGTCGAAGAGGCGTACCACGAAATGTTGCGGAGGGTGGAGCACTGATCCGAAAATTCCCTCTCCCGATGGGAGAGGTTGGTCGCGATTTTATCGCGACCGGGCGAGGGACCTTATACAGCGCGCTACGCGCGACTATGGAATTCTGATCTCTTCGGGTGATCGAATCGAGAATTACGATGGAAATAAGGCATCATCAATTCGATCGGATCACGATGGACCCCGACAAGTGTTTCGGTAAGCCATGTGTTCGCGGATTGAGGATGCCAGTGGCTTCGATTCTCGCTTATCTGAGCGGAGGTATGAGCCTCGATGAGATGCTTAAGGAATGGCCCGATCTTGAGCGCGAGGACATTTTCCAAGCGCTGGGGTTTGCCGCGACCTTGATGGAGGAGCAGGTCGTTCCCTTGGGGCGCGATTGAAGTTTCTACTTAACATGAATTTACCTCGTGAACTCGGTCGCAAGCTCTCGACAGCCGGACACGAGTGGCGACACGCCGGAGATATTGGAATGGAGCGCGCATCCGACGCCGAGATCCTTACGACGGCCAAGGCGGAGAGCGAATGCGTTCTGACTCACGATCTTGACTATGGCCAGCTATTGGCGTTCTCCGGCGAGAGCGCTCCTTCGGTGGTAATATTTAGGCTTCGCCGAGCAGATTCAGAGACGATGTTCCGCCGGTTGACTGACGAGTCCGCTGGAATCAAGGAGGCCCTGAAGACTGGTGCCATCGTGACCGTCGAGGAATCCGTGAATCGAATCCGCCCACTCCCGATTGTCCGGAGTTAGTGAGGTAGCGCGTGCAGGTAAAAGTTTTCGTCACGCCGCGAAAAGGGATCCTCGATCCGCAGGGGCGCACCGTCGAGCATGCCCTCGCGAGCCTCGGGTTCGCCGGCGTCTCCGATGTGAAAATCGGCCGTTACATCACCCTCAACATCGAGGCTAAAACTCCCGACGAGGCGCGCGCCTCAGCCGCGAAGATGTGCGAGCAACTCCTCGCCAATCCCAACATCGAAGATTTCCGCTTCGAGATAGAAGGCGCGGCCTGATGCGCTGGGGCGTCATCCGCTTTCCCGGCTCGCTCGACGACTTCGACGCGGTTTACGGGCTGCGCGACGTGATGGGCCAGGAGGTCACGGCACTGTGGCATAAGGATGAAAGCCTCCAGGGCGCTGAATGCGTCGTGTTGCCGGGCGGATTCTCCTACGGCGACCATCTCCGATGCGGCGCTGTCGCGCGCTTCTCGCCGATCATGAAAAGCGTGGCGAAGTTCGCCGCCGATGGCGGCCTCGTCATCGGCATTTGCAATGGCTTTCAGATTCTTACCGAGGCGCATCTGCTGCCTGGCGCGCTGACGCGAAATCGCACGCTGTCGTTCATCTGCGATCGCGTTCATCTGCGGGTCGAGAACTCAAAGACTCCGTTCACCTGCGCGATGCGCGCGGGCGAGATCCTCGCGTTGCCGATCAAACATGGAGAGGGATGCTATGTCGCGCCGGAAAAGGAGCTCCTCCAGATGGAGGAGCGCGGACAAGTCATCCTCCGCTACGTCGATGCTAAGGGCGACGCGACTGATGCGGCGAATCCCAACGGCTCGATGCGCTCAATCGCCGGCGTCGCCAACGAACGCTTCAACGTATTCGGCCTGATGCCGCATCCTGAGCATGCGGTCGAGGCGGCGCTGTTCGGCGCCGACGGCCTGAAGATTTTTGAATCGCTCATTGCGTTCCAATCGGTCCCGGAACATCGCGCGCAGTTGCGCGCGGTACCGCAACCATGAGCACGACGCCCGTGTCGCTCGCCGGCGAGCCTAAAATCGATCTCGCGCAGGCGCGCGCGCACGGACTGACCGACGACGAATTCCGCCACATCGAAAAGCTCCTCGGCCGTACGCCGACGTTCACCGAGCTCGGCGTCTTCTCGGTGATGTGGTCGGAGCATTGCTCCTACAAATCCTCGCGCCGGCATCTTAAGACGCTTCCCTCGCATGGCGATTTGGTCGCGGTGGGCGAGGGCGAGAACGCCGGCGCCATCGACGTCGGCGACGGATGGCTCGCGGTGTTCAAAATCGAAAGCCACAACCATCCGTCGTATGTCGAGCCGTACCAGGGCGCGGCGACCGGCGTGGGCGGAATCCTGCGCGACATCTTCACGATGGGCGCGCGTCCGGTCGCCAACATGGATTCGCTTAAGTTCGGCTCCTTCGATCATCCAAAGACGCGCTTCCTGCTGGGTGGTGTCGTGGGGGGCATCGGCGGCTATGGCAACTGCGTCGGCGTGCCGACGGTCGCGGGCGAGACCATGTTCGATGCGGCCTACAACGGCAACATCCTCGTCAATGCTTTCTCGCTCGGCCTCGCACGCAAGGGCGAGCTGCAGAGCGCGCATGCCAAGGGTGTAGGGAATCCTGTCCTCTATGTAGGATCTGCGACCGGCCGCGACGGTATTCATGGCGCCAGCCTGCTCGCCTCGGCGGAGTTCGATGCGACTAGCGAGGCCAAGCGTCCGACGGTGCAGGTCGGCGATCCATTCCAGGAGAAGTTGCTGATCGAGGCATGCCTCGAAGCTGCGCAGACCGGCGCGGTGGTCGCGATCCAGGATATGGGCGCAGCGGGTCTCACCTCGTCGTCGAGTGAGATGGCGGCGCGCGGCGGGCTGGGAATCGAAATCGATCTCCGCAAAATTCCGTTGCGTGAAGCGACGCTGACGCCCTACGAAATCCTGCTCTCCGAATCGCAGGAGCGGATGCTGATCGTGGCGGAGCGTGGGCGCGAAGCCGAGCTGCAAAAGGTTTTCGAGAAGTGGGATTTGCATGCGGTCGTGATCGGCACTATCACCGACGATGCGCGATGGCGTGCGACCTGGCACGGTCAGGTGGTTGCCGATATTCCGGTGCGTGCGCTCGCTGACGAAGCGCCGATGTACGATCGTCCAGCCGCGGAGCCGAAAACTCCGCCGATGAGACCGGCGCCGATAAACTCGCATCCGGATGCGGCGCGAGCGCTGCGCGAATTGCTCGGCAATCCCAACGTCGGCTCGAAGAAATGGATCTATCGCCAGTACGACTCGCTGGTTCTGAGCAACACGATTCTCGGCCCCGGCAGCGATGCCGCGGTGTTGCGCATCAAGGGTAGCAAGCGCGGCCTCGCGATGAAGGTGGATTCGAATCCGCGCGCGTGCGCGCTCGATCCGTATCTCGGCGCGGTCGCCACGGTATGCGAGGCGGTGCGCAATGTCGCGTGCGCGGGTGCGCGTCCGGCCGGCATCACCAACTGCCTCAACTACGGAAATCCCGAGCGGCCGGAAATCATGTGGCAGTTCATCCGAGGGATTGCCGCGCTCCGTGACGCATCGATCGCGTTCAAAGCGCCGGTCATCAGCGGCAACGTGAGCTTCTACAACGAGACCGAGGGCCGCGCGATTCCGCCCACGCCGACCATCGCGGTGGTCGGCATTATAGATGACGTATCGAAGCGGGTGACGCAGTTTTTTAAGGCGCCGGGTGATTACATTCTGGTTGTGCGCACCGGGAAGCCTTCGCTGGCGGCCTCGGAGTACGAGGCGATGTACGGTAGCTCGCCGGACGGGCTCACGCCGATTGATATCGAGCGCGAAAATCGGCTCATCGAGGCGCTACTTGGCGCGGCTGGCCGGTGCCTGATAAGATCAGCTCACGACGTCGCGGAAGGCGGGCTCGGCGTCGCGCTTGCGGAAGCCTGCTTCAATCCCGACAAACTCCAGGGAGCGCTTATCGATGGACTTTCGACCTCCGATGCGGCGGAGCTTTTTGGCGAAGGGCCATCGACGATCGTTCTCAGCGCGGATGAAAAAGATCTCGTACAGCTTGATGCGATTTTCCAACAAAGTGGCATCGAATGCCGCGTCATCGGGCGCGTGACGGAGAATGCGCGGCTGACCATCATCCGAACCTCGGGGACCTCGATCGACGACGACGTGAACGAACTCAATCGGATTTACGAATCGGCGCTGCCAGGGAGGCTCTAAAGTGGAATCAGAGCTGGAAGTAATCCTCGACGCGGAGGAGTCCAATCTCGACGGTTTCCATGAGGAGTGCGGGGTGTTCGGCGTCTACGGGCATCCGGAAGCCGCCAACCTCGCGTACCTCGGGCTCTATGGCCTACAGCATCGCGGGCAGGAGTCGGCGGGTATCGTATCGTCCAACGGCAAGGCGCTGATCGCGCATCGCGGGATGGGGCTGGTGGCCGACATCTTCAATGAGGACGTGCTGCGCAACCTCGAAGGCACCAGCGCCATCGGGCATAACCGCTATTCGACGACCGGATCAACTACCATCAAAAACTGCCAGCCACTGGTGGTGGAGTATGCGCGCGGCGGAATCGCAATCGCGCACAACGGCAACCTGGTGAATTTTGCCGAGCTGCGCGACCGCCTCGAGGCCAACGGCTCGCTGTTTCAGTCATCCTCGGACAGCGAAATCGTCATCCATCTGATCGCGGCCTCGCATGCGCCGACGGTGGTCGAGCGCGTCATCGAGGCGCTCTCGCAGGTCAAGGGCGCATATTCACTTTGCGTGCTGACGGAGCATGAGCTGATCGCGGTGCGCGATCCGCAAGGGTTTCGTCCGCTGGTCCTCGGCAATTTGAACGGCGCGCCGATCGTGACCTCGGAAACCTGCGCGCTCGATCTGGTCCGTGCTGAATACGTGCGGGAGATCGAGCCCGGCGAGGTCATCGTCATCAATGAAGATGGGGTCCGATCGCTGAAACCGTTTTCGCTCGCGCCCACAAAGAGATGCATCTTTGAGTATGTATACTTCTCGCGGCCCGACAGCCTGCTTTACGGGCGCAACGTTTATTCGGTGCGCAAGCAGCAGGGCAAGGCGCTCGCGCGCGAATGCCCGGCCAAAGCAGACCTGGTAGTGCCGGTGCCTGATTCGGGAAATGCCGCGGCGCTCGGCTATGCCGAGGAGTCGGGGCTGCCGTTCGAGATGGCGCTGGTGCGCAGCCATTACATCGGGCGCACCTTCATCGAGCCGCGCCAGTCGATTCGCCATTTCGGGGTGAAGATCAAATTCAATCCGGTGGCGGAACTGCTGCGCGGCAAGCGCATCGTGCTGATCGAGGATTCCCTGGTGCGCGGCACCACGCTGCGCAAGGTCATTCCGATGCTGCGGCAGGCGGGCGCGCGCGAAGTCCACATGCGCATCGCGGCGCCGCCGACCACCAACTCATGCTTTTACGGCATCGACACGCCGACCAAAGAGGAACTGCTCGCATCGAGTCATTCGGTCGAGGAGATCCGCCGCTACATCACGGCGGACTCGCTCGCGTATCTGAGCTGGGACGGCCTCTATTCGTTCCAGGAAGGGCGCGAGGGTTTTTGCGATGCGTGCTTCACCGGCAAGTATCCGATCGAGATCCCCTTCGGTCAGAACGCGCATCAGTTGCATCTCTTCGATGCCAACGAGCACGCCGCCAACGGCCACCGGTAGCGCTTTACTTGACCCTTCAGTCGCACTCGACGCAGTGGTAATCACATTACTATGGCGACCGCGCAGATCGAGGAAGATTTCTACGGCTGGCTCCTTGCCCAGGCTGCTGCAATGCGTGCGCGCGGCGATTCCCCAATCGATTGGGAAAATGTTGCCGAGGAACTGGAAGCAATGGGGCGGAACGAAGAAAACAGCCTGCAAAGCTACCTCGAGCGCCTGCTGACACATCTTCTGAAATATGCCTACCAGCCGGGAAAAATAACTCCGAGTTGGGAAAGCTCCATCGAAAATTCGCGTGACAGAATACGGCTCCTCTTTAAGCGGTCTCCAAGTTTGAAGAGCAAAATTGCCGAGCTCTTCGAAGATGCCTATCCCCTTGCACGACGTCAGGCTGGCGCCCAGATGCGCATGCGGAAGCGCGAGTGGGATGTCCGTCTGCCCAAGACTTGTCCGTGGCCTCTGGAGACCGTGCTGGATCCGGATTTTTGGCCGTCGGCAGATGGCCATTCGAACGGCCACAATTAGTCGGAATTCAATAACTGCCGGAAAGGTGCGAGGGCCTACCAACAGGATACGTGCTTCACCGGCGGGTATTCCGAAGACGGATGGGTTGCACCTCTTCGATGCGCGAGAATACGCTGCCAACGGACATCGGTAGATAAGGCTCCGCAGGTGCGAAATCTTAGCAAGTTTCATATAGGGCCCGACGAGGCGCTTATGCGCTCCGTCGAAATGATCCTTTCTCGAAAGCCGACTCCGAATACCTACAAATTTGCGGTAGTTCGGGCATTGGCCGATAAAATGAGACGTCGCTTCGGACCTGAGGATCCTATCGTAAGCGGTGCTCAGCCCGAGACGATTTCATTTCGGGAGCTCGCTCTTCAGGTTCTAAGTTACTACTGGCCGATCGTCCTGAGCTCGCGATTGCGGCAGAGCATTGACCCCGCGATGGAGCCGAATGTGATGGTATTGATCCGCGAGGAGGCGGCGCAGCTTGGCCTGAGTTCGCGTTTGCATCTTTATGAATACGTGCGGTCGCACTCAGATCGGCATGAAGCTGTTATTTCTCGATGCTGTACAGCGGACAGCTTTCTTGTAGACACGATCAAGCGGCTACACGAGGTCACTTACTACAGAGTCGATCCTCGACTTTACGAAGTACGCGACGAGGAAGTTCAACTTTCGACGGCTTCGGTTGAATTCCTGGTCCGAAATTCGACGGCTGTGGCTGACCTGTCCATTCGCTATTGGGCGCGATTCACCGAAAGTCTCACGTCGGCACCCAAGATCATTGAGAAGATCGAAGGCGGCATCGGTTGGACCGATGAGAACGTTCGCAAGAGATATTCGCACATTCTGCGCGGTTTCTGGGGCGACGCTTGTTTCTTTTGCGCCAGAACTACAGCATTGGCTCCAACCACAATTTGGCATGTCGTTCCTCTCTCCTACGTGCTCGAAGATCGGATTTGGAATATCGTGCTTACCTGCAGCATTTGTATCTCGGAAAAGGGCGAACGCACGCCCGCTGATCCGTTCGTGGCTAAGCTGATCGCTAGAAATACGGAATTGCTAAAATTGGTCGAACATTCAAAGATCGGATTGGGCAACCGTGACCTGCATGAGTTGCGCCACTATGGAATCCGAATTGCCGATCGAGTAAAGGCCCTTATTGCCGGATCCCGGGCGGATGCTTTTGGGACTTGGGAAGGCCCATCGGTCGCGAGTTAAAGCTTTGCCTTGAGGAAAGCAGAATTCCAGAGTTGATGACCCGCTCAAACTCCTCACGATTCATGCGCGCAGCCATCACATGAATCGCGCCGCGCCACCCCCCGGAACCATGGGGGAGGCGCAGCGAAGAGTAGCTTCGCGATGCTCACACCGCCGTATAGCCACCATCCACCACGTATTCCGCGCCGGTCACGAACGACGCCTCATTCGAGGCAAGGAACAACACCACATATGCGACTTCCTCGGGGGTGCCGGCGCGCTTCATCGGCGCCATCGCTGCGATAGCCGCGAGGTCCTGCTCCGCGAAGATGTCCACCATCGGAGTTTTGATGACTCCCGGATGCACCGAGTTCACGCGGATGTTCTCCGGCGCGTATTGCACCGCGGCGGCCTTGCTCAGCAATCGCACCGCCCCCTTGGTGCCGTGATACGCGGCCGACCCGGCCGATCCGATCAGCCCATATATCGAGGAAATGTTGACGATCGCGCCGCCGCCGTGATTGCGCATTGCGCCGACCGCTGCCTTCATCCCGAGCCACACGCCTTTTTGATTCACGGTGACGACGGCATCCCATTCTTCTTCGCTGGTTTCCACGATGCCTTTGACATTGAGGATACCGGCATTGTTGACGAGGATATCGAGCCGGCCGAACTCGCGCTCGCATGCCTCCACTGCGGCGCGCCAGTCCGAGGCGCGGGTGACATCGAGATGCACCGCGAGGGTCGACTTCGGTGTCACGCGATTGATTTCCTCCGCCAGCGCGCGCGTCTCCTTGTCGAGCACATCGCCGATAACGACCTTCGCGCCTTCGGCCACAAACAGTCTTGCCTCAGCGGCGCCTTGTCCACGCGCCCCACCCGAGATCAGCGCCACTTTTCCTTTCAAACGATCCATACTTTCTCCTTCCAGGAAATCCCCAACTCGCGATCGCTAAACGGCGGTGTAGCCGCCGTCGACCACGTACTCCGCGCCGGTCACGAACGATGCTTCATTTGAAGCGAGGAACAACACCACATACGCAACCTCTTCGGCGGTGCCGGCGCGCTTCATCGGCGCGAGCGCGGTGATCTGCGCGATGAGCTCATCGTCGAGCGCCGCGACCATCGGGGTTTTGATGACGCCCGGATGCACGGAGTTCACGCGGATATTTTCCGGCGCGTACTGCACCGCCGCGGCCTTGGTCAGCAGTCGCACCGCGCCCTTGGTGCCGTGATAGGCCGCCGAGCCCGCCGAACCGATGAGGCCATAAATGGACGAAATATTGATGATGGAGCCCGAGCCGCGCTTCCGCATGGCAGGGATGGCGGCCTTCATGCCGAGCCACACGCCTTTCTGATTGATGGCGACCACCGCGTCCCATTCTTCTTCGCTGGTTTCGACGATGCCCTTGACGTTGGCGATGCCGGCATTGTTGACGAGGATATCGAGGCCGCCGAACTCGTGCTCGCACGCATCGACGGCGGCGCGCCAGTCCGAGCCGCGGGTGACATCGAGGCGCAGCGCATGCGCGCACTTTTGCCCCGATGATTTATTAATTTGCTCCGCGACTGCGCGGTCCTCGGCATCGAGGACATCGCCGAGGACCACCTTCGCGCCTTCCGCGGTAAAGAGCCTCGCCTCGGCGGCGCCTTGTCCGCGCGCGCCTCCCGAAATCAGCGCCACTTTTCCTTTCAGCCGGTCCATCGTCATCGCCTCCGTACCAGGAATATTGGGTGATGATTAGCAGGTAAGTGGCGCGACGCAAAAAGGTCTAACCGGCGAAAAGACATCATTCGAGCGCTGTCAACATGAAGTCAGCAAACGACATTGGAGAAGTTGCGCGGCAGGGGTAAACTGTCATCGAGATCCGAGGCGTCGGGGCTCCGCAGTGGGACAGGCTTTTAGTCTGAGTAGCGGACCGTCGCTTTGGATGCGGAGAATGACGAAACGAAGCCAAATACATCAGGCAAACGCTGGAGTTCTTCAAGGACAGGTCGCGCGTCGTGGCCATTTGCGCCTGAATCAGAGCGTAGGAACAAACCCACCGCGAGATATCTTCGAGCGGTGTCCCGAGCGCTGCGCGAAGGATCTCGGCGGGCACGAAAGTGAAAAAACAAACCCAATAAAGCTAGCTAAATGCTGGAGTTTTCCAAAATTGATGGGCTCCCGCCATCGAGTCGCGAGGCCCGATCGGCCTTCAGCGAACACGGACCCCGGGAGGTCAGGCATGGTTCCTTCTCGCCCGGCTCGGCGGTCTGTCGCGTTGAAAAGTGAAAAAACAAAGCCATTAAATGCCCATAAATGCTCGACTTTTTCTCGAAGGATGCTCGCGAAGCTATTGATGTTGAATCCGTCGCTAAACGTAGCGCATCGCGCAGGCGATGTTGCCCTCGGTGTCCGCGAATCGAATCAGCGTGCCGACGCCGACGATCTCGAACTCATCATGCACAATCTTTCCGCCATGCTTGATGAGCGCGGCCTTGATGGGCGCGAGGTCACCCACCGCGATGGTGCATTCCCATCCGATGCCGGTTCCAGCGGCGGATTGCCCGCCCCGGGCCGAGGCGAGGTCGGTGCGCTTGGCGATGGAGCCGCTCGGTTTGTCGGCATCGGTGAAAACTACGTAAAAGTCCGGCGGTCCCCACGCTTCGATGCGCCAGCCGAACACGCCCTCATAGAAGCGGCGCGCGCGTTCGACGTCATCGGCGGGAATCGCGAAATGGGCGAGATGGTTGGGCATAGATAGAGGCCTCCTGGGAAGAGACATAGCCTCGGCGGCATCGACGGTCTTGCGGGATTATGCCATTAAATACCGAAAATGCGACAAGCCTCGCGACCATTCTTAGTACGCAGCCTCGCCGCCGGATATCTTCCCGGCGCTGTCCTCGAACGGCATTCGCACGAATGGGTGCAGCTCGTCTACGCCTCCGAAGGGGTCATGAGCGTGCAGACGGACGACGGGAACTGGATCGTCCCGCCCAATCGCGGCGTATGGATTCCCGCGCAGGTCGGGCATTCGATCACGATGTCGGGGCGGGTCTCGATGCGCACCATCTACTTCCCGCCGCAGCTGGTAAAGACGTTGCCGCGACGATGTTGCGTCATCGAAGTCTCGCCACTACTTCGCGAACTGATTCTCCATGCGGTGGCGATGGGGCCGTTGCGCCGCGACATGCCGGAGCATCGGAGGCTGGTGGACGTTATGCTCGATCAGCTTCGGGTCTTGCCTGCGCTTCCGCTCGAGTTGCCGATGCCTCGCGACCCTCGGGCGCTGCGTGTGGCGCTTCGAATCCGCGATGAGCCCGGCGCTCGCGCGACGCTGGCCGACCTCGCAAAGGCCGCAGGCGCGAGCCGACGAACCTTGGAACGCGTGTTTCACGCCGATACCGGGATGACGCTGGGGCGATGGCGTCAGCAGGCGCGGCTGCTGCACGCGGTGCGGATGCTGGCTGGCGGCGACAGTGTGACGGCGACCGCGCTCGAGGTGGGCTACGACAGTACCAGTGCCTTCATCGAGGCGTTTTCATCGGTGCTCGGTGCGACGCCGGGCCGCTATTACAAAACCGGCTGAGGGGGAACCCTACTCCATGGCGAATTCGACGCTATCGAGCAGTTGCTTGACCGGCTGGCGGGTTATCAGCAGGCATACAAATCTGCCGATCGGCGAGTAGCTATAGCAGATGCTGTAGCCGTAGTAGCTGTAGAACAGATGTCCGTCTATCTCGCGGACGGGCCCGGCTGGCGGGTTGAACTCGGTGACCTTGTACCTGGTGCAAAGCAGCGATGCGTTGGCGCCCTGGTAGAAGGTGAATGTTGCAGGGCGTTGGTCCGGAAGTTTATCGATCCTTCCGCCGACCAGCTTCAGGCCCGAGCTGTTGAAGTTCCAGATATAGCCCGGCATCTTCGCGTCGACATAAGCCCCGGCGACTTCGCTGTAGGTCCGCGACGGCACGTTGGGATCGAAGTGATGATTGAACTTCTCGAAGTAGGCGATTGCGGTGTCGAAATCGGGATTCCCGCCCGGATGATAGACGACCTGGACCTCGTCGCGCGGGTAGAGTCCCATCCCGCGCACCGTAATGAAGGCGAGCGCGAACGCCGCGGCGATCGACATCGGTATCCAGATCGCCGGACGCCGTAGCGCGCGCAACCCGCGCTCGCGCGTGGGACCTCGATGCGAGTCCGAACCGGATGCCATCGCGCCTTCGCCGCGCGCGGCTTCCTCGGCCAGGAGCACGAGCAACTTCGCCCGCACGGCCGACGGCGTCTCGACCGCGCCGGCATGCTGATGCACCAGCGCTTTGAGGGTGCGCTCATCCCTTAGGCGAGCCGCGCATTCTTTGCACGAGGCGATATGAGCCTCCGCGTCGCGCAACTCGGCGCCGGTCAGTTCTCCATCGGCATGGGCCGAGAGAAAACGCTCTATGTATTCGCGGCAGTTCACTCGCCTATAGCTGCGCCTACCAACTGGTTAGTTTACACGCAATTCGTCTAGTAAGATGCTCTCCCATTCGGGAGTCAAGAACGAATTATCCCCTTACCTTGCGCGAAAGTTAGCAATGCCGCCCGCAGCAGACTCCGTCCGCGCGAAACCCGCGATTTTACCGTCCCGACCGGCACTGAAAGGACTCCGGAGACCTCCTGATAGCTGAGCTCCTGCACATCGACTAACAGCAGCGCGGCGCGAAATTCCTCCGGCAGCGAATCCAGCGCCGCGCTGACCTCGGGCGCCATCACGTTCGCGAATGCGAGCGCCTCAGGATTGCTCCCGGTCTGATCGGCCGCGAGGCTCTCAGCCTCCAGCCGATCGGCAAACTCGGCCTCCGAAGGGCTTACCTGTTCGCGCCCGCTCTTGCGATAGCCGTTGCGAAAGTTGTTGAACAGGATGGTCAACACCCACGCGCGCGAGTTGGTTCCGGGTGCGAATTGATGGAAGAACCGATAGGCGCGCAGGACCGTTTCCTGCACCAGGTCGCTGGCATCTTCCGGATTGCGCGCGAGACGCAACGCCATCGAGTAGATCGAATCGAGATGTGGAAGCACTTCCCGCTCGAACGACTCGCGCATGCTCTGGCTGCTGTCGCGCTTGCCTGCCATATCCAGAGCGTAGGAACATAGCACCTCTGTTGTAAAATCGAGAGCTAGGTGAAAAAGTTCCCATACTTCGGGGCCGAATGACCATCGGATCTCCACTGCGGGTCGCAATCCGCGGCTGGCAATCCGCGGCTGGCAATCCGAATGTGGCCCGGGTTCGTAAGAGGGTATGGAACATCGGAGCGGCCTGAACAGTTAATTGGGTGAAGCGCTCTCGCATGACGCGAGAGCATCGCTATACCGGGAGTGAGCAAACTCTTTATCGGCGCGGCAAGCGCTAAAGGTTAGAAGGAGGATTTTATGCGCAAGGGAACCAGGATTACCGGTGCGGCTCTAGCAACCGCGGTTGCGTTGATGTTTGTCGGCAACGCGATGGCGGACAGTTCCAGTTCGAGCGCCCCGCAGGCGCAGGTCAAGTGCACCGGCGGAAACGCCTGCAAAGGCCAGAGCGCGTGCAAGAGCGCGCAGAGCAGCTGCAAGGGTCAGAACGCCTGCAAGGGCAAAGGCTTCGTGATGACCTCCAGCGTCAAGGATTGCCAGACCGCCGGCGGCAAGGTCGAGAAGTAGTTCGTCCTTTTGAATCGAGGCAAGCGCGCCGGTGGGTGCCGGCGCGCGTGCCGTTTGTTATCCTCGAAGATCCCAGGAGAAACTGGTGAGCGAAGCGAGCGATTGCATTTTCTGCAAAATCATTCGCGGCGAAATTCCGGGCCGCGTCATCGATCGGAATGCCGAGGTGGTGACACTGCTCTCGCTGGAAGGTCATCCGATGATCATCACCCGCGAGCATCTGGTGGACATCTTCACCATGACCGATGCGCAAGGTGCGGCTGTGATGAGTGAGGCAATCAGGATCGCCAGGGCTATGCGCGACGCGATCCAACCCGACGGCATTCACCTCGCGCAGTCCAACGGCGAAGCGGCGGGTCAGGAAGTTTTCCATTACCACCTGCATCTCTACCCGCGCTGGACGCATGGCCGGGTTCCTCCGACCGATGCGGCTGGGCAGGATCACATGCTGCAAATTCTCAAGGCGGCGCTGGCCAGGGTTTGATCGAGACGCGCGATGAAACGCGATGATTGTCCATTCCTCGGATTCGGTGTCGGGCTCCGGCGCGACCACTACGTCCACATCATCGAGTCTCATCCGCAAGTCGATTGGTTCGAGATTCTCTCGGAGAACTTCATGATCGCCGGCGGACGTCCACTCGAAGTCCTCGACGCGATTTGTGAACGCTACCCGGTGGTGATGCATGGGGTGTCGATGTCGATTGGCTCGACCGATCCGCTTCGCCGCGACTATCTGCGC
Organism: uncultured delta proteobacterium; assembly: GCA_963761255.1. GTDB lineage: Bacteria > Desulfobacterota > Binatia > Binatales > Binataceae > DATGKG01. The sequence goes on from CAVXGH010000002.1 coordinate 462,144, forward strand.
GAGTTGAAGGCGCTCGCGCGTCGCGTCGAGCCGGCGTGGATATCGGATCATCTATGCTGGACCGGAGTGGGCGGGCGCAATTTGCACGACCTGTTGCCGCTGCCTTACACGCCTGAGGCGGTGCGGCACGTGGCCGCGCGGATTCGCCAGGTGCAGGATTTCCTGGAACGGCCGATTCTCATCGAAAATGTTTCCAGCTACATGGCCTTCACCGATTCCACGCTGACCGAATGGCAGTTTCTCGCGGAGATTGCCGAGCGTGCTGACTGCGGGATTCTGCTCGACATCAACAACATCTTTGTCAGCGCCTTCAACCATCGCTTCGATGCGCGCACCTACATCGATGCGATCCCGGTCGAACGCGTGATCCAGTTTCACCTCGCGGGACACAGCGATCACGGCACCTACTTGCTCGATACCCATGACCATCCGGTGCGCGAGGAGGTGTGGGATCTCTATGCGCACGCGATCCGGCGCTTCGGCGCGGTTTCCGCGCTGATTGAATGGGACGACAACATTCCCGAGTTCGAGGTGCTGATGGAGACCGCGAACAGGGCGCGCGCGATTCACCAAAGCGTCGGCGCCGAGGCGCCTCGCGATGCCATCCGATCTCAGTTGGGTTGAGAGCCTGCTCTACCGCCTGATTACGGCGCCCTCGGGCGTCGCGGAAGGGCTGGCGCAGGAGAAGTCGTTGGAACATGGCGGCCTCGCGCGCGTCATCGCCGGTGATGATCGCCTGAGCGCGGAGGAGCGCGTTGACATTTATGCGAACATGTATTTCTATCGCATTCTCGAAGTGCTCGAAGAGGATTTCCCCGCGACGCGCGCCGTGCTCGGTCCCGAGCGGTTTCACAATCTAGTCACAGGTTATCTGATCGAATATCCGCCCGCACATTTCTCGATCTCGTACGCAGGCAATCACCTCGCCGATTTTCTGGGCGACCATCCGCTGCGCGAGGAATTTCCGTTTCTCGAAAATCTCGCGCGGCTGGAGCGCGCATTGATCGAGGTCTTTCATGCCGCCGAGGCCGCGCCGCTGGATGCGGACGAGATGCGCGCGATCGCGCCGGAGGAGTGGCCGGCGCTGCAACTCAAATCGCATCCCGCTCATCAAATCCTCGAACTGCAATGGAATGTCGCGACGATTCTCGCAGCGTTGGAGCAGGGCAGGGAGCTCGCTTCGCCGGCACGCGAAGACTTAGCCATGCTGGTGTGGCGCACTCGCAATCGCGTGTTCTATCGCGCGATCGAGGAGCCGGAGCGCGCTCAACTGGCGATGCTTTCCGAAGGCACGACCTTCGCGGAGATCTGCGATGCCATCGCAAACAACGTGGATGAAGGCGATGCGGCCGCTGCGATCAATCAGCGCCTCGAAACCTGGTTGCGCGACGGCATCCTGGTGCGCCAGTTGCCCTGATCATGACGCGTCGGGCTTCGCCTCCGACCATCCTCGCAGGTGTAGAAATCGTTCGAGGAAATAATCCACGCTGACTGAGCCCGCGCCCCACATCATCAGCCAGAAAAATCCCAGCGCGTAGAGCGGCTCGTCGAGCTCGGCGAAATCGCTGAGGGTATGAACGTCCTTGAACTTCACGCTGATGACCGCGACTGCCATGTTGATCACCATCGCGATCGAGACCGGGCGCATGAACAGGCCCGCGAGCGTAAGCACGCCGCCGATGAATTCGGTGTAGGCGGAGAGCGCCGCGTTGAACGCCGGATACGGAATTCCCCATTCCATGAAGCGCTGGGTGAAGGTGCCGAGGTTGTTCACCTTGCCCCATCCGGTTTCAAGGAAAAAGTAGCCGAGGAAGAGCCGCATCAGCAGCGGCGCGAGCCATCGCAGCCGCCAGGTCAGGCGCAACGCGAACGCTACTGTTCGGCGGAATATCCCACCCATGGTCTAGGGCTCCTTGGCGCAGGAAGAACGTCCGGCGCGCGGCTTCATTATCGAAGTCACGATGGATGCCTCGGGCGCTTTCGGATCGAACGTCACCGTCTCACCCGCGACGGTTACGCCGAGGCTTTTCCATAACCGCGGAAGATTCGGATCGTATGGCGCGTCCTTCATTTTGTCGTACAACTGAGCCAGCACCGGCACGCCGGTCGCATCATCGCCGACTTTTAGCGCGCGCGCTAGCGGCCAGTCATCGAGCATGCTGGCGGACTTCGCGATTGCCCGCAGCGCATCCTGCAAGCCTTCGCGATTGTTTGTGCGCCGATGAATTTCCACATCGGCGAGCATGCAGAACAACGCGCCGCCCCAGTAAGTTCGCCCCCACGTATGGGTATGGTCGAGGCCGCGATCACCGGTGTCAGGAAGGCCGCGCGGCATGCCGTCAAGCATATCGCGCCAGACTTTCGCGGCGGTGAGATCGCCGATTTGCGCGCGCGCGATGGGCTCGACATAAGTCGCGATGCCTTCTTCGATCCAGTGATGCTGTTCCGGCACCGAGGGGAACGCCAGATGCACCATCTCATGCGTCATGATCCAGTCCTCGTGCAGGTCGGCGACCGTCGCAACACTCCCGATCATCGCGCGGATCACCGGCACAGGGCCGGGAACGAAGGTGCGACCGAAAACGACGCCCTTGCCATGATCGAGCGGCACCACGATGACTCGCAGATGCTGCACCGGAAAGTGGCCATAGTATTCGCTGACCGCGCAGGCCGATTCGGAAATCCAATCGAGCGTCACGCCGCGTGAGAGGCTGAGATTGCCCGCCTCGAAGCTCACGTCGATCTGGGCGCCTCCCACGTGCAGAATGCCGCTCTGAATCTGCGCCCACGCCGCTTGCGACGCGGCAAGCATCGTCAGCGCGAGGAGGGCGGTCAGTATCGTTCGGCGCATAATGGCGAGGATGTAGCACGCTTCGCATCTAAAGCTGTAAATGATGTAACGGGCGAGAAGGTTCCCGCGATCAATGAGCGCCGGACGGATCAATATCGAAAATCCTCGCAGCCGCGCCGCGATGGAGGAATTCGCGCGCTTGCCGTTCCTGGTCTATGCCGAGCGCAAGGCGTGGTGGCCGCCCGATATCCTCAACGAGGTCGACCTGCTTTCGCATCGCAGCCCGCTCAGCCCGTTTCTCGAGATCGAACCCTTCGTGGCGCGCCGCGACGGCCGCATTGTCGCGCGCGTGAGTGCCGTCATCAATCATCGCTACAACGCACACTGGAAGGAAAAGCTCGGCCAGCTCATCCACTTCGAGGCGATGCCCGACGAAGACGCTGCGGCGTCGAGGCTGCTCGATGAGGCCTCGGGGTGGCTGCGCGAGCGCGCGATGGATGCGGCGCGCAGCGGCTTCGCGGCGTTCCTCGACTATCCGTACGCGATCGACAACTACGGTGAATTTCCGTCTTTTCTGCTGCGCGCCAACCCTGCCTACTACCATCGCTATCTGAAAGATGCGGGGTTCGAGACTGAACGCGGCCAGATCGATTACACCGCGCACCTGACGCCCGAGATCATCACGCGCTACCACGGCATGACCGACGCGGCGGCGCGAGCGGGCGTGCAGCTTCGCAGTTGGCGCGAGTTCGGCTTTCTCGCAGCGGTCGACGCGTGGACCGGCGTCACCAACGTCGCGTTCCGGGAGCATTGGGGATGGAACCCGGTGACGCAGGCGGAGGTGCGTCCGATGCTGACCTCGCTATGGGAAACCCCGGTCTCCGATCTTTCAATGCTTGCGACCATCGATCGCCGCGTCGTCGGCGCGGTGTTCTGCGTGCCCGACTTGAGTGAAGCGCTCGCGTCGCTGAAGCGCGGAGTAAAACTCCCGCCCGACAAGGGTGGTGGCACCCGCGGCGCGCTGATCAACATCGGCGTCCTCGATGAGGCGCGCGGCCGCGGCGTCGCGCGCGCGATGGCGGCGAAATCGTTCCTCGAGATGGCGCGCGACGGGATGCAGTACGCGGGCTATACGCTGGTGCTCGATGATAACTGGGCGTCACGGCGATGCGCGGAGAGCCTGGGTGCGCGGGTCACCAGCAATTTTCTCACCTATCGGCGCGAATTGCGCCGTTAGACCCGCGTTGCGCCATTACCTAATGGCTGTTAGAACGTAGCGGTTATTCTCGGGAGGCTTCGTTTCAATGATCAAATCATTGGCGGCGTGCACCTTGGTGTGCGCGGCAGTCGTATTCTCATTTGCGGCGACCTCGCGCGCGCAGGTCAAACCGGGCGATCACATCTCCATCCAGAACGCGGCGGCAGTGAAGGATCTCGTCAGCCCCGGAACCTACTATGCCGTGACGAGGGGCATGGGGATGGAAATCGTCGCGCCCAAGCGGGTCGAATGGCCGCCTCCATACAAGGTCGCGACGGAGCAATATTCCTCGCAGGTGCGCCTCTCGGAGGACCATCGCACGGTGCTTGGCTACGTGGCGGGGCAACCATTCCCATTGCTGGACACCAATGATCCTTACGTCGCGACCAAGATTATGTGGGATTCGAGTTTTCGTCCCATCGCGACCGACGATGCCGATTTGCGCTTCTTCGAATGCCAGGTCACGCAGTTTAATCCGGGCGGTGACCAGAAGCTCGAAAATCAAGCGGAGCTCGGGCATGCTGGCGCCTATTACGAAATCGGCCGCACCGAGGTCGAGCCTATGCCGGCTGATCCGGACTTTAAGAAGACCGACATCTGGTTCCGCGCGGGTGCCTATCCGGTGATTTCACCCGCCGAAGGCCGTGGCAGTGGCGGCATTCGGTATCGCTACTGGGACCCCAATCGCGGCGATGATGCGTGGGCATTTCTCAACACCACGCGGCGCGTGCGCCGAGTCAACGAAACCATCCTGAGTTCCTCGCCAGGATTGACGACATGGGACTCCGATCACGTGGGAGGATTTGCCGCCAAGCCGCAGGAGTACAACTACAAATTCCTCGGCGAGCGGAACATGCTCGGGGTCGTGCACGCGAAGAATTCGCCCGAGCATCCGTGCCCGACCGATGGGCAGAGCACCGCGTGCAACGAAGACTGGGAGATGCGGCATATGTATCTCATCGAGGTGACCCCGCGGCCGGACAAGACCTCCGGGATTTTACAATCGAAGACCATCGTCTATATCGACGGGGAGTTGTGGTTCAATCCTTACGTCGATAGCTACGATCGTCGTGGCGAGCTGTGGAAGACGCAGGTTTATCTGTTCGACCTATCGCGACCGGCCGGTGCCCGATGCGAAGGTGGCGATCTATCCGTTCGAGCGCGAGTTCATCCTCGCGTCATCGAGCATCGACGTGCAGACCGGGCAGGTGACGACCTGTTACCTGCCGAGCCCCGATGCCCCAGAGCGCGAGTGCTGGTACATCAACATGGGCGCGGTAGATCGGGAGTTCTTCACGACGGAAGCGATGGTGAAGGCCGGACACTAATCACAGCAGCGGGCCGTCGGACCCGAGCATCGCGCGACGAATCAGACGAATCGGCATTGCGCCCTGATGCAAGAAAGCATCGTGGAACTTGCCGAGGTCGAACTGCGCGCCTTGCTTCTTGCGGACATCCTCGCGCAGTTTGAGGATCATCAGCTTGCCGAGCTGGTAGCGCAGGTAACCGGGATCCCCGGTCCCGCGCAATGCTTCGACCTCGGCATTATGTGGCGTCAGGTAGGCGTTGTTCTCGAAGTACTTCTCGGCGTCCTCGACGCTCATTCCCTTGGTATGCATCCGCAGCCCGACCAGGTAGCGGCACGCGCGCATCAGCGCCATCTGCAGTTGCGCGAGGCGATACTTCGGGTCGCCATGATGCAGGCCCTCATCGAGCATCATCTGCTCACAGTAGAGCGCCCATCCTTCGGCATTCGCACCGGAGGAATAAATCGCGCGCACCAGGTCGGGGTTGAGACGATTGTTGAGAAACTGCACGTAGTGGCCAGGATAGACCTCGTGCGTCGAGGTATCTGAGATGAGCGGCGCGGAGAAAAATTCCAGCAGTTGCTCGCGGCGGCCCTCCGGCCACGATGGATCCGGTAACGTCACGTAAAAGTACGCCTCGGGTGATTTCTCGAATGGCCCAGGCGTGTCCATCGAGGCGAAAGTCGTCGCGCGCATCGCGGGAGGAGTCTCGCGGACGAGTGGGGGAGGGGCCTCGGCGGGAATCGTCGCGAGATGATGCGTGACCACGTAGTCGCGCAGCTCGGCGAGGCCCGCAGTGACGGTCGGGATGAGTTCCTCGGCGGTTGGATGCTCGCGATTGAGCGTCGCGGCGACTTCGGCGGGATTGTGATTCGGGTCGATGAGGTGCGCGGTCTTGTCGAAATCAGCTTGCAGCCGGGCCATTTCGTCATGGCCTACATTCAGTAGATCGGCGAGTGGGATGTCAACCATTTCCTGGTCGGCGAGCATGCGTTTGTAAGCGGTGGCGCCGATCGCATAGCTGCCGGTCGCATGCAGCATGAAATCGTTCTTCAGCCATTTGGCGTAATCCCGCACCGCCGCGAGGAGCTTCGCATTAGCTTTGAGGAAGGCGCTCTTCTCGCGTCCATCAGGAATCGAGGCAAATGCTTCGAGGAGATCTTTCTGAAGGAAATCGATGACGCCTGGCATCTGCGAGAGCGTGATCTCGACGGTTACCTTCGCAGTGCGCGCCGGCTTCAGGTTGACGCGCGCGACCGCGAGATTATGCAACGCCGCGATTTCGCGCGCCGTCGCCGAGCGCATCCGAACTCCGAGCGGCGCGAAGTTGCGCTTGATCAGCGAATGCAGCGCGTCAACCGGCAGATAGTCATCCGGCGCGCGCTCGTAGCCGCGGAGTTCTTCGTCATCGAGGAGGCGGCCGTCGAGCTGTGCAATCAGCCATTCGCGATCGGCTTCATCGGCGCCATCTAGGTGCTCCGCAGACGCGGCCTCGAACTGACGCTTCCATTTCTTGGTGGCGACAACGCGACCATCGATCGCGGCGCGCGCCATATCGGTGAGGCGGTTGTCATAGCGATGGTCACCTTCTTCGGTGGCCATCTCGGGGTAGGTGCGCAGGTCGCTATCGATAAATGAATGTACGAGCCGATGGAAGCCCTCATCAGGCGTGGCTGCGAAGACGACCTCCGAGCTGACGCAGAAAAGAGAAATCCCGAGGAGCGAAATCAGGAATCGGAGCGACGGAAACCTTCGGCGCATCGCCGCACAATGGCAGGAACTCGCCTCGCGATCGAGATTTCAAACCGCTGCCATCGCCGCTGGCCGGTTCTCCGCTCGCGACGCGCTTAGTCGGGAATTGTCAGCGCGGTCCGGCGTCCTACCGAGCGCAAGCGGCGCGTCGGGAAGTTCCCAATCCGCATCGCGTTCAACTGATTCCGCAGCGTCTCCGGCTCAATCGCGAAGACCGAGCAGATCGCATCGAAGGAAAAGATATCGTGGTCACCGCGGGTGTTGACCCACTCCTGCACTTCCTCGAACTCGCGACGATGGGAACGCGCGGGAGAATTCTTCGCAATCGCGTAACATCGGATCGCGTCCTCGAGTACGGCAAACAGCAGCCGCGTCTCACCATCGTGATGCCCACGGCGCGAAATCATGTCGTAATACTGCTGCGGCGTCATCGGATCCGATGCTTCCTCGCGCACTACGGGAGGGTTTCTACGCCGCGTATCCTCGATACTTCTCGCAGCCAGCCTCATGCTCCTCATCCGGGTCCTTCCTTTGTTAAGTCCAAAAAGACTGCGGAGAGAGGTCAGAGCACTCGTTGTGCCAACGGCGATAACGAGGCTTGAGGGGAAAAGTCTAATAAAACTGTGATTTCCTACGGGTGGCGGATGCGTACGGTATCAGCCGATGCCAATTAATGCGGCATCGCATCCTGCATCGGCCCGCAAAATGAAAGAACGGCCGCTCCTCGATGAGGAACGGCCGTTGAGATGCCGGTTAGTGGAACGTTAACGGATCGAATCAGACGACGTGACCCAGGAAATCCTCGGAGATCTTGCGATAGCAGTCGCCACAGAACCCGAACGCATCGCCACTGTTGGCGACCGCGACGACCGCGACGATCGGCTCCGAGAGATTCTTGCATCGATCGCAAACCAGCAGATATCCCTTGGCTGCGGCTGCCGCGTTGATTTGCCTCATCTCCTCGACATCACGATAGATCCGGCCATCGACGAAGTCCGAGGCAGAATGCTCCGATACCTCTACAGAAGTTGACTGTATGCTTGCCATTGCGCGGTTCCCCCTTGTGCGCGGATGCTAATGCGGAACCCTAGAGCACACCGCATGCCATGACAAGTAACTTTTACAAATCCACGACTTTTTCCGCAATACCGTGCCTTTGTAGCGTCGATGAGACATCCCGACGGCTCAGTTTTGTTCCCGATGGAAACAACTCGATGCGCTACCGGATACAGTGTCGGCAACCGACCGGGCCGCTCCGCCAACTCGGTTTAAGCATTTCTTTTTGCTTTTGATGATTCATGTTGTCGGCGCGGCCGCATGCCTTATGCAGCCGCGCCTTCGACGTTCTATCTACCTCCTCCTGCTCCCATTCGCGCCGCTTCGCTATGGCCCTCGCATAGCATCCGATACTCGTCCACGACCTCGCTCGGCAGGTTCTGGAACGATAACGCTACGAACTCCAGTTGACGCATTTGCGGGCTATTCGGTGGATAAATGCGCGCCAAGTGCCTTCCTCCGATGCGAATCATCCTCGCCATCTCGGACAGCCGCGGCATCTCATGCGCCTCGAAGTTCAACTCGCCGAGCGCGCTCTCCTGGTCCGCATCCTGGTAGTAGAGCGCCGCCGCATACACCAGGTTCCATAGCTCCGAGGCGGTGAAGTCGAGCTCCTTTTCCGCTGCGTTGGAGATTTCCAGCACGCTCTTGTTGCTTGCCCAATATGCCTCGGGCTGGATGGTGCGGATTTCCCTCACGATGGCCGAGTCGACGCCGCGCGTCGCGACCTCGTGATATTCCATCACCAGCGCCTGCCGCTCCGCATAGTCCGTCGAGCGTTGCACCAGCCCGCCGTACAACATCCGATGCAGCGTCTTATGAATCGCTTCCGGGTGCGCCACTCGGTTCGCCATCGCAAATCCGACCTGCCCGACCGGGCCCATGTTCGCCAACGCAAGGCGTATGTCGTGGCGATCTTCCATCAACTGCGCAGGATCGCCGACGCGCTCTGGGCAATCGAGGAAATCATCGATCCAATGCGAGGCGTATGTGAGATACGACTTGGTCTGCACCTCATCCCATCGATCCTCCGACACGATCCCGAGGATGAAAGCGTGCCCCTCGATATCGCCATAGTCGTGGACCGTGCTGGTCACCTTGCCGTACTTCTGCAGCAAACCCGTCGCCGCCAGCGTATCGACAAACTCGGCCTCGCCGGCGCGCACTGCGGCGATCAGTTCGCGCCATCTCGGAATGCTTCGGTAGAGCGCCTCGCGCCGAGCACCGACGTCGAAGCCGGTCCGGTCCTCGCGGCGCGTTTCACCTCGGTCGATATTCATTGCTCAAGTCTCCCAACCCACAAATCGTGGGAATCGATGAGCGGAATTGCCGCTCCGTATTTTCGCTGGGCGCCACGTGAGTGGATACCCCCGTCAATGCGCGCCGGCACCGTTGCGCTCCTCGGTGACGGCTCCGTTCACCGGCCGTATCGGCTGCGGCCTCGCTTCATGCCGCGGTCCCTCACTCCCGACCGCGCGGTCGAAGCGCAGCATCGGACGCACCCCCGCATTGGCATGGAAGAGGAAATCGAATCCCGCGCGGATGTACTGGTCGAGCCGTTCACCCTCCAGCAGCAAGGGCTGAATCCAGATGTCGCGGCCATCGGTCGTCTCGATGAATGGCCATTTGATCCGTTCGGAGGCGGGCACGAACCCGAGCTGCAGATGCGGCGTGGTGAGGTCCACCGGGTCGATGATCGGATAGACGATGATCGCCTTGGCTTGCAGCAAGCCCGCGACCGCGGCCGCCACGTGATGCGCTATACGGCCGGTGCCGCGCGACAGCGACCACAATTCCCCGCCTTCGAGCACGCTGCGCGGCGGGAGATGGCTCACGTCGGGCTTGGGATGGCTTTGCGGAAAAGTCCCGAGGTCGTGGGTGATGAAACCGCCCACCATCTGTTCCGCGGGCGCGCCTTCATCTTCGAACAGCGCGTATAGATTGCCGAACTGGATGTGGGCCTTGCCGATTACCGAGCGTGACGTCTCGCGAAAACCGAATCCGCAGGTGGCGCGGGCCTCGGTCAGGCGTTGCGCGAAAATCTGTCGTTCGTGATCGCTAACCAATTGACGTAGTTCCATTTAAAACTTCCCCAGATGCCTGGTCTTCCCCCGGCATCGATTACGTTCGTGTTATGCGCTTGACTAATGGTCTGGTTTCCGGGTCGCGGAGGCGCCCTGATGAGACTTTCGCCGGCCCCCGCCTCTGCGGGCGCCGCGGGGCTGTCGCGAGCGTCCCAGCGTGCCGCGAAAGCGACAAGCAACGCGAAAAATGCCGATACGAAAGGGACAAACAAGCCGCGCACCCGTGCGCGCACTTCCTTCCCGGTGTGGGCGCGCTACAACCTGTCATGAAAAACGCACTCGCAGGTGACCTAGACTAGTTGTGCGATTGACCCCACGGATTCTGCTTGGTTTGAGCCACATAATGCCAGTGGAAAAGCAGTCAGCCTGTGGATTGATCGTTCACAAACAGGAAGGGCAGGCCAAAATGATGAGCCGGACTCGCCTTACCGCCTCGAAAGTGGAGATCGGCAGTCTTAAAAATTCACAATGTGCGGATGCTTCCGAATGAGCCGCATGGTGGCGCAGGACACCGGGAAGCTGCTCTTGGCGGGCCGCAAACGGGCTTGAAGTGGCAAAACCGCTCTCTGCTTAAACCCTTGCTAACCTGTTGTCGCGACGATATTATCGCCCCCGTCTGGGGGAATTACGCAGCATGCCCGATAGGCAGAGCACGGGGGCGCTCAACGGGGCGATCGCGGACATCCTCAAGCTGGCGCGTCAGCGCGGCAAAACGCCGAGCCTACGCGACGCCGAGGATTACATTGCTCAGGTCGCCTCACTCGACTACGCCGCCGGAGTGCGCAGGCACTTCGACCGCGCGCAACTTAGGCAGATGCTTAAGGAGATGCGGAACACCTTGCCCACGCTCAATCGCGAGGTTTACAGCGTGACCCAGGTTGATCGCCTGGCCCGGCAAGCCGCCGACCTTGGGGTAACCTTACAGGCCCATGCCTTCGGCGGCTCCGATGCGGCCGGCCTGCGCGGCTTTTACGTCAATGAGGCCCAGGTCCTGAAGCGTCCGTTAATCTGGGTCAATACCGCGACACATCCGGTGGTGATGGCAGCATCCTTCTGGCATGAAGTTGGGCATCATCTGACTAATCGGATCTGGGGAATGCGCCATCAGCCCATCAGTTTGTCATTTGGGGCGCACTATCGCGATGACCTGGCCGATCCAAAAGAAGTTGCTGCAGATGTGGTCCGGGTCCTCGCAGGTTATCCACATCCGGTCGCCGAGCGGCTGTTTGGCGCTGAGCTCCAGGCCCTGATCATTGACCCGGATCGACTGGTTGCGAAGGTTCGCCCACATGTGCGTAAGGTGATGGGCCTCGATTTTCAAAGTCGCTTTTCGCCCAAGGAAAACCTCTATTACCTGGGCGGTATAATTCACGCCGCTAAACTCCGGATCACACTACTCTCTGAATACGGCATATGAATAAAAAGACGCTAGGGTCGGTAATCAAGGAAGGACGTGATGCGCTGCGCCTGACGCAGCGGGGGCTGGCCGAGATTGTCGGCGTAAAAGCGAGCCACATCGCGTACATCGAAAATGGCCATCGCAATCCGTCGCTCGCTCTATTGAGGCGGCTCGCCGACGGGTTGGGACTTAACCGCAAGGAGCTGTTGATCCTGTCGCATCCGGACGCCAAGTATCTGATGGATGAGGACGATGGCTCGGCGAAGAAACGCCCCGACGCATGGGCGACGTTCACCTCCAATCGCGCGGTCCTGCGCCGTCACAACGTGACGAAAGCCGAGCTCAAGGTGCTCAAGCAGGTTTCGATGTTGGAGAACGTCTCGCAGCCGCGCCATTTTCTGTTCATTTTGAACGCGATCCGCCAGGCCGGCGACCGCGAAGCCTGAGCGTAATACCGTTCCGGTCACTTTGAAGGGGCAGGGTGGGAGCGCGCTCCCACTCGTGTCTAATATCGGCAGGCGCGAACTGGGTCCCCGACCCTCTCGAGGTGGGAAGATCGCTTACCCGACGATCCTTATTCCGTCGGGCAGTTGCAGATTCCGCCCCCGGTGCCGTTGCCGATCAGCGCGCCGCACTGGGTCTGTAGATAGGTCAGGTTGGTCGGGTCGCCGCCGGCGTCATCGGATAGCGCGACTTCGGTGATTCCGAAGCGCACGGTGAAGGCCACCGAAGTAATCGGCTGCACCACTGCCTGATTATGCGTAATACTGCCGAGCAGGTTGCTGGTGGTCGTCACGCTATAGCCGGGAACGTTGGTTGGGTCGCATCCCAGGTTGCATCCTGCGCCACCGCCGCCACCAAGGCATGCCGTTGTGTTCGGCGCCGTCGCTACGATGGCAATTGAGCCCAGGGCATTATCATTAGTTTCGGCGGCGCCAATCTCGGACAGTGGAAGACCCCAGTCCGCAGTCAGATTGTGTACAACCGACAAGGTCGCCATCCCGGCGGAGCTGAGAGGACACCCGCAGCACTCTCCCATCTCTTCGTCATCGTCAAAAACGTAAATCATGGCGCACACGGTTTGCGGCTTGGCGCCTGCCAGATTGGCGTTCGCCGCGCCATTCGGATTAACGAGGCGAAGGATGTTGTCGCCGATACCCGCGTTGTTGCACAGGGCGTCCTCAAATCCTCCGCCGCCGGTGTTTGGAGGACAAAGCTGGGCAAGTGCCTCAGAACCCGCATTTACAACCTGGAAATAGGTCCACAGAACCTGACCGGGCAGTGAACCCGTAATCGCGCCACTCGAACCGGTGGACCCTTGCCGCAGCGATCCGGCATTGGCTGAAGCCGCGATAGATGTCAGAGAGATCGCAATCGCCAAACTAAAGGCTTTTAGAATGGGATTCCGCATTTCATTCCCTCCCTGCATGTGTAAGGACCCCGCGGCAGGTAAGAGTATCCCGCCGCTATGCGATGCCTAACTAACACGCCGTCAAGGCATAAAGCGAGCGCGAAACGAGATATCGCCTCTCGAGCAAGAGGCGAAAGTCGGCGAGGCTTTACCTCCGATGTAATGTCATCCACTACATCGGACGCAGCATTCACTCGAAGGTAAGTGGTTCTTCGTAGGGGTGTTCGCGAATCCCCGCAACGACAGCGCGATTGCGCGTTCCCTCCCGATTGCCTCATCGCGTCGAATGGGCCAGCAATAGCCGTCTGTGTGACTGAAGGCTAGCTGGTGCGATACAGAGGAACCTGGTCTTCGATCCATTCCTCGGCGTCAACTTCGCGAGCGAAATCCGCCGCGACCTTTTTTTCTTTCCAGAAAATTTCCCACTTTCCAGTGTCGGAATTCTTCTTGATTAGATATCCGTGTAGGTCAGCCATTCGTGAGATCCTCCATTTATCCAAGCAGGACAGACGGCGAAAGCAAGCGATGTTTTTCCGCGGGCGCGCGCACCGTCATCACCGGAACCGAGGATTCGCGCACCACGCGCTCCGCCACGCTACCGAGGAAAAAATGGCTCAGGCCGGTGCGGCCATGGGTCGCCATCACGATAAGATCCGCGCCTTGTTGCCCGGCCGCCTCGATAATCGCGGGGGCGGGATCGCCGGTCACCACCACGATCTCGTATGAATGAGTAAGCTCCTCACTCGCGATGCGGTTAAGATGCCTGCGCGCGTCTTCCTCGGCGCCGGCCAGCGGCTCGACCATCAGTGGCTGCCCCATCGCTTCCACCGCCATCGGCACCACGTGAAACAGGATGACGGTGCCTTGATTCGCCTCGGCGATCTGGCGCGCCGTCGCGATGGTCAACTTGGCGCTGGCACCGAAATCCACCGCGCAGAGCACTTTTTGAAAAGGATGTGACATAAGCAGTCTCCTTCGCGGGCCGTATCCTTGACGATTCGGACTAACGGGAATCGCACAGAATGTGCCATGCGGGATGCGCTCTTGACTGCTCGAATGGCGCGAGAAATTGCATCGGATCGTGGCAGCAACGCCGGATCGTTGGCGCGATTGGCGCCGCGAATTGATGATGTAGGGGCAGGCCGCGCTACTTCTGCTGGATACCCTCGATGTAGTCGACCAGGCCAGCGATGCGCGCCTTCACCTTTTCCTCGGCTTCTTTGCTGAACTCGCGACCCTCGGGCTGGAAGGTCAGGCCCCATAGCGGCATGTCGGTGTCCGGATCGAAGTGACCGGACATGCGCTTGCGGCCGTCAATCACGTCGTAAACTTCCTGGCGGGGAAATTTACCGCCATTGTCTTTGGTAAGCATCGTCAGGTTGGCTGGTTTGAATCCCGGAATCACCTCGGTCGCGGGTCCGTTGCCCGTACCATCGACGCCATGGCAATCGGCGCAATGGAGGACAAAATCCTTTTTCGCCGTCGAAGGTTGGGAGATCTGCGCCGATGCCGATGAAGCGAGCAGCGCGCAGATTCCCAATGACATCAGCAACGAACACACGCCGCCGGCAATGAGCCGGCGCATCGAAAAGGATCGGTCATTTGTCATGGCGACAGTAAAATCATGCCGGATGCTTCGTTAGCAAGCCGGCGGAATGCACTCGTTGATAACGCGTGGTCAGGCTTGCGCCGTCTCAGGCTGTTCAGCCGTATGCGTAGGGCGAATCGTCAGCACCGGGCAGGTAGCCTCGCGCACGATGCGTTCGGCGACACTGCCCATGAATAGATGCGAGAGGCCGCGGCGCCCGTGGGTGCTCATCACGATGACATCGGCGTCGAGGGTTTTCTGGGCATGAAGGATCGCGGCCGCCGGCTGCCCGATCGCAGTGCGCAGCGTGTACTTCACATCTGAGAGATGGGTTTTAGCGAGTTCCGTCAGCTTCGCCTTCGAAGCCTCTTCTTCCGGAGTGTAGAGGTCGACGTAAAACGATGTGGTGCCGGGTTCAACCATGATTGGTATCACATGGAGGACTTCGAGGGCGCCGTCGTTCTGGCGCGCCATTTCGGCGGCGGCGTCGAGTGCGGCGATGGAGTTGGTGTCGAAGTCGACCGGGCAAAGGATTTTCTTGAATGGATAGGTCATCAGATTTCTCCTGCCGCGATTGCGGGAAAACATCGGGTTAGCGATTGCCATGCCAGTTGGGATTGGCGAAATTTGGTGGATCTCCGAACCGCTTCGCTCGCGATGGTGTAGCGATCGGAAACAACGCGCCATTATCGATGGCACGAATCGTAACCAGGATCGCCTCTGCAAACAGTTTGGTGGCTTTTTCGACTGTCAACGCGGGATATCAACCCATGGCAGGAGGCTTGCAACTGCTATCCAGGCGAGGTGACGAACGATGCTCATCGGCAGACTAATGACTTACGGCGCGGCAACGGTTTCTTCGCACGACACGCTGCAGACCGCCGCCGACTTAATGAAGAATGGTGGCTTTCGACGCGTTCCGGTGGTCGACGACGGTAAGCTGGTCGGCATCGTTTCCGATCGCGACGTTCGCGCGCACACCGGATATCTCGAATTGACCAAGGTCACCGCGGCGATGACCGCTGACCCGAAAACAGTAACTCCGAGAATGAGCGTCGAGGACGCCGCGCGGCTGATGATCGAGCATAAGATTGGCGGCCTGCCGGTAGTTGAAGACGGCAAGCTGGCCGGCATGATTACAACGACCGATGTATTGAAGGCGTTTCTGAAGGTTGAAGCCGCGGCGCAGACCTTCGCGGACGAGTAGCCAGGTTTCGCGAGGGTGGATATGAAAACTGGATTGAATCGAAATGTTGGTGGAAAGGGACTCGTGCGAAGCAAAGATCGTCGCGGCTCTCGCTCGGACAAGAGTCCTCCGGTCACTCGACGCGCCGAATTTAAGGATCCTTCGATCTGCGATCGATGTGGCGCGGTTTACTCGGCCAAGACCTGGCGGCGTGGCCGCCGTTTAACGGAGGAGCTGGAGAAGAAAGCCACCTGGGTTCATTGCCCCGGATGCGCGCAGGCCGAGGCGGGCGAGTATCACGGTCGCATCCTCATCGAGCTCTCCGAACGCGCCGCGGCCACTCCCGATGACGTCGCGCGAAGGATCAACAACGTGGAGAGCCGCGCCGGCTATACCCAGCCCGAGCGCAAGGTTCTCTCCAGCACCTGGAACGGCAACGAGCTCGAAGTGCTGACGACCTCGCAGAAGCTGGCGCATCGGATCGCGCGCGAGGTCGCGAAGGCCTTCGGCGGCAAGCCTCGGCTTTCATGGGATGACGAAGACGGCACCCTGCTGGCGCGTATCAAGCTGACTGCCATCAAACACGCGAGGACGGGAAAATGAACGATAGGGAATTTATCACGCGGGTCGCGCAGCGGGCGGGAACCGATGTGGAAGGCGCGGGTGCGATCACCTATGCGGTCTTCCAGGAGCTGCGCGAGAGAATCACCCCGAAGGAAGCCTTCGATGTGGCCAGCCAGTTGCCGATCGATCTGCAGGTGCTATGGCTGGAGAACGAGCGCATCGATCGCGGCGTGCGCAAAACCCATGAAACCGAGTTCGTCGCCCGCGTGCGTTACTACGCCAGCCTCGCCGATCTGAATGTCGCTTCACGCGGGGTGCGCGCGGTCTTCGCGACGTTGCAGGAAGCGCTCGGCAGCCCCAGCGGCATCGAGGGCGAGGCCTGGGACATTTTCAGCCAGTTGCCCAAGGACCTGAAGAAGCTGTGGCTCGGGGCGCACGACGCGCACGCCTAGTTCAAGCGAACCAATGCTGATAGCGCGAAGGAGGTGCGGCTCGGCAGCGAGTGGCGCCTCCTTCGCGTGTTAGGGCTTAGACCGACCGCTCGAGGTCTTCGCCGTTGGTATGAGCGCGTCGGCGCCGGCGTCGTGACAGCAGGTTACTGCCCTCGATCCATCTTTCGAGCTCGTCTGCATCGAAACGCAACATTCTGCCGATGCGAAAGACCGGCAACCTTGATTCCTTGACCAGACGATAGACCGTGACCGGATGCATACCTAGACGCTCAGCCACTTCGGTAATGGTAAGTATTTTTTGCATCGCCACAGCCGGGTATGCAGTTGGCGTGCCTCTTGCGTTTCCATCGTCCCCGAAGAGTTGGAATCCGAGAGGAGAGCATCATGCCTGTCAACGTAGTTCATAGCCTCGAAGATGAAGCAGCCTGGGAAAGCGCCAAAGACATTGCGGCCAATGAGTATCCCCACGCCACGGGCTCCAACTACTGGCGGATCGTGATGGGGATTTACAAAAAGATGACTCACTACATCGCGAAATCCGAGCGTGGTGACCACGATCCGGTTTGGCGAATGGCGCGATAAGCGTGATGCGATTCGCTGCAGTGTGTACCGAATCGAGTCATTACGGTTGAGGCAACAGGCCTCTCCCTGGCTCTGCCCGCGAAGATTCTCTCTCCCAACGAAGTCATCGTTGCGCTCCGCGGGAATAATCTACCAACCGGTTGGTTGGCGGGATCTTCGGCGGAATAGTCTACCCAATAAATCCAGTTTGTTGTGGCCATAAATCGTGGCGCGCTTCGCCACAGGCTTGGCGCGATCGGAACCATCCTGAGAGCCCAAAACGCGAAAAATATCGAGTCTGCGTGCGGATTATTTTGGCACGCTGACTGCTTTCGCCTTCGATATCGAAAGTGATTCTCGCGGACGCCCATCAGGGCAGAGGTAACGATGCTGTCAGCCTGGATGCCGCCAAATGTTTCGACCTTTGGCGGGCAAATCGATTCGGTCATCTATCTGATTCTCTACATCGTGGGATTTTTTTTCATCCTCAGTGAAGGGCTGCTGATCTATTTCGCGATCTCCTCGCGACGCAAGGGTCCTCGGCAGGCGCATTACAATCGTGGTGATACGCCACGCGAAATGGCGTGGATATTGGTGCCGGCGTTGGTGATCCTCGGGCTTGACCTCGGGATCGATTCGGCTGGCGGCCGTGCGTGGGACCTCGAAAAGAACTACCGCCCGCAAGGCGCGGTGGAAGTCAAAGTCACCGCCAAGCAGTTCAACTGGGAATTCACCTACGCGGGTCCGGACGGCAAGCTCGGCACCCCCGATGACGTGATGATCGAAAACGAGCTCCACGTGCCGGTCGGAAAGGTCATCCGTCTGTCGCTCAATTCCGAGGATGTCATCCACAGCTTGTGGGTGCCCAATCTGAGGCTGAAACAGGATGTGGTACCCGGCCGCGCGATACCCGCCTGGTTCGAGGCTACCAAGCCCGGGACCTACGAGATCATGTGCTCCGAGTTATGCGGCTTCGGTCACTACTCGATGCACGGGACGGTCGTCGTCCAAAGTGACGCGGATTACGCAAAGTGGCTGAACGACAACGTTCTTCATGCGACTAACACCGCGAGTGCGGGTCAGTAGGGGAAAGGGAGATCGAATGAACGTCGCAATGAAAGCTTCTCACGCAACACGAGCATAAACTTGGATTCGTGCGGCGCTACATCTTTTCGACCGACCACAAGGTCATCGGAAAGCAGTACATGACGCTGTCCGCGCTGATGGCGATCATCGGCGGGTTTTCCGCATACATCATCAGATGGCAGCTCGCATGGCCGGAGACTTCGATTCCCGGATGGGGTCCCATCGGTCCCGACCAGTACAACGCCACGATGACCATGCATGGCACCGTGATGGTGTTCTTCGTGGCGATGCCGTTCCTGCTCGGCGGCTTCGGCAACTACCTGATTCCAATCATGGTCGGCGCCGATGACATGGCATTTCCGCGCCTCAACGCGATGTCGTTCTGGACCCAGCTCCTCGCGTCGCTGGTGCTGGTCGCCTCGATGTTCGCGCCGGAGGGTCCGGCTGCCTCAGGATGGACGGCATACACGCCGCTGTCCGACAATCCGCTCTACACCGGCGTCTATCTCGGCCAGGACCTGTGGATCCTCGCAACGGCGCTCGAGTTCGCATCGTTCCTGATGGGCGGGGTGAACTTCCTCACCACGGTGTTCAACATGCGGGCACCCGGCATGTCGCTGATGCGCTTGCCGTTGTTCGTATGGATGGAAATCACGGCCGCCCTGGTCTTTCTGCTTTCAGTCGGACCGCTCATCGCGGCGGCCATCATGCTGCTGCTCGATCGCAGGCTCGGCACTGGATTCTTCCGGCCGGACAAGGGCGGCGACCCGCTGATGTGGGAGCATCTGTTCTGGTTCTTCGGGCATCCGGAGGTTTACGTAGTCGCGCTCCCCGGTTTCGGCATCATGCTCGAGGTCATGCCGGTCTTCGCGCGCAAGCCGATCTTCGGTTACAAGATGATGGTTTACTCGACCATCGCAGCCGGCCTGTTGAGCTTCGTAGTGTGGGCTCATCACATGTTCGTCTCCGGGATGGATCCGCGGCTGGCGACGCCTTTCAGCATCACCACCATCATGATCTCGGTGCCGTTTGCGATAATGGTCTTCGCGATGATTGCGAGCTTGTGGCGCGCCTCGATTCGCTTCACGGCGGCGATGCTGTTCGCGCTGGGCGGATTGCTGACGTTCATAATTGGCGGGGTCACCGGAATCTTCCTCGGCTCCTCGGCTTCGGACATCTACATGCACGGGACTTATTTCGTCGTAGCGCATTTCCACTACACGATGTTCCCGGTGACCTTCTTCGGCGGCATCGCGGGGTTGTACTTCTGGTTCCCCAAGATGTTCGGCCGCATGATGAACGAGTTCTGGGGCAAGGTTCATTTCTGGATTTCGTTCTTCGCGTTCAATGGAATCTTCATTCCGCTGTTCCTGGTCGGATTGGGCGGCCATCCGCGACGCATCTATGAGCTTTCGTCCTACGAGATGCTGAAGCCGCTGCAACCGCTGCATGTGCTGGCGACGGTTTGCGCGATTGGACTTTTCATCGCGCAGGTTCCTTTCATCATCAACCTGTTCCATTCGATGGTGCGCGGCAAAGTGGCGGAGAAAAATCCGTGGCATGCGAACACACTGGAGTGGACGCTCGCCTCGCCGCCGCCGCATCCGAATTTCCCGGTGCCGCCACGCGTCTACCGTGACCCATACGAATATAGCGTTCCTGAGATGACCGAGGATTGGCTGCCGCAGGATCAACCGATGCCGATCGCCGCGGCAACTGCCGCCCGCTGAAGCCACGCGAGAAAAGAGGAAAGGATAGAAACGGATGAGCGCAGGGGTTGAAAGCATTCCACTCGTGGTCGAGACCGACCATCTTCGCGAGATCCCCATCGGCAGGATGGCGATCTGGTGGTTCCTCGCGTCGGAAATCCTGGTCTTCGGCGGGCTGATCACCGCCTTCGTGCTGTTCCAGTTCGCGCACGGCGGATTCGCCGCCGACGCGGAGCACGTCAAATGGCGCTTCGGAGCCTTCAACACTTTGGTGCTGGTGACTTCGAGTATGACGATGATCATGGCGCTGGCATCGGCGCGCGCGAATGATCGTCGACGCACCCGGATGTTCCTCCTGTTCACCATCCTGCTCGGCTGTATTTTTCTCTGCGTGAAAGGACTCGAATATCGCGGCGAATTCAGCGAGGGATTCTTTCCCTCGTCGGGAATGTTCTGGTCCTTCTATTTCGGCATGACGGGGCTGCATGCGCTGCACATGCTGGCCGGCATCGTCATCAACCTGATGCTGTTTATCGCGACCGGGCGCGACAATACCTGGGAGTTCCTGCAGCGGCGCATCGAGTACGGCGGCCTCTATTGGCACTTCGTCGATGTGGTGTGGATCTTCCTGTTCCCGTTGCTGTACCTGACCTGATCGATTTGGGGAGAAAGTAAGATGAGTGAGACAACTGTTGGAGCAATCGACACCCGAGCCGAGTCCAATCTCTACATGATGATCTGGGCGTGGCTGGTGTTCCTGCTGATCGCCGGTCTGATGATATTCGTGCTGCCGATTCCACGCACCGCCGCGGTGATAACGATCTTCTCAATCGCCGCGATCAAGGCTGGGCTCGTGCTGCGCAACTATATGCATCTGAAACACGAACACCTGATCCTCTATTTGACCGTCCTCGTACCGGCGTTGCTGTTCCTTGGGATGGCGCTGACGCTGATTCCGGACATCGTCTATCGTCATGCGCTTGGTCTGGGCCGATGAAGACCCGCGCCTCGATTCTCCTCACCTTCGCGGCGCCGATGCTGCCCTCGATCGCGGCGGCTTGTCCCGCGTGCTTCGGCGCCTCGGACGCGCGCACCATTTCGGCTTACTACGCGAGCACGATGTTGTTGAGCCTGATGCCGTTCGCGCTCATCGGTGGGGTAATCCTCGGCGTCATCCTGATGCGCAACCGCCCGCCCGGCGGCGAGGATCCCTCGTCCTAGACCTTAGGATGACGAGCCGGTCGGCGGCTGAATGCGGCCGACCGGGTCATCTTTGAAAAATCAGGGTTTGAGAAATCAGGGAGCGACGAAGACCTCACGCGCGTGATTGGTGTCGCGATACTCGAGCACCTGCGCGATCTTGTCGCCCGCGAAGCTGACATAGAAATGATAGAGGTTCGAATACTTGCGGCCGTTGGCGGCCGTGGTGTTCGATTCGCATTGCACCGAGACGTTGTTGCCTTCGCTGAACACGGTACCCCATTTCATGTTGAGGCCGTTCGGCATCATGGTCTTAAGGCCCTTCGCGAAGCCTTTGAGGGCGTCCTTGCCCTTGACCGGCGCGAAGCCCGGCATGCGCGTCATCACGCGCCACTCAAAGTTGTCGGCGACGAGCGCTTCGAGTTTGGCGGGGTCCGGATTTTCAAGCATCGCGAGGAATTCGACGGCGCGTTCTTTTTGTTGTGCTGGTGTCATGGCGTAACCTCCTGATCGATCGATAGCTACTCAAACCGCGTCGAATGCGCAAACTTGCGGCGCTTAACTGCGCGGGAGAAATTCGTTGCGCACGTCCGAGGTAAGCTGCGTCGGTGCGACGCGATCGAGCGCGTCAAGATCCCATCCGCCTTCGCGAATCATCGTGCGAATTGGCTCCGGCTCGGGATAGATTCCGATCATCTCACCGCCGACGACGAATGTCCGTCCATTCACGTTCGCCGCGGCCTCGCTGCAGAGCCACACCACCAACGCGGCCACCTGCTCGGGCTTGTTGTCCATCGGATTCGGCATGGCAACCGGAGTGCCTCGCTCGCCGAGCATCGCTCGAGTGCGCTCCATCGCCTTCAGCGCCTCCTCATCGAAAAGTCGCGTCGCCGCACGAGGCCGAATCGCGTTGCATCGGACGTTGAAGCGTCCGAGATCGCGCGCAATCGTGCGGGTGAAACCGACGATACCCTCCTTCGCCGCCGAGTAGCTCGACTGCCCCAGGTGGCCGAGGCCCGACTCGGACGCCGTGTTTACGATGACGCCGCTTTTCTGCTCGCGAAAAATCATCGCGGCGGCGCGCGTGGTCGAGAAGGTGCCCTTCATATGCACCGCGATGACATCATCCCAGTCGCTTTCGTTCATGTTGTAGATGATGCGCGGACGGACGATGCCGGCGTTGTTGATGAGCAGATCCAGCCGCCCGAAGCTATCGAGCGCGGTTTGAATGATGCGCGCGCCGCCCTCCATCGTCGCCACATTGTCGTAATTTGCTACCGCCTCGCCGCCAGCGGCGCGAATTTCCTGAACTACCTGCGCGGCAATCCGATCGTCAGCGCCTCCGCCGATCGGACCGCCGCCCAAATCGTTGACGACCACCTTGGCGCCCTCGTGCGCGAGGAGCATCGCCTCAGCGCGCCCGATTCCTCGCCCGGCGCCTGTGACGACCGCAACCTTGCCCGCGAGCCGCTGCTTGTTCGATGATATCGCCATATCGTCAACTCCTTTATTTGACACTCTGCCAAGCGGTCCGCTAAACGATCGGTCAGGACCAAATGGAGATAAGCACGATGCCATCGAAAGATATTGTTGTCGACGCTGACGGACACATCCTCGAGCCGCCCGACCTCTGGGAAAAATATCTCGAAGACAAATATCAGCCGCGCAGCATCAAGGTGGTGAAGAACGAGAAGGGCCTCGAATGCCTGCAATATGACGGCAAGCTGTCGGCGATGGCGCAGCCGGGGTTCCTTGCCGCGCTCGGCGGGATGGGCAAGGAACAGGACCAACTGCGGCCCGATGCCGAGCGGACCTATGTCGGATGCGCGCCGTTCGGTTCGATGGACGCCAAAGAACGCGTCGAACTGCTCGACAAGGAAAACCTCGCCAAGGCGGTGCTCTATCCGACGCTGGGAATCCTGTGGGAAGCCGAAGTCGACGACATCGAGCTCTCGCAGGCGTACTGCCGCGCTTACAATCGCTGGATCGCCGACTTCTGCCGGCCCTACAGCGACCGCCTGATTCCTATCGCGCATCTCTCGCTCGGCGATCCGCAAGCCGCCGCGCAGGAACTGGAGCGCGCGGTCAAGGACGGATGCCGCGGGGCGTTCGTCGCGCCGTTCACCATCACGCATAAGCCGCACGGTCATCCCGATCACGATGTGGTTTTTGCGATGTGTGAAAAGCTCGACGTGCCTTTTGCGATTCATCCAACCTTCGAGCCGAAGGGGCTCAATCGCGCGCGCTTTCACGGGATGGAACGGATGCCGCTGCTGGGCGTGATGGCGTCGCAGATTCTGCAGCAGCCGCTCTCGACTTTTTTTCAGTTCGGCGTGTTCGACAAATTTCCGAAACTCAAAGTCGTCATCCTCGAATCCGGCTCGTCATGGCTGGGCTTCTGGATGGATCGCATGGACGAGGGTTACGAGACTTGGATCGGCGGCACGCTGCCGCTGAAAAAGAAACCTAGCGAGTACGTGCGCAAGCAGGTGTGGATTTCCGGCGATCCCGATGAGCAGGCGACCGCCTATGTGATCGATTATGTCGGCCGCGACCGCTTCTTCTGGGCTAGCGACTTCCCGCATCCGGATCACGGCGGCAAATACCTCGACGCGCTGGAGCGGATGGTGAAGCCGATGTCACCGGAGTCGCGGCGCGCCATCGTCGGTCAGAACGTCCTCGACTGTTACAAACTGTAGGATTCGGGAAATGCCAGGAAATCAGCTCATCATCGATGCCGACGGCCACATCCTCGAGCCGGTCGAGCTATGGGACAAATACCTCGAGGAAAAATATCGCGGGCGCGGCATCAAGATTAAGCGCGATGCCAACGAAATGGAGTTCCTCGAGTACGACGGCAAACAGTCGCAGATGATTCGCCCCGGCGTGCTGCACACCATGGGCGCGATGGGCCGCACGGCCGCGGAGATGAAGCCGTCCGCCGAGCGCACCTACGCTAACGCGGCGCCGTTCGGTTCGATGGATGCAAAGGAGCGGTTGCAGCTACTCGATCAGGACGGCATCGACAAGGCGATTCTATACCCGACCATCGGGCTGCTGTGGGAGGCCGAGGTCGAGGATCCCGAACTCAGCAGCGCCTACTGCCGCGCCTACAATCGATGGATTGCGGATTTCTGCCGCGACTCGGGCGGGCGCCTGATTCCCATCGCACACCTCTCGATGAGCGATGTTCCCGCCGCGTGCACCGAGCTGGAGCGCGCGGTCAAGGATGGATGCAAAGGCGCATTCGTCGCGCCGTTTAATCATCAGCGCAAGGCGCATGGCCATCCTGATTTCGATCCGTTGTTCGCGAAGTTCCAGGAGCTCGATATTCCGTACGGAATCCATCCGACCTTCGAGCCGACCTCGCTGGCGTCGCGGAGGTTCAGCGGCTTGGGCACCTCGATTTGGTATCATCAGGTGACCGCGTGCTATGGGGCGCAGATCGCGTTCACCACGCTGTTCTCCTTCGGCGTATTCGACAAATTTCCGCAACTCAAAGTGGTGGTGCTCGAAGCGGGCGCGGGCTGGATTGGCTACTGGGTGGACAGGATGGATGCGCTCTACGAGGTCCCCATCAATCGCGCGCCGCTGAAGAACACACCGAGTCACTACATCCGCGCGCAATGCTGGATTTCCGCCGATCCTGACGAGCGCGCGCTCGCGGGGCTGAGTAAATTCATCGGTGAGGATCGCTTCTTCTGGGCGAGTGACTTTCCGCATCAGGATCACGGTCGCGAGTACATGAAGGAGCTGAAGGGCTTGCTGGCCGAAATGCCGGCGTCAGCCGCGGCGAAACTCGCGGGCGAGACGGTCGCCAGCTTGTACAGAATTTAATTCTTTCGGGCGACCGCCCAGCCCTCGGGACTCGACCACAGGAGCTTCCCCTCGCGGCGCTGACCCGGCGCGAAGATATCGAGCACTTCGATGCCGCGGAGTTCCGCCGGCGCCAGGCCATTCACCAACTTCGAGTTCGGCAGTGTCGCTGATATGGGGTGGCACTCGCGGTTCCGAGATCGGCATCGGGGTGCGCAGAGTCCGACGCCAGGTCGCGTAGCACGCCCACGGCTCCTTCGTTTCCACGATGCTATTGGCGGCGCGTATTCTTCGCGATCCATTGGTAGGTCGCGAAACGGCCGGGGTCCGCGTCGCTGATCATCAAGTCTTGCCACTGGGGAATGTTGGTGAGGCCGAGCAGGAGCGCGATGGTTACAGTAACCGCGCCGCTCAAGCCAAAACGCTTCTGGAAGCGGAATAACGCGTATCCTGCGAAGATGCTGAAAAAATAGCTTAGGTCGCTAAGAAACCGCGACGGCGTGAAACCAACATAGCCGTCACCCGTGGTGAGCAGGTGATAGAAGTAGGAGGCCGGCCCGAACAGCACATACAGAAGAATCAGCGTTGCACACACCCAGTGGAGCACATGCGGGCTTGCGCCTTTGCGCCAATAATCGAGCGCCGCGCCGGTTATCGCGAAAGGAACCAAGACTAGTCCCATGGTCATCGGCTCGAACGCATCGTGGATGTGGAAGACCCGGGTATCGGACAGCGAGGCAGCCTTGAGAGCGTAGGGTACCAGGAAAAGCGAGGCGGCTATCCCGGCGAGAGACAGCCCGAAAAAGATCGTCAGATAGCGCCGCTCGGGATCGCGGATTGCCATGAAGATCAGCATCTGCACGATCAAGATAAGTCCCAGAGTTACCATGACGTGGTGATGGGTGATACATACCGCGGCGAACAGCAGGCCAAGCAGCGCGATGGTTCTCTTCCGCTCGCCGTTGCGGATCACGAGGCCCAGGATTTCGAGCCCGATCAGCATGCCCAGCTCGTTGGGTAGACCTCCCCACAGCAGGTAGTCCGCGCTTCCCCAAAATGCCCAAAGGCTATACGCGATCGCGGCGTACAGGCCGATGGTCCGCGACGCGAAATATTCCGCGGCCAGGACGTAGATGGCGAGCGCCGCGAGAACGCCGAAGCTTACCATCAGCATTTGGAAGGTGAGTGGAAGCGATAAGCCGGAGAACCACGCGAATAGCACGATGATGAAGTGACTGCCGGTGGGATAGTTCAGTGCCGCGTTATCGAACGGCATCCAGTCGCGAATGAGGTGGTCGGTCAGCGCGATCTTTTTCGCCAGCAACAAGTGGAAGGTCGGGTCCCATCCGCTTGGAACCGGGGATTGCCTCACCACCACACCCTGCAACACGACCACCAATAGAAGTAGCAAGGTGAGCAGGATGGCGGGGCTGGACGACGATCCGAAAGTCACCTCGCTTCGAGGTCCAGGCCTGCCGCTGCTACGAGCGCGTGACCAGAAGACGCTGCCGGCGCTGAGCATCAACAGCCCGGCCCATACGCAGTAGAACCAGCTCAGATGAACGAAGGAGCACAGGTGGGCGACGTACACCGCGCTCGCAATCGCGAGGACGCTACCCCATGCGACGCGTTGCTCCGCGCCATCGCCGGGAAACAGGATCGTCCACCAGCCGATGCCCGGCAGCGCAACGAGAACAAGTCCGAGCACGAAGAGGAGATACGGAATAATAAGCACCTCCGCGGCCAGCGATCTCCGCTAAGGCGACGGCGGGTAGCTGATAAATTCGAGCAGGTTGCCGTCGGGATCGCGGAAATACACGCTGATGCCTTTTCCGCGGCCGCCCAGACGCGGCTCGGGGCCGACCTCGATCTCGATGTTGTGTTGCTTGAGATGCTCGATGGCGGATTCTGGGGTGCCGGGCCATACGAAGCAATAGTCGCCGCCGCCGACCATCGGATGCTTCGCCTTGAGCGTGATCTGATTATCCGGCGGATGCAGGTTGAACCGGTTACGTCCGAAGCTGATGCTAACAATCGGCCATTTGCCCGCGCGCCACTTCTCCAGCCCATCGGCCTTCGCGCCGAACACCCGCACATAAAATTCCACCGAGCGCTCGATGTCGCCGACCGGCATCGCGACGTGATCGATATCGATTTCCATGGCGTCTTCCTCACTCTCCATGCTGGCTGAACGTCAATTCGATCGCGACCGCCGGTACCGCCGACGGCGAATCTCCCGCATTGAAGAACGCCCCGGCGAGCGCGAGCGGCGCTTCGCTGCGAAACCATACCGCGCGCCGATACGCTTCGCCGCGGAAAGATGGTTTCCGATAAACGATGCGCGCGCGCGACGCGAACAGGCGCTTCAGGTCATGACCCTGGCTGTGAAGCAAGTCCGCGAGGTGTTCCTCCATCGCGCGCAGATACGCCGTTCCGTTGATGTGACGATTTGGATCCGTTTGTCCGTAGTGCCAGACATGGGTTTGCGATTCGTTGAAATCCGGTTGCCGGGCGAGATCGAGGATCGAATGGACGCCAGGAACCTCGACGATGCGAGTCGGCAATTCGCCCAGGCCCAGCTCCGGCGGCAGCGTGGTCACGCGCCGCCGCGCCGGATCGGGATCATAACGGGTGAAGACATTGAGCATCCGCGCGCTGGCGAGCTCGAGGCCGCCGGCATCGAAGACCGTATGACGCCCTTCGCGCACCAGATGCCGCACCGCGCCGGAATCATCCAGCGACTTCGCGAGGAAGGATTCTCCTCGAATGATGACTGGCTGATTCGGATCGCAGGCGACATCGCGCGTTTCCAGCTCGACGTAGACCAGCGGGGTGAAAATCCCCGCCATCTTTTCGAAATCGTGCATGCCCGCGAGGATGCGCTGCCATGGCGCGAAGTGTGAGCGTCCGGCGTATTCGGAGACCGACGACAGCCTGATACTTCGATTCTCGGTCAGGCTGGGAAAGCTGACCGGCTCGCGCAGGCGCGTGCGCACGATACGATCGGCGCGGTTAGCGATTCGTTTGGCCATGCTCGGGCAAAATATCGTTGATGAGGCGCGCGAGGAAAGAGGCGTCCCTAGCGGTGCCGGTTCATCATGCGATAGTCAACGAACGCGACGACCTCAGCTTTTTGATTGGTGAGCGTCGAGCGGATCACCGTAAAGGTCATGGTGCCGGTGCGTCCGGTTTTTTCGTAGGTTTCCTTCACCTCGGTCTTCACCGAAATTGAGTCGCCGGGACGAATGGGCGTTTTCAGTTCCAAATCGATGCCGGCCATCAGCCCGCCGCGCGGAAACATCGTCTGCTCGGCGGAATTTTCACCGCGCCGGATCGAGGCGGCAAACCACGGCGGCGCAATGATTCCTCCATACGGTCCGGCCGCGGCGGCAACCGGATCCATATAGAGAGGATTGAGGTCGCCGACTGCGTTACAGAAGTTGGTGATTTTTTCGGCCGTGACCTCGACTGGTGCGTCCGGCTGGAATCTGCGCGCTAGATTGGATTCGTCTTCTTTCACGTTTAATGACTGTAGGATCTCAATGGATCGAGTGCAAAACAAATACGCCGCGCGGCTTGCTTCCCGATCCGCGGTGTTGATGGAATCGTCGGTGCATTCGCGCAACGCATTTTCACTGCGACGACGAGGAGGAAGGCATGAGTAGCTCGCGGCAACTTCGTTTGGGCGCGTTCATGCGGCCAATCAGCATCCATACCGCGGCATGGCGCTACCCCGGTGCGTTTCCCGATGCGAATTTCAACTTCGCGCATCTCACCCGCTTCGCTCAAACCCTTGAGCGCGGCAAGTTCGACGCCTTCTTCATGGCGGACCATCTTGCGGTGCTGAACATGCCGGTCCAGGCGCTCAAGCGCAGCGCGACCGTCACCTCGTTCGACCCGCTGACCTTGCTGCCGGCGCTGGCGGTGCTGACCCAGCGCCTCGGACTGATCGCGACCGCCTCGACGACCTACAACCAGCCCTACCATGTTGCGCGGAAATTCGCGTCGCTGGACCACATCAGCGGCGGGCGCGCGGGATGGAACGTGGTCACCTCCGGCAATCCTGACGAGGCGATGAACTTTGGCCTCGAAGAGCATGTCGAGCATGCGACGCGCTATCGTCGCGCGCGAGAGTTTTTCGACGTCGTAACCGGGCTATGGGACAGCTGGGCGGACGATGCCTTCATTCGCGATGTGGAATCAGGGACCTATTTCGACCCGGAAAAACTTCACGTCCTGGATCACAAAGGCGAGTTCTTGAAGGTCCGCGGGCCACTCAATATCGCGCGTCCGATTCAGGGCTGGCCGGTAATCGTGCAAGCGGGCGCATCCGATGCGGGCCGACAACTGGCCGCGGAAACGGCCGAGGTGATCTTCGGGGCAGGCAGCAACATCCAGAATGGCCGCGCCTTCTATGCCGACGTTAAGGGACGTATGGAGTCGCTCGGCCGTCCTCGCGAGCACTTAAAAGTTTTGCCGGGAGCTTTCGTCGTGGTCGGCGACACGGTTGAAGAAGCTCGCGCGAAACGGATGCGCCTCGACAGTCTCGTGCATTACGACAGCGCCATCGCGTCGCTTTCGATCATGCTCGGTCACGATGTGTCGAAGTGCGATCCGGATGGCCCGTTGCCGCCGATCCCGGAGAGCAACGCGAGCAAGAGCGGGCGGGAGCGCATTCTGGAATACGCCGAGCGCGAGAAGCTGACGGTGCGCCAGCTCGCGCAACGCGTGGGCGGATTTGGCGGGCTGGCGTTTGTCGGCACGCCCAAAACGATTGCGGATCAAATGGAGGAGTGGCTCTTCACCGATGCCTGCGACGGCTTCAACGTCATGTTTCCATTTCTACCGGCCGGACTAGATGATTTCGTCGATCGCGTGGTGCCCGAGCTCCAGTGGCGCGGGATCTTCCGGAAAGAATATGAAGGCCAGACGCTGCGAGAAAACCTTGGCCTGCCGCGGCCAGCCAACCGCTTCTTTCCAAAACTGGGGCGACCGAAGGACCAGGCAGCCGAGCTCGAATCGGTGCCGTAGCTTTCCCGATGACGGCTATCTGCTTGCGGTGCCACCGGTGCCCGGAACGGCGGGTGACGGACGCACTGGAAGAAGGGAAGCCGCAAATTTATTCGATCCTACGGACTGCGGTATCTGGATAGCCGGATCCCCCAGCATCGCTCCCACAAAATAAAAGGGTGTGGCGGCGATCAAACAATACATCCCGTCACCAACGCTGGAATGCAGCGGATCAGCGTACTTGGTTAGTCCCAGGGTGGTTGCGAATGGCAGCGTCGCATAGTCGCGGAGGGTCACCTTCAACTGGGGGAGCCAACGGGCGACGTCTTCCATCAGGTAACCCGCATCAGGCGTGAAGGTTCGATCGAGCTGCACCACGATTTGCAGATCGGCTCTGCTCGGATCGATCGCGTCACGAATCTGCTTGAGCGCGAGGCTGGAGACTTCAAGTTTCCCTTCCCTGGTTATGAAACCGAGGGTTTTCAGGTATTGCTCGGATGGGACGCTGGCAGGAATCGAGGTCGGTGGTTTGACGAACTGGATATTGACCACCTCGAGATCCTGTGCCGTGGGCGATGAACTGGTCGCGGAAAACAGGTTGGTCCTGACGCTAAGGTCAAATCCCGTCGCGTCGAAATCCGGTGGCAGGTCCTGGTTCCATGAGTTGGGAGCGTTCACAAACGAGGATTGCAGCGCCAGGCGACCATAGACCTCGAAGGTGGTGATCGCATTCCAGGCCTCGCCGACAAAGGTATAGGCGGGAAACAAGCCGTAGGTGTAAGGCGCATCCGCGACGTCAATCGGGCGCCATTTGATTGGAATCGCGAAAGTCAATTCGAAATCGGTATAGGTACGATCAATCTGATGGTTAGCGGTCAAAAGGTCGAATCCAGAAAGGATCAGGCAGACGATTCCGTCGCCATCGATCTTTTCAATCGGCG
Organism: uncultured delta proteobacterium; assembly: GCA_963761255.1. Classification (GTDB taxonomy): domain Bacteria; phylum Desulfobacterota; class Binatia; order Binatales; family Binataceae; genus DATGKG01. Next base: position 493,315 of record CAVXGH010000002.1, read on the forward strand.
CGATATCTAATTTTTCGGCGAATTCGCCTTTTATCAGCGCGGTCAGTTTTTCCCAGTCCGCTTTCAGGGGCAAAACCCGCATCCGCAGATAGCCATTCGGAATATTGAAGGGGGCGCACAACTCGTCGCCGGCACCACTGCCCAGTTCGACGTAGTCAATCGGTTCAATCGCATGTAGCGAGGGAGTATCGATATTCTCCGTCCAGCCGCTCCACGGAGTTCGCCAGACCTGGCGCGATGCGCATCCCATCGCCACATCCATCTGGACCCAAAATGGCATTACCGGTTTGATTCGAACCATGCCGTTATTATCGCGCGCGCCGTTCATTTCACATTCGATCCCCAGCATTTTCACCACCGGCTGGGCTTCGTCATCGAGCAGCGCGAGGGTGATGCCGGCGCTGGCTTCCGGCGCGGCGAGGTCGCTCATAAGGCGAGCATCTTTGACGCTATCGACCCGCATCTGGGTTTCGACGATTCCCTGAAAGCAAGCCTTTTTTGGATCGACCGCGTCGCGGAATTGTTTGAACGTAATCAGGCTTACCGGCGGAAGAGTATAGCGGCTGCTCGCGGAAGCGCCCGATTTAGCCGCGCTGTCACCCAGACCGAGAAAGGAATAAGCCTCGCCGTAGAAGCGTTGAAGCATCGCGAAAACCGACCTCGAGGTTGCATTGGAGTCAGCGGCCCGGGTCAGCCCGGAGGCGCCGAGTATCTCGTACGCAGCTTGCAGCGAGGAGGTGATCGCGCGCGGAATCGCGGTTAAGACATCGGGAACGATCGACCTCGCGGAGTATGCCAACTGCTCCTGGGAAACCGTCAGGAAGGTTCGAATCTCGGGCGCGCCGGTCCTTTTCGAATGCGCCTCGAGGCTGGCGTGAAGTAGCAACTTTGGCCCGGTGGGCTCGAAAATCGGCGCTTGCGCATCGACGTAGAAAAATTCCTTGGTCCAGCCGTAGACCTGTCGTCCACCGGACATCGAAAGAGCGCTATCTACATAAATGAAGGGGTAACACATCGCCCATTTGACGAAGCACCATTGCCCGCTTCGGTACTCCTGCATCTCGAGAGGTAGGCCAAAAGCCAGCTCATGTTGCGAGAACCAGCCAGCATTGGCGATGTTGCTGGCCATCCTTCCATAGTTGACTACCTCTAACATTACGAAGGGAGCCGCCGGATGGAAGCGCACTGGAACGATGTTCTGTTCTTCCGGATGCTCCGGGAAGTGGTTCAAGTACTGGTCACAAAACCATGCCAAAATGTCGATTTGCGCCGGTAAAGGATAAATACGCGCAACCACATCGGTATATTTCACATCCAGATTTGGTGGAAATGCCGGAAAGCTGTTCAGTACGCTATTGAATTCCGGGTATGCCCAGGGCTTCGAGGCTTCTATCACAGTCGCGCACATGTTCTCCTCCATTCGCGATGCAGACTAACGTCCGCGCGAGATAACCTCCACTAAATTGGGCCTGATTAACTTGACGACGGTTGATCTATCGCTGCCGCTGTTGGATGTTTCATCCCAACCATCTTTCGTTGCGAGGGGTTTTGCCCGAACCGAAGCCAATCAATGTCGCCATCATCGGCGGCGGATGTGCCGCGATTGCGGCCGCTTTCGAACTCAGCCGCCCCGAACATCACGGCAAATACCACGTCACCGTCTATCAAATGGGCTGGCGGCTCGGCGGAAAAGGCGCCTCCGGACGCGGCCCCAACGCCCGTATCGAGGAGCACGGCTTTCACGTCTGGATGGGCTTCTATGAAAACGCGTTTCGCCTGATGCGCGAATGCTACGGCGAGCTCGCGCGCGATCCCGCCACCTGCCGCATTGCCGATTGGCGCGACGCGTTCTTTCCGGCGCCGTTTCTGTGCGTGCCCGCGCCCTCGAAAAGCGGCCCTTACACCCCGTTGATATCGTATTTCCCCCCGGCTGAGGGCCTGCCGGGCGATCCGCTCACCGATAACAATCCGTTTACGGTTTCCTCCTACCTGGCGCATACAGCGGCGGCCTTGCGCACGATGCTGCTCTCGCTGGATGCGCGAACCGCGAAGGCGCGCGAAACCTGCCCGCCACCGCACGCGGAGGCGCCTCCCGAGCAGCAAGCGGGCTCGGCATTTCCGGGTGTGCCCGAGGACCTGAAGACGCGGATTTTTCGTTTACTGAAGTTTGGTCTGCTGGCCACGACGGCCGGAGTGATCGAGGCGCTGGGATTGCTGCAGGCACTCTTCGAGAAGTCTACTGCATACACTCAGCGACTGCTGCCGATTCTCGAGACGATATCGTCGACGGTGCGCCGGCAAATCGAGTCGGCTCTCGGCGACGATCCCGACTTGCTCATCCTGTGGCAGGCGGTCGATCTGGAAATGACTTCGATGCTCGGGATCGTGCGTCATGGCCTGGTGACCGATCCTCGCGGCTTCGACGCCATCAACGAGTACGATTTCCGTGATTGGCTCAAGCTCAATGGCGCTTCCGACAGCACCATCAACTCGCCGCTGGTGCGCGCATCTTATGACCTCGCGATGGCTTATGAAGGCGGTGATTATCGGTGCGCGGGCCATGCCGCGGGCGTAGCACTGCGCGGGTCGCTGCGTTTTCTATTCACCTACCGCGGCTCCATCGTCTGGAAAATGCGCGCCGGAATGGGTGACATCGTGTTCGCGCCTTTTTACGAAGTGTTGAAGCGGCGCGGAGTGTCGTTCCAATTCTTCCACCGGCTGCTGTCGGTCAAGCTCGCGCCACCGGAGGAGCTCCATGCGGGCGAGCGTCCGTACGTCAAAGCCCTGGAGTTCGCGGTTCAGGCGGAAGTGAAAAACGGAGAATATCAGCCGCTCATCGATCTCGACGGTCTTCCGTGCTGGCCGTCGATGCCTGACTTCGCGCAACTGGCTGATGGTGACAATTTGAAGGATCGGAAATTCGAATCGCATTGGGATCAGCGCGCGGTCGGACAAAAAACGCTTCGGGTCACCGGCGATTTCGATTTCGTAGTGTTGGGTATCGGACTTGGCGCTGTCCCCTTCGTCTGCCAGGACATTTTGCAGCGCGACCCTCGATGGCGCGAGATGGTCACGCATTTGAAGACCGTCGAGACGCAGGCCTTTCAACTCTGGATGCGCGAGGACATGGAAGCGCTCGGATGGGATGGGCCGCCGGTCTCGCTGTGTGGGTTTGTCCGCCCGTTCGACACCTGGGGCGACATGCGCCATCTCATCGATGAAGAAAGATGGACCGAGCGGCCGCGCGCCATCGCATATTTCTGCAGTGCGTTGACGGACCCGCCGATCCCCATGGATGTCAATGACGCTGACTATGAAGCGAAGCGCCGCGAACAGGTGCGCAAGGACGCGATCAGTTTTCTTAACCGCGAAGTCGGACAGCTATGGCCGGGTGCGGTTGCGCCGCCGGGAAGATTTCGCTGGGAACTACTCCTCGATGGAGACGGCGCCGCCGGGCCGGAAGGCGAGGCGCGCTTCAACTCGCAGTTTTGGACCGCGAATGTCAGTCCGACCGAGCGCTATGTTCTGTCCCTGCCCGGCACCCAGAAATATAGAATTTCGCCGCTCGACAACAGCTACGACAATTTGACTATTGCCGGGGATTGGACCGCGACCGGGTTAGACACCGGTTGTGTTGAAGCGGCGATTATCTCGGGCAGGCTCGCGGCGCACGCGATCTCAGGCTTTCCGCGACTGAACGAGATAGTCGGTTACGACCATCCATGAGGAACTGGAAAAAGAATGGAAGAAAGTAAGCGGCTCCATCGCAGCGATCCTGCCCGCAGTGCTCCGCTGCGAAGCTTCTCGGGAGTCTTTCGCCAGGAACCCAACCCCGGTTTTCCTCGGAGCGCGCCGGTCAATGGGACCAACGGCGCCGCCGGCGATCAGGTTCGTGACGAGCCGGTAGGTCTGGCCTATCGAGTGATCGAAAAGCACATCAACGAAGGTAAGCAGAGCGCGGGACTCTTCAACGGCCAGCCCTACCATACCAAGCCGGCAACTGACAGCTTCCAGGGAATACTCGAACGCATCATCAGCTTCCAGAGCGAAATACTCCCCCTCTTCATCGAGGCCTTAACCTCCGCCGTGAGCGTTGAACCGATGAAGACGCCTGCTACCGGCGCGCCGGGCTCGCATCCGGCCAGCAATGGGGCGGCGGAGCAAAAATCACAGGCTATTTCGATCGAGGTCGCTTCGAGTAAACCAGTGCAAATCTCGATTGACCTGAAGGAGAACTCCGAACGCCTTCCCCTGGTGACTCTCGGACTTAGAGCGCTCGGAAAGGATACCCCCTTGGCGGGTGAGATAACCTTCGCACCTGAGACCTCGGAGCAGCCGGTTCAATTGCGGATTTCAGTTGCCCTTGAGTGTGCCCCGGGAGTCTACTCGGGAGTGGTCGTGAACCAGCTCACAGGTGAGGTTCGAGGAACCTTGACGGTGCGCGTCGCTACCTAATCGCCGCTTGGCAAGGCGGGTAAACATGAGCGCAGAATCCAGCGCCAGTCTGGTTTCCACCATCCTGAATGAGTACGGCCAGGTCACCCGGGCCGCGTTGCAGGATTACCTCGTCGAGCGCGAACCGCGCCGCTATCTCTATGACCTGGTGACTGACTATCCGCGCCGCGGCGGCAAGATGATGCGCCCCAGCTTGTGCATCGCGACCGCGCGTCTCTTTGGCGCGCCGATCGAGCACGCGCTCGGCACCGCGGTCGCGATCGAGCTGCTGCACAACGCGCTTCTGATCCATGACGACATCGAAGATGGCAGCGAAGAACGCCGTGGGCGTCCGACGCTGCATCAACTTCATGGGGTGCCGCTGGCGCTGAATGCCGGTGACATGCTGACTCTGACCGCGCTTCGGCCACTGATCGACAATCGCGCCAGCATCGGCCAGGCGCTGGCTCTGCGTCTGATCGAAGAAACCGAGCGGATGGCGCGTGAATGTGCGGAGGGACAATCGGTCGAGCTCGGATGGAGGCATGACAACGCGATCGAAATCAGCGATGCCGACTACCTCGAGATGGTGCTTAAGAAGACCTGCTGGCTGGCCACCATCTTTCCACTCCGGGCCGGAGCTTTGATTGGCAGTCGCGGAAGCGCCGACCTCGACGCATTCATACGCTTCGGATTTTTCCTCGGCGCGGCTTTCCAGATCCAGGACGATCTCCTTAACCTCGTCGGGGACCATAGCTATGGAAAGGAGCGCGAAGGGGATCTGTGGGAAGGCAAGCGGACCCTGATGCTCATCCGCGCGCTTCAGGATTCAACCCCTGACGAGCGCGAGCGGCTGCGCGCGGCGCTTCGAGCTAGCAGGTCGGAACGCTCGACCGAAGATGTGAACTGGATGCGCGCGCTGATCGACAAATATCACGGAGTCGAGCACGCGCGGCAGTTTGCGCAGGAATTGGTCGGCGCCGCGCTCCACGAATTCAGCCTGTTCTCGGCAGGCCTGCCTGATTCGCGCGATAAGGCCTTTCTGGAACAAATGCCGTTGTGGGTGATCGAACGCAACTGAGGAGGGACTATGCCGCCAGAGCCTGTTCGAAGGATGAAAAACGGCGTCGGCCCGGGCCATGCGGCTCCCACCGATAAACTGGGTGACTATAACATTGCGCTCAGTGACGCGTTGGCATTACCGGCCGATCTCACTCAGAACTTCAGTGGCGTAATCGCGCAGATCTTCCCGCTCCCGGCGAATATCGGCCAGATGCAGTTCTTTCTCGACCGTTACCTGAATTTTCCCGCTGACGGAGAGACGCCGCCGGTCTACTTCCGGCCCGCTGCCCCGTTCGTGATGCTCGAAATTCTCAATTACACCTCGGTGGCCTCGAGTGCCGCGAACGTCGGCTGGTTCTCCCAGCATGAGATCGCCTTCGGCATGCCGCTGGAATGGTATGCGCGCGAAGGCGACCACCTCGAGTTCCTGACCCACGCGCTGATTTATCCATATATCTATGTTGACAACTCTGTGTCGCTTTCCGGCGGCCGGCAGATCTACGGCTGGAGCAAAGCGCCGGTAAGGCTGGTACCTACTCCGCCGGTCTTCGAACCTGCGAACACTCGAACCCTGCTAAGCCTTAAGCTGCTGACGCAGGGTAATGAGGCAACGAACCTCGAACCGAATCTTCTCCGCATCCGCGAACGGAAGTACCTCCAGCCGTCGGTATCATCGCTGCCCGGACTTTTGACCGCGGTGCCGCAGGCGATTGCGGCTTCCGCGCAAGCGGTGCTCCAGCTCCTGCAAACGGCGGGGTCCGGTACGGTTGGCTACGCCGGACACCATGCTCAATTCCTGTTCAAAATGCTGCCCCGGTTCTACGGAGATTTTCGCCGCTACCTGCCCGGGGCCCTGCGCGACCAGTATGAGGATCAGGGCGATCCGCTGAATGCTCCCACCAGCATCATAACCTTGAAAGAGATCCGCGACATCGAAAGTCCTACGCAAGCTTTTCGCTCCGTCTCCTGCTACCAGGGAATACTTGAATCAGAAATGAAGGTCACCGCGCTGACCGACGGTGGCTCTCTGATCGATTTGACCGGGCCCGACCCCAGCGGCGGCATCCATATCGATCTGGCCGGCGACAACCCTGGGCCACTCGAACTCGGGCTCGAATCCATGAAAGTGAGCACTCCGGACTGGGGTGACGTCCGCAGGCTTAGGCCGGTGTTTCCTTTGTGGCTGGAGATGGACCTCACCTATGGGTTGGCGGACTACCAGGCCTGGCGGACTGACATGACCTACTGGACGCAGGAGAATGCGCCGCGCTTCCGGCCAGCGCCTCATCCCATCCCTTACATCGGACTGGGGAGCGGAGCGGAAGAGGAAATTGCACCGCCCACGAACTTTCCCTCGGTGACGATGCGGGTTCTGCCTCTTCCGGCGGACGGAAATAAGCTCGACCTGCTCCTGCAGAAATATCTCGACAACCCGTTTTTCACCTTCACCCATACCGGCGGAGTCAAGGGTGATGCGGTAGTCAACCTGATTCTGAGCAATTTTCAGAACATGGTGACGATGGCGCCGCAAGGCGGACCCTACAAGGACTACGAGCTCACCTTCGCGATTCCCGCGACCTGGACCAATAAGAGCAATGGGTCCTCCGGCATCTGTCTGATTCCCGCTTATACGCTGGCGGGCAGTTACTGGAACGCGATTACCAGCTTCGAGGTCTATGGGCGCCTTTCACTGAAGTCGCGATTTATAAGTCCACCGTTCCCGGCCTTCATGCCGCCTCAATTCGGCCCGTTGGGAAACCTGTCACTTACAGTTGAGACGGAACTGTTTCCGGAGAAGAACAAGGCGCAGGAGCTGCAGGAGCTTCCGGTAGTGGAGCTCTACACCGTGTATCTCTCGCCGGCTCCCGCGGGCCCGGCCATCTCCTTGAGCGCGTTTCTTACCCAGATAGGACTGCCGCAATTCACCGACCCCGCACCCTTTTACAGTATTGGCTTGAAGCAGGTTCGCGACGCCAATAATCCCGTCAAAGCTGACTATCAGGCGGGGGTGTGGCTCGGGCGCTCTTTCCAACCATCTTCCGCTCAATACTATCCGCAGCAGCTTCGAGTTAACCTTTATGATTACGACAACATGTCTATAGTTAGTCAGTTGGGGCTGATACCGGATTCTGTGTCGGCGCCGATCAATCCGGGCGGAGTACAAATCGCGTCGATAACGGCGGTGAATCCCGTGACGCTGGACGGCGCTCTGCACGGCGTCTCTGCTAACATTGGATGGTGGCAGATCGGTAAGCAGCCGGCGGTGAGCAATCCGGCCTTCAATCCGTAGCCGGGAAATCAGCAATAGCCGATCGCGCGGTACCACGTGATCGCATCGCCGATAGTCTCGCTCAGCGGTCGCGGTGTTATACCGAGGTCCTTGAGCGCGTCGGGCCGGTCAAGGTAGTCGATCGCCGTCGCCATCATCATGCCGGCCGAGATGATAGGTGTCTGCTGACCCATCGCGCTGAAGGCCATCTCGGTCAAAGCTGAAGTAAACATCGCGAAATTGGTCGAGGTGGTGAACTTGGGCATCGGCACCCCGCCCAACCCGCAGATGACGGCGTAGAGTTCTTCGGTAGAAACCGCATGGCCGGTAATCAAAAGCGGTTCCGCGTACCTTTTGCCGTCCAGCGCGGTAAGCAAACCCGCGGCGACGTCGCGCACATCGATCACGTTGAGCATCTGCGCGATTCGTCCGGGTATCTCTCCGCACAGCAGCAATGGAACGGTACATTGGCGTCGATCGTGCAAATCCCACGGACCTAGACAGTAAGTGGGGTTAAGGATTACCGAGCGGAGACCGCGGCGCGTGGCGTCGAGGATTTGATCTTCGATCAGACGCTTCACCTCGAAGTATGGGAGCGCGAGGCTGATGAGCCGCGCACGCGCGCGCTGGGCTTCGGTCGCGGGACGAACCTGGGTCACAAAGGAACCCAGGTAGGCAAGTATCGCGTCGTGCTTCAACGCGACCTCGATGAGATGACGAGTCCTGGCTTCGGCGGCGGCGAACGGATCCGGCCCAGGCGCGCGACCGGGAAAAATCAGCGACATAGGGTAGGGCGCGGCGCCATCCACGATGAGGTCGTGACCGGAAGTCCACGCATCGAGCAGGGTGGGATTGTCGGCATCGCCGCGCAGATATTGCAACGGCAAGCCGTCGAGGTTGAGCGGCAACGGACGGCGGCCACACGCAGTCACCTCCCAGCCGCGATCCAACAGCGCGCGAGTGATCGCGTTTCCCAGGTGCCCGCCGGCGCCGATGACTAATGCTTTCATGCTGGAATCAGCTCCGCTGGACCGTGTTACCCACTGAGGCTAGTATCGCGTGCGCCAGCGCATCGCAACGGGAGCGGAGAAAAAAGTGTCCGGCGAGCATCGCATCCGAATGTCGTTTGCGTTTGATCCCAAGGTCGATATTCCCGCCGGCGTCTACCTAAGCCAACTGTGGACGTATTCACTGGCGGTGCTGCATCCGGTGCAAATGGCGCGGCGCATCGGCATGTTCCCGAAGACCTCGCTCGGCAGATATCCCGCGCGCCGCGCGATCAGCGGTGAAGGACAATTTTATTGCCGCGAATTTCCCGACCCGGTCTACCTCGACGGTGATTCGCCGCATCGCGACTCGGTGCGCGATTTCGATCGCGGCGCGAAGCTCTATGAGACGATGGTGACGCCGTTCACGCGGCCCGTCGATGAGGAATCGCTGGTGCTCATCAAGCGGATGCTGCCGCCGGCGGCCAGGATCCTCGACCTCGGATGCGGACCGGGAACCGAGTTGTGCCGCCTCGCGGAGGCGGTGCCCGAGGGCGAAGTGGTGGGCGTTGACCTCGCAGCGGAAATGATCGCCGCGGCGCATAGCGGCGCGCGCGAGCGCGGGTTGCGGAACGCCGCGTTCTTCCAGGCTGACGTGACGAAGCTGCCGGAGCATTTCCGCGGCCGCTTCGATGCGATCCACTCCTCGTTCGCGTTCCATCACTATGGCGAGCCGCTCGCGGCGCTCCGCGAGGCGCATCGCGCGCTGAATGCGAATGGCAAGGCCTTCGTGATCGATGGCGGCACCTGGTGGGCCAATCTCATCGGCGCGCCGTTTGCGAAGCTGGGCGATCCGGGATGGGTCGGCTTCCATACGCCGGAGCAGTTCGAGGGCTTGTTTCGCGGCGCCGGATTTTCGGATTTCTACTGGGAGGAGCTGCTGCCGGGAATCGGGATGTGCATCGGCAGCAAGTAGCGGTCAAGCAAGCGGGCGCAAGGTATCGAGCAACGCACGCGCGGCGCGCAGGTCGGGAGCATCGAAGCCCTCGGTGAAGCGGCCGTAGATCTCGTCGAGCAATGGCCCCGCTTCATCGCTCCTTCCTGCATCGATGAGCAGCTGGCTGAGGCAAGTCGCCGCGCGCAGCTCGAAAAGCTTCGCACCCTGGCGGCGCGCGATCTCCATCGCATCGCGAAAGGCGCGTTCGGCCTCGGCGCGCGAGGCCTGGAGCTCCAGCGCGGTAGAATCGCGGCCATGTAGCTTCTTAAGCGTCAGCACCCCGCGAATCCGATAGATCTCCGCTTCGGCATAGTGCTCATCGTTCTTGTTCATGATCTCGGTTGCCTGTTCCACCAACCGAAAGCCGGCCTTAGCTCGCCCCAGGTTGCCGAATGCCTCTCCGAGTGCCGAGCGAAACCAGCTAAGCGCTTCTTCCAGTCCCGTGTCGGTGACTTTACTGACGCGCGATGCCATCGTCATCAATTCTTCCACGCGGCCTTCGGAAGCCAGCGCTAACATTTCGAATGATGTGATGATTTCCGCATAAAACCCGAATCCATGTTCGCGGGACAGGGCTTCGGTTTCCTGAACTAACGCGGGCACGCGCCGGAAGTCGCGCCGGATGCAGTAGTAGTTCGCCGCGGTGGTGAGGCATACCGCGAGGGTAAACGGATATCCCAGGTCGCGCGCGAGCGCGAGCGCCTCTTCAAGCTTCTTCTCGGCCTGATCCGGAAACCCCAGGATCAACCAGATCATCGCGTCGTAGGCGAGGCAGGTGACGCATAGGTCTTGTCCAACCCGAAATGCGAGACTCCTCTGGGTCGTCTTGTCGTAGGAGCTGATTGCGCGCTCGAAGCTCGCATGTGCGGCGGCGAAATCGCCCATGAAGAATTGCGCGTTCCCCATCAGCCATCCGCTCAGCAGAGTCTTATCACGAGGCGAAGCTGAATCGAGGGAGTCCATTTCCTCGGCGTGCGCAAGCGCCTGGCGAAGGTTGCCTCGACAGGCGTGAAAACTGCCGATGCCGAACAGCACTGACAGCCGATGTTGCTCCTCGCCCAGTTGTTTGCAGAGTTCCAGCGCGCGCTGATAGGCCCCTCCCAGGTCGGGAACGTACCATCCTTCCAGCACCAGGAGTGTTACCCCGTAGTCGATGAGCAGGTCTAACTCTCTGCGATCGCGCTCCTCGGCTTTTTCCAGTCCAGGAACCAGTTCAATCGCGCTCTTCAAGTGGCGCAAGGCGCCTCGATAAGCATTTTGCGAGATCTCACGCTTGGCCGCTTTGGCTAGATACTCGACGGCCTTGGCATTATGACCGCTGCGGCTGTAATGGTTAGCGAGATCGCTTAAATAATCCTCCAGTTGGTCCGCAAATAACGTCTCGAGTGCCAGCCCCGCGCGCTGATGCAAGAGCTTTCGCCGCTCGATCAACAGCGAGCCATAGGCGACGTCCTGGGTTAGCGCGTGCTTGAAGGTGTATTGGATATCGCCTACCGAGGGCTGTTCGTAGATGAATTCCGCGAGTTGCAGGTTAGTCAGCATCGCCAGGAGTTCTTCCGATGATTCCTTCTGCAATACATGGGCGATCAGAGGAAGCGAGAACTCCCTGCCGACCACTGCCAGTGTCTGGAGGAGGTTTTTTTCCCGCGGCGGTAACCGATCGATACGCGCGGCCAGGATGGATTGAACGGTCGCGGGTATTCTGAGCTCATTCGCCGGCTTGGTAAGTCTGACCGTCGCGCCGGTTCGAACCAGCGCAGCTTCTTCGAACAGTACCTGCACGGTCTCTTCGATAAAGAAAGGATTCCCTTCAGTCCGCTCGATGATGAGACGCTTCAGGGGCAGCAGCTCGAATCCATCGCCGACCAGCACCGACAGCATCTCTTCGGCACTCTCGCCGCGAAGCGGATCGAGTCTCAGTTGCGTGTAATAGGTCTTGTTGCTCCACTCCTGATGATATTCGGGCCGATAGTTCACCAGCAGGATAATTCTTGCCGTGCCGATGGAGTCGGCGAGCATATCCAGCACCGCCTGGGTTTCTTCATCGATCCACTGCAAATCTTCGAACACCAGCATCAGTGGCTGCTGGAGACTTTCCCGCAGCAGGATGCGCTTAATGACTTCGAGTGTGCGCCGCTTCTTGATTTGCGGATCGATCGCGACCGCCGGCTCATCCTGTGCGGCTATCCCGAGAAGAGCTAAGAGGAAGGGCAGGGTGTCCTCGAGGGGGAGATCCAGTGCGGTCAGCCGCGCGGTTACCTTATCGCGCCGGGTCGCTTCATCGTCTTCGGAACCGATTTTGAAGTAGTTGCGCAGCAGCTCGATCACCGGCAAGTAGCCCGACGCTTTGCCGTGCGCGACCGAAAAGCCCTCCAGCACCGTCCATCCCGCCTGGTTCTTGAGTTTGAATTCGAAGAAGAGTCGCGATTTGCCGGTGCCTGCCTCTGCCACTACGGTGGCGACCTGTCCGCGTCCTTCGAAGGCAAGCCGTAACGAATGTTCGAGCAGATCCATCTCACGGTCGCGGCCCACGAACTTGGCCAGCCCGCGGCCGGCCGCGCGCTGCAGACGCGATCGCAACGGTCCCAGACCGGTGACTTCGGAAGCATGCACCGGCTCGGTGAGACCTTTAACTCCGACCGGGCCTAGCGATCGAAGCGTGAAGTATCCCTCGCAAAGCCTCGCGGTGGATTCCGCCACCGCGACCGAGCCCACCGGAGCGACCGCCTGCATCCGCGAGGCCAGATTGATCACATGGCCGATCGGCGCGTACTCGGTATGACCATCGCGAGTCGCGATCGAGCGGATGACGACCTCGCCGGTGTTGATGCCGACCCGGCAATGGAGCGGATTACCGCCGTCGGTGACCAGTTTTGCCGAGTAGCGCCGCAGTTCCTCCTGCATCCGCAGTGCCGCGTACAGGGCCCGCTGTGGATGGTCCTCCTGCGCGATGGGAGCGCCGAACAGCGCAAAAATGCCGTCGCCGGTCGATTGCACGATGTGCCCGTCGTAGCGGCGGCTGGCATCGATCATCAGTCGCAGGGCGGGGTCGACGACCGCGCGAGCTCGCTCCGGATCAAGGTCTTCCATCATGGCCGTGGAACCGCTGATGTCGGCGAACAGCGCGGTTACGGTTTTGCGTTCGCCCTCCGGCGCCGACGGCGCCGGGTCGGCAAAGATGACCTTGGTCGCCGCGGTTGTCGGTGCAGCGATATCAAGCTTCGGAGCCGCGGTAGGTCCGCGCAGGTCGGCGGCGCATTGGCCACAGAAATCGAATTCAGGTGGATTTTTGAAGGAACACTTGGGGCAGTTCAGTGCGAGTACGGTTCTGCATTTCCCGCAAAACCGCATGCTCGACGGATTGTCGTACTGGCACTTTGGACAGCGCATCCGAACTCTTTAGCCGCCTATGCTGGTGGCGACAGTATCCCCCAGAAGCTCGAGTAAAGAAAATATCCCGGACGCTATCGTTAGGCGGAATTCGATCGAATGGGAAGGCTCGCGGAACTCCAAGTCGATTGCCGGCGAGCTTTCGCCGGAACTACTCCATAGTCGAAACGTGCGATCCTTCCTGACTGGAGCTGGAAATCTAGGTTGCCGATTACCGCCGCCCGGAGTTTCGCTCTTCGCATGGCAAGGCGTTCAAACTGACTGAACGATTGGTTAGTCGCGAGGTGGACGAGAGACCCGGAAACGAACCGGCGAGTAGCTAAAACCTGGGCTGGGACAGGATCTCCAGCAAAACAGCGGAAACAACAACCCTCGTGAGACTGGTTACGGTTTGAGGAACGTCATCATGAGCTGCCGAAGGCCTCCTTCGACCAGGCCTTGATACATCACCTGATGGGTTTCGAAAGATTCCTTAGCCACCCGAAGTCTCGTTGGGTCTAGCTTCATTTCGTTTGCTTCCGTGCCGATGAGCTGAAGAGTCGTCCGCCAGAAGGTCGCGGTTCGAAGCGAAGTATCTTCGATGGCGTCCAGGTTGAGCCCGGCTTCGCGAGCGGCCTCAACGTATTCCTCAGCCGTTCCGATCTGCGCACACCAGTGTCGATTGAAGGTCTCCTCGTATCTGGAACCTTCGAGGAAACAATCAAAGAGAAAAATCCGGGCTCCGGGGCGCATCACCCTCGCGAGACACTGGAACCATGACCGGCGCGGGAAAAGACTGGAGCTCTCAAGTGCGATCGCGGCATCGAAGCAGCTTTCTCCCGGCACCGCCGACGCATCGCACAGGAGTGGAGAGACACGCGATCCCACACCGGCTTCCTTTGCGAAGCCATTGATAAGATCGAGGTGCGACGGTGCGATAGTGATTGCGGTTACGCGCGCACCGAACTCCTCGGCGAGGTAAATCGCAGTACCACCTAGACCGCAACCTACGTCGAGGACATCGTGAAATTGAATGCTTCGGAAGTCCCACGATCTGGACGCATAGCTGAGCATCCTTTCTTGCGACTCGACCAGTTGCATCCGCAAAGCGGCGGACGTCGCCCACGGCCTCGGTTCATCCGCGAAACCGGTATGATAGTGGACCTTTGGCCCAGGGCCATAGCGACGAATAATGGCAGCGGTTTTCGCCTCGTAGAGGTTCCTGACGCTCTGCGTCGAAACGCGTGCGGCCGAAGGTGATGTTTGACTCGGAGATTCCATCTTAGCTAAGGCTCTCAAGGCTTGGAGTGCGGATCTTTTCCCGCCGAAGTCTGACGTGACAATGCTGCTCCCGTCCCCTGAGCAGCGGCGTTGGCCGTTTGACCGTTCGCGGCGGCGGCCACCTGAGCGGGAGGCGGCGGTGGAATAATCCCAGCCTCGACAAACGCGTCGCCCTTGACGGCCTTGCCATCGTAGGTCCCCTTTGCGTGAGACTTAGCCTCGAGGCGGGGAATCATTGAAACGATATCCTGGCCTTCCTTGAGCGTCTCTACCGTCAGTTCGCATTTTCCGGGGATAGTGACTTTCCAGCTCTTAGGGTATTTTTGCCCGTTGGTGCTGGGCGCCAGCGGACCTTCCTTGATGACAACCGTGGAAAGGGTGAGATTGCCAGTGTCGTCCAAAATGGTGGCGAAGGCGCGTCCACCGACGTATGTTTCCGGAGTTGGCTGAAAGTCCTGCTGGTCCCAGAGGCTGATCTTAACCCCGTTGTCAAGCGCGACACCCATCCAGGTCCACTTGAGACCGCCCAGACGACCCCATTCGCGGTCGAACCAGGAGCTTCCCGTCACGCTATAGGTCTCGCCGTTCAGCTTCAAAGTCCCGGACGCGTCCATGTGCGGGAAGGCGTACTCATAGTTCAGTCCACCTGGAAACGGAATGACACCCCCGCCGAGATCGGGGAGTGTAGGTCCGATGGCGGTCAACGTCAGCACGATATCCAACTCATTGTGTCCGTCGCCGGCGCTGCCAAGGACGGTAAGATTATTCATCGTTCCGAATAAATGACCCAGGGAAGCTGTGTGCGTCGGATCGCTGAACACCTGTATATTCAAGGTGTTTGGCAGCACGATGGTATTGTTAAGACCGAAATCGCTTACCTCCTTGGAAAAATACAGGCGCGGAGGACTAACGCTCTCGTCAAGGACCGACATGGCCAGCAAAGACGCGGGGCCCGGCGGTTTCGGCTTGTTCAGCAGCATCAGATGGAACAAGACCGTGAACCGATGATGGTGGTCGTCCTTCAGATAGCTGAGGACATAGAACGAGTCGCTGTCAGATTGGGGATCATCCGGGCTATGAGGATTGAGATCGCCGGCGGGGCTAACTCCGCCGACCAGGATCGAACTGAGAGTCCTGGAATCCGCCAGGTTACTGGCGGTGGATTTAGGTGATAGACTCATAGTGGCTTCCTCCCTCATCGGCCGGCGAACTACCGGGGCTCGGTGCGGGAGAGCCTATAGTTTGAGGCTCTCCCGAAGTCGCGAGCTGGCGCGGGTCTAATACGGCTATTTGCGGCGCATCGCCTGGAAGGCGTTGATTACCTCCCAGTTTTCATCCTGGCTCGCTCGGCAGAAGGTAAAAGTGAACCTGACCGGAACGGTTTTGGGCTCCTGGATCTTGTCCTGGTACTCCGCAGTGCCGCTGATCTGCGCCACGGTGCTGTTACCCCAGATAATTGCCGGCTCCGCCTCTACGATGTTGAACTGGGGCTTTTTGGCCTTCTGGTTTTTGTTGAAATACACCAGAACGTTGCCGATGCCCGATACCGAGCCCGGGTCATCGAGTTTTTTGATCACGATATCTTCATCGAACGACTCGGCGAGTTTGTCGTAGTCTGCTGCGTTCCAAAGTTTCACGAATTGAGTGAGTAAGTCCTGCAGTGTGGTCGCTTCCTTTGATTCGTGTGCCATATACGCTCCTCAGCTTTGATTCTGCTCGTTAAGGATTATCTGACGTCAGTCTTTCAGCGTCGTGAGTGCGGCGACGCTCCGCAGAGTTCTTTCGTGCTTCTGGTTCTCATGCTTAACTGGCTTCGAGATCGATGCGTCTTGCTCAAGCCTTTCGATCAACGCCTTGGCGTCCCGTAAGTCTGGCGTATCGAAACCCTCCGTAAACCACGCAAAGGTTTCACGCATCAGGTTGCAGGCCTCGAGGTATTGGCCTTGAGAACTCCAGAGCCGCGACAAGCTCATCGCCGCGCGCAGCTCGAAGATTTTTGCTTTTTGACGTTTGGCGATCGCGAGCGCTTCCCGGAAACACTCCTCTGCGTTTGCTTCGGCATTATTCCCGGCTTTGTTCGGACCTGCTTGCCGAAGGAGTAGCTCACCCTTGGTCCGGTGAAGCTCGGGCTGCCAAAATTGTTCTCGAGCAGGATCCAAGCCCTCGAATAGCTCTAAGCCTTCGTCAGCCCGGCCCGCGTCTCCGTATGCTTCAGCCAGGAGCGACGAGAAGTAGGGTGTCATATGGACCGCGTCGGTGACCTTGAAGACCTCGAGGCCTTGTTGCATTCGCGCAATGCCGTCTTCCCGGTTACCCAGTTGCGCTAGCGCCCAACCACTCAAAATGGTTCCCATCGCTTTGGTGAAGGCGAAGTTGTATTCGTCCGATATCTTCAGCGCGGGTTCTATAAGCTGCACTACCGCCGTGGCGTTCCGGCAAAACTGCTGAACCAGTCCTGCGAAGCTGGCTATGGTTGCTAAATTGCGTGGATGCGCCAGTTTGCGGCCTACCTCGAGTCCCTGGTTGACTCGTGTTACCGCCTGGTCCGGGTAGCCGAGCGACCATAGGGCATGGCCCGCATGTATATGGCAGATCGCCGCAGGATCCTGACCATAGGTATAAGCATTCGAGGCATGTTCTTGTGGATTGTATAGAGCGATCGCCTGTTCCAGGTGCTCCAGCGCCTTGTCGAAATCAGTTTCGTTAATCCAGTTAACTCCGAGCGCATGATGAGCTTCGATCAGCAACGCTGAGTCGCCGGCATCCTGCGCCAGGCGCAAGCACTGTTCACCCAGGCCACGAGCGGTCTTATGTTCCGACCTCGAAGCGTAATTGATCCACTGCCCCCAGAGAATCTGGAATAATTGCGGTGACTGCCCGACCGAATGACTCAACTCGCGCGCGCGCGCGAACGCCCGGCCGGCTTCCAGAGAAGAAAAACCTTCGGTCGCTACCAGTGTGCTGCCCAGGCTGGTTTGCAGTGATAGCTCTTCCTTGATGCTTTCGGTCCCTTCCGGGAGACTTGAGATCAGGTCCAATGCAGTCCGGAAGTGGCGTGTCGCCTGCACCATCGCCGAGCGATGAACGGCCTGGTCGCCGGCCATTTTGAGATATCGGATAGTTCTCTCAGGCTCCGCCGCCACTCCGGCATGCCAGAGATGATGGGCGAGATCTTCAGCATGATCCGCAAGGGCATTCTTATACAATTGCTCAATCGCATCCGCTAACTTGAGGTGGAGTCGCTGGCGTCGCGCCGCTGAATAGCTATCGAGAAGGGTCCGCCGTATAAGTTCATGCGCAAATTTGAAGCGCGCATGCGGATATTGCAGCGCGGAAGAAACCACCCCGGCGGTCTCGGCTTCATCCAGGGAATCCAGCAGCGCATCGGGATCCACTCCCGAGGCGGTCTGCAGCAGTTCGAAGGTGAACGCTCCTTCCACGACGGCAGCGGTCGCGAGAACCCTTCGGGTAGCATCGCTCAGTCGCGCGAGCCGGCGATCGATCACGAGTCTAACATTCCCGGGCACATCAATATCGGCGAAATCGATAGTTTCACGAAAATCGCCATTGGCCTCGAAAAGCTTTCCGCGCTCCACCAGGTGTTGAAAGAGTTCTTCCACGAAGAAAGGGTTCCCCTCGGTATTGGAATAGATAAGGCTGACCAGGCGTGCCGGAGGCCGGCGCCCACCGCTTAGAGCCGTAACCATCTCGGCAACGGCCGCTTCGGAAAGTCCGCCGAGACTTATCCGCTCCAGAACCTGTAACTGCGCGAGCGCGCTCAGGGTGTCGCCCAGCGATTTGGCCCGGCTCAGTTCGCCCTCGCGGAAGGTTCCGATAACCATGAGACGCATCTTTGGCGCCGATCGCGAGAGATGGTCGAGCAGCGACAGCGTGCCCTCATCGGCCCACTGCAGGTCTTCAAGGACCAGGATCATGGGCTGTGTGAGGGTAGCTCTTTCGATTACCTTCGTTACTGAGCTCAGCAGCAGCCGCCGCGACTGCTCTGGTTGGACTTCCAGTGGAGGTGGAATGTCGTCGAAGAGTCGCCGCAGTTGCGGCATCAGCCGCGCGATTTCCGAAGCTTCGTCGCCGAGCGCTTCGCGGAAAACGGTGAGACTTGCGGCAGACCCCAGTGCGGCTTCGAGAATCTCGACAAAGGGCAGAAACGGCACCGGATCTTCGCGATCGGAGCATCCACCGGGAAGCGCGGTTATTCCGTTGCCCGATGCGCGATCGCAAAACTCCGCGGTCGTCCGCGTCTTTCCGACGCCCGGCGGGCCGCTGATCATCACGACCTTCCCGCGGCCACCGCTGGTTAGCATGAGAATGCGCTCCAGCGTCGCGCTTTCAGCGTCCCGGCCGACAAAGGCCGTGCGGCCTACCAACGCCTGTGCGAATGCGGACCCGCTGCGCGCGAGGACCGGAGCCGCGGGCGGTTCCGAGGGGTCGGCCGCGAGGATAAATCTCCAGGTGGCCGGGTTCCCTGAATCCGGCAGATAGGCGCAGAACAGGCCGGTGCGAATCGAGTGGCTGAGGAGCTCTCCAAATTCGGCGTCATGTTCGGCGATTTTGTCGATCGCGGATTTGATCGCGCGAGTGACATTGAGTCGAGCCCGTTCCGCGGTCGAACCGGCCCGCCGGTCACGTCCGCCGAGTCCTACCGCGCGGGAAATCTCACGCGCGATGAAGTCCATTTCGGACTCGATTTGATCCGCCTGCTCGCTGTTGCCGAACTCGCGCGCTTCTTCGAGATCCTTGCTCAGCTCGACAAGCCGACGCTTGTAGTCTTGCTTGGCTTGCCTGTCGAGCATTTCGCCCGAGTCGCCGAGGCCGGCGGGACGCGCAGTGCGAGCCCATTCGTTCAAAGAGGGATCGTCGGCCGGAATCGCGACCTCGCCGGGCTCCGCGCAGCAGGTCGAGGGCATGAAACTCCTCGCCCTGATGCTGAAGCAGACGGTGGATGTAGCCAAGTCCTTTGGAGCCTTTCAGGGAGAAGGTCCGACCCGGGTAGCCGATCGCCCAATATTCGCCCGTCGGAGCGAAGATCGCGACAATGGGTGGCCGGGTTTCGTGCTTGGCTCCGCGTTTTGAATGGAGCACGCGGGTTCCCCCTCGGCACCGCGAGCCTAACCAATCGCGGAGGCCTGATTCTGGAAACCGAGACCGCAGCGTAGCATCGCGCCAAATTGGTGTAAATCTTTCGGTCGCTGCTGCCACGAAGTGTCCCCTCGATAAGCAAGGCGTTCAAAGCGAATGAACAATTCGTTCAGTGTTGCGGAACGCCTCATTGACTGCGGGTCGTCTCGACGATGTCCGGATTTAGGCATCAGCCGAACGGACTGTGAGCGATGCGAGTTTGTCAGGAGAAGATGAGAAAAATGCCCGAAATTGCTGTCATCAACGAATCGAGCGCGGCTTCCGATGACGAAATCAGTACGATGTTGTCCGCGTTCAACACGCAGTGGAACATAGACTTGAAGTCTATCTGGGGAGTCGATGACGCAACTTTCGCCTTTTTTTCATCCGGCGCGAAACCGCCCAGCGGAGCCTGGTGGCTGGTATTCCTCGATAACAGCGACCAGGCACAAGCTCTCGCTTACCACGACCTGACTGATGAGGGTTTGCCTATCTCCAAGGTATTTGTGAAGACCATCGAGGCGGATAACTCGAGCCTTAGCATTGGCGCGACACACGAGCTATGCGAAATGGCGGTTGATCCATGGCTCAACAGCGCCTACCAGGACCCCAACGGTGTGTTTTGGGCGGGCGAGATTTGCGATCCCGTGGAAGATGACCAATACGGCTATAAGATCGGCAACCTGCTTGTCACCGACTTTGTAACGCCGGACTGGTTCTCTCACGCGCACTCTCAGGGAGCAGTCGATATCAAAGGACACGCGAGTACGGCGTTCGAAGTCCTAAGTGGTGGCTATGCTCAGTTTTTCGACGTACAAAAAGGATGGCAACAGGTGACCGGTAATAAAGCCATTCGCAGCCGCCGCGCCGAGGCTCCTCGTGGCTCCCGGCGGGAGCGCCGCGATCGATGCTTCAGGAGCAAGGTTTTCCAACCCAGCCTGCGATTCAAGTCAAGTTTCACCGCAAGATGAGTCTTACGCATAAGGCGGTACACCCGGAGATGGTGGGTAGGGGCGATCGAATCGCAGACACCAGGATTATCCGTTCGATTTAGAATCGTCCGCGACGTTCGTAAGCAGCATCACCTCGCGCATTCGCACAACCTCAGTTCGCTCTCGACCGCGCCGAAACGCCGGTGGATTTAGATAGCATCCGCGGTCGCGATCCATTTAAGGTGAGATTCCATGCGGCCCGCGGTTCGGTAATTATCCAACCCGATGGCGTCCACGCCAACATACATCAAGGCGACGTTCGAAACTCCCGCTGGACTCGCCGATGAGGCCGCGGGCTTGCTCGTTGCCAACGGCGCGCTAGGCTGCGCGGTCGAGCGCGGCGGGCGCGCGGGCCCGAAATCGCGGCGACCAGTTAGCTCTCGAGGCCTATTTCACCTCACTGCGTCCGGCAAAACTTCGCGCGATTCGCCACGCGATGCGGGCCGCCGGGATGCTGGCCGATTCGGATCACGATGCCGCACCTCAATCGATCGTCGATCCCGGATGGGCGACGATGTGGCAATCGCGCTTCAAGCCGCTGCCGGTTGGCGAACGCTTCCTGATCGTTCCGCCGTGGAATCGCAGGCGCGAGCCGGGCCGCATCGGCATCACCGTTTTGCCGGGACAGGCGTTCGGTACCGGGCATCATCCGACGACTAACGGTGCGATGCTTGCGCTCGACGACCTCATCGCCCGTCACAAGATCACCCGCGCGATCGATGTCGGCACCGGCTCGGGGATCCTAGCGATTGCGATGGCGATGCTCGGCGTGCGCAAAATCATGGCCATCGATAACGATGCGATCGCACTCGATAATGCACGCGAGAATGCCGACCTCAATGGGGTGGCGAAGCACCTCAAGTTTTCCACCACGCCGCTTGCGGAGATTCGCGGGAAATACGATCTGGTGGTGGCGAACATCCTCAGCAAGACCCTGATCGCGATGGCGCCGGAGTTGAAACGGATCGTGGCAAACGACGGCCATCTGGTGCTCGGCGGGATTCTTTCGCGCGAGGCTAAATCTATCCGGTCGCATTACGCGCCCGAACTCCAGCTGGTGAAAACCGCGGTCTCGCGCGGATGGATCACGATGGTGTTCGAGCACAAGGTCACTCGATGAGTCGCGCTCTTCGCTTCGCGCTGCGTCATCCGATCGTTGATAGCATCGCGATCATCGATGGCGCCGAGTTGCATCACCTGCGCGATGTGATGCGACTCCGCCCGGGCGCTTCCATCGCGCTGATGGCGCCGGACAACGTCGAGTACCTCGCGCGTATCGAAAGCTTCGAGGATGATCGCGTGATCGTGCGTATCGAAAACACCGCCAGCGCCGTTGCGACGCCCGTGCTAATCCTCGCGGCCGCGATCATCAAGGGACCGAGGATGGATTTCATCGTCGAAAAAGCTGCCGAACTCGGCGTTACCGATTTGTACCCGATGCTCTGTCAACGCAGTGTGGTTCGAGACCCGGGAACCGAGCGCATCAGCAGATGGCGCCGCCTCGCGACCGCGGCCGCCAAACAGAGCCTCGCGCCCCAGCCTTTGGAACTCCACGACGCGACCCCATTCGCGGACTTGATTGAAACCCTCGCAAAAGACAGGCTCGCAGATGGCGCATCCGAGGCCGCGCCGCTCAAGATGATTTGCACCATGGGAGCAGAACCAATCGCTTCGGTGGTAGGGCGCGTCAGGCCGCGCGGGATCATCATCGCATGCGGTCCCGAGGGCGACTTCACCGAGGCGGAATTGCAGCTCGCGAAAGACGCGGGGTTCGGGGCGGTGGGTCTCGGAAAAAATCGGCTACGCAGCGAGACGGCGGCGATCGCGGCGGTAAGCGTCGCCGCCGCGCTACTGGAAGAATTTTGCGAAGGAGATTGATCGGTGCCGCATAGATTTCTGTTCGTAATGGATCCGCTTTCACAGGTGCTGGTGGACAAGGACACCACCTTCGCTTTCATGCTCGAGGCGGTTGCGCGCGGGCACGAGGTCTACTTCGCCGGATTGAAAGACCTCGTTGCGCGAGGTCATCAGCCGTACGCCTTCGCGCGCCGATGTGAAGTTGCGCGGGCGACGCCGCACTACAAATTCCTCGACGAGGGATCGGATTATCAGCTCGAGCACTTCCACGCGATCTTTATGCGCAAGGATCCTCCCGTCGATGCGCAATTCGCTTACGCGGCGATGTTGCTGGCCCTGGCCGATACGCGTCGCACCTTCGTTATCAATCGGCCGAACGCACTGCTGACCGCGAATGAAAAGCTCTACCAGCTGAATTTTCCCGAGGCGATTCCGCCCACCCTGGTGACTTACGAAGTCACCCGCCTGCGCAAATTCCTGATGGAGCAGGGCGGGCAGATGATCGTCAAGCCGCTCGGCGGACACGGCGGCGAGGGCGTATTCCTGGTCAGCGTCGGCGATCGCAACCTCGGCGCGATTCTCGAAACCGTCACTCACTTCGAGACCCAACCCATCATGGCGCAGCGGTACATTCCGGAAGTGCGCCTCGGCGACAAGCGGCTCATCGTACTCAATGGCGAGCCGATCGGCGGCACCCTGCGGGTGCCGCGCGACGATGAGCATCGCGGAAACATCCATGTCGGCGGCAACACCGTCAAGGCGCCGATCACACCTCGCGATCGCGAGATCTGCCGGGTGCTGCGTCCACGACTCGAGCACGATGGGCTCTACTTCGTCGGCCTCGACATCATCGGCGACTACCTGACCGAGGTGAACGTGACCAGCCCGACAGGAGTGCAGGAGATCGATCGCCTCGATGGGGTAAACCTCGAAGCGGAGGTGATCGATTTCGTGGAGTCGCGGGTCGCGAAGTTGCCGCGCTAAGGCAGTTGCATGCGCGGCCTGGGATCGGTACGAATGAAGGTTCTGCGCGACGCATCGGTGGGCAGGTAGCTCAGTCGGTAGAGCAAAGGACTGAAAATCCTTGTGTCGGCGGTTCGATTCCACCCCTGCCCACCAACACTCTCTGTCGCCATTCGGGATTGTGGTGTCTCGACGGAAATTTCGGTCGAACCTCACATAGATGGTTTACGCCCCTATCTTCGGGCGCTTATAGTCGCTTCCTCGATTGAGTTTTCCCTCAGGAGGTAGTGGCATGTTCGTGTCCGTCATCGTTCCGATGTACAACGCGGACCGCTACCTCTCTTTGTGCCTCGACGCCCTGGTTGTGCAGGACTACCCGTCTAGCGACTACGAAATCCTACTGGTTGACAATCTATCCACGGATCGCTCGGCCGAGATCGGAAGCCGCTATCAGCGGGTCACGCTCCTGTCCGAACCCTCGCCGGGCGCCTATCTGGCGCGCAATCGCGCTATCAAGGCCGCGCGGGGTGAGATCCTTGCCTTTACGGATCCCGATTGCGTGCCGGCGGCGTCGTGGATCCGGGAGATCGCGACAGCGATGTCGGATCCTGAGATCGATTTGCTCTGCGGACGGCGAGTCCCGGCGCACCGATCGCTGCTCCTGGGGTCCATCGGCGACTACGAAAACACCAAGGACCAGTTCGTGCTGGAAGCGAGCGACCCGGAGTTGTACTACGGATACACGAGCAACATGGCGGTGCGCCGATGCCTCTTCGACAGCTTCGGTCTGTTCCTCGACCTGCCGCGAGGCGCGGACGCAATCTTCGTGCGGCGGGTCGCCAAGGAGAGGTCCTGTGCACGGATCCGATACCTTGCCAGCGCCGTCGTGACACACCTTGAGCTCGACCGTGTCTCCGTCTACTACAAGAAGGTGTTCCTCTATGGGCGACATCGCCAGCGAGCCAACTCGATTCTCCGACCCCGACCTTTGAATTCTGCCGAGCGGATGGAGATCTATCGGCGGACTGTCGCAGCCGGCGGTTACTCGTCTGTCCGGTCCGCAGTTCTGCTCGGCGCCCTGGCGCTGGGCTCGCTCGCATGGTCCATCGGGAGCGCGACCGCACAAATGGGAAAGGCGACCTCAAGCGGACATTCAACCGGGGCACCGCATGTCAGCTAGGCCAGACCCCAGCGCGGATCAGGTCGGTCGCGAGGCCGACCTCGCCGGGGCGCCGGCTCCGACGTTCTCTATCGTCATCGAGACGGACAATCTCCACCTGGCCGACCTTTCGGCACTGCGTGACTGCCTCGACAGCCTCGCCCAGCAGGGGCCAACCCTCACGCGGGGGAAGGGCGTCTTTCTAGTGGACGGCGGCGAGCTGGCGGATGAGAGCTTCGCCCCGCTTCGACGCGACTACCCATGGCTTACAGTTGTTCGCGTGGAGCTGAAGACGAGCTATGTCGGCCTCAAGGCTCACGGCGCGTCACTGTCCGACTCCGATCTGATCATCTTCTGCGATGCTGATCTCCGCTACGAGCCGGGCTGGCTCGACGCGCTGCTGGCGGGCTTCGCCGAGCGGCCGGATGCCCAGATCGTCGCGGGTGAGACGACTACGCCGATCAGCGGACCCTACAGCCTCGCTTTCGCACTCACGTTCAACTTCCCTCGCTATACGGGCGAGACTCGACTCACTCCGTCTCCCACTTACTGGGCCAACAACGTGGCGATGCGGCGCGCGCTGGTCGAGAGCTTGCCGATTCCCGATCCCAGCGCTTTGTATCGCGGCCAGAATATCGTTCATAGCCAGGCTCTCGTCGAGCGGGGAGTGACCATCTGGCGCCAGCCCCGCGCGCGTGCCGAGCACATCGTGATCGCTCCGGCGGAAATCCGCGGGCGCTATCTGACCCTGGGACGCGACGCGGCCGGCATCAGGGGACTGACCAGTGGCGGATCGGGTCGCCCTTATTTGGCCGCGATGGCGCCGGATCGAAGCGGCGGCAATCCGCTGCGCCGGATTGGCGGGCGCCTGCGCCAGGTAGCGCGCGAAAAACCAGCCCACCTCGCAATGCTTCCTCTTGCGGCGCCGATCGTCGGCCTCTTCGGCATCTGGTATTTGACCGGCAAGATGTCGCGTACGCCCAACGGCGATCATGATTAAGGTCGCCAAATTCACGCCGGCAGCGCCCGGTTCGGTGACGAAGATTTCTGCGACGAAGATGATCGCGCGCGACGCGATTTGCCAGAGTCGCCGGCGGGCACGTACAATCCATCGAGGCTTGAGACAGTCCGGGATTGTCGGGGCGGAGGTGGCGTACGCTCAAGATCGCGCATCGTGGTTCCAGCGGAACCCATCCTGAAAATACCATTTCGGCTTTCCTCGCCGCGGCGATAGAAGGCGCCGATATGTGCGAACTCGACGTGCAATCGACCCGTGACGGCGCGGTCATCGTGCTTCATGATGAAACCGTCGATCGCACCACCGACGGACACGGCGCGGCAGCGGATTTGACATTGCAAGAAATCAAGCGCCTCGACGCGGGCGCCAAATTCAATCCGACTTTTCGAGGCGAGCGCATCCCGACCCTCGCGGAAGTTTTTCAAGCGGTGCGCGGCAAGCTCGCGCTCAATATCGAAATCAAAGAAGGTGACGTCGAGCGCCAGGTATGCGAAATGATGCGCTCCAATCGGGCGCTCGCGTCCTCGATGGTGTCGAGCTTCGAGTGGAAGGCGCTCGAAAAAGTGAAGCGCCATCGATGCCGAGGTCCGGATTGGCCTCCTGGCTGAGGAAAATCGCGATCGCCTGCTCGAAGCCGCATCTGCGATGCATGCCTACTCCGTCAATCCCCACTTCGACATGATTGACGCTGATTTCTGCATCCGAGCACATGCGCTCGGTCTCAAGGTGCTGGTGTGGACAGTTGACGTTCCCGAGGCGATGCAAATTCTGATCGCCGCAGGCGTCGATGGTATAATGACCAACTATCCGGCGCGGTTGAGAGATGTTGCTGGAGGTTGAGGGAGCGAGTGGCGCGATATGGTGACAACGCGATCGACGAGGTTCGGCAACGCGCCGACATCGTCGAGATAATCGGCGCGCACGTTCGCCTGCGCCGCGCGGGCCGCAACTTCGTCGGTCTCTGCCCCTTCCATAACGAGAAGACGCCCATCATTTTCCGTCAACGCCGAGCGCGGTTTTTATCATTGCTTCGGATGTGGCGCGGGCGGCACCGTTTTCAACTTCATGATGAAGATTGAAGGGCTCTCGTTTCCCGAGGCGATTCGTTCACTCGCCACGCGCTACGGCGTCTCGCTTCCCGAGCTGAAAAACGACGGCCCCGGCGCGGCGGAACGCGACGCCCTCGCGCGCGCCAATCAGACCGCCGCGGAATTTTATGCGCATGTGCTATGGAACACGCCCGACGGCGAACAGGCGCGCGAATATCTTCATTCGCGAGGCATTACCGTCGAGACCGCGCGCGCGTTCATGCTGGGCTTCTCGCCGTCGCGTCCCGCATCGCTGGCGAAGGCGCTGGAGAAGCGCGGGCTAACCGAGGCGGGCGTCAAGGCAGGTGTTGTCAAGCGCGATGAGATGGGGCTGCATGATGCGTTTCGCGCGCGCGTGATGTTTCCGATTCGCGACGCGCAGGGGAAAGTGATCGCATTCGGTGGCCGCGTCCTCGATGCGCGGATGCCGAAGTATCTCAACTCTCCCGAATCGCCCGCGTACTCGAAGACGCGCACGCTGTATGGCCTTCATGAGGCGCGCGCGGCGATCGCATCGCAGGATCGGGTCATCATCGTCGAGGGCTACTTCGACGTTATCGCCTTATGGCAGGCGGGTTTTCGCGAGACGGTCGCGAGCTGCGGCACTTCGCTGACGGTTGAGCAGCTTCGGCTGCTCTCGCGCTACACGAAAAATGTTTTCGCGTGCTTCGATGGCGACGACGCTGGGCGAAAAGCCTCGTTGCGCGCGCTGGAGATTTTCCTGCAAGCGGGGCTCCTCGGACGCGGAATTTTCATCCCCACTGGTTTCGATCCCGATACGCTGGTGCGCGAGCGAGGTGCGGGATTTCTGGAAGAGTTGATCGGCGCATCAGAGTTGCTAGTGGATTATTTCCTCAAGGAACAGTCGCGCGAGGCAAAAGGATCGCTCGCCGGTCGCGCCCGCGCCGCCGAAAAGGTTGCCGATCTTCTAAAGCTGGTCGCGAATCCCTTCGAGTTCGATCTGTTGGCCCGCAAAGCCGCGGAGTTGCTCGGAGTCGGTGAGGAAACGCTACGCAAGGCCGCGCGGGGGATTTCGCGTACCATCGCGCGGCGAGCGCCGCATCGAAATGGTGAAGGCGCCCGCACGCCTCGAGGTGACGGCGGAGTGCGAGCTGGGACTGGTCGCGATCGCGTTGCTGCATCCCTCGATGCGCCGCGAGATTCGCGAGCTGTCGTCGTCGGAACTTTTCTCGGACGCTGCGCTGGCAAGTGATTTTCGAGGAGGTGTGCGCGCTCGAAGAGGCCGCGATCGGTTTCGACGAATTCATCGGTGATCGACTATCCGAGGAGCAGCAGAGCCGCATCGCGGAGATGGCGGTCGGGCCGCTGGTGGACGATCCAACGAATGCGAGAAAATTGGCGGAAGATTACGTTTTAGCATTGGGTCGCCGGCAGACGCGGCGCGAAGTCGATCAATTGAAGCGCGCCACCAATTCCTCATCGGAGGACGGCAGCGACGACGATGCGGTTGCGAACGTGCAGGCGGTGATCGAGCTAAAAAAGCGCGAGGAACGAGAGAGGCGCAACGCCAGCTAAACGGTCGATTAGTAGCCCTTAATTATACTGCCCAAAACTGTTAGGATTTTATTTACTCGATGTACCGAATGCCTGCCAGGGGGCCCATAGCTCAGCTTGGTTTAGAGCTGCCGGCTCATAACCGGCTGGTCCCAGGTTCAAATCCTGGTGGGCCCATTTCAATAGAATCATCAAAACGGCATCCACATGTCCGATTGAAGACGCGCCTCCGAATATGGTCGCGCGCGAGTCGGCCAATGCCGGGGAGAAGTTGAATTGCGTGAAGAAATAAGGCGGCTTATGGGCCTTCAGACGCTGGACCGCAAGCTGAAGGAATTAGAGCAGTCGCTTTCCACCGTCGCTCTCCGTGTCAACCAGCTACGCGACCAGACTTCGAAACAAGAGGCGGAACTCGAAAAGCTCTCCACCGAGGAACAGGAAGCCACCGCGGCGCGCAAAAAACTCGAGCGCGAGATGGCGGAAGGCGAGGCGCGTCTCCGCAATAAGCGGATGCGCCAGAACCTGGTCCGCAACGACAAGGAGCTTGCAGGCGCTCTCGCACGAAGTCGATTCGCTCAAGGAAGGCAATCAGCGGATCGAGGGCGAGCTGCTGGTAATGATGGAGGGCGCGGGTCCGCGGCTGGCGAAAATCAAGGAACTGAGCGAAACGCTGCGCGACCGCGCGCACCGAATTGGCGGCGGCGCGAGAAAGAGATCGCGGGTCAGGTCGAGGAGATCAAAGCGGAACTCGCCCAGCAGCAGCGCGAGCGCGACAAAATCGCCAAAGAAATCGATCCGGCGCTGGTGTCGCGATACAACGTGATTTTCGATCGCCGCCAAGGGGTCGCGGTTGCGATCGCGCGCGCGGGTACCTGCCAGGGATGCATGCGCCGGTTGCCGCCGCAGCTTTACAACGAGATCCAGAAGCACGTGCAGATCCATTTTTGCCCGGCGTGCCAGCGCATCCTGTATCTACGAGGAGCCGGCTGCGACGAAATAGCGAACGTTTGTGGCCGGCGTACGCGAAATTGCGTACAGTCAAGACGATCGCTTCGCTCAGGAGGATCCGTCGTGGCTAATTACACTGTCGCAGAATCCACCGCCGGTAAAATTCGCGGCACCGTCAAAGACGGCGTCCATACCTTCAAGGGCATCCCTTACGGCGCATCCGCCGAGGGCGCCGCTCGATTCTTAGCCTCCCACCAAAGCCACATCATGGAGCGGGGTTCGCGACGCGATCGAATTCGGTCCGCGCGCCTATCAAAACGACAATGCTTTTGCCTTGATGCCGGAGTTGCTCGCGCTCTTCAATGCGGAGCCTCTGCCGATGAGCGAAAACTGCCTCGTGCTCAATGTCTGGACGCCGGCGCTCGACGGGCGCAAACGCCCGGTCATGTTCTGGTGCCACGGCGGCGCCTTCATTTCCGGATCGGGTTCTTCCGGTTGGTACGACGGCACCAACCTCGCGAAGAATGGTGACGTCGTGGTTGTCACCATCAACCATCGCCTCGGCGCGCCGGGATTTTTGTATCTCGGCGATCTCGCGGGCGAGGCGTATGCCGCATCGGGCAATGCCGGCATGCTCGATATTGTCGAGGCGCTGAAATGGACCCGCGACAATATCGAGCGGTTCGGCGGCGATCCGGCCAACGTCACAATCTTTGGCGAATCTGGCGGCGGTGCGAAGGTCAGTGTGCTGATGGCGATGCCATCCGCGCACGGACTCTTTCATAAAGCGATCGTGCAGAGTGGTCCTGGCGTAGTGATGATGGAGCGCGGCGAAGCGACTGAAACCGCGACTATGGTGCTCAAGGAGTTGGGCCTCGACGCGAAGCAGATCGAGAAGTTGCAGCGTGTGCCCGCCGATGGACTCATCAAGGCGCAGTCCGCCGTGCTCGCGAAAGTTGGATCAGGTCTCAACGCTTTGGCGAATCGGCGCAGGATCGGTTTCAACCCGGTCGTGGATGGGGTTGCGCTGCCGCATCATCCTTTTGAACCGGTGGCGCCAAAGATCTCCGCCAACATTCCTTTGATGATCGGCACCAACAAGGACGAGATCCTTTTGTTCGCGCCGCAACTCGCCGATCTCGACGAGCCGACGATGCAGACGCGAATGAAGGCGTTCCTCGGCGACAATGCCGAACGCATCGTCTCTGCGTATCGGCGCGCGCGGCCGAACGCATCGGCGGCCGAGATCGCGATCGCGATTACCAGCGACAAGTTCATGCGCACCGGATCGATCACGCTCGCCGAGCGCCAGGCTTCGCAACATGCCGCGCCGGTGTTCATGTATCTATTCACCTGGGAAACGCCGGCGCTCGGCGGGAGGCTGAAGTCTCCGCATGCGCTCGAGATCCCGTTCGTGTTCGACAATGTCGCGACCGATCGTCTCAGCGGCGACACGCCGACGAAATTTGCCCTGGCCGAGAAAATGAGCAAGGCATGGATCTCCTTCGCACGCACCGGCGATCCGAATCATGCGGGGATACCGAAATGGCTCGAATACTCCTCTGAAAAGCGCGCGACGATGATCTTCGATGACGAATGCAAAATCGCGAATGATCCGTATGGGCCGGAGCGCCTCGCCTGGGCTGCGAGCTGATTTACTGGCCGTCGTAGTCAGACATTGACGTCTGAGCTCCCGGAATTCGCCGGAGGAGCGACTCTCTTGAGCAGCAGCATGCGGCCGCTGCCGTCGAGCTCCGTGGGATTGCTGGTCATGATCACTTGATATTGCGCGCGCGCGCTGGCGGGCTGTTGCTGAGCCCAGATACTTTCCCAGCACATCAGGTAGTCGAATTTGCCCGCGTCTTTGAACAGCACGATCGGAACGACGCGCCGCGAGTAAAACGCGACGTCGTAGTCCATATCGAGCAGATAGCCGAGCGGATGATCGTCGACGATCTTCAGCGCATCGGCGGTGAATGTGTTGAGGGCCAAGGTATTCGCGATTGCCGGCACTACCACGACATTCGCCGCAAGCGCCAGCAACCCGATACCTCCCGCGATCGCCAGCGTCATTTTGTGCGCAGCCTTGCTGCTCCGCACAAGGAAAATACCGATCGCCATCGCGGCGGGCGGGATTGCGATGCTGACGTATAGGCGCGAGGCGGCGGAAGCTCGTAGCGCGTGAGTGAAATCGAGCTCACTGATGCCACAAGCGCGGAAGAGGCCGGCGATCGCCGATGGCCAGAGCCATAGCATCGCAAGAGCTAGCAGGGCCGCGGTTCCCGCGATCGCCAGCGTGGCGCCATACAGCGAGGAAAAAAATCCGACCAGGCGTGCCGAGGTCGCGGGCGCATCGATGGCGTCGACGAGATAGAGCGCGGTTATCGTCGCGAGCGCGGGATACAAAGGCAAAAGGTAAACCCCGCGTTTGCTGTGCGAGAAGCTGTAGAAGCCTAGCACCACGACAAACCAGGTCAGCAGGTACGCGAGCCGCGAATCGAGCTTGCGCGGAGCGCGCAGCGCGCGCCAAATCACCAGCGCGAGAATGGGGGTCCACGGCATGAAACCGCCGGTCAGCGCGCCTTCCAGGTAATAAAAGGCGTGCGCGTGACCTTCATGAAAATCCGACGCGCCGACGAACCTGACGAAATTCTCGGCGATGAGTTGCTTCTCAATGAAGGCCTTGCCGCCGATGATGGATGCCGCGACGTACCACCATCCGGCGAGGATCGCGACGATTGCGGTGCCGCGCGCGATTTTCAAATCGCGAATCAGGTCCCATCGCCATTGCATCGCGATCCAGATCAACGCGACCGCACCCGGCAGCACCAGCCCGACCGGCCCCTTCGCGAGAACCGCCAGCGCGATTGCTACATAAAGTAGACTGCGGCGGCGGGTCAGTCCTTGGCCGATGAGAATGAATTCGAAGAACGCCACCTCCATCAAGAAGGTCAGCGTCATGTCGACCCGCGCGCCGGTCGCGGATTGCAGATATTGCATCGAGGTCGCGAGGATCAATGCCGCGATGAGCGCGGCGCGCGCGCTGAACAGGCGCCTCACGTAGTAGTAGCAGGCGAGCACACCCGCGAGGCCGAACAGCGCCGAGGGCAATCTCACCGTCCATTCATTGACGCCGCCGAAAAGCATCGCGAGCAGCGCCGCCGTCCAGTGCATCAGCAGCGGCTTGGAGGGAAGCTCGATACCGGCGCGCATCGGCAGGATCACGCCGCCTCCGGTTGCCATCGCGAGGACGGTGACGGCCTCCCGCGGCTCGCCCTTGGTGTAGAAGGGATAGCCGCCGAGGTTCACGAGGAAAATTAACGCGCAGAAAATTGCGAGTGCGGGGATCGCGAAGCTGGGCTGCGCGAGCGTATCGAACCATCCGGGCGGACGCGTCACTTCAGCTTCGGGAATTGCTTGAACCTCGACTGGCGTCTCCAATGGCGTGGTGCCTGCGTCGCTCGGTAGTTTGATGGTATCGCTCATTTCCAATCGCCAAACGCTTGCGACTAACATACCGACGATGCGCGAGAGAAACAGTGCCCTCGGTGCCGCGTTGCGAGACTTGCCAGCCGCAACCGTTCAAGGCTAATACCGCATTCAACCAACGGAGTAATCCGTATACCGGGAGTGACTCATGAATCAGTGGAAAATTGGCGATGTTAAAATCACTCGGGTCATCGAATCCGAAGCGGTGTGGGACGGCACCATGCTGCTGCCCAACGCGACCGCTGAGAACGTAAAAAAGGAAGGCGGTTGGCTCGCGCCGTTTGCGAGCCCGGACGGCAGGGTCAAGCTGACCATCCAGGCGCTCATCATCGAGTCGCAGGGGAAGAAGATCCTCGTCGATACCTGCATCGGCAACGACAAGGTCCGC
Source organism: uncultured delta proteobacterium (assembly GCA_963761255.1). Classification (GTDB taxonomy): domain Bacteria; phylum Desulfobacterota; class Binatia; order Binatales; family Binataceae; genus DATGKG01. The sequence continues at coordinate 526,266 of CAVXGH010000002.1, forward strand.
TCCAATCCCGAATGGAACAAGCTGAAGCTGCCTTTTCTCAGCGACCTCGAGAAGGCCGGCAGCCCGCGCGAGAAAATCGATCGCGTCATCTGCACCCATCTGCATATCGATCACGTGGGATGGAATACGATGTTGAAAAACGACAAATGGGTGCCGACTTTTCCCAACGCTAAATATCTGATTGGCGGCACCGAATGGGATTTCTTCTCGCGCTCTGAGGATCCGTTCTTCAAGGACCCGGTTGACGATTCCGTGCGTCCGATCATGGCGGAAGGGATGAGCGAGCTGATCGACGACAAGCACAAGATCACCGATGAGGTCTGGAGCGAATCCACTCCCGGGCACACTCCCGGTCATTTCGCGATCCGGATTTCTTCCAAAGGAGAGAACGCGGTAATCACCGGCGACCTGATGCATCATCCTATTCAGTGCCGCTACCCCGAATGGGATGACGCCTTCGATGTCGATGGTCCCCGCGCAAAGAAGACCCGGCGGGAATTTTGCGAACGCTATGCGGACGGCAAAACTCTCGTCATCGGGACCCATTTCGCTTCGCCCTCAGCGGGTAAGATCGTCAAGAAGGACGATTCGTTCCGTTTCGTCCTGGCCTGAGCCGGTAACCAATTCGCGGCGGCGTAAGCGGCACATCGGACCCTGCGCCGCCGCATTTTTTCGCACGTGATGGAAGCCGCGCTCTCCTCCGCGCAGCCAAGGAGTATGAAAATGAAACTTCAGGATCGAGTTGCGATAGTCACCGGATGCGGACGTGAGCGCGGCATCGGACGCGCGATCGCACTGCGACTGGCGAAAGAGGGCGCGCACATTGTCGCGGGCGAGTATGGCCGCGCGATGAAAGAATATCCCGATGCGAAATTCGGCCAGATGGAAGAATTGGACAGCTTAGTGGCCGAAGTTCGCAAACTCGGGAGAAAATGCCTGCCGGTGAAGGTCGATGTCACCGATGAACCCGAAGTCGCTGCGATGGCGGAAGCGGCGTGGAAGGAATTCGGCCGCATCGACATCCTGTGCAACAACGCGGGCGGCGGCGTCGGCGGCGGCCCGGTCGTGCAGCAGACGCTGGACTCATGGAATAAGACCGTCGCCATCAATCTGACCGGCACGTTTCTATGCGCGAAGCATATTGCGCCGAAAATCATCCAGGGCGGACGCGGCGGCCGCATCATCAATACCGCGTCGATCGCGGGCAAGCGCGGCGGCCCCGGAATGGCGGCCTATTCGGCGGCCAAGCATGGCGTGATTGGCCTGACCCGCAGCCTCGCGCTCGAGTTGGGTCAATTCGGTATCACCGTCAATGCGGTTTGCCCCGGCTTCGTCGAGACGCAGCTTTTCGAGGGATTGCTACAAATGGTAGGGACGACGCAGCGCACCGATCGCGAGGGGGCGCGGAAATTCTTCGAGCGTCAGGTGCCGATGGGCCGCATGGAGACTGGTGACGATGTGGCGAATGTGGTGGCGTTCCTCGCCTCCGATGACGGCAACTATATGACCGGCCAGGCGCTCAACATCTGCGGCGGCGTCGAGTGGCATTGAGAAGCTGGCGCGCGCGCTCCAATTTCGCTGACTAAGAGGGTACTTCGCAGACGGTGACCATGAACTTGCCGCTCGGAGCGCGTGCAATCTCACTAACCTGCTCAAAACTGACTTCGGCATTTTCCCACAGGCCATCTTCGCGCAGCCTCGCCTGGATTCGCGCCTGTGCATCCGGAGTTAGCGATCGATCGGCGACGTAGCGCACGCGGAACTGCATGAACGATTTCTGCACGAGCTGAAAGGATTGCAGCTCCGGAAATTCTCGCAACGTCCCGAGCGCAGGCCAGCCCGATCTCAGGGTACCGTCTGGCTTGCGAAACATGTTGGCCTGACGCCCCAAAACTCGACCGAGTAACGGCAGAGCCCGCCCGCATGCGCATTCGCCGCGGACCGCGATGGCGTAGTCGCCGATCTCATAACGCACCAACGGCATCAAATAGTTTTCGAGCGTGGTCAGCAGCACTCGACCGGTCTGGCCGGGGGCAACCTCGTCGCCGGCTTCGTCGACGATTTCGACGCACACATGTTCGGCATTGATGTGATAGCTGCCCGCGGGACATTGGAACGCGATGAACGTCTCGGTGGATCCATAGTTGTCGCGGACGTCGAAACCGAAAATCCTGCGCGCGCGTTCCCGCATCGAATCGTCCATGGCTTCCCCGCCGCACAGGGCTCGCCGCAGCGAGGGCAAGCGACGCCCGGTTTGCTCCATCACCTGCAGAATTCCGTCGATCCCGCTTGGGAAGCCATAGACGGACACGGCGTGCGTCCGATCGAGGATGTCGACCTGCTCGGCGAATGGGGTCCAGCTCGGGTAGAACTTCACGCCAATCCGCGCAAACGCTCTTATCAGCTCCCCGATAGCTTGATGGTCGGGGTTGCGCTCCACAAGTTGCGATGCGCCGGCGAACCATGCGCTGCGCTGAAGCGGGCTCCATCCGTGCATGCGCAAGTAACGAATCCTCGCGGCATTACGTCCCGCCTGGTGAGTCGAGTCGAACAGAAACTTGACGGCGGGACCACTGGTTCCCGAGGAGCGCTCACTGACGAACCGAGTCTCCGGGGGATACAGCGAAATTATCGATTGTCGCAGCCGTTCTATGTCGGCGCGTTTTAGCAACGGCAGCCGCGGCAAGTCCTCGGGGCGCGGCGCGGAACCGAGGCGTTCTCGATAGAACGGAATTTTCAGCGCCGCCTGGATTATCTTTCGCAGCTGTTGCTGGCGATACGCCTCGAGCTTTTCAGGCCGCCAATATTGCGATCGAAGCAGCGCGGCATAGCGCGGCGCGGCTTCGATCAGTCTTGCAAAGGCACTCACGTTTGCTGAGCCGTTTACTTGAGTGGCACCGAGCCGTGAACCCAACCGACCAGAGAATAGCGCTTGCCGAATAGCAACGGCGTGACCCGATGCTGCATGAAGGAAGGAAAAATCGTGATCGAGCCAAGTTCAGAGCTGGCTGGCGGTTTCGCACGGCCGCGGGGAAATTGCAGCTTCCCGCCGATATAGGTCGTTGGCTTGCTGAGCTGCACGGAGAAGGAAAGTTTTCGCGTGATATTCACTCCCGCGCCGATATCCACGTGCCACCGGTAATGCCCCCCGAGCCCATACTCGGTAAATTGCAACCGCTTGATCGATTCAAGGTCGTAATGCCAACGCCTCGAATTGGCCTCGGCGATCGCCGCGCTTACGGTTCGGAAGATCCACTGGGTGGTTTCGCTATTCTCGATCCAGCTAATTCGCGCGTACCGTGTCCGCCACCGCATTCTGTCTTCACGGTTGATTTTCACGGTCGCGCGCGTCCGCGACAAACTTAACCCGATTCGTACTATGTCCGAACATTCATCGGGTGTGAATATCGCACCTGCCAAGCTTTGGAGTTGGTAAGGGTCGGGCCAATTCTGCGGGTCGTCCGAAACCGCATCGTTCGATAAGAGGCCAACTTGGGTACTCACCGGGAGCGCGCCTTGCTTCTCTTTCACAGTGGTCAACCGGGGTCGCGAGATGAGCCGCTCACCCTCGGGAAGTGACCCGGCCCATAAAGGTGTCAACCGCGCGGCCGAATGCTGATTCGTTCTCATAACGACCTAAGTCGAGTATGAAATAAGTCGCGCCCGCCTCGCGATCGGCACTAAGCTTCTCGCGCGCCGATGAAACGTCTTCGAGCTTGAGTCCGCGACGCACGATGATCTCTGGTGAAGGTTTGCCCGCGGCGGCGACCTTGGCTTTGAGCGCATCGATGGCAGGTTTCATCTCCGCAGTGCGCAACATCGGATGCCATCCGTCGCCAAACTTGAGCACTCGTTCCTGGGCCGCGGCGCTGTTGCCGCCGATCCAGATTGGAGGACGCGCCGGCCGCGGCAGAAACACGAACGCGGGAAACTTCACTAACTTGCCGTCGTAGGGACGCGCTTCCTCGCTATTCCACAGATGATGCAGGACCGCGAGCGTTTCGGTTGTCATCGCGCCACGCTGCTTGATGTCGGCGCCGAGCGCGTCGAACTCCGGCTTCATCCAGCCCACCCCGACGCCGAGGATCACGCGATCGCCGGAAAGCTCCTGGATCGTCGCGAGCTGCTTCGCGGTCAGCACTGCGGGCCGATAAGGAATCACCAGCACGGATACCCCGAGGCGGATACGCTCGGTCGCGCCGGCCAGAAATGCCAGGGTCGCAAGCACGTCGAGATAGCGGCCGCCCGATCCTTCCGTTTGACCGGGTGGAATGCACAAATGATCGGATACAAACAGCGCATCGAAGCCGGCCTGTTCTGCGATGCGTGCGCATTCGCGGATGGTTTTACGATTCGATTGCGGTCCCATATTTCGAATGGCGATTCCGTACTTCATTCGGGTCCCTCATTTACGGTACGCGGGGCTCTCCCGCGCGGGTGCCCGACAGTGTAATGGATATGTCGCGGAAACGCCGCAACAAGATCGAGGGAGAATAGGGTGGGGCGTCCATCGGCAAAATCTCGCAAGGCTTACAATTTCGATGCGCTGCTCGACGTTGCGGTGCGGGTATTCCTCGAGCGCGGCTACGACGGCAGCTCGCTCGACCAGGTTGCTCGCGCCGCCGGCATCACCAAGGCGAGCATCTACTATCATGCGCGCGGCAAAGAGGAATTGCTGCTGCGAGGCGCGGGGCGCGCTTTCGATGCGTTGTTCGCGGTGCTCGAAAAAGAGCCTGAGGCCTCGAAGGGTCCCGCACTCAGCCGCCTGAAGCACGTCATTCTACGCACCATCGAGGTTACCATCGCGATGACGCCCGAGGTCGCGTTGCTGCTCCGCGTGCGCGGCAATACGCGCGCCGAGCGCCGCATTCTGGAGCGGCGGCGCGAGTTCGATCGCCTGATGGCGGGATTGATCGTGGCCGCGCAGAAGGAAAAAAGCATCCGCAGCGACATTGATGCGCGCCTCGCGACGCGGCTGCTCTTCGGGATGCTGAACTCCATAACCGAATGGTATCGGCGCGAGGGCGCGCTGCATGCGCCGGAGATCGCCGACGCGGTTTTCAAGCTCGCCTTTGAGGGATTAGAGCGCAAATGATCGCGGTTCGCACGGACTGCATCGAGGGGTTACGATGGTAGAATCCCGGCTGAGAGCGTTATGAAAAATACCGCCGCACTCCAAAACGAATCAGCGATCGGAGTGGATGAAGACTTCCACGCATGGCTTCTGCAGCAAGCCTCGTTGCTGCGGAGAAAGCAATATCGCGAACTCGACTGGCAGCATATCGCCCAGGAGCTGGAAGATATGGCGGGCGCCGAAAAACGCGAGCTTCGTCGGCGGTTGGCGACTCTCTTCGAGCACTTCCTCAAGATGGAATATCAGGCTGAAAAGCAACGGGAACGAGGAAGGAAAAACACGCTGGCAAAAACGCGTACCGCCATCGAGGTGCTGCTGGAGCAGTCGCCAGGTCTGAAGGGTCAACTCAAGGAATTTGCCGCAAAAGCCTACGCGGACGGATGCAGATACGCGGGCACCGACCTCGGGCTCTCGCGCCCGCAATGGGAGAAGGCTTTTCCGCCGACCCCGCCTTGGAGCATCAAGCAACTTCTGGATCAGGATTTCTTCCCCGCCGCGAAATCAGCGCCCAAGGATTAGTCGTGCACTCCACTTCCTATTTTCCTGCGATACCTGAGAAGCGTGGCAACCGCTCTATCCTTGCGATGAGCGTTCTGCTGGTGCTCATCGCATCCGGATGTGGCGGCGTCAATCAACTCCCGACCCTCGACGAGCAGGTGAAGGCGGCGTGGAGCGAGGTGCTCAATCAATATCAACGGCGCGCCGACCTGATTCCTAACCTGGTTGAAACCGTCAAGGGCTATGCTCATCAGGAGCAGCAGGTGCTGACCGAGGTGACCGAGGCGCGCGCGAAGGCCACCCAGATGCAGTTGCCGCCCGACATCCTTTCGAATCCGGACAAGTTCAAAGAGTTCGAGCAGAATCAGGCCGCACTCGGCGGCGCTCTCGGAAGATTGCTCGCGGTCAGTGAGAAGTATCCCGACCTCAAATCGAATCAGAACTTCCTCGCCTTGCAGTCACAGCTCGAGGGCACCGAAAATCGCATCGCGGTGGCGCGCCGCGACTACATTTTGGCGGTGCAACAATACAATACGTATCTGCGCACCTATCCGGGCAAGTGGATCGCGGGCTGGCTTTATCCTGAGATGAAAGTTCGCGAAACCTTCACCATCTCTGAGCAGTCGCAGCAGGTTCCGCAGGTCAAGTTCTGATGCGTCGGCGACACGCGTGCGCGCTGGCGCTGCTGCTCCTGCTTTTTTCTGGACGCGCCGTTGCGGCCGACCTCAAGTTTCCGCCGCTGACCGGCCGTGTAGTCGATTCTGCCGGCGTGCTCAGCCCCGCGACTATCAGCCATCTCGACGCGATGCTCGCGCAGCACGAGCACACCAGCGGTGAGCAAGTTGTGGTCGCCACGCTCGACTCTCTGCAAGGCGATACGATCGAGGACTACGGCTACCAGCTTGGGCGATTCTGGGGCATCGGGCAGAAGGGCAAGAACAACGGTGCGATCCTGATTGTCGCGCCCCATGAGCACGAGGTCAGAATCGAAGTCGGCTACGGGCTGGAGGGCCAACTCACCGACGCTACCAGCCGCGTCATCATCGAGAACTACATCACGCCGCAATTCCGCAAGGGCGATTTCGATGCCGGGGTGCTCGCCGGCGCGGCGGGGATTTTGCGCGCGCTCGGCGACGAGGCGGCCGCGAATCTCAGCGGGGCTCAGGAGGCTGGTGCGCCGGCAAACGAAAACGAAGCCAGCCAGCTTTCACCGTCCGATGCCATTCTTCTGCTGATCTTTTTCGTCTTCGTGATTTTTCTGCTGATGCGAAGGAACCGGTTTCCGTACCTCATGCGCCACGGCACATCTCCGGGTTTTGGCGGCTACTATGGCGGCGGATCATCGAGTGGTGGCGGGTTTTCGGGAGGTGGGTTTTCCGGCGGGGGCGGGTCATTTGGCGGCGGCGGTGCATCAGGGAGCTGGTGAAGGATGATGGACCGGTTAACGGCTGAGGATCATCGGCGCATCCGGGAAGCGGCGAACGCCGTCGAGGAACGCTCCGGCGCTAAAATCGCCGTGGTCATAACTCGGGTGAGTGAACGGTACGCGCTTTACACCATGGCGTGGGCGTCGATCGGCGCTTTTACGGCTGGCGGGCTCGCGATTGCCGCGCGTCCCGGGCTGAGCGGCAAGTCACTGATTTTCATCGAGCTATGCATTCTGGTCGCGATGGCGCTGCTGCTGGAGGTTTTGCCGATTCGGCTCGCGATGGTGCCGGAGCGGGTCAAGCACGCGAGCGCCCGCAACCTCGCGCATCGTGAATTTACCGCGCACACGGTGGCCGACGGAACGCATCCGATGCGCGTCCTGTTTTTCGTGTCGATCGGGGAACGCTACGTGGAGATCATCGCCGATCACGCGACGCACGCGATCGCACCGGCTGGGACCTGGCGGCGCATCGTCGATGATTTCATCGCGGCGGTGAAATCCGATCGCATTGCGGATGGTGTGGTTGCCGCAATCGAAGCATGCGGCGCGATTCTGCCTGCCCTCCCGGAACGCGCAAAAGAAGCCGAGGTTTAGTCGCGCGAGAAAAATCGGCTACGGCTTCGGCGCCCATGGAGCGCGTTGCTTGGCGAAAAATGCGGTCAAGCCTGCACAGCACTCGTCGGTCAGATGAGGTGCGGCAGCGTATTCCGCGGTGGTCATCGCCATCGCTTCGGAGGAGAACTCGCGCAGCAGCGATTTTGAAATGATTTCCGCTTTGGGTCCGTTCATCGCCACGGAGTTTACCCATCGCAGAGCGGTCGGCAGCAATTCTTCCTTGGGAACCACCTCATTGATGAGGCCGATTTCTTTGGCTTGCGCCGCGGGAATCAGGTCGCCGGTCAGGATGAGGTAACGCGCCTGCCGCTCGCCGACCAACCGCATCAAATGGAGCAGGACCATGCCTGCCTGAATGCCGACTTTCATTTCGGGATAGCCGATCCGCGCCTCGGGAACCGCGACTACCATGTCGCATGCGCTGAGCAGCCCCGCGCCTCCGGCCGTCGCGGCGCCATTGACCGCGGCAATCGTGGGCTTCAGCGACTTGAATACGCGATCGATGAGATGCTCGCCGCGCAGCGCACTTTCCCATGGAGCGCCACCATCAGTGAATTTCAAATCGTCGAGCGCGGCGCGAAGTTCCTTCAGGTCCATACCTGAGCAGAATGCCGAGCCGACGCCGGTCAAGATGATCGCGCGGACCTGGGCGTCCGCCTCGGCGCGCTCTAATGACGCCGCGATCGCTTCGAGCATCGGAATGCTGAGCGCATTGCGAGTCTCGGGATTGTTGAGCGTGATGATCGCGGCCGGGTAGCGCGCCTCATAGTGAACAATTTCCGCCACTGGTATCTCCCCTCCGTAAAAGCTGCGGAGCGAGAAAATTGTCACACAGCGGGAAAGCTGATCCTACTGGCGAGAAAAAAGAAAAGCGCAACTTAAAGTGATGGATGAAATTAGACTTCGCGGTCGATCTGGTCTTCGATCAGCACCGTCAGGCTGTCGCGATACTCCGACGCTGGTAGTTCCGCGAGCAATCCGCGCGCGATCTTCACCTGGTCGGCAGCCATCGCCCGCGCTTCGGCGATCAGGTCGGGAGCGCGAAGCAAGCCAAGCGCATGCTCGAACTTTGCGCCATCCATCTTGCCATCGTTCTGGAAGAGTTGGCGAACTTCGGGATTGCGTGTAATTCCGAGCACTACCGGCAGCGATGGGATTCCTGCGCGCAAATCCGAGCCGACTGGTTTGCCGATTGTCTCCTCCGGTCCGAGGATGTCGAGGATGTCATCCACCATCTGAAAGGCACGCCCCACCGCAACGCCGAGGTTCCACATCGACTCGATGGTCCGCTTTGATGCGCCCGCTAGATCTGCGGCGACGCGCCCGCCCGCGGAAAACAGCGAGGCGGTCTTGCGCGTGATGACAGTCAGGTAATCGTTGAAGTTCGCCGCCGCACTATGCCGAAAGCGCCCCTCCATCACTTCGCCCTCAGTGAGCTGGATGCAGGCCTGCGCTGCCGTGCGCACTAGATGCTCCTCGAATCGGCCGCATAGTTCGAACGCGCGACAGAAAAGATAATCGCCGGCAATGAGTGTGCCACCCGCGCCATAGCGCGCGAAGGCCGAGGGCTTGCCGCGCCGCAGCATGCCCGCATCGATGATGTCGTCGTGCAGCAACGTCGCCGAATGAATCAGCTCCAGGGCGATCGCGGCATCGATGGCATCCTCGACGTGCGCATCATCGCCGCCGCATGCGCGATAGACCAGCAGGATGAACGTCGGTCGCAGGCGCTTCCCGCCCGCATCGACGAGGTAATGGCAAATCTCCGCGATGATCGATTCATTAGAGTCGAGTAGCCGCGAAAGTTTCGCCTCGGCAGCGACGAGGTCAGCCTCGACGAGGCGCGCGGGACTGATGCTTTCGCCGAGACTTTCAGAGTCCAGTTGATATGCTTTGCCTTTCTTCACGGTCTAACGGAACAGGTCGGCCTCGGCGGGACGAATGAGAATCTTCGCCGTCCCTTCGAAGGGTTGAAATTTGTAGCCGCGCAGATGCACGGCGGGAATGCCCGAAGCTTTTTCCATCAGCAGGCCGCCCGCCGCGGAGAGCTGATCGGCCAGCGCGACGACAGTATGGTGCAGCTCGCGGCCGCCGAGGTCGTTGGTCCCGCGTAAATCGAGCATCGGGTTGATGCCGGCCACGCCGATGCAAATGTCGGTGAGTCCGTCGCGCCACGGACGCCCGAAGGTGTCGGTGACGACGACGGCGGCATCGGCGCCGCACAGACGCTTGAGGCCATCGCGAATCTTGCGCGCCGAGGCATCGGCGTCTTCAGGCAACAGCAGCGCGAGGTCATCGCCCAGCGTGTTGGATTCATCGACGCCGGCGTTCGCGCATACGAAGCCAGGGCCGGTTTCGACGATGAGCACGCCGTGGTCATTGCGCACGATGCGGCTGGTCTGGCGCAGCACCAGTTCGACGGCGCGAGGATCCTTCTCCCATCGCGCGGCGTATTGTTTGGCGAAGGTCGATGGCTCGATGCTTTTCAGCTCGACCATGCGCCCTTCGGCCTTGGAGACGACTTTTTGGCAAACGATGACGATGTCGCCGTTTTGCAGCGTCAAACCCGTTTGATCGAGTCCTTTCGCAATCAGCGCGGCGAGATCGTCGCCAGCCTTTACGATCGGAACTCCCTCGATTGCCGTCAGAGTAATCGAAGCCATGCCACGCCTAAATTACACGGTCAGAGAGGCGAGAACTATCCTCCATAATTATTCTCGCAAGGCGCGCAGACTTGGCCGGGGTCGTCATGATGGTGTCGGCCACGACCGTGCGCATGCCCAGGTCGCCAATCGCATCGACCTGACGGCGATCCACCTGGTCAAGGACAAAAGTCCCCACGATGTCCTTATAGAGCCGCGCGATTCCGAGTGCGGATACTTCGAGGCCGAGCCCACGTAGCATCTTGTCTGCCGGGCCCTTGATGGTCTTGCCACCGACGATGGGGCTAATCGCGATGACGCGATCGCGCGCGGACGCCAAGGCCTGGCGCACGCCGCGCAGGCCGAAAATCGGACCGAGCGACACGAACGGATTCGAGGGCGCGAGGATGATCGCGCTCGAATCGCGAATGGCATCGAGGATCGAGGGCAGGGGACGCGCATCCTCGATGCCGCGCAGTTCAATCTTTTCTACGAATCCCCGTGCGCGGCCTTTCACGAAATATTCCTGAAACGGCATCGAGGCTTTTCCACGCAGCTTCACGAAGGTGCGCACACGATCATCACTCATCGGCAGGATGTGCGATTTGACCCCGAAGCGTTTCGCGATGTCCGCGGTGATGTCGCTCAGTTTCGCGCCCGCGCGCAGCCGGTCTGTTCGGTATAGATGCGTCGCGAGGTCGCGATCGCCGAGTCCGAACCATGGCTTGCCGTAAAACCGGCCAAGCGCCTCCAGCACGCGGAAGCTCTCATCGCGCAGGCCCCATCCCTGGCCAGGATGCACCTCGCCCGCGAGCGTGTACATGATCGTGTCCACATCAGGCGAGACATGGAGGCCGAAAAACGTCTCATCGTCGCCGGTGTTGACGACGACGGTGAGACGTTCGGGCGGAATTACCCTGACCAGGCCGCGGATGAACCTAGCGGCCCCCACCCCCCCCGCCGGCACCAACACTTGCTTCAACCTGGGAGGGGACGATTGGCCTCGCGCCATTGGGAGCCTTTCTTCCGTATAACTTTTTGTAGAGCGTGGTTCGTTCGACGGCGACGCGGCCCATCTGGCGCGCCTTCTCTTCGATGAGATCGACCGGGACAAACTCGCCCGAATCGCCGCCGGCCTCGCGCGTGATGCTTTCTTCCATCAGCGTGCCGGAAAAATCGTTGCATCCAGCCTTGAGTGTGAGCGCGGCAACCTCGACGCCGAGCTTCACCCATGAGGTCTGGAGATTGTTGATCTGCCCGCGCAGGAACAGGCGCGCGAATGCATACATCTGGAAATCGAGCACGCCCAGTTCCGGCGGCTTCACCAGGCCCTTGCGATAGAGCACGGTGTTTTCCGCGATGAAACGCAACGGCACGAACTCGGTGAAACCGTGAGTGTTCTTCTGAATGCTCCGCAGCAGGTTCAGATGATTGACGACGTGACGCGAATTTTCGAGGTGGCCGTACATAATGGTCGAGGTGGTCGGGACGCCTAGCGAATGCGCCGTCGTAATAATCTCCACCCATGCGGCGACATCGACTTTCTTATGGCTGAGGATCTCGCGGATGCTGTCATCGAGAATTTCCGCCGCAGTGCCGGGAATCGAGCCGAGGCCCGCGTCGCGCAGCATCCCGATGTACTCGGGATAGTCCATGCGGACGCGCTTGGCGCCGAACAGAATCTCCATCGGCGAGAAAGCGTGCACGTGGATCTCGGGATACTTGGTTTTGATCGCCGTCAGCACGTCGCGATACTTGAAGTCCGGCATCTCGGGATTGATGCCGCCCTGCATGCATACTTCGGTGGCGCCACGCGCGATCGCCTCGCCAACCTTGTTCAGCACGACCTCATCGGGATGATCGTACGCGTCGGATTCCCAGCGCTGGCGCTTGAAGCCGCAAAACTGGCATCCCACGAAGCAGATGTTGGTGAAGTTGATGTTGCGATTGACGACGTAAGTGACTTCGTTGCCGACATCTTCGGCGCGCGCGAGGTCCGCGCACTTCACGACCGCGCGCAGGTCGTCGCCGGTCGCGGTGTAGAGCGTGTGCCCTTCGTCGGGCGTCAGTTCCTCGCGCGCGAGGCTGCGCTTGAGCGCGGCGCGCACCTCCGGCGAGGTTTTGTCGAGCAACGCGGAAAGCGAGGTCGCTTCGATTTCATCAATCCAGTTTCGCCAAACTTCGACGTTCACGGCGGTCCTCCGGAAACTCTTGCCTGCATCGCACGCACTCGCGGCGCGATGGCAGGATCGAGCCATTCGTCTGAAATATACTCTGGATAGATTGCGAGCCGTTCGCGCAAGCGAAAGCCCGACCTATCACAGCGTTCCGCCAGCCGTTCGAGATGCGGCCATGGCGACTCCGGGTTCACATAATCCTTGCTGAGCGGTGAAATCCCGCCCCAATCATTTATTCCCGCATGGAGGAAAAGTTCAATCTGATTCGGCGACAGGTTGGGCGGCGCTTGTAAGTTCATTTCTGCGCCAAACAGTAACCGCGCAGTCGCCAGCGTGCGCGCCATGTCGATTTCGTCGGGCTCCGGCGCATTCGCCATCGGGATTTCCGGCTTGGCGCGGAAGTTCTGAATGATGACTTCCTGGATATGGCCGTGGCGCTCGTGAAGGTCGCGAATCGCGACGAGGCTCTGCGCGCGCTCGACGATATTCTCGCCGATTCCAATCAGAATCCCGCTGGTGAACGGAATCTTCAGCGTGCCGGCCTCCTCGGTCATCTTGAGGCGCAGGCGCGGTTCCTTGTCCGGCGCCCATTGATGCACCCCGCCACTCATACGCAAGCGCGGCGAGATGCTCTCGAGCATCAAACCCATGCTGGCATTGAGCGGACGCAGCATCGCCATTTCGTCGCACGTCATCAGGCCGGCGTTGGTATGTGGCAGCAGGCCCTCCTCGATCGCCAGATCGCACGCGCGCCCGACATACTCGATAGTGCTGCGGACGCCGAGCTGGCTCAGCGTCTCGCGATATTCCTTGAATGCGACCTCGGGCTTGTCGCCGAGGCACATCAGCGCTTCTTTACAACCGAGCTCGGCGCCGCGCCGCGACCACGCGGAGATTTCATCCGGCATCATCGTCCATGCGCCGGGATCGCCGGGGTCCTTGCGAAACGTGCAGTAGGTGCAGCGATCGCGGCAGAGATTGGTGACGGGCAGAAACACCTTGCGCGAGTAAGTCACGTCGCGACCCTTGCCACGATCGCGCAACTGCGCCGCGGCATCGAGGAGGTCGCCGAGGTCGGCCTCGGGGCACTCGATGAGCGCGATCGTGTCCGCTTCACTCAGTCGTGCGCCCGCAAGTGCATGGTCGAGAATATCGCGAATCGGCGAGCGCGCGACGGAAGCGGATGCGATGGAAGAATTTTTCAATTTCGCTTCGGCCTCAACAGTATTCGCCCTCAGCGGCTTCGCGCACCCATTCTCATCGGGTTATAGGCTACGCATATATGGGTGCGCAAGCCAGTTGCAAAAGAAAACTGGTTCCCGCCGCCGAAGAGAACAGCAAAACCACAGAGGCACGGAGGCACAGAGAAGATACGGGCCTTCGAAGGCCCTGTCGGAAGTTTCAAGGGCCGCTGCGGCCCGCCTCTGCTTGTCTTACTCTGTGTCTTTGTGCCTCTGTGGTTTTGTCTTATGACGAAAGATCAATTGGCACATACCTATTCGATTGTTGCACGCGATCCCGATACCGGGCAGCTGGGCGCGGCGGTTCAGTCGCATTGGTTCGCGGTCGGCGCGAATGTCATTCATGCCGAAGCCGCGGTGGGCGCGGTCGCGACGCAGGCCTTCGTCGATCCGGGCTATGGCCCGCTCGGCCTCGAGCTGATGCGCGCGGGTCATTCGGCGCCCAACGCGCTCGCGGGGTTGCTCGCCGCCGATGAGCATCGTGAGATTCGGCAGGTTGCGATGGTCGATGCGCAGGGCCGGGCGGCCGCGCATACCGGCAATCGCACGCTCGCGGAGGCCGGCCACATCGTCGGCGCGCAATTCACCGTCGAGGCCAACATGATGCTGAATGCCACGATACCCGAGGCGATGGCGCGCGCGTTTCAGGCGACGGCGGGCGACCTCGCGCATCGGATGCTCGCTGCCCTCGATGCCGCGGAGGCGGAAGGCGGCGACGTTCGCGGGCGGCAATCCGCCGCGCTGATTGTGGTGGGCGCCAAGTCATCGGGGCGTCCGTGGTTTGACCGGTTGTTCGATTTGCGCGTCGATGACCATCCGGAGCCGCTGGTCGAGTTGCGGCGACTCGCGGATGTCCAACGCGCATACGCGGTGAGGGACCAGGCCGAAGCCGCATTCGCAAACAGCGACTTCGAAACCGGCAACCGCGAATACGAACGGGCGAAGTCGCTGTCGCCGCTCAATCCGGAGTTTTCGTTTTGGCATGGAGTCGCGATGCTCAAGGCCGGACGCATCGTCGCCGCAGTGCGAATACTCGGTCCGGTTTTCGCGCGCGATCGCAACTGGGCGCGGCTGGCGCTGCGGATGGTCGGCACGCGATTTCTTCCCGACAACGCCGCCGCCGTTCGTGAGGCTATCGCAAAGGCGCAGCGCGAGGGCTAACGCGGCCCGTAACCTTTTCGCGCCTCGGCGGTTTATATAGTTAGAGGCGAAGGTGGCTGGGAAACCCGCATTGAAAGCGCGTCTGAATGTCGCTCCCGAGCGCAGCCTGATCGAGGCCGCGCAGCGCGATCCCGCGTGCTTCGCCCGGCTTTATGAAGACAATTTCGAACGCGTGTATGCGTTCATCGCGCGGAGAGTTCGCGATCGCGATCAGGCGCAGGATCTGACCGCCGATGTTTTCCATAGCGCGCTCAAGAATCTCCCGCGCTTCGAGTGGCGCGGTGCGCCGTTCGCGGCCTGGCTGTTTCGCATTGCGTCAAATGCGATTGCGGATCGCGGCAAGCGCGCGGCCCAGCTCGAAACGATCAAGTTGCGCGCGTTGGATCCCGATCCATCCAGCGACGCCGATCTCGCCGAAGTCGAGCATCGCGCCCGCCTGTTCAAATTGGTGGAAAAACTTCCCGACGATCAGCGCCGCGTAATCACCATGCGTTTTGCACAGCAAAAAAGTATCGCCGAGATTGCGAGGGATATCGGGCGTAGCGAGGGCGCCATCAAGCAGCTTCAGTTTCGCGGCCTGCAAAGTCTGCGCACGCTGGTGGGTGAGCGATGAAACGAGCCATCAAAAAAAAGCCAATCGCCAAGCCCGCACCACTCGCGCAGCAGCTCGATAGGGCGGTCGAGAAGATCATGAGCGATCGCGAAAGGCAGCTGCCGCGAGTCAACTCGCGCATCGCGGGCATCCTGCGCATCGCATCGGAGCTGCGCGATCTGCCCGCCGAGGACTTCAAGGCGCGGCTCAAGAAGGATCTCGTTTCGCGCGCGACCCCGATGGCTTCTGCGCCGCGGAAGGCGAGCTACATTCCGGCGGGATCTCATACTGCAAGTGCGTGCCTGGTGGTGCGCGACGCGCCGGCCGCGATCGAGTTCTACAAGCAAGCCTTCGGTGCGACCGAACTGATGCGCCTGGACGACCCGAGCGGGAACATCATTCATGCGCAAATCAAGATTGGCGACTCGCCGATCGATATCGCGCCCGAGCAGGGAAAATACAACCGCAGTCCGCAGTCGCTCGGCGGCTCGACGGTCCCGATTGCACTCTATGTCGAAGATGTCGATGCGTTCGCCGAGAAAGCGATCGCGGCCGGTGCGAAAGTGATTTTCCCCATCGACGACTGGTTCTATGGCGACCGTAGTGGCCGATTGGAAGATCCATTCGGGCATATGTGGATCGTCTCGACTCACAAGGAAGATGTTGCGCCCGAAGAGATGACGCGTCGCGTCGCGGAGTGGATGAAGCCGCTGCCGAGCGCGCCAGCCGAGACGCCCGCCGCCGAAGTTGCGGGCGCGCCCGAGGGTTACCACAGCATCACGCCGTATCTGCAGGTGAAAGGCGCCTCGAAGCTGATCGGATTCCTCACTAATGCGTTCGGCGCCGAGGAGATTTTCCGCGTGCCGCGCGGCGATGAGGTCGCGCACGCGCAATTGAAGATCGAAGGTTCGATGATCGAAGTGGCCGACGCGATCGATAAGTACCAGCCCAACTCCACTGCGATTTGGCTGTTCGTGAAGGACGCCGACGCCACTTACGCGCGCGCGCTGAAAGCCGGCGCAACCACGCTGCACGAGCCGGCCGACCAGGACTATGGCGACCGCGAGGCGAGCGTTAAAGATCCGTGGGGCAATCATTGGTATATCGGCACCCATCGCGCCGATGCCGAGCCGTTGCCCGCGGGCATGCATACCATCACGCCGTATCTGCATCCGAAGGGCGCGCCGCAGGTGATCGATTTCCTCAAGCGCGCGTTCGGCGCCGAGGAAGTTTTCCGCGCGCAAGATCCCGAGGGTGTCGTGCATCACGCGAAGATTCGTATCGGCGATTCGATCATCGCGATGGGCGAGGCGCACGGACCGTATCAGCCGATGCCGCCAGCGCTACATCTCTACGTGCCCGATACCGATGCGACCTACCAACGCGCAATCGCCGCGGGCGCGATCTCAATCGATGAGCCGGTCGATGCGGGTTATGGCGATCGCTATGCGGGCGTGAAGGATCCCTTCGGCAACGTATGGTACATCGCAACCCATTTGCGCGACTTCACGATTCCCGCCGAGCCGCCGGTACCTGAAATCGAGCAGCGTCAGCGTCCCGGCAGCATCATGCCGTTTATGTTCAACGACAACCCGCAGGCGGCGTTCGATTTGTACCATAAGGTGTTCGGCGCGCGCGAAGTCCATCGCGTGACCCAGCCGAATGGGAAGCCGAGCCACATCCAGATGGCGATTGGCGAGACCCACGTGATGCTCGATGACGCGACTGCGCCGCATGCCGCGGAGTATCGCGCCAGGAAGCTCGCCGGCACGCCGCGCGATTTTGGCGGCAGCCCGCTGCATCTCTATATCTACGTTGACGACGCCGATGCCGCGTTCAAGCGCGCGCTCGAATCGGGCTCGAAGGTGATCGATCCGATCGCGGACAAAGAGTGGGGAGATAGATGCGGCGGGGTGCAGGATCCATTCGGCCATATCTGGTACATCGCGACCCCGCTCAAAAACGCCTCGCACTAACTGGCGGAGGATGACGATGGCCGTCACAGCAGTTCCCCACGGATGGCATACGGTGACGCCGCGACTGTTTGTGGCCAATGCGGCCAAGCTGGTGGAGTTTCTCAAGCATGCTTTCGGCGCGCGCGGAGATTTTCGCAGCGACGGACCATCGGAGATTCGCATCGGCGATTCGATTGTGATGGTGAGCGAGGCGGGCGTTCGCGATGCGATGCCGGCGTTTCTCTACCTGTACCTGGAGGACACCGATGGTGCATATCGGCGCGCGCTGGAAGCCGGCGCGACTGTCATCGAGGAACCAGCCGACATGTTCTATGGTGACCGCCGCGCCACGGTCAAAGATCCGTTCGGGAACCTCTGGCAGATCGCCACGCACAAGGAAGACCTGTCGCTCGAAGAGATACGCAAACGCGCCCAGAACGCATTCAAAAGCTAAATCGTCCAAGGAGGAAAATATGCCGGCCAAGGTCAAATTCATTCCCGAGGGTGTATCCGCGGTGACCCCATATCTGGTGGTGAGCAACGCGGCCCAGATGATCGATTTCTATCAGAAGGTGTTCGGCGCGACCGAAACCATGCGCTTCAAACAGCCCGACGGCCGCGTTGGCCACGCCGAGCTGAAAATCAACGGCGCCGCCATCATGCTGGCGGACGAGTTCCCCGAAATGGAGTTGCTGTCGCCCAAATCGCTCGGCGCGAAGCGTTCTCCGGTCTCCATCCATCTTTATGTCGAGAATGTCGACGAAGTGTACAAGAAGGCGCTCGGCGCCGGAGCAGTCTCGCTGCGTGAGCCGGCCGACCAATTCTACGGCGAGCGTCTTGCGCAGATACAGGACGCCTCGGGGCATAGCTGGAGCATTTCGACGCGAATCGAAGAAGTCTCGCCCGAAGAGATGCAGAAACGCGCCAAGGCGATGGGCAACCCGAGCTGAGGATTTACTATGAGCAGCACGAATTATATCCAGGAAGGTCACACCGCCATCACGCCGTACCTCTATGCCAAGGTCGAGCTGGTCGACTTTCTTAAGCAGGCATTCGGCGCGGAGATTACACATGAGCCGGAAGTGGACAGTGCGGGCAACTTCTACTGCGAGGCTACAATCGGCGGTGCGCCGATCGTCTTCGGCAACGGTTACTTCGCCGATCCCTCGATGGCCGCGGCGGTCTACCTTTACGTTTCCGATGTTGATGCGACCTACCAGCGCGCGCTCGGCCTCGGCGCCACACCGGTTCGGGAGCCGAAAAATGAGAGCTGGGGCGATCGCGTCGGCGGGGTGAAGGACACCTCGGGCAACACCTGGTGGATCGCGACGCATCAAGCCGCGAAGTGAGGCAACTATGGAAACACAAAATTTTCAGGAGATAAGCGAACCGCCCGGTCTCGCGCTTTATCGGATCGGCATCGGCCACTATTTCTCGCGCGCGCTCGCGCTGGCGGCGAAGCTCGGTCTCGCCGATTTTCTCAAAGACGGCCCTCGTCAGTATGAGGACCTCGCGAAGGCAACCCACACGCACGCGCCGTCGCTCAATCGCGTGCTGCGACTCCTCGCGAGCATCGGGATATTCGAAGAGCGCGAGGGCGGGATATTCGCACTGACGCAAATCGGCGACTTGCTGCGCACCGGCGTGCCGGGATCGATGCGATCCTCGGTGCAGCTGTTTGCCGGCGTCGGCATCCAGGATTCGTGGAAGGAACTGGAGTATTGCGTGCAAACCGGCGAGCCCGCATTTCGCCGGAATTCTCCCGATGCCGATGCATTCGCGTTCATCAGAAACGAATCCCGAGGCGGCGAGAATCTTCGACGAAGCGATGGCGGCCTTCGCGCCGATGACCGCTGCCGCGATTGCCGCTTCGTATGATTTCTCGCCATTCGGTACGCTGGTTGATATTGGGGGCGGCAACGGCTCACTGCTGATTGGTATCCTGAAGGCCAATCCGAATCTGCGCGGGATGGTGTTCGACATGCCGCATGCGGCTGAAAAAGCGCGCGCCAAAATCGCCGAAGCGGGATTGCAGTCCCGCTGTGAAGCGGTCGCCGGCGACATTTTCAAGGAAGTGCCGCCCGGCGCCGACGCTTACATCATCAAGCATGTCATCCATGACTGGAACGACGAGCGCGCGACGGCGATTTTACGCAACGTTCATCGCGCGATGCCCGCCGCATGGCAAATTGCTCCTCGCGGAGGGAGTTTATCCCGCGCGCATCGATCAATCCGATAGTGGACGCGGCGCGGCCGCCAATGATGTCAACATGCTGGTTTGCACCGGCGGGCGGCAGCGTTCGGAAGCCGAGTTCCGCTCCCTCTACGCAGCCAGCGGTTTTCGGGTAACCAGTATCGTCCCGACTCCCGCGCGACTCAGCGTCATCGAAGGTGTACGAATTTAGCCATGGCGCATCCACGCATGTATGACGATTCGAGCCCCACCCTCAAGCGGTTGCGCGAGGTTTGCCTCGCGCTGCCCGAGGCATTCGAGAAAGAGGCGTGGGGCGAGTGTACCTTTCGCGTCGCCGGCGGCAGCATGTTCGCGATGACTGACAACAATCATCATAACAGCGGGCACGTTGCGGTATGGGTGAAGGCGCCGGCGATGGTGCAGGAGATTCTCGTCAACTCGGATGCGAAACGATTTTTCATCCCGCCCTACATGGGTCCCAAGGGATGGGTCGGCGTGCGCCTCGATTACAAAGTCGATTGGGACGAAGTCGCCGCGATTTTGAAAGATGGCTACCTGATGTCCGCGCCCAAGCGCTTCGCGGGTCGCACGGCTTCATCGGCGATGAAGGAAGCTGCGAGCATGCCCATCCTCGCGACGAAAAGAAAGTCTCGAGCGAGAAAGACCTCCGGCGTGGGACGTAATGAATCTCGCTGAGCCGCCGGCCGAAACGACGGCGGCGAAACCGCGCGCCGCGGCGCTCGCGTTCATCTTCATCACGGTGGTGCTCGATATGTTGGCGCTCGGCATGATCGTGCCGGTGCTGCCACAGTTGGTCGAGAACTTCATGCACGGCAACACGGCGCGCGCCGCCGAGTATGTAGGCTTGTTCGCGACGGTGTGGGCGGCGATGCAGTTTCTGTTTTCGCCGGTCCTCGGCGCGATGTCGGATCGCTTCGGACGTCGCCCGGTGATCCTGCTTTCCAACTTCGGCCTCGGCCTCGACTACATCGTGATGGCGCTGGCGCCGACCGTATGGTGGCTGTTCGTCGGCCGCGTCATTTCAGGCATCACTGCGGCGAGTTTTTCCGCGGCGAGCGCGTATATCGCCGATGTGGCGCCGCCGGAGAAGCGCGCGGCGGGCTTTGGAATGATCAGCGGCGCCTTCGGCCTGGGCTTCGTGCTCGGCCCCGCGATGGGTGGCGTGCTCGGCAACATCGATCCTCGATTGCCGTTCTGGGTCGCGGCGGGGCTCAGCCTGCTCAACGCGATGTATGGGCTGTTCGTTCTGCCCGAGTCGCTTCCGCGAGATCGGCGCGAGGCGTTCAGTTGGCATCGCGCAAATCCGCTGGGTTCGATCAAGCTGCTGCGCTCGCATGCAGAGCTGTTCGGTCTATCGGCGGTGAATTTCCTTGCGAGCATCGCGCACGAGGCGCTGCCGACGACCTTCGTGCTGTACGCGATGTATCGCTATGACTGGGACGCGCGCACCATCGGCCTCGCGATGGCCACTGTCGGTGTGTGTTCGGTGGTGGTCGGGGTCGGGATGGTGCAACCCCTGGTCGCGAGGTTTGGCGATCGTCGCGTGATGCTCGGCGGCATGTGGTTCAACCTCGCGGGATTTTTGATTTACGGCCTCGCGCCAACCGGGCTGCTGTTCTGGACCGGCGTGCCGGTGGGCGGACTGGGAGGATTGTCCAATCCACCGATGCAGGGGCTCATGACGCGCCGCGTAAAAGAAACCGAGCAGGGGCAGTTGCAGGGGGCGCTGAGCAGCATTCGCGGCATCGCATTCATGATCGGACCGCTCATCTTTACCACCACATTCGCGAGTTTCATCGGTCCGCGTCGCGACTGGCATCTGCCGGGCGCACCTTATTTGTTGGCGGCCGTAATCGTGCTGGCGTCGATAGCGATTGCATGGCGCACGACCGCGCCGAGCATCGTCGAAGAAGCGATTCCCGCGGTGCCGGCAGCCGAAGTGGTTGACTGAGCGTTTCTAAAACGACAACCGATCCTTCATGAGCAGGCACATGGAAGGTGGAGTAGGGCGCTAGTCGCTGATCGATCCCAGCTTCGCTGGCAATCCTTCTACCGTGACGGCGTTCCCACCGGCGGAAATTGTCACCGCGCTAACCTGCTGCGAAGAGGCGGTCGAGTTGCTGTTGTCGGAGTTGCCGCATCCCGCCCACGCGACTGCCAGGCCGAGCGCCAGCACCGTGAGGATCATGCGCCGCCGCCTTCCACCGGGCAGACCGAGCGGGACGATTCCCAGCAAGATCAAAGCACCAACCGGCGATTGGTTGGGTCCGATCGGAGACGAATTGAGACTCGCATATCGGGTCGGGCCTCCAAGCATCCCGATATTTGCCGCGATTGTGGCACTTAAAGAAAAGGTCACTGAGGCACCGCCGGGAATAATAATCGGTGTTTGAAAGATGAAGGTCGATCTATCGGTGGGAGGTGTATTGGTCACGGATTGTCCCCCGCCACTGAGTGTCATCGAGCTGAACATCTTCGCGCGGCTCACGCTGATGGTTACCGAAGTGACGCTCTCCCCTATGGCAAGATTGTTCCGCACGGTGAAGGTACCTGCGGCGACGGTGGCGCCGGTCGTTCCCGAGGTCGAAACCGAGTTGCTCGTCACACTGGCGCCTGGCGTCGGCGCTACGGTCGGGGTTGGTGATTGCTGGCTGCCCACTCCTGTAGTTGGCGTCGCGCTGGGGCTGGCCCAACTGCACAAGGTTGCGCCGGTGCTGACGGGCCCTCCATCGGCGATGCTGCATGACCAGGTAGCACAGCGCTGCGCCTGCATGTCGCAGCCATAGCGCGCGGGCGGATTACTGCCCGGGATGATGGGGCAATCGGCGTTGCTCGAGCAACTTGGCGACACCGCTGCGCCGGCAAATAGCGCGCCCGCAGTTATGTTTCCCGCGCAGTTCTGTTTTTGCACATCGTAGCCATATGCGGGCGGGAAAGAACTGCAGGATGGAACCGGGCCCGATTCTGAGGTCGCGACATCCTTGGGGATTCCGCCCGGCGAGAAGATGATGCGGTAGCTGCGTGCATCGCTGGAATAGGTCTGCGGATCATTCGGCCAGGTGTAGGCACCGGGGAAGACTGAATGCACGGTATCGTCGCCGATGCATGCGGTCGGGTCACTGGAGACATCGGTGCAATGGCCAAACATCGGTTGTGACCCGAAGTTGGGAGGATTCGGATGAGTGCAGATGTTCGCCGCGCACGTATCATTCTTGAGATAGGCGCGACATGAGCATTTGGCCGGCCCATTGTGGTTATCCCAGCATCCCGCGCTTTGCTCACACTGATCAGTGTTGGTGCAGGTCTGGCTGTAAATGTGATTCGGGTCTCCGGGTGGAGCGAAGCAACAAAAGGCCAGCCAGTCTTTGCATTTCTCGTTTGTGCTCGGGTCGCAGCCGGCGCCGGGAGTGCTCGGGTATTCGTATCTTCCACAATTACTGAAGCACGCCACGACGTCGTCAGGGTTGTCCTGACCCTGGATTATTTGCCCCACCTCACCGCGTGTAAGCCGAAAGCTCGGCATGCAGCGGCTGGGGTCGCGCAAATCGGCGCCATGGATTGCCAGGGGTTGATTCTGGCTTAGCCAGTTCGGTTCGGTCGGAGCGCCCGGCTTCGATTCGCAATGAGGTCCGAGTGCCTGCACGTCGGTGGTGAGGCTTACGCCATCGACGAGGCTGATGTCCGGAAACTCGAATCCCTGACCACCCTGGGAGTTGAAGGTCCATTCCACGATACTGACCGGAGCTCTTCCGGCGCTGGCCAGCGGAGGATTTCTGAGCGCCTGCATGCCGCAATCATAGGCGTCGCCGCAGGAGCCGGTTTCACATTGGGCGAGATTGTGCACGATGTCGTATTTGCAACCGGTGCGAGGATAGAACCTCGGACCGTTGGCGCCACAACTCGCATTACTCTGCTGGCATTGCGTCCCTTCCCAACCCACCGGTATGTCGATGGTCAATATGTTGCCGTTGTTGGGCGCGCCCTTCGGGAGCATCACCCAGGTTCCCTCGCGCGGTTCCACTGCGATGGGCGAAGGCACCGGGCCATTGGGCACAGACGAACCCTGATTGGCCGCATTCGCGGTTCCCAGGATCGTCACATTGGATTCATTGACCAACTGCACCACGTAATCGAAGCCGGGAGCCGTAGTCGGAACCGGCAAACTGTTCTCGTAAGCCGAGGCACCGGGAACCGAAGAAGAGCAGGAGGGGCAGGAGCCATTCGGCCCCGGTTGGGAAGCGCAAGGCGCGGGTGGCGTCGCGATCGCTAATGGAACTTCGCCGGCGAGCCGATTCAGAACTCCGTCCGTTGAGATGGATGCGTCTTGCGCCCTGGCGCCGCCTGAGCCGGCTATGATGTAAATCAAACTGAGCGCACAAATAACCAGCGCCGGCGCGAGAAACCGAATTCGCGCGCCACCGATTATCGATCGCACAAGCTTACAGGCCAACTGATACTTCCCCTGCGTTCGACTTTGAAGGGAAGACTACAGACCGCTAATTTAAGAGTACAGAGCGTTAATTTGGAAGAACGAGTCCACCAGAGCTGGAGGCGTTCCTCGTGCTCCGGACCGTTCCCCGGCCAGCATGGAGCGGGGTCGGTACGCCGCTGTACTCCTCTTCGAGGCTCTATCGTTGACGCCGCTCGAAGGACGGTCCGGAAAAGCCGGTGCCGAACTGGCTCATGCGCGAATTGCCGGTCGCCATACCGCCATCGACGATCATCGCGGTGCCGGTAATCCACTCCGAGTCGTCACTGGCGAGGAAGGTGGCCATCGCGGCGATGTCTTCCGGCTTGCCGGCGCGTGGAATCGGTTGCATCCGCGCCATGTTCTTCAGCGCGGCTTCTTCGCCGCCCGGCATCCCACGATAAGTCAGCGGGGTGACGATGCCGCCGGGGCAAATGCAATTGACGCGAATTTTGTCGTGCCCGAGATCGATCGCGGCCGACTCGGTGATGCTGATGACCGCCGCTTTCGCCGCGCTGTAGGCGCACAATCCCGCGACCCCGCGCAGTCCCGCGACCGACGAGGTCGAGATGATCGATCCTCCACCAACCTTGCGCATTGGCGCGACCGAATATTTGATCCCGAGGAACACCGCGCGGGTGAGGATATGGAAAGTCTTATCCCAGTCCTCGCTCCTGATGTCCTCGATCCGGCCGGTCGCGCCGCCCAACCCGGCATTGTTGAACGTGATGTCGAGCCGGCCGAATTCGGTGACCGCGCGATTGATGACGGCCTTGATGTCGTCCTCGCTGATAACATCGGTGCGCTGAAAAACCGCGCGTCCCTTGGCCGCCGCGATTTCCGATACCACCAGCTCACCGCCCTGCGAGTTCAGGTCGGCGACTACGATCGCGGCGCCTTCTTGCGCAAACCGGATCGCGGTCGCGCGTCCCATTCCGCTCGCCGCGCCGGTTATAACTGCTACTTTTCCATCGAGCTTGCCCATCAGAGGTCTCCTTCATTAAGCGGGTCTGAGGATTTGAATAGCAGGGAATCGCGCGATGCGGGTAACGGCGGATCCGATGCTATAATCGGTGCCCCAGATGCCGAAGCTTACGCCAAATAACAGCCGCAGCGCGCAGATGATGACGCGCGCGGCCGGCAAGGGAATGCTGGTGGCCGAGGAAGATCGCGCCGGGCAACCTCCTGTGACGGAACCGCCGCCGCAGGATGACTTTCTCGAAAAGCTCGCATGGGAAAAATCCAAACACGAGATGCGCGTCGAAATTCGTGCTGAAATTCGCGCCGAGATTCATCCAGAGCCGGGCCGCAACGTCGGTCCGGAATATGATTCGCTGGTCAACTATCCTGAATCCAAACCAGCCGACGAAGGGCATCCTGACGATTCCTCCGATGACATCGATCGCAAGCTCGATCTGATTCCGCCGGAGCCCGGCGTCTACCTGCTCAAGGACAAGAGTGGCAAAGTCCTCTACGTCGGCAAGGCCAAGTCGCTCCGCTCGCGCGTGCGCGCCTACTTCCGCGATGGCGGCGATGAGCGCTTCCAGGTGCGCTTCCTGATGCGGCGGGTGCGCGACTTCGACACCCTGGTAACGCGCAGCGAGAAGGAAGCGCTGATCCTCGAAAACAACCTCATCAAGCAGTACAAGCCGCGCTATAACATCCGCCTGAAGGACGACAAATCCTACTTGAGCGCCAAGGTCACCAATCATCCGTGGCCGCGCATCATGGTGACCCGCAAGATCATCAAGGACGGCGGCAAATACTTCGGCCCGTTCGGTTCCGCGGACGGCCTGCGCGAAACCATCGATGTGATCCGCAAAGTTTTCCCGCTCCGCACCTGCTCCGATGCGGTCTTCAAGAACCGCGCGCGCCCGTGCCTCGAATATCAGATCAAGCGATGCCTCGGGCCGTGCTGCCTCGCCGTCGATCGCGATGAGTATGGTGCTCATCTGCACGCCGCGACGATGCTGCTGGAGGGCAAGGACCTCGAACTGCTGCGTGAGATGCGCGAGCAGATGAAGGCGCATGCCGAGCGCCTCGAATTCGAAGATGCCGCCCGGATGCGCGATCGCGTGCGCGCCATCGAAAAGACCGTCGAGCGCCAGACCGTGCTGCATCATTGGGGCATCGATCAGGATGTTTTCGGACTCTATCGCGAGGGCGGCTTTATCGAGGCGATCGTGCTGATGGTGCGCGGCGGCAAGCTGACCAGCACTCATAGCTGGGATTTCCAGGATCTCGAATTTGCCGACCAGGATGTGCTCGCGGATCTTCTCACACAGTATTACTCCGGCGCGCGCAACATTCCCGACGAGGTCATCGTGCCGGTCGCCCTCGAAGATGCCGAGGTGCGCGCCGAGCTGCTCACCGAAAAGCGCGCCAAGAAGGTCGAGTTCCTGCTGCCGCAGCGCGGCGAGAAGCTGCGCCTGCTAGAAATGGCGATGGAGAATGCGCGTCAGAGTTTCGCCTCGCGCCGCGACAATGAGTTGACGCGCGAGAAGATGCTGGACGACCTCCGCACCAAGCTCCATCTGAAGAACACGCCCAAGCGGATGGAGTGTTACGACATCTCGAACCTGCAGGGCACGATGGTGGTCGGCTCGCAGGTCACCTTCGATGAGGGCGAGCCGCGCAAGGATCTCTACCGGCGCTATCGCATTCGCAGCTTCGAAGGTCAGGATGACTTCGCCAGCATGTATGAAGTCCTGAAGCGGCGCCTCACGCGCGCGGTGGCCGAGAACGAGTTCCCGGATTTGTGGGTTATCGACGGCGGCAAGGGGCAACTCAATGTCGCGGTCGAAGTGCTCAAGGAATCCAATCTGCTTGACCAGATCGACGTGGTCTCGCTCGCCAAGCAGCACGTCCTCAATGACGGCCTGGCGGAGACGGTGGTGAAGTCGGAAGAGCGCGTGTTCATTCCCAATCGCAAGGACCCCATCGTCCTGCCGAAGAACTCGACCGCGCTGTTCCTGCTGGTGCGCATCCGCGACGAAGCGCATCGGTTCGCGATCACCTACAATCGCGAGTTGCGCAAGCGCGCGCGGCTGCGCTCCGCTATCGACGATATAGACGGTATCGGTCCGGTGAAGCGGCGCGCGCTGCTGCGCCACTTCGGCAGCCTGCGAAGGATTCGCGAGGCCACCGTCGAGGACATCGCGCAGGTGAAGGGGATGAATCGCGACCTCGCGGCGAAGATTCGCGCGCACCTCGATGAGATGTCGGCGCTCCTCGACAAGGAAGAGCGCGCCGACGCGGTCGAGGTCAGTGCTGAACAGGTGCCGGCTCCGGCGCCGCTCGAAGTCCCGCCGCCGCCGGATCCGTCCGTCATCGAAACTGATTCTGAATAACTCCGAGGTGCGCTTGACGAATAGACGCTCACGTTATATTTAACTCATTAGTTAATTAGCTAATAGGTTTAATATGGAGACGAACATCATGGAACCTCATCAAATTGTATCGCGCGACGAATGGCTCGCGGCGCGCACCGCGCTGATCGCTAAAGAAAAGGCGTTCCTCTCCGAGCAGGATCAACTGACTGCGGAGCAGCGTGCGCTGCCGTGGGTCAAAATCGAGAAGAATTATGTCTTCGATGCTCCCTCGGGAAAGGTGACGCTGGCCGACCTGTTCAATGGACGTAGCCAGCTCTTCATCAAGCACTTCATGATGGGACCGGGCGCGACCCATCAATGCGTGGGATGCTCACTGGAAGTCGACCACGTCGAGGGCATCCTCGAGCATCTGGAGAATCACGATGTTTCCTATGTCGCGGTGGCGCGCGCCCCGATCGAGGAAATCGAGGTGGTTCGCCATCGGATGGGCTGGCACTTTCCCTGGGTCTCCTCTTACCACAGCGACTTCAACTACGACTTCAACGTGTCGTTCACCCCCGCGCAGCTCGCCGCCGGCAACGCTTTCTACAACTTCCAGCAAATGAATCCCGGAGTGGAGGACCTCTCAGGCGACAGCGTTTTCTACCGCGACGAGGCCGGTCAGATTTTCCATACCTATTCGGTCTATGGCCGCGGCGGGGAAGCCTTCCTCGGAATTTACCGAATCTTCGATATCATGCCGAAGGGCCGCAACGAGCAAGGCCCGTATCATTCGCTCACCGACTGGGCGCGGCCGAAGAATCAGTACGGTAAGGGCGGCATGGTTGAGGGCAACGGGCGCTATCACGCGACCGCATGCGCCTGCAGCGCCCACAAGTAACCATCCGCGGCGAGTTGTAGCTGAATCTTCGCTAACAACCTGCTATAGTGATGACGTGGCGCCTGCGAGGGCGCCACAGCCGTTTTGGGAGCGGATGCGAGATTGTAAAAGTGCAAAAACAAACCCATTAAATGCAGTGAAAATAAGGAGTTTTCCGTTTCCAGCGTCACACGAAGATCGCGATTTCATCTGTGAGCCGCCCTCGATAGGAATCAAACCGGTGACCGAGCAGCCGACTAGCCGGATTACATAAACGAACCCACCGAGGCGTGCTGCGCGCCGCGACCGAAAAGTGTAAAAACAAACCCACTAAAGATAATCAAACACTGGACTTTCTTATAATCGACGCTCTGTCGGTAAGAAGGGACTGCCGATCGACCCATCCGGAGGTTTGACAACCTCGCACCCTCATCGCTATTCCTCCAAATGCCTATGGTCGCAGCGGGAGGTGACGTCCCATGAACTCAGATTTCACCATTTGTGTCGGTACGGTTGGCGCGGGCGTGTGGTTCAGTCCCGATGGCGGGGAGCATTGGCGCCGCTCGCGGATGAACCTGCCGTTCGAGGCCGAGCCCGGCGAGATCCAGATCCGCTCACTCGCAGTCTCGCCGCACAACTCGCATCATGTGCTGGCCGGCTCCGAGGTCGGCCTCTATCTCAGCGAGGACAACGGCGCGAAGTGGGAGCCGATCGAGTCGCCCTCGGGCAATCGGCAAATCTGGTCGGTCGCGTTTCATCCCGGCGAACCCGACACGATGTTCTTCGGCACCAAGCCACCGGCGGTCTATCGCTCGCGCGATCGCGGGAAGAGCTGGGAGCAGCTGCACATCCCGATGGCGGAGCGCTGCCTCGCGGGCGCGCCGAAGGTCACCAACGTGATCGTCGATCCGCGCGATAAGAAGACTCTCTGGGTGGGCGTCGAGATCGATGGGGTCTATTGCTCGCGCGATGACGGCAAGACCTGGACCCATCGCAAGATGGGCGACAAGGAACTCAACCAGGATGTCCATGGCCTCGCGCTCACCAACGGTGCGCATCCGAAGCTGCTGGTGACGACGCCCGACGGCATCTGGAGCAGCTCCGACGACGGCGGGAGCTTCCAGCTGCACGGCTTCCCGACCTTCGCCGAGCGCGACGCGATCTCTTACTGCCGCGGCGTCGCGGTGAAGCCCGACGATTCCAACACCATCTTCGTCGCCAATGGCGACTTCATCCCGGGCAAGCGCGGCGCGATCCAGCGCACCCGCGACGGCGGCAAGACCTGGGAGAAATGCTCGCTCCCGGTCGAGCCTAACTCGACGATGTACTGGTTCGGCACGCATCCGTCGAACCCCAACATCATCGTGGCCAACAGCCTGCATGGCTACGTCTACGTATCGACCGATGCGGGCGATACATGGACCAAGGTGCGGCGCGAGTTCGGCGAGATTCGCGCGATGGCGTGGATGCCGAATTAGTGCGCGGCCGACTTGATGGCTATTAGCTTCGGCACCAACCGCTTCAGCTTTGTCGACCTTGAGCGGCTGGCGAGGTCGTGTGTCGAGGCCGAGCAGGCCGGCTTCGATCACCTTTGGTTTCCGGACAGCCAGCTTCACGCTGGTGATGTCTTCATCAATCTGCTGACCGCGTTGCGCAGCACCGAACGCGTGCATGCGGGAACGCTGGTGGTAAATCCGGTCACCCGGCATCCGAGTGTTACCGCTTCGAGTATCGCGGCGATTGACCGGGAGGCGCCGGGCCGCGTGATGCTCGGGATCGCCAACGGCGATACTTCCGTTTGGCAAGTTGGCTTGCGGCCCGCCCGGCTGGCGGAACTCGAGCGCGCCATCGGCACCATTCGCGCGCTGGTGAATGGCGAAGACGTCGACCTCGGATGGACCGCGCCATCGCGACTCGATCACCCGCGCCCACTGCCGGTCGTCGTCGCATGCGGTGGACCAAAGAGCTTGCGGATGGCCGGGCGCGCTGCGGATGGCGTCGTGATTCGAGTCGGCGCAGATCCGGCGCTGGTGCGATGGGCATACGACGAGTTTCGTGCTGGAGCGGCGGAGGCCGGCCGCGATCCCTTGACGATGTTCGTGGCGTTGCACTTCCATACCGTGATCACCGACGACGGCGACCTCGCGAGGGCGCGGGGTCGCGTCATGGCGGCGGGCTACTATGAGGTCAACTCGCGCCTATGGGAGATCGCGGGAGTAAAGTGGCCGTGTGCGCCGGTCCACGAAATCCTCAAAACGGTGTGCCCGGACTTTCATCATGCGATGGACATGGACCTCGCAGCGCGAATGGTGGCGGAAATTCCGGATGAAGTTGCGCGACGCTTTTGCCTGATGGGCAATGCCGCGGAGGTACGTAGCCAACTCGAACGGCTGCTGGCGACCGCGCCCTGGGCCAATCACGTGGTGCTGCAACCGAATCTGCCGGGCCCCGCCTTTATCCAGGCGTGCGGCAGCCAAATCATCCCAGCCTTCAAGTAATCGCTCGATCGGGTTTGGAATCGCGTGGATGCTGAGTTGATCTGAGGGGACGACGGAAAACGAGAGATGACGCGTCAGCGCCATCCCTCGTTGGTTCGTGGGTTAATCGGACGACTTGGCAGACGAGGCGGCACCGCCGGTCAGTCTCGCGCGATGCACCACGCAGGTGCCGAGGTTATCCAGCGGCTCCGGCCAGTCGTTCGCGACGCAATCCGGAATTACCTCGAGTTGCGAAGTGGTCACCCCGCGCGCTCGCAGCTCCTTGCGGATGCAGTCGCTGTGGTTCTTGTCCGAGCCGGGGACCGCCGCCGCATCGTCAGCCCCCTCGACGATGATCGCGTAGCGTAGTGCGCGCAGCAGTCCCGGGTCCTTGGTGGTCGCGAGCAGTGAACTAACTTTGCTCGATCCCCCACAACTTCCTACCGCATCGACGAAAGCTTCTTCGACTGAAGTCGAGGTATCGGCCGCGGCGGCAATGGTTGCTCCGAGCGCCAGAACCACAGCGCAAACAAGTACCGAAAAGCGTTTCATTGGCGTTCCTTCTCCTTCCCACAGGATAGTTTATCGACCTGCCGTATTCATGAACGGTCTTAGCGCAAAAATCCAGTGTCGGCAGCCTCCTTGCGAGACGACCCAATCGAGATTCCCGTCGCGCCTGTATCGACTTCGATGGCACCATCCTCATCGGTTCTCATGATGCGGGCGCCCTGGGATCGATATCGATCGACCACCTCTGGCGCCGGGAAATGGAAGCGGTTGCGATATCCCAGCGATATGACCGCCAGTCGCGGATGCGAGGCCTCGACAAATGCTAGCGACGACGAGGTATGACTTCCGTGATGCGGCACCTTGAGCACCGACGTTTGAAGATTCCGCGCTGAAGCGAGCAGCGCGGTTTCGCCAGGCGCCTCGAGGTCGCCGGTGAAGAGGAACGAGGTGCCCTGATAGGCGAGCCGCAACACCATCGAGGCGTTGTTGCGGCTGGTCGAGTCAGTCGCGCGAGGATTCAGGGCGGTCAGCCGCACCCCATCAAGGTTCCGGGCCGGCGAGGGCGCATCGATTTGCCGGATGGGTATTTTCAAAGCATACAGCGTAGTCTGGAGTTGCTGGTAGGCGGTGTCGTGATTTTCGACGGCGACCTCCCAGAACTCATCGGGAGAAAAGTTACGCGCAACGAAATCCAGTCCGCCGAAGTGATCCTGATCGGGATGACTGAGCGCGATCCAATCAACATGCATGATTTTCCGCGCCCACAGATAGCGCGCGACCACCCGCTCGCCGAGGTCGAAGTCGCGCCACGCGCTGCCGCCGTCGATCACCATCACGCGCGCGCCGGGGAAACGCACCACCGCGGCGTCGCCTTCACCGACCGAGAGAAACGTCACCCGCAATTCGCCGCTTCGATAGCGCTCATCGAACCACCACTTCGCGTCAACGATGACCGCGAGCGTTAACGCGGCAAGTGCCACATGATGCCAGTTCAGCCGCTCTGTCCACTTCGCATTTGCGGCGCGCCGGTGCGGCCAGGTCAGCCACGTGAACAGCAACCCGTATGCGAGGGCGATTTCTATCGGTGTGGGTGTGAACACCCGCATCCACGCGATCGGCCATTGCACGAACCATGTTGCGAGGAGGTTGCCCGCCAGGATGAAACGGGCCGCGACCCACAACATCATGATCGCCGCCGGCATCCAGACGAAACTCATCGCGGCAGCGCCGAGCCCGATCACGGTACCGCCGATTCCCATGATCGGCACCACCACCGCATTCGCGATGAGCCCGACGATCGAGAACTGGTTGAAGTAAAGCGCGGTCAGCGGCGCGACCCCGAGCATCGCCCAGAATGACACCGCGAGATAGCCGAGCGCCCACTCCCAGGCCTGCTCGACTTGCGAGGTTGCGATCCCCGCCCGATCCGCGCGTCGCCGTTCCAGCCATGCCGCGTAACGACGCATCCCGAGGATAATCGTCAGCACCGACGCGAACGATAGTTCGAAACCGACATCGGCGCTGGAGCCTGGAATGGCGATGCATATGATGATGCACGCCAGCGCGAGGCTGGCGACGCCCTCGCGCGCACGATCGATCACCACCGCGAACATATACGCGAGGACCATGGTCAGCGCGCGCGTGGTGGAGACATGATGCCCCGCGATCGACGCATACACGATCACTACCAGCGCGGCGGCTATCGCGGCGAGCTTGTTGGCCCAGCCGCGCAGCGCGATCGCAGGGAACAACAGCATCACGAGACGCATCAGGCCGAACACCGCGGCGCCAACCATGCTCAGATGCAGGCCGGAGATCACCAGCAGATGCGACAGCCCCGCGCGCCCGAAGGTCTCATGCATTTTTTCGTCGATGCCGCCGCGATCGCCGATAATGAGCGCGCGCATTTCCGCCGCTGCCGGGTCGTTGAGGTTGCGATCGATGAAGGCGGCGATGTCGAGACGGATCCGCTCGATGGCGCTGCCCGGAATCAAGTAATGGTGCGCGACGACCTCGACCTCGGTGCGCTGATTGCCCTTGATCGCGAGCGTGGTCGCATCGATGCCTTCACGTCGCATGAAGCCCTCGTAGTCGAACTCACCGGGATCGCCGAAGTTGCGCGGAAAGCGGATTCGCCCTTGGAACCTGACCGCATCGCCAAGTCGAAACGCGCCCGGATGAAGCATAGTCAGACGAATCACGCCATGCGCCGGATGCGTCGCCGCTCCATCCACCGATGCGCGGTCGATCTCGACATAGAGTCGCATCTTGTCAGGGAAAGGCTCGGCCTCGCGGATCAGGTGACCCTCGACCGCCAGCATCGATCCCTCGGGAAGGCTGCGAATGCTCAACGCATCGAACGCGGGCGCTATCATGTGGTGAACCGGCTCCGCCATCGCGACGGCAATCGCGATTGCAGCTATGGCGACCGCGCTTTCGGGTGCGCGGATCAGGAACAGGACGCAGGCCGTTGCGCTCAGAACTATCGCGACTGAAAGGGGAAAGGTGAAGCCTAAGGTGCCCAGCCCATCGCCGAGGGCAACTGCGAGCGCGACGACATAGATGGGTGGGCATCGCACGAACCACGGCATGCGCGCCCGCCGGATCGGCTCCGCAGATTGAGGGATGACGAGACCGGAGACGGGCGCCGTAACAGCCGCCATTGCCGCTTAAGTCCTTGCGCGAGTGCGATTCGGTTCCTATATCGGAGGGCCAGACTTGATGACAGCGGAAGCGGACGATGAGTCACCAGTCAGCGGGTCGAGAATCCTAATCCTGCTCTTCAACCAACCCGCGTAATCGATCGATCGCCTGATCCCACTCCTGCGAAATCTGATTCAAGTAGCTTTGCACGTCGGCGAGCCGTCGAGGGTCGAGCTTCCACATCGATTCGCGGCCGGTGCGCGAACCGCTCGCAAGCCCCGCCGCTTCGAGGACTCGCAGATGTTTCGTAATGGCCTGGCGCGAGATTTTCGCCCCCTCCGCCAGCCGCAGGATCGACATCGGACCCTCGCCGCACAGCCGCGTGACGATGTGCAATCGACGCTTGTCGCCGAGCGCCGCGAAGAGCGGCGCCGCTGCCTCGAGTCTGGCCGCTGGGGAAGTACCCGGCTTTGACCTCGACCGACGCGGCTCAGACCGCGAGTGCAATGAATTTCTCGATGAGCTTCGCCTGAGCAGTCCAGCCTTCATCGCTGCGCGCGAATGCCGTCGCTCGGCGTTCGAGCGGAATCCGGTCGAAGCCCGATTCCGAAATCGTCAGCATCGTGCCGTCCGCAACTTCCTCCAACTCGAAGGTGACCAGCGTAGTGGGCTCCTTCGAGTAATCGACATTCACGTCGACGGCGAACGGATGCCATCGAAAGGAGAACCTCCGCATCGGCTCGATACGGTCGAGAAAAAACTCGAATGCGTACCCCTCGTACGGCTTCTGGGTTTTGGCGACCTCAGGATCGACCCTGGTCGGCGCGATCTTTCCGGTGATTCGGATATTGGCCGCAAAGGATTGGTCGAACTCGACGCCGAACCAACTGCCGAACTGTTTCGAATCGCTGATGGCATGCCATACACGCTCAAGCGGTGCGCGCAAAAAGACCTTCTTCTCGATACGATCGGTATTGGAACTCATATGCAACCTCTGGGTTGCATGTAGCGTTAGCCCGATGCTAAGCTAAAAGCAACCGGATGGTTGCATATTGCTCGAACTCGGCCTGCCCTCATCCACGCCCATTCACCGTCGCCTGGCGAACGTAATCATGCTCGAATGTGCGGACGAACAACCATGCGCATCCTCGCAATTTCCGGGAGCCTGAGAGCTGCCTCGTCCAACACCGCGCTACTTCAGGGCATCGCTCGCGCGATACACGCGCCTGCTGAGATGGATCTCTTCAATGGTCTCGGGACGCTGCCTGCCTTCAATCCGGATTTCGATGAGACCGCGCCAGAGTGCGTCGAGGCGTTTCGCGCGATGGTCGCCGAAGCGGACTGCGTGGCTATCTCGACGCCTGAGTATGCGCACGGCGTTCCAGGGGTGCTCAAGAATGCACTCGACTGGCTGGTTGGAAGTGGGGAGCTCTATCGCAAGCCGGTTGCGTTGCTGCATGTCTCGGACCGCGGGGAGTACGCGCAAGCCTCGTTGCGCGAGATTCTCACCATCATGGGCGCCAACCTCATCTTTGAAGCCGTCGTGGGGAAACAGCCTTCATCCAACATCGTCGAGATTGACGCTGCCGCGACGGCGATAGTCCGCGTTTTGGCCGAGGCTCCGTCGCCCTCGGAGGACTAAGCGGGCGCCTCGATACGGCCGCTGGAAAACAGCGGGGCGAATGCGTCGCGATGCATCCAGGCGAGGATGACCTCGAGCGCCACCACGACCACCGCGACCGGCAGCCCGGCCGGCGCAAGAAACAGATGGAACATGAGGATGTGGACGATGACCGGCGCGAGCAGGACCAGCGCGAACGGAACCATCATCCCGGTCAGCAACAGAACTCCCCCAACTACCTGCGTCGCGCCAAGGAGCGGGAGAAAGTAGCCGGTCCGAAAGAGTGCGCCGAGAAAGTCCGCGGCGGCCGGAGGCTCGGCTGGATTGGGAATGAAGTGCAGAAAGAAGTTTAACCCGAAGATCAGAAAAACCAGACCCAGCAGGCTGCGCAGAATGATTACCGTTAGCGATGATTTCATGCTCGCCTCCCAGTCGGTCTATATAGCCAAGCGCCACGCCATTTGCGACGGCCGGTATAGCTACGAGACCAACGCCGCCGCCATCAGATACATCGACGGAACGTTCAAGCGACTGCCCTGAACTCCTCGACGCGGGCGTGCGTTCGTGCTTGGAATAGTAGCTCAGAGTGGCTGTTGCTTTAACGGTATCTCTGAGTTATCACATTAAGACATGGTGTCGTGCGATCGAAAAACGGATCAAGGAGCGCAACGATGAAACAACTACAAAAATGTCCCAACTGCGGCGTCCAACTGGTGCCGCGTCCCAAGGAAATCCGCGACCTGCGGCTTTCCGCCGAGCTTTCGCAGCGCGAAATGGCGAACTACCTCGGGGTGAAATCCTCGCACGTCGCCTACCTGGAAAACGGCCGGCGCTCGCCCAGCGGCGACCTCATCCTGCGCTATCGCAAGGTCGAGCAGAAGCTCCTCGCGAAGAAGGGGCGCAAAATGGCGTCTTAGCTTCTCCTGAAGCCATACGCCTACGCCTCGGTGTTTCCGCGATGCCTCAGTTCGTCGCGAGCGGGATGCGATAGACCTCCGCGGCGGTGCGATGGAACATCCAGGCGTTCTCTTCCGGCGTATAGTCGGCCGCCAGTCGCTTGAACGCGTTCCAAAGCACCAGGTACGAGCACGACACCCGGTCGACCGGGAAGTTGCTCTCGAACATGCAGCGCTTGGGGCCGAAGTTGTCGATGGTGTGCAGGTAGTAGTCGCGCGTAGCATCCGCGAGTTGCTGCGAGGTGGGAGGCTGTGGATTGCGATGCCATCCGTAACCGCTGACGGCCATGTTGATGCCGCCGAGCTTGACCACCACGTTCTGGCATTTGGCCAGCTCGGTCATGTCCGCCTTCCACTTCGGAAAAATTTCGGCGCGCTTGCCCTCGTACGGTCCGATGCCGAGCGGGCCGCCGAAGTGATCGAGGATGATGGTGGTGTCGGGGAACGCGCGCGCGAGGTCGGTCAGCTCGGGAATCTGCGGATGATACTGCCACGCATCGAAGCTGAGGTTGAGCTTCTTGAGCTGCGCGAAACCCTCGCGAAAGTTTTTCGTCGCGTACAAACCCTTGGGCGGCTTGGTATGTGAGTTGGCGATCTTCGGATCATCATCATAACCGGCAGCGTGACGGATGCCGCGAAAGCGCGCCGGAGCGGCTGCGATATGTGCCTGCAACACTTCCTCGACGCGGGCGCCCAGCGCCAAATCCGCGAAGCTGACGATTCCCGCGCACACCCGCGTCTCGCCATAACCGCCGCTCGCGCTCATCGCCGCGATGCCGTTGACGAACTCGGTCTCGCCGACCGGGCGCATCGCCTCGGGACCGTCCTTGCGATACATCGAGGCGCATTCTACGAACACGGTGGCGAGGACCTTGTGACCCGAGCCGGTGTCCGCGAGGATTTCATCGAGGAGGTAGCGGCTAGTCGGGTGGTCCCACAAATGATGATGCGGATCGATGATCGGCAGGTCGGGTTCGAGCACCGGCTCTTCGATCTGATTCAGCCAGGCCTCGCGCGCGCTCGCATCCCGTCGTGATTCAGTGGTCGCCATCGATAAGTCTCCTGCGTCGGTCCGTTAGTTTTCGCGCGGGTCGCCCGGGATGGGGCGCTCGGTGAATCCAATCACCATCCCGAAGCATTGATCGCTTCCGAGTAGAACCTTACCGGCTCCGTCCGGCTCCGGCTTGAGCATTTTCGATTTCAGAAAGTCCGATGCGCGCGCGACGTTGCGCGTCTTGAAAATCAGGGCGTGGACGCCTTCACCGTTTTTCTCGAGATCGCGCGCCTCGGGCGTGTCAGATGACGTCGGTTGCGCGAGCTCTACGATCGTATCCTCACCAATCGCGACGTAGGCGCTCCGTTTGCGGCCCGCGGTCTCGTACTTATGGATAAGCTTGCCGCCGAGGATGTCGACGTAGAATTTCTTCGCGGCCTCGAGGTCGCGTACTACGGTGGTGATGTGCGAGGCGCGCTCGATGCCGAGCGGATGACGCTCGCGCCAGAACTCATTGGTCCATGCGGGTTGCAGGCGCGGGTCGATAGTGTTGCGCTCGATGATCGCGAATTCGAGCTGACCGGGAGTTTCCCTCGGATGAGTCCAGACCGCGAATTTCTCATTCGGCGGGGTGACCGGACGCCCGGTGACATCCCACATATGCAAGCCGTGGTTCGCCAGATGGGTCGAGATGGCGGGGACATCGTCGACGTAAAACGCGATCGAATGGAAGTGCTCACCGAAGCGATCGTGAAAGCGCTTGACCGACTGATTGCGCAGACCCTCGACCTTCGAGGGCGTCATCGGCTCCATGATGACGTCGCCGATCGCAATCAGTGAAGCATCGCGGCCCGCGGCCTTGGCGAATCCGTGGTAGTAGCGCGTGACCGCGAAAACGTCGTCGTACCATTTGTCGACGGCGTTCAAATCGCTCACGACGTGCGTCAGGTGAAACAGCTTGCCGATCTTGAACATTCGCTTGGACCCCTTTCTGAGGAAAAGCGCGCC
The DNA here is from genome assembly GCA_963761255.1 of uncultured delta proteobacterium. GTDB lineage: Bacteria > Desulfobacterota > Binatia > Binatales > Binataceae > DATGKG01. The sequence goes on from CAVXGH010000002.1 coordinate 564,793, forward strand.
CCCCATCGAGGAGGCGCGCCTTCGAGCAAGGCACTCTTTACTTTAGGCCGCGGCGTGAACCGCCATCGGCAGTTCTTTGCCGCCGCCGATGTCTTCGGCTTCCCACTTCTTCAGTTCGGGCAGCACGTGCCGGGCGAAGCATTTCAGATTGCGCTCGGCTTCGTCATAGGGCATGCCGGCGTAGCTGAAATTGAGCATGAAGCCCTGGTTGTCGATGGTCTTTTTGATGAAGGCGAGCTTCTCCAGCACCATGTCGGGGGTGCCCCATGGCATCAGTTGCGCGAAGTCGGCGGCGGCGCCGTCGATGCCGTGCTTGGCGATGAACTTGCTCACCATCCGATAGGATTCGTAGCTCTTGTTCGTGCCGAATTTGTCGGACGTCATTTCGTAGTGTTTGATGACCGTTTTGTAGTTGCCAGCCAGCCACTTCATCGCCTGCTCTTCGGCGCGATCCTTGTTCTCGTCGACGAATACGAAGCCTCCGCTGAGCGGCTTCGGCGCGGGCGTCGCGCCGTTCACTTCCTTCCATACCCGATGGTAAACCTCGAAGTCGGCTTTGACCGCGTCCCACGGCTTCTGCGGGATTACGAGCAAGCCCACTCCCAGTTTCGCCATGATCGGCATCGACTCGGGCGAGACCGCGGCGGCATAGGTGCGATTCTTGAACGATTTGAAGGGGAAGGGGCGAATCTCGCGGCGCGGCTGCCCTGTAAGGTTGCCGCCTTCCATCACGCCGGTTTCCAGCGCGTTGATGATGAGTTGCGCGTACTCGACGAAGCGGTCGCGGCCCTGATCCTGTGGAATACGAAAGCCCTCGTACTCGATGCGCGCCAGGCCGCGGCCCATGCCGAAAATCATGCGGCCGTTGGAAACATGATCGAGAACGGCGATCTGCTCCGCGACCCGAACCGGATCGTGCCACGGCAGCACCACCACCATCGAGCCGAGTTTCGCAGTTTTGGTGCGTCCCGCCATGTAGGTCAGGAACTGCAGCACGTCCGGGCACATCGTGTAGTCGTCGAAGTGATGCTCGACGCCCCACACCGAGTCGAAGCCGAGCGGCTCCGCCATTTCGGCGAGGCGAATCTCGTTTTTCCACACATCGCGGTCGGACATCTTCATGTCCGTGTTCTGAAACACTGCGCCGTATCCTACGTGCATATCATCCTCCTGCGCGCGAGCGAGGTCGCGCGGATGTTCGGTGCATGTTTACCGTCCCGCCACCGATGCGGAGAGCATGTCCGGATGCGCGACGCGCTCGGCCGTGCGTCCGGCAGCCAACGGCACCGAGCCGGGCCGGCGCTGGAACGGATCGACCAGGCCGAGCTGCTTGCCGGTTTCGCGCAACGCGGGCATGACGTCGCGGGCGAGCAGTTCGAGGCATCGCATGCGATCCTTCGCGCCGACGGGCCCATCGAGCCAGAACGAGAAGATGCCCGGCCGCAGCACTTCGAGCACCTTGCGCAGGCGCGGGATGACATAATCGGGGGTGCCCGCGATCATCTGAAGCTGCTCGCGCGTCTTGTCATAGGTCGCATAGACGCCCTGTTTCAGCGCTTCGATCTCGGCGTCGCTCTCTTCGCCGATAACATCGGTGATGGGCTTGCCGGGCAGGTTCGCGCCGGCTGCGAGGCGCGCGAGGCGCTTGGTCGCTTCCTTGGAGTTGTAGCCCGGAGGGAACATCCATTCGGGACGCGCGAAATGCGCGAACGCGCCGCCATAAAGGAAGCGCTTGCCGAGCTCCTCGGCGCGCTGCTGATTGTCGGAAACGAATACCGGCTGTAGATAGCCGAAATTCTCCGGCCCGGCCTGATAGCCCTCGCGCGCGGCCTGATCGGTGTACATGTTCCACAGCTCGACGGTCGGCTCGAGCTGCGTGGCGAGTGCGATGTACGGGAAGCGCTTCTTCGCGCACCACAACACCGTGTCGGGGCTCACGAGGCCGGGAATCCAAATCGGAGGATGCGGCTTCTGCAGCGGCAACACCCACGGATTGACGAAGCGGAAGTGGAAATGCTTGCCCTCGTAGCGGAAGGGACCGGGCGTCGTCCACGCCTTGATGATGAAGTCGACGCCTTCCTCGAAGTACTCGCGATTGAGCGCGGGATTGGCGTTGTTGGCGAGCTGCTCACTGCCGGCGCCGCGGACCCATCCGGGCACCAGGCGGCCCTTGGAGAGCAGATCGATCATCGCGAGCTCTTCGGCGAGGCGCAGCGCATTGGCAACCGTCGGCACCGGGTTGCCGAGCAGCACGATCTTCGCGCGCTTGGTCGCACGCGCGAGCACCGCCGCCTCGACATCCATTACCGAGCCGAGGCAGAACGGCGTGCCATGATGCTCGTTGAGCATCAGGCCGTCGAAGCCGAGATCCTCAGAATAAACCTTCTCGTCGATGTACTGGTTGAGCAGCATCGAGCCGGTTTCGGCATCGAAGTTCTGGTTGGGTAGTCCGAAGAAACTGCGATTGCGCAGAATCTGGTTTTCCAGAAGATCGCTCTTCGCCGTTTCCGTTTCCGGATCGTAATGATACTGCCGCTCGGTGAACCACATCATGTGCATAGGTGTCTCTCCCCTTATCCCAGGAAGTTTTGAACTTCTTTGATGAACTGTTCGGACTTTTCGATTTCCGGCCGATGACCCGCCCCGTCGATGGTCACCAGCTTCGATCCTTTGATGGATTTTTGATAGACCGCCGCCGCCGAAATCGGGACGACCTTATCGTCGCGGCCCCATACGATAAGCGTCGGCGACTTCACGGTGCCTTCGAGCAGATGCGGCAGGCTCGGATTGAACATATACGGCTGCCATGCGATGAGCGCGGTTTGTGCGCGCGCATCCTCGAAAGCTTCGTATTGAGCCTCGGACACGCCACCATCGTAGAGGGCTGCATACTCGGCGGTGTTGGCGGCGTCGCGCACCGAATCGCGCAGATACACCAGCGCGGGCACGGTGAACAAATCCTTGATTTCGCCCTCGGGCGGACGGATGCCGACCGGCGCGACCAGCACGATTTTCGAGAACAGGTTCGGATCGTTAGCGGCCATCTCCGCGGCGAGCCATCCACCGAGCGAGAAGCCAATCACATCGATAGGAGCGAGATTCTGCTCGCGCACAAATCGCGCGAGAAAGGCGCCGAGGTCGCGCACGTTGACCACCCATTCGGCACGCGGCGTCTTGCCAAATCCCGGATAGAGCGGGGTCACGATCGTGCGGCGCTCGCTCAGCGCGGCGTTCCACTTCATCCAGCCGGGCCAGCCCAGCTCCTCGTGCAGGATGAGCAGCGGCTTGCCGGAGCCGCCCTTCATCACGATGAGCTGCTCGGCGCCGACGCTATGGTTTTCCTCACGAACCGAATCTTTTGCAGCCATTACCACCTCATGCCCGCGCGGGCATCACATACCGATCGGAATCTAAGATGAGGGTATAGACCAATCTGCTCGATGCGGTCTAGCGCGCGAGGAGCACGCTAATGTTGCGTCATCGAGAAGCGGCAGCGTGCCGGCTCCGGATGCTTGCGCGATCGCACGTTTGGGAAATCCTGTTGATCGTGATGACTCTTTGACTCATAGTTATTGCGATGACATTGATCCTCGATCGCGTGACCATCGCGCGATGAAAATCTCACATGGTCTGGTTGCGGCATTCGTGATCGCCGTCGGGCTCGAGACTTTCGGTGCGGTCGCGGCGGGAACCGGGCCAGCGCCCGTCATCTTCGTGGACAACTACGACTATGTGACCGCATATCCGGTCGGCGCGAGCGGGAATGTAGCGCCGATCGCGATCACGCCGGACATGATCTATCCGGCCGGAATCGCGCGCGACGGCAATGGGAGAATCTATGTCACCAATCCTTCTACCAATACCGTCACGATCTACTCGTCCGATGTTGCCGGCAACCTATCGCCATTTGAGATAATCGGCGGTTCCAAGACCCGGCTGGCCAGCCCGACCGGGATCGCATTGGATGGGAACGGCAGAATTTAGGTTCTCAACGGCGGAACCTCTGCCATCACGGTGTACGCGCTGCTGGAGATCGGGGTGATTGGTGATGGGCCCGCGCTGCTCAACCAAGCTCCGATCGCGGTGATTGCCGGGCCTAAGACCAAGCTCAAACAGCCGGTTGCAATTGCCGTGGATGCGAGCGGCGACATCTATGTTGCGAATCAGGCGGGCGGTTCGGTGGTTCCGGGTCAGAAGATTAGGCAGGGCACGATTACCGTGTATTCGGCGGGGAGCAACGGGAATGTCGCGCCGACAACCATCATAAAGGGTAGCGCGACTGGAGTGATTGAGCCGGTCAGCATCGCGCTGGATGCGAACCGTAACGTCTATGTCGCTAACAGTCTTACCTACTTCAGCAAGACCCTCCTCAATGAGCCGTGTATCACGGTTTATCCCGCCGACAGCACCGCGAACGCACCGCCAAGCGCCGTTATCGGCGGCACGGATGCCGGACTCGGCTTTTCTTTGAGCCTCGCGCTCGATTCAGGCGGAAATATCTATTCGACCGGAATTACGAGCATGGGAGTCCCGACCATCAATGTGTACCCAGCGGCAAGCAGCGGGAACGTTTCGCCGATAACCACCATCAGTGGTACCGATACAGGTCTGACTCCAGTATCCGCGCTGACCCTGGACCCCAACGGAAATATTTACGCGCTGAACGGCGCCAAGGTGACTACTTTTTCGGCCGGCAGTACCGGCGATGCGGTGCCGATCAATACCTTTACCAGCAGTTTCACCGGCATTAGTTCCTCTTCTGGTATCGCGCTGGATTCGAAGGGGACGATTTATGTGACCAATGAGGTCGGCGGCGCTGATTTCCCGAACGGCAGTCTCGCGATCTTTTCTGCGGGCAGTTATGCGATTGGTGCTCCGGAGTCGGTCATCGGCGGCGATAAGGCCGGACTCGATTTTCCTCAGAGCGTTGCAGTCGATGCGAGGGGCAACATCTCGGTGCTCAACATCGACAATACGATAGTGGTTTATCCGGCGGGTAGCACCGGCAATGTTGCGCCCTCCGCGACGATAAACGTCGGCTACAACATCGATCCCTCCGGAATCGCTCGGGGCAGTGACGGCGAGCTGTATGTATCTGATCAGGGGTTCGTTCAATGCAGCGAGAACGGTCGCTGCCATCAGACCAGTGTCGGTTCGGTTGAAGTCTATCCGGCAAAAGCAAATGGGAATGCAAAGCCCAGCGCGGTCATCGCCGGCTATGCGACCGGAATCGCCGCGCCTTCGGCGATTGCGGTGAGCAAGCGCGGCAACATTTTTGTGGCGAATCAGGGTCCGATGGCGTGCTCCTGCGGATGTTTCCCGACCGGCCAGGGGAGCATCACCGTTTATGCTCCTGGTAGTGCGGCAAACGCCAAACCTATCGCGACGATCCAGGGCGCGCTCACGCAAATCGGAATTCCGGAGGGCGTATCGGTCGATTCCAGCGAAAATATTTACGTCTTCGACGAAGGGGGCTTCGGCAACGGCGGGATCGGCGGGTTGGGCCGCGAGGTTTGCTTCGACGAGCGATCGGCTGTCGAGCAGGCGTTAACGCGGAATCGCACCTCAGGCTTGAGCAATTCAGGCGACGTAATCTTTACCCATGAAGTAGGAACATTTTTAATTAGAGGACAGCCCTCGATTCTCGTCTTCAAGGCCGGCAGCAATGGCAATACTCCGCCGAGTGCTGTCATTCGCGGACCCTTCACCGCGCTCGACGGCTCAGGCATCGCCATTGGCCCGTCCGGACCGTAGCAGGGGCTTGCAACCGCCTCTCATTACAATCTGAGTATTTGCGTCTAGGGAACCTCTGCACGGGTTGATCGATTGAGGTAGAAAAGGAAGTGGTGGATGAGCCGGTGAGGAGGTGCGGTGATGAGTGAGCAAGCGACCTTCGCGTCGTTGGCCCGGAAGGCGAAGGGCAAGGTGACGCGGCGCGAAGGTTTTCTGGCGGAGATGGACGGTGATTCCGTGGGCGCGGCCGTTGGCGCTGATCGAGCCGCACTACCCCAAAGCGGGCAATGGTCGCCAGCCGCTGGGACTGGAGAAGATGCTGCGCTGCCGCGCGCGACCCTAAGATGAGGCAGACCCGCAAAGGCAACAAGCTTTGCAGGCCCGCGGCGTACGCTACCGGGTCAATCGGCGCCCCACCCGACCGCGAGTGCGGGATCGATGCGATTGCTGGCGTGAACCCCATTTTTCTTTCCCGTAGGATCTAGTGCGTACAGAGTATGATCTGAAGAGCCTACCACAGACAGTCACCAGTCTCCGACTAAATTGCCAGGTCACCAAGTTCCGAAAAACAATTTGTGGCGGAGTTATTCCGAAGCTTTGCCTTCGCTGCGAAGCATCTCGAGATGGCGACGTTCCGCCTCGGGGCGAATCTCGCGTAAGACCTGCGCTATCTCTCGATGAATACGTCTGTTGGTCGCGAGGATTTGCGCGCCCGCGATGTCGAGCGGAGTGCCATCCATGTTCGTCACCGTACCGCCGGCCTCGCTAACCAGCAGCGATCCCGCGGCGATATCCCATGGCTTCAGGCTGAATTCCCAAAAGCCGTCGAGGCGACCGCAGGCGACCGAGGCGAGGTCGAGCGCTGCCGAGCCGGCGCGACGCAGCCCTTCAACGCGGGTCATCATGTCTTCCCAGAATGCCAGGTAGAAGCGTCGTCGCTCGCGGCGATCGTAGGCGAATCCCGTCGCAAGGAGTGAAGTCGCCAGCGTCTTGGCCTTGCTGACGTGAATCGGCTTGCCGTTGAGCTGTGCGCCTTTGCCACGACGCGCGGTGAAGAGATCTTTGTGTAACGCATCGAAGACGACGCCGTATTGCACGCGCCCGCGATGCTCGTATGCGATGGAGACGCAGAACGCCGGGAACCCGTGCGCGAAGTTGGTGGTGCCATCGAGCGGATCGATGATCCATCGATGCGCGCTTTTCTGTGCGCTCGCGCCGCTCTCCTCGGCGAGGATCGCATGATCCGGAAACGCGCCGCGAATACTCGCAATGATGGCGGACTCGGCTTCCTTATCCGCCTCGGTCACCAGGTCGAGCGCATTGCTCTTACGCGTGACCTGGGTCTTGTTCAGCCAGCGCAGATGGATGCGTCCGGCGGCGCGCGCCGCGCGCAATGCGACCTGTTCGATGTCATCCACTGGGAGTGGCTACCAGCGCGGCATCTCGCCCAGGCCGATGCCGAGCGCGCTCTTGCCGATCAGCTCGCGGGCGCGCGCATTCGAGAGCGGATGGTTCACCCCCGCGCGCACGTCGCGGAAGTAGCGTTCCATCGGAAATTTTTTCAGGTAGCCGTGCGCGCCGACGATTTCCATCATCAGATCGACCGCGCGCACCGCATTGTTGGTCGCGATGTATTTCGCGAGCACGACGCGAGCGAGTCCCGCTTCGCCCTTGAATGACGCTGGATTCGTGACGTAATCGTGCGCCGTTCCGATGTAGAGCGCGCGCGACTGGGCGATGAGCGCCTCGGCATCCGCGGCGGCGAACTGGATCCCGGGCAGATATTTGATCGGGCGCGGCAATGCCATCGGCTTGAATCTTCCGGTGAACTCTTTGACGAACTTGAACGCCGCGAGGGCGATTCCGGTATAGACCGCGGCCACCGAGAGACTGAACCATGCGAACAGCGCTACCGCCGCTTCCTCGATGGGACCGATGGGCCGCGATTCTCCCATTGCTATGGCAGGCAGCTGGACGTCTTTGATCACCAGGTCATGACTGGCAGTCGCGCGCATCCCCATCGCGTCCCAGGTTTCGATCAACTCCAGCCCCGGCGTGCCCTTCGGGATGAGAAAGGTCGACGAGCGCGGCGGATTGGTATCCTCGAGCGTCGCCATCACCATAAACAAATCGATGACGGGAGAGAGACTGGTGAATGTCTTACGTCCATTCAGGATGTAGGAGTCGCCATCCTTGCGCGCCTTGGTCGCGAAGTAGCCCCAATCGCCGCCGGTCTCCGGCTCGCTGATCCCGCCGCCGATGATTTGCTTGCCGTGTCCTATCGCATCCCAGAAAAGTTTCTCTTCGGGACGCTGACCAGTTGAGCGCTCGACCATGCTGCCGAGTCCGAACAGATGCATGTTGATGGCGATGGTGGTCGCGCCGCATCCTTGCGCGAGTTGCTCCTGGCAGAGCACGTAGTCTTCGAGGTCGGCGCCGAGACCGCCGTTCGCTTCGGGAATGACGAGCGCGCTGTAGCCGGTTTCCTTCAACCGCACGATGTTCTCGAAAGGAAAGCTGTTGTTGCGATCGTGCTCGGCTGCGCGAGTCGCGAAATCCGTCGCGAGCTCGGCTGCTAAAGCGACCAGTTTTTCACGCCGATGTGACATCTGATTAATTCCCCACCAATGCGAATTGTCGTTGCAAGAAAATCATAGACTTGAAGTTAAGGATAATTCGGGGCGCGGCTTCAGCGGCCCGCCGAGCCCGCCGCTATCGAGGTCGCGGCCTGCGCCATCATCAATTGCTGCGCATACGGCATCAAGGTCGCGAACAGATCGACCTTTGAATCGAGCGATTTGCCAAGCCCGCTCAGAAGCCCCATCACGCGGCTCACCAACAACACGTCGCCGGGAACTTCCACGACGGGATTTTTCTTCAGCTCATTGGGCAGGCTCTCGGCGAACTGCTCCATCAGCTCCTTGTCCGCGTAGGCCTTGCCGCTTTTGACCGCACCGCCGAGAAACGCTTCGGCGAGCGACACGAGCGTGTCGGGCGAGCCGTTGCGAGTGCGAAAGCCAAGCTCGGTGAACGCGCGCACCATCGCATCCTTGTCGTTGCTGAGAATCGCGAAGGTCAGGCGCACGATGCCGTCGCGAAAGGCCGGCGGAAAATCCTTGGCGAGGCCGAAATCGAGCAACACCAGTTTGGGTCCCGGCTGCACCAGGATATTGCCCGGATGCGGGTCGGCGTGAAAAAAGCCGTCGCGCAAAATCTGCGCGCAAAAAACCTCGGTCAGCTTCTGCGCCACCAAATGCTTGTCGATGCCGGCGTCCTCCAGCTCCTCGACGCGCGTGATCTTGATGCCCTCGACGAACTCCATCGTGAGCACGCAACGCGTCGTGAACTCGCGATAAACGGTGGGCACGATGATATCCGGATCGGCGGCGAAATTCTGCCTGATGGTGTCGCAGTTGTCTGCCTCATTAATGAAGTCGAGCTCCATCGGCACGTACTTCAATGCCTCCCGCGCGATGATGCGGAAATCGAAATTGGGTTCGAGCCGCGCGAGCACCTTGAGTACGAACGTGAGATTGCCCAGGTCGGCGCGCACGATGCCGTCGATGCCGGGATACTGCACCTTGACCGCGCATAGCCGGCCATCGTGTAAGCGCGCGCGATGCACCTGCGCGAGCGAGGCCGACGCGATCGGCGTCTCGGCAAATTCGCTGAAGATTCTGTCGAGCGGCTTGCCCAGCTCGGTCTCGACGCGATGCTTGATCACGGCGAAGGGCCGCGGTGGCACGCGATCGTGAAGTCCGGCAAGGGTCGAGACCCATTCGTCGGGGAGCAAGTCGGCCCGCGTCGCGATGAACTGCGACGCCTTGATCAGCATTCCTTCGAGACTGATGGCGGTGTGATAGAGCGCGCGCGCGGAGCGCAGGTCCTGCCGGCGATAGAGTTCGTCCTTGTTCGCGGCACTGATGAAGCGGGTCCAGAGCTGCGTGGCTTTGTAGCCGACATAGATGCGCGCGGCGAGGCTGACCACGGAGGTAAACCGCCGCGCGCGTTCGGCGAAGCCAGGATCTTCGGTGGTCTCGGGAAGCGCAGGTATGGAGGAATCGGTACTAATCATGAGAAGAGGAACTCCTCGCGCAATTCTAACGGATGTAAGGTATGGAAAGAACCGTGGTGCGAGACTAGGCGGAATAGCATCCGGCACGGCGCGCGCGTTCGCGGGTGAGGGACAAAATCGCGCGGCACATTGGCATTGCGTGACCGGTCAGATCGCCGAGTTCAACCACCGCTCCGAGCAGCGCATCGATTTCCATTGGGCGGCCGCGCTCGAGATCCTGCAGCATCGAGGTCTTATGCGCGCCCACTTCCAGGGCGCCATCGATTCTTCTCTGAGATCGACGCCGAATTTAACCCCGAGCGATTCCGCGACGACCTGCGCTTCCCGCATCATGGTGCGGCTGACATTCCGCAGGTCCGGCTGGCCGGCGAGACGATCCAGCGTCGAAGTCGTGAGTGCCGAAAGCGGGTTAAGGCAGAGATTGCCCCAGAGCTTGATCCACAATTCATCACGCAGCCGCGGCCTGATGGGAGCTTTCAGGCCGGCTGCGATTAATTGTTTCGCCAGCAACTGAACGCGCTCGCTCCTCGATCCGTCGGGCTCGCCGAGCGAAAAGCGATCGCCATAGCTATGCTCGATAACTCCGGGCTCGATAACTTCAGCGGCCGGATAAACTACGCATCCAATTACCCGCGGAGGCGGCAACATCCGCCATAGCACGCCGCCTGGATCGACGCTTTCGATGGTACGATCGCGCCACTGGCAGTCGAGACCATAGAAATACCAGTAGGGCACGCCATTGACGCCCATGACGAGCGCGGTGTCAGGGCCAAGCAGAGAAGCGATTCGAGGCGCGGCGGCCGGCAGCGAATGGGCCTTGAGGGTTACGAAGACGAAGTCCTGCGGTTCGATGGCGTCAGCTTCGGACGCGCATCGAACTGGAACATTGATGCGCTCGCCTTCGCTGATTAGCGTGATCCCGTTCTGGCGCATCGCCTCGAGATGCGGGCCGCGCGCGATGAAGGTCACATCGGCGCCAGTCTGCACCAGCTTGACGCCGAGCAGGCCGCCGATCGCGCCGGCGCCGAAGATGGCGATCTTCATGGGTCCAGTCCGAGAACTTTCGCCAGCCCGATGCGTTGCAGTTTGCCGGTCGGACCTTTCGGGATCGCATCGAGGAAAACGATCTTCCGCGGCACCTTGAAATGCGCAATGCGCGCCGCGACGAATTCGCGCAGCTCGTGCTCGCTGGGATTGCCACCCTCGCGCAACACGACCGCCGCTGCGACTTCCTCGCCAAGCATCGGGTGCGCCATCGCGAAGGTCGCGGCCTGTGCGACATCCGGATGATCCAGCAGCGCGGTCTCGACTTCGACCGGACTGATTTTCTCACCGCCGCGATTGATCAGCTCCTTGATGCGCCCCGTCAGCCACAGATATCCAGCCGCGTCGAGATATCCCTGGTCGCCGGTGCGAAACCATCCGTGGGTCCACGACTTGGCGTTGGCTTCCGGATTGTTTTCATAACCGCTAGTCACGTCGCGGCCGCGAATTACCACTTCTCCGATGTCGTCCGCCTTTAGCAGATCGCCGGTCTCGTTCATGATCGCGATCTCAGGGCCGGACGCGATGCCGACGCTGCCAGGAAATCTTTCGGCTGGCGGTAATGGATTGGACGCCATCTGATGTGCCGCCTCCGTCATCCCGTAGGATTCCAGCACCGGCACGCCGAACGTCTTCTCGAGCTCATGCATCACCTGGGGGGGCAGCGAGGACGACGATGAGCGGATCAGGCGCAGGCGGCTCGCCGCGATCACGTCGGGGTTGCGTGCGGCACGTCCGAGGATCGCCTGATGCATTGTGGGAACCGCCGTGTACCAGGTCGGGTTAGCTTCGGAGAACCATCGATAAAACTTGAGAGCGTCGAAGCTCGGGGCGCACGCGATCGATGCCCCCACGCCGATACTCGACAGCACCGCGCCAATCAGTCCGTGGATGTGAAACAACGGCATGATGTTCAAGCAGACATCCTCGCGGGTGAGGCGCAGCGTCCTGGCGATGTTGACGGCGGAGGCTGAAACATTGCGATGACTGAGGGGCACCATCTTGGGTCGCGAGGTGGTGCCCGAAGTATGAAGTATCAGCGCGATGTCATCGGGACCGGCGGTGCCTGATCGGACGCCACTATGAGTGGACAAAGCAGGCGGCTGCAGGGAAAACTCGCCGGCGGGACGCGCCGGATCGGCTTCGAGCTCAACAATCGGAATTCCCCGCGCTGTGGCAACCGCGCGCGCCGGGCTGTCCATGTCATCGAGGATTACCAAAGCCTTGGCATCGAGGTCGGAGAGATAGAAATCGAACTCGGTTTCGCGATAACCGGGATTCAATGGCGCCGCGGTCGCCGAGCTTCCAATCGCGAGAAACACGCTGGCCATTTCGGGGCCGTTGGGCAACACGATCGCGACCCGATCGCCGAGGCCGATGCCGATCGCATTCAGCGCGCGCGCCGTGTGATCGGCAAGCGCACGTAACGCTTGATAACTCAGAACGTCACGTCCGGGAGCGGCGAGCGCGGGGTCATCCGCCGCGCCGCGTTCGAGCAACTTCGGAATCGTATCTGCTTCATACATAGTCACGGCCAGACTAGCGATGCTCGCGCAGGCGTGTCCATCGACCTAAAGCGAGAGCTCAGACTATGCGAACACGACGCGAGGGAAGTAGAACGACACGACCCAGTTCGGCATGTCGACGATCTCGCTGATTCGCAGATCGCCGCATACCGAGCAAAGCAGGTACGCATCGATGGCGTTCATTTTGTAGCGTTTCGATAGCAAATCGATCATGCCCGAGACCGCCGCTCGCGCGCCCTCCATCAAATCGGGGCCGATACCGGTGGTGACTTCGTAACCTTCGGCATCGAGGTAGCGGCTGACCGGGCCTGGCGTGGTGTAGCGAGGAAAGGGCAGGTCCGCATTTTTCACTAGGTCGAATTTCAGCGCCGCTGTGATCGGGCTCTCGATCGCGGTTCCGCACACCTCGCCATCGCCTTGTGCCGCATGCGTATCGCCGACGCTGAAGAGGCCGCCCTTCACCTCCACCGGCAGATATAGTTCGGTACCGGCTGAGAGATCGCGGATGTCCATGTTGCCGCCGACGCGCCTGGGCGGGACAATCGAATGGTGCCCTGGTTCCGCGGGTGCAAGACCGATAGTGCCGCAGAAGGGCTTCAGGGGCACCCGGCCGCCCGGACCAAACATCGCGGGCGCCATCGAGGACGCATCGTATTTCCAGATGTGAAGGTGCGGTTCCTTGAATTGATCCGCGAGCAACCCGAAACCCGGAATGTTGCCCGTCCAACCCCATCCTGAGGCGCTGAACTCCAGCATCGTCACCTTGATGGCGTCGCCCGGTTCCGCGCCTTCGATATAGACCGGCCCTGTCACCGGATTGACCTTGTCGAAGTCGAGGTGCGCGAGGTCCGCGGCCTCGGAGGCAGCGGTGATTTGGCCTCCCGAGGCATCCATCGGATGGAACTCGATGGTCTCGCCGGGAGCGATGCGCGCCGCCGGAGGATTGGCGTTGTTCCATCCGAGATGACCCTGATGCGCATGGAGCGTGTGACTGGATTTCATCGCGCCAAGGTGTTCCGGCGTCGCCCCGTGTGTCAACGCCGACAGGGCGGACGTGACTTCGCGCCCGCCCTGTCTTTGCGCAGTTATTATGCTATCCGGCGTCGGCGAGCACCTCCGCGGGATGCTCTCCGGGTTTGACCTTCGAATAGGCCTTCAGAACTTTTCCTTGTTCATCGATTAGAAAACTGATCCGCGAGGCGTATCCGGCCTTCGCGTCGGCGCATGCTCCATAAGCGAGGCCCAGCGCGCGGTCAGTATCGCATAACAATTTGAAGGGATAATCGAACTTCTTGGCGAATGCGGCATTGGCGTCGACGCTGTCGAAACTCGCGCCGAGGATGACGATGCCTTTCTTCTGGAAATCGGCGTAGTTGTCGCGGAACCCGCGACCTTCGACCGTTCAGCCAGGCGTGTCAGCCTTGGGATAGAACCATAGCAGCACTTTGCTGCCCCGCAGCGCCGATAACTTCACCGGTTGGCCATCATGGGCCGTGACCGTGAAGTCGGGTGCCTGATCTCCGACGTTGAGCATTGGCGTTCCTCCTTCTGAGAATGCTTAGACGGATGTACCGCCTCGTCGAGGTTAGGCACTGTCGCTCGGCTGTGTCCATCGGCGGCGCTGCACCAGGCATGTCCACCATTCGCCAACACCAAAATCACTTTTCCGCTTGACTGTTGCGAAACGCGGCAGTAGGGTTGTGCGCGAGAAAAGCCAACCATGACAATCCACTCATTCAACATACTGCTTACGGACGCGGCCAAGTCGCGTGGCACCGGCAAGTGCGTTGCCGTAGCCGGGGCTATCGCCGGCTAACCGCAGATTGATAGTGGCTCGAAAAAGCCTTGGGAGCTTAAGAGCCCCCAGGGCTTTTTCTTTTTGAACTCGAGAGAATGCCAATGAATTTGGCTGAAAATATAAAACCTCCGCACGAAATCAATGGCATCATCCGGCGCTACTACGCCGTGTGGATGACCTATGCGCTCGCGGGCGGCTTTCTGTTCGGCGTCTACCCGATTTTCCTCCACGCTCGCGGTCTCAATCAGTTCGAGATCAACAGCGTGCTGGCGATGTACTTCGTGGTGCTGTTCCTGACCGATGTGCCGACTGGCGCCTTCGCCGACGCCTTGGGGCGTCGAGGCTCTTTCGTCCTCGGCGCCGCGCTGCGGGTGTGCGCGTTCCTGCTCTACTTCACCGCGCATCACTATTGGGTGTTCCTGATCGCCGAGAGCATCGATGGGATCGGGACGACCTTCGGCAACGGCGCCATCGATGCATGGGGCGTCGATGCGCTCGACGACGCGGGCTACGAGGGCCTCAAGGACGGGCTGTTCTCGCGCATCTCGCAGATCACGACGGTAGGCTTCATGATTTCGTCGCTGGGCGGCGCGTACATTGCCGATATCAACATCGCATGGCCGTGGCTATGCGGCGCCGCTGGATACGTGATGTCGGCGATCATCGGCGTATGCCTGATGACGGGCGAGAAGAAGCGCGCCTCGGGCGTCGATATCGCGGGTCTGCCGCGTCAGATCGTGCGGCGCATGGTCGAGGGAGTAAGTGCCGGTTTCAGCAATCGTACCGTGCTGCTGCTGAGCGCGGCGGGCGCGATTCAATTCGCCGCATGGGCGCCGTACTGGCTCGAATGGCCGATTCTGTTCAACCAGAGCTACGGGGTCGGCGTCTGGATCATCGGATGGATTTACTGCGTGCTCTCGATTGGGCGGATGATCGGCGCGGAAGTGGTATCGAGGATGGCCGGCGATGAGACTGCGCGCCCGGGCCGTATCAGCGGACTGATTGCGCTGGCGGGAATCATGCTCGCCGCGGCCGGAATGCTGCAAGGACGGCCGGGAATCGCGCTGGTGTTCCTGTTCGTCATGAACATCTGCACCGGCGCGGTGGTGCCGCTACTGCAGAGCTGGTTCAACGAGCAGATCGAATCCTCGCAGCGCGCCACGATGCTGTCGTTTTCGAGCACCTTTGGAACCATGGGCGGCTCAATTGGGTTGTTCGTCAATGGGGTCATTGCGGATCACGCGGGATTGGCGGCGGCATGGCAATTTGGCGGCGCCCTCACGCTCGCGGCGATTCCGTTCTACCTCGCGATACGGCCGCGGCTGGCGCGAATCGAAATCGCGGAGCCGGTGGCAAAGTGATCAACGGGATGCATCTCACGAAGATGACATTTATGGCTACCAGAAAAGCAGACGTTGCGGAGTTGATCGCGATGAGACTCAGCCTGGACGCCGAACGGGCGGGCCAATTCAGGTCTCCTTGCGATCGCAAGCCCAAAGGCCCGGACATCTGGCGGCGCTTGCTCGAGCTCAGTCACGACTCGGATGCGAACGTGCGCCGTTGGGTAGTGGAACGTGTGCGCGACGGCACCCCCGTGCGCTGGCGCCGCGTCATCGTGGGGCGGCTGATGGTGCTCGCCGAGGATTCCGACGCGAAAGTGCGCCGCTCCGCGAAGCGGGCGCTCGATTCATATCGCAACCAGGCGCAGATGAGCTTCTTCAAGGAGACCGCGACTTCGGTCACGTCGAAGAATTGGTAGCGACGGTTGGAGGTGCGGATGCGATCATTATACGCGGTCTGGCAAGAATGCCGCGGGCGATACGCCGAACCGTTTTGCAAGCGCGAGGAGTTGCGCGGTGTTCAGTTGGCGTTTCCCACGGAGAACCTCTGACACCATCAATCGGCTACCGATTTCCGGGAGATCTCGCTGGGTGAGTTTATGTTGCGCCATCAGAAATTGAAGCATGTCGATGCCGGAGACTTCTTGATCCGGATAATGCTGGCGATCGTATGCCTCAATGAGCGCGGTGAGGGTTTCGATGAGGCGGTATCGGCGGTCTTCTGGACGGTCGCCGATCTCGTCCATCAATTCACCCAGTTGTTCTACGGCGGCATCGTATTCGCGCGCGTTTCGCGGAACGAGGAACAAGCCCAATTCTTCTGGGTGCGTAATCCTGCGCGCGATGCCTTTCATCTTTTCCACTTGCCGGTGTCGTATTCCCGATGAGAAAGGATATCACGAACATAGACTATCTGCGTGTTGAAGTGGATGGTTGCGATCAATCGGTATTTGTTTCCTCCGATATTGAAGACGTAGTGTGGTACGCTTCTGCCGCAGCGTCTTATCGACACGACATCAACTGCACCAAAAGTGGCTTTCAAATCAGCCGGATTGTTAAACCGTCCATTTTTCAGGAACTTCCTCCAGACATCCAAAGGCGTAGCAGCCTCTGGGAATCTCCTGGAGAACTCCCGAAGCCTTCTCGGAAATGCGCAGCAAATAGGATTGTCACCTAAGGACGATGATGTGGTCCATGGTCAAGGCCACTAGCTCCGAGGCCATGGGTCAGTTACAAAAGAACATCGGTATATAGATGAGCGAACCAATCGAGTTGGCGAAAGTGGCGGAAGTGGCGAAAGCAAAAACCGAAAAACTTGAGTTCCCCCGCATCAAGCGGCTGCCGCCGTACGTCTTCAATATCATCGGCAATCTGTGCAAGGCCGCGCGGCGTGAGGGTGAGGATATTATCGATTTTGGGATGGGCAATCCTGACCTCCCGACCCCGCCGCATATCGTGCAAAAGCTCGTCGAGGCCGCCACCAAGGCGCCCAACCATCGCTACTCGGTTTCGCGCGGTGTCTACAAGCTGAGATCGGCCATCACTGATTGGTACAAGCGCCGCTACGACGTCGACCTCGATCCCGATAGCGAGGCGATCGTGACCATTGGATCGAAGGAGGGCATCGCGCATCTCGCAATTGCCATCCTCGACCAGGGCGATGTGGTCGTCGCGCCGACGCCGACCTACCCGATTCATCAATATGCAATGATCATCGCGGGGGCGCAGGTGCAGAGCGTGCCGCTGCGCAATGGCGATGATTTCTTCGACGAGCTGACCGCAACCGTTACACGATGTTGGCCGCGTCCCAAGTTGATGATCCTCAACTTCCCGCATAATCCGACCACCGCGATCGTGAATCTTTCGTTCATGAAGCGGGTGGTCGATTTCGCGCGCGAAAACGGCATCCTGGTGATACACGATTTGGCGTACGCCGACCTGTGCTTCGACGGCTACAAGGCGCCGTCGATCATGCAGGTCCCAGGCGCGAAAGAAATGTGCGTCGAATTTTTCACGCTTTCGAAAAGTTACAACATGCCCGGATGGCGGGTCGGTTTCTGCGTCGGCAA
Organism: uncultured delta proteobacterium; assembly: GCA_963761255.1. GTDB lineage: Bacteria > Desulfobacterota > Binatia > Binatales > Binataceae > DATGKG01. Next base: position 582,378 of record CAVXGH010000002.1, read on the forward strand.
TCCCGATATGATCGGTGCGCTCACGCGTCTGAAGTCCTACTTCGATTACGGCATCTTCGCGCCGGTGCAAGTGGCGTCGATCGCGGCGCTCAATGGCCCTCAGGATTGCGTCAGCGAAATCGTCGAGACTTATCGCAAACGCCGCGATTCGCTATGCGAAGGCCTCACGCGCGCCGGATGGCCGGTCGAGAAGCCCAAGGCCACCATGTTCGTATGGGCGCCGATCCCGGAGCCATTTCGTGAAATGGGATCGCTGGAGTTTTCGAAGTTCCTCCTGCGCGAGGCCAAGGTCGCGGTTTCGCCGGGGGTCGGCTTCGGCGCAGATGGCGACGGCTTCGTGCGGTTCGCGCTGATCGAGAACGAGCATCGCACGCGCCAGGCCATTCGCGGCATCAAGCAGGCGCTGGCGAATGCCCCGGCGTCGAAAGTGCGTCGGATCGCAACCGCCTAGAATCATCGAGAGGACGGGGGGAGGAGAGGATGGCCGGCGCGAAGTCACAACCGGTGCGGATTGCCCTGCTCGGATGCGGCACCGTGGGCACCGGCGTAGTCAAGCTGCTCCGTCGCCACGCTTCCAATCTCGAACGCCGTCTTGGCGCACCGATCGAGCTGGTCGGCATCGCTGACCGAAGCCTCGAACCGGATAAATCGATCGGCATCACCCCCGCGTTAATCACTCGCGATAGCGCGGAACTTGTCGCGCGTCCCGAAGTAGATATTGTCGTCGAGTTGTTTGGTGGCATCGAGCCCGCGCGCAAGCTGATGTTGCAAGCGCTCGCGGCCGGCAAAGACGTCGTGACTGGGAACAAGGCATTGCTCGCGGAGCATGGCGAGGAACTCTTCGCGGCCGCCAACAAAAACGGCATGGCAATTGGCTTCGAGGCCAGCGTCGCCGGTGGCGTGCCGATCATCAGAACTTTGCGCGAGGCGCTCGCCGGCGACCATCAGCGCGCCGTCTATGGCATCGTCAATGGCACCTGCAATTCGATCCTGACGACGATGACCGACAACGGCGCCGAGTTCTCAACCGCATTGAAGGAAGCGCAGGCCAGCGGCCTCGCCGAGGCTGATCCGACGCTCGACATTGGTGGGCACGATGCCGCGCACAAACTCTGCCTGCTCGTTACACTCGCATTCGGCGTTTCGCTCAAGCCGGAGCAGGTTTACACCGAAGGCATCACGAAGATCACATCAGCCGATATCGCGTATGCGCGCGAGCTCGGCTACGTCATCAAGCTGCTCGCGATTGCCAAGGATGACGATGGCGCGATCGAGGCGCGCGTGCATCCCACGATGATTCCGCATCGCCACGTGCTTGCGAGTGTCGGCGGCGCGCTCAACGCCATCTACATTCATGGTGAGGCGCTCGGCTCCACGATGTACATCGGGCAGGGTGCGGGCCAAATGCCGACCGCGACTGCGGTGCTGGCCGATATCGTGCAAATCGCGCGCGACCGCAGATCCGGCGGTGATGCGCGGCCCCATTCGCTGGGCTACCCGGTTAGCTTCATTAAACGCGCCCGTGTAAAGCCGATAGCTGACGTGGTATGCGAGTATTATCTGCGCTTCATGGCCGAGGATAAACCGGGCGTGCTCGGTAAGATCGCCTCGGTGCTGGGGCGCAACGGAATCTCGATGGCGTCCGTCATTCAGCATGAGCGCAGCGCGGGCAAAACCGTGCCGGTGATCATGCGTAGTCATGAGACGCGCGAGCGCAACCTGAATCGGGCGCTCAAGGAAATCATGCGGCGCAAGCTGGTCGCGGCGGCGCCGGCATTTATCAGGATTGAGGAGCAACTCTGAGCGATGGCCGCAAAGAAGACGATATCGAATGGCGCTTTTGCGCGGCTGACCCGATGGCCCGGGCTCATCGAGCATTACCGGCGTTTCCTGCCAGTGACCAGCAAGACGCCAGTGGTGACCCTCAATGAGGGCAATACGCCGCTCATCGAGAGCATTCCGCTAGGAGAGCGTCTCGGCCCAAACATAAAGGTCTACTTGAAATACGACGGCCTCAACCCGACAGGCTCCTTCAAGGATCGCGGGATGACCGTCGCCATCTCCAAGGCGCTTGGCGAGGGCGCGCGCACGGTCGTATGCGCCTCGACGGGGAACACGGCGGCATCGGCGGCGGCATACGCCGCGAGGGCCGGACTTAAAGCATTTGTTTTGATTCCGAAAGGGTCGGTCGCGGTCGGCAAGCTCTCTCAAAGCGTGATGCATGGCGCGCGCGTCCTCGAGGTCATCGGTAACTTCGACATTTGCCTGAAGGTCGTGCGCGATGTTGCCGCGCGCGACCCTCAACGCATCCGGCTCGTGAATAGCGTGAATCCCGATCGCATCGCGGGCCAGAAGACCGGAGCATTCGAGATATGCGATCAGCTTGGCGACGCGCCGACGCATCATTTTCTGCCGGTCGGCAACGCCGGCAACATTACCGCGTACTGGGCGGGCTACTGCGAATATAAGGAAAAGGGCCTGTCGCAAGGCCTTCCTAAGATGATGGGCTACCAAGCCGCGGAGTCGGCGCCCATCGTCATCGGACATCCCATCGATGATCCCAAAACGGTCGCGACGGCGATTAAAATCGGCAATCCCGCGAGCTGGAAACAGGCGGTGGCCGCGCGCGATGAGTCCGGCGGCATCATCGATATGGTAACCGACGCGGAAATCCTCGCCGCATATCGATTGATCGCGGCGGCAGGAGTTTTCGCCGAACCGGCATCGGCGGCATCGGTGGCGGGACTTCTTAAATATGGCGCGACCGGCGGCATCAAGCCCGGCTCGGTCGTGGTTTGCACGCTCACCGGTCACGGACTCAAGGATCCGGACACGGCGCTGAAAAATCTCAGCAACACCATCGTGGTCGAGCCCGATATAAATAAGGTCCTCAAGATCATGGAGAACGAATGAAGTACGTCATCATCCATGGCGACGGGATGGCTGATTGGCCGTGCGAAGAACTCGGCGGCAAGACCCCGCTCGAAGCCGCGCACAAACCCAACATGGACCTCATCGCGACGCGCGGCACGCTCGGCCTTACGCTCACGATTCCCGAGGGCATGCCGCCCGGCAGCGATGTGGGCACCATGTCGATGATGGGTTACGACCCGAAGCGCTATCATACCGGGCGCGCGCCGATTGAGGCCGCCAGCATGGGCATCGCGATGGGACCCGGCGACGTTGTGTTCCGCATGAACCTCGTCTCGCTGAAGACCGACGGCGGCATGACGGTGATGAACGATTTCACCTCCGGTCACATCACCAGCGAGGAAGCCGCGCGTATCGTCGCGGATCTTCGCGAGCAACTCGCGCGCGATGGCATCGAATTTTTCAATGGCGTCAGCTATCGCCATCTGATGACGTGGCGCAACGGTGCGCGAACCACCAAGCTTACGCCCCCGCACGACATCACCGGCCAGAGCATCGAGGGGCATATGCCGGAAGGCGAGGGCGCCGATCGCATCCTCGCGCTGATGAAAAAATCGCAGGAGATTTTGCGCGACCACCCGGTGAACCTGGCTCGGCGCGCCGCGGGCAAAGTCGAGGCGACTTCGGCATGGTTTTGGGGGCAGGGCACGCGGCCTGCGGTGCCGACGCTCAAGGAACGTTTCGGCCTCGAGGGTTCGGTTATCTCGGCCGTCGATTTGGTGAACGGGGTGGGCCGTCTCGCCGGCCTCGAAGTTATCACCGTGCCGGGCGCGACCGGATTCCTCGATACGGATTATGCTGCGAAGGGTCGCTACGGCCTCAAATCGCTGGAGCACAAGGATTTCTTGCTCCTGCACATCGAGGCGCCCGACGAGGCCGGTCACATGGGCCGCGCCGATTTGAAGAAGGAAGCCATCGAGCGCATCGATGAGTTGATCCTCGGTCCGATGCTCGAAGGCCTCAACAAGATGGGCGAGTTTCGCTTGCTGTTGCAGCCCGACCATGCGACCCCGAGCAAGATCAAAACTCATTCGAGCGAGGCCGTGCCGTTTGCGATAGTATCCAACAAGACTCTTCGAAATGTCGGCGCGAAGGCCCGTCGCTATACCGAAGCCGATGGCAAGGCGACCGGCACTTCGCTCACTGACGGCTATCGGCTGATCGAAACGCTCTTCAACCGTGGCGGCGCAATCGAAGCGAACTGACGAAACGTCTCGAAGCATCGCGGGAGTAATAGATGGATCGCAACCTGGCCCTTGAAGTTGCACGCGCGACCGAAGCCGCCGCTCTCGCAGCCGCCCGCTTCATCGGTAAGGGCGACGAACGGATGGCGGATCGCGCGGCCTGCGACGCGATGCGCAAGGCGCTCAATTCCATCAACATGGACGGCAAGATCGTCATCGGCGAGGGTGAGCAGGCCGAGGTCGACGTCCTTTACAATGGGGAGATGGTCGGCGTCGGCGCGGGGCCCGAGGTTGACGTCGCGCTCGACGCGCTGGAGGGCGCGTTCATCTGCGCGATGGGCGGTCCCAACGCGGTTTCGTGTATCGCGCTTTCGGAGCGCGGCAAGATTCTGCGCTGCCCCGATACCTACATGGATAAAATCGCGACCGGCCCCTTCGGCGTCGGCGTGATCGATCTCGATCGCTCGCCCGCCGACAATCTGAAGGCGCTGGCCGAGGCGAAAAAGGTTTATGTGGAAGATTTGCGCGTCGCGATTCTCGATCGCCCGCGCCATGAAAAACTGATCGCGGAAATTCGGCGAGCCGGGGCAGGAATCAAGCTGCTTTCCGCCGGCGATCTTTCAGCGGCGATCGCGACCACCCGTCCGGAAAGCGAAATCGACATGCTGCTCGGCGTCGGCGGTGCGCATCAGGGCGTACTCGCGGCCGCCGCGATACGCTCGGCAGGCGGCGAGATGCAGGTGCGGTTCATGCCGCGCAACGAGGCCGAGGCCGAAGAATGCCTCGCCGCGGGCATCCTCGACTTGAAGCATCGCTATACGCTGCAGGAAATGTCGGGTGACAATGTGATGTTCGCGGCGACTGGCGTGACGACCGGCGACTATCTGCACGGCGTGCGATTTTTTTCCGGCGGCGCGATGACCAACAGCGTCGTGATGCGCTCGAAAACCCGCACCGTACGCTTCATCGAATCGATCCACCATTTCGACTTCAAACCGGAGTATTAGAACCTCGATCGATTGACACTTCCGCGTTCAAGTTGGAATGTCGAAGGCGCCATCTTCGAGCGAGGTTTTCATCCGATGGAATTGACCGACATCATTTTTGATAAGGCTCCGATTGCGACGCTCACCGTCAACCGGCCGCCCGCGCTCAATGCGCTGAATAAGTCCGTCCTCGAACAGATCGCGCAGGTGTTGCGCGAAGTTCGCCACGATAGTTCAGTGCGCGTGCTGATCGTCACCGGCGCGGGAGATCGCGCATTCGTTGCCGGCGCCGATATCGCGCAGATGTCGAAAATGAGCACCGTCGAGGGACTGGAATTCTCGCGCCTCGGCCATCGCGTGATGGAGTCCATCGAGGATTTGCCGATTCCCGTCATCGCGGCCGTCAACGGCTTCGCGCTCGGCGGAGGCGTCGAACTCGCGATGGCGTGCGACCTCATCATCGCGAGTGAAAAGGCGCGCTTCGGTCAGCCGGAGATCAACCTCGGGCTGATTCCCGGATTTGGTGGGACGCAGCGCCTGCCGCATCGAATCGGACAGGCGAAGGCACGCGAGCTCATCATGACCGGCGACATGATCGATGCGAAAGCCGCGCTGGTTTTGGGGCTGGTGAATTACGTTGTCGCGCCCGATCAGTTGATGGCCGAGACGCGCAAGCTGGCGGAAAAAATGGCCTCGAAATCTTCGGTCGCGCTGCGCCAGGCGAAGGCCGCGCTACGCGCATCATTCACGATGGAAGAAGACGCCGGTCTGCGCTTCGAGCAGGAATCCTTCGGGATCGCTTTCGCGAGCGAGGATCGCGTCGAGGGCACCGAGGCGTTTGTGGCGAAGCGCCAACCCGCCTGGCGGCACAAGTAGCTCCTTTCCGTTGTAGTTTTTTCATCCTTCGCTGCGGCTCAAATGGCTTTCGACAATGTCGAAGGCCATTTCTATCGACCGAATGGTCGGTGCTAAGGTAAAAGAAGTACGGCTGGATTAAATGGACCTCGAACTGACAGAAGCTCAACGCGGCGCGCGCGATACCGCGCGGCGCTATGCGCGCGAAAAACTCGACAAGGCCGGCATCGAAACCGACCGGACCCATCGCTATCCCGCCGCGACGATGGCCGATCTCGGCAAGCTCGGCATGCTGGGCATCTTCATTCCTGAGCAATACGGCGGCGCCGGTCTCGATCACGTCGCCTATGCGCTGGTGGTCGAGGAACTCGCGGTCGAGTGCGCCTCGACGGCGGTCATCGTGTCCGCGCATTCGTCGCTCGCGTCGTGGCCGATTCTCGGGCTCGGCAATGAGCGCCAGAAGCAACATTTTCTGCCGAAGATGGCGACCGGCGAATGGATCGGATGCTTCGCGCTGACTGAGCCGCAGGCCGGTTCCGATGCCGCCGGGCAGAAGACCAAGGCGGTGCGCGAGGGCGATTACTACGTCATCAACGGCACCAAAAATTTCATCACCAACTCGCCGCAAAGCGGCGTTGCGATCGTTTTCGCGATGACTGATGCCTCGAAAGGCAACCACGGCATCGCGGCGTTCGCGGTCGAGACCTCGACGCCCGGATGGGCCGTGACCCGCGTCGAAGACAAGATGGGGATTCACGGCGCGCATAGCGCGCAGCTCAGCTTCACCGATATGAAGGTGCCGCGCGAAAATCTCCTGACCAAGGAAGGCGAGGGCTTCAAGGTCGCGATGAAGACCCTCGATGGCGGGCGGATCGGGATCGCGGCGCAGGCCATCGGCATCGGTCGCGCGGCGCTCGAGGATTCGCTGAAGTACGCGCAGCAGCGGCAGACCTTCGGCAAGCCGATCGCGCAGTACCAGGCGATTCAATGGAAGCTCGCCGATATGGCGGTCGAGATCGATGCGGCCCGGCTGCTGAATCTGCGCGCCGCATCATTAAAGGATGCGGGCGTGCCATGCACCCGCGAATCCGCGATGGCGAAGCTGTTCGCTGCCGAGGCCGCGATGAGCGCTGCGATCGAAGCGGTGCAGATTCACGGCGGCTACGGCTACACCAAAGAATTCCAGGTCGAGCGGTATTTCCGCGACGCCAAGATCACCGAAATTTACGAAGGCACTTCCGAGATTCAGCGCCTCGTCATCGCGACGCAGACGTTGGGAGCGCATTAAGAAAAATGTCGAACAAACAGGAATGGCAAAACGGCGCCTACAAGGACGCGAAGGAGCGGCCGGTCCGCTTCTCGACGGTCTCCGACATGGAGATCGATCCGCTCTACACCCCCGAAGATGTCAGCGGCAGCTACGACGAGAAGCTCGGCAATCCGGGTGAGTATCCGTACACGCGTGGCCCGTACGGCTCGATGTATCGGGGGCGCTTATGGACGATGCGCCAGTTCGCCGGCTTCGGCCTGGCCGAGGACACCAATCAGCGCTTCCACTTCCTGTTGAAGCAGGGCCAGGACGGGCTCTCGACGGCGTTCGATATGCCGACGCTGATGGGCTACGACGCGGATCACGAGCGCGCACAGGGCGAGGTCGGGCGTGAAGGCGTCGCGGTCAGCACCATCGACGACATGATGATCCTCTTCAAGGGCGTCCCCCTCGACAAGGTCACCACCTCGATGACGGTGAACTGCTCGGCGTCGGTCCTGCTCGCGATGTATCTGGTGATGGCGGAGCGCAGCGGCGTGCCGTGGGACCGCGTCGGCGGCACCATCCAGAATGACATGCTCAAGGAGTTCATCGCGCAGAAGGAATGGATCTCGCCGCCCGCGCCGTCGCTGCGGGTGGTCACCGACATGATCGAGTTCTGCGCGAAGAAGGCGCCGCGATGGCATGCGGTCTCGATCAGCGGCTACCACATCCGCGAGGCTGGCTCGACCGCGGTGCAGGAACTGGCGTTCACGCTGGCAGACGGGGTTTGCTACGTCGAGGACGCGATGAAGCGCGGACTGGCGGTCGATGATTTCGCGCAGCGTCTGTCCTTCTTTTGGAATCTGCACAACGATTTCCTCGAAGAGGTCGCGAAGCTGCGAGCCGCGCGCCGCATCTGGGCCAAGCTGATGAAGGAGCGCTGGGGCGCGAAGAACGAGCGCTCGATGATCCTGCGCTGTCACGCGCAAACGGCGGGGGCCTCGCTCACCGCGCAGCAGCCCATCAATAATGTGGTGCGCGTCGCGATCCAGGCGCTGGCGGGCGTGATGGGTGGGGTGCAATCGCTCCACACCAATTCGATGGACGAGACCCTCGCGCTGCCGACCGAGAACGCCGTGATGGTCGCGTTGCGCACCCAGCAAATCATCGCGGAAGAAACCGGCGTTACCAATACCATCGATCCGCTCGGCGGAAGTTTCGCCATCGAGGCGCTCACCGACAAGATGGAAGCGGAGGCGATGGCCTACATCCACAAGATCGACGACATGGGCGGGATGCTCCATGCGATCGATACCGGCTATCCGCAGCGTGAGATCGCGGAGGCGGCCTTCGCGTACCAGCGCCAGCTCGAGAAAAACGAGAAGGTCGTCGTCGGTGTCAACAAGTATTCGATTCCCGAAGAGATTCCGATCGCGACGTTGAAAATTGAAAAGGAGCTGGAGGAGCGCCAAATCCAGCGGGTGCGAAAAGTCAAACGCGAGCGCAACAGCACCTCGGTGAAAGATGCGCTCAAGCGCGTCGCTGAGGCGTGCCGCTCGGGCGAAAATCTGATGCCGCCGATTTGCGAAGCGGTGCGCCAGAGCGCGAGCGTCGGCGAGATCTCGGATATTTTCCGCGCCGAGTTCGGCGTATATACCGACCCAGGCTGGATCTAAATGGCAGACAAACGGCTTCGAATCATAGTCGCGAAACCAGGCCTCGACGGGCACGATCGTGGCGCGAAGATTATCGCACGCGCGTTGCGTGATGCCGGCTTCGAGGTCATCTACACCGGGCTCCATCAGACCCCTGAGATGATCGCCGAGGCGACGGTGCAGGAAGACGCCGACGCGGTCGGGCTCAGCGTGCTCTCGGGCGCGCACATGACGCTGTTCCCCGAAGTGCTGCGGCTGTTGAAAGAGAAGGGCGCGGACGACGTCGCGATTTTCGGCGGCGGCATCATTCCCGAAGAAGATGCGAAGAAGTTAAAGCAAATGGGCGTGCGGGAAATCTTCACTCCGGGCGCTTCGACCGAAGATATCGTGAAATGGGTGCATACCAATGTGCATCCTCGCGACTGACCGTCTGGACTCGGAATCCTGATGAACTTTGATCTGACTGAAGAGCAGCGCCGCATACGCGACACCTTGACCGCGTTTGCCGAACGCGAAATCAAGCCGCATTCCACCGAATGGGACAAGAAGGAAATCTTCCCACGCAAGGTTTTTGAAAAGCTCGGCGAGCTGGGATTCCTCGGCGTTGCGTTTCCGGAAAAATGGGGTGGCGGAGGAGCGGACACACTGTCGCAAGTGCTCGTCGTCGAAGGCCTTTCGCGCTTCGATGCCTCGATCGGTTTGACCGCGGCGGCGCACATGTCGCTTTCCACGGGGCACATCGCGAATTTCGCTTCCGACGAGCAGCGCGACCATTACGTTCCCGACCTGCTCGCGGCGAAGAAAATCGGCGCATGGTGCCTGACTGAACCCAACTCGGGCTCCGACGCGGCCGCGATGCTGACGCGCGCCAGGCGTGTCGGTGACAACTACGTCATTAACGGCTCCAAGATGTTCATCACCAATGGCAGCGTCGGTGATGTTTATGTTGTCACCGCGAAGACCGAACCGGACAAAGGTCGCGGCGGTATTTCCGCGTTCATCGTTGACCGCGGTACTGCCGGCCTCAGCAATGGCAAGCACATCGAAAAGCTGGGGCTTCGCGCGTCGGACACGGCCGAGGTAATTTTGGAAAATGTCTCGGTGCCCGCGCGCAACCTCATCGGCGAACTCGGCGCGGGATATTCGCAGGCGATGAAGGTGCTCGAAGGCGGACGCATCGGCATCGCGGGATTTGCGGCCGGGATGGCGCGCGGTGGATTCGAGGAAGCGAGAGCATATGCGCTGGAGCGGCGGCAATTCGAGAAACGCATCGCCGACTTCCAGGCGATTCAGTTCATGATTGCAGACATGGCAACCCGCATCGACGCCTCTTGGATGCTGATTTGTCGCGCCGCGCAGTTGAAGGATCAAGGCAGGCCGTTCGCGCGCGAGGCCGCGATGGCGAAACTCTTCGCCTCGGAAGTTGCGATGTGGACGACTACCAAGGCGGTCCAGATTCACGGCGGTTATGGATACGTCACCGATTTCCCGGTCGAGCGCTACATGCGCGATGCCAAACTGTCTGAAATCGGCGAGGGCACCAGCGAAGTGCAGCGCATGCTGATCGCGAAGTCGTTGCTGCGCGACGGCTACACGCCGGCCTAGTCACTTCTTCGTCGCCACGATGAACAGGCAGTCGCCACGATCGTGGCAATATTTCGCGGCGACCTCCTCGAACCGGCCCGACTTGATGTCCGCTTTCAGCCGCGTACATCCTTCGGCGGTTTCTTCAGCGGAGATCAGACCCTGCGCGAACGTGGAAATTCCGGCGCGCACCGCGGCGTCGAGATAGATCTCCGGACGGCGCTTGCCCGCGTATAGAAACCAGTCCTGAATGTCCTCGGGAATTTCCCACGGCTCCAGTTCGATCGCGGTAAATCCGGCATCCTCAAGATGCCGCATGATGTCGGCAGCAGGCGGCATTTGCTGGTGCATCGCCGCCATCCCGACCGGAAAGTATTCGTTTAGCCAATAACCGCTGGACTGCGGGAGGTCGGCGGTGAAGATAACGAAGCGGCCGTGATCGATCACGCGAAAGACTTCTTCAATCGCGCGCTCGGGATGCTTCATGTGATGGAGGGTGAAGGTTCCCATCGCGCCGTCGAAGCATCGATCGGGAAACGGAAGCGATTCGGCGTTGCCCTGGATCCAGCGGACGCGATCGCTCTTGAGCCGCGCCTTCGCCAGCATCGTCGCGGTCAATTCGAGCCCGTGCATTCGCGCTCCCAGTTGTTGTAGCGCGACGGTGTAATTTCCGGTGCCGCAACCTATGTCAAGATAGCGCGCGCCGGGCGTGAAATTGAGGTGACGCGTAAGGCATCGCGTCAGATCGGGGTCGGCTCGACGAGTGGTGTCGTAGGTGCGTCCGATCGCGTCGTAAAGAGCCATCCCGCAGATCTATCAACCTTCGAGCAGACGATCACGAATCTCACTCAGGTGTTTTTCATCAACGCCGATCACATCGCGCAGGAATGCGCGAATGCCGCCCGCCGCATCGATAGCCTCGAACACCGGCACGAGTTGCTTCGGCTTCAGTGGCGCCGCGGGAAATACGAGGTTGCTTTCGAGGAAGTCTTCAACAATTCGATCGCGCTCGACGCCCAGCAGATCGAGCAACATGGCGGCGCCGACGCCGGTGCGGTCGCGCCCGGCCGAGCAATGAAAAAGGAGCGGATAGACATCGGGTTCCGCGAGCAGGTTGTAGAAGCGCCGCCAGTCGGTGACCAGCGTCATGACCAGGAACAGATGCTCCTTGCCCTCCTCGCGCGTGAAGAGATCCTCGTTGCGCTTTTCGAACCACACATCGCCCATCGGGATGTGCTCCCATCGCACTTTCTCGAGCACCGAATCGTGCGGCGGTCCGAGATGAGTCACTTCGACCCGGCTCTGCAGTGTCACCAGTGTGCGCAAGCCGAGCTCGTGCAGCGGATGCTCGTCGGGGACCTGCGCCAGATGCGACGAGCGATAGATCATGCCGCTTTTGACCTGGCGACCTTCGCGCGTCGGATGGCCACCGAGGTCACGGAAGTTGCGCGCCGAAACTTTGCGCAACATGTCGAAGTCGATGATGACCTTCTTCTCGCGCTGGGTGGGTTTTCGATTTTCCTCAGACAAGCCTGAACCTCTTGTTCGCGTGGACGCGTGCGAATCGCCGCTACCATGCATTTATATCGCGGACGCGAAATTCCTGAAAGGCGCACCGCTCAGCGAAGTCTTGATCAATTGCCTCAAGTACGTTAATAGACTAGGGTCCAATTACATGACGGCATCCATTGATAGAGCAATATCCAACACGCAGGCGGCACCTTCGCGTCGGGACCGCAAGCGGGAACGCACTCGCGACGAGATTTATTCCTCCGCGATGAACCTGTTCTTACGCCGCGGTTTCGAGGCGGTTACCATCGAGGAGATCTGCGAAGCCGCCGACGTGGCGCGGGCTACGTTCTTTTTGCATTTTCCCGGCAAAGAGTCGCTGCTATCGGAATATGGCGTGCGCGCCAATCAGGCGCTGGCTGAATTGATCCGTGCCGCGCATGGCAGCGCTACCGCGACTCTCAAGTCCGCCCTGAAGATGCTGGCTGAGCGCGCGATGCAGCAGCCCGATGTCATCAGGCTTCACGTCCGCGAGCTGCTCTCGCGACCCCCGGTGTTCCTCGAATCGCACCAGGAACATACTGACAACCTGGTGTCGCTGCTCGCCTCAGTCATTCGCCGCGGTCAGGTGGCGGGAGAGTTCCGGCGCAAAATCGAGCCGGCTCTCGCGGCGGTTTCCTTATGCGCAACCTACTTCGCGTTGATCTACGAGTGGGCCCGGCGCGGCGGCAAGCTCGATGTCGAGGGCGCCATCGCACAGACCCTCGACATCGTTCTTAACGGGTTGAGCGAAAAAAAGCTCAAACGCTCGCCGAATTGACTCAATCAACCATAATCGGAGAAAACTCGAATGCCAAAACAGCCTCACGCGATTGTGATCGGCGGCAGCATGGCCGGAATGTGCGTGGCGAGAATTCTTGCGGATCATTTTGAACGGGTGACCGTCGTTGATCGCGATCATTATCCGGAGGGCGCCTTCGAGCGCGCCGGCGTGCCGCAAAGCCGGCACGTCCATGTGCTCCTCGCGCGAGGGCGCCTCGAATTGGAAAATCTCTTTCCCGGCTTCGAGCAGACGGTGCTTTCGCGAGGCGCTCTCGATACCGACTTCGGGTGGGATTTCGCGGCTTTACGGGCCAACGGATGGGCGCCGCGCGAGAAGCAAGGCATCAAGTTGTTGCATGGCAGCCGGGTCCTCCTCGAGGCGGCGGTTCGCGAGCTTCTCCGCAAGCATGAGAACGTCAGCTTTGTCGAAGGAGTCCGGGTTAATGGACTAATCGCGAACGAGAACCGCTCGCGTATGATCGGTTTGAAAACAATTTCCAGCGACGATCCGGAAACCTCGGCGAGAACTGCGAGCCGACTTCATCGTTGACGCAAGTGGACGTTCATCAAAGACGCCCAACTGGCTCCACGAGCTAGGCTTGCCCGCTTCCGAGGAAATCGTCGTCGATAGCCACCCCGGCTACGCCTCGCGATGGTTCCAGGCGCCGCCGCCGGAGCGCCGTCCGAGGGAGTGGTGGTGGAGGGCCGCATGGATCGATCCGAAAATCGGAGAGAATCCCCTCGCCGGCGTCTTGTTCCCGGTAGAGAATAATCGATGGGTCATCAGCATTGCCGGCATGGGCAGGAACTATCCGCCCAGTGACGAGGCCGGCTACATGGAGGCGCTGACCAAGTTGCGCTCGCCGTTGCTGGCGGAGGCGGTCAAGCTCGCCGAGCCGATTTCAACCGTCTATTCGCATCGCGCGATGGCCAATCGATGGCGGCGCTATGACCGCTGGCCGGCGAAGCTGGCGGGATTCGTCGTGCTCGGCGATGCCGCCTGCGCATTCAACCCCGTCTATGGCCAGGGGATGACGACCGGTGCGCTGTCGGCGCTCACGCTCCGCGACACCATCGTGAAACTTGGCCTCGACCATCCTCAACTAACTGGCAAGTTTTACGCCGCGCAGGCGCAAGTGCAGCAGGCCCCATGGTCGATGGCGACGGGCGCTGATTTCGCCGTTCCCGGATGCGAGGGTCGCCGTCCCATGTCGAATCGCATCTTCGATCCGATGTTCCGGCTTATGATGGAATATTCGGCCAACGATCCGGTGGTGCGCGTGACGCTGGGCAAGGTGATTCATATGTTGCGGCCGCCTTCGGATCTGTTCGCGCCGAAGTTGCTGGGTCGCGCCGCGCTCAATGTCGTTCGCGGGGTTACCTCGCGCAAACCGCAGGACACCAGCTATCCAGCTATGCCACCGGCGCAGTGGGCTGATGCCACTGCGGCATAGCGGCTAGGGCTCGAGTTCGGATTCGGTGATCGACAGATATTCGCGATAGGGCGCGCAGGTCCGGCTCAACTCGTCGTTGGAGCCAATCGCGACGATCGATCCCGCGGAGGCGAACACGATGCGATCGCAGGCGGCGAGGGTTCCGGCGCGATGCGCCACAATCAGCACGATGCGATCGCGCGCGAGGTCGCGCAGTGTACGCATCAGGTCCGTTTCGGATTGCGGGTCGAGCGGCGCAGTCGGCTCGTCGAGGATCAGCACGTCGGGTTGGCGAATAAGGGCCCGGGCGATGGCGATGCGCTGCTTCTGTCCGACTGACAAACGCGCGCCACGCCGCCCCAAAGTCGTGTGGTATTTTTCCGGTAGCGCTTCGATGAAGTCGGCGGCGCCGGCGATTCTTGCGGCCTCACGCATCTGCGCTTCGGTCGCGTCGGGCGCGCCGTAGCAGATGTTCTCGGCGATCGAGCGCGAGAACAGCGCCTCCTGCTGAAAGACAAAACCGATATCTCTGCGGAGCGCGTCGAGTGAGATTCGCCGCGCATCGATCCCGTTGATGAGAATTTCGCCGGCCCGCGCTTCGATGAAGCGCGGGATCGCGCAAATGATGCTGGTCTTGCCGGTTCCGCTCGGCCCAGCCAAAGCGGCCAGCTCGCCGCTGCGAAGTTCAAACGATACATCGCGAACGACCGGGCCGGCGTCGTCGTAAGCGATCGAAACGTCGCGCAATTCGATGCGGGTAATTTTGCCCGGGTCGATTGCGCCCTCCTCAGCGCGATCCTCATCGAGCCGATCGAGCACGCTGAACACCCGGCGCAGCCCCGAGATAGGCGCCTGCAGGTTGGCCCAGGTCGCGCCGAGATCGCCCATCGGGCGCGCCAGCATGCCACCGTAAGTGAGCAGCAGCACCACATCGCCAAGTGTCAGACGGTGTTCGATCACTTCATCAAATAGATGATAAAGACCGCCGATCGCGAGGAAGAGAATTGGTGGCGTCAGGATCAGCACCATCGCGAGGAAGAAGCCGACGAACTTGAGCGTGGCCGCGTAAGATCCCCAACTCGCGGTGTCCACAGTGTTGGTTTCGCGGCCTTCCGTTCCGTAGGCCTTGATCAGATGCACATTGGCGAGGCGCTCCTCGAACACCGCCATCACGTTGCTGCCCTGCTCGCGCATGGTCTGCGCGCGATTGCGGAAGACCCGGCTGAACGCGGCTCCGCCGATCCCAATGAGCGGGAGCAGGAGCGCGCAGCCGATCGGGATCATCGGCTCGTTGGAGAATTGTCCGGTTACCACGACCAGGGCGCAGACGAACATCGTGATCGACATGGCTGGCCCGAGCAGGCCGCGGTAAAAGACCTCGCTGATGGCCGCGCTGTCGTTCATCACGCGAAACACCGCGTCGCCAATTTTCTGGTCGCCATACAGCCCGAGCGGCGAGCGCAGAAATCTTTGGTAAATCGCGGTACGGAGGTCCTGGTTGACGCGCTGCGAAAGATCGAGGGTGACGTAGGTTTCGAGCAGCCCCAGGATGCCGTTCCAGAGGCTCCAGCCGTTGTTCGCCGCACCGCCGCTGGCGCCCGCCTGATCGAGTCCGCCGCTGCCGATGTCGGTGTCCACCGGTTGTGGGTCGTCGCCCGAGATCCCGGTCAGGATTACGGTGACCAGGAGAAAGAGGACAATCGCGGTGAGCAACGCCACCCGGTCCGTGCCTACCAGCGGTAGCAGAATTCGTCGGGGCACGCCTTCCAGCGGATGGCCATCGATCACATTGTCGATGATGATCTTCATCGGCCAAGGCGTGATCAGGAACAGCAGCATCGAGGAGATCGCGATCGCGGATTTGAGGACGACCAGGCGGCGATGGTGTGCGAAAAACCCCCATCCCTTTATCAGCAGCCGCAGCGACTGGCGAAAGCTTAGCGAGTCGCGTTCCGCGCCGTAGATATCCTGCGCGCGCGAGTCGCGACCCTCGGGTGCGATGCCGTTGCCGTGGTTTTCGACGGGGATGGTCGCGGCGAGGTGCTCAGCCATTCGACACCTCCGCGATTCGAGCATCTTCGAATGCGCGCTCATCAACTTCACTGACGCGGCCGCCGGCGATTTGGTAGATGTGGTCGGCGAGCGCCGCGGTGGTGCGGCGATGGGTTGCGAGCAACACGATGCGCTCGCGCGGTCGTTCGTCGATCCATTCACGGACGCCGCGCATCACGAGGTTCTCGTTCACCGAATCGAGCGCGGATGTCGGCTCATCGAGAATCAGGATGGGAGCATCGCGGAGAAACGCGCGCGCCAGCCCGATGCGTTGCGCCTGGCCGGTCGAGAGTTTCGCGCCTTTCTCGCCGAGCACAGTGTCGAGAGCGGCTGGCAAGGAGCGTACGAAATCGCCGAGGCCCGCGCGGGTGATGGCGTGAAGAATTTCTTCCTCGGTCGCATCGATGCGGCCGTAGACAATGTTGTCGCGCAGCGTCGCGGTGAAAAGCGGATTTTCCTGCAGCGCGACCGAAATCATGCGCCGGTAGTTTTCGAGTTTGAGGTCGCGGATGTCGTGGCCATCGAGTGAGATGCGGCCGGCATTGGGATCGAAAAAACGCAGCATCAGCGCGATCAGCGTGCTTTTGCCGGAGCCGCTGGGACCGGCGAGCGCGGTGATTTCGCCGACCTTCGCGCGAAAACTGACGTCACTCAGAACCGCCGACTTCACATTGTAGGAGAAGTTGACGTTGTCGAATGCGAGCTCACTCGCCGGCGCGGCAGGGATGAAATTGCCGCTATGAACTTTTTCCTCGGGCAGTTTCGCCATCATCTCGAACACGCGCGACAACGCGATGCCGACATCCTGCAGCGTGCCCCACATTTGCGTGGTGTTGCGAATGCGCGCGGTCGCGGTGCCGAAAATCCACAGCGCGCCCTGGAAGACGCCGAGCGAAAAGGCCGCGCGGACAGCGCCCGCCACTCCGCCGTGCAGGACCTGCAGCGCCCCGAAGTAAACCGCGCCGACGTAGGCCAGCGACCGCATGGTGCTGATGATCACGCGATAAACCACGAACAGCATGCGTGCGCGCCGCGCCGCAATGAATGATTCCCAGTTGTCGCGCGCGTAGAGTTCGCTCTCCGATTCCTCGCGGCCGAAAGCCTTGACCGCTTTGATCGAGGCGAGCGTCTCCTCGATACGAGTGGTGGCCTGCGCGGTGGCGACGCGTTCGGCAAGGAAAGCGCGCCGCAGGGGTTTTGCGAATAAAACCGCGACGATGAAGTTGGCCGGAATCAGCAGCGCGGCGATCGCCGCGACGTGATAGTCGAATGCCGCCATTACCCCGAGATTGACCAGGACCAGCGGCACCACCCGCAGTGGCTGGATGATCAAACCGTTGATGACATGCGGGATCGCTGCCGAGTCCTGAAACATCCGAAAAATCGCGTCACCGATTTTTTCTTCGGAATGAAAACGCAGACTCAATTCCTGCAACCGCGTATACAGGTCGACGCGAAACTGATTCGTCATCCGCTGCAGGATCCAGATCCCATAGGCGATCAGCCCAAGTCCGTAGGGAGCGATGGCGAGGGCTGCGACCGCGCTGAAAATGCAGGCGTGCCATAGGATGAGGTGGCGATCCGCGTTCACCGGAACGTGCAGCATCCACGCCTGGAAGAGATTGAGCGATTTGCCGTTGCCGACCGCGTCGAAGAACACCCCGAGCATTGCGAGCGCGAAGAGTCCCGCCGGCAATCCCGGAACTACCGCGAGGCCGAGGTAAACCAGATGCCGCTTGAAGGGACGAATGAACGGCCATACGCGCGGCAGGAGCCGGAAAATGTCGCGCGAGCGAAGCTCCTCGGGGGGCGGAAAGGCAGTCGCAGCCGCGGCCGCGTGCTCATCGGCAGCCGCTAACTTCGCGTCGAGGAACGCCTGTTCACCGCTACTACTCAATGCGCTGCTGCGGTCCCTTGTGCGGAGGGCGATTGTGCGCCGGCGAGCGCGAGGATGTTATCTTCGAGCGTGCCGGTCGATTTGCATTCGATGGTGGTGGAGTTCTGGCCCAGACCATAGATGCCCTGGAAATCGGCGCTCACGGTCATGAAGGTTTTATTGTGCGGGCTTTTATCGAGCTTGATGGTCAAGGTCACGATCGCATCATTGAGCTGATAGATGAGATGCATCGGGTCGGTCTGGCAGGCCGCCCACTGAGCCCATCGCGCGGAATCAATACCGGTTTGTTTGGCGACGATAGTTTCCGATTTTTCGTCGGCGCTGACCAGCTGGAACTTTGAATCGACCGTATCGGAGAAGTACGACTTCAGAGCCTTGAAGACCTCCGGCACTGGCTTATCGATTTGCGCCGAATGCGGAATGACGCGAGGGAGATCGAGGGCGAAGGCATTGTTACTGAGAGGAGCGAGGATCGAAACCAGGAGTAGAAGCGCAATCGAGCGCACGGGCCGCGGGATTTTCGAGACGAGTCTCATCCTTCCTCCGTGAATGATCGAGCGGACGCTGAACAGTACGATAACGGATCATATCGGCCCGCGAAGTGGCTGGTAAAGCCGCCTCGTGTTAGCCTCGCGCACAATCAGAGCAAAGAGGATGCCGCCATGCCCGCTGTGCAAATCGAGAAGCGCAACCACATCGCATATGTCACCTTCAATCGGCCCGAAGTCCACAACTCTTTCAATCCCGAGTTGCTGGTGAGGATGGGCGGATTTTGGGAGGAGGCTGAGAAAGATGAAGACGTGCGCGCAGTGATCGTCACCGGCGCGGGCAAGGTTGCGTTCTCGGCGGGCGCCGATCTCGGCAAGCTGATTCCGCTTTTCACCGGCGCACGCAAGCCCGACGACGAATGGGATCAGAAGCTGCTCGCCAATCGCCGGCTCGGCGACGTGGCGATGCTGCGCAAGTACGATTTCCCCAAACCGGTCATCGCGGCGGTAAATGGATTTTGCATCGCGGGCGGAATGGAATTTATCCAGGCGACCGATCTGCGCGTCGCATCGGAGAACGCAAGCTTCGGACTGCAGGAAGTGAAGTGGGCGATCATCCCCGCCGCGGGCTCTCTTGCAAGACTTCAGCGGCAGGTCCCGTACTGCAAGGCAATGGAAATCCTGCTCACCGGCAATCGCATCGACGCGCAGGAGGCATGGCGTCTCGGCCTCGTCAACTACGTGGTCCCGCAAGACCAGCTCATCGCCAAGGCCGAGGAACTCGCGGCCGCCATCGCGGCGAATGGCCCCGTCGCGGTGCGAAAGATCAAAGAGGCGGTGCGGCGATGCTCCGGGCGTCCATACGAGGAAGCATTCAAGATCGAGGACGAAGTCGCGCGCGAGGTGATGCGCACCGAGGACGCGAAAGAAGGACCGCGCGCCTTCATCGAAAAGCGCAAGCCCAATTACAAAGGCCGCTAGGCTCGCGAACTACGCTCCGGCCAGCGCGCGCATCGTATTGTTGGCGTCGCGCGTGATCGTGGCGGCGGGACCGATCGGAAATACCACCGGGTGGGTCACGCCGACGGCGCGAAACTTCGCGACGAAATCACGTCCGACCTGCGGCCCGCCGAAGGCCGCTATCTTGCGCGCGGAGGCGTCGCTTATCGCATTGGGCGCGTCATCGCGCTTGCCCTCCTTCCACAGCCGGCGCACTTCCGCGAACTCATCCGCCAATCCGTAGCGCGCAAACATCCTGTTGTAGGAATCGACGAAGGCATAAGTGGCGAGCTCGCGGCGGAATTGGTCGATCGCCCTGGATTCGTCTTCGCTGATGCACATTCTGATATAGATGCCGATGTCGATCTCGGCAGGATTGCGCCCGGCTTTCTTCGCGCCCGCTTCGATTTCCTTGATCATCGCTGGCATCGCTTCGGGCGGCGAATAATTCATCAGCACGCCATCCGCGAGCTCTCCGGCAAGCTGCAACATCGGCGTGTTGAGTCCCGCGAGATAGATCTTCGGCGGACGTTTTTGCGACGAGCGCACACCGAGGCGGAAATCGGATTTGTAAACCTCGCCCGCGAACTTCGATTTACCCTCCGTAAAAAGCTGGCGCATGATGATGACGCATTCGCGCATCGCGGTGACTGGCTTCTGGTACGACGCGCCGTGCCATCGCTCGACGATTACCGGGCTCGACACGCCCAGCCCCGCGATGGCGCGTCCGCCGGAAAGCTCGTGAATCGTGAGAAACGCCATCGCATTCACGCCGGGCGTACGAATCTGCATCGGAATGACGCCGGTCGCGAGCTCCGCCTTCGAGGTGTTGACGGCGAGCGCGCCGAGCGTCACCAGCGCATCGGGTCCAGAAACCTCGGCGACCCACAGCGACGAGTAGCCGGCATCCTCAGCCTCCCTGGCGAGCTTGAGCCGTTCGGCATATCCGCCGGCGCCGACCGAGAGATGGAGTCCGAGTTTGTTTGCATCAGCCATGAATCTTCTCACTTCGCGAAATCGATGGCGCGATTGTGTAACGATTGAATCGCGTCCGCAACTAACTCGGCCTCAGGACAATCCGGGGGCGGCGAGGGTGCCGTGCAGGAAGTAGGGCTTCGAGTTCGGCGGATGCGGAAGGAAATTGAGCAGGAAGCCTAGCCGCTCGCGTCCGACCGGCGTCGTCGCAAGCTGGAAGTTAATCGCAACCTCGCTATCGAGAAGATTCGGATCCAACTGAATGACGCCGCGTCCCGAGATCGACAGATCGCCGCCATGACTCTCCAACTGTTCGATGGTCAGCTTGCCGTTGTCGAGTTTTACGACGGCGGTCAGGTTACCGAGCTTGAGAGGCGGCGTTCCCGGAAAGATTCGATATGAAGCATCGGAAGCGGTGACATGGACGGTGCCATGGTCGGCCCCGATGTCATCCTGGGTAACGTAGACATCGCCGTCGCCGGCGATGATTCCGGCCAGATTCACGCCCATCGCGCGAAGCCCCGGATATTTCTCGAGATGAAGGTCGGCGCCATTGAAGGTGAGTTCGGTGGCATCGCCGCGGCGGCGCGCGCGCAGATCGAAGTTGCCGCCATAGGCATCGGCGCTGATCTTGACGCCCGGTGAGCCAACCAGCCACGACAAAAAAGCGGGCGTGACGCGCATCGTGTCGCTCTGGAAGAGGGCGCGCCCATCGGCGGGCGAATCGAGCATCACACCATCCATGCGGATGCCGAAGGGAAAGCTCATGCCCTGGTCGCGGCTGGAAAGCCGCAGCCCCATCGGGGTGAGCACGTTGGTGAGCGTGTCCGCGTAGGGGAAAGTCCCGATCAGAATCGAAAAGAACACCAGCACGCCAATGACGCCATAGGCGATTCGCGTGGCATTGGTGCGAAGGAAATCGAGGACCATCGGAGCGCCGAGGATATCACGTCGAGGCGGGTGACTCGCCCGCGGTCATTTCGCTTTCGCCAGCGCGATGCAGGTCATCTCGACGTCATAGGTATGGGGGTCCTGAAGGCGTCGGGTGATATGCATGTTGGACACCGCGACCGGCGCGGTCAACGTCTTGACCCCATAGAGCGCGTCAACGATCTGCGCGAGGCTGACATTCTGCAGCTTGAGGTCAACGCTGTACTGAACGAAGCCATCGGAAAGTTTGCGATCGGCATCGGGATTGATGGAAGCGATTTTGTCGTGACCGACGGTGGTGGTCAGAGACTTCTCGATGATGGAGAACAGCGAAAACTCCTTGCCGATGGGAACCGTATTACGTTCGGCTTCCTGCAATTCTTTCTTGCGCTGAATATAGCTTTCTACCAGATGTTGTACTTCGCCGATGTCGTGGCGGCGAGCATCGAGGGTGGTATCGAGCGAATCGCGCCAATTCGATATCGGCGAGTAGATGAAGGTGTACGCGATGAACAGCCCGACTACCGCGCCGGCGAATTTGACCAGCGTCCGCTCACGCGGCTCGAGCTTCTGATAGCGCGCCTGCGCTTGCGAGACCGCTGGATGTATCGCGTCGGCGATCTGCTCGCGATAAGGCGCAAAACGCTTTCCTAGTTGCGCGAGGAGCTTGCGAAGCTGATTCATCATTCGGGCGTGATCGCGTCCTTGAATTTGGCTTCGACCTGGAATTCGACTTTGCCGTCGGTAGCGGCCTTCGCGTGACTCACCTCGATATTGCCGAAGTAGTCATCCTGCTGGAGCGTTTTCTTCATTTGATCAACTGTAGTGAACGAATCAGCCTCGCCCGATAATCGGAGTCCGTTCTCATCGACCGCGATGTCCTGCATCTCGACTGGGAAACGCTTGGGTACATCGCGCGAAACCGCAAGCAGCGCCTCCAGCGGCGAGTCCTTGCCGGAATTGCCGCCGATAAGCGCGAGGCGCTTGCTCATCTTGATGATGCCGGAACGCAGCGCCGCGACTGCATCATCAGGCGGGTTGGGTCCCAGCGCGGGCATCGTCATAGTACCGATTTGGCGATTGATGGCGTGCAGGCGATGCAGCTGGGTGCCGACGCCGAGTGCGAAATGCGTCAAGCCCATCACGATCGCCACCGCGGCAATGATACCGGTGGTATAGAAAGCCGTCAGGTCTCCGCGAATGCGTCCCTTGAAGGCAAACTCGCCCTGACGGAAGTTGAGCAGCTCGGCGGGCTTGTTCGGAAGCTCGCTCAGCAGCATCGCGATGCACGCGGCGTAGCGGCTCATATCGGGCCGCATCCCGTTGAGCAGGAAGGAGTAGTCGAATTCAGCGGCATCGCGAACCGCGACCGAGAGCGCCTCGGATAGCTCTTCGCGGAGCATCGGAATCGCGGCGGCCGAGCCTGCGAGGATGACATCGAGGTCCTCGGTCTCGGAGGAATGAGCGAGCAGCGTCTGGCGGGCGATGCTCAAAATCGAGTTGGCATGCGCCTCGGCGATGGGGCCTTCCTCGTCGGCGGTGATACCGGCATTGACGGTACGAATCGCGCGCGGTGTCCCATCAGAATCGAGTAGAACCATCGAGGTCAACGTCGGTTCGATGTCCATCAACAGGTGTGCGTTAGTTGATGCAGTCTGTGAGCGCGAGAGCAGCCGCGCGATGGCCAGCTCCGATAGGGTCACTGTCCGCGGATCAATGCCCACCCGGCTCAATAGCTCTAAGTGGCTCTTGAGTTCTTTTTTGCGTGCTAATGCTGCTATGACTAGCGTCGAATCTCCATCGACGCCCACCCGCGTGAATGCCACAGCCGCGTCATCGACCGGGAACGGTAGATGTTCCTCTAAAGCAAAGGGCACTACTTGGTGCAACTTGCGAAGGTCACTGAAGGGCAGCTCCAGCAGACGTTTGACGACGAATTCGCTCCCGATGGAGCTGGTGACGACATCCGGTACTCCGGTTCTCTCCAAGATGCGCTTTAGCGCGCCTTCGAGGTCTGCCTCACCGCTTTGTAGCTCCTCTTCGAAGACCCCCTCGATATGGAACGTGTTCCAGGTCCGCTCTGCCACGGCGGCTCGAACCGTATGCCCCGGCATCTCGAGGGCGAGTATTCGCTGTGGCATAAGGTCGCTTAGTCTTCCTGCCAGCTATTTAATGTGCCAGTGCCGTCTGGATTGCGGTGAAATGTAGCAAACACTAGCTTGCGCGCGCCTGCGTAACTGCCCACCCCCGATATCGTAAAGAATTGCCCGCGCAGAGTTAAGTCCCCGGCCAGTGCGCTGATCGCTCCCGCGCCGGGCACCTCATTCATCAGATCCGTCACTGTCGAGAAGGGACGAACCTGGCGCGCCTGGATAATCTGCTTCACGATGTCTGGATTCGCCATCAGCTGCGGTTCCAGCGAGGCCAGCACCTCCGGCGGCGCGGTATTTGGATTGACCAGCGGTTCCGGCGAAACCGTCACGTAATTTCGCAGCCGCGCAAAGGTCGCGTCGTCGATACCCTTGATCAGGCGCAGATCTCCCAGCGTCGGCATCGGCCCATTGCGCGCCGCGTATGGCGGTTTCAGCCCCAGGTAGTAGTCGGATTCCGCCCCGCCCGGCAACTCGACACTGTCCGGGTCCAGCCAATCGATAATCGGCGGAATGATCGCCGGGTCCAGGCCAAGAATGGTGACCAGATTGGTAAACTGCGTGATTGCCTGGACGTTGGGTTGACCGATGGCGGTGGCTGGGTTGGTCGTGCCGCCGACTCCACTGGTTGCAGCGACCGGGGTACTGGTCCCGGACGGGGTGCTGGTAATGCCGGTGGTCGAGGTAGTTGCGCCCGGCCCGCCGAGTCCCGGCACCGAATTGACTAACTTGTTGATGTTGAACTTGCGCGCCTCGTCCACGACCGAAAGCCCGATGAGTCCGCCGTTGACCGGCATCGGCGGAAACGGAATCGCCCATACGCTCGCGAACGAATCGAACGGTTGTCCCTGCCCCGTGGTGGCCGACGCCGAGCCTGTTTGGCCCGAGGTGGTCGACGAGCCCTGTTGCCCCGACTGCGCCAGCGCCATTTGCGCACGCGTGTCCTGCGCGATCAATGCGAGTCCGACGTTGATGGCGGAGCGGGCGAGATACGAGGCGCGAATTTCGTTGGCGTTGTTCGCTGCCGAGAGATAGCCCAGCGCGCTCGCGGAGGTGAAATCGATCACGATGATCATCATCAGCGCGATCGCCATCATGGTCGCGAGCAACGCGATCCCGCGTTCACGCCTGCATCGTTCCACCAACCGCGCGAGTTGACTTGCGAGATATCCGGACAAGTATTTCACCATACGAGTATGGCCATCGGTAAAACTACTTCGGTAGAAAATTCCATGTTATGGCCGTTGCCGGTCCCCAGCAGCAGGTCAATCGAAACCGCCACCGGCAACTGCGCCGGCGCCGGAATGGCGGTCGAGTCCCAGCTCTCCAGCCAGTCGCCGCCGTTAAAGTACTTGATATGCAACCCCACCAGGTTGTCGGCCAGTTCGGTCGGTGCCGTCGGAAACGGGCCGTCCATCCCCGTCAACGCGCTCCGTTGGTTGCGAGAAAGGATATACCATCCTCGCGCCCGCGGATTCGGCGTTACCGAATATGATACCACCTCTTCGGCGTCGATGCCGGAAATTGCGCGTCGATGGCCGGCGGAAAAGGTCGACAGCGTTATCGCATCGACTGGGTTTCCGCCCCGCATCTGCCCCAGCCCGATCAGCAGCACGTCGCTGGGGGCATTCGGTGCGATCGTCTGCGCGGCGCCCCGCAGTTCGTTGGCCAGTTGCCACAAGATCGCGCGGCCCTGCCGATCCACATCGAGGCGCGCTTCGCCCTGCACCTTGCTATGGATCACGGCGTTAAATGAACCCGCGATCATGACCAGGATGAGCGCAAGAATCGCAATCGCCAGCATCAACTCAAGCAAGGTGAAGCCGGCGTCGGCGCGGCGAGATGGCGCGCGGTTCTTCATTGCTGTCCCAGGGGTTGCCGGGAGGGAATGCCCGCCGACGGAGTCCCGCCCGGCACTTGCTGTCCCGGCAGTAGTTGCGGAGTGGGATCGTGCAGAAATTCTACCAGCGAAAAACTATGCCCGAAGCGCGGCCCGAAATAGACGATGACCTGGACCTTGCGGATATCGGGGAACATGGCCGACATCTCGACGACGCGTGACCACTTGAAGTTGCGATAGGCCCCCGGAAACAGCCGCTGAAAATCTCCGTTGGTCGAGCCGACCATCGGAACCCGCTCCATCTCCGCATCGGTCATCAGGCTTTGTGCCAGCGATGAGGCGGTACTGAGTTCCTGTCCGCGCATCACGTTTTGCAGGTTGGAATCGTGCAGCGAGAGCAGCGCCAGCATCGCGATGCCGAGCACGGCGACGGCGATCATCACTTCGAGGAGGGTGAAGCCCTTGTCCCCTCTCTCACCTGGTGAGAGCGCGGAGCCGCTGAGGCGGAACGCCGGTGGAGTCGAAGCGAATAGAAGGACGTGGATGGCGCAGTTGTCGCTCTGCGGATTGGCGACAAGTGTGCCAGACGGGTGAGAGCCGCGCGCCGCGCGCGGTGGTGGAGGATCACCTGCCTCCGGAAATACGATGCGTGGTTCAGCGGAAAGAGGTTGGTGCAATTCCACCACCGTCGAGCCGGATGCTGCGCACGTCGGCCCTCCAGCTCTCACCCGTCCGTCACGCTTCATGCGTGCAGCCAGCGCATGAAGCGCGCCGGCCACCCTCTCTCGCTTGCGAGAGAGGGGACAAACCGGAGCTCTGCAACCACGCCGAATGAGATCCGCGCAACTCATTGCATCCCCGTTCGCGATAGCCGCACATCGCCGGCTGCGATCGCCACCTGTCCCGTGAGCGGGTCGATATTCAAGGTCATCACCCGTCCGCGCCGATCGACCAGATGGATCAGGGTCGCATCGACATAGCCCTCCGGATAGAACTGCGTGGATACCGTTCCGCGCGAGAGCGTGCCGATCCCTTCCACCGTGACATCGCGCAGGCGCACGCTGTCGGGCAAAAAGACGCGCGCCCCCGAGGGCGAGCGGTCGGGAAAAAATGCCGGCTGCTGCGCGTAGGGGTCGGCGATCATCACGAAGTAGCCGTTTTTGTCGAGGTCGAAGACCAGCCGGATAACCAATTTGCGCGCCGATGCTTCGTCGTAGAGAAACGTCGCGCGCCCGGCGAGGCGGCGGCTGGCGCTTTTCAGTTCGGAATTGGAAATGCCGCCGATGTAAGGCATTGCGATGAGAAACATCAGGCCCATCAGGAACAGCACCACACCGATTTCGATGAGGGTGAACCCGGGCAGCATTGTGTTGTCCTGGGCGAGGAGACCTAACCCCCGGCCCCTTCCCTTTAGGGAAGGGGAGCTGAGCAAACCGGTGTGGGCGGTTTGGATGCCGATCCTTCCTGTCCTTGTAGGAGCGGTTCGCGAACCGGCCGCAACGATGGTGCCTGGATCATAGATTCCTGCGCTGGCGCCTGCTTCTCCCATGTCCCCTCTCTCACCTGGTGAGAGCGCGGAGCTGCTGAGGCGGAACGCCAGTGGAGTCGAAGCGAATAGAAGGACGTGGATGGCGCAGTTGTCGCTCTGCGGTCTGGCGACAAGTGTGCCAGACGGGTGAGAGCCGCGCGCCGCGCGCGGTGGTGGAGTGCCATCGATGCTCCGATCCGGGATCGCGATGCCAGCCGCGAGGAGACCTAACCCCCATCCCCTTCCCTTTAGGGAAGGGGGGTCAGAAATGCTTTCGACGGGCTTTGTTTCCTGCCCATCGCGAGCGCGGTCGTGAGGATCGGGCACAGCGCTCTTTTCTTTGTCCGGCTCCCCTTCCCTAAAGGGAAGGGGCTGGGGGTTAGGTCGCATTTCAAACCAGAGCTTCATGCTGCTCCCACCACCGGTCGCGAAGCGCGACCGGCTCTCACCCGTCCGTCACGGTTCATGCTCGCAGCCAGCGCATGAACCGCGCCGGCATCTCTTTTGAAATCGCTTCGACTCCACTGGCGTTCCGCCTCAGCGGCTCCGCGCTCTCGCTTGCGAGAGAGGGGACACAGATCGGAAAGGGCGCGCCTCGGTCTTCCTGCCCCTTCCCTAAGGACGGCGAAGCGGCCAGGGCTAGGTCCCTAATTCTGACTCCCGTCGATGTCCGCGTTTTTGCCCTCGCCACCTTCGACGCCGTCGGCTCCGAATGACTTCAGAACGTAGGAATTTCCGTCACTTTGGTAATAATAGGGGTTGCCCCACGGATCTTTTGGAATCGATTGCAGATACCCGCCCGACTCATAGTTGGCGGGGACGTTGCCGCCCGAGGGTGCCGCGACCAGCGACTGGAGGCCCTGATCGCTGGTCGGATAGGATCCCGCGTCGAGGTAGTAGCGATCGAGCCCGGTCTTGAGCTCGGCAATGTCGGCCTGCGCCTTGACCCGCTTCGCCTTGTCGGTCGCGCCCCGCAAGCTCTGCACGACGATAGTGGCGAGTAGCCCGAGGATTAAGATGACGACCATTATTTCAATCAGCGTGAAACCGTCCTGACTGGATCGCTGTCGCTGCTGTCGTTTCATCGTGAACTTCCTCCGTGGAAGCGAATCGTCATTGCATCAACTGGTTGAGCTGGAAGATCGGCAAGAGCACCGCCATCATCATGAACAGGATCATACCCGCCATCGTGAGCGTCATCACCGGCTCCAGGATGGTAGTCATTTGCGACAGCGAATTGGAAACCTCATGCTCGTAGGCGTCGGCGACCCGCCCCAGCATCTGCTCGAGCTCGCCCGAACGCTCCCCGACCTTCACCATCTCGACCAGCAGTGGAGGGAACAGGCCGCTGACTTTGAGGGTGTCGCCCATGCCGTGGCCCTCGCGGATACTTTCGCGGCTGTTCTCGACCGCATCGCGGAGCAGCACATTGGTGATAACGCCCTTGACCGCATCGAGCGCCGGCAGCAATTGCACGCCGCTCGAAAGCAGGGTGCCGAGCGTCCGCGCGAAGCGCGCGCAGATGATGCGGATGAGGGTCTGGCCGAGGAATGGCACCTTGAGCGCCAGCGAATCGAAAAAGCGGCGGCCCTTTTTGGTCGAAAGCGCGAATGCGACGCCGAAGACAATCCCGGCTAAGGCGCCGAGAATCAGATACCAGTAGTTGATCAGCACATCGGACACGCCGATCAGGATCTGCGTCGCCATCGGCAGCGCGGTATGACTTTCCTTGAAGATGGTCGCGACTTGCGGCACCACGTAAGTCACCAGGAAGCCCATGATCGCGACGCCCACCGCCATCATGATGACGGGGTAAGTGAGCGCGCCACGAACCTTCGCGACGAACTCCGCCTGGCTTTCGATATAGTCCGCGAGCCGATCCAGCACCGCTTCCAGCGCCGCGGCGGCTTCACCGGCGCGAATCATGCCGACATAGAGATCGGAAAAAACCTCGCGATGGGCCGAGAGCGCGTCGGCGAGCGAGGAGCCCTCGCGCACGCGCTCGCGCACCTGCGACATCATGCGCTTGACTTGCGCCTTGGCGGACTGTGCGCTGAGAATTCCGAGCGCATCGACGAGCTGCACCCCGGCGCCGAGCAGCGCGCTCAACTGGCGCGTCATCAGCGAGAGATCGGGACCGGACATTTTGATCCGGCCGATTTTGGGGAGCCAGTCGCGAAATGAGATCGCGCTGCGCGCCGCGATTTCTTCGGAGAGTTCGGTGGGGAAAATGCCTAGCGCGCGGAGCTTGCCGCGCGCGGTGCGCGCACTGTCGGCATCGACCACTCCATTGACGGCGCGGCCCTGGGTAGAAAGTCCGCGATAGGCGAAAACCGGCATCTAACGTTGCAACTGTGCGGTGATCAGAAAACGTCTTCCTGGGTCACGCGCAGCAATTCTTCGACCGTGGTCTCGCCGGCAAACACGCGCTCCGCGCCGTCCTGGCGCAGCAACTTCATGCCCTTGGCCTGGCACGCGCGCCGAATACTGGCGGCATCCGCGTTCTGCATTACCAGGGTGCGGATGTCGTCTTCCATCACCATCACTTCCTGGATCGCGATTCGGCCGCGATATCCGGTGTTGCGACAGGCGCGGCATCCGGCGCCCTTGTAAATCTTGCCCGCGAAGCCGGCCGCGTGGATGCCGATACGCTGCAGCTCGGTAGTCGTCGGAGTGTAAGGCGCGCGGCACTCCTGGCAGAGCCGGCGCACCAACCGCTGCGCAAGCACGGCAAGGATCGACGAGGACACCAGGAACGGCTCGATGCCCATCTCGACCAGCCGCGTGAGCGATCCGAATGAGTCATTGGTGTGCAGCGTCGAGAAGACCAGATGGCCCGTCAGCGCGGCCTGAATGGCGATTTCGGCAGTCTCGCCGTCGCGGATTTCGCCGACCATGATGACATCGGGATCCTGGCGCAGGATCGATCGCAACCCGCTGGCGAAGGATAGCTCGATCTTCGGATTGACCTGCATCTGGCCGACACCGCGCAACTGGTATTCGATCGGGTCCTCGATCGTGATGATGTTTTTTTCCGGCGAGTTGATGCGCGACAGCGCGGCATACAACGTAGTCGACTTGCCCGAACCGGTCGGCCCGGTCGCCAGGATGATGCCGTGGCTCTGCCGAATCAGGCGATCCAGCTTGCGCAGGTTCTCGCCCGAGAAGCCCAGCTTGTCGAGATCGATGGTTTCGAGCGCCTGCGCGCGATCGAGGAGGCGCAACACGCTGCGCTCGCCATATTGGCATGGGATCGTGGAGACGCGGAGATCGATATCGCGCCCCGCGATGCGCAGGCGAATGCGGCCATCCTGCGGCAGGCGCTTCTCCGCGATGTTCAGTCCCGACATAACCTTGATGCGTGAAATGATCGCGGGTTGGATGCGCTTGGGCGGCGAGATGACGTCGTAGAGCATTCCGTCAACGCGGAACCTCACCACCAGGTCATTCTCGAAACATTCGACGTGGATATCACTCGCGCGGTCCTTCACGGCCTGCGACAGGATGCCATTGACCAGCTTGATGATCGGGGCCGCATCGTCGGATTCGAGCAGGTCGCGCGTCTCGTTGGCAATTTCGCTCGCGACCGCATCGAGGCCCTGATTGTCCTCGAGGTCGATCATCAGGTCTTGTGCGGTGGTCGTCGCGGCCTGGTCGTAGGCGCGATTGATGGCGTCATCGACGACCTGCCCGGGCACCACGATGCTGTTGATGGGCATCCCGAACATCACGTGGAGATCGTCGATAGGCTCGTAGTTGGAGGGGTCCGCCATCGCAACCGTCACCGCGCCCTGGCTGATCGCCATCGGCAGCAGGCGGTTTTTCTTCGCGTAATTGATGGGAACTTTAGAGACCAGCTTAAGGTCGATGCTTTTCTCGTCGATATGCGCCTCGAACGGGAGGCGATACTCCTGCGCCAGCGCGCGGGCGAGGCGCTGCGGCTCGAGCGCGCCCATCTCAACCAGGACATCGGTCAGCTCCTGGCCGGGTTTTTTGCGCTGCCGGGCGCGGTCGAGGTCCTGCTGGGAAATCCAGGATTTATCGAGAAGGATACTTTCGAAACTCTTTCGCGCAGTCGCCATCACTCAGCCGATCGAGAACAATCTCGTCCCCCCACAGGATGACTCATCTCAGAAAAACCGCAATGTATGATTGGAGTTTCCGGGTTCGCCCGCGCTCTCTTCAACATTGCCCCGCCCCATTAGACCTGATGCCCGCTTCGACATACAAGTATGCGCCTAATGCCGTTTTGAGCCTAGCAATTAGTAGACGCGCGAGTAAGGCAAAAGTTGCGCTGGAGGGAAACCCTAATAATGCGCTGACCCCTGCGGCGAGGCTCCCCCGAATCCCGCACTGAATCCGCTCCCCAACTTCGCCGGCATCGTATGGGTCGCCTCGTTCCATGACACCAGCTTGCCATCTTCGAACTTCAGGTCGAGGAAATCCCCCTTGTCGCCCTGCTTGGCCGAGGTATAGAGGGTCTCCGCCACGACGTCGCTGGAGTTGGCGTGTTTGGCATAGCTCCAGATGGCGGTTTTTTCGTTGACATAGTTGCGGATGTCGGGCTCGCCGAACTGCTGATGGACCTCAAGGCTGGTCATCCCTGGCTTGAGGCTCTTTTCCATTTTGTTCGCGCGATAGCTCGAGGCCGCCTGGTAAAACAGGCCGCATCCGGCCGGAAACGCGAGCATCACGAGGAGTGCGGCGCTGGCAAATTTTCGCATCGCAGCGATTGTGGGGGCACCCGCATCATCTGTCAATTACAAGCGCGATTACCACCAGATGACGCGAGGCCTCGCCTGATGGTATACGAGTCGGGATGCCTCGCAGATTGAAGCTGGTGAAAGGGGGAGCGCAGAAGGGCGCGCTCGTTTATGGGATGCGCATCTTCGATGACGGCGTCGTCAATGCCATCGACGACGCCAAGGTGACGCTCGCCGACGGCTCCTCGGGGCGGGTCACGATGCATCTCATCGAGGGCACCCGCGCGCAGATTCGCCGCCAGTTGCTGCAAAGCATCGACGCATTTTTTGAATTATTGGAAGAACAATAGCAGGAGAATTGTAGATGAACTTCGAATTCGTCAAATACGACAAGCGCGAGCACATCGCCTACATCACCTTCAATCGCCCCGAGCGCATGAATGCGCTCCATCCCGCCTGCCATGTCGAGATGACCAAGGTGTGGGATGATTTCATCGCCGACACGGCGATGTGGGTGGCGATCGTCACCGGCGCCGGCGACAAGGCGTTCTCGGCCGGCAACGATCTCCGCTACACCGCGGAGCATCGCGGGCAACCCGTCTCGGATGTGCTGAAGGAAGCGCGCGGCGGCTTCGCGGGCATCACGTCGCGCTACGACATCTACAAACCGATCATCGCGGCAGTGAATGGCTTCGCGCTCGGTGGCGGATTCGAAATTGCGCTCGCATGCGACATCATCATCGCGGCCGACCACGCGCGCTTCGGATTGCCCGAGCCTCGCGTCGGCCTGATGGCTGGGGCCGGCGGCGTCCATCGCCTGCCGCGGCAAATCCCGCTCAAGATCGCGATGGGCATGATGCTGACCGCCAAACACATCACGGCGCAGGAAGCCGCGAAGTGGGGTATAGTGAATGAGGTCGTGGCGCTGAAGGACCTCATCCCCACGGCCGAGCGATGGGCGAAGGAAATCATGGAATGCTCGCCGATTTCCATCCAGGCCTCCAAGCAGGCCGCGATGGATGGCCTCGGGCTCTCGATGGAAGACGCCAACGCCAAGCGCTTCGCGCTGAGCGAGAAGCTCTGGCATTCGAAGGACGCGATCGAAGGACCTTTGGCATTTTCGCAGAAGCGCAAACCCAACTGGACTGGAGAATGAATTTGTAGCACAGGCTTCAGCCTGTGTTTGGAGTGGTCGATTGGAAAGTATCCAGGCGGCAGGCGACCTCATCACGGCGCTGCTCACGATGGGCCTCAGCACCGGGTGGCCGCCTGTCGCGGCTGGATCGTTCTGGCTAGTGATTGGGCTATGGGGCCTCGTCTCGATTTTCTTTGATGACGAAGTCCCGCGCGGCACCCCCGGCCTCGAAGAGATCAACGATTACCTCGCTGCCCGCCAGACGAAGTATCAGCGGGAGCCGAAAAGCTAGCATCTTCAATTGTCCCCTCTCTCACTCCCTAAGAGAGGGGGACGCCGGCGCACTTTCTGTTCTGTCCCTTCTCTCGCTTTTTTCTGCGAGAGAAGGTGGCTGGCGCGCTGGTCGCTCTTCTGAATTTGCGACCGGCGTGCCAGACGGATGAGAGCCGCGCGCCGCGCGCGGTGGTTGAGCACCACGACCTCTTCCCCCATGTGTCTACCTTATGTACACCTTTAGTCACCATGAAACGCACGCGCAGTCGCCACCCGCCGCTTGCTCACTCTTCGCGCCCGCTCCCTCCGCCGCGACTCCACGGATACTGAAAAACGCCTCTGGAGCGCACTGCGCGATCGCCGCCTCGATGGCATCCGCTTCCGCCGCCAGGTCGTGATGGGTCGCTACATCGCCGACTTCTGCTCGGCGAACCCGAAGTTGATCATCGAACTCGACCGCATCCAGCACGAAGATCAGCAGACCTACGACGAAGCGCGCACCCAGTATCTGGAGTCCCAAGGCTACTCAGTCCTGCGCTTTTGGAATGGCGATGTCCTCGCGCACCTGGGCGATGTGTTGAACGCGATCGCCGACGAAATCCGCAATAGAAGGGTGTGGCGCCCCTTTCTGAATTGTCCCCACTCTCGGTGCGCGAGAGAGGGGACAAAGATCCGCGCCTACTCCCATATCCCCTCTCTCTATGAGAGCGCGGAGCCGCTGAGGCGGAACGCTAGTGGAGTCGAAGCGAATAAAAGGGCGTGGCTGGCGCAGTTGTCGCTCTGTGGGTTGGCGACAACTGTGCCGGCCGGGTGAGAGCCGCGCGCGCGGGGCGCCCGGTGGCGGAGTGCCACCTATGCTCCGATCCGAATGGGCAGCGAAGAACTTGCGCGCGAGGAATCTTCGCCGCTCCCGGTCAACATCACCTGGAGACTGATTCAAGGAGATTGGTGGTGCTCCACCACCGGTCGCGCAGCGCGACCGGCTCTCATCCGTCTGTCACGCTGGTCGCAAGATGAAGAGCGACCAGCGCGCCATCCACCTTCTCTCGCGGAAAAGAGCGAGAGAAGGGACATACTACGGCAGCAGAGCGGCCACACAGAAGGAGTCTCACGCCGGGCAGAGCCAGGCGGGGCCGCGGACGCCGGAGGAATCGCCATGCAGCGCGCGCACCATCGGAGTCTCGACCCCATCGGAAAAGACATAATGCTGGAGGAGAGCGGGAACGTTGCGATGGAGCCGCGCGATATTCGACAGCCCACCGCCGAGCACGATCACATCGGGATCAACGATGTTGATGACGTGCGCGAGGCCGCGCGCGAGGCGATCCTCGTAGGTCGCCATCACCGCCAGCGCATCGAGGTCGCCGCGGTCCGCCGCCGAGGAGATCTCATTGGCGCGCAAATCCTTGCCGGTACGAATGCGAAACTCGCGCGCGAGGCCGGGCCCCGAGAAAAACGTCTCGATACATCCGGTCTTGCCGCAGTAGCAGGGCGGTCCGGGCAACTCTTCGGCGCGCGCGGCTAGGGCAGGGGATTATGACCCATTCGCCGGCGATGCGATTGCGGCCCGACATGACGCGCCTGTCGATCACGATTCCCGCGAGGGGACACGGATCGAGCGAGTGGCCGAGGTTGGTTAGTCCCGGACGAGAAAGATCTGCGCTTACCTCGTCCGCGCCCATTAATGTCCCCTATCAGTGAAGGAGGGGATAAGCGGGCGGTGTTATTCGGGGAAGCCGAGTTCCTTCAGGCGCTCCACCGCGTCGTCCGCCACGTCGCGATGGACCATCAAGCGAATGGGCATCGCGGGACTGTTACCAAACATGCGCGAATTTTCCCCGTCGAACACGAAGCACGGGATGCCGGAACCTTCGAGCAGGTCGCGCGCCATCCGCATCTGGGTCGGATCGATGCTCGCGAGCACCTCGACCAGTTCGGATTCATCGATGGGCGCGGCGGTGTCTTTCGGATCATTAGCCATGACAACAATCTTAGCTTGGAGCCGGTCTGGCGCGCGACTACTTGGTTGCCGCCGGCGCTGCGGTGATGCCGCGAATACGATTGTAGAGCACCATCCCCGCGCCGAGCACCAGTAGCACCGCGATGATGCTGTCGAAGCGATGGAAGTAGGGTCCCAGCGTCTGCCAGTTATCGCCCAGCTTCATGCCGAAGTACGCCAGCGCCAGACACCATGGATAAGAACCCGCCAAAGTGTAGATGGTGAACGGCAACAGCCGCATGCGCGCGACGCCGGCCGGAAACGCGATGAAGGTGCGGACCACCGGAAGCATCCGGCTGAAGAACACCGCGTGCGGGCCCCATCGATCGAAGAAGCGATCCGCGATCTCGATCTCATGCGGCGCGATCAGCACCCAGCGCCCGTAGCGCAACAGGAACCATCGCCCGCCGCTCGCGCCGATGTAGTAGGCGACGTACGAGCCGAGCAGGCATCCGATCGCGCCCGCGATCGCCACCAGTTGCAGATTGAAGCGGCCGGTCGAAACCAGGTAGCCGGCGAACGGCATAATGACTTCCGACGGGAGCGGGATGCAGGCGCTTTCGATCGCCATCATGAGGATGACGCCGGAGTAGCCGAGCGAGGCGATGGTGGCGACGATGAAGGCGGAGAGCCCGCCGAGAATTTTATCGATCATAAATTCCGGATTGCAGTGTCATCAAAATTTCACTTCCAAAATCGGCGCGCTGCCGAGCCTGCAAAATGCAACCGCAAGAGAGTGCCATGCGCGCGCGAGTGAAGCGAGCGGTGGGGCAGAATTAGCACAAAAAAAGCCTCAAAAGGGTTTCCATAAAAATCCCGCCCGTGTATAATCTTCAACTGCATATATGTTGAACGGACTGGATATATGTTGATGCGGACGAGGCAGGACAATGAGCAAGTTCGATGCGCAAATTTAAAACCTATTCCGGGGAGCTTTGAGGGAGACCATCCATGGCCAAAGACACGCTGAGCGTAACCGACAACCGGACCGGCAAGTCCTACGAAATTCCGATCGAGGAAGGCAACGTGATTCGCGCCACCGCGCTGCGCGAAATCAAAACCGGGCCGGAAGACTTCGGCATGATGTCGTACGATCCCGCCCTGGTGAACACCGCGACCTGCAAAAGCCGCATCACTTATATTGACGGCGACAAGGGCATCCTGCGCTACCGCGGCTATCCGATCGAGGAGCTGGCGGAAAAATCCAACTTCCTCGAAGTCGCCTACCTCATCGTCAAGGGCGAACTGCCCGACAAGAAGCATTTCGCGACCTGGGAATCCAACATCAAGATCCACACCATGGTGCATGAGAACATCAAGCGCTTCATGGAGGGTTTCCGTCACGACGCGCATCCGATGGGCATGCTGCTGGGGACGGTGGGCGCGATGTCGACCTTTTATCCCGAGGCGAAGGAAATCTTTGACCTCGAGACGCGCCGGCTGCAAACGCGCCGTCTCATCGGGAAAATTCCGACGCTGGCGGCGTGGGCGTTTCGACATACGCGCGGTCTGCCCTACGTCTATCCCGACAACGAGCTCAGCTACACCGGCAACTTCCTCGCGATGCTGTTCAAGATGACCGAGCTGCAGTACAAGCCCAACCCAGTTCTGGAAAAGGCGCTCGACGTCATCTTTATATTGCACGCCGATCACGAGCAGAACTGCTCGACCAATGCGGTGCGTGCGGTCGGCAGCTCCGATCCCGATCCGTACGCATGCCTCGCGGCCGGCATCGCGGCGCTCTATGGTCCGCTTGCATGGCGGCGCCAATGAAGCGGCGATCCGGATGCTGGTGGAAATCGGATCGAAAGAAAAAATCCCCGCCATGATCAAATCGGTCAAAGCCGGCGACACGCTGCTGCAGGGCTTCGGCCATCGCGTGTACAAGAATTACGATCCGCGCGCCAAGATTCTGAAGAAGCTCGCCTACGACGTCTTCGAAGTGACCGGGCGCAATCCGCTGATCGATGTCGCGATCGAGCTGGAGCGCATCGCGCTCGAAGACGATTACTTCATCAAGCGCAAACTCTATCCCAACGTCGACTTCTATTCGGGCATCATCTACCAGGCGATGGGTTTCCCGATGCCGATGTTCCCGGTGCTGTTCGCGATCGCGCGTACGGCCGGATGGCTCGCGCAGTGGGCCGAGATGGTGCGCGACCCGGAGCAGAAGATCACGCGCCCGCGGCAAATTTTCCTTGGCGAGGCGACGCGGCATTGGACGCCGCTGGATCGGCGGCCGACGCCG
Source organism: uncultured delta proteobacterium (assembly GCA_963761255.1). Lineage (GTDB taxonomy): Bacteria > Desulfobacterota > Binatia > Binatales > Binataceae > DATGKG01. The sequence continues at coordinate 619,806 of CAVXGH010000002.1, forward strand.
TCGATGCGCGAGGACGCGGTCAGCGAAGCGATCTGACAGTATAAAATCCTACAAAATGACAAATGCGGGACGGGGCTCATCGAGTGAGCCCCGTCCGTTTTTTCAGGGTGCGTGGTGGCGGCTGCGTTGACTTGGTCGCGTCACATCTCGAAATTGGATCCTCGAGGTGTGTGATGAATCAATTGAGTAAACGCGCTCAACCTTATTTGGAGAAGGTGGCGAAGCTCGCGCCCATCATTTGCGAACACGCCGATCGCGCCGAGCGCGAGGCGCAGATGCCGCGCGAAGTGGCTGATGCGTTCCACGAGGCCGGGATGTTTCGCGTGCTCCTTCCGCCGAAGCTGAAGGGCGGTGAGATCACGATTCCCGATTTTCTGCGCCTGATCGAAGAGGTCGCGCGCATCGATGCCTCAGCGGGATGGAACCTCGCCATCTGCGCCGGCGGTCCGACCTTCGGGCGTTACATTTCGCGTGAGGCTTTCGAGAAAATCTACAGCGACCCTCGCGGCATCACCTGCGGCTCGCTGAATCCGATGACCAGCCAAGCGATTCCGGTCGAAGGTGGCTTTCGTTTCAGTGGCACGGCCACCAATGCCAGCGGCTCCGCGCAGGCGACTTACCTGATGGCGGCGGCGCTGGTGCTGCGCGATGGCGCGCCGCAATTCGTCGACGGCATCCCGACCCTGCGCGCCGGCTTCTTTCCCATCAAGCACGCGAAAATCCTCAACACCTGGTCAACCGCCGGGATGCGCGGCACCGGCAGCAACGATTGCGTCTTCGAGAACGTGTTCGTTCCCAACGAGTTCACCTTCGATTGGCTGAACGCAACGACTACCTGGCAACGCGGAGCCTTAGCCACCATCCCGCTGCAACTGCAGATGGCGGGCGAGCTGCCGGCGGTGGTCCTCGGAACCGCGCGGCACGCGCTCGACACGCTCAACGAAATCGCGCGCGCCAAGGTGCCTGTCGCGACCCAGGCGCTGCTGCGCGAGCGCTCCATCGCGCAGGTTCAGTTCGCCCAGGCCGAAGGCCTGCTGCGCGCGGCGCGCGCCTATTTCTACCAGGTCAACGACGAGGTCTGGCGCAAGGGCGAGGCCGGCGAGAGCTTCAGCCTCGAGGATCGCGCGCATGTGCGACTCGGAGTTGTCACCGCGGTCAAGCTGGCGCTGCAGGCGGTGGATCTGGTCGCCGATGCGGCCGGGATGAGTTCAGCGCGGACCTCATGCCCCATCGAGCGATGCTGGCGCGACGTGCATACCGCCTCGCAGCACGTGCTGATGAACACCGCGCGCTTCGAAGTGATCGGCCGCGTGCTATTCGGCCTGCCCCCCGGCTCGCCAGTGATCTGAATCGACACGGGAGCAACCTCTCCAAGGTTGAGTGGTTGCTCCCAAAAACCGCTAAGCGCGGGCTGCGTACTTCGGCTTGCGCTTCTCCACGAATGCGCGCGCGCCCTCATTTTAGATGTCGCTCGACTCCGCTGCGCTCCGCCTCGCGAGCGCCTGCGGCGCGACGCTACGCGCCCCCTTCGGGTCTCAACCGCGGCTCTGTGCTATTTCCCGCACTAGTGGCCTGTATCGGTGACATTGGTATCGCCTCGAATATCGTAAAGGCGCTCCGAACCCAAACAACCGGGCACTATGATTATCTCATGTACGCGGCGTAACCCTACCAGTTTCACTGTTACAGGCCACTAGGCGCGCGCGGCGTATTTGGGTTTGCGCTTCTCCACGAATGCGCGCGCGCCTTCATCGATGTAGCCGGCGCGAACGCACAGCACCTGGTTGCGATCCTCCATCGCGACCGCGGCTTCCAGCGAGGGCGCATCGATGTTGGCCGAGAGGCATTCCTTGGTCATGCGCAGTCCCAGCGGCGAGGTCTCGATCATGTCGTGCGCGAGCTTGCCCGCGGCTGCATCAACTTCGGAATCGGGCACCAGCTCGGATACCAGATCCCGTGGCGAGCGCGCGCTGTCCATTGATGAATCTGCCGGTGAGCAGCAACTCAGCGGCGACCGAGCTGCCGACCGCGCGAGGAAGCATGTAGCTGACGCCCATATCGCATGCGGTCAGACCGATGCGAATGAATGCCGCGTTCATGCGCGTGGACTCCCCGGCGATACGGCAATCGCATGCGAGCGCGAGGGCGAAGCCTCCTCCGGCGGCGGGTCCCTTGATTGCCGCGATGAACGGCTGCGGCGCGCGGCGGATGGCCACCGTCAGATCGCTCATCCGGCGCTGCGATTCGTAGACCGCCGTGGTGGTGCGACCGAGCGCCTCGGGACCGCCGCGATTTTGTTCCTTCAGATCGAGGCCAGCGCAGAACGCACGTCCAGCGCCGCGCAGGATGACGACGCGGGTTTCATGGTCATCACGCAAGGTGGCGAGGAACTCCTCGAGCTCGGAAACCATCCTGGCGCTGAGGGCATTGAGGTTATGCGGGCGATTCAGAGTTAGCCATAAAATTGACTCTTCGCGACGAATTTCCAGCGTCTCATACGCCATGGGTTTTTCTCCTTTTAGATACCATCGGGCTTGCGGTGCCAAATTTTTCCAAGTCCTGTGGGAATAATTTGCGCTATCACGATAGCTCAAATGCGTGCGCAGGTGTGAAGCGCGCCGCGCAAGAATGAAAACAGTTCGCGAGGGTTACTTGACATCGGTGCTAGCAACGAAAACCATACAGCACAGACTAACCACATAGCTTTTGCCCGGGGGGGTAAAGAAGAGAATCGATGCCTCCTGACGAGCAAATTTTTACCGTTACCGAACTGTCCGAACACCTGCGGGTCCACCCAACCACCATTTATCGACTGCTGCGGCGCGGCCTGATTCCCGGGCTTTCGCGTCGGCAGCACGTGGAGATTCAGCCGCGCCGCCATCGAGGAATGGGAGCATGGCCAGGGCCTCGCCGAGGCGATGGCGGGCCTCGATCAGCCGCGGCGCGGGCGCAAGAAGGCCGTCAAGCCGGCGGCCACTGGCTAGCAGCTTCTGGCGAGGCAGATTAAGCTTAGGCGGGAGCTCCAATCTTGGCCGACGAAAGTCCATCCGGCGCGCGGCGGTCGCCTGCTAATGTCGCGCAGTATTTCGGGCGTCTCGCGCAGGTCTATGGTGAGGGCGAGTTCTACCTGCGCGAGGCGAGTCGCCGTCGTCGAAGCGATTGCCGATGAGATTACGCGTGCGCGGCGCATCCTCGATCTCGGGATGTGGTAATGGCCGCTATCTTTATGATTTCCGGCAATCCGCTCCTCATGCGATTGCGATCGGCACCGACCTCACAGCCGAGATGCTCGAAGAGGCGCGCGTCCGCAATGGCGCGCGGACTCCGCTGGTGCGTGCCGATGTGACGGCCCCTCCATTCCGCGACGGCGTCATCGATGTCATCTTCGCCAGCCACGTTTTCCAGTTCGTGGCCGACAAGGACGCCACGATACGCGACCTCGCACGATGCCTCGCGCCCGGTGGCGCAATCATCATCAGCATTGGCGGCTCGGGCATTCGCGGAGGCGCTGCGCAACTTCGCGACCGAGGAGCAATGGCGCCAGCTCGCCGCCGCGGCGTTTCCGAGCCGGCGCAGGATCGTCGCGGCGGAAAATGAAGACCCGCATCGCGAGGCGATGGCTCGCGCCGGCCTGGCGATCGAAGCGCGCGACGTGAGCTTCCCGGTAACCTGGAACGGCATCGTCGAATGGATCGATTTGCGGTGGTCGCCGTTCATGGATGCGGAGCAGCGCGCGACCGCATCGCGCATCCTCGATGAGATGGCTCCGCAGCTTTCGGCGCGCACCTTCAACCTCACGGAGCGTCTGCTCATCGGCAGGAAATCGCGCTGAAACCGATTGTCACATTGTTGACCTTTTGAGTGTGTGCTAGGCTGGATGAGCTATGGCAGCCAAGCGCCCCACCGTTCGGAGCAACAATTTTCGGCGCATCGGCGATGTCGGGCTCGATGCGCGAAAGCGCGTCTCGCTTGCAAAAGCGCTTGCCAGCCTGAATGGTGCTCTCGGCAAAAAAACCGGCGCAAATAAGCATTGCGACCTGCGTTTTGAAATTCATATGAATGACGCCGGCCAGATTCTGCTCTCGCCTCATCCGATTTCTCCGCATGAAGCCTGGCTGTACAAAAACCCCAAGGCTCTGGCTAGTCTCCGTCGCGGTATCGCGCAAGCTGCTCGTGGTGAGCTGCATGATCTTGGATCATTCGCGAAGTATGCGGACGACGAGATCGATTAGGCTCGATGCCTTCGTTCGCGCTGAGGTTTAGCGCCGAAGCGAAAGCTCAACTTGAGGAGCTCGCGGCGAACCAGGCACTTGCGAAACGACTAAAGTCCGTGCGTAAAGCGATAGCGTATCTGCAAACCAACCCCCGACATCGGGGCTTGCAAACGCACAAATACCTCGACAACAAAGGACCAAATGGCGAGGACGTGTTCGAGGCCTACGCTGAGAATCGCACGCCCGCTGCTTATCGGATCCTCTGGTATTACGGACCAGCGCCGGGATTCATAACAATCCTGGCGATTACCCCACATCCCTTAGCGCGTTTGACAACTCACGCGCGAACCTAATAGCAATCCTTCCAAATACCTCGCAAACGCACGGACGAGAGGGCTTCGGCGATGCCGACCAAGTACATCAATATCAACGGACATGCGGTCTACATGCACTATGCGGGCAAGACCACGCTCCCCGAGGTCATCCCGGATTTTTCGAAGGGCCGCACGGTCGTCATGGTTCATGGCGCGGGCGGCAACGGCCATAGCTGGCATAAACAGATCGCGCATCTGGCCAACGCGCACAGTCCGATCGCGATCGATCTGCCGGGTCATGGGCGATCATCCGGCGTCGATGGGATGAACTCGATGCGCGAGTATGCCGATTTCGTCGCCAGCTTCCTCGATGCGCTGCAAATCAAGTCCGCCGTCATCGCCGGTCATTCGATGGGCGGTGCGATCGCGATGCAGACCGCGCTCGCGCATCCGTCGCGCGTCGATGGCCTGATGCTGGTGGCGACCGCCGCGCGCTTCAACATCCCCAAGGATCGCATTGCCGCGATGCGCGATGTGATGATGGGCCGCGCGCCGCAGCCGTTCACCACCGACGCGTACTCGCCGCGCACCATCAAGGAGAATTTCGACCTCGTGCGCGAGGGCTGGATGGAGCAAATCAAAACCGACCCGCGCGTGCGATACACCGACCTCGTCGCATGCGACAAGACCGACCTGCGCGCCGACCTCGACAAGATCAACAAACCTACGATGATTCTTGCAGGCGTCGATGACGCAATCACCACGCCCGCCGATGCGGAAGGTATCGGCTCGAAAATCAAGGGCGCGAAAATCGAAGTGATAGCTGACGGTGGCCATGCGCTGCCGTGGGAGCGTCCCGCCGAGGTCAACGCCGCTTTCGACAACTTCCTCGCGGGACTGAAGTAGGACTCACATCATGATGAACATGAGCCGGAAAGCCGCGGTGGTCGGTGTCTATGAGCATCCGACGCGCTTCGCACCCGACAAGACCGTTTACCAAATCATTGCCGAGAGCCTGAAGGGCGCGCTCGACGACGCCGGCCTCACCATCAAGGATGTCGACGGCGTCTGCGCCGCCGGTATCGGCGGCGGGATGGGAATGATCGGGCTGTGCGACTATCTCAACCTGACGCCGAACTTCGTCGATGGGACCAATGTCGGCGGATGCTCGTTTCTGGTCCACACGATGCACGCGGCGGCGGCGATTGCGGCCGGACTTTGCGAGGTCGCGGTGGTCCTTTATGGATCGCAGATTTCCTCGGCGCGCTTCGCGATCGGCACCGGAGGAGGTGGCGGTGGTGGCGATGCGCCCGAGCAGTTCGACGGTCCCTTCGGCGTCACCACGGTCGGCTCCTATGCGATGGTCGCGCAGCGCCACATGCATGAGTACGGCACCACGCCGCAGCAGCTCGCCGAAGTCGCGGTAACTATGCGTCTGCATGCTTCGATGAATCCGGCGGCGAAGTATCGCGACCTCATTACCGTCGAGGACGTGCTCGCCTCGCGCGTGATTTCCTCGCCGCTGCATCTCCTCGATTGCTGCATCATCTCGGATGGTGGCGGCGCGCTGGTGATCACCTCGGCCGAGCGCGCGCGCGATTTGAAGAAGAAGCCTGTCTATATCCTCGGCGCGGCGGAGACCGTTCGGCATGGCGGCGCGGGTCATCGCGATTATCTCGAGAATGCGGCGTTTCAAACCGGCAAGCTCGCCTTCGAGCGCGCGGGCGTGAAGCATGCCGATATCGACATGGGAATGATTTACGACTCGTTCACTATCACGGTCATCTCGCAGCTCGAGAACCTCGGCTTCTGCAAACGAGGGGAGGGCGGCGCATTCGTGTCGGGCGGGCGCATCCGCTTCGATGGCGACTTTCCAATTAACACTGACGGTGGCGGGTTGTCGTCGAATCATCCGGGGATGCGCGGCATCTTCCTCGTCATCGAGGCGGCCAAGCAACTACGCGGCGAATGTGGTCCGCGCCAGGTCAAGGATTGCAAGCTGGCGATCGCGCACGGCACCGGCGGCGCGCTCGGTACGCGTCACGCGGGCGCGACGCTCATTTTGGGGAATCAATAAACCGCAGACCTCTCCCGGCGCAGTAGCGCCACCCTCTCCCTGAAGGGCGAGGGAATCTGGAAGGAAGCATCATTAAGATGGCTGACGAAAAACCAAAGAAATATTCCAAGCCGCTCCCCCATCTCGATGAAGAAATTCGTCCGTGGTGGGAGGCGCTCAAGCGCCATGAACTCTACATCCAGAAATGCCGCGATTGCGGCTTCACGCGATACTATCCGCGCGCGCTATGCACTAACTGCCTGTCGTCGAAAACCGAATGGGTGCGATGCTCGGGGCGCGGCAGCATCTACACCTTCACCATCACCAATCAGAACCAGGCGCCCGGATTTCGCGAATCGCTACCGTATGTGATGGCCTATGTCGATCTGGATGAGGGCCTTAAGATGCTCACCAACATTGTCGATTGCCCGCCGGATCAGGTTAAAATAGGGATGCCCGTCGAGGTCGTATACGAGGATGTCACGCCCGAGGTGACGCTCGCGAAATTTCGCCCGGCGAGGTAAGGAAAAATGATTCGTGGCAACTGTCCTTGATTTGCATGCGCACAGTGAAGCCTCCGAAGACAGCCGCGCACCGGTAGAGGCCTACCTCAACTGGATCAAAATGCGGCGCGCGCAAGTGCCGGTCGACGGAGTCGTGCTCACCGAGCATCGCCAGTGGAACGGCAGCGCGGACTATCGCGCGCTCGAAGACAAGTTCGGCGTGATGGTGCTCAAGGCGGCCGAGGTCGAAACCGAATACGGCCACGTGCTGGTGTTCGGCGTCACCGATGAGATGGCGCGCCGCTTCGACTTCACCAACATCCGGCTCCCGGCCCAGGTCCTCATCAATGAGGTTGCCGAGATGGGCGGCATTGCCGTGCCATGTCATCCCGGGCGTCCCAACATTGGGTTATACGAACACTACTTGAAAAAACCGGTGCTCGAGAACGTCGTCGCGGTGGAACTGCTCAATGGTGGATCGCGCAAGGGTGAGAACGAGCGCGCTGCCGAGATGATCGAGAAATACGGCTACAAGGCGACCGGCGGTTCCGATAGCCACCTCGTCAGTCTGATCGGGCTTTGCGCGACCCGCTTCGAGGCTGATATCAAGAGCATCGAGGATCTGGTGCGCGAACTTAAAACCGGCAATTACGAGGCGGTCGATTTCCGTCCCAAGCGCAAACCGGTGCCGCATGCGATACCGGCCGAAGCGAGCTGACCCCAAGGCCGAAGGCAAGCTAACCAAGTCTGAAGGCGAGCTTATAAAGTGGTAGATTTCGATCCCGCAATCATCAACAAAGTTTTCGAGACCACCGATCCGGTGCCGGTTTCGCGCGAGAAGATCGCGAAGTTCTGCGAGACTATCAGCGAGACCAATCCGATCTTCACCGATGACGAGGCGGCGAAGAAGGGACCCTATGGCGGCGTCAGTCGCGCCGCCAGGATTCGCGACCACGTTTCGCAACGGCCGGCATTTCTTCGAGAAGGTGCCGCGCTTCGGACGGCAGGGCTTCGATGCGGGTAAGGATGTGGAATTCGTCGCGCCGATTCGCCCGGGCGATGAGATCACGCTGAGCTCCTCGGTCAAGGAAATTTACGATAAGACCGGCCGCACCGGCACGATGGTGTTCGTGGTGATTCGCTCGACCCTGCGCAATCAGAAGGGCGAGGTCGTCGCGCACGTCGATCATCGCTTCATGAGCAGAACTTAGGAACAAAATGAAATTTGCAGACGTTCAAATCGGGACCGCTATCGGCCCGGAAGAAATCTTCATCAGCAAGGATCAGACGCGCGCCTATGCGCATGCCAACCATCTGCCGGCCCCGCGCTTCACCGACGACGAAGGCGCGAAGAAGGAAGGCCTGCCCGGCATGATCCTCCCGGGCAACATGAGCCTCGCGCTGCTGGCCAAGCTGGTGACCGATTGGATCGCAGGCAATCCCGCAAAGATGGTGCGCCTCGGCACGACTTATCGCGTGCCGGTGCAGCCGGATCGCACGCTGGTGCTGCAAGGCTTCATCACCAACACCTATCCCGAGACCAAGCAGTGCGAGATCGACATCTGGATGGAGAACGAGGAAGCCGAGAAGCTGGTGACCGGCACCGCGACCGTCGAGTTCTCGGAGTAGTCTTCAGGGTTGCCGAGCCGGCAGCCGTTGGTTGACGCGCAGCAGATTGCCGCTTGGATCGATGACGTAAAACTCGCGCATCCCCCAGGCGCGGTCCTCGGGCGGCTTGGCCTTCACCCCATTGGCGGCGAACTCAGCGTAGAGCGCATCGACATCCTCCGAACGGAGGCAGCATCCGCTGTTTTCGGCAATCTTCCGATCGGTGCACGCCCAGAAGTGCAGCTCGATACCGTCGCGGCGCATGATGAGGTAGCCCTCCTGGCGCATGCCGATCGCGAAACCGAGCTTCTCATAGAAGGCGATGGTCTCGTCATAGTCCATCGAGGGCAAGATCGGATGCGCATCGGTGATGAGCTGCTTCATGTGAGGACCTCGCTGCAATTTCTAATTCTTTGGCGTTGGCGACGCCATCGGTTGTTTAAGCCCGAACGCATGCGATAAACTTCACTCGCAACTTTTAAGCGACACATCAAAAAATCAACCATGGGTGCCAATCGCGACCAATTCGCTCTGATCGAGAATATCTCCGCGATCAGTGGCGAGGCCGCCGCCGACCTGCGCGAGACCCTCGATAAGATCGTCGCCGCCATCGCCGAGGGGATGGAGGTCGAGGTCTGCTCGCTCTACCTCTTCGATCCGCAGCGCGAGCGGCTGGTCTTGCGCGCCACTATCGGTCTCGATCGCGACTCGGTCGGCAAAGTCTCGATGCGCACCAACGAAGGCCTCGTCGGCATGGTCATCGAGAAGGGCGAGGCGGTCGGCGTTACCGATGCGATAAGTCATCCGCGCTACAAATATTTCCCCGAGACCGGCGAGGAGCGCTATCACACTTTCCTCGGCGTGCCGGTGCAGGACGGGCGCAACAAGCCGATCGGCGTGCTGGTGGTGCAGACGCTCACGCGGCGCAAGTTCACCAAGAGTGAAGCGCGTCTGCTGAAGACCGCGGCCAACCAGGTCGCGCAGATTCTCTCGCATTTTCGCCTGCGCGAAACCCTCGCGACTAAGGAAAAGGAGCGCGAGGAATATCGGCGCCGGATGATCGAAGCCAACCGCCAGCTCAAGGATTACGAGAAGGTGGGCGGCAAGACTCGGGTCGCCGCGCCGGTCAAGATTCGCCGTCCGCGCCTGGTCGGATTACCGGCCGCGCCGGGATTCGCGATGGGCGTGGCGCACGTGGTCGGCACTTTCATGAGCACCATTGATCGGAACCTGCGCGCGACCGACATGAAGGCCGAGCAGAAGCGCCTCGAAGAGGCTGCTCGCGCGAGCGCTCACGGAGCTCGGCGCGCTCAAGGCGCGCATGGCGCCGATGATGGCCGACTCCGATCTGAAGATTTTCGACGGCCATCGCATGATCCTGGAAGACGAGGAGTTCGTGGGGCGCGTGCGCGAAACCGTCGAGCAGGGATTTGCCGCCGAGAGCGCGCTGTTCCGCGTTATCGATGAGTTATCGGCACAGATGCTGAATCTCGCTGACGGCTACCTGCGCGAGCGCGCCACCGATTTCCGCGACGTGGGCCATCGCGTGCTGCGCCATCTGCGCCAGGAGGGCGGCAAGGGTCCCTTCGTAAAGCCCACCATCATCGTGGCCGAGGAGCTGACGCTTTCGCAGCTCACGCTGGTCTCGCATGAGAACCTGGTCGGCATCGCGCTGCAGTCGGGCGGCGTGACGTCTCATGCCGCGATCCTCGCGCGCTCATTCGAAATACCCACGGTGGTCGGCGTCGAGCATCTGATGGAATCGGTGGTGGAAAACGACACGCTGGTGCTGGATGGAAACTCCGGCATCGTCTACGTCAATCCGACGTCCGACGTCGAAAAAGATTACACGGCGCTGACCAAGCGCTACGAAAATTTCAAGCGCGAGCTGATGGAGGATGCGGACGAACCGGCGGCGACGCGCGACGGCCATCGCGTGCGGCTGTACGCGAACATCGCGCTCTACAACGACATGCCGCTCGCGCTGCAGTACGGCGCCGAGGGTATCGGGCTGCTGCGCTCCGAGTTTTCCTTCCTGACCTACGAGGATTTTCCCGACGAGGATCAACAAATCGCGCTCTACAATCGGATGTTGCAGGCGTTCGGCCAGCGCCCGGTGACGATCCGCACTCTCGACATCGGCGCCGACAAATATCCGCCCTACATGCGCGTGCCGCGGGAGGAGAATCCTTTCTTAGGCTGGCGCTCGATTCGCATCTCGCTGGAAATGTCGGGGCTGTTCAAGGTTCAGTTGCGCGCCATCTTGCGCGCCGCCACCCGCTTCAACGTGCGCATCATGTTCCCGATGATTTCGAGCCTCGAGGAGTTACGGCGCGCGAAGGAACTGCTCGCGGAAGCGCAGGCGGAACTCTACAACGAAGGCCTCGATCACAATCCGCATGTGCCGGTGGGAATAATGGTCGAGGTGCCATCGGCGGTGTGGCTGGCGCCGCGCCTGGCGCCGATGGTCGACTTTTTCTCGATCGGTACTAATGACCTGATTCAGTACCTGCTCGCCGCCGACCGCAACAATCCGAAAGTTGCGCACCTCTATGAGGCATTTCATCCTGCGGTCATCTCGGCCATCTCCGAGGTCGTCAATGTGGCCCGCGCCGCCGACAAAGAAGTCGGCATCTGCGGCGAGATGGCCTCCGACCCGCTCGCGACGCTGCTGCTGGTCGGCATTGGCTTCGACGAGCTCAGCCTGAGCCCGCTTTTCATCCCGGTGGTGCGCAAGGCGCTGCGCGAGGTCGATTATCAGACCGCTCGCCAGGTCGCGCGCGAGGTCCTCCAGATGGGCAGCGTGCAGGAGATCAAGGGCTACCTCGTCGAGCGCTACCGCGACCTCGGGCTCATCAACCTGGTCGAGATGTATCATTAGGCGGCCGCCGCCGGCTTGAGCGAAGGGAGTGGTCCGGAGGTGACCGACGAGCAGTCAAAGGCGTCGCCATGGGACGTCTTCATCAACCTGCTGGCGGTGATCGCGCTGTACGCGGCGATGTGGTCGGTGCTGTCGCTGCTGTTCTCGTTCATTGACCTCCGGCTGCCCGACCCGGCGGATCGTCCGCTCGACCTCCGCGACAGTATCCGCTCGGCGCTGGCGGTGCTGATCATCTTTTTTCCCGCCTATGTGTGGGCGTGGCGCAGCATCGAGGTTGACCTCGCCGGGAACCCGGAAAAGCGAGGGAGATGGCTGCGCACCTGCCCCATCTACCTGACCCTGTTCCTCGCGGGGCTGTTTGCGCTCGGGGATCTATCCTACGTCGTGTATTACTTTTTGACGGGAGAGCTTACTTCGCGGGTCATCCTCAAAGTAGTCGCGATCGGATTGGTGGCTGCGGCAGTCTTCGGATTCTACTTGTATCTACTTCGGCATCGAGCGAGCGGCTTCGCGCCGGCAGCGCGCCTTTTTGGGTACGCGAGCTGCCTAATGGCGGTGGGGGTGGCAATTGCGGGCTTTGAGGTCGCCGGATCACCCACGCATGCCCGCTTGGAGCGCCTCGATGCCAGACGAATCGAGAACCTCGCGGACATCCAAACGAAGTTGGTCAACTACTGGCAACAAAAACGCAACCTGCCGCGCTCCATCGATGATCTCAACGATGATCTGGCCGGCTTCGCGACGCCGTCGGACCCGGAAACTCATCAGCCCTATGAGTATCGCGCGACCGGCGCCACCACCTTCGATCTTTGCGCCGACTTCGCATTGAAGGATAACGATGTTCGTCGTACCGTCTATGTGTGGGTTCCGGAAAGCGACGGCGGCTACAATTCGGCGTGGAATCATGAGGCGGGCCATGTCTGTTTTACCCGCACCATCGACCCGTCGCGGAACCCGCCGTGCTCGGGTTCGCCCTCGGTGAGGTAGTTAACCGGGGCATCATGAAAGATTCATTGCTCAACGGTCGGCCAGGGGATTGAGTCTGTGGCGAATCGCGTGGAGAATGGTTGACATTGCGGGTCTGCTTTAGGTAACTCTGACCGGTCGGTTAGATCTCTATTCTTCTGGTCGCCAGTTTGAGATTATCCGTCGAGGCCGAGTGCGTGCGGTTGGGTGCATAACTAGAGGAAAAACTTGATGGTCCTAGTGGTCCTACTTACGTGTATAGTCGCCTTCCTGGCGTTTGCCGCGACCGTTTTGTACATCATCATCGGGCGTCATCGCTATGGTGGGGATAAGCCCGCCAACATTCTCCAGCTCACCGCGGATGCGGCCGCGATGCGCAAAGGCTCGCTGAATCCCGAAACCGTCCGAATCATCCGGGTTTACTTCATAAAACCGTCGAAATATGACGATGACGGGTACGTTTCGGTGTTCCGCTATGGGGTTCAGCCTAACAACACCCTCAATGTGCTGGCGGCCCTCAATGACGAGTTCAATCGGCATTTTTCGGGCAAGCGCAACGTCCACCTCGAAACCATCATCTGGGACGAGATTTGCGACGGCGTCATCAGCCCTGAGACTATTCAAGCAATCAAGGAAAAGGCCCATGAAGACGGCGTCGAGCTGCTGATTGGGCTGTCAGGCGTGCAATCGAATCAATATCCGCGCGGCCGCGACCTAGCGCTCCAGTTCGTCGCCGAGGGCATGACCACCATGATGGGTGGTTTTCACGTCAGCGGGTATCCGGAATCGTGCAAGTTTCTCAATTCGGTGGGAGTGACCACCATCGTCGGCGAGGCGGAAAATACCTGGGGCTTCATCCTCGAAGATCTCCTCAAAGGCGAGCTCAAGCCGCAATATTCGGTGACCGAGGGAATCCGCGCCAAGACCGGCCAGGACGATATCATCGTTCCGATCATCACCGAGGCGAAGCTGCCGACTCTCGATGATCGTTATCTCACGCGCTTCTTCAATACCCAAATGACGCCGCTGGACACCTCGCGCGGATGCCCCTTCACCTGCTCGTACTGCAGCGTCAAAAATGTGATGGGCCGCACTATGCGCTCGCGCGAGCCCAACGCGGTGGTCGAATGGGTGCGCGACGCGTGCCGGTTCCACAACATCACGTCGCTGTTCCTGGTCGACGACGATTTCTTCCGTTCACCGCGATGGGAAGAAATTCTCACTGGCCTCATCGAGGTCAAAAAAGAATTCCCGAAGCTGTCGTTCATGATGCAGGTCGACGTCAACGCGTCGTGCTATGCAAATATCGCCGACGGTGAGACCGAAACCGCGAAGCATCGCCGGAGCAAACGCTTCGTCGAGCTGGCGGCGGCCGCGGGATGCTACCAGGCCTTCGTCGGCATCGAATCGCTCAATCCCGATAATCTGAACTTCGCGACCAAGTATCAGAACACCGATGACCGCCAGCATAAGATGAAGATCGAAGAAGCGCGCTCGCGCGTCATCGGCAAGTATCAGCGCGTGGTCGATAACTGGCACAAGGTCGGAGTATCGGTGCATGCGGGCTATATGCTCGGCTTCCCCTTCGATGGCCCCGATTGCGGCCGCGTCGCGGCGCAGACCCTGCGCAAGATCGGCTTCGATATCGTGTCGTACTTCATCATGACGCCGCTGCCCGGGACCGAGGATCAGGTCCGTTATGCGAAGGAAGGCGACATCATCGATTGGGACTTCAACCAGCTCGATTCGCAGCACGTGACCCTGCGTCATCCGCGCCTCGACACCCGCCAGTGGATGCAGGCCTATCGTGATGCGTTCACCGGCTTTTACAGCCTCGGCGCAGCGATCCGCGAGCTTTTCACAGTATGCGGCGGGAGCAACCTCAGTGCGGAATCGCGGAGGTCAACCCTGCTGCAGTTCTGCTACTACTTCTTCAGCTACCGGCAGGGACGCCATCCGATGGTCGGCGGCGTATGGCAGATTCGCCGGCGCGACGTGCGCCGCGCGGCGGTCACCGACGATGAGGCATTGCGCTTCTACCTCGGCGGCCGGCGCTTCGGTGCGATCCTGCGCGGCGACAGCGACGGAGGCTTCGCGGCCGCCCCGGCATAGAGTTTTCCCACAAGAGATAACGGAGGCGCGGCCTGCATCGCAGACCGCGCCTTTTTGTTTGGTACCCGCTTGATCTGAATCGGCGCGCGCTATGGGTCAGCCTTCGAGGCGGGCGCGGCATGCGAATTATCCTTGGCCGCAGGGGACTGATTCACATCTGTTCGCGCCATAGAGTTGACAGGAGCCAAGAGCAACCGAGCGGATACCTCCGCCGGTCGGATGTCGTACATACCCCCGAGACTGTGATCGCCCAACAGCTCCGGAAGTCCGAGTTCCGGCACTACTGCATCGGCCAGCGACCAGTTGTTTTCGACGGCCACCGTGGTCATCTCGTAGGGAACGTAACCGGGCTTTTCGATCCGGACCGAATGGATGTCACCACGCGTCAAGTTTAATGTGGCAGGAGTGGCGCCGACTTTCACTCCGTCAACGAAGACCGCAGCGCCCGGCGGATCACTCGAAAAGCTGACCGGCTGGGTTCTTCCATTCACGGCGGTGGCGCATCCGAAGATGCTTACGGCGAGCGCCAACGATAGGGCCTCTTTGATGCGTATGGAGTGCTTCATCGTAGCGCTGCCAGAAATGCTTTGTCGGCGAATGCCTCGTCGATCGCCCAATCGGCCGCAGCGGCCAGTAGTTCGCCTGCTTTGCCGTTCTCGCGATGTATTCCTTTGTAACTCTGCGCGAAGACTATCGTGTGACTCGCCGGCGCGAATACCTGTACAGCGATGTCTGTCGATGCGATGGCATGAGGCATGATAGTTCCCGTACCGCCAACATCGGTTGACTGTACGGTGACAAGAATTGTTTTCGCTCCGGCAGCGCCGGTGTTGTCGGTGTCGGTCGGATCCTTGACGTCGATCGGCGCGTAGCCTTCTTCAACCAACTGGCCGCGGAACTTGTGCTCCACGTACTCCGGAAAGGCCGGTCCGGCAAATATGGTAACATTACTATTTGGCCATCCGGCGCTCTCATCCGATCGCGAATCGGCGACAGGAGCGAGCCCAACTTTAATTGCGGCCTGATGCACGGCCGGCGGCGGATAGGCTCCGGGAAACGTGGCCGAAACGGTACGAGCACATCCGGTAGCGATGAAGACCAGCGCGATTAGCGAGCGCGGATCGAGCAACGGAATACGAGCATTCGCGTGGGAAACGGCCATCGCAGCAACCTAGCAAATCGCAAAATCAGTATGAAGGCTTCGATGCTGACGATTTGTGGACGCGAAAGAAAACGGCGAGGGACGCGAAGTCCCTCGCCGTTTTCAAATCGAATGCGCTGTGGAGTCGTTATGCTGATGCCGATGCGCCGGGTTTCGCGCTGTCGGAATTCAATGCCGCGCAGGTGTCCCAGAGCCAGGTTGCGCTCGACAGCTCGTCTTCCGCGAAGAGACGGATCGCTTCCTTAGTCATCATGTCGTCGCGCAGGCTCTCGCCGAAGGCCTTGATCGGCGCGAGCGCTTCTCCGGGCTTGCCGAAGTTGGTGGTGATGTACAGGAACTTCTTGTTGTCGGCCAGGTCGCTCGACAACGCCTCGGTCAGCTTGCGTCCCTGCTCGGTAGCGCCGGCTTGCTGCATTCCGCCGAGGTCGGCAAGGCGCTTGGCGAAGATGCGCGAATGATACGCTTCGCGCTCGGCGATCATCTGGATACCCATGAAGATGCATTCGGTCTTGCAGGTCTTGACCCATCCGTTGAAAGCCTCGGCGCCGCCGGCCTCGCCCGCGCGGGCGCGATCGAGGAACTCCAGCACCGCTTCCTTCTCGGAGCCGTAGGTCTTGCCGAAGGCGGCGAAACCGCGATGGCCGTTGGTGCCAGGGCTGCCGTTTTCGAGCGCCTTCACCTCGGATTCGAAGGTCGCTTCGTCGATGATTCCGCCGCGATACGCGCGCAGCAGTTGTTTGAATTCAAAGTTGCGATTCATGGGCGTGCCTCCTCTCTTGAACGATCGGTTAGTCGGGGACGATAGGCAGAGCAGTTGAAAGAGTCAACTCGCAAATTCGGGGCGCGGTTATTCGGAACTTTCGGCGCTGCCGGATTGCAACTGGATGTAGTTTTCCAGGCCGATTTTCGGAATCAGCCCGAGTTGCGTTTCGATGAAATCGATGCTGCTCCTCTTCCGCCTTCATGATGTCCGCCAGCAACTCGCGCGAGACGAAATCCCGCACCCCTTCGCAGTAGGCGATCGCATCGCGCAAGATCGACCAGGCCCGCGTGCTCCAGCTTCAGATCGCTCTCGAGGATCTCCTTGACGTTCTCGCCGATCATCAGCTTGCCGAGGTCCTGCAGATTGGGCAGACCCTCCAGAAACAGCACCCGCTTGATGAGCATGTCGGCATGCTTCATCTCATCGATCGATTCATGATGCTCGTAGCTCTCCAGCTTGGTCACGCCCCAGTTCCCCAGCATCCGAGCGTGGAGGAAGTACTGATTGATCGCGGTCAGTTCGTTTTTCAGGATCGCGTTGAGACGCTGGATGACTCCGGGATCACCTTTCATGGTAGTTGCTCCGCGTATGGTTTCGGCATTCGGGCAAGCAGTGGCTTTCAGGACGATGTGCGATCCGGAATTCAAGTTACGATGATTTAGGGGCGAGCCTGCGGTCAATCAATGCGCCGCAAGCGATCTCGATTTTCAGACTGATTCGAGGAGGAAAGGGCGGTCACGGCCTCCAAGCGACCGATGCGTACGGACTATGCCGCGGCCTCGGAGAATACTGGCGACGGTGGTTTCGGCGCGAGATAGTTCCTTAACCAGCGGGACGCATTTGCCACATTTCGGCGCGCATCCGAGCGCTCTGTAGACGTCGGAGAGGCGGCCTTGACGCTTTTCGCATACCGCGCGAACCTGGCCATCGGTGAAGCCGTTACAGATACATACGTACACTGAGCGCATCCTCCTGAGCTGGAGTTAATCGTCAAGTAGAAAGAGAAGATAGCAAAATGAAGGAGGGTTGTAAATGAGAATCATTCTCATTTTCAATGTACGTGTAATTCCACTCAAGATCGCGGACTCAACCGTCCGCCGCGCCGCTGCGACCGCTTGAGCCGTCGTGTATTTGTAAAATCATCGCGGTCTGCTACAGGTCACTGCGACTCTCTGGTCGAAATCACAACCAGCACGAGTAAATCATGGCCCTCGCGATCCTTCTGATTATCGTAGTCGTCTTCTTTGCGCTGATTATTTTCGTCCCGTTTTTTCGCAGCATGCTTTCGCGGACTGATTCGCTTCGCATTCCTCATCGTGGTGATTTTCCTGGCGTTTGCCGGCACCGCCGATGCTGATGAACAACGAAACCATCTTCGATAGTCCCGGATGGAAACAGCGTGCGGTGAAGTTCCTCACCGAAGATTCGGCCGCGACCAGCGACAAGGGTTATGGCGAAGCTCCCTGCGCGATCGACAAGCCCGCCCTCGAGCAACGCGCCAAAGAGGAAGCCGCGCGCGCGAAGCTGAAAAAGAAGGAGGAGGCCGCGGTGGTGCCGTCGCCGGCGCCCTCGGGGCAGTCCACCTTGGAAGTCAACGCGCAGCCGACCGCCACGCCGACGCCTTCTCCCGACGAAATCAACGCGAACCTCTACGACGAGCTGATGACGCGCAACTACATCTGTCCGGGTCGACACGCCGATTGCGGTCGGGCGCGCCAAGCTGCTCGAAATGGTTCAGCAGACCATCGCCGAACTGAAGGGATGGAAACTGATTGGCATCGATCAGCGTACTGGGGTATTGAACTGCGTTTACACTACGCAAGTGCTTGGACTCGAGGATGATGTACGGATCGCTGGTTACCCCCAAGAGCGATGTCGAGATATGCTCGCAATCGAAAAGCGGAGAGCCGCAATCGGGATCGCTGGCGGGCTTTTTCCCCGGCGACTTCGGTGCCAACATGGGGCATATCAAGCAGTTCTACGCGGCGATCAAAGAGAAGACCGACCAGTACTGCAAAGAGCTGGAAGAGAAACAGAAACCCAAGGGTCCGAATCAGTAGCTGATCTATAGCCAACCTATAGGTAGTCATGCTTGCGAGAAGTACAAATCGATTCGCTCGCGGCTTTCCTCGTCAGCGGGCTGATCGCCAAGGGCATCATCAAGCCCAAGGGCGACCCGAAGGACATCATCGCCCTGGTGGTCGAGTTCTTGTCGGCGAATTTCGAGACCGAGGCGAAGATCGATGAGGAAGCCGATCGCACCGCGGAAGACCTGGCGCGCAAGAATCCCGGCTTGGATGTGACCCGCTTGCGCAATCTGACCCGCCAGAAGCTGGCCGAGAAGAAAGGCTTCGTGCTTTAAGCCGCGAGCAGGAATCGTCTATGAAGTTGTCGGAAGAAAGAATTCTCTACCTCGCGCGCGAATCGCTCACGCAGATCCGCGACGAAGGGCTCGCCGAAATCGCAAACTTTCCGCTCGCGCTGCGCCAGGCGCGCGAACTCATCGCGCAATGGAATGACAAGGGCGACGAGATCGATCAGGCGGCGCGGCGCAAGATCACATCGCAGAAGCGCAACATCGTCGAGGGCAGCGACGAATGGAATATCTTGTTCCGGCGCTATCGAGACGAGGAGCTGCGGAAGAAGGGGCATTTTGAAGTAGGAGGTTCTTCGGTTATCTGGCAAAAAGTATCATCGCATTCCTCTCCTGATCGAATAAACGCGCGGAAAGAAATCGAAGCCTAGTTCAACTGAACTCGCCGCTCAGATAGTCCTTGCGTGTGCTTCTCCTTCGGATTCTCGAACATCGCATCGGTCGGTCCATACTCGACCTGATATCCGGTGCGTCCTCCCTGAGTGGTATCGACATAGAGAAATGCCGTCATGTCGGCAACGCGCTTCGCCTGCTGCAAATTATGCGTCACGATCGCGATGGTGTACTTCTTCTTCAGCTCCTTCATCAGCTCTTCGATCTTATGCGTCGCCACCGGATCGAGCGCCGAGCACGGCTCGTCCATCAGCAGCACCGCAGGCTCGGTCGCGATCGCGCGCGCGATGCATAGCCGCTGCTGCTGTCCGCCCGACAGCGCAAGGCCGCTCGAATGAAGCTTGTCCTTCACCTCATCCCACAGCGCGGCCTGACGCAGCGCCTGCTCGACTTTGTCGCCGACCGCGCCCTTGTAGCGATTGAGGCGCAGGCCGAATGCAACGTTGCGATAGATACTCATCGCGAACGGATTGGGCTGCTGAAAAACCATCCCGATGTGGCGGCGAACCGCAACCGGATCGACGCCGGGCTTGTAGATGTCCTGGCCGCGAAAGATCACGTGGCCGCGGAAATGAAAACCGCGCACCAGATCGTTCATCCGATTGAGGCATCGCAGCGCCGTGCTCTTGCCGCATCCGGAGGGCCCGATGAACGCGGTGATGGTGCCTTTTTTGATCTTCAGCGCGATGTCCCGAACTGCCTTGAACTTGCCGTAATGTAGGTCCTCGATCTTGCAATCGATCAGGGTGTCGTCGGTACGGCGTTCGACGGCGCCATTGGTTTGATTCTGCGATTGGTCGAGACATTCAGGATTTCCTCATCTGATACTGGAAGTACGTTTGGCCAGGGCTTGCCCCGCAATATTGGTCAATAGAACGATCGCAACCAGCGCGAGGGCGGCCGACCACGCCATCGCGATCTGATTGTCGAATGGCGATCCCGAGAAGTTGTAGATCATCACCGCCAGCGACGCGGTCGGTTTCATCAGGTCGGCCATGGTCTTGGGCAGAAAATTGGGCGTGGTTCGGCTCATCCAGAAGTCGCTGAAAAGTGAGGTGAATAGTAGGGGGGCCGTTTCGCCCGCGGCGCGAGCGATGGCCAGCATGATACCTGTCAGGATGCCCGGCAAGGCCGTCGGAACCACCACTCGGGCCACCACCTGGGTCTGCGTCGCGCCCATCCCGACCGCCGCTTCGCGCATCCGCGCAGGTACGCGTTTGATGGCTTCCTCGGCGGTCAGCAGGATGGTTGGCACCATCAGCAGCGCCAGCGCGACGCCGCCGGCCGGCGCAGAGAATCCTCCGGTCACGACCACCACGACTGCGAATGCGAATACGCCGGCGAGAATCGAGGGAAGTCCGGTCAGATACTTTGGCCGCGAAGCGGACCGCTTTGGCGGTTTGCGTGTCAGGGACCGAACTCGGTGATGTAGATCGCGGCGAAGAGTCCGAATGGCAACGCTGATCAAGCGTTGCGATCGCGACAATAACAAAGGTTCCGACCATCGCATTGCCGAAGCCGCCTCCCGGTGCTCATCGCCGCGGGCGGGAGGGTCGGTGAAGGCGGTCAGGGTCAGTCCCGCGATACCTTTTTTCACCAGCAGATAGAGCACCGAAAAGAGCGGCAGCAGTGCCGCGATGGTTGCGGCGCCGGTCAGCATGCTCATCGCAAAGCTGAATAGCGAACGCGGTTGGCGCAGCGACCATTCGAGGTCGCTCAGTGTCCGCCGGCATTGAGAGCATCGGTCTGACCGGTGCCGGAGTCGGGTTGTTCAGCTGGTCGGCCATCAGCGTAGTCCTTTGAGGCTCGCGTCGGCGCGCTCGAGAATCAGCGTTCCGACCACATTGACCACCAGTGTGATCGCGAGCAGCACCAGCGCGGCATACATCAGCGCGCCGACCTCGACGGCATCGGCTTCGGGGAAATGATTCGCGAGCAGCGCGGCCAGCGTATTGGCCGGCGAGAAACAGCGACCAGCTAATGACGTTGGCGTTGCCCGCGAGCATCGCGAGCGCCATCGTCTCGCCGAGCGCGCGTCCAAATCCGAGGATCACGGCGCCGAAGATTCCGGTCGCCGCGGTGGGAATGAAGATCAGCGAGGATCGCTTCCCATCGCGTCGCGCCCATGCCGAATGCGGCCTCGCGCATCTTGGGCGGCACCGCGACCAGCGCATCGCGCGAGATCGCGGAAATCGTCGGCAGCACCATGATCGCGAGAACGATCGAAGCAGGCATCAAGCCCGGGCCGCTCAGCGGGGTTCCAAAGAATGGAATCCATCCGAGATGGCCGATGCAGCCAGTCGGCCCATGGTCGCACCAGCGGAATGATGACGAAGATTCCCCAAAGCCCGTAGACGACGCTTGGGACTCGCGGCGAGCAGTTCGACGGTGACTTTCAGTAAATCTTCGAGGCGATCGGGAAGCGAGGCCCATGGCCGCTTGTCATCGAGGTGCACGAGCACTGAGGACCGCCTGGAGTCCCGACGAGAGAAAACCCTCGCTCAGAAAATCGCGATCGCGAGACCGAACAGCGGTGCCGATGATCGAGGCCGAGCACCGAACTGTACATCGTGCCGGTGATGGCGGGCAGAATGCCGAACTACTGCCTTGTTGACGTCCCAGGTGCTGCCGGTGAGGAAGCTGAACCCATAGGCGCGCACCGCAGGCAACGCCTGGTTGCCGATCGAGAAGCACCAGCCAGAACATCAGCGCGACCACGAACCACGCGATGATCCAGCGTCGAGCGGCGGAACGCGCGATCGCTGATGATGTCGAGGGTCGAGGGCGGCTGCGAGATCTCATCCGCCGATGGCATCGTCATTTCGCTGCCGGAGCGCCGCGGCGGTAGTTCGTTGAGCCACTTCCAGCTTCAGGTCGCGCTCATGAAATCTGATCGAGCGGCCTTGGTCACGACTGTCACCACATTGGATGGCAGCGGAATGTAGCCGAGCGCGACGCTGTCCTTTTGTCCATCGGTCAGGCCGTACTGCACCACCGATTTGATGGTCTGCGGCGATCTTGGGATCGTCATACTTTTTGTAGCAAAGCAGCCAGGTGTAAGTGACGATCGGATACGCGTCGGCGCCGCTGCGGATCGGGAATCCAGGCGCGCAAATCGTCGGGCAGTTCTACCGTCGCGAGCGAGTTCTTGCCGCTTGCGAGATCAGCCTTCACGTATTTGCCGTCATGATTTTCCAGCACCGCCATCGGCATGCCGGTTTGCATGCGCGTATCCGTATTCGACATAGCCAATCGCGCCGGGCGTCTGCTTGATGAGCGCGGTAACGCCGGGATTACCTTTGCCCGCGACGCCGACCGGAAAATTCACTGACTTGCCCGCGCCCGGGCCAGCCTTCCATTCGGGGCTGATCGCGGACAGATGAGTGGTGAAGACGAAGGTGGTGCCGCTGCCATCGGAGCGGGTGACAACAGTGATCGGAGTGCTGGGAAGTTTCGCGCCGGGATTGGCTTTGGCGATGACCGGATCGTCCCACTGCTTGATTTTGCCGAGGAAGATGCCGACGTAGGCCTCGCGCGAAAGTTTAATTCGCTGTCACGTCGGGCAAGTTGTAGGACAGCACGATGCTGCCGGCCGTCATCGGCAGCAGCACGACGCCATCTTTGACCTTCTTCATTTCCTCGTCGGTCATCGCGGCATCGCTGGCGCCGAAGTTCACCAGGCCTTGCTGAAATTGCTTCACGCCGGCGCCGCTGCCGAGCGCCTGATAGTTGATCTGTACTTCCGGATGCAACTTGTTGTATTCGGCGAACCATTTTTGATAGAGCGGCGCCGGAAATGTCGCACCCGTCCCTTGCAACGTGATGTTATCGGCCGCCTGCGCGACGCCGCCGCGATCCCGCGATCGCACGCCGAGCGAGGCGCACAGCAACAGCGCAATGGACAAGGAAATCCCCGTGGCAATCTTCATCGAACCCTCCCGCTGGGCGAGACTTTCGGACGCGCGGTCGCCGCGCATCACGCGCCCATTAGAGCGAATCAATGTTGCGGGAGTGTGACGCCGCAGTGACGATTTGACTCAAGGCCTCACGCTAAGAGTAAGATTCCGAAACATTCCCGTCACATTTGGATGCTTAGCTACTCGTCTGGCGGAGCAATTAGTATGCGCCGACGGAGGTTTCGATGGCGCAATATCGAGTACGACCTGGTGGTTATCGGTTCCGGACCGGCAGGGCATTCGGCCGCGATTCAGGCCGCCAAATTGCGCAAACGCGTGCTGGTGGTCGAACGCAAAGCCATCGTCGGCGGCGTATGCATGAACATCGGCACCATCCCGAGCAAAACCATGCGCGAGGCGGTGCTCTATCTGTCCGGCTATCGCGAGCATTCGCTCTACGGCGAATCCTACAAGGTGAAGGAAAAGATCACGCTGGCCGATCTGCTGTTTCGGGTCGAGCCGGTGGTGCGCCACGAAGTCGATGTCACCCGCCATCAGCTGCTGCGCAACGGCGTTGAATTGGAGCATGCGGAAGCATCCTTCATCGATCCGCATACGTTGCGCTGCTGTTCCAGGAACATTCCGGCGAACGAATCATCACCACCGACAAGATCGTGATCGCGGTCGGCACCGAAGCGGCGCGCGATCCGCGCATGCCGCTGGATGGCAATTGCGTTTTCTCCAGCGACGACATCCTGCAGCTCAAGGATCTTCCCGGCTCGCTGGCGGTGATCGGCGCCGGCGTCATCGGATGCGAGTATGCGAGCATCTTTGCGGCGCTGGGCGTGCAGCGTGACGATCATCGAGAAGACACCCGCGGCTGCTGCCCTTCGTCGACGCCGAAATCATCGAGGCGTTGACGTACCATCTTGCGCGAGCGGCGCGTCACGATGCGCTTGGGCGAGGAAGTCGATCGCGTCGAGCTGATCGACGACGGCAGCAATCGTCCGCGCGTGAAGATCAATCTGGTCAGCGGCAAGCAGATTATCGCCGACAAGGTTTTGCGCAGCATCGGGCGCTCGGGCGCGACCTCGCGACTGAATCTCGAGGCGAGCCGGCGTGAAGACCGACGATCGCGGGACGCATCAAGGTGAACGAGGTCTACCAGTCCGAGGTCCCCAACATTTACGCGGCCGGCGACGTCATCGGATTTCCCAGCCTCGCGTCGACCTCGCGCGAGCAGGGCCGCATCGCGACCTGTCACGCATTCGGCGTCGAGGCGAAGCATGCGCCCGAGCTGTTTCCCTACGGCATCTATACGATTCCGGAAATTTCCTTCGTCGGGCAGAACGAGGAAGAGTTGACCGACAAGGGCGTGCCCTACGAGGTCGGCAAGGCGCAGTATCGCGAGATCGCGCGCGGGCAGATCGTCGGCGACACCACCGGAATGCTGAAGCTGCTGTTCGAGCGCAACACGCGCGAGCTGCTCGGCGTCCACATCATCGGCGAGGGCGCGGTGGAGCTGGTGCACATCGGGCAGGCGGTGCTTTCGCTCAACGGCAAGGTCGATTATTTCGTCGACACGGTCTTCAACTATCCGACGCTCGCGGAATGCTATAAGAACGCCGCCTTCGACGGCATCAATCGGCTGCAGATGTAGGAAGCAAATGTATTCGCGATGATCTGTTAGAATCGTCGCCATGGATGACAGGGAATTTGTGGCGAAGTCGGATGCCTGCCTCGGGCGGGTCGCGAAGTGGCTCGAGGATTTCGATCCCGATGAGGTTGACTACGCGACCTCTGATGGCTCGGTGACGCTGGAATTTCCCGATGGCGCGAAGTTCATCCTCAGCCGGCAATCCGCGACTAAGCAGATTTGGCTGGCAGCCGGTTCACACGGATATCATTACAACTACGACTCCTCGCGCGACACCTGGGTCGACGACAAGGACGGCCACGAATTGTATCCGCGTCTCGCGGAAGCCGTGTCTTCGCAAATCGGGCGCGAGGTGGAGTTCGAGTGACAGTGTCGA
This sequence comes from uncultured delta proteobacterium, assembly GCA_963761255.1. Taxonomy (GTDB): domain Bacteria; phylum Desulfobacterota; class Binatia; order Binatales; family Binataceae; genus DATGKG01. Next base: position 645,081 of record CAVXGH010000002.1, read on the forward strand.
GGTTTGAAGGCTGAGAAGCTGCTTACGCGGCGGTGCGCCGATTTTCAGCGTCCCGTTGTTCTTTCTGAGCTTTGCTCGCGGCGCGCTCTCCCGGAAGCAACAGCAAGCCAATCAAGAACAAGGCGACCCCGAACATCAATGGCGTGAGTTCAGGCAGATATGGTTCGAGTTCGTGCAGCATGAGTTTTAGATTTTGCGCCTTCTCTCCAGGATAACGCCGAATACGAACACGATACCACTTATTCCGAATGTCTCCCAAGAGTCAGTTGGTGTGTACGGGCGATGCTCTACCCACCGATCCAGGGGAGCTAAGACAACGACTAGAACCGCCATCTCGCGAAGTGCCTCGCCCATCATTTCGAGAATCGTCTTGCGCGCGCCCTCCATGCGAAGTGTATTTCACAATTTGTCTGCCTTCACAACCTGGATGTCATCAAGAGATGGTACAAGCCGCCCGTCGCGCAGACTCCCGACTAGCATTCGCATAAGCACGCAATCCCGCTTTCATCAGACGATATCGAATTCTTCTTCGCGAGCGCGCACTTAAGCGGGAACCTGTAGCCAGTGACTTAAAAAAAACTTCAGCTACTCGCTCCGATGCGCTTTTCCATCGCGTCAACGCAGGATCATATTGCGCTGACGCGGCGAGGGGTTGAAACTTTTAGTAATGGTTGCGCGATCGCGCAACGTCTGATCGTTATCGGCGACCGGATTTTGAAACCGCGTCGCTCTCATCCCTCGAGGTATCAATCATGCGACTTCCCAACCGCTCCCGATTTTTGGTTCCTCTCGCTCTTGCTGCTCTTACCATGGCGCCGGGATGTACCTATTCGGTCGTTCACGACAGCCCGACTGCCCCACCCAATGTCGTGGCTCATTGTCAAGGTTCCGAAAACGTCGATGATTCATCGATCGCTGTGGTGCCGATCCCGATCGTGGCTTTTCTGTCGCCGCATGCCGATTTGCATCCAGTCGAGCCCGAGGACTATCTGAATCGATGCGGCCAGCCGACGCGGCTGGTCAACCGCGACGTCACCCTCGACAAGACCGACTGCATCCCAGCCTCACTGACCGAGATTCTGACGCTGGGTATTTGGCAATGGTGCCCCGCAACCATCTCATATAGTGCGGATGTGATTAATCCTGCGCAGCCTGCTCGAATGAGTTCGACCATGACCGAAACGAGTGTTGCGACGAGCGAGCCGCAACCCGCTCGATAGTCGAAGCATACGGCGGTTCTTGAAAGAGTCCGGCAAGGACCGCCGTTTATAGCGGCAAATGATCGGAGATCGCTTGCAGCAAGTGTCGGGTAGCGTGGGCGGGCGAGGGTGCCCCGAAAACAGACCCGATCGCGGCGACGCCGGCAATCTCGCAATCGCTCAGTTCCGCGATCCGATCCGGTGTAATGCCGCCCAGCGCATATACTGGAATGTCGCTCAGCTCGCACGCCTCGCGGAGAGCATCGATGCCGTGCGGGCGGACCATTCGCGCTTTTGGAAATCGGATCGTAGACCGGTCCGAACACGACGAAGTTCGCGCCGGCTCGATTCGCCGCTTCCACCTCGGCAATCGAGTGCGTCGAGACATCCGATGAGCTTCGACTTACCAAGCAGTTTGCGCGCATCGCGGACTGAAAACGAATTCGTCGGAAGATGGACGCCATCGGCATCGCACGCGATGGCAACATCGATGCGATCGTTGATGAGGAGCAGGGCGCCATGCGCGGTGCAGATTTTGCGCAACTCGCGCGCGAGGGCGAGCAGTTCGCGTCCCGGTGAGGTCCTTCTCGCGAAGCTGCACCGCGACGACGCGGCGATACATCCGCGCGGCCGCGAGCGACTTCCTCGCATGCGGCAACGAGCCCATCCTTCGCCAGCTTTCGATCGGTGATCAGATACAGCGAAAACGGCGGATGCTCGATACTCACCTCGCCGCTATCCGATAAGTCCGGTGATCGGACTCGACGCGGTTGCATAGAGCTTCCGGTCGATGCGGCCCGCGAGGAATGCGAGGCGGCCCGCCTCGATGCCGAGCTTCATCGCGCGCGCCATCGCGATCGGATCCTTCGCACCCGCGATGGCGGTGTTCATCAGCACCCCGTCGCATCCGAGTTCCATCGCGACCGCGGCATCGGATGCGGTGCCGACGCCCAGCATCGACGATGACCGGCACTTTCGATTGCTCGATGATGATCTTGATGTTGAAAGGATTGCGAATGCCGAGGCCCGAACCGATCGGTGCCGCCAGCGGCATCACCGCGGCGCAGCCGATTTCCTCCAACCGCTTGCATGCGACCGGATCGTCGGTGACGTAGGGCAGCACGGTGAAGCCTTCCTTGACGAGGATGCGCGCGGCCTCGATAGTCGCGGGCACATCGGGAAAGAGCGTCTTTTGATCGCCGATGATCTCCAACTTCACCATCTCGCCGACGCCGACCTCGCGCGCGAGGCGGCAGGTGCGGATCGCTTCTTCAGCCGTGTAGCATCCCGCGGTGTTGGGCAGAATCTGCCAGCGTTTGGGATCGATGAAATCGAGCAGGTTTTCGCTCTTGCGATCGGTAATGTTCACGCGCCGCACCGCGACCGTGACGATCTCGGCGCCGCTCTCCTCGATCGCGAGGCGCGTCTCATTGAAGTCTTTGTATTTGCCGGTCCCGACGATGAGCCGGGATTTGAACGATTGCTTGCCGATCTTGAACGGTGTGTCTTGCATAGGTTTTCCTGTCAGCCGCCACCGACGAAGTTTATGAGTTCGAGTTCATCGCCGTCGCGTAGCGTGACTTCCGCATAGTTGGATTTAGGTATGACCTCGCGGTTGAGTTCGACCGCAATACGCGTCGGCTTCATCTTGAGCTTCTCGATTAGCGAGGTCAGCCGCGCATCGCCCTCGATGGCGTAGGGCGCGCCATTGAGCTGGATCGTGATTTTTGTCTTGAGCTGTGATTTTTGCGAGGGCATTTAGAAAGCCGCTTCCTGGCGCCGGGGAAGCGGCTTGGGACGGGGCCGCGATCGCTCCGTCATCCAGGCTTTCCCTACGCCGGCATCACCCGGATCAGGTTCGAGGGGTCTCTCGTCATGGCGAGATCTCAGTGCCTCGCGGCACACCCCCAGCCTGATCAATATATATCGCGGGAGTGCCGCACTGTCAAAAAACCATTCCGCCGAATTCATCTATCCACCCTGTCCACAGGGTGGTGCGCGCGCGTTTCATTGACTGTCCCCAACTCGAATGGTTAGCTGAGTCGCTCTCCCGCAGTATCATTTTGTAGGAATCACCAGAGGATGACCGCTCGCTCGCAACGGCCGACCGTTATTGAAATCGATTTGGGCGCGCTGCGCCGCAACTATCATGCGCTGCGCGCGGCGGCCGGCCGCGCCGACGTGATGGTGGTCGTCAAAGCGGATGCATACGGTCACGGCGCGGTGCCGATCGCGAAGACGCTGGCCGCCGAAGGATGCGGTCATTTCGGCGTCGCCACGATTTCCGAGGCAAGCGAGCTGCGCGACGCCGGGATCAAGACACGCATCTATCTGCTCGGTGGATTTTTTCCGGAGCAGGCGAAAGAGATCCTCGCGCTCGAGGTCACGCCATTTGTCTTCGATGTCTCTATCGTCGCGCCGCTGAATGCCGCAGCGAAGGAACTCGGCCGCCAAAACGTGCCGGTCCATCTCAAAATTGACACCGGAGCGACGCGCCTTGGCATCCTGCCGTCGGAGCTCGCACGCGCCATCGAGGAATTGCGCGCCGCCACTTCGCTCAAGCTCGAAGGCGCATGCACGCTGTTCGCGAACGCCGCCGATCCCACCAGCGATGTCACCGACAAACAGGTGGAAGTGTTCGTTGATGCATTAGCGACTCTCGCCACGGCCGGCATGCGTCCCGACGTGGTGCATGCGGACAACTCGGCCGCGCTGGTACTGCGTCCCGACACCCATTTCGATCTCGTGCGTCCGGGGCTCGCGATCTATGGGTTGCCGCCCGTGCTTGCGGTCCGCGAGAAAGTCGACCTGACGCCGATCATGACCTTCAAGACGCGGCTGATGCAGATGAAGCGCATCCCCGCAGGGACCGGTGTCGGATATGGCCATACCTTCGTGACGCAGCGCGAGTCGGTGATCGGCATTCTGCCGGTCGGCTATGCCGATGGATACCGGCGCGGTCTGCAGCACGGTTGCGAGGTTTTAATCGGCGGTCGCCGCGCGCCGGTCGTCGCCGCAGTTTCAATGGACCTCACCGAGATCGATCTCACCGACCTGTCGGGCGTCGCGGTGGGCGATGAAGTGGTACTATGGGGGCGTAGCGGCGACGACACGATCTCCGTCAACGACGTGGCGCGCATCGCGCAAACAATTTCATACGAGATGCTTTGCACTGTGGGACGGCGCGTTTCGCGGGTCTATCGCGGATAGCCAACCACCGGCGGGAAGAAAATGGCAACCGACAAGGTCGTGATCAAACGGGCGCTGCTGGGAGTCTCGGATAAAACCGGACTGGTCGATTTCGCACGCGTGCTGGAACGGCGCGGCATCGAGATTCTGTCGACCGGCGGCACCAAGGCCGTCCTCGAAAAGGGCGGCATCCGGGTCAAGGCGGTCGAGGATTTCACCGGCTCGCCTGAGATGCTCGACGGTCGCGTGAAGACGCTGCATCCGAAGATCCATGGCGGCATCCTCGCGCGACGATCCGAACCTTCGCATCAGACAGCAGATGAGTCAGTACGGTATCGAGCCGATCGACCTGGTGGTGGTGAACTTTTATCCCTTCGAACAGACCGTCGCGAAACTTGATGTGACGCTTGAAGATGCGATCGAGAACATCGATATCGGTGGCCCGACGCTGGTGCGCGCGGCCGCGAAGAATCACGACGATGTCGCAGTGGTCGTCGATCCTTCCGACTATGCCAGCATCGCGCAGGAGATCGAGGCCAACGGCGGCGCGACTTCCGCGCAGACTCGATGGCGCCTCGCGCGCAAAGCCTTCGCACGAGTGACCGCCTACGACTGCGCGATTTCGAACTATCTCGGCGCGCATGCTGGCATTGATGACGGGCCGCTCGGCGAAACCTTCAGCCTCTCGATGGAGCGCGAGCAGGGTCTGCGCTACGGCGAGAACCCTCATCAGACCGGCGCGCTCTACGGCAACTTCCTGAAGATCGCCGAGCAGCTTCACGGCAAGGAGCTTTCCTACAACAACGTCATCGATATCAGCTCGGCGATAAATCTGATCATCGAGTTTCGCGACGAACCTAAAGCGGTAGTTGCGATTCTGAAGCACAACACTCCCTGTGGCGTCGGCATCGGCGACACGATGAAATCGGCATGGGACAAGGCCTTCGCCACCGATCCGGATTCGCCCTTCGGCGGCATCATCATCGCGAATCGGCCGTGGGACCTGGAATTTGCGCATGCGGTGGATGAGCTCTTTACCGAGGTTCTGATCGGTCCGGACTATCAACCTGGCGTTCTGGAATTTCTGCGTAAGAAAAAGAATCGCCGCGTGATGCGCTTTCATCCCGATGCGATTCATCGCGAGGAGTTCGACTTCAAGCGCGTGCTCGGCGGCCTGCTGGTGCAGACGCCCGACCTCGCGATCGAAAATCCTCGCGAGGCCAAAGTCGTGACGAAGCGCGCGCCGACCGAAGCGGAGTTGCGCGCGATGGAGTTCGGCATCAAGGTCTGCAAGCACATCAAGTCGAATGCGATCACCTTCGTCACCGAAGATCGCACGCTCGCGGTCGGCGGCGGTGCGACCTCGCGCATCGATCCGGTCTATGCGGCGCGCGAGAAGGCCGAGCGGCTTAAAGTATCGCTTCAAGGTTCGGTGCTGGTGTCCGAGGCGCTGTTTCCGTTCCCCGACGGCCCCACGCTGGCGGCGGAAGCGGGCGCGACGGCAATCGCGCAACCGGGCGGCGCGGTTCGTGATAACGAGGTTATCGCGGCGGCGGACAAGTATGGCCTCGCGATGGTGTTCACCGGGGTCCGCCACTTCCGGCATTAGAATGCGATGAAAGTCCTCGTCATCGGGAAAGGCGCGCGCGAGCATGCGCTCTGCTGGCGGCTCCATTCGAGCCAGTCGGTATGGGGGCTCTTCTGCGCCCCGGGCAATCCCGGAATCGATCAGCTCGCGAAGCCGGTGAACATCGCGCATGGACAATTTTCCCGCGCTGGTTGCCTTCGCGAAGGAAAACAAAATCGACCTCACCGTCGTCGGACCAGACGATCCGATCGGGGCCGGCATCGTCGATGAATTCGAAAAGGCGGGGCTGCGCATCTTCGGTCCATCGAAGGCGGCGGCGCAGCTCGAAAGCAGCAAGGCCTTCGCGAAATCCATCATGCGCGAGGCTGGTGTCCCGACCGCGGATTTCCAGGTCTTCGACGATCCTCAAGCGGCACGTGAATACGCGAAGAAGCTCCGCGGCGAGGTGGTGGTGAAAGCCGACGGCCTCGCGCTCGGCAAGGGTGTCGTCGTGTGCCGCGATATCGAGGCCGCCAACGCCGCGATCGCCGATGCGATGGAGGCGCGCAAATTCGGCGCGGCGGGCGCGCGCGTCGTCCTCGAGGAAGTGCTGTACGGCGAGGAGCTTTCGTTTTTCGCGCTCTGCAACGGCGACGACGCGATTCCGCTCGGCCTCTGCCAGGATCACAAGCCCATCTTCGATGGCGACCGCGGTCCCAATACCGGCGGCATGGGCGCGTACACGCCGGTCCCGCAGTTTCCTGCATCGCTTGAAGAGCGACTGCTCAATGAAGTTGTTCGTCCGGTGCTGCGCGTCATGAAGTCGCATGGCACGCCGTTTCGCGGTGTGTTGTTCGTCGGCCTGATGGTCGACGGCGAGCGCATCAACGTCATCGAATTCAATGTCCGCTTCGGCGATCCCGAAAGCGAGCCGCTGATGATGCGCTTCGACGGCGATCTTGCGGAAACTTTGCTCGCCTGCGCGCAGGGGGACCTGACCAAAGCCGAGGTGAAACTGTCATCGAAGAGCGCGGTCACCGTAATTCTCGCATCAGGTGGATATCCCGGCGATTATCGCAAGGGGATTCCGATCTTCGGCCTCGAAAAGATCGAAGGGAGCGCGCCTTCGGACCTCAAGGTGAAATGGGCGATGGAAAAAACTCGCGTCAAGGTTTTCCACGCCGGGACCGCGATGCGTGATGGGCAGCTGGTGACTGATGGTGGCCGCGTGCTTGCCGTCACCGCTGTTTCGGACACGCTGCCGAAGGCGGTTGCCGCGGCGTACCAGGCCGCCGACATGATCGAATTCGAGGGCAAGCAGTTGCGCCGCGACATTGCGGGCAAGGCACTCGCGTATCTCGCGGGAAATCGTTGAAGTATCAGTGCGGGACCAAGCAGACGAAATCGCCAGCCTTTATGATGCGGTCACTGCGCTGGGTGCGGGCGAGCTGGTCGTATTTCCGACGGAGACGTTTTACGGCATCGCCGCCGATCCATTTTCACCGTCCGCATTGGGAAAATTGTTCGCGATCAAGGGCCGCGATCCGCAAAAGCCGATCGCGCTGATCGCCGCCGATGCTGAAATGGCATTTGAGGTCGCGCGTGAGGTGTCGCCGATCGCACGACGTCTCGCCACTGCTTTCTGGCCGGGGCCGCTGACGATCGTGCTGCCGGCTCGCAAAGGTTTTCCACATCAACTGGTCGGACCCGATGGAGGCGTGGGTATTCGCGTGTCGCCGCATCCGATTGCGCGCGCTTTAAGCGACGGACTCGGTAAACCGATCACGGCGACCAGCGCCAATCGATCGGGCGAGCAACCCGCGACGACCTTGCAAGCTGCGCGAGCATCACTAGGAGATAAAGTTAAGGTGTTTTTTGAGGGTGGAACATTGCGCGCTTCAGCGCCCAGCACCGTGATCGCTTGCGACGCGAAGGGCTATCGAATCATCCGCGCGGGTGCGATCAGCGAGCGCGAAATCGCCGCGGCACTGTCGGCGATGGGAAACCTCGAATGAGCAATTTGTCGAAACGTCTCGAGCCGTTCCGCGCGCTGCTTTTCAATCAGAAGAGGGTCGCTCAATCTGGTCGATGTCGTCGCACCGCCTTACGACCTGATCGACGCGAAGCGCCAGGACGAGCTCTATCAATCGGAGCCCGCACAACATCGTGCGGCTGGAGCTCGGACGCGAGGCCGATCGCTATGCCGCCTCCGCCGCGACGCTTGCGAAGTGGCGCGCCGACGACATCCTCTGCGTCGCGCCGCGACCTTCCATTTATCTCTATTCACAAATGTTCGAGGTCGCCGGGCGCCGGCTCCGGCGCGATGGATTCGTCGCGCGCGTGCGGCTCGAAAATTTCAGTCCCGGGCGGATTCTTCCGCACGAGAAGACTTTTCCGGCCGCCAAGGCCGATCGCCTGAAGTTGCTGACCGCGCTCAACACCAACGTCAGCTCGATTTTCGGTTTGTATTCGGGCAAGCATGCGGACCTCGATGCGCTGATCGCGACCGTTGCGGCGCGCGAGCCGCTCGCCGATGTCATCGACGATCTCGGGATCGAAAATCAGCTTCGCGCGATCGAGTCGCCCAAGGAAATCGCGATCGTGCAGGCCGCGTTGGAGTCGTCGCTGCTGCTGATTGCCGACGGGCATCATCGCTATGAGACGGCACTCAACTTTCGCGAGCTTCGCCGCGCGGCTGAAGGGAACAGCAGCACGCTACGGCCCTACGACTACACGATGATGACGCTGGTCGGCGTGCGATAGCCCCGGCCTGGTGATTCTCCCCACGCATCGCGTGGTGAAGCATCTCGATGCGCAAGCCATCGCATCCTTCGAGGATCGTGCGGGCGAAGTCTTCGAAGTTGAAGCGTTCGGTGATCGCGATCGCATGCGCTCCGAGCTCACCCATCGCGGTCGCGGATCGATCGGTGTCGCGCTGCGCGGCTCCTCGAAGCTTTGGCTACTGCGCCTTCGCGATCGCGGCGCGCTCGAAGCGGCATTGCCGCAAACTCCGTCCGTAGTTCGCGAACTCGATGTCTCGATCCTCCATGCGATGGTGTTCGACCGAATTTTCGGCGTTAAGCCTGAGGCCATCAAGGCGGGTGGCAATCTCGAATACACTATCGATGCGGCCGGCGTGCTGGACGCGGTGGCTGCCGGCGCGGGCGACGGCGCTTTCCTGATGAATCCGCCGTCCATCGAGGACGTCCAGCGCGTGAGCGACTCCGGCGCGACGATGCCGGAGAAGTCCACCTACTTCTATCCGAAGCTCATCACCGGCCTCTTCATGAATCCGCTCGATACCGACTGATTTCGCGCATGAGTCATAGGCACGATCGTCACGCTGGTGCTGGTCCGCCATGGCGAGACCGAGGGCGAGTCGAGCATCCGTTACCACGGTCGCAACGATGTCGCGCTGTCGGCGCTGGGACGCGCGCAGATGCTCGCCGCGCGCGAAGAGATCGAACTGCGCTTCGGCAACGCTCGGTTTCGAACATATCTTCGCGACACCGCTAAGCCGCGCGATGGAGGGCGCGCAAGCTCATCGTCGGGCGCGATGCGAACATCATCACGGTCGAGGAGTTTATCGAGGTCCATTTCGGATTGTTCGAAGGCCTCACGCGCGAAGAGATCCAGCAACGTCATCCAATCGAATTCGAGAAATGGCGCGCCGACCCGTTGTCACCGTCGTACACCTACCCGGAAGGCGAAAATCGCGCGGGCTTTGCCGAACGGGTTCGGCAGCGGCCTCGCGACGACGCTGAAACTCATTGACGCGGCCAAAAACGCTGACAACGAGTTTGCATTGATCGTCGCGCATCGCGGCGTGATTCGCACTATCGTGCAGACGCTCACCGGCGCGGAGCCGGTAGTGGACTTGGGATCGATCCAGATCCTCGCGCGCGATGCCAAATGGCATCCGCTGGTGCTTGACTTCACCGCGCATCTGGATCGAGTTGCCTAGCGTTTGTGTACGGAGCCGTTTCGTGGAATTAGATCGGCGGAGGTGACGCGATGAAATACACCCGTATCTATGCCGACGCGAACGGCGAAACTCATCTGCAGGATGTCGAACCCGAAATGAAGGAGGCCGGCAACGCCTCGACCATGTCGGAACTGGTCGCAGCCAAGGGCGTCATCTTTCGCGACACCAGCAGCGAGGAATATTTCATCGATTGGCACAATGCGCCGCGCCGGCAGTTCGTGGTGAATCTTACCGGCGAAGTCGAGATCACCGTCAGCGATGGCGAGAAGCGCCGCTTCGGGCCGGGCTCGATCCTGCTTGCCGAAGATGTCAGCGGCAAGGGGCACATCTCGCGAGGGGTTGGCAAGTCGGAGCGCCGCACACTGTTCATCCCGCTTGCCTAGCCAGGCAGCGGGTGGTGATGTCCACTAGCGGTCGCGCAGCGCGCCCGGCGCTTGTATGTTGAGCGTGCAACGCACTTGACCCAAGATGCGGTGGGGCGCGGCAGATCGAAACACCGGCTCGAGGTTAAGCAACCTGGTGATGAGCAGGATCGCCGCGCTACTACTAACACGGTCCAAACTCCGAACAGTCGCTGGGGCCGCGTCGGCGAGCCCGAATTGCGCAAGGCGGGAGTGGGATCGTCGCGAAGGCGGGTCAAGGTCATGAGTCCGAGTACGACGGTGGTGGGTATCGACGTCTCCAAGCGCAGCCTCGAAGTGGCGACCGAAACCGAGAGCTTCAGCGTCGCCAATGACGAGCAGGGCTTGGAACAACTGGTTGCGCGACTGCTGCCGCTGGATCCTGAGCTGGTGGTGCTGGAGGCTTCGGGCGGATACGAGAAGGAAGCTTGGCTCGCATTGTGGTCGGCGGGGATCAAGGTCGCATGCATCAATCCGCGTGATACTTACCACTTTGCCCAAGCGCGCCGGCAGCTGGCCAAGACTGATCGGCTCGATGCGCAGGGGCTGCGCCTGTTCGGCGCGCAAATCAAGCCGGCCCCGACGCCGGTGCCCAGCGAAGCTGATCAGGAATTGCAGGAGTTGGTCCGCCGCCGCCAGCAACTGGTGACCATCATCACCGCAGAGCGCAATCGGCAGCAGCAGAGCCGCAACTCCACGGTTCGCCAAAGCATCGGACGAATCATCCGCAGCCTGCAGCGAGAGAAGGGCGCCATCGAACATGCGATTGGAGCAAAGCTCGCACCGTCTTCCCCGCGGGTGGCGTTGCTGGAAAGTATGCCGGGGGTGGGGCCTGTTACCAGTGCGATCTTGATCGCACGCTTGCCGGAACTGGGGAGGCTCAGCGCGCGCGAAGTGGCCGCGCTGGTCGGCGTAGCGCCGTTCGCACGGCAGAGCGGGAAGTGGCGCGGCGAGAGCCACATCTTCGGCGGACGCGCCGACCTGCGCTGCGCGCTGTATATGGCCGCGCACAATGCGGTGCGATGCGCCGGGCCGTTGCGTGATTTTTACCAACGCTTGCGTGTCGCCGGCAAAGCGCGTCCCCAAGCGCTGACCGCCTGCATCCGCAAACTCATCGTGATCCTTAATGCGATGGTGAAGCATAACACTCATCGGAGTCCGCCATGTCCCACTCCCGCATGAGCTCAACTCGACTCCAGCGCGGCGTCCACAAGTCCACAGGCGGGATACTTCACCCGATCCCCGCGCCTGTGGACCCTGTGGACGCCGCCCCAACGGTTGACGCCGAACACAGTCGCTCATCAGTCCGTCACAGTTCTCGCATCGCAGCCATCGCGAGAACCGCGCCGGCCAGCTTCTCTCGCATGCGAGAGAAGCGACCTACTTCGGTTTTACTCCGGACAGCACCGCGAAGATCAGATTGCGGTACGAGCACGCGACATCGCTGAAACCCGCCTCGCGCATCCAGAAGATCTGCTGACCCACGCTGGCGGGGAGGTCCTGCTTCATCCGCTCGATCGCGGCTGCGAGGTCGCGCTCAGCGATCTTCAGCTCGCGCGTCCGCGCCATCCACATTTCGCGCGAATGCCGATCGCTGCCCGCGGTGTCGCCGGCGACCTGGTCGGCATTGATGAACGCGCCACCGGGAGTCAGGTACTTGAAGACGTCGCCGAACAGATGCCGCTTGCCGCTGTCCGGTAGATGATGGATCGCGAGAGCGGAAACCACCGCATCGTAAGACTTGGTTTCCTTGTCGGCGGCGAAGTCGGCGCTGACGAAGTGCACCCGCTTGCCCAGCGGCTTCAGCCGAGCCCGCGCGATCATCAGCATCTCCGGCGTTACGTCAAAGAGTGTGAGGCGCGCTTTGGGAAATGCCTCCGCGATCATCCCCGAAAGGATTCCGGTTCCGGCGCCGAGGTCGAGGACCTCGAACTTGTCGTCCGGCTTGAACGGAATCAGGTCGAGCGCGGTGCGATAGAAATCATCGAAGCAGGGCACCAGTTTGCGCCGCGCGCGATCGTAGCTATCGGCGCCGGCTGCGAAAGCTTTGCGAACCGCTTGGGCCATGGCCGTAAGCCTAGCGAGTTCGTCCGCGTTGGGCGAGACCGGCAGTCATCACATGCAAGGCTCGATGGATTCGACCGGATCGGCCGGATTGGCTTGCCAATCAAGGTAGCTGAGATAGTAGAGCGAGACGTTGGTGTAACCGGCCTCGATCAGCGCCAGCGCCGCGAGGGATGATTTTGCGCCATCCTGGCAATATACGACGATGCGATCGCGGCGATGTAACTGGAAGGAGCGGAAGGTCGCGTAGAGTTTGGCCGGGGCATCGAGCAAGGAAAAATCGGGCTCGTCGATTTGCGGCGTCAGAAGATCCTCCAGCGGAATACTCTTCGCGCCCGGAATGTGTCCGCCGCGCGTGATTCCCGGAAGCAGCAGACATCCGGTGAACTCCGCCGGCGTGCGAACATCGATCAGCGTCACCCTCGGATCGTCGAGCACCGACACGACATACTGCTGATCGACCAGGTGAATCGGACTGTCGCGCACTTGAGCGGCGAAGGTTGCGGGCGTGATCGGTTCGGGCGAGGTGACCACCAACTTGCCGCTCGCGATCAGCGGCTGCAGCGCATTGAATCCGCCATTGAGCAGGAACGCGCGGCGAACCCCAAAGTAGTCGAGGAGAAATCGCACCCGCGAGGCGAACTTCAGCTCGCCATCGTCGTAGATGATGACGGTGCTTTGCGTCGTGATACCCAAATTTCCAAACAGCTGCGCCCATCCCGCGAGGTCGGTAAACGCGCCCGGCATCTGGCCGAAGTCGGTGATGGCGTCTGCATCGACCGAGATCGCATCGTTAACGAATCCGGGATTCGCGATCTCCAGCTTCGATTGAGCAGATAACAAAATCACCCCGCGGTGGCGCAGCAGCGCCGGCAGACTGCTTGCCTCGATTAGAAATCGATGCGACAGCCCGACCGCGCCGGAAGAATTACCGCCGTCCGCCGAACCGGATCCGCATGCAAATAACATCATTAACGGCAACAGCAGCAGTGCCGGTCGAAGTCGCATCCTCATGTTGAAAATCCCCCGAGAAATATTTCACACCTTCTTCAGCACCCCGAGCCAGCGTCGATCGCATTGCTCGAGCGGCGTCGAGAATGACAGGTCGGCGTATGCGGCGATCATCTCGAACATCCTCGAGGCTTTCGCGGCCAGCTCCAGCAGCGGCGGCACCGTGTAGCGAATCGGGATGATGTCGCGCGTGGTGACGGCGTCATCGGGCCGATCGCGAAACTTGATGCGACATTCCAGCTCGAAGATCGACTGCGTCGCCGAATACCATGGGAATGGGCGATCGTAGGTAGTGACCTCGACGGTCGCGGCAGGCGTGCGGACCTTGCGCCGTTGCCATCGTTTGCGGTCGCGGACCATCCGGATGCGATCCATCTTGTCGATATCGACGCAGTAGAGCCCACCTCTTTGTAATAGATTTCCTACAGATTGTAGATGCGAAAGCAGGTCTTGATTGCTGATGAGCACCGGGAAAGTCTCGGACATGAAAAACGCCACCTCGAAGGGCCGCTCGGGGATCGCGAACTTGTTGATCTCGCGCCGATAGAAACTTACCCCGGCGACCTCGCGCGCGCCCTTTTTGCCGGCCGCGATCATGGCCGGCGAGCGATCGATGCCGACCACCCGCATCCCCTTGCGCGCGAGGATTTGCCCATGCGGCGAATCGCCCGACGCGATATCGAGCACGCGCCGCACCGGCTTCTTCAGATGACGCCGCCATACTTTCTGCAGGAATTCGGTTTCCTCCTCGATCTCGCCGGGCTTCTCCATATGCACGCGGCGAAAAATCGATGGATATTCGTAAACGCTCGGTTCCATGGGCAAGGCAGCTTAGCGGTCCCATTCGATGATGTCTGCTTGCTATTTCCGCCTGGAGGCGATCAGGGCTGCCTCCTCGCGAGGGCTTTGGCCCGTCGCCTTTCGTGACGATTGCCCGTAAACATTGCACTTAATGGGTTTGTTTTTGCACTTTCATGTTCGTCGGAGGTCGCTACCGGATGTCTTTGGTTGAGCGGCGGCTCATGGGGAGTTTGCCTGGCGATGCCGCCGTCATTCCGCGCTCTGCCGCCGCTCTGAATTCGCGAAAATGCTTGATTCTCCTCGATAAAGTGGGTTTGTTTTTGCGTTTTAGAATGAGATGCCGATGCCAGTCGCGTTGCTTTCAAACCCCGCAAATCGGACATCGCAGCACGAATGGCTCGGTCGAGCTTGCCCTGAAACCGGCAAATCGTAGCCGCCTCGCGCGGACCGGGTATCGTCGGACCCCATAGTCCAGCGCGGTGTAACACCTCCCGCTGCGCCCTCAATGCGCGGGCTTCGGCGGGCGCGGCCATCGCGATCCGCGCTTCGAGGTCCCGTGCGCAGTCCTCATGATATTTGCGGGCCGCGATATTTTCGTAGCGCCACAACGCCGCCATCCGCACATACGACGCCGCGATGGTCGTCACGCATCCATCTTCATGGGCATCGCACGGCTGGAAATCCTCGCGCAGGCCGGCCATCAGGTCCTCGAACTCGCGATGCTGCCTGACGGTCCAGCGATCCGTCGATGCGAAGAATCCATGTTTGATGGCATTCCTTGCGACCCGTGCTTTGCCCTTCCATGTGCGCGGGCCGGTCGAGCGCGACGCATTGCGGCGATTGGCTTCGATCCTGCGCGAGCTGAGTTCGATCGGACGGCGCCAGGTAATCGAAGTTGGCGAAGCAGGCGAGGAGGGAATTGCGACGGGACACGCTGCCATAGCGGTGTTCCTCCTTGGATAGGGCCGCGCGAGGCGTCGGCCATAACCGTTTAGTATTTCCTCATGACCCGCAGTTGTCTAGTCTGCGGTCGATCGAGGTTTCAGCTTGCCGAGGTCGTCAAAGCTCCAAGGAAAGACCGACGCGCCGCATCGTGGGCGCATCCAGGCGCAGGGCGGCGGCATCGAGAAGTCGGTGAGCTGGAGCCGGCAGACTCCATCCACCGAAAGTGAGATGATGGCGATGGTGCGGGAGCTCGAGGCGAAATTGACGCCGGCGGAGAAACGAGCGAGGGCAGTCGCCTTCGAACAGCTTCGACAATTGATCCGGGCTGCTGCCCAAGCTGGGACAGGTCTGCCGGTTTTGAGACGTTCGTATCCATTCCCCGCTATCCGTGGAATTCGAGTGGATCTTGAAGTACTCAAAGGTTACATAGCCAAGTCCGAAATAGAGCGCGGTTGAGATGTATCTTTTACGGAACTTCCTCAAAGACCCCGAGCAGTACGCGAAAGCGGAAAAGCTTTGGGCCCTAACTTTTTTGCGGATGGTGAAGCAGCTAGATCAGGAAAAAAAGTGGAAAGTGCCCTGGTTCAAAAATGAATTTGCGAACGGCACTCCGATTCGGGACGCGAATCCAATGTTTACCGCGGTCGATCGGTCCCGGCGTCTTGCCGTGCGCATAATTCAAACGCCTTATACCGCCGACGGCGAGCCCGACCTGATTCATTGGAATGACACCTTCGGGAAAGGCGATCCCGAAGAACTCGAGGAGCTCGTCATCGCGTGTGTCCTCAGCGACGAGACCCTCGCGCAAGCGACTGAGCTCATCACGAAGTGGGCGAAGAACGGCTCACTGGAAGATTCGCTCCGCCCTTCCACGCCTCATCGGAAAGCACGCCCGACCGCCGCGCGCCGTCGCGCCTCACGCGCTTGAGAATTTCATCGCCCCGGCATGATAATGCCCGCTCATTGAACGAACGTTTAATGATTGAGGGTCGACATCATGGGAAAGCCGCTTGAAGGTCTGAAGGTCGTCGAGATCGCGCAGGAAATCCAGGGTCCGTTTGCCGGATTGTTTCTCGCCAGCCTCGGCGCCGACATCATCAAGAGTCGAAAACAAGGAAACCGGCGACTTGAGCCGCTGGATGCTCGCGCAACTCATCGGCGGCCCCGACGTCAAGAACGCCGCCGTCTCGCACTACTTCATCGCGATGAATCGCGGCAAGCGCAGCATCACGGTGGACCTCAAGAAGCCCGACGGCATCGAGATCGTGCGGCGCCTCGCGAAGTCATGCGACATCCTGCTGACGAATTATCGCCCGGGCGTGATGGAGCGGCTCGGGCTCGGCTTCGAGGACCTCAAGAAGCTCAATCCGAAAATCATTTTCGCGCAGGGAAGCTCATGGGGCCCGATCGGGCCGTGGAAGATGCGCCCGAGCCGCGACACGCTCGCGCAGGCCGCCAGCGGCATCATGGCGAAAGGCGGCTTCGACGAAGGATCCGCCATTGCCGGCGCCGATTTTTGTCGCCGACCATTCGGGCGCGCTCAGCCTCGCGGCGGGAATCCTCGCGGCCGTCGTCGCGCGCGATCGCACCGGCGAGGCGCAACGCGTCGACGCCTCGATTTACGGCACCATGATCGCGATGCAGGGGATGGAGATAAATTACACCTCGATTACCGATCAGGAGCCGGAACGGGCCGGGCGCGGGCATCAGTTTCTGCACGGCGTATGGGGCGCGTTTCCAACCAAAGACGGCCACATCTGCATCGCGGGCGTTGATGAGAAGCGCTGGCCGGCATTCTGCAAAATCATGGGTATCGAGCATCTGCAGAATGATCCCGCTTACAGCGACAACGTGGTGCGCAATTTTCATGGCGATAAGATCCAGGCCGTCCTCGACAAACTTTTCCCGAAGAAGACCAGCAAGGAATGGCTCGCCGAACTCAACGACGCCGATATCCTCGCGACCGAGGTCGTCGATTATCACAACATGCTCAAGAGCGAGCAGGCGCGCATCAACGGATACCTGCTCGAACTCGACCATCCGGTGGCGGGCAAAGTTCTCATCAGCGGACAGCCGGTGACGATCAATGGCGAGGTTCCATCGCAAGCGGAGATGCCGCCGGAGCACGGCCAGCATACCGAGGAGATCCTGCTCGAGGCCGGCTACTCGTGGGAGGACATCGGAAGACTGCAGGAAAGCGGCGCGGTCTAAATCTCCTGGAAGTCTTGGCGGCATGGCGTCGAGATTTCGATCTCTCTAGAATGCGAACCTCTTACTGCTTGAGAGGTTGCAATGGCATCCGGTACTGACATCGCGGAAATCAAGGCGCGCGAGATTCTCGACTCGCGTGGTAATCCAACCATCGAAGTAGACGTGCGGCTCGCATCGGGCGCGATAGGGCGCGCGGCTGTGCCCTCGGGCGCGTCGACGGGAGTGCATGAGGCGCTCGAACTGCGTGATGGCGATGCGAAACGCTATGGCGGCAAGGGCGTGCTCAAAGCGGTCGCCAACGTCAACACCAAAATCGCCGATGCTCTCCTTGGCTTCGATGCGACGCGCCAGGCCGACCTCGACGCCAAGCTCATTGCGCTCGACGGCACCGAGAACAAGGCGAACCTCGGTGCCAACGCGATGCTCGGGGTTTCGCTCGCCACCGCGCATGCCGCCGCCGCGGCGAAAAATCTTCCCCTCTATCGATACCTGAATCCCGACGCCCACCTGATGCCCGTCCCGATGATGAACGTCCTCAACGGCGGCAGCCACGCCGACTCCAGCGTCGACATGCAGGAGTTCATGATCGTCCCGGTCGGCGCGCCGACGATGGCCGATGCGGTTCGGATGGGCGCCGAAGTTTTTCATGCGCTCGCAGCGTCCTCAAGCAGCGCGGCCAGTCCACCAATGTTGGCGACGAGGGCGGCTTCGCGCCGAATCTCGCGAGCAACGCAGGAGCCGATCGAGGTGATCCTCGAAGCGATCGCGAAGGCCGGTTACAAACCCGGCGCCGATGTCGCCATCGCGCTCGATCCCGCTTCCAGCGAATTTTTCGACAACGGAAAATATGTCTTCGCGCGATCGGACAAGAAGGCGCGCACCTCCGACGAGATGGTGAAGTTTTACGCCGATTGGCTCGCGCGCTACCCCATCGTGTCGATTGAAGACGGCCTCGCCGAAGACGACTGGGCCGGATGGGCGACGCTGACGAAGGAGCTCGGCGCGAAGGTGCAGCTCGTCGGCGACGACATCTTCGTCACCAACACCAAGCGCCTCGCGCGCGGCATCAAGGAAGGCATCGCCAATTCGATTCTGATCAAGGTGAACCAGATCGGTACGCTGACCGAGACGCTCGGCGCGATCGAAATGGCGCGCAAGGCCGGCTACACCTCGGTCATTTCGCATCGCTCGGGCGAGACCGAAGACACCACCATCGCCGACCTCGCGGTTGCTACCGGCGCCGGCCAAATCAAGACCGGCTCGATGAGCCGCAGCGAGCGCATCGCCAAGTACAATCGGCTGATTCGCATCGCCGAGGAGTTGGGCAGCCGCGCCGTTTATCCGGGCGCATCGGTATTCAAGCGCGCGGCGGTGAAGTGATGGCGAGACCTCCGGTTGCGGCGCTGATCATTTTCGACGGATGGGGCATTCGCGCGGCGCGCGAGGCCAACGCGATCGCGATGGCGAAAACGCCCACCATGGATCGCCTCTATAAAACCCAGGCGCATTCCGAAGTCGACGCCTCGGGCGAGTCGGTCGGGCTGCCGCCCGGCATCATGGGAAATTCCGAGGTCGGTCATCTGACCATCGGCGCCGGCCGCGTGATTTACCAGGACCTGATGCGCATCACCAAGGCGATCGAGAAAAGCGATTTCTCGCACAATCCCGCACTGCTCAACGCGATCCGTAACTCAGCCGGCCATACGCTGCACCTCTGGGGACTGCTCTCCGATGGCAGCGTGCATAGCCACATCGATCATCTGATCGCGTTGCTCGATCTCGCGGCGAAAAACGGCGCCCAAAATTCTCCAAATGAAATCGCCGTCCACGCGGTCCTCGATGGACGCGACAAGCCGCCGCGCTCCGCTCTGCCATTCATCGATCGAGTCGAGGCGAAGCTGAAGGAACTCGGACGCGGCCGCATCGCCACTGTGAATGGACGCTACTATGCGATGGATCGTGACAAGCGATGGGACCGGGTCGAGCGCGCATGGCGCAATATCGTCGAGGGCGACGCTCCCGTGGTCGCATCGGCGCGCGAGGCGGTAGAGAAATCCTACGCCGCGGACAAGAGCGACGAATTCGTCGAGCCCGTTTCCATCGGCAGGCCGAGCCGGGTCAACGACGGGGACCAGATCATCTGTTACAACTTCCGCGCCGATCGCGCGCGCGAATTGACCAGCGCCATCGCGCTCGAATCATTCAGTGGATTCAACCGCCCGCGCGTTCCCAAGGTCGGCTACGTCTGCATGACCGAATACGAGCGCAGCATGAACCTCGCCACCGCGTTCGGCCCCGAGGATTTGAAGAACACGCTGGCCGAAGTTTTCGCGCGCGAGAAAATCCGCAACATTCGCATCGCCGAGACCGAGAAGTACGCGCACGTCACCTATTTCCTCAATGGCGGCGTCGAGCAGCCGTTTCCGTACGAAGAGCGGGTGCTGATTCCCTCCGCGAAAGTCGCGACCTACGACCTCGAGCCTACGATGCGCGCGAAAGACATCGCGGAGCGCGCCGCGAAAGAAGTCGCATCCGGCAACGTCGATGTCATCGTCATCAACTTCGCCAATCCCGACATGGTCGGCCACACCGGCGTGATGGCCGCGACGGTGACTGCGGTCGAGGCGACTGACGTGGCGCTCGGCATCGTCATCGATGCGTTGGAAAAACGCGCCGGTGTCGCGCTCATCACCGCCGATCATGGTAACGCGGAGTTTATGGCTGATCCGGCGACGGGCCAGGCGCATACCGCGCACACCACCTACCCGGTGCCGCTGATCATTTTCGATCCTTCTTATAAGGGGAAGCTGAAGGACGGCGCGCTCTTCGATGTGGCTCCTACCTTCCTCGGAATGCTGGGCATACCGAAGCCCGCCGAAATGACCGGCCACGATCTGCGCATTCCGAATTCCTAAATTCTGAAACCCTCGCCCGGTGGGCGAGGTTGGTTCCGAGACTGCGAGGAACCTGGAGTGGGACCTTATCCAGCGCGTCCTCGCGCGATCATGGAATGCTTCTCTTCGGGACATTGCAGATGAGACAGAATTCCTGCGGCGCGCGCTGCACAAGGTCCCGCCCCAGGTCACTCGCGAATAGCTCGCGACCCACCTCGCCGGACCTCACCCGGCGCAGTAGCGCCTCCCTCTCCCTTGCAGGAGAGGGAATAAGGAAAGCAGACACCTCCTGCGCAGGGCGAGGGTTAGGAATCTATGCGGAAAGCATCGCGCGGATGAGCGGCAGATGCTGGCGGCCGAGGTAAACCTCGCCGTTCACGATGTAGCTCGGCACCTCGAAGACGCCCATTTCGCGCAGCTCCGATTGAATGCGCGCTAGCTCGGCGCGGCCTTCGCCTTTCACGAATGCTTCGAAGCCCGGCTGCGGCGCCGATTTCCGCGAGCAAAGCTGCAATCGCGCGCTCATCTTCGAGGTTGAGCGCCTCGCGCCAATAGCGCTCGAAGACGCGCTCCACGTATCCGCGCGCGAGCGATAGTCCTTGCCGCTTCGCCCACAGCAGACCGACTGCCGCGACGGTCGAATCGGTATCCCGATGGAGTCCGCGAAGTTCGAGGCCTCGTATCCGCCGCGTAGCGGCAGGACATCGCGATCGATGATATTCCGCGCGGATGCGACGATGACGCGAGCCGCGATCGTTGCCGGTATTCGCCGGGCCCGGCGTATTGCCTTGACTGAGAGCCATCGGCATCCAGTCGATGGCGACTCCGAGTTCATCGGCGAGCGCGAAGTGGGTGCGATCGCCAGATAGGCGTGCGGATTTTTGAAATCGACCGCGAACGGCAGCGTCGATTTTTCGCCGCGCGCGTTCCGCCGATATATCCCGCGTACGCAGATATCCGGCGGCGCGCCATGACGGCCAGTCAGCATCCATCGGATGCGCGGAAGATGCTCGCGCCCGAAAAACATTTCGACGATCGATGATGTAGGTCGGGACGCCGAAAATTCCCGCCTCGAAGGCCGCGTTCTGGATGGTGTCGTGGAGCGCGCGCCCCTCACCGGTCAGGCATAGTCGCGAAAGCCGATGGTGCTCGCGCCCGCTTCCTCGAGGACGCCCTCGATGACCGCGAGATCTTCCACATCCAGTTCGCGTTTCCAGAAGCGCTCGTAGATGATGTCGGTATAGGCGCGCAGTACCGCGGGACTCTGCGCCTTCGCCCATAGCATGGCGATCCCGGCCAGCGAGGTATTCCAAATCTTGACCGTGCCGCGCACGATGATGCCGCGCATCGAGCCGTAACGGCGCACGTCGCGATAGGCGTATTTGACGCGCAGCCACTGGCCGGCCGAGCGCTGCTCCTCGACGACTTTGCCCTCCTGATTAAGTTTGGCGGAGCCGAGGTAGCTGGCGATGTCGAGCGTGAAGGGCCGCCAATCGATCTCGATGCCGAGCTCCTCGGCCATCGCGTAGGTCGGCGCGATTGCGAGATAGGCGTAGGGACTTTTGTAAGTCGATGTAGACGATGAGTGGAGCGGAAGAGGCGAGGGGGTCGAAGGCGATGGAAGACATTTGTGAACCTCTAGGATTTGCGGATTATGAATCCTCTCATCCCTCGCCCGATGGGCGAGGTGGGTCGCGAGCTATTTGCGAGTGACCTGGAGTGGGACCTTAGACAGCGCGCGGCTTCGCGCGCGATTCAGGAATTCTGCCTCTGTCTTCGCTTCCATAAAGAAAGGAATTCCATAATCGCGCGAGGACGCGCTGGATAAAGTCCCACTCCTGGTCGCGATAAAAATCGCGACCAACCTCTCCCATCGGGAGAGGGGCAGGAAAGAGCTACCACCGTATGACCTGCTCGTAGACCTTCGGCAACTGCATCGGCAGCGACGCGATGTCCTCGATGACCAGGTAGCGCGAGGACTGGCACATCTGGCGCAAATAATCGTGCCCGGTTTTGTCTACCGTGATGCAGAACGGCAGCACACCCGCGAGTTCCAGCTCCTTGAGCGCGACCATCGTGTCCTGGATGCCGTAGGCGTTGGAGCGGCGGTCGTGCCCGTAATCGAAATCCTGCGGAAATCCGTCACTTAGCAGGATCATGTGCTTGGAGCGCTGCGACACGTCCTTGAATTTCTCGCGCACGTGGCGAATCGCCGCGCCCATCCGGGTCGAGCGCTTGGGCTCAATCGATCCGATGCGGCAGCGCACCTCGTCAGACATTTCCTGGTCGAATTCCTTGATGTTGTAGAACTCGACGTTGTCGCGCCCGTGGCCCGAGAAACCCATGATGGCGAAGGCGTCGCCGATTTCCTCCAGCGCCTGCGCCATGATGATGAGCGCTTCCTTGTTCACGTCGATGATGCGCCGCGGACGCTGACTCTGCTGCGGACGGCGCTGCCACGCCTTCATCCAGTCGTCATCGGCGTCGTCGGCGTCGTTGAACTTGCGCGGCTCGCGATGAATCGGCTCATCGGTCGAGGCCGACATGTCGAGGAGGAACAGCGTCGCGACATCGCGCGATTCTTTTTTGCGTGCGCTGTAAACACGCACGTCGGGAACCTCGCCCATCAGGCGCGCGACCTGCATTTCGATGGCGCGATCGACGTCGATTTCGTCGCCGTCTTCGAGGCCGCGCACCAGCCGAAATGACGCGGGCCGGATGCGCTGGAAGTGACGCCGCACCACCGGCAGCATCTCGGAGTAGCGCTGCAGCGTGTTGTTGTAGAAATCGCCGTCGTCGCCGGAAACCTCGACCTCGCGCAGGCGGCACCAGTTGCGCCGATAATCCGCGAGCACGTAATCCCATTCGTCGTACGCGAAATAGGAGTCCTGTTTGGTCCGGCTCATCACCAGGCGCCCGTGCCCCGACATCGAGCCGATTTCGCCGAGCTGCTCGCGCATCTGCTCCAGTTCTTCGGCCTGCTTGCCGGAAAGTTGCGTGAGATACATGCCTTCGCCGTCGGCGGCACCGCTGGACTGCGAGGGATCGATCTTCGCGCCTTGCTCCAGCAGCTTCTTCAGCTCCTCGGGAGAGAGCGCCTTGCTCTTGCCGCCCTTGGGCGATTTGCCGGAAACCTGGAGATTGACATTTTCGTCGGTCTCGCCGCCTTCCGATTCGCCGTCGCCCTCCTGATCGCCTTCACCAGAATCGCCGCCCGAACCTTTGACCGCGCTGATGAGGTCGTTGCGGACCTGGTCGGCGCCTTCGAGCGGATTGCCTTCGCCGGCTTCGCGCGCCTGTTTGATCAGATCCTGTATCCAGGTGTAGAGCGCGCCCGCCTGCCGGGTGCTGTCGAGGACATTGGCGCCCGCGTCGCGCAGCGGGTCGAAGTACATCGAGGCCTGCGCGGCAAATCCCGCGGTCGCGTATTCATCGGGCGAGATGAGTCCGAGCGACGCGCGCACCAGCAGGGTGCTGAGCGAGAGCGGATTGAGCCGGTTTACCAGCGCGACGTTGAGGTTCTCGACGCGCGGAGCGAGGCCGCGATAACGCCGGCGCAGTTCCGCATCGATGCGCGAGGACTCGCATAGCCGCATCAGCGCACCGCCGAGTCCGGGGTCCTCGAAGGAGGCGACGAAGCAATCGATCGCCTCGGCGCCTTTCTCCCCGCGCTCATCGAAGCCGGGGATATCCGAGAGGTTGAGATCGAAGGTGCCGAACTCGTGACGGCTCGCCAGATGCGCCGCGACCGCGAAAAAATAGTCGTGGGTCTGTTTCGCATCTTCGAGCGAATCGATGCGCTCGGGAAGATAGATCATCTCCCCCGCCATCAGCGGATAGTGAAACGGAAGCATCACCGACGAGTTGGTGAGCGAGTCGATGCGGAACTCCAGCGGAAACAACATCCGCATGAATTTCGTGACGACGCCCTTGATCTCGTGCAGTGAAAGAGCCGGTTGAGAAACGCTGTCTGCCATTGGTTATGGTGATTGTGGCAAAGACCGATGGCCTCGCGCAATTTGTTTGTGGCGGGCGTTTTCGCTGCCAGATGCGACGCGCGAGTGCAAATCTGCCTGAATCGGTTAGTTCCTTGACTTGACCGATGGGGCGCGACTTAATCGATCAGACGCCATGCTTCACCATCTTCGAGTCAAATCCGCATCCGCACTGGTTTTCTCGCTCGCATCGCCGTTTCGATCGCGCTCGCGAGCGCTGCCAGTGCGGGTATCTCCGACAATGTCAAGACCGAGACGCTGCCCAACGGGCTCAAGGTCCTGGTGCTGGAGAACCATAAGGCGCCGGTCGCGACCTTCCAGATTTTCTACCGGGTGGGCTCGCGCAACGAGCAGATCGGCAAGACCGGCCTCGCGCATCTGCTCGAGCATCTGATGTTCCGCGGCACCAAGAAGTACAAGCCCGAGGAGATCGATCAGATCATCGAGCAGAACGGCGGCGACCTGAACGCCGAAACCTCGGAGGACTTCACCGTCTACTTCGAGAACATCAATAAGGATCACCTCGACGTGCCGATCAGCCTCGAAGCGGATCGGATGGCGAATTTCGATCCCAAGGGCTTCGATCAGGAAAAGGCGGTGGTCATGGAAGAGCGTCGCATGCGCACCGAGGACAGTCCCGCGGATGCGCTCGACGAACTCGCGCGCGCGCAGGCCTACATCGAGCATCCGTATCATTGGCCGACGATCGGATGGATGCATGACGTTCAGAACCTCACTCTGGACGACGCGCTGGCGTTTCACGCGATCTACTATTCGCCGCAAAACGCGCTCATCGTGGCGGCCGGCGACTTCGATGCCGACAAGGTGCTGAAGCAGATCAGCGAGCAGTTCGGTTCCATCAAGAATGGCCCCAAGCCGCCGCCATTCGATCAGATCGAGCCTCCGCAGCAGGGCGAGCGGCGCGTGATATTGCGGCATGCGGCGAATCTTCCGTCCTTCGAGGAATCGTTCCACGTGCCGAATCTTAAAAATCCCGACGCCTACGCGCTCGAGGTTCTGTCGGAAGTGCTCGCCGACGGAAAAAGCTCGCGGCTCTACAAGGACCTCGTGATCGACAAGCGGATGGTGGTCAGTACCAGCGCGGGTTCCAACATGACCTCGTTCGATCCGCCGCTGTTCACCTTTTCGGCGCAGATGCGTCCCGGCGTGAAGACCGACGACGTGCTGGCCGAAGTCGATCGCCAAATCAAGGCGCTGCGCGACAAGCCGGTGACCGATGACGAATTGCAGAAAGCCAAGAACCTCGAACAGGCGGAGTTCGTGTACGGGCAGGATTCGATTTTCAATGAGGCGATGCAGCTCGGCGTCTATGAAATGCTCGGCGACTATAAGCTGATCGATCAGTACCTTCCCTCGATCGATAAAGTCACCGCCGCCGATGTTCAGCGCGTCGCGCAAAAATATCTGGTCAAGGACAATCGCACCGTGGCGATTCTCGAACCGACCGGATTGCTGCCGAAGCAGGCTGGTGGGGAAGCACCCAGCGGCGGAACGGTCCATCGCTCGATGAGCTTCTTCGACCAAGGCGGTGCGCGATGAAACCTCGAACCATCACTTCGATAACCGCCGCGCTCCTCGCGCTGAGCCTCGTCGCCTCGCGCGCGGATGCCCTCGAAATGAAGCGGATGACGCTTTCCAACGGCGCGGTGCTGCTGGTTTCCGAGCAGCATCTGTTGCCGATGGTGACGGTCGCGATCGCCTTCGATGCGGGTTCGCGGCGCGATCCGAAAGGCAAGGAAGGCCTCGCGGAACTCACCGCCGACAGCCTCACGCAGGGGACCAAGGACCTCACCGAAACGGAATTCAACCAGAAGGTCGATTTCATGGGCAGCGAGGTTGCGGTCGGCGCCAGTCGCGACAACGCCGAAGCCAGCATGACCTCGCTCAAAAAGTATGAAGATCAGACTCTGAGTCTACTCGCGCAGGTGCTCATCAATCCCGGGCTGCGGCCTGCCGACATCGAGCGCAAACGCGCCGAGATGGTGGCCGCCATCGATGCCGCGCAGGAGTCGCCACGCTACGTCGCGGAAGTTACCTTCGGCAAGACGCTGTTCGGCGCGGACAGCCCGTATGGGCATCCTTCCGAGGGATTCAAGGACACCACTTCGAAACTCACGCCCGACGATGTCACAAATTTCTACCATCAGTATTACAAGATGGGCGGCGCGGTCATCGCGGTCGCCGGCGACGTGACCGCCGACGAAATCAAAGCCAAGCTGGAAAAGGAATTTGCCGCGTTGCAGGGCACGGTGGCCGCGCAACCGGCGCCGCCGGCTCCGACCGTCGCGACGGGATTGCATCCGGTGCTGATCAATCAGAATGTCGCGCAAGCTACCGCCGTGATTGGCTTTGGCGGCGTCGAGCGCTCCAATCCCGACTACTACAAACTCCAGGTCATGAATCATATTCTCGGCGGGGGCGGGCTCACTTCGCGTCTGATGCAGGAGGTGCGCACCAGGAAAGGCCTCGCGTATGGGGTCGGCAGCGGATTTGATGCGGGAAAATTTCCCGGCTCGTTCCGCGCGATCCTGCAAACCAAAAACAAGAGCGCCAACGAAGCAATCGCCGAGACGCTCCATCAGATTCGCCTGATTCAGGAACAGCCGGTCACCGATGACGAGCTCAGCGACACCAAGAAATACCTGGTCGGGAGCTTTCCTCTGAAGTATGACAGCCTAGCGAAGATCGACAGCTTCATGCTGCAGGTCGAGATCTACGGACTCGGCCTCGACTATCCCGACCGCTATCCGAAGCTGATCGATGGCGTGACTAAGGACGACGTGCTCGCGAGCGCGAAAAAGTATCTGCATCCCGATGCGGCGATCCTGGTGGTGGTCGCCAATCAGGAAGAAGCCGCAATCAAGGTCGCCAGCCTGCTGCCGCATTGACGGAGAGTGGCGCGCGCGATATCCCTCGCAGTGGAGAAATCATATGAGCGCTTCGAAACAATCGTGGAAAATTCAGGGCGAGTATTTCGAATCGTGTAACTGCGAAGTGCTGTGCCCATGTCTCCTGTCCGGCGCGACCGCGCGACCCACCGAGGGTCATTGCGACGTCGTTCTCGCGTTCCGCATCGACAAGGGAAACTACGGTGCGACCGATATTTCGGGGCTGAACGCGGCGCAGGCGCTCATCACGCCGGGGCCGATGGCGCAGGGCGGCGGCACACTGGCGGTCTACGTCGATAGCAGAGCGAATGCGCAGCAGCGCGCCGCACTGGAAGCGATTTTTACCGGCGCCGCGGGTGGTCCGCCGTCGCTGTTCGGCCCGATGATTTCGAAGCAACTGGCTCCCAAAGCGGTCGAGATCAATTTCACGATGCACGGCAGCCGAGCGCAAGCTGGTGATTCCCGGCATCACTGAGGTCACCGTCAAAGGCATCGCGGGCCGCGGCGGCAAGGATGTGGTCTGGTTCGAGAACGTCGGGCATCCGTATTCCAGCCGGCTCGCCGCGGCGAAAGGCGCCGACAGCAACTTCAAGGACCAGTCGTTCGATTTCCACAACTCCGGACGCAACGGGCATTTCTCCGGCATCGATTGGACGAGCTGATGCGCCCGTGGCCTCCGCGCCTGAGAGCATCGCTTTAGCAACTCCGCCGGCGCGCGATCGCGTCGTGTTGTGGGGCGGCATCGTCATTATCACCGCGCTGGCGTGGATCTATCTGATCATCATGCCGATGGGGGCGCAGTCGTGGCTCCTCGATGCGACGCTGATGTTCCTGATGTGGGCGGTGATGATGGTCGCGATGATGCTGCCCTCCGCCGCGCCGATGCTCGCGACCTATACGCGCATCGCCGCGCCGCGCGAAGGTTATCGCGCGCACCACGTGTGGATGTTCGCCGCCGGCTACTTCGTGGTGTGGACGGCATTTAGCCTCGTCGCGACGGCGCTGCAATACGGACTGCAGAGCGTCGCGATAGTAACTAACGGTCTGCAAACCACGAAGGTCGCCGGCGCCCTCATACTCGTGGCGGCGGGAATCTATCAGCTCACGCCGCTTAAGAACGTATGCCTCAAGCGATGCCGCACGCCGATAGGGTTTTTCATGACCAACTGGCGCGATGGCGGCGAAGGCGCATTCAAGATGGGCCTCGAGCATGGATGGTTCTGCACCGGATGCTGCTGGATGCTGATGGCGCTACTTTTTGTAGCGGGCGTCATGAACCTGGCGTGGGTCGCGGCGATCAGCGCGCTGGTGCTGCTCGAAAAAGCCGCGCCGTTCGGCCGTGCGATCGCGCTCACCTCGGGCGTCGCGATGATCGCGGCGGGCGTCGTGCTCGCGATTCGCTAGCGATGGAGCGCAAGCTTATCTTCACAATCGGGCACTCGACGCATCCGATCGAGGAATTCCTCGCGCTCCTTTCCCAGCACGAAATCGCGCTGCTCGCCGACGTGCGATCTTATCC
Source organism: uncultured delta proteobacterium (assembly GCA_963761255.1). Taxonomy (GTDB): domain Bacteria; phylum Desulfobacterota; class Binatia; order Binatales; family Binataceae; genus DATGKG01. The sequence goes on from CAVXGH010000002.1 coordinate 673,771, forward strand.
GGCTTCGCGAAAATGGCCGCAGTTCAATCAGGAGGAGTTGCGACAGGCAGTCGAACGCGCCGGCCTCGAGTATCGGTGGTTTAAGTCTCTAGGTGGACGCCGCAAATCGAAGGATCCGGAGTCACCGCATACGGCATGGCAGATTCCCGCGTTCCGATCTTATGCCGACTACGCCGACACCGACGAATTTCGGGCCGGCCTCGACGATCTCATCGCACTCGCCGAGCACCAACGTGTGACCTACATGTGTTCCGAGGGGCTCTGGTGGCGATGCCATCGACGCATCGTTTCCGATCATCTCGTCGTGCGTGGATGGACCGTGATGCACATCATGCCGACGGGCAAGCTGGTCGAACATGCGCTCCCCGACTTCGCCCGGATCGAAAACGGCCGCCTGATTTACGATTCGACTTCGGACAACTGATTTCTGATTCCCCTCTTCTGAAGGGAGAGGGGTTAGGGGAGAGGTCTACGCGGCGGCGCGATGATTCAACACCTCGCGCAGGAACTGCCCCGTATGCGAATTTGCCACTTCCGCGATCTGCTCCGGCGTGCCTTTCGCCACGACGTTGCCGCCGCGATCGCCACCCTCCGGACCGAGGTCGATGATGTAGTCGGCGGTTTTGATCACTTCGAGATTGTGCTCGATGATGATGATGGTGTTGCCGGTGTCGGCGAGGCGGCCCAGCACGGCGAGCAGCTTCTTGATGTCGTCGAAATGGAGGCCAGTCGTCGGCTCATCGAGAATGTAGAGCGTGCGTCCGGTCGCGCGGCGCGCGAGCTCCTTCGCCAGCTTGATGCGCTGCGCCTCGCCACCCGATAGCGTCGTCGCCGATTGCCCGAGGTGGATGTAATCGAGGCCGACGTCGCGCAAGGTTTCGAGCTTCTGGCGAATCGGAGGCACCGAGCCCATGAACTCGATCCCGTCGAGAACGGTCATGTTGAGCACCTCGGAAATGCTCTTGCCCTTGTACTGAATCTCCAGCGTGTCGCGATTGTAGCGCTTGCCGCCGCAGACCTCGCAGGTCACGTACACGTCGGGCAGGAAGTGCATCTCGATGCGAATGATGCCGTCGCCCTCGCATGCCTCGCAGCGCCCACCCTTCACGTTGAAGGAAAACCTGCCCGGTCCGTAGCCACGCATGCGCGCTTCGGGAAGTTGCGCAAACAGCTCTCTGATATGGGTAAACAGCCCGGTGTAGGTCGCGGGATTGGAGCGCGGCGTGCGCCCGATCGGGCTCTGATCGACATGGATCACTTTGTCGAGATTCTCTACACCATCGATGGTCTTGAACGCGCCGGCGCGCTCGCGGCTGCGATTGAGCTTCTGCGAGAGCGCCTTATAAAGCGTGTCGAGCACCAGGGTCGACTTGCCCGATCCCGACACTCCGGTCACGCAGGTCACCACACCGAGTGGAATCTGCACCGTGAGGTCGCGCAGATTGTTTTCGCGCGCGCCTTTGACCGTGAGCCATCGATTACTGATTTGGCGCCGCCGCGAGGGCACCGGAATCTCCATCTCGCCCGAAAGATATTTGCCGGTGAGCGATTTCGGATTCGCCATCACCTGCGCCGGCGTGCCCTCCGCGACGATGTGACCGCCGTGAATTCCCGCGCCCGGTCCCATGTCGATGAGATAGTCCGCGTCAAGCATGGTGTCGCGATCGTGCTCGACCACCAGCACCGTGTTGCCGAGATCGCGCAGCCGCTTGAGCGTGTTGAGCAGACGCTGATTGTCGCGCTGATGAAGTCCGATCGACGGCTCATCGAGGATGTACAGAACACCGACCAGGCTCGATCCGATTTGCGTCGCGAGCCGGATGCGCTGGCCCTCGCCGCCCGACAGCGTGCCCGCGGTGCGCTCGAGCGTGAGGTAGTCGAGGCCCACGTCGGCGAGGAACTTCAGGCGCTCGTTCACTTCCTTGAGAATGAGGCGCGCGATTTCCTTTTCCTGCGCGCTCAGCTTCGGCGCTTCGAAAAACGCGAGCGCCTGCTTGATCGACATCGCGGTGACTTCGGAGATCGATTTGCCGTTGAAGCGAACGAACAGACTTTCTTTCTTCAGGCGCGCGCCGCCGCATGCCGGGCACGGCCGCATGTTCATGAACGCGCCGAGCCATTCGCGCACCGATTCCGATTCGGTTTCCTTGTAGCGCTTGTCGAGCCATTGCAGCACGCCCTCGAAGGGCCGCGCGTAGCCGTGGCGATGCCCATGGCGCTCGTAGGCGAATTCGATTTCCTCGTCGCCGGAACCTTCGAGGATTTTCTTGCGCACCTTCGGCGGAATCGTCTTCCACTGCTGATCGAGGGTGAAGCCGTAGTGGGTCGGCGAGCGCTTCGAGGATCGGCAGGATGTAGTTCATCGTCGCCCACGGCGCGATCGCTCCATCGGAGATGCTCAGTTCTTCGTTTTGAATGACGAGGTCCGGATCGAAGTACATGATCGATCCGATGCCCGAGCATTCGGGGCAGGCGCCGTGCGGGCTGTTGAAGGAAAACATGCGCGGGGTGATTTCCGGATAGGAAATCCCGCAATCGACGCAGGCGAAGCGCTGGCTGAAGTAGATTCCCTGTTCCTTCGCGCCGTCGAGCCGTTCGACTTTGAGCAGATCCTGTCCGTATTTGAATGCCACTTCGAGTGAATCGGCGAGCCGCTTCTCGATGCCGCTCCGGATCGCCAGCCGATCCACCATCACCTCGATGGTATGGCGCTGATTCTTGTTGAGCGCCGGCTCTTCGCCGAGCTCATAAATCTTGCCGTCGATTTTCGCGCGCACGAAACCCGCGCGCCGCATGTCCGCCAGCTCCTTGCGATACTCGCCCTTGCGATCGCGCACGATCGGCGCGAGGACGTGAATCCTCGTGCCCTCGGGGAACTTCATGATCTGATCGACGATTTGCTGGACGCTCTGCTGAGTGATTTCTTTTCCGCAGTTGTAACAGAACGCGTGGCCGACGCGCGCGAACAGCAGTCGCAAGTAGTCGTAGATCTCGGTGATGGTGCCGACCGTCGAGCGCGGATTGCGCGAGGTGGTTTTCTGCTCGATCGAGATCGCCGGCGACAGCCCCTCGATGGAATCGACGTCCGGCTTTTCCATCTGCTCGAGGAACTGGCGCGCATAGGCGGAGAGCGATTCGACGTAGCGCCGCTGCCCCTCGGCATAGATGGTGTCGAACGCGAGCGAGGATTTTCCCGAGCCCGAAAGACCGGTGATCACGACCAGGCGGTCGCGCGGAATTTCGAGATTGATGTTCTTGAGGTTGTGCTCGCGCGCACCCCGGATTATGAGCTTGTCCGCCATGAGCCTAGGCCGCGCGCCTCGCCGCCGCGTCGCGAGCTTTGACCGCGCGCGTCGCATATTCGATCGCTGAGATCATGCTCGATGGATTCGCGATGCCGCGGCCCGCGATATCGAACGCGGTGCCGTGGTCCGGCGAAGTCCGAATGAAGGGCAGTCCGATCGTCACGTTCACCGCGCGATCAAACTCCAGAGTCTTGAGCGCGATCAAGCCTTGATCATGATACATAGTCACAGCCGCATCGAAGCCAAAACGCCCGTCGTGCTTGACAAACGCGGTGTCAGGCGCGAGCGGTCCGTGCGCCTCGATGCCGCGTTTTTGCGCGCGCTCGAATCGCCGGCGCGATGATGCGGCGTTTCCTCGTCGCCGAAAAGTCCGTTCTCGCCGCCATGCGGATTGAAGCCGAGTACTCCGATTCGCGGATCGATCGCGCCTTCGTTTTCGCGCAAATGCCGATCCAGAATCACAATGGTGTCAAATATATTTTTTTGCGTGAGCAGGCGCGGCACCTGCGCGAGGCCGACATGCACGGTGACCAGCGCGAGACGAAGCTCGCTGCCCGCGAACATCATCCGCCAGCTTCGCGAGCGCCCTATTTTCGCCATCACCTCGCTATGCCCGGGAAAATGATGCCCGGCTTTATCCCACCACTGCTTGCTGATAGGCGCGGTCACGAGCGCATCGACGGCACCATCGCGCGCCATCCGCGCGCCCGCATCGACATAGCGAAACGACGCATCGCCACCTTCGATGCTGGGTTGGCCGGGCCGCTGCGCCGGCGCCGAAAGCTGCGTCAGCGGTAATATCGCAAGTCCGCGCGAGGGTAGGGCGTTGCCCGGACGCCCATTCGACCGGCGTCGGGCAATCGTCGATCGTGCCGCGCTGCCTCGTGCAAGGCATCGAGATCGCCGATCACGACGAATTCGGGCGCGTCGCCACGCCCCTCGAATGACGCGATCGATTTGAGCGTCACCTCGGGACCGATCCCGGCGGGATCGCCCATGCTGATCGCGAGGAGCGGCGTTTTCCGCTTCGGCGTCACGTGATGATTCGTGCGAGGCACCCTAGTACATCGTCTCCACGTCGTGCTGTTTGACGAGGTCAGTCTCGACCCAGCTCTCCAGCCGGGCGCGGGTTTGCTGGTCGACCAGGTGATTGCGGATGTCTTCTTTCACCACTGGCAGTGGTTTCACGCCCGGAACCGCATGCTGCTCGACCTTGACGATGTGGAAGCCATGCTTGGTGCGAATCACTTCGGAGATTTGCCCGGGTTGCAGATTTTTGATCCCCGCGAGGATCTCGTCCATGATGTCGTCGGGGCCGAACACGCCGAGCTCTCCACCCTGCGCTTTCGAATCGTCATCGGAATAGCGCTCGGCGAGCGAGCGGAAGTCCTCGCCCCGAGGGCTCTCTTGCGGACCTCGTCGGCCTTGGCTTTGGCGGCGGCGACCTCGGCGGGCGATGCGTTGGGGGGAACCGCGATCAGAATTTGCGCGAGCTGAAATTTCTCCTGCTTAACCGTGAACTCATCCTGATGCGCATCGTAGTAGGCCTGGATCTCTTCCGGCGCGAATGGTGACGTGCTGGCGCAACTCTTCGTTAAGCATCATCGCTTTCGCGAGCTCGGTTTTAGCCTGGTTGCGAAAATCGTCCCAGCTCACCCCATTCTGCAGCAACGATTGTTTGAGCTGCTGATCGCTGATGTTGCGTTCCTGTTCGACATCCGCGATGTAGCGATCGATTTGGCCTTCGTCGATCTTGTCGTCATACTTCGCGACTTCCACGGCCAGCAGCTTCTGCGCGATCATGCCCTTGAGGCCTTCTTTGAAGGTCTCGTTCTGCGGTCGGATCCCCCGGAGGAATTGGCTTTCCCGCGCTTTCGGCGAAGGCCCGGACATCGTGCATGGTGATGGGTTCGCCGTCGACGCTGGCGACAATCTTGTCGACTTCTTCCGCGCGTGCGATTCGAGGCGCGGCGAAAATCGCCAACGACAGTGCGAGTGCGGATGCGAGCGCGAGACTCGCATTCACACCAGGGAAATAAATAATGTTCCGCATCAATAATTCGCTTCGAACTGTAAAGCGCTTGCGCTGGCGCACCAACTAATTGGCCAACTGTCCGGCCGTGCGCTCCGGCCAGCTTTCCAAATTCTCACACGTCCGAATCGCCTGCAAGACGGCATCGACCTGCGCGAAGGTCTGGTCATATTCCCGCTCTCCCACCGGCTCGATCTGCACGATGATCTGAAAGGACGGAGTCAGGCGCATCCGCTTGCGATTGGCTTCGACCAGCTTCGTCAGCTTGGGCACCTCGACCGGCGCATCCGGATGGAAACGAATTTCAAGCTGATTGGCCTTGGTGATCGCGCTCAGAATCAGCATCGTGCGCATCTGGCGGCGGATATTCATCGCGAGGATGAGGTTCTCGACCAGGGTCGGAATCGGGCCGGCTCGATCGCGCATCTCGTCGCGCAAGTCGTCGAGGTCCTGCTCCGATTCGGCGCGCGCCAGCCGTCTATAAAGGATAAGGCGTTCGTTCTCATCCGGCACGTAATGGTCGGGGATGTAGGCCGGGATGCCGAGGCGTAGCTCGGGCTCGAAGTCCGGACGCATCGGCTCGCCGCGCAGCTCCGCGATGGCCTGCTCCATCATCTCGGTGTAAAGCTCGAAGCCGACGGCCGCGATCTCGCCGTGTTGCTCGCGACCGAGCAGATTGCCGGCACCGCGATGCTCGAGGTCGGCCATCGCGAGTTTGAACCCTCCACCTGATTCGGTATCGACCAGCTCCCGCAGCGCCTCGATGCGGCGCTTGGCGTCGCGCGTGATGATGTGCTCGCCGGGAATCAGCAGATAGGCGTAGGCCTTCTGGCGCGAGCGCCCGACTCGTCCGCGGAGCTGGTAAAGCTGCGCGAGGCCGAAATGATCGGCGCGATTGATGACCATGGTGTTGGCGTTGGGAATATCGAGTCCCGATTCGATGATCGCGGTGCAGACCAGCAGGTTGATGCGATTCTCGATAAAATCGCGCATTACGTTTTCGAGCTGATGCTCGTTCATCTGGCCGTGACCGATGCCGATGCGCGCCTCGGGAATCAGCGCGCGCAGATGCCCGGCGATATTTGCGATGTTCTCGATGCGATTGTGCACGAAGAACACCTGACCCCCGCGATTGAGCTCGCGCAGAATGACTTCGCGCACCAGGCCGTCCTCGAAATGCGCGACGAAAGTGCGAATCGCCTGCCGATCCGGCGGCGGCGTCTGGATCACCGACAAGTCGCGAATTCCCAGCATCGCCATGTGCAGCGTGCGCGGAATCGGCGTGGCGGTGAGCGTCAGCACGTCGACCAGCTTGCGCATCTTCTTCATCTTCTCTTTGTCGGCGACGCCGAAACGATGCTCCTCGTCGATGATGAGCAGGCCGAGCTTCGGGAACTGCACGTCCTTGGAAAGCAGGCGATGCGTCCCGACGACGATATCGATCTTGCCGCGCGCGACATCGTCGATGACGGCTTTGTTTTCCTTGGGCGAGCGGAAGCGCGACACCATCTCGATACGCACCGGATAATCTTTGAAGCGATTGCGGAAATTGTTCCAATGCTGCTCGGCGAGAATCGTGGTCGGGACAAGGATCCCGACCTGGCGGCCATCCATCACCGCGAGGAACGCCGCCCGCATCGCCACTTCGGTTTTGCCGAAACCGGCGTCGCCGCAAATCAGGCGATCCATCGGTTTCGCGCGGCACATATCGCGTAGCACATCGTCGATGGCGGCCTGCTGATCCGGCGTTTCCTCGAACTCGAAGCGCTCGGCGAAATCCTCGTAGTCGCGCCCCGGATGCGGGAACGGATGGCCCTCCATCACTTCGCGCGCGGCGTAGATATCGAGCAGCTCACTCGCCATCGCGAGCACCTGCGCCTTGGTGCGGCGCTTAACCTTCTCCCATGCGCCGCTGCCGAGCTTGTCGAGCTTGGGCTGCTGATTGTCCGCGCCGCCGATGTAGCGCTGGACCAGATTGATGCGCTCGACCGGCACATACATCGTGTCGTTGGCGGCATACTCGAGGTTTAAAAAGTCGCCTTCCATGTCGGCAACCTTCATATGCTTGAGGCCGCGATACTGCGCGATGCCGTGATCGAGATGGACAACGTGGTCGCCGGGCCGCAGCTCCTCGAGGTTGAGCAGCGCCGCGCCCTTCGCACGAGGTTTGGTCTTGCGATGCGCGCGCGGCTCGCCGAAGATTTCCTCCTCGCTATAAACGTAGAGGCCGTCGGCTTCGAGCAATACGCCGGCGGAAATTTCGCCCTCGATGATCGCGGGGCGAAAGTCCTGCGCGTTCGAGCAATTCCGGAAAAGACTTGCAGTCGCAGGTTGACGTCGAGCTCGTAGGCTTCGAGATGACGGCGCAGGCGCGCGGCCTGGTTCGCGCCCTCGACCACCATCACCGCATGCGACTGCGAATGCTGCACTGCCTTGAGCTCGACCGCGAGCGGCTCGAACGAAATCGCATGACGCTGGCCGGTCATCTGCATCGCGCTGAGTTTGAGCGCGGGTGCGGAAGCGACCTCGATCGGCGGCGCCCATCCTTCGCGCGGCGCGACCGCGGTGACCAGCGAACCGACCTCGACCGCAGTCATCCGCGCAAGCTCGCGCTCCATCTCCTCGGCGGTGAGGTAGAGCGAGGCGGGCTGCGGGAAAAATATCGGCCTCGCCTGCGCGGCGGAAGCCTCGGCATTGATGAGACTCGGTGCGGCGATAGGCCTCGGCAACGATGCGGCCCGGATCCATCAGCCATGCGACGGCATGGTCGGGGACGTAGGCGAAAATCGAATCGAGCGGATGCCGGTAGACATAGGGCATCAGCAACTCGGCGCCGGGAAAGAGCAGGCCGGTTTCGAGGGTCTCGGCGAGTTCGGCCGCCTCCTTCCGAATCATGCCGATTTCGGCGGCGCGTAAAGCGACCTCGTCGAGCACCGCCTTGGACTTGAGCGCCGCGGGCGCGACATAGCGCGTGCGGATGATGGTCGCCTCGGAGATCTCGCCCAACGAGCGCTGCGACGCGGCCTCGAAGTGGCGAATCGAGGTGACGATGTCGTCTTCGAGCTCGAACCGGATGGGATGCTGGTAGAGCGGCGAGAACACATCGACGATGCCGCCGCGAACGCGAAAAATCTCCCGGCTCCTCGCATTGCGGAACGCGCTGGTAACCCATCGTCGCGAGCGTATCGATGAGGATTTCAAGGTCGAGGCTCTCGGCGCCGGCGATCCGAATGACCGAGGCATCGAAATCCTCGCGCGGAATCGTGCGCATCATCAGCGCTTCCGCCGAGGTGATGACTATCGGAGCGGCGAGTCGCCGCATCGCATAGAGCGCGGCGAGCTGCGAGGCCTGCACATCGGACGGCGGCGAGATCGCGGCGAACGGCTTCAGCTCCCATCCGCGCAGCAGATGCACTCGGCGCGAGGGAACGTCGGCATCGATCGATTCGCCGAGGAAGAACGCCAGCTCATGCGCGAGCGCCTCCGCCTCCGAGGTGAGCGAGGTGACGGCGACGATCGGGCGCGCCATACGCAGGGCGGCCTCGCGCAGCATCAGCGCATTGGCGGCGCCGCGCAGGCCCATCAGCGGAAAACGTCGATCGCGGTCAGATTTCAGCCGCGCTTCGAGTTCGCTCGCCGCTTCTTTCAGGCTTCGTTCCAATGAGGTCTCACTGTCGATTTAACGAAAATGAACGCAACAGCGCCCGCCGGTCGCGCGAAAAAAGCCTCGCACGCCAGCAAGCCTGAGCCACGAAGTATAGCAGAGTTTCGATTCGGAGAAGCGCGGAGATTTTTCCGACCGCTAGTTGGGTGAGGCTGGCTGCGCCGAGGCGGTGGTCGAATCGGCGCAAGTATCCGCGCCGCCGGGCTGCCATTTACCCACGTTGACCGCGATCTTCATGGTCTTATGGTCGCCGCCCGGCAAGGGGCGAATCACGGTGAAATAGAGCGAGTCGCCGGGGCGTGCCTTCGCCATCGCATCGTCGAGGTCCGCCTGGCTTCGCACCCTCTGATCATCGATAGCCACAATCAGATCGCCGCGATTGCCCTGCGCGGCCTTTTCGAAGAGACCGTTAGTGAGCATCTGAATCGGGCCCAGAAATGCGCTCGCGGTTTCGGCCGCCGAGATCACGCCGCCTTTGTCTCCGGTCGCCTTTAGACCAGCCCGTTCGGCGGGGCTGTTTGCAATCGATGCTGGTGATCTCGAGGCCGTGTTCTTCGGCGCCTTTGAAGCAGTAATTGGTGTAGTTGACCGGTGATGCCCGAGGCAGCTTTTGCCATTGACCGCCGTTGCCGCCGCGAGTCCTGCTCGCCCGGGCGGAACTCGCGATTGATCGATGAGGTATCATCGCCCGGACGGAACTCGCGATTGCTCGGAATCTCGTCGCTGCTTCCGCTCGGCGGCTTGATTCCGGTCTGCGGCGAAATTTCCAGCGTCGCGTCGTTGCCGCCCTGATTGCGCCATGCCAGGATTCGATGGCGGAGCGCCTGCCGGGCTGCGCGGCAATTCCCGCAGGGCGGACTTCCGGAACCATCCTGAGCATCTAGATTGGAACTGTTCTGCGCCGCCGCGCCGACGGCCGAGGCAAGAAACAGCACTGCGCCAAACGCAACAGCTCGTCTTAATGTGGATCGAAGAATCACCGAAATAACCCGGAGGGATCATAGGCGCAAGCCTCGCTTCGCTCAAGCGGGATTTTTTCCGCTTGATGCGGGAAGCGGTTGCGTGCGAAATTTCCGAAGGTGGCTTCCATCAAGATCATGCTCCACCGTCGCCGCTCACCGAACCACATCGCAATCTGCTCCGCGGCGCGGTGCCGAACGCCGAGGTTGCCGATCGCACCTGCCGCACTCCCGACGAGGTGCGCGCGCTCATCGCCGACGGATGCGACGCGATGCTCACCTTCATCATGCCGAACGACCTGGAGGATCGCGCGCCGAATCTGAAATGGGTGCAACTGCTGAGCGCGGGGGCCGATCACGCGATGGGAGCCTTGCAGACCGACCGCATCACGATGACCACCGCAAGTGGAATCCATGCGACGCCGATCGCCGAGTACACCATCGCCTCGATGCTGGCGTATGCGCACCGATTCCATCTGATGGTTCGCGGCGCAGCAGCGCCACGAATGGCTGCGCTCGGGATTTCCCGGCACGGTCGAAGAGCTGAACGGCAAAACCCTCGGCGTCATCGGATACGGATCGATCGGACGCGAGACGGCGCGGCTTGCGCAGGCCTTCGGGATGCGAATCCTCGCGCTCAAGCGCGATCCCGGGCATCGGCGCGACGAAGGATGGTGTCCGGCGGGGCTGCGGAGATCCGGAGGGCGTCAATTCCCGAGAAGTTTTTGGGACCCGAGCACCGCGTCGAGATGCTGGCGGAATCGGACTACATCACCGTTACGCTGCCGGGGACGAAACATACGCGGAAATTCATCGGCGCGCGCGAAATCGCTGCGATGCGGCCCGGCGCGTACATCGTGAACATCGGGCGCGGCGAGGTTATCGATGAGACGCGCGCTCATCGAAGCGCTTGAAGGCGGGAAAAATCGGCGGCGCGGGCCTCGACGTTTTCGAAAAAGAGCCGCTGCCGAAGGAGAGCCCGATCTGGGACCTCGAAAATGTGATCCTGACCCCGCACATGTCGGGCGCCAATCGCGGCTACATGGACAAGGCGTGCGCGCTGTTCGCGGACAACCTCCGCCGCTTCGCCGCGGGCCAGCCGCTGCTCAACGTGGTGGATCGTCAGCTCGGCTACTGATTCGCCAGTCGCGGCGAGGAAAGCGATCCTTCAGATTCTCGAACGGCCCGTTGGACATGAAGAGCGCGATGTCGCCGGGCCGCGCGTCATGCAGCATCGAGGCAAGGATGTTGTCGTTCGAATCGCATGCGACCGCGAGGGGCCCGCGCTCGGTGATGGCATCCGCGAGCTCGGTGGTGTCGAGACGCTCGCCCTTCCGGAATCGGATCGTTGTCCTTGAAATAGACCGGCCCGAGATAAACCCGCGACGGCGCGATCGAAAGCGCGTCGCGAAATCATCCTGGAAAATGTTGCGCCGCGCGGTGTTGGAGCGCGGCTCGAATGCCGCAAGGATGCGATGCCCGGCGAAACGCTCCGCGACCGCTTCGAGCGTGACGCGGATCGCGGTCGGATGATGCGCGAAGTCGTCGACGACATTGATCCCTCCCGCCTCGCCGATCACCTCCTGACGCCGCACCACGCCGGTGAATGATTTCAGCCCGCGCGCGATTTCGTCGGCGCTCAATCCGCATTCGCTCAGTAGGACGAACGCGCCGAGCGCATTTGCGACGTTCATGCGGCCGCCAATCGGCAGATGAACCTTGTCGATGATGATGGCGATTGCCGCGCGCGATCGAAAAATGCGCGCCGTCCGCCGCCATCCGAATATCGACCGCGCGAAAATCTCCCGCGCTCGAGTCCGAAGGTGAGTTTGCGCGTCGCGCGCTTTTTCGCTGACGCTCAGCGCCTCGGGAAAATCCGCGCATACGCCAGGATGCGGCTTTCGTCCATCTGATCGACCAACGCGCGGAAATGACGACTTCACGTGATCGAGGTCGCGATAGATATCGGCATGATCGAATTCGACCGCGGTGATGATCGCGGCGTTGGCGCGATAGTGCAGAAACTTCGGTCCCTTGTCGAAAAACGCGGTGTCGTATTCGTCGCCCTCGATGACGAAATCGCCGCCATTGCCGAGGCGGTAGTTGGAGCCGAAATCCTTCGCGACACCGCCGACCATCATCGAAGGATCGCGGCCCGCGGCTTCGAGCACGTGCGCCATCATCGAGGTCGAGGTGGTCTTGCCGTGCGTGCCTGCGACCATCAGCACGCGCTTGTGCTGCAGGAAGAAATGCCACAGCGCCTCGGGCATCGAGAGATACGGGTATCGAGGTTTTCAGCAGCGCCTCGGCCTCAGGATTGTTGCGCGTGATGACGTTGCCGACGACGACGAGGTCCGGCGCGGGCTCGAGGTTTTGCGCACCGAAACCGGTTTTGACTTCGACCTGCGACTGCTTGAGCAGCGAGGCGGTCGGTTCGTAGAGTTCGCGGTCGGAACCGGTGACACGATATCCGCGCGCGGCAAGCATCCCCGCGAGCGCCGCCATCGCGGTGCCGCCGACGCCGATGAGGTGAACATGCTTCGTGCCGATGCGGGAACGCGCGCGAGGCGCGCGGAAGCTATCCGAATCAGGCACCTTCGATGGCCTCCATGATCAGGTCGTGAATGTTTCGGGCGGAACTCGCGGATGGCCTGGTTATCGCGCGACGGATGCACGCGGTTGGTGAGAATCGAAACCGCGATTTCGCGTTCGGGATCGATCCAGATCGAAGTCCCGGTGAAGCCGAGATGCCCAACCGCGGTCGGTGGAAAATGATGGCCCGAGCTGGAATGGATCTGGCGACGGCGTGTCCCATCCGAGCGCCCAGGTCGAGCCGGGCACCGCTCCGTCGCGGGTCCAGAATTCGCGCACGATTTTCTCGGGCATGAAGGCTTCGAGCGGCCCTTGTAGCATGCGATCAACTCCGCCGCGATGCGATCGACCTCGCGCACCGGGGCGAAAAGGCCCGCATGGCCCGCGACGCCACCCATCGCGAATGCGTTCTCGTCGTCGACCTCGCCGATCAGCAGGCGCTTGCGCGAGGGGCAATTCTCGGTCGCCGCGAACATATCCTGGACCGGCTCCAGCTTGCGCGTGCGCGCCGAGGAGTGGTCGATGAAGCCGGTCGCGCGCAGGCCAAGCTCGCGATAAATGCGGTCGATGGCAAAATCGCTGCAGCGGGGCGCCGGACGCCTGCTCGACCGCTTCGCCAAGGATGATGAAATTCAGGTCCGAATAAATCGCCTTGGTGCCGACCGGGGCTTCAGGTTTCTCGCGATGGATCTCCTCACAGATCCATTGCTTGGCGCCGGGACTCGACATGAAGTTGACCTTGCCGCCGCGCTCGATATCGGCGACGAGCTGGTAAAACGGACGCCACGCCGGTCAGGCCCGAGCAATGCGCGAGCAGATGGCGAAACGTGACGCGATCTTTTCCATGGACGCCGAAATCGGGAAAGTATCGGGTGACGCGATCGTCGAGTTTCAGCTTGGCCTCGCGCGTCAGCATCATCACCGCGATGGTGGTCGCGAGCACCTTGGTCAGCGACGAGAGATCGAACACCGTATCGAGCTTCATCTCGCGCGGCTGCGGCACGCAGCGTGCGAAATCCGAAGCATCCCTCGAAAATCACGTCGGCGCCGAGGCGCACCACTGCGGTAGCTCCGGGGAAGACGCGGCGCTCGACGGCGTCGTTGAACGCCTGCTCTACTTCACGCCATCCCAAGCCCGGAACCTCCGCATGATAATTGGATGAGAAAAATACTAGCGCGCGAAAGCGATCGTTCGTCAGCGCGAGCGGACGCGAATTTCAGGCGACGCCGGATTCCAGGATCGTCAGCCGTTGCGCAAGCCGAGTCGATCCGCGCGCGCACTCCGAAGGGCAGGGTAAGATTGTTGGTGAAGTGGCCGGCATCGATGCCGAACAGCACCGGAATTGTCGAGGCCGCTGGTCTGCTCAGCGACGAAGCGCTGAATCATGCGCGCCTCGTTCTCCTCGCCGCCAACGGGACGGATCGCGCCGAACACGATTCCGGCGCAGCGGCCCAGCGCACCTGATTGCCGCAACTGCACCAGCATCCGATCGATGCGATAGGCGCGCTCGCCGACTTCCTCGAGGAACAGAATCTTGCCGTCGAAGTTTGGCGCGTAAGGCGTATGCCAGCATCGCAACCACGATCGAAAGACATCCGCCCATCAACTCACCCTCAGCAGAGCCGGGATGAATGACGTGCTGACGCTTCCATTTCGAAAGTATCGAGCTCGCCCACGAGAACCTTTCGCAAATGGTCGAAAGAACGGCGATTGCGCTCCTCAATCGCGTGATCGATGGCGAGCATCGGACCGTGGAAGGCGACCATCCGCGCGCGCTCAACCATCGGATTGAGGAGAAACGTCAGGTCGGAAAATCCTATGAATGGTTTAGGCGTAAGCGCGAGGGCTTCGAAATCCAGCAGCGGAAGAATCCGGCCGGAGCCATAACCGCCGCGCGCGACGAAAATCGCACGGATGTCGGGGTCGGCGAAAAATGCCTGCAGCTCCTCGGCGCGCTGGCGATCGGAACCGGCCAGAATGTCGTCGCGATCGAGTACGTGGCGCGAAACCCGCGTACGGAAGCCCATCGAGTGAATCAGTTCGAGGCCGCGCTCGAGCGCCTTTTGCTCGACCGCCGCGGCCAGCGACACCACGCCGACCGTGTCGCCGGCTTTGAGCGCGGGCGGCTTCGCCAGCGCGTTTTTTACATCCTTGGGGAGTGACATCTAAACCATCACGCCCTGCTTTATCAGCACCCGCGAGGCTTCGCGATACGTCAGCGGTGACAGCCGGTGGCGATTCTTCGTGATGAAGGCGCGCACGCGGTCGGGCTCAGTGTAGGCATACTGGCGCAGCGCCCAACCGATCGCCTTGCGAATGAAGAAATCTCTTTCAGCGGCCTGCGCCAATGAGTAGCGGAACAGCCGCGCGTGATCGGTCTTAGCTTTGTGCGTGAGCTGCGAGATAATCGCCGCGCGGCGAATCCATAGATGGGCATCGTCGATCCATCGATCCATCAGCGGCGCGGTTTCTTTGCGATTACGCAAGGAGGACGGCGCCGACCAGATGGGCCGCGATCTCATCGACGGTGTCCCACCATGCGCCTTCCTGGATCATCCGTCGATAGAGCGGCAACGATTCGGGAACAATGAAATCGCGCCAGGTCCTCGCGACATCGATGGCGAAATATTTTTCCTCGCGATGCGGCAGCTTCCACAACCCAAGCACCGCGCGCTCGTAGTCCTGGCGATTCGAGGAATGAAGCGGTTCTTTATTTCGCGGCGAATCTGCTCCCGTTCCGGTTTCGGCACGCCATAAAACGGCATCGAGGTTTTCATGTACGCCGCCATGGCAATTGCTTTGCGCGCATCGGCACGCTCGGTGAGCTCGCGCTGCACGAATGCGATCAGCTCTCCAATCTGATCCGATGACTTCGCTCTGCTGCGCGCGGCCATCGAGCAACTACATCGTGCGGCCGACCGCTTCGGCTACCGGCTTCACCGCGGCGACCAGCTCGGCGAAATGATCCGGGCGAAGTTGCTGAGGGCCATCGGATAGCGCGACCGCCGGATTCGGATGCACCTCGATGAGCAGGCCGTCGGCGCCCGCAGCGATCGAGGCCAGCGCCATCGGCTTCACCAGCGTCCACAGACCGGTGCCATGGCTGGGATCGACGATGACCGGCAGATGCGTCATTTGCTTGAGCAGCGGTACCGCGTTGAGGTCGAGTGTGTTGCGAGTCGCGGTCTCAAAGGTGCGGATGCCGCGCTCGCACAGCACCACGTTGGGATTGCCTTCCGAGAGGATGTACTCGGCGGCCATCAGGAACTCCTCGATGCGGGTGGACATGCCGCGCTTGAGCAGGATCGGCTTTTTGGTGCGCCCCAGCTTGCGCAGCAGCGAGAAGTTCTGCGCGTTGCGCGCACCGACTTGCAGCATATCGGCATGCGCGACGAAGAGTTCGATATCCTGCGCTTCCATGATTTCGCTGACGATCGGAAGACCGACGCGCTTGCCCGCATGCTCAAGGAGACTCAGACCCTCGGATTCCATCCCCTGGAATGCGTAAGGCGAGGTGCGCGGCTTGAATGCGCCGCCGCGCAGCAGATTGGCGCCGCCGGCTTTGACCGCGTCGGCGGAAGATTCGACCTGCTCGGCGCTTTCGACCGCGCACGGGCCGGCCATGATGGCGATTTTCCGGCCGCCAATCTTCACCCCGCCGACATCGATGACCGAGCCTTCGGGGCGCACCTCGCGCGACGCCAGTTTGTAGGATTTCAGAACCGGCATCACCTGCTCGACGCCGGCAAACGCCACCAGATGCCGAGCGAATGCTGCTCGCCGCGTTCCTCGCCGACGCACGCGACCACGGTGCGCTCGACCCCGCGGATGATGTGGCCCCGATAGTCGAGTTCCTCGACCGCGGTGACGACGGCCTGGATTTCCGCCTCGCTGGCGTGCGCTTTCATTACAACGATCACGACAAAGTCTCCGAATAGTTGAGCATTCGTTCGATTACATCAGGATGCGACGCCGAATAAAACTACCCTATGAAGGTGGCTCGTTCTTCCGAACATCCGACAACATTCCGTGGCTTGTTGTTAACACACACTTGAGATGCGAGGAGCACTAGAATAAACAGATGCCAGATCAGTCGTCGCGCATCCTTTCAGCAAGAAGGCGGGCAAACCCGATGCGCTGTTGTTGTGGCGACACAACGTGCTCCAATGGATAGGACCAATCGAATGGATTGGGCGCGCTGGTGATGCTCTATGTGCGCGGCGTTTATTAGCGCACTTAGCGACCAAGAGTGTAGTGCGTGGATGGCGGGACCGGCAAGTTTCCAGTCGAGGACTTCGATTGGTTGGCATACGCGATAGGAAGAATCAGCGGCGACGGCGGTTTGCGGAGAGCGGCCAAGGCGTTGGGACCCGGAATCTCGCATGAGACGCTGCGGCAGTGGCTCAAGTCAGGTGTCTATCAGACTCGTCATGGAAAAGTGGCCCGACTGTCTGAACTCTCGGGAGTGAGAATGGAATCTTTGCGGCTTGGGAAGTGGCACAAGCCATTCAACTTGCCAGCCATCAAAACTGGGAGGGTTTGAGTGATGCGAGGAACCGTCGCAGTTCTCTTAACGTGGTGGCTGGTCGTTCCCGTCACGATTCCCAACGGAACAACAGAGTGGAAGGGAATGACACCCCACCTCACCAAGGACGATTGCGAGGCGACCTGGCGGTCAGTAGTGAAGCAGCAACACGAGGGCAGTGCGAGAGAAACACTACGCCAATTCAGCGAGTGCGTTAGCATTCCTGACGATGACCCGCAATTGCGAAGCATGCTTCGCGAAGAAAGGTCGGAAGAGAAGACCCGCCATGTGCTAAAAGAAGTGGGGGCCAAGCTACCGGATGATCGGCAAGTTGAAGAAGTAACACCATCCGAACCGCGCTGAGGGAGCTAAGCAGCATCCAATAAGCGCTGCACGGACACTGCACGGATACTAACCTGGCCACGGATACTTTGGATCGCGACGAGCGACGGTTTGAAAATCTACGTCGGGGCTACTGCTTCATCACCATTATACCGATCGCAAAGATAATCATGCGGCGCAGTGGCGACATAGCGATCTCGATTGCATCAGGATGGAACCGGCGAGCAAAGTCTAGTATTTACTAATGTCTATAACGAGCCGCGGGCGAATGCCGAAGTCGTCGAAAGACTTGGCGCGCCACCCGGCGAGTGAGAAGCCAGTTGCCTGCTAAGCCTCGAAAGCCGCTAAAGTTTGTCCATACCTCGGACGTGCATCTCGAAACCGATACCTTCGGCGCGACCGATGCGGGCGTGAAGCTGCGCGACAAGGTGCGCAAGGCCTTCTCGAACGTCGTCGATGTAGCCAACGATCGCGATGCGGACTTGCTCCTCATCGTCGGTGACCTGTTCGATTCGAGCCGCGTGAGCGAGGAGGGCCTGGCGTTCGCGTTTGGCACTATCGCGCGCGCGAAGATGCCGGTGGTTATGATTCCGGGCAATCATGATGCGCACGACGAGCGCTCGATCTACGCGAAACTTTCGCCCTCAGTGTTCCCGCGCAACTTGCATCTAATCCTCGATCCCGACGGGCGGGTGCTGGATTTTCCCGATTTGGAAGCGCGGCTATGGGGTCGCGCGATGGTGGAACATACGCCGGAGTATCGACCGCTCGGTGGCATTCCCGATCCGCATCCTGAGCTGTGGAACATCGCGCTCGCGCACGGATTCCATACAGAGGATGCCGAGAACATGCGCTCGTCGCCAATCACGCCGGATGAGATCGAGCGCAGCGGATATCACTACATCGCGCTAGGCCACGTGCACATCTACAACGATGTCTCTCAGGGATCGACGCGTGCGCTCTATTGCGGGACACCGGCACCGCTGTATGCGAGCGATAGTGCGGGATGGGTCGCGGTGGTCGAATGCGTTCCCGGCCAGCCGCTGATGATCGACAAAGTTATCGTGAAACCCGACTAGCCTTGATTGCCGCAGTCGCCGACATCATGGCGGCGAAAGTTCCGGCCATCAATTGAGGATGCGCCATCGATAAGGTGCGCCAGAGGCCGCCAAAATCGAATGGCGCGACGAAGCATTCGAGGGCACCCGCCATCTGAAACATTTCAGCGTCACTCGGCAGCAACGCGCGGGCGGCAATCACTACTGAAGTCTCGGGCATCTCGCGTTTGAACAATCTAATCAGTTCGAGCGGATTGGATTCGTCACCATAGCTGAGGTCCGCTCCGAGCGTTACGATCTCTGGCTCCACCGTCCTGAATAAAGTCACTGCCTGCTCGCCAGAAGCTGCCTCCGCGACGACCTCGCATCCGATGCATTCAAGATGACGCCGAATTGCGTTTCGAATCGCCGAAGAGCTGTCGCTGATTAAAACTCGAACTGCCATGGTGCCCTCAGCCCCGAACCGTCTGACCCGCTTCGCCGCGAGACTCCGAATGATCCAGGGGAACTGACTACCAATAGGTAGCAAGGGCGAGGCCATCTACGATGGTAGAAGCGGAACCGCCTGCTGCTTCGGTCGCGCGATGCGCTTTCTTTGGCACATCGTGGCTTTGGCCTTCGATGTTGGTCCGAGCTATCCACAGGTCGTCGAACCACCATCCCGCGCCGGTCCCGATCTCACGCCGATTGTTGCACCATCGCGACTCATTCCACTGGACCCGAGATCGCGATGGTTCCAAAACAGAAACGGCGGAGTCCGGTTTGGACTCCGCCGCCTCATCATGACTAGCAGTGAACGGATTGTGCGATTTCGCTACAACCGCGTCCTTACATCATGCCGCCGCCCGGCATCGGAGGCGCGCCGGCGCCCTTCTCTTCGGGCTTCTCGGCCACCATGCATTCGGTGGTGAGCAGCAATGCCGCGACCGAGGCCGCATTCTGCAGCGCGGTGCGAACGACCTTGGTCGGATCGATGATACCGGCCTTCATCAGATCCTCGAACTCTTCGGCGTGAGCGTTGAAACCGAAGGCGCCCTTGTTATTGCGGATCTTGTCAACGACGACCGAGCCTTCCCAGCCCGCATTCGACGCGATCCACCATGCCGGCCCTTCGACCGCCTTGCGGATGATGCCGATGCCGACCTTCTCGTGCTCGCTGGCGCGGAGGTTATCCAGCGCCGCGCTGGCGCGAAGCAGCGCCACGCCGCCGCCGGGGACCACGCCCTCTTCAACCGCGGCGCGGGTCGCATGCAGTGCATCCTCGACGCGGGCCTTCTTCTCTTTCATTTCGACTTCGGTCGCAGCGCCGACCCGGATTACTGCGACGCCGCCGACCAGCTTCGCGAGGCGCTCCTGCAGCTTCTCGCGATCGTAGTCCGAGGTGGTTTCCTCGATCTGCGCGCGAATCTGCTTGATGCGCCCTTCGATGTCGGGACGCTTTCCGGCGCCATCGATGATGGTGGTGTTGTCCTTGTCGACGATGATCCGCTTCGCGCGGCCGAGCTGGTTGAGCTGCACGCTCTCGAGCTTCACGCCGAGCTCTTCGGCGATCATGCTGCCGCCGGTCAGGGTCGCGATGTCTTCGAGCATCGCCTTGCGACGATCGCCGAAGCCCGGCGCCTTAACCGCGGTGCATGCCGAGCGTTCCACGAATCTTGTTGACGACCAAAGTGGCCAGGGCCTCGCCCTCGATGTCCTCGGCGATGATCAGAAGGGGCTTGCCCGACTTGGCGATCGCTTCGAGGATCGGGAGCAGATCCTTCATCGAGGAAATTTTCTTTTCCTGGATGAGGATGTAGGCATCTTCGAGGCGCGCTTCCATGCGCTCCGGATCGGTCACGAAGTAGGGCGACAGGTAGCCGCGGTCGAACTGCATACCCTCGACGACTTCGAGCTGGGTCTCCAGTCCGCGCGCCTCTTCCACCGTGATGACGCCTTCTTTGCCGACCTTCTCCATCGCCTCGGCAATGATATCGCCGATGGTGGAGTCGTTGTTGGCCGAGATGGTGCCGACCTGGGCGATTTCCTTGCGATCCTTGGTCGGCTTGGACATGGTCTTCAGCTCGCTGCTGATGGTCTCGACGGCGCGATCGATGCCGCGCTTGAGCGACATCGGATCATGTCCGGCGGCGACCATCTTGATGCCTTCGGTATAGATGGCGCGGGCGAGCACGGTTGCGGTAGTGGTGCCGTCGCCGGCCACATCCGAGGTTTTGGAAGCGACTTCCTTGACCATCTGCGCGCCCATGTTCTCGAATTTGTCTTCGAGCTCGATTTCCTTGGCGACGGTGACGCCGTCCTTGGTGACGGTCGGTGCGCCGAAGCTCTTGTCGAGCACGACGTTACGGCCCTTTGGGCCCAGCGTCACCGTCACGGCATCGGCCAAGACGTTAACGCCTCTTAAAATTTTCTCTCTCGCGTCTTGCGAGAATCTTACAATTTTTGCGGCCATGGTTGCCTTTTCTCCTAAATTTCTACTTCCCCGAAAATTCGTGGCGGAGGGTTGTTACTCAATGATCCCGAGGATGTCGTCTTCGCGCAGGACGATCAGGTCCTCGCCTTCCAGCTTGATTTCGCTGCCGGAATACTTGCCGAACAGGATCTTGTCTCCGGCCTTGACCTCGGGGGTGATGAGCTTGCCGTCGTCGGCAACCTTACCCTTTCCAACGGAAACCACTTTGCCTTCCTGGGGCTTCTCCTTGGCGGTATCGGGGATGATGATCCCTCCCTTAGTCTTCTCTTCCTCTTTGATCCTCTTAACCAGAATGCGGTCGCCTAGTGGTCTAAGCTTCATGATGCTTAGCATCCTCCTTCGTACGTTATTTAGCGGTCGATGTGAGCGCTAGGTAAAATTGCCCGGCAAGAAGATAATCACTGGTGCCGGATTGTCAATTGGCACTCGACGGGTTCGAGTGCCAATGGCGTGAGTGTATCGAGATTCGGCTGAAAAGCAAGCCGCCGAGGGCAGTTGAAACAAACCCATTGCATGCATCAATCGTATTGCGCCGGAAAGGAGGGTAATGTCCCTATAATGCGGCATTTATGACGGCATCGCGATTGCTCTGAGAGGGAATCGATGGATAGACGAGCATTTTTGAAGGCAATCGGATCGGCGGCACTCCTGCCGATGCTGCCGTTTCGCCTCCTGGCGAGCACCAATTTCATCCGCCGCCGCCCTTCCGATGCAACGTGGCCATCGCCTGCCGCATGGAAGCAGCTCAATGATGCGGTCGGTGGAAATCTGATCAAGGTTGACTTCCCGCTTTCGCCCTCCGATCCATCGGCCGCAACGGCCATGCTTACGTCGAAGGACTTGAGAAATCCCTATTTCGTCGGCGATCAGCCGGGCCTTACCGAGACCCTGGGATGGGTCGACGCATGGGCCACCAAGCCCAGTGTTTATGCGGTCGCGGCCCGAAATGCCCAGGACATCGCGCAAGCGGTGAATTTCGCACGCCAAAATGACCTCCGGTTGGTGGTCAAGGGGGGCGGCCATAGCTACCAGGGCACCTCCAACGCGCCCGATTCATTGCTCATCTGGACCCGGCACATGAACGATATCGAAATGCATGACGCATTCGTTCCGCAAGGATGCGAGCACACGATGCAGCCGCAACCTGCGGTGACGATCGGTGCCGGCACCATCGGAATGCAGGCCTATACCGCAGTCACCACCAAGGGCGGGAAATATGTCCAGGGCGGCGGATGCACCACCGTGTGCCTCGGAGGTCTGGTGCAAAGCGGCGGCTTCGGTAGTCATTCGAAACATTTCGGCACCGCCGCAGGAAACCTGCTCGAAGCCGAAGTCGTCACCGCCGACGGGCAGATCCGCATCGCAAATGCCTGCACGAACGCTGATTTATTCTGGGCGCTCAAGGGCGGCGGAGGTGGCAGCTTCGGCGTCATAAGCAAAATGACGCTGCGGGTCTACGACCTTCCCGAGTTCTTCGGCGCCGTGAACATCACCATCAAAGCATCGTCCGACGATGCTTATCGGCGGCTGATTCGGCAGTTCGTGAGCTTCTATGCCGAGCATCTGTTCAATGATCATTGGGGCGAGCAGGCGCATCTGAATCCCGACAACACGCTCGTCATCAGCATGGTTTACCAGGGGTTGGACACTGAGCAGGCAAAAAAGGTCTGGCAGCCATTTCTGGACTGGATCGCGCATTCGCCGGAGGTCGGTTCGATTAAAGGCCGCGTCGTCATTGGAAGCGTACCGGCGCGGAACTGGTGGGATGCGCAATGGTGGAAGGAGCATTGGCCTGAGATCGGCTTTCCTCGAACTGGCAATCCACTGATCGCATTGCTCGATGATGCTCTCGTCGAGGTGCTGCCGCAGCCTGTTTTGAACTTCGACAATCGCCCCGGCGCGGCGCCCACCAACGCATGGTGGAAAGGCGACGGCGGGCAGGTCGCGTGGTTCATCTGGGGCTTCGAGTCGCTATGGTTGCCGGCTTCGCTGCTCGCCAATGATGCCGACCAGCAACGTCTCGCCGACGCTCTTTTCGCAAGCTGCCGCCATACAGGCGTCGAACTCCACTTCAACAAGGGCCTCGCCGGAGGGCCACCCAATGCGCTCGCGGACGCGAAGGACACCGCGACCAACCCCGCTTTATTGACTGCGTTCACCCTGGCGATCGTCGGCGATGCGCAAGGTCCCGCATATCCGGGAATCCCCGGCCATGAGCCATCGGTCAACAAGGGCCGCCAGGCCAGGGAGCGCATCGACAAATGCGTCGATGAACTTCGCGCGATCACCGGAGAAACCGGAGCGTACGTGAGCGAGAGCAATTACTTCGAAAAAGGATGGCAACAGGCGTACTGGGGGAGCAACTATCCTCGGCTCGTGGAAGTCAAAAAAAAGTACGACCCCGATGGCCTATTTTTCGTCCATAATGGGGTAGGCTCGGAACAGTGGAGCACCGACGGCTTCACGAAGTTATGAGCGTTATGCGGTGGAGGGTCAGCCGCGTTTTTCCAGCGGCTCGGTGCGAATTTCGAGCCATCGATGGGCCCGGCTTTCGTGGTAGACCGACACCGTCGGTGGCGGAAACGCCGGATCCGCAAACCCACCGGCCGGGACCGAAATGATGCCAGGGACGCCGCTATTCCGGTAAAACACATTGGCGCCGCAGACCGGACAGAAAGAAAAGACCAGGCGGCCGCCCTCATCGCCGATGCGCACGAATTCGGTCGCCTTGCCATCCACCGCCACGTCCTCTTCGCGAAATTGGGCGCCATAGGCGAAGGCACTGCCTGATCTCCGTTTGCACGCCAGGCAATGGCAAATGGCGATGCGAACGGGCTCACCCGCGCATACCGCCAAGAGTTGGCCGCATGAGCATTCGGCACGACGCTGAATCATCGATGGCTCCTTACGCCCGCAGCGCGCAGGTGAAACCTCGTGGTTGATCGATCGCGCGCAACTGTAGCGCCGGGCAAGCGGCGCTTCCAAGCGTCCAGCCGGCGTCCTACTGTAATGACCCGGTTCGAAAGGGCGATCCTATCGAAGGAGACCGTCCGAGGAGACTGGCTACGATGTCCGATCCCTATCGCCGCGAGGAAGCAGGTGCGCATCCGCCGTATGCGCATGGCGCCTACGGCAGCACGCTCAAGCGCGCGCCCAAGCAGCCGCTCGTTCGGGTCGAGCATACGCTGTCCGAAATCACCGGACCGCGCTTCGAACGCGAGCTCATCCGCCCCGGCGATATCGACCTCACGCATTTCAATGGCGGCGAGGCTATCGGCGAGCGGATCATAGTCAGCGGACGCATCCTCGATGGAGATGGCCGTGCGATTCCCAACACCCTCATCGAGATATGGCAGGCCAATGCGGCTGGCCGCTATGCGCATCCGCAGGATCAACATCCCGCCCCGCTCGATGCGCATTTCTCGGGCAACGGCCGCGTAATGACCGATGCCAACGGCGTTTATCGCTTCACGACCATCAAGCCGGGCGCGTATCCATGGCGCAATCATCACAACGCATGGCGTCCCGCGCACATTCACTTCAGCCTGTTCGGCCCGAGCTTCGCCACGCGGCTCATCACCCAGATGTATTTCCCGGGCGACCCGCTGCTAGCGATCGATCCGATTTTCAATAGCGTCCCCGATGCCGCGCGCGCACTCGCCTCGTCGCCCGCTTCGATATCGAGACGACGATGCCGGAGCATGCGCTCGGCTATCAGTTCGACATGGTCCTGCGCGGCCGCTATGCGACCCCCGCGACTCCCGAGGAGCATCCGCGATGAGCCCGCGCCAGACTCCCTCGCAGACGGTCGGGCCGTTCTTCCGGCCTGCGCTTATTGAGGCGGGCGCAGAAAATCTCGTGCGCGAGGAGACCCGCGGCGAGCGCGTGACCATCGAGGGCCGCGTCATCGATGGCGACGGCGCGCCGGTCACCGATGCGATGCTCGAAATCTGGCAGGCCAACGCCGAAGGGCGCTACGACCATCCCGACGACGACCAGGAGAAACTCCTCGATCCGAACTTCCACGGTTACGGCCGCGCCGCGACCGATGCGGAGGGGAAGTTCCGCTTTCACACCATCAAGCCGGGTGCGGTTCCCAGTGTCGATGGCACATTGCAGGCGCCGCACATCAATGTTTCGATTTTCGCGCGCGGGTTGCTGAAGCGCCTGGTGACGCGAATTTATTTTCCCGATGAACCGCTCAACGCGACCGATCCGGTATTGAATTCCGCGCCGCGCGAGCGCCGCCCCACGATGATCGCCACCTGGGCCGACGCGTCACATCGCGTGCTGCGTTTCGAGGTGATCCTGCAAGGCGGGAACGAGACCGTCTTCCTCGACATCTAAGCTGGAGCTGCATGGCCTCTACCGCGTTCGACTCGGCGATTCTTGGAAACCTCTTCAGCACCGAGGCGATGCGCAAGGTTTTCAGCGATGAGAAGCGCGTCGCGATTTATCTTGATATCGAGGCGGCGCTGGCGCGCGTCGAGGCGCGCCTCGGAATCATTCCGGCCTCGGCCGCGGACGAAATTTCCGCGCAAGCGAAAATCGAACACCTCGATTTTGAAAAGCTTGCGACGCCGGACCGAAGTCGTCGGCTCTCCGATAATTCCGGTGGTTGACCAACTGATTGCGCGATGCGCCGGCGACTCCGGCCAATACGTCCATTGGGGCGCGACTACCCAGGATTTCACGGATACCGCGACCGTGATTCAGATTCGCGACGCTCTCGCGATCATTGACGCTGACCTTCGCGAGCTCTCCGACTCGGTCGCGAAATTGGCGCGGCGATATCGCGATACTCCGATGGCGGGGCGCAGCATGTTGCAGCATGCGGTGCCGATCACCTTCGGACTGAAAGCCGCCGAAGTGCTCGCCGCCATCGAGCGTCATCGCACGCGGCTGAAAGAGTTGCAGCCGCGCGCGCTGATCGGCCAATTCGGCGGCGCGGTCGGCACGCTCGCATCGCTGGGCGCGCGCGGTCTCGAGGTGCAGCGCGAGTTGATGAAGGAACTGCAACTGGGAGAGCCGGAAATCGCATGGCATACGCATCGCGACGCGTTTGCGGAGGTCGGCGGCTTTCCTCGCGAATGGTAACGGGCACGCTCGCGAAGTTCGCCACCGACATCAAGCTGATGATGCAGACCGAGGTCGGCGAAGCATCGGAGCCCGCGGAGGCCGGGCGCGGAACCAGCAGCACGATGCCGCAAAAGCGCAATCCGGTCGCGTGCAATTTCATCGTTGCGTGCGCTCGCGTCGCACGGCAGAACGCGGCCTCATTGATGGAAGCGATGGTGCAGGATCACGAGCGCGCGAGCGGTCCGTGGCTGCTCGAATGGGTCGCGCTTCCGGAAATTTTCCTCGCGGCCTCGGGCGCGCTCTACCACGCGCGCAATTTCGCGGCGGGACTGCACCTCGATGAGAAGCGGATGCGCGAAAACCTCGATGCGACCGGCGGCCTGATCTCCTCGGAAGCGGTGATGATGGCGCTCGCGCCGCATCTGGGACGCGAGCGCGCGCACGAGTTGGTGTCGGGGATTTCCCGCCAGTCGCATCGCGGAGAAAAAACCGTTCCTCGAGTTGCTCGCCGAAAATCCCGAGGTCTCGAAGCATCTCGATCGCGCCGCCCTCGCGAAGTTGCTCGACCCTGCCAATTACCTGGGCCGTGCGCGCGAGATGGTCGACCGCGTGCTGCAAAACTTCGATAGCAAAAAGTAGGCTTTCCTCAGTTCGAGGCGGAGGGAACCGCGGCGAGGATTCTCTCCGTCGAGGGCATCTCGCGCGAATATGGCGAAGTGAAAATCCATCGCACGATGCCGTCGCGATCGAGCAGGAAAAATGCGGGAATCGCGTTGTCCGGCTCGCCGTCGCGATGATGCTGGATGAGGCCGAGCGGCCGCAGCAACGCTTCCTTGTCATCGCTCAGCAGCGGAATGTCGGTGCCAAGGAATCCCGCGAGCATCTTCGATCTGTCGATAGGATCGGCGCTGATCGCGACCGTCTTCAGCCCTCGGTTACGCAGTTCAGGCTGGCGCGCAGTGAGTTCGGAGAGCTCATAGCGGGCGAACGGATCGAAATCTCCGCGATATACAACCACCAGGGTTCCGTTCGAATCCACCTCTGGCCCATGATGAATCGCGCCGGCCTGATCGGGCAGCGCATAACCCGGGAAACGATCGCCCACTTTGAGATTCAGCATGAATGGCGGATTGCGAGTGCCGCGCAGCGTATAGCTCACGAAGCGCCCGCCCCCGATGCCGACCGCGGCGCAGGCGAAAAACGCCAGCAGTCCGAGCGCGAGCTTCGCATGCGGCGACCATACTCCGAGCGCGAGGCGCACCCCGATGAGGCATAGCACCATCGCGGCGCCGATCCCGAAATAAGCAGGGTAGGGGATGCGGTCGTGAATCCCCATCGTCGGCGAGGACCAGAACGAGAGCAGCACGTACTCGTACAGGCCGAAGCCGCCGGCGATGAAAAACAGTGCGAGGACCGCGCGAATCGGCTGGAACGGCGGCGTGATCCAGGCCTGCTCGAATTCCTCGACGAGGCTCGCCTCGGCCTCGACGACCTCGGGCGGAAGCTCGCCGAGGCGATCGATTTCCGCTACGGAGAATTTTTGCGAATCACTCAACGAATTTGGGTACGCGGCGCTGCTGCGTCCACCATCATTTGTATTATGCCGACCATATCTTTGTAGCCTCAGAGGATATCAGCGCGGTGCGGAGCGAAGAAGTCAGGTCACACCTTCCGAACATCGGTGGAGTAGAATGAGAGGCAACATCTGCTCGAATCCTGGAGGACATATCCATGATCGAAGTCATCACGAGCTTTCCGGACAATGTGATCGGTTTTAAAGCCACGGGACGGGTGACGCGCCAGGACTATCTCGAGGTAGTTATTCCCGCAGTTGGGAAAGCGCGAAAAGCGCATAGCAAAATGCGGTTGTATTATGAGCTGGGACCGCAATTCAGCGAAATCGATCTCGGCGCGGAGTGGGAGGATCTGAAACTCGGTCTCAGGACTATACGCGTTGGGAGCGGGTCGCCGTGGTGACTGAGGTCGGATGGATCAAGCATCTGGTTGGGGCGTTTCGTTTCCTGATGCCGGGCGAGGTGCGAGTCTTCGCGAATCCGCAGGTTGCGGAAGCACGCCGCTGGATCATCGCCGCATAGCCGCCCAAGCAAGCAGACCGAGTGACCTGCGGGAAGTGAATTTGGCGGTAAAGAAATAGCCGAGAAGCTCAGACGTCGAAGACGATACGCGCCTTCCAGCCGTCCTCGTCGTGCTCGAGGTCGTGCTCGACATTGAGTTGATGATAGGTGATCGCTTTCAACTCGGTGAGCAGCGTGTGGCGAATGGGATCAAACCGCTCGCCGGTGAGCTTAAGGATGATGGTCTCCGGACGTTCTTCGACGGTGGCGTCGCGCCAGATGAAGTCGTCGCAGAGGAAAAGATTGAGCGCATCGGAAAGCGCATCGTGCATCAGGTCTTCGTCATTGTCACCGAACACGGTAATGATGTGAGTTTCGCGCGGCTCGATGCCATCAGGCGCGACCATGATGCGCGCGACGCCAATCGCAGCGCAGGCAAACAAATCAGCACGGGTGGGCGCCTCAACCTCGATGCCGGCGTCGCCGGTGTGCTCGAACTCGCGAATGAATTCTTCGGTCGTCACTAAAAACAATTCTATGGGTAGGGGCCAAATCTCGAAAGCCATTTTCTCGAAAACGCGACGAAGATTAAAAATAGTTTCGCTTTTGCTGCGTTTATGAGGCTGCGCTTGCCAGAAAATTGACCGCCTGGATTCAGATCGATCTAAAAATGCTCCGGCTCCCGATGGCGCCGGCTGTCGCGCTCGAGTTGCACCGTCATGTGACGGATTTTGAATTTCACCTCGAGCAATCTGATGCATGTCGGAAAGCACGCGATCCTGGTCGGCGTCCGGCGCGACCACCGCGTGCGCCGCGAGCGCAAACTCGCGCGAGGTCAGGCACCATACGTGGAGATCGTGAACCTCGGCGGTTCCCTGAACGGCGAGGAGATCCTCGCGCAGCTGATCGAGATCGATATTCGACGGCACCGACTCCATCAGGATGTCGATACCTTCCCGAATCAGGCCCCATGAGCTGTAGAGCACCAGCGCGCCGATGACGAAGCTGACGAGCGGAATCCGCCGCGATCCATCCGGTGAAATAAATCAGCGCGCCCGAGATGAACACGCCGCCGACCCCGATGAGGTCGGAAACCGCATGAAGGAACGCCGCGCGCACCGCCATCCCGGGGCGGCCGCCCTCGCTGCCGGCGTCGTAAGTCATCCATGCCGAGAAAATATTGACCATCGAGACCGAATAGCGCGATTCCCATCACCGGCAGACGCCTCGACGGGAGTGGGATGATGCAGGCGGTGGAAGGCTTCGATCCAGATGAACGCAACCAGCAGCCAGAGAAAAATTCCATTGAGGAACGCGCCGAGGATTTCCGCGCGCAGGTAGCCGAAGGTTTTCCCGCGGTTCGCCGGCCGCGTCGAGATCCATAACGTCAGCAGCCCGAGGCTGAGTGCCGCGATGTCGGTCAGCATATGGACCGCATCGGTCATCAGCGCGAGGCTGTTGGTGAAATAGCCGCCGACGAACTCCGCCGCGCAGTATACCGCGACCGCAACCAGCACGATCTTCAGGCGCTGCTGGTCGGCGGCGACCACCTCGTGGCGATGGCTATGGCTTTGGTGGTCAGAACTCACGGCTTGAATCGAGGTGGCCGGCACCGGCTAACCCTGCGCCACTTCGTCATTCAATCATACTGGATGAGCGAGGTGACGGGCACCGGGGCAAGGCGCTGCGCGGCCCGTCCAGCGCATTCAGCTCGACCACGAAGCCGCATCCGATGACTTCGCCGCCGATTTTCTGCACCAGCCGAATCGCGGCGTGCGCGGTACCGCCGGTGGCGAGCAGATCGTCGACGATCAGCACCCGCGCATCGCGGACCACCCCGTCTTCATGCATCTGCAACTCCGCGTGGCCATACTCCAGTTCGTATGATTCTTCGACAAAATTGTAGGGGAGCTTGCCCGGTTTGCGCGCGATCGCCAGGCCCACGCCGAGGCGATACGCGACCGGCGCGCCGAAGATGAATCCGCGCGACTCGATGCCGAGCACCGCGTCGACCTTGCCGAGATAGGAATCGGCCATCTGGTCGACGATCGCGGCCAGCCCGCGCGCATTGCCGATCAGCGGCGTGATGTCGCGGAACAGGATTCCCGCCTTGGGGAAATTCGGAACATCGCGGATCAGTTTCTTGAGCTCATCAACATTCATTGCGGCGATTCTCCCCGATGCGACCTGACAGCGCGAGCCAGCAAGATACTAGGCCGCCGGTATTTCGAGCAAAGGAGATCCCGGCGGTCTGATCGGGGCGCGGCAAATAGGCGAGCGGATTGCGCGCGGTGTTGTCGCGGCGCACCTCGAAATGGAGATTGGCGCCGGTGGTGCGGCCGCTGTCGCCGATACTCGCGATGACCTGCCCGCGCGACACCACATCGCCCTCGCGCACCAGGTTCGTCGGAGTTGTGACCATAGACGGTGACGTAGTGATCGTCATGGCGCAGGATGATCACGTTGCCGTAACCGCGCAGACGTCCGGAATAAATCACGGTCCCGCTTTCAGCCGCATGCACCGCGCGTGCCGATCGGCGCGGCGATATCGACGCCGTCATGCATCGTGCCATTGCGAATCCCGAAGCCCGAGGAGATTTCGCCATGGTCGACCGGCCACGCGAACATGCGCGATAGGGCGCTCCGAGGAATAATCGGAGCCGTAGTTGTCGATAGCGCCGTAGGAAGTGTATCCAGGGATGCGTCAGCACCTGGCCGACCTGGAGCTCGCGCGCGATCGCTGATGCCGTTGGCGTTCATCAGGCTGCTGACGCTGACCCCATAGCGTTGCGCGATATGATGAAGCGTGTCGCCGCGCCGAACGGTGTAGGTGCCCTGACTGCGAGTGGTATGCGGAGTGAACAGATTGGACTTGCGAACTGGAGCATCCGGCGGCAAAGAGAATCCCTCCGAGCACGAGGCCCAGCAGCACCACCACCCCTGCACGCCGGATCTGCTTGTCCGCCAACCGTCCACCCGCCCCCGGGAATCGCGGGTCGTACGAGAGATTCCCGAGCGGCGCTACTTCAAAGAGCCTTCAATCGGTGAAGCCGTGTTTGCCGGTCATCTTCACGTAACGGCATTCGCCGAAATATTCTTCCTGCCAATGCCCATTGATGCGCGCGATCCGCACCAGCGTCTGCAACTCCTCCTCGCCGATGGGCGCGATGAGACGGCCGTCGGGCTTGAGTTGCGTCAGCAATGTGGTAGGAACACCGGGCATCGCCGCGCTTACGATGATCGCGTCGAAAGGCGCCTCCTCGATGCATCCGAGCGAGCCGTCGCCGAGCCGCACCGAGACGTTGCTGGCGCCGATGCCCTGCAGAATGAGGCGCGCGCGATCATATAGATGAGGGATACTTTCGATGGTGACGACCTGCGCGGCCAGCTTCGACAGCACGGCGGCCTCATAGCCGCTGCCGGTGCCGATTTCGAGCACCCGCTCGACGCCGGTCGAAGCTGTGCGACCTCGCAACTGTCAGAGCGACCATGTAGGGCTGAGAGATGGTCTGTTCGGAGCCGATCGGGAGCGGGCCGTCATCGTAGGCATGCTCGCGCAGTTCGCTCGGGATGAAGCGGTCGCGTTCGACGGTGCGCATCGCTTCGAGCACGCGGGCATCGGTGATGCCACGAGCCTCGAAGCTGCTCGGCCACCATTTTCTCGCGCGCTTGCGTCGAATCCTTCAGCCATAAGTCGGATAGATTATACGTCACCGCGCGCGCACCCGCCTAGCGGTTCGGCAGAGCGAGACCTAACCCCTAGCCCCTTCCCCTGAAGGGGAAGGGGAATCAGAATGCATCTTAATGCAGCATGAAACGCAGGTGCGCCTCATTCGCGAGGCCTCGGAATCGATCGATCGCGGCGTCCCGCCGATGACCGAGGTCTTCACGCGCAATGATCCGAGCACCTATACCTCGCCGGAATGGGCGAAGCGCGAGCGCGAGAGTTTGTTTCGCGAGTATCCGCTTGGTCGCGGGCTTCAGTTGCCGGGTGAGGAAGCCGGGCGACTACTTCACCGATAGCCTCGGGCCGACGCCGATCCTGGTGACGCGAAACAATGAGGGTGAACTGCGCGCGTTCGCAAACATCTGCCGCCATCGCGGGTCGCGCGTGGTCGAGGGATGCGGCTCCGGCGCGGTGCGTTTCAGTTGCCCCTATCATGCGTGGAGTTACGACACCGACGGCAAGCTGCGTGCGATTCCTGACGAAGCCGGCTTCGCAACGCTCAATCGCGAGAGTCACGGCCTGGTAAGGTTTCCGGTCGAGGAGAAATTCGGGCTGGTATGGGTGACGCTATGCGAAGGTGCGAGCATCGACGTCGTGAAACATCTCGGCGGCCTCGCCGAGGATCTCGCGTCATATGGCATCGACGATTTCGCGCTCGCCGATCAACGCGTCGTGCGCCGCAACATGAACTGGAAGCTGATGAGCGATACGTTTTGGGAGGCCTACCACATCAAGGTCCTGCACAAGAACAACATCGCGCCGATCTTCGCCAAAAACCTCGCGCTGTATGACGGCTTCGGCCTGAGTCATCGCTTGGTCGGCGATTCGCAGTTCAATCGAGAAGCTGCGCGAGCTGCCGGAATCGAAATGGTCGCTGATACAGCATGCGACCATCCTGATGAACCTGTTTCCCGAACACGATTTGCGTGATGCAGAGCGACCACCTCGAGACCTATCGCGCGTTTCCGGTCGCTGGTGCAGCGTCAACGACTCGATCGTCGAGATAAGCATTCTCGCGCCGCCGCAAGACGCGGAAAATCAGAAATGGAAAAAGGCGATGGACCTGCTGGTCGGAGTCGTCGAGCAGGATTTCGCCATCGGCGAGCAGATTCAGCGCAACTTCGAATCCGGCGTACTGCCCGAAGTGGTCTATGGACGCTATGAGCCGGCCCTGGAGCATTTCCATCGATCGATTCGTACCGCCCTCGGCGCATGACCGGCGCTTGATCCTCGATGCGGAACACGGCAGTTTGTAGCGTCGAGCCAGTGTCGGCCCGATCACCCGGATGAAGTCCAGCCCTCACATACACCCGCGCATAAAGATGATGCGCAAAGCCGCGATGCTCGCGGCCATCATCCTGATGCTGGGGCAGGCGATTGCGGCGGCGCACTTCCATTCCGTCTCATCGCAGCGGGAAATCTCGGCCAGTACTGCGGGAATTGCCGATAGCTCATGCGCAATCTGCGCCGCGCATCTGCATTCGCCGGCCGCCTCCGCCGTCGCGCCTGCGCTCGCCGGGCCGACGATGGTGGAGAATCTCGCGGCGCCCGCGATCTTCCTCGCGCCGCCTTCTCCGTCGGTCGGCAACTGCTTCGGCAGAGCGCCACCCGCGGTCGTCTAAGCTCCCCACTTCACGAAATCTGAAAACGCGCGGCGATTTCCGCAGGGAAACGCGCGCATCCGATCGCGCGAACTTGAGACGCGACCGGACCAGGCAGCAGAGGAGTTCGCGATGCGAAGCTACTTCGTCCTGGCAGCTGGGCTTGGCGTGATGTTGATGGGCGGAGTTTGTTGCACCGCTCGTGCAGCTGAGACGCCGAAGGCGGCTAACCAGGAAGTGACAGGAACCGTTAACGATGCGCTCGGGAGGCCGATCCCCTCGGCAGCCGTGACGCTGCAAAATGCGCAAGGAAAAACCACCGCCAAAACCACCAGCGACACCCAGGGGCATTTCATCTTCAAAAATGTGGTGGCCGGGGTTTACGCCGTGATTGGAAACAAAAAGGATTTCAAGCCGGCCACCGCGATTGTGTCGGTCACGAAGACCGGCGCGAAGCCGGTGCAACTCGCGCTTCAGGCCAAGGAGTTGAGCGTCGCGGTGGTCGCGCAAGCGCCTCAATCAATCGCGCAATGCCTTGTCACCGCAAACCGGCGGTAGCGTATATACCTTTAGCCAGCAGGCTATCCACGAACTGCCGCAAGGAAGCAGCACTCCGCTCAACCAGGTGCTGCTCCAGGCGCCTGGCGTGGCCCAGGATTCATTTGGACAGGTTCACGTGCGCGGCGATCACGCCAACCTTCAGTATCGCATCAATGGGGTCCAGCTTCCCGAAGGAATTACCGGATTTGGGCAGGTCTTGAGTCCGCGGTTTGCCAATAGCATCAGCTTGCTGACCGGCGCGCTGCCCGCGCAGTTCGGCCTCCGCACCGCGGGCATTGTCGATATCAAGACTAAAGATGGATTGCTCGACAATCTCGGCGACGTGGATTTCTATGGCGGTCAGCGCGGGACCGAGAATCCAAGCTTCGAATACGGAGGATCCAAGGGCGACTTCAGTTGGTTCACGACCGGCGAATATTTGCATACCGATCGCGGCGTCGAGCCGCCGACCTCGGGTCCGACCGCGATTCATGACACCTCCAATCAGGGGTCAGGATTCGGATACTTTTCCTATTTCCTGAATCCAACTACGCGGCTGAGCCTGATAACCGGCACCGCGGTGAATCACTTCCAGATTCCTGCGAATCCCAATCAGCCGCAGGTCTTCTCGCTGATCGGAGTTCCGGTCTATCCCTCCGCGGATATTCACGAAGGGCAGCTGGAGCAGAACTATTTTGGAGTCCTGGCGCTGCAGGGCACCGTGGGTTCGAACATCGATTACCAACTCGCGCCCTTCAGCCGCTATTCGACGGTTTCCTTCTATCCCGACTACGAGGGCGATTTGATCTACAATGGCGCCGCGTCGAAAGTATTCCGCAGCGATTGGAGCAATGGTTTCCAGCTCGATACCGCCTACCATGGGTTCCAGGGCCACACCATTCGTTGGGGCGGCTACTTCGATTCCGAGCGCGCGGAGGTCGACAACCATGAAGCGGTCTTCCCGGCCACCCCGCCGCCGCAATCGAACAGCACGCCGTTCGGCATTATCGATAACCTCGGACTGCAAACCTGGATCTACAGCGTCTATCTGCAGGACGAATGGAAACCCTTCGAGCAGCTGACCATCAACTATGGTGCGCGATTTGACCTCTACGATGGACTCGTGCGTGCGGACCAGGCGAGCCCGCGCGTGGGACTCGAGTACACCCCGATCAAGGGGACGACCCTGCATGCGGCGTACGCGCGTCAATTTACGCCGCCGCCAACTGAGCTGGTAACCGTCAGCACGATTGCAAAATTCAAAGACACCACCGGCGCTCCGGCCTCCAATGGCAATGGAACTCCGACCGTAGAACGTGATCATCTGTTTGATGCGGGAGTAATCCAGCAGGTGCTCCCGGGACTGAATCTTGGCATCGATGCATATTACAAAAAGGCGGCTGATCTTATCGACGAGGGGCAGTTCGGTCCGGCCTTGATCTTCGAAACCTTCAACTACCACAAAGGCCGGGTCTGGGGGACGGAGTTCACCAGCTCGTACAACCACGAGAACCTATATACCTACGCCAACTTCGCGTACTCGGTGGCGCAAGGCACTCAGGTCGAATCGGGCCAGTTCAACTTCGCGCCCGACGAACTCAAATATATCAATAGTCACTATATCTTCCTCGATCACGATCAGACCTTCACCTCTTCGGCGGGCGCGGCCTATCGATGGAAAGGATTTACCCTTACCTTCGACGGCATCTATGGCAGCGGACTGCGCTCGGGGTTCGCGAACACGGGAAACCTGCCATTCTACATCCAGCTCAACGCCGGCATCATCAAACGCATCGAGCTGGCTGAAAAGGGTGCGGTTGAATTGCGCGTCGCGGTCGAGAACTTGGCCGACCATACCTATCTGGTTCGCAACGGGACCGGAGTCGGAGTCTTTGCCAATCAGTATGGGCCCCGGCGCGCGTTCTATGGCGGCATCAAGTGGGAGCTTCCGTTCAGCAAACCGCCGGCTCCGGCGAGTGCGATGACGCCATGAATCAGTGGATCGGCATCACTGCGGAGGACGATATCTATCGGCCACAGCCGTGGCGGCGATTCGTGCTGACCGGCCCACTGGCAGTCATCTCGATGATCGCGATGCTGCTCGGATCGCGCTTTCTGAAACCCTCGTTGCCGCATCCGCCGGAGCACAACGCTATCGAGGCGCAACTGGTCGAGGTGCTTCCTCCTCCGAAACCTGCGGGCCTGCAAGGCGGGCCCGCGGCGGCGCCGGTAAAGCCGAAGACGGTTGAGAAGCCTCATCCCAAGCAAGTCGCGACGCATCATCCTAAAGTCGTTGCGCCACCGGTAATCGCGCCCAGCGAGACGAGCGAGGTTGGAACTGGGCCCGCGGTGTCGACGACTTCCGGTCCGGCCTCAGGGAAGGAAGCCTCGGTCGGCATCCCGGGCGGTACGGGCGTGGGTAGCGGCGCGGGCATCGGCAACGACGCCTCCGGAGCGCGCGCCATCTACGCGCCGACACCGACGATTCCCGATGATTTGCGCGAGGACGTTTTCCAGGCCGTCGCCGTTGCGCACTTCAAGGTAGGGCCAGATGGCAGCGTCGAGGTGACGCTCGCGCAGCCGACGCCCAATCCTCGCCTCAATCAGATTCTTCTCAACACGTTGCGCGAATGGAAATTTTTCCCCGCGATGAAGGACGGCATCGCGATCAATTCCGAGTTCGACGTGCGGATCCCGATCAGCGTGCAGTAGCGACGGCCGCGGGTTTGATGTTTCCGACCGGAGGAGTTAGCGCTGAGCTTTGGCGAGCAGCTGATCGAGTTCGCGGTTGGCGTCTTCCAAAGACTTGAGAACGCGGTCGAGCGCGCGCACCGTGGTTGCCTTGTCCAGAATGCCGTTCTTGCTCGCGGCATCCGTCAAAGCTTCAATTCTCTTGGCGGTTCCTCGCACGGTTTTCATGATAGCGGCGATCCGTAATTTGAGGTCTCGGTCCAAGGAATAGCCTGACAGATCGAAATGCTATTCGCACCTGGCAAATGGCATGCTATTCCGAGCCCTAAGTCAGACCAATCCGACATACCGATCGGTTTGTAATTTCGCCGCGCCTTGTGTTACCCGCTTAGACTGAGGGAGACAGGCGAACTTATGGCAGACAATTCCCGCGAATGGCACGAGGAGACCGTAAAGGTCGACGGCATCAACCTCAGGGTCATCAAGGGTGGCACCGGAGCGCCCCTCCTGATCCTGCACGATGAGCTAGGCTTTCCCGGATGGCTCAAGTGGAACTCCGAGCTCGCGAAAACCCGCACGCTGCTGATCCCGCTCCATCCCGGCTACGGCGCCACTGACCGCGCCGAATGGATCATGAACATTCGCGACATGGCCGGCTTTTACGCGCGCTATCTAAAGGAGCAGAAGCTCGCGCCCATCGACGTCATCGGGTTCTCACTCGGCGGATGGATCGCGGCCGAGATGGCGGCCAACAATCCTTCGCAGTTCCACAAGATGGTTCTGGTCGCGCCGGAGGGCATCCGTCCGCCCGAGGGTCAGGGCTACATCATGGATTTTTTCCAGGTGATGGCGCCGGCGCATTTTGCCGCCACCATGAACAATCCCGCCGAGGTTCCCGAGATCGCGCAACTCTACGGCGGCCAGGGGCCCGAGGCCTTCGAGCTCTGGGAAGATGCGCGCGCGCAGACCGCTCGGATCGCATGGCAGCCGTTCCTGTTCAATCCCGAGCCTGCCGCATCTGCTCGGAGTCGCGGCGGGCTTGCCGACCACGCTGATTTGGGGGCGCGAGGATCGCGTCGTGCCGCTTGCCGCCGGCGCACGCATATCATCAATCGATCAAGGGCTCGACGCTCAGGATATTCGATAACTGCGGGCATCGCCCCGAAGTAGAAAAAAGCGCACAGTTTGTTGATGAAGTGCGGGGATTCCTCGCCTAGAGCGAAGTGGAGAGTTCGGCTATGCATATAATGTATTTCACGGAGCGCCCATATCGGGACGCGCCCAACGACGAGATCATCAAGAACGGATACTTCGGGCTGCCCAACCGCCTCTATGATTCCCGGCGCGGCTCGGAGCTCCTGAACGAGTACCTCGACGAGAAGGTCCTCGCCGAGCAGCTCGGCTTCGACGGCGTGATGCTCAACGAGCATCATGACACCGCGTTTTGCATGGGCTCGGTGATGAACGTGGAAGCCGCGATTTTGGCGCGGATCACTGAAAAAGTGAAAATCGTACTTCTGGGCAATCCGTTGCCGGTGGTGGGAAATCCGCTGCGGCTGGCCGAAGAGCTCGCGATGATCGATATGATCTCGAAGGGCCGCCTGGTCACCGGATGGGTGCGCGGCGCGGGCAGCGAGCAGTTCGCGACCAACGCCAATCCGGGCTTCAATCGCGAGTACTTCAACGAGGCGCACGACCTCGTCGTCAAGGCATGGACGCAGCCCGGTCCGTGGCGCTACGAGGGCAAGCATTTCCACTATCGCTTCGTCGATCCGTGGGCGCTGCCGCTGCAGAAGCCGCATCCTCCGATTTGGATTCCCGGGCTGCTGAGCCCCGAGACCGTCATCTGGTGCGCGCAGCATCGTTATCCGTATGTGGCGCTGGCGACCTTCCTCGAGCCGACCGTCGAGCTATGGAACATCTATCGCGACGCGGCGGCGAAAGAGGGCTACCAGGTCGGGCCGGAGAATTTCGGCTATCTACAAAAAGTATATGTGGCCGAGACCGACGAGAAGGCGCGCGAGATCGCCAAGTTCGACATGTTCGGCGGCGCCGGCATCGGCTATTCGCTGTTCGGCCAGCCGCAGTGGATGTTCCCGCCGGGATACAACTCGAAGGAAGCGACGCGGCGCATCGCGAAGCAGTTCTCGGACCCTGCGAATGCTGACCAGGCGTTCGGCGGCGCATTCTCAGCGCCAACCACCAACGACAACATCGCGGCGTCGCAGGTCGAAGTGCGCGCCGGCGTGTGGCAGCAGAAAGGTCCTGCGATCGATACCGCGGCGCTACGCAAGCAGATTTTCGACGCCTTCCCGAAGGTCGAAAAGTCGCTTCAAGTGATCTGCGGCACCCCGAAAACTGTCCTGCCGAAGATTCGCAAGGTGCTCGAAGTGCTGCGGCCCGGCGTATTCGGTTTCTGGCAGAACGACGGCCCGATCTCCGCGAAGGATCGCACCACCAGCATGCGGCTCATCGCGACCGAGGTGTTGCCCGCCGTGCGCGAGATGGGCAAGGAACTCGATCTGATGCTCGCCGTTCGAGCGCGCGCCAGGTCAGCGCAAACTGCCGGCTAGTGGCGTTCCGGAGTCGGTGGGCTCCATCGAAGCGCTCGCATCATAAGGTTACGTCCGTTCCGTGGAGCAGCGCCTGCGAAGCAATCCTTCGTGGGCGCTGCTCGCTTTTCAGGAATCTGACACGGCTTGCGCGACGATAGTTTCGCGCGCGGCAACGAAATCCTGCACGAAATTGTAAAGATAGATTCCGGCTCCCATCGAGGCGACGAACGCGAAGACCGGCAGCGCTCCCGAGGCCAGCGAGGTGATTGCGGGTCCGGGGCAGAAGCCACCCAGTCCCCATCCTGCGCCGAAGATCGCCGCGCCGATGATCAACCGCGCATCGAGATCGCTTTTCCTGGGGATGGAGAATTGCGCCGCCATCACCGGCGAACGCATCTTTCGCGTGATTCGGAATGCGACGAAGTAGACGCAGATCGCGCCGATCATCACGAAGGCGAGGCTCGCGTCCCATGCGCCGGCGAAATCGAGAAAGCCGATCACTTTCGATGGTTGCGTCATGCCGGAAATTCCCAGCCCGAGCGCGAAGACGATTCCCGTAAGGAACGAGACGAGCCCGGCTTTCATTTCAGCCTCCCATGACATGATTCACGAGGTAAACGACGACGGCGCCGCTCGCGATGAAGGTCATCGTCGCGACCATCGAGCGCGGCGACAGCCTGCTGATGCCGCATACGCCGTGTCCGCTGGTACATCCGTTGCCGAGGCGCGTGCCGAACCCAACCAGCAATCCCGCGGCGATCAGAACGCCATAGGGGCGGATGATGCCGAAGTCGAAGGCGCGCGGAAGAAAAATCCGCAGCAGCATTCCTCCCGCGAGGAGGCCCGCGATGAACGACACCCTCCACGCAATGTCGCCTTTCGCGCGACTCAGGACGCCGGCGCAAATGCCGCTGATGCCCGCGATCTTGCCCTCGAGCAGCAGCATCGCCGACGCGCTGAGGCCGATGAGAATTCCGCCGGTCAACGCGGCGAGTGGGGTGAAATTATGCATTAAGGCAGGCCTGACTCCATTCGGGCATTCATACCTATATAACCATATGGTAATGCGGCGATACGAACAAGGCGCCGGTACCCTCGCGGCTGCAGGATGGTTACAATTGTCGCGATGATTCGGCTGGGCAGGATCGCACTGATGTTCGCGCTGGCGATGGCGTTCGCGATGCATTCGCCGGTAGCGTGCACCGCGGCGCATCAGAGTTGCCATCACAATTCGGACTCCGAGGCGCCGTTGCCCTGCTGCAGTACGACGGCGTGTCTATCCGCCCTGGATGCGCGTCATGACGTTGTGACGCCCGCGCCTCCGCTCATGAGCTCGCTTGGGCCGGCGCCACTCGCTTACTTCGCGCCACGTCCGCCACTTGCCGAGATCACCTTCGCATCCGCGAGAACGACTTCTCCGCCGCCGAGTACTCCGCTCGTCATCGAACTACAAACGCTTCTCATCTGATCCCACCCGAAGGTCCGGAAGCACGCCCGCGCGGATGCGCGAGGCGCACGTGTTTTTTGCACTGATCGGTTTTGCGGGAGATGAGAATTGAAGATCGGATATTTTGCGACAATTTGTATGGTGATGCTGTTTGCGTTCGGCGCCGCCGCGGCGGCGCAACAATCGGCGCAATCAGGTGGCATGAACATGACGCCTGAAGAGATGGCAAAGATGGATTCGGCCTCGGCGGGAACGCTCGATCTTCCGATGAGTCGCAACGGCTCCGGAACCGCATGGCAGCCGGATTCCACCCCAATGTATGCCAAGGGTTTCATGCTCGGCGACTGGAGTCTGATGGCGCATGGGCTCGCATTCGGTGGATACGACTACCAGGGCAGCCGTCGAGGCGGCGGGCAGATCTTCAGCACCAACTGGGCGATGCTGATGGCGCAGCATGAATTCCTCGGCGGCGAATTCGGCGCGCGCCTGATGATGAGCGGCGAAGAGTTCACCGACGGCGGGCGCGGCTACCCGCTCCTGCTGCAATCGGGCGAGTAGTTTCATGGCGTCCCGAATCACGACCGGCAGCATCCGCACGATCTCTTCATGGAGATGGCGGCGATGTACACCCGCCCGATTACGAAAGACTTCGGCTTCCAGTTGTATGGTGGCCCGGTCGGCGAGCCCGCGCTCGGTCCGGTCGCCGCGCCGCATCGCGAGTCAGCCGCCGCAGATCCGTTCGCGCCGCTGGGGCATCACTGGATGGACTCGACCCATGTCACTTTCGGCGTGGTGACGGCGGGAATTTTTACTCGCCACTTCAAACTCGAAGCCTCGTGGTTCAACGGGCGCGAGCCGGATTCGAATCGCTCGAATTTCGACTTCCGCCGGATGGATTCCTACTCGACGCGCCTCAGTTACAATCCGACCCGCGATTTGAGCATGCAGGTCTCGTGGGGATATCTGAAGAGTCCGGAGCAACTCGAGCCGAATGTCAGCGTCAATCGCGTAACCGCTCGGCCACCTACAATCGGCCGCTCGCATCGGGAGGCAACTGGGCGACTACCGCGGGATGGGGACGCAACATCAGTTCGAGCGGCAAGCCGACCGATGCGCTGCTGCTGGAAACTAACCTCGACCTCGATGGGACCAACGTGCTTTTCGGTCGCGCCGAGTTCGTCCGCAAGACCGGCGACGACCTGGACTTTTCACCGGCGGGCCAGGTCTACAACCTCGGCGCGATCAGCGTTGGCTATCTCCGTAACTTCAAGTTGTGGGATGCGTTCCTCGCGGCGCCGGGCGTGATGGTCACCACCAACATCATCGATGGCCGCCTCGACAGTGCTTATCACTCGCAGACTCCGGTCGGCGTCGCCGCATTCATCCGGCTGCGTCCGGCGTTGATGAAGATGGACTGATCCGGGACATCATCGCGTCGCGATTTCGCACATCGACGAATTGGAGCGGTAAGAATTTCCGCCAGCCCTTTCGCGCCTCTATCGGCATGCCCTGTGCTCATGCCGATGGAGGCTCGGAAAATGTTGCGACGGATCAGCATCCCGCGCGAAGCGCTTTGGGCATTCGGAAGTTGGGCGGTGGTTTTCCTGCTGACGATCGCGCTGGGCGAGCTATATCTCCGCAACAGCACTCCCGCCGCGGTCGCGATGGCCTTCGCGGAGCAGAATCCCGCGGTGCAAAACACCATCGGGGGCGCTGTTGATGCGCGCCTGAGCTGGATTGGCAGCATCCACTATGACGGCGACGCGAGTTGGGCGACCTTCAGATTGCAACTCAGCGGCGCGCTCACCAACGGCACCATCGATGTCGCGCTGCAACACCGCCATGGCCAATGGAACGTCGCCAACGGGCGCCTGGTGACCATCTCCGGTCAAGCGGTGGAAATTTCTGAATCCGTGCCGCAAAGCGATCCAGCGCGCGTCGCAGTGCTGAAGTAAACATGCGAGAGGCATCTTAGTTGGCCGTTAAAATGTGCCTAAAAGTCCTCTAGAAACCACCTTAAACCGTCGTTTGACACACATGGCGCGAGGCGGTAAACGGGTCGTCGGGCCGATTTCTTAGGTCTACTGACAGTAGAGAATTTCTAACTTGGAGTCGTTAAAAAGCCTCACCTCGCGGATGCTTCGGCCGCTACTGCCGGCCCTTCTCTTTGCCATCGGACTCGGCGGCGTGGCCCACGCGCAAACATCGGAACTCACTTCGATTTTCGAGATCGACCCCGCCCTAGCGTTGCACGGCTTCGCGCTTCTCTCCGGCGCCATCGTCCTGCTGTTCGAAGTCTATCGTTCGCGCCCATAGCGGTTGCGCCGAATCATTGCGTCACCAGATGGCACGAGTAGGTCTTGATGACGAGCCATACATGCGCGCCTGGCTGAAGCTGCAAATCGTCGCGCGCGTCCAGGGTCAGATTCACTTCGAATTTCAGGCCCGCGTTGACGCTGACATTCGCGCGATGGCTCTCGATGCGAATCGCCGCGACGATGCCGGGAAAAACATTGCGCGCACTGATGCCGTGCGGCGGGCTGGTCGCAATCATAATGTCGCCGGCACGAATCGCCACCCGCAGCGCCGCACCGGTCTGCATGCGCGCCAGCGGCAC
The DNA here is from genome assembly GCA_963761255.1 of uncultured delta proteobacterium. GTDB lineage: Bacteria > Desulfobacterota > Binatia > Binatales > Binataceae > DATGKG01. The sequence continues at coordinate 717,054 of CAVXGH010000002.1, forward strand.
TTCGAGCTCGAGTGCGCGGCCGGTGAGCGCGCACGTCATCGTGCCGCGATCCTCATGCACGGCGGCGACGGTCGCATCGAAGAGATTTTCGAAGCCGGCGAGCTGCGCGATAGTTTCCTGACGCGGCGCATCGAGCACCTCGAGCGGACTTCCGTGCGCGATGATTTTTCCATTCTCCAGTACCACCACTGATTCGCCCACCGCGAACGCCTCTTCCAGCGAATGGGTGACGTAGATGATCGGGATGCCATGCGCGGTGTTCCACGCGCGCAGGTCCGTGATGATCGCCGACTTGGTGATGGCGTCGAGCGCGGCGAGCGGCTCATCGAGCAGCAGGATCGAAGGATCGGTGACCAGCGACCTGGCGAGGGCGACGCGCTGCCGCTCACCGCCGGAAATTTCCGCCGGCTTGCGCCGGGACAGAGCACCTACGCGCATCTCCTCGAGAATGGCGGCGGAGCGCTGCCGGCGGGTACTCGCGGGCAACTTGGCGAGGCCATACTCGACGTTCTCCTCGGCGGTGAGATGAGGAAAGAGGGCAAGATCCTGAAACACGAAGCCGACCGATCGTTGCGAGGGTGGCCGATCGATTTTCCCCGCGGCATCAAACAGAATCTTCAAGTCAAGCGCGATGCGGCCGCGGTCGGGAGACGCGAGGCCCGCGATCGAGTTGAGCAGGGTGGTCTTCCCCGAGCCCGAGCGGCCGAACAAAATCGTGAAGCCGGCGGGCGCGGTGAAGTTGGCCTCGAGGATGAAGTTCTGCGCGTGGCTGGCGCGAATGTCGACGGAGAGCGTCGCCACTAGCTGGTGACCGATGGTGGCGCGGCACTGTTGGTGCGCAAGGTCCCGGGCGCCCAAATCCTGCGGTTCAAGGAATAGGTGATCGACAGCACCACGAAGGAAAATATCAGCAGCACCAGCGCGGCATGATTCGCGCTCGCATAGTCGAGCGCCTGCACGTCATCATAAATCGCGATCGAAATCGTTTCCGTGACGCCGGGAATATTGCCTCCCACCATCAACACCACGCCGAACTCGCCCAGCGTATGCGCGAAGCTGAGCACCATGCCGGTGACGATGCCGGTAATCGAGAGCGGCATCACAATGCGAAAAAAGGTGCGCATCGGCGACGCGCCGAGCAGCGCCGACGCATTGAGCAGGTTGCGATCGACCAGGCTGAACGCCGCCACCATCGGCTGCACCGCGAAGGGCAGGCTATAAATCACCGAGGCGAGCGCGAGGCCCTGGAAGGTGAATGGCAGCAGATGGCCGGACCACGAGCGATATAGCCTGCCTAGCGGGCTTTGCTGCCCGGTCGCGACCAGCACATAGAAACCGAGCACGGTAGGCGGCAAGACCAGCGGCAGCGCGACGATGGCTTCGACGATGAATTTCCAGCGCCGGCGCGAGAAGGTGATCCAGTAGGCGATGGGAAGCCCGAGCAGCAGCAAAATCGTGCATACCAGCGCAGCGAGCTTGAGCGAGAGAAAGAGGGCGCCCCAGTTCATTTCCGGCCGGAGATTTTGATGAAAGAAAGCTTAACTCGCATGCCGCGATGACATATGCCATGGTAGTTGCATCCAGACAAGCACCATGGCTGACAGGGAAAATCCAATCCGCGCCGCCCGCCTCGCGCAAAGTCTCAGCCAGGGCGAACTCGCCAAACGCGCCGGCATTTCGCGCCAGGCGCTCGGCGCGATTGAAACCGACACCTATCTCCCGAGTGTCTCTGTCGCGCTCGCGCTGGCGCGGGAACTGGGCGCGACGGTCGAGGCGCTGTTCGGCGGCAGTCGCGAGGACATCCGTCACGTCCACGCGCGATGGGACAGCAGTCCACCTACCACTCGGGGCACCAGCGCGCGCGTCGCGCTCGGACGCGTCGGTGGCAAGCTGATCGCGCATCCACAGGCGCCGGTTCATCTCGCCCTCGCGCCCGCGGCGGGTGTGGTCGAGCGCGCCAGCCGCGGCGGCGCCGAGGTGGCAAGTTTTCGCACCGAAGAGGAAATCGACGCGACGCTGCTGATCGCGGGATGCGATCCGGCCGCCGCGTTGCTCATCGAATGGCTTGCGCGGCGACGCTCGCCGGTTTCGATCGTCGCGCTAAGCTGCTCGAGCGCCAAGGCGTTGGAGGAGCTGCTGGCGGGACGGGCGCACATCGCGGGCGCGCATCTGCGCGATCCCAAGAGTGGCGATTTCAATTCCGGCGCGGCGGTGCGCGGTATCAAGCGCCATCCCGCGATGCTGGTGAACTTCGCGCGCTGGGAACTCGGCATCGCGACCGCGCCGGGCAATCCGCTCGGGATTCGCGGCTTCGCCGAGCTGGCGCGCCCGCGCATCCGCATCGCCAATCGCGAGCTCGGCTCCGGGGCGCGCGCCGCCCTCGATGAAGCGCTTGCGGGGCTTCCCACCAAAACTAGCGCCATCGAAGGCTACGGGCGTGAGTTCCCCGGGCATCTAGAGGTCGCCGCTGCGATCGCGGCGGGGCAGGCCGACTTCGGCGTGACGATTCGTGTCGCCGCCGATGTTTATGGGCTGGGCTTCGTGCCGATTCGCGAGGAGCGCTACGACCTCGTCATCCTCAAGCGCGATCTCGATTCGACGCCGGTCAAGGCGATGCTCGAAGCGCTCAATTCGCGCGGGCTGGCGCGCGAGGTCGCGCAGCTATGCGCCTACGACACTTCGCAGATGGGCAAGGTGATGGCGCATCTGAACTGAGGTTGCGCGAGGTGCCTGTCTTGCGGCGTCAGAGTGCCATCCAACATTTTCTTCCCTGATATTCCATCTACAGGCAGCTACCTCGACCGTCGCTCCGGCGTCGGAATCGTACCAATACGCGCGCAGAGCGGGTACAACATTGCTTTAGCGGGACGGCCTTCGGGCAGTCATCGCTTTGGGATCGAAAAGGGAGGAACCCGAAATGAGGATGAAGTCAGAAAAGCACACCCAACCGCCATGGGTTGCGATGACGATTGCCATCGGACTTGGCGCGATCATGATTGCGAGTGGGGCGAATGCGGCGACTTTGCGCCGCGGTGCATCGGTCGCTGGTTCGACGAGCGGGGGGACTGGAACCTTCCTCAGCGGATACTTCGATTTCGGGACCGCCGGCGACAACCTCATCCGGCTGGAAAATCCGACCTCGGCCAACGGCAATTTGTGCGCGATGATTTACATCTTCAACGCCAACGAGGCGATGGGTGAGTGTTGCGGATGTCTCCTCACTCCAAACGAACTGCTGCAGGACAGCGTGAAGACCGTCCTCGGTCCCGGATGGGGATTCACCGGTGGGACGCCGGCCACCGGGGTCATACAGGTGATCAGCGCGCTGCCGAATAATGGCCGGTTATGCACACCGTTCCAGGTCTATACGCCGACCCCGACCCTCAATGGCTGGATAACGCACGCGCAGGCCATCGGTAGCCAGACCGGTTTGACCGAGGTGAGCCTGGTCGACAACGGAAGCGCGGATCCGACCGAGGCGATCTCGCTCATCAACACCTGCGGAGCGATTGTCGGCAACGGCTCGGGCGGCGGAGTTTGCACCTGCCCAAAGGCGGAATAAGCGTCGCCTCGAAGATGATCCGTAATCAAGCTCTCGCCTGTGAGCGGCGCAGCCATTCGTCCAAACCGATGCGGCCGAGGCGCGCCTCGCCTAACGGCACTAGCGAGCGCTCCTCGACCCGGCCGCCAAAGTATCGCGCCTCGGGGTCGCGCACGACCTGACGCGGGTCACCGATAGCCTTTAGATAGCGCGCGATGATTTCGTTAAACGGCGCCCGCTCGGGTCCGGCAATCTCGTCGATACCGTTTCGCGGCGCCGCGAGCGCCACCTCCGCAACGAATCCGGCGACGTCGTCGGCCGCGATGGGCTGGAACAGCCCGGGCGAAAGCCGGATGACGTTTCCATCCGCACACGAATCGGCGATGCCACCCAGGAATTCGAAAAACTGCGTCGAGCGGATGATGGTGCAGGGGATTCCAGAAGCCTCGATCAGTTTTTCCTGGGCGACCTTGGCGCGGAAATAGCCATTGTCTGGCGTGCGGTCGGTCCCGACGATCGATAGCGCGATATGGTGTCGGACGCCCGCTGCTGCCTCCGCCGGGTGAAGGTTCCGGCCGGAAGTCTGGAAAAATTCCAGCACCGCCTTATCCTCAAATGATGGCGAGTTGACGAGGTCGATCACTACTTGCGCGCCGGCCAGGGCGTCTTTGAGACCCGCACCGGTGATGGTATTGACCCCGCTTTTGGGCGACGCGGCGAGGACCTCCTGGCTGCCCTGGCGCAGGATGGGAACCGTCTTCGAGCCAATCAGACCGGTGCCACCGATGACGACAATCTTCATGGTTTATCCTCCTTGCCGACGACCGCTGAAGGGCCACCGTGTGGTTCGAGAGGAAGCGAGAATACTGCACAATTGTAGTGCCGACCCCGTCAGAGGCAAACCTGGCGGATTCGATTTTGGAGGTTCACTCCAACCTTTCGAAGCTTACAGGGCTCAAACCATCGCGCGCAGGCACTTCGCGACTGTTGGATAAGTGTTCGAACGGATTAGCCCTACTAATTGCCACGCCGGTGGAAAGGCTTAGTAGTGACTAAAAGAACGGGCTTACATTCGCGTTAGCACTGGCACGTGCCGATGTGCTAAATCAACTGTGTCTCGGAACTCGTCCGCTTCAAGTTGACTGGACATGCTCGGGAGAGGATCAACGCCAATGAGTAGACCCGCACTGAAGCCGATTGCGATAGCTTTCGGCACTATTCTGGTTGCAATCGCGATGTCGATGCCGGCCACGGCGAGTTCGCTACGCCAGGGTTTGTCGACCAACGCGACGGTCACGGGAAGCCTGCCCGGCCAAGTCCTATGGGGCTACTACAACACCGCCGAGGATCCCGGATCGCCATGCGGCATTTCTACCGACCCCGATGGCTGTAACGTCGGCGGCGCTGGCGACAACATCCTTCGACTCATCAACCCTAACGGTGCGGCAAATGGCAACCTCGCCGGCGCTCAAGAGCAAACCGTCTGCGCAATGATCTACGTCTTCGACGATGACCAGGAAATGGGCGAGTGCTGCGGCTGCCCGTTGTCATCCAGCCGGTTGAAGACTTTTTCGGTGGAAAACAACCTGACCAGCGACTGGAGTCTGCAGGGCGGGGAGCATGGCAGTGGCGCCATCGCCATCGTCGCGTCGGCGCCCAATACCGTAGGAACCGTCTCCGGCTCATCCCTCATCAATTCGGGTGGAGGCGGAGGTGCGGGGCAATGTCTCGGCTCGGCTTGTTGCGATCCAACCAATGTCCCCGGCTATAGCGTAACTACCACCGCCAACCTGTTCGGGAGCATCACGCACAATCAAATCGTTCAGGTCGGACCCACAACCTCGATCGAGGGGTTTAGCGAAATCACCGAGGTCGGTTTGGCTGACGACGGCGGCGGCGACCCGACCAACCTGATCTATTTGCAGACCCAGTGCGGTGCGCTGGTAGGCAATGGCTCCGGTGGCGGAGTTTGCGACTGCACCGCGGTGCTGCCATTAACTCCGCTTACTACTCCGACGGCGACTGCAACCGGCACTGTGACACCGACCGCGACGCCGGCCTCCACGTCTTCGTCAACCACCACTGCAACACCGACTGCGACGTCGACTTCTACGGCAACCGCGACTCCAACCAGTACTCCGACTCCGACCAGTACTGCGACGGCGACTCCGACTCCTACGCCAACCCCAACCCCGACCCCAACCCCAACCCCGACCCCAACCCCAACCCCGACCCCAACCCCAACCCCGACCCCAACCCCAACTCCGACCCCGACGGCAACCTCGACCGCGACGCCAACGCCAACCGCGACGCCAACTACGACGACGTCGTTTATAACCTCCGGCACGAGCTTTGCCGTTCCAGCCGACTGGAACGACTCGAACAACACCATCCAGTGCATCGGTGGAGGTGGTGGTGGTGCTAGCGTAGCCGGATCGGCTGGTGGCGGCGGTGGCGCCTATTGCGAGACGACCAATGTCACGCTGACTCCCAGCACCAACGTTACAATCCAGATTGGAACGGGAGGCGCCGCACACACTGCCGGTACTGCATCCTGGTTCAACGGCAGCAGTGCCACGACGGCCTCGTGCGGGGCCGCGGGCGGCTCAGGCGGCGTCGGTGGTACAGCCGGCGCGGGTGGAACAACGGCCAACAGTGCCGGAACCATCTTGTTCAAAGGCGGCAATGGTGGCGGCACTTGCGGAATCAACTGTGCTTCCGCCGGTGGCGCGGGAGCGGGGGGACCCAACGGGGCTGGTGTTAATGGAACGAGTGCTCCATCAACGACCCCGGGCGCAGGTGGCGCAGGTGATGCGGGTTCTGGTGGCACCGGCGGGACGGTCGGCGGCGGTGCTGGTGGAAACGGTACTGAGTTCCAAACCTCGCCAGCCTTTGGCAGCGGCGGCGGTGGAGGCTCGGGCACTTCTAGCCTTAACGGCGGAGCAGGCGGCAATTACGGCGGCGGTGGCGGCGGCTCTGGCCATGGCGGTGGCTCAGGCGGACCCGGTGTCTGCATCGTCACCTACACGCCGGTTAGTGGCTGATGGTGGCCGGCTCAAGAAATTGAGCGCAGGCAATCAATGAGACGAAGCGAGGGCGGGTAATTAGATTTACCCGCCCTCGTGCGTATGGGGCAGATATAGGCGCAATCACGCGCGCAAGACATGCGTCCTGAAAGTGGCGGCCGGTCGATGCAAACATCTTCGATCTTGCGGGCGATCCAGCGAGAAAAATAGCTTTCGCGGGATTGGAAGGGTGTGGCAAAAAAGCTCACACCATTGGAGGCTGAACGCGGTTGAAGATCGCGATGAGGCCCACTCGAAAATTTGAGGGGAAGTTGGTCGGGACGGCGAGATTTGAACTCGCGACCCCTTGCACCCCAAGCAAGTGCGCTACCAGTCTGCGCCACGCCCCGACCGAACCAGCGATTATAGTCGGGGCGCGGCTAAAGAAGAAACCCTCGCGCGCCGATGCGCTACTGCACCTTGACGAAGCGCACGATGCCGCTGGTCGCGAGATTCACCGAACTCGCCACCACGTGTCCACTCGAATCGCGCGGCGCATTCAGCAGGGCCTGGAGATCGACGATCGCGAGATAGGTCGGCCCGATCGGATTGCCGTTGCTGTCCCTGCCGAAGTTCATCATCACGCCAAACGCCTTGCCATTGTTGGGGCTGGTGTACGATCCGAGGCCGCTCGGCTGATGCCAGTTGAGCCACGCCGCGCCGCTCGGATCGTTCGGCATCTGCGCCTCGACCCAGTCACCGATCGCGGGCGTGCCTGAGCCTGAAGTCGCGGGCAACTTCAGCGCGCCGACGAGGTTGGAGCTGAATTCGCCGCTGATGATCGCGAGATGCGCGCCTGAGACGACGCTGAGCGCCGTGATGCCTCCGAACGTCAGTCCACTGAGAGTCTGGATCTGCTTGCCGGCGGTGTTCCATTCGCCGACCGCGCCGGTGCTTTCAAAGCTGGCCTCGCTGAGATCGAACAGCGCGACGTCTTCGATCGGGTTGCTGAAGCATGCCGCCGGGGTATGGAACGTTACGTACGCGATATTGGTCGAGGTATCGATCGCGGTGGTATCGGGCAGGATATCGCGGCTACTGGTTCCCGTTCCGGTGCAGGTGCTGCCCGAGGGCGCGAAGAACGCGCTGTCATTGAGTAGATCGAAAACCTCGTTGGTGGAGCGATAGAGGTTGAAGATTTCGAAGTGCGGCGGCGAACTCGCAAAGGTCGAAGAATCCGTCACCACATAGTTCGCTGACAAAATGCGATGCCCCACCGGATCGTAGCCGAAGTTGACCGGCACTGGTTCACCATTGCCGGCAAGCGGCGCGCCGATCGAATTGTTCGCCGGATTCACCAACTGGAAACCGCCGTTGCTCGCGAGGATTCCGGTCGCAAGAAAATCGTCGGCCGCGATCCCGCATCCGGCACAGTCGCCGCCAGTATATTCGTTGGGGTTGGCGCTGATGCCATCCGAAACCACATTCGCCGAGATCGCGCCACTCGCGAGGAAATCCACCGTGCCCGATTGCCCCGAGCATATCGAGACGCCGGTGCTGACGAAGGTCGCGCATGCATTCACACGATCGCTGGTGATGATGGTCGGCGCGGCCAGCGTGCCCGACGCGCTCTCGATCGGCACATTGGCGGCATCGACAGGATTGCTGTCATCGCTGCCGAACGGAACCAGCGCGCTCACGTTGGTTCCTGAAATCGAAACTCCTGGCGCATTCGATGAGGTGCGATCGGCGAATGCGATCTTCGCTCCACCCGCCGGAATCAGCGCAATCGATTGCCCGATGCCGATGGCGGCGCTCGGCAGCGTCGCGTTCTGTGCGGGCGCGACGGCGCTGGCGAGGTTCTCATCGCCCATCGCGATCTCGATGCCGTAGCCGGTCGCGCGGAAATTCCATTCCGGCACCAGCGCGCCGGGGAGCGTCATCAGCGAACTTGCCGGCGCAGTGAACATCGCAACCAGGCGATCGTTGGTATGCGCCGATGGAATGCTCAGCGCGGGCGACGTGATGGTGGTCGAGCTCTGATCGGCGAGGCCGTTGACGTCGTCGATGGGATTCATCGGATCGACGCCGATATAATCCGCCACGGCGCCCGCCGCGTCATTGGTAGTGTTGGTCCACGTCCACGTGTAGCTCGCCGGTTCGGCCGGCGACGCCGGCACGACATGATAGAAGACCGCCTGCACAATGGTCGGCGTCGAGTCGTTGTGCGCTGCGAGGATCCATCCTGGCGGCCCGGTGAGCGGCGCGCGCGCGCCACCGCGAGTGGCGATCTGCGCGATTAGGACATCGCCGGCCGAAACTCCCGCCGGCGCGTTAATCGTCACATGATCGCTCGACGACGAAGTGCTCCCGGTCGAGGTCGAGCGCAGCGTAATCGGCCCGCCATTGCTGCCGCTGTGATTCGATACGGTGACCGTCGCGGTGCTGGAACCGATTTGGTTGTCGTTGCCATCGAAGGCGAGCGCCGCGATCGTATGCGACCCATCCGGAACGCTGGTGGAATCCCAGGTGGTGCTGAGCGGCGGCGATGACGCGAACCAGGAGCCGTCGATCTCGAAATCAATCCACGCGACCGACGGGATGATTTGCGCCGTCAGCGTGACGTTGCCCGATACGGTGCTGTTGTTGGCGGGCGAGGTCAGCGTCACGGCGGGTTGAGCATTGCTGTTCTGCACACTGACGGTTATCGACGCATTTCCTGCGAGGCTTCCATTGGAGGCATAGGCGTTGGCGGAAATCGTATGATTGCCGTTGACGGCTGTGGTCGAGTCCCAGGTGAAGTTGAACGGCGGCGACGACGCGAGGTAACTGCCATCGATGTAAACATTCATCCACGAAACGCCCGCGCCGATTTGCGCGGTGATATCCACCGATCCCGACACCGTCGCGTCATTGCCAGGAGCGGCGATGGTGACTGCGGATGCCGCGGCCACATCGAAGGGGCGAGCGGCGATGAGCACGAGGATGAACATCGCAAAGAAAACGCGAACTCCCTGGGAGGAACTGAAGAAGCGGCTCGTCGGCATGATACTCCACCGCGATGCGCTCGGAGTGGGCCCCCGCCTCAACCATCCGGGCGCAGCTACGCTTTTCGTTTGACGATTTTCGATCGAAAGACTTCAGTTAAATTGCTGGATGCGGAAGATCGCGCCGATTTGGCCGCAGCGCCCGACCAAAGTCGCACGCATCGAAGATTACGTTGCGCGCTGATTGCGATTGAAGCTAAAAAGAGCGCGGGAGAATGCCATGCTGCAATATCGTAGTTTCGAGGAAATCGCCGGTCATCCGGGCCTGCGCATCGTGCTGGTCAAAGGCGTGCCAAGTCCATGGGGTCAGGCCGCCAAGACTATTTTCGAAGTCAAAAAACTCGACTATGTCGCCGCGCCGTGGATCGGAGGCGAGCCTAATGAGGCCATCGTAAAATGGGGCGGCGAGGCCAGCGGACCCATCGTCGCATGGCAGAAGGAAAAGCCGATCCATCGCTGGATCGACATCCTCTATCTCGCGGAACGCCTCGCGCCGACTCCCTCGCTACTTCCGAAAGACGCGACTCAGCGTGCGCTGATGATCGGGCTCTCCCACGAAATCTGCGGTGAGATGGGCATCGGATGGAATCGGCGCCTGCAACTTTTCGCGCCCGCCCTCACCTCCGGCAAGGCGCCGGAAGGCACTAAGAGGATGGGCAGCAAGTACGGCTTCAACGAAGCCGATGTGAAGGCGGCCGGCGAGCGCACCGCGGAGTCACTGCGCGCGTTGACCTCGCAGCTCAAGTCACAATACGCGCGCGGGGTGCATTACTTCATCGGCGATGCGCTCAGCGCCCTCGATATTTACTGGACCGCGTTCGCCAACCTGCTTGATCCATTGCCGAAGGAACAATGCCCGATGCCCGACGCTTATCGCCCCGGCTTCACCGTGAGGGATCCGATTGTGAAGGCCGCACTTGACCCGCTGTTACTGGAGCATCGGTCGCGCATCTTCGGCGAATGCTTCCGCAACCCGATGGAGCTGTGAATCGTCAGTCAGACTTGCGCGCCTTGCGAAGTTGATCCAGTTCCGCCGTCAGTGCCGCGATGCGCTTATCGCGCTCGGCCAGTATCGCTTTTACATCCGCCGCATCGATGAGCTGCGGGATGTGCTGCGGGCAATTGGAATCCCATGCCGCGACGGTGAACAGGATGGCCTGCTCGACGCGCGCGCGGTAGCCCTCGACCTTGAGGGTTTTCAGCAGGCCGGGATCATCTTCGACGACGCGCGCTTCGCCCCAAAGCTTGATGCGCTGCCGATGCGCATAGTCGAGCAGGAAGAGGAACGCCTTCGGATTCTCGCTGAGGTTTCCCTGCGTGATGTACTGCCGGTTCCCGCTGAAATCGGCGAAGCCGATGGTCTTGTCGTCGATGACCTTGAGGAATCCGGGCGGGCCGCCGCGATGCTGGATGTACGGTTGTCCGGCGGCGCTGGCGGTCCCGAGGAAGACGCTCGTCTGCTGAGCAATGAACTCCGCCAGCTCCGGTGTGATGCGCGTCTCCCATCCGCCGCGTTTTTCCATCCCGGCGTAGCCCACGCGCGAACCCTTACGGCTCTGGACTGCCTTGACGGCCGGGGTGAAGGCGACGTCGCTCGAATAGGATGCTGCCTTCGACGCCGGTTCCGAAGCGGAAGTTTTCATCGCGAAGACTCCCTGTGGTTATGATCGGATTGCGCGCGCTCCCGTCGTTACGGTTTCTTCTTCGCTGCCACGCGCGGACGCCATTGCGAATACGAGCGCAAATCGATCTGGAAGCTCCACGAATCCTTCGGCTGATGAATCAGGTGCACGATTTCATCGCAGATGCGCTTGGGTGATACGAACCACGACGGATCGACGTCCGGCATCGACTCGCGCACCCGCTCGCTATCAACTGCGCCATCGACATCGAGCGCCGCGGTATGCACGCCGAGATGGCCGAACTCATACGCGAGCGACTCGGCCACCGCGCGCTGCGCCAGCTTGGACCCGGTGTAGGCCGAATATTGCGCTGGCCCGCCGCGCGTCTCGGAGCCGAGCACGAAGATGATGGTGCCGTCGTGGCGCTCAGCCATCTTGCCCACCACCGCCTGTGAGCAGAAGAACGGACCGTAGCAGTTCACCTTGAACTGGAAATCGAATTCATCCTCGGTGATCTCGGTGAACTTCTTTTTCATGTAGGCGCCGGCGTTGTTGATCAGCACCGAGATGGGGCCGAGCTCGCGCTCGACGGTCTCGACTGCCGCCAGCACTGCGGCTTTGTTCGCTACGTCGGTGGGGGTGACGACGGCCTTGCCGCCGGCCTTGCGAATGAGTTCCGCGGTTTCCTCGAGCTGCGACTTGGTGCGCGCGATGAGCCCGCAAGCGTATCCGTCTTTGGCGAGGGCCTGGGCGATATCGCGGCCGATGCCGCGGCCCGCGCCCGTAATGAGAGCAACTTTGGTATCCGACATGGCGCGAATCTTAGCGATATCCGGCGACGGTGGAAACCGCGCGTTCGTCATCAATCCGCTTTTCGCGAAATGGGTTTGCCTCAAATGCTCATGGTGATAGCCTCTGCACTGAAGGCTGTCATGAAAATTTTCACTCCATGGAAGCTGATCCTCCTCGCTATCTTTTTCGCGATGCTCACGAGCGCTCCCAGAGTAGTCGCGGATGATATCAACCCGGATGCTGACGTGCCCGATATCAGTACCACCGACCCGACCCCGGCCAACCCGGTCCTCGAAATTCCGCAGCAATGCGATTCCGATTCGGTCGCGGTGCTGTGCGATCGCTCCTCGGATGACAAGTCGTCTCCGATCGATGCGACCGCCGCGGCGCCCGATCCCGATAACAGCGGCGCCAACGATGTCGCGAGCAATCCCGATGTCGGCTCGGTTTACGACTACGCCAACCAGAACATCACCAACGAGGCCTCGGCGATGGGCACCACCAGCGTGCCGCTCGGCCTCGGAGTATCCGGATATCCGGTGTTGTCGCCGGGACCGGTAGTGGTCTCGTCGAGTCCCGGCGGCTATCAACAATGGGTGCCCGGGTCGGGTTCCTATCAGCAATGGGCTCGCGGGCCAGGCAGCTATCGATCATGGGTGCCGGGTCCCGGCTACATCGCGCCGATGCCGATGGGATATCATCCGTTCGGCGCCGGCGGCGGTTTCGCACCGCATATGATGGGGGGATTCAGAGGCCGCTTCGGCCACTGATAAATCCACCATGCTGGTCGCCATCGACGTCAGCAACCATCAGACGGTTTTCGGAATTTATGCCGGCGAGCGGCTGACCCATCATTGGCGCATCTCCACCAACCTCGAACGCACCACCGATGAGCATGGCGCGATTCTCAGCACCCTGATGAACTCGGCGGGACTCGAGGTCCCGATTCGTCCCGAGGGCGTCGCGGTTTCATGCTCGGTGCCGCCGCTCAATCAAGTCATGGAGCAACTGTCGGTGCGATACTTCAACTGCGCGCCGCTCATCGTCGGCCCCGGCATCAAGACCGGGATGCCGATTCTGTATGAGAATCCGAAAGAGGTCGGCGCCGATCGCATCGTCAATGCGGTCGCGGCCTACGACCATTTCAACACCGCATGCATCGTGGTGGACTTCGGCACCGCGACCACGCTCGACTATGTCACCGGCCGCGGCGAGTACGCCGGAGGCGCGATCGCTCCCGGCCTCGGCGTCTCGATGGATGCGCTCATTCAGCATGCGGCGAAGCTCTACCACGTCGAGTTGGCGCGCCCGAAGGAAACCGTCGGGCGGACCACCATCGCGGCCATCCAATCCGGGCTGGTTTTCGGCTATACCTCGCTGGTAGATGGACTGGTGGCGAGGATTCGCAAGGAGCGCGGCGAGAGCATTCACGTCATCGCGACTGGCGGCCTCGCGGGCTTGATCGCGCCGGAGTCGGAGAGCATCGAAGAAGTGGATGAGTTCCTGACCCTGAAAGGATTGCGCCTGATCTTCGAGCGCAACCATCGCTAAGAGTTTGCGGGAGACTTAGATGGAAAAGCAGGCGGGGCGGATCGTTACCGATTCCATGATCGGAATGAAGCTGCCCGACTTCGCACGTCACTCGGACCGCGTCGCCACCGTGCTTGGCCACAATCCGTCACCATTTACCGGTCCGGGCACCAACACCTGGCTGATCGGCACCGGCGCGCGCCCGCTTCTCCTCGATACCGGGCAGGGCGTGCCGATCTGGATCGATCTGCTCGATAGCGCGCTCAAGGAATTGTTCCATGGCGACGATATCGATCGCATCGTGCTCACCCATGCGCATGTCGACCACATCGGCGGCGTGAAACAGGTGCGCGAGAAATATGGCGAGCATCAAGTCTTCAAGATGCCGTGGCCCGAGCATGATGCGCCCGCGGGCGGCTCGCTGGTCGCCATCGAAGGCGATGCGGTGGTCGAGGCGCCGGGCGTGACGCTGCGCGCGATTCATACTCCCGGTCACGCGCCAGATCATCTTTGCTACTACCTCGAGGAAGAGAAGGCGCTCTTCACCGGCGATGTGGTCCTCGGCGCGGGCACCACCGTGATTCCCGACGACACCGGCGACCTCGCGCAGTATATGGATTCGCTCCAGCGGCTGCTGAAGCTTGATTTGGAAACCATTTACCCGGCGCACGGTCCGGTGATTCGCAAGCCCAAGGAAAAGATTCGGGAGTACATCGCGCATCGCGAGTTGCGCGAGAAACAGGTGCTCGGCGCGCTCTCGAAAGACGAGCCGCGCGAAGTGATGGCGATGGTCAAGAAGATTTACGCCGATGTTCCCGAGTATCTGCATCCGGCGGCGGCAAGTTCTGTAAGGTCGCATCTGAAGAAGCTGCGCAAAGAAGGACGGGTCGTTGAACACGACAAGAAATGGAGCCTCGCCTGACGCGCATCCGCTGAGGCGTCGCGCGCGCGCTTCGATCCTCTCGATGCTGGCGTCGATCGCGGCATTGGTGCTGCTGGCGGCTTTCGCTGCCGCCGCCTACGCCGACGATGATGCGCCGGTGACCGCCGCGGACCTGGCGCCCGGCGCCGCTGTCGCTCCTGCCGTCGCCCCCGGCCCCGATGCCGGAGGGATGCCCTCGCGGCCCACCTTCACCACGCCGGCCGTGCCGCCAATCGGCAGCGCCGCCGCCAACGATCCCGCGCAACTGAATCCTCCGCAGATGCAGGAAATTCCGCAGGCGAATCCCGAAGAGACTCCGGTCGCGACGCTGCCGCCGAATTCGGTTGCCGTGCCCGCGGACGTGAACAATTACATGATCGATGATCCGAACCTGACGAGCAGCCTCGGCAGCGCGCGCGATTTCGTCGCGGAAGGCGAAGAGAGCTCGCCGATCGGCTTCGAGGTTCGCGAATCGCATTGCCGGCTCAAAACCGGCGAGCAAACCGATGGGCTGCTGATCATCAAAGTCTACAAAGGCAGCCCCGCGGACAAAGCGGGTTTGCAAGCGGTCCGAGGCGGAAAGCAGCACGCGCTGCAGGCTCTCGCCATCGGCGCCGGGATGGCCTTTCCGCCCGCGATGCTGCTGACGATGGTCGCGCTGCCGATGATTGAATACACCGAGTTGGGCAAATCCTACGACATGATCATCGGTATCGATGGGGTGCGGGTGAACAATTTCTTCGATTTCGCCGAGCGGATGCGCAACGTTCAGCCGGGCGAGCTGGTGTATCTGAACCTGGTGCGCGACGGCAAACGGGTGCAGATCGCGGTCCCGGTCCCCACGCTCTCAACCGCTTCGAAGTAACGGCTCGGCAACGCCGAGCCGTTACCCTGAGCGCCTCGCGAAGGGTCTCAAGCTGCAACCACGTTGCGAAGAATCCACCGTCGGCAACGCCGAGCCGTTACCCTGAGCGCCTCGCGAAGGGTCTCAAGCTGCAACCACGTTGCGAAGAATCCACCTCGGCAACGCCGAGCCGTTACCCTGAGCGCCTCGCGAAGGGTCTCGATGGCGAAGATCTTCGCGATGGCATCATCTCCCTGGCTTGACGGAGGTACCTCCCTTCGAGGTCGATTCGCGCGCCGCCACTATCAGACTCAACGCGGTGCGTGCTTCGAGAAGATTGCGCGCGGCGACCGGGCTGGTCGCGCCCATCGCAATCGCACGCTCGAAGTCCTCGGCCACTTTGCCGAACCAGGTCGCGTGATAGGAGTCGTCGGGGGCGTCCGGGACGGTCAGGTCTTCGACGTTACCCGCGCGCTCGGTCAGGATGACGCGGTCGCCCTCGATTTCGAGCATCGCCTTGTCGCCATAGAGCATCGTCGAGGTGCGGCGGACCGGCGCGCGCCATGACAGATGGACCCTGACTAGTCGCTCGCCCGGAAATGTCACGCGGACATCGGCAAGATCATCGAGTCCACCTGCCTGCTGATGCGCGAGCGCGGCGGACACCGACAGTGGTGCATCGCCCATCAGCCATTGCGCAAGGTAAAACGCATGCCAGCCGTGATCGATGAGGATTCCGCCGCCCGAGGCCGCCTCGGAGCGCCACTTGCCCGCTCCTCCTGCCGGCTCGGTGCGAAGCCGATCGATGCCGATGAAGCGCAGCGCGCCGAGGCGTCCCGAGGCGAGGGCGTGACGCGCAGTCTCGAAGGCGGGAGCGTGCTTCCAGTTATGCACGCACATCAGCACCCGCGAGCGCTCCACTGCAAGTTTGCAGAGCGCGTCGAACTGCGCCGAGGTCGAGGCATAGCGGCTTTTCGCACAGCACATGCGCACCTGCTTCGAGCGCGGCGCGAATGCTTTCCGCGTGTAAAGCCGGCGGGCTGGCGATATCGACGAAGTCCGGCGCCTCGCCGTCGAGCAGGAGGCCCAAATCGTCGTAGATGCGGGCGTTCTTGAGCATCCGCATCGCGAGCTGACGCCGCTCGGCGACCGGCTCATGGACGGCGACGATGCTGACGTCTTCGCGCGTCAGCCATCCCGGCAGATGCCCGCGCGCGGCGACTTCTCCGAAACCCGAAATCGCGCCGCGCAGTTTCACATCCAGGTGCGTGCGAGGTCTTCCAGCTCGCGCGCGTAGCTATCGGGCGCGCAGGCCGGGAACAGCACCACGCGATGGACGCCGGCCTTCTCGTATTCGCGAATCGACTGCTTCGGGTCGGCGCCCGGGATCGGCGAGAACATCGTGATATCGATCTTGCGATAATCGCGGCCGGCCTGGTCGCAGGCCTTGTGCAGCTTCTCCAGCTCGGGCTTGAGCTGCTCCGGCGTCATCATGATCGGCGCCCATCCGTCGGCAATCGCGACGGTGTCGGCTATCGCGCGATCGTTGCTGCGCCCGAGGCCTCCGGCGCCGATGATGATTGGCGGATACGGCTTCTGCGCGGGCTTCGGATAGCTTCGCACTGGCGGGAACTTGATGAACTCGCCCTCGTAGCTCGCTTCCGGCTTGGTCCACAGCTCCTTCATCGCACGGATGTAGTCGCGCGTCATCGGCCAGCGCTTCTTGAACTCGACGCCCATGATTTCGGTTTCATCGCGCAGCCATCCGGCGCCGATGCCGAACAGGAAACGGCCGCCGGAAAAATGATCGACGGTGGCCACGTCCTTGGCGCATACGATCGGATGGCGCTCGGGCACCAGGCAGATGCCGGTGCCGAGTTTGATCTTGCTGGTCACCGCACTCGCGATGCCGAGGCCGACAAACGGATCGATGATGTGCGAGTAGGGCTCGGGAATTTTTCCATCGCCACCGGCGGGGTACGGAGTCTTATGGGTGACGGGAATGATCGCATGCTCAGGGAGCCAGAACGATTCGTAGCCGAGGTCCTCGCACTTGCGGGCGACCGCGTCGGGACGGGCGCTGGTTTCGCTGATGAAGGGGAGCACGCCAAATTTCATAAAGCCTCCGTGGGAAGTCGATGTCGAAGAATCTTTTGTAGCGCGGAAGCGGACGAGACGGAAAGCGTATCAGGTAGCGGGGAGCAGCGTCATGCCGCAGGCTGACGCCGCGCGCGAAAGGTCGGCATCGAAGCACGCGAAGGTGATCGGACCAAGGATGCGCTGGAAAAATTCGGCGCTCGATAAGTGGATGGCATCAAAGCCCTCGAGCGAGAACTGTTCCGCCATGTCGCCCGCCCGTCGCGCGATGGCTTCGTCGATCGAAACAATCTCGAAAGTCTTCCAATCGAGTTCCAATCTTTCTTTGAACCGATCGAGTTGGCCCGCGTCGATTTCGCCGAAACGGCGTTTTCTTGCCAGCGCGGACCGCTTTCAGTGTAGGCAATCAGACTTGTTGCGACAACTTCGGAAGCGGCGGCCGCCTCGCGGGCCGCTCTGGCGTCGGGTTCCTCGACGAAGAGTTTGACCAGCGCAGACGTGTCAAAGTAAACGATCACCGACGCCCTTCGATCACCAACTCCGACATCGTCTTCTCACCGGGTCGAATCGTTATGATTGGAGGAGACAACTTGAACTTTCCCTTTCCGATTCGAACCTCTGGCATCAGTCGTTTGATCTTCGCCCGCAGCTCTTCCCGGGTAAGCGGGCGGTCAGCTTGCTCTGCGACGACCGGAACAACGCGCACAAGCGGGCGTCCCCTCGAAGTGACGACCACCTCGTTTCCATTGGTAGCGGCGCGAATGTAGCGCGACAGCTCGGCCTTGAATTTTCCTATCGGGACGTTCATGGCCAGATAATATCGCTTGTGGCCACATCATACGAACACCGGATCCTGAGCATCAGCATCTAAACAATTTTCGGCGATGTGGATAAGCGTGGTAGGAGTTCCTTGGTCCTCGCGGGAGCACCAAATACCCTTCATGCAAATGACCACGACAAAGCTCCGGCGGCTCCTTCCGTTGAGGCTGACGGTCGTAGTCGTTTCGAAAGTGAGGATGCTGCGATGGCCAAACCGCCGAAGCAAATAGCCGGATTTGGGACTTCCGGCCGCCGCGATCGCGAGCACATGCTGGAGCAGGCGCAGGATCTGATTTACAAGGCGTGGGAAACCCCAAATCGTAAGCGGCGTATCGCATTGGCCGAACGGGCGCTTGGTATTTCGCCCGATTGCGCCGATGCATATGCCTTGCTGGCCGAAGAGGCCGACCGGCTTGATGCGGCACTGGAACTATACCAAAAAGGAGTCGAGGCGGGTGAGCGTGCGCTGGGCAAGAAGATCTTTGCCGAAGAGGTCGGCTACTTCTGGGGGCTGCTCGAAACTCGCCCCTACATGCGCGCACGAGCAGGTTTGGCGAGCTGCCAATGGGAGAAGGGTCAACACGATGAGGCGCTCCGCCACTATCGCGATCTGCTTCGGCTTAACCCGAATGACAATCAGGGTATTCGCCACGTTCTCGCGCTCTGCCTCATCCAACTGAGATACCACGAAGAACTCGCCGCCCTCATCGAGCGGTACAAGGAAGATGGCAGCGCGGAGATCGTCTGGACCAAAGCTCTGCTCAGTTTCCGAATGCAGGGCGATACTGCCGAATCGCGACGGTGCCTCTCGACCGCGCGCGAGCTCAATCCTCATATCGCCGCCTATCTCTGCGGGCTCAAGAAAATACCGGCCAGACTGCCGGATTTTATCAGTCTCGGTGACGAGAACGAGGCCAGCAGCTACACCGCCGGACACCTCGAGGTGTGGAAGGCGACCACGGGCGCGCTTGCCTGGCTCGCCGGGAGCCTCGATACGGAGAGCCCTTGAGAGGGCTATGATCGCATCGCGCAGGAACATCGCAGCGCGATAAGGCTCATCGCGCGAGGTTACTTCCAGCCGAAGAAATCCTTGGCGTAAACGAAGCGTCCGACGCCGCCGGCCGCGCAGGCTTGCTCATCCACTAACTGATCGCCTACGCCGGTCGAGGCTTTCAAATCGACGCCGAAGGTCTCGGCCAATTCGGCGATCATGCCGGGCTTGGGCTTGCGGCATTCGCAGCGATCGTCGTCATCATGTGGACAAACGAGCCATCCGCTGAGGATGTCGCCGAGCTGATGATCGAGGTCCGCCAGCGCCGCTTCCATCTTCGCCAACGTGAAGCGGCCGCGCTTGATGCCGGCCTGGTTGGTGAACACCAGCATCAGGTGATCGCGAATCGGGCTGAGCTTTTCTATCACCCCAGGCAGCAACTCGATGACGATGTTGCCGTTTGATCGAGCGGCAGTTGCCGCGTCTCATCCATCTTCACCAGCGTGCCCGCGAGGTCGAAGAACAATGCCGCATTGCCGTTGTCAGCCATCGGAAACGCTCACGCGGCGGCGCGCCAGTCCACATGGTCGCGCACCTGCGCGAAAACCTCATCGAGGATCTCGACCCCGGCTTCGGCCTGCGCCTCGGTGATGACCAACGGTGGATTGATTCGCACGCGCGGAAAATACGCCATGGTGAAGAGGCCGCGCTTGAGCGCCTCGGAAAAAATCAGCTCGCTGACCTTGCGCGAGAGCGGCTCGCGCGTTTTCAGATCGCGCACCAGGTCCATCCCGATGAGGAGGCCCTTGCCGCGCACATCGCCGATGAACTCGTACTTCTCTTGCAAGCTACGCAGCTTGCCGAGCAGCATCGCGCCGACCTTGCGCGAGTTCTCCACCAGCTTGTCCGTGAGGATGGTTTTGATCGTCGTCGCGACCGCAACCGCCGCGAGCGGATTGCCGCCGTAACTCGAGGACGACGAACTCGGCTTCGAAAACGGCTCGGCCTGGCTCAGCTCATCGCTCATCAGCACGCCCGAAACCGGAAAGCCCGAGCCCATCCCTTTGCCGACCGTGACGATATCGGCCTCGACGCCGCTATGCTCGATGCCCCACATTTTCCCGGTCCGCCCGAAGCCGGTGATCATCTCATCGGCGATCAGTAGCGCGCCGTTGTCCTTCGCGATGGATTTGATCGCATGCATCCAGTCATCGGGCGGGATGACATTTCCCGCGGTGCCCTGGATCGGCTCGACGAGGACCGCGGAGATGGCGCCCGCCGAGCTGTTCTTGATTTGCTGGCGCGCGAAGTCGGCGCAGGCGATGCCGCAACTCGGGTAGCTCAACTTGAACGGGCATCGATAGCAATCGGCATAGGGCACCAGGTAGCGGCCGCCAGGCAGCGGACCGTAGCCCTGCTTCCATTCGTCGCCGATGTGCCCGATGACGCCGCCGGTTTTGCCATGAAAGCCGCCCCAGAAACTCACCACCTCGAATTTTTTGGTCTTCGAGCGCGCGAGGCGCAGCGCGGATTCGACCGCCTCGGCGCCGCCGCTATACAGATGCGCGCGCTTGAGATTTCCCGGCGCAATTTCACTCAGCAGCTTGAACGCCTCGGCGCGCTCGGCATTGGCGAGGGTGCCCACCATCAGTCGCGAGGCTTGTTTCGCAATCGCCTGCGCGAGTCCCGGATGTCCATGGCCAAGGCTGGCGACCGCGATGCCGGCGAAGAAATCGACATACACGTTGCCGTCGGCATCGGTGAGCGTGGCGCCTTCGCCGTGATCGATCGCGATGCCGGCGAGCAGCGAAACGCGCTGGCGTCCCGGTGCGACATAGGTCTGTTCCTGGTCAAAAATTTCACGCGATTTCGGTCCTGGAATCGCGGTGGTAACGGAAGGGAGTTTTCCCGGCGAATTTGTCATCGATGATGGTTTTACCGATCCTTGCGTTCGGATACGAGAGCGCAGGGTATGGGACCAAGGTATGAGCGGTCGCATCCCCAGTGTTATAGATATTGGTGCTGGCGTGATAAAATCGAAGTATCATGCGCCGCGCCCAGAAATTTTTGGTCACGCTGGTGCCTGGAGAAGACGGTTTTATCGTCGCCGAGTGCCCGGTACTTCCCGGATGCTTTTCTCAAGGCCATACCAAAGCCGAAGCTCTCAACAACATCCGGGAGGCAATTGAGGCTTCTCTTCTGACTCGTCGCGAAATGGGTCTCGAACCATCAATTCAAGTCGTCGAAGTAAAAGTCGCCCTGCCGGCTTGATCGCTCCACTGCGTACCGCAGGAGGCAAGTCGGAATGCCTCCCCCGCATGCTCCGGCGAAGATGCCATCCGAGCCTTCGAACGCATCGGTTGGCGGAAGGCTCGTCAACATGGCAGCCATGTCACGATGGTGAAAGCTGGTAGCCTTCTCGTCCTGACGGTCCCGCTTCATAAACAACTCGATCGAGGCCTCTTGCGAGCGCTGATCCGCAAGGCGGGTATAACTGTCGCACAGTTCTCGAAACTACTTTAGCTACGGAAATACCGCGGCGGTGCGCGGGCGCGCGAGGAGTTTCAGTGCGCGTCGCGCGATCGCGCGCGCGGCGGGAGCGCGCACCCGGCTGAAGCTCGGCCAATCGTTGAAGTCGATGATCGCGAAGCGGTCGCCATCGACGACCGCATCACCACCCCATGCTTCGAGGCCGAGCGCACTGGCCGCGACGCCGGCCGCCTCGGCGAGCGCGCGCGCGACTTCTTCCGAGACCTCGCCCTCTTGCGCGATGACGTTGAAGTACTCGGAGCCGCTGACGCCGTAAAATTTTACCGTGTGACCGATGGCCGCCTGCTGGACGTAAACCATCGGGATGCCGCGGCGCGCGAAGTCCGCCAGCGTCGAGGTCAGCTGCGGACGTCCCGTCACCTGCTGAACATCGTCGGGGCCGAGCGCGTGCAGGTCGCCGCGTTTCACGAACACGCCCGCATCGACGTCCAGCGTCGAAAGCCTTCGCATGTCGATGGGACTCGCAGTCGCCATCAGGATGCCGTCGGGTGCGGGAATGCGGGCGCGCGTCAATCCGGCGCCGAGGAGATCGCGGTAGCAGTTGCGAATCGCGAGCGCGGAATTAACCGCGACCGCGCCGTTGCTCTCAAGTTCGGCGAGGCGGCGCAGCGCACCCTCGCTCTGGCACATCGCGAGAATTATCTCGGCATCCGCGGCGGCGGTGCTCGCGCTAAAGGTTTTCGCATCGAAGCGCCTCGGTCTCGATGCCATGCGCCGCCAGTTCGGCGAGGACCGCATCGAGGATCGCGGCGTCAGCCTCGACCTTGCCGGGCGAGAATTCCACTTCACGATAAATTCCAATCGCACGACGCTTCATCGCCGTACCTCCACCGCGACGCGCGCGGCCGCAAGATCGGCGGCCTCGTCAACGTCGATCACATCGGCCAGTTCGACCGCGCCGAGTCTTATCTGGTTGTCGATCAGCATCCCCAAAAATCGACGCAGCGCGGAAAGTTGAGCGCGCCTCGCGTTATCAGCGAATGCGAAAATCGAGGTGGGCAGCAGGTAAACTCCCGCGGTCACCATTTCGGACTCGTCGTCACCCAAGGCGACGATGGTGCGGTCCGCCGCGATTTTCGCGAACAGTGGCTTTTTGTCCCCGCGCCATTTTACGACGCCGAGTACCCCATCGAAACCCCCAAGCTCGTGATTTGTGATAAGCGTGCGTGCCCGCTCGATGAATTTTGCGAACTCCGCGTCGGCAACGATCGCGTCGACGGTCGCGAGGAGAAAATTTCCCGGCGCGAGCTTCTCGCCTAATGCCAGCAACGACTCCATCGAGTTGGCGGTGTCACGCACCATCAGGCGCAGATTGGCCGGCAGCTCGATTCGGTCACGCTCGATAACTTCCGCGGTTTCCGAATTCACGATCGCCAGCACCTCCCGCGCTCCGACGCGCGTCATCGCTCGCGCCTGCCGCGCGAGGAGAGTTTCCCCACCGATGCGCACCAGCGGTTTCGGAATATCCTCACCGTCGGCGCGCAATCGCTCGCCTCTTCCGGCGGCGATGATGGCTCCTTGCAATTCGCTTACCACTTCAGGGTCAGGATCTCGTCCAGCGAGTCAATTGAGTAATCCGGCGCGAAATTCGAGCCCGTGCCATTAGATGACTGCGCAGTAGATGCTGCGGGCTCGTGCTCCCATCCGATGGCACGCAAGAAAACCGTGCGCATGCCGATCCGATGAGCGGGTGCCATATCCTTGCTCATAGAATCGCCGACCATCGCAGTTTGTTCCGGTGCTGTCCCGAGCGCCTTGAGCGCGGCGCGATAAATCGCGGGATCGGGTTTGAAGGCGCGCACGCGGGTCGAGTCGGTGATGGAGTCGAACAGCCGCGCCATCCCCGCTTCCGCGATGATCGCATCGAGGTTGCCGTACCAGTTCGATATGACGCCCAGCCTGAAGTCCGGTTTCAGTCGTGCGAGGACTTCCTTGCTATGCGCGAGGCCGGCGACGGTTTCTTTGAGGAACGATTCGCGCACCCGCTCGACATGCTTGAAGCGCTCGCGCGAGTCCATCTTGCTGAGCGATTCGCGGAATCGATCGGGACCCTCGCCGCGAAGGTATTCGAACTGATTTCCGACCAGGAAGCGGACCAGGTCGCCGAGCTTGAAGCGCTCCATCGCCTTGCCCGCGGCGTAGCCGGCCTTGGTCGCGAAGTCGAAGGCCGGGTCGAGCTCCTCGCGCGTGATATCGAAGCCGGCGGCCAGGTAATGCTTCAGGAAGCGATCGAGCCAGTGCGACGGGCAATCCAGCGTGCCCCCGAAGTCGAACAGAATGGCATTGGGTTTTGGCACCGCATCGAGTCTATCAGTCGCCAGCCTCGCCCTCTACAATGAACCTCGGCGGGCATCGCTGCGTCTACACGGGGAGGCTGGGATTTTTGCGTAACGGGATTGTGAACTTGATGGCGGTCGCGGGCGTTTGCGCAGCCCTCATGACTATGATGACGGCCCCAAGCGCGGGCGCGGCCTCGCCCGGCGAGGCGGTCGTCCGCGGCGCTATCGATTCGATGAAGGCGCTGCCGGCCACCGACGGGCATCCGAAGGCGCAGCGCGTTCTGTTAGACTCTATCGATAATTCGTTGGCGCTGGACTTGCTGGCCCAGGAGGCCCTCGGGCCGCAATGGGATAAATTGAGTGCGACGGAGCGCCATCACTTCGTGACCGTGTTCACTGAGAGCCTCGAGAAGCTGGCGTATCCGCGCGCGGCGGCCGCGCTATCGGCGGTCAGGGTGAACTATCTGGGAACTCAGAAGCAGGGCGCGGGCGAGGTGGTCAGGACGGCAATCGCGAACGAAGGCGGGGGTCAGATGCCGCTTGACTTCGCGGTCGCCCGGCGCGGAACGCGATGGCAAATCACCGACGCAATGATGGATGGCATGAGCCTTTCAAAAGTCGTATCGACGCGGATTCAGCAAAGCTTACAAGAGCAGGGATACAAAAAACTGGTCGAGGACCTGCAAACCCAGAATGCGAGTGCGGGTGCGCCGGACGCAGGCAAGCAAACCTCGTCAGATCATTGAACAATTCGGCGGTGCGAGGTCGATTGACCTTGCCTTCGGATTAGCATATTTAACTTGGTTTTAATAAGACCTGTTAATGTATAAACGTTTTGATAGAAACAGCGTTAATTAGCGCGCCACCGCGCAGCAGCGATCGGATCTTCCGCCGTTCCCTGATCGAGCGGCTCCTCGTCAGTTGCGAACGGGCCGGGGTCAAGCGGATTTATGTTCAGGCTTCCGCACCCGAGCGCGAGCGCATCAGCCGCTCCCTCGGACGCTTCGCCACGGACCGTCGTGTATCGATTGTGGACTCATTCGATGAACTATTGCGCGGGCCGTTCGGGCTGGATCCCTCGGAGCCATGTGTCAGATTGAGCGGCAACCTGGTCTTCGCGACGTCGCATCTCAACCGCATTATCGAGCGCGATGGCGGCCGCACCGGTCCCGTGATGAATACCGTCAGCGCCGACTACGAGCGCGGCGGCTCGATTGCCACCGGACCGCTTGCGGAACTGATTCGTGCCGACCAGACCCGCGCCGCAGTGATGAACACGGCGAGCTATCTCCCCTTCGCGCTCAATGGCCGGGTCGAGGATCGCGACGAGGCCGAGGAGCGCCTGGCCAGGTCGCTGAAGGACGATACCGCACACACCGATGCGCCGCTGGCGCGCATCCTCGATCGCAACCTCTCCTGGCGTATCAGCAAGCGGCTGGCCGGGACTTCGATCACGCCCAACCAGGTCACCCTCGCCAACACCATGGTCGGACTCGCCAGCGCCTGGATGTTCACCTCGCCGTCGTACCTGATCCGGCTGCTCGGCGCGCTGCTGTTTCTGTTCTCGATTACGGTGGACGGGGTTGACGGCGAGTTGGCGCGGCTCACGATGAGCGAAACCAAATTCGGCGGGATGCTGGATGTGGCGACCGACAATATCGTTCATGCGGCAATTTTCGCGGGCCTCTTTTATGGCTGCTATCGCAACTCCGGAAATTCCTGGTACCTGTACCTCATCCCGGTTGTCCTCGTTGGCTTTGCGCTATGCGGACTGAGCGTGTACCTCGCGCTGTCCGTTGACGCGAAGGGTGCTGAAGACTGGCTGGGGAAGATTGACCGGATCAGCGGCCGCGACTTTGCCTACCTGTTGGTGATCCTGGCGCTGATCAATCGCCTGGGCTATTTCGCGTGGGGCGCCGCCTTCGGCACCTACGTGTTCGCGTTCATTCTGATGTGGGCAACCTACCGGCGATGGGGACACGCCGCCGATCCGAACGGCGGACCCTCCGCCGAGTCAGCATGAGGCTCTAGATGAACAAGAAACCGCGGATACTCCTGGTTCAACCAACCACCGTTCACCTCGATGGCACGCCGCATAAGAGTCGCTGGCGCCTCATCATGGGATTGATGATCCCCCTGATGGCCGGCCTCACCCCCGACGACTACGACGTGACGCTGTGCGACGAGCGCCTCGAGGACATCAACTTCGACGGCGGATGGGACCTGGTCGGCATGACCACCACCATCGGCGCGTCGCTGCGCGCGTATCAGCTCGCCGATCAGTTCCGCAAGAAAGGCGTGCCGGTCGTGTTCGGCGGCTTCCATGCGACGCTCCAGACCGAAGAAGCGCTCACCCATTCCGATGCGGTCGTGCAGGGCGAGGCTGACCTGGTGTGGCCGCAGCTCCTGGAAGACTGGCGCGACGGCAAGATGAAGCGCATCTACAAGTCCGACAAGGTTCATGATCTGAAGAACCTGCCGCGCCCGCGCCATGAGCTGCTGAAGCTCAATCGCTATCTGTTCAAGGCGATTCCGATCCAGGCCAGCCGCGGCTGCCCCTATCGATGCTCGTTCTGCGAAATCCCGGTGTTCTACGAGGGCAGCTATCGCACGCGGCCCATCGGCGACATCGTCGAGGAGATCAAGGAGAACATCCGCATCACCGGCTTCCGCCGCTTCCAGTTCATCGACGATCAGATCACCGGCAAGCACAAGTTCGCGAAAGAGCTGTTCAAGGCGCTGGAGCCATTGAACATCCGCTTCTCATGCCTGTGGACGGTGAACTCGAATCACGATGACGAGCTGCTCGAGCTCGCGGCCAAGGCGGGAATCTTCCACGTCAACATCGGAGTGGAATCGATCAGCCAGGACAGCCTGCTGTCGATGAACAAGATTCAGAACCACGCCAACCAGTACAAGAAGCTTCTCAAGAAGATGGAGAAGCACGGCATCTACTACTCGCTGAATTTCCTGTTCGGGCTGGAAGAAGACCATCCGAAGATTTTCGACGACACCCTGCAGTTCCTGCACGAGGTGCGCGCGCCCGAGGCGTTCTTCAACACCGTCACGCCGCGCAAGGGCACTCCGATGCGCACCCAGCTCGAGAACGAAGGCCGCGTCATCATTCCCGACGCCGACCTCTACACCAACAACTTCCGCTGCATGTTCGTGCCGAAGAATCTTTCGCCACAGCAAGTGGAGGAAGGGGTGTGGCGCTGCACCAAGGAGTTCTATTCCTTCAAGTCGATGGCCAAGCGCCTGCTGCTGCCGCCGGGTAAATTCACCTGGCAGGGGCTGACCGAGAACATGCTGTTCTGGTACGGCGCCAAGCGCCAGATCGATCCGGTCGATTATTACTAAACCTCGAGTTAGCAACTGGTGGGTCGCAAATCCGCACCTGTCGGATTTGCGACCACTAGAGCCCGCCCGCCTGTTTCCTATATCCTCGTAGTAGCTCGAACGCTTGCACGATGGAGGGGTGACTCCCTCCAACTTCTCTCTCTTCGGAGGTCGCAATGCGTGTTCTTCTGGTTCACCCCAGCCGTCTGATGATCAGCGAGGTCTTTCTGTGCCTCGAACCAATCGGACTGGAGCGCGTCGGCGCCGCCGCCGAAGCCGCCGGTCACGAGGTGCGGATTCTCGACCTGCAGATTTTCCAGCATCGCGATTATTTCGGCGAGCTGGAAAATTTCCGTCCCGATGCGGTCGGCTTCTCGGTTAACTATCTCGCCAACGTGCCCGAAGTGCTGGACCTCGCGAAGGCTACCAAGCAATGGCGCAAGGACTGCTTCATCTTCGCCGGCGGTCACAGCGTTTCGTTCGTCGCGCAGGATGTCCTCGCGCATGGCGAGGGCGCCATCGATTGCGTACTGCGCGGCGAAGGCGAGCTCTCGATTGCGCCGCTGCTGGAAGCGGCCGGCGATCGTCGCCTCGCTAAAGTCCCGGGCGCGGTCACTCGCGATGGGATCGGGCCGGCGCCGATGCTAATGACCGACCTGGATCGGTTTCTCCCCGCGCGTCATCTGACCCGCAAACGCCATCGCTACTTTATCGGGCAACTCGACCCCTGCGCCTCAGTCGAGTTCACCCGCGGATGCCCATGGGACTGCTCGTTCTGTAGCGCCTGGACGTTTTACGGAAAGAGCTACCGGAAGTCATCACCGGAAGTTATCGGCGAAGACCTCGCGCGGATAAAAGAGCCGGGCGTCTTCATCGTCGACGACGTCACCTTCATCCATCCGGAGCACGGCTTTGCGATCGGCGCGGAAATCGAGAAGCGCAAAATCAAAAAGGAGTACTACCTCGAAACGCGCGCCGACGTGCTCTGCCGCAATCGCGAGGTCTTCGCGTATTGGAAGCGGCTCGGCCTGGTGTACATGTTCATCGGGCTGGAAGCGATCGATGAGGAGACGCTGCGGGCGCATCGCAAACGCTCCAAATCGTCCACCAACAATCGCGCTCTGGAAATTGCACGCGAGCTGCAAATACCGGTCGCCATCAATCTCATCGTCGAGCCCGACTGGGATGAGCGCCGTTTCGAGGTCGTCCGCGAGTGGGCGCTCTCGGTTCCCGAGATGGTCCATCTCACCGTCGCGACGCCGTACCCCGGCACCGAGACCTGGCTGAGCGCCGCCAACCAGCTCACTACGCTCGACTACCGGCTGTTCGACATCCAGCATGCGGTGATGCCGACGCGGTTGCCGCTCAAGAAGTTCTATGCGGAGCTGGTGAAAACGCAGCGCGTGCTCGGCAGCAATCACATCGCATGGGGCGCGGTGCGCGGCGCCGCTGCCATCGCCTTCAAGCTGCTGCTCAGGGGGCAAACCAACTTCATCAAGATGATGTGGAAATTTAACCAGGTGTATAACGCCGAGCGGCAGTACTCCGAGCATTTCCGCCGGGTGAAGTATCGGATGACGCCGCCGCCTTCCGGCGGCTGCACCAGGGCGGGAGCTGCCGGCCTCTATGTCCACCAGCCGCACGAGGCCACCATCGACGCGGATGCCGGCGGGCCGGCCGGCGCGCACGCCGCATCGTAGGTCCACTGTGAGTGGCCGCCTGACGAGCATGGGAAGCAGGCCACGCCAGGGGACACGGCACGCCGCCGATGCTGGTCGCTTCTCTCGCAGGCGAGAGAAGCTGGCCGGCGCGCTTCATGCGATGGCTGCACGCATGAAGCGTGACGGACTGATGAGAGGGGGTCGCGCCTCGCGCCCGACGGTGGTGGAGCGCGGCCCGCGCTCACCCCGCTGGCACAGTTGTCGCCAACCGGCAGAGCGACAACTGCGCCAGCGACCCTCTCTCACTAAGTGAGAGAGGGAAGTTGAAGAAGGCGCCATCGCGCCGGGTTGTGATCCTCGCAACATCGCTGCGGGCGGTTCGCGAACCGCTGCTACGAACGGTGGATTGGGTAGCCGACAGGCGGATCTGGGTCGCTTCTCTGGCGAGAGAAGTTGGTCGGCCAGGGCGCACGCCGCATCGTAGGTCCACAGGGAGTGGCCGCTTGACGAGCATGCAGAGCAGGAGACATCGCAGGATACGGCACGGCGTTATGTAGGCGCGGATTCTTTTTTTTGATTGCTTCTCTCGCTGAGCGAGAGAAGCTGGCCGGCGCGCTTCATGCGATGGCTGCACGCATGAAGCGTGACGGCCTGATGAGAGTGGGTCGCGCCTCGCCGCTGCCGGTGCTCCGCGCCTCCCCCAGGACGCACCTCCGCGCCGCCTCCCTCAGAGGCCTACCATTTGTTATGAAAATGTACTGACTGATGCGCCGCGGAGGCGCCAATCAGCCCTTGGGCGGCTCGAGCGGGTCTTCTTCAGCGTCCAAAGCGCCCTCTTCGAACCCGTCAGGCGGCTCGCCGACGCCGAAAACTTCGTACATCGAGGCCTTCAGCCGGCGATCTCTCTCCTCCGGGCTTAGGGTTTTTGGCTTCGTTTGGTATTCCTGCGGGAATTCATCTTTCAGCAGCTCAGCATACTCGGGGTTGCCTGCCGCCAGCTCGGCCTTGATCTCCGCCTCCTGCTCCTCACGGAACTGCTTCCACACCTTGATGCTGAACCAGGGCGACAACAGCTTGGCCTGGACCGCGCCGCGGTTGCGCCGCGCCGCCGCCCGATCCAACGCCGGCGCCATCGCGATGCCCGGGGCCGGCGCCATCGCGCGGCGCGCCTTCTTCATCTCGCGCAGGCTGGTGACCGCGCGTTCGCGGGTGCGATTGATCGCGGCCTCGTAGCGAATCACTCGCGCGGTGTCTTTCTCGTTGGGCAGCGTCACCGCATCGAGGCCCGCGCGCTGGTAGATCTGCTCGGCGGTGGTGAGCTGACCGCCCTGGCTGTAAAGCGGCTCTTTCCACGGAATCATCTGGTCGAGACCGTGCTCGACGATGTGCGCCGCGGGGATCTCGATGGCATCGAAGGCGGCACGATTCTCGAACATCAGCAGCCGGCGCTTGCGCCAGAAGCATGCGGCGATCTCCTGCACCAGCAGCTCCTCGTAGACGCCGACCGGCTGGAAGTCCTGCGCGAGGCCGGCGACGGTGGCCTCGAACATCCTGCGCTCGGCCGGACCTTCGACGGTCGCGATGACGGCTTGCGAGGCGAGGATGCCGTGCTTGAGCGCATTGACGCGCGACCACGATTTTCCTTGCGCGGTGCGCGGTCCGGTCGATTTGGCGGCGTTGCGTCGATTCGCCTCGGCCTTGCGCGGCGAGGCGGGCTTACGATGGGGATGGGAGGAACGGTCATTCATAGGCAACACGAACTCCTTGGTGGGCATGAGCGGAAAGGTGATCGGATGCGCGGGATTGCGCATCGAAGGGCGGATCTAAAGGATTTCCCTATTCATCGCGCGAGTAAAGGGGGGTGTCGCCTTGGTTCGGCCGGAGAACTGCTTTCGCATGACCGATTGGTCAGGCATCAATCCGCGATGCCTGAGCATCAAGCACCTTATGCTGCCCAACCCCACCCATTGGGCGGTGGAAATCGGTATCCAGACCGTATTGACTTTCGACCTCGCCTCATTAAAGTTACACGATAGTTAATTGACCGACAGGTTAGCGCCCGAATGTGTCGCAAATCGGCACATTCTCAAGCGGCTGACCGATCGGTTTTGAGGGTTGGGTGGCGGAAGTGTCGGCGGTTGGGAGAGGGCCTCTTCGGGCGAGCGCGTTCGGCCCGCGCAATTGGATCCCCCGAGGATTCGAACTTCGATTTTCTATGGGAGCTTCTCAAGCCAAGGTGTCATCGCAAGAGACGCAGGCGCAGGATTCGCGCGACGAAATCCTCAAGGCCGCCATGCATCTGTTCGCCAATCGCGGGTTCCACGAAACCTCGATGTCCGAGGTCGCGCGCGAGGCGCGGGTCAGCAAGGCGCTCATTTTCTGGCACTTCAAGACCAAGGAAGAGCTGTTCCTCGCGGTGCTGAACCGGCTGCTGGAGCCGTACTTCATCGATTTCGCGGAGGAGGCGGCCCAGCTCGATGAGCGTCAGCAGACCCTGAAGCTGGTCGAGTTGTACCTGATTTTCGTGCGTGACAATGCCAGCTCGGTGCGGTTTTTCCTCGCGCAACTGCTGCGCGAGCAGAAAATCTCCGATGCGCTCAGCGAGCAGGTGATGAAGCTCTATTCGAGCTATCGCGCGATGCTGGTGGAGCTCATCACGCGGGCGCGCGAGAAAGGGCAATGCGACACCGGGCTCTCGCCGGAGACGGCGGCGGCGTTCATCGTGTCGGCCCTCAATGGACTGCTGATCGAGTTTCTGTTCATGGGTGGCGATTCGGTCAATTCCCAATCTGCCGTCGAGATGGTGGATGAATGGCTGTTTCGCGAAACCCATAAACGTAATCCCGCCGGCGGCAAAGCCGTCGCCTGAACCAGTTTCACCAACCTCAAGGAGCCCGAAGCATGCGGATACCGCTTAAACAGATGATGGACCTCGGGCGCTACATGCGCGCGAAGAAGCGCAGTGGCGACCAGTACTTCCCGCTGGTCCTGATGCTGGAACCGCTCCATGCCTGCAACCTCGCGTGCGTGGGATGCGGCCGCATCGTGGA
The DNA here is from genome assembly GCA_963761255.1 of uncultured delta proteobacterium. Lineage (GTDB taxonomy): Bacteria > Desulfobacterota > Binatia > Binatales > Binataceae > DATGKG01. The sequence continues at coordinate 749,143 of CAVXGH010000002.1, forward strand.
ATACAAGGACACCATCCGCGACATGATGCCGCTGGAGGACGCGCTGTTTGCCGCGAAGGAATGCGACGCGCCGATCGTATCGATCTGCGGCGGCGAGCCGCTGATGTACAAGCACATCGCGCCGCTCACTCAGCGTCTCATCGACGAGCAGAAGCGTCACGTGATGATCTGCACCAACGCGATTTTGCTGGAGCGCTTCGTCAAGCAGGTCGCGCCGAGCCCGTACTTGAGCTTCAACGTGCATCTCGACGGAATGAAAGAGACGCACGATCGCGTGGTCGACAAACCCGGCGTCTTCGACACCTGCGTCAAGATGATCAAGATGCTCAAGGAGAAGGGCTATCGCGTGCAGACCAACACCACGGTCTTCCGCGAGACCACCGCCGATGAGCTCGAGGAGCTGGTCAAGTTCCTCACCAGCCTCGGCGTGGACGGGATGCTGCTCACTCCGGGTTATCATTACCAGGTGCTGACCAATGACGACATCTACCTGACCAAGGATGAGATGCCGTACAAGTTCAAGCGGGTGCAGAAGCTGGCGGACAGCTACAAGATCATCAACACGCCGATTTACCTCGATTACCTGGCCGGCGATCGCGACCTGAGCTGCAGCCCGTGGACCACCGTCACGCGCAATCCGCAAGGATGGAAAGGTCCCTGCTATCTGATCACAAACGGGCACTACAAGACATTCAAGGAGCTGCACGCGGCGACTGATTGGGAATATTACCGCACCAAGCAGGACATCCGCTGCCGCGACTGCAAGCTGCATTCGGGCTTCGAGGGCACGGTCGCCCTCGAATTCGGCAAAAGCCTCAAGGATTCGTGGCGGATGGTCCGCCACTACGTGTCTTAGTCTTGGCGATTTCCGGTTCCCCTTCCCCTTTAGGGGAAGGGTTAGGGGTTAGGTCTGTTCGAGCTGCAAACATACTTAAAGGATCGTGCGGCGCTCATCGAACGCGCGCTCTCGGCCACCGTCAGTCAGCATGACGGCCTGGAGGCGCGCCTGTTCGAGGCGATGCGCTATAGCCTGCTCGAAGGCGGCAAGCGCCTGCGGCCGATCCTGGCGCTGGCATCGTGCGAGGCGGTGGGCGGCTCCATCGACGACGCGATGAGCTATGCGTGCGCGCTCGAAATGATCCATACCTACTCGCTGATTCACGACGACCTGCCATGCATGGACGACGACGACCTGCGCCATGGCAAGCCGACCAATCATAAAGTCTATGGCGACGCGATCGCGACGCTGGCCGGCGATGCGCTGGTGACCGACGCATTTGCCGCGGTGGCGCGCTCTCCGCTTGCGAAGCTGCATCCGGAAGTGGTGCTGCAAGTCGTCGCCGAGCTTTCCGATGCGGCCGGCTCGCGTGGGATGGTTTCCGGGCAAGTCGTCGACATCCTCGGCGAAGGCCGCACCATGAATCTCGAACAGCTCGAATATCTTCACAGTAAGAAGACTGGTGCGATGTTCCTCGCCAGCGTGGTCGGCGCGGCGCGGTTAGGTGGCGCGACACCGCCGCAGCTCGACTCGCTGTCTAAGTATGCGCGAGCGTTGGGGCTCTGCTTCCAGGTCGTTGACGATCTCCTTGACGTGGAAGCTTCCACCGAGCAGATGGGCAAGCGCACCAACAAGGACCAGGCGGCCGGCAAGAACACTTACCCGGTGCTGATGGGAATCGAGCAGTCGCGTTCCCTCGCACGCGAACTCGAAAGCCGCGCGCAGGCGGCGCTGTCGTCATTCGACCATCGCGCCGAGCCGCTGCGCGCGATCGCGAGCTTCGTGGTGGAGCGAAAGCATTGAGCGCGCAACCCGCAATCGCCCAAATTGCGAAAGACCACGCGCACTCGCGGCAGGCCTTCCTGGTGAAGCCGCGCGAGCTGGTGCTGCGCGAGGTTGACGCGCCGCATCCGGGGCCGGGCGCGGTGCTGATCGAGGTCAAATGCGCGCTCAGTTGCGGCACCGATTTGAAAGCGTTTCGCCGCGGCCACCCGATGTGGCCGATGCCGACGCCGTTCGGGCACGAATTTTCCGGCCTCGTGGTCGAGGTGGGCGAGGGCGTCGATAACTTCAAGGTTGGCGACGCGCTGATGGCCGCGCCGACCGCGCCCTGCGGGATCTGCTTCTTTTGCCAGCGTGGGCAGGAAAATCTCTGCGCGCAGGCGATGGATAAGATGCTGCTCGGCGCCTATGCGGATTTTCTCCTCATCCCGCCGCACATCGTAAAGCAGAACGCGTTTCGCAAGCCCGAGAAGCTCTCCTTCGAGGAGGCCGCGCTGCTGGAACCGCTTTCGTGTGTGGTGCATGCGCAGGAAATCGCGCAGCCCGAGGCCTTCGAGAGCGTGCTCATTGTTGGCGCGGGTCCCTTCGGCCTGCTCCATCTGCTGGCGTTGCGCGAGCGCGGCGTGCGCGAGGTGGCGATCGCCGGGCGCGGTGACGATCGATTGAAGTGGGCCGCCGCGCTGGGACCCGATCGCGTAATCGATGTGCGCGCGGGCGATCCCGAGCGCGAGGTGGCCGGCCTCAACCATGGGTTTGGTCCCGACCTCGTCATCGAATGCACCGGGCAGCTCGACGGATGGCAGCAGTCGCTGGCGCGGGTGCGGCGCGGAGGGCGGGTGGTGTTTTTCGGCGGATGCGCGCCCGGCACTACACTGAATGTGGACACGCGCCGGATGCATTACGACAACCTGACCCTGCTGGCGCCGTTTCATTTTCGCCCCCGCGACGTGAAGCGGGCTTTCCAGATCCTCAGCGGCGGCGCGCTCGGGGCGGATGCGATCATCAACGCGCGCCGGAGTCTTGATGAGCTCGGGGAGGTTTTCGCGCTGCTCGAAAGCGGCGCGATCCTCAAGTGCGCGATTACACCATAGAAGAAAGTTGGAACGCCGCTCCAATCAGTACCTGGGCGGCCATTTGATCAGGGACCGGTAATTTTATGGATCAGACTTTACAGGATATCAGCGGCAGCGCGGCGAGTTCGGTGCGCGTCGAGCGCGACGAGTTCGGCGGCAAGCTCAACGTTTCGATCGACCGCGCGCAGCGCTCGCTCATCGAGCAACAGCATGCCGAGGGCTACTGGCACGCGGCGCTCGAAGCGAACGCGCAGATGAACGCCGAGTACATCATCTTCATGCATTTCATGGAGACCGTGGACAAGCAGCTCGAGGATCGCCTGAAGAAGGTCCTCCTCGAAGCGCAAAACGCCGATGGCAGTTGGTCGATCTTTCCCGGCGGCGAAGGCTATCTCTCCACCAGCATCGAATCCTACTTTGCGCTGAAGCTGTGCGGCATGCGCGCCGGCGACGAGCCGATGATGCAGGCGCGGCGCTGGATTCTCTCCAAGGGCGGCATCGAGAAGTGCGGCACGCTGGCGCGTTTCTACCTCGCGTGCATGGGCCAGGTGCCGTGGGAAGCGACTGCCTGTCTGCCGATCGAGATCACGCTGTTCCCGAACTGGTTTTTCTTCAATATGTACGAACTCGCCTCGTGGGCGCGCGGAACCGCATTCGGGCTGATGCTGCTGCAGGTGACGAAGCCGGTCGTGCCGGTCGATTATCGCGACGGCGTGCTCGAGCTCTACATCCAGCCGCCGCACTTCACCAAGTTCAAGCAGCCACCGCCGCCGAAGTTTTTCTCGCTGCGCACGTTGTTCAATTTCACTGACAAGATGCTGCGCATTTACGATCGCCATCACCTCAAAGGCTTGCGCGAGCGCGGCCTGCGCCAGGCCGAGAACTGGATTCTCGATCATCAGGAGGCCAATGGCTCGTGGGGTGGCATCCAGCCCTGCTATCTCCTCAGCACGATGGCGCTTAAGGCCCTCGGCTATCGCAACGAGCATCCGGCGGTCAAAAAGGGACTCGAAGCTACCCGCGAGCTGATCTGGGAGATGGACGATCGCGCGCTTTTCATGCCGTGCGTTTCACCCAACTGGGACACAGCGTTGGCGGCCAAGGCGCTGCTCGATTCCGGCCTCAGCGGCGCGCATCCGACGCTCAAGCAGTCGTCCAGGTGGCTCATCGATCATCAGATCTTCAAGAAAGGCGACTGGTCGGTGAAGCGGCCGGACCTCGAACCGGGCGGATGGGCATTCGAGTTTTACAACGACAACTATCCCGATGTGGACGATTCGGCGGTGATCCTCGAAGTCCTCGCGCGGACCGAGGTCAACAACAAGGGCGCGCAGGAGCGCGCGCTGCGGGCCGGCGCCAACTGGACCATGGGCATGCAATCGCGCGACGGCGGCTTCGCGGCCTTCGACGCCGATTGCCAGAAGCGGTGGCTCAACCAGATTCCGCTCGCGGATGTCGAGGCCGTCATCGATCCCTCGTGTCCGGACCTTACCGGGCGCGTCCTCGAAATGATGGCGGCGGTTGGCTACAACACCGATCATCCGGTGGCGAAGCGCTCCATCGAATGGCTCAAGAAAAATCAGTCAACTGAAGGTGGATGGTGGGGGCGCTGGGGCGTCAACTACATCTACGGGACCTGGTCCGCGCTGATGGGTCTGCGCGCGATCGGCGTCGACATGAAGGAGCCGTGGATTCAGAAAGCGGCATCGTGGCTGCGCTCCAAGCAGAACGAGGACGGCGGATGGGGCGAGAGTCCGCTCAGTGACAAGGAGCCATCATGGCGCGGACGCGGCACCAGCACTGCCTCGCAAACCGCGTGGGCGATCATGGGTCTGCTCGTGAGCGAGGAAGAGATCAGCGAGAGCGTTACGCGTGGCGTCACCTGGCTGCTGGAGCGGCAGAACGACGCGGGCGCATGGGATGAAACCGAGTTTACCGGTTCGGGATTCCCGAACCATTTCTACCTGCGCTATCACCTCTATGCGCATTACTTCCCGCTGATGGCGCTCGGTCGTTTTCAACAGCGAGTTGCGCCGGCGAGCTACGAAAGTCACACCGGCAACGGCAACGGCCACGCATAGGTTCGCATGAAGGGAATTTCGCTGCTTGGCTCGACCGGCTCCGTCGGCGTCACCACGCTCGACGTGGTCAGCCGGTTTCCCGATCGCTTTCGCATCGTTGCGATGGCGGCGGGGCAGAACCTCGAGTTGCTGGCCGATCAGATCAGGCGCTTCCAGCCCGAGCTGGTTTCGGTGGCGACGCCGGAACTCGCGCGCGATCTGCGGGAACGCCTCGGCGGCGTAAAAGTCGACATCGTGTACGGGATGGACGGCACGATTGCCGTCGCGACACATCGCGATGCGGAGTTCGTCATGTCGGCCATCGTCGGCGCGGTCGGTCTGCGCCCGACCCTCGCGGCCGCCAAGGCCGGCAAGGATGTCGGCTTCGCCAACAAGGAAACCCTGGTGGTGGCCGGCGAAGTGATGACGCGCGCGGTGCGCGACAGCGGCAGCAAGCTCCTTCCGGTGGACAGCGAGCACAACGCGATTTTCCAATGCCTCGAAGGACGCCAGCGTGCCAACGTCAAGCGCATCATCCTGACCGCGTCGGGCGGTCCGTTTCTGAAGCTGCCGCTGGAAAGATTTGCCACGGTCACCATTGCCGAGGCGCTCAAGCATCCGACCTGGCGCATGGGCGCGAAAATCACCATCGATTCGGCGAGCCTGATGAACAAGGGCCTCGAAGTGATCGAGGCGCGCTGGCTGTTCGATCTTCCAGCCGAGCAAATCGCGGTGGTGATTCATCCACAGAGCGTCATCCATTCGATGGTCGAGATGATTGACGGCTCGGTGATCGCGGAGCTGGCGATTCCCGACATGGCGATCCCGGTGGCCTACGCGCTCGCGTATCCCGAACGCCTCCCGATGACGCATCTGAAGCCGCTCTCGCTGGCTGAGTGTGGAGCGCTCACCTTCGAGCAGCCCGACCTCAACCGCTTCCCCTGTCTGCGGCTCGCGTACGAGGCGCTCAGGGCGGCGGGCACCATGCCGTGCGCGCTCAACGCCGCCAACGAGGTGATGGTCGCGGCGTTCCTCGCGGGCGAGGCGCAATTCCTGGACATCGCGCGCAACATCGAAACCGTGATGACGCGGCATTCGAATCGGCCCGCGCGCACCCTCGAAGACCTCATCGAGACTGACGGATGGGCGCGCGCGCAGGCGCGCGAACTGATCGGGCGGCATACGCACGCCGCTTAAAGCGATGAGCGCAGCTACCCTCAAGGCGCGCCGCGAACCAGTCATCGCGGCAGCATCAAACCTGCATAGCCAGGATGAAGTAAAAGCCGCCTACGAGTATTGCGGCAACCTCGCGAAGTCGCACTACGAGAATTTCACCATCGCGTCGTGGCTGATGCCGCGCGCGATTCGTCCCTCGATGCACGCCATTTACGCGTACGCGCGCATGGCCGATGACTTCGCCGACGAAGAGCATGACCTCGGCAAGCTCGACGAATGGGAGCGCGAGCTGGACCTGTGTTATGCCGGTACGCCGCGCCATCAGGTGTTCATCGCGCTGGCAGACACGGTCCGCCGCTATGACATCCCGCGCGAGCCGTTCGCCGATCTGCTCGTGGCGTTCCGCTCCGATCTTAATTTTCGCGGCTTCGAAACCCTCGACGAGATCCTCGCGACCTATACGCGTTACTCGGCGAATCCGGTCGGACGCTTGGTGTTGTATCTTTTTGGTTACCGCGATGCGGAGCGTCAGCAGCTTTCGGATCTCGTGTGCAGCGGACTGCAGCTCGCGAATTTCTGGCAGGACGTTGCGATCGATCTGGAGAAGAATCGCATCTATTTTCCGCGCGAGGACCTGCGCAAGTTCGGCGTCACACCGCAGGGTCTCGAGCAGCGAATCGCGACGCCGGAATTTCTCGCCCTGATGCGGCACGAGGTCGGTGTCGCGCGTGATATGTTGCGCCGCGGCGCGCAGTTGTACCGGATGGTCGATCGCCGCCTCAGCCGCGACATCCTGATGTTCGCCGGTGGCGGCCTCGCCATCCTGAACTCGATCGAGCGGGTCGGCTACGACGTTTTCAATCGGCGACCGAAGCTGACCAGGCTCGACTACCTGAAGCTCGGAGTGAGCGCGCTGTTGGGCCGGGTGCCGGGTTGAGTGGAGTTACGGACATGCTGGTGGGAAGTGGCAACGGACACGATGGTCTCGAGGCCGACTACCTGCGATGCGCGGAGATCACGCGTCGCTCGTCGTCAAATTTTTACTATGCCTTCATGCTGCTGCCGGCCGAGCGCAGGCGCGCGCTCCACGCCGTCTATGCGTTTTGCCGATTCATCGATGATATCGCCGACGACGAATCGTCCGGCGATGCTGCCACGCTGCTCAATCGCTGGCGCGAGGAACTCGATCGCGTTTACGGCGGCACTCCAACCCGCGCAATCTCGCGCGCACTCGCGGATAGCGCGCGGCATTTCAACATTCCGCGCCGGTACTTCGAGGAAATCATCGCGGGCGTCGAGATGGACCTGACGCGCAAACGCTACGCGAGCTTCGAGGACCTCCGGCTCTACTGTTATCGCGTGGCGTCGGCGGTGGGCCTCATCTGCATCGAAATTTTCGGCTATACCAATCCCGCCGCGCGCGTTTATGCCGAGCGGCTCGGTATCGCGTTTCAGCTCACCAACATCCTGCGCGATGTGAAGGAAGATGCGGCGCGCAACCGCATCTATCTTCCACAGGATGACCTCGCGCGGTTCGGCGTGACGGAGGACGAAATTCTGCGCGGCGTCTATAGTCCCAGCTTCGTTCACCTGATGGAGTTCGAGGCGGCGCGCGCGCACGACTTCTATCGCGAGGCCGAAGCCGCGTTGCCTCCCGAAGATCGTTCCTCGCTGCTTACCGCCGAGGCGATGCGGCTCATTTACGGCGCGTTGCTCGATCGGATTGTGCGCTCGAATTACCGCGTGCTCGATCGGCGCCACAGCTTGCCCGCGCCGTTGAAGCTCTACCTGGTCGGACGCGCGTGGGCGTCGGGGCGGCTCGCCTCGATGCGAGGCTGACCATGGTCGAGGCGAAAGATGTCATCGTCATCGGCGGCGGGTTCGCCGGCCTGAGCGCAGGAGTCGCGTTGGCGGAGAAGGGTTTCCGCGTCGCGCTGCTGGAAGGCAAACCGGCGCTCGGCGGGCGCGCCTACTCATTCGCGGATGCCGAGAGCGGCGACTTCGTCGACAACGGCCAGCACGTGCTGATGGGTTGCTACAGCGAGACGCTGGATTTTCTCGACCGCATCGGCGCGAAACAAAATCTCGTGGTGCATCCCGATCTCGAAATCGAAATGCTCGATCGCGGCGGCGCAAGTGCGACGCTCAAGACCGCGCATCTGCCCGGGCCATTTCACATGAGCACCGGATTGCTGCGCTATCGGCATCTGACCATTGGTCAGCGGCTGCGGGTGCTGACCGGAGGATTCAGGATGCTCGCGCTGCGACGGCGCGATCCCTCGGCCCTTCAGCGCATGACCGTCGCGCAGTTGATGGATACGTTGGGGCAGGACGAGCGCGCGCGGCAGGCATTCTGGTATCCGCTTTCGATTGCGACTTTGAATGACGAGCCTGAAATTTCTTCTGCCGCTTTGCTGGCGGAAGTTTTGAAGCGCGGATTTTTTTCGAAGCGCTCGGATTCCGCATTTGTGTATTCACGCGTCGGTCTCAGCGAGCTCTATTGCACCAGCGCCGCTGAAATCATCGAGCGTAGCGGCGGTGTGGTCGCGACGCGGATGCCGGTTGAATCCATCGACGTTGAGAATGGAAGCGCGGTGCGGGTCAGAATGCGCGACGGCACGCGCCTGGGCGCCGCGAACATCATCTGCGCGGTTCCCTCGCGCCAGGTGGCGCGGATGCTTCCCGCGTCGATGCGCACCGACGCGTTCTTCGCGCCGATTTCCGCATTGCCAAGCTCGCCCATCATCTGCGTGCATGCGTGGTTCGATCGCGAGGTCACCAACTCGGCATTCGTGGGCTTCATCGGCACTGACACGCAGTGGATGTTCAACAAGCGCCGCATCTTCGAGATGCACGGCGAGCGTCATCCGGGATACTTGAGCTTCGTGATCAGCGGCGCGCGCAAATTGGTCGATCGTTCCAACGACGAGCTCATCGGCATCGTGATGGAAGATCTCAAAACGATGATTCCCGCGGCTTCGAAGGCGAAGCTGCTGCGCGCGCTGGTGATGAAGGAAAAACACGCGACGATGGCGCCCGCGCCGGAGACCTTTCGGCTCCGTCCCACCACGGTCACGCCGATTGCGAATCTATTTCTCGCCGGCGATTGGGTGCAGACCGGGCTTCCGGCGACGATCGAGAGCGCGGTCATTTCCGGGCGCGCCGCCGCCGCGGCAGTCTCGAATCGCGCAGTCGAGATCATCGCCGCGGCCGCCTGATATAAGATTGATACGATGGCGGCGAAAATCTCCCTGGTGACTGGCGCGAATGGTTTCCTCGGATGCCATGTCGTGCGCGCGTTGATTGCGCGTGGCGATCGCGTGCGCGCGCTCGCACGTGAGAATGCCGACATCTCAGCGCTGCGCGAGATTGACTGCGAGATTGTCCGTGGCGACGTTCGCGATGTTGCCTCGTTGCGCAATGCGACCAAAGGATGCGACGAGGTTTACCATGTCGCCGCCGACTATAGACTCTGGGTTGTTGACCACGCGCCGATGTACGCCATCAATGTTGAAGGCACGCGCAATGTGATCGCAGCCGCGCGCGAAGCCGGCGTCGCGCGCATCGTGCATACCAGCACCGTCGGCGCGCTGGGAATTCCGCACGGCGCCTCGGGTCGCGAGGACACTCCGGTGACCGTCGATGCGATGGTCGGTCCCTACAAGCGATCGAAGTTCCTTGCCGAGCGCGTCGCCGAAGATGCGGCTCGCGCGGGCGCGCCGGTCGTGATCGTGAATCCCTCGACGCCAATTGGTCCGCTCGATTTCAAGCCGACGCCGACCGGGAGAATGATTGTCGATTTTCTCAATCGCCGGATGCCGGCCTATCTCGACACCGGGCTGAACCTGGTCGGCGTCGAGGATTGTGCGCGAGGACATTTGCTCGCGGCGGAGCGTGGACGCATCGGCGAAAAATACATCCTCGGTGGCGAGAACCTCAGCCTCGCGGAGTTGTTCGCCCGCCTTGCGCGGTTGTCAGGAACGCCGGCGCCGAAAATGCGCATCCCGTACGCGGTGGCGTATGGATTCGCGCTCGGCGCCGAGGCCTTCGCGCGCACTGTCAGTCACAAGCCGCCGCGCGCGAGCCTGACCGAGGTCAGGATGGCGCGCAAGAAAATGTTTTTCGACTCCTCGAAGGCGAAGGCCGAACTCGGCTACGCGCCCGGGGCGGTGGATCCCGCGCTGCGGCGCGCGATCGATTTTTTCCGCGCGCACAGCAGCCGGCGCGCCGCCGCCTGAACTCGCGATGTACCTGTTGCTTTCGACCATCGCGCTGCGCCCGTACGTTTTTGTCTTTCTCGCGAGCTTCCTGTTCATCTCGATTGCGAACTTCGGCGTGCGCACCACGATGCTGTTCGGCGTCATCACCTACGCCGTCGCGCTCGCCTGCGAATGGTCGTCGGTGCACAACGGATTTCCGTTTGGCTTATATCACTACATCGAGGCGACCCGCGGCCGTGAGCTGTGGATCTTCGGCATCCCGTTCATGGATTCGCTCTCGTTCACGTTTCTGTCATTCGCAAGCTACACGCTCGCGCTGCTGGTAAGTTCGCCGCTCTACCGCCGCGGCATCGATGTGCGCCTGCTCGACACGCGCGAGCTGCGGCGCGCGCCGCGGGTGTGGCTGATGGCGGCGCTGTTCATGGTGATGATCGATCTGGTGGTCGATCCGCTGAGCGTGCTCGGCGATCGATGGTTCCTCGGCAAAATTTTCTGGTACGACCCGCCGGGGCCGCATTTCGGCGTGCCGATCAGCAACTACCTCGGATGGTATTTCGTCGCGGCGGTGACGGTTCCGATTTTTCAATTCCTCGATGCGCGGCTGAATCGCGGCATCGTCAAGCCGCGCGGCTTGCTGCTGAATCTTCCGTCGCGTGCGCTGATGGGACCGGCGCTCTATGCGGGAATCGCGCTGTTCGGCATCACGATGCTGTTCGTCATTCACGCCTACGAGATCGCGTGGGCGAGCGTGTTCATCTATCTGCCGTTCACCGTGCTGATCGTCCACATCGTGACGCGCTGCGACAGCTACGGTGATGCCGCCGCGATCCACCGTCATCTGGTAGACTTTCCCTACGAGCGATCGCTCAATTGGAATGAGAGCGGCGAAACGCGTTCCTCGTTTGGCCTGGAAGAAGCGCGATGACGCAGAACATCTACGACGACGAGGCGTTTTTCAAAGAGTACAGCCGCCTGCCGCGTTCCATCGAGGGACTGGATGGAGCGCCGGAATGGCCGGCGCTGCGCGCGATGCTCCCGGACCTGCGCGGTCTCAACGTCGTCGATCTCGGATGCGGTTTCGGCTGGTTCTGCCGATGGGCGCGCGAAAAGGGAGCGGCGCGGATTGCCGGCATCGATGTTTCCGGGAAAATGCTGGAGCGCGCGCGAGCCGCAACGCCTGATGCGGCGATCACATACGCCATGGCGGACATGGAGCGCCTGGATTTGCCGGCGAATTCCTTCAACCTCGCCTACAGTTCGCTCGCATTTCATTACATTGTGAACATGCGCGCCCTGATCACGCAGGTGCATCGATCGCTGGTCGCTGGAGGGCGCCTGGTTTTCTCGGTGGAGCATCCCATCTTTATGGCGCCATCGGATCCGCGGTTTTCAGCGAACCCGTCCGGGCGCACGACCTGGCCGCTCGACGCCTATCTCGATGAAGGAGCTCGTTCCACCGACTGGCTCGCGAAAGGCGTGATCAAGCAACATCGAACGCTCGCGACCTGGATCAATACGCTGGTCGAGGTCGGCTTCGCGATATCGCACGTCGAGGAGTGGGGCCCGAGCGCGGAACAAATCGCGGCGCATCCGGAGTGGGCCGACGAGCATCAGCGGCCGCCGTTCCTGCTGATCTCTGCGAACCGTTAGTGGACGTGTTCCCAGGCGTGGTACGAGCTGCGCACCAGCGGACCGGACTCGACGTGGCGGAACCCGAGCTTCATCGCCTCGGCGCGTAGCTCGGCGAACTCGGCGGGAGTGACGTAGCGCGCGACCGGCAAATGATCGGTGGAGGGGCGCAGGTACTGCCCGAGCGTGAGGATGTCGCACTCCACGACGCGCAAATCGCGGATCACCTCGAGCAGTTCGTCGTCGCGCTCGCCGAGCCCCACCATGATGCCCGCCTTGGTCTGCATCACCTTGCCCGATGCGCGCGCGGTTTCCTTCGCGTGGCGGAGCACCGCGAGCGATTGTTCGTAGCGGGCGCCGGGACGCGCGGTTTTGTACAGCCGCGGCACCGTCTCGAGGTTGTGGTTGTAGATGTCGATCGGCGCAGCGACCACCGTCTCGACGCTGGCGAACGAGCCCTGGAAATCGGGAACCAGCACTTCGACGCGAGTCGACGGAAGCATCGACTTGATCGCGCGCGCGGTAGCGGCAAAATGCGCGGCGCCACCATCGGCGAGATCATCGCGATTGACCGAGGTCACCACTACATGTTGCAAGCCGAGCTTCGCGACCGCGTCGGCGATCCGGCGCGGCTCATCGGCATCGAGCGGGCGCACGCGGCCGTGAATCACCGCGCAGTAGGGGCAATTGCGCGTACAGACATCGCCCATCAGCATGAAGGTCGCGGTGCGATGCGAGAAGCATTCGCCGATATTCGGGCAGGCCGCTTCCTGGCAGACCGAATGAAGCTTCAACTCCGCGAGGATCGATTTGGTGCGGTGATACTCGGGCGACGTTGGCGCGCGCACCTTGATCCAGTCTGGATGTCGTCGTTCAGGCATGCTGGTGCTCTTCGGCCGCGAACTCAGACGCGATCAGTTGCCACAGCGGCGCCGGATCGACGGTGGTTGAATCCTGGTAGGCGAAAACCTCGACGAGGCGCGCTCGCATCCTGGTTGCGAATTCGTCGATGGCGATTTCTTTCTCGCTCAGCGCTTCGATCGAAGTCATCTCGCATCCGTCGATGCCGCACGGAATGATGCCGCGGAAATAGCTCAGGTCGGGGCAGACATTCAGCGCGAAGCCGTGGTGGGTCGTCCAGCGCTTGATGCCGACGCCGATCGAGCCGATTTTTCGCCTGCCGACCCAGATGCCGGTAAGTCCCTCACGCCGATTCGCTTCGATGCCGCAATCGGCGAGCGCGCGAATCATCGCTTCCTCGAGGTTGCGCAAGTAGCGATGCACGTCGCGATCGCGTCCTTCCAGTTTCAGAATCGGATAGCCGACGAGCTGACCCGGTCCGTGATACGTCACCTGGCCGCCGCGCGAGACGCGATAGACCGGAACTTCGCTGTCGCGTTCCGCGAGCAGAAAGCGTTCGTCGCCGCCGCGACCAAGTGTGAACACATGCGGATGCTCCAGTAGCAGGAGCGTATCGCCGATCGTGCCGGCGTGGCGCGCCGCGACCATCGCATTTTGCAGCGTGAGCGCCGCCTGGTACTCGACGAGGCCGAGATTCGCGACGTTCAATATGCGGAGGCTCTCATTCATTTATATATCGATGGCTTCGCCATCAGCGGCGAGCGCTGCCTGCATTATAGCCTCGGACATCGTGGGATGCGGATGGACGGTTTTGCCGAATTCGACGCTTGTCGCCTCCAGCGTCTTGCCGAGCACCACCTCGGAAATCAGGTCGGTGGCGTGATGGCCGATGATTTGGCATCCCACCACCTCGCCATACTGGGTGCTGATGACGAGTTTAACGAAGCCCTCGGTGGAGTTCGTCGCGATCGCCTTGCCGAGTGCGCGGAAAGGAAACTTGCCGACCTTCACCTCGATGCCGCGCGCCTTCGCTTCGGCCTCGCTAAGTCCAACCGTCGCCACTTCCGGTTCGCAGTAGATGCATCCGGCGATCGCGAGCAGGTCGAATCCTGGCTCGCGCACCCCCGCCATGATTTCCACCGCCGCGACGCCTTCCGCCGAGGCTTTATGCGCGAGGAGAGGAGGGCGGATCACATCGCCGATCGCATAGATGGTTTTGGCCGTGGTGCGGAAGGAATCGTCAACCTTGATGAATCCGCGATCGACCTCGACGCCGGCTTTTTCGAGGCCGAGGTTCTTGCTGAGCGCCACGCGCCCGACTGCGATAAGCACATTCTCCGCTTCGAGCTTTTTCTCGGCGCCGTCGGCGGTGACGGTGACCGACCATTTGTCGCCGGCCTTCTGCATCGATTTGTATCCGTGGCCGAGCAGCACCGTGACCTTGCGCTTGACGAAGTTGCGGCGCAGCTCTTCGGCGATTTCCGCATCGAAGCCGGGCAGCATCTGCTTTTCCAGTTCGACGATCGTCACCTGGGTGCCGAAGGCCTGGTAGAAGTAGCCCATCTCCAAGCCGATCGCGCCGGCACCGATGACGATGAGGCTCGACGGAAGGCGATCGTACGTCAGCGCCTCCTTGCTGGTCAGGACGCCGTCGCCGAGCTGCATGCCCGGAAACAATCGCTCACCGGATCCTGCCGCGACCATCAGCTTATCAGCCTCGATGCTCACAACGGGTGGCGCAGCTTTTCCTTCGGCCTGCCCGAGCGCCAAAGTGTGCGGTCCGGCGATGGTCGCATTCGCCTCGAACAAATCGATGTTGTTTTTCTTCAACAGGAAACGCACGCCCTTTTGCAGCTTGTCGGCTACGTCGCGTGAGCGCGCGATGACGCGCTTGAAATCGACGGTGATCTCGCCGGTCTGGATGCCGTGATCTTTCGCACCGCGGATCTCTTCCATCAGCTCGGCGGAGTTGAGCAGCGCCTTGGAAGGGATACAGCCCCAGTTCAGGCATACGCCGCCGGGGCGATCGCGCTCGACGACCGCAACTTTCATTTTCAGTTGCGCCGCGCGAATAGCGGCGACATAGCCGCCGGGTCCGGAGCCGATGATTGCGAGGTCGTATCGTGAATTGGCCAAGACGCGCTCCTGTTCGATCAAGGCGCCATGCGGGGAGCACCGGCGCTTCCCTAACTTTGTCAGAAAAGATGGCTTTCAGACTAGAAGGCTGATGGACGCGTTACATCTGGGAGAGGTCTTCTTTGCCGAACAGCTTAAGTTGCGAGGCGATCGCGACCGGCGAAAATGACCGGCGATGGATCGGCGAGGGTCCCAAAGCCTCGACGGTGCGCATGTGGCCGGGGGTGCAGTAGCCCTTGTGCTCGGCGAAACCGTAGCCGGGATAGAGCCGGTCGAAGTCGTGCATCAGGCGGTCGCGCGTGACCTTGGCGATGATCGAGGCGGCCGCGATGCAGAAGCTCTTGCGATCGCCACCCACGATTCTGGTTTGCGGCAGCTTGAGACCGGGAATCTTGCGCCCGTCGACCAGTACATGCGCCGGGGTTTGCGTCAGGGCTGCAAGCGCGCGTTTGAAGGCGAGCATCGTCGCCCAGTAGATGTTGAGGCTGTCGATCTCATCGATGCCGGCGCTGCCCACACCGACCGTGAGCGCGCGTTCCATGATGAGCGGATAAAGCTCCTCGCGCTTTTCGCGCGGAAGCTGCTTGGAATCATGGACGCCCTTGATGAAGACCTCCGGTGCGAACAAAACCGCCGCGGCAACCACCGGACCGGCCATCGGACCGACGCCAGCCTCGTCGCAGCCCGCGATTTCGAGGATTCCCTCTTTCCAGAATTTGCGCTCGTACCGGAGATTCACCCGCCCGCTCATATGCGCGCCCTCCACATCAGGTGTTACGCGAGGCGTTTGAGCCGCGCCTTGCGCACCGTTTCCGCCACTCCATCCGGGTCGTACACATCAGTCATCCGAATCATGTAATCCGTGCTCGCCGCCGAGGCGATGACCACATCGCCAAGCCCCGCGAGGCGCTGGCGCAGCCGCCGCGTCACCTCGATGGAGCGAATGTCCTGAAGTTCCACCTCTCGGCGCGAAGTTGCAAGAATCCCGCGCTGTTCCATCAACCGATCCGAGGTGATGCGCCATGAAACCGAGCGATGCGCGATGGGGATGACGGCCCAGGTCGCGAGTCCGATCGCGATGAGAACGAAGCCGAGCTGCATCGGCTGAACATGATCAATCAGCAACGCCGCGCCAGTGCAGGTGAGAATCGCGCCGAGCATGATTTGTCCCATGTAGTACCAGTAGGAGCGGCGAATCATCGCGATGGAATATTCGCGCACCGAGGCCGGTTTGACCTCGAGCATTTTCGCACCGCATCGGGAGCAGAAGGCGGCTTGCGGATTGGCTTCGGTACCGCATTGCGGGCATCTCATCGAAAGCGATTATCCGGTCGCGATCGAGGATCGTCAAATGAGGGGCGATCGTTCTAGTTCGCTTGAATTGAGATCAGTTCGATTCTGGCGCGATGGTTGCCAGCTCTCGCCATCCTTCCGTCGCAGGTCAGGAGCCGAGCTTCGAGCAACTCCGCGAGAGCGACGTACGCCGCATCGTAAGCGGTAAAATTCTGGCGAAGCTGCCAAATTCGCTCCAGCAGCAGTGTGTGATGATGTCGGGTCATCGACAGATCGGCCAGATCCTGAAGCGCTTCTGTGCCACGCGTCGAAGTTATGCGTTTCGCATTAGCATAGCGCCTGAGCACCTGTGCGACTTCAACCTCGATTAAATGAGGCGCGTGAAGAGACTCGAGGGTCGAAAAGACTATTTCCTCGATGTGGCTGCCAGTAGGTGTTTGCAGTAGCAATTCAACCGCGGCTGAGGCATCCAGGACGATCATCGCGAATCGCGCTCGGCGCGGACGGCGTCCGCGGCAGACTCCAATAGTTGCACTGGCTCGCGCTGGTGCAGGCGCCTACGCATTTCCTCCATCGTCGGCTTTTCCGCAATGAGCCGGAGCTCTTTCAGCAGATAATCCGAAAGCGACATGCCAGCCAGTGCGGCCCGAGCCTTCAGCGTTCGATGCAAAGAGTCAGGGACGTTTCTTACTTGAATCATGCGAGACATGTTCTCAACATAGTTGCATGCTGCCCGCATGTAAAGCGCCCGAACCTGCTCAGGATTTTCGCGTGAGGATCTCGGCAATGATCGCGCATTGGAACCAATGATATTTCGTGGTACGACGGCCTTATGAAATTCGGACTATTCAGCATCAATAATGGACCCTGTGCTTCTCCGAAAACCGCGGCTGCCGTCGCCAAAGCGGCAGAGCAGGCCGGCTTCGAAAGCGTATGGACGGGCGAGCATGTCATCGTGCCCGATCCTCAAGTGCCGCCGTCGCCGGTCGCACCGGAATATCCGATGCTCGATCCGGGGATCGCGCTCTCGTTTGTCGCCGCCAACACGACGACGATTCGCCTCGGCACCGGCATCATCATCCTGCCGCAGCGCAACCCGGTGGTGCTCGCGAAGGAGCTCGCATCGCTGGACGTGCTCTCCAACGGGAGGCTGATCTTCGGAATCGGCATCGGCTATCTCAAGCCCGAGTTCGATGCGATCGGCGCGCCGTTTGATCATAAGGGTCCGCGCACCGAGGAGTACCTCAAGGCGATGCTTGCGCTGTGGACGATGCCGAAGCCCGAGTACAACGGCCAATGGATCAAGTTCAAGGGCGTCAACACGATGCCGCGTCCGGTGCAGAAGCCGCATCCGGAGATCGTCTTCGGCGGCCATACCAAGGAGGCCTATAGTCGTGCCGCGCGCCTCGCGAAGGGATGGTACGGCTTCGCGCAGGATCTCGAGAGTACGGGAAAGTGCCTGGCGGGACTGCGTGAGGCGTGCAAGGCCGAGGGCAAGAAGTACGAGGACATCGAGATCAGCATCACGCCGCGGATCAAGGTGGATCGCGATACCGCGAAGCGCTTCGCCGACCTTGGGGTGCATCGGTTGATCCTGCTACCGCGCGCGGAGCAGGAAGCAGGCATCCTGCAGATGGTAAGCGAGACCAATCGTGACCTAATAGGGAAAGTGTAGGACGCGCGCGAGCGTCTTAAGCAGAGCATTTTCTCAGAATGGGACGGCTCGCTGTTTGAAAATGTGACGGCGAGCCGTTCCTTTTCCGCGACAAATTTCAGTCATCTCGCCAAATAACTATCGGTTAACCCAACCTCTCCTTTGAATAAAAGCGCATATTGACATTGCGCTTCTATGTTCTGCATTGGCGGCACGACGCTTGCGTTTTAAGCGAACCGAACGACGCGGCAAGCCGCCAAGACGGAAGTGGGAGGACATTTGACGAATGAAGAACGAGAACAGCCACGTTATGACAGTGAAGGAACTATCCGATTATTTAAAGGTGCATCCTTCCACCATCTATCGGCAGCTCAAGCGTGGACGGCTGCCGGCATTCAAGGTCGGCAGCGACTGGCGCTTCAACATCGAATCAATCGATCGGTGGCGTCTCGATCAGGACAACTTCGCCGGGTAGCAATTGGAGAAAGAACGATCCGGATTAGGGCGCGTCCTCGATAACTTCGGATGCGGGCCGAATGTAGTCCATCGTGAGCCATCCGCGCAGCGGATCGATCCTGCCGAGTTGCACCACGATCTGCGCGCCGGTCGGCACGTGCGGTGCGCCATGCAGAGTGCCTCGCGCGCCGTAGTCGGTGAGCTCGGCACTGGCACCCTCGCGAGTAACGATGGCGCCGAGTTCAGCATCGGCGGCGTGGCGTTCGAGGTAGCGCAGAGTCCAGTAGCGCTTGGCGCGGCGCTCGAGTTCGCGCCCATCGGCCTCGGCATTCTCGGCGCCGGCCAGGACTGCCAGGAGCTCTTCCTGCGAATAGGCGAAGCGATCGGGTTGCGCGAGCGCCGCGATCACCTGGCGTTGCATTACGAGGTCAGCATAGCGGCGAATCGGCGAGCTGAATTGCGCATAATAATCGAGGCCGATCCCGGCGTGATATTCCGCATAAAGCGAAAGGCGAGGGCGCTGACTCGCGAATTCACCATTGGTCTTGGGCTGCACCCTATAAATGATCGGGATGCGATGGTCGGCGGCGTATTTTGCCGCGACATAATTGCTCAGCACCATGAACTCGCCCACCAGCAGCCGGCTGGGCGATCCAGTATCGAGGACCTCGATCTGGATGTCATCGCCGCGCACTCGGACCTTGGCTTCGCGGCGCTGGATGAAAAGCGCGCCCGCGCGCCGGCGCCGTTCACGTAAACGATTCGCCGCCACGTTGAGCTTGCCGAGGGTATCGGCGAGCTCTCCGGAAAATTCCGGATCGCCAAGAATCTGATCGGCATGATCATAAGTGAGGCGCTGGCTGATTTTGATTCGCGTCGGATAGATCGAGGCTTCCACTAGCTCGCCATCGGGTGCGATGACCACATCGGTGGTGAGCACGGGCCGGATTTCACCGGCGATCAGGCTCGCCGCCTGGCAGGAGACCGGGTCGGGCAGCATGCGCACCGTGATTTCCGGCAAATACACCGTGGTCGCGCGATGCGCCGCCTCGCGATCCATCGGACCGTCTTTGACGACGAAGTCCGCGACCAGCGCGATATGCACTCGCACCCGCAGCGAGCCATCAGGCAGGCTCTCGCAACTGAGCGCATCATCGATCTCGACGGTTTCTTCATCGTCGATGGTGATGCTGAAGCCGCCCTCAATCTCGGGCCGAGCGGGCGCAGCCACGTTGGCAGCCTCCGTCGCGACAGCTTCCGAAAAATCAGGTTTCAGTCCCGCGATGGTTGCGAAGCGCGGAAGCTTGGGCGCCTCGCCCAGCCGATCGAGGATTTCAAACGCGGCTTCGACCGGCTCGATATCGGGGGCGGCCTGTTCGAGCATCGCGGTCAGGTCGCGGCTGCGCGTGAAGGGATTTTCGATGTAGGGCTTGAGCTTCGCGACCAGCGGTGCGGATTCCTCGGGGGACGCGTCGGATGCGCCATGGAGAATTTGCCGAATGACGCGCTGCATCTCGCGGAACTCATCGGAGCGCATGCGAATTTTTTCCGCCTGCACCCGCAGCCGCTCGACCTGCTCGGGGGTGCGCGCCTCGAAGTCCATGTGCCGGCGCGTGAAGTAAAGGCGATCGTTGAGCAGCGCCTCGAGCATCACCGACGATGCGGCGGCGGAGCGGCGGCCGAAGAAAAGTTCCGCGAGCTCATCGGCATTGAAGCTGCGGCCCTGCTCATGGACGACCTCCCACAGCAGGTTGAGATCGAGTTCCGAGGTGAGTTCCGCGCGTTCAGCTTCGAGCTCAGTCAGCACGTCGGCAAGCGTCGCCGGATCGGCCTTGCGATCGGTATAGCGCAGGAGGATGAGATCGCGCGCGATGAGCTTCTCGCGGCCTCCGGCATCGAGCACTGCGACGTGGCGGTCCTGCTCGCGCGTCACCAGGCCGGCGCGAAAGCGCCCCTGGTCGAGATACTCGACGAGCGATCCAAGGTATTTAGGCTGTAAGGTCACGGACCAATCATTTTGACGGGGCGGGTTTCAAAAGACTATATGGTGATGGTTAATTCGAATTGTTGAATCGGTCGGCAATGGGGGACGGGACTGCTGACAATGGCGGGAAGACAAATTCAGTTGGAACTGCCCGAGGAGTTGTTTGCGCAACTGGAAGCGGTGGCGCGCGAGCTCGGGATTCCCGATCCGGCGGAGGCGGCTGTCATTGGTGTTGCGGAGTGGGTCGCGCAAAAGAAATCGGTAATCGATAATCGTGACCCAGAACAAAGGTACTTCATAAACGAGGCGCTGGATGAACTGGAAAAGAAAAAGTAACGCGCGGGGATTAACCATCGCGGCGGGCGCAGTCGCCGCTGTCGTGCTCGCATCATCGGGCTTGTTCGGCGCGCGCATCGCGAATGCGGCCGCCGGAAAGGGCCTCGATATCGAGATCGCCTATGAAATCAAGGCGCTCAAAATTGCCGGCTCGACCAGCCCGGTTTACCTACAAGCCGACAATGGCAAGCTGATCTTCTCCGATGCTTCTGGCGCGGTGATGTCCTCGCCGCTGGAGGGTGGGACGGCGACCACTATCGCCAAGGTCCCGAATCCTGCGGGCGTGGCGATTGCTCCGGCGGGCTTCGGCACCTACACCGGTCAGATTTTCGTCGCCTCCGGCTCCGGTGAGAAGACCCCGTGCGAGATCATGCGCATCGGTGGATCATCGGCAACCTCGTTCGCGAAGCTTCCCGACGCGGGCAAGCTCAACGGCGGCAAGGCGACTCAGTGTCACGACCTCGAGTTCGGCATCGCCGGATCGCCCTTCGCCGGCAAGCTCTATGCAGTTGCCAATGGCAACGCGACGATTTACGAGATCGATTCGAGCGGCAAGGCGAAAGCCTTCGCGACCTTCGACGGCACGCCTGCGTATGAGATCAGTTCTTTGTCATTCACCGCGCCGAATGACCCGAAGGCGCCTAATTCGATGCTGGCCGGCGTGCGTCCACTGCTGGCGATGTCCGGGAAGATCGGCCGTATCGACATCTTCACCGCCGATGGGAAACAGAAAGATCAGTATGTGGTTGGCTTCGTCAATCCGACCGGATGGGGCTACGCTCCAGCCGGCTTTGGCGGGGGGTACGCGGGAAATCTGTTCATCGTCGATGCGGGCAAGGCCGCCGAGAAGAACAATGCGGAGCGCGACGGCGCGGTTTATCGCGTCGATGAAAAAGGCGTGACGCGACCCTTCGCCACCGGGCTGGTCGATCCCAATTGCTTCCGAATCGTCGGCAATAAGATGGTGATTGCCGATCCGTCCGAGCAGGGGAAGCCCGGCAAGGGTTCCATCGTGGTGATCAGTTCGATGTTGTAAGTTACCATCGCGATAAGAACTGAGGAGGCGGCTTCGCGCAATCGCGAGGCCGTTTTCTTTGGCGGCATTTCGCTGCGCGATAATTTCAAGGCATGCTAACTATCCGGCTTAGCCATGACCCAATATTCGAAACTCGCGAAAATCTATGATGCGCTCTACAGCTTCAAAAATTACGAAGCCGAGGTGAAGCGCCTGCGCGAGATCATCGCGGAGAAGAAAACCTCGCTCGGCAATGCGCTGCTCGATGTCGCATGCGGGACCGGCACGCATCTGTCTTTTCTGAAAAAATATTATGCGGTTGAAGGAATCGATCTGACGCCCGAGATGCTCGAGGTCGCGCGGGCACGTCATCCTGAAATCACTTTCCATCAGGGTGACATGCGCACCTTCGATCTCGGCCGCCGATTCGATGTCGTAACCTGTCTCTTCAGTTCAATTGGATACATGAGATCGCCGGCGGATTTGCGCGCCGCGATCATCAACATGGCGCGCCACCTGCAACCCGGCGGTGTGTTGATCATCGAGCCATGGTTGAGCGAGGAAACCTGGAAAGCCGGCGGCATTCACGCGCTCTATGTTGATAAGCCGGAATTCAAAATCGCGCGGATGGATATTCCTCGTGCGGTAGGCCGGATGTCGGTCTTCATGTGGCATATGCTGATCGGCACTCCCGACGGCATCGAGTACCTGACCCAAACGCATGAGCTGTTTCTGTTCAGCAACGCGGAATATATCGAAGCCATCAACGCCGCCGGGCTCGATGTGTCATACGACGAGAAGGGCCTGATGAATCGCGGCTTGTTCATCGGCACCTCGATCACGCTCAAGCCGACTGCGCGGCCAGCGCGCCGCATCTGAGGAGGTAGGCATATGGAAATCAACGGAATGGCGCACGTGATTCTGACGGTCTCCGACTTCGCGGCCTCGTTGCCGTTTTACAAAAAGCTCCTGCCCTTCCTCGGCATGAAGCCGGTGATCGACACCAGCGAAATGTTTTACTGCGTCGGTGGACGCACCGCGCTGGGAATCATGCCGAGCGAAGAGAAATTTCGCGATGAGAAATTCGCGCAGCGCCGCGTCGGGTTGCATCATCTATGTTTCAGGGCGCGCACGCGCGAGGACATCGATGCGGCGTATCAAGCGTTGCGGGAGTTTGGCGCGAAGATCGTTCATCCTCCCGAGGAGGGTTCGTGGGCGCCCGGTTACTATTCGGTGTTGTTCGAGGATCGCGACGGCATCCGCCTCGAGATGAACTTCGTGCCAGGAAAGGGATTGCTGGCCGAGAAGTAGGAGAAGAGGGAGGCAAAACCACAGAGACACGGAGACACAGAGTAGACACAGATGCGGGCCTCACAAGGCCCTGCGAGAAATTATGCGAACCAGACCGCCGCGGTCGGCATCTTTATCCGAACCGTGTCTCCGTGCCTCTGTGGCTATGCCTGATTCCTACGGCCATGGACGCGTAACGACTTCCGTGTCGCCGGTCTCGCGATTGATCATCAGCACCTGAATCTGCTGATAGTCGCCCTTCGGAAAGAAGACATAGCCACTGACGGTGAAGTTATGCGCGACATCCTGCTGTGGCAGCGCCAGCGAACCGAGTTGCGCGCCGGCTTGCTGATTGGCGCGATCCTGACCGCGTCCCGCGCCGCTGAAGATGCCCCATCCCGCGCCGGTCGCCGCGCCGATGATCGCGCCGGGACCGATGCCTCCGGTGACCGCGCCAACCGCGGCTCCGAGTCCGGCACCCAAGGCGCCTCCCGCGACGCCGCTTACCGCGCCGCTCTTGAGCGCATCCTTCAATTCGTCCGCGCCTCCAGCCTGACGCGCAGCCTCGCCGGGCGGCAGCGGCGCGACGCGTTGCCCCGAATCATTGATGGCGAAAATCTGGTTCGGAATGACGCTGCGAGTGATGTCGGTGCCGTTGGCGACCGAAACGTTCACGGGTGTCACTTCACCGACGCTGGGCGCTTGGTCTACCGCGACGGTCAACTCGCCCTGCACCGGAGTCGCCACCACCTGCGTCGTCTGCTTGATGGGCGCGCCACCCACCGCGCATCCGGAAATCGAAAGCGCCACCACGATGATCGCGAATCGAGGTCGAAGGTTGAACGGCGTTCGACGCATAGCAAAAGCATAAGCCGCACCCGTCCCCGATCATATACGGCGTCGATGCCGGGCCTCTCCTCGCAAATTTCGTCTAGCCGGATCTTTTTCGATGACAGGGGTCAGGCGCTGCGATAGATTCTTGGGTTCGTCGCGCCGGGGTGGTGGAGCGCAGACGCTGGGGATGGTTCAAGCTGGCAATCAGCTTCGCTGCTAACCGGGAAGACCCGCTCCACGCGATGTAAAGATCGCGTCAAGGCGCAGAGTTTGACGGAACGTAAGGATCGGGTGTGCCCGGCGGAATAGGCGGTTCCTTCTTCAAAGACGCGAGATGTTCAGCCAGCGACTTTGTGATTGGGAATCGGGCCCACAAGTCTTCAACCACGCGCGGATCGGTTGGATGTTCTTCCTTGGGGTCGATCAAGAGATCGAAGAACAAAGGAGTGCTGTAACTACTGACCGGTTCGCCAAAGCCCTTCGAAAAGCTCTTCATCATCATTTTCCAGTCGCGCCACTTGACCCCGAATAAGTCGTTGCCAACGTAGATGATGACTGAGTCTCTATTGGAGCGTCGCTGTTTTCCGGTGAGAAAATCGAGTTGGTCGACTCCGTCAATGATACGGTCGTCGGGCACCTTGCCGCCGACGATTCGGGCGAGCGTGGGAAAGAGATCCATTTCATGGATGATCTCGTTGCTGATGGTCCCAGGCGGAATTCGGCTTGGCCAGCGCATCAGCAACGGTACTCGCAGTGAACCCTCCATCGCAGTGAAGTAGGTGCCTCGCCACGGCCCGCTGAAGCCATAGTATGGTTCGAACATTTCGGGACCATTGTCCGAGGTGAAGATGAAAATGGTGTTGTCGCGCACCCCCATCTGGTCGATGGCGTCGAGCAGGCGACCCGCGTAGTCGTCCATCTGTACAAGGACGTCAGCGAAGTCGCCGTTTCCGGTTTTCCCCTGGAATGCAGCCTCCGGAAGAGTCGGAAAATGAAGCTGGGTATATGGAATATAGGCGAAGAAGGGATTGTGGGCGGTGACATTGCGCTGCATGAAGTCGATGGCACGCTCCGTCAGCTCGCGGTCGATCATTCTGCGCTCATTCAGATCGTAGACCTTTACGTTTTTGGGTGTTTCGCCTTTACGTGCTTCCATCACGTATTCAAATTTCGCTAGAGGACTCGAGTCCGAGCGGAAGCGCGAACTCTGCGGCCAGAACGATTCGTCTGATGAATTCGGTATCCCGTACCATTCATCGAACCCCCGATCGGTCGGCAAGCGCCCCGGTGTGTCGCCGAGATGCCATTTTCCGAATATCGCAGTCGCGTACCCGACTTGGGACAGCATTTGCGAGAGCGTGACTTCCCATCGGGTCAAACCGTAATTCTCGGCGAATAACGGCACTGTGCCGTTGCCGGTGCGCACCGCATATCGTCCTGTCATCAGGGCCGCGCGGCTAGGTGTGCATTGGGCCTCGACGTTGAAATTGAGCGCGCGGAATCCTTCGGCCGCCAGTCTATCCAGGCGTGGCGTCGGAGCGCCGCGTATGATGCCGCCTCCATAAACGCCAAGTTCGCCCCACCCAAGATTATCCATCAGCACCAAAACGATGTTGGGCTTGGCACTCTCTTCTGAATTCATTTTCCTTGCCTCCAAGCGCTCGCGCTGTCGTGGGGGTGCCACAGATCCGGGAGATTCCCTCGACTACGGAATCTGCTTGCGGATGAACTTGCCGATTCCCTCGATCGCTTGCTGTGCCTCGGGCAGGACGCCGGCGTACGACTGAAAGCGATGAATCATTTCCGGCCATACTTCGAGTTTGACTTGCACGCCGGCTGCGCGCGCGCGTTGCGCGAGGCGGTTCGAGTCGTCCAACAGAACCTCGTGATCGCCAACCTGGATCAGCAGCGGTGGGAATCCTTTAGGATCGGCGTAAAGCGGGGAAGCCAGCGGGGTGCGCGGATTCGTGCCGGCCAGGAAAGCTTTCCCCAGTATTCCGATGCCGTCGGGAGAGAAAATCGGATCGACGTCTTTGCGGGTCTTCATCGACTCGCCCGTGAATTCCAAATCGATCATCGGCGAAAGGCACACCGCCGCCGCAGGCATCGCGAGTCCCGCGTCGCGGGCCGCGATCAGGATCGCGAGCGTCAATGCACCGCCTGCCGAATCTCCCGCTATTGCTATCCGCGCTGGAGGCACCCCCTGTTCGAGTAGGAACCGGTAGCCGGCGACGGAGTCGTCCACCGCAGCCGGAAACGGATGCTCGGGGGCCAGGCGATAGTCCAGTCCGAGCACGCGGGCCTTTGCGGCGCGCGAGATGCGGCCCATCAGATCCCGATGAGTATTCAAGGAGCCCATTACATAGCCGCCGCCATGTAGGTAGAGCACGATACGATCCGCGGCGGCGCCCGGCGTGGCGATCCATTCTGCCTTTACTCCGTTGGCAAGCAGCGGCTCGCTTTTGACATCGGGTTCCCCCGGCCGTGCCATCTTTTCGTTGAGCGCGCGCATCTCCGCGATGCTCGAGGCCTTGCTGGACAGGGCTTTTATTGCGTCGATCACCTGCTGCAACTGTGGACTCGCCATCGTCAGATACTCCTTAGTGGGTAAGGCGCGCCGACCAGCGCGGGGTTTTGAAGCTAGCCGAGTTGTCCTCAGGCACAGATATCGTCGGTGGTGTTTGAAAGTTTAACCGGCGTGTCTCGCCCACGATCGATCGTTACGTGGAGAATTTCGCTGGACCGCGCCATCGGCGGATCGCAGTACGGTGCCAACTGATCGAAGAAGTCGTCAGGCTCTATTACCGCCTCGGGCGCGAAGACGCCAGGTGTTGCGATGCGTCCTTCCAGCATTTGCCGTAACCCGAGCGCCAGCGGCACGCCGGTCGAGTTCGCCATTCCCTTTGGAACCGTGCTCACTGATACCCCGACGCGCGCCGCCCTCCCGTTCTTGGTTCCGGCTGCGAACGCGAAGAAAGGGGGCAGATCACCATGACCTTTGAGGCTCAGCGACTTCACTACCGCTTTGAGGGTCCGGAGCGCGCCTGGGGCAATCATGATCGCTGCTGCTTGCTCGTTCGTCAGGCTCTTCTGATCCAGTGCGGCATTGAGATCCTTCAGTAGGGAAAGCGCTTGGGTCGTAAGGATCATCAAGCACGCGCTCCGTCCACGAACCCCCAGCGTCTCGCACATCGTCAGTGGCTCGGGATGGCCTACGGTATAGGCGACACCGCGACCGCGACCGGGATAGTCAATCTCCACCGCATCTAGCGGTGGTCGATCGACGAGTCGTCCGCCCTCGACGACGCGAATTGCCCCGGATATCTGCTGCATCAAATGACGCACTGCCGCGCTCGGCTTTCCGTTCTGATCGACCAATAACGCTTTGTCTTCGCTAATCGAAACACCGGCAATCGGTACGTCCAACGGCCACGCGGTGTAGAGGTCGGTGACTTCGTCGAGCTCGCGCACAGCCACCTTCGCGAGCAGGTTCGACACGCCTGGACTAGCTCCCATGCCAATTACGGCGACAACGCCGGCGTCGGCTGCGTTCTGATGCTCCCGCATCATCTCAAGCGTCGGTTCCCAGTCGTCGCAGATGTCCAGATAATGCGTGCGCGCCTCGATCGCCGCACGTAGGACAGGAACTCCGAACTTTTGGAATGGCCCGGTGGTGTTGAGCACCGCGCCCGCTTCGCTCAGCATTCGGCGGAGCGCCACGCTGTCGGTAATGTCGATTCGTTCGGCGCGGATCTTCGCTTTGGCCGACGAGGCCGCCTCCACGGCGATTTTTTCCGCACCCGCGAGATCGCGATCGCCGATGATAACTTCGTGTACGCCATCAAGTGATGCCGCAGTTTTCACCGCTACCCGGCCCATATGTCCAGCACCGCCCAGCACTATGATTCGTTCGATTGGTTTCATGATGAATATCTCGACCGAGAGCTCAAGCTCGGGCGGCGGTAACGCGAGAATCCCCGGAAGTTGAACAGTGAGTCGAGTTTATATTAATGCGAGTTGTCCTCGCAAATTTCGTCTAGCTGGATCTTTTTTCGATGACAGGGGTCAGGCGCTGCGATAGATTCTTGGGTTCGTCGCGCCGGGGTGGTGGAATGGCAGACACAGGGGACTTAAAATCCCCTGACGCGCAAGCGTCGTGCGGGTTCGAGTCCCGCCCCCGGCATTGTTGACTTTACGAATCGTTTCGTCCGCTATCGGTCTCTGGCGGCCATCTCGGAGGCCCGCGCCAGCGCTAGCGTGTCGATATACTCCCGGATGTTCGTCAGTTTGCCATTTCGAACCGTAATGGCGAAGACAAAATGGTCCTCGAACGTCCTATTCGTGGCTTTGATTCTCCCCGTAGCGGAGCCGGCGACCAGAACCCGGTCTCCCTGCGCTATGAAGTCGCGGGGCTCTGGGAAGGAAGTTTCCACCGTTTCGTTCGCCTTCTGAAGTAAATTCTCCAATCCCGCGTGCCCGCGGTGCGTGCCGGCCAGCGGCCAGTCCTCGCCCGGAATGATCCACTCAAGATCTTGGGCAGACAACGCCAGCAAACCTTGCTTATCGCGGCGGCCGAGTGCCGCAAGAAAATTATTCACAATCTCGACATTCTTTTCGATGCTCATCGAAATCTCTCCTTTTCCCTTACATCAAGTGTGTTCGATCTATTCGGGCGTTTCGGAACCATCCTCCTCGGGCCAATCACATGGTCGACGATCGATTACTGCTCCTTCTTGAACAAATCCTCGAAGATGAGCTGACCCCAAATGCGGCCGCGTGCATGCACCAGCGCGCCACCCTCGTTGAGCTTTCCCAGCTTGACGGGTGCGAACCCGAGTTGTTTGGCCAAATCCGCCACGGGAGCGATCGCGTCCTCGTCGTCGCTTGACAGAAAGACGACTCGGTGGCCGCCCTCGACGATCGGATCGGCCGCCAGGGTGGCCGCAGGCAGGTGATTAAAACCTTTCACGAACTTAGCGCCGGAGAACGACTTCGCAACGAAGGCGGAGGATGGGAGACCGTCCAGCTCCTCAGGTGGAACTAACGCGTTCATCGCGTCGATGACCGTCTTGCCTTTCCAGCTCGGGAGGGTCTTCGCAACCTCGCGATGTTCTCCGAACGGGACCGCCAGGATGATTGTGTCGGCCTCGAGTGCATCACGCAGCGACTTGGCAACGACCGTGGGTCCAATCGCTCGAGCCTGTGGTCTCAACACTTCGGGCGGCCGGCGGCTCGCGACGGTCACGTCGATGTTTTTGCGGGCGAAGGCGTGGGCGAGGGCCTGGCCTATTTTGCCGAATCCTACAATCGCATAACTCATAATGCTTCTCCGATCCGTCTTGATGTTGATATTGATTCCCCACCTTTCAGATGGCCGACAAGCCGCCGTCGACGGACAACTCCACCCCGTTCACGAAGCTCGAATCGTCTGAAGCAAGAAACAGCGCGACCGTCGCGATTTCCTCAGGTTGACCCATCTTTCCCGCGCGGGATTAGGGACTCGAACATCTCCTTCGCCTCCTTGGTGAGAACTTCTTCCTGCATCGGTGTGGCGATCGGCCCCGGCCCCAGCACGTTCACCCGGATCTTCCTGCCCTTCAGTTCGTTGAGCCACGTGCGTGCGAAGGAGCGCAATGCGGCCTTGCTCGCCGCATAGACGCTGAAACCAGGAAAACCCTTCACCGAAGCAACTGATCCGGTCATGATGATCGATCCACCATCGTTGAACAGCGGCAACGCCTTCTGGACCGTGAACAGCGTGCCGCGCACATTCAGGCCGAAGGTCGCATCGAAGTGCTGCTCGGTAATCTCGCCCAGTGGTACGGCTTCGCCCGTGCCGGCGCTCGCGAACAGGACATCGATCTTGCCCTTTTCTCTCTTGACCGTATCGAACAGCCGGTCGAGGTCGTCGAGATTGGCCGCGTCGCCGCGCACGCCGGTCACATTCCGCCCAATCAGCTTGACGGCCTTATCGAGCGCCTCCTGCCTGCGGCCCGTGATGAAGACGTAGGCCCCTTCTTCGACGAAGAGCTTGGCCGTGGCGAGGGCCATGCCGGAAGTCGCGCCGGTAATCACCGCAACCTTATTCTTCAGTTTTTCCATGTGACTGATCTCCTAAGAGTTTTCGCCGAAAATGCAGGCGTTGATCTTTGGTAGTGTTTCCATGAACCAAAATGTAATATTCATTTAATGGATGGAAAAGTTCAAAAATAAGCCCATATCCATCGAGGCATCCGATAATGACGCCGAACCCTTCGATCTCTCTTGAACAATGGCGCGCACTCGTGGCTGTCGTCGACGAAGGCGGCTATGCCTCCGCAGCCGAGTCGATACATAAGAGCCAATCGTCGGTGACGTACGCGGTGCAGCAGATCGAGAAGTTACTGGGGGTGAAGGTGTTTCAACTCAAGGGGCGCAAGGCGATACTCACGCCCGCGGGCCGGATGCTCTACTTGCGCGCGCGGGTTCTGCTCGATGAGGCCGCGAGCCTGGAAGGAGCCGCGCATCGTAATTCCGCCGGATGGGAGGCGGAGATAACCATCGCCGTCGAGATCGTTTTCCCGACATGGCTATTGCTCAAATGTCTCGATCGCTTCGGAAGCGAGTCTCCACATACTCGTATCGAGGTTATCGAGACCATGATCGGCGGAGCGCCTGAGGCGTTGCTGGAGCGCAGGGCGGACCTTGCGCTCACGCCGCGCGTGCCGCCGGGATTCACGGGAGAGTCCCTGATGCGGCTCGCCTTTGTCCCGGTCGCGAGTCCGAACCATCCGCTGTTCAAACTCGGACGGCGCGTCACGATGAACGATCTCCGCAAGCATCGCCAACTGGTAGTGCGCGATACCAGCATCAAGCGCGACAAACGGGGCGCCTTTCTCGAGGCGGAGCAACGCTGGACTGTCGGGCACATGGCGACCTCGCTCCAGGCGGCGCGAATGGGCTTCGGTTTCGCCCGGTATCCCGAAGAGAAGATCCGCGAGGAGGTTGCCGCCGGCGAGTTGAAGGTGTTGCCGCTACAAGGAGGCGGCGACATGTATGCTGAAATCTACCTCGTGCTTGCCGACCCTGAGGACGCAGGCCCCGGCGTTAAACGTCTGGCGGAAATTTTACGCGAAGACGCCCGCAGCGAATCCGACAAACCTCGCCAACGCGCGCGAAAGATGAAGGCCTCTTCGCCGATGGGCCAAGCGTCTCATGCGTAGTTAGACCGATCTGTCACGCACTTGTCCCGCTTGGCCGACGCGCTCGAGTTGCAGAATTTGATAAGGCATCTCGATGCTATTTCGGGAAGGTCAGACCGGTGGCGCGTTCGAGGTCGGCCAGAGTCTGCTCTTCCGAAACCACCTTAATCGCCGCCATGCCCAACTGCGCGGCCGGCTTGCAGTTGATCCCCAAATCGTCGAGATACACGCACGCTTTCGGCGCGACTCCGAGCAGTTCGCACATCATCAGGTAGATGCGCGGATCGGGCTTGCGGACCCCCGCTTTGGAACTTTCGATGATGGCATGGAAATGCGCCATGATGTCGCTCGCATGCGATGCGCGCTTGGCGTCGGTCGCCATGCTCGCGCCATGCCCCTGGACCATGTTGTTGGTGATGCATCCGATCTTGAAATGCCGCTTGCACATCAGCAGCGCTTCGACCATGCGGGGCCTGACTTCGCCGGAAAGCAACGGCAGAATATCGGCGCCACGCACCGGATGACCAAGGCCGGTCGACTCTTCGAGGAATCTCAGATCGAAGGCCGCGCGGTCGATCTCGCCGCGCTCGAAAAGCGCCCATGCGTTGGAATCGGAATTGGTGGAATTCACCCTTCGAATGAGATCCTTGGGCAGGCCGCGACTGGTCTCGTAGCGATTGAACGCTTCGAATGGCGAAGTGGTGAAGACCCCGCCAAAATCCCAAATCACCGCTTCTACAATCACGCCGTAATCCTTTGGTTGGTGTTAGTTTCTCAAAACAGAATCCATGGCGAAGAGTTCATCGAAGGGCCATTGCGAAATCACGGCCACCAGTATTACTTCATACAACATCCCCGAAAAAGGCGCGCCGCAAGGAGTAGCAACATGCAAATGGGAATGGTCGGTCTAGGGCGAATGGGCGCCAACATGGTTCGTCGTCTGATCCGCAAAGGGCACGAATGCGTAGCCTACGACGTCAATCCTGAGGCCGCGAAGGACCTCGCCAAGGAAGGCGCCATCGCAAGCGCCACGCTTGACGACTTCGTTGCGAAGCTTACCAAGCCGCGCGTCGCGTTCATGATGGTTCCGGCGGCGGTGGTCGAGGACACCCTCGCGCAGCTTTCCAGCCGCTTCGAGAAAGGCGACATCATCGTCGATGCGGGCAATTCCTACTACATCGATGATATTCGCCGCGCCCAGTCGCTGCAGCCCAAGGGAATCCATTATGTGGATTCGGGCACCAGCGGTGGCGTATTCGGCCTCGAGCGCGGTTACTGTCAGATGATTGGCGGCGAGAATGGCGTCGTGAAGCATCTGGATCCGATTTTCGCGACGCTAGCTCCCGGTCGCGATGATGGTGCGGTTCCGCGCACTCCGGGGCGCGAGAAAATCCAGGGCAGTACCGCCGAGAATGGCTACCTGCATTGCGGACCCAATGGCGCCGGTCATTTCGTGAAGATGGTGCACAACGGAATGGAATACGGAATCATGGCCGCCTATGCCGAGGGCATGAACATCCTGCGCAACGCCAACGTCGGCAAGCAGTCGCACGTGGTCGATGCGGAAACCACTCCGCTGCGCCATCCCGAACTCTATCAGTACGATTTCAACCTGACCGATGTCGCCGAAGTATGGCGGCGCGGCAGTGTCATTTCGTCATGGCTGCTCGATTTGATCGCGACCGCGCTGGTCGAGGATCCTAAACTTGCGAAGTTCACCGGCAAGGTTTCCGACTCGGGCGAAGGCCGCTGGACCATCGATGCGGCGATCGACGAGGGCGTGCCTGCCAACGTCCTGACCGCGGCGCTCTATCAGCGTTTCGCCTCGCGCGGGGCCGACGAGTTCGCCGACAAACTGCTGTCCGCGATGCGCTACGAGTTTGGGGGGCATCTCGAAAAGAAGTAGCATCGCAAGATACGAGCGTGGAGGATCAAGGAATGGCGACTATGAATGATCATCGCATCACCTCGGTGGCGCAGCTTCGCAGCTTGATCAGCGAACCCAACGCGATGGTGCGCATGAAGGTGATGAGCGAGCTCGACGACCTCGCAACAGATTTCATCACGCGGTCGCCATTCCTGGTGCTTTCGACCGCCGATGCTGAAGGCAACCAGGATGCGTCTCCCAAAGGCGATCATCCGGGCTTCGTGTTGATCGAAAATCCTTCGACGATTGTGATCCCGGAGCGCAGGGGCAACAAGCTGCTGTTCGGTTTGCAGAACATTCTCGCCAATCCGCATGTCGCGATGGTGTTCATACTGCCTGGCACCGGCGAGACTTTTCGGGTTAATGGCACCGCGGAGTTGACCACCGATCCTGAGTTGCTCGGCAAGTTGACGGCGCGAGGCGCGCCGGCGTTGCTCGGAATCCGGGTGCGAATCCACGAATGTTTCTTCCACTGCGCCAAGGCCTTCATCCGGTCGCAGCTATGGCGTCCGGAGAGCTGGGGCGAGCGCGTCTCCATTTCGTGGGGCAGCTATCTGGGGCCCAAGCTCGGTCTGAAAGAGGACGTCGCGCGTCAGATCGATACCGCCATCGAGCAGGATTACAACTCGGTTGACCCTGCGAAGAACGCTGGTTAGAAATTTTCCACCGAAGGCGCTTTTTCGGCGCGTGGTTGCGTCAACCTCGACGCCATCCTGTATAATTTTGTAGTCCGCAGTTTCGCGGCGGAAATTTGCTGCTCCGCTGCGAAATACGCCCATACCAGGGCAGACCTCCGAAGCGACACAGGTGTCACATCATGCTTCAGTCTGCGCAGTCAAAACTTCCGGGCGAGCTGGAAACCCAACGGCCGAGCCTCGGACACATCATCATCGAAGCGGTGGAACCCGCGGTCGATGGTGGTCGCTATCCAGCCAAGCGCATTGCGGGCGAGCCCTGCGTCGTCGAAGCGGATATCTTCCGCGAGGGCCATCAGATCATTCGCGCGGCGCTTAAGTATCGGCGCAAGCGCGACGAAAGCTTCGCCGAATCACCGATGCAGCCGCTCGATAACGATCGATGGCGCGGCGAATTCGTTCCGGGCGAGAACACGCGCTACCTCTATACCATCGAGGCGTGGACGGATCTGTTCGCTTCGTGGCTCGGCGATTTCAGAAAAAAAGTCGTCGCGGGTCGCGACGTGCGCTCCGATTTGCTCGAAGGAATTGCGCTGATTGAGAAAATGATGCGTCGCGCGTCCAGCGCGGATCGCGACATCCTCGCGCGATGCCTCGGGCAATTGCGCGCCTCGCAAAACGGATTCGCCACCGCGCTCAAAATCGTCGAAGAACCGCGACTGATCGAAGCGGCAGCGCGAGTCGGCGAGCGCCACGGGATGCTGCGCTATGAACCCTATCTCGAATTGATTGTCGATCGGCCCAAGGCGCGCTTCAGCGCGTGGTACGAGATGTTCCCGCGCTCACAAGGAACCGATCCAAAGAAGCCGACGACATTTCGCCAGGCCGAGCGCCGCCTTCCCGGCATCGCCGACATGGGCTTCGATGTGGTTTACCTTCCGCCGATTCATCCGATTGGAGTGACGAACCGCAAGGGCCCCAACAATTCTCTCAACGGCAGCCACGACAGTCCGGGCAGTCCGTGGGCGATCGGAAACGAGGCCGGTGGCCATGACGCGGTTGATCCGGGCCTCGGCACGGTCGCGGATTTTCAGCATTTCGTCGCGACTGCCGCGACGCTCGGGATCGAAACCGCGATCGATTTCGCGGTGCAGTCCTCCCCCGATCATCCATGGGTGCGTGAGCATCCCGAATGGTTCAGCCATCGCCCCGACGGAAGCATCAAGTACGCGGAGAATCCGCCCAAGGAATATCAGGATATCTTTCCGATCGATTTCGACAGCGCCAATCAGCGCGGCCTCATGAACGAGCTGCTGCGCGTGGTGCGGCTCTGGATCGATCGTGGGGTCAAAATTTTTCGGGTCGATAATCCGCACACCAAGCCGGTCGCATTTTGGGAGTGGCTGATCGGAACCGTCCAGGCTTCGAATCCCGAGGTGATCTTTCTCGCGGAAGCGTTCACCCGGCCCAAGATGATGAAGGTGCTCGCGAAGGCCGGTTTCAGTCAGTCGTATACTTTTTTCACCTGGCGCAGCACGAAGTACGAGCTGACTGAGTATCTGACTGAGATTACCAAAACGTCGATGCGGGAATATTTCCGGCCGAACTTCTTCACCAACACCCCGGACATTCTGCCCCCGATCCTTCAGCAGGGCGGTCAGCCCGCGTTTCGAATGCGTCTGATCCTCGCGGCGACTCTTTCGTCCTCCTATGGCATCTACAGCGGCTACGAGCTATGCGAAAACGCGGCGGTGGCGGGAACTGAGGAGTATCTCAACTCGGAGAAGTACGAGATCAAGGTTCGCGATTGGCACCAGCCCGGCAACATCCGCGAGTTGATCGCGCGCGTCAATCAGATCCGTCGTGAAAATGTCGCGTTGCAGGATTTTCTAAACCTGCGTTTTCTCGAGACGGACAGCGACGACATCCTCTGCTATGCGAAGTCGTCACCGGACCGGGGCAATATCATCATCGTCGCGGTGAACCTCGATCCATTCACCGCACACTACTGCACCGTGGTAGTGCCGCCCGAAGCGATTGGCGCCGCGCCCGGTCAACGTTACGAAGTGACCGATCTCCTTACCGGCGCCAGCTACACCTGGGCCGATCGCAACTATGTACGGCTCGATCCCGCGATCGCGCCGGCGCACATCCTGCGGGTGGGAAAGCTTCTATGAAGCGAAAGGAAAGCGGTCCCAATGATCCGCTCTGGTACAAGGATGCGATTCTCTACGAGCTCCGCGTTCGCTCGTTCTACGACAGCAATGGCGACGGGGTCGGTGACTTTCCCGGCCTGACCCAAAAACTCGACTATTTGCAATCACTCGGAGTCACCACGCTGTGGCTGCTGCCGTTTTATCCTTCCCCGATGCGCGACGACGGCTACGACATTTCCAACTATACCGAGGTTCATCCTGACTGCGGCTCGTTGCAGGAGTTCAAGGCGTTCCTGCGCGAGGCGCATCGGCGCGGGCTTCATGTTGTGACCGAGCTGGTGCTCAATCACACTTCCGATCAGCACGAATGGTTTCAGCGCGCGCGGCGCGCCCCCGCGGGTTCGAAGGAGCGCGATTTCTACGTCTGGCGTGACAATTCCGACGGCTACAAGGAAGCGCGCGTCATCTTTCAGGATTTCGAGCCGTCCAATTGGGCATGGGATCCGGTCGCGAAGCAATATTATTTCCACCGTTTCTTCTCGCATCAGCCGGATCTGAATTTCGACAATCCCGCGGTGCGCAAGGAAATGCTGCGGGTGGTGGATTTCTGGCTCGGCCTCGGCGTCGATGGCCTGCGTCTCGATGCGGTCCCCTATCTCTTCGAACGTGAGGGCACCAATTGCGAGAACCTGCCCGAGACTCACGAATTTCTGCGCGAGCTGCGCGGTTTCATCGACAAGAATTTCGCTAACCGCATGTTGCTGGCGGAAGCCAACCAATGGCCCGAGGACGCGGTCGCCTACCTCGAGGAAGGCAAGGAATGCCAGATGGCATTTCATTTTCCGATCATGCCGCGCATGTTCATGTCGGTGCGGATGGAGGATCGCTTTCCCCTTACCGACATTTGGGCGCAAACGCCGCCTATCGGACCGACCTGCCAATGGGCGCTGTTCGTGCGCAATCATGACGAGCTGACCCTGGAAATGGTGACCGACGAGGAGCGCGACTACATGTATCGCGCCTTATGCGCAGGAATCGCGCATGCGCATCAACCTCGGCATCCGGCGCCGCCTGTGCCCGCTGCTGGGAAACAATCGGCGCGCCGTCGAGCTCATCAATGGCTTACTCTTCTCGCTGCCCGGCACGCCGGTCCTCTATTATGGCGACGAGATCGGGATGGGCGACAATGTCTACCTCGGCGATCGCGACGGTGTCCGCACTCCGATGCAATGGAGCGGCGATCGCAACGCGGGATTCTCCAGCGCCAATCCGCAGCGCCTGATCCTGCCCGTCGTCATCGACTACGAATACCACTATCAGACCGTCAACGTGGAAGCGCAGGAGGCCAATCGCCATTCGCTGTTATGGTGGATGCGGCGGCTGATCGCGCTGCGCCGCCAGTACCGGGCCTTCGGGCGCGGCACGATGGAGTTCCTCAGTCCCGGAGAATCCGCGCGTGATCGCCTATGTACGATCGTTCGAGAACGAGCGCATGCTGGTCGTCGCGAATCTTTCGCGCTTCGTGCAATACGTCGAGCTTGATCTCTCGCGCTTCAAAGGGATGGCGCCGGTCGAGTTGTTCAGCCATTCGCCGTTTCCGCAAATCGGCGACCTGCCGTATCTGCTGACGCTCGGACCGCACGGCTTTTTGTGGTTTTCGATCGAGCAGCCACGGACCGGGGTCGTCGCCGATCTCTCTGATTACGTGACGCCGCGCATCCAGCTCACCTCGGCGAGCGATGGAATGATGCGGGCGCAAACGCGTCAGGCATTGCGCCGCATCCTTCCCGAATTATCTCCCGCGCTGCCGTTGGTTCCGGAGCAAGGCGCGCACCATCAAGATCGCCGATATCGGCGATCTGGTGCCGCTTTCCGAAAGTGAGAATGCGCATCATCTCGCATTTGTGAATCTCGAATACGCCAACGCAGAGCCCGAGACCTATGTGTTGCCGCTGGCGATCGCGAGCGGTGAGCATGCGCATGCGGTGCGCACGAATTGGCCGGAGCACGTCATCGCCGATGTAACCCTACCGCGCAATGGCAACGGGACCGCGTCCGCCGGCAATGCTGAAAACGATGGCGCCGGCGACGGCGTGCTCTACGATGCAACGGTGGATCCGAATTTCGGGCGCGAGATGATTGCGCTGATCGAGCGCAACCGCGGGGGCAAGAACCATTCTTCGGAATTCGCCGCGCACGCGACCGGCGCGTTTCGCGAAATGTACGGGACCGGCGACCTTCCCGAGCCACGGATGCTGAAGGCCGAACAGAGTAACACCTCGATCATGTTCGGCGACCGTTTCATCCTGAAGATGTTTCGCAAGCTCGAGTCGGGCCTCAATCCGGATATCGAGGTCGGCCGGTTCCTGACCGAGACCGCGCATTTTCCGCATACGCCGCCGCTCGCCGGATGGATCGATTACAAGGTCGGCCGTTCCGAACGCCGCAACCTCGCCATCCTGCAAGGCTTCGTGCCCAACCAGGGCGATGCGTGGCAATTCACGCTGGCCGAACTGCAACGCTATTTCGAGCATGCCGCGACGCGCACGGAACATCCCGCGCTGCCCGACAAGCACATCATCGAGTTGAGCGATCAGACCGAGGCGGATCCGCTCGCGACCGAGATGATCGGCGCATACCTCGACGCCGCGCGGATGATCGGACGGCGGGTCGCCGAGCTTCATCTTGCGCTGCTGGTGGATCAGAAAGATCCCGACTTCGCGCCCGAGGCGTACTCGGCGCTCTATCAGCGCTCGGTCTACCAATCGATGCGCAACCTGCTGGGCCGCGTGATGCGTCTACTGGCGAGCCGAACGCGGATGCTGCCGAAAGAGCTCCAGCCCGGGGCGCAGGCGGTGCTCGATCACAAGGACCTGATCGGCGCGCGTTTCGATGCCTTCCTGAAGCATCGCCTATCCGTGGTGCGCCAGCGAACTCATGGCGATTTGCATCTGGGGCAGATGCTTTACACCGGCAAGGACTTCGTCATCATCGATTTCGAGGGCGAGCCCGCGCGGCCGCTAACTGAGAGACGCCGCAAGCGTTCCGCATTGCGCGATGTCGGCGGGATGCTTCGGTCCTTCGGTTATGCTTCGCTATCGGAGATGACCAATCAGATTCAGGGCGGCGCGCTCGGCAAGGCGGATTTTGCTACCATGGAGCCATGGGCGCGATTCTGGCAAACCTGGTGTTCGTGGGCGTTTCTGCGCGGCTACCTCGAAACCGCCAACGGCACCGCGATTCTGCCCAGGGGCCGCGAGGAATTGCGCGTCCTGCTTGATGCATTCGTGCTCGAAAAAGCCGTCTACGAGCTCGGCTACGAGCTCGACAATCGTCCCAGTTGGGTATTCATCCCGATCCAGGGAATTTCGTTTATCGCCGGCATCGCCGCGCCAGCACAACCCGGAGCATGATGCCAAGCCAGCTGAATGAATCCCCGACTGCCGTGACCGCCGCGAGCGACGGACTTTCGAAAATTCCGAAA
The DNA here is from genome assembly GCA_963761255.1 of uncultured delta proteobacterium. Lineage (GTDB taxonomy): Bacteria > Desulfobacterota > Binatia > Binatales > Binataceae > DATGKG01. Next base: position 788,323 of record CAVXGH010000002.1, read on the forward strand.
GATGACCTGACTCGCTTGCTCACTCTGCGTCATAGCGATCCGCATTCGATCCTGGGGGCGCATCTGACGCCGCGCGGCGTGATGGTTCGCGCGTTTCGTCCCGGCGCGGAGCGCGTCAACCTGCTCATCGAGGGCGGGCCTTCGCTACCGATGAGTGCGCGGCCGGAGCCGGGATTGTTCGAGATCCTGGTGGAAAACCGGCGCGAGATATTCCCGTATCGCCTCGAAGTACATTTTCCCTCCGGACAGATGATCACGGCCCGGTCGGCATACGCGTTTATGCCGACGCTGGGCGAGCTCGACGTTTACTTGCTCGGCGAGCAGAAGCATGAGCATGCACACGAAAAGCTCGGTGCGCATGTGTGCGAGGTGCAAGGCGTTGCCGGCGTAGGCTTTGCCGTATGGGCGCCGAATGCCGCGGGCGTCAGCGTGGTGGGTGATTTCAACGGATGGGACGGGCGCCTCAACATGATGCGGATGCTCGGCGCTTCGGGCATTTGGGAAATCTTCGTTCCCGACCTCGCGCCCGGCACGCGTTACAAGTACGAGATCCGCACCCGCAACGGCGCGCTGATACTCAAGACCGATCCTTTCGCGACCTGGATGGAAGTTCCGCCCGGCACCGCGTCGGTCGTCTTCAAAACCTCGCAGCCCTTCACCGACGAGGCATGGATGAAGGAGCGCACGACTCGCGAACAGCTCCGCTCGCCGATGTCGATCTATGAGGTTCATCTCGGCTCATGGCGGCGCGTTCCCGGCGAGGGCAATCGATCGCTCACTTATCGCGAGATGGCCCACTATCTTGGTGACTATGTCGCGGACCTGGGCTTCACCCACGTTGAGCTGATGCCAGTGATGGAGCATCCGTTCGCCGGCTCGTGGGGTTATCAGGTCACCGGCTATTTCGCGCCGACCGCGCGCTTCGGCACGCCGGACGATTTCCGCTACCTGGTTGATTCGCTGCACAATCGCGGCATCGGCGTGATCCTCGACTGGGTGCCGGCGCATTTTCCCACCGATGCTTTCAGCCTCGGCCGCTTTGACGGCACCGCCCTGTATGAGCATCTCGATCCGCGCAAGGGATTCCACCCCGAGTGGAATACCTACATCTTCAATTTCGCGCGCGACGAGGTCCGCACCTTTCTCCTCGCGAGCGCTCACAACTGGCTGTCTGAGTATAACGCCGATGGACTGCGGGTGGATGCGGTTTCCTCGATGCTGTATCTCGACTACGGCCGCCGTCCCGGCGAATGGATTCCCAACGAGCACGGCGGCCGCGAGAATCTCGCCGCGATTTCATTTCTGCAGGAGCTGAACAAGCAGGCCTACCGTCTTCATCCTGGCGTGCTGATGATAGCCGAAGAATCGACCGCGTGGCCCGCGGTTAGCCGCCCTGTCTATGTCGGTGGTCTCGGCTTCGGCTTCAAATGGGATATGGGCTGGATGCACGATACGCTTAATTACTTCAGCCTCGATCCGGTTTTCCGCCGCTATCATCATCGCGATCTGACCTTCGGTCTGATGTACGCCTTCAGCGAGAATTTCGTGCTGCCGCTTTCGCACGACGAGGTCGTGTACGGCAAGCGCTCACTGCTGGACAAGATGCCGGGGGACCGGTGGCGCAAGTTCGCCAACCTTCGCGCGCTCTACGCCTACATGTGGGCGCGCTCGGGCAAGAAGCTGCTCTTCATGGGCGGTGAGTTCGGACAATGGCGCGAATGGAACCATGACTCTAGTCTCGATTGGAATCTCCTCGAAGAAGCCGACCATCGCGGTCTGCAGTCGCTGGTGCGCGATCTCAACCGGCTGTATCGCGCCGAGCCCGCGCTATGGGAAGGGGATAACGATCCTGCGGGCTTTCAATGGATCGATGCCAACAATGCCGATGAGAACGTCATCGCGTTCATGCGGGTCGCGCCGACGTCGGGGAGCCGGATCGTCTGTCTGTGCAACTTCGCGCCGGTGGTGAGAGAGAGCTATCGAATCGGCGTGCCTGTCGGCGGCGTTTTTCGCGAGATCCTCAACACCGACGCGCAAATGTATGGCGGCAGTAATGTCGGTAACGCGGGCGCGGTGATGGCGCAGGATTCCCCCTCGCATGGGATGCCATTTTCGCTCACTCTGCGACTGCCTCCGCTCGGCGTGCTCTGGCTCGAAGTTCCGCGCTAGAGGCTCGAGTTGTAGCGGCGGACGCGGCGTGCAAGTTCTTGCGCGATGGCGCGCCAGATTTGCGGATACTCCTTCGCCAGCGCCTCGAAGCGCGCATGCTTGATGTGCGCGACCACGGTGTCCGTGATTGCGATTACCGAGGCGGAACGGACGCCATAGGGATCGAGCACCGCCATCTCACCAATCGGAGCGCCGGGGCCGCTGGTCGCGACCCGCTTGCCATGAATTTCGACCGACACGTCGCCTTCGAGGATCAAATAAACGTCCTGATCGGTGGCATTCTGTTTGAGCAAAGTTTCCCCGGCGGCAAATTCCTCGACTTCCGACTGTTCCGCGAATTTGCGCGCCAACGCCGCATGGTTGCCGATGATGTCGTGCGACTTAAGCGCTGCGGCCAGGCGCTTTTTGCCTTCAGGACCGCCGAAGAGATCGACTTTGCTCATGATGAAGTCTCGTACGCGGGTGTGAGTAGTAGATCAAGGCTGGTACAAAGAGGCCCGAACGGGGCGCGCAGCGCCGCGACGCAGTCGCCCCGAGGCGGAGCGCAGCGTAGTCGAGGGAAAATACAAGAGATCGACTTTGCTCATGATGAAGTCTCGTACGCGGGTGGCCGCCGCAGATCAAGGGCGTCCCGAGCAGACGCTGCGTCTTACAATAATGTGGCGCGGTTATCGCGTCTCATTGTAATGTCGCATGATGGAAACCGTGAATGCATCGATGAACTATCTCGCAGATTCTGCGCAGAAGCCGGTCTCTTATACCTACCGTCCGCCCGAAGGGGTTCCCGCTCGTAGTGGACAATACGGCAAATTCACGGTCCCGATTCACGATGGGCGCGCGATCCTCGCGCAACTCTCGCTCGACAAGCAGGGCGTCATCCTGGCGCATCAGGAATCGAAAGTCGTCGACTTCTATGATTCCGAAGAGATTCGGCGGGTTTACTATCCCGAGGTCGAACGCCTGGTGAAGCAACTCACCGGCGCCGTCAAGGTTCACGTCTTCGATCACAATGTGCGGAACAAGGCGATGTCGAAAGCCGGCGAAGCGGGCGTTTCAGGTCCGGTAAAGGTTGCCCATAACGACTACACGGCGAAGTCGGGTCCGCAGCGCGTGCGCGATCTCCTTCCCGATGAGGCCGGCGAGCTCCTCAAGAATCGCTTCGCGGTCATCAACGTATGGCGCCCGATTCGCGGCCCGGTGGAGGAAAATCCGCTCGCGGTTTGCGACGCGCAGACGATCGCGCCGAAGGACCTCGTGACTAATGATCTGATTTATCGCGATCGTGTCGGTGAAGTGTATGTGCTCGCTTACAACCCCGAGCATCGATGGCTCTACTTTCCGCATATGCAGAAGAACGAAGTGATGCTGCTGAAGTGCTACGACTCCGATGAGCATCGTGCGCGCTTCACCGCACATTCGTCATTTGATGATCCGACCAGCCCAGCGAACGCAGCCGCGCGCGAAAGCATCGAAGTGCGCACCCTGGTGTTCTTTCCGCCGGAAAAGTAATGGACCACGCAAAGACTCAGAGTTACATCAATCGGATTTGGGACTCGTCGATTGTGCCGGAGCTGACGGAATACATTCGCATCCCCAACAAATCGGTCGCGTTTGATCCCGAATGGCAGGCGCACGGACACATGGACAAGGTCGTCGCACGATTCGAGAAATGGGCGCGCGAGCAAGCTCCCAAAGGCGCGACTATCGAAGTGTTGCGGCTGCCGAAGCGCACGCCGCTGCTGTTCATGGAAATCCCCGGCCAAACTGACGACTGCATTCTGCTCTATGGCCACATGGATAAGCAGCCCGAGATGGCCGGCTGGCGCGCGGGCCTCGACGCGTGGACGCCGAAGCTCGAGGGCGACAAATTGTACGGTCGCGGCGCCGCCGACGACGGCTATGCGATGTTCGCGTGCCTCAGCTCGATCGGCGCGCTGGAAGAGCAGGGCATCTCGCATGCGCGATGCGTCGTGGTCATCGAGGCATGCGAGGAAAGCGGCAGCTTCGACCTGCCCGCCTACATCGAGCATCTGGCGCCGCGCATCGGACAGCCGAGTCTCGTCATCGCGCTCGATTCCGGATGCGGCAACTACGAGCAGCTATGGTGTACGACCTCGCTGCGCGGCCTGGTCGGCGGGACGCTCACCATCGAGGTGCTCACTGAGGGTGCGCATTCCGGGGATGCGGGCGGAGTGGTGCCGGACAGCTTTCGCATCGCGCGCCAGCTCATCAGCCGCATCGAGGATGAGACGACGGGGCATATCGTTCCAGAAGTTTTCCATACTGAGATCCCGAAAGCGCGTCTGAAGCAGGCCGCCGCCACGGCCACCATCCTCGGCGCCGAGATGTACCAGCGGTTTCCGTTGACGCCGGGGACGCAGCCGGTCAGCACCGATCCGACCGAGTTGATTCTCAATCGCGCATGGCGACCGGCGCTTGCGGTAATCGGCGCCGATGGTCTTCCGGCGGCCGGCAATGCGGGCAACGTGTTGCGTCCGCTGACGGCGCTGAAGCTTTCCTTGCGTATCCCGCCGACCTGCGATGCGAAGATCGCCTCGCGCGCGCTCAAAGAGCTGATGGAAGACGATCCGCCGTCGGGCGCGAAGGTGCGCTTCGATGCGAACTGGGGTGCGACCGGATGGGATGCGCCCGAGCTTGCGCCATGGCTGGAGAAATCGCTGGAGGATTCCTCGAACGCATTTTTCGGCAAGCCGATTGCCTTCATGGGCGAGGGCGGCACCATTCCATTCATGGCGATGCTCGGTGAGCGCTTTCCCAAAGCGCAGTTTCTTATCACCGGCGTGCTCGGGCCGCATGCGAATGCGCACGGACCCAACGAGTTCCTCGACATCCCGACCGGCAAGCGCCTCACGTGCTGCGTCGCCAAGGTGATTGCCGATCACGCGAAGCGCGCGGGCGGGTAGCGTCGCAGTCGTCAGGTCGAAACGGAAATTTTCCCGCTTGTAAGTCGTCATTTATTCCCGTAGCTCCTGAGGGCGGAGGCGAATGAAGTGAAGAAGCTGGTGTTGCTAGGTCTGATGCTTGCGGTTATCGGATGCGGTCCGTTGGCCAAGAAAGAGGAAGCTAAGATTCAAGCGCGTGACGCCACAATGGATGCGGCGGCGCAAAAACTCATCGTGGTGCGTTCGACTTCGATTGATGGGCATCCGAAGATCACCGACCTCGGACCCGTTCAGGGACGGTGCGGCAACGATCCGACCGGGCAGGATACCTTTCCCGAAGAGAATTTACGCGAGGCTGCGATTCGCCAGTATGGCGAGAAGGTCAACGGGATCACCAACGCCTACGGATATTTTGTCGTCGGCAACAGCGCCTCGATGGTGCAGCAGCCCGGCTCCAGCGAAGGCCATTTCCAGTGTAGCGGCATCGCGGTTCATTTTGATTGACGAAGCAGTCTCGCCGGCGAAGTAAGAGAGCCTCGCCGCAGGTCGCAGTGGCGTCGATGCTGCTGATCGCCGCATTGGTGCTCGGCAATCGCAGTGCTAAGGCGGGTCAGCCGACAGCGGGCATCGTCGATGTTCACGAACACATCGTGTTGCCCACATCGAAGACGAAGTCCCTGGTCGATGTGATGGACCGGCGTGGCATCGCCACGATGTTCCTGCTCGACTCGCCCGATGTGACCTTCGACGCGGATGCCGAATTCGAGGGCTACGACGAAACCGTGACCCGCCAGCTTGCGATGAAGCGGCAGTATCCCGATCGGTTTCGGGTCTTCTACACCTATCCCGCGACCGATGTAGATGGACCGCGCAAGGCGGCGCGCCTCGCCGGCCAGGGCATCGATGGGCTGAAGTTTTACAACGGATTGCTGATGTTGCGCGACGACCTCGGCCCCATCGACAGCCGCGCGATGTATGCCGCCTACTCGGTGGCGAGCGAACGCGGCTTGCCGGTGATAATTCATGTCGAGGCGATGGTGGCGGACGAGCGGCGCGAGTTCGAGCGGGTCCTGAACGACTTCCCACGCGTCACTTTCATCTGCCCCCATCTATGCGGCGTCCAGAGCAGCCTCGAGGTCCTCGGCGCGATGCTCGCGGCGCATCCGAATTTGTACACCGACGGCGGTCCGTGGCATCGGGTGGGCGCCTTCGCGATACTCTCACCGGAAAAATTCCGGGCGTTCTACATCGCTCACAGCGGCCGCATCATGTTCGCCAGCGACAGCGTCTATGAGGACCATCTGGGCACCGACCCGAGCCTCGACGAAATCCTCGAATGCGAGCGCAATCTCCTCCAGACCAGGTACTTCTCGAGCTTTCGCTCCGAAGAAGTGATGCCGGGCCTCTACCTTCCGCGAGCCACCCTGGAGGACATCTTCTTCAAGACGGCAGCGCGGGTGTTCCCAAAGCGTCCGGCGCAGAATCTATGAGGTCGCCGGTCCAGCACCAGTTCTACAACTTTCGGAGGAGGTGAAAGCGCATGAGCGATTCGGACGACAGCGTCATCATCGTAACCACCAACGACATCCCCCGTTATGAGGTCGTGCAGGTGCTGGGCGAGGTCTTCGGGCTTATCGTCAGGGCGCGCAACGTGTTTTCGAACTTCGGCGCCAGCCTGCGCACGCTGTTCGGTGGCGAGGTCGGCGGCTATACCACGCTGCTGACTGACAGCCGCAACCAGGCCATCGAGCGGCTGCGGATTGCGGCGCGCGAGCGCGGCGGGAATGCCGTTTTAGCGATGCGCTTCGACTGTAATGAGATCGCGGATTTAATGAGCGAGATTGCAGCGTACGGGACGGCAGTTATCGTGCGTCCTCGGAAGACGGAATCGTAAGCAGATGGATCGAGCCGGATTTCTCAGGCGAACGCGACGGCCGCCCAGAGAGCGGCGGCTATCAGCAGCGCGCTTATCATTCCGGCAAACCAATCGAAATTCGTCACCGGGTTCCCCTTTTATCGCCCTTCAATCGAAACACTTCGCCACGGGTTTGTTTCATTCGTGACGAAGGGCCATTCGGCTTGAGGATGGTGAGCAATTTGCGCACCAAGGTTGATAGCGACCGCATCCTCGATCTCGGCTCGGCCCGGTCCAGCACAATGACGCCTGCGTGTCGGTCGAATTTGAGGATTCTGCCCTTGGCAGCTCTGGGTGACTGAATCGTAACGGGCTTTTCGGTTCGTCTGGGTACCGCGTTACTCATTGAAATATCCTTTCGTGTCACTTTCCTAGCCACCGGCGCGATTTGCCGCCAATTTCCGCTACATGGGGCAAAATGGGACGGCTGCTAAATCCCATGACATCGGAAATTAGACGTTCGAGGAGCCGGTTTAGATGACCGTCGCGAGAAAAAAACATGAACAATGTAGCGATTTGACGCGATTCCGGGCGGCAGAGGACTTGCAACCTCGGATCGGCGGATGCGTGCGGGCTCAGCCCTTCGAGTCAGGCCCGAAAAAATTCTCTTCGGCGTCTTGAATGCAATCGTAGGGTAAATACGTCAAACCCTCACTACGTCCGATTGATGTTGAGAGGACGGCGGTTGGCGGCGGCGAATCCGGGGGGTTGCGGAGAGCCGGTCGCATCACTTGAGAAACCAAGTGGCCGGTAACCGCGTAAATATTTCTGCATGATGACGCGGATCAGACGGTCACGCGACTCAAAGGATGAGTGAGGAAAAGATGGGACTCGCAATGACAGGCAATTCGAATCGTCACGGCAAGTTGCGCGACATCCTCGCGCAGCTACGGGACGAGACTTTCCAGAAGATCGCTATTTTCCGTCGCGACCAGGGTCAGGAGATGCTCTCCTCGCCCGGCGATGAGATGGATGTGGCGCGCTCGACTGCCGATGCCGAAGCGCATGCCAGCCTCATCGAGCGCTCGGAAGATCGGCTGCGGCTTATCGATCAGGCCCTCGCGCGCGTCAACAATGGCAGCTATGGCATTTGCGGCGAGTGCGGCGAAGACATCCCGTTGGAGCGCCTTAAGGCGCTGCCGTTCGCGCTGCTCTGCGTCGATTGCCAACAGAAACGCGGCAGCGGGCGAGGCAGATGGGGCGCCGGCGGCACCATCGAGCCGTACAGTCAGAATTGGACGCCTCCGACTGACATGGAGGCCGAGAGCCAGAGTCGCGAGCCCAACAGCTACGGAGTAATCGAAACGCCGGACCTGCACGCCGAGGATCCATTCGGACCCATCGATGAGCCGACCGGCGAGGAACCCAAGCGCCGTCGCGGGCGTCCGCGCAAGAACAAAGACTGATTAGGGCATCGCTCGATGGCGAAAACGTCCTTAAGGGGGGCGTCTTTTCCATCTAGCGAAGCTCCTTTCTTCCGTATAGGCTACGCCGGGTATGCCGCCATCTAGGCGGCGTATTCGCCAAAGCCGGGCCCAGGTGCAGACCCGAAGGAAGCGCGTAGCGCCTAATTCTAACCAGGAGCAAGCGTAATGGCCGCACGACCAGTAGCAGCAGGCTCAATCTCTTTCGGGTTAGTTTCCATCCCCGTAAAGCTTTACACCGCGACCCGGCCCAAGTCGGTCAGCTTCAATCTGCTCCACGCCAAGGACAAAAGCCGCATCCAGCAGAAAATTTATTGCCCGGTCGATGACGCTATCGTCGATCGCAGCGAGTTGGTGCGCGGCTATCAAATCGAGAAGGGCACCTATGTAACCTTCACCGACGAGGAGCTGGAAAAGCTCGAGGCGCACGAGGACCACGCCCTCGCGATCAGCGAATTCGTGCCGCTGGAGCAGGTCGATCCGGTCTACTTCGAGAACTCCTATCACCTCGGATGCTCACCGGAATCGGCGCGCGCCTACAAGCTGCTGGCCAGCGCAATGACGGAGAGCAAGCGCGTCGCCCTCGCGCATTTCACCATGCGCAACAAGGAGCATCTGGTGATCATCCGTCCGTTTGACGGCGGCCTGATGTTGCACACGATGTACTACCAGGACGAGATTGTCTCCGAGGCCGATGTCGATCGGGGGCAGAACGCCAAGACCAGCGACAAGGAACTCGAACTCGCGCAGCGCCTCATCGACGATCTCACCGAGAAGAAGTTCGACCCCTCCAAATATCACGACGAATTCCGCGAGCGCGTCCTGGAAGCGGCCCATCGCAAGGTCGCCGGTGAGGAAGCCGTAGTCTCAGGACCCTCGGAGCAGCCGCGCGGCAAGGTCATCGATCTGATGAGCGCGTTGAAGGCCTCGCTCGAGAAGCGTGGCACCGCCGAGAAATCCGAGAAAGAAGAAGAGGCCCCTGCTGCCGAAGAGGCCGAGGAGCCGAAGCAAGCCGCGGTGGCCTCGAGTCGGAGCGGCGGCCGCAGCACCGGCGAGTCTCGCGCGCACGCCAGCAGCAAAACCCGCAAGCGGAAGTAGCAACTGGACTATGGCTGTCGTCAAGACCAAACGACCGCTCGGCAACGAAGAGATCGCAGCTATCCTCGAAGAGACTCTATCAGCTCGTGGTGCCGAAGAATGGCTGCGCGCGAACAACCGCGTATCGCAGGGACAGCGGCCAATCGATCTGCTATCAGAAGGGGAGCTCGGTCTGGTGCGCGGCGCCGCGAGAGCTTACGTCAACGGTGCTTACGTTTAGCGTCAACTCGATTACGGAATCCCCTGCTAGCTGATTCCGAGGTGCGCTAGAACAGTACGGAAATCTCCGAGAAGCTGTCCGTAGGGTCGTCCAATCTCGGCGGCCGCTTTGCGACCATATTTTATCATCGCCATGTCGGTAACAAAGAAGTCGACATATGGCACAGCGGTGATGCGGATAAGATCAATTATGTCAGAAGCGCGGGGACGTGTGTTGCGGTCTCGGCGAAGCTGATGTTGTGTCTCATATTGAAGTCTGATTCCTGGACATCGCGACGGTGAATCATACACCCACTTCGCAAAGGCTTCGGTTCCCAAGGACGGTGGCGAAATTCGATGCGTTGCGAGAGCCCGCTGCATCATTGTTGGGAAGTGTTCTCTCAGTTTTTGCGGATCGGTCATCGACCGGTCACTTTCTAACAACCATGCCCACTCTTTTGCTCGCCTTCGTTGCACATCGAATGACTGCGGCTCGTGCTTCCACATATAGTCGATTGCTTCCCAAATTCGGAAGTTCACGAGCATTGTTGTCGGTACGCGTCTTCCGTATTCGAGGATGTACAGCGGAGCGCCATGCAAGTCGATCGCGTCCGCCAAACGTGATGCGAAAACAGTAACCGCGACGAAGTTGTAATCCCGCCCTTGCTCAAAGGCTTCAACGGCTTCGCGTAACTCCGTGTCGTAGATTCTGCCTTCGTTTATAAAAGTGAGCGGAAGCTCTTCGAGGCGATTGACGTCTTTTCGAACCTCCAAGGTCCGATTGTTTCTTAGAGGCGCGGCGATTTCCATCAGCGTTTGCATGGAGATGACAATCCGATGTGAACCCCGTGTGAGCTTGGCTGCGAGATCTGAGAGATCAAGAGGACCCCTTTCACGGCAAAGGTCGATGAGGTCGCTGCTGTCGGGATAGATGTTCAATCAGACCTTTCGGCGTTTAGCTCTCGATCTTCTAGCTGAGGCCGGCGGAAGAGTATTTCTCGGAGAGAGCTTTCAACGATGGCTCAAGGCGCTGTTGATCGGTGATGGCGCCTAAGAAAGGATCGGTTTTCAGCTTCGTCATTCGAGCGACCATGTTCTTGATGGTGAAGCTCTCGGGATCTAAATCTGGTTTCAATTCCGCGAAAAGAATCGGTGATGATACCGGCGCGCCGGGATTCGGCCGGACAGCATAGGGCGCGGCGATAGTTTTGCCGTGGCCGAGCTGCAGGTAGTCGATATAGACCTTGCCGCCCCGCACCGCCTTGTTGCGCTCGATGGTGCAGATATCGGGAATCCTCGCCACCACCAGTCTAGCTACGATTTCGGCGAAATCGCGCGCCTGCTGATAAGTATAGATAGGTTTCAGGCCGGCCATCACATGGATGCCCATTTGACCCGAAGTCTTGATCGCGCTCTTGAGGCCGATCTCTTCCAGCAGCTTCACTGTCTCGCGCGCCGTATGCACCGCCTTTTCGGTGGTTGAGCCCTTGGGATCGAGGTCGAACAACAGCCAGTCTGGGTTCTCCACGCTCCCGATTCGCGATGACCAGATGTGGATAGGAATCGTCGCGAGATTCGCGAGGTAGGCGAGCGCGTCTTCATGCTCGACGATGAAGTAGTTGATATCGCGCTGGCTGTCATGCGAGTAAATCGTCACCGTGCGAATCCATTCGGGGGCGAATGCGGGCGCATCCTTTTGATAGAAGCTCTTGCCCTCGATACCGTCCGGGTAGCGAACGATCATGACCGGGCGATCCTTCAGATAGGGCAGCATCCAGCGCGCGATCTTGCGGTAATAGTCGACCAGGTCAGCCTTGGTGTAACCTTCCTTGGGCCAGAAGACCTTCTCGGGATGCGTGATGGTGACCTCGCGCGATTTTCCATCACGATTGTTGCTCACACTGGGTGGTTGCGCTTCTTCGAGCGGCATCGGAGTCTGCTCGGTGTTAGATGGAGTGTTACCGGTCCCGCCGAAGGCCGCTTCCCAGGTGCAGTCGCGAGGGTCGACCTCATCGGCGAGTTTCATGAAGCTCGGATGGCGCACGCATCCTTCGCTGGTCAGTTCGCCGAAGCGGACATTCGCGACCAGCGTGGGTTCCACAAAGTGTGCGCGCTTCTCAGGCAGCACCAGATTTTTGCCGACGCGAAACGGCGAGGCCTCGATTTCGATTGCCTTCAGCTTCTCGCTGATTGCTTTCAGCGTGTCGCCATTGAAGCCGGTGCCGACTTTACCGACGTAGCGAAAGCCGCCGTCATCTTCATAGACTCCGAGCAGCAGCGCGCCGAAATGATTTCGCGAGCCATCGGGGCTGGTATATCCGCCGATGACGAAGTCCCTGGTCAGCGGCGCCTTGATCTTCAGCCAGTCGTCGCTGCGCGCGCCGCGATACTTCGATTCCCGCCGCTTCGCGATAATTCCCTCAAGGCCCATTTGCTCGGCCGCAGCGAAGAAATCTTTCCCGCGCCCGATGATGTGATCGCAGTAACGGATCGGGCCCTCGCCCAACACGATTTTGTGTAAAAGCTCCTTGCGCGCTTCCAGAGCCATCGCGCGCAAGTCGAAGCCGTCGAAGGCGAGCAGATCGAAAACGAAATCGATGGTCGGGGTCGAGAAGCTCAGCTTGCGCGCGGTCGCTGGATCGCTGACATGCATGCGCGTTTGCAACTTCCCGAAGTTGGGCCGGCCGTCGTCCATCAGCGCGACGATTTCGCCGTCGATGACGAAGCGGTCGAACGGCATCGAATCGAAGGCCAGCGTGACCTCGGGATAGCGCTCGGTGACCTCGGTGCCGCTGCGCGCGAAGAGGCGCACATGCGTGCCGTCGCGAATCGCGAGGATGCGCACGCCGTCGTATTTGATTTCATAAAGCCACGCGTCGCCATCGAAGGCCTTGTCGTGCGGTTTCGCGAGCGTGAGCGGGAACGATTTGTGACTGAGCGGCCCATTGAGCCGCGTCGCGCCCTGTTTTTCGAGCTGCGAGGAAATTTCCTGCCCGATCGCGGAGGCGTCGCGCATCTCCTCGATGGTGAGGCCGGACAGGATCGACCGCGGATGCGCCTCGATGAGGTCCTCGTCGGCGGTGGCGTACTGGTCGCGCTTCTTGATGAGCAGCCAGTTCTCCTGCTTGCCTTTTCCGTCAGTCAGATGGGTGCGCACCAGCGTGTAGGCGCCGCGCATCTTGAAGCCATGCATCTCGATGTCGAGTTTGCCGCTGCGCACGCATTCGCCGGCGTCGCCATTGGGCGGATCGATTACTTTGTAGACGCCGCGATCCCACAGGATGACCTCGCCGGCGCCGTAGTTGTCGCGCGGAATGACGCCCTCGAAGTCGCCGTACTCGATGGGATGATCCTCGACGAAGACGGCCAGTCGCTTCTCATTCGGATCGAGCGAAGGCCCCTTGGGCACGGCCCACGAACGCAGCACGCCCTCCATCGCGAGGCGGAAGTCATAGTGGAGGCGCGTAGCGGCGTGCTTCTGGATGCAAAACATCCCGCCGCTTTTAGAGAAGACCGCCGCGGACGCATCGGCGCGTCCGAACGGTTCGGGGGTCCGCTCCGGGTCGCGCTTATTGCGATATTGTTCGAGAGCCATCGCGCCATTCCGAGCTTACGCGAAATGCACGTATTTCGTCACCGTCGCTGGTTTGGTTGGAGATCGTGTTATAAGGATGAAATTGTCCGATGAAAAGGAAGGTCTACTCATAGCAGATCACGCTGGTTCCGGAAGACGAGGGTGGATACACGGTCCTTGTCCCATCCCTTCCCGGGTGTGTTTCCTACGGCCGCACCGTCGATGAGGCCGCAGAAATGGCAAAGGAAGCCATCGCGCTTCACCTGGAGAATCTCAAAGCGCACGGGCTCGCGCTTCCCGACGAGGATTCCAGGCCGGTTCTAAGCACGACCGTAAACGTCGCAGTCTCGCGTGCCTAAACTTCCGGTCCTGACTGCGCGGGAGTTGGTCAAAGCGCTAGACGGTGCGGGATTCGTTCGGTGGCGGCAGAAGGGAAGCCATCTGACGCCCTATCGAGAACAAGACCGGCGAACGCTGACGGTGCCTGTTCACTTCGCGAAGATGATTCCCAAGGGAACGCTCCAATCGATTCTCAGACAGGCCGGGCTGACTGTGAGCGATCTCGAACGCCTTCGAAAATAGTTTTTGCGGAAATCGTCATGGAGCCGCATCCTGGCGTCCCAACAGCTCAGGCGTCCGCTCCGGGTCGCGCTTTTTCCGATATTGTTCGAGAGCCATCGCCGATATCCAGATTATGCGAAAGCGACGCGCCTCGCCATCATCGGTTGGGGCGCCGAAAATGAGATGTCGGAGATTTCCGAATACTATATAAGCTAGATTGTAAGCTAGATGGAGATGGGGGCATGAGAGAAATCGGGGCCTTTGAAGCGAAGAACACGTTAGGCACGCTGCTTGACCAGGTCGAACACGGGGCCGAGATCGTTATAACGCGCCACGGGAGAGCCGTGGCAAAACTCGTTCCTGCCCAGGCGGGCTTCGATCGCAAAAGGGCCACGCGTGCCGCCGCCGGTCTGCGCGAAGCGAGCAAGGGAATTAAACTGCGCGGCCTTAAACTCAAGGACCTTATCAACGAAGGACGTCCGTGAGTTTCGTCGTCGACAACTCGGTGGCGCTCGCGTGGTGTTTTGAGGACGAGCAGACCGAGCCGATCATGGCGCTGCTGGACCGGGTCGCCGAACGCGGAGCCTTCGCACCCTCGCTCTGGCCACTGGAGGCGTTGAACGGTCTGGTGATGGCCGAGCGCAGGAAGCGCCTCGACGCCATGCGGCGCGACGCTCTTGCGAGTTTTCTGCGGGCGCTGCCGATCACTGTGGACGAAGAAACCGCAGATCGGGCATGGACCGCCACGGTTCGGTTGGCGGAGCGGTATCGGCTCAGCGTCTATGACGCCGCGTATCTGGAGCTCGCGCAGCGGCGGAAATTGCCGCTAGCCACCGTCGATCGCGACCTCATCAAAGCTGCAAAAGCAGCGGGCGTAACTTTGCTCGGAATGTGAATGCATCGCAGCGTCCGAACGGCTCAGGCGTCCGCTCCGGGTCGCGCTTTTTCCGATATTGTTCAAGAAGCCATCGAACTTGCCGACTTGATGTCGATATAAGCCTCGAACTTAGGGGGCTGTCTGCTGTCGCGCCTTGGTCCCGGCCTTCCACATCGAAGCTTTTTCCATCCTCGTTCGGGCAAAGTCTGGCATTTTCAAGGGATTTTTCGGCTTCGTTTGGCAGAGAAAAGCGGATCGGCCCTCTGATCTATCAAGCCATAGTGCTTCTTGCTTCAATGTGATACTCGCAACGTCATTGCGCGAGATATAGTTTTTCGTAGCTTGGGAGAATTGCATGAAGAGTCAGTTAAAGGTATTTGCGTTGACCGCAGCGATGTTCGCGATGATGGCCTCGTGGTCTCCATCAGCGAATGCGGGCTCCCTCCGTCAGGGAACCACATCGGAGAGTGCGGCCGTCACCGGATCCCTGCCGGGGCAGGTTCTATGGAGTTACTATATGACTCCAACCGGTTTGGAAGTTAACCTTTGCCCTCCCGGCTCGAACGCGATGGGGGGTCTATGCAATACGACGGGTGAAGGCGACAACATCATTCGCCTGATCAATCCAAATGGTGCTGCCAATAGCAATCTGGCCGGCGCCCAACCACAGACTGTCTGCGCCATGCTCTACGTTTTCGATGCCAATCAAGAAATGGGCGAATGTTGCGGCTGTCCTCTGAGTTCCGCTCAGTTGGCGACTTTCTCGGTCGAGCAGAATCTGACCTCAAACTGGGGCATCCAGGGAGCTCCGCCTGCCTCTGCGTCGGGACCCGACAACAGCAACGGATCGATTGGGATCGTCGCGACTGCGCCCAACACCATTGGCGTTCCCGCCGGCCCATATGGGTCGACCTTCCTCAATACCGGGGGCGGCGGACTTGCGGGTCAG
Organism: uncultured delta proteobacterium; assembly: GCA_963761255.1. Taxonomy (GTDB): domain Bacteria; phylum Desulfobacterota; class Binatia; order Binatales; family Binataceae; genus DATGKG01. The sequence continues at coordinate 803,991 of CAVXGH010000002.1, forward strand.
TGCCTCGGCGACGCCTGCTGCGATCCGACCAACGTCCCCGGCTACAGCGTGACCACAGCCAGCAATCTCCTCGGCAGCGTCACCCACAGTCAGCTGGTTGCGAGGCCGCCCCGCCGTGCAGTTTCTTTCGGAATCACCGAAACCCCGCTTTCCGATGATGCCGGCGGTGACCCCACCAACTTGATCTATCTGCAGAGCCAGTGCGGTGCATTGATCGGAAATGGTACCGGCGGAGGAATTTGTACCTGCCCGATCGAGTAATAGCAGCGACCCGGTTCTCCGGATTCTCGTTTCCAATGGCGCGATCAAACCGCGGTTGAGACATAGGGTGATGCTCGCGGCGTGCGAGGAAGTTCACGCCGCGAGCATCTACGAGGAGGAAGCGGACAGGAAAAAGACTCTGGGTTAGCGCACGCCTCCGCTGACAACCTTGAGGCGCGGATTGAAGCCGGTGTTGCGGGCGTTCTTCTCGCGGCGCGCCTCGCGCGCTTTCGCCAGCGCGGACTGAGGAACCAGACCACGAGTCTGCTCGTTGAATAGCGTCGCGTAGAGGCCACGCTTCTCGAGGAGTTGAGCATGGGTGCCGGCCTCGACGATGCGTCCCTGGTCGAGCACCACGATTTTGTCGGCGTTCACCGCCATCGCGAGCCGATGCGCGATCATAAAGGAAGTGCGCTTCGACATCAGGCGGCGGATCGCATCGCGGATGAGGTTCTCGGCTTCCGAATCGAGCGCTGAGGTGGCCTCATCGAGGATCAGGATCGGCGGATTCTTGAGGAAGGCGCGGGCGAGCGCGAGGCGCTGGCGCTGACCGCCGGACAATTTCACGCCACGCTCACCGATGACGGTGTCGAGCTTCTTCGGCAGCGCCTCGACGAAGGCTTTGATGTTCGCATTGTCGAGCGCTTCCCACATTTCCATTTCGGTCGCGTTCTGTTTCCCGAAGCACAGGTTCTCGCGAATCGAGGTGCTGAACAGCAGCGCATCCTGATGGACGACGCCGATGGTGTCGCGCAGTGAGCTCAGCGTGAGGCCGCGCACGTCCTGCCCATCGATAGTCACGCGCCCCCCGGTCGCATCGTAGAAGCGCGCAACCAGGCTCGCGATAGTGGTCTTGCCCGCGCCGGAGCGGCCTACGAAGGCCACGGTCGTGCCGCCTTCCACGGTCAAGTCGATATCACCAAGGACCTGGCGCGCAGGCTTGCCATCACGCGCGGTATATCCAAAGTCGACGTGCTCGAGGCGCACCGCACCCGATTTGATTTCCAAGGGAACCGCATTGGCGCTTTCGACAACTTCGGGCTTCGAATCGAGGAATTCGAAGATGCGCTCGATCGCCGCCAGCGACGACGATACGAGGGTCGAGAGCTGCGAGAAGCGTTCCATCGGCACATAGAGGAAGCCGAGCAGCCCGATGAAGGCGATCACGGTGCCGACTTCCATCCCACCGCGGACGATCATCAGCGCCGCCGCCGAGACCACTGCCAGTGGCGCGATGCGGGTGATGAACTCGCAGTACATCTGCTGACGCGCGGTGAGGCGTACGCGCTCAATGGTGCGCTCATGGAGCATCGCGGTACGATCGAGGAATTTGTCGGCGACGAATTCCTCGCGTCCGTACGATTTAATGATGCCCATGCCGGCCACTTGCTCAGTCAACTCGCCGGAGAATTCGCCCATCATATGTTGCACGTCGCGGCTGACCGCACGAATGCGCGGCGCGAAAATGCGGATCAGAGCGAAGTAAAAGGGAAATCCGCAAATCGAAATCAGCGCGAGACGCTTATCGAGCAGGAACAGTATCGGCACGATAGTCAGCAGCGCCACCGCATCAGTCCACACATTCACGAGCGTGCTGCTGACGAGGTTCTGCGCCAGCTCGACATCACTGATGAAGCGCGAAGCGACTGCACCAGATGGGTTACGATCGAAAAACGAATGCGACAGGCTCTGCAGATGGCGGAACATCGCGCATCGAAGGTCGAGGATCATTCGATTGCCCGCGATTCCGGTCCAATGCTCCGCACAATAGGTCGCGACCGCCTGAATCAGCATCAGAAGGGTCATGATCCCGGCCAGCGCGGCGAGCTTGGAGGACATCGTGACGCTGAGACCAAAAGTGGTGGCGATCGTCATGCACCATCGATCGATGATGGCATTGAGGCCGGTCGGTGCGTGGCTGTGAACCACCAGGACGTCGATGATGTATTTGAAGGCCAGAGGAAACGCGAGCGGCAAATTGAACTTAATGATTCCCATCCCTGCCGCGGCCATCGCCAACTTCATATGTGGGCGCACGAAAGCGAGGAACCGAGGCAAAGGGGAGGTCGTCGGCGCGCGAGAAAAAACCGGAAGCTGATTTCGTATCCATAAACACTCACCGCTCGTACTAACTGGATGCGGGTCCGAAGATAAATGGTCGTATCCGCAAGGTTCGTGCTCATCGGTTTCGCCCCATAACTACGGAATTTTTCCGATAGCCCGGCGTATACATGACGGATATCGTATGGAACGCGAACGATATGGAATTTCTCTGGCGCGCTGCGAATCAATCGGGGTGAAGATTCGCTCGGCGTGTAATTCCTACAGGTGCGCTGCGGTAAGTTGTTACAACCGCAACAGTTGCATCGTAGGAGCCAATCGTCGAATAAGCACCGGAATGAATGAAATTCCATGCTGGCACGTCAGTTGCCCTAGAAGAACGCTATCCATAACGCGTCAAAGCGGTATGGTAAGCGGTCTTGACATCCATCGGCGATAAATTGGATGAAGAAAAATCAATAAATTATCTAAGCGATGTCTCAGCCTCTTTACGATGCTATTTATTAGACTAATGCTCTATTGTATCATCAAGAAAGAAAGTGCATAATCAGAATGGTCATAGCGTCTATTCGCATTTAGGGGGAAGGATTCCACGCAAGACTTGCATGGAACGCGGAAAACAACTAGCCTTCTTGAAGAAACATTCAGTGCGGAATGTTTGTACGATCGGTTCAGCATCTTAATCACAGGCGTGCGACTACGATGAATTTTAGCTGCAACAAAAATCTTCGCCTCTCCCTCGTTGCTACTCTGTGCGCACTTAGCCTTGCCGCATGCTCTTCTTCTTCGAGCAATCGCGGCGACGATCCCGGGGGTGCCGATGTCCAGCAAGCCTCGGTGATGAATCCTGAACAATGCCTCGCCGACGGCGCGCACTTCCGCAATGCCTCGCTCGATGACTCGAGCTATCGCATCCAACCGGGGGATCAGCTCGCGATCGATTTTTATTTGAATTCCGAATTTAACGACAACGTCTCAGTACAGCCCGACGGACGCATCGTGTTGCGCCTGGTCGGACCAGTGCAGGCCGCGGGGCTGAGCTCCAGCCAACTCTCCGCGGAAATCAATCAGGCGTATTCGAAAGAACTCAAGAACCCCAGCGCCACCGTCCATGTGCAAAATATGCCGAGCCGTCAGGTTTTTGTTGAAGGCCAGGTAAACCATCCGGGCGCATTCGCGCTGCAGCCGGGCATGACCGCGTCGCAAGCGATTGCGAGCGCGGGCGGGCAAACCGATGAGGCCCAGCTCGCCAACGTAGTGTTGATTCGGCGCGATGCGTGCGGACGTGCCGATGGCTCCAAGATCGATTTAGCCTCCGCCACCAATACGCCCGACAAGGGCGATGACGTCATGTTGATGCCGCACGACACCATCGTGGTGCCGCGCAGCCGGATTGCCAACATGGACCTATGGGTCAAGCAATACATCCGCGACATGCTGCCGGTGCAGCCGTACCTCTCACCTTCAATCCCCTAACGCGGACGGCAGAAGTTTTATGAATACACGCGACTTTAACTACTGGACTGAAATGATCTTCCGCCGCCGGGCTACCGTGCTCGAGGTCTGCGGTGTCGTGTTCGGTCTGGTGGTGCTGGGAACCTTGATCTGGCCGCCGACCTATCAGGGAACGGCGAAAATTTTCGTGCGCGATAACCGCGCCGAGCTGCTGGTTTCGCCGGGTCTGTCCGCGAACACGCCGCAGAATCCGGCGGTCGTCGCCAATCCGGTTAATGAAGAGGATCTCAACTCCGAAATGGAGTTGCTGACCAGCACCTACATCATCAAGCGCGCGATCGCGGATATGCCGCCGCCAGTGGCGCACAAGGGAATCGTCGCCCCGGTCATGAGCGGCGTCAACTACGTGCTCGGTCTGCCCGGCGCGGGCTATCGCGCGATGCACGACACGCCTCATCTGGATGCGCGCGACGCCTGGGCGATGACGTTGGAGCAACATTTGTCGGCTTCCATCATCAAGAAGTCCGATCTCATCGAGGTGAACTTCCGCGCGCACGATCCGGCCTGGTCCAAGCAGTTTCTGGATCTTCTGATCAGCGCCTATCTGGATTATCACGCGCACATCTCGCACGACCCCGCGGCCGAACAATTCTTCAGCCAACAGGCCAAGTTGCTGCAGGCCAAGTTGGATGATGCGGAAGAACAGCTGCGCGACTTCCAGGTCAAGAGCGGTATCACCAGCGTCGACGATCAGCGCTCTGGCCTCGTCGACCGGCTCGATACCCTCCAACTTCAGCTCGATAAGAATCAGGCCGACCTCGCCTACAACCAGCAACAGGCGGTCTCTTTTAAAGAGATGCTCGATCAGACTCCAGACCGGCTTTCCAAGGAAACGCGCCAGGTCCAGAACATGGCGCTAGCGCAGCTCAAGCCGCAGGTCATGCAACTGCGCGCCGAGCGGGCGGAATTGCTGACCCGCTATCAGCCCGACAGCGAGCGGATTCGCCAGATCGATGCGAAACTCGCAGCAGCCCAGAAAATTCTCGATACCGAAGATCACCTGGAAGTTTCCGAAAAGAGCACCGACGTCAATCCGCTGTGGGTAACGATTAATTCCAATCTCGACCAGGCAAAGGCACAGGTTTCCGCACTCAAGGCCAGTGAAGCCTCGATTACCGAGCAGGTGGCCACCGCGCGTCAGCAGCTGACCGACATGGCCAGCAGCGTGGTGGTGCTGGATCGCCTGCAGCGCTCGGTGCAGAACGCCAAGGACGCGTATCTCTCATACACGCGCAAGAGCGAGGAGGCGCGCGCCGCCGAGGCCTTGAATCGCAGCCGCATCCTCAACGTCAGCGTGGCGCAACCGCCGACCGCGCCGCTGCGCCCGGTCTTCCCGAAGGTTCCGCTCAATACCGCGGCTGGTCTGCTGCTCGGCTTGGTGCTCGGTGTAGCCGCGGCGTATCGCGAAGAAGAAAACGACCCGAAGATTTATTCCTCGGCCACCATTTCAGAGATATCCGGACTCGAAACCGTCGCAGTGCTGAGCGACGAGTTTTAAGGACCAACTGTGTATTACCAGCATTTCGGATTGAACGGCCCGCCTTTCCAGTTCACGCCTTCGCCGGCGATGGTCTACATGAGCCAGACCCATCGCGAAGGGATGGCGGCGCTGGAATGGGGCCTGATGCACGAGAGCAGCGGCTTCTCGGTGCTCGCGGGCGAAAGCGGGACCGGCAAGACCACGCTCATCGCGTCGCTCCTGTCGCGGCAATATCAGCGCCTGCACCTTGCGTACGTCACCAATCCGCGCCTCGAAATCGCGGATGTGCTCCGCCTCATCCTGACCCAACTCGGAGTCGAGACCGCGGGCCTTTCCAAAGGTGCGATGCTCGATGCACTGGGCAGCTATCTTGGCGGACTACGTCCGACCGAACGGGTCGCGGTTATTTTTGATGAGGCCCAGGGCCTCAGTGACGATGCGCTTGAAGAGCTTCGTCTACTTTCCAACTATGGACGGCCCGGCGAGAACCAGCTGCAATTGATTCTGGCCGGCCAGCCGGAGTTGTTGCGCCGCCTGATGGCGCCCAACCTGCGCCAGTTCAACGAGCGCATCGGAGCGCGCACGCTGCTGGTGCCGCTCGATGCCAGCGAAACTCTCGAATACATCGACTACCGGTTGCGCGCGAAGGGCGGTACCTCGGCGCGTATCTTCAAGCCCAAGGCGCTCAACTACATCGTCGCCGCCAGTGCCGGAATTCCGCGCCGCGTCAACGTGCTCTGCCACAACGCGATGCTGCTCGCTTACGCCGAGGGCGCGAAAGTCGTCACCCTCAAAATGGCCAAGGCGGCGGTCGCCGAGTACCAGGATCTTTTTACCGCCGCGATCAAAGCCTCTTCGAACGAGAATCCCACCCCTCGCGACGGTGGGTTGCGCTTAAGCTGGATTCCCGGCGCCACTGCGGTGGCTGCAGCGGTTGCGGGATTGCTGATCGCGCTGCTCGCCTTCGGCCCGCGCCTGACCCGCGGAGGCCATCACCTGGCGATTCCGGAAATCAATGGCCCGCGTGAGCAGACGCTGGAGTTGCCGCAATCTGCCCCCGCCGCGCATCCGGAGCAGGCGGCGCTAGGCGCAGCGTCCGCGACCGCAACCACACCCATCGCGGTGCCTGATTACGCGGCTTCGTCGGAGAATACGGATTCGTCCGCCGCTTCCGCCCCGGGCATCCCCGTGCAAAAACCTAAATCGAAACAGACCGACGTGCGGCTCGCGAAACAACCCGCGAGCGACGCGGAGGGCGAGTGAATCGTGAGTAAGTACCACGAGGCGATAAATCGTAGCCTGGTCGAGCAGGCCTCGCAGGCGAGACTGGCGCTCGACTACGCCGGGAACATGGATGGCGCCGGTGCCGATGGCAGCAGCGGACCGCTGGTTCCGATGCCGATTCTCGACGACGCCTGCGGCCGCGTCGCGCGCTCCAAGGCGATTCGGCGGCTCTCCGAGCAGCTTGCGCCGCTGGCGGTGATCGATCATTCGGTGCGGCTGCTCATCAGCGGATGCCGCCCTGGCGATGGCGTAAGTACGGTCGCCTCGGCGCTCGCGATCGACCTGAGTCAGCGTCTCGGGTTGCGCACCATCTGCGTCGACGCTCACCTGCGTCACCCGAACCTGCATCGGACTTTTGTGGCGCCCGGCAGCGCGATACCCGAGCTGGTGCTGGATGGCTCGTTGCAGATTCGCGCGACCGAATGGCCGCGCCTTGACCTCGCGACCTGCTGCCCGGTGTCGAGCGACGATGAGCGTCTGCAGCAGCTCGCGGATTTTGAAGGATTACTAAATCGCTACCAGGCCGCCGTGATCGACCTGGGCGTTCCTCGACTCGACGCGCGGATGCTCCCGCTCGCGCGTCCTAACGATCCCATCCTGCTGGTGGTTCGTCATGGTTATACCGAGCGCAGCGAGCTCGCGACCACCGTGGCCGGACTGCGGGCGGCGAATCGCCCGGTCGCAGGTGTGGTTCTAAACGGTGCAACCAAGTCGGTTGCCAAACCTCTGAGGAGACTTCTCGGATCATGAGTGAAGTGGTGAGATTGGGTACGGTCGGCGTTACTACCGATGCGGTTTCGCCTCGCGAGAGCTACCAGCGCGAGGAGAGCAAGTACAAGATTAACGGCATCGGTGTCGTCGGTCTGGGTTATTGGGGACCCAACTGGGTCCGCAATCTTCATCAACTCCGACAAGCTCGACGAGTGGTCGCGTGCGATCTCGACGCCAAGCGGCGTGATCATGTGCGCGGGCTGTATGCTGGGGTCGAAGGCTCCAGCAGCCTCGACGATCTGTTGCGCGATCGCGAGATCGAAGGCTTGGTCATCGCGACTCCGGTCAGCACCCATTTTCCGCTCGCGAAGAAAGCCCTGCTGGCGGGCAAGTCAGTGCTGGTCGAGAAGCCGCTGGCGATGTCGTCGGCGCAGGCCGCTGAGCTGGTGCATATCGCGCGCGATAACGGCCGCGTGCTGATGGTAGGGCATACCTTCGAGTACAGCGCGCCGGTGCTCAAGATGCGCGACATCATCGAGTCGGGCGAGCTGGGCGATATGTTCTACATGAGCTCGACGCGCGCCAACCTCGGACTCATCCAGCATGATGTCAACGTCGCCTGGGACCTCGCGACGCATGACATCTCGATCATCCTGATGCTGATGGGCGGGCGCATTCCCGAGGCGGTCAGCTGCCAGGGTCAGAGCCATTACAAGCGCGGGATCGAGGACGTGGCGATGCTCTCGCTGCACTTCCCGCGCAACGTCATCGCGTTCATCCACGTGAGCTGGCTGGATCCCAACAAGATTCGGCGCACCACCATCGTGGGATCCAAGAAGATGCTGGTTTACGATGATCTCGCGCTGCAGGAAAAAATCCGCATCTACGACAAGGGCGTCGATGTCGCGCCCTACTACGACACCTTCGGCGAGTTCCAGTTCTCGTATCGCTACGGGAACGTGATGATCCCGCGCATCGACGAGTCCGAGCCGCTCAAGCTCGAATGCGAACACTTCGTCGATTGCATCCGCAACGGCGACACGCCGCGCACCGATGGCCTCTCGGGCCTGCGCGTGGTGAGCGTGCTCGAGGCGGCCAATCTGTCACTCAAGAACGGCGGCGCGAAGGTGCCGGTCGCGCGTCCCGAAGTTTAAGGGGGATTTATTTAATGGATCGTTCCAAGCTCCCGGCCAATGTCTGCGTGGCCGACGATGTGAAGCTCGGCGAGAATGTCCGCCTCGCGCCGTTCGTCAACCTCTATGGTTGCGAAGTCGGCGACGAGACTCGCATCGGCGCGTTTGTCGAGGTGCAGAAGCAAGCCACCATCGGCAAGCGCTGCAAAATCTCGAGCCATACTTTCATCTGCTCGGGCGTGGTGATCGAAGACGGCGTGTTCATCGGACACGGCGTGGTCTTCATCAACGATCGCCTGCCGCGCGCCGTCAATGGCGACGGCTCGGTCCAAAGCGAGAGCGATTGGGAGCTGGAAGAAACCCGCATCCGCACCGGCGCCTCGATTGGCAGCGGCGCCATCATCATGTGCGGAGTGACTGTCGGTGAGCGTGCGATGGTCGGCGCGGGCGCGCTGGTCACCCACGATGTGCCGCCCTATGCGGTCGTCGCGGGGCAGCCGGCGCGGGTGCGCAGGCTGATGCTCGCGGAGAACGGCGTCAATGGGATGGATGAAAAAAGGGGAACTCAGGATGCAAATTAAGTTTGTCGATCTGGCCGCGATGAACGACGAGATTCGCGAGCGTGTCGATCGCGAGATGGCGGAGATTCATCAGAACACCGCCTACATCGGCGGTCCGCACGTCGAGGCCTTCGAAAAAGAGTTCGCCGAATTTCTCGGCGTGCGTCATGTCATCGGCGTGGGCTCCGGAACCGACGCGCTGCGCCTCGCCCTGATGGCGCATGACGTGGGTCCCGGCGACGAAGTCATCACCACTCCGATGACGTTTATCGCGACCGCCGCCAGCATCATTCAGACTGGCGCGACGCCGATTTTTGTCGACGTCGATCCCGAAACCTGCAACTTGAATCCCGCGGCGGTGCGCCGCTATTTCGAGACTCACAAAAACGGCAACGGCAAGCCGCACAAGCGCGTCATTCTGCCGGTGCATCTCTATGGTCTTCCGGCCGCGATGCCGGAGCTCAACGCGATCGCGAAAGAGTACGGCGCGATCGTCATTGAGGATGCCTGCCAGGCGCATGGCGCGCGCATCAACGGCATCCGTGCCGGTGCGATGAGCTCCGCCAGTGCGTTCAGCTTCTATCCCGGGAAGAACCTCGGCGGATGGGGCGAAGGCGGTGCGGTCGCGGTGCAGAGCGACGAGCTCAAGGCGCGTATCGTGTCGCTGCGCGATCACGGACGTATCTCGCACTACGCCCATCAGGAGATCGGCTACAATGCGCGCCTCGATGCGATCCAGTCGGCGGTGCTGCGCGCCAAGCTGGAGAAGCTCGACGAATGGAACGGGCGCCGGCGCAAACTCGCCAGGGCCTACTGCGAGCGGCTTGAAGGATGCGGCGTGAAGCTGCCGGTCGAGCCCGCCGGCTACGAGTCGGTCTATCATCTGTTTGTCATCAGAACCGATAAGCGCGATGCGATCCGCCAGGCGCTGATGGAACGGAATATCGGTTGCGGGATCCATTATCCGCTCCCGCTGCATCTCCAGCCGGCGTGCCGCTACCTCGGCTACAAGAGCGGAGATTTCCCCGCCGCCGAGCGCATCGGAGACACCGCGCTGTCGCTCCCGATGCATCCGGCGCTCACGATCGCCGAAGTCGATCGGGTGGCCGAGACGGTGCGGGAAACCATGAAGAAGGAATCAAGTCTGTTCGCCGGCGGGCACAGCCCAAATACTGCTACGTGCGAACCCCCCCCCACATGTGGTGGTTGAAGCATGTTCGCCGGCGAACTTCGAAAACAAAAAGCGTTCTTCGCGGCCGTTGATGGCCTCGCGCTGCTGACTGCTTTCAGTGCGGCGCTGGCCATCCACGACCCGGCGCACGCGCAGGAGATCCGCCTCCTCGGCACCGATGCCAAGCTCCTGTTCCTTGGAGTCGCGGTGGTGGTGGCGGTCTGGGTCCTGGTCTTCAGGGCCTGCGATCTCTACCGCATGCGCGCGGGAGGAGTGAAGGAAGCGGCGGCGATAATCCGGGGCTGCACTTATGCGGCCGTGCTGTCGACCATCGCGGGCTTTTTGGTCCATTTCGAAGGATCGCGGTTAACTATTGGTCTGGCTTACATATTCAGCATTCCGGCCGTGCTGTTGGGGCGCATGTTGGCGCGCCACCTGGTGCGGAAGATTTATTCCAATCCGCGGATCACGATTCCGCTCGCGATCATCGGCTTCAACGATGTCGGCCGCTATCTCTATGACCAGGTCGCCAGCGAGATGACCTTCTACGAGCCAGTCGGCTTTATCGATGAGTCGCCTGAGGGCCGTCAGTATCGCGGGCTGCCGGTGCTGCAAGGGATTGCGAACCTGACCGAGATGGCCAGGCTCCATCCGAGCCTCGAAGTTGCGATTGCGCTCCCCGATGCGGCGCGCTCGGAACACGAGGACATTATCGAAATGTGTGAAGAGAACCGAGTCCGTTGGTGGCTGGTGCCGTGGGTGTTCAATGCCCCGCCGGCCGGACTCAAGGTAGACATGATGGGAGTGGTTCCGCTGCTTACGTTGCGCGGCTCGAATATCGAAGGACTCAACTTCATCGTCAAGCGAGGATTCGATTTCCTCGCCGCCTCGGTCATGCTGGTGCTGACGGCGCCCATCCTGCTCCTCGCGATGTTGGCGATTTGGCTCGAAGACGGCGGTCCCGTTTTCTTTCGCCAAACCCGCATCGGCATCCGCGGCCAGGAATTCGATTTCCTGAAACTGCGCTCGATGCGCAGCGCGGCGGGCGACAACGCTCATCGCGAGTACGTCAAGAAGTGGATTAGCCACGGCGACAAGGCGGCGGTAAACGGCGCTGCGCACAATGGCGACAAGATCTTCAAACTGACCGACGACAAACGGATTACCCGCGTCGGCCGCATCATCCGCCGCTACCGTATCGACGAGCTGCCGCAGATCATCAACGTGCTGCGTGGCGACATGAGTCTGATCGGCCCACGTCCCGCGCTGCCTTACGAGCTGGAGCTCTACAAAGGATGGCATCGGCGCCGGCTCGACGCGGTACCCGGCATCACCGGCCTGTGGCAGGTGAGCGGCGGCAATCGGCTGTCCTTCGATGACATGGTGCGGCTCGACGTCAAGTACATCGAGGATTGGTCACTCATCAGCGACATCAAGATTCTCGCGCGTACCGTGCCGGTGCTGCTTCGCGGCGAGGGGCTATGAGCTCACGCTCGCAAGCAGGAGCGGCGCGGCCCTTGCCGCCGCTGGAAGACGAGCTCGGCGCGAAGCCCGAATTCATCGCGCCGCAGCCGCCGGATTCCGCCGATGCGAACAGCGGCTTATGGCAGGCGTTTGCGCGCAGCGTGCGCGACAATGTGTTCGCGGAAATCGCGCTGCAGATCATCCGCGTCGGCGGAATGGTGGTCCTGGCGCGCGCGCTGATGCCGAATGACTTCGGAATTTTTCGCGTCCTCCTGATCGTGATGTACTTCGCGCTGATCCCGATCGAGAACGGCATTCCCGAAGCGCTGATTCAACGCCGCAATCTTTTGCCCGAGCATGAATCGACCGGATGGTGCCTGAGCGTAGCCGTCGCAATGGCGATGGCAACAATTCTTTATCTCGCGGCGCCGATTGTTGCGCATCTGATGTTGATGCCGGGGATCGTGCCCTACATCCGGCTGCTCTGCATCCCGCTGGTGTTCCAGGGCACCGCGATGGTTTCCAATGCGCGGTTGCGGCGCGAGATGCGCTTCGGCGCGCTCGCCAGCGCCGAGGTTTTCGCCGAGATGGTGTTCCTCGCGGCGGCGTTACTCCTGCTCCTCGGCGGGCATCCTCGGTTGAGCCTGCCGGGCGCATTGGCGGCGCGCATCTTCGCTTACTCGGCCGCGCTATGGGTTACCGATCGCCGGTTCACCGCGGCATGGCCGCGGATGTGGGCGGCGCGCGATTTCGGCCGCTTCACCACCAGCGTGTGGGGAGCGAGAACGATTTACACCTGCTCCTCGAATGCGGATTTTCTGCTGGTCGGAAGGTTCCTCGGCAGTAACGCCCTGGGCTTCTATGGCATGGCGTGGGACCTGCTGCGCTTCGTTCCCGATCGCCTCTTCAGAGTTGCCGGACGCGTGACCTTTCCGGCGTTCTCGCGGGTGCAGGATGACAACGCGCAGATGGCGCGTGCGTTCAGCGATTTCACCGGCTATATCGCGCGCTTCGTGCTGCCGATCATGGCGATGGCCGCGATCGCCGCGCCGCAGTTCATCGGCGTCGTATATGGCGAGAAGTGGATGCCGGCCGCGTTGTGCATCCGCTTGCTTGCGATCGGATTCACCCTCATGGGCCTGCGCATCGGCATCGGCTCGGTGTTCTATTCGAAAGATCATCCGTCCTACGACATGTGGACTCACGGCATCCGGCTCACTCTGATCCTGGTGACGGTGGTCCCCCTCTCGATGTTTGGCGGACTGGGCAGCGTCAGCGCGGACATGGCGGTGGTCGAAGGCGTGGTGAGCCTGATCGGTCTCTCGCTGGCGGCCCGGCTCATCGGCACCACCCTCGGTCATATTCTCGCGGCGGCGATTCCGGGCTTGAAGCTTGCCATCGTATGCGGGATTGCCGCGCTGGCGGGGAAAGAACTGGCATTCGCAGCCGGTATGAACGGATTGCCGACCCTAATCGCCGAGGCATTGCCGGCGCTGACGGTTTTTCTGTGGATGGAGTCCTCGATTTTTCTTGACATGATCACGAAAGCGTTCCGGCCGGCGCCGTCGCAAGCCGCTTAAGGATTGAATGAGTTCGACTTCAATGAAAGCTTCGCTGACCACTGAATCGACGCGCGCATTTTTCCCGCGCGCATTTTCCCGGACCGATACAGTCGCGCGTTCGAATGTTCTTGTTCGCGAGGGACTGACCTTAACGCCGTGGTCCGAGGGGGCTGCGATGTGGCGGGTGGCGCTGAAAGAATTCCCCGGCGCGACTTTTTACCATTGCGAGCGCTGGATCGAAGCGCTGCGCGATTCGTATCCGATGAACCTCGAGGTGGCGACGTTGCATCGCCGGGGCGAGTTGCGCGCGGCGGTGGTCTTGGCGCGCTCGAAGGGAATCTTTGTCACGCGACTGGTATCGCTGCCGTTTTCGGATTGTGGCGAGCCGCTGGCGATCGACGGCGAAGCGCGCATCGAATTGCTGAGCGCGCTGGCCGCGTCCAACCAGAACGCCTCGATTGAGATTCGTGGCGCGGCCGGACCCGCGCCATGGAAAAATGTCGATTGCTTTGCGCATTGGACGCTGGACATGAAGCGCCCCTATCGCGCGATCAGCGCCGGTTTCAGCCGCACGGTTCGCAGCGGGGTCAAGCGCGCCGTCAAGGACAATATCGAAATCGATCGCGGCGCCGGCGCCGAATACCTCAAGCGGTTTTTCGAGCTTCAGCTGCAGACCCGACGCCGCCTCGGGGTTCCGCCGCAGCCGTTCAAGTTTTTCTCGACCGTGCACCAGAAGTTCTCGCGTGATGGCGACTGCGAAGTATGGTTTGCGACCCTGAATGGGCGCGACCAGGCCGCCCTGGTGACACTGCGAAGTGGCGAGCAGCTTTGTTGCAAATGGAGCGCGCGCGATGAGAGTTGTCATCCCGGCGCCAATCATCTGCTGTTTGCGAAGATGATCGAGGCGCATGCGGGAGCGGTCAGCTCGCTCGATGTCGGCCGTTGTGACACGCGCAACCAGGGCCTGGTGCGCTCCAAGGCGGATCTCGGATGCGTCGCGCGCCCGGTCCCCTATGCATTTTTTCCCCGCGCGCCGCGCACCATCAGCTCCGAAGTCTTAAGCGGCCCGACCAAGGTTCTCTCGACCATCTGGAAGCGGTTGCCGATTCCAGTCACCCGGGTGTTCGGCGAAGCGCTCTATCGGTACATGGCATGAGCAAGATGCGATTTATCGCGATAACTCCCGCGCGCGACGAAGAAGGCTTTCTGCCACGGTTGATTGCCTCGATGGCGGCGCAGACGCTGAAACCCGCGCGCTGGATCATCATCGATGATGGGTCCACCGACAAGACCGCCGAGATCCTCGATCGCGCCGCTGCGGAGCATCCGTGGATCGACGTGAAGCATCTGCCGGTTGGCCGCGAGCGGCTGCCCGGTGGCGAATCGATCCTGATGCAATTCCTGCCCAAAGAAGTATGGCAGGACTATGACGCGATTTTGCGCATCGATGCGGACATCAGCTTCAAGCCGGATTTTGCCCAGCTACTCGCGACCGAGTTCGAGCGGGATCCAAAGCTGGGGATTGCCGGCTCGACGCTGTTCGAGCCCGAGGGCATGGCGTGGCACGAAATCCGGTCGCCCGGGTTTCATACGCGCGGCGCGGTGAAGATGTATTCGCGCGAATGCTTCGAAGCGATCGGCGGGCTGACCAGCGGACTCGGATGGGACACTATCGATGAGGCGCTGGCGATGATGCTGGGGTTCAAGAGCCGCAGCTTCCGCCACATCCGGGCCTATCATCATCGTCCGCAAGGTTCGGCGGGCGGTTATCTGAAGGGAAATCTGGCCGCGGGACGCGCCGCCTATAATGTTGGATACCATCCGCTGTTCCTCCTGATGCGGGCGGCGAAGCGAGGATTTTCATGGCCTCCGGTGATTGGCGGGATCTACCTGCTGGCCGGCTATGTCGAGGGTTATCTGCGGCGCAATCAGAAAACCGCGTCGCCCGAACTGGTCAAGTTCATTCGCCGGCAACAGGTGCGGCGAATGCTGATGATGGAGTCGGTATGGCGCTAAGCATCGTATCGAGCGCCGGCGCAGCGATTACTCCAGCACTTCTCGCTTGCGAGGGGGTTGATAACACCAACGACGTGTTTTCGTTCTGGAAACTGCCGGAGAATTATCGGGCGCAACTGGAGCCAGCCACCCAGGCCTGCGAGCCGCTCATTCGCCGGTATCTTTTCGAAGAGTACCTGGCACCCGGCAAACGCACGCCCTCGGCAACCGTGATGACGTACTACCGGGTGAAGAAGTTCATCCCGCAGATGGCGCGTCATTGGATTAATTATGCCGCAGTGCGCGCGCGCCTGCGCGACGTGTTCCCCAACTGGCCGTGTGAGACCGCGCTGGTGGACATCCGCCATCAGTGGTTGCGCGAAAGCCGGGAAGCGATCGGGCAGCCGGACCCATGGCACATAGCGTTTTGGCCGAGCGGCAAAGGCTGCTGCATCTCGCTCACCCACGACGTCGAAAGCCCGCTGGGATTTGCGCGCATGGAGCGGATGGCCGACCTCGAGGAGCGCTACGGGTTCCGCTCGTCGTGGAATCTGCCGCTGGCGCAGTACGCGATCGATTGGAAAGTGGTCGAGCGACTGCGCGCGCGCGGGTTTGAGTTCGGCGCGCACGGCCTCGCGCATGACGGGCGGATGTTTCGCAGCCGCCACGACTTCGAAATAAGCAAGATGCTGCTGGAGCGGCTGGCCGGGGAGCATAATTTGCGCGGGTTTCGCGGCCCCTCGACGCTGCGCAACGCGGAATGGATCGGGACCATGTCGTTCGCCTACGACTCGACCTTTTCGGATACCGATCCCTACGAACCGCAGCCGGGCGGAACCTGCAGCCTGTTTCCATTTTTTCTATCGGACATGGTCGTCGAGTTGCCCTACACGCTGCCGCAGGATCACACGATGCTTCACCTGGTGCGGCGGGGTCCGCTCTCGACCTGGGCAACCAAAGCGCACTGGATACGGTCATTGGGCGGCATGATTCTGCCCCTGACGCATCCTGACTACTCGGGCGATGCGGAAAATTTGCCCGCCTACGAAGAGCTGCTGAAGCTGCTGGCCGAGTTCGACGCATGGCGCGCGCTTCCGCTGGAGGTCGCGCAGTGGTGGCGCGAGCGCACGCAACTGAAACTTACGCTTAAAGATGGCAAGCCCTCGATTGAAGGCCCCGCCGCCAAGCGCGCTATCGCACGGCGCCTCAGCGAGGAGTCCTTTGCAGGGTGAAGGAGATAATTACGTGGCTCGCGCATTAGTCATAGCCTACACCACGTATATTCATGATGGCCGGGTGAAGCGGCATGCGGAAGCATTGGCGCGCCGCGGCGATCAGGTCGATGCCATAACGCTGGCAGCGGGGCAAACCGGCCTCATAAATGGCGTCAACGTCATCGGGCTCGAAATCCCGCGCTATCGGGGCTCGAGCCGTATTTCATACATGAAGAGTTACATCAACTTCTTCATCGCGGCCGCCCGCAAGGCGATGGAGCTTTCACGCGAGCGTCCGTATGACGTCGCCATCGTATGCACGATGCCGGACGCGGCGATTCTGTCCGCACTGCCGCTGCGGCGTGCGGGGACCAAGCTCGTGCTCGACGTTCACGACACGATGCCCGAGCTGTATCGCGACAAGTTTCCCGGATGGCTCGGTGCGGTCGGCGTTCCGGTCATGAAGATGGAAGAACGCCTCAGCGCATGGTGTGCGGATTTGGTGCTGGCAGTGCACGAACCCCATCGCCAGAGACTCGCCCATTACGGCATCAATGCCGACAAGATCAAGGTCGTGCTCAATTCGCCGGATGATCGGATCTTCATTGCCGATGGTCCGGTCGCGAAGGATCCCGCGACCTTCACGGTCGTGTGTCACGGCACCATCACTCATCGGATGGGGCTCGACCTCGCGGTGCGCGCGGTTGGATTGCTGCGCGATCGGATGCCGCAGCTACGGCTCCTCGCCCTTGGCGCCGGTGACTACCTCAGTGAGATTCGACGTTTGGTCTCTGAACTCAATTTGCAGGATCGGGTAATCTTCAAGGATATGATTCCGATCGAGGAACTGCCCAAGGTGTTGCGCACTGCCGATGTCGGGCTGGTCCCGAATCGCGAGAACACCGCCACCCATCTGATGCTGCCGGTCAAGTTGCTGGAATTTGCGATGATGGAAATACCCGCGATCGCGCCGCGGCTCAAGACCGTCGAATATTACTTCGGCGAGAATTCGGTGCGCTTCTTCAACCCCGGCGATATTGGCGATCTCGCCGCGGCGATCGAGCAGCTCTACCATTCGCCCGAGTTATGCCGGCGCTATGCCGAGAACGCGCGCAAGGTGGTGGACATGATCAGTTGGCCGAACCAGCGCGGGGAATTTTATCGCGCGATCGATTCGATCTTGCCACGCCACGAAACTAATCCTGTGACTGTCGAAAAACGAAAAGCTGGCGGCGTTGCGAGCGCGCGCATGGAGGGATGATGCCCAATAACAAAAAAACTCTCGTCGTCGGACTCGGGGAAGTCGGTGGCGCACTGGCTGAGGTCCTCGAGCGTAAACATCCGGTTCTCAAGCACGATATCGAGCGGCGGGAGTTCAGCGATCCGATCGGCATTATGCATATCTGCATTCCGTTCGTATCGCGCGCGCAGTTCGAACCGCTGGCGATCGATTATATCCGCCGCTTCAAGCCCGAGCTGACCATCATCAACAGCACGGTGCTGCCCGGGACGACGCGGTCCATCTCGGAGAAAA
Organism: uncultured delta proteobacterium; assembly: GCA_963761255.1. Lineage (GTDB taxonomy): Bacteria > Desulfobacterota > Binatia > Binatales > Binataceae > DATGKG01. Next base: position 821,936 of record CAVXGH010000002.1, read on the forward strand.
CCGCGAGCCCGGTCGCCTACAGTCCGGTGCGCGGCAAGCACGTGAAGATGGCGAAGGATCTCCTCCACTACGTCAAATTTGTCGCGGCCGGCGAAGAAGCCTGGGCCGACCAGGCCGATGCGCATTTCCAGGAACATGGCATGAAGACGCGCAAGCTGGAGAAGCCCGAGACGCTCGAAGTCGCCAAACTCGGCGAGACCACCTACTTCGGCGTCATCATCGCGTGGGCGCAGGAGTTCAATCGCTACGTCCAGCGCGCGGGCGGCGACTATGAGGAAGCAACCGAGTTTTTCGAGGAAGTCGGGTTCCTGCCGCGCCAGCGTTATTTCCCGGGCTTCATTGGCGGTCACTGCGTCATTCCCAACATCAACCTGCTGTTGCAAATCGATTCCGCGCCCTTGCTGGAGGCGGTGCTTGAATCCAATGAGCGCCGCGCCAACGAACTGAAAGAAGAAGCGGTACAGAATGGTTCCGAAACCCATGCACCACCTCCGCGCGAACCAAAAGTGCTGGCTGATCGCTGAGGCGGAGCGCCACGCACCGATACTGGCTGCGCAGTATGCACAACTGCGTGGCCTCGAGGTGCGGGAAGCTTCGACTCCCGAAGCAGCGCTGTCGTCATCTGGCGACGCCGCGCCGCTGCTCGCGACGAGTCTCGCGGCCGTCAACCGCATGACGGCGGGTGAGCGCGAGAGCCTTCGCGCGTCGGTCGATCATGGCGCCACGCTCTACCTTCGCGGCGGCGCCGAAAATGGAGTTCGTTACCACTTCGCTCCCTTGCTGGATGTCGCGCTAACTGTGGGTCGAGCTGCCGAGGTCGCCGCGTATCGATTCACCGATCACGCGATGATCCCGGCGGTGTTGCGTGGCGAGGCAGCTCCGTTCGGCGATGCACTCAATGTTGCGGCCGACTTGAGCGGGTCATTCGAGCCGCTTCTTCTCGCGCGCGATCAAGCCGGCCTCGAGTCGCCGGTAGTCTTCGCCGCGATGGTTGGGCAGGGCGCGATCATTTGCGATGTGCAGCCCGACGACGACTCGGCCGATACTCCACTCATCTGGCGCCTCGCCGATCCGGTCCAGCGCTGCATCAATGTCAGTGCGTTGATTGCGGTGGATCGAGCCTCCGCACGCGACATGTCCACTGCGGTGCCGTTCAACCTGACCATCGACGACATCCCGTTGGGATACGATTACCTCAACGAGTCGATGCTCGAGGACTTCATGACGCATATCGAAGGTCGCTGCGCGAGCGTCCATCTCGACTGTGCATGGATTCCGGCGAGCCAGCGTATGAGCCGTCGGTATGTCGACATTTTGAAGCATCACGGCGCCGGCTTTGTGTGGCACGGAATGCATCGTCACGTCGATCATCAAAAGATCGAAGACCCGGCCGAGGAATTCGACGCGGGCCGGCGCGCGATGGCGGCGAACCAGCAACGCTACGGCGTGCAGTTTCAGCCGATGGTGATTTTCCCGTTCGAGCGCGCGCATCGCAGCGCCGAAGCACTCCTACTGAATGAAGGATTTCTCGCCGGCGCCGAGCAGCCTCGCCATGACGAAGGCTCAGGCACGCCGGAGTTTCTGAGATATTCCGATGAGTCGTGCGTGCATGAATCGGGGCTGCGTTTTCTGCATCGCTACGAAGCGCAGTTTCTGACTGCCGATCGCATGCTCGCGCTTGCCACGATGGGACTGCCGATTCTCGCCTTCGCTCACCCACGAGATGTGCGGTTGCGGCGGCTTTCCGGAATCATCGAACGCGGCGGCACGCTTTCTCATTTCGACCACGTGCTTGACTTCGCGTCATCCAAGGGACTTCCCGGGCGATCGCTTGAAGCGATCGCACGTTAACTGGTTCGAAAAATCCACATGAAATCGGTTCAACTCCAATGCGTCCAGGAACAAAGCTTGAAGCGGCGAGCAAACCGGGGGACGCACTCGCCAATCTGATGATTTCACCGGCGTCGGCCGCGGTCGATGACGGCTGCGAGCAGGCGCACGAAGCAACCTATCGATTCGACACCATCAGGCTGACCGACGCTGTCGAGCGCTGTGTCAGCGGATGGTGGGACATGCCGGATTTTCAGCGCGGCTTCGTCTGGAAGCCGGATCAGTCCGCGATGCTCGCTGACTCGATGTGGCGCAACTATCCGACCGGGTTCGTCCTGTTGTGGACCACGCCGCACAGCCACGCGCTGGAAAACTCGCGCTCGTGGATCGCCGATGGCCAGCAGCGGCTCACTTCACTGTGCCTGCTCTTCGGCCAGCGGCCGCGCTGGTGGGGCAGGCGTCCGGAACCGGAGTGGGGCAGGGTGAAGCAGCGTTACGATATCCGCTTCGATGTCGAAGGGGGTGGATTCTCGCGCTTTCTCGCCGAGCACACGGCGATGGATGAAGATCGTTTCATTCCGGTGCGGAAGATTCTCGCCCAGGATCCGCACACCACCTTCGGACTCAAGCAACTTCAAATCCTTACTGCGCGCTCCAAATCGGCGGGACACGCGGAACATCTGACTGAGGAAGAATTGTTCGCACGGCTGATCCGGGTGGCGAGACTGCGCGACAAGACGCTGCTCATCAATTCGGTCTCGCACGAGTTTCGCGATGTGCTGGAGATCTTCGATCGCCTCAACTCGCGCGGCATCCGCTTTCGCTGGCTGGTGATGCGAATCATGCGCGAGGCGATGTCGGCGCTGCTCGGCGACGCTCGCGATCGTGCGATGCGCGGATTTCATAGCCACAAACCCACCTGAGGGCGTACCGCCGTCCGATCAGCGCGCGGTCACCGTCGCTTGCAGTTGATCGGTGAGGAGCGAGGCCTTTTGCGCAAAGCCCGAGGCGGCAACGTAGTCTTTTTCCTCGAGCGCCTGCTTGCCCTGGCTCAGGAAGCCGTTGGCTTGATCGTAGGTCGCCAGCGTCGAGCCGCTCAGCTGATTGCGATCGAAATGCGCGAGGCGCTGCCCCGCGGCCTCGATCTCCTTCTCTGCGTTGTCAGAATCGCCACCCGGCGTGGCCAGCGAAATCGTCGAGGGCGCGGGCGGTACCGGCGAGGTCTGGGTCGTCTCCGGCTCGATGCTCATGTCCTTCATGTCGGGAGGCGGCGCCGGCCGTTTATGCTTGCGCTTGTGCACTGCCGCGGTCTGCTGATGCGGTGGAACGACGACCGTGCGCGTCGGGACGGCAGCGGGCACGACCGGTTTGGCGATCTCCTCGGGAGGCTTGCCGAAGCTGCGGGTATTCCAGTCGTAATAGAGGCGCGCGCATCCGGCGAGCGTCGTCGCCGCCAGAAACATCGCGAGCACCATCGATGAGGCAAGCCTTTTCACGTCGTCGCCTAATGAATCGCGGACCCCGAGGGCAATTGTTGCGCGAGCGTATCCCCTGCGGGGAGTTTGATCTTCACGATAGTTCCCGCACCCGGATTCGACTGAACTTCCATCATACCATAATGCAAATCGACGGCGCGCAGCGCCAACGAAAGGCCCAGCCCGGTGCCGCCTTCCTTGGTCGTATAATACAAATTGAAGATGTGGCTGAGGTCATCCGCCGAGATTCCCTGCCCGTGATCCTTCACTGAAATCTCGACGTAGCCGTCGTCCGCCGATTGCGTCTCGAACTCGACCTCGCCGCCCTCGGGCATCGCCTCGACGGCGTTCTTCGCGATGTTGCGCAGCGCCTCGCCCATCAGCGCGCGATCGGCGGTCACCTGCGAGGCCATCGGATCGAGGTTCAGCTTCACCGTGATGCCGGGGCGCTCGACCTCGCGCCCGACCTCGCTCAGCAACTCGCCCAATTCGATCTGCCCAAGCTTGAGCTGTTCCGGGCGCATGAAGCGCAGCAGCGCGCTGATCGCTTCATCGAGGCGGATGATTTCGTTGCGCACCTTCATCACCCGCGCATGCACCGGCTTGCCCTGCGACGCCTCCTCGTTAAGGAGTTCGAGCTGGAGATTCATCGCATTGAGGGGATTGCGAATCTGATGCGCAACGCCCGATATCAAACCACCGAGGCGCGCGAGCCGACCACTGTAATTGACGACATTCTCCAGTTCCTGCACCGGATCGAGGTCGCGCACGATGACTAACAGCCCGGGAGGCTCGGGTCCCTGCCCCAACGAAAAAATCGAGACCAGAACTCGAAGCGCCGTGGCGCCTTTGCCCAGTTCCATCGCGATGTCGCGGACTTCGCTGCCGATGACGTAAGCATTCTCGATGCTCCGGTTCAGCGGATGGTCGCGGCCCAGCAGCAAATTCAGCGGCCTGCCATCGGATAAGCCCCCCGCCGGCAGCCCCAGCTTGCCCTGCGCCTCGGCATTGGCGAACAGCACGTGTCCGCGCGCGTCGAGGAGCAAGAGCGCATCGGTAATCGATCGGAAGATGTTGAAAAACTGCCCGCGCTCGGTTTCCCATTGCGCGCGATCGTTTTTGATTCGCCGCGAGAGCTGATTGAACTTTTCCGCCAGGGTTCCGAACTCATCATGCGCGGGGAGGCTGACGCGGAAGTCGCCACCGCCAGTCGCCAGTTCATCGACGCCGCTCGCGATGGCAGCTACCGGCTTGAGCAGGAACGCGCCCGCGAGCACGCCGGCCGCCAGCGCGAGGATCACGCCGACGATCGCCACCGTCATGATACCTTCGAGGGTCGCGCGCACCTCGCGCTCGATCAGCGCCGTCGAGAGCCCGACCATAATGGTGGCGAAGGGCTTCCCGTTCATCTCGACCGGGCGGCTGATTTCATACACATGCTCGCTGAAGAGCGACCGCATCTGCGCCATCGGGAACCATCCGTTGGCCTGCTGCGCGAGCTCCTCGAAGGGGCGAATCGGGCTCGCCTCGCCCGGCTCGGGCAGCGGAGTGCCGGCGATCAGCGCGCCATCGACGCCCTCGATGCGCGCATAGACGACGCCCTTGGTGAAGGCCTGCGCGGAGCGCAGCGAGGAGGCGATCGACGCATCATTGCGCAGGGCCGCGGCCGGATCGGTTTGCGGCTGCGACAGGGTGACGCGCATTTGCTCGAAGACCTGGTTGGCGAGCGAGACTCCGGTATCGCTGAGGTTGGAGACCATCAGGCGGGTGGTGCGCTCGAACTCCATGACGCTGATGGCGCTGACCGCGAAAATCAGGAGGGAGGCAAAAACGAGCGCGAGTTTGCCGCGAAATCCCATCACGAAAGTCCGTGTAAAGTCCGTGCGAAATACCCCTTTACCTGCTTCCAGGGACTGACTTCAGCAAGCTTAGCGGATCATATTTTCGATTGATATGCGCGCCAGCGGCCCTGGCCGCGCCTTTAAGGGGCCCGGGGGTCGGAGGCGCGTCCGCCGGCGCGATGATTGGGCTAGATGATTCGGCTATGTGATCGGCTAATTGAGATTCACTACGCCGGTAGTGGCGATGAGCAATTTCCATCCGGCTATTTCGGGATAGTTATTGACATTCAGGTTGTTCGCGAACTGCACCAGCCGCGCAGTATCGGGACCGCGGCCCTGCTCGGATCTCTGCCTGAGGTAGTAGGGCGGGATGCTCTGATAAAAGATGGTGGCCTGCACGGCCGCCGGGCTGCCTGGAATCTGCGCGAGCGGAATCTGGTAGCTCAGGATATTGCAGCCACATCCGTTCTGATACGAAGGATCGTCGCCGGTTCCAACCGAAGGAATCAATTCCGCAAGCGGTCCATTGGGATCGCGACCCTTGGCCTGAAGGCGGTTGTCCTTCACCTTATGGTCGAGGCTCAGAAAGCTCGTGGTCAGCAGGCCCTCGGGATCGGTTACCAGTTCTTCATAGATCTGAACCTGCTGGTCGCTGATGATGGGGGAATTCTGCCAGAAATGCGGCTGGAAGGTCTGTTGCGAAGGGCTGAAGAACTCGGTCGTAAGCGGTGCGCCGGAATTATCGACGATTACACCGTCACCGTTAGTATTGCCCGAAGCCCAGAGCACCTTGCCGGTAGCATCCAGCACCTGGAAGTTGACGAACGCGCGGCGGAAGCTCACCCCGCTGGGAAAGTTGTGGCCCGCGAGGTTGGTCACGGTGACCATGGCATTGAGCGAGGTAGCATCGGTCGAAACCGAATTGACTGCGATCTGGGCGGTCGACGTCTGCGCGATCCGCACGCCCTCGCTGATGGCGGTTTTCTGCGCGGAGATCTGGTCGCGGAGGGAAGCCGGCAGATTTGGATTCACCTTGAACAGGCCCAGGTTGGTGCGGAACTGATCGAACATCTCGAGCACGAAGAGGTTGACGCCGTTCAACTGATGCCGCGAGTATTCGGTGCGCAGCGGAATCGCCAAATCGCTGTCGGGAGCGCGCGTCGAGGGTCCCATACCCGGGACGACAGGGAACGTATCGTCCTCGATGTTGGCGATTTTGAATGCCAGGCTGGTGCCGCGGTAGTCGGTCGGCATATGACAGTCCTGGCAGGTTATCTGGTTCGTCGGCGGTAGAAAAAAACTGCTGTTGAGCCATTCGATGAAGGTGGTCTGCTCGAACTCGGTCTTGGGCTGGCCATTTTCGTCGATAACCTGCCGGCCTTTGCGGTCGAACACCGGCAGCTCGATGGTGTGGCATGAAGCGCACAGCGAGGCAGTCCGCTTTCCCAACATGTTCTTGCCAAACTGCTGCGCGAACATCGGCGCCACCCCAATCGCGTTCTGCATCGGCAGCTCAGTTGGACTGTTGTAAGGACCATAGAACTCGGTGACCGGCCCGATGTTGAACAGACCGGTGTAGGTCGCAGGATCGAAGAGCTGGTTTCCCGCCATATGATGGCAGACGGCGCACGAAACGCCGTCGCGTCCCAGCGCACCATACTTTGATTTGGGATCCAGCAGCGCCTCGCGCGTGAACAGCTTATCGGGGCCGGGATTATCGAGGTGAAACTGCCGCTGGCCCATCACCCCATGGCATCGCAGGCAGAGATCCTGGACAAACGCCGCGCCCTTGGGCTTACCTGCCAGGCGCTTATGCAGGGTTGACTCGGTGTCTAGCTGTGCGAAGAAAACCGGGTCGCGCCCCGCCAGCCCCATCATCGAGTAGCGCCATTCGCCAGAGGTCGAGAGATTCTTCAGCGATCCGTCGTCCGCCTGAAAGATCATCCGCGGCGTGACACCGGCGAGGGTTCCGGTTGCATCATGGCACCCGCTGCATTGATCAGAGGTGACGAACTCCTGCGGGCCCTGATGTGCCGGGCTCGGCACCACCACGTGATCGAGCGCCTCGGAAACCATGCAGGGCGCCTTCGCGCTCGAGAGCTGCCTGAGGTTGGTAAATACTGAGCTCGGGATCCGCTCGATGAACTCGGGCGCGAGCTCCGCCTCCAGCGCACTGGCGTCGGCGATCTGAAACGGCGCCATTTCGTTGGTTGCATCGAGTATTGAGGCAATCGCCGCGGGAGCTGACGGCGCAAGGTACTCGGTGCTCGAGTAGGTGCTCTGCGCGATCGCCGAAGCATGGCAATTGAGGCAATAGAGTCCCGCGCCGTTGAACAGCACCTGCGGCTCGGCGCATCCGTTGCGCGGCGGCTTGGGAGGAGCGTTCGGATTGCGCGGGCTCGGATTGACCAAATCGCCCCAATACCATCCGTCCCACGACAGGTTCGAATCCTTGATCATCACCGTCCACTCGGTGAGCGGCGCGGTCGGGCTGGCGTACATCTCCTTGACGACGATGGCGCCATTGGGCACCGGTCCAACCCGCTGGTCGGTTGTCATCCACTTGAAAACTTGGGGCGAGTACCAGACTTTGACATAGGGATGGACGCCGTCGCTGGTGCGAACCGCGGCGTCATGCTGCCAATTCTTGCGCTGATAGCACAGATGGTTGAGGAATCCGGTCAGGCGCGGGAGGAACTTATCCGATGACGGAGGCGGCAGCGGCCCGCAGGTTGAGGCGTCCGCTGCGTTTGGCAGAGCGGCACAAATCAGCGCTACGGCGAGCGCCAAGGCGAGAATCCCTCGCCGTACCCCCCCAAATTTCATACGCTTCAGAGTTTTCCAAAAATCGATGGCAGAGTAAATCCGCAGACTTCATCTATGGTCGGAGGCGCGACCGCCGATGGCGTCCGCGCGTCGAGGATTTCCCGACCGCCCCAAGAGAAGAGGAGGGGGTGGCACGCCGGTCGCAAAGACAAAGAGCGACCGCCGCGCCCCCCCTCCCAACCCGCCCGCTCTTTTTGTTTGTCATCCCGAGCGAGGCTGCCGAGCCTACCGCGAGGCGCGCCCGAGCGGTCGCCCTGCGCGTAGCGAGGGACCTCCGCGAAGCGATTTTCCTGCCCTCGCCCGGTGGGCGAGGTTACCTCCGCTTCCGCGAGGAACTGGCGTCGAGTACGAAGGCTTACAATATTGGACTACCCAGCTCCATCAGTAGTGATATCGCGCTTGCAGGAAATCGATGCGATCGGCGCTTACCGCAAACACCAGCCGATGCTCTTCGATGATTCGGCGCGACCATGCTCCCGCGAGAACATATTTTAAGCGGTTCTGGCTTGCCGGTTCTCTGGAAAGGATCTCGCATGATTGCCTCAATTAGATCGATCCCGCGCAAAGCCACCCGATGATTTCTTTCCACCCAGAATCGCAGGTCTTGACGGAACTCAGGATGAAATACGGCAAGCCGGTCAGGTTTGTTTGCCAAGTCCGAACTCGCGTCGCAGCTCTCCGACCGACTGCGGTCTGAGCTTCCTGCCGCGCGCTCAGGCGAGTGCTGCCAGTAGTCTCTTCGCGTTCTCGGGTGAGCGGAGCAGATGCGCGGTTTCGGTCAGCGCCGCAAGTTCATCGGCCGCGACCAGTGCTACGTCGCGCGCACCGCGCCGATGAATGATCAGCGCCTCGCGGGTTTGAGCAACTTCATCACAGAGCGATGCGAAATTCGCGCGTGCTTCCGTGTAGCTCGTCTCTTTCGGCATAGCAGGCAAATTCTACAAAATTCCGGTACGCGATGCCCTCATCTAAGAAGGCGCTAACTTTGGCGGTCGCGAACCGCGGATGACCCGATTATGATCTCGCTCGTGAAAACACCCTCCATCGATATCCACGCGCATGCGCTCATCGGCAAGGCCGAGGAAATCGCGCGCCAGGAGGATCGCTGGCGGCGCGAGATACAGGAGGCCGCACGCCTCGCCGGCACGGAATCATCGGAACATAACCAGCGCCTGATGCAGACCGCGTATCTCGCCGGCCTCACGCGGGTCGAAGCGCGCCTCGCCTCGATGGACGAAATGGGTATCGATATCGAGGCGGTCAGCCCGGTGCCGATGCAATATCACTACTGGGCGGAGCGCGCCGCGGCCGAGCAAATCGTCGCGGCGGCCAATGACGGCATCGCGGCGATCTGCGCGAGCCGGCCCGAGCGCTTCGTTGGGCTGGGTAGCGTTGCGATGCAATTTCCCGAGCTTGCCGCCGAGCAACTTGAACATGCGATGCGCGAGCTGCGCCTGAAGGGCGTCATCATCTCGACCGCGGTCAACGGCGCCGAACTCGCCGATCCTCGCTTCGAGGTTTTCTGGACCAAGGCCGAGGCGCTCGGCGCGGTCGTCTTCATCCATCCGATGGGATGCTCACTAGGCGCGCGGCTGACGCCGTATTACCTCTCGAATGTGATCGGCAATCCGGCGGAGACGACGGTCGCGCTCGCGCACCTTATTTTCAGCGGTATGTTCGATCGCCATCCGAAACTGAAAGTGGTCGCCGCGCATGGCGGCGGATATTTTCCCTTCTACACCGCGCGCTTCGACCACGGATGGCGCGTGCGTCCCGAGGCGCATACCTGCGCGGACGCGCCGAGTACCTATCTCAAGAAGATTTGGTTCGACTCGCTGGTGTACGAGCCGTCGCAACTCGAATATCTGATTCGTCGCGCGGGCGCCGGCAATGTGGTCCTCGGGACGGATTTTCCCTTCGACATGGGGATGAACGATCCGCTCGGCCTGCTGAACTCGGTCGCGGGCTTGTCGGATGACGATCGCGCGCTGATTCGCGGCGGCAACGCCTCGCGGTTGATGGGCCTAAGCCTAGTTTTGAGCTAGCCGTTGTCGAGCGGGATGCCAGGTTCTATATCTATCAGTCAGGCAATGGCGCGTCCCCAAGCAAAGAGTCTTCGCCGCCCGGAACAGGTGCGGAATTTTCCTAACGGGCGGGTTGAAACCGTTTCGCATAACGAAACCACCATCGGCAGGTTCTCGATGGAGCCGGGCTGGCGCTGGTCGCGCGATGTCGGGCCGATCGCGCAGACCCGCTGGTGCCAGATCCATCACCAGGGCGTCGTTCTCAAGGGCCGCCTGCGCATCGAATCCGACACCGGCGAAGTGTGCGACTTCGAAGTCGATGATGTCTATGATATTCCGCCCGGCCACGATGCGACGGTGGTCGGCGACGAGACCTTCGAGGCGATCGAGTTTGCTTCGGCGCGGATTTACGCGATGCCCACCGACGGTGATCGCGTGCTCGCCGCGGTGCTGTGCACCGACATCGTAGACTCAACCTCGCATCTGAGAAGGCTCGGCGATTCCGCCTGGCGCGAATTGCTTACGAAGCACAATCAGCAGACCCGTAGCGAGCTCAATCGGTTTCGCGGGCGCGAGGTTGCAACGACCGGCGATGGCTTCCTCGCGGTATTCGACGGTCCGGCGCGGGCGGTTCGATGCGCCCAGGCAATCGGTTTTTCGGTCGGCAACCTCGGCCTCGCGATCCGCGCCGGAGTTCATACTGGTGAGGTCGAACTGGTCGGCACCGATATTCGCGGCCTCGCGGTCCACGAAGCGGCACGGGTTGCGGGCGCCGCCGCGGCGGGCGAGGTGCTCGTCTCGGCGACGACGAAGCTGCTGCTCGCGAGTTCGGGGCTGACATTCGAGTCGGCGGGAATCCATCAGCTCAAGGGCTTGGCGGAGGCCAGTGAGTTGTTCCGGCTCACCGGCTCGGGTTGAGCATTGACATCTAAACGCCGACCTGACGGTCGAAATGTGCTATGATGTTGATGCGGCGCTCCTGGTGGGCGCCGCAGTCATTTGGACTATCGCGCGCAATGCGAAAATTACGAAACGAAGCCAAATAATCCTTTATTTTTGTGGATTTTTGATTTTGAATGGCCGAATTGAAGCCACCGCGAGCGCAATCTCCGAAAAGTGGCACAGGCTTAAGCCTGCGTCTTCAGCGATTTATCAAGCGCCGCTGTACTGCAAAAACAAACCCACTTCTCGGCCATCACCGAGAAGTGGTCCCGAGGCTCGGCGAGGGACCTCGAGTGGCTAATACCAAACGAAGCCAAATAATGCCCGCCAATCCTCAACTTCTTAAAATGGACGACACGAAATCGTTGTCATTCACCTTCGTAATAGTCGACCTCGGAGCCCTCCCGGAAACATTTGCGCATCGCGCTCACTGTCCGCGATCCGCCCGGCGCACGGCCCGCGATAATGCCCAGCTTTCCCGAATCCGGATAGCCACAAACCTCGGGCGCAATCATGGTCGAGAAGCAGATGTATCGCAGAGGTTGCGACCCGGTGTTGATAAGCTGATGCGGCGCGTCCGGACCGGCGCGAAATGTTACAAAATGTCCGGCGCTGACCGCGTACTCCTCGACGCCGAGGCGCACGGTTCCGGTGCCCGACAAAATGTAGAGCGCCTCCTCGTTGGCGAAGTGATAGTGAAACGGGAACGCGCGCTTACCCGGCGCGATCTCGAACAGGCTGCATCCGAGTTTCTCGGCGCCGGCCGCCTGACCCAGCAGCTTGCGCCGAAACCCGATGCGCTCGCCGTGCGCGAGTTCCATCCAGTCGACCTCGTTCTCGTGTACGATCGCCTTGCGCAAATCCATGCGGAACCTCAGGGAGAATTTGGGATATGTGAGGTTCCAGAGTATAACTGTATTGATGTTGATTGCAACTGGATTGATGTTGATCCATCGAAGGGTAGGACGCCGCCGGCCAAACCTCATATACGGATGACGCAGCCGGTGACTAATCGAGGTCGGCGGATTTGGACGAAGTGCTGCTCGGCGCTGGTCGGGACGTGCGCGAGATGGTCGAAGGAGGATTGTACGGCTGGGTCTTTTGCGGCACCGCGATTATCTCCGGCTCCAGCGGCGGCGTCCCGAGGTCGCGCTTGTAGGCGATACACGGGCGCTCATCGCAATTGCGATGGCTCTCCGGCGGCTCATAGTAAAAAGGCGTCGCCGGCGCGAAATTCTGATAGTAGGCACCATCGGGGTCGTGTGGCGCGGCCGCGTAGGGCTCGTATCCATGGTTAGGACCGAACGCGAAATCGGAGGGATAGGTGCCATAGTACGCGGGCTGCGTGTTGGTACAGGCGTGAAGGCCGAGCGCCAAAATGGCAAGTGCGGCGGCGGAAAAAATGCGCATCTGATGGTAACCCTGCAATCCAAACTAGGCCGAATCATGGCTCGGGACAAGCCGATTTCAGTTGACCTTCCGTTGTTGTTTATAAAACATTACAAAATGTAATATCACCCGTCTAGACATCGACAAGCGTCTATTAGCTTGCGGTTTCATTCCAATGCAATAAGGGCTATAAGCGTCCCAGACACGGTGCTGTGAGCATCGTCCGCATTTTCGACGATGTTTCGCCCCTCCGTGCTCGCTTATGGCTGACGAGAAGGACATCGATCTCATCGACCTGATTGCGCCGGCGCCGAAGGCGAGGAAACCGCGCGCCGCGAAGGAGCCCGACGTCAGGGCACGGGTCGCCTCGTTCCTCGGGTCCGCCGAGGCGATGCCGCTGGAGGAGCCCACGCCGCGCGAGGTCGTCGAGGCGCAATCGCACGGTCGCCTCGAGGTGCGGCCCATCGGCACGCCGCTCGGGCTCAAGGAGCTGGCGAACCTTCATAAGAAGACCTGGAGCAATTTGAACGTCGCGGAGAAGCGGGTGCACGTGCTGCTATGGCCGCTGGCGCTGCATTTCGGCTTGTACCAGATCAAGCCGGGGCAGGGGAATCGGCGCCCTCCGTTGATTGGAGCATTCTGGGCGCGCTGCCTCGCCGATGCGCCGCTGACTCTCGGTCATCTTTACCCGGCGGCGCTGTTCAAGGACATGCTCGCGAGCGACGTCTGGGAATTCGGCGGGATGGTGATCGACACCACCTACCAGGGCAAGGGGCTGGTCAAGCTGCTCTCGGACACCGCGCGGATTTTTCTCTTTTCGCGCCGCCCCAAGCTCCTCATCACCAATCCCATCGAGCCGCTCTACGAAATGTACAAACAGTTGGGCCTGAAGACGGTGGGCGACAAACCAGTCGAGCATCCGCATGCGTACAACGTGAAGGTATGGTTGATGTACGGACGCTTCGACGAGATGTCCAAGCCGTTCTACATGTAGCGGGATTTCGGTCAGCATTGTCAGGCTTGTCAGCGCGAGCTAGTTTCGATTAAAGGAGATACGCCGACCCGAGGGCGGCGATAATTCCTGCAAAGCTTTCAAATGACCTCACGCACCGTTTATCGCGAACTCGCCACCGCCGGTCTTCTCCTCGCCTCCTATCCGATCGATGTGCTCACGCGTCCGGGCGAGCGTTTCATCCCGCGCCTCGGTCTGATCCGCGATCCGGTGATCCTCGTGCACGGGCTCGGCGGCAATCGCGCGAACTTCTTCGCGTTCGCCGCGTATCTTCGGATGACCGGGTTTTTGAACATCCACTTTTTCGAGTACACGCGCGCGCAGTCGCAATCGGTGGCCGAATCCGCCAAGCGGCTCGGCATCATGATCGATGACCTGGCGCCCGCCGGCGGCGTTCATCTGATCGGGCATAGCCTCGGGGGAACGATTTCGCGTCGATTCACCGCGATGGCTCCTAAAGGGAGCGTGCGCTCGCTGATCACGATCGGCTCGCCGTACTCGTTTTCGCAGCTCAGTCCGGATGAAGTCGCGATCTTTGGCGACGAGGATCCGATCGTGCCGCCGCCGCCGACCGAGATGATGCCGGAACAAATGTTCAAACAAATGATCGTGCTCGAAGACACCGGCCATCTCGCGATTCTCTATCATCCTGAAACGTTGCTGGCCGCCGCCTCCGAGTTACGCCTCAATCGCGAATAGCATCCTGCGATGGCGGAGGATCGGGAAATTCAGTTCCGCCCGCTCACCTTTGGCGACCTCGAGCTGATGCATCGATGGCTCAATAACGATTTCGTCGCGCGCTGGTGGCCGGGGTGGCCGAGCCTCGAGCAGGTGCGCGCGAAGTATGCGCCGCGCATCGAGAGGCGCGATCCTACAAAATGTTTCATCGTGGAGTTCGAGGCTACTTCGACCGCGTTCATCCAGTGCTACTACATTCGCGACTATCCGGAGTATCCGATTGGACCCGAGGCAGCGAACGCGGCGGGGATCGATCTGTTCATCGGCGAGCGCGAGAGTGCGTATCGAGGATTGGGTCCGCGCCTCATTCGCGAATTTCTCGGTCGCATAGTGTTCCGCGAACTCGCGGTCGACAGCTGCATCATCGGGCCCGCGGAAAATAATCACGCCGCGATTCGCGCCTATGAAAAAGCCGGCTTCAAATATCTGAAGACAGTTTCGATTCCCGGCGAACTAGAGCCTGAGTATCTTATGCGCATTGGTCGCGAGGACTGCGTGACCGCCATGCGATGAGCGATAGCCCCGAATACTCGGCCATCATCCTCGCGGGCGGGCGAAGCTCGCGGATGGGGCGGCCGAAGGCCGAGCTGCCCTTCGCGGCCGGCACGATGCTCGACTACATCGTCGCCGAAATGTTGCGGGTGTTCGATGAACTCGTGGTGGCCGTCGCCGAACCGAAGCTATTTGCATGGGAAGGATATGGCGCGCGATCGATCGAAGATCGCGTCTCGTATCGCGGCCCGGTTGCGGCGCTCGAACACGCGCTGCGCAAGATCGAATTCGATCGCGCCTTCGTTTGCTCCTGCGACGTGCCGTTCGTCAACGGCGATCTCGCGCGCCGGCTCTGCGACATGCTCGGCGATGACGATGTCCTGATTCCGCAGGTTGACGGAAAATTGCATATGCTCCATGCGGTGTATCGGAAGGAGTGCGCGAAGATCCTTGCGACCATGCGCACGAATGGCGAGAGCCGCCTGTACGCGATCGCGAATTTTGCGAAGGCGGGCATCGTGCCCGAAGACGAAATCCGCGCGCTTGATCCCGAACTGCTCAGCTTCTTCAACGTCAACACGCCCGAAGACTATCAGCGCGCACTCAAGCTAATGGACGAGAAGTACAAAATGTAGGGTTAGGCATCCTTCGGGGTCCAGCGCAGGATCGGATGGCGCGCCGCCTCGGCCTCGTCGACGCGGCGCAGCGGCAGCGTATGGGGCGCGCGCTTTACCAAATCCGGATCAGTCAGCGCCTCGTTATAGATCGCTTCCATCGCCGCGATGAAGTCGTCCAGCGTCTCTTTGCCTTCGGTTTCAGTCGGCTCGATCATCAGGGCGCCCGGCACCACCAGCGGAAAATAGATCGTCGGCGGATGCATCCCGTAGTCGAGCAGGCGTTTGGCGATTTCAAGTGTGCTCACGTGCGCCTTCTTTTCAAGGTCGTGGGTCAGCACGCATTCATGCATCGAAGGCTCGCTCGACGCGCAGGGGAATTTGCCCTCGAGTTGCTTGCGCACGTAGTTCGCATTGAGGATGGCGAGCCTGCTCGCCTCCGCAAGGCCATCGCCGCCGAGCGCGAGGATGTAAGTGTAGGCGCGCACCAGCATCCCGAAGTTACCATGAAACGAGCGCAGCCGTCCGATGGAGTCGGGCCGATTGCTCTCGAGCTCCCATCCACTCGCGGTCTTCTTTAATCGCGGAATCGGCAGGAACGACTCCAGATGCTTCTTTACCGCGACCGGACCGGCGCCCGGCCCGCCTCCGCCGTGTGGAGTCGAGAAGGTTTTGTGCAGGTTGAGCTGCACGATATCGGCGCCCATATGCCCGGGCTTCGCTACGCCCATCAGCGCGTTCATGTTGGCGCCGTCGAGGTAGAGCAATGCGCCTCGCGCATGCAGCGCGGCGGCGATTTCCTGGATTTGCGGCTCGAAGATTCCCTCGGTGTTGGGATTGGTAACCATCAGCGCGGCGACGTCATCGTCGAGCAGCCGCTCAATCTCCGATGCTTCCAAGAAGCCGCGCTTATTGGACCGCGCCACCTTGACCTCGAAGCCGGCCAGCGTGCAGCTTGCGGGATTGGTGCCATGCGCGGTGTCGGGAATTATTACTTTGTGGCGCAGGTCGCCGCGTGACTGATGGTACGCGCGAACCATCATCAGCCCCGTGAGTTCGCCTTGCGCGCCCGCCGCCGGATGCAGCGTGACCGCATCCATGCCGGTGATTTCCGCGAGCGCCGCCTCGAGGTGCGCCATCAGCTTCAGCGCACCCTGCGCGAGATGGGCCGGAGAGCGAGGATGCAGCGCGGTGAATCCGCGCAGCGACGCCATCTCGTCGTTGAGCAGCGGGTTGTACTTCATCGTGCAGGAGCCGAGCGGATAGAACTGCAGCGCCTGCGCGAAGTTCAGATGCGACAGGCGCAGAAAATGACGCAACACCTGCGGCTCATGAAGTTCGGGAAATCCCGGCAAATCGTCGCGGCAGAGATCGGCGCCGAGAATGTCCGAGCCGCGCCTCACGCCGTCGTCGCGCGGGTGCAAATCGACGCCGCGCCGATCGGACGTCGAGAGTTCGAAGATCAGTGGAACCTCGCGCTTCGATTCCGCCTGGGCTTTTGGATCGTTGTGTTTGCTCATTGAGATGTTTCTGATCCGGGCCGCCGTCGCCATTATCGTTTCTCTGGAGCCTCCGCCAACATCTCACCCAGGCGAGCGAAGTCGCTCGCGCGATTCATCTCAGTCACCGCGATCAGGACGCCGTCATCGAGCTCGGAATACTCCGGCGTCATCGGCAGTCCCGCGAGGATGCCGCGATCTTCCGCGGACTTGAGGGCGCTCGCGACGCGAGGAATCCGCATCACGAATTCGTTGAAGAAGGGTCCGGAGAAGCGCGGCTGAAGGTTCGCCGCCGTGAGTGCATCGTGCGCCTGATGCGCGAGTTCGACGTTGCGCTCCGCCAGCTCGCGAAGCCCCCGGCGTCCAAGCAGCGACAGGTAGACCGTCGCGGCGAGTGCGCACAGTGAGTGGTTGGTGCAGATATTGGAAGTCGCACGCTCGCGCCGGATGTGTTGCTCGCGGGTCGCCAGCGTCAGCGTGAAAGCGCGATTGCCGTCGGCATCGCGAGTCTGGCCGACGAGGCGTCCGGGCATCTGGCGCAGATGCGCGTTGCGCGCTGCCATGAAACCGAGTCCCGGGCCTCCAAACTGGAGCGGCATGCCAAAGCTCTGTCCTTCGCCGACCGCGATGTCGATGCCGAGGTCGCCGGGCGCTTTCAGCAGTCCAAGTGCGAGGCCTTCCGCCGTCACCGAGATTGCCAGTGCGCCAGCCTGATGGGCGATTTTCCCTACTTCGCCCAGCGGCTCGATGATCCCAAATCCGTTGGGATATCCGGCGACGACGCAGAGCAGATTTTCTTTCGCGAGCGATTCCAGTTCACCGAGGCTGATCTGACCACTCGCTCCATCGAAGGGAACCTCGATTATTTCCACGCCCGGCACCGCGCTCAGGTAGGTCCGAACGGTCGCGCGATAATCCGGCCAGAGCGCGCGTGAGAGCGCCACGATCGATCGCTTCGGCGCGATGCGCCGCGCCATCAACACCGCCTCGGCCGCGGCGGAAGCGCCGTCGTACATACTGGCGTTGGCGACCTCGAGGCCGGTGAGCTGGGTGATGAGCGTTTGAAATTCGAAGATTGCCTGCGTGGTGCCCTGGCTGGCCTCGGCCTGATAGGGCGTGTAGCTGGTCGCGAATTCGGCGCGCGCGGTCACCGAGCGAACTACCGCCGGAACATAGTGATTGTAGTAACCGCCGCCGAGAAAGCTGATCAGATCGGGCGCGCGATTCTTATCCGCCAGCGACGTCACTTCCGCCGCGACGTCCTGTTCGCTCATGCCGGGCGCCAGCGCGATGGCGGCGGTGCTGCGGAGGTTGGCGGGAACGTGGGCGATCAAATCTTCGAGCTGATCGACGCCGATCGCATCGAGCATGGCGCGCACGTCCGCATCGGTATGCGGCATGAATCTCATGGTAGGAAAATCCTCCGCGTCATTTTCCGCTCCGCTGGTAAAACGGCCTCGCGACCACGGTGGTTGGAATCTTTCGATGCCGGACCTCGACCTGAAGCTTGGTCCCGACGGCAGGACGCTCGGGACCGCCGATATACGCCATCGCAATTGGCCGGCTCAGCGCCGGTGCGAAGGTGCCGCTGGTGATGGCGCCGGCCGGCGCATCAGTCATGATGATAGGGTAACCCTGCCGCGCGATAGTTCGCGCATCGTCGGTGGCGAGGCCGATCAGATATTTCTTCAGGCCATTCGCCTTTTGCGCCGCCAAAGCTTCCTCGCCGACGAAGTGGCGACCGAACTTAACATAGGTGCCAAGGCCGGCCTGCAGCGGGGAGGTCTCGCGATCGAGTTCGTGACCATAGAGCGGAAGGCCCGCTTCGAGGCGCAAGGTGTCGCGCGCACCGAGGCCACAGGGTTTTAACTCGGTTGAAGCTGCCATCAGCTCGAGGAAGAGACGAGCAGCGTCCTTCGCGCCGACAAAGAATTCGAAGCCGTCTTCGCCGGTGTAGCCGGTGCGCGCCGCGATACATCGCACGCCGGCGACGTCGCCTTCGGCGACACCGAAACGCGGAACCTCGTCGATCGGAAACGCCGCGAGTCGCTTGAGAATCCCAATCGCCTTCGGACCCTGAACGGCAACCAACGCCGTCTCCTCGCTGAGATCGCGAAAATCGGCGCTATGATGATTGAGTTCGAGCAGCCACTCGCGGTCGGCATCGATGTTCGATGCGTTGACGCAAAGCATGAAGCGTTCGGGTCCGAGGCGATACACGATGAGGTCATCGATAGCGCCCCCGTCGGGCGTGCATAGCACGGTGTATTGCGCGTGACCTTCGCGCAAGCGCGCCGCAGAGTTGGAGAGAGCCCGCTCCAGAAGCTCCAAGGCATGCGGCCCGGCGACCTCGAATTCGCCCATGTGGCTGAGGTCGAAAACACCTGCGGCGGTGCGTACCGCCATATGCTCCGCGATGATGCCGCCGTACTGCACCGGCATCTCGAAGCCCGCGAAGTTGGTCATTCGCGCGCCGAGCTTCTGATGTTCGGCGAACAAGACAGTGCGCTTCGGAAGACTCATCGTCATTGCAGTTTTACAAGGCTATTTTACAAGCGCCACGCACCCTAAACGAGGTGACCCTCAAGATTCGCAAACAGCGCCGCCCGATTGCACACAGGGCGGCATCGAGGCTGTGGAGCAGTTCGTCAGACTTTCGCGCATGCTATTATCGGTGGTTCATCATGTCGGCCATTATCATGGATGGACGCGCGGTTAGTGCGCATTTGATTCCCGAAGTGAAACATCACTTGAAGGAGCTGCGCGAGCGGCACAACCTCGCGCCGTCGCTGACCGCGGTTTTGGTGGGACGCGATCCCGCCTCGCGCCAGTATGTGAAGAACAAGCGCCGCCTCGCCGAGGAGCTGGGGTGCAAAAGCGAAATCCTCGAGATTCCCGAGGCGGATGCCACCACGGATTCGATGCTGGAAATTCTTGGCGGGCTTAATCGCGACGCGAGCACCACCGGCATTCTTCTGCAGATGCCGCTTCCGGAACGGGTCGATCGCTTTCGCCTCTTCGACGCGATTGCGCCCGACAAGGATGTGGATGCGGTCGGCGCTTCGGCCGTGATCGGATTTTATCGCGGGCAATGGGGCCGCTTCATTCCATGCACGACGCGGGGCGTCCTCGCGCTGCTCGACTACTACAAAGTCCCGGTCGATGGATGGCGCGCCGCCGTCATCGGTCGCAGTGATATCGCCGGAAAGCCGACTGCGCTGGTACTGGGCGGGAGACTGCGCAACGCGACGGTGACCTGGTGTCATCGCCATACTCGGAACGTCGCGGAGATTTGCCGAGGCTCGGATCTCGTCGTCTCGTGCGTAGGCGCAAATGTCGGCCGCCCATTCTTCATCACGGCCGATATGATCAAACCCGGCGCCTGCGTGATCGACGTTGGCTTTCGCCGCATCGGTCCCGGCAAGTTTGGCGGCGATGTTGATTTTGAAGCGGTGAAAGAAGTCGCCGGATGGCTAACCTTGAATCCTGGCGGCACCGGTCCGATGACGGTGTTCGGGCTGATGCAGAACCTGATCGACGCGGCGCGCTACCAGGCCGGCCTCGATCGCGCGAGTTATTCGATTTGAAATAATCTCGTCAAAGTGGCGCTCTCCATTTTCTTGAGCGCGCGTCTAACCTGGATTACCGAAGGCGCTGAGGAAAAATGGATTCCGACAAAAACCGGGTCACGGCCCAGGAACAAATCCCGGTCGAAAAAACGATCAGCGACCTGATCGTCGGCAAGCCCAAAAACATTCGCGACCCGAGGCTTTTCCATAGCCTCTCGCTGGTCGCATTTCTGGCGTGGGTCGGACTCGGCTCCGACGGCCTCAGCTCCTCATGCTATGGGCCCGAGGAGGCATTCCTCGCGCTCGGACAGCATCAGTACCTCGCGGTGTTCCTCGCGCTGATGACGGCGATCACGGTGTTCGTCATCGCGGCGTCGTATTCGCAAACCATCGATCTGTTTCCCAGTGGCGGCGGCGGATACCTCGTCGCAACCACCCTGCTTGGTCCGTATCCGGGCCTGGTCTCGGGCGCTGCGCTGGTCGTCAACTACGTTCTCACGATTTCGATTTCGATCGCGAGCGGCGCCGATGCGATCTTCAGTTTCCTGCCGACTCCGTGGCTGCACTGGAAGCTGATCGTGTGCTTATTCGTAGTCCTCACGATGATCGCGATGAATTTGCGCGGCGCGAAGGAATCGGTGATGACGCTGCTGCCGATCTTTCTCGCCTTCGTGCTGATGCATACCTGGCTGATCGGTTATGCACTGCTCAGTCGCGGCGCCCAGCTTCCGGGCATCATGCATCAGGCGGTCGCGCAGGCGCACAGCAACGCGAACATTTTCGGTTGGTTCGTGCTGATGGCGATTTTCTTCCGCGCCTATTCTATGGGCGGCGGGACGTATACCGGCATCGAGGCGGTCAGCAATGGCCTGCCGATTTTGCGCGACCCGAAAACCGTCACCGGCAAACGCACCATGCTGTACATGGCGTTCTCGCTGGCATTCATCGCGGGCGGGATTCTGATTTGCTACCTGCTGGAAAATGTCCAACTCGTCCATGGCCAGACACTGAATGCCGTGTTGTTCGAGCGCATCGCGTCGAAGTGGCCGCTGGGTCGCGGCATCATCACCTTCGCGCTGTTGACCGAAGGTGCGCTGTTGTTCGTTGCGGCGCAGACCGGATTCATCGATGGCCCTCGCGTGCTCGCCACGATGGCGCATGACAAGTGGCTGCCGCGCCGCCTCTCGCATCTCAGCCTGCGGCTGGTGACCGCCGACGGTGTTCTGGCGATGGGAATCGGCGCCGCTATGATCCTGATTGGGACACGCGCAAGCGTCGACGCATTGGTGGTGCTGTATGCCATCAACGTGTTTGTGACCTTCACCCTCTCGCAGTTGGGAATGACAGTACATTGGTGGAAGGTGCGCGGGTCCGAGCGCAACTGGATTCGAAAACTCTTCGTCAACGGCATCGGCACCTTCATGACCGCCTCGATTCTGATCCTGACTTTGACTTTGAAGTTCGATGAAGGCGGATGGGTAACGGTGCTCATCACCGGCGCGCTGATTGGGCTCTGTCTGCTGGTGAAGCGGCATTACGATCGAGTGGAGAAAGCAATCGAGGAATTGGAACAGGCCGTCGGGCCGAAAACTCATCCGGTGCAGTCCGTGTCGGCGCCGCAGCGCGATCAAGACGCACCCACCGCGGTGCTGCTGGTCAAAGGTTTCGATGGCCTCGGACTCGCGACGTCGATTGCCATCCAGCAACTATTTCCGAATGAGTTTCGCAACATCATCTTTGTGTGCATCGGCGAGATTGATTCCGCGATGCTCAAAAGCCACGAAGAGATCGAGGCGTTCGAGAAGGACATCTCCGACCAGGTGCGGATGTACTACGACTATGCCGCGCAACTCGGGATGCATCCTGAGACTCGCACCGGTATCGGCGCCGACCCTGTCCACGAGTTGCAAAGGATCTGTCTCGAGATCGCCGAGACGTTTCCACACGTGGTGTTCTTCGCAGGCAAGCTGGTGTGGGATACCGCGGTCGAGGGATTTCTGTCGAGGTTCTTACACAATCATACGGCGCTCGAGCTTCAGAGCTGGCTGCAGCTTTATGGCTACAGTCTCGTCATCCTGCCGATTAGAGTTGGACCTCCATTGCGTCCGCGTCCTCGCGATGACAACGACAAGACCAACGTCAACTCAGCCTGAACGATGAAGACGAGATCAGTTCATCGCGATGGGGCAGGCTCGATTCGGTAGAGCGTGACGAGCTTGTCGTGGAGGACCTGTCGGGCGCGGAAAGTACCTGGGATCTCCCCGCGAGCATCGGATGACGGCTTCCAACTCACCAGCCAGCCGCCGCCGGCGGCGTTAGCGCGATCGGCTATGATCTTTTCGGCCGCGGACGGATCCCATCCGCGGACTGCGATTCGAGGATTAGCGGCGTGGCAGTAGTAATCCAGGGGTCTGCGATAGTATCCCTCCGGGAAACCGCTATTGGCGGTACTTGAGGGTCCGCCGAAAAACAGAAATCCCGACTCCAGAAAAACCGGCTGGTCGGCTGACGATTGCGCGGCAATCTTCGCGGCGATATCACGCCACGGTTCATAAGCGATTTCGTTGACAGGGACCAAAGCCACGAAGACGAGGGTGATTCCCGCGACTGCGAGATTGCGCGTCTTGCCGCCGAAGAAATCGAGCCCGCGGGCGAACATCAAGGCGATCATCGCGACGCATGGAATCAGATAGCGGACCTGGAACATCGGGCGCACGATGATCGAACCGGCGAGCAACGCGACCGGTGGCAGCAATCCCCACGCGAAGCACCATCGCAGCGGCTCGTCAGGGTCATTCTCGCTCCCGCGTCCAAAAACGACTCCGAGCGCGATCGCACTCGCGATACTTGCCGCAAGAACCTTTTCAATAATGTTGAAATGGTAGCTGGTCCCCATCCAATCCAGCCAGTGGCCGTAGACGAGGGCCTGACTCTGAGTTGAAAGGATCGGGAGGTAGGGAAGGAACAGGACCAGCGTGATCGTCAACGCAATCCACGCCATGGGATTGGGTCGCCTACGAAAGTAATCGCGCAGCAGCATCGCGATCTCGGCGCCGATCAGGAAGAGTCCCGCGAGATGGGTATAGATAGCGAGGACGCCCGCGAGTCCGCATGCGATGGTGCGTGGCCATGTGGGTCGGCGGCGGACTTGCCACAGCAGCATGAAATGGGTCAGCGCAATCGCCGCGAACATAGGATACATCCGCGCGCGCCGCGCCAGAATCATGATCACTGGATTGAATGCCCACAGAACGCAGGCGGATGCCGCGATCGAATCGTCGAACATTGATCGCGCGAGGCTGAACAGAATCGCGAGTGTGACGACCGCGAATATTGCCGAGAGTATCCGGAGGCTGGTTTCGCTCAGCCCGAAGATGCCGCTGAAGTAATGTAACAGGATGTAGTAAAAGACCTGCTTGCCTGGATCGAGCGGAACCGGAAGGTGCAGGATCGCGAGGGGTGATGGCATCGCCGCCGCCCACGCGCTATACGCTTCGCTCGCGCCGAGGGATGCGGCTCCGAGACGATAGAAGTATAGCGCTGCCGCCGCGACCATCGTCATCGCGAAGACGGTGGTCGGTGCGAGATCGATTGCTCTGCGCGATGCTGTCGCGTCCGGCACGCCGGATGTCTTCGACTTCGAGATAGCTGTCGCTGCCTTTGCCTGCGCACCCATCGAGATCGTTTTGCCCCGCCGCATTTATACCGGAAACGCACAAGCCAATCTCGTGGTATCTGACTTTCGGCTTGGCGCTTGACTGTTCGCGGGCGGACTGGCGAAGTGCTGGGAAACCATGTCGGAATTCCTCGAAGCGGTTCCCGAGTTGCAAGGGCAAGCGGGGGCCGAGATCAACTTGCCTCCGGTCGAAGGCATGCGCGCCGAAGTGTGGGCGTTGGCATGGCCGGTGATCCTTTCGTTCGCGCTCGATTCGATCCTCGGTTTGGCCGCGATGCTGATGGTGGGCCGGCTCGGCGCGGAAGCTGTGGGCGCAGTCGGCCTCGCGACCCAAATCCTCGGCGCGGTGCGCGCGGGAATCGCCGCGGTCGGCACCGGCACGATCGCGCTGGTCGCGCGCTACATCGGCGCCAATGATCGCGACAACGCCGAGGAGGTCCTCAAGCAGTCGGTGGTATGGGGCGTCATCGTCTCTACCGTGATCGCGGTTCCGGTGATCATCTTTGCGCATCCTCTGATGTCGCTGTTCCAGGTGCGCGGCCCGATGGAGGACATGGCATCCCGTTATCTACAAATTGTAATGATTTCCGAGCCGTTCACCGGAGTGTTTTTGCAATGCGCATCGGGGCTGCGCGGCGCGGGGGACACTCGCACGCCGCTATGGATCGGCGGCATCGTCAACGTGATCGCGATCGCGCTCAACTATGTTTTGATCTTTGGCAAATTCGGCTTCCCTAATCTGGGTGTCGACGGCTCGGCGATAGCGACGTTGATCGCCTACGTGCTCGGTGGCGTGATCTTCTTCTGGGTTCTGTCCTTCGATGGGATGGTGCTGAACTTTCGCTGGACTCGGCTGTGGCCGGATGCCGGGCTCGGCAAGCGCATCCTCAACGTAGGCTATCCGGCCGCCATTGAGCAGTTGGTGATCCAGTTCGGATTCGTGGCCTATGTCGCATTCATCGCGAGCTACGGCGACAAGGAGGTCGCGGCTTACTTTATCGGGGTGCGAATCCTCGCGCTTTCGTTCCTACCCGGCTTCGGATTTTCTAATGCTGCCGCGACGATGGTGGGGCAGGGTCTTGGTGCGCGCGATCCAGCTTACGCACGCAAGGCGGGATGGGTGTCCACCGGGATGGCGGTCGCGCTGATGAGCGCGATGGGTGCGCTCATCTTTGTTTTCGCACGCCAGATAGCGGGCGTCTTCATCGACGATCCCGAGGTCATCAAATACACCGTCGGGTTTATGGAAGCGCTCGGCGCCTCACAGCCGCTGATGGCCATCGACTGGACCTTCACCGGAGGCCTGCGCGGCGCTGGCGATTCGCGCTTCCCGTTGTTTGCATCGCTCGCGGGCTTCTACGGATTGCGGCTCTTCCTGACCATCCTCGTATGGTACTACCACGGGCCGATTTCCTGGATCTGGTGGTCGATCCTGGCGGACTACGTTGTGCGCTCCATTCTAAAGACCTGGCGTTTCTACGAAGGTCACTGGCAACACATCGAGGTTTGAGGACGAGCGGCGCGGCGGCTTGTGGACTGATCTCGGGGGCTGCGGCTTTACCAACCCTCCGCCGCGCGCAATCCTTGATCCTCGACTAAATGAACGAGCAGGAAAATGTTGAGGAAATGATCGAGGGCACCCTCGACCACATCCTCTATGTCAATGAAGCGAGCGGCTACTCGGTGGCCGTCGTCGAGTGCGATGTTCCGGGCGGGATGCGTAAGCGCATTACGGTCGTCGGCGAACTTGGCGCTGCCGAGATCGGCGCCGGCATCCGCGCTCGCGGCCGCACCGAGAAGCATCCGCGCTATGGCGAACAGTTCCGCGTGCTCGACTACGAAACGATTCGACCTGCTGGCGTGGCGGCAATCGAACGCTACCTCGCATCGGAGATAAAGGGCGTTGGTCCCGCAATCGCACGCAGAATCGTCGAGCATTTCGGCGAGGAGCTTCCCGAGATTCTCAACGATGCGCCGGAGCGGATGCGCGAGGTGCGAGGTCTGGGCACTATCGTCGCGATTCGCATCGCGACTGCGTGGCGCGATTCCTCAGGGCTTCGCGAGCTGACGGTTTTTTTGCGCGGGCATGGCATCGGCGCCGCGCATGCGCGGCGGATTCACAAATTTTACGGTAAGGACGGGCTCGAAGTCGTCAAGCAAGATCCCTACGTCCTCGCGCGCACCATTTATGGAATCGGCTTTCGCACCGCCGATGCGATCGCGGAAAAACTCGCCATCCCCCGCAATTCGATTCAGCGCGCCCGCGCCGCAATCGTCTACCTGCTTGAGCGGATGGCCGACGACGGTCACGTCTACGCTCCATTCGAGTATCTCGAGCAGCAATTCGAGAGCGGTCTGGAAATGGATCTCGACCTCGCCTCGCGCGCACTCGAGGAGTTGCAGAAAAGCGGCGAGGTGGTTGCGGAATCAGCCGGTGAGCATACCGCGGTTTACCTCAAGCGCCTCTACGACGCCGAGGTGACCGTTTCAGAAAAGATTCATCAGCTAACCTTGGGTCGGCCGATTGGCAAATCGGTGATCGATCGCGCGGTGTCGGCGGCTGAGCGTGCGGTGCAAATCACGCTATCCGAGGAACAGCGCAGCGCCCTTCGATGCGCACTCCAAAGCAAGGTTACCGTAATCACCGGAGGTCCCGGGACCGGGAAGACCACGCTGCTCAAATCAGTAATCGCGGCGCTCGCCGATGCCGGGTTGAAACCAACCCTGGGCGCACCGACCGGACGCGCCGCGCGGCGGCTTCAAGAGGCCACCGGTCGCGAAGCAAAAACGATCCATCGCTTGTTGGAGTACACGCCGGAGACGCAGGGCTTTCTGCGCAATGCGGAATTTCCCATTCGCACCAACTACCTCATCATTGACGAGGCCTCGATGATGGATGTCGAACTCGCCGCGGCGCTGGTTACGGCGCTGATGCCTGACTGCGCGCTGCTACTGGTAGGAGATCGCGACCAGCTTCCGTCGGTCGGGCCCGGCAGCGTGCTCAAGGATGTGATCGCTTCCGGATTGGTGCCGGTGGTCGAACTGCATGAGGTGTACCGGCAGGCACGTCAGAGCATGATCGTTTCGAACGCGCATCGCCTCAACCGCGGCGAGTTTCCCGATGTGAGCAATCGTCCTGAGGGCGATTTCTTTTTCTTCGAGCGCAACTCGCCCGACGACGTCGTCCAGACCATCAAGCAGTTGGTGCAGCAACGGCTGGTCGGAAAATTCGGCATCAGCAATCCGCGCGAAGTGCAGGTGTTGACGCCGATGAATCGCGGTCCGCTCGGGACTCATCTGCTCAATCAGGAACTCCAGGCCCTGTTGAACCCCGCAGGACGCGAGTTGCGCGCGGGAGACAGAATCTTCCGCGAGGGCGACCGTGTCATCCAGCTTCGCAACGATTACGACAAGCTGGTCTTCAATGGATCGATCGGGCGCGTGCTGACTATCGATGCGGCCAAGGGAAAGATGAGCGTGGCGTTCGAGGAAACTCACGCGGAGTATGATCTGTCAGACATCGACGAAATCGCGCTGGCGTATGCGATCTCGGTCCACAAAAGCCAAGGCAGCCAGTATCCCGCGATTGTGATGCCGATTCATCCCACCCATTATCTGATGTTGCGGCGCAATCTTCTCTACACCGCGATGACGCGGGCGGAGCGGGTTTGCGTGCTGGTCGGGACGCGCAGTGCGTTGCAGCAGGCGGTGCGCAACGCCGACGAGCGCAAGAGATTCAGCCGCCTCGCCGAACGGCTTCACATCGATTGACTAAACGGACAGGGTCGGGTGCATCAGCCTTCCGATCCCGCCGAAGACCAACAACATTGCGACCACGACGACCGCGATTGCGAGAATGATTAGCAGAATCGATCCCAACGCGCGCCACGCCGAGAAACGATGCACCTCGCCGATGCATTTGAGCATCACCACGAAACCCCACATCACCAGAAAGCCGTGAAGCAACGCGAGGCTCGCTCCTGAGCCGGAAGACTCGCCGCCCAACATGGGTCCATCGGTGCCGAGGAGAATCGCAAGCACGCCGATTGAAACGCCCACGATGAGCGGCACGCGGGACCAGGCGAGCGCGGCGCGAACTTCCGCATAGCTTCCGACGCCGCCGAGCGCGGCGCCCGCCCATTTCAGCAGCGCGCCGTTTACGTAGAGCTCGATGATTCCGGCGATCGCGCCGGCGATGACCGCCATCACCACCAACATCGGGAAGGCTGCAGCAGTGGAAGGATTGGACCATCGGCGCTCGAGCCAAATCAGCGCGCCCGAGAGAATCGCGAGAAACGTTACCTGATAGCGCGCATCGGTTTCGATGATACGTCGTATAGTCGCGCGTGGTCTGGTCCAGATGGTTGCCCATGGGTTTCCGATCGCTTCCGCCCCCGGCGTCATTCGAGTCCCTCCATTGTTGCGGCCGCCTGAATGTAGGAAGGTCGCCGCGCGCCTGATAAATTATGCCCGATACGAGGCAGCGGCTCACTCTCGCCGCATCACCCTAACCCAGGAGAAGTATTATGAGACTTGTGCCCCGGTTCCTCGCCCTTTCGGCGCTCGCGCCATGCCTGGCGCTGAGCGGATGTATCATGGTTTCGTCGGCCTCGATTTCCGACTCGACCCGGACCCAGGCGGGAAACACCGCCACCGCGACCGCGACTGATTGGGGAATCCTGCGGCTGACGGCGCCGCAAGGCCTTACGGGCGTCGCCAATCAGCAACTCGCGAGCGCGTGCCCGAGTGGAAAATTCACCGATGTGCAGACGGAACTGAGCGTGCGCGATTTCATTCTCGCGCAGATGTACACCGTGAGCGCGGTCGCCATTTGCCAATAGCATAGAATCGCGTCATTGAGTTGAGGCCGGATGCCCGCGAGGACACCGGCCTCTTTGTTTGTGATTCCTCGCTACAAAATGTAGCTTCCTCGCCGGTTCCGATCACGCGACGAATTTCTTTCCGCGCAAATGATCGGGCGTTGGTAAACGAAGCTCCTCCGCCTCCCGTCTAAGCTCCAAGTCGGGTTCTCAAGACAACTCGATAAACCTCAACCCGCGGCGACCAACGCCCGCGGCCGCATGGCAAGGAGACGATCGTGAAACAATTGACCTCTTCACTAATGGGGATCGCAATCGCGCTTGGACTGACGATGCCCGCCATGGCCTTCACTCCGGCTCCCAGAGCATTCAACGTGACCTTCGACGGTTACTATCTCGTGACTAACAACGGCGTCGCGTCGCAGGAAACGCTCAGGGGAATCGGCGTCATCGAGGCTGACTCGGCGGGCGCGCTCACCGGCATCGAGGACTTCAGCCTGGTAAATCCGTCACTCAGTTCGGCGCCTGGATCGACTCTCTCGTGCAGCGGCTCGCTCGCGAGCGACAGTGGGGTCAAAGCCAATTCTGACGGCACTTACGCAATGACGATCGATTTGGTGCCGCCCAGCGGGGGATGCTTTCAATCGACGACCACATACAGTTGCACGCGTCACGTCGTCCGCGAGCGGCTGGAGAATGATCTGTCGGCGGGGCAGTACCATTGCGTCGCAACCGGCGC
Source organism: uncultured delta proteobacterium (assembly GCA_963761255.1). Classification (GTDB taxonomy): domain Bacteria; phylum Desulfobacterota; class Binatia; order Binatales; family Binataceae; genus DATGKG01. The sequence goes on from CAVXGH010000002.1 coordinate 851,422, forward strand.
AACCAGCTCGACCGCGAACGTCACTATCGATGCGGTGTCCGAGACTGCATTCTTTGGCGCGCACATCATCGACACTGTCAGCGGCGACTGATTCGCAACTCCCGGCTTCAGATCGCAGAGGCGTCCCGCTGAGCGGATGCCTCTGCGCGTTACGTCAGGACTTTTGCGATGCTTTCTTTGCGGTGACTTTCTTCTTCGATTCAGACGGCGGACGGCGACGCTTACCGCGCATCGGCGCGAATTTGCGCAGCGCCTCCATCACCGATTCGACCTCGCTCGCGATGGCGTCGGGATCGTGGCCGCTTGCCTCCACGGTTTGGTTAACTTCGGCCAGCGTCTTGTCGTAATCGTTCTTGTTGCGACGATTGATTTCCTTCCACGGAATGCCGGCCAACGCGTCGATGACGTTGGCGGGGGGCCGATAGAGTCCGCGCATCAGCAACACCGCGATCGCTGGATAACCGAGATAGCCCTGCCAATACGAGCCGCTGTCATTCGAGGAGATTACGTGCCCGTCATCGGAAAGCTCGACCTCGTAGGTCTTGTCCCCCTCCGATGATTCCACAAGGGCGTGGCGCTCATCTTCAAGGCGCACGCGGCCATCGCCGATCGCGCCGAGCGCCTCGTAAATTTTGATCGCGGGCGGCATCTTCCAGGGTTCGGCCATAGGATTTGTCTATCGCGCATTCGGGCGCGGCGGGCAAGATTATCTTGACGCTTTGAAGTTGGCGGCATAAACATCCGCCATCACGCAAAGCAGGTTTGGCAATGCAAAAAGAGCCGATCGGTAAACTCGACCACATCGGGATAGCGGTGAAGAGCCTCGTCGAGGCGCGCAAGTTCTGGGAAGGCGTGATGGGCGCGAAGCTGATGTACGAATGGGAAAATCCCCGCGCGGGATACAAACTGGTTGAACTCGATTTGAACGGGCTGACGGTCGAGTTGCTGGAACCGCTGGGCGACGATTCATTTCTGCGTGGATACATCGCCAGGAAGGGCGAGGGGATGCATCACCTGACATTCGCGTTACCGGAGGTAAAAAAAACCGCCTCAGAGTTGAAGGACGGAGGCGTGCGGGTGGTGGATGAGGTCGAGTTTTCGCCGACCTCCTACGAATGTTTCATCTCGCCGCGCTCCAGCCATGGCGTGTTGATCCAGCTTGGATCGGGATATCCGACCCTTTCGAACGATCCCGCGTGGGCCACAAAAAAATAATTCCTACTTTGCGTAGGATGGGGTCAATCTTCGGCCACCGCCTGACGGATCGCATTGAGAACGAAAAGCAGGTTGCGCGGAGCCGCGACGTTGCCCAGCAGCGCAACCTCGCGCAGGACCTTGAGCTCGGCCGGTGTGATCGAATGCTTTGTCAGCATTGAGTGATCGGCGGCAAACTGGCGCCAGGTGTCCTCGGGCTTGCCGGCCGGAGCCTTGGGACGCATCGTGATCAGATGGCGAGCCTCGGGGTAGGTCATCAGCAGAAGCTTCTGTTTGTCGAGGCCCAGCGTTTCCGCGAGCCGGCGAACCAGGGAAAGGGAAGGGCGGCGCAGACCGCCTTCGATGTATGCGACGTGACTGGCCTTCACCCCGAGCTTGCCGGCGAGCTCGCGCTGCGTGAGCCGGAAGACGTCGCGCTGACGCTTGATGAGCAGGCCCAGTTCGTTCTTTTTCTTCATATCCCATACTCCGCGAGTAGTGCTGAGCGCAGTTTAGCGAAGTGGATCATCCCGGCGAGATAGTTGAGCTTGCGTCGTGCGGGGAGGTCCGCGGACGCGAGGGTTACTCCGAAGCGGGCGCGAAAATGTTCGCTGACCTGGCAAAACGCCTCATCGGATAACTTCGCCTTCCTCGTAAGCGCGCCCCAGTTCCACGGCGTACCGAAGATATCTCTTGCAACCGCGGCCGGATACGCGACCAGACTCAGCACGATGTCGGCGCTGAGCTCCTCGACGTCATCAAGATGTGAGACGTAGTCGGCATCGAAAAAGAAATGTACCTCGCCTTCTCGGGGCGCGAAGAACCTGGACGCGACCAGGTGTCCGACCTCATGAAAGAGCGTTGCCGCGGCCGCCACCGGGTGATGCGCGGTATTCACATAAATCAGTGGACGCTGGAGCGATTGGTCATCCCGGTTCACAAAGAAACCTCGCACCGCGAAGCCGTCGGGCCCGGTGAACGGCGCGCCCTGAAAATGGATGTCGAGACGATGGATGACTCGCGAAAACAGCCACTCAAGAGCACTGGAGGGAGAATCTGTCAGCCATCGTTCGGTTAGTTCGGGATCGTGATCGCGATTGAGACCCGGAAGAACGGTGCGTGCCGCGCGAACGATCTCCTCAACCTCAACCCGATCGAGCTGCCGGTGAAGGCTCGGTGCATACTCGCGCTGCGCGAGGCCGCGAATATCGCGCTCAGGATGATGCCATGCGTCGAGCTCCTTGCTTCCCGAATTTCTAACGCCGGCAAGAATCGCCGCGACCGTTTTCTCGATTTCAGAGCCACCCGTCATAGTCTGCCGCCCACCCGGATCCGATCGTAGGAACGACTCAATCTAGGTTGGCGCCATAGCGAACTTCAAGCCGACGGGGTGTCAGGTGAAATTAGATTATTGAGCGGATTAACGTTGTCGCTATGCTGAAAGGTGTCGGAGCCAGTGAGGTTCAGGCGAGGATGTCTACCAGCGGAATCTTGCCGAGCCCAGATGCCATCGAGACCAATGCCTGCTCCTGCAGCAGCGTTTGTTGTTGATTGAGAGCTGCCGAGGCGACATCAGTGTCGGTCAAGCTGGAGATAGAACCCTGCAAGGTGGTGCTTTCGGTATTGGCGTTAGTGAGGAAGTCCTGCAGCGTGCTTTCGTTGATACCGACGCTTCCTCGCGCGGTCGCGACACTCTGTACCGCGGTCTGAAGCGCTGAAAGCGTCGATGCGACGGCGCTCTGATTGCCAGTCTGGAGTGCGTTTTCGAGTGTCGTGAGTGTGCCGATGAGGCCGGTACTGCTGTCGCCGAAAATCGCGCTTCCGTCGAAGGTCGTCTGGACCTTGGTGCCATCGCTAAAGGTCGCGAAGTTGGTAGTGGAGTCGCCGACGTAGTTGGAGCTCGCATCGTACGGGGGGGCACCGGTCTGGCTGCCGGCGAAGATGTATGCGTCCGCATACTCAGTGTTAGCTGCGCCGGTGACTTGGGTGAGGATGGACTGCACTTGCGTCGCCAGCGTGGACATTTGGGCGGCGCTCGTGGTGCCATCGGCACCCTGAGTTGCGATGGAAGACGCGGCGTTCACCCAGTTGCCGACATTGGACAATGCGTTGTCGGCGGTCGTCAGCAGTCCCTGAACCTGGGTGCCGGTACTGATGTCATTGGTGACTGCGGAGTTTTGCGCGGTGAGCAACTCAGCGTCGCCATAATCCACCAGGTCGTCCGACGGCTGAACTACCCGCTTGCCGGATGCGAGCGACTGCTGAATGTTCTGGATGTTTGCGGTCGTGGTATCGAGCGCGGTCGCCATTGAGTTGAACAACGAGAGATCAGATATCGCCATCGTCAGCCCCTGATTCCTTAGGTAAGGTTCTGCATGAGAAATGTAATGTCGTCATTGGCGGCCTGCACGGCGCGGCCCGAGGCCTGCAATAGATTCTGATACTGTAGAAGCTGAGTCAGCTGGTCATTCAGCGAGACCCCAGTTATCGAGCTCTTCATCTGGGTAAGTGATTGCAGCAGGTTCGCGGATTGCGTTTGTCCGTTGGACGCGTTTTGAACGAGGCTGCCGAAGGTAGTCTCGATCTGGGTGAACGCTTCCTGCGGGGTGTTATTCGGATAACTCCCAAACAGTCCCGAGTTGTTGGCCACCGCCGCCATCGCAACCGCATTCGAGGCGTCACCGGGGACGCCCGCTGCAGTCGATGCGGTCGGCAGGTTTTCCGCCGTCAAGGCGGGATTCACTGAGATGGGCCCGCCAGCCGCCGGTATCGTGAAAAGCGCATTACCGGTTGAACCATCCAGGCCGTAGCCGGTAGTGCTCTGATTGTTGAGCGCCGATGCGACCGTACGGGCGAAATTGTCCACCTGCGTCTGCAAATTCAAAGTGCTCTGCGCCCCTGCCATGATACCGCCCAATTGCCCACCGATCTGGGTTACGCTCAAAGGCAAAGTCCCCTGCGTAAGCGAGACGGAGAGCCCGAGCGACGATCCCGAACCGGTGGTAGATAACTGCAGCGTCGAGGTCCCCGACACTAACGGAACTCCACCCACCGACACGTTGCCATTCCCATCGGTCGTGGCTCCAATCAAGCTCGCGAGTTGATTCGCGGCAGCGTCGCGCTGGTCGAGCAATGGGGCGGCGGTTTGGCCGGCGGCTTGCGCCGAGGTAATTGCGCCATTGAGTTGGGCGATCTGCGTGCTCGCCGCGTTTATTTGCGTGACCAGGGGGCTGACGCTATCGAGCTGGGTCATCGCGGTCGAATACAAGCCCGCCGAGACATTCTGATCGGTCTGCGCGAATTGGCTGATGGCGCTGACTGCCGCCGTGCGCGAAGTCGCATCCTGCGGCTGAGCCGAGAGCGCGGTGAACGCGTTGAAGACGTTTTGCAGTGCCGAGGACAGATCGCCCGACGCTGGGGCGACGATTTGCTGCGCGGTGCTGGTTACTTGTGAGAACGCCTGATCGTAGCTTTGGGTATTCTGCGTATTGTTGATTTGATCCGAAAGCATCGGCGCTTCGGCTCGCGTGGTCTGTAAGACCGCGACGCCGTTGCCGCCGCCATCGGCACCCAGCGTGGTCTGGAGGCCGACAGACTCGGACGAGTAGCTGCTATTGGAAGCATTGGTGATGTTGGATTCGACTGCCGCCATCGCCGCTTCAGCCGCCGCGATGCCGCTCAGCCCGATTGCCTGAAGATTAACCGACACAGTCCAATGCTCCCGAGCCCGCATTCCCGAGCATCTCGCGCGCGATCCGATCCATTGAAAGGATCGCGACGCTTAAGGAATCCAATACCGCTAATACCTGCGCGAGTTCGTCGCGCGAAAACGCCGCGGTCGAATCAGTAATTGACCGACCCAGCGCCGCGAGCTCGGCGTTAACCCGGGCCAATTCATCCGCGGTCCCGAGCGACGCTGCCAGTTGTGTGATCCGTTCCGCTATGGGCGTCATCGCTGGTAGCTAGCCTACGGCGAGCGCCTTGACGATAGCTTGGGCGACGCTGGAAAGGTCGGGCCCGTACATGCCCGCCGCGATTTGCGCCTTGATGGCGGAAATCACCGGCGGACGGATCGGACTCTGAGCGCTGGCGGCGGCAACCGCATTCGCCAGGATCGCGCTCAGAGCGGATAAGTCGGTGGCGTCATTCGCCCCCTGTGTGGTCGGGGGAGTTGGCGCGACCTGGGTCGCGCTTGTGGGAGCTTCGGTGCCAGAGATCTTGCTCGCGCTCACGAGATCGATCTGCTGATCAGGGAGCGCTCCATTAAGGCCCTGAATTGAGGACGCCATCGAACTATCCCTCCAAGGGAGAAGGAGGTTGCAACACGGGTGCCATAGAGGCCGGCGCCGGCGGCAGTAAAACCGGGCCTCGTCCATCACTCCGCAACGCGCCCTCTGTCCCGAATTGCGACGAGCGTCCGTTTAGTGTCGCGATTCTGTTCGCGAGCTGTCCGGTTCCGGGACTGATGGGTTCCGTTGCCGCGACCTTGATGAGCGAGTCTTTGAATGCCGATGCAACCGGATGGCGCGGGCCCGACATCTGTCAACTGATCATCTTGGTCAGCCCCGCCATCGACTTGGACTTGGCCAGCGTCTTACCGAGCGCCTGGTCGAGCATCGATCCGTAAATGTCGCCACTGGCGCCACCGCTGATCCCCATCGGGCCGCTGTCTTCGCCCACCATCGATTGATGCATCTGCTTGGCGAGCATGGTGGTGAAGATTTGCGCAAAGCCCGCGGCCGCCGCTGTCTGAGTGGTCGGTTGGGTAGCGCCGCCGCTGAAAACCGAATGCGCGAAAACTCCGGGTACTGATGCTGACATTGAGCCTGGCTCCTTGCGCTTATCTGATAATTAGTTCGCCGTGCAGTGCGCCCGCCGCACGCAAGCCCTCGAAAATTGCAATGGTGTCGCCCGGCTTGGTGCCAATCGCGTTGAGGGTCTCGGCGATCTGTTCGATGTTCGCGCCTTTGGGCAGCATGAAAAACTCGCCCTTGTCCTCATCCACGGTGATTTTCGCGGTCTTGAGCGAGGTGGTCTTTCCGCCTTTGCTGAACGCCCCGGGCTGGGACACAGTCAACGTCGGTGCGATCGTCACGATGAGATTGCCGTGGCTGACCGCCGCGCGTCCCACCGTCACCGCGCCGCCGACTACGATGGTGCCGGTGCGCTCATCCATCACCACACGGTCCGATTCGCCCGCCTCGACGCGCATGTCATTCAAAGCGGCTGCGAAGCTCACCGCGGAGAGCGCAGGAGGGAGGGTGATGTGAAGGGTGCCGGGATCAGTGACGGCGACCGCGATATCTTTATAGCGTCGAGTGATAGCGTCCGCCGCGCGCATCGCCACCGCCGCGTCCGGATCGTTCAGGTCGACTTCGAGTTCGTGGTTATGGCCAAAATCGTCAGCCACTTCGCGTTCGACTGTAGCGCCGCCGGGGATCTGTCCCGCAGTCTGAAAGTTTTTGCGCTCCGAAGCTCCGCCTGAGGCCGAGGCGAAATATCCTTCGACGGTCAACGGGCCCTGTGCGAGCGCATAGACGCGTCCGTCGGCGCCGCGCAGCGGTGTCATCATAAGCGTCCCGCCCTGTAACGAGCGTGCATCGCCGAGCGCCGACACCAACGCATCGATGCGGGCGCCAGTCCGCGCGAATGGAGGCAGATCGATGGTGACTATGGCGGCGGCGAGGTTGCGGGTCTGCATATTGTTCGGATTGAGGCTGCTCGGAATCGTAATGTCCTCATGTCGCAGCGCATTGAGCAGGAACTGGATCGAGAACAGCGTCTGCTGCGAATCTCCGGTGTTCTGCAAGCCGACCACGAGGCCATGGCCCACCAGATGGTTCACCCGCACGCCCCGAATATGCGCGATGGTTGCAAGGACTACTTCGTTTCCGGCTGCGCCTTGTGGATAGCCGAGTAGACCGCCCGCAGGCGAAAGCTGTGCGGGATTGCCATCCTTCGAAGGAGGCATCGAGGGCATGACCGACGCCTGGTCTGCGGCCTCTTCTGAGAGTGGCGGCGTCTGTGCACGCGCTGCGCCGGCGACCATCGCGAATGCGATTGCGATCAGCGTCAATTTAAAATGTTGCTTTAGAATGGCCATACCCAATCGAAGAGCCGGGTTCCGACTCCGTTCCCTTGTTTGTCGCGAATCTGTCCGTCGCCCACCATGCTGACTTGCAGGTTGGCGACCAGTGTGGATGAGACCTGGTTGTTCGAGTCGAGATCCTCAGGACGCACCACACCGCTAAGGCGGATTGTGTCATCCTCACCATTGACTCGGACCTGACGGTCGCCGCGAATCGAGAGCGTGCCGCTCGGATTCACCGCCACTACGATGGAACTGACTGTCGCGGTGAAGGTGTCATTGGCGGACATGTCGCCGCCCCCGGTGGTAGCGCTCGCCGATGACCCATTTATCAGGCTGCTGGTATTGAGCAGAGGATAGTGCTTACTCAGCCACTCGGTTCCGCTGAGGAGATTCGGCAACCCAGCGCTAATCGAACCGGTATGCGAAAGGCTGGTCGCCGCTTTTGCTTCCGAGCTCATCGTCTCAACCACGTTGACGGTGACAATGTCGCCGACGGAGCGAGCCTTCTCGTCGGAGACGATATCGACCGCGCCGACACGCATCGGGATACTGCCCTCGGCGGCAGGCTGAAACGCCACCCGATCCTGTTGCGGAATGTCCACCCCACGGTCGCCGATCGCTGAAGGCGCGGTGATGGCCTGTTGAACCTCGGCATCATTGGTCATCGGCTTGTTTTCGACGGGTTTCGATTTCGATGGCATCGGCGACATCAGCATGCCTGGGACTGACGCGACCATCGGCAGAAACGGGAGGACGGCGGCGCATCCCTGGACGACGGCTCCGATTGCGATCACTAAAAGTATTTCGATGATGGTGGTCTTCATTGCAGCACCAGCTCCGCGGTCTTCGGTCCGGTCACCGTGACAGCAACAGGCATCCCGCTGCCGGGATTGATCACCGTTGCGCTGTCGCCCACCGCGGCTTGCGTTTGCGCCTCCAACTGCGCGCGCACGGTAATCGGGCCGTTCTTCACCAAAACCGTGACGAGGTCGCCCGGATGGACGGCGATCGGCCGTTTAAGCGAGTTCTGATAGAGCGGTTGCCCGACGCGAATGGAGGTTGCGCTGACGTACGGACCCTGACTCGGAAAGCTCGTCAGCGCGCCCGGCGAAGTGGTGAAGGCATCGACCCAGGTGGAGGCGAAGTCAGCTTCGCTCACCGGCGCGTCCGCGTCGAGATCGCGGGCGGCCGTCATCAACTGCCGGCTCGCATCCATCGCAGCCGAGCAGAACATGCTTCGATCGCCCGATTGCAGCTCCACCATGAAGCTGCGCGAGGTGAGGCTGGTGATACCTGGCGCCACGGCCTTGAGCGTTGCGTCCACCGGCGGTTTACATCCGAGGGTCACGTCCTCGATGCGCATGTCAACCGGCACGAGGCGCGCGAGCTGAACCTTGATTTCCCGGGTCAGCTCGGCGCGCGCGGCATCTTCGCTCGAGGTCGGCGCCGCCTGCGGAGTTGGTTGCGATGATGGGACCGGATCGGCGAGTGCCGCCGACCACGCGATCATCAACGCGCTCAGCAGGATCAGGAAGCTCACCCCGAGGGTGCTGCGTTTGGGTGATTTACTGAATGAGTCCATTGGCGGTGTTCTGCATCTGGTCGGCTACTTGAACGGCCTTGGAACTCGCCTCGTACGCGCGCTGCGCCGAGATGAGTCCGACTAGCTCCTGCACCGTGCTTTCGTTGGGCATCTCCAGAAATCCCTGCGCGATAGAACCGAAACCATTCTGACCCGCGATACCGGTCTGCGGTGCGCCCGACGCCTGCGTCTGTTTGTAGAGGTTCTGTCCCATCGCTTGCAGACCGGAGGGATTGAGGAAGTTAATGACTTGAAGCTGACCGACCTGGCTGGGGAGCGTCTGATTTCCCACTTGCACCGAAACCGTTCCATCGGGACCGATGGTCAGGTTTTGCGAGTTCTGCGGCACATTGATGCCGGGCATCACGGCGTAACCGTCAAGGGTGACCAGCCGGCCGTTCTGGTCGGTGCGGAAACTGCCGTCGCGGGTATAGGCAATCGAACCATCGGGCATCGAGACCTGGAAAAATCCGTTGCCCTGAATAGCGACATCGAGTGGATTGCCGGTGTTGTCGAGTTCGCCCTCGGTGAAGACTTGATCGACGGATGCGGTCTTGGCGCCGAGTCCGATCGATGATCCCGTCGGCACGAAGCTGGTCTGCGAGGATTGGGTGCCGGCCTGGCGCTCAGTGACATACAGGAGGTCCTGAAAATGCGCGCGCGAGACTTTGAATCCCGGCGTGGAGGCGTTGGCGAGGTTGTTCGAGATCACCTGAATCTGCGTTTCCTGCGCCTGCATTCCGGTCGCAGCGGTAGACATTGCCTGAAGCATTGTTTCCTTGTCCCCCTATGCCGTGAGTGTGAAAGCCTGGATGGCTTGATTTTGATTAGTGTCGATAGCGTGAACCGCCTTCATCGAGGCGTCGTAGTTGCGCATCATGCTCAGCATCGAGACCATGGTGCCCATCTCGGAGCCGGCGCTGCCTTCGAGGAAGCCCTGATGCATCTGGCTATTCGTGGCGGGCGGCAGAACCTCGCCGTTGGCGGTGCGGTAAAGGCTCGCGCCTGCGGGAAGCATCGCGGTACCTGCTGGATCCGCCATCGCGATCTGCCCGCTAGGCAGACCGTTGACGTTGACGCTGCCATCACCGCCGATGGTTACGGTGCCGCCTTGCCCGACGTTGATTGGTGAGCCGGTCTGGTTCAACACCGGATATCCCGACGCGGTCAGCGTTCCGTCGGACGCGACCTGGAGGACGCCGTTGCGCGTGTAGGCGGTCCCGTTGGGTGTCTGGACCGTCATGAAGCCGGGCCCGCTGATGGCGACGTTCAGCGGATCGCCCGTCGATTGCATCGGCCCTTGCGCCAGGTCGATGGCGGGCGGCGCGCTGGCGGCATACTGATAGGGCGTGCCGTTGCCGTTCACCGATTCGATAACGTTCTGGAAACGGCGAAAGCCGGGTGTGTTGAGGTTCGCGAGATTGTCAGCGGCGGTTCCGAGTCCGTCGAGCAAGCTCGCGGCGCCGGAGGCGGCCAGAAAGAGACCGTTCAATTTGAGTCCCCCTTGTTGTCTTTCATCACCGCGCGCAGCCGATCGATCGCGCCTTTGAGCGCGCGTGAGACTGTGCTCTCGGATTCGCTGACCACCTCGGCGATCTCGGCGATCGTCAGCTCTTCGTAAAAATAAAGTGTCACAATGAGACGTTCTCGCTCGCTGAGCTGGTACTCCAGCAACTCCCGTACCTGCGCTGTCTCCGCGCTGTCCGCGGTGTGACTATCGGTTGCATCGGGAAGCGAATCGATCTCGATGTCGCTGCCGATTATTAAAACGTCATCGGTGCCGACCCCCGAACCTTTCATCGCGATCTGAATCTCACGCATCAACGCGCCATGCACATGCGAGCGCGCGAACACGCCGAAGCCGACCCCGCGCGACGGATCAAAGCGGCGCGCGGCCAGCAGCAGCCCGTAGCATCCGGCGGAGACCAGATCCTCGCGCCCCAATCCGATACGCGGGGAGAGCCACGCACGATCGACCTGATGCAGCACCAGGGGCAGATAATCCTCGACCAGGCGCGCGATCTCGCCCTCGGGGAGTATCGGCGCGGCCACGACTTCGACCGGTTCTTCGTAAGCTCTCATCGATGTTCTCGGTTATGCGATCCTTCTCATCGATCGCTACGCGATCCTGCCAACGATGCTGGGTTCGATGCCCACTGGAATATCGCTGGAGCCGAGCACCACCACATGACGCGAGGTGCGGCGCGCGACGCGTTCGAACAATCGGCGAATCTGCGGCGACACTACGATGGCCGGGGTTTCCATCATCTTGAGCGCCGCCTCGCTGGTGGCCTTGCGAATCGACTCGCCGACCTGCCGGGTTATCGCGGGGTCGGTGAGCGCTTTCTGGTCCTGGCTGACGGCGGTAAAAAATGGCTCCTCGATCGCCGCATCAACGACCAGCACCGGCAGGATGCCATCGGGACGCCGCAGCGGCTCGCAGATCGCGCGTCCCAGTTGCGGACGGATGCGCTCTGCCAGTTCCGCCGGGTCCTTGGTGGTCGAACCTTCAGCCGCCAGCGCTTCGAGGATCACCGGAAGATCGCGTACCGAGATCCGCTGCGCCAGAATCAGTTGCAGCACCCGGAACACCGAGCCTAGATGGATGCCCATCCCCGAGAGTTCCTCCACGATGCGCGGGACGACTTTTTGCGCCAGGTCGAGCATCCCCTCGACATCCTTGCGAGTGAGGATCTCGGCGGCGTTGGCGCGCACCACTTCGGCAAAATGGGTGACCAGCACGGTCAACGCATCGACCACGGTGTAGCCGGACAGGCGCGCCTTGGTGACCTGCTCGCCGCCCACCCATAGCGCGGGCATCCCGAATGCGGGTTCGGTGGTTTCGATTCCTTTTACGGCGGCATCCGGGCCCTTAGGTCCCGGAATCGCGAGGCTCATGGTGCCGCGCACCAGCCCACGGGCGACTTCCGTGCCGCGCAGCAGCATTCGATAGCCATTTTGATCGAGCGCGAGATTGTCGACGATGCGAATCGCCGGCAGCGTGATGCCGAGTTCGTCGCGCAGCTTCGGGCGCAACGCCTGAACCTTCTCGGCGAGCTTCCACGGTTCGTTGACGAACGGTATCAGCGCCGCGCCGAGCTCGAGGCGCAGAATGTCCGGCCACGGCGCCGCCGCGCCATCGACCTGCTTCGGCTTCGCCAGCGCGGGCTCTTTGGCCGCTTCGGCCTGTTGCTTGCGCGCGCGCATCCCGAGAGCGAAAAGTCCCGCCGTCATCGCTGAGAAACGCGAGATGTGGCAATCCCGGGAAAATTCCAATCAGTCCGAGCAGACCGCCCGCGCCGAAGAGCACGCCGGGCTTGCGCATCAGCTCCTTGCCGATAGTCTCGGGGAGATCGAATTCACTGGCGGTGCGCGACACGATGAGGCCCGCGGCGGTCGACGTCAGCAGCGCGGGAATCTGTGCCGCGAGGCCATCGCCGACGGTCAGGATGGTATAGGTCCGGAGCGCATCGACGATGGTGAGGCCATGCTGGATGACGCCAACGAAGAGTCCCGCGATCAGGTTGATCGCCATGATCATCATCGCGGCAATCGCATCGCCGCGCACGAACTTTCCGATACCATCCATCGAGGCGTAGAAGTCCGCCTCGCGCCCGAGGTCGCGGCGGCGTCGGCGCGCTTCTTCTTCTCCGATACTGCCGGAGTTCAAGTCGGCGTCGATCGCCATCTGCTTGCCCGGCATCGCATCGAGGGTGAAGCGCGCGGCGACTTCCGCCACGCGACTTGCGCCCTTGGTCACCACCGCGAAATTGATGATCGCGATGACGATGAACACCACGATTCCAATCGCATAGTTGTCGCCCACGATGACGCGTCCGAACGCCTCGATGACGCTGCCTGCCGCGGCCGGTCCGAGATCGCCATGCAGCAGGATGAGCCGGGTCGATGCGACATTAAGCGACAACCGCAGCAGCGTCGCCACCAGCAAAACAGTCGGGAACGCGGAGAAATCCAGCGCACTGCGATTGGAGGCCGAAACCACCAGCACCGTGATCGAGAGCGCAATCGAGAGCGACAACATCACGTCGAGCAAAGTCGGGCCGACCGGCGCGACCATCCCGGCCAGCACCAGCATCGCGGTCGCGGGCAACGCGATCTCGGACATCGAGATGAACTGCGTGCGCGGCGCGGTGGCAGCCATTATGCGACTCCTTGTTCTTTCTCGCGGCGCGCTTCCGCTCGCATGATGGTGGCCAGCACTTCGGCGATGGCGCGGTAGAATTGCCGCGGCAATTGCTCCCCGACGTCAACCGATTTGAACAGCGCGCGTGCCAGCGGCTTGTTTTCCATGATCGGAACCGCGGCCAGACGCGCGATTTCCTTGATCCGCTGGGCGTTCTCGCCCGCGCCCTTCGCGACTACCAGTGGCGCCGGGTCGAAGCCGCGCCGATACCGCAGCGCGACCGCGTAATGGGTCGGGTTGGTCAACACCACCGTCGCCGTCGCCGCCTGATGAATTCCGCCGACGCGCTTGCCGCGCCGTGCGCGCTGCGCTTTGCGAATCGCGCGCTTGACCAGCGGATTGCCCTCGTCCTGCTTGAGCTGATCGAGGAACTCCTGGCGCGTCATGCGCAATTCGGTTTCGTGTTCGTAACGCTTATGCGCGTAGTCGGCGGCGGCGGCGACCAGGGCAATCGTGACCGAGATGTAGATGATGCGTCGGCTGGCCAACGCGAGCGCGAACAGACCTTCGGAAATATCGCGTGCTCCGAGCGCGAGGCTGAGCCCCCATAGCGCGGTCTTCCATGCGACCAGCGCGATGAGCACGATCTTGACGGCCGACTTCGCGAGCTCGACCAGTCCGGCTGACGAAAAGATGCGGCCGAAGTAGCTTATGGGATTGAGCCGGGTGATGTCGGGTGCAAGTTTCGAGAAGGTGAAAACCATGCCGCCCTGCGCCGCGGCACCTGCGAGCGCCGCGCCGACCAGGACCGCCGAGAGGATGAAGGCGACCCCGAGTGGCCAGGCCAGGGCGCGTCCCATCGCAATCGACAGGTCGGGCGATCCCGAGACGGCAATCGCCTCGCGAAATGCGCCGATAAGATAACGGCCGACGATTTGGGTGGCGCCAGCGAGGAACAGAATCGCGGCCGCGAACGAAATCGCCGAAGTAAGATCGCGGGAGCGCGCGATTTGGCCTTGTTCGCGTGCCTGTTGGCGCTTCTGCGGCAGCGCCGGGAAAATCTTTTCGTCGCGGTCAGCCATTCAGCCATCCCATCGATTGGGTCATCACGCTGGTCCACATCCGCATCATGCCGGTGCCCATGCCCGTCGCATCCAGCACCAGCAGCATCAGACCGGCGGTCACGATCGCGGCGGGAGCCGCGGTCAAAATGTTCACCTGGGGAGCGAGGCGCGCGATGACACCTTGCGCGATCGAGAGCACGAAGAGCGGAACCATCACCGGGAATGCGAGGCCTAACGCCAGCGCAAACATCCGGCCGCCCAGCGCGATCATGGTGCGCGGCTCGGGAAGCGGAAGCGCCCCCAGCGGAAAGACGCTGAGGCTATGCGCCAGCGCGGCAATCAACATGCGATGAAATCCGCCGACGAAAAACAACATCGCGGCCAGCGAGCCGAAACCATCGGACAGAATATTTGGGGATTCCACGTCGGCGCGCAGGATGGCGCCGCTGTTGAGTTCCATGCTGCCGCCGATCACGCTTCCTGCGGTCATTACCGCGCCGACCACGACCGAGGCCGCGAATGACAGCATCAACCCGATGGCGAGCTCGCGAATCAGCATGATGGTGATTGACGTGAGTCCGCCGGCGGGCGGCATCGCGACCGCCGCCAACGGCATCAGCGCCGCGGCAATCACCGCGGCGAGAACTACCCGGATGCGCACCGGAAGCGCCACGCCGAGCAGCATCGGCAACGCCGCGAGCACGCCCGCACTGCGCGCGAATAGCAGCCCGAAGGCGAGGGCGACATCATTGCCGACGTTGAGGTTCATCGCTGGACGATCCACGGAATCGCGACCAGGGCTTTGTGCATGAAACCGCCGAGCGCTCGCGGTCATCCAGGTCGAACCGAGCCAGATGACCGCCAGCGCGGCGGCGAGTTTCGGGGTGAACGAAACGCTGGCATCCTGCACCTGGGTGGCGGCCTGCAAGACGCCGAAGATGATCGCGACCAGCGTCATCGCGCCCAGCAACGGGGTGCCCACTTCGACCGCCGTCATCAGCGCGCTGCGAAACAGATCCGATGCGATCGCTGAATTCATGATGGATGGTGTCCCTACGAAAAACTTCCCGCGAGATTGCCCAGCAGCAGCGGCCATCCGGAGGCCAGCACGAAGACCAGCAGTTTAAGCGGGATGGTGATCACGGTCGGCGGCAGCATGAACATGCCAAGCGCCATCAGCACCGCGGCGACGATCAGGTCGATGACCAGAAACGGCAGATAAATGAGAAACCCGACGCGAAACGCCGAGGTCAATTCACTCGAGACGAACGCCGGCACCAGCGCGTAGAAGGGGAGCGATTGCGCATTCGCATCCGTCGCCGCGAGGTTGCCCTTGGCGAGCAGCCCTCGCGCCATCGCGATATCCTCGGTGCGGGTCTGGCGCAACATGAAGTCGCGCAGCGGCGCTTCCGCTTTCGCGGCGGCCTCGGCGACCGGCAGCTTGCCGGCCATGTACGGATCGAGCGCGACGTCGCGAATCTTCATCCACGTCGGCGCCATCACGATCATGCTGAGGAACATCGCGAGCCCGGTAATTACTATGTTGGGTGGCGTCTGTTGAAGACCCAGCGCCTGGCGCAGCAGCGAGAGCACGATCACGATGCGCGTGAAGGAGGTCAGCATGATGAGCAGCGCGGGCGCCAGCGAGAGCAGCGTCAGCAGCGCGGCGATTTCCAGCGGACCCGCGCCGCGGTTGCCGATCGAGATGGCGAAGTCGGCCGCGTTGGCTGCCGGCGATGCGGTTTGCGCGACGATCTGATGGGGCGCCGCGAGGGCGAGCCTCGTGGTGGCGGCCAGCATCATGGCGATCGTCGCGCTGCCGCTTACTATGCTTTTGAGGTTCATTCGACCAGGTAATCGGAGAAGTAGATGTCGACTACATCGTCGTGAAAATCCTTGTGCAGGACTGTCATCAGATCGCTCTTGAGCTTGTCCTTACCGGCGGGGGTCGCGAGATCCGCCGATGAGCACGCGGTCACGACGGTGACGATACGGTCACGCACGACGGGAAGTTTCTCGCCCATCTCGTCGGACTTGGCCTCCGGCACTCCGAGCACCGGCGACAGCTTGATGTAGTGTTCGGTGCCGGCGTCGGCCAGGCGCATCGTCATTTCCTTGACGTCGACATAGGCGAGCTTGGGTGGCGGAGGAGGTGCGACCGGTTTGGCGACGCCGGGCTTCTTCGGCTTCGCGAAGAAGTAATATCCGCCCGCGCCGCCTCCGATCAGCACGACCACCGCTACTATGATGATGATTGGCTTTGGCATGATGTTACTGGGTCTGAATTCCGATGATGGTGCCGAGGATGCTGTCCTCGGTCTGCAGCGCTTTGGCATTCGCCTGGTAGTTGCGTTGCAGGACTACGAGATTTACCAGCTGACTGGTGGTATCGACGTTGGAGCTCTCCAGCGCGTTGGCCTGGATCGAGCCCGCCGCGCCGGAGCCCGCGGTCGAGATCGTTGCCGCGCCAGAACTGCTGGTGGCCTCGAAGACGCCGTTGCCGAGCTGGAGGTTTTGCTCGGAAGGAAAGGTTGCGACGGCGACCTGGCCTACGTTCACGGTCTGCCCATTGGAGTAGGAGACCGAGACGGTGCCGTTGTTGCCGATCTGCACCCCTTGTGGGCGTCCGACCGCGTTGCCATCGGCGCTGCCGGTGACCGCGGTCCCTCCGGCGAATTGCGTCAGGCCCGAGAAGTTGACCGTAAGTGAAAGATTGGCTGCGCCGGCGACGGCGGCGGTCAGCGGCAGCGCAGGTGACGCTCCACTGACGATCGCGCCCGCTGCATTGAAGCCCACGGTTCCGCTGTTATTGGCTAGCCCGACCGCGCTGCCGTCGAGCGTCGCGGTCCAGTTCCAGTTTTCCGCCGCGGGTGCGACGCCTGGACCGGAATTTTGATAATAGTAGGTCAGGACGTGCGAGTTGCCGAGACTGTCGTACACCTGCACGCTGACCGAGGTGCTGTAGGTCGCAGGATTGGCGGGATTGATCGCTCCTCCAATGACCGGACTGGCGGCGTTGAGGTTGCCGGTCGCGGAGGTGTTGGTGGAAGCGGTCGGCGCCAGCACTCCCTGCGGAACGATGATCGGCCCCAGCACTCCCGAGGAGAGCCCGGCGGCATTGACGGAATATCCCATCACCGAGTCGCCATTGAAGCCCACCAAAGTGCCGTTCGCGGCGACCTGGGTCTGGCCATCGCGGGTGTAGCTCAAAGCGCCTGCGGAGCCGCCCAGCACGAAATAGCCATCGCCCTGGATTGCCATGTCGGTGGGTGAATTGGTCTGCGTGATAGCGCCCTCGGAGAGGTCGCGGGTGATGCCGGTGGTGGTGACGCCGCCGCCGAGCGCATTGCCGGCGACGAACTCGCCGAGAAGCGTGGCGAAATCGGCGGACTCCGAATGAAACCCAGTGGTCTGCGCGTTGGCGAGATTATCGCTCACCGCCTGCATCGCGGTTTCGACCCCCTGCAGTCCGGTTTCGGTAACGGTTAATGAACTTCCTGCCATTGGATGATCCCTCTTTGCTTCTGGTCCGAGTTAGGTCGTGGGCTGCGCGACGGTGCCGACGCTACTGGCCGGGATGACGAGGTTACCGAGGTTCAGGGAGGCGCCGCCGGTGCTGTTGAGGTCGACGCTTTGCACCACGCCCTGCTCGAGCAGGCCGCCTAGCGCGACGTTTTTGCTGTTGACGATGTTGACTTGATACTGGCCATCGGGGGTCGATGACGGCGGTTGCCAGTTGAAGGTCTGCAGGCTGCCGCTGGAGAGGCTGCCCAGCGATACTGAGTCGACCTGCAGGCCGCTGGAGTTGAAGACCTGCGCGGTATAGGTGTCGTTCGCCGTCGGCGCGTAGGAGATCGTGGTGGCCTTGTCGTTCTGCACTCCCACCACGTTGCCCGGCGCCACCACTTCTTTCCCGATGAACGCCGACGCGGCCTGCATCAGGGTGTTCTGAGAATTGTCGTTGCTCTGCAGGTCGGTATTGATCGACTGCAGTTGTCCGAGGTTGGAAAATTCCACCATCTGACTCGCATACTGGGTCGGATCGGTGGGCGAGGTGGGGTCCTGGTTCTGAAATTCCGCGACCAGAATCTGCAGAAAGTCGCTGGCGTTCAGCGCCGGTGTCGTGCCGGCGGCGGCGTTGGTATTGGTCGGCGCGGCGGCCGCGGTGGTCGAATCCAGAATCGAGCTCATTGGACTACCTCATTAATGGTGAAAACTTCTTTTCCGTCGGCGGCGCGGTTCTGCGCCGGAGGCTGATAGCCTTCGCGGCCTTGACGTCCGCCGCCGTCGCCTTGCTGATAGGAAACTTCCGAATGTCCCAGGTGCAGGCCGGCCGCATCGAGGTTCTGGCGCAAGCCATCCATCTCGGACGAGACGCGCTGCGCCGAGGCGGCAGTGGGAGTGACAATCTTCACATCCACTGCTCCCGCGCGTTCGCGCACGCTCGCCTGCGCGGTCTGCCCGCTCGCGAGTTGCACGGTGATACTTACGGTGCGGGCCGGATCGCGCGGCGATACCTCGGGATTGAAGCGGATGGGCGCGGCCTCGGCGGTTCGCGCGACGGGTTGCGCGGCGGCAGTATGGGTCGAGTCATTGGCGAGGCTGGAGGCGTCCGCGGGTTGACTCGGAGTGTCTTTGGTATTGGTTCGGGTGCGCTCATCCTGTGGCGCTATCCCGGCGACGGCTTCCATCTGCGCTTGCGCTGTAGCCGTACCGGTGCTCGAGGAGGTTGCGTCGGCCGCCAGTTTGGCGAAGGTCTGCTGGGTATTCTTCGGGTCCGCGGGAGTCATACTCTTTGGCGATGACAGAGCAGTTGACGTGCCATCGGTTGCGCGCTCGGCATGCGAATGCGCGGCATCATTGGCGCGAGGCGGCGCGTGAGTTGCTGGGTCGGGGTCAGCTTCGATAGGCGCAGGGTTAGCGACCTTGGCGAAATTCTTCGCCGCCGTAATTTGTGTGACCGCCGCGCTTGAAGCGTCATCTGAACCCTTCGCGGCGAAGGGTTGTTTCCTAAGATCGAGCGCAATGTCCGGATCTGGCACAGGCGCATCGATGCTCGCCGCGATGCCCGCTTGCGCGGACGGCGCGATGCTTCCGGGTTGAGTCGCCGGATTAACAGCGGATTTGTCATTGGACGCGGGTGTTGACGCGTCCTTGCTGCCGGTGGCCTTGAGGTTATCTCCCGCGACGGTTGATTGCTCTCGAGCAACGTCGGGTTGGTCGGTCGATTCATGATTGCTGAGACGCGCGGCGAACGAATCGCTTCGCGCATCATTACTATGAGCATCCACTTCAGCCGGCGACGCTGACTCGCGCGATTTCGCCCCCGCGCTCGGGGTCGCGACAGGTATCGAAAACCGCTCGTCGGCCTCCGCGCTGCTCGACTCCAAAGTCGTCGATGGCTTGTGGCCCGGTTTGCTCGCGGTCGGCGCGGTGGAGGACGCGGCGACGTTGTTGGCGCCGCCCGCCGCCTTACCGGCCAGGTTCTGATCGATGAGGCTCATCAGGGTCGCGCCGAAGTCGACGGTGTTGGTCTTATCCTGATCGTCATCGCCGCTTTTGGAGGGCGCGGCGCCGTCCGCCAGCAGCATCTCCGCGAGTGAAGCTTTGCCGTGCACTGCGGTGCTCATCGTTGGTTGTCCTTTTTCCAGCTGAAGAAGTGTTCCGCCTCGGTCTCCATCGAGCGATCGGACGCGATGAGCCGCTTGCGGCGGAGCTCGTCGCGCGCATCACGTGCCGAATCGGTGAGCTTGCGCGCATGGCCAACTTTTTCGCTCAGCGCGCGCACTTCGATTTCGACCTGGTCCGCGAGCTTCGCGGTGTGGATGCGTACGTGCCCGAAGTGCGCGAGGTCGGCGAGGCATTGAACGTCGTCCAACGAGCCGGCTGCGGCGGCGCGCGCTTCTTCCTGACGATCGCGAACCTCTTTAAGTTCGTGCGCGCGCGTCTTAAGCTGCGCCGACTGACTCTTCAGATGGAGTTCACGCAGCCGAATCAGTTGGGTGAGAAGCCGTTCCCGTTTCATCACGAAATTGCCTCTGCGAGCTGAAGCGCGCTCTTCTCGAGCGATACAGTTTCGTCCACGTCCTGCTTGAGGAAAGATTCGAGTTTCTCGTGCAGCGCGACCGCCTCATCGGTGCGGCGATCCGCGCCGGGATGATAAGTGCCGAGCGCAATCAGCTCTTCGGCGTCGCGCCATCGCGCGTAGAGCTCGACAAAACGGCGCCGCGCGGCACTATGCTCGGGGGTGCAAATCCGCTGCGCGACACGCGAGACGGAAGTGAGCGCGTCGATGGCGGGATAGTGGCCGCGGCCCGCGAGTTCGCGCGACAGCGTGATGTGGCCGTCGAGCACCGACTTCGCGAGCTCGCCGATGGGATCGTTTTCTTCATGCAACAAGACCGTGAAGATGCCGGTGACGCTGCCGTTTTTGCCCACGCCCGCCTGTTCCACCAATTTCGGAATCACCGCGAACACCGAGGGCGGATAGCCGCGCGCGGTGGGCGGCTCGCCCGAGGCCAATCCGACCTCGCGCTGCGCCATCGCCACGCGAGTGAGGCTGTCCATCAGGAACAACACGCTGCTGCCTTGCTGGCGCAGCCAGGAAGCGATCGCGGTGGCGAGGAATGCGCCCTTGATGCGCATCGGTGCCGACATGTCGCTGGTGACGACGATTACCACCGACCGCGCGAGGCCTTCGGGCCCAAGCGTATCGTTGACGAATTCGCGCGCCTCGCGGCCACGCTCGCCAATCAGCGCGATAACGTTGACGTCGGCGGCAGTGCCCCGCGCCATCATGCCGAGCAGCACGCTCTTGCCGACTCCGGGCATCGCGAAGACGCCGATTTTCTGGCCGATGCCGAGTGTCATCAGTCCGTTGACGGCGCGCACGCCCACATCGAGCTGCGTTTCGGTCAATCCACGCGCCATCGGATCGAGCGGCGGCGGTTCCAGTTCGATCGGTTCGCCGACGTTGGGAATCGGCTTGCCGTCGAGCGGACGGCCCAGGCCATCGAGCACGCGACCTAAAATCCACGGGCCGACTTTGAATGTAAGATGGAGCGGCGAGACGAGGCTCGCCGGTGCGAGCTGGCGGCTTTCCTCGATGGCGAGCATTTGCAGCCGCTCGTCCTGGAATCCAACCACCTGGCATACGAGGTCCGCGTGCCGGTCGTGCACTTTCACCAGCGCGCCGACCGGAAGATCGGGTCCGGTCGATTCGAGCAGCAGGCCGACAGAGCGGGTGAGCCTTCCGCAGACCGGAAAGTTCACCTCGGGCAGTGCGGCAAGATAGTCGGCGTTAGACAGCATCGCTCTTCGGCTTGGGCTTCCTGACGCTGTCGGATTTGGCAGCGCGCTTGGTCTTGATTTCGATGACCGCCGCGCGCACCTGCGCAAAGGCCTCGTCCAGGGAGCTTTCGACCAGTAGCCTGCCGGCTTGGACCCGCGAGGTTCCCGGCGCCAGCGTCGCGTCTTCTTTAAGCGGCAGCTCGCTCATGCTGGTGCCGATGCACTTGAGATCGGCGGGATTGAGGTAGACAGCGGATGGCGCTGCCGGTGCGAGCGCTTTCAAAGCGGCGTTGGTCGCGCGCCGAGCGAACTCGGCGCGGGCTTTGTCAGTCTCGATGATCCGCTCGGCGATCGCGACCGCAAGCTCGACACAAAAAGCTTCCGCTTCAGTGGCGACCTTCACGCGATCAAGGTCGAAAGCTTCGAGTGCGGCCCGCAGCGCGTCGGCGGCGGAGGTCATTTCGGCGAGCCCCGCCGCATGTCCACGCTCGAGGCCTTCGCGGCACGAGGTTTCGAGTAATGAGCGCGCCTCGGCTTTTGCCTCTTCGCGCCCCCGCCCAAGGCCTTCGGCATAACCCCGCGCGATCGCGTCGGCGAGTGCCGCTTCCAGTTGAGCGTCGCGCGCCTGGTTGGCCTGGCGCTCGAACGCATCGAGCTGGTTGCGCGCCGGGAAGGCGAAGCTTTTAGCCGCGGGAGGATTCATCAATGACTCGGTTCCGCGGCGGGAGCGGCCGCACCGTTGCCGGTGGTGGTTCCCTCCGCGAGCCAGCGGCGCAGGATCTCGGCCGCGGCTTCAGGATTGCGCTCGACTTCTTCATTGACGCGTTTGCGAATCTCTTCGAAGTCGGACTCGCGCTCTTTCGGCGCGGGCGGCGGAGCCTCGACCGGAGCCGGCGCTTCGACCGCTTGCGCCGCGGCCTCTTTTGCCTCGGCGATAGCGCGCTTGCGAGCGGAGCGGCGCGAGAGCGAGCGCTTCAGCATCCACACCATCGCGATGAAGAGCAGCAGCACGACCCCGGCGGTTTCGTACAGATGAATCGGGTCGGCGATAAACGAACGGAGCGTATCGATAGGATTCGGAATCGGCGCCACATACGGCTGCGAGAGCGCTGAACTCTGGATGTCGACCGAGTCGCCGCGCTCGAGATCGGCTCCGACGGCCGCCGCGACGAGTCCTTTGATTGCTTTCAAACGCGCCTCATCGAGCGGTTTGAAAACCCCATGGTCGTAGGTGCCGTCGAGGACCGCCGCTACCGTGATGCGCTTGATCCGGACCGGCGCGTCGACACTGTTCACTTCGCGGATCGAGGGTTTGTAGTTGACGATGTCCTTGCGCGCCATGTCGGCGTTCTGACTCTGCGATTCGGTGCTCACCGGAGTGTTAGCGGTGGTTGCTTCCGCCGCGGGGCTCGCCTCGGCGCTGGCTTTTGGCGACGGTGCCGATGCTGCCTTCGGGTTCGGATTGGCGATCGGAAGATTGGAGGTCAGTCCCGGCACTCCGCCCGAGCTGGTGCCGGCCGGAGTCTGCGAATGCTCCTCGCTTAAGACCGTGGTATCGCCCTTGCCGTATTGGGTTTCGTTGCTGGTGACGTGCGAGGCATCGACATCGACGGCGATCTGAACCGCATATCGATTCTCGCCCATGATGCGGCTGAGCAGCGTCGAGACTTTGCCTTCGAGCCGGTGCTCGAAGTCGTTGCGCAGGCGCATCGCCTCGCCGAGCTCGCCGTCATTCTTCTGCGGCGGATAAAGCACCGCGCCGTCATTGCCGGTCACGGTGATGCTGTCTAGTTCCAGCCCGCGCACCGAGGTCGCGACCAGATGCGCGATTGCCGCGGCCATCGCGGCGTCGATGCTCGCGCCGGGCGCCGTGGTCAGCATCACCGAGGCCCGCTCGGCTTCTGAAGGCCCCAAGGCGAAGGGCGATGGGCGACCCATCGCGAGCATCACCCGGGCGCTGTCGATGCCGTGGATATCCATGATGGTGCGTTCGAGCTCGCCTTGCAGTGAGCGCTGGTAGTTCACTTGTTCATCGAAGTCGCTCTGGCCCATGGTCGAGCGGTCGAACAGGGTGAAGTCTTCCGAGCCGCCGGAAAAGCCGGGGCTCGATTGCAGCAGGGCGCGCGCCTGGTTTACGTCGCGCGAGCCGACCGTGATCGAATCGGGGCCGAGAGTGAACTTGATGTCGTGGCGGCGCAGGCGCAGCGCCAGCGCGGTGCGGTCTGCGGGATTCAGGTTTGCGACCAGCACCACCGGCGCGCCGGGATTGATGAAATAGAGCGCGGCGCCGAGCACAGCCGCAATGCCGACGGTGCCGACAATCAGATTGAACATCTGACGGTTAGCGGCGCGAAAATCGTTAATCAGCTTAAGCGCCTGATTGAAGTATTGTTGCAGTTGCTTCATCGATCAGGGCCTCAGACGGACAGATTCATGATCTCCTGGTAGGCGGCGAGCGCTTTGTTGCGGATCGCCATCGTGAGCGAAAAAGTGGTATCGGCCTTCTGCGAGGCGAGTACCGCGTCGGTCAGTCCGACTTTGCCCTGCGCATAGCCGGCCGCCATCTGGTCGGCATTTTCCAGCACGTTGCTGACCTGCTCGAGGACCTGCGAGAAGCCGCCCTGCTGCGGTGCGGTGGTCGCACTCTGCGGCGTGATGGGCGCTAGGTCCGGAATGCCCTGGCTGGGTACGATGGTGTTCATCGGCTTGCTTCGTTGGTCACTTCAAAAGGTCCAGGGTTTTCATCGCGCTGGTGTTCGCGCTCTGGATGACCGACAGATTGGCCTGGTAGGAGCGCGTCGCCTGCATCATGTCGACCATTTCGAAAACCGGATTTACGTTGGGCTCCTTGACCACCCCGTTAGCATCGGCGAAGGGATTCGAAGGATCGAAGACTTCATGCGGCGGCGCGTTATCCTTCACCACCGCCGCGACCTTCACTCCGGTGCCCGCGCTGGCGCCTTCGCCCACCTGTTGCGGCTCGAAGACCGCGATACGGCGTTGGTAGGGGCCGCCTTCGGGCGAATTGACCGAATCGGCATTGGCGAGGTTCTGCGCGATAAGCGTGATGCGCTGGGACTGGGCCGTCAGCGCGCTGTTTGCGATTCCGATGATTCCTTCGACTGACATGATGTTCCTCAGTTGCTGCTGGTCGCGGTGGTGATGCGGTTCATCGAATCGCCGTAGAGCTTGAGGGTGGCGACGTAGCTGAGCGAGTTCTCATAGGACTTCGCCAACTGCTGGTTAACGTCGACGTCGTTGCTGTCGAAGCGGAGATTTTCGGGTTTTACGATGGCGTCGCTGGAGGACACTGGGGCGTCCTGGCTGCTGCCGGCGTCGATCGCCTGGTCCATCGCGGCGTCGAACTTCAGGTCGCGCGCAACGTAACCGGGTGTGTCAGCATTGGCGACGTTGCCCGCCAGCAGTTCCGCGCGTGCCGAGCGCACTTGGAGCGCGGCCTGCATTACCTGTTGTTCGGGACGCAGGATTTCCATGCAGAGAGGAGAGAGCAACTGTCGCGCCAGAACGGGGGTAAACTTACCAGCCGCTAATTCCGCCCTTCATTCCTGAGACTTCGAGGAAGCGGGTTTTCCTTGCGTCCCGTGATGAGGCATCTCATCGATGTCGCTGATCGCGACGAACGTACGAAAACGCGAGTGTCAGGAACGCGGTCAGGTACTGTGCCGAGGAGCTTTGACAGTTACGCGCGCCGATGTCAGTGATCGGTCACGACGGCATTAAATAGTCATGTGTCATCATTGCCAAGCGAAACAGTGAGACACTATCGGTGAGGCCGCGTCATAGCTCCTGAATCGGCCACGGAGGCGCCACATGAAACTGTTTACCTTTGCGACCAGTCCCTACGCGCGCAAGGTTCAGATGATGCTCGACTACAAGAGCATCGCCTATGAACCGATCGAGCGCTGCTACTCCCTCGATCGCAACGAAGATCTTCGCTGTGTGAATGAGCGCGCCGAAGTACCGACGCTGGTGCTTGACGATGGCAGCGTAATCGCAGATTCCACCATCATCGGCGAGTACCTCGAAGATGCATTTCCGACTCCGCCGCTCTTCCCGCGCCATCCGTACGAGCGCGCGCGGATGCGCAAGTTCGATGACCTCTGCGATCGCAGCTTCGACGCGGTCACGTTCGGATATTTCTTCGGCGAGCTGCGCGGCAATCCCGCGATGAAAGATGCGGCCGTTGCCGAGTTTCGCACGCTGTTCGAAATCCTTGAGCGCGAGCTCGGCGAGCGGAATTTCTTCTGCGGCGATCTCAGCATGGCCGACTTCGCGGCGGTCTGTCATGTACCATTGGCACTCGTCACTGGAATCGGGTTCGGGGAATATCCGCGCCTCGATGCGTGGATGACGCGGATGCGCGAAGTTCCCGCCTGCCGCACCGATCGACAACGCCTCACCAAAGCGGTCGCGAAGACCAAGGGCATCGCGGATGAATTCGAAGGCCCCGATGGACGTATCCATTGGCGCGATAGCCGGCTGGAATGGCCGATTCGTCACGGCTTCATCGACGCGGTGGCGAAGGAATTTCACGCCGGCAAGATGATGTTGCCGCCGGACGCCTCATAGCTTCATCTCAGTGGACCTCGCCGCGCAGGTAGCGCGTGTAAGCCGCGTAGACTTGCTGGTTGTATCGATCGCGCTCGTGCGTCGCACCTGAATGATAGTTGCTGATGCGCCGCCACATCGAGCCGTCGCGGCTGAGGCTGTCGTGCAGGATCTTCGCGCCCATCAGCAGATTGATGCGCGGGTCCAGGAGGTCATTCTTCGCGACTCCCAGGCGCGGCCCCCAGAAGCGCCAGTTGATTTGCATCACGCCGATATCAACGTTGGTGGTCGCCGTATTGGCCAGCACGGCTTCGGCCTCGGCGCGCGATTTACAGAAGACCTGCCGTCCTTCGATGTCGAGCGCCCACGGATGGTATCCACTCTCGGCGCCTGCAACGGCAACCAGGACTTCGAGCGGCACCCCGGCTTGGTTGGCCGCCGCGACATAGGGATCGCTCTCGACTGCGGATGCTTTCGCGGCGATACCCAATGACATTGCGACCGCGAGCAGCAAGAGGGTGATGCGATGAAAACCAACGCGCATCAGTCGAGTGACTCTTCCTCGCCATGGATATGAATCTTGCCCTGGCGATCGAGGTTGATGGCCATCTCGGTGAGCTCGCGCCGCGCGGCTTTTACCTCGCGCGCGGGAACGCGACCGCTCTCGGACATTTCCGAATCGACCACCACGCGGACCTGCTCGGGTAGCGCGGCGAACACCATGGTTTTCTCGTCGTCGGTGATGCCTTTGAGCGCGAGGGCAATGCGCTCGGGGCGGACCTCGGCGAGCACGGATTGCAACGAGCGATTGTCGAGGGTCAGCAGATCGGCGAAGTGGAACATTTCGTCTTCGATGGCGGAGGCGCGTTTCTCGTCGCGGTTGCGGATGTGCGTGACGATAGCGCTGGCGCTGTCGGAGTCGAGCTGGTTGAGCATCGCGGCGGCGCGCTTCGCTCCGGCTTTCTGATTGCCTTCCTCCGAGCCGGCCTTGCCGCTGAAGCTTTCTTCGACCGCACGCAGGATAGCGTCGAGCGCGCTGCGCGGCGCGGATTCGGCATACGCCAGATTGTCGACCGCTTCGGCGCGGAGCTCCTCCGGCAGACGCGCGAGCACGTCGGCGGCGAAACGCGGCGGCAACTGCGAAAGCGCCATGGCGACCGCCTCGGGCCGCTCCTCGCGGAGGACCGAGGCGAAGGTGTCAGGCTTTACGCGCTCGGAAATCGTGCGCCACTGATCGTGACGAAGGATCTGGTCGGCGTTGTCTTCGCCGTAGGCCATCACCAGCGCATCCTTGAACGTCGACGCGGAGGCGGACGGCTCGGAGGAGAGAAAAATCTTGCCGACCGAGGCCATTTGCGATCCTTGCGGTTTGCCCGCCGTGATGACCGCCTCGTAGCCACCCATCAGGCGCGTCAATTCCTTCGGCGAGAGAAACTTGAGCACGCTCGCGAGCACCGGCTTGTCGAGCGTCATCGCGAGCAGCGAAGCGCGATTCAGTCCGTCGGCTGATTGAGTTTCCTGACCTTCCATGTGTTGTCCTTTGGTCCGGATTCATCCGGACGCTGGTTGCTGATGATAGTGGCGATCAAGCGGCCCTCGACCTTAGCGATCGAGGCGAGCGCGACAGTGGCAGTTCCGATCGTAAGCCGTACGATGGTTGGATTGCCGACTTCCGGCTCGGTTTCCAGCACATCGCCGGGTGCGAGCCCCGCGATATCGACGGCGGGAATTTCGGTGCGTGAAATCACCGCCGCCACCATGACCTCGGCGTCGAGAGTTAGGTTTACCGGTGTCATCGGTGGCGCGCGCTCCGTTTGATCTCGACGCTGGTCCTGCCGCCCGCGAATTGGATCTTGCCGTTGCGGAGGCGAACCTCGCCCGCCGCGAGCCATCCATCTTCGCCATCGGGGAGCACGATCTGATCGCCCACGCGCAACTGCCTGAGTTCGCGAATCGAGGTCTTCCACGCACCCAGCACCACATCGACTTTGAGCGGCAACTGCCCCGCGATGCGCTCGAGGTCGCTGGCCTGTTTGACCACCGCGACATGCTGGCCTTCGTGGACGGCATTGATGGCATTGCTGCTAAGCGCGACGGTAACGCGCAATCCATCGGCAGCGGCGCCGATGCGAAAGCGCAGCACGGCCAGGTAATCTTCGGGTGCGAACATGAGCGTGTCGCCCAGCCGCTCGCAATCGCGGACCGCGCCGATTTGCCCGAGGCCAACTTCCATGTAGGTCTCGCTCAGGCGCGCGAGCATCGAGCGAATCGCCTCGCGCACCACGCCCATCTCGATGCGGGTGAAGGTCATCTTCGGAGCCTGATCGGGAACTTGATCGGGAGCCGGTTTCGGCGACGGTTTGATCCCAAGCCGCGTATCGACCAGGGTACGCGCGACCGTATTGGTCAGCATCAGGAAGCCGCTCACCTGGGCCTGCTCGATCGCAAACACGACGACCTGGGCGTCCTCGGCCTGATCGCTGTTGAAGTCGCGAAAGACCTCGAACCCCATGGCCTCGAATTCAAAACGCTTGTCACCTGACAGATAGCCGCGCATCGAATGCGACCATGCTTCGGCAATCCGGTTGTGGATGCGCTCGAAGACCAGGCGGCGTTGCGGCTGGATGATCGGCCGCCATAACTCATACTTGCGGGGAGCCTGCCCGGATGGCGCTACAACTTTGGAAATCATGGCGCCTTGGGCTCCTCGGGTTTCACGATGACCTCGACTCTGCGATTAAGCGCGCGGCCTTCCTCGGTCGCGTTGTCGCCGACTGCGTGATACGGGCCATATCCGGCGATCGCCAGGCGCTCCGGCGCGATCGAACTATGCGCCAGCGAGTAGCGCAGGACGCTGGACGCGCGCGCCGCGCTGAGATCCCAATTGTCGTGAAAGCGCGCGGTGATGATAGGCACTGAATCGGTGAAGCCGTCGATCTGAAAGTTGTTGGGTAGCGACGCCATCGTTTTCACCAACGCGTCCAGCACCGGGAGCTGCTCGGGAGTGATTTGGTCCTCGCCGCTGGGAAAAAACTTGGCGGCCGAAAGCGAGATCACCAGCCCGCGCGAATCGATGGTCATCGAAAGGCCGGAGTTGGGATACTGCGCGATCGCCGCGGCGATGCGCGCCTTGGCGGCGGCGAGCTGAGTCGCGCCGACCAGTCCCCCCGGCGATTGCGCCATCCCCGGACGGATTCCTCCGGAACCATAGGTGGGGCGCATCCCAACGGCTTTAGCGACCGAGTTCATGCCCGCCGCCGCCTTGGCCTTGCTGGAGTTCGAAAGCGCATAGAGCAGCACGAACAGCGCGAACAGCAGCGTGATGAAGTCCGCGTATGACACCAGCCATCGTTCGTCGGGGTGTGCTGGATGATCGTCTTCTTCGATCATGACGCCACCACTCCGGTGTCGAGAACGTTGGCCTGAAAGTCCAGCGGCGTCGAGTGATCATGCATCGGTGTTGGAGCCTGGAAGATCGCGGCATCGGCTCTTCCTGCGGAGGATTTCGCCCGAACTGACGGGCGCGAGAGTCCCGCCTTGGTGATGTGGTACTGCAACGCGCGGGTAGTGATGCCGAGCCGGCGTGCCGCTTCGGCGCGGTTGCCGCCCGCCGCGGCAATGGTCTTGAGGATCATCGCGCGGCGCGCTTCTTCGCGGCTGCTTTTCCATCCGCTGACCGGCTGCTCACCCTCAGTCGGGAGCACCATGAGGTGGCGGCGGACATCGGGCACATCGATCAGGCTGTTGCCGGTTCCAAGCGGAGCGATCGCGAGCCGGGTGACGAGATTTTCGAGTTCCATGACATTGCCGGGGAACGCATAAGAGCCCATCACGCGCAGCGCCATCGGAGTGAACATGCGACGCGGATTGGCGCGGCGCAAAAAAAGTTTCGCCAGGATCGCGACGTCGCCCGCGCGCTGGCGCAGCGGCGGAATGGCGAGGCTGAAAACATTGAGCCGCCAGAACAGCTCGCGTCGAAAATCGCCGCGCTCGACCACGGTGGCGAGTGCGCGGTTGGTCGCTGCGACGAATCGCATCGGGGCTCCGTGCTCGCGTTCCTCTAACAGGGGCGTGCGTTCGAGTGTCTGGAGTATCTGCAACAGCTTGAGCTGCGCGGGATCGGTCAGCTCGGCAATCTCGTCGAGGAACAGCACCGAGCCGCCATGGCCCTCGGAAGCCGGCAGGGTGCCGATGAGGTTATCGACATCGACATCCTGCAGGCTCGCACAACTGATACTGTGCAAGGGTCCATTGCATCGGCTCGCGCTGTGAATGATCCGCGCGATGCTGTACTTGCCGCATCCGATCTCGCCGCTGAGGATGACCGGCACCTGGCTCGCCGCCACACCCATCGCGCTACGCATTGCACCGAGCATCGCGGGGTCGACCGTGAGCAGGAGCGGCTTGAGCCGCAGCGCCTGGGAAATCACCATGCAGGCGGCGGTTTGCCATTGCTCGGTCGCGAGGTCGGCGGTGTTGCGCGGCGCGCGCGATCCCTTGACCAGAAGATCGATGCTTACGACCTCGACGCCGGAAGGACGCGCCCCGACGAAATCGACATAGATCGTCGCGCGATGCTTGTTGGCGAAGGGCAGCACCTCGATTCCCGCGCGCGCGATGAAGTCGGCCATCTCGGCCGGCGCGTTGGGACCCAGGCACACCCGCGCCGTCTGACGTGAAGCGCGCAGGGACTCATTGGCGGCGGAGGTTATAGCTTCCATGTCTTATCGAAGACCCGAAGGACGCGAGCTCTGCGCCGGATCGACCAGCTCGATGATGCGTGCACCGATCTGATCCTGGAGCACCACCACTTCCGCGCGAGCGAACAAGCGCGCCGTTGATGTAGACCTCGACCGGGTCACCGGCATGCCGATCGAGACGCAGACTCGAACCGACCTCGAGTTCATCGAGGACTTCGCCCAGGGTCATGCTGGTGCGGCCGACTTCGACCTGCACCGTCATCGGAACCTGGCGCAGCACGCCGAACTCGACGGTGGTGTTGGCTTTGCCGTCGTCGCGAGGTCGTACCGTGGCGAGTTTGCTGCTGGTCTGAAAAATCTGTTCGCTCTTGCCGGGGTTAATCGCGGATGCGGGTATAGCGGCAGCGCCTTCCTCAGGCGTCGGCGCCATCTGGGTTTGTTCGCTCATCGTTTCCTCCAATCTTGTCAATGACAAATCGATACCAGCCGTCCTGTTCGACAATCATGCCGCTGAACAGAGACTGGTCTCCGGATCTAAGCTCGATGTTGGGCAGCCCGCGCTCCGTCTTCTGCAGCATCAGGATGGAGCCCGGCGCGAGCGCGCGAATGCCGCTGAGCGGCATGCTCAGCCTGCCTAAAACCGCCGCCAGCTCCATCGACGCATCGCCGAGGAAGGTCCTGGCCTTATGTTCACTATCGGTGACCGTCGCAAGCTGAGGCCGTACCGGGGTGAGGGTCCCTCGCATCCTATAGATGAGCGAGAAAGGCAGTCCCAGTTCGATGAACCCGCCCCTGGGGCCGGCGTCGCATCGAACCCGCGCGGTAACCAGTTGTTCCGCTGGTGCGAAGGTATCGGCCACCAGCACCGAGCGATGTTCAATTCGCAACATGCGCAGGTTGATGCTGTCGTGGAGCATCGGGCCGAGCACGCGCTGTGCGGTGCGCACGATTGCCGCTCCGATAGTATTGGCGATAACGCGTTCTTCGACTGCCGTCATCTTGCGTTCGGGAGCCTCGGGCTTGGCGTTGCCGCCGCCGAGCATGCAATCGATCAAGGCGCGAGCCAGGTCGTCATCAAGGCGCACGACTGCGATGTTCTGATCGGTGAAGCCGAGGAACATGAGATGGCATGCCGCAATCTCATCGGTCGAGAACTCGAGGAAGCTTAAAGTGCTTTGCGCCAGGTCGACCATCCGCAGCGACCGCCCTACGTATCCGAGGAGATCCTCGCGCAGTTTGTCGAAAAAGCTCTCGGCCAGAACTTTCAGCTGACGCAGTTCATTGCGCTCCAGCCCATAGCTTTCGGCGAGTGCGATGAGACCTTCTTTCGGCATACGAAGGCGAGTATCAGCAAGAGAAATGCCATCTGCGTAGGAAAGGTATCTTCGCTGTCCCCCAGCGAGTTGGTGCGCTTCGCATCACGGACAGCCAGTCGCTTGCGGCCCACGGTGTCCCGAGCTCGGACGAAATCGGGTCAGCTTGCGACGTTCATCCGCCGCCATAACCGCGTTTCCGCGGAGATGGGGAAAGACGCTTCCTAACCACGGGCCTCGACGCCTCCGCGATCGGAGCGCGGGGCAGTTTGCAGACAAGTAGCTGGTGACGGGAAACCATCGGCTACCCAATACATCGCATCGTTAGATGCGCGCTTCGAAAGAGAAGCAAAGGGAACTTGCTATGTCTCTTAGTCTAGTCACTAACATTGGCTCGCTCATCGCGTCCAACGCGTTGACCAACAACCAAACCAGCCTGCAACAGTCGATCGCGCAACTGTCCAGCGGCAAACGCATCGTGACCGCGGAAGACGATCCGGCCGGGCTCTCCATTGCGATGGAGACCCAGGGGCTGCTCGGCGCGCTCGGTCAGGCCGGCTCCAATACCAACAATGCATCATCGTATCTGCAGACCGCGGACGGCGCGCTGTCCAACATCGGCAATCTGCTCGCCAACGCGCAGCAGCTCGCTACCGAGGGAGCCGACGGAAGTTATAACGTCGCGCAGTTAACCGCGGTCGACGCTCAGTATCAGGGCATCCTGAATTCGATCAATCAAATCGCTAACGGTAGTCAATTCAACGGCATCTCGTTGTTTACCGGCGCCGCTACGACGTTCCAGGTGGGCGCCACCAATACCGCCAACGATCAGTTGAGCATCACGATTAACAAGGCCGATACCACCACGCTGGCAATCAACGGTACCTCGCTGACCACCCAGGCGAATGCGCAAGCGGCACTGACCAAGGTCACCGCCGCATTGGCGACCGTCGCGGGCGATCGTGGCGCCGTAGGCGCATCCGAGCAGCAGCTCACCGCGATTGGACAAAACTTGCAATCGACGTCGGCGAATCTGACCCAGGCATTATCGACGATCCAGGATGCCAACATCGCGTCGACCTATGCCACCTTCACCAAGCAGACCGTTTTGCAACAGGCTGGGGTGCAAGTCCTCAAGCAGGCCGATCAGACCCCAACGCAACTTCTCGCACTGTTCCAATAGCCCGGGCAGCGCGGTTCCCGAGCCGGCGCAGGGGCATCACCTCTGCGCCGGTTCCGCGCATCCTTAAGATGCGCGTTCAGACTGAAATTCACACGAAGACGATTCTTACAAGTCTCACTATGAGATCAGCGCGCGACACCTACGCCTCAATACGACACGGATGGAAGCATCTTGGTACAGCCGAAAAGTTCTATCCCTGCGTTGGTTTGAAGGCAGGAAGAAATGCTTCCCAAACGTCGCGGCGGACGAGAGTGGAAACGGCCACTGGCGCAGTTTGTTTAATAGAAGCTGGTTACGAAACAACGGCTTACTAAAACAGCATCAATAGATGCTCGCTCCGAAAGGAGAAAAGGGGAAAGGAAATGTCACTCAGTTTAATCACCAACATCGGAGCACTTACCGCTTCCAACGCTCTGACCAACAATCAGACCTCGCTGCAACAGTCGATCTCGCAGCTCTCCAGTGGCAAGCGCATCGTGTCCGCCGAGGATGACCCGGCAGGACTGTCGATTTCGATGGAAACCCAGGGCTTGCTCGGCGCGCTCGGCCAGGCCAGCTCCAACACCAACAACGCATCATCGTATCTGCAGACCGCTGACGGCGCGCTGTCCAACATCGGCAACCTGCTGCAGACCGCGCAGCAGCTCGCCACCGAGGCTGCCGACGGATCGTATAACGGCGCGCAGTTGACCGCGATCGACGGTCAGTATCAGGGAGTGCTGAGCTCCATCAACCAGATCGCCAATGGCAGCCAGTTCAACGGTATCTCGTTGTTCTCCGGCGCGGCGACGACCTTCCAGGTTGGCGCGACCAACACCGCGAACGATCAGCTGAGCGTCACCATCGCGAAGGCCGACACCACAACCCTCGCGATCAATGGTACCGCGCTGACGACGCAGGCCGGTGCGCAAGCGGCTTTGACCAAGGTAACGGCCGCCCTCGCGACGGTTGCCGGTGACCGCGGTGGTCTTGGTGCATCAGAGCAGCAGCTCACCGCCATCGGGCAGAACCTCCAATCGACTTCCGCCAACCTGACCTCGGCGTTGTCGAACATTCAGGATGCCAACATCGCGGAGACCTACGCGACCTTCAGCAAGCAGACGGTTCTGCAGCAGGCCGGGGTCCAGGTTCTGAAGCAGGCTGACCAGACTCCTCAGCAGCTCCTCGCGCTGTTCCAGTAGGCCTCTGGACCTGGTCCAAGCCGGCGCGGAGGTTAACGCCTCCGCGCCGGCTGACCCGTTGTGGAACAGTTAGAAAGTGGCACGTCGAATGCTTAGCTAAGCGAGGTCTTGTATGTCGAGCACGAGCGCGACGAGCGGGATTACCTTCTCGAATTTCACCGGAATCGATTTCAACTCGATACTCACTTCGGAGACGGCGGCGGCGCAGGTCCCGATCACCGCGGAAGAGAATCAATTGGTTGGCGTCAACACCGCGATCAGCACGCTGGGAACGATCAGCAGCGATTTCACCGCGCTTCAAAACGCCCTCACTGCGCTGAACACTAGTGTAACGATTCCCCCGGTGGGCGCGACGGTCTCGGCAGGCGCTCCATTTAGCGCTAGCATTGACGGCGCGCCGATCAATGGAACCTACAGCGTGAACGTGTCCTCGCTGGCACAGGCGCAGAGCGTCGCGTCGCAGGGCTTTACCAGCGACAGCGCCGGGGTAGGCGATGGCACGATCTCGATTACCGTTGCCGGCCAATCACCGACGATGGTCACCATCGATTCCACCGACGACACACTCAGCGGATTGGCCAACGCTATTAACGCCACTCCCAATATTGGTGTTACCGCGCAGGTGGTGGACACCGGTGCACCTGGCGCACCCTATCGGCTGGCGCTAACTGCTAATTCCACCGGTACCGATGCGGCTTTCAGCGTGTCGAGCAGTCTTAGCGGAGGCACTGCGCCTGACTTTGCCGATGTTGCGATCGGACCCACTGACACGAGTTCGGTTACCGGCACTGCGGCTCCTACTATCGGCGGTACCTACACCGGTAGCCTATCGCAGGGATATGAGTTCTCGGTGGTATCGGGTGGAACTATCGGCACCGATCCGATCACGCTCAATTGGACTTCCGATTCGGGCGAAAGCGGTACGCTGAATATTCCTGCCAATGCCTCGGGACCGACCGCGGTCGCCGATGGGCTAACTGTCTCGCTCGGAAGCGGAACGCTGAACACCGGCGACAGCTTCGCGGTGGCGGCTTTCGTGCCGAACGTGAGCAGCGCGCAAAATGCAACGGTCCAGGTCGGGAATCAGATTGTGGTTTCGCAAACCAATACCGTGAGCAACGCGGTTTCCGGACTGACCCTTCAATTGAACAATACGGGTAGCGGCTCCAATGTCACGGTCGCTCCGGACCTGACCACCGAGGGCAACAACATCAACGCCTTTGTCAGCGCCTACAACACCGCAATCGGCGATATCGTGCAGACCACCCAGGCGGTTCCGCAGGAAACCGCTCCCGCGCTGGCCGGCGATGGTGGTCTGCGATCGATGATGTTCAACCTCCAGTCGCAACTCGGCACGCTTAATCTTTCGACCCTGGGAATCACCGTCGATCAAAATACCGGTGACCTAGTTTTCAATCAGGCGACCTACCAGCAGGAGGCCAATAGCGATCCTACCGCGGTCAATCAGTCGATCACGGCACTTAATTCCGCGCTCAGCCCGATGGTGTCTCAGATAGTCACACCCGACACCGGACTGATAGCCAGCGAGACGGCATCATATAACTCGGAAGCGAGCGATATGAATACCAAGATCACTGAAATGAACAACGACCTTACAAACTACACCGCTCAACTGCAGGCCCAGTACGCAAGCATCCAGGCTACGGTGGCAGGCTATCAAAGCATTTCGCAGTTGTTCGACGCGATTAGCTCTAACGGGTCTAACTCGAGTTCCAGCAGCTCCAGTTCCAGTCCCACTCTTACAATGTCCACCTAGCGTTTGAACTAACTCGGAGAAATTAATGGCAAACGCATATGCACAGTTTCAGCACGTCAGTCTCGATGGCGAATCGGCCTATGAGGAACTTTACTCGCGGCTCGCTCGATGGACCGACGAAGCGCTGCAATTCTACAAGGTGAGTAGCGAGCGCGAGGCCGAAGCGCGCCTCGAGCGCTGCATCGAGCTGCTCGGCTACATGGATCGTGGCATCGATCTATCCGGCACGCCGCAGATCGTGAAGGCTGTTCTCAGCCTCCATCGCTTCGCCATGGGCGCTTTGGTGAAGGCAAAGTCCGAGCGCGACCCGAGGGAGCTGGCGCAGCTGGTTCGCGTATTCCTTTCGACCGGCGAAATCTTCGCGGCGATTCGTGACAAGCGGATGGCTAACTAGGCTGGGCCGTGGAGGTCGGTAGCGCTGCGCGAGGAAAGCAGAATTCCACAGTCGCGCGAGGACGCGCTGAGCAAGATCCCCCGTCAGGTCGCGATAAATCGCGACCAACCTCCCCTGAAGGGGGGAGGGATGGAGCCGGATCCATCGGCGGCGCGCTGGAGACGAGCTGGACCATCGGTCGCATTTTCTTTGACGGAAGAGCCCGCATCAGGGCGGCTGCTTAGTCAGAAAAGCGGGAGGCGCGGCGGCGGGCCTGCCGGGAATATGCATAGCAATTGCTGATCACGATTCCGATGATCATCGAAACCAGCACCGTCGGTGTCATCACCTGATGGCCGAACATCCTCCGAGCGATGTGTCCGATCACGAAGTAGCCAACCACCGCTCCTACCAGTTCGATCATGACTTTGGTTTTCATTGATCGCGGCTCGGGAGTTACGGTGTCTTCTATTGTGTGGTAGGGGTCGTTCGCGAACGACCCGTGGAATCTGGATCGCGCGAAGCGCCTCCATCTGATGCGATGGCGCAGCCGGAATCACTTATCGTGAATTTTGACGATACGGTTCGATTAAGAACCCAGGCCGTCGAAGATTCAACCGCGGATTCGCCAAGCGCAATTAACAGGAAGGTCGAAGATCCGGAGGAAGAATTCCATAATCCCGTGAGGACGCGCTGAATAAGGTCCTTCACGAGGCTACGATAATCGCGACCAACTTCTTTAACTTCGCCTCGGTCTCGGGTGCGCTCCGCCTCGGCGGCTTCGCGCCCCATCGGGAGAGGGGAGGGACGAATATCCTTCGCGCAACGCCCAGGATGAACGCATTGTGGCCCCCGAGATCTTTTCGCGCGACGCTCAGGATGAACGCAGCGTGCCCCTGAGATCCTTCGCGCGGCGCTCAGGATGACCGAACGACGACGTCGCTCGGTCATTTGGTGTCGAATTCGAACAGCATCTCGCGAGGAAGTTCCTCGAGCGTCGCAAAGCGTTCGGCATACATGCCGATGACCCCGTCGTTCGGATGATCATTCTTAAGCCGGTCCAGTTCGTCGCGCGCCTCATCAGCCTTACCTTCCTGCAAGAGCTGTTTGAGAAGCGCGAAGCGATCATAAAAGTGCGGATCGACGCCATCGTTGGCCTGCGCGACGACTTCGACCACCGCGACCGCATCCTGTTTGCCTTTAACGCGGACCTGGCCGATCTCGCGCTTGATATAGCTGGCATCGGCGGCGCTTTGCATCGTGTCGCGGCTGACCAGCAAGTGCGTGCCGAATTTGCGGGTTAATCCTTCCAGGCGCGAGGCGAGATTTACCGTGTCGCCGATGACGGAATAGTCGAAGCGGCGCGCGCCCCCGAAGTTGCCGACGATTACCTCGCCGGTCGCGATGCCGATGCCGATGTCGAAGGTCTTGAAACGCGGATCGGTGTCGTTGAGTTTTTTCAGCTCCACCAGCATCCCGAGCGCCTGATCGATCGCGACCTGCGCGTGATTGGGCATGTCGTTGGGCGCGCCCCAAAACGCCATGATGCTGTCGCCGCGAATCTTGTCGACGACGCCGCCGCTGTCGAGGATGCGATCAGTCATGGTGGTCATATATTCGTTCAGCATCGTGACCAGCGCGGCGGGGTCGGCCTGCATGCTCTCGGACAGCATCGTGTAGTTCACGATGTCGGCAAACAGCACCGTGAGCACGCGCCGTTGACCGCCGAGCCTTAAGCCCTCGGGATTGGAGAGCACCGAGGAAATGACGCTGGGATGCAGGTAGTGCTCGAAGGCATGGCGCAGGTAGCGCTTTTCCTTGGTTTCCTCGTAGTAACGGAATCCGGCGGTGACCACATAGGTCGCGGCGAGCATCGCGAGCGGGTACACGATGCCAATCAATTGATGGTCGTCCCACAGCAGATGCTGCGCTATCAGGATGTACGAACCGCCGAGGACGACCGCCGCCATCGCGGCCAGATTGGCCGACAAGAAGGCGGCCGCGACGATCATCAACAAGCCGAGCAAAAGCCCGATGACGCGCTCGACCTTGTCATCGGCGCTGCGCACGATGACATCATTCTGGATGATGTTGTCGATGGCATTGGCGTGAATCTCGACGCCGGGAAAATCTCCACCCATGGGAGTGTTGAAGCGATCGCCCTCGCCGCGCGCCGTCATCCCGACCAGGATCACCTTGCCCTGCAGGTCGGCGGCGGGAACGCGCTTATTGAGGATGTCGGTGAAGGAGATATGCGGGAAGGTGTCTTCGGGGCCACGGAAGTCTACCAGCATCTGGCCATGTTCGTTGATGGGAAATTCGATCGCGGCATTGGGACTCTGGATGGCGACCTTCTGCTCGCCGAGGGTGCCGAAATTGAGAATCAGATTGGCGTCCCCGGCAAGGGCCTTCAGCACCGCTAGCGAGAGCGGGACACGATTGCCGTCGTGAAAACGCGCGACCATGATTTGCGCGCGGATGACTCCGTCGGCATCGGAATCGATCGACACAAAACCGGTGCTGTGCGCGGCCTGATTAAGAATCGGGAGCGGCGGCCGATACCACTTCGAGCCGTACAGTTCGCGCATCATTCCAGGCGGAATCTTTGCCAGATTGTAGGAGAGCGGAGCGGGGAGAATCATATCGGTGGTAAAGCCCTGCTCGATTTTGCCCTTGGTGCGCCCGTTAGCATCAAGGGTGCCCAGCGAATAGCCAAGGATGGTGGCGCCCTGCGCCTTGATCGCGTTGGCGAAAGCCTGGTCGTTGCTCTCGCCGAGTAACTGTTCGGCGGTGGCTTTGGGAGTACCGGACTTTTCCAGGCGGTCGACCAGCGCGGTGCGCGCGACATCGAAATTATCCGGCTCGCTGAACAGCACGTCGTAGCCGATCACCGCGGCCTTGTAATCAGTCAGTGCGCGCTCGAACTCCGCCATCACGCTGCGCCGGAAGGGCCACTGGCCAATCTCCGCGATGCTTTTATCGTCGATGGCGGCGATCGCGATGGCGCCGCTGGTCTTCTTCGAGGGGTGCCAGTACATCCGCAGGTCGGAAACGGTGAACTCGAAACGGCTGAAGACCTTGTAATAGTTCAGCGTCCCCATCGTGATGACGACCGCGAGTCCGAGCAGGAAGGTGCGGGTCGAGAACTTGGACTTCTGCGAGCCGG
Source organism: uncultured delta proteobacterium (assembly GCA_963761255.1). Taxonomy (GTDB): domain Bacteria; phylum Desulfobacterota; class Binatia; order Binatales; family Binataceae; genus DATGKG01. Next base: position 891,049 of record CAVXGH010000002.1, read on the forward strand.
AAGGCTTGCCGGTTCGCGTTACTTGAGTGGTGCGCGATTTGCGCAGCGTCGGTGACGTGTTGGCGGGCATAACGCGATCGCCAGCAGCATAGCGCGAGGCCGGGGGACGCGCTAATCGAGCATCATTCGGTGAAGTCGAGTGACTTGAACATCGTAAGCTGGCCGTATTGATGCGCCGAGCCATAGCCGGCCTGCCCGCTGAGGCCGAGCTGCCAGGGCCGGTAATAGATGCTGAGGTCGGGGCCGCCCTGTCCGTCAGTGCCGTGGATGAAACCGCCCATGTAGAACGCGCCGCCGCCGCCTGCCATGAAGAGGAACTTTTCGGTGCTCTTCAAAATGATTTGGAAATCGACCTCGGTGCTGGTGACGCCGTTTTGCCAATTATGGATGCTGCTGACGGAGAAGTTCAGCGGATGCAAGCTATGGAGGAACCACCAATTCGAGAGGTCGCCCTCGATGACGGGGGCGTCGCTATCGCCAACATCGTGGCCGGCGGAAAGGTAGAAGTGAGTGCCGGGCCAGAAGTTGAAGTCGAGCCCGCCTTGAAAGCGGCCGAAATTGAGTCTCGCGCGATGGCCGGTTCCGGGTTCCAGCGGCGAGTCGAATCCTTGACCGATCCAGAGCTGGTAGCCGGTTACGCGGCCGAACGCGCCGACATAGCGATTAAGGCTTTGCTCGAATTGGAAGCCCTCCTGACCGCTGCCGTATTTATCGCTGCCATAGCCGCCGAGGAAGCCCAACACCGAAAATTGGCCATGCTCGGGGACTTTCCAGAAATCCGGGTAGATATCGTCGAAGCTGTATTGCGCGCGGGAGGAGCCGGGTAGCGCGCCAATCAACATAGCCATGGCAAGGACGATGAGGAGGGCCTTCGCAAGGAGGTTTCTCGTCGAATTAATCAAATGCAGTTCTATCCCTAGCTAAAGCAGGCATCAATGCGGCGGTGGGGGCGGTGTCGGCATATGGACGGTGGTGGTCGCACAAGCCGGGCATACGGGGCAGGCCGGGGGCGGAACGCCGCCGACCACGGTGCCGATGTTTGAATGCGCACCGGTCATGCCGATGGGACCGGGGAGCATCGGGGTCAGGTTGCATGGCACACTGACTTCGTAGCCAGCGGGGATATCCTCGCCGGAGGTGGCGCCGGGATTGTGGACGCTCACCAGACCTTCATAAACCACAACGTCGGTAAACTTACGGCAATCGCCGAAGGTAGGTCTCGCTTCACCTTCGATGTAGACAGTATCGAACCTGGTTCCGCGCACCGCCGCGACGGCGTTAGGTGTATGAACTTCGAAGTTCGGAGGACCTCCGGTGGCATTGACGACAGAGCGCAGCACCCCTCCGAAGAGACTCACCTGCGTCGCCGCGCGCGCACCCGTCGACGCCAATACGTGATTGTCGATAACGAGGTTGCTCGATTCGCCAAGCTCGAGCTGGCTTCCATCGGTCAGCGTTATGACGGCATGCCCTCCAGCACCAGTGACCACGCGATCTCCCACATCCACCGCCGTTCCTGAGGTTACGGGTGTAGAAGCGCCACCGCGCTGCATCTGAACACTACCCGATGCGCTCGAGATGGTACCGGCGACGGTTTGCGCGAAACCGCGAGATGCAAATGTCATGGGAAACAGGATGACGGCAAATGCCAATACCAGTGTCAGTCTGGTCGCGTCTCGCGGATTAAATATCCCACGCATGAATCATCCTTGGTTCCAAATGGCTAACGGAGATGGGGGCGAACGAAAGTCAAACAGAAACCGTTGCCTACTGCAAGCTTGGGAGTTCTAGGGCTGCTCGTCGAACGTCATCACCGGCCTGACCTCGATGGTGCCGAGTTGGGCGAGCGGGATTCTTGTGGCGATATCGACCGCCTCGTCCATGTTCGCCGCCTTAATGAGGATGAAGCCGCCCAGATGTTCCTTGGTCTCGGCGAACGGACCGTCAGTTATTTTGTTCCTGCCGCGCCGAACTTGCACCGTGCGGGCGGCGCTCACGGGATCCAGGGCCTCGGCGACAATATAGTGACCGCTTCTATCGAGCTCCTTGTCATATGCCATCGAATCGTGGCCGATAGTCGCTTTCTCGCTGGGTGACAGAGCAGCAAATGCCTGAGGATCGAAATAAACGAGGCACACAAACTTCATCGTTTTACTCCTTTTGGCGTTGATGGACGCCATCCGTCAGATCCTAGTCGTCTGAGGCCTACCCGGTTCGACAATTCACGATTTGTTGCGCAAATAAAAAACGGCCCGCACCATCTCGCGATGGGAGCGGGCCAAGAGAAAAGCGTGAGGTGCGAATCTAGCGCTTCGAGTACTGGGGCCGTTTGCGCGCCTTATGATGCCCGTACTTCTTGCGCTCGACCTCGCGAGGATCGCGGGTCAGAAGGCCGGCTTTGCGCAACGCACCGCGCAGCGCCTCGGATGCCGCCACTAGCGCGCGCGAGATGCCATGGCGAACCGCATCGGCCTGGGCCGAGGAGCCCCCGCCATGCACGCTGGCGAGGACATCGTAGTTGCCCTTGGTCTCGGTGACTTCAAACGGCTCCATTACCTTCATGCGTGCGGTATCGCGAGGGAAATAGTTCTCCAGCGCGCGCTCATTGACCGTTACGGTGCCCGCGCCGGGGAACAAACGAACCCGCGCGACCGCGGTTTTGCGACGGCCAGTTGCCCAAATGATGTTTTTTTTCTCTGCCATTTTAGTTGATCTTATGCTCCACGGCCTGCGGCTTTTGCGCCGTATGGGGATGCTCCGCGCCTGCGTAAACCTTCAGCTTGGTGAACAGCCGCCGCCCGAGGCGATTCTTCGGCAGCATTCCGCGCACTGCGATTTCCACCAGTTGCTGCGGCTTCTTCGATTCGAGAATCTTGCCAGCCGTAGTAGTGCGAATGCCACCCGGAAAGGTGGTGTGTCGATAGTACACCTTTTCCTCAAGCTTCTTGCCGGTCAGCTTCACCTTGGCGGCGTTGATGACGACGACGAAGTCGCCGGTGTCCTCATGCGGCGTGTAGTCGGGGCGATTCTTGCCCGCCAGGATGGAAGCGGCGCGAGTCGCCACGCGTCCCAGCGAACGCCCATCGGCGTCGATTACCATCCAACGCCGGTCGCGCAGCGCACTTTCGCGCGAGATGCTCTTGGTCTGATGTGTGAGTCTCAACTCGTTTTCACCCGTTTGCACAACGGATTTCCGTCAGGAGGGAAATCCGTCGGCCGATATACAATTTTTGGCGGGGCCGATGGGATTTGAACCCACGACTTCCGACGTGACAGGCCGGCGTTCTAACCGGGCTGAACTACGACCCCGCCCGAACTATCCTTTGTGACATTTAATTGGAGCCGGGGCAACTCATGTAAGAAAATTTCCCCAACCTGCCTCCGGTTTCACGGCTGTCGATGCGGCCTGCCAACGAGGCTTTCGGGTCTCGCTGGAGGCGATCGGAGCACGAAAAGATCGCCACCGATGCAAAGCAGAAAATATCGGCGATCTGAGACAAGCGAGTAGACCGAGGGCCAACGCATCCATTTTTCCCACCTCACTCAGAGAACTCGTCCTTGACTTTGCGTTGAGAAGAACGGTTGCCATCACTTGAATGCGCGCTATAGCCTAAATAAGTAGATCATGAGGCGGATTTAGATTCATAACCAGCCTGCGCGTGCTCGATACGTCATAATGCACGCGCCACGCCAGGCAAACTCAATTCATCGGGGGGCAGTGACTTGAAGGTTCGAGGTTTCTATTTCTCAGTAGCGCTGATGGTTGCCGCGCTGTTCTTGCCTGGCCACCAGGCTAGCGCGCAGGAATCCGCCATTTCAGCAGCTCTGGTCGAGTCCGTCACAGGTGGACTCTCGGTCAATCTAATCGGCTATGGAATGACTTCGATCGGCCTCAACTCTGAGGCCGCGTATGAGACCGACGTGGAGAGCCAGCTCGCGGCGATCAACAACGTTGGACACTATTTCCGCGCAGCTCACCGATATTCAAAACGCCATCCAGACCCAGACCTGCGTCGAGGCGCTCTCGAGCAGTTCGGTAACCAACGCGCTGACCTAGATCGCGACGGTCGCGAATACTTACACGCAACTGCTGCAGGCAGGCGAAAATCCGGACGGCAGCGTCAGTCAGGCGGATATCGATAATTTTCTGAGCCAGGTCGCCAATGGGCCCAGCAGCGGGCTCCCATCGATCGATGCGGCGCTGAATGCGATCAATATCGCGCTGCAGTCGACTGACAATGACGGGATCATCGGGGTATGCGAGAAGGCGGTGACCTCGATCCCGGGGACCGGCTCATTCGGCGCGGATCTAACCTTCTACAGCGATCCGGTCAACCTGCTGCAGCGGGAGTTTGCTTACCGGTCTGTATGATGGCGGCAGCGGGGTTGACTATCTATTCGCGACCTCAATCGAGAATTTCACCAGCAGCGAGGACTCCGCGGCTGCTTGTCCGTCGGTAATGACCGAGAGCAATGGCCTACCATGTGTGGCGCGGATTTTGACAACTATTTTGCCGGTATCCAGCCGCGCAACCCGTACTTACAGATTGGATTTACCACCGCCCCAGTGTCCGGAGGAATCAACTCCGCACCGCTTGGTCCGATTACCATCCAGGTGCAAGATGTCTCGTCCGGCACCGCAGTGGCGGTGACACAGAGCAGCGATCTCCAAGTCGCCCTAAGCACGACCGGCAGCGGGTCTTTTGGGGTCTACGATCACACGACGGGGGCCTTCAACGACAACATCAAGGACGTGGTAATAACCGCGGGTAATTCATCGGTGAATTTCTATTACACAGGTTTGGCGGCGGGCACGCCGCAGATCACCGCGGACCCGGGAACCATGGTGCCCGGCAATCAGACCGAAACCATTAATGCCTCGACCGAAGAGCTGACCGGAACTGCCAGCAACGTCGACACCAACAAAGCCAACGGCAAGGTGACCATCAAAGGTCAATTCACGGTCCCGCAAGGTATCCAACTTCATCGCGCACTGCTGGGGTTCCAGAAACTCCTTAGCGAGGACGCCGGTGCGGGTGAATTGGTTCGCGATGAGCACGGAAGGCCGGTCCAATTTCCCGTAACCCTGCAAGCGAACAAGGGAGGGAATCAGTGGGCCGAATCCTATCAAACCGGCACTAATTCAACCCCGCGCGTGCGGGTGAACATCACCTTGAACCGGCGTCATCCGACGGAGGGCGACTTCAAGATTGACGTGAATCAAGCGCAACTCCTGAGTCCGAACGCATGTTCCGGCAAGCCCTTGGAGACGCAGTTGCATACGCGGATGATCGCCAACGATGGCACCAATCCGTCTGCGGCCGTCGATGCCAACATAACCTGGGTATGCGGAAAGAAAGGAAAACTGACCACCGCCAAGTGACCAGGCGGCGCGATCCGATGAGGACCGAAGCGATCTGAAGATTCTAACGGGGCGTTCCCGAACGCCCCCTACCATTTTTGCCATCGTGGATGGCCGACGACGGTTCCCGCCGCCTGTCCGCACCACCTCGAAACCGATCGACGCTGCCCGCTTACCACCGGATCGGGAAACGGCACCGCCTCGGAACCGTAGGGGGCGTTCGGGAACGCCCCGTTAAAATCCGCCATCCGCGCCGCGGTCCTTCTCTACGATCGCGGCCGTTTTCCACCGATATTGCCGGCATCCGAGACAATCCGAACCGCCGGCGGGATCCCGATGAGGACCAAGGCGATCTGAAGATTCTAACGGGGCGTTCCCGAACGCCCCCTACCAGTTTTGCCATCGTGGATGGCTGACGTCACCCGGTACCACATCGCAACCAGGTTCTCGCGGCCAGCACAACCTCGAAACCGACAGTGCCACGCTTATCACCAGCATCGCGAAACGGCACCGCCTCGGAACCGTAGGGGGCGTTCGGGAACGCCCCGTTAAAATCCGCCATCCGCACCGCGGTCCTTCTCTACGATCGCGGCGGTTTTCCACCGATATTGCCGGCATCCGAGACAATCCGAACCGCCGGGCGGGATCCCGATGAGGACCGAAGCGATCTGAAGATTCTAACGGGGCGTTCCCGAACGCCCCCTACCATTTTTGCCATCGTGGATGGCTGAAGACGGTTCACCCGGTACCAACATCGACAAAAAGAAACCAGGTTCTCGAAACTGTTAGCACAACCTCGAAACCGATCGACGCCACGCTCGCCATTCGGGTGGGGAAACGGCACCGCCTCGGAACCATAGGGGGCGTTCGGGAACGCCCCGTTAAAATCCGCCATCCGCGCAGCGGTCCTTCTCCGCGATCGCGGCGTTCAAACCGTAACGACACGGCGAATCCACATTCGCGATGGACCGGCACAACGCATTCTAATCTGCATTCAGGACAACCAATCCGCCGGGGTGGATGATAGGGACCAAAGCGATCTGAAGATTCTAACGGGGCGTTCCCGAACGCCCCCTACCAGTTTTGCCATCGTGGATGGCCGACGACCGTTCCCACCGCCTGTCCGCACCACCTCGAAACCGATCGACGCTGCTCCGCTTACCACGCGGAATCGGGAAACGGCACCGCCTCGGAACCGTAGGGGGCGTTCGGGAACGCCCCGTTAAAATCCGCCATCCGCACCGCGGTCCTTCTCTACGATCGCGGTCCGTTTTCCACCGATATTGCCGGCATCCGAGACAATCCGAACCGCCGGCGGGATCCCGATGAGGACCAAGGCGATCTGAAGATTCTAACGGGGCGTTCCCGAACGCCCCCTACCAGTTTTGCCATCGTGGATGGCTGAAGACGGTTCACACGGTACCAACATCGACAAAAGAAACCAGGTCCTTCTCCGCGATCGCGGTCCGTTTTCCACCGATATTGCCCGCGTGCGATATCGTCGCGGCCGCATGATCCCAAAACCTCACAGCGAGCCGAGGATGTTGGCTCGGGATCGCATCCCACGCGCGACGCTCACCCTCGTAGGGCGCGTCTTGCGCGCCGCTCTTCTCGCCCAGGATCATCGTGGCGCGACGCGACGCATCATACTGCGGCCATGCGCCGAGGCTTGCGCAACTCGGATCGCCGGTGCGCGCGAACGCCAGCCACGCATCCTGCATTTCGGTCGCGAGGCGCTCGACGACCGGACCGGTGCCGGCGAATTGCGGCATGCCCGGGGATGTCATTGGTGCCGAACACGAAGCCGAGTTCCAGCGCATGACACGAACCGAGCATCCCTCCCGCGGCGGGCGACGGCCAGGTGAAGAGGTATTGATGAATTCGGCCTCGTCGCTTCGCATGCACCTCGGCGAGGCGCACGCCGGGATGCGAAAGATGCGGTCGGTTTCGAGCGCATTGAAAAGCTCCGGCGGCGTGGTCGATGCTCCGCGCGAGGCGCGCGCTTTTTCGTAGTCGCCGATGAGCGCGTCGGCGGCCTCCGGCGTCATTCGCCGCGCTGAGCCGCGCGGCGAGGCCCGCGCGATCGAGTTTTCCGATGCCGCGATCCATCGGCGCGAACAGTTTCCATTCATCGAGCGTCGAGCCGACCATGATCGCAATATCCGAGGATGCGCCATCGGTCACCATCTCGATCGACGCGCGCGGCATCATGGTGCCATCGATGACGGGCTGATAGGCCATGCCGAATTCCGGGTCGGGGGTTTTGCCATCCGGCATCAGCGTGCCTTTCAGCAATTGCTCGGGAGTCAGCGCGCGCATCGCATCGGCACTCGAGGCTCCCAGCTTCGCCATGATGCGCTCGGCGTTGCGATTGGCGCGTTCGCGCGGCGCGCCGGTGTGACATGCGCCGCTTTGCGGAATCGCCTTATGGAACAAGCCTCGCGCGGCGGGCGCGGCGAGCAGCGTGCCGACGCTCATTCCTCCGGCGGATTCGCCGAAGATGGTGACGTTGGCGGGATCGCCGCCGAACTCCGCGATGTTGTCGCGCACCCATTCGAGCGCCGCGATTTGATCGAGGATGCCTTCGTTGCCGCCTGCGGGAATTTTTCCATTGGTGAGATCGGCGAGGCGCAGGAAGCCCAGCGGCCCGAGCCGATAGTTGACGCGTACGACGACCACATCGCCACGTCGCGCGAGGGTCGAGCCGTTGTAGAGCGCCTGCGAGCCCGAGCCGATTTCGAACGCGCCGCCATGAATCCATACCATCACCGGACGCTTCTTGTTGTCGACGGCGGGCGTCCACACATTGAGATAGAGGCAGTCCTCCGATTGCGGATCGTCGATGACCATCGCGGCCAGCGCGCTGAGCAGCAGCGGATTCTGCGGAGCGACGCCGCCGAAGCGTCGCGCCTCGCGGGTGCCGGTCCATGACGCGGGCTTTTCGGGCGGGAGCCATCGACGCGCGCCGGTCGGCGGCGCCGCGAACGGGATTCCCTTGAAGATGGCGAGACCGGACTTGCTCTTCGCCTTCGACTTTTCCATAGCGCGTGGATGCGATGGCACTCATGCGGTTATCCTCCGAGGTGACTGACTGCCTGTATCGGAAAAGATATTTGCAGAGTCGGCGGGATATTCACAAATCCCCGATAATCGTCATCGCGGCGCGCGCTTGGTATCTTTTTCTACGATGGCCTTAGCGGATCGCCTTGCAAAATTTCTGGCCGTTGCGCTGGCGCTGGCATTGACCGCCTCGATGGCTCCAGGCCAGACGACCACCAAGGATCCGCCGGGGGTGCATACTCATGTGGAGCTCGAAGCGAAGCCTCCGGATGAGCCGACGACCGCGCCCTCGCCGGACATTCAGGTTGCTCCCGATGCGGCTGCCTCGGGCAGCGCGTTGCCCCCTCCCGCCGAATCGGATCAGGATGAAGACAAGCCTGTGTCCGCCGACCTGGTCGCGCATCCGCCGGAAATCGAAACCTACGTGGTGCCGGTCTATCCACCGGAAGCGCGCGCGAAGAAAATCGAGGGTCGCGTGACGTTGATGGTCATTGTCGATACCTCGGGCAAGGTCGAGGACGACATCGAGGTGGTGGATTCGGTTCCGATGCTGGATCAGGCGGCCATCGAGGCGGTCCATCAATGGAGCTTCACGCCTGCGCGCGACGATGGTGGCAATCCGGTGCGGGTGTCGCTGGAGGTGCGCGTCCCGTTCACGCTGAAGTGAGATCAATCTCAGATTGACGCTGGACGCCAATGGCGTATAGTATCGCGGTGTTGACTGAACTGGTCACGGTCGCCGAAACGCAGAGCTTCATTCGACAAGTGGAGAGTGTCTGGACCGAAGAGGAGCGACAGGACTTCATTGATTACATCGCACGAAATCCCGAAGCTGGTGATGTAATTCCCGACACCGGTGGGATTCGGAAGGTCAGGTGGGGAAGGCAGGGGGCGGCAAGCGTGGCGGCACGCGGGTCATTTATTTCTTCTACGATCGAGAGTCACCAATTTACTTGCTGATGGTGTATGCCAAACCGGTGCGCGACGATATTTCGCCGGAGGCGAAAAAGGCGTTGCGGGAATTTGCAACAAGGATTAAGCGGGCAAATCGCAGCGCTACGGAACGGAAAAACGGATGAACAAGTTTAGCCGGGAACTGACGAAGAGCATGGGCGAGGCCTGCGCACACGCGGAACGCAAAAGGACCGCGGCGCGGATTCATGTGCTGGAGATACCCAACGTGCGAGCGATCCGGCGCAAACTGCATATGTCACAAAGTGAATTCGCCATCAAGTATCGGATTCCGCTCCCGACATTAAAAAATTGGGAACAGGGTCGGCGGCAACCCGATGCGCCGGCAGCCGCCTATCTGCAGGCGATCGCGCGCCGGCCGCGAGAAATCAGCGAGGCGCTAAATCCTTAGATGGATCGGAGCCTTGCGCAGGCGGAGCCAATCTCCCTTTTGATTCCACCTTCCAGCGGGTAAAATCGCTCGCCTATGGAGCGGCTCGCTGAAACCCTCAACTGGCTCTATTCGCTCGAAGCGCGAGGGGAAATCTACAAGCTCGAACGCATGGAGAATGCGCTCGCGCTCATCGGCAACCCTCATCTGCGATTGCGCGCCGTTCATATCGCCGGCACCAAGGGTAAAGGCTCCGTGTCCGCGATGCTCGATAGCTGCTTGCGCGCCGCCGGTCTGCGCGTCGGCCTCTACACCAAGCCGCATCTGGTCAACCTGTCGGAGCGCACGCGCGTCGATGGCGCCGAGATCTCCTCGCGCCGGATGCTCGATTACATCGAGAAGCTGCGCGCCATCTACGAGGATGCCGGCCTCGCGCTGACGTTTTTTGAATTCACCGTCGCGCTGATGTTCCAATATTTTGCCGATGAAAATGTCGATGTCGCCGTCATCGAAACCGGGCTGGGAGGGCGGCTCGACTCGACCAACGTGGTGCATCCGTTTCTTAGCGTGATCACGCCGATCGGTTTCGATCACATGGAATATCTCGGCTACACGATTCCTTCGATTGCGGCCGAAAAGGGCGGCATCATCAAGCCTGACATTCCGGTCGTGATCGGCGCGCGCGACCCCGAGGCGCGCGAGGTCCTCACCTCGATGGCGGCGCAGCGGCACAGTCCGTCGCGTCTGATGGATCGCGATTTCAGCTTCCAGTCGCACTCCCCGGAGCATCGGATCGATTACCAGGGCCTCGCGCTCAACATGAAAGATGTTGAGCTTTCGCTGGCGGGACCGTTTCAGCATGAGAATGCTGCGATTGCGATTGCCGCGCTCGAGGCAATGCGCGCGCTTGGATGGAACATCGACGAGGAGGCGATTCGGTACGGCCTCAAATCGGTGTATTGGCCGGGCCGCTTCGATATCGTCTCGCGTCTGCCTCTGGTGGTGCTCGATTGCGCGCACAACGAGCTGAGCATCCAGGCCTTGCTCGATACCGTCGCGGTTGAGCTCGGAACCGATGTGAAGCCGCGGCTCATCTTCGGGTGCCAGGAGACCAAGACCTGGGAGCAGATGGCGGCGATGCTGGCGCCGCGGGTGCGCGACGTGACCCTGACGATGGCGAAGCCGAAACGGCCGTTGGAGCCGGAAAATCTGGCGCCGGTATTTTCGCATTATGGGGTTCCGAATCGGGTCGAGCGCGATCCGATGCGCGCAATCGAGATGGTAATGGAAGAGACGGCGCCGGGAGACGTGGTACTAGCTACCGGTTCCGTGTATCTTATCGGCGAAATTTACCAATACTTTCTGGCTCGCGAGGGCCGAAGAAGTCTCTTTCCTGAAGCCGGCAAATAAAACCTTCTGGACTGCGCTTTTAAGCTTGGCACTACTTGCCAACGCATCGTTTTCGTCAGCCGCTAGCAGCAAGGAATCCCGGCTTCCTCCCGAAGTCGTCGCGCAGCATCAGGGGCCGGTCGATATCACCGGCGACAAATCGATTTACGATTCGAAGAATGATTCGTTCACCGTCATCGGCAATGCCGTCATGACGCAGGGCGGCACCGTGCTCAAGGCCGATCAGATCACGGTGATGCGCCGGGCCCATACCGCGCATGCGGTGGGACACGTTCATCTGATCGACCCCGAACTCGAAATGTGGGCGACGCAGGGCGATATCAACCTCGAGACGGAAACCCTGGAACTGGAGAACGCGAAGATTCTCGCCAAGCGCAATACCTATCATCTCGAAGGGAAGCGCATCCGCAAGGTCGCGGGGCAGAACTACACCGTGCTGAAGGGATTTTTCACCACCTGCGGATGTGAACCCGGCACGCCGGACTGGAGCCTCCGCGCGGACAAGATGGATATCCATCTTGGCGGGAGTGGCTACGCGAAGAACGCGACCTTCTCGGTGCTCGGTTACCCGGTAATCCCGCTGCCCTATGCGGAATTTCCGGCCGACACGAGTCGCCATAGTGGCTTCCTCAGTGGACGCGAAGGACAATCCGGACTGCGCGGATTCCAATATCTGCAGCCGTACTATTTCGCGATTAACAAAAGCTCGGATGCGACCGCCGCCTTTGACGTCGAAACGAACCAACGGATCGGCGGACTCGGCGAGTATCGCCTGACCAACGGCATCGACGATTATTTCTGGGTCAACGCCGCGTACTACAACGAATCGATCCGCTCGGACAGCAACCGCCAGAACGACATCGTCGATACCCAGATTGCCGACCCCAACATCCCGGTCAATCGGTTCGGGATCATTGGCATGATGCGGCAGCATGTGACCCCGGACCTGACGTTATATGGCGACGGCAACACAGTGAGCGACGATCTCTATCTGCGCGAGATGGATGTGTGGACGCTCTCGCGCGGCTATGGGAACAACTTCGGCTCGCTGCGCGACGCCCAGTCGCATCTGGGCCTCCTCGACGAGTTTGATGATGGGTTCGCGCAACTTCAGGGCACCTGGCATCAGGATCTCATCCAGGCTCAACCGTTCGCATTGCAGCAATTGCCGGACCTGTGGGTCGACGGCCGCCGCGAACTTTTTGGCAACCTCGCGTATGCCGATTACGATATCGACGCGACCAACTTCTGGCGTCAGCGCGGTCTGAGCGGCGGGCGCCTGAGCATGAATCCTCGCGTCACGGTGCCATGGCGACTCGGTGATTATGTCAACGGCTTCGCGACGGTGGGAATGTACGGCAACGTCTACGAGGCCTTCGGGCACGATCTGAACGTGATTCCAGTCGGGTCACCGGCGCCGGTCGGTCCCAAGGGTACCACCCAGATCCTCACCTACAATAATTTTCTCGAATCCGGAGTGCTCGGTAATCAGGGATTCAACACGCGAGTGATTCCCTTCATCCAGACCGGGGTTTCTACCGAACTGGAGCGGATTTACAACGTCGACTGGAAGTACATCGATAAGCTGAAGCACACCATCGAACCGTTCGTTGACTACAACTATGTGCCTGATATTTCGCAAAGCGGGGTCCCGCTGTTCGATGAACGCGATCGGATTAACGCTCGATCGCTGATTGTTTACGGCTTCACCTCGCGGCTCTACGCCAAGATGAATTCCGCGGCGAACACAACCGAGGTTCCCGAAAATAGCGAGGCCGAAACCGGCGCGGTGCGCGCGGCAGATGCGGGTCAGGGGGCGGGTATCGAAAATACCGCCGAAAACGAGGGCGTTTACGACACCACGAATACCGCGGAGACCCATAACGCCAACGGGGAAACGACGCGCGAACTGATCTCGTTCTCCTTGATGCAGGCCTACGATACCGAATACGCGGTCCAACCCAACCAGGTCGCGCTGTCCGACATCGAAGGCAGATTTACCTTGTTCCCGACTTCGTTGGTGTCATTCGGATCGCAGTTCGCATTCGATCCTCGCAACAACCCGGGCATCAGTCTGGCCAGCGCCCAAATGAATCTGCAGCCGCCCTGGAACAAGGACAATTCACAGTCGCTCTATATGGGCAAGGCGTTGACCGGCTCGTTCCTGCAGGTTTCGTATAATTATGTGCGAAGCGCAAACACGGTGGAGTTCGTCGGCACCTCGCGCAATGCCAGCCAGTTTTTTGCTTTGCGAACCTACTACGACATTCTCGATCGGATGGGGGTTTATTTCGGGCCCAACTATGATCTCGCCGCGTCGAGGATGCTGTCCACGCAGTACGGTATTCGATTCAAGTCGCCGTGCGATTGCTGGGCCTTCGACGTCGGCATCACCAATTCATACAATCCCAATGAGGTCTCGGTTCAAGTTCAGGCCACTCTCGGTGGACTCGGATCGATTGGTCAGAGTCCCTTCGGCCGCAATCCCTTCGCAGTGATGGGACTCAGCGGCCATCCGACCGGCGTGCTGCCGAATTACTGAACTCTCGGTCCGGACTTTTCTAGAAATACAGCAGGGCGATCTCCGTCCCGATCCAAAGCGCCATGCAGATGAGAAGCGGGCGGTCCTCGAGCAGCAGGCGGGTGGGGTCGCCTCCTTCGTTTTGCTGATCGACGAGATACAGATAGCGCAGGATTCCGAACGCGACATACGGAACCGTCAGCACCGCGAGATGATGGTAGCGGGCGCCGAATTTCGCCTCGATTTCGAACGATGCGGTGTAGGTCATGTAGCCGACCAGCGTCGTCCCCGCCAGAATCGCCAGCATCTGATCGACCAGGCGGATATTGTAATGCGCCAGCGCACCCCGATGCGCCGCGGCACCTCCACCGAGAATCGTTAGTTCGTGACGCCGCCGCGCCAGCGCCAGGAACAGCGCGAGCGAAAATGTGATGAACACCAGCCACGGTGAGACATCGACCTTGATCGCGATGCCGCCGGCATAGGCGCGGATGACGAATCCGGCCGAGACTGCGATCACATCGAGGATCACGATCTGTTTCGCCCATAGCGAATACCCGAATTGGAGCGCCAGGTAGCCCAGCGCGATCAGGAAAAACGCGCCGCCCAGAGCTACGCTGATGGCGACTCCTACCGCGGCGAGAACGATGGCGAATCGCACGGCAGAACCGACGCTCAACTCGCCGGTGGCTAACGGCCGATGGCGCTTCTCAGGATTCAGCCGGTCCGCCTCGCGATCGATGATGTCGTTGAGGGCATAGGCGAAACTCGCCATCGCGCAAAACGCGATCACACCGGCAACCACAACGGCGGCATCGTGAAAAATGAACAGATGACGGCTGAAAATCAGCGGCGCCAGCAAGAGCAGGTTCTTGGACCATTGATGCGGCCGCGCGAGGCGTAAGAACGCGGATCCGCGTGTCATGCTGGTGCTGAATGCTTTCGGTTGCGCGGCCCCCATGGCATCACTTGGTATGAACATCGGGAAGGGTAAACGCAAGCGGGTAGGGCCATCCGTCATGACGTGCGATGCCGCATCCTCGCGCGCATAGGCTCAGCATATGCGACTTAAAGCGTTTGACTGAAAATACTACTGAATGTAGATTCACGATCCCGATGCTGATTGAGCGCGCCATAAGCCTGGCAACTGGTCCGGACACCCGCCATGCCGACTAGGCCCGTCACATGGGAACTGGATATTCCTCCCGCGAGCCTGCTTCAGCCTCGCAAGAAGACTCCGGTCGCAGCCGAAGTGCCGAGCATCAAACAGCTTCGCAGATCCTTGATGGCTTCGCGCTTCGAGACGCTCAAGGTCTCCACGTTTGCCGCCTGTCTGTTGGCTTTCCTCGGGCTCGCGATCCACGGATCGCAGCTCGCAAATACAGACAATCAGTTCGCAGCGAACGCCGAATCCGCGCTCGACCCTTTAGCGAATGGCCTTTTCAGTCAAGCTGCCGCGTTGCGCAGCAAAACCGAAGTGCTTGCCGCCGCGGGTCTGCGCGATCTTCGAAACTTTGCCGCTCCTGCCTCGGCTTCCAACGCGAAGAGCGGGCTTTTTTCAACGATCATAAAATCTAAAACGACCGCTAACAAACAGAGTAAACCCGCCCCGCTGATTCAGCATCAGACTCGCGTCGCACCTGCCACGCGCACGGTTGCCGCGTCTCTTCAGCAGCGTCTCGAGAATGCCGAGGCCCCGGAAACTCCCGCGACGTTGAAGAGTCTCCTCACCCCCGACCGCATGGCGGCAGGAATCATGGGGCTTGTCTTCTACGTGCTTTTCGCGGTCGTCGTGATCCGCAAACGCGGCGGCTTGCGCGCCTTCAGTCATCGCCAGGCTATCTAGCCGGTTACCTCGCTCGCCTTTTCTCGAGCTTCAACACACTCACCACAGGGCTTGCGCGCGCCGGAGCGGGGGCGTTAAACCTCAGCGGCGGGCAGACTGGCCCGCAACCTGGTTTCGGAGAAGAATTGGGCAATGAGTAGTGTCACTGCGGAAAAAACCGGCCCCAACGCAACTGTCGATATTGCGGGGCTTCGCAATTTCATTCGCGACAACGACCTCGGCGATCCCAACGATCTGCGCTCGGAAAACATTTCGTTCGGCCATTCCAACGAAGTGCATCTGATCCATTTCCAGGGAAAATCCTGGGCACTGCGCCGCCCGCCGCGCGGACCGCTGCTGCCGACCGCGCATGATGTGATGCGTGAATATCGGGTGCTCAAGGCGTTGCAGGAGACCGAAGTGCCCGTACCTCGCGTCTATGCCGCTTGTGATGATCCGAAATACATCGGTGCGCCGTTTTATCTGATGGAATATATGCGCGGCGAAGTTATTCGCGCCGACGGAAATAGTTTCGCCAATACGCCGGAGCGACGGCGCGCGGTGAGCGAGGGCATGATCGATTTGCTTATCGCGCTGCAAAAGGTTGACTGGCGCGCGGCCGGCCTCGAAGGCTTCGGGCGCCCCGACGGATATCTGCCGCGTCAGCTCAAGCGCTGGGTCGATCAGCTCGAGCGCACCCTTCCGCATACGCGCCCACTGCCGGTGATGAACCAGGTGCGCGATTGGCTCCAGGCGCGGATTCCCGAATCGCCGCCCGCCACCATCGTGCATGGCGACTACAAACTCGACAACGTGATGTGGAACCCCTCGGATCCGCCTCAGCCCATCGCGGTCTTTGACTGGGAGATGTCAACAATCGGCGATCCGCTCGCCGACCTCGGCTGGCTGCTCAGTTACTGGCCCGACCCCGGTGATGATCGCGCGAATCCCGGGATGGCCACGATGCTTCCCGAACCCGGGTTCCTCACCCGTCGCGAGATGCTCGATCGCTACGAGGCCAGGACCGGCCGCAAGATGGCCGACTTTCCTTTTTACCAGGCGTTCGCGATTTTCAAACTCGCGATCATCATGGAAGGAAGCTATAGCCGATACGTCCTCGGCCAGGCCGACGACCCGCTCTTCGACCAGATGAGAGAACGGGTTCCGGCGCTCGCCGACGCCGCATGGAAAGTCTGCCAGGCCGCGAAATAAACGAGGCTCTCATGAGCGACTACAAATTTATCCAGGTCGAAACTCCCGAGGCCGGCATCCGTCGCATCGCGCTCAATCGCCCCGACAAGCGCAATGCTCTTTCCAATGGGCTGCGCGCGGAGCTCTTCGATGCGCTGCGCAAAGCCGACGTCGATCCCGACATCGGCGCGATCATCATTCGTGGCAACGGAAAATGCTTCAGCGCCGGCTATGACCTCTCGCAAGCTCCGGGCGAGCCGCTCCCGCGCCACATCTCGCCGGGCGAGGGCATCTGGCCTCGACACCTGGTGGACGGATGGTTCGAGATGTGGGACATGGCCACGCCGGTCATCGCGCAGGTGCACGGCTACTGCCTCGCGGGAGGAACCGAACTCGCGACCGCATGCGATCTGGTCTATGTCGCCGAAGATGCGCAGATCGGCTATCCGCCGGTGCGATCGATGTCGACGCCGGACACCGCTTATCATCCATGGCTGATGGGGATGCGGCGCGCGATGGAATTGATGCTGACGGGAGATTCGATCTCGGGCATCGAGGCGGTGCAGTACGGCTTCGCGAATCGCGCGTTCCCGGCCGATAAGCTGGAAGAAGAAACGCTGAACTGGGCGCGCCGCGTGGCGAAGATTCCGCGTGACCTGCAGGCCCTCAACAAGCGCACCGTGCATCGCGCGATGGAGATCATGGGAGCGCGCGCTGCGATTCGCTCGGCGACTGAGATTCAGGCGCTCTGCTTCCATCAGCCGTCGTCGCGCGAGTACATGAAGAAGATGCGCGAGGGCGTCACCAAGGCGCTCAACGAGCGCGACTCCAAGTTCGGCGACTACCGTACCGCGAAAGACAAGAAGTAGGTATCGTGGCGCGCGATGCGGATGATCCGGCGCTCGAATGACGCATCCTCCTTCGTCAGCGATGAGCCGGGATCGCTTTCAACAGCGCCTCGCGTTCCTTGCGAATGTCGCCCAGCGCGGCCGTCGTCCGATATTTCTTCACCTCCTCACTCGTCAATGGTGAAAAATTCCTCGGCAGCAGTTTCGCATTGAAGCTGGTAAGCACGTAGTTCAGGACTTCGGCGATCTCTTCGTCCTTGAACTTCTGCCATGGCTGCATCATGCCGTTGTAAATCTGGCCATGCACCGAGATCGGCCCATTCATGCCGAACGATACGACGCGAATCAGGTAGGCGCGGCCTTGCGGAAGCGCGACATAACTTCCGATCGAGTCGGCCAGCGGCGGGTACATCCCAGGGATGCCTTTGCCGTTTGGCTGATGGCAAATCGCGCAGTTAGCGTTGAAAATGTCGGCGCCATTGGCGCGCGCAATTCCGCCCATCGCGAGGAGGGCCATCAAGACGGCCAGCAGCCTCAAGCTTCGCGTCTCTCAGTGAGCATACTCACGCCGGATCAGATCCGGTGTGCTTATGCAGATATTCCTGGATCGAGGCGATGCCCATTTCCTTCGCCTGGATGAGGCTTTCCAGATGCTCGCGCGTATTGATGAGGCCCTTGGCGCGGATCACGCCGGCCTCATCGATCAGCACCGCATACGGAAGTTTTCCGACCCGGTAGGTCATGCCGAGTTCCTGCGACAGCAAGTAGGGAAAATCGCCAAGCCCTTGCGCAGTCACGAAGCGCTCGTGCTCGGCCGCCTCGCCATCGCTGGCGAGCACGATATCGAGCCAGTTCGCCTCGGTGCGCGAGCTGGATTTGAGAATCGGCAGCATTTTTTTGCAGACCGGGCAGCTCGGCGAAAGGAAGAAAATCAACGAGCTCTTGCCGTTCGCGCCACCGACTTTGACCCGGCGTTTCCTGATGTCGAGGAGATCGAAGAGCGGCGCGTTTTCGCCTTCCTTGGGCCCCTTGTCGAGCGTTAGAGCGCCCATCGGTGCGATGCGCTCATGGATGACTCCGATCTGGCGAAGCAGCGCGAGCTGCAATCCCGCCATCACCAGCAGCAAGACCCACAGCGCGATCTGCGAGATCAGCAGCGCCTCGGTCATCTCAGATCGCCTCCGGCTCGCGTCACATCGTCTCCAGCGCGCGGATCTTCGGAGCATTGCCGATGGCGAAATTCGCGCTGCCGTATAGCGTAACGAGAGTCAGCGCGCCGAGCAGCATGGTTACAATGTCGAGTGATTCGATAGGGCGACTGGTCGTCGGAAAAATCACGATCATCGCAAGCACCATCAGGAAGATGTTTCGGATGAGCAGCCATCCGCTGAGTTCCTGACGCAGCGCCGGCCCGAAGCATCCGCAATCGATGTTGGTGCGTCCTCGCGCGAGGTTGATGGCGATCGCGACGCTGAACATCGTCAGCAGGACGAGCAGCATCGATGCGGCGAGTGCGCGAGTCGAGGTCAGCAACAATCCTGCGGCCGATCCACATTCGGCGATCGGCAGCAGATATGCGAGCGGCTTCTCCAGCCAGATCGGCGCTAGCTGATAGTTCGCAACTGAGCCTTCGAAGGTCTCGATATCGCGCAGCTTTATGAGCCCCGAGGCGCCGAAGATCAACGTGAGGGACAGCGCGCACAGCCCGCTGATTGCCGGATCGATGCCGCTCATTTCATATCCGGCAACTTATCTTTCCACGGCCGCGCTTCTTCGTAGGCTGCCGCCAATGCGATGATCCCAGCCTCGTCGTTGGGACGCCCGACGATCTGGAGTCCGAGCGGCAAGCCGGCGCTGTTGAATCCCATCGGAACCGAAACTGCCGGCTGGCCAGTCGCGTTGAACGGAAATGCGAATGCGGTCCACGTATAGATGTCATGCACTGGCTTCCCGTTCTTGTCGGTCTTCCATGGATTTTGCGCCGGCAGCGTGCCGAGCTTGACCGCCGGACGCGTCAAGGTCGGCGTGAGCAGCGCGTCGAACGGCGCGAGGCGCTGCACGATATCGCGCGACAGGTTATGCATCATCGTCGTCGCGTTGATGTACTGCGCGGCGGTGGTTGCGCGTCCCGCTTTCCACGTTCCTTGTATCACCGGATCGATGAGCTCCGGGTCGTCAACGTCTACCGATCCGATTCCCGCAACCGCCACGATGCTGGTCGGCACCATCAGCACCGATAAATCGAGCTTGATCGGTTCGAGGCTATGACCCATTGAACGCAGCGTCTGACACGCCGATTCGAATGCCGCGAGAGTTTCCGCATCGACATCGGCGAATGCCGTCTCGCATAGCGTCGCGACGCGCAATTTCTTCGGGCGCGTATTAATCGCCTCGATGAACGGGCGCGCGGGCGGTGGCGCCCAGTACGCGTCGCCGATGACCGGGCCGGCCATCACGTCGAGCATCCATGCCGCGTCGCGAACCGTACGCGCGATCGGTCCCGAGGTGGAGCATCCGCCCCATCCTTCGGAGCGGACCGGCGCGTTGGTGATGCGGCCGCGCGCGGGTTTGATGCCGAAGACGCCGCAGCACGCCGACGGAATCCGAATCGAGCCGCCCCCGTCGCTCCCCTGATGCAGCGGGCCCATGCCGCTCGCGCTCGCGGCCGCGGAGCCGCCGCTTGAGCCTCCCGCGGTATGCTCGAGGTTCCACGGATTGCGCGCGATGGGGCAGCATCCACCCTCAGTGGTGGGCCGCGCGCCGAACTCCGGCGTCGAGGTTTTACCGAGCAGGATACCGCCCGCCCGATCCATCCGTGCGACGTACTCAGCATCGGTGGGCGGAACGAAATTCTCGAAGTTCTTCGATCCCATCGTGGTGCGGATGCCCCTGGTCCACGACAAATCCTTGATCGAGTAGGGCACCCCGAACAGCGGCAGCGCGTCCGCCTCGGAGCGCGAGAGCTTTTCGAGCCGGTCAGCATCGGCGAGCGCCCGCTCCCGCGTGATGGTCATGAACGCGCCGAGCGCGGGGTTCAGCTTTTCGATTCGCGCGAGGAAAAACTCCGCGACCTCGCGCGGGCGAACCTCGCGCTTGCGCAAAAGCTCGCGCAGCTCCCATCCTTCGATATAAGGGTCCAGCATCCGTTACCTCATCGATGAATCGTCGAGCCTATGGATTAGTACGACATCGCGTGCCGAGGGAAGCGCAGCGCGATGCTACACTCAAGCTTCCTGCTTCAGGAGGCGAAGGTGGAAACCGATTTGATGGTGGAGCTGGCGCGCTTCGTCGAGCGCATCGCCGCGATCGCGCGCACCGGGCTGGCATTCAAACCCGACGGCTACGATTCCGAGCGCTACGAGGAACTGCTGAAGGAAGCGGCGCGAATGTACGCCACTCTGGCCCAATCAGATGCGGATGCGGCCGAAGCGGTGCGGCTGCGATGGCGCGAATCGGTCATCAGCGGCTACGAGGGCTACGTCACCACGGCGGTGGGCGTCGGCGCGATTGTGTTCAACGAGCGCGACGAACTCCTGATGATGAAGCGGCCGACCGGACGCTGGTGGTATCCGACCGGATTTTGCGATGTGGGAATTTCGCCGGCGGAAAATGTCGCGAAGGAAGTACGCGAGGAGATCGGTCTCATCGTGCGGCCCACGCGCCTCATCGGCATCGTCGACAGCCTCAAGGTCCCGGCGCCGAGCCGGCACATTTATTCGCTGTTATTCGAATGTGAGATTGAAGGGGGCGAAATCGCGCCGAATCCGCTGGAAGCGCTCGAAGCGGGCTTTTATCCGCTCGACGCGCTGCCGGAGCCGCTGCACGGGATGGACAGAAAATGGATTCGGCTGGCGCGCGAATTTCACTTCGAGAAAAGAGTCGAAGCGTTTTTCGATCCGCTGTGAATCCCGTGCCGCGACTTCGGGTTTAGAAGATTTAGGTTTAGAGAATGTGCGAGACCACGAACCAAATCACGAGGATCGAGGCCGGAACACCCAGCAACCAGGCAATCATGTAGCGCATTATTTTCGGCTCCTTTTCGGTCGAGGTGGAAGAGGCGCAAGTTTGGAACCGCGCGTCGGAGATTAGACGCCAACTGCGGCGCGAAAATTCGCCGCGAGAAATCGCTATATGTCCTGCTCGCTCATTTATGCGCGTTTCAGCGCCGGGTGATTTTGTCCACCTCCGCAAGCTCCTCCGCCGATAGCTTCCAGTCGCCGCCTTTGACGTTGGCGGTGACCTGCTCGGGTTTAGTGGCTCCCGAGATGACGCTGGAGACAGCCGGCATCGAGGCAAGCCATCCGATCGCAAGCTCCAGCACCGAATGCCCATGGCTGCGCGAGAACTCCTGCAACTTATCCAGCGTCGCGAAGTTCGAGTCAGTCAGCGCCTGCCTCGCCATCGCGCCCATCGCGCCGAGGCGGGTATCTTTCGACGGCTCCTCGCCGCGCTTGTACTTGCCGGTGAGAAAACCGCTCGCGAGCGGGAAGTAGGGCAGGATGCCGACGCCGAATTTTTTGCAGGCGGGCGTCAGATCCTTTTCGATCCGGCGATCGAGCAGGTTGTACTGATTCTGCGCCGAGATGTACGGCGCCCATCCGTTGGTCTTTGAGATCCACGCCGCATCGGCAACCTCGTATCCCGCGAAGTTGCTCGACCCCAGGTAGCGAACCTTGCCTGACCGCACCAGGTCATTCAGCGCGCAGAGGGTTTCCTCCTGCGGCGTTTCGGGGTCAGGGAAATGCAGTTGGTACAGATCGATGTAATCGGTGTTGAGGCGTTTCAGGCTCGCCTCGACCGCCGACATGATGTAGCGGCGTGACGCGCCCTTCATGAACGGTCCGTCGCCCATCGCCATGCCGAACTTGCTCGCGACGATCACCTCGTGACGCCGCGGGCCGAGCGCCTTGCCCAGCATCGTTTCGGAGCCGCCGCGATTTCCATAGATGTCCGCGCTATCGAACAGGTTGATGCCCTCGTCGAGCGCCTTGTTGACGACGACGCGGGTCTGCTCGGTGTCGATGCGCATCCCGAAGTTGTTGCATCCGAGGCCAACCACCGAGACCTTCAAGCCGGAATTGCCGAGATTTCTGTATTCCACCGCAAGCTCCTTTTCGTTGCCGAAACGCTTTCAGTATTTGATTTAGCCGAGTCGCATCCGCGCGTACATCTCCGCCGAAGTATCGAAATCCATGCTGGCGTGCTGCGCGCCCACCTCGATGTTGCGGAACGAGACCTGGAGATCGCTCGGCGCATAGACCGCATGCGCGCCCGATCCGGCGTACATCCGCTCGACCGCGCGCCGGCATAGCTCGACGCCGTATGCGGCATTCCATCGCGCCTGCACCCGCAACTCGTTGCCGCAGGTTTCGCCGCTCGCCGCCAGCCGATCGAATGCGTCCAGCGAGCTATGCAGCAGCAAATCGGCGCACTGAACCTCGCCGGCCGCTTCCGCGAGGCGGACCTGCGTCGGTCCATGGTCCGCCTTACGCGCGCCGGTCAGGATCACCTTGCGCTCGCGCGTGCGCTCGATGAATCGCTGCAAGGCCGTTTTCGCCTGACCCACCAGTGCGCTCATTCCCGAGGTCGCGAGCATCGCCTCGGCGGAAAGCCGATAAAGATTGGTCGCATGCTTCGAGGCGTTGGGACTCGCGCCGATGAACAGCGCGCGCGTCTCAACCGCGCGATGCGCCGGCACGAAGATATCGTGCGCGACGACATCCTTGCTGCCGGTTCCTTGCAGGCCCATCACGTGCCAGGTGTCATCGACCTCGATTTCGGCGCGCGGCACCACCAGATGCACGCCGGGGCCGTGCGTTTTCGGATCGGCGCATCCGAGCATCACCCACTCCGAGTGATCGACGCCGCTGCAGAACTGCCAGCGCCCATTGACGCGATAGCCGCCCTCGGCCGGCTCGGCGGTTCCCTGCCATGAGAGCGTCCCCGCGACGAGGCCATCGCGACCGCCGCCGAAAACATCGTCCTGGCCGCGCTCGGGAAGGCAGCCGACGACCCAATGATGCGCGCCCATCACCATCAGCACCCATCCACTCGACGGGCACGCTTGCGAAGTCGCGCTCACCGCTTCGGCCGCGGTGCGCATCGGGAGTTCGTAACCGCCGACGCGACGGGGCTGAAGGATCTTGAACAGCCCGGCATCGACCACCAGTCGCATGCTTTCGGGAACCAGTTTGCGGGCCGCATCGCAGGCGCGCGCATTTTCCGCCAGCGCCGGGGAAATCGCGGCGACGCGGCGCATCACCTCATCATGATCGATATTCATCACGATGAAGATTCACCACATCGGCGTGGAGATTCAAGCGAAGGCGAGGTGACTAGACGGAAGTCGAGCGGCTGGCGACGCGAGTGGCCGCGCCAAACATCACGACCGCGAATGCGATCGAGATCAGAACCGCCCAGCGGAATTCGGCGAGCGAGCAGAAGGTGACCGGCTCGGCAAGGTAGAGGCCGCGGCGCAGCGCCGTCATCCCGTAGCTCAGTGGATTCAGATGCATCGTCCAGTAGAGCCAGCCCGGCGCGCCATTGGAAGGGAAGAACGCGCCCGAGAGCAGCCAGATCGGAATCAGGATCAGGTTCATGATGGCATGGAAACCCTGGGTGGACTCGATGCGCCATGCGATGAGCAATCCAATGCTGGTGAGTGCGAACGCGATGATCGCCATCATGCCCGCGCTCACGACGATTGCGGCCAGGTCGAGATGAATTCCCGCCAGCGGCGCGAGCACGAGGAAGATGATTCCCTGGATCAGCGCGAGCGTCGTCGCGCCCAGCGCCTGCCCAAGCACCACGGTCGAGCGCGCGATCGGCGCGACCAGCACGCCTTGCAGGAAGCCTTCCTTGCGATCCTCGACAGTCGAGATCGTCGCGAAGATCGCGGTGAAGAGCAGCACCAGGATGATCATCCCGGGATAGAAATACTGCATGTAGTTGATGTCGCCCGGCATCCCGCTGGGCCGGAACGAGGCTTTCAACCCCGCGCCCAGCAGCGCCCAGAACACCAGCGGCTGCAGGAACGCGCCGATCAGCCGGCTACGCTGGCGCGCGAAGCGGGTGATCTCGCGCCACCACAGCGTTCCCGCCTGAAGGAAGATCTCGCTCATTTCGGCGCCTCGCCGCTGACCTCGAACTTGTGGCCGGTCAGATGCACGAAGACGTCTTCCAAGGTGGGCTTTCCGAACGACACCGATTCGATATCGGCGCCGAAAGTATCGATCAGCTCACGAATCAGTTCGTGACCGCGCGGCCGCTCGATGCGCAGGGTGCCGTCGACGAGCGTGGTCTTGAGCTTGGCCTGCTGCAGGAGTTTACGCTGCAGCAACTCGGGCGCCGGCGCATGAATCACGACCACATCGCCACCCACGCGCGATTTGAGTTCGCCCGGCGCGGCGCATGCCACCAACTCGCCCTGATGCAGCATCGCAATACGATCGCATCGCTCGGCTTCTTCCATATGATGCGTGGTGAGCACGATCGTCACGTTGTCGTGGCGGCTCAGTTGCTCGAGGTGCCCGAAGAACTCGCGGCGCGCCATCGGATCGAGGCCGGTGCTCGGCTCATCGAGGAGCAGCAGTTCCGGCTGATGCAGCATCGCCTTCGCCAGCTCGACGCGCCGGCGCATGCCGCCCGAGAGCGTCTCGACCAGGTCGGCGGAGCGGCTGGTGAGGCCGAGCGAATCGAGCATCGCCGCGGCGCGCTCCTTGAGCTTGCGCCCGCTGATCCCGTAGAGCCTCCCGTGATGCTGCAGGTTCTCCAGCACGGTCAGTTTGCCGTCCACGCTCGGATGCTGAAAGACCACGCCCATCTTGCGGCGAATCCCGATGGTGTCGCCGGCGAGGTCGCGGCCGAGCACGCGCGCGCGTCCGGATTGAAGCGGAATCAGCGTCGAAAGAAGCCGGAACAGCGTGGTCTTGCCGCCGCCATTGGGACCCAGGAAGCCGAACATCTCGCCGCGTGCGATCGCGAAGTTTACGTCGCCGAGCGCCTTACGCTCGCCATATGAAAAACTGAGGCCGGCGGCCTCCAGCGCCGGAGCCTGGGAGGCTTCGGTGCGAGCATTTGCCTGAGGGGCTGGTGAAGCGGCCGGCATCTTCGGATCGTTGCGCTCCTGGCTGACTCTCTGGAATGTAGGAACACACCATTATTCCCCTTGCGGTTGGTAGGGGCAATGTATCGCGAGCCGAATCAATCGCGCTTGAGCGCGAGGCGCACCGGATGATTCGGCGGCAGCGTGCAGAGACCGTCGCTTTCGATCTTGAGCGCGCAATTAAACCGCGCGCGATAATTCTCCAGCGCGGCCGCCGCCGTCAGCTCAACGATCTGCTCGGTGCTGAACAGCTCGCGGATATTTTCGAACAGCGCATCGGAAACCTCGGCGGGCGTGCGCGTCATCGCTTCGGCAAAACGCAGGACCGTTTTGTCGCGGCGATCGAAATGCGAACTGGCCTCGAAGCTCGCGAGGTCCTCCAGCTGCGCATCGGTGATGCCTGAGTCTCTGCCACCGGCAGAGTTGATATCCACTCAGAACGGACATCCGATCATCTGCGCGACGCGAACCGAAAGCATGAACTTGAGGCGCGGCTCGACGACCTGCGAGGCGCCGACGGCATTGTTGAGTCTCGCGCTCGCGAGGAGAATCTCCGGCCGATGCGCCATGGCCAGGGCCGGCGTGAGCACATGCCCAAACAGCTCGACATTTTTCTCGAACGCGGCCTTCAGGCTCTCCGGCGGATGCTCCGGATCGACTCCCTCGATTCTCATCGTGATGTCTCCTCTGCTCAAATCTGCTGCGCGAGGTCCCATGCGATGCGCGCACTGATGCCGGCACGTTTGCCTCGCTCGGCGGCATCGGCCGCGCTGGCGGTGCCGATCTTCGCGCGCATCGCGATTCCCTGCGCAATCGCCGCGCCGCGAAATAGTGAGAAGACCACAAAGAACATAAAATCCGGGATGTTGGCGCGTCCGGTGCGCCGGCAATACGCGGCGAGGTAGTCCTCCTCACGCGGGATGCCGAGGTCCTTCAAATCGAAGTCGGCGAAATTCCCGCCTTCGTCAGTGCCTGAAGGATAGTGATACGCGAGGCAGTTCCACGCGAGGTCGGCGAGCGGATGCCCCAGCGTCGAGAGCTCCCAATCCAGCACCCCGATGATGCGCGGCTCAGTCGGATGCACGATCAGATTGCCGAGGCGGAAGTCGCCGTGCGCGATCGCCGTCTCGTCGTCGGCCGGGATGTGCTTCGGCAGCCATTCGATGAGCCGATCCATTTCGGGAATCGGATCGATGATCGAAGCCTCGTACTGCCTGGTCCAGCGCGAAACCTGCCGCGCGATGTACGCCTGCGGACGGCCATAATCCTCGAGACCGACCGCCTTGTAATCGACCTTGTGCAGGCGCGCCATCATCTCGTTCATCGAATCGTAAATGCCCGCGCGCTGCTCGCGGCTCAGGCCCGGCAGCAGCGTGTCGATGAAGATGCGCCCCTCGACGTAATCCATCACGAAGAAGGAGGTGCCGATAATGCTCTGATCGACGCATAGCAGGTGCGTGCGCGGCACCGGCACATCGGTGCCGGCGAGCGCGGTCAGAATGCGATATTCGCGCTCCACCTGATGCGCCGATTGCAGCAGCGTGCCGGATGGCTTCTTGCGCATGACGTAGCGATTGCCGCCCGCGCGCAGCATGAAGGTGGGATTGGACTGGCCGCCGGCGAATTGCACGACCTCGAGGGGGCCGCGAAAGCCCGGCATCTTTTCGGTGAGATATTTCTCGAGCGCCGCTTCATCGAAACGATGATTGGCGCGAACTTCAGTGACTTCCTGTCCTATGGGCACGTCGCACTCCGCTGAAAGTTTGGGGCACTGGCTTGAGCCTGTGTCTTAAGTAGCGCCCCGGCGGGAGTGCGGGCAAGGCAGCCTCGCGTGTTGCACTTGTGGCGTGAGTTGCGCAGTTTGATGCGAATGATTTTTCGGCAACATCATCCCGGCGATTGGCGCGAGAACCTCGCGTGACACTTTGGAAGGGCGCCGTAATCTTCCTCGCCGCATTCATCGGAGGCGCGGTCAATTCGGTCTCCGGCGGCGGAACGCTGATTACCTTTCCCGCGCTGATCTGGACCGGAATGAATCCGGTGCTGGCCAATGCCACCAATACGGTTTCGCTCTGGCCCGGGTCGCTCGCGAGTCTGATCGGATTTCGCCGGGAGTTCAGCACCGTGAGCCGGCGCTCGCTGATGCTCGCCGGGCCGTCGCTGGCGGGCGGTATCGCCGGCGCCTACCTTTTGATCAATACGCCTACCAGATGGTTTGCGGCCGCGGTTCCGTACCTCATTCTGGGCGCGACAATCTTGTTCGCCGCGCAGGAGGTCATCACGCGCGCGGCGCTGCGAACTTCGGTGGACGAGATCATCGATGCGGCGGGGGGCCATCCGGTTGAAAGCCGTGGATGGGGTGCGGCGTTTCTGTTTCAGTTCTTCGTCTCGATCTATGGCGGATACTTCGGGGCGGGAATCGGCATCCTGATGCTCGCCGAGTTCGGGTTGCTCGGCTTCACCGACATCCATCATATGATCGCGCTGCGCAACTACCTGGCGCTATGCATCAACGGTGTCGCCGCGCTTTATTTCGTCATCCGCGGCGCGGTGAGCTGGCCCGAGGCGATCCTGATGACGGTGGCGCAGGTCTGTGGCGGCTATAGCGGAGCGCTGATCACGCGGCGTCTCTCACGCAAGACGGTGCGCTGGATCGTGGTCGGCATCGGCCTCAGTATGGCCGCGTCGTTGTTCATCGCGCATAAATGAAAGGGCCACCGACGATGAAGATTCAGACTCTCACCCCGATGCTGCGAAGCTGGGACATCGGCGCGACGATCGAATTCTATACCGGCGTCCTCGGATTCGCGTGCGACAGTCAGACTGATGACTGGGCGTCACTGCGGCGCGATGGCGTGGGCCTCATGGTATCGGCGCCCAACTACCACGAAAAGGATACCGCTCCCGCATTCACGGGGTCGCTGTATTTTCGCATCGAAGATGTCGATGAATTGTGGGCAACGGTGAAGGATCGCGCGCGAGTCTGTTACCCGATCGAGACCTTCAGCTACGGGATGCGCGAATTCGGCATTTACGACAACAACGGCTATCTGCTTCAATTCGGCCAGCCGGCGCCGGCAAAGTAATTGGCTCAAGCCGCGACGCCTCGACAACTCGCGCCGGTTGGGATTAGTTCTGGAGTCATCCGAATTGGAGGATACGCGATGGAAGTGGCACCCAAGCGCGCGGGATTCGCGCCCGAGCGAATCAATCGAATCACCGACCATCTGAATCGCAACTACGTCGACCCGGGCAAGATCACCGGATGCCAGACGCTGGTCGCGCGCCATGGCCACGTCGCATATTTCAAGTCATTCGGCATGATGGATCGCGAGCGGCGCAAGTCCACCACCGACGACACCATCTATCGCCTCTACTCGATGACCAAGCCGATCACCTCGGTCGCGCTGATGTCGCTCTACGAACAGGGCCACTTCCAGTTGAACGATCCCGTATCGCGATTCATCCCGGCGTGGCGCGACCACAAGGTGTGGGTCTCGGGAGTCGGTGCGGAGATGCAAACCGTCGCGCCGGAAAAGCCTATGACGATGCGTCATGTGCTGAGTCATTCGGGCGGGTTGTCCTACGGCATGACGAATCATCCGGTCGATCGAGTCTATCGCGAGGTCGGGGTGAACCGCGCGGCGGCGGGGGAGACGCTCGCGTCGTTCGTCGAGAAGCTTGCGAAAGTGCCGCTGCGCTTCGTGCCCGGCGAGCGCTGGATGTATTCCTACTCGACCGACGTGTGCGGCTACCTCGTCGAGGCGATTTCGGGAAAGCGCTTCGACCAGTACCTGCAGGAGAACATTTTCGGTCCCCTCGACATGAAGGACACTTCGTTCTCGGTTGCCGAGCGCAAGCTCGATCGCTTCGCCGCTAACTACGAGCGTCAAGCGGACAAGACGCTGAAGCTGATCGATGATCCCGAGCGCAGTACCTACCTCAAGCAGCCGACCTTCTTTTCCGGCGGCGGAGGACTGACCGGCACGACGGCGGATTACCTGCGCTTCTGCGAGATGCTGCGGCGCGGCGGCGAACTCGACGGCACGCGCATCCTCGGTTCGCGCACGCTGGAGCTGATGCATCGCAATCACCTCGCGGGCGGAAAGGACCTCGCCTCGATGGCGGTCGGTGCGTTCTCCGAAACGGCATACGAGGGCGTGGGCTTCGGGCTCGGCTTCGCGATGACTCTCGGTGAAGTCGAGGCGGGCACGCTGGGCGCGGGCGACTATTACTGGGGCGGCGCGGCCTCGACGATTTTCTGGGTCGACCCGAAAGAGGACCTGGTTGCGATTTTCATGACGCAACTGATGCCGTCAGCGACCTTCAACTTCCGCGGCCAGCTCAAGAACATCATCTACTCGGCGATCACAGACTGATAGTGGCCTTGCTGGAACCTACGGAGCGAGCCGTCGCAGGAATGCTCCTGGAGTCAGTACCGGTGGGCGAAACTCCTTGAGCTCGTTAGATGATGATCGCCAGATACGAGAAATTCCGCTGCCGCCGAACGCGCCAGCGCGACAAGGTAATCATCGCCGGGATCCGGCGTCACGCCGCTGGTCACAGGCGGATCCGCCTGGATTGAGGACAGGCGGTGAAGCAGTTCGAGATAGGCTCTCACCTCGCGCGGCGTAACGTAGGGGCGAAAGTTTTCTCGCAACAGGACGCGTCGCAGCTCACTAAGCAGGGCAGGACAGGCTATGAGTTCGAAGGCGCCCTGGAGCCACAACAGTAGCAACGCGCGCGGCGCCCCCTGGTTCGAGATGAGTCCCGACACCAAAACACTGGGGTCGAGGACGGCCCGGGGTGGATTTAGGACGGTCGGCTGCGATGCAGCTCTCGGTAGGCTAGATCGGTCGCCTCGTCTTCGGTCAGTTTCGAACGGTTTCCAACGCGCTCCAGAAGCTCAACGCCCAGGTAGACGCGGAGCGCATCTTCCACAACTTGATTGTGACGCTTGCCGGCGCGCGCGGCGGCAACCTTCGTGGCGCGCAGCAGGTTGTCATCAACATAGATAGTTGTCTTTCGTCGCATCCGGTTTCAGTTTAGATGGCATGAGGCATCCGGTCAAAGCGCCGGTCACTAAACGTCCGTGGCGTCTAGTCGAGGCCGCCGGCGGGGCGCGAGGCCGAGTCCTCGCGGGCGCCGGTGCGCGCGAGGTCCCATCCTTCCTGGAATGCGGTGGTGCGCTGCTGGCCCGAGCCGTGGCTGTCGTGCGCGCCGACGTAGTCATCGCCGACCGCCTGGTAGTAGCGCTCGGTGTCGGCGGCGTCGAAGCGCTTCACATTGAGGCGCCATAGCGTGTAGCCGGCGAAGCGGTCGGCCTCCAGCTCCTTCTGCTCGAGCGGGACATTGGCGCGCCGCGGGCTCAGGTCGCCATGGATGATGTGACCGAGCTCGTGCGCATAAATCGCATACAGGATCGGATGCAACTGGTCGTCATCGGTGATGCCCATCCAGCGGCTGGTGAGCATGTCCTGAAATTCAGTGTTGTAGAAGATGCATCCGCCGGTGGACGCGTGCGGACTCATCGGAGTGACTGATTCGTAGACCTTCGCGTGCGTGCCCCACATCTGGTTGAGCTGCGCGACGATGGATTTGTACGGCTCCTGCGCGGGGCGCGCGGGCTCGCCGCACGCGATGAACACTCCCGGTGGCGCACCCCTGGGCGTCTGCGGCGTGGCGAGATCTTTTTCAGCGGATGCGGCCGCCGCGGCGGCTCGATCCTGCGGGGTCTGGCGCGTGGTGGTGGTGCGATCGACGACGACCCAGTCATCATCGGCGCCGTCCTGAGCCAAGGCGGTGGAGGCGGCGGTGACGGCCAGCGCCATCGCCGCGCATCCTACAAAAAGTCGCAAATATCCGGTTCTTGTCATGGCCTCCCCCCTTGGAAAACCATCGCCCTGAGCATCCTACAATTTGTCGGTAATCGCACCTCGCGAGGCCGACGATACCAACTGCGCGTATTTCGCCATCACGCCGGACTTGTAATGCGGCGTGGGCGGCTTCCAGTCCTTCAAGCGCTCTTTGATCTGCGCGTCGGTCAGGTTCACGTCGATGCGGCGATTCGGGATGTCGAAGGTGATGATGTCGCCCTCGCGCAGCGCCGCAATCGGCCCGCCGACGTAGGCCTCGGGCGCGACGTGACCCGCCATCAGGCCGCGCGTGCCGCCCGAGAAGCGACCGTCAGTGAGCAGGGCGACTTCCTCGCCGATGCCCTGGCCCATGATCGCGGCGGTGACGCCGAGCATCTCGGGCATGCCGGGCGCGCCCTTGGGTCCTTCGTAGCGGATGACGACCACATCGCCGGGGACGATCTTGCGCGCGTTGAGCGCCGCAAAACATTCAGGCTCGCTGTTGAACACGCGTGCCGGCCCGCGATGATTCATGCGCTCGTGGCCGGCGACCTTGATGACGCATCCTTCCGGCGCAAGGTTGCCTTTCAAAATGACCAGCCCGCCGGTCTTCTTGATCGGATCCGCGAGCGGATGCACGACGACCTGACCTTTGGTCTCGGTCGCGAGGTCGGCTTCCTCGCCGATAGTCCTGCCGCTGACGGTAATCTGATTGGGGTGCAGCAAGCCCGCCTCCTTGAGGCGTTTTGCTACCAGCGGTATGCCGCCGGCCTTATGCATATCAGTGGCGACGAAATTGCCGCCCGGCTTCAGATCGCCGAGCAGGGGAGTCTTATTGCTGATGCGATCGAAGTCGTCGATCGACAACTCGATGCCGGCTTCGTGCGCGATCGCGAGCAAATGCAGCACCGCGTTGGTCGAGCCGCCGGTCAGGCACACCGAGGCAATGGCATTCTCGATGGCCTCGCGCGTCACGATTTGCTTCGGCCGCACATCCTTCTTGAGGAGGTCCATCACCAACTGGCCGGATTTGAAGGCGACTTCGGGCTTGCGCGGATCGGTGGCCGGAACGCTGTTGAAGCCCATCGGCGAAATGCCCATCAGCTCACTGGCGGTCGCCATCGTGTTGGCGGTGAATTGCCCGCCGCACGCGCCGACGCCGGGACACGCGACGTCTTCGAGGTCCTTCAACTCTTTGTCGGTGATCTTGCCGGCCGCATGCGCGCCGACCGCCTCGAAGACATCGACGATGGTCACATCATGATCGCCATAGCGGCCCGGCTGAATCGATCCGCCGTACAGCATGAGCGAGGGAAGGTTCAGGCGGAGTAGCGCCATCACGGTGCCCGGGATGGTCTTGTCGCATCCGGAGAGCGCGACGACCGCATCGAAGAGATGCCCGCGCGAGGTCAGCTCGATAGAATCGGCGACCACTTCGCGGCTGATGAGCGAGGCGCGCATCCCCTCGGTGCCCATTGAGATGCCGTCGCATACCGCGATGGTGTTGAACTCGATGGGAGTGCCGCCCGCGTCGCGGATACCTTGCTTGACGTGCTCGGCGAGTTGGCGCAGATGCGCGGTGCACGGCATGATTTCGATCCAGGTGTGCGCGACGCCGACCAGCGGCTTGGCAAGGTCTTCATCGGTGAAACCGACCGCCTTGAACATTGCGCGCGCGGGCGCCCGCGAGGGTCCATCGACCAGCACACTGGAATTGGGGCGCAGTTTATTGTCAGCCATCTCGAAAGCTCTCCATCTATTATCTGATGCCCTCGGAAGCGAGGGTAGCTAAGACTAACCGGAGAGGGCGGGAGGCTGCCAGTGGTGGAAACCGGCGCCCATACCGACATCGTGTCGATAGCGGTGCGAAGTGGGTTTGTTTTTGCGCTTTCGTTTATATCCAACGTGCGCGTTTATTGGCTCCAAACCCGCTCTTTCCGATGAGCATTATGACCGGAATCCAGCATTCATAAGGGTTATTTGGCTTCGTTTGGTAATTTTGCTCTATTCGGCGGGTGCGACATCGACATATTCCACCGAGCTGCTGGGCTCCGGTATAGGCAAGCCATCTTCGCGGATGCCGTCCAGATGCAGCTCAATCGCTTGCCGCATGTTTCGAACCACTTCCTCAATGGTTTGGCCAGTTGTGATGCATCCGGGAAGATCCGGGACGTAAGCGGAGAGGTTGCTTTTGCCGTGCTCGATGACGATCGCGTAACGCATTTCTAATTCTCCGAAATCTGCGCCTGTTTGAGGATACTCCGCAACGTCTTCGGATGCACTTCATCAGAGGGATGTCCCGCGATTGTTACCCTTCCCGGTTTGAGGCGATGCTTGAATTGGCGATGGCTTCCGCGCGTGACGACTAGAAACCATCCATCTTTTTCAATTGACCGGATTACATCCCTGATCTTCATTGGCCGAGCGATAGTCGCCAGTTGTTAGCAAAATTCTTAGCATAGTTAACTTGCCGTCGCTGCCGGATGCATAAATGAGGCTTGGAGGCGAGACTGGCCGTGGCTGACCTTCAGGCGTATACGATGAC
Organism: uncultured delta proteobacterium; assembly: GCA_963761255.1. Lineage (GTDB taxonomy): Bacteria > Desulfobacterota > Binatia > Binatales > Binataceae > DATGKG01. The sequence continues at coordinate 925,112 of CAVXGH010000002.1, forward strand.
CATCGCTCGCGAGGAGGATACGTCGATGCCCACACCATCAGTTGCCAGGCTCGGTCATGTCGGACTTCATGTTCACGACCTCGAAAAACAAAAGGCCTTCTATCGCGATATCATCGGACTGACCGTCACCGATGAAGACCCTCAGCTCGGCATGGTTTTCATGAGCGCGCAGCCGGAGGTCGAGCATCATGAGTTGCTGCTCTGCCGCGGGCGCAATGCCGCCGCCGATGCGCGCCTGGTGCAGCAGCTTTCGTTTCGATGCAACACCCTCGAAGACGTCATCGGCTACTACCGGCGCTTCAAAGAGCATGGGGTCAAATTCGACATGATCATTTCGCATGGCAATGCGGTTGGGGTGTACGTCTTCGATCCCGAGGGCAATCGCATCGAGACTTACTGGAACACCGGGCTCAAGGCGAAACAGCCGTATGGCGCGCGCATCGATCTGGACAAGCCGGCGGACGAGCTAATCAAGGAGATCGAGGCCTCGGTGGCGAAATACGGCGCGACCGGATTCATCGATCGCGAGGCGATGGCGCGTCCGAAGACCGCATCGCCGGAAAAGTAGCTATTCCTCGTCCCAGCCGAAATGGCGCGAGACGGCGAGGGTGCCGTAGCCGTGGTTGTTGCCGTAGCCGGCCTGAAAATCGACGCTCACCTTCCATTCGCGCAGCACGATGCCAAGGTCGGGGCCAAACTCCTTCATCAGATGAGGTTCGGGACCGCCGCCCCATAGCTGGCCGCCCGCGCCGATGAGCCAGATCATCGCGCGCGAGGACGACACCACGCCTCGAATGTCGATGGCGCCGCTGCTGAGCCCATTGTTGTAAAAATGATCGCCGATAAACGCGAGGTTGATGGGGTGGCGGCTATGCAGCCAGAGCCAGCTCGAGAAATCTCCCTCGATGCGTGCGCGGTCGCTATCGCCCACGTCGCTGCCGCCCAGCATCTTGAACGAAGTTCCCTGAAACGGGATGAAGTCCAGGCCGCCGAGCAGCACGCCGAAGTTGCGTGGCCGCGATTCATGACCGGTTCCGGGCCAGTCCCATCCGTCACCTTGATACCCTTGATAACCCGCGACACGACCGACCAATCCCACGTATGGCGAGAGCGTTTGCTCCAGCTCGAAGCCCTCGTGCGTCGCGACATACTTGCTTTCGGCGCCGATGCCGGCCGCAAACATCGTGAGGCTCAGATGCTGAGGATTCGCGGCGGTGAAAAAATCGGCATACGGCGTCATCGCATGGGCAATGGCGGTCGGCACGAAGAAGAGAATCGCGAATATGATCAGGCCGCGGCGCATCTTCGATAGATTAGACCGGAATCGCGCTTCGTTCACGCGCGACCGCTTTGATAGAGTTCCCGGTGACCGCATCGAACTTCCGGGGGGACTATGTTCGAAGAGCACAAATTTTTTCAGGGGATGTTTGCGTTTCGGGGGCGCGGGCTGGAAAATCCGGTCAAACTCGAGCCGGCGATCGCTTATCAGGTGCCTGCCGATAAGCGCGCGCAACTGGTTTATTGCCGGGTCGGCAACCCGTCACCAAAATTCCTCTACCTGGTCCTGCAGCGCGACGGCAAACCGATGCGCATGTTTCCGTGCGGCCGCGAGAGCGGGATTCATGTGCCGCTGGCGATCATCGACGACATCCTGCCCGGTAGCAAGCTGGAACTGGTGATCGCGGCGCCCAAGGGGCTCAAAGCGAAAGTGATGATCGATATGGGCCTGGTGGAGATTTGACGCCATCGATCCATGGGGGGCTTATGTTCGAAGAGCACAGATACATTCAGGGGATGTTCGCGTTCGAAGGTCGAGGGCTCGAAGTACCAGTCAGCTTCGAGCCCAAGGTGGTCTATCGGGTCCCGTCCGACAAGCATACGCATGTGACCTACTGCCGGCTCGGCAACCCGACCACGGAATTTCTCTACGTGGTGGTCGAACGCGATGGCAAACCGATTCGGTTGTTCCCATGCGGCGCCAAGAGCGGGATTCATGTGCCGCATGCGGTTCACGAGGATATCCTGCCCGACAGCGTCATCGAGCTGAGGGTCGCGGCGCCCGAGGGCGTCGCTGCCAAAGTAATGATTGATCTCGGCCTGGTGGAGGTTTGATCGATGGCGACTAAATCCGGGCTGCGAAATCTAGTGGTCATCGGCAACGGGATGTCGGGCGCGCGCGCGGTCGAGGAGATCCTCGCGCGCGGCGGCGCTGAGAAGTTCAACATCGCGATGTTCGGGGCCGAGCCGAGCGGCAACTACAACCGCATCATGCTGTCCGCGGTGCTCGATGGATCGCAGCAGGACGCGCAGATCGAGCTCAATCCGCTCGCATGGTACGAGCGCAATGCCATCCGGTTGCATGCCGGGGTACGCGCGACGCGTATCTTCCGCTTCGCGCGCCGCGTGATCGGCGCCGACGGTTCCGAGGAGCCCTACGACAATCTCATCATCGCGACCGGCAGCCGCTCCTTCATTCCGCCGCTCCCAGGCTTGACTGTGAGTGACGGCGCGATGAAACCCGGCATCTTCGGATTTCGCTCACTCGAAGACTGCCATCGGATGGCCGAGTACGCGACCGGCAAACGTCGCGCCGCCGTCATCGGAGGCGGTCTGCTCGGGCTCGAATGCGCGCACGGGTTGCAGCATTTCGGCCTCGAGGTCCACGTCATCCATCGCTCGCCGCATCTGATGAATCAGCAGCTCGACTCGGGCGCGGGCGCGATCCTCAAGGCGTCGATCGAAGCAATGGGCATGCAGGTGCACCTCGGCGCCGACACCCGCGCGATCATCGGCGAGGAGCGCGTCAGCGGACTCGAATTCAAGGACGGCACCACCCTCGAATGCGATCTGGTGGTTTTCGCCACCGGCATCAAGCCGAATGCGGAACTCGCCAGCCAGGCCGGCCTCACCGTCGAGCGCGCGATCGTGGTCGACAACCAGATGCGCACCCTCGACGATCCACGGATCTACGCGGTCGGTGAATGTATTCAGCATCGCGGACAGACCTACGGCCTCGTCGCTCCGATTTGGGAACAGGTCAAGGTGCTGGCGGACCATATTACCGGCGCGAATAGCAAGGCCGCGTATCATGGCTCGAAGGTCGCCACGCGCCTGAAAGTGGCGGGTGTCGAGCTGGCCTCGATGGGGCTGATCGAGCCGCGCGAGGAGCAGGACGAAGTGGTCCAGTTCGCGGAGCCGCGGCGCGGAACTTACAAGAAGCTCGTCATTCGCGACGGCAAGTTGGTCGGCGCGATCCTGCTGGGGGACAACGGCAAGGCGGCCAACCTGCTCCACGCCTTTGAAAGCAACGCGACGCTGCCGCCGGAGCGAGTCAACCTGCTCTTCGATGTCGGCGGCGCGCCCAAACGAGTGACGCTGGATCAAATCCCGCTCGAAGCGCAGATCTGCAACTGCGAGGCGATCAGCAAGGGCGCCATCCTCGAATGCATCAAGAGCGGACGGCGCACCATTGAGGCGGTGCAAGAGGCGACTCGCGCCGGCCTCGCCTGCGGCTCCTGCGATTCGATGGTGCGTGAGATCGTCGATTGGGCTTGCGGTGCTCACAATGGGTCATCGTCGGGCGAGACGGAAAAGGAGCTCCCGGGCTCGGAAGGCGAGCATGAGCTGCAGGCGAAGTACGGCAAGAGCCTGCAAGCGCTGGCGTTCTATAAGCATCGGGTGCTGGAACATCTCAACTCCGAGATGCGCGAGTTCATCGCGCGCCAGGAAATGATGTTCGTCGGCACCGCCGACAGCCACGGCAATGCCGATGCTTCATTTCGCGCCGGGCATGCCAATTTCGTGAAGGTGCTCGACGAGCACACGCTCGCCTATCCGGAATTTCGCGGCAACGGCGTGATGTCGAGCATGGGCAACATCGCGGAGAATCCCCACGTCGGCTTGATGTTCATCGACTTCGGCAAGGACCGCATCGGCCTGCACGTCAACGGCAGCGCACGCATCCTCGAGCACGCCGAGTTCGTGCACTTTATAGAAGAGCGCGCCGCCGCCGATGCGATCCTCGGCGATGCGATGCTCACCAAGCTCATCGGCAAGGACCCGGGCAACCTCGAGCGCTGGGTGATTGTCTCCGTCGAAGAAGCCTTCATGCATTGTTCCAAGCACATTCCGCTGATGCAGAAGGCTGACTTGCAGTTGGAGTGGGGGACCGACGACGCGCGCGCCAAGGGCGGCGACTATTTCAAAGCCGACCACCCGGCGAAGTGATTCTTAGTGCATCCACTCGGTCCCCATGTTGTCGTCGGTCACGAGGCGAGCCCCACGATAGCGAGCGCGAATCGATTCGGCGTATTCCATGCTGGGGTATTGGAAACCGAGATCGGAATTGAACCGGCGCGTCATCGCGACCATTTGATTCAGGCGCTCGGAATCGGCGCGGCGATTAGGATCCAGCACCGGTCTGCCATCGATCTGATACGCGCGCAGCGTGCGCGCCAGCTCCTCCGGATCCACCACGATCGGTGTATCGCTGACGGCCAGGAAATTCACAACCCGCAAAGCGTAAGGAAATACCGTGGCTCCGGTTAATAGCACTTCTGGAGAAGCTGTCGTGTTGTAATAAAAAATTCCACCGGAAGTCATATGGCGGCGCGCCAGTTGCAGAAACTGCACCGAGAGCAAATTCGACATGTGCTCGCGCCAGTTGAAACTGGTGTTCATTACGATGAGATCGAACTTCCGCTCGGGATGCGCCAGCAGCCAGCGTCGCCCGTCATCCACCACGACGGTTACCTTAGGATTGGAGAGGAGACTGGCAACGTCGGGGTATTGGGGAATGATCTGTAGGTACCCAGGATTGATTTCGACGATGGTCAAGTCCTCGACCTTGGGATGATTGGCAACCACCTGCGCCCACGATCCGGAGGCCAGACCAATCATCAGGACGTGGCGCGGCGCGTGATCGAAGCTGCTCAGCGCGTATGCGCGTACCAGCCCATTGCGGGTCGTTGACCAGGTTGACGTTGAACACGCCATCGTAGGCGCCCCCGCCGTATACCGTCCCATTCTGCAATACCGCCAGCACCCCGCTGCGATTTTCGACCAGATGGCGAAAGGTCAGGCGAGGCGAGGAATCTGTAAGCATGCTCTCGTACAGACCGCTGAACAGCGGTTGCGCGAAAACTATCGCCGCGGCGCCTGTCGCGACGCATCCGCTGAGGCCGGCCACCAACTGCCGCGAAGTAGGCTTCGAGACGGCCAGCAATACGATTGCCAGTCCGACTCCGAGGGTCACCAGGATGACCGAGATTGTTTGTACGCCCCACCAATTCATCAACACGAAGCCGACCAGAAAGCTTCCAAGCGCGGAGCCAACGATGTTGCTGAAATACAGCAGGCTGAGGTTTGCGCCCGGATTTCGGTCGGCCGGAATCGCGACGTGACAGATCAGGGGAAATGCGGCGCCCAACAATGCCGCCGCAATCGCAACCAGCAGCATCGCAAACGGGTCGGCGTGATATCCGGCCGCAAACCGAATCGAGGGAGCGACTGCAAAACCGGTAAGGTTCGCGACCAGCATGAAGCACGCGACCAGTCGGAGATAATCTCCGCTGCTTCGATTGTGATTTATGCGACTGGTCACGTCGTGCGCCACCAAGCCTCCTACCGCGACTCCGGCAAGATAGGCACCCAAGAGCGTCGCGAAGACTCGCGCATTGGAGGCCGACCAAAACGAAAAGAGCCGGTACCAGACAATCTCGTATGCCAGTGCGATGAATCCCGCGCTTCCAACCAGCAGCGCAGCGAGCGGAAAACTTAACCCTTGCTGGGGATGCAGACCGCCTTCTTCGGCTCGCCGGGCGGGCGCTTCTGGAATCGAGTCACGATGATGGCGGAGATACATCGCCAATACCGTCAGGCCCACCGCCGCATTCATCGTCGCCGCCAAAGCAATGGAGCCCGATTGTCCTAACAGCCGCATAGTTACACCGGCCGCGAGAAAGCAGGCCGCCGCGGATCCGATCGTATTGACGAAATAGAGCTCTCCCAGCGAACGTCCCACGTTGCCGGAGCGCCGCACCGCAAATTCCACCAATAGTGGCAGCGTCGAGCCCATCAGCATGGTTGGCAAGAGCAACAAGGCAAAGCTGATGAGCGAGGTGACCGCGAGTGAGCTTCCCGCGGAATACCCGGCCGCCAGGTGAAACAGCCGCAGCGAGAAGCCTCCATAAACCGCGGTGATCATTTCCGCACAGGCAAACAACGCAAGCAGAGGCGCATTGCGGAGTTTCGATAGATACCCACCCGCAAGGCTGCCAAGACCGAGTCCCAGCATGAATCCCGTAACTACGACGGTGACGGATTCGACGTTCACGCCATAGATCGCGAATAACGCTCGCTCCCATACGATCTGATAGATGAGCGCTGGAAAGCCGGAAAAGAGGAAGACGCAATAGATCCAGACAAATGTTTCTTTGGACCTGGCGTTCCTCCGCATGACGCAGAAGAGCGCGATCGCGATCAGGAAAACCGCCTGCAGCGTAGCCGGATTCATGTAGCCATCTCCCCCCATCAGTCGAGGCCACGATCAGTATGAAAATGCTACATTGTGTTGGTTCACGAGCCTAGCTCGGATGCTGCGAGGTGAACCCAGTCCAGGAGAGAAACTCCGCTAGTGATAGCCGGGGGCGCCGAGGTCTTCCATCCCGAGCGGGGCAGGGGAGGTCGCCGCCGCTTCGCACGCGACCGTGGTTTCATAGCCCTCGCGCACTTCGGTCGGCGGCGCGGGATTTGACGGATTGCTAACCGCGACGACGCCCTTGGAAACGCCAACCGTCGTGTAGCGCATACAACTACGATCCTCGGGGCAGGGGCGATTGTCGATGAACGCGGTCTCGAAGTCAGTGCCGCGCACCGCGACCACGGCGTTGGGCGTGTGAACCTCGAAGCTCGGCTCGCGTCCGGTCGCGACTTTGATGATGGTGTGAAGCCGGCCCGCCCATAGCGCAAGCAGTCCGGACGTGCGCGTTGAGCCGGAGAGCGCGTAGCGATCGATGCTCAGGTAGCTGGATTCGCCGAGCTCGGCTCGGCTGCCGTCGCGGAAGGTGACGGAGACTTGCGCATTTTTCATGGTGCGGATTTTGTCGCCGATGGAAATCGGCATCGCGACGGTTACGCCGATTTCCTTGCCGCCCCGTTCAAGCTTCGCAATGCCGGTGACTTTCGCGATCGCGCCAACCGCCTCCTGCGCGACAGAGGTGCGCGCGACGAAAATAATCACCAGAGTCATGGCTGCGCATATGAGGTGAGACTTCAGCATCGCGAGATAATTTGCGATCATTGCGCGCGAGACACAATCGAACCGCAGCACGCGAAAATTACGAATTGACTTCGCGGATGCGGCGCGCCGTTATATCGAGATTCCATTTGCGCAAGGAGAACCCTCATGATCGTCGTCCATCATCTAAATAACTCGCGCTCGCAGCGAATCCTGTGGGCGCTGGAGGAGCTCGAGCTCCCGTACGAAATCAAACGCTATCAGCGCGATGCTCAAACCAACCTCGCACCGCCGGAACTGAAGCAGGTCCATCCGCTCGGCAAATCGCCGGTTATCACCGACGGCAACCGCACGCTTATCGAGTCCGGCGCGATCATCGACTACCTCATCCGGCGCTATGGCAAAGGGCGGCTGCAACCGGCGCCCGAGTCGCCGGAGTACGACCAGTACCAGCAGTGGCTGCATTATGCGGAAGGCTCGGCGATGTTGCCGCTGATGCTCAACCTCTACGTCGGGCGTCTCGGCGATGCGGGCGCGCCGCTGCGTCCGCGTATCGACGGTGAGATCGCGAATCATCTGGGATACATCAATAGCTCGTTGGCAGGACGGCAATTTCTCGTGGGCAACGCGCTGACCGGCGCCGACATCCAGATGAGCTTCGTGGGCGAGGTCGCCGGTGCATTTGGCGTGCGCCCCGCGTATCCCAACCTCGACGCCTGGACCAAGCGCTTGCACGAGCGGCCCGCATACAAGAAGGCGCTGGAGAAGGGCGGGGCCTACGCGTATGCGAACTGATTAAGACTCTTCGGAAATCCGTTTCAAACAGGGCGTGAGGAGTATGACCTCGCGCCGTGTTTTTGTGCGCCCAGCATGGCGCGTGACTTGTGAGGTGAAAGTCCTCTGTGCGAGCAGGCCGCGTCGAGCACTAGCGAAGCGCAAGGGCGTCATCGTGAGATGGGGTCTGGAGGAAGCGCGGAGCAAAGCCGCGAGCCGACGAACAGGAACCGGATACAAGGGCGAGGTGGCTCAGGGCGAGCGGGCAAATGACCGCGAAGCTCTATCGGCCAAGGAGTCATCGCGTAGATCCGGCGGTTTGTGCGGCGAAGGTCACGGCGTCTTACCTGGGGAGATCTCGCTTCACGCCTGAAAGGGCGACGCGCAGGAGCGCGGAGCGAGAAGTCAGCCGAGGCCGTAGTAGTCAGCGGGACACGGCAGAGGCCTCGATGTCCGCGCTGATGAAGGGCCGAACGGAAGGGAGAGCGAAGCCGCTGTGAGTCCGAAAGACGCCAGGCGCCAGAAGCCCGAGCAATTGGGGCTGCCGCTGGAAGGTAGAGGTGAAGCCTCGAGGGTCCAGCGCAGCGGCGAAGCGTCGACGATGGCGAACAGAGAGGAGCGCTCGGGAAGCGACCGCCTGATGGAAGCGGTGGTTGCGCGCGGCAATGTCAGGGCGGCGTTGACGCGGGTACGTGAGAACCGGGGCAGCCCCGGAGTCGAGGGGATGACGGTGGAAGAACTGCCGCAGCACCTGATGGAGCACTGGCAGGAAGTCCGCGAGCAACTACTCGCCGGAACTTACCAGCCCAAAGCGGTGCTGCGACGGGAAATCCCGAAAGCGAGCGGCGGAATGCGAGAGCTCGGCATTCCGTGCGTGCTCGACCGGCTGATCCAACAGGCGATACTGCAGGTGCTGCAGCCGCGATTCGACCCCAGCTTCTCGGAGCACAGTTACGGCTTCCGGCCGGGGCGCAGCGCGCACGACGCGGTGTTAGCGGCGCAGCGCTATGTGCAGGAAGGACGCCACTGGGTGGTGGACGTGGACCTGGAGAAGTTCTTCGACCGGGTCAACCACGACGTGCTGATGGGAAGACTAGCGCGGCGAATCGATGACTCGCGGCTCCTGCGGCTAATCCGCCGCTATCTCAACGCCGGCCTGATGGCCGACGGAGTGGTGATGGAACGCACTGAGGGAACGCCGCAGGGAGGACCACTGTCGCCACTGCTGGCGAATCTCCTGCTTGACGAAGTGGACAAGGAGCTGGAGAAACGCGGGCACACGTTCGTGCGCTATGCCGACGACTGCAACGTCTATGTGCGGTCGCGGCGCGCGGGAGAACGAGTGATGGCGGCGCTGGAGCGAATGTACGCCAAGCTCCGACTTAAAGTGAATCGCGAGAAGAGCAAGGTGGACCTCGCGCACAAGCGCAGCCTCTTGAGCTACAGCTTCTGGTACGCCAGGGGCGGCGCGGTGGCATGCCGGGTCGCACCCAAGGCGCTGCGCGCGCTCAAGCAGCGCGTGCGGCGGATAACCAGACGCAGCGGCGGACGGAGCATGAGAAGCGTAGTCGCGGAGCTGAGGAAGTATCTGCCGGGATGGAAGCAATACTTCCAACTAGCGGACACGCCGAAGACCTTCGCTGACTACGACAAATGGCTCCGCCACCGGTTGCGAGCGCTGCAACTCAAACAGTGGAAGCGCGGCTCGAAGATCTATACCGCGATGCGCCGCCTCGGACTGCCGGACGCGATTGCGGCGCAAGCCGCACGGGTTAACCGACGCTGGTGGCATCGGGCCGCCATGTCGGTCCACGCCGGACTCACTGCCCGCTACTACGACCGACTTGGAGTACCCAGACTTGCCGATTAACCTCAACCTTCCGAACCGCCGGATGCGGACCCGCATGTCCGGTGGTGTGGCAGGGGAGTAGCGCTGCGGCGCTACCCCCTATGCCGATTGTCTTACCGACGACTGCTAAAAAGCTCCTCGCGGAGACTTCTGGAGCCGCGATCGGGACGCGCTCTAGACTCGACTCAGCGTTCGTCGTACAGTGACCAGTTGTTAACAGTCCGTCAGCCACAAACGCGTTGTTCAGGTTTCGGAGAGGCAGCGAATGGACTATTGCGCGGCCAAGGCTCCGGCAGCCACCGTTACAGTTCTGATCCTCGCCATCACCTTCATAGGCGGGGACTACGCTTTCGCGCAGGACATTCAGCCTCAAGCGAGGAAGACTCCCGTACCCTTTAGCGAGATGAGGATTGCCCCGGCGAGCCTCGGCTTCAAGCGGATCACTTTCGGCAAGACCGCCGCGAGCGAGTCCGCGAGTTTCTCGGTCAAAGACACCGGCACCGCGCCGCTGACCGTGAATATCGAGGCTCCCAGCACCTCGAATTTCTCGATTACCAGCGGCTTCGGCGAATCCACGCTGCAGCCAAAAGGCTCTCCGGTCGTGGTCACGGTGCTGTTCGCGCCGCGTATCGATGGAACCTTCCGGGATTCCATTTTGGTTTCCAGCAACGCGACGAAAGGCAAGGCTGCCACTTCGGTGAAGCTATCGGGCGTGGCTAAAGGCGTCCCGCCGACGCCAACCGCGACTGCAACCCCAACTCATACGGCCACCGCGACGGCGAGCCCAACCGCGACGCCGACCCCGACGGTCACTGCGACGCCTACCCTGACCGCGACTGCGACCATCACGGCGACCTCCACTCCGACGGCCACCGCGACACCTACTGCGACGCCAACCGCCACTGCGACGCCAACCCCCGTTTCTACGGTTGCGATTACCGCTCCCCTCAACAACGCGATGGTGTCGGGGGCGGTACCGATCACCGTCACGCAGGCCGGCACTGTAGCGTTTGTTAACATTTATGTAGACGGTGTCTACTTCGCCTCTACTCCGCCAGCATCCTTCAACTGGCATTCGACCAGGGCATCGGGCGGCTCGCACGTGATTTCAGCCACCGCCTACGCGCTCAACAGTGCGATTCTCGGCAATGCCTCGGTCACGGTGACGGTACAGAACGGATCGACGCCGACTGCGACCGAAACAGCGACCGCGACGCCCACACCAACGCCGGGCGGGTTGTTCTTCACCGGCCATGTATCGGTAGATGGCGCTCCAGTGGCCGGCGCCGCAGTCACTTTCTATGCGGCCGGCAACAGCGGCTACGGATCGAACGCGGCCTCACTCGGCACCGCATCAACCGCCTCGGATGGGAGCTTCACGATTCCGTACACCTGCTCCTCGGGGGCCGTCGAGACTTACGTCGTCGCGGCAGGTGGCGACGCCGGGAACGGAAGCAATTCGGCGATCGGGCTTACCGCGCTCATCGGACCGTGTGAGGACATCACTACCTCGACCACCACCGCGATCAACGAATTGACAACCGCCGCGGCTGAGGTGGCGCTCGCGCAGTTCATCGATGCGACAGGGCAAATGGTCGGCACCTCATCGACCAACGGTGCCGGGCTCAGCCTCGGATATGTCAACTACTACAACCTCGTCGATGTCGCTTCGGGTGGAAATGTTTCGGTGAGTGGCGCGCCGTCAACCTTCCTACCGACTTCGAACCAATGTGCATCGCAATCGCCTCCGCCGAATTGCGATGGGTTACAGCGCCTCGACACCCTGGCGAATATCGTCGCGGCCTGCGCGGTAAGCTCAGGGGCGGATTCGAGCCCATGCAGTGCGCTTTTCACTAAGACTGTCAACTCGTCCACCACGCTGGCCGCCATGCACGCGATCGCTACGAATCCATCGGTCAACGTCGATGCGATATTCGCTATTCAGTCGATGATCACGACGCCGCCTTATGCCCCGGCTCTCGCGGCGCCGCCGGAGGAATTCGAGATCGGCCTGATGCTTCCAGTCGGAAACGATCTCTCCAGCGCGAATACCGCGCTCGCCGTCGATTCGCTCGGCAATCTTTTCGTGGTCGGCTTCGATGGCGTAACTCCCAACAGCGCGTTAACCGAGATCGTTGCGGCTAATGGCTACGCGGCTAGTGGGAGTGTTGAGCCCGGCACTGCGGTCGACGATGGTCCCGCGATCGCGCTCGATGCGACCAACAATCTCTTCATCACCAGCCGCGGCTCCGATGCTGTCAGCGAATTGACCTCGATTAGCGGCTATACCAATGGCGCGCTGTTCAGTCCCGGCGGCGAGGCGGCTTTCGATCATCCGCAGTCGATCGCCCTCGATGCGGCGGGAAATATCTTTGTCGCCAATAATCCCGCCGGTGGCGTAAGCGGTAGGGTGACCGAGCTGGTCGCATCGGGAGACTACAGCACCGGTTTCAACTTCAATTCCGGAGATGCGAGCCTGACCTGCCCGGCTTCGTTGGCGGTGGATTTCGCCTCCAACGTCTTCGTCGCCAACTGCGACAATACGGTCAGCGAGTTGACCTTCGCCAGCAGCTATAGTTCGGGATCGAGTTTTTCGATGAGCACTCCCCTCGATCAAAATGCGGCGCCGGTCGCATCTGCGATCTCACTCGATATCAATTCCAACGTGTTCGTTCTGACCAGCGGAGTGCTGACCGGCGGCGTCAGCGAAGCGACGGCGGCCAGCGATCATGCGACCGGCCAGTTTTTTTCTCCGCTCAATGCTGGCTTCGATGAGCCGGTTGCGATGGCGCTGGATTCGGCGGGCGACGTATTTGCCGCCAATGGCGCTTCCAGCGTGAGCGAACTCACCGCCGCGGATGAGTACATGACGGGGTCGAGTTTTTCACCGACGGGAGCAAACCTGTGTCAGCCCGATGCGCTCGCAATCGACGCGGCCGGAAACATCTTCGTCGCCAACGCCTGTTCATCGTTCGCGGGCGTCGCCCCGGCGGTGAGTGAACTCCTCGGGATAGCTGTGCCAGTACTGACTCCGCCGCAAGCGTGCCTGAAACTGGGGCAGAACATCTGTTTGCCGTGACGCTATGACTCAGGCACTTCGCTTCGGCGCGCGCCCCATTTCTCCCAGAAGGTTACCGACAGCGCCGGCTTGCGATCCGGCCGGCCCCATCGACCCTTGGGATAGCCCATCGGAATCAGCGCGATGTTGGCGTACTCAAGCGGCACGCCGAGCTTCTTGTCGATCTCATCCGCGAACATCATATGCAGTCCGGTAATCGAGGTTCCGAGGCCATAGCCGCGCGCCGCTAGACATAGGTTCTGGATCGCCGGAAACATCGCGTTCTGCATCGGCTGCCCCGCGCGAAGACGATCGTTGTAGCGCTTGACGCACGCGAAGATCAGCACCGGTGCCTCGCCGACGTGCTCGGCGAGATACTTCGCCGAGCGCAGAATGCGTCCGCGCGGGCTGTGCGGATCTTTGGCGACGATTTCGCGCGCCGCCAGGGTGAAGTAGCGCTCCCATGCGGCGCGATATCGCACCGCGACGAATTCTTTCATCTCGGGTTCGCGCACCACCAGAAAAATCCACGGCTGCCGATTGCTGCCGCTCGGCCCCATCGTCGCGGCCTCGATCACCTTGACGATGACTTCGGGTGGCACCGGATCGGGCTTGAGCCGGCGCATCGAGCGTGTGGTGTAGATAGCCTCGAAGAGATCGAATGACGGATGTCCAAACATGGCGCGAAAATATTACGCTCTGGCGCGTCCGGCAATGACCGAATAGAAGTTAGCGCTGCACGCGGAACCCAAGCTGAATCCAGGAGCGAATGCCGTGGCCGAAATCATCCTGCATCAATATGTGAACTCGCCGTTTTCGGAGAAAATCCGCAAAATCTTCGCGCATAAGAAGGTCAGTTGGCGCGCCGTCGAGCAGCCGGTCATCATGCCGAAGCCGAAGCTGATTCCGCTCACCGGCGGCTATCGGAGAATTCCAGTCCTGCAGATTGGCGCGGATATCTACAGCGATACCGGCATCATCATCCGCAAGATCGATGAGTTGTTTCCCGAGCCGACGCTGTATCCGAATGGGCTCGAGGCCGCCGCGCATCAGATGAATATCTTCGCCGACCGCCGCATGTTCTGGTCGACCACGCCGGTGATTTTCGCGAAGCTCGCCGCCAGTGTGCCCAAGGAATTCATCGAGGATCGCAGCAAGATGATGCAGGGCGCCGACTTCGGGCAGATTCCCGCGCAGGCGCCCGATGCGCGCAATCAGCTGCGCGCCTATCTCGACATGATGGATGGCCAGCTCGAGCACACCACCTACATGCTCGGGGAATCATTCAGCCTCGCGGATGCGGCCCTGTATCATCCGGTGTGGTTTCTGCAATCGGAGCCGAGTTCATTCGCCCTCGCGCAGAAGTTTCCCAACCTGATGCGATGGTTCAAGCGCATCGATGCGATGGGGCACGGCGACATGAAGGGGATGGATCCCGACGAGGCGTTGAAGATCGCGCGTGAAAGCACTCCCGCTAGTGGCGGACATGAAGACGTCGACGATCCCAATGGGCTCAAGCTCGGAACCAAGATTTCGATCACGCCGGACGATTATGGATTCGATCCGGTTGTGGGAAAAGTCGTTTCGAGCTCCACCTATGAGATTGCGATTGAGCGCGAGGAGCCCAGCCTCGGCAAGATCGTGAATCATTTCCCGAAGGTGGGCTTCCGCATCACCGCCGCATGAAGCGAGACGCGTTGTTCGAACAGGTTACCCAACCGGAGGGTTGATGTCGGCCCACAGCCGGCGCATGAACTCGATATGCATCTCGACCGCCCACAGCGTCTCGGCGGCGGCACTTTCGGGAATCGCGCGGAAGATCGATCCCGCGCTGGAATCGCCGTGATCCTTGTCGACTTCGATATGAACGGTGAAGAAGCGCACCCCCGCATCCGACAATTTGTAATGTTTTTGTAACCCATCGACGACGCGCACGTAGGCGTCGGGGTTAAACAGTTCGGAGCCGAGGCTGATACCGGCCAGCGTGACGTACCACGGCTTCGAATCCGCCAGCCAGTACATCCAATGCACCATCGCCGTGGCGTCGGGCGACATGGTCGCATGAAGGAGTTCCGCGCGCGGGATTCCGACCGCTTCGCCGAATTCAAGGTAGAGCTCCATATGGGAGCGGCCGACGCCCGATTGGCGACCGAGCTCCTCTTCGAGCAGGTTCTCGACGATGGCGCGGCGCGCGCCGAAATCGTCGCACCTGGCATAGATGAGCCCGAGGATATTCGCATTGTGGCCCTTGTTGCCGATATAGAGTTGGGTGGCCCAATGGCGCAGTTGCTTCGCGGTCAATTCACCGCGCTCGATCTTATCGATGGTGGGATGCGACTTGAGGGTGCGATTGTTGCGCTCGAGCCGCTTGATGAGCCCATTGAGCAGGCCGACGCCCTTTTGAATATCCATGTGGATTCCTTAGCAGGCGAGCGCGGAAATGTCAGCGCGAAAGCGCGGCCACTCAGTGCGGCTCGTAGGAGGTTTTGTGCTCGATTTGCTGGATCGATTGCAAATAGGCGATCAGCGCCGCGACGCGCGGGGTTACCTGCCCTTGATTTCCCTTTCCCTCCGGAAATTCCCACACCTTCTCGCCCCATACCGGCATTTCGCGCGGTCCGTGCGCGACGACATCAGCGCGGCCGTCGATGAAGCGGGCAATCTGATCCTGCGGAAGCGGATTTCCGTATCGCGTTGAAAGAAACCGCAGGTCGGGAGCCTTAATCGTAAGTGCCGGCGCGGCCGGACCATTGCCGTCGGCCTTGACGCCGTGACATGCGGCGCAATTCCGCATGTACAGTTTTCTTCCGTCGCTGACCTGATCCGCGCGGGAGATGGAGGAGGCCCCGAGAATGACGAATCCAAACAACGCCATGATCCATTTTGTCATAAAACTTCCTTGTGACTCGTTGACTAACTGCGGGTGTCGAGGATTTCCTCAGCCGCCAATCCATGATCGCGAGGAGTTCGGCGGCATCCGGGGCGGCGCCGATCTCGGCCGCGAGACCATCGGGAAAAGGATCGCGCGAAGTTCGGATGCGCCCGCCGGGTCGCGTCTGCGCTTCGAGCAGTGCCACCTCACCTCCCGCTTCCATCAGGATGTACGCGGCGGTGAGGCCGGCGAGTCCGCCGCCGACGACCACGACACTTGGCATATTGCTACCGGCCATTTGGTCCTCGATTCCATCCAAGTCCATCTGACGGCATAACAGAAGACGTGCCAGCGCGATGCTCCGCGAAGTTAGGCTTCCACTCGATCAGGACGCTCAAATCGTGGCAGGTTCAGCATCGAGAATGACGCGATTGGATACAGCGCGAGAAGTTCGATCATCGCAGTACTGCTCTGGCCATAAAACCTGGCTGGCGATAATTGTTGGCTGTCGGACCGAGAGCGGTTGGCATCGTGCATGCTTTACGGCTTAGGTTTGCGGCAGCGGGAGATTCTGGAAATGGGCAGCACGCGAAGGTTAGGCGGTCAGCGGTTGCATTCTACAACAACACGTAGCGACGGCGACAAAACGAAGATACTGGCCTTCGACCCGACGCGCCGAACCAGGCCGAGTCAGGCTTCGCTTCCACCGAAGCGACCAGTTCGGCCCTCGCCACGTCCGTTCACGCTTCGCGGCGCACTTTGGAACCTGATCTCGTTTCTCTTCGGCAGCTCGAAGAGCCGGACCCGGCCGCGAGGAGCTCAGCCTTCGGGAAAACGCCGCGCCTGAGAAGTCAGCAGCATCTTCATCGGACACGGTTCTAACGATTGCCTCTGCGATGCTAGGATCCACCGCGACAGATGGATACCACGCATAGCTGGGACCGCGATGCGGTCGAATCAATCTCACAATCGCTCAAGGACAAGCCGGGCGCTCTGATGGTCATCCTGCGCCGTGTGCAGGATACCCTCGGATGGGTCCCGCCCGATTCCGTTCCAATCATTGCGAAGATTCTCAATCTCTCGCGCGCCGAAGTGCATGGGGTAGTGAGCTTTTACCATGACTTCCGGCATCATCCGCCAGGGAAAAATGTCATCAAGGTGTGCCGCGCCGAATCATGCCAGGCGATGGGCGCGGTCGCGCTCGCGGACCATATCAAGGCGCGCCTCAACTGCGACTTCGGGCAGACCAGCGCCGATGGGTCCTTCACCCTCGATGCAATTTATTGCCTCGGAAATTGCGCCTGCTCGCCCGCCGTCGTCGTGAACGGAAAGCTGCTGGGGCGAACGACCCCCGAAAGCTTCGATCGCGCACTTGCGAAGTCGGCTGCGATTCGATGAAGACCACCGTTTACGTTCCACGTGACTCCGGCGCCGTATCGATGGGCGCGGACGAGGTCGCGGACGCGCTTCGGCGCGAGGCCCAGGAACTTGGCTTCGAGCTGCGCATCGTTCGCAATGGCTCACGGGGCCTCTACTGGCTCGAGCCGATGATTGAAGTCGTTACCTCGACCGGCCGTGTCGCCTATGGACCAGTCCGGCCCGAAGACATTGCCTCATTCTTCGAGCCAGAGTTCTTGCTCAGCGGCGATCATCGATTGCGGCTCGGTCCGACCGAGGAAATCCCTTACCTGAAGAGCCAGGATCGGCTGACGTTCGCGCGCGCCGGCATCACCGATCCGGTTTCGCTCGATGACTACCTGGCGCATGGCGGCTACCGCGGACTCGACCGCGCGCTCGCAATGAGCGGGGCGCAAATCGTCGAGGAAGTGACGACCTCGGGCCTGCGCGGGCGCGGCGGTGCGGGCTTTCCCGCCGGCATTAAATGGAAAACCGTCCTGGGCGTCGGAGCGAAGCAGAAATACATAGTGTGCAATGCCGATGAAGGCGACTCCGGCACGTTTTCCGATCGCATGATCATGGAAGGCGATCCGCTGGTGCTCATCGAGGGGATGACCATCGCGGCCATCTCCGTCGGCGCTACCAAGGGTTACATTTACCTACGATCTGAATATCCCGACGCTCTCGTCACCTTGAGCGAGGCTCTCGCGGCGGCTCGGCGCGGCGGCTACCTCGGCGAAAACATCCGCGGGAGCAGCAAAGCATTCGATATTGAGGTAGTCGTCGGCGCCGGCGCGTACATTTGTGGCGAGGAAACCGCGATGCTCGAAAGCCTCGAAGGCAAGCGCGGGATGGTGCGTTTCAAGCCGCCGCTGCCCGCGATCTCGGGGTTGTTCGGCGCGCCGACCATCATCAACAACGTCATCACGCTCGCCACGGTGCCGATAATCCTCGAGCGCGGCGGCGAGTTCTACAAAAACTACGGGATGGGCCGTTCGCGCGGCACGATTCCGATTCAGCTCGCGGGCAACGTCAAGCGGCCGGGCCTCATTGAGAAGGCATTCGGAGTGACGCTGCGCGACATCATCTATGAATACGGCGGCGGAACTGCGACCGGCCAGCCGGTGCGCGCGGTGCAGGTAGGCGGTCCGCTCGGGGCATACTTTCCCGAAACGATGCTCGATGTCGCGGTGGACTACGAGGCGATTGCGGCGAAGGGCGGTATCCTCGGGCATGGCGGCATCGTGGTGTTCGATGACACCGTCGACCTCGCACAGCAGGCGCGCTATGCGATGGAATTTTGCGCCATCGAATCGTGCGGGAAATGCACCCCGTGCCGCATCGGCTCGACTCGCGGCGTAGAGACCATCGATCGCATCATCGCGACTCGCGGAGCGGAGAAATCATCGAACGTCGATCTCCTTCGCGACCTATGTGACACGATGACGGCCGGCTCCCTTTGTGCGCTCGGCGGCCTCACGCCACTTCCCGTAATGAGCGCGCTGCGCTTTTTTCCGCAAGATTTCGGATTGGACCTCGGCACGAAAACCTGATCAAAATGGAGTATAGAAGAGGATTGGAAGATCAGTGTTAGCCATCGATGACAAAGATCTCGGGACTCCAGAGTCCAAGTCGAAAAAACTCGTTTCCTTCCATATCGATGGCCACGCCATCAGCGTTCCCGAGGGGACCTCCGTGCTGCGCGCGGCCGCGACCGCGGGCATAGCAATACCAAAACTTTGCGCTACCGATTCGATGGCGGCATTCGGGTCCTGCCGGCTGTGCCTTATCGAGGTCGAAGGCCGCAACGGATGTCCCGCCTCATGCACCACTCCGGTCGAAGCGGGAATCAAGGTGCGCACTCGGAGCGAGAAACTGGAGAAGCTTCGTCGCGGCGTCATGGAACTCTACATGTCGGACCATCCGCTGGATGCTTCCGAGTGCAAGGCGGGTGGCAACTGCGAGCTTCATCGGATGGCGCGTGAGGTGGGCCTCGAAAAGGTGCGCTACAACCACGGCGCGCGCACTCATCTCGATCTGGCGGTCAACGATTCCAATCCCTATTTTTCCTTCGACCCGACGCGGTGCATTTTGTGCTCGCGATGCGTTCGCGCTTGCGATGATACCCAGGGAACCTTCGCTCTCACCATCGACGGGCGCGGCTTCGATTCGCTGATGTCGCCCGGACAGCATCAACACTACATCGATTCCGAATGCGTCTCGTGCGGCGCATGCGTGCAGGCCTGCCCCACTGATGCGCTGATGGAAAAGACCGTGCTGGAGAAGGGCGTCGGCAACCGCGCCGTCGTCACCACCTGCGGTTATTGCGGGGTGGGATGCTCCTTCAAGGCCGAAGTGCGCGGCGACGAAATCGTCCGCATGGTGCCCAACAAGGACGGCATGCCGAACCACGGGCATTCGTGCGTGAAAGGCCGTTTCGCATGGGGCTACGCGACGCATCCGGACCGCGTGCGCACGCCGATGATTCGCGAGCGCATCCAGGATCCATGGCGCGAGGTTTCCTGGGAGGAGGCGATCTCGTTCGCGGCGCGCCGGCTCAAAGAAGTGCAGAAGCACTACGGCCGCGGCTCGCTCGGCGGTATTACTTCCTCGCGATGCACTAACGAAGAAGCTTACCTCGTGCAGAAACTGGTGCGCGCGGCCTTCGGCAACAACAACGTCGATACCTGTGCGCGCGTGTGTCATTCGCCGACCGGCTATGGCTTGAAGACCGCGTTCGGCACGCCTGCGGGCACCAACGATTTCGATTCGGTTCTGGAGTCCGACGTAATTTTCGTTATCGGTGCGAACCCGACCGAAGGTCATCCGGTGTTTTCGTCGATCCTGAAACGGCGCGTCCGGCAAGGCGCGCGACTGATTGTGGCCGATCCGCGACAGATCGAGCTCGCGCGGATGCCGCATGTCGAGGCTGACTATTTTCTGCAACTGACCCCGGGAACCAACGTCGCGCTGTTCAACGCGATGACGCATGTCATCGTGACCGAGGGTCTCGCGAATACGAATTTCATTCACGAACGCTGCCGGCCGCATGAGTATCATCGCTGGCATGACTTCATCGTCCAGGAGCGAAACTCTCCCGAAGCGGCAGAGAAAATCACTGGCGTGCCGGCGGAAAAAATTCGCGGCGCCGCACGTCTGTACGCGAAGGGGCCGAACTCGGCGATTTATTACGGGCTCGGTGTGACCGAGCACAGCCAGGGCAGCACCGCGGTACTCGCGATGACGAACCTCGCGATGGTAACCGGGAACGTCGGGCGCGCCGGCGTCGGAATCAATCCGCTGCGCGGCCAGAACAATGTGCAGGGCTCCAACGACGTCGGTTCATTTCCACACGAGCTGACCGGTTATCGGCACGTCTCCGATCCCAAGGTGCGCGGCGATTTCGAGCATGCCTGGAAGGTGACGCTCGATCCCGAGCCCGGCCTGCGGATTCCGAATATGTTCGATGCGGCGCTCGATGGCAGCTTCAAGGGAATTTACATCGAGGGCGAGGACATCGCGCAGTCCGATCCGAATACCAAGCATGTGGCAGCCGCCTTGCAAGCGATGGAAATCGTGATCGTGCACGATATTTTCCTCAATGAAACTTCCAACTATGCGCACGTGTTGCTGCCCGGCTCCTCGTTCCTCGAAAAGAACGGCACCTTCACCAACGCCGAGCGGCGAATCTCGATGGTGCGTAAAGTGCTCCAGCCGCTGGCCGGTAAGGAAGATTGGGAAGTGACGTGCATGCTCTCCAATGCGCTTGGCTATCCGATGGAGTATCGCCATCCTTCGGAAATCATGGACGAGATCGCGCGTCTCACGCCGACCTTCGCGGGCGTGAGCTACCAGATGCTCGAGCGGCTCGGCAGCGCGCAGTGGCCATGCAATGATGCCGCGCCCGAAGGAACCCCGGTCATGCACATCGGCGAGTTCGTTCGCGGCAAAGGCCGCTTCCTTCCTACCGAGTATGTCCCGACCGAAGAAAAAACGACCTGGCGATATCCGTTGATCCTCACCACCGGCCGAATTCTTACTCAATACAACGTCGGCACGCAGACGCGTCGTACCAAAAACGTCGTGTGGCATCCCGAGGACGTGCTCGAAATTCATCCGCATGATGCCGAACAGCGCGGGCTGCGCGAGGGCGACTGGGTCGAGGTTACCAGTCGCGAAGGATCGATCTTTCTGCGCACGGTTCTCACCGAGCGGGTGCAGCCCGGCGTGGTGTACACGACGTTTCATCATCCGGATACTGGCGCCAACGTGGTGACCACCGAGCACTCCGATTGGGCGACCAATTGCCCGGAGTACAAGGTGACCGCGGTGGAAGTGAAGCCTACGTCGCGCCGCCCCGAGCGAATCCCGCCCGCGCGCATCGTGCAGGACGCGATGGCATCAAAGCTGTAACGCGCCACATGGAGATCCATCGGCTGGTCAAGATGGCCAACGAGATCGGCACCTTCTTCGAGGGTGCGGAACATCGTCATGAAGCGGTCGCTTCGATCGCGGCGCACCTGCGGAATTTTTGGGAACCTCGGATGCGCGCCGAGCTCATCGAGTACGCGCGGATGGGTGACGGAGAGTTGAGAGAGATCGTGCGGGAGGCGGTCCTGAGTATAGATCTCATCCGGCCATCGACATAAATGCCCGGATTGAATCCGATCGCGCCACCCGCGACTGACGCCATTCGCCACAGCTAGCAGCAAAATTCCTCTCGCCTGCCCTTGACTCAAGCAAAAGGAGCGCAATCGCGTGGCACGCGGAATGCGATATTCCGTGGTTATCTATTTCAGTCGCCGGAGAAGAACCATGTCGGTGGAGCAATTCAACGAGACATTCAGGGACGAGCATCGTCAACTGCGGGATATGTTGCTCGGATTGATCGACGCATTTCAAAGCAATGACAGCGAACGCGCCCGCCAGGGGATAGCGGAACTGGCGGAACAGGCCGCGCCTCATTTCCATTATGAACAGGAGGCGCTGTACCCCGCGCTCGCCCAGGTTCATGGCGACGAATATGTCGAAAAGCTCCTCGATGAACACGAGCAAGCGGTCGCGGCCGCCTACCAACTCGCGGCACTGGCGGAGGAAGAAGAGTTCAGCGACGAAGAGCTCGAATATGGCCTCGAGCTAGTCAGGCAGTTGCTGCCGCACGTCAGCGATCGCGATGGACTCGCCGTGATGGTCGAGGTGCTGGAACCGTCGGCGATCAAAAGGATCCATAAGGCACAAAAGGAATCTAAGCGTAGTGGCGTGAGCTTGGCCGCGCTGCACAAGGGCGCGAAGAAGGGCAACGCGAAAGGAAAGAAGGCGGCTTCAACTCGCGCGAAAAGCGCTCGAGCGGTTGTCGCGACCAAACGCGCCGCCAAGGCCCCGTGCATCGCGAAACCGGCAAAAGCCACTCGGGCAAAAGCCGGCCAGCGTGGCCGCAAATAATCGGAGGTGAGCCGAAATGGAAGCTCTCGCGAAACTGTTTCGTAACATCCTTTGCCCGATCGACTTCGATGCTAACTCGCCCGCCGCGCTGGAATTTGCCGCCCAGATCGCGCAACAGACCGGAGCGAGGATTTGTATCCTCCACGTGGTGCCGTGGACGGTTGCGGCCGTGCCCATCGATGCTTCCGAAGTGCTTGCTGAGTTGAAGCAATCGGCTACCAAACGACTCCAGCAACTCGCCGACGACAAGCTCCACAAACGGATTGCATTCGAAGTCGTGGTCACCGTTGCCAGCGATCCCGGTGCGGAGGTGGTGCGCCTCGCCAACGAATTGAAGTCCAACCTCGTGATCATGGCGACACATGGCCGCAAGGGCTTGAGCCATTTGGTGCTGGGAAGCGTAGCCGAGAAGGTGGTGCGAGAAGCTCCCTGTCCGGTCCTCACGCTGCGCGCGAAACCGCAGGAGGTTGCAGATCCGGCGCTTGTCTCTCATTCCGCCCAATGATTATCGTGCGGCATGAGCGAACTGCCGGAGCATGTTCGGCGCAACCGCGCGATGTGGGACGACTGGGCGAAGAAGTACGCCACTGCGGGTGAGCGCGCGTGGGCCCAGAAGGATCCCACGTGGGGAATCTGGGGCGTCGCCGAGTCAGACCTGCGGATGCTGCCGGAAGATATTGCCGGCAACGATGTCATCGAGCTCGGATGCGGTACCGCTTACGTTTCATCATGGCTGGCGCGGCGCGGCGCCAAGGTGGTCGGCATCGATAACTCGCAGGCGCAACTTGATACTGCCAGGCGACTGCAGCTTCAACACGGCATCGATTTCCCTCTCATCCATGGCAATGCCGAAGCCATTCCATATACCGACGCAAGCTTCGACTTTGCGATTTCGGAGTATGGCGCTTGCCTGTGGGCCGATCCCTATCGATGGGTGCCGGAAGCATCGCGACTGCTGCGTCCCGGGGGGCAACTTACTTTCCTGACCAATTCGTTTCTGAACACGCTATGCGTTTCGGCCGAGGACGGAGTTCCATCGACGGATCGTTTGCTGCGTCCGGCATTCGGGATGTATCGCGTCGAATGGCCCGGCGATCCGGGTGTCGAGTTCCATCTATCGCATGGCGACTGGATTCGCGTCCTGACCCGCTCCGGCTTCGTCGTCGATGATCTCATCGAGGTGCGCCCTTCGCCGGATGCCACCACCGAGTATCAATTCACCACACTTCAATGGGCGCGTCAGTGGCCGTCCGAAGAGGTCTGGAAGGCGCACAAACGCAACTAACTAGCTGCGATGAATTCGTTGCCCGCTGCGTGCGTCCGATCGAGAATGGACGCGGTAGCTTCGAAGCCGAAATCGAAAAGGCCCAAAGTGGTTCGCCCAAATAATTCGCGCCGGACCGATACCGCCGTCGTTATGGGCGTGACGATTTCGAAGCCGGACAAAGCTCTCTGGCCCGATGACGGCGAGGGCGAGCCGGTCACCAAGCTGGAACTGGCGCGCTACTATGAGGCGGTCGGGCCCTGGATGATGACGCATCTGAAGGGCCGTCCATGCTCGATTCTACGCGCACCCGATGGCATTGACGGCGAGCAATTCTTCCAGCGCCATGCGATGCCCGGAGCAGGGAAGCTTTTCAACTTTGTGAAAGCTACCGGTGAGCACAAGCCGTATCTCCAGATCGATGAGGTCGCGGCGCTCGCCGAGGTTGCGCAAATCGGCGGCGTCGAGCTGCATCCGTGGAATTGCCAGCCGAACCTTCCCACCGTTCCTGGTCGGCTCGTCTTCGATCTCGATCCTGCGCCCGATGTCGATTTCTCTGCCGTGGTCGCATGCGCGGCGGAGATTCGCGATCGCCTCGAGGCGCTCGGGCTCATCAGCTTCTGCAAAACCACCGGTGGCAAAGGCCTACATGTGGTGACGCCGCTATCGGCGAAGGGTGATGCCACGTGGCCAGAAGCCAAAGCGTTCGCACGTGAGGTCTGCACGCGGATGGCGGGCGACCATCCCGATCGTTACCTCATCACGATGACCAAGAAGGATCGCGGCGGGCGAATTTACCTCGATTATCTGCGCAACGATTTCGTCTCGTCAGCGGTCGCGCCGCTCTCGCCGCGCGCGCGCAAGGGTGCCCCGGTCTCGATGCCGCTGTCGTGGTCGCAGGTGCGACCAGGACTGGATCCGATGCGCTTCACGATTCGAACCGCTGCGGCGCTGATCGCGAAGAGCACCGCCTGGAAGGAGTACTGCGAATCGGAGCGACCACTGAAAACTGCGATCGACCGCTTGCGCAAAGGCTAGCCGACGACAGAGGGACTACTTCGACGCGAGTTTTTTCCCCGAGCCAAGACTTTCGTACGCATCGAGGACGTCGCCGGACGGGCCGAACATTTTTATCTTGCCGTGCTCCAGCCACAGCGCCAGTTCGCATAGATCCCGAACCACCTTGGTGTCGTGCGACACACAGATGAGCGTCTTGCCGGCATGTTTGAGGCGCTTGATCTCCTGCACGCACTTGCTTTGAAACTGCTGGTCGCCGACCGAAAGCATCTCATCGATGAACAGGACGTCAGGATTGACCCGCACCGCGACGGCAAACGCCAGGCGCAAAATCATCCCGCTCGAATAGGTCCGCAGCGGCTCCTCGATGAATTCGCCGATGCCGGAAAACTCGACGATGGAGTCGAACTCCTCGTAGGTCTTTTTGCGCGACAACCCGAGTAGTGAAGCATTCAGCACCAGATTTTCAGCGCCCGAGAGATCGGGATGAAAACCCGCGCCGAGTTCCATCAGCGCCGCGATGCTTCCGCGAATGGTGACCTTGCCCTGTTCGGGGACCGAGATGCCGGTGGCGAGCCGAAGCAGAGTACTCTTTCCAGCTCCGTTGGAGCCCACCACCGCGAGGCTTTCGCCCGAGCGCACCTCGAAGGAGACGTCGTCGAGCGCGCGGAAGGTTTCCATGGGCTGGCGCTTCAGCCATGAAGCGAGACGATGCCTGAGCAGCGCGCGACCCGCATTGCGCAAGTAGCTCTTGCTGACGTTCTCGAACTTGAGGACGGTGTGCGAGGGTCGCGGCGACAGGACGCGCAGACCATCGTGCTCCGGTTGCTGCATCGCCGCGCTGCCGCTGCTTTGAATGGCCGTGCTCACAAGTAGTCTGCCAAATCGTGTTCCAGACGTCCGAAGATCGCGAAGCCGAGCGCGAGGACCGCCAGCGACACCACGCAAAGTTGCAGCATGATAGTCATCGAAGGCGCGGTCGCCGCGAGCATGATCTGACGATCGATGACCGCCACTGCCGCGATGGGATTCATCATGTATAGCGCCTGGTAGCGATGGGGAATCATTTCGAGGTTGTAAAAAACCGGCACCATCCAGAACATCACCAGCCCCGAGCATTCGACCAGATAGCGAACGTCTCGATAGTAAATATCCAGCGCCGAGGTGATGAGGCTCAGCCCGCACAGGAAGACAATTTCCATCGTCCAGATGGGGAGCAGCCATAGCCAATAGCGGTTCACGCCATGTCCAAAGACCAGCAGCAGGAAGATCAACAGCCCGATTTGAATGAGGAAGTGGAGCGAACTCGACAGCACCGCCGCGATGGGGAATATCGCGCGCGGACAGCGCACCCGTTTGATGAGCGATTGATTCTCCAGCAAGGAGGTGGTTCCAGTTATCGACGCCAGACTGTAAAAGTTGAAGGGAACCAGCGCGCACAGCGCGAACAGCGCGAAATGATGGATGGTGGGGTTGGGGTAGATGCGGGTAAAGACAAAAGTGAGGATGCCCATCATCAGCAGCGGATTGGCGACCGACCAGGTGACGCCCAGTGACATATTCCGATATCGAATCCGGAAGTCCTTGAGCACCAGATTTTGCAGAAGGAAGAGTATGTCCCCGTGCTGCATCGCCGTCCCCTTAAAAACCAGCCGGCCCAATTCTACTTGCAACCGCGACTCGGCTCCACTCGCGTCGCACGCGCGCCCGTCCGCGCCCATTTGCGAGGGATAAGCATGGCTTTCGCACGCGCGGTTGTCGATGACCGCTGAAACCGCCGGCCGTCCGCTCAGAATCGGCATCGCCACCGATTCGCTCTACGAACGAGTCGTGGATGGCGACGCGCGTATCGCCAACGGCGGGGTCGGCGCCTACATCTATCAGCTCGTCAGCCATCTGCTGGCGATCGATCCGGTCAACGAATACTTCCTGATCCGGGTCGGCGAGGGACTCCTCGATATTTATCGTCATCCGCGCGCGCGAAGCATTTTTCTTCCTCGAACCAAACTGAGCCGGACCGCCGCGATGATCGGCACCGCATACTCGCGTCCCGCCCGCGAGCTTGGGCTGGATGTGCTGCACTTTCCGAACATGTTCGGCGGCGGTTCGTTGCGCGCGCCGGCCAAACAGATCGCGACCGTGCAGGATCTCACGCCCCTGATCGTTCCCGCGACCCATCCGATGAGTCGAGTGTTGGTCTATCGAGCGATGATTCGCCGGGCGCTGCGCCAGGCAGACCGCGTGATTGTGCCTTCCAGCGCCACCGGTAGCGATCTCATGGCGCGAAGGTTGGCGAGCTCCGATCGCATCGCGCACATTCCGCTTGGCATCAATCCGCTGATGCGGCGCATCACGCCGACGCCCGAGTTCGCCGCGCGCTACCAGTTGACCCGGCCATTTATCCTGACTGTAGGGGTGTTGGAGCCGCGCAAAAATCAGACGATGTTGCTCGAGGTCCTCCGCGAACTTAGAAAACAGGGCAACGACCTCGAACTTATCATCATCGGGCGACCGGGATGGCGATGGCTCGATCCGCTGTCCACCGACAGGTATCGCGAGATGAAGCCGTGGGTAAGGATTCTCGCGGATATCTCCGATCGCGATTTGATCGAGTTTTACAATCGCGCGGAGATCTTCATGTATCCATCGTTCTACGAGGGCTTCGGGCTGCCGATCCTCGAGGCGATGGCATGCGGCGCGCCGGTGATCTCATCCGGCGTTTCTTCGATGCCGGAGGTCGCCGGATCTGCCGCGTTATTGGCCGATCCAAGTGACGCGCAGAGCTTCGTCTCGCAGGCGCTGCGGCTGCTGCACGATCGTCAAATGCGCGAGGCGTTGGTCGATGCGGGCATTGAGCGCGCGCGCATGTTCACCTGGCGCTCGACCGCCGAAGCGACCTTGGCGCTCTACCATGACGTGTGCGGTCAGTCGCGAGCTGAAGGCGTTACCGAACCTCAGCGCACGATGTCTCGATAGGCCTCGTCCATCTGCGCGATCGAAGCGTCGATGCTCAAGCGCGCGGCGTGTTCGCGATACCACTCATAGGCGCGCGCGCGTAATTCCGGACCGGCCGCATAAAGCTTTAACATATGCTCCGCGAGCACAGCGGGCTCGACGTCGGGCGCAATGAAGCCGTTCACATTTTCGACGATCAAATCTGTCGATGCGTTGTCGGGCCCGCGCACCACGATCGCCGGCGTGCCGCGCGCAACCGCTTCGATTACCACCGAGCCGTAGCCCTCGCGTTCCGACGGCAGGATGAGTCCCGTCGCGCGGCTCATCGCGGTATCGAGCTGGGGCCATGGAACGAACCCGGGACATTCGATGACCCCCTCCAGGTGCAGCCGCGCGATTTCGGCGCGAATTTTTCCGCGCTCCGGACCGTCGCCGAAGATCTGCGCGCGCAGTTGCGGGATGCTTTCGCGTGCAATTGCAATCGCTGCCGGAATCTTGTCCGCATGTTTTTCGGGGATAAGACGGCCGGCGAAAATGAAAACCGGATCGCGCTCGGTTTCGATGGGGCCGGTGATGGTCGAGGTCGAAAGTCCCTTCAGCACCACCAAGGGGTTTCCATAGCCGCGAGTCCGCAACGCGTTCGCGGTCAGCTCCGAGAGAGTGAAGGCATTGCGTGTTAGCCGGATACACAGGTTTTGCACCGCAGCACCGATCCGTCCCCCGGTCGGCCCCAGATATCGCCGCCAGTATTGGTCCGACCATACTTCGATCCAGTCAGTTACCACCGGCGGGCCGCCGAGCGCACGCACCGTCGCGCACGCGATCAACGGAAAGTAGGGAAAGCTGCAGGTTTGTACGATGTCGTAGCGATGGCGATTGCGCAGCAGATAGGTGAGCACACCGAACCCGAAGCGAACGGGCGGCAAAATTCGGCGGCGGCCTGACGCCGTGTACAAATCGCGCCCGGAATCCAGCGCGACCAGCTTTACCCCTCGCGGAGTATCCGCCGACTCGTCGCCGTCCCATTGCCTGCGCGTGAGATAGGTAACCTCGTGACGATGCGCCAGGCGTTCCGCGACGTCTCGATAAAATCGTTCGAAGCCGCCGATCGTGTGCGGGTAAAGGCAATCGTAAACGAAAAGTATGCGCAAGGGCGTCAGTCGGAGCCGCGGATGATTGGGTCAACTTCCATCGACGTGACCGCAATCGGAGGAGGGTCGTCGGCGTCCGACGGAAACATGCCGAGCAGGCTCATAAAGAACGAGGAAAAATTGATCTGTGCGCCAATGATCATCAGCGTTGAGGCGCGGGTGGCGGGGCGAATCGCGTTGAGCGCGCCCATTCCGCTGCGCAGCCATCCAATGAGAATCTTTGCATCGAGGAAGAATCCCGCGAGCAACAATGCGGTTCCGAGAAGCAGGCCGCGCTCAAGGCTGAAGTGGCGGCGGAACGCCTCGAGCATGCGATCGGGCGCAAAAAGTCGCGCCGCGTGACAGTAGGCCTTCGCGAACAGCCCCGTCATCACCGCCTGGAAGCCAAGGATCGTCATCAGGCTGCCGACAATCATGTAGTGATAGTCGAATTGCACGTCGGCGAGCTCGGCCGGACCATGGCCGAGAAAAATTAGCGGAATCAG
Organism: uncultured delta proteobacterium; assembly: GCA_963761255.1. Lineage (GTDB taxonomy): Bacteria > Desulfobacterota > Binatia > Binatales > Binataceae > DATGKG01. The sequence continues at coordinate 954,614 of CAVXGH010000002.1, forward strand.
GCCGAGCAGCATGCAAACCGCGCCCGGGATCACAAACAGATGCGTCGGAGAAAGTAACAGCATGTAGCGCAGATGACGCCATCCGTCCCGGAACGATCGCAAATGAGGTCCGTGCCTGGTTCTGCCGTCAGGCCGCAGTGTGATGGGAAGATTGGCGATGCGCATTCCCGCGAGCACGGCTTTGATCACCATCTCGGAAGCGAACTCCATTCCAGTCGAGCTCAGCCGCATGCGCCGATACGCGTCGGCGCTGAATCCGCGCATTCCGCAATGAGGATCCGAGACGCGGCCACGAAAAAACAGGTTCAGGATTCCGGACAGCACCGGATTGCCTACGCGATGTAACAACGGCATCGCACCTGGCTCGATGCGCCCCTGCAACCGCGAACCCATCACCAGGTCGTCGCCCGCGCGGAGTCGATCGACAAAGCGCTGGAGGTCGCTCAAATCGTACGAGGCATCCGCGTCCGCCATGATGATGAAGCGTCCCCGCGCCTCCTCGATGCCGCGGCGCAACGCGCTTCCGTACCCGCGGCGCGATTCCTTAACGACGCGCGCACCGGCGCGCCGGGCGATTTCGTCCGAGCCGTCATCGGAGCCGTTGTCCACCACCACGACTTCGCCCGCGATGCGTAGCTGCGCCAGGGTCTGCAGTGCTTGCGCGACACACGGACCGACGGTCTCTGCTTCGTTCAGGCAGGGCAGCACCACCGACAGCTCGCATTCCGCGGAGTCCGGAACATTGGTTGCGAGCGAGAGCCGGTTGGCGATAGTTGAACTCATGAAAAAACTTCAGTGGCGCTCGTCCACAATCACCTTGATAGTCGAAGAAAGCTAGTAAAAACCCCGCCAGGCATCCAGTACCGAGTGCCGAAACAGTTGCGGATAGCGCAGCGCCCCCGGGATTGCGAGGCTGATGGCGAACAACACCAGCAATGCGCAGACGGCTCGCTGGTACCGGCCAGCGCGCCGCGCCGCCTCGACCGTGCCGAGCGCGAGCCATGGCATGAATGCGACCCAGTAGCGGGGGCCATAGCAGTATCCCGCACCGAATCCGGTCGAGCTTAAAACTAGCAGATATAGAAAGAGCGGAAGCGCAATCGTACGCAACAACTTCGAATTATTGGACCGGGAAAAGAATGCGACCGCGCCTGCGATGAATCCGAAGATTGCCCATGGCGCATAGAGCAGCACGCCCTCGCGGTAGCCGAACAGCGTATTCGCCAGCTCCGAGACGCGGAAGGACCATTGAAAGCCCATTTCCATAGGGTTGCGATGCACCCACAGGTTGTAGCCGAGAATTTCCGCCGCGGGCAGGCCTAACACCACCGCGATTTTGATTGCGTCCTTCCAGCGCTTCTCGCGTAGCTCTTCGAGCAGGAAGCCGGCGCCAACCAGCGCGAAGGGAGGTTTCATTACGGCGCTGACGCCCGCCGCCAGAGCGGCGACAATAGGCCGGTCAGAGACGAATGCCCACAGTCCCAGGATGAGCGCCATGCCGATGGTGGTCTCGGCGAAGTACGCCCGCGAGTAAGCCAACCATGGGCTTGCGATGAACAACAGCGAAGATGCGAGCATCGCCCATCCGCGGTCCATCCCGACCTGCCGGCCAACAAAATAGGTGGCCACGATGCCGAGCCATGCGATCAGCATCAGAACCAATCCGACGTCGGGCTCCACTTCGCGCGCGCGCGGCTCCATCGGCGCGACCGCCAGCGCCATCAGCAGCGGAAATCCCGCAGGATGCACCGGGACTTCGTAAGTGTCGGACGAGCCCGCGAACTCCGGGGACGCGGCATACCAGGGCGTATCCATCGCGCGACGGCCGGTGCTTCGGTTCACGACGATGGTGTGGCGATCGAGTTCGATTCCACGCGACATCACGCCGGCCTCGGGTCCGCCGTGATCCACGTCGTCGTAGACAGGTTTTAGCTGGAGATCATGTTTGAGAAGCAGGCTGTTGATCATGATCAAGTAATGCGGCTCATCGCCACCGACGGCGTGGGGTGTAATGACAAAGAAGCCGTGGCCAGGAACGTATTCGATGCGCGTGACCAGCCACGTCCCGAGCAGCGTGAAGCACAGGAAAGCGGCGACGCCGGCGCTCTTTCGCAGTTCGCGATCCTCAAAGAATCCTGTGCGGTCGTCGCGATTCCCGGCGTAGCGGCGATCCAGGTAAGCCAGCGCCGTGAAAATAAGAAGCACCGCTGCGATGACGCGCAAGCTCAAAACCTCGCCCCACAGCGATTCATCCGCCGGCCCACTTGCGAGCTCCACATCGTGGAGGGCGCTGATTTCCGAGCGCGGCAGATTGAGGACGGGAGTCAGGTCGATAAGGCGCGCACCGCTGGGTGGCGCACCGGCAATACTGGTCAAGGTCAGATGGCGAAAGGATGCGTTCCCGACCGAGATGCCTCGCGCGCCGCATCCGATGTGCACTTTCTCGGAAGCTGCGACCTCGAAGTAGAGGTCGATTGGCGTCCACTGCGGGTTGCTTTCCGTCGCGCCACCTGCTGAATGTGCGCCCTGGACCTTGAGCGTCGCGCGGACGCCGGGGTTATCGGTCTTCACCTCGGCGTGCAGGCGGTACCATCCGGGCTCCGTAAGCTCAACGGCTTGGTTCCAGTAGAAGCTCCGAGATTGGCCGGCGCCCGAGTCGATTTGCAATTCGCCCGTTGGTGACCATTTCAATGATCCGGGCGGTGCGAGGGCCGTTCTCCTCCAATGCTCCGGCGTGCCACCCAAACCAGCGCTGAGGTCGCCGTTGAGTAAGAGATTATCCTGTCCCGCGATGGCGGTCGGGATCGACATCATGCCCAGCACGAAAAGAAGGAAAAACAGTATCCGGCGCGCATGGATGATCACTTCCGAAATTACCCGCACGCGGGGTACGGAGGCATTCTCACTCGGGCTGGAATTCATCGGGACAACCGGCAACATATACGAAGTAACGACGAGTGTCGTTATCAGCAGCGGGAGGAAATCGTTTCGATGTTGAGAACCAGACTCACAGAACTATTCGGAATCGAATATCCCATCGTGTCCGCCGGAATGGGCGGTGTCGCGCTGGCCGAGCTGGCCGCCGCGGTTTCGAACGCGGGCGGGATCGGCACCATCGCGCTGGCAGGATTCACCCCCGAAGCGATTCAGAATGAGATCGCGGCCGCGCGGAAGCTTACCGACAAGCCGCTGCTGGTGAATCTTCTGGTGCCGTTCCTGCGCCCCGGCCTCATCGAGACCGTCCTGCGGGAGCCGATCCAGGGCATCACTTTCTTCTGGGGCGAGCCCCCCCAATACATACCCATAGTTAAAAAATCCGGCTTAAAAGTTATTTGGCAGTGTGGATCGGTTAAAGAGGCGGTCGCCGCGCGCGATGCCGGCGCCGATGCGCTCATTGTCCAGGGCTTCGAGGCGGGCGGCCATGTGCGCGGCATCGTCACTAGCCTCGCGCTGATTCCCGCGGTGCGCGATGCGGTCGGTGCCGATATCCCCATCATCGCGGCGGGCGGTTTCGCCGATGGGCGCGGGCTGGCCGCCGCGCTGTCGCTCGGCGCAGATGCCGCAGTATTCGGCACGCGCTTCCTCGCTTCGAATGAGGCCGCGGCGGACCCGCGTTACCAGCAGCGCGTTATCGCAGCCGAGGCGGAAGAGACCGTGCACACCGAACTCTACGACATCGGATGGCCCAACGCACCGCATCGGGTACTCCGCACCAAAGTGATCGATGAGTGGGAGCGCGCCGGTAGGCCCGAAACCGGCAAGCGTCCCGGTGAGGGGAAGAGCATCGGCAAGATGACGCGCTCCGGCATGGAGATCGAAGTGCCGACGGTGAAGTACTCGGTGATGGCGCCGACCAGCTCCTTCGAGGGCGATATCGAGGAGTTGGCTCTCTATGCGGGCATGTCGGTGAGCCTGGTGCGCGAGAAGCTCCCAGCAGGCGAAATCGTCAAGCGTATCGCGGCCGAGGCGAGCGAGGTGATAACCGGACGCCTCGCGACGATGGTGCGATGACCTAACTATTGCCTTCCAGACTCGAATGCTTAATCCTTTAGGTCATCGGATGCGTCCGAAAAATCGTGCGACTCGGATCATAATAGGGTAGGCGCATCGCGCAGATCGAAAATTACCAAACGAAGCCAAATAACCCGCGCGGGCACAGCGTCTTCGCTTTTGTTTCGTCTCTGGATCGTGCCGCTTCAGGTCCTTCGGAAGCCTCAGGACGATGCTCGGCGTTGTCGAGCATCGCTTTCACAAATCTTATACATCTGGTCTAATCACATTAGTGGCGAAAGTAGTTCCTCCTGAAGCCGTCATCGAGGCGCTGGGCAGCGTTAAGTACCCCGGCTTCCCGACCGACATTCTCTCGTTGGGCATCGTCGAGGACGTGGCGCCGAAGCCCGGCGGGCAGGGCTTCACCATCACCATCCGCCAAGCCACCGAAAACGAAGCCAGCGTGCAGAAGCTCGCGGCCGGGATTCATCAGGCGCTCGGGCACGGCCTCGGTCTCGATGACGTCGAACTCCGCGTCCGTCGTATCGAGGCTGAACTGGGCGAAAAAACCGGACGCATGCGGCTTCCGGGCACGAAGTACGTCATCGCGGTCGGCAGCGGCAAGGGCGGCGTAGGTAAGTCCACCGTCGCGGCGAATCTAGCGGTCGCGCTCGCGCAGTTGGGCCTCAGTGTCGGTCTGATGGATGCCGACATCTATGGCCCTTCCGTTCCGATGATGTTCGGCACCGGCGACGAGCGTCCACGTGCGGTGGACAATCAGCATTTTTACCCGGTCAAGAAGCACGGCGTGAGCCTCATCTCGATCGGATTTTTCCTCGGCGAGAAGGCGCCAGTGATTTGGCGCGGTCCGATGGTGATGGGCGCGGTGCGCCAGTTCCTCAAGGACACGCTGTGGGGCACCCAGGATTTTCTCATCGTCGATTTGCCGCCCGGCACTGGCGATGCGCAACTCACACTCGCGCAGCAGGTTCCCGTCGATGGCACCGTTATCGTCACCACCCCGCAGGACGTCGCATTGCTCGATGCGCGCCGCGCGGTGAAAATGTTTCGCCAGGTGCATTGTCCGATTCTCGGCATCGTCGAGAACATGAACGCGTTCGTATGTCCGGACTGTGGCGAGCGCGATGAGATCTTCGGCCATGGCGGCGCCGATAAGATGGCCGCTGAGGAATCAATTCCGGTGCTGGCGCGAATTCCCATCGACATCGGCATTCGCGAGGGCGGCGACAAAGGCGTCCCCATCACCGTCTCCAACCCGAAGCATCCCGCCAGCCAGGCGTATCTCGACCTCGCGAAGAAAGTCGTCGCCCTCATGCCTGATGATGGATGATGCCCGATGACGGCTGACGCTGTTGCCGGAGATACCGCGCGCCCGTATCATTCATCGTTACCCCGATAAACTCAGGACTGACTAAATGGCAACTGTCATAACCGAAGAATGCATCAACTGCGGTGCATGTGAGCCCGAATGTCCTAACACCGCGATTTACGAAGGCGGCGCGCCGTGGGAACTCGACGGCAAAACCGGCGACGCCATCATGCAGGACATCTATTACATCGTGCCCGACAAGTGCACCGAGTGCGTGGGATTTTTCGATCAGGAGCAGTGCGCGGCGGTCTGCCCGGTCGATTGCTGCATCCCCGATCCGAAGATTCCCGAAACCGAAGAGGTGCTCCTCGAGCGCGCGAAAAAGCTCCATCCCGAGCAGAGCTTCGGTCCTGATTTTCCCTCACGCTTCAAGAAGGCATGAAGGCTCGATTTGGCAACCAGCCCCTCAGCTAAGAAAGAGATCGTCAGCATCGCACCCGCGACCGGCAAGCTCGGCGTGCTGATGCCGGGCATGGGCGCGGTATGCACCACCTTCATCGCCGGGGTCGAGGCGGTGAAGCGCGGGCTCGGCGCGCCAATCGGATCGCTGACGCAACTTGCGACGGTCCGCCTCGGCAAGCGCACCGAGGGCCGCACTCCGCTCATCAAAGATTTCGTTCCGCTCGCGAATCTCGACGACCTCGTGTTCGGCGGATGGGACATCTACGAGGACAACGCATTCGAGGCCGCGAAGCATGCCGGCGTCCTCGAAGCCTCGTTGCTCGACAAGCTGCGCGAGCCGCTCGAAGCGCTCCATCCGATGCCCGCCGTCTTCGATCAGGAATACGTAAAGAACATCCACGGCCCCAATCTCAAAGAAGCGCGCTCGAAAATGGAAAAGGCCGAGATGCTGATGGATGACATCCGCCAGTTCCAGCAGCGTACCGGCGTCGCGCGCACGGTGATGATCTGGTGCGGCTCGACCGAAGTTTTCCATCGCGCGGCCGACGTGCATCAGAGCATTAAGCGCTTCGAGTTCGGCCTGCGCGAAAGCGATCCGGAAATCGCGCCGAGCCAGATATATGCGTACGCCGCGCTCAAGATGGGAATTCCATATGCGAATGGAGCGCCGAATCTAACCACCGACACGCCGGCGCTGCTCGAACTCGCGCGCGAGAATAACGTCCCCATCTGCGGCAAGGATTTCAAAACCGGCCAGACCTTCATGAAGACGCTGATCGCGCCGGGCCTCAAGGCGCGCATGCTCGGGATGTCCGGATGGTTCTCAACCAACATCCTCGGCAATCGCGACGGCGAGGTCCTCGACGATCCGGGCTCATTCAAGTCGAAGGAAGAAACCAAGCTGTCGGTGCTCGATCAGATCCTGCAGCCGGAACTTTATCCGCAGCTCTACGGCAACGTTTTTCATTCGGTGAAGATCAACTACTACCCGCCGCGCGGCGACGCCAAAGAGGGATGGGACAATATCGATATCTTCGGATGGCTCGGCTATCCGATGCAGATCAAGATTGACTTCCTGTGCCGCGATTCCATTCTCGCCGCGCCGCTGGTGCTCGACCTGGTGCTGTTCCTCGACTTGGCGCAGCGCGCCGGCATGCGTGGTATCCAGGAGTGGCTGTCGTTTTACTTCAAGGCCCCGATGCACGCGCCCGGGCTGTATCCCGAGCACGACGTCTTCATTCAGCTGATGAAGCTCAAGAACACTCTTCGATGGATGCGGGGCGAAGACCTCATCACGCACTTGGGTCTGGAATATTACGACTAAGCTTATGGCGCCTTGATGCGCCATAAACTAGCTGTTATTCACATCGATGCCGCGGTGAACGCCGGATGACATAGGCATCTAAACCGTGAGGCTGCAGCCCGAGATGGGGTCTAAGCCAACTCGGTTCAAACCTCCGCGAACACGCATTGAAGTCGGAGGGAACGTTCTAACGCGCCAGGCATCGTTGGCACCAAGGAAGAACCTTGCCTTCAAAAATTGTTGAATTCGAAATCGTTGGGAAAATAGAACAAATCGAGACGATCGCTCGGGGCTCCTCGATTCGCAGCTTGGAGCAACCGCGGGAGAGTCATGGACCTGGTCGCTGGCGCAAACTAAAGGGGGTTGCCCAAGTGCGCCTTCCGGATGATACGATCTGGACGGCTGAAATTCATTGGTACGAGCTCACGGCATCGGGCGAAAAGGAATGAAGGTTAAGCGAAGATGGCTCGGGTGAATCACAAGAACGGCGGCCCTGGGTTTGTTCTTTGCGTCGAGAACGAACCTAACCCCGAATCGCTACACCTGTTGAAGGTGTATCGAACTCTGCCAGATCCTGACGCCGAACGACATAAAATGATCCGCGTCATCGACGAAGAGGGCGAGGACTATCTTTACCCGAAGGACTGGTTTGTGAAGATCGAACTCAAGCCGGCAGCCCGCAAGCGCTTCGCGGACGCGTCGGAAAAAGTCGATGTCGCGGCTCAAAGATAAAACCATCCTGCTCGGCGTCAGCGGCGGAATTGCTGCATACAAAAGCGCCGAGATCGTTCGAACGCTGGTCACCCGCGGCGCCAATGTCCGCGTGATGATGACGCGCAACGCGACCGAGTTCATCACGCCTCTGACGCTGCAGACCCTGTCGCAAAATCCCGTCGCAACCGACACTTTCAGTCTCACCCAGGAATCGCAGATCGGCCACATCCGCCTCGCCGACAGCGCCGATGCGGTCGTGATCGCACCCGCGACCGCCGACATCATTGCGAAAGCCGCGACCGGCATCGCCGACGACATCGTCACGACCGTGCTGCTCGCGACGCAGGCGCCAGTCGCGTTCGCGCCGGCGATGAATGTGCATATGTATGCGCATCCTACCGTCACCGAAAACCTCGCGAAGCTGAAAGCGCGCGGCGTCACCATTATCGAACCGGCGGAAGGTGAACTCGCCTGCGGTTACGAGGGCAAAGGCCGCCTGCCCGATCCCGCATTCATCGTCGAAGAGCTGGAGCGCATGCTCTCGCCACGTGACCTCGCAGCGGAGCGAATCCTCGTCAGCGCCGGTCCGACCCAGGAAGCGATCGATCCCGTCCGCTTCGTGTCAAATCGCTCCTCGGGAAAGATGGGCTTCGCGATTGCGCGCGCAGCGTGGCGTCGCGGTGCCCAGGCCCGCATCGTCGCGGGCCCGTCGTCGATGGCAACGCCTTACGGTGTCGAGCGCATCGATACTGTCAGCGCGCGCGATCTGCTGGCCGAGACCTCGCGAAATTTTCCGTGGTCGACGGCGCTGCTGATGGCGGCAGCGATCGCGGACTTCCGTCCCGCCCAACCCTCCGTGCACAAGGTCAAGAAGAATCCCAAAGGCCTGACGCTGGAGATGGAATCGATCGCCGATGAGATGCCGCGCATGGCGGCCAAAAAGGGCAATCGCATTCTGATCGGCTTTGCCGCCGAGACGCAGAATCTCGAAGTCAACGCGCTCGACAAGCTGAAGCGCAAGTCTCTCGACTTGATCGTCGCTAACGATGTGACCCAGGAGGGCGCGGGTTTCGCGGTCGATACCAACATCGTGACGCTTTACGGCACCGATGGCTCAGCCGAGAATCATCCGAAGCTCACCAAGGACGAAGTCGCCGATATCATCCTTGACCGTATCGTCGCGCTGCGCGCGCGAAAATCCAAATCGCGGTCCCTCCGCTCAGTTCCTCAAATTTCCAGCCCGCGCAGTTCCTCGCGATAGATTTCCTGCACCGTGTCCTCGCCGTAGATCCGCTCCAGGCGGCGCAGCCCGAAGTGGTAGTACGCGATCTGATTGAAAAAACGCGCGAAGTATCCGTTGAGCGCCGCGCCGCCGACGGCGCCCGCGATCGGAACCATCTCTGCATACGCGAGATCGAGAACCATGTAGCCGAAGCGGTTGGCAATCGCGGCTATGAGGCGCGTCACCTCGGGCGCGGCGCCGCGCGCCAGTGCTTCCGCGAGTTGGAAGGTGGTCTTTCCCGAGATGAAGCGGCCCGCATCGCGAAGCAGCAACGCAAGCCCCAGCCGTGAAGTCAGATACGACGACTCCATCGCATCGTCGCTGAGCGCGGGTCCGCCGAGACTAAGCACTGAGACGCACTCCAGTCGTGTTACGGGATCATCGAGGTCAGCATCGAAGTCGCGCGCGATTGCCGCAATCGACCGCAGGATCACCAGCGTTGTTACCGGCAGCTCCAACGGCAATGCCGCGATACCGAAAGCTCCGCCAAATCCGCCGAGGATGGCGGCCGCGGTCACATGCATCGCGCCGCGCGATTTCACGACAACGTTGGAAAGTGTCGAGACATTTTTTTCGTCGGAATGAAGCGAGCCGTCAAGGGTTTTCGCCGCCCATCCGACCGCATCGAGGAGGGTGCGTTGCAAGGCGCGTTCGATGCGTGAACTAGCCCACGGCGGCAGCGCTTTGATGATCGCCTCGGCCGGCTTGCCCATCGTGTTGAGGAACTCGACCAGACGCCCGGGCCGCTCCAGTTTGCGAACTGCGGCTGCGATGAAAGCGCGGTCCATTAGATCGATCTTTTCAGGACCGTAGTTTCCGCGGACTAGCGAGAGGTCAGGATCCATCGTCGGCACCTCGGCAATAATTCTAGCGCTCCGGTAGAGACGTAGCGCTATCGGCGTATGGCGACTCTATGGAAGGGGCTCATATTGATTGTATGGCGACCTCGGAGAGCCCGGCGACCGAACTCATCCCTCCTCGCGCAAGCCTGAAATCCCTGGCCGAAGCCGCGAAAGAATGCCGCGCGTGTGATCTGTGGAAGAATGCGACTCAGACAGTCTTCGGCGAGGGCGGTACAAAGGCCGCCGTGATGATGGTCGGTGAGCAACCTGGAGACAAGGAAGACCTCGCGGGAAAACCATTTGTCGGACCCGCCGGTAAGCTGCTCGACAAGGCGATGGAGGAGGCGGGTATCGATCGCCGAGAAATCTACATCACCAATGCGGTGAAGCATTTCAACTGGGAGCCGCGCGGCAAGGTGCGCATCCACAAGAGGCCCAACGGCAAGGAGATCGCAGCCTGTCGTCCGTGGCTCGACGCGGAGATCGTCGCGATTCGTCCTAAGGTAATCGTCCTGATGGGCGCGACTGCGTCGCAGGCGCTGCTAGGTAAGGACTTCCGCGTCACGCAACATCGCGGCGAGTTTATCGATGCGGACGTGCCGTATCCACATCAGGTTACAGCGACGGTGCATCCGTCGTCGATCCTGCGCGCGCCGGACGAGGAGTCGCGGCATCACGAAATGGCGCGCTTCATCGAGGATTTGCGCCTGGTGGCGCGGCGCCTGAGGTAGAAGGGGAGTTGTACTCCGGCGCCGCCGGCCCGCAGCCGACTGACGACATGCTTCGCACGCTCGTCAATCGACCTCAGCGCGCGCTCTGGCTGACGGAGTCAGCAGGCGCAGCAGAGGAGGATCATTCGGGAACCGCCGATTGTTGAGATACGGGAGACTGCATCGGTGCAGCGGCGGCATTGGCGGTCGGCGGTCGAGGACATTGGCAATCGGCGCCAATCGACAGGATTAGCATCCCTTGTTCGTATCGAGGTCCACCGACCATCAGGACCCCATGATTGCGCAGCTTGAGCTCCGTCGTCATCAGCGGCTGCTCGCCCTGGAACAGCGTCAGCTCCATCAGGATCATGTCGCCATCCATCCCACGCGGTTCCACGTGGAGGATGCGTCCACCAGGAAGGTTAAACAGGATCAGCGATCCTATTGGCGTTTTCTGTTCCTGATGATTCACCAGATGAAAGGTGGTGTAGCTGAACAGCGAGTGCAGGCGCGGCGCCATCTGCTTCAACTGCGGGTCAACGCCCTCGTCGGTGTCCGAGGCGACCACGGAGTCGACTCGAAAGCCAATCTTAGGCGGGCTTGCCGGAGGGCCAGCCCACACACGACCAGCGGCCACCACGGTGAGCAGTCCCGCAGCGGCCACGGTCAGAATCCCCCATCTTTTCTGTAACATGCTTAAGGTTATTTGTCCGTTGGCAGCCAAATTACGGTCGTGCCGTTTTCGGGTTCACTCCACACAGCGGTCGTCGGGATTTCCGACTCCAGCTTTTTAATGACGGTATGCGAGTCGCCAGACATCGCACTGGGGTTCGAAGCCAACTGCCGCGGCTCGGTGTCCGTCGGGACAATCGCACGAGTGCTATCCTGATCCGTGGTCGTCGATGCGAGGCTCGGGCCGGCCGGCATCTCCATCTTGGCCATCGGGGCATTCTGCATCCCAGAATCCATGCTGCGGCGAAGATACGGCGTCAAGACCAGCGCAGTCAGCACCGCTACCGCCCCCGCCATGGAAACCATCGCGAAGGCCGCCGCCCAGCGCTCATTGAGGCTCTCAAAGAACGCCCCGATCCGTTCGCGCAGGGGGGTCTTCAGCTCGGCTATGCGCGCATCGACAGCCGCCGCGAATCCGGTTAAGGGCGGAATCGCGATGACCTCGCGCAGTTCGCGTCCTACCGCGTTGTAGTCGCCGAGGAGTTCCTCGCACGAGGAGCAGGTGGCAAGATGCCGCGCGACCTCCTGCATCTCATGCGGTTCGAGTTCGCCATCTTCGAAGGGCCCGAGTAGTAGGGAAATCTGGTTGCAGTCACTCATAGGCTTGGTTCAAACCTTCCACACATTAGGTTCACTTAATTTGACGCAAAATCCTTCAGAATGCTTCGAAGTTTATTTCGCGCGTAATGCAGGCGACTCATCACGGTTCCGCGCGGGCACTGCAGCACATCGCTGATCTCGTCGTATGAAAGACCCTCAACCTCGCGCAAAAGTACCACGGCGCGATGTTCCGGGGTCAACTCCTCCAACGCTTCCTTCAGTCTTCCACCAAGCTCGGTCTGACTGGCGGCGCGATAAGAATCGCCCTCGCCGCTAGGCAGGCGTCGCATTTCATTCTCGGCATCCTCGCCACGGAGGACATTGTAGCGACCTTCGCGACGCCAGAAATCAATCGAGAGATTTGCCGCGATCCGATACAGCCATGTAGAGAAACTCGAGCGCGATTCAAAATTCTTGAGGTTCTGAAACGCGCGAACGAACGTTTCCTGCGCCAATTCCAGCGCATCGTCCTGGTTATGGACCACCGCCAACGCGACGCCGACCACCCTTCGCTCATAGCGCTGGACCAGAACACTGAAGGAATCCCGGTCTCCCTCGCGTGCCTTCGCAATGAGTTCGGCCTCGTCGCCGTCCTGACGACTCTTGGTTCTCAGTCGGTTAGACGGGGTTGACGCCAAGAAATTCAGCCTTGTTCGGGTTCATTAGGTTATCAGGTTCCTCAGGAGGTAAGTTGAGCCCAGTTCGGTCCCCATTTGAGATCAGCCTTGAGCGGAACCAGCAGCTCGGCAGCCCGCTCCATTTCGCCTCGGGCGATCTCTTTGACGTCATCTAAAACTTTAGCTTCGACCTCGAGCAGCAGTTCGTCATGCACCTGGAGAAGCAGTCTGGCCTTGAGACTACGGCGTTTCAGCTCCGAGGCCAACTTTATCATCGCCACCTTTATCAGATCGGCTGCCGTGCCCTGAATCGGCGTGTTGACGGCGATGCGCTCGGCCTGCGCCCTCGCGCCGCCTTCGGGCGCTCGCAGTTCGGGGAGGTAGCGGCGTCGCCCATACATCGTGGCGACATAGCCGGTCTCGCGCGCTTTCGCGAGGGTTTCATCGATAAAGGATCGCACTCCTTCGAGGCGCTCGAAATAGCGCTTGATGTAAGACGAAGCTTCCCCCAGCGGTATTCCAAGTTCAGCCGCGAGGCGCGATGGACCCATCCCATAAATGATACCGAAGTTGATTACCTTTGCGATGCGACGGGAATCGGCGTCCACTTTGTCCGGCGTGACCCCCAAAAGCTCCACCGCCGTCCGGATGTGGATGTCTTCGCCGCGCCGAAAAGCGTCCGTCAGTGTTGGATCTTTCGACAGATGCGCTAACACCCGCAGGTCAATCTGCGAATAATCCGCCGATAGCAGCACCGACCCCTTCTCCGCCACGAAGGCGCGCCGGATGCGCATGCCATCTGCGGTCCGAGTTGGGATATTTTGCAGATTCGGGTCGCTGGAGCTTAACCTGCCGGTAGCGGTTAGAGCCTGATGGAACGTCGTATGTATACGGCCGGTTTTGGCCTCGATTAGTTCACCGAGTGCGTCCGAGTAGGTCGACTTGAGCTTTGTCACCGACCGATATTCCATGAGCTTGCGCGGCATCGGATGCACCGCCGCCAGCTTCTCCAGCGTATCGACGTCGGTAGAATAGCCGCTCTTGGTCTTCTTCAGCCCCTTGACGGTCAGTTTGAGATGATTAAAGAGCACGTGGCGAAGCTGGATGGGTGAGTTCAGGTTGAACTCCTTACCCGCCAGTTCGTAGCACTCGCGCTCCAGCTTCGCCGCTTCTTCGCCGAATTCCTTCGAAATAGTCTTCAGCGCCGCCGCATCGACTGCGATGCCGGTTTCCTCCATCTCCTCGAGGACCTTCGCGCTCGGCATCTCGATATCGTTGAACAGCGGCATCAGCCCGTCACCTTCCAGCTTCGGCAACAGCGCGAGCCGCAGCGCGGCGACGATGGCCGGTTCGGCTCCGCTCGGCGCACCTCCCGACAGTCCCGCCAGATGCTCATGATAAAGGTCGCCGAGGTTCGGCTCCGGCTTGCCTGAGTTGATGAGGAAGCCCGCGATCATCGTGTCGAAATCAACGCCGGCGAGGCGCACACCAAATGGCGACAGCTTGCGCAGATGTGTCTTCAGGTCATGAACTTCTTTCGGTGGCGAGGCCTCATTGAGCAGCGGTGCGGTTCTGCCGATGAGGTGGGTGTCGAAGAGAAAAGTTTTCACATCGCCGGAAATTTTCAGTTGCGCAGCGCCGATTGCATTGGCGCTGAGATTCAAAGCCAGCCGCGGCGCACGTTTCAATTCCTCAATCGCGGTCAGCAGCGTTTCATCGGTGACCTCGATTTCCTCGCCGGCGCGCACCGGAATCGCCACCTCCGACGGCGTCAGTTCCTGCAGCAGCGAGGTGAACTCCAGCTCGCGCAACAGCTCCGAAAGCGCTTTCTCATCGATGGTATCCCACGCGAAATCCTCCGGCCCGAGGTCCAGCGGCACCTCGCAATCGATTGTCACCAGCTTGCGCGACAGCATCGCGTCCTCGCGATGCTCGGCGAGCAGCGCGGCGACTTTTTTCGCGCCGCGAATCTTCTTCGATTCCTCCACCTTGGCGAGATTCGCATACAGATTGTCGAGGCTGCCGAATTCCTGGATGAGCGCCGTCGCGGTCTTCTCGCCGACCCCCGGCACGCCTTTGATATTGTCGATCGAATCGCCCATCAGCGCCTGGATGTCGATGAGCGTCTTCGGCTCGACGCCGAAACGCTCGCGCACCTCGCGCACCCCGGTGGATTTGTCGCGCATCGGATCCCATAGCCGCACATGGGGCCCGACCACCTGCATGAAATCCTTGTCGGCGGTGATAATCACCGAATCGATTTTCTTCTTGACGCCCGCGGTGGCGAGCGTAGCGATAACGTCGTCGGCCTCGTAGCCCTCGCGCACAATCCTTTTGATGCGAAACGCGTCGATGACCCTGTAGATGTATGGAATCTGCACCTGCAGATCGTTTGGCGTCTCCGACCGATTGGCCTTGTATTCGGTAAACAGGTCGTCGCGAAAGGTCCGCTTGGGCGAGTCGAAAATCGCGCCGATATAGTTCGGATGTTGCTCCTTGATGAGCTTGAGGAACATCCGGATGAAGCCGTACACCGCGTTGGTCGGCATCCCGCGCGAGTTGTTGAGTGGGGGCAGGGCGAAGAAGGCTCGAAAGATATAGTTCGAGCCATCGACCAGAAACAGTTGTCGCCGCTCCTCGGACATGATCGTCTCACGTTATCCGAGCCGCACAGGAAAATGAACTCGCAGCTGCGGGCAGTTACACAAATGATCCTTAAACCCTATAGAGGTTCATCTATGGTGTTTTGTGCTATAGTTCGTAGTGCTACGATGTTGGAAAGTTGCGGATTTTCAAAACTAGATGGTTCACCCGGTTTGCGAAGGCTGAGGGAATTGTCGATGGCCGCCTATGGGAGGCGATTGCGCGCGCGGAACGTGGATTGATCGATGCCAACCTTGGTGGCGGGGTAATTAAGCAGCGGGTGGCTCGGCCCCGACAGGGTCGCTCCGGCGGCTATCGCGTTCTCATCGCCTACCGCATCGGGAATCGCGCGGTCTTTCTTTACGGGTTCAGCAAGCGCGAGCGCGACAATATCAATTCCAAGGAGGTGTTAAGCCTGCGCGAGATTGCTGCGGTGTGGCTCGCAGCGGACGCGAAGCGCATTGCACATGCGCTCAACGAAGGAGTTTTGCAGGAGGTCGTTTACGATGAAGAAGAAAAGGCCTAGGCGCCTTACGCAGGCCCTGCTCGAGACCGCGGATGATATGCGTCGCGTCGGGATTCTGGATTCGGCCGGACACGAGAAAATTACCCTGCGTCATCTTGGCGGCCGCCAGAACAATTTGGTAGCCAAACCGATCAGCGGGGAAGAAATCCGCTCGATAAGGGAGCGCGAGCGATTGAGTCAGGCGGTTTTTGCGCGTTATCTCAACCTGACCGTCGGTTATGTCTCGCAAATGGAGCGTGGCGCCAAGCGGCCGACCGGTCCAGCGGCAGTGCTGCTCGACGTCATTCGTCGCAAAGGCATCGAGGCCATCCTCTAAAACGCACCTACGCCGAACTTTTAGGGTTCACCAAGACAAGCAGAAGCGTCAGGTGCATACCCCGCCGCTGGCGACTGAAGCGCGTATAGGCGAGGGAAACTGGTTCGAGCCATCGATCAGAAACAGTTGTCGCCGCTCCTCCGGCATGATCGTATCAGGCTATCCGAGCGGCGCTGGAAAATGAAATCATAGAAGGTGTAGCTCGGGTTTAGAGTCGCGGTCCTTTCGGAACGCTGATCTTCTTGTGGGGCACCTTTCAAGACTCGACTTCGCCGGAAGACAGTGTAAACTCCGCGTGGAGTCAAATTGAAAAATGCCCGCCGCGAAATACCAAATTTTCGTCAGCTCTACATACGAAGACCTGAGGACGGAACGCGATCAGGTCATGAAGGCGATCCTTGAGATCGGGCATATACCTGTCGGGATGGAGATGTTCAGCGCGGCAGACGAGGAGCAATGGTCAGTTATCAAACGGCATATCGATGAAAGTGACTATTACGTCCTAATTGTAGCGAATCGATACGGTTCCGTAACCGACGAAGGGCTTAGCTTCACCGAAAAAGAATACGACTATGCCGTTCAGCAGGGAGTGCCGACGATCGCATTCATCCTCGACGCCGAAGCTTCGTGGCCCGTTAACGGAGAGACTCGGAGAAGGGAAAACAAGAGGCACTGGAAGTGTTCAAGGCGAAGCTGCAGAAGAAGCTCATATCCAAATGGAGTTCGGTCGACGATCTTTACGGCAGCGTCGCCATTTCCGTGATGAAGCTGATCAATCGGAGACCGCGCCCGGGCTGGGTCCGAGGATCGGAGGCGGCTGGCGCAAATGTTTTAAACGAAATATCTCGACTCAGCGAAGAGAACTCCGCCCTTCGCAAGGAACTGGCCAGGATCCCCAATGCCGAAAACGATCTTAAGCGGCAGCGAGCGGCCATCCGAACCGTGCTGGTAGAATCACTGAACGCCGCCGATTAGCCTTGTCGGGAGCGGAAAACTTGCCGATCAGAACCGGTTACAAGGCAGCATTTCCAGCCGGCAAATATTTCCGCGATGCTACTTGGACCAAGAATGCTGAGATCCTTGCAGAAATACTCGACGTTTCCGTCTTGGAGCATTTGAGCGGGACATTCGATTTGGCTAAACGCCTATTTGGGGAGGCGTCAGAACCAAAGAACTATGATGTCACGACCCTCAAAAAAAGGTTCGCAAATCTAGTAGAGAGTTTTCTCGAGGTTATGGAACTGGCTGGGGAAAGCCTACCGCAAGACGAGAAGGACGTTTTCAAGGAAATAATCGGGGAATTTCAAGCCGAGTTTGAGCCAGTTGCGGCAGCCTTGGGCGTAAAATGAACAGGCCACAGACTTTGCTCTCGCGCTTCTGACATTGTCCGCGTCAAGAGATTCGCGGTCGCGAGATACTGGGAGCAAACTTGCGGTCCGCCAATTATCCCAGCGTCGGAATCTTATCGAGTTCCTTGCCCAAACGCTTCGTCGCGGCCCAGGCGTCATAGCGAGCCTGCGTGTTGAGCCATAAATTAGGCCCGTTGCCGCATAGCTTCCCCAGGCGAACTGCGATCTCGGGCGTCACTGCGGTCCGGCCCGCCATCAACCGATGCAGCGTTTGGCGGGTCACGCCATGCAACCTCGCGATTTCACTGATCGTGCGCCATCCGCCATCCAGCGCAGGCAAAAAGTCCTCGCCGAACAAAATTCCCTGATGGGTAGGCTCGGCCGTGACCTTATTCTGGTCGATAGAGATATCCTTCATCTCTTCTCCCCGATGGCACTGCTGCCCGATCGGCGTTGGGGGCAATCCACTCCAGCGTGATAGCTCTCTGACACCCTGAGCGTCCGCATGGACTCGCTTCATTCTCCGGCGATGTGCTAAAAGGCCGAAACGACTCGGCAGCCATTCGTTCTGCGCGCCGTGCTTTCGACGAAGCCGGAGGGGGATCGATGCGGAATCACATTTTAAGAGCACTTGCGGTGGTGGTTGGGATTTCTTTTGGCGCGCTCTTTATGTCGGCGCCCGCGAATGCCGCTTCGCTGCGCCAGGGTTCATCCAGCTCCAGCAGCGAGGTGACCGGTTCCCTGCCGGGCGAGGTCTTATGGACCTACTACACCACGTTCGGTTCTAACGGCGAAGATTGCCCTCCGTTCTCCAACCTCGTTCCGGGTGGCCCTCTCTGCGGCGTTCAGGGGATCGGCGACAACGTAATTCGCCTGGTTAATCCGAATGGCGCCGCCAACGCCAATCTGGCCGGGGCCGAACCGCAGACCGTATGCGCGATGATCTATGTTTTCGATGACGACGAGGAAATGGGCGAGTGCTGCGGCTGTCCGCTGAGCTCCGCGCAGCTGGCAACTTTCTCGGTGGAAAGTAATCTGACGGCGAATTGGGGTATCCAATCACCACTGACAAACAACGAGTCGGGTACCGACAACAGCAATGGCGCGATCGCTGTAGTCGCCGCCGCGCCGAATGCCTCTCTCATCTGCAGCGGCCAGAGCGGCGCCTGCAATGGCGGATGCGATCCAACCAACGTCCCTGGATATAGCGTCACGGCCGCCAGCAACCTGCTCGGCAGCGTCACGCACAACCAGATAGTCGGCCGGCAAATCGGCACCTCGGAAGAGGGGCTCACGGCCGGAATCACTGAAACGCCACTATCCGACGACGCCGGCGGCGACCCGACCAACTTGACCTATTTGCAGACCCAGTGTGGCGCGCTGGTCGGCAATGGTACGGGCGGTGGAATCTGCAACTGCCCGACTGAATAAAGCTCGCGCTGCTACCTCGTCATCGCGGGAGCGAAGACGACGAGGAGCACCAACTCCTCGGTGATGGCGTGGAAGCGATGCTCCTCGTGCGCTTTGACGAAGATGACGTCGCCGGCTGAAATCGCCCGATCCTGCTTAGGCTGATTCTCCGCCGTGACCTTGATGTGCGCGACGCCGCTGACGACGTAATAAATCTGATCTTCGTTGTGGGGCGTCTGACGATCCTCGTCGCCGGGCTGCAGAACATAAACGCCGCAGCTCATCGGCGCGACGCGCAGAAATTCCGCATACGGACGCTTGCTCGAGAGCTACTTGCGGATCTCTTCGATGGAGTGAAACGATTGCATGGGCATCATGTTGCCATGCCCTGATCATCGACGGCTAACCCGCGGTCGTCGAAACCCTCTTAACATCGAGGCTCGCATGTATTATTCATTCTACTGTCACCGGCATGGTTGAAGGGGCGTGAGCTCGGGGAATCGATGCGCCGGGACGCCAAATTTCTATTTGATGTGAAACGAGCGAATTCACCATTGTGCCCTGGCATGGCTGGATGAGGTCGATTACCGAATGATTGAAGTACGGCATTTGACCAAGGTTTACGGCAACTTCGTCGCGGTCCGCGACGTCTCCTTCAATGCCGACCGCGGTTCGATTCTCGGCTTCCTCGGACCCAACGGCGCCGGCAAGACCAGCACCATGCGCGTCATCACCGGGTTCATGCCGGCCACCTCGGGCACCGTCGTGATCGATGACTTGGACATTTTCGAGAACTCGCTCGAAGCGCGAAAGCGAATCGGGTACCTGCCGGAAAATCCGCCGCTCTATTCCGATATGCGCGTCGATGCTTACCTGCGTTTCGTCGCGAGGCTGCGCGGAGTGCCGCGCGCGAACATCGAGAATGCGCTGGAGCATGCGCTCCATGTGTGCGGCCTCGAAGACATGGCGCACCGCATCTGCGGGCAGCTCTCGAAAGGATATCGCCAGCGGGTCGGCCTCGCGCAGGCGCTCATTCATGATCCTCCAGTGCTGGTGCTCGACGAGCCGACGATTGGCCTCGATCCGCGCCAGATTCATGAGATCCGCGGCCTCATCAAGACGATGGCCACAGGACAGCGCACCGTGGTGCTCTCGACCCACATCCTGCCCGAGGTTTCGCAGATCTGTGACAAGGTCGTGATCATCAACGAGGGCCGCGTTGCGCTGGAGCAGAAGATCGCGGATCTGCCGGCCGGAACTTCGTTGGAAGATGTCTTCCTGTCGGCGATCACCAAGGAGCATCACGAGCTGGAAGGCAGTCGCGAGGAGACGCTGGAGGAGGTGGGGGCGGGGCGCGCCTAGCAAACCAGATGCGCAACTCAATCACTATCGCGGGCAAGGAGCTCGCGGGATATTTCGTGCAACCGGTCGCCTACGTGGTGATGACGGTGTTCCTCCTGCTGGGAGGATTTTTCTTCTTTTCGTTGCTGCAGCGTTTCAGCATGCTGGTGCAGATGTACGCGGCGATGCAGAATCCGCAGGTCCTGCAGCGCATCAATTTGAATCAAATCGTCATCGAGCCGCTGCTGCACAATCTCTCGATCGTGCTGGTGATCCTGGTGCCTGCGATCACGATGCGCAGCTTCGCCGAGGAAAAACGCGCCGGCACCTACGAGCTGCTGCTGACCGCGCCGGTGCGCACCGGAGAAATCGTCGCCGGCAAGTTCATCGCGGCGAGCGCCTTCATGCTCATCATGATCGCACTGGCGGGCATCTTCCCACTCATCCTGGTGGCGTTCGGCAATCCCGAAGTGGCGGTGATGCTGTCGGGATACATCGGGCTCGCACTTCTGTCGGTGGCATTCATCTCGATCGGACTCTTCACCAGCTCGCTGACGCAGAATCAGATCATCGCGGCGATCACCTGCTTCGGCGTGTTGCTGATGCTGTATGTGATTTCGTGGCCGGCGCAGGAAGGTAGCGGATCGGTGATGTCCGAACTGCTGCGCTACCTTTCGCTGCCGGATCACTTCGCGCAGATGGTGACCGGCATCATCGATACCAAGGACCTCGTGTACTTTCTCAGCCTGATCTTCGTGGCGCTGTTCCTGACGCAGCGCTCGGTCGAATCGGCGCGCTGGCGTTAGCAGCAGGAAGGGAGGAAGGATGCAGCGGCGATCGGCAGCGCTCTACGGAATTCTCGGTCTCATCGCATTACTTTTCGCGGCTTTTGCCTACTTCGTGGCGGCCGCGTTCCGGCCCTACATTTTCATCAACCTGATCGCGGGCGTGTTCCTGATCGTCATGTGGATCAGCGCCGGCTGGTCCGAGGTTGGAACCTTTGTCGGGCAGCGCTCGACTCAGTACGGCGCCAACGCGGTCATCTATTCGATTATCTTCGTCGCGATCCTGATCGCGGTGAACTACATCTCCAATCAGCATCACCGCCGCCTCGATATGAGCTCGGAGCACGTCTACAGCCTCTCCAGCCAGTCGGTGAACGTGGTCAAGGACCTGCAGAAGCCGCTCAAGATGTATGGCTTCTTCGCGGGCGGCGACAACCCGACCGCGCTGGAGCTCTACCAGGAGTATGCCTACGCCTCGCCCAAGGTGACCTTTCAGATGGTCGATCCGGATCGCAACCCGGAGCTCGCCGAACGCTACAAAGTGTCGGCTTTGGGCACGACCCATCTGCAATACGGCGGCGACGAGACCGGCAATGGCACCAACGTCAATGAGGTGACCGAGGAAGCCATCACCAACGCGATCATTCGCGTCACCAAGTCGACCAAGAAGACTATCTGCTTCACCGATGGCCATGGCGAAGGCGATCCGGATGACGCGCAGGGCCAGAACGGATACGGCACCCTGAAGACCGCGCTCGAGGGCGAGGGCTTCGCAATCAAGAAAACTTTGCTCGCGACCCAAGCCGCGGTTCCCGACGACTGCACCATCCTGGCGATTGCGGGCCCGGTGAAACCGTTCGATACGCATGAGCTGGACGCCATCGGCAAATATCTCGAGGGTGGCGGGCGCGCGCTGGTCACCTTCCGCGCCCCGCGACCGAACAACGAAGTCGATGAGGGCGGCCTCGTCAAGCTCATCGGGCAATGGGGTGTCGATGCCGGTAACGATATCGTGGTTGACCAGGTAACGCGCCTGTTCGCGGCGCCGACGCTGGGCGTCAGTCCGCTGGTGCAGAACTACGGTGCGCATCCGATCACCAAGGATTTCAAGGAACGCACGATTTTCCCGATGGCGCGTTCCGTCACGCCGGAAGCGAAACCCAAAGAAGGTCTGACGGTCACGCCGCTGGCGATGACGAGTGATACCTCGTGGGCAGAAACCGACATCGACGGAATCTTCAAGCGCCAGGAAGCCAAGCTCGACCCGCAAGATAAACGCGGCCCCATCGATGTGGCCGACGCGGTCCAGACCTCGCCGGCGAACGCCACTGCGAAGGAAACCCGCATCGTGATCATCGGCAGCACCGATGCCGGTGACAATCAGTGGGTGGGGCAGCTATTCAACCGCGATTTCTTTGTGAACAGCGCGGATTGGCTCTCGGGCGAGGAAAATCAGATCTCGATACGTCCGCGACAACTGCGCTCCTCGCGCTTCCGGCTGACGGCCGAGCAGTTCACCATCGTGTTTATCCTGTCGGTGCTGCTGTTGCCGGAACTGCTGCTGATCGCGGGGATCGTGGTGTGGTGGGAGCGGCGCAACTGACGCCTATTCGATTCGACAGTGAAGCGCTTTCGTAACACTCTCATCGCGCTGGTCGTGCTGCTGATCCTCGGCGGCTACGCCTTCGTCAACTATTATTTCAGCAAGCCGCTGCCGGTGAAAACCGCGCTCGACATCAAGCCGGAGGAGATCGCGAAGATCGATCTTAAGTATCCCAACCGCGATCTGGTGCTGGAGCACCAGACCGGCAATCAATGGGTCATCACCAAGCCCATCGGCGCAATTGCGGATCAGACCGCGGCGGCGAACCTCGCGCGCGCGATCGCCGATTGTCAGATCACCAAGACCGTCGAGGACAAGGCCGACAATCTCGCGCCGTTCGGCCTCGAGAAGCCGCAAGTCACGGTCATCGTGACCGATACCAAGGGCAAGACGCTTCCCGGCCTCGAGGTTGGCAAGGTCACGCCGGTAGGATTTTCCGCCTACCTGAAATATACCGATCAGCCGCAAATCATGCTGACCTCGTCGGCGTTTCCCTCGGGCATGAACAAGACCGTCAACCAGATGCGCGACCGCGAGTTGATGTCATTCAAGGTCGACGACGTGCAGAAGCTGCTCATCACGCATGATGATGGGAGCCAAATCGAGATCGATCACGACGGCGACAAATGGAAAATCGTCAAGCCCGGCAACTACGAGGCTGATCCGACCCAGGTGCGGCAGGTCCTGACGACGCTCGGCGATTCCAAGGTCGCCGACTTCATCACCGATACTCCCACCAACGCGGCGCAATACGGCCTCGAGAAACCACACCTGGTGGTGACGGTTTACCTCAACAAGGGTGGCGCACAGGAATCGTTGCTGTTCGGCTTCAAGCAAAAGGAGCAGGGCAAGGACGGCATCTATGTGCGACGTGGCGAGCGCGCGCCAATCTACACCGTCGCGCCATGGGTGATGGGCGGAGTCGATCGATCTTTGCTCACTCTGCGTGACAAGACGGTGCTGGGATTTGATCCATCGAAGGTGAGCACCATCGCTATCAAGCCGAGCGACAAGCCCGAGTTCGCCATCCAGCGCGCGGGCGGCGACAAATGGAACGTGGTCGGCGATGGCAAAACTTCGTCCGCCGATATCGCGATCGTCGAGCGCTTCATGGATCAGATTCATGACCTGAAGGGCAACTCCATCATCATGGATCCGATCAAGAGCCCCGAGATGTTCGGGATGGAAAAGCCGGCACTGATCGTCACGCTGCTGGACAAGGACGGCAAGGAGGTCGGGCAGTTGCGGTTGTCGAAGATCAATGTGAAGAAGGCGCCGAGCACGGAACCCTCGGAGCCGCCCGCGCCGGCGACTACGCAGAACGAGTATTACGCAGCCTCGAGCGCGAGCGGCGCACTATATTCCACCGACGATTTTCTGTTCAGCCAGTTGAACAAGACCGCCGACGAGTTCCGCGCCAAGCAGTCCGCCACTCACGTCGCGACCCCGAAGAAGTAGCCGTCAGCCTTCCGCGATCGCATGCGCAATCGCCTGAGCGACGGTATGCGTGATGCTCAAATGAAAATGCGTGATGTTCTTGCGCTTCGCGAACGCCGCCGACTTGCCATGCAGCGCGATGGTGGGGGCCTTGCCGCGTTCGCGCACGACCTCGATCTCTGACCAGCCGACGTTGCGATTCCATCCGGTCCCCATCGCCTTCATCGCGGCCTCCTTGGAAGCGAAGCGGGCGGCATAGCTCTGATAGCGTGCCTTGCCGCGCGACTCGCAGTAGGAAATCTCGCCTGCGGTGAAGACGCGGCTGCGAAAGCGCTCGCCGGTGACGGGATTGGTCAGCGCGCGCTGGATGCGTTCAACTTCGATCACGTCGATGCCGGTTCCGATGATATTCGCCATGGTGCGATCGAAAGTATCGTCGCGCCCGCGATTCTGTGCAATGAAGTCGCTTGCGGCGCACGAACTCGAAAATCTATTGTTCAGCTTATGGCGAAATTGAAAATCACCGTGAACCAGAACCGATGCATCGCGAGCGGCGACTGCGTGGAGACCGCGCCCTCGGTATTTCGGCTCGACAATGCCGGCAAGTCGGAAGTTGCGAACGAAAATGGCGGCTCCGAGGGCACCATCATCGCGGCGGCGCGCTCCTGCCCGGTTAAAGCGATCACCATCGTCAACGAGGAAACCGGCGAGCAGTTGTTCCCTCCGCCGAAGAAGTAACCTCCGTAGTTCTGCAATTATGGCATTACGCAAGAAGCAGGAGGGCAAGCTCGTCATCGAGCAGACCCGCGATCTTGAGAGCGTGCGTAAGATGCTTTCCGCGGCGGGCATGAGCGTGGAAGGCCTCGAATGGCCGCCGGCATGTTACCTCGCGGCCTACTTCGGCACCGCGCCGGTCGGAGTGATCGGCGTCGAGCCGAGCCTCGATGCGGCGTTGATTCGCTCGCTCTATGTCATCGATACGATGCGCGGGCGCGGCATCGGCGCGGAGCTGGTTGCGGCGGCGCGGAAGGCAGCCCATACGCGCGGCGCGCGATCGCTGTATCTCTTCAGCACCGATGCCGGCGACTTCTTCAAACGTTTCGGCTTCGTCGAAGTGCCCGTCAGCCAACTCCTTGCCGCGCTCGGTTCCGCTCCGCAGGTGCAGTACTACCTCGCCCGTCCCGATGAGCTCGCGCGCGAGGTCGCATGGTACCTCGACATCTCGCAAGACGGCGTCATCTTGCGTTAGCCGGCCGCTCGTAACGTCCGAGATATTTTCCGAACGAGGTCGTCACCAAAATATAGCGATGATGTTCGAGCAGTTGCGCCGCGAGCCGATGCGTCATGTCGGGCCGAATGGTTTGCGGCGCGGGATTTATCGTCTCTGGCGGGCCGCCGCCGGTCCCGTTCTTTTCAATCGCGCCGAGCAGAACGTCATCCGAACCTAAGACCACCGCGACCACATCGCTGCGCAACGCCGAAGCGGAAATGGCTTCCGCCGCGCGCAGCCGTGAGAGATCGTCGCGCGAGGCTTTTCCCACCGTCGGTCGCCGGGAAATCGCGATCCAGCCCGACCGAATCGCCGGCGCGACATTGTTGATGAAGTAGGGCAGGGCGCGCAGCTTCTCGCGAGTTGATGGGGGCGGGTCGCACGGCAATCCACGTAGCATCCAGTCGGCCTTGCCGCGCAGATAGTGCATCACGTCGCGATAGCCGAGGAATTCGAGCTGCGCCGCAGCTCGCGCGCTGAGGTCTCACAAACAGTCGCGGCAATAGACTACGATCGGTTTGTTTTTGTCGAGCGCGCTCTCGGCCTGATCCAGTAGGTGCGGGAGCGGCAGATGTATCGCGCCGCGTATGTGCACGCTGCGATATTCATGGTCGGGCAAGACGTCGACGATCTGGCAACCCTGGGCGATGAGGCTCAGAACATCATGATGATTGCCGACCCGCACAGGATGATTCTATGCATGGAGGTGATGCGCCGCGAGTAGAAAAGCGGCGATCCGCGAGGGACCGCCGCTTTGTGGAAAGCTACTTGCGAGTCACTTCTTCGAGAATGTCGACCTGCGGGCGTCCTTCGAGCAGAGCGCTGATCGCGCCGCCGAAGGCCTTCATGTGATCGGTCTTGCCATGATGATCAAGCGCGGCCTGGTCCGGATAAACCTCGTAGTACACGAACTGGGTCGGGTCGTTCTTGGCGCGATGCAAAATGTATTGAAGGGTATTCGGCTCCGCGGTGCGCATGGTCTCGATCATCTTGCGCGCGGCTTCCTCGAACTGTTTCTCACTTCCGGCTTTGGTTTTGAGTTTGGCAACAACTGCGATCGGCATCGAATTCTCCTTGAGACTGATTGGTTCTGGTGACGACGCGATTTAACAATAGCGTCGCACTCCGGACCTCACCTGCGCTCATATCGCCATAGCGGAGGTTTTTCAAGGAAGCCGGCGATGGGTAGCCTCTTTCATTGCGCGGCGCGGTAGGTTAGCTGAAAATCCATCGGCGCGACGGCGCAACTGGAGAAAACTAATGTTCGGTTTCGACCTGACCGAGGAACAGCAGGAACTGAAATCATTGGCGCGGAAGTTTTCCGAGCAGGAAATAATCCCGCGCGCGAAAGAATGCGATGAGAAGGAAATCTTCCCGCGCGACGTCGCGCAAAAGGCCTTCGATGCGGGACTGATCAACTTCGGCGTGCCCAAGGAGCTCGGCGGACCGGGCCTCGACATCCTCGAAACCTGCCTCATCAGCGAGGAGCTGAACTACGGATGCGCGGGCATCACCAACTCCATCGCGGCCAACGACCTTGCGACGTTGCCGCTGCTGATTGCCGCCAGCGACGAGCAGAAAAAAACCTACCTCGGCGCGCTGATGAAGAAGCTGTCGTTCTGCGCCTTCGCGATTACCGAGCCGGGCGCGGGCTCCGACGTCGCGGGCATGAGCACCAGCTATCGGCGCGAGGGCGACGAGTACGTCATCAACGGCACCAAGCATTTCATCTCCAATGGCTCGGTGGCGGATTGGTACGTGACCTTCGCGACCTCGGACAAGCGGCTGAAGCACAAGGGCATTTCATGTTTCGTGTTTCCCGCGACGACCCCCGGCATCACCGCGCGCCGGATGCATGGCAAGCTCGGGCAGCGCGCGGCCGACACCGCCGAGATCTTTTTTGAAGATGTGCGCATCCCCGCGAGCGCGCTGGTCGGGCGCGAGGGCGAGGGCTTCAAGTATGCGATGGGAACCTTCGACAAGAGCCGCCCGGAAATCGGCTCGATCGCGGTGGGAATCTCGCAGCGCGCGCTCGACGAATGCCTGAAGTATTCGCGCCAGCGCAACGCCTTCGGGCAGCCCATCGCGAATTTCCAGGCGGTCCAGTTCATGATGGCTGACATGGCCATCAACATCGAGGCGAGCCGGCTGCTGACCTACAAAGCGGCATGGCTGGTTGACAAGGGCGCGCCGCCCAATGCGATTTCGGCCATCGCGAAAGCATTCAGCGCCGACGCGTGCATGAAGAACACGACCGATGCGGTGCAAATTTTCGGCGGCTACGGCTACATGAAGGAATATCCGGTCGAGAAGCTGATGCGCGATGCGAAGCTGCTGCAGATTTACGAGGGCACCTCGCAGATTCAGCGCGTCGTCATCGCGCGCAACCTGCTGAAGGACTAGCTGATTTTTACCCTACCCGCGACTTCTGGGTGACCGGCAGGCCGGCCTGTGTTAAAGTGAATGAGGCGGCGCTCCCTCGGGGGCGCCGTCGGCGTTTGTGCGCCCAGCATGGCGCGTGACTTGTGAGGTGAAAGTCCTCTGTGCGAGCAGGCCGCGTCGAGCACTAGCGAAGCGCAAGGGCGTCATCGTGAGATGGGGTCTGGAGGAAGCGCGGAGCAAAGCCGCGAGCCGACGAACAGGAACCGGATACAAGGCGAGGTGGCTCAGGGCGAGCGGGCAAATGACCGCGAAGCTCTATCGGCCAAGGAGTCATCGCGTAGATCCGGCGGTTTGTGCGGCGAAGGTCACGGCGTCTTACCTGGGGAGATCTCGCTTCACGCCTGAAAGGGCGACGCGCAGGAGCGCGGAGCGAGAAGTCAGCCGAGGCCGTAGTAGTCAGCGGGACACGGCAGAGGCCTCGATGTCCGCGCTGATGAAGGGCCGAACGGAAGGGAGAGCGAAGCCGCTGTGAGTCCGAAAGACGCCAGGCGCCAGAAGCCCGAGCAATTGGGGCTGCCGCTGGAAGGTAGAGGTGAAGCCTCGAGGGTCCAGCGCAGCGGCGAAGCGTTGACGATGGCGAACAGAGAGGAGCGCTCGGGAAGCGACCGCCTGATGGAAGCGGTGGTTGCGCGCGGCAATGTCAGGGCGGCGTTGACGCGGGTACGTGAGAACCGGGGCAGCCCCGGAGTCGAGGGGATGACGGTGGAAGAACTGCCGCAGCACCTGATGGAGCACTGGCAGGAAGTCCGCGAGCAACTACTCGCCGGAACTTACCAGCCCAAAGCGGTGCTGCGACGGGAAATCCCGAAAGCGAGCGGCGGAATGCGAGAGCTCGGCATTCCGTGCGTGCTCGACCGGCCTGATCCAACAGGCGATACTGCAGGTGCTGCAGCCGCGATTCGACCCCAGCTTCTCGGAGCACAGTTACGGCTTCCGGCCGGGGCGCAGCGCGCACGACGCGGTGTTAGCGGCGCAGCGCTATGTGCAGGAAGGACGCCACTGGGTGGTGGACGTGGACCTGGAGAAGTTCTTCGACCGGGTCAACCACGACGTGCTGATGGGAAGACTAGCGCGGCGAATCGATGACTCGCGGCTCCTGCGGCTAATCCGCCGCTATCTCAACGCCGGCCTGATGGCCGACGGAGTGGTGATGGAACGCACTGAGGGAACGCCGCAGGGAGGACCACTGTCGCCACTGCTGGCGAATCTCCTGCTTGACGAAGTGGACAAGGAGCTGGAGAAACGCGGGCACACGTTCGTGCGCTATGCCGACGACTGCAACGTCTATGTGCGGTCGCGGCGCGCGGGAGAACGAGTGATGGCGGCGCTGGAGCGAATGTACGCCAAGCTCCGACTTAAAGTGAATCGCGAGAAGAGCAAGGTGGACCTCGCGCACAAGCGCAGCCTCTTGAGCTACAGCTTCTGGTACGCCAGGGGCGGCGCGGTGGCATGCCGGGTCGCACCCAAGGCGCTGCGCGCGCTCAAGCAGCGCGTGCGGCGGATAACCAGACGCAGCGGCGGACGGAGCATGAGAAGCGTAGTCGCGGAGCTGAGGAAGTATCTGCCGGGATGGAAGCAATACTTCCAACTAGCGGACACGCCGAAGACCTTCGCTGACTACGACAAATGGCTCCGCCACCGGTTGCGAGCGCTGCAACTCAAACAGTGGAAGCGCGGCTCGAAGATTTATACCGCGATGCGCCGCCTCGGACTGCCGGACGCGATTGCGGCGCAAGCCGCACGGGTTAACCGACGCTGGTGGCATCGGGCCGCCATGTCGGTCCACGCCGGACTCACTGCCCGCTACTACGACCGACTTGGAGTACCCAGACTTGCCGATTAACCTCAACCTTCCGAACCGCCGGATGCGGACCCGCATGTCCGGTGGTGTGGCAGGGGAGTAGCGCTGCGGCGCTACCCCCTATGCCGATTGGAGGATTTGGGGATAAGTAGAAAATGCAAAAACAAACCCACTTAATGCAGCAAAATCAAGGACTTTAGCCGACCATGGCTAATTCCCAAGCGAGGCCAATTTATCCTGCTCTGCGCGCCTACACCCTCGGGAAGCGATATCGCATAGGTAGAAAGACGAGCCGCGCTTCAATCAACCGACAGAGCCCATAAAGCTCTTAAGCAGAAGCGCAAAAACAAACCCACTTCCGAATTCGCAATGAAATCAGGTACTTACGTCGCGACGCTATCGACGCTTGGTCGATAGTGGTTCAGGGCTGGCCATCATTGTCGGGAGGACGGTTCGGGCTTGGATGCGGTGTCGGCGGGTCCTCGTCCTCCTTGCCGTTGACCGAGCCGAGGTAATCGCCCTTGTGATAGACGCCGACATCGCCGGTGGTGGGGTCGGGGAAAATGTTCCACTCGCCGTTCGGGTCGCTGTCGAACATCACGGACTTGGGCGGCTGCGGCGCGACGACTGGCGGTGGAGGAGTGACCGGCTTCTCCGGCGGACTCGTGCACCCGCAGAACGCGAACGCGCCCAGCATCAGAATCGACGAAGCCGCAGAACGCCTGAAGACTTGCTCCATCTCCACTCGGAAACGAAAACCGCGAGATGCAAATATCTTCGCCACGCGCGATGCGAGGCGCAAGGCCTCAGGCGGCTAAGCGGCGTCGCCCTTGAACATCGCCCCCGCAATGCGCGCGACCACCGACCGTGGCGAGAAGCGATTCGATTGCGCCATCACCTGGTTCATCAGGCCGTTGATGCGTACGGCCTTGCCGCGTTTCGCCGACGCTAGCGCCTGCGCCACCACCGTCTTCGCATCCATGTACGCGAATGACGGGAACGAGGAAGTATCGACGCCGGCGGTGCCCTGAAATTCGGTCCGCGTAGGGCCTGGGCATAACGCCATCACCCTGACTCCGGAGCTTCGAACCTCGTGCGAGATGGCTTCCGAGAAGTTCAGCACGAATGCTTTGGTTGCCGCATAGGTGGCCATGTATGGGACCGGCTGGAAACCCGCCGTGGATGCGACATTGATGATGGTGCCGCGGCGCCGCGTTACCATGCCCTCGATGAAGAGCCGGGTCAGCGAGACCAGCGAGGTGACATTGAGATTAATTTCCTCGATTTCGCGATCGAGCGGCAGTTTATGAAAAATGCCATGGGTGCCAAAGCCGGCGTTGTTCACCAGGCATTCGATCTCGAGGCCGCGGCTGGAAACCTGCTGATGGAGCTTCGCGGCGGCGTCAGGCAGGCCGAGATCGGAGGCGATCACTTCGACCTTCGAGGAGCCCAGCTTGATCGCTTCCGCCGCAACTGCCTTCAGGCGATCCTCGCGGCGCGCGGTCAGCACGAGATCGTAGTTTTCGCGAGCGAGTTGGCGCGCGAACTCCTCGCCCAATCCGCTCGAGGCTCCCGTGATCAGCGCTGTTGCCATGGATTCTCCAGAGTGCGTCGCCGACTTATGCGCGGGTGAGTTTCAGCTCGTTGCGAAAATACTCGATGCTGCGCGCGAGGCCGTCGCGCAGCGGAATCTTCGGCTCCCAGCTGAGATGCTTCTTTGCCAGCGTGATGTCGGGGCGCCGGCGCGTCGGATCATCCGCGCGAGTCGGCTTGCGCACGATCTTCGAGGAGCTGCCGGTCATCTCGATGGTCAGCTTCGCCAACTCCTCGACCGTGAACTCATCGGGATTGCCGATGTTGACCGGACCAGTGAAGCCGGTCGGCGTGTTCATCATCCGCACGATCGCTTCGATGATGTCGTCGACATACGCGAACGAACGCGTGGCGCTGCCATCGCCGTAAAGCTCCAGCGGTTCGCCCTTGAGCGCGGCGACGCAGAAATTCGAAACCACGCGGCCGTCGTTAATCGCCATCCGGGGTCCGTAGGTGTTGAAGATGCGAACGATCTTGATGTCGACGTTGTTCTGGCGATGGTAGTTCATCATCAGGCATTCGGCGACGCGCTTGCCCTCGTCGTAGCAGGAGCGCTCGCCGTTGGGATTGACGTTGCCCCAGTATTCTTCTTTCTGCGGATGCACCTCGGGATCGCCATAGACCTCGCTGGTCGAGGTGAGCAGGATGCGCGCGCGCACCCGCTTCGCCATCCCCAGCGTATTGATGGTGCCGAGCACGCTCGTTTTGACGGTCTTCACCGGGTTGTACTGGTAGTGCACCGGGGAAGCGGGGCAGGCGAGGTTATAGATCTGTTCGACTTCAAGCAGGATCGGCTCGACGATATCGTGGCGGATGATTTCGAAGTTCTGGTAGTCGCGCAGATGGAGAATGTTCGCGCGCTTGCCGCTGAAGTAGTTGTCGAGGCAGATGACTTCGTGCCCGTCTTTGAGCAGACGTTCACATAGATGGGAACCGAGAAACCCGGCGCCGCCGGTAACGAGAATCCGCACCTGTGCCTCCTCGACGACCTAGCGTTTATTTTCGCGAACCAGATTCAGGACCGTCTCGATCACGTAACGTACGTCATCCGCGCTCATCGCCGCGTAGATCGGCAGCGAAAGACAGCGGCTGAAAATGTCCTCGGTCACCGGAAATTCGCCCGCGCGATAACCGTAAGTCTTCTGATAGAAATCCATGGTGTGCAGCGGGATGCAATGCACCGAGGTGCCGATGCCGCGCTCACGCAGCATCTCCACAAACTGATTGCGCCCGACCTTCAGCCGCTCGGGATGGAGTCGCAGCACGTACAGATGCCACGCATGCTCGACGCCCGGCTCGACATATGGCACCTGCAACGCGTCCTCGCCCTTGAATGCTTCGCTGAAAGCGCGCGCGACTTCGGTGCGGCGCTTCATGAACTGGTCGCATTTCTTGAGCTGCGCGAGGCCGATCGCCGCGTGAACATCGGACAGATTGTACTTGAAGCCGGTGTCGTGGATTTCATAAAACCACGAGCCGGTCTTGTCGTAGCGTTTCCACGCATCCTTGTTCATGCCGTGGAGGCTGGCGACCTGGATTTTCTCCGCCAGCGCGGCATCTTCGGTCATGATCGCGCCGCCCTCGGCGGTGGTGATGTTCTTGGTCGCGTAGAAGCTGAAGCAGGTGACGTCGCCGATGGTGCCGATGCGGGTCATCCCGCGCCCTTCCATGTGTCGCGCCGCGCCGATCGCATGGGCCGCGTCCTCGACGATTTTCAGATTGTGCCGTCGCGCGATGGCGAGGATGCGATCCATATCGCATGGCTGCCCGGCAAAATGCACCGGCTCAATCGCCTTGACGCGCTTATGCCGGCCGCTTTCCAGCGCTTCCTCGATGCGCGCGGGATTGATGTTGAAGGTGCCGGGGTCGACATCGACAAAAACCGGCTTCGCGCCGAGATATCCCAGGACCTCGGCGGTTGCGGTAAAGGTGAACGGCGTGGTGATAACTTCGTCGCCCGGGCCGATGCCCAGCGCCCATAGCGCCAGATGCAGCGCCCCGGTGCAGTGCGAAACTGCCAGCGCATGCTTCGCGCCGACGTACTGCGCCAATTCGGTTTCGAAACGTTTGGCCTTAGGGCCGGTGGTGATCCATCCCGAGCGCAGAGATTCGATAACCTCGTGCTCCTCCTCGGGACCGATCGAAGGACGAAAAAAAGGAACTTCTCGCATTTATCGTGTCGTGATGTTGGTATCGATTCGTAAAGCCGATTCGGTCGGTTTCGTCGAGTATAAGGGACAAGGCAAAACGGGAGCAAGGTAGGTCTTGATGAGACGCGGGGGCGTGGCGGCGGCCGCGGTGGTGGGATGGTACGCCTTCGCGCTCGCGGTGTTGCATCCACTGGCCGACGGCCCGGTCGCGGATAGTTGGATTTATGCCGAATCGGTCCGCTGGTTTCGCGCTAGCGGCGAGTTCCGCTTCCCCGGCTACACCGAGACGATGCCGATTGCGCAGATCCTCTACGGCGCCGGATGGGGCTCGATCTTCGGCACCAGCGCGGTCTCGCTCGACCTCGCGAATGTGTTCCTCGGGATCGTCGGCGCGCTGCTTTTGTATGCGCTCGCGATACGATGCGGCGCGCGTTCGTGGCAGGCATTCGCTGCGGCCGGAATGCTCATCTGCAATCCCTGCTACCTGTTCCTCAGCTTTTCCTTCATGAGCGAGATCGGATTTCTCGCAGCCTTGGTCGGCGCACATCTGGCTTTTGCAAATGCGGAAGGCGAGAAACAGGCGGTCTACCTATCAGTGGCCGCGATACTCGGTGTGATCGCGTTCGCGGTCCGGCCGTTTGGCGGAGCCGTGATCCTCGGTTCAATTGCCGCGATGCTGATTTTCGACGCGTCGCGAGTCGCCAGAACCCAGCTCGCATCGAAGCTGGCGCCATTCGCGTTCGCAATCGTCGGATGTGCGCTCATCTGGATTTGGCTCACCGTCCTGAGACCACCGCCGTGGAAGCTCGCGCAGCGGGAGGCGAACTTTGCCCACATCTTCGAGGTGCCGATGCGGGAATATCTGCGAATGGGTGTGTTGGGGCCGCTGCTCTACCTCGGCATCGTGTTGAGTCCGATGGCGCTGCTGAGGGTTTGTGCGAAAGACACCGGTCGCGCGCTCGCAGTCGGAGGCGGTATCTTCATCGCGACGGTGCTCCTTGTGCACTTCGGGGTTCCATATCCCTCGACGCCGGAAATGAGTTGCTTCGGTGGATGGTCGAATGCGCTCATCCTGCGCGGAATGCCGAACCGCTTCGAGTGGCAGGACGGATGGCGCTACGTGCTCATGCTGTTGGGCAGCATCGGCGGGGCGGGACTGATATTCGCTACCATCGATGTGATTCCGAGCTTAACGCGGGCCTCGGCAGCGGTGCTACTCACCGCCGCAATCTATTGGGCCGCGATGATCCCGCTCTGGTTTTTCAACGATCGCTATTTTCTGATCCTTGTTCCGGCGGCCGCATTAATTCTCGCGCTTGCGCCATTGCCGCAAAAACTCCCCGCTCGAGTTGCCGCGCTCGCGATGACGATGGTGATGGGTCTGATGTCTTTGGGCGGCGTCTACTCCTATCAGCGTGGTCTCGCCACGGTGATTGCCGCGCGCGATATGCTGGAAAGCCGCGGTATCAAGCGCGCAGACATCGATGCGGGCTACGCACTCAACGGATTGGATTTGTATCGATTCGCTCGGGAGGGTGGCGAGTCGCCATCCGAGGCTGCGCACGTTCCCATGATCACGTCGGCGAACGTTGCGGCTTACACCATGGCGGCGCTTCCGTTTCCTAGCACTGCGATCATCGGAACGATTACACAGCCGGGGCCATTCGGGCTCGGCTCGCGCTCGCTCTACGTCCTGCGTCGAGCACCCGATGATCGGCAGAATCCTCTGCGCTGACCGACGGAAGAATGCGATCGAAGTTCCAACGCCTCATGGATGCGCAAAAGCCGCCAGCTCGCGGTAGCGGCTTTTTTTGCCGGCCACGTGCCCTTCGGTCACGCTGGCAGTATGATGCGGACCGGACTGAAAACCCTCGAATGGAAGACTACGACATCCAAGTGCCGGCCCGGGCAGCGAAAGTGCCCCTGGCACCGACGGCCGCTGCGAACAGGCCAGGACCCAAGGCACTTCGCTACCGCGCAGAGCGAATCAGCTATTGGAACAATTATGAGCGTCGCCGGCCGGGCCGTTACTATCACGAAGAGATACGTCGCATATATCAGTTCCTGGTGCCTCCGGGGCTGCGAGTGCTGGAGCTCGGGTGCGGGGAAGGAGACCTGCTGGCTGCTCTCAAGCCCAGACGCGGAGTGGGCATCGATTTTTCCCCTCGGATGGTCGAACGAGCGCGCGCCAACTATCCGCAACTCGAAGTCTTCCTCGGTGATGTTCACGACCTAAAGCTGGATGAGACCTTCGACTACGTGATCCTCTCCGATCTGGTCAACGATCTCTGGGATGTGCAATCGGTTGTTGAGCACATTTCTCCCGTTTGCGAGCCTGGCACGCGAATAATCATAAATAGCTACAGCCGGCTGTGGGAGCTTCCTCTCTCAGCGGCGCGTCGCGCCGGACTGGTGCATCCTTTCATCACGCAGAACTGGCTTACAGTCGAGGATCTCGAGAACATTTTCTATCTCGCGGGTTTTCAACCGATTCGAAGTTGGCAGGAACTCCTGCTGCCGAGCTGGATTCCTGGAATTTCCAGATTCTGCAATTCCTACCTTGCGCGGATGTTCCCCTTCCGAATCGCAGCACTAACAAATTTCATCGTAGCCCGACCCGCTCCAACAAGACCTAATGTGGCCGTGCCCGATGCTGTCGTCAGCGTCGTAGTTCCAGCCCGCAACGAAGCCGGCAACATCGAGGAGATCTTCCGGCGCGTCCCCGAGATGGGCGCGGGAACCGAATTGATATTCGTCGAAGGCAATTCCTCCGACGACACCTATCGAACCATCGAGTTAGGAATCGAAAATCATCCCGAGCGGGACACGAAGCTATTGAAGCAGGCTGGTAAGGGCAAAGGCGACGCGGTAAGAGCCGGATTCTCGGCTGCGACTGGCGACATCCTCATGATCCTCGACGCTGACCTGACCGTGCCACCCGAAGACTTACCGCGATTCTATGAGGCACTTCGCTCTGGCAAGGGTGAATTCGTCAACGGGGTAAGACTCGTCTATCCGATGGAGCAGCGCGCGATGCGCTTCTTCAACCTCATCGGCAACAAATTTTTCAGCCTCGCTTTCTCGTGGCTATTGGGTCAGCAGATCAAGGACACATTGTGCGGCACCAAGGTCTTGCGCAAACCCGACTACGAATCGATCGCTGCCAACCGAGCTTACTTCGGTGACTTCGATCCCTTCGGCGATTTCGATCTGCTCTTCGGCGCCGCCAAGCTCAATCTCAAGCTGGTCGACATTCCGATTCGTTACGCTGAACGTACCTACGGTGACACCAACATCTCGCGATGGCGCCATGGGATGCTCCTGCTGCGGATGATGCTGTTCGCGCTACGCCGGATAAAGTTCTTCTGAGCTAGGCTTGCGTCAACGCCCAAGACACTCCATTCTCTTGATGAACTCAGTAGTTCGCTTGATGAACTGAAATGGAGACCATCATGAGCGAGAGTGCGACCCCGCGAAACAATGACGGATGGGAAAAGACCGCCTGCGTCCTGTGCAGTGTGAATTGCGGTCTGGAAGTGAAAATCGAAGGCCGCCGCATCACCCGCGTGCGCGGCAACAAGGACCACGTCGCCTCGCATGGCTACGCGTGCGAAAAGGCGCAGCGCATCGATCATTACCAGAGCGGCAAGGATCGGCTCGATTCTCCGATGCGCCGCCGTCCCGATGGCAGCTTCGAGAAAATCGACTGGGACACCGCGATCGCCGAGGTCGCGGCGCGCTTGATGCGGGTGCGCGACGAGTTCGGAGGCGCGAGCATCTTCTATTACGGCGGCGGCGGACAGGGAAACCATCTGTGTGGCGCGTACAGCACCGCGACGCGGCGCGCGCTCGGCGCTGTCTATTCTTCCAACGCTCTCGCGCAGGAGAAGACCGGGGAGTTCTGGGTTGAAGGCCGGCTCACCGGAGGCCGTCCCTCTCCCGATTTCGAGCATGCCGAGGTTGCGGTTTTCGTCGGCAAGAATCCGTGGCAATCGCACGGCTTCCAGAGCGCGCGACCCACGCTGCGTAAAATTTCCGCCGATCCAAATCGCGCGCTCATCGTGATCGATCCGCGCCGGACCGAAACTGCGGAGCTGGCCGATTATCATCTGCAAGTTCGGCCCGGCACCGATGCGTTTTGCCTGAGCGCGCTGCTCGCGGTGATGGTGGAGGAAGATCTCATCGCGCACGATTTTCTGCGCGAACACGCGACCGGCGGCGCCGATCTCTTCGACGCCCTACGCCAGGTTCCGATCACTGACTACTGCGCGCGCGCCGGACTGGCGGAAGCTCTGGTGCGCGAGGTTGCCCGGCGTATCGCCCGCGCTTCCAGCGTCTCGGTGCTCGAGGATCTCGGCATCGAAATGTCGCCGCACAGCACGCTCAACTCGTATCTCGAAAAACTGCTCTTCTGCATCACCGGAAATTTCGGGCGCAAGGGCGCGATGAACCTGCATACCGGGATGGGAAAACTGTTCGGTGATGTACTCAAGGATCGCCGCAGCCCGGTCGGAGGCCATCGCATCATCGGCGGGATGATTCCATGCAACGTCATCCCCGATGAGATTCTTACCGATCATCCGAAGCGTTTCCGTGCGATGATCATCGAGAGCGCCAACCCGCTGCATTCGCTCGCCGACAGCCAGCGCATGCGCGAGGCGATCGGTTCGCTCGACACGGTGGTTGCTATCGACGTTGCGATGACAGAGAGCGCGCGTCATGCGCATTATGTGCTGCCCGCGTCCTCGCAGTACGAAAAATGGGAAGCGACGTTCTTCTCGAGCGAGTTTCCCAACAACTACTTTCATCTGCGCGCGCCGATCATCGAGCCCTTGCCGGGTACGCTGCCGGAGGCCGAGATTCATCGCCGTCTGGTTCGCGCGATGGGCACGCTCAAGGAGGAAGACCTCGCGCCGCTGCATGAAGCCGCAGCGAAAGGACGCCGCGAATATGCGATGGCGTTCCTGCAGGCGACCTCATCCAATCCGACCCTCGGTAGCCTCGCACCCATCGTGCTCTACGAAACTCTCGGACCCACGCTTGGCAAGGGCAACGAAGTCGCCGCGATTATGTGGGGCGCCGCGCAGACCTGCGCGATGACCTATCCCGATGCGATCCGGCGAGCGGGTTTTTCCGGCGAGGGTCCGGAGCTCGGTAACGCGCTCTTCGATGCGCTCTTCAATGGACGCGACGGCGTGACTTTTTCTGTGGATGATTACGAAGAGACCTGGCGTCGCGTGAAGACTCCCGATCATCGTATTCACCTCGACATTCCTGAGTTGATCGAGGAGCTGAAGTCGCTTGCCAACGAGAAACCGGAATCCGATGCGCTGTTTCCGTTCATCCTGATGGCCGGTGAGCGGCGCTCCTCGACCGCCAATACCGTAATCCGCGATCCGGCGTGGCGCGCGAAGGATCGCGGCGGCGCGCTACGGATGAGTCCCGCCGATGCGCAATCGCTCGGCCTCGCGAGCGGCGGCAGAGTGCGCATCACTACCCGCCGCGGCAGCGCGGAGGCCGTCGTCGAGGTGACCGATCGCCTCCAACCCGGTCATGTTTCTCTACCAAATGGCGGAGGCCTCGAGTATCCGGACGCCGAGGGCCACACGGTCGTTAACGGAGTGCCGCCGAATGAACTGACGGCGTCCGACCATCGCGACTGGCTCGCAGGAACGCCGTTTCACAAGCATGTTCCCGCGCGGCTCGAGGCGATCGGTTGATGCGACGGACGCGTTTCGATCGCTGGCCCTGTCCGATCGCGCGCACCACCGATCTGGTGGGCGATTGGTGGACGCCGCTGGTGATGCGCGAGGCGTTCCTGGGTCGGCGCCGCTTCGAGGACTTTCAGCGCTCGCTCGGGGTTCCTCGCGCCGTGCTCACCAAGCGTCTCGATCGCCTGGTCGAGGAAGGCCTGCTCGATAAGGTGCGATACGAAGAGCATCCGCCACGTTACGAATATCGGTTGACTGATAAAGGGCGCGCGTTCTGGGACGTCCTCGCGGCGATGTGGCGATGGGGCAGTGACTGGTTGTGGGGCGAGAAGGGTCCGACGCTGGCGCTGTTCGATCGCGACACCGAGAAGGAAGTGAGGCCGGTGGTAATCGACGAGAACACCGGCAATCGCCTCGATGTCCGCAAGTTGAGAGTCGCGCGCTTCAAGCGCGCTGGCCAGTAGCCGTTCCCCGCCTTTGCAGTTCCGGCAGCGTTCCGTCGCAAGCGCGAATGACGGGCCGCAACCCGTCGACGCAAGTCCGCCAAATTTCCCGACATATTGATTCGCATCGATGGGTTGGTAACCTTAAATATGAGCCCGCCTTCCATTAGCGCACGACGCTAATGGCGACCCTCCACGGTTTTTTGGAGACACGTTGGCACCCTACGAATACTCACCCATGATAGCCGCGAATCCTTCGATATCCTGGTGCGGAGTCCTGCAACATGGCGCAATCTAATCTGCTGGTTGAAGCGCCTGAGGCTCCCCGCCGCGGCCTCCTGCTGATTGCCGCCGCAGTTGGTGCGGTGCTCATCCTTTATTTGCTCAACGGCGGCTCGTACTACCCGGTGCTCGGAATAGTCGGCCTCGCGGGAGCAATCGCCGTTTACAAAGCATCGGCGATAACCCGAATGGATCGGCAGTGGTTGATCGTACCGCTGACGATGCTGGCGATTTTCGTCAACAGCCTTTTTCTCGACGGTGCGCCGCGCGCCGCATTTCACTATGGACTGGTGATTTTATTTTGCGCGCCCTGCGTCCCGATCGTTTGGCGCGAAGGTTACTTCCGGCGCGGCGGCTTCGAGCTGTACTCCATCTACTTCGCGTGGGCGCTGTTCACGATTTCCTACTCCTTGGCCCGCGAATTTTCGGTCCTGCGTCTCCTCGACGCTACCCTGATGTTCTGCGCGATGAGCGCGATCGTTTTTGAGCTCAAAGATGGCGCCGATGTCGCACGGCTGGTCGAGCGCTTCGTCATCGGATGCGGCTTCTTCGTGGTCCTGCTTGCCCTATCCGCCGTGGCGCTTCCGCGCAGCATTACCTGGGACGTTCCGGATCTCTATACCCTCAATCAACAGGTCGAACGTTTCCGCGGGCTGCTCGGCAATCCCAACGACGTTGGCGGCTTGATGCTGATCACCGTCGGCCCGACCCTGGCATTCTGGAACCGCTTTAATCCGCGTCGGAGGAAGTGGCTGGGGCTCATCGCGTTGGTCTCGGTCGGTGAAGCGGTAATCGCCGACTCGCGGACACCTTTCATCGCGCTGGCGGCTGGGATCGTCTGTTATGTTTTGTGGCGCTATCGGCTCCGCGGCATTCTGATGCTGGCCGGCGCAAGTGTGGTGGCCGTCGCTGCGCTGCCGCTACTCGGGCACAACATCTCGGAATACACCGGGCGCGGCGACGTAACGACGTTGACCGGCCGCACCGAGATGTGGGCCTACGTGGTGCAGGAAATCCAGCACCGTCCCTTGGTCGGATATGGCTACGAAGTGGCGGGCATGATTTTCCAGAGCAAATATTTTCCGATTTGGTTCGGCCCGTGGGATGAGGGCGCGCAGAGCTCGCTGCATAACGGCTATCTCAATCATGCGATCGGTGTCGGCATTCCCGCGACGCTGTTTTGGCTGTTCATCATGCTGCGGCCGTGGTGGTTCGCGATGCGCCAGAGCGAGGATCCATGGAACCTGAAACCGCTGGCATTGCTGGTAGTGATTCCGTGCCTGATCCATAACATGTCGGAGGCTTCCATCGGCGATTTCCTCGGCATGGTCGGAATTCTCTTCGGCCTCAGTTGGGCCATAGGCGAACGCTATCGACTGCTGGTGCAGGAACAGGCGGTGGCGGCGCGCGAAAAGGCGCTCGACCTGATGCCTCCAGGTGTCGCAGCGCTGCAAACGCTCCGGGTCTGAAGCTTGCTCGCTCCATCAACCTGATCATGCGGCATCTCAAATTCTCTCGCCTTTCCCTCACCATCGTCCTGACCGCATTCACGCTATTCGGGATGACGACGAAACCTGGCGCGCAATCGCAAGGGCGATCGTTTTATGTCGATCCCGGGGGCAACGACGCCAACGGCGGCAGCAGTCCGAGTTCGCCCTGGCGCACCATCGCGAAGGTCAACGCACTCGCGTTCCAGCCCGGCGATACCGTGTATTTCAAGCGCGGCGGAATCTGGCGCGAAACTCTTCGAGCCGCATCGCGGCGGTGCGCCGGGAAGACCGGTGACCTTCACCGCGTATGGAAGCGGACCCCAACCGGCGATCAACGGCAGCGACATCATCCGCGGATGGACCCGCTCCGATGGCCCGATTTACTCCACTCACTCGGATAAGCCCGCGAATGTCTATGTTGACGGACGCCCTGGATGGGGGCTGCTGCACGCATGTTGCCCGCGCGGCTCGATGTGTGCGCCGAGTGGTTCGTGCGCCGTCGGCACCATCGAGTCGGGTAGCTGGAGGTGGGATCCGACGACTAAGGAGTTGTCGATCTGGCTGCCGGGAAATTCGGATCCGAGCAGCCACGTCATCGAGGTCGCGACCCGCAACTTCGGCATGAATGTGGTCGGCGACGGCGGCGAGAAAAGCAATATCGTTGTCGACGGCCTAACCTTCGAGCGCACCGCCGGCGGGGGACTTTATTTCTTCAGCAATGATGCGGGTGGCGAGGGCTTCAGCGGCATCGTCGTGCGCAACTGTACCGTGACGCAGACCGGGACCGGGCACATCGATGACGGCAGCTACCACAACGGGATCCATTACTCGCAGCATGTGGAGATGCCGACCGCGCCGATTTTCCAACACAACCGGATTTCATTCACCGGCAATCACGGCAACGGCATCAACAGTCAGGCCGCCGATAACGCGCAGATCCTCGATAACGATGTGAGCGAGTTCAATCACTCCGGCATCGACATGAAAAACTCGAAGGACGATATCGTGCGCGGCAACATCGTGCACGACAGCTACGACACCAACGCGATTTACCAGGAATACTGCTCGGGCGGGCTTATCGAGAACAACCTCATTTATAATGTTCCCGGAACGCGGCCCGGACGCGGCTCCGGAATCCAGATCGATGTCGACAGCACCGGCGCGCGCATTTTTAACAACTCGATCTACAACGTCTTCAGCGGCCTCTACCTGATTCATCCCGCGACGGTGCAATACAACGCGGTCGCGAATACCACGCACGCCGTCGATGCCAAGCAGGGCGGCGACTTCGCCCACAACGTATGGGCGCCCAACTCGGTTTTCATCCTCGACAATCAGCCGATGGTTTTCGCGGGATGGCGGACGGCCGGCCATGTAAGCGATATCGCCGCCGAGCCGATGTGGACCGATCCCGCCAGCGGTAATTTTCAGGTGCCGCCGACCTCACCGCTGATTTCCGCGCATGCCGGTATCGCTACGGCGACTTTTTCAGCGTCGCACTAAGGTGAGATTGTCATGCGGTCGGGATCCTCGGGTGATTGTTCGCGTACACGTGAGCCGCCCCGAATCGTCGCGAGGATCTTTCTCTTCAGCGCAATCGCGATCGGCACCCAGCGATAGGCACCCATCAGCTTAAGGTGGAACTCCAGGGGCCAGTTGCCGGGATCGACGCGGACCCTCCCGAGTGCAAACTCAGTCGGATTGGCGGGCTCGGGCACGCAGGTGAAAACCCGCTCGTAGCCGGCCTCGCGGCACAGCGGAATCAGCTCATCGCGATACTCCCCGTATGGGAAACAGAACGTGGTGACCTCGCGGCCGAGGATGGTGCGAAGTTGTTCACGAGACTCGCGCAACTCGCGCATCGCATCGGAATCGTCCAACCTGCTCATCACCGCATGATTCGCGGTATGCGATCCGATCGTGACCAGACTCGCGTCGAGGTTTCGCAACTCGTCCGCCGAGACCAGGCGATCGAAGGTGATCCCGTCGACGCTCTGACCGAGGCGCTGCGAAATAGCAAATATCGTCACCGGGATGTTGCGGCGGATTAGTTCGGGCACCGCGTTATCAGCAAAACTCTTCCATCCGTCGTCGGCAGTAACGATCGAGTAGCGACCGTCGGTTGGGAGCGGCTCTCTTTGATCGGCGCGCAAGGGCTTGGTGCACCGGATCACGTGGTCGAGTTGTCGCGCAAAGCGCTCGCGTTGATCCGCCGGCACGTGATGGTAGTAAATTACGACCGCCTTCGGAGGCGGGTTTTTTCCGACGAGCCGAAGTATCGCGCGCCAACTCTCCGATGCGAGGTAGAACGCCGAGCCAATGGAAACCTTCATCAAGCGCGAGACGAGGCGCGGCGACTCCGCATCCGTCACATCCGGATAGCTGTTGCGCGGTTCAGCCATGGAAGCCGTTAGTCGAAGCTCTCGCTTCGGCGTTGATGGCGGCGGCGTTTTCGTCGTAGGCGATCGCGCCCTCAGGCGCGGAACATCGCACGGTGATGAAATCACACTTCAGCGGCTCGACGGTCTGGAGAACCATTCCTTTGCCCGTGCCACTGTCGTTGGTCTCGCATGGCTGGAAGCCGATCGCGCACAACACATTATGCGCCGGAGTGTTGCGATCGGTCTTTTTGAAGTTTACCCAAATCGCCTTCGCGCCGCCCGGGTTATGATGCTCAAGCAGGTGGCTGAACAGCGCTTGCTCGATGAATTTCGATTGCACCCGGCACGACAGCATGAAGTCGAGCACCTCGACGGTGTCGGGTTTATCCTTCACCAGGCAGAATCCGACGGTGCCGTACGATCCATATTTATCGCTCACGCGCAGGACATATTTGCCGAGCGTCGGATTCGCGATGATCTCATTCAGC
Organism: uncultured delta proteobacterium; assembly: GCA_963761255.1. GTDB lineage: Bacteria > Desulfobacterota > Binatia > Binatales > Binataceae > DATGKG01. Next base: position 998,657 of record CAVXGH010000002.1, read on the forward strand.
TCGTTGCGCGAATATTTGCGCCCCGAAAAATTGAGCTGATTGGTCCGCTGCACCAGCTCGGCCACGCGGTCGGCATCGTGCTCCGAGTAGCCGCCGATCTCCAGCTCGATGCCGCAGGAGGCGAGGAAGCCGAGGTAGTCGTTGCCGAAGCCCTGCTCCTCCTTCTCGCGAGTCACCTGCTCCTGGTACATCTTGCGGCGCTGCCGCGATTCCTCGGTCACGCTTCCCTGAAAGCGCGGATCCGATCTCAGCGAAGTGATTTGCGTCGCATTGATCGGCAGCAGCTGGGGTATCGCGCTGGCGACCTCATCGAGCTCGAACTGGTTGTCGTCGATGAACGCGAAGGTATCGATTCCGAGGTTGAGCCTCTTCGCAATGCTCTTGATCTTCTGGCTTTTCGGCAGCCAGTCGATTTGCGGATAGAGAAAGTAATCGGCGACCCCGAGTTCCTTCAGCTTCTTCCACGCGGGTTCGAAATCGTTTTTGCTCACCACGCTCAGCAAAATCCCGCGCTCATCCAGATATTTCAGCAAATCGAGGATTCCAGGATTCATGGTGACATCGTCACCTTCGACCAGCGTGCCTTTCCACAGCGTGTTGTCGAGGTCCCATACCACGCATTTGATTTTGCGCGCATCGGCACTCGCGGCGGTCCGCGGCTTGAAGCGCACCAAATCGGCGCTTAGAAAAACCAGCCGGCCATTCCCGTCGGCCTCGGGCACCATCGTGATCTTGAACGGCACTCCGCGATCGAGGATGTGTCGGAACGCTTGCGCTCCGATCTCGTGGCGCGAATAGCCGGGCGGCAACGCAACCGTGTTGATCGAGGGGGGCACCAGCGGCGGCCGCTCGCCGCTACGGGTTACGTCATCGATCGAAACCGCGAAGATTACCTGCAGGCGGATCTCGCTTTCGGTCGGATTATATACTTCGAGGAGAAATGCCTCCGCCTGCGGACCGTTGCTCCCGCGCCCGTTCAGCCGCCGGGAAAGTTTTTCTGTCGCCGTGTAGGACAGCTCGTCCCAGATGCGTTTGCCGGTCGCGCGCTTGACCAGATGGCCGATGACGTTTGCGATCGGAGCGCCAGCTTCGACCATTCGCTCCCAGCGCAGGACCGCGTCGACCGGATGAATCGCGGTATCGCCGAAGGCTTCGATCTTCGCCCATTTTTTGAAGGAAATTTCTACGCCATAACCGCGCAGCGATTTGAAAGATGGATTCTTGAAGGCGCCAAAGGCGAACCGGCGGCAGCGCAAGTCGGAGCGCGGCTGATAGAGGTCGCAACTCGAATAGCAAGCCGGCGCGGCGCATTCGACGCAGTGTTCGCCCCAATGGAGAAATGCGATCCCCTCGACGTCGTCGGCCGGCGAATATTGCCGCACCGAGGTCGCCGGTTTCTCGCGATGCAGCCTGGGGTCGTATTTATCGAACTCGAACATCGTATGCCGCGCTATCGTAGCAATTTAAGCATATTGAAGCATCTCTAAATTCGCCAAGAATAACCCGCGCTGCCGCTCGATTTCTTAGACGATGCCGCACCGCAAAAGTTTCGCATTCGGCGCGGCGATTGGCGCGCCGGCCGGCGTGAGACCTTGCGCTGGAGTTTATGAATACCAGTCAGGCCAGGAGGCAAAGCGAGGGAGGCTAGCGCTTGAAAAAGATCGCGTTGCCGACCTGCGCCAAATAGATCAACCCGAGCTTGTCGTTGTAGATGCCAACGCAGGTGCCGTTGCGGCAGGCGCTGGACGAAAAACTAATCGTTCCGTTGAGGTAGCTGTAGCTGTAAGGACCGTGAAAATTCCCGACCCCGTCAATGGTCAGCTTGCCACCATCAGAAAAGCTCACTGTCGCGATATGATCGGCGCGTGCGGCACTTATCAGGCACTGCGAAAACGTCCCGCGTGGGACGGTCGTCGTTTGACTCAACGCCTTGAGGTTTAATCCGCGATTGTCGACCGGGAAAATGGCGCCGGCCGCCCCTTGCTGATAAACCGCATAGTTTCCCGCGATGCCGGAGAATTTGAACCCCACCAGGGGTATTGGAACTGTGGTTCCCGCAATCGGCACGCTGCCATCGGTGCAGCCGCCGCTTCCATTGAAGTTGCCTCGCTGGCACCAGGTGAATTTGTCATCCGAGCCGACAGTCAGTTGCCCGAGAAAATTCGCACCGGTCAGAGTGTTAAAGGTACCCGCTACCTTGGCAGGATCATCAATCACCGCCTCGTCCGCGTAACCCACGAAGCCGCCACCTTGAAATAGATTGTGGTCGGCGAGGTACGGCAGCGATTGGCCACCGATATTGATGGTGTGCTCCTTCAGGGAGACCGCCATCGTATCGACCCCGGCGAACGTAACCGCCGTGTAGCTACCTGTCTTTCCCTGGAGCTGCAGCTTGCGATTGCCACTGGCAAGGACGTAGGTCTGGTTGATTCCATTGAAAGAGCTGTTTGACTCGTCGGATCCGCCGCATCCGAACAAGCCACCAAGAATTAATAAGGTAGCGATGACTGATAGGCCTTTAATCGATTGCATACGCATGGCCTGACGTCAGAACACCGAGAAGATGACTATCAGTGAAGCCGCGAAGTTCACTCCCGTCTCAATCGCGCTCAAAGACTTCGCCGATGGCTGTTCGATAGGCTGCGTTTCGGTGAAAAGCGGTTCGCCGTTACATACCGCCTGGTCGCTGGTGCTGAAGGTGGGCCAACAGGGCATCGGGACATTTGCCATGTTGGGAAAGCTGTTAGCGATAGGGATATAGGTGTCCTCGCTTCCCGCGTTGCCGTAGTTGCTCAGGTAAGATGGGACATTAATCGCTCCCTGACCCCACGCGTTAACGCTCGGCTCGGAGTTCCACAGAATCAGCGGGTCGCTCGATGATGGGGTAGTGGTGCTGTTGTACTGAAATCCGGGAAAGAAGGAGCCGGGATTACTTCCCGTAGTGCCGTAGTAATAAATCGTCAACGGCCAGTTCTCGACGTCATTGGGTATGTTGCACATACTGCCGATACATGGACTCACGGCAGTCGGCGAGAGCCCGACGAAGGCCTGGCTGGTTATCGCCGGGCCCGCATTGGGAGCGTAAGACCCAAGCGCGATGTAGTACTGGGCATTCGAGCCGAAAGCATTGTCGGGTACGTTCATGGTCGGGAACCATTCGGGCACCCAGCTACCCGAGGGCTCGTAACACTTTGCCTGGCTGCTCGAGGGAGGATCGGTCTGGGTTATGCCGACATTGTAGTTGACGCTGTTGTTGATTCCGGTGGCGGGATTTCCTTTGAGGCACACCTGCATGTTGTCGGCATTTACGTCGTAGGAAAGTTGATTCGTTCCATCCATCAAGCTGGAATTCTGAGACGAGCCGGAGTCGCAAAATGCGAGGTAATTGGAAAGCGCCCAGGTGTAGCCGTCATATTGACAGGAGGTGGCGCTGATCGAGAATTCCAGGTTGACGCCGCTGGTGGCGTCCTGAATACCGACCAGGAATGACGAGTTCTCATCACTCGATTCGGTGGGAATCAGCGCCTGCCCCAGAAAGAGCATCTGGGATCCGGTCACCGCCTGTTCAAAGGGATCGATTTCACTGTTCGGATCACTGGTGTTGTAGGCCGGCCAGGTAACGGTGATCTGATCATTGGTCACGTTGTAGAGTGCGATTTGTAACGTTTGGTAAGCATGCGCCGGGCTCTCGGCCAGAAGCATGGCGCCACACAACGCAACAGCAACTCGGAGTATTGCCGCTCTTCGATTTTTCATCATGCGTTGGTCTGGAAATGCGCGAGGGTGGAACACATTACGCGAATGAGGAACGGCGCGCCGCCACAGCATCCTCCGGATCCGTAGGACCAGTGGTTGACCGTGAATCCATTGTAGAAGCCCTGGATATCGATCCCGACGGCCGGAATCTGGTTGGCGGACAGGCCGGTCTCGCTAGGATTTTCCAGCGCGTATACCGAGAGATTCTCCTGCAGGGTCGCGATACTGGGGGTTTGCGAATTGACCACCCCGTAGTTGGTTTTGACCTGGCACGACGAAGGTAGCGAGGTCGTGATCTGCGCGGTCACTGGCATCTTGTTCGTGCTTCCCGCCTGCTCGAATTCGATCGGAATCGCGAACGAGAAAAAGTTGCCTTGCCCGCTGTTGACCACCGAACAGGTGCCGATGAGCACCGTGTAACCGGTTCCGCCGGTCCATTCGAAATAGGTGTTCTGGACCGGCACGTCATTGGCATCGACGGGCGTTTCGGTTGCTACCGGGTCAAAAGAAGTATTGTCCGCATTGCAGTTCTCCGCGATCAGCGGCCCGGCGTCCGAGACGACGCTGCTGGTACCTGCCTGGGTCACGAGAAATTGAATGAAGGTCTCGTTGGTGAGACCGATGACCGAATCGGCCGCGCCGAGCTTGGGGCGCGAATGTGATCAATAGGACAACAATTCCGATGAAACGCCCACTTCTGCTGACCATAAACCTTTGCTTTCGCCTAAAAGGCTAATCTGCCGCCATTGCGTTATTTTAACCGATGGCAAAAAAATATAGCTAAAAGAAATGTAAAGGCAAATCGCGGCGCTCAGTTACCCCCGCCTCCACATTTAAGTCAGAAGAAGCGGGGTGTAGCGGCGCCACGTTCCCGGAATCGCACGTGTGCTATGCGGGCCCGATTCCTGGATTAGAGACGAGCAATGTTTCCTCTGCTCGTGCAATCCATCCATTCATCGATAGCGCGCGAAACTGCTGCGTCGCAGCGCTGAGCAACTCCCGCGCGCGCTCTTTTGCATCCCCTCTCCGCGTCAACATCAGAGCTTCGTCGTAGTCGAGGATCGCTCGCAGTGGCCGCGCGCCTGCCTCATCGAGGATCCCGCGAGCACGGTCAAACCACGCAGCCGCCTCATCATACCGATTGCGCAAGGCGCAAAGCCGCGCGAGCGCCAGCCGCGCGTCGCGCATAGGCCATCGAAAATCGGTCGCCAAAACTTTTTTCCTGATGGAGCGTTCAATTTCGTCGATAAAATCAGTGTGGTTCGTATACCAAAGGACGGCAGCAGCATCGCACGCTATCGCGCTGTACGAGGCTTCCCATGGCGCGCCGCGTTCAAGTGCGCGGGGCAACATGCCGAGCAATTGGATTGCGGTGTCCGGGATGTTGGTTCGAGCCGCAAGATAGGCGCCGTTGCTGCACGTCATCGCGAAAGCCCAGTTCTGCTCAGGTTTGGGTTCGAAGAACAATTCGCTGGTGCCATCTTGAAAAGCGTCTTGCCAGCCTTCGTCAAGCGCGATGCGCAAATCGTGCCGTGCGCCCATTAGATCCATGTTGACGAAATGCGAGCCGAGGCCGACCGCGCGAGCGGTTAGCGCGAGCGCCCGATCGCATGCCGCACGGGCCTCGGCAAATTCCCCCAGCGCGACGTGGCAAACCATCGCATCGGCCCAAAGTCGTGCGGCGCGCGCGATGCGCCCTTGCTGCTCTGCCTGCGCCGCAGCGGATCGCCAAAGTGGCAAGCCACGCCGGCAGTCGGCCGCGAGGAACAGAAGCGCAACTGGGGTAGCCAAGGGGTCCTGAATAACCTCCTCGCGATTTTGGTACGATGGTGGAAGATCCCGCGTCGCAATCTGCTCGCGCGGAATTGAGCGCAGGAATCTGCGCAATTCGCGCTGGCCGGGCGTGTCGGTGCGGATTCCGGGATTGCTGCCATCCTCGGCCTCCTCGCGCATCAAGTCCAAATCCCTCAAGCTGGCCCAGACCACATCGCGGCGGTCTCCGATCAAACCAAGCGCCACTTTCGCGATTTCCCACGGCTCGCGTCTGAGCCCGGCGCCGTACATCGCAGATGCCGCCGCTTCCAGGTAATCGACCGCCGCGGCGTCACCCTCGGCCTTGGCGATCAGCTCACCCGCTTCCAGTACGACTTTCGCCGCTTCATCGCGCTCCGCGGTCCAGATGAGCGCCGTGCCGAGGCGGGCCGTGACCGCTCTCCTGCGCAAATCCGATTCCGGCAAGAGTTCAAGCGCGATGCGCAAGAACGCCACCACTTCGTCATACGCGTAAGCAGCCTCGGCATTGTCCGCGGCGGCGATCGCGTACTCGACGCCGCGAGCATTTCCCGCCGCGTTGCCCGCGCGCCAGAAATGGTAGGCGACATCGGCGGCATGTTCGGCGGCACGCTCACCCCAGGTGCCCTCCATCGTCTCGGCAATTTTCCGATGCAGCCGCACGCGCCGGGCAGGGTTGAGACTGGCGTAGAGAGTGTGCCGGATAATTGCGTGGCTGAACTCGAAGGTTTCTGGGTCGGCGGTCGGATGCAGCAGCTGAGCGCTGATAGCTTCATCTAACGCGTTCAGTGCCGCGTCTTCGTCGAGGCTCGCCACGCTGGCCGCCACCGGGAATACGCAAGCTTCTTTGAAGGCGCTGGCCACCACCAGCAAACGGTTAGCGTCGTTCGAGAGCCGCTCCAGCCTCTGCTCGACCAACTCTTTGATGCCTTGCGGAATATCGAGTTCCTCGAAGCTGAATTTCGCGAGCCAACTTTGACCCTCGCTGAGGATCTTACCGCTCTCCCTCAGATAGAGGAGCACTTCGCGAATGAAAAACGGGTTCCCGTTGGTCTCGCTTCCGACCGCTTGTACCAACGGCTCGGGGGCCACTTCAGCACCGATGGTGTTGAGCATTTCCTGGATGTCGTCAGTGGTCAGACCTTCCAGCACGACACTCTCGAAATCCGGGAGTCGCCGTAGCGAGGCCAGCACGGGCCCGAGCGGATGCCTGCGATCGATCTCCGAGTCACGGTAGGCGCCGAGCACGAAAATCCGGTGGGAATCTGTCAGCCGCCCGAGGTGGCTGATCATCGCCGCCGTCCCGGTGTCCGCCCAGTGCAGATCATCCAGCACGAGCACGAGCGGTGCTCGCTCGGAGGCCGCGACCAGGAACTGGCCGACGGCATCGAGCATGCGGTGGCGCTCCTCGTCAACGTCGAGCCCGCGCGCTTCAGCGGTGGTTTCGAGGAAACTCCCAAGCCCGGGTGCGATCCGAAGAAGCGCACCGGCCGTGCCGCCGACTACCATCGCGCTGAGTTGTTGAGCACCCTCGCGAGTAGCGAAGGCCGTCAGTATTTCTGCGAAGGGACAGTAGGGCCGATGCCATTCGCCGGCGTAGCAATTACCACGCAAGACCTGCGCACCGTGGTGCTGGGCCCGGTCAACGAACTCCTCGATCATGCGGGTCTTGCCGATCCCCGCTTCCCCCACGAGCATCGCCACTGAGCCACGGCCCTTGAGGGCGCCCTCGAGTTTGCTCGTCAGCCGGTCGAGTTGTTCAGTTCGTCCGACGAAGGGCATGCGCTTTAGAAGCACGGCGGGGTCGTGGCGCTGATATGCGACTTCGCAAACTTCCACCGGCGCCGAAATACCCTTCAGGTCGAATTTGCCAAGTTCGTGAAAGCTGAAGGTCTGACGAGATGCCAGCAGGGAAGCAATCAGCGTGCTGCACAGGATTTGTCCGGCCTCGGCCTTGTCGCACAGGCGTCGGGCAATCACCAACGGCGTTCCGAAATATCCGTTTTCTCGGCGGAGCACCTCGCCGGTGTGAATCCCGATGCGAATCTCCATCCGGGTGCCGGCGAGTGGCCGCGAGGTAGCCTGCTGCATCGCGATCGCACATCTGACGGCATCCGCGGCCGATCCAAACGCCGCCAGCAGTCCGTCCCCCATCCACTGCAATTCCTCGCCTCCCGAAGCCTTGATGGTATCGGTCATCAGCTTGTGATGGGCTCGGAACAGGTGTTCCCCGGCTTCATCGCCGACGTTCGTAAGATGCACGGTCGAATTGACGATATCAGTGAAGAGGATGGTAACTGTGCCCGACTGCGACATATTCGCTAACTTTATGATGGAATTGCTGCTAACCGGCGTTCAGCAGGACCAACTTAACTTTTCTTCGCCCTACTATTAGTAGATAAAACAAAACTGTACTTAAAGCGAAGGAAAGACGGCTGCCAGGCGAAGATCTTAAACCGGTTTCTATCGAATGTCGTGGGAGGGAGCCGGGCGTTAAGCCGGTTCGCGGAAACCCCGCGCGATGACGTGCAACTCTTCCGCGTAGAAACTTCCGCGCCAGTTCCGATAGTTCCATTCGAAGTGCCCACGAAGAATTGGGGCCATGAATTGATGCTCCGGTGATTCAGGTTCGAGCACTACCTATTCCAGCTAATTCTCACCTTCGATGCGTCGCTGAAACCCTCGCCCGATGGGCGAGGTGGGTCGCGAGCTGTTTGCGAGTGACCTGGAGTGGGACCTTATCCAGCGCGTTGCGCGCGATTACGGAAAGCTGCCTCTGGGCGCGATTTTTGCGGTGCTGCGCCGCGAGATCCTTTCCGCTCTCGATTCTGCAAGCTTAACTTTACGCTGAGGAAGGTGACTTCAGCGCGGCGATTGACGTGATCCTACACCAGCGGTTTCCGATGAATCGTTGAGAAGTCTCCCCAATTGCCGACGCAACTCCTCGGCGTCGATGTGCTGTGCGGAATATTCCGCCACAATCAGTTCAACGTCTCCCGCCAGTTGGATCGTTTCTGCCTCTTCCGAATCGGAATTCCAAATGTTACGTGTTAGCCACCCGACCAATGATTTTAGTGACTGCTCGCTAGCAAGGAATGCGGCTATCTGTTCACGAATTTGAAGGGTGGAAGGCATGGCCGTCGATCCCTCGATTCCGATTGTGGTGGTTCCAAAACGGGCCATCAGGGATATCTTTAACCAAAACCACTACTGGAGTCGAGCGAGAGGAAATTCGCGCGAATTTACGCAGAAATTACTACGTGATGTGCCCGCTCCGCGCTCGGCGAAACAGCCACGCGGAACCCGATCCCAGATAGTGAGATACGTCAACGCCGTCGGCCAAATGGTCGCTTTAGTTCATCAATATCGGCGGCCAGACGGAAGGATAGGCGGAAAGGGCCGGCCCGACCCAAAAGTTCTCATCCATGCCGGGGTCGAATATCGTGTCGACCCGGACGATCGGAGGTAGTGTCGCGAAGTTGGTAGAAAAGTGAAAAGGCGTCAAGATCCGGCGAGTTGAGCCACAACTCGCACCCGCTGGGAGGCGGGTGCCGGAGGATGACGCCATGGAAACCGATAGCAGTCGTGGGTGGCAAGGGAAAGGCGCGCTCGAGGAGCTGATGCGGGAGCGGATCCGCACCACCATCGAGGGCATCATCGAGGAGGAATTGGTGGCCGCGCTGGGAGCGGCACGATCGGAGCGATGCGGTCCGGTTCGAGGCGGGTATCGACATGGCAAGCGCTCGCGAACGCTAACCACCAGTCTTGGACCCACCACCATCGCAATGCCGCGGGCACGCCTTGAGGGTGAGGATGGTCGGCGCCGCGAGTGGCGCAGCGCCATCATTCCGCGCTATCAGCGCCGCACCGAGCGCGTCAACGAGGCGATCCTCGGGGTGTACCTCAGCGGCACCAACACGCGGCGACTGCGCGGAGCACTGGCCCCGTGGTTACGCGGTGCGCCGTTGTCAAAGGATGCGGTATCGCGTCTGGTCGGGCGCTTACGCGAGGATTTCGCCGCGTGGGCACAGCGGGATCTCGGCGCGCTGAAGATCCGCTATCTGTTTCTCGACGGCTGGTATCCGCGGATGAGGATCGGAAAAAAGCGCGTGCGCGTACCGGTGCTGGTCACGCTGGGAGTATGCGCCGATGGCCGCCGGGAGGTGCTCGACCTGCGCCTGGCAGGGGTCGAGAGCGAGCAGGCTGGCTTGATGCGGTGCGCTCGCTGGGCGCGCGCAATCTCGGTGCGCCGCTGCTGGCGGTGGTCGATGGCAATCCAGGACTGGCTGCGGCGCTTAAAGTGCAGTGGCCCCAGATCGCGATTCAACGTTGTACCAACCACAAGCTGTGGAACCTGCTCGCCAAGGCCCCGGCCCATCTGCGCGAGGAACTCGCAGAGGACTATCGGCGCATGATCTATGCCGAGAGTCGCGAGGCCGTCGAGCATGCGCGGGTTGGGTTTGCCCGCAAGTGGAAGCTGCGGTGCAAGACCGTCAGCGCCAGCTTCGAGGAAGCCGGCGACGAACTCTTCACCTTTACCGCTTTTCCGCTTTCGCAATGGAAGGCGCTGCGCACCACCAACGCGCTGGAGCGAATCAACGAGGAATTTCGGCGGCGGACCAAAACCCAGGCTTCGCTCCCCAGCGAGGAGGCGGTATTGCTCCTGCTTTTCGGTCTCCTGCGCAGCGGTCAAGTTACTCTGCGCCGGCTGGTCGGCTGGCACGACCTAGCCACCATCAGCGAACAACCGGAGGCGGCATAGTAACAACTTGATCAACTGCTCAAACTCGCCGCGTTGATAATGCTTAAATGCTTTTCCACCAGTTGACCGACACCACCTCTGAAACCATAACGAGGGAAGTAACCTTGCAACGAATGAAGATTGCCGGCCTGACTCGTCTTTTCATAATCTCGCGGCCAGGAAGCGTTGAACCCGCAAGGCTGAATTCCGTAACCGCGCGCAGCGACGGATTCGCGACCGACCGCGCCCATCGGGCGAGGGAAGAGAAGAGTCAGCCCCGGAAGCCGCGCGCGATGACGTACAGCTCGGATGATCCCGGGCGGGTCGCCTTCACCTTCGTCACTTCCACTTTCGCGAAATGCTTTTCGAAGCGTCCGACGATGCCCTTGAACGCGCCGCTCATGAACAACTTCGCGATCATCGTGCCGCCCGGTTTCAGCGTGCGCGAGGCGATCGCGAGGGCTGCGTCGATCAACTCCTCAAATTGTGCGTCGTCATGCTCGCGGATACCGGTTAGCTTCGGCGAGAGATCGCTGGTGATGAGATCGGCAGGGCGCCCGAGTTTTTCCTTCAGGATATCCGGCAGTTGCGGATCGCGGATATCGGCGACCATCGATTCGACATTCGCGCCGAAGTTTCCACAGGCCGCCAGGTCGATTCCGACGATGCGGCCGTTGCGGCCGACCGCGGTGGTGAGGATTGCAAGCCATCCGCCGGGAGCGCAGCCGAGATCGATCACACGCGCATCGAAGGGCAACCTGATGCGACCGATCAGCTCTTCGATTTTGAACGCGGCGCGCGAGGGTAATCCTTTCTCACGCGCTTTGCGATAATACTTGTCGCGAGGATCGTAGATTGCCACGTTAGATTTTCATGCGGCGCCCGCCCATCGTTTTCGCTCGCGAGCGAATATTCACAAAGTGAGTTTGATCAAGGAATCGAAGTCTGTATCCTGAGCGGGCTGTGCAATTCGACGGCGCGGTCACTCGATACCTCCCGACCTCACCCGGCGCAATAGCGCCACCCTCTCCCTGGCAGGAGAGGGAAATGCGAAAGCGGACAACTTTCGAGGGAGAGAAGTTGAAGCAAGGCAGCCATCTTTAGGATCCTGTAGTGTCTTTAGATCTCGACGTTCTCAATCCTGAACAACGCGCGGCGGTCCTTGCGCCTGACGGGCCCATTCTTATTCTGGCCGGCGCCGGCTCCGGCAAGACCCGCGCGATTACCTATCGTATCGCCCACCTGCTCGGCGAGCGCAATGTCGACCCGCGCGACGTGCTCGCGGTCACCTTCACCAACAAGGCGGCGGGTGAGATGCGCGAGCGGGTCGCCGCGCTGATCGATGGCGCGCAGCCACCGTGGGTCAGCACCTTCCATTCGGCATGCGCGAGGATTTTGCGCGCCGAGGCTCGCGCGATCGGCTACGAGCAGAATTATTCCATTCTCGATGAAGGCGACTCGATGTCAGTCATTCGCGACGTCATCGAAGCCGCGGCGCTGGCCGATTCGCCCGCGCCGGAGATGGCGCGCGCGCGTTTCGAGCAGGCCAAGAACGAGGCGATCTCGGCGGATGAGCTGGCGGCGCGCGCCGAGACCGGGCGCGACAAAACCATCGCGGTTCTTTATCGGCTCTATCGCGAGCGTCTGCGCACCATCAATGCGATGGACTTCAGCGATCTGCAGCTGCTGACCTACGAGCTCTTTCGCGACAATCCTTCGATTCTCGAGAAATATCAGCGGCGCGCGGTCCATCTGATGGTGGATGAGTACCAGGACACCAATCGGGTGCAGTATCTGCTGGTGAAGGCACTCTCGGAGCGCAGCGGAAATATCTGCGTGGTCGGCGATGAGGATCAATCGATTTACAAATGGCGCGGCGCCGATATCCGCAACATCCTCGATTTCGAACACGACTTTCCCAGCGCCCAGATTTTCAAACTCGAACAGAATTATCGCTCGACCAAGACCATCCTCGCGGCGGCCGGTGCGGTCATTTCCCATAATCGCGAGCGCAAGGAAAAAACTCTCTGGACCGAGAACGAGGGCGGCGAAAAGGTCACTTACTTCACCGCGATGACCGAGCGCGACGAGGCGGACTTTATCGCGCGTGAGATTGCGTCGCTGGTCGAGGCCAACAAGTTCAAACCCGCCGAGGTGGTGGTCTTCTATCGCGTGAACGCGCAGTCGCGGATCATCGAAGAAGCGCTGGTGCGGCGACGGCTCCCTTACTTCGTCGTCGGCGGGCATCGATTTTACGAGCTCAAGGAAATTCGCGACCTGCTCGCATACCTGAAAGTGATTGCGAATCCTGCCGATGCGGTCAGCCTCGAGCGGATGCTGGGCGTGCCGACGCGGGGCATCGGCGCCCGCACCATCGAAGTGATGAAGGAGATGGCGGCGCACGAGAGCATCACGATGCTGGAAGCGCTGAGCCGGCTGGAAACCGCGCGCGATGTCGCCCTGCGCATCGCCAAGTCGGCGACCGCGCTTTACGGGTGGCTGCATGATCTCATCCAGCGCGCGCCGGAAATGTCGGTGCGCGGCATCCTCGATGAGATCATCGTGAAGTCGGGTTTCATCGCGTATCTCGAGGGCCTGCCCGACGGCACCCAGCGACGCCAGAACGTCGCCGAATTGCTTGCGGGCGCGGGCGAATTCGACAATCAAAAAACTGGCGGCATCACCGAATACCTGGAAAATGTCGCGCTGATTAGCGACGTCGATGCGGTCACGGCGCAGGGCGGGCGAGTCGCGCTGATGACGCTGCATACTTCGAAGGGGCTGGAATACCCCGTGGTGTTCATCGCGGGGATGGAGGAAGGGCTTTTCCCGCATCAGCGATCGAATGAGAACAACGGCGAAAATATCGAAGAAGAGCGGCGGCTTTGTTATGTCGGCATGACACGCGCACGGCAGTTGCTGTATCTAACCAACACGCTGTCGAGAGAGCTATATGGGCAGCGCAATGAGCCTCGTCCCTCGCGCTTTTTGGCGGAAATCAAGCAGGATTTACTACGGCGCATCGCGCCGGAGGAGCCGCCGCCTCGCACGCCATTCATTCGGGTGCCTTCGGGCAATGATCGCTATGTCGATTTTAGCGAGTCGCAATTGCCTGAGGAGGAATTGGCTGCGGGTGGCCTCGGCGTGGGCGCGCAGGTGATGCATCCTACATTTGGGCGGGGAACCATCCGCAAGCGCGAAGGGCGTGGTGATACCGCGAAGGTCTGGATCAACTTCGATAGAGGTGGCGTGAAACTCCTGGTCCTGAAGTTTGCGAATCTGCGCCCCCTATAACCAAAGTTGCTCCCGCCGAGCGGAATCCTTATCATCTTTACGTGGAGGGCAGTCCCATCCCTGGATGACTTCAGGAAGGCCCGCGGGCTGGCGGCTGTTCGCACTAGATTGAAGAGAATATCTATCCCGAATCGGAACCTTGCCGTTTTTGTTTGCCTTCTCGTCGTCGCCGCAATGGCGCCCTCGATGGCGCGTGCGTGGAACGAGGATGAATTCGAGCATCGCCCGCTATTCGCGTATCCGGCCCCGCAAGGCCGCGACAACATCATCGGCAATCTCGTCGATTACCAGATTCAAAAAGGCGATACGTTGCTCGATGTGGGGCGATGGTACGGCTTGAGCGCGAAGGAAATCTCCGACGCCAACGGCCACATGGATTGGTGGGCGCCTCCGGTCGGCAGCAAGGTGATCCTCACCGATGAGCACATCCTGCCGGATACGCCGCGCGTTGGATTGGTCCTCAACATCCCGGAGATGCGCCTCTATTACTACTATCCGTCGCCGACCACTGGCCCCTCACCCCATCGCGGCAAGCTAAAGAAGGAAGGCGTGACGCCCGGCGAGTTCAAGAAGATCGTCGATACCGAAATCATCGAGGCCCCCGATGAGCCCGAGCCGAAGCCCGCTCCCGCACCGGAAGCGGAGCCAGAGCCGGAAGCGGCGCCGACCACTGAGGCAACCACCATTTCGAAATCGCATAAGCATAAAGGACATGCGACCAACATTGGCGGCTCCATGGCGGAGGTCGTGTATACCTTCCCGGTTGGCCTAGGTAGGTTTGACTGGAAGACTCCGGTCGGCGCGTTCCGGGTCACCGCCAAGGTGAAAGATCCCACCTGGGTTGTCCCCGACGACATCTACAAGGAGCACCTCGAGCGCGATGGCGAGGCTGAGCATGTGATCCCCGGCGGCGACGACGACAATCCGCTCGGTCATTACAAACTCGATCTGTCGCTGCCCGAGTACGGCATCCACGGGACCAACGTGCCATGGGGCGTCGGCATGGAAGTCAGCCACGGATGTATCAGGCTTTATCCCGAAGACATCGATCGGCTCTTCCACAAGACCAAGGTTGGAACGCCGGGCGCGATCGTCTATCAGCCGATCAAGTTCGGATGGCGCGGCGATGCGCTGTATGTCGAGGTCCACACGGATTTGTATGGCAAGTATCCGGGCCTATGGAGCCTCGCGCGCGATCTGGTTCAGCGCAAAGGCCTCGAGGACCAGGTCGACTGGAAGAAGCTTGAGAACGCGGTCGTCGCGCAGACCGGCATTCCGACCTACGTGATGCCGGGCCCGGCTCCCGATGAATCCGGTCTGACTACGAGTTACTCCGCACCCTAAGGCTTCGCGCCGCGAGCAAAATACCGTTTTCCGGTCCTGGAATCATTCCACTATGAGGGAATTCGGCGCCATGAGCGGAACCCGTTAGAGCGGTTAGTGTGAAAGTTCGGACGCGTCGGTACGAGTCTGCCAAGTCACGTGACCGGCGGTGGCGATGTCGATCTGAACTTCCTTGGCGACGGTCAGAAACATTACGCTGGGATCCTGAAGTCCCCATTCGACGTACCGAACCGAAAGATGTCCGGTCGCGATAAGCTCCTTACCTCTCAACGTCCCCTCAGTATAGATTTCGACGGGATGTCTGGCTCCGTGCAGCATTAGCGTACCTTCGAGCTTTGCATGAAACTTGCCCTGCGCATCCATATGGCCGTCGATGTGGTGCGGAGTGAACACTATTTCCGGAAAAGTTGTCGAATCGAGTTCCTTGTTGCTCATGCGATCGTCGCGCAGGAAGTCGCCGCTGCTGCCGCTGGCCGCGTCGACGACGATTTCACCTTCCGCGCGACCGGTAGCTTCATCGGCCCTGATGACACCACGTTTCAGCTGGAACTTGCCGTGCGTAGTGTGCAGCGAGCCGGCCAGGTTGAATTCCACCAGCGTCTTCGAGGGATCAAGTTCCAGGACACCTATTCGCGAGTCGGCAGACCATGCCATGGACTGGAAAGCGAATATGAGCACCGCCACAACGAAAGCTAACCTTGCGTTAAATGACATTGATAACGCGCCGCGCCATGCTGAGAGCTTCGGTCCAGAAGCCGGTAGAGTTATGCATTAAGTCCACGACCGCTTTCATCGCGTCAACAAACGTATCTACTTGTGGTTGAGTGACGATGAGGGCGGGCGCAACCTTAAGCACCATGAAGTTGTTGCCGCAGATTTGGCTATAGATGCCATGGTCCTTAAACAAGCGCATGACCAGTACCTGCCCGAACATCGCCGGATGAATTCGCGAGAAGGTCTCGAATAGGACTCTGAAGCGCAGCTTTTTTGGAGGCCGGAACTCAATCGCCGACATCATTCCGAGGCCGCGAATATCCTTTATCATTGGATATTCAGCAAGCCGTTTAGAGAGTTGCTCGCGCAGGTAGACACCTAGGGAATCTCTGCACAAGTGTTCCTTTCCGTGTATAAACAATTAGTTGGATGGGGACGTTGTGGAGGTGCGGAGATGGGCAATCAGCGGACGTTCGCCTCGATGGCGTGGAATGGGAAGGGCAAGGTTACCCGGCGCGAGCGGTTCCTGGCCGAGATGGATGCGGTGATTCCGTGGCCGCGATTGCTCAAACTGATCGAACCGCACTATCCAAAGGCAGGCAACGGTCGCCAGCCACTGGGACTGGAGAAGATGCTGCGGATCTACTTCCTGCAGCAGTGGTTCAACCTGTCGGACCCGCAGGCCGAAGACGCGATCTACGACAGCGAGTCGATGCGGCGCTTTGCCCGGGTCGAGCTGGGCGAGGAGGTGGTGCCGGACGAGAGCACGATTCTGCGCTTTCGCCACCTACTGGAGCACCATGGGTTAACTCAAGCGATCTTCGATTCGATCAGCGGGCTGTTGGAAGAACGTTCAACTGTTGCTGCGGTCGGGAACCATCGTGGACGCGACCATCATCGCGGCGCCGAGTTCGACCAAGAACGCCAGTGCGACCCGTGACCCCGAGATGAAGCAGACCCGCAAGGGCAAGAACTGGTACTTCGGAATGAAGCTGCACGTCGGAACCGACCCGCGCGGAATCGTCCATACGGTGCGAGCGACCCACGCCGGAGTAGCCGACATCACCCAGCTGCCGGAGCTGCTGCATGGGCAGGAGCGGGAGTTGTTCGGGGATCAAGCGTACTGGAAGGAAGACGATCGAGCGTTTCTCGAAGGCTGGGGGGTGAGTTATCGGATCAACCGGCGCCCAACCTCGCAGCGGCCGTTGAGCGAGCGCTGGCGGCTGATCAATCGGGCGCGCTCGCGGACCCGGGCGCGCGGCGAACACGCCTTTCGGGTGGTCAAGCAACTGTGGGGCTTCGCCAAAGTAAGATACCGCGGTCTGGCCAAGAACCTGGCGCGCGCGCAGACCATGTTTGCGCTGGCCAACCTCTACCAGGTCCGCAGACAACTGCTCCCGGCAGGAGCGAGTTCCGTGTTGTGACCCAAATCGAGAGGACCGCGAACGCCTGCGACCACTTGCGAGCAACCAAGAACGCGTCGCGCTGTTGCCTTTTCGCCTGATGGTCTCCCGATTGTCGTCACCTTGATGTCCAAAAGTCGTTGCCAAACAACCTATGCAGAGCTTCCCTAGATTCGTGGCGCGTTCCCCGAGATTGCCGTCTTCCAGAACATCTAAAGTGGCTAGCCCTGCACGCATCGAAAGGCTGTTCTCACTATAAGTCGAGGTGTGGATGATCGACCGTTTGAAGGACGTGTATACCGAGTTGTAGACGGCGTCGGACATGAGGACCGCGCCGGAGGGAACCAGACCACCGCTTAGTGCCTTCGCGAGGACTACCATGTCCGGCTCAACCCCGAAATGTTGGGCCGCTAGGAACCCTCCGGTGCGAAACATGCCCGTCTGCACTTCGTCGAGCACGAAAAGAGTTCGATACTTTCTGCATAGTCTCTGTGCCTCCCGCAGATAGGTGTCGGGCGGAATTATGACACCGGCTTCGGCCTGAATCGGTTCGACGATGAAAGCCGCATAGCGTTTGCTCGCGAGTTGTTCCTCTAATTGGTTGCTATCTCCGAAAGGCACCGCTTTGGTGTCAGGCAAGAGTGGTCCGAATTCCGCGGTCCAGAAAGGATTATCCATGAGGGAGAGCGCGCCACAGGTAAGACCATGAAATCCACCGCTCGCGCATAAGATCCCAGGCCTACTGGTATGCGCGCGTGCGAACTTGATGGCGGCCTCGACGCCTTCGCTGCCGGAGCTGCAGAAGAA
Source organism: uncultured delta proteobacterium (assembly GCA_963761255.1). Taxonomy (GTDB): domain Bacteria; phylum Desulfobacterota; class Binatia; order Binatales; family Binataceae; genus DATGKG01. The sequence continues at coordinate 1,016,507 of CAVXGH010000002.1, forward strand.
CACTTTGGATACCTGTCCGCCCGCCCTTAGGCACAGGCGATTTGCTAACTCTCCGGCGAGTTCAGGAACGTGCCCTTGCAGCATTGCCGGACCATTGAGATCGAGTTCAGCCTTGAGCGCGCGGATCACACCCGGATGGTTATGACCTATGTTGTGGACACAATATCCGGAGTTAAAGTCGAGGATACGCTTCCCATTAGCAGTGAATAGTTCGGCGCCGAGGCAGGAAGCATAGTGGACGTTCATCCCGAGAACGTCCAGCAGTCTTACCCACTGAGGATTAACGTACCTTTCATATGACGATTGGTGGGCGTTAGCCGTGCGTGCTTCAGTCATAAACCACATTCACCTTTTCAACTGGCGAAAATCACTTCAATCGAATACAACGAAGACGATCATGCGAACTTCATCAGAGAAAACATGTATCCTAGCGCTAGGTCTCGGTCTGCTGCTGGCCGGATGCTCCAGTTCGCAGCCAACCACAGCTCCTGAGCCGGCCACTTCCGGCGCCGTCAGCTCCGATCCGGCGGTTAGTTCCATTCTTGAGACGTCCTGCTTCCAGTGTCACTCGAATGCCGGAAGCGCTCCGTGGTATGCAGCGATGTCACCGACGTATCTCATGGCTAACTCCGCTCGCGGGGTGCTCAATTTCTCCGACTGGCAGACTTACGGTGCCGATAAGCGGGCGGCGGAGCTCAAGAGCATCGCGCAGTCCGTCGGCGCGGGCTCGATGCCGCCCGGCGACTACACCGCGCTCGATCACTCCGCGCGTCTTAGCGACGAGCAAAAACAGACCCTGCTGAAATGGGCGGCTCAGCCGGCGCATTGACAACTTCACAGCGTTCACACCGCCGATACCATCATGCGCATCGCACCAGCCATCATTGCGCGGAAGACCTCCGGATGACGCATCAACGAGTTGATGATCATCCTCCGCGCTCGAGGATGACGCGCGATGGTGAGCAGGCCATTGGTGACGAACCAGTAGCCGCGATAAAGCCCACGCGCCTCGCGCTCGTAGGCGTGCATGCTTTCCTGGGTCGCCCCGCTTGCCATTATTCTTGCCAGGTGCTGGCCGAGGATAAGCGCCGAGTTGAATGCTACGGAGAGGCCGTCGCCCGATATCGAATCGACGAACCCGGCCGCGTCACCGACCAGCACCATGCGATCGGCATTGCGCCGTTTAACGCGTTGCGCCATCGGTCCCGCGCCTTTGACCGATGACAGAGGAGGCGCACTGCCGAGCCGCTTTAGGAGCGCGGGAAAACGACTTGCGAGCGAGGGCAGGGTGGGGCGCTCGAAGGCGCCGTCCTCCCAAACAAAATTGACCGCCACGCATCGGTCCGAAACCGGAGTTGCCACCGCCTCGCCTTTGGCGTCAATGAAGACCTCGACGAAATCGGACCAGGGCGCGACTTCATAGTGCTGACGTAATGCGAAACGACGGCGCCGGCTCGGAGACGCCTCGAGCTTCGAGGCCTTACGCAACATCGAGTGGAGGCCGTCCGCTGCGACAACCAAACTGGCGCCGATAGATCCCTCCGCCGTATGGACGATGGCGCGATCTGGACGCGCCTGGAGTGCGGTTACCGCGCATCGATGGCGCAGGACCGCGCCCAATTCTTCAGCCCGTCGTGCCAGCATCTCGACCAAAACAGTGCGGCGGATTCCCATACCGATTGACGGCATGCTCGACTCGGCAGAGGAACCGTCTTCCTGCACAAACCGAATTCCCCTGAACGGGTACGAAGTCGTGCGATCGAAGCGGTCGCGGATCCCAAAACGCTCCAAAGCGTTGACTCCCGGTGGCAGGACGCCCTCGCCGCATGCCTTATCGGAAGGAAACTCGCGCCGCTCCAGCACGATAACCGAGAGGCCCTGTCCGGCAGCTACGATTGCGACCGCCAATCCCGCCGGGCCTCCGCCCACGATTGCGAGGTCCCACAGATTCGACGATGGTCCCAACGAGTGCATTGCGAGGCTACCCGTCACCATCGCAGCAGCACCAGTTCCCCGCAGAATCCGGGTCCGAATGAGAGTAGCAACCCATAGTCACCGCGGCGTGCGGTCCCGGAAGCCATAAAATCAGCGGCGACGTACAACACCGATGCCGACGATAGATTTCCCATCGATGCCAATGATTTCCACGAGCGAGCCAGCTCGCAGCGCGGAATTTCGAGCGCGTCCTCCATCGCCTGTAAGACCTTCGGACCGCCAGTGTGCGCGAGCCAATGCGTGATGTCGCCGCGACCAACTCCGTGTTCTTCCAGGAACGTATCAACGCCCTGGCGCAGGTTGTTGCGCACCAGGTCAGGCACGCCAGCCGAGAGGACGATCTGAAATCCACTATCGGTCACGCGCCATCCCATCATCTCTTCGGTGTTGGGAAAGAACATCGAACGTGAGGCGATCACGGACGGAACCAAATGATTCGTTTCACGCTCTCCGCCACTCAGCAGCACCGCGGCGGCGCCGTCAGCAAAGAGTCCGGAAGCGATCACATTGGGGATAGATTTGTCTTTGAGTTGCAGCGTCAGCGAACAGAGCTCCACCGATACCAGCAGTGCGGTATGCGAGGGGAACGAGCGCAAGTAATCCGCCGCGCGCGCGATGCCGGCGGCTCCGCCGACACATCCGAGGCCGAAGATGGGCGTGCGCTTGATGTCGGTCCGCATCGACATGCGATTGACCAGCCTGGCGTCGATGCTGGGCGACGCGATGCCGGTGACGGTGGTGAAGAAGATGTGATCGACATCCGTTGCAACCAACTGTGCTTGCGCCAACGCGGATTCGGCCGCCTCCCTCCCGAGATCGGTCGCGCGCTCAATCCACATGTCGTTGGTTTTGGAAAAGGAATCGAGTTCCCGGTAACGTTCCATCGGCAACGCCAGATGACGTTTGCGGACGCCGACCGATCGATGGAGACGCTCGAAACGGGAGCGGCTTTCGTCGCACCCTCCCCATTCGTTCCATAAAGCGGCAGAGATAGTTTCCTGCGGATAACAATTTTGCGGCAATGCACATCCGATCGAACTGATGATCGGTAGTTCCTCGCGACTACTCATTCGAAGCTGACTTCTCCTTGCGATTAGCGAATCGATACGGCTCGGTTCGCCCAGGCTGGCCGCGTTCGAACGATGTCGAGCCTCGCACGCGTGATGGATGGGTTGGCGAACTCTTCCGAAACTACAAGGTCCGCCAAAATATCAAAAGCGAGGTGCGTTCTGAGAATCATTCTCACAATGCCCAATGAGCGATCGCATCGGCGCTACCTCGATGCTCGCGCTTTATGCGAAAGTCATCTGACCGATATGGAGGACTCATATGGAACGCGCGCGCATCAACGGAATTGAAATCGCCTACGAGCTACGCGGGACAGGCACACCTATCGTCATGATTCATGGTGCGCAGGGCGATCAAAGTATGTTCGCTGAGATGGCATCGACGTTTGCCAAGGAATATCGCGTGCTGACTTTTGACCAGCGCGGCTCCGGACTGAGTGAGAAGCCCGACATGCCGTACAGCATCGCGATGCTGGCCGACGACACCGCGGCATTGATGGACCATCTGAAGATTCCCTCGGCGCATATCATCGGAGTTTCGATGGGCGGGATGATTGCGCAGGAGTTCGCGCTGCGCCATCCCGCCAAGGTTCGTTCGCTGGTGCTCGGCTGTACCACCCCGGGCGGACCGAAATCGATCCGCCTCGGCGGCGACGCTTTGACGAACGCATACTCCACCAAACCGATGACGCCCGAAGAGCGGGGCAAGGCGCTGGCGGAAGCCGCCTTCACCAAAGGCTACGTCGCGCGCCATCCTGAGATCGTCGCCTCGATGATCGAAGCGCGCCGCAGCCGCCCCATCGATTCGGCAGCGTTTCCACATCGCATGAAGGCCGCGATGGAGCATGACACCTACGATCGACTCGGTGCGATTCGATGTCCGACCCTGGTGATAACCGGCAAGGACGACGCCCTAATCTCATGGGAGAATTCGCGGATCCTTGCCGAGCACATCAAGGGTGCGGAGCAGGTGATCCTGGAGCCCGCCGGTCATTGCTTCTGGCTGGAGCAGCCCGAGCAATCGAACGCGGCGATCTCGGGATTCCTGAATCGGCATAAGTCTGCGTAGGTCCCCCGCCTACTCGGCGACCTGCTCACGTCCGCTGCTCATGTTGGCTGTCGATCAGCTTAACCCTGTTGGCCCATATCAAGTGCCTCTGCCGGTGCCAGACCCTTGTGGTTCCTTTCGGGCGCCGCAACTAGATGTTATCGTATCTCTACTTTTCGCGAGCGGCCGCCCCTCACTTCCACGGCGTCATTGGCCGCGCCTCGATTACGATGTGGAGCGGAAATTTCTCCAGCGCCGCGCCGCTGCCTGACTGCTCGAGGAACTCCGCAGTCGGCTCCGGCTCATCGAGCATCGTGACCGCGAGTCCGGCATCGCGAATGGCGCGGAAATACCACACCAGCGGCCGATGATGCGCGAGCATCTCGTAGTCAACGTCCTTGCTCCACCTTAACCATGCGGAAAACACCTCGCGGTAGCGCCCGAGCCGAAGCGAGACCGTTGGCTGCCGTCCGAAGCCCGACTCGCTGAGCCATGACGACGCGCGCGGGATGTCGAAGCACGGATGCGAAAACAACATCACGCATCGCCCCGAACGCCTGACCACGCGACCCATTTCCTTGATCGCGCGGGCCGCATTGGGCATGTCCATCAGCGCCATGCAGGTGGTGACGAGGTCGAATGAATTCGCCTCGAACATTGAAAGATTCGCCGCGTCCGACGCGTGGTAGGTCACACCCAGCGGATTGGCTGCCTCGCGCGCCTTCGCGTGCTCGATGATTCCCGGCGAGCCATCGACGCCGCTGACGCGATTACCCATTCGCGCGAGGATCCGCGCCAGGCTGCCGTTGCCGCATCCCACATCGAGGAGGGTACGGCCTGTTACCTTGCCAATGACCTTCAAGATGCCGGGAAAAATCAGCGTGCGATGCCATAGGTCGCCCTCGTCGCCCTGATTCCGATCGAACCAATCTGCCAGCGTCGACCATTCGCGTCGTTCCATGAGAGTAACCCTCGAAACTCAGTCGCTATCGGAGCGTGTTGAAGATCCAGGCAAAACACCAAGACACCAAGGTAGGATAAGTGGCATTCGCGCGGTAGGCGTATGATCAAGGGTCCGTGGCTCAAAGAGCAGCCGACAGATGCGGGCCGCAGCGACCCTTTTCGAACACCAAGGTAAGATCAAGAAGACAATTCCCGGAAGGCCGGTTAGGTCTCGTTCGCGTTCTGTTCTTGATGGCGACCTATAGTCTCGGCGCTTCCGGCGGAATTCTTTTCTTCTTGATCCGCCCTTGGTGTACCAAGAGGGCCGCTGCGGCCCGCATCTGCCGGCTGCTCTTCCGCCGCGACACCTTGATCCAGCGCCTACCGCGCGAATGCCACTTATCCTACCTTGGTGTCTTGGTGTTTTGTCTGGCTCTTCCAGCGCTAACCCACGGCCTTGCGCTGCTCTTCCAGCTTGCGCAACTCGACGCGGCGAATTTTCCCGCTGACCGTCTTCGGCAGGTCGTCGACGAACTCGATCTCGCGCGGATACTTGTACGGCGCAGTGATGCGCTTGCAATGCTCCTTGAGCTCGTGCGCAAGGGCATCATCGCCGGTGACTCCCGGCTTCAGACGGATGAACGCCTTTACGATGTGACCGCGATCGGCGTCGGGACTTGCGACGACTGCCGACTCCATCACCGAAGGATGCTCGAGCAGCGCACTTTCGACCTCGAACGGCCCGATGCGATAGCCCGCCGAGGTGATGACATCGTCGGCGCGACCCACGAACCATAGATAGCCCTCAGCATCTTTGTAGGCTTTGTCGCCGGTGAGGTAGTAGTCACCGCGAAAGACCAGCGCGTTCTCTTCGGGATTCTTCCAGTACTCGCGCATGATCGAGGGCGGCTTCTCCGGCTTTACGCGCACCGCGATTTGGCCGACATCGCCGACCGCGCATTCGTGCAGGTCCTCGTCGATGATGCGCACGTCGTGACCAGGAAACGCGCGCCCCATCGAGCCCAGCTTCACTTCGGTACCGGGCATGTTGCACGCGACGATGATGGTTTCGGTCTGGCCATAGCCGTCGCGAATCGTGAGGTTGAAGTTGCGCCGCCATACCTCGATGACCTCGGGATTGAGCGGCTCACCCGCCGCGGTGCAATGGCGCAGCTTCGGCACCTTGTACTTCGAGAGGTCTTCCTTCACTAGCATCCGATACTCGGTCGGCGGCGCGCAGAAAGTCGTGATGCCGTAGCGCTCGAGGAGTTCCATCTCCTTCGCCGGCTCGAAGCGGCCGTTGTACATGAAGACCGTCACGCCGTTCATCCACGGGCCGAACAGGACGCCATACGCCGCCTTGGCCCATCCGGTGTCGCTGGTCGTCCAGTGGATGTCGCCCGGCTTCAGGTCGAGCCAGTTCAGCCCGGTGAACTTGTGACTATAGATGTAGCTATGCGCATGGAGCACGGCCTTTGGTTCCTTGGTGGTGCCCGAGGTGTAGTAGCAAATCGCAGGATCGCTGGAGCGCGTCTTGACGACGGCGAACTTCGGCGAGGCCTTCTTCATCTCCTCGGGAAGACTTTTCCATCCGCTGCGCGCCGCGCCGACGATCAGATAATGCGCGAGGGTAGGGCATTGCGCGCACAGATTGCCGACCATCGTTGCGCTATCCACCGATGCGATAATCGCCTTGGCGCCGGAATGATTCGCGCGATAAACGAGATCCTTCTCGCGCAGCATCGCGGTGCAGGGCACCACGATCGCGCCGGCCTTCAGGGCACCGATGTAGGCGGCTTGCCAGATTGGGATCCTCGGCAGTACCAGCAGCACAGGATCGCCAGGCCCGATGCCGAGTTCCTTCAGCACGTTGGCGATGCGGTTGGATTGTTCCTTGAAATCGCCGAAGGTCAGGTGCGCGCGATTGCCCTCCTGATCCTCCCATAACAATGCGACACGATTGTGGTCGGCCGAGAAATCATCGATGACGTTGCCGAAGTTGAAGAACTCGGGCGTGTTCCATTGAAATTCACTGTAGGTCTTTTCGTAGTTGTCCATTTTCGATTGCAATCGTCAGCGCGCTTGCGGTTTGTTTTCGGGTGCGGCTGCGAGGGCTTCGTCGCCACCTTAATATATTGCACCGTTATGGCACGGAAATGTATTGGGCCACTCCCGCGCAGGCTGCTGGTCGCTCCACGGCGCTGGTGACATACGAGGGCGGGTCGCCTATCTTTCCCGATAGAGCCGATGCGTTGCTCGAATTGCAAAACTGACAATCCGGTGGGCAAGAAGTTCTGCGGCGATTGCGGCGCGCCGCTGGCGAATCTTTGTCCGAAATGCGGCGTCGACAATCCAACCGGGAAACGCTTTTGCGGAGAGTGCGGAACCGCGCTCGGCGCGCCCGCGGCGGCGGCCGCGGCAAAAAAGTCGGACGATGCGACGGTTCGCGTGCCGGATACATCCGCTCCCGATAATATTGACGGCGAGCGCAAGACGGTCACCGCGCTGTTCGCCGACATCAAGGGTTCTACCGAGATGATGGAGGATCTCGACCCCGAGGCGGCGCGCGCCATCATCGATCCAGCTCTGAAGCTCATGATGGATGCCGCACATCGCTACGACGGCTATGTCGTGCAGTCCACCGGCGACGGCATCTTCGCGTTGTTCGGCGCGCCGGTCGCGCACGAAGACCATCCGCAGCGCGCGCTCTATGCGGCGCTTCGCATGCAGGAGGAGTTGCGGCGCTATTCCGCAAAGGTGGTCGCGGATGGGGGCACTCCTATCCAGGGCCGGATCGGCATCAACACCGGCGAAGTTGTGGTGCGTTCGATCCATACCGGCGCGGGGCACGTCGAGTACACGCCCATCGGCCACATGACCAATCTGGCCTCGCGGATGCAGACCGCCGCGCCAGTAGGTTCGATCGCGGTTGCCGAGGCGACTCGCAAGCTCTGCGAGGGCTACTTCATCCTCAAGCCGCTCGGCCCCACCAGGGTCAAAGGTGTGACTGAGCCGGTCAATGTGTACGAGGTGGCGGGTTTGGGACCGCTGCGCACGCGGCTGCAACGCTCGGCGGGGCGCGGGCTCACCAAGTTCGTCGGTCGCGAGCGGGAGATGGAAGCGATGCGCAACGCCGCCGAGCTTGCGCACGCCGGTCGCGGACAAATTGTCGCCGCGATGGCCGAGGCGGGAGTCGGCAAGTCGCGCCTGATATTCGAGTTCAAGGCCAAGAATCAGTCCGGCTGGATGGCGCTCGAAGCGTTCTCGGTTTTGCATGGCAAGGCGTCGGCTTACCTGCCGGTACTCGACCTGCTGCACGGTTATTTCAAAATCAACAGCGATGATGACGCGCGTGCGCGGCGCGAAAAGATCGGCGGCAAGGTTCTGATGCTCGATCGGACGCAGGAGGACACACTGCCGTATCTGTTCGCGCTGCTAGGTATCGTCGACGGCGACGATCCGCTCGCGCAGATGGATGGACAGGTCAAGAAACGGCGCACGCTCGACGCAATCAAGCGCATCTTGCTGCGCGAGTCGCTAAACCAGCCGCTGATGGTGATCTTCGAGGACCTACACTGGATCGACGAGGAAACCCAGGCGCTCCTGAACCTGCTCGCCGACTCGATCGCCAACGCGAAGATTCTGCTGCTGCTTAACTATCGTCCCGAATATACGCACAGTTGGGGTAACAAAACCTACTACACGCAGCTGCGGCTCGACCCGCTGGGCAACGCGAGCGCCGAGGAGATGCTGTCCGCGCTGCTTGGCGATGGCCCCGAGCTGGCGGCGCTCAAGCACGTCATCATCGACAAAACCGAGGGCAACCCGTTTTTCATGGAAGAGACGGTTCAGGTGCTGCTTGACGATCGCGCGCTGGTGCGCAACGGCGTCGTGAAGCTCATGAAACCGGTCGCAGAGTTAAAGATCCCGCCGACGGTGCAGGCGATCCTCGCCGCGCGCATCGATCGTTTGCCATCGGATCTGAAGGATCTGCTGCAGCACCTTGCGGTGATCGGCCGCGAATTTCCCATGTCACTGGTGGGCGCGGTGGTCGGGAAGGCAGATGATGAATTGAACCGCATGCTCAACGAGTTGCAACTCGGAGAGTTTATCTACGAGCAGCCCGCCCTCGGAGACTCTGAATACATCTTCAAGCACGCGCTGACTCAGGAGGTCTCCTACAATTCGATGCTGATGGAGCGGCGGCGGGTGCTCCACGAACGAACCGGGCAAGCGATTGAAAGCCTGTATCGAGACCATCTCGACGATCGGCTGGCGGAACTGGCGCATCATTTCGGCCGCAGCGGAAATTCGGTTAAGGCTCTCGAGTATCACGAGCGCGCTGGCCTCCAGGCGATTGGACGCTCGGCATACGTCGAAGCGTTGCAGAATTTCACGGCCGCACTGGAATTTCTTGAACGCACGCCGCCCGGCCGTGACAGGGACCGGCGCGAATTCGCGCTCCAGACCAGCCTCGGTCCCGTGCTGATGGCCACCAAAGGGTGGGCGGCGCCGGAAACCGAGCGGGCATACCTTCGCGCCGAGCGACTCGCTGACACCGGCGCAACAATCGAACAGCAGTTCGCGCTACTGGTCGGACTATTCGGAGTGCCCTATGTCGGAGGCAACTTGAGCGCCGCCCGCGAGCGATTAAAGCAGGTCTGGAAGTTCGTCGATCGCCACCCCGATCCGGTTTTCATTCTTGAGGCTGTCCATCATGACTGGTCGGTGGCGCTTTCCGCGGGTGAACTGGAGACCTCGCAACGCCATGTCGAGAGGGGGCTTGAGCTGTTCGAGTCGAAGCTTCGTTCGGCTGCCGTCCCTCTCTATTCCGCTCATCATCCGGCCGTGTGCGGTTATGCATGGCACGCCCGGTTGTCATGGCTGCGAGGTCGTCCCGACGCGGCGCGCCGATACGCGGACCGTACCATTTCAGTTGCGAAGGAACTCGGAGACACCATCTCAGCGGCTTTCGCGTTGTCAGAGAAGGCACTGGTTCATCGTATGATGCTCGAACCGAAGCTTGCGCTGGAAATCGCCGGAGCCGCGATAAACATAGCGGAGGACGTGGGATTCCTTTACGTTCTGCGTCATTCGCGAATTATCAAAGGGTGGGCCTTGACCGAGCTTGGAAGAACGGAGGAGGGAGTGGGGCAGATACGCGAGGAAACCGATGCGCTTTCGGCCAACCGGGAAGACTTGTTCCTCACGCTCGGTCTCGGGACTCTCGCCGACGCGTGCCTGAGAGCCGGACACATCGAGGACGGTTTGAAGGCGACAGTCGAAGCCCTGGACCTGGTCCATCGCAGCGGCGAATGTTTTTGGGCGGCGGAGATTCATCGAATCCGGGGCGAGCTGTTCCTGGGTCAGAGCCCCTCCGATCCCATCTCGGCGAGAGCCTCATTGGAACAAGCGCTCGAGATTGCGCGCCGACAGGCTGCAAAATCCCTGGAGTTGCGCGCGGCCTGCAGCCTGGCGCGACTGCTGGGCAACACCAATCGGCGCGACGAAGCGCGCGCGATGCTCGCCGACATCTACAACTGGTTCACCGAGGGCTTCGACACCGCCGACCTGAAAGACGCCAAGGCGCTGCTCGAGGAACTAAACGCATAGCGGGTCCGCTCCGGGCCGAGCTTGGCGGCATAGCGGAAACTGACCCACATCCGGCGAAGACTATCGCCGGCCCTTAATCTTCTTCTCGGGCGGTGCCTGCGAGCGCTTCGCCGCTGCCTTTATATATTTCACCGTGACAGGAGATAGATCGTTGCGCTCGACGCGAACATCGATGAGCGAAAAGGTGTCGACTCGATCCGCGTTCTCCAGCGCCTCGCGCAGCTCGGTCGGCGTACGCGCCTGGAAACCGGCGCCGCCCCATTCGCGCGCGAGGTTGGCGTACGGCCACGGCGGAATTTCCAGCAGCTCGCGCTGCTCGACGATAGGCCGGAAGATGCCCCATCCGCCATTGTTGATGACCAGCACGATGGGATTGACGCCGAAATTCGGTGCATGCGAAATCTCCGGCCCCGTCATCTGAAACGCGCCGTCACCCGATAGCACGATCGGTCGTAAGCCGGAGCCGATTTGCGCGCCCATCGCCGCCGGCACCGCAAATCCCATCGAGGCATAAAATCCCTGCGCCAGATAGGTCCCGCCGCTCGGCACCCGGATATCGAGGCCTCCGAACAGCATGTCGCCCGACTCGGCCACTGCCAGATAGCCTTTGTGCGCGGCGAGGAAATCATTCACGGTGCGCAGGATGTCGGCCACCTTGATTTGATGCCCGTTGTGCGAATTCTCCTTCGGCAGGTTGTCCGCATACTCGACTTTCTCGCGATGAGTTTTCAAGTCCTGCTTGAGCAGCGCGCGAGTGAAATCGCGCACGCCGACATCGGTATAGGTGTGATGTTTCACATCCACCTTGCGATCGACCGCCCAGACCGTGCGATCCTGGATGATGTGCGGCGGGCGATTGCCGAAATTCATATCGGTCTTGAGGCATCCGAGGTTGATGACGAGGTCGGCCTCATCCATCCGCCTGACCATATGCGGCGGGCTGATCGGACCGATGTGCACGCCCATGTACAACGGATGATCCATCGGAAACGCGCCCTTGCCAAGCACCGTGGTGCATACCGGAGCGCCAAGTTTCTCCGCCAGCGCGACGAGCTCGGCCGACGACTTGTAGCGATGGATCTCGATGCCCGCGATCAGCACCGGCTTGCGGCTCGCGTTGAACATCGCGGCAGTTTCGCGCGCGGCCTCCGCGAGCTTGCCCGCATCGGAGGGCTGGAAATGGAGGTATCCGTCCCAATCGATGATGTCCGATGGAACCTCGATGACGCGGTCGACCATGTCGCGATGAATCTCGACATAGCCGGGGCGCTGCTCGGCCCAAATCGCGCGGACCACATCGTGGAGGCTTTGCGCGGCGGTGCGCGGATCAGTCAGCACCGCCGAGGCGCAAGTGACCTCCTTGAAAATGCGATGCTGCGACTCGATGTCGCGCGCCTGGTGATGAATCAGGGTGCCGAGCTTGCGCTCCTCCTCGCCGGGGCCGCCGGAGAAAATCAGCATCGGCACGCGCTCGGAAAATGATCCCGCGACCGGATTGATAGTGTTAAAGCCGCCGGCGCCATAGGTAACGCACAGCACGCCGATTTTGCGCGACGCCCGCGCATAGCCATCGGCGGCGAAACCGACTCCGGGTTCATGCGAGAAGGTATGGACCTTGAATCCGTGCTTGCGCCCGAGCGAGAAGAACAGCTTCAACGCGAGGTCGCCGGGGATTCCGAACAGATGCTCAGTGCCGATTTTGCGCAGATAGGCGACCAGAAAATCGCCCAGCTTCATATGTCGCTTCAAGATGTGGTTCCTCAGGTTGTGGTGGCGGCGGATGCCCACGCCGGTTCAGCCGCGCGACTCCTTACCTCCAGCATCCTACCAGATTTTGCCCTCCGCCTCCGCACTATGCTCGCTACGCGATCCGCGTTATCTAAAAGTAGAGTTTCGTTACAGAGGGGCGGATCGATGTCGATGACGGCTGAATTCGTGCAAGTGTCGGCGGGACAACTCACGGGCTTGGTCGAGGATCCCGAAAGTATCGAGTCATGGTTTGCCCCTGACGCGGCTCCGCCCCAACCGATGGGGCGAAAGCTCTCTGAGGCACAGCGCCAGCGCGTCATCGAGCAGGGGCCGCAGATGTTCGAGACCGTGCTGGCTCGGCTCGATCCAAAAACGCGTGAGTTGCTGAGCACCCGGCTGGAGAAACTAGGCCTCGATGCCGCGGGGTTGAAGAAACGCGAGGCTGGCGAGGCGCTGCTCAATCTGATGATGTCGCGCGCCGGCCAACTTGCCGGTGGCAGCGGCGGCACGAGCGGGCGGGGCGCATCGCCATCGCGCGGCGCACGTTTGTCCATCGATAAAAGCTGGCACGGAATCCATTACCTTCTCTGTGGCGCGCCCGAACCAGGCTCGAGCCTCATTAGTCAGGTGGTCCTGGGCGGGACTGATGTCGGTGACGATTTTTCCGGCTATGGGTCGGCGCGATACTTCGCTGTGAACGAGACCGCGGCGATCGCATCAGCACTGAATCGCGCCAACCTCGAAGCCGAGATGGTGGGGCGCTACGATCCCGCGCAGATGACGAAGGCCGGTATCTATCCGAACGCATGGTCAGCCGGTGACCTCCAGTGGCTGATGGATGAATTCCGCCAGCTCCGCGACTTCTATACCTCGGCGAGCGCCGGCGACCTCGCAGTCGTCACCTGCCTGATATAACGAATTCAGCGAGTCGGTTGCCTGCATCGTAATTGACCGCTCGGATGCTGGGTCGCGTATAACCTTTCGATAGCGATGCCATCACGCTGTGTTCACGAGGCTGCCGGCGTTAGTGTGCATGCCGAGGAAACGTGCACTTGCACAACAGCATCGATGCAAAGGCGACCTGCCTGCTCCTGGTCCTCGCGCTGCTCGCGGGATGCGGCGGGTCCTCCGGTTCCGATGTTTCGGCACCGTCAACTCCGGCTGCGCTGAGCGCGGACAACCTCAACCTGATTTTCGTGGTAAGCGAGGATGCTCGCTTTCAACGCGCCCGGCGAAATCAATCTCGCGACCGCGAACCTGACCAGTCAGGGCCTGCAGGCGTGCTCTGATGATGGGCACCTTCCTGAAGCGCCGCGTGCTGGGGAAGAAGAATGTCACCGGCGTCTACGCCCTCGAGCCGATGACTCATCTGCAAACCGCCGGCAATTATCCTGACATGGCCGCGCTCGAGACCGTCCAGCAGTTCGCGCTGCTCAACCAGATCACGCTATCCAGTGCGCCTCCACCGCAAGTCATCCCGTATACCGGCAATAGCTACCCCATCAATGCTTCATATGCGCCGTCGATGCCGCTGCCGAGCGGAGTCGCGACGCCGAGCGCATCATGCCCAAATTGCCAGGGACTCGATTTCGCTGATCAGGGCGGGGACAACGAAGCTTTGGTCGCGAGCATCATCGCGGCGAATGTGCCGGGCTTCTATGTCTTCTCGGTGCCATGGGAAACCACCAGCGCGCTGCTCGAGAACATCAATACGCTCGGACAGTACAATCTGACTGTTCCGACCAGCTATGCCGGTCCGAACATTATCTATGCGATTTCGATAACCCCATCGGGAAGCGCCAGCATGCGCACCTTCGACAGCAATCTTAAACCGCCACCGACATATCCGGCGCTGCCGAAGCCGGTGCCGCTGAATGCTGAATGCACCGCGCAACCGCCCTTCACGCCGATCATGGTGACCATCGGGAGCGGCGGCGCGACGAAGCCCGAGGGAATCAACCTCAATGAGACCGTGTACATCATTCGGCACGCCGATGCGCATCCGTTGGAGTTTTGGACCGACGGCAACTATGTCTGCGCCGGGCAATGGCGCGCGCTCGACCTTCCCAATGCGCTGCGCGGAAAAATCACTCCGGAGCTGGTCTATTCGAGCGATCCCGCGCAGATTTCACCCGGCACGCAGAACTCATGGTCGGGGGTCGCGCCGTCGTTGACCGCCGAACCATATGCCATCGCCAACAACCTGCCGTATGGGCTCGCTGCGAGCTTTCCCCAGACGTCGACCACGTCAACCAGCGCTTTCTTCTTCACCGGCGGCCAATTCTCCAATCAGTCGGTGCTGCTGGCGTGGTCATATCAATTCATTCAGCCGACGATAAATGATCTGATCGCAAGCTATTTTCCGCCCAACATGGGTCCGATGGCGCCTGCCTGGCCGCCCACCGACTACGACACCATCTGGACGGTGAGGCTCGACGGGGTTGGCAACCTGACGGTGGACAATGCGAAGTGCGAGGGCATCGATTCCGCGAAGCTCCCGGCCACCTGCCCGGTGTTCTGACATGGCGATAGCCCCGACTCAGCCCTTTGCGCGACCAGTGGACGCCGCCGGAGATTGACGGTTCGTTGGTTGAGCGATGAGATTGAGGTTGCTACATTAGTGGCCACATGGCGACCGAATCCCGAACTTCCCAGGTCAGCGTCCGTGAGTTGAAAAACCAGACTACTCGTGTTTTGCGGCGCGTCGAGGCGGGAGAGCGGGTAGTTGTCACCAAGCGGGGGAAACCGGTGGCAGTAATAGTGGCTTCCGAACCGATCTCACCTTCAGCCTCCGATTCGATCTATCGCAGCCTTCAACGTCAGATCGAAGCGAGAACGCCGGGTTTGAGAGGCATGTCGCAGACGGTGGCGCAACGCGACTTCGACCGGATTTCGCGCAAAATCGCGCGAACGCTACCATACAAGGACTGGCGGGAAATGGATCGCGTAGCCAAGGGCGATCGATTTGGTCTTTCTCGACAGTAACCTGTTCATCATCGAACGCTTTTTTCGCCGGGATGCGGCGTATCCCACCACCCACGCGTTTTTGGAACAATTGTCGGTGATCTCCGGCGTGGTTCCCTTGCTGACACTTTTAGAGATCTGTGGCGCCGCTTCATTTCGGTTATCCGGGCTAGAAACCGACCGATGGCTACGCAACTTCGCGGTCGTTTATCCGGTTCAGGTTTTGAATCCTTTTGGTGCGGGTGACGGGCCGATCAACACCTGGCTCGCTGCTTACGTGGATGACATCAGCCGCTACGTGGCACGCCGGATGACCCTTGGTGATGCGACCCTGGCTCGTGAGGCGGATCGCTACGGTGCGGAGGCGATCGTCACCTGGAACGTCAAAGATTTCATCGGCAGGACCGCGGTACCGACGCTGACACCTGAGCAATTCATGAAGCGCGTCCCATGAGGGGGTAGGCAGACCCACGCCTCGCATGGAGCGAGGGGCCAGCGCAATTTGCAATGTGACGAGGACACCGAGACGTGGTAGTCGTCCGCCCTTGCTGTGCTAGGATGAGCATCAGAAAGACGCCTCATGTTTCAAAGACTGCTGCGCATGCAAATGCTCTCGCCTACGCGAATCGGTGGGATGATTACTCATCTGCCCAAGTTCGTGCGGGTGTTTTATCGCCTGATGAAGGACGAGCGGGTTTCGATCTTCGCCAAAGCGGCACCGTTCCTCATCTTGTTCATGATGCTGACGCCGCCGGCGATCGAACTCGATTTCATTCCCGTGGTGGGCGAGATCGACTGGCTGCTGGCCGGTTATCTCGCGCTCAAGCTTTTCGTGTGGCTCTGTCCGGCTGAGGTGGTGAGGGAGCACGTGGCGCAGATCGCGCACGGTCAATAATTGAAGATGCGACCGCGGATAGTCCTCGTCGCCATCGCGGCGCTCGCCATCGTCACGCTGATCATCCTCGGCGTGGCCGATACCTTTTTGGTCGATTTTCTGTGGTTCGCGTCGCTGGGATATCGAGCCGTTTTCGATCGCATCGTGGCCGCCCAGGTAGCGATCTTCGCCGGCGTATGGCTGTTCGCCTTCGTCGCGATTGCCGCCAGCGGTTTTGCCGCGATCGGTCCCAGCGCGCGCGATCGCGAGCGGCTGCGAGTGGTGCGCCGTCCCGACCAGATGACCGAGATCAACCTGCCCGAGTTGCTGCGCGCCTTCAGCGATCGGATTCCATGGCGGAGCCTGGTGCTGGTCGGCGCGGCAGTGCTCGCGATCCTTCCCGCCAACGGCGAGGCCGGCGCATGGGACGTTTATCTGAAGGCGTTTCATGGCGTGCCGTTTCACGTCAGCGATCGTTCCTTCGGCTACGATGTCGGCTTCTATGTCTTCACGTTGCCGCTGCTGGAGAGTTTCCGTGACCTCTTCCTGGTGATTCTCTTCCTCGCCGCCGCCGTTGGAATGGGCATTCAGTGGATGCGAGGCGGGCTGGATTTTCGCGAATCGCCGCCGCGTATCACTCCCGGCGCCGCGGCGCACATTTCGGTCATCCTGGGATTCTTTTTCATCCAGCGCGCGTACAGCTATTGGCTCTCGCGCTTCGGGCTCCTCTATCATACCAACGGCGTCGTTTACGGGATGCGCTACGTCGATCACGTGCTGTGGGCGCCCGGTCTGTGGGTGCTGGTGGCGCTCTCGATCGTCGCGGCCGCGCTGTGCTTCAGCAACACCCGGCAGTATGGCGTCCGACTTCCCATAATCGCGTTCGTGATGGTGTTTGCGCCGTCGCTGCTGATGAGCTTCATGGAGCCCGTCATCGAGCGGCTCTGGGTGAAGCCGGACGAGTTGCGCATCGAGAAGCCGTATCTCGAGGCGAACATTGCGATGACGCGAGCCGCATACAAACTCGATAACGTCGACGTGAAACCGTTCGCGGGGAAGGGCACCCTGACCCAGGCCTCGATCAAGGAAGACCAGGCCACCCTCAACAATATCCGGCTATGGGACCCGCGCCCGCTCATCGACACCTACAAGCAGTTACAGGAGATTCGCCTTTATTACGATTTCCTCGATGTCGATATCGATCGTTACATCATCAACGGGCTCTATACGCAGGTGATGATGTCGCCGCGCGAGTTGAACGTCGGACTGTTGCCGGAAAACGCCCAGACCTGGGTCAATCAACATCTGAAGTTCACCCATGGCAGCGGGCTGGTGATGAGCCCGGTCAACAAGAAGGATTCCGAGGGTTTGCCGGTGTTCTACATCAAGAACATCCCGGCCGAATCGAGCGTTGGCTTCAAGGTGGAAAATCCGGCCATATACTTCGGTGAGGAGCCGGACAACTACGTGGTGGTGAATTCGGCAACACCGGAATTCGATTATCCCAAGGGGGCGGATAACGTTTTCTCCTTTTATAAAGGGGAGGGCGGCATCCCGGTCAGCGGGCTGTGGCGGCGGATGCTGTTCAGCTACTTCTTCAAGGACATCAATCTTCTCGTCACGGAGAATATTGTCGACAAGAGCCAGATCATGATCCGTCGCAATATTCTCACCCGGCTGTCGTACCTCGCGCCGTTTCTGAGACTCGACGGCGATCCCTACACCGTGCTGCTCAATGGCAAACTGTTGTGGATTGTCGATGCCTACACCATCAGCGATCGCTATCCCTACTCGCAGGACACCGACGGCATCAACTACATCCGCAACTCGGTCAAAGCTGTGATCGATGCCTATGACGGCACGACCACGCTGTATGTCGCTGACGCCGAAGATCCGGTGATTCAGACGTGGCAGAACATTTTTCCCACCATGTTCAAGCCGCTCAACGCAATGCCCGAGGATTTGCGTGCGCACATCCGCTATCCGGAAGATTTTTTCCAGGTTCAGGCCGCGATCTTTCGCACTTACCACATGAAGGATCCGCAGGTTTTCTATAACCGCGAAGATCAATGGGACGTCGCCAAGGAAAACTATGCGGGCAACACGGGACAAATGCAGCCCTACTACATCATCATGCGGCTGCCCGGTGAACTTCACGAAGAGTACATCCTGATGCTCCCGATGGTGCCGAAGGGGCGCGACAACATGATCGCGTGGATGGCGGCGCGCTGCGACGGCGCGGATTACGGGCATCTGTTCGAATTCGCGTTTTCGAAAGACAGCCTCTTCTACGGGCCATACCAAATCCAGGCGCGCATCAACCAAAGTCCCGAGATTTCGCGCCAGCTATCGCTCTGGAATCAGATGGGCTCCAAGGTCATCCTCGGCAACCTGATTGTCATCCCCGTGCAGGATTCGTTGCTCTATGTCGAGCCGCTTTACATCCGCGCCGAGAATGGACAACTGCCCGAATTGCAGCGGGTCATCGCGTCATACGGCGACCAGGTGGTGATGGGCGATACGCTTCCGGAAACTCTCGCCTCCTTGTTCACCGGGCGTGAAGGGACGGCTGCCCCGGTGGTTGCGGAAGTTAAACCTCAGGCGCCCACGCCTCCGGGCACGACCGCGCCGGCGATGCAAAATCCATCATCTGGCTCGGCGGCGGATCATTACAATCGCGCGCTCAAAGCGCTGAGTGCCGGCAATTGGACTGAGTTCGGAACCGAGATGCAGCATCTGGGGAATGATCTCGGGCAAAATCCCGGCGGCGCACCGCACTAGGATTCAGATGGCGGAAGGTTCGAGCGATAGGATCAGGGTCCTCATCGCAGATGACCACCGGATGTTTCGCGATCTGCTAAGATCGGCGCTGGCGGCGGAATGTGAAATCGTCGGCGAAGCCGAAGATGCGGAATCTGCTCTCGCACTCGCGCTCAAGACCAAGCCTCACGTTATCCTGCTGGATGTGATCATGCCGGGAATCGGCGGCCTCAACGCGGCGCATGAGTTGGTGCGCAAAATCCCCGGCTCGAAGGTGCTGATTCTGAGTCAGTATCGTGACGAAGAATACGTCATCGAAGCGCTCGGCGAGGCTGGTGCCGCCGGGTACATCCTCAAGAGCGACGGGGCGGCAGAAATCATGCCCGCTATCCGCGCGGTCCACGCGGGCTTGCGCTATCTAAGCCCAGCAATCGCGCCCATCATCCTTCATCAGATGAACCGGCCGCCCGCTGAGCGCATCGCGGGAAAGGACATCCTTACCCGGCGCGAGCGCGAGGTGTTGCGGCTGATTGCCGAGGGCTCGACGATGAAGGAAATCGCGGCGCGACTGAATATCAGTCCCAAGACTGCGCAGGTCCATCGCGATAATTTAAAGGATAAGTTGAACTTGCGCAGCACCGCCGCCATCGTCAGGTACGCCATCCAACGCAAGATGGTCCGCGTCGACTAGACTCAACGACAATCCACCTCTGCACTTCCGCGTCCATTCGTTCCCACAAAGGTGGCACCGATGCGCCTAAATCACGCCGCAGTGACATGAGAAGCCTTCTGCTGCGGTGATTTTGGTGGCACCGCCATTGCTCTCGATGTGGGGGCTTCTCGACAGCATTCGTGAAGACATCTGGATGACCAGCGAGCGGGTGAACTACCTCAGCATCGGCCTGATGGCAGCATCGGCGCTGGCGGCACTGGTCCTGCCGTTCGAGGTGTTCCTCGTGTCATATGCGGTGCTTGGGCCGCTGCATTATCTCACCGAGATCTCATGGCTGCACGACCGCGGGTATTTCCTCACGGGCAAGCGTGATTCGCTGCCCCTCATGCTCCTTTGCGGCGCGATGTTGCTGGTGTCTGTCGTGCGTTGGCCGGGGGCAGAAAAGAATGACCTCATCACGATGCTCAACTACATGGCTTTCGCGGGAGCGGCCGCGCTGCTGATAACGAGAACGAAGATCTCCAGAGTTATCGCATTCGCCTTGGTCATGGGATCATTCCTCATCGTAAGTCAGTCCGATTTGTCGATGATTTTTTTCGGCGTGTTTCTTCCAACCATTGTGCACGTCTTCATCTTCACCGGCGCGTTCATTCTCCTGGGCGCATTGCGAGGCCGCAGCAAATCCGGCGTCATCTCGGCGGTGGTTTTCGCGGTTTGTGCAGTGGGTTTGCTTACGCTTCCGGCGTGGTCGTCTCATCAGGTATCGAGCTATGTCCGGGGGGCATACGCGCCGTTCGAGCATCTAAACGAGTCGATATTCAGGGTTTTTCATCTGGCGACCGATGCCTCGAAAAATCCCATTTTCGCCTCGCCGCAGGGGATCGCGGTAATGCGCTTCATCGCCTTCGCGTACCTGTACCACTACCTCAATTGGTTCTCGAAAACCTCGATCATCAAATGGAATCGGATCACGATGCCGCGCGCTATCGCCATCGTAGCGATGTGGATTGCCCTACTAGCGATGTACGCGAACGATAGCCGGACCGGCGTGGTCGTCCTGATGGTATTGAGCTTTGTGCATGGATTCCTCGAGCTGCCGCTGGATCACCTCACGTTCTTCAGCATCTTCAAGGAGATGCACGCCCTGGCCGGCGAACATTCCAGGAGAGCTCAGTCAACTAACGAAGTACAGTCGGACATCGCCGCCTGAAAGCTATCCTGCCGATGAACTGGTGACTGCGGCCGGGGTGCCGTCGATTTCCGAGATTGCTTGCAGAAACTTTCCCGACCTGGTCCGCGCGAACTCGGAAACCCGCTCGAAGCTGACCGTCGCAGGAGTGCCCAGAATAGTTTCGAACTCCGCACGAATGGCTTCCTGAGCGACGCTCTCGATTTCGCGATCGGCGAGGTAGCGGACGCGAAAGACTTCGGGCGCCATCTGGACGATTTGGTACTGCTTGATCTTTATGCCTTGCGCGAGCCGCAGCGAATCGACCAGCACGTAGGGGAAATACAACCGCCCATCCGCATGGCGAAAGAGACTGCGCTTGCGACCAACCACACCGCCGAGCAACGGCAAGGTTCGACCGCATCGGCAGGTCCCTTCGGCCGCGAGCGCATAGTCGGTCAGGTCATATCGAACCAGCGGCATCACAAAATTTTCCAATGTCGTGATGATGACCCGCCCTATCTCGCCCGGCGCGACCTGACGCCCATCCTCATCGACCAGTTCGACGAAGACGTGCTCGGCGTTGATGTGATAGCTGCCCTGCGGGCATTGCCATGCGATGAAGCCCTCGGTGGTTCCGTAGTTGTCCGCGATTTCCACCCCGAGGATGCGCCGGGTCCGCTCGCGCAAGGTTTCGTCGACGGTCTCCGCGATGGTGAAGATCCGTCGGATCGAGCGCAGCCCGCGGTTGGTGTCCTCGAGGACCTGCAGCATCCCTTCGATGTTGGAGGGGTAGGTATAGAGATAGAGCGGATCGAACTCGATGACGCGCTCGACTTGCGCGGCGAGATCGTTGCTCACGCCCATGAAGCCGGGCAAAAAGCGATGGCGCACCCAATCGGAATCCTCAGGATGCACCACCTGATGGAACATCGTGCGGCGCATGGGGTTCCATCCATGGGCGCGCAGATAGCGCATCCGCGCCGCATAACGGCCGCGCACTCGCGAACGGTCGAAAAGGAACTCCGCCTCGATGGCAGTCGAACCGGAAGATGCGCCCCACAGAAACTGGTGACGCGCCGGATACATCGATCGCACCGATGCATTAAGGCTCGCGATGTCTGTTCGTTCGAGAATTGGCAGGCGCGCAAAATCCTGGAGCTTCGCAGTTCCACTGAAGTGAGTCGTATAGAAGGGGATCTTCGCGGCCGCCTGCAAGGTGCGATCGAGTTGACGCTCGGTGTAGGCGCGAAGTTGTTCCGCTGACCAGTGTTGCGATCGCAACAAGGAGGCGTATCGCGGGAGCGCATCGAGCGCCTTGATGATGGCGGACACGGCGCGTCACCCCGGCAATTCCGAAAGCGCGGTCATGTATTTGCCCCCAGCGGTGCGAGGGATTTCATAGACTTTCTGAAATTCCACCGATATCGCGTCGCCGAGGACCTTTCGAAAGCGCGACCGAATCGCTTCTTCCGCTTCGGTTATCAGCGTGGCATCCGCAATGTAGCGAACCGTAAATCGTCCGAGGAGATTTTGTATGATCTGGAATTGCTTCACCTCTTCGCGACTCCTGACCGCGCTGGAAAGATGCCACGGCGAGATCAGTTCGCCCTCGCCGCGCCGGAAAAGATTCATCCCGCGGCCAACGATCTTGCCGATTAGAGGAAGAGTTCGGCCGCATCCGCATCGGCCTTCCGCGGCGACGGCATAGTCGCCGATCTCATAACGCACCAGCGGCGCCAATTGATTTTCAAGGGTGGTGACGAGGACTTTACCGATTTGCCCGGGCGCGACCGCCCGGCCTGACTCATCAACGATTTCCATCAGCACGTGCTCCGCGTTGATGTGACGATTTCCCGCGGGGCACTCCCACGCCATGAACGCTTCAGTCGAACCATAGTTCTCTGCGATATCGACCCCGAGTTCGTTCTTGGCACGCTGCCGAAGCGAGTCTTCCAGCACTTCAGCGCCAGTGAAGATTTTTTTGAGTGAAGGCAGCCTACGACCGCTTTCCGCGAGCCGGTTAAGCAAAATTTCGAGATAGGAAGGAAAGGTGTAAAGGAAAGCCGGATCTAGCTTGGATAGCTGTTCTGCCTTGCCGTCGAGATCCGGGGTGGCTGCGATAAAATGGCTCGCCAGACGAAACCGGCTACGCATCAATCGCTCATCTTCATTGTGCTCGGTTCGAAATACAAAGTAGAGCAGCCACGCCGTTCGTTTGAATGGGTTCCACTCATGCGCTCGCAAGTAGCGCATCCGCCCCGCCATGCGACCCGTCTGATGGCGATCATCGAAGTAGAACTCGGTCGGCATGCCCGTCGATCCCGAGGAAGAATGGGAAGAGAAATCAGCACTACTCGGATGACGGCTGAGGACCGAGCGGTTTAGGTCGCCAATTTCGCATCGGCGTATCGTCGGCAGCTTAGAGAGGTCGCTGGCCGTCGGATCCCCTTCCCAGCGTGCCGCGTAAAATGGGATCTGGGCGGCCGCATGCAGAATGTCATCGAGCGCGGTTCGGGTATAGGCGCGCAGTTCCTCGGCGCTCCAGTACTGAGAGCGGAGGAGGATGCGGTAGCGATTCGTAGCGCGCAGAATGGTCGATAGAGTCGTCATCTCGAAAGGCCGAATGCTCCGAATTATCAGAAATCGGACCGCCAGACGACTAAGATATCGCAGCCTTTTAGATTGGAAATTGCACGTCGCCAGACTCCGTGATACTAATCGGTCAAGCTGATCCGACATTTCAAGAGGCGTCTTATGAAAACCGGTGTGCATCACCTCGGGCTTGCGACTCTCGACCTCGATCGCACGGTCAACTTCTGGACTAAAAAACTGGATTGTAAGGTCGCTTGGGCCGACGTCATCGAGCCTGCCGAGGGCGGCAAAATCGAGCACGTCTTTATGGATACCGGCGACGGCACGCTGATCGCGTTTATGTGTCCCAAGAACGTCCCCGGTATTCCCACCGAATGGGCGACCGACATCAACAGTGCGCAGAATCTCCCGGGCGCCTTCTATCATTTCGCGTTTCATTGCGACGATGCGGCTCAACTCGAAGCCAAGCGCGCACTGCTGGTCGAGCGCGGCGTCGATGTGACCCCGGTGGTAGACCATGAGTGGTGCCGCTCGATTTACTTCCGCGACCCGAACGGGCTGTTGCTTGAGTATTGTGCAACCTCGCGCGAGTTCACCGAGGAAGACAAGCAGATGAAGCATCACGATCAGCCCGGTGTGATGGTGAAGGATCCCGCGGATAGCAAAAAAGTTTTCAAAATGCTGATGGGCCCGGCGCCCAAAGCGAAAAACGTTCCGGTCTGATTGAGGCGACGTTTCCTCCTCGCCTTGGGGCGGTGGGTCCTGCGACCTGCCGCCCTTTTTTTGTGCGCCCAGCATGGCGCGTGACTTGTGAGGTGAAAGTCCTCTGTGCGAGCAGGCCGCGTCGAGCACTAGCGAAGCGCAAGGGCGTCATCGTGAGATGGGGTCTGGAGGAAGCGCGGAGCAAAGCCGCGAGCCGACGAACAGGAACCGGATACAAGGCGAGGTGGCTCAGGGCGAGCGGGCAAATGACCGCGAAGCTCTATCGGCCAAGGAGTCATCGCGTAGATCCGGCGGTTTGTGCGGCGAAGGTCACGGCGTCTTACCTGGGGAGATCTCGCTTCACGCCTGAAAGGGCGACGCGCAGGAGCGCGGAGCGAGAAGTCAGCCGAGGCCGTAGTAGTCAGCGGGACACGGCAGAGGCCTCGATGTCCGCGCTGATGAAGGGCCGAACGGAAGGGAGAGCGAAGCCGCTGTGAGTCCGAAAGACGCCAGGCGCCAGAAGCCCGAGCAATTGGGGCTGCCGCTGGAAGGTAGAGGTGAAGCCTCGAGGGTCCAGCGCAGCGGCGAAGCGTCGACGATGGCGAACAGAGAGGAGCGCTCGGGAAGCGACCGCCTGATGGAAGCGGTGGTTGCGCGCGGCAATGTCAGGGCGGCGTTGACGCGGGTACGTGAGAACCGGGGCAGCCCCGGAGTCGAGGGGATGACGGTGGAAGAACTGCCGCAGCACCTGATGGAGCACTGGCAGGAAGTCCGCGAGCAACTACTCGCCGGAACTTACCAGCCCAAAGCGGTGCTGCGACGGGAAATCCCGAAAGCGAGCGGCGGAATGCGAGAGCTCGGCATTCCGTGCGTGCTCGACCGGCTGATCCAACAGGCGATACTGCAGGTGCTGCAGCCGCGATTCGACCCCAGCTTCTCGGAGCACAGTTACGGCTTCCGGCCGGGGCGCAGCGCGCACGACGCGGTGTTAGCGGCGCAGCGCTATGTGCAGGAAGGACGCCACTGGGTGGTGGACGTGGACCTGGAGAAGTTCTTCGACCGGGTCAACCACGACGTGCTGATGGGAAGACTAGCGCGGCGAATCGATGACTCGCGGCTCCTGCGGCTAATCCGCCGCTATCTCAACGCCGGCCTGATGGCCGACGGAGTGGTGATGGAACGCACTGAGGGAACGCCGCAGGGAGGACCACTGTCGCCACTGCTGGCGAATCTCCTGCTTGACGAAGTGGACAAGGAGCTGGAGAAACGCGGGCACACGTTCGTGCGCTATGCCGACGACTGCAACGTCTATGTGCGGTCGCGGCGCGCGGGAGAACGAGTGATGGCGGCGCTGGAGCGAATGTACGCCAAGCTCCGACTTAAAGTGAATCGCGAGAAGAGCAAGGTGGACCTCGCGCACAAGCGCAGCCTCTTGAGCTACAGCTTCTGGTACGCCAGGGGCGGCGCGGTGGCATGCCGGGTCGCACCCAAGGCGCTGCGGCGCTACCCCCTATGCCGATTCCCGCGCCCGATCTGATATTCATTCGATTCCACAATTGACTAGCGAGGTACCACCAATGGCGGAAATGAGTCTCTTCGATGCGATGTATTCGGCGCGCGCGCTGCGCCGCTACAAGTCCGATCCGATCCCCGACGATGTCATGACCAAAATTCTCCAGGCCGCCACCCAGGCGCCGTCGGGGAGCAACCAGCAGAACTGGGTCTTTATGGTGGTGAAGGACGCCGCGAAGAAAAAGAAAATCAGCGACATCTACGCGCGCGGCGCGCAGATCCTATCGACGGTCTACGCGAATCGTCCGCGTCCGCCCCACATGAGCGAAAAGGATTTCCAGCTTCTCTTTAACTCCGCCAACTATCTCTTCGAGCATATGCACGAGGCGCCGGTGCTGCTCTTCGCGTGTTTGCGCGCTGACACCGGCGGGCCCATTCCAAACCTGCCACCCGAAGTTGCTGCCGCCGCGGGCAAGATGGCTCGTATCGGTGGATCAAGCATCTATCCCGCAGTCCAGAACATCATCCTGGCGTGCCGCTCCTTCGGCATCGGCACCGTGCTGACGACGCTGCACGTTTTCTTTGAAGATGAGGTGAAGGAGATCCTCGGACTGCCCAAGGAGATCCAAACCTACGCGCTGCTGCCGATGGGATATCCGATCAACAAATTCGGCCCGCTGAAGCGCCGCCCGGTGAGCGAGGTCGCGTTCCTCGACACCTACGGCAACAACTGGAAGGGCCAGGCCTAACCAATTCGTTGAACTTCTATGCCTCTGGTTCCCCTTCCCCTTCAGGGGAAGGGGCTAGGGGTTAGGTCCCGCGCTGCTGAATCGCTTCGCGGAGTTCCCTCGACTCGGCAACCTCGCTCGGGATGACAGAAAAGAAACGGGAAGGGGTCGGCGTTAGGTCTGGACATCGAGAGGGTTAGGTCTCTTCCTCCAGTGCGCGCCGCACCTCTTCCGCGCGTTGTTTCACGAGGTCATGATCCTTCATCAGTTGGTCCATTTGCTCCTGCGTATGTGACTGGCTGAGGCGATACTGGTCGGCGTCGCGCACGAAATTCTCATAAGCATCGACCAACTGCGAGAAAGCTTTATCGGAAGCCTCCGAGGCGTGGCCCTTCGCGCTCATGCTCTCGAACGCGCGCGCCTTTTTGAGGCCATAGTAGAACTCGCCCATCTCCTCCGATGAGAGGGGATGGCGCTCGACAATAAAATCCGCGCGGCAATAATCTGCGAGCTTATCGGACAAGCTCGACACCAGTGCGACCGACGCGAGCGTTTCGCGCCGGTAGTTCGAGGAATAACACGATGCGAGCAGCATCGCGCAGACGAGCATTACAAAATAAACGGGCCGGCGATGCGCGCCGGCCCGCTGCCAATTGCTGTTCAAGTTATGGATTGCTCAGCCCAGATGGGTCTTGAAGAACGCGATGGTTTTCGCCCACGCCTCTTTCGCATGAGTGGGATGATGCGAGGGGCGATCGTCGCACATGAAGCCGTGATCGGCGTCAGCGTAGAGCACGATCTCGGCGTGTTTTCCCGCCGCCTTTAGGGCATCGCGAAACTTGTCGACCTCGGTAATCGGAATGAAGGCATCCTTGCCACCGAAGAACGCGAGCACCGGCGCTTTGAGGCCTTCGACGTACGCGATTGGCGGCTTCGCACTGGGATCTCGCGAGGTCACCATCCCGCCGCCGTAAAATGGCGCAGTGGCTTTCACCCGCTGATCGCGACAGGCGGTCAGAAACGCGACGCGCCCACCCATGCAGAAGCCAGTGGTGCCGAAGTTCGCCTTCACCTCCTTGAGGCCCTTCAGATGATCGATTGTCGCGGCCATATCGGCCACGACCTGGTCATCTTTCAATGAGCCCATCAGGCGAAACGCGCCCGGCAGATCGTTGTAGCCGACGACATTGTTGTCCGAGCGAAAATAAAGGTTGGGCGCGATCGCGACGAAACCTTCTTCCGCGAACCGATCGGTAATGCTCTTGATGTGCGTGTTGAGCCCGAACGCTTCCATCACGACCACCAGCGCCGGGTAGGGTCCACCGGTAGCCGGCCGCGCCAGATGGGCCGGCATGCTTTCGCTTCCGGTGTGAACGGTTACCTGTTGCGAGATTACTTCCATTCGGATCCACCTCCTGCGAGCGATGCTCACGCCGAATGTTGCGAGTCAGGCGAATTTCTCGCATGAAACCCGCGGGCGCTCAAGTGCGATCGCATCGGTTCGACATTCGCACTCTCGCACGAAGTACCCATGCGCCGCTAACATAGCGAACCATCTTTTTCGCGATGCGATCGTCCACGACATCTGAATGATTCCTTTTCGCGATAACCAGGCCAGCCGCCGCCTCACCCTCATCAACGTGCTGCTGATCGTGGCGAACATCGCGGTCTTCGTTTATGAAGCCTCGCTCGGCGGCAGCATCGAAAGCTTCATCTATCAGTATGCGATGATCCCATCGCATCTGACCTCGGCGCTCGAAGGCAGGCGTGAACTGGTTCGATTGCTTTACGGACCCGGCGCGCCGCCCGCGCTGGAAACGATCATCACCTCGATGTTCCTTCACGGCGGCGTCCTGCATCTGGCGGGCAACATGCTCTATCTCTTCATCTTCGGCGCCGCAGTCGAAGAGGCGATGGGGCATCTTCGATACCTGCTTTTCTACCTCATCTGCGGAATTGCCTCGGCGCTCGCGATGGCCGCCTTCACGCCGCATTCGACGGTACCGGTCATCGGTGCGAGCGGCGCGATCGCGGGCGTTCTCGGCGCGTATTTCGTGCTCTATCCGCGCGCGAAGATATCGACGATTTTGCCGATTTTCATCCTGATGTACTTCGTCGAAATTCCCGCCATCGTGTACCTGCTCATCTGGTTCGTCGCGCAGCTTTATGCGGGACTTTCGCAGAATCCCGAGGTGGCGGGAGGGGTGGCTTGGTGGGCTCACGTGGGAGGTTTTTTGGTCGGCATGCTGCTCGGTCCGATGCTCGCAAAAAAGGCATCCGGAAGGCGTCGGCGGTAGCGCGAAAAGTTAGTAACAGGATCGCTATCCGAGTGTGGATAATCCTGTGACGATCCCGAAAAGTCCTCATCAATCAAGGACTATTTGCCCTCTCTGTCCCGATTTGAACCTGTGGATAGATTGGGGACAACCATCCAAAATCGATGTCTCCGTGGGCTTTCTCGCATGGGCACAACTGTCGGCGACTTGTCTGGTAGAATAGCCTCCGAAATGGAATACTCCCGCGCGTGAGTTGTGGAGTTGGAGGATGTGGTGGCCGCACAGACCGATGACGTTCTGAGACGAGTTCCCCCGCAGAATATCGAAGCCGAGCAGTCAGTGCTCGGCGCGATTTTGCTCGAGAACGAGGCGATCAACCACGCACTCGAAATTCTCGGCCCGGAGGAATTCTATCGCGAGACTCATCGCGAGATTTTCCGCGCCATGATGGAGCTGTCCGACCACAACCAGCCCGTCGATGCCATCACGCTCACCGACGCGCTGCGCAGCAAGGGTGTCCTCGAACAAATCGGCGGACCGGGCTACATCGCGGAACTCGCCGATTCGGTCCCCACCTCGGCCAACGTCGCGCACTACGCGCGCATCGTTCGCGAGAAAGCCGTGCTGCGCAGCCTCGCGACAATCGCCACCGATATCGCGTCGAGCGCCTACGAAGCGAATGCCGACGTTGATGAGTTCCTCGATACCGCCGAGCATCGCATCTTCGAGATTTCCGAACGCCGCATCAAGCCGTCGTTCCACACGATGCCGGAGCTGACGCGCGAATCATTGCGCATTCTGGAACGGCTGTATGAGAACCGCGAGCTCGTCACTGGTGTTCCGACCGGCTTCAAGGATCTCGATACGCTGACTGCGGGTCTTCAGCCATCGGATCTCATTGTCCTCGCGGCCCGGCCCAGTATGGGAAAAACCGCGCTGGCGTTGAACATCGCCGCGTATGCCGCCATGGATGCGGAGTCGAAGCGCGGGGTCGCATTCTTCTCGCTCGAAATGTCCAAGGAGCAACTGGTCTTGCGCATGCTCTGCTCGGAGGCGCGGGTTGACAGCGCAAAGGCGCGTGCGGGCTATCTGAGCGAGCGCGACTTTCCCAAGCTGGCGCAGGCGGCGGCGCGCCTTTCGGATGCGAATATTTTCATCGATGATTCCTCTGATACGACTGCGATCACCTTGAAGGCCAAATGCCGGCGTCTCGCGAAGGATAAGAACAACAACCTCGGCCTAGTGCTGGTGGACTATCTGCAACTGATGCGCTCGGCTCGGCCCGGTGAATCGCGCGAAAAAGAAATCGCGGAAATTTCGCGCTCCTTGAAGGCTCTCGCCAAGGAATTGAAGGTGCCGGTAATCGCACTCTCGCAGCTCAATCGGCAAGTCGAGACGCGTCCCGATCGGCGGCCGCTGCTGGCGGACCTGCGCGAGTCGGGCGCTATCGAGCAGGACGCCGACGTGATTGCGTTCATCTATCGCGAGGAAATGTACAAGGGCAAGGACAGCAAGGAAGCGGGCGTCGCGGAGATTATCGTCGCCAAGCAACGTAATGGCCCGACCGACACGGTGAAGCTGACATATCTCAGCCAGTACACCCGCTTCGAGAATTACGCACCCGCCGATTCAGCTTACGGCGATATGGACGGTTGATGTCCTAGGAGTTGCCCTCGCGAGTGCCGCCTTCGATGGGAGGTTCGGGAGGATCCTCGGCGTCCACTGGCGGGTCCGATGGCGGAGGCTCTGACGGCTCGACCATCTCTTCGGGGGCGGCTTCGGCACCCTCAGCCTCCAACGCAGCCGCGATATCGCGCATCTCGGTGACAGTCTCGACGCCTTGCGATTCCGCTTCTTCCTGCGCGCGCTGAATCTCCTGGAACTCCTTCAGGTCCGGCAGGCTATCGAGATCCTTGAGGCCGAATACTTCGAGAAATTCGGAAGTCGTTTCGTAGAGCATCGGGCGGCCCGGTGCTTCCTTGCGGCCACCGATTTTTACCAAACGCCGCTCCAGCAGGGTTTCCAGCACGCCGCCGCAATCGACGCCGCGCACCTGTTCGATCTCCGGGCGCGTGACCGGCTGACGATATGCCACGATCGCGAGCGTCTCGAGGAGCGAGCGGCTAAGGCGAGGAGGCTTGCCGGCGAGCAGCTTGCGGATCTGCGGTGCGAATTCCTTGCGCGTGCGAAGCTGATAACCGCCCGCGACTTCCTCGACAGTCAGGCCGCGCCCGCCTTGCGCGTATTGCGAGCCCAACGCGATGAGCGCATTGCGGATCTCCTCCTTGGGCACGCTATCGAGGACCGCCGCGAGCCGGTTCAATGAGACCGGTTCTCCGGCCGCGAAAAGAAGGCTTTCGAGAATTGCCTTGAGTCGTTCTTCGTCCAAGAAACCTAACCCCCAACCCCTTCCCCTGAAGGGGAAGGGGAGCCGGAATTCCTTATATGGGAAGTTCGCCGACCTCTTCAGGTCCCCTTTCAAGAAAAATCGGGCCATAGCGGACTTCCTGGAATGCGCGAACCGCGCGACGCCGCACCAGTTCCAACAGCGCGATGAATGTCGCGACCACCAGCGAGCGATCGTCCATGTCATCGAAGAGCGAGATGAATTCGACGCGCGTCCTTGCGCTGATGGCTTCCATGATGCGTGGAATGCAATGTGCGACGGGAATATCGCGCAGCTGAATGTCGCGCGGCGCCTTGTCCGCCAGCCGCTTGAGCACTGCGCCCATCGCCTCGATGAGGTCGAACAACGACACCGTGAACTGCGGCGGCGCGCTTCCATCATCGGGCGCGAGCGGCTCGCCCTGCGCCACGAAGACGTCGCGTCCGACGATGTTGCGCTCGCCGAGTTTGTCGGCCGCCTCGCGATAGCGTTGATATTCGAGCAGCCGCTCCACCAAATCGCGGCGTAGGTCCTCGACCTCCGCCTGATCGCCGCCATTCGCATGCGGCAGGAGCGCGAATGACTTGATGAGGAGCAGCGTGGCCGCCATAACGAGGTACTCGCCCGCGATATCGAGGTTGAGCTGGCCGAGCATTTCGACATAGCCGAGATACTGCTCGGTGATTCGGCTCGTCGTTACGTCCTGCGGGTCGAGCTCGGCCTTTTTGATGAGATGGAGCAGGAGGTCGAGCGGGCCTTCATAGATCGGCAGGCGGAAGCGTGCGTTCCCGTCGCTCGGAATTTTCATCGCACTCTGCGTGATCGCCCCATCACTCACAGCATCCTCACGATCCCGTAATAAACCACCGCGACAACGTTGATCAAAGATCGGCCCGCGCCATTAATCATCTGCGATAGAATCAGGTTGAACCTCTGCGAATACAGCAGCAGAAACAGTAACAGAAATCCCGCCGGTTCCAACCTCGCCATCGCACGCGCTGCTTGATACGGCAGAAAGCCGACCAGGACCCGGCCTCCGTCGAGCGGGAGAATCGGAATCAGGTTGAAGATTCCCAGCGCGATGTTGGTCAACAGCGAGATTTTGAGCATCTCGAAAATCGGAACCCAGAGCGAGGGAGCCCACGGCCCATCGAGATACGGCTGAATCATCAGAATCAGAACGATGCTGACGGTTGCCAGAACGAAGTTCGTGAGCGGACCGGCCGCCGCCACCATCATCATGCCGGTGCGCGGATTGTGTAGCCTGCGGAAATCAACCGGGACCGGCTTCGCGTATCCAAAGATGGGAGCGTGTAAGAACAGCAGGATCGCCGGTAGTACGATGGTTCCGATCGGATCGATGTGGGCAATCGGGTTCAACGTCAGCCGACCCGCGCGCGCCGCCGTATCGTCGCCGAGCATTTTCGCGACGACGCCATGCATTACCTCATGGAGGATAATTGCGAACATCACCGGCAGTGCCGCGATCGAAATCTCTCTGATGAGCTCGGGTAGATTATTCACTAGTCGTCGCGTCTCTCAGGCGGCTGGCACGCGGATGGAAGGTGCGATGGACCTTGCGCAGATGGCTCTTAGACAGATGCGTATAGATCTGCGTCGTCGAGATATCACTGTGGCCGAGCATCTCCTGTACCGCGCGCAGATCGGCGCCCCCCTCCAGGAGATGCGTCGCGAAGCAGTGGCGCAGCGTGTGCGGACTCACCCACGATAGTCGCGGATCAAGCGCGGCCCATGCTTTCAGGTTTTTGAAAAACCCCTGCCGAGTCATCGGCTTATGCAGCCGGGAGAGAAAAACATATGGCGACGGCCTCGAGGGCGGCTTGAGCTTGCGCCTGCCGTTCTCGGATTCGTCGACGCGGTCGCGCTGCCCGAGATATTCCTTAAGCGCACGCGCCGCCGCTCCGCCCACCGGTACCATCCGCTCCTTGCTGCCCTTGCCGAAGACGACCACCACACCAGCCTTCAGGTTCACCTGATGCAGTTTGAGCGAAACCAGCTCCGACACGCGCAGTCCGCATCCGTATGCGATTTCGAGCATCGCGCGATCGCGCAGGCCGCGCACCGTCGAGGTGTCGATGGCGTCGATCAGCATCGCGAGGTTTTTGCGCCCGAGCGTGCGGGGCAGGGCGCGCGAATGGGCCCGCAGCTTCACCGCCGGTGCCGGATCCTGCTCGATGATGTGCTGATCGACCAGCTCGCGAATCAATCCGCGGAGGCTGGAAAGCTTGCGGCGCTGGCTGGAGATCGCCATGGTGCCGAGGCTTTCGAGATAGGCGGTCATCGCGCGCGCATCGAAGTCGGCGGGTGCGATCTTTTGCTCTTCGCAAAAATCCAGGAAGTCGCGCAGGTCCAGAGCATACGCCTCGATGGTGTGCGCACTGAGACCGCGCTCGACCGCCTGACGATCGAGGAAGCGATTCACCAGCTCATGCCACGCCGCCCCGCTCATCGTGGTGTCAGGGCTGCGTGGCGACGAGCGTCTCGGGTGGCGGCCGGTCTTCCAGTCGTTCGATGAGCTTTTCGCGAAGCTCGCGCTGCGCCGCGATGTCGGTGATTTTGTGGCCCTCGCGATCGCTGACGTAGAAGACGTCGAGCGCCTGGTCGGCGTTGGTGGTGATTCGCGCCAGGTGAATTCGCATATCAAGCTTGAACAGCGTGTAGGTGATCGCGAACAGCAGTCCCACGCGATCCTGCGTGAAAACGTCGATGACCGTGTATTCCTCGGAGGTGCGATTATCGATCGTTACCTCGGTGGCGACGCGGCGCAGGAATTTCTTCTCGGCATGTTTGATATGATGCGCCGAGGCGACCAGTTCCGCGATGTCCTGCTCGCCGGTGAGCACGCGTTCGAGGTCGCGCTCTACCAGCAACCATCGATCTTCTTCCAGCGCCACGGCGCCGGTTGGCCCCGAGTGCGAAACGCGGAAAACATCGAGCGCGATACCGGTGTTGCGAGTGGTGATGCGCGCGGAAAGGATATTGAGATTGTTGGCCGTCAGCGCGCCCGCAATCATTGAGAACAAGCCGGGGCGATCACGCGTCACCACGATGAACTCGCTGAATTCGAGGTCGGGAAAGTGCCGATGGCGCGTGACCAGCGGCTGCTCACCGAGCGCGCGCATCAGCTCGAAATGCAGCGGTACGTCGCCTTCGGGCAAGGTCAGGAAATAGCGGTCGGGCATCTCATCGAGGAATTTTTGGATCTCATCCTGCGGCGCTTTGACTTTTGCGAGTTCCTTGCGAACGTCTTCCTTCACCGCTGCAAGCCGACGCGCGGGATCGACCGCCTCACGATGGCCATGCTCGAGAATCTTCAGCGCGCGCATATACAATTCCGAGAGCAGCATGTCGCGCCAGTTGTTGTAGACGTTGGGGGCCACCGCGCGCATATCGGCAAAGGTCAGCAGATAGAGCGCCTTGAGGCGATCGATGGAGCCCACCTCGCGCACGAACTCGCCGACCGTGGTTTCGTCATCGATGTCGCCTTTCTGCGCCACCTGCGACATCGCCAGATGCTCACGCACCAGGATCACCACCAGATCGATTTCCTCGTTGTTGAGGCCGAGCCGGCGGCATACTTCGGCGGTCAGCAGCGCACCCCGCTCATGATGGTCATGGCCGTGGCCCTTGCCGATGTCGTGGAGCAGCAGCGCGAGAAAGACCAACGGCAGAGAATCGAGCTCGCGCGCGACCTCTGTCAGCAACGGATTAACTTTCTTATATTCGCCCGCACGAAGCTTCTCGAGTTCGCGTACCGCGACCAGTGAGTGACGATCGACGGTATAGATGTGGTACAGGTCGTGCAGCACGCGCGCGTAGAGATTTCCGAATTCCGGAATAATCGCGCCGAGCACGCCCGAGCGATGCATCGCTTCCAGCGTCTCGGCGACGCACGCGCGATTGCCCGAGAGGATCGTCATCAGCGTCTGACCGACCCGCGGGTCGTTGCGCATGCTGTCGTTGTCTATCAGTGGAAGATTATCGCGCACCGCCTGGTACGCCGCGCCGGAAAGGCCGACGCCATGCGCCTGGCAATCCGCGTAAATCGTCATCAGGTTGAGCGGGTCGCGCTTGAACAAATCCGGGTCGGAAATCGCGAGCAGGTTCTGCTGAATGATGACGCCGGGACGAATCTGCCGTGTCAGGAGCCGTCGCCCGAAACGGCCGTTGCCCCCCTCAACCACGCGCGCAATCAGTCCTTCCGAAAACCGCAGGATGGTGCTGGCGTGCTGATAGTACGTGCGCATCAGGATGGCGCTAGCGGAGAGGGAGCCCTCCGGCTTGAAGCCCAGCATCGGTGCGATGCGCTCCTGATATTCGAAGGTGAGCTGATCGAAATGCCGCTTGCTCAAGAAATGCAGCGAGTTGCGCACCCGGAAGAGAAAGTCGCGCGCCTCGAGGACCTCGTTCAGCTCCGGCGCGGTGATAATCGCGCGCTGAACCAGTTCCTCGACCGAATGGATTTTGTATTTGACCTTCGCCAGCCACAGCGCGGTATGTAAATCGCGCAGGCCGCCTTCGCCTTCCTTCAGTTGTGGCTCCAGCAGGTAAATCGAGTCGCCGTACTTCGCGTGACGCTCGCGCGTCTCTTCGAGCTTGATCTGAAAAAACTTATGCTGATTGCGATTGAGGACATCCGCGACCAGCAGCGCCTGCAATTCCTCGAAGATCGCGCCGTCGCCGGCGAGGAATCGCGCATCGAGGATCGCAGTCTTCTCCTTCAGGTCGGTGCCGGCCATCCGGACGCATTCGCGCGCGTTGCGGATTCCATGACCGACGATCAGGCCCGCATCCCATAGCGCATGCAGCATGATTTCGGTCACGATTTCCGCGTAGGGCCCGCGCTTGTAATCGTGGATGAACAGCAAATCGATGTCGGAGTATGGGTTCAGCTCCGCGCGTCCATAGCCACCACGAGCCACGACGCAAAGCTTCTGATGCAGCTTGGCGTAATGGCGGGTGTGCTCGGCGTCGGCGTAGCGGAACAGCGCGCGCATCATGTCGTCGATGGCGGCGGTGTATTCGCGCACCACTTCGGTGCCCGACGCGCCGGCGAAGTGATGCTCTGCGACCTCCTCGCGAATCACTTCGAGATAGACGCGTGCGATCTTTCCGGGCGCGCGGGTAGCTTCGAACTCCAGGTAGAGTGCTTCCTCGCCCCGAGGAACGGTGTCACGGGCGGCGTGGGTCGGCGGGGTCGGGACGGCAGCGCTCACAGATTTCCCGCTGCCGCGTCCGAGCTCAGATAGCGAACGACCGCGGTAGAAATTCCTTGTGCGAGGATGCGCTGATACTGCGGAGACGATAGCCGCTGCGCTTCGGATGAGTTGGACAGGAAGCCGCATTCGACCAACACTGCCGGCATATGCGCACCGACCAGCACATAGAATGGTCCCATCTTCGCGCCTAGCGGATTAACTTCGAGCCCCAATTGCGTATCCAAATCGCTTACAGTTTGCGCGTCGATCATCCGCGCCAGCGACGCGGCTTCATTCGCCTTATAGTTCTGGCGCAGATCGGCAAGGATGTAGTTTAAGTTGCTATCCCGCGGCGCGCTAGCTCCCGTGATGCCCGCATTTTCCATCCGCGCGAGGCGAATCGTCGCTCGATCCGTCGTGTTGTTGAGGTAGTACACCTCGATGCCGGTGGTATCGGGGTTGGGACTCGAATTGAGATGAATGGACACGAACAGATCTGCGTTCGCGATGTTAGCGCGGCGGGTCCGCTCCGGCAGCGAAATGAAGTCATCGCGGTCGCGTGTCAGTTGCGTGCGCACGCCGCGAGCCTTCAGCGCATCGGCGACCTGGCGCGAAATTTCGAGGGCGACATCTTTTTCGAGGATGCCGCTGCCCGACTGAGTTCCGGGATCATAGCCGCCATGTCCGGGATCGATCATCACCAGCTGATTTCCGGGTAGCATTGCAGCCGGATTCGTTACCTCGGGCGCCAGCGCATGAATCACCACCGGCTGCTCCGTAGTAGTCGTGACGGAGGAGTAGGTAGTCGTCTTGTGGTGCTGGGGACGCAGAGGGGCGCTCAGGTTCGCGACTTGTCCGGCAGGCGCGAGGCGCAGAAGGATCTCATCCGAGCGCTGCACGATCGCATAGTCACACTTGCCGATGACCTCGACCGCGATGCGTGTATCGGTACCGCCGGGGCTGAATGCTCTTACGACGCCAATCGGCGCGGCCTCGCGGCCAAACAGCGGGCGGGGAGCAATTTGCAACGTCGTGCCATCGAGGTCGATCCATAGATCGTTGCCATGCGCGCTGAGATGCATCTTCGGCGCGGGATGGTCGAGCGCAAGGGTCAGTTCGGTGACCAGGCCATTCCGATTGAGACTGGCGGACGTGATAGCCGCGTCAGCATAGGAGGCTAGGAGCAGCAGCACCGCGACGATGACTGGCGAGCGCCTCATCATATGGACTACGCGCGCGGGCGCTATTCGTTACCGCCGCTCAGGCGCGATTTCAGTTTCGCGAGCATCGTAAGCGCGTCGACGGGAGCGAGCCGGTCGATATCGATGGTGCGCAATTCCTCGAGCGCGCGGCTTTCGATGGGTGTGAAAAGCCCTAGCTGTGCGCCGCGATTGGAGTGATCGGCGTGACGTGCGAGACGCGCCTTCCCGGCATCATCGAGCTCGCCCTGCTCGAGGTTGGAAAGTATCTGGCGTGCGCGTGTAATGATGCCGGCGGGCAGACCGGCCAGCTTCGCGACCTCGATACCGTAGCTGCGCGAGGCCGGTTGCTCGACCACGCGCCTCAGGAAGAGAACTTCCCCGCCCCATTCCCGCACCGCCATGGAAAGATTTTTGACCCTAAGCTTCTCGCGCGCAAGGTCGGTCAGCTCATGAAAATGGGTTGCGAAGAGCACCTTCGCGCGCGTCGAGTCGTGCAGATGCTCGGCGACCGCCCACGCGATCGCGAGGCCATCGAAGGTGCTGGTGCCGCGCCCGACCTCATCGAGGAGCAGCAGGCTGCGCTCGGTGAGGCCTTCGAGCAGCCGCGCCGTCTCGCGCATCTCCACCATGAAAGTGGATTCGCCGCGCCGCAGCTCGTCGCGCGCGCCGATGCGGGTCAGCACGCGATCCGTCAGCCCCAGCTTCGCCTCGGTCGCGGGAACAAAGCTGCCCATCTGCGCCATGATCGCAATCAGCGCGACCTGGCGCAGGTAGGTCGACTTACCCGCCATGTTGGGACCGGTAATGAGCAGGAGCTGGCGCGCATCGGGATCGACGTCGAGATCGTTGGGCACGAACTCGCCCGACTTCATCCCGGTTTCGAGCACCGGATGGCGTCCGTCGCGAATCGCGAGGCGCAGGCCGGTGCTTATTTGCGGACGGATGTAGCCGCGACGCCTCGCGGCCTTGGCTAGCGACATGATGGCATCGAACTCGCCAACCGCGCGCGCCGTTTCCAGAATCGATGCGCTATGGGCCTGCAGCTCGGCTTGCAGCTTCGCAAAAATCTGCAACTCGAGTTCCTTCAGCCCTGATTCAGCCGAAAGGATCTTGCGCTCGAGCTCCTTCAGACCGGGAGTCGTGAAGCGCTCGGCGCTGACCAGCGTCTGTTTGCGCTCATAATCAGCGGGCACGCGATCGAGGTGCGCCTTGGTAATCTCGATGTAGTATCCGAAGACCTGGTTGTAGCGGACCTTCAGCGAGGGAATTTTGCTGCGCTCGCGCTCGGTCGCTTCAAGCTGCGCCATCACGCCGCGCGCACCCGAGGCGAGCGATCGAAGCTCATCGACTTCGGGATTCAGTCCTGCCCTGATGAGGTTGCCGTCGCGAGGATTGACCGGTGCATCCTCGGAGAGCGTCTCGAGGATGCGCGCCGTAAGTTCCGGCTCGGGTCGCATCCGCTGCGCGATCGCGTGGATGAGCGCGCTCTTGCGATCTTCGAGCGCCGCCTTCAATTCGCCGACCGCAGCGATCGCATCGGCCAGGCGCAGGCAATCGCGAGGTGAGGCGCGCAGGCTTCCGATACGTCCGGCCAGCCGCTCCAGATCCCCGATGCGCTTGAGCTCATCCGCGCCGCGCCCGCCGAGGTCGCCCTCGAACAGCTCTTCGAGCGCATCATGCCGATCGCGAATCATTTCGAGGCTAAGCAGCGGATAGATGATCCAGTTGCACAGCGTGCGCGCGCCGACCGCCGTCAGGGTTTCATCGAGGACGGAAAGCAGCGAGCCACGCCGGGCGCCATCGGAGGACGAAATCAGTTCGAGGTGTCGGCGCGTGACTTCATCGACCATCATATATTCGGTCGCGCGATAGGCTCGGGGCGCGGTCACATGCGCGAGGTCGCGACCGAAGGTTTCCTCGACATAGGCGAGCGCGGCTCCGGCGGCAATTCCAACGCCGCCATCGAGCGCGCCGAGGCCGGTATCATCGGCAAATCGGCGCGTCAGCGTTTCGCGCGTGACCGCATTATCGAAGGCGGCGGGATCCAGTTCTGTCAGTGAGCATTCGAGGTCCGCGACGATCGCGCGAAGTTTTTCGTCGCCGCGCGCCGCGATGATCTCACGCGGGGCGAGGCGCGCGATCTCCTCATGCAGGCTCGCGGCGCTGAGCGTTTCGGTGACGAGGAACTCGCCGGTGGAAACATCGATGGCGGCGAGCGCGAAGCTGGTTTCTCCGCGAGCGATGGCCACCAGGAAGCTTTTTTCCGCCGCCGTCAGCACCATCTCCTCGCCAACGGTGCCGGGCGTGATGACGCGCACGATCTGACGCGGCACCAGCCCTTTCGCATTCGCCTCGACTTGCGCCTGCTCGCAGATCGCGACCTTGTAGCCGGCTTTGACCAGCTTCGCGAGATACGGCTGCACGGAATGGTAGGGGACGCCGCACAGCGGCACGCCATCTTTGGATCGGGAGGTGAGTTGGATATCGAGCACGCGCGGCGCCGATCTCCGCATCCTCGAAAAACATTTCGTAGAAATCGCCGAGCCGGAAAAACAGGATCGCGTCCGGAACCTTCTGTTTGACGCTCAGATATTGCGCGACGAGAGGTGTATGTTTAACCGCCACTTGCGCGGCTCAGGATAACTGCCGCCGAGCGTCATCGCAAAACGCTGTCCTACGAGGCTTTGCACAGCTTGCCGAAATGCCACCATCAGTAGTGTAATCTGCCCGATCGAATTCGCTGCGAAGGGAAAACATCATGCCGGTCGTCGATAACAGCAAAAAGCAGGAACATGCGCTGCCCGGACTGCGCCATCGGACCGTCGGTGGCCAGGACGAAGGCGTGAAGTCGATGGAAGTATGGCAGCAGACCATCGCGCCTGGCGCCGCGACCCCGGTGCATCGTCACGCCTGCGAAGAAGTCATCGTGATCCTCAGCGGCTCGGGCACGCTGATGGTGGAGGGCGAGACTACCTCATTCGGTCCCAACAGCACGCTCATCCTGCCTTACGACGCGGTGCATCAGATCACCAATACCAGCGCCGAGGAGATGCACATCGTAGCGACGCTTTCGATGTCGCCGGTTCGGGTGCGAACCGGTGAGGGCGCGCCGATGCCGCTGCCGTGGGATGCAGCCTAGAGCCAGCCGCGACCTATCAAGAGGTTGATCTCCTATTCGCTCTTCCTGCTGGGGGTTCTGCTTGTCGTTTTACCCGGCATCTGCTGGTGGACAGCCTTGTTCCCTGACGATTCGGCCGCGGAGCACGTGGCGTGGGGAAGCGTGCTTGGTTTCGGAGCGGCTGTGTACGTCGCGTATGTCTGTGCATTTGCCTATCTGAGCTGGTTCTACCTGCTGTGGGCCGCGATTCTGATCGTCAGCGCCAGCAGCTTCGTCGGGCGATGGGCGCGGTTAAGGCTTCAATGGCGCGAGGTCGTGGGGCGAGCGACAACGCTCACGAACCTGGCGATGGTTCTCCTGCTACTGCTGGTCGGCGGTCTACAGACCGATAGCCTCAGGCACCAAATAGTTCCGCCGGGCTGGGACTCCTCGTTCCATCTTCTGCTCGCGAAAAAGATCGCGTTGAGCGGACGCATCATCCGCGACTGGCAGCCGTTCCAGAACGCGACGCTTAATTATCCGATCGGATCTCACTTGCTAATCGTACTGTTCGCGCGATTCTCAGGATTGTCGCTGCCGCGCACCTTCCAATTCCTGATGGTGACCTTCAGCTTGCTTAGCGCGCTCGCGATATATGCTCTCGCGGCGGAATATTTTGCTGCACAAATAGCCGGCCTGTACGCGGCAATCGCTTACAGCTTTTGGGCCTTTATCGGCAGCACTGATTACCTTCGCTGGGGCGGATTGCCCAACCAGCTCGGTATGCTGCTGGCGCTGGGAATATTTGGTCTGCTGATTCGCCAGGGCGAAGAGAGGAAGCGCGCGGCGCTGATGGCCGTGCTGTTCGCCTCGGTCTGTCTAATTCACCATCATGTCATGCTCACTACCGGTATCATCTTGATCGCGCTGTCAGGATTCTTTTGGGTCGCCAACGATCCCGAAAAGCGTTATCGAACTACCTTCGCCGCGCTCGCCGGAGGATCCGTGGCCGTGTCGTTTTACCTGATTCCCTACGCCTTGAAGGCAAGCTCGCTACCCAAAACCGAAGTCTTTCGCGTCTCCGACAGTTGGCCCGTACTGGGTCCGCTGCTGGTTGGTTTTGCGCTCCTCGGCGCGATGTTGGATTACTTTCGCAAACCAGTCAGGCCGCATGTATTCCACTTCGTTTCGGTGATGCTGCTGCTGCTGTATGCCCTCTTCGGGTGGGTGTATTACTTGTACGAATTCGAGACGCGAGGGGTCGGCTTCGCCGCGTTCACTCCCTCGCGCTTTATCACCGATCTGGTCTATTTCCTCAGCCTCTTTGCGGGATACGCGTTTTACCGCATCCAGCAGTATTTCGGCTGGAGGACGCCGATGATGGTCGCAATCGCTTTGTCGCTCGGATACGTCAACTATCCGCTGTGGGAACAGGTGTTCCTACCTACCGAAGATCCCGGACGCTTCGCGGCATACGACTGGATCGAAAAAAATACGCCGGCCAACAGCATCGTGTTGACGGGCGAATCATGGGCTTGTTACGGCACCTGGCGCCGGACGCTGGGCACCCCGATGCCGGTGTCCGAACCGCGCGTGCCGCCGCGCTTTAGCGTAAAGGTGAATCCGGAGTCGATGACGGACCTTGCGGGCGAGGAACTTCGCGGCACGCAACTGCTGGAGGTGTTC
Organism: uncultured delta proteobacterium; assembly: GCA_963761255.1. Taxonomy (GTDB): domain Bacteria; phylum Desulfobacterota; class Binatia; order Binatales; family Binataceae; genus DATGKG01. The sequence goes on from CAVXGH010000002.1 coordinate 1,058,763, forward strand.
GGGCCCAGTGAGCATTACCCTCAACCTTCCAAAGGGAGATTGCTGTGGACCAATCCGACGGGATGGGGAGTGACGGAAGTCTATTCGGGCCGGCCCTGACCCGCGGATTATTTGGCGGAATTGAGCAGGGCTTCGAGCTTCGAGGTGTCACCGCGGGTGCTCGCGGTTTCGCCGGCGCGGTTGTAGATCACCTCGCCCTTGCGATCGATGACGGTGATGGTCGGGATGTAGCCGCGATAATATTTCACGATCAGTGGCTGTTGCGAGGCCGAGGGATGGTTGACGTCGACGATTACGAAGTCGATCTTGTCGCGATACTTTGGATAGAGCGCCACCAGCCGTTCCGCCTCCCGATTGGTGTTCCAGCAATGCGCGGTGCCGAAAAACATGATGGTCGCGCGATCGCCCGCGACGGTGGCATCTCCGATGGAGTTGCCGGCAATCGGAAAGTTGGAGCTGGAATCATCGGTGAATGAGAGATCGGGCGCGAGTTTCAGATCGCTGGCCGCACGCGCTGAATGAAGCACGAAGGGGCACATGGTGAATGCGACAAGCAAAATGGCGATCTTATTTCGCATAGTCACAGCGGCTGTTTTGATTCTCATTTCGCAGACTTTGGTCGGTGGTTTTTCGACGACACCGGCCAAAGCCTGTGCTATCAATCAAAATATTATGTCTCAGACTGAATCCAGCAAAGCCAACATTTTTCACGATGTGGTGCGCAAGATGTTCGGGGGCGAGAAGGTATCGCCCGCGGAATTCCAGGAGTTCGTGAAAGCGCAGAACGATGGCGCGACCAGCGGCCTCAACGTAGGTCAGAAAATTCCCGCCTTCGCGCTGCCCGATCAAAACGGCAATCAAAAAAGCTTTCGCGACCTCGCCGGCCCCGAGGGCCTGCTGCTGGTCTTCACCCGCAGCGCCGATTGGTGACCCTACTGCCGCAGCCAGCTCGTTGAGCTGGAACAATCGCGCCAGGGTTTCGAGGCTAAAGGGGTAAAGGTCGCGGCCGTGAGTTACGATTCGCAGGAGATCCTGCATCGCTTTGCCGACGCGCAACACCTCGGCTATCCGTGCCTCTCCGATAAGGGCAGCGCCGTCATCAAGGCATTCGGCATCCTCAATACCAACGTTCCCCCCAATCATCCATTTTATGGGATCCCATTTCCGACCAACTACCTGGTCGGTCCCGATGGTGTCATTCGCGCGAAGTATTTTTTGCCCGATTATCAGACTCGGGTGGCATCGTCGGAAATCTTGCTCGATCAATTCGGCACGGCCGGGGCCAAGTCGGTTTCGATCGCCGAGGATGATTTGCGCGTGGTGATTGCGCCGACGGCGGATCACACGGTACCCGGACGCGAGTTGGGCATCGCGGTGGATTTTTCCCTCGCGCCTGGATGGCATGTCTATGGCCAACCGCTGCCATCGAATTACACTCCGACCTCGATCGAGTTCGATAGCGATGTGGTCGCGAGCCAGACGCTTGAGTTTCCTGCTCCCGAAAAAGTAGAGTTCGCTTCGCTCGGCGAGACGCTGCCGGTTTACCATGGGAACTTTCGCGCGAAGGGTAAAATCCTGGTGCGCTCGGGACTCAAGCCGGGAGACTATCAGCTCAAGGGCAAGCTGAAGTTCCAGGAGTGCAGCACCGACATCTGCAAGATTCCACAGTCAGTCGCATTCGAAATTCCCTTGAAGATCGAGGCGATGGCGCCGTCGGCGCCGAAGCCGAAATGATAGGCTAGGGCTCGAGGCCGCGAATTTTCCGCCACTGCGTGACTGTCCATCCGGGCGGGAGCGGGAAGGGTTCCTGCGGCATTCCGGGGACGCGAAACGGCACGCCCAGCGCCGCATCGGCTTTGATCGCGCGCCATTCGTTCTTCATGAAATCCGGCTCGGTTTGGATGCGCCGGATATACTCCGCCTGCTCATGACTGGGTTTCTCGCGATATGAATTGGGGCGTAGCGCGGAGTTGAATTTGAACACCGTCAGAGCGTTGATGGCCTTGAAGCGCTTGCCGGCGCGATACGCGCGCCGCACAAACTCGATATCCGGCGGCAGCTCGATCTCCCGGTAGTCGCGCCATCCGCCGATTTCCGCGCCCACTTCCCGCAGATGCATGATCGACGACGGCAGGATGCCCCGGCCATCGCGATACCGCGAGATAACCGTCAGTACGCGAATATGACTTCCTGGCGGTCCCAGCATCACGCTGCGGGTGTAGGCGAGGTCCACGCTACCGCGGCGCATCGTCTTCAGCAGCGTCGCAAGATGCGTCGGATACCAAACATCGTCGTGGCCGAGATATGCGACGTAGCGCCCGCGCGCCATCGCGAGCCCGGCATTGTTGGGCGCCGATTGATTGCCGGAATTGTGCGCGAGGTTGTGCCATCGGATGCGCCGGTCCCCGCACGATTGCACGACCTCGGCGGAATCATCGGTGCATCCGTCGCCGATGACCAGCAACTCGAAGTCCGGCATCGTTTGCCACAGCGCGGTCTGGATCGCCAGGCGCAGAACGCTGCTCCAGTTGTAGGTCGGTATGATGATGCTGACCAGCGGCTCCGAGCCGTGCGGCTCTTCGCTGCGGTTTCTGCCGAAGAGCCGCCCCAGCCATCCGCCGCCACGCCGTTCGTTCACGTTCACCACGCGTACGGAATCAGTGACTTCGCGGCCTCGCCGTCCCATGGGAGGTCGAGCGAGTCAGGCTTCTCATAATTGTAGATGTTGGTGGGCATGTTGATCACGATCGACTCGGTGACGCCAATATTCTTCCATCCGTGATAAATGTTGGGCGGAATCATGACGAGGCCGGGACTGCGCTCGCTCAGCATGACCTCATTGATGCGGCCGTAGGTGGGCGAGCCCTTGCGTCCATCGAAGCATACGATGCGCACGAGCCCACTCGCGACGAACAGCCGGTCCGAGGTCCGCGTATGCAGACCCCACGCGCGCACGCGGCCCGGCAGCGTGGTCGTCAGGTGAACTTGCGTGATAGGCAGATCGATAACATCCCAGTCAGCACGCGCGATTTCGATCAGATGTCCGTCCTCATGCGGGACCGGCTTGGTCATGCGGATGCGGACACCATCGATGGGTTCGGCGCGCAATTCACCACGCGCGTTGACGGCGGATTGTTTGGCGATGAGCAACTCGCGCCCAATCGGCTCGTGATGCTGCTTCTTCTCCAATGAGTGCTTGCCTCTCGACGGCGGATGTTACAACGTGCCGCTGCCGCGATGACAGCGCAACCGTACTCGAAGTCCGCGTCCAATGAAGAAACCAGAGCGTAAATCCTATCCGAGACCCGCTTCGCTCGACCCCGCTATCATTCGTAAGGCTGGCTTTGCGGATTCCGCGATGCTGATGAAGCAGATTCGCGAATACTATCGCTACGACGGTATCCGCTTCGATGCGAAAAGGATTGCTCCTGCATTACGCAAGTTGCTGCGCGACGAATCGTTGGGATGCGTCTGGATGATTCATCAGGGCTCTGAGGTCGCCGGCTACGTCATTTTGACTTTCAACTACGACCTCGAGTTCGGCGGCATGCAGGGCATCATCACCGATCTTTTCATTCGCGAGAAATACCGCGGCGGCGGCCTCGGCAAGCGCGCGCTCGAATGCGTCGAAGATTATTGCCAGGGCATCGGAATCTCGGCGCTCGAGCTTCAGGTCGAGCACGAGAACACGGCGGCGCAGAAGTTTTATCGCAAGCTCGGGTTCCATCGATTGTCGCGCATCGTGATGGGCAAGGCATTGTGAACGTCAATCCGCTTGCTCGTCGTCGGGCCGTAGCGCGCGGAACTGAAGCAGCAGCAACAGGTCGTACGCGATTTTGAGCACTCCGCAACAGATCAGCGGCCATCCGAATGAGGTGACATCGAGCAGCATACCCGCCGGAACCGGCGCTGCCGCGCTCGCGAGGCTGCGCGGCACATTGGTCACGCTCGCGGCTGCGGTGCGTTCTTCGGGAGGAACTACAGCCATCACATAGGACTGGCGGGCGGGTACGTCCATCGAGGAGAGTGCCGAGCGCAACAACAGGAAGAGGATCGCGAGCGATGCGGTCGGCATCAGCGCGGCGAGGATAAGAAACACGCTGGCTGGGATGTGCGTATAGACCATCGTGTTGATGCGGCCGATGCGAGCCGCCAGCCGCGCCGATACGAATTGCGAGAACGAGCCGAGCAAGCCCGCGACGAAGAAGAAGGTCCCTGCCGCCTGCACCGACAGGTTGAAGCGCCGGAACATCCATAGCGCGAGGAGCGACTGAATCGCGAAACCGCCCGCGAATGCGTCGATGCTGAACAGCGCCGAGAGCCGCATCACGGTGGCGCGCGATTTCGCCAGTGGTGCGACTTTGGTCGGCGTCGGCGGCGTCTCGACTGCGCGCGACAGCGACCAGTAGATCGAGGCGGCGATGAATCCGAGAATCGCGTACACGGCAAAGCCGGAACGTTGTGCCGCGAGCAGGTTCCATCCGAAGCGCGGCGCGAGGATCGAGGGCAATCCGCTGGCGAGCGCGCCGAATGCGCCTCCCAAGGCGCCCGCGACATTGTAAATCGCAAACATGCTGGTGAGGCCGGTGGTCGCAGTGGTCTGCGCGATGGCGGTCTGCTCCAGCGGAAGGAACAGGCTTACGTCGCCAGCCGAGGGATTCATCGTGCCCACGAATGCGACGATGGCGAGTGCCCAGAAGCTTCGCGCGTAAATGAAGCCCAGGCCGGTGGCGACCATCAGCACCGACGCGCCCCGCAGCATTCTGCCCGTTCCGATGCGTCTCGTCGCGAAGCCCGCCCACAACGTGACGAGCGCCGAGCCGAACAGCGTCGCGAAGACAATCACGCCGATTCTCGCGGGGCTGAGACCAACCGCGCTCAGGTAGCTCGGCAACAGGACGCTGACGATGCCGTCGCCGATGCCTCGCAACGCGCGGGTGACGATGAGCCTGCGGCTGTCGGCGGTCGCGGTGGCGGGGAACAGGGATGGCATCGCGATTCGATTGAATGCGACTTTCTCGACGAGCACCAGACCCCCCATTTGGCGGAGTCGGTAGTCGAGCTTGCAATTTCAGGTCATTCAGAAAATACCTGGACAGGAAGGGCCATCGAATTGTAATCAGAATCGATCAAGAAGACGCGCATCGATCAATGCAAAAATGACAAAACAAAGCCAATTAATCCTTATGTTTCAAGCGTTTTCAGCGCACGAGCATCGGCGAAAAGGCGCTCGCTGAAGCGATCTTCACACTACTGAAAGATCCAACAAATTACCAAACGAAGCCAAATAATGCAGCATCTACAAGGATTCTTTATTTTCGAGAGGCCAAAAAAAGAGCGCTTTTTCGATGATTTTCGATGAGATCCGATGCGATCGCCGTTCGGACACGAGTTTGTCGCATTGTGTCGCGCGACACCGAGATGAATCGGGCGATCAAAACTTCGAGGCGATGGTCGTCTTGTTGACGAAAATGGAAGTAAATTCGGCAGTTTTAGAGCGCAGTCAGCACTGGAAAACGTCCGCAATTGAGTTATTATGGGTCTTCGCGACATCGATGCGACAAAATCGCGAAGATTTCATCTTGCCGCATCCGCGCCGCTTTTCTAGATTAGTTGATGCTCCATCTCCATTCTCAAATTTGAGGCTTCCTTGTCGGAACTAATCCAAGTCGAAACCTCGCGCATCGCCAGCGTATGGGATCGATTCGTCGCTGGTGACGACGTTGACCTTAGTTGCCTCAGGCCTGAGATCGCTGAATCGTGGCGTCGATGCCGCGATGAATTTCACCTCCCCATCGATGCGATCCGCGTCCCCAGCCGTGCCGGGGAAATTTCCACCCTCGATGCCGACCTGAAAGAGGCGAGCCTCCAGGTTATCGATTTGCTCCAGGCCGCGATTCGCGGGATCAGCGCGCTCATAGGCATCAGCAATCGCGAGGGCGAACTTCTCCATGTGCTCCCGAGCGACGCCAGGGTCCAGGCTATGGCCGAGGGCTTCAATGGATTGCCCGGTGGCATCTGGAACGAAGCCAACGGCGGCACCAACAACATCGGCACCGGCCTCGCTCTCGGCAAGCCGATCCAGATTCGCCTCGATGAGCATTATTTGCCGGTTATCAAACAATGGAACACTTGTTCAGCCCCGATTCTCCATCCGATTAATGGATTGTTGACCGGCTCCTTTGGCATCTCAGGACTGACCGAAGTGGGCCATCCGAAGATGCTGGATTTTGCCGTGCGCGGCGCCGAGCTGGTCAGCAAACTGCTCGGTTCGGTGCAGGCGATCGATAGACTCACGCTAGTCCGGAGTTTCGATGACTTCTCGCGACGCTACCAGGATGCGGCTCTGCTTGCGGTCGACGCTTACGGCTTCATCATGCAGACCACGCCGCAAAGTTCCGAGGCGGTCGCCTCGCAGGGCGGTACGGCTCCCGGAAGCCGCATTTCGGAACTAATCGGGGTCGAGACTATCAAGCAGTTGCAAGGGCAGGACCGCGCATGCGAGCTGAATCTGCCATTGCCGAGCGGCGCCAAGGCGTTGGCGAACCCGGTTCATCGGGGTAATCGTTTAGTCGGCGCGATTGTGGTTTTTACCCCATCCAAGCGGCCGCCGATCCAACGCACCCCGAAGCCGGAGAAAACCTGGAGCAGCCATTTCACTTTTGCCGATATCGTCGGCGATAGTCCCGCGCTCGCCAATTCGGTGCGCCTTGCGACCCGCGCCGCGCGCACCGAGCATCCGGTGCTGGTACTGGGCGAATCGGGAACCGGCAAGGAAATGTTCGCGCACGCGATTCATGATTTGAGCGTGCGGCGCGCCGGCCCCTTCGTCGCATTCAACTTAGGTGCGATGTCCGAGGAGCTGACCATTTCCGAAATGTGCGGCCATGAGCCGGGCGCATTCACCGGCGCGACCGCGAGCGGAACCAAGAGCGGCATCTTCGACAGCGCGCAGGGTGGCACGCTCTTCATCGACGAATTGCAAGATGCGGGTCCGAAAGCGCAGAGCCTGCTGCTGCGTTTCGTCGAGACCCATACCTTCGTGCGCGTCGGCGGCACGGCGCCGGTTCAGAGCGATGTCCGCGTCATCGCAGCCTCCAACAATGCTGATGCGCGCCTGGCCGAGCGCGTCCGTCCCGACCTCTTATATCGCCTCAACTCGATTACAGTCCGTATCCCACCGCTTCGGGAGCGCTTGGAAGATATCCAGCCCATCGCCGAGCGCCATCTTCGCGCCCTTGGGTTTCGCGGAATGGTAGATCCCGAAGTATGGGAGAAGTTGAAGCGCTATAGCTGGCCCGGCAACGTCCGCGAACTTCAGAATGCTCTGCTGCGCGCGACCCTGAACTCCTCGGGGATGCGGCTGACCGTCGACGACTTCCCGCCGATGGCGAATAACGAAAACAAACCCACCGAGCGAGCCACCCCCACCACGGTAAAGGAGATCGCCAAGGACCTAATCCTTAGCGACAACGAAGAAACCTCAGAGGAAGTGGTGCGAATCCTGCGCGAATGTCGGGGGAACGTCGGAAAAGCCGCGAAAATGCTGGGGATTCATCGCTCGACGCTGTATCGGCGCCTGGAGAAATTGGGGATTCAGGTCCAGTAGTCGCATCACGCGACAGCTTAGTCGCGCGACAGTCGCGCGACTGCGACAACCGTCGCGGCCCATTTAGCATCAATAAGCATCAATAGACATAACACTGATGGCACCGGATCGATGGCATCAGGGTTGCTCTAAGCTACTCTCAGTCGAAACAAGGCAGCAACGCTCTGTCAGACAAAACCTGGGTGAACCGAACACCAAGCTGAACGCGAGCGAGTTGATATGAAAGCTAGAAGCAAATCTCTGATGATAGGAGCAACGACCGCGGTTGCCGTCGGACTCGCGGGCGGCATTTTCGGAGCATTCCTCTCGGTAGCTCATCCGACTCTGGGTTCTTCGACCACCCCCGTCGCCTCAGAGCCGGTGACTATAAAGCCGGGCACACCGATCCTCCTCTTCAACAAGGGCGAAGCGCACGCCTCGGTCAAGGTCGACCGGAACGGACTTATCCTGTTGAACCTCACGACCAAGACCGGCCAGAACCAGATAGCGCTCGGTGTGCTCGGCGATTCCAAACTCGAAGTCGGCGTGTTTGATTCCGCCGGCAAAGCACGCGCAGGCCTCGAGGTGCCGATGAAGACCTCCGGCCAGGTCCACATGCTGCTGCTCGATAAACATGATATCCAGCCGAGCGGGAACGTGCCGGCACGGAGTTAACCAGCTTCCAAACCCCCAGTCACCGGGCTCTTTCCACACACACACCCCCACTCCTCCAAAAAGGGCCCGGTGACACTTCCCCCAAAAAGCCCACACTTCCCCGATCCGGCGTGGGCGGCACAGCGTTGAATGACGCTATGGCGCCGACGGCGGAACGGTTCATATATTTGACAACGTAGCGATAGCCCTCGGCATTCAGACCTAACCCCCGGCCCCTTCCCCTGAAGTGGAAGGGGAGCGGCAAGGTCTTTTCGAGATCTGACGATAGGACTTACTTCTAAAGTGACGCCGTTTCGAGTTTCCTTTCTGGTTCCCCTTCCACTTTAGGGGAAGGGGTTAGGGGTTAGGTCTCACGCCGCGTGCGAGGCGCCTCCGTTCCCATTCGCGGTGGAAATCGCACCCAAGGTCTCGATCAGCTCGCCATCCTTGATGGGGCGCTTTCTGGACTTCGAGGCGCGCAGGCGATCGGTCTCGCGCGCGATGTCGCTCACCGACAAAATTCCGATCAGGCGTCGATCCTCATCGACCACTGGCAGTCGGCGAATCTGGCGCTCGCGCATCCGCTCGGCTGCCGCCGAAATATTGTCACTTGGATTACAAACGCTGACATTGCGTGACATTACGCTGGCGACCGAGCCGTCCTTGAGCGCGATGCCCTTGGTATAGGCGGCCATGCAGATGTCGCGATCGGTCAGCATCCCGAGCACCCTGGAATCCGCATCGACGACCGGCACCGACCCGCAATCATTCTCCCACATGAGCTGCGCCGCTCGATTGAGCGAATCATACTGGAAGCATGCTTTAACGTCCTTGGTCATCAGATCACCGACTTTCATCACCACTACTCCTCTCCCGGGCACAACGCTGTCCGCGTCGCGCCGCGTCTTAATCGAAGATCGCCAGCAGCCGCATTAGAAAAGAACCGAGACGTCACATCGGGCGCGACACCAAATGCGCCGTCAGAATTCGGACGAAGTGCTGACACATAAGCATCAGGCACGACCGCTGCCCAACTGGCGACACCACGCGGTTGAACACATTTCTATCCCAACGAAAAAGTTGAGTTAAGTACGGCGAGGAAAAAACCAATCGTCTTTCCACATCGACGCGCTGCGCCTGTTACTAGATGGTGGCACATCATGGAGCTATCGCCCGCGGATTGCATCGCGCGTCCACCACTCGATCGCAGCTTGGCATGCTCGATGCTCATTGCATCGCGTTCGAAATTTTCCCAGGGGGCGATTCTGATGCGTCGAGCAGCCGACCGAGAACCTGAAATGATTTCCTCCGTGAGCACGCGCCTCGCGGCCAATCCTAAACCTCAACGCGCCGAGGTGGATGGCGTGTTTCCGTTGATGCCGCAGCAGTACTACGACCTCATCTCGCGTCGCCGGATCATCGACGGCGAGCGGCGCCTGATGTTCGCGGTCTTCGAAGATGCGATCCGATGCTACGTGATGTGCATGAGCTCGAAATCGCAGGCGCGGCGTAGAGAGTTCGAAGAAGTGCGGAGCTGGATGGAGTTGCGCGGGTACCACAGCGTCTTTTCGTTCGACAGCCTATGCGATCTATTCGAGATCGATGCCGACTTGCTGCGCGGACAGCTTGCGACGCTGCATTCATCCGATTTGCCGCGCCGCCGCATCGGATCGATCGGCCGTCGCGTGCCGATGAGCGCCACGATGTGACCTCCGCTTTAGCCGCAGTGCATAAGGGGTCAGATGTATCCGTCGGGAGCAATATTTTGCTCCTGATGGCTACCAAAAGCGGTTGCCCGCTAGCAGCGAATCAACCCGGCTTCCATTGATAGCGCACGTCGGGGGTGCGCTCCTCGTTGCGGGAGCCGTCGGTGAATTCGACGGCGACGAAGCCGCGTTGTTCGTAGAACCTCCGCGCGCGATGGTTGCGCTCGAAGGTCCAGAGCATCAGGCCCTCGGGCCGCAGCTCCTTGGCCTTCTGCAAGAACGTGTCGCCGATACCGAGCTTTTGTTGCGCCGGCGCGATGTAGAGATGCTCCACCCATTCGCCGTAGATGGCGATGAAGCCGACCACGCCTTCCTCGAGTTCGGCAACGAAGACAACTTGGTTCGGAAGCACAAAATCGCGAAAGAAGTCCACCGTCTCTTCGAAGCTATGGATGACCGGAAGCCACGGCATCGCATCGCGGCGCGCATCGATATGCGCGGTGGCGATGGCGACGGCGTCATCGGCGCGCGCCGGTCGCATCTGGAATGGAGTGGCCACGACCTCAGGGGGTTTTGCGCGACTGCAGGAAGGCCACCAGCGCATCGACATCGGCAGGGTTCAGCGCACCCGCGAAGGCCGGCATGTTGTGGCCGCCGTTGAGTATCCGAATGACCATGTCGGAGTGGGTCAAGCGATTGCCGACGTTACTCAGGTTGGGGCCGCGATGGCCGCCGAAGCCTTCCACCTCGTGACAGAACTCGCAGCCTTTTTCATGGAAGAGAGCCGCGCCCTGATTTACGTCGGGCGCCGTCGAGGCGATCACATCAGTCGGCAGAACCTTGGCCGCGAAATCCGGCGACCATGGCGCGCGCTTCGCCTCGATCCATAACGTCCCGATCATCATCACGATGGTGATGACCGCGGCGACGGCCCAGGGACGCCGCGTCGCGTGGCGCTCGCCCTTGTTGAACAGCGGCACCACGAAGAGTGTTCCCAATCCGAGGGCGGGCGCGAGGATGATGAACGGATTGGTGAGGCCGCGCGGAATCAACGCCAGCGCTCCGTAATACCACAGCAGATACCAATCGGGCGCAGGATCTTTCGCGAGCATGCTGGGGTCGGGCGGCGCGCCGAGTTTTGGAGCACCGAAGATCGCGGCGAGGGCGACGATCGCGACCACCACGATCGCGCACGCGACCGCATCGCGCCATGCCGCATCGGGCCAGAACGGCACGCCTTCTTTCTCGACCAGCGCTTCGTAGCGCGCATGATAGGTCTCGGGATCGACCGGCACGCCCGGCTTGGGCGGCTCGGAAATGCCGTCATGAAAAACCAGGTACAGATGAACGCCGACGAACGCGAAGATGATCGCGGGAATGAAAAAAACATGGAACGCGAAGAAGCGGCTGAGCGTCGCGCCACCGAGAGTTTTTCCCGCCAGAATGAAATGCGCGATCAGCGGTCCGATTACCGGCATCCGCGCCGATTGCTCCGCCGCCACCACCACCGACCACACCGCGTTCTGATCCCAGCGCAGAAGCTGGCCGGTGAAGCCCATGCCGATGGTGAGGATGAGCAGCACCGCGCCGGTCAGCCAGTTGAACTCGCGCGGATACTTGTAGCATCCCATCAGGAAGACCTGGCCCATGTGGATGCCGACCAGCAGCACCATCGCGGACGCGCCGAAGTAATGCATCCCGCGCAGCAGGTTGCCGAACAGCGCGCGCGTGGTGATGAAGTTGAGGGCGTCGTAGGCCTCGCCGGTCGAGGAGATGTACGAGGTCGCCAGCGCCATCCCGGTCACTACCTGGATCATGAAGGCGACCACGGTGGCGCTGCCGAAGACGTACCACCATCCAGTGTCGGGCGGCACCGGATGCTTTGCGAGCGCATCGAAGAATGCGATCAGTCCGGTGCGATCCTCGAAGGCGTCAATGAATTGTTTGAGCAATTTCGGCATCGGCGGGTTATCCGAGGGGGACGGCGCTGGTGAGGATCTCGACTTCGCCATTGCGAATCCGCACCGGATATTTGAACAGCGCATGGGGCGGCGGGCCCGCGGCCACCTGGCCATCGGAGTAGTAAACGCCGCCGTGACACGGGCACATGAAAAGGCCGGCATCCTGGAGCCAATGCACCGGGCATCCGAGATGCGTGCAGTTCATCGCGAACGCGACGAAGTCCTCCTCGCCATTGCGGCGCAGCCACGCGGCGGTCTTCGCGGTCACGCCCGCCCATTTTAGCGGCGAGGGATCCATGAAGGTGACGCGCACCGTCGTGCCGATTTGGAAGCCGTCGATTTTTCCCACCGTGCGCCAGGTTTCCGCCGTCGAGCGCAGCAGCGGCCCGAGCAGAAATCCTACTACCGGGATTCCCACCAGCGCGCCGGCCAGCGCCGACACCGCGATGCTGACTTTCCCGAGGAAAGCGCGCCGCTCCGGACTCAGGGGCGCTTCAGTCGCCATCGACCATGCCTCCAATCCAGCTTTTGAGCGCGATCGCCATCAGTACCGCGCCTGCCGCGCAGAAGAGGTACGACGTCACCAGGCCGAACAACACGAACGCGACGCCGAGGGAGAATCCGGCTGGTGCATAGGTCGGATGCGGAATCGTCTGCTCGGGCGGCAACACCCAGTCATCGCGCGATGGTTCAGATGCCATGCGTAACCCCCGCTTGCGAATGCGTTAACGGTTCGGCTTCCGGCGCGCGGTACCAGCGCGCAAGGACGGCCATGATCGCGCCGAGGTAAACCAGGCCGCCGGGAACCCACATCAAAAGGCCGCCGAGCTCCTGGTCAGCTTCCGTGGTGAGGCCCCATGAATGCCGCAGTGCATCGAGAATCCCGAGTTCATCCTGGGGATGTAGATATGCCGCGTAGGTGCCGACCGGCGCGAAGGTGATGAGGATTCCGAGCACGCCAGTCACGAGCATCGCGGCGCCGAGATAGGCGAACGCCGCGCCGTGGCTCATTCGCGAATCCTCGAGCGGGGCGAGAATCGGCCACCAGAAAATCGTCGCGGTAACGAGGAACGTCAGATGCTCGAAGATGTGCAGCGGCTCACTCGCCAGCGTCGCGTCGTAGAGATGCGGCATATGCCAGATCCACAGTGTTGCCATCCCGAGCGTCCACGCGAGGATCGGATTGCGCAACGCGCGCTCGACGCTTCCCAACGCGGGAACCCGGATGATCGACGTCGAAAGCTCGCGCGGGATGCCGAGAATCAGCAGCGGCGGCACCGCGAGGACGAGGAGCATGTGCTGCAGCATATGGGCGCTGAACAGGTAGTCGTCGGCCAGCACATCGAGGGGTGAGATCAGCGCGAGGAACATCACGAGGTCGCCGAGGAGGAAGAAACCCAACCCCCAGTCCAGGAGACCTAACCCCTCACCCCTTCCCTTCAGGGAAGGGGTGTCAGAAGAAGAGTCCGCTGCTTTCTTTGCCTGGTTCCCCTTCCCTAAAGGGAAGGGGTTAGGGGTTAGGTCTGTCTTTGGGTTAGGGGTTAGGTTTCTGCACGCGATCACATACACAATCGCCAACGCCAGACACCCGACGATCACCGACGGATCCAAATCCCACGCGGTTGCGAGGCGCGAGGCGATCATGACGCGCCCGCGCCCCATAGATACACGACGCTAAAGACCACCACCCAGACCGCGTCGACGAAGTGCCAGTACCATTCGACCGCGCCGAAGCCGTCGGTGGTGTGCTCGTGGAGCTTGCCCGCGCGCGCGAGGCCGAGCGTGACGCATAGCGCGACCAGCCCGATCATTACGTGCAGGCCGTGGAACCCGGTCAGCGTGAAAAATGTCGTCGCGAAGAGATTGCGACTGACAGTCACGCCGCTGGTGAGGAGGTCGTAGTACTCGCGCACCTGCCCGAACATGAACAGCACGCCGAGCGCGATGGTGATCGATAGCCACATCACTAGGCCGCGGCTGTCGGAGCGGCGGGCTGAGCGCGAAGCCATCCAAATCGTCGCGCTGCTGGAAAACAGCGCGAGGCTGAACATCCCGGTGCGCATCGGGTTGAGCGCGGTCGCCGCGGTCGGTCCCGGACCCGGGTAGGCGTGGTAGTAGACGAACGCAATGATGAGCAGGAGGAAGAAATTCGTCTCCGACAGGATGAACAATCCGACGGCGATCTTGCCACGCTCGCGAATGCTGATCATGCGCCTGCCACCTTTTCATCCGCGCGGTCCGGATGCGCGAGGTCCCACAGCGGGCGGCGTCCATGCACAGGCGGCACGCGATCGAAGTTCTCTGGCGGCGGTGGCGAGGTCGTCGCCCATTCCAGCGTCCATGCCTCCCACGGATTGTCGCCGGCCACCTCACCATCGGCGAGGCTCACGTAGATGTTCCACATGAGCACCACCACCGAGATGCCGAGTATGAGCGCGCCGAGCGTAGAGATCAGATTCATCACGGCCCAACCGGGCAAATCGGGGTAGGTGAAAACTCGGCGCGGCATGCCGGCGAGTCCGAGCACGTGCTGGATGAGGAAGGTCATATTGAAGCCGATGAAGACCAGCCAGAAATTCCAGACTCCGAGGCGCTCGGACAGCATGCGGCCGGAGAATTTCGGGAACCAGTAGTAAAATCCCGCGAAGATCCCGAATACGCTCCCGCCAAACAGTACGTAATGGAAATGCGCCACCAGGTAGTAGGTGTCGGTGAGTTGCCAGTCGAGCGGGAACACCGCGAAGCTAATCCCCGAGAGGCCACCGATGGTGAAGGTGATGAGAAACGCGACCGCGAACATCATTGAGGTGGTGAAGCGGATGCGGCCGCCATACATCGTCGCGGTCCAGTTGAAAATCTTGATGCCGGTGGGGACCGCAATCAGCATGCTGGCGAAGCCGAAGGCGAGATTCGCGATATGACTCATGCCGACCGTGAACATGTGATGCGCCCATACGGTGAAGCTTAGAAACGCGATCGCCACGCTCGATGCGGCGACGAATTCGTAGCCGAAAATCGGTTTGCGCGAGAACACCGGAATCACTTCCGAGATAATCCCGAACGCCGGCAGGATCATGATGTAGACTTCGGGATGCCCGAAGCTCCAGAAGTAGTGCTGCCACAGCAGCGCCGAGCCGCCCCATGCGGGATCGAAAACATGCGCGTTGAAAAATCGATCGATGAGCAGCATCGCCAGCGCGGCGTTGATGAGCGGTAGCGCGCCGATCATCAAAAATGAGTTGACCAGCGTCATCCACACAAACAGTGGAAGGCGGCGGATGGTTAAGCCGGGCACGCGCAGGCAGATGATGGTAACCGCGAAGTTGATGGCGGCGGCCAGCGTGCCGATGCCGATACAGGCGAGCCCGATGATCCAGTAATCGACACCTGCCAGTGAGGAGTAAGCTTTCTCGCTCAGTGGAGTGTAGGCAAACCATCCTGCGTTGGGCGCGCCGCCCGCGAGAAAGCTGAAATACAAAATCACGCCGCCGAAAAGCTGGATCCAGAAGCTCACCGCGTTCAGCCGCGGGAACGCCATGTCGCGCGCGCCGATCATCAGCGGAATCACGTAGGTGGAAAAGCCGGTCAGCATCGGCATCACGAAGAGAAAAATCATCGTGGTGCCGTGCATGGTGAACATCTGATCAAAGGTCTCGGGCGAGACCAGGTGCAGCCCCGGCGCGATGAGCTGAAGTCGAATTACCAGCGCCTCGATGCCACCCACGAGGAAGAAGAACATCGAGGAGATCATGTAGAGGATGCCAATCTGCTTGTGGTCGACCGAGGCGACCCACGCCAGCAGGCCCTCGCGCTCCGAGGCAACCAGACTCGGCGCGACTCCCGCCTCTACAATCTGGCTCATTTCAGGCCCTCCAGGTATGCGACCAGTTGATGCGCCTCGTCGTCGGTGAGTTTGAAGTCCGGCATGTGGCTGTCAGGTTTTATCGAATTCGGCTCCTTTAGCCATTTGTAGAGATCGTCAGGGGTATTCGGCGCCGCCTCGCCCGCGAGCATTTCCCGGCCCGCCAGATGCGTCAGGTCGGGTCCTACCGTCTGATTGCCCGCCGTGCCGGCTATGGCATGGCAATTCACGCAAGTCTTGGCGGCGAAAAGATGCGCGCCCGCGACGGCCTCGGGCGCCGATGGCGTCGACGGTACGACGAGCTGTGCTTTCTGCCACGCCTCGAAGTCGCCCTGGTTCTGGGCGATGACGCGAAACCGCATCCAGGTGTGCTCGGCGCCACAAAACTCCGCGCACTCGCCCATGTAGGTTCCCGGCTGGTCAGCCTCGATCCACAGCGTATTGGGATGCCCGGGGACGGCGTCGATTTTGCGCCCGAGCTGCGGCGCCCAAAAATCGTGGACGACGTCGGCGGATTGCAGGTCGATAAGAATCGGTTTGCCGACCGGGATGTGAATCTCGTTGGCCGCGACCACTCCCGAGGCCGGATAGTTTATCTCCCACCACCATTGATGGCCGATGACCTGGAGGTCGGGCTTGCGCCCGTCGGGAATCGGCGGGTCGGCGGCATGGTCCGCATACATCATGAAGAACGACATCGCCGCCAGGATGCCGAAGGGGATGAGCGTCCACGCGACTTCGAGCGCATTCCATCCGAAAATCTGCCGCGCCTCGGGCGCGCCCGGGCGATCGCGGAAACGCACGATCATGAAGGTGACCAGCCCGCTCACGAGCAGGAAAATCGCCGCAAGCACAATCATCACGCCGATGAGCAACGCCGTCAGCGCGTGCGCTTGAGGAGAGACGGGTGCGAATGTCGGAATCGCGTTCATGCCAAACCAGGATCAGGGTTAGTCCGTGTGTCGAATCCGTTGGCGCAAAGTTGAAACGTCCAAAACGTATCGCGCGTGTCCCACTCTTCGCAAGACATGCCCGATGAAAGTGGACGCGAGGTTACGGCCGGGTTAATTTGGCGCGATGAAAATCGGAATCCATTTGCCCCAAATGGGCGGCGGCACCGCCGAAGAGATCGCGCGAGTGGCGATTCGCGCCGAACAGACCGGCTACCACACCATATGGGTGAGCGATCATCTGCTGGTGCCCGAAACGACCGCCGGTACCATTCCGCCCATCGAAATCATGGATCCGATTCCAACCCTCGCGTATGCCGCCGCGCTCACGAAAACCATTCGGCTCGCGACCAGCGTGCTGGTGGTGCCGTATCGCAATGCGATCCATCTCGGCAAGGAACTCGCGACGCTCGATCGGCTCTCCAACGGACGCCTCATCGTGGGCGCGGCCAGCGGATGGCTGGAGGCCGAGTTCGCGGCGCTCGGCGCGCCGTATCAGAAGCGCGGCGCATATACAGACGAGGCGATTCGTTTATGGCGCGAGCTGTGGAGCAATCCGACGCCCAACTTCAGCGGCGAATTCACCGAGCTCTCCGGGATGCGCTTCGGCCCGCGACCGGCGGCAGGGAACATTCCGGTGTGGATCGGCGGCATCAGCAAGCGTGCATGCCGAAGGGCCGTCGAGCTCGGCGACGGATGGCATGGCACCCGGATGAAGCCCGAAGAGGTCGCAATCCGCCTCGGATGGATCAGGGAAATTGCCGCGCGGACTGGCAAGTCGCTCGACGGATTCGCCATCAGCCATCGCGTCTATATCGGATTTGCGGACCAATGGACGGAGACCGGTGGCTATGTTCAGGGAATCATGGCGCCGCCGCGCGAGCTTGCGGATTACCTGTCCCGTTTTGAGACACTCGGTGTCGGCGAGATCATGGTGACGCCGATTGGCGCGGATCGCGGGCTGGATAAATTCCTCGATCGCTTCGATTCTGAAGTGAAACCCCATGTGAACATCCGGTAGCATTAAGTCGTGCTATAGTGTAGAGTTGTTGCACAATCGACACTACAGCCCATTAGAGACGAGCGAATCCGCGAGGGGCTTACAGTGCGTCAAGGGGTGCGATGCACGATTTACGCCGCGAAGGCATTCGAGGCCGCCGGCTGCCGTTTCTCGTTGTTTCCGTAATTGCTGCTCTTGCCGGATGGATCTACGCAGTGGGCGATCCTGCAACCAGGCCGGCGTCTACCGCGAGACAATCTTCGCCGAGCAATGCCTATGGTCGCCTGCCGCTCAGCTTCGAAGAGAATCGCGGCCAGACCGATCCGCGGGTCAAGTTCCTCGCGCGAGGGAGCGGCTATGCGCTTTTCCTTACCCCGACCGAGGCGGTGCTGAAGCTGGGCGACCGATTGCCACATCCGCATCTTTCGGCGGTCCGAATCGGCTTGAAGGATGCTAGTCCAACTCCGCAAATCACCGGCATCGATGAGCTGCCCGGTAAAAGCAGCTACTACATCGGTCGCGACCCGAAAAAATGGCACACCAATATTCCCACTTTCGCCGGGGTGCGAGTTGCCGAGATCTATCCGGGTATCAGTCTGGTGTACCGCGGAGCACAGGGCCGCCTCGAATATGACCTCCAGGTCGCTCCGAAAGCTGACCCGTCGCGTATCAAGCTGGAAATCGAAGGCGCTCGCAAACTCACGCTCGATGGCTCGCGGAATCTGGTGATTCGCACGGCGGCCGGCAGTGTCATTCAGCATGCGCCGCTCATTTATCAAACCGTCGATGGTCACCGGCGCGAAATATCGGGAGGGTACGTCCTTCCGGATGCGCATACAGTGGCATTCAAACTGGGTGCGTATGACACACGGCGTCCGCTCATCATCGATCCGCTGTTAACCTACGCGTCATACCTGGGCGGGACCGGAGGCGACTCCGGTGTTTCGATTGCGGTCGATCAGAGTGATGGCTCGGCGTGGATTACAGGCACCACCACCTCGACAGATTTCCCGGTCACGGCATCGGGATTTCAGCAACCAATTTCGGGGATTCCGACATCTTCATGACCAAGGTGAGCCCCGATGGCAGCACGCTGCTCTATTCGACCTATGCGGGAGGTCTGAGCTTCGAGCAGGCAACTGGCATCGCAGTCGATCCGATGGGGAACGCATACGCGACTGGACTGACACAATCCATAGGTTTTCCCGTCACAGGCGGCGCATTTCAGCAGGCGCTTCAGGGCACCCAGGATGCTTTCGTGCTCGCGCTCGACCGCGACGGCGGGCTCATCTACTCGACCCATCTCGGCACCGACGCGGGCGCGACTCAAATCGCGGTCGACTCGGCTAGTGAGGCGGTCGTCGTCGGAACCACCAGGTCGGCGAATTTCCCGACCACGCGTGGATCATTTCAACCCGATTACCCGGGCAGCAATGGCGCTCCGCTGGTTGGCTTCGTAACCAAGTTGAATGGACAAGGCACCGGGCTGGTCTTCTCGACCTTCATGGGTCTGACCGATGGAGGATGGCCCAACGCGGTCGCGCTGGATTCGTCCAGCAACATGTTTATCAGCGGAGGGACCTCGACCGGCGTCAACTACAATACCCAAACCTGCGCGCCTTTTTTATGTGGTTTCGTCGTCGAGCTCGATAGCACTGGTGCGACGCTGGAGTTCTCCGATATTTTTCCGTTCGCGACGCTCTACGGGATCGCGGTCGACGGCAACGGTAACGCCCACGTGGTCGGCACACGCGGAGGTCCATTGCTGATCAATCTGGATTCGGTAGGCAATCCCACCTACGTAATGCTTACCCAGGGCGGCAATCCTACGCGCATCGCGATTGGTCAGTCCGGCAATATTTTTCTCGGTGGAGTTACGTCCAACCCTGCGTTGGCGGTTACGCCGGGAGCGTATCAATCGACTTACGGTGGAAGCGGTGACGCGTTTATTTCCGTGCTCGACCCCAGCGGCATCTTCAATCTCTACACGAGCTATCTTGGAGGAAGCGGGTTGGATTCGGCGCAGGGCGTGGCGGTCGATCCGTCCGAGAACGCCTATGTCACGGGCACGACACAATCGACGGACTTTCCGGTCACTGCGGGAGTCTTCGAGCCCCAATACCCCGGGGGGAACAGCGGGCTGGCATTCGTGGCACGGATCGTTCCGGTCCTGCAGTCCCCAACTCCGACGATGACATTGACCCCGACTATTATCCCGACGCCGGTCCAGACTTCGTTTTTTCCACCGACGCCCGTAGCCACGCGAACGCCATTGCCGACGCGCTCGACTAACGCAACGCCGATTCAGACCTCGGTGGATATAGGAACTCCGACACCCTCGGCCACCGCAACCTCGACGCTCAGCCCAACTCCTACGGCGACGATGACGGCGACGCTGACGCCGACCGCGACTCCTACGCCGTCAGAGTTGGTCAGGATCCTTCCCGGGGGCTTGAACTTCCGCAACGTAAGGGTCGGCAGAACGAGCGGGGTTTTATCCGCCCGAGTGGTCAACCCTCGCACCAAGACCAACAAAGGTGCGGTGACGATAACGGGGGTACAGCTCCAATCGCAGATCAGCCAATTTCCACCTACCGGCTTTGCGATTCAGGCCAAGAATACCACTTGCGTTAGCGGCGCCTCGCTCCCGGCCGGAAAGATTTGCTACGTCCGGGTGAGATTCACGCCGTTGGCCACCGGCAAGTCGCTGGACGCCTTGATAATTACCGGCACCTTCATCGAGAGCGGGCAACTGCCGGTAGCATTGACGGGTATCGGCAAATAATGCGGCTTACTGCGCGAAGTCGGCGCTAACGTAGTAGTCGCCATCGGGTGCGTGGGCCACTCCGATGCCGGTCTTGGTGAAAATGTTCGACAGGATGTTCTTGCGATTTGCCGCCGCACTCATCCAGATCGATACGGTATCGTCCGCGACGCGATCGGGACGCGTCTTCAACCTGCCCACATCTTCGCCCAGCTTGAACGTCTTCACCCCGTGCGAGGTGATCCTCGTAACCGCATCGGCTTCGTCGGGGCCGCGGGTGCTCAGGAAGGTGCCGGACACCATCTTGTCGGAATGCTCCTGCGCGCTTTGAGTGAGCTCGGGTGAGGATTCAAACGGTGGAAGGCCTTTGGACGCGCGCTGTTTGTTGAGCGCATCGAGGAGTTGCCTGGCGATTTCATCGTTGCTGAGCTGAGGTCCCTGGTCGGGAGTTTGCACCGCGGATGGAACCATCGGTCCGCCGGCGGGAGGCGGTGGATTCTTGCTCGCGCACGCGGCGAAGGTGATCGAGGTCAGGATGAGCAGGGTGCTTGAAAGCCGCATAAGAATTCCCGCGCGCCGGCGAAGGATCTCCGGCGCGCTCCTTTTGCCGAGGGATTAGAGTCCGGGGATGCTGAAAGTCTTGTACAGATTCAATTCGCCATAGACTCCAGGGCTCCCATAACCAAACTGCAAGTCGGCGCCGATTTGATAAACCCGGTTGTAGACGCCCACGATGGGCCCGCCTTCGCCGTCGATGCCGTTGATGAAGCCGCCGCCGAACACCTGGCCACCCGCGCCGAGCATCAGGATCCAGTCGGGGGTCTGCATTGCGATCACGCGAAAATCGATCTCACTCGAGGTCACATCGTTTTGGAAGTTGTGGACCGGCGCGATGAACACATTAACCGGATGCGCGCTGTTGAGCAGGAACCACATCGAGATGTCGGACTCTATCGTCCACGCGTCGCTGTCGCCGACATCGTGGCCGCCGAGGAACACGAAGTTGAAACCGGGCAGCGGACTGAGATCGAATCCGGCCTGGAAGCGCCCGAAGTTCAGACGGTTCGCGGTGTTATTTGACGGCTCCAGCGGGCTGGTCGAGTTCTTCTCAATCCATAGCTGGTAGCCCGTCGCGCGGCCGACGATGCCGAGGCCCTCGGTGATGCTTTGCTCGAGCTGGATTCCCTCATCGGTCAGATAATAATCCTGCGAAGCGAGCCCGCCGCCGAAGAGCGTGACATCCAGGTGCGGTTGGGCCGGCGTGGTGAGGCGCGAGAGCTGATAAAGCGCGGGGAGGGGTTCATCATCAGCGCTGGTCGGACTCGTCAGGCCGAGCGCCTTTATCGAGGGCATGAAGGACAGCTCCTCGGGCGCATTTACGGTTGAGGCGGCGGAAGCCGCAGTAGGCGAGAACAGTCCGCCGCAGAACGGATTGCAGATGGCGGCGAAGATCAAAGTCGCAGTGGCGCCTCGCAAGTACTGGTTTGTCATCTAGTCACTTTCCCTTAAGAGGTTGGGTCCGGTCCAAGACCTTCGCGCGCCGAGGTCTATATGGTCCTGGCAGTGGAGACTACTTGTTTACCGACTTTTCGAAATTGTCGAGCGCCTTGTTCACCGCCTTGTTGGCGCGATTGACGGAATTTTCGGCGTCCACTGCGGCATCCATCGCATCGGCGGCGGCATGCTGCGCTTGGTTGGCCGCGGTCTCAGCCTGATTCGCCGCGGTCTCCGCGACGACTGCGGAATGCTCGGCGCGGCTGACAATCGGCGTGATGGGCACCGGCGGCGGAGGGACCACATTAGGCGGAGGTCCATTGAATGGAGGCGGCGGCAGCACGGGCGGAGGTGGCGGCGGAGTGACGCCATGAACACATGCGCCCGCGATGCCGACATTGAGCGCCATCGCGGCGACGATTACTGCGCCGATCGAAAGGATGCGACCGCAAACTTTTACTAAACTACTCACAACGATTGCCTCCTGGAGGTTCTTGCTCTCTTGCATCGCGCCTACTTGCCCGGCCGGATATCGACGAAGCGGACAATCCCATCGGTCACCAACTGCGCCGAGCTGCTGACGGTATGCATCGTGCCGTTTTGCCGCGGAACCGCCAGCAACGCCGCGATATCGATCACCGCGGCATAGGTGCGCGTACGATTGATGATAACGCCCATCCCCTTGGCCGTGTTGGGGCTCGCATAAGCGCTCAGCCCGTTGGGTTCGTATGACATGGTCCACGGCTTTCCCGAAGGATCGTTGGGCATCTGCGCCTGCACCCAATCCTGCATTGCGGGAATGCCGCTGCCCGAGGTCGTCGGGAGGCTGAGCGCGCCGAAGCCGCCTCCGCCGCCGGAAAGCTCGAACCGATCCGCGACCAACGCCAGATGCTGCCCCGGCACTATCGCAATACCGGTAATGCCGTTTTCGAGATTGGTCATCTCGCTCAGGGTCTGAATCTGTTTGCCCGGCGTCGACCAGGTGCCGTCGGTATTGTAGGTCGCCTGGCTGAGGTCGAGCATCGCAATGTCTTCGACCACATCGGGCACGCAATCGGAAGGGCTACGAAAAGTCCCGTATGCGATTTGAGTAGTGACGTCATACGCGCCGGAATCGGGCAGCGCATCGCGTTGGGTGGTGCCGCCGGTGCTCTTGGTGCATTCGCCTTTGTCGTTGAAGAAGTCGCCGGCGTCCGCGAGGGTGAACGCCGCGCCGTCGCTCAACCGGAGAATCTGGTAGTCGGGATTCTCGCTCTCGAAGGTCTTGAAGTTGAGCAGCCGATAGTTGGGCGACAGGATTAAATGATCGACGGGGTCATAGCCGAAGTTGCCCGAAATCACGTCGTTACCAGTGGAGATGATTGACTGCAACTTCAACGGTGATAACTGCACCGGCAAGTATCCCCTGCTGGTCGCAATGATGGCGGTGGGAATTCCGGTTCCAGGCGTGCCGCCCTCTTCGATAGTAGGCATGGAGCCGAAAGTGTCATCGATCGCGACGCCGCAGCTCGCGCACGATCCGCCAGTGAAATGAATGAGTTTGGTCGCTCCGGTTTTGAAACCTACCACCTTGTTGTTGGGTGGCTTGATGAGGTTGGAGCTTCCGAAGGCCGTCGAACATACCGCGATGCCGGTGGCCGCGCTTGCCGCGCATGCGTTCGCATAGCCGGTACGTAATCTCACTGTCTTGGTTGCGGGAGCACCCGGTGCCGCTTCGATAACTTTCAGCGCCGTGCCCATCTTAAGGGAGTTATCGGTGGAGTAGGGGACGTAGAGACTTACGTTGGTTCCGCTGATCAGCACCCCGGGCGCATTCGAGGTGGTCGAAGTGGTGCCGGGAGGAGCCGCGGATGAAGTCCCGCCCATGAGGAAAATCGCCGTCATCGCGGCGCAAATCGAACTTAATGCTCTGTTCACGATCCCCCGTTCCCAAGAGCTCACAGTAGGTCTTGTAGCATGATCTAACGATATGAGCGAAGCCCTTGGAACCGCGTAGAAGCTGTCCGGCGCATTAGGATTCGCTTTAGAATCGTTCGACTTTATGAACCGTACCAAAACATCAACCTCGATACAACAAACCAGCGCGAATGCATGTTTATGCTAGCTGAAGCGATTTACAGCGCCTTTAATCCTAAAATAATTCAGGCCGGTGGATGCTGATGCCAAGGCCATCCTCGTAGTGACGACCTAAGCCAGTCGCAAATTCGACATTCATAGGTGCGGGCTGCCGGTCGGGATGTTCCATGTCTCAGCCAAAGTCCCACGGTTAGACGCTTTGTCGCGGCAGCGAAGATCGAGGAAGTCGCTGATGGGCCTTGTGCGGGACGCGTTACATCTGACTTAAAGCCGCACAATACCGCATCGACGCGGTTTCAAGCCTGATACAAAGGTGATATCGAACCCTACAAACTGGAGCATTTTCCGTCCGATGAACGAGGAACGTTTTTTGCTGCTTGAACCTTGCAGTAAGGAGCTTTTCCGATTAGCCACCTGAGCCGGACATACGATGTGCAAACTTCTAATGGTGGTCATGGCGATCGCGGTGGCTTCGTGCGCCTCGCTGCGCCCTTCGGATCGGCAGGGCGCCGCGGATGGTGATGCGTTGATGGCCCAATGCGATGCCCGCGACGACACCATCGAAGTGGTCGGCGAGCGTCGGGCCTCGCAACCGCAGCTCGAGGATCGCATCCTCGCGCTGGTGAATCGGGAACGTGAAAGTGCGGGCGTCAAGCCATTATTCTTCTCGCCTGAACTTGTGAAGGCCGCACGCCAGCACAGCTTCGCGATGGCGCAGGCGGGATTTTTTGAGCATCGCGGCGCAGGCGAGCCGGAATTGTTCGAGCGCGTGAACGCCTCGGGCATCGAGGCGGACCGAGTCGGAGAGAATATCTTTCGGACCACTGAGGCGTCGGGCGGGCTGGCTGACGAGTGTGTGCGGATGTGGATGCAGAGCGACGGGCATCGGTTGAACCTGCTGTCGCCGGAATTTGATAAGACTGGAATCGCAGTGGGAGTTTCGCATAGCGGGGAGAACTACATCACGGAAGATTTCGCCCACTGATCGAATTGACTGCCAAAACCGCCGTGTTCCCCCACGCGGCGTAGGTCGCCATGTTCCCCCACATGGCGAAGGTCGGGATGAAGGTGCGGGTTTGATGCACCTTCATCCCGGCCACCCTCCAACGCAAAAAAATCTTTCTTAAGTAGCACAGGCTTCGGCCTGTGTTTTCTTCGTGAGCCAGAGTTAAACTGGTTGACACCTGCGTCGTCAGCCGTTTGACAACCCGGCTAGCCCATCGGTAACGTCTCATTTACCACCGCCGCTACGACTCAAATTGGAGGACATCATGAATAAGAATTTTGAATTCAAACAACTGCTGCGTGCTTTCCGCACCGGCATCATCGATGAAGCGACTTTCGAACAGGAGATGAAATCGCTGGAGAACGGCGCGCATACCAATGGCAACGGCGCCGGCAAGTTCATGGCTTTCGGCAAGGCCCACAACTCCGAGCGCGCCGCCGTGATGGCTTTCCTCGAGGCGGTCAGCGCGGCCGAGACCAACGGTGGCGATACCGTCCGCGCGTGGCTGGGCGTATGCACCACAGATTGCATTCGCGGCGGCCTCAAGATGGTCGCGGAGCGCGAGTCGTATCACGGGCGCGCGTTCACTCAGCGTCTCAATGAGCTCGGCGGCACGATGCCGGATCGCATGACCGACGAATTCAAGAAACAGCTCGCGCATCAGGGCGACGTGAAGATCTCCGACCTCGCGAAACTGAAGCGCGGCGCCGAGCGCTTCCCGAATCCCGAGGAGACCATCCGCCCCATCTTCGAGTTCGCGGCCGCATTGAAGGAAGACTTGCAGACCAAGGAGATGGTGCAGCTCTTCGCCGAAGACGAACTGTCCACTTTGAAATGGCAAAAGGCCGCATGGGCCGCGCTCGGCCCCAAGACCATGGATGCCCAGGCTTCCGCCTCGGCGTAACGATTTCAGTCATCGAGAGAGCAGGGCGGGACCTCGGTCCCGCCCTTTTAGTTTTGCGCGCAGCTAAGTCTTTGTGATGACCGTCGGATGCAGCCAATGGGCGTCGTCGCGGTCGGGATGATCGAGGTTGTAGTTCAAGCCGCGTGATTCCTTGCGCATCGAGGCCGAACTAACGATCAACTCAGCGACGTTCACCAAGTTACGCAGTTCGATCAAGTCGGAATCGAGCAGGTAGTCCCAGTAATAGCTATGGATCTCTTCATTGAGAAGCGCGAGGCGGCTCTTGGCGCGGGCGAGGCGCCGATCGCTGCGCACGATGCCGACGTAGTTCCACATCATGCGCCGAATCTCATCCCAACTCTGCGTCACCATCACGCGCTCCTCGCTCTTGATGGCGCGCCCGGTTTCCCATTCCGCGAAGTCCGGCACGGTGCCGTCGGGCGAGTCCTCGATCTCGCGATGCGCTGAGACCGCACCTCGATGACCCATCACCGCCGCTTCCAAGAGCGAGTTGGAGGCGAGGCGATTGGCGCCATGCAGCCCGGTCATCGCAACTTCGCCGGCCGCATAGAGGCGTTCGATGGGCGTGCGCGCGTTGAGATCCGTCATCACGCCGCCGCACATATAATGCGCCGCAGGCACCACCGGAATCGGCTGCTTCGTCATGTCGATGCCGTAGCTGAGGCATTTCGCGTAAATGTTCGGGAATCGATTGCGAATGAAGTCCGCGGGCTTATGACTCAGGTCGAGGTAGACGTTATCGAGCCCGAGGCGCTTCATCTCGGCGTCGATGGCGCGCGCGACGATATCGCGAGGCGCGAGCTCGGCGGCAGCATCGTACTTCTTCATGAAGGGGGTGCCGTCGGGCAGCCGCAGGATCGCGCCCTCGCCACGCAGCGCCTCGGAAATCAGAAACGACTTCGCGGCCGGATGATAGAGGCAGGTCGGATGAAACTGGATGAACTCCATGTTGCCGATCGGCGCGCCGGCCCGGTACGCCATCGCCACGCCATCACCCGACGCGATATCGGGATTGGTCGTGTAGAGGTAAACCTTGCCCGCCCCGCCGGTCGCCAGCATCGTCGCGCGGGTGACGATCTTGACGACGCGATTGGTGTTGCGATCCAGCGCATAGACGCCCCAGCATGATTTGGGCTTGCCGGTCACGCGATCCTTCTTGATGAGCAGGTTCACTGCGACATGGTTTTCCAGCACGCGGATGTTCTCGCGCGCCGCCGCGGCCTCGCCGAGCGCGCGCATAATTTCGCGCCCGGTCAGGTCCTGCGCATGCAACACCCGCCGATGGCTATGGCCCCCCTCGCGCCCGAGGTCGTATTCGTCCTCGCCGCCCGCCTCGATGCGGCTGAATTGGGTGCCGAAGCGGATCAGCTCGCGCACCGCGGCGGGGCCTTCGCGTACGATCGTCTCGACGGCATTGCGATCGCATAGCCCGGCGCCGGCGTTGAGGGTGTCCTCGATGTGCGATTCGAAGGAGTCATCGACGCTCCACACACTGGCGATGCCGCCTTGCGCATAGGAGGTGTTGGCCTCGGCGCTGTCGGCCTTGGTCAGCACGGTAACGGTGCCGGCCTCGGAGGCCTGGAGGGCGAACATCAGGCCCGCGATGCCGCCGCCGATAACGAGATAGTCCGAGTCGAAGCGCGAAGATTGTTTCATCTTAATGAAGTTCAGGTTAGCTCATGTGAACGGGAGAATGCAGCCGGTCAGCGGCCTTTTGCGGGAGATGGTTTGCACCCCATGCGCGATTGCCATAGCCTCAAAATAGGGGCGGGGAATCGCATCGGCGGCGACGGAGAGTGGTTTCGCGTGGCGTGGACAACTCCAAACATTCTGACCCTGGGTAGAATCGCGACGGCGCCGCTGCTGGTGTATTTGCTGCTGGTCCCGGGGCCGACCGCGGCGGGATTCGCGGCGGCGATTTTTTTCCTCGCGACCATCACCGATATCCTCGACGGTTACATCGCGCGCAACTACGGCTCGGGCAGCACGCTGGGCAAATTCCTCGATCCGCTCGCCGATAAGGTCGTAGTGATCTCCGCGCTCATCATGCTGGCGGGAACTCCGCAATTGCCGCGCGTGCCGGCGTGGATCGTTGCGGTGCTGGTGGTGCGCGAAATCATGGTCACCGGCTTGCGCGCGATCGCGGCGGCCGAAGGCGTGGTGATGGCGGCCGAGGAGTTGGGAAAATACAAGATGGTGCTGCAGTCCATCGCGATCCAGGGGCTGCTCATCCGCTACACCTATTTCTACATCGATTTTTTCACCGCCGGGATGTTCATCCTGTGGATCGCGATGGGGCTAAGTGTGTGGTCGGGCATCGACTATTATGTCGGCGCGATTCGATTGCTGACGCCGCAGCCGCAGGTAGTCCCGCACAAACGCGCCGCGATCTGAGCGCTGTCCGCAGTGTGATGACTGGATCGCTAATCCCTCGATTTCGCTTGACCCGCATCTAAACCCGCGCTGGAGATATGTGCACGCTCGCTGTCGACATTGAGTCGGCAGTTGTGCCTCGCTTGAAAAGCCTTGGATTTGCTTGATTAAGTGGGTTTGTTTTTGCAGATTCGATGCTCAGATATCCTAGGGGACAGAGGCTGAAACCGATGCCATCCGAAAGATCGAACCGAAAGCGGAATCTATGCCGTTAATTCCCTCCATCCTAGCAAGTAGCGGAGGCCTTCAGCTTGTTTCTTTGGATGTTGAAATCAAAAACTCCTTTATCTGCCAGCACTTAATGGGTTTGTTTTGGCGTTTTTGCATATGCGATCCGACCCTATAAACGACAGACGGCGCCCACCGGGCGCCGCAACCTTAGGATAGCACATTTCGAGGGGTTAGCGGCTATGCCGCGCCGTGGTAGATTTTGCTGCGAGGACACTATGCCCATCAAACAGCAAAAGCCTGCCGAGGCTCATGATACCCTCAGCAAAAATCCCGGAGCGATTTACCTCGATGTGCGCACCGAGGGTGAATTCGCCCAAGGCCATGCGACCGGCGCGCTCAATGTTCCCGTGGTCTTCATCAAAGGGCCGGGCAACATGCAACTCAACGACGACTTCGAAGCCGTGGTTGAAAAAGTCATCCCGAAAAACGCCAAGCTGATCGTCGGATGCCAGGCCGGCGGGCGTTCGCAACGCGCATGCGAAATCCTCGAGGAGGCCGGGTACACCGACCTCACCAACGTGATGGGCGGGTTCGGCGGGCAGCGCGATCAATCCGGCGCTGTCGTCGTCAAAGGGTGGCGCGACGAAGGCCTGCCCGTTTCCAGCGATGTCGGCGATGCGGGCTATCAGGCCTTGCGCGCGAAGGCGGGGCTCTAGCGATGGCGATTCGGCTGACCCGCATCTATACCCGCACCGGCGATAGAGGCACTACCGCGCTGGTCGGCGGCAAACGCGTACCCAAGGAGAGCGGACGCCTCGAATCATACGGCACCGTCGACGAGCTGAATTCGATCGTCGGCATCGTCCGCACCTACCTCATGGAGTACGAAGATCGCCTCGGCGATGATTACGTTTGGTATTCGGAAATGCTGCGCCGCATTCAGAACGAGCTCTTCGAT
This sequence comes from uncultured delta proteobacterium, assembly GCA_963761255.1. Lineage (GTDB taxonomy): Bacteria > Desulfobacterota > Binatia > Binatales > Binataceae > DATGKG01. The sequence continues at coordinate 1,088,311 of CAVXGH010000002.1, forward strand.
GTCGGCTCGGAACTCGCGACGCCGCCCGACGGCGAATACGAAGGCATGCACAAGATGGGCGCGGGCGAGGTCAAGCTGCTCGAAGACGAAATGGATCGCATGGAGAAGGACCTCCAGCCGTTGAACTCCTTTACGCTGCCTGGCGGTGGCGTACTCAATGCTTTTCTCCATCAGGCGCGCACCGTATGCCGTCGCGCCGAGCGTGTGATGTGGGCGGTCAAGCGCGAGGAAGAAATCGCGGATCAGGACATCATCTATATCAACCGGCTCAGCGACCATCTGTTCGTGCAATCGCGATGGATCGCGAAACGCCTGGGCGAGCCCGAGTTCCTATGGGATCGCGGCCTGCAGCTTCCGTCCAAGCCGGCAAAGAAGAGCGCGGCAAAAAGGTAAACATTCCATGCCAACCGAACAAGAACGGATCTACCTTCGCCAGGCTCAAATCGGTCCGATGGCGAACTTCGTCTATCTCATCGGCGACCCCGTCACGCGCAAGGCCGCGGTCATCGATCCCGCATGGGACGTCGACGCCATTATCGATGCGGTCACTCGCGACGGCTACGAAATCGACAAGATTCTCATCACCCACTATCACCAGGATCATCTCGGCGGCCGCATGATGGGGCAGAACATTGAGGGCGCCGCCGACATGCTCGCCAAGGTCAAGGCCAAGGTCTACCTCAACAAGCACGAGGCCGAGGGTGCGCGCAAAGTTGCCGGGCTGTCGGACTCCGATATCGTCAAAGTTGACGCCGGCGACGTGGTCAAGGTCGGCGACATCGATTTGAAGTTTCTCCACACTCCTGGGCATACGCCGGGCTCGCAATGCTTCCTTTGTGAGGGGAATCTGATTTCGGGCGATACGCTGTTTGTGAACTCATGCGGGCGCGTCGATCTGCCGGGCTCCGATCCGGAGGCGATGTATCACAGTCTCAACGACACGCTGAAAAACCTCGCCGAAGACACGGTGGTGTATCCAGGGCACGCATACTCCAACGAGCCGAGCACTACTATCGGTAGGCAAAAGCGCACTAATATGTACATGCGCTTCCCGACCCTCGACGACTTCCTCGACGCGATGGGCGTCGGGCGCTAGACCCATTCGAAACGCCGCGAAACCATCGCGAGGCGTGAGCGTCTTAGGGGATGGGCAATCGCGCCCATCATAAAATGCCAAGGAGTATGTAGTAGTGCCCGAAGAATCTGGGAATCCCCCGAATCAGCATGACGAAACGCTGCGGCGGCTCGAGCGGCGTATCGAGAGCCTCGAATATGCGGCCGACCGTGAAAATAAATGGTGGCGCGGCGGCCTGATTGCGGCGCTGGTGCTGGTGGCGCTGTCGATTTTGATCGCAGGCCATCATCGCCACCATCGCCCGCCTATGATGGTGATGCGGGATGGCATGGGAATGCAGGGTTGGGGCGGGCCGCGCATGATGCCGTATGGTCCGCCGCCTCCGCCTCCTTATTGGGGCTATGGCTACGGTCCGGGCCCCGGAATGGGTGGTCGGCAGGGTTGGCAGCATCGCCAGTGGGATGGTCCGGGCTCCGACGGTCCGCCGCTCCCACCGAAAGGTTGATTCAGATGAAGGACCGCGGCCTCGTGCGCCGCGGTCCTTTTGCATCCTGCTTGACCTCGCGACCATCAGCCGAAATGATCGACGCTGATGTCGAAAGATCTCGATAAGGCGCGCGCCGAGGCCGAGAAGCTGCGCGAGCAAATCAATCGCGCGAATCATCTCTACTACGTGCGCGACGCGCCCGAGATCTCTGACGCCGAGTACGATGTCCTGATGCGGCGCCTCGAGGCGATCGAGGCCGCGCATCCCCCGCTCATCACCGCTGATTCCCCCACCCAACGCATCGGCGCCGCGCCCAGCGAGAAATTCGGCGTCGTGCACCATCGCAAGATGATGATGTCGCTCGCCAACGCGATGAACGCCGAGGAGATGGTCGAGTTCGACAAGCGCATCAAGCGCATGCTGCACAACGATGCCGAGGTGGAGTACGTCGCCGAGGTGAAGCTCGACGGGCTCAGCGTGGAGCTGATCTACGAAGACGGCGTCCTGACGACAGCATCGACGCGCGGCGACGGCGACAACGGCGAGGATGTCACGCACAACCTTCGCACCATCAAGAGCGTGCCGCTGCGATTGCAGACGCCGAAGCATCGCAAGATTCCCAGGCTGCTCGAAGTGCGCGGCGAGGTGATCTATTCGAAAGCCGGGTTTGCGCGCCTCAACGCGGAGCGCGAGAGCAACGGCGAGGCGGTGTTCATGAACCCTCGCAACGCGGCGGCGGGATCGCTGCGGCAGCTCGATCCAAGGATCACCGCCTCACGTCCGCTGGATATTTTTCTGTATGCGCCCGGCGTGGTCGAAGGCCTCGAGGTGAACTCGCAGTGGGAGTTTCTGCAAGCGCTCAAGGAACTCGGGCTGCGCGTCAATCCCGAATCGAAGGTGTGCCGCAACGTTGATGAGGTCCTCGCCTACTGGGTTGACCTCACCGAGCGGCGTCATTCGCTCGAATACGATGCGGATGGCGTCGTCGCGAAGGTCAATTCATATGCGCTGCAGAGTCAGCTCGGCGAGGTCTCGCGCTCCCCGCGATGGGCGATCGCGTACAAGTTCAAGGCACAGCAGGCCGAGACGCGCGTCGACAAGATCGAGGCGTTCGTCGGCCGCATCGGATCGCTGACGCCGGTCGCGAAGCTGGCGCCGGTGCAGCTCGCGGGCGTGACCATCTCGAATGCCTCGCTGCACAACCTCGACGAGATTCGCCGCAAAGATATCCGCGAGGGCGATACGGTGCTCATCGAGAGAGCCGGCGACGTGATTCCGTATGTGGTGCGCGTCACCCAGCCCGCCGATCCTCGCGCCGATGAATTCCAAATGCCTTCGCATTGCCCGGTGTGCGGCGGCGCTATCGTGCATGAGGAAGGCGAGGTTGCGTATCTCTGTGTCAACGTGAACTGCCCGGCGCGAATGCGCGAATCGGTGCGCCATTTCGCCTCGAAGAACTGCATGAATATCGATGGACTCGGCGACAAGCTGACCGCCCAGCTCATCGAGGCTGGATTGGTGAAAGAACTCGACGATATCTACAAATTGAAGGATAAGATGCCCGAGCTGCTGGCGCTGGAGCGGATGGGCAAGAAGAGCGCCGAGAACCTCATCGCGAATATCGAGAACTCGCGCAAGGCGGCGCTCGACCGGGTCATCAATGGGCTCGGCATCCGCCACGTCGGGGAGCATACGGCGCGCCAGCTCGCGCTTCGCTTCGGCACCCTCGAGGCGCTGTCCGCGGCGAGCGAGGAGGACCTGACCTCGGTGCGCGATATCGGCGGCGAGGTCGCGCATAGCATCCGCGAATACTTCGATGAGCCGCGCAACCTGGATGCGGTGAAGCGGCTGGAAAAGGAACTCGACATCGAGCAGGTCCGCGTCGCAGAGGGCAGGGGGCCGTTTCGAGATAAGACTTTCGTGTTGACGGGCACGCTCCAAACGATGACGCGCGAGCAGGCCGAGCAGAAAATCTTCGAGGGCGGGGGCCGCGTGAGCGGCTCGGTCAGCCGCAAGACGGATTTTGTTTTGGTGGGCGCCGATCCGGGATCGAAGGCGCGCAAGGCGCAGGAGCTTGGCGTGCGTATCCTCGACGAGAAGGAATTCCTCGCGCTGGCGTAACCGTCGATGGCTGACCACCGTACAGATGATCGGGCGAGGCTCCACATGATAGTGCGGGGACGGGTGCAGGGGGTCTTCTTTCGACGCGCGACGATGGATGAGGGGCGGAGCCTCGGCCTCACCGGGTGGGTGCGCAATCATCATTCCGGAGAGGAAGTGGAAATCGTCGCTGAAGGTCCGCGGCGCAATTTGCAGATGCTATGGGCATGGGCGCATACCGGACCGCCGGGCGCGCGGGTTCAGGATGTTACGGAGGAATGGAGCGACTATCGCGGCGAGTTCACATCATTTCGGGTGCGCTAGCCGGCTGTTCCCATTCTGGGAACCATGCTAGGACATTCGGGTGCGAATCATCGCTCGGCGGACGCTGATGCAGTTTGCGGCGTCATTGAGTCGAGGCGAAAGACAGAAGGCGCTAGAGGCGGCCCTCAAGTCCTGGTTTCACGAAGTGCACCGCGCCCGATGGAGCAACTCGGCCGAACTCAAGCAGAGTTATCGCACCGCGAGCATTCTCAGTTCGGATCGAGTCGTGTTCAATATCAAGGGCAACGCGTACCGCCTCATCACTGCAGTCGATTACGAGCGCCAGATTGTTTTCGTCAAGTGGATCGGTACTCATGCGGACTACGATAAGATCGACGCGAAGACGGTTAGATATGGAGATTAAGCCAATTCGTTCGGATATCGACTATGGCCGCGCACTGCGCGAGATCGATCGCCTATGGGGTGCGAAAGTGGGCACATCCGACGGAGACCTTCTCGATGTCCTCGCGACCTTGGTCGAAGCCTACGAACAGCGACATTTTCCGATCGATCTTCCGGATCCGATCGAGGCGATTCGCTTTCGACTCGATCAGCAGGGGCTGACCGCGCAGGCCTTGGTCGGGGTCATCGGTAGCCGTAGTCGCGTTTATGAGGTGCTGCATGGCAAGCGGCCGCTCTCTCTGGAGATGATTCGACGACTGCACGAGCAATTGGAAATTCCTGCAGAGGTTCTCATTCGGCCGACGCGAGCCCGGCGCCGAGCGGCATAGAGATGGAACCGGGGACTACATCGCCCGATGGATGGGCAGGTGCCGGATGCTTAAGCACATCGCCCTTTCAACCTTTTTCGGTATTAGCTATACTTTTCTTCCGGTCAGGACATTCATTGTGATTACTTCCGACAATCGGGGTATTCGTTCGTTTAGCTTCTAAACATTCAAGGAGATTGGACTGAAATGGCAGTACCACCTGAGGTGGCTGGGCAGGTTTCCGAGTCATCGGGGAATGGCGGCGCGCATTCGCACAAGCCGTTAACCCCACGCGACAGCGTCGTTATTCGCTTCGCCGGAGACTCAGGAGACGGGATGCAGTTGGTTGGGACGCAGTTTACATCGGAGTCGGCGCTGGCCGGCAACGATATCGCTACGGTTCCCGACTTTCCCGCGGAAATCCGTGCTCCAGCCGGAACCCTGGCCGGTGTTTCGAGCTTCCAACTGAACTTCTCATCGAGCGAGATTTTCACCGCCGGTGACGAGCCCAACGTGTTGGTCGCGATGAACCCGGCGGCGCTTAAAGCCAACCTCGAGGATCTCCCGGCCAACGCGGTCCTGATCATCGACAAGGAAGCCTTTACCGAGGCCAACCTAAAGCGTGCCGGCTATACCACCAATCCGCTGATCGACCATTCGCTCGACAAGTACCAAATCTTTGAAGTCGATGTGACGCGTTTGACCAGCCTCGCCCTGCAGGGCTCGGGCCTCAGCAATCGCGATGCGTTCCGATGCCGCAACATGTTCGTGCTCGGAATGCTGTCTTGGCTCTACCAGCGCCCCGTCGAGAGCGCCACGAAGTACATCGAGAGCCGCTTCAAGAAGAACCAGCCGGTGCTCGACGCGAACTTGAAGGCGCTCAAGGCGGGATGGAACTATGGCGAGACCACCGAGATGTTCGCCTCCAGCTACGTAGTCCCGAAGGCATCGATCAAGCCGGGCTTTTATCGCAACATCACCGGCAACAGTGCCACCGCGATGGGCTTCGTCGTCGCGGCCAATCGCGCCGGACGTCCGTTATTCCTCGGTTCGTATCCGATTACTCCCGCCAGCGACATCCTTCATGAACTAGCGGGCTACAAAAATTACAACGTGTATACCTTCCAGGCCGAGGACGAGATCGCGGGCGTATGCTCCTCGATCGGCGCCGCTTTCGGTGGCGCGATTGCTATCACCTCGACTTCCGGCCCTGGAATGAATCTGAAAGCCGAGGCGGTTGGTCTCGCGGTCAAGACCGAGCTGCCGATCGTCATTTGCGACGTGCAGCGCGCGGGTCCTTCGACCGGAATGCCGACCAAGCCGGAGCAGACCGATCTGCTCCAATCGATGTATGGCCGTCATGGCGAGTCGCCGGTTCCGATCATCGCGGCGTCGACGCCCGGCGATTGCTTCATGGCGGCCTACGAGGCGATTCGCATTGCGGTCAAGTACATGACCCCGGTCATCCTGCTCACCGACGGTCAGCTCGCCAATGGCGCCGAGCCATGGCTGGTTCCCGACGCCTCAAAGCTGCCGGAAATCAAGGTTGAATTCGCCCAGCACGTCGAGGGACAGGAGTTCCAGCCCTACGCGCGCGATGACGAAACGCTCTCGCGTCCATGGGCAATTCCCGGAACGCCGGGCCTGCAGCATCGTATCGGTGGGATCACCGGCGAGCATCTGACGGGCAACATTTCGTATTCGCCCTCGAACCACGAGCTGATGATCCGGATGCGCGCGCGCAAGATCGCCGGCATCACGCGCGAGATTCCGCCCATCGAGATTTTCGGTGATGCGGATGGTGGCGACATCGTGATGCTCGGATGGGGTTCGACCTTCGGTCCGATTCGCGAGGCGGTCAAGCAAAGCCGCGCGAAGGGCAAGAAGGTTTCGCATATCCATCTGCGCTATCTGAATCCGCTTCCTGCCGACCTTCCGGACAAGCTCCGCAGCTTCAAGAAGGTGCTGATTGCGGAAATGAACATGGGACAGCTGCTGAAGATGGTGCGCGCCGATTATCTGATCCCCGCCATCGGCATCAACAAGATCCAGGGACGGCCGTTCAAGGTAGCGGAACTCGTCAGCCGGATTTCGCGCGCACTGGAGGAAAAGTAAACATGGCAACCGCGCTTACGCGTAAGGATTTCGTTACCGACCAGGAAGTGCGCTGGTGCCCCGGATGCGGCGACTACGCGATCCTGGCCCAGGTGCAAAAGCAGATGCCGGAATTCGGCATCGCACCTGAGAACACGGTCTTCATTTCGGGCATCGGATGCTCCAGCCGCTTCCCCTATTACATGAACACCTATGGCTTTCACACCATCCACGGACGCGCGCCGGCAATTGCGACCGGCCTGAAGGTCTCGCGCCCTGACCTCGATGTGTGGGTCGTCACCGGTGATGGCGACGGTTTGTCGATCGGCGGCAACCATCTCATCCACTGCCTGCGCCGCAACGTCGACCTCAAGATCCTGCTCTTCAACAACAAGATCTATGGCTTGACCAAGGGCCAGTATTCCCCGACCTCCGAAATCGGCAAAGTCACCAAGTCCACGCCGATGGGCTCAGTGGATTTTCCCTTCAACCCGATCACGGTGGCGCTGGGCGCGCATGCCACGTTCGTCGCGCGTTCGGTCGACGTCGAGCAGAAGCATCTCGGCACCACTTTGAAGCGCGCACACGATCATCGCGGCGCATCGTTCGTCGAAATTCTCCAGAATTGCAACATCTTCAACGATGGCGCATTCAATGATGTCAGCGACAAGGGCATCAAGGCCGAGCACCAGTTGATCCTCGAGCACGGCAAGCCGCTCATCTTCGGCAAGAATCGCGACAAGGGCATCCGCATGAACGGGATGCGCCCCGAGATCGTGAGCGTCGGCACCGACGGCAAGGACCTCGAGAGCATCGTGGTGCATGACGAGACCAACCTCGCGCTGGCGTTCATGCTCGGCAACTTCGAGCCGCCGATGCCGGTTCCGCTCGGGGTGTTCTATTCGACCTCGCGTGCGACCTACGACTCGGCGATGAACAATCAGGTAACCGAGGCTATCGCGAAGGGTAAAGGCGATCCTCAGAAGCTGCTCAACGGCGGCGACACCTGGACTGTCAATTGAACCTCGACATCGTCGAGTTTCATCCTGAGTGAGAGGCCAACGGCCGACACCAAGGATCTCGATAGCGCAAACGCAAAGGCCCGAGCCTCGATGCTCGGGCCTTTTCTTTCACGCGCGATTGCTGCGGATGCCCTCGCGGATGCGGGAGTCGCCATCCTTAAATGCGAAATTCGTCAGCCATAGACGTAGCAGGTGGCGCTTGCGTTCGGGTTCCGGCCAATCCTCATATTCGGTGCGAGCGTGCAGGATGACGGCATTCTTGAGGAACTGCATGTCGCCGGGTTCGAAGTCCATATCGAGATAAAATGCCGGATTGTTCGCGATCGAATCGATCAAGTCGAGCAACTCGCTCTGTGCCGAGGTCAGGCGCGGTACGTCCGCAAAACGTTGCGCGTTGCGGATATACCAGCCGATGTACAAGGTGCCCAGTCGTCCGTTTTCATAACGGCAAATCGGAAAACTGAAATACGGCGCTTCGCCCGGTCCGGCGTCAGCTTCGCGATCCCAGTAGAAGCCCTGAAAGAGCAGCGGTACGAGGTCGGGACGCACACGCATCAGTTCGTTGAAGACCGACACTGAACTTGCGATGCGGCTTAGCCCTCCAGCCTTCGCTCTTCTGAGGCAGAGCAGACCGATGATGTCAGCGCCGTCGGTGTGGAAATCGAGTCTCACCCGCGTGCGATAGAGGCGGATTCCCGCCTGCTTGGGATCGGCGCCGTCGTCACGGACGTGTCCGAGAATGTCGCCGTTGCGATTCTGCGGAACGGGGTGCCCCATATGAAGCCCGATGAGCCAGTACGCGAACGCGGCTTCGCTTTCCGAATATTTATCCGCGGGAAATCCTCTGACCAGGAGAAATCCACGCCCGTCGTCGAGCTCGCGCATCCAAGAATCAATCGCGGGCGCGAGCAGCGGCAGCGGATATTGTTCTGCACGTACTTCTTGCAATGAGCCGCCATGGCGCCGATACGCAGCGATGGCGCCATCGAGTTCAGCTTTCTCGCCTTCCGACAGGACATGAATCCAGTCGGTGCGTATGCGTTGGTCTTCGCCAAGCCATGCGGCGCGGCTGCGAATCGGCAAATTCGGAATGGTGTCCATGGTTACTCTCGGTCAGCTCCGAGGCTTGCGTGCGCGAACAAAGGCGCTCATGAACTTGCCGTCGACCTTCTCGGCGATCGCTGCCGCGTCGGGGTTTCCGGCGAGAAGACTTTGCGCGTCGGAGGACGTGTAGATACGAGTTGGTTCGACATCGACCTGCTCAAATCCCGCCTTGATCAATTTGGAGCGGTATTCTCGTTCCTCCAGCGCTCCGGAAACGCATAACGACCAGAGGTCGGCACGGCTTCGTATCTCGGCCGGCATCTCGCCGCGCACCACGATGTCCGAAACGGCAAGCCGCCCGCCGGGTCTCAAAACCCGAAATGCCTGGTCGAGAACCCGGTCCTTGTCAGCAGAGATATTGATTACGCAATTCGAAATGATCACATCAACGCTGTGGTCGGGCAGTGGAATGTTTTCGATATCACCCTTCAGGAACTCGACATTCTGCGCGCCCGCTTTGCGCTGATTCTCGCGCGCGAGCGCCAGCATCTCATCGGTCATATCCAAGCCGTATGCTTTCCCGGTAGGACCGACGCGGCGTGCCGACAGTAAGACATCGATTCCACCGCCCGAGCCGAGGTCGAGCACGACCTCGCCCGGCTTCAATTCTGCAAGCGCAGTCGGATTGCCACATCCGAGCGAAGCCGCCACTGCCTCGGCTGGGAGCGAGCACTTCTCGTTGTCGGCGTATAGTTTGGAGGTGATCGCATCGTAGTTGGGCTGCGCACCTCCACAGCACGAGGCCTTGGTGCCTTCGGTGACGCGGCGCGCTTCGCGCGCGTAGTTCTCGCGCACCTGTTCTTTGATCGAGGACTCATTATCCATGTCGTTTGACTCCTTGTGCTTTTGCTGTACGCCGAATGCTGTTCGAGTTTGCCGGTTTATCTTCGGCGCAGCAGCGGTCGCGGGCGTCGCCGCAAATGTTCACTCCGGAAGGGACCAACTGGGTATACATATCGGCGCAACAATCTTCGGTCAGGAAGCGAATCAGGTTCGAGGTTTCGCGCCAGTTCACCGCGTAATAGATGAAACGTCCCGACCGCTGTGCGGTGCACAATCCCGAGCGGGTCAAGCTGTCGAGGTGATGGGAAAGCGTCGAGCCCGGCATCTTGAGTGCGCGCTTGATCTCGTCGACACATTTGCCCTGCAGTCCGGCACGGACCAGGAGGCGGAAAATCCGCAGGCGATCCTCCTGTCCGAGTGCACTGAATTGCTCAACGTGCCTATTCATTACTACATTTCTAGTATCATCGAAATAATGTCCGCGCAAGGAGCTTTCGCCGGATCCGATTGGCAAAGCGAAGCTGCACAGAGACTGATCGCATTGAATTGACATTACAAAATCCAGCCCTTAGAGTACCGGCGGTCCGGGTCTGACCGCATCCGTGACGCCAGTGCGGCGCCATTCGGAGGTTGTTCCCCGCGCGGTCAGTTTGGTTCCTGCCCCCAGATCGAAGAGGAAAAATGCAGCGGCTGAATCATCGGGGGTTGTGGTGTTGTTGAATTCCAAAAGCTGCGATGGATGGGTCCCTGCCTTCGCGCGGGTGCTGTTCGTATCGGTACTCGTTCTCGCGATGGCGCGTTCGGCACGAGCATCCACCTATGTCGTTTACATCCCGCTCGACAGTCCGATTTACGATGAGCTCGATACGCTCGACTCGCTCGGCTACACCCCCGACTACATCGATGAGATAAAGCCGATCAGCCGCATCGAGGCCGCCCGCCTTACCATCGAGGCGCAGGATAGCCTCAACGAGGCACAACAACCGGACGCTATCGCGCGCGAGATCGTGCGCAACTTGCGCGATGAACTGCACGAGGAAGTTGCGCTGCTCCAGGCCAACAACGAGAACAATCCTCCCACTGCGGTCCTCCATCCATTGCAGCGCGCCGAGGTGCAGTACATTTATTCCACTGGCCCAGAGCGCTATTGGCGGGGCGCCGCCGGAAACATGCTGAGCGCGGACGAGGGCACGCCTTTGCTTCCCAACAACGACGGGATCGCGACGGCGCCCGGCAGCAACGAGGTGGCGCGATGGAGTGCATGGGGCGGCTTCGGCGGATTTCTTACCGCATACGGCGAGGCAGCGGTGGCGGGTCCGATGGGGCATGATCCGGCCAACACCGATAGGGTGCGCCCGATCGGCGCGGAAGCAGTGGCCGATTTGGGAAACTGGGCGCTCTCATTCGGGCAGGAGGAAGTGTGGTGGGGCCCGGGGCATTTTTCGACGCTGTCGCAGAGTAACAACGCCGATCCAATTCCGGGCTTTCGCTTACAAACCGTTCATCCGAAGATGCTGCCGTACTTTTTGCGTTACCTGGGACAAGTTCGAGTACAGTTTTTCTTCGGCCGCCTGGATGCGGGCAGAGTGCCTTCGAGAGAAAGCCCGACCAGCCCTATCGCGACCTTCGCGCGGCCCTGGATCGATGGGCAAATCGTGAGTTTCAGGACGCTGCCGAATTTCGAATGGGGCCTGATGCATACCATCATGTTTGGCGGCGAGGGCAACAACAGTTATTCCACGCTGGGCTTCCTTGGACGTGCCAGCGGGTTCAACACCGGAAGCACGACCAGCGGAAACACCAATTCGCAGGGCGGCGTCTTCCTGAAATTTCGATTTCCCCGTTTCCGTGATTCGGTCCTATGGGTAGATATCCTGGGCGAGGATAACCTCAGTGGCGAAGTAAAACTGATCGGCGGAGCGTTGCCGTTTCTCGCCGTGTCATACCAGGGCGGATACTACCTCCCGCGCCTTACCGAAGATGGCCGCAACGATCTTCGCCTCGAATGGAAGATCAACGAGCCCACCTACCAGACGCATAGCGATGGACTTTATTGGGCGTACAGCGATCGCCTGATGGATGATCCACTGGGTCCCAATGCCAGCCAGATCGACCTCCAACCCGGACATTGGTTTTCGAATCTGACCAAAGCAAGCGTCGATTTGTTCTATTCGGATCGTGCGCCGAAATTGGCCGAGAACGAATTCGTCCCGGTGCAATTTTACGGACCGACCGCGAACTTACATCATGAACGGAGCTATGGACTGGCGTTTGACTTATTGACGATGCCGCAACTTTCAAGCTTGCGCAGTGAGGTGCTCGCCTTCGGCAGAAGCCACATTGCCTTCGAGTACTGCGAGCACATGAACTACGGACCGCCCGGGGCCTATCGCGTGGTCGCGTCCCTTACGCTCGGAGTATCGCCGACCTGGGATGGCTGGTCCTGGACCAAATAGCCACCATGGTCCCGCTGTCGTTTACTGAATCAGCATCGTGACGTGGCCGGTATCGAGGTCGTAGCGGCCGCCGACGATCTTAAGCTTGCCGCCCTCGACCATTCCTTTGAAAGGTTCGATTCCGCGCAGATACTTCACTTGCAGGATGACGTGCTGGTCGGTTGACTCTTTGGTCAGCTCATCCTTGTCATCCGGATTGCCGCCGCGAGAGTGGATGACATCTTTGGCCTTGGCGATGGCGTTGTATATGAATGCGAGGAACTTGGCCGTCGGCTTGGGATATGCCTCGACGGCAGCTTTCACGGCGCCGCACTTCTGATGTCCTAACACCAGGATTGTTTCGACTCCGAGATGCTCCGTCGAATAAGCGAGGCTCTGTTCCCCGATTTTGTCGACGCTGTTGCCCGCCACCCTGACAATGAAGAGGTCGCCGACACCTTCATCGAAGATCAATTCCGTGGGCACTCGCGAATCGGAACACGACACGATGGCGGCGAATGGGGTTTGGCCTTCCTTCGAAACGCACTCGCGACGTGCGAAATCCCGCCCCGGATGCCTGACCTTGCCCGAGATCCAGCGGTCATTGCCGGCGGCGAGGGCCTTCACCGCGTCATCGGCGGTGGGCGGACGCGCTTCATTGCACTGGACCGCCTCGTCACACAATCCAGATGCGGCCCCGCTCAGGATCATCATCGCAAGCGCAAGGATGCCTCCAAAGACAATTCCAAGTTTGCGGCTATGACGGTGCATATTTCCTCCCCGTGATAAGGCTATGGGCGAATCGAGCAGAGTCGAGTACCGATTGCGCATGATTCCGCTCTCGGCGATATTTGTCTACTTGAAATGCACAATCAATCACAATCGTTACGGTCAATGAACAAGACGACGAGTGGCGGGTTCAAGGCATCCATTTTTACCTTGCTACTGCCGCTTCTGCTCACCGTCGGATGCGGCAACGAGGCGATCGAGGCCAATCGGCGCCAGGTCGAAGCGAATCAGGCGCTCATCGAGCAGACCCAGCAGCAGATTGCGATGCTGCAGGCGAATCAGGGCGCGGCACCGCCGCTGCCGTCGACTTCAGTCCAACCTTCGGGATGCGACAAGAAGGTTGAGGCCACTGCGACGCGGCGCGCTGGTGACGCATACGCGGCGGGCAACATGGCCAAGGCGCTCGGATATTATCAGGATGCCCTGACCGCCTGTCCCGGCAGTTCCAAGGCCGCCGTCAACCTCGCGCGCACGGATGAGGCGATGAACAATCGCGAATCAGCGATTCGATTCTATCGGCAGGCGGCAGCTTCGACGGATTCGGATACGCAGAGCATCCGGGAGGCGAAGACCGCCCTCTCGCGCCTGGGTGCTAACTGAGCGCGATCGGAATTTCCGAAATGGAACAGATTGCGGGGCTATGTCTCAACTCTTCCGAAGCTGAAGGTGAACAGGCACGGAGCGACGGTACGGTAGTTCCGCCCATGGTGCAGGAAGTCGCGGCCTAGTTCACGCGCTATCTCCTTCTCTGCAAGCTCGACTGACACCCCATGCGAGGTCATCCAATCGCGCCAGCGCTCGAGATCCGCAGCCTCGGTAGGTTGATAGCCCAACCCCTCGCTGCACATCGCCTGGAAGAGTTGTTCCTTCTCAGGCGTATCAACCGGAGGAAACAGCAGCGCGACCGCGTCGCTCACGCGAGCTTGTACGTTGGTCAATCCCGGCCGATGCATCATGATCGGCGTTTTCATCCCGAGGTTGTAATCGATACCGCTTTCTTGCCGGATGTTGCGATTGATGCGCTGGAAAATTTCCAGCGGAACGTTTTCCTGCTCGTTGCTTTCTTCGATGTGAAGCGAAGCGTTGTGGGCGTTACGATTAGGCATCGCAGGTGATGACTTGGCCGCTGTATCTCCTCCGTTCCCATCCGGTCGCACATCAGGCCACAATGGCTGCTGGACACGCTATACCAGGACCGAGGTCGGAGCATGAAAATCGACTATGCTGTTCTCGCGGACGCGGCGCAGGCCGTGGGTGGAAAAATCTTCATTCTGGGCGGAGGATGGAACGTCTATCGAAGCGCCAACTATCCGGCGCCGGTGCAACTCGCGGTAGCGGTCGGGCTGGGATTTTCGGCCAATGAAATCGGCAGCCGGTATCCGCTGAAAATCGTTATCGCCGATGAGGCCGGGGTGCCGGTGGTGCCCGAGCTCAACGGGCAAATCGAAACCGGCCAGCTCGCGCCCGATCTTCCGCAAGGGCTCCCGGTCAAGGTCCCGGTGGCGTGGAATGTGAGCTTCGGCGTGCCGCGGCCGGGGAAGTACACGATCGTGGTCACCGTCGGGGCCGCGCAGGCGGACTTGACCTTCGATGCGATCTTTGTCGGCCAGCGCGTGCAATTCGTGCCGGAGTCGTCGGTCCCGCCGGCGGAGCGCGGCAACTGAAGCGGCGAAATTGCGCCGTACGCGCCGGCGCGCGATTTCCTACAACTTTCGGCGAATGTTAGCCTCTGTTGAAGCAGTTGTCCGAAGTCGCAGGAAGTTTCGATGGCCGAGGAAATCCGCGTGACGATGCAAGAAGAAACCAAACCCGAACAGCCACCTCAGGCACAGCCTCAAACCGCGCGACGGGGCCCGGCGCATCCGCGCAAAATCGCCGTGCTTACCTCGGGTGGCGATGCGCCCGGGATGAACGCCGCGGTTCGCAGCGTGGTGCGGGTGGCGGCCGCCGCCGGGATGGAGGTCTTCGGCGTCCAGCGCGCGTATGAAGGCCTTTTTCATGGTAAATTCACTCCGCTCCCGAGCCGCGCCGTCGCCAATATCATTCAGCGCGGCGGAACTATCCTGGAAACTTCGCGTTCGGATCAGTTCCGTACTCCTTCCGGGCGCGCTCATGCGATTGAGAATCTTCGCTATCACGGCATCGGCGGCCTGGTGGTGATCGGTGGCGACGGAAGCCTGCAGGGGGCGCGCGCGCTGGCCGAGGAAAGCGACATCAAGGTGATGGTCATTCCGGGCTCCATCGATAACGACGTGCCCGGGACCGATTTTTCCATCGGTTTCGACACCGCGGTAAACACCGCGTTAGAGGCGATCGATCGCATTCGCGATACCGCCTTCGCCTACGAGCGGTTGTTTTTCGTCGAGGTGATGGGACGTGACTCGGGCTTCATCGCGCTCGCGGTTGCGATCGCCGGCGGCGCCGAAGCGGTGGTCATCCCGGAAACGCCGGTCGATGTGGAGGACCTCATCTTACGCATCGAGGAGAGCCAGGCGCGCGGCAAGCGCTCGTCGATCGTAGTTGTCTCTGAAGGGCCGCGAACCGGCGGTGCGGTCAAGCTTTGCAATGCCGTCAATGGACGCCTCGGTGGCTCGGCTCGGGTGGTGGTGCTGGGCCACATCCAGCGCGGCGGATCTCCAACCGCACGGGACCGGTTGCTCGCGAGTCGGATGGGCGCCGGTGCGGTCAAGGCGATCGTCGATGGGCGGCCGTCGTCGCTGATTGCCGAGCTGCGCGGAGAAATTTCTTTTGTGCCGCTGCCGGAAGTTCCGGAAAAATCGCGCACGCTCGATACGGAGCTTACGGATTTGGTGGCGATGCTGTCGCTATAGCTCTCTATCGGCACCTCTCCGTCTCTTTTCGCGACGATTGAACAATCTGACCTGCTCCCTCGTCCGTATTTAATAACGCAAGAATCCTGACATTTCGCGGCGCACAGTTTTTCGCGCTCAGGAACCTTTTCGATTGCTGCGCGGTTATTCGGTCATGCGCGCAAGCGAGGGCGGAACCGGTGCGTCAGGCGGATCAGGAAACTCATCTTTCAATGCGGCCGCAGAAGGGGGGCGCAATGTCTGAAGTCCATTCCACTCCGGATGTGATCATGGAGAATCTGGTCGGTCTCCATCAAATTCTCCCATCGCAATATTTCGATGTCTCCGCGGGCCATCGCCTGACTGCCGAGCAGCGCCTGATGCTGGCCCTGCTCGCCGACGCCATCAACGTTTTTCAGCAGGGGGCGACCTCGCGCGCCACCCGCAAGCGCCTCCTCTACATCGACGCCGAGCGCTGGATCATGATGGCGGCGCGACCCAGACCGCATGCCTTCAGCTTCGAAACCGTATGCGAGGCCCTCGGCATCAACGCCGGCGTGCTGCGCCGCCGCCTCATCCTGTGGAAGCATAATGTCTGCCGCGAAGCAGAAACCAGCGCCACGCCTCATTTGCGCCTGAAGATCACGCCTCGCGCGCGGCACCTGAGCCAACGCCGAGGCCATCAGCGGATCGTGGCGCGACAGGCGGTCGCCGAATAGCCGAAACTCTCCGCCATCGCACCGCGAGCCGAACCGCTCGCTCGCGGTGCTGTAAAAGCCTGCCACGCCTCTGCTAAAGATGGCTGTCAATCATCGCATTTGATCAGGAGCGATGTGCCCGCTGGCGGTGCATCGCGGTCGGCGATAATCGCGATAATCGGGAGGAAGGCTCATCGTGGCAAACGCCAAAGACATATTCAGCGTGGACGGCAAGGTGACGATCGTAACTGGCGGTGGAACCGGTATAGGCGAATCGATCGCCAAGGAATTCGCCGCGCGTGGCTCCAAGGTGCTCATCGCAAGCCGCAACGTGGAAAATCTCACCAAGGTTCGCGATGACATCCGTAAGGATGGCGGCACCTGCGAATTCACCACTGTCGACGTGCGCCAAGCCGACCAATGCGATGCGATGGTTGAGACTGCGGTGAAGCATTTCGGCCGCGTCGATTGTCTCATCAACAATCACGGCGCCAGCATCACCACGCCCACCTTCAACCTCTCGCCCAACGGATGGCGCGCGGTCATCGGCATCAACCTCGACGGCACTTTTTTCTGCTCCAAGGCGATGGCGCGTCAGCTCATCAAGCAGGGCGGCGGCGGATCGATCATCAACATCTCATCGACGGCTGGCGTGCACGGCTCGACCACGATGCTGCCCTATGGCGCGGCGAAAGCCGGGGTGGTCAACCTGACCATCTCGCACGCCGGCGAATGGGGCGCGCACGGCATCCGGGTGAACTGCATCGCGCCGGGACCCATCGATACCGAGGGCGCGGCGCCTCGCGTGTGGCCGAACCCGACAGTGAAGAAAGCAGTCGCGGATTCGCGCGCGCTGGGCCGCTTCGGCCGTGTCGAGGAGATTGCGTATCCGTGCATCTTCCTGGCCTCGGAAGCGGCGAGCTATGTGACCGGCGCGCTCCTCATCGTGGACGGCGGTGTGGGTCCTCGCGCGATTGGGTAAGAGGTTGAGCCAGTGAGGCAAACTCACACGAGCTCGAAGCGGAGTTGACGCCCCATTAGAGCCGCCGCCCGCTGCAGAGTCTCGATAGTGACATTGCCTTTGTCGGGATCGAGGATTCGGTCGACCTCGGCGCGACTGGTGCGCATAAGTTCGGCGAGGCGTTTCTTGGTGATGCGTTTCCGCTTCATTTCCCGGCTGAGCTGCAGCGCGATTACGCTCTTGATGGCCGCGGTGGTTACCTCCTGATGGAATCCTTCTTCGTCCAAGAAGTCATTCAAGGTCGAGCCCCAATGGGAATTGCTTGGTTTGCTCATATCGGCAGACCGATCGGCCACCGCACGGCGAGATCGTGGCGACGCGGCGCCTAAGAAGTGCTCGGCTCATTTGGAATGTGGAATTGCGCCGTGCATTTGGTGCACTCGAAGGTCGGACGATGCTCGGTCCTCTGCGGCCCGTCGAGCATGTCGTAGGGCATATCCGAGTCCCAATCGATGTCGGATGCCACGTATTCGTCGGGCGTGCCGTCCGGGTTCCAGCTTTCCACTCGACGAATGATGACGCAAAGGGTGAGTTCACAGATATCGTCGCTTCCACATTTCGGACAAAGAAATGCGCCCAATTTGGCCTCCACTTCAACGGTATATGGTGTTTCTCCGGTAACGAGCGCGATACGGCGTGCTACGCCATCCTGCTGTCGCGCACAATCCGCCGCCAACCGCGCGATGCCCGCGAGGGCCTCCCTACGCGAATCGTAGCGGAAGAGTTCTACCCCGTACTCTTCACTCGATAGCTCTACTATGTGCTTCATGTCGGATGCTCCTGGCGGGAATTTCGTGCGACCCCGACAATGAGTGGACGCTGCGAGCTTTCGGAGTCAAACTTGATTTGGCAAAATTGTAGGCTCTTTTGCCGCTTGTCTCGAGAAGCTCTCGCATTTGCACGGAGCCTTCACGTCGGGGATAAATAGCGGTGACGAGGCGGTGTTTGCAGGGAGGATGCGTGAAGGGTTTTGTTCCAACGCCGAAAGAGACGGTAGACCGGATGGTCGACCGTCTTTTCCATAAGCGCCGCCCTGCTGCCGACGCGCTCATTCTCGATCCCGGATGTGGGGAAGGCGAGTTCATTGAAGGGATCCTGCGTTGGTGCATCAGGAACCAATCGAGCATCCCTCGCATCGTCGGAATTGAATCGAACCCGAAGCATGTAGCGGTCGCGCGAGCGCGATTCGCAAAGTTCTCTTCGGTCGAGATCAGGCAATCGGATTTTTTGCGGGACCAGCAGCTTGGAAGTCACGACTTTATTGTCGGCAATCCGCCGTACGTTCCAATCACTGAGTTGTCTGAAAAGGAAAAGGGCGATTACCGCGAACGGTTCAAAACGGCGATCGGAAGATTTGATCTGTATCTGCTGTTTTTTGAGCAAGCGCTAAGGCTGCTCAAGCCCGATGGCCGAATTGTGTTTATAACCCCAGAGAAGTTCCTCTACGTCGAGACAGCACAGCCTCTGAGGAAGATACTTGCGGGCAAGAACGTCGAAGAAATCCAGCTAATAAATGAAGAGACTTTCGACGACCTTGTTACCTATCCCACAATCACCACCATCTCGAATCAGGCAAGCCGCGGTTTCGCATCGGTGTTTTTGCGCAACGGCACCAGAGTGAGAATCGTTCCCCCTTCGGACGGCTCGACCTGGCTACCCGCCATTATGGGCCAGGAATCCCATTCGCCGGGCCCGACTCTGGAAGAAGTCTGTGTCCGTATAAGTTGCGGAGTTGCGACGGGAGCTGATGAGGTTTTTGTCAAAGTCCTCGAAGCCGTTGAACCCGATCTTCGCCGATTTGCGTATCCGACGATTGCCGGTCGGGAGATGGGCGACTCCAATGAGAGCTTGAGTTTCGGGAAGCTGATGCTGATTCCCTACGATCTTGACGGCCGCCTCATACCCGAAAACAGATTGGGACAATTGAGGGCATACCTCTCGCAACCGGCAATTCGTTCGAGGTTAGAGCAACGAACCTGCGTCCGCCGAAAGCCATGGTACGCATTCCACGAGACTCCACCGTTGCGCGACATCCTGCAGCCAAAGATTCTCTGCAAAGACATTACTGAACGGCCCAAATTCTGGATCGATTGGGAAGGCAAACTCGTTCCGCGACATTCTGTATATTACATCGTGCCGAGACACGCCTCTCAAATCGAGAGCCTCTGCGAACATCTGAACTCTGAGGCGGTAGAGCGTTGGTTAGATTCCCACTGCCAGCGCGTGGCGAATGGGTTCCTCAGGCTCCAGAGCCATGTGCTGAAACGCATTCCGCTACCGGCCAGATTCTCCGTAGGCCAAAGAGTGACCGCAAAGCACAGCGCAAAACGTGCGGTAAAACTACGCCGAGAGGATGTTCGAACCCGGCAACTCCAGTTCGGGCGATGACCACGCCGTTCGATTTAGTAGTCGACGAGATCAAGGAGAGGGGATTTCACAATCACCGCAAAGAAGAACATTCCGACACTCTCAGCTTAGGAATTTTGCAGGACCTTACGAGCACCTGCGAGCCGCTCCGTAGCGACTTCGCTACTGGGCAGATCAGGTATTGGCTCAATAAACCAACACCGGGGCAACATGAGAGGGAATTGGACCTTTTGATTGGCGGCGCTCGTGACGACGATCCGGAATTGCCGGATCTGGCAAAGGTTCGAATCTGTTTAGAGAATAAGTCCGTAGTTACTGCGCATCGAAACCGGACGACCCGTTTTCAGGATCTGCGAGAAGTAATGAAGGCCGTGCACGCAGCCAGAGAAGAAGCGGTGCTCGTTGCGACGGTGATGATCGGTGTTGCGCAGAGAGTCCTCAATGTTCCAGACAAGATTAAACCCGACGTCACAGCGCGAAGATTCGAGACAAGAATCAAGCCGCGGCTCTCGTTGGGAGATGCTCGATTATGGACAGACTTCCGAAAGGCCATCAGCAAAAATAGAGCCAACGACCCTGCAATCACTCTTAGGAAGTTTCAAAGCCTGCCCACGCGAAAACCAGGTCACTCGCATGTGGTAGGATATGACTTTGTTTTGCTGGTCCCAGTCTTTATCGACAATGTGAATCCGCCGTTCGTGGCTAGAGAAAACAATTTAGGGATCGACATCGACTTCGAGTACCAGACCATGCTGACGAGAATCTGTCAGGCATACACGGCGCGATGGCATTTGTAGAACGCGCAAGCATCTTCCCCAGCTTGAAATCACGATTTGTGATTTCAAGTGGCGCTTGTCCGATGCCTCTTCATCATGGTAACGCATCATCTTTAAGGCAAATCGCTCGTAGCGAGGTTCATACACGATGGCCGACCGTAGCGTTATCGGCAAAACCAGCAAGCCCTTCACAATGCCCATCGAATGGAGCAAGGTGCGCGAGTTCGCCCGCGCCATCAAGGACCCCAATCCGCTCTATCTCGATCCCGAACTCGCCAAAAAAGAATGCGGCGGGATTCCCGTGCCCGTCACTTTCCTGCAGACCTCCGCGTTTTGGCAGGACGCCGATTCCAGCCCCGGCATGGGCGGCTTCGATCTGCGGCGCATCCTTCATGGCGAGCAGGAATTCGAGCTGCTGAAACCGATCCTGGTCGGCGATACGCTGACCGGCGTGTCGAAGGTCGCCGACATCATCGAGAAGGAAGGCGGACGCGGCGGCAAGATGACCATGCTGCTGATGGAGACCGAATACACCAATCAGAAAAACGAGAAGGTCGCGATCGCGCGCTCGACGCTCATCGAAACCGGCCAGGCGGTCAAGGCGTAAAGATTCCTGCAAAACCACAGAGGCACTGAGGCACAGAGTAGGAAAGCAGACATCAGATGCGGGCCGCGGCGGCCCTGCGAGGATAAAATTATGCCAGCAAAATTGAAATACGATTCCGTCAAAGTAGGCGATACGATTCCCGCGTTCGTGGTCGAGGGCGTTACTCGTCCCGATTTCGTGCGCTATGCCGGCGCGTCGGGCGACTTCGTTCCGCTTCATTATGATCAGACCTTCGTCGAGGCGGCCGGAATCCCGACCGTCTTTGCGCAAGGGATGTTTACTGCGGGACTGCTGTCGAAGGCGCTGACGGACTTCGTCGGCATCGGGCAGGTGCGCCGCTTCAAGGTGCGCTTCGCGACCCGCGTATGGCCCGGCGATGTCGTCACCTGCCGCGGCAAGGTCACCAACAAGACCGAGAAGAACGGCGAGAAAATCGTCGAGGGCGACCTCGAGGTGGTGAATCAGAAGGGCGAGGCGGCGATCAAGGGATCCTTCGCGGCGGCCTGCAACTGATTTTATACTCTATTGTAGTTTACAGAGCCTCACGCCCTGTTATGCCGAAGGGCCGCCGGAGCGAACATTTCCGGCGGCCATTTTCATTAAGCCTGCTTATCCACCGCTTTTTCTTGATAAGTTTGACGAATTGCGCCAAAAGGAAACATCGTCACTGAGGGGGATGTTCCACTATGATGCTTTTCAGCGTCTCGTGGGAAGCTTAAAATAACAATAAGATGGCTGAGCAACGCTACGTTATCATTCACGGTCACTTCTATCAGCCTCCGCGCGAGAGCCCATGGACCGGCCTCATCGCTCCGGAGCCAAGTGCCGCGCCCTTCCCCAATTGGAACGAGCGCATCCTGAGCGAATGCTACACCGCCAACGCACATGCCCACACGATGGAAGGGACTGTCGTTCATGTCCGCAACAACTATGAATCACTAAATTTCGATTTCGGGCCGACCCTGGCCGCGTGGTTGGAGCGCCACGGCAAGCCCGCCTATCGCGCGATGCGCCGTGGCGACGAGCTCAGTGCAGCCGCTCACGGTGGTCATGGCAATGCGATCGCGCAATCCTACAACCATTCGATATTGCCACTGCTCACGCCGCGCGATCGCGAATTGCAAATCGCCTGGGGCATCGAGGATTTCGTCTATCGCTACGGGCATCGCCCCGAAGGCATGTGGCTGCCGGAATGCGCCGTCGATGACGCGACGATTCAATCACTCGCTGAGGCGGGTCTGAAGTTCACCATCCTGGCGAATGATCAAGGTCACTTCGGTGGCGACGCTGCCAATAATCGCAGCGCCGGTCCCTTTATATGGCAACGGGACAACCTTCGCCTCGCAGTCTTCCGCTTCGACCGCACGCTATCGGGGGACGTATCCTTCGGCGATGCGATGCAGGATGGGATGGCATTCGCCGATCGCGTCGCCGCGGTTGCCCTCGAGCATGAACCCGGCAGCGCGATCCTGCTCGCCACCGACGGCGAAACCTTCGGG
The DNA here is from genome assembly GCA_963761255.1 of uncultured delta proteobacterium. Taxonomy (GTDB): domain Bacteria; phylum Desulfobacterota; class Binatia; order Binatales; family Binataceae; genus DATGKG01. The sequence goes on from CAVXGH010000002.1 coordinate 1,111,012, forward strand.
CATCACAAGAAGAGCGGGGCGGCGGAGCTTGCACGCATGATTATGACGCTGCAACGCCGCGACGATATCGTCATCACCAATCTCAGCGACTACCTCGCGACGCATCCGGGCGCGGGCAGCTTCGTCATCGACCATCCGAGCGCATGGAGCTGTGCGCATGGCATCGAGCGATGGCGCTCCAACTGCGGATGCCGGATGGAATCCAATACCAGCCAGGAATGGCGTACGCCGCTCTTCGATGCGATGCACTTCGTGAGCGATCACGCCAACGCGATTTACGATCGCTTCGCGCCGCCGCTGTCGCCCAACTATGCGGCGCTGCTGCGCGAGTCGATGCGGGTGCTCAATGACCCGACGCTGGCGCTGACCGAGGAATTTTTCGCGCGTCACAAAGTCGCCGATGAGCGCAATCGTGACCGCCTGATGCTGCTGTTCGAGATGGTGCGCGCCGCGCAGGCCTCGCTCACCAGTTGCGCGTGGTTCTTCGACGATTTCGGCGGGCTGGAGGGCCGCATCGTGCTGCGCTGGGCCGCGCGCGCGATCGAGCTGGCGGCGGAATTTGCCGCGAGCATCGAGCCCGAGCTTCTCGAGCGCCTGCGTGACATCCGATCGAATCGGCGCGAGACTGGAGACGCCGCGACGTTGTACTTGAGTCTCAAAACGCGCGAGGCGCGCGGACGAATCTAAAGAAAGGATTTAGCCATGGCCGATTCTCAGGGTCACGACATCGAGTCTGTACTTACCGAGGCGCGAAAGTTTCCCCCTTCCGCCGAATTTTCCCAGCGCGCATCGATCAAGAGTCTCGATGACTACGATGCGTTGTGCCGCCGCGCCGAGCAGGACCCGGAAAAATTCTGGGCCGAATGCGGTAACCAACTGTCATGGTTCAAGCCGTACGATAAAGTCCTCGAATGGAATTTTCCGTTTGCTAAATGGTTTGTCGGCGGCAAGATCAATGCCTCCTACAATTGCCTCGATCGGCATCTGACCGACGGACGCCGCAACAAGGTCGCTTTCATCTGGGAAGGCGAGCCCGGCGACTCGCGCATCCTCACCTATCAGATGCTCGCGGATGAAGTCGGGCGCGCCGCCAACGCGCTCAAAAGCCTCGGCATCAAGGAAGGCGATCGCGTCGCCATCTACATGCCGCTGATTCCCGAGGCCGCGATCGCGATGCTCGCGTGCGCGCGCATCGGCGCGATTCATTCGGTGGTGTTCGGAGGATTCTCGGCCGAGGCGCTCGCGGATCGCATCAACGACGCCGAAGCCAAGCTGGTTATCACCGCGGACGCCGGATGGCGGCGCGGCACCCAGGTTGACCTCAAGGGCAATGTCGATGAGGCCCTCAAGCGCGCGGCCTCGGTCCATAAATGCCTCGTGGTGCGGCGCACCGGCGCGAAAGTCGAGATGCGCAAAGGCCGCGATATCTGGTGGGATGAGCTGGTGCCCTCGCAGAGCGCGAATTACCCCGCCGAGCAGCTCGATTCCGAGCATCCGCTGTTCACATTGTACACCTCCGGTACGACCGGCAAGCCCAAGGGCGTGCTCCATACGACTGGCGGTTATCTGACTCACGTCACCCAAACGATGAAGTGGGTTTTCGATCTCAAGGAAGACGACACCTACTGGTGCACCGCTGACATCGGGTGGGTGACCGGTCATAGCTACAGCGTCTACGGCCCGTTGTCCGCCGGCGCGACGGTGGTGATGTACGAGGGCGCGCCGAACTTTCCCGAGAACGATCGCTTCTGGCAGATCATCGAGAAGTATCGCGTATCGATTTTCTATACCGCGCCGACCGCGATTCGCACCTTCCTGAAGTGGGGCGATACGTGGGTCAAGAAGCATGACCTTTCGAGCCTGCGCCTGCTCGGTTCGGTCGGTGAACCGATCAATCCGGAAGCCTGGATGTGGTATCGCAAAGTCATCGGCGGCGATCGCTGCCCGATCGTTGACACCTGGTGGCAGACCGAAACCGGCGGCATCATGATCAGCCCGGTTCCGGGCGCAATCGCGACCAAGCCCGGCTCGGCCACGCGCCCGCTGCCAGGTATCGCGGCCGACATCGTTACGCGCGAAGGCAAGCCGGTCGGGGCGAATCAGGGCGGCTTTCTCGTGATCAAGCGGCCGTGGCCCGGAATGCTGCGCACCATCTTCCGCGATCCGGAGCGTTACAAATCGGCCTACTTCAGCCAGATCGATGGCATGTACTTCACCGGCGACGGCGCGCGGCGCGATGAGGACGGCTATTTCTGGATCATGGGGCGCGTCGACGACGTCATCAACGTCTCGGGGCATCGCCTCAGCACGATGGAAATCGAGAGCGCGCTGGTCTCGCATGAGGCGGTGGCCGAAGCGGCCTGCGTCGGCAAGCCCGACGAGATGAAGGGGCAGGGCGTGATGGCATTCGTCACGCTGGAAGGCGGTCGCAAAGGCGACGACAAGTTGCGCGAGGACCTCAAGCGTCACGTGGTCAAAGAAATCGGCGCCCTCGCGCGGCCGGATGAGATCCGTTTCACCGATGCGCTACCCAAGACTCGCAGTGGGAAGATCATGCGGCGGTTGCTGCGTCAGATCGCGGCGGGCGATGAGACCCTCGGCGATGTGACCACGCTGGAGGATCTCTCGGTGATGGCCCGCCTCAGAGAGGACGAGGAATAGGAAGGAGCTGCGGCTCTCGGAGATATCGCGGTACCCTCTTTCGGGCTCCGCGCGATGTCAAAAAGGATCGCCTGGAGGTTAGTGCCGAACCTGCCAAGCGCAGCGGGGAGGATTGCCCCCGATGCGCCGAGGCGAGTCGCTAGGCGTCTTTCAGAAATTAACGATAGCTATTACGCCGCGCGATCGCGTGGCTGAACTTCCCGCTCGATGCATTCCTCGAATTGTTCCTGGGCCTTCTCCAGGTCGTAATCGCTTTGCAAGCCTAACCAGAATTCTGCGCTGGTCCCAAGATAGCGGGCGAGACGCAGAGCGGTTTCCGGGGTGATCGCACGCTTGCAATTTACAATCTCATACATCCGGCTCACGGGCACCCTAAGAGCTAGCGCGAGCGCATTTACCGTCACGCCGGTTGGTAACAAATAGTCCTCGCGCAGGACTTCGCCGGGATGGACCGGCGGGAGCCTCTGTTTCTTTGCCATTCTTATCCTCCCGGCGTCGGTGACACTTGCGCGTCAATGGTAATCGACGATTTCAACCTCGAGGGCGTCTCCGTTGTCCCAAACAAAACAGACCCGATATTGGTCGTTGATCCTGATGCTATGCTGCCCGACTCGATCACCTTTCAACACTTCAAGACGATTGCCCGGCAAGGATAGATCTTGCAGCGTCCGTGCCTGATGGATCGAGCGGAGCTTGCGGCGTGCCACGCCGGCAATATTCTGAAACTTGAGGACCGGTTCACCATCGAAGATCGCCCGAGTTTCCTTGGTGCGAAAGCTCTTGATCATCGATAATAACCCGCCCGGCGTTTACTGGCAAACAGATAACGCGGGACAGGTAGCGCATGACTGTCAGGATGGCAAGCGGGCCATTCCTCGGCTCGACTCTATGTCAAAAGGAGTCCGACTCAGAGGATAGCACGACGAGCCTCCAGGTTCAGCGCAAACCCGCCGATTCCTGTCCTGCGTTACTTCAACGCCGAGAACTTCGTCGGGGTCAGGATGCTGTTGCTGAAGGAGGAAATCAGCGGGCCGTTTTCCTCGCTCTTGGTGCGCGCCGCAATCCAGTCGGGATCCTTCGCGAAGGCCGCAAACTTGCGGTCGCGCTCCTCCATCGATTCCCATGCGAGGATGTAGTGCAGGTCCGCGTTCGATTCGCCGATCGCGGTCGTCCAGTAGCCGATTTGCCGGAAGCCATGCTTCTCGAACAGCGCAACAGTGGCCATTTCGAAGCGCTTGAGCAGCGCGGGCAGTTTGTTGGGCATGGAATGATAAATTCGCAGTTCGTACAGCATTGGACATCCTCCATCACAGCGTGCGTTTACGATCGCACGCTCACAGCGTGCGTTTAAATGACATGCTCGCGAGTACCAGCATGATGCCGGTGAACACTAGCAGGAAGGTCAGGTCCGCGCGTACCGCGCCGAACACCGCGCCTTTGAACAGGATCGATTTCAGCGCACTGACCGCATGCATCTCGGGGTTGAAGCGCGCGAAGGTGCGGAGCCATCCCGGAAAACTCTCGATCGGATAAATCGCGCCGCTGGGAAAAAACAGGATCACATTCAGGAAGCCCGCGAAGGTTCCCACCAGCCGCGGATGCGTCGCGCGGCCGAGCACCGAAAACGTCATCGCGAGCAGGCCGGTCGCCCCTACTATAATGATGCCGATGATCGTCAGCAGGGCAGGGAGGCCGCCCTCGATGGTGGCGCCGGTGACGAGCAAGCCGACGAACAGCACGATGATCGCGGCGATGCTGGTGATCGTCACGCCGCTGGCGAGGATGCCACCGGCGATTTCCCATCGCGAGAGGGGCGTCACCAGGTAGCATTCGGTCACGCCCATGAAGCGGTCCATCACCCAGTTGAACACGCCCGACATCAGCGAGCCCATGAACAGCGACATCACGATGACGCCGGGAATCAGCGAGCGATCATAATCGACGGTGGTGAAGAGCTCGGCCGGGCGCAACACGATTTGATTCAGCTTCGGCTCGCGCGCCGTGACGTATTCGTTGGTGACCAGCGTCGCGGCCGCCTGATCGAGGACGCCCTCCAGCGTGGCCGAGCTGACGGTATCGACGTTGTCGGTGAACACGCCGATTTCCGCGACGCGGCCCTCATGCACACTCTTGGTGAAGTCGGGCGGGATGACGACGGCGGCCTTGTAAGTCCCGTTGCGCACTTGATCGATCGCCTCGCCGAGATCGCTGAAATATGAAAGCGTGACGGTCTTCGGGCCGGCCTCCAGCGCTTGCAGCTTCTCGACCATGCGGCGTCCGTAGTCGCCATGATCCTGGCTGATGACCGCGATCGAAAGATGCTTCAGGTTGCCGTTGAAGGAATTGCCGATGATGACGAGGTACACAATCGGCATCAGGATGGTCGACAGCAGCGTGAGCGGATTGCGCGACAGCTTGAGCAGGTCGCGCCGCATGATCGCCCACATCTTCATATTCATGATGACATCGCCTCACGCATCTTAGCGCCGCTGCGGCATTCCGGCGCCCACCAGCAGACTGACCTTCTGCGCCGGCTCATCGCGCAAGGAGCGCCCGGTGAGCTCGATGAAAACGTCTTCGAGCGAGATGCGATGTAAATTGATCGAGGTCACCTCGCCATTGATAGCGTCGATCTGGCTGATGAGATGCGGTAGTGCATGCGCGCCGTCGCTGGCGCGAATCGTCAGCTTGCCATCGGCGCCGTCGCGTTTGACGTCGTGGATTTCGGGTAGCTCCGACAGCATTGCGACGATCTGATCAATGGGACCCTTCACCTCCAGCTCGATGCGATCGCTCCCCTTGATGCTGGCCTTCAATCCTTGCGGCGTATCGAGCGCGACGATAGTGCCGTGATCGACGATCGCGATTCGGTCGCAGAGCGATTCGGCCTCATCCATATAGTGCGTGGTGAGCGAGATCGTGAGTTCGCTTTCTTCGCGCAGCTTCACCAGCAAATCATGCACGGCAAGGCGGCTTTGCGGATCGAGACCGATAGTCGGCTCATCGAGGAACAGGACCTCGGGTGAATGAATCAGGCCGCGCGCGATTTCGAGGCGACGGCGCATCCCACCCGAATACGTCGCGACGAGATCCTGCGCGCGGTCGCGAATCCCCACCATATCGAGTAATCGCTCGGCGCGCTCGCGACGCTGGCGGCGCGGCATTCCATAGAACTCGCCATAAATGTCGATATTTTCCCATCCGGTGAGATCGAGATCGGAGGTCATCGCTTGTGGAATGACGCCGATCTTCTTGCGTACGCGCGTCGGATATCGTGCGATATCTTCGCCTGCCACTTGCGCTTCGCCTGAAGTCGGAGGAAGCAGCGTGGTGAGCATTCGCACGAGAGTGGTCTTGCCCGCGCCATTGGGTCCGAGGAGGCCGAAGACCTCGCCGCGTTGAACCTCGAAGTTCACACCTTTGACAGCGGTGAAGCTGCCGAAGCGCTTACAGAGGTCTTTGGTAGTTATTGCGGCTGAGCTTGGTTCCATCTTGACGCCGCGCGAACGATACTTCCGCGGTCATGCCGGGTTTCAATTCGCCGTCGGCCTGCAGCACCTGCACCTTGACGTAAAATGTCCGGATATCCTGGCGGCCGCGGCGCACATCGCGCTCGGTCGCGAAGTTGCCCTCCTGCCCAATCGCCATCACGCGGCCACTGAATGTCACCGGCGGGTCGGTCGGTAGCACCACCTGCGCCGCCTTGCCGACGTAGATCGATCCGAGGTCGGTCTCCTGCACATCGACGCGCGCCCAGATCGTCGTCAGATCGTCGATGGTGAGGATCGGCGTCCCCGGGGTCACCCATTCGCCGACTTCGAGGGCCTTGTTGACGACCACTCCATCGACCGGCGACACGATGGCGGTGTCTTTCAGTTGATCCTTGTAAAAATCGACGTTGGCCTTGTTGCTCGCGACCGATGCGACTGCCTGATCGTAGGCGGTGCGCGCATCATCGCGATCCTTGGCCGCGATAACGTGCTGCGCGAACAGGCGCTCATCGCGATCGATGGTGCGCTTCGCGTTCATCATGTTGGCCTGCGCCTGCAGCAAATCCGCCTCGGCCTTGCGCAGCTCGTTGCGAATGTCGATGTCCTCGATACGGCAAATGACTTGCCCGCGCGTCACCCGATCGCCTTCGAGCAGCTTCAAATCGGTGATGCGTCCCGCGATGCGGCTGGTGATGTTGACCTCCGGCGCCTCGACCATCCCGACCGCGCGGATGGTGCTGCGGTCCGGAGGCGGCCACAGGAAAATATTTCCGAACCAGTAAAAGCCGTAACCCAGCCCGGCCAGGATCATCAGCGTGATGATCCGGCGAATGATTTTTCTCACTGCCGAGGCTCTGCCCGATGATTGGAATGATTGCCCTGGCCGCGCGCGATGAGTCCCTTGAGGTAGAAGTCGCCGAGCTCCTGGCTGATGCTTTGCGCGGGATGCTCGGCGCCGTAGTAGAGCAGCACGGAACGAATCCCACCGAGGATCGCGAGCGTGGCGGCGCGCGAGTCGGTATGCCCGAACACTCCCGTTTTTATCCCTTCCTCGATGAGTGAGGTGAAGAACACGAAGCCGCGCTCGCGCCAGCTCTGAATGAGGCGATTGCGCGCCTCGGCCAGCCGCGGCTCCTCGGTCGCGATGAGGCGGAGCAGGTCGCGGCGCTCATCGTAGAACTGGATGGTCACCTCGATGGCGCGGCGGAGCCGGTCGCCTATATCGCGGCGGCTATCGTTGGTCGCCTGCGAGCGTTTGCTCACCGTCTCGAGCCCGTCGCTCAGGATGCCGAGGTACAAAGCCTCCTTCGACGGGAAATAGAGATAGAGCGTGCCCTTGGCGACGCCAGCCGCTTCAGCCACACGATCCATCGTGACGGCCTGGTAAGTCTCATTGGCAAACAGGCGCAATCCCGCGGCGAGGATGCGCTCGCGCTTGTTGATGCCGTTGCTGAGGGGCTCGGAGTTGACGGTGCGCGGCGCGTAGGTATCGAGACCCGATCCGCGGCGAATCTGGGAGTAATCTACTTTTCTCATATAAAACTGACTGGTCAGTCATATTCTAGTCGGCATCGGGAAAAGGAGTCAAACCGGGTACCCAGGTCTTCGGATCGGTACCCGATTTCCGGCGCGATGGACATCCGCGGATGAAAATGATTTATCGAAATGCTGGCGCCCGTAGCTCAACTGGATAGAGCATCAGACTTCGGATCTGAGGGTTGGGGGTTCGAATCCCTCCGGGCGCGCCACCCGCTTCATTTTGAAATCGTTAGAGGTTTTTTCCACGCCAATCTGACTTTTTGCAATTAAAGGTCTCGTCGATCGCTTGCCGCCCGAATTTACGTGCGGTAACTAGGGAAGAGTCAAGGCGATTGAGGGTGACCCAGCAACGCCTGCCAACCCTCACGACACCGGACGCAGAGCCATCATGAGGAAGCGTTGGTTAGTCGCATTCGGATGCGTGGTTTCGCTGGTCTTTGTGGCCCACGTCGGCAAGCTTCACAGCCGCACCCTGGTTTCCGCGCTGATTCATGCATTCCACGGCGCCGGTCCCGCCAGGATGTGGGTGCCGGGTAGACCTGACGCAGTCCGTATCATGGCCGCCAGAGTGCAGCCGGCGTTCGCGACGCCGGCGAGCAGTAGTCCTCCCGCGATCGAATTCCTCGGCGCGGAGAGCTATCTCGATGGCGAGGGCGGGCCGTACTGGTTCTATGGCAATCCGCTCGAATATCTGAAGCGCGAGACCAACTGCACGCTGACCGCGTACATCTTCGATATCGCCGGGCTGACGACCTTTCCGGTGGCCGGGAATTATCAGGATGTTCTACACGCCCAGGCGAAACTCACCACCATCGGCGATCGATGGCCCAATGGCTGCAACGATTCGAGGCTCGGGTCGCCCTCAACCTTTCACGTCTTTGAGCGCACCGGCGCCGGTACCTATTACGGTGCGCAGGCCACGACCTACGGCATACTGCCATCGCAAAATTCGATCACGGTCGGGATCGCGAACGCGGCCGCCACCGGGCTCGGCTCGATGACCTCGCTCGGCACCCCGGCGGTGCCGCTTACGCTGACCTCGGTGGACCTCAATGGTGATGGCAACCCGGACCTGGTCGTAGTCAGTGCTGATGAAAATAGCGCCGTGGCAACGCTGTCGGTTTTCCTCGGCAATGGCAATGGGACCTACCAACCGGTCGCCAATTACCCGACGCAGCTCGTCAGCAGCTACGTCACCGTCGCCGATGTGAACAACGACAGCCATCCGGATTTGATCGTGGTAGGTATGCCGGCTTCAGGCAATTCCTCGGATCCTGCGCTGCAAGTGTTCCTGAACAATGGTCATGGCGTGTTCGGATCGCCCATCAACGGTCCCGCGATATCGGGTAACGAGCAGGCCGCGGTGGTCGCGAACTTCGCCGGCGCGAACCCCGCGATTGCAACCAACGCCGGCAATCTTCTCCTTGGCGATGGGACCGGGCACTTCACCCTCAAGTCCGGAACGCAGTTCACCTCGGCCGACGGTCTGATTGCCGCTGACTTCAATCATGACGGCAAGATCGATATCGCCACCGTGAATGGCTCTCAGTTCAAGGTTTCAATCTATCTCGGCAATGGCGATGGGACCTTCAATGCCGGCGCGCAGTATGCCTCGATCTTCGGCGCGGTAAACCTCGGAGTCAGCGACGTCGATGGCGACGGTAACCCCGACCTCATCGTGGGCACCGCGGATCCTCACGGCTTCGGCTCCAATCACAACACTGCCGGTTACGCCTACTTCCTGCTCGGGCGCGGCGATGGAACTTTTGCCGGCGCGCCTGCATCTGCCGTGCCCAGCGATTCCGACTACGAAACCGGTCCCGCCTTCGCGGTGGCCGACGTCAATGGCGACAACAAACCCGATATCATCACGTTTGCGTCGAATGCCTCGTCGCAGCTTTCGCTTTATACACTGCTCGGCGATGGCGCCGGGAATTTCACGCCGGGGGCGACCGAACCTATCAGCGTTCAGAGTGCGCCTGGGATACCGGCCCTGGTGATGGCCGCCGATCTTACCGGCGACAATAAAAACGACGCGATCTTCGGGATCAGCACTCAAGACGCGGGCGCCGGCGATTTGGCGGTCTTTCTCGGCAATGGCAACGACACCTTCGGCGTCGAGAAGGACACCAGCATTTCCGCGGCCATCGGCGCGATGGTTAGCGGCGACTTTAACAAAGACAATAAACTCGATGTCATCGCGGGGGGCCTGGCGAGCACCGACGATCTGGGCAACCCCGCTGCGGGTCGGGTCTTTTTTCTCGCGGGCGCGGGCAATGGCTCCTTCGCGGCGCCAGTTTCAATCGCGAGTCCTGTAAACCCGCTCTCCCTGGCGGCGGCCGATCTCAACGGCGACAACAACCTCGACCTGGTGATTGCGGACGGCGGGGCGCCCTACGCGACTTCACCCATCGCAGGCTCCTTGAAGGTCTATCTCGGGAATGGCAACGGAAATTTTCAAACTCCGATAACCCTCGCCGCGCCGGTCTTCCCCCAGGCAGTCGCGATCGCCGACGTCAACAAGGATGGCAACCTCGACATCGTGGCGCTCTCGACGCCGAATTCCCCCACCGGCAACCAGGATTATGTCAGCACGGTGTATGTCTTCCTGGGCAATGGCCATGGCAGCTTCACCAGCCCCATTCCGACCACTCTCGACGAGTATGCGGTCGGCCTCGCGGTCGGCGATCTCAATGGCGACGGATTTCCCGACCTCGCGATTGCGAGCTGTTGCGGCTTCTCCAACTCGGAGGTCTGGAGCGGCAACGGTGACGGGACCTTCAACGGACCGACCGACTTGCCGATCGCATTATCGTCGGGTTATCCGGTGCTGGCCGACCTCACCGGGGATAGCAAATTCGATTTCATCGTCGGCACCGGCGCTAACATCGTGTCGATGCTGAACATCTCGGGCGAAGGCATCCCCACCCCGATTCCGGCGAATGCCAGCCCGGGCGCGACGCCGACTACGGCTCCGACCGCCACTCCTACGTCCACCAGGGGAGCAACTCCGACGTCGACTCCGACGGCGACTGCGAGCAGGGCCGCAACCCCAACGGCCACGCCTACTTCGACTAAAGCCGCAACTCCAACTGCCACGCCGACTGCGACCGCGACTAAGGGCAAGACCCCTACCGCGACGCCAACCAGCACTCGTACCTCGACGCGGACGCCGACTCCTACCGCGACGGCAACCGTCACGGTGGCCGCCACTACGCTGACCGCCGGCCCCGCGACCCTCAGCTTCGGCAAGGTCGATGCGACCGGAACCAGCAAGGCCATCAAGGTGACCCTCGCCAACAAGGGAGCGGTCGCGGCCAATATCTCGAACCTCACCGCGAGCGCATCGTTCATGATCGCGGCCACCGGCAACACCTGCAGTGGCCATTCCATCGCGCCGAAGAAGACCTGCACCTTCGAGGTCGAGTTCACGCCGGCGACGGTCGAGAACGTGACCAATGGCTCCATCCACGTTGATTACAACGGGACTTCGCCGGCAGTTACTTTGACGGGCGAGGGCATCGCCGTGGCGCTTAAGGCCTCCACCTCGCTGGCGCTCCCGGCGCAAGCGCCTGGCACTATCGGCAAGGCCAGGGGCCTGACCTTGTCGAATCCCAACACGGTATCGGTGGTGCTCGGGAGCGCATCGCGGAGCGGAGCTGATGCCGGCTCGTTCAAGATCGCGAGCGACACCTGTTCGGGACATTCGCTCGCGGCCAAGGGCAAATGCGCCATCGGACTGGAATTCGCGCCGCCCGCCAATGCCACCGGCACGCAAACTGCAACCCTGTCCGTTGGTTTCACCTACGGCGGGAACCCCGGAGGCGCATCGATAAACTTGATCGGCACCATTAAGCCGCCGAAGAAGTAGCCGCGAGCTAGACAGGTTGTGGCGGTCCCTATACTTAATGTTCAGGCCGCATGGGGGGACCGCCGATGGCTTACGACATCCGTCCGTTATCGTTCAGCGAAATTCTCGACCGCGCGTTTCGGGTGCTGCTCGACAACTTCGTCGTGCTATTCGCGATTTCTGCATTGGTGTGGATACCAGCAGGCGTCCTGCTTGAGATCGGTACCAGGTTCGTACGACTACGATCTGCGGCAAACTCGATTCTTGGCCTCGCTGTGCCTTTCATCGCGATTCCGGTCCAGCACGCAGCACTCATTGTTGGAGTCGGTGAAGTGTACCTCGATCGAGCCGTCTCGGTAGGGAGAGCTTTTCGATCCACCTTGCGCATCGTTCCAGCAGTGATCGGTACGTACCTGCTGGTCGGAGTCATAATTATCATGATTGTTTTGGGAGTAGCGTTGGGCGACGGCCTGGTTCTCGCTCTTATAGGCAAAGCGGTCGTGGTTACGAATAGGGGTGTGACAACTCCGCCCAAGGTGTTCAGCGTAATCTATTTGATCGTACTCGTGATTGGAGTTTTTTATTTCCTTACCCGCTGGGCGTTGATTGGGCCAGTGATGATCCTGGAGCGCCGCTTTGGATGGCATGCCCTACGCCGCAGCCGGGCACTGGTGAAGGGTGAGTGGTGGCGAACGCTCGGAATACTCGTGGTCGCGGCCATCATCGCCAATGCTCCCGCCTACGCGCTCGGTTTCGTGTGGAGATACATTCCGATAGTTGGCTCGATCCTCGGATCAGCCACCCACGCATTAAGCACGACTTACGGGATGATAGTGTCGGTGATCTACTACTTCGACCGGCGCTGCCGGACCGAGGATTTCGACCTCCGCCTGCTCGCTGAGCAGGTCCGCGCCGAAGCGAAAACCGCGATGATCGCCGTGACGGAATCTTCCGCGCTCGCCTGAGAGGCTCTCATGGACTCCTTGTCGCGATCCCTATATTCACTGTTCTAAGCCGCTGCGAAGGGGAAGCTGCTGATGGCTTACGACATCCGTCCGCTCTCATTTGGCGAAATCCTCGACCGCGCGTTTCGGGTTTATCTCGACAACTTCGCGCTGCTGTTCGGAATCGCCGCGGTGGTATGGATTCCGAGCGGAATCCTGCAAGCTTCCGCCGCCGTGATTGGCAGCACCGCCGCGACCATCATCGATGTCATCTTTATGCTGGTGGCCGCGCCCGTGATGCAGGCCGCGCTGACCATCGGCATCGCCGAGGTCTATCTCGACCGGCCGATCGCAATCGCCGAGTCCTATCGATCTGCGCGTCCAATCCTGGTGCCGTTTTTCGGAACCTACCTTTTGATGGCGGTGCTGCTGGCCGTGCCGACGGTGGCGGTCGCCGCGACGCTTCTGATCTCGAAGCCGCTTTTTGTGGTGGCAATATTCGTCGTTGCACTGGTGATCTTCTACTTCATCGTATGCTGGTCGCTGATCGGACCGGTGATGATCGTGGAGCGGCATTACGGCATGGCGGCGCTGCGCCGCAGTCGCGAATTGGTCCTGGGCTCATGGTGGCGAACGATCGGGATTCTGCTCACCGCAGGACTCATCGCCGGTGTGCCCGCGGCCGCTCTCCGATTCGTTTGGGGCTTCATTCCCGTGATAGGCGTCATTCTAACCGCGGCGACACAGGCAGTGAGCGGCGGTTATAGTGGCGTGGCGCTGGTCATCTACTACTTCGATCGCCGCTGCCGCACCGAGGACTTCGATCTGCGCCTGCTTGCCGAACAGATTCGTTCGCAAGGCTCGCCTGCGATGGTGCGGGCGCCGGGGTCCTCCTCGCTTGCCTGACATGTCAGACGCGGCGGTCCGCGACCTCGCGGGAAAAATCCTCGCGCGTCCGGAATATGCGGACGCCAACGGCATCCATTCGAAAGTGCAAAGCTGGCTGGCGCGATTCTTCGAGCGGTTGTTCGGCTGGTTCTCGCAACTGCAGGTCATGCGCGACAGCTCGCCGCTGCTGTATTGGCTGGTAGTCCTCGCGATCGCCGGGGTCAGCGTTGCGCTCATCGCACATGTGACCTGGACCATATGGATCGCGATGACGGCGCCACCGCCATTGTCATCTGAAACAGTGTCCGCCGCTGGCGTGCCGGACCTCGCGCGCGAAGCCGAATCGCTCGCCGCGAGTGGACGTTATCTGGACGCCGCGCATCGCCTGATGCTCGCGAGCTTTCGCACCCTGGCCGAGCGCTCGGTTATCGAGCTGCGGCCTGACCGCTCCAATCGATGGATTCGCGCGGCGCTGCGCGGCTCGACTCTTGCGGAGAGCCTTGCCGTCGAACTCGACGCGCTGGTTGAGCGCACCGAGCGGCGATGGTTCGGCGATCGCCAAAACGACCCGGAAATCTACGCGCGTTGGCGCTCGGCCTACGAGCAGCTCTCCTCGCCAGCGCGATGAATTCGATCCCGAAGCGGCTGCTGATTTCGTCGAGCGCGGCGCTGGTGCTGCTGCTCGGGCTCAATTTGTGGCTCTGGCCGAATCAGGCGCTGCAACATTCGGCAACCAGTTTCGGCATCATGCGCGATGGATACAAAGCCGCGTTCGATTTGCTTTCCGAATTGCATTTTCCAGTGACGCGCTCCTATCGGCGTCCGAATCTGGCGCCAATCAACGAAACGATTTGGCTCATCGCACCGTCATTTCTCGAGGTCGACAAGCCGAGCGCGCACGACCAGGCGCATGAAGTCGTCGAATGGGCCTCGCGCGGGGGAACGGCGGTGATCTTCGGCGACGCGGCTAGCGATTGGGAAATCCTCGGCCTGACGCGCGAAGCAGAGGAGAATAAATCCGAGGAGAACAAATCCAACGGTGATGACGAGGTGCGCTTTCTGATCAAAGGCGATCTGTTGCCGCAGCCGCGATGGCTCGAGACCCCGAACCTGGTTCACTTCACCGAACCCGCGGATAAAAAAGCGAACCCTCATTCAAATGAACGCGTATTGATGGCTGCGAACGCAAAGCCATTCGCGCTTCAGATGACGGTCGGAAAGCATGGCGGGCGGATCATCGCGATCGCCGACGACAGCTTCCTTCGCAACGAGCATCTCGCCGATGCCGACGCGAGTGTGCTCGTCGTCAACCTCGCGCGAGGATTCGGCGCTCCGGTGTTCGACGAGTATTCGCACGGACTGGCGCCGCCGTCCTCGCTGACGTTTGCCATCCTCGATTCGCGCGCGATCCTGCCGTTACTGCTCGGATTGTTGGTCGCGATGCTGTGGGTTTATGCGCAGCGGACCTGGCCGCGTCGCTCGATCGAAGATGATTCGTCGATGCCCGCGCCCTCGATCGCATCGTTCGTCGAATCGCTGTCAATCCTGTACTCGCGCGCCGGCGACCCTGGTGCGGTCTTTCGCGCATATCGCGCAGGATTCCTCCGCCGCCTGCGCCGTCAGATTGGCGTGCGCGCCGACTATCCCGAGGATCTTCTGAAGGAACGCATCGCGCGCGATCGTTCGCTTTCCGAGGAAACCCGAAATTGGCTCCTCGCCAGTTACGCGCCCGGCGATCAGCACCATCTCGTAAATGCGGTGCGTGCGATAGAATCGTACCCGAAAGTGGGAACGGGACGGCATGAAAACCGAGCGTGATGACGCGATGAGCATCGGACGACCGAGAGATCCGGCGTGGGTCGCGGAAGTTTACGCCGCGATGCGCGCGGCGATCGCCGCGGTCGTCATCGGGCAGGACGAGGCGGTGCGACTGTCAGTGGTGACATTGCTCTGCTCCGGCCACAGCCTGTATGAGGGCGTGCCGGGCGTCGCGAAAACGCTGCTGGTGCGCACCTTGGCCGCCACCTTGGGCATTCGCTTCGGGCGCATCCAATGCACGCCGGATCTGATGCCGACCGACATCATCGGCACGCCGATCCTCGATGCGCGCGCGGGCGATTTCCGCTTTCGCGAAGGGCCGCTGTTCACCGACCTGCTGCTCGTCGATGAGATCAATCGCGCGCCGGCGAAAACGCAGGCGGCGCTGCTGGAAGCGATGCAGGAACGTTCAGCCACCGTCAACGGCGTCAGCTATCCGCTCGGCGCGTGGTTTACCGTCCTCGCGACGCAAAATCCCATCGAGCAGGAGGGCACCTATCCGCTGCCTGAGGCCGAGCTCGATCGCTTCCTGTTCAAGATTCGGATGAGCTATCCGACCGCCGACGAGGAAGTGCGCGTGCTCGCGACTCATCATGCGAATCGTACTCCACTCGCGGATATCGCCGCGCGGATGAATCCAGAAGACCTCGCGGCGGCGCGTGCGATCGTCGAGGCTACTCTCGCACGCGACGAGATCCTTCGCTACGCGGTGGCGCTCGTGCGCGCGACCCGGGAACATCCCGCGATCTCGGTGGGTGCGTCCCCGCGCGCGGCTCTCTGGATGGTGCGCGCGGCGAAAGCGATCGCGACGCTGGAAGGCCGCGACTTCGTGTTGCCAGAGGACGTGCAAGCCGTCATTCGGCCGACGCTGCGCCATCGCGTGGTGCTGGAACCCGGCGCCGAGGTCGAGGGGATGGGTCCCGACGACGCGGTCGATGAAGTGGTGCGCGCGGTTGCGGTCCCGCATTGAGGCGAGATGACGATCCTTCCGTCGCAGCGGCTGGTGAGGATCGCGGCGATCATCGCGCTCGCTGCCGTTGTTGCGATTCCAGTTCCGATAGCGATCGCACCGGTCCTCGCGATGCTCGCGATTCTGGTCGCGCTCGGTGCCATGGACTGGCTTTCGGCGCGGCATGAGGTTGCTCCGTTACTCGAGCGCATCATCCCCGATCGCTTGGTCAAAGGGCGTCCGGCGACCATCATCTATAAAGCGTCGCGCCCGCGCGGAGATTCGACCACGCTCGCGATCCTCGATGAGCTGCCGGCCGCGCTGGGCGGCGATCTTCTGCTCGATGAGATACGCATCGCGCGCGATCAATCGATCGAGATTCCACGCGACCGCACTCCGTTGCGCCGCGGCATCCATGCGCTCGGTCCGATGTTCATTCTGTGGCGCTCGCGAATGGGTTTGTTTCGCATTCGCGCGCAGGTCGCCGACGGCGGAAGCATCGCGATCCTGCCGACCTCGTCACCGCCGCAGCGTCAGAGCGGCCTCACGCATCGCGCGCTGCGCGACGAGCTGGGAATCCGTCCGCGTCCCGCGCGCGGCGAGGGCACCGAGTTCGAATCCCTGCGCGAATATGTCTCCGGCGATGATCCGCGCCATGTCGATTGGCATGCGAGTGCGCGCCGCGGCCGCCTCATCGTGCGGCAGCACCAGACCGAGCGTCATCATACCGTGATGATCGCGATTGACACCGGGCGCCTGATGGCCGGCCAGATCGATGCGTCATCCAAACTCGATTATGCGATCGATTGCGCGATTGCGCTCGCCCGCGCGTCGAAGGAATACGGTGACCGTGTCGGGTTCATCGCGTTCGATCGCGAGTTGCGCGTGTTCACGCGTCCCAAGGCCGGCTTCAGCGGCGTCGGCGGGATTGTTCGGGCGACGATGCCGCTCAGTCCATTTCCCTACGAGCCGAATTATCGCGTGCTGGTCGAGACCCTCGCGCGCCATCAGAAACGACGCGCGCTGATCGTGGTATTGACGGATTTCGTGGAAGGCAGCGCCTCGCGCGAACTCGAGGAATATCTTGCCGTGCTCGCGCGCCGCCACGTCGTGGTCCTCGTGGCGATGCGCGATCGCATGCTGGGGGAATTGGACGAACGCGATCCCTCGATCACCCGGGACCGGCTGTATCGACGCCTCGCGCTGCAGGACCTCGCCGGCGAGCGCGAGGCCGCGCTGGCCCGGATCGCGGCCTTCGGTGCGCAAACTCTGGACCTTGATCCGGCACGTATCACTGTGCCGGTGCTGAATCGCTACCTCGCAATTCGTCAGGCCGCGCTTCTGTGAAGAGCCATTCCAGATCGAGCGCCGGCATCCTCGCGGCGAGCCGATGCACGTACCATACATAAACAACGATCGACGCGACGGCGATTGCTGCGGCCACGAATCGCGCGGCGGTCGAGATGGTCGATTGCCGCAGGAAGCTTTCGATCGCGGCGGCCACGATGAAAAGCGGGACAGATGCGATCACTAATTCGAGCGCAGGCGTCGAGGCGTCGCGCAACGCGGCGGCAATGCCCCTGCGCCCGGGCGCGAGCACCGCTTTGGCGATTAACAGCCCGGCAGTTGAACATAGAGTTATCGCCAGCAATTCCGGGATCGCGTGCGGAAGCAGCCACGCCCAGAAAATCGGCCAGCCGGCGTCGCGGGAAAAAATCCAGGCGAAGGCGCCGAGCGTGATTCCATTGTAGAAAACGAGGATGATGGTCGGGATGCCGGCCAGCACGCCGGTGGCGAACGACAGGAATCCGATTCCAGTATTGTGAACAAACAGGCTGGCAGAAAAGACCGACTTGATTCCGAACGCGACTGGCTTGCGCGCGAGGAATTGCTCGCGATCCGCGCGCGAGGTGACCAGCCGCTCGAGGTCATCGGCGGGATACATCGCGGACGGGATCGCCGCATAAATGTTGGCCGGATTCTGCGCGACGATGGTGGCGCCGGTCAGCGCGCCCGCCAACATTACGATCGCGACCAGGCCTTGGAGCCATGCGGTAGCGGCCAGCGTCGACGGAAACCTGGCGAAGTAAAACTTACCGACTTGCGCCTCGCGCCGAGGTGGTGCGACCTGCAGATGTGTATAGGCGCGCACACACAACGCATTGAGATAGCGCAGCGCCTCAGGATCGCTCCCCCGCGATCGCAACACTGCCAGTTGCGCCGAGGCGAGGCGATAATGATGCGCGAGCTCGCGGACGTCCTCGAAGGAGGGGCGTCCGCCGGATTGCTCAGCCGTATCGAGCAGCGCTTCCAGCCGCGTGCGGATCTGGCGATCCGCCGCGTTCACGCGTTCCTCCGATGAGCACCGTCGCGCGCGACACCGATACTCCGATTCATGGGCTGTTCTCGCCCGAGGGCGTGCGTCTGGAGCTGCCCATCGCGGGACCCGCGCCGCGCATGTTCGCGTATGGCATCGATCTCTGCGTCATCATCGCGCTGTTTCTCTTGATGATACTGGCGCTGATCACGATTCTCCCGATTGGCACTTCGATCGACAAATGGGTGCATGCGGTCTTTCATGAAGCCTCGCGCCAGGTCGCGGAGCGAAACAAGGGCCATACCGATTCGTTCGGCGCGCTCGGTGGCGTGGTGATCGCGCTGTTCGTCCTCGCGCAGTTCGTCGTCGAAACCGGGTACTTCATCTTCTGGGAGATGGTGACGAATGGACGCTCGCCGGGAAAGATGCTGGGTGGGCTGCGTGTGGTGCGACGCGATGGCTTGCCGATCAACTTGCGAAGCTCGGTGCTGCGCAACGTTTTGCGGATCGTTGATATCCTGCCGGAGAACTACGTGGTCGGCCTCGTCTCGATGTTGCTCTCACCGAGTGGTGAGCGCTTGGGCGATCATGTCGCGGGCACCATCGTCATCCGCCTCGATCGCCCGCAGCCCGCGCATGAGCTCGAGCCGTCGCAGAAAGGGCCGGCCCTCGCGTTGACGCGTGCGCAACTGGCGCATATCGGTCCGCGCGAGATTCAACTCATCCGCGCTACTTTGCGTAGAGTTCCGAATCTTTCGGGCGAGCGGAGCATCGCGTTGTTGAATGAAGTTGCCGACACGATGCGTGCGCGGCTCGAGCTCAGCGAACTCCCGCATCCTGATCCGCTGGTTTTTCTACGCGATCTGCTGACTCTGGCCGAACGATATTCCCGCAGCTTGGATTGACCCCTGCGGCTGCGGTTCTGGTATGTTGATGCGATCGTCGTCCAGATGCACAACGGAGGTGCGAAGATGGGACCGCTGTCAGGTTATCGAATCATTGAACTCGCCGGGATCGGGCCGGGCCCGATGTGCGCGATGCTGCTCTCGGACATGGGCGCCGATGTGCTCAGGATCGATCGCACGGCCGATGCCGGTTTGGGCATCGCCACCGATACCAAGTATGCGCTGCTCAATCGCGGCCGCCGCTCGGTCGCCCTCGATCTGAAGAAGCCGCAGGCTATCGAAGCGGTGCTGAAGCTGGTCGAAAAGGCCGACGGCCTCATCGAGGGCTTTCGTCCCGGTGTCACCGAACGGCTCGGCATCGGTCCCGACGTTTGCCTGAAGCGTAATTCGCGGTTGGTCTATGGACGTATGACCGGATGGGGTCAGGAAGGTCCGATGGCGCTTGCGGCCGGCCATGACATCAATTACATCGCGCTTTCGGGCGCGCTTCATTCGATCGGACGGCGCGGCGAGGCGCCGGTGCCACCGCTCAACCTGGTCGGTGATTTCGGCGGCGGCGCGCTCTACCTCGCGCTCGGCATGGTTGCCGGAATCCTGGAGACGCAGAAATCGGGCAGGGGTCAGGTGGTCGATGCCGCGATGGTCGATGGCGCGGCTTCGCTGATGACGGCGATCTACGGCATGCATGGATCGGGGTTTTGGAACGACAATCGCGGCGATAACATTCTCGATACCGGCGCGCACTACTACGACGTCTACGAGACCAAGGACGGCAAGTTCGTATCCATCGGATCCATCGAGACTAAGTTCTACGATGAGTTGCTGGAGTTGTCGGGCCTGAAGCGGGAGGAGCTGGCGCGGCAGAACGATCGCAACGCATGGCCCGCGATGAAGCAGAAGGTCGCGGCATGCTTCAAGACCAAAACCCGCGATGAATGGTGCAAGATCATGGAAGGCAGCGATGTGTGTTTCGCACCGGTGCTCAGCATGGCCGAGGCACCCAGGCATCCGCACAATAAGCATCGTGGAACCTTCGTCGAGGAGGGTGGCGTAGTTCAACCGGGTCCGGCGCCGCGCTTCAGCCGCACTCCGAGCAAAATTCAGCGGCCTCCGGCACGTCCAGGCGAGCATACCGAGGAAGCCCTGCGCGATTGGGGCTTCAGCGCATCCGATCTGGATGGACTGCGCAAGGCGGCTGCGATCGTACAAGCCTAGCTCTCACGCCACAGCAATTATCACTCGGCGATCCGCACTTATGGGATCGCCGAGTCCTGTCCACTATCTGACAACAATCCCTGATTCCCGGCCATCGTCGACGTTAAAGCGTTAGACGGCGCTTCGTAGTCGTATCGAATGAGTGTCGCGGTGAAGCAGCGACTATTCGATTTGATTAGAAAGCGTCGCCGCAGCGTCTAACCAGCAATCTAACTGGTCGAGGAACCTCATCATGAAAATACCTATTCTTATCCTGGCCTCGGCGGCTCTTCTTGGCGGGGCGGTCTGCACTGTCAATGCGGCGTCGTCTGACTACCTGCCATCTACCGACAAGTCGGCGGCCGACAATAGCGCGCAGAACGTGCGCGATCGAGACAGCAACAGCATGACGCCGATGGATCAATCCAATAAGCCCGAGGACATAGATCTTACGCGACGGGTTCGTCAGGCGGTGGAATCCGACAGCAATCTTTCGACCGACGCGAAGAACGTCAAAATCATCACCGTCGATGGGGTCGTGTGGCTACGCGGGCCAGTCAAGACAACGGAAGAGAAGGCCGAGATAGCTCGCGCGGCGCATAAGATTGCCGGCGCGCACAACGTACATGATCAATTGGAGATCGCGCGCGAAGCTCACAACGATTAGTCATCGCCAACAATCCTCAATCTCACAACCTACTATCAGGAGAACGTCATGGCTAAGAAAGCAGTGTTTTGTATAGCGACTACCGAAGAACAGGCGATTCAAATCGCCAACCAGCTCAAGGCCGAAGGATTTTCCAACAACGACATCGCGGTGCTGTTCCCGGATCGCAGCGGCACCCGTGACTTTGCGCATGAGCAGCACACCAAGGCGCCCGAGGGTGCGGCGACCGGCGCGGTTGCGGGAGGAGTGCTGGTCGGCGCGCTCGGATGGTTGGTGGGAATCGGCAGCCTCGCCATCCCGGGCGTCGGTCCTCTCATCGCGGCGGGTCCGATATTGGCCGCGCTGACGGGTGCGGCGGCCGGCGGCGCGGTAGGTGGTCTGACTGGCGCGCTGATAGGTCTCGGGATCCCTGAATATGAAGCCAAGCGTTACGAAGGCGCGGTCAAGAACGGCAACATTCTGATCTCGGTGCACGCCGATGATTCCAAGGAGCGTGACGCCGCGAAAAAGATCTTCGAGCGTGCCCAGGCCCAGGATATCTCCTACACTGCCGAGGCGCGTCCGTAGGACTGCACACAAGTAGGCTAACACTTCTGATTGCACACTCGCGGGCTTCAGACCTTCGCGCTGAAGCCCGCGAGCCTGTTTATCGTCTTCAGGTTCACTATGGTTTCCCATCAATACCGCCGCCGAATCATTTATGGCATCGGCACGTTTGTCGCCGTCCTGCTCCTGGCGTTGTTCATCGTATCGTTCTTTCTGGATGGAATTATTCGCCCGCGGATCGAAACCGCGATGAACGAAAAGCTCACCGGCTATCATACTACCTTACCGCATGCGCACCTCCAGCTTCTGGGTGGAAGATTGACGCTGAGTGGACTTAGGATAGTCCAGGAACATCATCCGACGCCGCCGGTCGCGAAGGTTGACCGGATGGTATTTACCATCCAATGGCGGGAGCTATTCTCCGGCCATGTGGTGGCGGACGTACTTTTGCTCCGTCCCGAGGTGCGGATTGATACCGCGCAGTTTCAGGCGGAGAAGAAGGACAAAGTTCCACTGCGTCAGAAAGGATGGCAGGAGGCGCTGGAAAATGTCTATCCCTTCAAGATCAACAAGTTCCGCATCCGCGACGGCGATGTGACCTATGTCGATGCGAACAATCCCAAGCGTCCATTGCATCTAAAGGAGCTGAATTTCACCGCCGACAACATTCGCAATCTTCACTACGGCGCCAGGGAATATCCATCATCGATTCAGGTACGGGCGGTTGTGTTCGAGCAGGGCACGTTGGAGGCTGACGGAAGGGCGAACTTTCTCGCCGAGCCTTATCCGGGCGTGCGGGTGAGCTATAGGATGAGCGATATTCCGCTCGATGCGGTGTCGCCCGCCTCGATGAATGTGAATCTCGCGGTTCAAGGTGGAGTGCTGGCGAGCGAGGGAGTGCTGGAATATGCACCAAAGATCGCGCGCGTCGAAGTTGATGATGCGACTCTGGATAAGGTTGACGTAACCTATCTGCATATGCCGCAGACCGAGGTTCGCGAGAAAGAGAATGTGAATGCGGCGGGCGAAACTATCGAGAAGGAAAACAATCAACCCGCGGTGGTCATTCTCATCAAGCGCTTCACTGTTCGCGATAGCACGTTTGCGTATGACGACAAGGAGAAGAATCCTAACTTCAAGCTAGACCTCACAGACGCGCGCCTCGTTCTGACTAACTATTCGAACCATGAAGTGCAGAGGCCCGCGCACATTACTCTCGACGGCAAGTTTATGGGCAGCGGCGCGACCACCCTCGATGGGACCTTCCTGGCGGAGGAGCAGGGTCCGCATTTCGACATGAACCTTGCCATCAAAAATACCGACATGACCGCGATGAACAACCTGCTGCTGGCCTACGGGCGATTCGACGTAAAGCACGGCGATTTCAGCGTGTATTCGCAGCTAGGCGTAAACAACGGCAGCATCAGCGGATACGTGAAGCCGATGTTTAGCAATCTCACGGTCTATGACTGGTCGCAGGACAAGCATAAGCCTATACTGCACCAGGCATATGAGGCGGTGGTCGGAGGAGCCGCTCATATTTTCAAAAATTCACAGACGAATCAGGTTGCGACCGAGGTGAACCTTACCGGTAAGCTGAAAACTCCTAACACCAGCACCTGGCAAGCCGTTGGGGAGGTGGTGCAGAATGCCTTCATCCAGGCTATCCTGCCGGGGTTCGATCGCGAGGCGCAATTGGCCAGGAACCAGACGCAGTGAGCGCATCGTCCGCTAGCCCTGCTGTAAGTGCGCGAACTTCAAAACTTCGCGCCACCATCCATTTCAGCGAAGAGCCGATGCTGGTCGCGCAGGCGGCGGTCGGGCGGTTCATCGACAACAACGATCTGCTATGGGCCTCCGCGCTGACCTACACCACTGCTCTTTCTATTGTGCCGCTGCTGGTGCTGATCTTCTCGGTGCTCAAAGGGCTAGGATATACCGATCAGCTCTCGCCGGTGATTACGCAATACGTTGGCTCGCCCGAGATCGCCGAGCAACTGCTTAGCTTTGTTCACAACATGAAGGTTGCGGCGCTGGGCTCGGTGGGCGCCGCAACGCTGATTATCACCGATATCAGCCTGTTGGGCACGATCGAAAATGCCCTCAATCATAGCTGGGGTGTGGCTCAGGGCCGCACCTACCTGCGTAAGTTTACCGATTACCTCAGTCTCACCTTTACCGTTCCACTACTGCTGGTGATGGCGCTGACGCTAACCGCCGGTGTGACTCATAGCGAAGGCTATCTGCGCGGTCTCGGCTTCATCGGCTCCTTCGTGCTGGTCTGGGCCGGCTATTTCGTTCTATTCATTTTCTTCCCCAACACCAGGGTTAAGTGGCGTCCGGCTCTGACGGGCGCGTTTATCACCGCGGTGCTTTGGACGGTCGCGCAGTGGGCGTACATCCACTTCCAGTATGGGGTCACCAGCTATCGTGCTTACTATGGGGCCCTTGCCGCGATTCCGATTTTTCTGGTCTGGATCTACTTCAGCTGGGCGATCGTGCTGCTAGGAGTGGAATTCGCGGTGGTGTTGCAGCGCGGACCCTATCGGCCCTTGAAGGATGCGATCCCGCCCGGTTTCACCCGCCGCGTGGTCCTTCTCCTCCTGATGCGAATCGGCGAGAGGATGACTGGCAGTGGCGAGCCGGTTACCGCCGGCACCATCGCACATGAGTTGGGGGTCTCGGAGGAACGCGTGCTGGCGACGGTCGAGCGCCTGGAGCACAACGGGATCGTCGCGAATTCGCAGACCCGCGTCGGTTCCAAGCCCTCAAATGAGTTGCTGCTAACTCGCAGTCCTGAGACGCTTCGAGTCGCCGATGTCCTGGAAACCGCGACCAAAACCGAGCATCCGATGGATCCGCGCGTCGAGCGGATGATCGGCAAGATCGAGGAGGTCGAGCGCAGCGCGTTGCGCGATACCACCGTGCTCGACCTCATGCATGACGCGGATCCCGCCCCTCGCAAGGCATAACTGCGGAGTTTCCCGCATTTCCACGAGCGCCCGCGGGTGTTAGAAATAATGCCGGCTACTCCCGATGAAATGTTTCTCAATTGCGGTAGCGATCTGCGCCGGACTGACGATGGCTGCCGGCACGGTGCGCGCCGGCTCATGCGATACCGCCTCGACGGTCCTCCAGCGCCTCGAAGTCGAGAGCATCCTCGAAGATGTCGCGCTGGTTCATTCGCTCGATCCCACGCTGCTTTCCGCGATTGCGCGCGTCGAATCGGGCGAGTGCGTCGATGCGGTTTCGCCCAAGGGCGCGGTAGGTCTGATGCAGCTGATGCCCGCCACTGCGAGCAGCTTCGGCGTTCAGGATCGCTTGGACCCCGTGCAGAATGCGCTCGGCGCCGCGCGCTTCATCGACTATCTCAAACGCGACCGCCCCGAGGGCAACTTGACGCTTCCGGAAATCCTCGCGGCGTACAACGCCGGCGAGGGCGCGGTTACGCGCGCCGGCGGAATTCCGCATTATCGCGAAACCGAGGACTACGTGCGCCGCGTGTTGTGGCTATACCTCATCGGCCACGTCCCCGAATCCGAGCGCGCGCGTGAGGCCGCGGAGACACCAGCGACGAAGCCCTCGCACTTTACGAGGGTCAAAGCTGGCCGCCGCCTCGAGGGCGACCGCGCGATCCTCGAGCAGATGGCCGAGGTGCGACGCGCGCGCGAATCCGGCAACGATCCACCCGCCGCCGCGCGGTAAGTGACGCTACTTTGGCGTATGCGCTTTGAGAAATGCGCGCACGCGCTCGACCGTCCTGGCCACCGTCGCGGGAGTTTTCCATTCGCGAATGATTTCCGCATGCGGTGCGATGGTGGCGATTTCGTCCGAGGTTTCGCTCGGATGGTAATCGTCGTTGCCGCGCAGCACCAGCATCGGGGTCTGCACCTTGCGCACGAAGTCCTGTGAAACGTTGAAGACGAAATCGTTGCTGCCGTACATCCGATCGCGAAACGGCCGGAATGCCGCGGCATCGAGCTCGGGATGTTGCTTCTTCAGCGCCTCCGCCCAGCCGTCGAACATCTGAAAAAACATTTCGCGATTATGCGGCGCGAGGCCGATCGGTTGCTGCAGCACCGCCGCACTGACGCGGTCGGGAATCGCCTTGATGAGGCCGAGCGAATAGGAGCCGCCGATGCATCCGCCCATCGCGTGCGTGCTCTTGATGCCGAGGTGATCGAGCAGCGCGACGTGATCGGCCGCGTAGGTCTCCCATCCGTCGGAAGCGGTGACCGGCGCGCGCGACTGACCGGCATTGCGCTGGTCCATCGCGATGACGCGAAAATCTTTCGCCAGCTCGACGGTAGGATCGAAGGGGCTCTTGTGCCAGAACTCGATGCTCGATCGCATCCCGCCCGGCGCGAACAGCAGGATGGGATATCCGGAACCGAATTCCTCGAAGTAAAGGGTGACATCACCGCGTTTGAAAATCGGCATGGTTGGCTCTCCTCAGCGAAAATAAACAACAGCGGCGCGCGATCGCGCAACCGTTATCGCGCGTCGTGAAAAATGATGCCGAGGGTGTAGCGCTGCCCGGCCCGCAGAGTGCTCACTCCATGACGCACATTGACGCGATAGTGGCCGCGCGCTCCGGCGACGGGGCGGTACCGATTGGTGAAGATGATGCCCTCGCCTTGGTCCATCGAGATCGCCGCGCCGCGAGACTGCGCGCGCGGGCGCTGCTCGACGAGAAGAAACTCACCGCCCTCGAAGTCGCGCTCGCGGCGGCTCAGCACGCACGCGAACTGGAGCGGAAACGCGACGTCGCCGTATAGATCCTGATGCAGGCAGTTGTAGCCGCCGGCCTCGTATTTCAGCAGCAGCGGAGTGGGCCGCTCCTGGCCATGCGCGGCGCAGTCTTTTATGAACGCGGCGAGCGAAGCGGGATAGGGCTCGCGCTCGTCGAGCAGTTTGCTCCATCGATTTGCGACCGGCGCGAGGCGCGGGTAGAGCGCCGCGCGAAGTTCCTGCACGATTTTCGGCAGCGGCCGCGCGAAATATTTGTACTCGCCGACGCCGTAACGCAGCCGCGTCATGTCGATGCGGCTGCGAAAGCGCTCGCGCTCCGGATACATCGCAACCAGCCCCGCGCATTCCTCGGATGCGAGGACGGTCCCGGTCAACGCATAACCATCCGCGTCGAGGTCGCGATTTATCCGCGTCCAGTCGAGCTCGAGGACGCGTGCTTTGATCGAAGGATTCAAGGGTCGGGATTCTATCAGTTAGCTATCATGGTGAGCACGGACAAATCGGCGTCGATGGTATGCCGGACGAAGTCGCTGGCGGATAGCCTTTTGAGATTTGACCGCGGATGAGGCGCACGATTCAGACTAGCGCCCGGACCAGTTTTCTTTCGCCGGCACACGGAAATCGATGTAGACAGGAAGTCTTGGTTGACAGCGTGGAGACTTTTAGTCTAACTAACGCGTTGAATGCGCGGTACGACTGCATGGTCCTGGCAATGGGGGCGTTCGGGATGGTTGACCGCTCTCCTCATCTTGGGTTTCGCTTCCTGCAGCCTCCAGCACGATCCGTCTCCTGAGATTAATGCGCCGGGATGTCGAGTAAACCTGAAGCAAATATGTCAGGTGTACTTCGACCTGCCAGACCAATACCTCGCTGTTTCGCACCTCGACTCGATAAGCATGCAACGCGCGCCCAACCAAATCGGAGTGTTCTTCCCCGGTCCGCCGGCAATCGTTTGGTGCACATACGACAAAATTCAGCGGAAGGTGGTCGCCGCGGGTCTGGGTCAGGAAGAGCCTTTGAGCGAGGCGCAGATTGCGGACGCGCGCGCGAAAGGCTTTTGCACCGAAGATCTCAACAAGCTTCGCGAAGCGATGATAAAAGAGGGGCAAAAGCGGCTCAAATCGGGGCCTGGAGGGAGAACCGGAGCTTTCCTTCAGCCCTTAAATCCATCGTGAAGGTTCAATCATTTTTGCCCGCAATCAAATCCAGCATGCTCAGGTTTCTTGGCATCGTACTGCTTATCTCTGTCGCGAGTTGCTCATCCGCGAAGACGTCGGCCAACTCCTCGACGGCAACCTTTGGGGATTGCAACATCAACCTTCGAGAGATCTGCGAGGCCTACGTCCACCAGCCGACTTTTACCCTGAACGGCGCCCAGAGTAATGCCACCCAACTCGCACAAAACGGAAATCCGCATACCCAGATTTGGATGCCCTTCAGTTACCCGAATGGCGATCTGATCGCGAATCTCGAATGTATGATAAACACTCAGTCGATGACGGCCTCGTATGCTCGGCTGCTACCTGGCCCTCCGATTACCGACAAAGAAGTTCAGTACGCGCGGAGTCTTGGGCTCTGCTCGGATCAAAGTGGCGCCACGCCTGCGCTCAATAGTCCGCAAAACAAATCTGCCGCCGCAAATAACTGATAGCGCGATCGCTCTCGTTTGCGGCCTCGGCGAAAGATGCGGCCAAGGCCGCTGCTGGATTCAGTTTGCGAGCGCAGTGAGCGCTTTCAGTTCGGCGTCGCTGGTGTGATGGAGAAATTCGCCGGCGGATAGCCCGTGCGGATTGCGATCCCGAATCCCGCGCACCAGACTGACCAGCGTGTGGATCAATTCCTTCTCGCCGAGGCGAGGATAAAGCACCCGCGCGAGGCGGCTGCCGTTGCGCGCGCCCCCGACCGTCAACACGTAATCGTTCTTGCCGTAGCCCGCGATGCCGATTTCGGCGGTCGGTGGCCGGGAGCATCCGTTGGGGCATCCGGCCATCCGGATCATCACGTCCACCTCGCCGAGGCCCGCGCGTTCGAGCTCCGATAGATAGCGCGGCAGCGCAAACTCGGCGTGCGTCATTGCGAGGCCGCAGGTCGGCTTCGCCGGGCACGCGATCGCGAGGCGTCGCAGCGGCGCCACCGCGCTTCCGAATGCGACGCCACCATCGGTGAGCATCTTCTCGACGAAATCACGCTTCGAATCAGGAATGTGCGCCAGGATCAGATGCTGATTGGGGGTGATGCGCACGCCGACGCCTTCGACTTCGGTGACGATGTTTCGAATGGCGGTACGGTAGCGCGTGGCCTCCGAATCGCGCACCCGGCCGAAGGGAATCAGGATGCCGGCATAAAAATGATTGCCGTCGCCGGCTTCCGGGTACCACCCGAGGTGATCGCGCACCGGCGGCAGCGCGGCCGGGACGCTGTCCTGCAGTGCGATGCCAAACCGCTCGCGCAGCGCGTGCTTCACGTGCGCGACGCCGAGCCGGCGCATGGTGTATTTCCAGCGCGCGGCGCGGCGATTTTTACGCTCGCCGTTGTCACGCTGCATCGTGACAATCGCGCGCACGGTGTCGAGCACCTGTTCGCGCCGGATGCGGCCGAGATGCAGCGCGAGGAGCGGCATGGTGGCGGGATTGTTGTGCGTCATGCCCATGCCGCCGCCGCTGTAAAGCTCGAAAACGCCGGGGTCGGCGGCCATCGGCATAAAGCCGAGGTCGTTGGTCAACAGGTCGATACTGTTGTCGTGCGGATGGCCGAATCCGATCTTGAATTTGCGCGGCAGGTAATGCGCCCCGTAGATCGGTTCCTCCGCATTGAGCGGCGCGATTTGATGGCCGGCTTCATTGGACAAAAACACCTGGTAATAAGCCGACGTACGTGGCGCCAGTTCCGCCGCGACCTCATGCGCCAGCCGATGCGAATCGAGTGGAAGCTCGCGATCGAGATCATCGATAGGACTCGCGACGGTGTTGCGGTTGACATCGCCACACGCGCCCAGCGTCGTCAGTTGATAGCCGTTAGTGCGCAAGCTGGTGTTGATGGCGCGGACCAGAGGATGAAGACTTTCGCCGCGCACGTAATGGAACTGGATGCCCTGGCGCGCGGTCAGGCGCAAGCTGCCGTCGCCGTAGCGATCGCAAGCATCGTCGAGCGCGAGCCATTGTTCGCGGGTCAGCTCGCCGCCGGCGGGATTCTTGACCCGCACCATGAAGATAAAGTCGCCGTCTTTCTTGCCGCTCTCGTTGCGGACCCGTTGTTTGTAGATGCCGAAGGTCTTGGAGAGCTCCTTGGCCTGCTCGCTGATAGTCTCGGCCTCGCGTGCGCTGAGTGCCTCGATCTCGGAAGCAAAGGTATGGCGCCCGCTATTGGGCACCTGCACATAGAAGAGCCCCTCGCTCGCATGCTTGAGATGTTCGACCTTCGACATATGAGGCGCGGTGGCGGTCGCGAGCGTGATCGGATGCGGATGTGCGGGGAAGTGTTGCTCTTTACTCAAACGCGAACTCCTGACGGGCTTATATTGCAGCTATGATTCGCCCGATAGGGTCGTAGCTCAGTTGGGAAAAGCCTATGGGGATAGTAGGTTATCAAGCCAAAAAAAATCAAATAGCGAAGTTAAGGGCCTCTTTACCGGTCTCAATCGAGCGTACGCGATTAATCATATCGGCCAGAGTCGCGGAATCGAGGATATTGGCCGTCGCTTCCCTGACGTCTTTCATCACGAGGCGAATGGGGCACGTGCGTTCATCAGCGCATTCCTCGCATCGCATGTAGGCGGTGCGGCTGACGCAGGGCAGGGGAGCTATCGGACCATCAACGATGCGAACGACTTGGCCAACTGTAATCGCATTGGGCGGCTTGGCGAGAAAATATCCTCCGCCTTTGCCTTTTTTGCTCTGTAGCAGGCCATGATTCTTGAGCTCGAGAAGAATCAGTTCCAGGAATTTGCGCGGCATATGATCGCCGGCCGCGATATCTGAAATGAGGACCGGGCCCTCGCCGTATCGTTGCGCCAGTACTATGATGCCTTTGAGTGCGTATTTGGCTTTCTTGGAAAGCAAAGTTCCCTATCGAGGAAGTAGGCTACTGCGCCCGAATTCCACAGTCAATCCTTCTCGCGATGGTGCGGCTGCGGATGCTTCCACCGCCGCACCATCGAGGATTTTCACTCCGCGTGTTTGCGCACGAATGCGCCAATTTTGTCGATGGCCTGCTGACCCTCATCCAGGATCGGCGCGAATATCTGCCAGACGTGGATCATGTTTTCCCACGGCTCGTAGGTCACATTGACGCCGGCCTTTTTCGCGCGCTCCGCGAACCGCGATGCGTCATCGAGCAGCGTCTCCGAAGTGCCCACCTGGATCAGCAACGGGGGCAGCCCGGTCAGGTCCGCATAGAGCGGCGCGGCGAGCGGCGTGCGCGGATTTTGTCCCGCAAGGTATGCCTTCGCCATCCCGAGCAAGCCGTCCTTATGTACCATCGGATCGACGCTGTCCTTGCTCGTCATCGATTCGCCGATACCTTCCATATCAACCCACGGCGAAAGGAGCACGCCCGCGGCCGGAACCGGAAGCTTCGCGTCTCGAATCGCCACCAGCGTCGCGGCACTTAGTCCACCTCCTGCGGAATCGCCTGCGACCGCGATGCGCGAGGCTTTGAGTCCCTGCGCCAGCATCCATCGATAGGCCGCGACGGAATCATCTACCGCAGCCGGGAACGGATGTTCCGGGGCGAGGCGATAATCTATCACCAGCACCCGAGCTTTCGCGGCACGTGAGAGCCGAGCCGCCAACGCGCGATGGGTGGCGATCGATCCAATGACGTATCCGCCGCCGTGAAGATAAAGAATGGCGCGCCCCGCATCCGCATCGGGCGCCGAGACCCATTCCGACTTGACGCCGTTCGCGGTGACCGGTTCGCGCTTGATATCGGCGTCGACCGGGAACATGCCGGCCATCTGCTCGAAGCCCGCGCGCTGCTGCTGCACGGTGGTCGATTCGAGAATCGGCTGCGCCTTCATCATCTGGAGAAGAGTGTCGAGCTGCTGTTGTGACATTAAACCTGCCTCCTGGCTTGCAAACTATCTGTCTAGATTCCCTACCACTCGGGACCTTCGCCGGAGAGGCTGGGCATCCCGGAATGCGCCCACAACCCACCGTCGGCGACGAAAAACGCGCCGGTCACGAATGACGCCTCATCTGACGCGAGGAACAATACCACGTTGGCGATCTCCTGGGGCTCGCCGAGACGGCCCATCGGAATCGCCTCGCGGATGCGCGCCAGCGTTTGCGGGCGCGATTTATCCAGTGCCAGCAGCGGCGGCGTGCCGATCGGCCCCGGGCACACCGCGTTGCATCGGATGCCTTTGCGCGCGTACTCGATGCCAGTCACCCGCGTGATGTTGACGACGCCCGCCTTCACCGCGTTGTACGCACCGAGCGTATAGTCGCCCGCCAGCCCGGACACCGAGGCGGTATTGACGATGGCGCCTTTGCGCTGCGGCAGCATTGCCTGCTCGATCGCCACCTTGGTGGCGTACCAATACGCGGTCAGGCCGACATCGAGGGTCTTCTGCCATCCTTCCCAGGTGATGTCCGCGATCCTACCGACCGTAGTGAAAACCGCATTGTTGTGCAGGATGTCGAGGCGGCCGAATTTCGAAGTCGCGAATTTGATCATGCGCTCGACTTCCTTGGGATTGCCGACATCGGCGCGATGAAATTCCGCGGTCCCGCCTGCCTTGCGGATTTCAGCGACTACCGAATTGCCGCCTTCGTCGTTCAAATCGACGACTGCCACCGCCGCACCTTCGCGCGCGAAGGTCCTGGCGGTCGCGGCGCCGATTCCCGAACCGGCGCCTGTAATCAGAGAGATTTTGTCTTTAAGTCGCATCGAACTTCTCCTCGGCTCTGCGGTCGCTCGCCGAGTATATCTCTCGAACGATGAAACCGGCAAAAGCTCTCGTAGTGGGAGGCAATCTGTTGACAAGGGCGACCACGCGGCATAAAAACGAGTCGTTTCCGCTTTTAGTCTGTAAAGTCTATGGAATGACTAGAATATAGTTTCGCGCAACTTCGGCCTCAAAACTTAACGAAATTAGTAACTGGGAGGAGCGATGATGGAAAAACTCGACACACTTTTGACCGCCAGCGCGATCGCGATGGGACTGACAGCCTTGAGCGGCTGCGCCACCATCTCGTCGCTGTCGGCCACATCGCTGGCGCCGAGGGGAGCGACGCAAGTCGCCGCCAAGGCCATTCCCAGGGTGCAAAACTGCGGCGTGCTGGATGCCGGCACCCCAACCCGCTTCGTCTGCGACGGCAAGGTTTACACCTCCTATCAACTGGCCAAGCTCCGCGAGGAAGAGGCCAAGCGATACGCGGCCGCCCAATGAACGCCAGGCGCGCTCCAATTCAGGCAAATAGGAGAAGTTCGATGAACAGTTCGAAATGGAAACTGGTGGTAATGGCCGCGCTGATCTTCGTCATGCTCACCGCCAGTCATAAAATTGTCTTCGCGCAGACGCCTTCATCGCGCGGGATAACCTTGTATGAGGATGTTAAGACCGGCGCGCTATACCGCAAACCCGGTAAACGCCGCGTTGCAGTAACGCTTAACTTTGATGCGCCGGCGCCGCCGGTCGCGGTCCAGAAGCAGGTCGACGAGGTGAAGCAGAGCAACGAAGAGCTGCGCGCTGAGTTTGTCGCCAATCAGCATGCGCTGATCAAGGAAAATACTGACCTGAAGCAGCGGATGGCGAAGATCGAGCCAGCGTGGACCGACTACCTGGATAATTTTCGCAATCGATTCCGGATCGGCACCGTAATCTATGGCGGGTACAAGATGTACACCCACACAGGTTTTGGTCCCCAGCAATACGATAACAATCAGTGGCCGGGGCCGGGCAATAATCTCTACAACACCTTCGATATCGATCGCGCCTATCTCAACTTCTATTTCTATCCCACCCCTGACTGGACCGTGCGGGTCACCCCCGATGTCTACAAGACTTACGGCACTGCGACGCCGACCGCCAACAGCCGCAACTCCTCAGTCAGCAGCAACCTGACCGGCGATCTGGGCTATCGAATCAAGTTCGCCTCGCTTCAGTACAATCGCGCGCTGGATTGGCTGAGCGACGCGACCAAGGGGGACGTAATCCAATTCGGCGCGATTCCGAATCCGATGATCCCGTGGGAGGAACATCTGACTACCTTCCGTTACGTCACCGCTTCGCCATGGAACTATGCCGGCTTGTCTTCCGCCCAGTTCGGGCTCTCGCTCGGCGGTCCGATCAAATTCCACGAGCTGCAATATGTTGACTATGGCGCCGGCGTTTTCACCAATGCCAAATACAGTCAGTTCGAGCAAAGCAACACCAAGCAGGCGATGGGCCGGGTTTCCGTCTATCCCTTCGGATCGAAGTGGAATACGCAGGGACTGGGACTGACCGGCTTCTATGATTACGGCTACAACAACACCCCGCCCGATAACAGTTCGACAAATACCGGCTTCGGCCCGAATCCGGCGGCGTTCGGGCATGTCGCCAGTGCGCATCTCGATCGATGGGCCGCGATGATTCATTACACGGCAGAAGAGTGGGGGATCGCGTTCGAGTACGACCAGGGACATAACTCGTTTCCCGGCGGCAATCTCTTCACCGGCAATGGTCCGACCGTCTTCTTT
This sequence comes from uncultured delta proteobacterium, assembly GCA_963761255.1. GTDB lineage: Bacteria > Desulfobacterota > Binatia > Binatales > Binataceae > DATGKG01. The sequence continues at coordinate 1,145,216 of CAVXGH010000002.1, forward strand.
ACGCCACCGGCTTCCGCGTCGCCTGCCGGTGGAACCTCAAATCCGTACAGCGTGCCGTACTACAATTTCTCGGCGATGACGTCCGCCTTGCTGGGTAACAGCCGCACGGTGCAGCATGGCTTCGATGTCTTCGGCCATCTGCATATCCCCGAGACACCGTTCCGGCTCATCGGGTTGTTCCAGTGGTTCGAACCCAATTCGAAGGTGAACAACGATCCGCTCGATTTCTATCGCTACATGGTGGGAATCGAATGGCAGATCAACGAGTTCATGCGCTTCGCGATTGACACGCAGAATCTGCAGTTCTACCATGGCCAGGAGCCGTTCTCGACCGCGTATGCGAATAGTTTCGCCGACGTGTTCCTGCCTATCAAGAATACGGGCAGCAGCGGTCCCAAACCCAATTTCCCTGCTCCCAAAACCATTACCGATCCGGTGCCGCGCGATACTCACGTGCTTGAGTTGAACCTCGAGTTCGCGTTCTAGACTCCTCCTTCCGCCCGTGGTGCGGAGGCTCCCATGCCTCCGCACCACAACCTTCTGCCTCATGCTAACCTCGCGAGGATGGGTTACCGCATCCTTGCCGACGGGGTGGTTGCGATTCATGTTTTCTATATCGGCTTCGTCGTCCTCGGCCTGGTCGCGATTCTCGTTGGATACCGAATGGGCTGGCGATGGATTCGGAATCGCCACTTTCGCATCCTGCATGTCGCCGCGATTGGGTTCGTGTGCGTTGAATCGATCCTCGGCATCGATTGCCAGCTGACGACACTCGAAAACCGGCTGCGATTCGATGCGGGTCAGAATGGCTACGGCGGTGATTTCATCGGCTACTGGCTCGATCGAGCGATCTTCCACGACTTCCCGCCGTGGGTCTTCGCCATGATTTATTTCGCCTTCGCGGCCACGGTGATTTTCGCGCTGTGGCTGGCGCCGATTCAGTTTGCGAAGCCGCGCGCAAGTTCACCTACCGATCGGTAAGTTTCGCTTGCCGCCTTCGCGCGAGGCGGTTTAGAGTCGATTTTCGATACGTCGAAATTATCGAATCAATTTGCGAGGGCGCGATGAAAGTTTCGCTGTTTTATCTGCCATCAGTCGGCAATAAGGCTCAGATCGAACAGGGCAGGGTGGGTTTGAGGGGCGAGCTGTACGACCAGATGCTCCACGAAATTTCGGAGCAGGCCAAGCTTGCCGATCATCTCGGCTACGACTCGATGAGTTTCACCGAGCATCATTTTCATGTCGAAGGCTTCGAGATGTCGAACAATCCGGTGTTGCTGGATTTGTACATCGCGATGCAAACCAAGCGGCTGCGGGTCGGCCAGCTCGGGATTGTTCTACCGACTCAGAATCCGATTCGCGTCGCCGAAGATATCGCGATGCTCGATCACATGAGCGGCGGACGCGCCAATGCGGGTTTCGCGCGCGGCTACCAGCGCCGCTGGGTCGATATCATGGCGCAGCAGACGCACGGAATTCATGGCGCGTTGCCCAATCAGCACGACGAGATCGACGCCGCCAATCGCGCCGCATTCGAAGAAAATTTCCGCATCATCAAGCAGGCGTGGACCCAGGACTTCAGCGCCTACCAGGGCAAGTACTGGCGCATCCCTCCCGGCGACACGCCGTGGACGCTGGAGGCTACCAAGTTATGGGGCGGCGGCGTCGAAAATGGCATCGTCAAGGCGGTGTCTGTCGTGCCGAAGCCGGTGCAGAAGCCGCATCCTCCGGTGTTCCAGCCCTTCGCGTCCTCGGAGCGCAGTATCAGGTGGTGCGCGACGGAAGACGTGACCGCGGTTCTGCCACCGCTCCATCCGAAACTCGAATCGCAGCTTTGCGACATCTATGCGGAGGTATCGCACAAGCCTCGAGGCGAAGGGATGGGCGTCCTGCGCGATGTTATCATCGCCGATACCGATGAAGAGGCGCGGCAGCTCTGGCGCGACAGCGGCTACTTCTGCGGTCATCATTGGTTCGAGTCATTTGGATTCTCGCAGGGACTGATCGATCCGGCGACGGGCAAGGAGGCCGACATCTTCAACGAGGGCCTTGCGTTCGTGGGCACCGTCGATACCGTAACGCGTCAGCTCGAAACGATGGCGAAGCGCCTGCCGGTGCGATGGATCTTCGCCTGGATGTACAACAGCCTGCTTCCGCATGATCGGTTGATGAAAACCCTGGAGCTGTTCTGGACCAAGGTGCTGCCGCGAGTCGCCGATATGAAGTAGGGGCGAACGCCAGTTTCCTTTTTCTGCGGGCGGTTGGAGCGTTCGCGTGCAAGCCCTGCCGGATCGGACTCCGCTTCCGAGAAATGTTACTCTGCGGTAACTTCTCAGGGGGCGAGGGTTAGTCGTTCTGATCCCGGAAATCATCTCGCACAATTTTCTCGAAGACCTCGCGATGGTGCTATGCGTTGCGGCCTTCACCACCGTGCTCTTCCAGGCGATTCGCCAACCGGTGGTGGTCGGCTATCTGATTGCGGGAGTCATCGTGGGGCCGCATACGCCCTTCGTGTATGCGAATCCTGAGCGTATCCACACCATCTCGGAGCTCGGCGTCATCCTGCTGATGTTCGCTTTGGGGCTGGAATTTTCGGTGCGCCGGCTGGTTCGGGTCGGTCCTACCTCGGGATTTATTTCGATACTTCAAGTCAGCCTGATGGTATGGGTGGGGTACATGGTTGGGCAGGCGATGGGATGGACCGCGCTCGAGAGCATTTTCACCGGCGCGCTGCTGTCGATCTCGAGCACCACCATCGTGGCCAAGGTCTACGAAGAGAATAAGGTGCCGGAGCGTCTGCGCGAGCTGGTCCTCGGAGTTTTGCTCACCGAGGATCTCATCGCGGTGATCGAGCTCGCGGTGCTGACCGCATTGGCGTCGGGCAACGGGATGTCGGCGCGGATGATCGGAATTACGGTGGGGCGGCTTGCTTTATTCCTCGCGGTGCTGGTTGGCGTCGGGATGCTGGTGGTGCCGCGAATAATTCGGCTGGTCGCGAGTTTCGAGCGCGCGGAGACGCTGCTGGTCGCGAGCATCGGAATCTGCTTCGGATTCGCTATTTTGGCCGATCACTTCGGCTATTCGGTCGCGCTCGGCGCCTTTCTCGCGGGATCGCTGGTCGCGGAGTCCGGTCAGGGTCATAAGGTTGAGCATCTGATTTTGCCGGTCCGCGATATGTTCGCGGCGGTGTTCTTCGTGTCGGTGGGCATGCTGCTCAACCCGGCGCTGGTTGCCGACCATTGGGTCGCGATGCTCATCCTCGTGACCACCGTCATCCTGGGAAAGATTCTCGGCGTCACGGTGGGCGCGATGCTGGCGGGGTCCGGACCCAGACTCTCGGTCGAGGCGGGGATGAGCCTGGCGCAGATTGGCGAGTTCTCCTTCATCATCGCGGCGCTGGCGCTGGAAACCCATGCGGCGCGCGACTTCCTGTATTCGCTGGCGGTCGCGGTTTCTGTCGTCACCACGTTCACCACGCCGTATCTCATCCGGGCATCGGGGCCGATCGCGGAGAGCTTCGAACGGCGCGTTCCGCGCGGTTTCGTCGTGCTCGAGGCGCTGTATGAGGCCGCGGTCGAGCACATCCGGGGGCGCGCCTCCTCGCGTACGCAGGTGGTGAAAATTCGATGGTCTTTTAGCGCGATGATCTCCTCGGCGGTTGTGATCGCCGGCTTTATCATCGGCGCTGAAGTGTTTATGGAGCCGCTGACATTTTTGCTGCAAAGCTCGTTCTCGATGTCGTTCCTGGCGGCCGAAACCGCGCTGGGAGCGATAACCGTCGCGGCCTGCGTATTCCCGGCAATCGCGTTGTTTCGCGCCACCGGACGGCTCGCGCTCGCGCTTGCGGCGCGCGCAATTCCGGAAGGAGCGGCCGATGGTGAGATCAGGCCGCCGGGATGGGAATCGTTGGTCGAGATCATGCACGTCGCACTGATGATCGTGGTCACCATCGTCGTGCTCGCAATCGTGCAGCCGTTCCTTGAACCACTGGAGGGAGTCGGAGTGCTCGCGCTGGCAGTCGCCGCGATGGGCATCGTGACCTGGCGCGGGGTGGCGAGGACGCTAGGGCAGATGCGCGAAGCCGCGCGGCTCATCGCGCGCGCGCTGGCCGTGGAACATACCCAGAAGATGCCGGGCAAGCTTCAGGAAGAGGAGATCCCCGGGCTCGGAGTCATCGTGCCGGTGCGGCTCGAACCAGGCAGTCCGGCTAGCGGAAGGACGATCGCGGATTTGCATCTGCCATCGGCAACCGGCGCGGTGGTGGTCGCGATTGGGCGCGGGCAGGACGGCTTGGTGGTCCCGGGCCATCACGAGGTGCTGCGCGATGGCGACGTGCTGGGGCTGGCAGGAACTCATCATGCGATCCGCGCGGCGATCGAAAGACTTACGCCACCGCACAACGTCGAAGCGGTCGCCTCAGCCGCTCCGACCTAGCGCCTCGTCAAGCAACGACTTCGCTTCGCCCAGATCGCCGGATGCGAAGCCTTCCGTGAACCAACCATAGATTGGCTCGATGATCGCGCGCGCCTCATCATGCCTGCCCTGATCGAGCATCAGTCGCGTCAGGCTATTGGCGGCGCGAAGCTCCCATCCTTTGGCCTCCTGGCCGCGCGCGATCTGCAGCGCCTCGCGGAACTGCGGTTCGGCAGCGCGATCATCGGGTTCCAGGCGATGGAATTCGCCGCGGATGCGGTGAATCTCGGATTCCAGGATTCGCGTGTCGAAGCGATCGACGGATTCCAGCGCCTGATCGAGCGCCCGCACTCCTTCATCCACGCATTTGGCCTCCAGGCACGATTCGGCGAACAGCACGCGCATGAATTGATGGAGTAGCTCGCCGCCGGCCTCGCGAATCTGCTGAAGACCCTCGCGCATCAGCTGCAGACCACCATCGACGTCGCCGGCCATCATAGCCATCTTGCCGGTCGACATGGTTCCGCATGCGAGCCAAATTGGAAAGCCATTCTCGCGCGCGACCGAAACCAGGTTCTGCGTGGTCGCCATCGTGTCCGTGTAGGTGCGGCATAGATGATCCACCGAAACCTTGTATTGCAGCGCGAACGCGATGCTGAAGGGACGGTTCAGCCGCAGCGCCAGCGCAAGTGCTTCGTCAGCGCACCGCCGCGCCTTATCCGGATAGCCGCACATCCACTGCGCCCACGCGAGTTGCGCGCGATTGGGGACCACTGGGTCAACCATGCTGAACAGCGACTTATCCAAATCGACGTTGAACAGTTCGACCGCGCGCTCGAAGCTGACTCGCGCCTGCACCGGATGACCGCGCCAAATCTGCGCGACTCCGAGGAGCTGCAGCGCGGATGCTAACCGGGTGTCTTTCGCGTCGCCCACCATAGCGATGAGGCGGCGCGCCATTTCCTCGGCGCCGCGCGGGTTGCCGCGCGAGAATTCGACGTTCCAGCGCGCAAAAATCGCGAGATACAGCGCATCCGGATCGGTGATGCGTTCGGAAAGTTCCTCCAGCCTCAAGGTCAGGCGATGGATTTCCGGATCCAGCACGCCGCGCAGCGAAGCCAGGGTCTGGCCCTGGATCGCGATGAGTCGAACCTCGCGCGCGTCGCGCGCGGCAGTTTCAGGCAGCAGACGCAGCAGCTCCAGCGCCCGGGTAAAATTCTGCACCGCTTCGTGGTAAGCGGAATTCGCGCGCGCTTGCTCACCCGCCCGCATGAGATAGTCGAAGCCCTTTTCAGGGTTGCCGCTGCGGCTGAAGTGATACGCGAGCTCCGGCAAATGATCGTCGAGCTGCTGCGCATACATCGATTCCAGCGCAACCGCGGTTTTCTCATGAATCGACTTGCGTCGCTCGGTCAGCACCGAATCGTAGGCGACTTCCTGGGTCAGCGCGTGCTTGAAAACGTATTCGACATCGGGAAACGCGGGCTGCTCGTAAATGAACTCGCCGAGCTGCAGCGCCGCCATCGTCGGCGTGAGTTCGTCTTCGCCGCGTTCCACCACGCGCTTGACCAGCCCGAGCGGAAATTCCTTGCCGATGATCGAAAGCGTTTGCAGCAGGTCTTTTTCCTGCACCGATAGACGATCGATGCGCGCGGCCAGGATGCCCTTGACACTCGGTGGAATCTTAATCGAGCTGAGTGGCTGCGCGAGGCTGACCTTGCCGTTGCGCACCAGCGCGCCGCTTTCGAACATCGCTTGTACCGTTTCTTCCATGAAGAACGGATTGCCCTCGGTACGCTCGACGATCAGGCGCTTGAGTGGATCGAGTTCCGCGGCGTTTCCTAACATAGCGGCGAGCAAGCTGTCCGCGCTTTCGCGCCCGAGCGGATTGAGCTGAAGCTGCACGTAATAACTTTTCGAACCCCAATCGTGACGATACTCGGGTCGATAGTTCACCATCATGAGGACGCGGGCGGTCCCGATCGAATCCGCGAAGAGGTTCAGGAATCCCTGCGTCTCGGTATCGACCCAATGCAGATCCTCGAAGACCGCGATGAGGGGCTGGTTGAGGCTCTCGCGCAGCAGCAGGCGCTTGATCGCATCGAGTGTGCGGCGGCGCCGAATAGCAGCATCCATTTCGGCGAGCGGATCGCCGCCTTCGGCTACTCCCAGCAGCGAGAACAAATAGGGCAGGGTGTCTTCGAGCGCCCGGTCAAGCATCAACACCTTGCCGCCGATTTTCTCGCGGCGTCTGCGTTCTTCGTCATCGGAAGTGATCTCGAAATAGTTCTTGAGCAGATCGATGAGTGGCAGATAGGCCGAGGCCTTTCCGTGCGAGACCGAAAACGTTTCGAGAATCAGCGATCCGGACTGAGCAACGATCTTGAATTCATGGAACAGGCGCGACTTTCCGACCCCCGCCTCGCCGACCGCCGCGATGATTTGGCCATGACCGGTGCGCGCGAGTTCGAGCGCGCGGCCGAGTTGCGCCATCTCGTGATCGCGTCCGACGAATTTCGAGAGCCCACGTTGCGCCGAAGCCTGAAGGCGGGTTCGCAGCGGACCCAGTCCCACCACCTCGTAAACATTGATGAGTTCGCTGAGCCCTTTGACGCGGGTGGGGCCAAGTGGCTTGAGCGTGAAGTATCCCTCCACGAAGCGGCGCGTGTTTTCCGTAATCGCAATGGAGCCAGTCGGTGCGAGCGCCTGCATCCGCGCCGCGAGGCTGGTGGCATGTCCAATCGGCGTGTACTCGGTGTGAGCCTCGCCGGTTCTGATGGTGCGCACGACAGCCTCGCCGGTGTTGGCGCCGATGCGTACCTCGATTGGAGAGTTGCCCGACTCGCGTAATTTCGTGGAGTAGCGCCGCAAATCGTCCTGCATCTTGAGGGCGGCCAGCAGCGCGCGATGCGGATGATCCTCGTGCGCGACGGGCGCGCCGAAGAGTGCGAAGATCCCGTCGCCGGTCGACTGCACGATGTAGCCGTCGTAGCGATGGACCGCGTCGATCATGATCCGCAACGCGGGATCAATTAGCGCGCGCGCCTGTTCGGGATCGATATCCTCCATCAGATCCATCGATCCTTTGATGTCCGCGAATAAGGAAGTGACCGTTTTGCGCTCACCCTCGGGCAGGGTCGTCGCATCGGTAGCGGGGCGCTCGATCAGAGCAGGCGCCGCGCGATGATTCTGCCTCGATGTGGGAGGCGCAACCGGCTGACTGGGAGGATCGTTGAGGCGCGTCCCGCATTGGGTGCAGAACCTCGCGTCAGGCGGATTTTCCGCCCCACAGGAGGGACACCGCGACTCCAGCTTCGCGCCGCATTCGGCGCAGAACTTCGCAGTCGCGGCGTTTTCAGTGCTACACTTCGAACATCGCATCCGACTGTCAGTCTCGTCGAAAACGAGCGCTTAGGAAAGGCAGGCTAGATGCTGCGGGACTATTTCGCGCTCCAGCCGCCGTCGATGACGAAGGGCTGGCCGGTGGCGAATTTGCAATCGTCGCTCGCGAGGAACAGCGCCGTCTGCGCGATCTCCTCGGGTTCGCCCATCCGTCCGAACACCGATGCGCGCTTGACGAAGGTCGGCGCCAATCCCTGTCCGCCTGAAGCCCGGTCCGCCATCTCGGTGTGGATGAATCCGGGGCAGATGCAATTCGCGCGGATGTTGTAGCGTCCGTATTCGAGCGCCACCACCCGCGTCATCGAGATCACGGCGGCCTTGGCCGCGCTGTATGCCACCGAGCCTCGCAGCCCGATAATTCCCGCGATGGACGCGGTGCTGATGACGGCGCCTCCACCGCGTTTCACCAGCGCGGGCAGCGCGTACTTCATGCCGAGCCACACGCCGCGGAGGTTGATCGCGATGACGCGATCGAATTGCTCCTCGGTGACCTCGGCGGTGAAGCGGCCTTCGCCTTCGATGCCGGCGTTGTTGTAGATGATGTCGAGCCCGCCGAATTTGGCGACGGTGCCCGACACCATCGAGCTGGCATCTTCAGAGTTGGAAACGTCGGCGCGAATCGCGATTGCCTGCCCGCCTGCGTCGGTGATTCGGCGCACCGTGTCCTCGGCGCCGGCCACATTGACATCGACCACCGCGACCCTGGCGCCTTCGCGCGCGAAAAGCGTCGCGGTTGCGCGGCCCATCCCCGAGCCTGCACCGGTGATGAGCGCGACTTTGTCCTTGAGCCTCACCGTCCCGCGCCTATGCCATTCCCAGTTCTTTGAGCAATCCGCGATCCGCCACCGGATTGCGCTTCACGCCTGCGCGTGCCTTGGTCGTTCCCGGGATCTTCGTGATCGCGTCAACGAGACCAATCGAATCCGCATGCTCCTTGAGCGCCGGCATAACTTCCTGCGCGATAAGCCGCATGCTGGTCTGGCGATCCTTGTTGCTCACCGGACCCTGCACATTAAACACAATGAGCGAGCCGGGTCGCAGCGTGGTCAGGATTGCCTTCATCTTTGGAATGACGGTCTTGGGGCTGCCGATCATGAACTGCAGATTCTTCTGCGCCTTCTGATAGCCAGGGATCAGCTTCTGGCGAATCTTCACGGGATCGATCTCAACTTCCTCGACCTGACCGCGCATCTTTTCGCCGCTGATGCCGAGCCAGCTTCCCTGCGGCTGCTTGGCAAGCTTCTGAATTGCTTCCTTCGAGTTATAGCCCGGAGGCAGCGTGTGCTCGACGCGCGAGAAAGTGTTCTGCCCGCCGCCGAAGAGGAATCCCTGGCCGAGCTCCTGCGCCTTCTCATCGGTCTCGGCAACGAAGGTCGGAAGCAGATATCCGAAGTTTTCGGAGCCAGCCTCATAGCCGTGCTTGAGCGCCTCGTCGGCGTAGAGATCCCACATATCGCAAGTCGCGGGAAGCGCCGTGCCGAGGCCGAAATAAGGATGACCCTTCTCCGCGCACCATCGGATGGTCTCGGGGCTGAGCGTGCCGGGAATCCACATCTGAGGATACGGCTTCTGATAGGGCAGCGCCCACGGATTCACGTGGCGATAGTTGAAGTGTTTGCCCTCGTAACGCCACGGACCGGGCCTGGTCCACGCTTGAATGATGAAGTCATGCGCCTCTTCGAAATACTCGCGATTGTAGGCGGGATTGGCGTTGTTGAAGAACTGCTCGCTGCCCGCGCCGCGCACCCATCCGGTGATCAGGCGTCCACGCGAGATGAGATCGATCTCCGCCAGCTCTTCCGCCATCCGCAGCGGATGCTTCAAGACTGGCAGTGGATTACCGATCAGGAGGATGTGCGCCTTCTTGGTCAGCCGGGCGAGAATCGCCGCCTCGACATTCATTACGCTGCCCATGCAGAACGGATTGCCGTGATGCTCGTTGAGCGCGACGATGTCGAAGCCGAGTTCCTCGGCGTAGAGATTTTCGTCGATGTAGTAGTTGTAATCTTCGGCGGCCCTCTCGCGATCGAAGTAGCTGTTGGAGACCGCGAAGTGCGCGCCGTTTTTCAGGATGACTTCTTCCGGGACCCAGCGGACCGGACGTTCGGTGAAATATCCTAATTTCATATGAGACCGCTCCTGCGTGTCGCTATGCAGTCAGAAATTTGGTTACGACGCGTTCGAACTCGGCCGAGTTTTCGATCTCGGGCCGATGACCGACGTCGTTGATAGTCGCGATTTGCGCCCCAGGAATCGCCTTCTTATAAGCGTCGAGACAGCCGCGTGGGACGATATGATCCGCGGTGCCCCAGACCAGCAGCGTCGGCGTTTTAGTGCCGTGCAGCAGATGCGGCAGGCTGGGATTGTTCATGTACGGTTCCCATCCGATGCGAGCCGCCTCGGCGCGTGCGTCTTCGAATGCTTCGAACTGCTCGGCCGTCATCTCACCGCCGTAGAGCTTCGCAAATTCGGGCGTCTTGTAGGGATCTGCGACGGTCGAGCGCAGATGCGTGCGGATAGTGATGGGGAAGATGTCGAAGATTTCGCCTTGCTCGGGTCTGATGCCCATCGGCGCGACCAGCACTGCTTTTGAAAAGATGCGCTGATCGGCGGCAAGCATCTCGGCTGCAATGTACCCGCCCGCAGAGAAGCCGATTACATCGATGGGGTCGAGCTTCATCTCGCGCAAGACCTGCGAGTAGAACCCGCCAAGGTCGCGATAGTTTCGAATCCAGTCGATTTTCGGAGTTTTGCCATAGGCGGGCTGCAGCGGAATCAGCAGTGTGCGCTCATGTGCGAGAGTCTCGTTCCAGGTCATCCAACCCGGGTATCCGAGCTCGTCATGAAGGATGAGCAGCGGCTTGCCGGAGCCCGCTTTCACCATCACCAGTTCCGCGCCCGCGACGTTAAGTTTTTCCTCGGTGGATTTGATCACATCATTCTCCCCTGAGAGTCGCTTCGGAGATTATTCCCACGATGTGGCCCAAATGATCAAACGAAAAGTCACGCCCTGCAACATACCGATCGGTTAGGCTGGTTATCACCAGCTATCGATGTACGGGTGTTTCTTGCCGGTGCGTGGCGGCGGCTTGGGACATGAGCGCCATCCCGCCGCGATGTACTTGCGCGTCTCGGCAGGGTCGATCACGTCGTCGATGCTGAAATGCGACGCGTTGTTGAGCGCCTTGCCGCGTTGATACATCGAGGCCACCATCTCATCGAAGCGCGATTTGCGCTGCGCCGGATCAGCTATCGCCGCCAGCTCATTGCGATAGCCGAGCTTCACCGCGCCTTCCAAACCCATCGGACCAAACTCGCCGGTCGGCCATGCGACGGTGAAAACCGCCGCATCATATGCGCCGGCGGCCATCGCGATTCCTCCGAGGCCATAGGCTTTGCGCAATACAATCGTGAAGAAGGGGACCGTGGCATTCGCCGCAGTGACAAACAGTCGCGACGAATGACGCACCAGCGCGGTCTTCTCGATCTCAGGACCGACCATGATGCCGGGCGTGTCGCACAGAAAAATCAGCGGCACGTCGAACGCGTCACAGAGTTGAACGAAATGGGCGGCTTTGTCGGAGCCATCGCTATCGATTGCTCCGGCAAGGTGGTTCGGGTTGTTGGCGATGAGGCCGAACGGATGGCCCTCGATGCGGATGAATGCGGTGATCATGCCGTGGCCGAAATGCGGCCGCAGTTCCAGCACCGAGTCGGTGTCCGCCATCGTATGAACCACCGCGCGGATGTCATACACGCGCAGGCGATTCTCGGGAATGATGCCTCGCAGTAGCCGCTGATCGGGGCAGCTCCACTTATCGAGCGAGCCCTGAAAATACGAAAGATACTTTTTCGCGACCCTGGTGGCCTCGGCCTCGTCCTCGACCGCGACATCGATGACGCCACTGCGCGTCTGCACGTCGAGTGGGCCGATTTCCTCGGGACGATAGATGCCGAGCCCGCCGCCCTCGATCATCGCCGGGCCGCCCATCCCGATGTTGGAGCCTTTGGTCGCGATAACGACATCGCAAATTCCCAGCAGTGAGGCATTACCGGCATAGCATCGCCCCGAGGTGATCCCGATCATCGGCACCAGTCCGCTGAGCCGTGGGAAGTCGTAAAACGTCCTCGAGCTGAAGCCGCCGTCAGTGTCACCGGGCCTGCCGCCGCCGCCCTCGGCATACAGCACGAGTGGCAGGCGGAAGTCGTTGGCGATTTGGATCATGCGATCGGTCTTGCGATGGTTCTGATGGCCTTGCGTGCCGGCCAACACCGTGAAGTCATACGCCATCAGCACGCAGCGCGATTTGTCCTCGGGGAATAGATCGCCGTTGACGCTGCCGAGGCCGACTACCATGCCATCGGCGGGCGTGTTCTTGATGAGGTCGTCGAGCGGTGCGACGGCGGCGCTGCGCGGCAATCACCAGCGGTCCGTACTCGACGAACTTTCCGGCGTCGCAAATATCCTCAACATTCTCGCGCGCGGTGCGCTGACGGGTTTTGCGCCTGCGCGCGACCGCCTCGGGCCGCGCCGCGTCGAGGGTGATCTCGTGGCGGTCCTGAACTTCCCTGAGGTCCTCACGCCGGAGGTCTTGGCGTTCCCCGTCGTTTTCGAGAATCGGTTCTTTCTTCGGTGTTGACATATAAGATGACCGCATCATCTCTAACTCAAGACGCGGTATCTTGCATATGCGCCGAGGCGGACCTATCGTCATCGCCGCGAACAATTTGCATTTCGAGGTAATCAGATGAACCTGAAGGACACGGTCGCGATTGTCACCGGCGGAGGGTCGGGGCTCGGCGAGGCGACGATTCGTGAGTTTGCCGGCGCAGGCGCCAAGGTCGCGATTCTCGATTTGGCGGCATCACCGGGCGCGAAGGTCGCCGAGTCCATTGGCGACAAGGCGCTCTTCGTCGCCGCGGATGTGGTTTCCGAGAACGACGTGAAAGACGCGGTTGCGAAAACTGTCGCGAAGTTCGGTGGCGTGCAGGTGCTGGTGAACTGCGCCGGTATCGGGCGCGCGAGCCGTACACTCTCGAAGGATGGACCGCATTCGCTCGACCTGTTCAGCAAAGTCATCCAGGTCAACCTGATCGGAACCTTCAACGCGATTCGCCTGGCCGCGGCCGCGATGGCGAAGAATCAGCCCAACGGCGACGGCGAGCGCGGCGTTGTCATCAATACTGCGTCGGTGGCGGCGTTCGACGGCCAAATCGGACAAGCGGCATACTCGGCCTCGAAGGGCGGCGTGGTTGGGATGACCCTGCCGATCGCGCGCGACCTCGCCAACGTCGGCATCCGCGTATGCACCATCGCGCCGGGCACCTTCGAAACTCCGATGCTGGCGGGATTGCCTGATCCGGCGCGCAAGGCGCTGGAGTCGCAGATTCCGTTTCCCTCACGCCTCGGACGGCCGACCGAGTATGCGGCGTTGGCGCGGCATATCGTCGAGAATGCGATGCTCAATGGCGAAACCATCCGCCTCGATGGCGCGCTGCGCATGCCCCCGCGCTGAGAAGAAACCATGATTAACACGAGCAGGATTGCAGACGGTCTCCGGCGCGCAGTCGAGTCAGGTGACGTTCCCGGAGTAGCCGCGGCGGCAGCGACTGCCGATGGCGTTTTCTTCGAGGGCGCTTTCGGCAAACGAAGCCTCGCGACCGGCGCCGCGATGACATCGGATACGGTCGTCTGGATCGCCTCGATGACGAAGGCCGTTACCGCTGCCTGCGCGATGCAGCAGGTGGAGCGCGGCAGGCTCTCCCTCGATAGCGACATCGCGGCGATTCTGCCGGAGCTCGGACGCGTTCAGGTGCTGGAAGGCTTTGCCGCCGATGGCAAGCCGCGACTGCGGGCGCCGAAGCGCGCCATCACCTTGCGGCATCTGCTGACGCATACGGCTGGATACGCATATGAAATTTGGAACGGCGCTATCGCTCGCTATCTGGAAGTCACCGGCACCCCCGGCATCATCTCGGGGAAAAACGCGGCGCTGGATTTGCCGCTAATCGCGGACCCCGGCGAGAAGTGGGAATACAGCATCGCGATCGATTGGGCCGGCAAGGCGGTCGAAGCAGTTTCCGGCCAGACCCTCGACAAGTACATGCGCGAGAACCTTCTCCATCCGCTCGGGATGACCGACACGGCTTTCAAGATCAGCGATGCGCAGCGCCAACGCCGTGCCGCGGTTCATGCGCGCACACCGGAGGGACTCGTCGCGACCGAAATTGAAATGGCACAGAACCCGGAATTCTTCGCGGGCGGCGGAGGCCTGTATTCCACGGTCGGCGACTATCTCAAGTTCACTCAGATGATCCTGCAGGGCGGCTCTCTCAACGGCGTCAAGGTGTTGCAGCCGGAAACAGTCGCCACGATGTCGCACAACGCGATGGGCAATCTCGTGTGTCGCGCGATGAAGACGGTAGCTCCCGCATCGAGTAACGACGTCGATTTCGTCGCCGGCATGAAGTGGGGTTTGAGCTTCATGATCAATCCCGCGCCGATGCCGACCGGGCGTTCCGCAGGCAGCCTCGCGTGGGCGGGCCTCGCGAATTCTTATTACTGGATCGATCCGACGCGCAAGGTCGCAGGCGTCTACGCCACGCAGATACTGCCTTTCTACGATGCGAAAGCGTTCAAAGCTTTCGACGCCTTCGAAACCGCGGTCTACCAGGCTTTGTAAAACCAAACGCATTGGGCGCTCGATCGGCGCCGGACAGGTTATTTTCATGGGCTCACATATTGCTATGTGGACCAAACATGAAGATAACCTTAATCGTATTGTTTCTTACGGCTTTCCTGGGGATGCTGCTCGCGGGTGTTACAAGAGAAGTCCGCGTTAGCGAAGCTTCCGTAAATACTTTCGGATCGCAGCATGTGCAGCCGAAGATCATGATCAAATCCGGGACGCTACTCCCCAATGGAACGGTTCTAACGGAATCCATCGCAACGGGAGGGACCGTTTATGGGACAGTCGAGGTGAACGACCTTATCGTAAGTGGCACGGTCCAGGTTGATGGTCAGGTTCTCGTCGGCAACAGGCTGTGGTCTCCTCTTGGCAATTTGGTTTTGAGCAGCGCTGGAAATCCTGGTGCGGTGGCTCCGAGTAAAGCAGTTGTCAGTTGGAAAGATGTCAATGTACATGGATCGCTGATTATTCATGGTTCGCTTATCGTCCATGGAAATTTTAGCCCGCTTGGAAATTTATCGATTGGTGGACTGATGGGACCCTCGTGCAACCCGGGTAGAGTGTTCTTCCCGGCGGGCGCATATCCGATCGCAACCGCCGTCGATTTCGGTTGCCCACGGCAGTAGGCGTTAATGGAATCGTGCGAGGGAGGCATCGGGCGGAGAGCTTCAGCTCCTCGAAGCGTTGCGCCTTGATGAGCATCACGCCTTCGCGCCTTTGCATGAGGTCTTCGACTTGCAGGATCGCGCCACCGCACACTAGGCCGCGATGCTTGGAACCTTGTATATCCGGCTCGAACTCCGCAAAAAAAGAGAAAGAGTCTGGGCGCGTCAGCTCGGAGCAACCCCGACCCCAAGAGGTCGTGGGCGAGCAGGAGGCGGCGCGCTCTAAACGGCGGAGCCGAGCCCGAACGGTCGCTGGAGCCGCCGCCGCACGATCGCACGGCTGAGCAAACGGCTGCGCGGACTCAATTGTGCGCGGGTGCTGCTGGAGGGCGGTTCGTATCAGAATCTCCTGGTCGCGGCGCCGGCTGGGGTGGCGCCCTTTAACCAGGACAACGGCACTTTGCGCGGCCAGCGCACGATCGAGAGTGGCCGCAAACGTCTGCGCCGAGTGTTAAGTTTCGGCGGACGGCTGGTACAATCGTCCTTCTATTTTCGATGCCAGGAGCAGCTCTGTGGATGATTTGAAGCGTACCGATCCCGAGATCTATGAACTGATCAAAAGCGAAGAGCGCTACGAGATCGATTCCGTGCGCCTCATCCCCTCGGAGAACTACGCCTCCAAGGCCGTGCTCGAAGCGAGCGGCTCGGTCCTCCAGAACAAATATTCCGAAGGCTATCCCGGCAAGCGCTATTACGAGGGTCAGCGCTACATCGATCAGATCGAGACGCTCGCGATCGAGCGTGCTAAAAGCCTCTTCGGCGTCGAGCACGTCAATGTCCAGCCCTACTCGGGATCGCCGGCCAACCTCGCGGTCTATTGTGGTCTGCTCAAGCCGGGCGAGACGATTATGGGGATGGCGCTTCCGCACGGAGGCCATCTGACCCACGGATGGGACGTGAGCGTCACCAGCAAATTCTGGCGGTCGGTACCCTACAGCGTCGATCGCGAGACTCATCGCATCGACTATGACGCGATGCGCGACCTCGCCCGGAAAGAGAAGCCACGCATCATCGTGGCGGGAGCGACGGCCTATCCGCGCATCATCGATTTCAAGGCGTTCGGCGAAATCGCGAAGGAGGTGGGCGCGTACTTCCTGGCCGACATCGCGCACATCGCGGGGCTAATCGTGGGAGGAGTTCATCCCTCGCCGGTGCCCTATGCCGATGTTATCAGCACCACGACGCATAAGACGCTGCGCGGCCCGCGCGGTGCGATGATCATGTGCACAGATGCAGTCGCGGCCGATATCGATCGCGCAGTGTTTCCGGGGCTTCAGGGCGGCCCGCATAATCAGACGACGGCGGCTATCGCAGTGGCGCTTAAGGAAGCCGCGACGCCGGAGTTCAAAGCCTACGCGAATCAGATAGTGCGCAATGCGAAGGCGCTCGCCGAGGATCTCCTCGCGCGCGGGTTCAGCCTCGTGTCGGGCGGGACCGACAATCATCTGTTGCTCATCGACCTGACCAACAAGAAGGTCACCGGGAAGCAGGCCGCCACGGCGCTCGATAAGGCTGGCATCGTGTGCAACTCCAACACGGTTCCCTATGACCCGCGCAAGCCGTTCAGCCCGAGCGGCATCCGCCTCGGCACGCCGGCGGTGACCTCGCGCGGAATGGGCGAGGGCGAGATGCGCCTCATCGCGAAATGGATGGAAGACGCGATATCGCAGCGCAAGGACGACGCGGCGCTGGCGCGCATCGCGGGCGAGGTCAGCGAGATGTGCCGGAAGTTCCCCGCCCCGGGTATCGCGCCAGGCTGACTTGGAACGCCCCTTTCATTTTTGGGGCGATAGGTAAATCCTTAAGTGGTAGTGGCGGCACCGATCAGCTTCGCTCGGCGCGCGCTCGATGAATTCGCCTTCTCGAGCATCATGAAAATGCAAAAACAAACCCACTTTATCGAGCATTTGCAAGGGTTTCTTCGGTGCGAACGGCCCTTCGATATGCTGCATTGCGGATTTTTGCAGAACAAAAAAACAAACCCACTCCGGAATCGGGCGTAGGAGATCACCGCGTGCGGCCCTGACGTGAGTTACAACCTCGAAAAATGACAAAACAAAGCCACTTTGTCCTTGAGAATGCTGGTGTTTTTTTTAAAACAGCCGCGTTTCAGCGCAAGCGCCGGTGTAATTTCGAGACGGTAGAATGTTCGCTTTAGCCTAATAGTTTTTGTGTAGAGTAAACAAAACATAGCCAGATGTGCTACATTTTGCTTGACAGCAACAAATCATTGCTAAATACTCCACGACTCGAATCCTCGCGTCGCACGCGCTGTTGCAATGCTGACCAGGATTCATCTGGAGGGGCGCGCCGATGGACATGGTCTCGATGCTCGCAGACCTCGCTTTTGGAGGTGCCACAGCCTGACCTCAGGCTGATAAGCGGCTATGGGCATCGTGCGAATGAAAGCGTCGTTCTTCCAGGCCCGGCCCAAGTCGCAGCATGAGGTCTGGGCCGAGTTCTTTGCTGATGTCGCGCTGCTGGTCGCCAATCACGTCACCCAGGAGGAGATCGAGATCCTCCACGATTTTTCGCCACTCGGAGTGGTGACCTGCATCGGGGACATCCTGTTCATCCTCAGCACCATCCGCTGGGCTAACCGCGAGAAAAGTTCCTGAGCACCACTTCTGGATTCGCGCAAAATCGCGGCCGCCGGCCCTCCAGCACCGCGATGATGTTGTCGGTAGTAATATCCGCCATTTTGTTTCGGGTGGTGTAGGTCGCACTTCCGATGTGCGGGGTGATGACCACATTGGGAAGTTTCAGCAGGGGATCCCGGCGCGCGATAGGCTCCGGGTCGGTCACATCGAGACCCGCACCGCCCAGATGTCCACTCTTCAGCGATCGATACAGCGCGTGCTGATCGACGACCGCTCCGCGCGCGGTGTTGATGAGAATCGCGCCGGGCTTCATCAGCGCCAGTTCCTTCGCGCCAATCAGATGTTTGGTCTGAGGCGTCAGCGGAACGTGGAGCGAGACGAAGTCGGATTCCCTGAGCAGCCGCGTCATCGACACTCGCATCGCGCCGGCAACTAAACCGCCGTACTCACTCGACCTGCTCGCATAGAGGACGCGCATGTCGAAGCCTCTGCCTCGATGGGCCATCGCCCGACCGATTTTGCCCCATCCGAGGATGCCGAGCGTCGCGCCGAAGACGTCGTGACCAAGCAACACGGCCGGCCCCCAAGTCCGCCACTTGCCGGCGCGCACCTCGCGATCGCCTTCCGCGATGCGCCGCGCCGCTGCCATCAGCAATGCGAATGCGAGATCCGCGGTCGCCTCGGTCAGTACGCCGGGCGTATGTCCCACCGCGATTCCCGCCGCGGTCGCCGCCGCGATATCGATGTTGTCGAGGCCAACTGCGAGATTACTGATGACCCGCAGCTTCGGCGCCACCGCGATCAACGCCGCATCGACACGATCGGTGACCATCGTGAGCAGTGCATCCGCGTCGCGCGCGCGGCGCTTCAGTTGCGCATATGGGGGAGGCGTCGCGCGCGGCCAGACCTCGACGATTGCATGCTTGCGCAGCTTCGCGATGGCTTCGGGGGCGATCGCGCGCGTCACGAAAACCCGCGGTCGTGTTTTGGTCATCCGTGGCACGGTTCAAATGTCCTCACGCGTTTGCTATACGCCTCGAATGTGAACCCAACCACTGCAAATCAAATCATTGCCGATGCGACCGCTGCCGGACGCACCGCGCTTTCCGAAATCGAATCCAAAAAGATCCTCGACGCGATCGGGATTCCTTCCGCGATTCCCGAGCACGCCGACAGCGCCGACCTCGCGGCGCTGCACGCCTCGAAAATGGGCTTTCCGGTCGTGCTCAAAGTATTGTCGCCCGAGGTCACTCACAAGAGCGAGGTCGGCGGCGTCGAGCTCAATCTGAAGTCGGTAGAGGAAGTGCGCGCGGCGTTCGCGCGCATCCGCGATTCGCTCGCGAAGAACCAGCCGGGCGCGAAGTTCCAAGGCGTCGCGGTGCAGCCGATGGCCAAGCCCGGCCTCGAACTGATCGCGGGCATCGTGCGCGACGAGCGCTTCGGTCCTCTGATTGTGGTCGGCCTCGGCGGCATCTTCGTTGAGCTGCTGAAGGACACCGCTTTGCGCCTCGCCCCGGTCGATGTGAAGGAAGCGTGCGCGATGCTGCTGAGTCTGCGCGGCGCCGCGATATTGCAGGGAGCCCGCGGAAGCGCGGCAGTCGACATCGACGCCATCGCCAATGCGATCGCGAAGCTTTCCGAATTTGCCGCCACGACACCCGAGATCAAGGAGATGGATCTCAATCCCATCGTCGCATATCCGCATGGGATCATTACCCTGGATGCTCGCGTGTTGATCGGTCCCAAGCCCGCGCCCGTGCATGCCGATCCGCGGCGCGCCGAGCGCTTCGAGAACCTTAAGCGCGCCTTCGAGCCCAAGGTCGCGGTCGTCATCGGCGACAAGAAGATGGGCGGCTACATGTGGCTGCGCGCGCTCAAGCGCTTCACCGGCAAGCTCTATTCGGTGCAGATCGATCCTAATGAGATCCCCGCCATCGAGGCGATGGGAATCGAGAATCGCAAGAGCCTCGCGGAGATCACCGAGCACATCGACTACGCGGTCAGCGCGGTGCCGCGCCAGGTCGCGCCGCGCATCCTGAAGGATTGCGTCGACAACAAGGTTGGCTCGATCGGATTTTTCACTTCGGGATTTTCCGAGACTACGGAGGAGCTCGGTATCCAACTCGAGCGTCAGTTGCGCGACACCGCGCTCGGCTCCGACATCGCGCTGGTCGGGCCCAACTGCATGGGGCTCTACAGTCCCGCATTCGGGCTGTGCAACTTCCCGGATGAGCATGTCGGCGAGGCGGGCGACGTCTGCTTCATCTCGCAGAGCGGGACGCATTCGATCAACTTTGCGGTGCAGGCGGTTCCGCACGGCATCAAGGTGAACAAGGCCGCATCGATCGGCAACGTGCTGATTCTCGAAGCCGCCGACTATATCGATTTGATGGCGGCCGACCCGAAGACGCGCGTGCTCGGCATGTACATCGAGGGGATGCGCGACGGCCGTCGCTTCTTCGAAAGCGTGCAGCGCGCCGCGAAGAAAATTCCAGTGGTGATCTGGAAGGGCGGCGTGACCGAGGCCGGCGCGCGCGCGACCTTCTCGCATACCGGCTCGCTCGCGACCCCGGGCACGGTATGGAGCGCGGCGGTGCGCCAGAGCGGCGCGGCATCGGTCGACAACCTCGATGCGATGCTGGATGCGGTCGAGCTAATCGCGCGCGGGCGTCCACTCAAGGGCCGCGGCATGGGCCTGGTTGCGATGACTGGCGGTCAATCCGTAGGCATCACCGATACGTTTGCGAGCGCGCAGCTCGAAGTCCCGACGCTGTCGGATTCGTCATATGACGAGCTGAAAAGCTTCTTCAACATTATCGGCGGAAGCTATCGCAACCCGCTCGATGCGGGTGGAACGATTGGCGGCGGCGTGCATCAGGGCAACCTCGACAAGATCCTGAGCATTCTCGATCGCGATCCCGTCATCGATGCGATCGTACTGGAAATCGGTACCGGATTTCGCGCGGCGCGGTGGGCTACTCATGAGGATGAGCTGACCACTATGCTCGATCGCATTGCGGAGTTTGCCAAGGCCACGCCCAAGCCCTTCGCGGTGATCTTGCACCCCGCGCATGTCGAGGCGATCGTCGCGCGCGCCAAGGAACTCGCGCGTGAGCGTGGCCTCGTGGTGTTCGACACCTTCGAGCGCGCGGCGGCAGCCTTCCGTGCGGCGGCAGACAGTTACGAAGCGCGGGCGCGGTTAGCATGACCTGACACCGGAAGCGTCGCGATCACGACAATTCGCTGGCGCTCGCCTATAATCCCAGCGGTATGGCGACTGACAAGCTGCTACTGGATTCGGTGCGCGATTACATCGCACAAATTCGCGAAGAGGGGTTGGATGGTTTGCCGATGAAGGAGCGTCCGATCTCCGCCGCGCGTGAGGACGCGCGCCGCTCCGCGATTATCGAAAAGCCTTCGCCCGCCACGGTCACGCCTTCGGCTCCGGCCGCAGCGAGCGTCGGGCTGTTCTCGAAATATCCCGGCCTCGAGAAGACCGGCGAACTTCCCGAGCTGCGTGAGTTCATCGGCAACTGCACGCGATGCAAACTGCATGGCGGCCGCACCAACCTGGTGTTCGGCGTCGGCGATCCCAAGGCTGAGCTGATGTTCGTCGGCGAAGGTCCCGGCGCCGACGAGGACGCGAAGGGCGAGCCATTCGTCGGCAGGGCGGGGCAACTGCTCACCGACATCATCGAGCGCGGGATGGGGATGCAGCGCTCCGAGGTCTACATCTGCAATGTCGTCAAATGCCGCCCGCCCGGCAATCGCAATCCCGAGCCCGATGAGGTCGAGGCGTGCGAGCCCTTTTTGTTTCGCCAGATCGAAATCGTGAGACCTCGAGTCATCGTCGGCCTCGGCACCTTTGCCGTGCAGTCGGTGCTCAAGGTGAAGACGCCCATTAGCAAGCTGCGCGGGAACTGGCACGAGGTGCGCGGCATCAAGATGATGCCGACCTTCCATCCTGCGTACCTGCTGCGCAATCCGAGCGACAAACGGCTGGTGTGGAGTGATATACAAGAAGTGATGAGAACGCTCGGGCGCCCGATTCCGGGACGTAAATGATCGCATCGCCGCGATCGGTCGGGAAGACGGTTGCGCTGGCCGCATTGGCTATCGTCCTGCTCAGCGTCGCTTCCGCTGCGGATGTTCCTGCCGATAATGCCGATAGAACTATTGATGGCCGTCCGTGGGTCGAGCTGATCAAGATCGATGGCTCGATTAATCCCGCAGTCGCGCATTTCCTTGAAGACTCGATCGCATCGGCACAGATGGGCGGGGCGCGCGCGCTGATCGTCGAGCTCGACACGCCCGGCGGCCTGATGTCGTCAACCGAGCGCATCATCAAGGATCTCTTCGCGGCGCCGGTGCCGGTGATCGTTTATGTTGCTCCGACCGGTGCAAGTGCGGCGTCGGCGGGAACTTTCATCACCCAGGCGGCCAGCCTCGCGGCGATGGCGCCCGGCACCAACATCGGCGCGGCGCATCCGGTGACAGAGAGTGGCGGCGATGTGAAGGGCGAGCTCGGCACCAAGGTCGAAAACTTCGCCGCGATGTTGGCGCGCAACACCGCGCGTCAGCGCGGCCGCAATGAGGATTGGGCGGAGAAGGCGGTCCGCGACAGTGTGATGATTGGCGATCGCGAGGCGCTTGAATCGAAGGTGGTCGAGATCGTCGCCGTCAACATCCCCGACCTGCTCAAGCAGGCGGACGGCCGAACGGTTGAAGTCGGTGATCATAAAGCCACCCTCGAACTCAAAGATGCGGTCGTCCGCCAGCGCTCGATGACCTTCGGCCAGAACGTCCTCGATACGCTGGCGGACCCCAACATCGTTTATCTCCTGCTGATGGCGGGCCTGCTCGGGCTGTACTTCGAATTCGCGCATCCCGGGGTTTATCTCCCCGGCGTCGCGGGCGCGATTTGCCTGTTGCTCGCGCTCGCATCATTTCAGGTGCTGCCAGTAACCCTTACCGGTTTGCTGCTGATGCTGCTCGGCGTGGGGATGCTGATCTCGGAAGCCTTCGTGGCCAGCTACGGTGTGATGGGCATCGGCGGCGTCATCGCGTTGCTGTTCGGATCGCTGCTGCTGATCGATACTTCGAAAACCAATCTCGAGATTCAGCACAGCATCATCTATGGAGCGGCGGGATCGCTCTCTGCCATCATCCTTTTGATCGGATACTTCGTCGCGCGCGAGCACGGACGCGTAGCGACCACCGGCAGCGAGGGTCTGATTGGCGAACTGGCCGAGGTGCGCGAAGTAGTCGCCCCCGATTCACCCGGCAAGGTCTTCGTGCATGGCGAAATCTGGCGCGCGCGCAGCGACGAAGTGTTGCCGCCCGGCGCGCATGCCCGCATCACGTCGGTCAGCGGTCTGGAAGTGCGCGTTCGACGGGTTGCATAACAGCTGCCGCAGCGACAGCCGGCACAATTGTAATTTCGGGAGGGAAGCATCATGGCGGGAGCAGGAGCGGCGCTGGTTGTAGTTATTTTCTTCTTTGCGATTTTCCTGCTGGGTGGCATTCGCGTGCTCAACGAGTATGAGCGGGCGGTGGTCTTCAGGCTCGGACGCCTCACGCCCTATCGAGGTCCGGGAGTGACCTTCATCATTCCCGTTCTGGAAAAAATGGCGCGAATTGACCTCCGCACCGTGACCCTCGACATTCCGCCACAGGATGTCATCACGCGCGACAACGTGACCGTGAAGGTTAGCGCGGTGCTGTATTTCCGCGTGCTCGATCCATCGAAGGCGGTGACCGAGGTTGCCGACTACCTTTTCGCGACGATGCAGATCGCGCAGACCACGCTGCGTTCGGTCGGCGGTCAGACCGAACTCGATGATCTGCTAAGCCAGCGCGACAAACTCAACGCGCAGATTCAAACTATCATCGACGGCCAGACCGAGCCCTGGGGCATCAAGGTCACGCTGGTCGAGCTCAAGAACATCGATTTGCCGCAGGAGATGCAGCGTGCGATCGCGGCGCAGGCGGAAGCGGAGCGTGAGCGGCGCGCCAAGGTGATCGCCGCGGAAGGAGAATTTCAGGCCGCCCAAAAACTCGCTGAGGCGGCCGAGATCATGAGCAAAAGCCCGATCACCTTGCAATTGCGCTACCTGCAAACGCTTGCGGAGATCGCGACCGATCACAACTCCACCACGGTGTTCCCGCTCCCGATGGATTTGCTGGAGCCGTTCATCCAGATGCGCAAGAATCTCGAATCGAAATGACTTTCCGCTCCGAGAGACCATCAGAAGATATCCCATGGGTAAATTGATTTTAGTCCGACACGGCGAGAGCGTCGGCAATCGCGAACGCATCTTCACCACCACGCCGCACGAGCTCGCGCTCACGGAGCTGGGACACGAGCAGGCGCTTCAGGCCGGCCACCTGATCGCGAAGATGTTTCGCACCGAGGTGGTGGTAACAAGTCCGTACACAAGGGCGCGCGAGACGGCGCGAATCATCGCCGAGGTTCTGAAGCTGCCCATCGAGATCGAGCCCTACCTGCATGAGCGCGACGTCGGTTCGCTCAAGGGGCAGTCATACGAATCGGTGCTGACGGCGCCGGGATACGATCCGCAGCGACCATGGCTTTGGGAGCCGCCGGACGGCGAGAGCTACGAACACGTGAAAGCGCGCGTGGGGCCCATTCTCGATCGCCTCGCCGCCGCGCATCCCACCCGCGATGTGGTCGTTGTCAGCCATGGCGGCGTGATGATGGCGCTATGGGCGCACGTCACTGGCGTGTGGGATGACGCGCACGTGCCGCCGAACTGCGGCATCGTGCTGGTCGAGCATCATTCGAAGGGCTACATGATGCCGCAGGTCATCGGAGATCAGGAGCGCGCCAAATTCGCTGGCGGCTGAGGGCGTTTTAGTGCGAGCCGTTCGCCGATAAGACCGAATCCAGAAATGCGATCGATCGCAGGCGTCGATCCAGCACCGAGGCGACGAAGCGCGAGATCGCCAGCGCACCATCGGCGGCTGCGGCGCGCGCTTCGAGCGCATCCGCGAAGTGCGCCTCGCCGAGGCTGACTAATGCGGAAGCGCTGGCGGCGTCAACCTTGAGTGCGCCATCGGGGATCATCGGACGGCAACGCGCGCAAACCATGC
Organism: uncultured delta proteobacterium; assembly: GCA_963761255.1. Taxonomy (GTDB): domain Bacteria; phylum Desulfobacterota; class Binatia; order Binatales; family Binataceae; genus DATGKG01. The sequence continues at coordinate 1,170,098 of CAVXGH010000002.1, forward strand.
CGCCGCGTGAGACGATGAAATACGCCGACTGCGAGATGCCATCGGTGCATTGCCGGCATCGCGCGAAGTCGAGTCCATACCCCGCCCAATGCAGCATGCGCAGTTCGTAGGCCTGCCGAAGCGCGAGAGTCGCGCGCCCGGCGCTGACGGCTTCGAGGGCCTCCGTGAGCACGCGATATGCGCCGTGCGCGTCAGCTTCTTCAGATGTGAAAGCATCGGCGAGTTCGAGCATATAGCTGCCGAGCGCGATCTTGGTCAGCTCGTCTTCGATCGCGAATGGCGTCAGGTCCGGTGATGCCTCGGCGCGGGTGACAAACACCAACTGCCCGTTGGGGCGGCGGCGAAAGTAGAGCATCACGTGCGAGAACGGTTCCAGTTTGCGCTCGAAGCGTTTGCGCGAGGCCTTCGCGCCCTTGGCCATGCCGCTGAGCTTGCCGAAGTCGCGCGTCAGTAGCGTGACGATGCGATCGGATTCCGAATAGTCGCGCGCGCGCAGCACGATCGCAGCGCTGGATTCCTCGATCGGCATGCTACATCCGCCGCAGCATGTTCTGTTGGAGGTCTTTCACCTGCGCGCGCATCGCGGTCGCGCTCGTCACCGACTTGCCACTATCAGTCGCCTCGCGCAGCAGGTTGTCGAACTTCACCAGGATGTTGGCGATCTTGGTATGCGCCTCGATCAGCGCGCGGTTGCGCAGCTCCTCGCTCTCCCATTGGCGGTCGAGCGCGTATTCCTTCAGCTCCTGGCTCTGGATGAGGAGTTCGCGCGCTTCCTCTTCGTAGCCTTTGACGAGGCGGCGAATCGCCTCGCGCACCTTCGGTTGCTCTTCGGGATCCTTCCACAGCACGTGTTCGAGAAAGATCAGGTCGTCCTCGGTGACAGCGTTTCGTCCCAGGACAATTGCATGCGCGCGGAGGATGTCGAGAGAATTCTTCCAGCGTCGGTCCGAGACTACAATTTGCTGGGTCGCGAGCTCCCGGCGCAGATCGGCTATCGATCTGATGATGCCCGACGGTATTGGCACGTTCGCCGTGTCGACTCGCGCGGCATCGAGCTCCGCGAATGTCATTACGGTGCGCGCCTCGGACTTGGCGCCTTCGAGCATCTTCAGGAAGCGGAATTCCTCGGTGATGTAATCCACCATGAAGCGCAGCATGAAGCGGTCGTAGAGCGCGGTCAGCTCGTCCTCGTCGGGCAATTCGTTGGACGCGCCGAACATGGTGATGAGCGGAACCTGGACACGTTCGCGGCCATTGTGAAAAACGCGCTCGTTGATGACCGTCAGCAGCGCATTGAGGATCGAGGAATTCGCTTTGAAGATTTCGTCGAGAAACGCGATGTGCGCTTCGGGCAGCTTGTGCAGCGTGACGCGGCGATAGTCGTCTTCTTCGAGGCCCTTGAGACTGACCGCGCCGAAGATTTCCTCGGGCGTGCTGAACTTGGTCAGCAGCCATTGAAAATAGTTGGCGCCTTCGATGCGCCGGCAAAGCTCGTCGGCCAGCATCGATTTCGCGGTGCCCGGCGGCCCGATCACGAGCACGTGATTCGACGACAGCAGCGCGGTGAGCGCGCCATCGATAAGATCGGAGCGTTCCAGGAAGCCGCGATTAAGCTCGTCGCGGATGCGGGCAATTTTTGCGAGATGTTCAGACATTGGTTTCACCTCGAAGGTATCAAATCGCGGGCAAGACCTTAACCGCATCACGAGGAGCCTTGCTCACCACGAGGGTCGAGCGCTAGATAGTCAGGCAGGATCGTTCCATGCGATCCAGTAAGGAGGCGGCGATGGAAAAGGCCTTGGCTGGCGTAAAGGTTCTCGACCTCACCCAATTCGAAGCGGGCACCTCGTGCACCGAGATGCTGGCGTGGCTGGGCGCCGAGGTGATCAAGGTCGAGGCGCCGAAGATGGGCGAGCAGGGCCGCTGGATTCTGACCGAGAAACCGGGCACCGACTCGTACTACTTCATGCTGCTGAATGCGAACAAAAAGTCGGTGACGCTGAACCTCAAGAGCGAGAAGGGAAAGAAGATTTTCCTCGACCTGGTGAAAAAGGTCGATATCGTGTCGGAGAATTTTTCCCTCGGCACCCTCGAAGGGCTCGGCCTCGGATACGATGTTCTCAAGCAGACCAATCCCAAAATCATCTATCTTACGGTGAAGGGATTCGGAACCTTCGGGCCGTACAGCAAATACAAGAGCTTCGATATGATCGCGCAGGCCTCGGGCGGCGCGATGTCGCTGACCGGATTTCCCGGCTCACCGCCGCTTAAGCCCGGGCCGACTATCGGCGACACCGGCACCGGGATGCATGCGGCGGTCGGCGTGCTCGCAGCCTACATCCAGCGCGAGCGCACCGGGCTTGGCCAAAAGGTCGAAGTCGCGATGCAGGAGGCGATTTTGAATTTCGTGCGGGTTCCCATGATGGGCACCTACATCACCCACAAGCCGAGTCCTCGGGTCGGCAACCGCGCCGGCGCCGGTCCCGGCGATCTGTTCAAGTGCGCGCCCGGAGGCGACAACGACTATTGCTACATCCTGTGTACGAATGCCGAGATGTGGCAGGGACTCTGCCGCGCGATGGGCCAACCGAATCTTGCGACTGACGAGCGTTTTGAGGATCCTCGTACGCGCGCAAAAAATATCGACGCGTTGACCGAGATCATCACCGCATGGACCACCCAGCACACCAAGATGGAAGTTTTTAAGACGCTGGGCGAGGCGGGCGTGCCCTGCGGACCGGTCCTCGATAGCGTCGAGTTGCTCAACGATCCGCACATGAAAGAGCGCGGGATGATCGTTACCGTTCAGCACCCGGTGCGAGGCGAATTCACGATGCCGGGATGCCCTGTGCGCCTCGAGCATTCACCCGTTGAAGTGAAATCGGCGCCGCTGCACGGCGAGCACAACGCCGCAATCTACAAGGAGTTCCTCGGACTCGGCGAGGCGGAACTCGCATCGCTCAAGGCCGAAGGCATCATCTAGAGACTCTCATCGAGCTTTTCAACGCCATCGAGATTCTGAAGCGGAGCGGGAACGAGATTGTTTCCCGCTTCGCGCGCTCCCATCGCGGAGTCGCGTATGCTGACCTGCGCTTCGAGGTGATGTTTCATCGCTCCGGCGCGGCGACTAACGGTGAGCCTCGCGACAGCAGCGAAACCGAGAGCGCTGGGTTTTGCGTCAGCGTCCACGTCAATGAAGGAAACGCGACCGGGCACGGCCAGGCCGGCGCGGAGATCGGGCGGCTCGCCCTGCACGAGAAGAAAATCATTGCGGAGATAAGACGCGCTTTCGAGGAAGCCCACGATCGAGCGCGTGTCAGTGCGCGCGAGAAGGCGGCGTTTCTGGAGCGGTTCGGCGCGAATGCCAGTTCTCTTCTCGGCGGGGCATTGGCGCCCCGTCCCGCAATTCGTGACGAGGTCGCGGCGGTGTTTAAGCAGGACCCCCGCACGCTCGCTCCCGAGGAACTCAAGCGCATCACGCTGGAATCCTCGCGCGAGGTGAAGGGCCTCGGCCACGACATCGCATTCAATGTTGTAGCGGCGACCAGTGAGCTTCGCCATGAAATGTTCATCAGCTCGGAAGGCTCGATGATCTCGCAGGGGTTCGCGTTTTCGCAGGGCGATGTTTATGTCGTCGCGCAATCGGGTGAGGGACATCAGGAAAGCTACGACACAATCGGGCAGCAGCGCGGCTTCGAATCGATCGCCGACGGTTGGCGCGAGGAGTTGCTTGCGAATCCCAGTCTTGCCGTGTTTGCGATGGGCCTCGCCAAGGAAGCGCAGGAGCTCGCGGCCGCACCAGTTCTGAAGGCGCCGGATCGCGAGGTCACCGTCGTTACCGATCCGCATTTCAACGCGCTGGTGGCGCACGAAATCGTTGGGCATCCGTGCGAGGCGGACCGCGCGCTGAAGATGGAAGCTGCATATGCAGGCCGGAGCTGGCTGCTGCGGACGGTTGATGACACCGAAATCGGCAAGGCCGTCGGCTCGCCGCTGCTGTCGGCGGTGTCGGATCCGACGCTCTATGGTTACGGCCACTATCGCTACGATCACGAGGGCACCGCGGGAAAGCGCGTTACGCACATCGATTCCGGAATTTTTCGCGGCTTCATCAATTCGCGCGGGACTGCGGCCGCTCTGGGTGTCGAGCCCAATGGTTCGGCGCGCTCTGCCGAAGTTTATCAGGTGCCATTGATTCGGATGTCGAACACCTTTTTCCTGCCCGGCGAAACTCCGCCGGAAAAAATCATTAGTGACGTCGAGCACGGCTACTATGTGTGCGGCAACCAGGTTCCGTCGATTGCGGAATCGCGCGAGAACTTTCGCATCTCGGCGCGCCGCGTCTACGAAATCGATCATGGCCGGATCGGCCAGCTCTATCGCTCCGGCAGCGTGATCGCGGATTCGAAGCGGTTTTTCATGAGCGTCAACGCGGTCGGCAATGACCTCGCACTCATCGCGATTCCCAACTGCGGCAAGGGCCAGCCGATGCAGGTCAAGAGGATGTCAAACGGCGGACCGACGCTGCGCTCGCGCGCGCACCTGGGCGGCGCGGGATGATCCGATGATCAAGGCGTCGGAGTTGAAGAGTTTTGCGCGCGAGGCGGCCGCGACCGTCGGGCGCGACAAGGATGTCGCTGCGTTCGAGATTTACTGCGCGAGCGGCGACAACCGCATTGCGCGGCTCAACTATACCTCCGATATTCCGTGCCGTGGGGTCGAGGAACTCAAATCGCATTCCGCGGACGGCTTCCAGATCCGAATCGTCATGAAGCGCGATGCGCATGAAGTCGGCACCGCCTACGAAGCTGGCGATTTCAGCAAGGATGCCATCCGTGCGGTTCTCGCGCGGGCGCATTCTACCACCATCGTCGATCCGCATTTCGCGAGATTTCCCATCGAGCCAAGAAAACTCGCTGCGACGAAGGTCGAGACGAGCGATCTCGCGCATGCCTCGGATGCAAGCCTCGTCGATGCGGCGTGGTCCACACTGCGTGGCGCCATCGGAGCATTTGTGAAAAGCGAAGTCGCGGCGCGGCCACATCCCGCGCTGGTGCTCGGTGGCGATGTCAGCATCTATCGCGACCGTATCGCGCTCGCGAATTCCAACTTCAGCGATATCCGTTCCGATGAGAGCGCGCATTTCAGTTCGTCAGTGACGGCCCTAATCGAATCTCTAAATGCCAAGGGGACGGCGTCGGCGGTGGGGCGCTCGGTCGCGGATATGGAACGCGTTGCGGCACGTCTCGGGCGCGAGGCTGCCGGGCGCGCGCTCGGGATGCATCACGGCGTTCGTCCCGAGGCCAAATCCTATCGAGTGGTTTTCGGTCCTCAGCCGGTTGCCGAGATCATCAACTACATGATTCTAGGATCGCTCACGACCGGCGCGTTCCACGCCGCGAGTTCCGCATATCACGGCAAGTTCGGCGCCGAAGTCATGGATAAACGCCTCAGCCTTTTCGATGATCCGGTGATGCGATCAGGCGCCGTCATTCGCGCGATTACGTGTGAAGGAATTCCCGCCAAACGCATCGATCTCATTCGCGAGGGCAAGCTGGTTGGACTGATGTCGAATTTCTACGACAGCCATCGCCTCGCGACCGACGAGGAGCGCGCCGAGAAGCTCGGTATGCCCTCGGAGAAAGTGCCGATGTTTCCCGCGCTGAACGGCTATCGGTTAGGGGAGGGTGGAGGACGCCGCTTCGATCAGAGTCCAGGCTCCTCGGGAACCAACATCGTGATGAAGGCGCGCGACGGCATCGAGGATGATGCGGTGATTCGCAAAGTCCGCGACGGCCTCTACGTCGGTCGCGTCTGGTACACCTATCCCATCAATGGGCAGCGCGCCGGCGACTTCACCTGCACTGTTAGTGGCGATTCCTACGTGATTCGCAACGGACGTCTCGCGGAGCCGATCGCACCGAATGCGCTGCGCATCAATTCGAATATCGAGAATGTGTTCCGAGGAATGATTGCGGCCGGAAAGCGATCGCATGCCGCGATCGTGTGGGGCTCATCGGAGTCGTTTCATGTTCCCGCCATCGCATGCGATGGCATTACGGTCGCAATGGTGGGGCAGGGCGGCGAGTAATCAGGAAATCTTTTTGCCGTCCTTGTAGGTCTCTTCCCAGTTTTTGACGCCGTCCGGAGCCCAGCGCTTCCACACACCATCCTGCTGTCCATCCTTATACTTTCCCATAGCGTCGATTTGGCCGTCCTCGTACCATGAGATGTGATCGCCTTGCTGGACGCCATCCTTATAGTGGTCGATTGACTTCTTCGCGCCGCTTTCGTAGTACATTCGCCACTCGCCGTCCTGCTTGCCGTCCTTATAGCTGCCCTCCATCATTTTCAGGCCCCCAGGACGATAAATGACCATCGGGCCGTCTTTTACCTCTTCGCCGTTGACGGTTTTCCAGCATATTTGCTCATCGCCGGCCGGCGGAAGCTCGCCCTTCAATGTCGAGCCCGATGGGCAGGTCAAATTTACTGGCTTCGGAACTTCGTTGCTGCTTTGGCATCCTGCGATAGTGGTGACAAAGACGAGAAGCATTGCGCCAAGGATGATAGTCGGGGTTTGGTAGGTATTCATCCAATTTCAGTCTACCTCACGCCAATGAAAAAGGGGACGCGCTCGATGCGCGTCCCCTTCGCATTCGCGGAGGTTAACCTCAGGTCGCCGATCCGGTCGAGCCGAGCAGATTGCCGCCCAAGGTGGCGTTCCCGACCCGCACGTCGCCGACGATGTTGATTAAGGCCGGCTTGCCGGATTTGAACGCGCGCTCGAGCGCGGGCGTAATCTGATCGTTGGTCTCGACATGCTCGGTATGACATCCCATCTCGGCGAAAATCTTGTCGTAGCGGATGTTCGGTAGCATGTTGAAGGGATCGGTCTTGCCCTTGAGTCCCGGCATCTGATCGAAATTGGGACCCCATGAGCTGTTGTTCCACAGCACCGTGATGACCGGCAGCTTGTAGCGCGCCGCGGTCTCCATGTCCCATCCGCCGATGCCCAGTCCGCCGTCGCCGCTGATGACGACGACTTGCTGTCCCGGCCGCGCCAGCTGCGCGCCGATGCCCATCCCGACGCCGTGGCCGACGGGCGCGAGCGGTCCCGCGTCAACGACCTGGCCCATGAAGCGGCAGGTGAACGCCCGGCTCATCCAGCCCGAAAGGGTGAAGCTATCGATGATGGTGGTGGCGTTCTTGTCGAGCACCTTGATGAGATCGTCGCACAGCCGCGCCGGATGAATCGGCGAGCTGTTGACGGTCTTCTTATTCTCTTCGGCGATTTGCGCATCGAAGCGCGCGCGCGTCGATTGGATTTCTTTGTACCATTCGGAGCTGCGATTCTTGCTGAAATCGAGCTTCAGCTCCTTGATGCGATTGATCATCTGACGCAGCACGCTCTTCGGGTCGCCGACGATAGGCACGTCCGCATCGACCTGCCATCCGATGCGGGTCGGCACCTGGTCGATCTGGATGTACTTCGCCTTGTCGGTCCAGGTCGGCGGCTGACCGAATTTCTCACCGCTCCAGAAGCGGAAGCCGATCGCCATGACCACGTCGGCTCGTCCGGTGAAGGGCTTCTTCCATGAACCGCGAATCGCGAGCGGATTCTCTTCGGACACCGCGCCCTGGCCGGCGCGCCGCGTGTAAACCGGAATGCCGGTCAGCTCGACGAACTCATTGATCTCGGGAGCCGCCTGCGACCAGAAGAGGCCGTCGCCGCCTGCGATGATGGGGCGCTGCGCGGCATGCAGCAGTTCGAGCGCCTTATCGACATGCGACGGCTCGCCCTGGCTGCGAACATCTTCGATGGTGAAGCGGCGCGCGCCTTTGCGCTGCTTCGAGTCCTCTTCTCCGTGATAGAGGATGTTCTGCGGAATCTCGAACAGCGCCACGCCCTGCGGCGGAGAGATCGCCTCGCGGAACGCGGACCGGAGGTCGAACTGAATGGAGGTCCAATCGGTGACGCGCTTGGTGAACTTGGCAAAGCTGTCAACGACCTCGGAGCCGTAGGCCTCCTGGAACGAGCCGACATGGTCTTCGGTGTTGGGATGCTGCCCCGAGATACACACGATCGAGCTGCCGGTGAGGGCGCCGGTGCAGAGCCCGGTGACGGCGTTGGTCAGTCCGCATCCCGCGGTTACCATGCAAACGCCGGTTTCGCCCGACACGCGGGCGTAAGCGTCCGCGGCATATGCGGTGGCTTGCTCATGGCGCATATGGATCAGCTTGATATCGTGGCTGCGCAACTCGGCGAGAATGGGGAATAGATGACCGCCGTTAATCGCGAAACAATACTTGACCTTGTTCTCTTTCATCACGCGAGCGATTAACTCGCCGCCATTTGCCTTTGCCATATGAGAAGCCTCCGTGGAAATTTCTGCGTCAATAGCGCCCCCGATGCATGGAGGGTGCGCTTAGTTTCCGAATCCTTGCACATTTGTTGCGCCAGCGAAAAGCGCAATCAGTCGCGACGCGAAAACTGAAGAGTCGAAAATCGGCATCGTCGGCTGTTCAAGTATCCGTCTTCGTGTGCGACACTGGTGCGCCTCGATCGGACCCGATTGACGCGATCGAGGTCAAAAATCTTGCAACAGCGTTCAGCGGAGCCTGTGGGGGCGCCACTCGGCGCGGTGATAAGAACGTTAATGTGATGACCCGGTACCGTATCCTCTTCATCTTCGTGAGCCTTCTCCTGCTGTCGGGCTTCCCTTCGCCATCAGTAGTGATTTTCGATATGGACCGCATAGCTTCGAGCAGCGCTGGTGAAGCGTGTGCGGAAGAAGACAACCCGATCGTCGAGAACGGAGGGACGGCGTCTCCGAAAGCAAATGAGGCGGCGCCGGTACCAAGTAATGCCAGTGGCGGAGGCGTGCCTAAGTCCGCGGCTTCGGCCTCGCCGGGCGGCACTCCAGCAGCGGCCGCATCGCCGACGGCGGAATCGGCCAGCGCGGGAGGCGCGAATGTTCCGGTGCAGGGTTCCCGGATCGGCGCACTTTTTCAACCCGATCAGTGGCAATGGCCCAAGAGGTTCTCGCTCACGAATCCCGATACCTGGCCGTTCATTCCAGTGCCGGAAATCGCGACCGATCCGAATGGCGGCACGACGGTCGGTATCCTCGCCGCGGTGCTGTATACCGATTCGAAGAATCAGATTACCGATATCTTCGCGCCCGACGTCGAATCCAACACCACGCTGGGACCCGGGGGGAACTTCCGTTTTCTGTCCTATCCATCTGACGACACCAACTGGTACGTCGTAGCGGGCGCGCAAGAGAAAATCGCGCGGAAGGTGGATGTTGACTATCAGACCGGTCTCACCCGCAAAGAGTGGTGGTCGTTCGAAGGCCGCTTCTACTGGGAGAAGGACCCCACCGAGAGATTTTTCGGCGTCGGCAACGACACCCGGCTCGGGAGCGAGACTAACTACACCACCAACCAGCTCTACGGTCTGGCCATTCTAGGCTTGAACTTCACCCAGGATCTTCAGTTCGCTTTGAGCCTGCGGCCGCGGCGGGTCCGCATTGACAAGGGCGGATTTCACGATGTTCCGTCGATCTTCGAATTGTTTCCCAATCAAAAGGGGATCAACGGCGGTAGCGAGGTACTAAGTCAGGCGGTGTTGTCATATGACACCCGCGACTCGCTACAAGTGCCGCGCAAAGGCGGCCTCGCCGACGTCTATTTCGGGGTGGCCGATCGCCGGTGGGGAAGTTCGATTTCCTACACGCGTTTTGGTGGAGAACTGCGGCGTTTTTATACCGTCAACGACAAGATCACACTCGCCGGGCACACCTTCGTCGAATACAACCCCTCCGGAAATGAAACCCCCTTCTGGTCGATGAGTCGGCTCGGCGGGCAGGAGAGCCTGCTTACCGATCAGGAGACCCTGCGCGGCTACGGCGCGGGAAGATTCATCGACAACAACCTGGCGGTAGCGAATGTCGAGGTCCGGACCCGGGTTTGGGATCACGATATTTTCGGCACCCACGGCATTCTCGAGCTGGCACCGTTTTTCGACATCGGCCGGGTTGCGCATAACCTGGATTTCAATCCGCTCTCCCAACTCCATCCGGTCGGCGGCATCGGCTTTAGAGGGATCGCGGAGCCGTTCGTCGTCGGTTTCGTCAACGTAGGTTACGGCGGCGAAGGCACCGCGGTATTCTCCGGCATCAACTACCCGTTTTAGACGCGATCAAAAACCTCCCTGGCAATCTCCCCGATGCAATCGCCGAAGCCATCCATCGGTGGATTGAGGAAAATCTGTGATAGGCCGGCCTTCTCCAATCCACGAATCTGCTCGACCACTTTCTCGCGCGGCCCCACGATGGTGCAGCATTCGATTGATTCCGGGGTGACGAACTTCCACTCCTCCGGCTCCACGTAGCAGCAATGCCCGCGATGGAGCTGGAGGTAGCGCTCGTCGCGCGGCGTCATCTTGCCGACATAATCCATGTAGGCCTGAAATACTGGCCGCACCGGCGCCGGCAGCGATTCGGCCCGCGCGTAGCCAGCCGCGAAAGCGTGCAAATTCGCCATCACCCACGGCCCGCACATCGTCTTCACGCGCGGCGAATCGAGGTCTTCGCCTCGCTGCAATACGCATACGTGCGTCAATGTCACGATGGGAAACTTTTCCGGCAGCTTGCGCTTCGCCTGCTCCGCGCCGGCCCGCAGATGCTTCTTCACCACCTCGACGCGATCGGGGCTGATGACGCCGGTGGTGACGCATCCGTCGCCGAACTCACCCGCCAGCGCGATCGTCTTCGGACCATTCGCCGCCACATAGAACGGAATCGGACCGTCAAGCGGGCCATTAAGATTGATGAAGCGCCGATCGCGATGGATATAGCGAATCTTCTTGCTCATACCCTCGGTATGGTAGGTCGCCTCGCCATCGCGCAGCAGATCGTGGATGACGCGGACCTCCTCGCGAAAGACCGCGTGCTTCACCGGCGGCAATCCCATCACGCGACGTCCGGTGTGGCCGGTGCCGAAGCCGAGCACGACCCGACCTGGCGCGATCTCATTGATGGTGCCGATGGCTTCCACGGTGACAGGTGGAATTCGGTTGGTTGCAATCGCGACGCCGGTCGCAAGTTTGATCTTGCTCGTGTTCACCGCCGCCAGCGCCATGCAGGCCCACACGTCGCCCCAAATCATGTGCGAATCGGGGATCCATGCATGGGAATAGCCGTAATCCTCAGCGAGTTTGGGATCGGTTATCGCACGCTGCGGTTTGGTGAAGATGAGGGTTCCGTATTCCATTGGTCAGCCTCCAGAACACGGCGAATATACCGCGATTTACCGCCGCGAGGGCAAATCCCGGCCATAACAAATCGGACTTGATGCGCTACAATCCAGCCCGAGGCCACTATGGAAGCTGCACCGAAAATCGCCGGCGCACCGCGCGGCTCCGATCATCTCGCGCTCGATTGCCGCGGGATGAACTTCTATCGCATCGATCGCGGACTTCAGGACCTGCTGGGGCTCTACATGGACCCGAAGCTGCGGGAGCATATGGAGCCGCATTACGATCGGCTCGGCGAACTCGCAGGCGGAAAACTCGACGAATTGGCGGAAGTTGCCGACAAGCATCCGCCGGTGCTGCATCCGCGCGATCGCTTCGGTCGCGACGAGGATTGGATCGAGTACCATCCCGCGTATCGCGAGATGGAAAAGATCGCCTTCGGCGAGCTCGGCCTTCATGCGATGAGTCATCGCGGCGGCGTGCTCGGCTGGCCCGAGCCGCTATCGCCGATCGCCAAATATGCGTTCACCTATCTGTTCGTGCAGGCGGAATTCGGCCTGATGTGCCCGATCAGCGTGAGCGACACTTCGATCTTCGTCATCAGGCGCTATGGCAGCGAGGAGCTGAAAAATCGCCTCGTGCCGCGGATGCTCTCGCAGGACCTCGCCACGATGTGGAAGGGCACTCAGTTCATGACCGAGAAGGCCGGCGGCTCCGATGTCGGCGCGCTCGAAACCGTTGCACGCAACGAACATGGAGTCTGGCACCTCTATGGCGACAAGTGGTTCTGCTCTCATGCCGATGCCGACGTTGCACTGCTGCTCGCGCGTCCCGAAGGCGCATCGGCGGGCACGCGCGGCCTTGCGCTGTTTGCCCTGCCGCGCCGCCTCGAAAATGGCGCGCGCAACAGCTACCGAATCGTGCGCCTGAAGGACAAGCTCGGCACGAAGTCCATGGCGAGCGGCGAGATCGCGCTGGAAGGCGCGGTTGCGTATCTCATCGGCGAAGTGCGCAACGGCTTCAAACAGATGATGGAGCAGGTGAACCTGTCGCGCCTTTCACACGGCGTCCGTGCCGCCGCGATGATGCGCCGATGCCTCAATGAATCACTGCAAGTCGCGCGCACCCGCAAAGCTTTCGGCAGACGCCTTATCGATATCGCGCTGGTGAAAAAGCAGCTCATGAAAATCATGCTGCCGACCGAGCAGGCGCTCTCGATGTATGCCTACACGGCAGACGTGATGGGCCGTGCCAATCAAGGCGAGGAGGGCGCCAATCAGATCCTGCGCCTGCTGACACCGCTGTATAAATTCCGCGCCTGCCGCGACAACATCCGGGTCGCGACCGGTGCGATGGAGATGCGCGGGGGCATGGGCTACATCGAGGATTTCGTCAACGCGCGGTTGGTCCGCGACGCGCACGTCGGCGTGCTGTGGGAGGGTACCAGCAATATCGCGGCGCTCGATGCGATTTCACGCGCGGTCGGCAAGACGCATTCGCATGAGGCGCTCGCGGGTTCGCTCAAGTCGCTGGTGCGCGCCTCGTCGCAGGTGCCGGAGAATTATCGGGAGCGCCTCGATCAGACCATCGACAAGGCGACGGATTTTGCTACCAAGGTCGCCTCGCGCGCGGAAAATGAGGACTGGGCGCGCCTCGCAGCAGGTGCGCTCTACAACACGACCAGCGCCGTGCTAATGGCCTGGGAAGCCTCGCAATCGGGCAATGGCAAGCGTCTGCTCCTATCGCAGATGATTCTCGATCATCGCCTGAGCGCCGAAGATCCGATGGCGATGCGCGACAACCGCTCGGAATCGAAAGCCGCCGACCTGCTTCTGGGCGAGGCAAATGTCTCGCTGGCCGAGGCGATTCTTTTGATTGGTTAGTCGCGCACTGTCGCGATGACCGCGAAGACTCTGTGGGGAAAGATCAGCGGTTCCGTCGGGAAGCGACTTTCCAGAATCGAGGCGAGCTCGCGATCGAATTCTGCCACTCGCTCCGGCGACATTATCGGGCCGACCGCCCACGACGCGCGCATCCGCCCGCGAAACGCGAGGTGCGAGTAGGCAGTGTCTTCCTCGAAGCCGAACGCCTCGAGGTTGCCGAGGCCGGCGGCGACCAGATCGTCGAGCCACCTCGGCCACTGGAAGTTGCCGCGGCACCGCTGCCTCTCAAGCTCCGCGCTGCTTAGCCCGTAAAATCGTCCGAGCAGCGCGCTGGTAGCTTCGAGCACGTTGCCCGGAAGCGTAACCATGTCGAGTGATGCGATGATCAACCGGCCGCGCGGGCGTAGCACCCGCTTCGCCTCGCGCGCCGCCTCCGCGCGCTTGAACCAATGCCAGCAGGTTCCCGCCGTCACGAGATCGAATGATGCGTCGGCGAAGCTGATCCGCTCCGCGCTGCAATTGCGATATTCGATCTTCACTCCGGCTTCGCGATCGAGATGCTGTGACTCGGCGAGCATAGCAGGCGCGATGTCGATCGCGCTGACCTCGCATCCCCGCCGCGCAAAACTTCGCGCAAGAGTGCCCGTGCCGGTACCCACATCGAGCACGCGCATGCCGGGCCGGATCAGCCCCATGCCTGCCAGACGATCATAAAAGCTCGGCGGAAAGCCGGGACGAAACTTCGCGTAGTCCTCGGCGGTGTTGCCCCAATCGCGATTTGGTTGCGGCGCAGCGGTTTGCGCAGTCACGGCGCGGTGCCGATGGCCGCGTAAATCCGATGCAGGACGGTCATCGGTTCGGGGAATTTTTCCGCGAGGATGGCGGCCAGGTCGGCGTCGAACTGCGCGATGCGTTCCGGCGACAATGACGACGCGCCGATTGCCGCGCTGGCGCGGACACGGCCCCGCCATGCCTCATGCGAGTAGGGTGTTTCCTCGTCGAAGCTGAAGCTTTCGATTTGCTTGAAGCCCGCCGCGCTCAGGTCTCCGATCCATGGGTAATACCTCCACGGACCGCCGAGCATCCACGCCGGATTGTATGCGCGGAGGAGGGTTTCGGTGACATCCGAGACATTGCCCGGAAGAACCACCCAATCGAAGTGGCAGATAACGAGATGGCCGCCGGTTTTGAGGACGCGGCGCGCTTCCTTCGCGGCTTCATCGCGCTTGAACCAATGCCAGCATTGGCCGGCGGTGACCACATCGAGGCTAGCGTCGGGAAATTCGGTCGCCTCCGCAGTGCGCTCGACGTAGCGGACGGCGACTCCCGCGTCGGCATCGAGCAGTTTCGCTTGTTCCATCAGCGCCGTGGATTTGTCGAGGCCGGTGACCTCGAGGCCGCTCCGCGCCAGTCCGCGCGCGACGGTGCCGGTTCCGGTGCCGAGGTCGAGCGCTTTCATGCCCGCGCGAATAATTCCCATCGTCGCGAGGCGCTCAAAAAAAGCGTCAGGAAAGCCGGCACGATGCTTCGCGTAATCGCCCGCGGTCTTGCCGAAATCGATTTGCTTGCCGAATTCGCGCACCGATTCGAGTTTGCCGCCGAACGCCACCGGGGTTGTTTTTTGATCCATGGCTTGACTGTATACAGCTTTATTGATGTTGATTCAAGAATTGCCGATGCCAATCGCAACCTCGCGCCATCGCTTGACGGACTCCGCCCATGGTGGCGTGATTGCGGAGTGGGGACGCAGGAAGCGGAACATGGCCGGATGCTGACGGCGGCGGAAGCCGCGCATCATCTGGGGGTAAAACTCGGAACACTTTACGCCTATGTGAGCCGGGGCTGGATCAAGAGTTATCGGCGCCGGGTCGGGCGCCAGGCGCTCTATCGCCGCGCCGATATCGAGGCGTTGCGAGGTTTGGTCGCTCCCGAGCGCGGGCGTCGCGCACGGAGCCTGCCCGATGCCTCGTCGTGGGTGACTGTCGCGCAGCCGGTCCGCGCGGCGGCGGAGGGGCCCTCACCCGGAGTCATCGTCACCGAATCGGCAGTCAGCTCGATTGCGGATGGACGGCTCGCCTATCGTGGTTATCCCATCGAAGAGGTGATCGAGCACGCCACCTTCGAGGAAGTCTGCCTGTTGCTCTGGAATGGTGAGCGCCCAACGGCGGAGGCCGCCGCGGAACTTCGCGCAGAGATAGCGGCGGCAAAGATACCTCCTCCGGTGGCTACCGCGATCGCCGCGATGGGTGACGATGCGCCGCCGCTGCTGAGATTATCCGCGATGATGCCGAGCCTCGCGGCATGGGAGCGACACCGCGAAAAGCTTGAACGTCCGGCGCGTGCGAAGCTGATTGTTTCGATGTTACCATTGCCGCTCGCGAGAAAATCTCGCGCGCATCCCGACGGCGAAAGCGGGATGGCCGAGCGGCTGCTGCGAAACGTGGCTGGCGCCAGCGCGGCCGATTTCGAAATCGATGCGATGAATCGCGTTCTCGTCGCCTGCGCTGAGCATGAGCTCAACGCCTCGACGTTTGCCGCGCGCGTGGTCGCGAGTACAGGCGCTGATCTTTATGCCTCGATACTCGCGGCATTGTGCTCACTCTCGGGTCCGATTCATGGCGGCGCATGCGACCGTATCGAGGAGATGTTCGCCGAGCTCGACCATGGCGTGCGTCTCGACCAATGCCTCGAGGTGTTTGGCCGTGAGCATCGCCTGCCACCGGGCTTCGGTCATGCGATTTATCCGGAGGGCGATCCGCGCGCGGTGCTGCTGAAGCAAACCGCGCAGACCATCGCGCGGCGCAAGGGGCGCAAGCTCTATGAGACCGCGCTAAAGATCGAACAGGCGGTCTTCAAACGCGAGCGGCTGCGTCCGAACCTGGATTTTTATCTGACGGTTTGCACCCGGATGCTGGGATTTCCGCTCGGATCGCCGGCCGCGATTTTCGCGGTTGGGCGCGCGCGCCGGATGGATCGCGCACGCGCTCGAGCAGTACGAGAACAATCGCTTGATTCGCCCTCGAATGCGCTATCGCGGCGTTCCGTTGCGGCACTGGGAATAGCGTTCACTCTCTTCGAGGAAGCTGCGTCCGCGCGGAGTCAGATCGACGAGCAATCCCTCGGCACTCGCTCGCCGAATCACGAATCCCGAGTCGACGACATCTTCCCAAATGGTGAACCTTGGGCATGAGGTGCGCCACGTCTCCATGACTTCTGAATACGGGCGCGGCTTGACGGCGATCCATTCGAGGAAATCGAGGATCAATGGGGCGAGCGTGTCGTTCATCAGCAGCCTCCATCGATCTGAAAGTGTCGAGCTTAATCACCGGGTTGACTGCGAGGATAACGCGGCGCTAACGCTTTTTTTTCCAACGCGCTATTCTCCGCCTGTGATGGAGGCGCGACGAAGATGAAGGCAATCGCGAAAACCAAGCCGGCGTTCGGTGCTGAGATCATCGAGACGCCGGTCAACAAGCCCGGTCCCGGCGAGTTGCTGGTCAAGGTTGCCGCATGCGGCATCTGCGGCTCCGACCTCCACATCTATGAATGGGAGCTCGGCGCCGATCGGATGGTTGCGAGACTTCCGACCGTCATCGGTCACGAACCTGCCGGCGAGGTGGTCGAAATCGGCGCGGGCGTAACGACCTTCAAGGCCGGCGATCATGTCGCGCTCGATCCATTTGGGCATTGCGGGCGTTGCAGCACCTGCCGCTCGGGACGTTTCAACCTGTGTAGTTCGCCGACGCATCTCGGCGGGGCATTCGCGGAATATGTCGTCGCTCCGGTCGGCAATTCATATCTGGTGCCGCCGACGATGGATTTCGAAACGGCCGCGCTGCTCGAGCCGTTCGGCACGGGACTGCATGCGGTCGAGCAATCATGCCTCAAGGCCGGCGACAGTTGCGTCATCGAAGGACCCGGGCCGATCGGACTCAGCGTTGCGATGTCGGCGCGCGCGCAGGGCGTCTCATCGATTGTGATCACCGGACTCGAGGTGGACACCGAGCGCCTCGCCCTCGCGCGTGAGATGGGATTCAAAACCGTCGTCGCCGACAAGGGCAATTGGAAGGAAGAAGTCCGCTCGATGCTTCCGCCCGACGGCGCCGATGTGGTCTTCGACGCATGCGGCATGATTGATTCGCCTCGCGAGCTGATGCGGCGCGGCGGCGAGCTGATCCTGATCGGATGGCCGGCACGCGATCTGACCTCCACCGAGCTGCGCGCGTTTTTCTTCCACGGCATCAAGACCATCAACTCGCGCGTGCGCACGCCCGAGACCTGGCGCCGCGCGATCGCGCTGGTGGAGTCGGGCGCGGTGGAGCTACGTCCGATGGTGACGCATCGATACGATATCGATCACGGTATCGAGGCATTCGAGCTGTTGCGCGCGCGCAAAGGCACCAAGGCACTCATCATTCCGAATCAAACCGCCTATTGAGAGGACATCAATATGAAAGACGGATTCAAGATTGTCGACGTCGATGCCCATCTGATGGAACCCGATTGGGTGTTCGAAAAGTTCATCGACGAGAAATACAAGTCGCAGGCCCCGAAGATGGGCGTCGCCGCGGAATCGGGCCGGCGCACTTTTCTCGTCGAGGGCGAGCCGTTCACGCGCGAGAAGGGTAAGTATCCGATGGCCGCGCCCGCCTTCTTCAAAGCCGTGCGCAAGGCGATGGAGCGTTTCGAGCGCGCCAGCAAGGTCGGCTTCAGCCCCGAGAGCCGCCTGCAGGACATGGACGAGCAGGGCGTCGATGTGCAGGTGGTCTATCCTACCGCGGCGGGGCAGATGCTTGGCCGCGAGTTCCGTGATACCAAGCTGCTCGCCGCGTGCTGTCGAGCTTACAACGATTGGGCGATCGATTATTGCTCGAAAGATCCCAAACGGCTGCGCGCATCGGCGATCCTGCCGATGCAGGATGTAGAAGAAGCCGTCAAAGAGGCAAATCGCGCGGCGAAAAATGGCGCGGTCAGCTTCTACATTCGGCCCAATCCGGTTGCCGGCCGCACCCTGTTCAGCGAGGCGTATCTGCCCCTGTTTGCCGAAATCGAAAAGCTCGGCAAGCCTATCTCGACGCATGAATCCGCCTCGGCCTCGGTTCCGTCATTCGGCGATCGGATGGATACCCACGTCAGCGGCCACATCCTGTCGCATCCGTTCGAAGCGATGGCGGCGATGGCCGGGCTCATCTGGTACGGCATCTTCGAAAAATTCCCGAAGCTGCGGGTCGTCCATGTCGAAGCCGATGGCGGATGGGTTCCCTACTGGCTGCAGCGGATGGAGCAGCATTGGAATTTCAGCGGCAACTCCGAGCATGAGTATCTCACCCGGCGGCCGACCGAATATTTCAAATCGAACATCTTCGTCGCGTTCCGTGGCGACGAGCCTACGATGAAGGCGGCCGTCGAGCTGGTGGGCGACAACAATTTCCTGTGGGATACCGACTATCCGCATCCCGATGGCACTTTCCCGTGGGGTATCGAGTCGATGCTGAAGCAGCCGATCGCGGCGGACAGCAAGCGCAAAATTCTGTATGACAACGCGGTCCGCGCCTTCAATTTGAACTAGAAGAGGTGAGGAAACCGGCCTTTGGCCAAATCGCTACTCTTCGAGATCGAAACGCCGTTGGGATTCTCGGTGCGATGCACGCGCGATTACTGGCAATTCATAGTCTCGAGCAAACATCCAGCGTTGGCCGGACACGAGGAGAACATACGTATAACGCTGGCTGATCCGGACGAAGTTCGGAGAAGCAGAAAAGATCGGAAAGTTTTCCTGTTCTATCGAGGTAAATCGCGCCGCTGGATTTGCGCGGTGGCTAAGCGCGAGAATGGCGAGGGCTTCCTGATAACGGCGTATCCATCGGACGCAATCAAGATTGGCGAGCGAGTGTGGAAAAAATCAGAGTAATCCACGATACCGTCGGCCAGACACTCACGGTCTGGATCGACGATCCAAAGAAGGAAACCGTTTGCGAAGAGACCGCCGACGAGATCGTCGTAATGAAGGATCGCAGAGGCCGAATCATCGGTTTTGAACTGCTGCATTACAAACCATCGAATCCAGGCGAAGGCATCGCGGTAGAAACTTTGATCAGGTCGCAACCCTGATAACGGTGAAGGCACTGTCACTACGCTTATGTGTCGGGGCGCCGTATAGCCTCACTCGCCGCGCATCGGTATAACTCGCGGTGGATATGGCGGAGCGAGGGGAGGAAGAAAAAAGCCAACGGCGGCTCGATGCGCAGGCGCGCGAGATTCTGCGCACCGAGCGGCGCATCCTTACCGTCGCGGACTTCATGGCGTTGATGATGGTGGCGGCGACGGCTTTCACCGCGCTCGCCACCTGGCGGACCTATAAGGTTTCTGAGCTGATCTTTGCCATCTCGGATCGGCCTTTCCTCGGAGTGAATAAGGTTACCTTCGAGCGGACCGACAGTCCCGAGCCTGTCATTGTCGTGGATTTCCGGAACTTCGGTCCGATACCGGCGGATGACGCGATTATCGCGGCCGAAGCGCTTCTCGATGGCAAACCGATTCCGCCTCACGATGGTGAAGGAACGGCCAGCGATCAGGGAACGGTATCGCCCGGGGTCCCGCATTTCTTCTATCTCTTTTTGAATTCCGACGAATACAAAAAGATCATCACCGGGACGGCGCACCTGATGGTGCGGGTCAGCCTCGAGTACAAAGGCCCGGCACTCGATCGCCGCTTCTGTTACTTAAAGAAGTTATTTTACGATTCCCACACCTCGACCTTCCGCCCGGCCGGTGGCAACGCGGACTGCACCAATACCGACGTCTTCTGAGCCAAGTTGCGAGATGGAAAAAGATTTGGCAACTTCTGCTTAAGATGCGATGCGCGATTTGCAGGAAGCCGGTTGACATGACGCCCGCCAATCACTTCCGGCCGTTTTGCTCGGAACGCTGCCAGATGATCGACCTCGGCACCTGGGCGAGCGAGAACTATCGCGTTGCCGGCAAGACCGTCGATGAGACCGAACATCCCGACGACGACTTGAGCGCCGAGGCGCTGAAGAACAAGAGGCATCTCAATTGAGCGGCGGAGCCGCCTCCGCCCCTGTTCACTCCAGTTCCGTCGTCGGCGATGAAGTCCAATTGGCTGCCGGGGTCGAGATCGGGCCCTTCTGCTTGCTTCAGGGCAAGGTTCGAATCGGTCCGGGCACCCGCCTCATCAGCCACGTCGCGATCTTTGGCGATACCGAAATCGGCGAGGCCAATGTCCTGCATCCCAATGTGGCGATTGGCGATGAGCCGCAGGACATCGCGTACACCGGCGGACCGCGCAAGGTCCGAATCGGCAATCGTAATGTCTTCCGCGAGGGCACCACGATTCATCGCGGGAGCGAGCGCGGCGAGGTCACCATCATCGGTGACGACAACTTCTTCATGCAGAACTCGCACGCCGCGCACGATTGCCGCATCGGCAATTCAACCATCATCGCGGGCGGAGCGCTCCTCGCGGGATGGGTCGAGGTTGGCGATCGGGCGCTGGTGTCGGGTAATTGCGTCGTCCATCAATATACCCGCATCGGTCGGCTCGCGATGATGCGTGGGCTGTCGCGCACCAGCCGCGACATCCCGCCGTTTTGTATCATGGATGGCACCCACACGCTTCGAGGCATCAATGTGATCGGGTTGCGGCGAATGGGCTTTAAGCCGGCGCAGGTTCGCGCGATTCGCGAGGTCTTCCTGGCGCTGTTCACTAAGCGGCAGAATCTGAAGCTGGCGCTGGAACGCATCGCATCCGACCAGCTGACGCCGGAGGCGCAGGAAATGGTGGATTTCATCCGCGCGTCGAAACGCGGCGTGGCCTTCGGCCCTCGCGAGAGTGGGCTGCACGATGCTGACGATTAGCGCGAGATCCTCGGCGCGCCGCTCAGGGTGATTTCCCGGTCATTGTGCCACCGGATCATTCGCGCAGCGCTCAGGATGATTTCCCAGCGCGCGGTGCCTGCGAGATCCTTCGCGCAGCGCTCAGGATGATTTCCCGGTCGTTGTGCCGGCGAGATCCTTCGCGCGCCGCTCAGGATGATTTCCCGGCGATGCCGGGAAATCAGTTGTTATGGTCAAAATCTCCTGACACAATTGACCCAAATCGGAAACATGCCGTGACTCGTGCGCGGCTGGAGATTTGAACCGGATATGCGAATTAGGTCCCGCTTTTTCGTCGGGGCAGGCTTGATAGCCGTGGCCGTCGGCTACCTTATATACGCGGCGATTCAGAACACCTCCGAGTATTACATGACCGTCAATGAGGTCGCCGCGCGGCAGGCCACCCTCGAAGGTCAGGGACTGCGCGTGGCCGGCCGCGTCAGCCCCGGCACCATCATTTGGGACCCGGTGACGCTCACCCTCAAGTTCGGCATCTATCAAATTCCGGATACCGATGACGACGGCGCCGTGAAGAAGGTCGCGATTTCCGCCTCGCCGGCGTTCAGCGTGATATGCGTCGGGCAACCGAAGCCGGACATGTTCGCGGCTAACAAAGATGTAATCGTGGAAGGTCACCTGGCGGGCGCGGATAGCATCAGCGCGACGCAGGTGATGACCAGTTGTCCTTCGAAATACAAACCTAAGCAGGTGAAGTAGCAGCTCGATGCCGAATCTCGGACAACTCGCGCTCGCCATCGCGCTGATCCTCGCGCTGTACTCGATCGGCGCGAACATCTACGGCGCGAGGCGCAATGCCACCGAGATCATCGTCAGCGCGCGCCACGCCATCTGGGCCATGACGGCGATGGTCGCGATCGCGGCAGTCTCGCTATGGGTCGGCTTGCTCACCAGCGACTTCTCGCTCGAATATGTGGCGTCATATTCGAGCACGACGCTCCCGACGATTTACAAGATCACCTCGCTATGGGGCGGGCAGCAGGGATCTTTACTGCTATGGACGTTGCTGCTGTCCACCTTCACGTCAATCGTCGCGTTCCAGAATCGCCGCCGTAATCCGGAAATCGCGCCCTATGCCCTCGCTGTGATGGCCATTGTCGCGGTGTTTTTCCTCGGCATGCTCAACTTCGTGACGCGCCCCTTCGACCTCCTCGCGGTGCGTCCGCTCGAGGGCTCCGACTTAAACCCGCTGCTGCAGAACTACTGGATGGCGATACATCCACCCTCTTTGTACACCGGCTATGTCAGCACCACGGTGCCATTCGCATTCGGCGCGGCGGCGCTAATTACTGGGAAGCTCGACGAAACCTGGATTCGCACCACCCGGCGATGGGCCATCTTCTCGTGGTTCTTTCTCACCCTCGGCAACCTGTTCGGCGCGCGCTGGGCCTACGAAGTGTTGGGATGGGGTGGCTACTGGGCATGGGACCCGGTCGAGAACGCGGCCTTCATGCCATGGCTGGTAATGACCGCATATCTACATTCGGTAATGATCCAGGAACGCAAGGACATGCTGAAGGTATGGAACCTTGCGCTGATTGGGCTGGCATTTTTCCTGACGCTGTTCGGCACCTTCATCACCCGCAGCGGCGTGATCTCCTCGGTGCATTCGTTCACCCAATCGGGACTGGGGCCTTATTTTCTGACGTTCCTCATCCTGGTCGCCCTCGTTTACACCGGCGCGCTGCTCTATCGCGTGCCGGATTTGCGGAGCCCCGCCGAATTCGAATCCTATCTGTCGCGCGAGGCGGCATTCCTCTTCAACAACCTGCTGCTGGTCGGAATCGCGTTTGCGGTGTTCTGGGGCACGATTTTCCCGGTGCTCTCGGAAGCGGTGCGCGGGGTGAAAATCACCGTCGGTCCGCCCTTCTTTAATCGCGTCAATGGACCGCTCGCCCTCGGTCTCATCTTCCTGATGGGAGTGGGGCCGCTCATCGCTTGGCGCCGGATGACGCTGAAGAATCTCGCCAGTCATTTTGCCGCCCCCGCGATTGTCGGCGTCGTCACCGGCCTCGTCATGTTCGGCGTCGAAATCACGCAATGGTATGTGCTGACGGCCGTGTCGCTGGTGGCATTCGTCGCGGCCACCATCGCGGTAGAATTCCGGCGCGGCGTCACCGCTCGACGCCACATGGTGCATGAGACGACGCCGCGCGCATTGGTGAATCTCGTATCGAAGAACAATCGGCGCTACGGCGGATACATCATTCACGTCGGCGTGATCATGGCGTTCATCGGCATCGTGGGGTCGTCGTTTTTCCGCATCGAGGTGAAGAAGACCGTCAAGCCGGGTGAGAGTTTCGCGGTCGGCCCATATCAACTGCGCTTCGAGTCGCTGACGCCCGTGAGCACGCCACATATGGAAAGCGCGACCGCCGCCCTCGAGGTGACGCGCAATGGAAAACCCGTCGCGACGATGTATCCGGCGAAGCTCTTCTACAAAAAGCCGCAACAGCCCGCGACCCAAGTCGCGATCCGCTCGACGCCGCTCTACGACCTCTACGTGGTCCTCGCCGGAATCGAGGATCAGAGCGGGATGGCGACCTTCCAGGTGTTTCTCACGCCGCTGGTGTTCTGGCTCTGGGCGGGCGGCCTGGTGATGGTATTCGGTACCGTCATTACGATGTGGCCTAATGTGCGCGAGCGCGCGGCGATTGCCGAGGCGCTCAGTCGCGGCAAGGAACAGATCGGCGCCGAACCGACGCCCGGTGGCGAGTAAGATGATGCGCGTCTCCGCAGGAGCGGCATTCATCGCGCTGGCGCTGTTCATGGCCGCGCCGAGTTTCGCCTCGACCATCGTCAACGACGTCGCCCAAGGCCTCACCTGCCAATGCGGATGTGGACTGACAGTGGCCAACTGCAACATGCCCACTTGCGGGTTTTCAGTCCCGATGCGCGGCGAAATTGCGAAGATGCTCGATCAGGGCATGGATCGGCCCGCGATAATCTCGTTCTATCGTAAGAAATATGGCGAGAAGATCCTGTCCGCCCCGACCACTGAGGGTTTCAACCTGCTGGCGTGGGTGATGCCGTTCTTCGCGCTCGCTGTCGGTGGTGGATTCATCGTGCTGATGCTCGGCAGATGGCGCCATCAGACGCCGTCGCTGCCCGCGGGCTCCGATGCGGTGGCGGAGCGCGTTCCGATGATCGATCCCAGGCTCCGCGAGAAACTGGAAGCGGAAGTTAAGGGGCAGCTCTAGTGGCGTTCTATATCGCCGCATTCCTGATTGTGTGGGGTGTCGCGCTGTTTGTCGCCGCGCCTTTGACCGGCGGCCTGCGCGCGCGTGCGAAACGCGGCCGCGAGGAAATCGAGCTCGAGCATTGGGAGCATGAGCACGCACTCGCAGTCCAGGGCCTGCGCGAATTGGAGTTCGATCGCGAGATGGGCAAGCTCTCGGATGCTGACTACGAGTCGCTGCACGCCTCGCTGCAGGGACGTGCTCTGCAAGCGATGACCGCGATCGAGAAATTCAAAGAGCAGGAAAGCGCCGCCAGGGTGGCGGCCGTCACGGTGCGGCCCAAGCTGCGCGAGGCCGCCGCGATCGCCAACGAAATCGCCGCGATGTCCAGGCCTCAGCCGGCGCTTCCGAATCCACCTTCAATAGCTCGTGTGGCAACCGCCGAAATCGCCGGCGGCAGGCGTATCAGGTTCTGCCCGCAATGCGGCATGCGCGCGCCGATGGCGGGCAACTTCTGCGGCGAATGCGGCACGCCGCTGCGCGGTGAGCGGGTGGCAACCCGAGCCTCGTGATGGCGCGGCTGGTCGTCGAGACTCGCAGTTTAACCAAAACTTTCGGCGTCACGCCGGTGCTGCGCGAGGTCAATCTTCAGCTTCCCGAAGGGCGTTGCGCGATTCTCATCGGGGGCAACGGTTCCGGAAAATCCACGCTGCTGCGAATTCTTGCCGGCCTTTCGCAACCGACTTCCGGCGATGCGATGGTGTTCGGCGAAAGCAGCCGCAACCTCGGCGTCGCGCGCCGGCGCATCGGGATGCTCACGCATCAGAGCTGGCTCTATCCGAATCTGACGGCACGCGAGAATCTCCATTTTTACGCCGAGCTGTATGGTCTGCCGCATCGCGACGATCTCGCGATGAAATGGATCGACGCGGTCGGGCTGCGCGCCTCGGCGGATGAACGCACGCGCGAATTCTCCCGCGGCATGGAGCAGCGGCTCTCGATCGCGCGCACCATGATGACGCAGCCCGATCTGCTCCTCCTCGATGAGCCATTCGCGGCGCTCGATCCCGATGGTGTAGCGATCGTTGCCGGCCTGATTCGCGCGGCAGTCGCGCGTGGATGCGCGGCGCTGCTCACCGCGCATTCGCCCTTCGACCTCGGCATCGAGACGGATCAGTATCGAATCACCAATGGCCGCGTGTTGCCGCTCGCCGATGAGACTCGTGCGGCGCATCGCTCGCGGATCGGTGCCTGATCGCGATGGGAGCCTTTGCCGCCATTCTGCGCAAGGACCTGCGCATCGAGATTCGCAGCGGCCAGAGCACCATCGCATTGTTCGCGTTGTCGCTCCTGATAATGGTGGTGCTGGTGTTCGCGCTGAATCCGCAGCCCGCCGATCGCGCGCGCGATGCCGCCGCCGCTTTATGGGTCGCGCTGGTTTTCGCCGGGATGCTCGGCGCGACCCGCGCGATGATCGCCGAGAACGAAAACGGATGCATCCGCGCGCTGACTCTCAGCCCCATCGATCCCGCCGCGCTCTATGCTGCGAAGCTTGCGGCCGCATTCGCTTTCATGGCGATTGTCGAGGTTGCGGCCGTCGTGCTCATCACGTTGTTTTTCAACCTCGATTTCAGTGCCGATCTCGCGCGCCTCGCGCCCTCGCTGATGCTCGGCACGTTGGGATTCGC
The DNA here is from genome assembly GCA_963761255.1 of uncultured delta proteobacterium. Classification (GTDB taxonomy): domain Bacteria; phylum Desulfobacterota; class Binatia; order Binatales; family Binataceae; genus DATGKG01. Next base: position 1,196,022 of record CAVXGH010000002.1, read on the forward strand.
GGCGCTCGCGACGCTGCTGGCTGCGATTTCCGGCCGGACCCGCGCGGGTGATCTGCTGCTGCCGATTCTCGCGATTCCGCTGTTCATCCCGGCCATCATCGCCGGCGTGAAAGCGAGCGAGGCCGCGCTGTCCGGCTTCCCGCTCGCCGCCGCCTCGCAATGGCTGGGGATCCTGCTCGCCTTCGATGTCCTCTTCGTGACGCTGGGCGCATTGCTCTTTGAGCATGTGATCCGTGAGGATTAGACCTAACCCCCGACCCCTTCCCCTTTTGGGAAGGGGAGAAGAGATAGGATGAGAAACAAAGTCAGCAGCGCGCTTGGATGGACCACGCTCGTCTCGATGCTCGTCTCGCTCTACATGGTCTTCGAATGGGTCCCGACCGAGGAAGACCAGGGCATCGTGCAGCGGATATTTTATTTCCACGTCCCCTGCGCATGGGTCGCGTTCGCGGCGTTCGGCATCGTCGCCATCGCGGGAGTCTTCTACCTATGGCTCAAGGATCAGATTTGGGATGACCTCGGTTACGCGGCCGCCGAAATCGGGATGGTCTTCTGCACGCTGGTCCTCATCACCGGGTCGCTCTGGGCGAAGCCGATTTGGGGCACCTGGTGGACGTGGGATTCGCGCCTCGCCACGACGTTTATCCTGTGGCTCCTCTATGGCGGATACCTGATGTTGCGCGCGATGGCCGACGATACGCCCGAGGTTGCGCGCTTCGGCGCCGTCATCGGCATCGTCGCGGCGCTCGATGTGCCGGTGGTGATTCTCTCGGTGCGGCTGTGGCGCACGATACATCCTGCGGTGCTGGTCACGCGCGCCGGTGAGCATGGCCTCGAAGATCCTCGAATGGTGATCACGCTGCTGACCTCGCTGGCGGCCTTCACCGTGATGTTCGGGTGGCTGCTGATGCTGCGCTTCCGGCAGTTGCGCACGCGCAGCCGGCTGACCATCATCAGGCGCGATGTGGCGCTGATCGAGGCGGCGGCCGGCGATTATTAGGAAAAGGTTTGATGGAACATTTCGACTACCTGTTCGCCGCCTACACGATCATTTTCGTGGTGATCTTCGCGTATGTGATGTTCATCTGGCGGCGGCAGGTGCGGTTGGAGACTGACCTTCGCGCGATGGAAGAACGGCTGAAGGGCCTCAACATCGACGAGTCATCGCGCGGGATGAAGCGGGCTGGGGAAAACTGATTGCCTTCGGATGTTGCGCGGGCCCGCTTTCGTGCACATCTTCATTAAGCAGACCTCAATTGCATGGAATTTAAAGACTATTACAAAGTCCTCGGCGTCGAACGCAGCGCATCGGAGGCCGAGATCAAATCGGCCTATCGCAAGCTCGCGCGCAAATACCATCCCGACGTAAATCCCAACGACAAGAAGGCCGAGGCGCAGTTCAAGGACATCAACGAGGCCTACCAGGTCCTCAGCGATGCCGAGAAACGGCGCAAGTACGACCAGCTCGGCTCGGACTGGGAGCACGGCATCGACCAGGAAGAAATCCTGCGCCGCTATGCCGCCAGCCAGGGCGGGCAGGGTGCCCATGGCGCGGGTTTCGAGGCCGGCGACATGAGCGATTTCTTTTCGCAGTTTTTCGGTTTCGGCGATTCGCCGTTTAATGCGCGCCGGACCGGTCCCGGCAATTTCCAATCGTTCAGTTTCGGCGCGAAGCCGCGGCCGCAGAAGGCGCCCGACCTCAGTGCCGATGTGCGCGTGACTCTCGAAGAAGCGATGCATGGCGCGAAGCGGCGTCTCGAACTTACCGCCGAAGACGAATGCACCGTATGTGGCGGCACCGGAATGGTTGCTTCGGAGCAGAAGCAGGGCAAGGTGAAGCTCATCCGCTCGGCGCAGGTATGCCCGAACTGCGGCGGTAGCGGCGTCATCCCCGGCCATCGCACGCTGGAAGTCTCGATTCCACCGGGAGTGGCCGAAGGCACGCGCATCCGGCTCAAAGGGCAGGGCGGCAAGGGTCCGCGTCCTGACCTGAATGGTGATTTGTTTCTGAGCGTGCGGCTCGAACCGCATTCGTTGTTTTCGATTTCGGGGCGCGATCTGCGCGCCGCGCTCCCGGTCTGGGATTATGAAGCCTCGCTTGGCGCCCAGGTGACGGCGCCGCTGCTGGGCGGCGGCAAGGTCTCGCTCAAAATTCCGGCCGACAGCCAGACCGGCAAGACGCTGCGCCTCAAAGGCCGCGGCATTCCGGGGCGCGGAACGGAGCCGGCGGGCGACCTTATGTATGAGCTCAAGGTGCTCGCGCCGACCGGTCTGACCGCCGAAGAGCGCACGTTGATGGAACAGCTCGCCGAGAAGCGCCAGGCGCGCGGCGTTCCCGATCCTCGCGCGGACTTGATGCGGAGCTGATGCGCCGATGGCTTCGAGGGTCAAAGTTTTCCGCAGCAGGGGAGGCTCGCGGACGCGGCGAACGCGGGAAACCTCCTATCTCAGCCGCGAGGCGCTTCGCGCGTTAGGCGGCATCAGCGACGATCAGCTCCGGCTCTGGGAATTCGAGGAGTTGATTACGCATTCCACGATGCTGGAAGTCGAAGGGCGCCGCGTCCCGGTCTATACCGAGGCCACGTTGCGCCGCATCCGAACGATTCGCTCGCTGGGCGAAGACCTCGGCATCAACCTGCCCGGCATCGGCGTGATACTGCATCTACTCGATCAGAAATCCTCACGCTGAGGATTTTTGGGGAACCAAACCGCGACCAGGGCTTGTGAACAGGACCAGAATAGTGAGTCTAGAGAAACGCGAAAAACCGGAACTTCGAACCAACCTTAGACTTGCCGCCATCCTGGCCGGTATTTTCATGATCGTTTGCATGGCGGCTTGCTCGACCACTTCCAGTCCGCCACCGGCTTCTCCGCCCGCGATGTCTTCACCTCCGGCGGCTCCGCCTGCGATGTCTCCGCCGGCGATGGCTCCGTCACCGGCGGCTCAGCCCGCAGTGTCTGCGCCAGTCGAACCGAGCCTCGAGCATGGGGTCGGAACTGGCTCGGAAGCGATCGCAACGGCTCCCGGAAAAATTGCCTCTGGCCATCGCGAGAAGAACGAGGCCATCGTTTTTCAAGGCGGCGGCGCGGGCGGAGCCAACGCGGGTTTAGATGCGGGCCTCAAATTTAAAATCGGCACGCCTCGCAATGGTGAACTGGTGCTGATCTGGCTTCTGGTCGGCTCTTCGACCCCAAGCTTGTTTCCTGCTCCTGGATACAAGCAGCTAAGACCACTTTGGACTTTTAACGTCGGCAACACCGCCGCGGCTATCTTCTATCATTTTTGGAAGACGGGTGACCCAACCTCATTGGCCTTCGGTGTCGGTAGCAACAGCGCGCATTGCGATTGGGCCTACGCCTTCTACTCGGGAGTCAACACCTCGACGCCGTTTGACGGCATGCCCACCGAAGCGACCAGCCATCTCTCCAACACCGGCAGGTCTCCATCGATCACTCCCGGCGCCGGCAACAATGCCGATATGCTGCTCATGCTCTACGGTCAGGCCATTGCGGCGGGCGGCTACGCCAGTTCGCCATCGTTGGGCAAGATCCGAGAACAATTCAGCTATGCGCATGTGGCAGTGTGGGTCGATTCGGCTTTATCGAAGTCATCGGCGACCGGCACCCAGACCATCCGCTCCGACGTCAAAGGGAACTGGATCGGCGTCCAGGCTCTTCTGTTACCGCAATCGAGAGGGCGCTTCGCTGGTGAGGAGGGAGGCGATCGCGACTAGTTGTTGCCTCAATCAGACGCTGACGCGCCCTTTCCCAGTGAAGTGGAAGGGGAGCCAGAATGAGGTAGCGGCGATTTCGCCATCACGATAGCTTCGGCCTCAACCTCCCCGGCATCGCGGTGATTTTGCATCTGCTCGACCAGCGGTCCGCGCGCTGACCTCTCAAAGGGAGTGGAGCGAATGGGGAGCTCTTTTTGATCAAGGAGAGTCCGTTCGCCAGACTTCTTGTCTGAGCGGGCTAAACCGCTCGACTGAGCGGCTTGACTTTACGTTCAAAGCTAATTTAGCTTGAGTGCTTCGGCTACAGATTATTATGTCGCCGGGCGTTTTGGGGGATTCCATTCGCCTTTGGACCCGAATTGATCGACTAGTTGCCGACCTCTGCAAACAGGAGAACTCGCCATGCTAGTAGTTTGGCGTTTGCGCTACTCTCTGTGGCGTCGTCTGAAGGCTTGGCTGAAGGGACGCAGCGAAGGAAAGCGCAGCCTGCCCCCGAGTTCGGATAGGGAGCAGGCACCAGTGGAAGTAGCTTCACGCCACTCGGACGGATCAACCTATGACCGAAGAATACTTGGAGACTGCAACGACTTCGTGCAGAGCGCATTTCGAGTAGGCGAGGCGAATGAGCGAAGATGGAGAAATAAACAACAGGGCCTACACGAAGGTCTGCGCTCGGACGCTCTCGCACTGAGAAGATCTGAGATGACGCTGCAAGGCGTGCGCGCCCAACTGCGAAGAATGGGTTCTCCCGATATCAGCCTTGGAACGTTTGGGTACGCGCTTATTTTAATTGCGATCGCTCTCGGCGAAGCAGCCTTCAACATGGTGGCGTTCGAAGTTTTTGGGGAGGCGAAGCTATTTACTTTGCTAATGGTTTTGGGTGTTGTGATTGTTTTGCCGCTGATGGCGCACGTCGTTGGTATGAAGTGGTGCCAGATCAATTCAACCAACTATCTGCGAAGTTCAATCGTAATCGCGAGCGCTATCATCATAATGCTGGGGGCTCTCTGGGAAATAAACAAAATCCGGCTTGATTACCTTGGTGCCAGTAATGTTGGGCTCGCAGGAACCCTGCCGACCGAAGCGTATTTTCTTATTAACATCCTCATTTTCGCCGGTGCCGTATACGCCTCTTATTTGGCACACGATTCTGAACGAGGTGCGGGCCAAAATTGCTCGCGACGTGCGGACCAAATCTCGGGGTCTCAAAAAACTCCAAAGGCGCTTCAACTCAATCCACAAGTCAGTCGAAACCTGCGTCAGCAACCGGGAATCAAACCTCGTCAGTTTTCGCCGTGCGGTCGGACTTTTGGTGGGCGCTGGCGAGGAACTGATACGAATCTATCGAGGGGCGAATATTCGCGTACGAACCGATGCCGGAGAGCCCGATTTCGAACTTGTGAGATTTGTAGTTCCTCGAACGAACGCAGTTTCTAACACGGCCCAATCCGCCTTATTGCCGGCATTCGCCGAAGTGCCGAGTGACTCGATGGTATGGTGGCAGGTCGAGAATCTTGAACGGGTTGACCAGCAATTATGGCTTGAGGTTGGAGCCGACATGAAGATGGAGTTCGCGTTGGGTCCGGATGAGGGCGCCATCGGTGACAGATCCGCACCAAAAAGAGTGTCCGTAGGGCTCGCCCAACCACCCGCGAGATGACGTTCCCTTTCGCGAAGTTATTCCTTCCTACCCTGGCAGCTTGCTTTGCGCTGGGCTTTTTCGGCATGCACTTGGTGACTGTGGCTTCCGCGGAGCGATCGAAACCAACGAAGAACGTAAAGCCGAAGAACAAGTTCGTCGTAGTTTTCGTCGATTTTTCGGAAAGCACCACTGATCGTTATGAAGCTGGAGAAAGGAAGATATACCGCAAGGCGCTTGGCCAAATAGTAGCGAGTCTACAGCCGGGCGATCGAATTCTTGTAGCGGGAATAACGAGCGAGACGGCTGTGGAGTTTAATCCGCTGATCGACGAAACGCTCCCTTCGGTGCCCGAAGAGCGGTGGTTAGTTGACAATCATCTAATTTATGAGCAGCGAAAACGCGTGGTCGAACAGAAAACGTGCGAGGCGATAGCAAGGATCGCGTCGACTCTGGTGTCTGCGCCCGAGTGGTCGGAGTCCAGTAAGAATACCAGTGTGCTGACCTCGCTCGATCTTGCGACGAAGCTCTTTGACAGCCCTTCGTATCAAAATGTTCTAGTCATTCTTTCGGACATGATCGAGGATTCCGAAGACTACAACTTCGAGCGCATGCCGTGGGACAGCAAGCAGATTGAGCGGATAATCGCTACCGAGCGTTCGCATAGAGGAGATCGGCTTCCTAACCTCACAGGGGTGACGGTTTATGTGGCGGGTGCGACAATCGACTCCTCCGGTTCTGAAGGCAAACGGATGCGTCTACAAAGACAGATTGAGGACTTCTGGCTTGCGTATTTTAAGGCCTGCAATGCCGATGCCTCAGATAGTAGATACGCTCGAGTGCTTTTGAACTGGCAAGCGAATTCGCAAGGATATACCGGGGTCTGTGGCGCGAAGGTCGCGCTGCACGAGTGATCCCATCGCGCTTTAACAGGACGAATTATTGCTCGGGTTCTTGGCGCACCCATGAAGGAATTTCTTTTTTCGCTGCTGCTGTTCGGTCAAACCCGCGGCCCGATCCGTCCCTCGCTTGCCGTCGCAGACTCTACCTCAATTCACGCGGGTTTTCGTGATCAGGCCATCCCTGCCTCAGGATCGAAGAGCTCGTCGAGGACTTCGAAGGCGTGGTGAGGAGGATTGCGGCGGCGCGTCGGAGACCTAACCCCTGGCCCCTTCCCCTGAAGTGGAAGGGGAACCAGACAATAGAGCCTCCGGGTCGGAGTGGCGCGCTTCCCGTTTTCTTCGCTAACTGAACGTCGGGTGGAATTGTCTCGGTGACATGATCGAGGTATTTTTGTCTTCAAACCCGATTCCCCTTCCACTTCAGGGGAAGGGGCCAGGGGTTAGGTCTCCGATGCCCACCCGAAGCAGAATTCCGATCACGCGCAGGCAGCCGGTCGCCGCCGAGAAGGTAGCATTTGCGAAAGCATTGCGCCGCAACATGACGCCCCAGGAGCGATTGCTCTGGAATAGATTGAGGCGCAGCGGGGTCGAGGGAATTCATTTTCATCGGCAGCAGGTGATCGGAGGATTTATCGTGGATTTCTATTGCGCCGCCGCCAACGTGGCAATCGAGTTGGATGGGCCGATTCACGATGGACAAATCGAGTCGGATCGCGAACGCGATCGGGTGCTGGCACTGATGGGGATTGGTACCTTTCGCATCAGGAACGAGGAACTCGCCGAAGATTTCGAAGCCGTGGTCAGGAGGATTGCCGCGGCGTGTCGGATACCTAACCCCTGACCCCTTCCCCTGAAGTGGAAGGGGAACCAGAATGGGAGCGTGGGAGACAGTCGCGAAAATCGAGTGCTGCGGGCGGTCGCTGACTGCGTGACGCGAATCCAGATCCGGCGCGATGCGAGGGTTCTGGTCGCATTGTCGGGAGGGGCGGATTCGGTCGCCCTTCTTCATGCGATGCTCGCGCTGCGAGAGCGCTTTGGCCATCGAGTCGCCGCGGGGCATCTTAACCATCGAATCCGCGGTGCGGAATCCGATCGCGACGAGAAATTCGTGCGCGAACTTTGTAAGCGACACGGAGTGGAACTTATCGTTGAGCGGGCGGGGGATCTTTCGGCGGATACTCCAAATCTCGAGGAGCGGGCGCGCGAGGCGCGACATGCGTTTCTGAATGCCGCGGCCGACCGGATCGGCGCCGAATATATCGCCCTCGCACATCAGGCGGACGATCAAGCGGAAACCATCATGATGCGATTGCTGCGTGGCGCCGGCGCGGCTGGGCTCGCGGCGATGGCGGAGCGCGGGCCGGGGCGCATCATTCGGCCGATGCTGCGTGTAACCCGCGATGAGGTGCTGACGTATCTAGAGAGCATCGACGAGAAGTTTGTGAACGACAGCTCCAACCAGTCCTCCGCCTACCTGCGCAATCGAGTCCGCACCGAACTCATGCCGATGCTGGAGAGCAACTACGCGCCCGGGCTGCGGAGCAGGCTGGTCCAGCTCGCCGCGGAGATGCGCGCGCTCGATGATTTCGTCGGTACGGCGGCGAAGCGCGAACTGGAATCGAAGGCCTCGATTCGCGGCCTCGACATCTCAGGCTTCGCGCAACTTCATCCGGCGCTGCAGGCGGAGGTCATCCGCCAATACATCAAGCATGAGACCGGCAGTTTGCGGCGCATCGAGCGGGTCCATATCGAGGCGGTCCGGCGGCTGTGCCTCGAGGGGCCGGTGAACGGGTCGGTGGATATCGCGGGTATGCGGATGGTGCGCGGATACGGGATTCTCAAGCCTGCGGCGACTGAGCAGGCATCGGCGCCGTTCATGATTACATTGGGGGAAGGCACCACCGAGATTCCGGAAGCTGGATTCGTATTTGAAATGACCTCGGTATCGCATAAGTCGGCGGCTAGCCCCGCAAACAAATTCGAGGCGATCTTTGACGGAGCGGCAGCGGCGGAGGGACTGGTGGTGCGAAATTTCCGCGCCGGCGATCGCATCGAACCCCTTGGCATGAAGGGACATCGCAAGGTTAAGGACATTTTCATCGACGAGAAAATGAGCATCGGAGCGCGCGCTATATTTCCGATCTGTGAACTGAGGGGAGCAATCGCATGGCTTCCCGGCCTGGTACGAGGACGCGTCGGATTGGTGACGGAGAGGACGGAGCGGGTACTCCGCGTGCAGGCATCCAGCGCCGCCATCTTCAATCATTAACCGGCAACATTAAGATGATGAATCGTCGTTGCCAACGATTTAACCCGCGTGTAGCCTGTTAATTGGGATGAATCAATTTTCCCGCAGTATTGCGCTGTGGCTCGTCTTGGGCCTGATGTTTCTTCTGCTGTTCAACATTTTCAGCAGACAGCAAACTCGTGAGCCTGAGGAAATCTTTTCAGACTTTCTCAATCAAGTTGATAAGGGTGAAGTTGCCGAGGTTACTATTCAGGGCAACTCGATTCACTACGTCACTACTGGTAGCGAACACTACAAGACCTATTCGCCGACCGATCCCGATATCGTCAAAACGCTGCGCACCAAAGGCGTGAAAATCGCCGCGAAGCCTGCCGAGGGCGATCCGTGGTGGATGGTCGCGCTGGTGCAATGGTTCCCGATGCTGTTGCTGGTGGCGGTCTGGATTTTCTTCATGCGCCAGATGCAGATCGGTGGCGGCAAAGCGATGTCCTTCGGGAAGAGCCGCGCCAAACTGCTCACCGAAAACACGCATAAGGTCACTTTCGCCGACGTAGCCGGCATTGATGAGGCTAAAGAGGAACTGGAGGAAATCATCCAGTTCCTGAAAGATCCGAAGCGCTTCACGCGCCTCGGCGGCCGCATCCCCAAGGGCGTCCTGCTGGTAGGATCGCCGGGAACCGGCAAAACCCTCCTCGCGCGGGCGATTGCGGGAGAGGCAGGCGTCCCGTTCTTCTCCATATCGGGCTCGGATTTCGTCGAAATGTTCGTCGGCGTGGGAGCCTCGCGAGTGCGTGATTTGTTTGTCCAAGGCAAGAAACATGCACCCTGCATCATCTTTATCGACGAAATTGACGCTGTCGGACGCCATCGAGGTGCGGGCCTCGGCGGTGGGCATGATGAGCGCGAGCAGACACTCAATCAACTACTGGTAGAGATGGACGGCTTCGAAGCGAATGAGGGTGTCATCCTCGTCGCCGCGACCAACCGTCCCGATGTCCTCGATCCTGCGTTGCTGCGTCCCGGGCGCTTCGATCGTCGGGTCGTCGTTCCTCGCCCCGATGTCAAAGGTCGCGAGGGCATCCTTCGGGTGCATACCCGCAAGGTCCCTCTCTCGGATGACGTGGAGTTAGACCGCCTCTCGCGTGCGACGCCGGGCTTCTCGGGTGCCGATCTGGAAAACCTCGTCAACGAAGCCGCACTGCTGGCTGCGCGCCGCAACAAAGAGAAGGTCGAGCAGGGCGATTTCGAGCTCGCCAAAGACAAGGTCATGATGGGCGCGGAACGGCGCTCGATGGTCATGTCGATGGAGGAGCGCCGGAACACCGCATATCATGAAGCTGGCCATGCATTGGTCGGCATGCTGCTCCCAGGCGCCGATCCGGTGCACAAGGTCACGATCATCCCGCGCGGAATGGCGCTGGGCGTCACCCAGCAGCTTCCGGTTGATGATCGCTATACCTATTCGCGCGAATATTTGATGACCCGCCTCTCGATGATGTTTGGAGGCCGCGCCGCCGAGGAGCTCATCTTCGGGCACATGACGACTGGCGCTGGCGACGACATTGAAAAAGCCACTGAACTCTCGCGCAAGATGGTCTGCGAATGGGGGATGAGCAAGGAACTCGGCCCGATGACCTTTGGTAAGCGCGAGGAGCAGGTCTTCCTCGGTCGCGACCTCGGCCACCAGAAGGACTATTCGGAGCATACCGCGGTTGAGATCGATCGCGAGGTCCGGCGGATTATAGAAGAAGCTTATCAGCAGGCGCGTAGCCTCCTTTCCGAGCACATCAAGGTCCTGCATGCCGTAGCGGAGCAGTTGCTGGAGAAGGAAGTTCTCGACGGCGCTCAAGTGGCTGAAATTCTTAAGGCATACCGCGAAGGTCGCGAGCCGTTTGGTGATTTGCCGGCTCGAGTTGAACCGACGCGGCTTGGACCCGAAGTCGGCAAAGAAAAATCCAAGGAGCCCGAGGAAACGCCGGTTCCCGGATTTCCGCCCAAACCGGTCCTCGCCTAGTCACGCGCGTAACCAAGCGAAATATTCAGCAATCAACCGCCCTTCAGCTCTTCGGCTGAAGGGCGGTGTCGCGATCAAGTTCCCCGCTGTGATGGGCATCCTCAACGTCACACCCGATTCATTTTCCGATGGTGGCAGATTCCTCGATCCTGACCGCGCCGTCGCACACGCACTCGAGATGGAAGCCGTCGGCGCGGATATCATCGACATTGGCGGCGAATCCACGCGCCCGGTCGGAGCTCGCGAGGTTTCAGTTGATGAGGAGCTTGCGCGGGTGACGCCGGTCCTGCGGCGGCTCCAGGGAAACTTGCGGGTGCCAGTTTCGATTGATACCCGCCATGTCGAGGTCGCCAGGCGGGCGCTCGATGAGGGAGCGTCGATCATCAATGACGTTACCTCGCTTGCCGATCCGGCGATGGCCTCGCTGGCCGCGAAGGCGAAATGCCCGGTGGTTTTGATGCATATGCGCGGCGGACCCGCAGATCACATCAAGTTTGCGCGCTACAATAATGTCGTGGCGGAGGTGGTGAAGTTCCTGGCCGAGCGGGCCCGGTTTGCGATCGCGAACGGAATCGGGCGGTCGCGCATCATCGTGGATCCGGGAATTGGGTTCGCGAAGAGTGCTTTCCACAATCTCGAGTTGATTCGGAACTTGCCTCGTATCTGCGCGCTGGGCTATCCGGTATTGGTCGGTTCCTCGCGCAAGACCTTCGTGCGGAAGATCGCGGGAACGAGTGCCGAGGCGATGTTGCTCGGTACGGCCGCCATTGATGCGATCGCGGTTGCAAATGGCGCCTCGATTGTGCGGGTGCATGACCCCGGGGCGGCACGCGCCGCAGTCGCGATGGCGGCGGCAATCTCAAACCGCAGGATCGGCTAAATCAGATGCACAACTATCTGCCGCTGTTGCCGGCGACGCGATGGCAGGATCTCGCGGACATCCTGATCGTGGCCTATGTCGTTTATCGCATCGCACTCCTGATTCGCGGCACGCGTACGGTGCAAATGGTAGTGGGGATGGTGGTGATTGGCTTCGCCTTCATCGCCTCGCAGGTTTTCGGGCTGTTCACCCTCAATTGGCTCCTCAACAATTTCCTCGGTTCCATCATCATCATATTGGTGGTGATTTTTCAGGCCGACATTCGCCGTGCGCTGAGCCGCGTCGGCACCAACCCGTTTTTTGGCTCGCGTACCACCACCGCCGGAGTTGCCGAAGAACTCGCGATTGCGGCGGCGTGGCTGTCAGCACGGCGCATCGGCGCACTGATCGTGATCGAGCAGGAGGATGGTCTGAACGAGTTTGTCGAAAGTGGAAGGCTCATCTATGGACGAGTGTCGCCCGAGTTGATCGAGAACATCTTTATGCGCGGATCGCCGCTGCATGACGGCGCGGTGATCATCAAGGGCGATCAGATCTTGTCCGCGGCGTGTGTGCTCCCTCTCTCCGCGAACCCCAACGTGAGTCTGTCCTTGGGCACGCGCCATCGCGCCGCGATCGGCATGACGGAAGACACCGATGCGGTGGTGTTGGTTGTTTCGGAAGAGGACGGCACCATTTCGATCGCGCATGATGGCGATCTGAGGCGCGCGCTCGAGCCGTCCGAAGTACTCACGACGCTCCGGAAACTCCCGGCGTAGGAATGGCTGCGATGGGCAGGTAGGCTCGCATAGCGATGGCAATCGTGGACGAAAAACAGCCGGCGCTTTGGACCAGACTCTGGCGGCGCGCCATCAAAAATCTTCCGCTGCGATTGTTGTCGTTGGCGATCGCGACCGGGCTGTGGTTTTTCGTTAACGCGGGTCAGCGCAACGCCTTCGATGAGCTCAATATTCCGATCAACTATCGCCGGCTGCCGGCGGGCCTGGTGATTGTCAACCATCCTGCCGATTTCGTGAAGATTCAGGTCAATGGTCCACGCACGCTGTTGTCTCTTCTCAATCCGGAACGGCTCGCGGTCAGACTCGATCTTTCCGGGATTGGTTCAGGGCAGGCATCTTACAAGATCAATCCGACCATGTTTACCGTTCCGCGAGGAACTACGGTGACGAGTGTTTCGCCGTCGGAAGTTCTTCTTGATGTCGATCGAATGGTACAGCGTGACATCCCAATTCACGTCAACGTCGATGGCAAGCCCGCCAACGGGTACAACCTCGCGGGAGTGGAGGCGAACCCGACGACCGTAATGGCGATCGGGCCAAGCCGTGATGTGAACACGGTGGCGCAAATCACTACCGAACCATTGGATATCGATGGTGCCAATGCCGATGTCGAACGCCAGGTTGACTTGGAGAGTCCCAACGCCTCGGTCGCGCTTACCGCGATGCGGGTTGACGCCAAGGCGCATATTGCGGAGAAGATTTCGGATCGCGAGTTCCGCGCGGTAAGCGTGCAGGTTCGCGATAGCGACTACAAATTCAACGTCGCCCCCAATCACACTACCGTGACGATTCGGGGCCCGATCCTGAAGCTGCAGGGTCTCGACCCCAATAGCCTCGCTTATGTCGATGCGAAAGAATTGAGCCCGGGCTCGCATGAGGTACCGGTGCAACTCCAATTGCCCGACGGCATGCAGGTCGTGCGTCAGTCGCCCGAGAAGGTCAGGTTGCGACTCTATCGCGAGAAACGGAGTGCCGCCGCAGATGAGCATACGTCGTAAGCTGTTCGGAACCGACGGTGTTCGAGGGATCGCCAACGAAGAACCGATCACCTCGGAAACGGCGCTCAAGCTTGGCCGCGCGCTGGCCTACGTCTTCCGCGGCTCCAGCGGACGTCATCGCAAGATTCTGATCGGCAAGGACACCCGGCTTTCCGGATACATGCTCGAAACCGCGATTGCCTCGGGTATTTGCTCGATGGGTGTCGATGTGTGGCTGGTAGGCCCGGTGCCGACGCCGGGAATTGCGTTCCTGACCCGCAGCATGCGCGCCGACGCCGGTGTGGTCATCTCGGCCTCGCACAATCCCTTTCAGGACAACGGCATCAAGTTCTTCTCGCGCGAGGGTTTCAAACTCGACGATGATCTCGAAGCCAAAATCGAGGACCTCGTTTTCGATGACAGCGCACTGGCGCATGGGCGCGCGAGCAATGGCGATATCGGCAAGGCGGCCCGTATCGATGATGCCCTCGGGCGCTACCTCGTGTTTCTGAAAACCTGCGTGCCGCGGAGCGCGAACTTTGAGTCGATGCGTATCGCGATCGACTGCGCGAACGGCGCCGGTTACAAGGTCGGTCCCGAGGTTCTCGAGGAGCTTGGCGCTGAGGTGATTCCGATCGGCGTTGACCCCAATGGCATCAACATCAATGATAACTGCGGCGCGGTTCATCTAAACCAGATTCGTGAGACCGTGCTGCGGGGAAAATGCCACGTCGGGATCGCCCTCGATGGCGATGCGGATCGCGCGATGCTCATCGACGAGAAGGGCGAAGTCTTCGACGGCGACGACGTGATGGCGGTGATGGGTCGTAGCATGGCGAAGGCGGGCACGCTTCGTGACAACACCGTCGTCGCTACCGTGATGAGCAATTTCGGCCTCGAAGTTGCGCTGCGCGAGGGCGGCCTCAAACTGATTCGCACCGAAGTTGGCGATCCTGCCGTCGTACGCGAGATGCGAAACAACTCCTACAACCTCGGCGGCGAGCAATCCGGCCACGTCATCTTCATGGATCATTCGACCACCGGTGACGGCCTCATCACCGCGCTGCTGATGCTCTCGCATATGGCGGAATCGAATCGGCCGCTCAGCGAGTTGCGCGTGATGAAGCGCATGCCGCAGGTCCTACAAAATGTACGGGTCAGGGAACGCATACCGCTGAGCGAAATGCCGGATATCGCGCGGCTGATTGCCGATGCCGAGCAGCGTCTCGCGGGCAGCGGTCGCCTCCTGGTGCGTTACTCAGGAACCGAGATGCTCGCGCGGGTGATGGTCGAGGGCGCGGATCAGGCCCAGATCGCTGCGCTGGCAAAGGAAATCGGCGAGGCCATCCAGCGGCGCGTCGGCGAATAAGTTCTAGCGCCGTTTGGTAGTCGGCTTCCCTTTGATTCCGGGCTTCGCGGCGATCGCTTTCAGATAGAGTCCCACCGTCCGTTTCAATCCGAGATAGATAGCATCGCAGAACAGCGCGTGGCCGATCGATACTTCTTGTAGCCCGCGCACGCTCTTCACATAGGCGGGAAGATTCTTCGTATTGAGGTCATGGCCCGCATTGATGGCGAGGCCGAGGCTCCTGGCGACGAGTGCGCTATCGCGATGCTCGCCCAGCACGCGCTCGAAATCCGGCGTTCCGAACGCATGAGCATAGGGACCGGTGTACAACTCGACGCGATCGGCGTGGCATTCGGCTGCGCCTGGGATTGTCGATGGGTCCGCGTCAGCAAAGAGACTGACCCGGATACCGTTCTCATGCAGGCGATGCGTGACCTCATGCAGAAATTTGTGCTGCGCGAGGAAATCCCATCCTTGGTCCGAGGTGAGCGTGTCGGGCGGATCGGGTACCAACGTCGCCTGCGCCGGTTTCACTTCGCACACGAGGTTGAGAAAATCGTCGGTCGGATAACCCTCGATATTGAATTCGGTGCGGTACTCAGTCCGCAGCATCGCATCGAGTTCGTGCACGTCTTTGTATGTGATGTGGCGCGCGTCGGGACGCGGATGAACCGTGATGCCGTGGCATCCGGCGTCGAGGCAGGTGCGCGCGGCCTGCAACACGTTGGGCATATCGCCGCCGCGCGAATTGCGCAGCAGCGCGATTTTGTTGACGTTGACGCTAAGTCTCACCATTACGCGATGATTCTATAGAAATGCGATGGCTCCAACAGTCTGGTAGGATCCACTTATCATGAAGCTCCTTACCGCTGCGGAAAGCCGGGAATTGGATCGCCTCAGCCAGGAAAAGTACCGCATTCCATCGTATGCGCTGATGACCAATGCTGGCGAGGCGGTCGCCCTCGCCGCGCTTGAGAAATATCGCGCGCGCATATCGGACGGCGTGCTGATCGTCGCGGGCAAGGGCAACAATGGCGGCGACGGCTTCGTGACCGCGCGCAAGCTGCATCGGGACGGCGTGAAGGTTCGCGCGATTTTGCTCGCGAAGGCATCGACGCTCAAAGGCGACGCGGCCCGCGCGCATGCGGATTTCATTTCGGCCGGCGGCACGTTGACCGAGATCGAAACCGAAGCGGCACTCGATGATGCGATGCGCGGGAGGACGGGAATCGTCGTCGATGGGATTTTCGGCACCGGTCTTAATGCCGAAGTGAAGGGTCTGCCTCGTGCGGCCATCGAAAAAATCAACGCGCTGAAAGTTCCGATCGTCGCCGTCGATATCGCCTCAGGCATCAATTCGGATACCGGTGCCGTCATGGGAGTAGCCATCGATGCCTCCCTCACCGTGACGTTTGGCTTCGCGAAGTACGGCCACGTCTCTTATCCTGGCGCGGCCCATTGCGGCGAATTGAAAGTCGAGCAGATCGGTTTCGCCTCGCAAGCGATCGATGAGATCGCGCCAAAAGGGCTTTTCCTCGAAGCGAAGGACGTGCGCGGCTGGATGACGCCGCGTACAGACAATTCGCATAAGGGAACGTACGGCCACGTGATGGTGATCGCAGGGTCGCGCGGCAAAGCGGGGGCTGCGCTGCTCTCCTCGCGAGGAGCATTGCGCGCGGGAGCGGGCCTTGTGACTGGGGCGATCCCGAATTGTGTTGCCGACGTCGTCTCTGCCGGGCAGGCCGAGCTGATGACCGAGGCTATCGCGGATCGCGACGGCCACTTCGACGGGCGCGTGGCTACCGAAGCACTCGCATCACTTGTCAAACCAATGAGCTCGATTGTCGTCGGCCCCGGAATCGGCGTCAGCGATGGCACGGAGGATCTTATCGCCTGGCTGATCAACGAAGCGGCGCAGCCTGATCGCCCGATGCTCATTGATGCCGACGGCCTCAACATTCTCGCGCAAATCGGCCCCAACAAATTGCGCAGCGCGAAAGGTCCCGTCGTGCTGACGCCACATCCGGGCGAGATGTCGCGGCTGCTGGGGATCAGCACCAAGGAAGTGAATGCCGATCGCATCGGTGCGGCGAAGAAGCTTGCCGAGATGACCGGCGCAGTGGCACTGCTCAAGGGTGCGCATTCGGTGATCGCCACTCCGAGTGGCGAGGTCTACATCAACTCGACCGGTAATCCCGGCATGGGCACGCCCGGTATGGGCGATGCGCTTTCCGGTATGACCGGAGCCTTCCTCGCTCAAGGGATGGACGCCTTGAAGGCGCTGGCATTGGGCGTTTTCCTGCACGGCTACGCCGCCGACCGCGTCGCGATGCGTTACGGCAGGGTCGGGTTCATCGTTGGCGATTTGCTCGACGAGCTACCTCGCGCGATTGACACGCTGGTGTACTGATCGCGCTATAATGGAGGCGGCCATGGAGGAAGCACATACACATTCCGGGGAAGAGATCGTCTTAGTCATCGAAACCACCTCGGCGCGCGAGACCAAAGCGTGGGGGCGTCGGCTAGGCTCGATGCTCGAAGGCGGTGAGCTGCTCGGCTTTACCGGGGAGCTCGGCGCGGGCAAGACCTGCTTCATCAAGGGCCTCGCGCGAGGGCTCAGTCTGCGCGAGGAAGACATCTTGAGTCCCACCTTCACCATGATCCAGGAGCATCGCGGCCGCCTGCCGCTTTATCACATCGACCTCTACCGGCTCGAGGAAGTTGGCCTCGATGATATGGGGCTGCGCGAATATCTGTTCTCTCCCGGAATTGCCGCGGTCGAATGGTTCGAGCGCCTGCGCGACGGCCCTGACTTGGAGTTTCTATCGGTGCGAATCGAGTACGCGGATACGAACACGCGGCGCCTCGAATTCCGCGCCACCGGCGTTCGCCACGCGTCGATTGTCGCGAAACTTAAGAATCGTTTCGCGTGACGTGCTAGCCGATGGTCAGACTGCTAGCAGAAAAGATCGCAGACTTACTTCGATACCCGTTGAGCAATTCTTCGAGTCTCGCGCCCTGCCATGGGAAACGACCTGCGCGCGTGCGACCGATTCTATTTCCGGATGCGCAAGCGCTGCCCTTTCTGCGCCTCTCTCAAGACCGTCAGGCCATGATCTTCAAAACGGGTCCCCGGGCTAATTCAGGACGCTGAAAACGGATCGACGATCTTCACTCCAGCCTTCTCAAAATCGGCGCGATTGTGGGTTGCGACTGTCAGTCCGTGGGTGAGGGCCGTGGCCGCGATGAGGCTATCCTTGGTTGGCATCGCGCGACCGGATGAGCGCAACGCGGCCACGAGCTCTGCCCATCGTAAACCTGTTTCACGATCCCACGGCAGGCAGTGGAGACGCCGAATACCATCGGCGAACCACTGCTCTAATCTTCGCCTCCTACGGCCTTTCGGCAAAAACAGAATGCCGTAGCGAAGCTCACCCAAAACTACCGGATCGATGACCAACTCGTGCTCGTGCAACCGTAACCATCGAAGGACATTGAGTCGCGGCGCGGGCTTGGTAGGTTCGCTCAGAACATTCGCGTCGAACTAGAAATCTCACAACTTATCCGTCGAGTCGGATTCGATCGGCACGAAATATCCTTTCTCTGGGCAGTTCAAAAGCCAATCAACCACGCCGTCGCTTCCGCCTACCGCAACGCGCACCAGCCGGTATTCGCCGGTTCTGACCCGCTGCACGTCAAACTGTTGCCCCGCTCGGATGCGATCTTGTCGCCGCAATTCTGCCGGAAGAACGATTTGTCCTTTCGAGGAGATTTTGGTCCTCATCAGGGTAAGATAGTGTCTTACGCGAAACCGATCAAACATCAGAGGTTACCCTGCGCACCTCCCTCTGGTAAGCTTCTCCGTTTCCCATCATAATGTTCGATCACCTGTAATTTCTCGCTTTTAGGGCATCATCGAATGGGTTTGGTGGTCCAGAAATATGGCGGTACCTCCGTCGGTACCGTCGATCGTATCAAGGCAGTCGCCGACCGCGTGTGCGCTTCGCAAAGGAGAGGCGATCGCATCGTCGTCGTCGTGTCCGCGATGGCGGGCGAGACCAATCGCCTCTTCAAGCTCGCCAGCGAGCTGAGCGAGGCTCCCAATGCGCGCGAGACCGATGTCCTCGTCGCCACCGGCGAGCAGGTTTCCGCGGCGCTGCTCGCGATTCGTCTCAATTCGTTGGGATTCCAATGCTCATCGTTCCTCGCGCACCAATTGAAGCTCGCGACCGATTCCAATCACGGCCGCGCTAAGATCAAATCGGTCGAGGCCAATCGCCTCAGCAGCGTACTCAAGGAAGGCAAGATCGCGGTGGTCGCCGGCTACCAGGGTATCGATGAGCGCGGCGATATCACCACTCTCGGTCGCGGCGCGTCGGACCTTACGGCGGTTGCGCTCGCGGCGGCGCTCAAGGCCGACCTCTGCGAGATCTACACCGATGTCGATGGCGTCTACACCGCCGATCCGAATATCGTTCCGACTGCGAGGAAGCTTGACCGCATATCATATGATGAGATGCTCGAAATGGCGGGGCTCGGCGCCAAGGTGCTGCAGCTGCGCTCGGTCGAGCTCGCGCGAAGATTCAATGTGCCGCTCGTGGTCCGCTCCAGCTTCGGCGACGGAGTAGGAACCTGGGTAGGACAAGAGGATGCGACCATGGAGGATGTGCTCGTTTCTGGTGTCACGCTCGATCAGAACCAGGCGAAGGTTACGATCGGGGGCGTCGAGGATCGTCCCGGACTGGCGGCCAAGATTTTCGGCCCCATCGCCGACGCGGGAATTATCGTCGACATGATTATTCAGAATGCGAGCGCTGATGGGCGCACCGATATGACCTTCACAGTCACGCGCGACGATCTGAAGCGCGCACTCGATATCGTCAAAAAGATCGGCACCGATATCGGGATCGGTGGCGTCCGCCATGAGGATCCGGTCGCGAAGGTTTCCATCGTCGGGCTCGGAATGCGCAGTCATGCGGGCGTCGCGGCCACCATGTTCCGGGTGCTCGCCGAGGAGCGAATTAATATCGAGATGATTGCAACCTCGGAGATTAAGGTCTCAGTGGTAGTCAACTCGAAGTATGGCGAACTCGCCATGCGCGCTCTTCACGACACGTTCCTGGGCGGCGCCAATGGCGCTGCGGAGACCCTTTGACGATGGCTGCGAACAAAAAAATCGAAGTTTATGACACCACCCTGCGCGATGGATGTCAGTCCGAAGACGTTTCACTAACCACCGAAGATAAAGTTGAAATCGCGCGCCGCCTCGATGACCTCGGGATCGATTACGTCGAAGGCGGCTGGCCCGGCTCCAACGATCGCGACGCCGCATTCTTCATCGAGGTCAAAAAGGCGCACCTCAAGCATTCGAAGATCGCGGCCTTCGGCTCGACGCGCCGCGCGGGTGTGAGGGCTTCGCAGGATCGCAACCTCCAGTTGATACTGAAGGCCGACACTCCGGTCGCGACGGTGGTCGGCAAGACCTGGGACCTCCACGTGCGCGAGGCGCTGAGGATTCCGCTCGAAGAGAATTTCGACATCCTGAGCGACACGATTTCGTTTTTGAAGAAGCACGTCGATGAAGTCATCTTCGATGCCGAGCATTTTTTCGACGGCTTTTTCAACAATCGCGAATACGCGATGAACTGCATCCGCACCGTCAGCGAGGCTGGCGCCGACACGATCTGCCTGTGCGATACCAACGGCGGCCGGCTGCCGGCTGATATCGAGGAAGCAGTCAGTGCCGCGCTGGGCGTGGTCAAATGCCGAATCGCGATCCATTGCCACAATGATTCGGAAGTCGCCGTCGCAAATACCATCGCGGCCGTGCGCGCCGGCGCCACCCAGGTGCAGGGCACCATCAATGGGGTCGGCGAACGATGCGGTAACGCCAACCTCATCTCCATCATCCCCGATCTTCAGCTGAAGCTCGGCTACCAATGCGTTCCGCCCGCCAAGCTGAAGGAGCTGCGCGAAGTATCGATGCTGGTCTACGAACTGGCGAATATCACGCCCGCCAGTCGGCAGGCATTCGTGGGCAGATATGCCTTCGCGCATAAGGGCGGGCTGCATGTCTCCGCGATTCTGCGCAACACCACCACCTATGAGCACATCGATCCCGCGCTGGTCGGCAACGATCGCCACGTGGTTTTGTCGGAGCTCTCCGGCAAATCCAACATCATGTACAAGAGCAAGGAGCTCGGCCTCGATATCGATCCGAATAATGAAAAAATCGGTGACCTGCTCGAGGAAGTGAAGCGCCTCGAAAGCGAGGGATACACCTTCGAAGGCGCCGATGCCTCCTTCGAGCTGCTGATGCGCCGCACCCTCGGCATGACCCACGAGCACTTCAACTTCGTGAGCTTCCGTGTCTTCGACGACAAGTGGCATGAGGACCAGGCGCCGTTCAGCGAGGCGGTGGTGATCATCGAGGGCCCCGACGGCCTGCGCTCGCGCACCTCGGCCATCGGCAATGGCCCCGTCAACGCGCTCGATTCGGCGCTGCGCAGCGCGCTGGTGCCTTACTATCCGGCGCTGGAGAACATGCACCTCGCCGACTACAAGGTGCGGGTGCTCGACAATGGGCGCGGGACGGGCGCGCGCGTGCGCGTCCTCATTGAATCAACTGACGGCAAGAAGCGATGGAGCACGGTGGGCGTTTCAGCGAATGTGGTCGAAGCGAGCTGGCAGGCGCTGGTCGATTCGGTCGAATACAAATTGCACAAGGACAATCTGAAGCCGCGCATCAAGCCCGCGTCTGCCAATGGCGATGCTAAGGGCAAAGCATCGGGCAAGCGTGGGATCCAGAAAGAAACCGAAGCATAGACCTAGTCCCTAAGTTAAAGGGGATACGACAGGAGAAATCATCATGGGGAAACTTGATAAGAAAGTTGCGGTCATCACCGGCGCGGCGAGCGGTATCGGACGCGCCACCGCCATCAGGTTCGCGGGTGAAGGCGCCAGTGTCGTCATCGCCGATCTCAACAAGGAAGGCGGCGAGGCCGCGGTGCGCGATTGCAAGGAGAACGGCGGCAACGCGGTCTTCCAGCTCACCGATGTGACCAGCGAGGAGAACATCAAGGGCGCGGTCGATCGCGCCGTCAAGGAATTCGGCAAGCTCGATATCATCTACAACAACGCGGGCCTCGGCGGCGCGACCGGCCCTATCGAAAAGACCGCCGCGGAAAATTGGGATCGCACCTTCTCAATTTTGTTGCGCGCCGTGTTCCTCGGCATCAAGTACGCCGCGCCCGAGATGCGCAAGGCCGGCGGAGGCTCCATCATCTCGACCGCCTCGATTGCGGGTCTGCGCGGCACGCCCGGCATTACCGCCTATGGCGCCGCAAAGGCGGGCGTCATCAGCGTGACGAAGTCGGCCGCGATCGAATTGGCCAAGGACAAGATTCGCGTCAACTGCATATGCCCCGGGTTGATTGCGACGCCGCTGACCTACAATCGCATCCCCGGCGGCGAGCAAACCGCGACGCAACTGTTCAAGGCGTTCCAGCCGTACCCGCGCAGCGGACGTCCCGAGGATATCGCTGCGATGGCGCTGTTCCTCGCGAGCGACGATTCCGAATTCGTCAGCGGGCAGGCGATGATCGTCGATGGTGCCGCGACCTCGGGCTTCGGCGGCCAAATCCCCGGTGGCAATCAGGGCAGCGGCGGCATCCTCGAGGACGAATGGTCCGGCCCTTCCTTCCAGATGAAAAAGCCTTCCTAGTGGGAGCCTCAAAAGAAAGCGGTCCTCGCCACTGTTAGTGAGCGAGGACCGCGGATCCGTCGCCGGGAGCATTGGGCGACGGATGGGGCAGCCGTTCAGTTCGCTACATCGTTGAGGTCAGCCTCTAACTGCTTGACGTTGAATCCGGGACAGAAGCCGGCGGTCTTCGCTTCCACCGGAAGGATCGCATACGCCTCGTCCACGCATTCATCCCACCATGCCCAGGTCGCGAGCTGCGTGTTTCCCCACGTCAGCACCGTGAGCGCGTTGGGATCGTAGCCGACTGCGAACACCGCATGGCCGTCGTTGGTGAGGGGTCCCGGCGTCCATGGCTGATGGGCATTGAACTCCTGCACGCAGTTCTGCTGAACCTGGAAGCCAAGGTACACACCGCCGAACATCTGGATCGCCTGCTGGACGTGAGTGTGATTCTTGGGATCGATGGTCGCGAAGGCGAGCATCTTCTCGCCCAGCGCCCCGTTCTGCCGCCATGAATTGAGCACATCGAGTTCGTTAAGCCCGCTGTCCGGACCGCCGGTCAAGTGGAAGTAGAGTTTCTCGACCGCCTTGGTCGCCGGGATGCTGTCCTTCTTCATCATCCCGCGCCAAGTGGTGATCGCGTGAGCGGCCGCCGCGATGGTGCAATCGCCGAGCGTGTCGTTGCCGTCCATCGGGAAGAGCTTGGTCGGATCGCTGATGCCGAGTCCCTGGTAAACCCGCGGCAGCGTGTTGAACGTCGCCGGCGGATTGGCGAGGTCGGACTTCAGGTAGTTCTTGAAACGCAGCGTCCGATAGTCCTTAACCGGCGGATGCTTTCCGAAACGAAAATTAGCCATACCAATACCTCCGTGCTGTTTTGGGAAGGCGGGTGGTGCTCCCGAGGCGATGCAAGTCCGCTACGCCTTGCGTTGGTTCTCGATGCCTTCGGTCATAGATGCCTTCAACCATCGCGATGGCGACTCAGAGTCATCATCGTAGTGAAACTTCGTTGGCCCCCATCCGAACGGGGAAGGGACGGAGGGAGAGGGGGGTATTCTCCTCACGCGTCCACTTCCCCATCGTCAACCGGGACTTGGCGATGCGGCCCCGCAACGCTTCGTCCGCAGTGTCGTCTTGACGCTGGTTCGATTGAGCGAAGCCCGCCGGATCGATGCCGAATTCCAGGTACGAAAGACCGGGGTGTCGCGAGAGAACCCTGGTGGAAAGGACCTTCGACATCGGTGCCGCGAACGCCGAAACGATCCACATCAGGAGCATCGCAACGAACACCGCACCGAGGATGTCCTCCGCGATGGTTTCCATCGCGCAGAGTGCGCCCTCGCTTGTCAGGGTCCGTCGGGCGTCGAGGCCTCGATGTCTTTCCATTGTGGTCATTCTGAAAGGAGAGGCGTTCAATTCGATTGAACGAAATGTTCCGTCGAATCGATGGCTGGATGGTCCCTCGCCAGGAGCGAAGCGCGAGCGAAAGGAGGCGGTCAGATAGTAGGGAACTGCTACCCGGCGTTACGGCGGTTGGTCTGAAGTATTCGGCGAAAGGTTTGAGCGGAGACGGTTCGGCCGCCGGTCCTCAGGCAGTGAGCCTCCAGGTTTGGATGATTACTGACGTAATGTCGGCAGCAGTTCTTGAGTGGGTTTGTTTTTGCGATTTGACCTACCTCCTCCGGCCTGCCGCTAGAGGCGAGGCGTATCGTCCGCCAAATCGTTCTTGGCTGGGCGACAGCTCCGCTATCCCGAAGGTGATGATGGAAAACTCCTTGATTATCCTCGATAATTTGGCTTTGTTTCGTAATTTTCGACCGCGATGAAGTGGGTTTGTTTTTGCACTTTTGCTCTCGCGACAGCTGTACCACCCGATCCACGGCTGAAAAACGAAAACCCTTTAGAATCAAGTACTTGGTGGGTTCGTTTATGTAATCCGCATATGCGCAATGGTATCCGCCCTGAAACGACAACGGGCGCCTCGGTGGCGTCTCTTTGCTGATGATAGCATACTTTGACCTTCGGTGAACTCGCCACTTAGCGCATACACCGATGAGGCGGTATCCTTATTCATGGCACAGCCTTAAACCCTTGATGCGAGAAGGGATAATCAAAGCGTGTGGCCGAAGTCGGAGCCCATCGTATACTCATGCTCGCCGGCAATCAGATTACCGGTCAGAAACCGGGTGTAGGAAAAAGGTGACACGTTCGACGATCTTTGCGGCGCCGGTCGTGATGAGTTCAGCCATCGCGGCGCCGACTGCGGGCGCGGTCTTGAAGCCGGTCCCGCTAAATCCCGCCGCAACATAAAGCCCATCGATGCCGGGAATCTCGTCGAGGATGGGACGCTGATCGGGCGTGACATCATAGATGCCGGCATGGCCGCGCGCGTAGGGAGCCTCGGCGAGTGAGGGAATCCGGGTGCCGAGGCGGCGGCGGACATCATCGATGAATTCCGCATCGTTGGTCTCGCGGAAGCGATCGGGATCGGCATCGTCGCGCTTCGCTCCGCCGAGGCCCGCAAGGGTCAAATCGGGACCATGCGGGCGGAAGTAGCTGCCCGCGATGATGTCGATATAAATCAGATGCCGAGTATTCGAGGTCCGTTTAAAAAAAGCGATTTGCGCGCGCTCGGCAGTGATGGGGATACGCGCGCCGAGCGGGCCAAGTAGGGCAGATGTCCAAGGGCCCGTCACGAGGCATACGGCGTCGGCCTCGTGAAAGTGGCCGGCGGCATCCATCGCACCGATGGCGCGGGCGGCGCGGGTGCGGACGGAGACGACCGCGTTATTCAAATGAAAGCGGGCACCGGCGCGACGGGCTGCATCTGCCAGGCTATGGGTAGTGGCAACAGGGTCGGCATAGCCGCTATGGGGCTCGTAGGCGGTTAGTGCGATATCTTCAAGTGATACATTAGGATCGATGCGATGCAGCTCCGCGGGTGAAATGACATCAGTATCGACGCCGAGGCCACGGAGCATCGCCACGTTAGCCTTGAGAGCCCGGACATTGGCCTCATTGACGATGGTGGCGAACCCGGTCTCGACGAAGCCGCATTCGCCACCGACCGCCTCGCGCCAGTTTTGGAAATAGCGTAGCGATGCGAGCGCGAGAGCCGCTTCGGGCGCGAACGTGTAATGCATCCGGACCAGCGCACCCGACCGCGAGGACATTCCCGCGCAGATGTCGCCCTTTTCAAGCACCTCGACGCGCGCGCCAGTCTTCGCCAGATGCATCGCCAATGAGCATCCGACGACGCCCGCGCCTACTACCAAAATTCTGATATTGTTGCCTGAGGATGCCATATCTTTTGCGCCGTAAGCGCGTAAGGTAACTTATCATCTTTAGAAATTCGCGCGTCAATTTCTTATCCAACGCCGATGAGCACGTACCTCGATCACAACGCCGGTTCGCCCCTTCGCCCCGAGGTGAAGGCCGCGATCGCGCGTCATCTTGATGAGGGCGGAGGCAATCCGTCGTCAGTTCATCGAGCGGGGCAGGCCGCGCGCCGGACGCTCGAGGCTGCCCGCGCGCAGGTCGCCGCGCTAATCGGCGCCGAGCCGCGGCAGGTCATCTTCACCAGCGGCGGCACCGAGGCCAATAACCTCGCGATTTTCGGCTCGCTCAAGGCACGCCCCTCGCGGCATCACATAGTCAGCTCATCAATAGAGCACTCCTCAATTCTCGCGCCACTGGGCGATTTGGAATCGCGCGGGTTCAAGATTACGAGGGTCGGCCCCGATCGGGAGGGGCGATTGTCGCCGGACTTGGTGGCATCGCCGGTCGATTCCGATACCGCGCTGGTTACCTTCGCGCTGGCAAATTCGGAAGTCGGTACCATTCAGGAAGTAAGCGCGGTTAACGATGCCGCCTCGAAGGCCGGCGCGGTTTTTCATCTCGATGCGGCGCAGGCGATCGGTCGCATCCCTGTGAATGTTGCTGAACTGCGCTGCGACCTGATGACGCTCAGCGGCCATAAGCTCGGTACGCCCGCCGGAATCGGCGCGCTCTATGTCCGGGAGCCATCCGCACTGACGTCGATCCTGCTCGGCGGTCCACAGGAGAGCGGACTTCGTGCCGGCACGCCGAATCTCCTGGGCGCGATCGCGTTTGGCGCCGCCGCGGAAGCTGTCGCCACGCATTTTCATGACGAAGCGCTGCGCGTGTCGACGCTCTCGAACGAACTCCTCGCGGATCTTTTCGATGCGATTCCGGGCCTTCGTCTCAACGCGCCGATTCGTGACCGCTTGCCTAACACGCTCAACCTCACCTTCCCGGGTGTGCTGGGTGAAAGCGTGCTCATCGCGCTCGACCTCGAAGGAATTCACGTCTCGATGGGTTCCGCGTGTGCCGCGGGTGCGGTCGAGCCATCCCATGTGCTGCTCGCGATGGGGCTCTCGCATGACGAGGCGCGCAGCTCACTGCGCCTGAGTCTCGGTTGGAATACCACGCGCAACGACGTCGCGCGCGCGGCCAATATCATCCCGCGCATCTGGCGCCGCGTCTCCGCAGCCGAACCCGCCCACGCCACTCGGAGTCATTGGGAGAACCTGCGATGAGCCGTCGCGTTCTGGTCGCGATGTCCGGTGGCGTCGACAGTTCGGTTGCCGCGGCGCTCTTGTGTGAGCAGGGCTACGATGTGGTCGGAGTCGCGATGCGCCTCGCGCCGGATGCGCCGGGGTCGCCTGCGAAGCGTCGCGGAACCTGCTGCTCGCACGATGACTTCGAGGATGCGCGCCGGGTTTCCGAGCGGATGGGTTTTCCCTTTTATGTGGTCGATCTGCGCGCCGAGTTTGGCGATCGCGTCATCGGCAATTTCGTTTCCGAATATCTCGCGGGGCGCACCCCCAACCCATGCGTGATGTGCAATCGTGAGATCAAGTTCGACCGGCTGTGGAGCCGCGCCCGCGCACTGGATGCCGATTTCGTCGCGACCGGCCACTATGCGCGAATCTCGCGCGACGATGCGGGCCGTTATCATCTGCTGCGCGCAGCCGATTCTACCAAGGATCAGACCTACTTTTTGTTCACCCTCGGCCAGTCGGAACTCTCTCGCACCCTGTTTCCGCTCGGTGCGATGACGAAAATCGAAGTTCGCGCGCGTGCTCGCGCACTTGGCCTGGCCAATGCCGACAAGCCGGAGAGCCAGGAAATCTGCTTCGTGCCCGACGGCGACTATGCGCGATTCGTCGAGCGCCTCGCACCTGAGGGATCGATTCGCAAGGGCCATATCACCGACGCTACGGGAAACACTCTCGCCGATCATGCAGGGATTCATCGCTTCACTGTGGGCCAGCGCCGCGGACTGGGAGTTGCCGCCAGCGAACCTCTGTATGTCAGCGAGATCAGGCCCGACCGCGGCGAGGTCGTCGTCGGAACTCGTTCCGCGCTGAACTCGCGCGGTCTCATCGCGCGCGATGTCGATCTCGTCGATCCACCCTCATTTGACGGGAGAGCTCGAGATATCGAGGTCAAGATTCGCTACCGTCATCCCGCGCTTCCGGCTCGCCTCACCCTCGCTCCATCGAGGACCGCGGAAGTTCGCTTCGCCGCGGAAGGCCCCGCGGTCACTCCCGGTCAGGCATGCGTCTTCTATCGTGGCGATGAGGTCGTGGGCGGCGGCTTTATCGAGCGGGCCATCAGGGAATAGGCTCTGACGATGCGGTTTGCAATCGCGACCCTGGGCTGCAAGGTCAATCAATACGATTCGGCGATTATCGAATCGCGCCTCGGCGCGCTCGGCTTCGTTCGTGGCGAGTTCGACGAGCCCGCCGATGTCTATATCGTCAACACTTGCACGGTTACCGATCGCGCCGACAGCGAAAGCCTGCGCATCGCGCGCCGCGCACGCCGCCTCAATCCGAACGCGCGAATCGTGATGACTGGATGTCTCGCGCAAGCCAGTCCCGAAGCTCTCGAACGCCATCGCGAGGTAGATGCGATCGTCGGCCTGGGACGTCTGAACGACCTCGAACGCGCGGTGATGGGTAATTCATCCGAGCGTGTGATGGTGTCCAATCTGCGCAAGGAGCGCGCGCCGATCGAGCTTCGCGGCGTTACTCTCGCGGGCCATTCGCGGGCGTTCCTCAAGCTGCAAGAGGGATGCGACCAGTTCTGTACTTTTTGTATAGTTCCGTTCTCGCGCGGGTTGTCGCGCAGTGTCGAGCCGCGCCGCATCGTCGAGGCGATCGATGAGCTGCATGCGCGCGGGTTCAAGGAAGTGATTCTCTCGGGCGTGCATCTGGGCGGCTACGGCAAGGATCTCGATCCGCCCGTCGAGCTGGCGGATTTGCTGGAGATGCTGGCCGAGCGGTCGCCGATCGAGCGCATCCGCATCAGCTCGCTGGATCCCGAAGAGCTAAGCGATCGCATCATCGATATCATCGCGCAGAGCGAAAAAATCTGTCCGCATCTTCATCTGCCGCTGCAGGCTGGCGAGGATGGCACGCTGGGCCGGATGCGGCGTCGCTACGATACCGCGTATTTTCGCGATCGGGTGGAGACCGTCCTCGCGGCGATGCCGGATGCGGGGATCGGCACCGACATCATCGTGGGATTTCCGGGCGAAACGACGCGGGATTTTGAACGCTCGTTCAGCTTTCTCGAAGCGCTGCCGCTTTCGTATTACCATGTCTTTCCGTACTCTGTCCGCGCGGGAACCACCGCCGCGAAACTGTCTGGTAAAGTTGCCGCGACTGAGATCAAGCGCCGGGGAGCCTTGATGCGGGAACTTGGCGAGCGCAAGCGGGAGGCTTTCGCGCAGAAATTTGTCGGGCAAACACTTAAGGTGTTGCTCGAGGAGTCAACCGAGGGTGGGGAGCTCGGCGGCTATAGCCGCAACTATGTGCGGGTATTGACGCGGGGCGCTGCCAGCCAGCTTAATCGAGAACTTGAGGTGGAGGCTTCGTTTGCCAAAGGCGCCCAACTGGTTGGGGAGATTGTTGAGGTTCGGGCGGCGACCGGCGCCCGCGCCGCAGCCGGAATCTGCTGAAAGCGCCGCCGCGGAACTGGAACGCAGACTCGGATACTCTTTTGCACGTCCGGAGCTGCTGACGATCGCGCTTACGCATCCGAGCGCCGCGGTCGGCTCTGATGTCCATTACGAACGGCTCGAATTTCTCGGTGACGCCGTGCTCGACCTGGCGATCGCTGACATGTTGATGCGCCGTTTTCCCGAGGCCAAGGAGGGTCCGCTCTCCAAGCAGCGCGCCTCGATCGTCAATGGACGCACCTTGGCACTGAAGGCGCAGTCTATCGAGCTCGGGGAACGCCTCAAGCTCGGCAAGGGCGAGGAGAAAAGCGGCGGGCGCGACAAGATCTCGATCCTCGCCGCCGCCTTCGAGGCTGTGGTCGGCGCGATTTATACCGATGGTGGGCTCGCGCCGGCGCAGCGTGTGGTAGAATCGCTGTTCGTCGATGACATCGGAGGCCCGACTGCGGAGCGCGACTACAAGACCGAGCTCCAGGAAATCGCGTATCGCCGCTATCGTGCGCAACCAGTTTACGAGCTGGTGGCGGCGAGCGGCCCCGACCATGCGAAACGGTTTACCACCCGGATCCGCATCGCGGGCAAGGAATTGGGCACCGGCGAAGGTGGCAGCAAGAAACAAAGCGAGCAGGCCGCGGCGCGCGCCGCGATGGGACAGATAGAACAGGAAATTCGTGAACGCAGAACATGATCATCGCGCCGGCTTTGTCGTCCTCGGTGGACGCTCCAATGTCGGCAAATCCACTCTCGTCAATCGCATCGTCGGGCACAAGGTCGCGATCGTTACCCCCAAGCCGCAAACCACGCGGCGCAGGGTGATGGGTATTCGCAGCGACCCCGACGCGCAGATCATCTTCATCGATACGCCCGGAATTCATGACTCGCCCAAGATGCTCAATCGCCGCATGGTGCAGACCGCGCGGCAAAGCCTCGCCGAGGCCGAAATCGTGATGGGCGTCATTGAAGCGGCCGATCGCGCCAGCGCCGCTGACCATGCGTTCCTGCAGGAGTTGCGCGCGCTCGATCGCCCCAAGCTCCTGGTCATCAACAAGATCGATCTCTTGCCCCGCGTGCGGCTGCTTCCCTTGCTGGAAGAATGCGCGCGGGAGCTTCCAGGAATCGAGGTCGTGCCGGTGAGTGCGAAGACCGGCGAGAATATCGAGGAGCTTTTGCGCATGCTCAAGTCGATGCTTCCGGAAGGGCCAGCGCTGATGTCGGAAGAGGAATACACCGACCAGACCGAGCGCACCCTCGCGGAAGAAATCGTGCGCGAGAAATTGTTCCTCAAGCTGGAGCGCGAGATTCCGTTTTCCACTGCCGTTGCCGTTGAGGCGTTCAGCGAGGATGAGGAAAAGAAGCTCATCAAGATTGCCGCGACTATCATCGTCGATCGCGAGTCGCACAAGGGCATCGTGATCGGCGCCGGCGGCAAGATGCTGAAGGAAGTCGGCACCGCCGCGCGTATCGAGCTCGAGGAAATTCTCGGCTGGAAGGTTTTCCTCGAGCTGCTGGTGAAGGTCGATCGCGACTGGACGCGCAATCCTCGCAAGCTGCAGGAAATGGGGCTCTGATGCCGCGCCCTGCCAGATCCGAATCGCGCCCGGGCGCGATCTCGGCCGCCCTCGCGCAAGGATTGCCGACCGTCGTGCTTGCGGGCCGCGTCAATGCCGGCAAGTCCACGTTATTCAATCGCATCGCGGCGGGCGCGCGCGCCATCACCAGCTCGATTCCGGGAACGACGCGCGACCTGAACTTCGCGCGCGCCTCTTACGATGATCGCGACTTCATCCTTATCGACAGCGGTGGGCTCGAACTCGGCGGACGCGAGCGAATGTCAGAGCTTATCGTGCGCGAGGCTCTCGCGGCGATCGGCATGGCGGACCTCGTGGTGATGCTGTTCGACGGGCGCGCCGGCTTTACCGATGCAGATCAGGAAGCGCTCGCGCTGATTCGCGACACCGGATGCCCACTGATTGTGGCGGTCAACAAGATCGATCAGCGGGGCCAGGAGGCCTCGGCGTCGGAATTCTATGCCTCCGGCGCGGAGAAGATTTTCTTCCTGTCCTCGGCGCATGGAAACGGCGTGGGCGAGCTGCTCGAGGAGATCGCCTCGCGGCTTCCATCGAAGGAACCTCAAACCGCCGAGCGTCCGGATTTGAAAATCGCGCTCATCGGGCGCCCCAACGTCGGCAAATCCTCGCTGCTGAATCGGCTCTCGGGCATCGAGCGCTCGATCGTCGATTCCACGCCGGGCACCACTCGCGATGCCATCGATGCCCCGCTCGATTACAAGGGCAAGCGTCTGCTTCTCATTGATACGGCGGGAATCCGGCGCAGGCCGCGCGTCGAGGGCGAACTTGAACAGGCCTCGGTGGGCCGCGCGATCGAGGTCATCCGGCGCGCCGATGTTTTGCTGCTCGTCATCGATGCTACCGAGGGCATCACCGATCAGGATGCGCGGCTGGCGCACCTCGTCGATACCAACGATCGCGCGATGGTTCTGGTCTGCAACAAATGGGACGCTGCGGCGAAAGAGGGCGCGAAGATCGCCGCCTTCATTCGCGACGCGCACCATCGATTTCCGTTCCTCGAATACGCGGCCATCGTGTTCACCTCGGCGCTCACTGGCGATGGCGTGAGCGATATCATTCCGGCGGCACTCGCGGCGGGCGAGTCATGGCGCGCGACCTATCAGACCTCGATGCTGAATCAAATCCTCGCGAGTGCAGGCGCAGCGATGGATCCGCCGATGGTCGATCGCAAGCGCCTCAACTTGATGTATGTCACGCAGGTGGGCAACTCGCCGCCGCGCCTCGCGTTCTTCTCGAATTTCGATCGCGACATTCCCGCGCACTACATCCGCTTCCTCGAGACGCGATTTCGCAAGGCACTCAACATCGTCGGCAGCCCGCTGCGGATGCAATTTCGCAAGACCGGCCGCACGCCGGAGCGCCGTCCGCATAGCAAGGCCGAGGGCCGCAACGTCAGAGGGCGTCGCGTCTAGCGAATTGTTGAAAGGTACCCGGCAGTGGTGTTTTTACACCCTCGCGGCTCCGATATAGTGACGGCTTCACCGTGATTCTCATTTTAGATTTCGGAAGTCAGTACACCCAGTTAATCGCGCGACGGGTACGCGAAGCCAACGTGTACTGCGAGATCCACCCGTTCAATTTTCCGCTGGCGAAAATTCGCGCGATGAAGCCCCGCGGCATCATCCTTTCGGGCGGCCCGGCCAGCCTTTACGACGAGAACGCGCCGGATATCGATCCCGAAGTGCTGAAAACCGACGCGCACATCCTCGGCATCTGCTACGGCATGTACGTGGTCGCGACCCACCTGGGGGCGAAGACGCCGCCGGCGAGCGCCAAGGAATACGGCCCCGCGACGCTGCAAATTGACGCGCAGGATCCGTTGTTCGAAGGCCTCGAAGGACAGGAGCATCGCGTGTGGATGAGCCATGGTGATCGCGTCGAGGCGATCCCCGCGACGCTGCGATCCATCGCGCACACCGACAATGCGCCGTGCGCGGCGATCCGCACCGAGGACGGCAAGATTCGCGGCATCCAGTTTCATCCCGAGGTGGTGCATACGCCGTGCGGGACGCAGTTGCTGCGTAACTTCGTGCATCGGATTTGCGGGGAGCCGGGCGACTGGACGATGGCGAACTTCATCGATACCAAGGTCGCCGAAATTCGGAATCAAGTCGGTCCGAGCGACAAGGTGCTGCTCGGACTTTCTGGCGGCGTCGATTCCTCGGTCGCGGCGGCGCTGATTCATTGCGCGATCGGCGAGCGTCTCAAGTGCGTGTTCGTCGACAATGGGCTGCTGCGCGCGGGCGAGCGCGAGCGGATGGAAAATGTTTTCGCCGGCCAACTCGGCATCGCGCTCACCGTCAGTGACGCCGCGGAAATGTTCCTCACCCGCCTGAAGGATGTGCTCGATCCCGAGCAGAAGCGCCGCATCATCGGGCATACCTTCATCGACGTATTCGAATCCGAGGATGTGGTCCGCGGAGCGAAGTTTCTGGGGCAGGGCACCCTGTATCCCGATGTTATCGAGTCGGTTTCCTTCAAGGGGCCGTCGGCCGTCATCAAGAGCCATCATAATGTCGGCGGGTTGCCGGACCGGATGAAGCTCGAACTGATCGAGCCATTGCGCGAACTCTTCAAAGATGAGGTGCGCGAGCTGGGCCGCAAGCTTGGATTGCCGAGCGAGATCGTCGATCGCGAGCCATTTCCCGGTCCCGGCCTGGCGGTGAGAATCGTCGGCGAGGTCACGCGTGAGCGCGTCGAGCTGCTGCGCCGCGCCGATCTCGTCGTGATGGAGGAATTTGCGTCATCGGGTATCGGCAGGAATTTGTGGCAGGCGTTCGCGGTGCTCCTGCCGCTTAAGACCGTGGGCGTGATGGGCGATGGGCGCAGCTATGAAAGCGTCATCGCGATTCGCGCCGTGGAGTCGCAGGACGGCATGACCGCCGACTGGGCGCGGCTGGATCCCGGATTCCTCGCGCGCGTGTCGAGCCGTATCACCAACGAAATTCGCGGCGTCAATCGCGTCGTGTATGACATCACCTCGAAACCGCCCGCCACGATTGAATGGGAGTAAGTTGTGACCGTTCGCACCCGCTTCGCGCCGAGCCCCACCGGCTCGCTGCACATCGGTAACGTCCGCTCGGGTCTGTTCGCCTACCTGTACGCGCGCCACGAAAAGGGCGTGTTCATCCTGCGCATCGATGACACCGATCAGGAGCGCTCCACCAAGGCCTCGCTGGACGAGATCCTCGTTGACTTGAAGTGGCTGGGCATGGAGTGGGATGAAGGTCCACCCGATCCGCGCTACTTCGAATCGAACCGGATGGATCGCTACTTCGATGCGGCGCGCCAACTGCTGCGTGAGGGCAAGGCGTATCCCTGCTACTGCTCGCCCGAGGAGCTCGACGCGAAACGCAAAGCTGCTGAGCGCGAGCATCGCAAGCCCGGCTACGACGGCACCTGCCGCGGCAAGCCATTCGACCCGAACATCGAGCTGCCGGACCGCAAGGCCGGCCGCAACTATGTGATCCGATTCCGTTCGCCCAACGAAGGGCAGACGGTTTTCGAGGACCTCATTCGCGGGCGCACGGTGTTCGAGAATTCGGAGCTCGACGACCTTGTCATCCTGCGCTCCGACGGCAGCCCGACCTACAATTTCTGCACCGTGCTCGACGAGGTGGATTTCAACATCACCCATGTCGTACGCGGCGACGATCACGTTCCCAACACGCCGCGCCAGATTCAGATGTTCCTCGCATTGGGATATGAGGCCCCCGCCTTTGCGCATCTGCCACAGGTGATGGGCCCCGATGGCGGGAAGCTCAGCAAGCGTCACGGCGCGACTTCGGTTAGTGCCTATCGCGAGATGGGATATTTTCCCGAGGCGGTCCTCAACTACCTCGCGCGCTTGGGCTGGTCGCACGGCGATCAGGAGATTTTCTCCAAGCAGGAACTCATCGATTTCTTCGGCTTCGATTCGTGCGGAACCTCGTCGGGCATCTTCAATGCGGAAAAGCTGCTGTGGCTGAACTTCCACTATCTGAAGGAGCGCCCAAACGCGCAGCTCGCGCAGGAGATCAAACCGTTCATCGCGAAGGCCGGTTATGCGACTCCCGGCGACGATGCATGGCTGGAGAAAATGGTCGCGACGCTGAAGGAGCGCGCCAAGACGTTGGTCGAACTGGTTGACTTCGCGAAATTTTATCTGCGCGACGACATCGAAATCGATGCGAAGGCGGCGGCGAAGTTTCTTAAGCCCGAAGTGAAGGAGCAACTTGGCGCGCTCGCCGACGCGCTCGATAAGCTCACCGCTGATTTCTCGGAAGCCTCGATTCAGCGGGTTTTCGAAGAAGTCCTCGCGCGATTCAGCATGAAACTAGGCCAGCTGGCGCAGCCGGTGCGCGTTGCGCTGACTGGCGGCACCGTTAGCCCCGGCATCTATGAGGTCATCGCGGTGCTCGGCCGCGAACGCACCGTAGCGCGCCTTCGGAACGCCATCGCGCAAATCGGCTAATTACTTCCGCGCAGGCAGCACCAGGATCTGCCCATTCATTTCCGGCTGATGCACCGCGCAAAAGAACGGGAAGATGCCTTCCTTGTGGAAGTTGAAGACCCAGGAGTTCTTCGACAGCGGCAGCAGTTTCACATGCATCAGCACATCGAGGTCCGGATCAGCGAGCATGAAATCGTGCTCGTCGTCGGGCTGTAAATTCCAGAACGTCAGGCGCGTCGGTTCGTCCTTGTGCACCGCGATGAACGATGGCGCGAAGCCATAAACCTCGCCGAATTTGGCGATGGTTTCCTTCGGACCGGTCTCCTTCACCGCGATCGCTTCGGTCAACACGATGATTTCGGCTTGCGCCTCGCCTGAGGATGATACGCTGACCATCCGCGCCTGGTCTTTGCCCGGCAGGTAGTAATTGTTCTTTTCGCGCTCGGCTGCGGTCAGCGCGGATGCAGATGCGGGGGCGATCACGGGAAGTAGGGCGAGCACGATGAACAACACGCCGAGAAATCTCGACCGCGGCGCCTTCGCGGAGTAATTTGAAAGCATGAGCAGCATCCTTATTCCATACGTGGTGGAACAAACCGGTCGTGGCGAGCGATCCTACGACATATACTCGCGCTTGCTGAAGGACCGCATCGTTTTTCTCGGCGGCCAGGTGACCGACGACCTCGCCAACCTGATCACGGCGCAGCTCCTTTTTCTGGAGTCCGAAGACCCCGAGAAAGAAATCAACATGTACATAAATTCGCCAGGAGGCAGCGTCACGGCCGGCCTCGCGATTTACGACACGATGCAATTCGTCAAGCCTCCGGTCTCGACGCTCTGCTGCGGGCAGGCGGCCAGCATGGGATCATTCCTGCTTGCCGCGGGCGCGAAGGGTCGCCGCTATGCGCTGCCGCACGCGCGGATTCTCATCCATCAGCTCTCGGGCGGATTCGAAGGGCAGGCGGCGGATATCGAAATCCAGGCACGCGAGGCGCTACGCCAGAAGGAAATCTTGAACGACGTGCTGGCGCGCCACACCGGCAAGACCGTGAAGCAAATCGAGAAAGATACCGACCGCGATAACTTCATGAGCGCGGCGCAGGCGGTCGAGTACGGCCTCATCGACGAGGTAATTACCGCGCGCGCAGCTAAGCTGAGCACCACTTAATTTCGCCGCACACTCAAGGGAAAGGCGCGAGCATCTAAGCCGCGCCTTTTTTCTTCCGTCCTCACTGCGTATGCTTCGACCATAGGTCCATGACAACTGCGGACGAAGCACTAAGAATTGTTCTCGAAAATGTCGCACCACTCGGCGTCGAGCGCGTGTCGATTCTTGCGAGCCTCGGCCGCGTGCTCGCCGAGGAGATCCGCTCTCCGCGCGATATTCCCGGCTTCGACAATTCCGCGATGGATGGCTATGCGGTCCGCGCCGCCGACATCGCCACCGCGAGCGAAACCAATCCGATCGCGCTCGAGGTGGTCGAGACGGTTGGCGCGGGGACGATGCCGACGCGGCGCGTCGAGCCGGGCACCGCCATCCGCACCATGACCGGCGCGCCGATCGCCCCCGGTGCCGATGCGATCATCCAGGTCGAACGCACGCGCGGCAAGGGTTCGCGGGTAGAGATCCTCGCCTCGGCCGAGTCGCGCTCGTTCATCCGGCCGCGTGGCGAGGATCTTCGTGCGGGTGAGTTGCTGATGTCGCCAGGTAAGGTATTGACCGCATTCGACGTGGGGATGCTCGCCTCGCTCAATCGCTCGATGCTCGACGTTTACCGCAAACCGCGGGTGGCGATCGTCGCCACGGGCGATGAGCTGGTGGATGTCGATCAGATCCCGACTGGCGCGCAAATCGTCAACTCCAGTGCCTATGCGCTCGCCGCCGCGATTACGGAAGCTGGCGGCGATCCTACGATCCTCAAGATCGCGCGCGATACCATCGAGGACACTCGCGAGCGGCTTTTTGAGGCGGTGCGCTTCGACGTGGTGTTCTCCACTGGCGGTGTATCGGCGGGTGACTTCGATCACGTCAAAGGCGTGATGGACGAGATGGGGATGCGCGTGCTGTTTCATGGCGTCGCGCAGCGCCCGGGCCGTCCGCTCAAGTTCGGTATCATGAGCCAGCGGCCGGTTTTCGGATTGCCGGGAAACCCTGTCTCTACGATGGTGTGCTTCTGTCTCTATGCGAGGCCTGCGCTGCGGAAGATGGCCGGCTTCCGAAGGCTTGGGCTGCGCCGCGTCAATGTCGTTTGCGGCACCGATATTAAGCTCGCCAGGGACCTTACCGAGTTCGTTCGGGTGCGATTGGAGCGAAGGGATGGCGAAATCTATGCGACTCCGACCGGCAATCAGGGCTCGGGAATCCTGAGCTCCTTGTCTCGTGCCGATGCGCTTCTAATCGGTAGTGCGAAGCAGACGTTGTTAAAGGCCGGAACCAAAACCACGGTGTTACTACTCGATCCTCACGCCGCCACCGATGAGGACGCGTTCTTCGAAGCGCGATGAGTCACCATGTATTGAACGACCAGCGCGACGACGGCGCCGAAAATCGAGGAGCCGACGAGTATCCAGATCAAACGAATCTGGCTATGCAGGAATGGGCCATACCAAACATTCACGGGCGGCTCCGCGTGATTGTCCCAGATGACGGCAATCAGCCAGATCAGAAAAATCGTGCTTATGATGAATCGCGGAGTTTTGACAAAACCCGGCATCTCCCTCTTCCCTCCATCCTGCGGATGCCCCAAGCTTGGCGACGAGGGTCGATAGTGTCAACGCAGCGCCCAGCTTTCACATCGCGATGACGATTCGAGTTGGACAGGGCTTCGATTTCCATCCGCTCCTGGAAGGCCGCAAGCTGATCCTCGCCGGCGTCGAGGTTCCCTATGAGCGCGGCCTCGGCGGTCATTCCGATGCCGATGTTGCGGCGCATGCGCTCGCCAACGCGCTCCTCGGCGCGCTGGGTGAGGGCGACCTCGGCCGGCATTTCCCCGACAACGATCCTCGCTACAAGGGCGCGGACAGCATCATGCTGCTGCGCCAGGTATGGAAGCTCGCGAGCGATCGTGGCTTCAGGCTTGGCAATGCCGATGTCACGATCTTTGCGCAAAAGCCGAAGCTCGCGCCTCATCTGGAGCAGATGCGCGCTAACCTGGCGCGCGCCCTCGATGCGGACGCGAAGCTGCTCAATGTGAAAGCGTCCAGCCCCGAAGGCCTCGGCGCGCTGGGCCGTGGCGAGGGGATGGCCGCGGCGGCAATCGTCAGCCTCGAGTCCTAGAAATCTTTTCTCGCGCGCTCAACGATCGAGACTGCTTGACAATATGGAACTTCAGGGTTACGAATCTTTTCGATGTCGATCGATCGAACCATTACCGCACTCGGTGATTCCACCCGCCGTGAATTGCTGCGCCGCCTCGCGCAGAAGCCCTGCCGTGCCGGCGAGCTCGCCCAGGGATTTGCGATCAGCCGCCCCGCCGTCGTCAAGCATACGCGGATGCTCGGTCGAGCCGGGCTCATCAAGGCGAAGAAAGTCGGGCGCGAGCGCATCTACGAGCTCGCGCCGGGTGGCCGCGCCCAGGTCGAAGCGCTGATCAAGAAGCTCGAGGAGGTGGGCGCCTTCTGGGATACCGCGCTGAGCGCCTTCAAGCGCTATCTGGAGGAGACTCGATGACGATGCACAACGCCACGCGCGCTGCGCACCTATGGTCAGAGGTCATCGCCACCGGATGAGTCGTCCCCGCCATCGAGGCCGCCGCCGCGCTCCAGCTCCTCGATCGCCTGATCCATTTCGGGCCCGCCCATCTCGTCGCCCATCTCCTTGCCAAGCTTGCGCATGACCTTGGCGACGCTCTTGGGATCGTTTTCATCGAGTCCGCTGAAGGCTGACGGATCGCCGAGCGCTTCCATCCGCGCTTCCTCGGACCGGGGCATGGCGAAGCGCGACATCAGGCGGGAGAGTTTCGCGCTTCCGCAATGTTTGCAGACCGCGTCGACCTTCTCGCTGATCCGCATGGTGAGGATACTGCTGCGGCGGTGGCATTTTCCGCATTCGTATTCGTAGATCGGCATCGCGCTACCTGGCTCCCGGGTTGTTTCTCGCTGCTATCGTTTGATGAAATGCGGCATCACTTCCGAGGCGAACAGATCGAGCGAATGACGCGACTGCTCGCCGGTCAGTCCGCCCCACGCGAACGATAATACCAGGTAGTTAGTGTTACTCTCCTCGAAGTAGGCTGCAATCCGGTCGCGCACCGATTTGGGCGAGCCAACGATAGCGGCGTCGGCGGCGCGGGCGCGCAGGAGATCGTCGGTAAACAGGGTCGGGATGGTGCCGAAATCGCGCCACAGCTTGGTGATGTTGTGGTAGTAGACCCGGTAGGCAGGGAGCGCGATTTCCTCCGCCAGCTTATCGGTATCGGCCACGAAGAAATGCCGTACCGCGCCAATCTTCGGATTCTTGATCTGCGGATTCAGATCGTCCGGGCCGCCGGCAAATTTTTCGAGCAGCTCGCGATACGCGATCGCGGTGCCCTTGACGATTGCGTTCGGGCCGCCGGTCACGATGTTCATCCGGTGGCGCGCGGCGAATGCGAGCCCGTCGGGAGTGGAAGCGCCATACCAGAAAGGTGGATTCGGTTGCTGCTTGGGCGCGACCTCGATCGGCGCGCCGGCGAATTTGTAGCGCTCGCCGCGATGCGAGATCTTCCGCCCGCGCAGTCCTTCGACCACCACTTTCAGCGACTCCTCGAAAATCTCGCGCGACTCGAGGAAGTTGACGTCGAAGTGCGCCAGCTCGTATGGCGAGATACCACGCCCGACCCCAACTTCGAGCCGTCCTCCGCTCAGTTGATCGAGCATGCAGATTTCCTCGACCAGCCGCATCGGATGATAGAGCGGCAGCAGGTACACCAGCGGTCCGAAGTGCATCTTGCGCGTGCGCATCGCGACGGCGGTAAGAAAAATATTCGGCGAAGGCGCCATGCCCAGCGGCGTCGCATGATGCTCGGCGAGGTGGTAGCAGAAAATACCGGCGCGGTCGGCCGCCTCGAGCAGCTGCAGGCGTTCCTCGTAAAGCTGGTCCAGTGGAACGTCGCGCCGTTCCAGGTGATCGAAAATTCCGAATGCAACTTCCATTGAGACGCCTCCTCAGGCGACGATGCCGAACAGAGTTTTCGCGTTTGCCGCCAGCGCGAGCTCAATCGTAGCGACTGAATTCCCACGTATCGCCGCAATTGCAGATACCACATCCGCAAGGAAATAGGGTTCGGTCGCCTTGCCCTCGAAGCTGCCGCCGTAGGGCCAGGGGCCATCGGTCTCGACCATCATCTGATCGAACGGAACAAGGGCGGCGAGTTCCTGATCGCGATCGCGATAAACGACCTCGGGCGTCAGCGAAATGAAGTATCCAGCTTTGATGATCGCGCGGGTCGTGGACTCATCCGATTTGTGCCAATGGAAAACGGCGCGGCGCACCCGCGCAGCTTCGATGATGCTCAGCGCCTCGGCGGCGGTTTGATGCGGACAATGAAGGATGAGCGGGAGGTCGAGTTCAGTCGCGAGTCGGGCGAAGCGCCCGAGGATCTTGCGCGCACGCTCGCGGACGTCGTCGCGGCGCGCCAGGTCGCCATAGTAGGGCAGGCCGACCTCGCCAATCGCGCAGATTTTCTCCCGATTGTCCCCGATCATCGCGAGCGTCGTATCTACGTCATCATCGGTGAGATCGAAGCGTTCCGGATGAAAGCCGATCGCGGCGTGCACGAAGTCAGGATACGCGTGCGCCAGTTCCAGCACGCGCCGATTCGACGCCGGGGTGACCCCCACGGCGACCGCTCCATTCACGCCCGCGTCACGCGCCCGCTTGATTAGCGCCACCACGTCAGCATACTGGTCAGCGTCGAGATGGATATGACTATCGAGCATAATCGATTCGCGCATAATCAAATCGCGATGTTGGTGACTGTCCGTATACCACAGGCGCGCGTGGACCGTATCTGATGCACGAGCTGCGCGCGATGTGGCGCAATACCCGGATGATCGTGCTATGCGCGATTTCCGCCGCCCTCTACGCGGCCATCCTGGTACCGTTCAAGGTGGTCCCGCTGATTCCGGGCGTGACCGAACTGCGCCCCGCCAACGCGATTCCGGTCGTATGCTCATTTCTCTTTGGTCCGGCAGCCGCGTGGGGTTCCGCGATCGGCAATATGATCGGCGATTTCTTCGGCGGGGTATCGCCGGGTGACAGCTTCGGCTTCATCGGCAATCTCGCCTATGGCTACATTCCCTACAAAGTGTGGAGCGTGGTCGCGGCACGGCATAGTCCGGTGGAGAGATCGTGGTATGCGATCGCGTCGTACGTCTTCGTCTGTCTGCTTGCGAGCGTGCTGTGCGCGGATTTCATCGGCTTCGGGGACAATGCGCTGGCGATCAGGCCTTACTACCTGCTGGGAAATGTCGTCATTTTGAACAACCTGGCTTCCGCGCTGATTTTGTCGCCGTTTATCCTGGCGGCAGTTTACCCGCGCGTCGCGCGTGGCAAGATGCTTTATAAAGATGTGATGCCCGAACTCAAAAGCGCGCCGCGCTCGCAAAGCTTGCTCGGCCTCACCATGCTGATTGTCGGAGAAGCCGGCGCGTGGGCCTCGGGCAATGCGCTCTCGCTCGGCTACTGGGTCCCGAAGTTTCTTCCCGGATGGATGGCGGCGGCGCCGTATGACAAATCGATCATGGTGATAACCGGGCCATTTCTACTGCTGGCCGTAAGTGGGCTCGCACTGCTGTGAAGGCTGAAACCTCAGGAAGCGCTGTGCAGATGGCGCGCGAAACTGCCGATGGCGCTTTGAGCATCGATGCGGTGACTTTCACTTACGCGTCGGGCCAGCAGCCTGCGTTGCGCGAGGTCAGCCTGACTCAAAGCGTCGGCGAGATGATCGGTATCATGGGCGCCTCGGGAGCGGGAAAATCGACCCTCGCCAAGGTGCTCAATCGAATCATTCCGGAACTCGAGGGCGGCGATTTGCGCGGCATCATAATGCTTGGCGGCCGCTCGATCGCGCAGTCGCGCGTACGCGATCTCGCCGGCGATGTCGGAATGGTCTTCCAGGATTTCGAATCGCAGCTCTTTTCCACGACCGTCGCGCATGAGGTTGCCTTCGCAATGGAGCGGGTCGGGATGCTGCGCGAAGAGATCCTCGCGCGGCTCACCCCGGCGCTGGAAGCGGTCGGGCTGCGCGGCTTCGAGGATCGCGATCCCACCACGCTCTCGGGCGGGCAAAAGCAGCGCCTCGCGATCGCGTCGGTGCTGGCGTTGCGGCCGCGCGTGGTTGTTCTTGACGAGCCGACTACCGATCTCGATCCCGAGGGCCGCGCGGAGGTTTTCGCGCTGATTCGGAAAATGCGCGAGCAGGGCACCAGCCTCATCGTCATCGAGCACGAGGCCGAAGAACTCCGGCAATGCGATCGCATCGTCATCCTGCGCGATGGAGCGATCGTGGCGGAGGGTCCGCCGTCGCTGGTGATGCCGCGAATCGAGCTGCTGGAGGAATGCGGCATCAACGCTCCGGGCCTCGATCGCGTCGTGCAGCTTCTTGGCATCGAGCACCACCCGGCGAATATCGGTGATGCGGAAGAGAACATCCGCAAAGTGCTGCCTGGTGCGACTTCGAAAGGTGAAGCTCAGACCGACACCAGCGGAGAAATCGTCGAATCGAAGCCAATTTTACAGGTCGATGCGGCGAGCTTCTCCTATCCCGACGGACCGCGCGTGCTTGACCAGATGTCGCTGACAATCGGGGCAGGCGAATTTATCGCGATTGTTGGCCAGAACGGTTCGGGCAAAACCACGCTGGCTAAGATGGCGGTCGGTCTGCTCCCGCCGGATTCGGGAACCATCCTGCTCGAAGGCCGCGATCGAACGGCGCTGCGGCCGGCCGAGACCGCGCGCGAAATCGGCTACGTCTTTCAGAATCCCGACCACCAGATTTTCGCCGACAGCGTCGAGGCCGAGGTAAAATTCGGTCCGCGCAATTTCGGCCTCGATGATCGCGAGGTCGAATCGCGCTGCGCCGAAGTCCTGCAGGCGGTGGGTCTCGAAAATGAACGCGCGACCGACCCGTTCCTCCTCGGCAAGGGCCAGCGGCAGCGGCTCGCGGTCGCGAGTGTGCTGGCACTGCGCCCGCGCCTGCTGATCCTCGATGAGCCGACCACCGGCCTCGATTACCGCGAGCAACGCAAGATGATGAAGCTGGTGAGCGAGCTGAACGCCGCGGGCGTGGCGATCGTGATGATCACGCATACGCCGTGGCTGGTCGCCGAATACGCGCGCCGCGTCATTCTGATGCGCGCGGGCCGCAAGCTTTTCGATGGGCCGGTGCGCGAGTTCTTCGTTCAGGATGAGTTGCTGCGCACGTCGTCCTTCAAGCC
Source organism: uncultured delta proteobacterium (assembly GCA_963761255.1). Lineage (GTDB taxonomy): Bacteria > Desulfobacterota > Binatia > Binatales > Binataceae > DATGKG01. Next base: position 1,239,675 of record CAVXGH010000002.1, read on the forward strand.
ACCGGAAGTCACCACTTTGGGCCGTCGCTTCGGCACCGTCGCATTGAGCGCGACCGAGCTGGCGGAATTCCTGAAAGGCGCGCGATGAAAACTTCGCTCTACATCGACCGTGGCTCGGTAGTTCATCGCCTCCATCCGACGCTGAAGATCTTCGGTCTCTTCGCGGCGTTCTGGTCGATTTACTGGATCGATAATCCCTTGACGCTGGTTCCGTTCATCGTCGCCGAATTCGTTGTCGCTGCCGCGATTGGCGCGGGTCCCAATCTCTATCGCTTCCGCTGGTTCTTCGTGCTGATCGTGTTGCCCACGATGATCACGTGGATGATTTCCTATCGAAAGGGCGTGCCCATCATCAATCTGCCGATTATCCACGCGAGCAAGGAATCGATCCTGTTCGGCCTCGGCAAGGGGATGAAGGTCGCGGCGCTGGTGCTGGCGTCGGTGCTCTTCCTGTCGAGCACCAAGGTCGAGGAGCTCTCGGTCGGGCTGTCGCGCCTGGGATTTCCTTATCGATTCGGCTTCACCATCACGCTCGCGTTCCGGCTGGTGCCGCTGTTTATCGATTCGGCGCTGACGGTCGTCGATGCGCAGCGGCTGCGCGGCTACGACTTCGATGCGGGAGGCCCATTCGAGAGGGTGCGCCGCTACGTGCCGGTCATCATCCCGGTTTTCATGGGCGCGCTGCGCAAGGCCAACAACATGGCGATGGCGCTGGAGGCGCGCGGCTTCGGGCGCGATAACGCGCCGACCAGCTTCATCGAATACCGGATGCACCCGCGCGACGCCGAAGCGTTCCTGGTCCTGCTCGCGGTCGGCACCATCGCTTTCATGCTGTACTGGACCGGCTACGGCGCGATTCCGGGCGCCTCGATTCATAGCTGAGGGCGGCCTTTCATGGGCGCGGCGGCGCGTGCTAATTTCAAAAACTCGCTTCTTCCGAAGCCGAATCCAATGCTCTTCGTAATCATCGGTCACGACGGTCCCAACGGCGCGCGACTACGTCCGGTGGTGCGCCCGGCGCATCTGGAAAATCTGCGACCGCTGGTGGCCGCCGGCAAAGTTATCGTCGGCGGGCCGTTCACCGACGGCAGCGGAAGCCTCATCGTCGCGGATTTTGACAATGAAGATGCGGCGCGGACTTTCGCGCAGAATGATCCCTACATGCTCGAAGGCGTTTTCGAGCGGGTTGAGGTGAAGCCTTTTCGCAAGGTATTTCCGGAGTAGAAATGGCAGGAGCGCTTTCCGACGTAAAAATTGTCGAGCTCGGCGAACTGGTCGCGGCTCCCTACGCGTCCAAGCTGATGGCGGACATGGGCGCCGAGGTGATCAAGATCGAGCGCCCCGGGGTGGGCGATCGCGCGCGCACGCGCGGCCCGTTTCCCAAGGACGACCCGCATCCGGAAAAATCCGGCCTGTTCCTCTACCTCAATACCAACAAGCTCGGCGTGACGCTCGACGTCGCCACCGCCGAGGGCTTCGAGATCTTCGAGAAGCTCATCGCCGGCGCTGACATCCTTGTCCACAATGTGATTCCACCCGAGATGGATCGGGTCGGGCTTTCGTACGACCGCCTGAAGAAAATCAATCCGAAGCTGATCATGACCTCGATCACGCCATGGGGCCTCGAGGGGCCGTACCGCAACTGGCGCGCCGAGGATCTCACGGTGTGGGCGGCCGGCGGCGTCTGCGTCCTCAATGGCGGCGGCCCCGAGCATGCCGACCTGCCGCCGCTGCGCACCTTCGGCTCGCAATCCGGCTTCCAGGGCGGCATTCATAGCGCGGTCGCGACGATGGGCGCGCTGTTTGCGCGGCTGCGCGACGGCGAAGGCCAGCACATCGACGCGCCGATGCAGGAAGCGATCGCGGCGCAGCTCGAAATGACCTTCGAGTACTGGCCGTACATGAAAATGATCGCGACGCGCCTCGGTCAGAAGCCGTTGCAGCCGGTCGAAATCTTCCAGGCGAAGGATGGCTACATCTATTTATGCTGCATCGAGGAGCATCAGTGGCAGAATTTCGTCCACGTGATGGGTAACCCGGAGTGGGCGAGCATGGAGATCTTCAACAATCGCCTCGCCCGCGGACTCAACTGGGACGCGCTGCGTCCGATGCTCGAGGAATACGTCAGCCAGCGAAATGTATTGGAACTCTACAAAGAGGTGCAGGCGCGGCGGGTGCCGTTCGCGCCGGTCTCGACGATGGGCACGCTGCTCGCCAATGAGCATCTGAAGGCGCGCGGCTTCTTCGTCGAGATCGCGCAGCCGGTGGCCGGGACGCATAAGTATCCGGGCGCGCCGCTCAAGTACGAGAAAACGCCATGGGAGATTCGCTCGCCGGCGCCGACGCTGGGGCAACATAACGAGCTTATCTACCGCGGCCGCCTCGGCATGACGCCGGCGCGCCTCATCGAGCTCCAACGCAAGGGTGTCATCTGATGGCCAAGTTGCCGCCGCTTTCCGGAATCAGGGTTTGCGACTTCACCTGGGTGTGGGCGGGCCCGTATTGCACGCTGCAGCTCGCCCATCTCGGCGCCGAGGTCATTCGCATCGAGACCAGGACGCGTCCGTGCGTGACGCGCCAGCTTCCGCCGTGGCCCAATGGCGAGTTCAAAGGCCTCGATCGCTCGGGTTATTTCAATCAATACAACCAGGGCAAGAAATCGCTGTCGCTGAATTTCAAACATCCCGAGGCCAAGGAGATCGCGCGCAAGCTCATCAGTAAGAGCGACATCCTCATCAACAATTTCGCCGCCGGAATTATCGAAAAGATGGGATTCGGTTACGCGGAAGCGAAGAAACTCAAATCCGACATCATCATGATCACGCTCTCCGGCTATGGCGACACCGGTCCGTGGAAGGATTTCGTCGCGTATGGCCCCGCGCAGGTTCCGCTCTCGGGGTTGTCGTCGCTGACCGGCTACAAGGATTTTCCGCCGATGCACGCGGGGTTCAGCTATGCCGATCCCAACGCCGGCGTGCATGGCGCATTCGCGTTGCTCACCGCGCTGTACCATCGCGCGAAAACCGGCGAGGGCCAGTACATCGACATGAGCCAGTGGGAATGCGCGATGGACCTGCTCGCCGAGGGCATCCTCGAATACACGATGAACGGGCGCGAACCGGTTCGTAACGGCAATCGCGATCCATTCATGGCACCCCACGGTAACTTCAAATGCCTCGACTGGCCGGAGAAAATCATGGACGTGAGCATCGATCGATTTGTCGCGATCGTATGCGCCGATGACTCCGAGTGGGGACGCCTCGCCACCGCGATGGGTCAGCCAGAACTCGCGAATGACGCGCGTTTCAAGACGCTCGCGGCGCGCAAGCAGAACGAGGACGAACTCGAAGCGTTGGTTCAGAAGTGGACGATGGCGCGCACCGTCGAGGATGCCGTCGCCACGCTGCAGAAGGCCAACGTCGCGGTGGGCGCGGTGGCCGATAGCCGCTACCTATCGACCGATGCGAATCTGACGGCGCGGGATTTCTGGGTCTACAAGGATCATCCCGAGGTCGGCAAGATGCAGCATGCGGGCATTCCCTGGAAGATGAGCGGCACTCCGACCGAGGTGCGATCGGCGGCGCCCACGCTGGGTCAGCATACTGATGAGGTGCTGGGCGAACTCGGCTACAGCAGGTCCGACATCGAGGACTTGCACAAGCTCGGCGCGCTCGACTGACCTGGCCTTCGTCCTTTTTGTCATTCTGAGGTGAGCGCGAAGCGCGTAGCTGAAGAACCTCGGCAGAGGTGATCAGGCGAATATCATTTCAGCATCCGGGTACCGCATTCCCACTATGGTAGCGCAGCATCGATTCGCCCGAATGCTGAAGTGACACACGATCGTCAGGCGCATCTGAGGTTCTTCGGCTACGCGCTTCGCGCTCACCTCAGAATGACAAAAAAGGCAAGCGAGTCGCTTCCAGGCATGAGTGCATTAGATCACGCCTTTTGCGCGCATCGAGGCGATCTCGGCGTCGGAATAGCCTACCGAATGTAGGACCTCCTCGGTTTGGTCACCGGCGGGAGGCGCGGCGTAGCGAATGCCTTTTGCTACCTCAGAAAGATTGAGCGGCGAATTGATCAGCTCGGTCGCACCGCGCTGCGGATGCGTCACCCGCGCCGCGATCTTCAGATGCCGCACCTGCGGATCGGCGAACACCTGGTCGATGCTGTAAATCGGCCCGCACGGAATGCCCGCCGCCTCGAGCGTCTCGACCCAGTAGGCCGACGGCTTCGTCCTGGTGACCTCACTAATCGCGGCGTTGATGGCGATACGATCCTTGCTGCGCGCGTCGCCGCTTTTCCATTCCGGTTTGTTCTTCCATTCCGCTTTTCCGATCGCATCGCAGAAGGTCTTCCACAACTTGTTGGAACTCGCCGCGATGTTGACGTGGCCGTCGCTGGTGGGAAACGTGCCCATCGGAATCCCGGTCGGATGATCGTTGCCGGCCTGGCCCGCGACCTCATGATCCATCAGCCATCGCGCGGCCTGGAAATCGAGCATATGCACCTGCGCTTCCAGCAGCGACGTATGCACCCATCGCCCGACGCCGGTGGTGACACGCTCGAACAGCGCGACCATGAGGCCGAAGGCGAGCAGGTTGCCCGCGCTGACATCGGAGATTGCGACGCCGACGCGCACCGGTCCCTGGCCCGGATGCCCGGTAATCGACATCAGGCCGCCCATCCCCTGCGCGATCTGATCGACTCCGCCACGCCCGCTGTAGGGTCCGGTCTGGCCGAATCCGCTGATGCTGCCGTACACGAGGCGCGGATTGATCGGATGCACGTCTTCCCATGCGACTTTCAGTCGATGCTTCACCTCGACACGCATGTTCTCGACGATGACATCGGCATCCTTCACGAGTCGCATAAAAGCCGCGTGACCCTCGGGCGATTTCAAATCGAGCTGGACCATCCGCTTGTTGCGATGGAGGTTTTGATAGTCGGGGCCGTTGCGATATCCGAGGAGTTCGTCGCCGCTCCCGCCTTTACTGGGCGGCTCGATGCGGATCACGTCGGCGCCCCAGTCTGCCAGATGGCGTACCGCGGTCGGTCCCGCGCGCGCGAGCGTGAGGTCGAGCACTTTGATATTGGAGAGCGGTAGTAGTGAGGATTCCATGCGACTCAACCTACCGCACGAACGATTCTGAATGCCATGAACATACGATCGCCTGGGAGTGGTATCATTGGACAGCGTGCAGCAATGGAATATTCGGTCGATCGAGCGAGGTTAGCCAGGCGGGCACCCATCACATCGGGCCTCATATTCGGCGATATCGTGATGCCTGAGTTGCGCAAGGACCGGACGATTGCGGAGATCGCCGGGCTGCTGGGAGTCAGCCGTGCGACGCTGCATCGGGTAATCGCCGGAGATGTTGCAATGAGCGTCGACATGGCAGTCAGGATAGCGAAGGTCTGCGGCGGCGAACCCGAGTTGTGGCTCGATTTGCAGACCGATTACGACACCTTCAGGGCAAGAAAGCGCCTTGCCAAAGAACTGGACCGAATCCCGACCGTCCGCTGACTCCGCACCGAATTTTGCAATTGTGTGGAATCAGCTGTTCTCTATTCAGAACCCCAGGAGACTGCCGCTCTTCTGAGCAGGTGGCATCGTCGGCTGATTGGTGCAGTAGGGCGCCGGCCCATTCGCGTAAGTGTTGTTGGCGCGCTCGGCCAGTAGCTTCTCCAGATCCTCCACACAATGATTCTGTCCGGTCTGGTAGAAGCGATATCGATACGGTCCGGCGGTGGTCGGCATCACCAGGACCGGGCCACTCATGTTCGCGGCCTCTTCCTGAGTATAACCCAGGGTGCTCGGAGTGACCGGCGGTGGAGGCGCGCTGGATTGCCACACCGGCACGCCCGGCAAGCCGACCGATTGCAGATTGCCCTGCGAATCCTGGGTCCATTCGAAGCATCCGCCCAAAGCGATGATGCAAAAGAGCAGCGTTACGAGCGCTAACGGTCTCACGTCGATCCCCCTGATGCGAAATACGCTAGAAGGGTTACCTAAATCTCGCCGGGGTGTCCACTCATTGCTATCACGCGGCTATCCGAATTGGTGGGGCTGGGCTTTTTGCGGCGGTCTGAGCTAGGTTCTGAATGGACAGGAGGACCGAAAAATGCGCACCCTCAAGACCCTAATAGACAAGCTGGCGTTTCCCGAAGGGCCACGCTGGCATGACGGAAAACTCTACTTCTCGGACATGCACGCGCACAAAGTCATCGCCGCCGATATGAACGGCAAGACCGAAACCATCTGCGAGGTGCCCAATCGTCCATCCGGTCTAGGATGGCTCCCCGATGGCACAATGCTCGTGGTCTCGATGACCGATCGCAAGCTGATGCGGCTGGAACGCGGCCAACTCAAGCTGCACGCGGACCTGAGCAAGCTCGCGGGATGGGACTGCAACGACATGGTGGTGGATGCGAAGGGGCGCGCGTACGTCGGCAATTTCGGCTACGACCTGCATAAAAATTCGGAGCAGAAGGATGCGGACCTCATCATAGTGACGCCCGAGGGCAAGGCCAGCGTCGCGGCGAGCGGTCTGCAATTTCCCAACGGCACCGTCATCACGCGCGACGGCAAAACCATGATCGTCGGCGAATCGATGGGCCGGCGGCTGAGCGCCTTCGATATCGCAGCGGACGGCTCGCTGAGCAATCGGCGGGTGTGGGCGGAAATCGGACCGGCGCTGCCCGACGGCATCTGCCTCGATGCCGAAGGCGCGATCTGGTCCGCCTCGCCATTCACCAACGAAACGATTCGGGTGTTCGAAGGCGGGCGCGTCGCCGAGCGTATCAAGACCGATCAGATGTCGATCGCATGCGTGCTCGGTGGCGCCGATGGCAAGACCCTGTTCATCCTGACCGCGCCGACGACGGACCCGGAAAAGTGCGCGGCCAATCCATCTTCGCGAATCGAGATGACGCAGGTCGAAGTGGGCACCGGCGGCTCACCTTAGGTAATGCGCACGTATCTCTGTTTCTCCGTAGGGGTCGTTCGCGAACGACCCGCAGCGCTGACGCTGTCGAGGTGATTTTCGCAAACCCACCATCGTCGAGGACGATTTGCGAATCGCGCCTACGAGGACGTGGAAGGGCACATGAGGTTGTGGATTGGATCGTTTGCAGATGCGTGACGCGCATTTCATCGGTAAGCTTGATACGGGACCCTTCTTCGAAGACGGGTTGGGAGTTAGCTGATGGCCCTCAATGGCAATGCTGAAATCTTCCGCACACGCCGCGCACAACTGCTGCGCTCGATTGGCGAAGGCGCAGTCGCGATTCTTCCGAGCGCGCCGGTGTCGGTGCGGTCCAACGATGTCGAGTTCATCTACCGCCAGGACAGCGATTTCTACTATCTGACGGGTTTTGCAGAACCGGAATCAGTCGCGGTGTTCGCCCCCGGTCATCCCGATGGGGAATTTGTGATGTTTGTGCTGCCGCGCGACAAGGAGCGCGAGACCTGGACCGGTCGGCGTGCCGGCGTCGAAGGCGCGATGATCGATTACGGCGCCGACAAGGCCTACACCATCGAGGAGTTCGAGCGCGTCATCCCGCGCTTTCTCGACAAGGCCGACAGGCTCCACTATCCGCTCGGCATCAACGAGAAGATGAACGAGAAGGTGCTGCGAATGCTGCGCCATACGCAGGCGATGCGTCCGCGGACTGGTTCCGGCGCGTCGGCGATCCTCGATCCTCGCGAGGTGATCCACGAATGCCGCCTGCGCAAGGAGCCCGAGGAACTCGAGCTGATGCGGCGTGCGGCGGCGATTTCCGCGCAGGCGCATCAGCGTGCGATGCGCGAGGCGCGTGGCGGCATGATGGAGTGGGAAGTCGAGGCGCTCATCGATTTCACCTTCCGCAAAAACGGCGCAGCGGGGCCCAGCTATCCTTCGATCGTCGCGTCAGCCGGCAACGCCGCCGTGCTGCACTACATCACCAACGATCGCGAAATGAAGACCGGCGATTTGCTGCTCATCGATGCGGGATGCGAGTACCAGTTTTACGCCTCGGACGTGACGCGAACTTTTCCGGTTGGCGCGAAATTTTCACCACTGCAAAAGTCGCTCTACGAAATTGTCCTCGACGCGCAAATGAAGGCGATCGAGATCATCAAGCCGGGCGTGCGCTTCGACGATCCGCATGATGCGGCCCTGCGCATCCTCGTCGATGGGATGCGCGACCTCGGCCTGCTCAAAGGCTCCGCCGAGGAAATCATCTCGAGCGGCTCGTATCGGAAATACTACATGCACCGCACCAGCCACTGGCTGGGTATGGATGTGCACGATGTCGGGGTTTATCGGCAGGGTGCGCTGTCGCGCCCGTTGGAGCCGGGGATGGTGCTGACGGTTGAGCCGGGGATTTACATCGCGCCCGACGATGAGGACGCGCCGGAAAGTTTCCGCGGCATCGGCATCCGCATCGAGGACGATGTGCTGGTGACGGCGGAGGGGCATGAGGTGATCACGCACGCGACGCCGAAAAAGGTGGCGGACCTCGAGGCGCTGACCGCCGGCTGAGATTCGCTATAGCTCCAGCGCGCTCGCGCTGCCGACGATAGTTTTGGTGTCGTCGGACTTGTCGCACCACACTTCCGCATCCGCCCGCGTATGCCGTCCCTCGGCGTGGCGCTCATTGATGGAGCCGCGCGGTCCGGTCACATCGTCGCCCCACACCACGTTGACCAGCCGCAGGTCCATTTTCCCGCCATAGAACCATCCGAGCCCGAAGCGGCGCGTCATCATCTCGGAGACGAGGCAGACCGATAGCATCCCCTGCACGACGATTTCCGGGAAGCCGAGCTCGATCGCTTTGGCGCGGTCGTTGTGGTAATTGCGCGCCGGTCCGGAGAACGCGTAGCACATCGGCTCGGTGATGGTGCGCGTCGGTGCCGCGAAAGCCTCGCCGCCGCTCTCACCGATTTTGAAGCTGCGCCGCGGATCCTTCTCGCGCGACTTATCGACGGCAAATCCTTCTGTTTGTACAGATTCGGGAACGAAGCTCTGATGGGTGCGGCTGCGCGACACGATCAGGCCGGCGGAGTTGGTGACGATGACCTCGCAGACGACGTACTCGCGATCGCGCTTCAGGTAGCGCTCGACGATCACGCGCCGCGCGCGCAGCGTATCGCCGATCATCACCGGCGCGAAGTTCTCCCATTCCTGGCGCGCATGCAGGTTGCCGTAGATCTTCGGCAGGTACCATTCAGTGGCGGGTTTGTAGACCGCCGAATGCAGGATGAGCGCGGGGGCGACCGGACCGCCGAGCGGCGAATCACCGCGATACCACGGGTTGTCATCGCCGGTGCCCGCGACATAGGTCGCGATCAGTTCGGGCGTGATGCGATATTCGAAGCTGCCGTAGTCGCGGCCGACATAGCGATCGTCGTTGGTGAAAGGCGTGTTCATGATTTGATCTTGGCCTTGAGGCGCTCGTTGAATTTCGCTCCGTCGATGACCGCGCGTTTGTGAATTCCCGAACCGATCTGCTCAACCTCGTCGAAGGCGCTGACTTTGAACTCCAGCCGGCGCCCCTCGCACCTGGTCACCTCGGCCTCGGCGCGCACCTTATGACCCGGCGGCGTCGCGGCGGTATGCTGCACGTCGATGCCCGCGCCGACCGAAGTCTCACCCGCCTCGTAGTAAGGGCGGATCGCATCGATGGCGGCGAGCTCCATCATGCCGATCATGGTGGGCGTCAACATGACGCGCGCGAGCGAGGCGTCGAGCTTGCTGGCGAGATCGTCGTCGCCGACGGTGGTCGAGAAAGTACCCTTGGTGCCGACTGGAACCGGACGCATCAGTCTCCTCCGACGATTACAAACCCTACAAACAGTTGGATGATCAAGGAAACCATCGCGATCGCGCCGACGGTGAATGCGATGGTGCGCCACGGCTGCATCGCATTGAGATAGAAGATCGTATGCAGGATGCGCGCGACGGTGAAGACCGTGCAGTAGACGATGAAGAGCGTGGGGGAGAGACCCACGATCGCGTACACCAGCGCGAGGATGAGAAACATCGGGATATTCTCGAGGTCGTTGCGCCACGCATTGTTAGCGCGCTGGACAGCGGGAACTTCCTGCGTGACCAGCTCGGCGCCAAACATTTTGGCATCCTCGGGGTTGGCAAATTTCTTCGCGCCGGTGCGCGCGAGTCCCTGCACGATCCCGATCGCGAACATCTTGAGCGATAGAAGTATGGCCATCAGCGCGTAGATTCTCATCATCGCAGTCTTCCCTCCCCAGTCGATTCCAAAGTCAGTTCGCTAGTTGCGGCGCAGTCCCATCGCGTCGAGTTTTCTGACCACCCAGGTAATTCGATCGTTTCCCCAAAACGGCTCGCTATCGACCATCATCGTCGGCACCCCGAACACCTGATCGTGCTCACCTTCGGCTAGCGCCGCGGCCAGATCGCGAGGACCATCGGTTTCGCTGTAGCGCTTGAAGTCCGCGGCTGAGAGTCCCACGCTTTCGAGCAGCGGCGCCAGCTGCTCGAACTTCTCGATGTCGAGCTCGCGCCGGAAGAACTTCTCCCACACCATCTGCGCATACTCGCGGAACTTCCCGTGATGATCCGCGAACAAGCCGCTCAGCAGAGCAAGGCGCGAATCGAACAGCTTCTGTGGTCCGCGAATGATGATGCCGCGTTCCATGGCGAAACGTCGCGCATCCATATAGAGGTAGCGGACCTTGCGCCATGAGCGCTCGTCGCGCACTTCGAGCGCTCCACCATAAGCTTCGAAGTCGAACAAATGCGGAATGAACTGGAGCCGCACATGATGAGTCCGTTCGAGATCGAGCGCGGGCTGAAAGGCGAGAAACGAGAACGGGCTTTTGAAATCGTAGTAGAACTTGATGATGAACGGATGGCCGCTGTCGGCCTTGATTTCAGAATTTTGCGCCATGGCTTTACGCTAGAGGGTTAGCTTAAAACCGCGCCGCGCAAAAGCCTTGCGATGCGTTCGCTACTGCTGACCGGCGTTGTGATGGAGATAGTCGAGGATGGTCTGCTTCTGCTCGGGTTGCAGCGCGGGCAGACCGGCTCTGCGGATGTTTTCTTCCATCTTTGGAACTTCGATCTCCCACATCGCCGCCGTCATCGAATGTGGATTGTAGGGCGAATGACATTGGCCGCATTGCCGCACGTAAAGCTGACCCGCATAGCTGTCCTGCTCAGGCAGCGGCTGCGGTTTGCATCCAGCAAGCGCGATGAAGATCAGCGACGCGAGGCCGATTCGAGCTGGGGTTAGCCGCATCCGAATCAGTCGAGTGGAGTGCGCGCGGTCGGAATCAGCTTGACGATTTCGGCACGCAAGGAAGCTATCAGCGCGCGCTGATCGTGTTCCTCGAGATTGCGCATGCGTTCCGACGCGGGCCGTTCCCACACCGGCGCGCGCCGCAGCTTCTCCTCTTCGCTTTCGTAGCGAGGAAACACGTGCCAATGAACATGCGGCTCGAGGTTCCCGAGACATTCGTAGTTCAGCTTCAGCGGCTTGACGACGTTCCAGATCGCCTCCGCCACCGAGCGCACCTCATCGGCCAGGCCGCGTGCTGCGTCGGGAGGAAGCTCGAACAACTCTTGCGCATGATGCTTCGCGAGCAGGATGCAGTAGCCGCGATAGAACTGCGCATCGCCGAGGACGACATAGGAGTTGTCCAGTTCCGCGATGAAATTAGGAGCTTTGCCGGCGCGGATGTTTTCCAGGCCCGCGCAGATTCCGCATCGCTTTTCAGACTGGGGCATTTGGCACCGGAGCAACTTCGATCAGCTTGACCCGCGCATGCGCGAGCAGCTCCGCGATAGTGTGGAGCTTGTAGGGTTTTCCATAGAAGACGGTTTTGATGCCGGTGTTGATGAGCACCTTCATGCATTGGATGCACGGCGTATGCGTCACGTAAATATCGGCGTCGCGAATCGGCGCGCCGTTGCGCGCGGCCTGCGTGATCGCATTTATCTCCGCGTGAATCGTGCGATAGCAGTTGAGCTCGACCTCGCCATCGGGATTCTTCGATTCGTAAATGAGGCATCCGACATCGAGGCAATGTGGCAGGCCGGCCGGCGAGCCGTTGTAGCCAGTTGCGAGGATGCTGCGATCGCGCACGATCACCGCACCCACCTTCGCGCGCAAGCAGGTTGAGCGTTCGGCCACCTGCTGCGTGATGGTCATGAAGTACTGATCCCAGCTCGGACGTTGATCGCGCTTGTGGTCGGCCATTTCGTTCAAAGCGAGATATGCGCGAGATGTTTCAGCGTCGCCGCATGATTGGGGACCTCATGCATCACGCTGTAGAGTTTTTCGTCCTGCTGTTGATCGGGAGCCGTCGGAGCGGTGATCGCGAATGGCACCGGGCTGAAGGTCACGATGAAGAGCGCGATGGACGCCCACGCGGCGAAACGTCGCAACGGATCGAGTGGAGTGTCGATGTCTGCGGTGACCGGGTGTCCGAGGCCAAACGCGAACAGAAGCACCGCCCAAAGTAGCCACCCCGGCCAATAGCTCTTACCGAGGAAGAACGGGACGATTACCATCAGCATGCACCCGAGCACGGCAATGCGGGAAATCGTCCGATGGCGCCGTCCGAACAACGCATAAATGACGTGTCCGCCATCGAGTTGACTGGCCGGGAGCAGGTTGAGGGCGGTAACGAATAACCCGAGCCATCCTGCGAATGCCACCGGATTCAAATCAACACTGACTAGGTCGGCATCGGCGTGAAGGATCCACTTAGTCATGACACGGAAAAGAATAGAGTTCCCTAGCTGCAAGCCACCTGCGGTTGGGTCGAGCGGACGCACCTTTGACAGCGCGAGCCCAAGTACCAAAACCGGAAGCGCGACCAACATTCCCGCCCACGGACCCGCTGCGCCGATATCGAACATGACACGGCGCGAGCGCGGCATCGACCTAATCCGGATGAACGCGCCGAATGTTCCGAACGGAATTCCTGGGAGAAAGTAGGGTAGTGTCACGTCGACCCGATTGCGCCTTGCAGTAACGTAGTGGCCCATCTCATGAGCAAGAAGAATCGCCATCAGTGAAATCGAAAACGGAAGGCCGCTGTAGAGAGCCAGGAAACTACTGAACGGATGGAGAATATCCAGGTCCGCCCCCTGCAGGTAGGCACCCACAATCGTCGTCGTAAGCAAGGTCGAAAAGAATAGAATGCTGTTCAGTCGCGGAATGCGAAAACCTTGTGGCCCTTCGGCGGTTGGATGCGGCGAATAGCGCGGGATATCGCTGAGCACCGGCGATCCGCCGACCCGCGCCGCGTACTCGTGAAGCGGCTCTTTCTTTTCCGGAATCTCTGTACTCACTTCGATACGATGACCTTCACGGGCGCGCCCTCGCTCAATCCAAAACGGGAGGCCGCGCTTCCATCACGAACCGCGATCTCCAGAAGTTCAAAGCTGCCGAGAGTAGCGAGCGGAACACCTGAGGGCACGTCGCCATAAGCTTGGAAGATTTCCATCGACGCGCCTTTACCGATCCTAACCAAAAGCGAGGCGGCACGAAAGCAAGCTCCGAAAGCGTCGAGCGTCGCGCGATTGAGATTGGTCACGAGGTTGCCGAAGGCATCTACATAAATGACCTCGCCCAAGAGCGTCTTGCCGGTCTGCGTAGGAGTCGCAATCGACAGCTGCTCCATTGCCGGAATCGTCGGGCCGAGCGAGGTGATGGGTGTTCCTTTGGACAGCCACGCAGCGGCGGGCGCAAAGACATCGCGGCCGTGGAAGGTCGAGCTGACATTCTTGAGGCGATATTTCGGATCGCGCAACTCTACGATGCGTTTGCTGCCCGCGTCCTTCGCGGCGAGATACATCACTCCATTGTCGGGACCGACAAAGCGCGCGCCCGCCATGGTTTCAATCGCGATTGGAAGTCGCGTGGTGCCGACGCCGGGATCGACGACCACCAGGAAGACCGTCCGTTTCGGGAAGAACCGCCAGCTCTGCGCAAGCGCTATCGCTCCGGCGGCCAGCGACTGCGGCGGGATGCCATGGGTGATATCGATGATGGGTGCGTCGGGCGCGATGGAGGCGAGCACACCTTTCATCGCTCCGACATAGTGATCGCGATAGCCGAAGTCGGTGAGAATCGCGATTGGCGCGGAGTCTGCGCGGGAAGAAATTTTGCGCCGAGGCGATCGCGACGGCATCAGTGCTTCTTTCGGGGCTTCGAGGTCGCGCCCGCAAGTTCCTCGCGAATCGCGGCTGCCAGCAGCGGAAACATCACCTCATGATGCCCGGTGAGCATGACACGGTGTCCGCCATTTTCGGTGGGCCTCTCAACTACGTTGTTGCGTGGTCGATAGTGCCGGATGAAATCCATGTCGGCGGCGGTGAAGTTCGTGACCTTGCGCCCGAGGTTGCGCGCGAGGTTGAGCGCCTTGAGAAAAACCTCCGGCATCACCACCGCGGAGCCGAGATTAATCACCACACCGCGCGAGAGCTCCGCGACCACCGCGGCGAGGCGATGAAAGTCCGCCATCGTGGCGGCGCCGATTGCAGCGCCGTCCGCATCGGGATGCATATGGATGATGTCGGCGCCGATCGTGATATGGACCGTCGCGGGGATTTCCAGCTGATACGCCGTGGCGAAAACACTATGCTCGCGAAACTTCAGCTTGGCCGCGACAATCTCGCGGCCGACGACTTCGCCGAGGCCGCGGCCTTCTGCCGCGGCGAGCTTCGTCGCGCGATTGAGGAAGGCGCCGGTTTCCTCGGCCATCCCGAAGATTCCCTCCGAAAGGCCCGCGCCGACGTCTTCTGAAGTGCGTCCCGCGTACGTCAGTTCAAAGTCATGAATGATGGCCGCGCCGTTGGTCGCGATCGCGCTGATGATGCCGTCGCGCAGCATGCCGCATATGATCGGGCTCAGGCCCACCTTGATGGGATGCGCGCCGCTCATCAGAAGGAACGGGCGCTTCCCGCGATGAGCGACGGCCACGGCCCGCGCGAGTTCGCGCAGTTGCGCCGCACCTAATACGTCGGGCAGCGATTCGAGGAAGTCGTGGAAGCTCGCGCCGACGTCGACCTCACGCGCGAAATCTTCGCGGCGAACGAGGCGGGACAGCGTCGCCAGCTTGCGAGTGCGCGCGCGACGCGGATCAAGCGGACGCAGTTTCATCAACGTTCGATCAATTGAACGAGTGGCATACGACCGGACACGCTAGCGGAGGTCGCCCGCTGAAAGCCAACCGGCGCATGTCGTGGCCGGGTGCCGAGAATGACGATGCTATGCGAGCGGAACCCCGATCGAGCAAAGCCCCTCGACGCGCCCGCCCCGACGCACAGTTATTGCGGGGGCGGTAACAGAACCATCAACCACCCCGCTGGCGAGGATTTCCAGCTCGCCGCTCGCTTTGACATCGCCCTTGACCGTTCCTGCGATGATGACGGTGTTGCCGTCAACGGAAGCATTCACGACGCCGCCTTCATGGATCACGATTCGGTCGGCGATCAACTCGCCCTCGACCTGGCCTTCGATGGTGATAGCGCCGGAGAATTTCAGCTGGCCGGAGAATTTCGAGTTGCGCTCGATTACGATCGTCGCCGCCACGCTGCCATCGGCATGCGCTGCCGCACCGTTCCCGGATTCGTGCTCATTGGCATCCATCGAATCGTACTCCTCTAAAAGATTGATGTGCGCCTGCTCCGAGCGCGCCGGTTCAGCGGATACTCCATCAGCGCTGGTCTGATGACCGTTGGTCGGCAGTTTGGATGGTTCGTCGTCCAATGCGAAAACCGGAACCGCGCCGCGTTCGGCGCCGAGGACTGATACTTCTGCCGGGCTCGCAGCCGACGCCGGCGGCATAACCTCCGGGCGTTTTTCGTTACGTTTCTCAACTTTCAGACGGACCGACTCGGTGGATGAGAAATCACCGAAAAAGCGCGACTTGGATTTCTGCGACACTGCTCCCTCATGCTCAGAATTATCGGCTGGTGCCTCAACCGCAGGTCGAGGCGGGTCGTCGTGATCGGAACGCGCTGGCATCGGACCGGATGCCTCGATCTGGCGGCGCGCGCGTCCGAGGTCGGTAGCTTTCGATTTATCGGATCTGAGAATCACACTGAATCCGGAAATCTCTGTGGGTGACTCGCCGGCGGATTCCGCGATGATCTCAGCTTCCTCAATATCCTGAGGCATCCCGCGGGTGGCATTTCTGGTAGATGCGTCGGCGAGTTGAGCGCCATTTAACGGTGGACCGGCGGAGCGCGGATTGGCCCGGGTGGGCGCTGCGCGGTTGGGGTTGAAAATCGCGGTGTAGTCAGACGCATCCAGATCGGGTGCATCCTCCGCGACCGCGGATGAGTTGCGATTGAACGCCGACTTCAGGCGATCCTTCATATCGACGGGAAGAAAACGCGTCGCCCGCTGGGAGATGGTTTTATTGCCGTCTTTCAAAGGCTGCTCCTGTGGAAGCCAATCAGGTTCGTGATCACGTTCGCGTCCCCTTCGCGAAGCAGTCAAACATAAACATGCAGAGCTGCATCTAACGATCCACGTTGTTGCAGGCCCGGCAACGCGAGTCAAGCAATCGACCCTCGGCGATGGCGAGGGTCGGCCGCGCGTCGGAATGCTCAAATCCGGTATCGGAAAGAGATAGCAGGAAAAATGGCGGCGACCCAGAGGCAGGGAAGCTTACCCGATTAGCGGGCCTCCTGCATGCGACCGGCGCGCCCTCTTGCGCTGGTTGAAATTGGGCATGGTTGGCGTCCGCGCGAGGCTTTGGTAATGATGCATACAGAGCGGGTGTAATTCAGTGGTAGAATGCCAGCTTCCCAAGCTGGACGTCGCCGGTTCGACCCCGGTCGCCCGCTCCACAGTTCCCCTTTAAATTTCAATAGCTTAGAAGGTGTACGCGAAACGGGCTTCGATCGCGCGACGCGCACCAACACCCAAGCAACACCCAAAATCGGCGGAGGTTGAGCCGCATCGAGCGAGCATTCGATCGCTTGACGGCGAGGTTGTCGGTAGTACGGACGCGAGCACGATCTGTTGGGCGCCTCGAAAACCATCGGCATTTGCCGCATACGACGAGCGAGGCCGCGAGCACGTCATCCGTTGCGGTTGGTGCGGTGGTTGCCGCGAGTTCGAGCGTCGTCGGCTGACGAAACGTCTGGTCGCGCTCTATCGAGACTTCGACGGCGATCTCTGGCTTGTCGTTATTCCTTGCGCGCTGGAATTCCAGTCAGCACTTTGCGCGCGGCTGCATCGTAACCGGCCAATTGAATTCGATCCCGGTTTCTACCGCCTGGGCGCGGATAGGATCGCTCTCATCGTGCGGGGCGCAAAACCGGACCTTCATCGTGTGCGCGCTCTCGCAAACGCCGGCGCGAAAGCAGTCAAGGTTCTCAGATCAAGAGGCCAGCGAGCGTGGCGACCTCTGACCCTCGGCATGCTGCGATCGCGCGACGAGTACGGCGAACAAAGGAAGCGCTTCTACCATCGAGGTTTGCCAAAAGCTGAGCGCGAAACTTGGAGGGTAACGACGCGCGGCGGACTCCGAAAACGTCATCCGCAGCTTCGAATCGGAGTTCGTGCTTTCGACGGATGCGAGGCGATCTATCCGCCGAAAGCGTGGCAGCCGATCCGGGTTGTCCGCCGTCGCGGTCCGATAGTGAAGCGCATTGCGAAAACCACGCCGATCGCCGCGGTGCTCGAAAAGATGATGCCCCGTCTGGCTGGCGCGACGCTTGCGATTCGCTCTCTATCGCCGCGCGGCGAAGCCGCGCATTTCGAGATGACCGGATCGCGCGCTTCGCGCAACTTCATCATCTCTCCTCAGAGTCGATCCCTTAATTCTATTAAGGGAGCGAGTTACATAAGTTCTCTGCAATCAAGTCCGAGCTACTTCGCAGATTGGGCCGAGCGGATGCGGCAGAAGGCGCGCGATGGCCCGCCACGCTAAGGGACTAGCGTCCGAACTTCGGGATTGTGATTCCCCGTTCTCTGGCGGCCAGGGGAACAGCAGAATTCGTGATTCTGGTGATTATTGACACCTACTCCGATAGCCGAGATGCTAGCGGTAGGGGAAGGAGCGGCGAGGTTTAGTTGTGTTTCAAGCGTGGCTTGACGACGCGGGAAAGGACGATATCAGTCCAGTCTATTTGCTCGCGGGATACTCTGCGCGTGCGCAGGTTTGGAAAGATTTCGCAGATGAATGGCAGGAAGAACTAGATCGTCCGCCTAAACTGCGATGGCTACACGCTACCGAAGCTTACAACCTGAAGGGGGAATTCGGATTCGATAAAGAGACTCAAACGCCATCGCCTTGGCGAATCGCGTACGGAACAAGCAATGAGCGGGCGCGCGACGAGAGATTGCTCAAATTCGCGGACATCGCGATTAGGCATCTCAGCCCTGAATCTGATTCCTATGGGCTCGTCTGGATGTTACGTCATACCGATTACGACTACTTCATTAGGCGTCTTGGCGCTCTTCCCACAGCGACCCTCAAGGATATCTCCGATCTCGGAACCAAGGTCCAGAATCCCTATTTTCTGTCGTTTCAGAAAATCCTTGGACAAGAGCTTAAGCTGCGAGTAGCCCAGGCTCTTTTGACCGGCTCAGCAGAGAAGACGGAAGTGCTTTTTGATTGCGGAATCGACAATCCGGTCAACTTAGAGGAAGCCTTTGTAAACTTCATGAAAGTCGTCGAAATGGACGACGTGCGCTTTTTGTCTTTTTTCGAAAATACAAAGCCTGAGTACCGCGACGACCAATGCAATCCGCCGCTTCAGATTGCGGACTTGCTGGCGTGGCATATTCGCCGAATGTGCCTAAACCTATCGCGGGGCGACACCACGTACGACGATCCGGTCTGGCAAAGACTCCACGAAAGCGGATTGATTAAATACTGGACCTTCAGGATGGGTCCAGAAGACTGGGAGCGGATTCTTACCCACGTCCGCGTTCACACGCTTTTGGATTTGGGCTTTGCGCTGCCAGCTTTCCGGCCATAGATTACGACTCCCGCAAACCTTTTTGGTTTCGTCGATCAACCAGTTGTTACTAGGCGCAGAGGATTTGTCTGTGTCCTCTTCACTATCTGGAGTAAGATTCCTGAGCGCCGCGCAAGGTCAAACTGCGTTCAGCGCAGCGTGCGAAGCCGTGCCAAGCGCTCCGGCGCGGTCGGCGCAGCGGTGGCGCGGCTTGCCGCGCGCCGCTGGACGCGACCAATGAGCGCGCGTCCACGCGCGCCCTCTTCACTTGTTTCTGAGATACGAGGGAACGCCTCAGAATTAACCCGGTTCTCGCGAACTACGGACTCGACGCGGCTGCGGACCCGGGCCCGAGTGGCGCTTTTTTTGGAGCAATCGCCGTCGGAGTCCATGTCGCAGTTGCGGTCTCGATCGCCGTCGGTCTAGGCGCTTGCGTCTCCTGTGCTGTAACGCTCAACTTGACGGATACGTTTCTGTCGATAGGCCATTTGTCTGCAAATGACCCGGATAGATAGCAGTATGAAACGTATCCGCCAATCGCTGCTCCAACAATCCCGGAGACCCATACGTAACGTTCTTTGCTGCGGAAGAAGCCATGCGAATCAAGCTTGATTATTCCGGAAAGATGCCCCCGCGCACGTCCCGGATCGGACGACCTGTGCCGCTGGGATGGCGGAAACAATATCTCGTAGTGGACAAGTTCGTCGAGGACGTAAGCGGCCAACAGCACACTCGCACCAATCAGACCGCCGACGATCACCGGCGGGTGCAGTAGTGGGCAAGGGGAACCGGCCAGACCGAGGAGCGGGAACCAAACGCCGAAAACGAAGGCGCAAATGGTCGCGAGAATGATTAAGAACATCGAACTGGTAAAGTGCTGCTGGTAGTGGTGCTTTCCCGGCTGACGCAGAAAATCGGCCTCACGTTGGATTCGGAACAGCAGAAATAAACCGCAGAAACCAGCGATTATCGATCCTGCCGAAAGGACGCTCCCATAGAACGACACGATCCTCTCAGCAACTGAAAACATATTTCAGGAGCGCTAAGATTAAGAGTACTGGCAATCCCAAAGAGAACGTCGCGAAAAGGCAGCCTCCGATGGCTTCCAAACACCCCTCTCCCGATTTGTCTATTGGTTCGGAGGCAGCGGCGTTCTTTTTTTTGCGAGCGTCGTCGAATCGATCAATCCGGTTCACGAACAAAGCGAGGACCAACCCTGCTAAGAGTGCGACGATCAAAACCGAGGTCGGGTTGAGGTTCACATGATCCCTATTGCTAGCATCGGCATCCCTGCTGGTCTTTCTCCCAGTCCTCAAACCAGTTCATAGGTGCCCGATCACTTGAGCCGTGATGCCATAGTCTCGCGGCACACTTCTCGCACTCTCCAACAACATGTTCTTCATGACTGCCCCGCGCCGACTTAGCTGGGAATCTACGCAACACCTTCACGTTGCTCTCGCAGCGCGGACAAGGATACTTGCGTTTGGGCCTATCTATGAGAGGTGTCTTAGTCGTTGTTCTGAGCGCGCGTTTGCTCATTCGAGACAAACCTCCCGTCCGTTCCGCGCAGGCCTAGCGTCGCGCGGACTCGTCCGCCTCTAGCGAAACGCTCGTAGTCCAAACGGTACGCCTCTCTCTTCTCCGACTCCGGCATGAAAGTCCCATCGAAATATCGCCACGCGCCACGCGCGCGAGCGAGGCCTCCGGCGCGCCCGCGGGGCAGCGGCGCACGCATCGCCTGGGCGAAGTGTTCGAACGCGCTCCCGATGAAGGGCGCGGCGTGCGCCGCTCCGAAGACTTCCGCCGTCAGAAATCTCAGTCGCCTCTCACCTTGGATTTCCGCACGCAGCGCGGACTGTTCGGCTTCGATGCGCTCGATGCGTTCGAGCATGTCGCTGGTGCGTGCGTCTATTGTTTTCTGATCGCGGTCACGACGAAACAACATGTCGCTGGATTGTAAGCCAGAACGAAATTCTGAAAAAGAGGGGATTTCCCGCCTGTCCACAACTTGCTGGCCGGGGTATCAGCCGTAGCTGGTTGCTCGCTGGACCGCCAACCCTCACGGAACAGAGGGCAAAAGAAAGCAATACACGGGAAAAAACCGGCAAAAAACGAGCCGCGCGGTGCCGTAAAGATTGACTTTGCCGGTCGCCGCGCGGAAACCTCGCTGCAAGGTGAATTGCAATGGATACTTCTAAGCCCTTTTCCAAAACAGTCAAGTGTTCTTGCGAAGTTCTGTACGACCCTTGTACAAAGGCGCTGATCCGACCGCTGCGTAATACCGAATTCGAATTAATCTGTCATCGTAACGACTTGCCCGGCGACGACGACTGGGAGTTGATCAGCATCGCGCAAGCAGCAGCGCTTTGCGGCCTGAAAGCGAAAACCCTTTACGAGTGGAAGCGCCTCGGCAGATTGCGAGCGGAGCATGGTGTCCGAATCGTCGGCAGTCGCGTGATGATTCAACGAGCAATTTTCCGAGAGTGTCTTAATCGTGGGGAGTTCGCGCGATGTTCGTAAAACCAAATCTCGGCTGGCTCGCGATTGCGCATATCCCGCTGCATGGCGAATTTGTGACCCAGCGGCTGCATCTCACCGACACCCGCGACAATCGCCGCGAAGCGAAACTCACTCTGAAAGCCCTAGAGTCGGCGTTGCGCGCCGGTACGATCGAGAGCGAGTTCGCGAAGCGGTTCCCGAATTCGAGGGTTCTCAAGCGGCTCGGATTGAAGGCACCGAAGGAATTAACCTTGAGCGAGTTCGCTCAAAAATGGCTCGACGAAAAAACCAATCTCACTAAGTCGAGCCGCTACGATTACGACTGCCTCCTGAAGGTCCACATTTCCCCGCATGCGATTGCTGCGATGCCGCTCTCCACGATCGATGACGGGCATCTCAATCGATTCATCGGCGACGTTCGCGCCAAAACCAAGTTGCCGAAGAAAATAAAACTCAAGAAACGAGCGAAGCAGGTTCAACCCGCGCCTCCGGTTCCGCCCGCGCCAATCTCCGCCCGCCGTGTGAACATGGTGATCCAGCGTTTGCGCAGCATTTTCAAGACCGCCTATCGGCGAAGGCTGATTGCGACCGACCCGATGCTTTTCGTCGAAAACATCCGCGAGCCGACTCATGACGCCGATCCGTTCGACCTCGACGAGACGCGGAGGATCATCGAGGCTGCCGAAGGATGGGAGCGCTCGTTTGTGACGGTGCTTCTGTACACCGGAATGCGCCCGGGCGAGGCTTTAGCGCTTCACTGGGACGCGATCGACTGGGATCACGGCTTGATACTCGTCCGATGGACGGAAAGTCGCCGCTACGGGCGCGGCCAACCGAAAACACCCGGTTCCTCGCGCGACGTTGACATGATCGAATCGGTTCGCAAAGCGCTGCGCGATCAACGCGCTCGCACGCAACTCAAGGGCGATTTGGTTTTCGCGTCAGAGACGGGGACCGCGATCGATCTCGCGAACATCCGGGCGCGCAATTGGCGCCGAATTCTACAGCGCGCGAAGGTCAGGCCGCGCACGATCTACCAGTGCCGACACACCTTTGCGCGGCTTATGATCGAGCTTGGCTACGAGCCGCAGTACATCGCGGATCAACTAGGACACAAGAGCGTCGAAATGCTCTTCCGCGTGTATTCGAAATGGCGACAAAAGCCAGTGAGTCGATCGAACGCGCTCGAAAACGCAATTACCCAAGGAACACCCAAAATCGGCGGGGAAACGGCGGGAAGTCATGGGAAGTGAAGGGAACAAAAACAATCCCTTGGGGATCGAGGGTAGGGCACAAACCACCGATGGTAGCGAGGTTTTCGCGAAGATCGGGGACGCGAGTTCCCAAGCTGGACGTCGCCGGTTCGACCCCGGTCGCCCGCTCCATTCAAAAAATCCATTCCGTAGTTCTGGTCCGGTCGCGGTCCAGCCGCGCGAGCGGGGATTCGGGATCCCTACGCGCAATGAAGGACACTATCTTCCCGACGATTTGATACCTTATCCGCCGCGGCGCTACGACAAAAATTGAGCGCAAAGATGGCGTCCCGAAGTCGCGTCATCTTTCGGGATATGAACGCGACGGGACGTATTGGTGCGCACGAATGTTGGGTGCCTCGCGAGATAGGCGGCGAAACTGCAATCAATTTCAATGTTTCGAGACAGTCGCTTTCGTTCATCCCTGCTATTTGCGATTCACTCGCTGAATCGAACAGGACGAACGGCTGGGCGTGATTGCCTCGGATCAATTATTGCGTTCCGACCATCAGGGCTGCGATTGCATTGAACCGCTAAAGGGGATCAGGTGAGGCAAAGACCAGGGCTAATTTCGGAGCAGCGACCGGCGAACCAGGCGAACTCGGTTCGGCATGCGACCGCGTTTTTGATTCTATTTATGCCCCTCGTAATCCTGTCGTTCGCTGTTTCGAGGTGCTTCGCCTGCGAAGACTCCGATGGGTTCCAGGCCTGTCTCAGCTATTACACCGAAGACTATTTTCGCCTACCACAAGTTGATCGAACTTTGTTTCGCACCGAGACGGAATCATTTTTCACCAAACATGGCGACGGCGTTATGCGCCAGCGCAATGAGCTCCGTCTGTACCTCCATTACGCGCCCGATCCCGAGAAATACACCTTAGGGGTGCCCATCGAATTCAACCTTCGGGTCAGGCCTTTCTATGATACGGCGTACGACCTGACCGGATGGGGCCAGGGTCAATATCGAACCTATTTGGCGCAGGATTGGCAGCAGAATCTCAACGGCAGCATGGATGATCAATATGACCCACTGCTGCGCGAGTATTATGTCGATGTGCTGCCGAAAAACTTTTTCATTCGGGTCGGCAGGCAGATCATTTCGTGGGGAAAATCGGATGGGGTCTACATGCTCGACATCCTCAATCCCTTCAATCTAAGCAATCCGACCAATTTCGATGAGCAATACAACAAAATCCCCACCTGGGCTCTCAACGCGAACTACCAGATAACCCCGACCGGTACCTTCCAGTTCATCTACGAGCCCAAGTATCTTCCATATTACTATCCAGGGCTGCCGCTCAAAGGCGGGCTTCCTTACCAGGGAGGCTACCAAGATTTCACTCCCAATATTGTGGCCTTGTTTAACAACGAGGAAAACGGACTCTTCGGCTTTAAGATCCCCGTCGATTACCATCAGCCGTCAGCCGCGCCCAGCAACGGCATCTATGCCGCCCGATGGAGCGACGAGGTGGGCAATGTTCATTACACCCTGAACTACGTTTACGGCTGGACCGCCTACATGATCCAGTTTCCGAACACCGGGAATTTCTCGACCGCGACCTCCGTGAATGAACAACCGCGACGGGTTCATATCGCGGGGGCTTCCTTCGATTACGAATTGCAGGATGTGCCCGATGTCCTGGAAGGCACCGTCATCCGGGGCGAGACGGCGCTGACGGTCGGCGATCGGTACTACGAAGGTATCGTGGGAAATCCGGTTAATGCTGACCACTGGGGGCTCCTGATGGGGCTCGACAAGTATCTTTTGACCAAGCAACTGGAGCGTCCTATTTTCGCGAGCTTTCAGTATTGGCACGACGATGTCGTCAACAAGATCCACTGTCCGACTTGCGGCGCCGATCAGCATGAGTTCGAGGGGCTGGGTTTCTTCGGCAGCAAGGCGGGAATGCGTGGCGCATACTACAGCTTGCTCACGATGTATCTCGACAAAACCTGGCGCGCCGGCGACTACATCGATACCTCGTTCTTCACTCTCTACGAGTTGCAGTTTCATGATTGGTGGATCCAGCCCCAGATCGCATACACCATCAATGATCAAACCAAAATCGCGCTGGGATTCAACATTTTCGCCGGCAGCAAGCAGACGCCCTACGGTGAGTATACGAACGCGTCCAATGTTTACTTCAATCTCTCACGAGTGCTGTTCTAGACAGCCCGTGAACCTGTCCGGATTGGGTTCAAGCAAAGGCGAGGTAGTACATGCGATATCTCCAAGTGTTCTGGATCGCGCTTATGATGATGGCGGGCGTAACCCGGGCGAACGCCCAGGCCTCCGCTCCGGTCAGCAACGGCGATATCGCACCCCCCAAGATGATTGCTGGCAAGCCCTACAGCATCACTCCCGGGAAAGATCCCGGCACTTATGTCGTCAAGTGGGGCGATCAATCGATGACCTGGACGCCAAAACCATGGATGGAAGATCGCTATCGCGCGACCGGGCCAGCCTATTACGCGCAGTGGACGCAACCCGGCATGCCGGCGCCGTGGGAGGTGCCCATCGATCAACGTTCCAATCTTTCCGGCTCCGACCTGGTCAATCGATGCTATGCCGAAAATGAGTACGCGCCCTATGCCAAGAACTATTGGGATAGCCTGGTTATCAGGATCTACCGCCCTGACGGTTCGGTGCGCGGCCAAACTGACATGATCGAAGCCTATTCCGACATGTCAATGAAAAAGGGCTACGAATACATTTCCTCCGGCGATCAGGACAAGGTACTTCGCAAATATATCTGGACCTATGTGGCGCCCGACGAGGTCAAGGGCGAGGGCGGCGTCACGACCACCTTCATCGATCCCGCGCTGGCGCCCCAGGATACCTTGTATCTGCCGTCGGTCCGGAAAGTCCGGCGGTTAGCGGGCGCGGTTTCCAGTCAGTACTTCCCCGGACTGATCAATCGCTACGAAGATGTCTCGCATACGCAGGCACTGCCGGAGCTCAACTACAAGGTCGTAGGATTCGAGCTGTACAATCCCGACCCGAAGAAGCCGCAATATCGGCCCGACTACTTACCCGACGTCAAACGCGTCGACGGCGCGGGCGACGTGGCGGTCATCATCGAGATAACTCCCAAGCCCGGTGTCAGCTGGTGGTATTCCAAGCGTCTGTACAAATGCGGATTGCAGGAAATGAACTACTTTTACGACGATGCCTTTGATGACAGCGGAAAAGTCGTCCGCAGCACCGAGAAATCAATGATGACCGGAACCAGGCTTCACCTCGGCACCCCTTCCGGACCGCCTGCGCCCGATTGGTATCAGTCATGGGGCATGATGAGTGTGCAGGATTTCGATACCGGTTTTTCCTCCGATGCGTTTGTGACCGACGGTGGTTTCAATGCCGACCTGCCACGCGCCATCTTCACCGACAACACCCTGTATCGCGAACCCAAAACCCTAAACGAGCTGTTGCGATAGTTAGCGTGTCGAAGAGTTTGACTGAGTTCGGATAGGGCATTGGCCAAGATGGTTCGTAAGAGCGATCGAAGAAATAGCGATCCGCTGAGATATCGAGGCATTGACCTTCGACTGGCTCGGCTGGCGCGCTTTTTTATGCGGCATAAGGCCGCCGGCCTTTCGTTTCAGATCGTGGTTGCCGCGATCTGTCTTTGGGCCGTCGCCGGCCTGCACCTGCGCGACGATCCAAACGCCTGGCCGCCCGCCACGGATCCGTTTGTAAAATTGAACGGCAAAATCACCCAGCTATTCGGCGGCGGCGATTCGGTGAGTATCGAAATCGTTGCCGATCGAGGCAGCATCTACACCGTCGACAACCTCAGTACGATCAAGCACATCACCCATGATTTGTACCTGGTGAAAGGTGTCATTCCCTACACCGTCAGATCGCTGGCCACTTTGGATTCCGAGAAGTATGCCTTTCTGAATGGCGCTGATGCCGACGCCACCATGCTTATCACGCCGCTGATGCCTCAGTTTCCGAAGACTGCGGCCGATGCGAAGGAGATCGAGGCTGGGGCGAGAGACAATCCGCTTCTTAATGGGGTCCTGGTCTCCAAGGACGGTAAGGCCTCGCTAATCATGGCGAGCTTCCGTTCCGAACAACCCAAGGGTGCTCGCGTCGAGGTGGATATCACCGAACCGATCGCCATTTATCATGCGGTCTCGCAAATCATTCAGAAGTACGAACGCCCCGGGATAACCATCCGTGCGGCGGGCACGCCGATCCTGATTGGATGGGTGAACAGCGTTGGTCTTCGCTTCGTGGCCCTCGCGTTCGCGGCCTTCATCCTGACCATTGCCGCGATCCTCTGGTATGGCTTCCGGACCTTTAGCGGTGTTCTGCTGCCACTGCGAGTCGCGCTGCTGGGAGCGCTGATGGGATTCGGCCTCTACCGGTTATTCTTCGGCGCGACGCTGTTCTCTGCTGCGGCGCTGCTCGCGCCATTCATCGTCGTGGCTGCGGGCGCTTGTCATTCGGTGCAGTTCCTTAGCCGGTTCTTCTTCGAGGAATATCCGCGCCTGCAAAATGCCGAAGATGCCATCGTGAGCACCTTTGTCTCGCGGCTTCGTCCGATGCTGGTATCGCTCTTGTGCGACGTCATCCCATTCGCGGTCATGGCATTCATTCCTTTCGAGAACGTGCGCGCCCTCGGGATCGTGACCGCGCTAGGCCTCTTGTCACTGACGCTCGACGAATTCCTCATGATGATCCCCGCCCTCAGCTCCATCGCCCTGAGTGAGCTGAAGCGCACCGGAGCGAGAATCAAGCTCGAGAAACATGGTTCCTTCGATCGCTTCCTCGCGGCCAGCGTCCGCGAATTGATTAGCAACCGAACAGTAGGCGCTGGAGTCATAATCCTGTTCGCGGCGCTCACCGGAGGTCTGGGCTGGGTAGTGGCGAAAGCGCCGGTCGGGCAGAACAATACCTTCGCCATCCACAACTATCTCACCCACTCCTGGAACCGCAGCAACATCTACCAGATGGAAAAAGAGATCACGACGCGGTTCGGCGGAGTGTATCCGATGATCGTGCTGGCGGAGGCCCGCCGGGAACACGACAAAGTTCTCGAGACGCCGGCGGTCCTGCGCGCGGTCGATTCTCTGGCCGCGTACCTGCGCGCCCTGCCCAATGTTGGAACCGTCAGCGATCTGGCCTTCCCACTGAAGCTCCGGCATCAGTTTGTCAATGGCGACGACCCTAAGTTCTTCGTCGTGCAGGATACCCATCAATCGCTCGGCGAGGCGATCATGGGCATGTCCAATGAGGAGCCGGGTGTTTTCGATTGGCTCTTCAACGAAGACTACAGCGCCACCGTGGTGATCGCGTATGTCAGCACTACCGATCCTCGCGTAGTCAGCCGGCTGATGGCTGACACTACCCGTCGTGCGGACGCACTGTTCGCGGGCTTACCGGTAACGGTCAGTGTTGCGGGAGGAGCGGTCGGAATCGCCCAGGCATTCAATCGAAATATCAAATACTGGATGGCTGTGAGCGTAGCGCTGGGACTTGTTGGCACCGCGCTGCTCGCCATTCCCGCAATAGGTTCGATTTCTCTCGCCCTGCTTCTGCTCGTGCCGCTCGCGATGGGATCCGTCATCGCTCTCGGCATCATGGTGCTGTGCGGGATCGAGCTCAATTCGAATACGGTTGCAGCGCTCGCGATTGCCAGCGGCGTCGGCATCGACTCGGAGGTCTATCTGTTGTTCCGTGTCCGCGAGGAGTATCGGACGCTGGGAGACTTCAAGGAGTCCTTGATTCGCGCGTATGTAAACATTCGCCGCGCACTGGTCGTTTCCAACGGCGCCTTGATCTTCGGATGCATGATCCTCGCGCCAGTACCTCTTTACATCGGCTATGTCGGCTTCGGGATGGGAGTGGTGCTGTTGGTGTGCTTCCTGATGAGTGCAATCCTGTCGCCGATCTTGTGGTCCTGGTTTGGCAGGCGAGCCGTTGCCGGTCCGAGCGTGGAAAAACCAGCGCTTGTGGCCGCGGAAGCTGTCCAGCGAACAAGGCCATCGTCGGCATCAGTTTCCTAGTTCTTCCCAAGGTGACTGGAGAAGAGCTAAGTGTTTTTGCTGTTGCTCACGAAAGCCTGGCCGGCGAGGCGCGCAACCGGCATGGCCATCGTGAGACTTCCGAGAAAAGACGGATTCGCTTTGATGTCGGGCCGAGGGACAACCGATTGTTGCGCCCGCCAGAAGTGAATCCCGTGAAGGTTACGAACTAAGAGGCCTTTTTCTTTCGTTCGGCCCAGCGCCGCTTCATCGCTTCGGAAAGCTTCTTCCTGCCCGCAGGAGTGATGCCTTTTCCTCCACGCGGCGCGCGGGCTTTGGCGGTTCCAGTCTTGGGCGCGGCGCCAGTCTTGCCGCGACGTTCGGCCCAGCGCCGCTTCATCGCTTCCGAGAGACGCTTTCGGCCCGCCGCCGTGAGGCCTTTGCCTCGTTTCGCGGTAGGCGCGCCGGTTACCCTTCGCGTGGTAGCGGCAACCGCGACCTTGGCGTCATCGAGAAGGGCGGCGATAGCTCTGCCGATCCGATCTCTCTCCGTCTTCAATTCACTGATAATGTTGTTTAGGTCCAATCTCGTCTCCTTAGGTGATAGCTCGTGCCGAGCCGCGTTTCTGGTCAACGAATATAGCTCCCATCTCGGATGGGCGAAAGGTACCTGGAAAACACTCCGACGCAATAGTCTTGCGCTATATCTTGCCTTAACCCTCGCGGCGCTGAACGGCTCTGCGCGTATCTATCGCTCAGTCCGGTAGTCTATTTCTAGAAGCCCGGTGGCCGTGGACACCCTCCCATGAGAGCGAGGAGATGCTTGCCTACATCAAGAGTCGTTCGATCTCCAAGGTAGGGACCGACAATCTGGATGCCAACTGGAAGTCCATTACTCAGGCCGATAGGAACTACCGTCACCGGCAAGTAGCAGGCGCCGGCCGGCGCCATCCACGCGGTCAGATCCCAGTAGGAGCGCTGCTCGCCACCGACCATCACAGTGCGGCTCGACATAGGCTCAGAGTGATCATGGGCAATAGCAGGGCAGGGCATCACCGGCAGCAGAATAGCGTCCCAGTTGGCGAAAAATTCTTCCCAGCGTTTGCGCATCTGCAGCCGCCGCTCGTTGTAGCTAAGCCATTCCCGATGCCGCATCGCCAGCAGGCGCCGGGTGCGAGCCGCGGGCGTGTCACCCGCAGTGGCGGCGTAGTCGTCGAGGCGGTCGCGCTCCACTCCTCCCGCGAGGGCAGCCTGCAGGAGCGCGAAGAAGGTATCGACCACCTTTTCTAGGGTGAAGGCAGGACGAGCCTCATAATCAACCTGTACACCTTCGTCAGCGAGCCTGCGCGCGGCCTTCTCCAGCAGGTCACGAGACTCCGGCTCGACCCGGCAACGAGGATCATCAAACCAGGCGGCGATGCGATAGCCTTTGAGGGTGCGGGAACGCGCCGCGGGCAGTTTCAATTTCCATCCCGGATGCTCCCATCGATTGGGTCCAGCCATGATATCGAGGCCGAGTTTGAGGTCGTCAACGCTGCGCGCCATCGGGCCAGCCACTGCCAGATCGGCCAAGGTCAACGTTCCCGGGGGCCCTGGGATCTGGCCGTGCGCGGGTACGATCCCATAGCTCGGCTTATGCCCAACCACACCTGACATATGCGAGGGCAAGCGAATCGATCCGCCGATGTCGCTACCTAGTTCCAGCGGCGTAAAACCGCATGCGAGCGCGGCGCCCGAGCCTCCCGATGATCCACCGGGAGTTCGCGACAGATCGTAAGGATTGTTCGTCGTACCGAACACCTCGTTGTAGCTCTGCAAGTCGCCCGCATAGATAGGAAGGTTAGTCTTACCGAAGATGATAGCTCCGGCTTCGCGCAGCCGCGCTACCGGCCACGCGTCTTCTTGCGGGATGAATCCCGATAACTCTGGAGCGCCCGAGGTGGTGCGCATTCCTTTGGTCTGGAACGAGTCCTTGATGGTCATCGGAACGCCGTGCAAAAGTCCCCGCACTTCGCCGCGAGCGAGCGCGGCATCGGCGGCGTCGGCCTCACGGCGCGCGCGGTCGGCGTCGATGGTCACGACGCTGTTAATAGGCTTATCGAGTGCTTCGACACGCCCGAGGAAATAGTCCAGGGCTTCTTTGCTCGAGATCTCTTTGCGCCGAATTTTTCTCGCGATTGCAATCGCACTGGAATAAGCTAGCTCCGCCACGTTCGCCGCTCCTTATCAGGTTTCTCGGGTTGTCCTTATCTCTTATGAAGCGTAAGTCAACGGAAGTCGAGGTCCGCGATTCCCGGGTAGTAATCACGCTCGGATAGAACGGGCACTCAACTGCGAATAGCACAAGGATGGAATCATGGGAGCACGAACCGGAAAGGAATTTCTCGCGGGGTTGAAGACCTCGCGCGAGATTTGGGTTGGCGATGACAAGGTTAGCGATGTCGCATCGCATCCGTCATTCGCGGGGGCGGCGGAAACCCTCGCGCAGGTTTTTGATCTTCAACATGAGGCCCGTGAAGACTGCCTGATGCCCGATCCCGAAACCGGCGAGCCCATCAACCGCAGCCATATGATTCCCCGCTCGCGTGAGGATCTCGAAAAACGCCATCAATGCCTCCAGCGCATTTCCGAGTTCACCGTAGGCCTGATGGGGCGCACGCCGGACTACATGAATGTGACCTATGCGGGATTTGCCGGACGAGCCGACGAGTGGGCGGCCTACAACAACGATCGTGGCGCCGCGAATCTGGTTGCGTATCAGAAGTTCCTCGCACGCAAAGACATCTCGCTGACGCACACCATCGTTCAGCCGACCATCGACAAGTCGCAAGGCGACGCGCCTGCGCCCGGAAACGATGTCGCGCTGCACAAGGTCGCCGACACCGATCACGGCATCATCGTGCGAGGCGCGCGTATCCTCGCTACGCTGGCGCCGTTTGCGGATGAGCTCGCGGTCTATCCCGCGATGCCGCTGCCCGAAGGGGCTGACGCTTACGGGCTTTCATTCTGCATTCCGATGGGAACCCCGGGGCTGAAGTTCCTCTGCCGCGATAGCTGCGCCACGAAAAAGAATTTATTCGACCATCCGCTCTCCAGCCGCTTCGACGAGCAGGATGCGTTCGTGATTTTCGACGACGTCGAGGTGCCGCGCGACCGCGTCTTCATCAATGCGAATCGCGACGCCTACAACTCCGTGATGACGACCGGCTGGTATCCGAACGTCATGCAGCAGACGATGATTCGTGCGCAGACCAAGCTGGAGTTTGCCTACGGCCTCGCGATGCGGATGGCCGAAATCATCAACGACGTCTCACCCGCGACCAAACAGATGCTCGGGGAGATTTCGGTTTATGCGGAACTGACCCGCGCCGCGGTCCGCGCCGCCGAGGATCAGGCTTTTGAATGGGGCAACGGCGTGTGGTTTCCGCATGGCGGCCCGCTCGCATCATTGCGCGCGATCCTGCCGACCTGGTTTCCGCGCGTTGCGGAGATCATCACGCTCATTGGTTCGCACAATCTGCTCGCCGCGCCGACGCGCGCGCAGCTCGACGATCGCAGCCTGCGTCCGCTCATCGATCAGTTTCTCCGCGGAGCCAAAGGCGTCGAGGCCGAAGAACGTGCGCGCGTGTTTCGCCTCGCGTGGGATTTCGTCGGCACCGCGCTGGCGAGCCGCAACGAGCTCTACGAGCGCTTCTATCTCGCGTCGGGTGCGCGCAACTATCAGCTCGCGCACGCGCTGTCGCTGAAGGATCGCGCGAGTCGCCTCGTCGATGGCATCCTTGGCAAGGAGCACGCAAGCATAGAATCAACTAAGGACGAGAAGCGTCGCAAACTCGGCCTCGCGCTGTGAATGGCTGCGAATCGTCTGCAGCGCCGTCATGTCACTCTGCCCTTGTGATTGATTCTTCGACGATTTTGACGATCCGCGATCGACTGCGCTAAAGATAGGAGGAGATCATCCTCGCGAGGCGATAGGGGAACCATCATGGGCAAGCTCGACGGCAAAGTTGCAGCGGTCACCGGCAGTGGACGTGGCATCGGTCGTGGCGTGGCGAAGTTGCTCGCAGCGCAGGGCGCCGCGGTGATTGTTAATGATCTTGGCGTGACGGTTGACGGCAAAAGGGAAGCCTCGACGCCGGCCAACGAGGTGGTCAGCGAGATTAAAGCCGCAGGTGGGCGCGCGGCTGCCAATGGGCAGGATATCGCGACGGTCGCCGGCGGCGAGGCGCTCGTCGATCAGGCAATCAAGGAATTCGGGCAACTCGATATTCTGGTCAACGTCGCCGGCATCCTGCGCGATCGGATGATCTTCAACATGAGCGAGGAAGAATGGGACGAGGTCATCCGGGTCCATCTCAAAGGGCATTACTGCACGATGCGTCCGGCGTCGGCTCATATGCGCGAGCGCAAGACGGGCCGGATCATCAATTTTTCTTCCGGCGCCGCGCTCGGTGCACCCGGCCAGCCCAACTATGGCGCCGCGAAAGCCGCAATTCTCGGGCTCACCTGGAGCAGTGCGAACGCGCTCGCGAAGTACGGCATCACGGTCAATGCGATCATGCCCGGCGCCTCGACCCGCATGACCGATTCGATTCCGCAAGGGCGCATGCCCGGGGGGAATTTTCGCCAGAGCGACAATGTCGCCGGCACGCCGATGGATCCCGCTAACGTCGCACCGATGGTAGCCTTCCTAGCGAGCGACGACGCGAAGAACATCACAGGACAGGCCTTCGGCGCGATGGGCTATCGGGTCACGCGCTACACGCATTTGGTCACCGATCGGGTGCTGGTCGGCGAGGGACCATGGACGGTGGAAAAGTTGGCGGAAGTTTTCAGTTCGACGCTCGGCAGCGGGATGAAACCGCCCCGAATGTTGTAGTCCCATACCGCTCTGCGACGGCTCGAATGGAGCCTAAGGCTCGGAGGCCGCGGTCTTCCCGAGGTTCCCGCCGCTTGCGCGCCGCGCCGTGACCCACCCACTGCCGCGAAACCATGGCGGTTGCATCCACGGACCGGGGCCGCATCGCGCGAGCTCGTGTTCCTCGCAGGAGAGTTTTTCATCAGCGGTGATGCGGCAGTTCCAATCGCCGACGTCTACAACGTGCAGGAACATCATCGTCTTGTAGCTGATCGTTTCCTTAAACTGGATGCTCTGGCCCGCGGCGCCGGTAACGCTCCATCGTTGTGCAACGCGCCTGCCATATGCTCCCCGCGCCATGATCAGGCGAAGTGGCTCATTGCCCATGCGCCGAAAGCACCATCTCAACCTGATGGGTGTGGTCTGGCCCGACGTCATGTTGGGGCATCCGCCGAGATATTGCAGGCTCGCGTCACCGCTGCCCTCCCAACATCCTTCGATCGCGCGCGGAACCCAGATGGTCTGGCCCTGGTCGCCGATGGCCGGGAGTTTGTCCGCCGACTGCGATGGCTGCAGTCGCGGCATAGTCAGTTCGTTTCCCTCTGGCAATGGCATCGGCGCGGGAGGCCTGACCTGGTTGAGAACCAAAGCGTTGTTGCTGCTCGGCAGTGCAGCCGGCGTGGCCGGTTGCTGTCCCAATTGATTCGACATCGATGGTGCGGTCGGCTGAGGCGAGGGAACGATCGGGCCGACCGCCAGTCGACTTGCCGCGAGCACGTCGGCGGCCGGCAATGCAGGTTTCGCTGGCGCGGCGTTGTCGGCGGCCGTGACGAAAAACGGCGAGGTGATGGTCCAGCCTCGATACCACTGGTAGAGCAGCGCGAGCGCGCCTCCGATGGCGAACAAGGCCACCAGCATCACCGCGAACATCAATGGGCGAAGGTTCCGCATCGAATCCTGAGCAAACAGGTTCGCATCATCCGCACAGTTTGACTATTCATTGCGCGGGACCGACTATTCGACCGAGATACTCAAGCGGAGGAAATCATGAGCGTCCTTGACGGACCGAGACAAGAATGGCGGCGCGTGCTGCATGAAGGGCAACCGAAGTGGGTGCGGCCTGAGGGTGACCGGCTGGTGTTCGGCGACAGCCGATCGATCGCGGATGCCGAGGCGACCTATTTGCCGCCCTGCGATCCGACCAAGATTCTGTGCATCCATCTGAACTACGATTCGCGCCGCGTCGAGTTCAAGGCGCCGATGCTCGACACGCCGACTTACTTTCAGAAGCCGTGCACCGCGCTCAATTCGCATCGCGGAAGTTTATGCCGACCCGCCGGCACCAAGTACCTCAACTACGAGGGCGAAGTGGGCGTGATTATCGGCAAGCCGTGCCGCAATGTCGGACGCGAGGAGGCGTGGGACTACATCGCGGGTTTCGCGCCGGCTAACGACGTCGGATGCCAGGACTATCGCGATACCGATGCGGGCTCCATGCTGCGGGTGAAGGGTCAGGATGGCTTCTGCCCGATTGGCCCCGGCATCATCAGCGGCGTGGACATCCGAGAAGCGACGCTGCGCACATACATCAACGGCAAAATGGTGCAGGAAGGCGCGATCGCGGAAATGATTTTTCCGATCGACTACATCATCGCCGATCTGTCGAGATACATAACCCTGCTTCCTGGCGACATCATCCTGTCGGGCACACCGAAGAATTCGCGTCCGATGAATCTCGGCGATCTGGTCGAGGTGGAAGTCACCGGACTCGGCCGTTTGTCGAATCGCGTGGTCGAGGCGCCCGCTCCTGCGCATAAGGTGGGCCATCAGGGCAGCGACACTGATTCGGTCCGGCGCGTCGCGCTCGGCTCGGACTGGACGCGGAGCGAAGCGCGATGAACGGCGCCGAGGCTCTCATTCGTACCGCCGTCGCGGCCGGCGTTGACACCTGTTTCGCCAATCCCGGCACCACCGAGATGCCGCTGGTTGCCGCGCTGGATTCCATCGAGGGAATGCGCGCGGTGTTGGCGCTGTTCGAGGGAGTTTGCACCGGCGCCGCAGATGGCTACGCGCGGATGACGGGCAAGCCCGCGATGACGCTGCTGCACCTCGGGCCCGGCCTCGCCAATGGGCTGGCGAATCTACACAATGCGCGCCGCGCCAACACGCCGATTGTCAATGTGATCGGCGACCAGGCCACCTGGCATCTCGCCGCCGACGCGCCGCTCACCAGCGATATCGTTTCGCTGGCCTCGCCGATGTCGGGGTGGGTGCGCCAAGTCAAATCGCCGCAGGTGCTCGCCGGCGACATGGCTGATGCAATCGCCGCATCGCTCACGCCTCCGGGCAAAGTCGCGACCCTGATCGTACCGAGCGATTGTCAATGGGATCCCGCGGGCGACGCCGCCAAGCCACGCATGGTGGCGCCGCGTGCGAAGGTGTCGGGTGGCACCATCGACAACATCGCGAAAGTTCTCCGCGCGAAGCAGCCAACGACGATCCTGCTCGGCGGTCATGCTTTGAGTGTCGCGGGACTGAAATCGGCGGCGCGTGTTGCCGAGGCGTCGGGATGCAAGCTGATGACGGAAACCTTCACCGCGCGCATCGAGCGCGGCGCGGGAATCCCTAACCCAGCGCGATTGCCATACTTCCCTGAGCAGGCACTCGAGGCTCTGAAGGGCACGCAAAATCTCATCCTCGCAGGTGCGATATCTCCGGTCGCGTTCTTCGGCTATCAAGGTTTACCAAGCAGCTTGATTCCAGAAGGATGCGCCGAGGAAACTCTCGCGCGTGTCGAGGACGACGTGGCGGGCGCGCTCGAAGCGCTGGCCGACGCGCTTGGCGCGCCGAAGTCAGTTTCGATTCCGGCGGCGAAGCGCCCCGCGCCTCCGACCGGCAAACTCGATATCGTCAGCCTCGGCGCTGCGCTCGCCGCGCTGCAACCCGAGGGCGCCATAATCATGGATGAAAGCGCGACGTCGGGAGGTCCCTACGGAGGAATGGCGGCTGGAGCGCTGCCTCATACGAGCCTCGCACTGACTGGCGGCGCGATCGGGCAGGGCTTTCCGTGCGCGACCGGCGCCGCGATTGCGTGCCCCGATCGACGCGTCATCGGGTTTCAAGCGGATGGCAGTGGGATGTACACGGTGCAGGCGTTGTGGACGCAGGCGCGCGAACAACTCAATGTCACCACCATCCTGTGCTCCAATCGCGCGTATCGAATCCTTCAGATGGAAGCGGCGCGCGCGGGCAGCGTCGAGATGGGCCGCAAAACACGAAGCCTGACGATGCTGCAACCTCCGGAAATCGGATGGGCTCAGCTCGCCAAAGGCTTCGGCGTTCCGGGCGTACGCGTCGAGACTGCCGATGATCTGGTGAAGCAACTGGAGCGCGCGCTGAAGGAGCCGGGCCCCAACTTCATCGAAGCGATCTTATGAGTGCCGGATCTCGATTTTGGAATAATTTGCGCGATTTGCGACATCGTAGAGGATTGTTCGCGAACGACCCCCTACGAGGGATCAGGATATCTTTTGCGGGCACTCTGCGAAGCGCCACTACCCGAACAAAGGTGCCTCTAGCGCGGGAGGCCTGCCTTGCGTTACATCGATGAGATCGAACGTGAGGTGAACACCATTGAGTACGATTTCCAAATTTTACGATTTCACGGGCAAAGTCGTCACCATAACCGGCGGTAGCCGCGGCATCGGGCACGCGATGTCGCTGGCGTTCGCTGAATGCGGCGCGAAGGTGGCAGTCGCCAGCCGCAAAATCGAATCCTGCGAAGACACCGTCAAGGAAATCCGCAAGCTCGGCAGCGATGGTTCCGCGCATGCGGTCCATGTCGGCAAATGGGAAGACTGCGATCGCCTGTGCGAAGAAGTCTATAAGAAGTGGGGACGCTGCGACGTGCTCATCAACAATGCCGGCCTGTCGCCGCTCGCGCCCTCGCTGCTCGAAACCAGCGAGGATCTTTTCGATAAGGTCATCGCCGTCAACCTGAAGGGACCGTTCCGTTTAACCGCGCTGTTCGCCACGCGGATGGTTGCGGGCGAGGGCGGCTCTGTTATCAATGTTTCGTCGACCGGATCGATTCGACCGGGTGCGCATACCGCGCCGTATTCCGCGGCGAAGGCCGGAGTCAACGCACTCACCGTCGCGCAGGCGCAGGAGTACGGCCCGAAGGTTCGCGTCAACTGCATCATCCCCGGGCCGTTTCGCACCGACATCAGCAAGGGATGGTTCAACGACGACTTCCGCGCGCGCGCGAAAGAGAACTTCTCGCTCGAACGCGGTGGCGAGCCGGAGGAATGCGTCGGTGCGGCGCTTTATTTCGCGGGGCCGGCCTCGAGCTTTACGACCGGCGCGACCCTTGTCATCGATGGCAACTCCTCGAATCCATGGACGCGCTCGGAGCATCAGACCTAACCCCGAGCACCTTCCGGTGCGGGAAGGGGTTAGGGTTTTCTCAACCGCGCACCTTTTCGCGATTAAAAAGCGCGCGCTCCTCGGCGGTCATTTTCTCGCGGATGCGTGAACCCTTGCCGAGGTGCCGATATTGCCCGCCCTCGGAGAAAAATTCCTCGTAGGGTTTGGCCGGCTCAGGCTCCGCAGGTGGCGTATCGCCCACTTTCACCCCGAGCACGTCTTCGACCAGGCTGGTGTCATACATCCTGACGGCATCATAGTCAGTCAGTAGGGCGCAGACCTCGACGCAGATGTAGCATCCGATGCATTCCTGGAAGCGATCCTGAACCGGCTGCACGCCGCGATTCGGCACCGAACCGGCCTTGAGATACTCGATGCATTGGACCGGGCAGAACTCCGGGCACTTGCCGCATGGAAAGCACAGGTTGACGTCCATGAAGGCAACTTCGCGCGGACGCTTTTTCTTGGCGCCGAAGTCTTCGGGAGTTTCAGGGATTCGGTCTTCTTTCAGCCGTCGCTTGATGATGTCGATCGCAGGCATATCTTCCATTCAGACGTGCAGGGCCGAGAAGATCAAGATGTCGCGGGCCTAGGTCACCTCGCGCAGTGACTGGTAGACCGGGGTGCGCAGCGCCACCAGCGTCGGAGCAAGCGCCGACAGTGCGCCGATGATGAGTGCCATCACGATGCCGCCGAGGATGATCGGAAAGGGCATGCCACGGCTGAGCGCCGGACCCAGCGCCGGCACTTCGCCACGCACCAGGTCCAGAATCAGCGCGGCCGCCGCCGCACCGGCAATCCCGCCCATTAGCGCCGTGGTGAGAGCCTCAGTCATCAACATCGCGATGATCTGGGGGTTGATAAATCCTACCGTCCTGAGCACCGCGATCTCGCCGCGCCGCTCGCGCAGCGTCATTGAGGCTCCATTGAGGACTGCCAGCGCGATGGCGAACACGGCGCAAAGTCCGATTGCCTGTACGATACGTCCCAGCGACTGAAAGCGCACCAGGAAGGTGGTGAGGAAGGCTTTTTCGGTGTCCGTTTCTGTCTCGGCGGGAGAATTGCGAAAGGTCGAATCGATCTGGCCCGCGACGCGGCTGGCAACCCGTGAATTCGCCAGCCGTACCCACATCATGTCAACCCGCATCGAGTCGTGGAGCGCCTCTTCCAGGTAGTCACGCCGGAACATGAAAACCGAAGGGTCGGTCCCGCCGCTATAGCTGCCGACGATGGTGAAGGGCAGGGTGACCGGATAGATCTGGCTGCGCAGGATTACGTTCTGACCGACCTTCCAGCCGAAGCGATGCATCGTGGCGGACCCGACGACCGCGCCGTTGCGATGGGCCTTAAGACCCGCGAGGGTCTCAGCGCTGAAACCGTTTTCGGGCCACATCTCAGCCAGGGTGTCGGGATCGATCGCGACGCTGGAAAACTGCTGCCTGGGATCGTGGTAGATTCCGGCAAACCAGGTCATCCGATTCACCGCGACAACGTCGTGCATCGCCTCGATCTTTTGGGAGTACGCCTCGGGAAGTCCATAGCGCATGGCGGACTTATTCATCACCACGAGACGCGGCGAAGTATCGGCGCTCGCGGCAATCCCCCTGGTGATGTAGGGCAGCACCATCACGATGCAGAACACCAGCGTCGCCGATGCCACCGCGAGCATTGTGAGGGTGGTGCGGCGCTTATTGCGTCGCAGCAGGCTGGCGCCCGCAAAGGAGAGGAGCGCGAAGATCCCCCGTTTTCCGTCCCTGGCCGTCATTAAGTCCCCGGAAACCGTCCACCGGTAGTTAGCGTCTATAGAAACGCCAATTGATGGCATCCAGTCAAGAGCTGGCGACCTGCGGAGACGAGCCTACTTCACCGCGTAGATGGTTCCTTGCCGCGCGACGTAGAGGACCCCTGACGGCGAAACCGTCGCGCGCTCGAACGCGCCGAAGCTTCGCGTGGCCCATCGGACTGAGCCATCGGAATTCAGCATCGCGGCGATATCATCGTCAAGCGGAGTCAACACACCACCTTCGCCGTCAGATGCCAGCGGGTGCGACGGTGGTTTGACGAGCGCTTTGCTCCACGCCAGCGAACCGTCGACGTTTACCGCGTAGATGGCATCGGAGCCGAAGAAAATCGGTCCGGCGGCATTGAGCACCGGTCCGCCCGCGATGGCGGCCGCGGTGTCGTAGGTCCATTGCGTGGCGCCATTGGCAGCATCGAGCGCATAGAGGCGTCCACTATTGGAGCCGACGTAGACGAGGTTGCCTCGCACCGCGACCTGACCGGACGAACCAGCTTGAGGTGTAAAGCTCCATCGACGCGACCCATCAGGCGCAAATGCATAGACAGAACCGCCGCTGGCCGCGACGATGACGGCGCCGTCCTCGGCGATCGCAGCCGAACTGATTTCCTCGGCTACGGTAGCGCGCCACTGCGTTACGCCGGGGGACGTTATGGCGAAGAGTTGTCGGTCTTCCTGCAAATACACCGCGGTCGAGGATGCAGCGAGAGGGCCGGCCGCGGATGCGACCTTCAGGTTCCATAGCGGCTTGCCGATCGGCGATAGGGCCTCGAGCGAGCCGTCGTTCCCCAACATGTATATGGTCTCGTCCGACGCGACCGCGAGGCTGGTGCCGCTGGCGCCGCGGCTCCACAGCTCACGCCCTTTGGCATTGAGAGCGTGCAGGTTGCCGTCAAGCGTCAGGAAGTAGAGATTTCCATCTGATGACGGCCGCAGCGCGCTCGTGATTGGGCTGGCCGCCTGGAAGGTCCATTGAAGTACGCCGCCGACGCGCGCCGTATCGGACTGCGGCGCACGGATTTCCGCCGGGATGAAAGCCGCGCCACC
Organism: uncultured delta proteobacterium; assembly: GCA_963761255.1. Classification (GTDB taxonomy): domain Bacteria; phylum Desulfobacterota; class Binatia; order Binatales; family Binataceae; genus DATGKG01. The sequence goes on from CAVXGH010000002.1 coordinate 1,280,487, forward strand.
ACCTCTCGGCGTCGAAGTTGCGGTTGGACCGATGGTGGGACAAACCGGGCATCCTCCCAGCGGGGTAGGCTCGACGCCGACGCTGATCGGATCCGCTGAGATACCCCCGGAACTGACCCCCGCGCAGGCGCATCCGCCGGAGGGACCGACCGCGTTAAAAATTCCACCCAGCGGCGGAGGTTGCGGCGGTGCGAGGACGTTCTGATTGGTGGAGGTCCACAACGTGGAACTAGAGTTCGTGAGATCGGCGACGACGGTTTTTTTGTTTTTGACATATAACCCGTCCGCGTTGAACATCGCCTGCTGTCCCATCGCGATCGTGGTCGGATTCGCTTGCGGCACCAGGCTTGGGGTGGGCGTCGCCGTTCTTCCTTTGAAGGTTGGCGTCGTGGTCGGAACCGGCGTCGGCTCGATCAATCCGGTGGGAGTCGGCGTCGCATGGTGACCGGTTGCGGTCGGCCCCGCGGTCGGAGTTGGCGGCACCGGAGTTCCGGCGCCAATCACGATGGTTTCGAGTTGATACCCAAGACCAGGACCTGGGCTGGGACAGACGCCTGCCTGAAAGTTTCCGAACGCATCAAATGAGCCGTTGCATCCGCTACTCCCGCCACAACTGCTCATCGCCACGGTGAGCGCCACGAACAGCACGACCGGCGCAACAACAATCCATCTCAAACGCCACGACATTGAATGAAGAGCTATGACGGGCGAGGCTCAGAGTGTCAAGCCGACCTCGGAAGTGAACGCTCAGAACTCGTCGCGCATCACCCGCGAGGCCGCCACCAGCAGCATCGCGCCGATGGTCGAGATCAGGATCGATCCGATCGCATGATACGCGTGCAGCCCGACGATGCCGAAGATGATGCTGCCGACGATGCCGCCTACCAGGCCGAGCAGGATGTCCGCGACCGCGCCATAGCCGTATCCGCGCATCATCTTGCCGGCCATCCATCCGGCGATGAGTCCTACGATGATTGCTCTGATCATTGTTTCGTCTCCTCGATGCTCACGGAGCAATACCGATGCCTCCTCGACGCCGCGCAGGTCATAGGCTTTTTCGAATGCCGCAATGGCTTCACTGCGCACGACCGGAGTTGCAGGCAGGAGGCTCGATTCGCTAGCGTGGCGAGGTTACCCGCATCGCATTCGCATTTCCCTTGAGGAGGCTCTCGATGGAATACCGCAGGCTCGGCGCAACCGGTTTGAAAGTGTCGGAGTTGTCGCTCGGATGTATGACCTTCGGCCGCGAGAGCAGCGAAGAGGAATCGCGCAAGATCATCGACAAGTTCGTCGAGGTCGGCGGCAACTTCCTCGATACCGCGAATGTTTACGCGGCGGGCGCCTCCGAGGAGATCCTCGGGCGCGCGCTCAAGCATCATCGCCGCGACGACCTGGTCATCGCGACCAAGGTGCGCTTCAACGCGAAGCTGTTTACCGGCGGCAAGGTCGGTCCCAACGAATGGGGCCTGTCGCGCGGCCACATCATGGCCGAGGTCGAGAACAGCCTGCGCCGCCTCCAGCTCGATTACATCGATCTCTACCAGGTGCATGCGTGGGACTATGAGACTCCCATCGAAGAGACGATGCGCGCGCTCGACGACTTGGTGCATTCGGGCAAGGTGCGCTATCTCGGCGCATCGAACTTCACCGCATGGCAACTGATGAAGAGTCTGTGGGTTAGCGACAAGGCCGGGGTCGCGCGCTTCGATTCGCTGCAGCCGCAGTACAGTCTCATCTCGCGCGAGATTGAGCGGGAGCTGCTGCCGATGTGCCGCGCCGAGGGCGTCGGCGTCATCCCATGGAGTCCGCTCGGCGGCGGCTTCCTGACCGGCAAGTATCGCTCGGGCGAGAAGGCGCCGGAAGACTCGCGCCTCGCCAAGCAGGACATCTGGAATCGGCTGACCAACGAGCGCCATTACCGGACGCTGGAGGCCGTCGAGCAGGTCGCGAAGGAGCGGGGCAGGTCGGTCTCGCAGGTCGCGCTGGCATGGTGCAATCAGCAGCGTGGCGTGAGCTCGGTCATCTATGGTGCGCGGACCGAGAAGCAGAACGACGACAACCTCGGCGCGGTCGGCTTCAAGCTGGATGCATCGGAGTTGGAGGCCCTCGATAAGGCTAGCGCGTTGCCGATCAACACTGAGTATCCGTTTGCGATGCAGGCGCGGTTCCCAGGCCCGAGGCCATAGTCATTATTATCTAATGACAGCTATAAAGTGCTAGCAGGCGTCATGTATATCCACGCTATGTCATCCTGAGCGGAGGCTTCTTCACCAAACTCCGCGTGGGGATACGGGTGCGAAGTTCAACCAAAACTCGCCGAAATCGCTCTTCGAAAAATGAAACCCCAATAATTCCCTGCGCTATTTGGCTTCGTTTGGTAATTTTACCGATCCACAAATCCGGCTCTGCTGCTCGACTCGATGTCAAAAGGAGCACCACTGAAGAATAGCACAACGAGCCTTGCAGATTCAGGCCTTCTCCGAGTTCATGGGAAGAGGACCGGACGAAAACCAGCGAGCGAAGCTACCCCGGCAGGCGCTCGAAGGTCGCAATGCCCTCGGGAATCCGATGGAAGCTTTGCTTGTCCATTGTATAGATGGCCATTTGCGGGTCGCCGAACTGCTTCGGATCATCGAGCGAGCCCACCTTTATGATGACCGCGGGAAATCCCGGCGCGCGGGTTACCACATGGGTGCCGCAGTTGGGGCAGAACTCGCGCGTGACCGGCCGCTCGAGGTCGCTGCGGCTGAACTGCTTGCACTCGCCCTTGGTGTATTTGAAGCCCGCGGTCGGCATCGCGATGAAGACGTTGGGAGCGCCACCCGTAATGTACTGGCATTCGCGGCAATGGCATTGGGCTTTCATCAATGGCTCACCCTCGGCCTCATAGCGCAGCGCCTTACAGTAACAACCACCTTGCAGTTTCATAAACCCTCCATCTTCGGAACGACGAAGCTAGCGCACCGAGGTGGAATCGGCAAATGAAGCCTTCGTGGGCAGTGCTTGTAAGACGGCAACCGCCGTTGGCAACGGGAGTCAGTGCGCCGAAGGCGTGGAAGCCTTTTCCAGCGTCTTGAGGGTATGAAACAACAGTTCGATGTCGATGGGCTTGCGAATCACAGCGTTGGCTTCTTCGACCTTCGCATTGAATGCCGTCACCACGATAACTGGGATCTCGAGTTGCGAGAGGCGCGGATCGGCTTTCATCTCGGCTAGGAACTGCCAGCCGTCCATCACTGGCATGAAGAGGTCGAGGATGATGAGCGCGGGAGGTTCGGTTTCCGCCTGTAGATGATCGAGGGCCTCGCGGCCATTGGACATGGTAAGAACCAGGTATCCTTCGAGCGAGAGGATATCAGCCATGGCGGCGAGGGACCCTGCGTCGTCGTCCACCACCAAAACTTTTGCTGCCCCATCCACGATTGTTATCTTGGACGTGACTGGACCTCATAAAGTTCACGATCCGGTCCAATTTCTGACCGCGAGGTAAACTGACTGCATCGTGGCGCGTAACAGCACTCATTTCAGCGCGTAGACATCCTTAAACTAGGTCCAATTTCCTGAGGCTTGAAGTTGAGGGCGGATTCTAGGATAGTAGAAATATGTCTGCTATCGGAGAAGATTCCGGTGCTAGGCTCGCCGCGCGGCTGTGGCTAGAGCGCGAGGCGCGGGATTGGACCCTCGAGGAGGTAGCTTCGCGTTCCGGTGTCTCGAGGGCGATGATCAGCAAGGTCGAGCGGGGCGAGGCAAGCCCAACCGCGGCAATCCTGGTCCGCCTGGCCGGTGCCTTCGACCTCACCCTCGGAGGATTGTTGGCGCGCGTCGAGCAGGGGCAAGCTCCCCTCGTGCGCGAGGCCGATCAGCCGGTGTGGCGAGATCCCGCAACCGGGTATTTGCGCCGACAGATTTTTGCGCGGCCTGATCATCCGGTTGAGCTGGTTCGGGTCGAGTTGCCGGCCGGAGCGCGGGTGGGGATGCCGGCCTCTTCATATTCACGCATCCGGCAGTTGGTTTGGGTGATGAAGGGAAATCTCGTTATCGAGGAGGGTGACGCGCGTCATGATTTATCAGCCGGCGACTGCTATGCCTTCGGCGCGCCCGCGGACACCGTCTTTGCCAACCAATCACAAGATCCATGCGACTACCTCGTCGCGCTCACGAGGAGTTAGCGGATGGCCAGTGCGATCCGAATCGTGCCGCTCAGCGCGAATCCTGAAATCATCGCCGCGCTGTCTGATTTGCTGATCGAAGTCGTCGCGCATGGCGGTTCGGTCAGCTTCATGCATCCGCTGGCGCGCGAGGTTGCGGAAACATTCTGGAACGATTCGCTCGCGCGCGCCGCCTCCAAAGGACGCGTGGTGCTGGGCGCGTTTGAAGCCGCGCATCTCGTCGGGACGGCGACGCTGGAGCTGGCGACGCAGCCCAACCAGCCACATCGAGCCGAGGTCGCCAAGCTGATGACGCGGGTCGGCCACCGTGGGCGTGGCATCGCGCGCAACTTGATGCTGGAAGTCGAGCGCCTCGCGATCGAACGCAGACGCGTGCTCCTCGTGCTCGATACCGCCGAGGACGGTGGCGCGGCAGTACTCTATGAAGGTCTCGGCTATCAGCGTGTCGGCATCATTCCCGGATACGCACTTAAACCTCATGGCGGCCTGACCGGCACCATTATCTACTACAAAGTCCTTGATCCCCGCTGAAGCGATGGACAACCCCGTTAACGCGAAACAAGGAATGAAGGATCTGAGACGAGGAACGCTAGCCTCGTCACGCGCTCTATTTGGTTCCGGCTCATGCATGTTTAGCCTCCTTTTGCTTATAGTGGTTAACATCTAGTCCGAATGCGATAGCTTATTGTCTCAAGCGCCATTTCCTCGCATGATGTCAACGTAGCCCGGCGCGGCTAAGGGAGGCACGTGCGAGCGCGGCCTGTTCATTCGCGCGGCTCCGCGCTGAGCGCGGCGCTGCTAATTATCGGCAGTTTGTGCATGCTGGGGGCGCATCTCGATGCCGATTCCGCCTCCTCACCACAACTTCGGTTCGCGGCGCATCGCGAGGATGCATCAGCGCGCGAGCGCCAGGCGAAGTATCTCGCTAATCGGCGCGGGACCGCATTCGGGGTTCCCCACGATGCGTATGCTAGTGCTGTCGCCGCAATGCGCAAGATGGAGCGGAGCGCTGGCGAGGCGGTCGGCGCTCCGGCCGCCACTGCGACGCCGCATTGGACGGAGCTGGGACCGCTACCGATCACCAATCAAACGCCCATCTTCGGCACCGATGCCGTTGGAGGGCCGCTCGCGAGCGCCAGCGGGAAGGTGACGACGATTGCGGTTGACCCTACCACCTCGGGACGGCTCTTTGTCGGCACCTCCGGCGGCGGCGTCTGGATGAGCACCAACGGCGGGACAAGTTTCACCCCGATTTTTGATGCGCAGCCAACCCTCGCCATCGGGGCAATAGCCCTCGATCCCACTACGAATCCGCCGACCATCTACGTCGGTACGGGTGAGGGAAACAACACCGTCGATTCATACTTCGGCCTGGGATTATTCGTATCGACGGACCTCGGAAATACCTGGGTGCAGAATACCGGCGGCGGGGCATTCACCAATCTTTCGTTTTCCAGGCTTGCAGTTGATACCAGCCAGACGCCGCGGGTGATTTATGCCGCGATGTCGACCGGATCGAGCAGTAATCGTGCGGGCGTCAATCTGATTGATAGCAACCTAACCAACAACGGTTTGTGGAGATCTTCCGACGGGGGCGTAACCTGGGCGCATCTTTCGTTCGCATCGCAGCTCGCATGCCCGAACTTCAACGGATTTTGCCCCGCGGAAGACATCACGGTTGATCCGATCCATTCCAATGTGTTCGTGGCAATCTATCAATCCGGCGTATTCGGCTCCAACGATGGTGGCATCAGCTGGTATGGGATCAACTTCCCGGGTGTTGCGAATACGCAAATCGGTCGGGCCAGCGTGGTGGCGCGCAACAACAATGTTTATGTCGCTCTGGGCGCGACCGACGGCATCGAGTTTCTCGGATTCTTCCGCGCTGCGGATGGAGGGCACAACTTCATTCCAATCGCGACGCCCTTCGCGACGCTGCCGACCTCGACCATCGATGGTAACAATCCATCCAACTTCTCGCGGGCGGACTACGAGCAGGTGTTCGTGATCGATCCTACGGACTCGAGCGCCGCAACTGTGATTTTCGGTGGAGTGGGAATCTATCGGTCGACCGATAACGGCAATCAGTGGACCTTCATCGCGCAAAACGGCGGCGTGCATGCCGATCAACATGCGATAGCGACGGATCCATTCCATCCAGGCAATTTCTTCGTCGGCAATGACGGTGGCGTCTATGCTTTCAATCTATTGTCCGCAACCTGGACCGCCCTGAATGCGAGTCTCCCTACGGCGCTCCTTCAAAGCGTAGGTCCGAATCCATCGAATGACAACGTGACGCTCGCCGGTTCCGCCGGCAACGGCACCGTGCGCTTCAGCGGCACCGTGATGCCGCAGCCGTGGAGTGCGGTGGACAACGGCGACAGCGGCTTTGCGCTGTTCGATCGCGTTAACCCGACCTTCGCGTATCACAGTTTTATGACGACGCTGGCCGGCTCGATTGCGATCTCGCGCTCCACCGATGGTGGTCTCACCTGGAATGGCGCGCAGCCGACCTTCACGCTGCAAGGCGCGATGGCTGCGGCGAATGACGCGGGAGCCGGATTTTTTCCGCCGATGGCGGTGGACCCGCTCATTTCACGCCGGGTCTTCTTCGGCGCGCATTCGGTTTATGTTTCGACCGATGCCGGGCTGACCTGGGTCCGTCAATCCACCCAGGATCTTACGGGACGGTGTTCCAACGGTGAATGCGCGATCCAGGACCTCGAATTCGCGCCGACGGCGCACAACATCGCGTATGCGTTGTCGACTCAAACCTTCGAAACCGGCTCGCCCACGCCGTTCAAGATTTTTCTGACCACCCAGGCGGATGTCCAGGTGGACAATGCTCATCCCAACGGCGGCCTCTGGAACGATGTTTCGGTAAACCTACCCTTCAGTCCAACCACGACCCAGGCTACCGGCATTGCCATCAGCCCCTTCAATCCCGCGATCGCGTTTTTGAGTGTGTCGGGATTCACCGCGGCCACCGGTATCGGCCACGTTTTCATCACCAACGATTCCGGCGCGCATTGGTTTAGAGACGATGGCAATCCTCAGGATGTGAATCCACCGCCAGTCACCGCGATTCCCGACATTCCCGTGCTCCGGATGATGGTCGATGCCAACGATCGTAGCGGGAATACGGTGTTGGCCGGAACCGACATCGGCGTTTTCCGCAGCACCGACCTTGGCGTGAGCTGGGCGCCGTTTAATCTCGGCGTGATTCCGGTGGTTCCGGTCTTCGACCTCGAACAGAACCTCGATGGTGTCACCTATGCGGGGACGCATGGTCGGGGCGCCTTCGAGTTGTCGGGTGCGCTGGGACCGATACCAACCCCAACCGCCTTTCCCACCATGATGGTGGCGACGCCGACTCCGGCTCCGACCAGAACCGCAACTTCGACGCCAACTCGGACCGCGACGCCAACTATGACGCCGACTGCGACCCATACCGTCACGCCGACTCCAACGCCGACGATGACTTCGACCCCGACGGCGACCGCGACGCCATTGTCGACGAGCCTGACGATCGCTCCAAAGCAGCGGCTCTTCGGCAATGTGATTTTCGGCAACACCGGCGAGGTATCGAAGCCGCAGACCATCACGCTGACCAACAGCAGCAGCAATGTGGTGACGATGTCGGGGCCATCCTTCAGCGGGCCGGCGGCATCGGATTACACCATAATCGCGCCAGGTACGACCTGCGGCGCGACGTTGGGCGCGCGGCAGAAGTGCAATTATGCGATGACCTTTCAGCCCAGCGCGCTGGGCGCCGGCAACGCGTTCGTGATGATTGCCAACAACGCCGCGAACAGCCCGCAGCTCGCGAGCCTTAGTGGCACCGGCATCGCCGGACCGATCACAATTGCGCCGGCCGCGATCTCATTCGGCACCGTCGCGATCGGCGGGTCGGTTCAAAAGCCCTTTACCATAACCAACAAGAACACCGTCGGCCTGACGGTTTCGAATCTAGTGTCCACCAGCACCGATTTCACCCCGGCGGCGACCTGCATCGGCGTCCTCAATGCGGGCGCGAGTTGCAGCGTCGAGGTGACTTTCAAACCCGCCGCTGGAGCCAGGCCGCGCAAAGGTTCCATCCAGGTCTTTGACAACGCCGCGAAGAGTCCACAATCGGTCAAGGTATCGGGAACGGCGAGCTAGCGTCTCACCACGTCAGCGCGGCCGCGCGATATTCGTCCTCCAGAATGCCCATCAACACCGAGTCATGATAGCGGCCATCGAGGAATCGATAGTCGCGCTGGACGCCTTCGCGTTTAAAGCCGCATTTCTGGTACGACTTGATGCCGCGCAGGTTGAAATCGTAAACGTTGAGCCATACCCGGTGGAGGTTCATCTTCTCGAAAGCGAAGCGCAGCACCACCCGCATCGCATCGGTGCCGTAACCCTTCCCCCAATAGGTTTTGATCCCAATCACGATGCCGACCTGCGCGCTGCGGTTGACCCAGTCGATGGTCATCAGACTGACGCCGCCGAGATACTCACCGGCCAGGGTTTCGATCGCCCAGCGGCAATCAGGCTCGCCCTGGTGGGTATTCAATTCGAGGTACTTTTCCTCCGCCGCGCGTGACAGCGGATAAATCATCGGCGCGGCGAGATTGCGCGTGATCTCTTCGTCATTGACCCACGTCATCAGCGCGTCGAGATCGGATCTTTCGTAGGCTCGAATGCGGACCAGCTTTCCTTCCATCGCGGATTCTCGTTCGACCCAAAATCGACGGGGCAGGGCGTTCGACGGCGAGGCGATCCGAGCTCAGGTAAGTGGAATCTGCAGCGCGGCACGCAGGCGCGCCAGCTTCGCCGCGAGGTTCGAAAGCCCGTTCACCATATGGACGCCGTACCAATGCAGGTCGCGCCCGCTGACGATCATCACGCGCCGCGCGAGTCCCGCCGGCAAAACCTTCTTGAGTTCCTCGATGTCCTTATCCTTGAACTCGTAAGGCTCATCGGGCAGCAGCACGATGTCGGGCTTGAGCTCGATGGCGTCGGAAAGCGTGGTGGTGGGATAGCGCTCGCCCGCCGACGCGAAAATGTTGTTAAAGCCGAGCATCCGCAGCACGTCGTGCGCGTAGGTATCGGCATTGAACGCCATCCATGGATTCTTCCAGATGGGGCAAAACACGCGGAACGGCAGCTTTGACCAGACGCCGACGCCGGCCTCGATGGCGCTGACGTTGCGCACGATTTCGCGCGCCATCGTGTTGGCGTCGCTCTCTTTGCCGAGCGCGGTGCCCAGCTTGAGGATGGATTCCACTGCGCCGGGAATGGTCTTGGGATAGGTGGTGAAGACCGGCACGCCGTGCTCGCGGATTTTCTCGACGTCTTCGCGCCGATTCTCCTCGGCATTGGCGATGACGAAATCAGGTTCCAGCTTGGCGATTGCGCGCAGGTCGGGATTCTTGGTACCGCCGATTTTTTCGACTGCTGCGACTCCATCGGCGGGCTCGACGCAAAACTTGGTGACGCCGACCACCTGGTTGCCCAGCCCCATCGCGAAAAGCGTTTCGGTCCAGCTCGGCACCAGCGAGATGATCCGTTGCGGGTGGGATTTCAGTTCGAGGCGGAAACCGAGGTCATCGGTGATATTGATCGGAGCAATGTTGCCGGGCGCCGCCATCGTTCGCCGCATTATGCCTGACTAATGAGTCTCTGTCTTGCGCCGAATGACTTCGTCGAGCGCGCGCCGATCACTGTCGCTCAGATGCTCGCCGGAACCGTTATCAGCGGAATGCGCCGGAGGATTTTCGGCTTGCGAGCCATCAGAGGGCGGCGGGGCAGGCGGAGAATCCTCGGCGCGATGAGCCAGGTAACGGGCCGCGGGAGGCATCATCAGGCGGCGCGCCATGAATCCGGCGATCAACAGCGCGAGCGCGACGATCATCAACCATGAGGCGCCTCTGCCTCGCTTGCGTCTGCGCCGTTTCGCCATCGCACTATCTTACCGGAGAATCGAACAGCAGCGAGCGCATCCATTTTCCCAGCAGCGCGCGCACCGGAAGCTCATCGAAGTCCTCCGCGCCGTTGTACCAATCGACGCCGATCGCCTGCGCCTTTTTGCTGATGCTTGCGAGCTTGAAGTAGAGCCGGTGCCGAGGTCCATAAAAATGCCGCGCCGCGAAGGCGAGCTTGCCAAGCTTTTTGCCCACCGCTCCCTTATGCAATGCCGCATCATACTTCGTGAGCGCCGAGCGATCTCCCGCGAGCAGTTCTCCGATCGAGCGGGCCGCGAGCTTGCCATGCTCGAAGGCGCATGAAATCCCTTCTCCCATCAGCGGATCGACCCCGGCCGCATCGCCGGCGAGCATCACACGATCGTTGACGAAGCGGTTGCGCGGATTGAACCATCGAATCGGGAACGCCTTGAAATTCATCGCCTGAGTTTCGAAGCCGTCGAGATGCAGTTCCGGAAAAGCCTCGCGCAAGCGATCGGGCAGCGGCGATTTTTCAGATGACGCGGCGTGCGGCGGATGCTGGTCGTAGATGCCGACATTGAGATGCGGGCGATTGTCGATCAGGCATGGAAACGACCACGCATATCCGCTGATACCGGCGGTCACGCATTTGAAATCGAACAGGTAGCGCTGCTCGATGAATTCACGCGTGCGCTCCGGATCGACCGGAATATCGATCATCAGAGCGCGCCCGATGCTCTTCTTGGTGCGTTCGAACACCGATGTGCGCACGCGGCTTCCAGAGCCATCGGCGCCGATCAGCACCGGAGTTTCGAAGGTCGCGCGATCAGTTCGTACGCGCACCGAGCCGCCTGACTGGTCGACTTCCCACACCCGGCACTGGTCGATGATCTCGAGGCCGGCCTCCCTGGCCGCGCGCGCCAGCCGCGCATCGAATTGATCGCGCCTGATGACAGTGCAGAGCGGGTCGCCGCGAAAGATCTCGACCTCGCCAATCTCGGTGCGGGCAGTTCCGCGCATCACCTCGACCGCGGAAACCTCGAGATCGAGGCCGAGGTCCCTCAGCGCGAGCATCGTTTTGGGAATCAGCCCGCCGGCGCAGGTCTTGGGCCGAGGATGGCGCGCTTTCTCGATCGCGACTACGCGCCCTTTGAGCTCCGGATGTGCGCGCAAAAGATAGAGCGCAGTCGCCAATCCAGCAGGACCGGCGCCCGCGATAAGGACGTCGCATTTGATCGAGGAAACCATTGCCGCAAGAGAGTCTTCATACTGCCTGCTCCTTCCATTCCGGCAAAGAGCAGACCGTGAACGCTCCAAGAAAAAGGGCGCGACGCTCCGACGAGCGCCGCGCCCGTATGCCGAACCTTCGACTAACCCTTGCCCGACTTGATCACCATATAGATGGTGGTGCCGCCGCGCTCGACCAGGAGCAACGCCGATTTGTTGCCGGTCTTGGCAGCCTTGGCCTTGGACAGGAAGTCGTTCACCGAGGCAACCTTGTCGTGATCGACTTCGAGGATCAGATCGCCCGGCTGAATGCCCGCATCGGCCGCGGGCGAGTCCGGCGCCACGTGTCGCACCACCACGCCCTTCTGGACGTCGAGATGGAACTGACTCGCGATCTCGGGCGTGATGTCGCCGACCTGCATGCCCCAGTTGGTCCCGGGCTCTTCCGCCTTCGCAGTTTGCACCGGCGCTTCCTTCAACTCGCCGACGGTGACCTCGAGGTTCTCATGCTTGCCGTTGCGGACGACCTCAACAGGAACCTTCTTATTGATGGGCGTATCCGCGACCAGCACCGGCAATTCATGCTCATCGTGCACGTCCTTGCCGTCGAACTTGAGCACGACGTCGCCGCGCTCGAGGCCGGACTTCGCCGCCGGACCATCTTTGTCGATGCTCGCGACCAGCGCACCCTCAGGCTTCGCGAGGCCGAACGATTGCGCTAGGTCAGGTGTAACTTCCTGAATCTCGACGCCGAGCCATCCGCGCACCACGCGTCCATGCGATTTCAGTTGATCCATTACGTGCTTGGCGAGGTTGACGGGAATCGCGAAACCGATTCCGGCATTAGTGCCAGTGCGGCTGTAGATCGCGGTGTTGATGCCGATGACCTGCCCCGCCGTGTTAAACAACGGACCGCCGGAATTTCCCGGATTGATCGATGCGTCGGTCTGCAGGAAATCATCGTAGTTGCCGCCGAGCATGCGGCCCTTGGCGCTAATGATTCCTGCAGTAGTGGTGAGGGTGAAGCCGAAGGGATTTCCGATCGCGACTACCCAGTCGCCGATATCCGCCGCATCGGAGTCCCCCAACTCCGCCACCGGCAGCGGATCCTTGCTGTCGATCTTGATGAGCGCGAGGTCGGTCTTGGCATCCTTGCCGATGACCTTCGCGGTGAATTCGCGCTTGTCCATCAGCGTGACGTGGATTTCCTCGGCGCCGCCGACCACGTGATTATTGGTCAGGATGTAGCCATCCGACGAAACGATAACGCCGGACCCCAAGCCGTGCTGCTTGTAGTCGTGCGGCTGCTGGCCGAAGAAGCGCCGGAACTGCTCGAATGGATCTCCACCCCCGCCTCCCGGAGGCATGCCCGGCTCCTGAGGCTCACCCGGAGGCCCGGCTTCAGGGCCACCTTCTTCGGGACCGCCTTCCTCTCCACCACCCTGCATCGCGCCGACCTTGACTTCCTGCACCACTGCGACATTAACGACGGTCGGCATCACGCGCTTTACCAATGGCGCAAAAGACGTGATGACGCCCACCTTCTCGTTCGGCTCGGGCTGATTAGCAGGGGCCGGCGAAACCGCGGCCGGCGGTTTGGCTTGCTCCGCCTGCGCGGACTGCGTGGGGGGATTGGTATCGCCGGAGGGCTTATCGGAACCCCAAAGCTGAAACGCGCCCGCACGCGCGAAGGCGACGACCAATCCGATGATGACGCCGATCGAAACGGCGCCGATTTTCTTGATCATGTTCCCTCCTGGCCTGGTGGACGGGTCACACACTAACCCGGACACGGCCTAGACCACACTCTCTCGCTTAATGTGACGATAATGACCGTCCAAAATTCAGCCGCTGCGCCAGATAAGTTAGACGATAGAAAAGTTTTCCATGGCGATGGCGAGTTCACCTGATCGTAGCAAGCAGCACCGATCTATCAAGTAGGAGAAACCGGATAGAGAACCCGAGAAGTAGCTTTGCGGAGGTCAGTACATGCCGAAGAAATGAAAGTATCGCTTTAGATTTACCTCAGGCGCGATACTTCCGGCTCTCTTCACGAGGCTCGGATGCGCTCCTGGTGCCATCGTTGAACAATTCGCGATGCTGCTCGATCTCGCCGATGGCCCATTCGCAGAACTCCACCTCGCTCTTCGCGAAATCGATGCCGCGTCGCAGTGTGAAGTAGACGAACATCTGGTTGACGTCTTGATAAGGCCCGCCCTTTTCAGTGAAGAGGCGATCATAGCCATGCAGGACTTCCAGATATGCGGTCATCGCGTCGCGCACTTCGGCAAATTTCGCGCGCGCCCCATCAGCGCCGAGATGCCCGAGGAAGCGGCTTCGCAGCAGCGGAGGATTCTTCATCTTGAGCGGTTCGTAGGGGCTCTGCAGCCATTCGAGCAGGATGCGCCGGCCCTCCGCGGTAATCGAGTAGACGCGCTTGTTGGGACGTCCACGCTGGATAACTTCGCGGCCGGCGATCCATCCGTCGCGTTCCATCCGATCGAGGGTGGGATAGATTTGCCCCGGATGGGCGTGCCAGTAGTGCGACATCGAGACGCGAAAGGTCTGCACCAGGTCATAGCCCGAGCGCGGATGTTGCTCGGCGATGAGCCCGAGCAGTGCCAGCTCGAGCGACGCCTTGATGCGCGGCGGCGAAGCCTTGGACTTCGCCGCCGCGTTATTCGCTTTTGTTTTCGCTCTTTTCTTCACTTCTGGTTCCCATTCCCCTTCAGGGGAATGGGTTAGGGGTTAGGGGTTAGGTGGTCTGAGCCACCCAGTTACCATGGAACCCGAACGGCACGCGATGCGATAGCTTCACCCTCGCGACCGGCTTCGCGGTGAAGTCCGCCGCATCCTGAATCACCAGCTCGCTGCGATCGTTGTTGCCGTCGTACCAGACCGACAGTATCCATCCGTCGAGTTCGCCCGATTTGTGCGGGCGCGGCGCGAATACCGGCTCGCCCGGATTGGTGTTGGGCCCGAGCGAAAATGTCTCGGCGCTGTTCTTCTGATAGTCGCGCTTGGTGATACCGGTGAAGCCGAAACCCGAGGTTGCGCGCGAGGCCGCGAAGTATCCATAGCGATGCTTGAAACCCGCGAGGCGATCGTCGATGCGCGGGAACTCGTTCACCTCATCGTCAATCTGCGTCTGCTTGACGCCGCCCTCTTTCATATCGAGCGCGAAGCGATACGGCTGCGGATGCCCGCTCGGTCCATCGCCGGTCATGTCGAGGCTCGCCATCCGGCAGAAATCCACGACCACTGAATTGCCATCCTCGTACGCGTTGAGAAAATGGAAAACATAGAACGCGTCGGTCGCGAACCATTTCACTTCGAGGTTCTTGCGGTTCATGACGCCGATGCGGGTGCCATGCTGCGGTTCCCATGCCAGCGGCGGCTTGCCCGCCGCGACATTCTCGAGCCGGAAGACCGAGGGGCAGACGAAGAAGATCGCGTAATTTTCGGTAGTCACGAAGTCATGCATCATGACCGGCAGGCCGGTGTCGATCGGATGACTCTCGACCAGGTTTCCCTTCGCATCCGCGCGATGCCAGGTGACAAACGGTGGAAACGGCTGATAGCCGAAAAAGAGCAGCTCGCCGGTTTTCGGATCGAACTTCGGATGCGCCGTCATCGGACCATCGAGGCGATCGCAAAAGCTATACGGCCCCACCGTCTCGAGCGTCACCGGCTTGAGCTCATGCGGCAGTCCGCCTTCCCACAGCGCGAGCAGTCGATTCGCATAGCCGATGATGTTGGTGTTCGCGGCGTTTTTGAACGGCCCCTCGGGGCCGATGTCCTTGGGCATCTCGGCCAGCCCGCCGAACAGCGACTTGCCCGCGTGCATCTCGGATGCGAGCCCGTCGGTCTTCACGTAGCGATTGCGATAGGTGGCCTTGCCGTCGCGCAGGGTGAAGCCGTGAATCATCCCGTCGCCATCGAACCAATGGTAGCGGCCCTTGGGCGGATAATGCGGGTTGGGCCCGATGCGATAGAGCGAGCCGTCGAGGTCCTTCGGAATCTCGCCGTTGACCAGCAGGTCGAACTCGTCACCCTCTTCGCGCCATGGAGCATAGTTGCCGTTCAGGAATGGATTGGTGGAGTCATACATCATGAATGGATCTCCTCGCGCGGAAATTCTGCGCGCTAATTTTGTTGCAGAACCGCACTATTTCAATATTGAACTAGGGTGTCAAGTAGCCTTCGCGAGTTTGATCCCGAGGTTTGATCCGAGATGACCTGCGCTTTACGATATCCGTAAGGTTGTGCTGATGCTGCTGCTTCTTGCGATGTTTACCCTCGGCTGGTTCGCCTGGACCTTCGTCGAATACACCATTCACGGATTCCTGAGCCACATCTTCACGACCTTCGCCACCTCGATGCATATCGGGCATCATCGCGATCCGCATTCGGTGTTTACCGCCGGCGCGTGGGCTCCAGTCGCGATTGTATCGTTGCTCATTTTCGGCATCGCCGGGCTGACGCCGGCGAGCGCGATGTGGTTGGGGCTGGTGGCGGGATTTCTCTCCTACGAGCTTTTCCACTACCGGATTCATTTCGCGCGTCCGCTTTGCGCCTTCGAAGAGAAGATGCGCACCCGTCATCTCGCGCATCACATGCGGGCGCCCGGCCAGATTTTCGGGGTGACCAATCGCATCTGGGATCGCGTCTTCGGCAGCGAACCCGATGATGCACATCTCGAGGAGATGCGCGCCTCGGTGGTGATGATCCAGCCGTTGACCGGACGCACCAACTTCCATCGCGTCTTCCGCCCGTGGACCTACCTGAGGCGCTAGTACTCCCCTCAGAAGGACTCGACATCAGCTTCAAGACAGATTGCGCGAGCGCATTGGTGCAGCCCGCGCAAATGCCTTACAGCGATCTGAGGCTCTTCCGCCGACAGCAGGCTTACCTATCGAGCCGAATCAAAAGTACCAAGGCCGTGCCTCGATGGCTTAGGGGCCTCCGATCAGCAACACCGCCTGGGCAGTCAGCACCACCGATCCACTGCCAGTCGAAGTCGCGTTGTAGGTCGGCGAGGGATTGCTCATAAACGGCGCCGGAAGGTCGCCGAATGCCAGCGTAAAGCCTTCCTTCGAGGATCGATCGTTCGCCCGCTGATGGATCGCGCTCGGCTCGACGATGGTTGGCGCGCTGAAGTTCTGCGAGCCATAGAAATAAACCTGCAACTCATTGTTGTGCAGCGGGGTCAACGAGGGCGCGGCGTCCACCGCGGGATTTCCTCCCGCCGTCGAGCCGGCAGAATTGTCGATCGGCGATGCCGCCGCGCCACGCCAATCGCCCATCACCGCCGCCGCGTATTGCTTCGCGATGGTCCAGGTGTAGGAACCGGGTTCGCTCCCGCCCGCGACCCGGTAGTACAGCCATGAGGTGATGAGGTTGCCGCTGTTGCTGATGTTGTCGTGGCGGATGACGTTCCATCCTCCCGGCGCCGTCGGCACATTGGTCCCGCCGCCATCGTAGATGAGTATCTGGGTGAGCAGTACATCGCCCGACGCAACTCCTGTTGGCAGACTCACGGTCACCGAAGTCACCGGGCTGCTCGCGTCGGTCAACGCCCCCGCGCCGATGAAACTGATCGATGATATCGGTGTCGGACCCGCAGTCGGCGTCGATGTCGCGGTTGCGGTACGGGTCGGAGTCGCGGTCGGGGTCACCGGCGGCGCTGTTCCAGTCGGCGTCGCAGTGGCGGTCCGAGCGACCGTCGCGGTTACCGTCGGGGTGGGCGAAGTGCTCGCCGGGATGAGCAACACGGCCTGCGCAGTGATGACCGGAAAACCGCCGGTCGCTCCGAAGGAGCTCGCCGTCTAGGTCGGCGATGCGGTCCCATTATTGGGCGCGGCCAGATCCCCGAACGCAAGCGTGAAGCCTTCTTTCGATGACTTGTCGTTGCTAAGCGTCGCTATCGCCGCCGGCTCAGTGATGGTCGGCGCGACGAAGTTTTGCGAGCCATAGAAGTAGACCTGCAGCTCGCCGTTGGTAAACGGAGTGAGCGAGGGCGCCGCGACGTCGATAGGATTGGCACCGCTTGCCCCCACACCCGAGGCCTGATCGACTGGCGAGGGCGACGTGGTGCTGCGCCAAACCCCCATCACTCCCGCGGCGTATTGCGCGGAGAAGGTCCAGGTATAGTTGGCCGGCTCCGTGCCAGTTACCACCTTGTCGTAGAGCCATGAGGTCATCTTGTTGCCACTGCTGATGACATCATCGCGGATGAGACTCCAACCCGTCGGCGCGGTCGGCACGTTGGTTCCGGCTCCGTCGTAGATGATGATCTGCGCGATCATGACATCGCCGACATCCTCGCTCGGATGGGCCAGGTTGATGCTCCCAACCGGAGTGGCGGAATCGACCAACGAACTGGCGCCCACGAAGGTGATCGAGGTTGACGGCGCCGGCGAGGGAGTCGAAGTGGCGCTGCGGCTTGGAGCCGCGGAAACCGGCGCGGTTGCTGTGGGCGAGGATGTCGGCGTCACACTGGCAGTCGCGGTCGCCCTCGTGACCAGGAAAGTTCCGTACTCGAAGGCTCCGATATCGCAGGAAGTTTCTGCCGGGCTGTCAACATCGGGACGTGGCGCGCCGCGCTGGTCGAAGCCGGGACAATTGGCCCTTCCGGTAGGAATCGCATCGATGGCGGGACTGCCCAGCTGCAACGCGATGGTCTCGGTCGGTCCGCCGTTATTCTGCAATCCATTGGGGTCAAGCAGCGGGTTGACGCTGTCGCCGATGGTCTTACCGTTAGCGCCTATGCTGGTGCCGAAGCCGCAGGAAGCTTCATCGGAAATATTGTCGCCGCCATCCGCGAGGGTGCCGCCGCAATTTCCACTCGTCCCGCCTCCGGCCAGAATCGAGTTGGTGACAGTGATTGGTCCAGCACCCAGCTGGTCGATAGCGCCACCGGTCCCCGCGCCTCCACCGCTAGTGTTGAGGGAGAAAGTGCTGTTGGTAACCATCGTGGTGGCATCGGTGATTTGAATGGCACCGGCGGCATCCGCGGCGCTATTGCCGGAAAAGGTGCTGTTGATGATCGTCAGCGGGCCGCCGGCGACCTGTGCGATACCTCCGCCGGCTCCCTTGCCCGCGCTGTTGCCGGAGAAGGTGCTATTGCTGATCGTCAAGGTGCCGGCAAAACTACCGACCGCGCCCCCATTGCCGGAAGGACCGGTCACAGTATTTCCCGAGAAAGTGCTGTTGGTGATAGTGACGGTGGGGTTATGCTCGGTGGTATATATACTGTAGATACCACCGCCGCTCTGCGCTGCGGTATTGTTCGCGAAAGTGCTATTAGTAACGTTGAGGGTTCCGCCGACGTCGTAAAAACCGCCACCGAAATCGATATCTTTCCCATTAGCAATCGTTATATCCATTAACGTCAGCGTGCCCATGAACGTCACACTACCCACCCTGACGGCGTTTCCACCGCTTACGATGATGTTCTGTCCGGTGCCGTCAATTGTGGCGGTCCGAGTGATGGCCGGAAGGGTGCTGCCCAACGTAATCGTGCCGCTCAGGCTGAACTCGATGGTGTGCAGGCCGGTATCGATTGCGCAGTCGCCTCCGGTGTGATCGATTCCGGGATCGTTAACGTTAAGAATCGCCTCGCGCAGGGTACAGAATCCCGTCGTGGTGGTGTCGCTGAGGGTGGTAACTGTAATCGGAAGGCCGCCGGCCGCTTGAGAGGGGCTGGAGCAGGAAGATAGCCACTGGAACCGCAAGCGCGAGGATTCCGAGCAGGAACTTCATCGACGTGCCCGCCGGGGAAAATTCCCTGAGGCCTGCACTCGCGCCTAACAACCGGCCATGCAAATTCTCTGAAGCCAGGGCAATCATCCGCTGCGAAAAAGTCTTCATCGTTTCATCCCCAGTCGCGAGCGCGCACCTGCGCATACGCCTACGAAACAAAACGGTGAATCGAACTTTGGGATAGTCGCGCGATGACTCCTTCAGAACGGAAGGCACTCAGATTCCCGGGCTGCGTAGCGTTGCGAGGTTCTAACAAGCGCGCGGTTCAGTTGCAAACCCGCCGCTCATCGGTGCTGGATTGTTGAAAACCCTGGCTCGGGTTCATCAAGTGAACTATTGAGTTCAACAAGAGAATGGACTACCTCTGATGGGAGTGGGCGCGCGTCGAATGGCGGTTTCGCCGCATCGGAAGGGATGCTACGAAATCCTCAGTGACCGCATCCGCATCGATGAGGATAGAGAAGATGGCTGACGTGGCCTTCGAACATCATACCGCGCGCGTCAATGACGTGATGCTCCACTACGTCGTCGCGGGACAGGGCGACCCGGTGGTGCTGCTGCACGGATGGCCGCAGACCTGGTACGAATGGCGCAAGATTATTCCCGCGCTGGCCGCGCGCTACACCGTCATCGCGCCCGACATGCGCGGGATCGGCGATTCCTCCAAGCCGGTCAGCGGATACGACAAGCGCACCGTCGCCGACGACATCTACAAGCTGGTCAAGAAACTTGGGCATGAGAAGATTTTCCTGGTCGGCCATGACTGGGGCGGCCCGACGGCGTATGCCTATGCGGTCGCGCATCCGGCGGACGTGCGCAAGCTGGTGATCCTCGATGTCGGGATTCCGGGCAAGAGCACCGAGCGCGCGTTTCCGTTTCGGCCCGGCGGCGTGTGGCATATGCAGTTTCATAACGTGCGCGACCTGCCCGAGGCGCTGGTGACCGGGCGCGAGCGCATCTACCTGACCTGGTTCTACCGCACGGCGTATAATCCTACTGCCATTAGCGAGGCGGATATCGACGAGTACGTGCGCTGCTACTCGGCGCCGGGCGCGCTGCGGGCGGGCTTCGAATACTATCGTGCGGTGTTCGCCGACGCGGAACATAATAAGGATGGGCCAGAGAACAAGCTCAAGATGCCGGTGCTGGCGCTGGGCGGCGAGCGCGGCTTTGGCGCGATCGCGAAGCGCTCGATGGAGCAGCTGGCGGAGAATGTGCGCGGCGGCGTGGTCGAGAAATGCGGGCATTGGATTCCCGAGGAGCGGCCCGAGTACCTTAGTGAGCAGTTGTTGGCGTTTTTCGCGGAACCATAGATGGAAAATGCCGTCCGACAGTAATGGCCAGGAGTTAACAGCATGATTCGGAAGTTCAAATTCGAGGCCGAGATTTACAACTCGCTGTCATGCCTGCCGATGGCGGCGCGGCGCAAACTCGACCAGCTCGGCCTCAAGATCGGATTCGATCAATGGCAGCAGCTTTCGCGCGGCGAGCGCCTGATGATTTGTCATGCGCCGATCGCGGCGGCGGACGAAATCGAGGCGCTGCGGATATTCGTCAACGACGTGATGATGGCGAAGTGCGGCGCCACCCCGAAAGAGCTGCCGGCGGAGAAGCGCCAGGGAGTGAATCCTCCCACCGCGGTGCCGCCACAGTTGGTGGAAAGCGCGCAAAAAAGCGGCGTCGCGCTGACCCAGGCGGCATGGGCGAGCCTCGACGATGACGAACGCTACGCGCTCATCAAATTGGGCGTCGAGAAGGAAAGTCATAAGCTGAAGGCGGCGCTGGCTGAGTTTGTGAAATAACCTAACGGGCGATTCGATCGCGCCGTCACCGGGAGAGAATATGGAAAGCATTCGTTTCGATGATCTCGAAAAACTCAAGACCAAGATCAGCAAAGACTTCGGCCCGTGGAGCGAGCCGATCGAGGTGAGCCAAAAGAAGATCAATGACTTCGCCGATGTAACCGGCGACCACCAATGGATTCACATCGACATCGAGCGCTGCAAGAAGGAAAGTCCCTTCGGCGGACCGGTGGCGCACGGCTTTTTGACCTTGAGTCTGCTGCCGGCGTTCCAGACCAAAACGGATTGGAACGTCATCGGATATCGTAATGTCGTGAATTACGGTGGCAACAAGTTGAGGTTCATCTCGCCTGTCCCAGCCGGCGTCAGCGTGCATGCGCATACGAGGATCGTAGCTGTTGAGGCGCGGCCGCAGGGCACCCAGGTAACGCAAGAAACCAGTGTCCATGTCGTGGGCAACGATCGTCCGGCCCTCACCTACGAAGGCATTTTTCTCTACGTGAAGTAGCAGCCGCTGAGGTGGCGTTATGGCTGAAAATAAGCTTCCGGTGGCGGTAGTTACCGGCGTCGGCCCCGGACTCGGCGCGGCATTGGCGCGACGGTTCGCGAAGGGCTATGCGGTAGCGATCAATGCGCGCAAGCCGGAATTCATCGGTTCAGTGGCAAAAGACATTCGCGCCGCGGGCGGCAGTGCCCTCGAGGTTCCAGCAGACATCGGCGATCCGAAGCAAACCGCCGCCATGTTCAAGACAATTCACGAGCGCATGGGCTGCCCGGAGGTCCTGCTCTACAATGCCGGCAGCGGCGCCTTCGGTACGGTGGTCGACATCAGCCCGGAACAGTACGAGGCGGACTGGCGCGTCAACGCGCTGGGCGCATTCGTGTGCGCGAAGGAAGTCGCACCGCATATGATCGCGCATAAGCGCGGGGTGATGCTCTTCACTGGCGCCACCGCGGGAGTTAAGGCGGGTGCTAAATCGGTATCGTTCGGGCCAGCGAAGTTTGCGATGCGCGGGTTAGCGCAATCGCTCGCGCGCGATCTCGGGCCCAAGGGCATTCACGTCGCATGGATCAATGTCGATGGCTCCATCGATATTCCCGGGCGCAAGGTCGGCAACTATACCAGCGAGGACATGCTCGATCCGGATGCGATCGCGGAGACTTACTGGCACCTTGCGCATCAGCATCGCAGCGCTTGGACGATGGAATTGGAGGTGCGTCCGTTCAAGGAGAAGTTCTAACGGCAAACCGCGATGGTGAAGTTCGATCACATGCGACTTCCGGTCAGCAATCCGAAAGTCACACGAGACTGGTATGTGAAACATTTCGGCTTCCAGATTGAATTCGAGAATCCTTCCGTCATCGCGCTCAAGGACGATGCGGATTTTACTATCTTTCTTTATCCGCCTGAGACCACTCCGCAACCGGGCGCGCTCGCAGGCGCGAAGTGCGGGCTCGTGCTTCAGGTCAAGGACGTCGAAGCGAAACATCGCGAGCTGGTTGCGCAGGGCGTCAGGTTCGAAAAACCGCCGGGGAAATATTTCTGGGGTTACGGCGCTGAGCTCTACGACCCGGACGGCTATCTTCTGAATCTATGGGACGAAGTCTCGATGCGCGAAAAGGGCGGCGGATGACCCACGGCGTGGCCATCCGCAACCGTCGCCATCCTACCCGCATGCTCTGCGTGTTTGGACGAAGCACAGCCGGATAGTCGCTCGCGCCGGCCAAGCTCGCCTAAACCGGCGACCTCACCGTCAGAAGGGGGTAACAGTTTGGAATGATCTTCGCGATGGCGCCATCGCTGCGGGTCGTTCGCGAACGACCCCTACGGTTCCGCGGTGTCGCCGTTCCTCGACCTGCGGTGGCGATCGAAAGGTGCCGGCGTTCGAGATTATGCCGACATGTTCCAGAACCTGGACCTTTATAGACGTTGCAGCAACGCGAACCCGCTTCCGCCAGCCGTGATTGCAAAAATTGCAGGGGGCGTTCGCGAACGCCCCGTTGGAATCTTCAGACGGCTTTGGTCCTCATCGCAACCGAATTCTCGGGATACTCGCGCCATTTTTTTCGCATCGGTGAGGATTCTGAGGTCAACCAAAAAGATCAATCCTGCGATGCGTTAAATTGTCGCGAAATACAGGCCCTTAGGCGAATAGTGAAAATTCGTTTACGTCGTTGTGTGAAGGTCGGGCGCACACGGTTGATATCGGCGGGAATCGGCCCTGATCATAGCGAAGGTCCGCTCCGCGGCTGGCGGATTCTAACGGGGCGTTCGCGAACGAACCCTACGGTTCCGATCGCAACCGCTGACTTGCTGGTATCGTCGCGCCAGCCGGTTCTGAATTTTATTTCTACGAACGCAGTAGTCGCAGGCAGACAACGATTTCAGTGAGTTCTTTCTAGCTCTCCGGACCTTCGACGACGTCGATTTTTTCAAGGTATTCGCCAAGATCGGCGATAAGTTGGCGGGCCGACGGGCCATCGCCTTTTTTCCCCGCTTGTTCGAGTGCGGCGCCGATCTCACTCATAGCGTCGAAACCGAAGCTTCCGCCTTCGCCCTTGATTCGATGTCCGAGGGCGCCAATGGCGGCGAGGTCGCCCTTTGCGAGGGCGTCTTTCAGGGTCTCGAGGTCGGCATTTTTGCGGGTCAGGAAGGCGGGAATCAATTCGATCAAGTCCGGTTCGACTTCGACCGTGACGCGCGGCAGGGTCTTCCACTCGGCATCCATACTTAACTCACTAATGTTTCGACCGCCTCGACGGAGTTCGCGATTGCCTCCAGCAGCGTCGTCTTCTTGACCGGCTTGCTGACGTGCATGTCGCAGCCGGCGTCCTTGGCGCGCCGCACCGCGTCATCCAGCGCCGAGGCGGTGAGTGCGATGATCGGCGTTCGCTTGCATTGGTGGTCCTTTTCCCAATCGCGAATCATCCGCACCGCGCTGTAACCGTCGAGAATCGGCATCTGGATGTCCATCAGAACCACGTCGTACTTGCCCGCGATGAAACGCGCCAGGGCGATCTTTCCGTTTTCTGCCTCGTCGAGCGAGTAGGGTGTCTTTTTGAGGTATGCTCGAATTAACATTCTGTTATCAGGTGAATCGTCGGCAAGCAAGACATGCAGGGGGCGCGACACGATTTCGGGATCGTAGAGCATTGGCGGGTTGCCCTGTCGAGGAGCCGATGGCAGCGTCGCCGGCAGATCGCTCGCCAGCGCCTCGTTGACCTTGGAGAGCAATTCGCGTTCTTTCAGCGGCTTTACCGTGTAGTTCATCGTGCCCAGTCCTTCGAGTGCGTTGAGTTTGCTGGTCAGCCCAGTCGAATTCATCATCATGGTGACCGGGGTACGGCTCGGATGAGTCCGTCCGAGGCGTTCGAGTGTTTCGACGCCGTCCATTTCCGGCATGAGGGAATCAACCAGCAGCAGGTCGAATGGTTTTTCGGCGTGAAAGGCTTCTGCGAAGGTGCTTATGCCCGCGGCGCCCGAATCCGCTTCCGATACGAGCGCACCCCTGCGGCGGAGCATCTCGCTCGCGATGGCGCGGCTGGTGGCGTTGTCATCGACCACGAGGATGCGCCGTCCGGTCAGATCGCCAGTTTCAATCGATCGGTGGTTAAAATGGGGAACCTCAGGAACTTCCAACTCCACCGTGAAAGCGAAAACGCTCCCCTGGCGCGGGGTACTCTCGGCACGCACGTGGCCGCCCATTAACGTCACCAGTCGCTGGACGATTGCGAGGCCGAGTCCGCTCCCTCCATAGCGTCGGGTGGTGGATGAATCGGCCTGAGTGAAGGGCGAGAAGATAGTCGTCAACTGATCGGCTGGAATGCCAATCCCACTGTCGCGCACCGAGAATTTCAGACTCCCCGGGGTCTGGGACATCGGATTGGATTCGACCTCGATCAGCACCTGGCCAGCTTCGGTGAACTTGATGGCATTACCGATGAGATTGATGAGCACCTGCCGGATGCGCAGCGGATCGCCGATAACGCTCCTCGGAATGCTGGGCGCGAACCGCAGCGCGAGTTCGAGGTTTTTTCCATGCGCGCGAACCGCGAGCGTGTCCGCGACTTTCTCGGTTAGCTCGACGACATCAAATTCGACTTTTTCCAGGCTGAGTCGGCCACTCTCGACCTTCGCGAGATCGAGGATGCTGTTGATCAATTCCAATAGCGCGGTGCCGTTGCTGATTACTGTGTCGAGGCATCGTCGCTGGTCGGGCGTGAGTTCGGTCTCGGCCAGCAGATCCGACATACCAAGGATGGCGTTCATCGGCGTGCGGATCTCGTGCGACATACTGGAAAGGAATTCCGATTTGGCCTTGGAGGCGGCGAGTGCCTGATCTCGCGCCTTGGCCAGTTCCTGCTCGGTGCGTTTGCGTTGGGTAATATTGCGCATCGTGGTGATCAGGATTGGATTTCCATCAGGATCGGTGGTTGCACGGCCCATGAATTCGCATTCGACCCAATCGCCGCTGGCCGAAAGGATGCGCGCTTCAGACCTGGCTACTTTTTCGGGGTTCTCGAAGGTCCACCGGGTGAGTTCCGCTTGCTCGATCAAATTGTCCGGATGAACCAATTGGAAACCGGTCGTGCCGATCACTTCCTCGCCGGTATAGCCGAGCTCATTTCGACCGGCACCACCGACGAAGCGGATGTTTCCAGAATAGTCGAGCACCAGCACGACGTCGGAAGACGATTCGATGAGGGTCCGAAAATATTGTTCGCTTTGCGCGAGCTTGAGTTCCTGCTGTTTGCGCTCCGAGATGTCACGCGCGATGGTCAAACCGCATCGCTTGCCGTTGAGCTCCATCATGACCACCGAAGTCAGGACCGGAATCTCCTTGCCGCTCTTGGTGAGCATCACCGATTCCGAATTGCGAACCACTCCTTTCTCCAGCAGCTCGACGATGCTATTGAGGTCCGCCTTGCTCCAATCGGTCAGTGGGATCTCCCAAATCCGCTTGCCGATAACCTCCCCGCGCGTGTAGCCGGTGGTTGCGACGAAGGCATCGTTCACGTCGAGATAGATTCCCGACATATCGGTGACGGTCAGCGGATCGGCAACGGAATCGACAATCTTACGCAGCGCGGCCTGGCTTTCGCGCAACGAACGCTCCGCATCGAGGCGTTCGGAAATGTCGCGGAGAGTGGAAATGCAGCAGGGGCGCCCGCCGAGCTCGATGACCATCGCTGAGACGAGGCAGGGAATTCTGCGGCCATCGGAAACCTTGACCGTGACCGCCATGTTGCGAACCGCGCCGTCCTGCAAGCGGCGCTCAAATTCATCGCGCTCCGTGAGCTCGGCCCAGACCTCGAGCTCGCGAACCGTGCGCCCGATGATGTCCTCCTTGGCGACTCCGCGGAACCGGCAGAACTCCTGGTTAACGTCGATCCAGGTGCTATCGGACATATCGACGATCGCCATCGGATCGAGGCCTGATTCGAAAATCCTGCGCAGCGTAGCTTCGCTCTCCTGCAGTTTGACTTCGGCGGATTTCAAATCGGAGATGTCGCGGGTGATGGTCATGCAGCATTGCTGCCCTTCGAGATCCACCATCACCCCTGAGATCAGGCAAGGCACCAGTTTGCCATCGGCGGTCCGAAAGATCGCTTGCAGGTTCCGCATCTCACCGTTTCTGCTCACGCTGGAAGCGAAATAATCTGCGCTTTTACGATCCGGCCAAATCGCCAGTTCCCAGAAGGTTTTGCCAATGCATTCCTCGCGGCGGTAACCGATCAGGCGCTCGAATTCGCGATTGACGTGAACATAGCGGCCGCGTTTGTCGTGAATGCATACCGCGTCGGGGCTGGATTCGAGGATTTTGCGCAGCGTCGCCTCGCTCTCGCGCAGTTTGCGTTCCGCCAGTTTGATGTCGGCTATGTTCCGCACCACCGCGATGCCGCAATTCTGGCCGTTTAGTTTGACCCTCACCCCGGAAACCAGCGCAGGCACTGGAGCATCAGCGCCCTTCATCTGCACTTCGTGGTTTTGGACGTGTCCTTCGGTCAGGAGCGTCGTGACGAACTTATCGCGCGCGGCTCGATCGGGAAAAAAACCGAAGTCCTGCTCGGTGCGGCCGATGACCTGCTCACGCGTCAAGCCGCTGCGTTTCACGAACTGATCGTTGACTTCGAGGATGGCGCCGGTATCGAGATTTCCCACCACCACTACGTCAGCGCTTTTCTCGAAAATCTGCCGGAACTTCTCTTCGCTCTCGCGCAGCCGGCGTTCGGTCTCCTTGATTTCCGAAATGTCGCGGACAAAGGAGAGGATGTGTGGCCTCGAGTTAACCGTGATGATGGTGGAAGAAATCAGGATGTCGCGATGGCGACCGGCCGGTCCGGTATGGGAACTCTCGAAATTCCGCACCGCGCCATGGGTGCTTAGCTGATAAGCGAATTCCTCGAGCCTCGCCGGTTCGTCCAATTTTCCAGTTTGCGAAGGACGAATCGCGAGGAGCTGCTCCTTAGTAACGCCGAAGGCATCGGCGAAGGCCGCGTTCACGGTGACAAATTTATCAGCCTCCGTATCGATGACGTTGATCCAGTCCAGACTCGCATCGAAAATTTGCCGCAGGGTGGCTTCGCTTTCGCGCACTTGCCGTTGCGAGTCCTTGAGGTCGCGGATATCACGCGAGGTGGTCAGGATGCATCGTTCGCCATCGATTTCGATCGGCACCGCATTGAGCAGGAACGGAACGATGCTCCCGTCCTTCAAGCGAAAGTTCTGCTCCAGGTTTCTCACGCATCCGTTGCTCTCGATTTGCCGGAGGAACTCGGCGCGTTGCGCGAGATCGGTCCACAGTCCGATGTGCGAGCTTGGGAAGCCAAGCGCTTCTTCTGGCGCATACCCAGTAACGGTTGTGAACTGCTGGTTGACCCGGACATAGGCTCCGTCGGAAAAACGGGTCGCAACGATGATGTCCAACGATGAATCAAAAATCTTGCGCAGCGTCGATTCGCGTTCGGCGAGCCGCTGCGAGGCCGCCTCGCGTTCTTTCGCGAGACGGTCGCCGATCTCCATTTGATTGCGAAGCTCACGGTGATGCGCTTCGAGGGCCGCGATTTTGTCCGCGATTTGCCGGCGATAGCCCTTCTGCAGTCGACTGTTGGCTTGCGCGACCGCGACGACCATCAGCAGGCCGATCCAATGCACGAAGGCGTGCGGATCTCGCCCGGGGACGCTGGATTCGAGGAGGTAAAAACAGACCAGCCCGACCCATCCGATGGTGGCTTGCCATCGGCCCTCCCACGGCGCCAGGGTTCCGACTGCGATCAACAGCACCACGATCGAGATGAACAGTGGCGCGAAGGCGCGTGACTCGATCCCAATCCTGGTTGTCGAGAGGATCAAGCTGACGCAGATGGTCACACAGATTGCGCGCCAATGGCGTCGCACCAACGCGGTGAAGGTCGCGCCAAATGCGAGCACGCCAATGAGAACATTGAGGATGTGGAGGTCACGTGTCGCGGCGAAGATAGCCGGCGTCGTGGCGTAATCCTCCGCGAGGTACCCCAACTGAAAAATGATGATCAGCACCGCGCCTGCGCGAAGCAGGATGCGCGTGCCGGGCGTCCCTTTGGAGATCGCTAGCGTATCGCGCGCAATTGCGCCCTCGGATTCAAAGGAGCCTGAACTCCGATCGTCGACCACGCCTGACGAAGGCGAATTGTGAGGTCGTTCGTTAAATTTCGGTGCTGCGGCCAACTTCCCCTCAAAGCAGCCGATCCGTTCCCGGACCGAACGAGCAATTGAGGTGCCGCCTGGAATGTCACCCTAGTGCAACTGAAGGGTGTTCATAAGGCTCTTATGGGCGCTATGGATAGCTCTGGCGATAGCAACAGTGAAAGTCGTCGCACGCCCGCCCAGATAGACTCCGTGCCATCAAGCATCCCGAAGTGCGCGCGCAAAATCCTCGATCAGATCCTCGGTCGTTTCGAGGCCTATCGATAGCCTTATCAGCCCGTCGCTGATGCCGGCCGCTGCGCGATCCGAGGCCGACATTCCGGCGTGCGACGTGGTCGCTGGCCGCGTCATCAAGGTTTCGACACCGCCGAGGCTCGGCGCCGAGATCGGGATCGTCGCGTGCGCGATGAACTTCCCCGCGGCCTCGACCCCGCCGGCGAGTTCGAAGCTGAGGACGCCGCCGAAACCATCGAACAGCTCGCACGCGCGAAGATGATTGGTGTGGCCCTCGAGTCCTGGATAGTTGACCTTCGCGACAGCGAGATGTTGCTCCAAAAAGCGCGCGATCTTGAGCGCGCTTTCATTCTGATAGCGTACCCGCACCGCGAGCGTCTTCATCCCGCGGCTGAGCAGGAAGCATGCGTGGGGGTCGAGCGATCCGCCCAGATGATTGAGCTTGCGTGTGATGCGTCCGATCAACTCGGCGCGCCCAATCACCGCGCCCGCGACGATGTCGGTGTGGCCATTTAAGTATTTGGTCGCGCTATGGATCGATAAATCGAAGCCCAGCTCGATGGGCCGGAAGTTGATCGGACTTGCGAAGGTGTTGTCAATTATCGATACGAGGCTATTCCTCCGCGCGAAGTCCACCACCGCCTCCAGATCCGGAACCTGCAGCAGCGGATTTGAGATCGTTTCGACATAAATCGCGCGCGTGTCCTGGCGCAGCATCTCGCGCCATGAGGCCGGTTCGTCGGAATCGATAAAATCCACTTCGTAGCCGAGCTCGCGAAAATCGCCGGTAAGCAGGTCATAGGAGCCGCCGTAAAGGCAATTTTGCGCGAGCAGATGGCCTCGGGAACCCAGCACCGTCAGCAACGTCGAGGAAATCGCCGCCATTCCACTGCCGGTCACTAGCGCGGCCTCGGCATTTTCCAGCCCCGCCAGTTTGCGATGCAGCACGACGTGGTTGGGCGTGTTGTTGAGCCGGATGTAGCGCAAATCGTGATAGCTCGTGGCGCCTGCCGACTCGAAGGTCGAAGACTGGAAAATCGGCGTCGTCACCGCGCCCTCGATGAGCGGTTCCGGCTCGCCGCCATGAATCAGCTTGCTCTCGATGCCTTTGATTAATCGTGTCATGACATTTCCGTTCGCCAATTTAATCGGAAACCAGTTCCAATGTTAGCTTGAAGGGAAGAAGGAAGATGGCTGCCCCGAGGAAGCACTGCGAAGCTCTTCGCTTATGGTTTCTTATCTTGACTGTGATCAGCGTTGCAGCGAAGAGCGCGGCGCAAGTCGATGATGCGACCATCAAAAGGGAGATCATCGGGGGACAGCACCGGCTCGCGGCCTTAAAGAACGACGAAGCGAGTTTCGATTCCAACCGCGAGATGGTTGACTATCTGAACGACGTCGTCGCGAAACTACTCGCCGCATCGGGTCGCAGGGCGCCGTATCCAATCACGGCCCATTATTCGAGCGTGCCCGTAATAAATGCGCAAAGCCTGCCGGGAGGTCCGATCGTGGTTGAAGAACGAATGTTCGATCTAACCGACACCGAAGCCCAGTTCGTCGCAATAATCGCGCATGAAACCGCGCATCAACTGAACAACGATTTCCTAAACAAAAAGTCCGACTACGATCGCGAACATCCCCATCACGGGAATCTAAACATGTTCGATGTTTCGCAATGGGACGAGACCAGGGCGGACTGCGACGGCGCGCGCCTGATGTATGACGCCGGATGGGATCCTCAAGGCATGATCGATCTCTTTGGAAGGAGCGCGTTTCCCGGCGCCGTTGGCTCGCATCCTTCATCGGACAAGCGCATCGAGGCTGTCAAAACGGTCATTGCGAAATTGCCGCCGAAGCAGGGCCTCATCAAGGATTCCGCGCGCTTTCGCGAGCTCAAGCAGAAATTCTGAGCGGACCACGCGGCGAATCGCGGAACGAACTCAGCTCCGGCGCGGCTGTCGATTTGTGCTCAAACGACCGGTCGTGCTATGCCGATTGGGACGAAGGAGGCACAATTTTGATATATCCAACTTTGGCGGCTCAACTCATTGGTTTGATTGCACCGATCATGGTGGCGCTGATTTACATCAGCGCGTGCTCCTTGTTCACGGAACCCAACCGGCGCCATTTCAATGCCATCATGATCGCCGGCGCCGGCGCGGCCTACCTTGGTGGCGGCTTAGGAATGTGGGAATTCGTCTTCACGGTGATTATCACCTACCTCGCCTTTCGGGGTCTCAAGTCGTATAGCTTCATCGGGGTCGGATGGCTGCTGCATACCGGATGGGACGTGATGCATCATCTTTACGGAAATCCCATCATTCCCTTTCAACCAACTTCCTCGCTCGGATGCGCGATCTGCGATCCGGTAATCGCGATCTGGTGCTTCGCCGGCGGTCCCTCGATTTTCGATCTGCTGGGTCTTCGTCGCCTGGCGCATGCTCCGTCTCAAGCGAGTTGAAGCTCTTCATGGAAACTTGAACCGGCGTGGAGATATGTGGATCGGTGGCGATTAATGGAAATCATGCGAGCGGGGCAGGGCGCCGCTGAGCTTCAGCTCCTCGAAGCGCTGCGCCTTGATGAGCATCACACCGTCGCGCTTTTGCATGATGCCTTCAACTTGCAGGATCGCCGCGCCGCGCAGTAGTGCGCGATGCTTCTGGAACAAATCGGGCAACACGATCGCGTTGCTGATGCCGGTCTCATCTTCGAGCGTCAGGAAGAAAAACCCTTTCGCTGTACCGGGGCGCTGCCGCACGATCACCAGCCCGGCGGTTTTTACCCACGTGCCATTTTCGACTTTGGTAGTTTCATCCGCCGACAGCACGCCGCGCGCCTTGAGGCGTTCGCGCAAATGCGCCATCAGATGCGGTCCCGCTGTCAGGCCCATCGTCGAATAGTCGGCGCGGGTTTCATCGAGCGCCGACATGCCCGGCAGCGGCGAGGTCGTGCCGCGCTTGGGCTCGATGCCGGCGAGCAGGCTTTTGGGATCGCGCTCGACCGCCGCCGCCTGCCACAGCGCCTCGCGCCGGCTGAGCCCGAAGCATGCGAAAGCGCCGGAGTAGGCGAGGCCATCGAGTTCGCGGCGATTGGGCGCGGTGCGCGCGGTGAAATCGGCGAGCGAGGCGAATGGAGCACGCGTGCGTTCGGCCTCAATGCGACGGCCTACTTCCTCGCGCAGGCCCATCACGTATTTGAGTCCGAGGCGGAGGGATCTAACCCCCGCCTCTTTTCCTGTTTCTTTTCTGTCATCCCGAGCGAGGCTGCCGAGTCGAAGGACCTCCGCGAAGCGATTCTCTGGCGCTGACCTAACCCCTAACCCCTTCCCCTGAAGGGGAACCGGATCAGTATTAGAAAAGTTGGCCGCCTCCCTCTTTCCCTCTCCCTTCAGGGAGAGGGTGGCGCTACTGCGCCGGGAGAGGTCAGCTGGATCGGACCTAACCCCCGATCCCTTCCCTTTAGGGAAGGGGAGAAGAGAATCCAGTGTGCATAGCCACTCCGACTGCGTCACATCAATCGGCAGAATCGTGACGCCGTGGCGTTGCGCATCCTTCACCAGCGTTGCCGGATGATAGAAACCCATCGGATAGCAGTTCAGCATCGATGCGAAAAACGCCGCCGCATGATGGCACTTCAGATATGCCGACGCGTAGGCGATCAGCGCGAAGCTCGCCGAATGCGATTCCGGAAAACCATACAGCGCGAATGATGTGATGCTGCGCACGATCTCCTCGGCAGGCGCGCCGACGATGCCTTTTTGCGCCATCCCCTCGCGCAAGCGGCGCTCGATTTTTTCCATCCGCGCCTGCGAGCGCTTGAAGCCCATCGCACGGCGCACCTCTTCCGCTTCACCGCCGGTCAACCCCGCCGCCGTCATCGCGACCCGAATCACCTGCTCCTGGAAGAGCGGAACGCCGAGGGTGCGCTTCAGGATCGGCTCCAGCATCGGATGCGGATAGGTCACCTTCTGTCGTCCGTTGCGCCGCTCCAGGTACGGATTGACCATGTTGCCGACGATGGGACCGGGCCGGATGATCGCGACTTCAACGACGAGGTCATAAAATTTTGTGGGCTTCATCCGAGGCAGGGTCGCCATCTGGGCGCGGCTCTCGACCTGGAATACGCCGATGGTATCGGCGGCGCGTAACATTTTGTAGACCTCGGGATCGTCAGCGGGCAGATGCGCAAGATCGATGTTTATCTGGTCATGCTCGCGGATCATCGGAATCGCCTGCTCCAGCACCGCCAGCATCCCGAGCCCGAGCAGATCGATCTTGATGATGCCCAGGTCCGCGCAATCTTCCTTATCCCATTGCACGACCACGCGCCCCGGCATCGAGGCGGGTTCGAGCGGAACGACCTCATCGAGCGGGCCCGCCGCGATCACCATCCCGCCGCTATGCTGCCCGAGATGACGCGGCACGCTCTGGATGCGCCGCACCAGGTCGATCATCATCGCGATGCGCGGCGTAGCGACATCGACGCCGCCCTTGCGCAGCAGCGCGACGATATCGTCGTGGTCGTCGCGAAACTCATACGCCTGGTTGAGGCGCGCCAGCTTGTCGATTTGCTCGGGTGGGAAGCCGAGCACCTTGCCGACCTCGCGCACCGCGCTGCGCGTGCGATAGGTGATGACGTTCGCGGTCATCGCGGCGCCGCGTTCTCCGTAGCGCCGATAGACATACTGGATGACCTTCTCGCGCTGGTCGCCGCTGGGCAGATCGAGATCGATGTCTGGCCATTCGCCGCGCTCCTCGGAAAGGAAGCGCTCGAACAGCAGCTCCATCTTGACCGCGTCGATGGCGGTTATGCCGAGCGCATAGCAGACCGCGCTGTTGGCGGCCGAGCCGCGCCCCTGTGCCATAATTTGATTTTCGCGGCAGAACTGCACGATGTCCCATACGATGAGGAAGTAGCCGGCGAGTTGAAGCTTCGCGATGATCGCGAGTTCGTGCTCGAGTTGACGGCGCGTGCGATCGTCGATGGCACGGCCCCATCTGTCGCGCGCGCCGGCATAGGTCAGTGCCCGCAAGTAGCTGTCGGGCGTCTCGCCCGGAGGCAGCGGATAGTCGGGAAATCGATAGCCGAGATCGGTGAGGGTAAACTCGCATCGATCGGCGACCTCGCATGTCATCGCGAGCGCGTCGGGCAGGTCCTTGAACAGCGCGGCGATCTCGGCGGGCGATTTGAGGCGCCGCTCGGCATTCACCCATAAGGCGCGCCCTGCCTCTTCGAGGGTCTTCTTGAGCCCGATGCATGAGAGAACATCCATCAGCTTCCGATCCGCATCGGCATGGCAAACGTCGTTGGTGACCAGCAGTGGAATCTTCGATGTATCGGCGAAGGCGCGCAGCTTGCGGTTCATACGCTCCTCGTCAGCATCGAGATGACGCTGGAGATCAATGAGGAAGTTGTCCCCGCCGAAAATTCCTCGCAGGCGGTCGGCGAGCGCGCGCGGATCGTCGCCGCGAATCAGCGCGCGCGAGATGGGGCTGCGCGCGCCACCGGCGAGACATATGAGGCCGGTGCCGAAGCGATCGAGATCGTCGAAGGTGATGCGGCTTTCGCCCTTGGCGGGATAGACGGGAGTCGGATTTCCCTCGACCCCGAGTGGGCCATCATGGCGCAAATTCCTACACTTGGAGGCGGTCAGCATCCGGCACAGATTCTTATAGCGCTCGCGATCGGGCACGAGGACGTAGAGGCGGCTGTTATCCTCCAGCGTCAGGTCGGCGCCGACGATCGCTTTCACACCGGCTTTCTTCGCGGCCTGGTAGAAGCGCGGATGACCATAGACTCCATCGCGATCGCCCATCGCAATCGCGGGATAGCCGAGCTCCGCCGCGCGATCCGCAAGGTCCTCGGGGGTGGTGGCGCCTTCGAGGAAGCTGAATGCGGTGCGGGTGCGGAGTTCTATGTAGGGAGAAGAAGTCATCGTTCCAAAAACATTTGTGATGCTCCACCACCGCGCTCGCAGCGAGCGCGGCTCTCACCAACATGGCGACATGAAATGTCGCCATGTGTCCTCTCCCAACTTGCGGCTTCGCAAGCTCAGCCGCGGGAGAGGAAAGAGTCGCGGGAGAGGCGAAGAGGAAATTAGATGTCCTCGAAATCCAGTTGCGACTCAGGGATGTTGTGTTTGCGCCCATGCGCGATCGCCGCTGCCCAAGTCGCGCGATCGTTCAGCTTCGCCGCGAAGCGCTGGTCGTTGAAAATCACCATCAGCGCGTCGCCGCTCCAGAAATGCGCGAACCATCCCGGCTGAATGTGCTGCTGAAACACCTCGAGGTCGTTTTCGGCGCAGCACACGCGATACAGATGCCAGCGGCCGGAGAACGGCTTCGCGCCCTTGTACGGAACCCATTCGAAGGGCTTCGAAATCAGCGCGCGCTCGACCGGGTAGCGATTGATGATAGTTGGATTGCCGAGGCTCTCGGCGATCACCACGCCTTTCCAGTTTTCCATTGCGCTATCCTCAGTCGTAGATTCCATCGACGAACCACTGCGCGGAGTTGAGATCGCAAAACACCCGATAGACGCCGCCATCGGCGAGCGCCAATTCGTAATAGTCGCGGCGAAAGTTGCCATTGGTTTTCATCACCAGCTGTGGCGATGGGGCCGTATCGTCTCCCGCATGCCACCATTCGCCGTCGCGCCGCCATGGGCCTGCGATCGATACCACCCGCGCGCCGAGATTGGGCCCGCGCACAAATTCCGGCGCGCCGCGGCTCAGTAGCACCTCGACTGCGAGTGGAGGCCGCACCGCGCGAATCGCCAACTGCGCGACGGTCTTCGCTTCGACCTGGCCATTCAGTTCGAGCGCACGCGGCGGCGGCGGATGGAACTCCTCGAGGCGCACCGCCTCCACGCGATGCGAATCCTCGGGGCGCAGCGTGCCGACATTTTCCGGACCGCAGAGCGCTGCGAGTCGCGCGACCGTTAGTTCGAGGCGATCCGGCGCGGGCGCGGGGGGAAGGAACATATCGGTCTGCGCGGCGCGTGGCTTGCGCGGCTCGACATCGATACGAATGGTTTCGATAGCAGCCTGCGGCGCGGCATTTTCGAGACTGAGTGTCACCATCGCAAGCATCGCGCGCGCATCATTAGATGGTGCGCCGATCGCGACACGGCGGCTGAACTTGCGATGATCGCTGAGCCCGAACGACAGCATCATGTCGCCCGCGACCAGCCCGCGAAGTTTGAGCCGCTCGCACAGGCGTTCCAGCATCGGCAGCATGATGAAGCCGAGCGGCTCCAGCGTTTCGATGCCGTAGTCGAGTTCGATTGCCTCGGTGAAAATTTCCGCCGGACGCCGCGGGATGAGACGCGTTTTGTTCTCGCCGCGCGCGATACGAATCAGTTCGACGCCGCGCCGTCCAAGCCGGCTGCCGATCGCATCGGGATCGAGACGCGCCAGCTCGCCGAGACGCCGGATGCCCCATCGCGCGAGCGTGTCTTCGATATCATTCGAATCAGCCGAATCAGCCGCCGCTCTCTCATCCAAACCGAGCATGTCGAGCGGCAACCAGTTGAGGAAGTCGGCTTCCTGGCCCGCATCGATGACGCGCAACCCGCCACATCGGGCCGCCAGATGCGCAATCTCCTTGTTCGAAGCGATGCCGACCGCCGCCTCCATCCCGACCTGCCCGACGCGCCGCTCCAGCTCCGCCGCGATCGCTTCCTCCGAGCCCATCAGGCGTTCGAGGCCCGCGAGGTCGAGCCATACGCGGCCGTCGTCGCCTTTCTCCACCAGCGGTGAAATCGATTCGGCCGCATCGGCGAGCGCGTCCATCGCGGAAGTCTCGGCGGCCTCGGAATGGTTGACCACCGCGAGCTCGGGGATGATCGAGCGCGCTTGCGCAATCGTCATCGCGGGATAGACGCCCGACTTGCGCGCGCGGATGGAGACCGCGATCAGTTCGGCATGTGGCGCCGAGGTGTTGCTGATGGCGAAGGGCGCAAGCGCCAGCTCGGGATTGGCACGCACGATCGCCGCGATCGAAAAATTGGGAACGAGGATGCATGCGATGCGTGGCATAGTGACTTGGAGTTAGTGGCTCGGAGCAAGAGACCTAACCCCTGGGCCCTTCCCTTTAGGGAAGGAGAACAGAGATAAGGATGGCTGTTCGGTTGATAGAGGATCAACCGCGGCGAAGAGTTGCGCGCGATCGCCGAACAGGCCCAGCTTGTTGCGCTCTACCGCGGCCTCGAGGCGCAGGCCATCGAAGAGCGCCGGCGCATCCTTGGAATCATTTCGACCGCCGCGGCTGAAACTCGCGCGCAACTTGCTCATCGAAAGCGTCAGCGCCGCGAAGGTGCCGCATACGCGATTGCCGGCGAGCGCGAGCACGGCAGCGCCACTGCGTTCCGCCGCGCGCGCCAGGCGAAGGGACGCGCTCTGCGAGAGCGGAAAGCGCATCGCGCCGAAGTCGATGACGACCAGCCCGAAGCCTCCCGCCTCGAGGAGCATCTCCGCCGCCTTCAGCTCATTGCGCCGTTCGCGCTCCTTTGTGATGAAGCCGCCGCGCGAGGAGGCCGGCTTCTTTGCGAAGCTGACCCACATGATGCGCGCGAGGTCGGCGCCCGCGGCTTCGAGGCTGCGCGGATCGAATGCGCCCGGGACATCGACCCATCCGACGACCTCGCCACGACGCGAGGCGGCGCTCGCAAACGATGTGGCTATCGTCGTCTTGCCCGAGCTGAGGGGCCCGGTGATTTCGCTGATGCGGCCGCGCGCGAGCCCGCCGATGAGCGTATCGATAGGCGCGATGCCGCAGGTCAGGCGGCCTTCTTTGCGGGTCAGCTCGTGGCCTTTGAAGACTCCCGGAAACTCAAGTAATTGTTGAAGTTGCGCCGTCGAGGCGATCTGGCCGTTAAGGAGTGGGTGGGTCTCGAGGAGCTGGATCGCGAGGGCGGGTAGGGCGGCCATGCGATCTGTTTTCGCTCTTTATTCGCCCTACGTCAAGCGCCGAATACAGATCGGTTTAATGTCCTAGAAAATGCTCCAAAATTGCCGAGTCCGCCCTCGAAGAGAGGGGAGTTTTGCATCGAAGCCAATTCAAGATCCCTTGGATTTGTTGATGAATTTGGCTTCGTTTCGTCATTTTCGATGATCACGGCAGATATCCGCGAAGTGGGTTTGTTTTTGCGCTGTCTCAACCGCCTATCCTGCCGTTCGAGGCCCTTCGCAAAGCCTCAGGGCCACTTCTCGGCGTTGCCGAGAAGTGGGTTTGTTTTTGCATTTTTCACTATTGCAACTTGTCATCTTCAAACGCCAAACGCGGCAACTATCCGTCACCGCGCTTACTCTCATAGTGTAGCCGATTGCCGAAAAAATGAAAGATTAGCAGGACGCTCTCAGCAGGCCGTACTCTCATTAAAATGAATCAGCTATAACCGCCAGGATATTCAGGAAGATGGCTCAGATGGCTCAATATGATGAGGAGCTGGCGCGCTACGACCAGGCGATCGAGCTGGCGCCCGGATCCGTCGAGGCGCATAACAATCGCGGCCTTATCCTCAACAAAATGCATCGCTACGATGAGGCGCTGGCGAGCTACGATAAAGCCCTCGCACTCAAACCCGACCTGGCGGAACTGCATAACAACCGCAGCGTTACTTTGCAGGAAATGGGTCGCTATCAGGAAGCGCTGGCGAGCTGCGATCGAGCCATCGAACTGAAGCCAGACTACGCCAACGCACATAACAATCGCGGCGCTACCTTGCCGCATCTGATGCGATATGGCGAAGCATTGGCGAGCTGCGATCGCGCCCTGGAACTGCGGCCCAACTTTGCCGAGGCCCATCACAACCGCGGCGTATCGCTACTGGAAATGGGGCGCTTCGAGGAGGCGCTGACGAGTTGCGACAACGCCCTCGCGCTCAAACCTGACAGCGCGGAAGCTCACCTCAACCGGGCCGCCATCCTGCTGCAACTGAAACGATATGACGATGCGATAGCAAGTTGCGACCGAGCTCTCGCGCTGCGGCCCGAGTTCGCAGAGGCGTATCAGACGCGAGGACTTTGCCTCGTGAGCAAGGGCGACATGCAGGGCGCGGAAGCGATGTATCTTAGGGCGCTCGCCACGAGGCCGGATTTTCCCGATCCATGGTTCGGTCTGACCAGCATTCGCCGCTATCGGGACCGCGATCATGCCGATGCCGAGGCTATCCGGAATCTGCTCGATCGGCCGGGCCTCTCGTGGCTGGCGCGGGATTGCCTTTTTTTTTCGCTGGGGAAAATTTACGACGACTGCGGCTGTTACGATGAGGCATTCGAATGCTTCCGGCAGGCCAATCAACTGCGTAACGCCGCTGTTTCCTACGACCCTGGCCGGGTCGCGCAATTTACCGACAGCATCATCGAAGTCTTCAGCCGGGAATTTATTGCGCAGCCCTTTGCCTTCGCGTCAGAGAGTGCAGGGCCGGTGTTCATCGTAGGTATGCCTCGATCGGGGACGACTCTGATGGCGCAGATCCTGTCCAATCATCCGTCGATAGCATCGGCGGGAGAGCTGCCGACGATGCTGGAATCGATCTCGATGCTGCCGGAGCTGATGGGAAACAAAATCCTTTATCCGGAGGCGGCGCGGCATCTTACACCGGCAGTTGGCAAGCGCCTGGTCGATAGTTATGAGAAGCGGCTCAGACGCGACCTCATGTCAGATGTTCCGCACGTCATCGACAAGCATCCGCTGAATTTCCGGCACCTCGGACTCATTGCGATGCTGTTCCCGAAGGCGCGCATCATCCACTGCACGCGCCATCCCTTGGATATGGGGCTATC
This sequence comes from uncultured delta proteobacterium, assembly GCA_963761255.1. Taxonomy (GTDB): domain Bacteria; phylum Desulfobacterota; class Binatia; order Binatales; family Binataceae; genus DATGKG01. The sequence goes on from CAVXGH010000002.1 coordinate 1,320,086, forward strand.
CAACTATTTCCAGCGTTTTAACCTTCCCTACGATTATTCCTTTGATTTGCGAAATATCGGCCATTTTTATGGGGAATACTTCAGAACCATGGAGCATTGGCGCAACGTCCTGCCGATTGCGCCAATCGAGGTCAGCTATGAAGACATGGTGATGAAGACCGAACTCGCGGCGCGCGCAACGCTCGATGCGCTCGGGCTGGAATGGGATGAACGCTGCCTCGCTCCTCACACCAATCGCAATGCGGTGGATACTGCGAGTAAGTGGCAGGTGCGGCAGCCGATCCACCAGGAATCAATCGATAGATGGCGCCATTATGAGGAGCATCTCGGGCCGCTGAAAGAGATACTGCGCCTGGTCCCGGAGCGTGATCGTGTTTAGTGCAAATCGCTGCGTTGCGCGTTGTCGATCGCGAGATTGTTGATCTCCTGATCAGGGAACCATCCGAGGAAATTCGCGCCCACTGCCGAGAACGGCAGCGGGGTAGTCGCATTCGAGTCCGTGGGACATGCGCCATCGGCGATTTGCGCCGCCAGACACGAGGGATGAATCGTCCAGCTGCCGACTGCGTGATTGGTTTGCGCGGGAGCGACGGTCATATCGACTTCGAGATTGCCGTCGTGATCCTTGGTGAAGGTATGGGTGAAGGTGTACCAGCCCGATTGAGTGATGCAGGACTGCGTATTGGCGGTGTTATGCGCATTCGCTCCCGACCGCTGCGAGTTGGTCGATGCCTCGATGACGAAGTATCCACCGGTCGAGGGCGCGCATGAATCATGTCCGTCGCCGACCGCGACATTGAAGACGTAGTCCTGCAGGAATTTTCCCTGGTTATCGAGCAGATCGGAGTCCCAATCGAAGCGATAATCCTTCCACGCCGCGGAAGAGTTCATCGCGAAATTGGTATCGAGGTAGATATCGAGCGAGGTCGTCGCGCCATTACCGGTGATAGCCACGCCCTTGTCGAAGTGACCATAGGGCAGACCCCATTCGGTGAGAGGGCCATCGCAATTCACCGAGTTGTCCGATTCCAACCCGCCGGGCCGGCATCCATTGGGAGACTGCGAGCCATTGATGCCGCAAAATGAGTTGCCCGAGGTGTCGGTGAAACATCCGTTCTGAAGCCAGGCTTGCACCAGCAAACGGGCGTAGTTGTTGCCTTGAGAAGCGGGAATTCCGGGCGCGTAGTCGGTCTCGGTCTTCGACTTGGAGGGCCGGATATGGACCACCCCGACGCCATCATCGAAGAAAGTGCCGCCCTGCTCGAAGCTATCGAGGTAGGCAGCATGCGCGGGGAGGGCGAACACGACAGCCAGACTGAACGCGATAAAAGCGGTTTTGGCTATCGATTTGCACCTGTTTTGAAAACCCGCCATCAGAAAACCTCCAAACCCACGAACCTGACCCAGAAGCCACATCTGCCCGGATTGCCGACATCGAAGAGCGATTAGCGGCAATTTGAATAGTTAATTGAACCCCATGCGCCGAGTGCGCGCAAGTAAGGAGTCACTAGGCGAATTTCGCGGTTCGAAGTGGCTTTGTTTCTGTTCTTGGATGGGCTATCGCGAGACGCCTGGCCGCTGAAGCGCCCCGAGGTTAGAGGGCGCACGCACCATCATCAAATGATGATGAGTATAAAATCGATCGAATAGTCCGCCGACATAAGTGAAATTTTCGGAAGGATCGAACCATCCATAGGATTTCGGAATAAATGGCCCGGCGAGGGCTCCCAGCCATCCAAAATCCGGCACCATCTCGACCTTCATCAGATTGCCCGGGTACATCGCCCACTTCACCTTGTCTTCCGGCGGGGTGATTTTCATCGCAATGATATGGGGCCCGGGAAGGCAGAGAAACGTGTGCATCGAGATGGTCTGCGCGCCCTCGCGCAGGCGTCCCACCAGCAGCATCAGTTGCGATGACCCGACGTAAGTGTCGCGCGGGATAGCGACCTTCGCGCGGCGGATGTCCGGAGCATCGGCGCCATGAAAATGGGTGCAGACGACGCGCCTGTCTTCGCGTCCATCGCATCGGTCGATTCAGGTGAGCCATCGGCATTGAAGAACGAATGCTGGTAGTCGACCAGGACGGGCGGCGAATCTCCGCTGCTGAGGTCGACGCGTTGCACCTCGTGATCGTACTCGCCATCGAGGAAGCGATTTTCCCCGTCGAACCGCATAGCACCGCCCTCGCGGGTAACCTTGTAGTGGCCATGCCCGAGGACTTCGCGGGTATCGGGATTGAGAATGGTGAGCTCGGTGTTGCTGAGGTCGAACACCTCGGCGCCGTCGGCCGCGAAAGCGACCGACGCCACATCAAATGCGCTGATGGCGAAAAGCAGGGTGGTCGCGACAATCAGTTTCCACATCGATGCGGCAGAGCATAGCCGCCTCGGCGCAGGCAAAAAACGCAGGACCCCGCGGGTGGCGGAGATTTAACCCTATGTTTTTAGCGGCGAAACTTTCGCGACAGAGAGTCTCGTCAGACGGCGGATTTCAATGAGGCGCGAGTTCCGAGGGCGAACTCTGCGCCACCGGATTGGGATCGTGTGTGCGAACCATCAGGACATGGCGTCCTTTGAAGTAGCGATCGAACTGCCCACCAACGTAGTTGAAGTTATTGGCGGGATCGAACCACGCAAAGACCTTCGGGATGAACGGCGCGAGGACGACGTTGAGCCATCCGAAGTCGGGCTTCATTTCCATTTTCACCAGGTTACCGGGATACATCGGCCAGGTGGCCGGGCCGCTAATCGGCGTCGCTTTAACCGCGACGATCTTCGGCTCGGGGATGCAATTGAATGAATGAAACGTGATGGTGGGGGCGGCCTCGCGCAGGCGCCCCACCAGCAGCATCAACTGCGTCGCGCCGGCATAGGTGTCGGGTGGAACCTTGACCGAGGATTCGTGAATGTCGGGAACCGAAGAACCATAAAACTTGCAGGTGGCATCTCCGCTGCGTGCGTCGAGGGATTCTTCATATTGCGGGGTCCCATCGGCATTGAAATACCGATGGCGATATTCGACGAGAACCGGGGGCAGGTCGCTGACGCTGGGCCGCAGGCGCTGTTCCTCGCGATCATATTCGCCGTCGAGGTATTTGTTCTCGCCTTCGACCACATCGAGTCCATCCACATGCGCGAGATTGTAGTGCCCCGCACCGATGACCTGCTGGTTGTCGGGAGCGAAGATGGTGACGTTGGTCGCGGATAGATCGAACGCGCTTTCGCACGCAGCGTCATCCGCCCAGCTCCAGTTCACAATTGCGATGAGGGCGACGATCGCGAATATTTTGCTACGGTTTGAAATCCTCACCTATCTCTCCGCCGGATATCCTCAGCATAACTGTGGCTCTCGCTCTGCAACATAGCTGCGGATGGCAGACAAATTGCCGTAAGACGGGTTTTCCGGCGCCGAAGCCGGGTGCCGGAACGACAGGTCGAATGCCGAAGAACACCTACCCGGCCCCTCGAGCCGCGTTTCCAGCGTGCTACAACTTGTAGACAGGCGGTCTTGTTTGCGACTGGCTGGCCGGTAGGCTTCCGGTTTCATCGCGCCCTGATGTGTCTAGACCAGTCGTGGTGGATGGCCCGTTTGCTGCTTTACCGGCGACGACCGATACAATCGGAGTCCCCGTCTCCTTAGATAGGCAAATGAGCTGTGCCACGCGATGGCGTCCGTCGTTACCCACGGACGCCATCGTTGCGTAGACCTTTGCGTCTGATAACCTGCCGCGTCTGATGCATCCTGGGCAGGTCATGTTGGTGAAGATTCTCGCGGTCGCGATCGCGATCGGGCTGGACGTTTTCGCGATTTCAGTCGGGGTTGGAATCACCAAGGCCGAATGGTCGACGCGAATCCGCCTCGGCGCCGCCTTCGCGACCGCTGAGATTACCATGCAGGTCATCGGCTATGAGCTCGGAACCGGGGCGGGAAGGCTCTTTGGCGAGATCGCCGAATGGTTCGGCTTCGGATTGCTGGCGGTGGTGGGCGCGTTCATGATTCATGAGTCATTCGACCACTCCTCGGAGCCCGCCTTCGACCTGACGCGGGGGGTCGGCTTGCTGATCACGTCCTTATCGATCAGCCTCGATTCGCTCGGAGTTGGCTTTGCGCTCCCCGCCATCGGCATACCGCTGCTGCCGCTACTGATTACGATTTCGATCACCACCAGCATTTTCACGTTCGTAGGATTGGCGTTCGGACAGCGCATCGGCGAGCGTTATGAGCACCAGGCGCAACGGGTGGCGGGTGCGATGTTGATTGTGCTGGCGATCCTGTTCGCCGCCCAACATTTAATTCCTCATTTACACTAACGCTGGTAACAAATGTTGACGCGCGAGAAACTTCGCGCTCCGCTTGATCCAGGGCAATGACAAGAAAGCATCGAGGCTCACTTCTCATCGGGGGCGCAGTCGCCCTGATGGTTTTGATAGCGAGCCTTCCAGCCCTCGCGATGCAGGGCGTGCCGCCGCAGAACACGCTCTCGATACCCGTCCAGCAGCGGCCAAACGCGCTTCCCTCGGTAAAAGCGCCGGCTCAACAGCCGGAGACCTCGCTCGAGGTGCCCTCGCTCAAGCTTCGCAGCCAGCCCGGCTACGAGCAGGTCACGGTCACCGTCACGGACTCCTCGGGCAGGTACGTCCCGGGCTTGAAGGATGACGATTTCCGCGTCATCGAGGATGGTCAGCAGCGTCCAATCGGATTTTTTCGCGTCGATAAGAACATTCCGGTGTCGATCGGAATCATCGTGGATTGTTCGCAATCGATGGACAGCAAGATGTGGCAGGCGCGCAACGCGCTGAAACGGATGGTCGAGGCGCTCGATTCGCGCGACGAAATTTTCCTCGAAGCGTTCTCCAACGAAGCGGAACTGATTCAACCTTTCACGCCCGTCCACTCGCAGATTATCGATCGCCTGGGATTTCTACATCCGCAACATCAGACCGCGCTGTTCGACGCGATCTACATGGGGCTGTTCGAAATGCGGCATGCCCGCCGCGACAAACGGGCGCTCATCGTCATCACCGATGGCATGGACAACGTGAGTAATCTCGGCCGCCGCCAGGTGATCGAGGCGGCGCGCGCGATGAAGGTGCTCATCTACTGCATCGGCATCGGCATCGACAAGCCCGGTTTCCTCGGTTCCGACTACAACGAAGTGGACATGGCGACGCTGAAGGCACTCGCGGAGGAAACCGGCGCGCGCGCCTTCAACCTGTCTACGGCGGGCGACGGCGCCGAATTGGCCCGCGATTGCGAAGCTATCAGCAATGAACTGACGCAGCAGTATACCATCGCATATCTATCGCCCGATCCCGGCCGGCCCGGCTATCGAAGCTTGCGCATCGACACCCCGAAGCATCCGGATCTCTCGGTGCGGGTGCGCAAAGGCGTCGCGATCATCCCGCACTGATGTAGGTATCAGGCTCAGGGCGCGAGGCCGTTGGGAATCTGAAACTTCCGCAGCAGTACGTGGCAGGCATCGTACTGATCGGGATGTTCGACGCGGATCGTTTCCAGTGAATTGACGAATTCCGCGTCGTCGTGCACTTCATACACCGCGCGAAAAGCCTTGGTGGCGGCGCGCCACGGCTCGGGGCTTTTCCGCTGTCCGACGGCCGCGATGAACTCGTTACGATCCTTGAAAATGGTGAGTAGTTCGGGCGGCTTGCGATGCCGCAGGATGATGAGCGCGTACATGTGAACTCCTGGTGGGGCGCGCACCCCGTGTAGAACAAGGTTATCGGTCGAGGGCGGCGACTTCAACCCATCGAAACATCGCGCGCTCGACAATTGCCGCGTCGGCTCTTCGCGCCTAAGATTGCGCTATGCCGGAACAAGAAGTTCTGTTCATGAAAAGCCCGTGGACACCGCTTCACATCGAGCGGGCCGAGGGCGCGTATCTCTACACCAAAGACGGCCGCAAGATCCTCGATGCGGGCAGCGGCGCGGTGGTCGTCAATGTCGGCCAGGGCCGCGAGGAACTCGCGCAGATCGCCGCCGACACCATCCGCAAGCTCAACTACATCGTTCCGGTGTGGGTTTCCGATGAGCGCGAGAAGCTCGTCAAGCGCCTCGCCGGATGGACTCCGCCGGGCGTCAACCGCTTCTTTTTCACCAGCGGCGGTTCCGAGGCCGTCGAGATGGCGATCAAGTTCGCGATGCTCTATCAGAAGGTCAAGGGCAAGCCCTCGAAGAAAAAGATCATCTCGCGCCAGTTTTCCTATCATGGCAACACGCTCGGCGCGCTTTCGGCCGGCAGCAGCCTCCGTCGCGCTGACTATGAGCATGTGCTGTTCGATTGGCCGAAAATTCCACCCTCGTTTTGCTATCGATGCCCATGGGGCAAGACCTATCCGTCGTGCGATATCGATTGCGCCAACGCGCTCGAGGATGAAATCAGGAAGCAGGGCGCCGACAACATCGCGGCCTTCATCGCCGAGCCGATGATGGGCGCATCCGGCGGCGCGGTGCCTCCGGTCAAGGAGTACTGGCCGAAGCTGCGCGAGATTTGCAATCGCAACGACATCCTGCTGATTGCCGATGAAGTGATGACCGGCTTCGGCCGCACCGGACGCCGCTTTGCCGTCGATCACTGGAACGTGAAGCCCGACATCCTCATCGGCGGCAAAGGACTGACCGGCGGCTACATGCCGATGGGTATGATCGCCGTCGATGAAAACGTCGTCGCGGTATGCGAGGAAGCCAGCCGCGATTTCATGTTCTTCACTTACAGTTGCCATCCGCTCGCATGCGCAATGGCTGATGGCGTCCTCGCCATCATGGAGCGCGAGCAGCTCGTCGAGCGCGCCGAAAAAGTCGGCGCGCGCCTGGGCGCGCAGCTCAAGGAAGAACTCTCGGGGCATCCGATGGTGGGTGACATTCGCGGCGCGGGATTCTTCTGGGGCGTCGAATTGGTCCGCGATCGCGAACGTCGTATTCCTTATGCACCGGAACTGAAGACCGCCAACAAGGTGCTGGGCGCGGCGGTCAAGCGCGGGCTCTTCGTCTATCCCTCGACCGGGATGGCGGGTCCGGCGGGCGGCGACGCGATCATGATCACGCCGCCATTTATCGTCAATGACAACGACATCGATTTCATCGTGAGTACGGCGCGCGCCGCGCTCGATGATGTAGAACCTAATCTGTCCTAACCCGATCGCGGAGATACCAGCGGCATGCCCGAAAGCATTATCGGACCGACCTCGCACTACTTTTTTTCGCAGCGGCTCAAGCTTCACTATGTCGATTGGGGCAATCACGATGCGCCGCTGATGATCCTCGTGCACGGCGGCCGCGACCATTGCCGCAACTGGGACTGGACCGCGCTGGAGCTGCGCAAGAATTACCACGTCATCGCACCCGACCTCCGAGGCCATGGCGACTCGGCCCATGCGGTCGGCAGCCCTTACGCGATGATCGATTACGTGGTTGACCTCGCGCAGCTCATCAACGCGCTGGGCAACAAGCCGCTGACGCTTATCGGTCATTCGCTGGGCGGTGGTATCGTCCTGCAGTACACCGGGGTGTTTCCCGGGATGGTGAAGAAGGTGGTGTCGATCGAAGGACTGGGGCCGCCGCCCGCGATGATCAAGGACACGCCCGCCAGTGAGCGGATGAAGAATTGGGTGCGCGAGATGCAGTCGCTGGCGCAGCGCAAAGTGCGCGAATACGCAAGCATCGAGGAAGCGCTTTCCAGGATGCGCTCGGAGAATCCACACTTAAGCGTCGAGCAGGCGCGCCATCTGACCATCCACGGCATCGAGCGCAACGAGAACGGCACCTATTCGTGGAAGTTCGACAACTACGTTCGCGCGACCACGCCGTATCAGTTCAATTTGAAGGATGCCGAGGAAATCTGGTCGCACATCGAATGCCCGACGCTGCTGATTCGCGGCGGCGAGTCGTGGACCGGCGATTGGGAAAAGGACGGCCGCACCAAGGTTTTCAAAAGTGCCGAGATCGTCACCATCGAAAAAGCCGGCCACTGGGTCCATCATGATCAACTCGACGAATCGCTGAAGACCATCAAACGCTTCCTGCAATTCTGAATTCTACCTTAGGTGCCGAGTGCCTGGATCCAAGATTAATCCTGTCAAGCCGAACCTCGGCCTTCGCAGTGACCAGTTCAATTATGTCCAGATGATCCTGCTCGCCGCGATCGTCGGGATGCTCGCGGCGCTGGGCAACCTGGGTTTTCGCGCGCTCATCCATTGGTCGCAGGCTGGGTTTTTATATCTGGGGCTCTATGTCCTGCAAATTTCCCGCGGCGGCATTTTCCGCATTTCGATTCCGCTCGTGCTTGGAATCGGCGCGCTCGCGATGCTGCTGCTTGACCGCGTCTTTCGCGGCGATGTTCTTGGCTATGGGTTCCCGTATTTCCTCGAGCAGGTAAACCTCGGCAACGCGCGCATCAAACGCGGATGGATTTTCATCAAGGCTGCGGGGGCGGCCATTTCGCTCGGCTCGGGTTGGTCGGTGGGGCGCGAAGGTCCCATCGCGCAGGTGGGAGGCGCGATCGGATCGGCCGTCGCGCAACTTCGAAAAATGGGACCCGAGCGTGCCAAGGTGCTGGTTGCCGCGGGCGCCGGCGCCGGCATCGCGACCACCTTCAACGCTCCGATGGGCGGCTTGATGTTCGCGCAGGAAATCGTCCTGCTCGGCCACACCGAGCTGGCGAACCTTACCCTGCTCATCGTGGCGACGCTTACCGCGGTGGTAACTTCGCGCACGGTGACGGGAAATGACGCCGTGTTCCAGGTGCCCCAGTTCGTCCTCAAGAGCTACTGGGAAATGTTGACCTATGGGGCGATGGGCGCGATTTTCGGCGTGCTGGCCGCCGGTTACATTCGGTTCTTCCATGCCACGGCGGACCGCTTCCGACGGCTCGCAATTCCCGACTGGCAGAAGCTCGCAATCGGCGCGGCGATCGTGGGCGCGGTGGCGATTTTTCTTCCCCAGAACCTGTCGGATGGCTACCCCACCATCAACGATGCGATGGCGGGGAAATATGAATTCGCGATGCTGGCGGCGCTGACCTTCGCCAAGATGTTTACCAGCAGCGTTTCGCTCGGCTCGGGCGCTCCTGGTGGCGTCTTCGGACCGATCTTTTTCATTGGCACGATGGCAGGCGGGACCTTTCAACGCGCGCTCGCGCATCTCATCCCGCATTTGGCCGGCCCGCGCGGTTCTTACGCCCTGGTAGGGCTGGGCGCGTTTCTCGCCGGCACCACGCATGCCCCTCTGACAGCGCTTTTCCTTCTCTTCGAAATGACGCAGAACTACACGGTCGCGTTGCCCGCGATGATTGCGACCATCGCGGCGCTGGTGGTGGCGCGTCTGATCGAAACCGAATCGATCGATACCTATCGGCTCGCGCGTGAGGGCAAGACGCTGCACATCGCGCAGGAGCGTCTCGCGCTGGGGCAGATTCCGGTCAGCGCGGTGATGGACAAGGATGTCGTGACTGTGGCGGACAATACCTCGTTCGACGAGGTGCTGCGGATTGCCGGTGAGACCTCGCAATCAACCCTGCCGGTGGTCAATAGCACCGGGAATTTCGTCGGCCTCATCATCACGCGCGATCTGCTGTCGCTCCTGGTGCGTGACAGCGAATTGTCACCCTTGGTTAACGCCTACGATCTGTGCGAGCGAAATCCGCCATTGGTATTGCCCGACGCGACGCTGGACGCCGCGAGCGAATTGATGGGCGTCGACGGGCTGGAGGAAATTCCAGTCGCGGATCGGCCGCATGACGGGCAATTTCTCGGCCTCGTGACGCGGCGGCATCTCGCCCAGGCACTCAATCGAGTGGCGCTATCGCTGACTTCGATCGCGCGTGGCGACTCGAACATCTATTGGGCGACCGGATATCGCGTCACCCGAGTCGCGGTTCCGCCCGCATCGGTGGGAGAGACCGTCCGTACGCTCGACCCGCGCGCGCGGTTTGGCGTTACGGTGCTGGCGCTGCGCGACTTCGATGATCCGGCGTCGGGATTCGTTCCGGTATCACCGGATCGGCCTTTAAAGGCCGGAGATCTCCTCGTGATCGCGGGCCGCGCCTCGGATTTGCGTCGCTTCGCGCGATCGTTGGAAGAAGCAATCGCGAAACCCACCAACGGAAAACCGGCAACCGCGTAGAATTTCAGGCGGCGCGGGGAAACCGGTAGGGGCGGGCGCGACCGGCGCGAAGCTCGACGCATAGCTCCTCGACGTTCTTAATCGAGCGCTCCAGTTCGGTCGCGCAAGTCAGGAACCAATGCGGCGTCGGGAAATGCGCGTCGCTGCCGCCGAGCGCGGTCAGGCCGAGTTTTTCCGCCTCCATCAGCGCGCGCTCATTCTCGGCCGGCGAGTTCTGTCCATTGATGGCTTCGACGGCGGACAGCGCGCTGCCATGCTTCGCGACGAGATCATCGAGGCGCGTCCCATAGCCGGAATCGCGAAACGGGTGGGCCGGTATGGCGATGCCGCCCTCCTTGTAGATCACATCGATCAGATGCGCGCTCTTGAGCATCCGCTGGGTCGGATCGAAGCGGCGCAGAACCTCATCATTGAGGCCGAACAACAGGAGGTGGCCGAGATCGGTGTCGGCCTCGATTCCCTTGATGATCAAAATCCCGTGGTTGTCGGATAGCTCGGCGTAGAGGCGATCGAGCTCGGGATCGCGCGGGAACTTGCGATGCTCGGTGAAGCAAATCGCGCCCAGCCCTGCGCCGCTTTTGATCGCCGCTTCGACATATTTTTCCGGCGTGGTCTTGGAGTCATCGGACAGATTGGTATGGACGTGGATATCGACAATCATTCGGTTCCGCCGGACATATCAGATTGGATTATCAGGTGATCTATCATCTGGTTGCCGAAAGCCATCGCTTGTCCGCGCACTTCTTCGCGCGCGAATTCGCTCGGCACCGTGCCCCATAGAACGACTGTACCGCCGGACATCATGAAGTGCACTGTTTGTAGGCCTTCCATGTTGAAGAGTTGACGCAACATTATCTCTTCGGCGCTTCGATGCGGCGGATCGGGCACGTTCGGCCCTGGATTCTCATACCGGGGTGGAACCGATTCATCCCCGGGAATCGCAGCTTCAGATGAAGGCGGCTCTGGTTGATGCGCCACCTGTTGGAGGTAGCTCACGATGCCGGTAGCCGCGAACGCCATAACGGCCAAGCCTACTAACAATCCGACAACGAACCGCACCGGACGAGGATCGCGGCGGGCGGGGCGCCAATTCGGATGATTGTCGACGCTGCGCGAATAGTCAGGTTGCGAGGCCGGACCAGGTCGCTCCGGCAGTACGGTGGTCGCGGAATCCGCGCCGCTGCGGCCACCATTGGTGGCCATCATGGGCGTCACCGCCGCGCCGCAAAATGAACAGAAGCGCGAATCGCTGGGAATCGTTCTGCGGCACGACGGACAACGCAAGTCGTCGGTGCGCAAGATGACGGTGGCATCTTCCGGTGCGGATCTCGTCTGCGCCGGACCGCCTCCGAGCGGCAGCCGCATCTGAGGTTTACCCGACAATCGCGGCGATGTCGTCTGACCATTGACCTTGGCGGTGACAGTCCCCGACTTAATCGCGAGGAGGCGCTCCTTGAACTCCGCCGCATCGGCCATCCGATGCACCACGTCATATTCCAGTGCCTGGTCGACGAGCCCGGCGAGCGCAGGATTGAGATCGGGGCAAAGCGTCTTGAGCTTGGGAAAACTGAACGGCGGTTCCGCGGCAGGATCGCGGCCCGACAGCGCGTGATGCATGGTGGCGCCGAGCGCATACAAATCCGAGCGCGACTCTGCGCGCCCGCGATACTGCTCCGGTGGCGCATAACCCTGCGTGCCAATCATGGTGGCGTTGCTCTGGGGCAGGAAGAATCGTGCGATGCCGAAATCGATCAGCTTGACCTGCCCGTTGCGCCCGAGCATCACGTTCGACGGCTTCAGGTCGCGATATACGACCGGCGGTTCGAGATTGTGCAGATATTGCAGCGTTTCGAGAATCTGCAGTGCGATGTCGATGACGCGCGGCGCTTCGAGTTTGCCGCCCTCGTTCTTGAGTTCGTCTTCGAGCGTGATGCCGTCGATAAACTCCATCACCAGGTAGTGGTGATTCTGGTCGCTGAAGCGATCGAACACGCGCGGGATGTGCTCGTTGCTGAGTTGCGCGAGCATGTCGGCCTCGCGCTGAAAGGCGGCGACTGCCTGTTGCTGCATCGAGGGATCGGTGAAGCTGTCAACCATCTCGGCGAGCGCGCAGGGCCGCGACGCGAGGCGCATATCTTCGGCGAGGTAGACCATCTTCATACCACCGCCGCCGAGCGGTTTGGTGACGCGATAGCGTCCGCCGATTATGGAGTTGGCCTCGATCATCCAGTCGATTCGCTCATGCTCAAAGATGCGCGGAGACGCGATCGATCCTCCGGCCGCGCCGCCGTCGCCGGCGTTCCTCGTACGAACGCGATCCATACGAGGCCGCGCTCGCCGCGCATATCAAATGTAGCAGATAGCCGATCGGTCCGGCCCCATATGCGATGACAACCCCGAAGAACCACATCACGCCACGCATCGGCGCGCCTTGGTAAACATGACCGAGTCCGGGGATGATGCTCAATAGGAATGCGATGACGGGACGCATCCCGATTTCGCGCGGCGCGGATTTCACGCGTCCATCCAGGGCGGCGCCGCAGCTTTTGCAGAAGCTGGCGCCTTCGACCATTACCGGTAATCCGCATCGGGAGCAGAAGCGCGGCCGATCAAAAAAATCCGCGTCAGGCACGGAAGGTGAACGAAGCGTCGCCGACCCGCACCGGGTCTCCGTTCTTCAAGGGGGCTTCGCTGACCCGCTCGCCGCGCACGAAGGTTCCGTTCTGGCTGCCCAGATCGCGCACCTGGAAACTTCCGTTGCGCGATTCAATCGCCGCATGATGACGCGACACCGAGGAATCGCCCAGCACAATATCGTTATCGGTGGCGCGCCCGATTTTGGTTTCTTTGCCGGTCGCAATTGGAAAGCTCGTGCCCGCCGCATCGACAAGGACCGCGCCGCCGTTTGAGGTCGCCATCTGCGGTGCGACGTACGATTGCGACGGACCGGATTCCACCCGCATCGAGGGTTTCACTCCGCGCAGATGGAAGCTCAGCTCGTACGATCCAATGCGGATGCGATCGCCCTCGTGCAGCGTCGCGCTCTCGATGCGCTCGCCATTGACGAAAGTTCCATCGGCAACCGCGAGGCCGCGGAGCACGTAATCATTACCACGCCGCTCGATGACCGCGTGTCGCGCCTGCACGGCAGTGTCGCCGAACAGGCCGACCGGATTTTCTTCGGCGCGCCCAATCGAGGAGACCCCGCCCTCGAGGCGATATTGCCTACCTTTCAGGCGACCCGCATCGACGGTCAGCCATGCGGCCTTGGTCAGCTCCTGAACCAATCCGATGAGCAATCCGATCGCCAAACCGATGAGGCTTAATCCAATCAGTCGCGAGGCGAGCCCGCCGCCGGTTACTTGATTGATCAGGTCGAAGGTCAGACCGCCTGCGACGCCACCGATCCATCCTCCGGCGGCGCCTTTGATGATGTTGATCGGCGGAAAGTTGATCGAGCCCGCGAGCGCCTTGATCGGAGGGACCGCCGAGCCGAAGAAGCCGGCAATCCCCACCCCGGCCCCGAGCATCGTGCCCATCATCATCCAGGAAACCACGCGCCCGAAGACCAGGTAGCCAATCGAACCCGGATGACCGGTGCCCCATCCGCCATAATTCAGAATCGCGGAGAAAACGATATTCGAGTAGTAGTTCGCCGGCAGCGCGAGGAGGAAACATACGACGAAGCCTAGAATGAACCGATTTCTCACCGTCGGCGTCAGCGCGATCTTCTGCTCATCCGAAGCCAGGATAAACCCGCCGATCATCCCCGACAGCATCGCCATCGTGACGTACGACGCGATGATGTCGCCGGTCGTCATCACATCCGTCAGGTTGTGGCCGTGACTCGCGATCTCGACCGGCAGCCATCCGATGGCGCCGCCGGCCAGACCGGCCACCGCCTTGTAAGTGAGCTCACGATGATTGAGTGAACTATTCATCCGTAGGCCCCAATAATATCCCGCGCTCGAAAGGCGGCCAACGCCGTTACGATGCTGCGCCGATGCGCCTCGGTTGCCCGCTTCGAGGCAAACGGGGCATGATTCTTCACTAATTTTAAGCATGAGGCGGATGGAATGCCCGAGAAAACCCTGGTGCCCGAGGCCTTTGGCCCCCTGCAAGGCGTAAAAATCGTCTCCACCGGCACGTTGATAGCCCAGCCCTTCGCGGCTGAATTGGCGGCCGAAATGGGCGCCGAGGTCATCCAGGTCGAGCGCCCCGGCTCCGGCGACGCCGGATGGCGCACCATCGGCATCCGCTTCGATGCGAAAGGTGGCTCCGCACCGGTCTCCACCAACTTCATCCAGGAGCGCCGCAACGTCTTTTGCGTCACCCTCGATTTTTCCCAGCCTCGCGGCAAGGAGCTGTTCCTCAAGATGGCCGCGCGCGCCGACATCTGGATGGAAAGCTCCAAGCCCGGTTCCTACTCGCGATGGGGCCTCGACGACGACAGCGTGTGGAAGGTCAACCCGAAGCTCGTCATCACGCACGTCTCCGGCTTCGGGCAAAACGGCGATCCCGACTGGGTCAACCGCGCCTCCTACGACATCGTGGGGCAGGCCGTCAGCGGCACCATGTTTCAAACCGGCTCGCCCGACCCCGAACCTCCGATGCGCGCCGCGCCGTGGATCGGCGACTACATGACCGCGATGTTCACCCTATGGTCCTCGCTCGCCGGGCTGACCTACGCGCGCTCGACCGGCAAGGGCCAGTCCATCGACGTCGCGCAAAACGAAGCCATCCACAAAACCCTCGGCGGCACGATGCTCGAATATTTCCAGAAAGACATCGTGCGCGAGCGCTCCGGCAATCGCGCGCAGGGCTTCCAGCCGCTGGACGCTTTCCAGGCCAGCGACGGATGGATCGTGCTCGGTGCGCTGGGCGAGGAAAAATTCGACGCGGTCACGCGCGTGATCGGCCTCGATCCCGCCGAAGAAAAATGGAAGAGCGCGCGCATCCAGATCGAAACCATCGAAGGCATCGAATGGGATGCGCTCCTGCGCGGATGGATCAGCGAGCACACCGCCGCCGAAGTCGTCCACGCGATGAACGAAGTGAAGGTGCCATGCGCACCCATCATGTCGAGCAGGGAGGTCGCGCAAAATCCGCACTACAAAGCGCGCGGGATGCACGTCGAGTGGGAAGACGAGCAAGTCGGCCGCGTCAAAGGCATCGGCATCGCGCCGAAGTTCTCCGCCACGCCGGGAAAGATTTGGCGCGGGTCGGTTGGTATCGGCGCCGACAACCAGCGCATCTATGGCGATGTGCTGGGCGTCTCGCCGAATGACCTCGCGAGCCTGCGGCGCGACAAAATCATCTGAGGCGTGCGTTGCGCCTCGCCGCTTTCGCCATCGCCGCGGATGGCTCCCTCGATCTTTCGCGGCGCTTCGGCGGCTTCACCGAGCCCGACGGCATCTGCCTCGATCGCGAGGGCGCGGTGTGGACCAGCCTGTTTCAGGAGGATGCGTTCGTGCGCGTCGATGCGAAAGGGAACATCTTCGACCGAATTTCGGTGAACGGCCGCCGCGCGGTCGCATGCGCGCTCGGTGGCGATGATGGCCGCACACTTTTTTGCCTCAGCGCGGAAACCACTCACGAGGATCTGATGCGCGGCAAATCAACCGCCCGCATCGACATGGTGCGCATCGAAGTCCCCGGCCAGGCTTAAATCCTCCGCGCTTAGTCGAATGTCTGCCTCGCGTCGTTATGCGGCCGTCTTGCGATGTTGTGGCATCTTCTTCAGCTTCGCGCCGAGGCGATCGCGCGCCGTCTCAATTTCGTAGTCAGCCTGCAATCCAATCCAGAGGTCCGGGGTAGTGTCGAAATAGTGCGCCAGCCGCACCGCGGTGTCGCCGGTGATTCCGCGCCGTCCGCGGACAATTTCGGAAATGCGGTCCGCGGGCACCCCGAGAGCCTTGGCCAGGGCGTTTTGCGACATCCGCAGCGGTTTGAGGTAATCCTCGAGCAGCACCTCGCCGGGATGGATGGGCTTCATCTTTTGTTTGGGCATTTCAGTGACCGCCTTAATTTTAGTGATAATCGACGATCTCGACGTCGAACGCATCGCCATCGCGCCAGTTAAAGCAAACCCGCCACTGCTGGTTGACCCGAATGCTGTACTGACCCTCGCGATCGCCGCGAAGTTTCTCCAGCCGATTGCCCGGATTGACCAGGTCGCGCAACTCCCTGGCGCGACCCAGAAATCGCAGCTTGCGCAGTGCCACACGCTGGATATTTTCGGGAAGGCGCCGCGAGGGCCGACGATTGTAAACCGCCTCGGTATCAGCATCGCCGAAGCCGCGAATCATCTTGTGTTAAGTGTGATGCACACAATCGGGCCTGTCAAACGCGAGGCGCAAGGCCGCCGCGCCGTCGCGTGCATCATCACTATGGGGGCTTATCCCCCCTTCCGATGCGCTTGCATGTAGGCCTTCAGCACTGCGTTCATGCGCGATTGATGACGCCTGCCATGCGGGCCGCGCCAGCCGGGAGCGCAGCCACACGCGCGATGAAGGCATTGTTCTCGCCTCTCATTCCACGACGACGCGGTAGTTAAAAGGGGTGTGGCATGCGGAGAGTTCAGCGGTGCGCGCACCACCGCTCGAGACGCGCGCTCTCATCCGCCAGTCACGCTTCTCGCTGCGAAGCCATTGCGAGAACCGCGCCTGTTACCTTCTCTCGCGAGCGAGAGAAGGGACCGTTAGGATGTGCCGATGGTTGCCGGCGCATCGGTCGCGGATTCGATAAAACCGCTCACCCTGAAATCCCCCATCGCGGCGATGGCGGGGATCGGGCCCAAACGCGCCGAGGCCCTAAGTAACAAGGGCATCATCACCATCGAGGACCTCCTGTTTCATCTGCCCGCGCGCTACCAGGACTGGCGCGAGCGGAGGACCATCGCGCAACTCCAACCCGGCACTATCGCGGTGGTCGAGGGCACGCTGTCCGGCGTTCGCGAGCGCCCGATGCCCGGCGCGCGCTGGCGCCGCCTCGTCACCGCCTCGCTCACCGACGCGGCCGGCGCGCAGCTTCGGCTGGTCTGGTTCAACCTGCCGTCTTACATGCGCGGCAAGATGCCCGATGGCCTCCGCGTCGCCGCCTATGGGCGCGTCACCAAGGCGGCCGATGATCATGTCGAAATGGTGCAGCCCGAGCTGCGCTCCGAGGCGAATGACAAGGGGAGTCCGGTGCGGCCGGTGTATAGGATTCCCGAGGGCATCCCGCAACGTCTGTATGCGTCGCTGGTAGCGATGGCGCTCGACCAGGCCGCGCCGAAAATCAGCGGTGCGATTCCCGAGCCGCAGCGCCTCGCGGGCGAGTTGGCAACGATTGCGATGGCGCTGGAGCATCTGCATCGCCCAACTGCCGATGCGGATTTGAGGGAGCTGGCGAAGGGCCGCTCGATGGGCCATCGCACGCTCGCCTTCGATGAGCTCTACGGCTTCGAGCTCGCGATGTGTATCGAGCGGGAGCGGTCCAAGAAAAGACCGGGGATGGAGTTGCGAGGAGAAGAACACAGGCTGAGGCCTGTGCCACTTCAGACCGAAGAAAAAGAACACAGACTGAAGTCTGTGCTACTCACTGAAAAATTCCTCGAGAAGATTCCGTTTCAGATGACCGGCGCGCAGCGCCGCACTCTCGAAGAGATTGGCGCCGACCTCGCCGCGCCGCGCCAGATGAATCGCATCCTCATCGGCGACGTCGGCAGCGGCAAAACCGCGGTCGCCTTCTGGGCGATGCTGCGCGCGGTGGAGTCCGGCGCGCAGGCGATTATGATGGCGCCGACCGAGCTGCTCGCCGAACAGCACCATCGAAGCTTCCGGCAGTTATGCGGCGGACTGGGCGTCCGCAGCGAGCTGCTCACCGCGAGGATCGCGGGCGTCGCGCGAACGGCCACCATGCGCGATCTGGCGCGCGGCGACCTGCCGATCGCATTCGGCACCCAGGCGCTGATCCAGCAGCATGTCCGCGTCGCGAAGCTGGGGCTGGGAATCGTCGACGAGCAGCATCGGTTCGGCGTGTTCGATCGCGCGAAGCTGAAAGCCCTAGGGCCGAAGGCCAATGTACTGATGATGACGGCGACGCCGATTCCGCGCTCGCTCGCGATGTCGCTGTTTGCCAACCTCGACGTGTCGGTGCTCGACGAGCTGCCGCCGGGACGCACGCCGATCGCGACCGAGATTTTCCCGGAAGATCGCCTCGATACGGTCGATGCGATAGTCGCCAATGAAATCGCGCGCGGCCATCGCGCTTACTACGTGCTCCCGCTCATCGACAACGATGACGACGACGAAGATGCGGAAGTGAAGACGGTGAACGCGATGGCGGCGCGGATGAAAAAGGGCCCGCTGCGCGCCGCCGGCATCGGCATCCTGCACGGGCGGATGAAGGGCGTGGAGAAGGACCGCGTGATGCGCGAGTTTCGCGACGGTATCATCAAGGTGCTGATTGCGACCACGGTGGTGGAGGTGGGTATCGACGTGGCGGAAGCGACGGTGATTGCGATTATCGCGGCGGAGCGGTACGGCCTCGCGCAGTTGCATCAGCTGCGGGGCAGGGTAGGGCGCGGAGCGGCGGCTTCGCGATGTTGCCTCGTCATGTCGCGCGAGGCGGATGATACGGCGCGCGCGCGGCTCCAGGTGATGATCGAATGCACGACCGGAAATGCGGTGGCGCAGGCCGACCTCGACCTACGCGGGCCGGGCGACCTCCTCGGGGCGCGGCAGACCGGCGCGTTGCCGCTGCGGTTTCTTCGTTACGTCAATGATCCCATGATGATAGGGCGGGCGCGCGCGATGGCGGAGGAATGGCTGAAGACCGACGCGAAGCTGGCGACGGCGGCCTCGCGCGGCGCCAGGGCGGCATTAAAAAAAATGCTGGCGATGGGTTTTAGCCTCGCGGATGTGGGGTAGGAGGCGAATTGGATGGCGAGCAAAGAAAAGAAAATAGGCACCACCGAAGATATCGAGCGGCGGCATGAAACGTCGGCTGGCGGCGTGGTATGGCGTCGTGACAGCGACAAGCTGGAAATCGTACTGGCGCGGCCCGCGCGCAAAGATGCGTGGGTATTGCCGAAGGGGCAGCCCAATCCGGGCGAGACGCTCATCCAGACGGCAGCGCGGGAGACGCGCGAGGAAACCGGTCTCGAGGTTACGCCCGGCGCGGAGGTAGGAAAAATCTCCTACGTGTTTTCATGGCGCGACGCGCCGGGCAAACCGCTGGTGCGGATCTTCAAGAACGTCCACTATTTCCTGATGGAACCGCGCGGCGGCAGCCTCGATGCGCACGACCACGAGATGGATGAGGTGCGGTGGGTGAATATCGAGGAAGCGGAGCACCTGGCGAGTTACAAGAGCGATCGCGAGATCATTGTGAAGGCGCGCGCGATGCTGGCGGAGCAGTAGGCCGCGCATGCGCGTGATCGTACTGGCGGTAGCATTCGCCGTCCTTTTGCTATGCGCGCCGGCCTCGGCGGAGGAAGGTTTTTTGGGCGCGCCGGTCGAACCTCCAGCCGGACGCGTCATCAGCGGATGGGGCCAGTTCTCCGGCGCGTGGGACCTCGGCCAGGCGAATGGGAAGAGCGAAGCGGACGATTTGGCAGCATACGAGAAGGTGGTCGCGCCCCATGCGCCGGCGATGATCGCATTCGACGTGGGTCCGGATTTCACCATCGTCTCGGGCTTTATGAATCATTTTCGCGCGTTCGCCGCGGCACACGGATTTTTCGTCGCGCAAGTCGCGATCAATTTCCACGGCCTTGAGCACGACGTTTCGACCGGGATGCGCGATCCCGACCTGATGGTGCTGGCGGACGCGCTGCACAATTTCGGGCGGCCAACACTGGTAGTCATGGGCGGCAAATTCAACACGGCCGGCACGCTCTACGAGCCATCGGCGTATATCGGATCGTTTCGTCACGCCACCGACATCATGCGCAAGGCCCATATGAATTGCGCGATGGTCTGGGCTCCGGCGGCGCGCGGTCTGTCCAACTCGCAATACCTGAAATGGTATCCCGGCGATGACGTGGTTGATTGGTGGGGGCTCGAAATCCAGGCTGCGCCGGATTTTAGCAGCGCGGCGACCAGGGAATTCGTCGCGACGGCGGTGCGACATCGCAAGCCGGTAGTTATCAGCGCGGCCGCGCCTGACGCGAAGTCCGAGGCCGAAGCGTTGAAGTGGTACACGGCGGTTTTCGACCTGGTCCGCGCAAATCCGGCGATAAAAGGCCTCAGTCTTCCATGGCCGGCAAAACGCCTCGCGCGATGGCCGAAGGTGGCGGCATACGTGAAGAATCAAGTCGCCGACCCACGCTTCATCGATGCCACAGAAGCGCCCGCGCTGTTCCGCCCGCCTCGCGATTCGGAGTGATGGCATTTGGCCTGCCTCTTTAGATAAAACCCGTGTGAAGCTCGTGGTCAGGGGAGGGCCAGCAGATGCGTCATTCAAGTCTTATCGCGGTCGCCGCCGCCGTCGTCGGCATGTTGCTCATGTTCAATGTCGCACGCGCCGATGACATGGGCTCGATGGACATGGGCGGCATGACGCATCAGATGATGCCCGAAGAGGGCGAGAACGCGGCCTCGATGGATCAGATGATGTCGTCGGAGCACATGGAGCACGATCCGATGATGGCGGCGCATATGGGCTATACGGATCTGCGGCCAAAGAATGCGGCCGATCAGAAGCGCGCCGACGAAATGGTCGCGACGCTGCAGAAGGTGTTGGCGAAATACAAGGACTACAAAGTCGCCGAGGCCGCGGGTTACAAACCCTGGCATCCTGAGATGAAACAGCCGGTCATCCACTTCACCAAGATGTGGTATGGGCTCAAGGCAGCCTTCACCTTCAATCCGGCGGAGCCGACCTCGCTGCTATATAAAAGGACGCCCGACGGAGGCTACGAGCTGGTCGGCGCGATGTACACGGCGCCGAAACGCGACACCCCGGATCAGCTCAACAAGCGCGTGCCACTCAGCGTCGCGCGATGGCATAAGCACATCAATCTGTGTTTCCCGAAGAAGGGGACCGATCCGGCGAAAGTGGATTGGATGAAGTTCGGGATGGGGAGCATCGCGACCAAGAAGGCTTGCGATGAAGCGGGCGGCGTATTCTATCCGCAACTGTTCGGCTGGATGGTGCACGTTTATCCGTGGGAGAAAGATCCGCAAATGGTCTGGGCGCACTGATTCGAGGACTACTTCAGCCGACAATCGGCCCTCGTCTCGTGTGGTGCGATTCGGTAGCCTCGATGCGATGGTGACGGTTGAGCTGGAGCGGGTCCGCAAATCCTACGACGATTTTGTAGCGGTCGACGAGCTTTCCTTTTCGATTTCTCCGCATCAGATTTTCGGCTTGCTGGGCCCCAACGGCGCCGGCAAGACCAGCTCGATTCGCATGATGATCGGGATCATCCGGCCCGACGCGGGCGCCGTACGCCTCTTCGGCGAGCCTTTCGAGCGCCGCCATCTACATAAAGTAGGGTATTTGCCGGAGGAGCGCGGGCTCTATCGAAAAATCACCGTGCGCGAGAACCTCGCGCTGCTGGGGCAGCTAAGTGGGCTGACCTCCCGCGACGCCATCGCGCGGGGCCGCAAATGGGCCGAGCGCCTCGAAATCGCGGAATGGGTCGATAAGCGGGTCGAGGAAATGTCCAAGGGCATGCAGCAGAAAGTACAGTTTATCGCCGCGCTGTTGCATGAACCGGAGATGATCATCATGGACGAGCCGTTTTCGGGGCTCGATCCGATCAACGCGAACATCCTCAAAGATGTGATCCTCGAGCTGAAGGAGCAGGGGAGGACGATTCTATTTTCTACGCATCGAATGGATCAGGTTGAAAAGCTCTGCGACGCTATCTGTTTGGTGAATCACGGACGCGCGGTTTTGCAGGGGCCATTGCGCGAAGTTAAAGCGAGCTATGGTTCTCGGTTCGTTCAAATAGCATACGAAGGCGACGCCAAATTCCTCACTCGATGCCCATTAGTCGAATCCAGCAACAACTACGGCAACTACGCTGAAGTAAAACTGCGACCCGGCGCGAACTCCCAAGATCTACTCCGCGCCGCGATGTGCTCGGCGAAAATCTCCAGGTTCGAAGTGATGGAACCCTCGCTGGAAGAGATCTTCATCGATCGGGTGGAGAAGGCCAATGTCTAGCAGCGCCCTGCGCAACACCTGGATCATCTGCAAGCACGAATGTTTTAAGCGAATCCGCACCCGCTCTTTTCTGATCACCACCTTTCTGATGCCGCTGTTCCTGGCCGCAGTCATCGGAATTCCCGCCGTGCTGGGTGCGCGCGCCAACCACGAGAATCAGAAAGTCGTGCTGGTATGCCCGCGCCAGGACCTCGCGGAGAGCATCCGAGAGCGATTGGCGGTAAATACCAAGGGCGCGTACCAGGTGACGCTCGATCCCGAGGCATCGGAAGCGGAACACGAGCGCCTGCTGGCCGAAGTTAATACCGGGCGCCTCGACGGGATCATCTGGATCGACGCGGATTCGATCAAGCAAGGCCGCGCGATCTACGAGCGCCGCAATGCCCGCGACTTCATCTGGCAGCAACTGGTGCGCACCTCAGTCTCGGGCGGATTCAACCGGATGCGGATGGCGGAGTACGGCATCAATCCGGATCAGATGAAAACCATGCTCCAGGGCGCCGAGGTCGAGTTGACGCTCACCGGTGCGAATGGGGACCGCGTGACCCGCGATGCCGCCGCAATCGTCACTGTCCTGCTGTTGGCGACAATGCTCTTCATCACACTGCTCTCGTACGGCGTGATGATCATGCGTTCGGTGCTCGACGAAAAGGCCTCGCGCGTCATCGAAGTGTTGCTCTGTTCGGCGACTCCAGACGAATTGATGAGCGGCAAAATCCTCGGAGTTGGCGCGGTCGGCATGTTGCAGGTCGCGGTGTGGGGCGTGATGGCGATCGCGATGGCCAAGCCGCCAAGTCATGCTCCTGGAGCGCACGTCGTACCGCTCCCGCTGATGATCTACTTCGGCATCTTCTATCTGCTCGGATATCTGCTCTATAGCGCGATGTTTGCGGCGGTCGGCGCCGCATTCAATTCCAGCGACGAAGCGCAGCATTGGACCTTCGTCATCATCTCGCCGCTGATCTTCGCCTGCACGCTGATCACGCCGGTTGCCGCCGCGCCAAATTCGACGCTGGCGGTGATTACATCAATGGTCCCGTTTTGTTCGCCCGTCTTGATGTACATGCGACTAGCGGTGGAAAGGCCGCCCGCATGGCAAATCGGGTTGTGCTTCGGGCTCCTGATTGCCGCGATCTACTTCGTGCAGAAAATCGCCACGCAGATCTACCGCGTCGGTATCCTGATGTACGGCAAACGCCCCAGCATCCGCGAAGTGTTCCGCTGGCTGAGCTACGCCTGATTGGGCGCCGGAAGTATCCCAGGATTCGCTGGCCGCTCACCCACGGACGCCATCGTGGACTAGGATTGCGACCTACAAAAAGATTTCTTAATTGACAACTCGTCGGTTCGAAATGATATTTTCCAAACACACGGGAGCTTGGATTTAACCCGTCGGAATTAACGGGTTAACCGGTCCATAGCCCGTCAACATCCCGGATACTTTGCCGAGGGATGGTCAACTCGCGGGAGGGCGAGATGGCGCAGTCGGGGACCGTAGCCTTTCTTTTTACCGATCTCGTCGGTTCGACCCAACATCTCCAGGAGATGGGTGATGAGGAAGGTTCCCGCCTGTTCCGCGCTCATCACAAGCTGATGACGGCCGCCGTGACAGCGTGCGGTGGACAGGAGCTGCAATGGCTCGGCGATGGGTTGCTCGCGGTATTCTCTTCGGTTGCCGACGCGGTGCGGTGCGCGATCAGCGTGCAGCAAACGGCGCGACGCCCAGTCGAAGGAATTCGCTTTGAGATTCGGGTCGGAGTCCATTGCGGCGAAGCGCTGCGCAACGAGGGCGGATACTTCGGCACCTCCCTGGTGATCGCGCGGCGCGTATGCGACCGGGCGTCAAGCGGGCAGATCCTCTGCACCAGCGTCGTGGCAGATCTGCTATCGGCGCGTCATTCCTTCAGTTTCCGTTCGCTGGGCCCTTATGAGCTAAAAGGGATAGCCGGCTCGGTTCCGGTCAGCGAAATACTTTACGAGCACTCCAATCCGGTCGCGCTGCTTAACCGAACTCCGTTCGTGGGACGTCAGGTTCAGCTGAAACGTCTGTCCGCCATTCTCGAAGAAATGTGCAACGGAAGCGGCAGTGTAGTCATGCTGCTGGGCGAGCCGGGAATTGGAAAGACCCGCGTCATCGAGGAATTTGCGGACCTCGCCATTCAGCGCCAAGCGCTGGTCTTGCGCAGTGCATGCTATGACGGCGAGTGGCAGCGTCCGTATGGCCCATTCGCGGAGGCGATCGAAAACTACGTTGCTCGAACCGACCGTGCGCAGCTGACCGATCAGCTTGGCAACCGCGCTGCCATAATCGCTCGGGTCGCGCCCGCGTTGCGCGAGCGGATAGGACAGATCGAGGAGCCGCCTGCCCTCGATAAAGAGGAAGAACGCTTTCGCTTGCTCGATGCGGTCGCGCAATTTTTCATCACCGCCTCGCAGCGCGCGCCGATTGTGTTGGTGCTGGACGATTTGCACTGGGCGGACCGGGGAACCGTCAGCATGCTCGCTCATTTAAGTCACTTCGTTGGTGCCAGTTCGATGCTCGTGCTGGGCGCTTATCGCGACGCCGAAGTCGACCCCAAACATCCGCTGGCGCCCGCGCTCGCGCAGATTAGACGCTCGGGCAGCTTCGAAACCCTGACGCTGAAGGGCCTAAACAGCGCCGAGCTCTCCGAAATGTTCAGCATGATCGGCGATCATGACGCGCCATCGGCTCTCGTCCAGGCGATTGAGTCGGAAACCGGAGGCAATCCGTTCTTCGTGCGAGAAGTACTCCTGCATCTGATGGAGGAGGGCAAGCTCTTTCACCAAGGACAATGGATCGCTGACCTCAAAATCGAGGAGCTGGCGATCACGCAAGGGGTGCGCGAGGTAATCGAAAGGCGTCTGCTGAGACTTTCCGAGGCGGGCCGGGAATTGCTCAAGATCGCGGCCACGTTCAACGGCGCTTTTGACTTCGCAATCGTTGCCGCGGTCGCCGAACAGGACGAAGAGACCGCGCTGAGCGCAATCGACGAGGCACTGGGCGCTCAGCTCCTACGCCCCGCGGGCGGCCCGGAAAATTTCGACTTCACCCACGCGCTTATTCGCAACACACTCTACTCGGAAATAAACCCGCCTCGCCGGGTCCGTCTCCATCGCAAAGTCGCCGAGGCGATGGAAGAGAGATGGGGCGAACGCGCCGCCGAGCATGCCGGCGAAGTCGCCTATCATTTCTCGCGGGCGGCCGCACTGCCGGGTGCAGAGCGTGGCGTTGAATATGCGATCGCGGCCGCCGACAACGCCGACATCGCCAGCGCGCATGACGAAGTGGTCGGATTCCTGCGCATGGCGAACCATTTGATGCCTCGAAATGACCCTCGTCGCGCTCGACTATTGGCCCGTCTCGCGCTGGTCCTGCCCTGGACGCTCAACCATGGAGACGGACTTGAAGTGGCAAGGGAGGCAGGCGGCCTGATCAAATCGAGTGAGGGCATAAATGCCGCCGCCGACTTTCTCGAACAAGCCGCGCGCGCGATGCATCTGGCGGGACGCGTGCGCGGCTCGTGGGAACTTGCCAAGGATGGTTTGCGGGATGCGGGAGAGCGGCGCGATTTGACGTGGGCGAGCCTCAGCGAACTCGATCTGGTCCGCGAGGATGCCGAAAACCCGGATAATCCCGGCATCCTGACTGATTCGCCGCGCAGGGGCGAGGTGCGCGCGATTCTTCGGACGGCGAGCAGAGCGCAACTTTT
Source organism: uncultured delta proteobacterium (assembly GCA_963761255.1). Classification (GTDB taxonomy): domain Bacteria; phylum Desulfobacterota; class Binatia; order Binatales; family Binataceae; genus DATGKG01. The sequence continues at coordinate 1,346,116 of CAVXGH010000002.1, forward strand.
GGAGCGCCGAATCGATCCTCCATTTCAATCGCGACGAGAAATACTTGACGACCCGGAAGCCAGCGCCTTTGCGATGGTCATGATGGCTGGAGAACTCCGCCGCGGCCGTGAGCTATGGCAGAAGGAAGCCGCCGAGGCTGAACGGCGCGGGCAAATTGCCGCCGCGATGACGGCGTGGGCGGGAGTCGCCGGATGTAACATCTCGTTGGGCGAGTTTGGCCTCGTGCAGGCAGCGTTTGATCGCGCCGTGGCGCTGCATGCGCGTTCGACCGGCAGGAGTTTCCAGGCCCCGAGCATGTTTCTCAACGGCGTGAAGTATCTGATGATCGTCGCGACCGACGAGGGATGGGAAGGCCTCGCCAGGGAGGCCGAATCGAAGCTCCTTCTCAACAAACCGGCCCCGGAAAACAACTGGTCCTTTGCGCTGGTCAGGGCCGTCTCGGCGATCGTTCTCGCACACCTCGGCAGGGGCGAGACCTCGTTGCAGCGACTCGCCACGCTTCCGCGCGCTTTGGAGGTAGGAGCCGCCGCGGAATCGAGAGTGGGTCCGATGGCCTGCGATGCGGCCGGCGCGCTATGGTTATTGAATCGGACCGATCACAGCGAGATTGTCGAGCGGGCGCTGCGCGACAAGGTCATCGCGCCTGACTTCCGCTTCCCGATGCGCGATGGCCGTCTCTCAATTGCCCGCCTTTGCGCCTTGATGGGCAGGTACGACGAAGCCGCGCAGTGGTTCGATGCGGCGCGGACAACCCTCGACGAGCAAGGCGCGCGGCCTCTTCGAGCGATCGCTGATTTTGATCAGGCCCTGATGTATGTACGGCGCGGACTCACGGGTGACACCGAACTTGCGCGGCCGTTCCTCGATGCGGCGGATGAACAATTTCGCGCGCTGCACATGACGGGCTGGCTCAATCGTGTCGTGCAAACCCGTGCACATCGAGCATCGAATTGAAGTTGTGCGAGCCCAAGTTGACGGCTCCGAAAGTGGCAAGGTCATTTTGTCATCGCGCCCAGCCGTGATATTGAAGTACGAATACAGCGGTATGTGCCCCGCGACCGCATCCGGCGAGGAGGCCGAATGTTTTCTTCCATCGACGACGTAATCACCCAATTTAAAACGAATAACTACATCGCGAGCCGTCGAATCGCGACCGTTATTTATCTGGCCAAACAGCTCGGAAAACCCATCCTGGTCGAGGGCCCCGCCGGGGTCGGCAAAACCGACCTTGCAAAGGTCGCCGCGGCCGCGCTGGGGTGGGACCTGATTCGTCTCCAGTGCTACGAGGGACTGGATGAGGGCAAGGCGCTCTACGAATGGGAGTATGCCAAGCAGCTCCTCTATACCCAGATCCTCAAGGACAAAATCGGCGAAGTGCTCCATGGCGCGAAAGGATTGACCGAGGCGGTCGATCGCATCGCGGCCCAGGATGAGGTGTTCTTCTCCGAGCGCTTCGTGCTTCCGCGGCCGTTGCTAAAGGCGATTTCCAGCGACAAGCCGACCGTGTTGCTCATCGACGAGATCGACAAGGCCGATGCCGAGTTCGAGGCATTCCTGCTCGAGCTGCTGTCGGACTTCCAGGTCACGATCCCGGAAATCGGCACCATCAAGGCCAAGCAGATGCCGCTGGTGGTGCTGACCTCGAACAACGCGCGAGAAATGTCGGACGCCCTCAAGCGTCGCTGCCTTCATCTATATATCGACTTCCCGGTGAAGGATCAGGAACTTGCTATCGTGCAGCTCAAGGTGCCCGAAGCGAGCAAGAAGCTGGCGGAAGAAGTGGTCGGTGTGGTGCAGTCGCTGCGCAAGCTCGACCTCAAGAAAACCCCCGGCATCAGCGAGACGCTGGACTGGATCAAGGCGCTCACCCTGCTCAACGTCCAGAGCCTCGACCAGGAGCTGGTCAACGAGACGCTGGACACCATCGTCAAGTACGAAGGCGATGTGCGCAAAGCGCAGGAAGAGTTGAAGGACTATGTGCGGCGAGCCAGGGCGCGTCGCGGCACGACGCCGGATGCGAGCGGAAGCAGCGATAAAGATTTGCTTAACTGATCGGAAAGAGACCTAACCCCCGACCCCTTCCCGTCCTCACCCCGGCGCGGACGCCGCACCCTCTCCATAAAGATGGAGAGGGACGAAAGGAAGGAGGACAATTCCGTAGGGAAGGGGAGGGAGAAACAAGATGCAAGAAAAGCTAGTCGAGTTTGCGAATCTGCTGCGGGAGAACGGCGTGCGCGTGTCGCTCGCCGAAACCCTCGATGCGTTCGGGGCCGCCGATGTGACCGGTCTGTCGGAGAAAGAAGCCTTCCGCTCCGCGCTGCGCGCCACGATGGTCAAGCGTTACACCGAGCTGCCGGTCTTCGAGGAATTGTTCGAGCTATATTTTTCCGGCCTCGGCGAGATCATCAAGCAGGCCAGCCAGGCGGTGCAGCAGGCGCTCTCGATGTCCGATCAGGAATTCCAGAAGTTCCTCGAGGAAGTCGAAGAGATGCTCAAGAAGGAGGGCAAGAAGCTCTCCGAACTCGCCAAGCAGTTGCTCCAGAATCAGTCGGGGCAGATGGAGAAGAAGATTCGCGAGGCCGCCCGCGCGGTCAAGCTGAACAACATCGAGCGCACCATCGAGGAGAACTATTTCGCCCGCGCACTCGCGCGAGAGTTGGGCCTCGACAAGATCGAGCAGGAGATCAAGCAACTGCGCGAGGAACTCGAGAAGATGGACATCAGCGCCAAAATGAAGGCGCAGATGGAAGAGTACCTCGACCGGAGGCTGAAGCAGCTCGACGACATCATTCGCCGTTTCGTGCGGATGGAGCGCGAGAAGCGCGACGTCAAGGCGCGCGAGGAGCAGCATCTTAACAAGCTCGGCGAGAAGAGCTTCTACTATCTTTCCGAGGAAGAGCTGAAGCAGATGAATGAGGCCGTGCAGAAGCTGGCGCAGCGCCTCAAGAACGTCATCTCGATTCGGCGCAAGCGCGACAAGAAAGGCCGCTTTGATATCAAGCGCACGCTGCGCAAGAATCTCGATTGCGGCGGCGTGCCGTTCAAGCTGAAGTTCGAGCAGCGCAAGAAGGAGCGCCCACAGGTGGTCATCCTGTGCGACGTTTCCGATTCGGTCCGCAATGCCTCGCGCTTCATGTTGCAGTTCGTGTACTCGCTGCAGGATCTCTATTCGCGCGTGCGCAGCTATATCTTCGTCGCGGACATTGGCGAGGTGACCGAGCATTTCCGCAGCAACGATGCGAAGGAAGCGCTCGATATCGCACTCAAGGGTGATATCATCAATGTGTACGCCCATTCGAACTTCGGGCATGCATTCCGAAACTTTTATAGCGACCATATTGGCGCGATTAATAAACGCACCACAGTGATCGTGCTGGGGGACGCGCGCAATAACTACAACCTGCCGCACGACTGGTGTCTGCGGGAAATCAAGACGCGCGCGAAGAGAGTTATTTGGCTTAACCCGGAGAGTCGCAACACCTGGGGCTTTGGTGATAGCGAGATGGATCGCTATTCCCCGCACTGCGACCTGGTCGAAGAGTGCCGCAATCTAAACCAGTTGTACCGCGTGGTGGACCAGTTGGTTCCGCGCTGAAGACGTGGGTTTCGCGCGTCTTTCAACGAGTTCAGTTGACCCTAGCCGTTCTTTGTTCCAAGATTGTTACGAGGAATGGGGCGCAGGCGGGGCAGGCTTCTGCCGCGTCCGAAGGGGTCAGGAGGGTGGTTTCAGAGAGACGCTTTATGGCAGGCGATAGAAAAGATTTTTTGCTGATGGTGGTTGCCGGGATCACGCTGGATCCGACCACCAAGTTACCGATTGTGATGCTCAAGGATCCGGACAATAAGCTGAACCTGCCAATCTGGGTCGGCCCGCTGGAAGCCACCTCGATGGCGACCGAGTTGGAAGGCGTCAAGCCCCAACGTCCGATGACTCACGACCTCCTGCGCAACGTGCTCTCAGAATTCGGCACCACGGTGGAATGTGTCGAAGTTACCGACCTTCGCGAGAATACCTATTTCGCGCAGATTCAGCTGAAGACCCGGGAGGGCAGGGCGCTCACCATCGATTCGCGTCCCAGCGATGCGCTCGCGCTGGCGCTGCGGACCAAGTCGCCGATTTATGTAGCGAAGAAAGTGCTCGAAGCCTCGAGCGAATTGGAATCGACCGAGCAGCAGCAACCGGCGCAGAGCGAACAGAACCTCGCCAGTGTATCGCGGGACAAGTGGTCGGAAATCCTCGAGCGGATGTCGCCCGAGGACTTCAAGTACAAAATGTGAGCGCGGCCGCAGCCGACCTCTGAAAGTTTAGTTGGGGGGCGCCGGAGCGTCCGGTCTCATGGCAACGACTCGTACTCATATCAAAATCAATCGCAAGGAACTCAAGCAGCCCGACGAGTTCCAAAGCTTCATCGCCAATGCGCAGGAGTTCCTGCTCTCCAATCTTCAGCAGGTCATCGTCTCGTCCGCGATCGTGCTTGCGGCGGGCGCGCTCGCGGTCGGAATCTACTACTACGAGATCCATCGCGACAATATCGCCGGCGATCGGTTCTATAGCGCCATCAGCGAACTCAACAACAAGAACTACGGTCAGGCCGAAACGGACTTTCAGAAGCTTGCCGACGACGAACCGAGTCGCGAGGTTGGCAAGCTCGCGCGCTTCTATCTTGGCAGCGCCTATTTTCAGCAGGGCCAGCTGGATAAGGCCCGCGATGCTCTGATCGCATACGTGCCGGATGCCAAGGACGATCTCTTCGCGAGCATGGCGTATGAGGACCTGGGCGTCATCTACGAAAAGATGGGCGATCTGAAGAAGGCGCAGGGCGCCTATGCGCAAGCGGCCACCATCGCGGGACCTGAACAGGGTCGCGCGCAACTTCAAGTGGCGAGGCTGATGGCGCTGCAGGGCGACAAAGCCGGCGCCATCAATGCCTACCAGCAGTTCCTCGCTGCGAATCCATTCGCGCGAGATCGCGAAACCGTCATCGAGGCACTAGCGAACCTCGGCGCGGCAGCCCCCGCGGGCAGCGAAGCGATCTCGCATTTCATTCCACCGAAGCACTAGCCAGCCTTCCGATTTCTGCCAGAACCGCGTCGCGCTCATCCGGCGACGCTGGCGACCCGAGGAAGTACGCGGTCACGATAATTGGCGCTCGGCCTGGTGGCCATATCACGCCGATGTCGTTGGTCGCATGGTTCCCACCGGAGCCGGTCTTGTCTCCGATTCGCCATCCCTTGGGCACGCCGGCGCGCAACCGCTGGTCGCCGGTTTTGTTAGCCGCCAGCCACGCGATCAGTTGCTCGCGCGATGAAGGAGTCAGCGCATCTCCGAGGACGGTCTTGCGCAGCAGCTCGAGCATGGCGTTGGGCGTGGTAGTATCGCGTGGGTCGCCCGGTCTCGCCTCATTCAAGTACGGTTCTCGGCGATCGACGCGCGTAACAGTATCCCCAAGTGAGCGCAGGTGGGCCGTCAATGCCGCCGGACCGCCGAAGCTGGCGAGCATCAGGTTCGCGGCCGTGTTGTCACTCAGAGTCATCGCAGCCGCGCAAATCTCCCCCAGCGTCAGACCATCATCGCCGGTGTGCTTCTCGGTGACGGGAGAATGCGCTACCAGGATATCTCTTGAATAAACGATACGGCGGCTGAGGCTCTCCTGCTTCCGGTCGACTCGCGCGAGGACGAACGCGGCGGCGAGAAACTTGAACGTGCTGCAGAGCGGAAAGCGCTCGGTGCCGCGATGCGCGATCGGCCGGGGCTTCGCGGTATCGAGGATCGCGACACCCAGCCGGCCACCATTCTTGCGCTCCAGATCGGCGATGGCGCGAGTCAGCTCCGCGCCGCCTTCATCGGCAAAGGCGCGGAAACCCAACAGCGTCGATCCCGCCAGAAGCGCTCCCGTCGTCAGCAGCTCTCGGCGCGATAGCACACTCTTAGTGAGCGTGGCGCTAGTTGCGCAGCATCTCCTTGCCGGTGCCACTCTCGTTGAGTTGCTGATTCACTACCCATTCGAAGGCCTTTTCTTCGGGGAGACCGACCACACGGACGCCATTGACGAACAGGGTCGGCGTCGATTGCACTGCGACCGCCGTGCCATCCTTTTGATCCTGTTCGATGCGCTCCTTGGCGGCCTTCCCGTTCATGCATGCGTCGAGCGTCGCCGTATCGAGGTTCAGGCGCTTGGCGGTGGCATGGATGTGGTCGTCGATATTCTGGACGGTGATCTGTCCCTGGTTGGTGTAGTAATCGCGCGCGAAATCCCAGAAGGCATCGGGGTTCTGCAACCGTGCGCATTCAGCGCCGAGCGCCGCGCGGATCGCCCATGGATGACTGTTCAACGGATAGTTCTTGTAGAGGACCTTAATCTTGTCCTTGTAGGTGGTATGCACCATCGTTTCGAGGGTGCCGAAGGCGCGCGCGCAGAATGGACACTCGAAATCCGCGAACTCGACAATCTCCACCGGCGCGCTGGCGGAACCCATCACCGGACGGTCCTGGAGATGAATCGACTTCATATCGATTTTCTCCCACGGGTCCTTTTTCAGATCATAAATCTGAATCGGGATCTGGCTGAGGATCATCTGGTTGCCATCCGCGGTGACGTAGATGGTCGCGGAGACGGACTGCCCGCGATCGTTGCTCACCTTTAAGCTGCGAGCGGTCAGGCCTTTGATTGGCGAAGCAACCGCGGGTCCGAGTTGGATGTGCGAGGGATCCGAAATCATGAAACGCTTCTGGATGTAGCTCGTCAGATGCGCATCGAGCGCCGGATTCGGCGGCAACGGCACCGGGGTTGCCGTCGCGGCCGCCGCGGCGGGCTTATCGGCCGCGAAGCTATCGCGCGCAAAGGTCGCCAGGGCGAACACCGTGAGAAGGGCAGGGACAATCACCGCGGCAACGCCAAGAGCAAGCGGGCGTGCCGATCCAACACGTCGTCTATTCGTCATGGCCCTCAATAATACGGGCGCGAGCCGAGGTCCGCTAGACGAATTGCGGAACAAATCGACGATCAAATTTTCGATATCCGCCTAATGCCCCGCGTTCTGCAGCGCCTGCGGCGAGAAGAACGAATTGTCCACCGTCCCCATGTCGATGTACCAGCACTCGCGCTCCTCGGTCTCGCGCCCCGGCATGTAGATGACCGAGGAATAGCCGAGCTGCACATCGGCATCGACCAGCCCGAGCTGGAACATCCGCTTGTAGGGATAGATGGCAACCTTCGCATCGGGCACTGGGCGATCGCGATAAGTGTTGAATGCCACCAGCGTCTTCCAGAGCTTGCCCTCGCGATCGAACTGATCCGACGCGGTGATGAACCATCCTTCGGAATCGATGTAGAGGATGCGCTTCGGGATGGTGAGGTCATGCCCCGGTTTGCCGGTCGCCTCGATGACATAGAGATGGCGCATCTCCCAGTCCTCGGGGCAGATGGTCTTGCCACCATCAGTGGGACATATCACCTCGGGTGAGTTCTTCGCATGCACCGACGCGAGCATGTTTTTCTCGCCGAGGTATTTATAGTTGTAGTCCTCGATCTTCGCGGAGAAGCCGAAGTACGAATCCGGATCAATGGTGGTCACCACCGCGGGAGCGCTGCCGCTGGCGCCGCCATAGGTTCCCCCGGAAAATCCCGGCAGGGCGCCGAGCGCATCGGAGAGGATTTCCGGCGACTGCCGGCGCATGCGCCGCGTTTGTGGATTGAAGATCCAGGTGTTGTCTTCGACCTTCGGATCGATGTGCCGGAAGCGAATCATCCCATAGCCGCGAATGGACGAGGGCTCCAGCATCGGGTAATAGGCGAATCGATACCGCACGCCGCTCTCCTTGGCGTCCGGATCGGTCGGCACCGGAGGCACCTCGATGCGTCCGATGTTGTTGTAGAAGGCGAAGTGACCGACGGTGAAGTAGCTGACCGGCGTGCCGGTGCTCTTGGGCTCGTAGCTGGCGACCTCGGCGAAGCGCAGGTCGGCATCATCGGTGTAGAGCGGGCGGAAACTAAAGTTCCACATCGCTTTTAACGCCACCTGCGAATCATTCGGATCGAGCAACGGGAACGGAATCCCGGCGACGTAGCCATTGAGTTCGCCGTCGGCGCCGAGCGTGACCTGCGAGGCATACTTCTCACTGGCGCTCTTGTAGGGCGGTGGCCATTCGAGCTTGTCGCTCGGGATGACATGGATCTGCATCCCGCGCTGCACCAGGATGAGGTTGCCGGGGCTCAGGAGATCCTGCACCTGCGCGGCATTGTCCTTGGTGATGGTATCGCCGGGCTTGACACCCTCGGCGCGCGCGACCGCGGGGAACAGGACCAGCAGGGCTACCGGCAGGGCCCAGGCCAACTTAAAGTGTAACATGAGATTTCCATCCGGGTGTTCCATAGCCCCTCCGATCGTGGCGCTGCGATTGTGCCGCACCCCGGCGCAATCCGCCAGTCACATCCGGTCAACGGCGGATTCCCGGTGATGCTCGGCTGGGCCAGGCAGTTGAGCGGTCGATGCCGCTCACCTCCAGGATGGCCTTCAACGCCTGCGGGCGAGCGCCTTGGCGCGGCGTCGCGCATGACGATTGCCCGGAAACATTGAACTTAATGGGTTTGTTTTTTCATTTTCGGTTTCATCGGAAATGACTGCCGGCGTCTCCAATTGCTGCGCGGAGGCCCCTCGCAAAGCCTCAGGGCCACTTCTCGGCGATGCTGGATCATCGAATCGCTGCGCGGAGGCCCCTCGCAAAGCCTCGGGGCCACTTCTCGGCGATGCCGAGAAGTGGCTTTGTTTTTGCGTCTCTTCCTCTATCGCTTCTCTCGCTGGCGAGAGAAGCTGGCCGGCGCGGTTCTCGCGATGGCTGCGATGCGAGAACTGTGACGGCCTGATGAGAGCTGGTCCGACACCGGGGGTTGAAGCGCCTCCCGCCCCCGCAAAAACACCGCAATTCCGGGCATAAAGTGGGTTTGTTTTTGCGCTTTTCAATTGCGCCACGGCTGCGTGAAATGGTCCGGTCGAGCCGACCCAGATATCGGCATATCGCCTTTGCTTCGCGTTCACCGGGAATGGTCGGCTTCCACAGGCCGGCACCGCGCAACCGCGAACGTTGGGCCCGCAGCCGCGCAGCTTCAGCCGGATCGGCCGCCGCTATCCGCGCATCGAGGTCGCGATCGACTCGCCGATGGTCCCTGAGCGCCGCGATATTCTCGTACCTAAGCACCGCGGCCATCCGCACGTAGGATTCCGCCATGACATGGACGCAGCTTTCCTCGAACCCGCTGCGCGGCGCGAATTCATCGCGAAGGCCGGCCAGCATCGCCTCGAAGTCACGATGCTGCCCGGGCGTCCATCGCTCCTGCGCCGCAAAGAATCCATGCTTGATGGCGTTGCCGGCGACCCGCGCCTTGCCCTCGAGGGTACGCGGCCCGGTCGAGCGCCTGGCATTGCGGCGGTTGGCTTCGACTCGGCGCTGGGTGAGCGCGATGGGACGACGGGAATAGGGAAGGGGAGAGAGAGCAGGGCACGCAGCCATAAAAAGGCATGCCTCCTTGGATAGCCGGCCGCGACACCGCGGCCACATAACCCATAAGCATTTACCTATGACAGGCGGTTGTCTAGCACCGGCGGACGGGGCACCGATTTGGCTACGACCTGCAGCCAGTGGTGGAAAAGCCCGAACCAAGCGCGCTATGTTCCGGACGAGCCTTCATCCATCGAGAGGGGTTGGGAGTGAACACTAGCGCTTCGGGATTTGGTGCAGATTCATTTCGACTCTTATCGCATGTTCTTCTAATTCTCCCCAGACTTGGTTTCCTTGACCTATCGCTAGAAATGATTTCCTGAATCCTTCGAAAACCTTCGATAGCTCAGAGTCCAACCCAAGATAGGCTTTTCTTACTTCATACGCGGCGAAATCCGCCACTTGGAGCGGGTTGGTTCGTTTGGGCTCTGGAATTGGTGCTTGTCCCGTATCGGCTTTGATTCGGTCTGAAAGCTGGCCCCAGTGGTCGTCTCCCTTTTCAAATACATACCTGATCGGCAGGTCGTCTAGGCGGTGCACTCGTCGCCACTTAAGAGCAATTTGAACAGAAGCGAGACCGCAGATGGTGTAGCGCCTAAAGTGCTCGTCGAGTTGGTAGACTTTGTTGGCTTTGTCATATGCGCGTCTGAAAACACACACGCCCACCCAGAACTGAACACAATCTAGGATGATATCGGCGAGCGCACTCACCAAGTGTCGCCGTCGCAGTTCGGCATCCTTCCAACCAATTTTGAAAACACCTGTAATGTGTGCAAATTCCGCCATATGAAAATAAGGCAAACCCTGATCGTCTAGTGCTTTCTGCCATCGCTCGTTGAAGGTGCACCAAAGCTCGACCGTCGAAAGCGCACCCCCGACACAAAAAAGGGAATCCTTTTCTTTCCCGCTGGCGTCGCAATAGAGCGTATGGGCTTCAGGGGTCACCATCAGTTTATCGATCCTATGCGAGGTTCTTCTCCTTTTGGATTTAGTGTCAAACGTCCACTTATTCTGCAGTGAACTTCGCATAAGAAATATTATGTAAACTAGCATGGCGATTTTGTTCGAGTTGACACTCGCGTCATCGCACTCCATTGGGCTTCTGCATTAAGAGCCTCCCGACCTTACGGTTTCGCATGAGGCCTCCTGGCGGAGCGCGTCGAGGGTGGCTAACTGTTTCTCATCATTAATCACCAGCCGGAACAGGAAGAGTCCCCGCATCGTCGGCGCCGATACGACGACGCGGTCGGGCGCATTCTCATTCGCGGGCGGCGGCATCCCTGGTCCTAATGCGAGGATCTCGATCGAGTCGCCCGGGACCTGCCGGTCGTTGCGCACGAAGAAGTTGTTGGTCGCGGCATCGAAGCCGGCCACCGACCAATAAGTCGTATGCGGGACGCGCGCGGTGATGCGCAGCGGCCCCTTCGACAAATCGAATGGGCAAACCGAATAGAGGATGTCCGGGCTCGGCCGCACCACGCCGCGCGAGGTCTCATCGGGCCGATGCCCGAAGTGGATGGTGTTCAGCGGCGCCATCCGCCGCAGCGCCCGCACCATGATGCGGCGCGGGATCGCGCGCATGGTGGCGATATGCACGAACGTGGCCACTGCGAGTGTGGCGGCGATCCATAGCATCCACTCGCGCCGCCTCATGAGCACGACTCCCGGGTCAGCTCGGGCAAAGTCACGTGAGCCGGATCGAGTCGAATGTCGGGACCGGGATTGTAAAGGCGCAATGAGAGCGAGAAGCGCCCTGCCCCGGTCGGAATCCAGTTGTCACCAATCGCGAGCCCGCCAACCTGGATGGCAAATTTGCCGTCCGGCGCGCGCGTGACCGTCGTCTTCGAAACCGAATAGCGATGCGCGGGATTCGGGATAAGGTAATCGTCGCGGCCGTAGGCGGTGATGCTCCACCAGCGCGCGTCGGGGTCGCGGCCCGTGATCTCATAGCGGCAATTGCCCCTGAGGACGTGCCCATCGCGGTCGGTATTCGCGTTGTAATAGATCGTTTCGCTGCGATCGAGGGCAAAGAGGCCATGAACCGCGACCAGCGCGCGCGTGTATGGGCCGCTGCGTGCGCTCCCGGTGGCGAGGTTGGTTTTCCACGGCCCGTTGCTGATTCTGCCGGGCATCGGGCCATGCATCGCGAGCCAGGTGGCCATGAGGCCCAGCATCGTGCCGATAGTCAGGACCGCGAGAATTTTTGCTGCCAGCCGCGTGAGGACACCCTCCAGCTACATCAACGCCGGCAAGACCTCCTCGGTTACACGCTGGACCTGGTGATGATTGTCGGCCCGACGCGATTCAGACGGTCGCGCGTTTAGACTGGGTAACGTACCTGATCATAAGCCTCGACCAGCAGACTCAGAGTGTCGATGAAGCGGTAGCGAGGATTCCTGGGATTATCGCCAACCTCGTCAACCAGTTGATTGAGGTGAGCAAAGGCACGGTCGTATTCGCGCGCGTTACGGATCGCGAGCAGCGGCGCGTACCTCGAGGAATCTCGTAAGGTGACAGGCTTTTTTTGACGCTTCTTCATCTGGAAATCACAGACTAAATTTTTGCCGCATCAAACTTATATCAAGCTCGGCAGGACCTCCTCGGTTACACGCTTGAACTGACGCTTCTGATCGTAGCCCGTCAGCCGCAGCGTGATGGTAGTCGCGCCCGCATCGATGAAGCTCTTCAGGTTCGCGATGCATTCGGCGGGCGAGCCCAGCGCGCACCATCGCTCGAGGAACTCGCGCGAGTAGTTCACCGTGTAATAGCTGTCGAGGAAGCGCTTCGATTCCGCCAGCGCGGCCTCGCGGTCCTCATTCACATTGATGTTGTAGTAGACGCATACCTCGAAGCCGGCCGACAGCTCGCGGCCTATCTCGCGCGCGTAGCCGCGAATCATCGCGAGCGAATCGCGCAGCTCGGACGCGGTCTTGCCGGTCGTCATCCATCCGTCGCCAAGACGCGCGACGCGGCGATAGCCGGATGCGACGTTGGTGACCTGGGTCATATTCGGATTCGATACCACCCAAATCGGAATCGGCTGCTGCACCGGACGCGGCAGCACTGTGATGTCGCGGAAGTTGTTGTACTTGCCGTCGTAGTCGACGTGCTCGCGCGAGGAGGTCAGGCGCATGATTTCGATAGCCTCTTCCATCCGGCGCATGCGGCTGGCCGGCTCGACCCGCAGCGCCGCAAACTCCTTGTCGAAGGCGCCGCCGCCCGGTTCCGGCTGACCCTGGCATGCGACGAAGACCGTACGACCGTTCGACATGAGGTCGAGACTCGCCCATTGATACGCAAGGATGAGCGCATCGCGCAGCGGCGTGCTCGCGAAGCATGCGGGCCCGAGGCGCACGCGCCTGGTGCGCGCGGCCAGCGCGCCGAGCAGCACCATCGCATCGAGACGCGGCTTGGCAAAAATCGAATCGCCGACCCAGACCGAATCCCATCCGGCGCTGTCGGCCCATTCGGCCATCTCGAGCATCTCGGGGACGGTGGTCGCGCCGATGATGACACCGCGGTTGGGTAGCGTCAGTCCGAAGCGAGCTCGTGCGCTGGCCATGATGATGCACCTCCCTGGAAGGCAGCCGACATCATACCGCGATGTTATGCGATGAGTTAGGGGTTTCCGCCCTGCCCTAGTCCGATTTATCCTATGATGGCCTTGATGCCGGCCTCCGCGAGCGCCTCGATGGCCTTCTCCGTGTCATCATCAAATCGAAGCACGACCACTCCGGTCACGCTGCCCTCGCTCTCGATCGTCCCGCCACCCTGAGTCTTGATGTGAGCAGCCTCGAGGACCTCCAGCGCGCGGTGAACCTCGTCGCTCGCCCGCGCTATATCGTCGGCCGCATGTGGCGGCTGTATGAGAATGCGCATTTCCCCGCCCCTCGTCCCAAGGCAGATGTGATACCGATAATCTAACGCGCGCGGCCAGACGCCTGGTGACGAAATCGATGACAACCTACTCAGTCGGTCATGATTCCGACGAAGAGCGCAGATTGGCGCAGACGCACAAAGGCGGGATATCATCGCGCGCACTATGAACGCCGTAATTGAATCCACGCTCCCGAAAATTCGGCAACGCATCCACGCCACGCTCAATGACCATCATGTGCCGGGCGCCGCGGTCGCGATCGTGAGCGATCAGGAGCTGGCGTGGGCCGAGGGCTTCGGACTCGCCGATATCGCCGCGAAACGCGCGATGACGCCCGAGACGCTGTTCGGGGTCGCCTCGATTAGCAAGACCTTTACCGCCGCGGCGATCGTGCAATTGCGCGATGAGGGCAAACTCTCGCTCGACGATCCGCTGGTGAAATTCATCCCCGAGTTTGCCGCGGTGACCTGCCACTACGGCCGTATCGAGGACGTGACTCTGCGCCGCCTCCTCACGCATCTGTCGGGACTGGTGGGCGAATCGCCGACCGCGCACTGGCGGTCAGCGGAGTTCCCGACCATGAAGGAAATTCTCGAGGGCCTCGCGAAGTCAGCACTCGTCATCGAACCGCATTCGGCGTTCAAGTATTCTAACCTCGGCTTCGCGCTGATGGGCGAGGTGGTCGCGCGCGTTTCGGGCCGTCCGTTCATCGCGTATCTTCGCAGCGAAATTCTCGACCCGCTCGGAATGACTGCGAGTTGCTTCACGATGAAGGAAGCCGGCGCGAAGATGGCGACCGGTTACCTGCCGCATCCCTACGAAGACGTCCCCGAACCGGCGCCCGTCGTCATCGATCACAACGGCTACGACGCGGCCGCCGGACTGCGCTCCTCGGTCGCCGATCTGGTGAAATGGATCTCGCTTCAGTTCCGCAGCAAGGCGGCGAAGCGCGAGGGCGCGCAAGTGCTCGCCGGCAAGGCGCTGTCGGAGATGCATCGGGTGGTATTCGTCGAGCGCGATTGGCGTACCGGCTATTGCCTCGCATGGTGGGCGATGCGGATCGGCGAGAACATTTATCATGAGCACGGCGGCTCGAATCCGGGTTTCCTTTCATCGCTCGCGTTCAACACGCGCCGGCGACTCGGAGTCGTCGCACTGACCAATGCCCAAGGTCATGCGGCGGCCGGGGCCATCGCTTTTCAGGCGCTTGAGCTGCTGATGCAAAAGGCCGAGGAGCTCGGGACGCTCGCGCCGCTCCCCTCCCCTATTCCCACGCCCGACAATTTGAAACCGCTGCTGGGACGTTACGAAGAACGCAACTTCGGCGGCCGCTTCGATATCGAGTTTCGCGGCGGCGAGTTGCGCCTGAGCATCCCGCCGAACCCGCTATGGCCGCCGCCTCCGCCACCGTCGCGCCTGCTGGCGACTAATCAGGAATTAGTCTTCACGATGGAGACCGGGCGTGGCGCCGGCGAACCGGTTACGTTCGTGCGCGCCGCCGACGGCGCCATCAGCGAACTTCACTTCATCCAGATGGTCTATCGCAAAGTTTCTTAAGCGATCTCTCAAGTCCGATTTTCGGCACTCTCCGATTGCGCCGACTGGCGATCGCGGAAGCATCCAGCTGCGTCTCTTTCTGAATCGCTCCAATTGCTTGATGGCGTTACAAGGGCTGCTGCAAGCGCACATCCCGTGATCGATGAGCGTGTCGAGCGTATCGAGCATCAACTGCTCGAGGCGCACTTCATCCGCCAGCCGCCTGGGCCGCCGCAACGCGACGAGACGCGTACCAGAAGGTCCAGGCGGTCAGCGCGCCGCAGGTGCCATAGCCCAAAATCGGGCTCACCACCAGGAATGTCGCGATCGGCAGCCAAAAGACCAGCGCGCAGGCGAGCGCCGACTCGACGATCAGGCCCAAAGCCCACGCGAGCGTCATAACAAGCATCGCACGACGGAAGATCGGATGGGTGCTCAGCGCCTCGAAGCCTTGCGCCTCGGGGCCGGAGCCTCGCCGAACCCGTGCGCGCGCGAGCAGGTAGATCAAGGGCTTGCCGATCGCAGCCGAGCCCAGAAAGATTAGCCCGATGACCGCTGCGACTAGTTGTTCGCGCAGCTGCAGAAAGCGCACGCCGCCGCCGCCGAAGAAGGCGACGAGCGAGAGCGCGATGCCGCCGAGCACCAGCAGCGAGAGCGCATCCATTCGGCGGCGGCGAACAAACTCGACGATCGACCACGCGATGGGCGGGACCGAGGCGGCCATCAGCGCAACGACGTCGCCGAGTCCAGGTCGGAACGTCAGATAGATCAGAAAGGGCGCCGCGAAATTGACCAGCGCTTCGGCGAGCGCGGCTGGCCCGTGCTGGCGGCTCCACGCTAACGCGTGGGCGATGGTGGTCGGCTGGGGAGCGCGATCGGATGTTACGCCGGGGCTCATCGGATAAGCCTCGATTGCGCCAGGCATTCGACCCCGCCGTCAGCGAACAGGACCTGCCCGATCATCTGCGAATTCTCCGGACTTACGCACCAGGCGAGGATCGCCGCCGCTTCGTCTGCCCGGCCGGGATAAGAGCCTGCGAGCGGAACCATCCGCCCCATCGCTGCCCGATGCTCAGGGTTGCCGAGGACGTAGGCCGCGGCGGGCGTGTCGTAAAAGCCAAGCGCGACGACATTGAGCGGAATGCGGGCGCCGGCCCACTTTGGGCTGGGCGCTGCTTGTCGGCACCATAGCTGCAGCGCCCGCTTGGCCGCGCCATAGAGGTCGAGCGCGGACTGCGCCGCATTCGGCACGAGCTCCGAGGTCGAGTGGCCGAGCTCGCGCGCGCGATAGGCACGCTGCACCTCGGCGACGGCGGCGGGTTCGTTCAGAGCCAGGCAGAGATCGACGAGGGTCGGCAGTGGGGGCCTCAGCGACGAAATCGAGGAGATCGCGACCGCACGCGGCGCAGCGCTGTCGGCGAGCAACGGACGCAATCCCTCGAGCGTGGCGACCGCGCCGAAGAAGTTGAGCTGCAGCATAGTCTCCGGCGCCCCGCCGCCCGCGTTCGCGACGATTGCGTCGATCTTCCCGCCCGAGGCACGCGTCACGCCCTCGACCAGCGCCGCGCGCCCTTCAGCGGTGGCAAGGTCGGCGATCACGTCGGCATCGTGCAGATCGCAGGCGACGACCCGTGCGCCGGCCTCGCGCAAGCGCTTGGCGGTCGCGGCCCCGACGCCGGACGCCGCGCCGGTGACGACATAGGTTCTATTCATTCTCTTTCTCCTTCAAGTGAATGGTCGTTTATCCCGTGATGAATGATGATTTATCTCGAAGTAAATGAACATTCAGTAGACATTCCCATATAAGTAAATGGCTGTTCACTTGTCAAGGACGGCCGGACAGCCTATAGGGGTGTGGATGCGCAAGGCGAGGAGAGGCTTGGCAAGACCAGCGCGGAAGCCGCGACAACGGAGGGGCTCGACACGCGAACGCATCCTGGCGCAGGCGGCACGCCTGTTCGCCAGCTGCGGCTTCAACGGCGTGACCATGCCGGCAATCGCCGAGGCCAGCGGCATTACCGCCGGCGCGATCTACAACCACTTCAACAGCAAGGCCGGGCTGTTCTTCGAGGTGGTGCGCGGCGTAGTCGAGCAAGCGCAAGCGCCGCCGGGTTCGCAGCTTACGGACATGGTGGCGGGCTACACGACCCGGCGATTGAAGTTCGTGCGCCAGATGGCGATCGAGATGCACTACGCTGCGGCCAATGACCGAGAGGTACGCCGCCTGCTGCGGCGGACGCTGGACCGCCAAATCGGGGAGATCCGCGACAGCGTCGTGGCTGCGCGACGCGCGGGCGCGCTCCCGGACGGGGCCAATGCCGAGTACGTCGCCGCCGGGGTGCTGGTCCTCATCATGGGTCTGATGCACCTCGAGACTCTGAGCCCCCACCTCATCGGCGACCCCGGGTGGGAAGCGTTCGTCAAGGAGCACGCCGCCGCGCTCCTCGGATCGCGTTGACCGCTTCCTCAGCCCCCTCGGAAAAGTGTCTCCTCAGGTCGCGGCCGTCTACGGAAACGGCCGCAGCACCAGGATTGCTAAAAGATTCCGAAATCCATCAATGATTAAGCATCAACGAAGCGTTCGGAAGTCCGCGGGCAAATGGATTCGGGACTCCGTCGATCTCGGTCTTGCAGTTCGCGAACGAATTGATTTTCGCCTCGATGCTGCGCCAGTCGAATTTGTTGATCCAGTAATCGACCAGCTCGCGCAGATATTCGAGGTTGGTGCCGTAGCGCCGATCCTTGTTGCCGAAGTCGCGCGGCCAGCGGGTGCGCTTGAGACGCTCCCGAAGGTCTTCCAGCACCGAGTCGAAGATGTGCGGCTTAAACGGTTGCTTGGTCACGATCTACTTCGTCGATTTGATATCGATGTTCTCGTCGAGGCCCATCCCGCGAATCGATGCCTCGAAGCGATCCTGCATTCGCGCATCGTCATCGTTGAGCTCGCGCGTCATGCAGCAATACTCGAGTTGCATTCCGTTGGGATCCTTGAAGTAGATCGATTTCGCCCAATCGTGGTCGACGACTTCGCTGACCTTGACGCCCTTGCCGATCAACTCGGCGCGCTTCCGTTCCAATCCCGGAAGGCTGCCGGTCTCGAAGGCGAAATGATAGAACGCGCTCGGCACCCCCAGCCCGCGATTGATGCCCGCATCATATTCAGCCGGAACGCCCGGAACGCCGCGGGCCTCCATGAAAGCGAGCAACTGGTCGCGTCCGGTATCAAAGAAGATGTGCCGGATTTGCCCGCCCTCTTTCACCTTGATGGTGTCGCAGCGGACTGGCTTGAAGCCGAGCACGCCTTCGTAAAAAGCGCGGGTCTTGTCGAGGTCCAGCGTCGATAGCCCGATGTGGGAGAATCCTTTGTGGGACATTAGCAAGCCACCTCCTTGGATGATTGCTCCGCTTATACCACCGATTCGCGTCCGCGGCGACGGGTTCTTCTTGTCTATCGCTGTCTGTGAACGGCACCTGACTCTAGCGATTTGACCTAACTTTGATGATGGCGGAGCCTCGACGCTGGAAGGATGTGCCAATGCGACGTGTCATTGAAGTTACCGAACTCGCTCTGCGCGACGCGCATCAGAGCCTGCTCGCAACGCGGATGGCGATGGAAGATATGGTGCCCGCCTGCGAGGACCTCGACAACGCCGGGTTCTGGTCGCTCGAATGCTGGGGCGGTGCGACCTTCGATGCGTGCATCCGGTTCCTGAACGAGGATCCATGGGAGCGGCTGCGCACCTTTCGCAAGCTCCTACCCAAGTCGCGCCTCCAGATGTTGCTGCGCGGACAAAATCTCCTCGGCTATCGGCACTATGAGGATGGCGTAGTCGAGCGCTTCGTCGACAAGGCCGCCGAGAACGGGATGGACGTCTTCCGGGTCTTCGACGCACTGAACGATCTGCGCAACCTCACCACCAGCGTCCGTGCCGTGAAGAAGACCGGCAAGCACGCGCAGGGCACCATCTGCTATACCGTCAGCCCCCTGCACACCATCGGCGCGTTCGTCGAGATGGCCCAACGCCTCAAGGAGATGGGCTCCGATTCCATCTGCATCAAGGATATGGCGGGGCTGCTCAAGCCTCAGCCCGCATATGACCTGGTGAAAGGCATCAAGGAAAAATGTGGCGCCGATACGCTGGTGCATCTGCATACCCATGCGACTACTGGCGTCACCCTGGTTTCGATCATGAAGGCGGTCGAGGCCGGATGCGACATCGTCGATACTGCCGTCAGCTCGATGTCGCTCGGTCCCGGTCATAACCCCACCGAGAGTTTCATCGAGTTGCTCGAAGGCACCGGCTTCGAAACTCACCTCGACATGGAAAGGATTCTGCGCGTGAAGCGCCATTTCGCCTCGGTGCGACCGCGCTATCGCGAGTTCCTCAGCGAGTTCACCGGCGTCGATACCGAAATCTTCAAGAGTCAGATCCCGGGCGGCATGATTTCCAACATGGAGAGCCAGCTCAAGGGCCAGGGCGCTGCCGATCGCCTCGAAGAGGTCCTGCGCGAGGTGCCGGAGGTTCGCAAAGCGGCAGGCTATCCGCCGCTGGTGACACCCTCGAGCCAGATTGTCGGCTCGCAGGCGGTCTTCAACGTGCTGATGGGCAAGTACAAAGTGATGACGGGTGAGTTCGCCGACTTGATGCTCGGATACTACGGCAGCACCATCGGCGCGAAGGATCCCGAGATCCTTAAGATGGCGCTGGAGCACGCCAAGAAGCCAGCCATCACCGGACGTCCTGCCGACCTGCTCAAGCCCGAATGGGAGACGCTGCGGACCGGCGCCCTCGCGCTGGCGGGATGCAACGGCAGTGACGAGGACGTCCTGACTTTTGCGATGTTCCCGCAGGTGGCACCCAAATTTTTCAAAAGCCGTTCCGAGGGCCCCAAGAACGTCAGCAGCGACCCGGCAAAGAAAGCCGCGCCCGCGCCTGCGGAGGCAAGCCGCAAGCCAATGGAAGTCGCGCGAGCATCGGGAGCGCCGGTCAACTACGTCATCACGCTCAATGGCAAGGAACATCGGGTGACGGTCGCGCCCTCGGCGTAGTCAGGAGTTGCGATGTCGAATCAGGTCGCCAATCCGAATCACAAATCCATCGATGCGATGGTCGCCGAACTGCGGGCCAAGCGTGCCGAGATCGAACTTGGTGGCGGCAAGGAGCGCGCCGAGAAACAGCATGCAGGCGGGCAAGCTGACCGCGCGCGAACGCATCGAGCGATTGGTCGATCAGAGCAGCTTCCAGGAACTCGCGGTGTTCGCGCGGCATCGCTCCACCTAGTTCGGTATGGCGGACAAGGAGTTCCCTGCTGACGGCGTCGTGACCGGATGCGCCACCATCGACGGCCGCCTTATCCATCTCGCGAGCCAGGATTTTACCGTCGCGGGAGGCGCCGCAGGTGAGATGCACTGCGACAAGATCGCCAACATGATGAAGCTGTCGCTCAAGACCGGCAGTCCGTTTGTCTTCATTAATGATTCGGGCGGTGCGCGCGTCCAGGAGGGCGTCGACAGTCTCGCCGGTTATGGGCGCGTGTTTTTCAACAATGTCGAATTGTCCGGGTCGGTGCCGCAGATATCCTTGATATGCGGTCCGTGCGCGGGTGGTGCCGCGTACAGCCCGGCCCTGACCGACTTCATCATCCTCACGAAGCAGGCGCATATGTTCATCACCGGACCGCAGGTCATCAAGCAGGTCACCGGCGAAACGGTCAGCGCCGGAGGACCTCGGCGGCGCGGTGGCGCAGATGAACAACTCGGGCGTCGTCCATCTGCTCGCGCAAAACGATGACGAGGCGATGTATCTGTGCCGGCGGCTGCTGAGCTTCCTGCCCTCCAACAACATGGAGGACCCTCCGCGCGCTGCGTTACGACTTGCCCATCGAGTCCGATCCTGAATTCGGCGCTCTGGTCTCCACCGACATGAAGGTTGCGTATGACGTGCGCACGGTGATCGCGCGGGTCGTCGACAATCAGGATTTTCTGGAGATTCAGCCCTACTTCGCACCCAACATCGTGATCGGTTTCGGCAGGCTGCAGGGCCGCCCACTCGGCATCATCGCCAATCAGCCCAACGCGATGGCGGGCGCGCTCGATATCGACGCTTCCGACAAGGCGGCGCGCTTCGTGCGCTTCTGCAACGCCTTCAACATCCCGCTGCTAACGCTCGTCGATGTTCCCGGATTTCTCCCAGGCATCGAGCAGGAGTATCGCGGCATCATTCGCCACGGCGCGAAGCTGCTCTTCGCGTATTCCTCGGCGACGGTGCCGAAGCTCACGCTGATTCTGCGCAAGGCCTACGGAGGCGCATACGTGGCGATGTGCGCGAAGGACCTCGGCGCCGATCGCGTGGTGGCCTGGCCGACCGCGCAAATCGCCGTGATGGGAGCTGAGGGCGCCGCCGAGATTGTCTTCCGGCGCGAAATCGACGCCGCTCCCGACAAAGCCGAGCGGCGCAAGGAACTTATCGAGGAATATCGGGAGACCTTCGCGAACCCCTATGTCTCGGCGGCGCGCGGCCTCGTTGATGACATCATCGAGCCGGCCGAGACTCGCAAGTACCTGGCGCACGCGCTCGAAGCCTTACATACGAAACGGGAACTCCGTCCGCCGAAGAAGCACGGATTGATTCCTCTCTAGGCGAATGGCTCCATGATAGGACTGGATGTCGCAAATGTCGTGACCATCGTGGCGCTGCTCGTCGCGACTTTCCTGCTCTCATATCTCGTGGCCCAGCACACCCTGAAGCAGGCCAACGAAAACGCGCGCGAGCAGCTCGAGCTGCGCCTGGCGGGCTTGACCAGCGCTATCGCTGACCTGGAGCTTCGAGTCGCGGAACTTACCCATGCCACCGATGCGCTTGCGGCGGCCGGCGCGCGTTCTCGAACCCCTGCGTCGGCGGTCGCCCACGATCCGAAAGCCGCGACCGCAACTGCGATGGAAGCTCCGCCAAAAACGGAGGCCGAAATTCCGGTGGAGACGCTAATTCTCATCAGCGCGGCGGTCACCTCGTTTCTCGGCAAGAAGGTGCGCATCCGGTCGGCGAAGATGCTGCAGTCGCCGTACGAGATCGTGAATCCGTGGGCGCAACAAGGGCGCGTAATCGTGCAGGCGTCGCACAATCTGCAAGTTCGCCATCGATAAGCGAAGGAGTCGCGCGTTGAAGCTTCAGATCGCGATTGACGGAAAAGCCTACGAAGTGGAGGTGGAAGTCCTCCAGGAAGATGCGCCGCAGCGTCCTTCCAGCTACACGCCCTACCCCGCTTTTCCCTCGACGGTTCAGTCAACTCCCGCGCCGCGCAGCGTCGGACCCGCGCCCGAGGGCATTAACGGCAATGTCAACGAAGCCAAGGTCTGCCGCAGCCCGGTCGCCGGCGTCGTCATCCGGGTGAACATTCAACCCGGGCAGCAGATCCAGGCCAACGACCTGATGATGGTTCTCGAAGCGATGAAGATGGAGACCAACGTCACCGCGCCAACTCCAGGTGTCGTGAAAACCATCAAGGTTCAACCGCAGGACGCGGTGAAGGTCAACCAGGTCCTCGTCGAGTTCGAATAAGCCCGCCTAACTTGCATCGTCGATAGACACGCGCACCGGCATTTGCCAGCTTCGAATCAGCGTTCTCCGCTTATCCCCGATGCCCTTCTTAACCAGCGACGATCACGTCAGGATCTATTACGAACAGCGTGGGTCCGGCCCAGCCGTGCTGCTGTCCCACGGATTTCGGGCGAGCAGCGCGATGTGGCAGGCGCAGATGGGCGCGCTCTCGGACCGTTACCACGTCGTCGCATGGGACATGCGCGGCCACGGCCGCTCGGATTCTCCAGCCGATCCCGCACTCTACTCGCTGCGGGCTTCGGTCACCGATTTGCGCGCGGTCATCCGTGCTTGCGGAGTGGAGAGCGCGGCGATCGGCGGTCTCTCGCTGGGCGGGTTCGTCTCGCTGGCGTTTCATCTCGCACATCCCGAAAACACGACCGCGCTATTGTTGTTCGACACCGGTCCGGCGAATAGGCGATCAGCGGAGGAACGAACGCCGCCCACCGACCATGAATCGCCGGGACTCTCCAATACGCGGCGAGGCGTACCGGAGAGCGCGGACGACGAAATCCTGGCCTCGTTGGCTTCCATCCGTGTCCCCACCCTGATTATTTGCGGCGCGCTCGATGAGAGGTATCTGCCGGCCACCGAGTTTCTTGCATCGGCGATACCCGGTGCCCAAAAGGTTATCCTCGAGGGCGCGGGCCACTTCTCGAACCTCGATCGCCCCGACGCCTTTAACCATGCCGTGCGAGCCTTCCTCGATCGCCTGACACTCCAGCCTCGCTAAACCTGTTCGACCCGTACCGATGCGCGCTAACATTCCGCGCGGGAGCGCGTCGATATGAAAGGACTTCAGGACAAGGTTGCGATCGTGACCGCCGCGGCCGGCGGCGGCATCGGTAAAGCCACCGCGACGAGACTCGCGGAAGAAGGCGCCATCGTAGTCGTCACCGATTCGCATGAGCGCCGAACTCGCGAAACCGTCGAGGAAATCGCCGCGCGCTTTCCCGGACGCGTCGATGGCTTCGCGCTCGATGTGGCGAGTCCCGAGGCAGTCCAGCGCGTCGTCGGCGAGATCATCTCAGCGCGCAGCAAGGTCGACATTCTCGTCAACAACGCCGGCATCAATGTGCTCGGCGGCGTCGAGAAAGTAAGCCTCGAGGACTGGGCACGCATTTTCGATGTGAACCTTACCGGCGCGTTCCACCTGATTCGCGCCGTGCTGCCATCGATGCGCAAGCAACGCTCCGGCGCGATCATCAATGTGTCCTCGATCGCCGCATGGTCCACGCTCGGCGGTTCGGATGCGCCATATGCCGCGGCGAAAGCCGGAATGCTCGCGCTCACCCGCGCGGTCGCGTCGGAGGCCGGTCCTGACGGTATCCGGTGCAACGCCGTCGCGCCCGGAATCGTGCTGACGAAGTGGGTCGAGAAAAACATGCCGGGCGTTCAACGCCAGGCCGAGCACATCCCGATGCGGCGCCTCGCTCACCCCAATGACATCGCGGCGACCATCGCCTTCCTCGCCTCCGACGACGCTTCGTACATCACCGGCGAAGCGATAACCGTCAGTGGCGGCCTCTACATGCATCCCTGAACCGATCGAGGATTTGAAATGGCTGAATCGACAGGACTTCTGGCGGGACTTTCGGTGGTCGAATATGGCGCGGGCGTCGCGGCCGCCTTCGCCACCAAGCTGATGGCGGATTTGGGCGCCGACGTCATCAAAATCGAGCCTCCCGAGGGCGACATCACGCGCAGCTACGGCCCCTTCCCGGGCGACCAGCGCGATCCCGAAAAGAGCGGCCTTTTCATTTATCTCAATGCCAACAAGCGCGGCGTCACGCTCGACCTCGCCAGGCCGGAAGATCGCTCTTCGATGCGTTCGCTGCTGGCGAATGCCGACATATTTGTACACAACGTTCCTCCATCGAAACGCGACGGCCTTGGCCTCGCGAGCGCGAAACTTGCCGCCGATTTTCCACAACTCGTCATCGCAGGAATTTCTGCCTTCGGCGACACCGGCCCCTATGCCGAGTGGAACGCCTATGAACTCAACGTCGTCAACGCGGGAGGCTGGGCGTTTTTGAGTCCGGGTGCGTCGGAATTTCCCGAGCTGCCGCCGTTGAAAGCGTTCGGACATCAGGGTGATTATCAAGGCGGCTTGCACGCCTGCTTCGCGGCACTGGCGGCGTACTTCCATCGCCTCGATTCAGGGAAGGGACAGGTCCTCGAAGTCTCGCAGCAGGAATGTATCGCGGGAATGCTCGAGATGAATCTGATGCACTACACCTACGCCGGGCGCGAGACCTCGCGGCTCGGAACGCGCGTGCTCGGGCCGTGGAAGATCATGGAGACGGCGGACGGCCACATCCTCGCGGTCTGTGTCGAGGAGGATCAGTGGCGGCGGCTGGTCGAGTTGATGGGTGACCCGGAGTGGGCGCACGAGGAAGTCTTCCAGGACCGCCTCGCGCGCGGACGCAACGCCGATGCGCTGTACGCGCTGATGCAGGAATGGATCAGCGGATGGAAAACGCAGGAGCTTTATCACGACGCGCAGCGGCGCCGCATCCCGTTCGCGGCGGTCAATCAGATGAAGGATCTGTACGGCAATGAGCATCTGGCGGAGCGCGAATTTTTCGTCGAACTCGATCAGCCCGGAATCGGAAAAATCAAAATGCCGGGCGCACCTTCCAAGTATGCCGGCGGCTGGTCTATGCGGACCCCCGCGCCGCGATTGGGTCAGCACAACGCCGAAATACTCAATGACGCGAAACCCGCCCACGTGGCGCCGACGCCGGTGCTTCGTGCTTCGTCGCGGGTACGACGCGAGCTGCCGCTGGCTGGGATCCGCGTGCTCGATTTCACCTGGGCCTGGGCCGGCCCGTTTTGCACCTTGCAACTCGCGCATATGGGCGCCGAAGTCATCCGCGTGGAAACCGAGAATCGCGTGTGCGTGACGCGCGGACTGCCGCCGTTCGCCGACGACGAGGCAGGTCCGAACCGCGCCGGGTATTACAATCAGTACAACCAGGGCAAACGCAGCATCACGATGGATCTCTCCAAGCCCGAAGCGATCGAGATCGCACTCGAGATGGCGCGGCACTGCGATGTGGTGACCGACAACTTCGCGGCGGGCGTGATGGATCGGCTCGGACTCGGCTACGAGAAAATTCGCGCGCAGCGACCCGATGTCGTGATGCTCTCGATGTCGGGCTACGGACATACGGGACCACTCAAAAGCTACGTCAGCTACGGGCCTCCGGCCGCGGCCACTGCGGGATTCTTCTCGCTCACCGGCTATGAAGGTCACGGGCCCAGCGAGATCGGAATCTCATATGCCGATCCCAATGCGGGAATCTTCGGCGCGGTCGCGGTGATGGTCGCGCTGCTGCATCGCAAACTGACCGGGCGTGGACAGTACATCGATCAGTCGCAACTGGAAACGGCGCTCGCCCTTCTGCCCGAGGGACTTCTTGAATTTGCGCTGAACCGCACCCAGCCGGCGCGCGCGGGCAATCGGCATCGGTGGATGGCGCCGCACAATTGCTACAAGGCGATGGGCGACGACGACAAATGGGTGAGTATCACGGTCGGCACCGAGGACGAATGGCGCGCGCTGTGCCGAGTCATCGGGCAACCGGCGCTCGCCGAGGACGAACGCTTCCGCAACGCCGAAGCTCGCAAAGAAAATGAAGACGCGCTGGATGAGATCATCACGCAGTGGACCAGCACGTCTGATCGCTGGGAGGCCACCCGCGAATTGCAGCAGGCTGGCGTCGCTGCGTTCCCGGCGATGAGCAACAAGGATCTCGCAACCAACGAGCATCTGAAGGATCGCGGTTTCCTGGTGCGGATGGAACACCCGATCGTCGGACGCCGCATCCATACCGGAATTCCGTGGACGATGTCAGGAACGCCATGCGAGGTCCGTCGCGCGGCTCCCCTACGCGGCGCCGACACCGATTCGGTGCTGAAGCAACTGCTCGGCTATTCGCCAGATCAGATCGGCAAGCTCCGCGCCTCCGGAATCCTCAAATGACGGTTCAGTGCTTCAATTGAGGCTTGCGGCGCGGGGCAGGCGCGTCTTCGGTCTCGCGCCTGGCTGTTGCGGCCGCGGGTTTTCTTCCGAGTGCGAGCAGCGAGCGGCGCGCCGAAAAATGCCGCGGATCGAGCGTCAGGGCGCGCTCGAAGTACATGATCGCCGAGGCGGTTCTTTCTACTTTCAGACAGCACGAGCCGAGCATCGCGAGCAGTTGCGCGGTGTCGGCGCCCGAAGCCTCGCGCGCATGCACCAACGCGCCGATCGCTTCAGAGAATTTCTCCGCTTCATGCAGGACCTCACCCAGAGTCATCCACGCATGCGGATTGAGCGGGTCCAGCTTCAGCGCTTCGCCAAGAGTGGATTCGGCCGAACGATGTAGGTGGTTATTTTTCAGGCCCGTTGCCGACTCGACGAGCCGATCTGATTCCTCACGCAACGCGGCGCATTCGACCTCCACTTCGATTTTTTCGTGCGACACGATCGCTTTGGTTATCTCGACTTGCGCGCCCAAGTAATCGCGCAGCTTCTCGATGACACCATCGCCCATCTGCTCCGGCTCGAGCATGAAGATAACCCCGAGTGGATCGCCAAGATGATCGCTGGCTCGAATCTCGATGGAACTGCGCCGCCGCATCATACGCGCTCGTCCGGATCGAAAAGCTTTTTGTACTCGTCGAGCGCGAAACGATCCGTCATGCCCGCGATGTAGTCCGCGACCACCCGTGGGATCGGCTCGCCGTCGTGCTCGTGCAACATCAGCACGTGATTCGGCATCTGCCGCGGCTCGCTCATGTAGGCGTGGAAGAGTTGCTCGAGCACCCTGCCGGCCTTTTCCGTCATCCGAATGACGCGATAATGCCGATAGAGCCGCTCGCGCATGATTTCTTTCAGCCCATCAACTTGTGCGGCCATCGCAGGGGAGAACAGCGCGAGTGCCCGGCCGGCCCGACGCACCGCCTCGACGGTGTCGATGTGCGCGCGCTGGATTTCCACATCGAGATTCGTGACGAGGTCGGTCGCCATCGCATCGATGATCGTTCGCACCGTCTGGTAGCGCTCGATGCTGACCTCGCCATTCGCGGCGACGCGCGCGGGAGCGTTCGCCTCGCGATAGAGTTGCGATTGATCCAACTCCTCGACGGTAAGCATCCTGGCCTTCAGACCATCGTCGACGTCGTGGCCGAGGTAAGCGATCTCATCCGCAAGGTCGACGATCTGCGCCTCCAGACAGGGCCAGGTTGAAGGATCAAATTCCTGCGCTGCGGGACGGTCCTGAAAGTGCGAATGCTTGATGATGCCCTCGCGCACTTCGAAGCTCAGGTTGAGGCCGCGAAAATGCGGATAGCGGGTTTCAATCCAGTCGATGGTGCGGAGACTCTGCGCGTTGTGATCGAAACCGCCATGGGGCCGCATGAGCTCGTTGAGCACCTTCTCGCCCGCGTGCCCGAAGGGCGTGTGCCCGAGGTCATGCGCGAGCGCGACCGCCTCGGCAAGTTCCTCGTTGAGGCCGAGAGCGCGCGCGACGGTGCGGGTGATTTGCGCGGCTTCCATCGTGTGCGTGAGGCGTGTGCGGTAGTAGTCGCCCTCGTGATTCACGAAGACCTGGGTCTTATACTCGAGGCGGCGAAAGGCGGCGCTGTGGATGACGCGATCGCGGTCGCGCTGGAAGCAGGTACGCATCGGATGCGCGGGCTCAGCGATGCGCCGTCCGCGGCTGTCCTTTGACAGCATCGCGTAAGGGGCGAGGCTGCGCGCCTCGATCTCTTCCAGTTCAGTCCTTCGTCGCAACATTGGAACAAGTTCGCCGGGTAAGCGTCGATGGTATCACGCTCGGCGAGGCGACTCTCAAGCGGAACCGAGTGGTTGCCCACAGGGCAGCGTAGCCGGAGGTGGTTTCGCTATTTCTTCGCCTCGATCGAGAAATGGGTTTGTTTTTGCGTTTTTGGACGCTCGCGCCGGTAGTGCCGTTTCCTACCGTTCTCGAAATTGTAGGGAATTCCTACATATTTTGGCTTCGTTTATGTAATTGGGCATTCAGAGGTTCGAATCTCATCGGACTCGGAGTGGGTTTGTTTTTGCACTTTCGCGAACTCGGTCGCCCTTACACATCCCTCGTGCGCGCCGCGTGCGACGCTCATCCATAATTATTTCGGAGATGCGACTCTCAGGCTAGATCCCTCTGCAGACACCTACTTCTACAGGCTGAAACCGTGCCCTATAATCTCGCCACGAAGAGGTGGTGGTGAGAGGCAGGATACCCAGCAGTTCATTCTTGGCGTTAGCTCTGCTGGCGAGCGTCGTTTTCGCTTCCTGTTCGACTTCCAGGCCGATTCAGACGCCCCGGCCCGCAGTGGCTCAGCGCCCGATCGCACCTACAGAATCGTCGCTGACAGGAATGGCGTCGTGGTATGGCCCCGGTTTCGATGGCCATCGGACCGCCACTGGCGAGGTCTACAATCAGGAGGAAATGACTGCCGCGTCGACGGTCATCCCGCTCGGCAGCGAGGTGATGGTCACCAACCTCGACAATGGCCGCGCCGTCCAGGTGCGCATCAACGATCACGGTCCTTACGTCAAGGGGCGCAAAATCGATCTCTCGCATGAGGCGGCGCGAACCCTCGGCATTTTGTCACCGGGCACCGCGCGGGTGCGAATCGATGTGCTCAGCCAGCCCGAGGGCACGCGGCCGATCGGGACGCCCATTCGATACTACGTGCAAGTGGGGTCGTATTCGCAGCAGACCAACGCGCGACGCGTATCGAAAAAGCTCGCCGCCTATTATTCAGATGTGAAAATCGACGAGGTGACCGCCGGAACGCGATGCTTCTATCGCGTCAGGATGGGCGCCTTCGACAGCCGGGATCGGGCCCAGGGGCGGGCGAATGACTGCGCGCGTTTTGGTTATCCCATCGTGATCGTAAGCGAATGAAGGCGGATAGCGTGCGTCATCGCCACGCGATCGCTGTCATCGCGATTTCCGGCGCGTTGGCGTTCGCGGGCTGCGCCTACTCGTTGATCAACGGCGGCAAGGTTAACCAGACACAGGCCAGCAACGTCGAGCAGGGAATTCAGCGCGTCCGGCAACTCACCTTCAAGCAGCACGTGCCGGTCGTGCTCAAGACTCCCAACGAGGTCGAGCAGATGGTGCTCGCCGACCTTCATCGCGATTACTCCGACGAACAGCTCGACGCGGACGGCAAGGCCGGCGCGATGCTCGGACTGTATCCGATGGGAATCGATCTCAAGGCCGAGACAGTGAAGCTGCTGAAAAGCCAGATCGCGGGATTTTATGATCCTCACGAAAAAGAGATGGTGCTGGTTGAGGGCGCGACGCCCGTACCCATCACGGATCGCATGCTCGAATTTGTGGTTCAGCGCGACCTGGTTGACGACATGCTGCTGGCTCACGAGCTGACGCACGCGCTGCAGGATCAGAATTTTGCGCTGCAGGACAAACTCGACGCGTGCAAAGACAACAGCGACAGGGAGATGGCGCTTAAGTCGGTGGCGGAGGGCGACGCGACAATGGCGGGATTCGCGTACGTCGCGGGCCGAATGGACAATTCCGTTGCGGATTCGCTTACCGCGTCGCTGAAAAGTCTCCCCGAGACATTCGCTGCGCAGTCCAAGGACACTCCCGAGGGGCTCGGCTATCCGCTGATCTTTCAATATTCGGAGGGCGTACGTTTCGTAGGTGAAGCCTACAAACGGGCTGGCGGATGGAAAGGGGTCGATGCGCTCTATTCCAAGCCGCCGCAATCCACCCAGCAGATCATCGATCCGAGTCTTTACTTCGATAAGCCGCTGCTTCCGGTCGAGGTTAAGGTCGCAGGCTATAAGCCGTTGCTTAAGGACTGGACCGAAGCCGATGAGGATACCTTTGGCGAGCTGTCAATTCAGATCGTCCTGCAACTCGGTTACGGCAAGAATGCGTCCGAAGTCGCGCTCGCGAGGAAATGGGCCGGCGATCGAATGGCGATCCTCGCGCATGGCTCCGACATCTCCGTCATTTGGATCGTTGCGCTTCGCGATGACGATTCGGCGCGCCGCTTTCAGGAGGCATATGGCAAGCTGCTCGATCGCACTCGCGCCTCAACGCCACATCACGTCCAACTTCGCGGCAATTCCGTCCTTGTCATCACCGGTGCGCTTGCCAATCAAGCCTCGACACTCGCGCCCGCGGTGTGGAAGGCGAGCAATCCTTCACAGCTAAAACTGCCCGCCTCGCCGCATCCCATCAAAGCCGGTGCAATTGGGAGCGATGGTGTTGCGCTGGCGCATTGAGTCTTTACCAGCATCGATAGTTGTGGCGGTTCTCGCCGGACTTTTCACTTGCGCGTTCGGAACTGGAGGGTGGTTGCAACCGGTGGTGGATGTGAATCGCGTCGAAGCCGGCATCCAGCGCATCCGCCAACTCAAGTTGAAACGACCGGTGCCGATCTTTCACAAGACTCGCGCGCAGGTCGCTCAGATCATGTTGAGCGAAGTGGCGGAGGACAAACCGCAGCAGGAACGGAGCGCTGCGCGAATCGCCGCCGGCGCATTGCTCGGTCGTTATCATCGCAGCACCAACGTCCAGGCGGAATCGGTAAAGTTGTACCTCAGTCAGGTGGAGGCCTTTTACGATCCGCACAAAAAACAGATGGTGATCCTCGAAGGTTCGCGGCAAGCCTCCGAGCAAGCCGGCGTTGAACTGGTGAGTTACGGCGATTGGCGCGACGACATGATCCTCGCGCACGAACTCACGCATGCGCTGCAGGATCAGAACTTCGATCTGAACTCGCGGATGACGAGAATCGCCGACAATAGCGATGCGATGCTGGCGTTCAAGGCCCTGGTCGAGGGTGACGCGACGTTAGCAGGATTCGCATACGTGCGCGGCGGCATGGATGACACATTGGCGGATTTCATTACTGCGCACCTGACGGATCTTCCGCAAATTTCCGCCGCCAAGGAAACAAATGTTCCCGACGCGCTGAGCATTCCCTTCATTTTTCAGTATGCCGAGGGCGCAGCCTTTGTCCGGGAGGCCTATCGACGTGGCGGATGGGATGCGGTCGACGCCGCATTCCGCGAACCTCCCGAATCGACCCAGCAAATAATCGACCCAAGCCGCTACTTCGATCATTTGACGCGGCCGCTGCGAATCAAAGTTGACGGATATCAAAAAAGCCTCGCCGGCTGGCATGAAGTCCTCGAGGATACTTACGGCGAACTCGCGCTGCGCCTCATCCTGCAGATGTCGTTCGGCAGGGACTCGACGCAAGCGGAGATCGCGCACCGGTGGACCGGTGATCGGATGATGGTTCTGAACCGGGGCAAAGATACGACTGTGATCTGGATGGTTGCCTTCGATGACGAACAAGGAGCGTCGCTCTTCGCGGAGTTCTATCGCAAGATCCTGGATCGGGTGGATGGCGAAAAGGATCTGCAAGGAGTGCTCGATCAGATAAACGGTCCGGCGCCCCACAGCCTCGAGCAGGTCGACAACCGCGTCTTGATTGTCGCGGGTCCCGGCGCGATGAAATTTTCATCCCTGGCACCCGCGGTCTGGCTTGCCAGCCAGGTGGTAGATCCCAACCCTACCGCGCCGGATCTGGAGGCTTATGACCAGCGTTCCATCTTCACTCGTGAACTCAAGAGTGTGAAGGACTGGCTTCGCGAATGGGTTGGCTTGGGCCAGCGGCGCGATCCGCTCAAGTACTAGGTGGCCGCCTCTCCCAAAGCGAAGGCTCCCCGGCGCATCGCGCCGAGGAGCCTCCGAGGTTGCTGCGCTGGTATAGAGACTAGATGTTGTCGACGATCGCTTTGCCGAATTCCGAGCACTTCAGCAGCTTGGCGCCGTTCATCAATCGCTCGAAATCGTAGGTCACTTCCTTCTTCGCGATGGTCTTGCTCATGCCGCGAACGATCGCGTCCGCGACTTCCTGCCAGCCCATGTGCTCGAACATCAGGATGCCCGACAGGATGACCGAACCCGGATTCACCTTGTCCTGATCCGCGTACTTCGGCGCGGTGCCGTGAGTCGCCTCGAAAATCGCGTGGCCCGTGATGTAGTTGATGTTCGCGCCCGGCGCGATGCCGATGCCGCCGACCTGCGCCGCGAGCGCATCGGAGAGGTAATCGCCATTGAGGTTCATGGTCGCCATCACGTCGAACTCATCGGGGCGCGTCAGCACCTGCTGCAGCGTGATGTCCGCGATGCTGTCCTTCACCAGAATTTGCCCGGCGGGAGGCTTACCGCCGCAGTCGTCCCATCCGATCGCGCGGCCCTTGTACTCGCGCTTCACCAGCTCATAGCCCCAGTCACGGAAAGCGCCCTCCGTGTACTTCATGATGTTGCCCTTGTGGACCATGTTGACGCTCTTGCGCTTGTGCTTGATCGCATAGTCCAGCGCGGCGCGGATGAGACGCTCCGAGCCTTCGCGCGAGACCGGCTTGATGCCGATTCCCGAGGTTTCCGGAAAACGAATCGTGGTCACCTTCATTTCCTCGAGAAGGAACTTCACGATTTTTTTCGCTTCGGGAGTTTCCGCCTGCCATTCGATGCCGGCGTAGATGTCTTCGGTGTTTTCGCGGAAGATCACCATGTCAACTTTTTCGGGATGTTTCACCGGGCTCGGGACGCCATCGAAGTAGCGCACCGGGCGCAGGCAGACATACAGATCCAGCAGCTGGCGCAGCGCGACGTTGAGCGAGCGGATGCCGCCGCCGACTGGCGTGGTGAGGGGTCCCTTGATTCCGATCAGGTAATCGCGAAATGCCTCGACCGTGTCATCCGGCAGCCAGGTGTTAAACTGGTTGTAGGCTTTCTCGCCCGCGTAAACTTCCATCCACACGATCTTGCGCTTGCCGCCGTAAACTTTCTTGACCGCGTTGTCGAACACGTACTGCGAGGCCTTCCAGATGTCCCGGCCCGTGCCGTCGCCTTCGATAAACGGGATGATGGGCTGGTTGGAAACCTGCGGAACACCATCTTTGCCCTGAACAATCTTGTCGCCTTCAGTCGGAACCTTGATCGTCTTGTACGCCATCGTCGCTTGTCACCCTGTGCCTTGATTCGGATTTAGCACGCGCCTTGAAGTACACCCCGGCAGCCGGCGCGGATTAGGATTCATAATATAGCAACCGGAATTCTATGAAAGGGCTTTACGACCTCGCCGCTAGCCGGTGATGCCGACCTGCGCGAAGGCGTGGCGGCTTTCGTTCCAGTAGTAGTAGCGATCGAAGACATCGTGATCGAAATAATCGATCGCATCGTGAATGACTCGGATGTAACGAGGTTCGTCTTCGGCGCAGTCGAGCCCGCGGGCGCATGCGGTCGGATAAGTATCCGGAGCGACGTTCTTGATGCCGATGGTGGGAAGCTTCCTGATATCGGGAAACTCGTCGAGCTTGATCGGCGTGTCGTTCGTGGCGAGCTTCACGAACAGCGCGTAGGCCTTGCCGTCGCCCCGGACCATCAGCCTCGCCTCGTCGGGCTTACCGTCACCATCGAAGTCACCGGTCAGGGTCAGGTAGCGAGTAGAGCTGGCGTCGCGCCACTTCTGGTCTTGAGGGGTTCCAAGTTCGGCGACCGTGGGTGGCCGCCATGTTTGCTCATCAGAGAGATGATCCTTAGCAGTGACGGTGGAGCTAAAGAGCGCGATTCCGAGAAGCAAAATGATGGTGCGGCGCATGATTTGTCATCATGATGCGATGCGCGTCCTGACTCCGCAAACCGGAATTGCAAGGCGTCGTGCAAGGTTTGCGGACCTCGCACAATCGCGAGTACATTCGCTATGAAATCGTTACCTCAATCGGGAGTAGTAGATGGACTTCAGCTACACGCCTCAACAGGAAGCATTTCGCGGCAAGGTTCGCGGTTTTTTGGAAAAGACTTCGGGCGAAATTTTCGGCACCGGCGAAGCGATGGGCGCCTCGACCGCCAGTCTGCTCGACGTTCGCGATAACGCCGCATGGACCAAGATGAAGCAATATCATCGCGCCTTGTACGATGCCGGACTCATCGCACTGCACTGGCCGAAAGAATGGGGCGGCGGTGGCGCAGACCTCGTCGAGCAGTCCATCTACCAGGACGAAGTGTTGAAGATGGGTTTGCCGCTGTACGGCGCCAACCAACTCGCCATCGATCGCATCGGCCCGACCATAATGCTGATGGGCACCGAGGAGCAAAAGAAAAAGTACCTCAAACCGATGCTGACCGGTGAGGAGATCTGGTGCCAGGGCTATTCGGAACCCAGCGCGGGATCCGATCTGGCGGGCCTCCAGATGCGCGCCGTTAGCGACGGCGATTCGTTCATCGTCAACGGGCAGAAGGTCTGGACCAGCCTCGCGCAACGCTCGCAATGGCAGGTGCTGCTAGTACGCACCGATCCACAGGCGCCAAAGCATAAAGGGATTTCCTACCTACTATGCGACATGCGGTCACCGGGCATCGTGGTGCGGCCGCTGATGCAGATAACCGGTGAATCCGGCTTCAACGAAGTTTTTTACGACAACGTCCGCATCCCGAAAGAGAATCTGGTCGGCGAGTTGAATGGCGGATGGCAGGTATCGATCGCCACACTGATGTTCGAGCGGCTTTCGGGCGGCACGCGGCATCCGGTCGAACGCACCATCGGCGAATTGCTCGATCTATCGAAGAAGGTGAATTTCGACGGGATGCCCGCCAACAGGCATCCGTACATCCGGCAACGCCTCGCGCAATTTGCATGCGAGTCGCGATGCCTCCGCCTCAGCCGTTATCGCTCGCTCACCGCGGCGCTAAAGGGCAAGGTGCCGGGCGCGGAAAGCTCGTTCGGGAAACTGTTCGCCACCGAACTAAATTTGCGCGTCGCGATGTTCGCCGACGAAATGCTGGGCGCGCTCGGGATCGTCGACGAAGGTTCCAAGGGCGCGATTGAAGGCGGGCGCTGGATGCATCGCACGCTCGCGGCGCGCGGTCTGACCATCGCAGCGGGATCGAGCGAAATCCAGCACAACATCATCGGCGAGCGCGTGCTGAAACTCCCCAAGGGCAGTTGAGTTCACGAATGCGCCGGATCGGGGTTACAGGTCGTATGAAATATACGATCGTTCAATCCCCGCTCGGGCGCATGCTGATCGCGGCGACTCTTAAGGGCATCGGGTGGCTCGGCTTCGGCGATTCGGATGAGCAGGCGATCGCGGAAATTCGTTCCGATTATCTCGATATCGAGCTGACTCGCGATGACGCGGCATGCGCGCGCTATGCGAAGCCGCTGCTTGAATTCCTCGATCGCAAGGCGCCCTTCCCTACTCTGCCACTCGATGTCATCGGCACGTCATTTCAGCGCTCGGTGTGGGACGGCTTATGCGCGATTCGCACCGGTCAGACACTTTCGTACGGCGAATTGGCGCGGCTAATCGGCCGGCCTGATGCGCCTCGCGCGACGGGCGCTGCGGTCGGTGCGAATCCAGTGTCGATTCTGATCCCATGTCATCGGGCGCTCGCGAGCGATGGCTCGTTGCATAATTATCGCTACGGACTGGCGCGCAAGCGGATGCTGCTTGAAATCGAAGGCGCGGCGTTCCGGACCCCGAAGCTACATCAATCGTCGCTGGCGCTGCCGAGCTAGGTTCCCTGAATCGGGCGCGCCCAACGTCCGAAAACGGTTTCCGCGATTCCGGCCAGGGGGTCCACATTATCATCGATCCCGCCGATGATGGCCGCGCGCAGACTCACGTGCTTCACTTCGTCGGTGAACTCGCGCACCATCGCGCGAATCGAGGCTTCGGTGACCTCGAGGTGGCAGAGAAATCCGTAGGCCTTGTCGCGATAGCGGAACGCCTGTATCGGAGTGATCTCCGATGATGCGAGGGCGACCGAATCTTTCGGTAAATCGAAAATGTCGCCGTGCCAATGGAACGCGGTGAACTGCTCGGGGACGCCTTTGAGCAGGCGGTCGTCTCCGGCGTCGGCGGTCAGCTTCACCGGATGCCATCCGATTTCGCGGCGCGTCCCTTTGTAGACTTTTGCGCCCAGCGCCGCGGCCAGCAACTGCGATCCGAGGCATACGCCGAGCACCGGACGATCATCCTTCAGCGCGCTCTCGATGAGCCGCATCTCTTCTTTCAGATACGGA
Source organism: uncultured delta proteobacterium (assembly GCA_963761255.1). Classification (GTDB taxonomy): domain Bacteria; phylum Desulfobacterota; class Binatia; order Binatales; family Binataceae; genus DATGKG01. The sequence continues at coordinate 1,382,721 of CAVXGH010000002.1, forward strand.
TGCTCGTCGGCCTCGTAGACGCCCTGCGGCCCGCCCATCAGGATGAGGCCTCCAGCGCCCTTCATATCTTTGGGAACTGCCTGACCCTCGAAGGTGCGCACGTACTGCCACGCCAGCGCGGCACCTTCGAGCGCATCGGCGATACTGCCGAGATTTTCCACAGGGTGATGCTGCATGACCCAGATCTTCGCCATGCACAATTCTTATGTTCTCCCCTTCCCTAAAGGGAAGGGGCTGGGGGCTAGGTTAGAACAGCGAGCCGGTTCGGGTCCGGCCAAGATGCGAATACGCACGCGGAGTGGCGATGCGGCCGCGCTGGGTGCGCGCAATGAATCCCTCCTGCATCAGGTAGGGCTCGTAGACTTCCTCTATAGTGTCGCGCTCTTCGCCGACTGTGGCCGCGAGGCTTTCGACCCCGACCGGGCCGCCATCGAATTTGTCGATGATGGTGGCGAGAATCGCGCGATCCATTTTGTCGAAGCCCATCGCATCGATCTCCAGCAGCTCGAGCGCGCCAAGCGCGACCTGGCGCGTGATGATCGGCTCCTCGTTCACCTGCGCGAAGTCACGGACGCGTCGCAGCAGCCGATTCGCGATGCGAGGCGTGCCGCGGGAGCGCGCCGCGATTTCATTGGCACCGTCATCATCGAGACGAACCTTCAGCAGCTTCGCCGACCGGCGAACGATCTCCGCGAGATCTTCTTTGGCGTAGAACTCGAGATGAAAATGCTGCCCGAAGCGATCGCGCAGCGGATGACTCAGCAGCCCCGACCTGGTCGTGGCGCCGACCAGGGTGAAAGGCTTGACCGCGAGCTTCATCGTGCGCGCCACCGGACCCTTGCCCACCACGATGTTGAGCTCGAAGTCCTCCATCGCAGGATAGAGGATTTCTTCGACCACCCGCGCGAGGCGATGGATCTCGTCGATGAAGAGCACGTCGCCCTTTTCGAGGTCGGCAACGATCGCGGCAAGATCGCCGGCCCGCTCGATCGCGGGGCCCGAGGTGGTGCGCACATTGACCTTGAGTTCGCGCGCGATGATGTGCGCCAGCGAGGTCTTGCCGAGTCCCGGCGGTCCCGAGAACAACACGTGATCGAGGACTTCGCCGCGTTTTCGTGCTGCCTCGATCGACATCCCGAGGATCTTTTTGAGGCGTTCCTGGCCAACGAATTCCGCAAGGCTATGGGGGCGCAGCGACAGGTCGAGCGCCATCTCCTCGAGGCCGACCTTCGCCGTGGCCAACCGCTTCGCAGGCGGCTCGGGCGGGATTACCTCGCCGTCGCCCGGTGTCTTACTTTTCGGCAAGCAGCACCGCCAAAGACTTTCGAATTATGGTTTCCAAATCCGCCGACGCATTTTCCGTCATCACCGAATCGACCGCACGCTGCGCCTGGATCGGTTTGTACGCCAGATTGACCAATGCCGAAACCGCGTCGTCGCCGATTGTCCCCATCCCGTTGTCCGATGCGGCCGCCTGCGCGGGCGTCCGGCGCTCCTCGCCACCAAATTTCAGATTGGCGATCTTGTCGCGTAGCTCGCGCACTATGCGCTCGGCCAGCTTCGCGCCCACTCCAGGGACGGCAACGATGCGATGGATATCCTCGCGGGAGATCGCCTTGACCAAATCTTCGGGCGAGAGGACCGACAAAATCGAGAGCGCGGCCTTCGGTCCAACGTGCTGCACGCCCAGGAGCAGATCGAACGCGCGCTTCTCGCTGGAGTCGCTGAATCCATAGAGCAGCAGCGCATCTTCCCGCACGATCTGCCGCACTTCGAGATAAACCGGGCTCCCAACCGAGGGCAGCCGGTAGTATGTCGTCAGCGGGATGAAGATTTCATAGCCCACCCCCGCGGTCTCGATGACCACGCGGCCCGCGTCACGCACGCGCAAAGTTCCCGATACCGATGCGATCATCTTCGCGTACCCCATCCTGCGATTTTGCGCCGAGGCTTGGGTGCGAGGCGCTCGATGGTGCTCATCCGGGTCGCGCCGAGGTGGCACATCGCGAGCGCGAGCGCATCCGAGGCGTCATCGGCAAGCGCGACGCTCTCATCGAGGCCGAGCGCGCGGCGCACCATATACTTCACCTGCGCTTTATCCGCGTGGCCGAATGCGGCCACTGCGAGTTTCACCTGGTTGGGAGGGTATTCGAAAAATGCGAGGCCGCGATTCGCCGCCGCGAGCATCACAATCGCGCGCGCCTCGCCGAGGCGAAACGCGCTCTGCACATTCTCGCCGACGAAGTTTCGTTCGAGACTGATGGCCGCGGGATTATAGCTGTCGATGACTGCGAGGAGATCGTCGTGAATCTTCTTGAGGCGATCGGGACCCGGCGCGAGCTTGCCGGCCTTGATGGTACCCGACGCGATGTGCTGGAAGCTGCCCGCGCTTCCATCCACCACGCCATAGCCCGTAATCGCGCTACCCGGGTCAATTCCCAGCACCCGCATCCGTCTACCTCCACCGCATTCGGAGAGCGCCTCACTTCCATCACCGTCGGACGAGGACGCCCTCCGGCCCTCACCCGATTGACGACATGCTGTGCATGATCGTCAATCGACCTCTCCCGGTTTGCGCCTGGCTGACAAAGCCGGCAGGCGCGGGAGAGGAGCACAATCAAGATGCCGCTGAAATCTGCGCCAACTCCTGATCGCTGATGTCGAAATTCGCCGAGACGCTCTGGATGTCATCATGATCCTCGAGCGCTTCGAGCAACTTGAGCACCTGCTCCGCCGTATGTCCGGAAACCGCGACGGTGTTTTCCGGAATTCGCGTTACCTCGGCGGTTCCGATGGCGATACCCGCCTTCTCGATCACGTCGCGCACCGCGTGCAACTTGTCCGGAGGCGTCGTGACCTGAAAGCCGTCCGCGTCGCTCGAAACGTCGTCAGCGCCCGCGTCGAGCGCGATTTCCAGCAGCTTATCCTCGTCGGTTGCCTTCTTTTCGATGGTGATGATGCCGTGCTTCTTGAACATCCAGCCGACCGAGCCGGTCTCGCCGAGGTTGCCGCCATTGCGCGAGAACAAGAACCGCAGCTCCGAAACCAGCCGATTGCGATTGTCAGTTAGCGCATCAACGATGATGGCAACTCCACCGGGGCCATAACCCTCATATGAAAGCTCTTCGAGCGTGATGCCTTCGAGCTCGCCGGTGCCTTTCTTGATCGCGCGATCGATATTGTCCTTGGGCATCGACTGCTGACGCGCGGTGGTCACCGCTGTGCGCAGGCGCGGATTGGCATTGATATCGCCGCCACCCATACGGGCCGCGACGGTAATTTCCTTGATCAGCTTGGTGAAGGCCTTCCCGCGCTTGGCGTCGGTGGCAGCCTTCTTATGCTTGATCGAACTCCATTTTGAATGGCCTGACATGATCGAATCCTTCCGAATCCCTGGCGCGGGCCGCCTGGAGACGAAATCCCCGCACCGCGCGATTATCACACAGAAGTGGCTAAGGTGGAATGTCCCGCGCAGGCGCGTTCTACCCGACGCCAGCTTTGCTATCATGATGAGCCGTAGCATGAGCTTCAGAAGCGCAATCGGTTTGGCAATCATTGTCGGCGGGATCCAATCGGGCATTGCTGGATGTTACTATCCGTCGAACCTTCAGCCTCCACCCGCCACCAAGACTCAGATCCGGATCAATGTTCCATACGACTTGACCTGGGACGCGGTCCATTCGGTCGTCACCGAAAACCAGTTTAAAATTCTTGGAGACGATCCGAATGATGGAATTGTTGAGGCAGAGGCGCATTCCTTCACCCTCGCCGATGCGGACTGTGGCCAGATGAAGAGCGTCGCGAATCGCTACACCGCCGAACCCGACCCCGGCGGCAGTGCGGTCTATAATTTCAAGGTTGAACCCGCAGGCCCCGAAGCTACCAACATCAGCGTCAATGCGACCTACAGCACCCCGCTTCATGTGCCACTTCATCCGGTAACCGACTTCCAATGCGTTTCACGCGGAACTCAGGAAGCGCGGCTGCTCAAGGCAATCGACGAGGCGGCCCAAGTCGAACGCCGTCCGACGGCCGAGATCGACAAGCCGCAGCAGCCGGCTACGGGTGGCAGACCCAGTATCATGCGTCAAGCGCCCGAGGAGTTACCGCCATTGGCGCCGGGAGGTCCCAGCCTCCTACGTCCCGGCTTCCTGAAGAAGCCGACTGCACCGACCGAGTGAGCGCTTGACATTTTCCCGGCTCGGGATGAAACGAGGGACATGAAAGGAAGAGTCGGATTCATTCCAGGCGCGCACAAGATCGAGTTCCACGAATATGATGTCCCTGAGCCTCCCGCCGGAGGTCTCATAGCAGAGGTGACGCAGACCAACGTATGCGGCTCCGAGGTGCATATGTGGAAGGGCGAGTTCGGCAAGCGCGGCATCATGCCGGGCCACGAGATGAGCGGTGTGGTGCATTCCATCGGCAAGGGCGTAAAGACCGACTTTGCGGGCAAGCCGATCAAGGAGGGCGACCGTATCGCGCCTGTCTACTATACGGTGTGCAATCGATGCGCGAATTGCGTCGCGGGACATCATTCGGCGTGCACCGCCAAGACCGTAGGCGCGCGTCATCCCGATGAGGCGCCACATTTTACCTGCACCTTCGCGACGCATTACTGGATCAAGCCCGAGCAGCATTTTTACAAAGTGCCCGATAACGTGCCCGACTCGATCGCATCGTCGGCCAACTGCGCGATGTCGCAGGTCTACTGGAGCCTCGATCGCGGGCGCGTCGCCTATGGCGATAACCTCGTGGTGTTGGGCGCCGGAGGATTGGGGCTTCATGCGATGGCGATCGCGAAAGCGCGCGGCGCGCACGTTATCGCTATCGATGCGGTCGCGCATCGCCTCGAAGAAGCGAAGCGGTTTGGCGCCGATGAAACCGTCGACATGCGCGCGCATCCGGAGTTCGAGGATCGCCTCGCGCAGGTGCAGAAGCTATGCGGCGGATGGCCGGATGTGATCCTCGAAGTCGCAGGCGTGCCGGAAGCATTTCTGGAAGCGATGAAGATGGTTCGCATCGGCGGGCGCGTCATCGAGGTCGGAAACATCTCGGCCGGACTGCAGGTCCAGATTCCGCCTTCGATGGTGACCTTCAAGTCGCTCGATATCGTCGGTGTCGCGATGTATCCGCCGCACTATTTGAAGAAGTCGCTCGATTTTCTCTCGCAGCATATGGATCGTTTTCCATATGCGCAGATGTGCGATGCTACTTTTCCGCTTACCAGGGCGGCGGAAGCGATGGACAAGAGCGAGCGGCGCGAGGTAACGCGAGCCGGTCTGCTGCCGGGCGCGAATTAACCGCGGCTGGGGTCGTAGGGATCGGGGATCAGGGCGTCGCTCGGCACCAGCTCGGGTTGATCGCTACCAGGAACCTGCCAGAGGAAATGTGCTCCGGCGTCGCCGGCCAGGTTGCGTTCGCCGACAATGATCCGATGCTTGCCAGCCTCGAGCTGGATGGCGCCACTCGCTTGCGGGTTCGGAACGTTGCCGACATCGGCGATCACGGGCTTCCCATCGATAGTCAGCCATCCAGTGTCGTCGGCGATGACGGTGAATTTGTAGAGCCCGGTCTGCGGGGCAATCAGCGTTCCACTCCATACCACCGACGACGAAAATGGGGTCGCGCCCAGCTCCGCAACATTGTTGAAATCGATAGTCTGGTCGACCCGGATCAGATGGGGCGGAGTCTCGCCGGGAGTGTTGCCGATGTAGTAGCGCGCGAGCAGTCCGTTCTTCGCTCGAACTGACAGGCGCTGCTGCAGCGGTGCCGTGAGAGGTGGAACGAAAAGAATCGCGATTCCGAGCGAGACGGCCAGAGCTCCGAGCGCAATCTGAGTGCGATTTCGCGATAGCTCCTCGTGGAGGTCGTTGGCGGCGATGGTCCATCCTAGCCAGAGCGGGACAAGTTGCAGCGAGCCCGGCAGACCCATCAGTTTGCCGAGGTTGAAAGCAACCGAATCGCCGAATACCGCGCCGCCACCGAAGTAGGTATCGCGGTTGAAGGAGAAATCGCCCCGGAAGTAATGCGGCAAGGCGAATTGCCACACCGGGTTACCATACTCGTAAGGAAAATGCGGATTGGTCGAGATCGCGGCGAGCATATAGAGGGTCGAGAGCCCAGCCAATCCAGCCATCAGGAAGTTGTAGGTCGGGGGAAGAAAAATCAGTGCGAGCGCGAAGAACGGCATCGCCGGCGTAACCTGCCGAGGTCCGGTCGCGGTGCCGCCACCCCACGATACGATCGATTCGCCGAATGAGGCGTTGAACAGCACGAATGCCAGGATCGCTTCGAGCACGACGTAAAATTCCGCGTGCTTGCCGCTGCGCCAGAAATACACCAGCCCGGGAATTATCAGCAGCAGGACCGGATTGCAGAAAAACAATCCGCGCTGAGGATCGATGAGCACGTTCCATAAAATATTGAGGCGCGGATAGGTGAGGCCGACGAAGCCGACCGCCTGCTCCGGGAACTGCTGATTCTGCGGCAGCCGATAGCCCTGATAGCTCATGAAGAAGGGACCGCCGAATGCGCCCCAGTTGTAGAGCATCAGAATGCCACCGACGACCGCGCCTCCGATCGCAAAGCTGAATACATGGCCCCACTTCGGAAGCTTACGCAGCGAATATATTCCGATCGCAGCCGCGACCAGGAGGCTCGGAAAATCGCCGAGCACCGCCCATCCGGCGAGGAATCCCGCGAAGCCCGCGCGCCATGCGCCCGGCTCCTTTGCCGCGGTGAAGATGAGGTAGAAGCTGGTCATCAGGCATACCGCGGCAACCGGCTCGCCGGTCATCTCGGTCGCGTACGGAAACAGGATCGTCGCGAATGCCATAATCAACGCGATCGCGACGCTGCGTCCCTGACTGGCTCCCAGAGCCTTGCCGAAGCGATACATCACGACCACCAGCAACGCGACCGGCAGGCTGATGGAGATGAGGATCGTAAGATAGGTCATGAGAGCCCACATCAGCGGTTCGTGCTCCGCGGCCAGCGGCAAGCTGACAAACCAGCTGATGAGGCCCCACGGCAGCAGTCCGGTGAGCGAAGTGCCGGGCGCTTTTACCGAGTAGTAGTGGTTCGAGATGTTGATGATGTCGGCGGTGTTGTAGCCGCAGAAGCCATCGATCCAGAGGGTGCGCCGCTCGAGCACCGAACGAATCAGATCGAAGCGCGCAGCCGTGCTTTGATCCGAGGCCTGATAGAAATACGCGTAGCTGAAGAGCGACACGTAAAAGAGCGTATTTTCGATGCGCTGGTCGCCGCGTTCGCTTTCGTTCACCGTCGCGCCACCTTTTTCTTCGCCTCGCGACGCGCCTCCGCCCGCGTGACCTTGGGCGGCTGCAACGCGAACACGTACCATCCCGGCATACGCGATCATGATTAACAACAGGTATGTAAGTATCAGCGAAAGAATGTTTCCCTTCGGCACCGGCTCGGCATCCTTGCGGATTTTTTCGAGGTCGAAGATTGGTTTCGCATTGGGCGGCAGTGCGTCGATGGAGACCACGCTGGCATTGCGAAAAAATGCCTTGCCGGTATTGAGGCTGCCGAAACCGCCCACGCGCAGTGCGACATCGACGTCGGCGCCTTTCTTTCCCACCCGCATGTAGAGGCCTTCGCGGGTCCAGCCGGTGGTGCCTTTGAGCTCCGGCGACATGATCCCGTCTTCCATCACCGACATGGTCGCCCCGGTATTGTTTTGGCCGACGTCTTCGGTGCGGATATCGACGCTCATGTAGTACCAACCGGGAGTGAGCGAGAGCGATTGCATCCAGCGCGCATCGTCGCCCTTCATGGCGTTGACTTCGAGTTCGCCGGAGCCGCCATTTAGCGGACGCGTCCAGTTGAAGGCCACCGCGTCCGGATCATTAATCCACGCTTCGGTGCGCCAGAGGTCGGGCTGATTGCCGGATCCCTTCGCAAGGTCGCCATTGTGCAGAAGCTCCCCGGCGCGCGCCGGGATGGCCGTCGCTAGCAAGCATAGAATCAGCGCGATCGCCGACACTACACCAAAACGCCCGCCCCTCTGTGGTCCCCGCATGGTCAGATCCAATTCCTGATTCCCGACCCTTGTAGCCACATGCGGGCGTAATAACCGCTGCGTTCGATCGGCATCGCGGTCCAGACCGGGAAGAAATAGATGAAGAGGATGACGACCCCGAGGACGAAAGTCCCGGTGACGAATTTTCCGCTGTACTCAGGCCATCGAACGATCGATGCGCCCCAGGCTCCCAGGAGAAGCACCAGCACGCCCGAGCCCCATCCGGCCCCGAGGCCGAGAAGGAGCGCCGGCGCGATCGTCGCGAGGATCGCGAGATGCTCGAACCATAGCTCCTCGCCGCCATACCAGCATTCGGCGAGAACCGCCGCGAGCGCGAGGAATCCGAGATAGACCGCGGGCATGTAGTGATAGAGAAACAGCGTGCGGCCGATCCACACCCACATCAAAGTGTAGGCAAGATAGCCAGATAGCATGAAGACGCGGGTCACCGTCGGCTTCTCGATGGTATAGATCGCGGTGAAGGTCATCCCGGTCAGCGCGCCCCACCAGATCAGCGGATTGCCCCCGCCCCACACCGTCGCCACTTTTCCGTCCTTGGGAAAATGTTGCCAATAGGCGACCGGGCGCAACATCATCGGCCAACTCCACCATTTCGACGAGTATGGATGGGTCGCGGTGGAGACCGAATTTTCGTACCAAACAATCTGTTTGTAGTAGTCGAACAAATCGGAGATGCCGCCCCACCACCCGAGCATGTAATGAACCAGGAAGGTGGAGAGATAGAAGATCGCAGTCACCATCGCGAGTTCGGTCACCGCGCCGAGCACGCGCCATTCGTGGTAGGGATCGACGCTACCACCCGAACCATCGATGAGCGTCTCCTCCGGCGGCATTTTCCATACATTGTAGGCAACGAACCCCGCGGCCAGGACACACGCAATCACGGGAATGTAAAGTTTGCTGCCGAGGCAGAGTCCCAACGCGATCCCCAAAAAGATCAACAATCTTCGCTTTGCCAGCAGTCCGTCGGTCTGCATGAAACGGAACAGCAGCACATAAGAGATCGCGGCGAAGGTCAGGTAGACGATATCGATGCATGCGATGCGCGAATCGACCAGGAAGAATCCATCGAGCAATACGAAGCCGGCGGCGAGGGTCGCCGCGAGGCGATCCTTGAACATCCGGCGCCCGAGCAGATAGGTCACGCCGACGAGGATGGTGCCTAAGGTGGCGTTGCCGACGCGCCAGCTCCACGAGTGATCGCCAAAGAGCCAGATGCCGAGCGCGATCAGCAGCTTCGCCACTGGCGGATGAGGATCGAGGAAGGTCTCGGCGTGAAGATAATGCCGCGCCTGGCCCACGAAATGGACTTCGTCGAACACGATCTCGGGCGGATTGCCGATGTTCCAGAAGCGCGTCGCGATCGCGGCCAGGACCAGCACACCTATAATGATGGTATCGGTTCGTATCCACGGCAGTGGCGGCAAGGACTCGGGAGGCGGCTGCTCGATGCGCGTCTTCGTTCGCCCTTCCGGCGGCGCGAATCGATGGAGTAGCTGGGCCAAGGCATTTTCAGTAGCCGGCGCCTCCCCCTTCAACATCGCTAGTCCGAATCGCACGGAAATGGCGAAGGCCGCGACGTTCAATATCGAGGTCAGCATCGCTAGGCCGTCGTGCGGATCGAGGAAGACCGCCGCGCTCTCCAGGGTCTGCTTGATGTACGCGAGATTGAACAGGCAGGTGATCGTCAGGACCACGAACACGCCCATCATCTCGTAGCTCTCGAGCGCGAGCGGCACGACGAAAATCAGCGATGGATACAAATAGCGCTCATGCATGCGGGGCGCGAAGAGAAAAAATCCGAACAGCGCGATGAACGAAGCATAGAAAAGCGACTTCGTATTCCGCACGCGCCACAGGACGTATCCGACGAACGAATACAACGGCACCAGCAACGCCATCCCCAGCGTGAAGAAGGAAACCCCGGCGATGGTGCCGGAATCCATCTGGCGAAGCCCGCCGATCAGCGCGATAAAGTTGAACGCATTGACTGAGGTTTCGTGATAGTAGGCCGCCGTCGAGGTGTAGAGCTCGATGATCCAGTTCCACGGATGCCCGATTTGAAACGGCGCGATCCCGATGATGAAGGTGCCGAGCGAAACGATGAAGGAGCGAATCCATGTCGCATAGTCGGCTTCCAGCAACAGCCATAAGCCCAACACCGGCACCAGCATCAGGCCCTGCGGTTTGATGAGCACCGAAACCGCCGCCAGCGCCCAGGAGATTTCGTATTCCCCCGCGAGGGTTGCGACCACCGCCAGCCACATCACCAGCGTGAGCACCGAATCGCTCTGGCCCCATACGACCGAATCGAACAGCAGCGCCGGATTGAGCGCCACCATCAGCATCGCGATCAGGGCGAACTTGCTCTGCTCAGTGCTTCGCATATACGCGAAGACCACGAAGCACAGGAAGAAATCGGCGATCAGCGACGGGCTCTCGACGATGATGCGCAGGGTGTCGCCGCCCGCGCCAATCGCGCGCGCGATGACGCCTGCCGCCCAGAGCGCATAGAGGTAGCCCGGCGGGTAATCGAGAAAATAGCCTTGCTGATAAGTATGCGCGGGTCCGAGGTCGGCGATTTGCAGCGCCCACGCTTGATAGCTTCCGACGTCGGTGCCGAAGCCCGAAAACGCCATCAGCCCCATCGTCTTGACGATCAACAACCCGAGGAGGATGAAGATCACCCAGCGCAGGTACTCGTCTTCGTCTTCGATGAGCGGAATCAGGAGTTGATAGATCTCATACAGCACCAGCCCGAACAGGACGCATCCGCTGACGATGCCGATGAGTTTTCCGCTGGGGCCGCTTCCGGGCGGCGTCGCGCCCAAGGCCGCCATCGCGAGGACGATAACTCCCCAGGTTGCCCAGTTAGATTGTGGCGCTTGCCGCGCCCGCCCCTGTCGCAGATTAAATAGAGACATCAAACTTTTGCTACGCCGACACGATAGCCGACCTGAGGCCGCGGATGAACAGGGGGGCGGACGACGAAATCACGATTTGGGGCGCGCGAAGGCCGCCAAAATCATCAAGGAGTTTCTGAGGTGGCTCATTCGGCTATCGAATCAATTGTGCGTCGATAGCGTACATGCTATCTGTTCGCAGTGAGTGCATGGATCCTCGAATTTTACGGCGTCCGCGTGCAGAGTTTCATTACCGCTCTCACCGATGTGCGCGCGCACGACGAAGCCAACGCGCTCATACGCTTGCTCGGGGTGCAGGGTAATCGTCTCCGCGAACCGCGCTCAAAGTCGCTCGGCAACGGACTCTTCGAGTTGCGTGGCAAACAGGTCAGGATCTTTTACACCTTTCGGTCCGGGCAGCGAATCGTGCTGCTCGACGGTATGCTTAAGAAACGACGAGACATCCCAACTGAAGTGCTGCGGGATCTGCGCAAACTCAATAGTGAGGTTCGTTGACCGCGAAACTTCAGGTGATCCGATTGAGGGAGCATTCGATGGCAAAAAATGAAGTACTGTCCTGGCTTGATCGAGAAGCCCGACGCCGAGGCCGTGCGAAGGAAGTTGACGAATTATTCAGAGAGCTGATGGTTGAGGAGCAACTCACGGCACTGCGGCGCAAGAAGGGAATATCACAGCGGGCTTTGGCCAGGCTGGCCGGGGTTTCGCAGCCCGTGATTGCCCGGATAGAGGCCGGGGGGATAAAGAATCTGACATTGGCGACGATCGCGCGAACCGCCGCCGCATTGGGTGGAACGGTTGAGATCAAAATCCGCTCCGGCAAAAAAGGTCGGGCGCGCGAAAGCGCCTGACGAACTAGCCAGTAACAAATTTACTCAACCAAGACCTTGTGCGGAGGCACATCATGGATCTGATTCATACCCTATTCGAACCTGCCGGCGAGGGCCCGCATCCCACTATCATTGCGCTGCACGGATGGGGCGCTAATGCGCTCGATCTGCAGGGCCTTGCGCCGTATATCGCGGGCGGGAAGTTCATGATCATCTGTCCGCAAGGTCCGCTCGACGTGCCGATCGGCGCGATCTCGGGCTACGGATGGTTTCCGATTCGGATGGGGACGCCGCCGCGCGAAGACCAAATCGAAGAGGCCGTCGAGCGCGCCGCTAGGTTCATCGATGCCGCCGTCAAGCGCTATCCGGTTAACCCACGCAAGCTGGTGATGCTTGGCTTCAGCCAGGGCGGTGTGATGGCGTTCCGACTCGCGTTCCGGCAGCCGCAGCGATTTGCGGCGCTGGTCGGGCTATCGACGTGGTTCCCGCCTGAGTTGAAAAGCAACCTGACCGATCGCGAAGCTATCGAGCGGCTGCCGACGCTGCTTCAGCATGGGCGCGCCGACGATATGATCCCGCTTTCGCGCGCGAAGGAGTCACTTGAGCATTTGCGCGAATTGGAGGTTCCGGTGACGCTGCGCGAGTACGATTGTGGTCATGAGATAACCGCCTCGAGCCTCGAGGATCTGTCGGAATTTCTCATCACCAAGGTGCTGTCGCCGATCGCGAGCGCATAGCAGGAGAGCAAAACGGGTTGCAGCGGCGTCCCGGTGGGGGTCGGGAGCGCCGCCGCTACCGCTTCGGGGGAGGACTTGGTTATTCCTGCGCAGCGGGAGGAGTCGCGCTGTCGGAATTCTCGGCCGAGCTGAAAACCCCTTTCAGCAACGCGCGTTTTTCGGCGTTAAGGTTGTCCAGCTTGCCCTTAAGGGAAACCGCGGCGGCCGCATTGGGAGCTTTGGCGAAAAGACCCTGCCAGATCGACAATTTTTCCTGAGTCAGCGCGGTCTGTGCGGTTGTAAATGCGGTGATCTGACTGGTACAGCCAGACGTCCCGCCCGCTATGATGCACGAATCGACGGCAGCCTTATCCGTCTTGAGATTCTGGAAGTCTGTCTTTAGCGTTGGTCCGGCGGCCTCGAATGCTGCGTGGATTTGCGACCCGGTAATCCCCGCCGCATGTGCGAGCAGGAAGAACTGCATGTCGCCGCCCGCATGGCCATGACCATGACCATGCGGGCCGAACGCTAACGCGGGAGCGCAGGTCGCCGCCAAAGCCATCGCCGAGAGTCCAGTTATCGCTGCCAGTACTGTTTTCTTGTTCATGTTCTCCTTCCGCTTCCTTCGAACAAAAGTCGCTAATGAATAATTGTCAGGTTGTTCAGGTCCGCAATTAACAAGACGCGCGTTGCGAGGGTTTGGTTACAGAGGGGTCGCGCGACCGATAAAATGGTGCAGATGTCACGAAAAAACCTGATTTCCCTGGTCGCGACGATCGCAGTATTGGTCCTGCTGCCGTCCGCATGCACATTGGTTACGCAAACGGTGGAAACCGGCGGCGAAAAGCAGTTCAAGCCGGAAATCACGCCCCCGCCAGCCAGCACCCATGTGTTGATATTTGCGATGGACGGCGCCACTCCGGCGCAGCTCATGGATGCGGTCCATTCGGGCCATGCGCCGAATATCGCGACGCTGCTGGGCAAGGACCAGGGTGACGGGGTTTTTGAGCATGCCTACGCCGCGCCGCATGCGCTCAGCATTCTGCCCTCGAGCACCATCGCGGATTGGGCGGCGATATTTACCGGCTCAGTCCCAGCCTATGATGGGGTTCCCGGCGATGAATGGTTCGAGCGCGAGACGATGCAGTTCTACGCACCGGTTCCGGTATCGGTGCCGGAAATCGCGGACAATGCCAAAGTCGTCACCGATGATCTGGTGGGGCGGCAACTCGAAGTGCCGACCCTGTTCGAGGATTTGAAGCATCGCAGCAGCAATGTTTCACTGTTGTCGATTCATCGTGGCGTCACGATTTATACCACCGTTTCACCTGATTCGTTTCCCAACCTCGTCGAGCATCTGGTCAAGGGCGAACTCAAAGGCGCCGACCCCGAAAAATCGCTCAGCGCCTCGGTCGATCGTGATGCTACCCAGAAGGTTCTCGCCGCCTTCAACGAGCATGGGATCCCGGATTTGCAGGTGGTCTATCTACCCGGCATCGACATTTTCACCCATGCCGCGCCCGATAGGCTGATCGGACAGGAGCGGTACCTAGAGCATGTGACTGATGGATGTGTCGGAGAAGTTCTGGACGCCTATCGTAAAGCTGGAGTCATGGATCACACCTATGTGCTCTTTATTTCTGACCATGCGCACATCCCCACCCTGGACGATAAACGCAACGACCTCGGCACCGATGACGAGCATTCACCATTCGCGGCGGTTCACAAAGCCGGCTTTCGAGTGCGGCCGGCTCGCCTGATCCTGCCCAACACGGATAAGGACTATCAGGCGGTGCTCGCCTACCAGGGTTTCATGGCGTACATCTACCTCGCCGATCGCTCCACCTGTCCCCATGAAGACGACCGCTGCGATTGGAAGAAACCCGCGCGCTTCGAGGAAGACGTTATCCCGGTCCTCAAAACCATCTATCGGTCGAACACCAAAGGGCGGCCGGTGGCGAAGCTGAAAGGCGCCATCGATCTAATTTTCGCGCGGCCCGGTGTTCCCGCCGGGCAGAATGCATTGCCCTATATGGTCTACGATGGCAAAGACCTCGTACCCATCCACCAATACCTGCAAGCACATCCGCGTCCGGACCTGGTCGACCTCGAAGAACGGATGGACTGGCTGAGCGCGGGTCCGTACGGAAATCGCGCCGGCGATATCCTCCTGCTCCCGCGCGCATGCATGAACCTACCGATCGGGGATCGCTATTATTTCGCCGGAATCACGCACTATACATGGCACGGCAGCGCATGCGAGCAGGACAGCCACATCCCGTTTATCCTTGCGAAGCCGAATGAGACGGGCGCGGATCTGCGCTCCATCATGTCGGACTTCGGTGGCGATGCGCCTTCGGAGCGCGAACTGACGCCGCTGGTCCGCGCGCTATTTCCGCAACGGGCCGGCGCCGAAACTGCTGCCGCCGCTCAACCTACACGTGTGCGATGACTTCTTCCTTGAGCCGTCGCACGACTTTCTCGTCGATGGCGCCAAGCGAGCTGAACATGAATTGGGTCACGCCCCAATTCTGTACCCGCCGCTTGAGCTCCTTGATGCAGTCATCCGGCGTTCCGATCAGCACCATCGGTGAAGTGAGCACGGCGTCCGGACTCATCTGGAACATCGGCGCCATCGCCTCGGCCATCTGCTGCGCGGCCGCTTGGGAATCGGTCAGGTTGAACGCGAACAGAAAGCTGCTGATGCGTATCGCATCGGGATTGCGACCGTGGCGTACGGCTTCCTCGCGCACGAAGCGCACCTTCTCCTGATACCCCACATCATTCATTTGCTTCAACTGAGCGATGGAAATGTGCCCCTGTTTGCCGGCGTCGGGGATGATGTTGATGATGTCGGCGTGCTTGGCCGCTATCCGCAACAGGCCCTTGCCTCCTCCGCCGACGATGATCGGTGGACGCGGTTGCTGGAGCGGCTTGGGCCACAGGATCGCATCCTTGAGATGATAGAACTCGCCGTCGAAAGTGGTCTGCTCGTGCGCCCACAGCGACTTGATGACGGTCAGCGCTTCATCCAGCATCCGCAAGCGCTCGGTGATCGGAGGAAACGGGATCCCGGTCATCTCGAATTCGGTCTGGGTCCATCCGCTGCCGAGCCCGGCGAGCAGTCGCCCGTTGCTCAGATGATCGATGGTCGTCAGGCTCTGCGCGGTGATCGCCGGATGCCGAAACAGATTGCAGAGCACCATATGGCCGATACGAATTTTCTTGGTCGCCCCCGCTAACCAGGCCGCAACCGAAACCATGTCCCATGCCAGCGCGTGCGGGTCCTGCTGGCGCTCAACGCCTTCGAGCACGATGTGATCGGGAAACACGATGAAGTCGTAGTTCAGCGCCTCGGCGGCCTGCGCGAGATCGCGCATGCGGGCCGGCTCCATGTTCGCGAGTTGAAAACCGAATTCGAGTTTCATGGGTTTTCTCTACTTTGCCTTGACGGCTTCGACGTCGATGCTGATTGGAATTTCGTTGCCCACCACCAACCCGCCGGAATCAATGGTTTTATTAAAGGAAACCCCGAAGTCCTGCCGATTAATCGTCGTGGTGGCCGAAGCGCCGCGGCGAATGCCCATCGCTTTGACCTCGGGCGTCGGTCCGGTCACTTCGAGCACCACCAGCTTGGTCACTCCATGCAGCGTCAGGTTGCCGGTGACCTTCCATTTCCCTTCGCCATCGGGCTCAATCTTGACCGACTTGAAAGTGATGGTCGGGTACTTCGCCACATCGAGGAAGTCCGCACTCTTGAGATGATTGTCGCGCTTCTCGGCGCGCGTGTTAATCGATGCCGCATCGATGGTAGCGATGATCTCAACCGATTTCGGGTCGTCATCGTTCGCCGTGATAGTGCCGGAGAATTTGTCGAACTCACCCTTCACGTCGGAAATCATCATGTGGCGCGCGCTGAAACTGATGTTCGAGTGCACCGGATCAATGTTCCACGTCTCCGTTCCAGTTCCGCGCGCCGATACCGCGGCGATGGTGAAAATTGCCGACATGAACACCGCGGCGGCCGCGGTCCTTGCGAACCACGATGAAGTAATTTTCGATTGCACAGTTTCCCTCCCGAACGGTTATGTGGCACCGGCCTCAGCCTGTGCGATCAGCGTCGCGTGTTCAGAGCGGCTTTCGCGGCTACTCAAGCCTGAAGATGCTTCCCGTCGCGGGACTGAAAAGCAATAGACCAATTCGCGGTCAGGTAATGAATTCAGCCGCAGGATGACAGCGCGGGTAGTCGCGCAGGTATTGGAAAAAGCGCGCCAGCGTGGTGTCGCTGCGAGTCAGCGTGCCCGGGCGAAAATGGATCGTGTTCATGATCGGGATGTCCTCGCTGACCACATCTATCTCGAGTTGCGTGACCGCGCGGAGAAAAGCCGCCGTCGAGGCCTCGTCGCCTTCGTCCTTGCGCGCCGCGATGATCGCGAAGACCCGGGTCTGGCCGGGACGTGGCAGCCCGAAGGGCGTAATCGCGCCGAACCATCGCCCCTCGATAGTGCCGCTTTGATAGAAAATGTTGTTGCCGAAAATCCCGATCCGATATTCGATCGGCTGACCCTTCGCGTGGCGGCCTTTGAAATCATACAACATCGAATGATCGGTCCATTCGACGCTGTCGTGCGGGTCCTCCTGCTCAAACGTTATGCCGTGCAACGCCTTGATGTGTTGCATGTCCGGAGTATTGCAGCTGATCACCCACGGATCGGTCGGCAGGATTTGCGGAAACGCTGACACGTTCATCGCCAGGTCGGAATCAGGATAAGGAAAATCAGGGACCTCGAAGCGCGGATGTTCCCCGTTGTATGCGAACACGATCCCGTGCCGCTCGCAGGTTGGGAATTTGAACAGGCAGGCCGCTTTCGGCGGAGGATCGCCGACCTTGGTCGCGACGCATACGCCATTGCCGTCGTATTGCCAATGATGAAAGGCGCATCGGATCGTATCGCCTTGAATGTCACCGACCGAAAGGTCGGCGCCGACGTGTGCACAGTAAGCGCTCATCACCCGCGCCTCGCCGTTCGCTCCGCGATACGCCACGACCCGGCCATCGAGGAAATCGACCCCGAGGATTTTTCCGGCCGGGATTTCGCGCGACAGACAAATCGGAAACCAGGTCTCCGAAAACAGCCCATTTTCGCCTTCATGCGGAAGCGGCGCGCCGAGCTGACGCCGGCGCGGAATACTCGCCTGACTGATCCCATTTCCCATGGCGACCATTTATCACGGCGGGCGAAATATCGCCAAAACCTTCCTCCCGGTCGATCGTTCTCGATAAGCTTCGTCTGTCGAGCCCGAGACGACCCACATAAACCAGCCATGTTCTTCTCCATCCTTTCGATTCTGATCACCGCAACCGCGATCTTTAGCTTTTTGAATGCGCGGAATTTCAAGCTTCCTTCCACCATCGGCGTGCTCGCCATCAGCTTGATCTTCTCGATGCTCCTGATGGTGGCGGGGAAGGCCGGGGTTCCGTCGGTGGTAAGCGGCGCGCGAGGTTTCCTGAGCCGCATCGATTTCAACCAGTTGCTGCTGCACGGGCTGTTGGCCTACCTGCTGTTCGCCGGCGGGCTCAATCTCAAGATCCAGCACCTCGCGAACCAGAAGCTGGCAATCGGGTTACTCGCGACGCTGGGCGTGGCGATATCGACGGTGGTGGTTGGAGGCGTGATTTGGTTGGTGCTGAGACTCGCCCACGCGCCGATTCCCCTGGTGGCTGCGTTTCTGTTCGGAGCTCTGATTTCTCCGACCGATCCGGTCGCGGTACTGGCGATTCTGCGAACCGTTGAAATACCTGCCGGTCTCGAGGCTCAAATCGCCGGCGAATCGCTCTTCAATGACGGCGTTGGCGCAGTGGTCTTCATCGTTCTGCTCCGGATCGCTAACTCGCCGGTCCATGTGAGTGTTCTCGAAACCGTCGAGCTGTTGGCCATCGAGGGCTTAGGCGGCATCGCTTTTGGCCTCGCCGCCGGACTTCTCACCTACTGGCTCCTTGAACAGGTAGATGACTACAAAGTTGAAATCTTACTTACTCTGGCGCTCGCGAGCGGAGGATATGCGCTGGCCGATTGGATCGGGGTTTCGGCACCAATCGCGATCGTAGTGGCCGGCCTCCTGATCGGGAATGAAGGACGTGAAAGCGCGATGTCAGAGGAAACCCGCTCTCATCTGGATGTTTTCTGGGAGGTTCTGGACGAAATACTGAACGCGATTCTCTTTCTTTTGATCGGAGCGGAGTTGTTGCTGGTTCCGCTTAATGCCGACCATGCGATCGCGGCGTTGACTGCCGTTCCCTTGGCGCTCATCGCGCGACTCGCCAGCGTGGCGGTGGTCATCGCGGTCATTTTCATCTTTCAACCGATCGCGCGCGGCACTATTCCGGTCCTGACCTGGAGCGGACTCAGAGGCGGCATCTCAGTGGCCCTTGCTCTCTCGATCCCACAGTCCGGCTATCGAGATACGATAGTCGCGATGACCTATGCGGTGGTGGTCTTCTCGGTCATTGGTCAAGGTCTGACTATTCGCTCGGTAATCTTGCGGACCATCCCTTCCCTGCGGCTGCCCGACGAGCCGAAGGCATCTTCGCAATCAGGCTGAGCGATCGCGCCCGGTCGAACCCGCAGGTCACGTCGCGATGGAGGGAGCAGTCTGGGGTTTTCGTCTTGAGGACGCGTGCTAGAATCGCGCCTCATGGATGCGACCACGCAAGCGCTCCGGGAGCAGTATAAGGACGGCAGCAATCTAAACGCGCGCATGCGGCTGCACGCGCGCTTCAGCACCAATCGTTACGGGATCTTTCCCTGGATTTTGGACCATATGACGGCGCCCTCAACGCTACCGAGCGATGCGCGCGTGCTCGAAGTCGGCACCGGCACCGCGCAAATGTGGCTGCGCAATCGCGATCGCCTTCCACGCGGATGGCGCATCGTGCTGTCTGATTTTTCCGCTGGTATTCTGCGCGAGGGGCTGGCCGCGCTGACGCCGATCCCAATCCATTTCGAAGCCGCGCAGCTCGACGCCCAGGCGCTACCCTTTAAGGCCGCTACCTTCGATGCGATTGTCGCCAATCACATGCTCTATCACGTGCCCGATGTGCCCGCTGCACTGCGTGAGTTTCGTCGTGTACTCAAGCCCGGTGGCGCCTGCTATGCCGCGACCTTCAGCCTCTCCAACATGCGTGAATTCAACGAGGCCGTGGAGCGCTTCCTCGGGATGCCGATCAGTAACTCGGCGGCGCATTTCGGCCTCGAGAGCGGGCTCGAACCCATGCGCGCGTGCTTTCCGAAGGTCGAGATTCTGCGCTATCCGGACAGTCTGGTGGTCACGGAGGTTGCGCCGCTCATCGACTACATCAACTCGACTCGCAGGCGCTCGCAGATGAGCGGGGAGAAAATCGCGGCTTTGCAGTTGTTCTTCGAAAAGGAAATCGCCGAGCACGGCGCCTTCCACATCAGCAAAGACGCGGGGATTTTCGTCGCGCGAACGTGAAGCGATGAGCGCCAACTCCGAGAATCTGGAACTCCGCGAAATCGCGCGCCTCATCGAGGTGATTCGCAGGCTGCGCGCCGAATGTGCCTGGGATCGCGAACAGACCGTCGCGAGCACCACGCGCCACGTCATCGAGGAAGCGTACGAAACGGCAGATGCCATCGCATCGAATGACAATGCCGACATCGCCGAGGAGTTGGGCGACCTGCTGGGGCAGGCGCTGTTCGTCGCGGTGATCGCCGAAGACGAAGCGCGCTTCAACCTGGAAAAGGTCGCGCATGATGCTGCGGACAAATTGATCCGGCGCCATCCGCATATCTATGGCGATGTTAAAGCCGACACCGTCGACCAGGTCCTCGCGAATTGGGACAAGATCAAAGCCGGCGAGAAAAAGGACGCGGGCAAAGATCCTGGCCTCGGTCAGACTGGGCGCGGATTGCCTGCCCTCATGCGTGCGGAGAAGCTCGGCGAAAAAGCGCGCCGCAAAGGAATGGATTGGGGCAACATTCGCGAGGTCCTCGCCAAGGTGCGCGAGGAACTCGACGAGGCGGAAGCGGCCCTCGCGCAGGGCGACAATGATGCGCTCGCGTCGGAGCTGGGCGACATGATGCTGGCGCTCGCGAACGCGCCGCGCTTTATCGGCCACAACGCCGAGGAGACGCTGCGGCGCGCCTGCGACAAATTCGTGGGCCGCTTCGAAGCGGTCGAACACCTTGCCTCCGCGCGCAACCTGGATCTCAAAAAGCTGCCACCCTCGGACCTCGAGGCTCTGTGGCAGGAAGCTAAACGGTCGCGCGATTAATCAGTTTGTCGTATTCGGCATGCGTGCCAATCCAGAACCAAACGATCTCCTGGTCTTCTACTCGCAAGCAAAGGGCTCGGTAGCCTAAGCCGATTCGTACCGAATAGATTGGCCGCGTCCTGCTGATCCGTTTGAAGTGTAGCCCGGGGTGGAAGGGATTCTGGCGAAAGGTTTTGTAGGTTTCTTTAGCTAATTTTCGAACGTCCCGGGGGAGGACGCTATACGCTGCCCAAAAGGATTTTCGGGTTCTCGAGGTCAGAGCTTCTCGACGTCCAACGGCTCGGTGCGACCAGCTCGATAGTCCTCAAGCACCTCATCGGCGATACTTTCCAGTTTTTTGGAGGACTTCGCAAATGCCGCGTCCCATCGTATCTCGTCCTGCTCCAGGGCGTTGAGAAGCCATTGCGCGAATACTTCTTGTTCGGATTCGGACATCACTTCGGCGGCCTTCTCGAAGGCTATTTTCAGGATATCGCTCACGGCTCGATGTTACTCGCGACGGCTCAGACAGTCCATCGCGAAGAAGTCATGAGCAGTCACCTGGCCGTCGTATTGACCCGATGCGGCGGGACTGTTAGCTAGGAAGGATTATGCCGCATATTCCCGTTCATCCGTCAGCAGAGAAGCGCAACCGGCAAAACCTGAAGCGCCGTGAACATAACCGCGCAGCCCGGACCCAGGTCCGCACCGCCGTCAAAGTCGCAACCGAGACGATCGAGGCTACCGATGCCGCCGCCGCGCAAGAAAAACTGCGCGCCGCGATTGCCGCGCTCGACAAAGCCGCAAGCAAGGGCAAGCTGCATCGCAACACGGCGAGCCGCAAGATTGGCCGCCTCTCCGCGCAGTTTCATAAAACTCACGGCGCGAAATCCCAGCAAGCTTAGTATTGAAATTTGATGATGGCGGCGTCCGGCGCGGGCGCCGCTTTCGTTTTTTCCCTACTGCGAAGTCAGGTCGAGCACCAGCGCCGACAGCGCCTCGGCGCGATCCTTTATCTCGCCGTTCTTGAAGCCCTCATCGAGTTCACTCGCGCGATGATACGCGCGCCGCAGTCGCGCGAGGCCAAACCGTTTCGCTCCATCGATGGCGCGCGTCGCGAGCGGACTGCTCGGGCCGAAACCGAGCGCACCCGCGATGTCGAAGGTGCTCTTGCGCGCCGCCAGCATCGAGGCCGCCAGCATCATGCGGCGCATCACCGGGATGAACTCGACCGCGAGCAACTCGAAGGGATCGCGTCCACCGGCGAGCGCGCGGGTCAGTTGCGCCAGCGTCGCCGAAGTTCTCCCCGCCGACAGGCTCTCCGCGATTTCGAATGGCTCGGGCAGCTTTGATGGCCCCTGTTCGGTCAGATCCGCGGCCTCGATCGAGGCGCCCTTCTCCAGATGAATCGAAAGCTTGCCCAGCGCGTTGGCGATCGCGGCAAGATCGCCGCCATGACGCGCGACCAGCAGCTCGGCGGCACTCTGCGAAAGTTTCAAATCGAAGCCGCGCGCGAAGCTGGCCGCATACTGCGGTAGCTGATTGTCAAAGGGACGCAGGCAGTTCACCAGGAGGCCGACGCTCTCGGCCGCGCGGCGAATCTTCGCTGGCGCCGCATCTTTATCATAGACGATCACCAGATGATTAGGCGGACGCGCATCGGTCACCGCACCGATGAGACCGGCGTCGCCACCGCGGGTTTCCTTTTCCGATGAATCATCGGAGGGAGCGCTGTCGTCGCCGCCCCGGTCCCGAAACGAGCGCATCACGCGACAGACCAGCATCCGCTTGGGCGCAAAGAGGTCCGGCGCACGAAGCTCTTCGACCACCGACGCGAAATCGGAGGCATTGGCGATTTGGAAGGTGCGATACTGGAGGCCCTCGCGAATCAGGCGGCGCGCGATCGCATCGACGACGTATTCGCGCAGGAACGCCTGCGGCCCCGCGATGAGAATCGCCGAGGGCAACGACTTTGCGGTCTCGACGATGCGAAGGAACCCTAGCCCATTCTCGGCCGGCATCCTCCCCTCCTCCAGCGTCAGAACCCGGTCGCCATCGAGTCGTACATATGCGCGGCGAGGCCGGCCATCATCTGGGTGCGCGAGCCGCGCTGTTGAGTCTCTGTGGTTTGGATATCGCTCATCCGCGCGATGTCGGCAGTACGCAGGTTTTGCTGGAGGAAGGTGGGCGTGGTGTTGAGGACGTTTTGCGACACCGTCGCGTAATTTTCGGTGTCGCTCATCGAATTGACGCTCCACAACAACTTGCCGGTGCGGCGGTCACGCAGCCACGCGCGAACTACCATCGTCTCGCCATACTGGGTCGGTTCGAGCACCGAGTTGAAGGCATTCGGCACGCTGAGCGTTTGCAGGACTGTACCGCTCAGCTCGAGGTCGGCATCGGAAGGGCTATCGACTACGCTGAGGCGCTTATGACTCGCGATCTCATCCTTCAGATAGACCATGAATTCATCGTTGATGCCGGTTTGACGGGTATGGTTGGTGAAGCGTTCGACGTAGATGGTCTGCGCGCTGGCCGGCAGATTGGTGCCCGACGCGCCAAACTGATAGCCGCATCCGTAGACGAAGAGGAGCGCGGCGATTATCGCAATCCGCCTAATCATGCTTCGCGGACGGGCGATCCTCACCTTTTTCTTTAAGTTTATTGACTTCGGCAATATGATCGAGGACGCCATTGACGAAGCGGCCGGAGCCTTCATCGCCGTAGGTTTTCGCCAGCTCGATTGCCTCGTCGATGGTGACGCGGGTCGGGACGTCTTCGAGATGCAGCATCTCGAAGACCGCCATGCGCAGGATGTTGTGATCGATGCGCGACAGCCGTTTCACCGACCAATGCTCCAATGCATCGACGATTTGCTTGTCGAGGTCGCGCTCATCCTTGCGGACGCCATCGATGAGCGTATTGGCGAAGACCCGCATCTGGCTGTCGGTCGGCGCGGTCTCGAACAACGCCGCGAGGTCATCGCTCGAGGCGCCGCCGCATATATCGATTCGATAAAGAGCCTTGAGCGCGAGCTCGCGGCCCATGTGTCTGCTTCCCATAAAAACCAGGCCGCCCACTTCGCGACCGCGCCGCTATGTTATCAGTTTGAGGTCCGAGAAGAGATGGCCGAGTTTTTCTTTCTTGGTGCGAAGATATCCGATGTTGCCCTTGTGCGGTTCGACCTCGAGCGGCACTCGCGTCACGTTCACCCCGTAGCGCCGCAGGCTGTCGATCTTGTGCGGATTGTTGGTGAGTAGCCGCACCTCGCCGATGCCGAGGTCGCGAACAATCTGAGCGCCGATGCCGTAATCGCGCAGGTCTTCCTCGAAGCCTAATTGAAGGTTCGCCTCGACGGTATCAAGCCCAGTGTCCTGCAGCGCATATGCGCGAATCTTGTTGCCCAGCCCGATTCCGCGCCCTTCCTGATGCAGATAGATGATGACGCCCGCCTCCGACGCGAGAATCCGCTCGACCGATTCCTCGAGCTGCTCGCCGCAGTCGCAGCGCGCAGATTCGAACACATCGCCGGTCAGGCATTCTGAATGGAGCCGCACCAGCGCGGACCGTCCTCCGCCGACGTTGCCCTTCACCAGAGCGAGATGCTCGCGCCCATCGACAATGTTCCTGAAGATGACGGCCTGAAAATCGCCGGTCTCGGTCGTGAAGGGCACGCTCGACACGCGCTGCACCAGCACCTCGTTGGTCAGGCGATGCGAGATGAGGTCGCGGGTGACAACCACTGGTATGGACTGCTGCTCGGCGAATTTGCGCAGCGCCGGCAGCGCGGCCATCGCTCCGTCGTCATCCAGGATCGCGCACAGCGCCGCCGCGGGCCGCAGCCCGGCGCAGCGCATCAGGTCAACCGCGCCCTCGGCGCGTCCCAGCCGCATCATGACGCCGCCGGTCAGCGCCATCAGCGGCAGAATATGCCCCGGCATGACGATATCGGCGGTGGTGGATTTAGGATTTGCGATAACCTGGATAGTGCGCGCGCGGTCGGCGGCCGAGATTCCTGTGGTGACGCCCTCGCGTGCTTCGACCAGTGCGCCCGCCTGTTCGCTGACGAGCCCAGTTTCAGTAGTTTGCGAAAGCGGGATGCCGAGCTCGCGCATCCGCTTTTCCGGGATAGCGATCGAGACGATTCCGCGTCCCTCGCGCGCCATGAAATTGACGTGGTCGGGAGTGACGAATTCGGCCGCCATCACGAGGTCGCCTTCGGCCGACTCGGACTCCTCGGGGACCATCAGGACCATCTTGCCTTCACGCAAACGAGCGAAGACTTCGTCGAATGAGGAACCGGGCATTAGCGCATTCTCCAGTCGGGCGATGATATCACCGCATTTTCAATCTAACCAGCCGCATCGCTTTTGTAATCCTCGCGGGCTTTGGTGACGCGAGGAGCTTTGTGGTTAATTCCGATTCATGGCGAACTCTGCGATACGCATCGAAACCCGCAATGGCGTGCGGCACCTCATCCTCTGCCGCCCCGAGGCCTACAATACCATCACCCCGCAGCTGCGCGACGAGCTCAGCGCCGCGATCGACGACGCCGATACCGACCACGAGGTCCACGTCATCCTGCTGCGCGCGGAAGGTCCGGCCTTCTGCGGAGGGTACAACCTCGTATGGGGAACCGGGCTGCAAGTGGGCGAGCCCGCCCGCAAACGGGTTTGGGACTCGGTCACCGATTACAACGCGATGTCGAAGTTCGTGAATGTCTACATGAAATTGTGGTACGCGGCCAAGCCGACCATCGCGGCGGTCCACGGATGGTGCGTCGGAGGCGGCACCGACATGGTGCTCTGCACCGACATAATCATCGCGGCGGAGAATGCGTCATTCGGTTATCCCCCATCGCGGGTGTGGGGAACGCCAACCACCGCGATGTGGGTGTACAGAATGGGATTGGAGCGCGCGAAGCGTTATCTCCTCACTGGCGACGAAATCCCCGCCGTCGAGGCCGCGCGGGCCGGACTCATCCTCGAGACGGTGCCCGATGACAAACTGCAGGAGCACGCGATTGCGTTCGCTGAGCGGATGGCGCGCGTGCCGACCAATCAGCTCCAGATGCTGAAGATGCTATGCAACCACACCGCCGAGAACATGGGGCTGGCGACTTCGCGCGCGCTCGGCACGCTCTTCGACGGGGTCGCGCGCCATACCCAGGAAGGCCTCGACTTCATCGCTCGCGCGCAGCAGGCCGGCTTTCGGCAGGCGGTGCGGGAGCGCGACGATCCCTTCGGCGACTACGGTTCCGGCCCGCGTTCCAGGAAGCGTAAAAAGCCCACCGACGGTTAGTGGAGAATCCAGCAGATGTGGAAACGCCTTCTGGCACCTGCCTGGAACGGTCGAAGCGTCGCCTGCGTGCGCCTCGCGGTAGGGCTGATCTTTTTCACCCAGGGAATTCTGAAATTCATCGACCCGCATATGGGCGTGATGCGTTTCGCGCGGATAGGCTTCCCACTTCCGGATTTCACCGCGCATTTCGTCGGCACCTTCGAGACCATATGCGGTGCGCTGGTCCTGGTGGGTCTAATCACCCGGCTCGCGAGCGTTCCGCTACTGATTGTAATCTTGACCGCGTTCGCCACGACCAAGATTCCGGAGCTTTTTCATCCCGGACAAGGCTTCTGGTTTATGGTGAGCGATGCGCGAACCGACTTCGCGATGACTATGAGTCTGATCTTTCTAATAGTCGTCGGCGCGGGAGGTTTATCGTTCGACCTTTGGCTGGTCTCCGGTGACGAGATTCCTCCCGGCGTTCCGAGGAAATAGCGGGCGCGATTACTGCGCGCCTTTGAGGCTGACGCCGTAGGGCATCAGGGCGTCGAAGCTGATGCCCTCGAAGGCCGGCTCTGAAGCGGCGAGTTGCGTGAAAATCGCGTTGGCCTCGGAGGCGCGTTCCTGGCCATCGATGGCGTGGCCAAGGCGCGCAATCGCCTCGATTCCCGTCAGCGCATCGCCGGGTGGCGGGAATGCCTGCGAGAGGCGCTGCACACGACCCTTGAAATTGGTGAAGCTGCCGTCGGTCTCGGGATACGCGCCGATGGGCAGCACCTGATTCGCCATCTGCGCGGTCTCGCTGGCATCGGTATCGAGGACGACCAGGTAGTCGAGCGCGCTGAAATCCCGGATGAACTCGGTCTCGCCCATCATGCCGAGCAGATCGGTGCGCATCAGGATCAGCATCTTGAGCTCGCCCGCCGCGACCGCTTTGCCGAAATCGCCGAAATGAGCGGGCGGAATGCCCATCGCCTCGAGGCCGCGGGTGTTGGGGTTCTTGTTGGCGCGAATCAGAAAGTCATCGTCGCCGCTCAGCCCCGGCGGCGTGTAGCTGACCATCGCGATGCGATCGGAGCCGATGGTATCGAGCATGAGCCGCTTGAGTGCGAAAGCTTCCTCGTTGGTGGCTTGCGCGCCGACGATCGCGCCGATGGCGCGCGGACCGAAGCTCTTTTTGAAATTGCTGATCTGCGAGGCCATGCGCCGCACCGCGACGCCCCATTCCTCCGGCACCAGGTGCTCGCCCTGCTGCGCCAGCGGCGCGGTCAGGCGAGTCTCGTTCTGCAGCGTGGTAAAGTGATGGCGGCCCTCATCGCACATCCAGTAGCTATTTACCTCCGGATTGTAGCGAGGCTTATAGCGATAGATGCGGGCGCGCTGATGATGGATGTCGATGGCGCATCCGCGCTCGCATCCGCCGCAAACCGAGGTCGCGCGATGCAGATACCAGACGCGCATCCGGAAGCGGAAATCTTTTTCCGTCAGCGCCCCGACCGGACAGATGTCGATTACGTTGCCGGCGTATTTGTTATTGACCGGATGGCCCGGGTAGATGTCGATTTCGTTATGGTCGCCGCGCTCGAAGATTGCCAGCTCGCTGGTATGCGTGACCTCATCGAAAAAGCGGGTGCATCGCGCGCATAGCACGCAGCGTTCCTGGTCGAGCATCACGTCGGAACCGATCGGAATCGCCTTGCCCTTGCGCACCTTTTTTTCGAGCGGAAAGCGCGACTCCTGCTGATCGTACTGCATGTAGTAGTCTTGCAGTTTGCACTCGCCGGCCTGATCGCACACCGGGCAATCGATCGGATGGTTGATGAGCAGGAATTCCAGCACCGCTTTTTGCGCCGTTTTGGTCTTTGCGCTTTGGGTGTGGACGTTCATCCCCTCGGCAACTTTAGTGTTGCACGCGATTTGAAGTTTGGGCGCCTTCTCTACTTCAACCAGGCACATCCGGCAGTTGCCGGGAATGCTCAGACCCGGATGGAAGCAGTAGTGCGGGATTTCGATCCCGATCTGCTCCGCGGCCTGAATCAGATTGAGCCCGTCGGCTACTTCGATTTCCTTGCCGTCGATGGTGAGCTTCGGCATCTACCTTTTTCCTGGGTTAGTTAAGCTGCGATGGCGAACTTGCCGCCGTTGCGCTCGCGAAATGGGCATCGTCCGAGTCGCACGTGATCCTCGAACTCGCTGCGATACTTCGGCACGAAGCTCTTCACCGGCATCGAGAGGCTGTCGGCTAGCACGCAGATAGTGTTGCCTTCCATGTTGCTGGAAATATCGATCAGCAACTGCAGGTCTTCCATTTTGCCGCGGCCTTCTTCGAGGTCGGTCAGCAGCTTCTCGATCCAGCCACATCCTTCGCGGCACGGCGTGCACTGCCCGCACGACTCATGATGATAGAAGTGCGCGACGGTCTTCAGCACATCGACCATGCAGGTGTCCTCGTTCATCACCATCACGCCCGCGGTGCCCATCAACGATCCCGCCGCGCGCACCGAATCGAAGTCCATATTCACCTTCAATGCTTCTTCGGCGGTGAACACCGGAAACGACGATCCGCCTGGGATGACACCCTTCAACTGTCTGTCACCAAGGATGCCGCCGCCGACGCCATAGATGAGGTCCTTCAGCGGGAAGCCCATCGGCAATTCATACAGGCCGGGGAGCTTGACGTGACCCGAGAGGCAAAACAGTTTCGGGCCGGGACTCTTCTCGGGGCCGATGCTCTTATACCAATCGGCGCCGCGATTGATGATGTGCGGAATGTTCGACAGCGTCTCGACGTTGTTCACCACGGTGGGCGACATAAAGGCGCCCTGGATCGCGGGAAACGGCGGCCGGTTGCGCGGATACGCGCGCTTGCCCTCGAGCGATTCGAGCAGGCCGGTTTCCTCGCCGCAGATGTAGGCGCCCGCTCCTCGATGGGTCCAGATTTCCACATCGAAGCCCGAGCCCATGATGTTCTTGCCGACCAGTCCGGCCGCTCGCGCCTCGGCGATGGCAGCATCGAGGATGCGCTTCTGCACCGTGAACTCGCCGCGCAGATAAACAAAGCAGGTATGCGATCCGACCGCGCGGCAGCAAATCAGGATGCCCTCGATGATCCCATGCGGATCGTTTTCGAGCTGGTAGCGATTGGCGAAGGTGCCGGGCTCGCTCTCATCGGCGTTGCAACAGACATAGACCGGCTTCTTCGGCTCCTTGGGAATGAAGCTCCACTTGGTGCCGGTCGGAAACGCCGCGCCGCCGCGTCCGCGCAAGTTGGAATTTTTGACCTCGTTGATCATCTGCTCGGGGGTCAGTTCGAAGAGCGCCTTGCGCAGCGCCTCGTAACCGCCATGCGCGCGATAGACCTCGAGCTTGCGGAGATCCGGGATGTCCAGCCAGCGAGTGAGAATTCTTTCCATCTATATGTCGAAGGGGTTGCGGTCGTTTCTAGCGAACTGGAACGTCGTGCTTGGTTTCGAGCGCCATCAACTTTTGCTTCTGCCCCTGGATTTTCCGCTGCAACGCCATCAGCGCGTCGAGCACCGATTCGGGGCGCGGCGGGCATCCGGGAACATAGACGTCAACCGGCACAATCCGATCGATGCCGGGCAGCGTCGCATAGTTGTCATAGAATCCGCCGGTGGATGCGCACGCGCCGAACGCCATCACCCACTTCGGCTCGGCCATCTGATCGAAGACGCGCCGCAGGATGGGTCCCTGGCGCACTGTGACGGTGCCGATGACCATCAGCAGGTCGGCCTGACGCGGGGTGAAACGCGGGAGCAGCGCGCCGAAGCGGTCGATGTCGTAGGGCGTCATCGAGAGCGACATGTATTCCATCGCGCAGCATGCGGTCGCGAAGGGATAGGGAAAAATCGAGAACTTACGCGCCCATCCGATCGCCTTGTCGAGCCGGGTCAGGACGGCGGTATCGCCGAGCAGGATTTCATCGCCGCCCTGCGCGAGCCCCTCGGTCTGCTTGTCGTCAGCCATACAGGTTAAGGTATCAATGCCCTCGGGAGAGGGTCAATCTGTGCGCGGCGCCTTCAGACGACATCGCGGCCAGTCGCAAACCACGCTGTCGAATAGATATGTATTGTGATACATATACTTGGTGGAGTGGATCGTCGAATTTCATCCAGACTTCTACCCCGAATATCAGCAAATGGCAGAGGCGGTTCAAAACGAATTAGCGGCACGGCTGCGGTTCCTGAGAGAATTCGGCCCGCAAGTCGGACGACCCAACGTCGATACGCTGAAGGGTTCCAAGCATCCAAACATGAAGGAGTTACGCTTTGCTGCGGAAGATGGAGTCTGGCGGTTCGCTTTCGCATTCGATCCCAACCGGCGCGCAATCGTGCTTTGCGGCGGGGACAAGTCAGGCAGCAGCGAACAACGCTTCTATCGCGGCCTCATTCGAAAGGCCGATCTACGATTCGACCGGCACCTCGCCCGTACCGGACGCTGAACTATGGGGATATTTAGGTGATGACTCTAGACGACATAGTGAAAAAAATGAGCCCCGCGCGGCGCAAAAAGATCGAGGCACGGACCGCCGAGTTGGTTGCCGAGGAAATGACGTTGCGCGAGTTGCGTCGCGCGCGAAAGCTGACCCAGGTTCGCGTCGCGAAAGCATTGCGCATTAGTCAGGATGGCGTATCGCGGCTCGAACGGCGCACCGACCTGATGCTTTCCACCCTGCGAAAAAGCGTCGAGGCGATAGGAGGCAGTCTAACGCTGGTGGTGGAGTTCCCCGACCGCGCCGCAGTCATCCTATCAGGGATCGCCGAAGATGCTCTTCCGCTGCGGCCGCGCCCTACGCCGCGTTCCGAACGAAGCAAAACGCGAATCGCCGGAGAAACGACCACGAGAAAGGCTGGGTAGGCTCGTTATCCCACCCTCAACACGGCGGCGCCGCGGATGCGATCGTGCTTCAACTCGATCAGCGCCTCGGTCGCCTGCTCGAGGCCGAAAAACTGCGTGTGCGTGTGGATCGGAATCTCGCCCGCAATCCGCATGAACTCCTCGCCATCGAAGCGCGTGTTGGCGGTGACGCTGCGGATCTCGCGTTCTTCGAACAGATGCCGCTCGTAGTTGAGCGAGGGCACGTCCGTGAGATAGATACCCGCAATCGAGAGCACGCCGCCACGATCGAGCGCCTCCATGCACGAAGGCACAATGTCACCCGCCGGCGCGAACAGAATCGCTGCATCGAGTTTTTTCGGCGGGCGATCCTCGGCGCGCCCGACCCAATCAGCGCCCATGCTCTCCGCGAGCGCGCGATGCGTGCCACCGCGAGTCATCACATAGACCTTGCATCGCCAATGCTTCAGCACCTGCATCGATAGATGCGCCGAGCCGCCGAAGCCATACAGACCCACCGTCATGCCGCGCTCGATGGCCGCGCGCTTTATCGCCCGATAGCCGATGATGCCGGCGCACAGCAGCGGCGCCGCTTCCTCATCGCCGAGTGAGTCGGGAATGCGATAGGCGAAGTCCTCGCGGACCGTCGCAAATTCGGCGTAGCCGCCATCGTGATCGTAGCCGGTGAATTTTGCATTCGGGCAGAGATTTTCGCGCCCGCGTTTGCAGTAAATGCAGATGCCGCAGGTCTCGCGCAGCCATGCGATGCCGACGCGCTCGCCGACGCGATAGCGCATGCATCCGGCGCCGAGGCGCTCGACGACGCCCACCACTTCATGGCCGGGGATGACGTGCTCGCGATGCATCGGCAGATCGCCCTCGGAGACGTGGAGGTCGGTGCGACATACTCCGCAGGTCTTCACGCGCACCAGGATTTCGCCCTCGGCAGGCTGCGGCGGCGCGATATCGGCCAGCGCGAGCGGATGCTCCTCGATGGGGCCGGGAATGTTTACCGTCATCGCTTTCATGGTGTGATTATAGATGATCCTAAACCCTCGCCCGATGGGCGAGGTCGCCCGCGAGGCTTTGCGAGCGGGCTGGAGTGGGACCTTATTCAGCGCGTCCTCGCGCGATTATGGAATTCTTTCTCTGAGTTCGAGACCAGGCGCAACCGGAACATCCGAAACAAATTTCCTGAATCGCGTGCGAGCACGCACCCTGAAAAAGGTCCCACTCCAGGTTCCTCGCAGACTCGGAACCTACCTCGCCCATCGGGCGAGGGAAAATTCGGAGAGGAGAAGATTCAGGAGGCTGGTGGAGGCTGATGCTCCCCGATCGTGTCGCGCAGGAAATTCTCCGCCGGGAGCTTCGCCTGCTTCGCGATGTCGTGGCTGCCGTTGGGGAAGTACGCGGTCTCCACGTGCGCGCCGCGCGCCCGCAACTCATCCGCAAGCTTGGTCGCCTGCCGTAGCGGGCTGCGCTGGTCATTCTCCCCATGCATGATGAGCACGTCGCAATCGAGCTTGCTGGGCAGATTCTCGATGACGCTGCGTTCTTTCAGAACGCGCTTGCTGGGCCATACTTCATGTAACATTTTCAGCTTGGTGCGTAGCGGCGCCTCGGGCCACAGCTTCACCATGTCGTAGGCGCCCGATTGCAGGATGAGGCTCTTCGGCCGTTTGTCGTAATCCATCAGCAGGCCGGCCGCGACGGCGCCGTCAGCGACGCCCCAAACCGCCATCCGATTCGGATCGACGTCATCGCGCGCGGCGAGCAGATCAAGCGCATGGCGCGCGGCCTCGACCGCCTGTGGCCCCACGAGGCGACTGGGCCCCGAGGATTTCCCATAGCCGGGGATACTTATGCAGGCAACTTGAATTCCGAGGATGGTCGCGAGGTCGCCATTTTTCTTCACGCATTGATGCGCGTCGCCTTCATCGCCGTTGAGCACGAGCACCGCGGGCAACTTGCCGGCCTCGGGGCTTTTAACCACGTATCCTTCGATTTGGTAATGATTCGGTCCCAGCGCGATTTCGAAATTGAACGGCTGGACGATGGGGCGCTTCGGCGGCGGCTTCGCCTGCGCGGTGCGGGGAACGCTGGGCACATCGGGAGGAGTCGGCTTCTTGCGGCAACCGGACACTGCAATGGCGAGCGCAATGGTGCTCATCAGAATCACGCCCCACAAATTGCGCCTCATCCGCCTCAATCTAGGGTACCCGGCTACTCGCGTAAAGCACTTGCGCGGATTCGAAGCTTAATAATGAGGTATGTTGAATCCGAGATAGGTTTCGCTGATACTTTTTGATTCACATGAACGCGACGGAAGCATCGTGACTACCTCAGCATCTGCAGTAATCGATTTCGAAAAGAATGGCGGCGTGATTCCCGTCGTCACCGTCAATCACGCTAACGGCCGCGTGCTGATGCTGGCCTACATGAATCGCGAGGCCTTCGAGGAAACCGTCGCGACCGGACGCGCATGCTACTACTCGCGCTCGCGCAAAAAGCTGTGGCGCAAGGGCGAGGAGTCCGGGAACTTTCAGGTGGTGCGCGAAATCCGCCTCGATTGCGATGAAGACACAGTGCTCATTTCCGTCGAGCAGCGTGGCGACGGCGCAGCATGCCACGTCGGCTACGAATCGGATTTCTTTCGGATGTGGAAAGAAGGCGAGTGGCAAACCGTCAACACGCGCCTCGTCGATCCGGCGAAGTACGGCCCCAACTACGGCCATCCCCCTAAGGACGCCAAGGACGCGAAAAAGGCCGCAAGCTGAAATGGCATCGGCAGAAAAAATCCTCCGCTTCGGCATCCCCAAGGGCAGCCTCGAGCAGCAGACGATCGAGCTGATGCGCAAATCCGGATGGCGCATTTCGGTTGACAGCCGCTCCTACATCCCCAGCGTCGATGATCCCGCGCTCAGCCTGCGCGTGATGCGCCCGCAGGAAATGCCGCGCTACATCGCCGACGGCCACCTCGATGCCGCCATCACCGGCAGCGACTGGGTGATGGAGAACGACGTTGACCTCGTGCAAGTCGAGAGCTTCATCTATGCGAAGGTCTCGATGAAGCCCACGCGATGGGTGCTCGTGGTGCCGGAGGCCTCGCCGATCAAACGGCTGGAGGACCTCGAAGGAAAGCTGGTCGCGACCGAGATGGTCGGCTTCACCAAGCGCGTATTCGCGGAGCGCAAAGTTAGCGTAAATGTCGAATTTTCATGGGGCGCCACCGAGGCCAAAGCAGCCGACGGCCTCGTCGACGCGATCGTCGAAGTGACGGAAACCGGATCGTCGCTGCGCGCGAACAAGTTGCGCATCGTCGAGGAGCTGCTGACCTCGACTCCGGTACTGGTGGCGAATCAGGCTTCATGGAAAGACGAATGGAAGCAGGCGAAGATTAAGCAGATCGCGGTGCTGATGCGCGCGGCTCTCGATGCTGACGCGCGAGTCGGCCTGAAACTGAATGTGGCGAAGAAGAACCTCGACAAAGTTATCGAGCTGCTCCCCTCGATTACGGCGCCGACGATCTCGCATCTCTATGCCTCGCCCAACCTGAAGGGAGTTGACTGGGTCGCGGTCGAGACGGTGATCGAGGAACATAAGGTGCGCGAGCTGTTTCCGAAGTTGCTCGAAGCGGGCGCGGTCGGCATCGTGGAGTATCCGCTCAACAAGATTATTTGAGCCGCGCGCGATTCTCGCGCTTGCCTCCAATTTGACATCACGACATTCTCAATCCAGCCCCAGCCAGATGAGTCTTGGTGTTCGCGTGTCGAAGCGGACCGGCGGCGGCGCGTTTCTTCGATACCGCGCGACCATTCCTGCGGCCATTTGTAAGCTTGCCCAAGCTTCGAATCTGGATGTCGTGGCCGGGAAAGCTCGCAATAATTTTCAACTCGGCACCCATCGCGCGAAGGACTCCGCTGAGAGTGCTGAGTAGCATATCAGCGCGCTTCTCAATCTTTGCGACCTCAGGCTGTTTGACGCGAAGCTTTTTGGCGAGTTGTGCTTGCGAAAGTTTCAAAGCCTGCCGCAGCTCCGCCAGATCAATTTCGTCACGCAGCTCGTTAGCTCTTTCCTCCGCGCGTGCCCTTGCTTCCGGCGACATCTTCGCTCGCAGTTCCGCGAATGGGTGGTGTCCTGTCATGCCTGTTCTCCTGTTCACGTGCCGTTTGCAGTTCAGCCAAGTGCTGATCGAACAATCGGTCGGCGATCCGGATGAATTGTTCGTAAAAGCGTTTGTTGCTGTTCTTCCTCCCTCCGATCAGAAGCAGCGCCGCTCGGCGCTCATCGAAGGCGTAGAAAATCCTGATTGCTTTACCTGCTCTCTGGATTCGCAGCTCACGCATCACGCCATGGCGCGAGCCTCTCACGTCGCTTGAATATGGAAACGGCAGCCTGGGGCCGAATTCTTCGAGCTGCCTCACGCAAGCGTCCACTGCGGACTGTTCCGGTTCGCTCAGGGCATCCCACCATTGAGCGAACTCATTGGTGTACTCGATTTCCCACGCCATCGCGCGAGTATTTCAAAGCTATTCCCTTGAAGGAATAACGTCAAACAGCCGCCCGGACAAGCAGGCGTATCGCTTACGGTTTCCGGAACAACATACAGTAATGGCGGATGGTTGCGCTGATTGGCCAATCAACAGTCCTGACGAATTCGAAGCCCGCTTTGGTCAGCTCGGCCTTAACAATTTTCATAGGAGCGCCATGCCCACCGCGATTCGCCGGGACCCCGGGCGGAACCGGCTCGCCGGGTCGTTGCGAGGGCTCGAAGTCGATGATCGCCAGCCGCCCGCCGGGTCGTATCGCTTGATAGAGTGAGCGATCCATCCCAACCGGATCGGTCAGATGATGATAAACCTCGCGTAGAAAGATCGCGTCGCACGAGTTAAGAGGCAACCCGGTATCGTGTTCTTTGCCCGCAACCGCCACGATATTGATCGCGTTGGCCCTCTGTGATGCGCGACGAATCTTGTCGAGAAGCTTGGGACTGATCTCGGTCGCGTAAACCTTGCCATTCGGTTCAACGAATTTTGCCAGCGCCAGGGAAACCTCCCCGGACCCAGCACCGACATCGGCGACTGACGAGCCCGGTCTGAGCTCGAGTATCTGAGCGAGGTGATCAATTTCGGATTCGGCAGCTTTTGCCGGAGCCGAAAAAGCCAGGACTGTCGCCAGCAGAAACCCTACGATCAGCTGCGGCGCCTTCCGATGGCGTTGTTTCTCTAAGGAATGCACCGCAGACCCGGTCAGGAAATGATATGCGCTTCGATGAGGATATCGCTGCCGATCTGCCACATCTCCAGATCATCGAGGCCGATGGAATCCTTCATCTTCAGGATGCCGAGGCCCTCGATTGCGGACAGGCCGCCGCCGAGGAGTTTCGGCGCGATGAACATCGCGACGCGATCCACCACCTTCTGGCGCAAGGCCGAGGCTGCCAGGTGCGCGCCGCCCTCGAGCATGATGCGATTCCATCCGCGCTGGCCGAATTCGCGAAGTAGCGGCGCTAAGTCGATTTCACTTCCGGCCGTCCTCATCGCGAGGATTTCGGTTTTGTCGGAACCGAAGCGCGCGTGCGCCTTTTTGTAGTTCTCCTCAGTCGTAACCAGCACCGTCGAGGCGCTCGATCGTTGACTAAAGACGCGCGCGCGAGGATCGCTGCGCAGTTTCGCATCGATGATGACGCGATATGGATCGCGTCCGCCTTCGTCGCGGCAGGTGAGGCGCGGATTATCGGCGACGACGGTGCCGGCGCCGATCATGACCGCATCGCTATAGCGACGCCATCGATGGACCAGCGCGCGCGACTCCTCGCTGCTTATCCACTGCGAGTCGCCAGTCGAAGTCGCGATGCGTCCGTCGAGCGTCATCGCGAGCTTTACGGTGACCATCGGGCGGCCCTTCTCGACGCGGGTGAAGAAACCCTCGTTGATGCGACGGCATTCGTCCTCTTCGACGCCGACGGTCACTTCGATGCCGGCTTTCTTCAGGATGGCGATGCCTTTGCCGCGCACCTTCGGAAACGGATCGCCGCATCCGATGACGACGCGCTTGATACCGGCCTCGACCAGCGCATTCGCGCATGGCGGGGTAGCGCCATAGTGCGCGCATGGCTCGAGCGATACGTAGGCGGTTGCGCCGCGCGCCCGCGTACCGGCTTTCGCCAGCGCGACGGTTTCGGCATGCGGACGGCCCCCAGTTGCGGTGGCCCCGCGCGCGATGATTTTGCCTCCCGCAACGATGACGCATCCCACGGCTGGGTTGGGCGAAGTAAATCCGAGCGCGGATTCCGCCAGTTCGATAGCTTCCTCCATCAGGCGCGCATCGCGTTCGACATCCGGGCGGACCATGGTCATGGGTTATCGCTGCTGTTTTTCGTTGCCATTCTAAAGTGAGCGTTCCTTTATTTTTGTCATTCTGAGGTGAGCGCGAAGCGCGCAGCTGAAGAACCTCGACAGCGGTGCGCGAACGAAGGTCACTTCAGCATTCGCATGGTGCACTCTTCGCCGCGATGGTGGCATCCAGATCACACTCGCATGCTGAAGTGACATTCGGTTATCAGGCGCATCCGAGGTTCTTCGGCGGCGCAGGCTTGCCTCAGAATGACAACCAAGAGAAAGCTCGTCGCAGAATGACAGCGCTTCGCCTCCACATTGAGGTAAGAACCGCGCTGCGCTTGAGCGCATCATTCCTTCGAGGGCTTGAGGTCGTAGGCCGGCGCCGCTTCGCCCTTCTTGTCGCGCGAGCGCGAGGATCCCGGCGTCTGTTTGCGCAAGCGAATCAGGTCCTCCAGCTCGTGCATGAATTCGTCGATGTCTTTGAATGATCGGTAGACCGAGGCGAAGCGCACGTATGCCACCTGATCGATCTCATGCAGCTCGGTCATCAGAGCGCTGCCGATGAAGGTGCTGGCGACCTCGCGCTCGCCGCGTTCCAACGCGGCCGACTCGACGCGGTCGGCGATCTGTTCGATCGCCTCCATCGAGACCGGGCGCTTCTCGCAGGCGCGCTTGACGCCCGCGATGATCTTCGCGCGATCGAACGGCTCGCGCCGCCCGTCTTTTTTCACCACCATTGGCGCGGCTTCCTCGACCCGCTCGTAGGTAGTGAAGCGCTTCTTGCACGCGGAGCAGACGCGACGCCTGCGGATGGTCGCGCCGTCGCCCGACATGCGGGAATCGACGACGCGGTTACCCTTATGACGGCAAAAGGGACACCGCATGATTAGAACCTGACGCAGCCCGCTTCATCTTCCATCCCCATCCCCTCAGCCTGCGAAGTGTGGATGACGGCGGCCCGCCGTCATCCCAAAGTGCGGTATTTTGAAGTGCGGAATCGCGGCGGATCAGCTCTTGTGGGCCTGGATGTAACCCACCACGTCTTTGACGGTACGGATTTTCTCGGCGTCTTCGTCGGAGATTTCGATGTTGAATTCTTCTTCGAGCGCCATCACCAGTTCGACGATGTCGAGCGAGTCGGCGCCGAGGTCTTCGATGAACGAGGACTCGGGTTTGACCTCGTCGGCGGCGACGCCGAGCTGTTCGGCGATTTTCTCGCGCACTTTTTCTTCGATGTTATCAGCCATCGGGATTGCGGTTCCTCCTCGGCGACTCAATGCAGCGCCGGACAATTCAAAGCTAGGTCGATTGGGGGAGCATATGGGCTTGATGCGAGATAGGCAAGTTTCGCGGCGCGGCGATTGTCGCTGCTGTGTTGTGCGCGATCAGCTTTTCGATTGCGCGAAAGCTTCGCCGATCGCTTTTAGCGACGCCAGGTCCTCGAGCGGGCGCACCCGGATGTTCTTGTTGATCCGGCGCATCAGACCCATCAGAACTTTGCCGCATCCAAATTCGATCGCATCGGTCACGCCGAGCTGGCCGAGCTGTTCCATCGATTCGATCCATCGCACCGGAGAAGTGATCTGCTCGATGAGCAGATCGGCGACCTTCGAGGGGTCGCTGTTGGGCGCGGCAGTGACGTTGGCGATGACGGGGAACTTGAGCGGCGAAATCGTAAGGCCGCGCAGAAGCGGCGTCATGCCGTCCTGCGCGGGCTTCATCAGCGGGCAATGGAATGGCGCGCTCACCTTCAGTTCCACCGACATCATCGCGCCGCGCTCCTTGGCGATATCGATGGCGCGCCGCACCGCGGTCGCATCTCCTGCGATGACGATTTGACCGGGAGCATTGAGGTTGGCGGGCACCGCGATTTGGCCACCCTCGGAAACCGTCGCGCAAACGTCTTTCACCGCATCCAGCTCGAGGCCAATTAGCGCCGCCATCGCGCCTTGCCCGGGAGGACACGCCTCCTGCATCAGACGGCCGCGCTCGCGAACGGCCCGGACCGCATCGGGAAAGCTTAGAGCATTAGCTGCTACAAGAGCACTATATTCACCTAAGCTGTGCCCAGCCATGACTATTGGAGCTATTTGAAATTCAGACTCGAAAATCCGCATCGCTGCGATCGCGACCGTGACCATCGCGGGCTGCGTATTGGCGGTCAGCCGGAGGTCGTCCTCGGGGCCCTCGAAACATAGCTTCGACAGCGAGAATCCGAGCGCCTGGTCTGCCTCGTTAAAGGTGTCGCGAGCGACTTGGAAGTTCTGGGCGAGCTCGGTGCCCATCCCAACTCGTTGGGCGCCCTGGCCGGGAAAAAGGAAGGCAAGTTTCATGGATTCTCTAGGGATTTCGGACCTTTAATGGGTTTGTTTTAGCGTTTTTCGAAATTCGAAACGCGCCATCCGAGGTCCTTCGCCGGGCCTCAGGACCACTTCTCGGCGACGCCGAGAAGTGGGTTTGTTTTTGCGATTTCACCATTTGGCATTTTGCCATGCGAGGTCCTTCGCGCGGCGCTCAGGACCACCGCTCACGTTGTTCGCGGTGGCTTTGTTTCGTCGATTTCGGCATTCGAAGTGGCTTTGTTTTCGCCATTTTGAAGATGTAGTTCACCGGTCGATTTCGCACCGTTAAGCGGCGTCGTATGCGGCTCGATGACGGGAAGCGCGGGAGGCGGATCGACCTTGACGGTTTCCTTGCGCGCATGCTCCGCCGGTTCCTTCCTGGTCCGCTCCTCCTTGATGCGATCCTCGCGCGGCAAGACGTCATCATGCGCGACGGCTCCGACCGGCACGGTGGATGCTCCCGCATTGATCCGCCGCTCGCGCTCCTCGGCTTCCTTGGAGCGCGACAGGCGATCGCGCATTTTGGCGAAAATTCCGCGAATCCCTTTGCCTTGCGGCTTGGCGCCAAGCGCCTCCTCGTTCCTCGCAAGGATTTCGACGATCTCGGTATTAACCTGATGAACCAGCGCTTCGTTCGAGGCGGCTCGGATCGCATTGCGAATCGCCCGCGCATTTGAAGAGCCATGCGCAATGATCGCGACCCCGTTGACACCGAGCAGCGGCGCACCGCCAACTTCATGCGGATCGAGGGTTTCTCGCATCGTACCAAGCGCCTTACGTATAAGGAGGTATGCCGCCCGCCCCCGCCAGCTCGCGGTAAACATCTCGCGCAGCAGGCCGAGCAGGAACGCCGAAAGCCCTTCCATCGTCTTGAGCGCGACATTGCCGGTAAAGCCGTCGGTGACGACAACATCCACTTTACCGCGATTGATGTCACGCCCTTCGACATAGCCGACATAGTTCACGTCTGACGCCATCTGATGGAGCATCGCGGCAGCGCCGCGCGTCACCTCGGTGCCCTTCGAGGCTTCCTCGCCATTAGAAAGGATTCCGACCCGTGGGCGCGCGATATTCCGCACGCGGCGCGAATAGACGCTGCCCATCACGGCGAATTGCGTCAGATGAATCGGCTTTACATCGGTGTTGGCGCCCGCATCAATCAAGAGCGTAAGACCGCCGGTCGCCGGAATCAGCGATGCGATAGCAGGACGGTCGACATGTGCGAGGTTGCCGAGGATCGCCATCGCCGCCGCCATCATCGCGCCGGAATTGCCCGCACTGACGAAGCCGTGGACATCGCCGCGCTTGACCATTTCCATCCCGAGATGAATTGACGAATGCGGCTTGGTGAGGACGGACTTCGAGCGGCGAGTCATCCATCGCGACTACTTCGGGTGCGTGCTCGACTCGAATCGCGAGGCCGGTGGTATCGTGCGCGGCGAGTTCGGTCTCGACGATGTCCTTGAGGCCGACCAGCACGACCTCAATGGCAAAATCGCGTGCCGCCGCGACCGCACCTTCAACCGCAGCCTTGGGAGCGAGATCGCCCCCCATCGCGTCGAGCGCGATTCTCAACGATGTACTCCTGCGACCCTACTCGGTCGCTTCGGCGAGCTGGCGTCCGCGATAGGTACCGCAATGGCGGCATACGCGGTGGGGGAGGACCGGCTCGCCGCATTGCGCGCAATTGGAAGGATTGAGGGGCTTTAAAGCATCATGCGCGCGGCGCATGTTCTTCTTCGAATGTGAGGTACGACGTTTTGGTGCTTGCATCTAAATAATCCCGGTTAAATTTCGCTTCTATTTGTATGTCAATTAAGACGAGCGGCCAACCTTAAGGTTGCGCAAGGCCGCCAGCCCCGGATGTCCGATGTCGAGGCTACATCCGCATTGGGTATGATTCAGGTTCACCCCGCACTTTGGGCATAGCCCGCGGCAATCCTCGCGACAAAGCGGACGCGTCGGCAGCGAAAGCAGGAACTGCTCGCGAATCAAAGGCGAAAGATCGATCTGATCGCCATCATAAAGGGAAAATTCCAGGTCCTCGTCGCGGAGATCCTTGGCGTCGTCGAAGCCGATAGCCTTCGGCGACAAGACGAAGCGGAAGTCCCGGTCGCTCGGCGCCGCAAACTCCTCGGCACATCGCGCGCAGATGGCCGTCGTCGAGGCGTGCAGGCCGCCCTCGAAGAACAGTTCCGTGCCCGCGCGATAATAAGAAACATTCACGCCAATCGGCTCCTGAACCTTGAACTCCGTAAGCGGTCCTTTTTCGAGGACACGATTGATTTCGTCCTCCGGTTCGGCGAAGGAAATTTCCTTCGCTTCGGCGGTTATATCGTCTATCCGAAGCTTCACTGGAATCACCCCCTCCCTGGGCAACACAGGGGTGCGCGAGAAGCCGATTATTGCATGCCGTGAGGTGGGTTCAAATATCCCGACCCCAGCAATGGTGGAAACCCCATCGAGGCGGGGCCGACGCCGATCGCCACCACAGATACGCGATGCCTAGCGATGAAGAAGCAGCACCATCACTACCCAAGTCAGCACCGCGCCATAGGCCAAAAAAGAAGCGTAGGTGGCGATTCGACTAGTGGGCATCATAACCATCTCCCTGAATGCATTTGAACGATCTGTCAGAGGAGCAAATCCTCTGCCGAAAGCACTGCTCATCAGAATTAGACGGTGAAGAATCCGGCAATTTTCAGCAGGCGGTTGCGCTTCGCGAGAATTGTCAAAGTTACCGCCGGTTTGATGCAGAATTTACACTGAAGGTGCCCGACGACTATCGATGGCGATGAGCTGCGTGCATTTCCATCGCGAGCACTCCGAGCACCAGCGCGCCGACTACCACTTCGTTTACCAGCGCGGGCTGATTTGCTCTTCGTTCCGCGGGTGCGTTTCCCGAAGGGGCGTTGGAACCCGCACTGGAGCGATAAGATGGATCCTGCGCTTCGTAGTCATCGATGGTACCGAGTCCTGGGGGCAAAGGGTCCGTTGAGCGAATCCGTGCTTGCGGCGGCGGCGGATTTTCGATGGAGGGATTCGATGTCGAACTCGGTGCGCTCGAAGGGAGTTCCAGAGTTTGGCTTGCGAACGCCACTCTCGCCGGAACCATCGCGGGAAGCATTCCAATCGACAGCGCCAGAATCAGCGCGAGCGCCACACGCCGGATGCGCAGCAGTCGATACTGCCGCTTTCGGGGCGCGTGATGTTCCAAAC
This sequence comes from uncultured delta proteobacterium, assembly GCA_963761255.1. Lineage (GTDB taxonomy): Bacteria > Desulfobacterota > Binatia > Binatales > Binataceae > DATGKG01. Next base: position 1,425,573 of record CAVXGH010000002.1, read on the forward strand.
CGTGCGTGTTCTTAAACCTCGCCATCGAAATTCCCCAATCCCTATACGTTTCTGGCCGGCAATGGATGCAATCGAACGACAGAAGAGCATCAAACGTTCCAAGGAAAACGCCGGTAACCGGCCGCGTTCAGCGGCGTATTACCCTCTATGCAAACCCTGATGGCCTGATTATGTTAGGCGCTTGCGTTCAGGGGAGTGTCGTCCAGATGTCTCAGCCAGAGTCTTCGGATCGGTCGGCTGAAGTTGCCGAGGTCGAACAGCGCGAAGCGCTCGCGACCCTCGGCAACGATGTTGCCGTGCTCGATACGCTCTGGTCCGAGGGCCTGGTCGTAAGCAGCACTGCGAATCTGGTTCTAAGCAAAAGCCAGGCGCTGACGCTGTTTCGTGCGGGTCGCATCAGGTTGAACACCTTCGAGCGGCGCATCTCGAAACTGGCAGTCATCGGTGACGTCGCCCTCGCTACCGGCAACGAAAGCTTCACGGTCAAGGATGACCCGAGCGGTCGCGAGCCCTCCACCGCGGATATCTTCGTGTGCAGTTACATGAACGCGTGGCGGGTTGAGGGCGCCACCTGGAAGATGATCGGCCGCCACGTCGGCTTCATCGCGCGAATGCCACCGCAACCGAAATCCTGAGGCCACCCCCGAGTACTGGTTGGTGATGGCTTAGGCCGCCGGCAGCCGGTTACGAGACAACCGCGACGTAAGGGAACGCCTTCGATGGCTTCGAGGCCACGGACTCCTTGCCAATTCCAAGATGAATGGGAGTGTTCGCCGCGAGGCTGAACATTCCTCGGCGAAGATTTGCGCGATGGACCGCGCGCACATGGTCGATTTCCTGCCGGCATCGAAATGCGGCAGGTTCACCGTCTGTCGAAGTATGCTAACATCGACAGATTGGCGCCGACTCCGGGCGCCGTTTGGCGTTTTAGGGAGCGATGAAATCTCGCACATGCGAATTTACACAAACGAACCCACCAAGTGCTTGATTCTAAAGAATTTCCTTTTTCTGCAGTGAAAAACGAAGCCACGGTGCATCGAGCCTTTTCTCACCTCCGAAGATCAGCGAAAGCGCAAAAACAAACCCACTGCGTGGTGCTCGAAATGACGAAACAAAGCCAAATCATCGAGGAAATTCAAGGCTTTTTGGAATGACATGCCGATTGGTGCCGACAGGTGCCGCTCGCGACCCGCTCACAACGATAGGGGGTCGGCAGAGACCTTCTCGACTGCGTCGGCGCTGGCGGTCCTTGGCGACCCCCGGGCACGGTCTAAGTGACGTAAGATGTCGAATCGCAAAAACAAACCCACTGTTGCCGCACAGCCGACACTTCGTCGGCAATGACTCGACGACGCACCGATTCGCGTCCGACCGGGTCACGACGGCACCTCTTTCGGCTCGATCGCGAGTGACCTTAATGGTAACGTATTCGTTACGATAGCCGATGATCGAGATTCGAGAATTCCTCGATGCTCAAGGCGGCAGTCGTTACCGGCAACGGTTTGATCGCCTGAATCCTCAAGCCGCGGCGAAGGTAGCGATCGCCCTGACAAGGGTCGCATTGGGCAATTTCTCCAACGTCAAAGGCGTGGGTTCCGGCGTGTTCGAATTGAGGATCTTTTTCGGGCCCGGGTATCGAATCTATTTCGGTAAAGACGACAACCAACTGGTCATTCTGCTCGGCGGCGGAACCAAGCAGCGCCAGCAGCGCGACATCGCCGGTGCGATCGCCAATTGGCAGGATTACCAACGGAGAAAATAGGAAAGCGACTATGCCTCTAACTCGCGATTTTAAGGAAACCATCCGGAACCGAGCTGAGCGCGATCCGAAGTTCCGCAAAGAGCTTCTGCGCGAGGCGATCGAGGCGATGTTGTCCGGCGAAGTCGCGGTAGCAAAAACCATCCTGCGCGACTATATCAACGCGACGGTTGGGTTTGCCGCTCTAGCGGAGGCAACCAGCATTCCGTCGAAGAGCCTGATGCGGATGTTTGGCCCCGCCGGCAATCCTCGTGCGGAGAATCTGTTTGAGGTGGTGAGCTTCCTTCAGCATCGCGAGGGAGTGCGGTTCACGGTCAAAGCGTCCGCATAAAGCGTCGGCTTGAGAGCGTCATGATAAAACCCTACGAAATTCCTCTTGCGGTCGCGAGGTCATTACGAGGTCATCTGGTCGTTCGACGACGAACGCTACTTCAATTGAGTGCTCCGTGACGAGGATCGTCTTTTCGGCTCAACCAATCCCCATTTTCGTGCTTTGCGGTACCGACTCATAATTGTCGATCGCAGACTCTTGGGCTCGGTGAAGAGGAACAGCAAACCACCGACGCCAAAGAGTAGAATGGATGCCCAGATCAAAAACCGATCGCTTTGGCGAACGCCGACAAAGACACCGCCGCCCGCAAAGACCAGACCTAGGAGTCCCACGAATCGTCTGTCTCGACCGACGAGATCTCGATCAGCGATCAACTCGGGGGCAATGGTCACGCCGCGTTTGTGCAGATCTAGAAGCAGGTCACAGACGACCCAGGCGAATGCCGCCATGATCAAGAGATCAGTTCGGTGCGCTACTCCAGCCGAGGCGCAGAGGAGCGCGAAAAATCCATTTCTTGGATATTTTGACAACCGCGGAACTCCGTGACGCGGCTGGCTTCGGGTCAGGCTCTACGCCTGGCGGCGTTCGTTGGCTTTTACTTTCTGATACTTGCGGTAGTCGTAGCCGGTCGCCATCGCCATCAGCAAGGGCTCCATGCCGCCGTCGCGCTCGCGACGCAGCACCCCAGGCGATCGAAGAACTCGCTGAACTCCCAGTTATTGCGGCGGGACGGCAGTTTCACCCATCGCAGGCGCTCAAGCCGACGCTCGCGCGCGCCGGCGAGGGGATCGCGACGATGGCTTGCGTTGCGCCTCGTGCAGAATCTCACGAACACGTTCCGGGTCGTGAGCGATCACCTCGATATAGGCGCGCGCTGCCTGATCAGGTTCGGTTCGGCCTTGCTCCCAGTCGCGCAGCGCGCTGAGAGGTATCTGGTAGCGCTTCGCAAATTCTTCCTGACTAAGGCCGAGCGAGAATCGCAAGGTCTTCACGCGCGGAACCCGGTGCATCTTGGCCAACCGCGCTTGAGTTAAGGGCGGATTGTCCGGATCCTTGCGCGCGGCAGCCTCGATTTGCTCGTCCGACCAAACCTCGAATGGCTCGACGGGGAATGGCTTTTCCTTGCCATCAGCAAAGACGCGCACCACCGTTCCATCATCGCGGATTCTGGCCGTGATAATCTTTTTTTTCATGCTGGTTTGCCTTTCGCGCCGAGATGATTCGAATCTTCCCCGTTTCTCGTTCTGTATAAACGACCATCAATAGCTGCCCTTCGCTCATCCCGATGCGAATGTAGCGGTCCTCGCCATAGTCAATGCGGTCGTCAATTTCTTCGAGCGACAAAGGGTCGAGAAAGACCAGCGTTGCCTTCCGAAATGCAACGCCGTGGGTGGCCAAATTCTCGGCCGCCTTATCCTGATCCCATTCAAACTCGGGAGACACCGCTTAAGATACGGCAGTTCCGTACTCCGGTCGAACGGGAACGCACCGCCGAAGGCCACAGGAGCTGCGTGCGTAATGATTTGAGGGATTCCGATCGATCCGTTACGCCTGGCGGCGTTCGTTGGCTTTCACTTTCTGATACTTGCGGTAGTCGTAGCCGGTCGCCATCGCCATCAGCAAGGGCTCCATGCCGCCGTCGCGCTCGCGACGCAACACCCGCAGGCGATCGAAGAACTCGCGGAAGTCCTTGTCGATGCGACGGATGCCATTGCCATCGTTGGGCGCGAGGAAGAAATCATGCAGGCGCGTCACCGTGAAGCGTAGCGACGAGTAGCGCAACTCGTTCGGAAAGGCGTCCCATTCGGCGAGCGAGAGCGTGCGCACCGATTCGTAGCCGTGGAGCAAATCGCGGAAGCGATCGAGCGAGTATTCCGCATCGACGAAGCACATCGCATTGACGGCCGTGGCGATATCGAAAATGAACTTGCCGCGACACGCTGCCTCGAAGTCGAGCACCGCGACGAGCTTCTCGCCGCGAAAGAGCACGTTGTCGCAGAAGAGGTCGCCGTGGATGACGCCCTTGGGCAGCTTGCCCTCCAGATAGCGGGTGAGGTAGTCAACCTCGTCATCGAGGGTGCGGAGGATCTTGCGGAAGTAGTTGGGCAGCTTCGCGCGCACCGACAGATACAGATCGGCAATTCGCTCGAAGCTGAAGCGATTGTCGATGCCCTTCTTGTAGGCCTTGCCGAGCACGTGCAACTCGCCGAGCGTCCGTCCGATGGTTTCGAGCTGGGTCGGCTTGAGGCGGTCGGGATGCAGCACGCGGCCCTCATGAAACCGGAACATCGAAACGCACTTGCTGTTGAAGTTGCGATAGAAGCGGCCCATCCGATCCTGCATCGGATGCGGGCACGGGAACGAATGCTTGCGCAGGAAGCTCAGCAGGTCGAGCTCGCGCTTGAGCTCGTTCTCGCCCTTGACCTCATCGACGCGGAGCAGGAAGCGCCCCTTGGCGGTCTCCAGCAGGTAGTTGCTGTTGACCGAGCCCTCGGGAATGCCGGCAAAACTGCCCACGCGGCCCAAGCCGTAATCATCGGCAAGTTCCTTTAGGAACGGTTTCGTGAGCTCGGTATAAACGGCCATTTAATCGGGGATGAACTTTCGGACTGCTTGGCCGCAGTGTAGAGCGCATTGATAATCCCGTCAACTAGGGGGTTGAAAAAAGGTCCGATCCATTGCCACGGCGATTGTAAGAAGCTCAATGATGAAATAAGAGAATCGCCATGGCAGCTAAGAAATCTGCTTCCGCAGCTAAAACTAAACCATCCGCGAAGAGCGATGCTCAGGCCTCATTGGAGGGTTCGAAGGCGCCCGCATTCGAGCTTCCCGATGAATCCGGGAAGACGGTCGCGCTCAAGGACCTCATCGGCAAGAAAAACCTCATCCTTTATTTTTACCCCAAGGATATGACCCCCGGATGCACCACCGAGGCGTGCAGCTTTCGCGATAATATCGAAGGAATCCGGAGGGTTGGCGCGCAGGTGGTCGGCATCAGCGGCGACAGCTCGGCCTCGCATCAGAAGTTCATCGACAAACATGCGCTCAACTTCTCGCTCCTCGCGGATGTCGGCAATGAGGTCGGCAAGCGCTATGGCGTGTATAAGGAAAAGTCGCTGTACGGACGCAAGTTTATGGGCTATCAGCGGACCACGATGGTGATCGACAAGAGCGGCATCATTCGGAAGGTCTTCCCCAAGGTAAAGGTGAATGGGCATACGGCAGAGGTCATCGCGGCGCTGAAGGACCTCTGAAGAATCTTCTGAGGAACCTCGGCTAGTCCCAAAAAACCACTTGATTGCCATCGTTATCGGTAAAATTCCCCGTCGCGATCACAATAATATCGATGATGTAGCCGACACCGAGCAGCCCTCCAGTGACCATCCAGATCACGCCGGTCACGATCTTGCCGACATAGAAGCGATGTACGCCGAAATAGCCCAGGAAAATGCATAACATGAGCGCGACCATGCGCGACTTCGAAGAGGCGTCGGGTTCGTCGTAGAGGCGCTCGTCGGGCGGAATAGGCAGGCCGCATTGCGAACAATAATCGCCCACCGCGAGGAGCTCGTGACCACATTTCGGGCAAAACCGGGGTCGCAGGCGTCCGGACCATTCGGTTTGGCGGCGCGTCGGCGCGTCCATCATAGAATCATTTTCCACAATTGCCGTGTCTATCATAGCTCGACTCTCCAAAGCCGCATCTGAGCAAACCGGATGCCGTCAATTGTCGAGCATCCATGCGAGGCCGCAGGTCGCTTGCAATGCAGGCCGCCGATGGCATGCAATCCGCCGACGGCAGCCCGCGCGCTCAAAGCTCGAAATCAGCCGCTTCCAGAATGCGCGCGGTGCGATATAGGAAGCTGTTGCCGAGGACTCCGTCCACTACACGATGATCATATGACAGCGCCAGGTACATCATGGTGCGGATCGCGAGGGCATCGGCGCCGTCGACCTCGATCACGACCGGACGCTTCTTGACCTCGCCCATGCGCAGAATCCCAACCTGGGGCTGATTGATGATGGCGAAGCCGTAGAGGTTGCCCTCGCGACCGGGATTCGAGAGCGTGAAGCTGCCCCCGCTGAGGTCATCGGCGGTGATCTTTTTCTCCTGCACCTTGCGCCGCAGCCGCTCGATTTCACGCGCGAGGCCAACCACTGACATCGTTTCGGCTGCCTTGATAACTGGGACCAGCAGACCCTCGTCGCTATCCATCGCGATGCCGAGGTTGATCTGTTTGCGAATGACTAGTGCATCGCCAACCACCGATGCGTTCATGCGAGGGAATTCCTTCAGCGCGCGAACGGTCGCCGCGGCGGCGAGCGGCAGCATCGTGAGTCCGAAGCCCTCGCTCTCCTGGAATGACTTCTTGTGCGTTTCACGCAGCCGCACCAGCTTCGTCAGGTCGACTTCGGCGAGCGTACCCACATGCGGGGAATGCGTCTTCGAATAGACCATGTGCTCGGCGATGAGCTTGCGCCGGCGCGTGAACGCCTCGACCGTGTCGCCCTCGCGCGGCTGGTAAACCGGCGGATGATATCCGCCGGTTGTCGGCGCCCCTGGCGGAAGCGATGGCGCCGGCCTCGAGGCCTCCGGTGCGGGACGCGGCGCAGGCGCCGCTGCTGCACCGTTGGCATGCTGCGTCACCGGCGTCTCGGGGGCCGGCGACGCGCCGCCCTGGCGCAGCGATTCGAGGTACTTCAGCACGTCGCGCTTGCTGACGCGCCCGCCGATGCCGGTGCCGGGGATCCGCGCGATGTCGAGGCCGTGCTCCGCTGTCATCCGCATGACCACCGGCGAATATCGCCGGTGCTCGCCGTCAGAGCCGTCCGCTGGTGCGGCTTCGGCCGCACCAGGCGCTCTCGCTGGAGCCGACACTGACGCCTTCGGCGCTGGTGTCGGCTCCGGCTCAGCAGCAGCGACCGCGACCGGAGCCGCCTGCGGCGGCGTCTGTCTCGGTCGCTCGACAGGCTGCGGCGCGGCAGGCTTCGCCTGCTGCGCCGCAACCCCATCTTTATCGATAAGTGCGATGACGGCACCCACGGGAAGAGTCTGCCCCTCTTCGGCCACCAGCTTCGCGATCGTGCCCGCGCTCGGTGACGGAATTTCCGTATCGACCTTATCGGTCGAGATTTCGACCAGGGGCTGATCCTCGATAACGGTATCGCCTTCCTTGACCAGCCATCTGGCGATGGTGCCTTCGACGACACTCTCGCCCATCTGCGGCATTTGAACTTCTATCGCCATAGGACAAATCCGAAAATTTGAAGTGGGGTTGGAGTCATTATGGCCCGATCCATAAGGAACGGTCCGAGCTTTTTAATTGCAGGTCGCGATAGGCCGTCTCGCCGATTCGACGCTGGAATGCGCTTAGCGCAATCAGCCAAACGCCGACGATCCGCTTCGGCAGCTCGCCGCTCACCGCTTTTTGATAGTCGGGAAGAATGAGTTGATCCTCGCTCATCCATTGCCCGAGCCCTTGTGGGCCGGAGCGCCGCACGATGTGCGTTTCGTGCTTGTCCCACCATGAGATCGGGCATCGAAAGGAGTTCCCCACCGGCAAGCCGGCACTCCAGTAGTAGGTCAGGTCCTGCCCATTCTCGAATTCGACGGCGATCGACAAGTAGTCATGATGAGGCAGGATGTTTTCCGGATGCTCGGAGGGCAGGCGCTCGATACGCCATGACCACGCCAGGTGGGTGTCAGGCTTGAGAGGCACATCGACGGGATACTTCAGGATCGCCGCATCGTTGTCGCATCGACATGCGATATGCGTGCGACCATCCGCGACCTCTTCGCGAAACATCCGGGTGTCGCCGACGCGCCACAGCGGCGTCCATCCGCGCGGAAGCGGTTTCTCTTCGGAGCGCCGGGCGCGTTCGGCCTTGGCAATGCCGGTGATGTCGCGCGCGGCAAATCCTTCGAGGCCCGCGTCGGGGTTGCCAGACCACGCCAGAACCGCGACCAGAAGACCTCCCGAAGCACCAGCGTGCGGATAGTCCGGCAGGAAATTTCCCGCAGCGCTAGCCCATTCGCCCGGCGGTTTGGAAATGAGCGAAAGGATGCCCGAGCGGTCCGCGATGAACGTGCCGGTGTTCGATATGCATCGCGCGACGGGTCCGTCAGCGATGCGGTACCAGAGCGCGATGCTCGGGGGAAATGCGAGGTTCGCTTCGCGCGAGAGCCAAACCTGGCCGGTCGCAAGCAGCGTGACCGTCTGTCCGGTCACAACTTGAACGCTGCTATCGACCCATCCGCCTCCCGCGCCGCTCAGGAAGACGATCTCACTCGCGATCACCTTATCGCGGCAGGCCGCCGCGGCGGTTCGCCATGCAGACTCGGTCGCGCGCAGTTCGGATGGAATATTCTCGTTGGGCATCTACTCGAGTCCGATTCTTTCAGCTCAGTAAGCTGCGAGGTTGCGGATCGCGTCGACGATCTTGTTGGTGTTAGGGAGAATGGCCTGCTCCAGCGACGGTGCGAAGGCGGTATGCGTATCCATCGCGGCGACGCGGCGAATCGGCGCATCGAGGTACTCGAATGCGTTCTCCGCGATGATCGCGGCGACCTCGCCACCAATACCACCGGTCAAGCGATCCTCGTGCACGATGAGGACCTTGCCGGTTTTCCTGGCGGTCTCGAGGATCGCATCGCGATCGAGCGGCAGCAGCGTGCGCAAATCGAGCACTTCAATCGAAAGGCCGGATTCCTTTTCGACGATTCGCGCCGCATCGATCGACTGACCGAGCGTGCCTCCATAGGTGATGATCGAGAGGTCCGTGCCCGCCTGGCGAATTTCTGCGACGCCGAGCGGCACCGTGAAGTCGCCCTCGGGAATATCCTGCTTGAGGCTCCGATAAAGCCGCTTGTGCTCGAAGTACACCACCGGATTGCCGTCGCGAATCGCCGACTTCAATAGCCCTTTGGCGTCATACACGGTTGCCGGCGTCACCACTTTCAAGCCGGGCACGCGGGTGAACCATGCTTCGGGATTCTGCGAATGGAACAGCGCGCCATGCACGCCGGCGCCCGAGGGCGCGCGGATCACCAGCGGACATGAGGCGCGCCCGCCGTGACGATAGCGCAGCGTGGCCGCCATGTTCACGATTTGATCGAAGCCGCATGAGATGAAATCAGCGAATTGCATCTCGACCACCGGATGCATCCCCATCACGGCGGCGCCGATTCCCGCGCCGACGATGAGCTCCTCCGAGATAGGGGTGTCGATGACGCGTTCTTCGCCGTACTTCGCGAGCAGGCCTTCGGTCACCTTGAATGCGCCGCCGAGCTCGCCGACATCTTCGCCCATGACGAACATATTTTCATCGCGGCCCATCTCTTCGTGGAGCGCCTGATTGATGGCCTGGATGTAGGTGATTTCCATGTCGCTATTTGCGCCCGTTGGTAGAGAGCATCGCACCCGACAGCGGCGGCGCATAAAGGTCTTCCAGCGCTTCCTTCGGATCCGGCGCCACATCCTGTTCGGCGAACTCGACCGCCGATTGCACGACCTGCCTCGTGCGCTCATCGACTTCATCGCGGATCCGCTTCAAGTCGTGGCCTTTCTTCTCGAGGAAAAATTCGTACTGCGGAATCGGGTCGCGCGCTTCCCATTCGATGAGTTCGTTCTTGTCGCGATAGAGCGCCGGATCGTGCTCGCTGTGGCCGCGATAGCGATAGGTCTTGCATTCGATCATCTCGGGGCCGCTGCCCTTGCGCATCCGATCGACGAGGCGCTCTGAGAGCGCCACGACCGCGAGAAGATCGTTGCCCGATACGACGTGGCCAGGAAATCCATAGGCCCGCGCGCGATCGGCGACATTCTCAATCGCCATCTGCTTTTCCAGCGGTGTCGAATATGCGAAGCGGTTGTTCTCGCACACGAACAGCACCGGGAGCTTATGCACTCCCGCAAAGTTCATCGCCTCGTGCACGTCGCCGCGCGAGGCCGCGCCCTCACCAAAAAACGCAACCGCGATGTTCTTGTCCTTCTTCATCTTGAACTTGAGCGCCGCGCCGACCGCGACCGGGAGCGAGGAACCCAGCATCGAGGTCGAACCGAAAATGCCGTTTTCGAGATCTCCGCCGTGAAGCCCGGAATCCTTGCCCCGCGAAAGACCATTCTCCTTCGCCATCAGCTGCGCCATCAGGCGGCCGGGGTCAGCCCCGCGCATAAGGAAGACGCCCAAATCGCGATGCAACGGCGCGACGAAATCGCCCGGCTGCAGCGGCGCGCAAATGCCGGTGCAAATGGCTTCCTGGCCAGCGCCGGAGTAAACGCCGCCGAAGATCTTGTTCTGGCGGGAAAGCCGCGCGACGCGATCCTCGAACGCGCGGATGAGTTTCATCCAGTAGTAGAGTTGCAGTTCATGTTCGACGCTCGGCGCGCTGGCTTTTTTGGCGCGCGCCGGCGACGGAGCTTCTTCGCGAGCATTAGCATCAGGCATCGGAGGACTCCCTGAAATTCGCCTGAGATACGGCGGTCGCCTAAGAGTACGGCATTTCGCGATAACGTATCAACGCGGCGGCGTTTAGTGAAAAAGCCGTGCTCATTCGTCGTCTATTTATACGAACGAAACGGCCGATGCCCGTTGGAGCATTTATGCGCGAGAAAAATATCCAGAATCAACTAAAGCTCAGTCTGCGCCCGGTGCTGGTACTGATGGCGGCTGCCGTGGCGACTTTTGCCGTCGCATGCGCCGCCACGCCGAACCAGGAGAGCACCGGCGGCTATTTCGACGATGCGACCATCACCGCCAAGGTCAAAGGTGATCTCGCGCAGGATCCCAAAGTAAGCGCGACTCAGGTTCACGTGACGACTTATAAGGGCGTCGTCGACTTGAGCGGCTTCGTCAATGCGCCATCGGAGATTCCCGAAGCGAGGTTGGTCGCGAGCCAGGTTCCGGGCGTGAAAGCGGTGCATGATAACCTGATCGTCAAACAGGCCGTGGCCCCCGCGACAACCGCTGAGAAACGCACCGACGTGGAATAACCTTCCTTGGGGGTTCGGTGGGAATCGAACCTGCCGAACCTCTGGTCGGCACGCGGAGTTGCGCGTAGGTAGCGTGCAAACTTCTTGACATACTCGGAGCTCAATCCGGGTTACCGCCGGTCTTGGTTCTTCACATAACCAAGTTGATGTCAGCGCGATAGCGTTTCCCATCTTAGCCGCCTAAGCTGAATTCATCGGGATCGAAATATGACTCGCGTCCCGGATTGATTCAGCCTGAACCGCAGTCCTTCCTCGCCTTTGACCGCGTTCCGCTAGACCAACATCAAGTCCACTCACCAAGGCCTGCGGAGAGCGCATGTATATTCCCATTTCCCTCGGAGGACTCGTGTTGATCCTCGTCGTTGTCTGGTTGATACGGGGCTAAACGGCCGAAGGTCAAGTCGTTCGGACTTATTGTCCGTGCAGACAGACCGGCAGTCAGGTTATTGAACGCGAAAAGGAAGGTTCCTATGTTGCTGATAATTATTTTGTTGATTCTACTGTTTGGTGGGGGTGGCTTTTACGGCTATCGAGCCGGCCACTACGGTCGCGGCGGAATGAGCGTGGCATCCATCATCGTGATCGTATTGATCGTCTACCTCGTATTGGGCGGCGGCTTCATCCGCTGAGAAATTCTTACCGAAAACATCAAGCTAACTGGAGAATTTATGCGCAATTTAAAAAATAGTTACTCAAATCTGAAACGTAACTCCTTGATGGTGATCCTTGGAGCAGGATTGGCAATATCCGCCGCGGCCTGCGCAGCCACTCCTACCCAGGAGAGCACCGGCGGCTATGTCGATGATTCGACCATCACGGCCAAGGTCAAAACTGATCTCGCACAGGATTCCAAAGTGAGCGCGAGTGATGTCAGCGTTAAGACCTACAAAGGCATCGTCAACCTCAGTGGCTTTGTGAATTCGCAGTCGCAAATATCAGAAGCCCGCCTGGTCGCGGGCCAGGTGAGCGGAGTGAAAGCTGTCCACGACAACCTGATTGTGAAGGGTGTCGTGGCTCCTCCGACCGCGACCGAGAAGCGCGTCGACTAAGACTCTGGGGAAACGGGGCGAAGGTTCAGGGCGGCTGACATCGAGCCCGCCCTGAACCTTCCACATAGCTCGACGGACGCTAGCCCCGGTGATCGAATGCTTCCTCGCGCGCGGCCTCTTCCAGCGATAGACCCTGCGTCTCATCGATGGTGAGGCCGTAGAGAATCGAACCCGGTATCGCGAGCAGTCCTAGCCACCCCACCACGTTCGACAAGCCGCCCATTGGTTTGGCGAGCGCAGAGATCGTGGTTTCCGCCGACAGTGAAGAACCGGCGCCGATCAGCGCGAACCATCCCATCGTGGTACCGCGCAATGCGGTTGGATAGAGCTCGGTGAAAGCCGCGTTGGTCGCAACCGTTACCAGATTGCTCACGATGTTGAGCAGGCAGTAGGCGACGCATAGGTAGACCGCCGGCCATCCGAAGCCGGTCGGTGGTCCCCAAAAGAAGAGCAACCCACCGCCTCCGACTGCGATTCCGGCCGCGACGACGGTCGGTACGCGCCCGAATCTTTCCGCTGACCACGCACCGATGGGGAATCCGACCATTCCGAGGCCGCCACCGAGCGTCATCATTACGCTGGCCGCCACGGCTGAGAGTCCCACCACCGATACCGCATGAAAGTATCCCCACGATGAGGTGCCTTCGCTGCATAGGGTCGCGAAGATGGTGAAAACGGTCAGCGCGACCGAGCGCTTGCGATAGAGCGGCACGAAGATGTCATAGAATTTCGCGCGCGAAGTACCTCCGGCTTCGGCGGCAAGCTCCCATCGCGGACTTTCCGGTAATGCGTACGCGAGCAGCGGACCGATCACGATGGCTCCAGCAGCGATCCACAGCAGACATCGCCATGAGATCGCGTAGTGGTCCAGAATCGGCATGATCACAACCGTGAGTCCGTTACCCGCGGCCATCGCAAGGCCCGCATAGCTCTGCCCTTGCGCGCGGCGCGCGATCGGCAATACCTCGGCGATGATTACGATGGCGGAGGCAACCACCGCGCCGCCGAAAGCATTGAGCAGGATGGTGAACATTACGAAGGATCCGAGGTGGGTCGACAGCGCCGCTCCCAATGCGCATAGCGGCATCGCGGTCATCGACCATAGCATCACTCGCCGACGGCCAGCCTTGTCAGCCATCCGCGAGAGCGCCAGCGCGCCGAGATACGCCAATGCCAGCCAGGCAAAGACGGCCGCGATGGCGGATTGATCGAGGTGGAAGCTCTTTGCGATCCAGGGCGAGGCGATCGGTGCGATCGCGGAGACGTAGCCCTGGTAGAACAGCATCGCCATCGCGAGGAGCAGCACCGGGCGCGCACGCGAGCGCGCCGCCTCTGAATCATAGAGCGGCAAGGCCTCCTCGACGTTTTCCGTGGCAATCGGATCAGGGTTAAGCGGCATCCTGGATTCCGTCTTCGAGACTATCCTGCTGATACTTCATCTGTCACCTAACGGTCGTTAGGACGGGGCGGTTCCATCCGCAATGAGATCACAACTAAGAGACGCGAAGATATGAGACGAAGGTCTAACGAACTTTCGCGAAATTTTCGATTGACGAAGTATCCGCGCTCTCGCGTCTGTATCCCAGAGATGTGAGGATCAGACTGATGCGCCGCATGACCGTCATCGTTTTCGCGCGCGAGCCGATCCCGGGCCGAACCAAAACGCGCCTCATCCCCGCGATCGGCAAGAACAACGCCGCCGCGCTCGCCGATGCGTTCAATCGCGATGCGCTTGCGAAAGCGAAAACCCTCGGTTCCGCGGAACTCGTAATCGCGGGAAGCGCTCCCGGAGGGGCCAGGCGCAGCCGCTATTTCAAAACCCTTGCGCATGAATTCGGCGCATGGATTCTGGACCAGGGTACCGGACATCTCGGCGCGCGGATGGCCGCGGCGATGTGCCCCTTCACCAACGCCGGCGGGGCGATGCTGATGGGGACTGACACTCCCTCGCTTCCGGTCAAGCTGCTGCTAAAAAATGCCGATCTCTTCGAGAGCAACCCGATGGTAATTGCGCCCACGCTGGACGGCGGGTACTACCTCGTCGCGATGCGCGGCAAGATGACCGACATTTTCAAGCCGATGAACTGGGGCGGTCCGGACGTGCTGGCTCAGACCCTCGCGCGGCTGCGCGCCGCGGGCGAACCTTATTGCCTCGGACCATGGTGGTACGATATCGACCGCCCGGTCGACCTGCAGTTCCTCGCCTCGCATTTGAAAAACCGCACGCGATCGTTCGGGGGGCAGGCAATGGCGCTCGGCTCGCCGCATCCGTGCCCCGCTACTGCTGCGATACTGAAACGGATCGAGAAAGAATCCGGGATCCGCGTCCCTTGAAACTTTCGGTAATCGTTCCGATGTTCAACGAGGCGGCTGCGATAGCGAGCACCCTTGCGGCGATCCGCGCCGGGGCCCCCGACGCGGAAATTATCGTCGTCGATGGTGGCAGCACCGATGGCAGCGTCGAAACGGCGCGGCCTCGATGCGATCTCGTCATCAACGCCGCTCGCGGTCGCGCGCTCCAGATGAATACGGGCGCCGCGCACGCCTCAGGCGATGCGCTGGTGTTCGTTCATGCCGACACGCTCGTGCCGGCGACCTTCGCTCGCGATATCGAAGCCGCGCTTGCTGATCCGGAAGTCGTGGGCGGCCGCTTCGATGTTCGCCTCGATGACGACCATGCGTTGTACGTGCTTATCGGCGGACTGATCAGCCTTCGATCACGTATCAGCCGCACCGGCACGGGAGATCAGTCGATCTTCATGAGGAAAGAAGTCTTCGAGTCACTCGACGGCTTTCCCGATATGCCGATTTGCGAGGACCTCGATTTCGCGCGGCGGCTCAAACGCACCGGCCGCGTCGCATGCCTGCGCAGCAAGGTCACCACCTCCGCGCGGCGCTGGCGCAAGGGCGGCATCATGCGCACCGTGCTGCGGATGTGGACGATTCGCTCGCTCTATCTGATGGGAGTCTCGCCGGTGCGCCTGGCGCAGATGTACTCCGATGTACGGTGATTTCAGGCCAGCGCGCCGGAGCAGCTCGAACCCGCTCCCGCCGTGCATCCGAAGCAATGCGAGCCGGTTGCGATTCGTTCGCCGGTCATTTCACGGAGATCATCGACATCGAAAATCGTTCGCGTGCCGCCGCGCTTGTTCACAATCGGCATGGAAAGCATCTGGTTGAAATCGCAGTCGTAGAGCGTGCCCTCGTAGCCGACGCTCACCAGGTCGCGGCACATAAGCGTCGGCACCGTCACGGGATTGAAATGATTCACCAGCAGCCCCATGTACTCGTTCTCACTACCCACGCGCCGAAGCTGATCGGCGAAGCGTTTGATCGGCATGTTGGTGATGGTGAGCAGATGGTTGAACTCGATGCCGAAGCCGTCGCGCAGTTCCTGATGATAGCGCGCTTCCAGTTCGGCCTGCGCCGGCGGTAGAAAAGCGCCGACCGGATTATAGACGAGGTCGAGCGTCAGCTCGGCGTCGGGCATTCCGTAACCGAGATCATTGAGGCGACGGAGCGCCTCGATGCTCTTGTCGAAGACACCGCCGCCGCGTTGCTTGTCTACGTTTTCGGCGGTGTAGCACGGCAATGAACAGACCAGCTGCACGCGATGCTCCCAGTAAAACGCCGGCAGCCAATCCATTCCAGGCTGCATGATGACAGTGAGATTGCATCGCACGATGACTTCGCGTCCGAGGCCGCGCGCGGACTCGACGAGGAATCGAAAATGCTGATTCAACTCGGGAGCGCCCCCCGTAATGTCCACGATTTCGATCGATGCGCTTTGCGCGAGCAACTCGATCACCCGCTCGGCGACGGGACGGTCCATCTTCTCGGTCCGCGCCGGACCCGCATCAACATGACAATGATGACAAGCCTGGTTGCAGACTTTGCCGACATTGACCTGGAGCGTGCGCGGCAAACCGCGGCGCAGCGGCGCGAGGCGGTGCCGATGCAACTCGGCATCAAACGAAATCTCGCGTGCAACGTCCATCGATTCAAGCTTTCCTGAAATCCGGGATATCGCAAGACCCCAGGTTTACTTCTGCGCGCGCCAGACCAACGGCTTCTTTCCCTGCATCATCTCCATCATGCCGGTTAACTCGATGCGCGAGGGCGTGACGAGCATCAATCCGAAATCGGGCGCCTGATGACCGCCGGGCCAGAATTGCGCCAAATCGTAGTCAAAGATTTTCCCTTCCCAGACGCGCTTCTTCTCGGCCGCATCGTCGATGAAACGCGCGGTACCAGTAACCGTCAGATGCACGAAGTCGGTGCCGACCTGATAGAACAGCTCGACCTTGGGGTTCTTCGCGATATGTTTGCCCTTGGCCGAGTTCCGCCCAGTCGCCACCCAGAGTGTCTCGCCGTCGAAGGCTGGATGGACGACGCGCACTTTTGGCTGATCTCCAGCCACGGTCGCGAGGTATGCCCAAGTGGCCTTTTTGGCCACGTCATGAAACTTCTGCAAGGTTTCGCTGCTGTCGCTCATTTATTTAAGCTCCTTAAGACTGGCGGGCACATTAGCGAAGATGCCGACACCGAATCCATCCTGTGCTTAATGCACGCCCGGCGCGTTGACACTCCCGAGGTCTATCATTAGCCTCAGCACCGTAACGCACCCGTAACGATGGAACGCACCGAACGCCGAGCCCAGGTCCTGCTCCACGCGAAGCGTATCTTCGCGCGCAAGGGCTATCATCGCACCAATGTCGCCGACATTATTGCGCGCGCGGGCATCGCGCGCGGGACCTTCTACCTTTACTTTCAAAACAAAAAAGACCTCTTTGAGGAATTGCTGCAGCAGGTCGTCTCGGAGCTCCAGACGCGAATTTTGCGCCTCAAAGTAGGCCCTGGCGAGAACAATCCGGTGGATCAGCTTCGCGATAATCTGCGCCGGGTGGTCAGCTTCGTGCTGCATGAGCGCGAGCTAACCGACATTCTGCTCAATCATTCGGTGGGCTTCGATCGCGAGCTCGACGCCAAGATTCGCGAGTTCTACGATCGCATCGCGCAGATGATCCAGCGCTCGCTCGATCTGGGCATCGAGATGCAGCTGGTGCGCAAATGCGATACCCGCGCGGTCTCATATTGCATCCTCGGCGGCATCAAGGAAGTCGTCGGTGTGCTGTCGCGAACCCGCGCGCGCGATGCGGAAACCCTGGTGCAGGAGATCCTTGATTTTGGCTTGCGTGGAGTCGCGCGGCCCGAACTCCTCGAAGCGATCGATCGCAGTTCCAAGAATGCGAGCGATTCCAAAAATGAAAACGATCCGGGGCAGCCCCTTTTTATTACCCCCAACTAGAATGACATGTCAGTTCATCGAGCCAAATCTTCTCGCGTAAGCCGCCCGCAAATCCGCCGGGCTGCCTTCTACGATCTCGATGGGACTCTGGTCGATCTCAACCTCGTCCACATCACGCTGTTCGTGCTCGCCAATCTCGGCGAGTGGAGCAACCGCCTGAGTTACATCGCGGGATTTGCCGCGCGAGCTCCGCGCCTTTATCTCGCGGAACAGCAGGATCGTCGCAAGCTCAACATCCTGATGTTCGAGGCCTTCAAGGGAATCTCGCGCGACCGCCTCGCCGAGCTGGGCCGCGAGTACTGCGAGCGCGTACTCATCGGCCATCTCTACCCGAAGGGAATTGAACTCATCGAAGCCAATCGCCGCGCCGGTCTGGAACCGGTGCTCGTCACCGGCTCGCCGGACTGGGTAGTAGGCCCGCTGGCGCGGCATCTCAACATCGCGGATTTTTCCGCCAACCGCATGTCGATTAGCCGTGGCCGCGCGACCGGACGCCTCCTCGAACCCATCATGGCGACCGCGGAGAAGGCGACCTGGTGTGAGCGATACGCCGCCGGTCACGGCATGCGGCTCGCCGATTGCTGGGGCTACGCCGATTCGCATTACGACTTGCCGTTTCTCACCGCCCTCGGACATCCGGTCGCGGTGAATCCTGACCGGCGGTTGCAAGCGACTGCGATGAGCCGGCAATGGCCGATTATCCGCCTGGAAAAGAATCGTAACGGCAACATCATCGCCGACAACGTGCGGCGTCTGGTTGAGGCCTAGGGGGTACGATGGCTCGTCCGGAAGCCAAACTGAAAGAATTAAAAACCGCCGAGCTTAAGCATGAGGTCGGCGCGCGCAAGGATCTGGTTATCACCACCAACCGGCGCTCCGAGCGCCGCCTCATCGCGTATGGCGACGATTTCCTGTTCGAGAAGCTCCCGGTCGGCACGCGGGTGATTTATCCGCCGCCGCCGCTCGAGGCGCTCGCCGATCCCGACCAGGCAATTCGCTACGCCCTGCTCCATCCTGAGAATGCGGACCCGCTCTTCGCGCAGCTCAATCCGAACATGCGCGTGACGATCGCGATCGATGATATCAGCCTGCCCCTACCGCCGATGCGCCGTCCCGACATTCGCGAACGCCTGCTCAATCAGGTGATGCAGACGCTGGCGGATTACGGGGTCGACGACGTGCATCTGATCGTCGCTACCTCGCTCCATCGGCGCATGACCGAAGCCGAGATTCGCCGGATGGTTGGCGAAAAAGCCTTCAAACAGTTTTGGCCGGATCGCCTCTATAATTTCGACGCGGAAAATCGCGCCGAGCTCTCGATGATGGGCAAGACTGACCACGGCGAGGAGGTGTGGCTCTCCAAGCGCGCCGCCGACTCCGACCTGGTCATCTACCTCAACATCAATCTCGTGCCGATGGATGGCGGACATAAGTCGGTGGCGGTCGGTCTCTCGCCGTATGCGAGCCTGCGCCATCATCATAATCCGACCACGCTGCGCGATTCGCATTCGTACATGGACCCGAATCATTCGGCGCTGCATCGCTCCGCTGATCGGATGGGTCGCATCATCAATTCGCAACTCAATGTCTTCACCCTCGAGACCGCCGTCAACAACAACATGTACGGCGGCATGCTCGACTTCCTGCATAAGAATGAAGACCGCTTCACCGACTGGGATCATGTGCGGTTGAAGGGTTTTCAGTGGACGATGCGCAATCTGTCCGACGACCTGCGCCGCCAGATGCTGCGCAACTATTCGGCACCCTACGGCATGACAGGGATCTGGGCCGGTGAAACTGAAGCGGTCCATCGTAAGGCGCTCGCGAAAGTATTTCAGCAGTATGCCGTGCCGGTGAAGGGTCAGGCCGACATTCTAATTGTCGGCGTGCCGTTCATTTGCCCTTATAACGTCAACTCGATCATGAACCCCATCCTCGTGCAGTGCACCGGGCTCGGCTACCTGTTCAACATGTATCGCGGCAAGCCGCTGGTGCGTGAAGGCGGCACCGTGATCGTATGCCATCCGCTGCGCGACGAGTTTCACCCTGAGCATCATCCGAGCTACATCGAGTTTTTCCATCGATGCCTCGCGCAAACGACCGACGCGGTTGAGCTCGCCGATCAGTTCGAGCATGAGTTCGCGCACAACCCGACGTATACCCACATGTACCGCTACGGAAACGCCTACCACGGGGTGCATCCCTTCTACATGTGGTATTGGGGCGAGCCCGCGCGGCAGCACTGCGGGCGCGTGATCGCTGCCGGATGCGAGGAGCCCGAGGTCGCCGCGCGCCTTGGATGGGAAGCGGCCGACAGCCTCGACGAAGCGATCGCAATGGCAACCTCCGAACAAGGGCGTTCTGCAAGCATCACCTACTTGCACCTTCCGCCACTGGTAATTGCCGATGTCGAATAGCAACGGAAACGAAAAACTTAACGGCAAACCGCATCCCACTCCGCCGATGCCGCCGCTCGAACAGGTGCTCCGCAAGCGCACCATCCTGCTGACCGGCGCGACCGGATTTCTCGGCAAGGTTTTTCTCTACCTGCTGCTCAGATGGCATCCGGAAGTCGAGCGCGTTTATCTGCTGATCCGAGGCGACAGGAAATCCAGCCTCAATCGCTTTCGGCGCGAGGTGCTCGACTCTCCTGTGATGGGTCCGCTGCGGGAGCAGCTCGGCGCCCGCTTCGACAAATTCATCGAAGAAAAAGTCGTCGTCATCCCCGGCGACATCACCATCGAGGGTCTCGTCAGCGACGGCGTCGATCCGGTCAAGCGCGGCGCGCTCGATGCGGTCGTGCATTGCGCCGGGATGGTGAATTTCGAGGCCTCGCTGGAGAAAGCGATTTCCGTCAACGCGCTCGGCGTCACCAACGTCATCGAATACTGCAAGAAGCATGATGCCGCGATGATGCACGTCTCGACCTGCTATGCGGCGGGCGTTGCCGATGGCCATCGCTACGAAGACGACATCGCGGAGAACTGGTGCCCGATCGGCAAGCGCAACTTCAATCTGCAGCGAGAGATTCGCGAGGCGCTCGCCACCGTTGCGCGCATCGAAGCGGAATCGCGCGATCAGCTTCGTCAGGCCGAGTTGTCCGGCGATGATGACCTCGCGCCCTCGTCCGACGACGATTCGCAGAATGGCGAGCATCAGCCGGTCGCCGATGGCCGCCGCAAAAGGTGGGTCGAAGAGCGCCTCAAGGAAGTCGGCAAGGCGCGCGCCCTTAGTTGGGGATGGCCCAACACTTACAGCTACACCAAGAGCCTCGGCGAGCAGTTGGTCTTCGCGGAGCGCAACAACCTCGATGTCACCGTGGTGCGCCCGGCGGTAATCGAGAGCGCGCTCGCCGACCCGTTCCCCGGATGGAATCAGGGCGTCAATACCAGCGCGCCGCTCACGTACCTCTCGGGACGCGGCTATCGCTTCTATCCGGCCAATGCGGAACTGGTGCTCGATATCATCCCGGTTGACCTTGCCGCGCACGCGATGATTCCGATCCTCGCGGCGCTGCTAACCAAACGTCATCGGCCGGTTTACCAGCTCTGCACCTCCGATGTGAATCCGCTGCCGATGCGCCGGCTCGTCGAGCTCACCGGTCTGAGCAATCGCCGGGAACATCGCAAGGAAGGCGGCGCGATGGCGAAGATTGGCCCGCACATCGAGGCCGTGGTCGTCTCGCAGAATACCTACGACCTCGCCAGCGACACTATGCCGCGCATCATGAAGTACGCGGCCTCATTCGCCCGCAGCGTGGTCGGGCGAAGAATCGGAGTATACACGCAAATTCGAGAGCACCGTCGACTGGATCGCGGAAGACATGGACCTCGCGCGCGACATGATCGAGGTCTATCGGCCCTACATTCAGGAGCTGATTTATACCTTCCACGGCGTGAACATTCGCGAGCTTTACGCCGCGTTGAAGCCCACCGATGCCGCTCACCATCCGTTCCGGCCGGAGAAAATCGATTGGGCCGATTACTGGATCAATGTTCATCTGCCCGGACTGCGACGGCACATTTTTCCGCAACTCGATCTGCACACCAAGGGGCGGCCGAACCTCCTCAAACGCCATCGCTCGCTGGTCGCGATGCTGGAGAACGCCGCCGACCGTTACGGCTCGCGCGTCGCTCTAATTGCGCGTCAGCCGTCGGGCCAAAAATCCAGCGTGACGTATCGCGAGCTGCGTGACAGCTCGCATCGCGCCGCGCTGTTGCTTCTCAGCCGCGGAGTGAAGCCGGGAGATCGCGTGCTGCTCATCGGCGAGAACTCACCGGACTGGGTGTTGGCCTTCTTCGCGATCGTTTGCGCGGGCGCGATCGCCGTTCCCCTCGACCACCTGATCTCCGCGGATGAGCTGGCGCCGATTTGCGCGATCGCCGAGCCGACTGCGGCGCTTCGTTCGAGCGCGGTCGCCAATCGCCTCGACGATGGAATCTCAGCTGCGGTGCCGGGCGTCATCGAGATCGACTTCGCCGAGCTCTCGCGTCCATTCATACTGAAGAAAGCCGTCACGCCGCCCGCTGAACCTGCTCGCAAGGATCTGGCCTCGATTGTCTTCACCTCGGGCACCACCGGCGCGCCCAAGGGCGTGATGCTCACCCATGGAAATTTCACCGCCGAAATTCAGATGCTCGGCCGCGTGTTCTCGCTTTCCGGCGATGACCTGGTGCTCTCGCTGCTTCCGCTCCACCATACCTTTGAGTTCACCTGCGGGATGCTGCTCCCGCTGGCGAGCGGCGCGACGATCGCGCATCCAATTGGTGTCGATGCGAAAAATCTTTCGCGCACACTTGCCGACCTGCGGCCGACTGCGCTTATCGGCGTTCCTGCCGTGTGGGAAGCGATCCATCGGCGCACCCTGGATGAGATCGAATCGCACGGGCCATTTTTTCATGCGGCCTTCAATCAGCTTCGCGAGCTCAATCAGCGCCTCATTCGCGATTCCGGGATCAATCTGGGCTCGATTATTTTCCGCCAGGCGCATAGCGCCCTCGGCGGTCGCCTGAAGCTTGCAGTTAGCGGCGGCGCGGCGCTGCCGAAGCGGGTCGCCGATTTCTTCAATGACATCGGAATGCCGCTGCTCGAAGGCTACGGCCTCACCGAGGCCGCCCCCGTCGTGAGCGTCGCGCATCCGGGCGAAACCTCGATCGCCGGCTCGGTCGGAAAGCCGCTCTCGAAGCTCGAAGTGAAGCTCGCCGGCGACGGCAACGTTGGCGAACTGCTCGTACATGGCCCCAATGTTATGGAGGGTTACTATCACAACCAGGCCGCGACCGACGCGGTGCTGAAAGATGGATGGCTCCATACCGGCGACCTCGGCCGTTTCGACAGCGAGGGCCGGCTCTACATTGTCGGGCGCGCCAAGGATGTCATCGTCGATGCAGGTGGCAACAACATCTACATCGACGAGGTCGAAGAAATTTACGGCCACAACTCGGACATCAAGGAGATGGCCGTGGTCGGGATGAAGCTCGGTGGCGGCGAGCAGCCTGCCGCGCTGGTCGTTCCTGCTTATGGGCGCGGGACCAGCCGCCGCACCCTCGAGGATCGTCTCCGCATGCACTTCGACAAGATCAGCGCCGGTCTCAGTCCGCACAAGCGGGTGAGGATCCTGCGCTTTACCGACCATGAGCTCCCGCGCACTCGCACGCGGAAGGTCAAGCGCAATGAGGTGGTTGGCATTCTGCGCCAGATGCTCGAGGCCCGCGCGGACGAGCAGGTCGCCGCAAGCGCTGAGGTCGAGAAGTGGCTCGCGCACGCAATCGCGCAGGTCTCCAGCGACGCTGCGCATATCTCGCCGGCAACGCGGCTTATCGAGGATCTCGGACTCGATTCGCTCGCGCTGGCAGAGCTCGCGGAGCATATCGGCGAGCATCTCGGACGCGACATCGCGGCCGATGAGCTGGGTGATCTCCGCACCGTAGATGATCTCCAGAAGCTTGCGGCCAACAACAACGCGCCCTCGCGCGTGCCGCTTCCGTCGTATGCGAAATTCGCCGAACCTTTCTCTCCGCTGCTCCCTGGACCGCTGAAGAGCCTTGGTCGCGCGCTCTTCCGCCGCTCTCAGAGCGCGGTGTTCGACTCGTGGCTGAAACCGCAAATTCTAGGGCGCGGCAACATTCCGTCGAACTCGAATGTACTGGTGGTCGCCAATCATTCGAGCCATGTTGATTTCGCGCTTATCAGCCATGCTCTCGGCGAGATGGGCAAGCATCTGGTTGTTCTCGCCGCGAAGGATTATTTCTTCAACACCCCGACACGACGCTTCGTGGTTTCGAATCTCACGACGCTGATCCCATTCGATCGCGAACGCGCGCAGCTGGAATCGCTCGATGACGCGCTTGCCGAACTAGCGGCGGGACGCAGCGTACTGATGTTTCCCGAGGGCACTCGCTCGCCGGACGGCACGATGCAGGAATTCAAAAGCGGCGCCGGGTACCTCGCGCTGCGCAGCGGATGCGACGTACTGCCCATTCATATCAGCGGCACCTACGACGTGCTGGGTAAGGGCAAGCTGATTCCGAAGCACGGCCCAGTGGAGATGCGCATCGGTCGCGTCATTTCGAACGCGGAGTTGCGCGTTGTCGCTGAAAGCTCCGAGGGCGCCGGTGCGTATCGCAAGGCTGCCGACTTCTTGCGCAAGACGGTGGAGGGACTCGTTTCAGCGCCGCGCCGCGCACAGCAGCGAACTACGCGCAAGGTGTCGACCGTCGCGATTGCCGAAGATGCCGCTGTCCAGAAGACCTCGCGCGCGCGCAGCCACGCCAAGGGTTAGGCATCGACGGGGCGACATTCGCTCACAGCTCCCCTCGGTTTCGCGCTCGCGACGCAGCGCCCCCTGGTGGTTCAGTAACATCGGCATTCATGGTTAGATGACAACGTGGAAGATTGGTGGCAGAACCGCTCGCAGAACACCGCCCGCGCTCATCGCACGAGCCGACCCTCCCTCGCCGAAATTACCCATCAGCTCCTGGTCGGCGAGTACCCGCGACCAGACGACATCGGATGGCTTAAGGATTCGCATCACATTACCGCCGTGCACAATCTTCAGGATGACGACGACCTGCGGCTGCACGGTCTCGACCTCCAGGCGGTGCGCGCCGAATGTCATGCGAACGGGATCTCGTTCGTGCGCACTCCGATCCAGGACGGCAGCGCGGATGCGATGGCCGAGCGACTGCGCGTCGCGATTGACGACCTCCATTCGCTGATCGCGGGCGGCAAACGCGTCTATCTTCATTGCAATGCGGGCCTCAATCGCGCGCCGACGCTCGCGATCGGTTATCTGCGCGCCTACGGAAAAATGTCCCTCGATGAGGCGGTCGCTCACGTCAAGAAACATCGCGCATGCGGACCGTTCATGACCATTCTGGAAGACTACTTCGGCCCGCGCCACATCATACCCAAATGAAAGCGCGAGCAATGCATGCACCGGCGATGGCCGAAACCAATGGCAGCCGCCTGTTCCTGCTTGCCTGCGCATGGGGCGTACATCTGTACACCGCGCTGGGCGCGGTCTTCGGCGTGCTCGCGATTCACTATGCGTCAGCAGGCGACTATCGAGCATCGTTCATCGCGATGGCGGTGACGATCTTGATCGACTCCAGCGACGGCACCCTCGCGCGCTACTTCAACGTGAAAACTCGCGTGCCGGGCTTCGATGGCGCGCTGCTGGACAATATTGTCGACTACCTGACCTATGTGGTCGCACCGGTGTTCCTGGTCATCTGCGCCGGATTGGTGAGCGGCACCATCGGAATTGCAGTCGCAGGTTTCGTGCTGATCGCCAGCGCCTACCAATTCTGCCAGGCCGACGCGAAGACCTCGGACCATTTCTTTCTCGGCTTTCCTTCGTACTGGAACCTGGTGGTGTTTTATCTGTACTGCCTGCACTGGAGACCCATCGCCAACGAAGCGATTCTCACCGTGTTCGGCGTGATGGTGTTCGTCCCGATAAAGTACATCTATCCGAGCCGCACCAAGCCGCTGCGTCCACTCACCCTGACGCTAGGTATCATCTGGGGAGTAATAACCATCGCGATGTTGCCCTCGCTGCCGTCGATTAATCCGGTGATGCTGTACCTCTCGCTTGCGTACATCGCGTACTATTTCATCGCATCGTTCGCGCTCCACGCGCGCGAGCTGATCGCACATCACGTCGCATGAGCGAGATTGATAAATCCACCGACGCCGCGTCCTCCACGTGGTTGGAGATTATCCAAGGTGACGCTCCGATTCTTCTTATTGCGCCGCACGGTGGCCGCGCCGGCCAGGCTACCCGCTCGCTGCTCAATCCCAAGGTGAACGATCTTCATACCGCGGCGATCACGCGCGAGCTTGCGGCGATCCTCGATGCCCCGGCGTTGATCAACGCCGCGATGGATCGGAATCATCTCGATCTCAACCGCCTGTCGCAAGTGACGGCGAATGCTCCATGGTTTCTCGAACTGATTCTGGAGCGCCTCGCCGGAATCGTCGCGCGCCATGGTCATGCGACGATTCTCGTGGTCCATGGATGGAACGTGATCCAGGCGCGAGTGGATCTGGGTTTGGGATTGCGCCGTCACGGCGATCAATTGCGGCCGCCCGGCGCCGCTCGCGTCTCCGCCTCGGATGCGTTCATTCATGGTCGGTTGGGCGACCTCGTGGCGCGACTCGGTGCGCATGGGATTCTCGCCAGCTTCGGGCTCCGATACCCGGGCGGCGGCGCGCAAAATCTGTTGCAGGCGTTTACCGATCGCCACCTCGAAAGCCCGACTGCCGCGCTGCGTGAACTCTCCGCGATGGCGGAGCGTGATCAGATTGACGCGGTACAGTTGGAACTTTCGGTTGCGGTTAGAATGCCGGGCGAACTTCGCCGGCACTGCATCGCCGCGATCGGTGAGATATTCGGCGAGGGTCGGCAATTAAATCGGGCGTCCGATCGAGAAACCAGGCTGAGTGTCGTCCGAACCTCGACGCCGAAGGGACTGGCACCGGTAAAAACTGCCACTGCTCCCGCTACGCCGACACGGGTGGGCATCGAACTTTTCGACCCGTCCGCCAAAATCGGCGCGATGGCGAGTTTCGACCTCGGCGCGGGAGGCGTCGGCGCGCGCATCATGATGTTGCTCACTGGCGGTCGCGTCGCGCTCTTCACCGGCGAGGGAAAACCCAGGCGCGACGGCAATCGCCTCAGCCTTGGACCGCTCGCGCTCGAATCGCAAAATGGCGAGATGCTCCTGAGCTTCCACGGACACGCCGTGATCGTACCCGACGCGACGCATTATCTCAGCATCGAGCGCGCGCTTGCGTCGGGGTGGCTCGACGAATCGATGGATATCGCAATTCGCTTGCGGCCAAGCGCGGGCAACGCCGGCTTCGATCTCGACCAGCTCTTCGAGACGCGCGGGGAGGTCAATCGCGAGGCCTCGATGGCGTCATTCGGCGAGCTGTCCGGATCAGTTCGCATCGATGGCGTCGCGTCTGAAATCACGGGCGTCGGGCGCAGTGGGCTTTCATTCACCGGGCTCGGACCGCAGCGCTTCAACTCGCGCCGCATGATCTGGGCCTGCTTTGATGACGAGGCCGCGCCGATCGCAATCGAGATGCGCTCGGTTTCTGGCGACGATGACGAACAGCGCAGCGGCCGAATCCTGCACGCCGAAGGATGGACCGCATGTGAGGTCGATCATCTCGAGGTCGACGCGCCTTCGGTTTCCGCTCCCCCTACCCGCCTATCGGCGAAACTCGCGAACGCGCATCGGCCGCCTCATTCGCTCGTTGGCAGGGTCGCGAATTTTATTCCGTTGTCACGCCCCGGTCCCGATGGCACGCGAATTTTCACCGCGCTCGGATTTGCGTATTTCAAACTGGGCGACGCGGAAGGTGCCGGGATGTTCGAGTGCTCGCGGCGTGCGGAGGTCCTGCCGGATTCCGCTGGCGACGATGAGGCGGAAGATTAGCCTTTTGAAGCGCTAGCTCTGACGCGCCGCCGCGGCAATCGGCGCTTCGGCAATCGGCGCCGCCAGCTTGCGAATTCTCGCGATAAGGATGGCGTCGATCTGACGCGCCATCTCAGTCAGTTGCTTGGCGATCGGCGCATCGGAAAATTCGCTGACGAAAATCCTGCCGCGATCCGAAGATTCCGCGAAGCGAGGATCGAACGGCAGCCGCGCAACAATCGGAAGGTCCGCCTCGCGCAGGATGCGGGCAGCCTCGCCCTGCGGGAAGAGCGGACGCACCGAGCGACAGTTGTCGCATCCGAAGGCCACCATGTTCTCGATGGCGCCGATGATGGGCGACGCGATCTCCTTGTTCATCTCGAGCGCATGGCGAATGGCGACCGCCGCGCTTCCCGAGGTTTGCGTCACCAGAATCACGCCGGTCGGCGTCATGATGCGCATCATCCTATAGAGCTCTTCGATGCCGGGTCCGAGATCGATGATGAGCAGGTCGAGCGGTCCAAAGCGGGTCTGGCTCAGCATCCGCCGCAGCGCGGCCGAGTGCGTGAGACGAACTGGGGCGATTGGGATCGGCGCGGGAGCTGGCTCCTCATCGAGGAAACTCATCGCCGGGCGCTGAGCTTCATTTAACAACTCCACCGACGCCACCCGAATGCCGAGCGGCGCGGCGGCAGGCTCGATGCCCTCGCTGGAAAGGTAACGCAACGGCGCCCTGGTCCCGAGCATCTGCAGGATACTGGGCGCGTTCAAATCCGCGTCCATGATGCCGACTTTTCTCCCGGCGTGCGCCAGTGCGCCCGCGATGTTCACCGCGAGCAGGCTTTTGCCGGTCCCACCCTTGGCGCTGGCCAGCACGAGCGTTGCTTTCACCGACGCAAGATTGCGCTGGATGGAGTCCCGGTCGTGATGCAACTTTTCGCCGGTGCCATTAGTGGCCGGATCCTCGAATTCGGTAAAAACCCTCATCAAATAGTCACGCTGCTTTTCGAAACGGACGCCCCATGCAAACGGAAATGCCGGATCTGTTCCGGCACCCTGATAGGATGCCGTGTTTAGGCCCTACGGTAAAGCGCGTCGGCCCTCACATGTTTTCCTCGTCGCCGTCGGTCGAGCCGACCTTGCGATAGCCGCGGTCTTCGCTGTCGTAGTTGCGCTGCGATTTCGCCTCGCGCTCGCGGTCCTGCTGACAATCGCGGCATACGCGAGTAAACGGCAGCGCGTCGAGGCGCTCTTCGCCGATTTCCAGCCCACACTCTTCACATACGCCGTAACTGCCATCGGCGAACCGCGCCAACGCATCGTCGATCTCCTTGATCTTGGACTGGTCGCGGTCCGAGAGCAGAAATTTGATCTCGCGATCGCGTTCCTCGGACGCGAGGTCGTAGGCGTCCATACCCTCGTCCTTGTTGCCCTCGCGCTGCGCCTTCAGCTCGGTTTCCATTTCCTCCAGCAGCCGGGCTTTGGTTTCGATGAGATGCTCATGAACGTGGTTGAGAAATTTGGCGCGATTCGACGTCGCGGCTTTCTTAGGCATGATTGGCCACCTCCTCCACTGGGTCCCCCGCAATTGGGCCGGTGACGCGCCCACTCAAATCGTAGGTCAAAGCCTTGTCGATATGAACCCGCACAAACTCTCCCGGCGCCGCATCGCCTTTGAGAAAAATCGAGCCGTCGATTTCAGGCGCCTGCGACTGACTGCGTCCGCGCATCCGCGTGGCGCGTCCGGGGATCGCGCCCTCGACCAGCACCTCGATCTCGCGGCCAATGAGGTCGCGATTTTTCTTGAGTGAAATCTCTCCCTGAAGCTCCATCAGACGTGCCCGGCGTGCGCGCTTGACGCGCTCGGGAACCTGGTTTGGAAGGTCGAAGGCGGCGGTATTCTCCTCCAAAGAGTAGGTAAACACGCCCACCCGATCAAACTCCTGCTCGCGGATGAAATCCGCCAGACGCTCGAAGGCCTCCTCGGTCTCGCCAGGAAACCCGACGATGAAGGAGCTACGCAGCGCAATACCGGGCACGCGCTTGCGGATGCGATCGAGAATCCTGCGCAGCGCATCACCGGAGCGCTCCCGGCGCATCGCCAGAAGAATATCGTCATCGGCGTGTTGCAGCGGCATGTCGATGTACTTGGTTAGTTTAGGCAGTACTTCGATAGCCTCGAGGAGCTCATCGGTGACGAAATTGGGATAGCAGTAGAGCAGCCGAATCCAATGGATGCCGTCAACATCGTTCAAGGCGAAAAGCAGCTTCGCCAATGACGACGGAGTATCGAGGTCGCGGCCATAGGCGGTCAGGTCCTGCGCGATGAGGTTGAATTCGCGGACGCCGCCCTCGGCAAGCATCCGCGCCTCGGCAACCAAGTCGGCCATCGGACGGCTCTCATGGAGCCCGCGAATCTTGGGGATGATGCAGAACGCGCATTTATGATTGCAGCCCTCGGATATCTTCAGGTACGAGGTGAAAAAATCTCCCGTCTTGATCCGCGGCGCCGAATGCGACGGCAGCAGATGCGCCGCGCCGGCGTAAGGAATTGGACGCGCCTCGGGAGCCTCGGTGCGGCGGAGTAGCTCGGGCAACTCGAGGAAATTTCCGGTCCCAACGAAGACGTCAACCTCGGGCAACTGCTCGCTAAGCTCAACGCCGTATCGCTGCGCCATGCATCCCGCGACCACCAGCCGCTTGCCGAAGCCGTGACGCTTTACTTCGACCGCTTCCATGATCGCGTCGAGCGATTCCTTCTTCGCGCTCTCGATAAACGCGCAGGTGTTCACCACCAGGACTTGCGCCTCGTCGGGATCGAGCGTGACCTCGAAGCCGGCGCCGACCAGCGCGCCGAGCATCAGCTCGCTGTCGGCGAGGTTCTTGGGACAGCCCAAACTGAGGAGGTGAACTTTTTCCATTTAGCGGGAGTCTCTAGGGCTAAATATCTGTACTCGCGACTTCAACGCGAGGCAATTGTGCTACGACCGGCGATACTCTGTTCAATGGGAGTTCTGCGTCTGCGGAGCCTTTACGATATCAGCCCCGGCGGGGGGGAAGAAAGCGAACAACTTGTCGTTGAGCGGGGCGTCAGCCTTGAAGTCAGAGAAGGTCAGATCGGTGACATCGCCGAGGGCGTCGGTGAGCCGCAACGTTCTCAGGTCGAGCGTCGATGGATCCAGGCCCATCTCGATTACATCACCACCATTCTTCGGTTTCAGCGCAACGTGGGTCAGGCCATCGCTCGGCGACATCGCCGGACTGCTCGCATTGAAGTCCCGCTGCACGTTTCCGATTCCGAGCATGAATGCCGCGAAGCTCGAGGACCTAAACGCCTGCGCCAATGGGGTTTCAACCACCTGATTCAGGTCGGGCTGATAGTTGTAAAGCTGCTTCCCATCGCTGACGATGAGTTCCTGATCCTCGCCATTGAACTCCCATCGCATCAGGCCGGGCTTGCGATAGTAGACAGTGCCCTCGCGCTCGCGCTTCGCGCCGCCAGCTGGACTGATCACTTCTTTGAATTTCGCGCTGAAAGAATTGGTCTGCTGATAGTGCTTTTGCAAGCGGTCGAGGAGCGTCTTTAGTTGAGGCGAATTGGCCGCGCGAAGCGGCAGTACAAATCCCAAAACCAGAGCCGTAATGAGCGCTGCAACACGAGCCGTCTTCATTTGATTTTGCGCAGCCGCACCTCGCGAGGACGCGCCCCATCCGGCGGACTCACAATGCCTTCGCGCTCCATCTGCTCGACCATCCGCGCCGCGCGGTTGTAGCCGATTCGCAGCCGCCGCTGAATCATCGAGATCGAGGCCTGTCCGGTCTCCATCACGATGTTGACTGCCTCGTCGTAGTTCTCGTCGCGTTCGTAGTCGCCGTCGCCGGAATCCTCGCTCGGCGGCTTCGTATCGAGAATCTCCATGCGATAGTCCGGGGCGCCTTGCGCGCGAAGAAAGTCCGCCAGCTTGCGCGTCTCGATTTCCGATACGAATGGCCCGTGCAAACGCACCAGCTTCGCGCTTCCTGGTGGCATGAAGAGCATGTCGCCCGCGCCGAGCAGACGTTCCGCACCGATCGAATCGAGAATCGTGCGCGAGTCGACGCGCGAGGTCACTTGCAGCGAGATGCGCGCGGGCAGGTTGGCCTTGATAAGCCCGGTGATGACGTCAACCGACGGACGCTGCGTCGCGAGGATCAGATGGATTCCCGAGGCGCGCGCCTTTTGCGCCAGCCGCGTGATATCGCGCTCGACGGTCTTGCCTTCGCTCAAAAGCAGGTCCGCCAGCTCATCGATGATGATGACGATCTTGGGCAACTTGCGATGCTCGATCTTCGGCGGCGCATCGACCGGATCGATTGGAGGCTCGACCCCATCGCTGATTTGATTGACCGGCTTGAGCTCAACCACTGGCGCGCCGGAGCTGAGCGCGCGGTTGTAGCCGTCGATGTTGCGCACGCCGAGGTCGCGCATCATCGCGTAGCGCGTTTCCATTTCCTGCGTGGCCCAAAGCAGCGCCGACGCGGCCTTGTCGGGATCGACCACGACGGGAACCAACAGATGCGGAATGTTCTCGTAGGTCGAGAGTTCGAGCATCTTGGGATCGATCATGATGAAGCGCACATCGTCGGCGGTCGCGTTGAACAACACCGACGCGATCATCGTATGCAGCGAAACCGATTTGCCGGTTCCGGTCGCGCCGGCGATCAGCAGATGCGGCATCTTGGCGAGGTCGGCCGCCATCGGACGGCCCGCGATATCCTTGCCGAGCGCGATCGAGAGCTGGCTCTGCGCGCCGGCGAATTCATCGGATTCGAGAATCTCGCGCAGATAGATCATTTCGCGCTTGCGATTCGGCACCTCGATGCCGACTACGGCTTCATTCGGCACCGGCGCCTGGATTCGCACCGAAGCCGCTCTCAGAGCCATCGAGAGGTCATCGGCTAGGTTCACGATCTGGCTGACCTTGATGCCCGAGCCCGGCTCGAACTTGTACATCGTGACGACCGGGCCGGGCTGCACCTCGACCACGCGGCCATCGACGCCGAAATCGCCCAGCTTCTGTTCGAGCAGGCGCGCGCTGCGCTCGAGCGCGACCTCATCGATCTGCGCGTGCTCCGCCGGTGGGATGTCGAGTAGCGAAAGCGGCGGCAACTTGAAGCCTCCGCGGTTGCGCGACTTCGCGTCGTTCTTGTTTTTGTCGCGCGAAGTGTCACGCGGCTCGATGCGGCGGACCTTGAGTGGAATCGGCCCGAGCGGTCGCGGCGTTTTGCCATCCATTACCGGCGACGAAGTCTCCGTGTCGTTTCCGTCAATGGGATCCGCAAGTTCGATGGCCGGCTCCGATCGAAACGGAATCGGAGGCTTAAGTTTCCGTGCAGCTGCCGAGGCCAGATCGGTCGGCGCGCGTTTCAGCATCAGCGCGACGGCGCAGATCAGCGTGAAGCCCACCGCCAGATATCCACCGCCAGTGTTGAGCGAGGCGCCCAGCACCTGCGCGATCTGAGTGCCGATGATTCCGGCAACCACGACCTCGGTAGGGCGCCATAGCCCCAGCGCGGTGGCCAATCCGACCACGACGATCGCGCCCGCCCCGATCTCCCGCGCGAGGTCCTTCCAGTTGGTTCCGGACCAGATTCTCACCCCGAGCATCAGCAGCAGGACGATTACCGGATAGGCGTCGTAACCGAAGAGCCACGCGAGGCCGCCCGCCAATGCGCCTCCGACCGGGCCGCCCAGATTGGCGCGATGGCCGAGGTGCAGCGACACCAAGCTGACCGTCGCGAAGGCCGCCACTGCGAGAAGCGCCAGCGCGCCCAGTTCGCGCGCGATGCGGTTGTCGCGAACCGGCGCCTCGAGCTCGCTGGCGGCGACCGCGGCGAGTTCCGCCGGCGACGATTTCAGTTGCCGCGCGATGGCTACGGAACCTCCATCACGTGAACCATGATGAACGGGCGCTTACCGACTTTTTGGATGAAATAATGCCTAAGAGTACGTACCACTTCTTCCTTGATGCGCGCGTCATCGGGATGGTAGGGGCGCGGAATCGCGTCGAGGCGCTGCCGGACTTCCTCGCGGCCGCGTGCCATATGCGCCGAGGTTCCGTTGCCCGATACGAAGCCGCGCGAAAAAATATCCGGACCGCCCACGATAGTTCCGCTGCTGGCGGAAACCGCGATCATCGCGATCACCGTTCCATCGCGCGCGAGAGAACGTCGCTCCCCGATCAGCGCAATGTCTTCGACCTCGCCCGCCTCCATCAGGATGCGTCCGGTGTGCGCCTTGCGGCTTCGATAAGCCTCCGCGCCGGTCAGGACGAGAGAATCACCATCCTCGAGCAGGAAGCAGTTGCGCTCGGGAATTCCGGCTTCGGCGGCCAGCGCGAGGTGGCGGCTCAGATGCCGATACTCGCCGTGAATCGGGACGAAGTAGCGCGGCTTCACCAGCGCAATCAAATCGGTGAGCTCATCACGGCTCGCGTGCCCGGAAACATGGACCGGTGCGATCGCATCGTAAACAACCTCGGCGCCGAGTTTGTACAGCTGATTGACGAGGTTGTTGATCGAGCGCTCGTTGCCGGGGATAAAGCGCGACGAGAGCACCACCATGTCGCCATTCTCGACGTGAACCCGCGGATGGTTGTCGATCGCGAGTTTCGCCAGCGCCGACAACGGCTCGCCCTGGCTGCCACTGGCGAGGTAGGTGAGTTTGCGCGGTTCGATAAAGTCCGCTTCCTCGGGCTCGACGAACATGCCAGGCGCGAACGCGAGTTGGCCGGTTTCCTGTCCGAGGCGCACGCTCTCGGCCATTCGGCGGCCGAGCGGAACCACGCGCCGGCCAACCTCCTTCGACACTTCGGCGACCTGCCGAATACGATGGATGTGCGACGAGAACGCCGAAAGAAAAAAACGATTCTTCGTGCGCGAAACCAGCTCGCGCAGAATCGGCTTGAGCGAACTTTCCGACCCGGAGCGCCCTACTCTCTCGACGTTGGTCGAATCAGAAAGCAGCAGCGCGACGCCTTCCTCGCCGAGCGCCGCGAAGGCTTCGGTATCGAATTTCTGCCCATCAACCGGAGCCTCATCAATCTTGAAATCGCCGCTATGAACGATGATGCCGGCGGGGGTGCGAATCGCGAGCGCGATCGAATCCGGCGTCGAATGCGTGACTCGCAGTGGCTCGATCGTGAACGGGCCGAGCGCGAAGTTCTTGCGCGGCTCGATCGCATGCAAATCCTGCTCGGCGCCCCGCATGCCGGCTTCCTCGAGGCGGCGGCGCAACGAATGCCAGCGTGATCGCGCTGCCATAAACCGGGACTGGGAATTTGCGCAGGAGGTACGAAAGCGCGCCGATATGATCCTCGTGCGCATGGGTCAGAACGACCGCATCAATAGGAACCCGCTTCTCGCTGAGCTCGGAAAAATCGGGAACGTAGACGCCGTTGCCGAGGAGCCGCTCCTCGGGAAACATCACCCCGCAATCGATGACCAGACCGTGCCCTGCGCATTCGAGCACCATCAGGTTGAGGCCGATCTCCCCCAAACCGCCAAGGGCAAACAGCTTTACGGGAGTTTTGCTATTACCTGCCCCCATCGACACCTTCACCGCCGCGACGCGGGTTCAGTATACAAAGTGGGAAGTGGAGGCGAAAGCTCGACCATTTGTAGGGTTTGATGGCCGAATGTCGCAGCGATTTTGCCGGCGCATTTTGAAAAAGATCAATGATCATAAGGATAAAGTGGGTTTGTTTTTGCGATTTTTATGCATCTCGTCCTTGTCATCATGCTCTCGATGGCATTTCCTCTCCTGACCGATCCACCATTATTTCCCAATCCCGCAGGCAAGGATACGCTGGGGATAGACATGGCGGCGGCGCGGGCGTTTTCCACAGGGAAAGCTTGCGCTCATAATTAGGGGCGCGTTAGGTTCGCTTCGGAGGTGGCGGAAGATGTCAGTTAATAAGGTGATTTTGGTAGGAAACCTGGGACGCGACCCCGAGGTGCGTCACCTCCCGACTGGAATGAAGGTCGCCAATTTTTCCCTCGCGACCAGCATGAAACGCAAAACCGGCGAGACGACCGAATGGCACAATATCGTCGCGTTCGACCGCCTTGCCGACCTCGCCGAGAAATACCTGCGCAAGGGCAAACAAATCTACCTCGAAGGCCGCCTGCAGACCCGCCAATGGGAAGCGAAAGACGGCAGCGGCAAGCGTCAGCGCACCGAGATCATCATGAGCGAGATGCAGTTCATCGGCGGACGTGGCGAAGGCGGCGGCGACTATGCGGGAGCGGGCGCGAGTAGCGCGGGTGGGGGCGCCGACATGCCGAGCGCACCCATCGATGACGAAGACATCCCCTTCTAGATCCGGCGGAGTTTCGGCAACGGCGGAATCGCACCGCCATTGAGCGCAATCGCGAAGAAATCCATCAGCGCATCGCGCAGATCGCCCAGCGCGAGGCCCATGTGCTCCGATGGCAGATGGTCCAATTTCGCTGACGCTTTCGCGTACATCGATGCGGCGCCGGTCAGGTTGCCTCGTTGCGCGTGCAGGATGGCGACGGCGGCTTGGATGATTCCCTGGTAGAAAAGTTTCTCGTCACCTGAGCTGCGCTTCCAGACTTCCTCCCATGCCTCGTGGCATTCGAAGAATTTGCCTTCGTTGAAGAGATCGATCCCTTCGTCAAAGAATTCAGGGATGGGTTTGCGCATCGTCGAATCGCTTCGCGGAGGTCCCTCGACTCGGCAGCCTCGCTCGGGATGACAGATCGGAACAGCGTGCTACAAAATGACGCGCTCGGTGGTGATGATGAACTTCGCATTCTCCGCGAGGAAGTTCGGCTCATCGGCGAGCACCGCTTTGTATTGCGGCGTGCTGGCGTTGGAGCGCATCGCCTCATTGCTATCGAACCAGACTTCCGCGACGCCATCCCATAGCGGCGTCCTTCCCTTCTGATAAGACGACATCAGCGGATGCGATTGCACATAGCGGCGCCCACCGGGCACCGCCGCGCCGAGTTTTCCGTGCGGTGAGTTCCAATGCGCCTGGAACTGCTCCACCGAAAGTTCAGGACGCTTTTTCAGGAACGCGACCATCTTCGGCATGCCGGCCTCGATGGGATTTTCTTTCTGCACGCGCTCCTTCGTCAGGATGAAGGCGAACTTCGACATGTCGAGGAACTTCTCGTCGTCGGCGAGCGTCGCCGCGCTGATCGGCGTGTTCGCGGTCTTGCGCATATCGTCGAGGTTTTCGTACCACAGCGCCGCCATGCCATCGAAAATCGGCTCGAGCTTGCGATATCCGGAATCCATCGTGTGCGATTGCACATATTTCACGAGGCCCGGAACCTTGAGCACCAGCGCGGCGTGCTCTTCGAGCCAGTATTTGCGGAAGTCCTCGAGCGCCATGCCGGGTTTTCGTTTGATGAAGTAAATCGCTTTGATCATTCCCCGCCCTCGCCTGCTGATTACTCTGCGCTGAGGCGCCAATGCAACTGAAAGAAAAAGCCCGCCGGAAATTCCCGACGGGCTTTCATCGTCAGTATCGAAAAGCGATCAGGCGGCGCCGTGACGCAGCAGGCGGCCCGACATGTTGCCGGTCTCGCGCCCGTCTTCCATCGTCATCTGGCCGTTGACGAACAGATAGCGATAGCCGTCGGCCTTCTGCACGCGACGCCATTCGCCGCCCGGGAAGTCGTGCGCGATTTCCATCGGACCCATCTCCAGCTTGTCGTAGTCGTAAACGACGATGTCGGCCGGCGCGCCCTCGCGCAGGGTGCCGCGATCGCGGAAGCCCGCGCACAGCGAGGGCAGCGTCGAGAGCCGCCAATGCGCTTCTTCGAGCGACAACATCTGATGCTCGCGCACCAGCTTGGTCAGGAACTCGGTCGGATAGCGTCCGCCGGTGAAAAACTTGGTGTGCGCGCCGCCATCGGAGACGCCGGGAATCAGCCACGGACAGTCGAGCATCTCTTTCATGTAGGCCATGTTCTGATTCGGTCCGGGGGCGTAGAACTCGGTCCGCAGATCGTCGGCCACCGCGAGGTCGAGCATCACATCCACCGGATGCTTGCCCTCTTTCTCCGCCGCCTCACGCAGCGTCAGGCCTTCATACTTCTTCATGTCTTCGCGGGTGACGCCGGTGATGAAGATCTTGTCGAATTCCTCGGTGATGATACGCGGAACCTGAGATCGCAGGGCCTCGCGGCGGGCAGGGTCGCCCAGCTTGGCTTTGCGCTCGGCAGTCGTGCCGGTAGTCGCCTCGCACCAGGCCTGGCATTCGTCGAACAGATTCCAATCGGTGAAACTGAAAGTCATGTTGGTGTCGCTGGTGACCGCCTGACCGTAGACGCGCAGCCCGCGCTCGCGGCATGAATCGAGCCATGCGATAGTGCCGCGATGGATAAACGGCATCGAGTCGCGCGGCTGTACCACGTTGAACAGAATCGGGCGCCCGCTGATGTCGGCAAGCTTCTCGAAATGCGCCGGATCCTTACTCGGATCGGCGGAAACCAGCGTCATCTGCATGAAGCCCTCGTTGCGGCGGCCGAGGACGCGCGCGAGCGCATAGCAGGTGTCGTCGGTCATCAGATCGGACACCATCGGCGTGCCGTCGTAGTCACGCTGCACGCAGGCGGGACCCCTCGGGTCGAGCCGCTGCGCGGACCATCCGCACGCACCGGCATCCATCGCCTCGTCAAGGAGGCGGCAAATCTCGCGCTCCTCCTGCTCGGTTGGCGGACGATTCTTCGCCTCCTCCATGCCCATCACATAGGTGAGCAGCGGCGACACCGAAACGTACGGCAGGATGTTCACCGCCTTGGGCCGGCGATCGATGCTGTCGAGGAATTCCGGAAAGGTGGTCCAATCCCACGGCATGCCGGCTTTCATCGAGGCATACGGAATGGCCTCGACGCGAGTCATCGTGAGCATCGCGCGCTCGCGAAATTCCGGTTTCACCGGCGCGAAGCCGAAGCCGCAGTTGCCGATCACGATCGAGGTGACGCCATGCCAGCTTGAAATCGAGCAGTAGGGATCCCAGAAAAGTTGCGCATCGTAGTGGGTATGGAGGTCGACGAATCCCGGCGCGACGATATGACCCGAGGCATCAACGTTTTTGGCGGCATCGCTCGCGCGCAGCCTTCCGATCTTTGCGATGCGCCCATTTTTGATTCCGATATCGGCACGAAAGCGCGGCATCCGCGTTCCATCGATAACCATCCCGTCCTTGATGACGAGGTCATATTCCGGCATGAGACTCCCTCCTCCTCGCGTCATTTCACGTACGCCTTCGAAAACTCGATCGCGCGCCGCCGACGCTGTTGCCCCACGCATCGCATCGTATCTGGGCTGCTGTCAAGGATAAGAGGCGCTTACCGAATGAGAAGCGCTTCTAATCAAAGTTTCGTGACGCCGGGCTCGACTTCGACGCCGAGCGGAACCAGAATCCGGACCACCATGTTATAGAAGGCTACATTCTGTACGACTTCCATCAGGCGGCGAGTGTCGAGCGCTTTATGCAAAGCATCGAAGGTCGCGTCGGTCACCTTTACGTTCAGGGTGGCCTCGAGCGCGTATCGTTGCACCAGGCGCTCCTGCTCATTGAAGAGCGACGAAGTTTCGAAATCAGCGAGATGCTCGAGCTGCTCGCGCGAAACCCCAACCCGCCGCGCGAGGTTCCAATGATGGGTGAACTCGTACTCGGCGCCGGTCAGGCGTCCCACCGTCATCAGCGCTAGCTCACGCAGCTTGGGGTCGAGCGCGGTGCCGTTGCGAAGCTCGCCGCCGAGAGTGAGGAAGCGGCGCAGCAGATTCGGGGTGTGGGCGAGCATGCGAAAGATGTTGCCGACGGGGGTTTTGCGCTCCTTGACCAGGCGGTCGAAAATTTCGCGGTCGGCTTCGGAAAGATCCTCACGATTGAGATACGACAAACGCGCCATGTTGCACTCCTGTTGAGGGACGAGTTGTAACTTTTCTTACCACAATGACGCCGAAAGCTCGCGCATGGCATCGATGCAACAGAGTGCTGACAATCGCCCGGCATAACTGAACGTCCGAACAATCGGTTCTAAAAGATTACAACATGTTTCGTTAGGCTAAGGTCGCCAAACGAGCCGGATGACTTTGGCGCAAGCTTTGCTCCCGCAACTTCCCAGCACTGGGGGGTGCTATCGAATGGGCCGCAGGCTTGGCTTTCGCTCGTATTTGGTCTTCGCAGTAATTTTTGCAACCCTGGTCTCGATCTCCGCAATCGCGCGCAGCCAGGTCCCCGAGGCATCCGGGTCGCGCCCGTCGGTGTCCGCCGGGACGACCTCGTGGGGACTGCATCCGACCACATTTCCGGAATGGTTCGAGTTCGAGAATTCGAGAACCATCACCAGATGGATCGATCAGCGCAACACCGAGGCGATGACATTTCATGCCTGGCGGCTATGGGGAGCGCTTTCGAGCCTGAGTCGGGAAACCTTTCGCGGGGCCGATGCGCCAGTCTTCATGACGTGGTGGCCACAGGAGGATACTTTCTCGCCACCGCAACCTGCGCCCTCGGCGCAAGCCATCACCAACGGACTGGGAGTGCGCTTCAGCCGGCCGCATGTGCCGACCAATCGCTTCGCGCCGCCAGCAGAACCGGCGGGCGCACCGACGGCCACTCCGCTACCCGGGAGTCAGAATCCGGTCACCGTCACCGTCCAATACGACAACGATGTCTATCAACAGGTGCAGGCGAATCAGTACTACAGCCCGACCGTGCTGAATAACATCAACAATGAATGGGGCAACACGCCACTGACGAATCAGAGCCTGCAAAATTTCCCCGACACCTCCGTCGCCATCAAGCCGACCTATCTGTTCGCATACGCCAATCAGGCGACTCAGCTTCAGTATTGGACGGGACCGACTAACAGCAACACGCCGACCACGCCGCAATATGGAAGTTGGACCGATTGGCTATGGGTGGTGCCGCCGGGCACCGATCCTGCGGCGTTCAAGCGGCAGCAGAACGATGGTCATCCGGTGGTCTCGGTGGATGACTTCTATCATTTTCCCTTGACGCCGGCGGACTTCATCGCGAGCAACGATCCGCTCAATGGCGCCACGCTGTTTCCGAACAACCCGCTAAGCCAGAGCGGTTTCGCACCGGGTGATTACGCGATCCTGGTGGCGATGCATGTCGCGACCCGCGAAGTGCCGACGTGGACCTGGCAGACCTTCTGGTGGACGCTGGATACGCCGCAGATTCCGGCGCCGATCAAGTCGAAGATCAAGCCGCCGTTTAACCACTATCAGACTGCGGTGTCGTATTCGTACACCGCGGACGGCCTCAACAGTCCGACCTCGCTCCCGACGCTGTGCTTCAATCCATTTCTCGAAACCGGGTTCGGCAACAGCACCTTCGTGTATCCGGGGCAACTTGGAACCGAGAGCAACTGCATCAGTTGTCATCGCGCGGCGGTATGGCCCGCGATTCCGCCGGCGAGTGCGCCCTCGGGATCGGTCAATCCCGGCTATGTCGCGGATGGAGTGGTAAATCCCGGCGATCCGTATCTGTTCAGCGGCCAGACCAAAACGGATTTCCTGTGGGGCGTGCAGAACAACGTCGCCACCCCGGCACCGACGCCATAGGCTTCGCGCGGATAACCGCGAAGTCTTGAGCCTCGATGCCGGCCGAATTCGCGGCGCTAATTGAACGGCGGCAATTCGTGGAGATAGGATGGTTGCCTGGTCCGCAACCATTCCAACAACCGAGGCATCACATGGCCAACAAACCTGAGCAAATCTCCAGCGCGCAGGCGCGCGAATTAGTCCGCGACGGAAATACTGACCGGCTGATCGCGGATCCCCGTGCCGTTGACGAACTCAATCAGTCAGTCATCAAGGAATTTCGCGCGAATCAGGGCAAGGTCGGCGGTCCGCTGGAAGCGATGCCGGTCTTGTTGCTGACGATGACCGGCGCCAAAACGGGCCGCACCCTGGTGCGTCCGGTGTGCTACTCGCGCGATGGCGATCGCCTCGTGATAATCGCCTCCTACGGCGGCGCGCCGCAAAATCCGCCCTGGTATCACAATCTGGTTGCGAATCCCGAGGTGACCGTCGAGGTCGGCACCGAAAAGTTTGCGGCGAAAGCTATGCAAGTCCATGGCCCCGAGCGAGATCGCCTGTTCGCCGCGACGGCCAAGCTGATGCCGCTCTTCGCGGATTATCAGAAGAAGACCCCGCGCGAGATCCCGGTATTAACCCTGACGCGGATCGACGGGGGAAAATAACCGCCGTCTCTAGTTGTGAACGGAGGCAACCTGGAAGCGCACTCCAAGAACAATGTGCCAACGCCGGCGCCGTAATCGTCGCGGCCGTTCACCATCCTTATCCCTCGTTACGCGAACAGCATCTCGGACATGCCGCCGCCGGGAGGAATCATCGGCATCACCGCTTCCTCCTTCGGGATCACGACGTCGATGAGCACCGGGCCTGGGGTCGCGAAGGCTTCTTTCATCGTCTTGGCGAGGTCTTTCGTCTTCTCGACGCGGAAGCCGTGCGCGCCGTACGCGTCCGCGAGCTTGACGAAGTTCGGCACCGACATTGCCGAATATGAATAGCGCTCCTGATAGAAGCGCTCCTGCCATTGCCGCACCATCCCGAGGAAATAGTTGTTGAGGATGATGACCTTGATGTCGACGTTGTACTGCACCGCGGTGCCGAGTTCCTGGATGTTCATCTGGATGGAGCCATCGCCGGAGACCACCACCACCTTGCGATCGGGCGCGGCAAACGTGGCGCCGATTCCAGCCGGCAGCCCATAACCCATCGTGCCCAAACCTCCCGAGGTCAGCCATGAGCGCGCTTTGAGGAAGGGAAACATCTGGGCGACCCACATCTGATGTTGCCCGACGTCAGTTGCTACAATGGCGTCCCCTTTGGTCAGATTCGCCATTTCTTCGATGACGTGCTGAGGGCTGATGTTCTCCCCCCGCTTGATATTCTCATACAGCGGCTTGTCTTTTTGCCACTTCAGGATCTGCTGATGCCACTTGGCCCAGACCGCGCGCCGCTTGCCGATGCTCTCGTGACTCTTCACCGCTTCAAGCATATCGGTGAGCACACTCTTGATGTCGCCAACGATAGGAACATCAACTTTGACGTTTTTCGATATTGACGAGGGGTCGATATCGATGTGAATGATGCTCTCGGCCTTCGGCGCAAAATCCTTGATGCGCCCCGTCACCCGGTCATCGAAGCGCGCGCCCACCGCAATCAGGCAATCGGTGTTGCAGACCGCGGTATTGGTGCCATACGAGCCGTGCATGCCGAGCATCCCGAGGCGCAATGAATCGGTGGCTGGAATCGACCCCAGCGCCATCAGTGTTTCGGTCACCGGAATGCCGAGGCCTTTGACCAGCTGCATCAGTTCCGGCGCGGCGCCCGACCACTGCACGCCGCCGCCGACATAGAAGAGCGGCTTTTCGCTCTTCTCGATGGCCTCGATAGCGCGCTCGATCTGCCGCGGATTGCCCTTGAAGGTGGGTTTATAGCCGCGTAGGTCGGCTTTATCACTCAATTTGAAGGCATGCTCGGCCTGCTGCACATCCTTCGGCAGATCAACCAGGACCGGCCCGGGACGCCCGCTGCCTGCGATG
Organism: uncultured delta proteobacterium; assembly: GCA_963761255.1. Taxonomy (GTDB): domain Bacteria; phylum Desulfobacterota; class Binatia; order Binatales; family Binataceae; genus DATGKG01. The sequence goes on from CAVXGH010000002.1 coordinate 1,468,569, forward strand.
AAAAAAGCCTCGCGAATGACGCGCGAAATATCGGCAACTTCCTTCACCAGGAAGTTATGCTTCGTGCATGGCCGCGTAATGCCGACAATGTCAACTTCCTGGAACGCATCGTTGCCGATCATGCTGGTCGGCACCTGCCCGGTCAGCACCACCATCGGAGTCGAATCCATGTACGCGTCGGCGATGCCGGTCACGGCGTTGGTCGCGCCCGGTCCCGAGGTCACCAGCACCACGCCAGGCCGTCCGCTGACCCGCGCATAGCCTTCCGCCATATGCGTCGCGCCTTGCTCGTGACGCACCAGGATGTGCTTGATCTTCGAATCGAGCAGCGCATCGTAGGTGGGCAGAATGGCGCCTCCGGGGTAGCCGAAAATTACGTCAACGCCTTCGGCGATCAGGGTCTCGATAGCGATTTGAGCTCCGGTAAGTTTCTTCACGGCCTTCCATTCCGGCGGTGCCGAATGCGTACCGGCATCGATTGCCGCCGCATTGCCGCCGATTGTTGTGGGTTTGCTAGAGCGTATATCACCCGCGCCCGACGGTACAATTGGGCTGCTCAGCTGGTACTGGGTCAGTTTGATTCTCCCTCTTCATTCGCCTTCTGATTGGCTTCCCATTCGTCCACTAGCGCGACCATGTCCTCGAGCGACCATAGCTTCTCGGTCACCCTGGCTTCCATCGCTGGCGTGGATCGCAGCGCCTGATGGATGCGCACAAAATTGTAGTGCATGAAGTAAATCGAGAGTGCGTGAATGTGGTTTTCCAGCTTCTTTGAAAACGCGTTCGTCAAGCACGTGAAGCGCCGGATGCCCGTTCTCATACTGACATTCTGGCGCTCGACATGGGACGCGTTGATATGGCCGGGATCAGGACGCCCGCGAATGAGTTGACGGTTCGCGTCCAGGCAGCCAGGCGGGCTGTCCCGCTTTTCAGCTTCCAGCGCGATCCCGTATTTCTTAACCAGCATGGCGTAATCGATGTCACTGGCAAATGCCGCATCTACGGCGCTCAGATACGCGTGATGGGCATCAGTCGTTAACTGGATTCGGCTCGTCAGCCGGCTCGCCAGATCGCTCATAAATCGATAGGCAGCGTCCGCATCGCGTGTCCCGACATACCATGAAGGAACCAGCTTCGTATCCGCGCAAAGTGTCGTCCAAGTCCATACATCGCCGACGCCAAACTTCCCGCGGATTTCTTGCGCGACGTTCTTCTGTTTCGGGTAGACAAAACTCCAAATTTCATCGGCTTGCAGGTGCTTGCAGGGTAGGTTAACAAGAGTGCGATCCTGAAATTCAAAACACGCTTGGCCAACATCAGCTAACAACTTGACTATCGTGTTTTTGCTCGCGCCACTCATGTGGGAGATTGCGCGGATGGAGACGCCTTCGACCATCATTCCGAGGATTTGCGCGCGTTTGGCGGCAGGAAGCTTGTTCACGCTCCTTAGACTAGACCATTTACTTATTCGGTCAAGCATATGAGTCATGTCAGGTGCGAATTATCTCCTCGCCTTCTTGCAAAGGTGCGTTAGGTAACTTATATGTTAACTGACGAGGAGATCGAGCGGTTCTGCGAGGATGGGTTGTTGGTTCCGGTCGTGCCGCTTGATTGGCGAGCACCAATTAAACGACCCATCTATGCTTCATCAACGCTTTATCGGTTTCTCGCCACCACAAGCGCAGATCAGAAAAGATTGCGAGCACTATTCGACGCTTTTATTTCTGGACAAACTATCGCGGTTGCGTTTCGACGTCAGATCAAGGCGACGGACATGAAGCGCCTTTCACCCGGAAGTGTTGAAGTATGGGAATTCAAAATACGAAAAGGCTCTCAGCTACGGGTTTTTGGCCGCTTTGCTCAAATTGACAAATTTGTCGCGCTTACCGGACCGGTCAATCGAGCGGGGATCAACTATTCGCATGAGATCGTTAGATGCCAAACGGACTGGCAGACCTCTTTTGCTAACCGATCGCCGATCTATGGGAGAATCGCAAGTGACTATCTCTCCGGAACAAATGTCCTTACTGTCGGAAATCCTTAAATGGGAGCAAATTCCAGAGGACCAGCTAGTCTATTTTCGCGAACGATTGCGACATCGGTTGCACACCGCAATCCTTGACGCATTTTTACTGCGCGCAAAGGAACGCGGCCTGAAACAGAAGGATTTAGCCGATCGCATTGGCCGGACGCGGGCGCAAATCACGCGATGGCTCGGCACAGCCAGCAATCTCACACTCGATTCTATCAGCGACCTTATGGCGGGATTGGCGATGGACTTCGACGCATTTCCATTCACCCCGATTGAGAAAACAATAAGGTCCGACCAACAGGTCGAAGATGTGCGGCTGGAAGAGACAACCACCAAGTTAATCACCAAGGTGCTTGCCGAATGGAAGGCCAATCCGCCATGGGCCAGGATGGTTGCGGAACAAGAACGAGCTTCTGGCGCAGCACGTTTATTGTCTCCTAAGCCAAACGTTGGCGGGGGATCCAGCGCCGCTAAGGTCATTGATTTGGCTCAGGCTCGGAAAAAGCCACACCAAGAAGAAACTGACGAATTCCAAAACATTCTATCTAAAGTCGGAGCAAGCAGATGAGCGCGACGAACGAAGTAGCCGAGATCAATCCACCACCGATAAAATATGAGCGGGCCGAAAACTTCACCACTTACTATGCGAATAGCGTGCTCTACGAATCGAGCGCTTGGGACATAAAGTTAATTTTGGGGCAGATCGATCAAGCGGCCCAACCAACCACCACAGTAAAGCAGCAGCTTGCGGTCACCATCCCTTGGCCTCAAGCGAAATTGGCACTTTTTTGGTTACGGTTCCAAGTCGAGGCCGCAGAAGCATCAGTGGGAGCGAAAATTCCGATTCGGAAAGATTTACTCCCCGTTGAACCACCGCCATTGAAACCTGAAGAGGAAAATGACCCTGCGACCAAACAAGCCTACGAGTTATATCTCAAGCTACGAAACGAGTTCGTGGCAACCGTATAAAAACCAATTGGTCACTTTGACCAACGGTGTTTCGCTGCCTTCTGAGCGATTTCCCGACGCCGTTCGGGGGTCATTTTGTCCGCCCTCGCTCGCCCGCCGCGCTTTCCGCCCAATCGACCCAATTCCACGGCGGCCTGATTTCGCGTGTCCGGCTCGGTATCCGAGGTCTGTCCGGTAGCGATATCGCCGATCATCTTCGCAAGCGCAAGAGGATCGCGCGGGCGTTTCCTGCGTCGTTCCGCCATGCGACCATTATCGCACAGCCGGATCGCGAGCGCATGGATTTTTCAAGATGCCGGCGATTCAAACTCACCCACCACCGCTTAGCTCGACGATTTGGCCGGTTTCGAGGCCAGCGTCAGCTCGTCCATCTCGTCGAAAAAACGCACCGTCTCGGGCAGCGGCCCGGTCAGCTTCATCGCGATGATCGCGGGTTGTGCGGCGTCCCACGCCGCGCGGCTTTCCCACCGCCCGATCCCGTAGAAGTGTTCCCGATTCTTCACGCTGCGCAGCATCATGCTGCCGTAGGAACCCTCGCATTCCTGCCGGATTCGTCGCGTGCCCGCATCCCAGTTGCGAATGAATTCGGCTTCGTGTCCGGGCTTGATGGTCCAGCGATACATCACGCGAATCATGCTTGAGGAACCTCCAGGGCGCGTCGTGACATCATGATAGACTGATCGAGGTGAGGATTCATAAGCTCGAACGAACGCAAGTGGTGCCGATTTCGATCGACGAGGCTTTCGAGTTTTTCTCCAACCCGCGCAACCTCGAGCGCCTCACTCCCGATATCGTCCACTTCCAGTTCCTCAAGCCGCCGCCCGGCAAGGTTTCCCCCGGCACCGTCCTCGAGTACCGCCTGCGCCTTTGGGGGCTGCCGGTGAAATGGCGGACGCGCATCGAAACTGTCGAGCCGCCGACGCGCTTCGTCGATGTGCAGGATAAGGGACCGTACGCGAGCTGGCGGCACACCCACAGTTTTTGTGAAGTGGATGCGACGCACACCGAGATCCGCGACCAGGTTGAATTCGCGATGCCGCTGGGGCCGCTCGGCGAGATCGCCTATCGACTGCTGGTGGCCGGCAGCTTGCGCCAGATCTTCGATTATCGGGAAACCGCGCTGCGCGAACTCTTTCCGGGATAGTCGCGCCGGTTAGTAGTGCTGCTCCCCGCTGCCACCTTCTTCGACCGAGGTCACTTCGAAGGTCCGGTCCAGCGGCGCAAACATTCCCTGAATCCTCATCGTCTGTCCCGGCTGAATCTTGGCGAAGGTTTCCGCATTCTGTCCCTGGACCACGAAGTTGGGGTTGTATTGCTCGACATATTGCCAGATGTCGGGCCAGCGAGTTTTGAGGCTGTTGGTGAAGCCGTCCTTGAGGATGAATTTGAAGACTTTGTCGCCCACCCCCATCGTCACCGTCTGCTTGCCGCCGTAAGTGTCTCCGGGGGCGGGCTTCATGACGATCGCAGTGACCGGAATCGGCGGACCCATCGCGGGAAGGTTCTGCGCGGCGGCGTTCGGTGCGGCGCCGAGAAGAATTGTCCCGAGCAGAAGTACCGTGGCGGCGAGTGCGTTTCGCATTTGTTTAGTTCTCCACGAGCAGTCTTCGTCTTGATTTGTTAGCGGAATGGTGGAAATGGTAAAAGAGCATTTACTGTTGACACCTACCTACTGTACGATAGGCAGACTTTAACGGATCTCGGAGGAGTTTGATGCTTAAGTTGCGCACTGTTGCGCTCATCTTGCTGGCCGCCTGCCTCCTGCCGGTCGCCTCGGCCGCGGCGGCGGTGAAGCCTGGCGATCTCATCACTAAGGATAACGCATCTCTGGTAAAGGATCTTCTGAGTCCGGGAAACTATGTGCTGGTCCAGCAAGGGATGCGACTGAACATCGTGGCCACCAGCAAGCTCGATTGGCCTCCGCCGTTTAAGAGCGCGACCGAAAAATATTCGCCGCAGGTGTCCCTCAATCCCGACGGCACGCTTCACAACTATGTCGCGGGGCAGCCGTTTCCGTTGCTCGATCCCAACGACCCACAGATGGCGACCAAGCTGATGTGGAATTTCAGTTTCCGGCCGCTTTACACCGATGACATGGACCTGAGGTTCCCGGAAATCGCCAGCTATGTCGGCGGATCGAAGGACCTCGAGCCGCTCAGCTATTTCACCGTCGGGCATTTCGCCTTCTACAACAACGTCGGGCGCATCGAAGTTCCACCGGTGCCGACCAGCCCCGATTTCGCCGCCAGCGGAATCCGATACAAATTCGCGTTTTACCCGTTTCTCGAGCCTGCGGGGTTGCGCGGCTATGGCTTGATCCGCGACCGCAGCATGAATCCGAACATCGAAGATAATTCCTGGGTGTTCAATCCGCAGGCGCGACGAATTCGCCGTCAATCGCCGGAAATTCTCGCCGATGCGATCGGTGGCCTGCCTGGGTTCTCCGGTGGCGGCGGGGGCGGCGGCTACGGTGGCGCGGGCGTCGGAGTTTCCGGAGGATCCTCCAATACCAGCACCATCGATCCGGATTCCTACTTCGGCTTCGCGGCCAAGATCGAGGACTTTACTTACAAATACCTCGGCGAGAAGCAGATGCTCGCCTGCGTGCATGCGAAGTTTTCTCCGGAACAGCCCTGCCCTTCCGACGGCGGGCTGACAATCTGTCCGGAAGATTGGGAAATGCGCCACATGTACATTGTCGAGGCGACCGAAAAACCGGGGCACCACTTTGGGATTCCCAAACGTATTTTCTATATCGATTCCGAAGGATGGCTGATCACGGCGTCGGACCAGTACGGCGACGACGGCAAGCTCTGGAAGACGCTGGTGCTGTTCAATACCTACCGCGATCGTCCGGTGCCGGATGCGCAGGTCGCCATCTATCCGTACAAACGAATCTTTCAGCTCGGTTTGGTCGACTCCAACGTCCAGGACCGGGCCTCCACGGTGGTCTACATGCCGGGGCGCCATTCGCCGGAACGCGAGTGCTGGTATATCGATATGGGTGTCGTCGATCCGGGGTTCTTCAATCCGACCTCGATGATGAACGCCGGCCATTAACCGCAATTTGCCACGAGGCGATCCGCTTGCGGAGATCGCCTCGTTTTTTTTCGCCTGCGAATGCGCAAAGCTACGGACGCTTGAGGTCCTGCACAATCTCCTTCAGCACGCCGCGATCATGATCGTTTCGCACCGGCATATCGAAGCTCAAGCGATTGACGCCGGCAAAGCGTTTCTTGATCACCGAAGCAATCTCGTCATAGGTCCCGACCGCCGCGAACGCGTGCACCATGTCTTCGCTCACCAATTGCGCCATCTCGCGCCATTTCTGCTGCACCGAAAGCTTATGCAGATGGTCGGCGGTGTCGCCCCATCCGTCGAGCTCGAAACTGGACCGGTACGAGCGCGTCGAGCCGTAAAACGCGATAGTTGATTTGAGCCCCTCGACCGCCTTCGCGAGCGCGTCCTTGTTAGGCGCGGAGCAGAGGAAGCCTCCGCCGCCGATCTGGTAATTTTCCCATTCGGATTGCGGTCGCCCGCTTTTCGCGAAGCCCTTTTTCAAATTGGGAAACGCGATCTGATCGAGATATTTGCGCGTCACGATCCCATGCAGCCGCACGCCCTCGCAGACCTCGCCCGCCACTTGCAGCATCCGCTCCTGCACCGCAGCAATGAGCACCGGAATATGCGGATTGCTCACTGGCGGTGGCGCGAAGTTCGGCGTCATCAGCGATAAATTGTAGTGCTCGCTGCGAAAGTCCAGCGGCGCGCCGGTTTGCCAGCTATTCCACACCGCGCGCATCGCCCCGACATAATCCTTCATGCGCTGCGCGGGCTTGCTCCACGGCATCCCGAAGCGCCTCATCACATGGCCCTTGACCTGCGAACCAAGGCCGAGCACGAGCCGTCCGCCGCTCATGCGCTGCAGATCCCATGCGGTATAGGCGGTCGCAACCGGGCTCTTGGTGAAGGCGAGCGCGATGCCGGTGCCGAGCTCGATGCGCGCCGGCTCCTGCGCGGCGATCGCGAGGATCAAGTACGGATCATCCTGGGTCTCCACCGCCATCGCGGTGTCATATCCAAGCGCCTCGGCCTCGCGGACTTGATCCCGCAGAGTCGACCAGGTCGGCTCAGCTTTCTTGCCTTGCTGCATATCGGGCGTGTACGGGACGCCGAGATTCAGCGCGCGTTCAACTTTGATAGTAGCCATGGGGCGGTTATCGCGTCCGCCGCGCCGCGCTGTCAAGGTTCCAGGGTGTGGATCTGAAGCCGCGCCGGCTCGACGCTTTCGATCGGCATCAGCGCCGGCGCGAGCCGGGTGCGTAGCGGCTGCAACTCGCGGTGGTACCCGAGCATGCGCGCCCCGATGAGCGCGTAGGCGGTCACCGTTGCGAGCAGCGCAAATTTCAGGCTGTCATTGAGGTGCGGTAGCATCAGCGCAATCACGCAGAAACCCGCACCGACCGTATAGAGGATCAGCACCGCCTTGCGCTGTCCGATGCCCATGGCGAGCAGGCGATGATGAATGTGATCGCGGTCCGCGGTGAAGAGCGGTTTAGCCCGCAGCATGCGGCGAGTCGCGGTGAGCAGCAGTTCCAGCATCGGAAGTCCGAGGGCCACCGCAGGTGCTAACAGCGCGTCGGCGCCGGACAATTGATGCGAACTCGAAACCGCGCCGATGCCAATCAAAAAGCCGAGCAGCAGCGCTCCGGAATCGCCAAGAAAGATTCGCGCCGGATGCCGATTGTACGGGAGAAATCCCATCAGCGCTCCGCACAGCGCAACCAGCATCACGGCGTCGCGGCCGCCCCGTCCCAGCAAGATCAGCGTCGCACCGATGATGAGCGAGAGTCCCACCGCGAGCCCATCGAGGCCGTCAACCAGGTTGAACGCGTTGGTCGCCGCGACCACGAACACCACCGTCAGAGGAAACGACAGGAACTTCAGCGGATATCCTCCGAAGTGCTCGAAGCGAAAACCTCCGAATGCCACCGCCAGCGCCACTGCCGCTTCCACCAGCAGTTTAGTCCGAGGTGATAGCGCATGAACATCGTCCATCGCGCCAAGGCAGGTGATCGTCAACGCTCCTGCCGCAAGCCATGCCTTCCGATGCGCATCCGAGCCGAAAACCACGGCGAGATGTTCGTCGGGCAAGGAAGCAAGCACCATCGAAGCGACCATCGCGAGCAAAATCACGGGACCGCCCAGGCGTGGCATTGCAACCTGATGCACGCGCCGCTCACCCGGATGGTCGATGGCGCCGATACGAAACGCGACGATGCGGAAGCATGGGGTCAGCGCGAAGGCGAAGCCCGCGGCGGCGATCGAAACTAGGCAATATTCCGTCATTGACTCGGCACTTATCGGCATCTGAATCGGTCACTCTTGGCTTATATCTAGTGACATTTTGATGTAGGCGGTAAGCTAACGCCGGATGATCGGGCAGCGCAAGCGCGGCAACCGATGATGAACGAATTAGGCTAAATTTACTCGATTGAGGCGGTTTGGCGGCGACTTCGAAGCGAACGCGTGAAGCTCTAACTCGAAAGAATCGGCAGCGAGACTGTCACCGTGGTGCCTTCGCCGATGCGGCTTTCGATGCCCAGCGTTCCCTGATGCAGCTGGACGATGTGCTTGACAATCGCCAGTCCGAGGCCAGTGCCGCCCAGATCTCGCGAGCGCGCGCGATCCACGCGATAGAAGCGTTCCGTCAGGCGCGGGATGTCGGCCGCCGGAATTCCCTCGCCAGTGTCCGCTACGATCATCTCGACGCCCGAATGACCTCCGCCGCCGTTGGGCAGCGTCGCCACACGCGTTCGCAGCGCCACGCGTCCCCCGCGCGGCGTGTATTTGATCGCGTTGTCGATGAGGTTGAGAAACACCTGATGCATCTTGTCGCGATCGGCGCGAATTGGCGGCAATTCACCGGCTGTCTCTATTTCCAGATGGATGCCGCCGCGCTCGGCCCGCTCGCGCATCAGTTCGGCCGCGTCTTCCAGAATCGACAAGGGCGCGATCGCTTCGAGCTTGAGCGGCGTCAGACCGCGTTCGAGGTTCGAGAGCGAGAGCAGATCATCAACCAGGCGCGCGAGGCGCTTGGCCTGCCGCTCGATGATGCCCAAAAACCGCTTCTCGGTCTCCGGATCCTCGACGCCATGTTCGAGGGTTTCGGCATAGCCGTACAAGGCCGAGAGCGGCGTGCGGATCTCATGCGTCAGGTTCGCGATAAAGTCGGCGCGCATCGTCTCGTAGGTCTTCAGTTGCGTGATGTCGTGGAACACGAACACCCGCGACCTGCCAATCCCGCTTCCGCGTCGCACCGGCGCGGCGCTGACTGCGAGATAGCGCGGCGAGGGATTCTGCAAGCGCACTTCAGCCGCGGCGATCTCACCATTGAGCGCGCCGGTGGAACTCGCGACGAATTCCTGCAACCGCGGATCGCGGCACAGTTCGATGAAGTCGCGGCCGTTGTAGTCGGCCTCGAGGCTCAAGGCGAAGGTCTTGCGCGCCTGACCGTTGAGGAGAAGGACCTCGCCGCGCGCACCAGTAACGACCACCGCCTCAGTCATGCTGCGCAGGATCGCATCGAGCTCGTCGCGCTGCTCGGTCAACGCGCCGATCTCCCCGATGACCGTGTCGGTCGCCTGGAGCAGGCTACGCTCGGCATGCGCCATCGCATCGCCATCGTCGGGAATGACATGAATCGGCGCGCGATGCGCCCTGAGTGCGGCGGCGAGCGCCTCGATGCGTTCGGCGCGCCCGATGATCGAGTTGGAAATTCCCCACGCCGCGAGGCCACCGGCGGTCGCGCCGATCACGATCGAAACCACGGCCCAGCCCGGAGAGAACACGCCGGTTGCCATCATGATGACCAACGCCAGCGCTGGGGGAAGGAATCCGGCCGCCACGGCGGCCGTCATCCGCAGGATAACCGACCTAGTCAAGCGCCTCGGGATTGAAGCGGTATCCGACGCTGCGGACGGTAAGGATCAACTCGGGATTGGCGTCATCCTTTTCGATATGTTGCCGCAGCCGCCGCACGTGAACGTCGACGGTGCGCGGCTCGACGAAGGTGTCGCGGCCCCATACCAGGTCGAGCAACTGCTCGCGCGAATACACTCGCAGTGGATGCTCGACGAAGAAGCGCAACAGCTCGAATTCGCGCAGCGCCAGCTCATGCCGTTTGCCGTCGACGAACACCTGGTAGGTGTCGAAATCCATCTTGAGGCGGCCGCGCTCCCAGATGCCGGACTTGGGCGCCGCAACATCGGGATTCGCGCGCCGCAGCACCGCCTTGACGCGCGCAATCAGCTCGCGCGGGCTGAAAGGTTTGACGACATAGTCATCCGCGCCCATCTCCAATCCCAGCACCTTATCGACCTCGGTGCCCTTCGCCGTGACGATGAGAATCGGGAGGGTCGCGGTATCCTTGGTGCTGCGCAGGACGCGGCAAATCTCGAGGCCCGGCATCCCCGGCAGCATCAGGTCGAGCAGGATCAGGTCCGGCTGCCGGCGCCGGATGCGATCGAGGCCCTCGGCGCCGGTGGACGCTTCTTCCACCGCATAGCCATCCTGCTCGAGGTTGAACTTGATGAGCTCGCGGATGTCCGCGTCGTCCTCGATGATGAGGACCTTCTGGCGGGGCCCACGACTGGTTGTTTGCGCTTGTGCAGCTTCAGCCATTGCCATGTTGTTCACTCGTGAGTCCGTTCTTTTTTGTCCATGTGTTTAATCATCTTGCCCTTCACCATGAAGGTCACCATCTCGGCGATATTTTCCGCATGGTCGGCAATCCGCTCGAGATATTTCGATATGAAGAGGATGCGGGTCGCGCGCGCGATGAGCCGTGGATCCTCCGCCATGTAGCTGAGCAGCTCGCGATAGACCTGCCGATTGAGGCCGTCCACTTCGTCGTCGCGCTCGCGCACCTGGTCGGCGAGTTCGGTATCCTGGCGCATGAAGGCGTCGATGCTGTCCTTCACCATCGACTGCGCAATCGACGCCATCCGCGGGATATCGATGTAAGGCTTGATTTGCGGCTCTTCATTGAGCTCGACGACCCGCTCCGCGATATTCACCGCGTTGTCGCCGATGCGCTCGAGGTCGGTGGTAATCTTCAGGCCAGTGGTGATGAAGCGCAGATCGCTGCCGGCCGGCTGATGGAGCGCGAGGAGGCGGATGCAGGTCTCGTCGGTCTCGACGTCCATCCTGTTCACTTCCTTGTCGCGCGCGATGACTTCGTTGGCCATCTCGGTGTCGCGATTGACCAGCGCATCGATGGCCTCGGCGATTTGCCGCTCGACCAGCCCGCCCATTTTAAGCAGCGTCGCGCGCAAGCCACGAAGCTCCTCTTCGTAGCGCAAATTGGTATGCAGTGGCTGCGGCTGATCCATAACATCCCTCACAGGGCGCTCATCCGAAGCGCCCGGTTATATAGTCTTCTGTCTCCCGTCGGTTGGGGTTGGTGAAAATTTGCCGGGTTTCGCCGTATTCGATCAGTTCTCCGGCGTAGAGAAAGGCGGTCATGTCCGCCGTGCGTGCCGCCTGCTGCATATTGTGCGTCACTATCACGATAGTGTAGTTCGCCTTGAGCTCTATCAATAGCTCTTCGATGCGCGCGGTCGAAATCGGATCGAGCGCCGAGCACGGCTCGTCCATCAGCAACACTTCCGGCTCGACCGCCAGCGCTCTCGCGACACATAGCCGCTGCTGCTGCCCGCCGGAGAGACTGCCGCCCGCGGCGCGCAAACGATCCTTCACCTCTTCCCACAGCGCCGCCTGCTTGAGGCATCGCTCGACGACCTGATCCTTTTCCGAGCGGCTGATGCTGATGCCGTTGAGCTTCAGCCCCGCCGCCACGTTGTCCTCGATCGACATGGTCGGAAACGGCGTGGGCTTCTGAAACACCATCCCGATGCGCCGCCGCACCTGCACCGGATCGACATCCGGCGCGTAGATGTTCTCATCGTCCAGCAGCACTTCGCCCTCGGCCCGCGCACCGACGATCACCTCATGCATCCGGTTGAGGCAGCGCACGAAGGTCGACTTACCGCACCCCGAAGGACCGATAATCGCCGTGATGTTGCCATCCTGGATGTTCATGTTGATGTCGTGAACGCCCCTAACCGCGCCGAACCAGGCTGTCAGATGATTGACTATGATCTTGTCTGCCATGTCAGCGCGGCGCCTTGGCCTGGCCTCCCGTTACCGCTCTTACTCCTAATTCCAATGCGAGAACGATCGCGGTCAGGACCAGCGCGCCCGCCCATGCCTGCCGTTGCCAGTCGGCAAACGGCGAAATCGCGTAGGTATAAATTTGCACCGGCAGCGAGGAAATCGGTCCACGCAGCGAACTCGACCAAAAATGGTTCCCGAATGCGGTGAAGAGCAGCGGCGCAGTTTCGCCCGCGATGCGCGCGGTCGCCAGGATCACCCCGGTGGCGATGCCGCCCAGCGCGGTGCGCGCCACCACCGAAATCGTCGTGCGCCATCGCGGTACTCCGAGCGCCAGGGACGCCTCGCGCAGCTCATGCGGCACCAGCAGCACCATCTCCTCAGTCGTCCTCGTCACCAATGGAATCATGATGGTGGCGAGGGCGACAGCTCCCGCGATCGCCGAGAAACCGCCCATCGGACGCACCACCACCGCATAGGCGAAAATGCCGACCACGATCGAGGGCACGCCCATCATCACGTCGGCGGCGAAACGAATTGCGCTCGCGAGCTGCGTTCCGCGATGCTCGGCGACATAAATTCCCGCACCCACTCCGATCGGCACGCCCATCAGCGCCGCGAGGATTACCAGCTCGAAGGTGCCGACGATCGCGTTCGCCATCCCGCCGCCAACCTCGCCAACCGGCGCAGGAAGCCGCGTGAAGAAAGCAAGGTTCAGGCTCGAGGCTCCTTTGTAAAGGAGATAGCCAAGCACCAGGAATAGCGGCGTCAGCGTGATGACAGTGGCGAAAATCGTCAGCCCCATCATCACGAGATTCTTGGCCTTGCGGTATTGATAGTGCCGGCTGAGCGCCGCGGCAGTGGCTGCCATCTCAACGCACCCCCGCGCGGCGTCGCACGCCGACCACCAGCAGCCGCGCCATAATATTCAGCACGATGGCGAGCGCCATCAGCACCAGGCCCAGCTCGATCAAGGCTGATTGATACATGTTGGTGGTGGCTTCGGCGAACTCATTGGCGATGACGCTGGCGAGCGTCGCCGCCGGCGCGAATAGCGAAAACGATATGTTGGGCGAATTGCCGATCACCATCGCGACCGCGATGGTTTCTCCCAGCGCCCGCCCCAGCCCGAGGATGATCGCGCCGACCACGCCCGAGATCGAAGGCGGAAGCACCGACAAGCGCACCATTTCCCATTTGGTCGCGCCCAATGCGAGCGCCGCCTCACGCTGACTTTGCGGCACCACCGCGAAAACATCGGTGCAGACCGAGGAAATATAAGGGATGACCATCACCGCGAGGATGACGCCCGCCGAAAACATGCTCACCGAGGTGCGCGGTCCCTGAAAGAACGGAAGGAAGCCAAGTGCGCCTTTAAGAATCGGCTCGATATGATCGCGCAGCCATGGACCCAACACGAAAATAGCCCACAAGCCGTAAACCACGCTGGGGATCGCGGCCAGCAACTCCACCAGGAACGCAATCGGGCGCTTGAGCCATACCGGCGCGAGTTCGCTCAGACACAGCGCGACGCCGAGGCTCAAGGGGACGGCAATCGTCAACGCCAATGCCGATGAAACCGCGGTTCCCCAGATGAACGGCAGCGCCCCATAAACATCATTAACAGGATCCCAGTCGCTGCTGACCAGAAAGTGGAATCCGAATTGGCGGAGAGTTAAGGTCGACGCCTGAATCAGGACAATCGCCAACGCGATGATGAGCACGAGCACAATCAGCGCCAGACCCAGCGTGCTCAAGCCGAAAATTCGATCGCCAAACAGACGCGCGCCGAAGTCGCTGCGCCGCGCCTCGCGACCAATCACCGAGGGTTTATGAAGTGCTGTATGTGCCTGCTCTGCCACCGCCGCCTCGCGCGAAAGCCGCGCCTCTCCCGCCGATCCTATAGGCATAAATTCGCCCAAAGGAGATCCTCCATGGCGAATATTAACAATCGATTGTTACGGGGATGTTACGAAGGGGCCAAAGCGGCGTGAAGGCGTAGATTTTGGGAAAACCGTGGACTTCTCGCTAACATTTCGCGATTAAAGCTTACTTATTCGCTCCATCCCGCCCATGTAGGGCCGTAAAACCTTGGGAATTGTGATGCTGCCATCCTCGTTCTGATAGTTCTCCATCACCGCAATCAGGGTCCGCGGCAGTCCAAGACCGGACCCATTGAGCGTATGCGCCAGGTCCGGCTTCCCGCCCTTCTCGCGAAACCTTATCTGCGCCCGCCGTGCCTGGAAGTCGGTGCAATTGGAGCACGACGAAACCTCCAGCCACTCCGCGACACCCGGCGCCCACATCTCGACGTCATATTTGCCCGCGGCCGAGAAACCGAGGTCTCCCGTACACATCTGGATGACGCGGAACGGAATTTCCAGGCGCCGGCAGATCTCGCACGCATTCTCGACCAGCTTGTCGAGTTCCTCATCGGAGGTGGAAGGATGCACCACCTTGACCATCTCGACCTTGTCGAACTGATGGCCGCGCTTGATGCCGCGCACGTCACGTCCCGCCGACATCTTCTCGCGCCGGAAGCACGGCGTGTACGCGGTGAGATAAATCGGCAGCTTGTCAGCTTCGAGGATCTCGCGCGCATACATATTGGTCAGCGGCAGCTCGGCAGTGGGAATGAAGTAGAAATCCTCGAGGTAGTCGCGATACATCGTGTCTTCAAATTTCGGCAGATGCGCGCTGCCAATCGCCGCGGCGCGGTTGACCATCAGTGGCGGCGCCACTTCCAGGTAACCCTGCTCCAGCGTTTTCACATCGAGCATCCATGCGATCAGGGCCCGCTCCAATCGCGCGCCCGCGCCGACCAGGAAATGAAATCGGGTGCCGGAAATTTTCACTCCGCGCTCGAAATCGATGATGCCGAGCGCCTCGCCAATCTCCCAATGCGGTTTGGCCTTGAATGAGGTGAACTCAAGCGGGGTGCCCTCGCTGCGCGTAATCTTGTTCTCGCTCTCATCTTTGCCGACGGGCACCCAGTCCTGGGGCAGATTCGGCAGCATCAGCAGGAGGCGCTCGCACTCCTCTTCGAGGGCAGTCAATTCCTTCTCGCCGGTCGAGATATCCTCGCCGAGCTGACGCATCGCGGCGCGCTTCTTTTCGCGCTCTTCGGGCGAGGCCTTGCCGAGTTCCTTCGATTCGCGAGCACGACCGGCGCGATTGTCATCGAGCTCATGCTGAAGTTTGCGCCGGCGCGCATCGGCTTCGAGCACGCGCTCGACTTCACCGGGATCGACGCCGGTTTGCGTGAGCTTGGTCCGGACCCGGTCGGGCTGTTCGCGAATCAGTTTAATATCCAGCATCTTGAAATCTAAAGTAATCCTTTAGAAAGCATCTTTGCGATGTTCCAGCTTGCGTCCGCGCCCATCGCCGACGATCGCGATGACATCGAAGCGCATCGGTCGTTCGGCATTCCGATATCGGTTCGCAAAAATCTCCGCCGCCTTGCGAATCCGATACTGCTTGCGCGCATCGACCGCCAACTCCGGCGGCCCGAGGGCGTCGCTCATGCGCGCCTTCACTTCGACAAACACGATAGTGTCGCGATCCTTCACGATGATATCGATCTCGGCGCCTGCCGCTTTGAAGTTCCGCGCGATGATCTTGTAGCCGCGCCACTTCAGATGTCGCGCCGCCAGATGCTCGCTGCGCTCGCCGTAAGGCAGCCGCCGTGCGGTTCCCGGAATGGTATCGCGAATCCACATCCGCAGGTCATACATGGTGCGGGCGATGCCGCTTTTCGGGCGAACGCGAACACCCATCGTCGCCGCCTCGGGGGATGAAGCTAGATGTCCTCGCGCGTCGGAGCAAGCGTCGCCCTTCCTGACTTGATATCCGAGGAATGTTACCATGCTCCCCCTATGGCTGAATCCAAGATCACCCTGGAGCAGGTGCGGCATGTCGCGCTGTTGGCGCGACTGAAGCTCGGTGCGGAGGAAGAGGCGCGCCTCGTCCACGACATGTCCAGCATGCTCGGCTACGTCGAAAAGCTGAACGAGCTGGATACCACCAAGGTGCCGCCGACCGCGCAGGTCGGAGAGCCCGGCACGCCGATGCGCGATGACGTCGTTACCAACCAGCCCGCGCCGGATGACATGCTCGCCAACGCGCCCGCGCGCCAGGGCAATTTCTTCAAAGTACCCAAAATCATCGAGTAGCGATCCGGTATAATGAGCGACCTGAACAGACTGACTATCGCCGAGGCGCAGGCGAAATTGCGCAAGCGCGAAATCTCCTCGCGCGACCTCACGCGCGCATGCCTCGATCGTATCGCCGCGGTCGAGCCCAAGCTTAATGCCTTCATCACTGTGACCGAGCGCGAGGCTCTCGCGCAGGCCGACGCCGCCGATCAGCGCCTCGCGAGTGGCGACGCGCCGCCGCTGTGCGGCATTCCACTCGGCATCAAGGACATCTACGCGACCCGGGGCGTGAAGACGACTTGCGCATCGAAGATTCTGGAGAACTTCGTTCCGCCCTTCGATGCGACCGTGATCGCGAAGCTCCGTGCCGAGGGCGCCGTGTTCGTCGGCAAGGCCAACATGGACGAATTCGCGATGGGCTCGTCGACCGAGAATTCCGCCTTCGGTCCGACGCGCAATCCCCATGACCTCGATCGCGTCGCTGGTGGATCTTCGGGAGGCTCCGCCGCCGCGGTCGCCGCCTACGAATGCCTCGCCTCGCTGGGCACCGACACCGGGGGCTCGATTCGCGAGCCCGCGTCGTTTTGCGGCGTGGTCGGCATCAAGCCCACTTACAGTCGCGTCAGCCGCTATGGCGTCATCGCCTATGCCTCATCGCTCGACCAGGTCGGGCCCTTCAGCCGCACCGTGCGCGACGCGGCCATCATGCTGCGCTCGCTGGCCGGCATCGATGCCAGTGATTCGACGTGCTCGGCGCGGCCGGTGCCCGATTACGAGCGCGCGCTCACCGGCGACGTGAAGGGCCTGCGCATCGGAGTGCCGAAGGAATACTTCGTCGAGGGGATGCAACCCGAAGTAGAGAAATCCGTCCGCGAGGCGCTCGCCAATCTGGAAAAGGCCGGCGCCCGCACCGTCGAAATCTCATTGCCGCATACCTCGTATGCGGTCGCCGCCTACTACCTCGTCGCGACGGCGGAAGCCTCGGCGAATCTCTCGCGCTACGACGGCATCCGCTTCGGGCTGCGCGTGCCCGCCGACAACAACATCGAGCTGTATGAAAAATCGCGCGCGCAAGGCTTCGGCGCCGAGGTCAAACGCCGCATCATGCTCGGCACCTTCGCGCTCTCGGCCGGCTACTACGATGCCTACTATTTGAAGGGACAAAAGGTGCGCACGCTGATACGGCGCGACTTCGAGAAGGCCTTCGAGACCTGCGACGTGGTGATGGCGCCGGTCGCGCCCACCACCGCATTCAAGCTCGGCGAGAAGACCGATGACCCGCTGACGATGTATCTGTCGGACATCTTCACCATCTCGGTAAATCTCGCGGGGCTGCCGGGCATGTCGATGCCCTGCGGCTACGATGACAAGGGGTTGCCGATCGGATTGCAAATCATCGGCGCGCCGTTCAGCGAGGAAACCATTTTTCGCGTCGGCGACGCCTACGAGAAAATCGCCGCGCTCAAACCACGAGAACTGAAAATCTGAACCTGGATTCTTATGGATTTGAATAAAGAAAAATACGAAGCGGTTATCGGCCTCGAAGTTCACGCGCATCTCTCGACCAAATCGAAGATGTTCTGCGGATGCTCGACGGCGTTCGGCGCGCAGCCCAACGAAAACGTCTGCCCCCGATGCATGGGGATGCCGGGCGTACTGCCGGTGCTCAATCGCCAGGCGGTCGAGCTCGCGGTCCGCGCAGGCCTCGCTGCTCACTGCGAGATAGCGCGCGAATCGATCTTCGATCGCAAGAGCTACTTCTATCCAGATTTGCCGAAAGGCTATCAGATCAGCCAGTACCTCACGCCCATCTGCAAGGGCGGCTACATCGAGATCGCACTCAAGAGCGGCGAGACCAAGCGCGTGCGCCTGACGCGAATCCATCTCGAAGAAGACGCCGGCAAAAACATCCACGAGGCGGACGGTTCGCTGGTTGACCTCAATCGCTCGGGGGTGCCGCTGGTCGAAATCGTCAGCGAGCCCGACATGCGCACCGCCGAAGATGCCGGCGCATATCTGCGCGCGCTCCATGCGATGCTTCGTTACGCGGAAGTCTCCGACGCGCGGATGGCCGAGGGCGGCATGCGATGCGACGTCAACATTTCGGTGCGCGAGCGCGGCGCCGAGAAATTTGGCGTCAAAACCGAGATCAAAAATCTCAATTCGTTTCGGTTCGTCGAAAAGGCGGTCGATTACGAGATTGGCCGGCAGATCGAAGTCATCGAGTCGGGCCGCAAGGTGCAGCAGGAAACTCATCTATGGGATCCGGTGCGCGAGGAAACTCGCCCGATGCGCTCCAAGGAGTTCGCCAACGACTATCGCTATTTCCCCGAGCCGGACCTGCCGCCGTTGCGCGTCCCGCCCGACCTCGTTGAAAAGGTGAAGACTGAAATGCCGGAGCTGCCGGATGCAAAGCGCGCCCGCTACATCGGCGAGTTCGGCCTGACCGCCTACGAGGCCGGCGTCATCATCGACGAGCGCGAGGTCGCGGACTATTTCGAGGCGACGCTGCCCGGCCTGAAGAATCGCAAGGCCGCCGCGAACTGGATCATGACCGAGGTGCTGCGCGTAGTGCATGAAAGTGGCAAGTCCATCAGCGAGGCGGTGCCGCCGGCGAAAGAAGTCGGCGTGCTTCTGAAGATGATCGAGGAAAGTAAGGTCAGCCTCAATGCCGCGAAGACCGCGTTCGCCGCGATGTGCACCTCGGGCAAAGGCGCCGAGGCAACCATCGGGGAGCTCGGCCTGGCGCAGGTTTCCGATGAGGGCGCGATCGCGGCCGCCTGCGACAAGGTGATCGCCTCGGAGCCGGACAAGCTCGCGGAATATCGCAGCGGACGCGACAAGTTGTTCGGATTTTTCGTCGGCCAGGTAATGAAGGCGATGGGCGGCAAGGCCAACCCTAAAGTCATCAACGACATCCTGAAAAAGAAACTGGGCGGCTGATTACGGCCTCATCTTTGGAGGCACATTTTTACTTTGTGTCATTCTGAGGCAAGCTTGCGCCGCCGAAGAACCTCGGAAGAGAGTTGGATCCGACCGACACTTCAGCATCCGCATGGTGCGGCGTTCCAGCGATGGCCGACGGCGGGCGCTCGCCCGGATGCTGAAGTGACATGCGGTTACCAGGCGCGCCCGAGGTTCTTCGGCGGCGCAAGCTTGCCTCAGAATAACAGAGAGAGACTTTTCGCTGACTAACACTTTCAGGTTGGCGAAGCTCGCTGGCCTCATCGCGCTGGCGATCGCGGGGCAGTTGGCCGCGCGATGGCTTGCCGGCAGATACGTCACCAACCTGAGCGCTCCCGCGCAGAGCGCCTCGGTCGCCGTCGATTTGATCCTGCTGCTATGCGTGCCGTTCGGCTTCTACCTCGCACCGCGGCTTTCAATATCCGCCACTCCGCTCATCGATGGCTGGATGACTGGCGAGGTCGCCGGCGCGCAACTCAACCGCGCGCTGTATCGCTCAATCATTCTTGTCGTCATCATTCTCGCGGCGACACTGGCGGTCTCGACGATTCCGCGCGCGGCGATTCGTACCGAAGGCGTCAATCTTCCAATACCCCTGCCCTTCGCGCTGTTGCTCGCGCTCGCGGCCGCTCTGCGCGAGGAGATCGAGTTCCGGCTCGGGCTGCTGACCGTGTTGGCGTGGGGGCTTGGCAAAATAGCCCGAGCTAAGCGATCACCCTCGCTATGGATCGCAAACCTCGCGCAGGCGCTCGCGTTTGGCGCGCTTCATCAGGTCGCGGGATTCACCGGCAGAACCGCAGCGTTCTCGGTCGCGGGCCTGCTCCTGGACCCACGCACTATCAGCGGAGTGATTCTCGGCTACGCGTATCTGAGCTTCGGAATCGAAACCGCGATCATGACTCACGCGCTCGGCGATATGTCGATCTTCGCGATGGCGGCGCTGTTCGCGATGCGCTAGGCATTCGGCGCCTCGAACCACACCACTGCCAGTGGCGGCAGCGTCGCCGAGATCGACTGCGGAAAGCCGAACCATTCGATTGGCTGCGTATCGATGCCGCCGCCGTTGCCGAGATTGCTCCCGCCATAAAATTCCGAATCGGTGTTCATCACCTCGCGATAGAAACCCGCGCGCGGCACGCCGATGCGATAGGCGGTGCGCGGCACCGGCGAGAAGTTACATGCGCATACGATGGTCCGCCCGCTCGACGGCGCGATGCGCATGAAAATGATGACGTTGTCGTCGGCATTGTCCGGCGCGATCCAGCGAAAGCCCGACGGCTCGACGTCAGCCTCGTACAGCGCCGGCTCCTCGCGATAGAGGCGGTTCAGATCGCGCACCAGGCGCTGCAATCCGCGATGCTCATCGTACTGCGCGAGGTGCCAATCGAGGCTCTCGTCGTGATTCCATTCGCGCCATTGGCCAAACTCGCTGCCCATGAAAATCAGCTTCTTGCCGCAGCGCGCCCACATGTAGCCATAGAAGGAGCGCAAGTTGGCGAACTGTTGCCATCGATCGCCGGGCATCTTCGAGAGCAGCGAGCGCTTTCCGTGCACCACTTCGTCATGCGAGATGGGCAGCACGAAATTCTCGCTCCATGCGTAGAGCATCCCGAAGGTGAGGTTGCGATGATGATATTTGCGATGAATCGGATCGAGCGTGAAGTATTGCAGGATGTCGTGCATCCAGCCCATGTCCCATTTGAGCCCGAAGCCCAGCCCGCCGGAAAAAGTCGGACGGCTGACCGCCGGCCACGAGGTCGATTCCTCCGCGACCATCACCGCGCCGGGATTTTGCGCGTAAGCCTGCTCGTTGAGCATGCGGATAAAGTCGATCGCCTCGATGTTTTCCTTTCCGCCGTACTGATTGGGCACCCATTCGCCTTCGCGGCGCGCATAGTCGAGGTAGATCATCGATGCGACCGCATCGACGCGCAGCCCATCGACATGACATTCGCCGAGCCAGTACAGCGCGCTCGCGATGAGGAAGCTGCGGACTTCGCTGCGGCCGTAATTGAAAATGTAGGTGTTCCACTCCGGGTGGTAGCCCTTGCGCGGGTCCAGATGCTCGAACAGCGCAGTGCCGTCGAAGCGGCCGAGGCTGAATTCGTCGGTCGGAAAATGGGCCGGCACCCAATCCAGAATCACGCCGATGCCGCGCCGATGCATCTCGTCAACGAAGTAGCGGAAGTCGTCGGGCGTGCCGTAGCGCGCGGTCGGCGCGAAATAACCGCTGACCTGGTAGCCCCACGAGCCGCCGAACGGATGCTCCATCACCGGCATCAGCTCGAGGTGGGTGAAACCCATGTCGGCGACGTAATCGCCGAGCTCGGCCGCGAGTTCGCGATAGTTGAGCGAGCGATGATTCTCGTCGGGCTTGCGCCGCCACGAACCGAGATGCACCTCGTAAATCGAGACCGGGGTTTTCAGGATGTCGCGATTGGCCCGCGCCTGCATCCATTCGCCGTCGCGAAACTCGTGGCGCGGCTGGCATACCAAGCGACGCGGTCGCAGGGGGCATTTCCATCGAGGTCGCGAAGGGATCCGATTTCAGCAGCAGGTCGCCGTCGCGGGTGCGAATTTCAAATTTGTACCTGGTGCCCTCGCCCACTTCGGGCACGAAGATTTCCCACACGCCCGAGCTTCCGAGCGTGCGCATCATGTGGATGCGTCCGTCCCAGCCGTTGAAATCGCCGATGACGCTGACGCCGCGCGCGTTCGGCGCCCAGACCGCGAACGAAACGCCGCGGGTGCCGCGGATCTCGCGCAAATGCGCACCCAGCTTGTCGTAAACGTGATCGTGCTTGCTCTCGGCCCACAGGTGCAGATCGAGATCGCCGATCGTCGGTAGATACGAATACGGATCGAGGATGGTGTAGCTGTGACCCTCGGGATACTGGACCTCCAAACGGTAGGAAAACATGTCAGGCCGATGCAGCGTGGTTTCGAAGATGCCCGCGTCATTGAGGCGCAGCATCGGAACGCGAGTGCCGTCATCCGCCACCAGCGTGATCGAATCGGCATTGGGGCGATAGGCGCGCACGATGATGCCGTTGGCCGAGCTATGCGCGCCGAGAAAAGTATGCGGATCGGTATGTTCGAGCGCGAGGATGCGATCAATGTCGCTCATCCGGACTTCAATCCCGTTGAGGCGCGCATCCTTCGTAACCGCGCCGTTGCTGCTGTGAGAATTGGCGTTCGTATGCTTGTCCTCAGGGCTGGCGATATCAGGTGCCATCTGGTTTTCCTTGATTGTAAAGTTAGTGGGTTCGAGTGCCGCGCCTGCTTCGAGCGCAAGCGCCTCCGCAACATCCAGCATCCAATTGTAGAAGATACGGACGGCTTCGGCGACACGGCACATCATCGTCAGTATAGCGGCTAGTCTGTTAAAGTCGGCGCAAGCACAATTGGAGTTGCACTATGGGAGCAGCGGCGCGCGGCGATTCCTCTTCCGGCGGAGTCGCTGGATTCGATCCGATGATGGGCCAGCTCGAAGTGATCGAGCCGGGCATCGCGATGTTTCACGGCTTCGCGAACGTCGCCTTCGCATATGGCGGCGGCGAGATGCTCGCGGCGGACACCAGTTCCGCACAGATGGGCGCGCTCGCGGTGAAGGCGATTCGTGAAGTGACGAACGAGCCCTTCGCGTTCCTCATCTATACGCACGGTCACGGCGATCACGCATTCGGAACCGAGGCCTTCATCAACGATAATCTCGCGCGCGGCTATCGGCGTCCGAAAATCTGGGCGCATGAGGACGTCGCGGCGCGCTTCGACCGCTACCGCCTCACCCGCGGATGGCAAGCGCATATCAATAGCCTGCAATTCGGCGTGCGCATCGCACCCGATTTCATGTTCGCCGACAAATCATTCACGCTCCCCGACCTGACCTATCGTGACATGCAGTTGCTCGAACTCGAGCGCGAGTCGGTCGAGCTGCGCCATGCGCTGGGCGAGACCGACGACGCGACCTGGGTGTGGATGCCGCGGCGGCGTCTCGCGATGGTGGGCGACCTCATCGTGTCGTCGCTGCCGAATACCGGCAATCCCAACAAGGTGCAGCGCTACACGCTGGAATGGGCCGAGGCATTGGAGCAGATCGCGGCACGCAAACCGCGCATCGTACTTCCCGGTCATGGCCCGGCGTTTCGCGGCGAAGATGTCTGCCATGAGCTGCTGATCGAAACGGCCCGCGCGCTGCGATTCATTCATGACGAGGTCGTTGCGCGACTCAACCGCGGCGAATGGCCCATCGATATCGTCGAGGCCGACCTCAAGTTGCCGGACAACCTCGCCGCGAAGCCTTTCCTGCGTCCGGTTTACGGATGCGTGCCGTTTGTGGTGCGCGACGTCATCCGCCGCTACGCGGGATGGTGGTCGGGGGCACCGTCACAAATGTTTCCCGCGAAGCGCAGCGAGGTCGCCGCGGAAATCCTCGGTTTGTGCGGCCGCGATCAGCTTCTCGCACGCGCTCGCGCGTTGAAAGATGACGGCCAACTGCGGCCCGCGCTCGCGATTTCAGAGATGGCGCTCGACGCGGATGCTTCGGATGACGATGCGGTCGCGCTGAATATCGAAATCCTCGATGCGATGGCGCAGGCGGAGCGCTCTTTCATCGCGCGTAATTTTTTCGTCGCGGCAGCGCGCGAGCTGCGCGCCCGGCTCAAGACTTCATGACAGATTCGCGGAGGCTGACACTATGACGACCGCCGGCAAGGCCAGGCAGCTGACGATTTACCTGGGCGAGACCGATAAGTTCGAGCATCAGGCGCTCTACATGGCGATCATCGAATGGCTGCGCGCGCACAAAATTGCCGGGGCGACCGCGATGCGCGGCGTTGCGGGATACGGCGCCACCAGCCATCTGCATACCGCGAACATCCTCCGCCTCTCGATGGACATGCCGCTGGTGATCAGCGTCCTCGATACGCCGGAGACCATCGATTCGATAATCGAGCCGCTCGGCGCGCTGGCGCCCAACGCGATGTTCACTGTCAACGACGTCGAGGTGGTTAAACCGGGCGTCGGGGTCGTGCGCTAGCGCGAAAGAAAAGCGAGGGGGAGCTGCGATGGCTATCTGGTGGGTTGGTTTGGGCGGATTCCTGGGCGCCAACGCGCGTTATCTTTTGGGCGGGGTCATTTCAGAGCGATGGGGCACCGTATTTCCTTACGGCACCTTCGTCATCAACGTGACTGGCAGCTTCATCCTCGGATTCTTCATGGCCTACGCGCAGGAGCGTCCATGGGTGGCGCCGGGAGCGCGCCTGATGTTCGCGGTCGGCTTTGTTGGCGCCTATACAACATTCTCAACTTTCGAGTACGAAACCATGCGCCTCATCCAGCAGCGAGAGTTGCTGCTCGCGACCTGGAACGCGCTCGGAAGTTTGCTGAGCGGCGCGATCGCGGTTTTCGCCGGCATCGTGCTCGGCTCATCGCTTTGATCGATCGGCTAAACGAGGGTCCGGCCACCATCGACAGTCAGTGTGATGCCGGTGGTGAAGCCATTTTTCATTAGAAAGAGAACCGCTTCCGCGATGTCCTCCCCGCGGCCAACGCGTCCCACCGGCAGTCGCTTGGCCTCGCGCTCCATGATGGCAGCGGCATTCGCGCCCATCACGTCGGCAATCAGCGGCGTGTCGATGAGGCCGGGCGCGACCGCGTTGACGCGGATCGGAGCGAGGTTGACTGCCAGCGATCGCGCGAGGGCTTCGATCGCGCCGCAGGAAGCCGCACCGACGCCGCCGGAGCCTGCAATCGGACGCCATGCTGAGGTCCCCGAACAAAACGTAATCGAGCCGTCGCGCGGCATTTTCGGCGCGCCGTATTTAGCCGCGAAGATCGAGCCCCAAAACCGGGTATCCATCCCAGGGCGGAGCTTCTCGGTGTCCGGCGCCAGCCCCCCACCGAGAGTTACGGTCGCGGCGCTGACGAAAATATGATCGAGCTTCGGCAGCCCTTCGAAGAGCGCGCGCATGCCCGCCTCGTCGGCAACATCTAGCGCGATCGCGCGAACCTGGCTACCGATCTCGGCTTGCGCGGTATCGAGACGTTGCTGCGATCGCCCGGTGATCACGACGTTCGCACCCTCCGCTTTCGCGGCCTTGGCGGTGGCCAATCCGAGGCCGGAGCTTCCGCCGAGAACCACGACGGTTTTGTTCGCCAGCGTCATGAAATCACTCCCTTACGTTCGATTGCGATTGCAGAAACTCCGCGAGGCGCGCGGTGAATTCGCTGCGCGAGAGGGTCTGATCGAATCCAGCCTCGCGCGCCGCGCGAAGTGGCTTGAGATCGATGTGCGAGGCGAATCCGATCAGCTTCGCCTCGGGCGCCGCCTCGCGAATCTTCGCTGCGGTATCGGCCGCTGGAAACGATGCATCCGAGAGATCAGCGAAGACCACCGACGGCTTTTTCTCGGCGGCGCGGCGCGAAGCGTTCGCGAGATCCGAAGCATAAAGAATTTCCGCGCCCAGCGACGCCGCGACCGCATCGAGCTTGGAGCGGAAGAACAAATCGCGAACCAGTCCGAGTGCGATAATCGCCATGTTGGGCCTCACGCCACCGATTTGATTTGGATCGGCGCCTTGACGACGCCATTTTGAAAACGGGCCGGCGTGAAGGGCGTCAGATCGGTTTTCGGGGCGCGACCCTTCACCAGATCGGCAATGACCTCACCGGTCAACGATGACAGCAGGATGCCGCTGCGGAAGTGACCGCAAGCGTAAAAAACATTCGGCACCGAAGGCGACGCCCCGAGGACCGGCAACAGATCGTCCGCCGCGGGCCGCAATCCGGCCCACGCCTCGCGAAATGGCAGCTCTGACAGAGTCGGGACCAACTCGGTGGCGGCGCGCAGGATGTGCGTCATGCCACCCAGAGTGAGCGTTTTGTTGAAACCCGCATCCTCGAAAATCGAGCCCGCGAGCAGGCGCCCATCGCGCCGAGGAACCAGGATGCCGCGCGTCGAAAATAGTGACGGTTCGATACTTCCGGGGCGCGTTTCGAAACACAGGATTTGTCCGCGCACTGGAAAGAAACGAATCTTATCGACTTCCAATCCGCGCAGCTCGGACGCCCACGACCCGGCGGCATTGATGATGACGTCGCCAGCGATGGCTTCGCCGTCATGGGTAACGACGCCCATCGCGCGGCCGCTCTTTACGGCAATCGAATCGATGCGCACGCCCTCGCGAAACTCGGCGCCGGCCTTCGAGGCGGCTCCGACGTAAGCCTGCGTGAGCTTGCGATTATCGGTGTGCCAGTTGGTCGGGAGATGCAGCGCGTAAATGGCCTTTGAAGATAACGCCGGTGCGATCTTGCGCGCTTGATCGTTGGAGAGCTCCTCCACTACGGCGCCCGCCGCGCGCTGCCATCGCGCCCGCGAGGCTAGCTCATCGCGCTCGTGCTCGGAAAACGCGACGTACAGCATCCCCTGGTGATCGTATTCGGGATCGATGCCGCTTTCCTTAGTCAATCGTTCCACTGAACGATCGAAGGAGTCTTTGCCGGCAAGGCAGAGCTGGAAGAAAGGCCCCGGTTGGTGAGCCTCACCTTGCGGCCCGATGAGTCCGGCGGCGGCCCACGAGGCCTCGTGCCCCAACCTGCCGCGCTCGAGCACCGTCACCGCGACGCCTTCGGAGGCGAGCCGCCACGCGCACGAGGCGCCGATAATTCCTCCACCTACGATGAGAGCTTTCACGATCGTTCCAGCCTACACGACGATCGAGAGCCAGTGCCACGATGAAGCCTGTACCATCGAAGATGCGAACATTTACTGCAGGTCGGGAGGGGTCACTTTTGCGATCCACGCGCGATAGTTGCCGTCGTAGCCGACTGCGTGCTGGCGCGCGCGAACTTTCGCGAGGATTGCATCGACCTGCTCACTGGATAGATCCCCTCTCCGGTCCATCGCAGCACCAATTTTGGCTGCTTCGGCATCTACATTGTGGCGTACCACTTCGGCCAGCGAGAGCGGGGTATCGTTCAAACCCAGATAGCTCTCGGCAACGATGGTGCCGATCTCGGTGCCGCTTTCGAGCGAATCCTTGATGTTGCCCTTGCCGGTGAGCACGTTGCCGGCCGCAAACACCGCCGTGTTCCCATCGAAGAGCAGACCAGTCTTCACGTCGCGATACTGATAGACCTCGCCCTTTTGCGGCACGCCGGGAATTGGCTCCGGGATGCTTCCGATCGAGCTGATCGTCATCTCACCGCGAACGTCTTCGCTGGTATCAGGGACCGTCCGCACCTGGCCGTCGGCAACCTCGGTGCGGCTGAACCTGACGCCCACCATCCGGTCGTTCTCGACGATGACGCCGGTCGGCACGCGAAGCTCCTGGAACTCGAAGAGAAACTTGCGCATCGCTTTTTCGAGGATCTTACCGCGCGCATTGCGCATCGCTTCCTGGCGTTTCGGGGGCGCATCGGGAGGAACGTCGGACAGCGGCATATCGATCACGCGACGGCGATAGAAGAGCTTGCACGGCTTGATGGCGAGGTCGGCGTACTTGAGGCCATGCGACTCAACGACCGGTTCGACGCCCTCGCGCTCCAGCCGCACCATGTCCTCATGAATGCCGCGGGCGGCCAGCGCCTTGAGCGTCATCTCGATTTGCAGAACTTTGACCACGTCGATGGAGGCGAGTCCCCCACCCACGACGATAGCGCCGGGCGTCAACTCATAGCGCGGGCCGTTGTAAGTCTTTTCGGGATAGTGGTTGAACCAGTAAATCAGCGGATTCTGATAGACGAGGCCTTTATCGACAAACTGATCCGCGCCCTCGACCGGAAACGGGCGATCGCGCCATGCGCCATGGGTGAGGACCAGAACGTTGAGGCCCCAATTGGTGCGAAGGTCCTCGAAATCGACGTCGCGTCCGAGGCGGCTGCCGGGAACGAACTCGATGTTCGGATGCTCGAGGCGCTCATTGATCTCCTCGTACTCATCCTTGCGCTGCTTGACGTGCCATCGCGGAAGGCCGTCCTCGATTTTCCCATAGGGGCGAAGGTTCTGCTCAAACACGATGACGAGTGCGCCGCGCTGCGCCAGAATCCTGGCGATCTCGGAACCCGCGGTCGCTGCGCCGATCACCGCTACGACATGACGCGACTGATTGCTCGGTGCCATAAAGAGGGAAGTATTAGTTATCGTTTGAGGCGACCTTTTACAATCCTTTTCTCGATGCGCGGCGATGTGGAGCTTTGTCGTCGCGAGACTTGCGCACATGGATCGCGCATGGTTTCCTTGATCCGCGATGGCGGAGGCGATTCTTTCACGAGGTTTGAGGCGCGTGGCCGTCGTTGCCGGTGCCATCGCCCTGCTCACCGCATTATCAGGTTGCTTCGGGATTTTTACCCGCTCCGATAATGATGTCGCAGTCGGCGAGGAGCACGAGGTCGACTTCCCTGAGGATCAAACCTACGTCATGACGCAGGACGTGCTGCGCGGCCAGGGGATCCTGTATGACCGCGATCCTGGGCATAAGATCACCACGCTGTGGAAGCCCGCGGACAAACCTGAAGG
Source organism: uncultured delta proteobacterium (assembly GCA_963761255.1). Taxonomy (GTDB): domain Bacteria; phylum Desulfobacterota; class Binatia; order Binatales; family Binataceae; genus DATGKG01. The sequence goes on from CAVXGH010000002.1 coordinate 1,497,379, forward strand.
TACCTTCTCCAACCTGATCGGCAACGTGGCGCAATATCGCTATGAGATAGAAGTGGTTGGTGAAGGTAGCCGTCGCAGCAAGATCGTCGCAAATCTAAGGACCGAAAACATTCCAGCGGACGAGATAGACAACTACAAGCCGAGCAAGAAGCTGAATCTGTTCGCCGACTTCGACCAACTCGCATCGCGGCTGCCGCCGCCTCCGTTAACCCCGGGTAGCGGTGGGGTCAATTTCGCGGTGCTTCCGGGTGAAGATCTCGCCGCACTGGCGAAGCGCGTCACTGGAAGTTCGGATAATTGGCCTCAGATCGCGAAAGACAACGGACTTAAATCAGTCAACGACACCGCCGGACTGCAAAGCGTATGGGTAGCTAATTCGCTGATTCCGAAGCCCAAGGCGAGCCTGCCACATCCGGCGGGCGGACCATGAGCATGGAGACCGAGGGCAAGCTTCGACGAGGTCGAGGCCTGGGTGGTCAGTCGGCGGTCATTGTCCCGCTCGCATCGTACTCGGGACACAGCGCGCCGGGATTTACCGCCGCAACAACGGAGAGGAACTGCTCGAACGTCATGTGAAGATTCAGGAATCCACCTTGGCAGAACACCCATCCAAAGTATTCGAGAATCTCGTCAGGAATCATGGTCGGCAGCCGCGGGGTCGTCGATACCGACGGGAACGGTCGCGCGGGTGCGGTCGCTGCGCGGAGAGCTTCCATCGCCTCGATGGAGACGCTGCTGTCCCCATCGGCAACTACATTGCCCTCGCGTAGCGGTATCACCTTGCCTCTGCTGTTTCGGAACATGGGCCCTGGTCCTCCTGACCCCCCGCGAGCCTCCATAACCATCACTAATTGTAAAGTAACTCGCCTGCTCGTCAAGGGTGGTAGTTACAGGACGGCAGCCGCGCAAGATGAGGAAGATAGTCTAAAGACGCTTAAAGATGCAACAGCGATATTCCGCGTAACCAGAGGAAAGATACATGATTACCGAATTACAGGCCCTAATCCTCGGCGCGGTGCAGGGTTTGACCGAGTTTCTCCCGGTTTCGAGCTCGGCGCATCTGGTGTTGGTCCCTTGGCTGTTCGGATGGAATGATCCCGGACTCGCTTTCGATGTCGCTTTGCATCTCGGAAGTCTACTCGCATTGATGATCTACTACTGGCGTCAATGGCTCTCGATGGCGCTCTCCATCGTACGGCCCGATCCTGATTCCCGCCGCATGCTGATTCTGCTTATCGTGGCCTCGGTTCCCGGCGCGATCATTGGCCTTCTCCTGGAGAAGCAGGCCGAAACGATTTTCCGCTCGCCCATCCTCATCGCATCCACCCTGGCTCTGATGGGCGTGGTGTTGTGGATTGCTGACGTAGTGGGCCGCAGAAAAAAGCAGATGGACAACATCTATCTCGGCGATGCGATCCTCATCGGCCTCAGCCAGGCGCTCGCGATTATCCCCGGCGTGTCGCGCTCGGGAGCAACCATCACCACCGGCCGCTTCCTCGGCATCGAGCGGCAGGATGCCGCGAACTTTTCCTTCCTGATGGCGACCCCAATCATCGCCGGCGCCGGCCTCCATGAGATGCCGAAGATCATGCATGGCGGCATCAATGGCATCGTCGTCGCGGGATTCCTCTCCTCGGCGGTTTTCAGCCTGATTGCGATCGCGGCCTTGATCAGTTTCGTGCGCTCCCGAACCTACCAACCGTTCGCATGGTACCGCATCGCGATCGCGATTTTCGTCGCGATAGTGTACTTGAGCCGCAACGGGTGAAACTCTCGCCTCCCGCAACTGCCTCCAACCGGCATCATCGGCACTCGCGCGCCTTCCAGATCGGCTTTGCGATGGCGGTCGCCAACACCCTCATCGGTGCGACGCAGCCGGTGCTCACCCGCTATGCCGCGGTGCGCCTCGATCCGATTCTCTTCTGCGCCGCTGTCACCACCATCGCGGCGATGTGCGCACTGCCGGTCATGTACCAACGCGGACAGCTCGCGATGCTTTTCGATCGCCGCTACCTTCCGTGGCTCATCGCGATGTCGATGAGCGGCACCGTCATGACCAGCCTGACGCTGATTTACGGGATGCAGCAGATCAACGCCATCGCGACCGTCATCCTGCTCCAGACCGAGCCGGTCTACTCGCTGATACTGTCCGTCGTGGTGGTCGGCGAGCGTCCTTCGCCGCGCCAGCTCTTCGCGACCGGCGCCATCCTGGCCGGCATCGGATCGGTCTTCTGGGCCGGCAACGCCTTCTCTCCGATGTTCGCCGCGATGCTCCTTTTCGTCACCCCATTCTTCTGGCAAACCTCGCACGTGCTGGGCCTGCGCGTGATGCCGCCGCTCACGCCCATCGGCGTCGCGGGCGCGCGCTTCATTTTCGCCGCCTGCGCCTTCATCCCGATCTTCCTGCTGCGCCCGAGCGCCTCGCTCACGCAGCTCGCCGACCCGCGCCTGTTGATGGTCATCCTCGCGATCGGCTTTTTCGTCTATTTCCTCTCGGCGCTGACCTGGTATGGCGCGATCAGCCGTCTTTCGCTCTCATGGACGACGGCGCTGGTGGTCCCCGGCATCCCGCTGATCTCGATGGTGTTCGCGACGGTCTTTCTCGGCGAGCATCCCACCACGCATGAGATCATCGGCGTGCTCATCGCGATTGGCGGCGTGCTGGCGCTGGTGCTCGGCTCCGACCCGCATCGCAAGGTCGGCGGCGTCATCGAGGCCGCCGAGGCCATCCATCAGCCGATCACTTGAGCAGCCGATCAGTTGAGCGGGTTGACGAACCCGCGCGAGGTAGTCTTTAGTGGCGCGATAGGAAACAGTGGCACAGGCTTCAGCCGGTGTCCGATACGACGGCATCGCCCGTCGCCAAGCGAGGAAAATCACATGGCTCGAGTAGTCAAGCATGACGCGCAGGCGCCCTACGAAATTCCGGAAGGGACCGAGCTCCCTATCTACATCTGCGGATGCGGGCTGTCGAAGAACAAGCCCTACTGCGATGGCTCCCACAAGAAGACCCGCGCCGAAGCAGCCGGCGAGGTTTACGAATACGACGAAAACGGCAACGCGAAGCTGGTGGCAAAGCACTAAAGGATCCTAAAACTCGCTGCGCTCCTTCATCATCTCTCGCTACCGGGAGAGACAAGAGTGAGGGCTGGAACACCACGCTGCTCCCTCTCCTTCTGCCCTTCCACCTATGATGGGGGATGTGGCCCCGGCGCAGTTCATGCGGGCCTCTCCCGCGCCTGCGGTGCAGTAAGCAGGCGCAACCTGGGAGAGGACACTGGGCGACATTTATGCCGGCCAGTTGGTGAGGGTGCGCATGAACTGTGACGGGCCCGTCGGCGCGGCGCTGCCGCAGCGTTATCGATGAGGGTCCGCAGCTCCGGATTCCGCTCCGCCGCCGACGGTCCTCGTAGCGGGCCGCAGAGAACAGGTGTCCTCGACGGTGCGGATTGCCGCTGGTTATTGAGGGCCTCGGCACGTTTGGCCCCAACCCCTGCTCGACCTTTATGGATTCCGCGCCGGATGCGCCGCTCGCCATTAATTCAGTTGGAAACGCACTAAGAATTCCATCCCCGCCCCACGCTGTCATCCCGAGCGAGCCTTGCGAGTCGAGGGACCTCCGCGAAGCGATTCGACCGCGAGGCGCGCGCGAGCGGTCGCCCTGAGCTTGGCGAACGGCCTACCCGCAGCGATTATCCCAATTCCCTCTCCCCATAGGGAGAGGTCGGCCGCAGGGCCGGGTGAGGGTCATCAGATAAGCGCGCGTCTTTGGATCTTCGCGCGCGACTTAAAATTCCTCTTCTGCTCCGCTTCTTCTCTTTTCTGTCCGCACCAGTCAATGCAAAGTTTCGTGCGGAGTCGTCTTATCGGATCCTTCGACATCACCTGACCCTACTTCAGGCTGGTCAATCTCCATCGCCGTCGTGGTAACGAACGCTTCACCGAACACTTCTTCAAAGGTCGCAATGAATCTCTCGTCACTCCCTACCCCCAAAAACACTGGCCAACTCCTGTAATCTTCAGCGTTGGGTATGGCCTTTGCGCCTATCTTAGACACAAGGTCAATGACCTCCTCCACGTTCTCATTAACTGCGGCTACACAAATTTTGAAATTGTTATCCACCGCCGTCCAGTCTTCGTTCTGGAGAATTCGGCGCGCTTCTTCCTTTCTTCCTTGCAAGCGCGCAGCGTTCGCTAGGTTCACAATCATTCGACGGCGGACACCATCGCTGGAGTGTCTTCTAAGTATAGTAGTCCCGAACAGCAGCAGAGCTTCCGCAATACCATAGGCTTGCGCATATATCAAATTATAAGAAAGTTCTGCCAACGAATGGTCGGCTTGTTCCCTTTCCTTTTCCGCAAATTTGCGCCAAAACACGTGACACAGCTTGACACCCATTTCATAAATTATTTCAACAGAGTCTGAGAAATAATTACTATCGACTGGAAGTCTAGTACCGAGGTGGATATCAGAACAATCTACCTTATGAGCCTTACAATTCGAGAGATACTGCGCTGAAACAACACCACCCGTGTGTGTTAGGAGATTTCGGCGCTCGCATAGCTCGATGAAGCGAGGCCAGACAGGCAGGTCCTTCCTCAGAGGAATCGAAAAACGGTTTTCCATCCAAGTAAACTGATCCTGGTGGCTCGATCTAATTACCGTCTCGATTTCTCTATCGATGAGTGCAAAACGCGCTTCGTCGATAGACCCGAATTGTAAAAGCTCCGCGAAGGTGATCTCCTTTTGCGAAGTAAGAACGATCTCGGGATGCATATTCAGCACGACACGCAGCAGCCGCCCTAGAAAAGCGTCATATGTACTGACCAAGCCGATGATAGCTACCTCTGGGAGGTGTCTTGAGCCATCAACTACCGCGTGTATCTCTTCGTTGTAGACTTGGAATTCGCGAAAACAGCTATTGTCTAATTCATAGACTGTTCGGTCCTCTCCAGACAGGTCGGAGCATTCGCTACCTTTGGCTCGGACGAAATCATCAATTCTCTTTGAGGCGATTGATGAGGACAGCATCGGCCCCATTTCCAAGGTCAGGCTAACGAACCTTCTGTAGGATTCCATCGACGAAACGAAGGTGTTGAACACCTTGTTGAATCCCAGTTCTTCATCTGTTGTTGGCGGCGTCGGAGGTGCAGGTTCTTGCGGCGACTCAGGTTCAGCTTCGTTCCCTAAAACGGGCGGGTCGCTTGAAACGGCGTATCCATTAAATATTCCATCTTTCTTGAAGAGCGTTATGTAAAATGCCTTATGGGTTCTGTCCTCCACGTCTTCAACACCTCCTAGATCACTTCCTGTCTGGTGCTGCGACAGGCACAGTCTTCTCGACGCATATCTCCAGACGACCGCGTTCAGGATGCTATCAAATCAGTGAGAAACAGTCATTGAAATTGGAGGAAGCTCTGCACCGGAGATTTGAGACGAATCAGGATTGGTGAGTCGCGCGCGCGGACGCGCGCTGTATAAGGATCCTCACCCGCGCCATAAGATGGCGCGTCCTCTCCCTATGGGAAGAAGGCTAGCGCGGGTGATAGTCCTGCAGCGCCTTCACCTCGAAGGTCTGGGTCTTCAGCGCGCGGATGCCCTCCACCGCCGCCTGCGCGCCCACCATCGTGCTGCACGGCCAGGCGCATATTCCCGTGCACGGACTCTCAGTCGTTCCGGCCGTTTGCCGAACGCTTACGCCTCACCCATCTGTTCAAGGAAGAGCTGAATCAAACTCCGCTCGAAGCGATATCCGCTCGATTGCATCTCCAGAATGATCGGCCGAACTATCTTGAGGTGCCCGAACCTCTTCGCGTCTGCGAGGATACGGAGCGTTCCTACTACCTCGATTCCGAGTTGGCTTGCGGCGCGGCGGGCGCGAATTTCGTCGATTAAGAGTTGCGCGTCTCGTTCTTTGGCGAGTGCGATCGCTTCGCGTTCGCCCTCGTGCAGAGCGGTCGAGAGGGATGCAACCAGCGAGAGGTCGGAGACATTTTCTTGCTGAATCCAATCTGCGCCTGCAACCTCGGCCGCTCCGGGCATTCCAGCGATTGAGATTTCAGCGTGGACGGCAGGAGGGATCGTCAATGAGCCGGTAACTTTACGAAGAAGGGAGAGACGCGCGATACGGGCAAAGATGATAATGGGACCTGCATCGGAGACGATCATTTTGCGCCGTTGCGCTTAACCTCGGCGGCCAACTCGCGATCAAGTTCCTCGACTGTCACGCGGACGGCGGGAACATCGTAACGGCCCATCAGATCGAGCAGTTCCCAACGCGCGAGGCCCAATACCTTGGCCGCTTGCGCCTCGGAAAACCGATCCAGACGCAGAAGATCCATCACCAGCGCCTCCCGCACTCGGCGCGGTACCTCAGATTCGTCCCAACCGAATCCTCCGACGACCTCTGCAGGCAGGCTTACCTGAAAGTCCTTGTCAGCCACCTTACCATCATATGTGGAAGATCAGCGCGGGTGGTAGTCCTGCAGGGGCTTGACCTCGAAGGGCTGGGTCTTCAGCGCGCGGATGCCCTCCACCGCCGCCTGCGCGCCCACCATCGTGGTGCAAAACGGCAGGCGCGTGTCCAGCGCCGTGCGCGGAATCACACCTCGATGGACGGAACCGTTTCGCGGGAACGCTTGATCTCGACCCCTTTGAGGGGCGCGGCGGCTAGCAGCGCTTTGAGACTTTTGCCCTTGCTGCGCAGGCGCCGGTATTGGTCCGCGGGGACGAGCACCGCGACGGGCTTGCCATGCCGCGTCACCGTCTGCGGCCCCTTCTTGATGGCGCGTGCGACCATCTCCGAGAAGCGCGCCTTGGCTTCCTGAATCTGCCAGTTCATAATCCAGTCTAGTCAGGCTAGTCAGTCCGAGTAAATTACCGCGGATGGTAGTCCTGCAGCGCCTTCACCTCGAAAGGCTGCGTTTTCAGCGCGCGGATGCCCTCCACCGCCGCCTGCGCGCCGACCATCGTGGTGCAAAACGGCAGGCGCATATCCAGCGCCGTGCGCCGAATAGAAAATGAGTCCGCGGTTCCTTCCAGGTCGGGCGTGTTGATCACCATCGCAATCTCGCCCGCCTTCATGCAATCGACAATGTGTGGACTGCCCTGATTGACCTTGTTGACTTCGAGGCAGGGAAGCCCGAGTCCTTTGATGTGGCGCGCAGTGCCGCGCGTCGCGATGAGCCTAAAGCCCATCTCATGCAGGCCGCGCACAATCGATTCGAGCGCGCGCTTATCCTCGTCGCGCACACTGACAAAGACCTGGCCCCCGAGCGGCAGATCGGTTGAGGCCGCCAGCTCGGCCTTCGCAAACGCCATCGCGAAGTTGCTGTCGATGCCCATCACCTCGCCGGTCGACTTCATCTCGGGACCCAGCATCGTGTCGACGCCGATGAAACGCGCGAAGGGGAACACTGATTCTTTCACCGAGACGTGGGTGGGAATTTTCTCGGTGGTGAAGCCCATGTCTTCGAGCTTGTGACCGGCCATCGCGAGGGCGGCCAGCTTCGCCAGCGGCACGCCAATCGCCTTGCTGACGAATGGAATCGTGCGCGAGGCGCGCGGATTTACCTCCAGAATGTAGACCTCGCCCTCGAAAATCGCGAACTGCACGTTGATGAGGCCGATGACTCCCAGTTCGCGCGCCAACATCCGGGTCTGTTTCGCGAGCGCGTCCTGGATCGGCTTCGATAGCGAGCGCGGCGGCAGCGCGCAGGCGCTGTCGCCCGAATGGATGCCCGCGTGCTCGACGTGCTCCATGATGCCGCCGATGACGACCGTCTCGCCGTCCGAGATCGCATCGACGTCGACTTCGACCGCGCCCTGCAAATAGCGATCGATCAGCAGCGGATGGCGCTCGCTGGCTTGCAGAGCATTCGCGACGTATCGGCGCAGATTCACCTCGTCGGGGATAACCTCCATCGCGCGGCCGCCGAGAACATAAGAAGGGCGAATCAAGACGGGATAACCGATAGTGTTGGCGCCGGCGATTGCATCATCGAGGCCGCGCGCCAGGACACCCTTGGGCTGCTTGAGTCCGAGCTTGTCGACCAACTGATTGAAGCGCTCGCGATCCTCGGCGCGATCGATTGCGTCGGGAGAGGTGCCGAGAATCGGGACGCCCGCCTCGGACAGCGGCACGGCGAGCTTCAGCGGGGTCTGGCCGCCGAACTGCACGATGACGCCGGCGGGCTTCTCGCGCTCGACAATCGCCATCACGTCCTCGAAGGTGAGCGGCTCGAAATAGAGGCGATCGGAAATATCGTAATCGGTGGAAACGGTTTCGGGATTGCAATTGACCATGATGGTCTCGAAACCGGCGGCCTTGAGCGCGAGGCTCGCATGCACGCAGCAGTAGTCGAACTCGATGCCCTGCCCGATGCGATTCGGTCCGCCTCCAAGAATCATTATCTTACGGCTGGTAGCATCGGGCTTGGCCTCATCCTCGCCCTCGTAGGTCGAATAGTAATACGGCGTGAAGGCGGGAAATTCGGCGCCGCAGGTATCGACCAGCTTGTACACGGGCGTGATGCCCAACTCGCGGCGGCGGTTGAGGATGGTGAGCTCGTCGGCGCCGCGCAAATCCGCGATACGGCGATCGGAAAAGCCCATCGCCTTGAGCTCGCGCATGAATTCCGGCGTGAGGTCGTCGTGACGCGCGCGCTCCTCGGTCGCGATGATCTCCGCGATCGCATCGATGAACCATGGATCGATGTTGCTGAGGTGGTAAATCTCCTCGCGCGAGACGCCGAGCCGGAGCGCATCGGCGAGGTAGTAGATGCGGAAGCTGTTGGGCGTCTTGAGGCGCGCGCGCACCTCGGCCATCGCGGCCTCGGTGCTGAGGCCGGCAACTTTGCTTTCGAGGCCCCACGACGAAATCTCCAGCGAGCGCAGCGCCTTCTGCAGCGACTCCTTGAAGGTGCGGCCAATCGCCATCGCCTCGCCAACGGATTTCATTTGCGGGCCGAGCTCGTCGACCGCGCCGCGAAATTTCTCGAAGGTGAAGCGCGGAATCTTGGTCACCACGTAATCGATGGTCGGCTCGAAGCACGACGGCGTCATCTTGGTGATGTCGTTGGGAATCTCATCGAGCGTGTAGCCGACCGCAAGCCGCGCGGCGATTTTCGCGATGGGGAATCCGGTCGCTTTCGACGCGAGCGCGGAGCTGCGCGACACCCGCGGATTCATCTCGATCACAACCATCCTGCCGGTGCGCGGATCGATCGCGAACTGGATGTTGGAACCGCCGGTGTCAACGCCAATTTCGCGGATGATGCGCAACGACGCATCGCGCATCAGCTGATATTCCTTGTCAGTCAGCGTCTGCGCGGGCGCCACGGTGATCGAATCGCCGGTGTGCACGCCCATCGCATCGAGGTTTTCGATCGAGCAAATGATGACCACGTTGTCGGCGGTGTCGCGCATCACCTCGAGCTCGAATTCCTTCCAGCCCTCGACGGATTCCTCGATGAGAACCTCGGTGCTCGGTGACATATCGAGGCCGAATGCGACCTTGGTGCGGAAATCCTCCGGCTCGCGCGCGATCGCGCCACCGGTGCCGCCGAGCGTGCGCGAAGGCCGGATGATCAGCGGCAGCGACAACTTCGCACGAATCGCCTCGGCTTCAGCGAGCGTGTGGGCGACGTCGGAAGCCGGGACCTCGAGGCCGATCTTGATCATCGCAGCCTTGAAGAGATCGCGATCCTCGGCCTTCTTGATCGCATGCAGCTTCGCGCCGATCAGCTCGACGTTGTACTTCTCCAGCACGCCCGCTTCCGCCAGCGCGATGGCGAGGTTGAGCGCGGTCTGGCCACCGACAGTCGGCAAGATCGCATCGGGGCGCTCCTTCTCGATGATGCGCGTGATCGACGCCACCGTCATCGGCTCGATGTAAGTGCGGTCGGCCAGCTCGGGGTCAGTCATGATCGTCGCGGGGTTCGAGTTGATCAGAATGAGGCGGATACCGTCCTCGCGCAGGGCCTTCAGCGCCTGCGTTCCCGAGTAGTCGAACTCACAGGCCTGCCCGATGACGATGGGGCCGGAGCCAATCAGCAAAATCGATTTGAGATCTTTTCTAAGCGGCACTTCTTACGTCCGATCACTCTGAGTGTTGTGAGACGCGGTGGCAGCGGCCTCATCGGCAATGATGCGATCGAGCGACTCCGCGCCGTAACGCGGAAACGCCTCGACCAGTTTCCGGAATCGCGCGAACAGATAGCCCGCATCATGCGGACCCGGCGACGCCTCCGGATGATACTGCACCGAGAAAAACGGCACGCCGACGCCGCGCAGTCCCTCGACCGTGTTGTCGTTGAGGTTGACGTGCGATAGCTCGGCGCGGCTGCGCACCGAATCAGCATCGACCGCGAAGCCGTGATTCTGCGAGGTGATTTCAACCTTGCTGGTGCGCAGATCCTTGACCGGATGATTCGCGCCATGATGTCCGAAGTTCAATTTGTAGGTTTTTCCTCCCAGCGCGAGGCCGAGGATCTGATGCCCCAGGCAAATCCCGAACACTGGCTTCTTGCCGAGGACGCCCTTCACCGCCTGACGCGCGTAGGGCAGCGCCGCGGGATCGCCGGGGCCGTTGGAGAGAAAAATCCCGTCCGGATTGTGCGCAAGGATGTCGTCGGCGGTAGAAGTCGCGGGCAGCACCTTGACCCGAAACCGCGTCGAGGTCAGCCGCCGCAGGATGTTGAGCTTGATGCCGTAATCGAGCGCCACAATCAGTGGGGCGTCACGAAGTTCCTCGCGCAGATTGCGATACCCGCTGCCCAGCACCCAGTCGCCGAGGTCCCAGTCATAGGGTTGGCTGCATGAAACCTCGGTCACGAGGTCGCGTCCGATGAGACCCGGCGACGCTTTCGCCTTCCGCACGACAGAGTCGGGATTCAAATCAATGCTTGAGATGACCGCCTCTTGCGCGCCATGCAAGCGGATGTGGCGCACCAGCGCGCGCGTATCGATCCCCTCGATACCGACCACGCCTGCCGCTTTCAGGTAATCGCCGAGCGATTCCTCGGAGCGCCAGTTGGACGGACGCGGCAAATATTCCTTGACGATGAAACCTTCAACGTAGATGCGCGATGACTCCGCGTCCTCGCGATTGATGCCGACGTTGCCGATTTCCGGATACGTCATGCACACGATCTGTCCTTTGTAGGACGGATCGGTGAGCACCTCCTGGTAACCGGTCATCGCGGTGTTGAAAACGACCTCGCCGACCGCCTCGCCAATCGCGCCGAATGCGTGTCCGCGAAAAGTGCGTCCATCGGCGAGCGCCAGTACGGCTTCCTGCTTCGCCATCAAACCCGCTGCGCTCCTCTTTCGTACGATCTGCCGTCGTACACGATTTCACCTCCGACGATGGTCAAAACTGGTTTGCCTTTGAGCTGCAATCCCGCGAAGGGAGTGTTGCGACTCTTCGAGAGAAACTTCGCGGGCTCAACCGTCCATGCGGATTCAGGATCGATGACGGTGATGTCCGCCGCAATCTCATGCGAGAGCGTGCCCGCTTCTATTCGCAGTAAACGCGCGGGATTGGCAGACATCAATTCAACCAGCCTGCGCGCCGAGATTATTTTTTTGTGAACGAGTCCCATCGCAAGGCCGACCGAGGTCTCGAGTCCGATGATGCCATTGGCGGCGCGCATGAAAGCGCTCGCCGCGTCATCGGGAAGATGCCCGCCCTGCGCGCTCATTGGAAAGCATCCGGCAAGGTGCGCGATATTCTTCGAGTCCGGATCATGCGGAGCGTGATCGGTCGCGATGACGTCGATAGTTCCATCCGCCATCGCGGCATGCAGCGTTTCCAGATCCCGCTCGCTGCGCAGCGGAGGATTCATTTTGGCATTCGGACCCCATTCGAGGACCGCATGCTCCTCCAGCCAAAAATGATGCGGTGTCACTTCGCAGGTGACACGCGCGCCATTGCGCCGCGCGTGCCGCACCAACTCGACGGACTCGGCGCACGAGAGGTGCGCGATGTGCACCGGAGCCTCGGTGCCGATCGCGAGCGCGAGATCGCGGCGGATGCGCACGGTCTCAGCAGAGGTTGGATAACCCTTGACGCCGAGGCGCTTCGACACCTCACCGGCGTTGGCCGCACCTTCTTCAGAGAGATGCCGGTCCTCCTCGTGCAGCGAGATCGCAAAATTCAGGCGCGATAGTTCATCGAGTGCGCGCGACAGAATCACCTGGTCGTCGATGGGAATGCCGTCATCAGAAAAAAGCCGCGCACCGGCTTCAACCATCGCATCGAAGTCAACCAGCTCGGCGCCACGTAACCCTTTCGTGACAGCGGAAACCGGGATTAGGCGCGTGGCGTGAACTTCCCTCGCACGATCGAGCATGTAGCGCGCGAGGTCGGGGGTGTCGTTGACCGGCGAGGTATTCGCCATCGCGGCGACCGCAGTGAAGCCTCCGGCGGCGGCGGCGCGAAGACCGGTCGCGATGGTCTCCTTCTGCGGGAAGCCGGGATCGCGTAGATGCACGTGAGGATCGATCAAGCCGGGCATGACCCACCAGCCGTTTGCATCGATGGTATCCGCACCCTCGGGCGCGCGAAGCTGACCGGGATCGTCAACTGCCTCGATGACACCGTCGATCACCAACACGTCTGCGACGCCGTCACGTTCATTGGCCGGATCGATGACGCGTCCGCCGTTGAGTAAAAACGACTTCACCGCGGCGCCTCCGCTTCCTTCATCGAATCGACCATCGAGTAGATTGTCACGCGATCGTGCGATTTATGATTTCCCTTGCCATCAACCAGTCCGAGGCGAACCTGCACCCGTTCCGAGCGCGAGGTGGGAATATTCTTGCCGACATAGTTAGGCCGGATCGGCACCGCGCGATGCCCGCGATCGATGAGCACCGCGAGCTTGACCGCCGCCGGCCGGCCGCTGTGCCACAACATCTCCATCGCGCGCTGCACGGTCCATCCGCTATTGAAGACGTCGTCAACCAGCACGATGACGCGTCCCTCGGTGGTGAACTGATCGTCGCGGCCTTCGATCGCCCGAATCGGATCGCTCGCCGCATACACGTCGATCAACGCGGTGGGAATTTTCACTCCGGTGCGTGCTTCGATCAGATGACTGATGCGCATGCCGAGCAGCGCGCCGCGGCTGACCACGCCAACGATGGTGACCGAGCTTACGTCTGCGAGATCCTTCAAAATTTGATCGGCGAGCGAGTCGACCGCGAGCTCGACCTCGTCCGCGCTCATGATCTCGCGCTGCGGACCGCGCTTGTAGGGTTCGTAGCCGGCCTCCTCGGCCTGCTTCACGCTGTCGAAAACGGCGAGCGTGCCTTCGGCGATCCAGTTCCGGACATAATCGGCAAGGCCTTCGTCGTAACGATAGTAGCGATGGGAGCTGGCGTGGCCGACGAACTCCACCGGCAGTTCGCGCTCGCAATAGTCGCAGCGCAGCAGCAGCGACGAATCGGTACTGGCGCGTGCGAGGCGAAAACGTGGCTTCAGATGCGCGCCCTCGAAACGGGTGATGCAGTTGGCGTTGGTGCAGCGGGGCGCGCTCTCCGATTTGAAGCGCATCGGCGGCAGCGTCTTCGAGGTCGCGCGATCGGTCGTGTCAGCGTTCTCCAGCATCCACGCGATGAGCGCCATACGCACCGGCACACCGGCGGCGGCCTGCTCGAAATAAACCGCGCGCGGGTCGGCGTCGAGCTCGTACGCAAGCTCGGTGGTGCGCGGCAGCGGATGCATCACGACGGCTTCGTGAGTGCGGCTGCCCTTGAGTGCACGCGCGTCGAAACGCACATATTCGCCGGCATCGGCGCTCTTGTTCTGCAGCCGCTCCTTCTGCAGGCGTGTGACGTAAAAAGCATCGAGGGCCTTGGGAGGTTGGCCGACCGGAAATTTCTCCAGCGGCATGTCCGAGGTAAACAATGCCATCTGATGTGGCCCGCGCGGAGTCAGATAGAGCGCATCGAGGCCGCCCGCAACCGATTTGAGATCGTCCATCGATACGGTGGAAAAGCGGTACTGACTCTCGGACCGCACGCGTTCGAGCACGTATTCGGGAACGTCCATGCCGGCGGTCGGCACCGCGAGGATATTCGCGCCGAAGCGCGCCAGCGCATAAATCAATGAGTGGACAGTGCGTCCATATTTCAGGTCGCCGCACAGCGCGACGGTCAGTCCGCGCAGATGCCCCTTCTTCTTGCGCAGGATGTACAGGTCGCACAGCGTCTGCGTCGGATGCTCGCGGCTGCCATCACCCGCGTTTATGATTGGGCATGGCGCGTACTCGGCGGCGACTCGGGCGGCCCCGTCGTGGGGATGCCGCATGACGATCAGGTCGGCATAGCCGCTCACGACGCGGACCGTATCCGCGAGGCTCTCGCCCTTGGCAGCGGAACTGGCGTGCATATCGGCGGAACTGATGACCGCGCCGCCGAGGCGATGCATCGCGGATTCGAAGCTGAGCCGCGTCCGCGTCGACGGCTCGTAGAACAGCGTCGCCATGATGAGGCCGTCGGCAACCGTCAGCCGCTCGGATTTTTCCAGCGCGGCAGAGAAGCCGTCGGCGAGCGTGAAGATGCGCTCGATCTCGGCGATCCCGAGATCCTCGATCGAAACCACGTCGAATTTGGGTAGCCTCGCCATGCTACTTCGCTTCGCCTATCAGTACGCCATCGAAGCCATCGACTTCGCTCAGCTTGACGTAAACGCGCTGGCCCTTCGGAGTAGGAATGTTCTTGCCGACGAAGTCCGCGCGAATCGGCACCTCGCGCTCGCCGCGATCGACCAGCACCGCGAGCTGAATCGATTCGGGACGTCCCAGGTCCGAAATCGCACCGAGCGCGGCACGCACGGTGCGGCCCGTATACAGCACGTCATCGACGAGCACGACGCGCTTTCCATCGAGCGAGAACGCGATGTTACGTCCGATGAGCCGCGGGTCGCCGGGCGCGCCTTTTTTGTCATCGCGATAAGAGGAGATATCGAGGGTGCCGACCGGGATCTTCGCCATGCCGACCTCGCCGAGCGCTTTAATGAGACGCTCCGCGAGTGCCGCGCCGCGCCGCACCACGCCGATGAGCACGAGATTAGTCGCGCCGGTGTTGCGCTCCGCGATCTCATGGGCGAGGCGCTTTACCGATCGCGTCACCGTGGAAGCATCGAGCGCGACCGTGGTGGCCGGTGCGGTTGCCATCTTAGAGCTCACCTGGCGGTCCGCAAAAAAATACCCGGCCGCAAAAACGGTCGGGCTGCATATTACACGAGTTCATCATCGTCCCTTCTCACCCTCGCAGGAGTGAAGTTAAAGGCTATCAATCATTAAACAGGTGCTTGGGAGTTGGATCAAGCGACTCCACTTCGCGGTCAAAAAAAATATCAACAGGGTGAACATTTCGCGGCCGAAAACTGGTACATCTCAGCCGCGATGGCTGAAGCGCAGACACCGTCGGTCTCGGTGATAGTTCGCACGCTCGGCACATCCGAGCACATTTGCGATGCGCTGGAGAGCCTCGCGCATCAGTCGCGCAAGGATTTCCAAGTCGTGCTGGTCGACATGAGCAAAGGGACCGTCGCGCCGCTCCTCGCGCGGGTCTCGTCGCAACTGCCAAACCTTCGCCATCTCCAGGTTGGGCGCCCGTTGACTCGACCGGTCGCGCTCAACATCGGAGTCGTTGAGGCGTCGGCGCCGCTGATCGCGATCCTCGATGAAGACGACCTTTATGCTCCGAGCCATCTCGACTTGCTGATGTCCGCCATCGAAGCTTCGAGCGGCGATTATGTCTATTGTGGAGTCAGGCACGCGACTTACGCACCTGACGGAAGCGAGACTTCGGGTGGCGAAGTATCGATTCCATATCGATTCGAGCAGCTGATTTTCGATAACTACATCGATGCGACCGGCTCGCTCTATCGGAAAGCTCTGTGGGAAAAAATCGGCGGCTACGACGAACGGTTTGAGGTCTATGCGGATTGGGAGTTCCTCATCCGCGCGGCGAAGGCTTCGAAGATCGTGTATCTTCCGAAGGTCTCGGGTGAATCACGCGAGTTCGTCGGAATCGCGGGCGTATCCAGCCGGAAACTCGAGGAAGACCGTGTGCGACGATGCCTGGCGGGCGTGTACTGGAAGCATCGACGGCTGTATCGAGGAACGTTGCTTCTCCGCCTTGGGTACGCTTGGGCTGAGCATTACCGGCGATGCCAACTCGCGCGCGGCGGATGGCGTTCGTGGTCCGTTGCGGGATGGCGTCCCGAGATGGTCGGCGACCTGATCGCTTGGTGGCGTTTCGATCGAGCGTGGCTACGCGGGGAATTCGCGCTGACACCGCGAGCGTCGGGACAACGATCGGCGCAGTGAACTATCGGCGGCGGCCGGCGCCCTCGACCTTCTTGAGGCGCTGATCCTGGTCCTTAACCTGCACCGTCATGCGATCGTCGAAGCGCTCGAATTTTTTGCTGAGCGATGCGACCGCCTTGTTGGCCTGCTTGATTTCGGCACTGAGCTTCTTGAGGCTCTCGGCGACGTCGCGATCGACTTCGCCATCGGTTACGGCAGCGATAGGGGCGGTCGCCGGTTGCGAGGAAATCGCGCCGCGCAGATTCGCCTCCGAGGTGGCAACTTGCTCACGAAATTCCACCCGCGTCCTGCCGATGCTCTCATTGAGGCGAACCATCTCGGCCCCGAAATCGGCGTGGAGGGCATTCAACCCGGAGCGATTCTCCCCGATTTGGTCGGAGAGGAAGCGGATCTGGCTGCCGACCTCGGCAAACTGGCCGAAGATTTCTTCTTTCAGCTTGTCAACTTTACCGCCGAAGCCGGAGACAGCCTCGACTACCAGCTCGAAGCGCGCACCCAACTCCTCGAGCATCGTGCCAATTTTGTTCAGCCCTTCGTCAGCCACCCCTACTCTCCCTGATGCAGACGGCGCTAGTGGATGATTTTGCCGAACCTGCTCCATCGAATGGGCAGGATGCCGGAACCGTCGCTGTCCCAAGACCAATAGATGAGAATCGCGCGTCCCTCAACCTGATTGTTATCGACAAATCCCCAGAAGCGTCCGTCGTAGCTGCGGTCGCGATTGTCGCCCATCATCAGAAGCTTGCCCGCCGGCACTGTAACCGGCCCGAAATTATCCCGCGGCGAAATCGGTGAGCGCTCCTGATCGCTGACCTCGAAATGCGCGTGCGGATCGTCCATCAGACTGCCGTTGAGCCAGACCTTACCGTCTTTCACCTGCACCGTGTCGCCGCCGAGACCGATAACGCGTTTGATGAAGTCCTTGGTCGGGTCGGGCGGGAAAACGAACACGACGACATCGCCGCGATGCACCGACTCAATCGGGAAGAGATACTGCCCCCATGGAACTCCGGGAAAGGTGATGCCGAACAGCGAATCGGGAACCCGAAGCCCATAGATCAGCTTGTTGACGAGGATGTGATCGCCGATAAGCAGGGTCGGCTCCATCGAGCCCGAGGGAATTTTGTAGGCCTGGATGAAAAAGGTGCGGATGATGAGCGCCAGGATGAGCGCGATGCCGAATGCCTCGCCATATTCGCGCGCAGCCGACTTCTGTGGCGCATGGGCCTCGGTGCGCGGCGCGTCGCCACCGGGTTTGGGATAGTTGCGAGCTGCTTCGGCCACGACTTCGCTCACTCCCCGACCTTGAGCAGGGCCAGAAACGCTTCCTGTGGAATCTCGACGCGGCCAACCTGCTTCATGCGTTTCTTGCCTTCTTTCTGCTTCTCGAGGAGCTTGCGTTTGCGCGTGATGTCACCGCCGTAGCACTTTGCGGTGACGTTTTTACGCAGCGCCTTGACGCTCTCGCGCGCGATGATTTTGGCCCCAATACTGGCCTGGATGGCGATCTCGAACATCTGGCGCGGAATGAATTGCCGCATCTTTTCACATAACGCGCGCCCACGATCATAGGACTTATCACGATGCACGATTATCGAGAGCGCGTCGATAACCTCACCGTTGATGCGGATATCTAATTTAACCAGAGGCCCGGCGCGGAAGTCCAGAAACTCATAATCGAGCGAGGCATAGCCGCGGCTGACGGATTTCAGACGGTCATAAAAATCGAAGACAATCTCGGCCAACGGCAGCTCATAGTGCAGGATGACGCGATGCTCATCGAGATACTTCAGATCACGCTGCTGACCGCGACGGTCCTCGCATAGCGCCATCACGGCGCCGAGGAATTCGTCGGGCATGTGGATCGATGCGAGAATGAACGGCTCCTCGATAGCCTCGATGCGACCCTCGTCGGGCAGGCGCGATGGATTATCCACCATCGTCACTTCGCCATCGGTGGTGCGGACCTGGTAGGCGACCGTCGGCGCGGTGATGATCAGGTTGATGCCGTGCTCGCGCTCCAGCCGCTCCTGTGTGATCTCCATGTGCAGAAGGCCGAGGAATCCCGCGCGAAAGCCGAAGCCTAGCGCCTGCGAATTTTCCGGCTCGCAGATGAAGCTCGCATCGTTGAGGCGGAGCTTCTCGATTGCATCGCGCAGGGCGGGATACTGGTTGGACTCGGTCGGATAGAGCCCCGCAAAAACCATCGGCTTCAATTCCTTGAAACCCTTCGAGCGGTTTTTGCGCCGGATTGTCGGCATCGGTCAGGGTGTCGCCGACGCGCAAGTCCTGCACGCTGCGGATGTTCGCGACGACGAAGCCGACCTCGCCCGGCCCCAGCGTTTCAGCCGGCACCTCGTGCGGGGTGAAATGCCCCAGGCGCATGATTTCGCCGTTCTTGGCGGTGCCCATCAGGCGCACTTTCATGCCCTTGCGCAGCTCTCCGCCAAACACCCGCATGAGTCCGATGACGCCTTCGTAGACATCGTACCAGCTATCGAAAATCAGGGCGCGCGGCGCGGTCTCGACCGGCACCTTCGGCGCCGGGATGCGCTGCACAATCGCTTCGAGGGTTTCATCGATGCCGATGCCCTCCTTCGCGCTCGCAAGGATCGCGTCCTCGGCAGAGAGACCGATAGTCTCCTCAATCTGATGCTTGGTGCGCGCGACATCGGCGCCCGGCAAATCAATCTTGTTGATGACGGGAATGATTTCGAGCCCGTGGTCGAGCGCCATATAGACGTTCGCGAGGGTTTGCGCCTCGACGCCCTGGCTCGCATCGACCACCAGCAGCGCGCCCTCGCACGCGGCGAGACTGCGCGAAACCTCATAGGCAAAATCGACATGCCCGGGAGTATCAATAAGATTCAGGATGTAGGTCTTGCCGTCTTTCGCGGTGTAGCTGAGCCGGACCGAGCGCGCCTTGATGGTGATGCCGCGCTCGCGCTCGAGGTCCATCGAATCGAGGAATTGTTCCTTGAGCTCGCGCTTCGAGAGCGCGCCGGTGCGCTCCAGCAGCCGATCGGCCAGCGTCGACTTGCCGTGATCGATATGCGCGATAATCGAAAAATTTCGAATGAGAGCGGGATCAGTCATTTATTGGTCAGGCGGATTTCCGATCTTTAAAGTAAGTAAAAGTCTGGTCGAGCCCATCGGCCAACTCGACCTGCGGGCGCCAATTGAGAAGTTCTCCGGCGCGCGCAGGCGAAATGACGGAACGGCTCTGCTCGCCTGGGCGCGCAGGCGCGTACTCCGGCGCGCGCGTCACATCGGCGACGGTGCCGAGCGTATGGTAGAGGTCGTTGACGTTGGTTTCGATGCCGGTGCCGACGTTAATCGCGCCCGAAACATTGGAATTCGCCGCCGCGATGTTCGCGCGCACTACGTCACCCACAAACACGTAGTCGCGAGTCTGCTTGCCATCGCCGAAAATCGTGCACGGCTGGCCTTGGAGCATCTTTCCGCAGAAAATCGCGACCACCCCGGCCTCGCCATGCGGATCCTGGCGAGGACCATAGACATTTCCGTAGCGCAGAGCCGTGTAATCAATTCCGTACTGAACCTTGTAAAAAAACAGGTATGCCTCGGTCGCCAGCTTCGCGACGCCATACGGACTCACGGGATGCAGCGAATGATCCTCAGATGCGGGGAAGGTTTCCTGCTCGCCATAAATCGCGCCGCCAGTCGAGGAAAATATCACGCGCCGAAGCCCGTGCTGACGCGCCGATTCCATCAGGTTGAGGAATCCGACGACGTTCACTTGCGCGTCGTAGGGCGGATCGGCAACCGAGCGACGAACATCCATCTGCGCCGCGAGATGCACGATGACCTCGGGCGTTTCAGCTTCGATGACGCGCTTCACCGCATCCGCGTCCCGCAGATCGAGCTCATGAAACCGCGCCTTGGGATTTATCTGATGACGCTTGCCGGCGCTCAGGTTGTCGATGATCGACACCTGATGCTGTCCGCTTGCGACCAACGCATCGACGGTATGGGAGCCGATAAAACCGGCGCCTCCGGTGACCAGAATTTTCATCGCGTCTTCGCTTTCCTAAACCGGCCGGCGGCCAATCGAGTAGTACTTAAACTCGAGCGCCTTGATGAGATCGGGCTCATATAGATTACGTCCGTCGAAAATCACCGGCTGCTTCAGCATCGTTCGAATGCGCTGAAAATTCGGATGCCGAAATTCATTCCATTCGGTCAAAATTATCAGGGCATCAGCCCCCGTCAGCGCTTCGTAGTTGGTCTTATGATAGCTGATCCGGTCGCCGAAGATACGCCGCGCGCTTTCGAGCGCCTCCGGATCATGCGCGCGTACCACCGCGCCGGCCTTGAGCAGCTCCTCGACGACCACCAATGAGGGCGCCTCGCGCATGTCATCGGTCCGCGGCTTGAACGCCAATCCCCAAACCGCGAAAGTGCGCCCCTTGAGGTTCTCGCCGAAGTGTTCCTTCACGCGTTCGACCAGATGGTGCTTCTGATGCGAGTTGACGTTCTCGGCCGCCTCCAGAAGGTCGAACTTGAGGCCGTTCTCGGCCGCCGTATGAATCAACGCCTGCACATCTTTTGGGAAACATGAGCCGCCGTATCCAACTCCCGGAAACAGGAACGATGATCCGATGCGCCGATCGGTGCCAAGGCCGCGCCGCACATGGTTGATCTCGGCGCCGACCGCTTCGCACAAACTCGCGATATCGTTGATGAATGAAATTCTCAGTGCGAGCATCGCGTTGCACGCATACTTGGTCATCTCAGCGGATTTCGGATCCATCACGAGGATCGGATTGTCGGTGCGCGTGAAGGGCGAATGCAACTCGCGCAGGATCGCGGTCGCCTGATCGCTGAGGCTGCCAATCACGACCCGGTCCGGCCGCATGAAGTCCTCGATCGCGGAACCTTCTTTCAAAAACTCGGGAACCGAGCAGACATCGACCTTATGCTTCGCGAACTTCGCCACGATCTCGCGCACCTTGTCATTGGTGCCGACCGGAACGGTGCTCTTCACGCAAATTATGTGGTAGCCGGTGACGGATTTCGCAATCGTCTCGGCGGCCTTCATCACGTGGCTCAAGTCCGCCGCACCGTCCTTACTCATCGGCGTGCCGACCGCGATGAAGGAAACCATCGACTGGCCGATGGCGTTGGCGGCATCGAGGGTGAAGCTCAAACGGCTCTCGGCGGTGTTGCGCCGCACCAACTCTTCGAGGCCGGGCTCGTAAATCGGAATCTTGCCCTCGTTGAGCGCGGCGATGCGAGCCTTGTCGATGTCGACGCAGATCACCTCGTTGCCGCTTTCGGCATAGCAGGTGCCGCTGACCAGGCCGACATAGCCGGTTCCGATAACTGCGATATTCATGAAACGAACTCCTTACTGAATCCTAAACCTGGCTGCCTTCCTTCACCTTCTCTCCCTACTGGGAGAGACAAGAGTGAGGGAGCGGGCCGTTGAGGTTCTTTTCTACGGCCCGCTAGAATTCTTCCTTGATCAGATAAATCGGCTTGCGCTGCGATTCGTGATAAGTGCGCGCGATCATCTCGCCGATTAGCCCCAAACTTACGAACTGTACTCCCACCACGACTAGCAATACCGCGAGTAGCAGCGCCGGACGATCCGCAAGATGGGAGCCGAGAAAAACTTTTTCGAACACCAGTATTGCCATCCAGAGCGCGCCGGCGATTCCAAGCAGCAATCCAATCGCGCCGAAAACCTGGATGGGACGCGTGGAATATCCTGAGAGGAATTTCACCGTCATCAGATCGAGGAACGTCCTGATGATGCGGCCCGGGCCATACTTCGAGGCGCCGGTGCGACGCGGCCGGAAGTTTACCTGCAACTCGGCGATCTGCGCGCCCTGCTCCGCCGCGATCGCGGGCACGAACCGATGCATCTCGCCATACAGCGCGAGGCTGCGCGCGAGGTCGCCGCGATATGCCTTCAGCGTGCATCCGTAGTCATGCAGAGGGGTGCCGGTGATGCGCGAGATCAATCCGTTGGCGGCAACCGAGGGCAGCCGCCGCGTGAAGGTTTCATTTTGCCAGCGCTGGGTGCGCCACCCGCTCACGAGGTCGTAGCCCTCTCCGAGCTTGGCGACGAGGCGCGGGATATCAGCCGGATCGTTTTCACCGTCGCCATCGAGCGCGACGACTATATCACCGTGCGAATTGGAAAAGCCGCATTGCAGCGCGGCGGTCTGGCCGGTGTTCTTCACCAGCCGGATGACCCGCACATTGGAGTCCGAAGCCTTGATGCGATGCAGCTCCTCGGCGCTCCCATCGATGCTGCCATCATCGACGAAAAGGATCTCGTGTGAAACGTGCATGTTGGCGAGAACTTGTTTCAACTCTTCGTGGAGCGGGCCGAGGTTGCCCCGCTCGTTGAAGAGCGGAATCACGATGGAGAGTTCCATCGATTCGAATGCGAGTCCGTAAGTTCGATGAACGCGCGGTAGCGATGGTCGATTTCCTCCCAGGTCAGATCGAGCAGTCGGTCCATCGAAAAATTTTCCACGTTGTACGACGCCATCACGGTCCCATAGACCACTGCCGTGCGCAGGATCGATTCCGTCAGCCGCCCCTGCCGCGCGAGGAAACCCATCATGCCGCCGGCAAACGTATCGCCCGCGCCGGTCGGATCGATCACATCCTCCAGGGGATATGCCGGCACCGCAAACATGCCTTCCTTACTGAACTGCAGGACGCCGTACTCGCCGCGCTTCACCAGCACGCTCTTGGGTCCCATCTGCAAAATCGCGCGTCCCGCTTTGACGAGGTTATGCTCCCCGGTCAGCATCCGCGCCTCGTCGTCATTGACGGTCAGAATGTCGAGGCGCTCGAGCAGCCGCGTCAGATGAGGCCGCGCATTCTGGATCCAGAAATCCATCGTGTCGGCGGCGACCAGCTTCGGACTTTGAACTTGCGAGAGCACGCGATACTGGAGCTCGGGCGAAATGTTGGCGAGAAACAGGTAGTCGCTGTGTTGCTGATCGGGCAGCAGGTTTGGATTGAAGCCCTCGAACACATTGAGCGCGAGGCTGATGGTATCGCGCTTGTTCATGTCCTCGTGGTAGCGGCCGTGCCAGTGGAACGTCTTGCCCGCATGCCGCTCCAGCCCGCGCACGTCGATGCCACGGTCAGTGAGCATCCGCTGATGCTCCGGCTTAAAGTCCTCGCCGACCACGCCAACCATACTCACCGGCGCGAAGAAGCGCGCGGCCACGGAAAAAAATGTCGCGGCACCGCCGAGTGCGTCGTCTCTGCGCCCGGTCGCCGTCTCCACCGTGTCATACGCGACCGATCCAACCACCACGATGCTCATGCGATTTGTATATGCTCCGGGGCTAGAGATATTTGCCGATAATCGGGCGCAGGTCGGCGATGCGTTTGGGCGGAATCACCCCGCGATCCGTGATGATGGCATCTTTGAGGGCGCTGCCGCAGTTGCAGGTGCGATCGCGCTTCGCCACCGCCGCCGCGAGATTTTTGACCGCACGTTGCGCCAGCTCGACGTTGGCGCGCATCACCCGAAGGATCTCGCCGATATCAACCGCCTTCACCGATTGATGCCAGCAGTCATAGTCAGTGACCAGCACCAGGGTCGCGTAGCAAAGCTCCGCCTCCTTGGCGAGACGCGCCTCCTGCATCGCGGTCATGCTGATCACATCGACGCCCCAGCTTCGATAAAGGTTCGACTCGGCGCGGCTGGAGAATTGCGGACCCTCGATGCACAAGTAGGTGCCGCCACTGTGAGTGGTCGCGCCAGCCTCGCGGCTCGCGGCGAAAAGATCGCCCGCGAGATCGGCGCAGACCGGATCGGCCAGCGATACGTGCG
This sequence comes from uncultured delta proteobacterium, assembly GCA_963761255.1. Classification (GTDB taxonomy): domain Bacteria; phylum Desulfobacterota; class Binatia; order Binatales; family Binataceae; genus DATGKG01. Next base: position 1,521,554 of record CAVXGH010000002.1, read on the forward strand.
CGACGATGCCCTCGCCGAAAAACGTCGCGGGACGTTTATGCGTGCGATCGAGGAACTGATCCGGGACGACCAGGTCGCCCGGCTTGATCGCCTCTTTCATACTGCCCGCAGTGCTGACCGAGAGCAGATGGTCAACCCCAAGCGTCTTCATCCCATAGATGTTGGCGCGATAGTTCAGCTCGCTCGGCAAAATCCGATGGCCCTTGCCGTGACGTGCGAGAAACACGACCTCGAGGTCACCGATTCGCCCGGTGACGTAAGGATCCGACGGCGGGCCGAACGGAGTCGTCAGCTCGACCTGATGAACATTCTCGAGGCCAGGCATCTGGTAGAAGCCGCTTCCGCCGATTACGCCTAAGACTTTTTTAGACATTTGTTGCTATGCCGACGCCGCTTGCTCCGCGTACAACTGCCCGCATGCGGCCGCGATATCGAGCCCCCGACTCTCGCGAATCGTCGCGGTCAGGTTACCCTTGCGCAAGATCGCTTGAAAGTCCTCCACCGCCTGCCGCGAGCTGGTCGCGAAACCCGAGCCCTCGAAAGCGTTGAAGAAAATCAGGTTGACTTTGCCACGGACCGGCGCGAGCAACTTGACGAGACGCCTGGCGTCATCGATGGAGTCGTTCACCCCGCGCAACATCACGTACTCGAAGGTGATGCGCTCGCGCTGCTTTATCGGCAGCCGCCCGCAGGTTTCGAGGAGCACTTCGAGCGGATAGCGCTTATTGATGGGCGCGAGGCGATCGCGAAGTTCATTGGTAGTCGCATGCAGCGAAACTGCGATGCGCACCGGAATATCGCTGACCAGCCGCTCCATCATCGGTACGAGACCGACGGTGGACACCGTGATGCGTCGCGGCGAAATACCCATCCCCCACTCCGAGGTCATGATAGTGAGCGCCTTCAGCAGCCGCGGATAATTGGCGAGCGGCTCGCCCATCCCCATGAAAACGTAGTTGGTGAGATGCTCGTCGGCGTCGAGTTCGCGGCGCGCGAGGAAAACCTGGCTGAGAATTTCGCCGACGGTGAGATTCCGATGCAGTCCCATCCGCGCGGTCGCGCAAAACTCGCACGCCATCGCGCATCCGGCCTGGCTCGACATGCATAGCGTGATGCGCTGATTGAGCTTCTCGCCGGCCGGCGTCATCTCCATTTCCTTCGACGGAATGATGACGCTCTCGATCGCCTCGCCATCGGCGAGGCGCACCAGCAGCTTGCGCGTGCCATCCGAGGAGCGCGCGCAGGTGGACATCGCGCCCGAACCAATCTTAAAGTAACTCTTTAGATATTCGCGGAACGGCTTCGGGAGGTCGAGCATCGCATCGAAGGACTCGACGCCGCGCCCATAGATCCATCCGGCGAGCTGCTTCGCGCGAAACGATCGCTCCCCCGCAGCAGCAACGACCTCCTCGAGTTCCTCGAGGCCCAAATCGCGGAGGTCGGGCACTTGGGTGCCAGGCCCCTCGAGGGACGGATTGAGATCATTCACGACGTCGTGATCCTACATCAAATCGCGGAACAAATCTGTTCACTCGGCGCCGATGTGGGCGCCCTTTTCCGCAACCGAGCGACGCATCAGCAGGACAAACCACACCAGTAACACGCCGACCGCGGCCGAAAGCGAGAAGACGTCGAAGTAGGCGAGCGACAATGCCTGGTTGGTCCGCGTTTGGTCGAGAACACCAAGCGCCATTTGATGCGAGAGGACCGCATCGCCGTTGTGCTGGAGGAAAAATGTCTGGCCATTGGTCAAAAAATTGCTCACGTGCTGGTTCAATGGACCGAGGCCTTCATTGAGTCGCAGGCTATGAAACTGCAACCGCCGTTCCTGGATGATCTGCGCGACCGAAGTTCCGACGCTGCCGCCCTCATTCCGAAGCAGCGCCAGCAGTCCAACCGCGCCGCCACGAATCTCCTTTGGAAGATAGATGAAGGCCGCCACGTTCAGCGGGGCAAACAGCATCGACAGTCCGACGATGAGCACCACTCGCGGCCATACCACCTGCCATGGGCCGACGTCTAGATTGAGATGCGCCATCCAGAAATTTCCGATCGCCATCACTGCCAGGCCCGACCCCATTAAATATCGGGCGTCGACGCCGCGAGCCAACGCCCTGCTGACCAAAATCAGGGTCAGGATGGCGAAGAGCCCGGCCGGGGAAAGCACCAATCCCGAGACGGTCGCGTTGTAACCAAAGAGCGTTTGCAGAAGCTCCGGAAGCGAAATGGTGTTGGCGTAAAGGATCGCATAGGCGAAGAAGATGATGATGCAACAGGCGCGAAGGTTCCGATCCTTAAGCGCACGCAGCGCAACCAGCGGACTACGCACATGTAATTCGCGATAGACCAGTCCGCCCAGCCCCAGAACGAATCCCGCAACCAGCGTCTGCACGCGCCAAAACGGATCGCCGAGCCAATCCCACTGCTGTCCCTTGCTCAGCATCACTTCCCAGCAGACCATCGTGAGAGCGAGGAGACATAGCCCAATGACATCGAACGGCTGCTTGCGGCTCTTGGCCTGCTCCGCCTTCAAATAGTCCGGATCGACTACCAGCGCGCGACACAGCGAAAAGGCGAGGATGCCGACGGGTACGTTCAGATAGAAGATCCAACGCCAGCCGTAATTGTCCGTGATATAGCCGCCCAGCGTCGGCCCGATTACCGGCGCGAGCAGTGCGGCGAGGCCAAAGATGGTCATTGCCTGGCCCTGCTTCTCTGGCGGGAACGCATCGAGCAGCACGGCCTGACTCGAGGGCTGCAATCCGCCGCCCGCAAAGCCCTGGAGCGCGCGCGAAGCGATGATGAAGCCGAGGCTGCCCGCCATCCCGCACATCGCCGATGCGAAGGTGAAGATGGCGATTGAGGCGAGGAAGTAGTTTCGCCTGCCGAGCCGCGTCGCGAGCCATCCTGACATCGGCAGGATGATCGCGTTGGCGGCAAGGTAGCTGGTGATGACCCATTCGCTGTCGATTTCCGCCGCCGACAAGCCGCCCGCGATATAACGCAAGGCCACGTTGGCGATGGTGGTGTCGAGCACCTCCATGAAGGTCGGGATTACCACCGCCGCGGCGATCAGCCATGGGCTGACAACTCTGCGCCGGGGCAGAGTTAATGGAAGCGCCGCGGCACTCATTGCTTCGCCGGTGGCGGTTCAGGTTCAGTCGGGAGCCCCCGGAGCACCGATTGAAGGAACTTGCCCGCGTTGGGTCCCGTGGGAGGCTCGTCGACGTAAACGTAGGGAGTTACCGACAGACCGAGGAACAGCGGTTTCGCGTCGGGATTGTAGTTGACCAGATCGATTCGCACCGGCAGGCGTTGCACTACCTTGACATAGTTGCCGGTGGCATTTTCGGCCGGCAGGAGCGCGAGCGTCGATCCGGTTCCCATGGTGAATCCGGAGATGCGTCCCTCGAAGTGCTGATGGCGACCATACATGTCGACGTCGAGGTCAGCGCGCTGCCCGATGCGCAGCCTGGCGAGCTGGGTCTCCTTGAAATTGGCGTCGATCCAAATATCAGTCAGCGACCGCAACGCCATCAGCTGTTGCCCGGCGAGCACTTCATCGCCGGGATTCACATTGCGCCCTGTGATCACGCCGTCGATGTCGGCGATTACATCGCAGTAGCTGAGGTTCAGCTGCGCCTGACTCAAATTGGCGCGCGCCGCGGTCAGCTTCGCGCCGGCCTGGACCACATCAGGAGCGGCCTTGATGAGTTGCGCGATAATAGTATCGAGGTTGCCGCTCGGATCGCGCTTGTAGAAGTCAGCGAGCATCTGGTCGGGCGTTTGGGTAAACGTCGGCGCCACTCCGAGTTGCGCCGCGGTCTGCTGAAGCCGCGCCTGCGCGGCCTTCACTTCGGAGAAGGTCTGGTCGAGGTTCGGGGGAACCTGCGCGAGGTCTTCGCCCTTGGCCGGTGGCGGAAGCCCGAGGCTGGCGCGAATCCGGTAGACATCCTGTTGCGCCTTGGCCTGCTGCGCCTCGGCGACCGAATAGGATTCCTGGAACGCATCGAACTCGTTGCGCGAGATGACTTGCGTTTCGAACAGCGCTCGCGCGCGCTCGAAATCCGCCCGGGTCTTGATCACGGTGGCATTGGCGGCTTGCAGCGCGGCGACCGACGCATGCAGCTCGGCGACCTGATTTTTGAGATCCTCGATTGAATGCGCCAGATCGAATCGCTGGCTGTGCGCCAGACCCGCGAGGCTCGCATCCTTGGCCTGTGCCGCCAGCAGGTCGGACTGCGCGACTCCGACCTCGGCCTGCGCGATATCGACCTTGACCTGATACGGCTCCTTGTCGAGTTCCACCAGCAAGTCGCCCTTGTGGACGCGGTTATTATCGTCAACCAGCACCCGCACGACATGACCTGGCACGCGGGGCGCGACGAAGGTGACATGCCCGTTCACATAGGCGTCGTCGGTGGAAACCGTTTTGAAAGCGATAATGACCCTGGGAACGGCGGCCCATAAGACTGCGAGAATCACCAGCGCGCCGGCCACATACATCCATGCGGGCCGCTTCGCCGCGGGCGTTCCGGTCGCATCTTTCTGGAGCGCCCCGTCCGATTCTGGAGTTGATCCCGCTCGCGTCGGTGCGAACGAAACCTCGTGCGCGGGGTCTGATGAGCCTGATTCTGGCATAAGAGGAGGCTACTCACCGAGATTTTGAGTCGCCAGTTTCCGGAGTGCAACCCTCTTTCTATGAAGCTTGACGTTCTCGCTTACACCAAATCGAGGCTGCTGAAGAAAAAAGGGATTTCCTGCGCGGCGGTTTCGGGCGCATCGGAGCCGTGGACCGCGTTGCGCTCGATGTTCTCGCCAAAGTCGCTCCTGATCGTTCCCGCCGCCGCCTTTTTCGGATCGGTCGCGCCCATCTCCTCGCGCCAGCGGGTGATCGCCTTGTCGCCTTCGAGGCAGAGCACGACCACCGGCCCCGACGTCATGTACTTGCAGAGGTCGGCATAAAACGGCCGCGCCTTATGGACCTCATAGAAACGCTCGGCCTGGGTTTGCGAAAGATGCATCAGGCGCATCCCGCGAACCTTCAGCCCCGAGGCCTCGATCCTCTTTATGATGTCGCCGGCGAGGCCGCGTCCGACCGCATCCGGTTTGATGATCGCAAAAGTGCGTTCCATCTAGCGCTTCTCCAAAAGATTTTTCATCGTGATGCCCATCTCGGCGGGGCTCATCGCAACCGTGATGCCCGCGGCTTTCAGCGCTGCAATCTTGTCGGCCGCAGTTCCGCGACCGCCCGAAATGATGGCGCCCGCGTGGCCCATCCTGCGTCCCTTCGGCGCCGTCTGCCCGGCGATAAATGCTACCACCGGTTTTTTGACGTGCTGCTTCACGAATTCCGCGCCTTCTTCTTCCGCGGTGCCGCCGATCTCGCCGATCATGACGATGGCCTTGGTCTTCGGATCGTCATTGAACAGGCGCAGCGCATCGATGTGCGGCGTGCCGACGATCGGATCGCCGCCGATGCCGATGCACGACGACTGCCCGATGCCGAGGTTGGTGAGCTGGAAGACCGCCTCGTAGGTGAGGGTGCCCGAGCGCGACACCACGCCAACCTCGCCGGGCTTGTGGATATATCCGGGCATGATGCCGATTTTGCATTCGCCCGGCGTGATGATGCCGGGGCAGTTCGGCCCAATCAGGCGGCTCCTGGTGCCTTGCATGTAGCGCCGCACCTTGACCATATCGACGACCGGCACGCCCTCGGTGATGCAGATGACCAGCTCGATGCCGGCCGCGACCGCCTCGAGGATACCGTCGGCGGCGAATGCCGGCGGAACGTAGCTTACGCTCGCATTACATCCGGTAGCTTTTCGCGCCTGCTCGACCGTATCGAAAATCGGAATGCCCTCGAAGGTGGTGCCGCCCTTGCCAGGGACCACGCCCGCGACCATCTGGGTGCCGTACTCCTTGCACGCGCGCGTATGAATCTGGCCGGTCGCGCCGGTAATGCCCTGCGTGACGACCCTGGTGTTCTTATCGACGAGAATACTCATTGTGCTGCCTTGACTCCGATCGCCTCGGTCACCTTGCGCGCCGCATCGGCAAGGTCGGTGGCTCCGATAACTTTGATCCCCGACTCGGCGAGAATTTTCTTGCCTTCGACCACGTTGGTCCCTTCCATCCTGACTACCAGTGGCACGCTGAGGTTGACCTGTTTGGCCGCCTCGACGACGCCCTGCGCAAGCACGTCGCATCGCATGATGCCGCCGAAGATGTTGATGAGCACGCCTTTGACGCGCTGGTCCGACAGGATGATGCGAAACGCGGCCGCGACCTTTTCGGTGCTCGCGCCGCCGCCGACATCGAGGAAGTTGGCCGGCTCAGCGCCGTAATGCTTGACGATGTCCATCGTCGCCATCGCGAGCCCGGCGCCATTCACCATGCATCCGATGTTGCCGTCGAGATGTACGTAGCTTAGGTCGAACTTCGCGGCCTCGGTTTCCGCGGGATCCTCTTCATTCGGATCGCGCAGCTCGCGGATCTCCGGATGGCGGAACAGTCCGTTGTCGTCGAAGGACATTTTCGCGTCGAGGCAGATGACCTTGCCGTCTTTGGTCACGACCAGCGGATTGATTTCGATCAGCGACGCATCGGTGCCGATGAAGGCCTTGTAGAGCGCCGTCAGCAACGTGACGAATTGGCCGACCTGCTTGTCCTTGAGACCGAGGCCGAACGCGATCTTGCGTCCGAGGAACGCCGACACGCCGAGCAGCGGATCGATCGGCTCCGTCATGATGCGCTCTGGCGTCTTGGCCGCGACCTCCTCAATCTCCATCCCGCCTTCGGTGCTGGCGATGACGGCGACCGACTGCGCCTTGCGATCGACGACCAGGCCCAGGTAGAGCTCGCGCGCGACCTCGCTGGCCTCCTCGACATACATGCGGCGCACGATGCGACCCTCGGGTCCCGTCTGATGCGTCACGATCTTATTGCCGAGCCATTTGGCCGCGAACGCGCGGGCCTCCTCGGCGCTGTTGACGACTTTCACGCCGCCCGCTTTGCCGCGCCCGCCGGCATGAATCTGCACTTTGACGACCGCTTTCGTTTGCCCGAGGTCGTTGAAAGCCTTGGCGGCATCATCAGCCGTGGCAACGCCCTCGCCCTTCGGCACCGGCGCACCGAAGCCGTCTAGAACCTGTTTTGCCTGGAACTCATGAATGTTCATTCATATGCCTTTGTTTTGCTGTCCCCATCCCGCTTGCGGAATTTCAAGGAATCGAACCCGCTGATTATATGTAGAACCGCTCCAAATTCCGAGAGCAGCGTAAGGAAGGTTTTCGAGCTCGAGCTATGCGCGCGCGAAGGGAGAAATGGCGAGAACCTTGCCTCGCGGCTTGAAACACCGCGAAGCGGCAACCATACTCGGAGTGTGGGTGCGAAAACAAAACGTGCGGAAGTTCCGATCACTAATTTGAATTCGCCTGAGGCGGTGGAGCACTTTCGCAAGGTCGTGACCGAATGGGCGAAGGACGCAATGCGTTCAAAAGCTTCGGCTCGCAAGGCCATGATCGAGTCCGGCATCTGGGATGAATCGGGCAAACTGACCAAGACCTACCGTTCCTAGCGCCCCACGTGCATCAACTGGCCACGTGTTTCGTGCTTGGCTACCACGGCTGCGACGAGCGCATCGGAGAGCGCATTCTCAAGGGCGAATCCTTCAAACCCAGCGACAACGAATACGACTGGCTGGGCCCGGGAATCTATTTTTGGGAAGCCAATCCGTCGCGCGGGTTGGCTTTCGCTCGCGAGGCCATGCATCGACGCGGTTCGAAAATTCGCCAGCCGTTCGTTGTCGGCGCAGTGATCTCGATGGGGTTGTGCCTCGACCTGACCACCACGGCAGGAATCGAGCAGTTGCGTCCAATTCATAGGACGCCGATGGAACTCGTCGACTTGCAGCAATTTCAAATCCCCCAAAATCCCTCGACGCCGCAACTGCGCCCATTGGATCGAGCGGTCATTCAATTGCTTCACAAGGTTCGGCGTGGCCGCGCGGAAGTTGCGATCGACACGGTGAAGAGCATCTTCATCGAAGGGGATCCAATCTATGAGGGATCGGGTTTTCACGAGAAGACCCACATCCAGATCGCGGTCTGCAATCCCGAATGCATTCGAGGCGTTTTTCGCGTGCCTGCCGGAGAGCTTCGATCGGTGTAGTCGCATACTCGGCGCTCGGTGCGCTTGCCCCTCGCCTGTATGATTGGGCGAGGGGCAGAATCGGGTGAAGACGAAGAATCGATGGAAGCGGCGCACGAGGAGTCGAATTGTGCTATCATCCGGCGATGGCGCCTCGGGGGGCGCCGATGTCGTTTTTAGATGAGTACGGACGGAACGCATGCGAATTTACACAAACGAACCCACTGAAGCATCGAGACCCTTCGCTTCGCTCAGGGCGACCACTCGGACACGCCTCGCGGTCGATTACACAAACGAACCCACCGAGGCACCGAGACCCTTCGCTCCGCTCAGGGCGACCACTCGGACACGCCTCGCGGTCGATTACACAAACGAAGCCACCGAATGCTTGATTTTCAAGGGTTTTTTTCACGTGCTGGAAACGAACCCACCACGCAGCGCCGTCCGGGCGGGCGGTATCGATTTATAAAAGCGTCGAAACAAACCCACTTCGGGGCGATCGAAAATGCAGAAACAAACCCATTGCGAGCGTCTCCGGCACGCTTTATCGGCGCATTGTCGATATGATGCCTATCGTCATCTATAGGGGCGTTTTGGACGGCAATGCCTCACCATCGAGGCTGCCCGCGGCCCACGTCCTCTACGCTGCTTCGAGTTCATCCTCCGATCACGGTTCCTTCGCCCAAGCTATCTATCTTCGCTCGCTTGCCTGCGTCCATAGATCAGGGCAATTATAGGCCGCTTGGCGACGGGCGCCTTTTTGAGGAGTCGAAGTTATGGGTGAACTGGTAGACACCAAAGAGGACCTGATCCGTTATTTTGAAACCGGTGCGAAGCCGCGGGAGCGATGGCGGGTCGGCACCGAATACGAAAAAATCGCGGTCGAGGCCGCGACCGGCAGAGCCGTGCCGTACTCCGGCCCCGATGGCGTCGAGACGATGATGCGCGAGCTCATCGATCGGTTCGGCTGGGAAATTGAGGACGAGGAAAACGGCCATCTGCTCGCACTCAGCCGCGGACCCGCGCGCGTCACTATCGAGCCCGGCGCGCAGGTCGAGCTTTCCGGCGAGCAATGCGAAAGCATCCACTGCGCGCATAAGGAATTCTCGCAGCATGTCGCCGAGCTGATCGATGTCGGCCATTCGCACGACGCGGTGCTGCTCGGACTCGGGATGACGCCGATCAGCCGCATCGATGAGATCGAGCTGCTCCCCAAGCATCGCTACCACATCATGTATCCCTACATGGCGCGCAAGGGACGCCTCGGCCAGCGCATGATGAAGCAGACGGCCGGCGTGCAGGCCAACCTCGACTATTCGAGCGAGGCGGATGCGATGCGGAAGTTCCGCGTCACGATGGGAATTGTGCCGTTGATTTACGCGATGTTCGCCAACTCGCCGCTCGCTGACGGCGGGCTCAACGGCTACCAGGCGTTTCGCGGCCACATCTGGACCGACACCGATCCGGATCGATGCGGCATCCTTGAACTCGCCTTCCGCGAGAACGCCGGTTTTGAAGACTACACCGAGTATGCGCTCGACGTGCCGATGTACTTCATCATCCGCGATCACAAGTACATCGATTGTACCAGGGCGCCGGGAATCACCTTCCGGCGCTACATGAAAGAGGGACTCGGCAAGGAGCGCGCCACCATCGAGGATTGGGGCGACCATCTCACCACGATTTTCACCGAGGTGCGCCTCAAGAAGTACATCGAGAGCCGCACCGCCGACAGTCAGCCTCCCGCGCTGATGCTGGCGCTGCCCGCGCTGCTCAAGGGCATCCTTTACACCGACGACTGTATCGACGGCGCATGGGACCTGGTGAAGGGATGGAGCTTCAAGGAGCGCCTCGAGATCAATAACGCGTCGCACAAGGGCGGGCTGGAGGCGCGCGCCGGCAAGTCCACGCTGAAAGATCTTTCGATGGAGTTGCTCAACATCGCGAGCGCCGGGTTGCAGCGCCAGAAAGCATTGAATGACCGCGGCGAGGATGAGACGATCTATCTATGGCGCTTGATGGATCAGGTTCGCAGCGGCTACTCGCAGGCCGCCCTCACCATCAACAACTGGAAAGGGCGCTGGAATTACGACGTCAAGCGGTTGGTGGCAGGAACTTCCTACGAGGCCGAAGCCTGGCCCTAAAGAAGGCCCTTGGAAAGGCCGATGAGGCGGCCGCGACGGCGGCTCTCCAATCGCATAAATCCAGAAACCGGCTGCCGTCTTCGACGTCTTTCGATCATATGTCGTCTTCCTTCCTCGCGCCCGCTCTTGTAGGGAGAAGGTGGCGCTACTGCGCCGGGTGAGGTTTTGAGGACTGAATAGCGCTATGGACACCAGGCTGACCGAGCGCCACATCGTGGCGTTGAATTTTCTTCTGGTCGCGCTGTTGGCGTACTTCGCGGCGCTCTCGGTCAACGATATCGTCAGACTGCGTTTGGTTCCTGCCACCGCACCACTGCCGCCAGTGGTGCAGATGCCAATAGAGAATCTCAATGTCCATCGTTCTCGCGGCGCCTACCAGGAAATCGTCAGTCGCGACATTTTCAATATCGCGCCTCTGCCGGCGGAACCGGTCCACGTGGTCGAGAAGATTGACCTCCACCTGGACCTCATCGGGGTGTCGACGGCGACCGCGGGCAAGCCGCCGTTCGCCATCATCTCCGATCGCACCGGACAGCAGAATGTTTACAGTCTCGGGGAGATGATCGAGAACGCGGGCAAGCTGGTCGAGGTGGACCCGGACAAGGTTTATATCGACCACAGCGGCAAAAAGGTCGCGCTCTATCTTCCCAAGAATGAGATGCCGGGCCCGGTCGAGAGCGCGGAACCAACGGAGCCACCGGCGGTTGATGACAGCGCCGACGCTGACTCCGATGCGGAACCGTACGATCCCAACGTCGAAGATCTCGGTGACAATCGCTACAAGATCCCCAAGGATACGCTCGACCATACCGTCGCTAACCTGTCGCAAACTCTCACCGAGATTCGCGCGATCCCAAACATTCAAAATGGCAAGACCAACGGTTTCGCGCTTTCCGAAATCGAGCCCGGCTCAGTCTTCGATGAGATGGGGCTGGAGGAAGGCGACATTTTGCACTCCATCAACGGGCAGCCGATGACCGATCCCGCAATGGCGATGCAGATGATGAGTCAGTTGCGCAACGCGACCCAGATCAGCATCCAGGTCCTGCGCGACGGCCATCCGACCACCCTCACGTACCAGATTCAATAAGATGGAATATCGGGCGGCGCGGCGTTCCGAGCGCGACGAAGTCCTTGACCTGCTCGCGCTCTGGTACAATGACCGCGAATTTTTCGCGCGCTACAACCACAACGATCCGACCTTTCGCGATGAGCTATGCCTCGTCGCCCTCGACGGCGGCCGCATCATTTCGACCGTGCAGATTTTCGATCGCCGGGTAAACCTCGATAGCAAGGCCGTTCCGATGGGCGGCATCGGCTCGGTCTTCACCCGCGAGGATTATCGGCATAAGCGCGTCGCCTCGGGTCTGATGAATCTCGCGGTGAGCACGATGGAACGTGAGGGCTTTGAGGTTTCGTTGCTGTTCGCCGAGCGCATCACATTCTACAACCAGTTCGGATGGAAAGAGCTGACGCGTCAGTTCAGCATCCTGCCCAATGCTGCGGGATTGCCCACCGCCGATTTCGAAATCGAGGTTTTCGACCTCGAGCGCGACCTCGATGAGGTGATGCGGCTTCATCGGGAGTACAGCGGCCGTTTTGATGTGACCATCCATCGCAGCGAAGCTGATTGGCGCGCTAACTTGAAGTTCGCCGGCAACATGCCCGCTGATCCCATCGGAGGATGCGATGAGTATTTTGTCCTCGCGCGGCACCACGGCGACCTCGCCGCGTATGCACGCGCGACGCGATTTCACGGCGTTCCGATGATGATGGAATACGGCTACTCGCATCCCGATGCGGCAATGGCTTTGTTTCGGCATCTAGCAGGTCGGTTCGCGCCGTCGGGTAATACGATCCTCGTGACTCATAGCGCGCACGACCTCGAGCTGGAAAATGCGCTCGCTGATGCGGGATGCCCGGTCGCGCATCATCCGGACAACTTCTACATGTGGCGCGTCAACCTGCCTGAGAAGCTGGCGGCTCGCTTCGCCATGGCTCCCCAGGCGGCCTCTCGTTATGCCTTCGCGAAATTCGCCGACCCTCGCTCGCTCTTCTGGACCGCGGACCGCTTCTAAGTAATGATTAGTTGCGCTCGCCTCGTAACCTCCGGTTGGGCGGTGTGGGTGATGTTGAAGATGGGTTGGAGGATTTCCGATGAACATTTTGAGGGGTCTCGCGCTCCGTAGCCTCGGAGCATTCACACTCGTTTGCGCATTCGCATTCGTCGCTTCGCCGGCACTCGCCGCGCGTCATCATCACGCGAAGGTACAGCCGAAAGAAGCGTCGGAAGACTCGGCGGAGAATGGCTCGACCGATACGCTCAAGGGTCCGTATCAGGCCGCTTGCGTCATCGAACCCAATAGCGGCACCGTTCTGTTCGCGAAGAACGAGCATCAGCCGTGGCCGACCGCCTCGCTCGCGAAAATGATGCTGATGGAAATCGTCGCCGAGAAACTCGACGATGGCAGCCTCAAACTCACCGATCAGATCCCGACCTCCGACAAGGCCGCGAAGATGGGCGGCTCGCAGGTTTACCTCAAACCCGGCGAAAGCTTTTCCGTCGACGATACGATGAAGGCGATCATCGTGCATTCGGCCAATGACTCATCGGTCGCGATGGCCGAATACCTCGCGGGCTCGACCGAGGCCTTCGTGCCGATGATGAACGCCGAGGCGGCCAAGCTCGGCATGAAGGACACGCATTACTATTCAGTCCATGGATTGCCGCCCGCGGCCGGGCAACAGGCCGACGTCGCGAGCGCATACGACCAGGCACTGCTGGCGCGCGCGTTGGTGAAGCATCCGCAGATTCTGCAATGGTCAGGGATCACGACGGCACCCTTTCGCGCCGGCACCTTCGAGCTGCGCAACACCAACCATCTCGTGTTCAACTACAACGGATGTGACGGCCTCAAGACCGGTTTTTATTACAAGGCCGGGTTCAATGTGGTCGCGACCGCGCATCGCGGCGGACTGCGATTGATCGCGGTGGTGCTCGGCTCGCCGCGCAAGGGCGAGAATTTCCGTTCCGCGGGCGAGCTGCTTTCGCAGGGCTTCGCGCAGTATGAGATGAAGGCGATCGCGAAAAAGGGCAGCGCCTCGAATGTGAGCGTCGCGGTGACCGACGGTTCCGCTCCCAAGCTGGTGCCGGTATGGGGTGACGATGCCGCGATCTTCACGAAGCGCGGCGACAGCAAAACTTCCTACAAGGTGAACTATACCGTTCCCGCGATGCTCGCGGCGCCCATCCATGCCGGGCAGAAGATTGGCAGCGCCGAAGTCATCGTGGATGGGCAATCGGCCACCACGGTCGCGCTCCTTGCGCCATCGGACATCGCGGAGAAAAAGCCCAACCTGGTAGGCCGGATTCTCAGCAAGTTTTAGCGGCTGATTTTGGTCAAATGTTAACCTTGCGTTAACCAAAGTTCCTTCCTCAAGAAATCCACCGTGGCGTAAAATTGCGCCGCATTGATCGAGTCTCGATCCGCACGTTCGAGAGGCCGGAAGAGCTAATCCCTCCGGCCTTTTCTCGATGGGATCGAATCGACCAAAGCTTCAAACCGCAGCAACCGTGGAGGGAACAACGATTCAATGAAACTTCGACCGCCTCAATCGATCCTAAACCCCGCCCTCGCAACCTGCCTCGCATTCGGTCTCGCGATAGTGATGTCAGGATGCTCCACCCAGTCTCCGCCACCTCGTCAATGGGGCACCTGCGGCCTCGTCGGCGGCGTGATCGGAACCGGAGCCGGAGTCGGCGCGGGCTACGGTATAGCAGTACTCAACAAAGCTCATCCGGATACCAGCGAATATGCCGGCGCGATGACCGGCGGTGGCATTATCGGCGGCATCATCGGTGCCGTAGTTGGTCATGAGATCTGCGATCCCGTAATTCCGCCGCCACCGCCACCGCCAGTGATGGCAGCCGCCACACCGCCTCCTCCGCCACCTGCGCCAGCGCCCGTTCAGCATGAGAAGCTGGTACTCCGCGGCGTGCACTTTGACTTCAACAAAGCCAAGATCCGGCCTGGCGATGCGGCTATCCTCGATGAGGCCGTCGAGATTCTCAAGGCGCATCCGGACGTGAACATCGATGTGAACGGCTACTGCGACGCGATCGGCGGCGTCGAATACAACCTCAAGCTATCGGAGCGCCGCGCCAGTGCCGTCGCCGCATATCTTGAAGATCACGGCATTGCTTCCTCGCGGCTGATTCCCCAGGGCTTCGGCAAGACTGACTTCGTCGCATCGAACGATACCGACGAAGGTCGCGCGCAAAATCGGCGCGTCGAATTAGTACCTACCAACTAACCTTCTCAAGCAACGGCAGCGGTCCACATCTGGACCGCTGCCCTTCTCCTGCCGCGGGCGATTCACTCCGAAAAGACTTCTCACAGGTCTTAACACTGCCAATCGCAGTGGTATAATTCGCGGCCATGATGGGGAACAAATTCGGAGCTATCGGCAAATCACTGGCGTTGGTTTCGATGGCGTCGTTGGCCATCGCGTTATCCGTCGCATCCGCTCGATGCGCTGATCAACCATCGGGAGTAATGAATGCGGCTATCATAGCGCCGGTCGCGCCACCCTCCGATGCACCCACTCCTCCTGTTGCGAAGAAAAGCCTTAAAACCAAGGTCAAAGCCGCGCTTCAGAAGGTCAACCCCCTTCGCCTCCTGCGCGATCGCGAGTTCAAAAAAGCTTCGGCAGAATTTCCTTCATTTTGTAAGGATTGGGAGCGCAAGCTGCACGATCGCGAGATCAACAACGAGAGTCACATCGCCTGGCAAATGAAGGATGGGTGGGAGACCGGTACCTATGTCGGATACAGCCCGGTGTCGCAATGCGAATGTCATCAGTCGAGCGACGGCTACTCGATCGGCAAGGTTAAGTACGACGAGTTCAAGTATTACATCGTCGGCAAGACTACGGATGAAGCGAAGCACGCCAAGCCTCGTGTCACCGACGATACTGCCACGACCGAGCTCTTCCGCTGGGACAAAGAGAAGTGGTTTTACTAAATCGTTGATCGATTCGCGACGAATCCAGGAGCCGGTGGAGCGATGCTTCCCCGGCTCTTCGCATTTCCAGACCCGACCGCGGCAATCGACTTCGATCAGGTTTGAAGTTCGCCTGACAAAATGTTAGCTGCTTGATCGAATTGGTAAATTCGTCGTTTCAGGCAGACGGAAGGGCAAGCGATGCTTGGAAAGATTTCCAGAATGCCGCTCCTGATCGCGTGCGCGGCGATGCTTTCGATGCTGGCCTCATGCGCACCGACTTACGACAACATCGCCGATCAGATGCTCGCCGACACCCAGAAGCAGGCCGACGCTGGATTGCTGAAACTGGAAACCCTCGCGACCACAATCAACAGCATGCAGAGCAACCACGATCCGGACGCGCAGAAGGTCGTGGCGGATGCCAAGAAACAGGCCAGCTTCGCCTCCAACACCGACTTTTATGATCAGCTCCAGTCGTCGCTGTCCGCGCTCGAGACCCGCATGACCGCGCTGCCCGATCTCTCGACACCGAAACTCAATACCGCGCTGGCAGACCTCGACAAGAATGTCGGCCAAATACGTGCGACCCACGCCAGCGAAAATCTCCTGGGCGCGGAATATGTAAAAGCCAGCCGCCAATTGATCGATCAGCAATTCAAAGCGCTGACGGTATATGAACTGACGATCAAGGGTGGCAGCAAACCGAACTGAAGGAGGCTCGCGACATGCCAGTTGATTGGCAACAGGTCGGCACGGACGTTAAGGCGGCTGTCCTCCAGGTGCTCGGCAACTCATGGCAGACGGTATCGACCGCTGCAGGCCCGCAGCTCGTGGCGATGGTGAGCATCGGGCAAAGTATCGAGCAAAGCTACGCGGCCGGGACGCTGAGCCAAACCGAATATCAATCGCTTCGTTCGATGGAAAAAAACGCGCTGGAAGGAATCCTCAGTTCGTATGCCGCGGTCGGCATCGTCGTTGCCGAGCAAGCCGCCGATGCGGCCTGGAATGTGATCTCTCAAGCGCTCCTCAAAGCCGGCCTCGCCTTCGCCTAGACTCCGAGAAGCTTCGCGATCTCCGCCCTGCTCCGTCGGCCGCCGTCGATCTCGCTCAAGGGATCCGCGAACAAGACTCCTGGGTGGCTTGGGGACACCATGATCGGTTTCGCCGGGTATTCTTTCTTGACCATCGCGCACCGCTCCAATTCCGCCGCATCTCGTTGTAAGGCTCGATGGTACTGTTCTAAATCCGCTCGCAGCGCGGCGGGAGCCTTCCATTCAGAGGTGATGGCCCACGGTCCATTGACGTGAATCGAGTCCCGCCCGCGATTGCTGCGCTCCATTCAATCCCGCATCTTCTTCGACATACAAGAATCACAGGCGAAAAAGCGGCAGCGCCTCGAATGACAAATCATAGCGGCGCGGTGCGCTGGCGGAAGAATTCGATCACCCGCTCCTCGGCCAGCTTGGTCGGAGTGCCGGGGCGATCCTGCAAATTCACCGTCAACACCGAATGAGGTTGCATGGGGCCGGGTTCCGCGTCCTTAGGATCGATCTCAATGGCCTCGAAACGATTACCGAAGGTCTTCTTGTAGGTGTCGAAGCGCGTGTCGGGCACGAAGCTGTCGCCGAAGAAACGCAGACCTAACATCGAAAGGTCTTCTTTCTCGAAGCGATCCTTCGCGCATGAGACTTCTTCGGGCGACACGTTCATCGCGGCGGCGCGCGCCTTGGAGCCGAAGGTCAGCGGCAACGACGGTTGCGAGAGCACCGGCGCGACCACCGAGGGCTCCGTCATCATCGCGAGGGCGAAGCCGCCCGTGAAGCACATCCCGACCGCGCCCACCCCGCGCCCGCCACATTCGGCGTGGACCTTTTTCGCGAGCGCGCGCAGCCAATCGATGATGGGGCTGGATTTGTCGGTCGCCCATACATTGAACTCGCGCCGGATGCAGATTCCAGTGACCATTTCGCGCAGCCCATACCAGGTCGAAACGGGACGGCCCGGCTCGCCGAAGAGGACCGGGAGGAACACCGTCATGCCTGCGGCAGCCACGCGATCGGCGAAGCGGATCACCAGCGGATGCAGCCCCGGCATCTCATGCATGATGATGACGGCGGGACCGGTGCCGCGGCGATAGACCGTGCGGGTCCATCGGCCGTCGTTGAAATCGAATGAGGTGTAATCTTTCAGCGCCGCTTCGTAGGACATGTTAATTTTCTCTGTCTGCTAGTCTCTCTGTCTGGTTCCCCTTCCCCTTCAGGGGAAGGGGTTAGGTCTCTTAGGGATCAATCAATACTCCCGGATTCAAAATGCCGTGGGGATCGAGCGCCTTTTTCGCCGCCCGCAACGCATGCGCGAAACCGTCGGGACGCTGGATGTCGTACCATGGGCGATGATCGCGCCCGACCGCATGATGATGCGTGATGGTGCCGCCGAGCTTCATCAGAAGATCCGAGGCGGCCTGCTTCACCTCGTCGCGCTGCTCAAGCTGCGAATCCTTTTTGCCTGGGCCAAGGAAGGTGTAATAGGGCGCGGGACCATCGGGATAAACATGGGTGAAGCGGCAGGTCACGCTGCCTTTGCCGCAGATGCGGCGCATCGCATCACGCGCCGTCTCCATCACCTGGTTGTGGAAATTCTCGAAGCGGTCCCAGGTGATCGAGGTCTCGAAGGTGTCACTCACCATCCCCATCGCGGCGACGGTGTCCATCAGGTAGGGCGCGTTGAGAAAAGCATTGCGCCATGCGCCGGCCGCGCCCTCATGCGTGGCCTCCTGATCGGTGCGCGACTTGACGTCGTCCTTGGGAATGCGGCCGCCGTGATCGGCGCAGCATTCGAGCGCGCGCTTCATCCAGGGCTCGAGCGGATGGTCGCCCGATTCGAACGCGAGCACCATCACCGCCTCGTCGCCGTTGGCGGCACCGGAGTTGAGTGCCTCGCCCTCATCGAGGACGCGGCAGTTGGCGGGGAAGAGGCCGGCCTGGCCGATTTGGCGCACCGCGCGCGCGGCGGCGAAGAAACTCGGGAACGGGACCGATGCGCCGATGCGAAACTTCGGGCGATCCTGCAGGCGCATCCAGGCCGAGGTGATGATGCCGAGGATGCCCTCCGAGCCGATGAACATGCGATCGGGGCTGGGACCCGCGCCGGAGCCAGGAAGCCGTCGCGACTCGATGGTGCCAGTCGGGGTGATGACCCGCAGCGACTCCACAAAGTCATCGATGTGCGTATAGTTAGTCGCATAGTGGCCACCGGAGCGCGTCGCGATCCATCCACCGAGAGTCGAGAACTCGAATGATTGGGGATAGTGCCGGAGCGTGAGGCCATGCGGCTTCAGTTGCGCCTCCAGATGGGGACCTAGCGCGCCACCCTCGATATTGGCGGCGCGTGAAGCTTTATCAACCTCGACAACCTTATTGAGATACATCAAATCGATGGACACCGCACCGCGATAGTCGCCTTGACTCGGAGCTTCCACGCCACCGACGACGCTGGAACCTCCGCCATATGGAGCGGCGGCGACTTTCGCGCTATCACACCATTCGAGGATGCGGATGATGTCCTTCTCATCGCGCGGAAACGCCACCACGTCGATGGGATTCGGATAGTAGCGGCGAAATGCGCGGATGATATCGCGCGAGCCTTTGCCATAGCTGTGGCCGGCGCGATCGTGGACGCTCGTGGAGCAGATTTCCTTGAGCGCATCGGGAGGCTGCACGCGCGGCGCGCGAAGGTTCAGCTCGCTCTCCTTCGGCGGCGGCGTGAGGGTCAACTCCGGCAGGTCGAAGCGCTTCGCCATCCGCTCCGCCATATGCTTCTGCTGCTCGGGCGTGGGTCCCTGGTCCTCGTAGCCCCATCCCCAGAATTTTCGTTTGCGCTCCGCCATCGTAGGAACTCCTTATGGTGATGCGCCTCGATTCTGCCCCGCGTGTGTGCAGGATTACAAATGCATCGCGGACAGCTTGCGCCCGCGAGATAGCCGCCGTATTTCTCTTTGATCGAGGTTCCCCGATGAGCGAAGCAGCGATTTCCCCTAAAGATGCGAATCCGCGCAAACGCGCCGCGGTGCTCGGCACTGAGATGGCCTATGTCGATGTCGGCGCGGGCGATCCGATCGTTTTCCTGCACGGCAATCCGACGTCGTCGTTCCTGTGGCGCAATGTCATTCCGCATCTCAGCGACCGCGCGCGATGCCTCGCACCCGATCTCATCGGCATGGGCGATTCGGGAAAATCCTCGACCGGCGAGTATCGGTTCGTCGATCACGCGAAGCATCTCGATGCGTGGTTCGACGCGCTCGGCTTGAAGCATAAGGTCACGCTGGTGATTCATGATTGGGGATCGGCGCTGGGATTTCACTGGGCGCATCGCCATCCCGACGCGATCAAGGGCATCGTATACATGGAAGCAATCGTGAAGCCGCTGAGGTTCGACGACTGGGCCGAGCAGACGGCCAAATTGTTCAAGGCCATCCGCAGTCCGGCCGGCGACGAGATGATTTTGCAGAAGAATATTTTCGTCGAGCGCATCCTGCCCGGCAGCGTTTTGCGCAAGCTCTCCGATGAGGAGATGGCGGTGTATCGCAAGCCGTACCTCGAACCGGGTGAGTCGCGCCGCCCGACGCTCACCTGGCCGCGACAAATTCCCTTCGAGGGTGATCCACCGGATGTCACGAAGATCGTCGATGACTACTCGAAGTGGCTCGCGCAGAGCACGATTCCGAAGCTCTTCATCAATGCCGACCCGGGCGCGATCCTAGTCGGTGCACAGCGCGAGTTCTGCCGCAAATGGCCCAATCAGCGTGAGGTCACGGTCAAAGGCGTGCATTTCATCCAGGAAGATTCGCCGCATGAGATCGGGGCCGCGATCGCCGAATTGGTATCGAGGACTATAAGGAGTCGCGATGTATTCCAACCTCATTCTGGAAGTGAAAAATAGCGTCGCGCACATCACCCTGAATCGGCCCGAGGCTGCCAACGGCATCAACAAGGAACTGGCCGAAGATCTCGATCAGGCGGCACGCAAATGCGACGACGATCCCGAGGTGCGAGCGATTCTGATTTCGGGCGCGGGAAAGTTTTTCTGCGCCGGTGGCGACCTCAAGAGCTTCGCCGCCAAATCGGAGAATGACCTGCCGCGCTACCTCGAAGAAGTCACCTCGCATCTGCATCGCGCGGTCTCGCGGTTCGCGCGGATGCGCTCACCGGTGGTCGCCGCCGTGCATGGCAGCGCGGCCGGCGCGGGGTTCAGCCTCGTATGCGCGGTGGATTTCGTGATTGCGAGCGAGTCGGCGAAGTTTACCATGGCCTACACCAAGGCGGGTTTGACGCCCGATGGTTCATCGACGTTCTATCTGCCGCGGATCGTCGGGCCGCGCCGCGCGATGGAGCTGGCGATTCTCAATCCGGTTCTCTCCGCAAAGCAGGCGCTCGATTTGGGCATCGTCACGCGGATGGTTCCCGATGCCGACCTCCTCGCGACGGCGACCGCATTCGCCGAGGAACTCGCGACCGGTCCTACCCTCGCCTATCGCGGAGTGAAACGTCTGCTGATCGATAGCGCAGTGGCCGGCCTCGAAGAGCAGATGGGACGCGAAACCGAAACGATTTGCGCGACCGCATGGACCAAGGACGCGCGCGAAGGAATTGCGGCATTCGTCGAGAAACGCCGCCCGAAATTTACCGGCGAGTAAATCAGGAGCATCAATCATGGAATACACCAAGCTTGGAAAAACCGGCACCACCGTATCGCGCATCTGCCTCGGATGCATGAGCTATGGCGACAAGAAGTGGCGCGACTGGGTGCTCACCTCCGACGAGGCGCGCCAACATTTCCAGGTCTCGCTCGAAGCGGGCATCAACTTCTTCGATACCGCCGATGTCTATTCGCAAGGCGTCAGCGAAGAGGTCACCGGCCGATGGCTGGCCGAAATGGCGTCGCGCGACGAGGTCGTGATCGCCACCAAAGTGCACGGCCCGATGGGCTCCGGGCACAATCGCGCCGGGCTGTCGCGCAAGCATATCCTCGAGGCCTGCGATGCGTCGTTGCGACGGCTCAAGACCGATTTCATCGACCTCTACCAGATCCATCGCTTCGACTTCACCACGCCGATCGAGGAAACCCTCGATGCACTCGACTCGCTGGTGCGCGCGGGCAAGGTCCGCTATCTCGGAGCGAGCAGTATGGCGGCGTGGCAATTTCACAAGATGCTGAATGTGCAACGCGCCAACGGTTGGCATCGATTTTCGACGATGCAGAATCACTACAACCTGGTTTATCGCGAGGAAGAGCGTGAGATGAATTCGCTCTGCATCGACGAGGGCGTCGGGCTGATTCCATGGAGCCCGCTTGCGCGCGGATTCCTGGCCGGCAATCGCACCAAGACCAGCACCGAGCCGACCACGCGCGCGAAGACCGATGACTTCGCCAAGAGCATGTATTTTCGTGACAACGATTTCGAGGTGCTCGACGCGGTGGAGAAGGTTGCGAAGAATCGCGGCGTCACGCCGGTGCAGATCGCGTGCGCGTGGATTCTGCAAGCACCTGGAGTTACCGCCCCGATCATCGGCGCGACCAAGTTGAACCAACTGACCGAGCTTTACAAAGCGGTTGAGATCAAACTGTCAGCTGAAGAAATCGCGTCACTCGAAAAGCCGTATCGAGCGCATCCGATTCTCGGGCACACGCAGCCCGATCCGCGCCGGATGACGCATTAGAGATGACGCATTAGCAAGGTTCCGGTAGGGTCGGTCCAGGAAATCTGCGAACGACCCTACCGGAGAATGTCTCAGCTAGCCCTTCAACGTCGCCGCGAGGTTTTTGCCTTCGCGGCGCCGGAAGTTCACCGCGATCGCCAGCCGCTCCAGGTGCTGGTCGATGATCTTGCCGCCCAGCCGCACCCGATGCTCCTGGAAGAATTTCTTCACTTCGTCGTCGCGATCGAGCAACGCGACCACGCCCTCGCACATCCGCGGCAGCGCGTTATCGGGATATTTCCGCGTCATCTCATCCCAATGACTGCGGATGAAATCCCACGCCTCGTAACGACCCGAGGTATTCACCAGCAGCGAGTTCATCAGGTAGGGCGCGTTCTGGGTACGCACCTCGCCATCGAGGGACATTTCCATGGTCTTGCGCAACAGCGACTTGTCGCGGAAGTTCGCGAGTGCGAACAGATAACGCTGCTCTTCCTGCGGAGTGCGCGCCGATTTGAATTTCTTCTTGAACTCGTCGTAGCGCGCGGCATTGCCGGAATACGCGAGGACGGAAACCAGCGCCGGCGCGATGTCGCGATCGGCCTTCGACGGGTCGTCGTCCCATAGCGTATAGAGCTGCTGCGCCTTGGCGCGAATTTCGGGCTCCTCGCCGAAAGTACCGAGTACGGCAATCAGCACGCCGCGCAGTTGACGCGTCAATTCATCCTCGCCGGGCTTGGGCTCCCATCCCAGCCGCGCGAACGCAGGGCCGATGATCCTGCGAACCTCCGCCGCCAGCGCAGGACGATCGCTATCGCCCACAATCATGTCGAGGTAATTGAAGGCGCCGATCAGCGCGCGCCATGCGTTGATGTCGGTCTCGTTGGTAAACAGCCGCGCCATCTTGAGGAATTCTGAGAGGGGCGACAGACCCGCGACGGTGGCCGCCCAGGTGTCGTTCACCAACCCGAAGCGCTCGATCGGCTGCAGCGCCGCGAGATTGTGCGTGATCGATTGCAGGAGCGCGGGGTTGTAGTTGACGCGATAGAATCCGTGACCGCCTTCATTGAGCAGCGCCCATTCGCATTTGCCGTCGAGAGGAATAGTCGCCTCGCGCTCGGTCAGCACGATCTTTTTGGTGATGATGCCGCGATCGGTCTTGGCGCGAATCATCAGCGGCACGTGCCAGAGCTGGTCGTTCTCCGTACCGTCCGGAAGTAGGAAAAACCTCCGCTGGCTGACCTTGAGGCTGGTGCCGTCGGCGCCGGCCTCGGCGCGGATGATCGGGAATCCCGGCTGGAAGATCCATGAATCCATCATCTTGCGGACCGGCTGTTTCGAGGATTCTTCGAGCGCGTCCCACAGGTCGGTGGTCTCGGCGTTCGCGTACTCATGCTTCTTCAGATACGCGCCGATGCCTTTGCGAAATTCCTCCGCGCCCATGTACTGCTCGAGCATCCGCAGCACCGAAGCGCCCTTCTCATAGGTGAGTACGTCGAACATCGCGCGCGCGTCTTCGGGACTGTTCACGGTAAATTCGATCGGGCGCGTGCTCTTGAGGCCGTCAATCGCCATCGCCGCGGCGCGCGAGACCGAGAAGCTGTCCCATCGCCGCCAATGCGGCTTCCACTTGTCGACTGCGAGCATCTCCATGAAGGTGGCGAAGGCCTCGTTGAGCCAGATGCCGTTCCACCATTTCATGGTGACCAGGTCGCCGAACCACATGTGCGCGTTCTCATGCGAGACGACGTCGGCGACGCGTTCGAGCTCGGCACGCGAGGCGGATTTCTCGTCCACCAGTAGCGCGGTCTCGCGGAAGGTAATCGCGCCGAGGTTTTCCATCGCGCCGGAGGCGAAATCCGGGATCGCGATCAGGTCCACCTTGTCGCCCGGATACGGAACTCCGTAGTAATTGGCGAAATATTTCAGCGAGAAGGATCCGATCTCTTTCGCGAAGGGGGTGAGGTTGTCCTTGCCGGGGACGTGCACGACACGTAGTGGAGTTCCAGCATCGACGGGCGCGGTCGCGTTGAACTCGCCGACGATGAAGGCAACCAGGTAGGTGGACATGACCATGGTTTCGGCGAAAACCACTTCCTTCTTGCCCTTGATGGTGCTGGGTTTTTCGCTCTCCGCGCGCGCATTCGAGATAGCCGTCAGGTCCTGATCGACGACGAGGGTGACCTTGTAGCTCGCCTTCAACTCGGGCTCGTCCCAGCACGGGAACGCGCGGCGCGCATCGGTGGATTCGAACTGGGTCGTCGCCGCGGTATGCGTCTTGCCCGAGGCATCCTGATACTGGCTTCGATAAAATCCATGCAGCTTGTCGTTGAGGATGCCGCGGAAAGCAATATGAAGCGTCCACTCGCCCGGATCGAGCGGGCGATCGAAGCGCAGGATGGCGCGTTCCTTCCTGGGATCGAGTTCAGCCTTGCCAATGAGCGAGGTTTTCTCGCGCTCGACGCTGACCCGATCGATGTCCAACTCGAGCGCGTTGAGGACGATTTCGGAGGTGGGCGAGTTAACGACGATCGCGACGCTTTCCTCGCCCGCGAAGGTAAATTGGGTGAGGTCCGGGATGAGCCGGAGGTCGTAGCGCCGAGGAGTTACGGTTTTTGGCAGCCGGAAATCACTTCCGGTATTGGCGAGGGGCGCGCCTTCCTGGTCAAACATTGAAACTTCCTTTCTCGCGGCGTCGCTGCGACCGCCGGCGGTGATTCCGATTGATAGGAGACAGAATATGGCAATTATTTTCGAGGCGCGAGCGAAAGCGCGACAGGCCAATTTAGTCACGTTCCGCCTCTGACCGCCGCTGGTCGCGCGAAATCGAGCTGTTCAATGCCGCCAGGGTATCCCATCTGAAAGGACGCCCGAAATGCCGTGCAACCTGGCGCAATAAAAAAGGCCGGCGCGAATACACGCCGGCCTCCTCGTCGATGCCGTGCACTTACACTATGGCGCGGCTTGCACCATCGCTTCAGTGGTGAAGAAATCACGGCCCACCGCACCCATGTTGATGTACCAGCATTCGTGCTCAGGCGTATGCGGGCTGGGCAGGTAGCACATCGCAACCATTCCGGTTTGCTCGTCGGTCGCCGAAGCGCCCACCACGAACGAACGCTTGAACGGATAGATGGCGACCCTGGCGTCGGGCACCGGGCGATCGCGGTAGGTCAGCCAGTAGGTATGATTCTGCCATAGGCGACCTGACGCATCGTAAGCATCTTCATACAAGGGGAACCAGACTTCCGAGTCGATATACAGCACGGTCTTCGACTGCAGCGCCTGGGAATCCCGCGATTTACGCGGACTCGCTTCCACGATGTACATATGCCGCATCTCCCACACTTCCGGGCACGCACTGCCGCCGCCGTCGGTGGGGCAGGTCACCTCCGGGGAATGCTCCGCATGGACCACGCCGAGCATATTTTTCTCGCCGAGGAATTTGTAGTTGTACTCCTCGACCTTGGCGTTGAAGCCCGAATAGTGGTCGGGATCGAATACGACCACGTTGCCGCCGCCGGCGTCCGGCAGGCCGGACCCGGTCACCGCATCGCTCATGATGCCCTCGTTGAGGCGGCGAACGCGGCGCGCACCGGTATCCCATGACCAGATGTCATCGGCCTTGTGTGGGTCGGCATAGCGATAACGGATAAAGCCCGCGCCCCGCATATTTTCCGGTGACATGATCGGATACAGCGCGAAGAGCCAGTAGCGGCCGGTCTTTTTGAAATCGGGATCGATCGGAAGCGGATCGACTTCGGTGCGGCCGACTTCGTTGTAGCCCGCATAATGTCCGACATCGATCTCGTCGATCACGCGCCGCGACCGGTTGAGACCTTCATACTCGTTGTCGCAGGAAAAATAGCGCAGGTCGTAATCGTCGGTCTGGATCGGCCGGAACACATTGTTCCAGATGATCTTGGTCGCGACGTTGGGATCGTTCACGTCGAGAAACGGGAAGGGCTGTCCGGCGACATAGTTCTGTACCGTGCGCCCGTCAGGCGAAAGCCGGACCTGGTCGGCATACTTTTCCGTCGCGTCACGATACGGCGGCGGCCAATCGACGCGTTCCGACGGCACGATCCTCATCGACATGCCGCGCACGACTTTGTAATAGACCCCCGGCGAAACCAGGTCTTTCACTTTGTAAGCCTTGTTGGCACTGATCAGATCGCCGGGCTTGACCTGAGCGAGAGCCGGAACCGCCAGCGCCAAAGCCATCACCACGACGCCCGCGGCGGCGACCCTGGCACCGCGCAGTTTAGTAAATTGAGATCGAAGCACGAGAGGAGCCTCCTTGTTGGGAAAAATGGAAATTGCGCACGGCGGGCGAGCTTAAGCCTCGCACCTCCGCGCCCTTGTGACCGCGAGATTGATTAGTTCGGATCAGCCGACTTCGTCGGATGATGAAGGGAGGATTCGCCGGTGAATCGGACGCGGGACCATCACGATCTCAGGTTCGGGTTCTTGACGAATCTCACTATGGGATGACGTTCGCGAAACAGAAAGATTCGAAGGGGCAACCCGGGCAGCTTCGATCGAAAGATCGATTTCTTCGCCGCCGACCTCTTCGCGAATCTGATTGATCGAGGAGGTGGCGGCTGCTTCCACGCCAGGCGCCGCGTGCGCGACTGACTCTATCGGTACGAGACACTGCGCCGCGGTGAGAGACAGCAACGAAGCGATCAGAAGCGACAAACCTGGTGCGAGTCCGGCGATGCGGAAGCGCATGATCAAAACTCCTGCGATCGGCGCTTACCTATTAATGATCGTCCTCACATGGCAGGTGTTCAAGCCACAACTGCTCGGCTGCGGCCGTCATCTTTCCGACAGCGCGCGAGCCCACCTATCGCTACACCTTGAGTGGACGCTCGAGCTGCAGCACATCCCAGTAGCGATCGAACTTGCGCCCGACCTCGCTGAACGTTCCAACCACCTGAAAGCCGAAGCGCCGATGCAGCGCCATCGAGGCGTCATTCGGAAGCGTGATACCCGCGATGATGCGGTTGATGTCCTCGCCGGCGATCGCATCGAACAACGCGGCGTACAACTTCGAGCCGATGCCGCGTCCGGTCGCCTCGGGCGCGCAGTAGATACTCGAATCGACGCTGGTGTCGTATGCACGCTTGACGCGGAAGCGCCCGCTGGTCGCATACCCGAGCAGATTGTCATTCTCGACCGCCACCAGCAGTCGATAGCGTCCGCGATCCGAGTGTTCCTCGAACCAGGGCGTGCGCTCCTCGATAGTTAGCGGCTCAAGGTCGAAGGTAATCGGAGTGTTGATGACGTAGTAGTTGTAGATCTCGACACGACCGACGAGATAGCGTGGACAACGCGCCCCCAGAAATAGAGACGAGCGCCCCATAGCGTAAGCGCTCCATCTCGCCCGGCAACGTGCGCTACAAGAACCAGAACGGCAAAGAAGGGAAACGTTTCGGAGAAATTGATTAGAGCGCGATCGATACGTCCCACAGCGCCTTTGAGCGGAGGCATTGGTTCATCGCGGTTGCTGGCGGTCCATGAATACCCATATTGCGAGCTGATCGCATGCGATGCAGCGACCAGGAGGACCAGGCCGAGAATAACGCTGTAGATCAAGTAGTGAAGCTCAGGTGTCATCGGGCAAGCATGCCGAATTTCCTAATGATCCGCGGCGACAGATGGCGCGCCGCCTGCTGGAGCAGGCGGCGTGACAGACGGAGACGATGGGTCCAATAGTGGCTTGGGCACGTTCTTCTGTTTCTTCTCTAGCCATTCTTCGTGGATAACGAACTCGAGTTTGAGGCCGTCCGGGTCCTCAAAGAAAGTCGCGTAATATCCCCGACCGTATTCGGGACATTCGACCGGAGCATCCAGAATCTTGCAAAGTCCTCTATCGGCGGCAGGCAACAATATCTCGTTGAAAAGCCGGTCTACATCCGATCGGTCTTCGGCTGCGAAAGCGATATGGTGATGATGTCCCACAGCTCCCTTCGTATGTGAAACGCCAGCTAGGCCCGGCAAGGCCTTCATCAGGGTTATTTCGTGCGGAGTGTCCAGATCGCCTCGCCTCCAGTCTTGGTAGCTGGCGCTCTCTCCCGCGAGCTCGTATCCGAGAAAGCGGAAGAATGGCGTGTAAAAAGCCGATGCCCGAGCCAAGTCTGACACGACGACATCCATGTGATGAAGCAAGCCGCGGTGTTTCATAATGACCAACGTTGAGGTGATCCGCCCCAAGGATGGCACGGCTCCTGCCCCGCAGGAGCCGTGCCCGACAAAAGGGCCTGATCCGACGATTGGATGGGCGTTTGGTTCATCGGCACTGGGTGAAAACAAAGCGTGCGTCTGGAGCGCTTCAGCGGTGAGGGCATCCAGGCCAACAGCACGGTCTGCGCATGCCTCCCAGCATTTTATCGATGCCAACCTCGATGCGCCGCTTCCTTGTGGCGTCTTGCTTGGGGGAAGTGACCCAGCAGATCCACTCGTTTCGGGCCAGCGGAGTGATCTCGGACCACAGGCTCTTGACCGTGGCATTGGACTCGATGGCCTTTCGGAAGTCTGCTGGCAGCCTATGCACCGTACCGTCCGCGAGTCTTTGAGTTGCCATGTTTCGATGCGTGTCTGTTCCGCCCAACACCCTAGCGATCCCCGGCGACGAATGGCGCGCGGCCTGCACCAGCAGGACGCGTGATAAACGTAGACGTCGGGTCCGGTGGTTGGTCAGGCATTGCTCCGTGACTCTCCGCGATTTCCTCGCACCTCGTATCGAAGCCCAACCATACCGCTCTTGTAGGCTTTGATTTCTGCCAGATGTAGGGCAATGTCTCGGCCGGGTTTCCCAAAGAAAGTAATTCCTTCACCAATCAAGATTGGAACGATCGAATAACGAATTTCGTCGGCTAACCCAAGACGAAGGCATTCGGCGGAGACAAAACCGCCTCCAACAAACCAAATTGTGCGGAACTTGGGCCGTAGGCTCAGGTTTACGAACTTCGCGAGATCGCCAGAGTGGAATTCAACAGTATCCCGGGTCCGAGGCAATTCGCGGCTAGTGAGGACGTATGTAGGTTTGTCTGAATACGACCATCCCATCCCTTGGGATTCAAAGTGAAGCGCGGTCTCATAGGTTCTAGATCCCATGACATAGCAGTCGATCGTCTTGAGGAACGATTCCACCGATTCTGGGGTCATGATCTCCCCGCCTACAAATTCGTCTGAGGTTTCGAGCCAATCGACGTTTCCATCCTTGCGAGCGATAAAGCCGTCGAGGCTCGCCACCATGTGGATAGTCACGCGTGAGTCAGCATTTGCCATGGTATCTCCCATTGATGCCTAACGTCCTAAAGATCGGCGGCGATGGATGGCGCGGCTCCTGCCCTAGCGGAAGGCGTGACAGAAGGAGACGTCGGATCCGGCGGTTGGCTAGACATAAATTCCCATCTCCTCTTGGCCAACGCTTCAATCTCACCCGAGCTGACTCCATACGTCGTCATCTTTCGCGTAGTCTACGAAATACGCCGAGCATTAAACTGGGCACATATCTAACGACAACAATCCCCACGAAGATCTGCAAGATTGAGCCGCCGATAAACACCGCGCCGACTAGTCGAGAATCGCCGCCGTGCATAAACTCAATCACGCAACCTAAAACCAGAAATATTGCACCAGAAACAAAGAATGTGATCCCTACAACCTTGCTAAGAAGCGGAATCAACTTCTTAACGAGGTTCTCGGGCGGTGTGGGTAGCATAGGCATGTTGCCGGACTTACTAATGTGCCGCGGCGGCTCATAAACGGACCGAAGCGTTGGCACCGGATGCCGAAGAATCACGTATTTCACAATTCCACCTACCCCGCCGATCGCAGCTACGGAATAGAAGAGATAATCCGCAATCTTGCACGACGCTTCGTAATGAGGGTCGCCGGAATACACAAACGAGTAAACGCCGGCAACGCTTGCAAGGATGCACAACACAGCCGTGTAAAGCTTCGTAGGCGTTAGTCTCATGAAATGCTTAACGTCCCAATGATCCGCGCGGACGGTTGGCGCACCGCATGCACCAGCAGGTGGCTTGACAGACGGAGACGTCGGCTCCGGGTGTTGGTTCGGCCCGTCATATTCTCCAATGGATCATGCCGTTCAATATGAAGAAAGCCCCATATATCAGCATCGCAATGGGAAATGCGACGACGACTGTCATCACGACTTTGAATCCCAGCTTTGCATGAGGTCCAAATGCTTTCCCTCGTATCAATATCATCCAGACGACCGCCGAGGCGTAGCTTATTAGGGCGAAGTACCCGTAGAAGGCGTCGTTTCCATTTCGAAGCGGATAATTCTCTAACGCATAGATAGAAAGCAATGGTCCACCCATTGCTACTCCGAACCAAGCAATCACATCGCTGGGCGACCCGTAGACCTCCCGCCGAGAGAAGTCCCCTGAATCAATGAATTGAATTCCATCCGTCTCGTTCTCGTCCCGAATATCATGTCTTGGTATGTACTCTTGCGTTCCATCAAAGATCGCTTGAGGAGATCTTGAGCGTATCGACTTTAGAATGAACGAGAGATCATGACGCGAATAGAGTGCGGTGGAGATCGTGAGCATTACCACCTCGCCATTCATGAAATCGAGCCATTGAAAGGTTGAACGTGCCGGAGTTACCAAGCGGACTTTAGTGATGCTCGAAATGGGATACTGGTGGGGCGGAAAGGGCAGTCTGCGGAAGGCAATCAAGTCGCCGGCTATCTCAATTCGTTGCGAGAAGCTCCACCAAAACCACGCCATAACAACGCCAACTAGACTGCCCACAGCGGTACCGTTACCGTAGAGTAATCCAAGGAGCAAAAAAAATGCGACCATCACTCCAGCAAGGGCCAAGATTGACCGTGCCGCAGTGCCGCCAGGCTTTATGCAATGCCTCGCGGAGGAAACGGAATCTTGTGGCTCCGACGGCATGCCTTTTATCCGAATGTTTGGCCGAACGTCCTAATGATCCGCGGCAACGGATGGCACGCCTCCTGCACCTGAAGGGGGCATGACAGACGGAGACTTCGGATCCGGTAGTTGGCTCGGCACCATCATCATTACCTGTAGTTCATAACATTCCCGACTCTCCATTTGCCAAGCCTATCAAATATGTCCCGTAGAAGGTGAGTCCGAATGTTAGCGCGAGATATGGCAAGACCAAGAGACATTTTACCCACAACGGCCATTGAAGACGTCTGTAGAGCACGACCAACGCGCCGATTTGCGGCAGCGCGTAGAATAGCACGAATGGCTCCCAATCGGGAGTGAGCTTGAGCGCGTAACATACCTCGCTTGCAGGTAGCATGAATAGCGGAGGAGCCGCGAGTGCCACAACTATGATAAACCGATTTTTGAACGGCGTCATGTTTGGCCGAACGCCTTAATGATCCGTGGCAACGGATGGTGTGCCGCCTGCCCGAGCAGGAGGCGTGACAGACGAAGATGTTGGATCCGGTAGTTGGTTAGGCATCGTCTTTAACGCTCCGACTCCTCCATCGACGCGCTGTCCAGCGACCAACGGCAGCTCCGCCGAGGGCGATTGCCGCAAGAATGCCACAATAGGCCAGCGCGATCGGCCATAAATTGAGCCCAGTGCCGCCTTTGACAGCATCGACTAGCATCCCAAAGGGGAGAACTAGCATGGTAGCTGGACCGACAATCCACACGGGACCCCGGCCAAACGCACCGATTACCAAACCGGCTACAAAGGGATCTACGAACTCGAGGAAACCGACTCCGGGATACGTATCAGACAAATTCATCACGACAAGTTCGCTTGAGCCTAAGATCGCCGCGATAACGATGTCGGCCCAAAGCCTTCGGGTGGTAACGTGAGGGCCCATGTTGCCTAACGTCCTAATGGACCGCGGCGACGAATGGCGCGGCTCCTGCCTCAGCGGGAGGCGTGACAGACGGAGACGTCGGATCCGGTAGTTGGTTCGGCATGTTTCTTTCCTGGCTCATCGTATCAAAGGAAATCCACCCGTGGGGGAGAGAAAACCTGAAGCTCTTCAGAGTCCTCAAGAATGACGACGCTGTGTTCGATGCCTGCAGGAATCGCGTACGAGTCCCCGGGGCCGAGTTCCGACTCTGAGTCGCGCGTGAGCACACGAACCCTTCCGGATAAGATATAACCTGTTTGCTCATTGGGGTGCGCATGAAACGGGATGACATTGCCGATACGATAGTGCATCTGTGTGCTCATCGACGCGGGTCCGATTGCTAGAAGATCAAAAGAAACGCCAAACGAAGTGCGACGCTGCCCTTTGCCAAATTTTATGACCTGAATCGATGTTGTGCTCAAATTAGCGGTGATTCGAATGCCGAACGTCCCAATGGTCCGCGGTGACGGATGGCGCGACTCCTGCACCAGCAGGAGGCGTGACAGACGGAAACGTCAGATCCGGTTGTTGCTTCGGCATTTGTAACCTATGCTTTGCATTTTGCCGGCATCCGACCGCGACAATATTTTTCGGCGCCATGCTTCAACCGCGAAAGCGAATCCGCGGGGCCTTCCTTCAACCTCAGACTAAGTAAGATGCGTGTAAGCCGACCTCGCCAACCGGCTGGGAAATCAAAATTGCAATGGTAGTTGACGCGACATCGCTCGCCCTCAAGCGGAACACAATCGATCGCCTCGTGAACAACAATGCCAAGCGGAAACCTTGCATCCAACTCGAGCTTGTAATTCGTCGCATCGACGAGCGTGTATTGAAACGAGACGCCAAGATGCAGCCAACGCGGGCCCGCCTCACCGAGCATGCGCTGGCCCTTGATCGCCGGGCCCGGCGGTTCGACGCTGATGACGCGAATGTTGTAGAAGCTGCCCCAGCCGGAGATATTCGTGAGCATTGTCCACACAGTGCCAACGGGCGCCTCAACAATTTCGGTGGGGCAAGCTAGGTAGTTTGTCTTCGTAACGGGGAACGAGTCTAATTGATGGTTTGCCGAACGTCCTAATGATCCGCCGCGACGGATGGCGCGACTCCTGCCCCGGCGGGACGCTTGACAGACGGAGACGTCGGACCCGGTAGTTGGTTAGGCATCGTGGAGCAAATAGATCAAGCGCCGTCAAAATATCTACGCGACGATGCATTCATTAGTCCCCAAATTGTCACTGCGTTAGTCGTAAACGAAATCGCGACAAGAATAGGTATGGTTCCGCTTATCAGAATTGCTGCAACAAAGAGAACACCGTAGAAGACTGCCCCTAGAATATGCGAAACTCCTAGCGCTACAATGATCGAGACAAGGACAGAAAGATAATCGAATTTATTCATTCCGAATTAGATTCGCCGAACATCCTAATGAACCGCGCCAACGATGGCGCGGCTCCTGCCTCGCAGGAGATGTGCCTGAGGCAGGCGTAGGTTCCGGTAGTTGGTTCGGCTTTTCAAGGAGACGATCCTTCAGCAAAGGACCAAATAAGGAATACATAGGGCAGCGCAACCGTTACCGACCCGAGAATAAGGGAGAGTAGAACGGCGCGTTTTCTCATCGCGCCCCGAAACAGTACCACTTGACCGGACCGCATTTCTTGAGCCACCCCGAGTGAGAGTCTGGGCGGGTTGTTGATCTCAGTTCTGGTTGTGGTTGCTGGTGGGGACAAGAGCAAGCTCCAGGCGGAGGGAAGGCCCGGCTTGGCGGGCCTGACCGGAGCCTGGAGCTTGGTTCAAGAGTTCGGCGCGGTATTCGCTGGGCGTGCGGTAGTCGATCGTGCTGTGGGGACGGATGGCGTTGTATTCGTCGCGGAAGGTCCGTCCGCGACGCATTGCGCTTCGAGGAGGTTGGCGAGCAGCTCGCGGTTGAGGCATTCATCGCGGAAGCGGCCGTTGAAGCTTTCGTTGATTCCGTTCTGCCAGGGACTGCCGGGCTCGATGAAGCGGGTCTCGATGCCCGCCTGCTCCAGCCATTCCTGGAGGAGTTGGGCGATAAACTCCGCGCCGTTGTCGCAGCGCAGGTGCTTGGGCGCCCCGTGGAGCTCGATCAGCCGGCGAGCGCCGCGATGACCTCGCGGGCGCCCATCCGGCGGCTGGCCACGATCTCCAGGCAGTAATGGCTATATTCGTCGATGATCGTCAGGAACTTCACCGTGTTGCCGCCTTGGGTGGTGTCGAAGACCACGTCGACGCACCAGACGTCGTTGACCGCGACGGCCTTCAGCTTCGCATCGGGCCGCAGCGGCACTTTGGGGCGCCGTGCCGGCCCTTTGATGCCAAGACCCTGGTCACGGCGCATCCGCTGAACCGTGCGCAGGTTGCAGCAGCAGCCCCTGCCGGCGCAGCATCTCATGCGCGCGGCGGTAGCCATACCGCGGATGGCGCACGCGCCAGCGCCGCAATCGCCTCCCCGATCTGCACCGTCCTCGGCTTCGGCGGCCGCGACACATAGGCCCAACTGGAGCGCGCCAGCCCAAGATAACGGCACGCCTGACGCTGCGAACACATGCCCGCCGCTACCACGCCCTGGGCGGCGTGGCGCTTCTGCGACGAGCTTACCATTTTTTTGAGTTCACCTCTTTCAGCACCTGGATGTTCAGGACCTGGTCGGCGACGATCCGCTTCAGGCGGGCGTTCTCGTCCCGCAGGGCCTTCAACTCCTTCAGCTCGTCGATCTCCATCGCCCCGTACTGCTGCTTCCAGCGGTGGAGGGTCGCTTCGCTGATGTTCACTTCGCGGGAGACGGCCTGCGCCGACTCTCCGCCGTCGATCCGGCGCAAGATCGCTACGATCTGCTCCGGCGTGTGCTTCTTTCCTTTTGGCATCTGGGTTCCTTTCTTGGAGCCCAGACTCTCATTCGCAATGGCTCAGTTCTGGTACGTCAGGTCACACCCAGCAGAGTGGCCACGTACAGGTTAGCGGCCACCAATACCTATGAAAGAAGTAGCCACTCAGACACGTCACGACTGCGAATATGAGGATGAGACACGAAACCATATAACGTGGCGCTTTCCTATCCATGCTAGGGCCGAACGTCCTAATGATCCGCGGCGACGGACGGCGCGCCGCCTGCTCCCGCAGGAGGCGCGACAGACGGAGACGTCGGATCCGGAAGTTGGTCAGGCATTCTCCTTCTGCCTCCTCACGCGCCGAGCGGTGAAAATCAATTCTCGCACTGATTTCAATATGAAAGACAAGCTCAATCCCAAAGTGACGACCACCGCGATCCAGAAACGATTTGGACTTCTATCTCGATGAACTATGTGCCCCCCAAACTTGCTCCCAAAATATATCTGCCCCTCCTTTATCCCAACGATGGTGAAATAGAGAAGGAATCCGCACAGTATCAGAAGGCCCCCGGCGAGCATAATTCGCGGAACAGGACCCGTCTTATCGGAAAAACTGAGCGGAGATAGCTTCTTCATTCGCAACGCCTAACGTCCTAATGATCCGCGGCGACGGCTGGCGCGCCGCCTGCACCAGCAGGGGGCGTGACGGACGGAGACGTCGGATCCGGTAGTTGGTTAGGCATGTTTCTTACGGCGCGGGCGTTGCTTCGCCGATACAGACCTAATGATGAGCTTACCGCGACCTTTCGCATCAAGAGGAACATCAGCTTTCGAAGCTGCCGCGGCAAGTAGCGCTTCAACCTCGGGCCGATCCAGCACTCCTGCTGATTCAAGACGAATGAAACGAGTCTGCTTTCCCGAACCGAGAAGAACCTTCTTTGGATCCGGAAGACTTGCCCCGCGAATAAAGCATAAACCTACACCGTTTGCCGCAGCGGCTATTGAGACGATCGAGTCAGACGGACGCTCTGTGGGGCTGTAACCAATCACGAAGAAGTTGTAGTTATCGTAGACTATCTCGTGTGCTGACGGAAAACGTCTGCGTAGCTTGTTGCGCGCCGACTTGATCAATCGTTGCAGAGCGAGCTCGAATTTACCGACAAATTGTCCCAGCAGCTTCTCGGCGTTAAGCTTCGTACTCATGTGACATTTGAGCCGAACGTCCTAATGATCCGCGGCGGCGGATGGCGCGCCGCCTGAAGTGGACCCCAATAATTGGACAGGGGGGATCGTTAAGAATAGAACCCGAAAGGAACGATCCGAATGTCCACAAAACGACGTCAGCACAGTCCCGAGTTGAAGGCCCAGGTGGGGCTGGAGGCTCTTAAAGGCATCGAGCCGGTGCATGTAATTGCCGCCCGGCACAAGGTTCACCCTGTCCAGGTGAGCCAATGGAAGAAGGAGGTGGCCGCGCGGCTGCCTGAGCTTTTTTCCCGGAAGCCGGACGGCGACATGGAGGCCATGAAGGCCCGAGAGAAGGAGCTCTTCGAGGAGATCGGGCGCCTGAAGATGGACCTCGAGTGGCTCAAAAAAAAAGCTTCGCAGATGGAGCGTTGAGGAGCGCCGGCGCATGATTGAACCCACCGATCCCTGCATGTCGATGAGCCACCAGTGCCGTCTGCTCGAATTGCCGCGTTCGAGCTACTACTATCGACTCAAGCCGGAGTCTGCGGAGAACCTTGCCCTGATGAAGGCCATCGACAAGGCGTACACCGATCATCCCTTCTTCGGGGCCCGCCAGATGGTCCGGTTTCTCGGCGACGAGGGCTGGGTGGTCAACCGCAAGCGGGCAGGCCGTCTGATGGCGCTGATGGGGCTGGAGGCGATGTGTCCCAAACCTGGTCTCTCGAAGCCGAACCATGCGCATGCCATTTATCCCTATCTGCTTAAGGATATTGAGATCACCCGGCCAAACCAGGTCTGGAGCTCCGATATTACGTTTGTACCCCTCGTCGGGGGCTTCGCCTATCTCTGCGCCGTTATGGACTGGTACAGCCGCATGGTGCTGGCGTGGACGCTGTCCAACACCATGGACGTCGGCCTCTGCATCGAGACCTTGAAGAAGGCATTCATGGATCATGGCTGCCCAGGGATTTTCAATACCGACCAGGGTGGCCAGTTTACCTCGCCTGAGTTCACGCAAATCCTGCTCGAGCGCGAAATCCGGATCTCGATGGATGGCAAAGGGCGATGCATGGACAATATTTTCAACGAGCGCCTTTGGCGCAGCGTAAAATATGAGGAGATCTACCTCTACGGCTACGACTCCATCCCCATCGGGCAAATGCGCCTGGCAGCGTACTTCCGCTTCTACAACCACCGCCGGCCCCACTCATCACTCGACGGCAAGAAACCCGCCGAGGTCCACGCCGCCACGCTTCCCCTTGCAGTTAACCAATGAGCACCTATCACTCTCTCCCCGATCAGGCCGACTCCTGCGGCAGGCTTAATCGCCTCTTTCCTCGGAGTCGGCCAAGGCATCTCAACTGCACTCGTCTCACATAACTTAATTTCCCGTCCCACCTGTCCAACGAATGGGGTCCACCTCAGCCTGCCCCAGCAGGAGGCATCACAGACGGAGACGTCGGATCCGGTAGTTGGTTCGGAGTCTTCAATTCGGTGGCCCATCAATAACTGGGATATAGTTATACGTCCAGAGCTTGCCTCCAAACTGCGCCGTCCTCTCTTTGCCGTCTCGCAGAAAGCAGAATACAAATCGCCAGTCCCCATTGCCCAGATGACGCACCTTAGTTCCTTTACCGTCCCAGAATGTTATCTCGTCACGGACGTAGGCCGCTTTTTGCGTAACGTCGAATTCGTGGGGGCTCGACCTA
The DNA here is from genome assembly GCA_963761255.1 of uncultured delta proteobacterium. GTDB lineage: Bacteria > Desulfobacterota > Binatia > Binatales > Binataceae > DATGKG01. Next base: position 1,559,188 of record CAVXGH010000002.1, read on the forward strand.
ACGTTGTATCTGGTCCCATCCGAAGCGATTGCGTACGACTTTGCATCAATCATCTTGATGGAATTCGCTGCGTTTGATGGTCCGATAGTGAGGAGGCCGTAGCTTTGCTCATCGAACCAACCAAAGTCGTCGTAGCCAACCCCACCTTTAATGTCTGTCTGCTGAAGCCGGAAGCAGCACGAAAGCAGCAAACCGACAAGGATAAGAAAGGGTACCGCCTTCATGTCGCCGAACGTCCTAATGAACCGCGGCGACGGATGGCGCGCCTCCTGCTGGTGCAGGAGGCGTGACAGACGGAGACGACGGTTCCGGTAGTTGGTTAGACAAGCACGAATTCGAAACAGGCAAGTTCCTCAAACTACGTTCCGGACCTTTTAGGCTGACCAAAGTTGCCCGCGACGATACCACGAAAGGACAGGTCTTCGTCCAACTCCGGCCAATGCAGCCCAAACGGCGAAATTTCGATTTTGTTCAGTTGGTCCGCACTACCCTTCGCCAAACGCGGGTTCTTTTCAACAGGGAACCGAATTTCGACACCACTTTCGAAAACGACCACAATATTCCCATCGCGAAAGGATGCGGACCGAGCCGTGTCAACAAAGGTGTTCATTCCACTTCTTGATTATCAGACCTTTGTTCTCTTCCGCCAAGCTTTGAGCCTTCCCTAACTCCCTAACGTTAAGACCCTGAGATTCCCGAAGCTCAACCCTCTCTTCGACGATGAAAACAGCGTCCCCTCCGCCGTAGCGCACATGAACGTGTATCGGGAGATGTTCATTGCTGTAGAAGAAGAACCGGTATCCGTCTTTTTCGAAGATCTTTGGCATCTGCTAATGTGAAAATGCCTCGCTTGGCGTTACCGGTCAAGGTGCTTGGCTAACGTCCTAATGATCCGCGCCGACGGATGGCGCGCGTCCTCCACCCGCAGGAAGCGTGACAGACAGAGACGTCGGATCCGGTAGTTGGTTAGACATGATTACTGCCGCCGATAGTCCTGAAGGTTAAACTGCTTGGGGCGCCGATTATTTGCATCGGGGCGGATAACGAACGAAGCGCATAGTCCAAGTGGCCAGGCGGCAAACATGACGAGTAACACGACCGCCATTGGTGGCTTCCCTCTTTGAACAGCGTAACCGAACGCCCAAATTCCGCTCCCGATCCACAGAGCGGGGGATCGAACAGATAAGGAGGAAGACAATAATATCCATGATGACGTACCGTTGTCTAACGTCCTAATGATCCGCGGCGACGGATGGCGCGCCGGCTGCACCAGCAGCAGGCGTGACGACGGAGACGTGGGGTCCGGTAGTTGGTTCGGCATAGTTATCGATGGTTCGTCTTTCGACCGCGCCGTATTAAAAGCACAGTGACGTTTTTTAGAGCGAGAATGAGTGTTGCCCCTAAAAGGAAGATAGCAGCTTGAGCAAGTACCGAACCAACATCGATCTTTGCTCCATTCATTGATTTTAGCGAATATGCAAGATAGAGAGACCCGAACACCATTGTGGCGCCTTCAATTACAAACCGGCGTAACAATGACGAACGCCCGACAGGCGCGGGCGGCGTGAAATAGATGACCGCTACGACGAATACGGTGCTGATAATGAAAAATGTCATACTCTGCCGCCAAACGTCCTAATGAACCGCGCTAGCGAGGGCGCGGCTCCTGCCCCGCAGGAGACGTGCCCAAGGCAGGCGTCGGTTCCGGTAGTTGGTTCGGCATACCTTCGGATTAGAGCTCCAACCCGCGATCCTTCTCTCTTGAGCGTCCGGGCTCAGGCGGTTGGGTCAATTTCGACCACCAATCAGGATCCAAATTACGCGCACGATTCTGGGGAGCATCGCCAATGCTCTTTGATGAAACCGCCAATTCTCGAACGAGCGGTTTCATCTTTATGAAAATCTCCTGCAATTCTGCGATCTCCAATGGTCTCGCTGATGCGAATGCCTTTTCTAAGTCGGCCGCTTCCACCTTTTCCTGGGATAAGATAAACCGTATATCGCCGATATCTTGTGGGTCGTTCCGCATCATCTTCGTGAGTATCAAGTCCACTGCCGATGGCCGAAACATCCGCAGGTACTTAAATTCAGAAGACTCAATTTCTACGATCCTTTCGAGCCAGTCTGGAGTAAGCGCGACCTGCTTGTCCGTGAATAAGTGGGAAACATAAAGACCCTCGGGTAATAGACTTTTGTTGGTCAGCTCGATAGCTCTCCAAAACTGAACATCGGCTTCGATCCTTCCCATTTCAACCGAAGGGAGGATTGCGTCGACATCCATCGTCTTGCCGAACTGGGATCCAGGTTTACCAAATCCAAGAGCAAGCGCTGCCCTTCCAAAGAGCACGATTCGCGTCTCCCTCTCAAGGTAGGAATCCAGTTTGCGCAGGATTCGCTCAGGATTACTTACAGGCATTTCAGCCATTTGATAATCTCTTGACCATCTCGGGTAACACCCGTCTGCGAAACAAATCGACTCCAATGCGGCATAACGCCATCCGGCACCGGGGCCTGCTCTCCTAAACGATCCAGTAGATTCCTCCAAAAGCCGTTGCTGATCGCATCGTGCTTAAGAGCCGCATTGGCAATGTAGGCAAGCGATCGCCCTACTCGTTCCCGGCGCGCGACAAAGGCTAACCGCTCGGCGTCACAGGTAGAGATCAGTTGAGCGGCACACCTAATTGCAAACGGTTCATACTCATTAGAGCCAAGGAGCAGCAGTGCCACTAAGTCTTCGTTTGAAATGATTTCTAAGCCAGGATCGCTCTTGCTAGCAGGATATCCCGGACCGTAGTGATAGCATCCCCGAGCGACGCCGAGTCGGATGAAATCCTCCGTTGAATTAAGCCCGACAGCACGCGCACTACGCAGCAAAGCCGAGCAGTGGCTCGTTTCATGTAATTCCTGTGCCAACGTTGCCATCGGAGCCCTTCTATCACACCAAGCAATTAAAGTAAAAGCGAGTCGCCGTGGTGCAAACGGTTCTATTGCTGGGTATTGGAATGCCGAACGTCCTAATGATCCGCGGCGACGGATGGCGCGTGGCCTGCACCAGCAGGACGCGTGACAGACGGAGACGTCGGATCCGGTAGTTGGTTCGGCTTACGCTTAACGTCTCCAATCCAGTTCTGCGACAGCAGAGCTACGCCGAAGGGAAATAGCTCAGCCTTCATTATTCCCTGTTCGACCGCCGGATCCTTTCGAACAATTTCCATAGCTTCGATCTCAGATTCGGCAACGAATACGACTATGCCAAAAGTGCGCGCATCGGAGTTCAGTGTGCGGCCGGCTAGCAGAACGATCCCGCTCGCGGTTAGCCGCTCCAAATAAGAGAATGTAGGAAATAGAAAAGGAGTAAAAGGATAATAGATTATTAGGGGAAAGAAAGATGGTAAGGTTTATAGGAGAAGAGGGATGGGTGGTAAAAAGAAAGAGGGAAGGAAGTATGATGGAGCTGATGGGGATGGAGGAGATGTGTAAGAAAATGGTATCTAGAAGAGGAAAGATGAGCATGAGATTTATATATATCTGCTTAAGGATATTGAGATAAAGAGGAGAAAAGAGGTATGGAGCTAAGATATTACGTTTGTAAGACTAGTAGGGGGCTTAGCTTATCTCTGCGCGGTTATCGACTGGTACAGCGGCATGGTGCTGGAGTGGACGCTGTATAACAACATGGACGTCGGCCTCTGCATCGAGACCTAGAAGAAGGCATTCATGGATCATGGCTGCGCAGGGATTTTCAATACGGACCAGGGTGGCCAGTTTACCTCGCCTGAGTTCACGCAAATCCTGCTCGAGCGCGAAATCCGGATCTCGATGGATGGCAAAGGGCGATTGCGCACCCACTACTGACGCCTCGCCCGCCGTTGGCCCCTGGGTCAACATTTCGAGCCTCGTAGGTTGGATGCGATAGACGAACTGCTGCATTTCGTGTTCCAAGAAAGCCGAACGTCCTAAAGATCCGCGGCGACGGATGGCGCGCCGGCTGCTCCAGCAGCAGGCGTGACAGACTGAGACGTCGGATCCGGTAGTTGGTTAGATTTCCAATTCCTCACCTTTGCTTCGCTCCTCGCGGTCCAATATCGCGTCGATCTGCCGCGCCAAACCCGCCGCCCTGTTTTGCGCAACGTCGTAAACCAATTCGTAATCTACCCCGAAGTAATCGTGGATTAAGCGATCGCGCATTCCAGCCATATTCTTCCATTCTACGTCAGGATATTTCGCTCGTATTGAGTCAGGTAGTCTCTTGGTTGCCTCACCAATTACCTCGATCGAGCGCACGCATGCCCTCATCAAGATCTCGTCTCGCCCGAATTCTTCCGACGACACTCCACTTATGGTCCTGGCCAGAAATTGTGCTTCAACCCTTATGTGACGAAGAACGTCATGTACCGAGGTCGACATATTTCACCTCGCGCATGATTTTCGGCCCAATGAACGGGCTTAAGCTCTTCTCGGTGACGAGTTCGACTTTCCGATGGAATGCTTCCTCCAGGGCATCGCCTACTGCGACGAAATTATCGTAAGTCTTCAAACCAGGTCGAAAATCCACGAACACGTCCACGTCGCTATCCGGCCTTGCCTCGCCCCGCGAATAAGAGCCAAAAATGCCAATACGGCTAACGCCAGCGGCAATCAGACGAGAGCGAATCGGAGATATTTCAGCTTCAAACACGGAGGAATCTTTGAGGACCAATGGCTACGGGTCAAGAATGGCAAATCTAACAACGTTGAGGTGAACCGCTCTAAGGATGGCGCGACTCGTGCCCTGCACGAGACGTGCCTGACGCTAGAGTCGGTTCCGACGATTGGTTAGGCCAAATTATCATTTTGGTGGCGCTATTGGTATATCCAAAACCGCAGACACAACCGAGAGGATTACGAAAAGGAGTGCTGCAAGTGCGAAAGCCTTGAACCCCCTGTCACGAATCCGCCACGTCCCCTGATCCTCCTCATCGAAACACTCAATGGGCGCCATTAGGCATTGCGCCCCACGTGTGGTATTGGGCCTGGATTTCGCATCAAGTCTACTTGGGTCGAAGGAATTGCAGAGAGACACGTGCGCAATGCACGCGGGTATGAATCCCCCCAAGGCTATGAAGCCGATCACGACGTCTATTGCAAAAAGTAGCTTTTGCATCGCCTAGACGTCCTAATGATCCGCGGCGACTGATGGCGCGCCGCCTGCACCAGCAGGAGGCGTGACAGACGGAGACGTCGGATCCGGTAGTTGTATTGCATTAAAACCATAATTTACTCCACGCATCCTTCGCGGAATAGACCTTGATGCCCCGGACCTCTGGACGAGTTCTCAAATCACTGTTTAGCGTCGGCCCGGTGAGCGTCCCCGATTGCGAATCTAGTATCATCCAACCGTTTGGTTCCCCACCCCAACTAGCGTGTCGATTAACTAATATGTAGCGATCGTTCCAACCAATCTCGATAACCGTCCCCTCGATCACGCCCACTCCGGAATCGGGTGCTCCCGCTTTGATGAGGTAATATGTGGTACCGTCTTCCCACTGCTCGAGTCGGTAATCGCCCACAATCCTGCGCTCACTGACGCCAAACCAGAAACATCCCGAGACGAACGCCACACAAATCACGAGAAATGTAAAATGAAGCGAACGCATCCCTAGAGGCCAACGTTGAGTTGACCCGCGCTAACGAGGGCGCGGCTCCTGCCTCGCAGGAGACGTGACTGACGCAGGAGTCGGTTCCGACGATTGGTTAGGCACGGCTCGTTTCAAGTTGGTTGCGATCCTTCTTATGGATCTCCTTCTGTTTCGTGTCCCATAAAATGGATCGTCCGAAGGCCAAATCCTTCCAGAGTTCGCAGCGAGGAGCCTTGAGATACTCGATCAATTCGGAGAAACCTGTTTCCGCCATCGCTACGCGAATGAGCTCACTATCTATCCTTAGGGCGCCGAAGACATCGAGAATCCACGACGCATCGCGCCAATTTGCGGGAGAATAGGATAGGTCGAATACGCGAATCGGGGAACATTCGCGGTTATGAGGGAGGCGGTTATCGAAACCTGTAAAACGAAGTGCGAATGGCTCATCAGGTAAATGCGCCTCTAGTGCATCGCGAATCAAAGTGTAGCCGACCGGGTACGATAGGTAACCAGGAAGCTTAGATTTTCGTGGAGATTCGGGGAATGCAGACATGCAACGTCCTAATGATCCGCGGCGACGGATGGCGCGTGTCCTGCACCAGCAGGACGCGTGACAGACGGAGACGTCGGATCCGGTAGTTGGTTCGGCACGTCATAACTTCCAATGGAACTTGCCATTCAAAACGAAGGCCAAGCCATATATCAGCATAGCTATGGGAAATGCCATGGCAGCCGACATTATCATTCTAAATGGCAACGTCGCGCCGCTCGCAAAAGCAGATTTGCGAATTAAAAGCATCCACACGAGACCCAACGCATAACAAACGAAGGCACCAATAATGTAAAAAGGGTCGTTTCCATTTCTGAGCGGAAAGTTCGCCATCCCGAAAATCGCAAGTAAGGGGCCGCCAATTCCGACCGATCCCCAAACAATCAAATCGCTTGGCGTCCCCCAAAACTCTCTTCGGCTTACCGCACCGCTTAGATACGATTCCTTTTCGTCCTCGTCTCTCACATTACCCTCGTTCGCATGCTTCCCCAAAAAACTCTTCGTTCCGCGAAAAACGGCTCCTGGAGAATGCGAACGAACGGCTTCCAGCAGAAATGCAATGTCATCGTACCAGAACATCGACGGAGGAAACTCACACAGCTTCCCGTTATTGCTTGCAAAGACGAGATGTTGGCCGAGAGGCGAGCGAGACGACGACCAAGCGGAATACACCTTCGTGACTCTCGAAAGGGGAAACTGGCAAGTTGGATGAAAAAGACGCCAATAGAACATTACCTCTCCGTTGAGCTCGATTCGCTGACAAAAGAGGTACAACAGATTTAACAGAAGAAACAGAATGATAAACGCAACGATAGCGGCGCTCGACCAATCCTTACGGGACAATTCAAAGATCACCGCCCCGGAGAACAATATCACTACTCCACTACTTAATGTTAGGACCGCCCTAGCTCCCGTTCCACCTGGTCTAATGCATTTAAAAGGCAGTGGAGCAGGTCCGTTGGTTTCTTCTAACGCGGCGTTCATGATGGGAGCTTGCCGAACGTTAGTGAACCGCTCTAAGGAAGGCGATCCGCGGCGAGGAACGGATGGCGCAAGCGCGGCTGCGACGATGGCGGCATGGCGTGACAGACGGAGACGTTCGGATCCGGTAGTTGGTTCGGTATGTTCATTGTTGGGCGAGAAACTGCCAAAAAAAGCCAAATAGGACGGACCATAGAGCAAGCGCAGCATTGATGCAGATCAGCACCACGTTCCGCTTTCCCTCGCCCTTGTATAACCAAACAAACACCAAGAATGCTAAGACGACAAAAGTTATCGATAGTCCTGTGCATAAGGCATCATTGCCGAACCCGAACAAATCTCGGATAAACCCAAGAGCGCGACCATTCCCGAAATTCCACACGAGTATGCCCAAAGTTTAAAACGGTATTCTGGATCACCATCGATTTGTCGTTGAAGCGTATGCCAGCGGCCAGTATGGCCGATGAAGCGACCAATAAGGACAACTGTGCACTGACGTAAACCGGAGCGGCTCATAATACCGAACGTCCTAATGAACCGCGCTAACGATGGCGCGGCTCCTGCCCCGCAGGAGACGTGCCTGAGGCAAGCGTCGGTTCCGGTAGTTGGTTAGGCTGTTCATCAATTCGTAAACGAATACCGACGTGGCCGGAAGAGCTGCAAGTCCTCAAGAAGCGCAAGCAGTCGAGCGAGCTCGGCGTTATAGCGAGAATAATGCGGTAGGATCTGATCGAGATCCTTGCATACGAACCGAAACTGCGCGCCTTCAAAATCGGAATATACCTCCACGGTGGTCCCCCCTATAACCACCGGGGAGTTACGCTCCCCAGTTATCTCGGTTGCGGTCTTCTTCGCTGCTGTTAGCTGCGCGTTGAAATCAAAGCCCGCCAAGCTGGCCACGCTGAAGAGCTTTCGAATGTGATTCGCGTCAACTGGCGATCTAGAATCAATGAGGTGGACCCCATTCGTTGGACAGGTGGGACGGGAAATTAAGTTATGTGAGACGAGTGCAGTTGAGATGCCTTGGCCGACTCCGAGGAAAGAGGCGATTAAGCCTGCCGCAGGAGTCGGCCTGATCGGGGAGAGAGTGATAGGTGCTCATTGGTTAACTGCAAGGGGAAGCGTGGCGGCGTGGACCTCGGCGGGTTTCTTGCCGTCGAGTGATGAGTGGGGCCGGCGGTGGTTGTAGAAGCGGAAGTACGCTGCCAGGCGCATTTGCCCGATGGGGATGGAGTCGTAGCCGTAGAGGTAGATCTCCTCATATTTTACGCTGCGCCAAAGGCGCTCGTTGAAAATATTGTCCATGCATCGCCCTTTGCCATCCATCGAGATCCGGATTTCGCGCTCGAGCAGGATTTGCGTGAACTCAGGCGAGGTAAACTGGCCACCCTGGTCGGTATTGAAAATCCCTGGGCAGCCATGATCCATGAATGCCTTCTTCAAGGTCTCGATGCAGAGGCCGACGTCCATGGTGTTGGACAGCGTCCACGCCAGCACCATGCGGCTGTACCAGTCCATAACGGCGCAGAGATAGGCGAAGCCCCCGACGAGGGGTACAAACGTAATATCGGAGCTCCAGACCTGGTTTGGCCGGGTGATCTCAATATCCTTAAGCAGATAGGGATAAATGGCATGCGCATGGTTCGGCTTCGAGAGACCAGGTTTGGGACACATCGCCTCCAGCCCCATCAGCGCCATCAGACGGCCTGCCCGCTTGCGGTTGACCACCCAGCCCTCGTCGCCGAGAAACCGGACCATCTGGCGGGCCCCGAAGAAGGGATGATCGGTGTACGCCTTGTCGATGGCCTTCATCAGGGCAAGGTTCTCCGCAGACTCCGGCTTGAGTCGATAGTAGTAGCTCGAACGCGGCAATTCGAGCAGACGGCACTGGTGGCTCATCGACATGCAGGGATCGGTGGGTTCAATCATGCGCCGGCGCTCCTCAACGCTCCATCTGCGAAGCTTTTTTTTTGAGCCACTCGAGGTCCATCTTCAGGCGCCCGATCTCCTCGAAGAGCTCCTTCTCTCGGGCCTTCATGGCCTCCATGTCGCCGTCCGGCTTCCGGGAAAAAAGCTCAGGCAGCCGCGCGGCCACCTCCTTCTTCCATTGGCTCACCTGGACAGGGTGAACCTTGTGCCGGGCGGCAATTACATGCACCGGCTCGATGCCTTTAAGAGCCTCCAGCCCCACCTGGGCCTTCAACTCGGGACTGTGCTGACGTCGTTTTGTGGACATTCGGATCGTTCCTTTCGGGTTCTATTCTTAACGATCCCCCCTGTCCAATTATTGGGGTCCACTTCAGAACGTCCTAATGATCCGCGGCGCCGGATGGCGCGCCTCCTGCCTTAGCAGGAGGCGTGACAGACGAAGACGTCGGATCCGGTAGTTGGTTCGGCAGATCGATAATCGAATCCACGATCAAACACACGACCGAGCCATTTTGCTCCTTTTGCACCTTGAGAAGGCCTGCCACAGAAACCCTTTTGCCAACACGCCTATTAAGCGAAGCAGCTTCGATATCGGTGTGATTAGGCGTCAGGAGCCTTAACTTAGTTCCGCCGTGGTCTGCCGGGAGTGTTAGAAACCATGCCTTTGCAGCGACGCTTCCTGGAATCAAACCTGCCGCTTGCATTATGTCGGGCGCAGGCTCAAGGCTCAAGACCCCCGTAAACCGAGTGCTGGGACTTGGAAATACACGGATCAAATCCTGTGCATTTGCCCCGATAGCGAATCCGAGAACCGAAAGGATTGCGCGTATTGTTTATCAGCATTTGCCGAACCTTGTTTATGCCACATTCGGTGGCTCAACCAGATCTACTTGTATCTAAGGTCGAAGCCATTGGGACAAGAGCTCGATTGGTTTTTACGATTAAGAGATTCAAAATCCCGTTATGCCACTTTCGACGGCATAACAAGTCTTGTGAGTAATTGATGATCAAGTGGCTACCAAATATCAACTGTCTCGGTCGACTGGTTGCAGGCCCAGTATTAGCACAATTGCTGTGCGCTTGCCCAGCCGTGTCGCTACTTGAATCTATGTACCTTGGTCCCGTGGAGGATCGCTAGGTCTCGCTGAGGCTGTGCTTGAAATTGTACGACATGTCTAACATGAATTGTTAACATTCATATAACGTCACCCTCGATATCCGTTGATGAAAACCCGAAATGAAGTCGTTTCTGAGGTTCGATCCAAGATCCGGATGATGCATTTTGCGCTTAGCACTGAGGATTCCTATTGTGGATGGATTGGCAGGTACTACGATTTTTGCAGGGGCATGGCCGCCGATCTGCCCGCGGAGAAGAAGGTCGAGGCCTTTCTCGGCGATTTGGCGTTACGGCGCAGGGTAGCGGCCCGTACTCAGAATCAGGCGTTCGCAGCCTTGCACTACCTCTACAAGGAGGTCCTGGAGAAACCCCTGAAGAACGTTGATGCGCTTCGCGCCAAGCGGCCGCAACACGAGCGAACCTCACCTTCCCGCGAGCAAATCCGGCTGTTCCGCGCTGCTGTCGAGGACACACCGTCGACGCCAGCCCGCTTGATCGTCGATCTGCTCTACGGCTGCGGCATGAGGGTGTCGGAACCGCTTGAACTTCGTGTGAAGGACGTGCTGTGGGGCGAGGGACCGCACGGCCAGCTTCTCCTACGGGGCGCAAAGGGGGGAAAAGACCGTCGTGTGCCGATACCGCGGTCCTGCATTGCGCCATTGCGCGTGCAGCTGAATAGGGCGCGGCTCGTGTGGGACTGGGACCAGGCAAACGCGCGCGAAGTTGGCGTCTCAACGCCGTTCTCGCTCGCGAACAAGTACCCGAGGGCCCCATTCCAGTGGCAATGGTTCTGGGTCTTTCCGGCAACCAATCACTGCGAGGACCCGCGCTCAGGGAAGAAGGTCAGGTATCATATCCTGGTAGACTGCGTCCAGCGAAGCGTCCAACGGGCGGCGGCGAAGGTTGGGCTCGAGGGATTGATCACGCCGCATGTCCTCCGGCACGCCTATGCGACGCATTCGCGCGAGCCTATTGACTCCCTGCGGCAACTCCTCGGCCACTCGTGGCTCGAGACCACGGCCGCATACCTGCACCCCAACGTCGACCGCGCCGGCAATCCGCTGGACGATCTACTGGACCACCGAGGCAAGGAAACCTGAGACCCGCGGATCGTGTTTCGCCTGAGCAGCGGGCAGCACGGCTGGTCGAATGCCGGAATCCTTCAGCCAGGCCAACCCTACGTCACAATCTTCGCGAGCAATGCCTCGACCCTTGCCTTTGAGGCGACGACCCCCTCCACAGTCACGTGCGGGCTAAGCTCAATCACGAAGAGGTGCTCAGGGCGCCAAAAGGCAGCGAGCATCTCAAAATCCACCTCGCCCGAGCCGATCGCCTGGTGGTCATGGCCCTTCAAGTCGACATCGTGGAGATGAAACCCGAGCAGTCGCGAGGCGTTCGCCTCAAGCTGCCGGCGATGATTGATGAGGCCCATGCCCTCCTTGAGGTGCGCGTGCCCTGCGTCGTGCCAGTAGCCCACGGGCGCAGGCGGAGGCATTCCCGCGAGGAAGTCCGGGAAGTCGGCGTCGATCGGGAGCTCCTCGAAACGCTCGCGGTTCTCGAGGCCCAGCCGGACCTTCTTCTCAGCGGCGTAGTCGAGCGCAGCACGGATCGATTCCTGGGTCCTCTGCCAATATGGCGCCATGCGCCTGCGGAACTTCAGCAACGTCTTGTCGACCAAGGCCCGGTACTCCTTGTCGCCTGACTTCACGGCGTCCGGATTGGCCCTCCTGTAGGCCTTCATGTGGCGGTCCGGTTCCAGCCAGAAATACCTCACGCTTCCCATGTGGCACACGAGCAGCGAGGCTCCGACCTGTGCGGCGAAGTCGATCGATCGCTTCGTCTGCCTGAGCCACTGCTCCCTCTCCCGGGAATCCGGCGAAGACGGCTGGAAAAAATTGGGCGCAGCCTGGAATACGCCCATCGGCAGGGGGCAGAAGTTGTGAACGGAGCCAACCGCCACGACACCCTCCTCCACGGCCTTCAGGATGCCCGGGACCAGCGAGATGCGTATGCCGTGGCTCAGCTCGACGCGGTCGAATCCGAGATCGGCGATTTCCCTCAGCATCTGATGGCCGTCCTTGTGACGATGCGAACACCAGCTTGTCGAAAGCGCAGGGGCGGGAGTCACAGCATTCCAAAGATCAAATAAGCGGAATGATTTGCACGAAAAAAAACCGCGCCCGAACGGGGTCGAGGCGCGGGATCAAATCGGGCGTCCGTCGGGGTCAGCTGTCGTAGCGGCGGCGGAGCATCGCCGTGAAGGCCATGACCTTGTTCTTGCGGCGGCGTCTTTCGCAGGGTTTCTCGTAGTAGCGCTTCGCACGGGTTCCCTTGATGATATTCTCGCGGTCGAGCTTCTTCTTCATGCGCCGCAGCGCACGGTCGATGGGCTCGTTCTTGCGGATCTTGATTTCGATGGACATGGTCTGCTTCGTGAGAGGAAAAGCCGGCTAATAGGCCACGCTCGAGCGTCCCAGTCAACGGTTAAAAGGCGAGGGTAGTGGGTCAGTTTGAATTAAGATTTGTTCGGGTGGCCCAATCGGGTGCATTCTGGCAGCATGGATAAGGCGAAGCGTGGAAGCCTGTTACGGAGCCGTCTTAGGGCTCTTGGCGGGGTTATTCTGCCAGCGTCCATATCACCCAGGCGCAAGGCCCCCCAAAGGCTACCACGGGCCTGCAATCAGTGGACCGCGTTCCTGAGCGTTGCCAGTCCGATGCCCAAATGGCTTAGAGTTCAAATTAGGACACAACCGATAGGTCTACGCGCAAAGCGCATAGCAAAGGAATCGGCCCTAACGCGCATGTCTCGCAAATTATGTCTCAAACTGCCAAAGGTTCTGCCATGAAGAAAAAGGCCAAAAAGCAGTCTCAAGATAAGGTAAGGGTGCACGTCACCAAAGTCATTTCGGATGGGAAACAATCGAGGGTTATCGGCCAATATTCCTACACCGCTAGCAATAAGAAGGGGCCGCGTAAGGATGCCGCTCAGACTGCGCTTTCGATCGTTGAGCGGGTGACGGGTGGGAAATTGAAGGGTTAAACGTCTCCCAAGTTCAGCGGTATAGTGTCCCCAAACTTAGGGGCTGCCAAGTCTAGGCGATGCTTAAACTCCTCCCATGTTTGGCATCCCTTCATGAGAAAAACCAGATTTGATAGATGCTGCTGCAATTCAGGCACTCCAACATCTTCAGTTAAATGCTGATGGTGTTTACGTGACCGCGCTCCGCTAGAGGTCTTTGGGTTAACTTCTCTAAGCTTGGTTAGGATTCCTGGTGCCAGACGCGAATACACGACATCGTTAGTCCAATGGCCAACATATGACGGCCTGTGGGTTCCCTCGCTAGGGGGGAATGGAATGTTTTTTAAGTCGAAACATCTGGCGATAGAACTCAGGCGGGAAACGACGCGTCCACCGCGCCCATTCATCCTTCACATACTTTTCGAGTATCTTTTGAAGGGCGGTCTTGTCCCTGAGTTCTTGGTAACCGGTTGCCTCATCAACGAGCGCGTTGATTCCAATAATCGAGAACCCCTCGATTAGTATGCGGCATTGCTTCGCAATATGCTTCTGCTGGTCTTGGATTATTCCGGCGCGCTCGGCATCCAGCACCGCAAAACAGAGCTTTGCTAAGAACTCGGCCTCATATCCGTGGGCAATACTCCCGTTAGGGGCGATGAATTTAATCGGCTCTGCGGTAACCTGTTTTAACTCGCTAGATATAAAATCGTTAAGACGCTGCTGGTTCACAAAATGGGACAGGCGGTCACCACCCCCTTTACTGCTTCCGCCTCGCGCCATTCCCATGGCAGAAACAATTGCCCGTTGAACTAACACGCGCTTCTCCCCTTCCAAAACGTAACAAGGTATCTCTATCTCCCCAATCTTTAGTGGCCGATCTGGCGCTCCGCAAATAACCCGCGGCAATGACCATCGCGCACTGGCAGCCTTAGCGGCAATTGCTGTCCGTTCGTCAGCCGAAAGACTATCCGCCCTAGCCTTTCCCCCCATTGATTGAATGCTTGGTTCTTGCATGGATGAATAAGTATGGCTGTTTATGCTTGCTTGCAAGCACTAAATTTTTAGCTGTTGACATGCTTGCTTAAAACCTTCTTTCTTAGCGCATGAACCAGTTAACCACCGAAGCCCGCGTCCGCGTCATTTCCTGCTTGGTCGAGGGAAACAGCATCCGCGCCACGGTACGCCTCACTGGCATCGCCAAGAACACGGTCGTCAAGTTGCTGGCAGATGTAGGACGCGCTTGCTCAATCTACCAGGACCGAGCCTTCCGTGGGCTGACCTGCAAAAAGATTCAGTGCGACGAAGTTTGGTCTTTCGTGGGCGCTAAAGAGAAGAATACCACCGCAGCGACAAAGGCCAAGGGTTGGGGCGACTGCTGGACCTGGACCGCGTTGGATGCCGAGACTAAGCTAATCCCATGCTGGTACGTTGGCACCCGTGATGCCGATGCCGCGCTTCATTTCATGCACGATCTTGCCGAGCGCCTTGCGCACCGCGTTCAATTAACCACAGACGGCCACAAGCCTTATTTGACGGCTGTTGCCGATGCGTTCGGATCGGACATTGACTACGCAACCCTTACGAAGATTTACGGCGAGGGACCAAAGACGGAAGCCCGTTACTCGCCCGCTCAATGCATGGGCACCCGTAAGGCCCTAATAACTGGCAAGCCCGAAGCCGCCCATGTTTCCACCAGCTTTGTCGAGCGCCACAATCTCACGATACGCATGGGCAACCGCCGCTTCACTCGCCTAACGAATGCATTCTCCAAAAAGGTTGAGAACCACGAATACATGTTGGCCCTGTTTTTCTGCTACTACAATTTCTGCCGTATCCACCAATCCTTGCGCGTAACTCCCGCCATGGAGGCTGGAATTTCAAATCATGTTTGGGGCTTGGAAGAAATTATCCATTTGATAGATCAACCTGAAGAAAAGGCGGCATAAACAAGCCCACTTAAAACCTAAAAACGACAGAACCTCAGGTTTCCCTGAGGTTCTCGTGAGGCCGACTAAGGCCTCAATGCCTTGGGGGCATAAAGTGCTCTAACACTCCCCCTTGCCGAAAAAAATTCAAGGAAAAATGATAGCGCAAACCGTTACCCCAAACAGGCGGGTGTTTTTTTATGTCGATGGATTCAACCTCTATTATCGACGCTTGCAGCTAAATCCATCACTTAAATGGTTATGTTTGAGAACTTTAGCAGATAGATTGTGCACGCAGATTGGCGGGGTTGAATTTGTTAAATATTTCACCGCCAAGATCGACCCCGATGCCAAGGAGCCAACACCCAAGCAGCGCAGACAAATGGCTTATTGGGACGCCCTGCGCTTTAAGGGAGTCGAAATCGTCGAGGGGCTATTAGAGACACCAATACGCCGATGCCGTGAGCGTGGGTGTATGAAAATGGTTAAGTTTCCGTCCGAGAAAATGAGCGACGTGAATTTGGCCCTTCACATTTATCGCGACTACCTAGAGGGCCAACCAGATGCTATCGTTGTCTTGTCGGGTGACTGTGACATCCTGCCAGCATTGAGAATGGTTCGGGACAAGAGTGGTCTGCCAGGCGCAAAGAAGGTAATGCGGGTAATCTGTTTACCGATAGAAGAGGACAATCTGTTGTTCAGCAGGCTTCCTATCCACTATCAGGTCGCAAGAACCGTTAAGTTGGGTGCAAGCGATCTGCGTCTTTCACAACTCGACAAGCGCCTAGAGATTTCACCCGGAGTTTTTGTTGAGCGCCCAGATACTTGGCAGGACAATCCGGCGTAAATCCCAAACTGACCCACTACCAAGGCGAGGCCAAGGCGGGTGCCCGTCGTTCCGGCTTGCGCATCCCGGACTCTGATCTTGGTTAGCCATTGCGTGCCATCAGCCGACAAGAACTTCGTCCATCTCCATGTCCATTCCGATTACAGCCTGCTGGACGGTGCCTGCCGGATCGATCAGCTGACCGAAAGGGCGGGCCAACTCGGGATGAGCGCGCTGGCGCTCACGGACCATGGCAACCTGTTTGGCGCCATCGACTTCTATACGGCGGCCAAGAGCAGGGGCATCAAGCCGCTGATCGGCTGCGAACTCTACCTTGCCGAGGGCTCCCGCCTCGAGAAACAGGGCCGCAGCGACGAGGGCCGGAGCATCTTCCACCTGGGGCTGCTGGCCCGAAACATCGAGGGTTACCAGAACCTCCTCAAGCTGGTGAGCGACGCCCACCTGAAGGGCTTCTACTACAAGCCCAGGACGGACCTCGACACGCTGGCGCGTTATTCCGGGGGCCTCATCGGCTTCACGGGGTGCCTCGGCTGCGCTGGTGCCCCAGCACCTGCTCGCACGACCGCTGGGAGGACGCCCGCAAGGCGACGGCACGGTTCGTGGACATCTTCGGCCGCGAGAATTACTTCGTCGAAATCCAGGACCACGGGATCGCCGAGCAGCGCAGGATCATCCCGGGGCTGCTGAGGCTGGCCGCGGGAGTTCGGGCTGAAGGTCGATCTGCACGAACGACGTCCACTACGTGCACGCGTCGGACGCGGGCTCCCACGACGCGATGCTCTGCATCCAGACCGGCGCGAAGATCGAGGACGAGAAGCGGATGCGCTTCGAAGGCCAGCAGTTCTACCTCAAGTCGCGAGCCGGAGATGGAGCGCCTTTTCGCCGAGGTGCCCGGAGTCGGTCCTCAACACCGCAGGCTGTCGCCGAGATGTGCGACGTAACGATACCCTTCCCCAAGGGAAGCGAGCGGTATCCCAAGTACCCGCTTCCCGCCGAGGTCGGGACGGACAAGACCGGGTTCCTGCGGCGCCTGTGCATCGAGCGGCCTCGCGGAAGCGCTACGGGGTCGACTACGGGGCGCCCGAGAAGGCGGCAAACCCCGCGCAAGCCCGCGTCCTCGTGGACAGGCTCGACTTCGAGCTGGGCGTCATCGAGAAAACCGGATTCCTCGACTACTTCCTTGTCGTCTGGGACTTCATCGACTGGGCCAAGAAGCAGGGGATCCCCGTGGGCCCGGGCCGCGGCTCGGGCGCGGGTTGTCTCGTCGCATACCTGACCGGGATCACCAACCTGGACCCCTCCGGTTCAAGCTGCTCTTCGAGCGGTTCCTGAATCCCGAACGCGTCTCGCCGCCCGACTTCGACATCGACTTCTGCATGCGCCGCCGGGGCGAGGTGATCGACTACGTGAGGCGCAAGTACGGCGACGCCTGCGTCGCGAACATCGTCACCTACGGGACCCTGGGGGCGAAGATGGTGATCCGCGACGTCTCGCGCGTCCACAACCTGCCCTACGCCGAGGCAGACAGGCTGGCGAAGATGATACCCGACGAGCTCAACATCACGCTCGAGCAGGCTGTCGCAAAGTCGGCCGAGCTCCGCGAGGAGGTCGAAAAGAACCCCGCGGCGAAGAAGATCTTCGAACAGGCGAAGGTCCTCGAGGGCATGGTCAGGAACACGGGAAAGCACGCGGCGGGAATCATCATCACCGACCGGCCCCTCGAGGAGTTCGTGCCGCTGACCCTCCAGGAGGGCGACGTCACCGTGCAGTTCGACATGAACGCGGTCGGGAAGCTCGGGCTTCTGAAGATGGACTTCCTCGGCCTGAAGACCCTCACCGTGATCGCCGACGCCGTGGACAACATCCGGCGCACCGCCGATCCCGTGCTTCGACATCGAGAAGATCCCCATCGATGACCCGAAGACCTTCGCGCTCCTCAACACCGGGAGGACGACCGGGCGTGTTCCAGCTGGAATCCGGCGGCATGCAGAACCTCTGCCGGCAGCTCCAGGTGTCCTCGATCGACGAGATCATCGCGCTCATCGCGCTCTACCGGCCGGGCCCGATGGAGTGGATCCCCGACTACATCCGCGGCAAGAAGGACCCGAGCACCGTGCGCTTCCCGCACAAGCTCCTGGAGGAGGTCTGCAGCGAGACCTACGGCGTGATGGTGTACCAGGAGCAGGTCATGGAGGCGGCGAAGATCATCGCGGGCTACACGCTCGGGGGCGCCGACATGCTCCGGCGGGCCATGGGCAAGAAGGACCCCGTCGCCATGGCCGAGGAGCGCGGAAAGTTCGTCGAGGGGGCGAAGCGGCTCCACGACATCGACGAGAAGACCTCCGACGCGATATTCGACATCCTGAACAAGTTCGCGGGCTACGGTTTCAACAAGTCGCACTCGGCCGCCTACGCGCTCCTGAGCTACCAGACCGCCTACCTGAAGGCCAACTACCCCGTGCAGTTCATGGCGGCCATGCTCAGCTCCGAGCTCGGCAACTCCGACAAGGTCGCGCACTTCGTCGCCGAATGCGAGGCGATGGGCCTCGGTGTGCTCGGCCCCGACGTCAACGAGTCGCGCGAGATGTTCACGCCCGTGGGCGGCAAGATACGCTTCGGCCTGGCCGGGATCAAGGGCGTGGGCGAGCTCGCGGCCCAGCGGATCATCGCCGAGCGCGAGGCAAACGGGCCCTTCGCTGATTTCGACGACTTCGCGGCGCGGGTCGACGGGCGCGCGGTCAACAAGCGCGTGCTCGAGCACCTCGTGAAGACCGGGGCGTTCGACTTCACGAAGGACGGGCGCAAGCGCCGGCTCTTCGGGGGCATCGACGCCGCCATCGCGGCGAGCTCGGCCCAGGCCCGCGACAGGGCCGCCGGGCCAGGACACACTTCCTCGGGGCTCTCGCCGGGCCAGCGCACCTGAGGCGCGCCGGCACGGCGCCGAGCGGGCTCCGCAGCCCGGCGGGGACTTCACCGCCCACGAGCGCCTCATCTTCGAGAAGGAGCTGCTCGGGTTCTACGTGTCGGGGCACCCGATGAACAGCTACCGCGGGACTCTGGGAGGCGATTGACACGGCGCCCGGCCGAGGAGCTCTCCGAGCCTCCCGGACCGGGGCGAGTTCCGGCTGTGCGGGATCGCAGGCAACCTCGCCAAGAAGTATGCGAAGAAGGACAACAGGCCGTGGGCCGCGTTCACGCTGGCGACCCGAAACGGTTCGACGATCGCCCTCAACATGTTCGCGGACGCCTACGGCCGCTTACGGGTCGGCCCTCGCCGAGAACGCGCCGGTGCTGGTCCAGGGCAACATCATCCGCGGGGCCGACGGCCCTCGGGTCAACGTGAAGGAGTGCTACCCCCTGGACGTCGCGGTGGCGCGGACCGTGCGCAAGGTGACCTGGCTCGTAAGGCCCGACGCCCCGCAACTCGGAGAGTTCCTGCACAAGCTCCGTGAGACGGTCACAAGGGAGCCCGGCGACACGAGGATGGAGTTTGCCGTGCTGCTGGACGGGGGCGTGGCACCGGTAGCGGAGGCCAGCGCGGCGCTCTCGTGGCGCATCGACGGCTCCGGTCGTTCCAGGAGCTTCGCTCGCATCCGGCGGTAGCCGGGATCAGAATCGAAACGCGGCCGCTCGAACTGAAGCCGGACACGCGATGGGCGAGACGCTAGAGAACCACGCGGCCCGCGTGCTCCTCGCTGCGCCCGGGCGTTCCCGCCGACGCGGCGCTGCGCGATTACCTCGCGCGCAACCGCAGCCTGGGAGCAATTGGAAAACGCTCCGTGAGCCGGGGCGTGTTTGCCTACTTCCGGTGGCTGAACTGGCTCGAGCCCGCCCAGTCCCTGCAGAAGCAGGTCGTCGGCGCCCTCGCCCTGCAGGCCAGGTTTGACCGCGACCCTGCGTGTATCAAGGTTGCCGCGCTCGCCGCCCGCGCGGTCCCGAGCTGGCTCGCCGGGCAGATGGACGTCTCGGCGGGGTTCCTGCGCAGTCTCCAGCGGGAGCCCTCGCTCTGGATCCGCGCCAAGGCCGGGGCGATTCGTGAGGTGGAGGCGGCCCTCGGCTCCTGTGATGAGCCTGTTCTGCCTGGATCGGTGCCAACCCCTCCGGGCTCTCGGCCCTGCGTTACCGCGGGACGGCGGATCTCCACAAGGCGCCAGGGTTCCAGTCGGGCACATTCGAGATCCAGGACCTCTCATCGCAGCTTGTGGGCCACGCCTGCGCGGCCGAGCCCGGCGAGACCTGGTGGGACGCATGCGCCGGAGAGGGCGGTAAGGCGCTTCACCTCTCGACTTGATGCGCAACAAGGGCCTGATCTGGGCCACCGACCGGTCGGTGCGAAGGCTCTCGCTCCTCAGGCGGCGCGCGGCGCGAGCGGGCATGTTCAACTATCGCTCGGCGGTGTGGACGGGGGCGGCGTCGGCGCCTTTCAAGGCGACGTGCGACGGGGTCCTTGTCGACGCCCCGTGCAGCGGTGTCGGCACGTGGCAGCGCAATCCCCACGCACGCTGGACCACCACGCTGGAGGATGTTGCCGGGAGCTGGCGGCCGTCCAGGCCGGGACTCCTCGGGCGCGCCGCAACGTCGGTCAAGCCCGGCGGGCGGCTGCTCTATTCCGTGTGCACGCTTACCCGCAGCGAGACGGCCGAGGTCGCCGACGGCTTTGGGGCGGCACACCGCGGATTTTGAGCCCGCGCCGCTCCCCATCGCCGCGGCGGGTTGCCCGGATCAAGCTGCGGCCCGAGGACATCGGCGCCAACGGGATGTACATCGCCGCCTGGAGGCGCGCACGCTAGCGACCCGCCGCGGAAGAACCGCCCCGGCGGGATCGCGCTTGCCGCCGGAGTCAAAATGGGGGATCTTCTAGACCCTCTCGACCACTGTGATCCGCTACCCTCCCCCTCCTAGCCGCTCCTCGCTTCCTGCCCTCCGGCCGCAGGCCTGTCGGCGCCGAGCCCGAGTACCCCAAGATGGGGCCCGACATCTACGACACCCGCGCCGATGGCGAGCAGCTGGTCGCGGACGCGCTCGGCGGGCTTCGGCCGAGCACAAGCGCGTCATCGTCGACATGGGGGCGAACTGGTGCATCTGGTGTCGCAGGCTCCACGCCACGTTTGAGGGCGACCCCTCCGTGTCAGCCGCCCTCGAGCGGGGATTTGTCGTAGTCATGCTTGACGTCAACACCCGCAACGGCACGAAGCGCAACGCGCCCTCAAGGGGAGGTACGGCAACCCCCCGCAGCCACGGCATCCCCGTGCTCGTGGTCCTGGACGCTGACGGCAAGCAGCTGACAACGAAGGACTCAGGGGAGCTCGAGGAGGCGAGGGCCACAGCCCTGCCAAGATCCTGCAGTTTCTCGCGGCCTGGGCCCCGGCGCGCCATCAGGAGGCTTGCCCGGCCCGGCGGCCCGGGCGCATCCTGCACGCTCCAATGCTCGCGGAACTCTCAGACCGGCAATGGCTATGGTGCGCCGGGGCCCTGTACACGGTGGGCCTTCTGCGGGGCACGGTATCCTCGTGCAGGGGCGGCCACTGTCCCCGGCGTTCATGTACTTCACGATCCTCGCGGGCTACGTGATGCAGTTCATGGGGCTCGGGATCCGCGGGCGATGCGACGGGCGGCTGCCCCCTCGGCAACCAGTTCGAGATCTTCCAGTTCACCGCCTGGTCGGCGATCTCGCTCTACCTCGTCGTCGGCGTGACGTTCCGCTCGAGCGCTGCATCGGGCTACTTCACGTCGTGCCTTGGGCGCCGCGCTCACCATCGTGTCGCTCTCGATCCCGGAGTGGGACGCCGTCAGGCGAACCCACATCTTCGGCGGCAACCCGTGGATCGAGCTCCACGCGGCGCTCGCGATCTTCAGCTACGGGGTCTTCGGGCTCCTCGCGCTGTCCGTCGATCCTGTTCCTGCTGCGCCACTACTCCCTCAAATCGAAGCACCTCGGGGGCTGGTTCTCCTTCCTGCCCTCGATCCGGACCTGGACCACATCGAGGTGCGCCTGCTTGGCAGTCGGGCTCGCGCTGCTCGACCCTCGCGCTCGCGTTCGGCGTCGGTCTACTGGTCGCGGGACACGGCCACGGTCGACCACGCGAAGCTCGCCGCCACCATCGCGGTGTGGGCCGGGCTCCGCGGCGGCGTTCCTGCTGCGCGCGGTGGGCCGGCTCCTGTCGAGGCGCTTCGCGTGGGCCTGCCTCGCGCTCTTTCAGCGGCCGCCCTCCTGTCCCTGGAGGCGGTCGACGAGAGCCGGCATCCCGGCGCGAGGCCGACCTCGGAGCTGCGGCCGCGCCATGAGCGAGCCCTGCCTCTTCGTCATAGGGGCGACCCACCACAACGCGCCGCTCGAGGTCCGCGAGAAGCTGGCTGTCTCCAGGAGGCGGGGCTCAGGGAGACCTGGCCGCGCGTGCCGGGGCTCAGCGAGATCGCGGTACTGGCCACGTGCAACCGGGTCGAGTTCTACGGCGTCGGCTCCGACGAGGCGGCGGCCGACTCCGTGCAGGCCGCCTACTGCGCGAGGCAGCATTTCGAGCTGTCCGAGTTCGAGAAGGTCCGGATCAGGCTCACGGGCCGGGACGCCGCGCTGCACCTCTTCGAGGTCGCGAGCGGCCTCGACTCGCAGCTCGTCGGCGAGAACGAGATCTTCGGCCAGGTGAAGGAGGCCTACGCCGCCGCCCAGGCGAGCGGCTCCGCCGGCGCGGTGCTCAACCGGGTCTTCCAAAAGGCGTTCCAGGCGGCCAAGCACGTGCGCACGAACACCGGGATAGCCTCCGGGACGGTCAGCGTGGCGAACGTCGCGGTGGACCTCGCGCTCGAACATCTTCGGCAGCCTCGCAGGGGACGAAGGTCCTCGTCCTCGGGACGGGCGAGATCGGCGAGGGGACCGCGCAAGGCCTTCCGGAGCCGCGGCGCCGCGGAGCTGACGGTGGCCGAGCCGCACGCCCGGAGCGCGCGGCCGAGGTCGCCGCGGCGCTCGGGGCCGGCACCGTGCCCTTCGAGGAGCGCGAGGCGCGGATCTCCGACTTCGACATCGTCGTGTGCTCGACCTCGGCGCCCTCCACCGTCCTCGGGCACCGCGGGGATCCAAGCCGCGATGCGCCGGCGCCCGGCCCGCCCGCTTCTGCTCATCGACATGGCGATGCCCCGCGACGTCGAGGCCGTCGGCGGCCGACCTGCAGAACGTCTTCCTCTACAACCTGGACGACCTGGCGAAGATCGCCGAGCAGATCCGCGCGGCCCGCGAGGCGGAGGCCGGGCGGTGCCGCGCGCTCCTCGCCGAGCGGGCCGACAGCCTGTGGAGGCACGTGCAGGAGCGCCTGGCCGCGATGCGGGTGAACGGCGCCGAAGCCGGGCCGGCAGCCCCGCCCCGCGCTAGGGAAGGTTTCCTGAGAGCCAGTCGGACAGCCGCGCGGCCCCCGGGCCCGCGGGCGAGCATCGCCCTCAGCTCCGCGGACTGCGCCGCGGTGCGCCGGCGGCGCGCCGCGATCCCCGACGCACGAGGACAGCTCCTGCGCCAGCGCGACCGGGGAGGCCGCGCCCTGGATGAATTCCGGGTACATGGCCTCCCCGAGGAGGATGTTGGCGATGCCCAGGTAGGGCACCCGGACGAGCCAGCGGGCCGCCAGCGTAGGTGAACAGGTCCGTCCGGTAGGCGATCGCGCCCGGGATGCCCGCCAGGGCGCAGTGCATCGACATGGTGCCGCTGCTCGTGAGGACGGCGCACGCCGCGACGGCCGTTCGCCGGTCTGGCGCAGGCTGCACGCCGTCGCGGAAGCGCCGAGGACTCGAGCTGCCGCCTGACGCCGCGCTCGGGTAGAGCACCACGGCCTGCCGCCGCAGCGAGCCGCGCCGCGAACTCGCGGTAGCCGGCCAGGAGCGCCGGGAAGATGCGGCGCGACGGCCTTCGGCGCGGCTTCCGGGAAGCAGGAGCACCGGGCCGGCGGGGTCGTAGGCGCACCGGCGAGCCGGTAGTCCGGCGCGATGAAGGGGTGCCCCACGAACTCGACCCGCAGGCCCGTGTCCGCGTAGCAGCCCGGCTCGAAGGGGAAGATGACTGCGAGCGCGTCGAGGTTGCGGGCCATGTCGAAGCGGCGGCCGGCCCGCGAGGCCCAGACCTGCGGGCTGATGTAGTAGAGGGTCCGCACCCGCCCCCCTCCCTTCGCGCTGATGCCGCGCAGGCGCAGCGCCTCGGCGATCCGCAGGTTGACCCCCGAGTTGTCGACAAAGCAGACGGCCGCGGGGCGGTGCGCTGCCGATCCAGCGCGACCGTCTCGTCGATGAGCGCCCTGAAGAAGCGAGAGGTTCCAGCAGGACCTCCGCGAAGCCGACCACGGAGACGGCCGTTCGGTCGTGCAGAAGCTGGGCCCCGGCCGCGGCGAGGCGCGGGCCCCCGAGCGCCGCGACCCGCAGGCCGGGCCGCGCCGCGAGGAGCCCGCGACCATCCGGGCCGCGTGCTCGTCGCCCGAGTGCTCCCCGGCGACGACCAGGAGGTCGGGCGCGCCGCCCTGCGGCGCCGGGCAGGCGGAAGGAGGGTGCGCCCGTCATTTCCTGCGGATCTGGTCGGTGATCGCGATCGCGACCTCGAGCGCGCTCTTGCCGAGCGCGGCGCCCGACCTTCGGCTGCGCTCGAGCGCGCCACGCTCTCGACAAAGTGCGCCAGCTCGAGCGCGAGCGGCTCGCCCTTCTCGATCGGGATCTGGTGGACCGGTACCGAGCTCGTGTCGCCGGCCTTCACGAGGCCCACCTTCATCTTGAGCCCGAAGGCGATGATGTCGCTCTTCCGGACCAGGTGCCCCGACTGGTTCATGAAATCGAGCGACAGGTAGGCGTTGTCCTGGAATATGCGGATCTCGCGGGCCTTCTTGAGGCTCATCCGGCTCGCGCTCAGGTTCGCGACGCATCCGTTCTCGAACTGGATCCGGGCGTTCGCGATGTCCTCCGTCTTCGAGAGGACGCTGATCCCGACGCTGTCGATCTTGGCGATCGGCGACTTGACGAGCGCGAGCACGATCCCGATGTCGTGGATCATGAGGTCGAGCACGACGCCGACCTCCGTTCCGCGGACCTGGTACGGGCGCCAGCCTCTCGGCCGTGATGTACTGCGGCCGGTCCGCCTCCTTCTCGAGGAAGGCCATGACCGGGTTGAAATGCTCGACGTGGCCGACCTGGACGAGGCAGTCCCTCGCCCGGGCCGCGGCGAGGACCCGCTCCGCCTCCTCCAGGGAGGCGCAGAGGGGCTTCTCGATCAGCAGGTGGCAGCCGCGCGCAAGGAGCGGGAGCGCGACCTCCTCGTGCCGGTCCGTCGGAACGACGACGGAGACGGCGTCGCACGCCGAGCGCCAGCTCGTCGAGCGACGCGAAGCTGCCGGCAGCCGAACCTCGCGCTGATCTCGGCGGCGCGCGCGTCCGACTTGTCGTAGACGCCGGCCAGCTCGGCTCCCGGCAGGCGAGGCGTAGATCCGGGCGTGGTGCTGGCCGAGCGAGCCTACTCCGACGACGCCGCATCGAATTCTTTGGGCGGGCATGGCTGAAACGCTAGCGAGGGCCTATTCCGGGGCGAGCCACAAACCCTGGGCGCACCCTCAGCGCTTCCCCGAGCGACTCCCGCATGCAGCACAGGCTGCGCCGGGTCTTGGCGGCGTGGGCCGCGTTGTGGGTCACGAGGATCAGGGCCGCGTTCGCGGAGGAGCAAAGGCCCAGCAGGAGCTCGACGACGCCGTTGCCGGTGCTGCTCGTCCAGGTTCCCGGTGGGCTCGTCGGCGAGGATGAGCCTCGGGCAGTTCATGAGCGCGCGGGCGAGGGCGACCCGCTGGCGTCTCGCCCCCGGAGAGCTGCGAGGGCAGGTGGTGGGCCCGGTCGGCGAGCCCGACCTGGCCGAGGAGCTCCCGTGCGCGGGCCCGGGCGGCCTCGTCCAGCCCGTCCGAGGATGCGCCGCGCAAGGAGCACGTTTGCCCAGCGCGTCGAGCTCCGGGACGAGGTAGAAGGACTGGAAGACCATGCCGAGGTAGGCGGCCCGGCGGCCGGCGCCCGGTGTCCGGCGAGCCGGCCCAGGCGACCGTGCCCGAGTCGGCCGAGTCCAGGCCGGCGAGGAGGTTGAGGAGCGTCGACTTGCCCGAGCCCGACTCGCCGCGGATGCTGACGCTTTCGCCGGCGCGCGACGTCGAGGTCGACGCCGCGCAGCACCTCGAGGACGGCGTCGCCGCTCGGGTAGCTCTTGCTTCAGGCCCGCGGGCGCTGAGGACCGGCTCACTCACTGCGAAGCGCCTCCACGGGCTTGAGGCGGGCGGCCTTCCACGCGGGAAGCAGGCCGGCAAGGGTCGAGATCACGATGGTGAGGACGACGATCAGCGCGACGGTCGACCCCGGACGTGTGCGAGGGCAGCTCGCTGAACTGGTAGAACCGCCTCAGCACCTCCTCGCGCTGGGTGACCCGGGTGATCCAGAGGACGACGTCGTTGCGGAACGCAAGCGCCGTGAAGCCCAGGCGCCAGCCCGGCCGCCGTCCCCAGGACCCCGATGAAGAGGCCCTGCGCGCAGAAGCACGCGGCGACATGGACCGGCTTGCCGCCGAGGGCGCCCAGGAGCCCGATCTCGCGGGTCTTGCGCACGACGGAGATGAGGAGCGAGCTCGTGACCGAGAAGGCGGCGACGATCACGATGAAGAGGAGCAGGAAGAAGATCATGTTCCGCTCGAGGTTGAGCACCCAGAGGAACTCGGAAAAGCTGTCCTGCCACGAGAACGCGCGGATGTCCGTCGGGCAGGACGGCGTTGATCCGCGCCGCCGCGTCGTCCTCGTTCACGCCCGGGCTTCAGGCGGACGTCGATCCCGTGGACGGTCGACCCCAGCCCGTAGAGGTCCTGGGCGAGCCGCAGCGTCCCGTAGACCGTGCTGCTGTCGAGCTGCTGGTGGCCGATCTCGAGGATGCCCGACCACGCGCACCTGCCTCGGCAGGAACACCTCGTCCGCGCCCGAGCTTGTTGATGATGAGCGGCGAGTAGACCTCGATCGTGTCGCCCACGCTGGCCCCGATGCTCGCGGCAAGCTGCGCGCTCAGGATGATCGAGTCGTCGTCGAGGTCGTCGAGCGAGCCGACGCTGCACGTACTGGTCGAGCGGGTGACGCGCTCGACGCTGTCGAGGTCGATGCCGCGGAGCATCGGGAAGGCGGCCTTGTCGCCGAACTTGATCATCACGGCGTCGCCGGGCGTAGGGGGTGGCCGCCTCGACGCCGGGGACCGACTCCACGGCTTCGCCACGAGCGCGGGTAGTCCGCGATCGGAGCCGCGCGCCACGATCTGCACCTCCCCCTCGGTGTCCACGATCATGTGCCGGATCTCGTAGGCGAAGCCGCCCATGACGCCCATGACGATGACGAGCAGCGCGACCCCGAGCGCGACGCCCAGGGTCGAGATCGACCGTGAAGAAGGGGAACCGCCGCCCCGTCGGGAAGAGCTGCCTGAGCGCGAGGTAGAGGTACCAGGGCACGGTGTCAGGCGCCGCTCCGGCGGGCCTCGCGTCCGCCGGGCGAAGCTGCGGGAAGAGGATGACGTCGCGGATGCTCTCGGCGCCCGGTCAGGAGCATGCAGAGCCGGTCGATGCCGACGCCCATGCCGCCGGCGGGCGGCATGCCGTGCTCGAGGGCGAGGAGGAAGTCCTGGTCGATGCTCTGGGGCTCGCCCCCGGCCTGCTTCTCGAACATCTCGCGCTGGACGTCGGGGTCGTTCTGCTCGGAATACGCCGGGGCGATCTCCATGCCCCCGATGCAGAGCTCGAACACGTCGAGCGTCGACGGGTCCTCGCGGTTGATCTTGGCGAGGGGGCAGAGCTCCTTCGGGCAGGTTCAGGACGAACGTCGGCTGGATGAGCGCCGGCTCGATCCGCTTCGAGAAGATCTCGTTGGTGATCTCGAAGTCCTCCCAGCCCGGCCTCGACCTTGAGCCCCAGCTTCTGCAGCCGCAGCAGCGTGCTCGGCCCTTGCCCCGGCGCGAACCAGTCCGGGTCGCCCGTCTCGGCGCGGACCAGGTCCTTGTAGGTCGACCTCGCGCCACGCGCCGCCGAAGTCGATCGTCTGGCCGCTCGCCGGATGGGGGACCTTGTCGGTGCCGAGCACCTCGCGGCAGACGCGTCGTGAGCATGTCCCTGATGAGCGCCATCATCCCCCGGTGGTCGCTGTAGGCCTGGTAGAGCTCGAGCATCGTGAACTCGGGATTGTGCTTCCGGGAGATGCCCTCGTTGCGGAAGATGCGGCCGATCTCGAAGACCCGGTCGATGCCGCCGACCAGCATCCGCTTCAGGTAGAGCTCGAGCGAGATCCGCAGGAAGAAGTCGAGCGCCCAGCGCGTTGTGGTGGGTCGTGAAGGGCTTGCGCGGCCGCGCCGCCCGCGACCGACTGCAGGACGGGGGTCTCGACCTCGATGAACTTGCGCTCCTCGAGGAACCTGCGGATCGCCGAGACGATCCGCGAGCGCAGGAGGAGCCGCTGGCGCGACTCGCGGTTGACGATCAGGTCCAGGTAGCGCTGGCGGTACACCTGCTCGGGGTCGGCAAGCCCGTGCCACTTCTCGGGCAGCGGCCGCAGCGCCTTGGCGAGGAGGCGTGAAGGATTCGACGCGGACGGTGATCTCGCCGGCCTTGGTCCTGAAGAGGGTGCCCCTGGCCCCGACGATGTCTCCGAGGTCGAGCTTCTTGAACGCGGCGTAGGCGTCGTCGCCGAGGACGTCCTTCTTGAGATAGAGCTGAAGCTCGCCCTGCTGGTCGAGGATCTTGGCAAACTGGCTCTTGCCCATGTCGCGGATGGTCACCAGGCGGCCGGCGACCGCCACGGCGACCGTGTTGTCCTGGCCGTCGACGTGGGCCCCGACCGCCTCGCCCGAGAAATGGGTCGGCCTGAACTCGGCCCGGAAGGGGTCCGTCCCGCGCCGCCCGGAGCTCGGCTAGCTTCTGCCGGCGCACGGCATGCTGGTCGTGGGTGATGTCGGCGGGGATGTCGCTCATGTGAGCGGGTCGACCCTGCCCCACGGCCGCCCTAGGGGCAAACGGAAACTTCCGCAGGTTCCTTGCTTGTGATTCGAGGGCGTTCGCATCCATCCTAGGGGATCAATCCGGAAAGAAATTCGACGATGGACACCGCGCGCAAGCCCGCATGGCTGAGGGCAAAGCTGCCCTCCGGCCCCGGCTACTCGGCCGTGCGCGGCCTGGTGGACACACGAAGCTCCACACCGTGTGCCAGAGCGCCCAGTGCCCGAACCTGGGCGAGTGCTGGTCGCGCGGCACGGCGACCGTGATGATCCTCGGCAACATCTGCACCCGCTCGTGCAACTTCTGCGCGGTGCAGACGGGGCGCCCGACCGAGCTCGATCTGGGCGAGCCGGCCCGCGTCGCCGAGGCCGTCGCCACGATGGGCCTGCGCCACTGCGTCATCACGAGCGTCGCCCGCGACGAGCTTGCCGACGGAGGGGCCTCGGTCTGGGCGGCGACGATCCGCGCCGTGCGCCACCGCAACCCCTCGACCGCGATCGAGGTCCTCGTGCCGGATTTCAAGGGGACGATCCGAGGACGTCGACACGGTGCTCGACGCGAGGCCCGACATCTTCAACCACAACGTGGAGACGGTCGAGCGGCTGCAGAGGCCGGTCCGGGTCCAGGCCCGCTACGACCGCTCGCGCGCCGTCCTGCGCCATGCGAGGGACAAGCGGCTTCACGGTGAAGACCGGGATCATGCTGGGGCTCGGCGAGCGCGTGGAGGAGATCGAGCAGACGCTGCGCGACCTGGCCGGCGACGGGATAAAGATCCTCACCATCGGCCAGTACCTGCAGCCGACCCGCCAGCACCTGCCCGTGGACCGGTGGGTCACGCCGGAGGAGTTCCGGCACTGGAAGGAGTTCGGGCTGTCGGCCGGGTTCGGCGTGGTCGAGAGCGGCCCGCTTGTGCGCTCGAGCTACCACGCCGACGAGCAGTCGCTCAAGTACACGGGCGAGGAGCACCTCAACACCCAGAATGCGCTCGCGAGCGCCTGAACTTACACCCAAAGCCATGTGCGCCCTGACCACCCAGACGGGAAATCGTCGAGAACTGGCTCCCGCGCTACACGGGCGTCCCGCTGAAGAAGTTCGGCGAGTACATCCTGCTCACGAATTTCCAGCTCTACGTGGACATGTTCGCCAAGGCGCACGAGGTGCCGGTCCACGGGCGCGACAAGCCGATGCCGACCGCCACCGCGGGCAAGATCACGATCATCAACTTCGGCATGGGCAGCGCGAACGCGGCGACGGTCATGGACCTGCTGAGCGCGATCAGGCCCCAGGCGGTCCTGTTCCTCGGCAAGTGCGGCGGGATCAAGCACCGCGCCGAGGTCGGGGACCTCATCCTTCCCATCGCGGCGATCCGGGGCGAGGGCACGAGCAACGACTATTTCCCGCCGGAGGTGCCGGCGCTGCCGGCCTTCGCTCTCCAGAAGGCGATCTCGACCACGATCCGCGACCACGGGCTGGACTACTGGACCGGCACGGTGTACACGACCAACCGCCGGGTCTGGGAGCACCACGAGGAGTTCAAGAAGTACCTGAAGAGGATCCGCGTCATGGCGGTCGACATGGAGACGGCGACCATCTTCATGGTGGGCTTCGCCAACGAGATCCCGACGGGCGCCCTGCTCCTCGTGTCGGACCAGCCGATGGCTCCCGGAGGGCGTGAAGACGATCGTGAGCGACCGGAAGGTCGACGATTCCTTCGTCGGCAAGCACCTGAGGATCGGCATCGACTCCCTGAAGCAGCTGATCAACAAGGGGCTGACGGTGAAGCACCTCAAGTTCTGACCTACGGCGAGACGTCGAACCAGAAGGGCGCGAAGGTCTCCCGGCCGGCGAGGCTCACCTGGCTCCAGATGACGTAGCGTCCCGGGCTCGGGATCGTGAGGCGGAAGGTGAACTGCCGGGCGCACGGGGTCGGGCGGCCTCGGTC
Source organism: uncultured delta proteobacterium (assembly GCA_963761255.1). Taxonomy (GTDB): domain Bacteria; phylum Desulfobacterota; class Binatia; order Binatales; family Binataceae; genus DATGKG01. The sequence goes on from CAVXGH010000002.1 coordinate 1,590,125, forward strand.
ACATCCGTCTGGTTCGGATGGATGTGCGCGAAGCCGCTGCGAAGGGCGTCAAAGGCGACGAGGTGGGCGAAGGCGCCCATGACGGGGGAGAGGGGCACGGGCCCCCCGCCGACCCGCGTGACGGCGAGCCGGAGGTCCGCGGGGACCCCGGCCCGGATCGGGAGCGACGGCGGGCGAGAGCGCGAACCAGTACGCGCCCACCCTGGCCTCCCACGAGGGCGCCTGGGTCCCGGCGGCGACGGGGCTTGGGGGGCCCTGCGACCGCCATCTCGCGCCTCCGAGTAGAGGCCGCGGTTGGTCGCCACGGGCGTGAAGTCGGCGAAGAACCGGTAGGCGCCCCCGAACCTCGGCCTGAACCGGAAGACCCATTCGCCAGGCCTCCGGCCCGGCTCCGGGTGCACGTGCTGGTAGTCGCTCGAGCGAGGGGTCGACGATCAGTAGGTGGATCCGCTTCGTTTGGACCACCTGCAGGTCCTCCGGGGCGATCGGCTTGCCGCTGAAGGTGGTGAGCGAAAGCGTCGCCGCCACGTCCGCTCCCGCCCGCGCGGGCGCCGGACGCCGCCACGGTCAGGGTCACCGGGGAGCGCACCGCGACCACGGGCAGGAACTGGGGGTTCGCGGGGTCGCAGAACTCGATGACGTTGCCCCCCTGGACGCGGAAGTCCATGTGGCTCAGGTTGGTGCCGGTCGGCAGGCTCGCGCACGACGACAAAGAGCGCGGCGGCCGCCAGGCGTGATGGCGGCGATGCGCATGCCACTCGCGGGGCCCGAGCCTGCGGGGCGTCCGCGGGGGCGCGTCATCTGTGCATCCGCTCCACGAACTCCTTCGGCTGCCACTGGCTTCCGTCGGCCCTCCAGGCGACCCGGCCCTTCTCGTCGATGAGGAGCGTCGCGAGCGTGTGGTCGAGGATGTCGCCCCTGAATTCCGCGATGACCCCGAACTGGGTCAGCAGGTCGCGGATTGCCGGCTCCGGGCCCGTGAGGAACGAGAAGTTGCGCGGTGTCGATCCCCCGCTGGTCCGCGTACTCCCGCAGGACGCCGGGGGTGTCGTGGGCGGGGTCCATGCGTGATCGAGACGAACTCGATGTTGGAGACGCCGGACTCCCTCGCGAGCTTCTGGGACGCCATCATCTTTGCCGTCGAGAGCGGGCACATGTTGGCGACGGGCAGCGCGTGTAGATGAAGTTGAGCATGACCTGCCTGCCGCGGAAGCGGGCGCTGTCGACGACGCGGCCGTTCTGGTCGTAGAGGACGAAGTCGGGGACCGCGTCGCCCACCTCCCGGTAGGCCTGCCCGCCCTTGGCGTACGTGTCCTGGCGCAGCATGCGGGCCCCGGCGTCGATCGTGTCGCGGGCCGCCTTGTCGTCGGGCCAGATGTTCTCAAGGCGAGGGCGTCGCCCGCCCTCTCGACCACGAGCTCGGCGCGGATCCGCTCGCCCGGCCTCGCGGCGGCGGCGTCGCCCGCCGACACCGCGAACTCCATGGTCATCGCGGGCATGTAGCCGGCGACCTCGTTGTGCCGGACGACGAGGACCTTCTTGCGCCGGGTCGGCCGAGAGCGACCTCCCCGGTGAGCGGGAAGCGCCTTCTCGCTGGCCGGGGCGGCCGGGGCGGCCGGCCGGCGGCTTCCCTTGAGCGCCGCCGCAGCCCGCGGCGGCAAGGACCGCTCCCAGCGCCGCGAGGGCGGCCATGTCGGCGAAGGCGATCGATTCTCATGGTATCACCAATCCGCCGGAGGAAAAAATTGTCAAAGCGTTTGGGGCGGGCACGATGTTATCCTCTCCCACCCGTCCCATCGTCCCATGGCACCCACCCACAGTCCCGGCCGAACCGCGGGCCACAAGCCCGCGCTCGCCGCGTTCTCGGCGCTGGCGGCCGCCTGGGTGTTCGTGCTCGTGACCCTCGGCGCCTTCACGACGAGCATCGGCGCCGGCATGGCGTTCCCGGACTGGCCCCTGTCGAACGGGTCGCTCAACCCGACGGGCTGGCTGACAAACCTCGTCATGTTCGCGGAGCACTCGCACCGGCTGAGCGCAGGCCTCATGACCGTCCTGACGGCCGTCCTCGCCGTCTGGATCTGGCGGCGCGAGTCCCGGCCATGGCTTCGCGGGCTCTCCCTCTTCGCGGCGGGCCTCGTCGTCGCGCAGGCCGTCGTCGGGCGGGCTGCGGGTGCGGCTCGACCCCGTGCAGGTCGCGGCGGTCGACACGAGCCTCGGCCGGCTCTTCGCGATGCTCCACGCCTGCCTCGCGCAGGCCCTCGCCTGCACGCTGATCGCCATCGCCGTCGGATGCTGCCGGGGCTGGATCACGCGGCCGATCGGCACGGGGAACGCCGTGCGCAGGGCGGGGATCGCCTGCTGCGCCCTCATCTTCCTCCAGCTCGGGATCGCCGCCGTCATGCGCCACAGCTTTGCGGGGCTTGCGATACCGACGTTTCCGTGGTCGACGCCCGACGGCGGCCTTCTGCCCGCCGCTCTGGGACTTCCGGGTGGGCATCCATTTCGCGCACCGGCTGATGGCATGCGTGGTCGCGGTCGCCGTGGCCGTGTTCGCGGTCGCCCTCTGGCGCGACCGCGCCTCGACCCTCGCGATGCGCGCGGGCGCGTCGGTGCTGGTCGGCCTTCTCGCCCTCCAGATCCTCCTCGGGGCGGCGATCATCCGGACCCCGCGCGACCCGGCGGTCACGACCGGCGCACGTGCTCGTGGGGGCGCTGACCCTTGCAACCGCCTTCTGGCTCGCGTGGCTCGCCCACCGCGACGCCGTCGAGGGTCCTCCAGGAGCATGACCGAGGACGCACCCAGGAACGCCCGGTTCGTCCGACTACCTCGAGCTCACGAAGCCGAGGCTCAGCCTCCTCTCGGTCGTCACCGCCCTCGTGGGCTATTTCGCGGCCAGGCCCGCTCACGGCCCCGCCCGCGTCGTCTTCCTGGCGCTCGGAGCCTCGCTCGCGGCCGGGGGCGTCGCAGCCCTGAACCAGTGGATTGAGTGCGACACCGACGCCCGCATGAACCGGACGGCGCAGCGGCCCATCCCGACGGGCAGGATCGCCACGGGCTCCGCGTACGTCCTCGGCTGGGGGATGTGTTTTGTCGCCCTGATCGTGCTCTTCACGCAGGTCGGCAAGCTTTCCGCGCTCTTCACGCTCCTGACCATCGCCTCCTACCTCGGCTGCTACACGCCGGCCAAGCGCCTGAGCCGCTGGAGCACGGAGATCGGAGCCATTGCCGGGGCGTTCCCCCCTCTCATCGGCTGGTCGGCCGCCGAGGGCGGCGTCTCCGCGCTCGGCTGGATCCTCTTCGGCGTCCTCTTCTTCTGGCAGATACCCCACTTTATGGCGATCGCGTGGATCTACCGCAGCGACTACCGGGCCGTGAACTTCCCCATGCTTCCCGTGCGGGACCCGTCGGGCGCGCGCGTGGCGCGCTGGTCGCTCCTGGCGACGCTCGCCCTCGTCGTGGTGAGCCTCCTTCCGCCGCTCCTCGGCCTTGCGAGCGCGTGGTACGGCGCCTGGGCCTGCGTGGTCGGCGCCTGCTTCCTCTGGCGGGCGGCGGCGTTCCTGCGGTCGGAGGACCGCGACGCCGGGGCGCGAAGGCTCTTTCTCTTCTCGCTCGCCTACCTGCCGCTCCTCCTCGGCGCCCTCGTGGCCGACCGGCTTCTCCTTCGCTGACCATGACCGTTCACGACCTTCCCAAGATCGAGGCCGCGCTGAACGCGGTTGCCACCGGCCTCATCACGGCCGGATTCATCTACATCAGGCGGGGCAGGCGCGACGCCCACAGGGCCTGCATGCTTTCCGCGGCCGTGGCGTCGGCGCTGTTCCTCGTGTTCTACCTGACGTACCATGCCCTGATGCGGGGGGCCCACACGCCCTTCGGGGGAACCGGCGCGATCAGGACGGTCTACCTCGTCATCCTCTGGACGCACATCCCGCTTGCGGCCCTGATCGCGTACCTCGTGCCCCGCACGTTCATCCTCGCGCTTCGGGGGGATTATGACCGCCACGTCGCGTGGGCGCGGGTCACCTTCCCGATCTGGTACTACGTCTCCGTGACCGGGGTCCTGGTCTACCTCTTCCTGTACGAGTGGTGGCCGGCCAAGGGCGCGTCCTAGTCAGGGTATCCGTTGCGGGGGCGCATCCTTGGGGGCGGCGTCCGCCGGGGCGGCATCCGACGGGTCGGCGTCCAGGGACTCGAGCGGCCCGCCCGCGGCGGCCAGCCTCTCGCGGGCATGGTTGACCTGTTCGGCCGCGGCCTTCAGGCGGGCCGCCTGCCGGTCGCTCAGGTCGGAAAGGTACGTCGCGGAGGCCGTGTCGCCCGGGCGCGTGCGCATGAGCGCGTTCTGGTTCATCGAGACCTCAAGCGCCGCCTTCTCGGCGGAGGCCCGCCTGAGCTCCCAACCGAGGCCCTGCCTGAGCACGTGGCGGACGGTCTTGCCCTCAATTACATGGAGCGCCTCTTCCTCCACCGCGGCGCTGCCGCTCACCCTGCCCTCCGCCATGACGTGGAACCGGATCTCCTGGACCGCCTCGTCCAGGTCGGCCAGCTGCTGCGCAGTAAGCCGCCCCGCGACCCCGGAGCGCCACATGGAAAAGGTGACGTAGTCGACCGCGTCCACCTTCCCCTCGAGGGGATCGCTCGGCCCGCAGGCCGAGAAGCCAAGGCCGGCGACGAGCACAGCGAGAGCGCCGCACAGTCGGGCGCCGCCCGCCCGCCCTTGGGGTTTCGTCGTCACGGCGAAGGGCATGGGATCGGGAGCCGGATGAGCACTTGACCGAAGACGGCAGGCGCGCGGCGTGGCCTGGACGGGGACTGGAGGGTCGGGGGCCTATTTGACTGTCAGGAAGCCCTTCATGCCCGTCTGGTAGTGGGCGGGGAAGGTGCAGAGAAACGGGTATTCGCCGGGGGCCGTCGGCGCCTTGAAGTCGACCTCGCCCGACTTGCGGGGCCCGAGCAGGTCGATGTGGGCGATGATCTCGTCGCTGAGCGCCGCGGGGATGTACCCGGTGTCCTTTGAGTTGAGCGCGGCCGCGTCAAAGGCGGCGACATCCGTGCCGGCCTTCAGGAGGACCCAGTTGTGCCCCATGACCTCCTTCGGCTGGGTGCCGTTGTTGGTGAGGATCACCTTGAGGTCCTCGCCCGGCTTGGCCTCGATGGCCGTGACGCTGTATTTCATGGTGTCGCCCGCGGTGATCTCGATCGACCCGGGGGCCCGCCGGCGCGGCGGAAGCCGCGGTTGAGGTGTCCTTCTGGCCGCAGCCGGAAGTGACGAGGGCCGCGAGGGCTGTGATGAGAAGAAGGCGCGTTTTCATGGGGCGGAAAAGTTCGCCCGTGTCGCACGTGTATGGCAAATCGAAACACGACTTTTGGGGGTTACGGCGCAGGGCCCGTGGGCCGCTAACGCCCGTCCAGGCAGGATTTAAGGCCCCCCTCGGGGCGGCCCCGGGGAAACAGGGTCCCGCCCGTGGTGAAAATGTATCGCAATATGGCTTGAAATGCTCGGATGTTCCCTGACTCTACCCGGGAGTTTGACGGCCGCCCAAGGGCGGCTTTCTTGTCCGACTGCACGTAATGCGTTTGTCCAACTATTCCACACAACTAGCCCGATTTGCCCGCTGCGCCGCCGTCATGGCCGGCTGTCTTGCTCCTCTCAGGCTGCTTCTGGCTGGACGGCCCGCAGTCCACGTTCGATCCGAAGGGCCCGGTGGCGCGCGACCAGCTGGACCTCTTCTACGTCACCTGCTGGGTGACCCTGGTCATCTTCGTCGTCGTCGGGGGCGTCCTCGCCTATGCGATGATCAAGTTCAGGGCCCGCGGGGAGGCCGACGAGCACGCCGAGCCGCCCGGAGCAGGGCCACGGCAACCCGATGGTTGAGATGAGCCTGATCGGGGCCTCCGTGCTTGCGCTGGTCATCATCGCGATGCCGACCCTTAAGGAGCATCTGGTACATCGTACGACGTGCCGGTCGAGGACGAAGGCCGAACGCCTACGAGGTCACGGCGACCGGCTACCAGTGGTGGTTCAAGTTCGACTACCCCGGCGAGACCGCGCAGACGGTCGACCCGACCGGCAAGACCGTCAACGCGCCCCTGACGACGGCCAACGAGCTCGTGATCCCGGCGGGCCGGCCCGTCCACATCAACCTGCGCACCATGGACGTCATCCACAGCTTCTGGATCCCGAAGCTCGCCGGCAAGGTGGACATGATCCCCAACCGCGCCAACCACCTCTGGATCCAGGCCGACAAGCCGGGGTATTTCTGGGGGCAGTGCGCCGAGTTCTGCGGCGAGTCCCACGCCGTCATGCGCTTCCGGGTGATCGCGCTCGGGCCCCGGGAGTTCAACGACTGGCTCAACGCCCAGATGGCGCCCGCGCGCCGGGTGGCCGCGGCGGCCGCCACGGGCCAGCCCAAGGCGCAGTTCGCCGCCTACCGCACCTTCAGCCGCAATGAGCCCGGGACCACGGCCAAGTTCGACGCGTCGCCGCTCGACGCGTGGCGCGCCCAGCAGCTGCCCGAGCCGAGGACGAGGACCCGGCCTTGATCGCCCAGGGGCCGCGAGCTGTTCGCGGACCAAGACCTGCAGCACCTGCCACACGATCCGCGGCGACGGCGCCATCGGCGTCGTCGGGCCCGAGCTCACCCACGTCGGGTGCCCGCTCCACGATCGCCGGCGGGCCTCCTGGAGAACAACCGCGACGAGCTCCACCGCTGGATCCACACCCCGGACGAGGTGAAGCCCGGCAACAAGATGTGGGTCAGCGGCTACATCGCCAACGACATCAAGCTCACCCCGGAGGACGAGGACGCCCTGGTGCTCTACCTGGAGAGCCTCAAGTAACCCGCATCATGGAAGCACTGGCAAAATCCGATTTCCTCGCAAAGGGGGACGAGCCCCGCGAAGCCGTTCGTCCTCTGGCGCCCGACGGCCAAGACCGGCCTCATGAGCTGGCTGACGACCGTCGACCACAAGCGGATCGGCTTCCTGTACGGGATCTCCGCGCTCTTCTTCTTCCTCGTCGGCGGGATCGAGGCGCTGCTTCATCCGCATCCAGCTCGCGGTCCCGAACAACACCTTCCTCACGTCCGCGCAGTACAACGAGATGTTCACGATGCACGGCACGACGATGATCTTCCTGGTCGTCATGCCGCTCGGCGCCGCGTTCTTCAACTTCATCATGCCGCTGCAGATCGGGGCGCGCGACGTGGCGTTCCCGCGGCTGAACGCGTTCTCCTTCTGGATCTTCCTCGTCGGCGCGATCATCCTGAACCTCGGCTGGTTCATGAAGGACGGCGCGCCCGACGCCGGCTGGTTCGGCTACGCCCCGCTGACGACCCGGACCTTCAGCCCGACCCACGCGATCGACATGTGGGTCATGGGCCTGCAGCTCCTCGGCGTCGCCTCGATCGCCGCGGCGCTCAACTTCATCGTCACCATCATCAACCTGCGCGCGCCGGGCATGACGATGATGCGCCTGCCGGTCTTCACCTGGATGACGCTCGTCACGTCCTTCCTGATCATCCTCTCCTTCCCCGCGATCACGATCGCGCTGGTCGAGCTCATGATGGACCGGCTCTTCGGCACGAACTTCTTCGAGGTGTCCAACGGCGGGCATGCCCGATCCTCTGGCAGCACCTCTTCTGGATCTTCGGCCATCCGGAGGTGTACATCCTGATCCTGCCCGCGATGGGCATCATCTCGGAGATCCTGCCGACCTTCTCGCGCAAGCCGCTGTTCGGCTACCCGATCGTCGTCTTCTCGGGCGCCTGCATCGGCTTCCTCGGCTTCGGCGTCTGGAGCCACCACATGTTCACGACCGGCATGGGCACGATGGCCACCGCGGCGTTCGCGCTGACGACGATGGTGATCGCGGTGCCGACGGGCGTGAAGATCTTCAACTGGATCGGCACGCTCTGGGGCGGCCACCTGTCGATGCGCACGCCGATGATGTTCGCGCTGGGCTTCATGTGGATGTTCATGATCGGCGGCTTCTCGGGCGTCATGCACGCGGCGGCCCCGGCCGACGTGCAGCAGCACGACAGCTACTTCGTCGTCGCTCACTTCCACTACGTGCTGATCGGCGGCTCGCTCTTCGCGCTCTTCGCCGGCATCCACTACTGGTTCCCGCTGATGTTCGGCCGGAAGGTGAGCGAGTTCTGGGGCAAGATGTCCTTCTGGCTCATCTTCGTCGGCTTCAACGTGACGTTCTTCCCGATGCACTTCCTCGGCCTGAAGGGCATGCCCCGCCGCACGTTCACCTACGACGCCAACATGGGCTGGAACACGGGCAACTTCGATCGCGACCGATCGGCGCCTTCATCCTCGCGATCGGGCGTGGCGGTCTACTTCATCGACGATGATCTACACCTTTTTCAAGGGCGAGCGGACCGCGCGGGACCCCTGGGACGCGCGCACGCTCGAGTGGAGCCTGCCGAACCCGCCGCCCGAGTACAATTTCCGGGTCATCCCCACGGTGCACGCCCGCGACGGCTGGTGGTACGAGAAGCACCACAAGGACGAGGTCGCGCGCGGAGGAGGCCGAGCACGCGAAGGCCGAGGACGCCCACGGCGGCATCCACATGCCCTTCCAGTCGATCTACCCGTTCCTCGCGGGCTTCGGCATCCTGATCGGGGCGATCGGCGTCGCGGTCGTCGACCCGGCGAACCCGCCGAGTACCCGGGCTTCTGGGGCCCGAAGATCGCGGTCACCATCCTGGGCGGCGCGATCATGTTCGTCTCGGTCTTCCTCTGGTCGCTCGAGGGCAACGAGGGCTACCACATCCACCTGAACGAGGACGGCAGCATCAAGGGCGACGACGCGCACGGCGCCCGACGGCCACTGAGCCGGCACCCTCCAGCGACCCCCGCACCCATCTCCATGAGCAGCACCGCGGCCGCAGCCACCATCGACCACCACCACGACCCGACCACCTCGACGGGCATTCCGAACAAGAAGCTCCTCATGTGGGCGTTCCTGGCGTCGGACTGCATGTTCTTCGGCTGCCTGATCTCGACGCACCTGATCTACCGGCTGCACCCGCCCCCGGGCACGCCCGCCGGCGAGGCAGGTGTTCAGCATCGAGCTGACGTCGTTCTCGACGTTCATCCTGCTCATGTCGTCGCTCATGATGGCGCTCGCGGTGAACGCGATCCAGAAGGGCAACCTGAAGAGCCTGCGCTGGTCGCTCCTGACGACGATCTTCTTCGGCTGCATCTTCCTCGGCTGCCAGGTGTACGAGTTCAACAACTTCGTCTACGAGAAGCACCTGACGATCACGAACAGCATCCTCGGGACGACGTTCTTCACCCTGACGGGCACCCACGGCCTGCACGTGCTGATCGGCGTCATCTGGCTGACCGGGATGCTGATCTACTCGTTCACGCGGGCGGCTTACCGAGAAGGACGCGATCGACGTCGAGATGATGGGCCTGTACTGGCACTTCGTCGACATCGTCTGGATCGTGATCTTCACGGCCGTCTACCTGCTCGAGTACATCTGACCACCCCATGGACAACCGCCATGAGCGCACCCGCATCCGCCGCCCACGACCCACGGCCACGAGCTGGAGCAGAGCAAGTTCTGGATCTTCGTCCAGATCGCCATGCTCCTCGCCGTCATCACCGGCCTCGAGCTCGTCACCGTCTACCTGCCCTTCGTGAAGTGGCTCCTCGTCACGGCGCCTCGTGATCCTCTCCGCGGTGAAGTTCATGTTCGTCATCTTCTACTTCATGCACCTGCGCTGGGACAAGGCGTTCTGCACGATCCTCTTCTTCATCGGCCTGATCCTGGCGGGCGGCACGATGTGGGCGCTCCTGAAGCTCTTCGGGGCGGAGGCGAGCAAGCCGGTCCCGATGGCGATGCTCGACCCGCCGGCGGCGGTCATGCGGGTTGCCTGAGCCGGCCGCCCGGGCGCCATCCGGGTTCCCAAAATGATCGACTGGCGGCACTGGCACAACGAGCCGTTCCTGACCGGCGGGCTCATCCTCGCTGGCTGGCTCTACGCGATACTGGCCGGGCCTCTCAGGGCCGGCGCTCGCCCCGGGCAGCGCCCTACCCCCGCGGCAAGGCGGCCCTGTTCTACGCGGCGCTGGTCCTCTTCTACCTGGCCGTCGGCTCGCCGCTCGACCAGGTGGGCGAGCGCTTCCTCCTGTCGGCCCACATGGTCGCAGCATCTCCTGATCATGTACCCGGTGCCGCTCCTGATCCTCCTCGGGACGCCGTCCTGGATGGTGGACCCGGTCCTTTCGCGGCCGGGCTGCGCGCGCCCGCTGCGCCTGCTCCTTCACCCCGTGACCTGCGCCCTCGTCTCGACGGCGTCATCAGCGCTCTGGCACGCGCCGTTCCTCTACGAGTGGACCCTCCAGGACAAGCTGGTGCACGTCGCTCGAGCACCTGATGTTCCTCGCCGTGTCGCTCCTCTACTGGTGGCCGCTCGCGAGCCCGTCGGAGGCGTTCCCGGCCCCAAGCTACGGCGTCCGGATGCTCTACGTCTTCGGCGACGGAGATCGCGCATGATCCCGGTCTCGGCCTACATCGTCTTCTCGGGCGACATCCTCTATCCCACCTATGAATACGCGCCGCGCCTTATCGCAGCGGTTCAGCCCCGGCCGACGACCAGCTGATGGCCGGGATCATCATGAAGGTCGCCGGCATGGCGGTGTCGCTGACCGCGCTTGCCATCTGCTTCTTCAAATGGTCGAGGGCGTCGCAAGCCGCGGAGAATTGACGGCGCGCCAGAGGTTCGCGCGCATGGCGGCCGATCCCCCAGGGGTCGCCGTCCTGGCGCTCTGCGCGGTCATCCTTGCGCTCAGGAGGGCGCACGCGGTCACCCGCCCCCAGTTCTGGGCCGAGGACGGGTATTTCTTTGAGCGCGCCTACGAGCTGGGCTGGCGCGCGTTCGGGGAGCCGTTCGCCGGCTACCTGCACACGATCCTCAGGGCGATTGGGGAGCTCGCGGTGCTCGTCGATCCGGCGCGCGCCCCGGCCATCTTTGTCGCATGCTCGGGGGCGGTCACGCTCTACGTCGCGGGGCGGACGCTGTCCGCCCGCTGTCCGCTGCCCCGGCTTGCGGGCGCATGCGCACTCGCGGTCGTCCTCGTGCCGGACACCTACGAGATCTTCCTGACCGTCGTGAACCTCCAGTGGGTGATCGGGGCGGGGATGGTGCTGCTGCTCATTTCAGGCGACCCGAAGAACGGCCGGCAGTGGGCCCACGACCTCGTCGCCGCCTTGGCGATGGGCCTCACCGGCCCCTTCTGCATCGTGCTCCTCCCCCTGTTCGCCTGGCGCGCCTGGACCCGCAGGACGAAGGCGAGCCTGGCACTGGCCGCGGTGGTCGCCGCCTGCGCGCTGGTCCAGGGGTACCTCGTGCGGACGGGCCCCTCGATAGGCTCCGGCGCCGCCGACTCGGTCATCGCGCTCCGGCTTCTCCTTCCCGCCGTGGGGCGCAGGATAGGGGCCTCGATTCTCATGGGTTGCCTCGCCTCCCCGGTGACGGACCAGATCCTCGGCACGGCGGCCGGGATAGCGACCCTCGCCGGTGTGGGGTACCTCGCGTTCGGGCCCGGCGCGGACAGGCGGACAAGGACCCTCCTCGGGCTCGCGTTCTACGTCCTCCTCACCGGAGCGCTCTACAGGACGCGGCACTCGCTCGACGATTTTTTTCGCCCGCTCGCCCATGCGCGCTACGTCTTCATCCCGCAGCTGATCGCGATGTGGCTGCTCCTCTGCGCCGTGGGGCGCAAGGGGATCGAGGGAAGGATCGCCCCGGCCCTCTGCGTCCTGGCCCTCCTAAGCAACATTCCCCGGTACCGGGAGCCCGCGTACGCGGACATGCACTGGGATTTCTACGAGGCGAAAATCCGCGCGGGCGAGCCCGTCGTCGTGCCGATCAACCCGCAGGGCTGGGTGGTGCCCCTGCCCGCCCGCAGGAAATGAGAGCGCCCCGCCCCGGGCCCGCAAGGGCCTGGAACGGGGCGCGAATGGATCAGGCCTTTGCCGGCGGCAGGAGGTCGTCGATCGAGTCGCTTTCGACGCTCAGGTCGGCGAAGAGCCAGGACGAGAGGTAGCGCTCCGCGGACGACGGGATGATCACGACGATCTGCTTGCCCTTGTTCTCGGGCCGCTTCGCGACCTGGAGCGCCGCCCAGACCGCCGCGCCCGAGGAGATGCCCACCGGGATGCCGTCGAGCTTGGCCACCTGCTTGCTGATCGGGGCCGCGTCGTCCTCCTTCACCGTGATCACCTCGTCGTAGACCTTCGTGTTCAGGACGGCGGGCACGAAGCCGGCGCCGAGGCCCTGGAGCTTGTGCGGCCCGGGCTGCCCGCCGGAGAGGACGGGCGAGCCGGCCGGCTCGACGGCGATGATCTTGAACGAGGCCTTGCGCGGCTTGATGACCTCGCCGACGCCCGTGATCGTGCCGCCGGTGCCGATGCCCGGAGATCACGATGTCGACCTTGCCGTCGGTGTCCCTCCAGATCTCCTCGGCGGTCGTCCGGCGGTGGACGGCGGGATTGGACGGGTTGGCGAACTGCTGGAGGATGACGCTGTTCGGGATCTTGGTCGCCAGCTCCTCGGCCTTGGCGATCGCGCCCTTCATCCCCTTCGCGCCCTCGGTCAGCACGAGGCGGGCGCCGAGGACCTTGAGGATCTTGCGCGCGCTCGGTCGTCATCGTCTCGGGCATCGTGAGGATGAGCTTCAGCCCCTTGGCCGCCGCGACGAACGCGAGCGCGATGCCCGTGTTGCCGCTCGTCGGCTCGATGAGCACCGTGTCCTTGTTGATGCGGCCGCTCTTCAGGGCGTCGTCGATCATGGCGAAGCCGATCCGGTCCTTGACGCTCGAGAGGGGGTTGAAGAACTCCAGCTTGAGCAGGATCTCCGCCTGCGCGCCGTGGGCGGCTGCGGTCCGGTTGAGGCGGACGAGCGGCGTGTTGCCGATCGTTTCGGTGATGTCGTTGTATATCTTGGCCATTTGGGTTGTGGGTTGGTTTGCTTGTTTGGGAAAAGGGGGTGGCAAGATGCTAGATGGCATAGTCCTCGTCGAACGAGTGGGCCTGCCGCAGGCGCAGCCGGACGAGGTCGTTCACCTTGAGGTCGAGCTCGGCGAGCTCCGAGCGGGAGATCTCGACCTCGACCGTGCTCGCGCGTCTGCACCTGCTCGAGGAGGAGCCTCGCGTGCGGGCCCGCCGCATGGATGTGGCGCACGATGGCCGAGAGGCCCGCGCCGCCCGCGTCGTGGGGCGTGAGCTCGATGTCGTGCGGGCGCACGTAGATCTGGCCGTCCGGGGTCTCGGCGTCCGCGCGCCCGCCGGCCGGCGCCGGGCCGCCGGCGAGCGCCGGGCGCGCGCAGCACGTTCACGTTGCCGAGGAACTGGTAGACGAACGGCGTCGCCGGCTTGTCGTAGACCTGCTGGGGCGTGCCGACCTGCTCGACCCGGCCCTGGTTCATGATCACGACCTCGTCGGCGATCTCGAGCGCCTCCTCCTGGTCGTGGGTCACGAAGATCGTCGTCAGGTGGATCTCGTCGTGGAAGCGCCGCAGCCAGCGGCGCAGGTCCTTGCGCACGCGCGCGTCCAGGGCCCCGAAGGGCTCGTCGAGAAGGAGCACCTTGGGCTCGACCGCGAGCGCCCGCGCGAGCGCGACGCGCTGGCGCTGGCCGCCCGAGAGCTGCGAGGGGAAGCGCCCGGCGAGGCCCGTCGAGCTGCACGAGCTCGAGGAGCCGGTGCGCGCGCTCGGCGATGGCCTCGGGCGACGGCCGGTCGCGGCGCCGGCGCACCCTGAGGCCGAACGCGACGTTCTCGAAGACGGACATGTGCCGGAAGAGGGCGTAGTGCTGGAACACGAACCCGACCCTCCGCTTGCCCGCGGGCAGGTCCGTCACGTCCTCGCCGTGGAAGAGGACCCGCCCGCTTCCGGCATCGGGGAACTCCAGGCCGGCGATGATCCGCAGGAGCGTCGTCTTTCCGGAGCCCGACGGGCCGAGCACGCGCCACGAGCTTGCCCTGCGGGCACGTTCAGGTCGACGCCGTCGAGCGCCGTGAAGGCGCCGAACTTCTTGCGGATGCCGTGGGCTTCGATGCTCATGGCCGATCCGGTCTGGCCTCCACTCGACGACCGACTTGACGACGAGCGTCGCAAGGGCGAGGAGCGCCAGGAGCGAGGCGACGGCGAAAGCGCCGCGCGATGTTGTACTCGTTGTAGAGGATCTCCACGTGCAGCGGCATCGTGTTGGTCTCGCCGCGGATGTGCCCGCTCACGACGGAGACGGCCCCGAACTCGCCCATCGCGCGCGCGTTGCAGAGGATGACCCCGTAGAAGAGGCCCCAGCGGATGTTCGGCAGCGTCACGCGCCAGAAGGTCTGCCAGCCGTTGGCCCCAAGCGTCACGGCGGAGTACTCCTCGTCCGTGCCCTGCGCCTGCATGAGCGGGAATCAGCTCGCGGGCGACGAACGGGAAACGTGACAAAGGCCGTGGCGAGCACGATCCCCGGGACGGCGAAGATGATCCGGATGTTGTGCGCGATGAGCCACGGGCCGAACCAGCCCTGGGCCCCGAAGACGAGGACGTAGATGAGGCCGGAGATGACCGGGGACACGGCAAAGGGCAGGTCGATGAGCGTCGTCAGGAGGCTCTTGCCGCGGAACCTGAATTTCGCGATGGCCCAGGCGGCCGCGACGCCGAAAAGCGACATTGGCGGGCACCACGATCGCCACGGTGAGCAGCGTGAGCCGGATCGCCGACAGGGCGTCGGGCTCGCGGACCGACGCAAGGTAGTAGCCGCCGCCCTTTGCCGAACGCCTGCGCGAAGACGCCACGAGCGGCAGGACGAGGAAGCAGGCGAGGAAGACGAGAGCCACGGCCGTGAGCAGCCCAGCGGGCCCACGCGGGGTCCCGCGTCGCGCGCGGCAGGGCGGCGCGGGCCCGGCGCGGGCGCGAGAGCGTGGTTGCGATTGCGGAGGCCAAGGTGAGGGCAGAGGGTTGGGCGGTCGGAGCGGTCCCGGGGGGCGGGGATCGCTTGGCAACGGGATCCGCGCTTCCCAACATGGATTCACGTCATATGGCATGGTAGCGGCGGCTCCATTTCTGGAGCAGGTTGATGAGGAGCAGCAGGATGAACGACGACGACCAGCATGACGACGGCGATGGCCGTCGCGCCGCGGTAGTCGTACTGCTCGAGCTTCGTGATGATCAGCAGCGGCACGATTTCGGTCTTCATCGGCATGTTGCCCGGAGATGAAGACGACCGAGCCGTACTCCCCGAGCGCCCGCGCGAACGCCAGCGCGAAGCCCGTCAGGAGCGACGGCAGCGAGCTCGGGCAGGAGAATCCGGGTGATCGGTCTGCAGCGGTTCGCGCCCAGCGTCGACGCCGCCTCCTCGATCTCGGGCTCCAGGTCCTGGAGCACGGGCTGCACCGTCCTGACGACGAACGGCAGCCCGATGAAC
The DNA here is from genome assembly GCA_963761255.1 of uncultured delta proteobacterium. Classification (GTDB taxonomy): domain Bacteria; phylum Desulfobacterota; class Binatia; order Binatales; family Binataceae; genus DATGKG01. Next base: position 1,605,570 of record CAVXGH010000002.1, read on the forward strand.
GTCAGGGCCACGAAGACCCCCGTCCACGTGAACGCGACCCTGATGCCCAGGGGCGCGAGCCAGCGCCCGACCCAGCCGTTCGGCGAATAGAGGGAGGTGAGCGCAATGCCCGCGACGGCGGTCGGGCAGCGCGAACGGGAAGGTCGACCAGCGCGTCGATGATCCGCTTGCCCGGGAAACGAGTAGCGCACGAGCACCCACGCCACGATGAGGCCGAAGACCATGTTGACGAGGCCGGCGGCAAGCGACGCGCCGAAGCTCAGGCGGTAGGCCGCGACCACCCTCGGCGAGGCCACGGCCGCGACGAAGTCGTGCAGGCTCATCCCGGCCGTGCGCAGGAAGGCGGCCGAAAGCGGGACGAGGACGATCAGGCCCAGGTAGGCCAGCGTGAAGCCGAGGGAGAGCCCGAAGCCGGGCAGGATGGAGCGGGAGTTTCGCGCGCGCGCGCCATGGGTCGGCCCTGGAGTCGAGCGGGGTGCCAGGTGCACCGGCTGCGAGGCGCCGCATGTGGTTCCCGTCCGGCGTCATGTCATTTCTGGTAGATCTGGTCGAACACGCCGCCGTCGGCGAAGTGGGTCTGCTGGGCCACGCGTCCAGCCCCCGAACACCTCCTCGATGGTGAAGAGCTCGAGCTTCGGGAACACGCGTCGCGAACTTCGCCGGCCGCCGCGCGGATTCCGCGGGCGGTAGATAGTTGCGGCCGGCGATCTCCTGGCCCTCGTCGGAGTAGAGGTACTCGAGGTAGGCCCTGGCGACCTCGGCCGTGCCCCTGCGCGCCGCCGACCTTCTCGACGACCGCGACCGGCGGCTCGGCGAGGATGCTGCTCGAGGGGACGACGATCTCGAACTTGCCGGGGCCGAACTCCTTCTGCGCGAGGAAGGCCTCGTTCTCCCACGCAAGGAGGACGTCGCCCGATCTCCTTCTGCGCGAACGTGATCGTCGAGCCCCGGGCGCCCGAGTCGAGCACGGGCACGTTCCTGTAGAGGGCCGTGACGAATTCCCGGGCCTTGTCCTTGCTCCCGTACTTGCGCTCGGCGTATCCCCAGGCCGCGAGGTAGGCCCACCGCGCGCCGCCGGAGGTCTTCGGATTGGGGGTGATGACCGAGACGTCCGGCCGCACGACGTCATCCCAGTCCTTGATGTGCTTCGGGTTGCCCTTGCGCACGAGGAGGACGATCGTGCTCGTGTACGGCGTGGAGTTCTCCGGGAGCTTCGACTGCCAGTCGGCGGGAAGGAGGTCGCCGTGCGCGTGGAGGCTGTCGATGTCGGCGGCGAGCGCCAGCGTCACGACGTCGGCCTGCAGCCCGTCGATCACCGACCGCGCCTGCGCGCCGGAGCCGCCGTGGGACTGCTTGACGACGACGTCGTCGCCGGTCCTGGCCTTCCAGTAGCGCGGCGAAGGCCGCGTTGTAATCGGCATAGAGCTCCCGGGTCGGGTCATAGGAGACATTGAGGAGCTCGATCGTCTTTGCGGGCGCCGCCGGCGCGGCGAGAAACGCCGCTAGGGCGAGCGCGGCCGGAAGAACGCGGGCCGTTCGGGAGGATGGGAAGAAATTCATGGACGTTGGATTTGCTGTCTGTCGCGTGACGTCCCTTCGACGGGTTGGCCAGGAAACCTGCTGTTTGATGGTGTCTTCTCCGGTGCGTCCGGTCGTCGTTCGAGGAAAATCATGGGGCGGTAGGATTCCGGTCACCGGGGTGAGTGATCCGCGGCGCCGGGGGCCAGCCGCGTCTTCTCGGTGCGTTCGATCTGAGTCACCCGGCCGTCGTGGACCACGAGCTGCACGACGCCGTACCGCAGGTCCCGCACCTGCGAGCGCACAAGCGCCACCCATTCGGGTTCGCCCGGGGCGCTCGCGGGCTCTTTGCTGGATTCGGTGGACATGGTCCTAGATGGAGTATTCGCCGAGAATATGGTGCAGGACCCCGTCGGACGGGGACGACCTGATGCGCCTGGGGGCCCGTCCCCTACGCGCAATCTGCTCGCGGGCGATCCGCGCCGGCAGGCGCGATTGCGCCCCGCTCCCCGCCGCCTGCGCGGAAAACGGGAGCGATACGCTGTCGCGCCGCATCTTGCGAAGCGTGATCTCGACCACGTCGGCAAGCGAGTAGCGGTCCAGTATGTCCGCGATGGCGTTGCGCACGTCGAGCATGAGCATCCGGAGCCCGCAGTGGGCCTCGTCCGGGCAGGTGCAGGGCTCATAGGCCGTCTGGGAGACGCACCGGATGGGTGCGAGCGGGCCGTCGATCAGCCTCACGACCTCGCCGATGAGTATCTTGTTTGCCGGCCTGGCCAGCCGGTAGCCCCCGAATTTCCCCCGCTCGCTCTCCACGATGCCAGCCTCTTTCAGGGCCTGCAGGATCTGCTCCAGGAACTTGACCGGCAGCTGCTCGCTCTCCGCAAGCTCCGAGACCTGGACGAGTTTGCGCTTCATCTCCACGGCAATCCCAAGGTTGATGAGCGACCGTAGCGCGTACTCGCCTTTCTTGGAGATCTTCATGAGAGGTATGGTTTCAATCTACATTAATTAAGTATGATTTAACTCAAGCCCTTTCGTCCCTGCGCGTCATAAATCCTCCCGGGCCAAAACCGGGCCACGTCTTATCTAACTCGTTATTGAAATTAGAGCTTGTAAACTTCCACCAATGCGGTGCCTGTGGTGCCCCCGACGCCGGAAACCTCCGCCGTATAGGATCCGGGCGGAAGCGTCACCACCATCGCGCAATCGGAGGAGCCCGCGCTGAGTGAGAATGCACCCACGGAGTTCATATCAGCGCCAGTCGCCTGCCGGTAGCTCGCAGCGACCGGGGACGTTCCCGCAAGGGGTGCGGTTCCCCAACCCGTGTTGCTCGCGATGAGCACGCTCTTCCCGTCATTAAGACTGAGCGTCGGATTGGAGAGAGTCCCGGTGAGGCCGAAACCGGCGAGGGCCGGGCCGATTCCCCGGATCAGCAGCGTGGCGGACTGGCTTCCGCCAATGACAAACCCGGAGATCGCGACTTCCGAGCCTGTTCCCACGAAGCACCGCGACGAGATGTTCGTGAAGACTTCCGGATCCGCAGTGTCGATCTCATAGACCTCGGAGAGGGCCACGCCGCTGGTGCCGCCCGCGCCCGAGACCTCCACCGTGTAATTGCCTGGCGGCAGCGTGAGCACCATCGCCGAGTCACCCGATCCGGCTGACAATGCAAACGCGCCGGTCGCCGTCATGTCCGCCGCGGTCGCCTGGCGGAAGGCCGCAGCGGCCGTGGAGGTTCCCGCCACCGGGGCGTTGCCCCAGCCGGTGTCGCTGGCGATCAACACCGAGTTCGAATCGTAGACGGCAAGCACGGTGCTCGAGAGGGCGCCGGCCACTCCAAACGGGGTCAGGGCGGGCCCCACGCCGCGAACTAGGATATTCTTTGTGGTGCCCGCCGACCCCTTGATCACAAAGCCCGCGATCGTGATGTTGGCACCCGTCTCCACCTGCGAGCGTACGGATATGTTCAGGAGCCGCTGGGGAGGAGCCGGGTTCACGATCGCGGCGATCAGGTTGGCCACGTTCGGCGTGCCCAGCCCCGTGCAGAGGTCATAGCCCGTGCCGGCGTTGTACGCCCCGTTGGTTCCGGTCGTGACGTCGTTGAATGCGCTGGTCCCCGCGAGCGGGTAAAGGATCGGGTTCAGCAGGCCCGCGTGCCCCTGCCCCGCCGCGGACCGGGCCTGGTTGACGACGGCCGCCACGGCCGCCCAGACCGGGCACGACAGGCTCGTGCCGCCTGCGGCCATGCTCGTTCCGCCATCATAGATCAGAACGCCCACGTCCGTCCCCGTGAAAGGCAGGTACTTGGCGCCGAGGTTCACGTTTGTCAGGTTGGAGTTCGAGATGGCCGCGACGTCGGGAACGCAGCGCATCGTCTGGCCCGCGAGCACGGATCCGCCCGTCTGCCACGACGGCTTCGCGAAGTAGCTGCTGATGCCCCCGCCGCTGGCGCTTTGGTTGGTGCTGATCTCGTTCCAGACGGCCTCCCCAGAATAGGCCCAGTTCCCCGTGAAGCTGGCGGTTGTGCCGCCGACGCCCGTCACGCTCGGATCACTGGCCGGATACTGGACTGCCAGGGGTGCGGTGGACAGGTATCCGCCGGACCCGCCCATCCCGTTCGGATTCGAGCCGCTGTCGCCACTCGACGCCAGTATAGAGACCCCGGCCGACGCGAACATCGCGAACTGCTGTGCGTAGGTCTGCAGGTAGGAGGACCCGTCATCGCCCTCTGTGTTCGTGTAGCTGAAGGAGACGACCGAAATGTTCGGGTAGCTCGGTAGGTCGTTCCAAATCTGTGCCAGGCACTCGACCGTCCGCTGGGCGAGGTAGAGCCGTATGCCCGCCCCAGGGGCCAGCGCGCCCGCCCACTCAACGTCCAGGCAGGATTCGAACGTCACGGAGCTCGACGGGTTGCTCACGGGCCCCCCGTCGACGTCGATCGACACCACGTTAGACGGCGTCTGCGCCACGTTCGCGGCAGTCCAGAACGTCGACAGGTCGCTGCTTAGCACCGGCGCCTCGCCTACGATCGCAATGATCTGGCCGCTTCCGGTCGCCGTCGCCGGAAAATTGTAAGCGGCGGCAATGTTGTCCGGCGTCACAAAGACATGGCCCGCCACGATGTCATCAGGAACGGGCGAAGCCGCCACGCTAACGTGGCGCAGGCGGAACTGGGGCTGAAGCTCGTTTACGCTCAGGATGACTCCGGCCAGGTCGGAGGGCACCGAGGGCTCCGAGACCGCGGAGGTGTATTCGCCGTCCGACACGGCGACCCTGGCGAGGCGCACGCCAAGGGCCCCGGCAACCTGGGCCGCGGTTCCCCGGACGAAGACCGAGGTGTGCGAGCGGTCCTTGAGCGTCTGGATGAATCCCTGCGCCGACAGCCAGGCCGCAACGCGGTCGTAGTCGGAGCGCAGGGGCAGGAATCTGGCCTCCAATTCCGCAGGCGACACGCGCGCGCCGGAGGCGACCAGGGCCTGGAGGCCTTCGAAATCGCGCATCCGCAGCGCCACGGAAAACGCGAAGGGCGCCGAGAGTTCGCCGGGAGTCAGGGCCGTGCGGACGATCCGCGCGCGCCCGATGGAGGCCCCACCCGGGATCCGGCAGCCTGACGGCGCCCGTCACAACGCGCATTTCGGGCGCGACCGAGCCCGCGCTCGGAGAAACGGCCGCCAAACCCGCAACGAGGATACCCGCAAGCGCTGATTTTACGCGGGCGATCATGGGAGCGGCAGAGCCGGGCCTACACGGCTATCCTGAGCCCGTCATAGGCGAGGCCAAATCCCTCGGGCAGCAGGGACTCGGCGGCGGCGTGCTCGGTCAGGTGGGTGAGGTGGGTGAGCCAGATGCGGCCTGCGATCCAGGGCCCTCCCCGGCCTCGACGGCCTCGTCGATGCTCATGTGGGACGGGTGCGGGCTGCGGCCGGAGCCCGTCGAGGATCGACTGCGTCGGCGCCGCGGGCCAGCTCGACCGCCTCGCCGGGCAGCCGCTTGCAGTCGGTGTAATAGGCGAACTCTGCGCCCGCTGCTCTTCTCGGTGAAGACGAGGCCGAGCGTCTGCGCGTCGCCGTGGGGAAGGAGCGTCGATTGGATCGTGCCCTGGGGCAGCTCGATGCGCGGGGGGCATCTCGGCGAGCTTGAACGCCGGATACCCGCGGACGACCGGCCGCTCCATGATCGCATAGGGATAGATCGCGAGCACGCGGGCCATCCCCTCCTCCGTCGTGTAGACCGTGCAGCGCCTGCCCTCCGCGAGGTCGCAGAACCGCCGCAGGTCGTCCATGCCCGCGATGTGGTCGGAATGGCCGTGCGTGAGGATGAAGAGGTCGAGCTTGTCCACACCCTCCTTGAGGCACTGGAGCCGGAATTCCGGCGCGGCGTCCACCTGCACGTGGAGCCCGTCCATGACGACGTGGATGGAGGCCCGCGTCCGCCTGTTGCGCGGATCCGGCGAAGTGCAGACCGGGCAGGAGCATCCGATCATCGGCACGCCCTGCGACGTGCCGCTTCCGAGAACGATCACTTCCATGTAGGTAATTGGGCACACGATTGCCGCCGCCCGGCCGCCCCATGGCACCAAAAAAAAGCGCCCCGGCCGCATGGCCGGGGCGCTCTTGAATCAATTCTTCGAGCCGATCGATCAGTAGTCCATGCCGCCGCCCGGGGGATGGGCGGGGGCCGAATCCTTCTTCTCCGGGATCTCGGTGATCATGCACTCGGTCGTGAGCAGGAGCCCGGCGATCGAGGCCGCGTTCTGCAGCGCCGTGCGCGTGACCTTGGTCGGGTCGACGACGCCGGCCTTGACCAGGTCCTCGTACTTGTCGGTCGCGACGTTGTAGCCGTAGTTGCCCTTGTTGGCGAGGACCTCGCCAACGACGACCGCGCCCTCGACGCCGGCGTTGGCGCAGAGCATCCGGATCGGGTGCTCGATGGCGCGGCGCACGATCTGCGAGCCGATCTTCTCGTCGCCCTCGAGCGGCGAGGCTGTCGATCACCTTCGCCGTGCGCAGGAGCGCGACGCCGCCGCCGGCGACGATGCCTTCCTCGACCGCCGCGCGGGTCGCGTGCAGGGCGTCCTCGACGCGGGCCTTCTTCTCCTTCATCTCGATCTCGGTCGAGGCGCCGACATTGATGACGGCGACGCCGCCGGCCAGCTTGGCGAGGCGCTCCTGGAGCTTCTCGCGGTCGTAGTCGGAGGTGGTCTCGTCGATCTGGCGGCGGATCTGCTTCACGCGGCCCTGGATGTCGGAGCCCTTGCCGCCGCCCTCGACGATCGTCGTGTTCTCCTTGTCGACGATGATGCGCTTTGCGCGGCCGAGGTCGCTGATCGTGACGTTCTCAAGCTTGATGCCGAGGTCCTCGGTGAAGCACTGCCGCCGGTGAGGATCGCGATGTCCTCGAGCATGGCCTTGCGGCGGTCGCCGAAGCCCGGGGCCTTGACGGCGCACGACATTGAGCGTGCCGCGGATCTTGTTGACCACAAGGGCGGCCAGGGCCTCGCCCTCGACCTCCTCGGCGATGATGAGGAGCGGCTTGCCGCTCTTGGCGACGGTCTGCAGCAGCGGGAGCAGGTCGTTGAGCGAGCTGATCTTCTTCTCGTGGATGAGGACGTAGGCGTCCTCGAGGACGGCCTCCATGGCCTCGGCGTTGGTCACGAAATACGGCGAGAGGTAGCCCTTGTCGAACTGCATGCCCTCGACGACTTCGAGGGTCGTCTCGATCGACTTGGCCTCCTCGACCGTGATCGTGCCGTCCTTGCCGACCTTGTCCATGGCGTCGGCGATGATGTTGCCGATCGTCTCGTCCCAGTTGGCGGAGACGGTGGCGACCTGGCGGATCTCCTCGCGGTCGGAGACCTTCTTCGAGATCTTGGCCAGCTCGGCGACGGCGGCCTCGACGGCCTTGTCGATGCCGCGCTTCAGGTAGATCGGGTTCGATCCGGCGGTGACGTTCTTCAGGCCCTCGCGGTAGATGCCCTCGGCGAGCAGCGTGGCGGTCGTGGTGCCGTCGCCGGCGGCGTCGGAGGTCTTGGAGGCGACCTCCTTCACCATCTGGGCGCCCATGTTCTCGTAGGGGTCGGGCAGCTCGATTTCCTTGGCGACGGTCACGCCGTCCTTGGTGACGGTCGGCGAGCCGAATTTCTTGTCGATGACGACGTTGCGGCCCTTGGGGCCGAGGGTCACCTTGACGGCGCGCGAGAGCAGCTCGACGCCGCGCAGGATTTTCTGACGAGCGGACTTCGTCGAATAGGAGTTGTTTGGCAGGCATTGTTGATTTTGGTTTCTTAATGGGTTTGTCTGTTCGGTTCCAGGCCTCAGGCGATGACGCCGAGGATGTCGTCCTCGCGGACGAGCGTGTATTTCTGTTCGTCGAGCTTCACCTCGGTGCCGCCGTACTTGCTGACGAGGACCCGGTCGCCGACCTTGACTTCGAAGGGGTGGACCTTGCCGTTTTCGTCCCTCTTGCCGGTGCCGAGCGCGATGACTTCGGCCTCCTGGGGCTTTTCCTTGGCGCTGTCCGGGATGATGATGCCTCCGCGGACCTGCTCTTTTTCCTCGAGGTGCTTCACGAGAACGCGATCACCGATGGGTTTGATTTTGACTTTAGCCATATGGGTTATTGTTGTGGGTTGAAGGTCGGAGCGGCGCGACGAATCGCCCCGGATCCGCGAAAGGGTTACTTCTTGCTCTTTTCGTCGTCCACGACCTCGAAGTCGGCGTCGACGACGTCGGCCTTCTTCTCGGTCTTGGGTTCGGGGCTCGCGTCCGGCGCCTTCGCCGTGCTCGCCGGCGGCGCCCGCGGCCTGCGCGGCCGCCTGGGCCTCCGCATAGAATTCGGCGCCCGCCTTCGAGAGGTTCTCGAGCGCCGCCTTCATCCTGGCGCCGTCGTTGCTCTCGAGGGCCTTCTTTGCCTCGGCCAGCACTCCCTCGACCTTGGACTTCCTGTCCGCGGGCAGCTTGTCGCCCGTCTCCTTGACGGTCTTCTCGAGCTGGTAGATCGCGGTGTCGAGCTGGTTGCGGGCCTCGACGGCGTCGCGGCGCTTCTTGTCCTCGGCTGCGTGCAGCTCGGCCTCCTTGGTCATCTTCTCGACCTCGTCCTTGGAGAGGCCCGACGAACCCTGGATGGTGATCTTCTGGTCCTTGCCCGTGCCGAGGTCCTTGGCGGAGACGTGCAGGATGCCGTTGGCGTCGATGTCGAAGGTGACCTCGATCTGCGGCGTGCCGCGCGGCGCCGGCGGGATGCCGTCGAGGCGGAACGTGCCGAGCGTCTTGTTGTCGCGGGCCATGGGGCGCTCGCCCTGGAGGACCACGATCTCGACGGAGGGCTGGTTGTCGCTGTAGGTCGAGAAGACCTGCGTCTTCTTGGACGGGATCGTCGTGTTGCGCGGGATCATCGCGGTCGACGACGTCGCCCGCGGTCATGATGCCGAGGGTCAGCGGGGTCACGTCGAGCAGGAGCACGTCGCGGACGTCGCCCTTGAGGACGCCGCCCTGGATCGCGGCGCCGACCGCCACGACCTCGTCCGGGTTGACGCCCTGGTGCGGCTGCTTGCCGCCGAGGTCCTTCGCGATCTCGACGACCTTGGGCATGCGGGTCATGCCGCCGACGAGCACGAGCTCGTCGATCTGCGCGGCGGTGAGCCCGGCGTCCTTGAGGCAGTTCTTGAAGGGCTGGATGCAGCGCTCGAAGAGGCGCGTCGCAGATCTGCTCCATCTTGGCGCGGGTCAGCTGCACGTTGAGGTGCTTCGGGCCCGACGCGTCCGCGGTGATGAAGGGCAGGTTGATGTCGACCGACTGCGTCGAGGACAGGGCGATCTTGGCCTTCTCCGCCTCCTCCTTGAGGCGCTGGAGGGCCATCGGGTCCTTGCGCAGGTCGATGCCGTTGTCCTTCTTGAAATTGTCGACGAGCCACGTCGATGATGGCGTCGTCCCAGTTGTCGCCGCCGAGGTGGGTGTCGCCGTTGGTCGCCTTGACCTCGAACACGCCGTCGCCGATCTCGAGGACGGACACGTCGAAGGTGCCGCCGCCCAGGTCGAACACCGCGATCTTCTCGTCCTTCTTCTTGTCGAGGCCGTAGGCCAGCGACGCCGCCGTGGGCTCGTTGATGATGCGCAGGACCTCGAGGCCGGCGATCTTGCCGGCGTCCTTGGTGGCCTGGCGCTGCGAGTCGTTGAAATACGCCGGCACCGTGATGACGGCCTGGGTGATCTTCTCGCCGAGGTAGGCCTCGGCGTCGGCCTTCATCTTGCCGAGGACGAACGCGGAGATCTGCTGCGGCGCGAACTGCTCGGTCTTGTCGCCGACCTGCACCTCGATGTAGGCGTCGCCATTCTTGCCCTCGACGACCTTGAAGGGCATGTTCTTCGCCTCTTCGCGGATCTCGGAGAACTTGCGGCCGATGAGGCGCTTTGCGGAGAAAATGGTGTTGCGCGGATTGGTCACTGCCTGGCGTTTGGCGGCCTGGCCGACCACGCGCTCGCCGTCTTTGTGAAACGCGACGACGGACGGCGTCGTGCGCCCGCCCTCCGCGTTCGGGATGACGACGGGCTCTCCGCCTTCCATGACGGCCATGCAGGAATTCGTGGTGCCCAAATCGATGCCTAGAATGCGGCTCATGCACTATGGTCAGCAATGCCCGTGCCTCGATTCACGATCATTCGGTGTCCTTTAATTAATAACAGGTTAAAGAATAATATCCCCTATCCCGGGGGGCCTGAAATCGCCCAATTCCTGCCATTCTGTCACATCGTCAGGGCATTTGGGACACCCCTTGGCACACGGCGGAATTTCCAGCCCCTGGTCCGCTAGCCCTTGGTTCCGGCAGTCGCAATGTCGCGGATGGATGTCCTCTGCGCGAAGGTTTCGTTGGGGCGTGAGGTGTTGGATCCGCGCCACCCCTATGGAACGGGAGCCTGAGTGGACTTACGCGTTAATTGGCGCATTTTCCGCCAGCTTCTTGAAAATCCGGCCGCACGCACCATGTTAGCGTCATGGAAGTGGAGATCCAAGTGCCCGGCGAGGTGCCCGTGATGACGCTGCCGGACCTGGCGTTCTTCCCTCAGGCGCTCCTTCCGCTGCACATCTTCGAGCCCCGGTACCGCCGCATGCTTCGCGACGTGCTCGCCTCGAACCGGATCTTCGCGGTCGCCTGCCTCGATTCCGAGGCGGCCGCGACCCACGGGAGATTCGAGCCCCCACACCGCGTCGCCTGCATCGGGCTCGTTCGCGCGTGCCAGGAGAACGACAACGGGACCTCAAACCTGCTCCTGCAGGGGCTGTGCCGAGTGTCGATCGAGGCCATCCTGGGCGACGATCCGTACCGCCGGATTAGGATCCGCGCGCTGGTGAGCGAGCCTGGCGCGGCCCCAAGCGAGAATGCGAAGCTGCGCCAGGAGCTCTCGAGGCTGATCAAGCTCAAGCTGAGGCTTTCGCCGGGCGGATCGGAGGGGATGACCGACCTCCTCAAGACAGTCGAGGATCCGGAGGTCTTCACGGACCTTGCGGCCTTCAACCTCTGCGATGACGCCCCGGTCAAGCAGAAGCTCCTCGAGACGCTCGACGTGAACCGCCGGCTTCTCCTTCTGCTGAAGGTTGTTCGATCTGAAATTGACTCCGCGATCCTTCGAATGAATCTGCAGGGCGGACTGTCCGACGAGAAGATCCCGCTGAACTGACCCGCGTGAGGCCGTTTCGATTCGCCTATTTTTAGCAAAAATCTACGAAACAAGTATCGGCTTTGGGCGTCAACTTCTACAAGCAATAGGCGGTTCCATTCCAAGGCCATGATCCCCTCCGTTTCCGAGAAAGACGTCGCGACGAAAAAAACGAAGCGAGTCCTCTACGTCGATGACATGCGCGAACTGCGCGAGGTGGCCCGACTGGCCCTCTCGAGATCAGGCCACACGGTCGACTGCGCCCCCGATGGGAAGGACGCGTTCGACCTGGTGAGGTCAAACCCGGGCATCTTCGACATCGTGATCACGGACCACCACATGGCGATAATGAACGGGATGGAGCTGGTGATGAAGCTGCGAGAGATCAATTACGCCGGGAAGATCGCGGTAGTGAGCTCCGAACTGAACGGCGACGTCGAGACGGAATACCGCCGGCTTGGCATCGAGACGATCCTGTACAAGCCGGTCGAGCTCTCCGAGCTGCGGGCCCTCGTTCTAGAGGCCTGACGTTGAATGGAGCCGGCTGTCGGGGTTGAACCGACGACCCTCGGTTTACGATACCGATGCTCTACCACTGAGCTAAGCCGGCGTCAGAAGGGTCAGTTCACCAGCCGCCCCAAAACCTGTCAAGAACGCCCGGGACAGGGTCGGAATTGAACCGCACCGGATACCCGTTCGAGGAATGCTTCCGGAGTTTTTTAAGCCGGGGCGGAGCCGATAACAACCTGGAATGACCACGGGCGTGCCGCGCAGTGCGGGCGTGTTCGAATCATTGACGACACGAATCGGCCGCCTCTCCAGGGCGCGGCTGGATATTCCCGCGCAGGACCCGCCCACCATCGGCCGCAACGTGAGGATCCGGCAAAAAGGCCTCAACTCCCCAGCGGACCCATCCGATGGGAATAGACAACGTGTCGACGCCTGCTAGGCTTATGCCCTGCATACCGAGATGGGCGCTCGGAACGCGTCCCATACCCACAAGATACTGATCTCCAGAGCCATCCATTGTATCACAACGGGCACGAGGGACGCGGCACTCCAATTTATGCGGGGTGAAAAGCAAGGGATGACGCGTCCCAACCCCCATACTTCGAATATGCTAACAGCCATCATCCGATGACTCTGCCAAGGCGCTCCGACCCAGGGTGCGGGATTAGGCTCCGATCCGCTTGCACAGGCAGGGTCTGTGCGCTCGCCCTGGCCATGTCCCTTGTTCCAGGCGCGGCGGTGCGTGCCATGCCCTCCGCCCCGGAGGGCGCGGTTGAGACAGGCGCCCCTTCGTTCGTGGTGATGGGGCCCGAGGCCCTCGGCCTCAGCTCCGCCCCGACCGACCTTCACATCCTGCCCGACGGCCGTGTCCTTGTGGTGTCGCAACATGAGATTGCCTTTGGCGACGGCGTGAGATGGGACACCTATCTCGGGGAGGACGACCAGCTGCGAATCATCTCTCAGGTGGCGGTCGACAAAGACGGACAGATCTACACCGGCGCAAATGACGCCATAGCCCGCATAGACCTGAGCAACGGCGGGCGCTGGCGCTTCACGGAAGTGGCAAAAGTGCCGAGGGAGACGGTTTCCGAGAACCTGGACCTCTCCTCGGTGGCGACGTTCCCCGATCATTGGTATTGGTTCGGCGGCACGGGTGCGATCGTATCCTGGATGCCCGGGCAGGCCGCAACCATCCGGGGAGATGTGAGCGGCGTCGGAAGGGTCTTCACGCTGGGAAACGACGTGTACGCCAGCGAGGACACCTCGGGCGGGCTCTTCCGTCTGCGGGCCGGAACGGCCCCGGAGAGGGTCTCGGCTGCGGATGTTCTGGTGAGCGAGACCGTGACGTGCACCGTCCCTTTTGGATCGGATCAGCTGCTCGTGGGCACGGGTTCGGTCGGCCTGAAGCTCTTTGACGGGAAGCATTTTCGTCCGTTCGGCCAGGCCGGATTGCTAAGCAGCCGCCGCCGAATCATGGACCTGTGCCCAGCGGGAGAAGGTTTCTTCGCAGCCGCTGTCGACGCGGTTGGCATCGTCTTCTTTGACCGCGAGGGCCGGATCGTGCAGGTGCTTGAGCGCTCCCTCGACCATCGCCTGGCAGGCGTGCGATTGCTCCGGTATTCGCCCCTCGGTGTGCTTTGGGCGCTGATGGGCGACGGGGTGGCCCGGGTCGAGTTCCCCTCCCCCGTGTCGCATTTCGAGCCGCTCATCCCGAGCGGGCTATCGTTTGCGCAACCCCTGCGCCACGACGGCCGGCTGTGGGTGATTGCGGACGGGCGCGCGATGCGGGGAGTCTACGACGCCTACGGCCGGCTGGAACGGTTCACGGACGATACTCCCCCGGGGCGCTTTCTCTTCACCCTCCTTGACGTGGACGGCCATCTCTTCGGTGGAAACGAGGAAGGCATCTATGTCTACGACCCGGCGGGATGGAGATTGGCGCTTCCCAAGATCGTCAACGCGCGCATCGGGGTAGCAAAATCCAACGACGGCGGAATGTATTACATCGCCCGCGGCGAATACGGCGTTGTCCGACAGGCCGGCGACAGCTACACCGCGCAGCGCATCCCTGTCCCCAATCTTGCAGACAACTACGGCGCCACAATTGACTCCGCGGGAATCGGGTGGATCGAACTCGGCGTTTCCCGGATCGGCCGATTCGATCCGAACGGCGGGGACCCGAAATTCCGGATATTTGGGCGCTCAGACGGCCTCGGCGACGGCTGGATCGAGCCCTACGTCCTCGACGGCGTGGCTCGTTTCCATTGGGGAAATCAAGTCTTCCGCTTCGACGACACCCGCCAGGTCTTCGTGGAAGACCGCGAACTCCTCGCCAAGTACCCCCAGATGACGGTCGCGGGGGGGCGCCCGGCAACCGACGGGCTCGGGCGGCTGTGGTTTTCGAACAGGACGGGCGCGGAAATGATCGACCGCAGAGCCCCGGGAGGCGACCGTACGACCGAGATCACACAGGTCGGCTTTGCGCCGACCGGCTGCACGGCAGAGACGAACGGGGTCGCCTGGTTGTTCGTGAGACGGCACCTGGTGCGCGTGGACCTCCGTATCCCCGAGCCGCCGGCCGTTCCATCGCGCGCCATGATCACGTCCGTGCAGTTCTCCTCCGGCAGCCGTCAGATCTTCTCGCCTGGCGAAACCCTGGAGCCCCTCAAGTACGCCGACAACTCGATGGTCATTCATTTCGCGGCCCCGGCCAATCCCTTTTCGGCCCCCATCACCTTCGAGGTGCTGCTGGAGGGGATGGGCTCCCACTGGGTCTCCACGGGAGCCGTGGGGTCGGCGGCCTTCACCCAGCTCAAGGAGGGAGACTACGTGTTCCGCGTGCGGCCGGTGGCCCGGGGCAAGATCCCCGGAGGGGAGGCCCGGCTCCGGTTCACGGTGCGGCCGCCCTGGTTCCGGTCCCCGCTGGCCTGGACGACCTACGTCGCCGCGGTGGTGGGAACGTTCGCCTTTTTCGTCTGGTTGTCGTCCTACCTACAGCACCGCGAGAACCTCCGTCTCGAGCACCTCGTGGCGGTGCGCACGACCGAGCTCAACGCCACCAACGAGCACCTGGGTCGGCAGATCGAAGAGACGACCGAGAAGTCGGCGGCCCTCACGGTCAGCGAGGAACGCTACCGCCTGCTCAACAGCGAACTCGAGAAGCGGGTCGCAGACCGCACGGCCCAGCTCGAGGCGACCCTGGAGCAGCTCGCGCAGGCGCGAAAGATGGAGGCCATGGGCCAGCTTGCCGGAGGAGTCGCGCACGACTTCAACAATATCCTGACCGCGATGCTCATGCAGATCGGGCTGATTTCCGGGAGCAGCCGAGTCGCGCCGGAGGTCAAGGGCGGCATCGATCAGCTCGAGGTCATGGCGAAGCGCGCGGCGAGCCTGACCCGCCGGCTGCTCACCTTCAGCCGCCAGCAGGTCGTCCAGATCGTGGTCATCAACGTCGAGAGCGTGATCGAACAACGCTGCCCGATGCTCCGCAGCCTGCTTCCGCGAGAATGTCGAGTTGATCCGCCGAAGCACGGCCGAACCGCTGTGGATCGAGGGCGACGGTGGGCTGATCGAACAGGTCATCGATCAACCTGTGCGTCAACGCCCGCGACGCGATGATGCCGCGCGGGGGCCGCCTGACGATCGCCGCGTGAGCGCGTCGACGGATCGACGAGACGCGCCGCAAGGTTGAACCTCGACGCGCGTCCGGGCAACTTCGTGCGCCTGGTGGTCGACGACAATGGCTGCGGGATGGACGCGACGATGCTGCCAGCACATCTTCGAGCCCTTCTTCACGACCAAGGAGATAGGGCACGGGCCTGGGACTCGCGACCGTGTACGGAATCGTAAAGCAGCACCATGGCTGGATCGAGGTTCGAAGCGAACCAGGCAAGGGAAGCGCGTTTCATGTCTACCTGCCCGAGGCGCGGCGCCCGGCGCCCGCCGCGACGCAGGCCGCGGCGTCCGGGGTTCGGAACGGCCACGAGTGCATCCTGCTGGTCGAGGACGAGATCTCGGTCCGACTCGCCGCTGCACGGATGCTGAAGCGAATCGGCTATAATGTGCTGGAGGCGGTCGACGGCGAGGACGCGATTCGCGTCTGGTCCGAGCACAAGCAGGAGATCGACCTGCTCTTCTCTGACATGGTCATGCCGAAGGGGCACAGCGGTCTCGACCTCGCGGGTCGGTTCAGGGCCGAGCGTCCGGAGTTGAAGGTCGTGATCACGAGCGGCTACAGCCTGGACTTGACCAAGGAGCGCATCCTGGACGGCCCGGGAGTCGCCTTTCTGGCCAAACCCTATCCTTTCGATGCGCTCGCCGACGTGCTTCGAAGGATCTTTGACGCGTGAGCTGATCCTGCGGCCCTGCGAGGACCCCGGCACGAGGAGGCTGCGCGCCGCTCCCGACCCAAGGCCGTCATGGGGCGCCTGCCCCCTTGCCGGCCTTGGACGCGAGGAAGGCCTTCACCGCGGTCTCCGCCGAAACCACGGGAGGCAGCTCAAGGACCGTGGTGATGTCGCGGGACGCGGCCTCGTCGTCATCCGGAACGCCCCAGGCGAAGCACCGCTTCGCTTCCGGGTGACCGTTTAGCAGGAAGATTCCGACGTCGCCCTCCCAGGCGATCCCCCCGAGCTGCGTCACCGCGACGGGAACAAATCCCTCGAGGTGCGCCTCGCAGCCGTACTTCCGCCCTATCGTCGCCGTCAGGTCGTCGAGGTAGGTCATCAGCCCGCACGATCAACCGGTTTGCCCGCGGATCACAAGCGGGAAGAAGTGCCGCCGGTGTCCGCCGCCCCCAATCCCAGGCAATTTACCACCGCTTGCATTCCCGCCGAGCGCCGCGCCACAATGGCCGTCACGCCATGCGCCTCGCATTCATTCCCCTCCTCGCAGCCTGCCTGTCCGCGGAGGCGTCCGAAGCCTCGGCCGAACTGCGCATTGCCGCGGGGTTCACGCCGGATGGCGACCGCCGGGCGGCGTACCCGGCACCCGGGACCATGGAAGGCGCGGACCGGCGCTAGGCGCATGATCCCGACCTCCGCCTTCGACTACCGGCTCCCGGCCGAGCTCATCGCGCAGACGCCCGCCGCCCGCCGCGACGGCTCGCGAATGCTGGTGGTCGACCGGGCGTCGCGCTCCGTGACGCACCGGATGTTCGACGAGCTTCCCGGTTCCTGCGGGCGGGCGACACGCTCTTCCGCAACAATGCCTCAGTGCTTCCCGCAAGGCTCCACGGCAGGCGGTCGACCGGCGGGAGGGTCGAGTGCCTGCTCCTCAGAAACACCGGGGCGTCGCCGGATGGCGGGGAAGTCTGGCAGTGCCTTGTGAGGCCGGGGCGCAGGTTCCCCGTCGGCTCGGAGTTCGTCGCCGCCGGGGACGCGCTCACCGGCATCATCGCCTCCGTGCCAGGGGATGGCACCGTGCTCGTGCGCTTCACGGTCCGCGGCGGGGGCTCGGTCGTCGACGCAGCCAACAGGGCCGGGGATGTGCCGTTGCCGCCCTACATCGAGCGCCGGGGCGATTCGCTGCGCGAAGCGGACCGCGAGCGGTACCAGACCGTCTACGCCGACAGGGCCCGCCCGGTCGCGGTCGCGGCGCCGACGGCCGGGCTGCATTTCACGCCCGGGCTCCTGGGGGAGATCGCGGGGCTCGGCGTCCGGACGGCGGACCTGACGCTCCACGTCGGCCTCGGGACCTTCAAGCCGATCGAGACCGAGACGATCGAGGACCACGCCATCCACCGGGAGCTCTACGAGATCCCGGTGGAAACCCAGCGCGCCCTCTTTCCCCCGCTTGGCGGCCGCCGCATCGCGGTGGGCACCACGACGGTGCGCTCGGTCGAGGACTTTCTGTCCGGCCACGAGGGCCCCCTGGACCAGGCGCACTTCTCCGAGACGGGCCTGTTCATCCATCCGCCCCGGACGTTCAGGGGCGTTGACGCGCTCATCACCAACTTCCACCAGCCGCGCTCCACGCTCCTCTGCCTGGTGGCCGCCTTCCTGACGCCCGGATCGACCGACGGCATCGACTGGCTGATGGAGATCTACGCCGAGGCGATCGCCCGGCGCTACCGGTTCTTCAGCTACGGCGACTGCATGCTCGTCGTCTAAAAGTGTTATGCAGGGTTGAATTTCCACCGATCCGGGGCCATGTGTGTGCCCCTTACTCTAACCCAGATACCCGATGAAACTCACCACCAAGATCCTCGTCCTGGCGGCCGTGGCCGCCGGCCTTTCCTCCGCAGCCCAAGCAGCCGTCGAAACCTACACCATCGACCCCGTCCATTCGTCGGTCGGGTTCTCGATCCGCCATATCTGAGCCAAGGTGCCAGGCCGGTTCACGAAGTTCAGCGGCACGATCGTCGTCGACCGCGACAACCTCGAGAACAGCTCGGTCGAGGCGAGATCGACCATGGGCAGCGTCAACACCGACAACGACAAGCGGGACGAGGACCTCAGGTCGCCCAACTATCTTGACGCCGCGAAGTTCAGCACGATGACGTTCAAGAGCAAGGCGTGGAAGAAGACCGGCGACACGGCGTTCGACGTGACGGGAGACCTGACCATCCACGGGGTGACCAAGGAGGTCGTACTCAAGGTGAACCTGCTCGGGTTCGGCCCGGCATGAGGGGCGCCCAGCTGTCGGGCTGGGACGCGTCGGTCACCCTGAACCGGGAGGACTTCGGCGTGACCGGCCCTCCTACGCAAGCAAGGTCCTTGGCACCGAAGTCGCGGTTTCGATCACGGTCGAAGCCGACTTTGAAGACGTGAGCCCGGACGAGCTCCAGGCTCTGATCGAGGACGCAACCTTCGACTATGTCGCCGGCGACGCGGCGGGCGCGCTCGAGAAGCTCGGGCGCGCGACCCGGGAGGCGCCCGACTCGTTCGAGGCCTGGCACGCGCAGGCCGAGGTCAACCTCGGCCTGCGCCGCCTGGATGACGCGCTCGCGGCGGCCGAGCGCGCGCACGCGCTGAGGAAGACGGACCCGCTGGTGATCGCCACGCTGTCCCGGACATGGATGGAGCGGGGCGACAAGGCGCGGGCCGAGCAGTTCGGGGCGATGGCGAGGATGCAGGGCTGGAAGGACGAGCTGAGCGCCCCTCCTCCGCCCGATGCAGGCGGGTTGCGTTGAGGCGCGTCGGCCGCCCGTTGACACGGCTGGCGGGCCCCGACGGTATTATCCGGCAGACTGGCCCAAGAAAATGGAAACCCCATCCTACACGCTGGAGTTCGAGAAGCCGCTTCGCGACCTGGCCCGCCAGCTCGACGAGCTGCGCCAGCAGTCGGTCGAGACCAACGTGGACATGGTCCAGGAGGCCCGTTCGATCGAGAAGAAGATCGAGGCGATGCAGAGGGAAATCTACTCCAACCTCACCCCGTGGCAGAAGGTGCTGCTCGCGCGCCATCCCGAAGCGGCCCTACGCGCTCGATTACGTCTCCATGATCTGCAAGGGCTTCAGGAGCTGCACGGGGACCGGCAGTTCAACGACGACCGCGCGCTGGTCGGCGGCACCGCCTTCTTCGACGGCCAGGCGGTCATGATCATCGCCCAGCAGAAGGGGCGCGACCCCAAGGAGAGGATCGCGCGGAACTTCGGCATGCCGCAGCCCGAGGGCTACCGCAAGGCCCTGCGGATCATGAAGACTGGCCGAGAAGTTCGGGCTGCCCGTCCTTTCGTTCATCGACACGCCGGGCGCCTTCCCGGGAGTCGGCTCGGAGGAGCGCCACGTCTCGGAGGCGATCGCCGTCAACCTGCGCGAGATGGCGATGCTCCGGACGCCGACCATCTCGGTCGTCGTCGGCGAGGGCGGCTCCGGCGGAGCGCTCGGCATCGGCGTCACGGACCGGGTGCTCATGTTCGAGAACAGCTACTACTCGGTGATCACGCCCGGAGGGCTGCGCCGCGATCCTCTGGAAGGACGGTACCGCCGCGCCGAGGGCCGCGGAGGCCCTGAAGGTCGACGCCGACGACCTGGAGAAGCTGGGCGCCGTCGACGAGGTGATACCCGAGCCCCTCGGCGGGGCGCACAACGACCCGGCCCAGGCGGCCGCCGCCCTCAAGTACTCGCTGCACAAGCACCTCAACGACCTGCGCGCCCTCGACATCGAGACAGCTCCTCGAGACGCGCTACGAGCGCTACCGCCACATCGGCACCTACGAGGAGGCCGGCGTCATCCGTCCTGAGGCGACCGCCGGGCCGTCTAGCGCCGCACCGTCAGGAGCTCGATTCTCGCGGCGCGCGCCATCGCGGGATCGATCTCGATCAGCGCCGCGGACATGCGGACGTCCCCGGTCGCGACCTCGAAGCGCCGCGGCATGCCGTCCATGAACCGCGAGATGACGGGGGCGACCTCGCGCCCGAGGACGCTCGCGTAGGGGCCGGTCATTCCGACGTCGCACATGAAGGCCGTTCCCTTCGGGAGGACGCACGCGTCGGCGGTCGGCACGTGCGTGTGGGTGCCGAGGACCGCGGTCACCCGGCCGTCGAGGTGCCAGCCCAGCGCCTGCTTCTCCGAGGTCGCCTCGGCGTGGATCTCGACGATGATCGCGTCGGCCTGGCCCCGCAGGCGCTCGATCATCCGGTCGGCGCAGAGCGAAGGGATCCTCGGCCTTCATGTTCATGAACTGGCGGCCGAGCACCGTGAAGACCGCCAGCCGTGAACCCCCGGGCCTGGATGACCACGTGGTCCCAGCCCGGGCAGCCGCGGGAAGGTTCGCCGGGCCGGCACACGCGGTCGATCTGGGCGATCTCGGTCTCCCAGCCGCGCTGGTCCCAGACGTGGTCGCCCAGCGTGATCGCGTCCACGCCCGCACTCGAGGAGCGAGCGGGCGATGGCGCCGGTGATCCCGGCCCCGGCCGCGGAGTTCTCGCCGTTGGCGATGACGAAGTCCAGGCCCAGCCTCGCGCCGCAGCTCTGGCACCGCTCTCCTCGACGATCTCGCGGCCCGGGCCGTCCGACGATGTCGCCGATGAACAGCAGCTTGAGCACGCCCTCAAGTGGATCGGCGCGGCCGGCCTCGCCAGCCTAATTCCCGAGGCTTGCCTCGGCGCTGCCGACGTACTCCGATGGCGGGCTTTTTTCCAAGCGTCACCCGCCATGAAAACCACGCACGTCACCCACGCCGTTTCCAAAGGCCGAGATCGGCCGCGAAATGAAGGGCGCCGACGCCGTCGTCGAGTGCCTGATCCGCGAGGGCGTCGACGTCATCTTCGCCTACCCGGGCGGCGCCTCGCAGGAGCTGCACCAGTCGCTCGCGCGCACCGACAAGATCCGGGTCATCCTGCCGCGCCACGAGCAGGGCGGCTCGTTCGCCGCGGAGGGCTACGCCCGCGCGACGGGCAAGGTCGGCGTCTGCATGGCGACCAGCGGCCCGGGCGCCACGAACCTCGTCTCGGCGATCGCCGACGCGTTACATGGACTCGATCCCGCTGGTCGCGATCACCGGCCAGGTGCAAGCGGAAGTTCATCGGCAAGATGGCGTTCCAGGAGACCGACTTCTTCGGGATGACGCTCCCGATCGTGAAGCACTCGTACCTCGTCATGGACGTGCACGAGATCCCGCGCGATCTTCAAGGAGGCCTTCCACCTCGCCCGGACGCGGCCGGCCCGGGCCCGATCGTCATCGACATCCCGAAGGACGTCCAGCAGGCGAAGTTCCGGCCCGTGTTCCCGGCCGCGGTCGAGTTCCGCAACCCGATCCTCGCGCCAGGAGCACCGGGCGAGCGACGAGGCGCTGCAGGAAGATCCTGGCGCTCGTCGCCGAGCGCGAAGAGGCCGGTCATCTACGCCGGCGGCGGCATCATCTCGGCCGACGCCCACCGGGAGCTGCGCGCGTTCGCCGAGAAGACCAACATCCCGGTCGCGACGACGCTCATGGGCCTCGGCGGCGTTCCCGGAGACGCAGCCCGCTCTCGATGCAGTGGTTCGGCATGCACGGCGCCGCCTACGGCAACTGGGCGGTCGACGAGTGCGACCTGCTGCTCGTCCTGGGCGCCCGCTTCGACGACCGGATCACGGGCGACACGCACAAGTTCGCGGCGCAGGCGACGATCGTCCACATCGACATCGACGCCTCCGAGCACAACAAGAACAAGCGGGTCGGCCCTGCCGATCGTGAGCGACGTCAAGTACGCGCTCGGCCGGCTGAACGAGCTGATCGCCGCCGCGAAGTTCGCGCCGCCGGACACGCGCCGCCTGGCACGCGCAGATCGCCAAGTGGAAGAAGGAGCACCCCTTCAGCTTCGAGCACGAGCCGCACATCCAGCCCCAGGAGGCCGTGCAGGCGCTCTACGAGCTGACGAAGGGCGACGCGATCATCGCGACGGGCGTCGGCCAGCACCAGATGTGGGCCGCCCAGTTCTACCGCTTCGACGAGCCCCGCCGCTACATCAGCTCGCTCGGCCTCGGGCGCCATGGGCTTCGGCTATCCCGCCGCCCTCGGCGCCAAGGTCGCCTGCCCGGACAAGCAGGTGATCGACATCGACGGCGACGGCTCCTTCGCGATGAACATCCAGGAGCTGGCCACCGCGCACATCGAGAAGATCGCCGCGAAGGCCATGATCCTGAACAACCAGCACCTGGGCATGGTCGTCCAGTGGGAGGACCGCTTCTACGGCAGCGTGCGCGGCAACACGATCCTCGGCGACGAGAGCAACGTCGGCAGCCCCGACAACCCGGACGCGCTCTACCCGGACTTCGTGAAGATCGCCGAGGGCTTCGGCGTCAAGGGCCGGCGCGTGATCAAGAAGAGCGAGCTGCGCGAGGCCATCCAGGAGATGCTCGACTACGACGGGCCCTACGTCCTCGACGTCGTCGTCCCGTACACCGAGCACGTGCTGCCGATGATCCCGGCCGGCAGGACGGTGAAGGACATGCTCCTCAAGTAGGGGCGATGCGGGGTCAGCCTTCCGGGGCACGCGCCCTGGCCTTGGCCAGCCGATACCATTTCCGCTCGGAACGGCGCCAGGCGGGGGTCGTCGTGCGGTATTTCGCGCGGATGTCTGCCCAGATTGCGGCCGCCTCGGCGCGCCGGTCCGTCTGCTCGTAGACCAGGGCGAGTCCCACCCGCGCCGCCTCCCCGAAACAGCGGTCCACCACGCCCGCGTAGGCCTTCTCCGCCTCCGGAAAGCGCTTCAGGCCCGCCAGGCAGTCTCCCTTGACGAGGCCGAGGTCGATCCCGAGCATCCGGTCGCCGGTCGTGTCCACACGGCCAAGGAGCGCCAGCCCCTCCTCGTAGGCGGATATCCCGACCTTGAAGCGCGCCACCGCGACAAGCGTGCGGGCGTCGTCGCGAAAGACGCCCTGAAGGCACTGGACAGCGACCTCGTGGGCCTCGGCCGCAAGGCCCGCGTCGGCGAGCTCGGCCGCCAGGGCGAGGCGGTTCTTCACGGTGTCGGTCTCCTCAAGGCGCCGGCGGCCGTCCGCGATGCGCCAGCTTCTCGGCTTGAGGCCCGCCAGCAAGCCCCGCGTCCCGCGCAGGTCGGGCGAGAGCTCGACCAGGACGTAGGCGAGCCCGCCGATGAAGGGCGCGATGAACAGGATCCATATCCACCAGTAGGGGCGCCCCGTGCGCAGCACGTGGACGATCAGCGCGAGCTGCAGGAGCCAGAAGACGACGGCGAGGGGCCCCAGCGCCCCTGCGGGAAGGAAGCCGGAGAGGAGGTCTCTCATCGGCAGGGGAACCCGGCGGGCCTGCCCGGCCGGCGCGCCCGCACCAGGGAACCGTCGTTCATGACCGCGGAGGGCATGCTCCTGGGGCCGGGAAGAGACGCCCTACTTCGTGGGCTGCGCCGGGACCGTGGCGGCCGGTGCCTGCTTCTGTGCGGCGTCAGCCTCCTTGGCCTTGTAGCTCTGGATCATCGCGGAGACGTGCTGCTGGAATTCCGGCATCTTCGCCTCCACGCCGCTCATGGCGATCTGGCCGCCCACCTGCGTCAGCACCGGCAGCTTGGCCACGGCCTTCTGGCCTGCGGGCGTCTCGTAGAAGGCGATGATCTCGCGCAGCTCCGCCTCGGTGAAGGTGTCCGCGTAGAGCTTCGCGAGCTTCGGCTTCACCTCGTCCCACTTGAAGTTCGCGGCATAGAACGCGTGCGCCTCGCTCTGGATCGAGTCCACGAGCTCGGCCGGGGCTCCCTGGGCCCTCATCCTGTCGAGGGAGGACTTGATGCCGCTCTCAAAGCCCTGCTGCAGGAACGCCGGGGTGCCGGTCACTTCCAGGTACCTGCCGGCCAGGGCCAGGCTGTCATCAGCCCGGCAGACCGGCGCGAGGATCGCCGCAACAATCAGCATTCTTGCAATCTTCATGGGGAGGGATGGGTCGGGGCCCGCTGGCGGAATGCCCCCGGGACGCGCTGACACTTCGCGAAGGTGGACGGTTTTCGCCCCGAGCACAAGTGCCCCCTGCCGACGCCGGGCGCACCCCTAAGACCGGTTGACTCCCCACCGCGGCGCTCGCGTATGCTGGCGGCCCGCCACATGACAAAATCCCCCCCAGCCAGGCTAAGCCTCATCGGAACGGCCTGGCCGATCTTCGTCGAGCAGACGCTGCGGGTGCTGATCGGGACGGTCGACACGTTCATGGTGAGCCACGTCTCCGACGGGGCCGTCGCCGCCCTCGGCGTCGCCAACCAGGTCATCGTCTTCTTCCTGCTCGCCTTCAACTTCATCGGCATCGGCACGAGCGTCGTCATCACCCACCACCTGGGGGCCAGGGACCGGGCGGGCGCCGACCGGATCGCGACGAACGCGATCGCGGTGAACACCTGGCTCGGCGGCGCCTTCAGCGCGGCGGTCTACTTCCTCGCGTTCCCCATGCTGCGGGACGATGCAGCTGCCCGTCGAGCCTCATGCAGTACGCCGCTGCCGTTCCTGACCCTCATGGGGGGCACGCTCTTCATGGAGTCCATGAACATCTCCATCGCCGGCGACGCTGCGCGCCCACCACCACACGCGCGACGCAATGCTGGTCACCCTCGGCCAGAACATGCTCAACGTCGTCGGCAACTGCATCACGCTCTTCGGCCTCCTCGGCTGCCCGCAGCTGGGGGTCCTCGGCGTCGCCCTCTCGGGCATCTTCAGCCGCTGCGTCGCCTGCGTCGCCCTCTGGATCCTCCTCGACTACCGCACCGACCTGCGCCTTCGCGCCCGTCGACTTCGTCTCGATCTCCTGGCCGGGTCCGGCGCATCCTGCACATCGGCCTTCCCGCCGCGGGCGAGCAGCTGTGCTACTGGACTGCCTTCATGCCTGGTCACGACCTTCGTCGCGAGGATGGGCAGCCGAGAGCCTCGCGATCCAGTCCTACGCGCTCCAGATCCAGCGCTTCGCCATGCTGTTCAGCTTCTCGATCGGCCTCGGCACCGAGATCATGATCGGCCACCTGGTGGGCGCCGGGCTGTTCGAGGAGGCCTACCACCGGCTCCTGGCAAGCCTCAGGACCGGGCCTGCTCATCGTCACCTGCGTCATGGTGGTCGTCGCCGCGCATCGCGGCCCTTCCTCCTCATCGCGCTTCACGCACGACGCCGCGATCATCGCCGCGGCGCCCTCCTCCTGCGGATCGCCGTCATCTCGAGCCCGGCCGCGTCTTCAACGTGATCGTCATCAGCTCGCTGCGCGCCACGGGCGACGTCGGCTTCCCGATCCAGATGGCGGTGCTCTCCATGTGGTGCGTCTGGGTGCCGCTCGCCTGGCTCCTCGGCCTCAAGCTTGGCCTCGGCCTCGCGGGCATCTGGATCGCGCATGCTGACCGACGAGTGGCTGCGGGGCCTCCTCATGTACCGGCGCTGGAAGATAGCGGCGCTGGGTGCGAGCACGCCGAGCGCAGCCGGGCCCACGTCACCGAGGCCACCGACTCGTTCCCCGCGGTGTAGCCCGCGTCCTCAGTGCCTGGGGTTGCGCCAGCCCGCTGGCAGCAGGTACTCCGGCCCCAGGATGTACATCCGGTAGTAGAGCCAGAAGACGAGGGCGCCGAGCGCCGCGAGGAAGATGATCTCGCCAAGCTCGCCCCAGCGCCGCCGGCTTCCGCGGTGCAGGCTGCCGACCAGGACCTCGATGGCGGGCGACATCACGAATCCGACCAGCGATCCGCCAAAGAGCACCATGGCCATGATCGCGGCCACCTGCAGGAGGGGGTCGCCGAGGACCCGGGCCTTGTAGCTCACGAGGCCCACGCAGAGGTTGAGCAGGAGCAGGCAGCACGGCAGGACGAAGTAGTTTCGGACGACGGAGTTTTTCTTCATGCGCTCGGGCGGCCCCTGATACACAGGCCGCCTGCCGCCGAGGCAACAGCGTTTCGGGAGGCGCTCGCGGCGGCGCGCTCCCGCTACCTTAGGCGCCGAAACAGCTTAGGGCCCGCGCCCCGTACAAAAAAGGAGGCCCGGTTCCTCTTTCGAAAAACCGGGCCATAACCTGGCAACGACCTACTCTCGCGGGACCTAACGTCCTACTACCATTGGCTGCTCGGGGCTTAACGGCCGTGTTCGGGATGGGAACGGGTGGGCCCCCGGCATATGGTCACCAGGAAGTGGATACTCCCCGAAGCGGAGAAAGTGATAAAGTCTAGGGCAAAGAAGACAAGGAGGTAAATTAAACGCCTTAGAACAGCGAGAGCTGCATAAACCGGCAAGGTCATTAGTACCAGTAAACTGAACGCGTTACGCGCTTACATTTCTGTCCTATCAACCGGGTGGTCTACCCGGACCTTGCACCGTACTTGCTACGGATTGTGATCTTATCTTGGGATGAGCTTGGCGCTTAGATGCTTTCAGCGCTTATCTCTTCCGAACATAGCTACCCGGCGCTGCCGCTGACGCGACAACCGGAACACCAGAGGTTCGTCATTCTCGGTCCTCTCGTACTAGAGAATGAACCCCTCAAATCACAAACGCCCACAGCGGATAGAGGACCGAACTGTCTCACGACGTTCTGAACCCAGCTCGCGTACCACTTTAATCGGCGAACAGCCGAACCCTTGGGACCTTCTCCAGCCCCAGGATGTGATGAGCCGACATCGAGGTGCCAAACCGCGCCGTCGCTATGAACGCTTGGGCGCGATCAGCCTGTTATCCCTAGCGTACCTTTTGTCCTATGAGCGATGGCGATTCCACATTCAACCACCGGATCACTTGAACCTGCTTTCGCAACTGCTCGACTTGTAGGTCTCACAGTAAAGCTCCCTTATACTCATGCGCTCGTATAGCCCGATTACCGACCGGGCCGAGGGAACCTTCGTAATCCTCCGTTACTCTTTGGGAGGATTCCGCCCCAGAAAAACTGACCCGCTATCACTGTCCCACGACCAGTTGATGGTACGAGGTTAGACGCCTAACAATCAAAAAGTGGTATTTCACGTTGTGACTCAGCCCGATCCTGAAACCGGGCTTCGGAGTCTCCCACCTATTCTACGTATTGAAAATCAAGCGACAATAACAGCTTACAGTAAAGGTGCATAGGGTCTTTCCGTCCTGCTGCGGGTAGGCGGCATCTTCACCGCCACTACAATTTCACCAGGCCTCTCTCCGAGACAGTCGTCAACTCGTTACACGATTCGTGCGGGTCGGAACTTACCCGACAAGGAATTTCGCTACCTTAGGACCGTTATAGTTACGGCCGACATTCACGGGGGCTTAGACCCGGAGCTTGCACCCCAGGCTTTCACCTTTCCGCATTGGTCACGTGTCACTCCCTATACGTCGTCTTGCGACTTAGCAGAGAGCTGTGTTTTTGCTAAACAGTCGGTTGACGCAATTAACTGCGGCCCCTTGCGGGGCACCCCTTCTACCGAAGATACGGGGCTAATTTGCCGAGTTCCTTAGAGAGATTTAACCTGCGCGCCTTAGAATACTCATCTTTCCCACCTGTGTCGGTTTACGGTACGGGCACTCCACTTGCTAACCAGGAAGCTTTTCTCGGAAGCAGAGTATCAGACAATCCCCATCAGCCGTGGCTTCAGGGTCCTGTCGCTTTTCAGCCTTACCCGGTGTTTTATCCCCGGTGCAACCTACGAGCTTCGACGACGATTCAACACGTCGCTGTCTTAACTTTCTCCGTCACTCCATGGGTCAAACGCAAGTGCAGTGGTTCTGGAATATTAAACCAGATTGGCATCGACTACTCCTTACGGCCTCGTCTTAGCACCCGACTAACCCTGGGAGGACGAACCTTCCCCAGGAATCCTTGGGATTTAGGCGAGCCGGAATTCAACCGGCTTTATCGTTACTTATGTCTGCATTCTCACTCCCAAGCGCTCCATGGTCGGTTACCCTTCCACTTCGCTGCACTTGGGACGCTTTCCTACCCCTCCGTCTTGCGACGGAAGCCATGGCTTCGGTATATGGCTTAAGTCCCGATCATTTTCGGCGCAATTTCGCTCGATGGGTCAGCTGTTACGCACTGTTTAAATGATGGCTGCCTCTAAGCCAACATCCCCATTGTCTAAGCAAAATCACATCCTTTTTCACTGAGCCATATTTTGGGACCTTAACCGATGGTCTGGATTATTCTCCATTCGACTATGAAGGTTATCCCCCACAGTCTGACTGCCGGACTTCACTCTGCGGTATTCGGAGTTTAATTAAGTTCAGTACCCCGGTAGGGGCCCTAGCTTATTTAGTGCTCTACCTCCGCAAATCAGCATCCGACGCTATACCCAAATATATTTCGGAAAGAACCAGCTATCACGGGGTTTGATTAGTCTTTCGCTCCTAACCACAGCTCATCTCACAGTTTCTCAAGATTGACGAGTTCGGACCTCCACTCCGTTTTACCGGAGTTTCATCCTGGCCATGGTTAGATCACCTCCGCTTCGGGTCTATTGCCAGCAACTGGGCGCCCTATTCGGACTCGCTTTCGCTGCGCCTCCGCCGGTTACCGGCTTAGGCTTGCTACGTGCAATAACTCGCAGACTCATTATACAAAAGGCAGGCGGTCACCCCACAAGGGGGCTCCCACTGACTTGTTAGCAATTGATTTCAGTTACTATTTCACTCCCCTAACAGGGGTGCTTTTCACCTTTCCCTCGCGGTACTAGTTCACTGTCGGTCTTCATCGAGTATTTAGCCTTATGCCGTGGTCGGCATGGATTCACACCGGGTTTCACGTGTCCGGTGCTACTCAGGATACCACTAGGTAGACTTCGGTTTTCAACTACGGGGCTGTCACCCGCTTTGGCCACTCTTTCCAGAGTGTTCGTCTAACCTTCGTCATTCCACGTCGTGGTCCTACAACCCCGCCAGGATAAATCCCGGCGGTTTGGGCTGTTCCGCGTTCGCTCGCCACTACTGACGGAATCGATTCTCATTCTTTTCCTGCGGATACTGAGATGTTTCACTTCTCCGCGTATTGCGCGGCCGGTCCTATGAATTCAGACCGGAGCGACGCCGTATGACCGGCGCCGGGTTGCCCCATTCGGAAATCTCCGGATCAAAGCGTGCGTGCCGCTCCCCGAAGCTTATCGCAGCTTGCTGCGTCCTTCGTCGCCTGATGAAGCCAAGGCATCCATCAATTGCTGTAACTGGTTTATGCAAACTCTCACTATTCTAGGCGTTTAATTTACCCACTTATACTCATTGTATTACCCTAAACTTTCAAAGAACAAAATTGTGTTGATCTCGCTATATCATCGCCATCCGCCGTCCCGCCGTCATGTCGCCGATCCGGCGAAATGGTGGGCCCAGATGGACTTGAACCATCGACCCCGCGCTTATCAAGCGCGTGCTCTAACCAACTGAGCTATGAGCCCAAGAGGT
>CAVXGH010000002.1:1637500-1649863 GCA_963761255.1 uncultured delta proteobacterium
CGCCCGCCGAGGGGATCCGACGACTCCCTCCGGGGGCGGATTGTGATGAGCTAGGGGGTCCAGGATACCCCGAAAAAATAGGCAAGAATTGGGAAAAATGGCCGGAAATTGCGCAAAATAGGGCTGAAATATGGAAAAATCACGTTATTGCATTTCGTTGGCAGGAACACGGAAGATGGGTGTTGACCAAACTCGTTTTGAACGCTGGAACCTCCATTCCTACTAACAACAAGTGGGCTTCCAGCATTCAACCCAGGCACCGTTTTGGACCTAAAACAAATTAAGCAGATCATCGACCTGATGAAGCGATCCGAGCTCTCGGAGTTCGCGGTCGAGGAGGAGGGCTTTAAGCTGAAGATCCGAAGGGGGGGCAATGGCCTGCCCGTGGTCTCGGCCCTCCCGAAGGGATCCAACCCCCCGTTCGTGCCACCGAATCCAACTCGGTGCCGCCGATTCCCACGCCCGCCCCGATCCAGATCGCGGGCCAGGCGACCCCGCACCGAGGAGCCGGGAGTCGTCTTCATTAAGTCACCGATGGTGGGCACGTTCTACAGGTCGCCCTCGCCGGAGAGTAAGCCCTTCGTGGACATGGGCGCCAAGATAGAGGAGAACACGCTGGTCTGCATCATCGAGGCGATGAAGATCATGAACGAGATCCAGGCGGAGACGAAGGGCACCGTCCTGGAGATCCTGGTGGAAAACGGCCAGCCGGTGGAATACGGCCAGCGGCTATTCAAGTTGAAGCAGGGCTGACCGAAGCGATGACTTCCAGCCGACTCCGCCAAGGGCACCCACCCCTGCGCGCGAAGGGGCGGGCGAGTTGCCGACCCGATGATCCAAAAAATCCTCATCGCCAACCGCGGCGAAATCGCCCTCCGCATCGTCCGCGCCTGCCGCGAGCTCGGCATCAAGACGCTCGCGGTCTATTCGGAGGCCGACGTCCAGTCGCTCCACGTCCAGCTGGCCGACGAGGCCATCTGCATCGGGGGCCCGAAGAGCGCCGACAGCTACCTGAGGGCCGACCGGATCATCAGCGCCGCCGAGATCGCCGACGTCGACGCGATCCATCCGGGCTACGGCTTCCTGTCGGAGAACGCGAAGTTCGCCGAGCAGTGCGAGTCGTGCAACATCAAGTTCATCGGGCCCAAGTCCAAGTCCATCAAGCTGATGGGCGACAAGGCGGTGGCCAAGGAGACGGTCAGGAAGGCGAGTGTCCCGACCGTTCCCGGCAGCGACGGACCGGTGGAGTCCGAGGCCGAGGCGGTGAAGATCGCCCGGCAAGATCGGCTACCCGGTGATCATCAAGGCCGTGGCCGGCGGCGGCGGCCGGGGCATGCGCATCGCCCACAACGACGTCTCCTTCGCCAAGGAGTACCACGTCGCCCGCGAACGAGGCGGAGAAGGCGTTCGGCGACGGCCGGTCTACCTCGAGAAGTACATCGAGCGCCCGCGGCACATCGAGTTCCAGATCCTGGCGGACAGCCACGGCAAGGTGCTCCACCTGGGCGAGCGCGACTGCTCGGTCCAGCGCCGCCACCAGAAGCTGATCGAGGAGTCGCCGTCGCCGTTCCTGACCCCGGACCTGCGCAAGAAGATGGGCAAGGCGGCCGTCCGCGCCGCCGAGGCGGCCGAGTACGAGAACGCCGGCACGATCGAGTTCCTCGTGGATGCCAAGGGCAACTTCTACTTCATCGAGATGAACACCCGGATCCAGGTCGAGCATCCGGTGACCGAGGAGGTGACCGGCATCGACCTGGTCAAGCAGCAGATCCGCATCGCCAACGGCGACAAGCTCGAGTTCGACCAGGGCGACATCACGTTCGACGAAGCACGCGATCGAGTGCCGGATCAACGCCGAGGATCCGGCGCGCAACTTCGCCCCGTCGCCGGGCACGATCGGCCTCTACTACCCGCCGGGCGGCCACGGCGTGCGCGTCGACAGCCACGTCTACAGCGGCTACACGATCCCGCCCTACTACGACTCGATGATCGGCAAGCTCATCTGCTTCGGGCAACACGCGCAAGGACGCCCTCGAGCGCGCCTACCGGGCGCTGAGCGAGTACCTGATCCGCGGCATCAAGACGACCATCCCCCTCCACAAGGCGATCATGGCCGACCCCGTGTTCATCGAGGGCAAGGCCACGACGGCCTACATGGAGGAGTTCCTCTCGACGGACGACGCCCGAGCTGTTCTCCTAGGCCCCTGCGGCGCTAGCCGGGAGGCCGGCGCAGGCACAGCGTCGCACCATTCGCCGAGGACCCGCGAGTCCGCGTCCCAGCCCGGGGTCGACCGCGGCGAAGCGCGTCCCTGACGCCGGAGCCCTCCGCCGCGAGGATCCCGCTCATCGCAAGGAGGCCCCCGGGGGCAACCGCCGCGGCAAGGGCGGCGGCGTGGCCGATGAGGATGTCCGCCTGGATGTTCGCGACCACGACGCCCCAGCGCGCGCGCCCCCGAAGCCCGCCGGCAAGGCCGGCCACTGCAGAACCGGACCCGCCCCGCCAGGCCGTTGAGGCGGGCGTTCTCGATGCTCACGCGGACCGCCTCCGGGTCGTTGTCGAATCCCGAGACGTCGCCGAAACCCGAGCAGGCAGGCTGAAAGGGCGAGGATCCCGGAGCCGCAGCCCGGCGTCGACGACCCGATGCGCAGGTGCCGCGGCGCCGCCCGCGAGCCCCGCCTCGAACTCCACCAGCCGCTCGATGCACAGCCGCGTCGTCTCGTGGTTGCCCGTGCCAAAGGCCAGCCCCGGGTCGAGCCAGAGCACGGCAGTGGCCCTCGGGCAGCCTGAACGTGTCCCGCTCCCAGGCGGGCACCCAATGCAGGCGCCCGAACCGCCAGGCCTTGAAATGCGCCCGGTAGCTGTTCCTCCAGTCCGCGTCGGCGAGCCGCCGCAGCGCGGGCTCGGCCCGCGGCCGCGCCCGGGCAGCGGCGGCAGCAGTTCGCTCCAGCGGGCCCGCGCCTCGGCCGCGCTCCGGAAGATCCCGACGATCCAGGCGCCGTCCGGGCGACCGCGTCCTCGAGGACGCTCCAGTCGTCGCACCCCGACTCCGAGGAGCGGCCTGCTCGCGCGCCTCGGCCGCTCCGGCCGGGCATCTCGACCCTGATCTCCCAGAGCGTCCATCGGCCTTAGGCCGCGGGCCGCTATTCGGCTCAGGCGCGCGATCACCGAGGGCAGGAGGGCGTGCTCGGCCGCGTGCACCTTTGCGGCAAGCGACTCATGCGTGTCGCCCTCTCGACCGGCACCGCGGCCTGGTCGATGATCGGGCCGCCGTCGACCTCGGCGGTCACGTGGTGGACCGTGCAGCCGGTCGACCTTCGCGCCCGCCGCGCAGCGCCTGGCCGATCGCGTCGAGGCCCGGGAAAATTGGGAAGCAGGCTCGGATGCAGGTTGATGATCCGGCCCTCGAACGCGCCGAGAAAGCCGGCCTTGAGCACGCGCATGAAGCCCGCGAGGACGACCAGGTCCGGCCGGACGCCGGAGACGGCGGCGACGAACCGCGCCTCGCCCTCGCCCTCGAGCTTGGTCCTGAAGGGCGCCGGATCGACGAACATGGCCGGCACGCCGAACCGTGGCCCCAGCGCGAGGATGCCCGCGTCGGCGACGTCCGAGAAGATCGCCCACGACACGCGCCCGGCCGAGCCGGCCCGCCCCCTGGGCCAGCAGGATCGCTTCGGCATTGGAGCCGCGGCCCGAACCGAGGATGACGATGCGCATGCGAGTGTTGATTCCGCCTCAGACCGAACCCGCAGCCCTGAGGCGCCGGATCGAGCTTCGTGGTGCTGAAGCCCCGCAGAAACGGCAGGAAGACGATCTTCGAGCCCGCGGCCTCGAGCGCCGCGCGCTCCGCCGGGTCGAGCTTGGCAAGCGTGTAGTCGCCGGCCTTGCAGTAGATGTCGGGCTTGAGCGCCGCGATCTCGCGGGCGAGCCGCTTGCCCCTGAAGATCACGATCCCGTCGACCGAGCGCAGCTGGCCGAGGGTGTAGGCCCGCGCGCGCCTCGTCCAGGACCGGGCGGCCGGGGCCCTTCAGCGTGCGCACGCTCGAGTCGGAATTGAGGGCGACGAAGAGCTTCCCCGGGCCTCCGGCCAGTCTTCGGGCCGCCTCGAGATAGGACGCGTGGCCCGGGGTGCAGCAGGTCGAAGACGCCGTTTGTGAGGACAAACGCCTCGCCGGCGCGCGCGGCCTTCCGGCGGATCGCCACCGCGCGCTGAGCGACACGAGCCTGGCATTTGCGGGTATAGCGGGCGGACGCGGGCATGTCAGAAGAACTTCTTCGCCTTCTCGAAGAACTTGCGCGAGGTCGGCTCGTGCGCGTCGCCGCTGATGCGGGCGAACTCCTCCAGGATCTTCCGCTGCTCGGCCGAGAGCGACGCGGGAACCTCCACATGGACCCGGACGAGCTGGTCGCCGTGGCGGCCGCCGCGCAGGGAGGGCATGCCCGGTCGCGCAGCCGGAACGTCGTCCCGCTCTGCGTGCCGGCGGGGATCTTCAGGCTCGCCTTGCCCGAGAGCGTCGGCACCTCGATCGAGCCGCCGAGCGTCGCCAGGGTGAACTTGATCGGAATCTCGCAGAATAGATCGTCGCCCTGGCGCTCGAAGAGCTCGTGCTCCTTCACCGTAAGGACGATGTACAGGTCGCCGGGCGTGCCCCCGGCTGCCGCCGCCTCGCCGTTGCCGGCGGAGCGCAGCCGGGAACCGGTGTCGACCCCGGGCGGGATCTGCACGTTGAGCTTGGTCGTCTTCGGCGACCCGGCCCTCGCCGTGGCACACCGAGCAGGCCTTCTCGATCTTCACGCCGGCGCCCCCGCAGGTCGGGCACGTCTGCGTGAACACGATGATCCCGCCGGACCGGCGCACCTGGCCCGGCGCCCCGGCACGTGGGGCAGGTCACCCGCTTTGTGCCGGGCTCCGCGCCCGGAGCCGTGGCAGTGCTCGCAGCGCGACCAGCTTGCGGAACGAAATCTCCTTTTCGATGCCGCGCGCGGCCTCCTCGAGCGTGATCTCGAGGTCGTAGCGCAGGTCCGCGCCGTCGCGGCCGCCGTCGCGCCCGCCGCCCCCGAACATCTCGTCGAAGATGCCGCCGCCGCCCCCGCCCTGTCCGAAGACCTCGCGGAAGATGTCGAACGGATCGTGGAACCCGCCCGCCCCCGGCGTGGCCGCGGGCGCCGGCGCCGGGGCCCTGGAATGCGGCGTGCCCGAAGCGGTCGTAGGCCGCCCGCTTGTCCGGGTCCTTCAGCACCTCGTAGGCCTCGGACACCTTCTTGAACATCTCCTCGGCCTCCTTGTTGCCCGGGATTCTTGTCGGGATGGTACTGGACGGCCTTCTTGCGGTAGGCCTTCTTCAGCTCCTCCTCGGTGGCGTTCCTTGGCGACCCCGAGCAGGTCGTAGTAATCCTCCTTGGCCATGGTCCTAGCGCGGCACGGCTCCTTCGCGCGGTTTGCCGCTCGAGACGATCGACCGAGGCCGGGCGCAGCAGGCGGCCGTTGAGGACGTAGCCGGTGCGCACGACCGTGAGCATGTGCTCCGGCTGCCACGTCCGCGCTCGGCTGGTGGGAGATCGCCTCGTGCTGGTGGGGGTCGAACGGCTCGCCCAGCGGGTTGATCTCCTTCAGACCGTGCGCGGCGAGGGCCGCCTTGAGCTGCTGCTGGACGAGCTCGACGCCGCCCGCAGGGCCTTCAGGTCGGCGTTCGGCTGCTTCGCGGCGGCGAGGCCGAGGGCCGAGGTTGTCCAGCGCGGGCAGGAGGTCCTCAAGCAGGCGCGACGCGGCGAAGAGCCGCAGCTCCTCCTTCTCGCGGACGGTCCTGCGGCGGAAGTTCTCCAGGTCGGCGACGGCGCGCAGGTAGCGGTCGTGGTTGTCGGCCGCCTCCTTCTTGGCGGCCGCGAGCTGCTCGGCCGGATCCGCGGCGCGGGCCTGCCCGGCGCCGCCGGCTTCCCGGGCGCCTGGGCGCCCGCCTTGCCGGGCGAGGAGCCTTCTCGTCGGATGTCGGGTTGTGCTTTGTGTCTTCGGTCTTGGAGCTGCTCATGGAAAAGGACCGCAACTCAACTACGGCTTCGCCGATTGTTCAAGTTTGTCGAGCAGGCCCTTGAGGTAGTCTTCGGCCTTCTTGCCCGGCGTCCTTGAGCTTGGGCCGCCAATGTCGCAGCGCTCGCCGACGCGCATCGGCGAGGGCGCGGCCGAAGTCGCCCGGCAGCAGCTGCGCCGACGTCGTGATGCAGCGCCGAACGAGTAGAGGCTCCGGACGACCTCGGGCACAAGGAGCTGGCTGCGCATCGGTCACGTTGGCGTAGGTGTGGTCGATGTTGAGGCTCGTAGATCTGTCTCGTCGGCCTCGTGTCCCGAGTAGTCGGCGACGACGAGCTGATCGAGCCGGATGTGGAGCCTCCTGCACCAGGTATTTCGAATGGCTTGCGCTGCGGGACGCGCGCCTGGTCCGGGGCGGCCGCGCCTCCTCGCTGAGAACGCCGGCCGCGAATTCGCCCGCGTTCGACTTGCCGTCCCGCTGCCGGACGAGCTCGATCTTCGCCGCGTCAAGGTCGAGCTCGTTGACCACGATGCCGGTCCGTGAAGAACCACGAGAAGACGTCGACGTCGGCGCTACGGAGCTCGCCTCAGGACGACGAAGTCCGGGAGCCGGATACGCCGGCGGGTTGCTTGCGAGCCAGCCCCTCGACGACCACGCTGCCCGGTGAACGGGATTCGCCGCGAGGACCGTGATCGCGGACGTCGAAGCCGGTCAGGCGCGCGCAGCTCGCGCTCGACCACGGCCGGCAGGAACGCCATCCACGCGAGGGCCGCCAGCGCGAACACGCCGCCCAGGAGAAGGCACGCCTTGACGGCCGCCGCTCACCTGAAGTCTTCGGTCACGAGCACGATCGACGGCTCCGGCGCCGCGAAGACCGCGTCGGCGGCCCAGGGGACGAGCACGTTGTCGCCCGAGCGCGAGCGGCCTGCGCCTGGGCGGCCGCGGACCCTACGCCAGCGCCGCCGGCCGCCACGCTGACGATCCTCGGCTGCTCGCCCGCCTCGAAGCGCAGCGCCTCGCCCTTGCCCAGCACGACCCGCCGGATCGAGAACTCATCGCACGAGGCGATCGTCGCCCGAGGTCGGGCGCGGCCCTGACGAGGTCGGGCGGGCCCTCGTCCCAGAGGATCGACCGCAGGGACTCCTCGACGTGGAGCTTGCGGGGCTTTCCGTCGAGCCCCGACCCGGCCCCAGTCGTAGCAGCCGGTAGGTCGTGTCGGAGTTCTGCTGGATCTCCAGGATGAGGTTGCCCGCGTCGATCGCGTGGACCTGCCCGCTGCGCACCAGGATCGAGTCGCCCGCGGCGACCGAGACCCTGTTGACGCAGCGTCCTCGGCGGTCCCGTCGGCGAGGGCCTTCGCGAAGGCCTCGCGGGTCACGC
The DNA here is from genome assembly GCA_963761255.1 of uncultured delta proteobacterium. Taxonomy (GTDB): domain Bacteria; phylum Desulfobacterota; class Binatia; order Binatales; family Binataceae; genus DATGKG01. The sequence goes on from CAVXGH010000002.1 coordinate 1,644,905, forward strand.
CCGCGCTTGAGCCCCACGAAGAGCGAGGCGCCGGGCGCCGAGTGCGCGACGTACCAGTTCTCCGTCTTGGGCTCCCCGCCGAGCTCCTTCGCGACCGCGGCCGGGGGGTGCACCTGCAGGCTCAGCCTCTCGGAGCAGTCGAGCCATTTGACGAGCAGCGGAAAGGGCGCCGGCCGCGGGCCAGCCCGGGCCCATGACCTCGGCCGCATGGCGCTCGATCAGCTCGCGCAGGGTCGACCCGCCGAAGGCGCCCCCCCTGCACGACGCGACTGGGCCTCCGGCCTGTCGACGATCTCCCAGCTCTCGCCGATCGGCGGCCCCGGGGGAAGCTCGCCGGCCAAGGAAGGACTCGAGCCGGCGGCCGCCCCAGACGCGCTCCTGGTAAATAGGCTGGAATTGAAGAACTTCTCGCATGAAGGGCGATATCGAGATTATTGTAAAAAGGGCCGGGAGGGGTTTACAATTGACCGCGTCGGCTGCTAGCGTCCAATCCGCAATTGACCGTGCGTCGAAGCACAGATGCCCAAATCAGATAGTTCAAATCCAAACGGCGGCCCGTCCTTCCAGGGACCCCGTTACCGCCCGAACTGGCTGGCGGCGATCACTGTGCTTCGTTGTCGCGACCTACCTCACGGCGGCGCTGATCAATTACGAGCCCGGACAGACCGCGGACTCGTGTCCACGACCCCGACGGGCAAGAACTGGGTCGGGTGGATGGGCGCGGACATCGATCTGGATACTCTTCTACACGATCGGGATCAGCGCGTGGCTCCTGCCCATGTCGCTCTACTGGATGTCCTACATCGCGATCCGGAACTCGCGCCACCTGGTGGCGACCCGCGTCATGGCGGTCGTGATCGGCGTCGTCGCGATGTCCGGCCTGCATGGCGATGATCGAGAGCTTCAAGGCGAGCAACTACTTCCCCAAGGCGCTCGGCGGAATGGTCGGCCAGGATGATCTACCAGCGGCTGCTCGAGGACGCGCTCGGGCCGTTCGGGACGGGCCTGCTCCTCGTCGGCAGTCTACTGCCTCGGCGCTCCTGTTCGTGGTCACGAAGGACATCGGCGCCGAGATTCGAGAAGATCATTGGCTGAACTTCTCGGCGTGGAGGGCGGCGCGCGCCCAGCGCAAGGCGGCGCTCGCCCAGGAGGAGAGCGCCAAGCGGAAGGAGGAGCGGGCGAAGCAGCGCGCCGCCATTGGCGCTGCGCTCGCGGCGCCTCCCCCGGCGCCCGTCGGCCCGACGGGCGCGAAGAAGATCTTCGTGCTCGAAGCCCGGCGACGACCCCCTCGCGCCGCGCGGCGCGCCCGCCCGCCGCCGGCGCGCCGCAGGCGGCGCCCAGGCCCGAGTCCGCCGAGGCAGCCGCGCCGCGGGAGCCCGCGCCGAAGATCGCGCTCACGATCGTCAAGCCCGAGGAGCCGAAGAAGGCGAAGGTCGTGCTGCCGCAGACCTCCGACGCGAACTACGAGTTCCCGCCGCTAAAGCTCCTCAAGGAGCAGGCGAAGCGCTCCGGCCGGCAACAGCGACGAGGAGCACCGGCACAACGCGGAGAACCTGCTGCGGATCCTCGGCGAGTTCGGCGTCGAGGTCTCGCTCGGCGAGATCCACGTGGGCCCGGTGATCACCCGCTACGAGGTCGTGCCCGCGCCCGGCGTGCGCGTCGAGAAGATCGCCGGCCTGGAGAAGAACATCGCCCTCGGCATGCGCGCGCAGTCCGTGCGCATCCTCGCGCCCATCCCGGGCAAGGCCGCCGTCGGGCGTCGAGGTGCCGAACCTGCACCCGACGCCGGTCGGGCATGCGCGAGCTCCTCGAGAGCGAGGACTGGGTCGTCCGCGAAGGCGGAGCTTCCCATCGCGCTCGGGCGCGACGTCTCGGGCAAGCCGCTCGTCTCGGACCTGGCCAAGATGCCCCACCTGATGATCGCCGGCGCGACGGGCTCGGGCAAGTCGGTCTGCATCAACTCGATCGTCACCTCGATCCTGTACTCGAAGAGCCCGAAGGACGTGCGCCTGATCATGGTCGACCCGAAGGTCGTCGAGCTGAAGATCTTCAACAGCCTTCCGCACATGTTCATCCCGGTCGTCACCGAGCCCAAGAAGGTGCCGGCCGCGCTCAAGTGGCTGCTGGGCGAGATGGAGCAGCGCTACCAGATCTTCGCGAAGGCGAACGTCAGGAACATCGTCGGGTTCAACAACGCGCAAGAAGGACGCCAAGGCCGCAGGCCGAGGCGCAGGCCTCGCTGCAGCGGCTCGACCCGCTCGGGCGACGACACTCGAGATCCCGGAGCACCTGCCCTACATCGTCGCGATCATCGACGAGCTCGCCGACCTGATGATCCTCGCCCCGGCGGAGATCGAGACCTCGATCGCCCGGCTGGCGCAGCTCGCGCGGGCGGCCGGCATCCACCTGATCATCGCCACCCAGCGGCCGTCGGTGAACGTCATCACCGGCGTCATCAAGGCCAACCTGCCCTCGCGCATCGCCTTCCAGGTCGCCTCGCAGGTCGATTCGCGCACGATCCTCGACACCAAGGGCGCCGAGACCCTGATCGGCCGGGGCGACATGCTCTTCTCGCCGCCGGGCACCTCGCGCCTCGTGCGCGCCCAGGGCGCCTTCGTGGGCGACGAGGAGGTCCACGACATCGTCGAGTTCCTCAAGCGCAACGGCCCGCCCCAGTTCGCGCACGCGGTGCAGCAGCAGATCGACCGCGCGGCCAGCGAGGACGAGGAGGAGGACGAGGAGGCGGACGACGGCGAACTGGGCAGCGACGAGGAGCTGTACTCAAGGGCGCTCGACGTCCTGAAGTCCACGCGGCGCGCGAGCACCTCGATGCTCCAGCGCCGGCTGCGGATCGGCTACAACCGCGCGGCGCGGATCATGGAGATCATGGAGGAGAAGGGCATCGTCGGGCCCGAGAACGGCTCGAGCCCGCGCGAGATCATCGGCGACCTGGACTCGCTGTGACGGCGCCGACCCGTCCGACAAATCATTCTTTCCCTGCCCCGCAAAACCTGCAACTGATCGAACATGCAGACCATCGGAGAACGCCTTGAGGAGGCCCGCAAGAAGAAGGGCATATCCATCCGCGAGGCGGCCGAGGCGACGAAGATCCGCGGCGAGTACCTGCAGAAGTTCGAGGGCAACCAGTTCGACATCGGCCTGACCGACATCTACACGCGCGGCTTCCTGCGCGGCTACGCGAACTTCCTGCGCATCCCGTCCGACCGCATCCTGAGCGACTACACCGCGCTGCGCGGCGGCGAGCCCCGCATCCGCCAGCCCAGCCGCGAGGTTTACGGGCAGGATGGACCTTGCCATCTCCTCGGCCGACGAGCGCGGCGAGACCGCAGGGCGAGGCGCCGGCGCCCGAGCCCGTCGCAGCGGCCGCACACCGCAGGTTCCAGCGCCCGGGCGAGAACCTGCCCGAAGGGCCCCGCCGATCGACCCGGCGCTCGTGTTCAAGGGCGGCATCGTGCTCGTCGGCGTCGTGCTGCTCCTCGTGCTCGTTCTGGATCATCAAGTCGCTCGCGGGCTCGGGCCCGCGCCCGCGTCGACGCGGCCGCACAGCGCGCGCCCGCGCGCGAGCAGGTCCGAGGTCCGGACGGCCGCGCCGGCCAGCGACCGTTTCCATCGTCGCCCTCGAGCCCGTGCGCATCAAGGTCGTGCGCAAGTCGGACGGCGTGGAGCTCTTCCAGGGCCCGCTCCAGGCCGGCGAGCGCCGCGAGTTCCCGAACGTGCCCCTCTTCCTGACCGCCTCCGAGCTCGGCGCCGTCGAGATCGAGTACAAGGGCCGCCGCTACCCGACCGGCTATACCGGCCACGAGCGGATCCAGTTCGACTTCTCGAACAGGTGAGCCGCGCGCTCCGGCGGGTTGCATTGCGCGCCGCGCAGGCCCCTCATCCTTGGCATGGAGAAGATACCATACTTCGGGCAGACGCTGATCCGCTGGCGCGTGGGCGGATCGACGTTCATGGCGCTGCCCGAGAAGGGCGCGCGCCTGATGAACTGGAACATCGAGATGGGCGACGGGTCCGTGCGCGACGTCATCCACTGGCCCGAGATCCCCTCGCTCGGCGGACTTCCACAAGGTGCGCGGCGGAAACCCGATCCTGTTCCCCTTCTGCGCCCGGTCCTTCGACCGCGGCGAGATCGGCTTCTGGCGCGACGCGCAGCGGCGTGCGCCGCCCGATGCCGATGCACGGCTTCGCCAGGCAGGGGGACTTCCGCCTGATCAGCGCGGATCGCCGCGCGGGTTCGAGGCCGTGCTCGTTCCGGGGGACGAGGCGAAGGCGTCCTACCCTTTCCAATACGAGTTCCGCGTCGCGTACCGGTTCCACCCGTTCGGCCTCACGTGCAACCTGACCCTGGAGAACCTGGGCGACGAGCCCCTGCCCTGGAGCGCGGGGCACCACTTCTACTTCAAGCTCCCGTGGAGCGAGGGCTCGGCGCGCGGGGACTACCTGATCCGGATCGCCGCCGGGAAGAGGCTGCGCCAGGACGCCGCGGGCCGCCTCGTCGCCGGGCCCGAAGCTGCGGCAGAACGAGCGCATGGACAACCCCGACCTGATCGACACCTTCCACACCGCGCTCAGGGGCCCCGAGGCCGTCTTCGGGGAGAAGGGCCAGCCAGGCGACGTCGCGGTCCGCCTGGGGTCGGAGCACGGCGGCGCCGCGCGGCGCCGCGTTCGTCACCTGGACCCAGGCGGACGACTCGCCGTTCTACTGCGTGGAGCCCTGGATGGGGCCCGCGAACGCGCCCGAGCACGGCGTGGGCCTGCACCTCGTGCCCCCGGGCGCCCGGGAGACGTTCACCGTCGAGCGTGGCCGTGGGATAGGGTTGCGGCCCGGGACGTTTGCCGAATACCCTTCAGGCCACACATGCCCATGCGCGCGCCGGCCGAGATCCTCGCGTTCTTCGACTCCCTCGGGGGCCCCGAGGTCATGCTCATCCTCGTGGT
>CAVXGH010000003.1:0-46600 GCA_963761255.1 uncultured delta proteobacterium
CGACCAGGCGCGGGAGGTCCGCACGAGTTGCGGGACGGATGATCGTGGTAGCCATAGCCTGCCCTCCGCTTTTTAGCCTACGCGCGCCTGCTCACCGAAGGTGGTCAGCTCAATTCGGCGCGCGGCTATCGCGGCACGCACCCGCGGGCTCGTGAGCACTTCGGTTTCGCGCTGCGATGACGGCGTGGGAGGCGTCCCACCGATATCCATCGCGGGGTGAAAATAAATTTCCGTGAGGCCATCGGGAAGCCGCTCCAGCACGCCGACGACATAGTCCTCGGTGATGTGGTGGGTCTGATAGAGTCCGAACAGCCGGTCGGAAGACATGATGCCGCGCTCCGACGCCATCCGGCGGGCGCGGCGCGAGAGCGCCCGAAATATCATGGCCTCGAGCAGCTGGCCGAGCGGCCGGGTTCGCGAAATGGCAAGCGTCGTTAAAACCGGCTCGCTCGGAATCCGGATGCACGGAACCTGGTACTCATGCGCCAAATCGACGACGATATCGGCAATCGCGGGATGCACGTGGAAATTTAGATGCCCGTCGATGTGATTGAGGTATCCAATCAGCTTCAGATGCAGCTCGATTTGCGCGCGGCATTCGGCAACCAGCTTGGCGCGAATGCCGGGGGTGAAAAAATAGCGCATCCCGGTCAGCACCGGATTGTTGGAGAAACGCCCGAGGGCATCGACTACCGGCGCGATGTCGGCAGGCGGCAGCACACTGCGCCCCATGCATACGACGAGATGGAGGCCGACATCGAGAGCGGGGTTATCCTTCGCGAGCGCCACAGCTTCATCGCGGGCTGTATCAACTACCATGAGGCTGGTGCTGGTAAGGATGCCGTCGCGATGTGCGCGGATGATGCCGGCGTTGACCTCGCGCGATAATCCGAAGTCGTCGCCGTTGATGATCAGGCGCTTCACGTCGGCACAATTTCCATTTTATCGCTCACCAGCTTGACCCTGCCTCATGTCCGCGCAATTTTGCTTGCAGCGCGTTCATCGCTCAAGCGCATCCACCACCTTGATTCTCATCTTCTATGCATTCTCGCGCGAGATCTCGCCCCTCAAGCGCCGGTTGAAAAATCGCTTCCCACTGAACCTCAAGGGGCTCAATGGTTTTCGCACGCGAACCGAGCGCGGCGAGGTGGCATTCGTCGCGACCGGTATCGGCCTGAAGCGCAGCAAAGCGATCGCACGTCAGGCGCTTTCCGCCCTGCCTGAGACCAGCCTAGTGATCGGAACAGGCGTCGTGGGCGCATTGTCAGGAGGCCTTCGTCCCGGCGATGTCGTGATCGCTGATCGCGCGATGCGAGCGCGCGCCGACAGCGCGCATCCGGAGCACGTGGTCCCAGTCGATGCGGTCACGCTCGAATATTGCGAGCGCACCCTTCATGCGGCCGGCCTCGCATCTTCGACCGGCGCGATCCTCAGCTCTCTGCGCGTCATTCCCAGTGCTGAAGAAAAGCGCGCCGCGAAGCAGCATAGCGGCGCAATCGCGGTGGATATGGAAAGCTCGGCGATCGCGGGCGAAGCGGCCGCCCGTGGGATTCCGTTTGCGATCGTGCGCACCGTCATCGATTCGCTCGAAGACGAAATCTTCGGCGCCGAAATGGCGGATGAAGAAGGCCGCGTCAAACCGCTCGCGGCGGCGAACTACCTGGTGCGCAATCCGGGCGCGGTCCTCAAAATTCCGTGGATGATTCGCAACCTCTCCCTCGCCACGCGCGCGCTGGCCGACGCTATCGATGCGCTCATCGCAGCCGGGCCGCCGTCGTGACCTCTGGCTGGACGCTGCCCTGATGAGTTAGTAAAGCTTGGCGCAGCACCTTCTGGAGAGATCGCACGATGGCATCAGCGGCAACTCTAAAGTCACATCCGCAGCCCGGCACCCCAATGAGCGCCGCCGACATCTATGCTAATGCGCGCGCCCTGGCCGGATATTTGAAGGAAAAATCCGCCGAGATCGACATGACGCGGCGTCTTCCGTCGGAGGTCGCCTCGCGCCTGCGCGACGCCGGAATGTTCCGCCTGATGATGCCCAAAGAATGGGGTGGTCCCGAACTTAGCCCTACTCAACAAGTCGAAGTCATCGAGGAACTCGCGAAAGCCAATGCCTCGGCGGCGTGGTGCGTGATGATCGGATGCGACTCGGGATTTTTCGCCGGCTATCTCGAGGATGCCGCTGCGCGCGAGATTTATCCTCGCCTCGACATGTCCACTGCGGGAAGCATCCTGCCCACCGGCCATGCCGAGCGCGTCGAGGGTGGATTTCGCGTTACCGGTCAGTGGTCATTCGGCTCGGGGGTTAGCCATGCCGACGTGGTGGGACTTAGTTGCATGCTCTATGAGAAGGGCGCGCCGGTGATGAAGTCCAAGGGCTCGCCGGTGACCTGCGGCATGCTGACGCCGTCCTCGAATGTCGAGGTGGTCGACAACTGGCATACCACCGGAATGCGTGGTACCGGCAGCTCTGACTATCGCGTTAAGGATCTCTTCGTCCCTGAGCGATTTCTCTTCAACCTGCGTCCGCCCGCACGGCGGGAGGGAATTCTGTGGCGGCGTTCTACCAACTTCCTGCCCAAGGTCTCCGGCGTTCCGCTGGGGGCGGCACGCGCGGCGCTCGATTACGTCACCGAGCTGATGGGAAACAAAGTCGAAATGCCGGGACGACGGCCCTACAAGAACCTCGCACGCATTCAGACCGTCATCGCTGATGCCGAGATGATGCTGGGCGCGGCCCGCGCGTACGTCTTCGCCGCGATGGATCATGAATGGAAGCGCCTCGAAAACAACGAACAGCCGAATGTTCGCGAACGCGCCGATGCGTGGCTCTCGCGCGTGAATGCGGCACATGCGGCCCGCGACATTATTCGGATGCTCTATGACGCGGTCGGCTCAGCCGCGATCTATGCAGAGCGCAGCCCGCTCGATCGTGCGCTGCGCGACGCGGAAACCTGGTGCCAGCATATCGTGTCGCAACGCAAAACCCTCGAAATGATCGGCGGCATGTTGCTCAACGCCGATACCCCAGTGCTCCCGTACGTTTAAGCTAACGGATGGAGAAAAAACGCGACGGCTATCGACCCGGAAAAATTCCAGCAGCTCGCAAACCAGATGGTAGGCGATACGGGTGTCGCGTTCGGCGCTGCGTTGGTCGTGGTCGGGGATCGCCTCGGACTCTATAAATCACTGGCCGACCGCGACCCCGCCACCTCGGGTGACCCTGGCATCGCCTACTTGGTCTTAGCGTTTGCCGCCACGTCCTCCCACTTCGGATCGCCATCGAGGATGTACTTGTTACCTTGAGCCTTGTACTTGAACACCAACGCCTTCTGCTCGCTTGACCGCTTGGCCTTGGCCTTGTAAGCCGGGGCCTCGAGCTTGACCGTCACATTGCTTCCCGCTGGAAAAATATGCGGTTTGGCGTGCTCCAGATCGACGTAATCCTCGCCTGATGACTTCTTTTCGCTTTCCTGATCGAGGTATTGCTCGGAGTCACTGGCGATGGCGTCCTGCAGAGCCTGTTGCTGCGCCTTGCTCATCGGATTGGGCGCGGAACCGCCGCCACCTCCTCCGCCGCCTCCGCCGCCCGCACTCTGGCCTCCCGGCAAAAGCTTTTTGACCTCGATCGCACCGGCTCTGGACGGTATGAAAAGCGCGCCGACAAAAAGCGCCGCCGCCAGAATCGCTAATCCCTTCTTCATCATCGTCTGCTCAGCCATTGTCCCTAACCCCCGATTCCATAGACGCTTTGAATTGGTCTATAGCACGGGTTTTTCCAAACCCAAAAATGCTTCGTGAAGGAAATCGAACAGGCGCGAACCCCAATCGGAGGTTTAGTTCGCGCTTGCCTCGGTCAAGGCGAATCGGATCGGCACCATACACCAGCTCTCGACTGCGAGTCCGTCACGCCGTGCCGCCACAAAGCGCCATCGCGTGCGCACCGTCTCCACCGCGCTCTCATCGAGCGAATCAAAACCGGAAGATTGCGCCACCTCCACCCGTTCGACGGAACCATCGGCGCCCACCTCGATGCGCAGGAGCACCGTGCCCTGTTCGGCTCGCCGCCGCGCCTCGATCGGATAGCTGGGACCTGGATTCTGGCCGTATGCAACGTGAGCGAAACCGGACCCGGAACCATTACCGCCGCCGCTTCCGCCTCCTCCACCAAGCCCGCCCGATGATCCGCCGGAGGTCGCGGAGGCAACCTCCGCTCCAGAGCGAGCGTCAGCCGCCGAGGCGGCGGCTGACGCTCGTTCGCTCCGGGCGGCAATCGCGGCGTCGCCGGGAACCGGCGATGCCGCGATTGCCGCCATCTGCCGCGCCGCGCGCGGAGGCGGAGCCTCCGTATGCGAGGCGCGATGGTGCGCATGATGGGACGTCGGCGGCATCGCCGCCGTGGTCCCATTATGCGTCGCAGCGGGAGCGGAGCCGGCGCGGGCATCGCCCGCGCTGGCTTCGCTCCCGCCTCCGCCGGATTGGTCGAACTCCACCAAGTATGCCACCACCCAATCGTGATGAGGCCGCTCGATTGCCGGCACCAGAAGAACGAGCGCAGCCAGGACGAGCCCATGCGCCGCGACGGACGCGACGAACGCCCAGCCGCCTCGGCGATTCGCATCGTGCGGGCGCGATGCGTCGGCAGCGAAGAACCGATCTGTTTTCTGCTCGCTATCCATCGATAAGAAGGTCCAAACGCCTGCAATCAAACTGCGACAGGTCGCGGACCCTCAAGATTGTTGCTGAAGCTGGGTCCCTTAGTGATTTGACAACATACCATCCTCGGCGCTATGAGTTGAAGTTCAATAACTGAAGCTTCATTCAGTTTTCGCTAATCAATGAGCGTCCAAGAACGTAAACGGCGCGAACGCAGCGCCCGCCGACAGACTATCCTCGAGGCCGCCGCATCCGTATTCGCGCAGCATGGCCTCGAAAGCGCCACTATCGAAATGGTCGCGCAGCAGGCTGAGGTCGCCGTCGGCACCATCTATCTATACTTTCATTCCCGCGATGATCTCTTCCTCCAGCTCACCGCTGATCGTATCGAGGGACTCACCACCCGCTATGCGGCTATCCAGGCGTCCCGCCTCGATCCGCTGGCCGAGCTGCGCACGATGGCACGCGCGTACATCGAATACCTCAACAACTCGCGCGAGCTGTTCCTGATTCATCAGTCGGTCGGCTATGCGCGGATTCGCAAGCGCCTCAAGCGCAAGACCGAGTTCGAGCATTACAACCAGGTGCTCAGCTTGGGGCATAAAGCGTTTGGTCAATGGCAGGCGGCGGTCGGGCGCGTGTATGACCTCGGACTTATCCCCAAGGTAATGGATTTGGCGACGACCGCATCGGTAATGTGGGCCAGCCTCAATGGCGCATTCATGCTCACTGGCCAGGACAATACCTTCCGCGAGCTCACTGGACTCAACCCGGAAAACTTCGTCGAGCGCGCCTTCGAGTTTCATCTGAGCGCGGCGCAGGCGCTCGCGGCTCACAATGAAAACGGGAATAGCAACGGACGAAAGGCACCGGCCAAAGCCTTTGCCAGTAAAAATAGGGAAGCGAACGAGAAAGCAGTTCAACCAGTTGCAGCCGCCGCGGCGCAGGCCTGAGCGGAAGGCGGCCACGCGCCGCGGAAGCATACGAAGGAGAGCATATGAAATTTACCTGGTTCCATCTGATGCCGTATCGGTACCTGCCCGAGGACTTCAAGGACAAGTACCGCAGCGTATGGGTTGATATTCCGCAGAACCTGTACGACCCCAAAGTCGGCCACAAGCTTTACAATGACTACCTCGACCAGCTTGAGTTCGCCGATCGGATGGGCTTCGATGGTCTCGGCATCAACGAGCACCATCAGAATGCTTACGGCATGATGCCCTCGCCGAACATCATGGCGGCCGCGCTCTCGCGCCGCACCCGCAACGCCAACATCGTCGTGCTCGGCAACTCGATCGCGCTGTACAATCCGCCGATCCGCGTCGCCGAGGAATTCGCGATGCTCGACGTCATTTCGGGCGGCCGCCTGGTCGCGGGTTTCCCGGTCGGCACCTCGATGGACACCAACTTCTGCTACGGCGAAATTCCCGCCACCCTGCGCGAGAAGTACTACGAGGCGCACGATCTGATCATTAAGGCGTGGAAGGAACCGGAGATGTTTTCCTTCAACGGCAAGTACACCAAGCTGCGCTACGTCAACCTGTGGCCGAAGCCAATCCAGAAGCCGCATCCGCCGATCTGGATTCCGGGCGGCGGCTCGGTCGAGACCTGGGATTTCTGCGCGCGCAATGACTACAACTACAGCTTCCTTTCCTACTTCGGGTACATCGCGGGCAAAAAGGTCGCCGACGGCTACTGGGACGTGATGGCGAAGATGGGCAAGCCGCTCAATCCCTACTCGATGGGATTTGCGCAGGTGGTCGCCGTCGCCGAGACCGACGAGCAGGCGGAGAAGGACTATGCCGCGCACATGGACTACTTCTACAACCGCTGCCTGCACGTGTACGACGGCTTCGCCGATGCGCCCGGATATCGCACCGTCAAAACCATCAAGGCCGGCATCCTCGGCCAGGTTGGCGATCAAGCCGCGCTCCGTCGCGAAGGCCTCAAGTGGAAGGACTTCATCGATCAGGGCTACGTCATCGCGGGCTCGCCCAAGACTGTGCGTGAGCGCCTGCGCGAGGCGATGAAGTCGCTCAACTGCGGCCATCTCATGATGCTGATGCAACTCGGCTCGATGCCGCCGGAGCTGGTCAGCAAGAGCACCGAGCTGTTCGCGCGCGAGTGCATGCCGTACCTGCGCGACCTCTGGAGTGATCACGAAGACAAATGGTCGGCGAAACCGATGCCCGCTTCCGAGCGCGCGATTCCCGCGCCGGTTGACTTCGAGCTCAAGGTGCCGAAGCATACCAATGGCCATGCGCGCCCCAACGGCGCGAACGCCGAGACCCGGAGTGCGAAGTAATGAAAACCACCAAACAAGTTCTCGGCGGTAAGTTCTCGATCGAGATGTGGGAATTCGGCAGCGGCGACCCGCTGTTGTTCCTCCACGGCGCGGGTGGCTTTTTCGGCGTCGATCCGTTCCTCGAAGAGCTGGGCAAAACGCATAAGGTCTATGCCCCGCATTTCCCGGGCTATGGCGAATCGACCGGCAGTGAGCACATCGATGATGTCATCGACGCGGCGCTGTTCTATCACGAGCTGATGGACGAGCTGAAAATCCCGACCGCCAACCTCGTGGGCCATTCGATGGGCGGGATGCTGGCGGCGGAAGTCGCCGCGCTCGACAACAGCCGCGCGAAAAAGCTGGTGCTGGTCTCGCCTGCGGGATTCTGGCTCGAAGAGCATCCGATTCCTGATCTCTTCGCGGCCAAGCTCGACGAGATCGCACCGATGATGTTCCATGATCCGAAAAGCCCGATGGCGCAGGCCTTTGGCGCGATTCCGACCGACTTCAAGGAGCTCGAAGCGATGTACGTCGAGCGCGTGAAGCGGTTCTCGACCGCGAGCAAATTCCTGTGGCCGATTCCGGATCGCGGGCTAAAGAAGCGCGCCTATCGCATCAAGTCACCGACCCTCGTGCTATGGGGCGCGTCCGACAAGCTGATTCCTCCGGTCTATGCGAAGGAGTTCACCAAGCGCATCGCGGGAGCGAAGGAGCAGACGATCGCGGAAGCCGGCCACATGCTTCCCTACGAGCAGAACGACGCGTTCTGCAAAGCGATCAACGCATTTTTGAAGGACTGATGAAGTGGCACAGGCTTTAGCCTGTGCCTTAGGATTCTTAGTCGGGGCGGCGCGCATCAATGCACGCCGCCCCTTTTCGATTCCTGGATCGACGCTAATGACATTCACCAAGCGACTGCGCGAGCCTGTCATGCGCGGCGAGGTTACCTGTAGCGTCAGGATTTGGCGGGCGCCGCATGTCAAAGTCGGCGGACATTACAAACTCGGCGAGGGCTTTATCGAAGTGACCTCGATTAAACGGATCACACTTTCTGATATCACTCCGACGCTCGCGGTACGCTCCGGTTTCCTCGGTGTTGTTGATCTTCTCAAAGTGGCGAAGCATGGCCCGGGCGAAAATGTTTACCTGATAGACTTCAAATATCAGGCGGGATAGCCGAAAAGTCCGCAGCGACTTCACCCCTGTCCTTTTTCCGCCATAGATTTTCGAACCGGAAGAGAAAATACTGAGAGGTTATGGTCGCGCATTTCGCCTCGTCACAATGAGTCCTGCTATGGAGGTGCCGCGCCCGAATGAGTCTGGAACTTCCGGGAGGGAAAACATGAAAAAGTCGGATTCTACTCAGTCGGCGTCGGAACTCATCACGAACAGAATTGCCGAACTCGGAGATTGGCGCGGGAAGACCCTCAGTAGAATGCGCAAGCTCATCAAGGCAGCGGACCCTGACGTCATCGAGGAGTGGAAGTGGATGGGCACGCCGGTCTGGTCGCACGACGGCATCATCTGCACCGGCGAATCCTACAAAAAGGTGGTAAAGCTGACCTTCGCCAAGGGCGCCTCGCTGAAGGATCCGGCCCATCTCTTCAATTCGAGTCTGGAGGGGAACGTACGCCGCGCGATCGACATCCACGAGGGAGAAAAGGTTGATGAGACCTCCTTCAAGGATCTCATCCGCGAGGCGATCGCCCTCAACAGTTCCGGCAAGTCGAAGACTTCGAAGAAGGCGAAATCCTAAGCAAGAAAATTGCAGAAACAAACCCATTTAGGTGACCGCGCTGGTGACAGGGAAAATTACCAAACGAAGCCAAATAATCGAGCAAAACAAAGGACTCTTTGAAAACAGCGCATCAAAGTACGAGGTCGAAGGTGCGGAAACGAACCCGAGCGCCAGCGAAAGTTCGTCCTTAGCGCCGCGCGAAGGAACTCAGTGGGCACCGAAACTAAACCGCAAAAACAAAGCCACTCGGCGGCTGGGCTCAATGCGAGTGCGCAATGGAAAATTGCAAAAACAAACCCACTGCGACGCCCGCAGTATCGAGGCGAAAATTACCAAACGAAGCCAAATAATTAAAGAAAATCAAGGATTTCTTGAAATCAGGACGCCGAACTGCGAGCGCGAAAGTGCAAAAACAAACCCACTGATGGCAATGCCTCAGGGGTCGTGTGACAATCGCGCGCGATGAAAAAAGCTAACCGACGGAGCGTCAGAACGCGCCGCCTCGACTCCCGCGAACGCTGGCTCGCGATGCTCGTCGAATACATGGGCGGCCAGGATGAACCCGCCTCGAAGCGCTACTGGGCGCCGCAATTCGAGAAGGCCTCGCGCACCCGCATCCGCGAGATCCAGGACGAGAAACTGAGCGCGATGCTTCCTTACCTGCACGACTACAGTCCGTTTTATCGCGAGAAATTCCATGCCGCGAAGCTGCGCCCCGAGGACATCCGCTCGGTCGTCGACCTCGCGAAATTTCCCGTCACCACCAAAAACGAAATGGCCGACGATGTGGCGAAAAATCCGCCATGGGGTAGCTACACGCCCATCGATGACAAGACGTGGGCGACGCAGGGATGGATGGTCTTCTCGACCTCGGGCACGACCACTACGCCGCGCTCGTTCCGCTACACCGCGCTCGATCGAGAGATCTGGGCGCGCACCAGCGCCCGCGCCCTCTATGCGATGGGCATCCGCGCGGGAGATACCGCGCTAACCTGCACCAACTACAATCCGCACGTGTTCTTCTGGTCGACCCATTACGCGCTCAACCTGATGCATGTCACGGTGATTCCCGGCGGCGTGCAGACTGAGCGTCGCGTGCAGATGATCCAGCTCTATCGGCCCAATCTGCTGGTTGCGACGCCGTCCTACTCGCTCCATCTCGCGGGTGCGATGCGCAATGCGGGATTGCATCCGACCTCGAGCTCGATCGCCAAAGTGATCTGCGGCGGCGAGCCCGCTTCGGGGATTTCCTCGACGCGGCGGCGCATCGAGCAAACCTGGGATGCCGAGTTTCACGACGTTTTCGGATGCACCGAGGCGGTTCCCGGCGGATGGGCCGTCACCTGCCACGAGGGCCTCAAGCTCGATCCGGTTTCCACCCATGTCCAGGAGGATTTGCAGATCTGGGAGTCCGTCGATCCGGTAACGATGGAGCCGGTGCCGCTCGGGCAGCCCGGTCTCACGGTCGTCACCAATCTGAACTCAGAAGGTTCGCCGCAGTTGCGTTTCGTGGTCGGCGACTTCACCACGCTCGACTACGATCGCTGCGTATGCGGCCGCACCCTGGCGCGCGCTCGCGGCGGCTTCGTCGGACGCGCCGACGATATGCTCAACATTCGTGGGCAGAAGCTTTTTCCGAGCGTAATCGAGGAGGTCGTGCGCGGCTTCGATCTGCTCGCGGACGAGTTTCAGATCGTGCTCGAAAAAGAAGGCGTGATGGACACCTTCACCATCGTCGCCGAGACCCGCGACCCTATGCATGAGACTCAGAGTGAGCGGCTCATCGAGCTGATCGCCGCCGAAGTCATCCGCCAATGCGAGCTGCGCCCGCGCATCCGCCTGGTGACGCCGGGCACGCTGCCGAAGACAGAATTCAAAGCACGGCGCGTAATCGATCGGCGCGGCGTGCTGTGAGGTTTTCGGGTTTGCCTTCGCGATTGTACCGCGCTACAAATCAGCAGTTGCATTTTGCAACTGAGATGGAGGTTCAGCATGAAGCTTTATGAATTCACTGGGGCGCCGAATCCGCGCCGCGTCCGGATCTTCCTCGCGGAGAAGGGGATCACGGTTCCTTCCGAGCAAATCGATATCGGCAAGGGGCAAAATCGTTCCCCCGAATTTCTCAAGCTTAACCCGATGGGTGGGCTGCCGGTGCTGGAGCTCGACGACGGAACCGAGCTCGCCGAGTCGGTCGCGATCTGCCGCTACTTCGAGGGCATCCAGCCGGAGCCGCGCCTGATGGGCATCGACGCCAAGGACATCGCGGTGGTCGAGATGTGGAATCGGCGGATGGAGTTCGAGATCCTCAGCATGACCGCGGGCGCGTTCCGCAACACCAGCGCGTTCTTCAAGGGCCGCATTCCGCAAGTTCCCGAGTATGGCGAGATTTGCAAGAACGCCGCGCTCAAGCGCCTCGAATGGCTAGACACAGAGTTAGCTAACCGCCAGTACATCGCGGGCGATCGCTTCACGATTGCGGACATCACCGCGATGGTTGGGATCGATTTCGGCCGGCCGACCAACATTCGCATCCAACCCGAGCAGCAGAAGAACCTTGCGCGATGGCACGCGGCGGTTTCGAGCCGTCCCAGCGCAAAGGCATGAGCTAGCGAAGCGGCGGAAGATTTGGCGTGTAGAGCTGGTAGAGCATCAGATACACGATGACGCCGGTGACCGAGACATAGATCCACAGCGGCCAGGTCCACCGCGCGATGCGCTTGTGCGTGGTGAAGTTGCTCTTAAGTCCGAAGTACAGCGTGGTCAGCGCGAGCGGCAGAATGGTGACTGCGAGGATCACGTGCGGAATGAGAATCGCGAAGTAGACGGGACGAATCCACCCGGTACCGGTGAAGAGCACGTCGCCAACCTCATAGTGGAATGTCAAGTATGAGGTCAGGAACACGGCGGATACGCATACCGCCGAGATCATGCATCGCCGATGCGCCGTGATGTTGCGCTGCTTGATGAAGTAGAAACCCGCGAGCAGGAGTACGGTTGCGATCGAGTTCAGGATCGCATTGAGCGGCGCGAGTGAGTAAATCGAAAACACTATGCTCCTGATGTTGATACGCCCGTCGCGATGCGGCGGGCGTATTCGTTTCCTGCTATGTCACCAGACTGGCTATGGCTGCGGGACCGGCGGAGGCGGCGCGGCGGGTTTCGACTGGCCCACCTGGGAGTCGGCCGGCTGATCAGAACCGGAGAGCGCTTTGCCCTGCGGAATTTGCGGCAGGATTTCGCTGGGCTGTTCCTTATGTCCGATGACCACATCCTCCGGATGGCTGGCCCAGGTGCGCCGGCTCAGGTCCGGTCGCAACATGAAGTAACAGAACGAGATGATCACCAGCGGGACCACCGCCACGATCCAGAGTCCCTTGCGCTCCATCGCCAGATGCATGAAGAACATCGCGACCAGCGCCGCCTTAGCGAGTGCGAGCGCGACCAGCGCCCCCACCATGATCGGCTTCGGAAGTCCGAGTCCATACACACCCAGTTCGGCTGCGGTAAGTAAGGTCAGATATATGAAGACCGCGATGTAGCTAGGCCCTTCATGCTCGACTGCCCCATGCGGTGCGTGTGCTGCTGCCATTTCTGCCATCGATAGTTCTCCCACCCGTGCTCGCGGTTCAAATGAGATATACGAAAGTGAAGATCAGAATCCACACCAGGTCGACGAAGTGCCAGTACAGTCCCGCGATCTCGAGCAGCTTCGCTTCGTGCATGGTGGCTTCCTTGCCGATTGATTTGATCAGTAAGGTCGCGAGATAGACCACGCCGCCAAACACGTGGCATCCGTGAAAGCCGGTCAGGATGAAAAACGTCGCGCTGAAGAGGCTGGTCTTAATCGAGAGCCCTTCGCCCCAAATCAGGTGATGCCACTCAGACGCCTGGCATCCAAGGAAGATGATTCCACCGAGGACCGTCAGCCCGAGGAACATCTGCATGCGTTTCTGATTGCCGTGCTGGACGCTCGACAACGCTTCGACCATCGTCAAGCTGGAGCAGATGAGGATGAAGGTCATCACCGCGGTAAGTGTGATGCCGAGCCAGTCCGCCGGGTCGGGCCAGTTGACGTTATACCAGCGCAGCGCGCCATACGCGGCGATGCCGGCGCCGAAGGTCATCGCGTCGCCGGCCAGGAATATCCACATTCCCAGCTTGCCGGAATTGCCCGGAGTTAAGGAGGGTTCCAGCTCATCGTGGAATCCCTCGACGTGAGTATCGAGTGCTGCTGCGGCCTCGCTCATAGCGTCTCTCCCCTGCCCTCAAGAAACCGAACTCTGATGGAAGTCATGCCAAGTTTTGTGTGAACCTAAATCGTCGAATCGCCGCGGCGCCGTTTGCGCCACGCCATATACATAATTCCGCCGACGATCATGAACGTCAGATAGGGAACCGAAATCATGAAAAGCACGCTGTGCTTGAATGCGCGACTGGCTTGCCCGTCGCCGTCCAGGCCGCAGACCGCGCAGGCATTGGCCAGTCGGGGCGCGAGAGCAATTGACATCGGAGTCAGGCCGGTTGCGATCGCGATTAATTTTTTCGAACTCATCTCAAATACTCCTGTGCCGCGATACTAGGTCAGATACACCAATACAAACAGAACCGGCCAGATGGCGCAGACGAAATACCAATACATCGCGCAAAGTTCCACCGGCTGGGCTTTCTTCGCACCGTAGCGGCCGCGCATCGCATAGATAACCACGCACGCCAGCCAGATCACCGCCGCGGTTACATGGGCGCCGTGCAATCCGATCAAGGTATAGAACGTCGCGCCGTAGGTGCCGCTCGAGAGCTTCAATCCATGCGCGATTAACCGTACCCATTCGCTGCCCTGGATGGTGAGAAAAGTGGCGCCGAGAATCAGCGTGATCCCAAGCCATCGACGCAGCACCCGCTGACGATTCTGACGCACCGCGCGCACCGCAAGGAACATGGTTAGCGCACTGCTGAGCAGCACGAAGGTGTTTATCCAGGTGACAAAGATCGGAAGACGCGGCAACGCCGGCGGTGGCCAGAACGCCGCCTCGCCCTTATACACGAGGAACGGACCGATGAGGCCGCTGAACAACATCGCTTCGCTCGCGATCACCATCAGGATCGCGATCTTGCCACTCGAGATGAACGGCTCGGTAGCTCCGTCGCCATCGAATGAATCACGGCGTGGCCGCTTCGCTGGCGCGACTAAGGGTCTTACTTTTGCTGCCACTGCGTTGGAGCTCGCCATCTCAATTCTTCACCAGGATCGTGACCACCGACACCGTGACCAGAAATCCGATAATCGCAAATATGATCATCAGAACCTTACGATTCTGTTCCGTGCGCTCTTCGCGAGTTACGAGGTTGGTCGGCATGGTTTGTTTCGATTAGACCTTATTTAACACCATCACCAGCAAAACCGCGGGAAGATAGAACAACGACACAAACATCACGCGCCGCGCAGCCGCCGCGGTCTCGGGACCGCGCACCAACATGATGGCCGCAGCCAGCATCGCGGAACCGAGCGCCAGCGATGTCACCAAATAAATGATTCCGGTGTATCCGAGAATAGTCGGCAACGCACCGACGATGAGTAGGATGATGCTCGACACCACGATGACCGGATTCTCCGGATAGCTGTTGTCGCGATCGAGCGGAATCAGCCACAACTTCGCGCGCGCGTAATCGGCGCGATAGATCTTCGCAATCGAAAGCGAATGCGGAAGTTGCCACAGGAACATGATGGCGAACATCAGCCACGGTTCGAGGCCGAGACTTCCGCGCGCGGCGGCCCATCCTGCGACCGGAGGCAACGCGCCAGGAATCGCTCCGACGATGTTGCAACTCCACGAGACTCTCTTCAGCGGCGTATATGCGAATAAGTAGGTGATTGCGATCGCCGCGGTCACCGCCGCAGACAGCCAGTTAACGGTAAGCACCAGGTATCCGAGGCCCGCGAGGGTCGCGAGGGTGCCGAACCAGAACGCCTCGATCGCGCCAATCCGCTTGTCCGGAATCGGGCGATGACACGTGCGATTCATGATAGCGTCGGTGTCGCGCTCCATGTACTGATTGAGCGCGAGCGTGCCGCCCGAGGCGAACGCGGTTCCAATCAGCAGGTTCAGCGCTACGATCGATTCGAACGCGCCGGCCGCGCCGAGGTAGTAGCCCGCCAACGTCGTGATCAACACCATCGCGGTGACGCGAGGCTTGGTTAGTTCGAGGTATTCCGCCGTCCGGGTCCGTGCCGCGTCGAGGCGCGTCTCGATTATTGCGCTCCTGGCACTCATGCGGTTACGTGGCGCGCGACCCCTTCCGATCTCGCAGCAACTTCCGCGATCGCGTGTCTGCTGCGGATCCCATACAGCCGCCACGCGCGAATGGTAATGGTCAGGCTCGTTACCAGCACCGCGCCGCCAATCGCGACATGCGCGGTAGTCGGAAACACCGCGCGCCGAGTCCAGATGGTTATCGCGCCGAGGCAGATTTGGGTGGCGAGCAGGATAATCAGCCCGAGCGCCGGGCGCCGAAGGTGGGCTTCATCACGATGGCCGCCGAGCACACGCGCAACCGTCCATGCCACAAAGCAGGTAACCACTATCGCGCCGCATCGATGGATGAAGTTGATCGTGATGTACTCATTCCAGAGCGGCGGAATGGCCTGTCCGAATGACAAGGGAAAATCCGGAATCGCGAGCCCGGCGCCGAGATGCCGCATCAACGCGCCGATCAGGATTTGCACATAGATGACGCCGGTAGTGATCGCCGCCACTATCGCGAGCGGGATACGCGAGGGGCTCTCCTGCTGCGGCGCCACGTCGATGAACCATGGGCTGGTGAAAATCGCGAGCGCCACGACCAGGCAGAAGAACGCATTCGCGGTCGCCGTATGCGCCATCGCAATCGGCAGCGGAATCAGGAACAGCACCGTGATGCCGCCGAGGATCGCCTGCGCGATGACCAGCGCAAACGCGACGACGGCGAGGATGCGCACCCAGTAACGCGGCTCGCGTAGTATCGCCCAAATCATCAGTGTGAGGGTCAGGATCGATACCGCGCCGGCGACCACGCGATGGCTATACTCGAAGAGCACGCCGCCCTGGAGCGACGGGATCAGCTTGCCGTAGGCGAGCGGCCAATCCGGTACCGATAGCTCGGAGCCGGTCGACTTGACCAGCCCGCCGACGAAAATCAGCACGAAGGTCGCGCCCGCGAGCAGCATCGCGAATCGATGCAGCCCGTTATTTTGGGTTTCGTTCAAATGAAACTACTTCGAGAAGTATACCCTCAGTCCGCCGCCGCGGTGAGATGTTCCGACGGCGCGCTCTGCGGCCAGTAATCCTCTTTGGTCTCCGGCGAGCTGTATTCGTAGGGTCCGCGATAGACGACCGGGAGCTTACCCGGCCAGTTGCCGTGGCCCGGATGGACCGGCGTGGTCCATTCGAGAGTGTTGGCGTGCCACGGATTTTCCGTCGCGTCTTCGCCATAGAAGTAGCTGTAGATCAGGTTGAACAGGAGGATGAACTGCGCGGCGCCCAGCACCAGCGCGCTGATTGAAATGAACTCGTTGATTCCGGCCAGCGGCTTCAGGAAGTCGTACTGAAGGGGATTATAGATGCGGCGCATGTGCCCGCCCATGCCCAGAATATGCATCGGAAAGAAGGTGCAGTTGAAGGCGACGAAGGTGATCCAGAAATGCACCTTGCCGATCTTCTCGCTCATCATCTTGCCGAACATCTTCGGATACCAATAAGTGAGGCCGCCGAAGATACCGAACAGGCTGCCGCCGAACAGCACATAGTGGATGTGCGCGACGATGAAGTAGGTGTCGTGGATGTACATGTCAACCGGCGTGCAGGCCATGAAGATTCCCGACAGACCGCCGATCACGAACATCGAGACGAAGGCCAGCGCATTGAGCATCGCGGTGCTGAAGTGGATGTTCCCTTTGTAGAGTGTGCCGAGCCAATTGAAGGTTTTGATCGCCGACGGCACTCCGATGACCATAGTGGTGAGCATGAAGCTGGTTCCCAGAGCAGGATTCATGCCCGACTGAAACATGTGATGGCCCCACACGATCCATGACAGGAAGGCGATCCCGATCATCGCATAGGCCATCGCGCGATAGCCGAAAATCGGCTTGCGCGAGAACGTCGCCAGGATGTCCGAGGTGATGCCCATCGCGGGCAGGATCATGATGTAAACCTCGGGATGTCCGAAGAACCAGAACAGATGTTGCCAGAGTAGCGGCTCGCCACCGCCCGAGGGCAGGAAGAAGTGCGTGCCCGCCATCCGATCGAACAGCAGCAGCGCCAGCGCGGTGGTAAGAACCGGCAGCGCGAGCAGCAGGAGGATCGCGGTGATGAACAGCGACCAGATGACCAGCGGAAGGCGGAAGAATGTCATCCCCTTGGTGCGCATGTTGATGATCGTCGTGATGTAGTTGATCGAGCCCATCAGCGAGCCGATGCCCAGCACGATAATGCTGATGCACCAGAGGTTTTGGCCCCAATCGACGCCGGTGTAATTCGGCACGGCGCTCAGCGGCGCGTAAGAGGTCCATCCGGCCGCGGCGGCGCCACCGGGCACGAAGAACGAGGACAGCATGATCACGCCGGCGATGGCGCTGACCCAGAACGAAAGCAGGTTCAGCAGCGGAAAGGCCATGTCGCGCGCGCCGATCATCAATGGCACCAGCAGGTTGCCGAAGGTGCCGACCAGAATCGGCATCACCACGAAAAAGATCATGATGGTGGCGTGCATGGTGAACATCGAATTGTAGGTGTTCGGGGTGATGGCGTTGTCCTGCGCCAGGGTCTGCGGAAAGATGCTCAGGAAGCTCCACTGGCTCTCGGGCCATCCCAGCTCGAGGCGCATCAGCATCGCCATCAAGCCGCCGATCGACATCATGAAGAGCGCCACGAACAGGAACTGTTTGGCGATCATCTTGTGATCGGTTGAGAAGAGGTAGGTGCGGACGAAACCGAGCTCATGATGCCCGGCGTGCGCGCCATGTATTTCCACTGCCGCGGTGCTGCTCATCGTTCAACCATCTCCCCCGCGCGATGCGGGCCAAAATTCGACCAGAAATTTCGCCAGAAATTTTGCACGGCTATTGATTCGCGTAAGTGTCTTTCAGCCACTTGTCGTAGTCTTCCTGGGATTGCACCGTGAGGTTGCCCTTCATACCGGAATGCCCGAAGCCGCACAGCTCTGCGCATGGGATCTCGTACTGACCCGGCTCGGTCGCCTCAAACCATACCTCGATGGTGCGGCCCGGAACGGCGTCCTGCTTGAGCCGCATGTTGGGCACGAAGAAGCTGTGGATGACATCCTTCGATTCAAGGTGTATTCGAACCACTTTGTTCACGACGACATGGAACTCGTTCTCCACCGTGACATCGTCCTTGGTGCCGAGTTTTCCATCGGGGCCGGGATAGGTGATCTCCCAGTTGAACTGTTTCGCAGTTACTTTGTAGAAGAGCTCGCCGGCGGGCCCATTCTCCTTGATATCGGCCCACGTTGAACGGCTAAGCAGCGCGAGCGCAACCAGGATCACCGTCGTCGCCGTGGTCCAGGTAATCTCAAGCTTGCTGTTGCCTTCGATATACTCGGCCTTGCGTCCTGGGCGCGCGCGATATTTGAACAGAAACACCACCAGCGTGACGGTTACCAGCACCCAGGTCACCATCGTGATCCAGAAGATGAGCAGGAAGATCGAATCAATCGTAGGACCGAAGGTCGAGATGTCGTGCGGGAAATACATCTTTTCGAGCATCGTTAAGTCTCACCCCTATCGCGCCGCGATGCGGCCGTCGTCATATCTATTCGCGCAGCGAGTCCTGCGAGGGTCGCTGGCTTTATGTAACCAATCATTTGTGAATTGAGATTCCCGCGACCTGCGCCTGTGCGTGAGCATCCGGAAAAGTAAAATGGCATCTGCGAAATCCGGCTAACGGACAGTAGCAACGTCGCGGCACTATTTTCCAGTGTTTGCGCCCTTTTGCAAGGTGCGCTGGCTCCATCGGATTCAACAGGAGCGCAGATGTCACGTTACGCGCCACTGAACCGCGCCTGATTATCGCGGTTTCAACCTATGACGAGGGTTTGCCGCGCCGCGGCTTTCGGCTAGAACACCCATGGATCGGGAGGCCGTTGAGTAATGGAGCATTTCGCCACATTAGCCCAAGCCTTTGACCATCAGGCACGCAAGTATGGTTCGCGCGCTCTGCTCAAACAGAAGCGCGACAAGGTCTGGCGCGATTTCTCGTGGAGCACGATCTCCGAGGCTGCGGGGAAGTTGCGCGCGGGCCTCCTTAAAAACGGCATCAAGCCGGGCGATCGAGTCGCGATACTCTCGGACAATTCGCCACAATGGGTGATCGTCGATCAGGCTGCGCTGGGTCTCGGTGCAGTGACGACCCCGCTATTCACCACCAGCGGCGCCGAGGAGCATCGCCATGTCCTCAACGACTCGGGCGCGCGCATCATCGCGGCGAACGGCGATGACATGGTGCAGAAGGTCATCGCATTGGGCGGCTCAATTCCCGGCATCGAGGCCATCATCGCGCTGCATCCCGACGCGACCGATCAAGCGGCCTCCAACGGAACGCCTCGTGTGATGACGCTCGCTTCCGCCAGCGGCGACGCGCCGGCCTCGGTCATCGAAGGCAAACGCGAGGATCTCGCGACTCTCATTTACACGTCGGGGACGACCGGTCCCTCGAAAGGCGTGATGCTCACGCATGGCAACCTACTCTCGAATGCTGAGGACGCGGTATCAGTCCTCGATGTCAACGAAAGCGACAACATCCTTTCGTTTCTGCCGGTCGCGCATTCATTCGAGCGCACTGCGGGCTACTACACCGTGATGCTCGGCGGGGGCGAGATCGCATATGCTGAGGGCCTGACGCAGATTCCCGCCAATTTGCAGGAGATCAAACCGCGCCTCCTGCTAGTGGTGCCGCGTTTGCTGGAAGCCATCTACGATCGGGTGCAGAAGACGGTGCGGAGCAGCCCGCCACTGCGGCAGAGGCTCTTCCACCTCGCGATCGAGACCGGCAAGCGCGCGACCGAATATCGCCACACGGGAAAACCGATGCCGCCGCTGCTGGGGATGCAGATGGCGATTTATCGCAAGCTGGTATTCCAACGCATCCACAGTGTTTTCGGCGGCCGGCTGCGTTACCTGATTTCCGGAAGCGCGCCGCTACCGACCGAGATTTACCACTTCCTCGCGGCCGCCGACATTCCTCTCATCGAGGGCTACGGTCTGACCGAAGCGGCGCCCATCGTATCGGTGAACTTGCTACCCGGTCGCACCAGGATTGGAACCGTCGGGCAACATCTTCCGCACGTCGAGGCAAAGACCGCCGATGACGGCGAACTGCTGGTTCGCGGCCCCAATGTGATGAAGGGCTACTACAAGCTCGACAAGGAAACCGCGGAAACCATCGATAGCGACGGATGGCTGCACACCGGCGACGTCGCGCAAATCGACAGCGATGGCTTCATCAAGATCACCGATCGCAAGAAGGAAATCATCGTGCTGTCGGGCGGCAAGAATATTTCACCCGCCAACCTCGAAACGAAGCTCGTCACCGATCAATACATTTCGCAGGCATGTGTCTTCGGCGATCGCCGCAAACATCTGGCAGCGTTGCTGGTGCCCGCGATGGAGCATCTGCAAGACCTGCTCAAAGAGAAAGGCCTCACAGGAAAGCCTCCCGAGGAAATCGTCAAATCAGTGGAGCTGCGATCCTTCTTCCAGGCGCGGCTGCGCGAGTTCAACAAGCCGCTTTCCGATGTCGAAGCGATCGCGGCCTTCACCCTCGTCGCGCAACCATTCTCGCAAGAGAATGGCGAGATGACCCCGACGATGAAGGTGCGGCGTCGGGTCGTGCAGCAACACTACCACGACACCATCGACTCGATGTTCCGGGACTAAAGCGCGAGTCGGAAGAGCGAAAGCATCATTACTGGAACGCAAGCCCTCGAAGAGGACTTGGGCGCGCAACAATAGCACATTCCAGCTCGGTGGGATCTCAGTTGAGCCAGCGCGACACCTTCAGCCTGAGCGCGACATCATCCTTGATGAGCTGGCGGATATGACAGCCGCGCTCGGCAACTTCGATGAGACGATGCAATTTGTCGTCTTCCTCCGGACTTTCAACTTTAAGTTCTATTTCAATTTCTTTGACGTGGCCCTTCTCGTTCGAGCGCGCGACCACCGATGCGCGTCCGACGTTAAGCTTGCGCACCCGCGCACCAAGTCGAAGCGACATCAACAGACATGAACCCAATGCGCCAAGGAACGTCGTCACCGGATCGGGACCCGAGGCATCTTCAGCGGATGAGGTCCAATTCATCGCGCCGTGCGAGATACGGGTGCGCAGCGAATCGCCGATTGCCTCGACGACGACCTCGCGCGCACGCACCGGAGCCGCATCGAGGGCTTTCGGCGCGCCCACAAAATCGCCTGTTTCAAGTATCGCTTTAACTTTGGTCGTGAACCGTGACGCCGTCGCGCCATCGATGCCGCGATGGTCATACGCAATCGCGAGGTGCATCGCGGGGCGAACTTCCGCGCGTCCCTCAACCGCGAGGACCTCGTCGCGAATCGCGCCGACGAACATCAGAGCGACTTGCGGGGCAAAAATCACCGGCGTGCCGTTCTCAACGCCGTATGCGCCAAGGTTCGAAACCGTGAACGTCGCGCCTTCAAGGTCGCTTGGCCGAAGCTGCCGATTGCGCGCGCGCTCCGCGACCTCGGCCACACGCGCGCTCAGCCCCGCAATATCGAGCCGGTCGGCATCGTGGATGACCGGCACGACGAGGCCCTCGGGCGTATCGACGGCGACCCCGAGATTGACGCGATCGAAGATGAGCATTTCGCCGTTATCATAGTTGGCGTTGATGCGCGGATTTTCCTTGAGCGCCTGAACCGTCGCCGCGAGGATCAAATCGGTGATGCCGACCTTCGCGCCGCCGTCGTTGATCGATTTGCGCGCGGCGATGGCGCGACTCATATCGACTCGGACCATCTGCACGAAATGCGGAATCGCGTTCCAACTCGCGGTCAGGTTGCGCGCGCCAACGGCCTCGATGCGGGTCAGCTTCTCGCGCCGCGACGGTGTAAGCGCTCCAGCGTCGGGAGCCGAGGCCGCTGCCGGCGCAGTCGGCGCCGAGGCGCCCTGCTCTGCCGCGCGCTTCACGTCGTCTTCGGTGACCATGCCATCCGCGCCGGTTCCGACGATGCTCGCGAGATCGACGCTGCGTTCGGCAGCCATTCGCTTCGCGCGCGGCGACGCGATTACTCTCTTCGATGCGCCGCGTTGAGGCGCCGGTTCCACCTTCGATGCCGAAGGAACCGTCGAAGCCGCAACAGGGGCTGCCGAAGTCGCAACACCATCGAACTCGGCGGGCACCGCTTCGCCCTCCGCGGTGATGACGCCGAGTGGTCCTCCGACGGGCACGACGAGACCCTCAGCAGCGATGAGTTTCGCGAACACCCCGGCGGTGGGCGCCTCGACTTCGACCTGCGCCTTGTCGGTCTCGACGGTCAGGATCGATTCGCCTTCGCGAATTTTCTCGCCGGGCCGCTTATGCCATTGGATAACCGTTCCCTCAGTCATGGTATGACCGAGTTTCGGCATCTGAATTACGAACGCCATGCCATTAACAACTCGTAGGTTTTCTTGTCACTATATTCATTCAATTCTCGGCGCCCTTCTCTTGTCATTCTGAGGCAAGCTTGCGCCGCCGAAGAACCTCGGACGCGCCTAATCACCGCTCGTCACTTCAGCACGCGTATACCAGCCACCCCGACCGCTGCGCCTTCGAATGCTGAAGTGACATTTGACGCCCACTCTCTTCCGAGGCTCTTCGGCGGCGCAAGCTTGCCTCAGAATGACAAACGAGAATAGCTTCGCTCGCCGGATGCGAATCAGACCTCTACTTCAAGAGCTCGCGGCACGCCTGGTAGATTTTTTCTTCATTCGGTATGACGAACTGTTCGAGGTTGCCGCCGGTCGGCACCGGCACATCCGGCATCGCCACACGCTTCATCGGCGCATCGAGATATTCCAGCGCCTCTTCGAGCAGCATCGCACCGATCTCCGCGCCGATGCCGAGCGTCTTGTAGCTTTCCTCCGCGACGACGATCTTGCCGGTCTTCTTCACCGAATCGAAAATCGCCGCGCGATCGAACGGCACCAGCGAGCGAGGATCGATCACCTCGACATTGTGCCCCTCCTTGGCGAGGCGCTCGGCCGCTTTGAGAGCCTTCGGGACCATGTTCGAGATGGCGACCAGCGTGAGCGCATCGCCCTCGCGCCGAATCGCGGCCTTGCCGAGCGGCACCAGATGGTCGCCGCCTTCGGGAACCTCGCCTTTGGTCGCGTACAAAAGTTTATGCTCGAAAAACAGCACCGGATTGTCGTCGCGAATCGCGCTTTTGAGCAGCCCTTTCGCATCCGCTGGCGTCGAGGGCGAAACGATTTTCAGCCCGGGCGCGTGCATGAAAAACGCCTCGGGACATTGGCCGTGCTCGGGCCCGACTCCGGCCGCACCTGAAGGACAGCGGATGACGAGGGGAATTGTATATGCGCCGCCGTGGCCGTAGCGCCACATACCGGCCTTCAGCACGACCTCGTCGCACGCGGTGAAAAGAAAGTCGGCGAACTGCAGTTCGACCACCGGCCGCAGCCCCGTCATCGCCGCGCCGACGCCGGCGCCGACCAGCGCATTTTCGGAAATCGGCGTGTCGAAGACGCGGTTGTCGCCGAACTCCTCCTTGAGGCCGGCGGTCAGGCGGAAGATGCCGCCGAAATTCGCCACATCCTCGCCATATAAGATGACCGACTTGTCACGCCGCATCTCCTCGGCGAGACCTTCATTGATCGCCTGAGCATAGGTGATGGTTCGCATTTCTTATGACACCGTGTTAGCGAAGACGTCCTCGAGCGCGGTCTCCGGCCTGGGAAACGGCTGCGCGCGCATGAACTCGCAGGCCTTGTCGATCTGCGCCTTCGCATCCGCCTCGATCTCGCGCCTTGAGCGAGTCGTTAAGAATTTTCGCGTCGGTCAGTTTCTGCTCGTAGCGAGGCAGCGGATCCTTGCGCCACCGCATTTCGACTTCCTCGCGCGAGCGATAGCTTTCCGGATCGCCGATCCAATGGCCCCACAAGCGATACGTCTTCGCTTCGACGATCGACGGACCCTCGCCCGCTCGCGCGCGTTTCACCGCCGCGGCGACCGCGTCATACACCGCCTCGGGATCGTTACCGTCGACGATGACGCCGGGGATGTCGTAGCCCTTCGCGCGCGAGGCGATATCTTTGCACGCGGTGGAACGCTCGGTCGGCATCGACACCGCCCACCCGTTGTTCTCGCACAGAAAGACCACCGGCAGTTTGCGCACGGCGCAAAAATTGACGCTCTCGTGGAAGGTGCCGCGATTCGATGTGCCGTCGCCGAAGAAGCACAGCACCACCTTGTCTT
This sequence comes from uncultured delta proteobacterium, assembly GCA_963761255.1. Classification (GTDB taxonomy): domain Bacteria; phylum Desulfobacterota; class Binatia; order Binatales; family Binataceae; genus DATGKG01. The sequence continues at coordinate 24,165 of CAVXGH010000003.1, forward strand.
CGCCCTTCACCTTGATCGACAAGCCCGCGCCGGTCGCGATGGTGAAGCATCCGCCTAGCGTGCCGCTCTCGCCGAGCACGCCGAGCTTCGGGTAGACCACGCGCATCACGCCGCCTTTGCCGCGATTGGTGCCGCCCTCGCGACAGGCAAGGTCGCACAGCACCTTCTCCAGCGGGATGCCACGCGCGACCCAATAGGCCACGCCGCGATGCGCATATAAGAGGTAGTCGTCATTGCGCAGGGTCGCGATTGCGGCGACTTGGAGCGCCTCCTGGCCGACGCCGGGATGCATAAAGCCCCCGACCTGGCCGGCCTTGATGAGTTCGGCGACGCGCTCTTCGAGCCGCCGGCTCAACACGATTTTGCGGTAAATATCGAGCTGGAGTTTCTGATCCATATTGCCTCCAAACGAGTCCCCGTCGATCTTCGCAACCTAGCCGAGATGCGGGCGATTCTACAAACCGTTAGTCGAGCCAGTTCCTTAACCTGACTGCGCTTCCGTTTCTGGTGGTTTAGTTCTATGAAGGATCTTCTCCGACGAGGTGAGCCATGAGCGCCAACCATTCCGAACCAACATTTAAGGTGACAGTCCAGCGTCATATGCCGATGCGCACGCGCGACGGCATCACGCTTTATGCCGACGTCTACCGCCCCGACGCGCCGGGAAAATTTCCCGTCCTGGTGATGCGTACGCCCTACGACAAGAGCCAGGACCTCGCGCTCACGGAAAAGGATTATTTTCCGCCTCGCGGTTATGTGCTGGTGGTGCAGGACACCCGCGGCCGCTTCAGTTCCGAGGGCGAGTTCTATCCATTCGTGCACGAGGCGCTCGACGGCTACGACACCATCGAATGGGCCGCCGCGCTGCCTTGGTCCAACGGCGTCGTCGGCACCGTCGGGCAGTCGTATCTCGGGTTGGTGCAGTACTATGCCGCGACGACGCGCCCGCCACATCTGAAAGCGATGTGCCCGGTCTCCGGTCCGGTGACTTATTTCCAGAATTGCGCCTATCGGCGCGGCGTCTTCGAACTCGGATGGATGCTGACCTACTTCACCTTCATGGCGCGCAATACGCTGGGGCGCAAGGGAATTTACGATCAAGAAGGGAAAGTCCTCGACAGTTATATCGCGCGCCCCGACATTCCCATCTCTCCACTCAAAGTCGAGGAGTTTCGGCATCTGCCGATTTCCGACTGGGCGGAACGCTTCGGCAAGGGCGCGCCCTACTTCGCCGATTACCTCAAGCATTGGAAGGACGACGGCTACTGGGCCGAGACTGACCTGCGCAATCGATGCGAGAACATCGACGCGCCGGTGCTCCACGTCGGCTCATGGTACGACGCGTTTCAGTACGATACGCTCGCGATGTACACCGCGATGCGCGATAAAGCCGCGACGCCGGAGGCTCGGCGCGGACAGAAACTCATCATGGGGCCGTGGGCGCATCTGATGCCCTATGCGATCCCCACCTCGAAGGGTACGGGCGAGATCGATTTCGGACCTGACGCGAAGATCGAGCTGCACGCAATCCAACTGCGATGGTTCGATCACCATCTGAAGGGACTCGCGACCGGTATCCTCGAGGAGCCGCCGGTGCGGCTATTCGTGATGGGCGAGAACCGCTGGCGCGACGAATCGGAATGGCCGCTCAAGCGGACCGACTACACCAGGGTGTTCCTGCATAGCCGTGGCGGCGCGAACTCATCGAGCGGTGATGGCTCACTCTCGCTCGCCGCGCCGAATACAGACGAGGCTGTCGATAACTACATTTACGATCCTGCCGATCCGGTGCCGACTCGCGGTGGCACGACTCTGGGTCTAGCTCCCGGCGTCTACGATCAGGGCGAAGTCGAAAAGCGCAGGGACGTTTTGGTGTATACCGGCGAACCGCTCGCCGAGCCGATGGAAATCACCGGACCTGTGTCGATGAAGCTTTTCGCGGCATCCTCGGCGCCGGACACCGACTTCATGGTGAAGCTGATCGACGTGCGCCCCGACGGCTATGCGCACAATCTTGCCGAGGGTGTGGTGCGCGCGCGATTCCGCGATTCGCTGTCCGACCCCACTCCGATCACACCTGGCACGACCTACGAATACGCCATCGATATGTGGGCGACGAGCCACGTCTTCAAGCGCGGTCATCGGGTGCGGTTGGAAATCACTTCGAGCAATTTCCCGCGCTACGATCGCAATCCGAACACCGGTCATGCGTTCGGCATCGACGGCGACTCCGAGTTGCGGACCGCGAAGCAGACGATTTTCCATACGCCGAGTAGCGCCTCGCACCTGATTTTGCCGGTGATTCCGCGCTGATGGGCACTCGCGATGCTTCTCGATCTAAGCCACATCGGGCAAATCGCACTGGCGGTTAGCGATGTCGATCGCGCGGAAAAGTTTTTCACCGACGCGATGGGATTTCGCAAGTTGTATCGCTTTGGCGACTTGAGCTTTTTCGATTGCGCCGGTGTTCGTCTGTTGTTGGAAAAACCGCCAATGAGGGGGAAGCGCGCAAGAGCTCGATCATCTACTTCCGCTGCGCCGACATCGCGCTCGCGGTGAGCGAACTCAAATCATGCGGCGTCCACTTTCACCATCCGCCGCGTCTCATCGCGAAGATGGAGGATCACGATCTGTACATGGCGTTTTTCACCGATCCCGACGGACACGTGCTCGCACTGATGCAGGAAGCACCCAAGGGCTACACCCTGCCGCCCGAGGCGGCCTGACGGGCACGAGGTCCACCTCTGATCGCGGTGAGTGGAATCGACGCTCATTTCGGGGTGTTCGGCGTAATCCGATACGCGCAGCGGCGCGCGCCCGCAAGGATATGATCGGTGCGCTCGACGCTGACATCTTTGCCCAGCACCGAGGAAAACAGCATCAGCTCCTCCCGGCAGAGCCCCTGGCATTCGGTCGCGGCCGCGCAGATCGGACAGTGATTCTCAGTCAGCAGAAAGGATCCGTCGCGCTGACGCGCCGCCTCGGCCATGTAGCCCTGCTCGGCACGGATCTTCGCGAGTGCTTTCACGCGCGCCTCGAGAGATTTCCCCGCCGCGCGCAGGCGCTCACTGTAAGTCTTGGTCTGGAGCCGGGTGCGTTCGGTCATCAAGCGCTCTAAGCCGCGCTCGCCGAAAGTCGCGCGGATGATCGCGAGCATCTCGACTGTCAGCTCCGCGTGTGCGTCGGGGAATCGAGCCTGCGCTTTTTCGGTGATACGCCAGATCCTGGCGGGACGTCCAACCTTGCGGCGCTCGTCTTCGTAGGTGACCAAGCCACTATCACGCAGTGCGTATAGGTGCTGACGAATCGCCATCGCGGTGACGCCGAGTCGCCTGGCGATCTGGACGGCGGGCTGCGGGCCCGTGGTCTTCAACTGCAGTAGAATGCGATCGGCTGAACGGTCGGCTTCCATGACACTCATCTTAACTTCTGCCTTTGGTTACGCAAGAGATTGCTTGACATAGTTAATAAAGAGGGTACTTTCGAAATGTCGATGCACCGGACTCCCGCCGAGGAATGACATGAATCACGACTACGATTCGATTGACGAAGCCTACGCGATTTTCGCGCGCACTGGTCCGGAGTTCGGCGGCGGTCTTTCGAATCATGGTCCGATGGCTGCCGAGGCGCTGGCCGCGATGCATCGCCCTGACGCGGTTATGCAGTGGGCGAATCGCTACGCGAAGCGGTTGGAGCCGCATCCCGATGCGGCATCGAGGATTTCCAGAGCTGATTGGCGTGAGGCGCTCGGAAAGGAGAATCGCGTCGGCGACTGGATCGCTTTTTTCGACGCTTCTCTGAAGGAAGCACCGTGGCGTGTCGTTCTCGGCCAATGGGTGGCGCGGCTCGCACCGGGAATCGCCGCAGCGGCGTTTCATGGAGTCCTTCGCACGGCGCACGCCGCCCGCTCACTCGGCGATCGCGAAAATGAGACCCGTCGGCGCGAACTCGCGGAAGGCCTGGGATACTGGGCCGCGACTTATCAGCCGTTGCCCGGCCCCCTCGACGGACCGCGCGATGCCCTGCCCTCTCGCGCGATCGAACGGGTCGAGCGACTGCCAGTCGAGCGTCGCAAAGTCGGCGGCTTCCTGACCGATGGCATCGGGGCGCTGGCGAGCTTCGAGCCGTTCAACGATGTCGTTTCGACGGTGGATACGCGCGGCGATCTTTCGGCCTTCCTCTCCAATCTCACCGAGACGTTCGCGCGCGTGTACGTGAACAATGCGATCGGAACCGGCGGCGTGATCGCGTTCATTCATTGCGTCACAGGATCGAGAGCGGTGCGCAAGCTGTCGCCCTATATAGATGATGCGACGGCGCGCGCGGCGGCGCGATACGCATGGCAGGCCTCCGCCGGATTGTATGCGGCCTTCGGCACGCAGATCCCGTCGCATGAGCAACCGGCAGTGGCCGAGGCAGGCATCGAGGAGTTAGTTGATCGCGCGATCGCCAATGCGGATGAACATGCGATCAAATACACCGAGGCATGCATCCATGAATACGAATTGAATCCGAAACCGGTTTATCTCGCAGCCGCCGCGCACGCGATCAAAAGCCTCCCGCCGCTCAAGTAGCGAGGCTCACTTCGGCCCCGGAGGATCGAGCACCATCTGCGTCTGCGTCACAATGCCGATCAACCTGCCCTGCTCCGAGGTGATGCGCGTCTGCCATACCATCGTGCGCTTGCCGCGATGAATGGCGGCGCAGTCGGCGGTCACCCTGGTGCCGACCGGCGCGGGCGCGAGGAAGTTGGTCTTCGACTCGATGGTGGTGGTGCCCTGGCCATCGCGCAAATTCAGAAACGTCGCGCATGCACCGAGCGTATCGGCAAACGCCATCAGCGCGCCGCCATGCAGCACGGCGGGGTTCGTGCACAGCTCGGGGCGCACCATCATCTCGGCGGAGACGCGTTCGGGCGCCGCGCTTACGATCTTGATTCCGAGTAATTCGCCGAAAGGCAAGCGCATCGCTTCGAGCTTTTGTAGGTCACTCATAATGCGGATATTTCCGCGCCGGAGGGCACGCGTTGTCAACCCGTCAATCGTCTTGTAATGATGGTAGACAGATTCCCGGTCAGGGACTTTCCCAATCGAGGAGAGCGCGCGATGCAAAAGCCCATCATCTCGGCCGATTCACACATCACGGAACCGCCCGGCACTTACGTTGATCGATGCGATCGGAAGTTTCGCGATCGCGCTCCGCACATGGTTCGCGACCCGAAAATGGGCGACATGTTCGTGATTGATGGCATGGAGCGGCCAATACCGATGGGACTGCTCGCCGCGGCCGGAAAGCCGGCCAAAGAGCTGGCCGTCAGCGGAGTGAAATTCGAGGACATGCATCGCGGCGGATGGGATCCCGACGCGCGCATGGCGGAGCAGGAACGCGACGGCGTCGCCGCGGAGATTATCTACCCCACCGTCGGCATGCTCCTCTGCAATCATTCTGACTTTGACTACAAGAAGGCATGTTTCGATGCTTACAATTTGTGGATCGCGGAATACTGTTCGGCGCATCCGGATCGCCTGATCGGGATGGGCCAGACCGCGATGCGATCGGTGGAGGAAGGTATCGCCGATTTGCGCAAGATGAAGGAACTCGGGCTCAAGGGCGTGATGATGCCGGGCAATCCCGCGGTTTCCGACTATCACGATCCTCTCTACGATCCCTTTTATCAGGCGGCGATTGACCTCGAGCTGCCGCTGAGCTTCCACATCCTGACCAGCAAAGCCGACAGCTTCACCGCGCGCGGGCCGCGCCTCAACAACTTCCTCGGCATCATTCGCGGATGCCAGGACATCATTGGCACCTTCATTTTCGGCGGCGTGTTCGAACGGGTGCCGAAGCTCAAGCTGGTGTGCGTCGAAGCTGACGCCGGCTGGGTTCCGCATTACATGTACCGGATGGATCACGCCTACGATCGCCATCGTTACTGGATGACCGGAACGCAACTCTCGAAGATGCCGAGTGAGTATTTCCGCGAGAACGTTTACACCACGTTCCAGGATGACTGGGTCGCGTTTCAGATGAAGGATATGTGCAATATTCGGCGCCTGATGTGGGCCAACGACTTCCCGCATAGCGACTCGACGTGGCCGTGGTCGCAGGAAGTTCTGGAGAAGCACACCAGGAATCTTAACGAGACGGAGAAGAATTATATCCTGCACGATAATGCCGCCGAGCTTTATCACCTGAACTAGTGGCCTGTAACAGTGACATTGGTATGGGCTTCATGTATCATGAGGCATGCCTAAAGGGGAGTTACGCTTGAGGTCGAGTGAGCGCGCGGAACTGAGGGATAGGATGCGCTCGCGGACCTTGCCGGCCGAGGATGTGCGCCGTGCGCGGCTGATCCTGTTGCTGGTGGAGGGAAAATCTTATTCGGCCATCCGCCAGGTGCTGGGCTGCAACCCCAACTATATCAGTCGCTGGAAGGGTCGTTTCGAAGCCGAGCGGCTGGCGGGCTTGTACTCGCACTACCGCGGACGCGCGGTGGAGAAACGAACCCCGGCGCTGGAAGCCAAAATTCTGGAATGGACCCGCAGACCTCCGCCCGATGGCTCCACCCACTGGAGCAGCCGCAAGTTGGCCCGCCACCTGGGCATCAGCCACATGATGGTGGCGCGGGTGTGGCAGCGCGCCGGGCTTAGGCCGCATCGGATCGAACGCTACATGGCCTCCGACGATCCCGACTTTGAGACTAAGGCAGCCGATATCATCGGACTGTACGTCAAACCGCCGCAGCATGCGGCGGTGTTTTGCGTAGACGAAAAGACCGCCATTCAAGCCCTGGACCGGCTGGATCCGGTGTTGCCTTTGTCGCCCGGGCGGCTGGAACGCCACGGTTTTGAATACTATCGCCACGGCACGCTTTCGCTGTACGCGGCGCTTGACACCAAGAGCGGCGCGGTGGTGGGCAAAACCGCCGCGCGTCACACCAGCCAGGAGTTCGTGGCCTTCCTCGCCGAGCTGGTCGCCAATCAGCCGCGCGGCAAGGAGATTCACCTCATTGCCGACAATCTCTCGGCCCACAAGACCAAGCGGGTTGGGCAATTCCTCGCCGCCCACCCGAAAGTCCATCTCCACTACACCCCGACCTACTCCTCCTGGCTCAATCAGGTAGAAAACTGGTTCGCCAAGATCGAGCGCGATGTCATTGCCCGCGGAGTCTTCACCTCGGTCAAGCATCTGGCGCGCAAACTTAAGCGCTACATCGGTCACTATAATCACGCCCCCAAACCCATCAAGTGGACCTACCGCGACCCCACACATCGAATCAGTATTGATACCATTTCACCTGTTACAGGCCACTAGTCGGCGCATCGTCGCTCCGATACCAAGACCGTCGCTTTCAAGCGGCGGTCTTTTTTTGAGGTCGCGCGACGGATTCGCGCCGCGCCACGCGACTAACGGTTGCGAACACCTCCGAGGATGGTTCGCGATCGCGTATGCTGCAAGGTGAGCGCAAGCTGTCCGCGCCGGACTACCAGGTGGGCGACGACGAAATCTCGCTGCGGGAACGACTGCGTCGCGGTGACCCCGCGGCGGCGCGCGAATTTTACGATGCGTATTCGGGGCGCGTCCATCGCTTCATCCTGCACGCGCTTGGACCGGGCAATAACGCCGATGCCGAGGACATTTTGCAGGACACCTTCATAGCGCTGGCCGAGGCGCTGCCGTTTTTTCGCGGCCAGAGTTCGCTATTCACTTTCGCCTGCGCCATCGCGCATCGGAAAACCGTCTCGTTCGTTCGCAACCGCGCCCGGCGTAGTGAGCTGATGCGCGATCACACGGCGGAAGTCGTGCGCCTCATCATCGAGCCGCCGCCCGATCAGGATTTGAAGAATGCGCTCGGTTCGTTGTCATCGGAGCATCGGGAGGTACTGGTTCTTAAATACCTGGAAGAAATGACGGTGAGCGAAATCGCCGGTGTCCTGTCCATGAGTGAGCATGCGGTTGAATCGCGGCTCGCGCGAGCGCGCAAAGCTCTGGCCAGGGCCCTCAACTGAGCGGGGAAGAAAAATGAAATCGCCAACTTCCGAAGCTGAAATCTCGCGCCGCCTCAAGGGACTCGCGCGTGCGAAAGCGCGCCAGCCGGGCGACCTGGCGTCGCGATTTGCCGCCCGCCTGAGCGAAGTCGCCTCGCGGCCCGACGTGGTGCCGATTCAGCTGAGCGGCAAAAAGCTGGAAGCTCGCGCGGGCGGAACTCTGCTCGCTGCGGCGGTGAAAAATGGCGTTCGCGTGATGCATGCGTGCGGGGCGCGAACGCTGTGCGCTACCTGCCGGGTCAAGGTCACCGACGGCGCTGACAATCTGACTCCAATCAGCCTCAAGGAGAAGGTGTCGCTACGCTACCACCTGTCGATGAATCCGCGCGTGAGGCTCGCGTGTCAGGCGCGTGTGCTTGGTCCTGTCGAAGTCGATGCTGTGTACCCGCTATGTGGCACGCTGCCGGGAGAGAACTGACATGGCGTGGCCGCTGAAACTTCGGGCAACGAGCTTCATCATCATCATCGGCGTGGTGTTGATGGAGTCGGCCATCGCGCTAATACCGATCGGAATCGTGCTTTGCCTCGTGGCGCGAATGAATCCGGCGCGTGTGATTCGCGATTTGACGATAGTGGCGCTCGCGGTCGCACTCGCGATCGCGATTCACGGTGACCTCAGCCGCCAGGGTTATCGCAAATGGTGGAGGCAGCGCGCATGACGATTTCGCGGTGGATAAAAATTCTGCTCTGGATCCTCGGCGCGTTGTCGCTGATCAACGGCATCGAAATGTTTTTTGCGCCGTCGGTCTGGTTCTTTCGCCTGGTACCGGGTGTGCCCGAGACTGGACCCTTCAACGCACATTTGGTTGCCGACAGCGGAACGTTCTTCATCGCGGTGGGAGTGGGATTGCTGATTGCGGGATTCGATCCGCGTCGCCACGTTGCGGCGGTCGTCGTCGCGGCGATCGCCAACCTGTTTCATTCGATACTTCACATCTATTCGCATGAAGCGGGGTTGCTCTCACTCGACCATCTTGGCACCGAAGTCGTCGGCATCTACCTCCCGACGCTGCTTCTGATCGCGATGGCAATTTATCTCGCGCGAAGTCCCAAGGCTCGCAGCCTCGGGACGAGTGCGCGCGCCGCCTGAAGGAGAAGTGATTATGCGAATTCGTCCTCTCGAGAAAAAAGAAGCGAGTTTTTCCGCGCGGCTGCTTTTTTCGGCGGTCAAGCGCCAGGTCGGCAAAGTACTGACCCCGCTGAAGGTGCTGGCGCATCGCCCGGGCATCATGTGGGGATTCGCGCTGGCCGGGATGTCGCTGGAATTTTCCAAGGGCGCGGACAAAATCGTCAAGCGGCTGGTGACCATACGGACCGCGCAAATCGTCGGCTGCCCATTTTGAATTGATATCAACTCTGCCGTTGGCAGACAGGACGGAATCAGCTTCGAGAAAATCGCGGAGCTGGAGAACTTCGCTCACAGCGCGTTGTTCACCGACGCCGAAAAGGCCGCGCTGCGCATGGCCGAAGCGATGTGCGAGCGCAGCGTCACCGTGCCCGATGAGGTCTTCGCGGAAGTGCGCCGCTATTTCGATGAGAAGGCGATCGTCGAGCTGGTCGCGATGATTGCGCTGGAGAACATGCGCGCCCGATTCAATCGGGCGCTCGAGATTCCGAGCGATGGGTTGTGCCCGCTTCCCGCCAATCATCCGGCGCTCAAGCCGGCAGACGTAACCGTCAACCACTTCCCGTGAGGGAAGGGGAACGGATCGACGGAGCTACCTCCGGAATTTGCGGAAGTCGGGTTTGCGCTTTTCGAGGAAGGCATTTTTCCCTTCCAGCGCCTCTTCGGTTTCGTAGTAAAGTGAGAGCCCGCGCAGCGCGACCGCGCCGATGCCGCGAATCTCCTCGCTGGGCGCATTGAACGACGCCTTCGCCAGCTTGATCGCGGTCGGACTCATCGACGCGATCTTCTTACCCCACGCGAGCGCCGCTTCCATCAATTCGGCGGCGGGCACCACCTTGTTGACGAGGCCCATGTCTTTCGCTTCGGTGGCGCTGAACTGCTCGCACAGGTACCACATCTCGCGCGCTTTCTTCTCGCCGACGATACGTGCCAGGTACATCGTGCCGAAGCCCGGATCGACGCTGCCGACCTTGGGCCCGACCTGACCGAATTTTGCGGTCTCGGCCGCGATCGTCAGATCGCAAATGACGTGCAGCACGTGGCCGCCGCCGATCGCGTATCCGTTGACGGCGGCGATGACGGGCTTTGGAATGTCGCGAATGATGCTGTGCAGATCCTCGATGTCGAGGCCGAGGTCGGAGCGCACCGGGTTGCCCTTGTAGCCACCCTCCTCGCGCGTCGATTGATCACCGCCGGTGCAGAAGGCGCGATCGCCGGCGCCCGTGAGGATGACCGCGCCGACGGATCGATCAGCCCAGGCCAGCTTGAAAGCCTCGACCAGCTCATCGACGGTTTGTGAGCGAAATGCGTTCAATACTTGAGGGCGATTGATGGTGATGATCGCGACTCCATCGTCGCTGCGATATAGAATGTCTGCAAAGGCCATGATTCCTCCTGATTCGTTCCCGCGCCGCAGACATTAGCCTAAGCGATTCGCTTTGGACCAATGGACCGGGTGACCAGAGCCCTTTAAGGAGTTCACAAAGCCTTTTACCCGCTTCGCAAATGCCTGATAGGATTGCACAAATTGCGAGACGTGCTCATCTCCAATCATCATTCGATCGTCAAGGGCGAATTCTTGAAGAAACGGCGTGGTTTACGCATGCGCAAGGTTCTGCCTTGCGGTGCTCGCGACATATCAGGGTTGCGATCCGTTTGGATCCGGACCCTAGCGATGGCGCTTATCGCAACGCTATGGCTCATCGGATGCCATGGCGGCGAAGCAGGTCCAGGATTTGGCGCCCATGGCCCGGTGCCGGTACTGGTGGCAAAGGCCATTCGCAAAACCGTGGCGCAGCGAATTCACGCGATCGGCCGCGTCGAAGCGTATTCGACGGTGGAAATCAAATCGCAGATCAGCGGTCAGGTGACGCAGGTCCATTTCAAGGAAGGACAGGAAGTGAGCAAGGGCGACCTCCTGTTCACTATCGATCCCCGGCCGTTCGAGGCCGCACTCAACCAGGCCCTGGCGGATCTCAATCGCGACAGAGCGCAGAAAATTCAACTCGCCAATGATTTCAGTCGCTATGAGACATTACTCAAGGCGGGCGTCGGATCGCGTCAGCAATACGATGAGGCCCGCTCGAAGTACGAGGCGATCGCGGCGACCGTTGCGGCGGACGAGGCGAATGTTCAAACCGCGCGCCTAAACCTCGAATACACCAGCATCACTTCGCCGATTGATGGACGCACCGGCAACCTCATTCTGCACCAGGGCAATATCGTCAAGGCCAACGCGGATACCGCGATGGTGGTGATCAATCAGGTCAAGCCGGTCTATGTCGACTTCGCGCTGCCCGAACAGCAGCTGGCGATCGTGCGAAACAACATGGGGTCGCATCCACTGGCGGTGGAGGTTGTCGCGCCGTCGGATAAAACCGATGTGCACGGCAAGCTGAGCTTCGTCGATAACGCCGTCGACGCGAACACCGGCACGATTCAGCTCAAAGGTCTGTTCGACAATCAGGACCAGAAGCTCTGGCCGGGCCAATTCGTCGATACGTATCTGACCCTGAGCGAACTTCCTAATGCGGTGTTAGTACCAAGCCAGGCGGTGCAAACGGGAATCGACGGCTCTTATGTTTTCGTCATCGATCCCAAGATGAAGGCCGCGATTCGCAAAGTCGCGGTCGGCGATACCATCGAAGGCGACACCGTCATCGAGAGCGGCCTGCATGGAGGCGAGACCGTGGTCACCGACGGCCAGTTGCGACTGATCCCGGGTGGGAAGGTCACGATCAAAAACGCGGACGGCGCGATGCAGAGAGCGGCTTCATGAATATCGCGGAAACTTTCATTCGCCGTCCCGTTATGACGACGCTGATCTCGCTCGCGATCGTCATGTTCGGACTGATGGCGTATCGATATCTGCCCGTCAACGATCTTCCAAACGTCGATTTCCCAACCATCGTCGTCAGCGCCAACCTGCCCGGCGCGAGCCCCGAAACGATGGCCTCCTCGGTCGCGACGCCGCTGGAAAAACAGTTCTCCACTATCGCGGGACTGAGCTCGATGAGCTCCAGCAACATTCAGGGATCGAGCAATATCACGCTGCAATTCGATCTTAGCCGCAACCTCGACGCGGCCGCGCAGGATGTGCAGGCGGCGATCGTCGCGACGCAATCGCAACTGCCGCTCGGGATGCCGAGTCCGCCATCCTACAAAAAGGTTAATCCGGCCGATCAACCGGTGCTTTATCTATCGCTTGCCTCAACCCAGATGCCGATCTCGAAAGTGGACGAGTACGCCGAGGACTACCTTGGCGAGCGCATCTCGATGGTGAGTGGCGTAGCGCAGGTGCAAATTTACGGCGCCGCAAAATATGCGGTCCGGATCCAGGTCGATCCCAAGGCGCTCGCCTCGCGCGGAATCGGCATCGACGAAGTTGCGCAGGCGGTTACGGCCGGCAACGTCGATCTGCCCACCGGGATTCTTTACGGGCAGCATCAGCAGTTCACCGTGCAGGCGCAAGGGCAACTGATCAATGCCGCCGCCTATCGTCCACTCATCGTCACTTATCGCAACGGTTCGCCGGTGCGGCTCTCGGATGTTGGCCGCGTCATCGACAGCGTCGAGAACGACAAGACCGCGGGCTGGACCGACGGAGAGCCTTCGGTGGTCCTCGCGATCCAGCGCCAGCCCGGCGTCAACACCGTCGAGGTAGTCGACAGCGTGCTGCGGCTGCTTCCCAGCTTCCAGGCCGAAATGCCGGCCGGGTTGAAAATCGGCAAACTGGGAGACCGCGCCACCACGATTCGCGCCTCAGTCAACGACGTCCAGTTCACCCTGCTGCTGACGGTGTTTCTGGTTGTGATGGTCATCTTCATCTTCCTGCGCAACCTCTCAGCGACGGTGATCCCGAGCCTAGCGCTGCCGATGTCGATTCTCGGCACCTTCGCGGTGATGTGGGTGCTGAACTACACCCTCGACAATATGTCGCTGATGGCGATCACACTGGCAGTCGGCTTCGTGGTCGACGATGCGATCGTCATGCTGGAAAACATCGTGCGCCACATGGAGATGGGCAAGGGCGTGCTGGAGGCGTCGCTCGAGGGCTCGCGCGAGATCGGCTTCACCATCATGTCGATGACCTTCTCGCTCGCCGCCGTTTTCATCCCCGTGCTCTTCATGGCGGGGCTACTCGGCCGCCTCCTGCATGAATTCGCGATCACCATCGGCGCCGCGATTTTAGTCTCGGGCGTGGTGTCGCTTACCCTCACCCCGATGCTCTGTTCGCGATTCCTGCGTCCGCCCAAAAGCGAACGCCATGGTCATCTCTATGCGGTGACTGAACGCTTCTTCGATGCAGTGCTGGATCGCTATCAAAAAAGTCTCAGTTGGGTGATGCGGCATCGGCGGGGCGCGATGATCCTCTCGGGCGTGATGCTGATCGTAACGGTGTGGATGTTTTACGCGATTCCGAAAGGCTTCATCCCCAGCGAGGACAACGACAACCTGATCATGTTCACCCTCGCGCAACAGGGCATTTCGTACGAATCGATGAAGCAGCACCAGCTTGCGCTCGCCGCGCTGGTCAGCAAGGAGCCCGCCGTAGACGACTTCTTTGCCAGCATCGGACCCGGTGGTCCCGGCGGCGCGAGCAACAGCGGCATCGTGTTCATGCACCTGAAGCCGCGGTCGAAGCGCTCAGTTAGCGTAGACCAGCTGATCGACAAGTGGCGTCCCATCGCCAATTCGATTCCCGGGCTGAACGTCTTCCTGCAAAATCCGCCGCCGATTCGGCTGGGCGCGCAGTTCACCCGCAGCATGTACCAGTTCACCATCCAGAGTCCCAACACCAGCGAACTCTATCGCTACGCGCCGATCCTCGAAGCAAAGATGCACGAGCTGAAGGATCTGCGCGGCGTCAACAGCGATCTGCAAATCTCCAATCCGCAGGTCAATGTGGACATCGATCGCGACAAAGCACGCTCACTTGGAGTCTCGGCGCAGGCCATCGAGGACGCGCTGTACGACGCCTATGGCTCGCGGCAGATTTCCACCATCTATGCGCCGAACGACGAGTACAAAGTCGAGATGGAAGTCGAACCGCAGTACCAGGATGATCCATCGACGCTGTCGCTGCTCTACGTGCGATCGCAGAATGGCCCGCTGGTGCCGCTCAGCACCGTGGTGAAATTCGTACGCGGCGTTGGTCCGCTCGAGATAAACCATTCGGGACAGTTGCCTGCGGTCACGATTTCATTCGACCTCGCGCCGGGAGTCTCGCTGGCAAAAGGCCTCGATGAAGTGCAAAGGCTCGCGCGTGAAACCCTCCCCGCTTCCTTCACCACCAGCTATCAGGGCACGGCGCAAGCCTTCGAGGATTCGCTGAGCGGCCTCGGGATGTTGCTCCTGATGACGATCCTCATCATCTACCTGGTGCTGGGAATCCTGTACGAGAGCTTCATCCATCCGATCACGATTCTCTCGGGATTACCGTCAGCGGGTTTCGGCGCACTCGCGACGCTTTGGCTGTTCGGCATGCAACTCGACCTGTTCGCCTTCGTGGGTGTGATCATGCTGGTCGGGCTGGTCAAGAAAAATGCGATCATGATGATCGACTTCGCGCTCGATGCGCAGCGCACCGAGGGTAAGACGCCCGCCGAGGCAATCTTTGAGGGCGCCATCATCCGCTTTCGCCCGATCATGATGACCACCATGGCCGCGTTGATGGGCGTATTACCCATCGCGCTCGGGGTCGGCGCCGGCTCAGAATCGCGGCGGCCACTGGGAGTGGCGGTCGTAGGCGGGCTGGCGTTTTCGCAGTTCCTGACCCTGTACATCACACCGGTGGTCTATACCTACATGGAGAGCTTCCAGGATTGGTTGAAAACCTGGCGCAAGGCACATCATCTGGTGCTGCCGGGCGAGGCAGCCGCGATAGGGGCGGCCATGAGTGAGGAGCGGGAGCGCCCCCGCGCGGCGTCCTAATCGGCAAAATGCCATTCAAATGGCTTTACGCCGCCGGTCAAGCCATACAAAAAGTAGCATAATGATGCTTTGGCCTATTGCTCGGTGTAACTGCACCAGTCAAACTCTCATGCGATGCGAGAGTCCTCACTCACGCGCTGGATTTCGCCGGGTATTACCAGGAAATTCGTCTTCCTCAATTTCCTGCTGTTCGGTTTGGCTGTCACCCTCACCGTCCTGACGATTTTCGCGATTTCGATCATCTCCGGGGTGCGCGCCTATGTCGCCGGCGAAGGACTCTACGCAAAGTATCAAAAGGATTCCGTTTTCTACTTGCGCCGTTACGTCCAGACCGGCAACGAGCCGGACTACTGGAGATTCTCCGACGCCATTCTGGTTCCGCTGGGGGACGGCGAGGCGCGTCGCGCCTTAGACCGCTCCGCGCCCGACCGCGACGATGCCGCGCGTTCCTTCCGCGCCGGCCACAATTCTCCCGACGACGTTCCGGCGATGGTCAAGATGTTCCTGCGCTTCCGCCATTTCGGTTTTGTCGAAACCGCGATTGGAATCTGGAGCGAGGCGGACACGCTCACCGAGGAGCTTTCCGATGTGGGCCGCAAGGCGCACGAAGGAGTCAGCACTGGCAGCATCACGCCGCGCGAACGGCAGGATCTGATCGGTCGCATCGACGATCTCAACGAGCGCCTGATTGTTTTAGAAAACAATTTCTCGCTGACCCTCGGCGAGGGTTCGCGATGGATTTCCGGCCTCGTCTTTAAAGCCCTCCTGCTCGCCGACCTGGTGCTGCTGGTGATCGGGTTCGTGGCTTCGACCATGCTCGGGCGATCGGTGGTCAACGAAATCGATGAGATCTCCACCGCGGTCGGAAGAATCGCGCAAGGCGACCTTTCGACGCGATGCACAGTGGAGGGCAGCGACGAGTTCGTCCACCTTGCGGAAGGCGTCAACCAGATGGCCTCCAGCATCGAGAGTGCGCAGCGCGAACTGAAGCTGGCTCGCGACAATGCTCTCCAGGCTTCGCGGGTAAAGTCCGAATTCCTCGCCAACATGAGCCATGAGATTCGCACCCCACTGAATGTGGTGCTCGGCTACACCGACGTCCTCGCGGACGAAATCGACGCGCAGGAAAACCAAGAGATGAAGGAGCATCTCGATGCCATCCGGCGCGCAGGCCGCCGCCTCAACCGAACCATCCAGGGCATTCTCGATTTCTCCAAGATCGAGGCGCGCGCGTTCGAGTTGCGTCCCCAGGCGGTTAAACTCGCCACGATGCTGGAGCGCCATGTCAACGACATCAGGATTCTCGCGGAGCAAAAGAACCTCCGCCTTCGATGTGTCATTGACGACTCCAAGGGCACAGTGCTTTTCGATGAGTATTGCCTCTCAGGAGCGCTGACCAACCTGCTGCAAAACGCGATCAAATTCACCGAGCAGGGCTCGGTCACCGCGAAGCTCTATCGCGGCGCGGATCGTAACCTGAAAATTTCCATAATCGACACCGGAATCGGCATCGAACCTGGCTACCTCGCGAGAATCTTTGAGCCATTCTCGCAAGAGGAGTCGGGCTATACACGGCGCTTCGAGGGTAATGGGCTCGGCCTGGCGCTGACGCGAAGTTATCTGCAGCTCAACGGCGCCAAGATTTCGGTCGAAAGCCAGAAGGGCCAAGGCTCGACCTTCACCATTAACTTCTCGCCGGAGTCGGAACTCAAGTTGACCTCATCGCACGCGGTGGAAAATGGCGTTACCAATGGAAACGCTCATCCGGTTTCCGAACGTCGGCCCTGCGTCCTCGTTGTCGAAGATGATCTCGACAACCAAATTCTGATCCGAACCATCCTCAAGAAAAGCTATGAGGTTCGCATCGCGTCTTCAGCCGACGAGGCGCGCCGCGAACTCGTCGACGATACCGGTCCGCCGATCGAACTGATCCTGATGGACTGGTCGCTCAAGGGCGATGAAGATGGCGTCACGTTGACCCGCAATCTTCGGATGGACGATCGCTACAAAACCATGCCGGTGGTGGCGCTTACCGCGCATGCCTCCGACGAGGACCGCAAACTCGCGAAGGCCACCGGCTTCGACGCGTTTCTCGGCAAACCAGTCGACCGCGACGAGCTGTTTCGAACGCTCCATGCGCTGGTCCACTGACAGATCCACCTCACATTACAAATTGTAGAAGCGGATCGCGTTGTCGGTCAGGATGTTTCGTTGCGAGGTTTCAGGCAGTTGGCTGATCGCGCCGCGCACTTCCTTCAGCACCCCAGGATAGGTGCAATCGAAATGCGGATAGTCGGAACCCCATAGCACATTGCGCTCGACTCCGAGCCCGACCATCGCGCCGAGCGTGCTCTCGTCGGGATCCATCGTGAGGTAGCACTGCTCGATGAAATACTCGCGCGGTGGCTTCTTCAGCCATGGCACATAGCTGTGCATCTTCTCAAAGTGTCCATCCATTCGATCGAGCCAGTACCCGAGCCATCCGATTCCTGACTCCAGGAACGCAACTTTGAGCCGTGGAAACTTCGCCAGTACGCCGCCGCAGATGACATCCATGCACGCGGCCTGTTGCTCGAACGGATGGCAAATCATGTGGAAGAAAAAAGGATCGCGATAACGATCCGCGCCCATAGTCGGCATCTTGGTGCCAAAGCTGCCGTGCACCGCGACCGGAATATCCAGCTCCTGCGCCTCGCGCCAGAACGGTTCGTAGGCGGGATCGTTAAGGCGTCTGCCATTGAACGGATTCGGCCGGATGAACACCGCCTTGAAGTTCAATTCCTTCACTACGCGGCGCATCTCGCGAATGGCTTCGTCAACGCTCTGCAGCGGCATCGGCGCGACGCCATATAACCGCTTGGGAGCGGCTTTGCAAAAATCCGCTAACCAATTGCTATAGGCTCGGCATGCCGCGGCTGCGAGCCGGGGATCGTCGATGTCGCCATAGAGCAACAGCAGCGACGGATACATCACCGCGACATCGATGCCTTCTTCGTCCATCACCTTTAACCGCTGACTGGGATCGTAACTGCCGGGCAGGACATCGTCCCAGGTAAGCTTGCGCGCACGCGCGAGATCCTCGAGACCGCCGGGCACCATCGAGGCGGTGATTGGTAGCGACGGCCGGCTGCGATTTTCGCCCGCGATGAAAAGCTCATCCATCCCATCGCGGTTGCGCCGGACCTGGATCATCCGTTCGCGAAACGCCGGTTCGGTGTATTCCTCCCATACGCTGCGAGGCTCGACGATATGACCATCGGAATCGATTATCTGCGCCATGGCATCCTCCGCTGAATGGGAGTGAACGTCGCGGACGCCGGGAAAGTCAAGCTCGCGGGGTAATCTTGGAATGATTACCTCTCACGTAATCGACGCGCGCCACATGCGGCTCTAGGTTCATGACATGGATACTCAGCGCATTGGCAATCTGGTCGAGAGTAATATTGGTTATGCTCCAGCAGACCTCGATCTCGAAGGGCTCAGGATCTTGCATGAAGCCGGCTTTGTCTGGGATGCCGAGACGCGCGCATTTCAGCGCGGGCAAGCCGGTCATCCTGGGCGAACGCCGACTGCGCGTATCGAATACCGTTTTCTGCGCGAACAGAAACTCATCGTCAACAGCAACCTGAGCGAGGTCGAACGCGTCGGACAGCTTCAGCGGCTCCGAATTCTGGTCCAAAGTATGGACTAAGTTCCAGCGATAGATTTAACTTCGGTTCCTTCGCAACCAACTGTGCTTTGTGGTTCAACTGGCGGTCGAAAGCAGTCAACCCGATATCGATCTGCCTCGACGGTATCGATAAGGTGCCACGAGAATCGGCTATGGTCACACGACCCTGCATCGTGATTCCGGGAATTCAAGGCTCGACCCTGCAAAACTTCTACCCCATCGATCCTGTAACAACCTGGTCAACCCTGGTGATCGCCGAGAGCAAGGTTGTCGCCCTCGACTTCGAGAGCCTGGCACTCGCCGACGATGGACGCTCCGACCGCAACTCGTTGGTGGTTAGTCGCCCTTCGGCATTGATCGAGCTGGCATACTCCGAACTGGTCAGCGGATTGCAAGGCAGGAGTGGCGTTCCGGCATACCTGTTCGCATACGACTGGCGTTACTCGATCCTCGATAGCGCCAAAGCTCTGGTGCGTTTCGTCGAGACCTTGCAGTTAAAATCTATCCCTAACCTGAGCGGATGGACCGGCGATTTTGACTTTGCGTGCCACAGCATGGGAGGCCTCGTATTTCGCGCATTTCTGGCGGAGTGGCGCCGCATCAATCCAACCTTGCCACTGCCGGTGGGAAAAGTTGCTTTCATCGCGACCCCGCATAAGGGCTCTCTCGATGCGGTTTCGGCCCTCGTCACCGGCGAGAGTCCGCTGTTCGGCGGACAGAAAGCGATGCGCAAGCTGGCCCGCACTTTTCCAGGGGTTTATGAACTGCTCCCGCTGCCCGCCAACGGGGCAATGTGGGCAGAACGGCAAAACGTCGAGGTTGATTTGTTCGTGGAAACCAATTGGCAGCAAAACACCACCAGCGCGATACCCGCCAAAGGCAATTTCGATGTCGTGCAGCGACGTCTGGATAGCGCCCGCCAAGTGCTGTCCAACCTGCCGATGCCGACCGACCCTACTTTTGGACTGGCGACCCAAAATCTTCTCGTCGTTTACGGAGCGAAAGACAATTCCACTCTGCAAACCATCGCGGTCGGTCCGTCACCGGATAATTGGTACGATTTCGACAATGCGCGAAAGGCCACCGGGGATGACGTGGTGCTGGTCGACTCCGCCAAACTGCCCGGCGTGGCCGCGGTCGAGATTCGCCCCGAGGACATGTCTTACATTTTCCATCCGGTCCAGCGCGCCTATGCGAATACGGACATGCATGCGTTCCTACCCGCGCTCGACGAG
This sequence comes from uncultured delta proteobacterium, assembly GCA_963761255.1. Taxonomy (GTDB): domain Bacteria; phylum Desulfobacterota; class Binatia; order Binatales; family Binataceae; genus DATGKG01. The sequence continues at coordinate 44,178 of CAVXGH010000003.1, forward strand.
GTGCAATCCATTGTCCATTCGTTCTTTGACGGCTTGGCCGGCCCCGACGTGTTGCCCGTGAACCTTAAGCGCCCCACACCAAGCCGCATCTCGTGATCTAGCTCGATGCTTCCGGCTGCCCGCAACCTTGCGGTTTGAAGATGCGCTGCGTCGAGGCCGGATACTTCGCGAGCATCGAGGCCGGGCGAATCGGTCGCGCGGCAAAGTTGCCGCCGCAGTTGGGGCATCGCCCGCCAAGGCGACCTTCGGCGCATTCGCGGCAAAACGTGCATTCGAAGGTGCAGATCATCGCGTCAGTCGCGGCCAGCGGCAAATCCTTGTTGCAGCATTCGCAATTGGGGCGCAGTTCCAGCATCGAGGTCCTCCTTATGCGACTCGGACTTTAGCAAGATTCGATGCCTCATTGCAGAGACGCGATGGTCTTGCGATCATTCTGATGGGCCGAAAACGAACCCGTACGGGTGTGGGGGTAAATCTTACAAACTGGCGGCCCGCATCATTTTGGAAAAGCGCATTCTTGTTGCCGAAGACGACCGCACCACTCGCGATGCATGGACTGAGCTGATCGCCGCGTGGGGCTATAAGGTCCGTACCGCGGAGAATGGCGAAATCGCCCTCACCGAGGTCGACGCCTACGATCCCCACATCCTGCTGCTCGATCTCAACCTGCCGAAGAAAAACGGCCTCGCCGTGCTGCAGGAGCTCAACGAGCGAGGCCTCCGCATCCCAACCATCGTGATTTCCGGCCAGGGCGGCATCCCCGACGTCGTCAAGACCATCAAGCTCGGCGCGTATGACTACCTGCGCAAGCCCGTCGACCCTGCACATCTCAAGGTAATGCTGGGCAATTTGGCGGCACATATCACAGTGGCCGAGGAGAACGAACGTCTGCGTTTGAGGTTGATGGAGGCTGGCAAGCTCGGTCCGATGATTGGCCAGTCGCGCGCGATGCAGCAGGTTATGGTGCTAATTAAGCAAGTTGCGCCTACTTCAGCGTCCGTGCTGATCCGAGGCGAAAGCGGCACTGGCAAAGAAGTCGTCGCGCGCACAATTCATGAACTTTCTACTCGCGCACAGGGTCCTTTTGTTGCCATCAACTGCGCCGCCCTCCCCGAGAATCTGATGGAGTCCGAGCTCTTCGGCCATGAGCGAGGCGCTTTCACCGGCGCCGATCGCCGCCGCGAGGGATGCTTCGAGCTCGCCAATGGCGGCACGCTTGCTCCTCGATGAGATTGCCGAGATGAAAGTCGAACTTCAGGCGAAGATGCTCCGCGTCCTCGAGGCCGGGGTGCTGCGCCGCGTCGGCGGCACCGTCGATGTGCCCCTCGATGTGCGCGTGCTCGCGGCCACCAACCGCAACGTCGAGCAATCGATCGCCGACGGCCGTTTTCGCGAGGACCTCTACTATCGCCTCAATGTTTTCTCCATCGAGCTGCCGACCCTCGATCGCCGCCGCGACGACATCCCGCTGCTGGTCGATCATTTCATCCGCGAGCTGGGTCCGCAGATGAGCAAGGCGATCCAGGGCGCCGACAACGACTGCCTGCAGGCGCTCAAGGAGCGTCGATGGCCTGGCAACATCCGCCAGTTGCGCAACGTGATCGAGCGCGCGCTGGTGGTGAGCCGCGGCCCGCTGTTGAGTGTGGGCGATTTGCCGCCCGAGACTCCGGCGACGGCGGAAACGGCGCCATCGTTTGAGATTCGCCTCGGCAGCAGCATCGAGACGGTGGAAAAGGATCTCATCCTGCGCACGATTGACCTGACCGATGGCAACAAGGCGCGCGCCGCCGAGATTTTAGGCATCAGTCTGAAGACTTTGTATAACCGGCTGGAGCGATATCAGTCGGAGATCCGATCGGCCAAATTCGCCTAGATGTCCCTTCTCTCGCTCTTATTCGCGAGAGAAGGTGGATGGCGCGGCTCTCGCTGATGGCTTCGCTGCCCGGACGTGACAGACGGATGAGAGCCGCGCGCCTCGCGCGGTGCCGCAATCGCCACCAGCGTCGTCTTCCCCCTCTTCAATCCCGAGGGGCGGTTCGCGAACCGCCCGCTTCAAATCCTCGATGGCTGCCCTATCCCCTCGCCCTCTCCGCGCCAGCGCCATCTCCAACGCCTGCCGAATGAACCGCTGATACGGAATCCCCCGCCGCCGCGCGGCAGCGCGAACCGCATCGAGGAGCTCGCTCGAGATGCGCAGATTCACCGACTCCTGCTTGGGCTTATATTCGAATGGAAACGGCGCCAGATTCTCCGCGCTGATGTATGCGGACAAATCCTTGTCGAGCAATTTCTCGGCCGCCTTATCGCTTCTGAGCGCGGGCAATTTCTTGCTCATATTTTCTGATTTCCTTCTGATGCCCGTCACTCTTTTTCTGTCATCCTGAGCGGAGGCTGCCGAAGTCGAAGGATCTACGCGCAGCGAT
>CAVXGH010000004.1:0-615619 GCA_963761255.1 uncultured delta proteobacterium
TTTCTGCCGCACGGTGAAACGGTGGGGCCGCGGCGGGACGTTCCCGCTGCTGCTGGGTTTCCTCACGGGCGCGAACATCTGCCCGCCGTTCGTCACGGCCATGGCCGACGCCCTGCGGGCCGGCGGCGCGTTCAACGGGCTGGCGTACTTCGTCGCATTCTTCGCCGCGACGAGCCTGGTTTCGCTGCCGCTGCTGGTGCTGGCGCTCGGGAGTTTCCTGCCGGTCATCCAATCGCTGGGCCGCATGGCCTGCGGAGTCGTCGGCTTCATTTCCCTGTGCGCGGCGGCGTCGTATATCGCGCCGGCGGCGGGCGCGCAGGTCGAGATCCTCGATATCAAACCGGAGCCCGCGCTGCTCCAGCAGCTCCTGCCCGGAGCGCGCGGGTTCCGCGAGGAGCGGAAGCCGGTGCGGCACTTCGTCGGGACGACCGGCTCGCGGGAGGTCGGCATCGTCGTTCTCTCCAGCGACCTGGCGCCGGAAGTGCAGGGGTTCGGCGGGCACGTGCCGGTGGCGGTGGCGCTCGACCCGGACGGGCGGATCGTGGAGGTGCGCGTGCTGCCGGGCCGGGAATCGCCCGGCTACCGCGAGAAGGTCTACGCGCCGGAGTTCGCGGCGCAGTTCCGGGGAAAGCGGTATTCGGACGCCTTGTCGCCGGGCCGCGGCCTGGACGCGATTACCGGAGCGACAGTCACGTCGTCGGCGGTGATGGACGGCGTGCGGCTGACGGCGCGCCGCGCGGCGGAACAGGTGCTCGGCCTGAGCGCGCCGGCCGAGACGCCCGCGCAGCGCGCGCCGTTCAATCCCTGGCGGCTGGCGGTGCCGGCGTTCTTCATCCTCGCGGCGATCGGCGAGGCGCGGCGCGTTGCCCTGGCTGCGGCCGTTCGTCCTGGCGGCCTCCGTCCTCTGCCTCGGGTTCGGACTGAAGGCGTTCTTCTCGCTGATTCACATCCTGGACATCGCTGCGGGCAAAGTGCCTTCGCTGAGCCGCGCAGCCGCTCTGGTATCTTCTGACCGCCCTCGCGCTGGGCAGCGCGCTGCTGGCGGGGCGGCTGTACTGCGCGTGGATCTGCCCGTTCGGCGCGATCACCGAATTCCTCGGCCGGCTCGTTCCGCTCGCCGCTGGAAATCAGCGAGCCCTGGGACCGCCGGCTGCGGCGGGTCAAGTACGGCCTGCTGCTGATCCTGCCGCTGATTTACGTCATCTGGCGGAACACGGGCGTGCGCGACGTTCGAGCCGTTCTCGGACGCGTTCACGCTCGGGTTCCTGTCGGCCGGGAGCGACGCCACGCCGCGGATCGCCTGGCTGATCTTCCTGGGTGTCGCCTCGCTTTTCGTGTTCCGGTTCTTCTGCCGATACCTCTGCCCGGCGGGCGCGGCGATGGCATTCCTCGCGCGGCACCGCCTCTTCGGCCGCATCCGGCCGAACCGCTGCCTGGAGTGCGGCGAATGCATGGTCTCGTGCCCGAAGAAGAAAGATTGGACGCCGAATTACTCATCGCAATGAAAAGGATCGCAGGACATGGAATCGCGCAGAGATAATTGGATCGTCACGGGCCTGGTGCTCGCGGGGCTGGTGTTGATCGCGACCATCGTGACTCACGGCTTCCGCGGCGAGACGGCCGTGTCGTCGGCGGACGCGGCGGGCGCGCGGATCGAGCGCCGCATGGTTCCCGGCCTCTCCGCCGACGAGATCCGCACCGCCGGCCTCAGCATGCGTGAAGCGATGTACTACGAGAAGCTTCCCGGCGGCAAGGTGCAGTGCACGCTCTGCCCGGTGATGTGCGTCCTGGGCGAGGGCGAGCGCGGCTCGTGCCGCGCTCGGATCAACATCGGCGGCATCCTTCGAACGCTGGTCTACGGGCACCTGCTGGCCGAGAATGACGACCCGATCGAGAAAAAGCCGCTCTTCCATTTCCTGCCGGGCTCGCGGTCGTTCTCCATCGCCACGGCCGGGTGTAATCTCGGCTGCGTGTTCTGCCAGAACTGGCAGATTTCCCAGGCGCTGCCCGAGAAGGCGCCGTACCATCTGATGACGCCGGAGCAGGTCGTCGCGGAGGCGAAGCGCCTCGGCTGCAGCTCGATTTCCTACACCTACACGGAGCCGACGGTCTTCTACGAGTTCATGCTCGACTGCGCGCGCCTCGCGCACAAGGAGGGAATCCGCAACGTCTGGGTCACCTGCGGCTACATCAACCCCACGCCGCTGCGCGAGCTCTGCAAGGTGCTCGACGCGGCGAACATTGACGTGAAGGCCTTCGACGAGTCGTACTACCGGCGCTATTGCGGCGGCTCGCTGAAGCCGGTGCTGACGGCGCTGCGGATCGCGCACGAGGAAAAAGTGTGGGTGGAGGTGACCAACCTCATCGTGCCGGGCGGCAACGACGCTCCGCGCATGATCGCCGACCTGTGCCAGTGGCACATGGCGCACCTGGGGCCGGACGTGCCGATGCACTTCTCGCGGTTCTTCCCGATGTACCGGATGCAGGATGCCGCGCCGACGCCGCTCGGCACGCTTCAGAACGCCGCGCGGATCGCGCGCGACGCCGGCATCCGCTACGTCTACGTCGGCAACATCGCCACGCCCGCCGGCGAGGATACGATCTGCCCGAAATGCGGCCGCACGCTGGTCCAGCGGCAGGGCTTCATCGTGGTGCGCAACGATATCCGCGACGGCCGCTGCCCGTACTGCGGCGCCCCGATCGCGGGCGTCTGGACGGCGAAGTAGGGCGCCCCGCGCGCACCCCTCGAGCGCCCTGACCTGTAAGAGACGACTGAGCGATTTACCGTAGGTCCGAGATGTACAGGTACGTCAGCCTTCACATGGCCGAATTTCTTGTCGACGGCGCCATCGCGCAGCAGAATTATTGATGAGCCGAACACACCATTTCTACCGTGCAGCGAGCCAGAGACTTGGGGGGCATAGAGCGCAGCAGTTCGTGACCGAGAATCTGCTTGACAAAAGGAATACTGGCCGCCAGAATCTTTCCTCTGACGGCGACCCTCGTGTGAGCGGCGGCCATTCGCGACATTTCTTCGATTTTAAGAGCGAGAGGGGCGACTGTGGGCAGACTTGTGGCGGCGGTTGTCGCGCTCGGCATCCTCTGTAGTGCCGCCTTCTCAGGCCAGCTTGAGGATGCCGCCGCGCGCGGCGACTTGGCAAAGGCCAAAGCGCTGCTCGTAGATAATCCACTCCTGGTGTACACCGAAACCAACAACATGACCCCTCTCCAGTGGGCTGCTTCCGAAGGCCGCCAGGACTTTGCAGAACTCCTCCTGGCCCACGGCGCGAAGGTCAACGTCGGCAACAATGGCGGGCGAGCGCCGTTGCACTTTGCGGCGGCGGCAGGCCATAAGGACATGGTCGAGTTTCTGCTCCGGAATGGAGCCGAAATCAGTGGCGCGGACGGCGGGGGAAATACGGCTTTGCATTTGGCGGCGCAAGGCGGCCACAAGGATGTCGTCGAAGTGCTCCTCGCCAACCAGGCAGATGTCCATGCCAGGAACAAGCTTCGCCAGACACCTTTGTATTGTGCGGCGGTCAATCATCATGAGGACATAGTGCAACTGCTCATGCTTCATGGCGACGCATCCGACATTGTCGAGCTGGCCGCCGCCGGCGCCTTGGACAACCTGAAGGCGCTGATCAAAGACCATCCCGCGCTGGCGTCCAGCAAAAACGAGGACGGCGCGACTCCTTTGCACCGTGCGGCGGACAGCGGCCATACCGATGTTGCGGAATTCCTCATTGCCAGCGGGGCGGATGTCAATGCGAAAGACAACAAGGGCTGGACGCCTTTGCACGGTGCGGTTGGCCAGGGCCATCTGGACGTGGCAAAACTGCTCATTGCCGACAAGGCGGACATTAATGCTCGAAATTGGTTCGGGTGGACGCCCATGCACAACGCGGTGGAATGCCTCGCCTGCAATAAGGAAACGGCGGAATTGCTTATTTCCAACGGGGCCGATCTCAATGTCAGGGATCACAATGGAAACACGCCTTTGGATATGGCGGCTTCTACGGGGCGGAAAGAGTTCGTGGAACTGCTTGTCGCCAATGGAGCCGATGTCAATGCCCGGGGCAATGGAGGCTTTACGCCTCTGCACTGTGCAGTAATTAGAAGAAATGAAGAGATAGCGGAATTGCTCATCGCCAACAACGCGGACGTCAATGCCCGGGACAAGGGCGGCCGCGCGGCACTCCACCTTGCGGCGGTCAATGGCTTCAAAGACATCGCAGAACTGCTGCTGAAGAACAACGCGGAGGTCAATGCCAAGGACAACCAAGGCGCGACGCCTTTGCACCTTGCGTTGGCTAAAGGCCACAAGGATGTGGCCGACCTGCTCCGGCAGCACGGTGGACAGGAATGAGTGTCCGGGATCTCTCGCCGAAGGGCTGACGTAAGGCTCCGCCGGGCGCCGGACGGACGACAGCCCTGTATGGCGCGGGCCACGGCGCACCACATCCGCGGAACGCGGTCAACTCTCTCACTTCGCTACGAAGAACATTATGGCTTCGCCTCGTACGCGGCGAAGCCCGGGCTGCGGGTCAGGCGCATCTGGCCATTTTCGTCGTAGGTGATGAACAGCGCCTCGGCTTGGGGGAACTTCTTGACAGCGCCAGGCCATCCCGGACTCCCAGGATGCTCAGCGGTTTGCAGAGGATGTCCGAGGTGACGGTGTCGGGCGCGATGACGGTCACGCTGGGAACGCTCTCGGCGGTCCGGCCCGTGCGCGGGTCCACGATGTGCGAGTAGCGCCGCCCCTGGATTTCCACGAACCGTTCATAGTTGCCGGAAGTGGAGACGCTGCGGTCGGCGAGATTCAGCGTGGCGACGATCCCTTCGGGGTTGCGCGGGTCCTGCACGCCGACGCGCCATGGGCCGCCTCCCAGGTTGCGGCCCAGGGCGTGAATGTCGCCGGCCATGGCGACCAGGGCCGATTTCACGCCGCGCCGGACCAGCAGTTTCGTCACCTCGTCCGCGATGAACCCTTTCAGGCCGCCCAGGTCCAGGCGCATGCCGGCGACCGGGAACCGAATCGTGCGGCCGGCGGGATCCAGGATATCGTTTGAGGTACGCCGGGATAATGCACCAGGGTTTTAAACGTCGCGGTGGTGGTCACCGTTACGTAGCTCGCCTGCGAATTCGCGCCATTACAATAACTCGAGGCGCAGGCGGTTACTCCGGTCGGAGGCGAGCAGGTACAGGTGCTGGTAGTTACGTTGCTCGAGCTAAAGCCGGGTATGTTGACGGCATTTGCCGCAGCTGCGGCCTGAATCCCGGCCGAATCGGCGGCGGCGCCAACCGTCTGGGAACCGTACTGAGCGCCGGCCCGCGCGGCCGCGATGACCTCCTCGTTGAAGTAAAAGGCGCGCGCGAAATCCGCCGTCCCGATCAGCAACAGGCCTAGAATCGGAGCCGCAAAAGCGAGTTCGGTCGCGGCTTGTCCTCGCCGGAAGAATCGCCCCAATCGCACAGAGTCCTCCTCATCTCCTCCCGGTTATTTATACAGCGCGCTGGTCACGATGGGCGAAAGTCCGTTCGAGAGTGACGAATAATCGCAGTGTTGGGTTATCGTAGTACTCCCGGTCAAGGTGACCGAGTCAGCGACTACGATGGTATAGCCATGGCTGCTCGAGCTCCCCGCGAAGGTACATGAAGCGCCGGGCGTGTAGACGGCTCCGTCGCAGGTGGAGCTGGAATCAAATTTGACCGTGCAACTTGAACCCGTGTGCCCGGACCAGGTGTGAGTGCCGCCGCCGATGGAGGAGTCCTGGGTGAAGAGCATCCCCTTGCAGGAACCTGAGGTGGGCGCGCTGAGGGTACAATGGACGCTATCGCCACTGTTGGCGCCGCAGCTGATGGTGCCGTTGGAGTAGCCATCGCTCGAAGTGTCAGCGGTGTTATGAAAGGTGCATCCGGTGCCGGTCAAGGTGCAATGGCCGGAGATATTCAGGCCGCCTCCGCCGCAAACATAAGTTCCGGGGGCAAAGTTTACCGTGGGGCTATTGCCGTTGGAGTCGTCGGCGATGGTTATGCCGTTGCAGTAGGTTCCCGGCTGCAAGTTGACAGTATTGTTCCCGCAGATAGAAACATTCCCGAGGAAGGTGTAGCTGCCCGATGAGAAGTTGGCCGTGCAGCTTGATGCATTCGGCCCGATTTCGATGCTGGGGGTGACCGTACCTCCTCCAAATCCCCATACTTCCTGAAAATGTCCGCCCCATTGATCCACGCCGCTATGGATGCCGCCCGTCTTAACGAAGCCTAAGGTCGCATTGCCCCAGTCGCCGCCCCATCCGTCAGCTTTCGCGAACATGAATGACGGCGCGGCGCTTCCCCATCCTCCGCCCCCGCCGGAGGTATTCACACATTGATATTGTCCCGGACTGAAGTTGCAGGTCACGTTTTGACAGGTCGGCTGACTCAAGCCACCGCAACTGATGTGATTACCGCAGTTGCCGCCGGAAAAGCTTACCGTGATCGGCGTATAGGTGTGGGTGTGCGAATTGTAGGGCGACTGGATGGATTGGCCACAATAGCCGGTGCCGCCATCATAAACCGAATTTGACGGTATAGTGCAGGTGGTGGTTATCGTGTTGGTCCCGGTGTTGTTGGTGCTTTGGCGCGTGCAGCTATGCGGTGAGGGTGGGGTCCACGAACCGAACGGATCCTGGACTGGTCCGCATCCGGTTTTGACGTTGGAAGGAACGGTTCCGCTGGTACCCCCAACCACACTGATGCTGCCGGCGGTGATCGAGCCGCCACCGGTGACTTTTAATGACGATGAGCTGGTGGAGTTGCTCACGACTCCGCAACTGACGTTGACGGTTGGGCCATTAATGGTGACTCCAGGGCCCGAGCTATTCGTTGCGACAATCGTATTCTGTCCGCTCGTGCTGTAGGTTCCCGCCGACACCGTGATGGGAACCGTCTTGTAGCCAAGAACGCCGAGGAAATAGGTGGGCACCGATCGGGTAATGGTGACCTGAACGCAGGTCCCGCCGGGGCAGGAGCTGCCGGTCGGTTCAGTCACGCTTACAGTGGTGTTTTGGCTGCCAGTCGTGAATCCGTTCAAGGTGGCAACATCGGTCGCTGCGGTCGAATAAGCAGAGCTGTCGGTCGTCTCGGTGGCATTCAGGCCGGCGACTGCGGCGGCATCGGCAGCGGTCTGGGCTTTGCGTTTGATCGCCCAGAGAACACCGACATCAGTAGCCAATCCCACGAACCCGAGCAGTACCGTCAGAGAAATGGCAACTAAAATGGTTATCTGTCCTCGTCGCGCGCGAAGTAATTTCATTTTCAAAAATGCCCCCTTAAGCTAGGGAAACGTGTCCGCGTCATTAAGCAACCTCTATGCCGCTATTTAGACGATTAAAGTAGCTTTAATCATTGCCAATAGTGCATTGGTGCTACAAGACGGGTATGATACGCGTTTTCTTAAATCTGTCTAGTAGCGCTAGAGCAACAAAATATTGCTCTAACGAAACAAAATAACTCAGAACTTAAGAAAAGAGGGCAACGCCTATTTGAGACCGGGTGGGTCGATTTGCGAAAGAAGCGGATGGGAACGAGTTAAAACTCATCGGTGCCCAAGAGAATCGATGTAGCCACTAGACTATCGCGCGTGATCCGCAGCGATCAGATGAGTTCATTTGCAACAACGCCTCGAGCTATCGCGAGTTGCAAAAGGTTGCCCTGATGTTGGCAGATGCGAAACCGCATGAAGCTCGCTCGACTTAGGTGAGCCTCGCCGCGCGGAGCAGGCTGCGAACCCCTTCCTCAACTGAAATCTGCGGTCGCCAGCCCAGAATCGTTGCAGCCTCGGTCGTATCCGCGAGCGTATCCCGCATGTCGCCCTTGCGCCTTTCCATTGCCACCCGCGGCCCCCCGATCAGTTCGGCGATGCGGTTGATGCTGACATTGTGACCCGCGCCGACGTTGATGGCGCGCCCGTCAGCCGTCGGGGCATCCATCGCGAGGAGGTTGGCTGCCACGATGTCGCTTATATGAGTGAAGTCGCGCGTCTGCTCGCCGTCACCATGGATTTGCAGCGGCTCACCACGCATTCGGGCCGCCATGAAAGCGGAAATCACCGTTACGTATGCCCCCTCGGATGCCATCCGAGGCCCGTAGACGTTGAAATATCGAAGGGTAAGCGTCTGCATCCCGAATAGACGATGAAACATCCGCGCGTATTGCTCGCCGACGTATTTTTGCAGCGCATATGGATTGAGCGGGTTGGGCGCCATCGTCTCCACCAGCGGCATCACGGTTTGGTCCCCGTACACCGATGATGACCCCGAATAGATGACCCGCCGCACCTTGGCATCGCGCGCCGCGATGAGCACATTTAGAGTGCCGACTACATTCGTCATATGCGTCTCGACCGGCTTGGCGATCGAGAGCGGGATCCGCGGCAGCGCGGCGACGTGAAAAACGCAATCGACGCCCTCGAAGGCGGCGCGAATTGCCTCGCCGTCGCGAATGTCCGCTTCGATGAGTTCGGCGCAAGGATTGAGGTTGTTGCGGCTGCCGGTCGCGAAGTTCTCGACGACTCGCACCCGCAGGTCGCGGGAAATCAATTCGTCGACCAGGTTGGAGCCGACGAATCCGGCCCCTCCGGTCACCAGCACCGTTCGTTTCGAGCTCATCGAGTGCGGCTTTCAGCGCAAAGTTCGGTAAATTGCCTGGGTTGCATCGCTGGGTTAAACTTCGAGGTTCGTCTTAACAGATTTTGAGGCTTTGATGCTGACTGACTCTGCTCGAATAAAGCTCCTTCGGGAGTTGCTGGCGCAGCGCATTCTGGTCATCGACGGCGCGTTCGGCACCTATATTCAGGGGCTGAACTTCGGACCCGACGACTTCGGCGGCCCGCAATACGAGGGCTGCAACGAATACGTCGTGCTCACTCGCCCCGACGCTATCCGCAAGATGCATCAAAGCTTCCTCTCTGTGGGCGCCGACCTTATCGAAACCGCGACCTTTGGTGCAATCCCCTACGTCCTTGCCGAGTACAGTCTCGCGGACCACACGCATCGAATCAATCAGCGCGCCGCCGAGATCGCCCGCGCCGAAGCCGACGCCTTCAGCACTCCCGACAAACCGCGCTTCGTCATCGGCTCGATGGGCCCCGGCACCAAGACCATTTCCGTCACCGGCGGGATCACGTTCGATCAGGTCGCCGATGCCTACGAAGCGCAGGCACTCGGCCTGATCGAAGGCGGCGTCGATGTACTCCTGCTCGAAACCATGCAGGATACCGTCAATGTCAAAGCCATCCTGACCGGCGTCGAGCGCGCGATTAAAAAGACTGGGGCGCCGGTCGCGGTTTCGGTGCAGGGCACCGTCGAGACGATGGGCACCCTGCTCGCCGGGCAGGATATCGAGGCCTTTTACGTCTCGCTCGCCCATCGCGACCTCTTATGGATGGGGCTCAACTGCGCGACCGGCCCGGACTTCATGACCGATCATCTGCGCACGCTCTCTGACCTTTGCCGCTTCGACGTCGCATGCGTCCCCAACGCCGGCCTGCCCGACGAGGAGGGGAAGTACAACGAGACGCCCGAAATGTTCGCGACCAAGGTCGCCCGCTTCATGGAAAACGGCTGGGTGAACCTGGTCGGCGGATGCTGCGGCACCACCCCCGAGCACATCAAGCTGCTCGCCGATGCGGCCGCCGGCAAAAAACCGCGCGTGCCCTCGACGAAGCGGCGTTCGGTGGTCTCGGGGATTGAGACGCTGGTGATCGACAACGATACGCGTCCCGTCATCGTCGGCGAGCGCACCAATGTGCTGGGCAGCCGCAAGTTCAAACGCCTTATCGCGCAGGGCAAGTTCGAGGAAGCCTCGGAAATCGGGCGCGCGCAGGTGCGCAAGGGCGCGCATGTGCTCGACGTATGCCTGCAGGACCCTGATCGCAACGAGATGGCGGACATCACCACCTTCCTCGACATCCTGGTCAGGAAAATCAAAGTTCCGCTGATGCTCGATACGACCGATGCGGTGGTGCTGGAGGAGTCGCTCAAGCGCTCGCAAGGCAAGGCGATCATCAATTCGATCAATCTTGAAGACGGCGAAGAGCGCTTTAAGAAAGTGGTGCCGCTGGCCCGGCGTTTCGGCGCAGCGCTGGTGGTCGGATGTATCGACGAGGACAAGCAGCAGGCTCAGGCGGTCACCCGCGAGCGCAAACTGCAAGTGGCGGAGCGTTCGTTCCAGCTGCTCACCGAAAAGTACGGCGTCGAGCCCGAGGACATTATCTTCGATCCGCTGGTTTTCCCGGTCGGCACCGGCGACAAAAATTACATCGGCTCCGGCGTCGAAACGATCGAAGGCATTCGCCTCATCAAGCAGGCGCTGCCGAATTGCAAAACCGTCCTCGGCGTCTCCAACGTTTCCTTTGGACTGCCGGAAGCCGGCCGCGAAGTCCTCAACTCGGTGATGCTGTATCACTGCGTGCAGGCCGGGCTCGACCTCGCGATCGTCAACTCCGAGAAGCTCGAACGCTACCCGATGATTCCGGAAGAAGAACGCAAGCTCGCCGAGGATCTCATCTGGTGGCGCGGCGAGGATCCGATCGCGGCGTTCGCGGCGCATTTCCGCGAGCGCAAAGGCAAGGAGTCCGTCGAGCAGCGCCGCTCGCTGCCCCTCGATGAGCGCCTCGCGCTCTACATTTTGGAGGGCTCCAAGGACGGCCTCTTCGAGGATTTGAATGAGGCCCTGCAGGCGCGCGGCCCGCTCGAAATCATCAACGGCCCGTTGATGAAGGGCATGGATGAAGTCGGGCGGCTGTTCAACGCCAACCAGATGATCGTCGCCGAGGTGCTGCAATCGGCCGAAGCGATGAAGGCCGCGGTCGCGCATCTCGAGCCGCACATGACCAAGGCCGAGAACGTCAGCAAGGGCAAAATTATCCTCGCGACGGTCAAGGGCGACGTCCACGACATCGGGAAAAACCTGGTCGAGATCATCCTCGGCAACAACGGCTACAACGTCGTCAACCTCGGCATCAAGGTGCCGCCCGAAGAGTTGATCAAGGCATTCCGCGAGCATCGCCCCGATGCGATCGGCCTTTCGGGACTGCTGGTCAAGTCCGCGCAGATGATGGTCATCACGGCGCAGGATTTGAACACCGCGGAAATCGCGTGTCCGATCCTGGTCGGCGGTGCCGCGCTCAGCAATCGTTTCACCCGCATCAAGATCGCGCCCGAGTATGCGGGACTGGTCGCCTACGCCAACGATGCGATGAACGGGCTGGACCTCGCGAATCAGATCATGGATCGCGAGGCGCGCGAGTCGCTCAAGCTTCGTCTCGAAGAGGAGACCCAGCGGCTGCAGGCGCTCGCCTCGAAAGTCATCGATGCTCCGACCAAGCCGGCAGTGGTGCGCGCGAGCGTGCGCCACGACCTCGAGATTCCGCGGCCTCCGGATCTGAAGCTGCACGTGCTGCGCGATTACGACCTCGGCGAGATTTTCGACTACATCAATCCCAAGTCGCTCTATGCGAAACATCTCGGCTTCAAGAATTTCGAAGAGCAGCTCGCGAAGGGCGATACGAAGGCGCGCGAGTTGAATGACGCGGTCGAGGAAGTTGCCCATCTGATGATCGCGCGCAGCGACATTACCGCCAACGCGATCTATAAATTTTTTCCCGCGCAAAGCGACGGCGATCGCACCGTGATGGTTCTCAGTCCCGATGGCAAGAACGTCCTCGAAACCTTCATCTTCGGGCGTCAGAGCGACGCGCCCGGGCTATGCCTCGCGGACTACGTTGCGCCGCGCGATTCGGGACGCCTCGACTACGTGAGCTTCTTCGTCACCACCATCGGCACCGGCGTCCGCGCGCTCGCCGAGGAATGGAAGAACAAGGGCGACTACCTGCGCTCGCACGTGCTGCAGGTGCTCGCGCTCGAAGGCGCCGAGGCTTTCGCGGAGTTGCTGCACGAAAAAATCCGCGCGATGTGGGGAATCGGCGATCCGGCCGGCATCGCCAAAAAGGATCTTTTCCAGGCGCACTATCACGGCAATCGCTTCTCGCCGGGCTATCCCGCCTGCCCGCGGATGGAAGACCAGGAGCAGATTTTCCGCCTCCTCGAAGTGGACCAGCAGAATGTCGATGTGCATCTGACCGAGGGCTACATGATGGATCCCGAGGCGTCGGTGAGCGCGATGGTAATCCATCATCCGGACGCAAAATACTTCAGCCTGTCACCCGCCGACATCGAGCGCCTGGAGCGCGAGCTGGAACCCGCCAAAGAAGCCGCCGCCGGCTGACGCGACTCCCCTCAGGGGCGATCCGTCTCTCTGTCCCTCTCGCTGCTCTAAGGTCGAGACAACTCAACAGTAAGAAGCTGGTTTCGCTATTCTTTCGCTTCGCCGTTGAAGCCAACCGCCCGAACTAAAACCTCTATCGTTTCCAGCATAGTTTGGGTTCGTTTATGTATTTCGATGAGTCAACGGACCGGCTCTACCGGATCGCGAGTGGGTTTGTTTTTGCGATTCTTCCTCATTGTCCGTCGGCGCGTCTGCGGCATCGATGACTAGCGTTCCCTATCCTCGATGTTAGCATGAACTCGACCTCGGGTTGATCGGTTCAGTCCCTCACGCGGCGCGGAGCTCGATTTCCATATGCGCACCGGCCTGGTTTTGCCCCACCAGCCGCAACTGTCCGCCAAACTCCGCCACCCGCGAGGCGATCGCCCACGGCGCCTCCGCCTGCTCGAACCCCACGCCGTCGTCGTCGATGGTGATGCGGACCAGTTCGCCCGCGGAATGCGCCTTGACCGAGACCTCGCGGGCCTGCGCATGACGCCGCGCGTTGCGCGCTCCCTCCAGCATGATCAGCAGGATGTGCTCCACCAGCAATCCATTGGCGGAGAAGTCGGCTTCGAAATGGAAGCGCGTGTCGCTCGCGGCCGAGGCGGTTTCAGCGATCTTGCGGTCCAGGTTCATCAGCGAATGGATGTAGGCGCGAACCTCGTCGTACTCGCGCGTAACGCCGATTTGCAGCTCGCTCATCTCCTCGAGCGCCTTGTCGGTACGCCCGCGAATGAGCAGCTCGCGCAGCCCCTCGAAGCGAAGGTTCAATCCGGCCAGCACCTGCACGTAGCCGTCATGCAGCGCGCGTGCGATTTCCTCGCGCTCCTCCAGCGTTTCCAATTCGCGGATCCGGGTCTCGAAGAGCGCGCGCTGCTGGCCGAGGAAACCGATCACGCATCCGGTGATGGCGAGGTACGCCGGGCGCATCATGTACAGCGACTTGACGCCTTGTGGCGAGAGCGCGATGAGCAACAGGTAGAGCGCCACGCTCACGAAGGTCACCCATAGCGTCGCGCGCAGCCCGGTGCGGCATCCCACCGCGATGATCGCGAAGGTGAAGAAGACATAAGAAGGGCTGGTTGGACCTTCGGTGAAAAAGGCCACCGCCGTGGCGAACACGATGTCGAGCGCGGTCGTCATCGCGAAGACCTGTTCCGGCGAAACGAGGCGGCGGATGAGAGAGTACGCCGTCAGACCGTAGGCAAAATGCAGCGCCAGGGTCGCGAGCACCGCGCGATCGATGGTGAAAATCCCCTCCGCGGTGGTGGGATCGATGTAGATCGATATCAGCGCGACAATCGACAGCGCGATACGCGCGCGCGCCACGTTGAGATCGAGATGGGTGTAGTCCGGTCGATTCATGCAAATTATTTCGGGGGTTCCGGCGAGGTAGGTCAAGCGGTGGACCGAAACGACCGTCCAACGGACGATTGCGCTCCGCCGGTGAGCCTGGACGGCGCGTCAGATTGATTGGGTGGCCGGATCCCGCTTGCCCTCAACTCACTTGCGCGGCAGCAGGACTCCACTCTCGGATGCTATCCGCTGCCACAAGGCGGGAGGTTGCTGCGCGACGTACGCCTCGAGGGAGGCAAGCGCGGCCTCCATCCCGGTGCGATACATCTGGGGGTAGGCGAAATCCGTGGCGTAGTTGTAATAAAGCCCTTCGGTGATGGAATAGTTCTGGTTGATGTCGGCGCTCCAGAGCTGCTGCCCGGTCGCTCTTTCCACCAGATCCAATTTGATGCGCAAGGTGTTGTCGGCCGACCCGATCGGCAATCCGAAGACCCACAGCAGCGAGCCATACGGACCCAGCAGGTAGGCATATTGCGAACCATCCCACTGGGTGCTCTCGATGGTGCCGCGAACGGTCAGTTGCGTGGTCGGATCCGAAGTCCGATTGGTCACGAAGACATCCTTGAACATTGCGGTCTGCCGAAGTTCGATCGCGGTTGCCTCGGCCAAATCTTCGCTGGGGCGGAAATTGTAGGCGGCTTCGGTCAGGAAGCCGTTCGCATTCTCGGGCTGGTTGTAGGTGGAGGAACAATACGGGACCAGTGGAATCACGCAGAGCCAGAAGTAGCGCGAGTTCAAAGTTCCTCGCTCATCCTGGAAGCGTTCGACAGCCACTACCAGTGGAACCTGGACGCCGGCGGGACGCCCGGAGTTTGGCACGTATTGCCATCCCGCCCTGGTCGCGCATCCAGAGGTAAGCAGGAACAACAGCAGGATACCGAGATAGAGCGGCCTTGAAAGATGGCGCATACCCCCTCCCATCGCGCTAACATTTGGATGCGCGTTTGCGCGTCAGCGAAAGCAGATATTAGCAGACAGGCAGACTTGGTCCGCAAGCCGCGCCGATATCGTCAGACCACTTTGGTTGAGTCGCCGGCCACTGTCAGTGAGTAGCGGTCGTTCGCTTGCGAGAGGCGCAGCACCGCGCCAAAAGCGGCAGAAAGATTGGGAGCGTTCAGCACGCGGTCTTTGGCGCCCGCCGCGAGCACGCGCCCGCCCTTGAGTACCAGCACATGCGAGAAGCCCGGCATGATCTCCTCGACATGATGCGTGACCAACACCAGGCTGGGTGAGCCGACATCATGCGAGAGGCGCTCGAGGAATTGCAGGAACTGCTCGCGCGCGACCGGATCGAGCCCCGCGCACGGCTCATCGAGGATCAGCAGCTCCGGCTTCGTCATCAGCGCGCGCCCGATGAGCACGCGCTGCCGCTCACCTTGGGAGAGAAATCGCCATGGACGATCGGCCAGCACCTCGGCCTCGATCTGGCGGAGGATTTCCAGCGCGCGCGAACGATCCGCCTCGGCAGTGTCGCCCCATAGGCCGATCATCGCGCGCTTGCCGCTGATGATCGCATCCAGCGCGGTTTCGTGCCCCGGCATCAATTGCTGAATCGCGCTGCTGACGATGCCGATGCGGGTGCGCAAATCGCGCCAGTCGGTCTTGCCGTAAGTCTCGCCGAGCACGCTGATGCTGCCGGAAGTCAGCGGCAGGTACCCGGTCATCGTGCTCAGCAAGGAGGTTTTGCCCGACCCGTTGGCGCCGAGGATCACCCAGTGCTGACCCGCATCGACGCGCCAATCGATCCGATCGAGGATGACCGCCTCGCGCTCGACGTGGAGTCCATGGATATCGATGACCGCGGTGCTCATTTCGAATTCACGATCGCATCACCTTACTGGATCTCGACGGCGCTTGACATTCCGCGCCGATGGAGCGAGACGGTGCTTATCTGATGCGCTTGGAGGATCGGCCCATGCCCAAAATGGATTTCAACAAGGTTCCCCGCTTCGCGGAGCTGCCAGTGAAAAAAGGTGCGCCGCCGGATTCCTCATGGGGCGTCTTCGGCGATGACGACGAGCTCGGGTGCCTCAACTTTCTCACTCCCGAGGCGATCGTTGAGGCGGCCGGGCTGGTGCGTCACGGGAAAGTTTTCCGCCTCGACACGAAGATCAATTACGCGACGCCGCCGCTGTTCAATCGCAATCCCGCCAAGCACACCATCCTGAGTTTCGAGAGCTACGGCCTCTTGGGCCACGACGATTCCATCGACAACTACAACACCCAGGAAGGCAGTCAGTGGGACGGCCTCGGTCACGTCGGCCACATCAAGCATCAGGCCTACTACAACGGAGTGAAGGACAATCAGATCAAGGATGGTCCGGGAGGCAAACTCAGCATCCACAAATGGTCTAACAAGGTGGTCGGGCGCGGCGTGCTGATCGATGCGTTCAAGCATCGCAGCGAGGCGGGCCGTCCGCTCAATCCGCTCACCGATGAAAAATACACCCTGAAAGATTTACAGGATGCGCTGAAAGTGCAGGCCGGCAGCATCAAGCCCGGGTCGATCCTGCTGGTTCGCACCGGATGGATGCAGGCCTACGAGAAATCGTCGGCAGCCGAGAAAACCGCGATGGCGCCACTGGAAGTTCTCAAGGCCTGCGGCCTCGATCCTTCGCGCGAGATGGTCGGGTGGCTATGGGACAATCGCGTGGCCGCCATCGGCACCGATTGCCCCGCCGTCGAGCCGTGGCCGTGGGATTTCAAGGATGAGGGCGCGATGCACTATCGGACGCTCTCGATGCTGGGGTTGCCGCTGGGCGAGCAGTTCATCCTCGATCCGCTCGCGGAGGATTGCGCGGCCGACAAGCGCTACGAATTCATGATGGTGTCGGTGCCGATGAACCTCGAAGGTGGCATCGCGTCGCCCCCCAACGCGGTGGCCATCAAGTAAGAATTGCCCATAGAACGCGAGGCAGCTAAGCAGTATTGCCTTTTCAACGCGTTGATCTTGCCGCTTCGCCGCGCGGCGCGATTGTCGCTCGATATCGCGATGATCGCGCCGCGAACCATATCTTACCAGGCCAGAACTTTCTAAACGGTTTGTGCTTCGAGTGGCGGGTTAGACTGCTGCCAATGGTGGCCTGGGGCGCAACCATCTGTTCGCGCTCCTGTAGACCATCGGTTAATAACTGATCTCCCTGAATTTGACATCCGCCCGCTCCTTTCATAGAACGCGATGCGTAATCCGTCGCATCGATCGATGCTGACAATGAATGGAGCGAACAGCAATGGACACCTTGACAGAAGGATGCAGTGGCCGGATGTCACCGACCTCCAGACCAGCCTTCAGGCCCGGGGCTTCCCGCCCGGGACCATAGACGGCCAATTCGGTCCCGGTACCGAAGCCGCCGTCATCGCGTTTCAGAAAAGCGAGGGTCTGGTCCCAGATGGCGTGGTTGGTCCGCGCACGGCACTCGCGTTGGGCGTCCACGAGTCGCAACTGCCACCGGTGCCCGCGATGCCCAATGTCACCCTCGCGATAGTTGCGAAAATGTTCCCGGTGACGCCGCTCGGCAACATCAAGAAATTTCTGCCGCCGGTGCTGGCCGAGCTGGTCAATGCCGACATCACTGCGCTGCCGCTGGTGCTTGCCGCGCTCGCGACCATTCGCGCGGAGACCGAACGCTTCGAACCCATTGATGAGTACGAATCGCGCTACAACACCAGCGTCAATGGCCATCCGTTCGACCTCTACGACTACAACAAAACCCTCGGCAATCAGGGTCCGCCGGATGGCGCGCGCTTCAAGGGGCGCGGCTTCGTGCAGCTCACGGACCGCCAATTACACGAAATTCGGCCCGTTGGTCGGCGTTCCGAACCTGGTCGATAACCCCGAAGGCGCGAACGATCCGACCATCGCCGCGAAACTGCTGGCGGCCTTCATCAACTCGCAGCGAGCTACGATCGCCAATGCGCTGGCGCGCAACGATTTCGCTCGCGCGCGTGAGGCAGTCAACGGCGGCGAGCACGACCTCGACAAATTTGAGTCAGCCTACCAAATCGGGATGAAGTTGCTCTCATAGAAACCGTGCGCGTAGGAATTTGTTGCGCGCACGACATGGAGTTACAAAAATGACGCTAAGAACTCGATGGAAAATAGCCACTGCGTTGCTGTTGCTCGGATGTGTACTGGTGCGGGACGGCTTTGGCCGCGCCGATACGGCCCGCCGGCACCATCTCCTGGAGCCGCCATCTCGCCCGCGCCGAATGCGGACGAAAAGGCCTCCGCTCCTAAGCTCGCAATCGATCAGGTCAGTTGCGCGGACCGGACCATGCAACCCCGCGCGTGCAAAGAGAGCGAGCCCGGATTGAACGACTGGCTCGCAGTGACCCTCAGCCGGGACATTTCCCAGCTTGACCTGAAGAAGGTGACGCTGGTGCTCAATGGCAGCGCGATTCCTGCACTCCCGGAAGCTCTGCGCGAAGACCAAGGCCACAATACCCTGTTGTTTAAATTCGTCCGTAATAGCGACAATCTCAATGCCTGGAAAACAATCCTCGGCTCTCCCTGGGACTGGCGGCCGAAGGTGGTCGTGACGCTGCAAGTGCAATCTGCGGACAGTAACGGTCAACCGCAGGTCATCAGCGGGGATCGAGATAAATCGACCTTTCAATTCGTTCTGATAACCGGGCCGTGGCTGATTGCAGGCATCCTCGCGCTAATCGTGGTAGCCGGATCGATCCTGGCCGGAGCACGGAACTCGACTCTCCTAAAGGACAGCCTGCTCCCGCAGCTTCCGCCCATCAAACAGACCTACAGTCTCGGCCGCTGCCAGATGGCGTTCTGGTTCGCGCTGATATTCGCCGCTTTCGTCTTTCTCCTCCTGCTTTTGTGGGATTACAACACTGTCACCCCGCAGGCGCTCGTCCTGATGGGCCTCTCGGGCGCCACCGCAATTTTCGCGGTCCAGATTGACGCCTCGAAGGAGACCCCGATCGGAGCGGCTAACGAGACCCTGCGCGCGCTCGGCATCAACACCTACATCGACGTGCAGACGTTGGAGAATGAAATCCGCCAGCGTCGCCTTCAGCTGGATGATACCCAGCAGCCGCCGACGGAGGTCGAGGCGGCCCGTTTGCGCGGCGAAATCCTCGATCGTCAGAACAAGTTGCGCACCTGGCGCGAGCTGACTGCTCCATTTGTTTCGCAAGGCTGGTATCGGGACATCACCACGGACATTAATGGCCCCGCACTGCATCGCCTGCAGGTCTTCTATTGGACCATCATTCTCGGTGTGGTGTTCATAGTCGCAGTCTATCGTGACCTCGCGATGCCCTCGTTCGGCGACACGCTTTTGGGATTGATGGGTGTGACCAGCGCCGGCTACCTGGGATTCAAGTACCCGGAACAGCAGAGCTGAGGCGAGGGACTATGACCGCGCGCGATCAAATCAGGCACGTCATCGTTCTGATGCTGGAAAATCGCTCCTTCGATAGCATGCTGGGCACGCTCTACCCCGCGGGTCCCGCATTCAACGGCCTCACCGGAAATGAGAGCAATCCGCTGGGCAACGGTCTCCCGGACATACCGGTCAACAGCTACAACCCAACGACGATAGATTCATACACGGCGACGATTCCTACCCCCGATCCCGGAGAGGAATTCGTCAATATGAACCAGCAACTATTCGGTCCCGGCGGCCGAACCGACGCGCGGCCGTCCATGACTGGTTTCGCGGCTAACTACTTCCAACTGCAAGTCGGTCCGAAGAACGGCATCCCCGATCCGCACGACATAATGCACTATTTCACGTGCCAACAACTGCCGGTCATGAGCACGCTGGCGAAGGCCTTCGGCGTAAGCGATCAATGGCATGCAGCGGCGCCCTGCCAGACTTGGCCCAACCGATTCTTCGCGCATACCGGAACCTGTCGTGGGCACGTCAACAATCGGGACTTCGTGTCCTCTCTCGACGTGCCATTTCCGGCACGAAGTATCTTCCAGCTTCTCACGAACCAAGGCCGCACCTGGCGCGTCTACTATCACGACCTACCGTTCTCGGCCCTGGTGACGGACGTTTTATCGCACCGGGAAAATATTAAGGGCATCGATCAGTTTATCGCGGACGCAAACGTGGGGGCCCTGACCGACTATTCCTTTATCGAACCCCAGTTCTATCCCTACCTCGGCTTGTCCGGTTACCCCAGCGATCAGCATCCGCCGCACAACGTGCTGTATGGCGAACAACTGATCGCCAAGGTTTACAGGGCGCTGCGCAGCTCGCCCTGCTGGAAAAACTCGCTCCTGATCGTCACCCACGACGAACACGGCGGATGCTACGACCATGCGCCGCCGCCGTGCGCGATCTCGCCCGACGGCTTCGCCCCATCCGGATTCACATTTAACCGCTATGGGGTTCGCGTGCCCGCAGTGATCATCTCTCCCTGGATCGCCTCAGGCAGTATCGTGCGCAGCGCTCCGCACGGCATCGCATTCAACGCGCCACCGTATCCCTTTGATCACACTTCGATCATCTCGACCCTGCGCGATCTGTTTCAGCTAGGTGACCCACTGACTGCACGCGACGCCGCGGCGCCGAGTCTGCTTCGACATCTTTCGTTCCTGCCTGCACCCACCAACGACGGTCCTCTCTTTCTTGACTGCATCAGACCCGATGTGAGTGGCGATCCCAAACGTGAATTGGCTTATGGTCCACCGAATGACAATCAGAACTGGATGGCGCAGGCGTACAGAAAAATCCTGATCGAAAAAGGGCTTGGTGTCGGCGTCGCGCTGGCCGAAGTTGAGACGGTCTTCAAGAACGCGCTCACCGCCGGCCTCCACGCAGCCGCCAGCTTCAAATCGTTGCTCTGATCCTGAGTCACCTACCAAGCTGTGATGGACTAAGACGCCCGCCGCATTTGCGGCTGGCGCGCTTCCCGCGCGATCGACTACGATCGCCGCGCGGATAGCGTCCTCCATCAGCGCAATCGGCATGCTCGGCACCCCGGGATCGCGCGCCGATTGCGCCGCATCGAAGGGCAGGTGGATGAAGCCGGCGGGGAAATCCGCGCGCCGTCGGGTGGCATGGAGCGCGGCATACATCGCGGCGTTGCATGCGTATGCGCCCGCGCTCAGCGAGATCGAGGCGGGAATCTTGCGCCGCTGCAGCGCGGTCAGAATCGCGCCTAGCGGCAGCCGCGAGAAGTAGGCATCGGGCCCGTCAGGAATCACCGGATGTCCACTCGTCGTCGCGTTGAGCTGGCCCGCCTTGCGTTGCTCGTAGAGATTGATTGCGATTCTTTCCAACGATAATGCCGGACGACCACGCGCCTGGCCGAGTCCGAGAATCGCACGAGGACGATAGCGCACGAAGGCGGCCTCGACGCGCCGCGCCGCCGCGAGGCAGTTGACTGGCAGTCGGACCGACTTCACCTGCAATCCGCCGATGACGTCGCCGTCGAGGTTGCGCGCGACCTCCCACGACGGGTTGATGCGCTCGCCGCCGAACGGCGCGAATCCGGTGACGACGATGATCGGCGGCATGACGGCTACTGCTTGGGGCCTAATTCTTGCGCCGATGATGCTCGATTGGCACCTCGTCGTGATTGCCCCATTCGCCCCACGAACCCCAATAATTGCGCACCTTGGAAAAGCCCGCGAGCTTGAGCGCGTAGTAAGCATGCGCGGCGCGATAGCCGCCCTGGCAGTACGGAATCACTTCGGCCTCGGGACGCAGTCCCAGCTTGGCGAACTGCGCGCGTAACTCCTCGGGCGATTTGAACGCGCCTGATTCGTTTTGACTCGCAGTCCAGTCGAGGTGGATGGCGCCGGGAATCGCGCCACCGTGTTTAGCGCGCACGCGCTCGGCGTAGTACTCGGCATCGCTGCGGACGTCGAAAATTTGCACCTCGCGATTCGCGATTTGATTGACGATGTAGCCGAGCGACGCCGATGCCTCATCTATAGGTGTCCCGTCGTATTCGACCGGAGCGAACGGCGCGACGCTGGTGACAAGTTTCTCAGTTGCGAGCGCCTTCAGCCCGCCGTCGAGGATTTTCGCGGCGGGATGACCCATCCATTCGAGTGCCCACGCTACCCGCGTCGCGCGCATTCCCGAATCGTTCTCGTAGCAGACCACGGTATGCCGCGTGGTGATTCCGAGCGCGGAAAAAATCCAGCGCAATTGATCTTTGAACTCGCCCGTGCCGCGTTCGCTGCTGTCACTGTAGTGAAATGGAAATGGATCGAAGTGCCGCGCGCCCGCGAGGTGACCGGCCCAGAAATCTTTTGGCGCGCGAGTGTCGATTATCACCACGCCGGCCTCGTTGCGATGCTCGCTCAGCCATCGCGCATCGATCAGAAAATCCGCTTTTGCTGCCATGCTTCTATCCCTTGACGTTGCGTCCAACCGCTTCGCTAATAGAGCGAAATCCCTCGCGCATGAGCAAGTTCGCCAGCGCCTTTTTCATCGATGCGATAAGGCCGGGGCCTTCGTAGATAAGGCTGGTGTAGAGCTCGACCAGGCTCGCGCCCGCCTTGATGTGACCGAGCGCGTCGTCAGCATTCATGATGCCCCCGACGCCGATGATCGGTAGCTTGCCCTGCGTGCGCCGATACACGCTCGCGATGCGGTCGCGCGCGAGGTCGCGCAAAGGATGTCCGCTGAGGCCGCCCGCTTCGGTGGAACTCACGCCGACTTCGGCGCGCTTCAAAGTCGTATTGCACACAACCATTCCATCGAGATGGAGCGCCAGCGCGGTATCGCAAATAGCGTCGAGAGTTGCGTCGTCGAGGTCGGGCGCGACTTTGAGCAGAATCGGTGGACGTCGCGCAGTCGTCGGAACTTGCTCCATCGCTGCGAAGATCTCACGCATCCGTTCCGGCGACTGCCAGTTGCGCAGACCCGGAGTGTTGGGCGAGCTGACGTTGATGACGATGAAGTCCGCGAGGGGTGCGAGGCGCGCCGTCAGTTCGGCGTAATCGGCGGCGACCTGCTCGACCGGCGTGTCCTTGTTCGGCCCGAAGTTGAGCGCGATACGAATCCGCATGCCGCCGGAGCGGCGAGCCTTCTCGAGGTGCGGCGCGACGGCCTCCATCCCCTCGCTCGGAAATCCCAGCCGATTGATGAGCGCATGATGCGCGGGAAGCCGGAACACGCGCGGCTTCGGATTTCCGGGTTGAGGGCGCGGAGTAATCGTCCCCAATTCCGCGAAGCCAAACCCGAGCGACTGCCACGCGCCGATCGCGATTGCGTCCTTATCCATGCCGGCCGCGAGTCCGATCGGGTTCGAAAACTCCATGCCCCACAGCGAGATTTGCAACTCCGGCGGATCAGGAGCCACCGGCAGTGGTGGCATGATCGAGAGCATCGCGAGCGTCAGATGATGCGCGGTCTCGGCATCGAGGCTGAACAGGAGGGGCCTCAGCAAGCTGCGATAGAGCGGGCCAGGAATCAGGGGCATCGAGGGCAATCTAGGCGCGCGCGATGCGCGAATCCACAGCTGTTCGCAAACCAAACCGCGCGACGTGCACCCAGCGGTTTCGTGACATAATATCCGTACCCCGAGCTGATGTTGCGGAGGGGGAGCATTTGAGTAACCAGGCGAAAGTTCAGGTCAAGCTGATCGATTTTGCGAAGTCGCCGCTGGAAAAACTCTACGCGGCGTTTCGCACCTGCTATTCCTCCGAAACCCCCATCGAGATTTGGCAGAAAATCGAGGCGGAAAAAATCTCGCGCGAGAAAATCCGCGAGTTTATCGGCGAGCGACTCAAGACCGGACACGCCTCGCCGCTCGAGCAAGTGGTGTTCTGGTTCGCGATCGCCAACGTCTCGCGTTCGCTCTCGCATCAGTTCGTGCGCCATCGCATCGGCATCAGCTTCGAGCAGCAGAGCCAGCGCTACGTGAAATTCAAGCAGGACAAGCTCGCGTTCGTGATGCCCGAATCATGGGAACGCGCCGGGATGCGCGAGGAGTTCGAGGGCCTGCTCGACAAAACCTCTGAGCTGTATGCGCGCGCGCTCAAGGCCGGAATCCCTGCCGAAGACGCGCGCTTCGTTCTGCCCAACGCCGCGCCGACCAACTTCCATGTGATGGTGAATTTCGCCGAGATGCTGCATATCTGCGATCTGCGGCTGTGCGTGCGCGCGCAATGGGAGATTCGCCGGATGGTCGCTCTCATGCGCGCCGAGATCAAACGCGTGCTGCCCGAGATCGCGGTCTTCCTGCAGCCCAAGTGCGGCGAGAATCGGATGGGCTACTGCGACGAATCGCTCGACGAATATTTGAAATGCCCAATCAGCAAAGTGCGGCCGCATAAGGCGGCCATTTTCGAGATGTATGAGAAGTACGGCTCGCGCAAATCCAAGCCGCTGAGCGAGACCGAATTTCGCGTCGTCGAAGAAGTCGAAACTTTAGATCAAACGCCCGCGAAGAAGACGTGAAGTCACATCTGGAAGCGGCGATCGAGGAGTTTAATCGCGGCGAATACATTTCCGCCGCGGAACTTTTCGAGAATGCTGCCGCCGCGGCTGCCGACGCTGACAAAACCTTCGCCATCACGCTCAATCGCATCGCCACTGGACTGCATCTCCGCTTCGAGCGCGGCGGCCGTCAGGCTGCGATCAACTTGTTCTCCCAGGCGATGCTCACCCTCGATCAGATGAAGCCGAGCCGCGATGGCGTCGATATCGACACGCTGCTGACCGAACTGCACGCCTACACCGAAGAGCTTCGCGCGACGCCCAAAGATGAGGGCGAAGGCGTAAAGCATCGCGCGCGATTATTCCTCGAGCGCCGTCGCGCCCCCAAAATCAAGCGCACCTAAGGGGAGCATCGATGCCTACCGCGCTCGCGATGCTGCAGGCTTCGATGCGCGAGTGCTGCGACTGCGCGGCGCTAGTCAAATGCCGCTCGCGGGTGGTGCCGGGCGACGGCGCGGTTCCCGCTCAGGTGATGTTTGTCGGTATCGCGCCGGGACGTTTTGGCGGCGATATCACCGGGATTCCATTCTCCGGCGATCGCTCCGGGATCCTTTTGCGCACGATGATCGCGCGCGCCGGCCTCGAGGATGTTTTCATCACCAACCTGGTGCGATGTAATCCGCGCGATGAGCGCGGGCGCAATCGCGATCCGCTCGCTGGAGAGATCGATAATTGCCGCAAGCATCTGGAGGCGGAGATCGCGATGGTACGTCCGCGCATCATTGTATGCCTCGGCGCGATGGCGTGGCGTCAGCTGGCCGGACGCGAGGTGCCATTCGAGCCGGCGCGCGCGAAGACTTTGCAACGCGGCGGCGCAATGCTCTACCCGATGTATCATCCGGGCTATGTGATCCGCGGTGCCTATGAGGCGGGGAAGTATCTTCGCGATTTTCGCCGTCTGGGATTAACAACGCGGGCAGTAGCGCGCGCCGGGGCCCTGGCTACTCGGGGCCGGCCTTTCGGTCGAAACTGAGGTGCTGCCGCATCCGAGCCATGCGCATCGTGAAGTCGGCGCATATTTCCGCTTGTCCGGTTTACAGCCATCAACTACCTTTCTGGAGCGGGACCCGCATCTGGCCGAATCAGCCCCCGCGGCAAATTCTGAGAGAGAGGTAGACCCTTGGCGACCGGCAGCGTTCGCTCCGAGAAAATCTGGATGGACGGCGAGATGATCCCGTACGACCAGGCCAATGTGCACGTCCTGACCCATAGCCTCCACTACGGGTTGGCCGTCTTCGAAGGGATGCGGTGTTACAAGGGCGATGACGGCAGGTCCGCGATTTTCCGCGGCCACGAGCATATCCGCCGCCTGCTCGAATCCGCGCTCATTTGCGAGATGCCGATTCCTTACAGCGGCGAGGAACTCCTCAAGGCCTGCGCGGATGTCGTCAGGGTCAATAAATTCGCCGAATGCTATTTGCGCCCGATCGGATTCTATAGCGAGGGCGAGATGGGGCTTTCGGCACGCGGGAACAAAACTCGCGTCGCGATCGCGGGTTGGCCATGGGGCGCATACCTCGGCGCCGAAAGCATTGAGAAAGGGGCGCGGCTGAAGACCTCGTCGTTCGTGCGCTTCCATCACAACTCGATGATGCCGCTGGCAAAAGTCTCGGGGCATTATGTCAATTCGATCATGGCCGGCTATGAGGCTCGGCGCGGCGGCTACGACGAAGCTTTGCTGCTGGATACCGAGGGCTTCGTTGCAGAGGGGAGCGGCGAAAATATTTTCGTGATTCGCGACGGAATCGTGCGGACCCCGCCGCTAACCAATTCACTCGGCGGCATCACGCGCGAGTCGGTTATGCAGATCCTTAAGGATGAAGGAGTCGAGGTGATCGAGCAGTTGTTTGGCCGTGACGCTATCTACATCGCGGACGAATGCTTCATGACCGGCACCGCCGCGGAGGTCACGCCGGTGACCGAACTGGACGACCGAAAAATCGGCAGCGGCAAGCCGGGCCCAATCACCCTGAAGGTTCGCCATGCGTTCGATGGCGCTTTGCGTGGACGTGACCCGAGGTATCGAAACTGGCTCTACTACGTCTAACTGCTCGAAGCAGGAGGAAGCGGGCAGTGAACATCCCGATGATCGCGACGGGTGTCGTTTTGGTTGCGTTCGGCCTCCTGCGATCGCGAATCGCGCGCGCCGAAGTTCTAAAAGAAGGCGAAATCGCGCCTCCGATTAACACTCAGATAGTGACCGGCGATCAGGTCACGCCGTTCTCGCTCACCGATTATCGGGGCCGCAAGGTCATTCTGTATTTCTATCCGAAGGATGATACGCCCGGATGCACCAAGGAGGCGTGCGCGTTTCGCGACGGCTTCGCGAAGTTTCAGAGCGCGGGGCTCACGGTGCTCGGATGCAGCGTTGACAGCACCGACGCGCATCGCAAGTTCATCAAAAAATATAACCTGCCATTCCCGCTGTTGCTCGATCCCGATCGGAAAATCGCGACCAACTATGGCGTGGCGAACGGTATTCCGATTCTCGGACTCGACAAGCGGGTCACTTATGTCATCGACGAGGAGGGCCGAATTCTGAAGGTCTACCCGAACGTCGATCCCTCCATTCATGCGAATCAGATCCTCGCGGAGCTGCCGCCGCCACCGCCGACGCCAACCGGATCCGTGGAGGCAACCCCCGCTCCCGCCGCGTCCCGCGGCGACAGCGACGAATGACGTCGGCGGTCAGCCGCTTACGATAACTTCGCTCGGCGAATAGCCGAGGCTGACCGCCAGCATCACGCCCGCGACCGCGAGCCGATCGCCATCAGGCTCGCGCGACGCCATCTCCGCGAGCAGGGCGATATGCGAGGTTACCGCGGCATCGATGTCGCCAGCGCAGCATCCATGCGCGTCCGGATCGAACATGGCATCGATGATCGGATTTGGATCGAAGCCATTTTCACGCAGCGCTTCGACGACCGCGCGGCGCCAGAATTCGCGCGGCTCGACGCGCTCAAAATCCATCAATGCTGAAACTCGCTTGCGGAAGACCGGGATCAATTGGCGATAACGCGTGACCGCCGCAAGATATTCGGCGGTGCCGTTGGCTTCGATGAAGGCTCCGGCGGTGGAATCACTGCCGTAGACCCCAAGCGATCCTTCGGCAGGATCGAGCGTGATCAGCTGGTCGCCGAGCGCGCTTCGTTCAAGACCAAGCGGATAGAGGCGGCACGCGAGCGGACGCCCGCGATGCAAGGTGCATCGCGAGCCATCGAGTGCCGCGCACATGCCCTCGGGAAAAAAGCGCAGGATGGATCCGCGGCGAATCGTGTAACGTCGGATCGCCTCGCCGGTGCTGAAGCCATTCGCACGCGCCATCCGCAATACATCGTAGGGCGAAAGCGTGATGACCTTGTCATGGCAGCATCGCCCGCACTGATTGCATTGGTATGAAAAGCGAGAACTGCGATCCATAGCCGAGGTGACTCCGTTGGCGCCAGGCATTGTGCTATGAATAGCGAGGTAGCGCAGCATGGGCATCTCAATCGAATTTGAACTTCCTGCCAAGATCCGTAAAAAGGGGGCGTGGTTCATTTCGTCGTGTCCGCTCCTCGATGTTTTCTCGCAAGGCCATACACGCGAGCAAGCTGAGCGGAACCTCGTAGACGCGCTCGCGTCGTTTCTAACCAGTTGCTACGACCGCGGGACGCTCGATGTGGTACTGCGTGAATCTGGCTTGGTTCCAGCGCGCGGACTGCGGTCACGCAGGTCCAACGCGCGGGTTGGAGAGACGGCGGTTAGGGTGCCCCTGCCGTTCGCGGTACAAAGCAGGAAACGGCCCGCTGCCGCGTCGTAGTTCAATCAGCACTTCTCAAGCAGCCTCAAAAAGCGAGCGCGTGACATTTGGGCCGTCCGCATGTTGGCGACGATGATGTCGAGGCCGATTTCAGAATATGCCGGGATCACGACCGGTCGGAGGGTCTCTGACTTTTCGCCGACCCAGTGATCACCCTTGCCCTTGCGGAATATGAATCCATCCATCTCAAAGACACACCGCAACCGCCGCCATGATACCGGTGGAATCCTCATGCGGTTACTAACGCGGCTAGGCGAATTTGCTGTCAACTGCACCCGTGAGGCAGCTACCTAAATTCCAATGACTCAGCTAAAGTCCCAAACTAACCGCACATTCACGGAGCATCTTTAACCGATGGATTTTCAATACAGCCCTGAACAGGAAGCTTATCGCGCCAAAGTGCGCGCGTGGCTCGAAGCCAATCAACCCGGCAAGCTTGAGGCGATGGATCCCGAGAGCATGGGAGGCGACGATCCGGCGTGGAAGCGTTTAAAGGAATGGCATAAGCGCCTCTACCAGGGCGGGTGGATGGGGCTGACCTGGCCCAAAGAATACGGCGGCCAGCAGGCGACCTTCATCGAGCAAGTGATCTTCCAGCAGGAGTTGGGGCGGCTCAATTTGCCATTCGGATGCAACGTTCTCGGCGTCATCATGACCGGCCCCGCGCTGATGCAATGGGGGACCAACGAGCAGAAGAAACGCTACCTCGAGCCGATCATCTCGGGCGAGGAAATCTGGTGCGAAGGAATGTCGGAACCCGGCGCCGGCTCCGATCTGGCAAACATCCAGATGCGTGCGGTGCTCGACGGCGACAACTTTATCGTCAACGGGCAGAAGGTCTGGACCACCGTCGCGCATCGTGCGGACTTTTGCCAGCTCTTCGTGCGAACCGATCCCGATGTGCCCAAGCATAAGGGGATGAGCGCGCTGCTGGTCGACATGAAGGCCCCGGGCGTCGTCGTCAAGCCGCTCAAGCAGATCAGCGGCGATGCCGAATTCAACGAAATCTTCTTCGAGGACGTTCGCGTGCCGAAGGAGAATCTCCTCGGGCCCGTCAACATGGGATGGCAGGTGCTGGTTTCGACGTTGATGCATGAACGGATTGGAATCGGCGAAACGCTGGGCGGCAGCGAGCAGTTGCTGACACATATCGTCGACCTTGCGAAGCGGAACCAACTCAACGGCAAACCGGCATACAACGATCCTGCCGTTCGGCAACAGATCGCGCAGTTTGCCTGCGAAGTGGCGGCGAAAAAATATAGCGGCATGCGCAGTCTGACCAAGCGTCTCAAGGGCCTGCCGCCGGGCGCGGAAGCCTCGATTTCCAAGATGGTGTCGACCGAGCTGTCGCAACGGATGGTGAAATATTCGACGCGCTTGTTGGGTGAATATGCGCTGCTTGAGCGGCGTTCGCCACTGGCGCCGGATGGCGACTGGCTGCGGCGCATCCTCGCTAGCGAATCGATGACGATTGCCGGAGGCACCTCGGCAGTACAACGCAACATGATTGGGGAGCGAATCTTGGGCCTACCCAAAGGCTAGCAGTCCAGCAAAGCTGGTCCGCCAAAGGATGTCTGCTGAGGGCGACCCGCGTCGCCCTCTTTTTTCGGCTTTACAGGAATCCATGTTTGTTGCTCTCATCTGCGCAACATTCTGCATCTTAATCGCAGCGCTCGTACTGACGGGCAAATTTTTCGATTTTTGATACTTAGGTTTTCGCGGACGCTTCAGCGACATGCGTCCAAAATGCTCCGGAGGTTATCGTCTCATGGGTGGGAAGCTAACCGGCCGTCGGGCGCGCTACTCGTTCCTCGCAGTAGTGGCGCTGACGCCATTTTTATCCGCATCGAGCGCGCTCGCTGCCGATGCATCACCGCAGGTCAATGGCGCCGATGTCTCCTGGCTCCTCACCTCCTCCGCTCTCGTGCTCATGATGACGATCCCGGGCCTCGCGCTTTTTTATGGGGGACTGGTGCGGCGGAAAAATGTGCTTTCTACGCTGATGCAATGCTTCATTCTCGCAGGAGTCATCTCAATCGAATGGGTCCTGTTCGGTTACAGCCTCGCATTTGCACCTGGTAGCGCGTTTTGCGGTGGATTAGCATGGCTAGGGCTATCCGGCGTGAGCGCCTCCGAGCCCTTCGCCGCTTATTCGCCCACCGTGCCTCATCAAGCATACATGGTGTATCAATGTATGTTCGCAATCATTACTCCCGCACTCATCGCAGGCGCCATCGCCGAGCGGATGTCCTTCCGCGGCTTCCTCATGTTCACCGTGCTCTGGTCGATCCTCATCTACAACCCGCTCGCGCACTGGGTATGGGGCGTCGACGGATGGCTCCATCAGCTCGGCGCGCTCGATTTCGCGGGCGGCACCGTCGTCCACATCTCGTCGGGCACCGCGGCCCTGGTCGCCGCCATCTTTCTTGGCAAGCGGCTGGGTCATGGACGGGAGCATATGCCGCCGCACAATGTCGTCCTCAGCGTGACCGGCGCGGGACTGCTATGGGTGGGATGGTTCGGTTTCAACGCCGGGAGCGCGCTGGCCGCCAATGGCCTCGCGGTGTCGGCATTCGTCGCGACGCATCTTGGGGCGGCCGCCGCGGCGCTCGGATGGATGTCCGCCGAATGGGCCGCGACGGGCAAACCGACCGTCCTCGGTGCGGCGAGCGGCGCGGTCGCGGGATTGGTCGCCATCACGCCCGCCTCGGGCTTCGTCGGACCGATTCCCGCGATTATTATCGGCCTCGCGGCCGGAGTGATTTGCTTTTCGGCGGTGCGGATGAAGCCGCGCTTCGGATACGACGACGCCCTCGATGTGGTCGGGGTGCATGCGGTGGGCGGCATTTTCGGGGCGCTCGCGACCGGACTGTTTGCCAGCGCGCTGGTCAATCCTGCGGGCGCAAATGGACTCCTCTATGGCAACCCGCGCCAGCTCGGCATCCAGGCAGTGGGCGTCATCGCGACGATCGCATTTTCGGGAATCGGCAGCACCATCCTGCTCAAGCTCACCGATGTGGTGGTTGGACTGCGCGTCAACGAGGATGAGGAGCACATGGGCCTCGACCTGAGCCAGCACAACGAGAGCGCCTACGCCGTCGAGGCGTGATGAGGTAGCCAAGGTGGCGCGATGCGCCGAAGGCGCCCGCGCATCGAGGATTCCGGAGAAGGATGGCACGCCGGTCGCAAAGACAAAGAGCGACCGTCGCGCCATCCCCCACCCCTCAGAGATGCTCGCTTGGGGGCCATTAGCGCTTACCGTCGTGCCCTTGCACGAGACCAAACTCGAGCGGTTTACTCGTTGTCGATGACCTTTGAAAAGCACATCGCGATCAAGCCGGGAATTCGGGGCGGCAAACCCTGCATCAAAGGAACCCGCGTCACCGTCACCGACGTACTGGAGTACCTTGCCGGCGGAATGACCGAGGCGCAGATTCTGGCCGACTTCCCCGCGCTCAAACCGGAGCACATACGCGCATGCCTCGCCTTCGCCGCCGCCCGCGAACGCCGCCTCGCGAGCGGCTCCGCGGCGTAAGACTCCTGCTCGACGAAAACCTGAGTTACAGGCTCGCGGCCCAACTTAGGCAGCCATTCCCAGGCACTGAGCATGTCGATTTCGTTGGCCTCCACGCCCACTCCGACGCCAGAATCTGGCAGTACGCACGCGACCACGGTTTTATCGTCGTCTCGAAAGATGATGACTTTCGCCAGTTGAGTTTCCTTCATGGGGCGCCGCCTAAGGTGGTTTGGCTAGCGGTTGGCAACGCCGGCACGGAGTCGATTCTGGAAATCCTGATGGACAGACGGCAGTCGATCGAGGCATTTGCGCGCGACCATCAGGAGAGCCTGCTGATTCTTGAACTTCCGCGCGAAGCTCGGTTTTGATCGGCCGGCCGCGATCGAGGATTCCAGACAAGGTTGGCAGGCCGGTCGCAGAGAGAAACCGAGCATGCTCGGCGCGGCGGTCCGGCTTACTTAGGCAGTATCAAAACGCAGAAGGCAGTTCGTCGATCTGCGCTAAACGCACCATGAGCGCGTATACGCTGACACCATATCGCGAAGCCAGTTGTCGAAGAGAATCGTCGTCGTGCGGACGTAATGGATTGCGGCGTAGATCAGACGCGAGCATCTTTTTTGGCATGAGTAGTTCAAGGGCGAACTGGGTAGCATCGGATTCTTCTGCCGTTGAGACCTGACTCCTTCGCCTAATCTTCGGACGCCGATCGACGTGAATCCGTTTTTCTCCAAGAAGAAGATGGCCTATCTCGTGCGCGATCGTGAAGCGCTGAACCGTCGGAGGTTGTGAGGCATTCACCCAAATCAAGGGTTTGCTTCTTTGCGCCCTCGTTTCGTACGAAGAATCCTCGAAGGTTGACGTCCGGATAGGCGTCTTGATGCAAGTCAGCACCTAAGTGTTCAACTGAATGTTTCAAACAGGTATCGGTGGGTACGCAATCCTAGCTTGGTTGAGTAAGCGCCGAACCGCCTGCTCGCGTTGTCGAACATTGTCTTTATTCATCAGTGTCGTTCTGAGACCGAAGAGCTTTTTTCAGAATGAAGAAGCGCTCCGGAAGCGATAAATCTTCTGGCAACAGTTCCTCAATTGGCGGTTGCCTTACCAAAGTGACCGCCAGATCCGGAAGAAGGTCCAGCGGCGCAACCTTCAACGCATCAGCAAATAGATATAAATGATGGAGGAGTATTTTCTGGTTGCCCGACTCAATGTTGGTGATCGACGCCCTGGACAATTTCATCTCCTCAGCCAAACGCGCCTGGGTCATTCGTCGTTCGAGTCGCAACTTTTGAAGTTTTCTACCGAAACCAAGGTAAAGCGATTTTGTGTCCATAACCTCAAACCCGATATGTCAATAATACCAACATTGGACCCGCAAAGGAAAGCAATGTTGACAATTCAGCCGCGCTTCTAATATCGTGAATTAGACAGGGCAAATCGGGAGAGGGATCTATGCCAGAAACCGCAAATATTCTGAAAAAAACCATCGGTAACTACTATCCGCTATTAATTCGGGTTGCTGAGAAAGACCCGGCGATAGATTCCGCAATCGCTCTGGCCGAGCAAGCTCTTTCCGAAAGCAAGCTCTCGTGGGCGCGCATCAATCAAGTGTTGCACCTATGCTCCAAAGCCGGGATGAGGCGGACTTCTACCAATACTATTTCCTTGAGGCACCAGCCCGCCACCCATACGTGGTCACCAATGTATTCGAAGACGGCCCCTACGAACCCCCTACCGATGCCGGTCACATCACCAGTGTCCGCCATCTCGAGTGGGGAATTCGACGCTTCATATTCGACGCGATGATTTACTGGGGAACTTTCGACAGGCCTACCGTGATCTGCGAACGCTTTGCTTTGAGGAGATCGTGAAGCTCTTTGTTTCGAAACGTACCGATACAAAACATCTGCTAAACCGCGGTCCTATCACCGGACCCGCGCCGATACCGCGCGATGATCGTTATTTGATCTCTGAAATGGCAGTAAGACCTACAAAGCAAAGAATTCCCCAGACCAGTTGGGTCACGTTCGCCTGGCTCTTGATGCGTTCGATTCTCTATCAAAGGAAGGTAAGATCGTTACTGCTTCTGCGCTGAAAGACCGCACGCGTGAGATTGCGACAAAGGTTGGACAACTCGATATTTCGAGCTTTTATTCGAGGAAAGCGATCCGAAGGCAACTATTAAAACTCGCGAAGAGGTTATCGCAGCGTACACCGGGCAGTGGTCGGCTTTTCAGAGTGCGCGCACCAAAGCCTTAGAAAATACCCGCTTGTATCTTTCCTGTTGTAACGATCTCGACGTTTATGTCGCCACCTCAATGAGAACCCGCCAAGACTTTCGCGACATGGCCGTCACGTGCGACCAGATCTTCGGTTCACAGGCACTCCGCAAATATAACTTGCGATTCTTCGATCCAACTCTAAGTGCATCCGATCACCACGAAGATAAGGGACTTATTGAATGCCTCATGGTGAAGACAGCTAAGGTGATCTTGTACTTTGCGCAGCACAAGGAGAGTCTCGGGAAAGTAAGCGAATACGCGATGGGACTAAGCTTAGGCAAGCCGGTTATCATTCTTTGCCCATCCGACGCGCGCGGCAAGGAAATATAACTTCTATCAGACGCAGCACCCACTTACGCGCCTGGTCGTTTTCAAAACCGGTCTCGTTAATGGCGCAATGATAACAACCGATGTGTCTTGTGTGATCGATCTGCTTGATCGGCTTGTTTGCGAATCAGATGGAGTACAATGAGAAAGAAAAGCCGGAACCGACGGCTACTACTTGCTCTGTGAGCGACTCACTCACACAACCGTGCGTGTGGTGACTGACAACCGCCTCCTCACTGAAACCTTTTGGAACAATTATCATAATATGAGTTAAGCAAAGCTAAGGTCGCGAGGTCGACCGACAGCTTCGACAGACCACTCACGAGCGAGGAGAACGCTGGCCGCATTCGGCGCTGACGCTCGTATTGATTTAGCCTGCATTCGGCGAATGCTCGAACCGGACCTCTCGATCATCCTGTCGCCGATGTCAATTTGCTTGCTCCTGCAACCGTCAAATTGCCACATTAGCGGCCGCGCTTTCTTGGCCCTGACGTTCGAAGGGCCGAAGCCGGGACCAAGACCGCCACGGCCACCCCCTCAAAGTATCAATCCAACACACCGTGCCGCCATCGCCGCACCACCAGTAGGATGCTCTTATGAATATGCCCCCGTAACTCCCGGCGAGATGCTCAAGGAAGAATTCCTCTCCGAGTATGGGCTGTCGCAGGATCAGCTTGCGAAGGCGATAGCGATCTCGCCAATCGCATCACTGAAATCGTGAACAACCGACGCCGGATAACGGCCGATACTGCCCTCCTTCTGAGTCTCTTTTTCGGCAACAGTGCGGAATTCTGGATGAACCTCAAGGCCACTACGATCTCAAGATGGCGCGCAAGAATCTGAAGTCCTCGGTGGCGGCCAAAATCAAAGCTGGCCGCGGCGCCTGACCATCCGCGCGAGCCGATTTTGCCGATCTCGATTTTAGTCATCCAGTTTTTGATGCGCCTCGACATACGCTTTCAGAACCGCATTCATGCGCGACTGATAGCGCTTGCCACGCGCCTTAAACCATTCGACCACCTCGCGATCCATCCGCAGCGAAATCGGCACTTTCCGCTCCGGCATCACAATGATTGCCGACTTGAACCATTTTCTGTTGAGTATCGGCGCCGCGTCAGGATCGCTCTTCACCGCGGCCGCGATGTCACGATCGGTCAAGGCATCGACCCGCGTCCAATCGGTCTTGCCGCGACGGCGATCACTCAGGGTACGCTTCATGATATGCTTTGCGCTCACTGATTTTTGCCCTCCGCGCAGAAATGATTCGTCGGCGCGTACCTCGGACGGTGTAAACCACCGCGAGCGCGCGGTTATTCACGATGCCGACAGCGACGACACGGACCTCGCCGTAATCTCTGCGGTCATCGGTTCTGATTAAGACCGAGCCCTCGAAAATCCCGATAGCGTCCTCAAAGTCGATTCCATGTTTGGCGATGTTCGCGGCGTTCTTGGCGTCGTCCCATTCGAACATCATCGAAGTATAGACATATTGTATATACGGATGTTGACGCAAATTGAAGTAGGCCACCCTCGCGTAGTGACTACCAGATCAACCGATCGGCTCGCCCGCAATCATCCCGGCGCAAGGTCGAAGCTTGAATCGATCAGAGTTTCGGGAGTAAGGCATCAACCACGAGGAAAGAGCGATGGCCTACGAAGGATACAAACTGATCAAGTTCGCTCGCGAGGGTAAGATCGTCACCGCAACGGTAGACGCTCCGCCCATCAACATCATAACTCTTGAGCTCTACGCCGAGCTCAGTCGCATGTCGCGCGAGGTCGAGGCGGACCAGGACTGCCTGGTCTTCATTCTGAAGAGCGCGAATCCCGATTTTTTTCTCGCGCACTTCGACGTCGGCGCGATCCTGCAATTCCCGATCGA
The DNA here is from genome assembly GCA_963761255.1 of uncultured delta proteobacterium. GTDB lineage: Bacteria > Desulfobacterota > Binatia > Binatales > Binataceae > DATGKG01. Next base: position 35,903 of record CAVXGH010000004.1, read on the forward strand.
CCAGCCGGCCAGCCGCGAACCCTCGATCAGTAACGAGTATCACGAGATGTGCAACCGCATGAGCACGATGGACAAGGTGACCATCGCGCAAATCGAGGGGCGGGTCGGCGGCGGTGGCAGCGAGTTCTCGATGGGATTCGACATGCGCTTTGGTGTCCTTGGCAAGACCAAGATCAACCAGATGGAGGTGCCACTCGGCATTCTCCCCGGTGGCACCGGGACCCAGAAGCTGCCGCGCCTGATCGGACGCAACCGGGCCATCGAGATCATCCTGGCCGGGGTGGACATCGCCGCGGAGGAGGCGGAGCGATGGGGCTATCTGAACCGCGCGCTTCCCGCGAGCGAGATCGGCCCCTACGTCATGAACCTCGCGCGCCGCATCGCGTCCTTCCCGGTCGAGGCGGTGAGGCTGGCGAAGCAGGCCATCAACTCATCGACGAAGCCGCTGGCCGAGGGATTGCAGGACGAAAGTTATCTGTTCCAGCAACTCATTCGCACCGCGAGCGGCCGGCGCAACATGGAGAAGTTTCTCAAGATCGGCGGACAAACCCGCGAGGGCGAACTGCGCATCGACGAACTGAACCGGAAACTCGGCGAGTAAGTGGGACAAGCCTCGAGCTGGTCTTGCCGGATGCGCTCGAAAGGAGAAAGTCGATGAGCTCAGATGCGAGGACGAACGCGACGAACAAGCCGGTTGCCGTGGTCATTGGCGCGACCTCCAAGTGGCAGTCCGATGGACGCAACACCTTGCTTGCGCACGGCAAAACCATCGACGATCGCGACATGCCGGTTGGCGCGCGCTGGGGGGTGGGAGGCGCGCTCGCGCAGAAGTTCGCGCAGGAAGGCTTCTTCGTCGTACTGACTACGCGCAAGCAGGCCAACGCAACAGCGCTGGCGGACGCCATCCGCGAACAGAACGGTCAATGCATGATCGTCGAGCTGGATCTGGTTTCGCAGGAGTCGATCTCCCGTGCCTTCGCGACCATTCGGCACGAAGCCGGCGATCCGGAAGTCCTGGTCTATAACGCCGGATACCTCGAGGGCCGCGATCTCCCGCCTGACAAGGAGTTGCTTGAATATATTCCGGTAGAAATGTTCGATACCGCGCAGCATATCTCGAGCCGCGGACCGTTTCTGGTCGCCAAAGAAGTCCTGCCCCCGATGCGTGCGAAGGGACACGGGTCTTTTCTTATCAGCAACAACGCCGCCTCGCTGCGCGGGCGCAAGAGGATGACCGGGCAGTCGCTCTACTATCCGAGGGTCATGATGCGCACCCTCGCGCAGGTGCTGACCGAAGAATACTCGGAGCATGGCGTGCACGTTGCCAACGTGATTATCGACGGCTTAATCGATTCCCCCGGAACGCGCGCGCTCCCGATCGCGCAGAAGCGGCCCGAGATCGTCATGGACCCGATGAAGATCGCGGACGCGTTCTACTATCTCCATACGCAGGATCGCTCGTGCTGGACCCACGAGCTTCAGCTCACGCCATTTCCCACCAAGCCGAGCTACTGACCATTTCAATGATTGAAAGAATTGCGGCAGCCGGTGTTTTCTTTTGGCTCGGTCAATAAGTCGTGACCTAGCGATTCTGCATCGTCTGAAACAGGAAGGGAGCAGCTTCGGCCATCATCTCGCCGATTATCTCGGATAGCGGCTTGCTCGGCAGCGCGAGTTTCTCGGTCAGCACGGTGATGATTTGGAGGTATTTTTCCTTGGTCTCGTTGCTGATGGCGCCCATCCGGATGTCTTCCATCACTTCGATGTAGCGTCGATGCGCATCGTAGATCTGCTTGTCGAGGGGATCGGTGAACTTGTGGCCTCGCGCCATGAGATGCTCCTTGAGGATCGAACTCCGCTGGAAAAAAGCGAGCCCAACCTTGCGCGACTATAGCAGCCCGCCGATGTCCTCAGAACCGTGGCGGCCGAAATCAAAAGCGGTGGCGCGGCGATGCCGGCGCGCATCGCAGCTCCACAACAAGAAAGCGCTTGCCTTGTATGAGTTCGATGTCGCGGATTCGTCGCGCGATGTTGCGCTACGGTCGCGCGACGGAAGGGTCCGGTAATGTCGTTTAAGCTTCTTATGTATCGCTCAAGCTAACTCGTGAGTTGGCCCGGCCCTTGCTGATACATCTATCCGTCGAGAGTCATCAGCCTCCAGTCTTCGGACACCCCCGCCAAGTGGAGCTGATGGCTCTCTGACCCTAAAATCTTCAAGTCACCGGGAGCGACCAACCCACACACCCCCCACTCCCCCTATTACCTGGGTCGAGCCCGGTGACTTTCCTCTCTCAATCCACTTCGACACGGTGTTAGCGAGCGAGTTGGAAAAGCAGCCCTCAGGACGCGGGGCGCATCCTGGAAAAGAGCGACTGCAGCTTCCCTTGAATGCTCGCCGCGATGCCCACGTCGGACAGACTCAGCCGCCCACTCATCATCGCGGTCATCGGCGCGAGCTTGCCCGCGCTGATGGCCTCGAGGTCCTCGATAGTGACCGTCAGTGTCAAATCCGCCGGATGGTCGTCGTTGGTGACTGAGCCGCCGTCGAGGTAGATACAGCCCGCGCCCTTGAGGTCGAACTTTACGGTCTTGCCGAGGCCGGAGTCGGCGCCGACTGCATTCTTCATGCGAGCGGTGAGCTCATCGAGGGAGATCTCCGTCGCTCCTTTCGCTGCTGCTTCTGTCATGGAGCCTTTTACCGTGTCGCCTGATCCGCTTGGCCGCCGGCGGCTGGAGGCTTCAGTCTTATGCAAAAAGCTCGTGAAGCCATCGGGGGGCGGCTCGATCGAGTTTTGCATCATGATCAAGCTGATTTGTCCGCGATGGTATTCGCCATGAACGGTCACGTGCATCAGCATTTCAGCGCGCGACATCCGGCCCGGCAAGCCATCGGTGAAGGTAAAGTCGATGGGCTCGGCCAGCCGTGCTTCGTCCAGACTTGACACATAGTCAAGATACCATTGATCGCTCGACGTGATGCCGACCGCCAGTTCTTCCAGCGCCGGCGCATTGCCCGGGTTGGGCGAGGAGTATCCGTGCTCAGCTCCGGTCATGTTCGCGGCAAAGATTCTGTCCACCGCATAGGTGTGGCTGAGGACTCTGAGCGCGATCTCCCTGGCCGGAGAGGCACCCTCAAAGAGCCGCATCGCCGCGAGAATCTCGTGGTTGGCTTTTGCCTTGTAGCTGAACACTCGTTCCAACGTGCTCACTTGATCCATTGTGCTTTCTCCTGGTTGAGATTTCTTTGGTCAAGACTTTTTGGCCGTCACGGTGCGCGCGGCAGGAAACGTCCAGAAACTGCGAGTGGAGATTTCCACCTCCTCCATGGCCGAACGACGCAACTCGTCGGCGTAGAGGTCGGCGCCGTGGAGGTCGGAAATCGCCACCTGGCCGCCATGCTTGAGGGTGCGCACGATTTCACGGATGGCTTCGCGGCGCCCTTCACCGCTCGTAATGTTATGGATGGCGAAGTGGGCGACTGCGGCGTCGAAACTGCCGTCAGCGAAGGGCAGCTTGCGCATGTCGCCGTCGTGAACGCTGACGCGCTGCGCGACGCCCTCCAAAGCGGCATTGCGCAGGGTGGCTTCGCGCGAATTGTCCGATTGCTGCCACTGCGACCACAGATCGATGCCAACCGCGTTGCCTCGCGGCAGCAGCTTCGCGGCGCCGATGAGCAGGAGCCCGTGGCCGCAACCGACATCGAGCACAGCCTCGTCTCCGCGCAGATGCAGGCGCGCCAGCAGGCGATCGCGCGCGCGCAACTTCCCGAAGCGGCTGCTGGCGTACATGAGAGCTGCGAGGGTCAGAAAGCCGACGCCGAGAATCTGCAGCGTATAGGCCAGACCGAGGTGCTGATTCAGCGTCCATCGTTGGAAAAGGAGACCGCCGATGACCGCCGCAAGGCCGATGATGAACATCGCGCGCACCGCCCTGCCACCATCGAGACCATAATCCGGAGTTTCTTTGCGCATAAGATTGCTGCCTGTTCGTAGATGGGGCTTGATAGTTGCGTTTGTCATGGACCAAATATAAGCAAACGCTCATAATTGTAAACTCGCATTTCCAGCGAACGCCAACGGCGCGGAAACTCCATACAAATCCAATAAAATCAGACTTCGGGGAGCGATCGCGTGCGATCATCGATGCCCTCCTCAAAGCAACTGCTCGCGTTTTAATGAAAGAGACTATGACCACCCGAGCGCGGGAATATCTCGAGGCGCATCGCGATGAGATCGATGTCGCCCACCTCCCCGCGCCGTCCGGACATTCCTCAGAGGCGGGAAAGGGCGACTGTTGGTGGAGGACGCGACGCGCCTGATCGTCCGGTATCTGCACGGATCGCGACCCTTGAGAAGACATTTTCGCGCGCATAATCTCCCGTCTGCGATGGACCAGATCGAGATCATCCCCGTCACCAAGCCGCTCGCGGCAGCGATTACGGTGCCGGGCTCCAAGAGCATCAGCAATCGCGCGCTGCTTATCGCCGCGATGGCGGAGGGGCGTTCGGTCATCGAGAACGTGCTCTTCAGCGACGATACGTTGCGCATGCTCGAGGCGCTCAAGCAGCTCGGTTTTCAAATCGCGATCGAGGAGAGCGAGCAGCGCGTCACCGTCAACGGCCTCGGCGGACAGATTCCCTCGTCGAGTGGCGACCTGATGATCGGCGGCGCGGGGACCGCGATGCGTTTTCTCATCCCGTTTCTCACCCTGGGGCGCGGCAGATTTCGCATCGACGGCAACAAGCGGATGCGCGAACGGCCCATCGGTCCGCTCCTCGATGCGATGCAGCGGCTCGGCGCGTCGGTTTACAGCGAGCGCGATAATCGATGCCCGCCGGTGATTGCCGATTCGCGCAGTGCGTTTCGCGGTGGCGCCACTCACGTCGACGCGCGGATGTCCTCGCAGTTCGTGTCGGCGATGCTGATCCCGGCGCCGCTATGGCCCGACGGTCTGCGCCTGCAGGTCGCGGGCGACACCGCGCGGCCGTTCGTCGAGATGACGCTGCGGATCATGGAGGCGTGGGGCGTGAAGTGGAATATCGAGGGCGACACCATCACGATTCCCGGCGGGCAGGCCTATCGCGCGCGCCGCTTCGCGGTCGAGCCCGACGCTTCGAGCGCCAGCTATTTTGCCGCGGCGGCGGCGCTATGCGGCGGCACGGTGACGCTGAGTGGACTTAGCTCCAATTCGGTGCAGGGCGACGTCGCGTTTCTCACCGTGCTGCAGCAGATGGGCGCGCGGGTGAAGTGGAATCGCGATTCGGTCGAGGTCAGTGGCGCGGGCAATCTGCGCGGCGTCGATGTCGCGATGAACGGGATGCCCGACATGGTGGCAACGCTGGCGGCGATCGCGCCGTTCGCCACTTCGACCACGCGCATCCGCAAAGTGGACTTCATCCGCCATCATGAGAGCGATCGGCTGCGCTCGATTGCGACCGAGCTGCGGCGACTGGGCGCCAGCGTCACCGACCTCGAAGACGGACTGGAGATTTTGCCGTCGCGCCTCAAGGGTGCGAGCATCGAGACCTATGATGACCATCGGATTGCGATGGCGTTCGCCGTCGTCGGGCTGAGGATTCCCGGCGTGCAGATTCAGGATCCTGCGTGCGTGTCGAAAACCTTTCCCGAGTTTTTCGATGTCCTCGCGAGTCTCCACTGAGATGACCCTCCGCGACGCGACGCTCAATGACCTGCCCGCGATCGTCGCGATCTACAACACCGCGATCCCGGGCCGGATGGCGACCGCGGATCTCGAGGCGGTCAGCGTCGATTCGCGCCGCGCCTGGTTCGCCGAGCATTCATCGAATGCGCGGCCACTGTGGGTCATCGAAGAGAGCGTCGCTATCAAGGCCTGGATCAGCTTCCAATCCTTCTATGGACGCCCCGCCTATCGTGCGACGGCGGAACTCAGCGTCTATGTCGCCCCGGATGCGCAGCGGCGCGGTTATGCACGACTGTTGGTGGCCGAGGCGATGCGGCGCGCGCCCGAGTTCAGGCTAAAGACGCTGCTGGGTTTCATCTTCGGCCACAACCAGCCGAGCCTTGCGCTGTTTCGAGGCTTCGGTTTCGAGACGTGGGCGCATCTGCCGCGCGTCGCGGAGCTCGACGGCATCGAGCGCGATCTCATGATCCTTGGGCGCCGCCTTTAGCGCGTCACCGCCGGGATCACTTCTTCAGCGAAGGCCTGGAATTCGTCGTCGACCAGGATCGGCCAGCGCAGGCTGAAGATGAAATGCGTGACGCCCACCTTGCGATACTGCTCGATGAGGTCGAGGCATTCGTCCTTGCCGCCGATCATGATGCGGTCGCGCGCCTGCTCGAGGGTTGCTCCGGTCGTGGCCGCGACGGTGCCCGCGATCATCTGCTCGCGCTCCTTGGAGGCCTTGTAGCAGAGCGGCAGCATGAGGGTTTTTTCGATTTCGTCGGTGTTGCGCCCGACCGTGTCGCCGTGGCGCTCGATAACGCCGATGAGCCGCTTCATCTCGGCGGGATTGGCGAACATCGTGTTCCACATGTCGGCGTGCCGGGCGACGATCTTCAGCAAATTCTTTTCGCCACGGCCACCAATCATGATCGGGATGTGCGGCTTCTGGAGCGGTTTCGGATTGCACACCGCATCGACGACTTTGTAATGCTTGCCGTCGAGCGACGTTTTCTCCTGGGTGAACATGCCCTTGATGATCTGACAGGACTCGTCGAGCGCGCTCAGGCGTCCACCGAGAGTCTTGAAGTCGATGCCGAAGCTCCGATGCTCCAGCTCATACCATCCGGCGCCGAGGCCGAGGTTGAGTCGTCCTCCGCTGACATGATCGAGCGTCGCGGCCATTTTCGCCGTGAGGCATGGATTGCGATAGGTGTTGCTGTTGACCATCGCGCCGAGGCGCGCCCGTTTGGTGTGCTGGCTGAGCGCGCTGAGCAGGGTCCAGTTTTCCATGCAGGGGCCGGCCGGGTCGGGCGTAAAAATCGGATAAAAGTGGTCGAATGCCCACAGGGAGTCATAGCCCCAGGCATCGAGGTTGCGCCAGAAATCGCGCATCCGCTCCCACGTGACATTCTGCTGGCCCGACTGGTAGCCGAATCGAATCGGATGAGTGGCCATCGCATTCTCCTTGTCGCACAGGCCTTAGCCTGTGATCGCGGAGGTTGGTGGGACTAGCGCGGGGCGCGCAGCTCGGAGGCGGCGCGCTGACGCGCACGCGCCAGCAGCAGGTCGTGCTGCTTCAGCTCGTAGCCCTCTTCGTACATGCTCAGCTCGGCGATCTGAAGCTCGATCTCGCGCAACATCCCTTCGACACCCGCGAGGTCGATCATCGTGGGTTCCTCGGCGCTGTCGGCGAGGATGGTCATCTTGCCGTCTTTCACTTCAGCGAGGCCGCCCGAGACGACGTAGTAAAGCATCCCGCCGTCGGGGAGCTTCACCTCGACGATGCCCGGCACCAGCGAGGTGATGTAGTTGATGTGCTCGGCGAGCACGCCGAACTGGCCGAGCGGATTCCATGCGGTGACTTCCACCACCTCGCCCTGGTAGGCGATGCCGGTGGGAGTCACGAGCTCGAGTGGAAAGGTCTCGGCCATTAGCGCGCCTCACCGCGAGCGAGGCGCTCGGCCTTCTCGCGCGCATCCTGGATGTTGCCGACGAGGTAGAACGCCTGCTCCGGCATGTCATCGCATTTGCCGTCGAGGATTTCCTTGAAGCCCGCGACGGTTTCCTTGCGCGGCACGTACTTGCCGGGCAGGTTGGTGAACACCTCGGCGACGAAAAACGCCTGGCTCAGGAAGCGCTCGACGCGGCGCGCGCGCGACACCACCAGCTTGTCTTCGGCCGAGAGTTCATCCATCCCGAGGATCGCGATGATGTCCTGCAAGTCCTTGTAGCGCTGCAAAATCGCCTGCACGCCACGCGCGACTTCATAATGTTCTTCGCCGACCACCTGCGGATCGAGAATGCGCGAGGTCGAGGCGAGCGGATCGACCGCGGGATAAATTCCCTTCTCGTAAACTTTGCGATCGAGCGCCGTGACGGCGTCGAGATGGGTGTAGGTGGTGGCGACCGCGGGGTCGGTATAGTCGTCGGCGGGCACGAAGATCGCCTGCACCGAAGTGATCGCACCCTTCTTGGTCGAAGTGATGCGCTCCTGCAGACTGCCGGTGTCGGTGCCGAGAGTCGGTTGATATCCGACCGCGCTCGGGAGACGTCCCAGCAGCGCGGACACTTCGGAGTTGGCCTGCACGAAGCGGAAAATGTTGTCGACGAAGAACAGCACGTCCTTGCCTTCTTCATCGCGGAAATATTCGGCGACGGTAACTCCGGTCAGCGCGACGCGTGCGCGCGCACCCGGAGGCTCGTTCATCTGGCCATAGACCAGCGCGGTTTTCGCGAGAACGCCCGACTCGGCAAGCTCGCGATAAAGATCGTTGCCTTCGCGCGAGCGCTCGCCGACGCCGGCAAACACCGACACGCCGCCGTGCTGGCGCGCAATATTGTTGATGAGCTCCTGGATGGTAACGGTCTTGCCGACGCCGGCGCCCCCAAACAGTCCGATCTTGCCGCCGCGCACGTAGGGGCAAATAAGATCGACGACCTTGATCCCGGTCTCGAGGATTTCCTGCTCCGAGGTCTGGTCTTCGAACGACGGCGCGTCGCGATGAATCGGCATCATGTGCGACCCGTCGATGGGGCCTTTGCCATCAACTGCTTGCCCGATCACATTCATCAGGCGCCCGAGGGTTTGCGGACCGACCGGCACCGCGATCGCTTTCCCGGTGTCGCGCACCTGCATGCCGCGCACGAGCCCGTCGGTGGTGTCCATCGCGATACAGCGCACGGTGTTTTCACCGAGATGCTGCGCGACCTCGAGCACCAGATTCCATTGCTCGTCGCTAACTGACGGATTGGTCACCCGCAAGGCGTTGAGAATGGAGGGCAGGGCGCCATCGCGAAATTCGACGTCGACGACGTTACCAAGGACCTGGTTGATGTTTCCGGTTGCTAGCTCAGCCATAGAAATAGACCGTGGGTTGTTCCCCGGCGCGTTCTCCCGAGTTTCCTAAGATGCTTGACCCTTGAGTGCTTCGGCGCCGCCGACGATATCCATCAGCTCGCGCGTGATCATGCCCTGGCGGGCGCGGTTCATTTCGAGTGTCAGCGACTGGATCATCTCCGTCGCGTTGTTAGTCGCATTATCCATCGAGGTCATCTGCGCGCCGAAGAAGCTGGCCTCGGCTTCCACCAGCGCATGGAAGACCGCCGCCTCGATGTAGGTTTTGATGACCTGCGGTATCAGCTCCTCGCGGCTCGGTTCGACGAGGTATTCGGTGGCCGGCGCCTTGCTCTCACCGCTCGCATTTTGACCGGCCCCGGATTGGTTCTCCGCAATCGGCAACAATCGCTCGTAGACCGGAACCTGGGAAATCGCGGAGCGAAAATGACTGTAGACGATGCCGGCCTCGCGCGCCTGCCCGGTTTGAAACGCATTGAGCATCCGATGCGCGATGTCGCGCGCGAGGTTGACGTTCACCAGGCGTGGATTGCTGATCGAGTTGCCGATCATCGGCGCGTTGGTGCGTTTGAAATGCTCGAGGCCTTTACGCCCGACCACAAAAAACTGCGGGTCGAGACCGCCGGCGCGAAGCTCACCCGCCTTTTGTTCCGCGAACTTGAGGATGTTGGTGTTGTAGCCGCCGCACAGACCGCGGTCCGAAGATATCACCACCACGAATGCCGTATTCGCCGCGCCTTCGACCGGCTCGAGTGTCGCCTGCGCGCCGAGCACCGAGTCCGCGACGCGAGTGAGCGCCTCGCTATAGGGCAGCGAATTTTGCAGCGCTTCTTGGGCGCGGCGCAGCCGTGACGCGGCGACCAGCTTCATCGCGCGCGTGATCTGCTGGGTCGATTTGACCGACGAGATCCGGCGCCGGATTGCTTTAAGGGTGGGCATCGCTTCTCAACAACCTGCTAGGCAGCGCTCTTGGCCCGACCGTGCTCGGCGACGAATTCCTGTTTGTATTCGTCGAGCGCCTTGATCAGCTTGGCGCGCAGGTCGTCGCTGATTTCCTTCTTGTCGCGAATCTCGCCCAGCAGGCTGGCGTACTTCGCATCGAAGAAAACGTAGAGCCCTTTTTCGAAGGGGCGGATTTGCGGAATGTCGAGGTCATCGAGATAGCCGCTGTTCGCCGCCAGCATGATCAGCACTTCCTTTTCCATCGAGAGCGGCTCGTACTGACCCTGCTTCAGCATCTCGGTGAAGCGCGCGCCGCGATGAAGCATGCGCTGCGTCACGGCATCGAGGTCGGAACCGAACTGGGCGAAGGCCGCCATTTCGCGATACTGCGCGAGATCCGCCTTGAGGCTGCCGCCGACCTGCTTGACCGCCTTGACCGCGGCCGAGAAGCCGACGCGCGAAACCGACAGACCGACGTTGACGGCGGGACGAATGTTCGAGTTGAAGAGGTCGTTGTCGAGCACGATCTGACCGTCAGTGATCGAAATGACGTTGGTCGGGATGTATGCCGAAACGTCGCCGGCCAGGGTCTCGATGATCGGCAGCGCGGTGAGCGAACCGCCGCCTTCCTCGGCGCTCATCTTGGCGGCGCGCTCCAGCAATCGCGAATGCAGATAAAATACGTCGCCCGGATATGCCTCGCGGCCAGGCGGCCGGCGCAGCAGCAGCGACATCTGGCGATACGCCTGCGCATGCTTGGAAAGATCGTCATAAACCAGCAGCGCATGCTTCCCGCTATCGCGGAAGTACTCGCCGATGGTAACCCCGCTGTAAGGAGCGATGAACTGCAGCGGCGCCGATTCGGACGCGGTCGCGGCCACCACGGTCGTATATTCCATCGCGCCGTGTTTGCTGAGCGTCTCGACCAACTGTGCGACGGTGGAACGCTTCTGACCGACGGCGACATAGATGCACTGCACGTTTTGCCCGCGCTGATTGATGATGGTGTCGATCGCAATGGCGGTCTTGCCGGTCTGGCGGTCACCGATGATCAGCTCGCGCTGGCCGCGGCCAATCTGGAGCATCGCGTCGATCGGCTTGATGCCGGTCTGGAGCGGCTCTTTGACCGGCTGACGCTTCATGATGCCGGGGGCCTTGATCTCGATGCGGCGGGTTTCGCTGGTTTTGATCGGACCCTTGCCGTCGATGGGCTGGCCGAGCGCATTGACGACGCGGCCGAGCATCGCTTCGCCGACCGGGACCTCGGCGATTTTACCGGTGCGCTTTACTTCGTCACCTTCGCGGACCGCCTCCGGATCGCCGAACAAAACCGCGCCGACGTTGTCTTCTTCGAGGTTGAGGATCATGCCCATGATCCCGTTGGGAAATTCGAGCAGTTCGCTCTGCGCGGCGTTTTGCAGGCCATAGATGCGCGCGATGCCATCACCGCAGGAGAGCACGCGGCCGGTCTCGCGCACGGCGATGCTGCCCTCGAAGCCCTTGATTTCGTTCTTGAGGATTTCGCTGATTTCTGAAGGTCGAATGTCCGCCATGTTTTTGGATCCGTTCTCCGGGTCGCTTCCTGACTTCCTATCCTGCCAGCCGATGCTGCGCTTCTAACAGTCGCGTCGCGAGGCTGCCGTCATAGATCTTGCCGCCCAACTCCGCCATCACGCCGCCGAGCAGCGCGGGGTCAACTTTGACGGTTGGAATGATTTTCTTGCCTGCGATCGCCTCGAGGCCCGACACGACCCGCTGGACTGTGCCATCATCGGGCTGAAATGCGAAGGTAAGCGTCGCACGCTCGCGGCCGAGTTGCTCATCGAGCAGGTCCTGGTACGACTGCGAGACCGCGCCGATGGCGGCGATCCGGCCGTGACGCGCAAGCACCACCGCAAACGATCGCAGCGGGAAACTCAATTCGAGGCGCTCGGCGATCTTCTGCATCGCCTGCTCGCGAGCTTCCTGCGGGAGTTCCGGCGAGGCGAGCCGCGAGATCAATTCGGGCGATTCGACCATTTTCGCGAGCTTCTCCAGCTCGGCGCCCCATTTCTCGGCCTGGTCGCGAGGAGCAACTTCGAGCAGCGCGCGTGCGTAGCGTTTGGCAACCCGGTAGCTCTTCATGGCCGGGCCTCGTTGCGTATCTTTTCCATGAAGGTGTCGATGAGGCGCGCCTGGTCGGCGGCCTCGAAGCTTTTCGCAATCAACTCGCGCGCGATATTCGCAGCGTTGGCGGCGAGCCGTTCGCGGACGCGGCGCTGCGCCGCTTCGACGATCGCCGAACCCGTGAGTTCGGTATCGTGGCGAATGCGCTCGGCGGTAGCTTTCGCACCCGCGCGAATCCGATTCACCAGGAAGGTGGTCTCGTTCTCCATCTCGGCCTTGAGCTGCGCGGCATCCTGCTCCAGATGAGCCATGCGCTCGGCGGCGCGATGGGCGAGGTCGTGGGCTTCCTTCAATGCGGAATTGAGGCGGTCGATTTGGTTGCGGATGCTGGTTGAGCGATCGCGGAAGAAGCCGCTGAGAGGCGGTCCCGCAAAATAGTACAGGATGCCGGCGAACAGAATGAAATTGATCGCGAAGAACATCGTGCCGAGCCAGCTGCCTGGATTTTCGGCGGCTCCTTCGGCGGCAAACGCAAACGAAGGCGCGGCAATTACCGCGCCCATCGTCAACAACAGTGCTGAGTTTCGGTTTAACTTCATTGAGTCTGAATCAATTCGATACTCGTCCGCCCTGGGTGCCGTTCAAGGGACGGCCGAGGACGCGCTGCGCTAGTTCTGATGCCAGGTTGCGTCCCATCTCATCGAGCTGGCGTTCCGCGTTCTTAAGTTCCTCTTCGATATGCGCATGCGCGCGATCCAAAGTTGCGCGCGCGTCAGCCTTCGCCGCTTCGAGAACCGCGGACGCTTCGGCCTCCGCCTCGCGCCGCTGAGCTTCGCGTTTGCTGATGGCTTCGCGGCGCACCGCCATGATGCGCTGCTCGCGCTCCTCATCGGCGGCCTGCGCCTTCCTGATCAGCTGCTCGGTCTGTTCGCTGAGATCCTTGAAGCGTTTTTCCCGCCTGGCCATCAAATCCAGAAAGGGCCGAAAAAAGATTCGGCTGAATATAAACCAAAAAACGAGGAAGGAAACAATCAGTATGAAGAAAGTTCCCCAATTCGGTGGGATGTGCATATTTCGACGACTCCCCTAAATGGGGTCTTAAGCTACCTCATCCTAATGCGAAATCGCGAGCGGCGAAATGCCTATGCGGTCCGCGAAAGCCGGAGACGTTCTATCAGAACGAGAGTCGTTCTGCGAAGGCCGGAGTGGTTTTGCGATGCTTGATGGTCAGGCCGGTTTCTGTCCCGCAGCCTGGGCCATGCGCTCCTCCTTCGGGAAGACGGTCACTTTGCGATCGTCGTGGGCCTCAGGCGCCATCGCGCAATGACCCTCGAACAGCGCACCTTCGTGAATGACCAGGGTCGGCGCCGTAATGTTGCCCAGAACTTTCGCCGAGGGACGAATCTCGATGCGATGCACCGCGGTGATATCGCCGCTCACTTTGCCCGCGACGACCACCGAATCAGCCTTGATTTGCGCAGCGACCACCGCGCTTTCACCGATCGTCAGGCTGTCCTTGGCGTTGATTTCGCCATCAACCTGACCATCGATACGCGCGGGCGTCTCGAAGCTGAGCTTGCCGCTGATTTTCGAACCTGCATCGAGATACGCACCCGCTGAGCTCGTGCTCGGCATCGGGGCCGGCTTCGCGCTGACGCCATTGGTGTTGGCAGGTTTCGATTCGGTGGCAACGGCAGACGGAGTCGCGGGCGCGGAGTTCACCGATTGATTTTGTGGAGACGAGGCCGGCTGCGGCTTTGCGATCTTCTCCGGTTCTTTGGAATTAAAAAGCGCCATTTCCCACGCCCTCCTGAAAAATACCGCGAGAGCACCCCCGCGCGCCTCTGTCCCAGAATGGTACAGGCAGCATAAAGGCTTTTAACTGATGGGGCAGACAGAGTCAAATTTTCCCTCGGCGATGGATGCCATAATTGCTCACGATGGCTACTCTGTTGTTTATGAAAGCCATTCCAGAGAAGTTTAACGACCTTCTGAGTGAACAGACCAAAGCCTTCGCTTCGGTCGCCACCGTTCTCAAAGACGGCTCGCCGCAGGTGACGCCGGTATGGTTCGATACCGCCGGCGACCGCATTCGCATCAATACCGCTTCGGGTCGCGTCAAGTCACGAACCCTCCTGGAGGGGCGCAAAGTCGCGCTCTCGATAATGGATCCCGCCAACCCCTATCGATACATGCAGATTCGCGGGACCGTGACCAAGGTTACCAAGGACGGTGCCGATGCCCACATCGACAAACTGGCGCATAAGTACATGGGCACCGACTATCCGTTCCGTCAGGCTGGCGAGTCGCGGATTCTTATCGAGATCGCGCCCGAATCCGTCCAGACGATGGGCTGAAGCTAAATCAGTTTGCGGCTCGGCGTGTCGTTGATGATGGTGTCGCCGCAGGTCGAGCCGCAATGCGGGCAGACATACTCGTACTTTTCGCCCTCGGGCAGGATGAGCAGCAATCGCTTGCGCACCGCAACCGCGACGCGGCACTTGGGGCATGCGAGCAAAGATGCTTCCATGCGTTCGAAGGATGGTTTGCGTGGTTGCGCCATGACGGGTTCCATCGAAACAATAAGCATTGGCATTTTGACCGGCAAGCGCCGATATAGCCGATTGTTTCCGCCTCTGCGCGCAGCCTAAGATTCCAATTTCACGGTGGACGCTCAGCAGACACATCAGCCGCGGGTTTACCTCGAAACCTACGGATGCCAGATGAACGTGGCCGACTCGGAGTTGGTCACCGCGGTGCTGCGTCGCGCCGGATACGCCAGCGCCGAGCGGCCCGACGATGCCGATGTCATCCTGCTCAACACCTGCGCCATCCGCGAGCATGCCGAGGAGCGCGTGCTTGGCCGCCTCAGCTACCTCTATCGCTTCAAGTCCGCGCGTCCCGAGGTGCGCCTGGGCCTGCTCGGGTGCATGGCGCAGCACAATCGCGCGGCGCTGGTCGAGAAGGCATGGTACCTCGACCTCGTCGCGGGCCCCGACGCGTACCGGCGCCTGCCTGAGATGATCGGCGCGGCATCATTCGATCCGCAAGTCGATGTGCGCCTCGATCGCGCCGAGACTTACGCGGATATTTCCTCGGCGCATGCCGAAGGCGTTCGCGCCTACGTCACCGCGATGCGCGGATGCGACAAGTTCTGCGCTTTTTGCGTGGTGCCCTACGTGCGCGGGCGCGAGCGCAGCGTTCCGCCGAATGATTTGTTGCGCGAGATTCGCGGCCTCGCAGATAAAGGCGTCCGCGAGGTGATGCTGCTGGGACAAACAGTAAACGCCTATTATTTCGAAGACGTGGACTTCGGCGCCCTGCTCCGAATGATCGCGCGCATCGACGGCATCGAGCGCATCCGCTTCACCTCGCCGCATCCATCCGACATGAGCGATTCCGTCATCGATGCGATGGCGACCGAACCGAAGATGCAGCCCTACGTGCATCTGCCGCTGCAATCGGGATCCGATCGCATCCTCCTCGCGATGGAACGTGGCTACACCATCGATGAGTACCTCGCGCTGGTCGCGAAGCTGCGCCGCGCGATCCCGGACCTTGCGATGTCCACGGACATCATCGTGGGGTTTCATGGCGAGGAGGATTCGGACTTTCGCACCACCCTCGAGGTGATGCGCACAGTCAGCTACGACAGCGCCTACACCTTCAAGTATTCCATCCGGGAAAACACCCGCGCCTTCAAACTTGGCGACACGGTGTCCGAGGCCGAGAAGCAGCGCCGCCTGGGCGAAGTCATCGCGCTGCAGGAAGAGACCTCGCTCGCGCGCAACCAGGCGCTCATCGGGCAAAGTTTCCCGGTGTTGGTCGAAGGCACCGCGCGCCGCGGCGAAGGGATGCTCGCGGGCAAAACTCCTCAGTTCAAAACCGCAGCCTTCCCCGCCTCACCTGGCATCAATGCCGGCGACATCGTGAGGGTGCGCGTCGAATCCGCCACCGGCCACTCCCTGACTTGCTCCCGCGTGTAGGCTGGAAAAATCACTTCAGCTTTTTCCGCCATTCGCTCCAATCGACTTTCATCGATTCGATGACTCCGAGATTGGCGGGCGCGATTTGATCGCTGAAGAGGATCAAGTTGTCACACGACCAGCGCGCATTCGGCGCCATGATGCTGTCGAAGCCAAGGAAGTACGCCGCATCGGCGATGGCTTGAGTTGCTTCATACAGGATCTCGCGATAGCGCGCCGGATCGACGCCGAGCGGGACCATCGCAGATATGTTGGGAAGCCTTAAGGTCTTCGATGTGGTGACTTTGATCCGATGCAACCCATAACTAATCTTCGACGGAAAGACTGGCTGACGTGACAGGTGGAAGTGAACTTCCGCAACGGCACCATCGGCATCGAGAGAAGTATATAGAACGTCGAACAGGGTTGGATCCCATCGTCCACCGGATGCGCTTCCCTGCAGAGGATCCCGGCCCTCGCGAATAACCCGCCAAGTCTCTCCATCGTAGGGAACTTTATCGAATGCGTCGAGCGCGTCGAGCAGGGCGGGATCGCGCGGCTTCCGAACTGCTGGCATTGCAGTTCAATGCATGGAACTGATCATAGGTAAGCGCTGGAGTCGAGCCGCTCGATGACCGCGAGGACTTCCTGCGTCCGGTCTGCAATGATCAAATCGATTGCACGCTCATTGTTGAGGAGCGCGTGTTTTGCATGAAGCCACAGCCGCGTCTCCGTCGGGGTGTAGAACTCCGACAGGCGATCGACGACGTAGCGCAGGTCCGCGATGATGGTCTGGGTCGCCAGTGGCGGCGAGGCTTGACCGCTCTTCCATCGCGATACCGTCGGCCGCGAGGTGTTGACGATGTTGGCGACGTCCGCGCCCTTGAGCCCGCCGCGCTGCTCGAGATCATCGAGAATCCTGGCGACCGCGCTTTCCACTGCTCGTCTTGCTTTGCGCTTTGCCGGTTCGGATGCGCGGGCGTCTGAAGTTCTGGCGCTCATGGATCTAATCAATCATAGCTGTTGCAGAATTGTTTCGCGACAGATCACTCATGAAACTGTTCTGCAAGGCAAAAGCTGGCATGACCGAGGACGTTCCTTTTCAGCACGCCACTTCGCGGCCTGGACTCAGCGCACGTAGATTGGGTTGGAATAAATCCACGGGTGCCCGGCGCGATACGCCTCGACGCGATAGACACCCGCGCCGGTAACCTCGAACTCGAACTTGGAGACGTTCGTGCCCGATGCGAACTCGCTGCCGTTGCCGAGGATTACCACTTTATCGGCGTCCATCGGCATCTCGACTTTGAGTTTTAGACCAGGAGTCATCGTGATCTCATCGCCCATCATCACTTTGCGATCGCCGGCCTGCGCATAGAACGCGAAGTTCGGCACGTAGCCGAGGAAATCGAAACTCACGTAGGCGTGGCCGTGCTTGAGCGCATCGAGGATCGGATCGGTCTGCCGCTCGCTCGCGATGATGTGCGTGGTGTAGAGCTGGAAAATCTGCTCGAAGGTGCCGACATGCGCGCTCATCACGTTCATGTTCGGCGCCGCGCCTACGCCCGCGACCAGCGCGACGCGCGCGCCCGAAATGCGATCGTAGATTTCCATGTCGTCGGGCAGCGTATCGAGGCTGGCGAAAAAATGATCGGCGCCGAAGAACACGCCTTTCAGATAGAGACTGAGCGAGTTGTGCGCATGCCACGCGCGATCGAGGTTGTAGATCTCGACCGCATCAGCGAGCGCGTACTGGTCGGGCGAGCTGAAGGCCGCGAGGTTCGCCGCGAGCGCGAGCGCGTGCTGGTCGTGAATCTGCCCGATGAGGTCCTTTGATTCATCGATGGGATGCTGCAAATTGAGCGCGACGATTTCCGCGCCGTCGTTGCCAATCTTGTACGCCGCGCCGGGGAAGAACAGCACGTTGCTGGTGAACCCGCCGACGCCGAAATCAGCGGAGTTCTTTTGCGCATAATCGCCGAGAAAAATGAAATCGATTTGCGAGGCAACTGCCAGCTCCGCGATTTTCGCCTGATCGAATCCGCTTCCGCGCAACTTGCAGTCAACGATGCCGCGATAGTCGCGCAGTTCCGGGAACTCCAGGGCGGGCGCGACCTCGCGCCCGCCGGGCAAATCGGTGCTCGGCATCGACCCGCCGCAGGCCGCTAACAGGCTGACTGCCAGAAGGAAAAAGAGCGCCCTCAGCATCCGCATCGCTACTTCAATGCTTCCTGCTGCGATGTCAGCGATGCCTGGTAGCGCTTGATCGCCAGGTCAAGAAATTCCGCTTCAGTGTCGATGCCGATGAAGCGCCGTCCACTGCGCGTGGCTGCGATACCGGTGGTGCCGCTGCCGACAAACGGATCGACGATCAAATCGCCCTCGTCGCTCGAGGCGAGGATGATGCGCTCCAACAGCGCGAGCGGCTTTTGCGTCGGATGCGTACCGAAGGCCTTTTCCGCGCCGATCGGCGAGGTGAATCGCCATACCGACTTCATCTGGCGATCGCCGTTGTGACGGCGCATCAGTTGGTAGTTGAATTTGTGCTTGCTCTTGGAATCGCGCGCCGCCCACAGGATCGTTTCGGTCGAATGAGTGAAATAGCGGCAGCTCAGATTCGGCGGCGGATTCGGTTTTTCCCAGGTGATTTCGTTAAGCAGCTTGAACCCGAGCTCCTGCATCGCGAAGCCGACCGAAAAAATGACGTGGCGCGTGCCCGACACCCAAATCACGCCGTTGGCTTGGAGAGCGGACTGGCACGTCTTTAGCCAGGCGCGATTGAAGGCGTGCATCGCTTCGACTGATTCGAGCCGGTCCCATCCGCCCTTGTTGACCGACACCATTTTGCCCGATTGGCAGGTGACTCCACCGTTGGAAAGGAAGTAGGGCGGGTCGGCGAAGATCAAATCGGCGGAGGCATCGCCGGCCGGGGGAAATGTTCGCGGCAGCACCTCGAGGGCGTCGCCGTGGTAGAGGACGAAATCGCGCGAGTCGGAAATGAAGTAGGGCGCCGGGTTTTCGGCGTCATCGTGCGCGCGTGAAATTTTCGCCTTCCCCACCGATGCTCCTGTGAAACGGATAGCGTGCCCGATCTTCCACTGCAACAGGCTATCAATGCTAACATCGCGGCACATCGCATCGTTTGGAGGAAGGAACATGGCAGGTCTGGTTCTGCGCGAAGATAAAGACGGGCTCGCGACGCTCACCCTCAATCGCCCCGACAAGCTCAACTCGATCAACGTCGAGATGTTCATCGAGCTGCGCGCGCATATCGATGCGATCGCGAAAGAAACGGACCGCGTCGGCCTGGTGGTCGTGCGCGGGGCGGGGAGATGCTTTTCCGCCGGCCACGACCTTGCCGATATCGCCAAGGGTGAGCGGCCGCCGCGCCCCAACTTCCAGTCCGAGACGGTCGAACGCCTGGCCGATCTGCCACAGCCGGTCATTTCCGCCGTCCATGGTCATTGTTACACCGGCGCGCTCGAGCTCGCGCTGGCCGGCGATTTGATTGTCGCCGCAGCATCGGCAAAGTTCGCCGATACTCATGCGCGATGGGCGCTGACGCCGATTTGGGGGATGAGCCAGCGGTTGCCGCGTCGCGTAGGACTGCCGAAAGCGCGCGAGATGATGCTGACCTGCCGCACCTATTCAGGCGCCGAGGCGGTTGCGATGGGCCTGGCGAATGTTTGCTTTCCCGATGAATCCTTCGACAAGGAGTTGCGCGCGATGGCGGACATGATCCTCGCGAATTCGTGGTTCAGCCATCGCGCGAACAAGCGGCTGCTCATTGAGACCGACGGATTGCCGCTCGACGCGGGCCTTTCGTACGAGGTCTACAAAAACCCCGGCGTCGGCCCGGACATGCGCGAGCGCATCGCGGCATTCAGCAACAAGACCGCGAAGAAAGTTTCCTAAGAAAGAGGATCGCGCCTCCCTCATCGTAGACGAGTAACCCTCTTGTCGCCTCGGATGTTGGAGGCCGAGCCATCCGCACGACGGTCTGACGCTTGATGTGATGAGTGAGTTGCCAGCCTCGATCATCCACTCACCGGGCGCATCGAGCGGCTTGCTAAGGTTCTGGCCCGGTCGCGATCCGGGAATCGTTCCGAATCCCGCTGGCGGTGGAATGTAAGGCGTGTAAGACTGGATCTATGAGCAACTCCCGACTTTCCACCAAAGGACAGCTGGTAATTCCGGCGCGAATACGAAAGGCCTTGAACCTAAGGGCCGGCGACCAGGTCGAGATGAAGCTCGAGGGGCAACGGTTGGTCTTGCAGCGGATCTCACCGCACCCGGCTCGACTCAAAAAAGGACAGTTCGGCCGGCTCGTCCTTGTGGCTGGGCCGAGCGCACCGCCGATGACGACTGAGTCCGTGAATGCCCTGCTGGAGGAACTTCCTTGAGCCATCTGCTCGATGTGAACTTCCTGGTGGCGAGCATATGGGAATCGCACGCTGAATATGCTGCGGCGAGCCGCTGGATCAACGTTGCAAAATCATTCGCAACCTCTCCAATCACGCAGATGGGATTTCTCAGGGTCAGTCTGAGTCCTGCCTTTGGCGCGACTTTCAACGATGCAGTTGCCGCCTTGGGCACCATCGTTCAAATGGCTACACATCGATTCTTGCGCGATAGCACTCAGGCACAATCGCTGCCACGAGTCGCCACGACCAAAGAGGTCACCGACGCGCATTTCGTCCACTTGGCGCGGTGCTATAATCTGAAGCTGGCGACCTTCGACACCGCGCTCTGCGAGAAGGAATGGGCGCGCGGTGTCGCGGAGGACCCGACGCGATGAGTGATCTCTGCTTTTAGGCCGCGGCTTTCATATAATGGTTCGCGATCTCGCTGCCGACCAGTTGCACCTGCTTCGCCCATGCATCGGGAGTGGCAATCGGCCATAGCACGAACTTGTCCAGGCCGTGGCTGGTGTACTCCGATACTTTCGCGATGACATCCTCCGCGGTGCCATAGACCGTGCGATCAAGAAACGCCTCGGCGCCGCGTCCCAGCGCCTTCAGCATCGGTTCCATTTCATCGAGAGCTTTCTGGCGCGACGTCGCGATGCGGCAGAGCAGGATGAGACCTGACTCGATGTGGGAGTTTTCACGACCGAACTCGACAGCGTATTTGCGAATCGATGCCATGCTCTTCGCGTATTCGTCTGGCGTCTGAAACGAGGCGAAAAATCCATCGCCCATTTTTGCGGTGCGCTTCAATGCCGCTTCTGACTTGCCACCGATCCAGATGTCCATGGTGCCGAAGTCATTGTTGGTGCGCGCCACTGGGCGCGGCTCGATAGTGACATTGTCGAAGTTGAAAAAGCGCCCGTGATAGCTGGCGTTCCTCTCGCGCCATACGGTGCGCAGCACTTCGATGCCCTCCTCGAGGCGCTTGCCGCGCCCTTCGGTCGGGATTCCACAGGCGGCATAGTCGGCGAGGTTGGCCCCGGTGCCGACCGCCATCACCATCCGGCCCTTGGAGAGATAATCGAGCGAGGCGAACGCCTTCGCCGCCAGCAGCGGGCTGCGCAGGTTGAGGAGGAGCACGCTGGGACCGAGCTTCATCCGCGAGGTGCGCGAGGCCAGCAAGGAGAGCGTCGCGATAACGTCTAATTCAGGGGAGGGCGAGAGCAAATGGTCGGAAAGCCAGAATGAATCGAGGCCCCAGTCCTCGGCGCTCTCGGCGACCTTGACGATAGTCTCCGGCGAGGGCATCCCGAGGCGCCATAAACCGAATCCGACACCGACTTTAATTTGCTTCATTGTCATTCTCCGAAGTTTGGCGAAGTTTGCCTATGCAGCCGCATGATATTAGCATTGGCTCCCACTTTCATGGATGACATCGCCGCCAACGGCAGAGATGGCTCAAAAGCGAAGCCGGTCACCCTCACCATACTAGGAACAGGTGACGCCTTCGCTAGTGGCGGCAGGGCGCAGGCCGGATATCTTCTGGAGATCGGCGGTAAGCGCGTCCTGCTCGAAGCCGGCCCGGGCGTGCTGGTCGAGATGAAGCGCCACGGCATCGAGGCCGATTCGCTCGACATGATCGTCATCAGCCATTTGCATGGCGACCATTTCTGCGGGCTGCCGTTTTTGTTCCTCGAATACATGTGGGAGCGCCCGCGCAAACGTCCGGTCATCATCGCGGGTCCGAAGAACCTTGAAAAGCGGACCTGGATCCTCATGCGCGCGATGTTCTCGCGCTTCAATCTCAAGGAACTGCAGACCAACGTCAAATGGGTGGTGCTGGAGCCGGGCAAGAAGAACCTCAAGCTTGCGGGCCTCAAGCTGAGCACCATTAGAAGCCCGCATACGTCACCCGATGTGTCGCTCTCGGTGAAGATCGCCGCGGAGGGTAAAACTTTCGTCTTCTCGGGCGACACCGGATGGAACGATGAGCTGGTGGACTTTAGCGCCGGCGCGAATCTGCTGCTGTGCGAATGCACCTACTTCGAGTCGGACCATCTGCGCTTCCATATGAACTATCCCGAGTTGAGACGTAACCTCGATAAGTTCAACGTGAAGCGGATGGTGCTGACGCATCTCGGGCGCGAGGCCATTAACCATACGCGCGAGATCGAAATCGAGATGGGCTTCGACGGGATGAAGCTCGAGCTCTAAACTAGCCTTCCTCCGATAAGGAATCAGTCTGATGGGAATCGCTGACGGCAAACGCGCGCTGGTAATTGGCGTCGCCAATGATCATAGCCTCGCATGGTCGATCACCCAGGAACTGCACAAGCAGGGCGCGCGGGTCGCGCTGACCTACCAGGGCGAGGCGCTCAAGAAGCGGGTCGAGCCGCTGGCGGAGCAGGTCGGCGCGCACATCATCGGCGAGCTCGATGTCACCGTCGATGAGCAGATTGAATCAACCATGGTGAAGCTGAAATCGCTGTGGGGCGGCCTCGATATGCTGGTGCACGCGGTCGCCTTCGCGGAGCGCGAGGATCTGCGCGATCGCTTCCTGAACGTGAGCCGCAAGAATTTCGCGCGTTCGCTCGAGATCAGCGCCTACTCGCTGGTGGCCCTCGCGCGCGCCGCCGAACCGCTGATGGAAACCAACGGCGGTTCCATCCTCACCCTCACCTACCTCGGCGCGGTGCGCGCGCTGCCGAACTACAACGTGATGGGCGTGGCGAAAGCTGCGCTGGAAGCCTGCGTGCGTTACCTCGCGGCCGACCTCGGGCCGAAAAATATCCGCGTCAATGCGATCAGCGCGGGACCGGCGCGCACGCTGTCATCCTCGGCGATTCGCGATTTCCATTCGATGGCGCATGAGGTGGAGAATCGCGCGCCGCTGCGCCGTGCGATGAAGAATGAGGAAGTCGGCGGGATGGCGGCCGCGTTGCTCAGCGATCTCGGCAGCGGCGTCACCGGGCAGACGGTTTACGTGGACGTTGGTTATAGTATCGTCGGCGTATGACATCGAGATCGATGTCATCACCAGAGCTTCATGGAGGCGCCTGCGATGGCTATCACGATCGTTCACCAACTCTCCGACAACTTCGCGTATCTGATCTCCGATGATGCGACCGGCGAATGCGCCGTGGTCGATTGCGCCGAGGCCGACAAGGTCATCGATGCGGTCAAGCAACACAAGCTGAAACTCACCGCGGTGCTTACGACGCATTGGCATGGCGACCATAGCGGTGGCAACGCGGATATCGTCAGCAAGGTTCCCGGCCTCCACGTCTTCGGCGCGAGTGCCGAGAATGGCCGCATCCCGGCACTGACCAATCCGGTTGCCGATGGCGAGAGATTCAAGATCGGCTCGCTGGAGGCGCGCGTGATTGGGATTCCCGCGCACACCAACGGCCACGTCGCCTACTACTTCCCGCAGCTTAAATCGGTTTTCACCGGCGACACGCTGTTCGTGGGCGGCTGCGGGCGGGTCTTCGAAGGCAAAGCCGCGAATATGGTCGATTCGCTGGGCAAGCTCGCATCGTTGCCCGACGACACCAAGGTTTACTGCGGGCACGAGTACACGGAAAAAAATCTGCGCTTCGCGTTAACCCTGGAGCCGAACAACCAGCGCCTGAAGACCAAGCACGAATGGGCGAAGAAGGTGACCTCCGAAGGCGGCGATACCGTTCCCTCGACCATCGAGGATGAAAAACAGACCAATCCGTTTCTGCGCACCAACAGTCCTGAGCTGCAAGCCAGCGTGAAGCGCATCGATCCGAAGATCGGCAGCGATGCGATTTCGATTTTCGCAAAAGCGCGTGAGCTGAAGGACCGCTTCTAGGAGAACCCGATGTCAGATGTCACCGAGCAGGCGCTCGCCACCCTCAACCAATTCCTCGAAGCCGTGATGTCGCAGAAGCACGACCGCATCATGGCGTTCTTCAACGACGACGCGCAGATGTTCTCGCCGATGGGAATCTATGCGGCGCGCCTCGATGGCCGCGGCGCGATCGGCAGACAGTTCGAGTCGATTCTTGAATTGATCAAGGGTCAGCCGGGCGGCAATCTGAAGATCGAGCCGCACGATGCCGACGCGCGCGAGCTGGCGCCCAATGTCGCGCTCATCACCTTTCATTTGCGGCTGCCCGGCCCACTACATCGGCGATCATTCGTCATGATCAAGACCGCGAGTGGATGGCGTATTGCCCATATCCACGCCTCGATCGCGTCACCCACCTGAATCGCCATTGGAGAATGACCCATGCTGCTGAAAGATAGAGTCGCATTGATTACAGCCGGCGCCGGCGTCGGAATCGGGCGCGCGGTGGCAAGCCGCTTCCTCGAAGAAGGCGCCAACGTTGTCATCACCGATGCGCATCCGCGCCGTACCGCCGAAGCTGCGGAACAACTGAGCAAGCAATTCAATCGCGAGGTCCCGTACGTCGCCGTCGACGTCACCAATCGCGCGCAGGTCGATGATGCCGTCGCACAGACGGTGGACAAGTTCGGCCGCATCGACATCCTGTTCAACAACGCCGGCATCAACAAGCTCGAACCGATCTGGGAAATCAAGGATGAGACCTGGGACCTGGTGATGAACGTATGCCTGCGCGGCACGATGTGGACGATGCGCGCGGCGATTCCGCACATGATCAAGCAGGGCAAAGGCGCCATCGTAAATATGGCATCGGCGGCAGGATGGATCGCATCCTCGGGTGGCGAGGCGCCCTACTCCGCGGCGAAGGCGGGCGTGATGGGCCTCACGCGCGCGGCGGCAGGCGAACTGGCGGGCAAAGGCATCCGCGTCAACGCCATCGCGCCGAGCGTCATCTACAACGAGTTCCTGGAGCGGATTTATCCCAAGTCGATGTTCGAGGGCGCGAAGAAGCGCAATCCGATGGGCCGCCTGGGCGAGCCCGCCGAGGTCGCGAACTTGGCGTTGTTCCTCGCGAGCGACATGTCGTCCTACATCACCGGCGAAGTCATCAGCATCAGCGGCGGCTCGATCGTAGTGCCATAATTCTGCTGACGTGGTATCGGCAATTCGATCTATATCCCTTCTCCCGCTGGGGGAGAAGGGAACGGCGGGATTCTACAATCGCGCGAGGACGCACTGAATAATGTCCCCCGCCAGGTCGCGCTGATATCGCGACAACCTCTTTAACCTCGCCTCGGTCTCCGCTTTGCTCCGTCTCGGCGGGTTGGCGCCCCATCGGGGAGGGATTGTAATGCGCTACAGCCGCTTGGTCAGGCTCGCCACCACCGTCAGGAGTTCGAGCTGCTCGATCGGCTTCGGCACGTGCATCTGATAACCGGCCGATAGGATATTGAGGCGATCCTGCGTTCGCGCGAACGCGGTTAAGGCGATGGCAGGAATCCGGCCGCCCTGTTCGGGAGGAAGCGCGCGTAACTTTCGCAACAGGGTATAACCGTCTTCTTGCGGCATTCCGATATCAGATACCAACAGGTCAGGATGCCATTGCGCGATCGCCTCGAGCGCGCGCGCCGCGCTTTCGACCGCGAGTACTTCCGCGCCCGCGCCGCTGAGAATGAGCGACAAAACGTCGCGCGCATCAGGCTCGTCATCCACCACCAGTATCTTCAGCCCGGCAAGAGACGGGGTATCGCCGCGAAGATTTTGCTGCGCGCTCGGATGATTGCGCTCTTCGCCGGCAATTCGGAGTGGTTCAACCGCGGCCATTACCGGCAGGTGGATGGTAAACTGCGCGCCTTTGCCGAGGCCTTCGCTGTGGGCAACGATGGTGCCGCCGTGCAGCTCCGTCAGATGGCGTGCGATGGTCAAGCCGAGTCCCAGCCCCCCGTATTCGCGCGTGCTTCCCGTTCCACCCTGGCGAAAACGTTCGAAGATAAACGGCAGCACCTCGGGAGCAATGCCCTCGCCAGTGTCGGTGACGAGAATCTCGATGTGGGAATTAACCCGATGCAACTGCACCTGAACCCTGCCGCCCTTCGGGGTGAACTTAATCGAATTGGACAGGAGATTGGTGATGACCTGCTGCAGGCGATCCGGATCTCCGGCCACCGGGCCCGCGGCCGGATCCAGAAATGTTTGCAGGCGGATGCCTTTTGCCTCAGCCGCCGGTCGAATCACTTCAATCGCGGCCTCGATGACCTCGATCAGCCGGAAGGGCCGGACGTCCAGGCGCAGGCGGCCTGAAACGATGCGCGAAACGTCGAGCAGATCGGCAATCATCTGATTCTGCATCTGGGCGTTACGCTGGATCGTTTCGACCGCGCGCTGCGCCTGTTCGGCGGTCAGTCTCCCGGTTTGCAGCAGCGAGGCCCATCCGGTTATCGCGTTGAGCGGACTGCGCAGCTCATGGGAAACCACCGCGAGGAAGTCATCCTTGAGGCGATTAGCATCCTCAGCGTCCTTGCGGGCTTGTTTTTCGGAGGCCAGCAACCTCTCGCGTTCCACTTCCGCGAGCTTGCGATCGGTGATGTCGCGGGCCACCTTGGAGGCTCCGACGACGCGTCCGGTGGCGTCGCGGACCGGA
The DNA here is from genome assembly GCA_963761255.1 of uncultured delta proteobacterium. Taxonomy (GTDB): domain Bacteria; phylum Desulfobacterota; class Binatia; order Binatales; family Binataceae; genus DATGKG01. The sequence continues at coordinate 62,838 of CAVXGH010000004.1, forward strand.
GACACCGTGAGCGAAATCTGCAGCAGGCGTCCGTCTTTCGCGCGCCGCACCGTTTCGAAATGATCGACGCGCTCGCCGCGCCCTATGCGTGCAAGGACGTCGTCCTCCTCGGACCATCGGTCGCGAGGAATTATCAGCGTGATGTGCTTGCCGACCGCTTCTTGTGCGCTGTAACCGAGAATCCGCTCCGCGGCCGGATTCCACGAGGTGATGATGCCCTCCAGCGTTTTGCTGACTATGATGTCATCGGAAGATGAGATGATGGCTGCCAGATGAGCTGCGATCTCTGACGGCGGGTTGGAAGTGTTCAAAGTGTTTCCCTCGCAGTCCGGTTGAATGGCAGCAGAATGGGAATTCCGCCGCCGGATGCGCTAACGAGAGATACATAGAATGTATCTTATCGTGTGCGCCTCGCAAACGCGCGGCGTCATTTAGCCGATCAGATATGCTCACTGACAGGATCTAGAGTCGATACAGACATGATCAAGCATCGCGGACTTCGCCATCTCGCGCTCAAGGTTTCCGATGTGGAACGCGCCACCCAATTCTATTCGCGCGTGTTCGGCATGCGCGTCGTCTGGCAACCCGACCCCGACAACGCGTACCTTTCATCGGGATGCGATAATCTCGCGCTGCACCAGGGGTCTCATGGCGATGCCGACGCGCAGGTGCTCGATCACCTGGGCTTCATTGTGCCGACGATTGCCGAGGTCGAATCCGCATGGGCATGGGCGCAGGCCGAGCATCTCGAGGTGGCGCATCCATTCAAGCATCATCGCGATGGCTCGGTGTCGTTCTACCTCCGCGACCCCGACGGCAATGTGATCCAGCTGCTTTACGAACCGGCTATTTCTCCCCAACAGATTTCATAACGGCCGCTGATACAACAAGAGAACAGGAACCTCATGCTGAAAAATCGCGCGACCTCCGCTGGAACGGCGTCCTATGCCTCGCGGCATGCCGACCTGCCGGGAAATTTCCGCAGCGTGCTCGGCCTCGCAATCGCATCAATCGGCGTCGGCACCTATCTCGGCGAGACCGACGAGGAAACCGATCATGCCTATGAAGAATCGATCCGCGCGGCATTGCGAGGGGGAATAAACCTCCTCGACACGGCAGTGAACTATCGCTTCCAGCGCAGCGAACGCACCATCGGCAAAGTCATCGCCGAGATGGTGGCGGCCGGCGAGCTGCGCCGCGAGGAATTCGTCGTCGCCACCAAGGGTGGCTACATCACCTTCGATGGCGGCGTGCCGCCCAATCCGCGTGAATGGTTCGAGGAACATTTCATCCGCACCGGCATCGTGTCGGCGCGCGAGATGGTCGAGGGCTCGCATTGCATGACGCCCAAATACCTCGGCGCGATGCTGGAAATGAGCCGGCAGAACCTCGGCCTCGATACCATCGACATTTACTACGTCCACAATCCCGAGACCCAACTCGCGGTGGTCGATCGCAAGGAGTTCCTCGCGCGGATGAGCAAGGCTTTCGAGTTCCTCGAGCGGGCGGCGACAGAAAACAAGATCGCATATTACGGCACCGCGACCTGGAATGGATATCGCGCGCAGCAGACCGAACGCGGATGGCTCTCGCTCGACGAGCTATTGCGGGTGGCGCGCGAGGTCGCGGGCGACGAGCATCATTTTCGCGCGATCCAGTTGCCCTACAACCTTGCGATGCCGGAAGCGGTGACGCTCGCGAATCAGGGCCCGCCCAATGCGAAAACGACGCCGGTCGCCCTCGCGAAGACCTTCGGCATGGCGGTATGCGCGAGCGCCTCGCTGCTGCAAGGCCGTCTCTCGCAGGGGCTTCCGCCGATTCTGAGCGAGGCATTCCCCGGCCTCAACAGCGACGCGCAACGGTCGGTGCAGTTCGTACGCTCAACCCCCGGCATCGATGTGGCATTGGTGGGGATGAAATCGGTGGAGCACGTCGAGGACATCCTCGCGGGGATGAAACACCCTCCTGCCTCGCGCGACGCGCTGATGAAGCTATTCAGCTCCGGCAAGCAGTAAGTCTCGCAGTCATCATGCTGAAGGTCACGAATGAAGCGGCATATGTGCTTAAGGCGGCGCGCGAGGGAGTTACGACTCCTACCGCGGGCCTTCGCATCAAGCGCTCGGATAATCCGAACGATCCCTGGGACGGCTTCAAGCTCGGCTTCCAACAGGAGCCCGATCCGACCGATCAAATCTTCGAGCAGGATGGGCTGCGGGTGTTCGTCGCCGCCGAGGTGGCCGGCGAGCTCAGCGATCGCACTCTCGATGTGGATGCGACCTCGCATGGCGCCGAGCTGGTGTTTCGCCACACCTGAGGTTCCCTCATTTTGAAAAGGCGGCCTCATTTCCCGATGAGGCACGCGCACCGCCGCTTCTTTCGCGATAACAATGTGTCGCTGAAAAATAATTGCGATGAGTGACTCGACGAACACGCCTACACCATCCGGCCAGCGTCTCACGCGACTCAAGGTCGGCCTCGCAATCGGGTTCGGATTGCCATTCGCGCTGGGCGTCGTGTACCAGCTTTGCGCGCTCCTCGGATGGTCGATCGACTTCAACGGCGTGCGCCTCCTGGTTGAGCTGGGAATCCTCGGCGCGCTGCTGATGCTGACTCTCCAGTATGACCGCCTGCCGCTGGGCTCACTCGGAGTCCACAGGTTCCGCGCCGAGGAAATCTACTTCGGGCTCGCGGTCGGTCTGGCCTTGATTGCTCTGAGCGCCGCGGTCGCCGAATTGCTGCCCCATCGCGGCGCAATTGGCGCTGGCGAGTTCGCGAGTCTCATAGCGGCGATGGCGCCGGCGGATTACAGCGGATTGAGGCAGGCGCCGATCTGGCTGGCTCTAGTCGTAATCGTGGTGGGGGTCCTTGCCGAGGAACTTGCCGCGCGCGGCTATGCCATCCGGCGGTTGCGCGCAATTACCGGGGCCAGCGCGCTCGCGGCGGCGGCAGCACTTGCGATCGATATCGTCGCACGAGTCCCGCTGTGGGGGCTTCGATATACGATCGTGACGTTACCCGCCGAGATCGTTCTGGTCGCCCTGTTTGTATGGCGGCGGCAGTTGGTCACCTGCGTCATCGCTCACCTGACGTTGGTCTTAACGATTTTCTTCGCGTTTCATTTTATCAGCCCTCAGACGTCGAACCGGGCCGAAGCCATCGGCGCAGCGCAGGCCCCAGACCTGAACGAGCAAATGGCAATCGTCGAGCTGAGGCGGAGCCTGGGTCAACTGACCGGACCGGGTTCCGCGGCTGCGGAGAGCGCGCAAACCTTGTATTTCAAACATGAATACGCGCGCGCCCTGGAACAGGTAGAGCTGGCGATCCGAGCCGAGCCAAAAAACCGCTTCTACATCGGATTGAGAGCCGCTATCCGCGCGGCCCAGGATAATGCCTATGGTGCAATCGCCGACTACACCTCGATGATCGAGCTCGATCCGAACGACGCCCGCGTGTACCGAGCCCGGGCTCGCGAATACAAACTCATGCGAGATTTCGGCAACGCCGCGAAGGATCTCGATAAAGCCATCGCGCTGACGCCGAAGGATGCGCTGAACTTTGAAGAGCGGGCATCGCTTCACTACTGGCAGCAGCAATATTCGGAAGCGATTGCGGATTTGACCACCGCGATTTCCCTTGACCCTTCGAATCGGCGGTTACTGATCGATCGCGCGCTATTTTATGAGCATATCGCGCAGCACCGGCGCGCGCTCGACGATTGCGATGCGCTCATCAAGAGCGATCCGAAGAGCGCCGACGGGTATAAGTGTCGCATCAACGTTTACCTGAGCATGGGCAACCCGAACGAGGCCTTCGCCGCTGCCAACACTGCGATCGCGCTCGACCCCAACGAGGCCGGTCTGTATGCCAATCGCGGCGGCCTCGAGATGAGCTTCGGAAGATGGCGCGAGGCGCACGACGATTTCGAGAAGGTCGCGAGTCTTGCGCCCGATGATCCCGCGGTTACCGATGGCGTCGCCTGGCGCCTCGCGACCTCGACTTCCGATGAGGTTCGCGACGGCAAAGCGGCCTTGGCGCTCGCGCTGCGCGAAAACGAAATCACGGAGTACCATAACGACAAGTATCTGGAGACGCTCGCAGCGGCGTATGCGGAAACCGGCGATACGACCACCGCGGTCAAATGGGAAATCGCCGCGCTCGCCGCCGCGGATGCGACCGATCCCGAAGATCGCGAGGTGATGCGGCGCCGGCTCACTCTCTTCGAGGAAGGCCGCACGGTGCGCGAAAACGATTCGCAGGGGTTCGCGGGCCCGCGTTCAGCGCGCGTGGTGATTGGCGGCTTGGTCGTGCTGGTGCTCGCGGTGGTCGGTCTGGTCGCGCTGATCTACTGGTCGGTACGATGGTCGATCCGCCGCGCCAGGCGGGCGCGATCAGTTGCCGCCGCCTGAAACCTGCGTCATTTGCTCGCAATCGGATGGCTGAAGGCCGCGATCAGGTCGCGCCATTGATCGCCGAATGCCAGAAGCATCACCTGCTGGTTGATTTGCTCGTTGCTGTCGAGGCTATGCATCGCGCCGCCGCCATCGCGCGTGAGGACCTGATAGGCTAGCTGAGTCTCGCGATAGAATTGCGGCAGCACTCCACCCTCAGTCTTGGTCTGTGCGAGGTCGCGGTGGACCTTTTCGTTGAACGCCTGCTGGAACCGCTCATGCTCCAGGCGTGAGAGATCGACGGCGTTGAAGGTTCCGTTGCGAGTGCGGAAGCTCTGAATCATTTCTCGCGTCGCCGCGAAGTCTTCCTTCGAAGGTGGACTATCGGCGACCAGCACGATGACCTTCTTCGCATAGGTCCGCCAGTCCATTTTGTCGATCGCGGTCGCGATTGCGCCGCGCACGTTTTCCTCCCATTCATCCCCGCCCGATGCGTCGATCGATCCGAGGAAGCCCTCCAGTTTCGCCGGCGAAAGAGTGAGCGGCTGCGATTGAATCGCTTCACCCTTACCCCCATAAACCACCATGCCGATCCTCGCGGTCGGCACCAGCCGATGAATCGCCGCGACGAGCTCTCGCATCCGAGCCTTGACGTCCTGGATGACAAGCCACATCGAACCGGTACCGTCGATCACGAGGACCACATCGAGTCCTTTGCGCCGTAAGTCGCCCAAATAGCCGCCGAATCCGCCGCCGATTCCAGGACCATATCCGGTGCGGATTCCCCCGCCTCGAATTGTTCCGATTCCGATACCCGAGAGGTTGCGCACGTAGTTGTCGGCTGAGGTCGCGATCGCATTGGCGTCAGATGAGACAGGTTGTGGAAAGGAAGCATGTTCGATTTCCGGCATCGGCGGAGTATCGAGATCGAGCTCGCGCATCTCATCGCCACCACCGCCGCCGGCCTCGAGCGTCAGCAGCGTCAGGTCGCGCGCGCGGCTTTCATGCATCGTGATGATGAGAAATAGCAGCAAGAATGCGTGCAGCGCGATCGAGAGCGGAAACGGTCCGCCGATGAAGCGCAGCGTCCTGCGCATGATCCCATCGCGGCCGGCGCGCCGGATCAGATAGGCAGACAGAATAATCGAAAGACAGATCGCCACACTCGCGAGAACGATTGTCATCACGGCCTCACCTCCAAAATGTGCGACGGAGAGGCCGCGCGATTTTGCGCCCCGACTAACTGATTATGCGGCCTCTATGCCTAAGACGGCCGCGCGGAATTTTCTTGCAGAAGAAAGGCTTACTGGCTGCCGGCGGTGATGCCACGACCGAAGGCCGCAACCTGTCCCTGCCATTGCTCGCCGAAGGCCAGCACCAGCACTTGCTGGTTGATGTGCGAGTCCTTACTGAGACTGCGCATCGCGCCACCGCCAGCATTGGCAAGGACCTTAAATGCCGCGCGGGTCTGCTGATAGAACTCCGGCAGCGGCGAGATCTTCGGCGGCTCCTCGCGATGCACCTTCAACCAGAACTCGCGCTCGAAGCGCTCGTGTTCTTCCGCCGCGACATCGACAGTGTTGAAGGTGCCGTTGTTCGCCTTGAACTGATGGATCTCGGCGATCAGCGGCTGAAAGTCATCTTTCTTCGGCGGCGAATCGCCGACCAGTACGATCACCTTCTTGGCGTACGGCTTCCAATCCATGTTGTGGATCGCGGTGTTAACCCCGCCGGCCAAATCTTCTTCCCATTCGTCGCCGCCTTCGGCGTGCACGGTACTAAGAAAGTCGATCAGTTTCTGCGGGATTCAAAGTCAGCGGCTGGACGCCCATCTTCTGGCCCTTGCCGCCGAACACGACCATGCCGACGCGCGCAATCGGCACCAGGCGATGGATGGCATGAACCAACTGGCCCATCTTCGCCTTCACATCGTCGATGATTAGCTGCATCGATCCGGTACCGTCGATGACGATAACCACATCGAGGCCTTTTCTTCGCAACTCTCCAATGAAGCCGCCAAAGCCGGAGCCGATTCCTTTGCCGTAGCCGGAGCCGACGCCGCCGCCGCGCCCAATGCCGATGCCACCGCCTCCCGCCGCGCGCACGTAATCATTCGCCAGCCCGACCGCCTGCGAAGTATCGACCGCGACTGGTTGCTCCATCTGCTGCGGCGCGGTGTCCGGCATCGGGACTTCCGGCATGTCAAGGTCGTTCATCTCGCTGCCGCCGCCTCCGCCGCCACCGGCCTCGAGGTTGACCATGATCAGTTCGCGGCCGCGCTGCTCATGGACCGTGATAATGAGGAACAATATGAGCGCGAGATGGATCGTGACCGATAGTGGAAACGGTCCCAACATGAAGCGCGTAGCGCTGCGGATGGTTTCGATGATCGCGCTGGTCGATTTGCGCAGCGCGTGATAGGTCGATTCGTCATCCTCACTGATAGCGGCGAGGGTTGCGGACTGGGCCGCGCGATCGCCGATGCTCTCGATGGACAAGCCCGTCCGCGCGAGAGCGGCGAGGTCGTGCTGGCATAGCCCGCAACCGGAGATGTGCGACTCCCAGTGGCCATATTCGCCCGCGGAAAGTGCGTGCGATGCGAATGCCGCGAGCACGTCCGCATCGGGACATCCGGCGGACGAGTCGGTGATGCCCACAGCGAGTCCTCGCGCGATGAGCGTCTCAAAGGTATCTCTGCCGTTGCCCTCGATCGCCATCACTTTGCCTGCGCCAGGACTTCCGCCAGGTTGAACGGCCAGTCCTCGGTTGCATATTCGAAGCACGAGCTTATCTGGTCGGCGCTCAGGTGATACTCGTCGCTGAGATTCTTCTCGACTTCCTCGCGGATCCGGATGCGAGTCTGGGCGAGTTTGCGTGAAATCGTCGATTCGTGTTCGCCCATGAGTGAGCCGATCTGCGCCAATGTCAGCCCTTGCAAGTAGTAGTATGAGATCCTTAGACGGTCCGAGGACGGAAGTTTTGCGATCGTGCGCTTGAGCGAGTCGCACAGCATCGCAAGATAGCGGCCGCGTTGCGGATCATGCGGCGCTTGCGGTTCGCACACGGCACGATGATTGATCGAGCGCTCTGCCGCCTCGTCCATCGGTTCATGCAGCTTGGTTGCGCGCCAGACATCGGCGGCGCGCCGCGCGATTACGGTTCGCAGCCATGCCGCGAGCGGGCTTCGCCCATGATAGCGATCGAGCGGGGAATTGCGCGCGCCGTTGTTTTGCCGCAACCCGTACAGATCCGCATAGAGCGAATCGGCCAGCTCGCGCGCCGCCGAAGCATCGGAAATCAGCGCGCGCGCCGTGCCCTCGGCAACCACCCGATAGTGCGACAGGAACTCGCGCCAGGCGTTCTCGTTGCCCTCGCGGCAGGCGGCCGCGAGCGCGAGATCATCGACAAACAAAGAGTCAAGAAACGCGTCAATCTGATCGGACGAGGCGAACTCGGGTCCACTGTCGCTGCGGCGCGCATAACTGCGATAAAGCGCGTCGGCGAAGACGCCCTCGGCAAGGTTCCATTTTCCAGCGCCGCTTTGCTGATACAACCGCTCGATACTGCGGCGATGATCGCGATGGAACTGCTGGAATGATTCCAGCGTCATGTTGTGAAACGCCGGCCGTTCATTGCGATGCCCCGAAACCATTCTCGGTCGGCTGCTCGCAGCTTACAAGATGTGGAAATCTGGAACCCGATATCGCTAGATTTTGAACCTGATATGGATGATGTCGCCGTCGCGCATCACATAGTCGCGTCCTTCGAGGCGCAACTTGCCCGCCTCCTTAACCTTCTGGTCGGACTTGTGTTCCGCGAAATCCTCGTAGCCGACCACCTCCGCGCGAATGAATCCGCGTGCGATGTCGGTGTGAATTCGCCCGGCCGCATCGAGCGCCGAGGCTCCGCGCTCCAGCGACCATGCATGCGCCTCCGGCTCGCCGGCGGTGTAGAACGTCATCAGGCCGAGATGATGATAGAGCGCGGTGATGAGGCGATCGCGCGCGGGCGCATCGAGGCCAGCGGCTTTCAGCATTTCCGTCTGACCGGCGGGGTCGAGCTCCCATAGCTCCGACTCGAAGGCGGCGGCGAGGCGGAACACCTCGATGCCGTGTGCCTTCACCGCCTCATGCTCCTTGGGCGTGATGTCGGACGTAGCACGATCCATCTCGCAATTGATGACGACCAGCACCGGCTTGCGCGAAAGAAATCCGAAGCTCGAAAATGCGGCGTTCTCCTGCGCCGTCGTTTCAAGCAGCCGCAGCGGCTTGCCCTGCTCCAGCCATTTGAGGAATTTCTCGAGGCCCGCGCGCTCGAAGTCGCTGGGATTCTTTTCCTTCTTGAGGCGTTCGAGGCGGCGCTCGGTCTGATCGAAGTCGGAAAAAATCAGCTCCCCCTCGATACTCTCGATCGCGGCGGCCAAATCTTTTTCGTTGCCGGCGAACTGCGGGACCACGACCAGCAGCGCATCGAGGTCGCGGGTCAGCGGCAGCAGGCTGGGGTCGAGCGCGGCGCCCTCCTTCTGCTCCTTCGGATTGGGGGCGAAGTCGAGGACGGTCAACTCAACCGGCACTTTTTTCTTCGAGCCGTAGGTGGCCTCGAGGAAATCGAGACGCGCATCGGCGACCTTGATTTGCCCCGGGCGGCCGCGATTTTTGCCTTCGGCGGCGCCGGGAATCGGCGCGAGCCCGGTCAGCGCGTGGAAGACGGTAGATTTTCCGGCGCCTCGCGCGCCGATGATTCCAGTTTTCACTGCGATGAGTTAATCACAAAGCGGCAACTCCACTTAAGAGGTTCGCCCTGAATGACGCGCCGCCGCGCCTGTGCTATGCAGCGAATCGAGCAAGGAGACATCGACGATGCCGAAAGCTCCGGCCGACTATCAGATGCGCTATCCGATCGATTTCGCCGAGATCGGTCCGAACGTCCATAAAGTCGTGCAGCTTTACGCGCAGGACCTGGGCAAATCGCGCGGCATTTTATGGCTGCCGCGGAGCGGCAAGCCGAAGGCCTGCGTGATCATGTCGCATCCGCGCGCCGAGTTCGGGCATCACTATTCGATGCCGTTCTGGGTCGAGGCGGGCTACGCGGCGTTCGCCCACAACACCCGCTATCTCAATAACGACTCGACGATGATTCACGAGAGCATCCTGCTCGACCTCGCGGCCGCGATAAAATATTTGCGCGAGGAGGAGGGCTTCGAGCGTATCGTGATGATCGGAAACTCGGGCGGCGGCTCGCTGTTCTCCTACTACGATGCGCAGGCGCGCGCGCCCAAGGGGAGCCGGGTCGCATCGCCTCCGGGCGGTGGTCCGCCCGATCTCAACAAGTATGATTTTCCTACTGCCGATGGCTTCATCGTGCTGGCGGCGCATCCCGGGCAGGGGATGGTGCTGATGAACTGCCTCGATGCGGCGGTGGTCGACGAAAACGATCCGTTCGCGAGCGACCCCGACCTCGACATGTACGACGAGCGCAACGGCTTCAAAGCGATGCCGGCGGAGAGCCGCTACTCGCCGGAATTTCTCACGAAGTATCGTGCGGCACAGCGCGCGCGATGCGCGCGCATCGATGCGATCGCGCGCCGCCACATCGAGGAGGCCAATCACGCGCGCATCGGCGATGCGCGCCGAAAGCTTCAAGACCGAGCCGCCCGCGGCGCGCCATTTCATCGAGCGCCGCGCGATGGCGCCGCGCATGATGCTGGTCTATCGCACGCTGGCGAATCCGAACTACCTGGATTTGTCGCTGGATCCATCGGAGCGCGTGGTCGGTTCGATCTTCGCGCCTCGACCGGATGTGGCCAACTACGCGGTGTTCGGCCTGGGCCGCGTCGTCACGCCGGATGCGTGGCTATCGACATGGTCGGGGCTATCATCGTACGCGCGGACCGCGGCAAACCTGCCGAAGGTGACCGTTCCGACGCTGGTGGTAGGCGCGAACGGCTGATCAGGACATCTTCATTTCGGATGTGAAGGCGGAATACGAGGCGTCGGGCGCGAAGGACAAGCAGCTCGTGTTCATCGAGGGCGCGGATCACTTCATGCGCGCGGGCGGCACCAAGGCCAACCTCGGAGACCCGCGGCCGCGGTTGATGAAGGTGCTGGTCGAATGGACCCGGGAACGATTTGCGGCGTGACTTTCGCGAGGGGATGAGGTCAGGTAATCTTCGAATCCATCGGCGAATTCTGCGCAAAACGAGGCCACCCTAGCTCAGTTGGTAGAGCAGCTGATTCGTAATCAGCAGGTCGTCGGTTCGAATCCGACGGGTGGCTCCAAGACCCTAACAAACACGCGGCTTTTCTGTAGCCAAATCGTACATCTTGGAGTACTCCGGTGAGGTGGTGCCATTTTGGTGTCATTCAAATCGCAATCACGATCGGTTTTCCAGTCTCTCTCAGATGAGCGCCGCTGACTGCGCCCCCTTGAGCAGCCGTACGTCCAACGTACCGGAGTGGAACGCCATGCTCGGATTGATCGGCTCAAGGCCGATAGCGTTCCAGGCCCGGTGGATTTCATCCGTTAGAAAATTTTCTTCGATGCCAATCAGCTTCACCGATCACCTCGATTGTTAGGGTGTGTTCTGCGGCCTCGGCAGAGGCTGACGCACTCAAGGCGCGCGTTCACCACGGAACGGTGCGCCCCTCCCGGTCGAGAAATTGCAGACCGGGTTTGCCTTGCTGCGAGAGCAGCACGTCTACGACTTTCGGAATGGTCTCCTCGATACTGAACGGCGCGTTCGGTCCGCCAAGAGCGGTGCGGATCCAGCCCGGAGCCATCAACACTAGTGCGCGCGGTTCTCCGGCATGACGCGATGCGTAGCACCGCATGTACTGGTTCAATGCAGCTTTGCTTCCGCGATAAACTTCGGCCCCGCCCCTCTCGTTGTTACTGATGCTCCCCTGTCCCGACGACATGATGCCGATCAGCCCGTCCGCAGGAACAAGGTCCTGCAGTCCCACTATGACGCGCATCGGGCTCAAAGCATTCGTGACCATTACGCGAGCAAACTCCTCCGTCGACACCTCCGCGACGGACTGGTGCGGGTTGGCGTCGGCGATCCCGGCGTTGTGAAACAGGATGTCGAAGCTGCGGCCGGAGAGACGGTCGTGCAGCGCCGCAATCTGATCCGGCTCTGTAATATCGAGGTACTCGATCTCAATACGGCCTGGATGTTCATCCGCCAGATCGTGCAACTCGGTTCTCCCGCTGCCTCGCACCGTCCCAACAACGCTCCACCCCTTCTTCAGGAATTCAGCAGCCATCGCGAAGCCAAGACCGCGTGATGCGCCAACTAGGAGCATATGCTTATCACTCATGGGTGCTTCCTTCGCCCTGCACGGGCACCAAATAGCCGGGACCAAAGAGTACTCATGAGCCCGAGGATAGCAGCCCGGAATGTATTACAGCAGACGCACAGGATGCATTGTATAGTTGCATCAGACGCTATGTCATAAGGCGAATGATGTAAGGTTAGGCTATGGACCATGTGGACCTGAACGTTCTTTTGGCGCTGGACGCACTCCTTGCCGAAGGCGGCGTGACCGGCGCGGCTCGACGCCTCGGGTTAAGTCCTTCCGCCATGAGCCGGACGCTGACGCGCCTTCGGTTGGCAACGGGCGATCCGCTGCTCGTGCGTGCCGGACGCGGGCTTGTGCCCACCCCCTACGCCGCCGAGCTACGCGAGCGCGTCCATTCGCTTAGCCGGGACGTGCTGGCGGTCCTCCGCCCACACGTCCGCCAGCTGGACATCGCTTCGCTCGAACGGACCTTCACCATTCGAGCCAACGAAGGGTTTGTCGCCGCCCTTTCCGCTCCCTTGGTCGCCGCTATCGTCGGGGCTGCGCCGCGCGTCCGCCTGCGTTTCGCGCCGAAGTCCGAGAAGGACGCCCGCCCGCTTCGGGAGGGGCAGATTGATTTGGAGATCGGCGTACTAGGCGCCTTCGCGCCGGAGGTTCGCAGGCAGACTTTATTTCGAGACAGATTCGTTGGGGTGGCTCGGATCGGCCATCCGCTTTTTTCGGGCACAGATATTACACCTGAAAGATATGCAGCTTGCGATCATGTTGTTGCGTCTAGGAAAGGGGAATTCACCGGACCGGTTGACGACGCCCTGGCAGAACTTGGGCTTCACCGGACGACATCTGTTGTAGTGCCGGGATTTCCTGATGCGATGCGAATCGCTCGTCACTCGGATTTGGTCGCGCTCGTGCCGCACTCGTGCCTCGGCAAAAGCCTAGAAAACGATCAGGCAGCGACAGCAGGACTTCAGAGCTTCGAACTTCCGGTTCGCACGCCGGAGATCGTGATTTCGGCGATGTGGCATCCTCGGGTGGACGCCGACCCGGCACATCGCTGGCTTCGTGATACCGTGGTCTCAGTATGCCGAACGGTGAATCCGCGACGCTGACGACGGCCGAGACCGAAAAGCTCTGATCGAGCGGAAGATCCAGCGAAGTTGCTGAGCGACCGCGAGTCTGGCGCGCGGGGCGCAAGCGACCCTATCGCCAAATCTCCAAGGAAACCGGGCAGTTCAAACCTACTTCGCAGCGATAAACAACCCTTCAGCTTCGGCTGTTACGGTTCCGTTCGCCGATATCGTCGCCTGGGTGAAAATCTTGCGCCCTTCGACGCGGTCAACTTTGCCTTGCAGCAGCAGCTCGGTGAGGAGCGGAGGGGGGCCTCGATAGCGTATCGTGAGCGTCCCCGTCATCGCTGGAATTCCGGTAATCGCTTGGGCTGGTCAGGAGGCTTATTCGAAATCGGCAGGTCGTCGGTTCGAATCCGACGGGTGGCTCCAAGATCCTCAAGCACCTTTCACAATTTCCATTAAGCTGCCTTCTTCCGGTTGCCTTTCTGATAGCTGCGCGACAGTCGCGTGCGCTCGGGGGATATCGCTTCGAGTTCGCTGCCGGCGGTTTCGGGAAAGAAAATCGCTACGATGATCGCGGCCGCGACTGAGGTTGACATCAGCAGCGTCACCGCGCGCCAATGATTTCCCACCAACCCATAGAGCAGCGATTCCAGCATCAGACCCGCTGAGCCACCGAGTGTTCCGGCGACCGCGATAGCGCTCTGTGCGGTCGATCGATGCGAGGTGGGGAATAGCTCCGCGCTGAAGGCATTGAGGATCGTCGACGCGGAGGTTTGCGCGAACAGGCTCGCGACCCATGCCGCAACCATGAGGCGTCCGCTGCTCGCGAAGAAGACTGCCCACATCGCGGGCGCGAGGATCAGCGCGATCGTGCCGAGGGCGCGCCGTCCGATCTGATCGCTCAAGTTGCCGGCGATGACGTTGCCGAAAATTCCGATTCCACCGCCGATCAAAATCAGCGTCGAGACATTCATCGGCGTCCACGCGCGCACTTCCTGCAGATACTTTGCTTGCAGCAGCCCGGCCGGAGTGCCTCCCATCGCGTTCAGGAACATCACCGCGGCGACCATGATGAAGCGCTCCGGATACGAGGACAGCAGCGCGCGAAACGGATCGAAGAAGCTTCCTGGCGCCATCGCCTTGGTCGTGCTCTTGTAGCGATTACTCTCGGGAAGCAATTTCCACAGTGGGATGACCAGTAGTAGTGGTATGAACGCCAGCGCGAACAGACCGCGCCATCCGAACGGAACCTCCTCGATGATGGCGAACCCGATCGCGGCCAGCGCGAAACCGCCGGCGCTGATCGCGCCGAGCAGCCCGACCGACAAGCCGCGCACGTCGGCGTTCATTTCCTCGACTACGATGACCAGTGCGATGGCGCCCTCGGCGGACGAAAACGTAATCGTCAGGAACTTCAGGATAACGAAGGTTGGAACGCCGCGCGCGAAGGCGGTCAGGCCGCTGAGGATGCTGAACATCGCAAAGGTGAGGAGCAGCAGCTTACGCCGGCCGCGCCGGTCCGCCTGCGAGGTGATGAGCGGCGCGAGCAGGCTGCCCAGCGTGATTATCGACGCGATCCGGCCGAGCGCCCGGTTGCTGATCGCAAGTCCGTGCTGGATCTGCTCGATGGCGAGGCTGAGCAGCGCGCCATCATAATTGTTGAAGAAGCCGGCCGCGCAAATGGCGGCGAAGGTGCGGCGTTGGCGATGCGACAGGGCCCGGAGTTTTTTGGTGAACTTGAGCTCCACTCGATTGGCGTCGGTGTCCGAGGTGGTGGTTCGTGATGTTTGGACCTCTCAGGCGCTGGAAAAATTCAATTCGTGCGGGCTCCGGTTAAATCAATGAGCGGCCCTGGGCGCCATCGACCGGAAGGATCGCGCCATTGATCCAGCTCGCGCGCGGCGAGGCTATCATCACCACCGCGTATGCGACTTCTTCGGGTCGCCCGAGGCGGCCGGCGGGCGTCTCATGCGCAACGAAATCTTTCTCGAAGGCCGGGTTCTCCTTGAAGCGGCGCTCCCAGCTTCCGCCTGGATACTGAATCGAGCCCGGCGCGATCGAGTTGATGCGCACGTTCTTCGCCGCCGTCTCGCGCGCGAGCATTTTCGTGAAGGAGATCATCGCGGCCTTCGAGGAGTTGTATGTGAGCGGCCCGCCCGACTCGCGGCCATAGATCGAGCTGATGTTGATGATGACGCCGCCGCGCGCCTGCATCTGGTCCGCCGTCATTCGCGCGAGGCGCACGGCAGAGAAAAAGTTGAGCTCGAAGGAATCGCGCCAGGCTTCTTCGGACAGCTCGCCGAGCGCGCCGGGTTTCGCGCCGCCGGCATTGTTCACCAGGATATCGACGCCACCGAAGCGGCTGACGGTGTCATTCAGCCATTTGGTCATGTCGGCGGACTTGGTGACGTCGGCAGCCATCGCGAGGACCTCGAAGCCAAGCTGCTGAAATTCGGCGGCGGCATTCTTCAGGTCAGCCTCGCCACGCGCGCAGATGCTGAGCTTGACGCCCTCGTCGCCGAACGCTTTCGCCATCGCGCGCCCGAGTCCTTTGCTGGCGCCGGTGATCATAACAACTTTGCCCTGGAGTCCGAGGTCCATGTTCATCGCTCCCGAATGCGGTTGCTTATGATTTACGGCATTCGACGCAGATGCTCCATCGCACCGCTGCGGTTGACTACGCGCGAGGGCGGCTCTAATGTCGATAGGTTATTTCATCCGTTTCGGAGGCGTATGGAGATTCGTGTAGACGGTTCGCTCGACCAGGCAATGCGCGTGCTCAAGCGCAAGCTTGCGAAAGAGGGCGTGTTCAAGGAAATGAAGAAGCGGGCTTTCTACGAGAAGCCCAGCGTCCGCCGCAAGCGCAAGCGCTCCGAGGCCCAACGCCGCCGTCGCAAAGAACAGCGTCGCCGCCGCGCCTCCGCGATGTAGTTTTCGCTCCCGCTTTTTCCTTCTAAATGTTTTGACCAACGGGCCGCCGTACGGCGATGCACCGTTGCGTCTCGTGCAGAATGCTTCTTGCCCCTCGGACGAGGGGCTGGCAGGTCAGAGAACCGGGCCGTCCGCTAATGGTCGCCAGGTGAAGACCAATTGCCCATTGGAGACGAAGCAGTCCAACTCCTGATGCGGCAAGTCGGCCGCCTCGCGGGCCATGCGGAAATTTTCTATCGCCTGGAGTATCGCGTCGGGGGCAGTGTTGGGTCGTTCGGAGCTTCGGGCGGCGGCAAAATCCTTGATGGCGGAGTCGAGATTCACCGGCAGGCAGTTCGGCCCGCCATGCTCATCGAGCGGACCCGCTCCGATACAGGAACATCGAAGGCATAGGATGACGGGACATCGTTCGTCGGCCGGCGCGCCGAAGAACTCGGCCTGCAACCTGCTCATGCCGATGGCGCATTCGGACCAGACTTGACGCGCGCGCTCGGCGGAGAAGCGGCGGATGGCGCGGGCCAAATCGCGCATCATCACGGCACCGGAACGATGCTTCAAGGCGACGATGCTGTCGCTCTCGACGCGTACCGAGGGTCCAAGCTGCTCAGCCAGAAACGATCTTAAATTGATGGGCAGGCGGCTACCGAGATAGAGCCGCGACGATTCCCAGATTGGTCCTGCCGTTGGCGCCCGCGAGGGTCGCCGGTCGGCTAACGCGCTCAATGCGGCGAGGCGTTCCAACGGGGAGGGCGCGCCAGCCAGCGCGCGTGAGACTTGGGCATTTCTGTGAACCAAGGGGCCGTTTCGCAAGTGCTATCCTCCATAGGTCTGAACCCAGAGGAGCCTTTGGCCAGCCTCGATCTTCCGCCCCCCGGAAAGATCGATGCCGTGCCAGACTCCCGCCAGCCGCCGGTCAGATGCGTATGTGTCGCGAATCCGGGGTCCTACCCCGAAAGAAAACTCAACATCGCTAAAACAAAAACGCGCCGAGTCTTGACTATGAAAACTCGGCGCGGCGTGTACCACAGAAACCTGATGGCACATGGCGTACTCGGCCTTGGGGCCGTTTATCTGCGAAGCGCAGCAACTTATACGCGCCATGCGCTACAACTCGTCTCACCTGACCATCAGCCCGCTCAGCACCTCGCCCCGCTCGCATCCCCACAACCAACCAAGCAGCAGCATCGATGGATTAGGCGCAGGGCTCTTCCCGGAAGTGGGACACCATGCGCTGTTATCGGACTTCGGCCATAACTCGCTACGGACAGTTAACCTGTTTAGCGCGCCGCAAGAACTGGAGCAATAATTGAACGATCGATTAATTGGCGCGCACCAACTTGACATTGAAATTGCCACATGCCGTTGATCTAGCGCGCCGTTAATACTCCGGATCAAGGTCCATGAGGAACGCTTATGAACATCGAGTTGGCCCTGAATACGCCTATATGTGAACGCCTTGGAATCAAATATCCAATCTTCCAAGCGGGGATGGGGTTTGTCGCGCATGCTGAACTGGCTGCCGCAGTTTCCAACGCCGGTGGACTGGGATGCATCGGGTCCGGCAGCATGAGCTCGCACGAGCTAAAAGAGCAGATTTCGCGCTGTCGCGACCTGACCGACCGCCCCTTCGGCGTCGATATTCTTTTTGCCGAAATCAAAGCCGATAAGGCTGACTCGACCGTGGTGAAGTACAGCTCTAATGTCCAACGCCTCATCGACCTCACCTTCGAGGCCAACGTTCCGGTGATTGTGTCAGGGCTGGGCAACCCCGCCGGCATCATCGAGCAGGCGCACAAGAAAGGGGTGGTCGTGATGTCGCTGTGCGGCAACGTCAAGCAGGCGCGGCGACTCGAGGCCTCGGGCGTCGATGTCATCATCGCGCAGGGCCACGAGGCCGGAGGCCATACCGGCCGCATCGGCACCATGGCGCTGGTGCCCGAGGTGGTCGATGCGGTCCGCGTGCCGGTGCTCGCGGCGGGAGGCATCGCCGATGGGCGCGGGCTGGTGGCATCGATTGCGCTCGGCGCCGAGGGCATCTGGATGGGCAGCCGCTTCGTCGCCTCGGTCGAGGCCTACGCGCATTCGAACTACAAGAACAAGATTGTCGAGATCGACGAGGAAGACACCACCATCACGCGATGTCATTCGGGCAAGCCGTGCCGCCTGGTGCGCAATCAGTTCACCGATTCATGGATCGGGCGCGAGGCCGAGATCAAGCCGTTCCCGCTGCAATCGATGAACTACGGATTCCCGCTGGCTGAGAAGGCGCGCTACGAGGGCAAGGTCGAAGAGGGCGGCCTCGCATGCGGCCAGAGCGCGGGCCTCATCGATTCAATCGAGCCGGCCGCCAAGATTGTCCGCGATGTGATGGCCGAGGCGCGGATGGTCCTCGAGGAGCGCTTCGCGAACCGCCGCGCGGACGCCTCCTCGCGCGCGGCTTGATTCGGTTTTTTCCTTGTAGTGGTAGTTCGCGAAGTGCCCACCAAAGAATCCTCGTCGCCCGCCGGTACCTTCGCCTGATTCAATGACATCAATGCATCGTTGCGGGCGCTTCGCGAAGCGAATCGCTTGATAATTTCCGTGCGGATGCAGCAAGTTGATCATTGTCCGGGTTTTGCATGAAATCATCCACGATCGCCATTACATCGAGCCCGAATACGACCCATTGGCTAGCGCAT
Organism: uncultured delta proteobacterium; assembly: GCA_963761255.1. Taxonomy (GTDB): domain Bacteria; phylum Desulfobacterota; class Binatia; order Binatales; family Binataceae; genus DATGKG01. Next base: position 81,209 of record CAVXGH010000004.1, read on the forward strand.
CGGCCGGCGGCACGTGATGAGGCTTGAATAGATTCGCGGTCGATGTCCACTCCGCAGAGGTCTATACGGCGTCGGCTTTGTCAGAAGGCCTGCCGCAATTTGTAAAATAAACCCAACCAAATATGCTCTTGGCTGTTGACTGCTTGTCTGGATCATCCCAATATTCCCAGATGCAATTCAGCCGGGGGACGGTGCTGTTGGCGGCTGCCGCGCTGGGCTTCGCGCAATGGAGGCTCCTGACTCTGGTGGCCGACGTTCAATACACGCTGGGGATGAGCTACGCGGTGTTGGGTGGGCACGCAGAGTGGTACGTATGGCAGGGGCGGGTATTGGCGCCGTTTGTAGTTAAGCTGTTGGGCAACAACTTGGAAGGGCTACGAGACCTGACGGTCGGGGCACTCATTCTGAGTGCGTTCCTAGCTTGGTGTCTATCAGGCGCGCGGGGAATGTTAGCCGCCGAGCTTCTCTTTGCGTTGCTGCTTTGTCGGGCGTTCTGTCCTTGGGATATTTTTGAACTGCCGATCTTTTTAGGCTTCGCGTTGTTAGTAGCTAAAAATGCGCGTCTGTTTTGGTTTATCGCTCTCTATGTGCTGGCGATATTCAACCGCCAGAGCGCGCAGTTCATTGCGCTGTACATGGTGGTGAACCCTCTCGTAGGCTACGCGCTTGACCGTAGTCGCGGTATACGCGTGATTAGCATCCTTTCCGGTCTGGCCTGCTTCGGGGCGGGACTGGCCGTAACAGAGACCATCTGTCGTCTGATGGGTCGCAAGCCGGACGCGGTGACCAGCCAGACAGGCAATCTCTATCACTACCGGCTAATCGACAATCTCAACGAGATGAATCCGCACTTGGGTGGAATGCTGCGGACTCTGAATCACAATGCTACCCCGTTACTGCTCTGGATAATCGTCGGAGCGATCATGGTGGGGATAGCAATGGCATTACGACGCAATCCCACGCGCTACGCGGGCCTATCTGTCGTTTATCTGGTCATGCTGGTTGCGGCTTTGAGTTTTGGGATCGCACGCGAGACAAGGAACTGGATCGATTTTATACCGCTCATGGTATTAAACATGTGACGACATTCTTAGCAAACAGTATAGGCTTGGAGATGATTCGGTTCACCATTCGATGAAGACAGATATTGGCCGAGCTGGCTGACAAGTCCTTCCAGTTCCATGCGCTTCAGGCGCTTCGCGCGGCGCACTATGTCGTCAACATTCCGCATTCTGGATTGATTGTAACCCAGTCGGGCGGCTGGTCCATCCCTGACCAAATCGGATGCGGCAGGCTAGCGGTTTATTTTGCATAGTCGAGCCGGGATCAAATAACGTGTGGCGCGCATGGCAGCGACTCCAAAAACCCCGGTTGAAGCCGCCCATCCCTCACTCGAACATTACGAGTACTCGTCGACGCGCAAATGGATCATCGCCTTCTCGGTGATGCTCGGGACCATCCTCGAGGTCCTCGACAGCTCGATCGTCAATGTCTCCCTCCCTCATATGCAGGGAAGCTTCTCCGCCAGCGTCGATGAGATTGCATGGGTCGTCACCAGCTATCTGGTCGCCGCCGGCATCATGATCCCGATGACGGGATGGATCGCCGAGCGCTTCGGGCGCAAGCGCTACTTCATGGCCTCGGTCACGATGTTCGTGGCGTCGTCGGCGCTATGTGGCGTCGCCCAGTCGCTCAATCAGATCGTGTTTTTCCGCCTGCTCCAGGGTGCGGCCGGTGCCGCCATGATGCCGATCTCGCAAGCCGTGCTGATGGAAACCTTTCCGCCCCGCGAGCAGGTGATGGCGATGGCGGTCTGGGGCATCGGCATGATGGTCGCTCCGATCATGGGGCCGACCATCGGCGGATACATCACCGATGCGTGGAGCTGGCGCTGGAACTTCTATATCAATCTGCCGATCGGTGGGCTTGGCATCTTCATGGCGTATCGCTTCCTGGAAGATCCGCCCTATATGAGGGTGCTGCGGAAGGCCGGTCGCATCGATTGGATTGGCATCGTCTGCCTAATCATATCGCTGGGCGTCGGCGAGATTGTGCTCGAACGCGGCGAACGTTCCGACTGGTTTCAGGCGCCATGGGTCTGCTACAGCACGCTGCTTGCGCTGAGCGCCTTGAGCATCCTGGTTTGGAATGAGCTCAAGGTCGAGGACCCGATCGTCGATATGACGATCCTCGCCGATCGCCGCTTCACCCTCCCGGTAACGCTGGTGATCTTCCTCACCTTCACTCTCTATGGCACCGGCATTCTCAACCCCATCTTCATGCAGGAACTACTCGGCTATACCGCATCGAAGGCTGGGGTGGTGATGGCGCCACGCGGCATCGGCACGATGTTCTCGATGCTGATCCTCGGCTCACTCGCGCGGCGGGGCTTCGATACCCGCATCCTGATCGCAATCGGCTTCTCCTTTGTGGCGTACGCGATGTGGGCGATGTCGGGTCTGAATCTTGACTCCGACACCACCCGCATTATCTGGCCGACGGTGCTTCAGGGCATCGGGACCGGGCTGGTGTTCCCGGGGCTGTCGCAGGCGGCGCTCGCCTCGATGCATCGCCAGAAGATGCAGCGCGCGGCGAGTCTCTACTCGGTCACTCGCAACCTCGGCGCCGCGATCGGTACCTCATACCTCACGACGTTGCTCATCCGCCGCGGGCAGGTAAACCAGAGTCATCTGGTCGAACACGTCTCGGCGTTCACGCTCTCGCGGATGCGGATGCCGGGCGGCATGAGCCTCGCGCAGCAGATGGCGAGTGGGCATCGCGAGGGCCTGATGATGGTTTACGGGATGATCCAGCGCCAGGCGATGATGCTGTCGTTCAACGACATCTACCGGATGCTGGCGGTGCTGATGGTGCTGATGGTGCCGACCTTCATTTTCCTGCAGCGCGACCGCCGCAACCTACCGGCCTCGCACGCAATGGCGGAGTAAAAGGTAGGGCGAACAAATAACGAATATGCGATGATTTCGGGCATTTAATGGGTTTGTTTTTGCGCTTTTGTGATCGCGGCCGTATGCCTCGAAACGCCAGCGGCGCCCGAAGGCGCCGCGAAGCCATCTTAGCAGCATCATAGCCCGCAAGCAGCCTACCTCATCGCGAGGCGATACCTTCCAGTGGCGCACCTGAAGCGCATAGCGGACACGACAAGGGTTCCCATAAGTGATTCTCGGGGATCTCGGCAAGTGTCTCCAGCCGCACGTTTTGGGAGGTCGCCAATTCGCCCGCCGGCTTACCCAGAACGAGCAATGCACCGATTGCCGTCAGTTCGGCTCCGCACTTCTGAAGATCCTCGCACGCGCCGCGCACCGCGGAGCCCGCATTGATGACATCGTCGACGACGCCGGTTCGTTTCCCTCGTAGCGCCTGACGGAGCGCCTCGGGAATGCGATATCCCACCGGATAGAGTCCCTCCGCCGATGGCCGGGTGAATTGCTCGGCGAAGTAAAATTCCGCGCCGATTTCCTCTGCGACCATCTGTGCCAGAAATGCGCCCTCGACCAGCGGACCACATACCGCCTCGACCCGATACGGAGCAAGCAGGCGCGCCAATTCTGCCACGAATCGACGAAGACGCTTCGGATGGATGTAGGCCGGGGGAATTTCCAGCCACAAATCGCCATGATGCCCCGACTCAAATCGGAAATGTCCCCTGCGCGCGGCGAAAAGAGCAACGACCTCGGACTCAAGCTCGGTCATGATGCCCGCACTTCACGCGGCTTCGCGCGCGCGCTCATCCAACACGCTCTGCAGCGGGCGGCACGCCAGGCATGCGACGACACATACGATAGATACGCCGATGAACAGCCATAGCGCGGGGACGTAGCTCGTAGTGCGATCGTGAATCCATCCGGTGACGACGGGTCCCGCCGCATAGCCCAGCGTGCTCAGCAATCCCGCGATGCCCATCAGCGAGCCGAACCGCTTGATGCCGAGCGATTCCAGCATGAGCAGCGGCAGCAACACCCCGAATGCGCCGCCGACCGCGCCGATCAGGACTGCATAGACCATCAGCGCGGAGAAGTGCGCCGCGCCCAGCAGCGCGAAGACCGCAATCCCAGTGACGAACCAGGTCGCCGCGGTCGCGAGGCGCGCGTTGACGCGGTCCGCCATCGGACCCGAAATCAAACTTCCGATGGTGGTGAAGATGAAGAGCATGCTGAGCACGCGCGCCGCCACGTTCGCGCTATAGCCGACATCGATCAGGTACGCGATGAAATGTTGTCCGAGCCCCGCAAACAGCGAGGCGAAGAGGAACTGCAGCAGCGTGATGAGCCACATCGAGCGGCCGCGCAACGCCTCGCCGATTTCCAGGCCCGGAAGTTCGATCGGGGCGGGCGCCGGCTCCGAGGCGGGACGTTCAGGTTCAGGCTGCGCGGCCGGGCGTGTCCGCACGAATGCAATCAGCAGCGGAATGGTGATGAGGAGCATCGGCGTCGCAACCAGGAGGTAGCCGAACTTCCATCCATGCGCGGAAATCGCCCAGTTCGTGACCGGCGTCATCACCGCGCCACCGATCGATGCGCCCGCCAGCGCGATTCCCATCGCGAGCCCGCGCCGCTCATGGAACCAGTTCGCGAGCACCAATGAAGACGGGATGCCGGTGCAGGCGACGAAACCCACTCCGAGCAGCAGATTGCATGAAAAGAATTCGGGAAATGTATGGGTGCGGGTAATAAGGATGTATCCGGACGCGACCAGCGCGACCCCCGCGACCATTACCTGGCGCGCATCGATGCGATCCAGCAGCCATCCGACCACCAGTCCAAACGCGCCCGCGGACAGCGCCGATGCGGCGAAACCGGATGACAGCCGCGCGCGCGTCCATCCGAAATGCTGCAGGACCGGTGTAAAGAACACCGCGCCGGTATTGGCGCCGCCGCCCCATACGAAAAACCAGGAGACGAACAGCACGGCGACGACCAGCCATGCCCCCGGAGCTTCTTTCTTGTTCATCTAATTCCCCAATCGTCAAAGGGGGAGTCTACTGCATCGGCGGCATTGGCGGGAACCAGATTTTGCGCGAATGAGTTCCGGCCGTCGCGAGAGCCCTCCGGATCTCGAGCTTCACCGGGATCTGCGCTGGCACTGAAGCCCTGCCCCCGAATGCTCAGTCGGTTTCCATCGGCAAGGATTCGTCCCTGGCCCATTCGCTCATCGACGCGTCATACAGGCTCAGATTGCGGTAGCCCAATTGATGCAGCACGAACAGATCCAGGCTGGCCGCGATTCCTCCGCCGCAGTAGCAGATAACGTTTTTTGATTTGTCCACCCCGGCGTCGGTGAACTTCGCGGCCGCCTGCGCCGGCGGCGCGAGGGTGCGGGTTTCGCGATCAATGAGGGCCCCATACGGAACGTTGACGCTGCCCGCAATGCGGCCCGGACGCCCATACGGTCCCGGCCCTTTGCCGCTATGGAGCTCCGACGGCAGCGCATTGACGGTGACGGTCTGAGGATCTCCGATGGATGCTCGAACCCGGTCCTTATTGACAAAAAGACCGGCCGCCGGCCGCGCGGTAAATGTCGCCGGCGCATAACGGCATGGCTCGGATGAAACCGGCCGGCCCTCCGCTTTCCACTTCTCCCAACCTCCGTCCAGGATCGCGGCATTGGTGAATCCGAACTCGCGCAGCATCCACCAGACCCGCGTCGCCCACATCATTGCGCCGGCGCTATACAAAATGACCCTCGAGGCGTCGCCCACGCCATGGCGAGACATCGCGGCCGCGAAATCCTCCGCGCGCGGGAGCATAAAGCGCAACTTCACGGTGTTGTCCGATAGCTCTCCCTGAAGATCAAGAAAGCCCGCACCGGGAATATGCGCCGCGTCGTAGTCTTCGCGCCCGCTCACGATTTGATATGGCGCGTTGGTCGCCGCCTGAGCGGGCCGCAGATGAGTCGTGCAATCGAAGATCCTCAGCTTGGGGTCGTCGAGGTGCGACGCCAGCCACTCAGTTTGTACCAGCGCGTCGGGATCGTTATAGGAGAGGGTCTGCTGGGTCATGATTTTGCTCCCATGAGTTTGCTTCCCATGTACTGCGCGACGATCTATCGCTGCATCCGGCACTTGTCCATCCAACTGCCGGGACCTCAATCACGAGAAACCCAATCGCTGGTGCGAAGAATGGCGCCGCAGATGAGACTAAGGTCCGATTCTCAATCGGACTACCTAACGGATAATATTGCTCGGCATCGTCCGCCACGTTGCGTTTATGAGTAGCATTGAACATGAGGGGAAGCAGGGAAGAGTGTCGTTTGACTCGCGCAACGACGCGACGCTGATCCTGCGCTTCTCCGGTCATTGGCACTTGGACCGTGACCTTCCATCGACCACCGAAATAGTCCGCGCCCTCGATCGTAAACCGGCGCCGAAGCGGGTGCTCTTCGACACCGCGGACCTCGCGAACTGGGACAGCGGCCTGCTTTCGTACCTTACCGAAACCGATGAGTTATGCCGCAGCCGGGGCATCGTCGCGGATCGCTCGGGCCTTCCAACCGGGCTGCGAAGATTGCTCGAGCTGGCCGAGGCCGTCCCCGAAAAGAAAGGGACGCAAGCCGCGCCCCAACGAGAACCATTCTTCGCGCGGGTCGGGAAGGCAACTCTGCAGCTTTCGGCCTCGGCGACCGAGTTCATCACCTTTGTCGGTCAGCTCACCCTCGCGTTCGGCAATCTCATTCGCGGCAAGGCGCGTTACCGCACCGCTGATCTCATCGAAGTCATCCAGCAGTGCGGCGCGAGTGCGGTGGGCATCGTAACGCTGATCTCGTTCCTGGTCGGGGTCATCCTCGCGTTTATGGGCGCCGTGCAACTTTCCCAGTTCGGCGCTGCGATCTATGTCGCTGACCTGGTCGGCATCGGCATGGTGCGCGAGATGGGTGCGATGATGACGGCGATCATCATGTCGGGGCGGACCGGCGCGGCCTTCGCGGCCAAACTCGGCACCATGAAGGTGACCGAGGAGATCGATGCGCTCACGACGATGGGCATTTCGCCGCTGGAGTTTCTGGTCCTCCCGCGCGTGCTCGCCCTGGTGCTGATGATGCCGTTGCTGTGTTTGTACGCCGACTTCGTCGGCATCCTCGGTGGGATGTTCGTCGGCGTGTCGATGCTGGGTCTCTCGCCGGGCGCCTACATGCGCGAAACCATTTCCACCCTGACGATGGCCAACCTGCTGGGCGGCCTCTTCAAGGCGACCTTTTATGGAGTCTTGATCGCGATCGCCGGCTGCTTGCGCGGTTTTCAATGTGGTAACAGCTCCTCGGCGGTCGGCGATGCCGCCACCCAGGCCGTGGTGATGTCGATAGTATTGGTGGTGATCGCGTGCGGCACCTTTGCGGTGCTTTTTAATGTGCTCGGGATCTGATTCTCAAAGGCAAAATGGAAACCGTTTCTAACACTCAAGGCGGGGCCGAAGCACACATCATCGTGCGGGACCTGACGATGGCGTACGGAAGCTTCGTCCTGATGCGCGACCTCAACTTCGTCGTGCGCCGGGGTGACATTTTCGTAATCATGGGCGGCAGCGGATGCGGCAAGAGCACCCTGCTCCGGCACATGATCGGGCTGAAGGAGCCCGCCAGGGGCGAAATCATTTATGGTGACATCAACTTCACCACAGCCGATCCCGCGCAACGTGAGAAGCTGCTGCGACGTTTCGGAATCCTCTATCAGAAAGGCGCGCTCTGGAGCTCGATGACGTTGGCGGAAAACGTCGGCCTGCCGCTGGGTGAGTTTACCGACTTAACGCCCGAGCAGATCAGCAAAATCGCGGCGCTCAAACTGGCGCTGGTCGGCCTCAAGGGGTTTGAGAATTTCTACCCCAATGAGATCAGCGGCGGGATGCAAAAGCGCGCGGGGTTGGCGCGCGCGATGGCCCTCGACCCCGAGGTCCTGTTCTTCGACGAGCCCTCCGCCGGACTCGACCCCATCAGCTCGGCACTGCTCGACGATCTGATCCTCGAGTTGCGCGACAGCCTGGGCGCGACGGTGGTTATCGTGACCCACGAGCTGGCGAGTATTTTTGCCATCGCGAACAACTGCGTGTTCCTCGACACCGAGACGCGGACCCAAATCGCAACTGGCGACCCAAAAGATTTGCTCGCACATTCCACCGACCCGAGGATCCGCAAGTTCCTGACTCGTGCGAAGGAGGGAGAGGACGCTCAAAGCCATGTCTAAACGATTTAGTCCCACCGCTATCGGCATCTTCGTCGTCGGCAGCTTCGCCATTCTCGTCGCGGCGATTGTGGTTGTCGGTTCAGGCAAGATGTTCCAGCGGCCAGTCCAGTTTGTGTGCTTTTTTCCCGGCGCAGTTAATGGATTGAAAGTCGGTGCCGCGGTGAAGTTCCGCGGCGTCCAGATCGGAAGTGTCGCCAGGATTCAGCTCATCCTGCCCTCCGATGAAGGCCAGCTCCGGACCGGCGCCCACGAGCTCCGGCTGCCGGTTATCCTCAACATCGATAGCTCCCAACTGCGCGCGTTGGGCGGCACCGGCAAGGCGCTCAGTACCACCGGGTTTGACGACTTCGTGAAGCAGGGCCTGCGCGCCCAGTTGAACGTCGAAAGTCTGCTGACCGGGCTCTTATACGTCGATCTCGATCTATATCCCAACACCCCCATCGTGCTGAGCCTTGAACCGGGAACTTCGCCCTACCGCGAAATTCCCACCATCCCGACCGACTTTGAGCAAGTTCAGCAGGAAGCACAAAAAGCCCTCGACCGGATCTCGAAGATAGACCTCGAGGGCATGATTAAAGCGATTTCCGGGGCCGGGGACTCGATCAATTCGCTGGCCAACTCGCAAGACCTCAAGCGGGCCCTGATATCGACCAACGACACCATGGTTTCCTTGAGAAAAACCCTGGGCTCGATGCAAACCACCCTCGACAAGGTCAACACCAAATTCGACCTTCTTTCAGTTGATCTCGAACATACTTCGAAACAAGCAACCGAAACCCTGAAGGAAACCCGTGACATGCTGGTCGAGGTGCAGGCCACGCTGGACCCCAATGCTCCAGTGTGGGTCAATTTGAATCTCGCCCTCGGAGAATTCGCTGACACCGCGCAATCGGTTACCCAACTGACCGACTACCTGCAGCAAAACCCCTCCGCCCTCGTCCGCGGAAGGTACGTCTCCGACCATTCCAACTAGGCTAACAATAATGATACCGAAGTCGTTCCTTCTTGCGGTCGCGCTGCTGGCGGCGGGTTGCTCGCCGCTGGGGCCGCTGCCCAACCACAACAAATTCTTCATGCTTTCGCCGATCGCGCAGGATAGCGTCGCGAAGGCGAGCACTTCGCTCGACCAACAGATGTCACTCGGTATCGGCCCGATCGACTTTCCCGATTACGTCAAGCGACCCGAGGTGGTCACGCGCACTGCACCCAATCGTATCGATGTCTCTGAGGACAACCGGTGGGCCGGCCCCCTCGATAAAAATTTCACTCGAGTGCTCTCCGAAAACCTCTCGACCCTGCTTAATACCCAGCGCCTCCAGTTCTATCCGTGGAACCGTATGATCCCGGTTGACTTCCAGATAGCGGTAAACGTCGAGCAGTTCGACAGCGACGGCAAGCAGGCGACCTTGATCGCGCGATGGTCCATCCGCGACGGCCACGATGGTAAGGAACTCTACGCGACTGAAACTACCACCAGCGCGCCGCTGGGCGCGGGAGCGGAAGGGCCGTCGGCCGCCCTGAGCGCGACGGTGGCGGCGCTCAGTCGCGAAATCGCCGCGCAGCTGACGAACCTCGGCCAACATCCACGTCCGGCGGTCTCGCAGCGCTGATGCCCGATCGAGTCACTTGCCCATCGACGAAACCAGCCGTTCGAGCGGCTCCTGGCTCAGAGTTATCATCCCGCGCGTCGGTTGGTTCAGATCGAGAGTCACCCAGACGGCCAGGCATACCAGCAGGATGAAGCACAGCGTGCCCGCCATTTCTTCAGCGCCTGATAATCCCTGCTCTCGACCGATCAGCAAGCACGCAACGATCGAGGCCACGATTAAAAGCACGATAATGCTACCCGGCAGACTGTCGCGAATCGCGGCCAGTCGCGCGGCATGACTACTGGTCACCTCATTCAGGGTGTTGGTGAGAGGTACGGCAATCGGCGTGCCCTCATTCAGCGCCTGCGCGACCAGCTCGGTCATTTGCTGCTGCATGTGCTCAAACGGACCTAAAGCGGCGTTCAGTTCCGCCTCCGTGATTTGCCGGTTATGCCCGAGCGCCAAGCGCAGCTCGGCGTATTCACGAATGACCGTCTGTAATTTGGTCCGGGTCGGTTCCTTCAGCAAAGACGCACAGGTAAAGAAATCGCCGATCGCATTGCTGTCCGCCACGATGGCCATACGACGCTGGTCATGTTTGCTGATGGAAACCCCGAACGTGAAGGCCAGCAATAGGCCCAGCAGCGCCAGGCTGGCATCGTCGAATTTAGAAGACGCCGCTGCACGGGCGTCGCGACGCGCAGTCTGCCCCATCCACAGGCCGATTCTCCAGGTCACCAACATGCCGCAAGCGAGGCATAAGGGGACGATCCATCCGTTCATCTGGGAAACGATTAGATCCATCCGGTCACCTTGCGCGTCGATGCGCAATTACTTCATGGTCCAATTTTCCGGTCACGAACAACTCGACTAGCACCGAAAACTGCGGCGCGCTGTAAGACTAAGGTCCAATTTCACTTCAAAGGGGTCCAGCGCAATATGTACCCGCAACGGCCGGCGACTCGGCAGCGAGGAAAATGCCCCATGAATAGAGAAATCATCCGTCGAATTACGCCGCTTTTGGTGGCCGCAGGCATGGCAGCCATGCTGCTGGTGGCAGGATGCTCGGCCACCGTCGAAAGCGCGCCGCAAGCGGCAAAAGACGTCCAGTCCGGCGCGACCCTACCGTCGGCGGTGACCGGATTTTTTGGCCCCGACGCGTCCAAGCTTCAACCCGGACCCGAGGGCGGTGCGGCGCTGGTGTACATCAATCCCAACGCGCAATGGAGCAAGTACACCAGGATCCATCTGTTGCCGGTTGAGTTCTGGGCCGGCGCGGATACGACCGTATCCACCGCCGATCAGCAGACCTTGTGTACGTATTTTTTCAATGCGCTCCAGACTGACCTGAAGAAGCACTTCACCCTCGCGGATGGATCCGGCCCGGATGTCATGACTCTTCGCGTGGCCTTGATGGATGCGACCACCGCGACCCCCGGCCTTCGAAGCGCCTCGGTAGTTATCCCGCAATTGAAGATCATCAACATGGCGCAGTCGCTAGCCACCGGCAGTTACGCATTCGTGGGATCCGCCGAGGCTGAGATGTCAGCGACCGACTCCACCACCGGCGAGCTACTCGCAGCGGCGGTTGACAAGCGCGAGGGCGGCGGCGGCATCCAGGGCGCCACGTCCTTCAGATGGGGCGACACTCAGAACGCGATGGACTACTGGGCGGAAAAAATGTCGGCTCGTCTGCTGGAACTCCAGGGCCGAAGCACGAAGAGCTGAAGATTGCCGTCGTGGGTCTTCTCGTCGCGAGGGAACGATCACGGCTGGACGGTTTTGCGCTCCGCGGCGAGTTCCCCGGTGAACTGCGAATGAAACCGCGCATCGGAAACCACGTCTAAGCTTCAGGGGATGATTTGATAGCTCTTGAAGGCCGCCAGACATAGACCGGTGATTCTGATCGTCGATGACGACCTCTCGGTGCTCGGCGCGCTGCGGAGGCTGCTGCGCGCGGCAGGCTTCGAGGTTCGCACGTTCGATCGCCCCTCGGCTCTGCTCAGCGCCGAGATTCCCGCGCGCAATGCCTGTTTGCTGCTGGATATCCATCTGCCGGAGATGAACGGGGTCGAATTGAAGGAACGGTTGGAGGCCAGCGGCTATCGGCTTCCGGTGATCATGATCACCGGTCATAACGAACCCCAGACTCTCCGGCTGCTCGGCGCTGATTCGGCGACGGTACTTTTCAAGCCCTTCGATGAAGGCTCGCTGATGGAAGCGATTTCACGCGCCCTGGGTAACGCGGCATAGTCACGTTCCTGATTCCGGCGCGACCGAACCGCAGCCCTACGTCAAAATATTTTCGATGCAAGCCCTGTGACGATTGCCACGCGTCCTCGCGATGATGTAACAACACGCTGTCGAAGCAAACGTGTGTTAGCCCCAAAAAGTAATCTCAATTCGATATAACACCCCCAGCCAGCAGCGCTTGACCAGTTACATTCAGGATCGCGGATAAATGCGTAATCGCGCGGAAGAAAAAATCGCGCCGGCCTTCCGGAGGACGACCGGGAGCGAGTTCAGTCTGGAAGCCGAACTCATCGAGATGTTCGCGACTCTGATGAGAGCGCCGATCGAGCGGGTTGACGCTGAAATCCAGCTTTGGCTGGGCCGAATCCTAAGCGCATTCGATCTCGATCGGGGCTTGCTCACCCAGATTGGAACCGAAGACGGGTTGGTCCGCGTCACCCATGCGTGGGCGGCGGCGGGCTACGACAAAGAGCCGCAGGGGATAGAAACTCCCCTGGCGTTACCCTGGATTGTGACCACGGTCCTTTCCGGCGAAGCCGTCGTAATTTCCACAATCGATGATCTTCCACCTGAAGCCGCCCGCGAGCGCGCCTTCATTCGCACCCGAAACATCAAATCGCACCTCACGATTCCTCTACGGTTGGATGCGGTGGTATTCGGCGGCTTCAGTTGCTCTACCATCGGACGCCAACGTCATTGGGACGACGATACGGTCCGACGGCTGACTCTGGTTGCAGAAATGTTCGCCGCCGCGATCGGGCGGAAATGGGCTGGCGCAGAAATCCGCCGGCTCAAGAGCGAGATCGGACGCGTTTCGCGCGCGATGATGATGGGTGAAGTCACCGCCTCGCTGGCGCATGAACTCAACCAGCCGCTGGGCGCCATCCTTAGTAATGCGCAGGCGGCGATCCGGCTGCTGGCGGCGCGGCGCCCCGATCTCGATGAGGTCAAGGACGCGCTGGCCGATATCGTGCGCGACGATCGGCGCGCGGTGGAGATCATTCGCAATGTGCGCGCGTTCTTTCAGCGCCACGAGGAGCCCAAGGCGCCGCTCGATGCGCGCATCCTGGTCGAGCAGGCACGCGAGATATTGCGTCATGACGCGGTGCGCAGAAACATCTCGTTGCGGATCGAGATTGAACCGGCGTCCAGTGAGATCACCGGCAACCAGACCCATCTGCTGCAAGTCCTGCTCAACCTGATCCTCAACGCCTTCGATGCGGTCGCGGAGCAGCGGCCCGAACTGCGTGAAGTGGTGGTAAAGGTCGCGAATCAGGACGGCCGGGTCCGTATCACGGTAAGCGATTCCGGCCAGGGCATCGATCCGGAAATCATGCCGAGGTTGTTCAACGCTTTTGTTACCACCAAGTCCAATGGGATGGGCATGGGACTGGCCATTGCACGATCGATTGCGGAGGATCATGGTGGCCGCGTGAGCGCCGCGCAAAACTCGACCGGCGGCGCGATAATGAGCCTGGTGTTGCCGCTGCGTCGTGACCGCGCAAACTCGTGAGGAAGAAATCGGGTGAATCCGGGGATTAAAGTCGCAATCATCGATGACGATAAGTCAATTCGCACCGCGCTAGGCCGGCTGCTTCAGTCCGCCGGGCTCGACTGCATGAGTTACTCATCGGCGGCCGAGTTTCTCGCCGCTCCTGACCGCGACGCGATCGAATGCGTGGTCGCCGACCTGCGGATGCCGGGGCTGGACGGTTTGTCGCTGCAGGAGCGGCTGCGCGAAATCGCTCCCCATCAGGCGGTCGTCTTTCTGACCGGTCATGGCGACGTATCCAGCAGCGTTCGTGCGATGAAGGCGGGCGCCGTCGATTTTCTGGAAAAGCCAGTCGATGGCGATGCACTCCTGGAATCCATTTCGCACGCCGTCGAGCTGAGCCGTGAATCGAAAGCGGCCAGCGATGAATTGCGGGTTCTGCAGGGCCGCCATGCGAGCCTGACCCCTCGCGAACGCGAAGTGTTTACCCTGGTCACTGACGGACTCCTCAACAAACAGGTCGGCGCCGAACTGGGTACCAGCGAAAAGACCGTCAAGGCGCAACGCGCGCGGGTCATGGAAAAGATGGGGGCCGAATCGCTCGCCGATCTGGTGCGGATGGCGCAGCGCCTGCGCTTCGAGCTGATTCGCCGCGAGCCCGAACCGGGCGAGACAGTGGCGCCTCGAAGCCGGCCAAATCAGACTGCCTGATTTGATTTCCATGCTCTTTGGTAGAGGTCGCCGCACGTAGGAGCCGCTTCCTTGTCTCCGCTGCGCGTTGTGTTAAATTTGTATTAAATGCGTCGTCCCGCGAGGGAGCGATGGTTTTTCAGCGGCCAACAAATCCGGTTCCTTTCTTCTCCCATCTTATCGGTGGTTTCCTGCGTGTCAGTGCCTTCCTGCGTGGCAGCATTTGTATGCTCGCAGTCGCGATGTTGCTGTTGTTTCCGGCGGTGCGACCGCACAATTTCGCCGACCATTTTCGCGCTCCAGAAGTCCGCCGCTCGGTCGCACAAAATACTCCGGTTGCGCCGATGCACGACGAGGCGCAAATCGAACCCGCGCTATGGGAGATCGTGGCTATCGCGAAAAATCGATCGGAGCACGCCACCGAGCCGCACCATCGCGACGCCGAGGTGGCTGGGCGCGTTTGCGTCTTTGAAACCCTGCATCGATTGAAGCTCGGTCCGCATCGCCAAGCGGACACCGAAGCGCACCTGTAGACCTCCTGGCGATCCTGGCCATGCCGCTGGCAGGGCATGTCTGCGGCGGCGTCGATCTCAACTTCCTTTTCCTGCTAAAGAGGTCTCAACCGATGGTTTCGAAAACTTTTTCATCCAGTCTTCTATACGCAGTTTTTGGCCTGGCCGCGTGTGCGATGTTGTCCGCGTGCGCTCCGACTGCGATGACCGCGAATCAGCAGTCAGCCGCGGCAAGACCCAATGTTGCCGCGCAAAATTCATCGCAACTGGTCGCGCAACTTCAACAGGCCAAGGCCCTTGATAAGGCCGGCCTCGAGGACTCCACCGTCGCCGTCAAGCGGCGCGGCGATTTCCTTGAGCATGAGGCGCGCGCCGATCGCGTTATTCACCAGCTCGAGCACGGCATTCCCGCCGCGCAGGGCGACGTGAACTATGCGCTGGAGGTTCCGCCGCGACACATCGAGCCGATCCAAAGGACCGCGCTGATTGAGCAACTCAAAAACGCCATCAATGAAGATGAACGGCGCGAGCAGGACGTGGTGGCATTCAGCTCCAACGTCTTTTACGAAGATCCCGATGCGCCTTCGCAATTCGGTGGTCAGGAGCAACTGGCTGAGCAGGAAGTACAGAACCTCGAGGCCGGCAATCACGTCAGTTGGGATGAACTGCAGCAGGCGCTGTATGTGCCGCCCAACCCGCTCTGACCTCGGCTGAGAGAACTGCCTTCGCGGTGGGTCGGTTTTTCTGACCCACTGCGAATGGCCGAGCAGCCGTTCGCTGCTTCCTGCATCCTACTTCCCACAGGCTCCGAACACGCCGCTCAGCTCGGCGTAACTATTCGCGTCCTTGATGACGCGGTAGCTGTGCTTCCTGTTAAATGACCGTCGCACGATTTCGATAGCTATAGATTGTCGCCGCATAGGCATCTTGCGATCCAATTCTTTCGCATAGACCCGTCCTCTTAGCCTTCCTTTTCCACCGAAAAGAGCCCGCTTTCTTCAACGGGCGGTGATGAGTAGATAACGCACCCGTAACATTGGTGTGCAAGCTTCGGTGCCCGAGTGGGGAAGTGCAGATATTACGAGCCGGGAAACGCGGGGGGATCTCTGCGTGCGGGTCTTCTGCCCGCACCACGCCGCGATCTTGCGGTGACGTCATGTCGCGGTGCACGCGCGACATCAACCGGCTGCTGGTCTTGAATGCGCACGAAAACGCATTCGGTTTTCTCGCATGTCTCGCGTGTCACGAAGGTTGCGTAGGTGATCGATTGTCAACGCTAAGGCGAATCTTTTCGATGCACCAAGGTCGAAGGGCGCGGTCGCAGCGTGGACAGGGGTTTCGAAAATTTCGAACAACGGAAGGATGAAACTATGAGAAGAACGAAACCGGTTGGTTCATGGCGGCTGCTGCTGGTGTCAGCGGCCATGATCGCGTCCGCGGCGGGCTGCGCAAGCATGCAGAGCATGATGCCGTCCTCGACGCCGGCCCAGACGGCAGGCACGATGCCGGCGCCGCGGATTGAAAACTGCGCCATCGTCTCGATTTCGTCGCCCTCCAGGTTTGCGTGCAACGGCAAGGTCTACACCACCTTCCAGCTCGCCAAGATGCGGATGGAAGAAGAGAAGAAGTACGCGTCGGGCAAATAGGACGACCGCCAACAACACAGGGAGGAGATCGATGAAGGTCGGCAGATGGAAATCCAGCCTGGCCGCCGCGATGGCGGCCACGATGCTTGCGACGATGACCGCCTATCCGCTGGTCGCGATGGCGCAATCGCCCAAGGGCATCATGATGTACGAGGACACGAAAACCGGCGCATTCTATAGCAAACCCGGCAAGGGTCGAGTAGCGGTCGGGACGCTATACCTCGGAGAGGCGCCCGCGCCCAGCACCGCGGCAGTGCAGGAGCAGGTGCAGAAGGAAGTTAAGAAGCATGACGACGAGCTGCGCGCCGAGTTCATGCAGAATCAGACGGTCCTGCTGCAAAAGAATGCAGACCTTTCCAAGCAGGTGGCGGAGATCAAGCCTGCCTGGACGGACTACATGGACAATTTCAAGAACAAGTTCCGCCTCGGCACGTTAATCTATGCTGACTGGCGGATGTACTCCCATACCACGTACATGCCGCAGGAACTTACCCAGATTAATACTCCGGGTATCGGCAACAACTGGTACAACAGTTTCGACATCTCGCGTGCGTACCTGAATTTCTTCTTCTTTCCGACCGATGACTGGACCGCGCGCGTCACCCCGAACATCTATCGTCAGTTCGGTACTACGACATCCGACACGTTGGGCTCCAATTCGACTTTGCCAAGCTCGGAAGACGGCGAGCTCGCCTTCCGCCTGAAGTACGCCTATCTCCAGTACAGCAAGCTGTGGGACAAGCTGAACGTGGAGCCGTTGAAGGGCGATACGTTAACCCTCGGTCAAGCACCCAATCCGCTGGTTGATTGGGAAGAGCAGATGTACGGTTACCGCTATGTAAACCTGACTCCGTGGAACTATCTGAGCCTGTCTTCGACGCAACAGGGAGTTTCGCTGCAGGGTCCGGTGAAATTCAACAACCTGCAATACATCGACTATGATGCCGGGGTGTACAACAACTCCAGTTTCCACGCCTTCGAACAGACCAACACCAAGCAGGCGATGGGACGCGTGTCGGTCTATCCGTTCGGCGCCAAGTGGAAGTTCGATGGGCTCGGCTTCACTGGTTTCTATGATTACGGCTACGGCAATGTGACCGCCGATACCAATACCAATGCGCCCGCGCCCGCGCCATTCTATAACGGCCCCAAGGCGCACATTACACGTATCTCCGGACTCGTCCACTACAACACCGAGTGGTGGGGATTGGCGTTCGAGTATGACCAGGGACACAACGCGTTTACTTCCGGCAACCTGTTTTCTTCAGTGGTGCCGGCGGGCAAGTATGCGGCCAACAACACGCTTGCCTCCGCGTTGCTGAACAATGGACGAGCGGTCGAACAGGGCTACGACGTATTCGGCCATCTGCATATTCCGAATACGCCACTCACGTTGTTCGGGATGTTCGAATGGTGGCAGCCGAACACCAAGGTTAACGTCAACCCGTTCGACTTCCAGCGCTGGATCGCGGGAATCAGCTATCAATACAACGAGTTCCTGCGCTTCTCGATCAACACTCAGAACCTCTCCTACTACCACCAGAACTTCGCGTTCTCTGAAACGTATGCGAACACGTTTGCACCGGTATTCGCCAAACCGACCACCGGTAAGTCGGTCCCGAATTCGGTGTTCCGCGACGATCATTCGCTGTTCCTGAACATGGAGTTCAACTACTAACCAGTCACCAGCCGGCGCGAGCGTTTAACTCGCTCGCGCCGGCTTCTCTCAAATTGCCGCGCGCATCCCCTGAAAGCAAAAGCGATTCATGTCTTTCCCGGAACATCGCTATCGAGTGCTGGTAGTCGAGGAGGACGACAAGATTCGCGAATTGCTCCGCTACCATCTCCATCAGGAAGGCATCGAAGTTGAGGTCGCGGTTGAGGCCCGCGAGGCGCTCCAGAAGCTCGAGGCGCGCGGTCCCGATCTGATGGTGCTCGATACTGCGCTTGCCGACCTTCCGGGCCTCGAACTCTGCCAGAAGATACGCACCGATACCCTGACCACCACGCTCCCGATCCTGATGCTCAGCGCCAATTCCACCGAGGCGGACAAGGTGCTGGGCTTGAATATGGGGGCCGACGACTACGTCACCAAGCCGTTCGGCCCGCTGGAGCTGATGGCGCGCATCAAGGCACTGCTGCGGCGTACAACCGGGGCGTACAACTCGGAGAGCGGCGGGCGGTTACAGGGGACGTTTCACAAAGGGCGGCTGCGGGTGGACTTCGATGCGTACCAGGTCTTCGCGAACGGGAAAGAATGCGACCTGAAGCTGCGCGAGTTCCATCTGTTGTCGTTTTTGGTCCGCAATCCGATGCGAGTTTACAGTCGGGAAGAATTGCTGCGGCTGGTGTGGGGACGCGATGTCGGTATCGAGGCGCGCACCGTCGACGTTCACATCCGGCGTTTGCGGGCGCAAATCGAAGCTGATGACGCCAACCCGCGCGTCATCGTAACCGTGCGCGGGGCCGGCTACCGCTTTGAACCCGACGGCTTGGACGATCGATAGAGTTCGCCGCAAAGGTACTGGCGTCATTCGATCAAAAGACGCCACTGACGCGGGCAAATGACGCCACCAACGGACTCGGCTTGCCAACCGCCAGTTTACGAAGTAGAAGAGGGTGGCTTTTCGCAAGTGGGAGAATGACCCCGAATATGGCGATCTTCTACCGAGGCGCTGGCCCAGGAACATACTGGAATATAAACAACGCGCGATTGACGGGCTTCACCGCAAAGAACCCCGGCATGATCAGTACCTGCGATCGGGTTATTCAACACGTTTACGGCGGAATGACCGACAGTCCGTACGTATCATTGACCGTATCTTACCGGTCGCATTGACGTATGCTTTAGAGGCGGGTACAAGTGTGCCGTCGAGCGTGAATCCGGGGTACGTGTACGAGATCGAGATCAATGACTCGCACGGAGTGGAGTTGATCGATCCAGTGAAAGCCATTGCGAATGGCGCTCCTGATCCTTTAAATCCTTCGCCATATCAGCACAACGGCTACCCTAGCGCGTTAATCGGCATTATCACGTCGCTTCTGGCACCATTGTTGCTCGATCCTTTACCCGTGCCACCCACGAGCACCGTTACCGCGCCAACTCTCCATGTCAGTGGTCACATGCGGGGGATTGCCGCAGCATTACGAGACGCAGAAGTCCTCGCGGTTCGCATTGTGCCAACCGCCTGCGTCGTGAATCGGTGGGCGGTTTCGTGAGTCCAACCGAAAGAGGTGCGGAAATGGCAGACGTCAACATGCACGTGACTCACGAGATTCCATTGGATATTTCGGCATCCGAAATGCCCTCTGTCGTGTTTTTACGAGCAAAGATCAATGCGCGCCATCTTAGCCCATTTGCACTTGTTTCCTACGCTATTTCAGGAAACGAGCGACCGAAAGCTCTTCGACTGGATTTAGACAAGCGGCGATTTATCGATTTAGCGGACAACATCGAAGGGTCGGATTTTCACCATCTCACCAACATGCTGACCCCTCTCATAGTTCGACGGATCACGCTGGAAATGACCAAGTGGTACGCATCCGCCGCCGTTTCTTAGGTCAACGCTTGCGGGGACTGGCCGCCGCCCGACCACCGCTAATAACGTAGGGTCGGAATGGCTGGCGCGCGCCAAGTGTGTCGGGCGGCGTCACTGGCGGCACCGGTGGTGCCTCTTCGGGCTCTTGCGGTGCCTCGATTAGCTCCCCAATCGTCCAAATGTGATCGGTCACGCCAAGCGCCATTGCTGGCGAACAGCGCAGCGTTTCGTGGACGCGGTAGAGGTTGTAGAAGCAAACCCCCAACGCGATTGCGGTCGCGCGAAATTAAGCCCCCTCATTTGTCAAATGACGCCACTCGCTCCGAGATGTCTCGAATGACGCCAGTGCCGCCGTAAAGCCGGGCCTTGAGTGAGTGCCCCGGGAGGATTAGCTTGATGCTAAGGGCAATGGGGAAAATAGCATCATCCAGTGTCGATTCACTGAGGTCTTTTCTGGCTGCCTCAGTATGCGTCGTCAGCGTCGTTATGTTGCTGCTATTCCCGGCTGCCGCGCCCCATCGATTCGGTGCCCACTTCCGCACGCCCGAGGTTCATCGCTCCGCAGAACGGCATACCTCGATCGCGACCGGCGATAGCGAGGCGCGGGACTACGTGGCGCCGAGCGGTATGCTGCCGAAGTTTTTCGTCCCGCCTGAGCGCGAAACCACAGCGATCATAGGGAATCATCCTGAATTCCTTGCGCGAGTTCCGCTTTCACGCCTTTTGAACCGGCTTAAGCTCAATTCTTCCGGTTCCAACGGGCAAGACCCACTGCTCCGGGCCTAGTCGCGTCATCGGTTTGCTCGCCGGTGTGGAGTGCATCCACGTCCGCGAGTTCATCTGAAAACGCGCCGGAGAACATCCGGCCCAACTCCTGAGGGCGAGGTCGCCCGTGCCAAGTTTCTCGCTGCGTAATCCGTACACGATCATAGTCGGAGCCCTGATAATTGCGATTTTGGGGGTTACCGCCTTCACCCGGATGCCGGTCGATGTGTTTCCCAGCCTGAAGATGCCAGCCGTCGTCGTGGCCACCTTTTACCCCGGCATGCCGCCGCTGGACATGGAACGCGACATCACGACTCGCTACGAACGATTTTTTACCCTCGGCAGCGGCATCGACCATATGGAGTCGCGCTCACTTCCGGGCGTCAGCATCATTCGGGTGTTCTTTCATCCGGATGTGGACGTGGACGCGGCCGCCTCGCAGCTCGGTACCCTGGCGATGGCGGATTTGGGCGTGTTGCCTCCCGGGACCCTGCCGCCGCTGGTGCTGAAGTTCGACTCCTCGTCGCTGCCGGTGGTGCTGGTGACGCTGGAGGGCAAGGGCTTCAACGAGGTCTCGCTACAGGATCAAGCGCGCTACAACGTGCGCAATCAGATTGCGACGGTGCAGGGAGCCTCGATCCCGATGCCGTTCGGCGGCAAGTTTCGCCAAATCATGGCCTACGCCGATCGCAAGGCGCTCGAGGCGCGCGGGTTGACCCTGCACGACGTCGTCAACGCCCTCAATCAATCGAACCTCATCCTGCCTGCCGGCGATGCGAAAATTGGCAGTACCGACTACTTCATCTACTCCAACAGCATGGTCCCCGAAATAAACGAACTGAACTCGGTTCCGGTGAAGATCGGAAAGGGACAGGTCCCGGTCCTGATGGAAGACGTCGCGGATGTCAAGGATTCCGCGGCAATTCAGTATAACAAGGTTCTAATTAACGGCCAGCCATCGGTATACATCCCGGTCCTGAAGCAGACCGGCGCGAACACCATCGCGGTAGTTGACGGAGTAAATCAACTATTGCCGCATATTACCGGCATGCCCGCCGGGATGAAACTTAAGACGATCTTCGACCAGTCGGGCTATATCGTCGATGCGGTGCATTCGCTGGAGCATGAGGCGGTATCCGGATCGATCCTGGCTTCGTTGATGATCCTTATCTTTCTCGGCAGCTTCCGCTCGACGTTCGCCATTTTCCTGTCGATCCCACTGTCTATCCTCGCGGGCGCCTTTGGCCTCTTCATCGATGGCGCGACGATAAACATCATGACGCTGGGCGGTTTCGCGCTCGCCATTGGCCGTCTCGTTGATGACTCCGTGGTGGTGCTTGAAAACATCAATCGCCACCTGGCCGAGGGTAGCCCGCCTGAAGTCGCCGCGCGCGAGGGGGCCGAAGAGGTCGCGCTGCCGGTGTTGGCCTCGACGCTCACCACCATCATCGTCTTCTTCCCGGTCATGTTCCTGTTCGGGGTTGCCAAATATCTCTTCAGCGCGCTGGCGCTCGCAGTCGTGCTGTCAATGATCGCGTCTTATGTCGTCGCGATGTCGATTATCCCCATTTATTGCGCGCGCTTTCTCAATGCGGAGGAAGCCCGCAAACTTGAAGCGGCCATGGAAGGGACGGAGGAAACCGCCGGCGGCGGGTTTTTCGCGACCTTCAACCGCTACTACGAACGATTCGGCCATTGGTACGAACGTCAACTCGAGCGGGCGCTCGATCACAAGCTGATCGTGATCACCGTCCTTGGGGCGGTTTTCATCGGCAGTTTGGCGGTCTTTCCGCTGCTGGGAACCCAGCTTTTCCCAACCACCGATGCGGGAAAGTTCACCATCAATATCAGGGCGCCGCTCGGTTCCCGGCTCGAGGTAACTGAGGATCTTAGCCGGCAGGTCGAAAAGGTTATTCGCCAGGTGGTCCCACCTCACGACCTCGACATGGTGGTCGCCAACCTGGGCCTCGCGCCAAGTATCTCAGCGATTTACTCGAATAATTCCGGGGAAGACACCGGCCAGATCCTCGTCAGCCTCAAGCCGGGCCACGAGCAATCGAGCTTCTTTTACATCGATAAGCTACGTACCGCGCTAAAGCAGGATGTCCCCGATGTGCGCGCATTCTTTCAATCCGGCAGCATCATCGATGCGGTCTTGAATTTTGGCTCGGCGGCGCCGATCGACGTGCAACTTAGTGGCCCCGATTACAAGGAATTGTTTGCCGCCGCCGGCCAGGTGCGCAACGCGATGCGAACGCTCCCCGATGTCGCGGATGCGTTCATTCCCGAAGAATCCGGCTATCCAACCCTCGATATAAAAGTTGATCGGACGCGTGCCGGACGGCTGGGACTCACGCAGAAGGATGTCGTTACCAACGTCATTACCGCGCTCACCTCGAATCAGATGATCGCGCCGTCAATCTGGATCGATCGTAAGACCGGCAACGACTATTTTTTGACCGCGCAATACCGCGAAAGCGACATCAACTCGTACGAGACGCTGCTGGATATTCCGGTACTGACGCGCGATACCGACAAGGGACATTCCGATGCGGTGTTACTGCGAAACATCGCTTCGATAGTGCATGAGAGCCATCCCGCGGAGGCCGATCATTACGACATTCAGCGCGTGGTGGACGTGCTGGTGGATCCCGCCACCAGCGATCTCGGCGGTACTCAAACAGCGATCCAAAATGCCTTGAAGAATGTGCATCTGCCGAACGATGTCCAAGTCGACTATCGCGGCTCGGTCGCGGCTATGCAGAAATCCTTTTCGAGCTTCGGCTTCGGCCTGACGATGGCGGTGGTTTTGCTCTACCTGGTGATGGTCGCGCAGTTCAAGTCGTTTCTCGATCCCGTGATCATCATGTTTGCCGTGCCGATGGGTCTCATCGGGGTTATCTGGACGCTTTTGCTGACCGGCACGACCCTCAACATCGAATCGTTCATGGGCATTATCGTGATGGTGGGAATCGTGGTGTCGAACTCGATTCTGTTGGTGGATTTCGCCAACCAGCGGTTTCGCGGAGGTCAGGAGCTGCGCCGCGCCGTCATCGAGTCCGCCCGCATTCGGATGCGGCCCATCCTGATGACCGCGCTGGCGACCGTGGCGGGACTGCTTCCGATCGCCTTGAAAATCGGCGAAGGCTCAGAGGCCTCCGCGCCGCTGGCGCGCGCCGCAGTCGGTGGCCTTGCGGTCTCGACTGTGCTGACGCTCATTCTGGTTCCAGCGATTTACGAACTGTTGTACTCGAAGCGGAGGGAAAATCCTTGAAGCGTTTGGCCTCACTATACCTCGGAATTCTTCTGCTGGCGCTCCTGTCCGGATGCGGGGGCTCGCCAGCAGAACAGACACATATTGGTCCTCCTAACATCTCGGTTATGAAGCCACTGCGACAGGAAGCCGATCGATCGATCACCCTTCCCGGCGATGCGGTGGGTTTTTACGAGTGCGCACTCCATTCCAAAGTCACCGGCTACCTGCAGAGTATTCCGGTGGACAAGGGTGACTGGGTCAAGAAAGGACAAGTCCTCGCGACCATCGAAGTTCCAGAACTAAGAGAGAACCTGGAGCGCGCCAAAGCCACCTTCACCATCCAGAAATTGACCTATCAACGGCTGAAACACGTTCGCGAACAAGATCCAAAGGTCGTCGCACAGCAGGACGTGGACATCGCGTTCAGTAAGATGGCGCAGGCTCAAGCCGATCTGGGCGTGCTCAATGCGATGTCGGCCTATACCCAAATAATTGCGCCCTTCTCCGGTGTGATCACCGGCCGCTTTGCGGATCCGGGAGCGCTGATCCGTGCCGGCGGCGGCGACTTCGGAGTCTCGGGTAACGGAGCCTCGATTAGCTCCGGCGCGACCGAAGGAGCCGGCGGTCACCTGATGAGCGGGGGTGCGGTCTTGACGATGGCGGAAATCGACAAGATGCGCATCTATGTGTACGTCCCCGAAGAAGAGGCCGGTCTCATCAGGATCGGCACGCGTGCCCTGGTAACTGCCCATGGTGTTGAAGGTCCGCCAATCCAGGCCGGCGTGGTTCGATATGCGAACTCTCTCGACCTGGCCACCCGCACGATGCTGACCGAAATCGATTTGGATAATAGTCAGCGGCGAATCTATCCCCGCATGTACACCACGGTGACGCTGGATTTGGTACGTCATCCCGACGCGATCCAGCTCCCTGCGGCGGCCGTCGAGGGTGTGGGAGAAAAAGATGGGTTCGTGTTCATCGTTCATCACGACTCGTTGATCAAACAGCCGGTATCGCTCGGTATAACCGATGGGCGTTACGTCGAAATCACCTCCGGATTGAACGGTAACGAGTCAGTCGTGGCCACTATCAGTCCTGCTCTCAACCAGGGCGAGAAGATCAATCCGATTCAAACTACGACGGCTCGAACGTCGAATAATCCCCCAGAACTTGCGAGCGACCAATGATCCGTTTCCTAACTGCGGCTTGTTTTGCCCTGATTCTAAGTATCCCGGCCGGAGTTTTTGGTGCGGAGGTGCCGATCCGGAAGGGACAGGAGCTCACCCTCGAACAGGCGGTCAACGTCGCGTTGACCTTGCATCCGCGGATCCTCGAGTCGGCATCCGAATTGAGTGCCGCCCATGAAGGAGTTGGCATCGCCGAGTCCAACCTTCTTCCGCAGGCTTATGGCGTAGGCGAGTATCTGCGCGGCACTGACAACGGCATCGGAGATACCGCATATATCGGCGGCTATGAATTTCCTCGCCTGCCGGGCACTCCGCACGATCGTCCCGCCGATGCAGGCCAAAGCTTTAGCACCCATGACAACTTTCTGACTGGATTATCCATACGCCAGTACCTGTTCGACTTCGGGCGCGTGCGCGGATTGATTCACGAACAGCAATACGAAGCCCAGGCGGCGCGGGCGCGTTACGAGCTCGCACGTCTAAATCTCATCCTCGAAGTATGTCAACGCTATTTCGAGGTGCTCGCGACCAAAGCCCAAATCAAGGTCTACGAGAAGGCAGTAGAGCAGCGCCAGGAGCATCTTCATGAAGCGAAGTTGATGGCACAAGCTGAGTTGAAGCCACAGATCGATGTCTACACGACTCAGGCTCAACTCTCGCGTTCGCAATTGGATCTAATTCGTGCGCGCAATGCTGGAGCCGATGCCAAGGTCGCCCTGGATAACGCCATGGGGCTCAGCGAAAACGCTCTCGAGTATCATATGGCCGACCAACTCGCCTGGGATCCGATCAACACCACCCTCCCGCGGTTGCTCAACGATGCCTTCGCGATGCGGCCGGACCTGCAGATGATGGCTCACCAGGCCGAAGCCGCAGGGGCACGAGTCAAAATCTACCGCAGTGATTACTTTCCGACTGTGCAGGGAGCCGGTGCCTACGAGACGATGGGTACCGGCCTTCCCGCGTCGAACAATTTTGATGTCGGTGTGGTGGTGAGCTGGCCGATCTTCAACGGCTTCCAGACCGAGCATCAGGTCGCGCAGGCCAAATACAATCAGCAAGCTATCAACCATCAGATAGAAGATCTTCGGCAACAAATTGTGCTTGAGGTCACACGCTCTTTCCTCGACTGGCAAGCGTCGGTGGCCGCCATCGGCAAGGCACAAGCGGTGCTCGACGCCTCGCAGGAAGAATTGCATCTTGCCGAACATCGTTACAAAGCCGGACTTGGAAATGTCGTCGAGTTGGAGGACGCGCAGACGCGGTTCACCCTCGACCAATCAAACTATGTTGATGCGCTTTACTCCTACGCCGTGATGAAAGCCTCGGTGCAGCATGCAACCGCACGGTCGCTCTCGCTCTTCGCAATGCAGTAACTTTCCCCGCCTGGAGGGCCGCTCCATAAGGTGGCCTTGAAAAGCACACGCGCGCTGACAAGATTCGGCGCGCCTGTTTTCGGGGAATCGAACGCCTCTGGCGGCCGGAACGAGCCGTACCTCCGAGGTCGTGACGAAAGGCCGCCGGTGGGTTACAGTCATCGGTCACACGTGAAATTTTGTAGGGCCAGTCGCCATACCGGCTTTGAACGGCGACCGTGTGCTGATTAACTACCGTGCCGGCCGTCGCATCGGCGCGGAAAACAAGGAGTCGTTCATGAGAGAAGCCGTTATCGTATCCACCGCGCGCACGCCTATCGGCAAGGCCTATCGGGGCGCGTTTAATGATATCGAGTCGCCCTCGATGGCCGCGCCGATTATTCGGGAAGCGCTGAAGCGCGCCAAGGTCGAACCCGCGGAAGTCGACGATTTGATCATGGGCTCCGCGCTGCAGCAGGGCACCCAGGGCTTTAACGTCGCGCGCCAATGCGTGATCGCAGCGGGACTGCCGGTCAGCGTCGCGGGTCAGAGCGTGGACAGACAATGCTCCTCGGGCCTGATGAGCATCTCGATGGCGGCGAAGCAGATAATGGTCGAACGGGATGCAGACCGTGGTCGCGGGCGGCGTCGAGTCCATCAGCCTGGTGCAAAATGCGCATATGAATGCCTTCCGTCAGGCCGACCCGATTGTGCTCGAAGAAGGCGCCGGCGGTTTACATGGCGATGATCGATACCGCCGAAGTGGTCTCGAAGCGATATAAGATTTCGCGCGAGGCGCAGGACCAGTATTCGCTCCAGAGCCAGCAGCGAACTTTTAACGCGCAGGAGAAAGGGCTCTTCAACGACGAGATCGTCACCACCACCGTCACCAAGCGCTTCGAGGACAAAAAGACCAGCGAGGTTACTCGCCAGCCCATCACGCTGGAGCGCGACGAATGCAACCGCCCCGGCACCACCCTGGAAGGACTCTTGTCCTTGCCGCCGGTCAAGGGCCCCGGCGGATTCATCACCGCCGGCAACGCCAGCCAACTCTCCGACGGAACCTCGGTCTGCGTGTTGATGGAACGCAAGCAGGCCGAGCAGCGCGGACTGCATCCCCTCGGCATTTATCGCGGGATGGCGGTCGCTGGATGCGAGCCCGACGAGATGGGAATCGGCCCGGTGTTCGCGGTGCCGAAGCTGCTGGAGCGCAACGGGCTCAAGATGGATGACATCGGACTGTGGGAACTCAACGAGGCGTTCGCCTGTCAGGTCATCTATTGCCGCGATCGCCTCGGCATTCCCGATGAGCGGCTGAATGTCAACGGCGGCGCGATTTCAATCGGGCATCCGTACGGGATGAGCGGCTCGCGGATGACCGGGCACGCCCTAATCGAGGGCAAACGGCGCGGGGTGAAGTACGTCGTGATCACGATGTGCGTCGGCGGCGGAATGGGCGCGGCCGGCCTCTTCGAAGTGGCATAAGAAGGAGAATCGAAAATGAAACTTGGATTGATGGCGGCCGGTTTCGGCCCGCAAATTAAAGTCGACGTCGCAAGAATCAAGGAAGCCGAAGCTCTCGGTTATGACTCGGTGTGGACAGCCGAGGCGTGGGGCAGCGATGCGATCACGCCGCTGGCCTGGATCGCCGCGCAGACCAGTAAAATCAAACTCGGCACCGCGATCATGCAGATGCAGGCGCGTACGCCCGCGATGTGCGCGATGCAGGCGATGACGGTGGATCAGCTTTCGGGCGGCAGGATGATCGTGGGCATCGGACCCTCAGGCCCGCAGGTTATCGAAGGATGGCACGGGCTGCCCTACGGCAAACCGCTCAAGCGCACCCGCGAGTACATCGCCGTCATGCGGCAGATCTTCGGACGCGAGAAGCCGGTCGAGTTCCAGGGCGAGTACTACCAGTTGCCATACAAGGGCGCCGGATCCTCGGGCCTCGGCAAGCCGCTACGCAGCATTCTACACGGCCGCACCGATATCCCGATCTACACCGCGACCATCTCGCCCAAGGGAGTGGAAGTCGCGGCCGAAGTCGCCGACGGATTCATCCCGGTGTGGACGACGCCTAAAGGCCTCGATACTTTCGTGCCGCATCTGGAGGCGGGCTTCCATAAAGCCGGCGGCGGCAAGGGATTCGGCAACTTCGACATCGCGGTGTCGATCAACATCGTGGTGAACAACGATGTGAAAGCGGCGCGCGATTCGCTCAAACCCGGCCTCGCGCTTTATGTCGGCGGAATGGGCGCGCGCGACAAAAATTTCTATACCCAGCATGTGAGTCGCCAGGGATGGGCTGACGATGCGCATAAGATCCAGGACTTGTTTCTGAGCGGCAAGCGCCAAGAAGCCGTCGCCGCGGTTCCCGATGCGCTGGTCGATGAGCTTTCGCTGGTCGGCCCCCGGGAGCGCATCCTGGAGCGCGCGGCCGCGTGGAAGGCCAGCAAGGCGACCACGCTGCTGTTGGGCGGCGATTCCAACGCCATCAAGGTGGCGGCGGAAGCGTTCCTGTAGAGGCTGACGGGCTCTCAAGCAACACAGAGGCGCGGATGAACGATCCGCGCCTCTTTTCATTCAGTCGGAAAATCCTACTTGATGAACAACATCTCCTGATACGTCGCCAACGGCCACAAATCGTCAGCCACCATCCCTTCGAGGATGTCCGCGGTCTTGCGCACCGTTCCCATCGCGGGAAGGACGTCATGGCAAAGATGTGCCGCATGCTCCAGCTTGGTCTTTTGCCCGTGCGACGCGAGCGCCTTCTCCAGCCGCTCGATGCCGTCCTGCAGGTCCTTCACCAGCCCGGTGATTTTATCGAGCGTGTCGGTATCGAAGGTGTAGCCGACCGCCTTCAGACTCGCGCACGTCGACGCCAACTCGCCCTGATAGCGGATGGCGGCCGGGAAAATGATCGTCTTTGCCATTTCGATCGCGGTGCGCGCTTCGAGGCCGACGCTCAGGCAATACTGCTCAAGGTACACATCCATGCGGCTATGCAGCTCGCGCTCGGAGAGCACGCCGTAATGCTCGAACAGCTCAGTTGCCTCCTTGCTGCCGAGGACCGGGATTGCCTCGACGCACGAGCGCAGGTTGGGGAGGCCGCGTTTTTCGGCTTCCTTGTGCCACGCCTCCGTGTAGCCATCGCCATTGAAAACGACGGCGCCGTGCTCCTTGATGATGTCTTCGAGGACCTTCTGCACCGCAACGTTGAACTCGGTGCCAGCCGCAATCGCCTTTTCCAATCGCGTCGCGATGTAGTCGAGCGACTCGGCCATGATGGTGTTCATCGCGACCAGCGGCCCCGCGATCGATTGCCCCGATCCTACCGCGCGAAACTCGAAACGATTGCCGGTAAATGCGAACGGACTCGTGCGGTTGCGATCGCCGGCATCCTTGGGCAGCGTCGGCAGGCTGTCGACGCCAACCATCAGCGTCTCCTTGCCCTTCGAAGTCTTCGCGCCACCCTTGATGACTTGATCGAAGATGTCGGTGAGCTGCTCGCCGAGGAAAACGGAGATAATCGCGGGAGGCGCTTCGTTGGCGCCGAGGCGATGATCGTTCGAGGCAGTCGCGACGACGGCGCGCAGCAGCCCACTCCATCGATGGACCGCGCGAACGACGGCCGCGCAGAAAACCAGGAACTGCGCGTTGGCGTGCGGATTGTCGCCGGGGTCGAGCAGGTTGCCTTGCGTCGCATTGCCGATGGAGAAGTTGACGTGCTTGCCGGAACCATTAACACCGGCAAAAGGCTTCTCGTGCAGCAGGCAGGTCATGCCGTATTTCTCGGCCACCCGCTTCAGCGTCACCATCATGAGTTGCTGATGGTCGGTCGCGAGATTCGAATGCTCGAACACCGGCGCGATCTCGAACTGACCCGGCGCGACTTCGTTGTGACGCGTCTTGGCCGGAATCCCGAGCTTGAAGAGCTCGCGCTCGGCATCGATCATGAACGCCAGCACCCGCTCCGGAATCGCGCCGAAGTAATGATCCTCGAACTCCTGGCCTTTCGGCGGCGGTGCGCCAAACAGCGTCCTTCCAGTGCCGAGGAGATCGGGCCGCGAGAAAAAGAAGTGCCGATCGATGAGAAAATATTCCTGCTCCGCGCCGGCATAGGAAACGACGGTGGCCGGCTTCTCATGGCCGAACAGCTTCAGCACCCGCTGCGCATGCTTATTGAGCGCCTGCAATGAGCGCAGCAGCGGTGTCTTCTTGTCGAGCGCCTCGCCGGTCCATGAGATGAACGCGGTCGGGATGCATAGCGTTTTGCCGTTGGGGTTTTCGAGCAGATAAGCGGGGCTGGTGACATCCCATGCCGTATACCCGCGCGCTTCGAAGGTCGAGCGGATGCCGCCATTGGGAAAACTCGAGGCATCCGGCTCGCCCTGGATCAGCGTTTTGCCTGCAAATTCGGCGATCGCACCGCCATCGTTATCGGGCGACAGAAAGCTGTCATGCTTTTCGGCGGTGAAGCCGGTAAGCGGATAAAACACGTGCGCATAGTGCGTGGCGCCTTTCTGGATCGCCCAATCCTTCATCGCGGCCGCGACGCTATCGGCGATGGACGGGTCAAGCTTCGATCCGGTTTCGATGGT
This sequence comes from uncultured delta proteobacterium, assembly GCA_963761255.1. Lineage (GTDB taxonomy): Bacteria > Desulfobacterota > Binatia > Binatales > Binataceae > DATGKG01. The sequence continues at coordinate 112,291 of CAVXGH010000004.1, forward strand.
TTGCACCAACGATTTGTAGACCGGCTTGGGGAGCCGAACCTTCATCGCCGCTTTGTTAAAGACATTCGAGCCGTACAACTCACTGGCCGTATCGGCCGAGAACGACAGGGGTTCTGAGGTTGGATGGTAAGTGGTAACGGCCTCGATCGCTGCCAGACGTGCGGAACTTCCGCTCAAGTTCGTATCCTCCGAAACTTTTGAGTTTGGTCTCGCGGCGGCCATGGCGACCCTCGCGAGTTAGCCCGTGACGAAATGCAAGGACTGCGCCTCGTCTCGGAGCGGCGCGCCTCAATCGATCGATGGATAATCCTTTGGACGGAGGCGAGCGGATGCCTTAATTTCGCCCATCATGCGCGGCAGACGGGCAGGTGAAGTGGGAACCCTAACGGATCAGACACGGCGGCCGACTGCGAATTCGCCGACGGAGCCGGCAAATTATCTCAGCGAGTCGTCCGAAATCTGCGGAAAGGGTTTGCCCGTGAGTTTGGCAAACAACGGCGAGGGTATTTTGAAACAGCTTCGTATCCCGCCTCCCAAGCGATGAACCTGGAACACCAGAGCGATGAATGGCCCGGGGGTGCCCTCGTTCGTGGTCACGCTCACCCTATCAGCCGGCGTCTCTTTTCTATTCTTCGGCGAACTGGCGCCGGAACTCTTTGCTTTTGCGGGTCTGGCGTAAAAGAGCGTGCTGGGGTCGCGGAATTTCGCGTGAGCCGCGAGCGACATCTCTCCGATTTTATCGCCCGGGCCCGTGTCGACGAAAACGCACGGTATCAATTGCGCGCCCTTTATCACGATGGCGCCGTCGCCGATTTTTATCTTCCCGATGGTTCGCCACCATATCTGCTCGCCTTTCCTCAATGCTCCGGGGAGCGCGATGTATTGATGGAGAAAAGCAGACCACACATCGGGTTCGCCAAGACTTGCTCCGAAAGAGGTCTCCTCATAGTGATTTTCGTTGGAGACCCAATTCGTTGGTCGCCATGATGGCCAGTTGACACCCGCGCGTTCGGTAAAGCCATCGTCATCCACATGACAGGTCGTTGGCACACTCGAAGTACAAGGTGCCACCCGGCAACCTGCTGATGTGCCAGGCAGGATGACGCTCGAAGCGCGACCCCTCCAGCGTCTCGGCGGCTGAACCCGTTAACAAGCTGACTATACCGCCGAGAATATCCGCGCATTCCCGAGGCGGCGCGTAATCCTTCTTAGACAATCTGTTATCCCTTGGACTTATTCCCTCTCGACATCCGGATAGCAAACCATCGGTTGGAGCACCAGGCTGGACGCGACGGCCAGAGTGAAGACGTTCCTCCGATGACACCCTCGTTGGATAGCGTCACGGTCCCGACACAAGAATGGTCGAAACTATGGTCAATGTTGCTGAGAGGCGCTGACAAGCGCGGCCGTATACGAATCCGCGCAAAATCTCGATGTGCGAGCTTTTTTTAAACGCTCAGACGCGTGGCTCCAAAAGAATTCACGCCCAAAAAAGTAATGGCCGACCAATACGCGGCGGCGCTTGCCGCTCGGAGGCTCAGGTCTACCGCCTGTGCAAAGCGCTGACGATGTGTGGGCGGGCGGCGCAGCCGTCGAGAAAGATCGCGACCACTGCATCGGTGGCTGCCTCGGGCGTCGTGTAGTCGCGGCAGTAACGATTGATGCCGCGCAACATCCCAAGCAGTGACTCGGCAACGATGCGCGTATCGAGACCTTCGCGCAACGTGCCGCCCTCGATGCCCTCCAGCAGGACCGCGCTGATCATTTTCGATAGTTCCAGGCGCTGCTTCAGGTAGCTTCGCGCCAGCGCGGGCGGGAGTGCCGCCGGATCGTGCAGCAGCGCGAAGAAATGCCGGCGCGTCCAGAAATACATCAGCGTATGCCGTACCACCGCCTCGACCTGGTCGCGCGTCGATACGCTGCGGCTGAGCGCGCTGCGAATTTCCTTCTGTAAGTGTCGGAAGCCTTCGATAACGACGGCTGCGTACAACGCTTCCTTGGAGCCGAACTGCCGATAGACGCTGCCCTTCCCGACGCCCGATCGCATGGCGACTTCGTCGATGGAGACACGCGCGAAGTCGTTGCGGGCGAAGAGATCGCCGGCGTGGCGGAGGATGGTCTCGTGCAGAAACGGGATCGATGGCCGTCCGCGGGTCTTCTTGGGAAGTTTGCTTAAGTTAGTTGCGCGATGCGTGCTCATAAGGAAAATGGACTCGTGAGTCCGAAATTAGCTCATTTCGACGGTTGGCGGAATGCTCAGCGCCAAAGGTCCTGACGGTTTGCCGCTATCCGAGCGCGTCCCCGCCTTCTATAATGACGCAGATGGCGGCCTTGGGTTGCATTCACGCCAGAAGCTGATTCCCGTGAAACGGTGTGAGATTTTCAACGTCTAAGGATTTGTGGACCTGAACGTCCGAAAAGGGAGATGCTCCCAACATCATCCGCTTTTAGCCGTGCAGGTGCGCTAAGCCCGTAACCGCCTCAAATCAAGCAGCGGCGTTTTGGAGAATTCGAGTTGTTCGATGAAATGACAACTGGCGCTCCGGCTTCGGAGTCAACCAAGCTGAAATACTCGGCTGCCGAAACCGCCTCGCAGACGCGATCCGGCCTCGCGAGTGATTGGCGGACTTGGGTCGTCGTGCTGGTCCTCCTGGTGGCTGGATACTTTTGGTATGCGCATCGGCAGGCAGCCCAAACCACCACCAAATTGGCGCGCCCGGCGATCCCGGTATCGGCCGCACGCGCGACCCGCGGCGACCTCAATGTCTTTCTCAGCGCAATCGGAGCCGTCACTCCGTTCAACACCACGACCGTCAAGTCACGGGTCGACGGGGCCATCCAGAACATCTTCTATAAGGAAGGACAGAACGTGAAGGAGGGCGACCTCCTTATCCAAATCGATCCCCGCCCCTACCAAGTTCAACTGGCGCAAGCCGAGGGCCAGATGGCGAAGGATGAGGCCGCATATGAAGACGGCAAGAACACCTTCGAGCGCGATCAGCTTCTGTACTCGGAGGGCGTGCTTTCGCGCCAGCAACTTGACGATCAGCAGTCGGTAATGAACCAGGCCAAGGGCGCGGTCGCGAGCGACCTCGGTGCAATCGATAGCGCTAAGTTGAATATCACCTACAGCAGAATCACCGCGCCGATCACCGGGCGCATCGGCCTGCGGCTGCTGGACATCGGAAATATCGTGCATGCGACCGATACCACCGGCCTGGTGGTGATTACGCAGTTGCAACCCATCGCGGTTATCTTCGCGATTCCTGAAGATGACATTCCGAAGGTCGTCAAACGGATGCAGAGCGGGGAGCCACTGCCAGTCGAGGCGTGGGATCGCGACTTCACTAAGAAGCTCGCCGCCGGCAAGCTTCTAACCTTCGACAATCAGATCGATCCGACTACCGGAACCGTCAAGCTAAAAGCTTCCTTCGACAACACTGACTTCGCATTGTTTCCGAGCCAGTTCGTCAACGCGCGCCTGCTGGTCGATACGATTAAAGATACCGTCCTGGTGCCGACGGCGGCGGTGCAAAAGAGTCCGCAGGGAAATTTCGCCTACGTGGTGAATGCCAATAACACGGTGGCGCAGCGCGGAATCACAGTAGGCGCGACCGAGGGCGACCTTTCCTCCATCACCAGCGGGCTCACGCAGGGCGAAACCGTGGTGACCGACGGAGTCGACAAGTTGCAGCCGGGCACCAAGGTCACCACGCATATGGCGACCGCGACCGCCGTCAGCAACCACGCCGCGCAATGAGTCTCTCGCGGCCATTTATCCTCAGGCCGATAGCGACCACCCTGCTGATGGCGGCGATCCTGCTCGCTGGGCTGGTGGCATTCAAACAGTTACCCGTCTCGGCCCTCCCCGAGGTCGATTACCCCACCATCCAGGTGCTGACGTTCTATCCGGGCGCGAGCCCCGACGTGATGGCGTCGTCGGTGACCGCGCCGCTGGAGCGACAGTTCGGGCAGGTGCCCGGGCTCAACCAGATGACCTCGAACAGCTCGTTCGGAAGTTCGGTCATCACGCTGCAGTTCGATCTGAACCTCAGCATCGATGTTGCCGAGCAGGAAGTGCAGGAAGCCATCAACGCGGCGGCGACTTACCTGCCGACCGACCTGCCCAATCCTCCCGTATACAGCAAGACCAACCCGGCCGACGCGCCGATCCTCACGTTAGGGCTGACCTCGACGGAACTACCGCTGGACCAGGTCGAGGACCTCGCCGATACGCGCCTGTCAGAAAAGATTTCGCAGGTGTCGGGCGTCGGGCTGGTGAGTATCAGCGGCGGCCAGAAGCCATCGGTACGCATCCAGGCGAATCCGACGCAGCTGTCGGCGTATGGGCTCACGCTGGAGGATTTGCGCACCGCGGTCGCGGCTTCGAACGTCAACCAGGCGAAGGGAAACTTCGATGGGAAGGCGCAGGCATACACCGTCGGGGCGAACGATCAGCTGCTGTCCGCGGCTGACTATCGCCCACTGGTCGTCGCGTACAAAAATAACGCGCCGGTGACGCTCTCCGATGTCGCCAACGTCATCGACGAACCGGAGAACGTCAAGCAGGCGGCGTGGATGAATTCGGTGCCGGCCGTCATCCTGAATGTTCAACGGCAGCCGGGCGCCAACATCATCACGGTGGTCGACAAAATCAAGGCGCTCCTGCCGAGGCTCCAGGCGTCGCTTCCCGCATCGGTGAAGGTCGCGGTGCTGACCGACAGGACCACGACGATTCGCGCCTCGGTCTCCGACGTCGAATTCGAGTTGATGCTGACCGTCGCACTGGTCGTGATGGTCATCTTCCTGTTCCTCCGCAGCCTATCCGCCACCATCATTCCAAGTATCGCGGTACCGTTGTCGCTCATCGGCACCTTTGGCGTGATGTACCTGCTCGGCTACAGCCTCAACAACCTCACCCTGATGGCGCTGACGATCTCGACTGGATTTGTGGTCGATGACGCGATCGTGATGATCGAAAATATTTCGCGCTTCATCGAGGAGGGCGACCCTCCCCTGCAGGCGGCGCTCAAAGGCGCCGAGCAAATCGGCTTCACCATCCTGTCGCTGACGATTTCGCTGATCGCGGTGCTCATCCCCCTGCTGTTCATGGGCGATATCGTCGGCCGGCTGTTTCGCGAATTCGCCATCACACTGGCGGTCACGATTCTCGTCTCGGCGGTAGTATCGCTGACCCTTACTCCAATGATGTCGGCCAAGCTGCTGCGCCGCACCGAAGAGAGCGAGCAGACGCGATTCTACAAAGCTTCGGAGCGGGCGTTTCAGCGCTCGATCGATTTCTACGCCGCCACCTTGCGATGGGTCCTGAAGCATCAGCCGGCGACGCTGATCGTCGCGGTAGGGACGCTGGTGTTGACGATTCTCCTTTACTGGGTCGTGCCGAAAGGATTTTTCCCGGTGCAGGACACCGGCGTCATCCAGGGCGTTTCCGAGGCGCCGCAGAGCGTGTCGTTCCCCGCGATGGTACAGCGGCAGCAGGCGCTCGCACAGATCATCCTGCAGGATCCCGCAGTCGAAAGCCTCTCGTCCTTCATCGGCGTTGATGGCACCAACGTCACGCCGAACAGCGGCCGCATCCTCATCAATCTCAAGCCGCTCGATGAGCGCGATGCGAGCGTTTCGACCATCATCGATCGCCTACAGCCGAAACTCGCACAGGTCGAAGGCATCACGCTCTATCTCCAGCCGGTTCAGGACCTGACCGTCGAGGATCGCGTGAGCCGCACGCAGTATCAGTATAGCCTAGAGGATCCGAACGCCACCGAGTTGAGCACCTGGACCGCGAAATTGCTCGACGAGCTGAAGACGCTGCCTCAGTTGCGCGATGTCGCGACCGATCAGCAGAACCAGGGTCTGAGTGCGCATCTGGTGATCGATCGCGACACCGCTTCGCGCCTCGGTATCACGCCCGCGACGATCGACAACACGCTCTACGATGCGTTCGGACAGCGTCAGATCTCGACCATGTTCACCCAGCTCAATCAGTACCATGTGGTGCTGGAGGTCGCGCCGGAATTTCAACACGATCCGCGCGAGCTCGATGATATCTACCTGCGCTCGACCAGCGGCGGAGAAGTGCCGCTGAGCGCGTTCACTCATTACGAAGCGGGCACCACGCCGCTGGTGGTAAACCATCAGGGGCAGTTCCCGACGGTGACCGTCTCCTTCAATCTCGCCCCCGGCTATTCGCTCGGCGATGCAGTCACCGCGATCGATAACGCGCAAAAACAAATCGGCATGCCGGACAGTATCCAGACTGCGTTCCAGGGCACTGCCGCGGCCTTCCGTGCCTCATTGAGCAATGAGCCCCTTCTGATTCTCGCCGCGCTCATCACCGTCTACATCGTGCTCGGCGTCCTGTATGAGAGCTACATCCATCCGATCACGATTCTCTCGACATTGCCCTCGGCGGGAGTCGGCGCGATTCTCGCGCTGCTCATTTGCCGCATCGATCTGAGCGTCATCGCCCTGATCGGAATTATCCTGCTGATCGGCATCGTCAAGAAAAACGCGATCATGATGATCGACTTCGCGCTCGAGGCGCAGCGCAAAGGCGGCAAGAACGCCGAGGATGCGATTTACGAGGCGTGCCTGTTGCGCTTTCGCCCGATCATGATGACCACCATGGCGGCGCTGCTGGGCGCGCTGCCGCTCGCGCTGGGCACCGGCACCGGTTCAGAGCTGCGCCGCCCACTCGGCATCGCGATCGTCGGCGGCTTGCTCATCAGCCAGCTGCTCACGCTCTACACCACGCCGGTTATTTTTCTCTACTTCGATCGCCTCGCGCCCGAATCGGAAAAGGTCCGCGCCGAGGCCGCGGAGATGCAGACTCCCCGAGTGCAGGCGATATGAGTTTCTCGGAAACCTTCATCAAGAACTCGGTCGGCACCACGCTGCTGACGATCGCAATCGCGCTCGCGGGCATAATCTCGTTCCGCCTGCTGCCGGTGGCGCCGCTGCCGCAGGTCGAATTCCCGACGATCCAGGTGCAGGCGATGCTGCCGGGCGCGAGTCCGGAAACGATGGCGTCGTCGGTCGCAACTCCGTTGGAACGATCCTTCGGCCGCATCGCCGGTCTGACCGATATGACCTCGACCAGCTTCCTGGGCCAGACCAGTATCGTTTTGCAATTTGATCTGAATCGGAACATCGACGCGGCGGGACGTGATGTGCAGGCGGCCATCAACGCAGCTAACAGCAATCTGCCGAGCAACCTGCCCGCCAAACCGCTCTATCGCAAGGTAAATCCGGCCGATGCGCCGATCATGATCCTCGCGTTGACATCGAACACCAAGAGTACCGGCGAAATGTACGATGCTGCGTCTTCGATCCTCGCGCAGAAGCTCTCGCAGATTGAAGGCGTCGGGCAGGTCACCGTTGGAGGTGGCGCGTTGCCCGCGGTACGCGTCGAGCTGAATCCGACCCAACTGAACGCCGCCGGGATCAGTCTCGAGGATGTACGCACCACTCTGGCCAATGCCAACGCGAATCGCCCCAAGGGCGAGTTCGCTGATGACACCCGGGCATGGTCGATCTCGACCACCGATCAGCTTTTGAAGGCGGCGCAGTATCGGCCCTTGATCGTCGCGTATCACAACGGAGCGGCGGTGGTTCTATCCGATGTAGCGCAGGTGGTCGATTCGGTTGAGAACGTGCGCACCGCCGGAATGATCGATGCCAAGCCCGCGGTGCTGGTAATCATTTATCGTCAGCCCGGCGCGAACATCATCGATACCGTCGATCGCGTGTATGCGGCACTGCCGTCGCTACATGCCTCGATTCCCGCTGACATCAAGGTGACCGTCGGAATGGATCGCACCACCACCATCCGCGCCTCGGTGCACGATGTGGAATTCACCATGCTGATTTCGGTCTCGCTGGTGATCATGGTGGTATTCCTGTTCCTGCGAAATGCGCGCGCGACGCTGATTCCTGGCCTCGTGGTGCCGATATCGCTGATCGGCACCTTCGGCATCATGTACCTGTTCGGCTACAGCATCGACAACCTGTCGCTGATGGCGCTGACGATTTCCACCGGCTTCGTGGTCGATGACGCCATCGTCGTCATCGAGAACATCTCGCGCTACCTGGAAGAGGGGTACACGCCCTATCGCGCAGCGGTTAAAGGGACGGCTGAAATCGGATTCACCGTCATGTCCATCAGCATTTCGCTGATCGCGGTGTTCATTCCGATTCTGTTGATGGGTGGAATCGTCGGACGGTTGTTCCGGGAATTTGCCGTGACCCTCGCGGCGGCGGTCGCAGTCTCGATGGTGGTGTCGCTCACGACGACTCCCATGATGTGCGCGAAATTGCTGCGCTCGCAACACGACCAGCAACACGGTCGATTTTATCGGAGTAGTGAAAAGGTCTTCGACGCGATGCTCGCCTTTTACGAGCGCAGCCTGAAGTGGGTGCTACGTCACCCGGCGCTGATCCTCACCGTTGCGCTGGGCACGCTGGTCCTCAACATCTACTTGTTCAAGATCATCCCCAAAGGATTTTTTCCTGAACAGGACACCGGACGCCTGATGGGCGCCGTGCTGGCCGATCAAGACACCTCCTTCCAGGCGATGCACGATCGGCTGGTGCAGATCGTCAAAGTGATAGATAAGGATCCGGCGGTCGACAATGCGCTCGCTTTCACCGGCGGCAACGGCGCGACCAACACGGCGAACTCGTTCATCGCGCTCAAGCCGCTGAGCCAGCGTGGCATCAGCGCGCAGGAAGTTATCGCGCGGATTCGCAAGAAAGCCGCGAAAATCCCCGGCGTGAGTCTCTACATGCAGGCGGTGCAGGACCTTCGCATCGGCGGCAGAATGGCCAACGCCGAGTATCAGTACACCCTGCAGAGCGATGATCTGCCGCTGCTGATGGAATGGGCGCCCAAGCTACTGCAGAAGATGCGTTCGATTCCGCAGTTGACCGACGTTAGCAGCGATCAACAAAACAGCGGACTGGCAGCCAACCTGGTGATCGATCGTCCTACCGCGATGCGACTGGGTATTACCCCGCAGCTACTCGATAACACTTTGTACGATGCGTTCGGCCAGCGTCAGGTCTCCACCATGTATACTCAGTTGAACCAGTATCACGTGGTGATGGAGGCCGCGCCGGAGTTTTGGCAAAACCCCGATGGCCTCAAGCAGATCTACATCAATTCCACCAATGGTGGTCAGGTCCCGCTCAGCGCCATCACTCATTACGAAGCCTCGACCACACCACTGACGGTCAATCATCAGGGGCAATTTCCCGCGGTTACAATTTCCTTCAACCTGCAGCAAGGTGTCGCGCTCGGCGACGCGGTGAACATCATCAACAATGCGGAAAGCGCCATTCATATGCCAGCCGCCATCCGTGGGACGTTTCAAGGCACCGCGCAGGCTTTTCAGTCCTCGCTCGCGAGCGAGCCGATGCTCATCCTGGCGGCGCTGTTTACCGTCTACATCGTGCTGGGGATTCTCTACGAAAGTTACATCCATCCCATCACGATACTTTCCACCCTGCCGTCAGCTGGGGTGGGCGCGCTACTGTTCCTGCTGTTGTTTCACTACGACCTGAGCATTATCGCGCTGATCGGAATTATTCTGCTGATCGGCATCGTAAAGAAAAATGCGATCATGATGATCGACTTCGCGCTCCAGGCTGAGCGTGTCGATGGTAAGTCATCGGAAGACGCCATCTACCAGGCCTGCATTCTGCGCTTCCGCCCAATCATGATGACCACGATGGCGGCGATGCTGGGTGGGTTGCCGCTCGCGATCGGAACCGGCACCGGGTCGGAAATTCGTCGGCCTTTAGGAATCGCGATCGTCGGCGGACTCGTCGTCAGCCAAATGCTGACGCTGTACACGACCCCGGTGATTTATCTTTACCTCGACAGCCTGAGCCTCTGGTGGGCGCGCATCCGCGGCCGCACCCCGGCACACACGACTCTTTCCGAAAGCAAAGCCTGATGCCAATGCTCGGATGTCTTTCGCGGTTACCTCGGGGCCGAATGTGATTGCGGGGAGTTGGAAAGAGAGCGAGATCATCGAGAATCTGTTCGTGGGCGATCTTCAGGATGCGCAACGCTTCGATGGGATGATTATCAACGTGCTGCCGGACCTGCTCGAAGGCGAGCCTGCACGCGCGATTCACATGCCGTTTTTGGCCAGGGGCCTGGAGACGCTGGAGCGTACCGCGGATCTCATCGACGATGGCCTCGCGCGAGGGATGAGGGTGCTGGTGCATTGCGAGGAGGGATGTGAGCGCGCGCCTCTGGTGATCGCGTGGTTCCTCAAGACGCGCCGCGCGATGACTCTCGATGAGGCGTATGCGCTGCTGAAAAATCGGCGCCCCATCGTCGAGGATCGCCGTCGCTGGCTCGGTATCTACAATAAGTAGTCGCGCGCGCTACCGCCTCACATGCTCGAGGCCCCAAATCTCCTTCGCATACTCGCTCACCGTTCGATCACTCGAAAACCGGCCTATTCGCGCGATGTTGAGTACCGACCGGCGGTTCCATTCGCGATCCTGAGTATAGCGTTTGGTGATTTCGGCTTGCGTGTCGACGTAGGAACCGAAATCCGCGAGCAGGAAATATTTGTCGGATTCGAGGAGTACATCGCGAATCCATCGAAACAATCCGGGCTCACTGGGGCAGAAGCGATCCGAGCTGAGCGCATCGAGTACGCGGCGCAGGCGCGGATCGCCATCGTAAAACTCGCGCGGCCGATAGCTCCCCTTCGCGACGTGATCTTCGATTTGCTCCGCGGTGAGCCCGAAGATGAAAATGTTTTCCGGGCCCACGGCTTCACGAATCTCGATGTTAGCGCCATCGAGGGTGCCGATGGTGAGCGCGCCGTTCATTGCGAACTTCATGTTGCCGGTCCCCGAAGCCTCGGTGCCGGCAGTCGAGATCTGCTCCGAAACATCCGCGGCGGGAATAATTTTTTCCGCCAACGACACGCGATAGTCCGGCAGGAACGCCACCTTGATGAGGCCGCGGGTGCGCAGGTCATTGTTGATCACGTCGCCCAGGCTGTTGATCAGCTTGATGATCATCTTCGCGACCCAGTAACCGGGTGCGGCCTTGCCCGCGAGGATGTACACGCGCGGCACCGCCGGCTCGACACCATCTTCCACGATCGCGAGGTACTGATGCACGATTCCCAGCGCCATCAGCAGTTGACGCTTGTACTCGTGGATGCGTTTGGCCTGGACATCGAAAATCGACGCGGGATCGACGTCGACATTGGCGATGCGATTGACGATACGCGCGAGCCGCTCCTTGTTCTCGAGCTTGGTGGTCCTGAGCTTCGACTGGAAACCCTCATCGTCGGCGAATTGCTCGACGCCGATTAGGCGCTCCAAGTCAGTCACCCAGCCTTCGCCAATCGCCCAATCGAGCAGCTTTGCCAGTCCGGGATTCGCCTGCAACAACCATCGACGTTGCGTGACCCCATTGGTCTTGTTGCTGAATCGCTCGGGCCACAAATGATAAAACTCCGGCACCAGCCGGGTCTTCAGGAGCTCGGAGTGCAACTCGGAGACGCCATTGATCGAATGACTCCCGACCACCGCGAGATGCGCCATCCGGACCTGGCGCTCGTTACCTTCCTCGATAATCGAAACGCGCCGCAGCGCTTCCGGGTCGTTGCTCCACACCGTCGCCGCATGATCCATAAAGCGGCGATTGATCTCGTAAATGATTTGCAAGTGGCGCGGCACCACGCGCTCGAGGAGGCCCGCAGGCCATCGTTCGAGCGCCTCCGGCATCAGTGTGTGGTTGGTGTATGCAACGGTCGCACGAGTGAGCTCCCACGCTTTGTCCCACGGCACTTCATGCTCATCGACAAACAGACGCATCAACTCCGCGATGGTCAATGCCGGATGCGTATCGTTCAGCTGAATAGCGACTTTATCGGGAAAATCATCGAAGTCTTCGCCGCGCCGCAAGTAGCCGTGGACGATGTCACGAATCGCGCACGCTACAAAAAAATATTCCTGCAACAAGCGCAGCTCGCGCCCCGCCGCGACGGCGTCGGAAGGGTAGAGCACTTTCGAAATGGTTTCGGAAACCATCTTCTGCTCGACCGCCTTCATGTAGTCGCCGGCGTTAAAAATCTGCATGTCGAATTCGTTCGATGCCGCCGCCGAATAGAGACGTACAAAATTCACCGTATTGCCACCATAACCCGCGATCGGCAGGTCATACGGAATGCCGGTCAGGACGCGCCTGTCGACCCAGGTCTGGCGATACTCACCGCGCCGGTCGGGCCGATATTCGATGCGCCCGTAGACTGGGATCTGGCACGACTCTTCGGGCCGCGCGACTAACCAGGGAGAACTTTCGCGCTGCCAGCTATCAGGCTGCTCCATCTGATAGCCGTCGCGAATCTGCTGACGAAAAATCCCGAACTCATAGTTGATGCCGTATGCGTAGCCGGGCATATCCATGGTCGCGAGCGAATCGAGGAAACAGGCCGCCAGCCGCCCGAGGCCCCCGTTGCCCAGCGCCGCGTCAGGCTCCTCCTCGAACAGCGGATATAGATCCATTCCGTTCTCGGACAAATATTCGCGGCAGATGTCGAGGACCCCAAGGTTGAAAAGATTATTTTCGAGCGACCGGCCGATCAGGAATTCAAGCGATAAATAGTAGAGCTTCTTGGCATCCTTGCGCTCGAATGCCGCGCGCGTCCCGAGCATCCGTTCCACGAGCATGTCGCGCACCACCATCGCGGTCGCGCGATACCAATCATGCTTCGACAGATCGGTCCGACGCTTCGCCAGCGTGAAACGGATGTGATGCTCGATCAGGCGTACGAACAGAATGCGATTATGTTCGCTGGTTTTTGCGGAACCCATCTCGCGTCAAACGTTCCTCAAACGTCCAATCAATTTGCAGGGTAGCGAAAGTTGACACAAGGGCGCGCGCGAGAAGAGCGCAGCTTGAAGCCGAAAAGCGTCATTCAGATCAGCGCGCTAAGCACTGAATGGATGCCCGGCGTGCCATCGATACGAATCTCACGAGTGATGACTTTCTCGCGCTCCAGCCTCCGCGCGGCGCCATCGATCAGCCCCGCATCGATTTGCAGAATCCGCGCGAGCGCCCGCTCGTTACCGAAGCCCGCAATCCCGAAGTAGCGCCGGAGGATGAGGTAGGCGGCCTCGCTCTTCGAAAGCGCGCGGCTCTCCTTCAGCGCATCGGGCCATCGATGCTCGAGCGTGTCCCAGACGTAGGTGAAAGGCTCGTAGCGCTCCTCGACCTTGAGCGCGAGGAATTTCCCTTGCAGGTCCTTCATCGCGCGATCAAACTCCGCGCGCCGGTTCGGTTGCGAATATCCACTCGCGAGTTTCAGCGCCATGGTCTCCGACGCGCCGCGCTTCGTCAGCGCATCCATCACGCCCTTCGCGCAATGACCCAGAAGACCTCGCGCATAGAGCTTCGCATACCCTCCCGGCTCGATGCGCAAACGCAGGAACGCACCCATGAGGTCACGCGCGATGAAGCTCGGGCGACCCGCGATCACTTTGCCATAGTAGACCAGCCGCTTCGCGGGCAGTGTGTCCTTGATGCTCCAGGTCATCTCGATCGCGTAGTCGTGCTGCAGATGCTCGGGAATCTTCGGTTCGCGCTCACCCGCGATCGCCTCGCGCAGGCACGGCACTCCGAGCCCGGCGCTAAAGCCGGTGCAGAAGCCGACCTCATTGATGAATGCGAGCGCGCTCTTCTCGCCGGCCACGCGACGCTTCGGGATTCGCCTGAAATGGTGATCCCGATGGCTCTCGAGGATTTCGAGATTGATCGTGGCGGTGGCATTTTTTGCCCGAGGATTTATTTTTGCAGCGCGCGGTCCACGCATCGCTCGAAGATGCTCCGGTAATCGTCCTTCACGCCTAGCCGCATGATGATGCCTTCGAGGCCGACCAGTGCGCGCAGCAGAAACACGCTGTGGTCGGGGGATTTGTAAAGTTTGTTCTCCAGCGCGAGCTCGCCAACCTGCTGCGCCTTTTTCACCGTATCGTACGAGGTCGGATCGAACCCGCCCCGGGTGAACATCGGCTCGAACAGGATGTGGATTACTTTCAGCATCGGCTTGGGATCCTGAGCGCGATCGAGGTAGCCGAGTTTGACCAGACCCGCCGCCAGCGCCTTGTCGTCATCATCGATGATCGCTTTCGCGACTTGTAGGTAGCCTTTTCGGACCGGCTCGGAAAAGCGCTTTATCGAACCAAAATCGAGCACTCCCAGTTTCGGATGGTAGGTCACCAGATAGTTCCCGGGATGGAAATCGGTATGCAGCGATCCGAACTCCAGGACCTGCCGCCATGCGAACTCCGAACATTTGCGCGCGACCCATCGCCGCAATTCTTCGTCCACCGCGCCGCCGAGCACGTCCATCAACGGATACCCATCGATGAAAGTCATCGTCAGCACGCGGCGCGAGCTCAATTCCTTGATCACCTGCGGAACGATGATGTCGGGGTCGTCGGCGAAAGATTTTCCGTACTCCATCATGTTGCGCGCCTCGAGGTAGTAATCGAGTTCTTCCTTAAGGCGCGTTTCCAGTTCCCCGTAGATGGTGTTGACGTCGACCTTCTGGCGCATCACATCGCGCGCGATCGAGCCGAGCGTCTTCAGCAGGATCTTCAGATTCTTGAGGTCCTGATCGACCGTTCCCTCGACGCCGGGATACTGAACTTTCACCGCGACATCGCGGCCATCTTTAAGCTTTGCGCGATGGACCTGGCCGAGCGATGCGGCCGCGAACGCGGTCTGGTCGAAGTTGCTAAACAGCGAATCCGGCCGGCCGCCAAGCTCCTTGCGAATCTGATCGGAGATCATCGGATAGCTCATCGGCGGCACGCTCGATTGCGTCGCCTTGAGCACGTCGAGCGCCTCGCCGGGCAGCAAATCATGGCGCATCGAGAGCATCTGGATCAGCTTCAAAAACGCGCCGCGCAGCTGCGCCGAGCCTTCGACGATCCGCTGCGCGTTCTTGATGTGGGTTTCCAGCAGCTCGCGGTCGCGCGCCGGCGCGTTGAGAAACGGCCGCCGGATCGACGTCCACAGGTAGCTGTAGCCGACTTGCGAGGCGAGTTCGCCCATTTTCATCGCGCGCCGCGCGCGCCCGGTCGTAAGATCTCGCTTCGCCATCAGCCTCCGTGCTTCACCCCGACCCGATTGATCAAGGTCGCGGCGAGCGCCGCGCCAAATCCGTTATCGATGTTCACTACCGTCACGCCGCCGGAACAAGTGTTCAGCATTCCCAGCAGCGCGGCGATGCCGCCGAATGCGGTTCCGTAGCCGACGCTCGTCGGCACTGCCACGACAGGCTTGTCGAGCAGTCCCGCGACCACCGACGGCAATGCGCCCTCCATCCCGGCGACGACGATCAGCACGCTCGCGGCCTTGATCGATTCGAGATTCGCGGTCAGCCGATGCAATCCCGCCACACCGACGTCGTAGAGCCTCGATACGCGATTGCCGAACAGCTCGGCGCAAATCGCAGCCTCCTCAGCGACCGGGATATCCGAGGTTCCAGCGCTGATGACCATGATCGATCCGTGCCCCGAGGGTTTGGCCGGTTCGATAATCACCGTCGCGATGCGCGGGTCAGGTAGATATTTGAGGCGCGGGAGTTTTCGTTTCAGCGCATGCGCCTTGTCGGACGCCAGCCGCGTGATGATGAGATTGGTGCCGGTCTTAACGACGCGCGCGCCAATTGCGGCGATCTGCCCGACGGTTTTGTTTTCGCCGAACACCACTTCGGGAACGCCACGCCGCATCGTGCGATGCGTGTCGAGCTTGGCGAACTCCAGATCCTCAAAAGGAAGATCCTTGAGCGCCTCGAATGCGGCGTCGGCGCCGACCTTGCCGGACGCGACAGATGCGAGAATTTCGCGGATTCTTTTTTCGGTCATTCGCGGCGCGTGTACTCGGAGCGCAGCGGCCGCCCAAGATGCAACATCACTTCACGCACCGCGCGCGCATCGCTGCGCAACACCGTCACCGTGATGTCACCGGCCTTGAGCTGCTCGCCGGGCTTTGGAATATGACCTAATCGTTCGACCACCAGCCCACCGATGGTAGCATACTCATCCGCTTCGGGGAGTTTCAGGCCGAAGCGTTCATTGAGCTCGGTGACCGGCGCGCGCGCCATCACCCGCAGCGTCCGATTGTTGACGATGCGGGTAAGGCGTTCCGCGTCGTCATATTCATCTTCGATCGCGCCCACGATTTCCTCGAGCAAATCTTCGACGGTGAGAATTCCCGACGCACCGCCGTATTCGTCGACGATCACCGAGAGATGCTCGCGCGTGCGTTGAAGCGCCAGCAGCGCTTCGTCGAGCGGCATCGACTCTGGAAAGTAACTGACCGGCCTCATCACCTCGCTGACCGGCGCGCTCAAATCCGGCGCTTCCAGCAAATCGAACACATGTACGACGCCAACCAGATCCGTGATGCGCTGACGAAACACGGGGATGCGGCTATGACCTTCGCGGCGCACCAGTTCGATCGCGGCGTCGAGTCGCATGTCTTCCGGCATTGCCAGCACCTGCACCAGCGGCACCATCGCTTTGCGCGCCTCGGCATTGGCGAATCTGAAGATGCGGCTAATCATGCGGCGCTCGAGCGGAAGTATCGCATCGGTTTGCGGCGCGGCGGCGCGCGGCAATCGGCGTTCCAGCAGCAGTTGGAGATCTTCGCGGCTGAGGAACACGGACTCAACTTCAGACGGCACGCCGACGATATAACGGAGCAATCCGCTGAGCGCGGTTTCAACCGCGAGCAACGGCCACAGGATCGTCGCAGCCATCGAAAGCGGCCGCGCGGCAACCCGCGCGATATCCACCGAGCGTCGTAGCGCAAGCATTTTTGGGATCGCCTCGCCGACCAGGAGCGTCAGCGGCGCGAGTATGAACGGCGCCCAGAGCGCGTAGCGTGGGCGAATGCCGTGGAGGAAACTCGTCAGCAGGGCGGCGGCAATCACCGTCGCGAGATTGTTGGTGGTGAGCACCAGGGCGAGCAGACGATCGCGGTTCTGCAGCACTTTGCCGAGCACCGCAGCCAGGCGGCCGCCACTCTCGGTTTCGGCCTGGATCTTGGCTTCGTCGGCGGAGACCAGCGCGATCTCACTGGCGGCTGAGAGCGCCTGCAACATGATGCATGCGATGACCGCGAGGCCAACGCTGACGGTCGCGATGATCATCGGCGCAACCTCACCTGCTCGACCGTCGCGCCGCGCACGCGTTCCGCGATCGCATCGAAATCGCCGATTTTTACCGACTCGCCGGCGCGCGGCACCCGGCGCAGCGTGCGTAAAATCAGGCTGCTCAGCGTACGCGCGCCGCCCGCGTTCAGAAATCCGTCTCCGAGCTCCTCGCGCAACCGCTTGATATCGATGCCGCCGGAGACCAGCCACTCGCGGTCGCCGACCTTGGTGAGTTCCGGCCCTTCGAGGTCGAACTCGTCGCGAATCTCGCCGAAGAGTTCTTCCAGTACATCTTCCAGAGTAACCAGCCCAAGCAGCTTGCCGAACTCGTCAACCACCAGCGCCATCCACACGCGCTCGCGCCGAATCTCGTCGAACAGTTCGCCGAGCGGCTTGCCGGGCGGAACGAATACCGCTGGCCTGATGATGCGATCGATGCGCGGCGGCGTGGCTTCCAGGCGCCGACCGACGAGATCCTTCGCATTAAGCACTCCGACGATATTCTCGGGACCGCCCCGATAAATCGGAACTCGCGAAAAGTGGCCATGAATGACCTGGGCGAAAATGTCATCCGGCGGCGTGTTGATATCGAGCATGAAGATGCGATCGCGCGGCGTCATGATGTCGCTCACGCGCCGCGCCGCGAACTCGAAGACGCGATTGATCATCGCGCGCTCGGAGGGCTCGACCTCACCGAGATTTTCCCCCAATCGCAGCAGCGCCTTGAACTCCGACTCGGACACCGGCTCGGGACGCGGCGCTTCCTCCGTGGTCACGAAACGGCTGATGACCGGATGGACGATTCGCACCAATCTCGACAACGGCCGCGCGGTGATGATCGCCACGCCTCCGGGATAGCCCAGCGCAAAAGTTTTCGGTGTGATGTCACAGAACAAGAGCACCAGGACGAACATCACGGGCACCGCGACATAGCCGCCCAGCGGACCGAGCCAGGTCAGAAAGAAAATCGTTCCGAGGCATTCGGCGAAAACATTGGAGGCTTCGTTCAATCCAATCGCGACGATCAGGGACTCCAGTGGGCGTCGCATCAGACGATCGAGTGCCTCGCGCACCGGCGCGGAAAGCTGCTCGCGCGTATGCTCCATTCGAGTGAGCGCGAAGAGCGCGGTTTCCGATGCGGCGAGCAGAGCACTCACGAGCAACAATCCCGCAACGACGATAGGAAGAAGCTCTATCAGGAGAGGCAGGTTCATCCGCGTGCCCGCAACTGATCCCATCCGCGAAGTTTCGGCGCGAGGATGCCATCGGCTCCCCGGATGACGGTTCGCGATCCCTTCGTGATGCGCCCAATTCGATGCACCGGCAGGCCCAGAGCCTTCGTCAGCGCGTGCTCGGATAAATCGGGTCGCGCACAAAAAAGCAACTCATAGTCTTCGCCGCCGCCGAGCGCCAATGACAAATCGTCGCCCATCGCCGCTCGATACGCCGAGGATACCGGAATCGCGGCCACATCGATCTCGGCGCCGACGCGGCTCCGTTCGAGGATATGCCCGAGATCCTGCAGGAGGCCGTCGCTGATGTCGATCGCCGCCGGCGTCGGCTTAATCTTCGCGAGCTCGAGGCCCGCCTCGATGCGGGGGGTCGGATTCAGATGGCACTCGACCAGAGACTTTCGTGCCGCCCCACGCGCGCTGACTTCGCCGCTCAGAATCGCGAGGCCCGCCGACGAATCACCTACCGTGCCGGTCACGAAGATATCATCATCGGCGCGCGCGAGGTCACGCCGCGTCACACTCCTGGAGGCCTCACCGAGAAGAGCGACGGTAATTGCGAGGCGATCGGCGCGCGTGACATTTCCGCCCACCACATCGGTGTCATAGCGCTCGGCGACGTTGCGGATTCCCGCGTAGAGGCGATCGAGGAATCGCGCATCGAGGCCCTCGCGCACCGCAAGGTTGATTACGCATGCGGTCGGTTTCCCGCCCATCGCGGCGATATCGCTCAAGTTGACGGAGAGCGACTTCGCGCCGAGCTTTTCCGGCGTCCCCCACGCGAGGCGAAAGTGTACGTCCTCGAGCATCGAGTCTATAGTGAAAAGTTGCGGCCGCCTGCTCGGTGAAAGAATCGCGCAATCGTCGCCGGGGCCGAGGATGGTTCGCCGGGTCATGCGAAGGTTTCTCACCAGCCGCTCGATCAGCTCGAACTCGCCGGGCGATTTTGTTTTCGATGGCATCAAATCAGGAGGCGCGTGGCTTGGGATCGATCCTCGCGGCAGGAAGTTCCGCGGTCAGCCTGATGCGGTCTCCGTTGGGCAGGGTCAGCTTGACGCGGCCGCCTGAGCTTTCGGCGAGCGCACGCGCAACATAGAGGCCGAGCATCGTTTTCGCCGGCCGGTTCCCATCAACCTCGCGCATGAGCAAGGTCGCGAGTTCCTCGTCGCTCGGCACTGGCCCATCGTCCTCGACCTCGATGGTGATGCCGGAGTTGGCAGGAATCGTGCGTAGCCGAATTTCTCCCGACTCAACGCGTGCGATGGAGTAGGCCAACATATTGCGCGCGATCCGTTCAAGATGACGAGGATCGAAGTTGCCGCGAGGAACTTCACCGTAGTTGACTGTGAGCTTCAGCCCCTTATGCACCGCCTGGAGGGCGCAATTCGACGCCGCGTCGGCTACGATTCGATTGGGGTCCACTCGCGCCGGCGACGCCGATATCCGCCCGCCTGCAATTTGGTAAAGATCCAGCACGTTGCTGACCGTAAGGTCCATTGACCACGCCGTACTGCCAATACGCGCCAGGATCGCCTTCCGATCCTCCGTCGTCGAGATCCTCCTCGTCGAGCAAATCGACGAAGCCCGCGATGGCGGCGACCGGGCTGCGGATATCATGCGCCATGGTCGCAATTTGCGATTCGCGAAACGCCGCCGCCTGCTTCAGTTCATCAACCTGCGCGTCGAGGCGTTGCCGGTAGACGCCGATGAAAAATGAGATGCACTCCGCCAGCGCGATCGCCGCGAACAACCCGAACCAACGATAGACCGAATCGCTCGGCAGCGGCACGAGGAGTTGCGCGACGGCATACAGTACCAGGCACGCGAGGCCCATCAGCGCTTGCCACGGCCACTCCCAGTTGATGAACGCGGCGGTCGCCACCGGGAACAGCAGGATCGCGATGAACCGGGAGTCGCCTTCCTGCGTCTGTGCGCTGATCATGATGAAGATGGAGATCAGCAGGATGGAGAAAAGCAGGTTCCACAGCTTCCAGTGGGCGCGAAATCCACGCGTGAAGCTGGCCGCCAGGAAACCCAGCGCCCCCACCACCGTTACCCAATGAAAAATTCCACCGTAAGATGCGCCTCCGCGTCCCGACCCGAGATCGTACGCGAGGTAGATCACCAGGAACACGATCGCGATTGCGCTGCCCGCGCGCAGTACCTGGATCGAAGTCTCGTCGTCGCTCATCCGCGCGTCGGCCGCCGGTATCGAGGACGACAGCACCGATTCCAGCTTCCGCATCATCCACCGCCGCGCGCTATTGCTCTCCGCAGCCATCAGCCCTCAAGGTTCACTGAGCGCACCGACTAACTCAAGCCTCGGCGCGAGTAAATTCGAGCGCGCGCCGCATCGCGTCGAGCGCGAAATCCACCTCGCCGGCCTGGATGTTGAGCGGCGGCGCGAGCCGCACCACTCGGTCCGCATTCAGGGTCCAGTTGATGACGACGCCGTTGGCGATACTCGCGGCGACGAATCGATGCGCGATCTTCGCGTCATGAAATTCGATCCCGATGAGCAGACCGAGACCGCGCACGGCGGCAATTTCGGGCGCGGCAATATCGTTCAGTCGGGCTACGATTTCGTTGCCCAACTTGCTCGCGCGCTCGGAAAGCTTCTCGCTCACGATGACTTCGAGACTGGCGAGGCCGGCGGCGCACGACAGCGGATGCCCGCCGAACGTCGTGATGTGGCCGAGCGGCGGATCGTGCGCGAACTCTCCGATCAGGGCGTCGCTTCCACACAGCGCGCCGAGTGGCAGACCGCCGCCGATCGCCTTCGCCAGCACGATGATGTCGGGGGTTACGCCGAAATGCTCGAGGGCGAAAAGTTTTCCGGTCCGGCCGAAACCGGTCAGCACTTCGTCGAAGATGAGCACTGCCCCGGCGCCGTCGCATCGTTCGCGCAGCGCACGTATGAATTCGGCGCGCGGAATTCGTACGCCACCCTCGGCCTGCACCGGCTCGATGACGACGGCCGCGATACTCGAATCGATCGCGTCGAGCGCGGCGACATCATCATAAGGCAGATGGCGCACCGGGCCGGGCAGCGGCTCAAAGGGTGCGCGAAACGCGGGATTCCCCATCAGCGCGAGCGCCGCCATCGTGTCGCCATGATAGGCGCCGTCGAAGGCAACCAGCCCGGCGCGCCGGGTATGCTTCTTCGCGAGTTTCAGCGCCGCCTCGATCGCCTCGGCGCCGCTGTTGGTGAAATAGACGCGTGACAAATCGCGCGGCAGGAGCTCGCTCAAGCGCGTCGCCAGTTTCACCTGCGGCGCGATGATGAATTCGCCATAGACCATCACGTGCAGATGACGCGCGGCCTGCTCAGCGATCGCGCGCAGCGTCGCGGGATGTCCATGCCCGAGCGCGGACACGCCAATCCCCGAAATGAAATCGAGATAGCGGCGGCCGTCCGCGCAGTACAGCCACGAGCCCTCGGCGCGCGAAATCTCCAGTCCAAGCGGCGCGTCCGAGGTCTGCGCGACGTGCTGTAGAAACAGATCCTTGAGATTACTCATCACTTGCCGTGAGGAAATCGAGAAACTGCCCGCCGCCATGGGGCCAATTCAGCGGCGGCGATTGCATCTGCCCCGGGTCACATACGTATGTCACACCTGCGCCAGCGAGCACATCGAGGAACCTGGCGCGCGACTGCGGAGGGACCGCGAGCGCGAATGCTTCGAGGCGGCCGGCCACGGGCGCGAGCCTGGATGCGAGGTCGTTACAATCGTGAATCGAAGAAACCGTCACGGTTCGGTATCCAGGCGAGACGGTAAACCGCGCAGTCGGATCGAAGACCACCGTCCACGCCATCTCAGCGCCTTCGAAAATCTCGACCGCTTGCCCGCCGATGCCGCGCCATCGCGCGCGCTCACGGACGCGGCGAATCGCGGCCGCGGTGTCGAATGACAGCCGGGCCGGAGGAAGCGTGGTCGCGAGTAATCCCAACGCCTCGGTCAGCGCTTTCGCAAAATCGCGCGCCTGCGAGACGTCGGCAACCTCGATGAAAATGTGCTGCGGCGAGAGACAGCCCTGCTGCTCGAAGAGGCTAACGTCGCGCGCAGTCGCGTACGCCAGCTTCGGGAAATTAGCTGGCCCCGCGAGTGAAATCACCGCGCCGCTGGTTCTGCTGCCGAAGCCGAACACACGCGCGGGTCCGCCGAGACGCGCGAGGCTTTTATCCTCGCCCAGCGCGACTATGAAGTCGCATTGCTCGCTCATCAGCCGCGTCAAATCCTCGCGCTCGCGACCGAAGCTGAGCACCTCGAGCAGGCATCCAAGCGCCGGATCGATCTCCCGCAAGGTTCCCGCAAACGCATTGAAGAACACCGGCTCGCGACCGGAGGTTTTCACGATCGCGGCCGCACCCGAAATCATCGCCGCGACCAGCTCATGCATCCCTGCGCCGGGAACGTTGGCAGGCATGATGAATCCGCCGACCCGCGCGCGAGGAAATACGCCCGCGGCAAATGCTGCGAGCGCGGTGCGCGAGAACGGCTCAAGGAGCGCATCGAGGGATTCGTGGAGTAGCTGAGTCGACCATCCGGCGGCAGCGGCGATTTTGGCGATCCCATCGCGACGGTCGCGATCGCCGTGAGCGCGCCATTGCTCGAAAGCGATCGCTAAAACTTCGGCCGTACGACGTGGCCCGGCAAATCGTGCGAGGTTCTGCCTCAGTCGCGCGATCGCGTCGCGCATCGCGGGCGGAGCGAGAGAAGAATCTTTAGGCACAGCCGCTGTCATTATAAAGATAAACCCGGGTTACCGCCCGGTACCAAGAACTCGCGACGTAGGTGTAAAGCAATGCACCAGCTTTAGCTGGCATTCGCACTATCCCTGCGGCATCCGATGGCCTCGCGTGCGTTTGATTCCGCCCCCGACTCAGGTGCCGTATGACTTGGCGCGAAACTGCTTTTCCTCTCCGCGCCTCAGCCGTCCGATGTTTTCCGTGTGCCGGAGCAGCGCCAGCACGCACATCACGAACGCAAGCATCACCAACTCGCGCGGCAGATGCATCAGCGCGGCAGCCGGTGGCGCTGCGATCGCCGCCGCCATCGAGGCCAGAGACATAATCCGGGTTGCGGCCATCACCATGCCGAACGCCGCCAACGCAATGAGCAGCGTCGGTGGCGAAATGACGACCCAAATTCCAAGCGCCGCCGCGAGACCTTTGCCGCCCTTGAAGCGCAGGAAGATCGATGCGATTGCGCCGACAAAAGCGGCGATCGCGACGGCGGCAATGGCGCCCGGTTCGGACCAAAACGCGCGCGCACAGGCCACCGGAATCGCACCTTTCAGAATGTCGCCGGCAAAGGTCACGATCGCCGAACCGCGACCGATGGTTCGCGCAACATTGGTCATCCCGATATTTCCCGAGCCGGCGGCTCTCGGATCGACACCAACGAATCTGCCAACGATTACGCCCGTTGGGATCGACCCGATCAGGTACGCGACGACAACCAGGAATGCGATTGCCAATTTGCCTCCTCCTTCAAGTCCTGGCCAATTGCTCGCGCGGATCGAAGAGTTTGGTCGAGGAACCCAGTCCGATTTCGAACTCTCTCCATCCTATCGCTATAGATGCTGATGCTCGGCCGCTTCGAATTCCTCGATCGCGAGCGCGCAACCACGCGGCTCCGCGACCCCCGCGCGACCCATGATGCGCACTCGGTCGCCGCGTTCGTTCACGATGCCGAAATCCTCGGTAAGGATCGCCGACACCGAAGCGACGTTAGCGAGGTCGAAAAATTTGAGCATCCCGATCTCGCCGGGCGCAACCGCCTTGAGGCTAACCGGATCGACTGCGGCGGCGCGCATCCAGGGCGGCGCGATTTTCACGCGCTGGCCGGGCGCCGAGTTTTCATCTGAATTGAACGAGGTCGCATCGTATAGCTGCGAGCACAGCTCGGTCATCCCGTACTCATTGATGACCAATGGTGGCGGAATTCCGAGCAGCGCCATCGCGCGATTGCATACTGCTGCTGCATCGAGCGGATGCGCCTGTCCCTTGGGGCCGCCGGTATCCATGATGCGCGATCCCGGCGCCAATGCGATTCGCGTGTGGTTGTCGTCCAGGTACGTGAACAGCGCGCCCAACGATGCGGTGGTTCCGAGTATCCCTGCCGGCGCGCGGGCGCGCTGCGCATCTTCGAGAAAGCCCGCAGCTGCGACCGCATCGACGCGATAGCGATCCGCCACGCATTCGCAGCGGCCCGTGCCGAAGTCCTCGATGCACCAGGTGATCATCTGCGAGAGCGACGACTCGGGCATCCGGTCCGCCGTCGGATGCATCGCAAGGATGCGTAACCTGAGGCCGTCGGGGAACATCATCCTTTTGAGATGTGCGAGGGCCGAGGCACGATAGATTTCTGGGCTGGAGACGACGTGGGTGCCGCGCTCGGATCTTCCGATGGTGGTCCCGCTGGTGAGGAAGATTTTTTCGCCTGCCCTGGAGGGTTCTCCGACCAGCCGCACGTACTTGAAAGCGATGGTGCTGACGGGCGGAATGTCTTCGAGTCGCGTCACCGCTTCGGAGATCCCAAGGGCGTGGCAATGCTTTCGATAGGCGGCGACATTGGCGACCTGGGAGCGAAAGACCTCGAGCGCGAGTTCTTCAAACCTCGCGGGATCGGGCGCTGCAATAAAGCCAAGAACGTGGTCGAATACTGACATAGAGGTTAGCGACCGATTTTAGCCTGAAATGGAGGTTCGAACAGACGCCGCCACGTCATGCGATAATTTTTTTTCGGGCTGATCATGACCGGTATGGGCCAATATCGCCAAATGATGCTAATTGAAGGCGAAGCATGGCGAACAGTGCAGTCAAATTCAGGGGAACCGGGGGTTGAAACCAGTTTTGCAGTACCTTCGTATATTTGATAAGAATGCCTCACGGGATTGGCGTCAGGAGCGCCTTCTTACATGAAGAGATTCGTCGCCGGGGTGGTGGTGGGATTTATTGCAAGCGGTGTGTTTGCGTTCGCATCTTCGAACGCGAACCACAATGGCTTGTTCTGGAATAAGCTTAATCGGCCGGTCAAAGAAGGCTACGTCAACGGCTATGCCGATGCGATGCGGGTCAGCGTTTCGAAGCTCGACACGCTTACTACGGCAGGTGATCTTTTCCATTGGAAGGGCTCGCGTAAGATCATTCATGAACTTGAGTCCCAGCTCTCGATGGCTGAACTTACGCCGCAGGATGCGGTAAATCGGCTCGATAACCTGTACAACAATCAGAAGTACAGCGAGCTCGACCTCGGCACCGCGCTGCAGCTTTTGGCTTTACACCCTCAGCCGGATAGCGCGGGTCATAGTTCCGCGGGCAAGTAGAAAATCGATATCAGCTTAAGGCGGTCTCATAGCGAGGCCGCCTTTTTTTTGCGCAAGTTTGAACTCCTCGCCGATCGAGGGTGGATGCGCAAGGGCGCCGCGGCTTGAATCCACGCGCCATTTGCTCAAGGATTTACCCGGAGCTGATGTTGTGAACGCAAGGCCTGGATTGTTGGAGAAAGTCGCGCGCGCGACGGTGGGAGTGCATTCGCAAGTCCCCGAAACGCACGTCTCCGCCGCGATCGGCCTCGGCACCGACCGCCGCGGCACCGGCACCCTGGTCAGCAGCGACGGCCTCATCCTGACCGTCCACTACATGTTGCTGGGCGCGCAGAGCGTCATCGTCACGATGATCAACGGCGATCAGCTACCCGCGAGGATCATCGCCAAGGATTACTCGACCGGACTCGGCCTGCTGAAAATCGAAGGCTCCAACTATCCGCGCGTCGAAGTGGTCGGCGCCGAAAATTGCCAGCCCGGCCAGGAAGTGTTCAGCGTGGCGAGTCTCGGCGGCGAGAAGCGCTGTGCCGATGCCGGCATGATCACTTACACCGGACCCTTCGATGCGGTATGGGAATTTATGCTCGACCGCGCACTCTGCGTTACCGCCGGTTCGCTCAACATCGGCATGTCGGGTGGCCCGGTCTGCAACGCGCGCGGCGAACTCATCGGGGTCTCGTACCTCAACTTCGCCGATATGGGCCGCGCGATTCTCGCCATTCCCGGCGAATGCGTGCTGCAAACTCGCGATGAGCTCATCAAGTTCGGCAAGCGTGTCACCGCCCCCTCCAAAGCGTGGATCGGCGTGCTGTCGTACACTATGCGCGAGCACGTCGTCATCGCGGGTGTAATGCCGGGGGGTCCCGGCGAGAAGGCCGGACTGCAGCAGGGCGACCTCGTCATCACCGTCGATGGCAACGACATCAACGAGCGGCGCGGGCTTTATGAATCGCTGCGCAATCACGGCCCGGGCGATATGGTCAGATTCAAAGTGCTGCGCAACAATCGCGTACTCAACATTGAAATTCCCGCCGTGCGGGCCGAGGACTATTTCGCATGAGTGCTGAAACCCGCGCTCGCCTGCGCGAGCTGCTCGCCCAAAAAGACATGACGGTCGCGCCGTTCACGTTCGATTGCCTGCAGGCCAAGCTCGCTGAGCAGGCGGGATTCCAGGCCATCTACATGACCGGCTTCGGCACTTCCGCGTCGCGAGGTTTTCCCGACCTCGGGCTGCTGACGATGACCGAGATGGTCGCCAATGTCCGCGCCATCGCCAACGCGGTGAAGATTCCGCTCATCGCCGATGCTGATACTGGTTACGGCAATCCGATGAACGTGTGGCGCACGGTGCGCGAGTATGAGGACGCAGGCGCGGCGGCGATGCACATCGAGGATCAGGTTTTCCCGAAACGATGCGGCTTCCTCGCGGGCAAGCAGGTCATCCCGATGGAAGAGATGATTCCGAAAGTCCGCGCCGCATGCGACGCGCGCCGCGATCGCAACCTGGTGATTATCGCGCGCAGCGACGCGCTCGCGGTCAACGGATGGGAGGACGTCATTCGCAGATGCCGCGCGTATCGCGAGGCTGGCGCCGACATGGTCTTCGTCGACGGCATCCGCACCCGCGACGATCTGGCGACCTATGCGAAGGAGCTGAGCAACATCCCCGCGCTCTACAACGGTCAGCTACTCGCGGTGCCAGAGCTTGCGAAGTTCGGCTTCAAGATCACCATCTATCCGGCCACACTGATGGTGGCATTCGAGGCGATGCGAACCGCGCTGCGCGAGCTCAAGGAAACCGGCGAGGTCAAAGGCGGGCGCCTCGGCGGCGGGCAGTTCAACGACTTCGTCGAGCTGATGGGCGCCCCCGAGATGGACGCGCTGGGCAAGAAATACAACGACTAACTGTTAGCGAAGATTTAGCGAAAAGCCTCGCGTTTGCTGCTTTTAGTGGGTTTGTTTTTGCATTTTTAGTATTTGCGCCAAGGCCCGCAAATGGCGACGGCGCCCCGAAGGACGCCGTCGCACGATCATAGCAAATTTCGACAGTCGCTACACGTCTTTGAACTCGCGTTTTCCCTTTTTCGCATCGATGGCTGATTGAGCGGCGGCTAGGCGCGCCACCGGAATGCGGTAAGGCGAGCACGATACGTAGTTGAGCCCGAGTCCATTGCAGATGCGGATGCTCGCGGGATCGCCGCCGTGCTCCCCGCAGATGCCGAGCTTGATGTTCTTGTTGGCCTTGCGCCCGCGCTCGACCGCGATTTTCATCAGGCCGCCGACGCCCTCGCCATCGAGTTCCTGGAACGGGTCCTTCTTATAAATCCCGCGCACGATGTAGTCATTGAGGAACTTGACCGAATCGTCGCGCGACAGCCCATAGGTCATCTGGGTCAGGTCGTTGGTGCCGAACGAAAAGAATTCCGCGGTCTCGGCAATCTGGTCCGCGACGATGCACGCGCGCGGAACTTCGATCATCGTGCCGACGGTAAATGCTACTTTTTGTCCCATCTCCTTGAAGACTTCCGCGGCGACTTCGCGAATCTCGCCCGCGAGGACCTCGAATTCCTTGCGCGTGCCGATCAGCGGCAGCATGATTTCCGGAATCGCCTTCACGCCCTTGGCGCGAAGCTGACACGCCGCCTCGATAATCGCGCGCGCCTGCGCCTTGTAGATTTCCGGATAGCTAATGCCGAGGCGCGAGCCGCGATGGCCGAGCATCGGGTTGAACTCGAACAGGCTCTCGCGGACTTGTTTGAGATGTGCGGACGTGGTGCCGATTTTCTGCGCCAGGTCGCGAATCTCGTCCTCCTCCTTGGGCAGGAACTCATGCAGTGGCGGATCGAGCAACCGGATGGTGACCGGCAGCCCCTGCATCTCCTTGAGGATGCCGACGAAATCGTCGCGCTGCATCGGCAGGATTTTCGCCAGCGCCTTCGCACGCTCCTTGGCGTTCTGCGCCATGATCATTTCGCGGACCGCATCGATGCGCTCGGGGCCGAAGAACATATGCTCGGTGCGGCACAGCCCGATGCCCTCGGCGCCGAAATCGCGCGCGACTTTCGCATCATGCGGCGTGTCGGCATTGGCGCGCACTCCCAGCGTGCGCTCCTTGTCCGCCCACGACATGAACTTGGTGAAGAAGGCCGACATTTCAGGATCGACGGTCGGCACGCGCCCGAGGATGACCTCGCCCGCGGTGCCATCGAGGGTGATGAACTCGCCGCGACTCACGATAGTATCGCCGGCCTTCATCTTGCCGGTGTTGTAATCGATTTCGAGCGACGAGCATCCCGCGACGCAGCACTTGCCCATCCCACGCGCGACGACGGCGGCATGGCTGGTCATTCCGCCGCGTGCCGTGAGGATTCCCTGCGCGACCTGCATCCCGTGGATGTCTTCGGGCGAAGTCTCGATACGCACCAGGATGACTTTGCGGCCCGCCTCAGAAACCGCGACCGCCTCGTCGGCGGAAAACACTACTTCGCCGAAGACGGCGCCCGGCGATGCGGGCAATCCGCGCGCGATGACGGTTTTCTTGAACTTCGGATCGAGCCGCGGATGCAGCAACTGTTCGAGCTGCACCGGGTCGACGCGCATCAGCGCCGTGCGCCGATCGATGAGCTTCTCATCTGCCATGTCAGCGGCGATTCGCACCGCGGCCTCGGCGGTACGCTTTCCGGTGCGGGTCTGCAGCATGAAGAGTTTCTGGCGCTCGATGGTGAACTCCATGTCCTGGCAGTCTTTGAAATGGGTCTCGAGGGTCTTCGAGATTTTCAGCAGCTCGCCATAAACCTTCGGAAAAGTTTCCTCCAGCGATAACGACTTGTCGCGGCGCTCCTGCTCGGTCATGCCCTCGCGTTCGGCCTCCGCGAGACCCGCTTTCTTGCTGATCGGATGGGGCGTGCGGATGCCCGCGACGACGTCTTCGCCTTGCGCATTGACCAGGAACTCGCCATAGATTCCCTTCTCGCCGTTAGACGGATTGCGCGTGAATGCGACGCCGGTGGCACAATCGTCGCCGAGGTTGCCGAACACCATCGACTGCACCGTGACCGCGGTGCCCCAGTCGCCCGGGATGTTGTTGATGCGACGATAGGTGATCGCGCGTTCGTTGTGCCATGACCCGAATACCGCGCCGATCGCCTCCCACAGTTGCTCCTCGGGATTTTGCGGGATGTCGCGGCCGACCCGCTTGCGAATCAGCGCGCGAAATTCGCTGACCAACTCCTTCAAATCCTCGGTCTTGAGTTGGGTATCCTCGGTGACGCCGCGCGAACTCTTCTTATGATCGAGGAGTTCCTCGAAGGGGTCGGGATCGTTCTTATTCTCCGGCTTCAGCTTGAGCACCACGTCGCCGTACATCTGGCAAAAGCGCCGATACGAATCCCATGCGAAGCGCTCGTTACCGCTATCCGCGACGAGGCCGTTGACGGTTTCGTCGGTCAGCCCCAGGTTGAGCACGGTGTCCATCATGCCGGGCATCGAGACGCGCGCGCCCGAGCGAACCGAAAACAGCAGCGGCTTTTGCGTATCGCCGAATTTGCGCCCGAGCGCTTTCTCGACTCGCGCGACGCTTTTCTTCACGCCCTCGGCCAGGCCCTTGGGATACTTGTTCCCATGGTCATAGAAGTAGTTGCAGACCTGGGTCGAAATGGTGAAGCCGGGAGGAACCGGCAGCTTGAGCGAAGCCATCTCGGCGAGGTTGGCGCCTTTGCCGCCGAGCAGATTGCGCATCTCGGCGCGACCTTCCGCGATTCCGGCGCCGAAAAAATAGATTTCAGGATGAACGCGTGCCATCAAATATCTCCCATCTCCGCCGCTCTCGGCGGATTCTTTTTTTCAGTGTAAAGGCCAGACTGCGTGCAGCTTCAACGAGACCAGCCAACCCGTGAGGTTAGTTCTTCCACCAGCTTGGAGATAGCGACCCGTTCCTGGGTCATGGTGTCGCGATCGCGCAGCGTTACGGTGTCATCTTCCATGGTCTGATGATCGATGGTGATGCCGAACGGGGTGCCGATTTCGTCCTGCCGGCGATAGCGGCGGCCAATCGATCCAGCCTGATCATACGCCACCGTGAAATGCTTTTTCAGCATCAGCAGAACTTCGTTGGCTTTCTCGGGCTGGCCGCCCTTGCGCAGCAGCGGATAGACCGCGGCCTTAATCGGCGCGATGCGCGGATCGAGGCGCAACACGATGCGCTCCTCGTTCTCGACCACGTCTTCATCGTAAGCGTCGAGCATGAAGACCAGCATCGCGCGGTCGACGCCGAGCGCGGGCTCGATGACCCATGGCCGGTAGCGCGCCTTCGCTTCTTCATCGAAGTAGCTAAGGTCCTTGCCGCTGGCCGCCGCATGCTGATCGAGATCATAGCTGCCGCGCTTGGCCACGCCTTCCAGCTCGCCCCATCCGAATGGGTACTGATACTGGATGTCGGTAGTTCCTCGCGAATAATGCGAGAGCTCCTCCTTCGCATGCTGATGGAGGCGGAGGTTTTCGCGCTTGGCGCCGAACTTCAGGAACCAGTTGAGACGATGCTCGACCCAGTAGTCGAACCACTTCGCCTCTTCGGCCTCATCCGGCTTGATGAAGTACTCCATTTCCATCTGCTCGAACTCGCGGGTGCGAAAGATAAAGTTCTCCGGCGTAATCTCGTTACGGAACGACTTGCCCATCTGCGCGACGCCGAGCGGCAACTTGACTCGCTGTGTATCTACTATATTCGCGAAGTTAGCGAAAATGCCCTGCGCCGTTTCGGGTCGCAGGTAAACGGTGCTCGCGCTGTCCTCGACCGGGCCGAGGAAGGTCTTGAGCATCATGTTGAACTGGCGGGCCTCAGTTAGCTCACCGCCGCAATCGGGGCACTTGGTCGGATCGGGAATTTGGTCGGCGCGAAAGCGATGCTGACATTTTTTGCAATCGACCAGCGGATCGGTGAAATTTTTCAGATGTCCGGAGGCTTCCCAGGTTTTGGGATGCTGCAAAATCGCGCTGTCGAGCCCGATGACGTCGGTGCGCTCCTGCACCATGTAACGCCACCACGCTTCCTTGACGTTGCGCTTGAGCTCGGCGCCGAGCGGGCCGTAATCGTACGTCGAACCGAGGCCGCCATAGATGTCGCTGGTGGGAAACACGAAGCCGCGCCGCTTGCTCAGGTTCACGATTTTTTCCATCGTAACCGCGCGCTTCTCGGCCGGGGCCTTTTGGGCGACATCGACTTTAGGTTCTGATGCGGACAACGATTCCTCCTGAGTTGAGCGGCGACGTGCGCTTGGCCTAGCCGAGTCGAATGATTTCGGCCGAGGCGGCGCCGTTTAGGATTTCGAGAATCGCAACCGTCCCCGGAATATCGGTCAGGTTGCGCGGCAGCGTCGCGCTGCCCGGATTGACCACAAGCGTATTGCCGTAGCGCACGATGCCTTCGCAGTGGCTATGGCCCTGCACGATAACATCCATCGGGCCGCCGAAGTGGCGATCCATCGCGTTGAGAAACACCTGATGCGAAGTCTCGTCGGGCGTCGGGATCGCATGCACCAGCCCGATGCGGAGGCCCTGAATTTCAAGTAGATGCGCCTCGCGCACCCGGTCGTCATCCTCGAGCTTGTGCTTGTGCCCATCGAGGCCTTCATCGCCATTGCCGAGCGCGGCAATGACCGGCGCGATGGCCGAGAGCTCATCAAGGACACGATTCACATAGACGTCGCCGGCATGCATCACCAAATCGACGCCGCGAAAAACCTCGAACACCGCGGGCGGCAGATGCTCGCAGGCTTCGGGGATATGGGTGTCGGAAATGATCCCGATTCGCATGGCTATAGCGGAGATGTCCTCAAACGCGAGTTCTAAAAGGTATCACGCACGAAAATACCCCGCAATTTGGCTCCTAACCCGCGCCCGGTGGGCGAGCTGGAGCGGGACCTTACTCAGCGCGCGTCTTCGCGCGATTATGGATTCCGATTTTCGGTGGCACGGGCTTCAGCCGGTGTCTTCGGATAGTGGAGACGCAGCAGGCTGAACCTTCACCATAGGGAATTGGTCGCTCTAGTCGCGGCGTTTCGCGCCCTGCAGCACATCGAAGGCGGCGCGGCGGCGATCGCGACGGAGCAGGACATACATCGCACCCGCGCCACCGTCCTGAGCCTTCGCGGTGGCGAAGGCGTGAACATGCGCGCCAATCTCGCCATGGGACAGCCATTGTGCCGCTGCATGCTTAAGGATCGGGCGCCCTCCCGGGGAGCCGAGCCCTCGGCCGTGCACCACTAAAACGGTGCGCATCCCCTTGCCTACGGACTTGATGACGAACTGTTGCAGCGCGAGTTTCGCGTCGGGCTGAATCATGCCGTGGAGATCGATGTGATCCTGCACCGCGAACTCGCCGCGCCGCAGCCGGGTCAGCAAGCGCGGATCGAGGCCGACTCGCGCGCCTTCGACATATTCGTCAGTCTCGGTGAGGTCGAAATTCCCCACGCCGGAAACCAGGTCCGACAGCGCGGCGAGGACCTCGGCCTCTTCGCTGACCACGGTACGATGGACTTCCGGCACCACCGGCATGCGATGCCCGGTCGGCGCGGCGCCAAGCGGACGCACACCGGCATAGGCCTCGCGCAGGATGGCGTCCTCGTCGATGACCTCCGGTGGCGGAGCAGGCGGCGAGGATTGAACGACCGGCTTTCTCAAAGTTGCTTTGACGACAGGTTGTTGCCGGAGGGGAAGCGCTTGCTTGCCGTTTTCGGCGGCTTTGTCGGCCAGCATCTTTTTGAGATCTTTGAACGGTGAGAAGGACACCGGCTTTTGCTTCGGGATCTGATCGTCATCTTCTTCGACCCCGCGCCGGAAGTTTTTCTTCTTCTTCGCCATAATGTGAAGATCCTGGTGAGCCGAACAAATTGTATCGGAAACGCGTGAGATAGTGACGCTATTCGACTAGACTCGTCGCGTTGGGCGCTTTTACCTGTCGCAACCGGAGCTCGCATGAAAAAGGCCGTAATGATTGTCGGCGCCGTGGTCGCGGTGGTCGTCATCGTCATCGCCGCAGTCCTGATCTATGCGGCACGCAACCTCAATTCGATTATTGCCGAACGCCAGCCCGAGCTATTGCAGAAGGTTAGCGATGCGCTCGGGCGCAAGGTCGAAGTGGGAAGCATCAAGGCGTCGCTGGGATGGGGCCTGGTGGCGGAGCTGACCGAATTGAAAATCGATGACGACCCTTCGCTCTCGGATCGGCCGTTCGTCGAGGCGAGCGAGGCCTCCGCGAAGGTGGAGTTGCTGCCGCTGTTGTCGCGGCGCATCCACGTCAGCCAGGTGACGGTGAAAAACCCGGTGGTGCGCATCATTCGGACCGAGCGGGGCGAGCTCAACGTCTCGACCATCGGCAAAAAATCGGCGGCCGAAAAGGAACCGCCACCGCCAGTGGAAAATCCGCCGCCAGGATCGATCCAGGAAGCGCCTATCACATCGGAGAATGGCGCGATGACCGCGAAGCCCAGGAAGAGCGGCGGCGGTGACAATCTCGCGGCGGTGTATGTGCAAAGCCTCCTCGTCGATAACGGCATAATCGTGTACGAGGAGCGCGGCGCGAACACGCAAACCGTGAGTATCAATGACGTCGATCTGTCAGTGAAGGATTTTCGGGTCACTCGCGCTTTCGACTTCGCGCTCAAGCTGGCCGTTCTGTCCGACAAGCAGAATGTTGATATTTCCGGGACAGCAGGTCCGCTCGCGTCGGGCGCCAGTCTGGATTTGAAAGACGCGCATTTCGCCATCGAGGAAAAAGTCGGTCCCCTCGATATCGCGAAGCTGCGCGCGATCGGCTCCATCGGCAAGGCGATTCCCGACGCGCTCTCGGTGCCCGATCCGGTTTCATTCCGGGCGAATGCTGACGGCACGCCCGCGGCGGTCAAGTTTCATGTGGAAAGCGATCTGACCGGCAATCGCATCGCGTGGGCTGACCTCTTCGACAAACCCGCGTCGGTCATACTCAAAGTCAGCGCCGATGGGTCGCGGACTGATACGACCATCGAGGTGGCGCAGGCGGATGTGCAACTGGCAGACCTCGAGGCGAAGGTCTCCAACATCAAAATGGATGGCGGCAACCTCGGCGCGAGAATCGACACCAATCGCTTCGATATCGCTTCGCTGGCGAGGATGGTGCCGGCGTTGCAGAAATACGAGGCCTCGGGTCATGTCGAAGTGCATTCGGACGTGCAGATGGCGAACAAGCAGCCGAGCGCGCACGGCACGGTCTCGCTCGCTGATGTGGCAGTATCGCTGCCTGATGCGAAGAAGGCGCTCGTCAGCAGCCTCAACGGCGACATCAAGCTGGATGGTAACGCGGCCAATGTCGGCCCGCTCAAGTTCGATGTCGGCGACGGACACGCTACCGCCACGCTCACTGCGAGTTCGCTGCAACCGTTGAAGGCGACCTACAATTTTTCCATCGACAAGGTTAAGCCCAACGATGTGGTGCCGGACCGGCCGGTGGACGAATACCTCAGCACGGTCATCGCGGCGGGAAGCATTACGCAGTCGGAGCCATTGCCCAAGCTGCCCGCCGGCACCGCCAAGGTATCGATCGCGGAGGGGAACATCGCGAATGCCGCGTTCAAGGACCTGAGCCTGGCCGCCACGACGGACGGTCAGCGAGCCGACATCCAGTCATTCAAAGTGGCGGTCTTCAATGGCAACGTCGCCGGAAGCGGTACGGTTACACTCGAAAAGTCCGCGCAATTCTCCCTGGACCTGAATGCCAACGATGTCGATATCCAGCAGGCGCTGATGGTGCAGGATCCGAAGTCGGCCGCGATGTTCCGCGGCAGCGTCGACACGCAAGTGCAGGTTTCCGGACGGGGAACCAGGTTCGATGACATCAAGCCCACCCTGAAGGGAAGTGGCCGCGCGGCGGTGCGCAATGGAAAACTGGTCGGCGTCAATCTCATCCGCATCGCGCTCGACAAGACCAAGGGCATTCCGGAAATCGGCGATTTGATTCCCGCCAGCCTGATGAAGCGCCACCCCGAGTTGTTCAACAACGCCGATACCGACATAGATACCGCGAGCCTGACCTTCGTGCTCAATGGGATTCGCATCAGCACCCGCGACCTGGTGGTCCAGGCGGCGGATTACGGGATGACCGGCGCGGGATGGTTCGACCTGGACAAGAATCTCGACATTAGCGGGCACGCGCTGCTGACGCGCGAGTTCAGCAAGGAAATCGTCGACGCGAAACACAACGTCGTCTACATCACCAACAACGATGGGCAGGTGGATATTCCGCTCAGGATTAGCGGCAGGTTGCCGAAGCCCGATGTCTCCCCGGACCTCGCGACACTGGCGCAAAACGCGACCGGCCATTTCTTCCGTCAGACCGGCAAAGGCGTGGTGGATAAGCTCTTCGGCGGCAAGAAGGGCAAGAACCCACTCGATCAGCTGAAAGGATTGTTCAACTGAGAGTGGCTACAGATTTAGCTGGACGACCGTGGCGCCGGCGCCACCATGATGCGGTTCCGCCTCATGATATTCCGAGCTGTAAGGCGAAGTGCTGAGGTATTCGAGCACCGCCTTGCGCAGCGCTCCCGATCCGATGCCGTGGATGATACGTACCTCTTTGCGATTGGTGAGGTATGCCTGATCGAGGAATTCCTCGAGCTTGCGCAGCGCCTCGGTCGTGCGCATCCCGATGAGATTCAACTCCTCCCGCTCGCTTGCACCTGAGCTGACGGTGACCGAGGGCAGCGCGCGGCGCTCGCGAGCATCGGCGGCGACGGATTCGGCCTTTGCGCGGCGCAACCGCTCCGGCGACACCTCGATGCGCAAGCCTCCGCGAGTGATAACCGCCTTGCCCGGCTCCATCACCACCAGCTCGCCGCGGATGCCGCCCAACTCGACGGTATCTCCCACTTTGAGTGGCGACTGGTCGGCGTCGGGTTCTTCATCGCGAGGGATTGGTGCCGCAGCCTCGAGTCTCTCGGCGACCCGCGCCTGGAATTGCGTGAGGTCGCGTCGCGATTTGGTGCCGCTGCGGATTTCTTTCAGGAGTTCGTCGCCCTCGCGGCGAAAATCCGTCATCAGGCCGGTGACCTCATCGCGAAGCCGCTTGCGCTCGCGCTCGAAGCGTTCGCGCGTGCGTCCCTCGTTAGCAGCCGCCTCGCGCTGACGCTCCGCGAGGTCTGCGGAACGTTCCCGAGCGCGCAGGACTTCTTCTTCCAGGACGGTGCGTTGCTGTTCGAGGCGTTCGATGGCGGTCTCCAGCTCGATGGTGCTCTCGCCCATCGCGGCCTGCGCGCCTTTGATGATCTCCTCGGGCAGCCCCAGACGTCGCGCGACAACGAGGCCATAGCTCTGCCCGATGGTGTGCGGCTTGAGGCGATAGAGCGGCACGAGGCGGTCGGGATCGAAGTCCACCGCCGCGACTTCGAAGTCGGATCGCGAGTAGGCGTGCAGCTTCACTGTAGTTGAATGAGTCGCGACGGCGACCAGGCATCGGCGTGCCGCCAGATGATTGATGAGCCCAATCGCTAGAGCCGCGCCCTCGGCAGGATCGGTGCCCGCGCCCGGCTCGTCGAGGATAACGAGTGCTGGTTCGGCCAGCGAACGTACAATTTCAGACAGGTTCGCGATATGCGCGGAGAACGTCGAGAGACTGGTTTCGATCGATTGCTCGTCGCCGATGTCGGCGAACAAACTGCGAAACACCGCGATCTTGCTCCTCGGCCGTGCCGGGATAAGGAGGCCGGACTGCGCCATCAATGCGAACAGGCCGAGCGTTTTCAGCGAGACGGTTTTGCCGCCGGTGTTCGGTCCCGAAATTACGATGCCCTTATGATCGGCGGGGATGCGCAAATCGATTGGCACTACATCGCGCACCGCGACCGTCAGCAGCGGATGCCGCGCTTCCAGCAACTCAATTTCGCCGGAGCTGATTGCCGGCTCGCTGCACTCGAAGCGTTCGGCGAAAATCGCGCGCGCGTTCAGCGCGTCGAGTGCAACCATCGCATCGAAGGTGAGATGCAGCTCGTTGGAGTAGCCGCGCACCATCGCGGAAAGCTGCATCAGGATGCGATGCTCCTCGGCCTCGACCTCGCTCTCCAGCATCATCAGGTGGTTGTTCAGCTCGACCGCCCACATCGGTTCGACGAACAGCGTTTCGCCCGAGACCGAACGATCCTGCACGATGCCCGCGAGTTTCTCGGTGTAATTCAGCTTGAGCGGGAGCACGAAACGATGGTTGCGCAGGGTGACGATGTGATCGGAAATGAAACCTTCCATACCCGGCTGATTGAGCGAGCGCAGCAGGCGCGCCTCGAGTTCGACGCGTTCGGCCCGCAGCCGATTGCGCAACCGATTCAGCAGCGGGCTCGCATCGTCGAGCAACTGCCCGTCATCGGCGAGCGCTTTGAGCAACGCGTCGGCGAGTTCCTTGGGCGCGAGGAGATTGGCCGCGATCGCCGCGACATGGGGGAACGGCTCGACCCGCGAGCGGATGAAACTCTGTACGTGGCGCGAGGACAACACGAAGTCGCGAATCTTCACCAGCGATTCGCCATTGAGGATCGCGCCCTCGCGCGCCGCGGCGAGGAACAACCCGCGCAGGTCGGAAAACTCCTGCATCGGAATCGAGCCGGTATGCTGGCGCAACTCGGCCATCTCGGCGGTCGCGCGCAGGCGATCGCGCACCGTTTCGGTATCGACCGCCGGGCGCACGCGCGAGAGAACTTCGCGCGCGGGTTCGGACGCGGCCATGCCCATGACCAGCGTCATCACCTTGTCGAACTCCAGCGCCTTGAGATCGCGTTCCCGCATCGCGGAATGATTATTTCACCGAGCTAACCGGCGCGCGAGGACCGTTCATCGCGTGTATAGTGGTTTGGCCATGGCAGAGATCACCCGCGCCTTTCAAGTAATCAACCAGATGGTGGAAGCCGGGGTCATTCTCAACTATGCGGTCGCAGGCGCAGTCGCGACGCTCAATTACATTGAACCTACCGTCACCGAAGATCTCGACGTTCTTATCTCGGTTGACGATCTCACAAGCAAGAGAAGCGGAATCGTGACTCTGGCACCGCTGATCTCTCATCTGGCGAGTCTAGGATACGCCGAGTTTAGGAAAGAAGGCATCGTTGTCGAAGGATGGCCGGTTCAGTTTCTTCCTGTGGCTAACTCGTTGGATGCAGAGAGCCTCGATCAGGCGGTCGAGGCGCAGCTTCAGGCTGAGACAGGAACCGCTCCAATCAAGGTCAGGTCAGGATACTCACTGCCGAACATCTCGTGGCAACCGCGCTGACGGTCGGCCGTGCGAAGGACCGCGAACGAATCCTTCGCTTCGTGGAGGAGAAGGCGTTAGACTGGAAGCGACTGAAGGGTGTTTTGGAACGACATAATTTGTTGGAAGCTTGGGGCAAGTTCCGCGCACAAACCGGACTACCGGATTTGGAATGAGCGAACCTAGCTATCCCGACATCTCCGATATCCTCGCCCGGAAGGCGGAAGGCCGGAAAGAGTTGGCCGCGCTTTCCTTCGCGCAAAAGCTCGAGATTCTCGAACAGATGCGCGCGCGCCTGGCGCCTTTTCGAAGAGCACGTGAACAGCGCAGGCTCCGTGCGATGCCATCCGACGAACCGCGTCGTTAAGGCATTCTCTCTCGCGATTTCGGCTATCTCTTCGGGCTGTGCGCGGTTACTGGGAAAGAAAATCGAAGGACAAAATAGCGAGCGTCGTGAAGTAGGCGGCCGGGACCAGCCATCGCGAAATCCGACGGATGCGCTTGCTGACCTCGGGCCCGCTGCGCCGATGAGTGGTATGCACCGTCATCAACTCGACCACCGCGATGAAAACGAACACGTAGCAGGTCAGGAAAAACGCATCGATGAAGGTGATGTAGGGCACCCGCGGCATCGTCGCGGAGATCGCGAAGGCAAATGCGATGACGGTCAAAATCGTGGTCACCGCGATCTGCACCTGATTGGACAGGTCGAACGGATCGACCCAGAACACCGACCACGAGAGAAACACCATCAGCAGCAGCGGCAAGAACACCTTCCAGAGGTAGAAACCATAGTGCCGCTTGACGTGGATGCTGAACACGACCTCGCTCACATCTTTTTTGAACTGACGCAGACTGCCGGTGCGCGCGGTGATGGCACCGATCTCCCACTGCGCCAATGAATTGTAGGCGCGTTCCTCGGCACGGATGGCGCTGTGCTCCGAGCTGATGCCGAGCGTTTCGCCACTGACATCGTCGATGAACGGGCTCAGGTGAATATTGAGCGACTGCTCGTCGAAGGGAAATTTGCGCAGCATGAACCGCGACGACAACGCGGCGTGAAAACGCTCCGCGTAATGCACGGTGCCATCGGGAGAGACCGTCAACGACTGGTAGCGCGTGTCGCGCGGCGTCACCGCATTGAGCATATCGATTGACGGCATCCAGATGGTGCCGATCTCATAAATCTTGTCGGGCTCCCCCGGAGAGGCTCGTTGGTATGCGAGGCGCGGATCGTTCCAGGTTGCGAGGAGATCGCCGTCGATGGCGAAGCGCTCGGGGACCTCGTCGATCAAGGGAATGTTTTCGATTTCGAGCTCGATCTCGACCGGGATGGGCTTACCGGGAACATCGGGCGTATAGAGCAGGCGATTTTTCGTCTGGGCGAGCGCGCAATTGGCGAGGAGCAAAATCCCGCCCGCGATCGCGAGGAGTGTTCGAACCCCGGTCTTTCCCGAGATGCTTATCTTCTCCGAGCCCCCCAAACCGTGCGCCTCCCGCCGCGATTATGCCTCATCATGCCGGGTCAAGCATCTATGCCGTCCTGGTGGCCGAAGTAAGGGCGGCGCGCTGCGCGGAAAGCGCCAAATCATAGACCGTTTGGTGATCTTCGAGGGCGCGTAAAGACAGGCTTGTGACTGGTCCACCGACAAACCAGTTGCGGAAGGTCTGTTGGCGCGGAAGCAACCCGCCGAAGCGTATTCCGTCGATCCAGCCGAGCTTGATCGGAATCGGAGCACCGAAAGCATCGATCAGATTTATAAATACGCAACGCGGCGGAAGAATCCGGTTGATGGTAATCACTCGGCTATCGGTCAACACGTAATGGGCGTCGAGCTGAACGAGGAGGGTATGTGCGACCGAGACCACCAGACCGATGCCGAAAATGTTGACGGGCCGAGGAAATGCCCAAATGAAAAAAGCTGCCACGGCGGCGATGGTCGCCGCAGTGTAGAGCACTACTCGAAAGACTCGTGATCTTCCGAGCCAGATGATCCGCTCACCCGTAAGCAGTTGGCGCCTTGTGAAATCCGGAATTGGCGCCATGATCATTTAGCAGTGTGCGTCACTCGGGGCCGAGCATCTTTTCGGGGCGCACCATGCGATCGAAATCCGCTGCCGATAAATAGCCCAGCGCGACGGCCGCTTCCTTCAAGGTCGTCCCATCGAGGTGCGCCTGCTTCGCCACCTTCGCCGCCTTGTCGTAGCCGATGTGCGGGCTCAGCGCCGTCACCAGCATCAGCGAGCGGTCGACATATTCGGCGATCTTCTCGCGATTCGGAATGATGCCTTCGACGCAGTAGCGGCGGAAGCCGTCGCAGGCGTGCGCGAGCAGC
The DNA here is from genome assembly GCA_963761255.1 of uncultured delta proteobacterium. GTDB lineage: Bacteria > Desulfobacterota > Binatia > Binatales > Binataceae > DATGKG01. The sequence continues at coordinate 153,671 of CAVXGH010000004.1, forward strand.
ACCGTCGAATGCAGGAAGTTGTGGATGATGATCGGTTTGAACACGTTGAGCTCGAAGTTTCCCTGCGAGCCGGCGACCGAAATCGCGGTGTCGTTGCCGATGACCTGGATGCATACCATCGTCATCGCCTCGCTTTGGGTAGGATTCACCTTGCCGGGCATGATCGAGGAGCCCGGCTCGTTTTCGGGCAGGCTCAATTCGCCGAGACCACATCGCGGGCCAGAGCCCATCCAGCGGATGTCGTTGGCGATCTTCATCAGCGAGGCGGCGAGCGTCTTGAGCGCGCCGGACGCGAACACGAGCGCATCGTGCGAGGCGAGCGCGGCGAATTTGTTGGGCGCCGATTTGAACGGCAGGCCGGTCAGCTTCGCGATGCGCGCAGAAACCTTCTCGGCGAATTGCGGGTACGTATTTAACCCGGTGCCGACGGCAGTCCCGCCGATCGCGAGCTCATAGATGTCGGGGAGAACCTCCTCGATGCGACGCAGATCGTATTCGAGCTGCGCGACGTAGCCGGAGAACTCCTGCCCCAGCGTCAACGGGACCGCATCCATAAGATGCGTCCTGCCGATCTTTATAATGGACTCGAATTCGGCCGTCTTTGCGCGCAATGCATCGATGAGGCGTTTGAGCGAGGGCAGCAGATGCGAGTTTATCTCCTCGGCGGCGGCAATATGCATCGCGGTCGGAAACGTATCGTTGGAGGACTGCGCCATGTTGACGTCGTCGTTGGGATGAACGGGCTTCTTCGATCCCATCGTGCCACCGGCGAGCTCGATCGCGCGATTGGAGATGACCTCGTTCGCGTTCATATTGGTCTGCGTGCCGGAGCCGGTCTGCCAGATGCGCAAAGGAAAATGATCATCGAGCTTGCCCTCGACGACTTCCTCGGCGGCCTGCACCATCAGCCGGGCTTTTTCGGCAGGAAGCTTGCCGAGCTCCTGGTTGACCTCGGCGCAGGCGCGCTTGAGCAGGCCGAAGGCGCGGATGACGGAGCGCGGCATGCGATCGAATCCAATCGCGAAGTGCAGCAGCGAGCGCTCGGTCTGCGCGCCCCAGTAGCGATCGGCGGGGACCTCGATGGCGCCCATGCTGTCGGTTTCAGTGCGGTGCGGACCGCGATGCTGCTGCTCACTCATGATGCGAACTCCTCGGCGAACTCCTCGGATTGAATGTCAGTGGCGGCCTGGGGCGCGCCTCTTCCCTGCGCCGGCAACCGTCCCTATTGTACTTGAGGTTTTGCGCGCGGAAAGCGATATTTGGCGCGGAACTTTGCAAGGCCGAGCGCTCCATATAGGTTAGAAAAACACGCCCCACAAGAGAGGACATTAACCCAATGCCGTGGACGATTACCCGACTATGCATCGATTGCGTCGATACCGGATGCGTGAGCGTTTGCCCGGTCGACTGCATCTACGAATACGTGGGCTCCGATAAAGAGAAGTTCCCCAACATGCTCTACATCGATCCCGATGAATGTATCGATTGCGGCGCGTGCGAGCCGGAGTGCCCGTGGCAGGCGATCTTCGAAGAGCCCGCGGTGCCGGAGGTGTTCAAGTCCGACATCGAGCTGAATCACGCGCTCCTGGAACTGAAGGATCAGTTCAAGGTGAAAGCATTCGAACAGGGCAAGCATCCTAATGCGGATGAAGTTGCGGCGAACAAAAAGAAGTGGGGCTTAGATCCCAACGCATAGTTTCTAATAGCTAAGTTTCCGTTAACGCCGGCTCATCGCGAATGTGATGGGCCGGTTTCTTTTTCTCCTTGGGGGACATGGGTTTGGAAACGAATCGGAGGGGCTGAAAATGGGAAAAATCGACGCATAAATTGTCATTAAAAATTCAGAAGGTCAGCTTATCGGTCACTTATGAGATACCGCAGATCGGCCTTAAAAGGCGCGGTTTTTTCGGCCCATGTATCACCTTGCTACATCGCGAATTGAACGAACGGTATGTGCTCAAGCAGGAACTGCATTGACTTAAAATACGAGTCAACCTTACCTTCATACAGTCCAAACATGCGGACTTGTATCAACAAGCCGCCAGTTCCATTCGGGAGAAATCAAAAGAGTTATGCGAAGGCACAAGGGATTGTCGTCTCTTACGATGGCGACCGCCGCGGCCTTGGTACTATCCGCGCTCATCAGCGTACCAAGCCATGCGCAAGTAAAACCGGGCGATATGGTCGGCGCCGATAATGCGGCGAAGGTTCAGGACCTGGTATCACCAGGCGTCTATTACAAAGTCACGCACGGGATGCAGATGAAGATCACGCCGACCGAGCGCGTTGACTGGCCGCCTCCGTACAAGGATGCGACGGAAAAATATTCCGCCCAGGTCCGCCTGAGCCAGAATCACAAGAGCATCGTGGGCTATGTCGCGGGACAGCCGTTCCCGTTGATCGATCCCAACGATCCTGAAGTCGCCAGCAAGATCGTATGGAACAACGTGTTCCGTCCCATCACCACTGACGATTACGATCTGCGCTTCTATGACTGCGATTCTTCATTTGAGAAGAAGGGACCCCAAACCGGTCAGATCGAATATTTTCAGATCGGCCACTATGCGGGATATGACCTCGTCGGCCGTACCGAGGTCGAACCGCTGCCCACCGATCCCGATTTCAAGACCACTGGACGCTACTGGCTATTCGGCCTTTATCCTTTGCTGGCGCCCCAGGAAATTCGCGGCACCGGCTTCATCCGCTGGCGCTATGCTGATCCCAAGAAGGGCGACGACACCTGGAGTCTCGGCGCCGGTTCACGCCGCGTTCGCCGCGTTGACGAGTCGATCCTGAGCTCCTCGACCACCGCGGGCGGAACCTCCGCGCACGCATGGGATCCCGATCATTACTCGGGCTTCAATCCCAAGACCGAGCAGTACGACTATAAGTTCCTGGGCGAGAAGAACATGCTGGGAACCGTACACGCGGAGCATTCACCAGAGTTGCGATGCGCCACCGATGGCGGTACCAGCGCATGCCCCGAGGCATGGGAAATGCGCCACATGTACATCATCCAGGCGGTCCCGAATCGCAGCAAAGTCAACGCGCTCGATTCTCGCACTGTCATCTACATGGATAGTGAAATGTGGTTCGAGCCTTACATCGATACTTATGATCGCGACGGCAAACTCTTCCGCAATCACATCTACTGGCTCGCGACACGCGATCGTCCGGTTCCAGATGCGAAGGTCGCTATCTATCCGTTCAAGCGTTCCTTCGTGGTAGGCGCTTGCGCCACCGATGTGCAGTCGGGTCTCGCCTCGATGTGCTACCTGCCAGGCAATGAGACGCCGGAACGCGAATGCTGGTACATCAACATGGGCGCGGTGGACAAGCAGTTCTTCACCACCGATGCGATGGTGCGCGCGGCTAACTTCTAAGGCCAAAAACCGAGTTATTCGCGTAAATGGCGCGGCCTCTTAGGAGGTCGCGCCATTTTTTATGATTACTCACTCTAATGCTATACAGTACCCATCCTAATATGGCTAAAAGTAAAGAATTATGACTAAAGAAGTTGCGTTGACATTCATACCCCTGAGACCTAATGTCGCGCCCAGATGAGTTAATTTTTGATCGGAGGTCTGCTTATGCGGTTCGATTTGGTCAGGGGAACCAAACGCACAATTGCTGCGCTGGTCGCCCTCTCACTGTCCCTGATGATGGGAGCCTCGGCGTTTGCCCAGGTTAAGCCCGGGGATTTCATAACCCCGGAAAATGCGGCCAAGGTAAGAGACCTCGTCTCCCCTGGCGTCAACTATAAGGTCGAGCATGGGATGACGATGAAGATCGTCCCGACCTCGCGAATTGACTGGCCACCACCGTACAAAGACGCGACGGAAAAATATTCCGCGCAGGTTCGGCTCAGCAACGACCACCGCAGCATCATCGGTTATGTTGCCGGACAGCCGTTCCCCTTGATCGATCCCAACGATCCGTGGGTCGCGAACAAGGTCGTGTGGAACAACGTGTTCCGTCCGATCACCTCCGATGATTATGATCTGCGCTTCTACGATTGCGATTCCGCTTTCACCAAGAGCGGACCGCAGACCCAACAGATCGAGTACTTCCAGATCGGCCACTATGCCGGTTACGATCTGGTTGGACGCACCGAAGTCGAACCGCTGCCGACCGACCCCGATTTCAAGACCACTGGCCGCTACTGGGTCTTCGGGCTCTATCCGATTCTTGCGCCCCAGGAAATTCGCGGCACCGGCTTCATTCGCTGGCGCTACGCTGATCCGCGTCGCGGCGATGACATCTGGAGTTTGGACGCCGGCTCGCGCCGTATTCGTCGTATCAACGAGTCCATCATGAGCTCCTCGACCGCATCGGGAACCTCCGCGCATTCATGGGATCCTGACCACTACTCGGGTTTCAATCCCAAGACGGAGCAGTACAACTACAAATTCCTGGGCGAGAAGAACATGCTGGGATGCGCTCATGCCGCGCACTCGCCTGAGCAGCGCTGCGCCACTGACGGCGGCACCAGCGCCTGCCCCGAAGATTGGGAAATGCGCCATATGTATGTGATCGAAGCGCTGCCGGATCGCAGCCGCATCAACGCGATCGACTCGCGCACCGTCATTTATCTCGACAGCGAAATGTGGTTCGAGCCCTACATCGATACCTATGATCGTAGCGGCAAGCTCTTCCGCAGCCACATCTACTGGCTGGCGACGCGCGATCGTCCGGTTCCGGACGCCAAGGTCGCCATCTATCCGTTCAAGCGCTCGTTTGTCGTCGGCGCGGTTTCAACCGACGTGCAGTCCGGCCTCGGCACGATGTGCTACCTGCCGGGCGTCGAGACGCCGGAACGCGAGTGCTGGTACATCAACATGGGTGCGGTGGACAAGAGCTTCTTCACCACCGACGCGATGGTACGTGCGGCCAGCTTCTAAGCTTACGCGCGAAACCTGCTAACCAAACTGGCGCGGCCTCGAAGGTCGCGCCAGTTTTCTTTTATGCCGAACGTGGTTCGGTCGGAATTGCGACTGAACGATGGCGGAATTGAATTCATCGCGCGTGTTCTACGTCTGAAGTCCGAGTTCTGCGGAATTTCTACCGCTTCCGTGCGCGCTGACTTTGGAAACCTCGACCACCTCTAACTCTGGAGTCTGACATGAAGAAAGATCGTTTTGGCCGCTACCTTCCCATCATGACCGCCGTGACTGCGATGGCTTTGTACCCGGCTGTATCAAACGCGCAGACGATGACCGATAAGGCTAAGTCCGCCTTGAGCGATACCGCCGCACAGGCTAAGACGCTGGTTGCCGGCGCTCCCGCGGGTACTCCGGCCGACATACTTTCCGAGATTCACGAGACCGATCAGGCCGAGGTGGAAGTCGGTATGATGGCGGAGAAAAAAGGATCGACCGCGGGGGTCCGAAATTTCGGCAAAACCCTTGCCCACGACCATAGCGCGGCCGATCGCAAGGTCACCGCAGTCGCACGCGAGTTGAATGTACAACTCTCGCCGCCCGCGGCACCCAGCACCGATCTCGAAAAGAAGCAGAACCACGATGGAGCGGTGAAGGAGATGCTCGCGAATGTCAGCGGCAACACCTTCGATCGCGATTTCCTCGAAGCAATGAGCAAGGACCATCAGCATGATATCGACAAACTTACCGAGGCGATGAACTCGACCAGCGATCCGAAGGTCAAGGAGCTCATTGCGCAGTTGCTGCCGAAGCTCAAGCACCATCAGGAGATTGCCGAGAAGCTGCTGGGGCAGGCCAAGGCCGCATCCGCTTCCTAGTCAGCTGCTACAATTAGTACAGAAATGCCGCCAGGGATCGGACCTTGACGGCATTTTTTCGATAAGACTCTCCTCAGAAGACGTTACCGCCTGACCGCGAGTCGCTTTCCGAGTACACTGGCCATCGAATGACTGGTCTCGGTTGGCGCGTTCGATGCGCCGCGGTTCTGATTGCCGCAACCTTTGCTCTCCACCTGGCCGCCGCGCCCGTCAATGCTGGTGGCGCGAACGGCGAGCCGGCTGCCACCAGGAGCGAGCCGGAGCGAGGACATTTTCTCTTCAATGGCGAGAAAATCGACGAGCTCCATTGCGTTCCGAAATCCGCCGGCAAGCATCCGGTGGTGATGTTCCTCCATGGATGCGCGCCGGAGAATTTCGGCGCCGGCGAGTTTCGGCAGATGTGCCTGGGGCTCGCCGCGCGCGGCTACTACACCATGTTCATCGAATACTACGGCTCGGCGGGTGCGCCGAACTGCCGCGACCTCGCGATAAAATCGGCGGTGAGCCTCGCGCCGGAAATTCCCATCCCCGATGAGACCTGGATGCGCGAGCTAATCGCGGCGCGCGCGTCCCTGGCGGCCAATCCAAAAGCCGATACCACACGCCTCGGCCTGGTGGGATTTTCCTTCGGCGGCACCCTTGCGGTGATTACGGCGGCGCTGAATCCGAACACTATCAACGCAATTGTCGACTACTATGGATTTTCAAATCCGAAGGTCGAAGATGCGGTCGCTCAGGCTGCGAATTTTCCTCCGACGCTGATTCTGCAAGGCGACTCAGACAGCCGTGCGCATGTCACCGACTCGATCCACTTGCACAACGTCATCGCGAAGCATCAGAAGGCGAGCGAGATTCATGTCTACCCGGAGGTGGAACACGGGTTTAATTTCCGCGCCGCGCCCGGTTACGATCAGGAAGCCTCCGAGGATGCCTGGTCGCGCACGTTGTCATTTCTCGATCAGTATCTGAAATGAGATTAAGGCTGACAGCTCGCATGGGTAATGTGATATTGGGCTATCCGCTCCGCGCCGTAGCCAGGTTCCAGCAATCGAATATCGAATGACTGATCGGAAGGTGGTGCACCTTTGCGAGGTGCCGTCCCATCCTGCTGGTGAAGCATCACACAAACGTATTGATCGTTTCCCGCTGTTACCGACACTTTGAGTGGCTGAGTCTTGTGGCGAGCAATACTGACGACGTAGTCACCCGGATCTACCTCGCAGTAGAAGCCGTTCCCAGGACTAACTCTCGCCACCGATTTTCCATTGACAGTCACATAGTCATCGATGTGGGCGCCGAATGATCTGATCGTCCGAAAGATGTAGAGACGTCCTTTGGGTGCCAAAGTGCCAGGCCTCGCCGGCCGCGCCCCGGCGGCTGAAGTCCAATAGCCGAACAGAAAGACCAGCATGGCCAGGAAGTAGCTCCTTCGTCGAGGTATGATCGCCATTGCTCCTAGAACAGTACCTGAAATTGAACGCCGAGTACCGCCGCGTTCCTGCTACTGCTGCTTCCGCCGGGATTGAGGATGTATTGCAGGTCAGGCGTGATGGCCAGCCACGGGGTCGCCCAGCAGGTGTAGTCGATCTCCAGAACTTTCTCGACCGAATGAGGGGTGGTCGTCGTAGTGGTCGCGGTTACCGCACTCGCAAATGCAATCGGAGATGAGAGATTGAGCTTCCCATAGTATAAAGCGATCGCGATGCTATCGTCAGCGCGCCGCGGTATCAGACCATGATAGGTGGCTCCTATCATGACCAGCAGTGGAAGCTGATTGATCCGTTGCTCGGGATTGTAGGCGACAGAAAACCACGGAGTCAGACCTATGTCGCTACCGGGGCCACCATAGCGGTAAATCATCTGTTGAGCTTGAAGATAAAAACCATAATTGCCGTTCTTCGTACCTTTACCCGACACCGGTTGGTAATTGGCGCCCGAATAGAACCCGCCGATGTCATAAGTACCGCTCAAACCCGTATCGTCCGCGCCGTGGTTGAGGTTGTACGTCAATTGAGCGACCTCCATCGGACCACGACTCTCGTCGAAAGAGAAATTTATGCCGTGGTCGGACGCGTAAGGCTGCGCCGACGAAAGGTTCGTGTCATAGACTCCAGCGGCTAAGGCGATCGGCTCGATAGGAGCGACGGTTAATACCGCAGCCCACGTCACTGCGGGCAGGCTGGTGAAATAAATAGTGTTATTGGTGAGACTTACCGGAATCGGGTTATTCGCAAATGATACGTAGTCGCCGAAGACCGCGAGACTCGCGAAATTATTCGCGGTGGTCATCCGGCCAGCCTGCAACGTCAACCTATCATCGAAGAGCTTCTGCTGCGCATACATCTGGCCGAGATAATAACCTTGCTGGGCAAAGGCGGTTGCAACCTGAAGCACGTTACCGAGCGTCTTGGTGGAAAGATCCTGGCCTTCTACGTTAACAAACTCGGTATGGAAGAGCAGTCCATCGAGGCCTACGAGCTGTTTGAGATCGGCATCGAGGGCCACCACCGATGAATCGGCCGGTGCGAAGCCGGTACGCTGGCCGCCGGAGACATTGCCTTGCAGATCCGCAATGGTTGTGGCCGATAGTACCAGGCCATGGTCCGCGAGGAGGTGACGATAACCGCCCCAGTCACCATCGATGGTTGACCATGTCCACCACGGTCCTTGATCCTGCGCTCGGGAGACGCCGCCGATACCTAAGATCGCGATGACGCATAGCGTGCTGACGAGCACCCTCACCATCACGAATCAGGAGATCAGGAAATTCTTGATCATCGCCGAGTCCTCGTGCGGCAGGATGTGGCAATGGTAGACGCTCTTGCCCTTCCAGGTCTTGAACCGCGTGCGCATCGTCAGGCTGGAAAAGGGCGGCAACCAGATAGTGTCGTGGATGCGATGGTACCCGGGGTCCGACGGCAGTCCCATCACCTCGAAGGAGTTCACGTGGATGTGAAAGGGATGGATGCCGTCAGAATTGTTGACGATGCGCCATTCTTCGGCGGTCCCAGTTTTTACCGTGGGGTCAGCCACGCCTTCCTGGTAAAGCTGTCCGTCGATTAGGTATTCGAAACCATCGATGATCCTTTTACTGCCGGTGGTCATCGTAAATGTAATCGTTCGCCGCGCGCCAATTTCAGCGTCGCTGATCCGCGGGTATTCGCGACTGGGAGTGGGCAGCTTAGCGGGTATGGTCATATGCTTTGGAGGACCTGAGACTTCGAAGGCCGCGATAGCTATCTCGGGGGCCGCCATCATCTCGCCCATCTTCTCGCTGAGCAGCTTGGGCGATTTCGCCATCTGCGCGAGTGCGCGCAGCGTGCCTTTGGCCGGATTCATCGGCGCGCGAATCAGCAGCTCGTTGCGATTGCCCGGCGCCATCCGAATCGCGGTCTTCATATCGTTCCCGGCTTGTTCCGGTTTGAGCAGATTGATGCCGTCCTGTCCGATCACATAAACCTCGAAACCCGGCAGCGTGAGCGGTAGAAAAATTCCATCGGTGCCATTGAGGATGCGCAGCCGCAAGACCTCGCCGGGCCGCATCTGGTAGACCGGAAGTGGCTGCGCGGTTGCGACGGGCTTTGCGACGCGACGGTCGATGATCATCACCGGTCTCCCGTTCGCGGTTATCAGTTCCACTTGGGACTCGGGTGAGTAGCCCCCGAGTTTGGCCGGCTGGTATGCGAGCGGATCCAGACCCCATGTGGTCGAAGACTTATCGAGGGGATTGAGCTTGAGGTTCTGGATCGCGAGCAGTTCATCGCGAGCAGCGGCTATCTCTGGTACCTCGTCGATCGGCCCTTTAACGAGAATAAGTCCCGCCATCCCGTTCACGACCTGCACCCCGGCGGAACCGTGATAATGCGGATGGTACCAGAAGAGCCCCGCGGGGTGATCGTCCGGGAGTTTGAACTCGTACTTGTAGCTCTCTCCCGAACGCACGGCGATGAGTCGCGCGGCTGGATCCATCGAACCAACCGGCTGAAACAGGTGCGGGATCACCTGAAGCCCATGCACATGCAGATTGGTGGTGTTGAACGCATGCGGATTGTTGAGCGGGTCAATTCCCGCGGGTGCCGTCGCTGGAGGGTCCGGGGGCAAACTGTTGGTCAGCTTGACCCGAAGTGTGTGGCCGGGCCGGGTGACCATAAGAGGTCCCGGCAGGCTGGAGTTATAGGTTCGGGTGCGAAGCGCAAAGGATCCAAGCCGCCGTTCCGAGTAGCCGACCTGAAGCGAGTACTCATCCACCCCTTCCTCGGTACTTCCGATGCGCGGAACGGCATTTCCCAAAAGACCTCCCACAGCTACAGCTCCAGCCGTGAGAAACTCTCTGCGCGTGAGGGCTAGCTCTTTTCGCATATCTTCCCGTCCCTACAGCCTGCGACATGCAGACTTAGTTACCTGAAGTGATGCGGCAAGCGCCAGAATTTCGCGCTGCGATTTAGAACAGCCGCTTTTGGCCGTGCTTGAAGCCGCCCTGCTCGCCGATCGGCGACTGACCCGCGGGACGTTCGCGCTCGCGAGGCCGCTGCTCCGGCTCCCGAGGCCGCTCATTGCCGCGCTCGCGATCCCGGTCGCGCCGATTATCGCGTCCGCCGCCGCGGCGTTCGCGTTGCGCATCGACCGGCACGATTTCAACCGTTCGCAAGAAGCCCTCGCCGGCCGAGCGAGTGGTGATCATCGGGTCATCTTTCAGCGCGAGATGCACGATGCGCCGGTCGCGCGGCGGCATCGGGTCGAGCTTCACTGCCGCATGGTCGCGCTTGGCCCGCTCACCCATCGAGAGCGCCATCCGATGCAATTGCTCGCGGCGGCGCGCGCGATACGACTCGGTGTCGAGGAGAATCGGCATCGCATCTTTGATGCGGCGCGCGACGATGCGGTTGAGCAGGTATTCCAGCGCATCGAGAGTCTGGCCATGACGCCCGATAAGAATGCCGGAACCATCGCCACGGATTTCAATCTCGAGCGATTCGCGATCGCCCGGGCCGCGGCGAATGTCTGATTTTTCATTCATCAGCTCGAGAATCTGCGCCAGGATCGCCGAGGCTTCCTTGACCTGCTCGTCAACATTAGCGGACTGCCGAGGAGTATCGCCGACATCATCCATCTCCGAGTCCGCCGACAAATCATCCGGGTCGGATTCCTTCGCGCGTTCCTGGCGCGGCGGACGCGACCGCGGTTGCTCGCGTTCGGGGCGCGGTTGCCTTTGAGGTTGTTGCGGACGAGCCGGACGTGGCGCGGCAGCTTCGGATTGCGGTTGCTCCGATGCGGGTTGGGCTTCGCGCCGCGGCGGCTGCTGCGGCCGCTGCGCCTGCGGCGGCTGACTCCGTTGCGGCGGTGGCGCGGGAGGCGGAGCGGTGACGCCGCTGGTCGCGGCAACATCGGCACGGCGTGACACTCGCACCCGCGCATCGCGCGCGCCGAGGCCGAGCAATCCCGAGCGCGGCGTGGCGAGAACCTCGATGACGACATCGTCCTCGGCGGCTCCGAGCTGACGGAGCGCCTCGGCGATGGCCTGTTCGACGGTGGCAGACGAAATTTCGATAGAGTCGTTGTTGCTCATGATGCAGGGGCAGCTTGTTTGAACTCGCGATTAAGCACGAATTGCTGGATCACTCCCAGCACGTTGGAGGCAAAATAATAGAGCGACAGCCCAGCCGGAAAATTGACGAAGAAAATCGTGAAGATGATCGGCGACAGCATCATCATGCGCTGCTGATTGGGGTCAGGCTGAGTCGGGGTCATCGCCTGCTGGAAATAAGCGCTGACGCCCATCAGCAGGACCAGCACCGGAATGCCGTGACAATGCATGAAGGGCAATTGTGGCATCGATGCGATCGGAAAGCAGTCGGGCGCTGAGAGATCCTTCATCCAGAAAATGAATGGTGCATGGCGCAGGTCGACCGCGTTGAGCAGCGCCTCGTAAAGTCCGATGAACACTGGCAACTGGATGATCATCGGGGCGCATCCGCCGACCGGGTTGACGTGATTGCGCTTGTAAAGGTCGACCATCTCCTTGTTGAGGCGCTCGGAGTCGTCCTTGAACTGCGCGCGCAAGCGCTCCATCTGCGGCTGCAGACGCTGCATCCGAATCATCGAGCGCTGGCCCTTAATCGACATCGGCAGCATCAGGATCCTGAGACCGAGAGTCATCAGGATTATGTCCCATCCCCAGTTCGGGACGAAGATGTGAAATAGTTTCAGGACCCGCAGGAACGCCAGCGCGAGGATGCTGGCCCATCCGAAGTTTATCGATTTGGTCAGCACCGGACTGACCGCCTCCAGCGACTCCAGCTTCTTGGGCCCCATGTAGATGCGCGTGCTGACCTTCGAGGCGCCGGGGAACAGCAGCCGCGCGCTCGCCTCGGTGCCGAGGAATTCCATCGCGAGGGTGCCGGTGGCCGGGCTTTGCGGCAGAAAAGCCGTCAAGAAGTAGCGATCGCCGAAGCCCACGAATGCGATCCGCCCCGCCATCGGAGGGATGCCCTTCTTCAGTGATTTTTCGTTCTCGTTGAGCACCTTGTCGCCGACGTCGGCCTGCAGCGCCGGGATGTCGTAGTATCCTTCGCCGCGCTCGGTCAGCGGCTCCATCATCGCGAGGCCGATACTCGTGGGCGGCTTGGGCGCGTTGACCGCGACATCCATCTCGAAGGCATATTTGTCGGCGATAAAATTAAACGTCTTTTCAATGATCGCGCCGTCGGCAGTCTTGGTGCTGAGGTTGATGGTCGCATGCTCGCCGTCGCTGATTTCGATCTTGCCCGGCATGTTGGACGTGTAATCGAGGTCGCGATCGTCGGCCGCCTTGCCTTCTTCATCGAGGGTTACGCCGAGCGGAAGTTCATCGTTGCCGGTCGCGCGCACCATTTCATAAAACGGGCTGTCGGGGGTGGCCGTCTGGCGATACTGCCGGAGTTGCAGCGACTTGAGCCGCCCGCCATGAGTGGTGAAGACCGCGCGATAAAGCTCGGTGTCGACCTCGAGAGTTTTCTCGGGAGCAGTCGAGGCTCCCGCGAGCGCAGCGGCAACCGGCGCTACCGGCGCGGGAATCGGGGCGGCCGCGGTCATCGCGCCCGAGGCGGTCGCACTCGGCATCTGCTCGCCGGTCTTTTGCGGCGGAGGCGGCGGCAGCATCCTCTTGAGCACAAATTCCTGGTACACGAAGACCAGGCCGAGCGAGAGGAGGATTGCGAGCAGCAGTCTACTGGTTTCCAAATGATGCCTTCCCCGAGGTCCTTTTGATTCTCACGCGCGGCTTACTCAATTCCTGTTGGTGCGCGTGTCGGCACCGGATCGTGCCCATGGCCGCCGAGCGGATGACATCGCGCGAGCCGCCGTGCCGCCATCGCACTGCCGCGCATCACGCCATATGTCGCAATTGCCTGATGCGCATATTCCGAGCAACTCGGTTCGAAGCGGCAGGCCGGACCATAGATGCCCATGATCATCGGCGACAGGATCGCGCGATACACGCGTAACAGAATAAGAGCGAATCGGGTCGCGATGCTCTGATGGCCGGATGAATGTGATCGAGTCGTCATAGACGTTTCGCGATGGCGAGCGCTGCAGCTTTGAGTTCGCCACCGATCGCCGTGGAGGTCAACTCACCCGCGCCCGTCCGCGCGATGACGACTAGCGAGATTCCGGGCTTGAGCATATCACGCAGCATAAGGCGGTAGGTCTCGCGTACGCGGCGCTTGACGCGATTGCGAATCACCGCGTTGCCGACGCGCTTGGAGACCGTGACCCCAAGGCGCGATTTCTCGTCGCCCGGGAACCGACCCGCATAGAGCACGAAATGCGCGGCTTCGACGCGCGCTCCGTGGCGTTGCAGATAGCGGAACTCAGCACTGTTGTGGAGACGGTCGGCGGGCGAGAAGCTCGCGGGCCCCCGCGCATGCGTCAACCGGGCTGTTTGGCCGGGATGTCGATCGCCAGGCGATGGCGTCCTTTGGCGCGACGGCGCTTGAGAATGTTGCGTCCGCCGGGGGTTGCCATGCGGGCCATGAATCCGTGGGTCCGCTTTCGGCGGCGATTGTGGGGCTGGTAAGTCCTTTTCATCGTACCTGACCAATTTTAGCGATACTCGGGGCCCTGCGTGCAGCCCGGGAATTTAGCGATATATGCAGGATGATTCTCTATGAAACGAACTGACAATGGAACCACAGAAGTGGCATCGGAGCAAGCGCCTTGCCGCCTCGCCAGACTATTGAGGCCCCTTCAGGCGGGGGTCGTCGGCAGAGATACATTGGCCGTGCTGAAGCCCCTCGATCGCATGCTGAAGGATGTGTTTGGTTTTCCGGGACTTGATTTCGTCGGATTTGTCCTGGCGCTCCGAAATCCGCGTGCTGCGGGCTTGTTCGCAGTCGGCTTTCGAATCGTAGCTCTCGCTCTTATCCCATTTTGACAAGGGAGCATTGAAGTCGAACGGCTTCCGCATGCCGCCGGGGTGGGGCGCGATCATCAAATACCAGCCGGCGAAGGCGAGAGCGGCGGCATGGTGAAGTTTCATTTTCATCATCTGTATGAGAAATTTTCTCGGTTTATCGATTACGAGCGGGTGCCTCGACGCGGAATTTTAGTCCTCCCGCATCGTCAGCGAAATCGATGGCGGCGCTGGCGCGCTTGGACGCGCTCCTCGGGCCGCTATTTAGTCTTGCGGGCCAGCAGCGGTTTTTGGACCGTGGCAGGCCGCGACCTGATCGACCTGCGCGCCGAGATCCGAAGCGATTTGGGCGTCAGTCATGCCGGCCTGCTCCTGATTCTTCACAGCATTGCAATCAACCGGTGCATTGGCAGCGGAGAACATACTGCATCCTGAGATCCCGCCGACGAGCAACAGGACTCCGAATCCGGCCGCAATCGCATGTTTGCTGGATAGCTTGTACATCCGAGGATCCTCCCATTCGATGTCTCCAGCGCTGCACTCATGCTTCGATGCAGGTCGAGATATCGTTTAGTCGGCTTCCGGGAAGTCTGCAAGACAATTTGTAGCGGAACAAACCCGAACGACGAACTTATTTCCACACGATGTGGAACCAGTTGATGCGAGGGTCGTCAGCGGAAACGCATAACGATGATGCCGCGAGGCGCTGGCTCAACTGTACCGAATCCACCATCGCGGCCTCCGAAACCGGGAGATTGGAACCGTAGGCGGACAGTCCGCGCTCACGCGCCGTGTCGCATTGCGCGGAGCGATCGAAAAATGCGATCGATTGCCAATCGGCGAGTAGCGCATGCGTGTCCACGCTGCCGTAATGCGCGGGCGGCTGCATCAGGTACCATCCGGAACTCCGCAGATGAGCCGCGGTTGAGGTCGTCGAACTTGGCGCCGCGATGCTGGCGAGTGAATGCTGATGGGTGGCGCACCCGGCGATCGCGGTCGAGAAAGTGAGTATCGATGCGAGGAACAGCTTCATCGAATTGGTTCTACTCGACGAGCGCCAATGTTGCCATGTTGATGAGAGTGCGAAGTGTGCGCGGTCTTTCCTCGCAAAGGAGGCTAACCAGGATGAAAGATCCGATCGCCGCGCGATGGCAGGACTGGTCGGGCAACGGGCTCGAGGTCGATGCCGATGCGTTCGTGGTAACCTATGCGGGGTTGTTTCGAAGGCTCCCGCAGGACGGTCCGCTCGACAGCCTGTTTTTCCTGTATAATGGTGGGATAGCGAGGTGAGAAGGGTTGGCAGGCAACCGCCAAATACGCAAAAACAAACCCACTCGCGACCCGAATGGCTGATTACATAAACGAAGCCAAACTATCGAGTAAATCTGGGCTCTTCATTCAATATCGTCGAGAACAAACCCTCCGGAGGACCAAAATAGAGCCTACTGGAAGATCCGATTAGCGCAAAAACAAACCCACTTTATCGAGGAAATCCACGGCTTTTTTCATAGATGTACGTCGCCGATACCATCGTTGCACCCGCTACCGCCCCGGGGAACGGAGCCGTTGCCATCATTCGGATGTCGGGTCCCTCGAGCCTGAAAATCTTCCGTTCGATTTGGAAATCACAAAACAAAGCCACTTTAGCACCGAGAAAGCTGAGTCTCGGCACCATCGTCGATCCGCGAACGGGCGCGAGCTTGGATCAGGCGATGGCGGTATTCTTCCCCAAGCCCCACAGCCAGACCGGCGAAGATGTGGTGGAATTGCAATGCCATGGTGGCCGCTATCTGGTTCGCCGAGTCACTGCCCTCGCGATGAGCCTCGGCGCGCGAATGGCCGAGGCAGGGGAATTCACGCGGCGCGCATTCCTCAACGGACGAATTGATCTGACGGAAGCGGAGGCGATCGCTGACCTGGTTGAGGCCCGTAGCGAAAATGCTTTAAAGCAGGCAGTTTCTCATCTAAGCGGTTTATTGGCAGAGAAACTGGGCGGAATCAGGCGGAAGCTAATTTATATCGCAGCTCACCTCGAGGCGGAGATTGATTTTTCGGATGAAGGCATCGAGCTACCGTCGCGTGGCGAGATCGCATCATCTATAGCGCAGCTCATTGCCGACGTGGCGATCCTGCACGACAGTTATCATCGCGGGCAACTCATGCGCGAGGGCGTTCGCGCCGCAATTATCGGAAAGCCAAACGTCGGAAAGTCGAGCATCCTCAATCTTCTGCTTGGGACCGAGCGCGCGATTGTAACGCCAATTCCAGGAACGACGCGTGATGTCATCGAGGATTCTATTCAAATTGGGCCTTTTGAGGTGGTTCTCCAGGATACGGCCGGGATTCGCAAGAGCATGGATGAGGTCGAGAGGATCGGCATCGAGCGCAGCAAGCGTTCTTTGGCGGACGCCGACCTCATCCTCGCGGTGTTCGACTCCTCTGAGGACTTGACGGCGGAGGATGTGGCCATTGCGGATCATGCGCGCGGCCGGATCGGTCTCGCGCTCCTGAATAAGAGTGACCTGCCATCGAGAATTGGCCCCGGTGACTTGAAGGCCATAGGAATCGAGCTCCCTGTCCTGTCATTTTCGGCACTGCGAGCTGATGGCCTCGAAAATCTCAAACGCGAGTTGCTGCGCGCACTCGAATCTTTGAGCGGACCGAGCGCCGGCGGAGATTTGGTGATCTCGCGCGAACGCCATCGCGATGCCCTTGCCCGCGCGCTGGAGGCGCTCGCCGCCGCCCGACAAAGTGCGCTGCAATCGATGCCGCCGGAGATTATCGCGGTTGACGTCACGATTGCATCAGACGCTTTGGGACAGATGACGGGTGAGATTCATAGCGAAGATATTTTGGACGCGGTTTTCCGGGAGTTCTGTATTGGAAAGTAGGCCAATCTGCGCCGATCAAATCTCGCGGGGCGAAATGATTTTACTTGTTCAACCGGTCTATAAGGCCCTAATACATCCCGAAGATTCTTCAACCTCGCTACGGTTCGATCTTGAGGATTGTATGGCTATGAAAACCCTAGTTCGTCGGCTTACGGCGGCTGCAATCGCCGCCTCGGCTCTCTTCTATACTGCTTCCGCATTCGCCCTTCCTCTCGCGCTCAGCGGACGAGGCTCCGGGACAGAAACCGGCTCCGCCGGATCGTGCAACAATCCAGCAACTAACGCGTGTACCGGCACGAATTGCAATTGCTACGAGTTCACCGGGACCGGCAGTGTCAATTCGGGCGTCGGCAATGTAAATATCACCACGCAGTTCGTCCAGAACCTCAGCTCGCTGGTGGACAACCTCGCGTGCGAGTCGGCGACGGGCACCCTTTTGATGGCCCAGAAATCGAAACCGTCAAACGTTCTCGCGCTCGATTATCAGGGGCTCGTCTGTCTGGCTACCACCCAGTTCGTTTTCAACGGCTCATACGCTGTGAACGGCACCGCGTCGCTCGGGAAGTTTGCCGGCGCGATCGGTTCCGGAACCTTTACCGCCAGCATTCCATCCACCGGGACCAGCACCATCACGCTGGGCGATATCAACGGAACGCTGATGCTGAATTAATAATTCGGACCGCGCCGAATTCTGCATCGCGAATTGATCTGCTAGGATTCCTGCCACGGAGAGCCTACGCGCTGGCGGCCATCGCGCCCCACTCTATCGCATTGTAGGATTTCTCTACTAATAGTAGATGAAGTTCGATGTCATCATAGTCGGCGCAGGACATGCCGGAATCGAGGCCGCGCTCGCCGCCGCTCGCATGGGTGCGAAGACGCTCATGCTCACGCTCAATCTCGATCACATCGGCCAGATGTCGTGCAATCCCGCGATTGGTGGAATCGGCAAGGGTCACCTGGTGCGCGAGATCGATGCGCTCGGCGGCGAGATGGGCGTCGCCATCGACGAGACCGGTATCCAGTTTCGTTTCCTCAACACCCGCAAGGGTCCCGCGGTTCGCGCGCGGCGCGCGCAGGCGGATAAGGCCGCCTATCGCGCACGGATGAAGCGCGTGCTGGAGACGACGCCGAACTTGCAGATTCGTCAGGCGAGCATCGAGCGACTGATGGTGGACAAGGGTGCGGTGCGTGGCGTCGAATCGCAGATCGGCGAAGTCTTCGAAGCGCCAGCGGTGGTGCTGACGACGGGAACTTTCCTCAAGGGCCTGGTCCATGTCGGCGAGAAGCATTTCTCGGCTGGCCGCGTCGGTGACTTCGCCGCGATGGGCCTCAGCGATCATTTGCGCGAGCTCGGCTTCCGCGTCGGGCGCCTGAAGACGGGAACCTGTCCGCGCCTCGATAGCCGCACCATCGATTACTCGCGCCTCGAGGTGCAGCCCGGCGACGAGCCACCGCCGCCATTTTCGTTTCGCACGAAACGTATCGAGCGGCCGCAGCTTCCGTGTCACCTGACCTTCACCAACGCGAAGACGCATGAGGTAATCCGCGCGAACATCGGGCGCTCCCCGATGTACTCGGGAACGATTCAGAGTCGCGGCCCGCGCTACTGTCCGTCGGTCGAAGACAAGGTGATGCGCTTCGCGGACAAGGACCGCCACCAGATTTTTCTCGAACCCGAGGGCCGCGACACCGTCGAGGTCTATCCCAATGGGCTGTCGACCAGCCTGCCGCTCGACGTGCAGATCGCGATGGTGCGTTCCATCGAAGGCCTTGAGCACGCCGAGATCATGCGTCATGGCTACGCCATCGAGTATGACTTTTCGGACCCGACGCAGCTCCAGCCTTCGCTCGAGACCAAGCTGGTGCGAGGGCTTTTCTTTGCCGGTCAGATCAACGGAACCACCGGATACGAAGAGGCTGGCGCTCAAGGTCTGATGGCGGGAATCAACGCCGCGCTACAAGTGCGCGCAGAGCCAGCGCTCATCCTGCGGCGCGACGAGGCATACATCGGCGTGATGATCGATGACCTCGTTACGCGTGGAATTGGTGGCGAGCCCTATCGCATGTTCACCTCGCGCGCCGAGTATCGATTGTTGTTGCGAGAAGACAACGCAGACCGTCGGCTGTCCCCCATCGGAGAGCGGTTAGGTCTCCTCGATAATGCCACGATGTTGCGCATGCGCAGCAAGACTGAGGCAGTCGCGTCAGAGTTGGCCAGACTGCGTGCCGCCGTTGTTGCAGATACGCCATCCAACCAGAAAATCCTCGTGGCCGCTGGATCCTCCCCTATGAATCAGGCAGTGCGAGCAATCGAACTTCTGAAGCGGCCGGAACTCTCCTATGGCCTCGTACTGAAGATGGCTGCTTTGCAGGCGGTTCTGGACTTCGATCAAGCCGCCGAATTAGAGATCGAGGTGAAGTATGATGGCTACGTGAAGCGGCAAACCGAAGCCATCGAACGGTTCCGCCGGCTCGAAGACGCGCCGATCCCGGAATGGGTGGACTTTGGTGCGGTGACAGGTCTCTCGACCGAAGTTAAGGAGCGTTTGTCCAAGGTTCGCCCACAATCGCTTGGTCAAGCCGCCCGGATGCCGGGAATCACCCCAGCCGCCGTGTCACTGCTCGCGGTGCACATCAAGTCGAAGCGAAACCGAGGATCGATCGCGATTTAGCCTAGTACGTTTCACGTGAAACATAAGTCCGCTGGTGCTGAATCCAATCCGCTCGAAATCGGTAGATCAGTCCGCGTATCGATCGAGGCATTTCTGCACGACTTCCGCGACGTTGTAGATCACGCGTTTCCTCCAAGAATCGAGAAATTCGCGGCTTGCCTCGCGCTCTGGGGCTCGAAGATGAACCTGACCGCGCACCCCGATGATCCCGGGGAACTGGCGTTCCATGTCATCGATTGCCTGATGCCCATCGTCCTTGCCTCCGACCCGTCCAACATCTTATGCGGCAGATTCGCCGCGGAGCGTTTAATTTTGGATCTTGGCAGCGGTGCGGGATTTCCCGGACTGGTACTGGCAGCCGCATCATCGGCGAGCTTTACCTTAGTTGACTCACGACGAAAAAGGGTGAGCTTCCTAAATTTTGCGGTGGCAGAGATGGGCCTCCGGAATGTCTCAATCGAAGCCAAACGCGCCGAGGATTTTCCCCGCCACCGGCGCTTCGATATCGTGACGGCGCGCGCCCTTGGCGATCCGAGGGAGTTTTTCGCGCTGGCGAGCGGTTTGGTGAAGCCTGACGGCCTCGCGATGCTTTACGCTAACCCCTCTCAAAGCTTTGCTCCTGATGTGATGCGGCTTCCCTACACAGTCGAGCGTCGAGGCGCCAAAGTCCAACGCCTCCTCGCCATATGTCGACAACTTGTGGAAGAGCCTCGCGCGCGCAATTGATTTCGGTGGCTGCGGGCGTCATTATTCTGTCAGGCGGTCGTTTCACGTGAAACGATTTGGGTGCGGTGAGGCGAGGCGATGGGCCGGGTAATCACTATCGCGAATCAAAAAGGCGGAGTAGGCAAAACCACCACTGCGATCAACCTCGCATATGCCCTCGCGTTGGAGGGCCGCCGGGTCCTTCTCATCGACCTCGATCCCCAAGGCAACGCGACTTCCGGTCTCGCATGCTCGGATGAGATTCGCGCCTCTCTTTCTTCCGGAAAGACCATCTATGAGGCGCTGATTTCGGGAGGCGCGATCAACGACATTGTTCATGAGGTCAGACCGAATTTGTTCCTCGCCGGTGCGGGCTCGGATCTGGTCGGCGCTGAAATCGAAATGGCGACGATGCCGGGTCGGGAACGACGTTTACGGGCGTTGCTCTACGGCATTCGCGACAATTATAACTACGTTCTAATTGATACGCCGCCTTCATTGGGATTGCTCACTCTCAATGCTCTCGTCAGTTCCGACACCGTTCTCGTTCCGATGCAATGCGAGTACTACGCGCTCGAGGGACTAACCTCTTTGCTCGGCACCATCAAGCGCGTGAAGGAGCAACTTCGGCCTGCGCTTGAGCTCGAAGGTCTGGTCCTCACGATGTTCGATTCGCGCAATCGCCTTTGCCATGAGATCGCGCGCGAAGTCCGTGAACATTTTTCCGACAAGGTTTTCAAATCGATCATTCCCCGCAATGTGCGATTGTCCGAGAGCCCGAGTCATGGTTTGTCGGTTCTCGAATATGAAGCCAAATCCGCCGGCGCCGAGGGCTATCGCGATCTCGCGGCGGAAATCCTTGCGCGGGAAACTTCGCTCGCACCATCGGCATCGCCGCAGGATGAGTCGTCCGAGCCCATGCACGAGGAGATAAGCAAATGATTCGCAAACCATTGGGACGAGGACTCGGCGCATTGATCGAGAGCACCGCATTCGAGATCACCGCGCCGAGGTCGCCTGCCGCGCGCGCGAACACCTCGATCACGATGGCTCCGTCCGCGCGAATCTCGGCAGGGCAATTTCAGCCGCGTCAGCATTTCGACGCCGAGCGGCTCTCAGAGCTGACGCGCGCGATCCAGAGCCAGGGAATTATCGAGCCGCTGATCGTAAGAATCGTCGGCAACCCGGATGACTTTGATGGTCCGCGCTATGAGTTGATCGCGGGCGAGCGGCGGTTGCGTGCGGCGCGCGCCGCCGGTTTGGAAAGCGTGCCGGTGATCGTACGCGACCTCGATGATCGCGCGGCGCTGGAAATGTCGTTGGTGGAGAACCTCGCGCGCGAGGAATTGAATGCGGTTGAGGAGGGGCGCGCGTTCGCAAGACTGAGCCGCGAGTTTTCTCTGAGCCATGACGATATCGCGAATCGCATCGGCAAAAGCAGACCCTTTGTGAGCAACGCGATTCGCCTGCTGGACCTGCCCGAGACCGTTCTGGCGATGATTGCGCAGGGGCAAATCAGCGCGGGCCAGGCGCGCCCGCTGCTGGCGCTTTCATCGGCGGAGTCGCGAATCGACGCCGCACGGAAAATCATCGAAGGCGGCATCACGGCTCGTGGAGCGGAAGAGATCGCGGCGGCGCATCGGAAGCATTCGGCCAACGGGGCGGCGTCGAAGCCGCGGGGCGAGGGCCACGTCGATCCCAACCTGACCGCGCTCATCGAAACATTGCAGCGCACGTTGAAGCGGAAAGTCCGCGTGGTTCGTCGCCGCGGAAAAAATCCCGGCCGCATCGAGATCGACTACTACGACGAGAACGACCTCACCGCGCTCGCCGCGACGCTCTCCGGCGCGACGCGGCAAGTTTCCGCCCACGCTTGATCGCGGCTAAATGTCGTCGGAAGTCGGGTAGTACTTCTTGTCGCCCAGCGCATCGACGGCGGCCCAGAACTCCGGCCCGCCCGCCTTAATCGGATCTTCCAGCGCCCACGCCTGACGTTTGTAGTTCCAACTCTCAGGACGAAGTCGCTTCGCCTCCTCGAAATATTTCTGCGCGTCTTTGGGATGGCCGATTTCCGCCAGATACTCGCCGAGCCGGAAGTTCGCTGCCGCACGCACATGATCCTCGCTCGGCGTATGCATCCGTCTTACCGCCTCGGTCTCATTCAGCGCGAATTTGCTCGCCGGGCCTTTATCGACCCAGTCGCGGATCGCATTCAGGTAGGCGTTGCGCTTCGCCATCAGCTCCGTGAGAGCATCCGCCGGAATTGCAAAGGTAGTGTGATCCATCTTTCGGAAGGCATCGCTCGAGCCGGCGGGCTCCGATGGCCGCACGATCTTTCCACTCTCATCAATCCACACCGCGTTGGGCACATTCACCATGTCATACAACTCCGCAACGATGTGCCGCCGGTCGATGAGGCACGGATAGGTAGGATTCGCAGCCTTGATCCAAGGCTCGGCGGCCTGGTTGCCGGCGCTATCGAACGCGACTGTGATGGGAATGAAACCTTTGGGAGCGAGTTCGGTGTAGAGGGCCTGCCACACGGGCAGGTCGAGGCGGCATCCTCACCATGAGGCCCATGAGACGAGCAAAATTTTCTTGCCGCGATGCTCCGCCAGCGAATGCATCTTGCCGTCGAGGTCGGGAAGCGAGAAGTCCGGCGCATCCAGCGAGGTAAGCGCGCGCTTGCGATTCTCCGCGGCCTCGCCGAAGCACCACACTCGGTGGACATCATCGGAAACTACCGGCTGCCCGATCAGTCCCGCCAGCGCGACGAGGTTGTACTTTCCGCCGCCTTCGAATTCAGCTGTGCGTGCGGGAGGCACCGGATAGCATTGCGCGTCCTTGCAGAAGCCCTCGGGCTTGAGCTCGAATCCGGAGACGCGCTTGAAGTCGCCGGCGCTCAGCCACAAGCCATCGCCGACTTGCGCGTCAATGCCCTTGGAAACCGTTTCGCCGTAGATGATGTCGATAGTCATAGAGTGAAGTCTTTTGTAGCACAGGCTTCAGCTTGTGTCTGTTGAAAGCCGTAGGCGAGGCCCTGCCTAGATCCAGAAGAGAATTCCGCGGGTTGGAGTGCTTATCGCATTCGTAATGCCGCGGGCGTACAGCGCGATCTGCGCGCGATACTCATCGAGGCGCGAGGATATTGCGAGGTCGGTTTTGAAATCGACGACATTCCAAACAGTCTTGCCATTGGCACCCTCGGCGAAGGCGAGGTCAGCAATCCCCTCCACGATGGCGCCGTCGTCGAGCTTCAAAAGTACCGGGCATTCGCGGCGCACCTCGGGGCTGCTGCGCACACGTTTCATCAAGGGCGCTTTCAAGGCGAGCGACACCGCCTTCGCCGCGGCTGCGATTTCCGCTTCATCGGCGCCGAGCATACGGCCCTCGGCAGCAACTGCCCTGCGGATCGCATCATCCGTAGCATCGAGGCTCACGCGCAGCATCGCCAGATGAACCAGGCTGCCGAAGCGCGGGCCGTGCGGGCGATTGGGATCGCGCGTCGTTTCGATAACCTCGATATCGAGGCCACCGGCGCCACCGGGTTCGGCAACCGAAAGCTCGGTCGCGGTTTTGACGTTGATTGTCTTCGTCTGGCCGGCCTCGATTAGCTGCGCCCGCGCGTCGTGCCACGCCGACCACTGATCGCGCCCGCGGGTCGAGACGACATTTTCCTTATCCGCTTCGAGCAGGCGGATCTGCCGCAGCCCCATCGTCTCGCGCACATCGAGTTCGAGCCTCGCGGGATCCCACCAGACCACGCGATGGTTTCCGACCCGCGCCTGATGCATCCCGGGCATGACCGACTTTTCCTTGCCCGAGGCGCCGTAGCCATTGACGCGGACGCGCACGCTGTCGTCGCCGAATTGGGGAACTCCCGGCGGCGTGCGCGAGATCGGACCTCGACGCTTTTTGGGATCCGGATAAATCGCGGGGTTGAGTCCCTGCAACCAGCCCTCGCGCTCTTCATCGCCGACAGCAGGCACGACCAGCAAATCGCGCGCGCGTGTCGCCGCAACATAGAGCACGCGAAGCGCCTCCTCATGCTCACGGCGGCCCTCTTCTTCGGCATTGTCGAGCAGCTCGAGCGGCGCATAGCCGGCGAGTCGCTGTGCGCAGAGTTTCTTTGATGGATTCGCATGCCGCGACGGCTCGCGAGTTTCTCTGCAGGTAAGATCGGCCAGCACGACGACCGGGAATTCCAGCCCCTTCGCGCGATGCACCGTCATGATGCGCACGCCCTCGGTGCCTTCCTCGACGACCGGGACTTCGCTTGCCTCATCGCGTTCGGCGCGCGCTTCCAGCTCATCGACGAAGCCGCGAAACGAAGTCGCACCTCCGCGCGACTCATAGCGCCGCGCCATATCCATCAGCCGCATCACGTTCGCGAGGGCCTGCTCTCCGGTCGGCCAGATCGCGAAGCCGGCATGCGCGCGAGTGTCGTTGAGCACTCGCGAGATAGTGTCGGCGATCGGGCGGCGGTTGCGTCCTCGATGCAGGTCGCGAAGCAGTTCGAGCGCGTGGCCGACTTCGCTGACGTCTTTGGACGCGCCGTCTTTCAGTTTTCGGAAAGGATGCAAGCTGCCCTGATTCTCGCGATATTCGAGCAATGCACCATCGGAGAGCGCGAATACCGGTCCCCGCAACGCCGCGAAGACTACCAGCTCATCATCGGGGCGTTCGATGGCGCCGAGCAGATTGCGAATCGCCTCGACCTCCTCGCGCTCGTTGAACGAGCCGCCCTTGATCAGCACGTGCGGCAGATGGCGCGCTTCGAGCGCGCGAATGTACGGGCGCGTGACATCATCACCGAAGCTGTTGAGGCGTCTAAACAGGATACAGACATGACGCGCCTCGATCGGCACGCGCTTGTCAGGCGCCTCGCGTTCGGTAACCGTCCATCCGCTTTGCTTGATCAGCCAATGAACGTAGGCGGCGGTCGCATCAGGCAGCGATTCATCGATTTTCCATTGACGAATGTAGCGGCCATCATCCGAATAGGGCGCGGGCACCGGCAGCACCACGATCGAGGGTTGGGCATCGACGCCCTCGCGAAATTTTTGCAGAGGAACGTAACCGGGCTGGGTTTCCGATTCGGCGGGCATCAGCGGCGCCATCGCGGCGTTGACCATTTCCTGAATTTCCGCGGTCGCGCGGAAACTCACGGTCAGATGTTCGAGCGCGGCGCCACGCGCCACCAGCCGGCGCTTGAGTCCCTGGTAAAGCGACACGTCGGCGCGACGAAAACGATAGATCGATTGCTTCGGATCGCCGACGATGAACAGCTTGCCGGGCGTGGGACGGACATTTTCCCAATTCGATTCCGCGGGATCATCGGCGGCCAGCAGGATGAGAATTTCCGCCTGCAACGGATCGGTGTCCTGGAACTCGTCGATAAAAATATGTGTGAAGCGATGCTGCAGGTCGGTGCGAACGTCGGCATTGTCACGAACAAGGTCGCGCGCCACCAGCAGCAGATCGAGAAAATCCAGCACCCCCGCGCGCTGTTTGAGCGCCTCGTAGTATTCGATGACGGGGCGCATCTCGTCGCGCAGCAGTGGCGCGAGATCCTTGCCGGCCGCGGTCCGAAATTCCTCGAGGCGCGTGTGCAGCGCGGCACGCAAATCGAGCACCCCTTTACGGGGACGCTCGCCGAACATTTCGCCACGGCTGCCCCATTTGAATTTGTTCTGGTTGCGGATGAGCGAGCACAGCACGTGTTCGAGGGCATCGTAGTCACGATCGCGCTGCGGCCCTTCGAGGCGCGTCGCTTCGGCAACCGGCCTGCATATTTCGTCGAGGGAGCGGCGCAGCCAGTCATCGGGACGCCCATCCTCGGCGAGGCGCGCAAGCTTTTCGATGTCGTCAACTATTCCATTGATCTCGCGATCGCGATCGAAGGCGACCCGCTCCCACGATGCATCGAAGTCGCGCCACTCGCGCAACGCATTCGCGGCGCCGCGCGCGATCGGCCGCGGACCTTCGCCCTGGATCGCATCGCGCCGCCGCAGCAGCCGACGCATCCCCGGGCCGGGATTTTTGAGGGTCTCTTCGAACCATCGCTCGAATGCGCTTTCGAAGGCGGCGGTGGCGACATCTTCGGGCGCGACCTCGAAAGCGGGATCAACGCGCGCCTCGACCGGCCGCTCGCGCAGCAGATCCGCGCAGAACGAATGGATAGTGCCGATGCGTGCCTCTTCGAGTTCGGGAAGCGCGCCCAGAAGGTTCGCGCGTTCGCCATCGTTGAAGGATTTGTCATCGTGACGGGCGCGCTCGATCTCCTCGCGCAATCGAAGCTTCAACTCGCCCGCGGCTTTCTCGGTGAAGGTGACGGCCACGATGGCTTTTAGTCGCGCGCGCCCCGATGCGATCACCGCGATGATGCGGTTGACCAGCTCGGTGGTTTTGCCGGTGCCCGCCGCCGCCTCGATGATCAATGTCGTATCGAGGTCGCGCCGGATCCGCTCGCGGACGCGCTGGTCGGCCGGCGTCATCATCTTTGTTCCCGAAGTTTCCACAGCGGGGTCATGCGCTGCGCTTCTTTACTTATCGATGCTCCCGGCTTGGGCGCGAGTCCGCCCGATTTGATGCGCATCCGCTGCTCCTCGTAGGGACCGCAGACGCGCCGGAAGTTGCACCAGTTGCATTCGCTCGGCTCCGGGACCGCGGGCAGAAATCCAGCTTTGAGCGCGCTGTCGAGAGTGCCGACGAAATCGAGCGCGGCGGCGCGCGCGGTCTCATCGATTTCGACGATGCGCTCCTCGTAATTGCCGGTTGCGGTGCAGTAGTAAAGCCGCCCCGACCGCACCGGTTCGGCGAGCAAACGCTCGGCCGCGAGCGCGTATAAAACCGGCTGCAGGGTTTTGCCTCCCGCGATGATGAAATTTTTCTGCGCGCGCACTTTGCCGGTCTTGTGATCGGTCACCCGTAGTACGCCGTCGGCCGAACGCTCGATTAGATCGATCGAGCCACGCAACTTGAGGCCGCCGGCGATTGCGATGGGATCCTGCGAGCTCATCGGGTCAGCGTGATCGCGGCCTTTGAGCCCGAACGCGAGTTCGAAACGCTCGGGACAAAACTTCTGCGGGTCCTGCGATGCGCGCCGCAACCACTCGCGGAGATCGGCGCGAATGGCATCAATGCCGTCCTTCCATACGCGCTCGATCGCCGGCGCAAGATCGTCACGCCATTGCTCGGCGACATCATCGACCAGATGCTCAAGCTCCACTTGAGCGGCTTCGAGGTTGGCCGGGGTGATGGGCAGCAAACGCAGGTCGCGCAGCCGGGTGAGAATTTCGAACTGGATCTCGTGGGTCAGGCTGCCGCGAGTCAAGGGATCGATCGCTTCGAGGGCCGCGGCTTCTTCGCGTGGTTCGAGACGGAAGATCGCCTGCAAAACGAACTTGTACGGACACTTGGAAAAATTCTCGAGCGCGGTCGGTGAGTATGCGCGCCCGTTCGCAGCCGTCGAGATTTGATGACGCTGCAGCGCCAGCATCGCGCCCGAACCGGGATCAACGAGGCCATCGGCGCTGGTCCACTTCGGACGCCATCGACGCGCGCGCGCGCGCAATGCGCGGGGCAGATGCGGATTCGACGCTTCATTCAACAGATAGTGCGCGGCGCCGATGGTCTCGTCAGGATCCTTGCCAACGAGTTTGTTGAGCACCGCGAGGTCAAATTCCGCGGTGTCGATGGCGACGTGTTCGTTTTCCGGCGCGGGCCATCCCAGTCGCGTCGCCTGCTCGCATGCGGCACGACGAGCCAATTCGGCGAATCCGGGCAGACGCCCTTCCGCCGCGCGCATCAACTCGAGCGTGTAGAACGACGGCACGCGCGGGCGTCCTTGGTCGAGGTCCACCCGAGGGTACGAAAACATCGCCGCTTTGGTGGCGGCGCCGGCGGCGAGCCGGAGCGCAAGACGTTCCGCATCGGAGCGCGTCGATTGCGTTTTCAGATCGGCGCTGACACGGCGCCGGATCGCATCAGAGAGGATCGGATCCTCGGTGAGCTTTTTCGGAAACATCCGCTCCGCAAGGCCGGGGATGATTACGAGATCGAATTCCATCCCGCGCGCGTAGGCTGGCGGCGCGACGAATACATGTCCATAGCGCCGCTTCGAGGGGCGAGCTTCGAGTCGGCCGAGGCGCTCCGACAAAACCGTGTGGACTTCATCGAGGCTGACCGGCCCCACCGGCGCCATCGGTTCCAATTCCGCGAGCGCGGTCAGCACAGGCTTGGAATCACGCACTGCGAGTATCGTCAGTTCGCGCAGATAGCTTAGCCATTCCCGCCATATTGCGGTTTTCGGGTGGGCGGCGAGTTTGTCGATGATCGGAAGCGCGACAGTCTTTAGATGATCCAAGTCCACGAGCTGGCGATCGATCCATCCACCTTCTTCGGGAGGAAGTTCGCCGCGCTTGCGGCGCAACTCAGTCTCGACGCCCGCCAGACGCCGCTGCCATCGATCGCGCCCGCCGATGACAGCGGATTCGACCAGCAACTTCTCCCATCGCCACGGCGCCTTGAGCGTCCCCTCGACGACCGGGACCGGACTGACTTCGGGCGGCTCGGTTTCCGGAATGGCCGGCGGCAGCGTGAGGTCGGCGGCGAGCGGAGCGGAAAAAACTTCCGCTTCCGGGACCGCGAAGGCATCAACATTCGCAGTCTTTGCTTCCGGATCGGGAACCTGCGCGAGCGACAGGTACTCGGCGAAACATTTCGCGGAGAGATTCTCGCTCGCGCACGAGAGGAGTTGCAGAAGCGCGCGGCCGCCCGGCTCGGGACGGCGGGTTCCGGTCGCGAAGTAGGCCGGAATTCCGGCGCGATTCAGCGCCTCCTCGAGGTACGGGCCGTAGCGTTCGCCGACGTGGCACAGCACCGCAATTTTATCGAAGGCGACACCACGGCGCGCCTCATCCTGGATGCGTCGCGCGATCTCGACCGCCTCGTGCATTTCACCCGGCGCCGATACGACCGTGACGCTGCCGTCGAGGTCCAGGTTAGATGACGGCGGGTTAGCGAAAAGATGATCCTGCAACCGCTCCAGCGAATTCGTTGGCGATGACTCGGTTCCTCCAAGTTCGACGACTTCCGTTCCGAGCGCGTTGGGGAGGAACGAACGCGTCAGTTCGTCCCCGGCGGGAATCGTTGCAAGGAATGAAGGCGCGCGCGAAGCGAGTGCGGCGGCCAGCGTCGACTCCAGCATGGTCTCGATGGCGACATCGAGCATGACGCACGGGATTTCCGAAAACCGAGGGGAATCCTTCGCCTGCAGCGCATCGGCTGCCGCGATCAAAATGGCGGCGCGATCGGCGAGCGCGGCGGCCTTCAACTCGGCGTCAAATTCGCCGAGCGCGTTTGCGAGCGCGTCCGCCGCGCCGCCGTTGCCTTTCAGCGCGCCCGGTGAAACTTGATTCAGCCGGAGCTCCGCGATGGTGCGTGCGAGAGCGCGCGGAAACCCAGGCCGATCGATGACCGGCTCAAAGTAGGCTAGCGCGCCAGTACCTTTGAGGCGATGCACCACCCGTGCCGTAATCGCCTCGATCGCGAGGCCTGAAGCGGGCGCGAGGAGTTGCTGATGGAGATGATCGCTCGCCAACAACCCCGCGAGGCGGTTGAGCGTCAACCGATGGATGCCGAAAGTGGCGCCACGACGGAGTGAAATGTGCCGCACGAGATCATCACCGGCTTCACGACTCGCCGCAATTACCAAAGCCTCGGTACCAGCCGGCAGTCCTTCGAGGAAGCCGGCAGCCGCACCGATGCGCCCGGAGGCGCGCGATGAGCTGACTATCTCGCAGCGAGTATGTTTCATTCGAGAGGGGCGTCGGAAAGCAACGCTACGTTAATCGTCCTTCGCCAAAGCATTCTCTGCAAGGGGGTGGGCGCGGGCCTTTCCACACGCATTTCTGATCTGCCGAAGCATTGTTAGACTGAGCGCGATGCGCATCGTCCTGACATTTGCCTGGTTGCTGCTGGTACTTACCGCGACCGCTCTCGCCGCCGACTCTCCCGCGCCGAATGACTTCGGCGATGTGCCGCTGGGCGCTTCGCTGCAGGAACTAAAAACGCGATATCCCGATGCCTCGCGTAATCCGGACAGCGATCGCCATTTCCAGGTTTACCAGGTGCCGACGCTCCACGGCGCGAGCGTCAAGTCACCGGGGGCTTTCCAGATCTATCAAGGTCATGTGGTTGGGGGTCAGATCCTGCTGGATTCGCACAATGCGCAACATTGGTTCGACGCTACGGTTGCGCGCTATGGCAAACCCGACAGCTGCACTTACTGCGACGATCCCGAAAGCACGACTGCGGTTTGGCATTGGGAGAATGGGACCTCGCTGAAGATTGAAGGTGAGATGCTCACCGAGCTCACTCGCGAGGGGGCCTCGGAACGCTCGGCGTGGCTGTCGCGCGGTGACGCCGACGAACTTGCAGATAACGGCGACGAGGCCTCAGATGAAAGCGGCGGCGCTTCGGTGCCGGCTCCGCCTCCGCACAAGCGCCAGCGCAAGGTTGCGAGCCATGGCGGCGCCGCGTCATCGCCACCCGCACATCAAGATCGATCAACCGCATGGCTGAACTACTACAAGGACATGAACTCCCGCCTCGAGCATTGGCTCGGCTTGAGCAAGTAAATGCGTCTGCCACCCGGTCCCAGTATCCTCGAGACGTTCAACTTCGTCCGCAATCCGTTTCGCTTCATGGACGATTGCGCGCGACGCTTTGGCGATTGGTTCACCGTGCGGGTGCCCGGAGTTTCGCCTTTCGTCTTCACCAGCGATCCGGCGGCGGTGCGCGAGATTTTCCTCGGCGATACCGACCAGCTTCACGCCGGCAAAGCCAACCGGCCGCTCGGCGCTTTCATGGGGGAGAAATCGGTCCTGTTTCTTGACGGCGCCCCGCATCTGCACGATCGACGGCTCATCCTGCCGACGTTTCAGGGCGAGCGGATGAAAGCTCATGGCGCCATGATGAGCGAAGTCGCGCGCGACGCGATCACACGATTTCCCATCGGCGAGACCTTTGCGGTCCATCCGCGAATGCGTGCGATCACCTTCGATATCATCATGCGCGCGGTGTTCGGGCTCGATGACTCCGCTGAGGCTGCCCGTTTGAAAGATGCGATTCGAAGATTCTTTGACGTATCGACCGGCCGCTTCGGAGCGCTGCTGCAACTGCCCGCGATGCAGGTTGACCTCGGGGCGTGGAGTCCATGGGGCCGAATCGTTCGAATCAATCGCGAGGTCGAATCGCTGCTGTTCGCCGAATTCGCGCGGCGGCGGGAGGAGAAACGGAGTGGGCGCGAGGACATTCTCTCGATGCTCCTGCAGGCTCGCGACGAGACCGGCGCTCCGATGAGCGACAGCGTCCTGCGCGACGAGATGATGACGCTGATTCTTGCCGGCCATGAGACCACTGCGGCATCACTGGCATGGGCCATCAATCGGTTGGTGACGAATCCGGATGTCATAGAAGCGTTGAAGTCGGAGGCCATCGGAGCAGCTGGCGACGCCGATCCAAACTCACTCAAATATCTGGAGGCGGTGATTAGCGAAACGATGCGTCTCGACACGGTCGTTCCCAACGTGGGGCGCGAATTGCAGGCGCCGATGAAGATCGCAGGCCGCGACCTCCCGAAGGGCGTCGTGCTCGCCCCGTGCATCTATCTGACGCATCGACGCGCGGATCTATGGCCGGATCCCGAGAAGTTCGCTCCAACGCGTTTCCTCGATGCGCGACCGAACCCGTATGCATTCTTTCCGTTCGGTGGCGGCACGCGACGATGCCTCGGTGCAGCATTCGCGACTTATCAGATGAAGGTGGTGCTGTCGGAATTGCTGAGGAGCGTGGAACTCGCGCCCACCCAAGGCTACATGGCGAAACCGATCCGCTCGAGTATCGCGCTCGCACCATCCGAAGGGATGCCCGTTCGACTAACGCGCAGACTCTAGACCTTGGGCCATTCGCCGGTCGGACGGGTTTCGCAGTCGCATCCGCGCGCCGCGCAACTGACGCCGCCGTTGGGATGCTGGATGTGCACGTTCAGCTTATGGTGACAGTTCGGGCACGCGCCGGCACCGTCAGTTTAGGTTCCAACCGCAGTCCATTGCGCTTTGGTTTGAATTGTAGAACTTTGCCCAAGGTCCAGCCTGTAGAGTCTACTTACTCTCGCGCTCGACCTTTGCCAAAGCCCGCAGACGCATTCCAGACAGCCTGATGAAGCCTTCCGCATCGGCCTGCTGATAGCCGCCAGCCTCCTCGAAGCTCGCAATTTTCGCATCGTACAGAGACTTGGGAGATTTCCGTCCCGCGATAGTTGCGCTGCCCTTGAACAGCTTGAGCCGAGCGACGCCTTCGACATTGCGTTGCGCGTCATCGACGAGTGACTGAAGCGATTCGCGCTCCGGAGCGAACCAGTAGCCGTTGTATACCATCTCAGCGTAGCGCGGGATGAGCGAGTCGCGAAGATGCAACACCTCGCGATCAAGAGTGAGCTGCTCCACCGCCCGATGTCCATGGAGCAGGATCGTCACGCCTGGCGTCTCATATACGCCGCGTGATTTGATCCCGACGTAGCGATTCTCGACCAGGTCGACACGCCCGATGCCGTGGCGTCCGGCGATCTGATTGGCGCGCTCGATGATTGCCGCAGGGCCCAGCCGCTCGCCATTAATCCCGATGGGATTCCCCTTTGCATATTCGATCTCGACGTATTCGGGCTCGATTTGGCGCCGACTCGGGTGAGCTGGTGAGCCGAAACATATCGTTATAGGGCTCGCGCCAGGGGTCCTCGAGGATGCCACCCTCGTAGCTGACATGCACGAGGTTCCTATCCATCGAGTACGGTTTCTCTTGAGTCACCGGTACCGGAATCCTTTTCTCGGCGGCGTATTTGATCATGTCGGCGCGACCCTTAAACGGCCACGAACTCAGTCGCCATGGCGCGATGATCCGCAGCTCCGGCGCGAGGCGCGCGAAGGTCAACTCATAGCGCACCTGGTCGTTGCCTTTGCCCGTCGCGCCGTGCCCGACTGCATCCGCGCCTTCCGCGCGGGCTATCTCGACTTGCTTCTTCGCGATGAGCGGCCGCGCGATCGAGGTGCCGAGGAGGTAGTAGCCTTCGTAAATGGCGTTGGCGCGCATCATCGGGAAAACGAAATCGCGCGCGAACTCCTCGCGCTGATCGACCAGGTAGAGTTTCTTCGCGCCGGTCTTGAGCGCCCGCTCTTCGAGTCCTTCGGTTTCTTCCGCCTGGCCGACGTCGGCGCAATAGGTGATGACCTCGCATCCGAATTCGTCCTGCACCCAACGCAGGATGACCGAGGTATCGAGCCCGCCCGAATACGAGAGCACCAGCTTTTTTATCGATTGCGTTGCCATCTCAGCTTCCTGAAGTCGGAGTTACGAGTTGCATGATCTCAGGCCGGAGCAGCCACACCATCACAGCTTTCTGCGCGTGTAGTCGATTCTCTGCCTGGTCGAGCACGACGGACTGCGGACCATCGATGACGTCGTCGGTGATTTCCTCGCCGCGATGCGCGGGCAGACAGTGCATCACGAGCGCGTCGCGCGAGGCGCGCTTGAGCATCGCCTTGTTTACCTGAAATTCCTTGAAATCGCGCCGCCGCTTCGCCGCTTCCTTCTCCTGGCCCATCGAGGTCCAGGTGTCGGTATAAACCACGTCGGCGTCCTTGATGGCCGCGGCGGGATCATCGGTGATGATGCCCAACTCTTCCCGGCGCATCCGCTCGACGAAAGCCTTTTGCGGCTCGTAGCCGGATGGGCATGCGATGCGCAGCTCGAACCCGCCGAGCGCCGCGGCCTCGATCCAGCTCTGCGCCATGTTAAACCCATCGCCGAGGAATGCCACGCGCAGTTTGCGCATGTCGGTGCCGTAGCGTTCCTGCATCGTCTGCAGATCGGCAAGTAGCTGGCATGGATGCAGCAAGTCGCTGAGCCCGTTGATGACGGGAACGGTTGATTCATGGGCCATCTCGACGGCGGTCTGATGCGCGAAGGTGCGAATCATTATCAGGTCAACCGTTCGGGAGAGGTTGCGCGCCACGTCTTTAACCGATTCGCGCTCGCCGATGCCGATATCGCCCGGCGCGAGGTAAATCGCGTGTCCGCCCAGCTGCGCCATGCCCGTTTCGAAAGTGATGCGCGTACGCAACGAGGGCTTCTGAAAAACCATCGCGAGAGTTTTGCCGCGCAGATGCGGATGCTCCAGCCCGATCTTCAATTCGGCCTTCAGGCGGCGCGCGAGTGTAAGCAACCCGTGAAACTCGTCGCTGCTGAGCGACGCGAGGTCGAGGAAGTCTCGTTTCATGGCGATACCGTTACTTGCCCGCAATCCTGGGCATCGGCGCCTCTTTCAACGCTCGCTCAATGATCGCGAGACCAGCGTCAGCATCAGCGCGCGATAGATTCAGCGGCGGAAGCAATCGCAGCACGGTGCCACCGGTGCCATTCACCAGCAGTCGCTCCTTCAAACACGCATCGACGACCGGCTTGGGATCGTGCTTGAGCACGACACCCATGATCATGCCGAGGCCGCGAACTTCGGCGACGCGATCGAGCTTCGAGGAAATTTCCTTCAATCGCTTCAGCATGTAGGCGCCGACTTCAGTCGCATTCGCCATCACGCCTTCTTTATCGAGCGCATCATTCACGGCAAGAGAAGCGGCGCATGCAACGGGATTGCCGCCGAAGGTGGTGCCATGAGTTCCCGGAGTGAACGCGCTGGCAATCTCGGGCTTGGCGATCATCGCGCCTATCGGCAATCCACCGCCGAGCGCTTTCGCCAACGTGACGATATCGGGCTTGATGCCGAAGTGCTCGTAGCAGAAAAACTTGCCGGTGCGACCGGTTCCGGTCTGCACTTCGTCGAGGATGAGGAGCAGCTTTGCGCGATCGCATAACTCGCGCAGCTTCTTTAGAAAATCCGCATGCGGAACCACCACGCCACCTTCGCCCTGGATGGGTTCCAGCATGATCGCGACGGTCTGGTCGGTAATCGCCTTTTCGAGGGCGCCGATATCGTCGAAATTCACCAGCTTGAAACCGGGCACGAGCGGCAAAAATCCTTGATGATATTTTTCCTGGCCGGTGGCGCTAAGGGTCGCCATCGTGCGGCCATGGAAGGAGCCCAGCGTCGCGAGGATCTCGAAGCGACCCTTGCCGTCCTTGTGACCCCATTTGCGCGCGAGCTTGATCGCGGCCTCATTCGCCTCGGCGCCCGAGTTGCCGAGGAAGACCTTGCCGTCACCGAAACGCTTCGAGAGCCGCTCCAGCAGACGCGCGCCCGGCTCGGTATGAAACACGTTGGAGACGTGCGTGAGCTTCTCAGCTTGCTCCTGGATCGCGCGCACCACGCCCGCATGCTTATGGCCGAGGCTGGTGACCGCGAGCCCGCAGAAAAAATCCAAGTAACGGTTCCCATCGGCATCGTAAAGATAGGAGCCTTCGCCGCGGGTGAATGCGAGCGGCAGGCATCCGTAGATATCGACCATGTGGGCGTGGGTAAGTTCGACAATTTCGGCGCTGTTCATGCTCTTGTTCGGATGAGACCCGTCTTACTCCTTCGCAAAATTCGGCGAGCGACCCTTCGCTATAATCTATCGGCGCAGACCGCGAGCGCGGCCGTTCAGTTCGGCGACCTTGATACTCGGAGGCGTGACCTCAGTGCCGACGCCACTATCGGTGAAAGTTTCCAGCAACACCGCGTGGCGAACGCGCCCATCGAGGATGTGCGTTTTCGCAACGCCGTCACGTAGTGCATCGATGCAGCATTCCACCTTGGGAATCATGCCCTCATGGATCACGCCTCGCGCGATGAGCTTCTTGGCCTGCGCGGGATCGAGGGTCGGGATGAGCTGGCCCTCTTTGTCCTTCACCCCCTCCACATCGCTCAAAAGAATGAGCTTCTCAGCTTTGAGGGCGCCCGCGATCTTGCCCGCCGCGACGTCGGCATTAATGTTGTAAGTCTGCCCTTCGCGATCAAATCCCGTTGGTGCGATCACCGGAATGAATCCGGCGCCATCGAGGGTGCGCAGGATGTCGACATTCACCTCGACGACGTCACCAACCAAACCGACGTCGACCCTGCTCTTTTTGCCCGCCTCATCGCTGACGACCATCCGCATTTTGCGCGCGACGATCATGTCGGCGTCTTTGCCCGAAAGCCCTACCGCGCGGCCGCCCTGACGCGAGATCGATTGCACGAGGTCCTTGTTGATCCGTTGCAGGACCATCTCGGCCGCTTCCATCGTGGGCGCATCGGTCACGCGCATCCCGCGCACGAAAGTCGATTTGAGGCCGAGCCTGTCTATGAGGTCGGTAATCTGTGGGCCGCCGCCATGGACGACCACCGGATTGATGCCGACCAGGTCGAGCAGGACGATATCCTGCGCGAAGGCCTCGGCGAGATCGGCCGATCCCATCGCATGGCCGCCGTACTTAATGACGAAGGTTTTGCCGCGAAAGCGCCGTATGTAAGGAAGCGCCTCGGCGAGAATCTGTGCTCGATCGAGTAAGTCCTGCACCCTGCTTCCTCAGTTGGCTGACGTTCCGCCGTCCACCATGTAGACGCCGCCGGTGCAGTAGCTGCTCTGGTCCGATGCGAGGAACAACATCACATCGGCGACTTCCTCCGGATGCCCATAACGTCCCAGCGGGATGGCGCTTTGCAACTGCTCCTTGGCCTGCCCAGGATGACCCGGGGCGAACTGCTCTTCCAGCGAGCGCATCATGCGCGTCTCAATCGGCGCGGGATTGACGGTATTGACGCGAATCTTGAGCGGCGCACATTCGAGCGCGGCCGTGCGCATCATCCCAATCACAGCGTGCTTGCTGGTCACGTATGCCGATGCGCCCGCATAGCCATGGATGCCCGCCGTCGATGACGTGATGACGATGCTTCCGCCGCCACCTTTCGCCATCACAGGGATGACGTGCTTCAGCCCGAGCCACACGCCGCGGACGTTGACCGCGATGACGCGATCGAAGACCTCGATGGGATAGTCGGTAATGGGCTTGATGTTGCCCTCGATGCCGGCGTTCGCAAGGTAGGCATCGATGCGGCCATAGCGTTCGACGGCAGTTTTAACGTACCGCTGGGTGTCGTCATCGCTGGTGACATCGGCGCATACGAAGCTGGCGTTATCTCCGCCGATAGCGCTAACCGCGTCGCGTAGCGCGCGCTCTTCGAGGTCAACCAGGAGCACCTCGGCGCCCTCATCGACGAATCGTTTCCCTGCGGCGCGACCGATACCGCCCGAACCACCGGTTATGACCGCTACCCTACCGTCAAGTTTCCCCATCTCTGATCCTTCCGACGAAATGCGCTGCGGCGTCGCGGTTTCGACCTGCGACGCTTTCTAACTTCCTATATCTCACGATTGTTACAGGATGTAGCGCGACAGGTCCTCATTTTTGAGGATTGGATCCAGACGGCGGTGCACGTACTCGCCGTCAATCCTGATGTCGCGTTCTGTCAGTTCCGGCGCGCTGAAAGAGATCTCTTCGAGGAGACGCTCAAGGACCGTATGCAGCCGGCGCGCGCCGATATTCTCGGAGCGGGCGTTCACCTGCGCGGCGATTTCCGCGAGCGCGGCAACCGCATCATCGGTGAAATTCAGATTGAGGTTCTCGGTCTCCATCAACGCCACGTATTGCTTGGTCAGCGCGTTTTCGGGCTCCGTTAGAATCCGGATAAAGTCCTCGCGAGTCAAGGCATTCAGCTCGACGCGAATCGGGAAACGCCCCTGGAACTCGGGAATCAGGTCCGACGGCTTACTGGTGTGAAACGCGCCCGACGCGACGAACAGAATATGGTCGGTGCGCACTACGCCATACTTGGTGTTGACGCTGGAACCTTCGACGATCGGCAGCATGTCGCGCTGGACACCCTCGCGCGAGACATCAGGACCGCCGGCGCCCTGACGCCCGGCGATCTTGTCGATCTCATCGATAAAGATGATGCCGGACTGCTCGGTGCGCGTGACCGCCTCGCGCGCGACGTTCTCCATGTCGACCAGCTTGGCGGCTTCTTCCTGTGAGAGGATCTCGATGGCCTCGGGAATTTTCACCTTACGATTGCGGGTCTTCTTCGGCATGATCTGGCTCATGAGGTCCTTGATGTTGAACCCCATTTCCTCCATGCCCTGCGGAGTGAAGACCTCGACCATCGGCGTCGATTGCGCACTGACCTCGATTTCGACTTCGCGATCGTCGAGATTGCCGTTGCGCAGCAGTTTGCGCAGCTTCTCGCGCGTATCCGTGCGCGAGGAGTCCTCGACCTCGATACTCCCCTCCGGCGTGATTCCCATCGGACGGCGAGCCTTAGTCGGCGAGGGAAAAAGAATGTCGAGCAGGCGCTCCTCGGCATTCTCACGCGCGCGAACCTCGACGCCGCGCTGCGCTTCCTCGCGGACCATTTTGACGGCGAGCTCCGTCAGGTCGCGGATCATCGATTCGACGTCGCGGCCGACATAGCCGACCTCGGTATAGCGGGAGGCCTCGACCTTGATGAATGGGGCCTGCGCCAGGCGCGCGAGACGTCGGGCGATTTCGGTCTTGCCTACGCCAGTCGGACCGATCATCAAAATGTTCTTGGGCGCGATTTCGTCACGCAGCTCGGGCGCGACTTTCTGCCGGCGCCATCGATTGCGCAATGCGATCGCGACCGCGCGTTTGGCGTCATGTTGCCCGACGATGTAGCGGTCGAGCTCCGAGACGATTTCGCGCGGCGTCATCACCGCGGGTGGGGCGAGTAGTTCCGGCATCGCTAATAATTAACCACGAATCGCCAAGATGCGGGAATCACAGCTCTTCAATCACAAATTGGTCGTTGGTGTAGACGCAAATTTCCGAGGCCACTTTCATCGCGCCCTCGGCGATCTCACGCGCGCTCATCGCGGACGCATGACGAACCAACGCGCGCGCGGCGGCGAGAGCATAGTTGCCGCCGGACCCAATCGCGAGGATGCCGTCGTCGGGTTCGATCAGCTCGCCGGTGCCCGAGATGAGGAGCGAGGTTTCGCGATCCGCGACCACCAGCAGCGCTTCGAGGCGCCGCAGCACGCGATCAGTTCGCCAATCCTTCGCCAGTTCCACCGCGGCTCGACGCAAGACGCCATTGTACTCCTGCAACTTGCCCTCGAACTTGTCGAACAGCGCGACCGCATCGGCCACCGCGCCGGCAAAGCCCGCCAGCACCTGGTTGTTGTGCAATCGGCGGACCTTCTTAGCGGTCATCTTCATGATGGTGGCGTTGCCCATCGTGACCTGGCCATCGCCGGCGACCACCACATGATTCGCATGGCGAACCGAAATAATTGTTGTCCCGTGAAACTCCATCGTCGGATCAGTATACGCGCTTTCATGCGCGAGGATGCGCTCGCCGATAGACCTCTTTCAGATGATTCACGCTGACGTGCGTATAGCGCTGGGTGGTGGCGAGGCTCGCATGCCCGAGCATCTCCTGGATCGAGCGCAAGTCGGCGCCGGCGTTCAGCATATGCGTCGCGAACGAATGGCGCAGGCCGTGAGGGGTGACCGTCGAGGTGAGGCCGGCATCCTGGATACGCCGCGCGACGATATTCTCGACGCTGCGCGTGGTCAGCCGGGTGCCGCGCAGAT
This sequence comes from uncultured delta proteobacterium, assembly GCA_963761255.1. Taxonomy (GTDB): domain Bacteria; phylum Desulfobacterota; class Binatia; order Binatales; family Binataceae; genus DATGKG01. Next base: position 193,739 of record CAVXGH010000004.1, read on the forward strand.
TGGTGATGACCGGAGCGTTGGGGTCCGCTGGAATCGGCATTACGATGCGCCACGCCTTGAGCGCATCGAGCGCGGGCTCTCCGATCGGCACCACGCGATCCTTCGCGCCCTTACCGGCGCGCACGGTCAGCATGCCGATTTCATCATCGATATCGCGCCAGTCGAGGCCGACCAGCTCGCTCACGCGCAGCCCCGAGGAATACAGCACCTCGAGGATCGCGCGATCGCGCGCCATCGCGGGAGTCTCGGCGGCCTCGGTTTCGTGCTCGATGAGCCGCCGCGCCTCGCTCTCCTGCAGTATCGATGGCAAATGACGCTGCGACTTCGGCGAGCGCAGCGAGCGCACCGGACTTATCGCGCCGAGGCTGGCTTCGCGATAACGGAAAAACGCCTTGATGGCACTGAGGCGGCGCTGCACGGTCGCGCGGGCCGCGGCATTGCGCATCAGCTCGGCGAGATACTGCCGAACGTGATCGGCGGTGATCGCATCGACGGTGACCTCGCCATTCGCATCGACGAGGGATCCCCGCTCCAGCAGAAAGGCGCGTAGCGACACCAGGTCGCGGCGATAGTTGCTGACGGTGTGTTTCGAGGCACGCGCCGCTTTCGCCAGCGACGTCGCGAACGCTTCGATATCGTTGAGCATCGCGCGTTATGTTACCAGCTTCAAAAGCGCCTCGCACAGATGGGGCGTCGTCGCTATCCTGATAAACGCGATGAAATGTTGGCATTGCGGGAAGGCAACGGAAGTCGTCGAGCGGGTGGGATTTCGCGACGAATGCGCGGGATGCGGCCGCGCACTCCACGTTTGCCGCAACTGCAAGTTCTACGATCCCGCATACAACAACTCCTGTCGCGAGCCGCAGGCCGAGCGCGTCGTCGATAAGGAACGGTTCAACTTCTGCGAGTACTTCGCGCCGGGCGACGGCAAAGGCGCCGGGATTGGGGCGTCATCGAAGTCAGCGGCGCAGGGCAAGCTGGAGGCATTATTCAAAAAGAAGTGACCCATCGAAGAGAGTTAGGGCTCCGGGTCCTCGCGCTCTTCATTTTGATGACGATGGTTACCGGATGCACGCGTTCGAACAGCGCGCGGGGCGTCGTCGATCGCTTCATCGAAGCCCGCTACATCCTGATCGACCACGCGCAGATGCAGTCGCTCTGCACGGGACTCGCACTGGACAAAATCCACGAAGAGATGAAGTTGACCGAGGGCCAGCCGATCGATCAATCGACGCGCAAACCGGTGGTCCATTACTCGCTGGAGAAAACCCGCGGCGAGGGCGACAAGATGACGTTCCTGTTCAAGGCGCGCATCGATGTGCCCGAAGGCGGTACCTTCAAGAAGTTCTGGATGATAACGGCAAAGAAGGACGGCGACGTTTGGAAGATATCGAATTATTCGGAGTATGACTGAAGAAGACCTAACCCCCAGCCCCTTCCCTTTAGGGAAGGGGAGAAGAACGAGGAGGAGGATTCATCGATCTGCATCCTTCTCTTGTTCCCCTTCCCTCAAGGGAAGGGGCTGGGGGTTAGGTCTTGCCTGACCTCGCCGCGATAATTCTCGCCGCCGGACTCGGCACCCGGATGCGCTCCGCGCGCGCCAAGGTACTGCATGAGCTCGGCGGCGAGCCGATGCTGCTGCGCGCGATGCGAGCCGTCCTGCCTCTTGCCCCGAGACCGCTATGCATTGTCGTTGGCCATCAGGCGCGCGAGGTCGAGGCCATCGCGCGCGCGGGCTTTCCGCATGATGCGAAGCTGACATTCGCGCTGCAGGCCGAACAGCGCGGAACCGGCCACGCGGCGCGATGTGGCATGACGGCTATTCCGCGCGACTTCGCCGGCGACATCCTCATTACCTATGGCGACTTGCCGATGCTCTCGCCCTCGACGCTCACGACCTTCCGCGCCGCGCATCGTGCGGCCGCTTCGAAGGTTTCGTTCATCACTGTGACGCTCGACGATCCCGCTGCCTATGGCCGTGTGATTCGCGATGCCTCCGGTGAGGTCACCGCGATTGTCGAGGCGCGCGATGCGACACCTGAACAACGCGCCATTGGGGAAATCAACACTGGAGTGTACATCGTCGATGCGGCGTTTCTGCGCGATGCTCTCCACGCGCTCGCGCCCAATAACGCGCAGGGCGAGTACTACCTGACCGACATCATTGCGATTGCGCGCGCTCGCGCGATGAGCGTGCTCGGATGGCGCGCCGACGACGAGACAGAATTTGCTGGAATCAATTCACGTGAGGAGCTCGCAACCATGGAAGCCGAAATCCGTAACCAGACCAACCGCAAGCTGATGGCGGCGGGGGTGAGTTTCATCGATCCCGCGACTGCCTATATCGCCGACAGCGTCGAAATCGGTGCGGACACCGTCATCGGGCCTAATGTGCAGATTCTCGGCGCGAGCAAAGTCGGACGCGGCGTGCGTATCGAAGGCACCGCGTGGCTCTCGAATGTCACCATCGGCGATCGATGCCATTTGAAGTTGGGCGTCCGCGCCGAGGAATGCCACATCGGCGACGATTCCGAAATCGGCCCGTTTGCGCATCTGCGCGCCGGCACCGAGCTGGCGGGGCATAACCGCATCGGCAACTTCGTCGAGACCAAGAAGGTCCGGCTCGGCATCGGTAGCAAGGCGAGTCATCTCAGCTACCTCGGCGATGCGGTGATTGGCGCGGGCACCAACATCGGATGCGGCGTTATTACGGTAAACTACGATGGCTACGATAAATTCGTCACCGAGATCGGCGATCATTGTATGATTGGATGTGACACGCAGTTAGTGGCGCCGGTCAAACTCGGCAACGATGTCTACGTGGCGTCGGGCACCACCATCGTGCGCGAAGTTCCCGATGGCTCGCTGGTGCTGTCGCACCATCCGCAGCGCGACAAGGCGGGATGGACGGCGGAGTTCCACAAGCGTCACGAAGGCCGCCGCCCGTGGTGGGTCGAGAAGGGATAGCATCCGCCAATCAGTGCCGGGACTTGTCGTCAGCGTCTCCGCAGAGATACTTGCGATAAACCCGTAGCGCCGGATCCTTCGAAGCGTTGATGGTACTCTTCAGGTCGTTTTTCCAATCGCCCGACCCAACGCACATATATTTTACGTTCCTGGTGCAGTCGTAGGCGTCTTTCATGAAACCCTTGTGGCCGATGTCCTCGGGCTTCGTGACCCCAGTACTTTCGTTGAAGTAAACGAGGCCATCGTCGCCGCGGCGAGTCGATGACGGATCGAGGTAGGAGCGCCCCGGCTCCCCCTCGGTGACGGCCGCCGGCTCTTCAACCCATCCGTCGCGCCCGCCCGATTGGGCTCGTGCTGCAATCTGGCTAGTCAGAAATATGCCAACCGAGAACGCCACGCAGGAGGCCAGCCTGAAAACAATGCGCTTCATAGCATTCCAGTTTTGAGAAATATCAATAGCTCGGTTGGAGCGCGAGATTAAAAATCAACCGCAACAGCTCGCTCGAGGTGATTGACGAAACCTGCGAGGGACCAAAAACGTCAGGTACAATGATGAATTGAGCGAGGTGATCTCTAATAGCTGGACCTCTCCAAGTGCGCCTCTTGCCTGCGACCAGGATAACCGCCTTCCCTGACCACGCGAATATTGCGGTTCGCGCAGAAACCCAACCCTTCGGCCCCTGCTCGGCCGCAGCTTCAATCTGGCGCGCCGCATTCGTGATACTCGCCCTGCTTTGCGCCTCCGCATGCAGCACCACGACCCTGCCCAACGCATTCACCCTGATTCGGACCCGATGGCTCTATCGCAAACCGCCGGAGTTCGTGGGGCAAACCGGTCCGCTCTCCCGCGCGCAGGGCGAGGAGATTATCAAGCATCTGGAAGCGCGTAGCGGCTCGGTAAATCTGCTCCAGAAACATCTGGCGTTTGAACAAGCGATAAGCGGGACGCCGATGCTGCTCGGAAACAAGGTGACCCTGCTGGAAAACGGGCCCGCGACCTATGCCGCGATGTTTCAAGCCATCGGCAATGCCCGGGACAGTGTGAATCTGGAAACCTATATATTTTCCGGCGATGGAATCGGTTACAAATTCGCCGACTTGCTCATCGCGAAAGAGCACCAGGGGGTACAGGTAAACATCATTTACGACAGTTTCGGCTCGCTGATGACGCCCGAGAGCTTTTTCGACCGGATGCGCGCGGCAGGAATCAGAGTCCTGCAGTTCGATCCGATCAATCCAATCCGTGCGCGGCTGCGATGGTCGGTCAACCATCGCGATCATCGCAAGCTCATGGTGATCGATGGAAAGGTGGCGTTTACCGGAGGCATCAATATTTCGGGGGTTTACTCCAGCGGTATCAGACAACACGAGTACGCTCCCGGAGGCAGGCCCGAGTACTGGCGTGACACTGATGTAGAAATCGAGGGTCCCGCGGTCGCGCAATGCCAGGAATTGTTTCTGTCGACTTGGGCCGATCAGGGAGGTGGTCCACCGGAACCGCGCGACTACTATCCCCTGCTGAAGCCGAAGGGCAACTACATCGTTCGCGTCATCGGCAGCATCCCGGAACAGTTCAGTCTCATCTACGTAACCCTGATTTCCGCGATCAACAATGCGGAGAACAACGTCTGGATTACCGATGCCTACTTCGCACCGGAACCGGAAATGATCGAAGTGCTTGAGGAGGCCGCACAGCGGGGCGTAGATGTGCGCCTGGTGCTGCCCTCACAGACCAATGAGCCGCTGATCATGACCGCGTCACGTTCCTACTATTCCGAACTGATGCGCAGCGGTGTGAAAATTTTCGAATGGCGTGGGGAGATGCTGCACGCAAAAACCGCGACCATCGATGGCGTCTGGTCGACCGTCGGATCATCAAATCTGGATTCATGGAGTATCGTTCACAACAACGAGATTAACGCGGTCGTGTTGAGCCTCGACTTCGGCGCCGCCATGAACACCATGTTCAGGCACGACATCTCGAATTCCGTTCAGATCAATCCCAACCGGTGGCGCGATAGGGGCATCGGCGAGCGCCTCCATGAAGGGATCGCTCGCATCATGCAGCCGCTGCTCTGAAAATCATTTCTTATCTCCAGACCATTTTGGGATCATTTTGCGATTATTTCGCGGGATGGCGAGTCAGTGAACCCCACTTCGGGAGTGGATGATTCTCCGCGATGGCGCGCGCCAGCAACTGCCCGGCGTGCACGCTCAGCGCGACGCCATGTCCGGCATAACCGCCCGAAACCATCACGCGAGGATGTCGAGGATGCACGCCCAGCAGCGGAATCGCATCTTCGGCAAAGGCGATCGGCCCTCCCCATGCGGCGGAAAATTGCACCTCGGACAGCGCAGGATGGAGGCCGCGCACGCGACGTTTCATGCGTTCCAGCACCTCGCGCGATTCGCCCTCCTGCACGTCGGCATTTTCCAAATCGGATGGCGTGCCAAAGACTAGCCCGGCGCCGAAAATCACGCGCCCATCGGAAATCGTACGGCCCCATAAGTACGGCATGTCAGTAGTGTAAAACGGAATGTCTCGATCGAGACCGATCGCCGCCAACGTGGAAGCGTCGAGCGGTTCGGTCGCGCACGCGAACGTCAGACAACTGCTCAACGGAGGAGAATCCGGCAGCGTCGCGTTGATCCAGGCATTGGTGGCGATGACGACATAACCGGGAGTGATGCGCTCGCCCGCCACCTCGAGCATCAATTCGGGTTCGAATGAAATTTTTGTCACCCGCGCATGCTCGCGGATGGTTGCGCCGGCGCGAATCGCCGCGTGCGCGAGGCCCATCGTCAAAGCGGCGGGCTGAACCACGCCGCCTGCGACATTTTTTACGATGCAGACCGGACGGTCCGCGTCGGTCCACGGCAACATCTTTTCCGGCGCGGATTGGTGATGCTCGATTTCCCAGCATCCCGGCAACAGGAGATCGCACGCGATACCCTCCTCGGCAACGACGCGCTCCAGTCCGGTGACGCAGGTGTTTGCTTCCTTGCGGGGTCCCGTGGCGGTGCCTTCGAGGACGAGCCCTCCCGTCCGTCCGCTCGCGCCGTCGGCGACCAATCCCGCCTCGTAAACCACGGCCTGAATTCCGCGCTGGGCGAGATGCAGTGCGGTTGAGGTTCCGGTGAGTCCGGCGCCGATGATTGCGACCTCGGGACGGCGAGAACTTACCAGATTGGAGTTGGCGGCGAGCTCTGCTTCTCGCGGCCACGGTGGCTCACCCCATTGAAATCGCGCGCTCCTCATAGTCGGTGGCCCGCCGAAAAGTAACTACCGATCGCGCTACTTCTCGTATTTAAGACGCCATTGGCGGCCGTCCTTCTCGAGCAGATGATCCGCTTCCTTCGGTCCCCATGATCCCGCCGGATAATTGGGGAACTCGCGCGCGGGCAGTGCTTTCCACAAATCCAGCAGCGGATTGATGATGCGCCATCCTGCCTCGACCATGTCGTCGCGCTGGAACAGCGTCGGGTCGCCAATCATGCAATCGAGGATGAGCGTCTCGTATCCGGTGCTGGGCGCGGCGCCGAAGTAATCGGAATATTTGAAGTTCATGTTGACCGGCCCGAGCTTCATCGTGGGGCCGGGAATCTTGGCGCTGAAGCCGAGTTTGATGCCTTCCTCGGGCTGGATGTGGACTACCAACAGATTCGGCATCGTCGCTTCGACCGGGGTGTCGCGGAACAGCGTGAAGGGCGCGCGCTTGAACTGGATCGCGATCTCGGTGACGCGACGCTTCAGGCGCTTGCCGGTGCGCACATAGAACGGCACATGTGCCCACCGCCAGTTGTCGATGTTCAGCTTGAGCGCGGCGTAGGTCTCGGTATTCGAGTCGCGCTTGACCTGGTCCTCGGTGCGATACGCGGGCACCGGCTTGCCATCCTCGGTGCCGGCGCCGTATTGACCGCGAACCGCAGTCTGCAGAGCCTCCTCGGCTTTGACCGCCGGGATAGCATGGAGGACCTTGGCTTTCTCGTCGCGCACCGCATCCGCATCGAAGGAATACGGCGGCTCCATCGCGACCATCGCGATGAGCTGCATGACGTGATTTGGCACCATATCGCGCAGTGCGCCGGATTGGTCGTAGTAACCGCCGCGCTCTTCGACCCCGACCGTCTCGGCGGCGGTAATCTGGACCGAATCGATATAGCGAGAGTTCCAGATGGGCTCGAAGATACCGTTGCTGAACCGAAACGCCATCAGGTTCTGCACGGTCTCCTTACCCAGATAATGATCGATGCGATAGATCTGGTTTTCTTCCAGGGTCTTCTTGATGTCGGTATTGAGCGCGTGCGCCGATTCGAGATCGCGTCCGAAGGGCTTCTCGATGATGACGCGGCGCCAACGTCCATTCTCCTCGGTGGTCAGGCCCGCATCGCCGAGTTGCTTGACGGCGACGGCGAAGAATCGCGGCGCGACGGCCAGGTAGAAAAGGCAATTGCCCTTGGTCGAATGCTGCTTGTCAACTTTGTCGATCATCTCGGCCAGGCGCTTGTAGGCGGCCGGATCGCCGAAGTCACACTGCACGTATTCGATTCGCTCGTTGAACCAGTTCCACGTCTCGTCATCGACCTTGGTGGTGGCGAATTCGTGGATGTCCTTGCTCTGCGATTCGCGGAATTGCTGGGTGTTGAATTCGTTATTGGAGAACCCGATTATCGCGAACTCATTGGGCAGCAGGTTGTTGGCCTTGAGGTTGTAGAGCGCGGGCATCAGCTTGCGCTTGGTCAGATCGCCTCCCGCGCCGAAGATCACCATCGTGCAGGGATCGCCGATTCGCGGTTCGGTGGCGTCGCTATTGGTTTCGTTTGCCATGATGCTTTATATCCTGTGCGTCGGGGTTCAGACGATCTTACGATTTTGGCAACGCGATTAGAAATCGTTGATACGCCGGTAGCAAAGCTGCTGACCACCGGCTAGCTGAATGGGGCGCCAAACTCGTGGGCGCCGCACTCCCTGATGATCTGAAACGACCTAACTCGGAAGCGGAGGCTTCTTGAAGCCGCCCAGTTCCTGTTCCAGCGCCTTGGCCACCGCGAGCACCGTCTCTTCCTCGAATGCCCGCCCGACGATTTGCACGCCGATCGGAAGTCCGTCGCGATCCTGCCCGGCGGATACCACGGCCGCGGGAAGTCCGGCGCAGTTGACCCATAGTGCAGGCCAGTTCGCGGCGAAGAGGTTGAAGCTCTGCCCATCGATGCTCACATCGGTCAGACCATGCTCGAAAGCTGTGACGCAGAATGGCGCGCCGATGATGATCGGATACTTCTCCATGAACTGCTGAAGCTGAACCCGAAAGATGTCGCGCTCGATCGAAGTGCGGAAGAAGTCGGCGGCCGACTTCGAGGCTTGTTGCGACATGAAGGTACGCCGCAAGCGCTCCCGCGACAGATGCTCACGTCCCGCCAGCATTCCGCGCAGCAGCTCACCGCCATCCGCCATCGCATAGTCCATCCAGATGCGCGCGGCTTCCTTGATCGGCGGCGTCTTCGATTCGACCGGCACTCCGACCTTGCTCAGCGCGAGAGCGGCGCGCTCGACCGCGGCTCGGATTTCCGCCGCAATCGGAACGGCAGCTTCAACACCGGTGAAGAAGGCGCAGGGGACCTTCTTGAGCTTCACCTTTTCCGGGCGCGCTTCCGTTGAGGGCACCGTGTAGGGGGTGCTGGGATGAGGTCCGCGAAGAAGGTTGTATTCCAGCGTTAGATCATCGACGTAGCGCGCCATCGGACCAATCGTGGCCATATGGGCAATCGGCGGCGGCGCGGCCGGCGACGGCGGCAGATGCCCAGTGCCCGGAATCGTGCCCCAACTCGGTTTCAATCCGACCACCCCACAAAAATGCGCAGGGATGCGAATCGAGCCGCCGTAGTCCGAGCCGAGCGCGAGCGCGCACATACCCGATGCGAGCGACGCCGCTTCGCCGCCACTGGAGCCGCCGGGCACGCGTCCGGTATGCCACGGGTTGTTGGTCGCGCCGAACAGCGGATTTTCGCAGTCGTAGTCCATCGCCATTTCGGGGACGTTGGTCTTCGCAATGATGATGGCGCCCGCCGCGCGCAAACGCGCCACCGTCGGTGCGTCCTCAGTCGGGACGTGGTGCTCGAGGATTTTCATCCCGTCGGTCGAACGGATGCCCTTGGTTTCAATCGAATCCTTAATCGTGATGGGGAGCCCTTCCAGCGGACGGATGTCTTCACGGCCCGCCAGCCGGCGATCGGCTTCATCGGATTCCTCAGCCGCGCGCGCTTCGACCAGCGTGACGACGGATTTGACATGATGATTGAGCGATTCGATCCGCTCGATGAACGCCGAAACCATCTCGGCGGAAGAGATCTGCCGCGAGCGAAGCATCTGGAGAAGTTGAGTGGCCGGCGCGAAAAACAACTCGTCGGAAAAAGCCATGTGAAGATACCTCGGGTGATCGAGGTTTTAACATTGCAACTAATGAGATGCCAATTGTGAGACGGTTCGTAGTCCGCGGCTACTTGAACGTCGCGCGCAGACGATCCCGATCGAACCCCGCTATCACAGTCTTTCCGGCGATCACCAGCGGGCGCTTCAGGAGGTTCGGATCAGTCGCCATCAACTTGACGGCTTCCGCGGCGGAGGGCTTTTTCTCGCCGAGGTTCAGCTTCTTGTAGGCCGGACTTTTCGGATTGAGCAGATCACGCGGATCGAGTCCTATCTCCGCGAACAGTGCCTTGAGGTCGGTCTCGCTCAGCGGATTTTTGGCATAATCGCGTTCGTCGAGGTCGAGGCCCAGATCATTGCGCAAGAAACTTCTTGCGTTGCGGCAGGTCGTTCAAGAGGACTTCCAAAGAAATCTGGCCTTTTTCATCGCGCGTCCACCTCGCTACTCGATACTGGTATCGGGCAGCGTCGAGGGGGGATGTGACACCGAGCCGGCGCCGCGGTCCATCGGCTGGCCGGCACCCGCCGCGGGCGCGGGTGCGACATTGCTCGCCGAGGGCGCACTCGGAGGCGGCGTCATCGGCTGAACAGTTGAGTTGTCCGGCGGCAAGGGAGCCGTTTCGGTCGGACCACTGAAATGAATCGGCTCCTTGCCCGCGAGCATGTCCGGGGTGACGACATAGTCGCCGCCGAGCGAACTGCGCCAGATGGTATTGGCAGTCTGGGTGTTACCACCGGTCAGGCACCATGCGCCGCCGCCGACGATTCCGCCGAAGATCGCATACACCAACTTCGCGGGAATATAGAGGATGTTGGTCGCGAGCGAGCCCGCGCCATATCCCACGCCGGCCCAGTTCACTCCACCTTCGTCGGGTTGCGGCACCTGCGCTGACTGCGCGGTGCTGGTCTGCGCGAACGCGCTGCTCGCGAGGGTGCCTATCGGCATCATCATGGTTAGCGCGAGTGCGCCGGCTATCAGGCGTGATCGGGTCTTCCTCATCGTCGTCCTCCTCCACTCCATCGTACCGAAAATTCTATTCCACTTTCACCACCGCGTCGCGTGGGATCAGTTCCATTAAATGACGAAAAGCACGTTCGAGATAATCGGAATCCTTCGATTCGAGGGTCAGCTTCACCCGATACTCCGGGTTCCCCATTTTCGGATACGAACCCAGCATTAATTGCGGATAGATCGCGAGAGTCGCATTCAGATGCTCGGCAAGCGAGCTCTCGATGCTGTTGGTGTAAATGGCGCGCATGAAGTAGGGGTCGGCGCGCAGGCGGGGCTTGAGCGAATTCAGCTTGCTCTCGAAGAGTTGCGGGATGCCCGGCAGAACGTAAACGTTCTCCACCTGCACGGTCGGAAACCGAATGTCACCAGCGTCGTTCAGCACCGCGCCATCGGGAACTTCCGCCATCCGAAGGCTGGCGGCATTGGCGCGCGCGCCCATGTGTTGCTGGATGAGGCTGGCCAGCTCCGGATGCTGAATCAGCTTGCGGTTAAAGGCGATCGCGACCCCTTCCATCGTAATGTCGTCATGCGTGGGGCCGACGCCACCCGAAGTGATCACGAAATCGAAATGGCTGGAGCAGTAGGCAACTTCCTCGGCGATGGCGGGGAGTTCATCGGGAACCACCGCGATTCTTTTCAGCTCGACGCCGAGGCTGCGCAGCTCGCGCGCGGTGAAATAGGCATTGCTGTCCTGGACCTTGCCGGACAGGATTTCATTTCCGATAACCACCAAAGCGGCGCTGCGATCGTGCATAACCCAGACGCATTATCCTAACGCGATCGTGATGCGGCAACAGCACGGGCCCACAACTTTGCGCTATTGGTCGGTCTGCTCGATATCGCGCGACTGGCCCTTGAGGAAATCTTTGAAGCGTTTCTTGAGCCGATTCTCGATCTGACGGACGCGCTCGCGACTGATGCCGAACTTCTCACCAATTTCCTGCAGGGTGATCGGGTCTTCCGAGAGCAGCCGCTCCTGAAAAATCTCCAGCTCCTTGCCTTCGAGGGTCTTGGCGAACTCCTCGACGCTGTCCTTCGCGAACTGGCGGAATTCATCGCTCGCGGTCGCTTCTTCGGGATTGCTCGACGGATCATTGTCCGGGAGCACATCGAGCAGCCGCGTGTCCTCGGTATTGGGCACCGGCTGATCGAGGGAAACCTCGCTCTGCGACATCCGCTCCTGCATCTCGCGGACTTCGCTCTCTTTGACGCCCATCCGCTGCGCGATCAGTTTAGGCTGCGGGGTGAAGCCCTCCGCTTCGAGGCGATCGGTTTCCTTCTTAAGGTTGAAGAAGAGCTTGCGCTGCGCCTGGGTGGTGCCGATCTTCACCAGCCGCCAGTTGTTGATGAGATATCGATAGATATACGCGCGAATCCACCACACGGCGTATGAGGGAAATCTGATCCCGCGATAAGGGTCGAAATTCTTGACCGCCTCCATCAAGCCGACGTTCCCCTCCTGGATGAGGTCGAGGAGATTCTTGGAGGCGCGCGCGAATTCCATCGCGATTTTCACCACCAGGCGCAGATTCGCGGTGACTAACTTGAAGGCTTCTTCGCGATCGTGATTCTCGGCATAACGCTTGGCGATGATGGTTTCTTCTTCGCGCGTCAAAAGCGGGAAGCGGCGGACCTCGGCGAGGTAGCGACTCAGCGGATCGAACGGAACCAGCGCGGCCTGACGCTCGGCGGCAAGCTCGGCCTCCTCGGCGGCTTCAAGGAGCGCTTCGCTGTCGGCATGCTCGGGTTCGAGGGCGACCTCGACATCGGGATTCAAGACGATCTCGGCCGGCGCGGAGTCGTCGTCATCCGCGGGCAGGATCTCTACCTCATGCGGTTCGGCAACTCTCGACGGGCGCGATTTCTTCGGTGCCGGTTCCTCGATCAGTTCGGGCTCGACGACCGGCGGTTTCGCCTTCGGCGCGGTTTTGGGAGGAGCAGTTTTCCGGGGTTTACGAGGCACGTCAAAAATCCGGGACCTGGCCAACTGCTAGCGAGAATGTGGCCTTTAGCAACGCGGGGCCGCATCCGAGCGGCAGGCGATTTCCGCGCTATTCTTTTTCGGGGAACTCGATGTTGACTTTGAAGGCGGCGATTTCGCGCAGCGCCGTCACGACTTCCTTGTTATCGGACTCGACCAGCGGCGGCGCGCCCTTGAGCAGTTGCTTGGCACGACGCGCACCGGCGAGCACCAGTTCAAAACGGTTCGAAACGTTGAGGAGACAATCTTCTACTGTAATGCGTGCCATGAGGGCTCAATTCTCCGATGCCGGGTCAGACAAGTCAACGCCGCCCGTGTGGGCGGCGTTAACGCGACTCTCAAATGTCTGAAAGACAACTCGCGAAGTGTCGACGGTGCTGCTCGGGACGAGTTTTAGGTGTTCATATCCACCGCCAAGGTAACCTTCTGAGTGCCAAGATCGTAGACCCCTCCCGCGATCTCGTTATCGCCCAGCTGGAAATACCTCTTCAGTTCTCTGACCGTAAGAACCACATTCTGATTGGTGGCGATGGGGATTGTCAGGTTCCGGTCATTCGGATTACCGCCATTGCGCTTGACGATTCGCCGGGCCTGCCTCACCGCGGGAAAAATCAGTTTGACAAACGGCAGCTTTGGAATGGGCTTCGGAAACGTATCGACGGCCGCCGCGACGGCGCCGCAAGAAGAATGACCTAGTACGAACAAAAGTCGGGTCCCGAGAACGCTGGTGCCGTAAAGCAGGCTATCAATCAACCGCCCACTCGCGGTGTTACCCGCGACCCGAGCTACGAACAGATCGCCGAGCCCCTGGTCAAAGAGGATCTCGGGAGGGCATCGCGAATCCGAGCACGAAAGAATAGACGCGAACGGGGTTTGCGGATTGTTCGCGAGACAGGCTCGCCGGATTGCATCCAGGCCCGGGTGTTGTGGATCGCCGGATGCCCAATCACCATTGCCATCCATCAAAGCTTGAAGTGCTGCTGATGGAGTAGCAGGGGCATTCGGATTGCAGACCTCTGGGGCTTGAGCCAGAGCCAGGTCCCGGCCAAACAAGACCGGAGCTGCTCCCGCTATCGCAGCGAGTGCACCCAGGCGGAAGAAGTTCCTTCTGCCAATCAAAGCTTCAGTTTTCATCAATTCCCCCCATTTAGATAATAAAAAATATCCGTGACGCACATTGATGTCAAAGCTCAATTAAACAAGCGCTCGACAACCCGTCCCTAGGCGCGCCAGCACCCACAAAGCAGTGCTGCCGACGAATGTGGTGCTTTATGCCGCGCTAACCGCAGGATGATGGAAGCTTTTGGTCTAGCGGGAGCTTTGCTAAACGCCCCTACCAAGTGGTCGTCCCTGGTAGGGGCGTTCGCAACATCGAATGGGAGTCGGAAGCGTCCTCGTTCTTATCAGCCGCCGTAATTGAAGCCGGTCTCCGACAGCATCATGATTTTCACGTCGCGCTTCAGATGTCCCTCGGTCACCTTGCCAACCACCGTGCTGTGGTCACCGAGCTCATAGAAGCCGACCACGTCGCATTCGACCGAGGCGGGCGCGTCGCTGATGATGGGGCATCCGTTGGCGCCGGTCTCATAGGCGAACTCGCCGAATTTCCCATCGACGGGCTCGACATGCTTGAAGTACGAGGTCGCGATTTTTTTCTGCCCGGTCTCGAGGCATGAAAGCGCGAACTTCCCCGAATCCTTCACCATCGCATGGGAGCCGGAATCCTTCTTGATGCCGACGACGACCAGCGGCGGTGCGAACGCCGTCTGGGTCACCCAGTTGACAGTCGCGACCGTGCTCTTCCCGCCATGCGCCGCGCCGAGGACATAGAGGCCGTAGGGGATCATCAAAAGGGCTTTCTTCTTTGCATTCTCATCCATGACAGATATCTCCTTCGAGGTTTTTCTCTTCGTTTAGTTGACGCTGTTCTTCGGGACGAAGCCGGTGACGCCTTTATTGGGGCCGTCGCTCACTTCGATGGTATCGCCTTCATCGTCGCTCGATATGACGTTTACTGGCGTTTTATCGTCCACCTGCTTCGTTTCGACGCCTTTTCCGACGCCGCTGGCCAACGCGCCCAGCGCGCCCTGCTTTTTCAGATCGGCGAGTTGATCGTAATGCTGCCGGTCGGGGTATATCGCGACCGTGGTATCGCCTGGCGCCGCCACCAGCCGATGCTGGCATCCGGCGAGCAGCAGCGCGCCGCCAATCATCGATGCCGCCAATGCGAGCCGATTTTTTACCACCAAGGTTTCCTCCCCAACACCGATTTGGTTCCGTCCCGCGGTAGCATCAGTCTTAGCATGCCCCCGCGACCCCCGTTCAAGCGCCGGAAGGTTTTCCGGGGTGATGCTTTCCCGATTGACGCGATGGCGCGCGCGCCGCAATCTCGCACGATGACGACGCCCACCACGCTGCGCAAGATCGATTGCATCATGGTCAAGGTTGATGATGTGGACAAGGCGCGCGAGTTTTATGTACGCATATTCGGCATGACTCCGGTGTGGCGCGATGCGAGCAGCGCGGGCCTCAAATTCCCCGAAAGCGATGCCGAGATCGTCCTCCATTGTATCAAGGAGATCCCCGCCCGCGTCGATGTGACATACCTGGTAGACGACGTGATTCGCGCTGCAGAGGCCCTGGAAGCCGAAGGTTGCACGCTTGCTGCAGCGCCTTTCGACGTTGCGATTGGCACATGCGCCGTGATCATCGATCCGTTCGGCACTCCATTAACGCTCATCGATATGAGCAAGGGCCCGCGTACTTGACCTCTTCTTTACCCTCACCCGATGGGCGAGCGTAGTCCAAGATCCAGAAAGAAAAAACGGGGCCCCCGAGGGGAGCCCCGTTGTGCGAACTGATTTCGCTGCGCCTAGATTTTGCCCTGGAGCAGGAACGCGACGACGAAGGCGTACAGGGTCAAGGCCTCGATGAACGCCAGCGCGATGATCATCGGGGTGAAGAGCTGACCGGTGCTGTTGGGATTGCGCCCGATCGATTCCATCGCAGCGGTCCTCGCCGCGATGTCGGACCTGGTTTCCGGCGTGGGGAATTTCGACCTCGCCGAAACTGACGAATATGTCGAAGGCGCGCGGGTCGGCCTCGATCCGCGGTTGCTAACCCGGCTGCGGCGTGGGGAGTTCGCGGTCCAGGACCACATAGATCTCCACGGCATGATTCAGCCCGACGCGAAGCCTGCGCTGCAACAGTTCGTCATCAAATCCCTCGGTAAGGGTATGCGCACCGTGCTGGTGGTGCATGGGCGGGGCCTCGGCTCCCCTGGCGGCCGCCCGATCCTCAAGCATGCCGCGGCGCAGTGGCTATCGCACGGCGAAATCGGCGCGCATGTTCACGCCTTCGCGACCGCAAAGCCTCAGGATGGTGGCGCGGGGGCGATGTACGTCCTGCTTCGTCGCGATCGCCGCCGCGCCGCCTTCGATGTGCTGCAAAGGCGCGAAGCGCCGCGACTGATAGCGTGCTCTGCAGTCCTGCTCGTCTCCCGCGAAGTTCTTCCGCTTGCCGGTCAGCCGCCGCGGGCGAGACCACCCCACCAAATCTGTCGCCAGCTTTGTCATTCTGAGGTCAGCGCGAAGCGCGCAGCCGAAGAACCTCGGCAGAGATCGCGCATCGAGTTTCATTTCAGCATTCGCATGGCGCCGCCTGCCCGCGATGACGGCGTGCGTATCGCTCATCCGAATGCTGAAGTGACATACGACCGTCGGCGCATCCGAGGTTCTTCGCGTGCGGCCTCGGAGGCCTTCGCTCAGAATGACAAAAAATGAGCGATGACAAACTCTGAACCATCATTCGTTCATGGGATCCCGCTGCTTAGATCAGGCAAGAAAAACGGGGCCCTGATGGAGCCCCGTTTTCACGCGAACTGATTTCGCTTCGCCTAGATTTTGCCCTGGAGCAGGAACGCGACGACGAAGGCGTACAGGGTCAAGGCCTCGATGAACGCCAGCGCGATGATCATCGGGGTGAAGAGCTGACCGGTGCTGTTGGGATTGCGCCCGATCGATTCCATCGCAGCGGCGCCCACCCGTCCCTGTCCGAGCGCGCTACCGAACGCCGCGATACCGATACCGATATTCGCCGCGATCGCGATCAGACCCGCCGTCCCGACAGCATGGCCGCCGCCGGCCGCACCCTCTTGCGCCATCGCAAGCAGAGGCGACGCGAGCACCAGCATCGCGACCGTACCCATTACCGTAGAAAGTTTGCGAACCATGAAACGTCCTCCTTGTTGATCGCGCCTATGCCGCCCGGCCGCAGCCCTTCTCCTCTTCCTCTACCACCACCATTTGCTCAAGCCGTTCGAAGAGGTCGCGAAAAATCCTGACTTAGTGCCGCATCAATGGTCGTGGCTCGCGGCCAGCCTCACGTAGCTCAGCGAAAGAATCATGAAGATGAGCGCCTGCACGACGCATACGATGGCGCCGAGAGCATAGAACGCCAGCGGAGCGACGATGTAGGTGAGCCCGGTGAAGATTCCCAGCACCGTGTGATCGGCGAACATGTTGGCATAGAGACGAACGCCGAGCGAAAACGGGCGAAAGAGGTTGTCGGCCAACTCGATGGGCAGCATCAGCGGCGCAAGAAACAGCACCGGCCCGAGAAAACTTTTCAGATACCACACGCCGTTGGAGCGGAAGCCCTGGTAAATGTAAAAGGCGAAACAAATCGCGCCCAGCGCGAAGGTCAAATCGGAATCGGCGGTCGGCGGCTCAAAGCCCGGAAGAAGGCCGAAGTAATTCGCCGTCACGATGAACATGAAGAGGCTGCCGAAAAACGGCACCAGCGCGCGATAGTGATGGTCCTCGATGACGCCATGGACCGAGCTGTCGATGAATTCGGTGATCACTTCACCGACGTTGCGCAGCGACCCGCCTTCATCGGGAACCACCGGATCCTCGGCGCGTTTGATCGCGTTACCGGCCAAATACCCGAAGATGAGCAGGATGCCCATCACGATCCAGGTCCCCAGGAGGACCTCGGGGATTTTTCCTCCACCGAGGAGTTCGAGAAAATTAACTGGCTTCAAGATTCCTCCGGAATTCCGGATATCCGTTCGAGTCTTTGCGCAACGAAGTGCGCCCGGTTTCAATAATTATCGCCGTCACCTGAGTCAATACGCCCAGCGCAAAACCCAATCCATCGATATGGATATGCGCGAAGACGACATAAATCAGCCCCACCACCAATGCAATCTTAAGCGGCAATGCGATGAGGCCGAGACTGCTGACTCCCCCGCTTTGCCGCGCCGCTGACAAAGCGAATCGACCAAGCACCGCCAGCAGGAACATATTGGCGATTACCACGCCGCCGCCAACCAGGCATCCTACCGCCGCCGCGCGAGAAACAAAATACATCAACAGGCCGGCACTCACCGCGAGGAGCGCAAGATTCGTGCTCTGGATCGATCGAATCGAGGGAATCGATGCAGGCGGAACCGGCGAGGTCACTTCGGGCGAAGTCATTCGGACTTGGACGGTGCTTGCAGAATACGAATCAGATTGATGGTGCCGCCGATAAAGCCGAGCAGAAACCCTAGCAATGCGAAAATCGGCGTTTTGGCATGCGGCCGGAAATAGTTATCCGCGAGATATCCCACGAACCCGCCCGCCAGCGGCGAGGTGGTAAATTGCGTCGCCGCCGCTAAGTAGAGCCAGGTCCTGCCACCGCGCTTCTCGCCGTCATCCGCCATCGCAGCGATGATCCTTTCAGGCCGCTGCCAGGTCGCGCAATGACTCACGGGCCGCATTCACGGTCGCGTCGATGTCGGCGACACTGTGCGCCAGTGAAAGAAACATCGCTTCAAACTGCGACGGTGGCAGATAGATGCCGCGCTCTAACATCCGATGGAAATACGTCGCGAACTTTGCCGTGTCGCAGCGCCGCGCTTCATCGGCGTCGGTGATGGAATCGCGGCCGAGAAACATCGTGACCAGCGAGCCCGCGCGATTCACGCATCCTTGTTCGCCCGCGGTGCGCAGCGCCCCGACGAGTCCCTTCGCCAGGTTCTCACCGGATTTTTCCAGCTGGGAATAAATTCCCGGCTGCGCGAGCAAGCGCAGGGTCTCGAGGCCGGCGCGCACCGAAATTGGATTTCCCGAAAGCGTCCCCGCCTGGTAAACCGGGCCGGCCGGCGCGAGGAGATCCATCAAGTCGGCGCGTCCGGCGACGGCGCCAATCGGCATTCCGCCGCCGATAATTTTTCCCAGCATGATGAGATCGGGCGCGAGGCCCATTTCCTCCGCAACCGATCCGTAGCGGAGGCGAAAGCCGGTAATGACCTCATCGCAAATGAGCAACGCGCCGGAGCGTTTCGCCAACGCCGCGAGTTCGTTCAGGAATTGCGGCATCGGCGGCACCACGCCCATATTGGCGGCGATCGGCTCGACGATCACGGCCGCGACCTCACCCCGATTTGCCTCGAAACAATTTGTAACACTTTCCAACGAATTGTATCGAGCGATGATCGTCATGGCGGCCAGCGCGTTGGGCACGCCGCCGCTGTCGGGAATTCCCAGCGTCATGCCGCCGGAACCGGCGCGCACCAGCAAACCATCGCTGTGGCCGTGATAACATCCGTCGAATTTGATGATTTTGTCGCGATGAGTCGCGGCGCGCGCAATACGAATTGCGGTCATCCCGGCCTCGGTGCCGGAATTCACCAGGCGAACTTTTTCCGCGCACGTGATCGCAGCGCTAATGCTTTCGGCGAGTTCGACTTCGAGCTCGGTGGGAGCCCCGTAACCAAAGCCTTTTTTCGCTTGTTCCGTCACCGCGTCGGTAATGCGCGGATCGGCGTGGCCGAGAATCGCGGGTCCGTAGGAGCCGACGTAATCGATGAAGCGGTTACCGTCGGCGTCGAAAACATAGGCGCCGCTGGCGTGTTCGATAAAAAGCGTGGAGCCTTTGACTGCAGACCACGCGCGCACGGGCGAATTTACCGCGCCCGGAATTTTTTTTAATGCACGTTGGAGAAGGTCACGCGATCTTTTAGTTCGCAAGGTCATCCTGATGTGCCTGTCGTTATCATACGAGGAGACAGGGAGTTAAATTTTCGAATTCATCGAAACATAATTTTTCGATTTGCGGAAACAAATTTGTCGATCGCGCACATTGGCTCCTGGAGCAGCTCCGAAGCTGTCAGGCAAAAGTGTTGCGAAACTCGTTGCGCGCGCGCGTCATGCGCCGATCACAAAAATCGACGACGGAAATTCCTTCAATTCCGCGCGGTTCTCTAATTTTTGATTCGCTCGCTTGAGCCACGCTTGCAAAGGCATTATCTCCTTTCACTGGCCGTCGCGATTTCGTTAAACCCGAAAACCCAGACTCGATAACGGGTCGACCGCGTGCGCAAGTTATGGGCCCAATGCACGTTTCGATCAACGCTGCTCCATTGGAATCCGCGGCCGAGAAATCCATTCCGTGCGTCCGTGAGTTGATAGTTTATCGGAGCTGGCTGCGCTGTTGCTTTCCTGTGAAAGGAAAAAGGTGCTTATCAACAGTTGTGAATAAGGCTGTGCGTAATTAATCGATCTTTGTTCAGACCCGCAATCGGGCAATGGGGTTGCTCGACTTCTGGGAGGGGACCAAATGGACGGTTTATGGGAACGGGCCGCCGATCGCATGCGTGATCAGCTCGGCCAAGTCGGCTTCGAAACCTGGATTGGACCTTTGACCTTCGTCGGCGTGGACGCAGGGACCGCGACCATCGAGGCGCCTAATCGATTTTTCAAAGATTGGGTCAACGAACGCTACCTGACACTGCTGCGGCAATCACTTTCCGCCGAAGTCGGCGAGCCGGTCGACGTCAGACTGACACTCGGAGAAAACGGCGCGATGGTGATCAAGTCCGGCATCGGCAATGGACACGCAAACGGCAATGGCAATGGACAAACCTGCTTCTTCGATGATGAGCCCTCGGCCTGAAATGCAGCCACGCGATCGCCATCCTCAGTTGAACCCGCGTTATACTTTCACCGAATTCGTGGTCGGCTCGGGAAATCAGTTCGCGCATGCCGCCGCGTTGGCGGTCGCAAATCAGCCGGGCGAAAAATACAACCCGCTCTTCATCTATGGCGGGGTCGGCCTCGGCAAGACCCACCTGGTCAATGCGATCGGGCATCAGATCTGGCAAAGCGATCGCAACAAGAAAGTTCTCTTCATGTCGGCGGAAGTCTTCATGAACGAGCTCATCAACTCGATTCGGCGCGACAAAACCACCGAGTTCCGCGATAAGTTCCGCCGCGTCGATGCGCTCATCCTCGACGATGTGCAATTCCTGGCCGGCCGCGATCGCACCCAGGAGGAGTTCTTCCATACCTTCAACTCGCTCCACAGCGACCGGCATCAGATCGTGCTGACCTCGGATAAAGTGCCGAAGGATATCCCCGGCCTCGAGGATCGCCTGCGCAACCGCTTCGAGTCGGGCCTGATTGCCGATATCGCGCCACCCGACCTCGAAACCCGCATCGCGATCATCCAGAAGAAAGCGGCGGTCGAGCGCCTGCGGCTTCCCTCGGATGTGTTTCTTTACATCGCGCAAAATGTGTCAACCAATGTTCGCGAACTCGAGGGATGTCTTACTCGGCTGGCGGCGCTTGCCTCGCTCAACAATTGCGAGATCACGTTGGAGTTCGCGCGCAAGGCACTGCACGATTTGATTCGTCGTCAGGAACAGAAGCCCGATGTGGAATCGATTCAGCGCACCGTGTCGGATTCGTTTCATGTTCGCCTCGCCGATTTGAAATCGAAGAAGCGCACCCAACACATCGCGTTTTGCCGCCAGGTCGCGATGTATCTATGCCGCAAGTTGACCGACTCCTCCTTTCCCTGCATCGGCGAGGCGTTCGGCCGCGATCATTCCACCGTCATCCATGCGTACAACCTCATCGCACGCCGGATCAGCAACGATTCGGCGTTCCGCATGTCGATTGAAAAAATCGAACGCGAACTAAAAGCGATCCGTAACGCCGCTTAGGATGACAAACTTGTTCACAGCAGGTGGAAAACATGGCGGCGTATCGACAGCCGCGCGCGGGTGCCCTCGGCTCGCGCGATCCAGGCTGCGATCTCTGCACAAGTTTTCGGCTGGCGAATTCCGTTTGTTTCTGAGACCTTGAAGGCATCATCAACAAATGCACAGCACCTACTATTACTTCTGACTTTTCCTAAGAAAGAATTAATATAGGAGTATTAGGATCGGGTCGCGCACTATGGGAATTGTTGTCGAACGCCAATCGCTCATGAACGGGCTCTCGCTGGTCCAGGGAATCGTCGAACGCCGTAACACAGTGCCGATTCTCGGCCACGTGCTGATCGAGCCCGAAGCCCAAAGCATCCGGCTCGCCGCCACCGATCTCGAGGTCGGCATCAGCACCAATGTGCCATGCAAATCGGGCAAGGAAAAAAGCCTCACCCTCAATGCGCGCAAGCTTTTTGAGATCGTGCGCGAGACCGAGGGCGACGAGTTTTCCATCAATTCGCTCGATAATGATTGGGTCGAGCTGAAATGCGGACGCTCGCGATTCAAAATGATGGGCCTCGATCCGCGCAGCTTCCCCGCGATGCCGAGTCAGTCGACCAAGGCCGATGGCCCCAAAAAATCGGTGAAGGCTTCGCTCACCGTGAGCGCCGCCGTCCTCGCCGCGATGATCGATAAAACCATTTTCTCCGTCAGCCCCGACGAGGCGCGTTATAACCTCAGTGGGGTTTATCTCGAGGCGCATGATGCCGGAAAAGCGCGCATGGTCGCCACCGACGGTCATCGGCTCTCGATGATCGATCGAACGGTTCCCGGATTCGCGATGGAAGGCGGCACCATCATTCCGCGCAAAGGCCTCACCGAACTGCGCAAGCTGCTCGATGCGGGTGGCGAATCGGAAGTGAAGCTGCTCCTCGACGGCCAACTCGCCTCGCTCAAACGGGGACCCACCGAAGTATCCATGCGCCTGGTTGAGGGCGAATTTCCCGACTATCGCGGCGTAGTGCCGAAGCAGACCAAGCATCACATCAAGGTTGGCCGCGATGCGCTGCAGGCCTCGATTAAACGCGCGGCAATTTTTTCCAACGAGCGCTACCATGGCGTGAAGCTCGCGCTCGCGGCGGGCTCGCTCACCGTATCGTCCACCAGCCCCGAGATGGGTGAGGCGAGCGAAACCATCGATGTCGATTATCAGTGGCGACGAATTCTCGGTCGGCTTCAACGCGGCGTATCTGCTGCAGGCGCTCGCGGTGATTCCGGCCGAAAGCGAAATCGACCTAGGCCTCTCGGATGAGGCCAGTCCGGGACTGCTCCGCACGCCCTCGGACAGCGAATTCAGTTACGTCGTCATGCCGATGCGCTTGTAGCTCGCGATTGAATTCCCGGTAGGCCTCCACGCGTCGAATCTTTGGGGCCGCCGCTCATTGATGCGGCTTCAAAGTGAGGTCCCCGAGATGAAGTGCCATCACGTGCATTGCAACTGCGAAGCGCCCGCCGGTCAGGAATATTGCTCGCCCGAATGCGCCTCCGAGTTGCGCGACGAAGGCGCCACCGAATGTCATTGCGGCCACGAGCATTGCATCGAGTCGCACGCGACCGAACGCGACAGCACGTCCGATCATTGACCAATTATCTAAGACCGCATTCCCCACCGAGTCGCGCTGAATCGTGCTCTCCAAGTCGGGAGAGGGGATCAAGGAATGCCCTGCTAAGCGGCCCATCCGTGCTGGGCGTAGTACTGAGTTATCGTGTCTGTGATCTGACTGGCAGTTTTGTCGGCCAGGAAAGAAGTGGCGGAGGTATAACTCTTGGCGCCTCCAGCGGCGGCATTGGCGCCTACCACCACGGCCGCGCTGCCACCCGCCGCAGCCCCGGCCGGTCCCATGACCACCGCGCCCGGCATCTTGCCGCTATCGGCATGTGTGCTGAAGTCGATCAGCGGCGTACTTGCATCGCCGGCGCGCTGATACACGTGAACCGCCGTATCCAGCGTCGAAGCACCCGCACCGAAGCCGATAACCAAACGCCGCAGCCGATTACCTTCGCTGATGTCGGTGAATTCCCCATCGACGATCAGGGAATTGTTTCCTGCCGCGGGTGTTCCGCGATGGAGGCAGACGGCCTTGTAACCCTTCGCCGTCAGGTTGGCGGCCACGTTTTCGCAAACATTCGAGGCGGTGTCGGTCGCAATTTTCTGCTGCGATGCGGACTGGTCTTCGCCTGAGACGTTGCGATAGGCGCGCTGCACGATGCTCTGGTTCAAGGTCACATCGGCGGAATTCACGGCAAACGGATAGATGACGATTTGATCCGGCCTGGTCGCAGTTGCGGCGGGCGCGTTTTGGGTTTCGTCCGCGACCTTGGCTCCGGCACATGCTGAAATCGTGATGGTCAGCAACAAAAGCACAACTCGCTCGAGCGTTATCTTCATGATGTCATGACTTCTCGGCTTCCAATGCAGATTCGTTGGCGCGCGCTGACAGGAGGCTACTTCGCCACCCGCCAAATCTCAATCAGTCCTGTACAGCAGGCAAGATGGTCGTTTGATTAGATGACGGACTGGAGGCCGATTCAGCTACCGAACTTGTAACTGAGTTTCATTGCGTCGCGGACTTCATCCATCGTGGCTTGCGCGACGGCGCGCCCTTTGCGTGTCCCCTCCATGATGATCTCGTTCACCAGCTTCGGCTGCGAGGCGAATTGGTTGCGCCGCTCGCGGATCGGTCCGAGGAATTTCTCCAGCGCGTCGAAGAGCTTTTGCTTGACCTCGACATCGCCGACCGTGCCCGTGCGATAGCGATCCTTCAAATCCTCGATTTCGTCCTTATTGGGATTGAAGACATCGTGATAGGTGAAAACCGGGTTGCCCTCGACGTGGCCCGGATCGGTCGGATGAATTCGGGTCGGGTCGGTGAACATCGACATCACGCGCTTGCGCACCAGCTCACTCGGATCGCCCAGCCCGATGCTGTTGTTGAGTGACTTCGACATTTTTGCGCCGCCATCAGTACCCGGCAGCCGCGCCATCTGGCCGAGCATCGCCTTCGGTTCGATGAGCACCTTGCGATAGAGCCGGTTGAAGCGCCGCACGATTTCGCGCGCCTGCTCGATCATCGGCAGCTGATCCTCGCCGACCGGCACCAGCTCGGCTTTGAAAATCGTGATGTCGGCGGCCTGGGAGATCGGATAGGTGTAAAATCCTACCGGCACGCCCTTCGCGAAATTACGCTGCTTGATTTCTTCCTTGACGGTAGGATTCCGCTCCAGCGTCGCGACTGTGACCAGGTTCATCAGGTAGATGGTCAGCTCGGGGAGTTCGGGCACCATCGATTGGACGACAAACTTCGCCTTTTCGGGATCGAGACCGACCGCGAGATAGTCGCACGCGACCTCGAAGATGTTGGCCTCGAGCTTCTCCGGATGCTCGAAGTTGTCAGTGAGCGCCTGCACGTCGGCGATGAGCACGTAGGTGTCGTATTCATCCTGCAGCCGCACGCGATTGGCGAGCGAGCCGACATAATGACCCAGATGTAGCGGGCCGGTTGGCCGGTCGCCGGTGAGAATTCGTTTCTGCATCAGAGCAGGCCCTTAAGAGTTGCGAGGTCGGCGGCGATGTCTTTCATTTCGGGACCCGGCTCGGTCTCGAGGCACATCGGGATGCCGAAGAAGCGCGCATCGTGAAGCAGGCGCTCGAACGTCTTCGTCCCGAGATGACCCTTGCCGATGTGTTCATGGCGATCGACGTGCGAGTTGAACGGCTTCAATGAATCATTCAAATGAAAGGTGACGATGCGCTTGATGCCGATGTGCTCGTCCAGCTCGGCGAAGGTGCGTTGATAGCCTTCCTCGTTGGAAATGTCGTAGCCCGCGGCGAAGGCGTGCTCGGTATCGAAGCATAGCCGCAAGCGATCATTCTCCTTCACGGAATTGAAGATGCGGCCCATCTGCTGAAACGAATAGCCGAGGTTGCTGCCCTGCCCGGCGGTGATTTCGAGCGCGACCTTCGCCGTATATCCGGGACACGCCTTATGCGCCTCGTCGATGGATTTGGCGATCGTCGCAATTCCGGCGTCCTCACCCGAGCCGACGTGCGAGCCCGGATGCGCGACCAGCCACGGCACACCGAGCGCCTCGCAGCGTTCGATCTCATCGATGAATCCGGCGACCGATTTTTTGCGCAGTGCTTCATCGGGCGCGCCGAGGTTGACGAGGTAGGAATCATGCGCGACGACGCATTTGATGTCGCTTTCGCGGACGTTGCGCCGGAAGGCGGCGATCTCCTCCTCGGAGTATGGCTTGGATTTCCATTGCCGCGAGGACTTGGTGAAAATCTGGATGCAATCGCATCCGATCGAAGTGCCGCGCGCGATCGATTCGGCGACCCCGCCCGCGATCGACACGTGCGCGCCCAGCAGCGGCCGCGACGGTGAAGATTTGTTTGCCATATTTTCTATCGCTCGCCGCGATCTTATATGATGCGGCGGCGAAATCGAGAATGGTGCATCGAGACCGGATACTTGCCGACGATCTCCGGCGCGGCTATTTCTTTGGCGTGCTCAAATCTTCTCGCCTAACGGTTGCGCTCATCATGGTGGCCGTACTTGCCGCATGCAGCAAGATTGCGCTGCCTCCGCAAATCACGATGTCCGAGATCGAGCCTTCAGGCCGCGCCGCCAAACCGCCGGGTTGCGACATGCCGGTGCTGCGCACCCCGCCGCTCAACGAGTATCGCGAGGTCGCGATCATCGAAGGACTCGGCAATCGCTTCGTCGAAGAGAAAGATGTCTTGCCGCTGGTGCTCGCGAAGGCATGCGAAACCGGCGCCGATGCGATCGTCATCAACGACAGCCGCGCGCAGACCAGCGAGAACATGACCGGCTACTACATCAACGCGATTGCGATCATCTATGGAAAACGGCATCCCACCATCAAACAGCGCACGCGCTAGGCGAGCAGCGTACGCGCCAGGGTCGTCGGTCGCGCTTCATCTCGCGTCATGATAAGTGCCTGAACGCGTGCCCAATCGTCCAATCAGAGCAGTCGGTGTGGTGGTCAAGCGCGACCGTGCGGAAGCGCTCGAAATCGGCACCACCTTGACCGGATGGCTGCGCGAACGGCGCAAGAAAGTTCTCGCCGAGATGCCGGCCGCCGAAGTCATTGGTGCCGAGGCTGTTTCACGCGAGGAGATGGTTCGTCGCGCCGACCTTATCGTGGTGCTGGGCGGCGACGGCACCCTGCTCGGCATCGCGCGCAAGGTGGGAAAGCGTGAGACACCGATCCTCGGTATCAACCTGGGCGGCCTTGGATTTCTTACCGAAGCGAGCATCGGCGAGGCGAAGCAAGCGCTCGAGCGCGTGCTCGAGGGCGACTACGAAACCGACCGCCGCATCACCCTGGAGGCCGAAGTATGTCGCGGCGCGGGGAGCGACACCCGCATCGTGCAGCGCTTCCTCGCGCTCAACGATGTGGTCTTCAACCGCGGTCCCATCGGCACGATGCTGCAACTCGAAGTCACCGCCGACGGCGAGCGGTTTTGCGAATATCGCGCGGACGGCCTCATCGTGTCGACGCCGACCGGCTCGACTGCCTATGCGCTCAGCGCCGGCGGTCCGATCGTCTATCCAAGCCTGGGGGTGCTGGTCCTCGCGCCGATTTGCCCGCATACTTTGAGCAATCGGCCGGTGGTGTTGCCCGATTCATTCGAGATCGAAGTGCGGGTGAAAAGTTCCGATCATGATTCGACATTGATCATCGACGGCCAGGAACCGGCGCGGCTGGGCCCTGACGATTGCGTAAAAATCCGCCGTGGCCGCTACGTCGTCGTGCTCATCCGCTCCGCCCATCCCTATTTCGAAATCTGGCGCGACAAATTGCGCTGGGGTTGAACTCGCGATGCTGGCCGAACTGAGAATCCGCAACTTCGCGATCATCGAGGAAGCGGCCCTCCAGTTCTGCCCGGGCCTGAATATTCTGTCGGGCGAGACCGGCGCCGGAAAAACCATCATCTTGAGCGCGCTCGGCCTGCTGCTGGGCGGTCGCGCGTCGCCAGAGGTAATCCGCACCGACGCGAAAGAGGCGGTGGTCGAAGCGCTCTTTGAGTTGGAGGGAGAACTCGCGCTCGAAGGAATTCCGAGCCGCGCTCCTGATCGGCGCGAGCTGGTGATTCGCCGCATCATCGCGGAGGGCGGGCGCTCGCGTGTTCTGATCGATAGCGAGCTGGCGACGGTGCAAACGCTCTCGCGCCTCGGTCCGGCGCTGGTGCAGGTCTATGGTCAGCATGAGGCCCAATCGCTGCTGCGCGCGGAGAGCCATGAGGCGATGCTCGATCGATTCGCCGGCGTGGAAAATCTGCTCGCGGGATATCGCGAGCTTCATCAGCTGGCACTAAGTAGCAAATCTCGCCTCGATGATCTGATACGGCGCGAGCGTGAGCGCTCCGACCTGCTGGATCTCGCGCGCTTCCGCGTGACCGAACTGGAGAAGGCCGAACTCCTTCCCGGCGAGGATGGGGACCTGCAAAAGGAACGCATCGTGCTCGCCAATGCGGCGAAACTTTCCGCCGCCGCGCACGAATCGGAAGAGATGCTGTACGGCGCCGAGGGCGCTGCGCTCGACATCATCGCGAAAGCAGAGGCGCGGCTCGCCGAGGCCGCCGACCTCGATCCCGCGCTCGCGCAGCCGCTTGAAACATTGCGCGCGTCGCGCGCCAACCTCGAAGAGACCGCGCATTCATTGCGCGCATACGCCGATCGTATCGAGGCCGACCCGGCGCGCCTCGAGGACATCGACGCGCGCATCCAGGAACTCATCCGGCTCAAGCGCAAATACGGCGGCTCACTCGATGAGGCGATGGCAACGCTGGAAAAATCGCGCGCCGAAATCGCCGAGCTGGAAAATGTCGAGATCTCCAGGCATCAGGCGGAAGCGGAGCTCGAGCGCGCACTCGACGGCCTCCTTGCGGCGGCGAAAAAGCTTAGCGCCGAGCGCAAACGCGGCGCCGCCGAGCTCAAACGCAAAATGGAAGCGGAGCTGAAGACGCTCGGCATGCGCGCCCCCGTCTTCGAGGCGCAGCTCGCGGGCGTCACGTCGGACGAGGGCGCGCTGATGCGCGACGGCATCGCGATGGGGCCGAGCGGCATCGACACGGTCGAGTTCCACCTGTCGCCGAATCTCGGGCAGCCGCCGATGGCGCTGGCGAGGATCGCCTCAGGCGGCGAGCTTTCGCGGGTGATGCTCGCGCTCAAGCGGCTGGAAGCGCAGCGGCGCGGCGTCGCCACGATGATCTTCGACGAGGTTGATGCCGGCATCGGCGGCGAGATCGCGCAGGTCGTCGGGCGCAAACTGAAGGAGCTCGCGAAGTATCATCAGATACTGTGCGTCACGCATCTCCCGCAGATCGCGGCGTTCGCCGATCGGCATTTTCATGTCGAGAAAGAAGAGCGCCGCGGTGCGACGCGCAGCGTGGTTCGGCAGCTCGAAGCAGCGGAGCGCACGGATGAGATCGCGCGCATGCTGGGGGGCGCCGAGGTATCGGACAAGTTCCGCCGCGCCGCAAAGGAACTTCTGACGCGCGCCTCATGAACACCGCGCGCAGGCTTGGATTGACTCGGGTGACTTGTTCGGATTAGCTGAAAGACCACCTCGAACACGCGAACCTCGTTCGCCGGTGGGGCTGTAGCTCAATTGGGAGAGCGCTTGAATGGCATTCAAGAGGTCGGCGGTTCGACCCCGCTCAGCTCCACCAACTCTTCGACCGACCGACGAGATCGGGCTTTAATAGGAATTTGGAACCGGCGGTTCACTGCGCTCCTACCCCGGCGCCGAACCCTACTCTACTTGGCTTGGCTTCCGTGATCCTAGAATGAGTGAGCGCTGTTGGACCGCTAGTTTGACGTCTTAGTCGGAGTTGGCGAGGGCGAGCTGCCGCTCTCTGGCGGAGGGCAAATTGGATTGACGCTAGAGGACAGAGGATAGGTCTTCCATGCGGCGTCAGTTGCCGCCATATCGATCACAAGGATCGATACGATGCCAAGATCGATGAAGATCCTCGGGAGGTGTTCTCGCTCGATCAGAGCCTCCGGTCCAGTTGCCCTTCGGCGGTGTGCTCTGATACGAGGGCGGGATGCGACTGCTGATCGCGTTCCTACTGCCATGGCTGACGTTCTTCACGATTGGCCGGCCAATCACGGGAATCATCTGCTTGATCCTACAACTCACCGTGATCGGGTGGATTCCGGCCACGATCTGGGCGGTCTATGCGCTCAGTCAGTACAAGACCGACAAGAAAATCGAGAGTGCATTCCGGGATCGATGAAAGTATTGGCGACAACTTCGCGTCACAATCGAAAATAAAGTGCCATAGAGTTAGTCGTTGCGGATGTCAGTGACCGAACAATCCGCGGGTTCGCCATTGACCCGCATATTTCTTCATCGGGAGATGGTTTTTTATCGATCATTACTTCCGTCACCCGATCCTGCTGTGGTAGGTTGCGCGCGGTCCTGGGTTTTTCTGATGGGCCGGGAGATTTGATTTGATCGTTCAGGCGCAGCCTCTTTAAGACTTGTCATTCTCTTAAGCCCGCTAACAACATGTCGCGTCGCAGGTGGTGTGTCCTGTGCCGCGAACAGATAAACCCGTAACTGGATTGGGGATGTTCGTGCGTCATCGGCTGGTAGCAGAAATGACCTCGCATAGGATTTTTCGCGAGCGGTCGCGGACTGCGCTCAGATTCTCGCGCTCTGCGATCGCATGCCTCATCGGCGAAGTACTCTTTCGCCATAGTTTTGGAATCAGTCCGCCCGCGCTCCGCGCTTCCAACTAAGTCGCTTCAGTCATAGTTCCAGCGCTGCTCCGGCCCGGCTGGAGGGATGGACGATTGCGCCCGCGAAAGCTGCGCGCAGATCGTGGGGCCCTTTTGCGCCCGAGCGGCGGTGCTCAATTTTAATGGTTCAGGTTTTTACAGAGGGTTTGGATGTTAGAGAAATTCCTGGGGAAAAAGGGGGTAACCGCCATCACGACGGCGGTACTCATGTGCTTGATGCTCGACGCGCGTGCGCTGGCTGCTGCGCTGAGTATCTCTACGCCGAGCAACGGGGCTACCGTTTCCGGAATGGTGACGGTAACCTTGAGTCTAGGTTCGAGCACCGCGTGGGCTAACGTATACGTTGACGGCGTCTATCAGAACTCGACGCCGCCGAATGTTTTCTATTGGCAGACTACTGGAGTCTCGAATGGGTCTCATACCATTTCAGCGACCGCTTTCAATTCGAGCGGTGGTACCTTAGGATCCACCAGCGCGACTGTAACAGTAGCCAACGGAGGCGCGGTATCGCTGACCTCGCCAAGCAATGGGTCGACGGTTTCCGGAACCGTCACTATAAACCTCGCGACGGGTCCATCAACCGCGTGGGCGAACGTCTACCTCAATGGCGCGTATCAGGCCTCGACGCCGCCGGACTATTTCTACTGGAACACCACAGGGGTATCGAACGGCCAGTACAAGCTGTCTGCTACAGCCTTCGATAGCAATGGCAACAACCTGGGGTCATCGCAGTCAACGGTGACGGTGGCAAACGGCGGCGCGTCCACCAACTCGTCGAATGCGGTCACACTTAGCTCGCCGGCGAATGGCAGCACCGTGTCGGGTAACGTGAATGTCGCGGCCACGACCGGTTCGGGCGTGGGATGGGTCAACTTTTACGTCGATGGCAACTATATCAGTTCCAGTCCGCCACTTAGCGTTAGCTGGAACTCCGGCACGGTCGGTAATGGAAACCACACGATCAGCGTGCAGGCCTTCAACAGTTCAAGCACTTCGATGGGCTCGGCGTCGGCGGTGGTCAATGTGTCGAATTCCGGCGTTACGCCCTCGAGCCACTTCTCCACTTTGCCTCCCGGATCGAGCTTGCCGAGCGGCTCGGCCTGCGCGTCGGCTGTGTCCACCTCCAGTTTTGAGCCGCGTCCACTTAACTACACCGCTAACCATACGGTGCCGTCGAGCGGCGACCTCGCCACGATGCATGCGGCCAACACCGGCGCGATGGCGCCGTATTTCAATCGGGTGGACGGCAACTACACCGGCACCACCGATGAAATCCTGCAATGGGGCGCGTGCAAATGGGGCTTCGACGAGGATCTGGTTCGCGCATTGGCGGCCAACGAGTCATGGTGGCATCAGTCGGCCGCCGGTGACCTGGTGTCTAACACGAGTGAGTGTCCTTCGGGTGCGACCTATAGCAACGGCGATTGCGCCCTTAGCTACGGGATCTTGCAGATCAAGTCGACCGACTATGCGGGAACGTTTCCCTATTCATCGACCAGCACCGCTTTCAATGTTGACTATAAGCTGGCGTATCAACGAGCGTGCTTCGAAGGTAAGATCGCCTACCTGAGCCAGCGCAGCTCTAACTATCCCAATGGCGATGAGAACAACATGCTGTGGGGATGCGTCGATCAGTGGTACACCGGCGGATGGTGGGATGGCACTAACGACGCCTATATCAACGAGACGATGAGCGAGATTGCCAACAAGCCGTGGCTGCTGCCCGGTTTCTAATCCTGTCAAACGATGGACTGCCCGCCCGCTGCGACGGGCAGTCCATCCTACGCCAAACGAGTCGCTCCGGCGTGCGAAGGCTGAATACTTTCGTTTAGATTCCGTCTCTAACTCGGGTAGTAATGGGCCGAGGATGTCGGCTCGCGCAGCGGCGCCGCCTCGAAGCTTGAATACCGACCGCGAAAACAAACCCATTATCGATGATTTCGGCACGCCGCCGAACGCCGAGGACGACGCCGAAGACGAAGCGCAATCGTTGCTGCGAGTCGCGGTTCCGATGTTCGCGATCATCGTCGGTACCGCGGTCCTGTATTTTGCGCGCGATATTCTCCTGCCGCTGGCGATGGCCACCATGCTGTCGGTCATCTTCAGCCCCATCGCGCAGCGGTTCGAGAAAATCATCGGGCGGCTGGCCAGTACCGCGCTCGTGGTGTTGGGCGCGATCGCCTTCGTTGGCGGAATCGGCTATTTCCTCACCACCGAACTGACCACGGTCGCATACGAGGTCACCGATTACTCGCCCAACATCGCGGCCAAGCTTACCGAGCTCGAGAAGGACACGCCGTCGGGATTGCAGCGCATTCAGAGCGCGATCGAAGAAATCCAGAAACAGGTGCAGCGCGCCGGGCCCAAAACCCCGCCCAAGCCGCGCCCGGTGCAAGCGATCCCGCAAACCAGCATCGGCGACAGCCTCAAGCCGCTCACCCCGATACTCTCCGGGCTGGTGGATTTCCTCCTGATTGTGGTGCTGCTGTTCTTTCTTCTATACAGCCGCACCGATATGCGCGATCGCATCATCAGACTGGCCGCGCGCGCCCGGATCTCGGTGGCATCGCAGGCCATCGAGACCGCCGGCCAAACGGTCAGCCGCTACCTGATACTTTTTTCACTGACCAATTTCGCATTCGGCCTGTCCACCGGCTTCGTCTGCTGGATGATTGGACTGCCCAATCCCGAGCTGTGGGGCTTGCTGGGTTTCTTGTTCCGCTATGTTCCTTACGTCGGCGCATTGATGGCGGCCCTGTTGCCGACCTTTGTCGCGTTCGCGGTTTTCCCCGGATGGGACAAGGCGATTGAAGTGCTGGTGGCATTCATCGCCATCGATCAGGTCGCCGCGCAATTCATCGAGCCCTTCATGGTGGGCCGCGGAATCGGAATCTCGCCGGTCGCGCTCCTGGTATCGGCGATGTACTGGTCCTGGATATGGGGACCGCTGGGATTGCTCCTCGCGACGCCTCTGACCGCATGCATCAAGGTGCTGGGCGACTACATTCCAGCGCTGAGTTTTCTCTCCATCCTGCTCGGCTCGGAGCGTCCCCTCGAAGATCATCATGATTTGTACCGCAAGATGCTCGAGCTCGATCAGGACGGCGCACGCGCAGTGGTCTTTCAGTACTACGGTGAGCATGGCTTCGAGGCGACCGTCAACGAGGTGATCGTGCCGACGGTGATCACCGCCGCCGAAGAATACGATCAGGATAACATCAGCTCCGAGAATCTGCTCCGCATCATGAGCGCCGCGCGTGAGTTGATCGTCGAGATCGGCAATCGCTTCAACAAGATTCAGCGCGCCCCGCGACTGCGGATGCTGGGCATGTGCGTACCTGGCGAGGTGCACAACCTTGCGCTGCTGATTCTCGTGCAGCTGATGCGTCAGGATGAGGTCGCCGCAACCCTGGTGAGCGAGAACAAGACCTCGGCGGAGCTGCGCGAGTTCATCCGTGGCTTCGCCCCCGACCTGGTCTGTCTCTCGATCACGACGACTGATGCGCTGCCGTTGGCGCTCGAATTGGTGCGTTCGCTGCGTACCGATTCCGCACAGCTCGCGATCGTGGCTGGAGGTTTGACCGCGGCGCAAAACTCCGAGCAGTTGCGCGAAGCAGGATGCACTGCGGTGTGCGCGACGATTGGGGAGGGGCGGCGGGTCATTCGAAAGCGTATAGCAGATCGAACGCGGATGCGCCGGGCGCTCTGGAGCGCCGGCCGCGCGATCAAACCCAGCGCCAGCCCGATAGGACGGGTCTAGCGCTCCGCCCGGACCGTCCTCTTCACTGCCCCAAGGTCGAATTCAGATCGTCAAGTTTTCCGGATTCGCTGCGTGCGCTAAGGCTTATCAGAAGCGGCGGCGGACGATGCGGTGGTTGCAGCAGGCACTGCGGGCACCGGTGCCGCCGCAACGGCAGGCGCTGGCGGCATAGCTGCGGCAGCTTGCGGAATCGGCTCCAAGTGGGTCGTCATGACCAAATCGTCATGTCCCCAAGCAGCTCCATCCGCGCAGTCGACAATGCCGGGAATAATGTAAGCAAGAAACGCCCAGATCTCGTATCCCCATCGAAAGTTCGCTTCATTCTGCAGGGTTTGGGGCTGATAGCCGGCTTTGCTGACCTGGATATTTAGATCCTTCTTGGATTGCACCGTGAACGAAACGGGCGTCACTCCTACTGGCGAGTCGTTGGAAGTAACTTGCGCGCCAGGGGGGTCGGAGATGACGGTAACTTGGTCGGTGGTGCCCTTGAGCATCGTCGCGCAGGAGCAGACCAAAAGCGCCGACGCGACCAGCCCTGCGATCAGAATGTTTTTCATCGGATCCCCCCGGATCGAATTTTACACGTTGTTACGGGCTCTCTTTCCTATCGCATCGCAAGAACCGAAGCAACTCAGTGTCTGCATGCGGCAAGACAGACGGTGAACCAAAAGAGCTAGATTGAGAACCAACCGAGCAGCTCATAATCGGTTTCGACGTTGCCTCGACAAGCCGCCAGGACGCACCATCAGCGGCGTCATTCGGTCATTAAACAAGGTCCGCTACCCGGATGGCGGATTCTAACGGGGCGTTCGCGAACGACCCCTACGGTTCCACGGTTGCCGCAGTTCTCCGACCTGCGGTGGCGAGCGAAACGCGACTGGCAGTTCGAGATTGTGCGGTGTTTTCCCGGAACGTGGTCTTTTTGTAGACGTTGCGGCAGCGCGAACCTGCCTCGGCCAACCGTGATTGCCAAAAATGGTAGGGGGCGTTCGGGAACGCCCCGTTAGAATCCTCAGATGGCTTTGGTCCTCATCGCAACCGAAGTGTCGGAGATCGTCGCGCCATTTTTTCCGCATCGCTGAGGAACCTGAGAACGTCGGCAATAGGACTAACAGATGAATTCTGCGATGCATACAAATTGTCACGAAATACAGCCGTTCGGGCGAATAGTCGAAATCCGGCACGTGGGTCGGGCACGCAATATCGGCGGGAATCGGCCTTGGTCATGGAGAAGGTCCGCTACGCGGATGGCGGATTCTAACGGGTCGTTCGCGAACGACCCCTACGGTTCCGAGGCTGACGCAGTTTCCCGATCTGGCGGCGATCGAAGCGCGCCTACCGGGTTCGAGATTCTGCGGAGGTTTTTTCAGAACGGGTTTTTTGTAGACGTTGCAGCAGCGCGAACCTGCCTCGGCCAACGGTGATTGCCCAAAATGGTAGGGGGCGTTCGCGAACGCCCCGTTAGAATCCTCAGATGGCTTCGGCCCTCATCGCGGACGGGAATTCTCAAAACCTTTGCGGCAAAGCATGATCGTATAGATGGCGGCGACGACGGTTCAATTGGCAAGACCTTCGCGATAGCGCGATCGCTGCGGGTCGTTCGCGAACGACCCCTACGGTTCCGCGGTTGTCGCAGGTTCTCGATCTCGATGGCGCGCGAAACGTGCCAGACAGGTTCGAGATGGTGCCGATGACGCAAGTCTGGGTGTCCTGCGGCCATCATAGCCGAGGGTGGTTGCCTCCTGGGGCGATTGGCGTGCCGCGGTCCGAACCTATAGATATGCCGCAGCCCCAATGCTGCCCGCAGCAAATAGCCTCTCGGAGCAGGCCCCGGCTTCGTCGCCAGCTTTTGCGCCGAAGACCTCGAATGGACCTGACTCTATCTTCAGTTACTTCCTCGTCCTCTGCCTGGCAGGAGGTCTGGGAGCACCCACCGGCATCGCCGCGATCCCGATCGGCTATTTCCTGAAGGACAATCTTCATCTGTCGGCGGTCAACCTGGCGGTGTTCGTCGCGCTCACCGGATTGCCGGGGTACGTGGCATTTCTGCCCGGCCTGGTACGCGATCGATTTCGTCCGCGCGCGATGGGTGATCGCTTTTATCTGCTGGCTGGCGCGCTGGTGGCAATGGCGGCATATGCGTACCTCGGTACCGCATCGATCAACTACACGCGGTTGTTCTACGCCACGCTGCTCGCCGGCATCGCGTATCTTTTTATTTTGGCCGGCGGACAGGCGATGATGACCGGGGTGGCGCAGGCGCGTCTGATGACTGGGCGCTTGAGCGTGATTGCGGGAGTAGGAACCTACTTCCCGGCAGTAATCTCCGCATTTCTGGGCGGATGGATGGTGGCCCATCTGGCGCCGCGGATGACTTTCATCATCGCGGCGTGCGTGACCGCGGTAATCGCGGCGCAATCGTTCTGGCGGCTGGGCGCGGTAACCGAGTTCGAGGAGACCGGGGATCGCGCCAGCAGCGCCATCGGGGCAGCATCGCGCCTGATCCACCATCGACCGATCTGGCCGGCGACAATCATTTTCTTTTTATGGAATTTTGGCCCCGGATGGGGAACTCCGATGTTTTACTATCTGACCGAGACAGTGAAACTTTCGAGCCAGCTCTTCGGGACCTTCACCGCGATGCAGTGGCTGTTCTTCATCCCGAGTGCGATTTTGTACGTTCCGCTGTGCCGACGCTTTTCCTTGTCATCATTATTGTGGTGGGGAACCGTGGTCGCGATCCTTCAAGGCCCCATCATGTTTCTTGCGCGCGGGCCGGTAAGTGCGATTTCAGTGGCGGTGCTGTACGGGCTCTTTGGTGGATTTCCGACCGCCGCTTACGTCGACCTTATCATGCGATCCTGCCCGAAAGGGCTCGAGGGAACCGGCATGATGCTGGCGGTAACGACCGCCGGCGCGGTGGCGGCCAATTCGGGCAATTTACTCGGAAGCTGGATTTACTCGACCGGCGGATTCGCCTCGGCGGTTGCGATCACAACGCTGGCGACGGCACTCATCGTGCCGATGCTGTGGTGGATTCCTAAGAGCACAATTTCGTCGCGGGAGGGCGAGGTTGTCTCGGTTAACTGAGTTCGCCGATGATCGATTGGTGGTTTTGTTTCTTGGCAGTGACGCCTCGGCGGGGATGATCGGCCAAACCATCAACGTCGGCGCCGGCATCGGGATGAACTAGCCTTCATCGTTCTGGCGCGAGAGTAGTTCAAAAAGTGGTAAGCTGAGGCCATGGCCAAGAAGAACGTCAGATTTGAGGCGGTAAAAGTTGTCGCTAAACCAACGACCGTTCGCTTCAAAACCAAATCGGGCCAGACGGTCGCTTTCAAGGCCATCAAGACTTCGAAGCAAAAGCAAACCGTTCGGTTCCGCGCCAAGGCGAGATGAAGCGGATTTACTTGGACAGCAACATTCTGATTGCGCACTATTCTGGCGATAAATCTGAAGATACTAAAAGAGAAATGGTTGAAAACGCGTTGGCGGTTTTTCTCTCAGCTCAAAGACGTCGAGCTATGTACCTCCATGTGGTCTGTTACCGAGATGGTCAACATTCTTATCTCGAACAAGAAGATGGAGCCCGGCGAGGTCGCTAAAATAGAAAATCGGCTGACTAGGGAGCGTCGTCTCAAAAATCTCAAAATACGCTTCCTCGATGTCAGCCCGCGGGCGGACTACGATTTCGGTGAATTCTTCTTCCAGGTCGGAGAGGGAATTCTAAATTATCATTCCGGGGTCGGCGATATCATCCACAGTGTCATCATGAAGAACAATGGTGTCGTGGACATTTTGACCTTCGATGAAAAGGACGATTTCAAGAAAATTCCTGATTTGACGGTGCTTCATCCTCGGGACGTAACGCTCAGCCGCTAAAGCACATCACCAATAGTTGATTGAATGAGCCAGCGCTGGCAAAAAAGCGGCCGGCGAAGCCGGCCGCTTTGGTACCTAACCAAAATGAGATCGCGCTAGGCGATTTTCTCCGCGCGCTCGCCCCGCTCTCCGCGTTCACGATGATCGCCGCGCTCGCGCTCGGTCCGATCGCGCTCGCGCGTCGCCTTTTCGCTATGGCCTTGCGCGTGCGGCGTCAGATTGCTGGTGGTCAGCACCTCGATGAATTTGCGCGCCGCCGGTGACAGCTCGCGCCCGCGCTTGTAGATAATCGCGAGCGGACGCGTGAACGGTCCTTCCTGGAACTCGATCATCTTGAGCGAGCCACGGCCCATTTCGTTCTCGACCGTGAGGCGCGGAACGATGGCACATCCGAGGCCGATTTCGACCGCGCGCTTGATGGTCTCGATGTTGTCGAACTCCATCGTGTAATTCGGCTTGACGCCATAGTCACGCAGGATGCGATCGGACGCCTTGCGCGTCGAGATGTCGCGCTCGTAGCCGACAAAGGTCTGGCCGACCAGCGCGCTGACACTGACCTTGTTATGTTTGGCGAGCGCGTGATCGGGCGGCACCACGAGCACGAGCTCA
The DNA here is from genome assembly GCA_963761255.1 of uncultured delta proteobacterium. Classification (GTDB taxonomy): domain Bacteria; phylum Desulfobacterota; class Binatia; order Binatales; family Binataceae; genus DATGKG01. The sequence continues at coordinate 232,194 of CAVXGH010000004.1, forward strand.
TCGTGACGAAATGGAATGGTGACGATCTGGCTGCGTTTGGCCGGATAGGCCACGACGCCAAGATCGATTTTGCCTTCGACGAGGTCTTCGTAAATCTTATTGGAGCGCAGATACTCGAGATGAACATTGACGGCCGGATAGTTGCGCAGGAATTCCGTGAGGTAGGGCGGCAACTCATGCAGACCGACGCTGTAAACCGTTCCAACCCGAATGGCGCCTGCGATGACCGAGCCGATTTCACGCAGGCGATTTTCGAGCTCCAGGAATTTGCGAACGATTTCCTTGCTCGAGGTATAGAGGATCTGCCCGGCGGCGGTCGGTTTGACTCCCGCTCTTCCGCGTTCTATCAATCGGCAGTCATATTTTTCTTCGAGGCTGCGGACCTGCTGACTGACCGCCGATTGGGTGACGAAATTTTGCGACGCGGCATAAGAAAAGCTTCCGCTCTCGATTATGTCGCAAAAGACTTTTAGCGTTTCAATATGCATGCACTTCTGCTCTTACGTATAAGCCTATTTGATGCACAGATTTGAAGCAATCAGTAGCTGGAGTGAAATCTGAGTAGGCCTCATATGAGCTTGAAGCATGTTGAAAATTGCGTCAATAGGCGGACCCCCTACCTCGGGTCAGCCCCGACCCGTTGTCGGCCGGCTACTCCAAGGCGGATGGCCGATTCTAAACCATCGTTCATAAATCCACCAAATGTGGAATGGAGCGTATCATGCCCGAGCTTTTGAAGGATCTGGACTACTTCGATCTTGATGAATTCCTCACATCTGAAGAGAAGATGACGCGCAATACCGTCAAGCAGTTTGTTCAGCGCGAGATCCTGCCAAATATCGAACAGCATTTCGCAAACGAGACTTTCCCACGCGAAATCATTCCCCAAATGGCGGAATTGGGCTTCTTCGGCGCCAACCTCAAGGGCTACGGATGCGCCGGGATGGGCAACGTCGCCTACGGCCTCATCATGCAGGAACTCGAGGCCGGTGACTCCGGGCTGCGATCATTCGCATCAGTGCAAAGCGCACTATCGATGTACGCCATCTATGCTCATGGCACCGAGGAACAGAAGAAACGCTACTTGCCGGAAATGGCCAAGGGCAAGCTAATTGGCTGTTTTGGCCTCACGGAACCCGACCATGGGTCCGATCCCGGCGGGATGGAAACCAAGGCGCGCCGTGACGGCGATAAATGGATCCTCAACGGCACCAAGCGATGGATCACCAACGGCTCCATCGCGGATGTTGCGATCGTCTGGGCCCGCGTCAACGAAGGTATCACCGGATTCCTGGTCGAGAAGGGCACGCCTGGCTTCAGCACGCGGGATATCCACGGGAAATTCTCCATGCGTGCATCGATCACCTCGGAGCTGATTCTGGAAGACGTGCGAATTCCGGCGGGCAATCAGTTGCCTGAGGCGAAGGGGCTTCGCGCGCCGTTGAGTTGCCTCACGCAGGCACGTTATGGCATCGCATGGGGAGCCATAGGATGCGCGCGAAGTTGCTACAATACGGCGCTGGACTACACCAAATCGCGTAAGCAGTTCAAACGCGTGCTGGCAGGCTATCAGATGGTACAGCGCAAGCTGGTCGACATGATGACGGAAATCACCAAGGCGCAGATGGTCTGCCTGCGGCTGGGTCAGCTTAAGGATTCGGGCAAAATGCGTCCCGAGCACGTCTCATTCGCCAAACGAAATAACGTCGATATGGCGCTGCAAATTGCTCGGGTCGCGCGCGATATGCTCGGGGCGAATGGTATTGTCAACGAGTACCCCATCATTCGGCATATGTTGAACATGGAAACCGTCAATACCTATGAAGGTACCTACGATGTTCAGACCCTGATTCTCGGACGCGATATCACGAATGAGAGCGCATTCGACTGAAGCTTTCGCTACTCATAGCCACAGGCTGAATGTTTATCATTGTAATTTGATGAAATAAGGCTACAATAGATGCTATAGCTTCATTAGCGGGTAGCATTCATGTCGGCCTTAATTCTCGATGAGCTCTTCAATCCGCCCAAGCTTGAGACCGGCCAGCGGGTGATTTCCAAAAATGGCGGCCTCCTGGCGCGCAAGCGGGGAACCGTCGTCAGCGCAGGCGGATGGTTCGCGGTCATTCAGTGGGATGGAAATCCTCTCTCGCGCAGGGAATACATTCCGGATCTGGTCGTGGAAGAGTCCTGATGACCTGAAGATTCGCCACGGCCATTTTCCCCTTTTCGACGATGCGTGCTAGATACCGAGTCGTCGGAGACTTGCCCGAGGGAGAATGGCAATGATCAAAGTTCGTGGCTTCGCTCATTCAGCATTGCGCATCACCGATGCCGACCGCGCGATTTCATTCTACGATAAGGTGCTCGGCCTGAAGCCTCTCAGTAGTTGACCCAACTTCGGATTTGGGGGTGCATGGCTGGGGGTCGGCAACAATCAGATCCATCTGATCTCCGCCGAGAAGCGCGAGGGCGTGATCAATCCGCTCGGACCCCATGTGGCGCTCGAGGTCGAGGACTTCGAGGAAACCAAGCGCGCGCTCACCGAAATGGGCATCGAGTTCCTCGAGGCGCCGAGCAACATGGCCGGGCGCCAACTGTGGATTCTCGATCCCGACGGCAACACCGTCGAACTCCGCGCCGCTTAGAGAAAGCTAACGGTTGCCGGTACCGACCCTGATTCGTCCCGGTTGCACGATCGTGAATCGCGACAGGAGGTTCTCGCCGATCGTGCGTGTTACGTCAAGGGCTGCCGCAACCATGGCCGTGCGTGCGGCCACCGGAAAGCGGAAAAGGATCACGCCCGAGCTCCGAAGACCTTCGGCATAGACTAATTCGCCGAAATCCGTATCTTCCGTTAGCAAAACCCGCTGATCGTCTCGCGCGAGCTTCAGAACGTCTTCATCTGCGAGGCGCGGAAAGTCTTCGGCGATAGCCACGATGTCGTGGCCTGCGGACCGAAGCGCCCGCACCACCGCAAAGTCGCAACTTTCGTCAGCCACGAATCGCACAGGCTACGATTTAGCAATGGCCTGGGGATTTGGAAGCAGAATTATTTCTTCATGCGCGATCGTGTCCGCTGCGTATGCAATCGCTGCTCGAATATCTTCCCGCGTTAGACGCGGATAAGCATCGAGGAGGTCGTCTTCCGTTGCTCCTTCGGCGAGCTTTCGAAGGATTAGTTCAACCTTGATTCGGGTTCCCTTAATGACGGGTTTGCCCATCATAACCTGCGGATCAATTTCTATTCGGTCCGTTGTCATAAGGCTGCCTATGCGGCCAACTCTACTCCGAATCCTCAGCCGCGATAGTTGGGCGACTCCTTCGTGATGAAGACATCGTGCACGTGGCTTTCGCGCTGGCCCGCCTCGCTCACCCGGATGAACTTCGCACGCCGCCGCAGTTCCCCGAGGCTATGGGCCCCGACATAGCCCATGCCCGCCTGTAGTCCACCGATGAGCTGATCGACGTTCGAGGCCAGCGTGCCGCGATACGGCACCCGGCCCTCCACGCCTTCGGGAACGATCTTGCCGTCGGTCACGTCCTGCTGCATGTAACGGTCGCGGACGCGCTCGCTCATCGCACCGATGGAGCCCATCCCGCGATATTCCTTGTAGGTGCGGCCTTGATAGAGCACCGTCTCGCCCGGACTTTCCTCGGTGCCGGCGAATAACGAACCGATCATTACGTTTGATGCGCCCGCTGCGAGCGCCTTGACGATGTCGCCGGAGAAACGCACGCCGCCATCCGCGATTATCGGCACATTGCGCGGCTCTCCGATTGCGACGCAATCCATGATCGCAGTCATTTGGGGCACGCCCACGCCGGAAACCACCCGTGTGGTGCAGATAGAGCCGGGGCCGATTCCGACTCGCAGCGCGTCGGCGCCCGCATCGATGAGTGCCTTGGCGCCCTCGCTGGTGGCGACGTTGCCGGCGATCACCTCGATGTCACCGGCTTCTTTCTTGGTCGCCCGCAGCGCATCGATGACGTTTTGCGAATGCCCGTGCGCGGTATCGATCAGGAGTACATCGACACCCGCGCGCAACAGCGCCGCCACGCGTTGCTCGCGATCCGGCCCGACGCCGACCGCCGCGCCGACGCGCAAACGGCCCATCGAATCCTTGCTCGAATTCGGATGACGCGTCGCCTTGTCCATGTCCTTCACGGTGATGAGACCGCGCAAACGGCTGTGTTCGTCAACCAATGGGAGCTTCTCGATGCGATTCGCCTGGAGGATGGATTTTGCTTCTTCGAGGCTGATGCCGGGGCGCGCGGTAATCAGACGGGTGGTCATCACTTCGCGAACCTGGCGATCGAGGCGTTTTTCGAAGCGCAAATCGCGGTTGGTCAGGATGCCCACCAGCCGATGGCCCTCGACGACGACCGGAACGCCGGAAATCCGGTAGCGCTCCATGATCTTCAGCGCTTCGCCGATTTTCTGCTCGGGATGCACGGTGACAGGGTCGGTAATCATCCCGCTTTCGTATTTTTTTACCGTTTCGACCTCGGCGGCCTGCTGCTCGACGGTCAGGTTGCGATGCACGATGCCGATGCCGCCGACCTGCGCCAAGGTGATCGCGGTGCGCGATTCGGTGACGGTATCCATCGGGCTGGAAACGAGTGGGATGTGAAGGCGGATTTTGGGCGTGAGAACGGTGGAGACGTCGCACTGCGAGGGAAGCACATCGGACAGTTGCGGCAACAACAGCAGATCGTCGTACGTGAGACCTTCGCGGAGCTCCGGATGCAGCATACACACACCTCCCGTAGTTAAAAAAAAGCCCGCAGGGATACTGCGGGCGTTTCGCGCCTAAAAAAAAACGCGGCCTGATTAAGGGCTCGCTCCATAATCTTTGATATCAGGATTCACGGGTTCAAGCAATTCACCATCCTGAGATCGAGGGTACGCGCACGTGGCCGCTACGGATTATTAGTCGATGCGGGAGGGATCGGTGGTGGTGGCGGACTGTTCTCCAGCGCGGCCTCGCGCTTGATTTCCTCATAAAGCAAAACCACACCCGCCACCCCAGCGGCTCCAATCGCGATTGATATGGGATAAGACTTGCCGCTCGCGGCCGCGAACAGCGCCCCTGAGCCCCCGCCAATCACGCCCGCGACAGCGCCCGCGGTGAGTTCCTGTTCCACCGTCATCGGTTGAGCCGAGCATCCAGCAACGAGCAGCCCCGCCAGCGCAAGGGCCGAGTATCGAAGCAACGGTCGCGTCATGCGGCGATGCGTCGCGAGCCCGCTCAGACGAATTTTCATAGCCTTCCTTTGTAGACCACTCGGGCACCCGAAAGCGATATTGGAAGCGTCACGGTTTAGCATCCGGCGCGGCGGGGGAATCCTTCAAGCGAGGGTCATCGCTCGCGATGCACAGCACCGGCCGCTGAAGGTAATCCTCCGCCTGTTCGAGGATCGCATCACACCCGGCCGGGGTGTCAAAAGATTTCACCACCGACCACTTTGATAGCGGCGCATGTAGATCGCCATGGGGAAATTCCCGGGTGAACGGCGCCACCAGCAGGTTCCACGTCTTCGGAGTGCCGGCCACGCTGCTGCCGCGATGGAAAGAATGAAAATATCCGCAACCTCCGAGGACGATTGCCGCGAGCATCGCGAGCTTTCGCTGCGCCCTCGGATGGAAGATTATTTGCCGCACCAAACTGGCTTGCGCTTCTCGAGAAACGCGCCGATCCCCTCTTGCGCATCGGCCGCCATCGCGTTCTGGCTCATCACTTCTTTGGTGTAGCCGTAGGCTTGCGCCTGATCGAGGTCGATTTGCGCATAGAAAGCCTGCTTGCCAATGGCGACCGTCAATGAACTGGCATCCGTGATGAGGATCGCGAGCTTGCGCGTCTCCGCTACCAGGTCCGCATCGGGAACTACGCGATTGACGAGGCCCCATTCGGCTGCCGTATGCGCCTCGATCGGCTGGCCCGACAGCAACATCTCCATCGCACGCTTGCGGCCGATCGCCCGCGACAGCGCGACCATTGGCGTCGAGCAGAACAGTCCGATCTTCACCCCGGGCGTAGCAAACTTCGCGCTCTCGCTCGCGACCGCAAGGTCGCAGGTCGCTACCAGTTGGCATCCGGCCGCAGTCGCGATGCCATGGACCCGCGCAATGACGGGTTGTGGAATCGCCTGAACGGCGTGCATGAGGCGCGTGCAGAGATCGAATTCCTGGCGATAGAAATCGAGCTCGCGCGCGCGCATCTCGCTGAGATCGTGACCGGCGCTGAACGCGACGCCCGCGCCGGCCAGGATAACGGCGCGAATCTCACGCCGCTGGCCGAGTCCTTGGAAGGTGTCGATCAGCGCCGACATCATTTCGGTCGAAAGCGGATTGCGCTTCTCACCGCGATTCATCGTGAGGGTCGCGAGGCCTTCTTCTTCCTCGATAATCACATATGGCTGGTCGGGCATGGTTCGCCTCCTGACTTGGAGCCTGGCGCGCTAATCTTCGCGCTTCCACTCCTCGGGATAAAGTAACAATAGATCGCGCCCGAGGGACCTGACGAGGAAGCGCTGGATCTCGTTGATGGCACGTTCCAGGCCGCGCCCGCCAATCAACCAATGGCCGCGGCCCGCGATCTTGACGATGGGCGTGCCGATACGATTGGCGAACTGCTCGAGCTGTTCGTACGGCGCGAAAATATCCGACTCGCCGGCGACGATCAGGCGCGGCGCAATTGTTTCGGCCGCGCCAAAATCAATTTTTCCGTTTGCAACTTCCAATGCCGCCGCGGTTGGGCCCGGAGTCAGCGCTTTGATGATCTGCTCGCGCGAATGCACATCCGCATCGGCGACGAACTCGAACAGCCTCCGCCGCGTGGGAGGATCGAGCGGGCGCTGTTGCCAACTCGAAAAGAAATTCCATTTGGGCATGAACAACGGCGTGCGAAAACCGGGCGCCAGCGGCGCGATCGCGACCGATGCCTTGACGCTGGATTGCTCCGCGAGCTTGAGCGCGACCAGCCCGCCGATGCCATGGCCGATAACGATCGCCTCGCGTCCGAGTCCCGCAAGCGCCTCGGTGGCGAGGTCGGCTAACTTCGCAAAATCGATCTGCTCCAGCGGCGTCGTTTTGTCCGCTTCGATGACGGCGTACAAATCCGGCGCATAGACTTCCCATCCGATGGTCGCGAGATATCCAACCAGCGTCGCGAGATGGCGTGGCGTGGTGAACAGCTCGGGCAGCACCACGATCGGCCACCCGAACTTCAGCGGTTCGGGAACCTCGGCTTGCGCGGGAAACCGACCGAGATGAGTTTCCACTGTGAGACTACGCCGCGGCGCTGCGCGCCATCAGCCGCGCGAAGCGAAACGAAGGGAAGGTCTTCTCGCCGTTCGCCATCTGCGCAAACCGCACCATCTCTTCCGCCGCCCACGGCTCGCGATTCGCCGCCAGATGCGCGAGCAACGAGCTGCGATCGAGTCCGAGATGCTGCGAGACCTTCAGGCTCGCGTGGTAGTAGGGCATCAGCGCGGCGTCGCGCCGGCGCGTGAATTCGCTCATCGTGTCGCGAGAGACAGACTTGCCGCTGGAAGCCGCGAGCCATGCCGGCGCGAGCGCGCCGAGAATTTCCGCGCTGATGAGCGCGAACGAATGTCCCTGACCGAAAAGCGGATCGACATGCAGGCCTGCATCGCCGAGGAGCATCGCGCCGTCGCAAGCGGGATCGCGCCAGGTGTTAAGCAACAGCCCCGAGGAGCGAATTTTTCCGGCCATACGCGCGCCGGCGAGAATCGTTCCCAGCTCCGACGATGCGCCGATGTAGCGCAGGAAGTTCGCCGCGAGATCGGTGCGGAAGGTACTCATCTCGCGCGCATCGAACGCGACGGCCGCCACGACGAGGTCATCGTTGCATCGGCACGCGAGGCTCGCGATTCCGGGACTGGTCTCGAATTCGGTGATCAGCGCGTCATCAAGCCTGGCGCGCGGAACATCCTCGAAATAGGCGTAGTAGTAGGCGCGCGCGCACTCCACATCTTTGCGCTCGAAGGCACCGATTTTTTCCGCTGCGAGTTTTGCGAAGGTGCTGCGAAGTCCGTCCGCCCCGATCATGAGCGGCGCGCGAAATGTGTGCGAGCCGGAAGAATCCTCGCCGCGAATTCCGGCGATTGCGCCATCCTCGATAATGACATCGATGACGCGAAACTGCTCGCGCATCGCCACGCACTCGATGCTGCGCGCGGCATCGATCATCGCGGCGTCCATCTTGTCGCGCGTCAGGCATAGCCCGCGAAGATCTTCCGATCGATCGAGGCGCGCGGAGTAGTCGAAGCCGGGACCGACGGTGCGCATGGAGGAGAATCGCACGCCGCCCTGTCGCTGCAGCAGCTCGAGCACGCCGAGACGGCTGAGGACCTGCGTTCCTCCGGCGAGCACGATGTGAGTTGAAATAGTGTCGGAAGGAAACGCGCTCTTATCAACCAGCAAAACTTTGCGGCGTTTGCGCCCCAGCATGATCGCGGCGGCGGAGCCGGCGACGCGTGCGCCGACGATGATGGCGTCGAAGTCGTGGTGCGAAGACATGGGTGCGAATCATATTGTGATGCGGCGGCACGACGCGCAAGGCGAGCGGCACATAAGGAAAGAGCCCCCTCTTTCAAGGGGGCTCTCCCGTGTTGCGAGGCCTCGAGGCCTCGGCTTAATCCAGCAGCAGTTCCGGCATCTCGCCAGCCTCCGGAACGGTCATTCCGGAGGGAAACTTGGTAAAGTTACTTCTTTTTGGTTTTCTTGGGCGCCGCTTTCTTCTTCATATCGCTCTTTAACTTGGATTTAGATTTGGCCGCCTTTGTGGGGGCCTTCTTCTTTGCACCTGGCATAGACACCTCCTCTTCTTTCTGGCTGCTGCTGGAGAAGCACCCAGTCTTATCAGGCAGCTTTGGCTGCCTAGGATGCGACCACTATATAAATGCGTTATGCGGAACGCAATAGATGAGGGGGCGAATATATAAAGAAATTTTAAAGTGAGAACAAGCTTGTAGCTTCCAATGCTTTTCCCTGTTTCCCATCGTTTTATCCATTAGCATACTTGAACTGACAGCGGCGCCTGCTTTACCATTACCGCATGGCTCGCTTAAGCAACTGGCTCCGGCGCCAATGGCCCAACCTAATACTGGGCGCCGTCCTGGTGGGTTTGATTGGTAATGCGCTGCTGGCCGCGATGGGGCCGCGCGACCTGCTTCTGCTGCGTCAGCGCCGGGGCGAATTGGAGGCCAAACGGGCCGATCTGATGCTTCGCAAGGCTGAACTTGAAACGAGCGTTCAGAACCTTCGTTCCAATGATCGCTACCTCGAACATCTGATTCGCAAGGAGCTCGGCTACGCCCGTCCTGACGAGATGATTTACAAATTCACCGGCCCCAGCGCGGATTCACCAAACGACAATAATATCGCAACGGCGCGAAGCAACTCGCGCCGTTCGGCGTTGGCGGGGCTGACCCTCCAACTCCTCTCCGAGATTGGCGTCGCTCACAAATAGCTAGCGATAGAATTGGCGTCGATCTTCTAAAAACTCGACCGCCGCAGGATTCCATACTCGTAGGCGTCGCGCTCGAGCTGTTCGCGGAAATCCGGATGTGCGAGGCCGATCAGCGCCCGCGCCCGCTCGCGAATCGATTTGCCCTTGAGATTCGTGATGCCGTACTCGGTCACCACGTACATCACATCGGTGCGCGGCGTCGTCACCACGTTGGATTCGTCGATCCGCGCGACGATGCGGCTGGCGCGTTTTCCGCCGCGCTCGTAGGTCGACGCGAGACATAGAAACGCCTTGCCGCCGCGGGAGGCATACGCGCCGCGGATGAACTGGAGCTGGCCGCCGGTGCCACTGATCTGGCGCAATCCGGCGGTCTCGGAACACGCCTGGCCGAAGAGATCGATTTGCGCGGCGTTGCAGATCGCGACCGCGTTGTCGTTCTCCATGATGTGATGCGGCAGGTTGGTGTAATCGACCGGTCCCGCAAAGCACGCGGTGTTGCGATCGAGGAATTGGTACATGCGCGACGAGCCCGCCGCGAAGCAGTAGGCCATTTGATAGCGATTCATCGCCTTGTGCGCGCCGGTGACTTTTCCGGCCTCATACAAATCAACCAGCGAATCGACAAACATCTCGGTGTGGACGCCGAGATCCTTGATCGACGATTTGGTGAGGAGCTCGCACACCGCGTTGGGCATTCCGCCGATGCCGATCTGCACGCATGCGCCATCTTTAATTTCATTCGCGATGATCGCGGCGACCTTCTGATCGATTTCGCTCGCGGGCGGATTTTTTAATTCCGGCAATTCAGTTCTGCCGCCATCGATGACGCAATCCACCTCGCTGATATGCACGCCGTTTTCGACGCCATACACGTATGGCATCGCTTCGTCAGTTTCGACGATAAGCGTCTTCGCGCGCTCGGTGATCGCCTTGTGATAAGTCACCGAGACGCCGAAGTTGAAAAAACCGTGCGCGTCCATCGGCGCGGTCTTCAGCACCGCGAAATCGACATCGACGAAGCGGCGATAGTTATCGGGTGCCTCGCCGAAGTTCATGGGAATATGGCAGCAGAGGCCGCGGTCGTGCATCTTTCGTTCGAGGCCGGAAAAATACCACGAGTGATAGCTTGAATGACGCGACTCGGGATCGGCCTCGATGACGGCGCGGGGGCGCATCGCAAGGCAGCCGCGGATGCGCAGGTCATGCAGCTTCGAGATCCTCGAAGCGAGCGCATGGTCGAACAGCTCGGGCTGCGCCGCGCCGAAACCATAGTCGAGCCAGGTATCGGATTTGACCATCGAGGAGGCCTGCTCGGCGCCGATAGTTTTGCGTTTTAGTTCCGCTTGATCTGAAAGTGCCATAGATTATGTTGTTCCCCTTCAACCACCATCAATGACAAGTCTGGAAGCATCCAAGCAAGAGCCTCGCGCGACACGACCGGCAGCGTCGGCGCGGCTGATTCTGTTCATCACCGTATTCGTCGATCTGCTCGGCTTCGGAATCGTCATCCCGTTGTTACCGATGTTCGCGACCCGGCTGGGGATTTCGTTCGCCGGCATCGGCGCGATCATGGCGGTCTACTCTTTGGCGCAATTTATCTTCGCGCCGATCCTCGGACGGATATCCGATCGCATCGGCCGCCGCCCGGTCATCATGCTCGGACTGCTGGGCTCGTCGATCGGATACCTCATCTATGGATTCGCCGGATCGTTCGCCGGCCTTTTTCTGTCGCGCGCGGTGCATGGCGCTTGTGCCGCAACCATCTCCACCGCGCAGGCCTACATCGCCGACACCACCGACGAGTCGAATCGCGCGCGCGGGATGGGGATGATCGGCGCGGCCTTCGGCCTCGGCTTCGTGATCGGTCCCGCGATTGGCGGGTTGCTCGGACGCAGCGACTTGCGCATTCCAGGATTCTTCGCCGCGGCGCTGACCTTTGCGAATCTGATCTTCGCCGCGATGCGGCTGCCCGAGTCGCATGAACCCGAACCCGGCGCGCGCATCGATGCTTCGGTGATCGTCGCGCCGATTCGCGATCTCCCCAGTCAGCTTTTTACGCATCATCTGTCGCGATTATTCTCCGTCGCGTTCCTCACCACCTTCGCGATCGCGGCATTCGAAACCACCTTCGCCATCATGATTCCGCGCGTGTACGGATACGGCGCCACCGGCATCGGCATCCTGCTCGCGTTCGCGGGTCTGATGCAGGCACTCACGCAGGGTTACCTGCTCGGGAAAATCGTCAAGCGCATCGGCGAGCTGCGGGTGCTCGGCATCGGCATCATCTTATTCGCGATTGGCCTCGCACCGATGGCGAATCTGCCGACGCCTTCGACGCTCCTGCTTGCGCTCGCGCTGCTGTCGGTCGGCTATGGATTCGCGAGCCCAGCCATCGCCAGCCTCATTTCGAAGCGCACCGAACGCGCGCTGGAGGGCGAAGCGCTGGGAATCAACCAGTCGGCGTCCTCGATGGCGCGCATTCTCGGTCCCCTGGCCGGTGGACTCGCCTACGCGGCTCTGGGAGCCTCAGCACCATATGTGGGTGGTGCGATTGTCGCATTCATGGCATTCATACTTGCGCGCGGCATCGAAGAGTCCGCCGGTTAAGCCACGGGGGAAAACAATTTGGCCAACATTGTAGGCTGGCTGCTGGTCTTTCATCTGTTCGGGGTGATCTTCTGGGTCGGAAGCCTGCTGCTGATTACCAGCCTGCTTGCGATGGTTCCGGACGAAGTGGGCCTGCCCAAGGAACGCTTCATCATGATCGCCAGCCGGCTCTTCTATGGCGGATGCAACATCGGTGGCGCGGTCACGCTGCTGTTCGGCATCGGGCTGATAATGGCGGACAAGGGCGTCCTGCGAGAGGGATGGCTGCACGTAAAACTGGGACTGGTCTTTATCCTACTTTTAGTACACCTACGGCTGCATCGAAGGATCGTGGCGTTGAGCGATAATCCCTCCTCGGTGACGCGCTCGGAGTTTCGCGCCATTCATGGAGTCGTGAGCCTGCTGTTGCTGGCGATCCTCGCGATGGCGATCCTGAAGCCCTTCTAAGCACGCGCGAGGCGAAGGTTCATGTAACCGCATGACGGCGGCTCCTCTGCGAGAACGTTCGGCGCGATTTGCGCGCCAGCGAGCGTGAATATTGGCGCCGAGTATATATTTCTTCCGCAGAAGAACTCACGCGCCGGTTCGAGCAGCCGGCAGTTCGTCGATTATCCGCACAGTTCAAAAGTTCATTCACCAATGCTTCGCGCCTGCGGTGCTTCTTGTCTCGACGCGCGACTATGGAATTCCGCCGCTCCCTTCTCTCGCTGGCGAGAGCGCGAAGCCGCTGAGGCGGAGCGCCAGCGGAGTCGAAGCGAAAAAGAGAAGGTGGATGGCGCGCTGGTCGCTCTTCGGCTGTGCGACCGGCGTGCCAGACGGAAGATTCAGATCGTCACCATTGGCGAGCTGCTCGAAGGGAAGAAGCCGGACCTGCCGCCGCAGGACCCATCAGCGTTTCTCCAGGCCCCGCGCGAGGATGATGCGGAGCAACTGGCGCTGATTCGTGAAGGAGTCGAAGGCGTCGCGGCCCGGCCGTCGCGAAGAAGACGCAGTTAGCAGAACGAAGCACCTGCGCGGTCCAAGCATCGCGAATCGCTGCGCGGAGGTCCGTCGACTCGGCGGCCTCGGTCGGGATGACAAAAAGGAAGGGTGGTCAAACCGGAACGGGGGCTATCAGATGCTCGTGTTCAAGCCGATTGAAGAGCGCGAGCTTCTTAGTGGCACAGGCTTAGCCGGTGTCTTTTTACTATGCTGGCATTTCACCGAGGCTAAGCCTGTTCCACGGAGGATCGAATTCGCGAAGATCCCCTCAATGGCCGCATCGCTGCGGGTCGTTCCGCGAACGACCCCTACGAAGATACAGATCTTGCCGCTCCTCCGCTTCTCTCGCTGGCGAGAGAAGGTGGATGGCGCGCTGGTCGCTCTTTGGCTGTGCGACCGGCGTGCCAGACGGATGAGAGTGGGTGCCGCGGTGCCGCCGATGGTGGGCGCTTGCGCGTCCGCGATGGAAGCCCAGACGACCTGTGAGTCATCGGAGGTCTGCACGAGAGCCGTTACCTGGGAGCAGGAGTATCCGAGGAGCGAAAGAAACATGGCACGTCCCCTTTTGCCAGATCCGCGGAACAAACTATGCACTGGCGGCAGTGGGAAAAAATATAACGCTGCCACGGCAAATAGCCTTCGTCCTGGTCCACGCGCCTCGCGAGGGCGCCGTCCCCCTCTCATCCGTCTGTCACGGTTCTCGCATCGCAGCCATCGCGAGAACCGCGCCACCCACCTTCTCTCGCCAGCGAGAGAAGGGAAAAGGGTCGGAGCTAACGCAGAATCGGATCTCAAGAGATTGACTTTCGAACTGCCGGTGAGGATCGATGCTCGATCATGAAGAAGGATTCATGCCGCCGATTCGATACCCCACCACCCCCCAGACCGGATCGGATGGCGGATCGGTCGGCGCGCTTTTATCGATCACATCGATATTCTCGAACGCGCCGCTGTCTTTGAAGTAACGCCCTACCAGGCCGACCCGGTCGCGCTCGTCGAGGTATTGCCAAATCGCCACCGCCTTGGTCGGGAACATCCGATTCGAAAATGTCACGATGAACGGCGCGCCTGGCTTCAGCACCCGGCCGACATCGGCGAAGGTCTCAATCGGATGCGTCAGGTACTGCACCGAGACGGTCATAATCGCGCCATCGAACTCCGCGTCATTGAAAGGGAGGCGCGGATTCGCATTGACGTTGTGAACGATGGCCTCCGTCACTTGCGGATTGTCCTCCATCTCGTCGCGATTGAGGCCGACGCCGACCACCCGCGCCGGGCGCGTGTGTGCGGTCAAATGCGTGCGCCAACTGCTCATCAGGTCGAGGATGGCGCCGCCCTGCGGAAGCAGTTGCGCGTACATCTCGCCGACCTTGGCGATGGCGCCGTCATCTATATGGACGACGAAGCGCGGCGCGGCGTAAAAACCCTCGTCCTCGGAATCATCGAGGCGGCGAAAAAACTCAGGTTTAAAGTCGGATGGCATTTTCGTGATCGCTTTCGTGGCTGGGAACTTCGGATGCGCGAGGCAATAGTGCCATATGCGAAAAACTATTGCCAAATCGAGGGCAAAATCGCTTCGATCGGCATCGTTGACATACTTTGCCCTGCCCGTCTAGATTAAAACGCTTTCCCAAAATGGACGCAGGCGGGTCAGGAACGCGGTTACAGATTCAGCATGGTAGTGAGACGCGATAAAACAAATTACCTCATCCAGTCGGTGTCCCATTCGCTCGACGTGATGGAGCAATTCTTCGGCGATGTCGATGAGCTCGGCGTCACTGAACTATCGAAGCGTCTCAAGCTGCATAAGAACAACGTTTTCAGACTGCTCGCAACCCTCGAAGCGCGCGGTTATATCGAGCAGAACAAAGCGAGCGAGAATTATCGCCTCGGCATCAAATGCCTGCATCTCGGGCGGCGCTACATCGAGCATATGGGGTTAGTACGTCAGGCACGTCCGATTCTCTCCGACGTCACTCGTAAATGTCGCGAGAGCACCTATGTCGCGGTCTATCGGCGCGAGGGGGTCATTCCGCTCGAGGCGGTCGATCCCGAGGATCGCGCGGTGCGTATCAACTCGCCGGTCGGGGAGAGCCTCCCGCTTTGGGCGACGGCGGCGGGCAAGACCCATCTGGCGTTCGATACCGACGAGCAACTTAAGTCGTCACTGCCGGACATCCTTAAGGCATACACGCACCGCACCATCACCGATCGCGCGGAGCTGTTCGCGCAGTTGGAGTCGGTGGCGAAGAACGGCTATGCGGTTGACAGCGGCGAATACCTCGATGAGGTGTCCTCGATCGCGGTGCCGATTCGCGACTACACGCGCTCGGTGGTTGGCTCGCTATCGGTCGCGGGGCCGGCGTATCGGATTCCGGAGGGGCGGGTGGCGTCGGAAATCGCGCCGTTGATCCTCGATGCGGGGCGGGAGCTGAGTCATCGCTTGGGGTATAACGAATAATCGAATCCGGCTATTATTAGAGGAAGCTGATTTGGCGTTTGACTGGCATTAGCGCCGCTGTTACGTTTTCGGGCGCTCGCAATGCATCTATAGTACATCGTCAACCTACATCGCAGTAGCCGAAATACACTGATACGCTTCAGGTGAAACTGTCGTGAAGATTCTCGTCCCCATCAAAAGAGTCCCCGATCCCGCCACCACCATCCGCGTGATGCCCGATGGTTCCGGGATTGCCACCGACAACGTCAAATGGGTCATCAACCCCTTCGATGAGATCGCGATCGAGGAAGCCCTTCGCATCAAGGAGAAGCAGCAAGGCGAGGTGGTGCTGGTCACCATCGGCCAGTCGACCTGGCAGGAGCAGCTTCGCACCGGCCTCGCGATGGGCGCCGACCGCGCAGTCCTCGTGAAGACTGATGCCGCGCTCGATCCGCTGGCAATCGCGGGAATCCTCGCCAAGGTTGCCGATGAGCAGAAGCCCGACCTCATCGTGCTGGGCAAGCAGGCCATCGACGACGACTCCAACCAGATTCCGCAGATGCTGGCCGAGATGCTCGGATGGCCGCAGGCCACATTCGCCTCGAAAGTCGAGTTCGCTGATAAGAAATGCACCGTCGTGCGCGAAGTCGATGGCGGCCTCGAGACCATCGCATTCAACTCTGCCGGGCGTCATCAGCACCGACCTGCGCCTTAACGAGCCGCGCTATGCTTCCCTGCCCGGCATCATGAAGGCGCGCAAGAAGGAACTCAAAGAAGTCCCGGCCGAAAGCCTCGGCGTGGACCTCGCGCCGAAGCTGAAGATCAAGACGCTCGCGGCACCGCCCAAGCGTCAGGCCGGCAAGAAGGTCGCATCGGTGCAGGAGCTGGTCCAGGTCCTCCACACCGA
Source organism: uncultured delta proteobacterium (assembly GCA_963761255.1). Classification (GTDB taxonomy): domain Bacteria; phylum Desulfobacterota; class Binatia; order Binatales; family Binataceae; genus DATGKG01. Next base: position 248,626 of record CAVXGH010000004.1, read on the forward strand.
AGCGAAAGTTATTTAGCATTGACGATTTCTGATCCCCCTTCCCCTTCAGGGGAAGGGGTTAGGGGTTAGGTCTACGAATCATGGGTGACGTACTGATTTTTGCCGAGCATCAACTCGGCCATTTTCCAAAAACCACTCTGACCGCTATCCACGCCGGCCTCGAACTCGCGCAAAAGCGCGGCGGCAAGGCGATCGCGGTGGTCGCGAGCGACAACCCCGATGCGCTCGCTGCCGACATCGCGAAGTACGGCGTCGCGAAGGTGATCGCGCTCGCCAGCCCGGCGCTGAAGAACTACCTCGCCGATGCGCACGCGCAGGCGCTTGCCAACCTCGTCAAGGCGACCGGCGCCGAGTACGTCCTCGCGACGGCTACTGCGATCGGCAAGGACCTGATGCCGCGCCTGGCCGCGCGCATGAAAGCGCCGATGGCGTCCGACATCAGCTCGATTGGCGAGGACGGAACCGTGGTCCGTCCGATGTATGCCGGCAACGCGATGGCGACGGTCGAGCTCGATGGTCCGGTGAAGGTCATCACGGTGCGCGGCACCGCCTTCGATGCCTCGAAGCCCGACTGATGCCGCCGCTCCGATCGAGAAAGTCGCTGCCGAGATCGACACCGCGTCGACCAAGATGGAGTTTGTCTCCTTCAACCAGACCAAGAGTGATCGTCCGCAACTCACCGAGGCGCGCATCGTCGTGTCCGGTGGCCGGGGCCTCAAATCGGGCGACAACTTCAAGACGGTGCTCGAGCCGCTGGTCGATGAGATGGGAGCCGCGATGGGCGCCAGTCGCGCCGCCGTCGATGCGGGCTTTGTGCCCAACGATTTGCAGGTCGGTCAGACCGGCAAGGTCGTCGCGCCCGAACTGTATGTGGCGGTGGGAATTTCCGGCGCCATTCAGCATCTGGCGGGGATGAAGGACTCCAAGATCATCGTCGCGATCAACAAGGATGAGGAAGCGCCGATATTCAACGTCGCCGACTACGGCCTGGTCGCCGATCTCTTCAAAGCGGTCCCCGAGATGGCCGAGGAAGTGAAGAAGGCGAAAGCTCACTAGAACCGAGTTATCACCAAGACGAAAAAGGGCCGTTCATCTGAACGGCCTTTTTTTTGCCATCAATGGTGGCCACCGCCGCCGTGGCTGCTGATGCCGTGACCGCCGCCGTGGCCGCGCGAGTGAATACCGGTACCGCCGCCACTGCCCGCAGAGTAGAACGGTCCGCGGCTGTGAATGATCATCGGCCAGGCGCCGAAGAATACCGGCGGTGGGAACGCATACGCGAACGGACTCAGGTACGCGACCTGCTCCGGCTCTATATCATTCACGTATTCCGCAGTGTCGTGCTCCTGCTGAAGGATTCCGGCATAGGTTTCGTAGGTCGCCTGATCGCCTTCATAGAGGCAGTGACAGATAGTGGGGTCCGCATACCAGAAGACGTTGCCGGTCGCGCTCTGATACCGGTTGAGCCGATGCATCGGCAGTTGCGCCACGGCACCGTTTTGGTCCGGATTCTCGATGGCAACCCTCCTGAATCCCGCCTTCACTAACCGCGCCTCCGTCTCCAGCACTTTCGAGGGTTCGTTGGCTTCATGGTTGTCGTAGAGTGAGCATGAGGCAGCTAGCGCGAGGATCACGCTCGGCAGGATCGCTTTGATGAACGCGGTGCGCATCGTTTCAAGGATTCTTAGCATGAGTGGACGCAATCACCTCGCGCGCCAGGCGCACCAGGCCTTCGATATCGAAATCGTCCCACTCCTGCGCCGGACCGAATCGCGTAATGACTAATCGCTCCGAGGGGATGATTACGACGCGCTGACCGAGTAGCCCCGAGGCATAAAATGAATCCACCGGCATGCCACCTCGGACCCTTCCCCGAGCGTTTCGATTGCTGCCGCGATTGATCCAGAAGCCGGCGCCGTAGTCGCTGTCGAGAGTCGGCGTCGACGAGTAAGTCACCCATCCCTCGGGCAAGATCCGATGCCTCTCGACGACGCCGTCATCGAGGTAGAGCATGCCGAAACGCGCCCAATCGCGCGCCGGAGCGAGGATGTAGGTTGAACCGACAGGAGTTCCGGCCGCGTCGAACTCCATCGTTACGTGCCGCATCCCGAGCGGTTCGAAAAGCTCGCGGCGCGCGAATCCGAGGACATCGTTGGTGTGGCCACCAACCGCATCACGGATGATGCGCGACAGGATGAGGGTGTTGCCGCTGGTGTAGTTCCAAACCGTTCCCGGAGGCGCTTCCAGACCGACGCTTTCCGCATAGCTCGCCATGTCACGCTCGAGGTATAGCATCCGCGAGACCGGTGATGCGGGGCCGTTTTCGTCCACCGCGAGTCCACTGGTCATGCGTTCCAACTCGTCGATCGTGATCGCATGCCGCGGATCATTGGGGTCGCTCCAGGCCGCAACCGGAGCGCGCTGCTCGACTGCGAGCTTATGCTCGCGGACCAGGATGCCGAGCATCGCGTTGATAATCGATTTGCTCGCGGAGTATCCGAGCAGCGGCGTATCGATGCCATAACCCGGCGCGTAGCGCTCGGCGATCACATGTCCATCGCGCACGATGACGACCGCCTTGGTATGACGAAACGGCCGGCGCCCGGTGGGCTCGGCGAAAACGTGATCGAGCGCGGCGCGCAGCTTCGGGTCGGATGGTTCCACCACTGAGGGCGCGGCGATTTCCGGCAGCAGCGCAGGATGTTGGTCCGCATCGTTTGTGGCCGGCAGCGACAGGTCGGGCGATTCATCACCCTGAATCAGAAGGCATCCGAGTTGATCGTGGAAGACCGCGCGGCTCTCGAAGCTACCGGCGATCGTCGCGCGCACCGCTTTGTTGGTGCGATCGACATCATAGGCGGTCAGCCCGTTGACCAGCCAAAGTCCCGGTCGCGGTTTGAGGTCTTCAGCGTAGATGACCTCGGGATTTCGCCCGCCGACGAAGGTCTGCGAGCAAAGCGTATGACTGACGAGCCCCGTCGCGACACTCAAATCCAGGCTCACCCGATGACATCCGGTGGCGAAGCAGCTCGCGCCCGCGAGCATGAAAATGGTTGACCGCCATCCTCGGCGCTGAGCTCGCTGCTTCATTGGGCAGTGTCGAGGTTAGCGATGATCGAGCCTCGCACCAAGGCAGCGAAATTCCTGCTCGAATGGCGAGCAGGCGGACTCCGTCATACCTAATGCTCCTCCACCTCAGTTTTCATGCGAGGTCCCGCATGCCATCCAGAACCACAGCCAAAACCTCCAGCGGCAAACGTAAATGGGCGCGCACCATCAAGACCGATTCAACCCATCCGCCGGAAGGCACCTTCACCAAGTCCGGCGAGGAGATCGCACGCATCATGAAGCGCAAGAGCGTGTCGCCCGGCGGCGTCGGCTCGGCGATCAAGATGGTGCAGATGTTCATCAATCGCGGCGGCAAGAAGCTCGGCGTCGCGCGCAAGCGTGAGCTCGAAAAGGCCAAGCGCATCCTGCAGGAAGAAAACGACGCCTAGCTCGAAATGGTTCCCCGCGCGGCCTTCGTCGATGCGTGGGATTCTTCGACGACTCGCCGTAATATCCCGGACATGAAGCGCGAAAAGTTCATCAAGCCGTTTCGGGTCGAACATGGAAAACATTTCCGCCTGAAAGACTACGACCCGGGCGAGACTCACGGCTTGAAGTCGGACGAAGATGCCGCCGAGTTGCTGCAGCGCGGGATCCATCAGATGGCAGAGCTGCAGGACCGGCTCTACGCGCAGAATCGATGGGCGCTGCTGGTGATGTTCCAGGCGATGGATGCGGCCGGGAAGGACAGCGCCATCAAGCACGTGATGTCGGGAGTTAATCCGCAGGGATGCGAGGTTCATGCGTTCAAGCAGCCCTCGGCGGAGGAGCTCGATCATGACTACTTGTGGCGGGCGAGCAAGGTGCTTCCTCGGCGCGGCCACATCGGCATTTTCAATCGCTCATATTATGAGGAAGTGCTGGTGGTGCGCGTGCATGATGAGCTGCTCAAGAACGAGCGCCTGCCCCATCCGCTCGAGAGCAAGCACGTCTGGAAGCAGCGCTTCGAGGACATCGTAAACTTCGAGCGCTACCTGACGCGCAACGGAACTGTCATCCGGAAGTTCTTTCTGCACGTTTCGAAGGCGGAGCAGAAGCGGCGCTTCATCGAACGGCTGAAAGAGCCGCAGAAGAACTGGAAGCTGTCGCCCTCGGACGTGCGCGAGCGCGAGCGCTGGGACGACTATCAGTCAGCCTACGAGGAGATGATCGCGCACACCGCGAGTGAGCATTCGCCGTGGTATGTGGTCCCGGCCGACAATAAGTGGTTCACCCGGGTGGTGGTCGCCGAGGTCATCGTGGAGACGCTGGAGAACCTGGACCTGCGGTATCCGAAGCTGGACGCGGCGGCGCATCGGGAGTTGAAGGCGGCGATGCGGCAGTTGGCACGCGAGAAAGACTGACGCGGCGTCGGAATATCAGTATCGACACATCGTCGACAAGCTTGGCAGTGGGTTTGTTTTTGCGCTTTCAGGTTCTCCGGAAGTCCCTGGTTTCCCCGCTTCGTTGCGCAACCCTAGCAATCGATTACGGAGATTCTCATTCGCCTTCATTCGAGTCGAATTTTTGAAAAAACCCTTAATTGTCCTCGATTAAGTGGGTTTGTTTTCGCATATTTACCCTTCGGCAGGGAGTATCCATCGTCGCAAAATCTCCTGGCGGTTGGCTTAGTTCACCGATACATCTACAAAGGTACTCGGGTTACGATTACCACTCTATAGTTTCTCCCTTGGGGGATATCGATGGCCGAGTTAAAGCACGGTTTCGCGAGTACCAACGGCATCAGGATGCACTACGTCGAAGCGGGCAGCGGCCCGCTGGTGGTGCTATGCCACGGATGGCCGGAATCGTGGTACTCATGGCGCCATCAGCTCCAGGCGCTCGCGGAGGCTGGGTACCATGTCGTCGCGCCCGACCAGCGCGGCTATGGCGAGACCGACAAGCCCCAGGCCATCGAGGCCTACAACATCCTGAATCTCGTCAGCGATATCGTCGGCCTCGTGAACTCACTCGGCGAGGAGCGCGCGGTGATCGTCGGGCATGATTGGGGTGCGCCGGTCGCATGGACGGCGGCGCTGATACGCACCGATATGTTTCGCGGGCTCGGATTGCTGAGCGTCCCCTACATGCCGCGCTCGCCGATTCGGCCCGAAGAATATTTCAAGGCGATCACTCAGCATAAGAATTTTTATCAGGACTATTTTCAGGAGCCTGGCAACGTCGAGCAGGAGCTCGAGGCCGATGTCCATCGCTCGATGCTCAGCATCCTCTATACGGGTTCCGGCGATGCGCCGGCGGAAGATCGGTTCAAGTTCCTGTTCGAAAAGAATCAGCGCTTCGCGGATACTTTTGTGATTCCTGAAAAGCTTCCGCCATGGCTGACCGAGCAGGACCTCGCGTTTTTCACCAATGAGTTCAAGCAGTCGGGATTTCGCGGCGGGGTGAACTGGTATCGGAATTTTCAGCGCAACTGGGAGATAACCCCGTTTCTCGATGGGGCGAAGGTCATTCGCCCGACGGTTTTCGCGGCCGGCGATCGAGACATCGTGATGGACATGGCGGCCGATGGGTACAAGAACCTCGAAAATCATGTGGCGAATCTCTACAAAAAGCATCTGATTCCCGGCGCAGGTCATTGGATCCAGCAGGAGCGCCCCAAGGAGATCAATCAGTTGCTGATCGATTTTCTCCGGAGTCTTTAGTCGATCTTGATCGCGGCAACAGCGCGACGTAGTTTCTGATTATTCCCCAAGGAGAGGTTTCATAAGCGTGAGGAAGTAACTGCTCAACCCGGTTGATCGAAAACCACCGCGCGCGCATCGGCGCCCGCGACCGAGGAGCAGTTATGTTCGTGCGCATTTCACATCTCTCTTTTTCTTTTTCGGATTCCGTCGCGATTCTCCGCGACGCGAACTTCCAAATCGGCGGTGGGTGGACCGGAATCGTCGGACCCAATGGCGCCGGCAAGACCACCCTGATGCGCCTGATCGCAGGGGAGCTGGAACCATCGTCAGGCAGCGTCCACTTCGACGGCCCCGCGACTGCGATCCTCCTGCGCCAGACCGTCGAAGACCTCACGCCTGAAATCGGGCGGTTTGCATCTTCGCTCGACGGCAATGCGTGCCGACTGTTTGGCGAGCTCGCGCTAAGGCCGGACGATATCGCGCGATGGCCGACGCTCTCACCTGGCGAGCGCAAGCGATGGCAGGTCGGCGCGGCGCTCTGGAGCGCTCCCGATGTGCTGATGCTCGATGAGCCGACCGACCACCTTGACCTCGAGGCGCGCGATTTTCTGATCGCGGGGCTGCGACGGTTTCGCGGTATCGGCATCGTGGTTTCGCACGATCGCGAAATGCTCGATGAGCTTTGCGCGTACACAGTCCGCGTCGATCGGGGCACGGCGCGGATATGGCGCGGCGCGTACTCGGAGGCGAAATGCAGTTGGGAGGCCGAGGAGCGTGAGCAACTCGTGGAGCATGAGCGGCTCAAGCGGGAGCATCAGAAGTTGCGGCGCCTGCTGGCCGACAAGCTGCGCATCGTCGCTGACGCCGCGGCGACCGCGAGTGCGCGTCATCGGATGAAGAACGCGCACGATCATGACGCGACCGACAAAATGACCAAGGGCAAGGCCGGCCTCGCGGCGAAGCGCACCTCGCGCGATGTCACGGTGATGCGGGCGAGGACCGAGCGGGTGGAGGAACAGCTCGACGGCTTCGAGTTTCGCAAGCAGAAGGGCCGCGCGCTATTTGTCGATTATGTTCCGGCACCGCAAAATCGTGTGCTCGGCATCGACGAAGAAGTGCTCAGAGCCGGCGCGATCCCCATCCTTCGCGATGTTCATTTGTCCGTCATGCGAGGTGACAAAATCCGGATCGCAGGTCGCAACGGCATCGGCAAGACCACGCTGCTCAAGGCGATGGTGGACCGCGCCTACATCGCGTCATCGCGAATCCTGTATCTGCCGCAGGAACTCAGCGCCGATGATGGCGCGGCGCTGTCTGATGCCATCCGCATGCTCAGGGCCGAAGATCGCGCTCGTGTGCTCACGCTAGTCGCCGCGCTCGGCGTCGACCCCGAAAGAATCCTCGCGTCGGAATCGCCCTCCCCCGGCGAGGCGCGCAAGTTGAAGCTGGCATTCGGCCTCGGCACGCAAGTATGGGCGATGGTGCTGGACGAACCGACCAACCATCTCGATATTCCCGCGATCGAACGCCTCGAAGATGCGCTCGCCGAGTATCCGGGGGCGTTGCTGATGGTCACCCACGATGACGCCCTCGCGCGTCGATGCACCTCGATCCAGTGGCGCATCGAGGATGGTCTTGTCCTCGCTGGATCGTATAGTTGAGAAGCGATAACTTGGAGGTGCAAGGGAAAGTGATGAAGGCGAAAGCGAAAGAACCGGATCGTCGTGTACGAAAGAAGCCGGTAGCCAGAAAATCCTCCCCATCGGCAGCAACTGGAAAATCCTGGCATGGATTTCGTGCTATCGAAATGGAATGGATGAACAAACATCCTGAGAAGTTGCGCCCTTATGCGGGTGAGTACGTCGTCGTAGAAGGTACCAAAGTCGTTGCGCATAGTGCTGATGTCGGAAAGGCTATCGACACCGCAAAGCGGAAGGGAATAAAGATTCCGTTCGTTCTTTTCCTCGAACCAGCGAAACCCAACACTTTTCACGTTGGGCTATGAATCGTGACTACGCTGGTCAGCTATGCGCATTCCTTTCCATATTCCGTCGATCCCATTTCGGGGAGGGCTTTTCCCGGGTTGCCGGTTCGACTGTCTCTGCCTGGAATCCTCGCGCCGGGCATCGATGTTGAGCCTCACCTGGATACAGGTGCCGAGCTATCGATCTTCGACGGACGGCTTCTGGTTCGAGCAGTGCGTCTCGATCTGATGGCAGGTCGCGAAGTCATTCTGGATTCGGTCGGAGGATCATCTCTTGCGGTTAGAATCCACCGGGTCGATCTATCGCATCCTCAACTTGGAAGCTTCACCCTGGATGCCGCGATCAGCACAGTTCCGATCGCGCGCAACCTGCTCGGGCGCGATTTCTTTGCGCATATCCAGATTGGTTTTCGCGAGTTCCATCACACCTTCCATATCGCCACCGCTCCCTGACATCGATTGCGGGCGGCGCGCGGGCGTTGAAAGCCTACCCTCGGTCTGGTTTAAGGTCTCTTGAGCCAACGGGCGCGTTTGCGCCCATCTCGAAAACTGCGCAACCGACCGGAGCTGCGATGGACCAACATATAACCCGCCCGATCCTGTGGAACGTCCCCGATGCCTTCGTCGTGATCATGTACTTGCTCACGGCGCTATGGACCGTGGCGATCATCTATGCGGCGTGGCGATGGTTTAGGGTCGTGACCCTGGGGCAGCCGGAGGAGGGACGTTTTGCGCAACTGCCGCGCCGCCTCATCCTCGCGCTGCGCGATTCCTTCGGGCAGGGCGTCGTCATCCGCGAGACCTGGGGATGGATGCATTACTCGTTCTATGTCGCGTTCGTCGGGCTTTTTATCGGGACCGTGATCGTGCTCATCAACGATCCGAGTCTCGGGCCGGTGACGCCGGTGCAGATCCTGCTCGGTAAGATGGGCATCTCGACGCGCTTTTACTACGGCGATTTCTACCTCGTGTACAAAGCCGCGATGGACACCTTCTTCCTGCTGCTGATCCTCGGGGTGCTCGCGGAAGGCGCGCGCCGCGCATTTCGCCGTCCTACCACGCTGAACCCGCCGCCCGCCGAAAAAGTTATCGACAATTTCGAGAACAAGCTCGGCTACGAAATTCCGATGCTGATGATGCTACTGGTCGCCATCACTGGTTTGATGCTCGAGGGCGCGCGCATCAACGCGCAGCATCCGGATTTCACCGAATGGGCCTATCTCGGCCGTCAAATCGCGAAGATCGAAGGCGCGCTCGGCGCCGGCGCGATGTACCATCGCACGCTCTGGATCATCCACGTCATCCTGGTGTTCGGGCTGCTGTTCTGTTTCCCGTTCACCAAACTGCGGCACCTATTTTTCGCGCCGCTCAACCTGTTCTTCCGCAACCTCCATCCGCGCGGCCGCCTCGCGCCGATCAAGGATTTCGAGAATGCCGAGACTTTCGGCGTCTCGCAGGTCGAGCAGTATGGATGGAAGACGCTGCTCGACATGGCGTCGTGCCTCGAATGCGGCCGCTGCACCATTAATTGCCCTACCGTGAACACCGGCAAGACGCTGAATCCGAAATTTCTCGTGGTCGAGCAGCGCGAGCATCTGCTGCAGAAGGCTCCATTCCTGCTCGAAAGGCAGGTCCTGGCGGCGACCGGCGCAACTGAGCTGCCGCTGTACGAAGGCCCCGACATGATCACCGAAGTCGCTACCGAAGACGCGGTCTGGGGATGCACGACCTGCGGCTGGTGCGAGGAGGGCTGTCCGGTCGGTATCGAGCACATCCAGCGTATCGTCGACATGCGCCGCCATGACGTGTTGATGGAGTCGCGCTTCCCGCAGGAGGCGACCAGCGCGTTCAAGGGCATCGAGAACCAGGGCAATCCGTGGGGCCTCGCGCAGGAGAAGCGCGCCGATTGGGCCAACGGGTTGGAAATTCCTGAGATGGCTGAACTCGAGGACCCGAGCGACATCGACGTGCTCTACTGGGTCGGATGCGCGGGCTCCTATGATGAGCGCAACCAGAAGGTCAGTCGCTCGTTCGCCGGCCTGATGAAACAGGCAGGCGTGAAATTCGCCATTCTGGGCAAGGAAGAAATGTGTACCGGCGATCCCGCGCGCCGGCTCGGCAACGAATATCTCTATGCGACGGTAGCCGGGCAGAATGTCGAGACGCTCAATCGGTATAAGCCGCGGCGCATCATCACGCAGTGCCCGCACTGCTTCCATAACCTGAAAAACGAATATCCGGACTTCGGCGGCAATTACCAGGTCATGCACGAGGCGGAATTCCTCGACGAGCTGATCAAATCCGGCCGGCTCAAGCCGCGCAACGCGGTCAACGAGCGCATCACCTATCACGATCCGTGCTACATGGCGCGCCACAATCGGCTATGGGACGGCGCGCGCAATGCGCTCCGCGCGATTCCGGGCACCGAGGTTGAGGACGTCGATCAGTCGAAGAATCGTACTTTTTGTTGCGGCGCGGGCGGCGGATGCATGTGGAAGGAAGAGCACGAAGGAACGCGCATCAACCAGAAGCGTTTCGATCAGTTAAGCGTCGCGAACCCGAAAACACTCGCGGTCGGATGCCCGTTCTGCATGACGATGATGGAAGACGCTCTGAAGTCGCGCTCGCTGGAAGATTCGATGCGGGTGCGCGACCTCATCGAGATCGTGGCGGAATCCACCGAGCCTGAAGGGAAGTAAACTGCTAAGATGTCGCTATGCGGTTCACGGCAATATTCAAGAAAGTACCCGAGGGCTATATCGGTTTCGTCGAAGAACTGCCGGGCGCGAATACGCAAGGGAGAAGCCTCGCGGAAGCGCGGTCCAATTTGAAAGAAGCCATCAAGCTGATTGTCGAGGTAAACCGTTCCACGGCGGATGAGTTCTATTCCGACGGAGAGTTCATCAAGGAACCCATTGAAGTAAATTTGGGATGAAGCGAGGCGATGTGCTGCGAACACTCGCAGCACCACAACTGCGCCGTCTTGAAGGCCGGCGATATCGAAATCCCGGAACCAAGTAAGATGCCGCAACGACGGAACGCGGCGGAGCTCCATCCGCTCAATCGAGGATTTGAGTGGAAGCTGATCGTTGGGCCGTTTCGGAGAATCACTCAGGATCAAGCGCGGTCCTTCAATGAGAAAGGATTCTTCGTCCTCCAAGATGCCTTCGATCCCGAGACCATCGCGCGCGTGATTGCCGAAATCGATCCGCATGAAGCCAAAATGGAGGAATTCGTTCGCGCTCAACCCGGCAAGCGCATGATGATCTTCGAGGCCGACGGCATCAGCTTCACAGTTCATCTCGTCCGCCACTCGCAGTTTCTGCGCGACTTCTCGGCTTCGCAGGTCTTTGCGGATCTATGTGACGACCTCATCGGTCCCGATGTGCGCCTCTACTGGGATCAAGCGGTCTACAAGAAGCCGGAGTACCCGAAGCACTTTCCGTGGCACCAGGACAACGGCTACACCTTCATCGAGCCGCAGGCGTATCTGACCTGCTGGATCGCACTGACCGATGCGACCGTCGACAACGGATGTCCCTGGGTCATTCCCGGCGGGCATCTGTACGGGACGCTGAAACATCGTGCGAGCGAGGCCGGCTACGTATGCCGCGAGCAAGATGGTCCGGAGGCGACTCCGGTCCCGGTGCGCGCCGGCAGCATCGTGGTGTTCTCCTCGCTGACGCCGCATCGCACCGGACCGAATGTCACCAAGGGCGTGCGCAAGACTTACATCCTTCAATATGCGCCCGAGGGCGCCTGCGTCACCCCGACGAATCCCACATCGGCGGGCGCGCTATGCGATGCGCCCGACCGTCAGTACCCGATTCTGAGGAATGGCGCGCGCGTTGCGCCGCCCGTCGTCGCGTAGCTACTTCTTCATGTCGCTAAGGAAATCGAGGACGGCCGCGTTTACCTCGCGAGGCTTCTCCTGCTGCGTCCAATGCCCCGAGCCCTTGATGAGCACCGTCTTGCGCAGGTTCGGTACCCAGGTCGTCATCCCCTCTGCCATCTCGGGACGTAGGACGACATCGAGCTCCGCCGTGATCATCAGCGCGGGTTGATGAATTTTATCGGGAAGACTCGCGCTTTCCTCCCAACTGCGATCGATGTTGCGATACCAATTGAGTCCGCCCCGAAAGCCGGTCTTCTCGAATGCCTTGACGAAAACCTCAAAATCATCGGCGGTGAGAAATTTACCGTAGGGGGCATCGGAGAGACGCTCGAGGATGCCTCCGCCCGCCTGGCCGAAAACTCCGGGCGGCGCCTTCCTGATGTCCTCGGCGCTGATGTTTGGTGGATCCTGGTAAAAGCCGCGCAGCGTGCGGCGCACGTCGCGTTCCAGTTCCTTTTCCGCAACGCCGGGCTCCTGGAAATACAGGATGTAATGAAAGCCGCCCGCCGCCATCGCGCGCATCAGCTCGGTTGGCTTCATCGGCGCGCGCGCCATGAATGGGGTATTGATGCCGATCACGCGTTCGATGCGATTTGGGAACATCAGCGGAGCATTCCAGGCCGTCGCACCGCCCCAGTCGTGGCCGATGATGACGCATTTGTCGATGCCGAGCGCGTCCAGCATCCCAATGACGTCGGTGACGATCTGCCGCTGCGTGTAAGCCTCGATGGGCTGGGGGCAATCGGTATCGCCATAGCCGCGCTGGTCGGGCGCGATGGCGCGAAAGCCGGCGTCGGCGAGCGCGCGAATCTGATGACGCCAGGAGTACCAAAGTTCCGGAAAGCCATGGCACATCACCACCGGAAAACCACTGCCGGCCTCAACCAGATGCATCCGGATGCCGTTGGTATCGACAAATTTATGATTGAATTCGCTCATTTAGGACACCTCCCTCGACGCGCGGGCTCGGTAACCCTCGATAATGCGGAATTCGACGGCGACACGCCAGCGTTATGTAGCGCCAAATCGCGCGTTGACAAGAATTTCGCATCGACCCTATCCTGTCGTGAACAGCACCACCCCACACAGCATCGGAGGACTATCGTCGTATGAATCGTGATTTCGAATTCAAACAGCTGCTGCGAGCCTATCGTAGCGGCATCATCAGTGAGTCCACATTTGAACAGGAAATGGCCAAGCTCGAGGGAGGCGCACCCGCCTCGAATGGCGATGCCGGCGGCTTCCACGCATTCGGCAAGACCTACAAGAACGAGCGCGCGGCGATCGTCAGCTTTCTCGACAAAGTCCGCGCCGGCGAGGCCAATGGCGGCGAGGCGTTTGCTGCGTGGGCGTCGGTATGCACCACCGATTGCATCAAGACCGGCATCCGCATGATTGCCGAGCGGGAAGCCTATCACGCGCGGATTTTCGAGCAGCGGCTGATGGAGCTCGGCGGCGAGAAGCGCGCTGGGACCACCGAGGAAGGCCAGAAGTTCAAAGAATATCTCGGCAACCCCGGCATTCCCGACAATGAGAAACTGCTGCGCTTCACCAAGAGCGTCGGCGAACCGAAAGAAGCCATCAAGCCGATTTGCGACTTCGCCGCGCTTATCAAGGAAGACATCCAGACCAAGGAAGCGCTGCGCCTGTTCTCGGAAGATGAACTCTCGAGCACCACGTGGGTTTGGGAATCATGCGCCGCGTTGAACAAGCCGGCGGAGGCGAAGCCTGCCGAACAGTCCGCGCAGATGTAGCCAGCTTCCACCGAGCTTTCGAAGATAGAAAAAGAGCGGGGCCATCGAGGTCCCGCTCTTTCTATGTCTGTAGTTGCGCGAGGTTTACGGATTTGCCGGCGGTGGTGCCACCGTCAATGGAGCGTCGCCCGCGGTTGCGCCGCCGCCTAGATTCCCTGCGCTGCTGGAGCCGCCGCTTGCGCCGCCCGTATGGCCACCATTCATGCCGCCCATCATGCCCGGGGGATGCGCCATTCCCGGTTCGCGCTTGGTATAGCCGGCCGGAATCTCAAATTCGCTGGCCGGGATTTTCTTTTCCTCCACTTTGGTGACTTCGATCTTGCTCACGATGGGAGGCCGATTCGCGAATTGCTTCTTCAGCTGCTCGGCCGCCGCCGGGGGCAGGTTGGGCATGTTCAAGATGTTCATCTTGGTGGTCGTATCCTGCTCGAGGGGAATGCCGTCGGGCAGATTGGGCGGCATCGCGAACTGAGTGTCCTTCAGCTTGGCCGTCATCTTCTTTTGAAAGTTGGTGAATTCCGCCGATCCTGGAGCAGTGGATGAGATACAGGAGAGTACCGTGAAATCGCCCATCGGGAATTTGCCCACGCCATTGTAATCCTCGCACTTGTTCCCATTGACGGTGCGCATCTTACCGGTCGCGGTAAAGGTCGCGGTATGCATCCCGCCGGCCGGCGCTCCCATCCGGCCCGGAGGAGGAAAAGGCCGCTCGAAGTAGCTCTTGGTTGCGGGGTTGACGATGACCGTGGTGCCTTTGTCGAGGTCTGTGATGATGGTTCGTCCACCATCGATGATGGTTTTCTGTTTGTTGCCCTGGATCAGCATCGTCTGAGTACGCGGCTGCGGAGTCTTTCCGGTCGGTGAGCCGCTCACCATGGTTTCGGTTTCGGTCATCACGACGCCGGCGGACGCCGTTACAAATCCCGACGCCACCAGTCCGATCGCGGCGACCAGCGCTGCGAGACACTTATTCATTGCGAATCCTCCGAGTTTCATCCTAAGGCGGCGATTTTGTCCGTACGGCCGGCGCCCCTGTCGGTTCCGACGGTCATCCGATGAATCATCAGGCTCAACAGCCCGAAAAGTATCCATACCATTTTCCATGATCCTGCGCAGAATCCGATCGCGGGCCGCTACTTACTCAGCCGATTGCGAAGAAGTTTTGCCCGACGAAGATGGTACATTTTTACAGTTGATGGCAGTGGCGATGATGGTGAATTGCGAGACACCATCGTCCGCCTTCGGTTCGATTTTCCCCCGCACCGAACAGGATTGTGCCGAATACTCTTTGCCGTGCCCCCATCCTTCCGGCGCTATCGCGTTATCGGCGAGCAAAATTTCGTAACGATGACCATCGAATTGGATGGTTCTATCTATATGGACCTGCCCTCCCGGACGAACATCCATCCCAAGGGCGATGTCACCTTTCAGAACCTCTGGAAAATTCGCCGGGCTGAACGATTTACTTTGCGCGTCCGCGTTCGACGTAGGCCGGTCCGTGGGTTGCTCGCTTCTGGCATAACCGCGAGGAATCTCAAATTCAGCTACCTCGACCTTCCGGGCCTCGACTTTGGTGACTTCGGTTCGGGTGACCAGCGGAGGACGATTGGCAAGCTGGGCCTTCAGCCGCTCGGCCATTTCGCGGGGCATCTGGGTGAAGTTGGCTGGATCGTGAGCATTCATTTGGATGGTCGTTTCTTCAATCAGAGGGAGGCCCTCGGGTAAAGAGGTCCTTATTTCGGGACGGGACTCTTTCAGTTTCGCCATCAACCGGTTTTCGAAGCCGGAAAAGTCTGAAGCTCCGGGAGCTTCAGTCGAAATGCAGTCGCGCATGGTGAATGATCCCACCGGCAATTTTCCCGCTACGTCGTAATCATCGCAGCGGTAACCGGCGATGGTTTGGGACTTGCCGGTCTTGCTGACCTTCGCCACATGAAGACTGGGTCCGCCGACGACTTCGACCATGGTGCCAGTCGGCGGGAACGGCATCGCGAGGTAGTTTTTCCGCTCCGGGTCGACGATTTCCATCGTTGACCGGTCGAGATCGATGATTATCTCGCGTCCGCCACCGAGACTGATTTTTTCCCTGTTGCCCTCAATCATCAAGGTGCTTTGACGCGGATGCCGCAGTTGGGGAGCGATCTGACCGCTCACGACTGTCTCGGTTCGCGTCACGACCACCCCGGCCGCTGCGCCAATGGACGTCGATGCGAGCAGACCCATCGCGGCAACCGGAGCCGCCCAATGCCGGTTCACTGCGATTCCTCGGTGCTCATTGTCAGGCCGGGCGTTTGCACGTCGCGAGGGTTTATTTTGTCTGTACGCCCCGAGCTGGTGTCGGTTCCGACGGTCATCCGATGAATCATCAGGCTCAACAGCCCGAAAAGTACCCAGACCATTTCCTTGATCCTGCGCAGGAAGCCGATCGCGAAGCCAACTCCAACCGGATAGCCGAGCAGCGCCAGGATCAGCGCCTTGCCGCCCTCCTGGCTCACCAACTTGGCCGGAATGAGGAACGTCGCGCGTTCCAGCAGCAATCCGGCCGCCTCCACCAGCAAGGCGATTTCCACACTGGCCGGCTGATGAAGCAACTTCAGCAGGATATAAATCTCGACCGGCCCCAGGCTCCATGCGAACAGATAGCATACACATGAAAGCGCCAGACGCAGGCGCTGATGAGCATAGAAATCGAGCAGAAAGCGGTCGGCCTCCGCAGCCGAGTCTTTATACTCGTCAGAATCGATGCCCGGCAGCTTCGAGGCAGCCGCGAGCAGATACGAGAACGGATGCTTGCGCTGCACGACGAAGAACGCCCCGATCATCGCGAGGGCAAGGACCAGCCCACCGAGGATGGCCCAGAAGAAATCGCTGTTGCGCGGTACCATCCGGATCGACAGCAGCAGCGCGAGCGTGATGAAACCGATTTGCCCGACCATCTCGCATAGCGCCGCGATGATGACGGTGCTCAGGCCGACCGCCATATCCAGGTAGCGCCGCACCATCATTGCCATCACGAACTGACCGCCGAGCTGCGCCGATGGGGTCACATAATCAATCGCCTCGCCGGCAATTCGGGCGGCAAAAAGCTGGCGGAAATGTAAGCCGTGGCCATGATGGCCGATGGTCACCCACCATCCCAGGGTGTTGGCGACGCGCGCAACGGTTTCCAGCGAAATCGTCAGTACCAGACCCCATCCGGCGAGCCGCACGAAGCCAAGCACCTCGCGGGTTCCGAAATGGCTCAGGAACCAGACATAGAAGGTGAGCGCGAGGACAACAATGATGGTTTCGGCGCGGCGCATTTTAGCGAACGGTCAATTCTTTCAGCCGCTTGCCGAGTGCGCAACATCGCCCCGACTGTTAGGCAATGTGAGCGCGGCCAAAGAGGAATCGTTGCGCGCCGGTCACAATCTCCAGCGCCGTCATCGCGAGGCAAAGGATCGGACCGAGGAACATCAGGTAATGCGTCGAGGAGACAAGGGCCAGCACTGCGAAGAAAATTAGCGCCTCGGTCCGTTCCAGGATGCCCGGTGGATAGTCGATGAGCTTCGGCCCAGTTCGCTCCATCGCAGCGCCGACCGCGAGGAACACCGTGATGTTTACATACCAGCTCGCCACCAACAGCAGCGCGTAAAAGTCCAGCTCGCGATGGCGCCATACAATTCCGATGATCACCGCGCCCTCGACGACGCGGTCGAAAGATAAATCCATCACCCCGCCGAATGGGGTCGAGGCTCCGCCGAATTCGCGCGCGATCGTTCCATCGAGCGCATCGAGGGCCGCGCTGAGCGCGAGGAGCAGAATTCCAAGGACGACGCGCTCTATGGCGAAGGCAACTCCGGAGAGCACGCCGACGATGACGGCCGCGGTCGTCGCAATATTTGCCGTCACGCCGATGCTGTGCAGAATGCGCGCGGCAGTGGATTGGATGCGCCTTGTGGTTGGCTTGACCCCGAGGATGCTGTCGAGCATCGGCTAACGGACCGCCACGTATGCGAGTCGTTCAAGGCTCACGCCGCGGCTCTCCGGTGCGGGAGGCGTATCCGTAACGAAGCGCGGATTGTTTTGCTCCATAGCGATTAGGACAATAGCTGCGCGACTCACGCTCCCAAATCGATAGGTTGAGGGCAAGCGCCAAATTACTCGGCCGCTATGTGATAGGAGTACGTGTCAGGTTGCCTCGCGATTCACGCCGCCGCATTAAGCGGCTCATGCTATGTGGCGCCATTTTGCTGGCGCTGGCGTTTCCGTATGTGGCGAATGCAGCCGAAGTGCTCAACTTCCCGCCCTCGGACTTCGATATCCTGAGCGTCCAAAGCGGCCTGCTCATCGGTCACGCGCATTATACCGTCGATCAGCGACCGCACTCCCTCATCCTGCACGGCGAAAGTCGCTACCTGACCGGGGAATATGATGTCGAGGAGGACCACCTGGCTATCCTCGGTAGTGGCGAGATGCCGAAGCTTACCAGCTTCCGCCACAATTTCTTCAACCCGGACGGGTCGCCGGCGCTGGAATCGCGACTCGATGTGGCGACTGGGATGGCGGTTTGCAGCAAGGATTTGGAGGGAAATCTCCAGCTAGACGAGCAGAAACTCAAGATTCCCGATGATACCTATGCCGGCGCGAGTGTCCTGGTGCCGATTCAGGAGCTGGTTGCGCGCGGCGATCGCAGCCACATCATGAAACTGCATGTTTTCAATTGCACGCCTACGCCGAGGCTGATCGCGGTGGATATAAAGCTGGAATCGCGCGCGCAAACCTGGCCGGAATATCCGGGAGATTTGGAAAAGATCGACATCAAGGCCAACTTCGGCTTCTGGACGCTGGTTATCCAGCCATTTATCCCTAAGCTCGCGGCATGGTTCGATCCATCGCAGGACATGCTGCTCGTCGGGGTGCAATTGCAGCGCTATTACAAAGGCGCGAAGATCATCCTGTTGCGCAAGCGCGAGGCAAGTCTCAGAAAAGCGCCCACGGTGGCGGGATCACCGCCACCGTAGCATAAGCATCTAAATTTGGGGATTTTACTTGGCGAGCGGCCGCACTCGCGCGGATCTAGAAGTGCGTCACGCCGCCCTCGTCGAAATGACGCACTGGGGAGGCCTTCGGTTTGACGTACTGAAATGAGGTCTGGCACTGCGTGCAAGTGCCTTGCGGCTGGCTGCCACTGCGGCGCACCAGTTTGATGTTACGTACGATTCCGTCGGTGCACAGATGTGCGGCGACGGGGTAATCGTAGACGGTGCGGATCACCGCGGCTGGTTCGGCCATTCTCTACCTAACGCTCCCTCATGCGGATAGTTTCCTTTTTTTCGCTTCGCTCCCTTGTCGATTCCGGCCCGGGAACGAATTGTAGGAAAGCAAATTTAGCGCAAATCCTGTGTCGATCAATATTTTGATGACGGTTGGGTTAAATATTTTTGCGACCGGCCTCAAAGTGACGATTCCCACCGCCCAGACATTCACTCCCGGTTCGCGGATTCGCCGCCGATCATTTTGAAATGGGAGCAACCGGCGTACCGCGTGCGGCCCGGCGGAAATGAGTCGATGCGGGACGATGATGTCCCCAATCGACATCCCTACGATGCGTGTGAGGCGGGGCGGCGCGGAACCAGCACCTTGCGCCGCAGCATCATGATGGTCTCGTTCTTCTGGTTGAAGCCGCGCGTTTCGACATACACGATGCCGCGATCATTTTTGCTCGTCGAAGGCGTTACCTCGAGCACCTTGGTTTCGGAATACAGCGTGTCACCCGCGAAGGTCGGACCGGTGTGGCGCGCCGATTCGTACTCGAGGTTGGCAATCGCGGTTTCGCTGATGTCCTTGACACTCATTCCGACCACGATCGCGAGCACCAGCAACCCGTTGACGAGGCATTTGCCATGCTGCGAATTGGCTGCGTAGGCTGCATCAAAATGAATCGGGTTAGTGTTCATCGTCAGCAGGGTGAACCAGGTATTGTCGACCTCGCTGATGGTGCGTCCCGGCCAATGCTTGAAGACCTGCCCGGGTTTGAAATCCTCCAGGTAATTGCTCATGCGCGAACCCCCCTCAACCTTTGTCCATCACGGCGCGAATTTTCGCTTCGAGGCCTTTCACCCATTCGTCGAAGTCGGCATCGCGATCGACGATGACTTCGAGCTTGCCGGCCTTGTCGATACCGACGCGCCCGGGGCTTTCGGTGCGCAGCGGAATCACGATCGCCTCGCGCGAGATGCCCATCGGCTCGATCACCGCGAAGATTTTTTCGATTTCCTTGAGCGTAACGGCTTTGAGCACGCGTCCCTCGCATCAGGTGGATTCTGGTCCTCTTTTACATAAGGCGGACGCGACGTAACCTCAACCTTGCGGAGAATCAAGATGACCGGAACCATTAAGAAGGTAGTCAAAGATAAGGGCTTTGGGTTCATCACGCCCGACGACGGCAGCGATGAGGTGTTTTTCCATCGCTCCCGCCTGTCGCCAAAAGTTTACTTCGAGGATTTGCGCGAAGGCGAGCGCGTGCAGTTCGACGTGCGTCCGGGCGAGAAAGGACCGCAGGCGTTCAATCTGCGCCTCGGATAGCGGCGCGTTCATCCGGTAGCGCACCGAAATGAAAGCTGTCTACCGGATAATCTCGCTCGTGTTTCGTGCGCTTCAGATGATCATCTGGGGCGCCATCGGCGTGGCGATCTTCGCCCGGCGCTTCGCCGCCGAAAGCGCTCGCGATCGCCGCATCAGCAGATCCTCGGCACTTCGCGCGTTGGGTCGTGCGCTTCGCCGGATGCTTGAAGGGCTCGGCGCCACTTTCGTCAAAGTCGGCCAGATCATGAGCACGCGGCCCGACCTGCTTCCCTCGGAAATCATCGCGGAACTGGTGCAACTGCAGGAAAATGTGCGGCCGTTTTCGGTGGCCGAAGTGCGCCGCATCATCGAGGAAGATTTACGCCATCCCCTGAATGAACTTTTCGATGACTTCGACATCACGCCGATAGCTTCGGCGTCGGTTGCGCAGGTGCATCGCGCGAAGCTGAAAGGGACGGGCGAGCCGCTCGCGATCAAAGTGCGGCGTCCCTCGATCGCGAGGTGGGCGGAGCTCGACCGCTCGATCATCCTCGGCATCGCGCATGCGCTCGAGCTGATTCCCTCGATGCGAATGGTGTCGCCGGTCGAATCCGCGCGCCAATTTTGCGACGCGATCAATCGCCAGCTCGATTTCCGGCGCGAGGCTGCCAACAACTTGCGCTTCCGCGCCAACTTCGCCGGCGAATCGTACGTCGTCTTTCCGCGCGTCTATGAAAATCTCTCGAGCGAACGCGTGCTGACGATGGAATTTGTCGAGGGCTATCGCGAGCGCGACTTTGCGGCGGTCGGTATCGATCCGAAAAAAGTCGCGGGCCTCGGCATGCGGGTGTTCTGCAAAATGACCTTCATCGACGGCTTCATCCACGCCGACCTGCATCCGGGCAATATCCGCTTCATGCGCGACAATCGCATCGCGCTGTTCGATCTTGGCCTCACCGCGGAGCTGACCGACGAGGACCGGCTGATGTTCGCGCAGACCATGTTCTACATGGCGAATGGCATGGGCCGCGAGCTGGCCAAGCAGATGTACGACCTCACGCAGCACAACCTCGATTTCGACTACGCGGAGTATGAGCGCGAGATTAGTGACTACCTGACGCGATTCACCAATCAGCCGCTGGGTGAAATCGAGATGTCGGTCGCGATCGGAAAATTCTTCGACATCTACCGCCGCTACGGGATGCGCCTCGACGGCCGCTACACGGTGCTCAACGTCTCGATGATGGTGTGCGAGGGGCTGGGCAAGAAGCTCGACCCGAGCCTCGACATCACGAGCGAGGCGAAACCCTTCCTCGCGGCCGCCCTCGCGCCGCTGATGAAATCAGTTGCCTCGTCAAACTAGCGGCGCCAGGCGAGGAGGCGCTCGAACAGGCGTTTGGTGAAGGGTGTCAAGCGGGTGCGATTGTAAGCGTCGCCGACCTTTTTGATCGCGGCGGCTTGCGTCGGATATGGATGAATCACGCTCGCGATACCGCCCAATCCGAGGCCAGCTTTCATTGCGGTGGTGATTTCGGAAATCAGGTCGCCGGCGTGGCTCGCGACGATCGTCGCGCCGAGGATTTTGTCACTGCCGTCTTGCACGTGAACTTTCACAAAGCCATCGGTCTCGCCATCGAGGACGGCGCGGTCGGCCTCCGCGAGTTCCTGTACGAAAGTCTTAACCTTGAGGCCCTTTTTTTCGGCCTCGTGCTCGTACATCCCGACGTGTGCGATTTCGGGATCCGTGTAAGTACACCATGGGATGATGAGAGCGCTTGCTTTCGCGCGGCCGAAGAAGAGCGCGTTGCGAATCGCGATGCGCGCCTCTTCGTCGGCGAGGTGGGTGAATTTGTAGGGCGAGGCAACATCGCCGATGGCGTAAATGTGCGGATTGGCGGTCTGCAGATAATCGTTAACCTTCACTCCCGCGGCGCGATCGTACTCGATGCCCGCCGCTTCGAGGTTCAGGCCCTCGACCACCGGCGCGCGCCCGGCTCCGATGAGGATTTCATCTACCGCGATTTCCTCGGTGCCGATGAATAGAACCTTCTCGCTCCCGCGCTTCTCGACGCGCTCGGTTTTGCAATTCGTTACGATGCGCATGCCGTCTCGAGTCAGCGCCCACTCGATCAACTTCGCGGCGTCGCGATCCTCGCGGATGAGAATTTGCGGGGCGACTTCCAACATCGTCACTGCGGAACCGAAGCGCTGAAATGTCTGCGCGAGCTCGCATCCGATCGGACCCGCGCCGATTATCACAAGCCGTCGCGGCAACTCGCTCAGCGAGAAAACCGTTTCGTTGGTGAGATAACCGGCTTCCGCGAGGCCGGGGATCGGCGGCGCGGTCGCGCGCGCGCCGGTTGCGATGGTCGCTCGCGAGAACCGCAGCGGTGCACCCGCCACCTCGATACTGTCGCGACCGGTGAATCGAGCATCGCCGAGGAACACATCGACGCCGAGGCTTTGGAATCGCGCGGCGGAATCCAGTTTGGCGAGGTCAGCTCGGATGGTGCGCATCCGCGCCATCACGGCAGGAAAATCCACGCGCACGCCGTCCGGCACGATGACTCCCAGTCGTTTTGCATTGCGCGCCGATGCCGCTGCTCGCGCCGCCGCGATGAGCGCTTTCGACGGAACGCATCCGAAGTTGAGGCAATCGCCGCCCATCAGGTCACGCTCGATGAGCGCAACCTTCGCACCGAGGCCCGCCGCACCCGCCGCGGTGACGAGCCCCGCGGTCCCCGCGCCAATCACCACCATGTTGTAGCGCGGCGCGGGCGTGGGATTTTGCCATCGGTCGGGCCGCACACTCGCGAGCAGCTTCAGGTTAAGTTCGTCGAGCGGAGCGATCGCGAGCGCCTCATGTGGCATGGAAGTCTCCTAGGATGAAGTAGCGCCGAGGTCAGCGCTTTCATTAAGTGCGCGCGATGCGATGCGGCCCGCGTAGATCGCAACTCCCAGGGTTGCGGCGAGGCCGACGATTCTAAGCACCCATCGCACAGGCGTCTGATGCGAAGTGGAAGATGCCGCCAGCGTACCGCCCAGTGATCCGAGGTACACGTAAAGCACGCTCCCCGGCATGATTCCGATCCAGGTCGCGAGGAAATAATCGCGCAACGTCACCGCGGTCAGCCCGAACGCATAGTTGAGCAGGTTGAAGGGAAAGACCGGCGAGAGCCGCGTCATCAGAACGATTTTCCATCCTTCTCGTCCGACCGCCTGATCGATCGCGGCGAACTTGCGATTGCCCTCGAGTTGGCCACGGACCCAGTCGCGCGCGAGATAGCGCCCGATGAGAAATGCTGCCGTGGCGCCAATCGTTGCGCCGATCGAGACATAGATGGAGCCCCAGAGCAGGCCGAACAAGACGCCTGCGCCGATGGTCAAGACGGAGCCGGGTACGAACAGGACCGCGCCGACGACGTACAGGACGATGAAGAGCACCGGGGCGAGCGCGCCCAAGCCGCGGATGCGATCGAGCAGCGCGGAAAACACCTCGCCAAGATGGAAATAATGTCCGGCCGCAATCAGTGCGATGATCGCCACGACGACGATCATCACCTTGGGCTGGAGGAGGGTTTTCATCCGATTCGTCTCGACCGAGTGGCGCGTGCGCCGCTTTTCTGAACGCTTCGGTAATGTAAAGGTTGGATCGGTGAGTGTACAGGAACATAAACGCCACGCGCGCTCGAATCTGAAAGTGGGAGTGCTCACCGCGAGCGACACCCGCTCGCCCGAAGATGATAAGAGCGGCCAGCTCATCAAGCAGCTGTTCGAGGCGGCGGGCCATCGCGTCGAGTTCTACCGCATCGTGCGCGATGAAGCCGATACCATCGCGGCCGCCATCACCGACAACCTGGGCAACCTCGATGCGATGATCGTTACCGGCGGCACCGGCGTTGCGCCGCGCGATGTCACCGCAGACGTGGTTAAAAAGATGCTGGGCACCGAGCTTCCCGGATTTGGCGAGCTGTTCAGGATGCTGTCGTATCAGGAAATCGGCTCGGCGGCTCTCGCAAGCCGCGCCATCGCCGGGATGCTTAATGGAAAATTTCTCGCGGCACTTCCAGGCTCGACTGGCGGATGCCGCCTCGCCATGGAAAAATTGATCCTCCCTGAGCTTGGCCATCTTATCGACCTGGCAAATCCGTTCGCGAATCCAAAATGAACCGCCTCACCATTCGATTGTTCGCGACCTTGCGCGAGCGCGCCGGCGCTCCAGAACTGACGCGCGATTACCCAGACAATGCGACCGTCGCGCAGATTTGGGAACGGCTGAAGGCCGAATTCCCCGCCCTCGAAGGCCATCGCGACGCGGTCCGCTTCGCGGTCAACCAGGAATACGTCGACGACGATTATCGTCCACGCCCGGGCGATGAAATCGCATTCATTCCGCCGGTCAGCGGCGGCTCCGATACTCCAACGTGGATCGGTCCGATCAGGATCGTTCGCGATCGCGTCGATGTGGCCGCGCTGGAAAAGGGCGTCGCCGATCCGCTCGCCGGCGCGATCTGCACCTTCGTCGGCACCACGCGTGAGAACAACGTCGGACGCAAAGTGCTGCGCCTCGAATACGAGGCCTACGAGGCGATGGCGATGTCCGAAATCCGCAAGCTCGCGGCTGAGGCTGGCCGGCGATGGGAAATCACCCGCATCGCGATCACGCATCGAATCGGGGTGGTGGAAATCGGCGAGACGTCGGTCGCGATCGCGGTATCGGCGCCCCATCGTGCCGAGGCGTTCGAGGCGTGCCGCTTCGCGATCGACCGCTTGAAGGAAATTGTGCCGATTTGGAAGAAAGAGCACTTCGAAGGCGGTGAAGTCTGGATCGGCTGTCAGACCTCGCATCCGCCGCACGCCCAACCGGCGAAATAGCGACCATTTTTCCTGTCGGGTATAATTTGTAGGCTTATTGACCTCTCGGACAGGCTTCTATATCTCCTCAAGGAATGCCATTAGGCCAAACTGTGGTTGAGAAAATTATTCTTGCCGAGCCCCGGGGTTTTTGTGCCGGTGTCGATCGGGCGGTCGAGGCGGTCCGCAGCGCGCTGCGCGCTTACGGGCGTCCTCTATATGTGCGCCATCAGATAGTGCACAACCGCTTCGTACTGGAGGCTTTGGAACAGGAGGGCGCGATTTTCGTCGAAACGCTCGCCGAGGTCCCTGAAGGCCAGCGGGTGATTTTCAGCGCCCATGGCGTCGCGCCCAGCGAATGGGATCGCGCCAAGGATCGCGGCCTCCGGGTCATCGATGCGACCTGTCCCCTCGTGACGAAGGTTCATCTCGAAGTTGAGCGTTATGCGACCGAGGGCCGCACGGTGGTACTCGTCGGCCACGCGGGCCATGAGGAAGTGAAAGGCACGCTCGGCGTCGCGCCGGGCAAGGTGGTGCTGGTCGGCAGCGTCGAGGAAGCCGAAAAAGTTCAGCTTCCCGATCCGGAACGCGTCGCTGCGGTGACGCAGACCACGCTCAGCATCGACGATACCCGGGACATCCTCGAAATCCTCAAGCGCCGCTTCCCCAAGATGGCGACGCCGAAGACCGACGACATCTGCTATGCGACCCAGAATCGCCAGAATGCGGTGAAGGAGCTAGTTCAACTTAGCGAGGCGATCCTGGTGGTCGGCTCCAAGCAGAGCTCCAACGCCAATCGCCTGGTTGAAGTCGCGAGGACGCGCGGCGCGCGCGCGTTCCTCGTCGATTCGATTGCCGACGTCGAGCCTGACATGTTGGCCGGCGTGAAGTCGCTAGGCCTTACCGCAAGCGCCTCATCACCGGAATGGCTGGTCGAGGAGATCATCGGCGCGTTCAAGAATCGCGGCGCCGAGGTCGAGTTGTTGAGCGTCGCGAAGGAGCGGGTGCATTTCCCGCTGCCGATGACCGCCGACTAAAGCCGACGCAGAGCGCCCGCCGGTTGGGAATCACTTAGTTCACGAGAGGTGGGTGGTGACCTCGCGGCGGCGCAGTCGCGGCGCGGGTTCGGGCTGTGCCGGTGTCGGACGTGCCGGACTCGCGAGGCGTGAGGCAACGATTTTGAACACCTCCGTGTTGACGCCCATGCCCACGTGACTCGCCATCACTTCGATGTTCTCGACCGTCTTCGCGCCTGAGCGGTCGATGCAGCTGTCAAAATGAACGACGCCGTCAGTCCTGGAATAGAGCACCGTGGTGGGAATGTCGCCCGGATGGCGCTCGGTCACCATCATGCCGCAGGAGCACGATTGGGTGAGGCATCCGTCGTCCATGTTGCGAAGTCGCGCTACCAGTCGCGCGGTGGCGACGACCAGCGGATTGGCGGAATCCTCGACCAGGCGAATCGGCGATCCCAGGGTAATGACGCGCTCGACGAGATCGGGACGTCGCGCGGCGAGTTCCCGCGCATACACGCCGCCCAAGCTTTGCCCGATGATGGCGACACGACCCTCATCGCCATGGATGCGCTCGAGGTGACGTTCAAGGTGCGCGACTGTCTCGCGCGGGCATTTTGAGTTGGATCGGATACCGGTAAAGAAGGTCTTATGCCCCAGCCATTTACATAAACCGGCCAGCGGCGCGAGGCTCATGTCTCCGGCCATAAAGCCGGGAACGAACATTACAGATTTGCGATTACCATGCTGCGCCACATGCGGCCAGGAATGATGGATGCCATGAATCCAGAACAGCGCGGCTTCCATCGGAAAGCGCAATTCGAAAAATGAGTGGAGCAAGGAAGGACGTTGCGTGTAGCGCGCAATGTTGACGGCATCAACCGTTTTCTCGGACCGCATTGGACCCCTGGGGAACGGAAGCCCCGGCAGACGGTTATGGATCGATGTTCTGGAGTGTTGAGAGAGCCGCCTGCCGCCCGCAACCTCGTCCCGTAACAATCAACTATTCTCCAATCGGAACGATTGTTCAAATGAATTGTACTTGAGCAGAAACCGCGACAAAGAAGCGCAGCTAACCGAGTCGAAATTACAGAGAGTCACAAACCTCTAGATGCTGAAGGTCAACGCAGTCCGCCGCCGTTCGGTGAGCATTTGCAATGTCGTTCGCTTGAGCACCGCGGTTACCGAATCGCGGACCTCGCGCCACACATCGCGCATCGGGCAGGGCTGCTCGCGGGCGCATGGTGAGTTACCGCCCTCTTCGAGACAGTCGACCGGGTTGTAGTCGCCCTCGATGATCTCGACGACATCCGCCATTGTGATTCGAGCCGGATGCCGCGCCAGCATGTACCCGCCGCTGGGCCCCTTCTGGCTGGCGACCAGCCCGCCGCGCTTCAGCTCGATGAGGAGACGGCGAAGATAATTTTCCGGGATGCTTTGGCTCTCGGCTATCTCTTCGACGCGCATCGGCTCGGGAGACGGGTAACGCTCGGCCAGAGCCAGGAGAGCCTTGAGAGAATAATCGACGCCAACGCCAAATTTCATAGAATCTTCAACGAATTAATAGCACGACGGCGGGATAGATTAAATAGCAGACTTGCTTAGTCATCTATTTAGTTGACTAAGTTACTCACTGAAGTTATCTTTAACGGTCCGGAGTCAGTAATTATGCCGAAACGTGAGCCGCCATCGCGGGAACTCGTTCTTAAGCGCAACTCCGTGGAGCGCCTCAAGGCCGACCTGTTCCCCACCGAGCTGTGGGGGCAATGGGATCGGCTCGCAACCACCTCGTACGAAAAGCTTCCCGAGGAGGACATCGTACGGCTGCAATGGTTTGGGATGTATCACGATAAGCCGAAGGTCGGCACCTTCATGATGCGCGTGAAAATCCCCAGCGGCATCCTGAGCGCGGAGGGCTTGCGCACCATCGGCGAGATTTCTGAACAGTACGGGCGCGACCAGGGTGAGTTGACGACGCGGCAAAACATCCAACTGCACTACATCACGCTCGACAAGTTTCCGGAAATTTTCGAGAAGCTAAAAGTGTCGGGTCTGACAACCATGGGTGGATGCGGCGACGTCGTGCGCAACATCACCGGATGCCCAGTGGCCGGCGTCGATCACGACGAGCTTTTCGATGTGACCGGTCTCATCAACGAGGCCGCGCAATTTTTCTACAACAATCGCGAATACTCGGACCTGCCGCGTAAGCACAAATTCACCATCGCGGCGTGCAAATATCATTGCAACGCGCCCGAGATTAACTGCGTGGCGCTGATCGGGATGATCAAAGACGGCCGCGAGGGCTTCGCGATTCGCGTCGGCGGCGGGCAATCCTCCACGCCGCGGCTCGCGCGTCATCTGGGAGTGTTCATCACGCGCGAGCAGGCGATTCCGGTGATGCGCGCGATCGTCGATACCTGGCAATCAACCACCGAGTATCGGATCTCGCGGGTCAAGGCGCGCCTCAAGTTCATGATCGATGACTACGGGCCGGAGGAGTTTCGCAAATTAGTCGAAGCCCGGCTCGGCTTCGCGCTGGAAGACCTCGCGGAAACGCCTCTGCCGGACGAAGAAAGCGATCACATGGGCATCCGTGAGCAGAAGCAGTCGGGCTTTTACTCGGTAGGATTTCCGGTTTACCTCGGCACGATGACGGGCCGTCAAATGCGCGAGATCGCCGCGATTGTCGCGAACTTCGGTGGCGACATTCGGCTGACGCGGCGGCAGAATTTTATTGTTACCGGGATTCCCAAGGATCACCTCGATAACGTCATCGGAGAGATCGGCAAGGTCGGTTTCCCCCTCGATGCGAACGGCCTCTACGCCTCATCGATCGGATGCATCGGCGATCCGCATTGCAACTACGCTGTGACGCCGACCAAGACCAAGCTTGCCACCATCATAGAGCGGCTGGTGACTGACTTCGGCGACAAGGTCGCGGGCCTGAAGCTGAATCTCGACGGATGCCCGCACGCATGCGCGCAGCATTGGACCGGCGACATCGGATTGCAGGGCACGACCTCGCGCGGACCGAATGGCGAACCGGTAGAATCATTCGACATCATCCTGCGCGGCGGCCTCGGCAAAGATGCGGCGATCGGCAAGCCGATCCTGCGGCGCATCCCATCGCCCAATGTCGAGGACTACGTCTCGCGTCTTTTCGCCGGCTACCTGGCGAAGCGTGACGGCGAGGAAACCTTCACAAAATTTTGCGTCCGCACCCCAGACGCCGATTTGATTGCGATCGCGCAAGGCGGAACATCCGCCCAGGCTGCGGCTTAAACGTCATAGGACCACCTCAGCGAGAACACCATGTCGACTCATCAGCACAGCGAAACCCCAACCTTGATCCATACCATGGATGAACTCGAAGCCGGCGAAGTCGCCGTCGAGCTCGATGACAAGGAACCGCAGGAAGTCCTCGCGTGGTCGATCGATCGATTCGGCAACGAGTTGGGCATCTGCTCGAGCTTCCAGGCCGAGGGCTGCCTGCTCATCGACATGGCGCACAAGATCGATCCCAAGATTCGCGTGTTCACCATCGATACCGGACGCCAGCCGCAGGAGACCTACAACCTCATCGACAAGATTCGCGATCGCTACGGGATCAAGGTCGAAATTTTCCTGCCCGACAGCAACATCATTCAGCAGATGGTGACCAAGCACGGCAACAATCTGTTCTATCGCGAACTCGACCTGCGCCTGCTCTGCTGCCAGGTGCGCAAGGTGCTTCCGCTGCGCAAGGCGCTGATGAACTACAGCGCGTGGGTGACTGGTCTGCGCCGTGACCAGTGGGCCACGAGATCCAATATCCGCAAAGTTGAGATCGATCACGATCACGGCGGCATCGTGAAGCTGGCGCCGCTGGCCGACTGGACCGAAAACGAAGTATGGGACTACATCAAGCTGAACGATGTTCCCTACAACGAGTTATATGACAAAGGCTACCAGTCCATCGGATGCGCGCCGTGCACGCGCTCCGTCGCCGAGGGCGCCGATCCGCGTTCCGGGCGATGGTGGTGGGAGACTGGCGCGCCGAAAGAATGCGGCATGCACTGCTCGATCGAGACCGGGGGCTTCGAGCATGAGCTCGCGGCACTGCTCGGCGACGGCCATAACAACAATGGGCGTGGTATCTGAGCGCTGACAGCCTCAAGCTCGATTCCACTCAGCGCGAGGTTCTGCTCGGCGAGCTCCAGAACATGCTCGCGCGGCCGCTCTCGCCCGATGCTCGCACGCCCTACGAGAATCTTCAGAAATGCATCGAGGAAAGCCTCCGTATCCCGTCTGATCTAAATCCCTATCTCGGCATGATGATCGAAAGCTCGATCATCACCGGCAATGCGAAGCGCTTCGGCGCCGGCGTGCAACAATCGATGGTCGCGCTGTTCCAGAAATTGCCGCAGGGCAAGGCGATCGCGGATTCAATCAGCGCGGTCAACGCCGCCCTTGAGAAAGTGAAAGGCCACGCCATCGAGCAAGTCTCGACGACTCTTCGCGCCCCGGGTTCCTATGCGGTGACGCTAAAAACCGATCAGCTCCAGATAGTGATCATCCTCGATCGCACCGGCCTTAGCATCGAAAGTCTCGAAGTGAACTTGGGCTGAGAGGTGAACGTAGCTTGGATCGATGGGAACCTCGACCAACGTGAGCGGGTCGAGTTCCTCCCGCAGCTACTCACGACTCGATGTAAGCGTTACAAAAGGGGACGAGGACATCGTCGCGGCGCATGAGTGGATGGCAGGAAATATCGGCGCAGTTCTATGGCAACCGGCTGCTGTTCGGCGACCCCGAGGAGCGCGGCATCGTCGCGGTTGAAATCGCCTCGCGTACCGAGGTCGAGATTTTCAAGCGCGACGGCGACCACATCAATCGCGAGCGGCGACCTCTCCAGCTTTTCGCCATTGTCGAGGACCGCGATGCGCTGCGCGGTTTCAAGCCGGCGCATCAGGTCACGGAACTGAAGGGAGATTTTCGATTTCGCCATCTGGTCACGCTCACCTCGAGCGAGGGGCTGGAGGACCTGAAGCGCCATCTCAAGAAAGTCACCGGCAAGACGTCGGGCTCGCCCGAGGCGCCCTATCTGCTGCTTTCCGATCCGGTCGAGCAGTACCTGATGCAGACCGGCATGACGCATTTCATCGGGATGGAATTCGGCCAGCTGCGCCGCCTGCAACTTCATATCGAGACCTACATCACCGCGGGCTTCGAATTTGCGTCGGCGGCCCGTGAAGGCGATCGCATCGTCGCCATCGCGATCGCCGACAACACCGGCTTCGAGCAGGTGATTCGCGGCGATGCCATCGACGAGCGTGCGATGCTCGCCGAACTGGTGCGCATCATCGGCGAGTGCGATCCCGATGTTATCGAGGGGCACAATCTGTTCCGCGCGAATCTCGAATACCTGGAGCATCGCGCGCGCAAGCTGGGAGTCAAACTTGCGCTGGGACGCGACGGCAGCGTGATGTATGCGCGTCCGGCGCGCCTGCAAATCGCCGAGCGCACCATCGCGTACCGCAAGTTCGACGCCTACGGACGCAACCTCGTCGATACCTGGATTCTCGCGCAACACTACGATATCGGCAGCCGCGAGCTCGAAGGCTTCGAGTTGCGCGACCTCGCGAAGCATCTCGGTGTCACGCGCGAGGGCCGCGTCTATCTCGATGCAACGCGCACCAGCCATTACTTCGATAATGATTGCGAGGCGCTGTTTCAGTCCGCGCTCGAAGAGGTGCGCGAGACCCGCGACATCGCGGAAGCGCTGTCCGCCAGCTATTTCGTGCAGGCGCAGATTTTTCCGTACTCGTACCAGAACGCGATCCTGCGCGGGAACGCGACCAAGATCGACGCGCTGATGCTGCGCGCTTATCTCATCGAGCGTCATTCGATTCCGGCCGGCGGCGAGCCCAAAGCATTCGCGGGCGGCTACACGGAGATGCGTCGATGCGGCGTCGCGCGGAACGTTTTCCATTGCGATGTCACATCTTTGTATCCTTCGATGATGCTCGAATTCGGTCACGCGCCCGCCTCCGATGCGCTCGGCGTGTTTCTCAAGATGCTCAGTGACTTGCGCAGCTTTCGTGTCAAGGCGAAGGCGCTCGCGCGTGAACTCAGCGGCAGCGCGCGGCGCAATATCGAGGCGCTGCAGCAGACCTTCAAGATTCTCATCAATTCATTTTACGGCTACCTCGGCTTCTCGATGGGGCATTTCAGCGATTTCGACCAGGCCAGCGCGGTCACACGGCGCGGGCGCGAGCTGATTCAGTCGGCTATCGACGAGCTGGAAAAACGCGGCGCGAAAATGATCGAGGTCGACACCGACGGCATTTACTTCGTGCTGCCCGGCAACTCCGACAGCGATGCTGAGGCCGAGGCGATGCTGGCGGAGATCGCGGCGACCATGCCGGCGGGCATCAAGCTGGAGATCGACGGCAAATACCCCGCCATGTTTTCCTACAAAATGAAAAACTACGTGCTGCTCGATGGGACCGGCGAGATGACGATTCGAGGCTCGGGGCTGAAGTCGCGCGGGCTCGAGCGCTTTCAGCGCCGCTTCATGGAAGAGATGTTCCTGCTCCTGATGACCGATCGCCACCTCGAGCTGCAAAATCTCTTCGCCGGTTATCTCGCAAAGATTGCCGCGCACGAAATCGGTATCGATGCGTTGATGAAGACCGAGACGCTGCAGGACTCGCTCGACAACTACCGCGAGAAGGTCGGCGGCAAGCGCCGCAACGCCGCGGCGGCGTATGAGCTGGCGCTGAAATCCACGCGCACGTATGTTGCCGGTGATCAGGTTTCATATTACGTCACCGGGCGCGGCACCAAGGTTAAAGTCGCGACCGCAGCGAAGCTGGTCGGCGAGTATGACGCGACCCGTCCCGACGAGAACGTCGAGTACTACCAGGCGAAGCTCACCGACCTGTTCGAGAAGTTTCGCGTCTTCGCGGACAAACCCGGATTGTTCGCCGCCGCGGAACTCGAAAAGGCCGCTGCCGAGGAGGTCGCGGACGCATCGCAGCAGGACTTTTTTTCGACGCGTGAGAAGTAGACCGCGCGCCGCGACTTGCGCGATACTCCGCCTCCTCAGGAGGACATCGCGATGGCCGAAGAAAAATCATCCAAGCCGCAACTCGATTGGGACAAGGCGCGCAAGTTTCTGTTCCAGGTAAACAACGATATCGGCGCCGCTATGCTCGGTGCGATGAACTATCTGGGCGACCGGCTCGGCATCTTCAAGGCGCTCGCCGATGCGGGATGGGTGACCAGCCAGGAACTCGCCGATCGCGCGAAGCTCAACGAGCGCTACATACGTGAATGGCTCGGTGCGGTGACCTCGGCAGGATATGTGACCTACGATCCGGCCACCAAGAAATACATGCTGCCGCCCGAGCACGCGATGGTGGTTGCGCGCGAGGAGTCGCCCTTTTTCATGGGCGGGTTCATGGAGATGGTGATCCCGAATGTCACGATGGCGCCGAAGATTGCCGAGGCGTTTCGCAACGGCGGTGGCGTTCCGCAGGCTGAGTATCCGCCCGAGACGTGGGAAGCGATGGAGCGCTCCTCGGCCGGGATGTATCGCAACCAGCTCATCAAGAAGTGGCTCCCGACGATGCCACAAGTGATCGAGGCTCTCAGCAACGGCGGAACGGCTGCCGACATTGGATGCGGCAGCGGCCGCGCGGTGATCGCGATCGCAACCGCGTTTCCGAAGGCGAAGGTTTTCGGCTTCGATGTGCATCCGGGATCCGTCGAACGCGCCAAGGCTAATGCGCAAGCGGCCGGCGTCGCGGATCGCGTAACTTTCGAAGCGCGCGATGCGACCAAGCTTCCCGAGAATCAGTTCGATTTCATTTCGACCTTCGACGTAGTGCATGACTCCGTCAATCCGGTCGCGCTGCTCAAATCGATCAAGCGCGCGATGAAGAAGGACGCGACCTACCTGATGCTCGAGGTCAACGTGTCCCCCAACCTCGAGGATAACATCGGGCCGACCGGCAAGATGATGTACTCCGTCAGCACGCTCTACTGCATGACGGTATCGCTCGCGCACGGTGGGGCGGGCATCGGCGCGTGCATGGGCGAACCGAAGGCGCGCGAACTGGTTGCGGAAGCAGGATTTACGAAGTTCCGGAGGCTTCCAATCGAGGACATGTTCTCCGCGCTGTATGAGGTTCGCGCGTAATCGAGACAGCGTGATGCGACATCGCGTGTCGCAAAATCGCGCACAATTGTTTCAAGAAAGCGCTGAACCGCGCGCATAAATTGGCGCGTCGCTTGCTCCCTCTAACGAGAGGGGGGGCCGGCGTCTGCGCGTTCCACGAACATTTTCAGCGTTCGTTTTTGCTTGCATCATTTCGATTTGCGCGACTGCATCGGCGTTCGCCGGCGGCGCGACAATCCGAGAGCCGGCCCGGCGTGCAGTCGTTGGGGGAGTAGTTCCGATTGTTCTCGCGATGGGACCGCGCGTTAGCACCACGAGCCTCTACATCGACGGAACCCTGCTTGCGCCCGATGCGCCGAGCACTCTCACCTGGAATTCATCGACGGTGCCCAACGGCACCCATGTGATCTCGGTCAAATCGTTTTCCGCGCAGGGAAAGACTCTCGGCGAGCGAGCTATTAAGGTCATCGTGCGAAATGCTCCGCCGACACCGACACCGACGATGACTCCGACGCCCGCGCCTACTACCGCCGCCGTCATCATTACTGCGCCGGGCAACGCCGCGCATGTCGAAGGGACGATCTCCTTCGACGCGATCAAGAGTGCGAGCGCGCAATGGATGAACTTTTACGTCGATGGGAACTACGTTGCATCTTCGCCGCCGTCGGGGATCATCTGGGACTCGACATCGGTGCCGGATGGTACGCATACGCTATCAATCAAGGGATTCGACTCATCGAGCAATGTGATCGCCGATCCCGCGATCACGGTCATGATAGACAACGTCACGATTGCTCCTTCGGCAACTGCCACCGCGATTTCGACCCCAACCCCGAAGCCAACGGTTAACGGAACGCCGACCTCGACTCCAACCGCGAGTCCCACGCCCGCCGGCGATCCATTGCGCCCGTCCAATGACATTCCGAACGCGCGCGTGCCCTCGAGTGCGGAACTTGCGGCATTTCATATCGGCCTCGGCGCGTGCGGAGGCCTCGACGATTGCAGCTACATGCAGAACGTCGATGGGCAATTCACCGGCATCACTGCGGAAATCATCGAACAGGTCGCCGACAAATGGTGCCCCAATTGTACGATCGTGAATCCCATTGATGGCGAGACCTACAGCTTCCGCGATCTCTTAAAAGCGGTCGCCGTCAATGAGACGCATTGGTACGAATGGAAAATTGCTAACCTCGCGTCATCCGATCCGATTACCGGGACCAGGACACTGACGCCATCGCATGGCGACCTGGAGCATGTCACACCGACTCAGCCCGATGGCGGTTCATGGGGCCTGTTCCAGATTGCCGAAGGCGTGAATGAGGGATGGCCGGCGTCGTTCCCGCTCAGCGCCACTTCGACCGGCTTTAATGCCGACTTCAAAACCGCCGAGCAGATGGGCGTTGAGCAGGGCCACCTTTCATATCTCGGCGATGCCGCTCGCTCGATTACCGCGATCAGCAACGGCTTTGCGCCGTACGTCGATTACACCGACGCGCAAGGCGTGCTTCATCGCGCGTCGAGCGATGTGAACGATCGCCGATGGGGCGCGGTCGGCAACTGGTACAGTGGCGGGTGGTACGATTCCGGCGCGATCGGGTACATCAACCAGGTGCAGCAAATCCTCCACGATCAGCCGTGGACGCAGCCGGGATTCTGATTCGAGGCCACCGCTCCATCATGCGAGGCGCTTTTGGAGCGCATCGCGCAGCGCGGGAATGATTTTGTTCCACTCCGCAACCAGCCCGATGTCGGCGCGCTCGAAAATCTGCGCCTCGGGATCGTTGTTAATCGCGACCACCGTCTGCGCGCGCTTGATGCCGATGGTGTGATTGATCGCGCCGCGAATGCCGACCGAAAAATATAGCCGCGGATCGATCGCCTTGCCGGTAAGTCCCACCTGAAGTTGACGCGGCATCCAACCCGCGTCGGTGACGCGGCGCGTCGCACACATCCCGGCGCGCAGCACTCGCGCGAAGTCTTTCAACACCGCCACGCCGTCGGCCCCCACGCCGGTCCCGAGTCCCACGATGACCTCGGCGCCTTCCAGCGGCTCGATGGTCGTATCCATCAGCGAGTGCTCTTTGATGAGGCGGCTCAGCGGCTGCGAAGTATGGGCCTGCACCACCTCGACTTCCGCGTTGCGGCTTTCATTCGGGTCGGCGAGCTCGAGGACGCCGGAACGCACGGTCGCCATCTGCGGCAGGGTCTTCGAGAGGATCGGCGCGACGATGTTTCCGCCGAAGGCCGGCTTCAGCGCGACGAGCCGATTCTGTTCATCGATTTCCAATCCGATCGCATCGCCGGTCAAACCAAGCCCGAGGCGCGCCGCGAGTCGCGGACCCCAATCGCGGCCGCGCTCGCTCGCGGAGAGGAATAGGCCCCACGGCTCATGCTGCTTGACCACCGACGCCATCGCCTCGGCCGCGGTTTCAGGCGTGTATGCCTCGATACCCGGCGCTTCGAGAATCACCACGCGATCGGCGCCATAGCGACCGAGGAGTCCGGCGTGTTTGCGCATCGAGGCGCCAAATCCTGCAGCGCTAACCGCGCCGCCCAGATGCGTCGCGAGTTCATCGGCGCGCGACAGCAGCTCCAGGCTTCCGCGCGTCACGAACCCCGCGAGGTTGCTCTCGACGACCACCCATACATCGCGTCCACGGCGCGGCTTCCTGGAGATCGGCGAAATCTCGCGACGCTTTCCGGCGCGCGGCTTCAGCGCGCCCACCTTGTCCAGCTCGGCGATAACGTCGGCGGCGGCGCGCTCGGGATCGGACGCATCGATGAATTTGCACTTGGTAGTCGGAGTTTCGACCGGGCGAATTGCCGCGACCCAGGTCGGCGATCCTTCCAGCCCGAAGTCGCCGGCGCTCGCGCCCAGCTCCTTCAGCGAAAGGGTTTCGATCGATTTCGACTTCGCCTGTTCGGTCGCGTCCGGCTTGAGCTTGATTGGTTGCGCGACGCGTTCCGCGCACGTCAGCAGCACCGGCATCGCGGCTTCGACCTCATCGAAGCCTTCGTCGCTCTCGCGCTCGGCTTTGATGATGCGGCCGTCGATTTCCAATTTACGCACGCCGGTCATTTGCGCGACGCCGAGCAGTTCCGCGACTTCCGGCCCGACCTGACCGGTTTCCGCATCGAGGGAATATTTGCCGAGCAGGACCAAATCGAACTTCCCGCGTTTGAGCGTCGTCGCCAGAGCGCGCGCCGTCGCGAGCGTATCGGAGCCCGCAAAAGCGCGATCGGTTATGTGCACCGCGCGATCCATTCCCATCGCGAGCGCCTGCTCCAGCGACTCGCGCGCCTGCGGCGGTCCCAGCGTGATAACGGTGGTCTCAGCGCCGTGGCGATTTTTCAAATCCATCGCGAGCGACACCGCGCGCAAATCGAAAGCGCTGATGACATTGGGGCCGTCGCGCTTGATGGTCTTGGTTGCCGGGTCGAAATTGGCTTCTTCGACAAGGGGAATCTGTTTAATGAGAACCGCGATGTTCAACACTGATGAGTCCTTCCTGCGGGAAAACTAACGGTAGCAATCAATCTATGCAAACCATCCGCTCCCGCGATAGCAGAGCGGCCGCGCTTAAGGTCGCGGGCTGGATGCGATAGCGTCGCGAGGTGCCTCGAATGCGCTCCACATCAGCCAGTGTCGTCCTGCTCGCACTTTTTTTGATGGCGCCGGCGCGCGTCGCGAACTGCGCCGAGCGAATCGTGTCGCTGGTGCCGTCGGTCACCGAAACTCTCTTCGCGCTTGGCGTCGGCAACGAGGTTGTTGGCGTATCATCATATGATGATTATCCGCCCGAAGTGATGAAGCTTCCGCGCGTCGGATCGTTTCTCACTCCTAACCTCGAAGCGATCGCGGCGCTGCGCCCAACCATCGTTATCGGGCGCGGCATCTCCTCGAATCAGCGCGAGGTCCACGCGCTGCGTGCAATGGGCTATGAGGTTTTATTGGTCGAGGATGACTCGCTGCCGCAAATCGAACAGAGCATCAAAACGATCGGGCAGCGCATCGGCAGGGCGGCGCAAGCCGATGCGATCATCGCGGGTATCGAGGCGAATGTGCACGATGTCCGCGCGCGCGTGCATCCGTTTCCGGTGCGCCCGGCGTTGATGCTGGTGGGGCATCAGCCGATCGTCGCGGTGGGGCCGGGAACCTTTCTTGACGACCTGATCAAAATCGCCGGCGCGGACAATAT
Organism: uncultured delta proteobacterium; assembly: GCA_963761255.1. Classification (GTDB taxonomy): domain Bacteria; phylum Desulfobacterota; class Binatia; order Binatales; family Binataceae; genus DATGKG01. The sequence continues at coordinate 286,773 of CAVXGH010000004.1, forward strand.
CGCGGATGCCGTCGGTCAGCAGTGGCCGCAGCTCAGCATTGAATACATCGTCGCGATGCGACCGGCGGTTATCATCGATGGTCAGATGGGAACCGACCCGCAGTCGCCGACCCAATTCTGGGACGCCTATCCGACCATTCCAGCAGTCAGGAATCATCGCGTGGTTGGATACCCTGAGGACCCCACCCTGCATCCGGGGCCGCGCGTTGGAACGACGCTCGAAATGATTGCGAAGCTGATTCATCCCGAGGCGTGGAAAACTCCGCGATGAATGCGGCAGTAAATCTGAGCGCATTCGAGGGAGCATACCTAACGCGTGGCCGCATGGTTTTGTGGCTGCTGATTTTGTGCGCGGTGTTGATGGCCTCGCTTATCCTCGCGGCCTCGTTCGGCAGCGCGCCGGTCAACCTGATGCGCGCCGTCACGGATTCGATGAGCGCTGACCATGCGATCTTTTTTGGCGTGCGGCTCCCGCGCGTGCTGATGGGTGCGGTGGTCGGCGCCGTGCTCGCTTCGGCGGGAGTCGCGCTTCAGGCATTGGTGCGAAATCCACTTGCCGAAGGAGGCATCCTGGGAATTTCAGGCGGCGCGGCCCTCGGAGCGATCGTCGCCTTGATTGCGCTCTCGACGAGTCCCCTCGCCGATGCGATCGTTCCGCTCATCGCATTCGGTTCGGCTTTGCTGGCGACGCTCGCGGTATATCGCCTCGCGCTGATCGACGGACGCCTCGAACCATTCACGCTGCTTTTAATCGGTGTTATCTTCAACGCGTTCTGGGGCGCGGCGATCATGCTGGTCAACAGCATCGTCAATTTCTACTACGCGCACAGTATCCTCTTCTGGCTGATGGGCAATCTCGAGGCGCCCAGCTATCGCGAGGTCGAGATCGTTGCGGTCCTCGCCGGGATAGGATTCGCTGTGCTGATGTTTCGCGCGCGCGACCTGAATCTGCTCAGCTTGGGTGACGAAGCCGCGGCCGAAATGGGCGTCGAGGTCGACCATCTTCGGCGCGTAGTTTTTTTCGCGACCTCGATCATGATCGGCGCGGCGGTGTCGGTCAGCGGGATCATCTCCTTCGTCGGGCTGATCGTGCCGCACGTGCTGCGCCTCGCGTTGGGCGCCGATCATCGCTTGTTGCTCCCGGCGTCGCTGATTGGCGGCGCGGCATTCATGGTGATTGCTGATCTGGTCGCACGCACCGCCATCGCTCCCGCCGAAATCCCCGTCGGTGCCATCACGGCGCTATGCGGCGGCCCGTTTTTTATCTTCATGTTGCGCCGCCAGGGCCGCCGGCCGTTTTCACTGTGAGCGACGGAAACAAAGACGAACCGGTGCTCAAGGCCGAGGGCATCGTCGCCGGCTATGGCGCGATCGAGGTGCTGCGCGGCGTCTCGATGGAACTTCAGGCGGGCGAGATGCTGGCGATCGTCGGCCCCAATGGCGCGGGCAAATCGACGCTGCTGAAAGTGCTGGGAGCTACGCTCGCTCCGATCGCGGGCAGGGTGGAATTATTCGGCCGTCCGCTCGATTCGTATGATCGCCGCGCGTTCGCGACGCTGGTGGCGACGGTCGCGCAGGAAAATTCCATCGCTTTTCAGTTCTCGGTGCTCGAAGTCGTGCTGATGGGGCGCGCGCCGCATCTGGGCGCATTCCACTTCGAGACTCGCCGCGACCTCGAAATCGCGCACTCGGCGCTGAACCACTTCGATCTGCTCGCGCTCGCGCGGCGGCCTATCCAGGAACTTTCCGGCGGCGAGCGCAAACGCGTCTTCCTCGCGCGTGCGCTCGCGCAGGAGGCCAAGATCGCCCTCCTCGATGAACCAACGGCGTTCCTCGACCTCAGACATGTGGCCGATATTTTTTCGCGCTTTCGCGCGCTGTGCGTCGAGCGCGGGATGGCGGTGGTCGCGACGCTGCACGATCTGAACGCCGCCGCGATGTATGCCGACCGAGTGTTGCTTATGAAAGACGGCGCCGTGATCGCATGCGGAACTCCGGAGGCCGTCCTCACGCAAAAGAATCTGCGCGCGGTTTACGACACTGAAGTCTACGTAGGCCGCAATCCGGCTAGCGGAGCGCTGGTGGTCCTCCCAATCGCGCCGCGAGGCTGATTTACTCCTGCGTGTCCGCGTGGTTACGATCATTACGCAATGTCACTTCCGACCGCCTGGCGCGACGAGGCGCCGCTGAACCTGGTTCTCGATGCCGATGATACGTTGTGGGATTCGAACATCCACTTCTTGGAGGCGTTCGAGAATTTCGTCGCGGCCATCGGCGCGCTCGGCGTCGACACGCATCGCGATTCGATCAAGGCGATCGTGCGCGAGGCCGAACTCGAGCTGATCCAGACGCATGGTTATGGCCGCCGTCCTTATGTGATCGCGCTCGAACGCGCGGTCGCCCAGATCGCGCCGGAGCCGCATCAGGAGCTGCTGCGCCGCGAGGTCGAGAGGATCGGCAGCGAGCTCATCGAGCGCCATTGCGACCTCCTGCCCGGCGTCGAAGAGACGGTACCGGAGCTCGCCACGCGCCATCGGTTAATCCTCTTCACCAAGGGGCAGCGCGATGAGCAGATGCGCAAGCTGGATCGATCGGGCCTCGCACCCTACTTCAGCCGGGTCGAAACGCCGCGCGAGAAGAATCCCGATTCGTATCGGCGGCTGGTCGTCGAGGTCGGCCTCGACAAAGAGCGCACATTCATGATCGGAAACAGCCCGCGCTCGGACATCAATCCGGCCTTGCGCGCCGGTTTGCGGGCCGCGATTTACATCCCCCACGATAATACCTGGGACATGGAGCACGAGGAGCTCGATGCGGCGGACCCGCGAATCGTCGAGTTACCCTCCTTCCGCGCACTGCTCCACGTGTTCTAGGATAGAAGCGATCGGTCATCGACGAGGCTTGCCATCAGTACTGCACATCTGAAATCGAAGTCGCTCAAGGCGAAACCTCCCCTGCCGTTGCGTCCGATTCATCGGATGTGGCGACGCACCATCGATGCGGTCGAGGTATCTAACATCGCGCTTCCTGTGCGCGCGTTGCCCGCGGCGCTGAAGGGCGTCGTAGCATGTCAAATCAGCGACTTCCATCTCGATATGGATGAGGATGTCGATCGCCTCGAATTGGCGGTCGATGTTATCAATCGCGAAAAGCCGGAGTTCGTCTTCCTGACCGGCGATTATTTTTCCGGGCCCGACACGATGCGGCGCTATGTCGGCGCGTTTCAGCATGCATTGAAACGGCTCCATCCCAAGGTCGGCGTATTTGCGGTCGCAGGAAATCACGACCACTGGTCGTCGTTCGACACCATTGCCGCTGCCCTCGAAGCAGCGGGCGTCGATTTGCTGGCGAATACGAATCGTCCGTTGAAGCTGAAGGGCGAGGATCTCACCATCGTCGGCATCGACGATCTGTGGTCGCGCCGCGCCGAGCCGTCGCGCGCATTCAAGGATGTGGTGCCTGAGGCCTCGACGATCGTGCTGGCGCACAATCCGGATACTGCACTATATGCGCGTCATCTCTCGCCCGGCGTGATGCTTTCGGGGCATACGCATGGGGGCGTGGTACGGATTCCATTTTATGGATCGCCGCTGCGCTCGATCCTTAGAATCGGCAAGCAGTTCTACGCCGGACTGAACCTCTACGAGGATTTCTACATCTATACCAACCGCGGCCTCGGCACGTTTTGGGTGCGCATCCGTATCAACTGCCGTCCCGAGATTTCGCGCTTCAACCTCACGCAGCTTGCGCTCCCCAAGAGCGAGCATCGCCCTGGCACCGTCGCCGAGCCGGTTATGCAGCCGAGGCGTCGACGGCGCATTGGACCGATGCGTCCCCGAAAAGCACGCGCGCATCGTTAACCCCCGAATTTCGATGCTCGACCTCGCAATCACCGGCGCCACCGTAGTTACGCCCCAAGCTACGAGGCTGGCGGATGTCGGCATCAAAGACGGCAAGATTGGCGCCATCGTCGCTCCGGGCGAGCTGGAGCAGACAACCAAAACCATCGATGCGCGCGGGATGCTATTGCTGCCGGGCGCGGTCGATCCTCATACGCACCTTGATGCGGAGATGTTCGGCGCGACCACCGCCGATGACTTCGAGTCCGGCACCATCGCCGCCGCGGCCGGCGGCGTCACGAGCATCATCGATTACGCGTTCCAGGCGCCGGGAGGATCGCTGAGCGAGGCGATTTCGAAGTGGGATGATAAGGCGCGCGGTCGCGCCATAATCGATTACGGATTCCATGTTGCGATCCTCGATCCGACCCCGGCGACCATTGCAGAGATTCCGAAGATCGTCGAGCGCGGGGTCAGCAGCTTCAAAATTTTCATGATGCGCGGCTTCGAGGAGCGCGCGCGCGACTTCTTGCGCGCGTTCAGGATGGCCGCCGAGTCCGGCGCCCTGCTTACGATACACGCCGAGGACGAGCACCTGATTGGCTATTGCACCGAGCGGCTGCTCGGCGCGGGAAATCGTGGCGTCGCGCATTTCGCTTCGAGCCGGCCCCCGCTGTCTGAGGCTGCGGCGGTGTTGCGCGGCCTCAAGATGACCGAACTCACTGGCGCGCCCGCTTACTTCGTGCATCTGTCGAGCAAGGCCGCCATCGATGAGATTCGCCGCGCGCGCCGCAATGGCTCGGGTCGTGCGATCCTCGCGGAGACTCGCCCCATCTACCTTTACCTGACGCAGGAGAAATTCCTCGAACCGCAGGGCGAGAAGTATGTCGGCTATCCTCCGCTGCGCGACCGCGCCGATGTCGAGGCGATTTGGGAAGCACTCGCGGATGGCACCATTGATGTCGTCGCGACTGACCACTGCAGTTGGCCGCTGGAGCGCAAAATCGCCGCCGATCGTTTCACCCGGATTCCGCCAGGCATGTCGAACCTCGAGACTCTCGTGCCGATGCTGTACTCCGAGGGCGTCGTGAAGCGGCGGATATCGCTGGAGCGGATGGTGGAGTTGGTGGCGACCACTCCGGCGAAGATTTTCGGACTCTATCCGCGCAAAGGCGCGATCGTTGAAGGCGCCGATGCAGACCTGGTGGTTTTCGACCCCGAAGCGAAAATAGTGGTGCATGCGAGCCAGATGCATTCCCGCGCGGATTACGATCCGTTCGAAGGCCTCGAGGTTACCGGATGGCCTCGCATCACGATCTCGCGCGGCGAGGAAATTGTCCGCGCTCGCAAATCATCCGCGCGGGCCGGCCGCGGAATTTTCCTCGCGAGGTCGGCATTCTCCTCATCTTAAAGACTGTCTCAACCCCTTTCGCCTGAGGACCCCTCGCATGTCCGAAAAAATTGTTGCAACCGCCGGAGGTTCCGGATTCATCGGGCGCGCCATCGCGCGACGACTAGCCGGGATACCCGAGATCCGCGTGCGCGGGTTGAGCCGTTCGCCGGAGCGCGCGCGTCAACGCCTCGATCTTCCCAACCTCGAATGGGTCCGTGCCGAGGTCACTGAACCATCGACGCTGCCCAACGCGCTCAAGGGCGCGCAGGCGATCGTCAGCGCGGTGCAGTTCGAGGGTTATCCGGTTGAGAATCCGAAAAGAGGTCTGACCTTCGAGCGGGTGGATTTCGGCGGAACCGTTGCGCTGCTCGAAGCTGCGAAGAAAGTCGGTGTCGAGCAATTTGTCTATGTCAGCGGCGCGGCGGCCGATGAAAACGCGACGCATCCCGGGTTTCGCGCCAAGGGCAAGGCGGAGCGCGCGATTCGTGAGTCGGGTTTGGCATACACCATCTTTCGGCCGTCGCTGGTCTATGGCCCCGAAGACAAGGTGATGAACGGTTTCGCGAAGCTGCTGAAGTTCTCGCCGGCGTTCGGCGTACCGGGAACTGGGCGCCAGAAAGTTCAGCCGGTGCTGGTCGATGATCTCGCCGCCTGCGTCGCGATGGCCATCAGCGGTAAAGGACGCAACGCCACCTTCGATGTCGGCGGACCGGAGCTGATGACCTTCGACGAGATGATTCGCATCTTGATGGAGGTGACCGGGCGGCGCCGACCAATCCTTCATATTCCGGAAGGCGCGATGCGTATGGGTGCCTCGTTGCTGGAGATGCTGCCGACGCCGCTGCTCTCGCGCGACGCGGTGACCTTCGTGACCGCCGACAACGCGACAGACATCCAGCCGCTTATCGCGGAGTTCGGGATCAAGCTCACTCCGCTGCGTGAGGGATTGAAATATCTAGCTGCTAAGTAGCTATCCGAGCTTTATAGGACTGGCCGCCATCCGTCGCCTTCGAAGCCGAAGCGGAAGGTATTCGGATGAATCAACTCCGCGAGGATTTGCAGTGACTCGACGATGCGAGGGCCGGGGCGATTGAAGTACTGATTGCCATCGGCGAGGAAGACTCTACCGTCGCGCACTGCACGGATTTGTTTCCATCCATTTTGTTTCTGTAGCAGATGCAGTTCCTCCGAGGCGCGCGGGATGCCGAAGCCGCACGGCGCGATGACGATGACCTCGGGATCGGCGGCGGCGAGTTCCTCGAACTTCATCCATGGCGAATGCTCGCCCGCCTTGCCGAAGAGATTCTTTGCGCCCGCCATCTCGACCAGCTGGGGCATCCAGTTGCCGGCCGCCATCATCGGCTCGATCCATTCGATGCACGCGACAGTGGGTTTGTTTTTGAGCTTTGATGCGACTTCGCGAATTTCCGCGCAGCGCATTTGCAGATCGTGCACCAGCTTGTCGCCGCGCTCCGGCGCGCCGAGGGCGACGGCGACGCGTTGCATGTCGGCGAACACATCGGCCAGCGAGTACGGCGCGAGCGACACGACTTTGGGTCGCAAACCAGTCCATTCAGCGACGGCGGTATCAACGTCGGCCTGGTTGACCGCGCACACCTCGCATTGCGATTGCGTTACGATTACGTCGGGTCTGAGCTCGCGAAGTTTGGCGGCATCGACACGATAGACCGACAGCGCCTCGCGCACGATGGTTTTCACCCGCGCATCGATCTCGGCGCTGCTGCCCTCGGGATTGAACTTCGGCTCCGTGAGCGCCGGCAGCCGTTTCACCGAGGGCGGAAAATCGCATTCGTGAGACCTCCCAACCAGCTCGCTCTCGAATCCCACCGCGCAAACAATTTCTGTTGCACTCGGCAACAGCGTCACGATTCGACGGGCCATGAGCATAACGGTACTCGATTGGGCTGTCATCGGCGAGTTGATCGGGCGAGTCGATTGACCGTCATCGAAAGCGGATGATAAGAGCCGAACAGGTTTTCCAGACGCGGAGACTTCTGATGGCCTCGATTCCAGTGCTGCCGGCGAACGCGCCCTCTAAAGATGTCGTGGCATGTCTCGAACACGCCGGATGCGTCGTGGTGCGCGATGTCACCGACGCCGCAACGCGCGAGGCGCTCAAGCGCGAGCTGGCGCCGCACATGGAAAGCTCCGACGCGGGCAATCGGCTCAACAAGGTCTATGAGGCGTCGGGCGGCAACGGCAGTTTTTATCCTGGCAACACCACTCGCATCACGGCGCTGGTCGCGAAATCGGAAACCTTTCGCGGATTTGTGATGCATCCGCTCATGCTCTCGGCCTGCGACGCGTTGCTGAAGCCCAACTGCGCGAGCTACCAGGTGCACGCTACTGCCGGTCTGGTGGTCGGCCCGGGCGCGACGGTGCAGGTGCTTCATCGCGAGGAAGATGGCTTTCAATTTTTCAAGCTGCCGCGTCCGAACATGGTGCTCGCCAGCATGTGGGCCATCAGCGATTTTACCGAGGCCAATGGCGGCACGCATCTGGTGCCGGGGAGCCATCGATGGGCCCAGGGCCGCGTCGCGCGTGATGATGAAGTCGTCGCCGCGGAAATGCCGGCCGGTTCGGTTCTGCTCTGGATGGGTGGCACCTTGCACGGCGCGGGCGCGAATCGCACCGCAAGCGAATGGCGCTACGGCGTCTTCCTTTCCTACTCGCTCGGATGGCTGCGGCAGGAGGAAAATCAATACATCGACACGCCGCCTGCGATCGCGCGCACTTTTTCGAAACCGCTGCGGCGTTTTATCGGTTATGGCATGCATGCCTCGCTGGGCTATACCGATGTCGCGCCGAACGAATCGACGGAGAAGCAACCTTGACCGACAGCACGTCATCGCCCGCCGAGCTGATCGATCTCCGGCGCTATCCGATCCTCGATCTCGCCGGCGATGCCGCACGCTCGTTGACGCGCCATTGTCGCGAACAACTCGACCGGACCGGCGCATGTGAGCTGCCCGGATTCCTCACCCCCTCGGCGGTGGAGCTTCTCGCGCGCGAGGCTGACGAACTCTCGGCGCTGGCGTATCACAGCGAATCGACCGGAACTCCATATCTGGAGATTCCCGATCGCACGCTGCCCGAAGATCATCCGCGCCGGATTTTCGATCACACTTCGGTGGGCGTGGTCGCCTATGATCAATTTCCGCCAAGCTCTCCAATGCGCCGCCTTTATGAATGGGAGCCGCTGATGGCTTTTATCGGCGCGGCGCTGAATAAGGAGCGACTTTATCGCTATGCGGATCCGTTCGGCGCGCTCAACCTGGCCGTGATGCGCGACGGCGAGCGGCTCCATTGGCATTTCGATCAGACCGATTTCGTGACCTCGATCGCGTTGCGCGCCGCCGAGCGCGGCGGCGATTTTGACTATGTTCCGCTGATTCGCAGCGCCGGCGATGAGAACTATCCTCGGGTGCGGAGATTGCTGAAGGGCAACGAGGATGAAGTCGTGCGCGTTCCGATGACGCCCGGCACGCTGCTGCTGTTCGAGGGCCGCAACTCGATTCATCGGGTGACGCCGGTTCGCGGATCCGTGGCTCGGCTGGTCGCGCTGTTGGCCTACGACACCAAGCCGGGAACGCGAAGCAGCAAACTGTTGCAACGTGCCCGCTATGGCCGCGAGGCGTAGGTCCGCAGTCATCTTGCGTGAGGGCGCGGCCTCTCGCATCGAGCGCGATTCCATCGGCGAGCTGGAAGTTCCGGCGCGTCGTCTGTACGGCATCCGTACCGTTCGCTCGCTCGACAACCTGAGTTTTTCCGGGCGCGCGCTCAGCGACTATCCGGTTTATGTGCGAGCGCTGGCAACGGTGAAAAAGGCCGCGGCGCGTGCCAACGCCCACGCCCGAACCATCACAGCCAAAATCGCCGGAGCGATCGAAGCCGCCTGCGACGCTCTCCTCGCGGGCGACTACCTCGATCAATTTCCTGTCGATGTTTTGGGTGGCGGCGGCGGAATCGGGGTCAACATGAACCTCAACGAAGTGATTGCGAACCTCGCCAACGAAAACCTCGGCGGCGAACGCGGCAGCTATGCTCCCATCGATCCGAAGCTGCACCTTAACGCATCGCAATCGACCGCCGATGTTTGCCATACGGCAGCGCACCTCGCGATCCTCGAACAATGGATCGATCTGTACGACGTGATGCGCGATTGTATCGAGGTTGCGCATCATAAGGCGGTGCAGTTCCAGACGATTCCGACGCTGGCGCGAACTTGTTTGCAAGATGCCGGGTTGGTCCCGCTCGGCGAGCTGTTCGGCGCATATGCGGCGGCGCTCGCGCGCCGAACCGAGGAACTCGATCGCACGACTGCGGCACTGCGAAAAATCAATCTTGGAGGAACAGTAATCGGCGATGGCAACGGAGCGCCGCCGGCTTATCGCCGCACCGTAATCGGCCAGCTGAACAAAATCGCGAAGCACAAACTGGTGCTCCGCGAAAACCTCTTCGATGCGGCGCAGAACATCGATGATCTGGGCGCCGTCGCCGCACAACTCGGATTGCTGGCCGAGGTGCTCATTAAATTCGCGCAGGATCTGCGCCAGCTTTCGTCCGGTCCAAAAGGCGGCTTGGGCGAGATCGTATTGCCCGCAGTCATGGAAGGGTCGTCATTTTATCCCGGCAAGATAAATCCGGTCGTCCCGGAAACCTTGCTGCAATGCTGTTTTCAAGTGCTCGGATGTGAGCGAGCCGCGCGGCTCGCGCTGGAACGTGGCGAACTAAACCTGAACATCTTCGAAGGCGCGGCTGCGATCAACATTATGGACGCGATGGGAATGCTGACCCGGGCGCTCTCGAGCTTCAGCAAATCGTGCCTGGCGGGCATCGTTGCCAACGAAGAGCGATGCCGCACTCTCGCATCACTTGCGCGCAAAGGAGGAACATCTCGATGAGCGAATGGAAAACCGACTACGTCCCCGGCGCGCCGAGAATCGCGATCGATCATGTCGGCAACGGGCCGCTGGTGTTGTTCATGCACGGAATCGGCGGCAATCGCACCAACTGGCACGATCAGCTTCCGGTCTTCGGTGAAAAATTTCACGCTGCATCTTGGGATGCGCGAGGTTACGGCGCCAGCGACGACTATGATGGCCCGCTCGACTTCGCCGATTTTAGCCACGACCTCCTTCGCGTGCTCGATCATTTCAGGGTTGCGCGCGCGCATCTCGTCGGTCTCTCGATGGGAGGTCTGATCGCGTTCGATTTCCATGCGAGTCATCCACAGCGAGTGGCCACACTAACAATTTGCGATTCGATGCCGGCGATGACCGGCCTCAGCGACGAAGCGCGGCGCGAATTTATCCGCATCCGCCAGGAGCCGCTTCTGAGTGGGAAGGAGCCGCGCGACATGGCACCGAGCGTGGCTAAAACGCTAGTAGGAAAATCCGCCAGGCCGGGATCATTCGAGCGACTGGTCGCAAGCATGTCGGCGCTGCATAAGGATTCGTATCTGAAGACTATCGTGGCGACGACCAACTACGCGCGGAAGCTGGCGCTGGAGAATATCCGCGTGCCGACGCATATCGTCGTTGGCGACGAGGACACGCTCACGCCGCCCGCATTGTCGCGTTCGATGGCCGCCAGGATTCCCGGCGCGCGACTCACAGTCATCAAAGGCGCGGGGCATCTCAGCAACATCGAGCAGCCCGAGGCGTTCAACGAGGCGACGCTGGCGTTTCTTCTCGAGCATCGCCAACGAGCAGCATAGTGGCGCAAGATTTCACCCAGGACCCCCGCGTCTATCTTGCGGCGGAGCGAACTTTCCTCGCATGGATTCGCACCGGCCTTGCGCTGATGGGTTTCGGCTTCGTGGTGGCGAAGTTCGGTCTGTTTCTCCGCGAGCTGACCGCGATACGTCCCGAGATTCACATCAGATCTTCGGCGTTCTCGACCGCCGCCGGCACCGCACTCATTCTGATTGGCGTGGTGGTGAACGTCGTTTCGGCGGTGCGCCATTTTCAACTCGTCACGGAATTGGAACGCGGGGCGGGGAACTTTGGGCAACCCTCGTACGCGGCGATGGCGGTGGCGATCGTCCTGGCCCTGGTCGGCGCATCGATGGTGGTATCGATGTTCGTAATCTGGTGAGAAGGCTCGCCGGCTGACCCTAAGCATAAGCTAAAGCGCCATACTTTTGGCATCGTCGTTTTGTTTATAACGACCAATAGATGCTGGCGGGCGAGGTTTGAAAGGCAGCATTTGTCTCTGAGCGCCTATCGCGCACTATTTTCGTCGGCATAGCGATTGCGTGATTGTCTCGGGCTATGGCGGCTAAACCCTCGCGCCACGCGCGCCAGCCGGACGCGAAAGTGGGCACATCGCGTGAGAACCTTGAGCGTGCTGATACGCCGCAAGCGCTGCTCGCCGCGATCGTGCAGTCCTCGCATGACGCGATTATCAGCAAAGATAAGGACGGAACGATCCTGAGCTGGAATCCCGCCGCCGAGGAACTCTATGGCTACACCGCCGAGGAGGCGATCGGGCAGCATATAGGTTTTATTTTCCCGCCGGAGCTGAGGACGAGTGAACTCGAAGACATCATGGCTCACCTGCGGACCTCCGCGGGAACCCGGCGCGTCGAAACCGAGCGCGTGACCAAAACCGGCCGGCGCATCGAGGTCGAGGTCCGGATCTCGCCGATCCGGAATTCGAAGGGCGAACTACTGGGCGCCTCGGCGATTGCACACGACATCGGCGAGCGCAAAAGGATCGAACGCGAATTCGCCCGCTGGCGCGACGAGCTGGCGCAGTCCAATGCCGAGCTGGAGCGGTTCGCATACGTGGCCTCGCACGATTTGCAGGAACCGCTGCGAATGGTCGCCAGCTATGTGCAACTCCTCGCGCAGCGCTATCGCGGACGGCTCGATTCCGATGCTGACGAGTTCATTGGCTATGCGGTAGAGGGCGCCAATCGGATGAAAACGATGATCGCCGACCTGCTCAAGTATTCGCGCGCGGGGCAGGGCGATGGGTTCGCAACGATCGATTCCGGATCTGCGCTGGATCAGGCGCTGGCAAATCTGCAATTCGCGATCGAGGAGACCGGCGCAAGCATAACCCGGGGCGCGCTGCCGATCGTGCGCGGCATCGAGCCGCAGGTTGCGGAGCTGTTTCAGAACCTCATCGGCAATGCGTTGAAGTTTCGCGGCACCGAGGCGCCCCACATTCACATCTGCGCCGCGCGCATGGTCGATGGCTGGGAATTCTCGGTTGCCGACAACGGAATCGGCATCGCCCCGGAATACCGAGAGAAAGTCTTCGAAATATTTCGCCGCCTGCACGGCCGTGAAAAATATCCCGGCACCGGAATCGGACTCACGGTATGCCGCAAGATCGTCGCGCATCATGGTGGTCAAATCGGCGTGGAATCCGAAGAAGGCAAAGGCGCGACATTTCGCTTCACCCTCCCCGACGCCGTCGCGCGTAGCGAGTCCGCCAATGGACATCATGCAGCCGATTGAGATCCTGCTGGTCGAGGACAATCCGGGCGACGCGCGCCTCGCGGTCGAGGTGCTCAAGGACGGCAAGTTCGCGAATCATCTCTCGGTGATCGACGATGGCATCCTGGCGCTGCGCTATTTGCGCTGCGAGGGCGAATATCGCGATTGCGCGCGACCCGACCTGGTGCTGCTCGACCTTAATCTTCCCGGCAAGGACGGGCGCGAGGTCCTCGGCGAGATGAAGGCGGACCCGCAACTGCGGCGGATCCCGGTGGTCATCATGACCACCTCGGATGCCGAGGCGGACGTGCTTAAGAGCTACGATTTGTATGCCAATTGCTACATCGTGAAGCCGGTCGATCTCGCGCAGTTCGTCAGGGTGGTAAGAAGCATTGAGGATTTCTGGTTGTCGATCGTCAAGCTGCCGTCGAGGCTGGACGCGAATGCCAACCTTCGATGACGCCCTACCCGTCCTGCTGATCGAAGACAATCCCGGCGACGCCCGGCTGGTAAAGGAGGCCTTGTCCGACGCGCGGTTCGCGCGCTGGCGCCTTGCCTCGCGGCCGACCCTGGCCGAAGGCCTGGAGCTTCTGGGGCAGGAAAACTTCGTCGCGGTGCTGCTCGATCTGACGCTGCCGGATTGCCTCGGCGCGGAAACTATCGAGCGCGTTCACGCCGCCGCCCCCACGATGCCGATTGTGATCCTGACCGGGCTGGACGACGAAGCGATTTCGCGCGACGCGGTTAAGTCCGGCGCGCAGGACTACCTCGTAAAAGGCCGGTATGATGGTGGACTGCTGAGCCGGGCGCTCTTCTATGCCATCGAGCGCGCGCGTTTTCGCGAGGAGCTGATGAAAGCGCGTGACGACGCGTTGCAGGCGGCGAAACTCAAATCGGAATTCCTCGCTATCATCAGCCATGAAATGCGCACGCCGATGAACGCGATCGTCGGCCCGGTCGAGCTTCTCCTCGACACGGCGCTGGATGAGGAGCAGGCCGAACTCGCCCAAACCGCGCTCAGTGGCTCGCGCACGATGCTCGCACTTATCAACGACATCCTGGATTACTCGCGGCTCGCGGGCGGCGAACTCAGGATGAGGGAGGTCGCCTTCGAGCTGTCCGAGACCCTCGACGCGCTACTCGGCGAATTCACGGAACAGGCGAGGGAAAAAGGTCTCGCGATCAACATCCGCAACGAAACCTTCCGGCCGTTGCTTCTGGCGGGCGATCCCGCGCGGCTCGGTCAGGTGCTGGTAAACGTGGTTGGAAACGCGATCAAGTTCACCGAGAAAGGTGGGGTATCGGTTGCCGTGACTTGCGAATCGGAAACCGCGCTGGAGGCGAAACTGCGCTTCACCATCGCCGATACCGGCATCGGTATCCCACCTCATGTCGAAAAAAACCGGCTGTTCGCGCCGTTCTCGCAGGCGGATAGCTCCAGCACGCGCAAGCATGGCGGCTCGGGGTTGGGCCTCGCCATCGCGGCGCAGATCGTCGAGCGGATGCGCGGGGAAATCGGCGTCGAGAGCACACCCGGCAACGGGTCGACCTTCTGGTTCACGGCACGGATGCGCAAGGCGCCGGCCTCGATGCAGAGGGGGCGGCAGGTCGCGAATCGGTTCGCGACCGCGCGGCCTTAATCCGGTTAGCTGATGTGGATGCGGAACGAGAGAAGTAGGCGATAGCCTTGCCTGGATTAAACCGGCACACTCCCGCGGCCACGTCATTATCGAGAAAGTCCCCCATGCTCCAGAGGTCGTTCGCGGACGACCCAATTCCGGATCGGCGGCATCGAAGCTGTTCCAGCTCCGACGCCTATTTGTAATTTGCCCGCACTTTGATGGAATGGGGCAAGAAATCCCACATGGAAGCGTCCGCATAACGAATGCATCCTCGAACAGCGCGAACTCTGACTCGCATCGCTTTGGGCGTTATCGTTCGCGCTGCTGGTTGGATGCCAGAAATCATCGCCGTCGCAACCGACGACCATAGCCGGAATACCCGATCGCTTCGCGAGCGCCGAACAAATCGAGGAGAACTTTCGCGGGCGAAGCTTCATCCTCGGCGATAATGCCGGCGTTGCCTTGGTGCGGCCGGTCGATTCGGCCAAGGATGCGTGGCTCAAGCTGCAGTACTGGTTCGGCATCAACCCGATGGTTCCGGGCTCGCTGCAGCCCAAGGAGGGTGAATATTACGTCATCAGCGAGGCGCACCTCATCAAGCCACTCGATGCTCCGGGTGAGTGGATGATTGAAGCGGGCAGCTCGCTCATCAAGCGCCAGACCGTGCTGCAGACGACGCGCACGCACTATCTCGGCGCCGGAAAAGTTCTTCCGACCATCATGCAGTTCATGGGGATGCGGGATTTCAAGACCGAGGAGGGCAAGACCATCCAGATGCCCATCTTGCGCGAGGTTTCGCTGCCGATGAAATGGACGCTCGGCGGCGGCGGCATCCCGCTGAGTTATGCGAGGTATCGGACCGGATGAAATTGCTCATGCGCGCTCTCATGTCGCTCGCGCCTTCGTCACCTTCGTCGATCGCGTTGGCAGGATGCACGCCCGACAAGGCGATGGATTTCGGTCCGACCGGCGAAATCGATACCGCGCCCGACGACGAGCTCAGCCGGCAGATTCTGCACGATTTCGACAGGGCGCGATTTCGAGCTCGGCAACAGCGACAGCCAGGCCATCGTGCGATTGGCCGATTGGCCCGAGGGCAAACACGTCATCCTGCCGTTCTGGCTCGGCATCAATCCGCTGATGCCGTACTTTCATCGTCCGCAGGTCGGCAGAATTTACGTGATGAGCGAATCGGTGATGGTGCGTGAGCTGAGCAAGGATCGCTACCTGATTCGCGCGGGCTCGAAAGCCTTCAAGAGCGACGCGATTTTCGAGGCCAAGCATACCCACTACGACGGTACCGGCAAGATGCTGCCGACGGTGGTGCGTTTCGTCGGGACCGAGGTCGCGACGCTACCGCTCGATGCGCCCCGCAGCGGAACTATCACCGAGAAAATCCCGGTGCTGCGCGAAATCTCGCTGCCGATGCATATCGAGGCGGTGAAACCGGGCTACGCGAAATTCACCGTGATGCAACAGGGGATGCCCTCACCAGCGACCGCCGATCGCGGCTGACGCTAAGCCGGATTTCAGGTGGCGGCGCGCAGCGCGAGGCCGCGCGCGATCGAGGTGAATTCGCTGCCGGTGCGAATCTTTTCGGCCCCGAAGGCCTTGGTGAAAATCCGCCGGACGACCGGAACAAATGATGACCCTCCGGTGAGGAACACGCTGTCAATGGAATCGGGCAGGACTTCCGCCGATGCGAGCACGCGATCGACGCATTCCGCGATGGCCCGCAATTCTTTCGCAATCCAGCTTTCGAAGGCCTCGCGCGTCGCGGGCTTTTCAATCGACACATCGTGGTCCGCGAAGCGAAACGTCGTCGCGTCCGCATCGGAGAGCGCGAGCTTGGTCTGCTCGACCGATTTGAACAGCAGGTAGCCGAGATCATTTTCGACGATGTGGATGAGCGCGCGGATTTTCTCCGGCGCCATCGCCTGATGCTCCAGGTCGCGCAGCTTGTTCATCGTCGTCGGCGCTTTGAGGAACGACAGAAAGTGCCAGCGCTCCATCTGCGCGTAGAACCAGGTCGGCATCGGGAGAACGGAACCGTAGGGCGTCCGATACTGCGAGCCGCGCCCGAGCTCCGGCGCGACCAGGCGCCGCACGATTTCGCCGTCGAAGGCGTCACCGGCGATCGCGACCCCATCGTTGGCGAGGATCTCATAGCGCTCGTGCGAAGGCGCGGCGGACGGCGGATGCAAGCGCACGATCGAGAAGTCGCTGGTACCGCCGCCAAAATCGGCCACCAGGATCAACTCCTCGCGCGCGATAGTCGAGGCATAGTGATAGGCGGCGGCGACCGGCTCGAACTCGAAAGTGATTTCGCTCCATCCGGCACGCCGGAGCGCGGCCTCGAGGCGGCGGGTCGCGCGCTCATCGTCGGCATCATTTTGTGCCGAGGAGAAATGCACCGGTCTGCCCACGACAACTCGCGGCGGCAGCTCGCCGAATTGCTCCTCGGCGACTTTACGCAGCCGCTGCAAAATCGGCGTGATGAGATCCTCGAGCGAATAGTAATCGCCCATGATGTTGGTTTCGTCGAAGAGCTTATCGGCGAGAAACGACTTGAGCGACTGGATGAGGCGTCCGTTCGCGCCCGACGCGATGTAATGATCGATCGCCTTGCCACCGACCGAGCGCCGCGGCTCATCGTCATGCGGATCGGCGGCGAAGAACAGGATCGAGCGCATGGTTTCCGAGATCGCGCGGTCGCGACCGGCGGGAAATTTCGCCAGCGCAACCAAACCATCGTGAGAAACCGATGCGATCGCGCTATTGGTGGTTCCGAAATCGAGTCCGACCGCTTTTGTGCCCATGCTGTTCACCATTCGCGTTGGAGCGCGCAATGATGTTCGGGCCTTGGCATCTTGTCAACGTCGACGAGTTTAGGGTAGTCTAACCAAACCTTCAGGATGGCCGCGATTCTGCGAATGGTCGCGACTATCGGCTTTCCGCACGAACGTTTCCCGGCCAGCGACGACTTCAGTGCAATCTCTCATTCGCGCCTGGGAGCGTATCGCAACGAAAAACTGCAAGGCTCCACGGACGCGAGAGCTGTCTCTCAACGTCCGCGCCAAAGGAGATTTAACGTGGAGGAATTGGTGGCGTGGGATTACTTGCCGCCTGCCGCAAGGCGGTACTCTTCGATGAGAGGTTTGTCCGTATAATCGCGAAGCTTGCGCACGTCGCATAGCGCAAGGCGTCGTTTGCCGACCAACTCACAAGGTTGAACCTCGCGCCCGGCCACATCGAAGAGTTTGAAGCGGTTGAAATCGCCCGGCTCGGCATACCGGACACATGCGGCGCCAAGCACGGTGCCGACGGTCAGGTCAGAACCAATGTTGAATTCAGTTCCCTCGAAAAGAATCGTAGCCATTCCAATTCCCCTCCCCAGAGGATGCTGCGAACCCGGTTTCAAAAGCGGCAAGATATTTGACGCGTTTGCTACAGCCTTTGTTCACCCGAGCGTCTTCGACTGTCTTCGGGCGCACTTATGTTTTAACGTGTTTACACGTATGTTGCAAGCATTCAACATCTCAATGGCAGAAACACCTATTTAATCATCTTTCAGAAGATCAAATGGTGATTCAGGCGCTACACGCGCCAGATCGAATCCTAGACTCGTTTCCGATCGCGGAGATCGGGAAACACCGCTCTAGCACGTTTACACATCGTGGACTTCATCTAGACAAATTATCAAGGGTCTATTGACTGCGAAGCAAGATTAAACTAGATGTAGCACGTTCTATGCTTTTTGTAGGACGTCGCCAGGCGCCTCGTTTCGCCCTCGGGATCGTATCGGCAGCGCCGGACTTGTTTTCATCGAGCGGGGAGCTGAAAGCTCTCTGGACCAGGGCCGTAGGCTCCCCGCCTCCCCCATAGCAGCCTCAGAAGAACCATCCGTTGTCGGAGGACTTGAACAGCGCTCCGATATATTTCTCGAACTCGAGGTTGAATTTGACGATCACGCGATCCGACCCGCTGGTGAGGCCGAACCCGGGACCGACGTTGTACTCGATGCCGTTGTGAAACTGCCCCCATATGACCGGAAAGATGTAATGCTGCTGCTCGTGGATCGGATCGTTGTCGTCGATGTTGCCGGGTGCGCCGTAAAACTCGAGCCCCGGTGATATTTCCGGTCTCCATCGATAGTTGATGGCGTTGGCGTAGCCGAAGTCGAAACCCTTGTTGCGGTCAGGACCGACAAAAATGGGTTTTTCGAACTGCGCATTGACGATCAACGAAAAGCGTCCGATGTCCTTTTCGATAATCGCGCGCAGCTCCAGCTCCAGCTCATCGCTGTCGAACTGCGGGGTCTTGTGCCAT
Organism: uncultured delta proteobacterium; assembly: GCA_963761255.1. Lineage (GTDB taxonomy): Bacteria > Desulfobacterota > Binatia > Binatales > Binataceae > DATGKG01. The sequence continues at coordinate 305,428 of CAVXGH010000004.1, forward strand.
TCGAGTTCCGTGTACCATCCGAGGTTCACGGGCAGGGTTTCCTCATCGAAGAGGTGCCCGCGCAGACGGTACTTCGATCCCGCGTACCAGTAACCGTGACCCGAGGGCTGCGCCATGTTGAGGTACGCCGCCGCCTCGATTCGATCCGTCAGTCCGTAGGTAAGCTCATACTGGTTGTACCACATGCTCTGGCTGGGGAAGGTGCCGGCCGCGGTGCCCTCGCCGCCGACGCTGTGGCCCTTTGCAATCACGGCGTTGTCGGTTTCGATTTCCATCACACCGGGGCCCTCGGTCGCGTAGGGATAGACCTCGAATTCCCAGGGATCGACTTGCGCGTGTGCCCGTGAAGCGAGGATGAGCATTCCGGCCAGCAACGCGAGTGGGAAGACTGTCGAGACTCGATGCGCGAGGTTCATTGTTTATCGCCCTGCCCGACATTTGCGATGGCTTGCAGCACCCAATCCTCGATGGCTTGGCGATCGACATCATTCAGATGTGACTCCGAGTGCACGCGCAGGTAGTACCAGAGCGGCATCGAGCCGTTATGCATGACTTTGTCGATGTTGCGGAGCTTGCGAATCACCGTCTCCGGATCATCGGCGTACTTGTCCCAGGTGGAGAAGTTGAGGTGCTTGCGGCCTTGCTCGACATCGCGAATCACCAGCCATGAAACCGGCGCGACGTGCGCATACCACGGCCATCGTGTCTGGTTGGAATGGCAGTCGTAGCAGGAGCGCTGAAGGAGCGCCTCGATCTGCGGCGGGGCGGCGATGTCCTGGGAAATCGGTGGATTGCTTCTCGACATTGGAATCAACTGTATGAGCACAAACACGACCGCCCCGGCGGCCACTATCCATCGGATGCGGTGCATCATTTCATTTTGCGAGAGTCGTCAGGGATGTCGCGCGAGGGCGCAGCGGTGGCGCGTCGTTTATCGAGCGGTGATGGTGCCCTGCGCGACCTCATGATGGAAATCGTCGAAGAAGTGATACTGCCCGGGATCGAGCTTCGGCAGTTTCACGATGATGGTCTGGCCGGGTTGCACCACGCGCTCGCGGTTGAGCTCAAAGCTTTCGAATTCGATGGCCGAATCGCCCTGGTTGACCACGGTCAACTTCATGGGCGTCCCCGCCGCGACATCTAACGTTGCCGGCTCAAAATGGCCCTTGGTGAAAGTCAACTGAGTCTGCATTTCGTCGGCGTGCGCCACCGAAGTCATCCCGATGAGGCTGCTGGTAAGGCCGCCGATGAGTCCCGCAGTCAACGCCCCGATCGCGATCCGATGCATGCCATTGCTGATTCGCGTCATGGTCGGGATGATAATGAGAATGATTCTCAATTTGCAAGCGCTACTGGGATGCTAATTTGGTGACGTCGAACTTCCCCGCGATGATTTCCCGCTCCGCGGATTTCGCCGCATCCAACGCGCTCGGTGGAATCTTCGCGAGCAGCGCGGGGTTGTAAACGACGCTCACCTCGCCGGCTTTCATCCCCAATTCGATCATCCCCAGATGAAAGCTTCCCGCTTTGATCTGGGTCGCCAAATCGAGAAACGCCTGAGGGATATTTGTCACCGCGCTGGCGAGGATTGTATCCGGGATGATGTCATTCTGGTTGCGGTTCGCGCCGAATGCATAAATCCCCTTCTGCCGCGCTGCCTGGAAAACGCCGAGACCCGCCGCGTCGGCGTTGTGGAAGAGCAGGTCCGCACCCTGGCTTATCTGCGCGAGCGCTGCTTCCTTGGCCGCGCCGACATCGTCGAAGCTACCGGTAAAGCTCGACAGCATCCGTCCGTCGGGACGCGCCGAGAGGAATCTCAACTTGAAGCCATTGAAGGTCAGATGAATCGCGGGCAGCTCGATTCCTCCGATGGCATCCGACCACGCCTGTCTTGGTCATTTTGCCGGCCAGTACTCCCTCGACATAGGCAGCCTCTTCGATTTTGAAGGTAACCGATGCCACATTCGCCGACGAGCCGCTGCCTGAGGTCACGATGAAGTAGGTCTTCGGAAATGTTTGACCTACCTTCAATGCGGCGTCGGTGTATTCGAAGCCATGCGCGAAGACCACCACGAATCCGCGCGAGGCGAAATCGCGCATCGCATCTTCAAAGTCTGCCGGCGACGTGGTCTGCACCATCGCAGTCTGCGCGCCGAGGGTCTTCTTGATGAGCTGCAGGCCGTCGAAGGCCGAGGCGTTCCAGCCCGCGTCGCTGACCGGGCCAGACGTCAGAAGGGCGACGCTGAAGACATCCTTCGAGGGCGCGGCGGCCTCATCCTGATTGCATCCGGCGGCAACGACCGAAAGCGTCATCAGCAGTGCAAGTAAGCATGCTTTAAGTGACATTTTAATGGTGCAGATTCCTTCAGTTCGGCGATTCAGCATTAGTAACGCAATTCTATTGTGCGAGCCCGCGTTGACTAGACGAACGCATCATTGTAATCGATAGTCCAGTCAGTTATCGCGGGATGTTTCCGGATTTGGTCATCAGGTGGGGAGACTGGAACATTTGCTTGGGATGAGTCGGCGGATGCGCGCGGGTGTGCGCATCCTTATCGTGTGCTCTTTCGTCGGCTTGGCCTCGGTGCTTGGCTTGGCCTCCGCACACGCCGCGACCGAACCGTTTGCGCGCCCCGCCTCGCTCGAACCTCAAATCAGTTTCTGGGTCGACATTTTCACGACGTACTCTTATCGGGATTTTGTCCTGGTCGATCGCGACGACCCCTACAAAATTTACCAGGTCTATCATCTGCCCGGTGAAGGCTGCCCCAACCGTGAAGATATCGACTGGGTCAACACCTATCTCAAGAGCAAGTACAGCGACATCCTGATGCATCTGGCGACGGGGCAAGAACCCGTCGGCAGCGATGAACGCCATGTCGCGGAAATGTTCCAGGGCCGAACTCCATATGCACTGCGTCTGGCGGCCGAAAATCTGCGCGTCCAGGAAGGCCTCAAGGAACGCTTCCGCGAGGGGTTGCTCCGCAGCAAATACTATCGGCCCACCATGGAACGGATTTTCAAGACAGCGGGGCTGCCGGTCGAGCTGATCACGCTCGCGCAAGTTGAATCCGGTTTCCAGCGCGGCGTGCGTTCGAGTGCGGGCGCGGTCGGCATCTGGCAATTCACCCGTGCGACCGGGAAACAATACATGACGATTCGCGGCCGACACGACGACCGCCTCAATCCGACCCGCGAGACCGAGGCCGCCGCCAAACTACTGCGCTCGAACTACGAAACGCTAGGCGATTGGCCGCTCGCCATCACCGCTTACAATTATGGAACCGCGGGGACCGCGCGCGCAGCCGAGCAATGCGGCAGCGACTACTGCAAGATGCTGCAGACCTACAACGGACCGCATTTCGGCTTCGCGGTGAAGAACTACTACGCCGAATTCCTCGCCGCACTGCAGGTCCACAAATACGAGGACAAATATTTCCCCGGCATCGAGAGCGAGCCCGCGATTGTTCCGCCGCCGCTGCGGACCCATCCCGCGCAGCTACTCCAGGTCAGCGCTCCCACGCGTCATCGCGCGAAGCCGCAGCATTCGAAGAAGCATTCGCGCACGGCCGTCGCACATAGCACGACCAAGTCATCGTAATCGTTCCGGGTCAGCTTCCTGCCGCGTCGGCCACCTTGGTCGAGGCGCTGATGGCGCGATAACTCTTTCGCTCGCGCAACCGATTCAGGTACTTATCGACGCGCGGAAATTCGCCCAGCGCCATCTGGTCGACGTCCAGCACCATCGCCAGCGCCATCAGCGGCGTGTCGGCGAGCGAGAATTCTCCGCACAGATAACCGCCCGAGCCTACCGCGCCGAGGAGCTTCTCGACGTACGGCAGATCGCGCTTGCGCAACATTTCGCGTCCCCGCTCCATGCTTGCCGCGTCGCGCTTTGCCGGCTCAGCCCAGTACGGCATCCAGATCAGCGGTACGCTGCCGATCAGCATCGCCTCGTCGACGAAGTTTTCCGCCTCGCGCACTCGCGCGCGTGCGACCACATCGGAAGGAAGCAGCCGTGGCTGCGGATAGCGCTCCTCGAGATATTCGCCAATCACGGTCGAGTCGAAAAAGATCCCAGAATCGTCCTCGAGATAAGGAACCTTGCCGAGCGGATGCTTCGCCAGCATCTCCGGAGGCTTCTTCCACAGATTGCCCGGCGGCAGATTCTCGATGCGGTATTTAAGCCCCTTTTCTTCCAGCAGCACCTTGGTTTTGGAGCCGTGCGTGGAGCGCAGCGTGCCCCACGGATAGTCGCGTTCCGTCGTATACAGGACGATCATCGGAGTTCTCCTTTCAACGCTTTGACGAATACCAGAATCGATGGTCGTGCGACCAACGCGAGCGCGGGAAAATCATCGATGCCGCCCCCTGTCGGGACGGAATCCCATGTTATCCTAGATCTCGATGGCGACGGCTCAACAACTGCCGGCGGCGTTGGGAGGTCTCGCGCGCAAGCTCGAAGTGACTATTGCCGACCCGGCCCTCGCGCGGCGCGCGGCGCGGATGGTGCAGGATTACGCTGCCGATGGACAACTCGCTTTGGCGACGCTGATGAAGCTCGCCGAGGAGTCGCCGCCCTCGATGCGCGAGGCGCTCGCCGATCGCGGCAAGGCACGCGACCTAGTCATTTGCCTTGGCGCCTCCGAAGTGGTGTCCGCGGAGATTGCGCAAGCCGGTGCGCAATGGCTTCGAATGTTCGACGCGGCGCGGAGCGAGACCGCGGATTCGATGCTGACCGAGATGCGCTGCGACCTGAGCGCGATCGAAACTCGCGCCGACGCCGCGCGGGAACTTTCGCTCTTCAAGCGGAGAATTTTTTTCCGCATCGCGGTAGCTGATCTCATCGGCCAAATCGACGTGCAGCGTACGATGCTGCTGATGTCGCGGCTCGCCGACGAATGTATCCGGGCCGCGTGCGGCAGCGCGCTGCGCCTGGTTGGCGAACGCGCCTCCGAGGCCGGGGAATTTTGCGTCCTCGCGATGGGCAAGCTCGGCGCGAGCGAACTCAACCTCAGCTCGGACATCGATCTGGTTTACATTTTCGATCCGCACGCGCCGGGCGCCGGCGGGATCGCGGCGGCGCGCATCGGCGAGATCATCACTGAACTGCTGTCCACCGGATGCTTTCGAATCGACATGCGGCTGCGCCCGGGCGGACGCAATTCGCCCCTCGCGGTTCCGTTCGAGGGCGCGCTGAGCTTCTACCAGAACTACGGACAGACCTGGGAGCGTGCGGCGCTGCTGCGCGCGCGGCCGGTCGCGGGTTCGATTGCGCTCGGGCGGCGATTGCTCGACGAGCTCGACCGCTTCGTCTATCGCAGCTATCTCGACTTCGACACGCTGCGGCAGTTGCGCGCGATGAAGCATCAGATCGAGGCGGAACTTCGTTCGCCGGATTTGATCGAGCGCAACATCAAGTTGGGATATGGCGGGATTCGCGAGCTCGAATTCATCGTGCAGGCGCTGACCCTGATTTACGGCGGCCGCGATCCGCGCATCCGCAGCGAAAAAACTATCGAGGCGCTCGACCGCCTCGCGGACTTTGGCTACCTGCCGGCCGAACGCGCGAGCAAGCTCAAAGCGGCGTACCTCTTTTTGCGCGACGTCGAACATAAGCTGCAGATCGTTTCGGGCTTGCAGACGCATACGCTACCCCGCAACGAGACGGGCCTGCGCCAGCTGCTGCTGCGGTTACGGATGGGCAAAGGCGACCGCGCGTTGGCGCGGCTGCGCACGACGCTGCGCAAGCATCGCGATCTGACCGCCAACCAGTTTCGCGAAACGCTCGCCGGCGGCGAAGAGGAAAGTCTGACCAAGGTTTCCGAAACCGCGCGCGCCGCATGGCGCGCAGTCTCGGATCGCGCGATCGCGGAACGCGGTTTGGAAGCCTTCGGCTTTGCGCAGCCCCGGGAGAGTACCGCTAACCTCGAAATTCTTGCACGCGGCAGTCCCCATGCGCCGGCGAGTGCGCGCCGCTCCGAGTTGCTGGAAACGCTCGCACCGATGCTGCTCGACGAGATCAGCCGGCTGCCCGATCCGGACCTGGCACTGCGAAATCTCGCCGATTTTATCTCGGCGGTGGGCGCGCGGACTTCGTTCCTCGCGCTGCTGGAACAGCATCCGTCAACGCGGCGCGTGCTGCTCAACCTGTTCGCCTCGAGCAGCTACCTGTCCACGCTGTTCATTCGCCATCCGGATATGCTCGATACGCTGGTGCGCTCCGATCTCGTCCGCAGGCGTCGCGGCCGCGAGGAGATGGATCGCGAGATCTCGGGTCTGGTCGAAGCATCAACCGATCTGGAGTCACGGCTCGATGCGATCCGTACCTTCCGCCATCAGGAGTTCCTTCGCATCGCGATCGCGGACGTCGCGGGCGATCTGGAGCTCCACGAAGTCGAAGCGGAACTGACCTTGCTCGCCGAGACGGTGCTGGGCGCGGCGCTGCGTCTGGCGTATGCGGAGATCGCGCCGCAATTCACGATTCCAGCCGGCCTCAAGTTATCGTGCATCGCAATGGGGCGGCTCGGCGCTGGCGAGATGTCTTACAATTCCGATGTCGACTTGATTTTCGTGTACGACAGCGATGGCGATGCGATGCGCGGCCGCGAGATCGCCGCGCGGGTGGCGCAGAAGCTCATCGCGATTCTCGAGGCGCGCACGCGCGAAGGGTACGCCTACAAGCTAGACCTGCGTCTTCGCCCCTCGGGAAATCAGGGACCGCTGGTGACCTCACTCGAAGGGTTTCGCGCATATCATCGGCAGAGCTCCGCGGTCTGGGAACGTCAGGCGCTGGTGCGCGCGCGCGTCGTTGCGGGAGATCAGGACCTTGGCGAAGAGGTCGAGGCCGCGCGCATGGAGTTCGTTTATGGGCGTGGCTTGGTGCGCGCCGAGATCGCCGAGATCGCGCGGATGCGGACGCGCATGGAAAATGAGATCGGGACCGAGAGCAAGGCGCGCTGGAATTTGAAGCAGGGACGCGGTGGCCTGGTCGACGTGCAATTCACCGCGCAGATGATGGCGCTCGCGCATGGTCACGAGCACCTCGCCCTGCGCAAGCGCGCGACCCGGGATCTGCTGAGAGAAATGGAATGGCTGCAACTTATCACCAAAGATGAAGCCATCGCCCTTCGCGATGGATACGAATTTATTGCGCGGCTCGAGAATCGGTTGCGCATCGAAAGCGACCAGCCGGCGTGGGCGCTGCCCACCGATCCCGAAGCGCTGCGGCCCCTCGCGCGGCGGATGGGCTATCAAGGCAACGCGGGACCACGCCAGCTCTTGAATGATCTGCGCGCGCGGCGCGAGGCGATCCGAGCGGCCTTCGAGAGCTGTTTCGCGCGCGAACAAACCAGCGCGGCACCGGTCACTCAAACTCCAGCTTGATCCTCGTGGCGAAATTTGCGACGGCGCGGGAAACCAAATTTCTCGGAATGGTTGCGCGCGCACCCGTAATGTAGGCTGGAGGGCGCGATGAAACGAATCTCGCTGGTAACCGGCGGCGCGCGCAGCGGAAAAAGCTCGCATGCGATCGCGCTCGCGCAGTCCTTCAAAGGCAGCCGCTTCTATTTCATAGCGACGGGCGAGGCGCTCGATGTCGAGATGGCTTCGCGGATCGCGCATCACAAGGCCACGCGCCCCAAGCACTTCGTGACCATCGAGGAAGCGCTCGATCCGACTATCGCGCTGGCCGGATTGGAGGCGCGCGCCGACGGCGTGATCCTTGATTGCCTGACACTGTGGGTTTCCAATCTGATTGGCATCGGTGCGCAGGACGAGTCGATTCTCGCGTCCGCCGATCGCCTCGCCAGTGCGCTCACACGCGCTTCGTTTTCATCAGTGGTCGTGACCGACGAGGTTGGCGCGGGTATCGTGCCGGACAATCCGACGGCGCGGCGCTTTCGCGATCTGCTCGGATGGACGAATCAGAAGATCGCCGCTGCCGCGAACGAGGTGATTCTGATGGTCTCGGGCTATCCGATGCGAGTGAAGTAGCTGTCGATCACGCTGCGAACATCACCATCGCCAGAACCTCGACGATCTCGCCGCACGCGCCAATCAAATCGCCGGTAATTCCTTTTAGCCATCGTCGGTAGAAGCTCCTCATCGCGAAGGTCGCAACGACCGCCATTGCGCAGGTGATGAAAGCTCTCCTCGACCACAACGGAATCATCGCAAGCAGCACGATAACACTCGCGATGGTCAAATTTCGCTCGCTTCCTCGTCCCAGCATCGATGAGCCTGCGCCCGCTGCTCTCAGGTAGTCGAGTTTGTAACTCACCGCGACGAGTGCCCACCGCGAAAGCGTCGGCGCGAGGATCAACGCGGCCAGCCGAGGCTTGCCCGATAGGCTCGCGAGCGAAAGCACCTTAAATCCGAGCGCGAAGAATAGCGCGATGGTTCCGTAGGCGCCGATCCGGCTGTCGCGAAGAATTTCCAACGCGCGGAGGCGGTCGTGACCCGCGCCGAGAGCGTCTGCGGTATCGGCCAGGCCGTCGAGATGAATCGCGCCGGTCAGTACCGCCATCGAAAGAACAATGATCGCGGAGCGCATCGCATGACCGAGCAAAAAGGCCAGCGCGCGATCTTCCAGCGCGAAGGTCATTCCCATGAGAAGACCGATGAGCGGGAACCACGCCATGGATGCCGCGACATCAGAATCGTTGGCGGATTCGATGGGTACCGGGATTGTGGTGAGAAAACTGACCGCGAGCCGAAGTTGCAGGAGGATTCCTCGGCGGCGCGCTGACTCTGAGTAGGCCTCGGGATCGGTCACCGGATTTTTCCCGAAACCCCCGCGCTCTGAAAGGTCGCCATCTGATGAAAGAGATCGAGGGCAGCCTCGATGGTGGACATTGCGAGCGCCGCGCCGGTACCTTCGCCGAGGCGCATCTCGAGATCCAGAATCGGCCGAACCCCCAGCCATTCGAGTGTTTCGCGATGGCCATTTTCGGTGGAGCGATGACCGAACAGTTGATGCTCGACGAGCTTCGGCGAGATTTTATTTGCGGCGGTCGCGGCCGCAGTCGCAATAAAACCGTCGACGACCACCGGAACGTCGGCGGCAGCACCACCGAGGCATACGCCTGCCATCGCCGCGATTTCGAAACCTCCCACCGCGGCGAGAATCTCGAGGCCGTCGCTGAACGCCGCGCGATGCAGCGCCAGCGCTCGCTCGATGACTTCGATCTTGTGTTTCCATCCCGCGTCATCGAGGCCGGTGCCGCGTCCAGCCAGTCTCGCGGGCGGAATTCCCGTCACCGCAGCAATAACCGCCGCCGCCGAGGTACTATTTGCGATGCCCATTTCGCCGATTCCGATGAGCGTCGCCCCTGATGATGCTAGCTCGCGCGCGACTTCGATGCCGACCTCGAGAGCGCGCCGAGTCTCTTCGCGGGTCATCGCAATTCCTTGCAGAAAGTTCCGCGTGCCAGGACCGATGCGACGATACGTCACGCCCGAAAATGGCTCGGCGCTGGTGTCGGCCTCGACGCCCACATCGACAACGCGCAGCTCGTAGCCGAAGCGGCGCGCAAGGACACTGATCGCGGCGCCTCCGCCGGCGATGTTACGCAGCATCTCAAGCGTCACTGCCTTGGGAAATGCGCTGACACCTTCCTCGGCGATTCCATGATCGGCAACAAACACGGCGAGCGCGCCGGGCCCCTTCCTCGCGGAACCATCGCGACGAATCGCCGCGTAGCGTCGCACGATCTCCTCGAGCTGACCGAGGCTGCCGGGAGGTTTGGTCAGCGAGTTCAAACGCGCGTCAGCTGTTTTTGCGGCGGCCTCATCGACCGGCCGAATCGCAATGAGCGTTTGTTCGAGGATCGTCATGGCTAAACTGATCGACATGGGAGCACGCCGGCATCAGGGCAATCAAGGGCGAGGCCGCGATCTGGAAGCGTCGCGATTGGTGGCACAGATAGCGTATGCTCAGCCGCATTTCCATGGCGGCGAACCCACAAAGCGATATGCCTCGGGGGCTCATCGAGGGGTCGCGGGAGCATCAATGGGTGCGCGCCGCGATTGCCGGCACCGCGGTGGTCGCTCTTTGCATGATTATTATGGTGTGGCTGCTGCGCCTGTATCGCGCGGATCTGGAAGTTCCGTTCGGCGACCGCGGTGACGTGCTGCTGAACAGTATGCTGGTGAAGTCGCTGGTCGATAACGGGTGGGTCTGGCACAACCCATATTTAGGTGCACCTTACGGAACCCAGCTATTGGATTTCCCTTTCTATGATAATTTGAATCTTGCCCTGCTGAAACTGATAGCAACGTTCACCTCGAACTACGCACTGGTTTTGAACCTGTTCTTTCTTTTCACGTTTCCTCTTACCGCGCTGTGCTCGTTCCTGGTTCTTCGCAACCTCAAGGTTTCTTATCCATCCGCATTAGTGGTGAGCCTGCTTTTTGCCTTTCTGCCCTATCATTTTCAGCGCGGAGAAGCGCACTTATTTCTGACCGCCTATTTCCTCATACCGCCGATGACGATGGTAATGGTGTGGGTATGGATAGGAGGTTCCGGGTCGCGCAGGTTCTCTCTAAGTCGCAAACAATTGGTGGCTGCCGCGATCATCTGCGTCCTGGTCGGGTCAGCTAACTCTTACTACACATTCTTCGGATGCTACCTACTATGCGTCGCAGCGGCAGTATCGGCGATCCGCTTCAAATCCCGGGCTCGTATGACGTGTGGTTTTACGTTGGCGGCGCTGATGTTCACGGCGCTTGCTCTCAACACGTCACCTACCTGGCTTTACGCTGTACGGCACGGAAGCAATCCATCAGTGGCAAACAGGATTCCCGTCCAATCAGAGGTCTATGGGCTGAAGATGACCCATCTGCTTCTGCCCATAAGCGCACATCGGATCGAATTTCTGCGAGACTTCAGACGGAGATACGACCGAACGGCGCCAGGTGGCGAAGGCACGACTGCCAGCATGGGGATAGTCGGCGATGTGGGATTTATTTTTCTACTCGGCTGGCTGCTGTGCTCTCCACAAGGCCAGACCCATCGTGAGCTTCTCAATGCGCTGGCGGTTTTGACGTTCTCGGCCTTGCTGCTCGGCACCATGGGCGGACTGGGAGCCATATTTAACTATTTGGTCAGTCCGCAATTCCGCGCCTACAACAGGATCAGTATCTACATCGCGTTCTGCTCGTTGTCAGGAGTAGCTGTGCTTCTCGATGGGCTAGGGCGATGGATGGGAGATGGAAATCGAACGACCTACGTATGGCACGGAGCGCTGACGGTCATTGTTTGCCTTGGGATTTTGGATCAAACGAGTCCCTCGTTCGCCCCTGACTATGCAGGCTTGAAGAACCGCTATCAGAGGGAGCAGGCGTTCATCACACAGCTGGAATTAACGGTCCCGCGCGGCGCAATGATTTTTCACCTTCCGAATGAGGGCTTCCCGGAAGCGGATCCGATTGCGGCAATGGGACCATACGATGAGCTCAAAGGGTATCTTCACTCTCGGTCGCTGCGATGGAGTAGCGGCGCGATGCGCGGGCGTCCCGAGGCTCGGTGGCCCGAGCGCAACGGTTTAGATCTGGGTGCCGAAACGATTGCTGTCGGAACCGGCGGAAAGAGGAGGGCGGTCCTGCAGCTTCCTCCTCAAGCTCTCGATGCGCTGGTATTTGCGGGATTTAGCGGCATCTACTTCGACCGTCACGGCTTTTGGGACCTCGGTTTCTCGCTCGTTTCACAGCTCCAAACACTTTTGGGCGAGGCTCCTATCGAAAGTAGGGATGGTCGCTTCGCCTTTTTCAATCTGTCCGCGTTCGCCCAGGCGATGCGCGCGAAATACACGCCTGAGCAATGGGACGCCCAGCATCGCAGGGTGCTTGGGCTGGAGGCTTCGAACTCCTGAAGCGAGCAAACGGATGTCGATGGAGAGCAACGAAGAGTTGGAGCACACACTTCGCAGCGGCAACAAGCCGTGGTCGAATCCAATGCTCGCGCGCATTGAACATGGCGTAGGACTGGCCGGCGCAGTCGCAATCGCCGCTGGATTGTATGCGATCGTGGTCGGCGCGCGTCTCGCCTATCACCAGGGGGACCCCACGTTTTTCATAACTGCCGGACATGCGTTCTATGACCCATCGCTCGCGCCACAAAAGCTGGCCGTCAGCACGCGCTTCGGCTACGACGGGCAGTACTACTATCGGCTCGCGCTGAATCCGCTTACCGACCGGCAGGTTGAGTACGGAATAAGGATCGACAATCCGGCCTATCGACAACAACGAATCTTGTATCCCATCCTTGCGCACGTTCTTGCGCTCGGTGTCGTTGCGTGGGTGCCATGGTCGATGATCCTGGTCAACTACCTGGCGGTTTGCTGGTTAGCCTTCACCAGCGTTCGTTATGCGGCGCTCTTCTCGATGCCGCCGATTTACGGATTAATGATTCCGTTTTTTCCCAGTGTGCTTTTAGCCCTGGATCGCGATCTACCCGATCCGCTTGCGATCTCACTGATGGTGTGGGCGCTGTATCTCCTCCACATCCGGCGCATAGCCTTCGGCGCGTGCGTGCTGGCGCTGGCGGTTTTGACCCGGGAAACTGTCATCCTCCTCGCCGCCGCACTTCTGCTGAACGCAATATGGCGTGGATGGCGAAGGCAATCCGCCTGGATTGAGAGTGTGCTGCTCATGATTCCGATCGTGACGTACGCCGCGTGGCAGATATGGCTGGTCGCGAGATGGGGAACTCTGGGATCGGCCAGCGGAACGGTAAATTTATCTGGCGTTCCATTCGACTCACTGGCCCGATTACTGGTGGCGGCGGTACGATCCACCGTCGCGCTTGATACCCTCCGATCGGTAGCCACGGGTGTAATGATAGGCGGGGAACTCCTGTTTCTTGGCGCAATGATCCTGGTAGCGGCGCGCGCGTTTTCCCGATCGGCGGTTAGTTCCGGGGTCAAACTCGGCTGGCTCTTCTATCTGGTGCTGGCGGCGTTTCTTTCGAGCGCGATTTGGGTGGAAGACTGGTCCTTCATGCGAGGATGCGCGGAAGCGCTGGTGCTGGGATTCATCATCGTAATGGGGACGCAAGAACGGCGGCTGCTACGAATCGTACTGGCGCCGACCGTTGCGATATGGGTGCTCCTGGCCATCCGCACAGTCATCGCGCCGTAGCGCACCGGCTGACCCTGGCGAAGACCTTTAACTAGCCGGAGGTCCCGCGATGAAGAGTCCCTCCACGATCCCGATCTGATAGGCGAGAAACAGCCCAAAGCCCAAACTTAGCAAGCCGGCACCGAGGAGAAGCGCATGGTTCAAGCTCCCGAGCCTGGCCGCGGTAATGCTGACCGGAAGTCCGATCGCGGTTGTGATCAGCGCCATGCCCACGATGGTGCCGAATCCGAAGATCGCCAGATACACCAGTCCCCACCTCGGATCGGGAATCGCGCTGAGGACTAGCAGCGCGATGGCGGCGCTACCGGCGAGTCCGTGCACGAGGCCCACGCTGAATGCTCGCTCCAACGATCCGCGCGCGAACCGCGCGGGCTGCGGGAAGAGGTGGCTCTGATGCGAGTGCTCGTCGCCGTGGGCATGCGCGTGAGGATGCGCATGCGTGGTTCCCTGGTGCGCATGGGCGTGACTGTGCGCGAGCCATTCGCTCTCGTTGCCCTTGAGCCCGAGCAAATTCGCGACTCGAGGAGACGAGCGCGCCAGGACCGAAATTCCCAACAAGATGAGCACGATCGCAACCGCGAACTCCATCGCCATTCCCAGCCGTGCGGGAATCGTAAGCTTGAAGAGGATGATGGCGCCGCCAACCATGAATACCGTCACCGAATGGCCGAGGCCCCATGCGATGCCGATTCGTGCCGCGGCTCCGATGCGTCGCTCGCCGCTTACGATCGTAGTGACTGCGATAACGTGGTCCGCATCGGTCGCGTGCCGCATCCCGAGGATTAGCCCGAGGAGAGCGATGCTGAACGGGGCGGCGTCGATAGGTATCGGCAAAATGATCTGCTCCCTCCATCGTTGCGGTCGTGGGATCGCGTGGAGGACGAGTTAATCACGCCGGAGAGCCGCAACGGAAGCGGCGGGGACCAGCGTTCACATCATGCGTGGAATGTGAACGCCGGCGATCGGTCCGATGATGCCGAAAATTTGCAACAGCCAGACCACTACCACGATCAACACCACCAGATTCAGGAGGCTTTTGATCGCGCCCATCATCGGGATGTAGGTGTTGATCAACCACATCAGCACTCCGATCACGATCAGAACCACGGCTATTTGAACCAACGTCATCGCAATGCTCCTTGGGCGGAATCTCGCCGGAGATTCACATTGATTGTGACGACGAGGCTTCGATTCTATTCAGTCAGGCGTTGACCAGCGCGATAATCGACAGCACCGCGCCGCCCAGTTAGGTCCCAAGCGCGCCGAACCGCAACGGATGCGGCTTGTCGAGCGTCGGCGACATTACGATTCCCATCACAATGAGATAGCGGCACGCAGCCATGATCACCTTGAGCCATAGTACCCATGCGGCGGGAGATCGGGTCCCCAGGTACAACATCAGTACCGCGAGGATCCGCCCCTGCTTAAACTTGGTGCTTGATTTTCTAATGCAGTCAGGCCGATGATGAATAACGCGTCTCGCTGGAGACTCCTTGATGTATCGCGATGGATTCAGCGCACAGGCACTTCGTTTGATGCTCGCAGCGTCCGTTGTCTTCTTGACTAGCTTTCAAAGCGTGTCTGCGTTCGCCACGGTCGGCTCCCGACTCCCGTCTCTCGCGAGCCTTTGCTATGCGTCCACTCCGCACACGCGCGAGGAAGTCGGAGACAGGGGCGTCGATCTATCGGTGAAGGCGAACCGCGCACCCGCGCAGCGGTCGAGCGAGAGCTTGACCTCATTTCAGCGACCGCGGCTGGGCGAAGACATCGAGGTTGAGGTATCGCCTCCAAGTCGAACGTTGCATCGTAGAATCTCGCCATCGTCGCCTGACGACGCCTTCTCTTCCGTGCAGTAACCGCTGTTTCCGAACACTCCGGGAATTGAGTCATGGAGCCGTGCCCATTGATGTAACGGCTGCGCTTCATGCCGCTTCTCAATCCATCAACCCGTTTCCCAACAGGAGTTGGTTCGATGCTGCATAAGCAATTCAAAAAGGTCGCGACCGCAGCGCTGTCAACAGTTCTACTGTCCTCGTTGACGCTCGCCGTTCCCGCTCTCGCACAAGTCAAACCCGGCGACTTCATCACTGCTCAGAGCGCCGCCAAAGTTAAGAACCTGGTCTCGCCGGGGGTGTACTACAAAGTCTCGCAAGGGATGTCGATGAAGATTATCCCCAGTGAGCGTATCGACTGGCCGCCGCCGTACCGCGATGCGACCGAAAAATACTCCGGACAAGTACGACTCAGCACCGACCATCGCAGCGTCATCGGTTACGTTGCGGGGCAGCCATTTCCGCTGATCGATACCAATGACCCATACGTGGCCAACAAGATCATCTGGAACAACGTCTTTCGTCCGATCACCACGGACGACTACGACCTGCGTTTCTATGATTGCAACAGCTCGTATGAGAGGCACGGGCCGCAGGCAAACCAGGTTGAGTATTTCCAGATCGGCCACTACGCCGGCTACGACCTGGTCGGACGCACCGAGGTCGATCCGTTGCCGATCGATCCGGATTTCAAAAAAACCAATCGTGTCTGGCTGTTCGCGCTTTATCCAATACTGGCGCCGGAAGACATTCACGGAACCGGCTTCATCCGCTGGCGCTATTTCGACGCGAATCGTGGCGATGACATCTGGACGCTGGATGCCGGCGCGCGACGAATTCGCCGCCTGAATGAAAGCATCATGTCGTCGGCGACCGGAGCGCAGGCGTGGGATCCCGATCATTACTCGGGCTTCAATCCCAAAACCGAAGAATACAACTACAAGTTCCTCGGCGAGAAAAACCTGCTCGCGTGCGTAAATGCCGCGCATTCACCTGAGGTTCAATGCCCCACCGACGGCGGCACCAGTGCGTGCCCAGAGAACTGGGAGATGCGGCATATGTACGTGGTGCAGGCGATGCCGCGGCATGCGAGGATCAATGCGCTCGATTCCCGCACCGTGGTGTACATGGATTCCGAAGTGTGGTTCGAGCCCTACATCGATACCTATGATCGCCGGGGCGAATTGTGGCGCTCGCACATCTACTGGCTAGCCTATCGCGATCGTCCGGTGCCCGACGCCAGGGTCGCGATCTATCCGTTCAAGCGCTCTTTCGTCGTAGGCGCGGTTTCCACTGATGTGCAATCCGGTGAGGCCACGATGTGCTATCTGCCGGGACGCGAAACGCCCGAGAAGGAATGCTGGTACATCAACATGGGCGCGGTCAACAAGGACTTCTTCACGACCGATGCCATGGTTCGCGCAGCGAACTTCTAGTCGATTCGCGCAGCGAACTTCTAGAGTCGATTCGCGAACAGTCTGTGGGGTGGATGTGGCACGAGGCCATCGGCATGCCCGATGGCCTCGTTCGGTGGTATCAGACGTCTGTCATTTAGTGGGTTTGCCTTTGACCATCCGCAGCGGCGTGTACACCAACACCACGGTGCCGTCCTGCTTTACCACCTGATTGCGAGTGCGCACCAATCCAAGGCCCGGACGCTTCTTGCTTTCATGGCACTCGATGACTTCGCACTCGACATGGATGGTATCGCCCACGAAGGTCGGTCCCTTGATGTCGAGTTCCATGTTCAGGAAGGCGAGGCCCATCCCCTGCATCACCGATTGCGTCAGCAAGCCCTCCGCGAAGGTATACGCGAGCGCGCCCGGCACCACGCGTCCTTTGATGGCGGATTCCTTTTCAATGAACTCGGTGTTGGTAAAGAGAACCTCGAGCATCCCGGTGCAAGAGATGAAGTTGACGAGGTCCGTCTCCGTGACGGTGCGGCCGACGGTCTTGAACTTGCGCCCGACCGGCAGCTCTTCCCACGGAAAACCGATTCCGACGGTTTCGATACTTTCGGTAGGCATCTTATTTCCCATCGCGCGCGACCGCGACGCCTGACGCGATGAGCTTATCGATCTCAGTCACGCCGAATCCGGCTTCTTTCAGAATCGCCCGCGTATGCTGCCCGTAGTTGGGCGGCGGCTGCGGAGTGCGCTTCGCGCTATCGGCCACGAAGACCGGACTGCTAATCGTTTCGAGCTTGCCGTGGCCCGGATAGTCGATATTCACGATGGCGCCACAATCGCGCATCTGCGGATCCGCCACCGCTTCCTCGAGGGTCGGCAGCGGTGACCACTTGATGTCATAGGTGCGGAACTGCGCGCTCCAATGGCTGCGCGGCTTGGTCTCGAATTGCGATTGCAGGATCGCATACAGCTCGGGCGCATTTTCCTTGCGCGCCTCCTGGCTCGCGAACAACGGGCTCGTCGCGAGGTCAGGTTCACCCAGCGCCTCGCACAGGCGCGAAAACTCGCGCTCGGGATCGAGGCACGCGATGATCATCGCGTGTTGGTCGCTGCTGAGATAGGCCGCAATCAACGGATTCAGTGGACGCTGTCCCGCCTTGCGCTCGGGAAATTGCGCCGCGCACAGCTTCGCCTGGATGTTGACGCTGTTGGCCCACGCACCCGCCGCCATCAGCGAGGTAGTCACCTTCGAACCTTGGCCGGTGCGCTCGCGCCGATACAGTCCGAGCATGATGGCGCCGAACAAGGTCGCCGCCGTCGGATGATCGCCCATCGCCGGACGCGCGCCCGCCGGAGTTCCATCGGCGCCGGTGACGCTCGTCATCAAACCCGAACGCGCCCAGTATGCGAGGCCATCGTACGCCGGCGAATCCGCATCGTCGCCCTTCTCGCCGTATCCGGTGATATGCGCGTAAACGAGACGCTGATTCACGGGGCGAAGGTCATCCCATCGAAGCCGAAACTTATCCAACAGCGATTGCTGGAAGTTGGTCACGAAAACATCCGCGCCGGACACCAGCTTCAGGAGGGTATCGCGTCCCGCGGGCTTGGTGAGATCGAGCACGATGCTGCGCTTGTTGCGGCTGGTCAGCAGCCAGGTGTAGGTGAAGTCCGAGCTGGCGTATCCGGGCACCGAGGAGAAATGGCGCCAGAGGTCACCGTCGGGCGGCCGCTCGATTTTGATCACGTCGGCGCCGAAGTCCGATAGGATGGTGGCCGCGGCGGGTCCGGCGACATAAGTCGCGCAATCGATCACCTTCAGCCCCGAGAGAATTCCGTCATCTGTACTCATAGAGAATCTGCTCCCCGTATTCCTAACGTCCCATCTTCAAGAGGTCATCGCCCGCCCATCCTTCCTTCAACGGCACCATGAAGAATGGAGTGAGGCTCATCTTGCTGAAGCGCCAACGCCCATCGCGCTTCACATACTCATCGTTGTAGCGCGCCGCGACCACATAGCTCTCGCTGTTATATACCGGTTTGGCTTCGAGGTAGGCGTAACCCTCGGCGCGATCTCCATGCACTTTGAGCACGTGGTTATGGATGAATTGCTTGACCCGATAAAGTCCACGCCGACGGGTTCCATCGGGGGTGGTGCGATCGGCGCCCAGGCCGCCGAAGAACGCCTTGATCTGCTCGCGGCCCTTCGCACGCCCCAGATGGCCGAATTCGAGTTCGCCGTCTTCGGTGAAGAGATCGGGAATCGCCGCCATCTGCGCCTCGTTGATGCATTCGTGATAGCGGAAGCGCAGGTCGCGGATTTCCTCGCGATCGTAAAGCTCCGCCACTTTGGCTTCGAGCTCGCGCACCTTTTCTTCGAGGTTGGTCGCCATGATACCGCCTCCTTCCTATGTCGCTCGGCAGAGAATCGCTTTCTCTGCCCGATGAACGCAAGAGATCGAGGACGATATCGATGGTTGGATGGTGGAGGCGGGGGGAATTGAACCCCCGTCCGAAGACCTTCCGGCGTCGGTCACTACACGCTTATTCCGCGATTTGATCTCATCTCCGGGACGCGCACGGACGCGCTGCCCTTCGACCAGCCGATTGAAGTTTCGGAGCGTCGCTCAATCGGCGAACTGCGTGCTCCTAGCCCACTAAATGACGTTTCGACCCCCCGCCATGGGCGAGCGGAGGCGAAACGCTAGCGGCCCTTAGGCCGCGAGAGCGTAACCGTTATTGTCTGCGGGTAAATTTCGCAGTCTGTCTGGTTTGCGGGCCGACAGCGCCCGGCGTGCGACCAAAGCCCTATTGACTCCGTCGAACCCATTTCGCCCCCGTAAGTTTCGGGAAATGAACATCGGACCATTAAGGACGGTCGGAACGGCTACGCATTTCTAATGTAAGCCCTGGTGAGGCGCGAGTCTAGTTTCGTGTTTTCTTCGCCCAAGATCCCACCCGCCATGGCGAGGCAGATTCTCTTTGATTTTCCTCGATAAAGTGGCTTTGTTTTTGCCAATCGACGCTGGCCCGAGTTCCACGCAGTCTTTGAAGTGGGTTTGTTTCTGCGATTTCGCGCGGTTGGATCTCGAATTCCTAATCAGTGACCCCTGATGGCTTTAATGGGCGTAGTTCCTTCAGAAATCCTTTCATTTCACCACTTGGTGGGTTCGTTTGTGTAATCCACCCGCTTGCACACACTGGCCGGTCCGGCCGTTGCGACTCCTAAATGATTCCACAACTCGAAAAGGGTGCATAGCCAGACGGGGCGTTCGATGAATCCGGTGCCATCATTCTAATGACTTTTATAATTGCCGTTATTCCCCGGAGCAGAATGAACGAAAGGATTCCCAGTCCTTAGGGTCGCTGGCGGAGCCGTTGGATGCGCTTGGTATCCACTTGGATGACTGTTCAAGCTGGTTTGATATGGTGGATGTCCCGGCGGGTAATTGCTTTTCCCGGCCGATTCCGACGGTCCACGCTTCAGCTCCTGATTGTGCGGAACGGTTTCGTGCGCAAGCAGCGTCTCGGCGTGAGGCTGTTCGGCTTCGACGCTCCTGGCCGCGATCAGATGCTGCTCCTCCGACAGGTGATTCCAATCATGACGATGCTCCTTCCAGTATGCCGTGCCAAACCACTCGGAATGGCGTTCGTGGTCAGCGCTCATCCAGCCTGGGTGTACTTCCGCCCACTCGGGATGCCGTGAATAGAGCCACTCGGGTTTGTGCTCATGCCACCATCCGGCCGAACGCCATTGATGGTGCTCGTCGTAGTCGCCATCTCTCCAGACCGGATAAGTATGCCAGTAGTTAGTCTCAAACCACTCTGGGTGGTGTTCGTGATCCGCTCGCCACCATTCTTCCCGTTCGACCGCCCAATCAGGATGGTATTTGTATACCCATTCGGGATGATGCTCGTGCCAATATTCTGAATTGCGCCACACCCCGCCCTTGTCCTTTAAACCTGCCTCCGCTGCCAGCCCCGAGGACGCGATGAATACAGCCATCAGGCATAGCGTCAGCTTGATCCCCAGTGTTGTCAGTTTCATCGGCGCCCCCGTTCGATTCTATGATGGCGGTTGATCAGGACCTTCGGCTGGCTTTTCTGCTGCGTGACCCCGTGGAGGCGCGGCGCCGCCCGATTCAGAACAGTCATGCACACAATGAGCCCTGGCGTTTTCGCAGTCATCCGAACACTGTTTGTTTTGCGGGGCACCTTGCAGCAGTCCTTTGAACATCGCTCCCAATCCCATCGACGGACCCGAGGCGCTCGCACCTGCCGCTTGGTTGACGCAGGTTTGTTTGCAGTGGTTCTCGTCGGTAAGGCATAAACACGGATCGCTTGCGCCGTCTTGATCACCGCCAACGGATGGGAGTGCCTGCGCGCTTGCCGGCGCCGAAGCAGAGACTACATCGCCCGGGCCGGAACCCAGACTCGGATCGATTTCGATGTGGTTCTGAACCTGAAGTCCTTCGGGGTTGCTGAGATAGTCGGCGGCCTTTTGTTGAGCGTCCGACTTGCCGTGTTCCGTCCTGACCTCGCCCGAAAGCTCTACCATCTGAGGTTGCCCTGACGCTGTGCCAAGCACATTGGCATCCACGTGCGGTAGCCGATGATCGTGGAGGTACGCGGTGAGTTCGTCGCTCAGTTCCCGGATACGCGAAAACCTGCGGGCGTGGGCTTTGGGCGCGACCGGTACGGCGGTTTCCTGCGTGGGAGGTTCACTCTGTGTTGACACCGTGTCGGACTGAGGATCGGCGCGTGCATCCAACGCTCCGAGAGTCAAAACCATCGCCACTGCCGCGCCAAAAGCGCCGGCAATCAATCGCCTCGTGATCCATCGCGGGGGACGGAAAACAGCTTGCTGCAACTCATTGCTTGCTTTACGCATCATTTGAGTCAACCTGCTGGTTAGCAAAACTGTGCTGATTAAAGCCAAAAGAACTGCTGTCTGTCAACAACAAGTTCCATTCTGACAAGATAACGTCACTAAGAGACTGATAAGCGAAAAAGCTGGCCGGCGACGAAAAGCTAAAATTTTCAGCTACTTGCTGAGAGTTGGGTCTTTTCCCGAGCGTTCGATGCGAGGGCAAATCCAGGCTCTCTTTTTGCCGTGCAGCAACTACTCGGGGCTTCGCTTCTGCGCCTGCGTCCAGAACATCCGAGCGTCAATGTTGGTAGTTTTCGCTATAAAATAGAGGCAGCCGCTCCGGGCGCACCAAGAATGGCGAGGGTAATCCTTGCGTCACGGTGGTGCTCCAATCGAAGTTGGGGCACCACCGCCGTACATGCCAGGCAGTCGTGCTTAGAACAAATCAGGCGTCCACGAGACGCCGCGCAGAACCTCGGCAAATCCGGCGCTGCGCACGCTGCGGAAGCTTTCCGAGGCCGGAAGCGTGGCCGCCGCGAGGTTGTCGGTGATGGCAACCAGCTTGTTGGGGTCAGCACCCTGATCGCCATTGCCGCTGACGGTCGAAGTTATTCCATAGATGGTGACGGTTCCGTCGAAGTTGACGCGTCCTGTGATGTTGCGCAGACCGTCGGCAGCGGGGGCCCAGGGAAGTCCATCAGGCGCGGAGGCCGCCGTGCTCAGTGACTTGCTGACTGGGCAATTGTTCGGATTGAGCGCCCCTTTAGCCACGACGCAGGTCGCGAGATTCAGTCCGGTAGGATATCCGGAAACGGTATATGGCGTTCCCAGCCCCAAGCCATTTTGCAGCGTATAGACATGGGTCCAGACTCCCGCTTCGAGGACCCATTTCTGCAGACCAGCGGTGGTCTGAGCAGCCGCATGAGTGTCGAGATCGAGCCCGCCGGCGTAGCCGTCGCCTTCATCGGCCACATACATCGTAGTCGCATTCGCAAACCAGACCCCGAACGGAAAGACGTTGGCGGGGGTCTTCGCGAGTATGGTATTGAAGCCGTTCAGGATGCACATGTTGTAGGGAGTCACGCCCTCGGTTTGCAGCAAGGTCGGGTCATACGCGATGCCGCTGGTGGGAAGCGTCGCGCCGGGCTGCGGAAGCCCGACACCGGTGCCCGGGCAGGCTTTCCCGGTTGTATCGATGAAGTAAACCGTGTTGATGCCGTTACCGCCGCTGCCCTTGGTGTAATAGACGACGTTGTCGAAAATCGTCAAGCCGCGGAAGTTGGTGTCTTTGCCGACCTTGTCAGGGTTGTTCGGCGGGACCTGGCTGATGCTGAAACTCCCTACCGGCGTTGGGGTTCCGGGCTTCTCCAGGAATTCAGGCAGGAACGAGGGACTTAGGATTTGCGCACCTGCTCCGAGGATGACCCCATCCGGTTGCGGATTGCCGCCGTTGCCGGCATTGCCGGAGGTGTAGAGTACCCGCGCCCTATCGTTGAAGATCGCGGCGCGTCCGTTGTTGCCGCTGTAGGCGTTGGTTTCCGTGAAATCGAATTGTCCGAAGGCATTAACCTGGGCGACGGCGCGAAAAACTGTCGCCGGCACCGGATTGGTCGCATCGATGACACCGGGCGTGTTGGAATTGGAAACATCGAGCGCATCGATCGGAGAAACATAGCCCATAAACGAGACGGATCGGTGGTCGGTCAACAAATTGAGCGCGATCTCGGATTTCGAACTGAAGCTGGTCACCAGCTGATCGCGGTCGTCGTCGTGATCGAAGGGAAGTTTGAATTGCGCATTGTTGGGCACTTCCAGTGAGCCCAGACCAAAACCGGACGGTGTAATTTGGTCGAGAAATATCTTTGACGTGATGCCGAAGCTCCCATCCACCAGGTCGTTGTTAAAGACCTCCGGATAAGAGCCGTTGTTGGTCGCTGGAACACAATTCGGTGCGAGGGTGCAATTCGGAGGTAAGGTCTGACCCACGGTCACGTTGTTCGAATTGTTGTCGTAAACGCTGCGGCTGACCATCAGATTCCCGGGAAAGAAAAGGAAGAAACCGTCATTTGCCCATGCGGAGGCGCTCATCATGCCCGCCAGGCAAAGTCCCGTAAGCCCAGCGGTCAATCGCCCGATTATTCGTTTGCGAATCATCAATAAATCCTCCTCGCGAAAATCAGTTTGCAAAAATCCTAAGATGCGCGACGCAGGTTTCATCGATGTGATGGCGAATTTAATTTCGGATGATGTTGTTGCGGCATCCGCGCTCGAGCTCGCTCGGGAAAACCGAACTGGTTGCGATCCGCCGTTGCTTCGCTTTCGTTTCGATTCGCCGATAGACTGGATCGATCGATGGCCAAACCTCCTGCAAAATCAGCTGGCGCTAAAACCGACGACGGCTTCGAGCTGGTTGTCGATAATCGCAAGGCGCGCCACGACTTCTTTATCGAGGAAACCTTCGAGGCCGGCCTCGCCCTGCTCGGTACTGAGGTCAAATCGCTCCGGGCGCATCGCGCGAACCTGCGCGATGCCTATGTGCGCATCAAAAACGGTGAGGCGTCGATGCAGGGCATCCATATCGGCGCGTATGCGCCCGCCGGTCAGTTCAGCCATGCCGAGACGCGGCCGCGCAAGCTGCTGCTGCATCGGCGCGAGATCGATCGGCTCTGGGGTCGCGTCCGCGAGCAGGGCTATTCGATTGTGCCCCTGAAGATCTACTTCAAGCGTGGCCGCGCCAAGGTCGAGATCGGCCTCGCGCGCGGCAAGAAGATGTATGACAAGCGCGAGGACATCGCACGCAAGAGTGCGCGGCGCGATATCGAGCGCGCGATGAAGGCGCGCAATCGCTAGCGCCGGCTAAATGCCCCCGGGAATGATCATCGGCGTGTGTTCATGGCGATGATGAAAATCGAACATTCCCATCAAATCGCCGATCGCGGGAGCATTGGTGGGGACGTAGGGATTTTCGCTCGAGGCGATCGGATTCGGATAGTTATCGCGACTGCGCGATGACATTGGGTCGAGTCCCCAATTGGCCTCGATGAATTTCAAAATCGAACCATGATCATAGTAGGTATGATCGATACTTCCGGGCGTGACCCAGGGTGAAATGATCAGCATGGGAATCCTGGTCCCATCGCCGAAGAAATCGAGCGGCTGGATATAGCCGGAGTCATAGTAGCCACCGCCTTCGTCGAAGGTGACGATTATCGCGGTGTTGTCGAAAAGCGCGCGATGATTCATCGCGGTATTCACGATACTCATCACGAAGTACTCATAGGCGGATACGCTGGAGTCCGCGGGATGCCCCGAGTAAGGCTCATAAGGTCTAACGAAAGAAACTGACGGCAGGTCTCCCTGCTCGACATCGTGATAGAAGCTTGAGGCACCTTTGATATTCTCACGCAGCGCCGTCGTCATTACACCTTTGCTGAACTGAAGAGGATTACAGATCGAGCACCAGGTCACGTTGGCCTTTCCATCCTGAAATCCACCGATGTAGTACTTCCAGGACACGGCGGCCTTACTCAGCGCCTCGCCAATGTTGGGAATGGTTTGCGGCGGCAAGGTAAAGGGATGCTGCTTGATGTCGACAAGGCTACCATCGGCGTTATAAGCGGGGCCGTAGTTGTTAAGGAGGTAGTAGTGGCCAGGCTCGCATCTGGGATTGCGCTTCAAGGATTTGAGATAACCAAGGATTGCGGCCACTCCCGGTTGAGTCTCATCTGAACAATTCACATAAGAACCGCCCTGATAGCCATCCTGGGTGTACCAATTGTTGGTGCCACTTAGCGGGTTCGGATTTTCGATTTGGTTGTCAGGCGGTCGCTGAGCATTGCCGTTCCCATCGTTGTAGAATGCCGCGTCGCCAGTACCGAGGTAGATAAAGTCCGCGCCAGTCCCTCCCATGATCCCCTGATGATAGTTGTCGCTCAGCGCATAGTTATCCGCGATGAACTTGAACACCGGAACATCGCCCTCGCTCATGTTGTAGAAGCCCATCGAAACCGCTCCCTGGCGCGTGCTCTGATCGGTGAACGGCGTTGGCGGCGGTTGACCATTGCTTCCGGTACCGATTGTCAGCCCGACCCATGGAAAGAGATCGAGTCGTCCTTCGTCATACTGTTGCCACATTTGAAAAAAGCGATGGACCGGATCACCAGTGTAAGAGAGCTGGTAAGGAGCGTACTTGCTGAGCTGAAAAGGTCCGTCAGGCAAGCTGATGGGGAATCGAGCATCGGCAACATTCGATGGTTGGCCCAGCGCATAGCTGGTATTGGGCTGAGGCAACCTTGCGAAGGGCGAGGTGCGCCTGGGTGCTATCGAGTATTCATCCTTGTCCTCGGCTTGCCACTGCTGAGCCTTGGCGAAGTTGGGACCAGGCGTGCCGTCAGCATTGAGGATCCCCTCCGAGAGCAGGTTCATGACCTTGCTCCCGCCGCGAGGCTGATATGTGCCGAATAAATGATCGAAGGTGCGGTTCTCGCCGACGATGACTATCAGATGCTTGATAGTCGTCTTCGCGCTATGTCTATTGGCTTCCGAGGCGGCCGGGGCGAGGCGCGGCGCGCAGAAACCTATTGCCAGGGCAACGATTATCGTTCCGAGGGTATATCTTCGCATCGACACTCAGCGTCCCGCGCACCCCAAGAGATTGCTTCGTCGATCGGAGCTACGCGTACGGGGACGAGCCCCCGTCAAAGCATGTATCGCCGCTCACTGTCCACCCTCGGTCTGTTTAAACACGAAGAGCATCGAGTCAGTGAATTCCTCAGGATGCTCCAGTTGGGGATAGTGACCGGAGGTCTTAAAGACGATTGTCGCCGAGCCGGGCAGCGCGCTTTTGATAGCGTCGCCCTGGCGCGCGCCGAAGTATGGATCCTTGCCGCCCCAGGTGATGACGGTCAGGGTGTTGAAAAGCTGTCCTAGCTTCGAACGGATGTGGCCCTCGTCCCTGGGAATCGAATCCAGCATTTCGGTTTCGGCCTGCGCGTCGCCCGAGAGCTGCGCCATCATGCGCTCGTACATAAAGGCCGGCATCGGCGGCAGATCGAAGAAACTGTCCTTGGCCTGCTGCTGCATTGCCTCAACCGAGGTCGGCAACAAATCCTGACGCATTTTCTTCGCCGAGGCCTCACCAAACAGGCCACCCGAGACCAGAATTAATCGCTCCACTTTGTCGGGATGATCTACCGCGTAGTAGAGCGCGACATCGGCGCCGACGTCCCATCCGATCAGATTAACTTTGTCGATTTTCATCTGGTCAATGAACTTACCGATGCCGGCCGCCTGGTATGCGATCGAATGATCGATTTGCTGATGCTCCGAGTCGGCGAAACCGTACAGATTGGGCGCCATCACCTTGTAGTGGCCTTGCCCGACGGGGCCCATCACGTCGCGCCACACCAACGCGGCGTTAGGGCCTAGCCCATGGATCATGATGACCGGCTCCATGTCCGGATAGCCGCTGTTGATGTAGTAGGTCATCAGGCCCATGTCGAGGCCGATTTCGGATTTCTGCACGCCGGACCATCCGAGTTCGGTGGACTGCACGAATCGGAGCACTCCGATCGGATTTTTGTAGAACGCGGCGAGCATGATCGCGATGATCACCGCGCCGAGCGGGCCCGCGATGTTGAGCCAGGCATGACCGCGAGTCTTGGGCGCGAGGATCTGGCCCCGAACCGTGGCCTCGCGCTGGCGTGCTTCGATTTGCTCGGGAGTCAGGTGTTCGTCGCCCACGCGATGGGAGAATTTCGAGCCAGCTGGCATAGGCGCTACCTCGCGGTGATGAGATTGCTATTTCGCAGGTGAAGGCTGCGCGGCCGGTGCTGGGTCCGCCGCGGTGGCGCGCGCGGCTTTTTCCGGCGGCACTTTCTTGCGATGGCGAGGCTTCACGTCCTCATCCTCGGCGTCTTCTTCTTCCTCGCGTTCCTTCTGGAGCTGCTCCAGGTGCGCCGACACACGATCCATTTCCTTGGTCGCTTCCTTGACCGCCGCCGCCGCATGGTCCGCCGCCTTCATGGCGGCTGCCGACGCCTCCAGGGCCTTATCCGCGGCTACCTCGGCGCGCTCCGCCGATGCCTGCGAACGCGCCGCGGCCGCCTCGGCGTCTTCAGCATCTTTCTCGCGCGTGGCGGAACATCCCGCGAGGCCGACCGCGAGCATCAACGAGATTCCGATGACGAGCGTCTTCGCGAAGCTCGCCGATTGCGATTCCACTGACATTGCTATGCTTCCCCGCGCTATCGGCACGAGCCGATCGTAGCAGACCGCGCCCCCTTATCGGAGCGCGGCCTGCCATCACCAAATGTGCGACGATAATTTACTTTGGCGCGAGCGCTTCCATCGCCCGTTCGTCGGGCAGCGGCGCCATATCGGTCCTGAGCGGCTGAATGCAGACGTGAGTGGCGCCCGCTTTGAGATGCGCCTGGATGCGATCCTGGATTTGCGTCTCGGTGCCCCATGCGACGATCGCATCGACGAGGCGATCGCTGCATCCATTCTCGAATTCGGCGTCGGCCCAGCCGAGGTTCTTCAGATTGTTGGTGTAGTTGGGCAGCCGCGGCACATAGGTCTTCATGAAGAAGCGCGCGGCCGTGCGCGCCGCGGTCGCGTCGGTAGAAAGGATGACTTTCTGCTCGACGCAGACCCACGGCTTGGGGCCGATCTGCGCGCGCACCTTCGCGGTATGCTCGGGCGGCACGAAGTAGGTATGCGTCCCCTGGGTCTCGGCGGCGCACAGCGCGAGCATCTTCGGATGCAGCGCGGCGAGGACGATCGGCACCGGCTCCTTCGGCGCGGGGCCCTGGTACATCGCACCCTTCAACTTGGGAAGATATTCCTTCATGTAAGAGTACGGCTTGTCGTAGCTGTGGCCGCGCAGATTGCTCACCAGCGGTTTGTGGCTGACGCCGATGCCGAGCAGGAAGCGCCCGCCGGACAATTCCGCGACGGTCTTCGAGGCGGCCGACATCGTCATCGGATCGCGTCCATAGATATTGGCGATACCGGTGGCGATGTTGAGACGGCTGGTCTTGTCGAGCAGATAAGCGGCATGGGGAAACGGTTCGCGGCCCACGGCCTCCGGAATCCAGAGGGTCTGGTAGCCGAGTTTTTCGACCTTTTGCGCGAACTCCGCCGATTGCGCCGCGGGCATCGCGTCGAGGAAAAACCACATTCCAACTTTTCCGAGTTCCATAGTGATCCCTAAGTATCGCAGCTATCGCCCGATGCTCAAGGCTGGGAATCCGATGCGAATGGCTAATGCAATGGTATTTCGTGCAGTTTGATTGGCAACACGCGTTCAAACGCTTTGAAATCTCGATCAGTCGTGAAGATCGACATCACGCGTCGTACGGCAACCGCACAAATCAGGAAATCGATATGCGAACCCTGGATGCCCTCGGCACGACATCGGTTGTAAAAGTCCGCGCCGCTCTCGTAATCGTTTTCCTCAATTGCCAAGTCGGGAAAGCCTCGTAGCCTTTCCCGTACATCTTCAAACTGCCGTTTATCGCGAATACCGGAAAGAAGTTCCTGACGAATCGGTCCTATTAAGAAGGCGCTTTTAGCCTCGACCAGAGTAGAAAGCTCGTCCGTCCATTGGTTCGATTGCGGTGTGACGCGTCGAAGTGCCAGCGACCAGACCGAGGTATCGACCAGCACGTTCACCGGCGGCGTCCTTTCTTATAATCGTAGTCAGGGTCGAAATCGATCTTCCCGAAGAGCTCCTTTATGCTCAGCTGCTTGCGATAGCGAATGAATTCGCGCAGAGCTTCATTCACCGTGTCCTTCTTAGTGCGATAGCCGCCGACCTTGAGGGCTTCGTTCAGCAGACGATCATCAATGTCGAGATTGGTTGCCATGTGTGAGACCTTACACAAGAGTTGCCGGTTAAGACAACGGTGTGGTGAGCCTGAAAATGCGTTTCCAATCCTTTTCGCGGTCGCGCTAGATTGGCCGAATCCAGCACTCGCGAGGCAGCTATGAAAATCGGTCTGATGTTCGCCAATTCCGGTCCCTTCACCAATCCCGATCTCTTCGCGCATCTCGTTACCACTGCCGAGAAGGTCGGCGTCGAATCGATCTGGACCGTCGAGCACGTCGTCATCCCGCAGGATTACAAATCCCCGTATCCATACTCCTCGACCGGCAAAATTCCCGGTGGCGAGGATGTCTCGATTCCCGACCCGTTGCAGCCGCTTTCGTTCGCGGCTGCGATCACCAAGAACCTCAAGCTCGGCACCGGCATCCTGATTCTCCCGCAGCGTCATCCGATTTATGTCGCGAAGGAAACCGCGACCATCGATCAGCTTTCGAAGGGACGCTTGCTGCTCGGCATCGGCAGCGGATGGCTCGCCGAAGAGTTCCAGGCGCTGGGGCTGGATTTTCACAAGCGCGGCGCGATGACCGATGAAGGCATCCAGGCAATGCGCGCGCTGTGGAGCGACGGCGCGGCGACCTTCCATGGCAAGAACTACAACTTCGATAACGTGAAGATGTACCCGAAGCCATTCAACAAGAGCGGCATTCCGATCATCGTCGGCGGCCATTCACCGGCGGCGGCGAAGCGCGCGGGACGATACGGCGACGGCTTTTTTCCGGCACTCGGCGAGATTCCCAAGCTCAAGGAACTCTTCGCGATGATGGCGACCGAGGCGCAAAAGGCCGGCCGTCCCGCCACTCACATCGAGTTGTCGTGCATGGGCCGCGCGAAGCCCGACGTCCTCAAGGCGTTCCAGGACATCGGTATCTCTCGCGTGGTGGTCCCGCCCCCGGCGTTCGATAAGGAGGGCCTGACGCGCGGCCTCGAGAAGATGGCCAACGAAGTGATCGCGAAATCTCTATGAGGAAGCGGTTCGCATCATTCGCGCTGCTGGCGATGTTGGTGGCGATGCTCGCCGGGTGTACGTCATCGAATCCCGAGGACCAGACCAAGGATGGAATCGCTGCGGCGACTTCATGGCTGGAACTCATCGATGCGGGAAAATACGCCGACGCGTGGGCAGCTTCAGCCGACGAGATCAAAACCGTCGGGCCGAAGGAAGCCTTCGCGAAAATGATGGAACAGACCCGCGCGCCATTAGGCAAGGAACTCAGCCGCGTGGTCAAAGACAAGGGCTACGCGAAGGATCCGCAGAACGCGCCGCCGGGCGAATATGTGCAAATCCACTTCACCACCTCATTCGAAAACGCGAAGTCCGCGACCGAGTTGGTCATCGTGAAGAAGCAGCCCGATGGCACGTGGAAGGTAGGCCAGTATTCGGTGAATCCTGATTAAGCGAGGAATTTCCGTGGCAGAACATCACAGCACGCGCGACCCCCTGATCGTAAAGCATGAAGCCCCGCTCGGATGGCTGATTCTCAATCGGCCCGAGGTGCGCAATGCGCTCAACTTGCGGAGTTGGCAGCGGATCGCCGAGGGCATGAAGGAACTCGACGCCGATCCCGAGGTCCGCGTCATCATCATGCGCGGCGCGACGCCGGAGGCGTTCATCGCGGGCGCCGATATCTCGGAGTTTCCCGCGATGCGCGCCAATGCCGAGCAGGCGCGCGCTTATCGCGATGCGCCGGCCAACGCGATCTCCTCGATGCTGGAGTCGCCCAAGCCGGTGGTTGGGATGCTCTCCGGGGTATGCATCGGCGGTGGATTGCAGGTCGGCTTGTCGTGCGACATTCGCATCGCCGCGCGCGGTACCCGCTTCGGAGTTCCCGCGGCGCGGCTCGGCCTCGCCTATCCGCTCGATGGAGTCACGGCTCTGATCAACGTGGTCGGTCCCGCCAACGCACGCGACATCCTGCTCTCGGCGCGGCTGTTCGATACGGATGAGGCAATGGCAATGGGCCTGGTCAATCGGGTGGTCGAGGGCGCGCAGCTGGAAGAAAGCGTTCGCGACTATGCGACCAAGATGGCGACTAACGCACCGCTGACTATGCTCGCGGCGAAGACCGCGATTCGCGAATCGCTCAAGGACCCCGAGCATCGCGACGGCAAGACGGTTTCCACCCTGGTCGCGCAATGCTTCGACAGCGAAGACTATCGCGAGGGGGTGAAGGCCTTCCTCGAAAAGCGGCGGCCGATTTTCCGCGGCAAATAAGAGCTTTGTGCCGCATTTCTGACCGCCCGCGATTGGCGTCCGCGGCGCCCTCGCGCTATGTAGTCTGTCTGTAGACATTCTCGCCTGTTTGCAACATCCAATACGGTATGTCATATAACCGAATGGCAGATTTTGTGTCACGTAGTAGCTTACAGGAGGAGCGCAGCGCGGAAACGCGCCGGCGGCTGCTTGAGGCCGCCATCGCGTGCCTCAACGAGCGCGGCTATACCGGCACCACCACCACCGAGATCGCGGGCCGCGCAGGCGTCTCGCGCGGCGCCCAGGTCCATCACTTTCGGCATAAGGAAGAGCTGGTAATCGGGACGCTCGAGCATATTTGTGTGCGTCGGCTCGCGGAACTCGAGTTCGCCTTCGAGGAACTTCCGGTCGGGGGACTGGAGTTCAGGCTGGAGTCGCTGATCGATCTGATGTGGACGGCGTTTCGCGGTCCCAGCTTCTACGCCTGGCTCGAGTTACTGGTCGCCAGCCGCACTGAACCGATCCTGCGCGTCGCGGTGCGCGAAACCAACCAGAGGCTCGCCATCGGCATCCGCAAGGCGTTCGCGAAGTTCCTCGACGACGGCCTGACGCCCGGGGTCCGCGCGGAGAAGCTGTCGCGGATGGTGGAAATTGCCTTTGGCAAGCTCGAGTCGATGGCGCTGGAGCGCGCGCTGCTCGACGCGGATGAGCCTGATCCACCGGATCTCATTCGGGCACTGGATGATCTGAAACAAACGGCGCGGGAAATCCTTGGCTCCAGGGAAGAAAGCCGTTATGGATCGCGGGGGTAAAATTTGATGAGTGGAATGGCTGAGCAGGCCGCCGGCGCGGGGCTGTCATTCAATCCGTGGGACGAGAATTTCCGTCGTAACCCCTATTCGTATTATCAGCCGCTGCGGATGAGTCCGCCCCCGGTTATGCGATTCTTTATTCCGGTCGCGGTGCTCACCCGTTACGACGACGTGTTGGCGACGCTGCGCGATCACGCGCGTTTTTCCAGTGTGCCGGTGCGCAATCGGATGACGCTGGCGACCAGCGAGGTCTTCGGCGACTCGGCCAGCATCATCAGTTCCGACCCGCCGATTCACACCCGGATGCGCAAACTGGTCAGCCGCGATTTCTCGTCACGCGCGATCCGCGAGCTGGAGCCGCGGGTGCGCACGCTCACCGACGGACTCCTGGATGGCATCGCGGAGAAGCGCCACTTCGACCTGGTCGCGGATTTCGCGATTCCACTTCCGGTCCGAATTATCGCAAGCATCCTGGGCATTCCGGGCGAGCGCTATGAGACCTTCAAGAAATGGTCCGACACGCTGATGCAGTTGACCACGATGCTGCCTGGCGCACAGGTGGATGATTCGATGCGCGCCAACCTGATCGAAATGCGCGGATACTTCGCCGAAGAAATTGAGCGTCGGCGGCGTCATCCTGGCGACGACCTTATGAGCTCCCTGGTTTCCGCCCATGAAGACACCGAAATGTTGAACGCCGGCGAGCTGATGCAGTTCCTGGTGATCTTGTTAATCGCGGGTAACGAGACGACCACGAATCTCATCGGAAACGGCATGCTGGCGCTGCAAAACCATCCTGATCAGAGGGAGATGTTACAGCGCGATCCGAGTCTGTTGCCGCGCGCGGTCGAGGAGATGTGCCGTTACGACAGTCCGGTGCAGTCGGTCTTTCGCACCGCAAAAGAAGACGTCGAAATCGGCGGCACTCAGGTGGAGAAGGGCAGCGGGATTTTCCTCATGATCGGATCGGCCAATCGCGACGCTGCGAAGTTCGACCAACCGGATGCCTTCGATATCGCACGCGAAGAAAACGATCACCTGGGATTTGGCGAGGGGATTCATTATTGCCTGGGTGCACCGCTGGCGCGGCTCGAAGCCGCCGTTGCATTCAGCGCAATCCTGAATCGATTCCCGAACCTCCACCTCGACGGTGATCCGATGCTGGACTACAAGACTTCGTTTTTCGTCCGCAGTCTGAAATCCCTTCCGATGGTCACGAAATAGTTTCCCGGTGATTCTGATTGGCTGCGGCAGATGCCGCGGCCATCTTGCGTGCAGCCCCGGACCTGCGTGCTCTCCCAACTATTTTGAGGCGACTGCAAATGTCTCGCGAGTGAATTTCCTCGCGCATGACGGCATCGCGATTGCTCATAGCCCCATCGCTACCGAAACGGATAGAGTTTCCGGTCATGCCGCATCTGCCTATCGCGCGGTGCGCTGTGCCTCGAAATCCCGGTAGCGGAGGGTAGAACATGCCTGAATCGGCGACGCAGGAAATTTATTTCAATCAGTGGGACCCGGAGTTTCGCGCCAACCCCTATCCCCACTACAAGCCGATGCTGGCGGGACCGCCGCGCATCATAAACATCAAGATCCCCGCCAACCCGGAGATGCTTAAGATGTTCGGCCTCGAAGGTACCGGCATCAAAGAGATTCCGCTGCCGACCGGTCTCGCGACGCGCTACCAGGATTGCCTGACGATTTTGCGCGACCCACAACATTTTTCGAGCGCCCGTCCGCCCCAGGAACAAT
Organism: uncultured delta proteobacterium; assembly: GCA_963761255.1. Lineage (GTDB taxonomy): Bacteria > Desulfobacterota > Binatia > Binatales > Binataceae > DATGKG01. Next base: position 339,322 of record CAVXGH010000004.1, read on the forward strand.
CGTTCGAGGATCGCGGGCCATTCAAAGGCGCGACCACGATGTTGTTCTCTGATCCTCCGGTCCATACGCGGCTCCGCAAGCTCGTGAGCCGCGATTTCACCCCACGGCGGATTCGGGAGATGGAACCGCGCATCCGCGAGCTCACCAACGCGCTGCTCGACGAGGCCCAGCGGCGTGGCGATTTCGAAGTCATGCGCGACCTGGCCAATCCGCTTCCGGTGATGGTGATAGCCGAGATGCTCGGCGTTGAGCGGGAACGCTATGCGACTTTCAAGCACTGGTCCGATGCGATCATTTCGGGCGACAACACTCTGCCGGGCAATCCTCTGCCGCCCGAGTTCACCAGTTCAGTGGATGATTTGCGGGCATACTTTTCCGCGCAGATAGAAAAGCGGCGCAAGACCCCCGGTCCCGACCTCGTTAGCGCACTCGTAGCGGCGCATACCGAATCGGACGCTCTCGCCGCCGACGAGCTGATGGCGTTCGTCATCCTGCTTTTGCTGGCGGGGAACGAAACGACCACCAATCTTATCGGTAACGGCACCCTGGCGCTGGGACGCAATCTCGATCAGATGAAGGTGTTGCAACGCGAGCCCTCGATGCTGCCGCGGGCCATCGAGGAGATGTTGCGTTACGACGGACCGGTGCAATCGACCGCGCGCTTCACGAAGGGCGACATCGAACTGGGCGGGACGTTTTTTCCCGGAGGATTCCCGATTTTCGTGATCCTCGCAGCGGCGAATCGCGACCCCGCGCAATTCCGTGATCCCGACCGTTTCGACATCACGCGCGATCCCAATGACCATTTGGCATTCGGCGAAGGGATCCACTTCTGTATCGGCTCACCGCTCGCGCGCCTGGAGGCGCAGATTGCATTCTCCTCGATGCTGGAACGATTCCCGAGTCTGCGCCTGCGCGACCCCGGCGCGAAGTTGCAATACAAAGGGTCATATTTCCTGCGCGGGCTGGCCGGGCTCCCGATGGCGATCGACTAACCGGCAAGGAGATTTTGTGAGCGAACCATTACTGAATGTCGATCCGGTCGAGTCGGACTCCATCGAGGCCGCGTCCGAAGAGGAGCGCTGGGGCATTCCACTCGGCCTCTTCGGACGCACGCCACCATTTACCAAGCGTCAGCGTCGCGTCTTTCTCATCGCGGCCACCGCGGGATTCTTCGATCAATATGATCGCGCGCTACTGACCCTCGCACTCAAGCAGATCCAGAAAGGTCTTCAGATCACCGAGGCCGCGTTGGGCAACCTGCTGACCTTGATTCGCCTCGGCTACATCGGCTCGCTGTTCGTAACGCCGCTGGCCGATGTCTTCGGGCGCCGCCGATTGCTGTTGTACACCGTGGTCGCCTACACGCTGTTCACCGGGCTCGCGGCTGTCGCGCCGAGCGCGCATTTTTTCGTCGCATGCGAAATGCTGGCGCGCGTGTTTGCCGGCGCCGAAGGAACTATCGCGCTGGTCATTCTGTCCGAGGAGGTCGATGCCGGCGTGCGCGGATGGTCGATTGGATTGCTCTCGGCGCTAGCCTCGTGCGGCTTCGGGATAGCCGCGCTCGCTTTCGCCGGCATTCGAGTGATGCCGTTCGGATGGCGCGGTCTCTATGCGCTCGCGCTGATTCCGCTAATTCTGATCATCCCGCTGCGCCAGGCCTTGCCCGAGAGCGCGCGTTTCGAGCGCGAGCAGCTCGAAGGCTTCGGTTCGCGCAACATTCTGACGCCGGTGAAGGCGCTGTTCAGCGCGTACCCTGGACGCCTCATCATGTTGATGACGTGCGCGTTTCTCGGCAACATGGGTGGCAATCCGCAGGGCTTCTTCTTTTCGAAATATTTGCAGGAAGCGCATGGATGGTCCCCCGGCAACGTTTCCAGCCTTTACTTCATGGGCGGTGCGCTCGGCATCATGGGAAGCATCCTTGCCGGGCGGCTCAGCGATCGCTTCGGGCGCCGGCGCATGGGCGCGACCTTCTATGTATTCGCAGCGGTGTTCGCGTTCTGGTTGTACTCGTCATATAGCTCCGCGCGGATTGCTCTGCCGTTGCTGCACACCTCATTCAGCGCGGTCATTCCAATCTGGATCTTCCAGGTCTTCTGCGACGTCGCCTCCAGCACGATCGGCGCTGCATATGGAGCGGAATTGTTCCCCACTTCATATCGTTCCACCGCCGGCAGCGTCCTCGCGGTCACCGGCACTACCGGCGGCGCGCTGGGTTTTTTCCTCGAGGGCGTACTATACCGCACCACCGGGTCGCACTGGGTGGCGATTCGATACCTCACGCTGGTCTGGCTCGCCGTGCCGATCATCATGATGCTGTTTTTCCCGGAAACCGCAGGCCTGGAGCTCGAGGCGATTTCTCCCGATGAAACTAGGGTGACCACTTGAACGAGGGACGAGGCGACTTCGATGGCAGAGACTTCAATCCGATGGGCCACTGAAAACGACGCGGCGCTGATCGTTCGCTATATCCGCGAGTTAGCGATCTTCGAAAAAGAAGACGTTACCAATGTCCATATTACCGAGGCCGATGTGTGCCGCGACGCCTTCGGGGCCCCGCGCCGTTTCGAGGTGCTCATCGCGGAAGTCGATCGCAAGCCGGTCGGCTTCGCGCTGTTCTTTCCGAACTACTCGACCTGGGAAGGAAGGGCGGGACTCTACATCGAGGATATTTTCGTCGAGGAATCGGCGCGCAAGTTCGGCGTCGGGCGCAAGCTCATCGCGGCGGTTGCAAAGATCGCGCAGTCGCGCGGATGTGGTCGTATCGATCTCGCGGTGCTGCATTGGAATCCGGCGCGCGGCTTTTATCATCGCCTCGGTTTCCGCCACGCCGAGCCGTGGCAGATTTTTCGGCTCGCGGCCGCGGACTTCGGCGCTTTAAAAGATGACGCGACTGATTTTCCGATCTAGTGGAATGGACTCTCACCGACGGGGCCGCAGTTCCCCGCCGGACTGACCACCACCGCGATGCCGCCCGACGCCGGTTCGCATACGGGTGGCGAAGTATCGCTGCCCGACGCCGTCGAGCCGTTGGTGGCATACACGCCGACGAAAGTGCCTCTGGTCAAATTCTCGGCATTGGCATTTGAGTTGTTGATAGCCTGAGCCACCGCGCGCGCGCCATTTTCAGCGTCCACATCGGCGTTGCTGCTCTGTGAGGCTTGAGCCTGCGCCGAACTTCCGCCGCTCGCCTGGCTTTGCGCCTGGCTGCCTACCTTCGCAATCGATTGCGCGGTGCTCGCGCTGTTGGCATTGGCGCTCGCCGAACTCGAGCGTTTCGCACATGCGGAAGCGGAACTGAAGTTGGTAGCGCTGGATCCCGATGAGCTGCCCTTGCCCGCGGAAGCCCCGGCGTTCGAATGGTCGGAGGCATTCGCCTGTGCATTGCTGTCTTTGCGCGCCTGCGCGTTAGCCATACCGAAATCGGAAGCCTGCGCGCTCGAGGTGCTGGCGCCTCTGGCGCCGGCGGTCGCGGATGAATTGCCGTTCGCCTGCGCCTCGGTGATGCTTCCGCCCCGCGCGGTGGTGGAGCAGGAGTCACCGTTGAGGGGATCGGTGAGGGACTGCGTCCCGGTGCAAACGATCAGGGCATGCGCAGTTGACACGAGGCCTCCGAGGCACAGGCTGATAGCAAGTGCCATGAATGCGGATCGGACCAGCCCTTTGGAAAACATCGTGCCCTCGCGCGCAGATCGAAATTTGGTTGCCGCTGCTCCGGAACATCGAGCGTTGTGACTAGCTGGCTAAGCTAGCCACACTATGAGTTTAGATCAAGCGAACGGAGGCTGTGGAAGAGACGAACCAATGATCAGAAGAGGAGTGGGGGCTATTTCGTCAGGGCTTATCTTGGGCGTGCCGATGCAGAAGACTCCGGTGATGAAGCCGCGGATCAGCACTATCGAAGCAACTCGCCGCACGCGCGACGAACTGCTTTTCGCCTTGCGGAGTCTCGAAGGTAATGACCGAGGATTCCCCGGAGTCGTCGTCCTCCACTTCCTGCAGCATCTTCTTGCGATGGGCTCGGCACTCGGCCTCAGACTCGAGGATCTTCAGGATCTTCCAACGAGACAGTGATGCGTTGGGTTTGGGCAGCGGCGGCACCATCAGGTACCAGCCAACCAGGGCGAGCGCGGCGCCATGGCCGAGCTTTGAGATGCGGCGCTGATCGATGCGAGGCGCGAGCGTCCTCGCTCGCGTGGAATTCGATGACAAGATTCGGTACCCCCGGAATCTCTCGATTGTCTATCGTGAGGTAAACGATTTCCAAGCGGGAAGCAACGCGCCGAGCCAGCCCCGCTGCGACGCCAGTATCCCCAATTACATCGGCATTTTCGGTTGATTGTCGGTCTGCATCAACCGGAGGTGATTGACGGTGGCCGTCCAAACGTCAGGACCGATTCCAATGTCGCTGCGAAACGGATACTGAAGTTCGAAGAGAAGCACCAGCATCGAAACGATGACGACGGCAACCGCTGAAGTCATCAAAAGATGCGTGTACTCGTTCTTCAATCCAAACAGCCAGCAAAAGCCGATGACGCAACCCGCGCCGATGAACAACACTATCCACTCGAGCCGCGAGACAGCCCTCCCATTGCCCTCTATCCGGCGCTGCCGATCGTCGTGCAACGCCGTAAGATGTTCCAACGTCGCAGCCTGAGCGTTGGTTTCACCGGCGTTTGCGGGCAGGTACGAAGCTGTGACGCTGAGGGCGTCCGAGAGCAGTCGGTCAGCATCGCTATCAAAACCGCCGCTCCGCATCTCCTTCCACTCTTGATCGATTAAGGCCTGTGCATAATCGAGAATGTCCTGTCGCACCCTCGATCGAATCGGCGCGGGAAGCCCGACCGCGGTGTGCCATGCATCGCTGGCGGCGGCGGACTCGAGCGTGACCAATTCCCGGGTTTCGGCGAAATGTTGCCATACCACAACGGTCAGGAATCCAAGGACGACCGCATAAAGGGTCCCGACCACCGCGATGATAAAGCCTCCAACATCGTTGTGTTGGACGAAATCCTCGCTGCCGAACCGCCGGTGTACATACAACTGGCCGCCGCAAGCGGCCCCGACCGCCATGGCGATGGCAACCAGGAGCAGAAGCGTGGAAGGGATCCGGTAAAGGAGCGTCACTGGCGCGCGGCGTCGTAGTACTCTTCCATCAGGTACTTCACGTCAGCACGATTGAGCACCTCGATGAAGCAGATCTCGCCCGCCGCGTTGAGGTCGACGATCAACATCCCCTCCATCGCGGGCAACTCGACGTGGTTATGCACCTTGACCTCGCTCGCGGTCGCGAAGCTCGAGCAGTTTTCATCGCCACAATCGCAAACCGACTCGATGCGTAATTTAGGCAGTTGCTCGACCAACGGATCGGCCCCGGCTTCGCGCAACAGGGCCGCCATCTCGTCAATCAGATCGGGAAGCACGTCGCTCACCATCGGTGCGGGCATAATCTCTCCAGCCTAATTGTGGATGCATCCGGCGTCAAAGCAGCGCGCTCAGACGCCGCGGGTGTCGGGGGGCCAGATGTGCTTATGCATCTGGAGCTGGAAGCGCACCGGCAGGCGATCGTCGAGGATCCATTGCGCGAGTTGCGCGCGATCGAGCCGGTCGAATGCGCAGCTCATCAGCACCGCATTGACGCGCGAGGCGAGATTGTGTTCGCGAATCACCTCACGCGCCCATTCGTAGTCAGCGCGATCGCTTAGCACGAACTTCACCTCGTCGCGCGCCGTCAGATGCTTCAGGTTGCTCCACAGATTGCGCGCCGCCTCGCCACTGCCGGGACATTTGAAATCCATGATTTTGATGACGCGCGGATTGAGCCGCGACACATCTGACGCGCCCGAGGTTTCGATCATCACGGTGCGGCCTTGCGCGAGGAGGGAAGCGATCAGGCCACGCACGCCATCTTGCAGCAGCGGCTCGCCGCCAGTGATCTCCACCAGGTTGCAATCGTAGCTGTCGAGTTGGGCGACGATCTCCGGAATCGTCAGCTTGCGGCCTTCATAGAACGCGTATTCGGTGTCGCAATAATTGCAGCGCAGGTTGCATCCGGTCAGCCGCACGAATGCGCACGGCCGGCCCGCATAGGTCGACTCGCCCTGGATGCTGAAAAAAATCTCGTTGATGACCAGACGCGGCTGGTCGCTCGCTGTTGCCATATCAATTTTCGGCCATAAGAGTGCGGAACCTTTCGGTACGAAGCGGCATTGTTTCAATAAAGTTTTCGGCGCGCCAACTCACGCGCGAGAGATTGTTGCCACTCCAAGCCTAGAAGCTGGCGAAGTTTCGGCGTCGCGCGCGCCAGCACTTCCGGCGGAACCTCGCTGATCTCGGAGTCGAGAGGACGAATCACCTTGTTGCCGTAGTTTATCAGGAGCGAGACCCGGGGCTCTTCGGTCCGGTTCTGCGAGGTGTCATGCCACAGCAGTCCGTGCGAAACGACCGCCGTGCCTGCTTTTCCGGTGACGATGACGGCATCGCGCCGGAACCGCTCAGCATCGGGTTGGGTTGCGAGCATCTGGCTGCGGGGCATGACCAACGTGGCGCCATTATCCTCGGTGAAGTCCTGGAGCATCCAGATGACTTGCAGCATCAGCGCCGGACGGACCGCATAGGGACCGGACATCGCCCAGTATGGATAGTCGACATGCATGCCCATTTCGGTCGCGCCCGGCCACATCACGCGGCAGGAGTATGAGCTAAGCGTCACATCGCCGCCCATGAGCGCTTCGGCGACAGCGATGAGGATTGGTTGTTGCACGAGTCGTTCGAAAATTTCGCCCTGATGGAGCAGGCGGCGCGCAGCGCCATGCTTGATACGTTGATTGCGCGCCGAGTTCCCGGACGCGTTGGATTGGGAAGCCTCGGCGAGGGCGAACGAACGTGCCTCCTCCGCCTCATCGCGGCTCATCAACCCTGGCAGGACGGAGTAGCCTTTCCCGCCGAGAATTTCTTCTACTATTTCGGCAATGCTGGACATAGCAACTTCACCATCTTGCCTGCGCTCACTCCCCATTTAATGATGATGTCCGTGGTGATGCTGGTCGTCGTGCCGGTTGAGGCTCGCAATTGCGGCGGCGCGCGTTTCCTCCATCACGGTCTTTAGCGGGACATGGTGCTCGGTTGCGATTTTTCGGCAGTCGTCGTATTCGGGCGAAGCTGTCATCGCACCGTCGCCTTCAGAGAATTTCACCTTGATACTGCCCCATCGCGTCTCGACCTCGCGAATCTCGCGCCGAAGCTTAAGGCGAGCTACCGGATGAAACCGCACCCCGATGGTCAACGTCTCTGCGAACAGCACCTTCGCGAGCGCATCGCGTTTGGCGGCCTGGGTCAGCACTGCGATGGTAATCGCAGGGCGGCCTTTCTTCATGATGGTCGGCGTTAAGGTCACATCTCGCGCGCCGGCGCTGAACAGCCGCTCCATCACATGGTCATAGATTTGCGGATTGAGATCGTCGATGTTGGCCGAAATTTCGAGCAACTCGTCGGTGTCGAGTGCGCCGCGCTCGCGCCCGATCATGATGCGCAACACGTTGGGTCGATCCTCGTACTCGCGCGTACCGGCCCCATAGCCGATCTTCTCGATTTCGAAATTGAGCGGTATCGGCGCCGAGCGACCGACCGCGCGAAGGACCGCGGCTCCGGTTGGCGTCACCATCTCGGCAGGACCGTCGCCCATCCGCACCGTGAATCTGGCGAGGAGTTCCGCGGTGGCGGGCGCAGGCACGGGAATGATGCCGTGTTGCGAGCGCGCGAAGCCGGTCCCCATCGGCAGGGGAGACACCAGCAACTCGCCGACGCCCAACTCCTCGAGCGCCCACGCGGTTCCGACCACGTCCATGATGGAATCAACCGCGCCGACTTCGTGAAAGTGCACGTGCTCCGGTGTAGTGTGATGCACCTTCGCTTCCGCCTCTGCGAGGACCTCGAAGATCGCACCAGCCCGACGCTTGGCGGCCGCGCCGATTGACGAGGCCTCGATCATCGCGAGGATTTGCGACAGATGGCGTTCCGGCTGTGGCTCGGTTACTTCGACATCGAACTTCACCGCGGCGATTCCACTCACGGTCTTGCGCCGGTGCGAAAGGCGCGCACCCTCAATCGGCAGCGATGCCAAGGCCCGCTGAAGATCATCGAAGTCCACGCCGCCGTCGAGCAGCGCACCCACCAGCATATCGCCGGAGAGGCCCGAGAACGCATCGAGATAGGCGGTCTTCATGGGTTTATCTTTACATACTAACGAGGGCGAAGTACGATCCGATACTTGGTTTTCTGCCGTAGCGGCAGCAATGAGACAAAGAGAATTAAAGGTCTTTCGTAGGCTCCTCGAAGAGCGCAAACGCGACATCCTGACGGAGGCCGAGCGCGCAGTCGGGACGATGAACCATCCGGGCGAGGAAACCCTCGCTGATCCGACCGACCGCGCGTCGCTCGAAGCGGACCGAATCTTCCTGCTGCGGATGAAGGATCGCGAGCGCAAATTGCTCAGCAAGATCGATGAGGCGTTCGCGCGGCTGCACGACGGCAGTTACGGCCGATGTGAGGAATGCGGCGGGGAAATCGGGGTCGAGCGGCTCAAGGCCCGGCCGGTGACCACGCTATGCATCGGGTGCAAGTCGGAGCAGGAAGAGCGCGAAAAACACGCCTGACCGCCTCAATCATCAACCTCAGGAACCCGCTATACCGGATATCAAATGAAGGTTCGCAAGGCTGTAGTCGTAGCCGCCGGGCTGGGCACGCGTATGCTCCCGGCTTCCAAGGTCATCCCCAAGGAAATCCTGCCGGTCGTGGACACTCCCGCGATCCAGATCATCTTCGAGGAAGCGATCGCCTCCGGGATCGAGGAGATCATCGTCGTCATCACACCCGGCCGTACCCTGGTGCTGGACCATTTCAAGACCGCCGCGGAGCTGGAGCGGCAGCTTGAGAGCAAGGGCAAGCACGATATCCTTGCAATGATCCGCCGGACCAATGCTCCGGTCAAAATCACCCCGGCACATCAACCGCAGCCGCTCGGACTCGGTCACGCGGTGTTGCAGGCGCGCGAGGCTGTCGGGAATGAGCCCTTCGCCGTATTTTTGCCGGACGACATCATCGATGCGGCCAAACCCTGCCTCCGGCAACTGCTCGATGCGGCGGAGCAGCATGATGCTCCCGTCGTCGCGCTGCTCAAGGTTCCGCATAGCGAAGTATCGAAGTACGGCATCGTCGAGGCGAAGCAGGCCGGTGACCGGCTTTATGAACTAAACGGGATGATCGAAAAGCCCGCGCCCGAAAAGGCCCCTAGCGACTTCGCGATCATTGGTCGTTATGTACTGACACCCGAAATCTTCGACCTTATAAAGGACAGCAAGCCGGGAGCGGGGGGAGAAATCCAGCTTACCGATGCGTTGCTCGCGTTGGCGAAGCGGCGCAAAATCTACGGGTACGAGTTCGAGGGCACCCGCTATGACCTCGGCGACCGGGTCGGTTACATCACGGCGCAAATCGGCTTCGGCTTGAAACGCCCCGATGTCGCTGATAGGTTGCGTGCCTACCTCGACACGGTGACCTCGCGCAAAGTTTAGCCTCGGTGGGGCAGTAGCTCAGCTGGGAGAGCACAACGTTCGCAACGTTGGGGTCGAGGGTTCAAATCCCTTCTGCTCCACCACCTCGAAGTCCAAGAACGTCCAACATCGTCCAAAGACCTTTCATTCATTGGATTTTTTACCGATTGCCATCCACTAGCGTCCAGCCCAGTCCGTTGCCATCTACCCCCAACTAGGGGTATTTCTGGGGGTATCCCGATAAGTTATGGGGGTACACAACGATGCTTTCCGACACTGCGATTCGCCAGGCCAAGCCGAGGCCCACCCCACGCAAGATGTTCGACGGGCAGGGACTGTATCTGCTGTTAAATCCATCAGGGGGAAAATACTGGCGGTTGAAGTACCGGTTCGGCGGCAAAGAGCAATTGTTGGCTCTTGGAACGTACCCCGAAGTCGGCCTGAAGGCCGCCCGCGAGAAGAGGGACGGGGCTCGTAAACAGATCGCCGCTGGGCTCGACCCGAGCACGGAGCGCAGGGTAGCGAAGGCCAAAATGAAAGTGGGCGGTGGGTCCTTTGAGGGAGTAGCCCGAGAGTGGCTGGAAAAGTACTCGAAAAACTGGACGCCCAGCCACACCGACACGGTGCTTGGACGACTTGAGCGCGACGTATTTCCATGGCTCGGCGGCAGGCCCGCGGGGGAAATCGACGCGGTCGCATTGCTCTCGGTTCTGCGTCGCGTTGAGTCACGCGGTGCACTTGAAACTGCGCATCGGATTCATCAGGTGTGCAGTCAGATCTTCCGCTACGCGATTGCGACGGGCAGCGCGCAACGTGACCCTTCGGTCGACCTGAGAGGAGCCTTGCCGCCGGTTCGCGAAAAGCACCACGCGGCACTTACTAAGCCCGCGGACGTAGGCGCGCTGCTCCGTTCTATCAATGCGTACAAGGGAACCTTCCCAGTACGCTGTGCGATGCGCCTCGCGGCGTTGGTTTTCGTACGGCCCGGCGAGTTGCGCAAAGCCGAATGGACCGAGATTGACCTCGATGGCGCCACCTGGTGCATTCCGGCAGAGCGCATGAAGATGAGAACCGAGCACATAGTCCCGCTCTCCCGCCAGGCCGTCGATATTCTGCGCGAGCTCCATCCGCTGACTGGAAGCGGGCGCTTTGTCTTTCCCAGCGCCCGAACATCCGCGAGACCAATGTCTGAGAATGCCGTTACCGCTGCGCTGCGGCGTATGGACTACTCCGGCGAGCAGATGACTGGGCATGGTTTCCGCACGACAGCCTCGACGCTCCTTAATGAGCTGGGCTGGTCGGCTGATGCAATAGAACGGCAGCTGGCGCATGCCGAGCGCGATGGTGTGCGTGATGCTTACAACCGCGCAGAGTACCTAGGCGAGCGACGCGAGATGATGCAGGCGTGGGCTGATTACTTGGATTCACTTCAAGCCGGGGGCAACGTAATTCCGCTCCGATCTGCTACTGGTTAGGTCCTAGGCTACGTAGGTCCGATGACGTTCGTTGCAGTGCACCAACTATCCTGTTAACATAAAGGTTGCGTCTGATGGTGTGATCGTGAAAAGCCATCCGCCGAGCCCCGGGCGTCATCGAGGGAGGGTGGTCTGACGTTCCTTAAAACGCCGGAAGGGAGCTAGACCCTAGAACCAGCGACTCGGTAGCGATCTCCAGATCGCGAGAGTCCATCGGCTGATCCTTCCGCAGCGCGCATCTTTAAAATCCGGAAGGGCAACGCGTGAAACCCGCCGAATAACTCGGCACCAAGGGAGGCGCGTGCCCTAATGGCATCAGAATTTCAAATCGATCGCGCGGCCTTACTCCGCCTGCCGCAAGTGTTGCGACTGGTCCCAGTCAGCAAAAGCACCTGGTGGGCCGGCGTGCGTCAAGGAAGATTCCCACAACCAGTCAAAATCGGACCGAGAACCACATGTTGGAAAGCCGCTGATGTTTTTGAGTTGATCGAGCGGACCACGGCCGGCACTACCGTCGAGGCAAAGAAATGATTCCTTCGGTGGTGGCGCTTGTAAGAGACAATTCGAAGCTCAGAGGGCCGGCCAAGGCAGTTCTTTGCGCTATAGCAACACGCGTTGCGAACATCGATGGGAGCGGCGCCTATCCGAGTGTCGAAACGCTCGCTAAGGCTTCTGGTTTCTGTATACGAGTAGTCCAAAAGGCGTTGCGCGAGGCGCGCGAAAGGGACGAGCTCGAAATCAGGTACAACACTGGGCCGAACGGCACCAATCAGTACCGTATCAAGGTCGAGAATTTTGGTGGGGTTATGGAATTAACCCCCGCACCAAATGCACCACCCACCCTCGCACCAGGTGCGCACAAGGGATCTTTCTTTAGGGAGGAACAGTATTACTCAGATACAGAAAGGGTCCATCACAAGGAAAAGGCTCAGCGGTCAGAGAGGCTTGGCGCAACGCTTGGCGTTTCCCCAAGAAGCAAAGATGCCACCCTTCGTGGTGCATCTGACGACCATATGCATTGTCCAGATTGCGGGCGATTCGGCGGCTGGTGTGATTGTGACGCCAAGCTACAAGCGAGCTTCGATCGCGCGATGCGAGCTACTCTCGACGCGGGACTGCCCGGCTCTGCACAGGTCGCGTCCGAAGCGGCATTGCGAGCCGCTTATGGCCGCGGCGACAATGAGGCACCATCGATAGGCGCCGACGCGCGCGAGCCGGTTTCAGGTTCCAACAAAGAAGAACAATCTCAGTTCAAGCAGGATGAAGATCTTGAAATCGATCGCATCGCCCAAGCCGACGGCTGGCGGGGCGAAAAAGAGATCGGGGATTAGGGGGCGAGCTGGTGATGACGAAGTATCCTTCGGATTCTCCCGAGAACGTCCCTCAGAACGCATTTCCACGCATTCCCGAGGCCTCCCTAGAAGAAAGGTCGGAGCTTAAGCCGTCAGCCGATCGCGTGATTAATTGTGTCTGCTGTGGGAAGGTGACCCAGAAAAAACGTCCGTGGCAGAAGTTCTGCTCGCCGGCGTGCAGGCGGCGACATTGGGGGCAGATGCAAGACTCCGATCAGCAGTTGAAGAGCCCAAGTAAATAGCGGCGCTTTTTCTGCACATCGGACCATGGGATAGATAGGGCCTCTCCACGCTTCGATCCATGCGTGCTCGCGCTGGTTTTGGCTAAGCTCGCACGGCGCAATTAAGTGCGTGGCCTGTGCCACTCCTGAGACCTTTTCTCTCGTCGAGGGCTGGATTCTCGCGCGCGAAACCGGCGAAGGTTCAGACGGTTGGGCGATTCCAAGCGAGATTCTGTCCCTGCTGCATGCCGCGCACGGGCCCGATTAAGGAGAGAATGAACTCGGAAACTAAGTCTCAAACGAGGCGGGCGGGCAAAAGGACATCAATCAAATGACGTCACACACGATAGGTGCCATCACACGCGATCTGACCGGCCGAGTAACCGGAGAGCGGAAAGAATCGGTTGCGGTGTCGCTCGGAAGATCGACCGGTTTGAAAGGCGGCAAGGCGCTGGCGGAGAGGTTGTCCGACAGACGTATGAGATAGATCGCCCGCCGCCAACAGCCCCTGCCCGCTAGAACACAAATAGTAGCCACTTGCGGAAACCGCAAATGTGCGGTATGCTCCGGTTCCGTGGACGAAAAGTTACAACTGCGGCTGGTGTATTCGTCCAAGAAACGACGACCGCGCTACAAGCGACCACAAGGTTTGGACGCCGAGCGTGCTCGTATTCGTTCCTTGGTACGGGCGGGTGCGGACTTCAACTTTTACAAGTCGGCTGCCAGGGATCGTGATGAACTACGATTACGCGACACCGACATCAGGAACATTGTTGGCAGCGGGAGACTCGAAAGCCGGATGCCATCTGGCGCCCTCGACCTTCCGCAATTTGTTTTTGTGGGAAGTGTGCCAGAAGTGAGGGAGGATAGAAGAATATTGAGAGAGTTTGCCGTTACGGTACAGGTCGAAAAGGCTCAGAGGCCTGGGTTGCTAGGCGTGCTGCGTATTCGGCAACTTCGCGAGAGAGGTAGTTGAATATGTTGATGAAATGCTCAGAGTGTGGACATGAAATCGATCGCATGACACCGGTGCCCCGCTATGAGTACAAGCAGTTAGGTGTGCCGGTGACGCTGACGAATGCCGTAGAAGAGGCTCGATGCCGAGACTGTCGCAGTGTGGAATCCACTTTGATTCCCAACCTGAACGGTCTGATTGCATCGGCGGCAGTAGAGCGGGTTTCTATACCAATCAGATTAAACGGTGCTGAAATTCGTTTTTTACGCAAAGCCTTAAATTTGAGCGGCTTGGAGTTGGCTGAAAAACTCGACATTACGAATGGACAGATTTCGCGATACGAAAACAACGCCGAACCAATGGGGCCATCGCTCGAACGAAACTTTCGAGCGCTAGTGTACTTGCGCTTGCGGCGGTACACGCGAATAAAAGCCAATTTGGAGACGTTGCTAACGATGCGTTTCCAAGAAATTCGCTCGGTTGAGCCGGTGCAACTAGCGCTACGACTGGTGTCCGGCAATAAACGACCCAAGCAGACCAAAGTTGCTTGGCAACCGGTTTCTCTGAGAGGAACTGGTTAGTTCTTAACTTGATAAAAGTCCGTTGGAGAGGGAGAGAGCCGCCACGTTTTTGGCGGCTCTTTTCTTGGTAGCCAGAGTTGACAATGCCTTAAGGTCTCAAGCGTCGTGCTCCGGATGTTTTGTAACTCTTGCATTTGTGGTACAGCAAAACCGGAAATGGGTCTAACTACCGGTGTTTGGCGCAAGAGGGGTGCCAAACAGGGTGCCGCCGGAGGCATCCTCAAAACTCGAAGCAGGACCCGATCATCAAATTACTCCGAACGGAAGTAACATTCCCTGTCGGTGGGAGAATAGTAAAAGTATTCTCACGCCAGTATCAGGGGGATCATATGCTGCGAATAAACGGATTCCCGCTCTATCAGCTTGGCTTGGCGATCGGCCAAATCGTCGAAGCAATGTCGCAGGTGACGACTCTGAGAGCCGACGTGGTCAGAAAACTGGCAGAAGGCCGACCATATGTGCAGTTCACTGCCGAACAGTCGTATCTACCCCATCGCAGTAAGGAATCCGCGCAAAGTCTTCTCGCGACAATTGATAATATCGTGAACGCGACGGGGGTCGCCGAACTTCCGGCCCTAACGCCAACAGAACAAGGGCTTCTGGTAGGGGTAATTTTGCAGCTCTACACGACGCTCGCGCAGGATTTGGCGCGGTTTGATCTTTATTGGATCGAACCTAAGCTTGGATATTCCACGGCTGAATTGATGGCTGATGCAACGATTGTCTTCCCTGAGTCGATACGCGCTGCGCTCTCCGCGCCAGTCAAATACGAGATTCAGGAAGCAGCTAATTGCTTGCTCTATGATGCGTCATCGGCCGTCGGATTTCATGTTTTACGTGCTATCGAAATTGTCGTTCTTGATTACTTCAGCTTGCCGGCATGGACAGGTGACAATCCGACAACGTGGAGCGAATACAGCCGAGATTTGAAAAAGCTCAACGTTCATCCGAAAATCCGCGAGATGGTCAGTCGCCTAGCGAATTTGCATCGAAACGAACTGATGCACGCCGATGCGGTTTTATCGAAAGACGAAGCCGCCATCCTGTTTCACCTCATGCAGGAAGCCTTACCGATCATGATTGCTGACGTGGCGAAGCGGAAAGGCAATCCCATTGTGGATTTTCCGATACTGAACGATCCGCGATGGCAATAGTCATCGAGATAGCCTTGGATTGCATTTCTGCTGTTCAATGCTCGTCCATGATGAGTTACCGGAGTTGATTCAGATCAGCGAGTAGAGGAGCCCACGCAAATAGCGGTGCTTTTTTCGACACGCGGCATCGCATGGCAGATCGCTTTTGCGTCGTGGTTTGGTAGGGCAGCGCTGCCCTTCACTTCCTCGACAGCTCACGCAGAGCTCGCCGGACAACCTCCGGAGATGCGACCTTCAGAAGCTCGATGGCCTGATCGCGTTCGCCTCGCTCCGGGAAGATAAAGAAGTCGCAAACCTCGACGCCGAGGGCATCGGCAAGCTTGATGAGCGTGTCTACCGAAGGGCTGCCCTTTCCGCGAAGTATCTCGGACAGGCGTCCCTTGGAAAAGTCGGTCTCCAGGTAAAAGCGGTCTAGGGACCGATATTTCGACAAGATCAGCTTTCGCAGGCGCCGCCGAAAGAGCGCAGCCACATCCATGCCGACCCCGAGTATCAGAGGAGGCTTGACGCTGCGTTCGGAATTCCGTACGTGTCTCGCTGGGCTTGGAGGCACGGCCGAACGTCCGCACTCTGCGAGGAGTGGCGGCTCAGATACGCATTGCTAGCTGTCGAGTGGTGCGGACTTCACATGTTTTTGGCGCAGCCAGTTGCCTCCTGAAGGAGATCGAAACGCAGGGCTCGGCTCGCAAGGCGCGAACTCTCGACCAAATCCGGGAAGCAGTCGAAGCGGAAAAAGCGAGCCTGGGAGACCAGAAGGTGAGATACGAACGCGGTGCTTTAGTTCGAGGGAGTTGAGATGAGGTCGAGGCTGATTCTCGCAGCGCTGGGCCTTACTGCGTTCGCGATCTGCTCGATTATAGCTGGCGTGTTCTTTGGCTTCGTGTTCGTGATGATCAGGGCGGTTACCGGGCTAAATCCGCCTACAAACTTGCTCGGACCGTTGTCTGCAATCGCCGGTCTCGCTCTCGCATTCAAGGCGACTGATATAATTCGTCGTCGCTTTAGGCGTAGAAGGTCTGTGGCTACTTCTTTCTGCGGCCGATGCGGAAGCGCGAGAGTCTCGCCTGACGACGCTTTTTGCAGAAGTTGCGGAAAGCCTTATTCCTCAGACAAATCATACGAAGCCACTCACGCGAGTCCACAACCGTCTCCGTCATTCGGAGAGCCGCGCGCAGAACCCGTTGGCGAATCTGCTGCTGGAACGCAGATTCGGCCTTTCGAGGCGACCGAACCCGCGCGGATTATGAAGCTAGTCAAACGGATAGCGGTCCTTTTGCCAGTGCTGATGCTGATTAGCGCAGGCACTGGGGTTCTTGCCGAACTCGCCCGTTTGGTTCTAGGAATGAGTGAGACCGCACGGATTATCCTGCAATCGGTTCTCCAGTACGCCGGTGTAAGCGCCGGAGAGAAAATCCCTCAGTGAAGTGGCCGGATAAACCGGTCGCGCCGGAGTAAAACTCCGGCACGCGATAGCCTTCATCCCGGAGGGTTGAAGGCGGAGGGATGAAAGGCGTGGAACTGTATGGGCAGGTGCGACGAGCGGTTTATGTTGAGGGGTTGAGCCGGCGCGAGGCAGCGCGGCGATTCGGGATCGACCCGCGGACGGTGGCGAAGATGCTGACGTTCTCGGTGCCGCCGGGATACCGGCGGGGCCGGCCGCCGGCGCGGCCGAAGCTGGACCCGTACCTTGGGATAATCGATCGGATCCTGGTGGAGGATAAGGGCCAACCGGCTAAGCAGCAGCACACCTCCAAGCGGATCTTCGAGCGGCTGCGAGATGAGCACGGCTATGCGGGCGGGATCACGGTTGTAAAGGACTACGTGCACGAACGCCGGGAACGGCAGCGCGAGATGTTCGTGCCGCTGCGCCACGACCCGGGACACGCGCAGGTCAACTTCGGCGAAGCGCTGGCAGTGATCGGCGGAGAGGAGCGGAAGATCCACTTCTTCGCAATGGATCTGCCGCACAGCGACGGCTGCCTGGTGCAGGCCTATCCGGCGGAAAGCAGCGAGGCCTTCTGCGAGGGCCATCGCGTCGGCTTCGAGTTCTTCGGCGGCGTCCCGCGCTCGATCTTGTACGACAACCTCAAGCTGGCGGTAGCGCGCATCCTGGGCGATGGCCGCCGGTTGAGAACGCGGGTCTTTAGCGAGCTGCAGTCCCACTACCTGTTCGCCGACCGTTTCGGACGACCAGGAAAGGGTAACGACAAGGGCAAGGTCGAAGGGTTGGTGGGCTATGCGCGGCGCAACTTCATGGTCCCGATTCCTCGCGCCGCCAGCTTCGCCGAGCTCAACGCACATCTGTTGGAGTGCTGCCAACGCCGGTTGAACGACCGGCTGCGCGGCCACGATGAGACCATAGGCGAGCGGCTGGTGCGGGACCGCAGTGCGTTCCTGCCATTGCCGGCCACTCCTTATGAGGCCTGCGAGAAGAGAGCAGTCCGGGTCAGCTCGCTCTCGCTGGTGCGCTATCAGAGCAATGACTACTCGGTGCCGACCGCCTATGGCCACCGCGAGGTGCTGGTCCGCGGTTACGTCCACGAGGTCGTGATCGCGTGCGCGGCGGAAGAGATCGCTCGCCATCCGCGCTCCTACGAGCGCGAAGACTTCATCTTTGATCCGCTGCACTATCTGGCGCTGCTGGAACGGAAGATCGGCGCGCTGGATCAAGCTGCTCCGCTGGTCGGCTGGGCCTTGCCTGACGAGTTCGCGACCCTGCGCCGTCTGCTTGAGGCCCGCCTGGGCAAGCCGGGCAAGCGCGAGTTCGTGCAGGTGCTGCGCCTGCTGGAGGTGTTCCGCACCGATGATGTATCGGCCGCGGTGAGAGAAGCGATCGCGCGCGGAGTGTTAAGCTTCGATGCGGTCAAGCATCTGGTGCTGTGCCGCATCGAACGGCGACCGCCGCGGCTGAACCTCGAGATCTATCCCTACTTGCCGCGGGCGACGGTGGCGGCCACCCAGGTCAGGAGCTATCTCAGCCTGTTGGCGGGAGCAGCGTCATGAGCGATACACCACAGGTTCTACTCGCTCATCACCTTAAAGCACTTAGGCTCCCAACCTTCCTGCGTGAGTATGACAAGTTGGCGCGCCAGTGCGCCGCCGAAGGCGTCGATCACTCGCGCTACCTGTTGCGGCTGGCCGAGCTTGAGATGATCGACCGGGAACGACGGATCGTCGAGCGCCGGATCAAGGAGGCCAGGTTCCCAGCAGTGAAGAGCCTCGACAGCTTCGACTTCATCGCCATCCCATCACTCAACAAGACCCTGGTGCTGGAACTGGCTCGCTCAGAGTACGTCACCCGCCGCGAGAACGTTATCGCGGTCGGCAACAGCGGCACCGGTAAGACCCACATTGCTCTAGGCCTGGGGCTGGCCGCCTGCCAGAAGGGTCTCGCGGTCGGCTTCACCACTGCCGCGGCCCTGGTCAACGAACTGCACGAAGCGCACGACGAAAAGCGCCTGCTGCGATTGCAGCGCCAGTTGGCCGGTTACAAGCTGCTGATCATCGACGAGCTGGGTTATGTGCCGCTCTCCCAGACCGGCGCCGAGTTGCTGTTCGAGGTCTTCAGCCAGCGCTACGAGCGCGGCTCGATCGTCGTCACCAGCAACCTGCCGTTCGACGAGTGGACCGGTGTGTTCGGCTCCGAACGACTGACCGGCGCGCTGCTCGATCGCCTCACCCACCACGTTCACATCCTCGAGATGAACGGCGACAGCTTCAGGCTTAAGCACAGCAGAGGTCAGATCGCACAAGAGCTTCCAGCGCAAGAACCCGACTGACCCACCACCGGATAAGCTCAACCTTTAGTTCCACAGACGGGCGAGGGGGAAAGTCCCCCTCGCACACCCCCTGACCGAGCCCAGCAGCACCTCCACCCCGTCCATAGGTGATGCACTTTTACTCCGGCCAGGTGATGTACTTTTGCTCCGGCGTTGACAAACCTGACGCTGGTGGTTCAACTATTATTCCAGGAGCAATCTCATAAATTCGTCCCACAATCGCCGATTTTTGATTAATATGCTCCGTGACTGGCCAATTTATTTCACATATCTACTTGACTCTTCCAAAGAAACATCGTATTTATGCAGATAATCAAGGTGGATGATGGCGCATATATCGAAGGGATACGGATGTACTCGTCATTCTCAGGACCGCCTGCGACAACGGGGGATTTCCCCCTTGGTGCTGGAGTGGCTCTTGATGTTTGGGGAACGGAAGTTTGTAAACCAAGCCGAGGTCTTTTATTTCACCAAAGCGAGTCGCGAACGGCTGCGGAAATACATAGGAGCCCGCTCGATGGCAAAGTTCGAGAACGAACTCGATTCGTATGCGGTGAAAGTCGAGGGGCGAATCATAACGGTTGGCCACAGGACTAAACGGGTACTGAATCCCTGAACTGGAGGAACCAACCTTGAACGAATTACCAAAGGATGTCGGATTTGCGTTGGCTCAGCTGCGACTCGACTCGCGCAAAACGCAGGCAGAGATTGCTCAAAGTCTTCAGACTGATCAAAGCCGTGTCTCCCGTATTGAAAAATCGGAGAGCGCCCCAACCGTTGCTGAGGTACGAGCCTACCTGAAAGCTATAAACTCGCCTGAAGCGAACAGCTTTCTCAGGTTCTTGGATACACCGTGGAGATATTTCCGACAGCCGGACGCGTTCAAGAATCCGCAAATTGACGTTTTGCAACAGATCGAAGAATTGGCGCAGTCGCTCGATTCATTCGAACGCACACACGACCTTCCAGTCGCACTCAGAGCCGAAGTTCATATGCATCTTCAGTCTCTCCGGCGGGCTTTCGACTATCTTTCAGACCTCAGACATGACGTCGCTTTTTTGGGTGATATTGGCGTCGGCAAAACGACGGCTCTGTGTTTCATCGCCGATTTGGTACTTCCGAACGTCAGTGATTCGCTGATGCAACGAGTCGCACTCGAGGTGGGGGGGGCAGGACAACTCTTTGTGAGGTTCGCCTACAGAAGGGACCCGCCCTGGGATTGATCATTGAGCCGCAATCGGACTCAGAGATCTACACTGCAATTTCGGACTTCTGTGCCGGCGTATACTCAGCAGCGTTCGACCCGGAGAGTCAACAGCAGGAGCTCAAAAAAGGAGTCAGTGAGGAACTAGAACGCGCCATCAGAAACATGTCGGAACTGACGCGAAAAAGCGTGAAGGACTCCGATGGGACTCGAACTACGATCGATCCAGCTTTGGATCTCGCTAAAGAACTCAAAGGCCTAGACCAATTGCGCTCGGCGGTGACTTCTAGACTCAAACTCAAGGACCGGACCCAGACGGAAATCTGGTACGAAGGGCCCTCAAGCCAACAATCGCAACTGAAATGGCTACGCGATACGTTTACCAAAGTAAACAATGGGCGATTGCCGACGGTTTCTCTCCCGCGTCGAATCGATGTTTTGAAGTCGGAGCCGCTTGTGCGTAAGTCGCAGTTTGAGATCTCTTTCATCGATACGAAAGGTGTTAACGAGACCGCGCTTCGGCCTGATCTAAAATCGCGTCTAGATGATCCGCGGACCCTCACCGTGATCTGTTCGACTTTCAATAACGCACCGGATCCGACCATGCTGCGATTCATTGAGCAGGCAATTCAAACGGGTTCCGAACGGGTATTTCCCGAACGTGTGCTTCTCTTTGTACTCTCCCGCCCTGGAGAGGCTCTTACTATGAAGTACGATAACGGCCAGAGAGTTGAGTCCGATCAGGAAGGCTACGACCTCAAGCTCGAACAGGTCGAGAATGCGTTGAGCAGAATCGGTGCGGGAGGCATTCCGGTAAGATTCTTCAACGCAGCTTCGGATGATGCTAGTGCCATGGCGGTGACACTCTCCGACTCGCTCGCTCGTATGCGACAGTTGTGGATCGATCGCGTCCAATCCCTAAGCAACACTATTGGCACATTGATCAAACACCATAAGACAGAAGCGGTGGTGCTGGTGCGTAAGGAGGTCACCAGACGCCTTAAAATATTTCTGCAAACTCAAAAGCTTCGGGCTCAGGTTCGCCCGCCTCATCACGAAGTGACTACAGCTTTTGAAACCCTAAACGCGCGCACTGTCTGGGCTTCCACCCGCCGGCGAGGTACTTTTCGCAACCTAGATATCTACTACTATCTAGGGGTTGGAGCAGCATCCGAAGCCAAGAGGCGAAGCCAATCCATACTAAACGATCTGGAAGCCCTACTTCAGAATATGCTCTGCGATCCCGAGTTAACGCCTGCTTACGAGTTTCTTCAAGAAGTAAGGACAAATGCCGTGCAATGGCAGAAGGATTTCATCGACGCGGTTGAAGTATCAGGCGCGGAGACTTATCGGCCAGCTTTGAATGACGACGATACTCTTTGGCTCACTTGCGAGCAGCGTTGGGGAGGTGGGCCTGGTTATCGTGCCGATGTTGCTTCTTACATTAGAGGCTGGTTCGAGACGAAGGATCGCGATGAATTACATTCGGTGCTCGAGGCCAAAATCATCGACGCATGGCAGACATTTGTAGTCGATCCGCTCGCAGCGCTTTGCAAGCAATGAAGCGAGGCGCTTACGATCGGAAGGCGCCTGGTTCGTATTTCGAAAACAAATCGTAGCCGCGGCAAACCGGAGATGAGGCTATGGGTCCGTAGAGCTCTACCCGCTTGAGAACTCTTTGTCCACTTCGCAACCGGGTTTGCGAGCACGCGCAGGTGTCGGTGGTAGACTACGCGGTTAACGAGATCCCATGCGCCGCACTCGGGCAAGTTGCTTACCACCAGTTAGTGTGACGATTTCTAGTATAGTCTGAGCTCGGCATTGAGGGGGAATTAAATTTGACGCTGCCTTTCTATAGACGCGGTCTCGCAAGGTCTCTACTCGGAACAACCGCAATCGCCCTAGGATTGTGTTTGGCGCTTTCCAAGGTTCTTGCGACTACCCAGAATCAGACTGCGGATCGCGAGCTCGGTCAAATAGATCTGAATCACAGTGAAGGCAACTTCGGAGGTCCGAGCGGACTCTCTCTACCCGGCGGAGTAGCAGTCGATACGGACGGGCACGTTTACGTGTCGGACAATGCTAACAACCGCGTCCTCGGGTATATGAGCGCGTCTTCTCTCTTGAACGGCGCTCCCGCTCAATTGGTAATCGGCCAGCCGGATTTTTACAGTTCGCTTGCGGGCACATCACGAATCAGCTTTCGTGATAGGCCGATTCGATCAGGGCAGTCCCTTTCAAATGTCTGCAAGGAGTGTCTGTCAACGCCGGAGCAAAAGTACATCACCTGGCCGGAGTAAAAGTGCATCACCTATGGACGGGGTGGAGGTGCTGCTGGGCTCGGTCAGGGGGTGTGCGAGGGGGACTTTCCCCCTCGCCCGTCTGTGGAACTAAAGGTTGAGCTTATCCGGTGGTGGGTCAGTCGGGTTCTTGCGCTGGAAGCTCTTGTGCGATCTGACCTCTGCTGTGCTTAAGCCTGAAGCTGTCGCCGTTCATCTCGAGGATGTGAACGTGGTGGGTGAGGCGATCGAGCAGCGCGCCGGTCAGTCGTTCGGAGCCGAACACACCGGTCCACTCGTCGAACGGCAGGTTGCTGGTGACGACGATCGAGCCGCGCTCGTAGCGCTGGCTGAAGACCTCGAACAGCAACTCGGCGCCGGTCTGGGAGAGCGGCACATAACCCAGCTCGTCGATGATCAGCAGCTTGTAACCGGCTAACTGGCGCTGCAATCGCAGCAGGCGCTTTTCGTCGTGCGCTTCGTGCAGTTCGTTGACCAGGGCCGCGGCAGTGGTGAAGCCGACCGCGAGACCCTTCTGGCAGGCGGCCAGCCCCAGGCCTAGAGCAATGTGGGTCTTACCGGTGCCGCTGTTGCCGACCGCGATAACGTTCTCGCGGCGGGTGACGTACTCTGAGCGAGCCAGTTCCAGCACCAGGGTCTTGTTGAGTGATGGGATGGCGATGAAGTCGAAGCTGTCGAGGCTCTTCACTGCTGGGAACCTGGCCTCCTTGATCCGGCGCTCGACGATCCGTCGTTCCCGGTCGATCATCTCAAGCTCGGCCAGCCGCAACAGGTAGCGCGAGTGATCGACGCCTTCGGCGGCGCACTGGCGCGCCAACTTGTCATACTCACGCAGGAAGGTTGGGAGCCTAAGTGCTTTAAGGTGATGAGCGAGTAGAACCTGTGGTGTATCGCTCATGACGCTGCTCCCGCCAACAGGCTGAGATAGCTCCTGACCTGGGTGGCCGCCACCGTCGCCCGCGGCAAGTAGGGATAGATCTCGAGGTTCAGCCGCGGCGGTCGCCGTTCGATGCGGCACAGCACCAGATGCTTGACCGCATCGAAGCTTAACACTCCGCGCGCGATCGCTTCTCTCACCGCGGCCGATACATCATCGGTGCGGAACACCTCCAGCAGGCGCAGCACCTGCACGAACTCGCGCTTGCCCGGCTTGCCCAGGCGGGCCTCAAGCAGACGGCGCAGGGTCGCGAACTCGTCAGGCAAGGCCCAGCCGACCAGCGGAGCAGCTTGATCCAGCGCGCCGATCTTCCGTTCCAGCAGCGCCAGATAGTGCAGCGGATCAAAGATGAAGTCTTCGCGCTCGTAGGAGCGCGGATGGCGAGCGATCTCTTCCGCCGCGCACGCGATCACGACCTCGTGGACGTAACCGCGGACCAGCACCTCGCGGTGGCCATAGGCGGTCGGCACCGAGTAGTCATTGCTCTGATAGCGCACCAGCGAGAGCGAGCTGACCCGGACTGCTCTCTTCTCGCAGGCCTCATAAGGAGTGGCCGGCAATGGCAGGAACGCACTGCGGTCCCGCACCAGCCGCTCGCCTATGGTCTCATCGTGGCCGCGCAGCCGGTCGTTCAACCGGCGTTGGCAGCACTCCAACAGATGTGCGTTGAGCTCGGCGAAGCTGGCGGCGCGAGGAATCGGGACCATGAAGTTGCGCCGCGCATAGCCCACCAACCCTTCGACCTTGCCCTTGTCGTTACCCTTTCCTGGTCGTCCGAAACGGTCGGCGAACAGGTAGTGGGACTGCAGCTCGCTAAAGACCCGCGTTCTCAACCGGCGGCCATCGCCCAGGATGCGCGCTACCGCCAGCTTGAGGTTGTCGTACAAGATCGAGCGCGGGACGCCGCCGAAGAACTCGAAGCCGACGCGATGGCCCTCGCAGAAGGCCTCGCTGCTTTCCGCCGGATAGGCCTGCACCAGGCAGCCGTCGCTGTGCGGCAGATCCATTGCGAAGAAGTGGATCTTCCGCTCCTCTCCGCCGATCACTGCCAGCGCTTCGCCGAAGTCAACCTGCGCGTGTCCCGGGTCGTGGCGCAGCGGCACGAACATCTCGCGCTGCCGTTCCCGGCGTTCGTGCACGTAGTCCTTTACAACCGTGATCCCGCCCGCATAGCCGTGCTCATCTCGCAGCCGCTCGAAGATCCGCTTGGAGGTGTGCTGCTGCTTAGCCGGTTGGCCCTTATCCTCCACCAGGATCCGATCGATTATCCCAAGGTACGGGTCCAGCTTCGGCCGCGCCGGCGGCCGGCCCCGCCGGTATCCCGGCGGCACCGAGAACGTCAGCATCTTCGCCACCGTCCGCGGGTCGATCCCGAATCGCCGCGCTGCCTCGCGCCGGCTCAACCCCTCAACATAAACCGCTCGTCGCACCTGCCCATACAGTTCCACGCCTTTCATCCCTCCGCCTTCAACCCTCCGGGATGAAGGCTATCGCGTGCCGGAGTTTTACTCCGGCGCGACCGGTTTATCCGGCCACTTCACTGAGGGATTTTCTCTCCGGCGCTTACAGGTCAGCCGATCAACTTTGTATGAGCGCACTCGATATCGCGGAGAACCCAGTGAAATCGATTTCTCGATCATGTTGGGCTACTGGGGCGATATGCAAATCGAACTCATCCGCCAGCACAACCAGGCTCCTTCAATTTTTAAGGCCTGGCGCGATGAAGGGCGCGAAGGTCTGCATCATGTCTGCGTCTTGGTCGATGATATGAACGCCACCCGGAGCACTTGCGAGACAGTGGGAGGAACCTTCCTGCAGGAGGCGCTGGTCCCGGGTGGTGGCGAAGTCATCTATGTTGACTCAGGCGGGGGACCCGGCTCGGTAGTAGAAGTGCTCAAGCCGGCTCCGGGCACGCGTGAGTTCTTCAAAATGATGCGCGAGGCCCATCGTAGCTGGGACGGCACGGACCCGCTACGCTCGCTCGGTTGATCGAGTTTGTGAGACTTATCGACCTAAAATACGAGGTTACTAAATGAGCTACTACCTTCTGGCTACCCTAAAGGTGAAATACGGTCAGCAGCGAAAATTTTACGAGGTGATGGGTCATCTCAAGCCGGTGCTTGAAAAGGCCGGCTGGAAGCTGGTCGGGGCTTACGAGAACGCAATCGGACGCCTGAATACTGTCATCGATCTCTGGGAGATCCGTGATCCGAATGCCGTACCTTCTACACTCGCGGTGGCCAGCAAGGATGCTGACTTTGTTCGCTGGGCCGCACACCTACCGGAGCTTCTCGAGGAGGAAGTTCTGCAAATAATGACGAAAGTTCCGTACTCACCTTAACAGCGGGTGAGATTCTGCGACGTTTTGCACAAGAGCGACGATGCAGTATCCCGAGAAAGAGGAAAACGACATGGCGACCGATATCATCTATGCAGGCCGCATTTCTCAGATCGACGGCGCCAAAGCTGAAGGCCTAAACCTGTGGCTCAGCAACGCCGACCTGACCAACGCAAGCGGATGGGAACTGAAGCCTGAAGGTGCGTGCAAAGGCGACGTCTGCATTCCGATTCCGCCGGCGCACACACCCGAATTCGTTCGCGACAGCGGGCGGGAATTCAACCTCGCGGCACTCGCGCGCCATCTCGGTCAACCGGTCGTTCACGATGACAAAAACGGCGTATGGTATTTTGGCGAAGCGGCGTCGACCCGACGCGCTACTCTCGCCTCCCTCGAGGCGCCCGATTTCGAGCTGCCCGATCTCGATGGCAAGCTCCATCGCCTGTCCGACTATCGCGGCAAGAAGGTGCTCCTCGCCGCATGGGCCTCATGGTGAGGATGCCGCCATGACCTGCCGGTCTGGCAGGGCCTTTACGAGGAACTGAAGGATCAAGGTTTTACGATTATCGCAGTCGCGCTCGACAGCGCCGGTGCGCCGGCCGTTCGGGATTTCATCCGGCCCGCATCAGTCGAGCTCCCGCAGCTGATGAAAGACGGCATGAGGTGGGACGACGATTTCACGAGCCGCGCCGGGATCCCGCAGTATCCGTGTCTGATCGATCAGAAGCACATCACCGGCGAGCTCTACGAATTTATCAATGTGCCGATGGTGGTCTGGATCGATGAGAAAGGACGGGTCGTGAGACCGGCCGAGCCCGCCGGAGTGGCCGAAGAAATTGTTCGCGCCATGGATCCCAAGACCTTTCAGATTCCGAAGCCCGCGACCGACGCAGGCAAGCGGCTGCGGCGCGCATATATCGATGCAATACGGGACTGGGTGGCCAAAAGCGATCGCAGTGAATTCGTGCTTTCTGAAGAGGAGGCGCGCCGGAGAGCAGTCGGACCCAACGACTCAGATGCGCTCGCGATGGCCAACTTTCGCCTCGGCGAGTACCTGTTTGAGAAGGGCCATCGCGACGAAGCGCTGAAATTTTTCGCCGAGGCGCGCCGCCTGCGTCCGGAGAGCTGGAGCTTCAAGCGGCAGACTTGGGAGTTGGAACAGGCCGGCAAATCCGCGGGGGCGGAATTCTTCGCCGAGGTGAGGGAACTCGGGGACAAGCACTACTACGCACCGCTGAAGATGAAAGGGCCAGCGCAGTAACACGCAGGCAACTGAGCGCGTTCTCTTTAGGCGCGCCAACGCAGGCTGCGGTCCATCCCATCAGGTTTGATATGTTCGATTTCAGCCTAGATTGGCGCTCGGGGAACTGATGAGGCCGGCGTGCGCCTTAGGCGCTGCTTATCCTACTTGTTGGCGCGTCGCGTCGGAATCGGAAACAGATTTCGAGCAGCAGCAATCAAGCGGTCTTTGCGGATGTACGAGCGATCTTCCGGCGCTGCGATGGAGCAGGTTGGCCAGGCAGGGCGCGATCTTTAAGTGCGGGGCCTGGCCGAGCGCTCATCTCGCGGGCATCTATTTTCGATTTGCAGGTTGGACATATGAGTTCTGGCTTAATCGAGTGCCCACAAGGCCGATGAACCAATTCCACCGGCGCTCCGGCGCGTCCTGCCATCCAGCGATCACCCCACCCGGTCATGGTGGCCATCAGAGGATAGAGATCAAACCCCTTGTCCGTCAGGCGATACTCGAATCGACGTGGCCGCTTTTCGTACTCGACACGGCGAAGCACACCGTCGCCCACCAGCTTGCGCAAGCGATCTGACAGGCGATGCGACGTGAGCTGCAAATCCTGCTGAATCGCGTCGAACCTGCGGATACCGAAAAAGACGTCGCGGATTATCAGCATTGTCCACCGGTCGCCGATCACCGACAGTGTTCGGGCGAGTGAGCAGGTCATCGTGTCGATTTGTTGCCAGCGCACTGCACAGGAATTTTTGCACAACCCCCGGCATTTAGCAAGGTTCCAAATTAGAAGTGACGACTGTCCGATGCTGCAAAATTTCGAAGCGATCGGCGCGAAAAAATACCGCCCCGCGATCAGGCCGGGCCAAGCGGCTCGAGAACCACCACCGGAATCTGCCGCGAACCCGCGCGCTTCTGGTAGTCGTCGTACGGCGGATACATCGCCGCCATCTTCTGCCAGCCGCACGTTCGTTCGTCGCCGTTCGCCGTCCGTGCGCGCGCGCGCATCCGCTTCGAGCCGACCCTGAGCTCGCACTCCGGATTCGCCTTCAGATTGACGTACCATCCGGGATGCGTCGGCGCGCCGCCCCTCGAGCCGATAACGAGGTAGCTCTGATCCATCTCCTGGTAGAGGAGCGGCAGAGGCCGGAGCTTTCCGGTCTTCGCTCCGCGCGCGATCAGCAGCAAAGTCGGTAGCGGGCCGGGTCCGCCGCCGATAGTCGAGTCCCACAGGTGAGCCTTCTCGGGGTCGGAAAGATAAAGGTCCACGTGGTCCTTGATCCACTTCGGCATCGCATCCGGCAACTTCTCGAATTCTTCTTTCTCGCTCATGATGGTCTCCTGTCGTCAGTTGAGATCGTACAAACCTGCGAAGTTGGTGGAGTGTCTCGTCTTCTCCACCGTCCGGATTTACTTCCGAAGACGAATTGCGCCGACAGTCTTTCGCTACGGCCTGTAAGTCGCCTCACGCTATAGCCGCTCGATCTTCTCCATATACGGGGCCACGTCGGGAACGAACGCGGGATGTCTGGAGAGCCTCGCGAAATGAGCAGTAGCATAGGGAAACCGCTCGGCGACTTTCGCATTCAGAATCGGATCTAGTGGCCTGTAACATTGAAAATGACAGTAGAATATGTTATCAGTCGGCATGCTTGGAACAACCCTCCGACTGTCACGGCCCGAGTACAAGGAACTGCAAGCGCGAGTGCGCTCGCGGGTGTTGCGTGCCGGTGACGTGCGGCGCGCGCGGCTGATCTTGATGCTGGCCGAAGGTCAATCATGGTCGGTCATCCAGCAGGCCTTGGGCTGTAGTTCGACCTACATCGCGCGGTGGCAGGCCCGCTTTGCGCAGCAGCGGCTGGCGGGTCTGTTTGCCCGCCATCAGGGGCGGCCGGTGAGCAAGCGCACGCCGCGGCTGGAAGCCCGAATTTTGGCCTGGACCCGGCGCGCACCGAATGATGGCTCCACGCACTGGAGCAGCCGCAAGCTGGCACAGGCGCTGGGGATCAATCATATGATGGTCGCGCGGGTCTGGCGGCGCGCCGGGCTTAAACCCCATCGCTTGGAGCGCTACATGGCCTCGGATGATCCCGACTTCGAGCGCAAGGCCGCCGATGTGATCGGGCTCTACGTCAATCCGCCTCAGCACGCGGCAGTGTTCTGTGTCGATGAAAAGACTGCGATCCAGGCGCTTGATCGCCTCGACCCGGTGCTGCCGCTTAGCCCTGGACGGGCCGAGCGCCACGGCTTTGAGTACTATCGGCACGGTACGCTCTCGCTGTACGCCGCGCTCAACACCAAAAGCGGCGAAGTTCTGGGACAGACCGCTGCGCGCCACACCACTGAAGAGTTTGTGGCCTTCTTGGGCCAGATTGTTGCCCTGCAACCCACGACTCGCGAGATCCACATCATCGCCGACAACCTCTCGGCCCATAAGACCAAGCGGGTCGCGCAGTTCCTGGCCGATCATCCCAAGGTGCATCTGCACTTCACTCCCACCTATTCCTCGTGGCTCAATCAGGTTGAACTCTGGTTCGGCCGCATCGAGCGCGATGTGGTCGCCCGTGGCGTCTTCACCTCGGTCAACGACCTCGCGCGCAAGCTCATGCGTTACATCCGTCATCACAATCGACACGCCGCGCCCATCAAATGGGCCTACCGCGACCTCTCACACCGAATCATCCCTACTTTCGATTCAGCTGTTACAGGCCACTAGTCCTCGCCTCTCCAGATCCTGAGCACGCGGCTTCTCGTTATGGAACAGCGCGAACTCAGCGACGAAGCACACGTCGGCCAAGGTCAGGTGGTCGCCTGCGATGAACCCTCGGTCGGCCGACAATGCGTCGTTGATCCCGGTCATATAGATCGTGAAGGCATCGCGGGCTCGAGAATAAATCTCCTCCGAAAGAGAACGGCTGCCCAGTGCCAGCAGATAGATCTGCGAATCTCGGGCGAACACGAGGCTTGCATCCAGGAAGCTGTCGATCCGCGATGATTCATATGGATCTTTTCCATACAAGCCGAGCTTGTCATCACCTAGTCTCGCCACCGCGCGCATGATGCTGTTGGATTCGAATATTCCGACTTGGCCATCAGGGCTGAACGCCGCCGGCACGGTGCCAAACGGGTGCGCCCGGAGAAAGGCGGCAGTCTTGTGGAGTTTGCCCTTGAAACCGGCGTGGCCGCTCACCTCGCTCGCCTCCGTGGCGTCCGCCGCTGAGAACGGACGGGCATCGAAGTCCCATAGCCACGACTGAAGCTCTTTGGGCGAGACTCCGCGCAAATCGATGTCCACGCCGCACAGGCTCGCGACAATGGTTGCCTTCCAGATTCGCGGATTAGGCAGGTACGAAAAAATTCGCAGTTGACTCATATCGCTTTCACCACGTTTCCTGGAAAGGCCTGACTTCGACGTTGAACGACCACGCGGATCGGTCTTGGTGAACCACGTGCCAAATCTCGTCGGCAATCGCGGATGGCTGGATGAAGAATGGGTCTTCCGCAGGCTTGGAAGTCATCGCGCGGGTCCATGCCAGGTCGATAACTGCGTCGATCACAACGTAGGCGACATGGACGCCCTTCGGTCCCAGTTCTCGGGCGATTGATTCGGCGAGTATCCTCTGTGCCGCTTTGGTAGGAGCGAATCCCGCGAAGCGAGGTTTTCCACGCAAGGCTGAAGTGTTGCCGGTTACAACGATGGCGCCTTCTCCGGCCTCGACCATCGCCGGCGCCAGACGCCGCGCCAGATACAGCAGCGCCATGGTATTGACCTGAAAATTGCTTTCCAGAACTTTTGGATCGATCTCCATGAAATTGGCGAATGCACCGCCCACGGCGTTGTGGATGAGGACTTTCGGTTTGCCGAGATCCCGGCGCACAGCCTCGATCACTGAATCGAGCTGAGTCTCATCGGTGACATCACAGGGATAGCCCCTGGCGTTCGGAATCTCACGCTGAAGTGCATCGAGACGCTCGCGCGAGCGCGCCAGCAT
The DNA here is from genome assembly GCA_963761255.1 of uncultured delta proteobacterium. Lineage (GTDB taxonomy): Bacteria > Desulfobacterota > Binatia > Binatales > Binataceae > DATGKG01. The sequence goes on from CAVXGH010000004.1 coordinate 370,407, forward strand.
TGCAACCCGGTATCCGCCGAGCGAGAAGCGACGCGCGATAGCGGCGCCAGTCCCGGGACCAACCCCTGTTACAATGATGACAGGAGAGTTTTCACTCATGATAACGAATCCTCAGATCGTTTACTTAGTCACTTCGAGTCCACTTCCAAGACGAGCGCTTCCTGAGCGTCTCGAAGAAGTCCAGGACAGTTATACGCTAGTGGCCTGTAACAGTGACATTGGTATGGGCTTCATGTATCATGAGGCATGCCTAAAGGGGAGTTACGCTTGAGGTCGAGTGAGCGCGCGGAACTGAGGGATAGGATGCGCTCGCGGACCTTGCCGGCCGAGGATGTGCGCCGTGCGCGGCTGATCCTGTTGCTGGTGGAGGGAAAATCTTATTCGGCCATCCGCCAGGTGCTGGGCTGCAACCCCAACTATATCAGTCGCTGGAAGGGTCGTTTCGAAGCCGAGCGGCTGGCGGGCTTGTACTCGCACTACCGCGGACGCGCGGTGGAGAAACGAACCCCGGCGCTGGAAGCCAAAATTCTGGAATGGACCCGCAGACCTCCGCCCGATGGCTCCACCCACTGGAGCAGCCGCAAGTTGGCCCGCCACCTGGGCATCAGCCACATGATGGTGGCGCGGGTGTGGCAGCGCGCCGGGCTTAGGCCGCATCGGATCGAACGCTACATGGCCTCCGACGATCCCGACTTTGAGACTAAGGCAGCCGATATTATCGGACTGTACGTCAAACCGCCGCAGCATGCGGCGGTGTTTTGCGTAGACGAAAAGACCGCCATTCAAGCCCTGGACCGGCTGGATCCGGTGTTGCCTTTGTCGCCCGGGCGGCTGGAACGCCACGGTTTTGAATACTATCGCCACGGCACGCTTTCGCTGTACGCGGCGCTTGACACCAAGAGCGGCGCGGTGGTGGGCAAAACCGCCGCGCGTCACACCAGCCAGGAGTTCGTGGCCTTCCTCGCCGAGCTGGTCGCCAATCAGCCGCGCGGCAAGGAGATTCACCTCATTGCCGACAATCTCTCGGCCCACAAGACCAAGCGGGTTGGGCAATTCCTCGCCGCCCACCCGAAAGTCCATCTCCACTACACCCCGACCTACTCCTCCTGGCTCAATCAGGTAGAAAACTGGTTCGCCAAGATCGAGCGCGATGTCATTGCCCGCGGAGTCTTCACCTCGGTCAAGCATCTGGCGCGCAAACTTAAGCGCTACATCGGTCACTATAATCACGCCCCCAAACCCATCAAGTGGACCTACCGCGACCCCACACATCGAATCAGTATTGATACCATTTCACCGGTTACAGGCCACTAGTTTCCCGCTACTGCTCCAGACACGCGCCGAGAAAGTAATAGACCGTCTCGAGGGATGGAAGCAGGTACCAATCGGCCCGTGGGAACCGCATCGCAATGAAAAAGCCCCAGATCGAAAGCACCGCGCCGACATACTGAGGATGCTTGAGCAGTGAAAAGGGGAAGGCCTCGTTCCACGGAATTTCAAACCCGAACCGGTTGCCGTAGAACACCCCATGGTTGCCTAAGCGGAAGAACACTCCAAGATTAAATACCTGGCCGATGGCAACCAGGGCCATTCCGGCCACAAGGGGAACAAGGCTTTCGCTGGCTGGCAGGAGGGTGCCATCGCCGTAGCGGTAGCACCATCCGACGAAGACCAGCAGTTGCAGAATCTTGAATCCATAAAAGATGCGCCGCAGCGCGTCAACCGGTTGGCCAAGGATGCCCGCAAGCGCGCCTCGGCATAGGGTCCGAAAGGACTCCGGAAATCGCCAAACCCAGACATAACAAATGCGCTCGAGGCTCAGCAGCGCTGCTGCTAGGAGGAAGGCCAACGCCGCGCCGTTTAGGCCTTCTGCGCACTCGATGGCGCCAACATCTTAGCCACACAGTCATAGTATGCTGGAAGATCGGTGAAAGGATCGGTGATCAGCTTTGATGAACCAGATCATCGAGGTTCGGAAATCAAATTTCCAGACAAGATAAGTTACGTGCCCCAGCACCACGGCCGCAGTCAGGAAGAACCATTCATGCGCAACTGGCGAGACTATCGAAGCCAGCGTGGTGAGCGACATCGAGCCGGCCTTAATCAAGTGCAGCGCCGGAAGCAAGCAGATATCCCGCAACCAGGAAGGATTTGTCGCGGGTGTTGAAACCTAGCAGCGCTTGCTCCTTGTCATGGCACGGCGGCTCCAGAATCGCATGGCCAAATTGGCGGACAAACAGTGCCGCAAGACCAATACACATGGCCTGGGTCAGGTCGAAGAAAATGAAAATGTAGCAGAAAATGAAAACGCTGGAACTCAGCAGGTGAAAGAACTGATTGATCAGATTGCTATGCGACGCGAGATGGTCGTCGTGCTTGCGCTGCATGATTTCCGCATAAAAGGTCTTGATCGGCTGCGGCACCTGGATCGAGGCTTCCGAGCCATTTCTCGAATAAAGAGACTTCGCATCGCTTTTTCCATCCCCGGCTGCTGTTCTTCGCTCAACCACCAGGCGTCGCGTTTCATTTTGTCAGCGGCATTTACGATTTTGGTTCCTAGTTCGTGGTAGTCATCGGCGCTGAAATCCAGGCTGGTCAGACAGCGTCCGGTGCCGACCCAGCTCAGAGTCACTCCTTCGGCGCGCAGATAATATTGCAGCAGCCAGTTGTAGCGGCCCGGGCGTTTGAAGAGCACGGTCCAGATCGTCGTGAAATGGATCACCCGGATTGGCAAATCCCGCTCGACGAGCTGATGATTGGTTGCCTGCGCCCACTCCTCGCAGCGAGCATTGGCGGTTTGGTAAAGCTCCGCGGCTTCCGGAGTCACCACCCATCTTAGAAACTCATTCATCGCTCCCATCACCAGCGGATGCGCCGAGAAGGTGCCGACCACATATGCAATGCGCATCGGATGACTGGGATCGAAGCGGCGCATCAATTCTTTTTTGCCGCAAACCAGATCCTATCGGCATGCCACCCGCGACGGTCTTTCCATACACCACCATGTCCGCCTTGACACCGAAATATTCCTGCGCGCCTCGCGGAGCCAGGCGAAAGCCAGTAAACACCTCGTCGAAAATCAGTGGAATCCCTTGCGAGGTGCATAGCTCTCGCAATTGATGGAGCCACTGACCATAGGACGAGGTTGATTCTTGAGTTTTACGTACACCACTGGTGAGCAGAACCGTATCGCTGGGTGGCGGAGAGTTAGGATGGAACGATTGAACCGGGTTGATCAGAACTCCCGCGATTTCATTCGAACGGCGGCGGAGCACGTCGAGTGATGCCGGGCTCATGTCCTTAAGGGTCAGACAATCGTCTATATCGCGTTCGCTGCCGAGACCTGGCTGAACGCCGTCCCACCAGCCGTGGTAGGCGCCGGAAAAGCACACGATGAGTTTCCTGCGAGTGTTGAACCTGGCCATCCGAACCGCGGCCATGACAGCCTCGGTGCCGCTCATGTGAAACGACACCTCGTCCATCTTGGAAATGGACTTCAGAAGCGCGATGTTTTCCGCCACTATCGGATGTAGCGGTCCCAGGACTGGTCCCAGGTCCTTGACGCGCTCCCAGCCTTTTTCCGCCCACACCTTGTAGCGATCGAATCCGGCGACATTCAGTCCGTAGGAACCGCTAACGTCAATACTCCAGTTGCCGTCGAGGTCGCGCAACTTCGGACCCTGGGAGGCATCGACCACCGCGCACAGGTTAAACTTCTCGCGCATCGTGCGCATGAAGGGAAAAGGCACCCGATTGGCGTCGGTGAAACGGAGGTCGGAGAAGCTCTCTCGCACCTCTTCCCCCATGCGATAGACTTCGGGCATCTCGCCTGGAAGCCCTCGGCAAGCCGGTTAAGCGCCTGCATGCGGACTTGCGCCCATCGCGGATCGGCGCCATCGGCGCGCATGAATTCCTCGACCGAGTAGTCCCGCGATTTAACGAAGCGGGAAAGAAATCGCGAGAGCGTAGGAGTGACCGCAAGGGCTCGGTACGTAAGAACCAGGGTAAATGCTTTGCGGAACGCCAATCCAGCCAGTACCACCACGGCCGTCAGCATCGCCCAGGTCCATCCGCTCTGCCAGTTTATAGTGGTTGCGCTGATACCTAGACACTGCGTCGAACGATGAACAAAATCTCCCACAGCAATCCTCCTAAGCCTCGCTAAGCCTCGCCTCGCGCGGCGAGCGTCAATCCACGGGGTGTCATCATCGTTCCCGAACCTTCGGAGAACGAATCGCCCCCATCGGCCAATTGCTGCTGGGCCCCGGTTACCAGCATTTCGAATTTCTCGACCACCTGTGACCATTTGATTGAGGATACGTATTCGCGAGCCGCCCGCCGGATGAGGCCGATAGCCGGAGAGTCCCAGGCCAGCGAGGCCGAGCAATCCACGAATGCCTTCGAATCTCCGTAGGGCACTAGCACTCCAGTCTCATGATGCTTGATGTGGAGCTTCGCGGCCGCATAGTTGTATGCGACCACGACCAGGCCACTTGCCATCGCTTCGAGAGTTACATTGCCGAAGGTCTCGGTCTCGCTGGGAAAAAGAAACATATCTGCCGAGGCGTAATGCTTCGCCAGATACTTGCCGGTAAGAGTTCCGCGGAAGATCAAGTCGGGATGTTCATTTTGTAGCGAAGCGCGCAGCGGACCATCACCCACTATGACGAACCTGACCGACTCGCGCCGCCTCTTCATCTCGCGATAGGCTTCGATTGCAACTCCGAGATTCTTTTCCGGTGCGAGCCGGCCTACATAAAGGATCGCGAGGCCGCGATCGGAAATTCCCCATTCACGGCGCAGCTCGCCGCAACGATGATGAGGCGCAAAGCGTTGACTATCGACGCCGCGGCCCATGCAGCTGACATTCTTGAAACCCAGGGTTTGCAACCTATCGCGCAGGTCGGCGGTCGGGACCAGGGTGCCCGCCGTGCGATTATGAAAGCCGCATAGATAATTAAACACCAGGCGCTCGAGGCAGCCGAGGCGATAGTGCCGGGAGTAGCTATGATAGTTGGTGTGGAACCCGCTGAAGGCGGGAATCCTCATCTGCTGCGCCGTACCAACGGCGGACCACCCCAGCGGTCCTTCAGTGGCGACATAGACCACGTCGGGGCGGAATTGGGTCCAGCTATGACGCAACAATCGGCCCGCTGGCAGGCCGAACTGCAGGCCTCGATAACCGGGCAAGGGCAACCCGCGGACAAGACTAGTATGTGGATCGCCGGCACCACTCTTAGGTTCAACCGTACGCTGCCGAGGACGAATGACCGAGACGACGTGACCATGTGCCCTAAGTCCTTCGACCAGGTGCGACAAGGTCAGCGCAACTCCGTTGACTTCAGGTGGGAAGGTTTCGGTTACAATACAAATGTGTTGCGGGGAAATGTCGCGTTTTCGGCAGAGATTGTCGGCGTGTAGCAAATTATCGCTCCGGCGCAGCTATGTCTTAATGCCTGGCCACAGCTATTCCTCGACGGCCTCATCAGGGCGCTTCGAACAACCGGGTTCATCCTAGGTGTGAAATACACCGTGATCGATATGGAAGGTTGACGGGTTGTTGAACATTCGAAGAGTAAGTGATGAATTCCGCCTCGATTCGCGCCACTGATGCGATCCGCACCACTTAGGGCGATTGCTTGCGACAATTCGGACAAAATTGAGATGGACGGTTAAGGAGTTTTAAGTAACGCCCTCGGCACGCGGCGGCCACCTCGCTAACCAGCCTGCGAAGTTGATTTATCGATGAGGAGGGTTCCCCTATGCCGGCTGCGACCGAGGCGGAGATGATTGTGCAAGGCGGAGATGAGCGCCTGGCGCTGATAATGAGTTTCTATCGTGACGCCGAATTGCAGGGCGCGCGCTTGCTCCTCAATCTTCATTAACATTTGCTCGACCGCGATTCGCAGACGAAACTCACGCGTCATCTTGCCGATGAAACCCGCCATGCGTGGCTATGGACGAAGCGCATTGCCGATCTCGGAGCGATCCCGGTTTCGATCGCCGATGGCTATCAGCATCGGCTCGGGATGCGAATTGGTATTCCGCGGGGGACCGCTGGACCTGCTCGCGTTGACCTTGATTGCGGAGAGTCGCGCCACAAGAGTCGCGCCACGAGCGCTACCAGGCGCATGCGTGATAGGCGGGCGTCGATGCCGCCACGCTCGAAGTCCTAAGCGCGGTGAGCGCCAACGAGCTATGGCACTTGGCGTGGATCGAAGAGAAGATGCACGAAATCGCACGCGAGCGCGGCGAGGAGCAGCGGGTCAAAGGGACGCTGGCTCGCTATTAGGCGATCGAACGGCAGGTTTATGAATCGTTCATCGCGGATGGGGCCGAGCTGATGCGGTGATAGGCCCGCCCAAAAAATGCGCCAGGTGACGACGGACTCACCTGGCGCAAAAATGGCGAATGCAGCCGCTAGGGTTTGGGATTCGCCCCGACCGACAGGCTGCGCGAACGCGGCGGAGCCTCGACGCTGGGGATATCGACTTTCGGGAGCGCGATGCCGCCTTTGGTCTTCTTCATTTGTTTGGAGGACATCTTCTTTGGTTTGGATTTGGGTTTTGCTGCCATAGATTCTCCTCTGTGGGCGCTTCCGGCTTTGTTGCCATACGCCATTTTAGAGCGCTGTTCTAACTGGAATTTGCGCTCTGGTACGTTTTCTAAGCTATAAACCTCTATAGTGGACTATCGTTGTTATCACAAGCTCAGCTGTTGCCCCACCAAATGCGCGTAGAGTCCGGCTTTCTCCAACAAATTCGCATGGTTGCCCATCTCCACGATGGCCCCGCGATCTATCACGATGATGCGATCAGCATTACGAACAGTGGACAGCCGATGCGCGATAACGATGGTTGTACGTCCACGTGACGCGCCGTCGAGATTGGCCTGAATCGCGCGTTCCGACTCGACATCAAGAGCGCTGGTCGCTTCGTCAAGTACCAGGATGTCAGGATCGCGCAGCAGCGCGCGGGCCAGCGCGATGCGCTGGCGTTGACCGCCTGACACACTCATTCCGCGCTCGCCAACCTTGGTGTCATAGCCAAGCGCCATTTCGCTGATGAAGTCATGCGCTCCCGCCATCTGCGCTGCGGCGACTACGCGCTCGAATGAAGTATCGGGGTCGCCAAGCGCGATGTTCTCGCGCACGGTGCCGCTGAAGAGAAAAACCTCCTGGGGCACCACGCCGATGCGGCGACGCAAATTGCGGCGGGACAGGGCTTTCAGGTCGTGACCATCAATGAAAACCCTGCCCTCCGAGGGGAAATAGAGCCCGAGAATCAGCTTCGCGAGTGTGGTTTTGCCGGAACCGGATCTTCCGACGATGGCGATTTTCTCGCCGGGCCGGATATCGAAAGACAGATTCGCCAGGGTTGGGCGATCCTGGCCGATGGTGTAACGGAAAGACACGTTTTCAAAGCGAATCGCACCTTCGAGGCGCGCCAGGGTGAGCATGGTGCGCGAATCGCTGTCTTCCGGCGCCGCGTCGAAAACATCGTTAAGGCGCTGCACGGCGTTGCGGACATCCTGCAGCTCGGACCATGAATCGCTAAGGCGCAGAATAGGTTGAATAAGGTTGGCTGCGAGCGCCGTGAATGCGATGAGTTGTCCTATCGTCATCTGGTCAGCAAGGACCTCGCGCGCGCCGTACCACAGCATCAGCACCGCAGCCAAAGTGGAGAGCAGGTTGGCGATGGTCGAGTAGGCATTCTCCAGATGGGCCTCGCGGCGGCCAAAAATGACCGAATCGACGAAGAGATTTTCCCATCGCCACCGCACCGGGGCCTCGACCGCCATGGTCTTGACGGTGGCAATGCCGGTAATCGATTCGATGAGATACGACCATTGCTCGGCGTGCTTGGCGAACCATTCCTTGCGATTGCGCCGCAGCGCCGGGGTGAAGGAAATCGTCAGTACCGCGAAGATGGGTATTATCGCGGCGACGAGCATTGTCAGCTTCAGGTTGTAATACGCGAGGAAGCCCAAGTATCCGAGCGCCAATGACACATCCAGGATCAGGCCCGGGATGGTGCCGACCATCGCGGTGCGGATTTTTTCATTCTCGTCGATTCGCGAGATGATGTCGCCCACGCGGCGCAAATCGAAAAATCGCATCGGCAGACTCATCACGTGGCGCAGGAAATCCGACAGCAAGCGCACATCCGCATGCGTCGCTATATGAATGAGGAGCTGACGGCGGAGGCCATTGGTCGCGGCCTGAAAGACCGCCACGAAGAGCATCCCCACCAGCAACAGATTGAGCAGGTCCGCCGCATGCAGTCCCACCACGCGATCGATGATGACCTGGGTGAACAGCGGCACCGCGAGGCCGAACAGATTGAGCAACAATGATGCCGCGAAGACCTCCGCCATCAGTGTGCGATACGGTCGCAGCACCGCCGTAAATCGGCGATACGAATGACGCACAGGCTGCGTGCGCTTCAGCTTCTCGGTCGGGGTCAGTTCGAGCGCGCGCCCGCTCCATTTGCGGCGGAATTCGTCGAGCGAAATCTTGCGGATGCCGATTCCCGGATCGCCCACGGTGACGAACTTATCGCCGGCCTCGTACAGCACGATGTAATGGAAGCCCTCCCACAGCACGATCGCCGGGGTGAGCAGCGCGGTCAGCGCCTCGTATGAGAGCTGCAACCCGCGCGCGTGAAATCCTATGGTCTCGGCGGCCTGGGCCAACGACCACATCGAGGCGCCGTCCTGGTCGGTATTGGCGAGGTCGCGCAGGCGCGCGACGCCCATCGGCACGCCATAGAATTTCGTAATCATCGCGAGGCACGCGGCACCACAATCGGTCTCATCATGCTGCTCGACGAAGGGATAGGCGCGCAGGAACCGCCGCCATCCGGGCTGCGGCGAGGCCAGGCGCGCCTCGGGTTCATCCTCGGAGGCGGACTCATCAGAAGCAGGTTTGATTGCGCCTGCGGAAGGCGCCACATCGCTCAGGACATCGCGGCGCGAATAGGATGCGGCGACATGTTCGAGTCGGCTGCGAAACTCCGGCGCGCCTTCGATGATCTTTTCGAATGCGGCGCGAGAGAGCGCATACAATTTGGTCTCCGACCGAGCGATGACGGTCGCTGATCGCGCGGTGCCGTTCATCAGGCCCAGTTCCCCGAAGAACTCGCCGGGCCCGATCGCATTGACGATGTGCTCGGTGCCATTGTCGCGCTTGACCGCCTGCAGCATCCCCTCGCGCACGATGTAAAAAGCGTCGGCAGGCTCGCCCTCGCGGACCACAATGGTGCCCGATGGAATCGTATGCTCTTGAAGTTGTTCCATTACCTGGCGAAGCAAGGCGGCCGGGACCGCCGACATCGCCGTGAACTGACGGAGGAAGTCGCGAGTGCTGAAATCCTTGAGGAATCGCTCCAATGCGACCCGCACATGCGGATGCTCGCCGAGGTAGTTCAGGAAGTCATGCCGATCCAGCCGAAGTAGAACCAAGTCTTCAGCCGCGCGGACGGTTGCAGTGCGAGGCACTTCCGTCAGCAGTGCGATGTCGCCAAAATGGTCGCCGCGCTTGAGCACCGACAGCGAAATCTCCCGCCCCGAGGCATCCTGACCGATGACCCGCGCACGCCCCGATGCGACCACATAGAAGGCATCGCCGGGGTCGCCGCGCTCGAAAAGCGTATCGCCGGTGCGCAAAAAGCATTCCGTCATCCTCGCCGCGAGGCGTTCCTGCTCGGGGCGGCTGAGCAGCGAAAATGGGCTGGCTAACTCAAGAATCGAGCAGCGCTGATGAATATCCACTAAACTTCACTTGTGCCTGAGATGTCTGTATTCGTCAAATCGATGCTGAGAGACTATATCTTTTGTTAATGTGTGTCCTTTGCGGGATTTTCGGCTCTATCGGCATCAATGGCTACTGAAGAAAAGCAACCGCAAGACAGCTGGATAACTGGCGGCGGCGTGACTATCGGTCCCGACACCGTCCTGCTCGAGTTGAAGCTCGGGGCCGGCGCCGATTTCCTGCCGAGTCTGCTGGCGCGGAAGATCGCCGTTGCGCTCGCGATTAAGAACCGCATCATCGTTACCGACGCCGCGTTGGATGACGCCCTGGCCGCCTTCTACAGCGACCGCGATCTCTTCGAAGATGCGGAGATAGCCGGGTGGCTGGCCTCGAGGTTCCTCGACGATGCGTCGGTAACCGAGTACGTGCGCGAAACCGCACTCGTCGAGCATGCCCGGGCAGCCCTCATCGCCGACGACGCGGTCCGCGATCGTTTCGCCTCCGATCGCTACGACTACGCGACCGCGGAGGTCGAGGTTTTCGCGTTCGCGACCGCCGGTGAGGCCAGGGAGTTCATGCTGGCGGTGCGGGAGAAGGAAGCGGACGCGACTGACGGTGAGCATCGCGAGATGACGCGGCGCGAGGCTCCCGAAGAAATCGCGGCCGCGCTGTTCTCCAGTGAGCCGGGCGATTTGGTCGGGCCAGTCGAAAACGATGACGGCGCATTCGAGGTCATGATGCTGCGCGTGCGCACCGATGCGGAGTTGGATGATGCGTTGCACGAGCAGATTCGCGGCGAGATGTTCCGTCAAATGATCGAGGCCGAGCTGATTCGCGATCCGATCAAGTTTTTGAAATAAGCCTGCTTGATATTTCGCTTGAGTATCTCGGTGCCCGTTTGTATAGTGTCTGCATACAAACGACAATGAGCGGACGAGGTGTAATTCGCATCGATCTTTCCTCGCCGGTGCCCGCCTATCGGCAGATCACCGACGCGATTCGCCAACAGCTGGTCGCGCGCGAAATCAAGCCCGGCGAGCGACTCCCCACCGTGCGCCAACTCGCGATCGATCTCGCGGTCCATCACAACACCGTCGCCGAGGCGTATCGGCTGCTCTGCGATGAAGGCTGGCTGGATCTGAAGCGCCGGCGCGGAGCGATGGTGCTCGAAAGATCGCGGCCAAATGCGAGCGCCCGCGAACGCGGCGCCTTGAAGCAAAGGTTGCGCGGACTAATCGCCGAGATGCGCACCGCCGGCCTGCCGCTCGACGCCATCCGCGCCGAGTTCGATTCCATCGCACAGCGGCTGGCCGGGGAAGCGGAAAAAAAAGGAGGGTGAACGATGTTGACCTTCTGGATCGTGATGGTGCTGTTGATCGGCGCACTGAATTACGCGATGCCGCATCTCACGCGCCGCGACATTTTCTTTTCGGTGACGGTGGCGCCGGAGTTTCGTCGAACGCCGGAGGCGCGCCAAATCCTCGCCGCATATCAACGCGGCATCATCGTGAGCAGCGGGATCACGGTGGTGGTGATGGCAATGGCGCTGCGGACCGATGCCGAATTGCTCGGTGCGGGGCTGCTGATGTTGCAACTGCTGGCGGCGCTCGGCGTCTTTGTCATCGCCCATCGAAAGACCGCCGCGTACCGAAGCGCTTCGTCGAGCGCGCGCGAAGCGTCGCTGGAACCGCAGCGGCGGATTCCCGGCCTCGCGCTGCTTCTGGCCGGCCCCTATCTGATGCTTGCGTGCGCGGCGCTGCTGATGCGGACCCACTGGAATGAAATTCCCAATCCGATGCCGGTGCATTGGGACCTCGCCGGAAACCCCAATGGCTGGATGCCGAAGACGGCCGCGATTTTCATCGCGCTCATCGCGAGTGAATTCGCGCTGTGCGCGATCTGCACTTTTTCCGTCGTCGCGATGCGGTACTTCTCGCGCCAGGTGAATGTCTCCGGAACCAGCGCGATCGAGGAGCGCCGCTTTCGATGGCTCGGCATCGCCGTGCTGCTCGCCGGCAGTTATCTGTCGGCCGCGCTGGCGTTCCTGCCGCTCAATCCGCACGTGACGCTGGCTTTTGGCGGGGTAACTTTTTTCCTCGTGATCATGATAGTCGGGGCGTTGGAACTGGTGCGGCGCGGGCAGGGCGGCGCGCGTCTCGCGACTAATGACGGCCCGGTGCTGTCGGATCGCACGCCGGATGAATGCTGGAAGTGGGGAGTCATCTATTACAATCCCGACGACCCGGCGCTGATGGTGGAGAAGCGTTTCGGCATCGGATGGACGCTCAACTTCGCGCATCGCGGAGCCTGGATTTTCACCGGGCTGATTCTTGCTTCGCTCGTCATCGCGTTGAGCATGCCGCTGCTCGTGAAGTATCGATGATGCGGGCGACGCGCCTCACGCTTATCGGAATGGTCTCGATCATTCTGATCGCGCTGATCGCGCTGATCGCGGCGGGTGTCGCGCGCGCGGATTTCGCCGATCAACGAACCACCGAACTTCTCACCGCGCTCCAGGCGGGAAACTTCACCGGCGCCGAGAAGCACTTCGACGCGACCATGAAGGCGGGCCTGCCGCCGGAGAAACTCGAATCGGTCTGGAAACAGATTACCAGCCAGACCGGGCCGCTCGAGTCGTTTAACATCGCGGAACGCACCGCGGTCAATGGCATCGATGTTGGCATCGCGGACTTACACTTCGAGCGATCGTCCGGCTTGACGGCGCAGGTCGCGGTGAATTCGAGCGGGCTGATTTCGGGACTCTTCTTCAAGCCTGCGACGGCGAGGCCGGAAGCACAGAAACTCGCCGAGGATCGCATTAATCAAATGCTGCAGGCGATTCGCGACGCCAGGTTCGATCGCGCCGAGGAGCACTTCGACGAGACCATGAAATCCGCCCTGCCGCCGGCCGCGCTGGAAGATCTGTGGAAGCAGAAGACCGCTTCGCTCGGCGCGCTTACGCAATGGCGCATCGTGGGCCGCGCCGAAACCGACGGCGTGATGGTGCGGATCGTCAACCTGGATTTCGCAACCGCGCCGAAAGCCTTCGCACTTAAGCTTGCGGTAAATGCAGCCGGCCAGATTGCCGGTCTATTTTTTATCGATGCGGTCGCGGAGCCGATCTCTTCGGCGGTCCCATACCTCCGGCCGGCCTCATTCACTTCCCGCACAGTTTCGATTGGAAGCGGCGAGCGCGCGCTCGGCGGAACTCTAACGGTCCCTGGCGGCGCGGGTCCGTTCCCGGCGGCGGTCCTCGTTCATGGCTCCGGTCCGCAAAATCGCGATGAAGACATTCTCGCGAATCATCCATTCAAGGACATTGCCGATCTCAGCTCCGACGGGATCGTGGTACTGCGCTACGACAAACGGACCTGGGCGCATCCTGGCACCCTGCGACCTGTGACCGTCGATACCGAAACCATCGACGATGCGGTCGCCGCGGTAACGTTGCTGCGAAGCCAGCCGGAAGTTAATCGCGCGAAGGTATTTGTGATCGGGCACAGTCTCGGCGCGGGGCTCGCGCCGGAGATCGCCACGCGCGCGCATGCCGATGGCGTCGTGATGCTCGCGCCGCCGGGTATGCCGGTACCGCAGACGATCGTGCGGCAGCTTCGCTACCTGCATGCGCCACCTGCCGAGATTTCCGAGGCCGACCGCAAGGCGCGCCTCATTATGGCCAGGTCGCTGCCGCCAGCCGATAACTATGTCGCGCCCGAGGTGATCGCGCGCATCGCCAGGTTCATCAAGAGCTAATCGCAGCCGATTTTCCCGGGCGGGTTGCGGGCGCTGGGCTGGTCCGGCGTAATTAATTGTATGATTTTCATACCTCATCCGGTTAAAGGCGGCCACGCGGCGGGATTTTGCGCGGCGGTCTTCCTGAATTTGTCGCTGAGCCTACTCGCGAGCGGTCCCGCGCTCGCGCAATCCACCACCACGCATGATCACACGACGCCGAAGAAGAAGGTGATCACCGGCAAGGCGTCATTTTACGGCGGCAGCGACGGTTTCGACGGCCAGACCACCGCCAACGGCGACACCTTCGACCATCACGACCACACCGCCGCGGCCAAGACGATTCCACTCGGCTCGAAAGCGAAGGTGACCGACCTCAAGACCGGCAAGTCGACGGTGGTGACGGTAACCGATCGGGGACCCTACGTGCCGGGGCGAAAAATCGATTTGTCGAAAGATGCGGCGAAAGATATCGGCCTGACCAAAAAGGAAGGCGTCGCGCCGGTAAAGATCGTGGTAACCAAACCTCCGGTGAAAGAGGCCTCGACGCCGTAGACACGCTCGCGCTCCACCGGAAGCGTGTTACAATTGCCCGTCGCGGAGCCCCCAAATGATCACTCATATCAAGGTCCGGAACTTCCTGAGCCTTAAGGATGTTGATCTCGATCTTCGAGCGAGAAACGTGTTCGTCGGGGCCAATATGTCCGGCAAGAGCAACCTGATCGAGTGTTTCAAATTCCTGCATGAGGCGCTCAGCCTACCGGCGCGGCCTGACGAATCGCCCCTTCACCTTGGGTTCCATAAGCGTGGAACGTTCGACCAGGTGGTCTGGAAAGGACGGCCCGGGGGTCCAATAGAATTCAAGCTTGGTGCGGATCTTCTTGATCCGAATAGCAGTCGGGCAAAACGAGTGCAGTATCAGTACTTCGTCTCGGTTAAGCCTCACGAGTATGGTTATCCAGAAGTTTGCGAGGAGAGACTTGAGGTTCAGCGCGGCGGAAAGTGGACAACCATCCTGGAGAATGCCGCAAATGATCTGATCGTCGAAACCGCCGGTAAATCGACCCGGCGAGGATCGAACCATCCGATGGAACTCGCGGTGGAATCGATGGGACGAGAGAAGTCTTCCTCCTGTTACGAGTTCCGTAAATTGGTCGGCGACTGGCAGTTCTATAGCTTGATTCCTGCTCTTATGCGGCAAGGTAACAAACCCGCAAAAGAGCATCGCTTGTGTGAGCATGGCGAGAACCTCTCTTCCTGGTTGATGACGCTGCAGGCTTTTCCGGAGTTTCAAACTATCAAGCAGGTGTGCAGAGATGTTCTGCCGGGGATCTCTGAGATATTCGTACAAGCCGCCGAGGAACCGAAACTAACGCCGACGGGGGGGAATTTGAGTGGTGCGGTTGACGCATCTTCGATTTCTATTGGCACCAGTGAAGCCGGTTTTGACCGCCCGACTGGAATCGCGCGGATGTCCGACGGTGAACTCGCGTTTCTTGCACTAACCTCGTTGATTCTAGCGCCAGAGGAGTTGACCCCGCCTCTCATCTGTATCGAAGAACCCGAGAACTACCTTCATCCTCGGCTGCTCGAAATCCTGATCGAGCTTCTCAATCAGCGACAGATGAAAACTCCCATGCCTCAGATCATTATGACAACGCATTCCCCTTTGCTGGTTGACAAGCTGACGCTAGATGACCTGGTGGTAACCGAAAAATTTCAAGGGGCAACAATTTTCACCCGCGCTTCCACGAAGAAACATCTCAAGCAACTCCTGGCCCGCAAGGAAGTCGGACTCGGGGACCTTTGGTTCTCGGGAGCGCTGAGCGGATCTTAAATGCCGACGATCGCGGTGATCGTCGAGGGTGACTATGACGAAGTCGCTATTCCTGCCCTGGTAAGACGCTGCCGTAAAGGCGTCAAAGTGATCGCTCGACAATGCAGAGGACAGGTTTCCGGCAAGTTTTCGGGAATAGTCGCAGAGCTCAATCGAACCCCCGGTATTGAGCGAGTCTTGGTAGTGTCTGACGCCGAAGGTCGCAGCCCCGAAAAAGTTCTCAGTTCCCTGAAAAATCGCTTGGCCTGGAAATACAGATTTCCGGTTATCCTTCTGGTCATTGTGGAGATGCTCGAGGCTTGGCTAATCGCAGATCCAAACGCTCTCCAACGGGTGGTAGGAACGAAGAAGGAATTTCGTACACCCGAACGCGAGCGCGATCCCAAAGGTGCTCTCGCAAGGCTTCTGATTTCCAGGAACGCTCGATACACCCCCGAAACTGCGCGCCGAATCGTCGAGGAGATTGATTTGGAAGTCCTCAGAAAACGTTGTCCGAGGTTCGCTAATTTCCAGGCGGCGGTGTTTGGCAATTGAATTCGCGGCCGGCCGGATCGTTGGTCACCTCCCGTAGAATGTTTCCGCGATCGCTTTCTGATAACTCGCGATGCTCGCGCCATCGATCAACGAATTGGGCGGCGACAGCGTGATGGAGTCAGCCACCTTCCAAAAGGCCTCGACCTTCTCGCGTCCCTCATCCGGCGTGCCCGCGATGGCGAAGGTGTGCACCATCTCGTCGGGCACCGCTTTTTTCATCGCGGCGAAGTCCTTGCGCGAGGCTGCCTCACGAATCGCGCGCGCGTTGTCCCCGAAGCCGTGCGCGGCGAAATATTTTTCGTACTGCGCGATTTGCGCATAGAAGGCGACGGTGCCGCGCGCGTCATCGAGGGCGCGCTGCCGGTCCTTGTTGATGCAGGTGTAAATCCACAAATTCACCTTGAGGTCGGAGCGCTTGCGGCCGTGCTTCGCGAGCGCCTCGGCCAGCGTGCGCGAGGCCTCGTTCGCGACCCATTGCGCCGACCACACCGGATGCCCGATGAGGCCGTCGGCCACCTCGGCTGCGAGCCGGATGGTATTTTCGAACAGCGCGGGCAGCCAAATCGGGATGCGCTCGCGCACCGGGCGGGCGGTGCGGAAATCGCGCAGGTCGTGCTGATGATAGGTGCCCTCGATTTTTCCGAGCTTGCCGAGATGACCGCCGGTGGTGACCGCGCGCACGATCTCCACCACCTCGCGCAGATGCGCGACCGGTTTGCCGTACGCCACGCCATGCACGTCTTCGTTGAAACTGCGGATGCTGGTGCCAAGGCCCAACACCGTGCGTCCGCCACTGATCGTGTCGAGGTCGAGCGCATTAAGCGCGGTCTCGACCGGGCTGCGCGTGAAAGCGAGCGCGATGCCGCTGCCGAGCAGGATGCGCTTGGACACCATCGCAGCCGCGGCCAGCGTCACGAACGGCGGGCTGTAAAGTTGCGGCACCCAAATGCCTTCGAGGCCGGCGTCTTCCGCCTCGCGCACGATGCGCGCGAGCGTGTCGCCCGGCGCCGCCATAATCAGTTGCCAATATTTGCGCGGATTGCTCATCGAGGTTCCTCCATCATTCGCGAAAGCACTTTAGACCGAGAAGTGATCCATCGCCAAATCCGCCGGACGCGACAATGATCGCATTGATAGAGCTGCAATAAGGCATCGTAGACGGCTAAAAGCATAAGGACGGAATTCGTTAACGATGATACAATTTGCGCAAGCGAAGACCTTCCGCATAATAAGAACCGACCGTAACCGAGGCGATTCGCGCTTATGGCTGATCGAGCTGAAACCGGCGATCCGAGTTTATCCCCATCCGCATCCAGGAGTATGGCGCTGCGCGGCGAAGCTGCCGCGACCTCTTCCGCGCCGCAGCCGGCCACCAACGGTGCGCATGCCAACGGCGTCGCGCTCAATGGCGACGGACATCAAGCCGCGCTCGCCGATAATGCGGGACATCTTCCTCACGGCAATCTCAATTCTCCCGAACTTTATCTGAATCGCGAGCTGACCTGGCTCTCGTTCAATCAGCGCGTGCTCGCCGAGGGCGAAGACGACACCAATCCGCTGCTCGAGCGGGTGAAGTTCCTCGCTATCGGATGCGCGACCATCGACGAATTTTTCATGAAGCGCATCGGCGGCCTGAAGCATCAGGTGGTCGCCGGGGTGCATGAGCTCACGCCCGACGGGCGCACGCCGCAGCAGCAGATCGCCGAATGCTACGAGCGCCTGCGCGAGATCGAGGCGCGTCAGCGCGAGCTGCTGCCCGAGCTGGTCGAGGAGCTCGCGGCCTGCAACATCGTGATCGATTCGTATCAGAGCCTGAAGCCGGAGCAGCAGAAGGATCTCCGCGATTATTACATCAAGAATGTTTTTCCGCTGGTCACGCCGCAGGCGCTCGACCCGGCGCATCCGTTTCCGTTCGTCTCCAACCTGTCGCTGAATCTGCTGGTGACGGTGCGCAATCCCGGCGAGACCGAATCGGTGATGGCGCGGGTCAAGGTTCCTATCGGGCACGGCATCTCGCGCTTCATGCGCGTCGGCACCGAGAATCGTTTCGTCCCGCTCGAAGACGTGATGGACGACAACCTCGACCTGCTGTTCCCCGGCATGGAAGTGACCTCATGCGAGTTTTTCCGCGTCACCCGCAACGCCAACACCGAGCGCGATGAGGAAGAAGCCGACGACCTGCTCGCGCTCATTGAATCCGAGCTGCGTGACCGCCGCTTCTCACCCATCGTGCGACTCGAAGTCATCAAGGGGATGGATCCGACGCGGCGCGGCATGTTGGCCGCCGAACTGGGCCTCGATGAGCGCGAGGACGTCTTCGACACCGACGGGATGATGCAGATGCGCGATCTGATGGAGCTCGCGACCATCGATGATCCCTCGCTGCACGATCCGCCGCATCATCCGGTGGACCATCCGCGGCTGCCCACGCATCGCAACATCTTTCATTCGATTCGCGAGGCCGGCTCCATCCTGCTGATGCATCCCTACGAGTCGTTCTCGACTTCGGTCGCGCGATTTCTGCGCGAGGCGAGCGAAGACCCCAAGGTCCGCGCTATCAAGATGACGCTTTACCGCACCTCCAGCGACGCCGAGATCATCGGCTATCTGTGCGATGCGGCGCGCAACGGCAAGCAGGTTGCGGTGGTGGTCGAGCTGAAGGCGCGCTTCGATGAGGCCGCTAACATCCAGTTCGCGGAACAGCTCGAAGACTTCGGCATCCACGTGACTTACGGCGTGGTCGGGCTGAAGACACATAGCAAGGTGATTCTGGTGGTGCGCCAGGATTACACCGGGTTGCGCCGCTACGCGCATATCGGCACCGGCAACTATCATCCGGGCACCGCGCGCCTCTATGCCGACTATGGCCTGCTCACCTGCGACGAGATTATCGGGCAGGACCTGACGCAACTGTTCAATTACCTGACCACCGGCTATGCGCCCGGCCGCATCTACAAGAAGATCCTGCCGGCGCCGACGTTCCTTAAGCATGCGCTGATCGCGAAAATCGATCGTGAGATCAAGCTTCACTCCGATGCATCACCCGGGCTTATCCAGCTCAAGTGCAACGCGCTGGAGGACGTCGATGTGACCCGCGCGCTCTATCGCGCCTCGATGGCGGGGGTGAAGGTCGATCTCATCATTCGCGACACCTGTCGGCTGCGTCCCGGCCTCGCGGGATTTTCGGAGAACACGCGCGTGGTCAGCATCGTGGGACGCTTCCTCGAACACGGGCGCATCTACTATTTCCGCAACGGCGGTTCCGAGGAGTATTTCATTGGCTCGGCCGACCTGATGAAGCGCAACCTCGAAAGCCGGGTCGAGGCGATCGCGCCGGTCGAGGATCCCGCGCTGCGCAAGGAGCTGCGTGCGATCCTTGATTGCCAGCTCGCGCCCAACGAATGCGCCTGGGACATGCAATCCGATGGCACCTACGTTCGCCATACGGAGAGCGATGCTAACTGTCAGGAGTATCTGATCGGCTACGTCGATCAGCAGCTCAAGGAAGCGGTGAAGCGCAAGCGCCGCAAGTCACGTGGCTTCGCGCGCCGCGCCACCCGCCTCGCTCCTCGCGACAACGAAGCGTAGCTATTTCGCATGCGCCAGTAGATGCTCTTTGATTAGACATTTGGGCGGAGTGGATTTGCCTAAAAACCCATTTCGGTTTGGTGACTTGAATTGGCGATACACGCGATTTTCCTCACAAACCGGGCAACATTCACTGTTCCAGCTTATGTATAACTTCCGCGGATCAACCAGACTTCCCTCCTTAAAGGCCCGCCAGATACTATGACCGCCGCTGTGGAAGAAACCGCCACGCTTATCTGGCTCTTCGGAAAATCCAGTCGCGTCCATCAGCAGTCCGGCAATCCTGTACAAGAGCTGGGGGTCGTCTCCTTTCGAAGTTTGGCCGACATAGATCACACCGTCGGAGGGAAGCTTCTTTCCACCCGCCCACTCCTTAAGCGTAACCAAATAGACCCCCGGGCGACGCGGTGGCAATAGGTCGGGCTCGTCTATTGGCGCATTTAGAAGTCTTTGGATCGTTATCGGTTTTGAGTACGGCATTTTCTTATCTCGCGCTCTGTAGTGTTTCGCTTGATTCGATTCTCTCGCTCACTCTTTTTGCGATCGGTTTACAGCCCTGCTCTTTCTGCCATGGAGAACGTTCAAGAACTCGGTCACCTGGCATCGCGGGCAGAGAACCATCGGATGCGCATCGACGGGAATCTCAGCTCTATCAAAGAAGCAACTGCAGCTCATTTTGATGCCGCACCAATCGCAGAAAACGGGATGCAGCTTTCCTACATTGCGAAGAGTACGCACGACTGTCTCCATTGACCGCTCGATTGCGTCAATCGCGAAATCCATTGTGCTGACTAGAAGCTTCTAATCCTAATCAGCAATTCCCAAAACGCAAACCTCTCCGGCGGCGGGTCTCTCCTGGTGAGGCGGTTCACGAATCGCCGCAGCGATACTGGCGGGTGGGAGAATCCTCGCTAATGAAGCATCGCTGCGGGTGGTTCCCGAACGTCCCTACGAGGACGGCCGGCTATCGTCGCAGAGTCAATCGGTAAATAATGAATCTCGGTGGTGGCTAGAGGTCAACGCTTTGAAACAGAGCTATTACCGAAAGTTGTGGATCGATGACGTCATGAAAAAGGCGGCGTACCCTTCCGCGTAGACCACGCGAACCCCGGTGGGAGCCGGGTGGAAGGAGGACGCCATCGATGCTGAAGGTAGTCGAGAAACAATCTGAAAGGGAAGCCAACGAGGGGCTTTTGCCGCTGGACGAGATCGCGCGCGAGGGCGCACGGCGGATGCTGATCGAAGCACTCAAGGCAGAGGCCGACGATTACGTCGAACGCCATCGCGGCGAGCGCGACGAACATGGACGCGCACTGGTGGTGCGCAACGGCCTTGCCCAGGGGCGCAAGCTAACCATGGGAACAGGAACCGTAGAGCTTAAGGCACCGCGAATTGATGACCGGCGCTGTGATGAACAAGGAGGTCGCCGGCGCTTCACCAGCCGACTCCTGCCACCCTACATGCGGCGTTCACCCAAAGTAGCCGAAGTACTGCCCATCCTGTATCTGCGTGGGCTCTCGACCGGCGATTTTCGCCCTGCGCTCGAAGGGTTGCTCGGCGAAGACGCGGCCGGTCTGTCGCCGACCAACATCGCCCGACTTACGGCCTGCTGGGAGCAAGAATACACGGCCTTTTGCCAGCGCGATCTGGCCGGGCGCGAGTACGTCTACGTGTGGGTCGATGGGGTGCACTTCAATATCCGGCTCGAAGACGACCGGCTCTGTACCCTGGTTATGATCGGGGCGCGGCCAGACGGCGAAAAGGAGTTGCTCGCGGTCGAGGATGGCTACCGGGAGAGCGCCGAGAGCTGGAAGACGCTGCTGCGCGAGCTCAAACGGCGCGGAATGGCCGCGCCCGTGGTAGCGGTCGGCGATGGCGCGCTGGGATTCTGGGCCGCGGCCCGCGAGGTCTGGCCCGAGACCCGCGAGCAGGGTTGCTGGTGCCATAAGCTCGTCAATGTGCTCGACAAGCTGCCCCGACGGCTGCAGCCCCGCGCCAAGCGCGCGTTGCACGAGATGATGTACGCCGAGTGCCGCGCCGACTGCGAGGCAGCACGCGAGCGTTTCGAGGCGGAGTATCAGCCCAAGTACTCCAAGGCGGTCGAGTCGCTCACAGCTAATTGGGAACGGCTGGTTACGTTCTTCGAATTTCCCGCCGAGCATTGGAAGCACCTGCGCACCACCAACGTGATCGAGTCGCCGTTCGCTACCGTGCGGTTGCGCGAGCGCGCGACCAGGGGTGCCGGTTCCAGAACCAAAGGACTGCTGATGGCGTTCAAGCTGCTCGAGATGGCCCAGCATCGCTGGCGCCACCTCGATGGCGCTCAGCTCTTGCCGCTGGTTCGTCAAGGAGTGAAGTTCGCCGATGGCGTCCTGGTCGATCCCGCGAAACAGGTTACTCGGTTAACTGATAATCAACCTAGGGAAGCCGCCTGATCTTGACTGGCCGATCCACGACATTGGACAATAACTCTTTGAAACAAGGTGATACGCAGATGGCGAACGACCTCGCCAAGGAAGCGCAATCTGCCGCGGGAAACACGAAGCCGCAAGTTTCAGCATCGATGCTGGCGGGTGGGAGAATCTTCGCGATTGAGATATCGCTGCGGCTCGTTCCGGAACGACCCCTAAGGGGCGAAATGTAGAAACGAACCCACCGCGAGCGGTGGTCCTGAGCGCTGCGCGAAGGACCTCGATGGCATGATGTCGAATGTGAAAAGCGCGAAAACAAACCCACTTTATCCCCGGAATTGCTGGGTTTTATGGAGGCAGGTGGCACTCTCCACCAACGGTCGCGCAGCGCGCCTGGCGGATCAAAAACGCAAGAACAAAGCCACTTGATGCGAAAAGACGTGAGCTAATTTAGTCGTAATGTAGTCTATGCCATCTATTTACGACTATAACGGTCTACAGATTCTATTCCGGCTTCCACGGCTCTCGATGCGGCGCGCCTTCCGCCTCTCCCTCATGCCCACCTGAGTCCACTCCATTAGATGGTCCTCCTTCTGATGCCCCGGCGTTGGCGCGCCTCATCCATGGTGGACGGCGGCGGCCGCGGCGCGCACGACGACGGCGCGGTCGCGGCGCCTCACCCGCGGCAGCGGCAGGGCGCTCGGTGAGGTAGGCTTCGGGGTCGGCGAGGAAGCGCGCGAGCATCGTGGGGTCGGCATCGTAGGTCCCCGCGACCAGGTCGAATAGCCGGCGAGCGTTCTCGAAGTATGGACGCCGCATCAGCTTGCGGGTCCGGCGCGAGGGCCGCATCAGATGCGGGAACGCCTCGAAGATGAGGCGCATGAAGTCGGTGTCGGCGCGCGCGAAGCCGCGGCCGCGAAGCTCACTCACCAGGTCGAACTGCGTGCCACTGCGCAGCGCACTGAGCGGCGGTGGGACATACTGACCCGGATTGCCTGCGGTCTGCATGTCGAGGAACATCGCGGCCAGCACCACCTCATGCGGCGGGGATGCTCCGGTCGAGATGGTCTCGCCGAGCGCGGCAAGATTGCGCACCGTGCGCGCATTTTCGAGTGGGCGCGCCTCGGCCTTCAGATGCGCCGACAGCCACGGCATAAGTTGCTCGAGGAGGCCCAGCTCCTCCATCAGCACCAGCGCGCGCGCGGCGCCGGTCTGCCCGATGGTGCGATAGGTTTCCTCGACCAGGCGCGGCATCGAGGCCTTCTGCAAGTCGCTGCGATGCTGCTCCATCGCGGACAGCGTCGCAGGCTCGATCTCGAAGCCGAGCTTGGCGGCGAAGCGCACCGCCCGGAGCATCCGCACCGGGTCCTCGCGCATCCGCAGCTCCGGATCGCCGATGGTGCGGATGAGGCGCGCGCGCAGGTCAACCACGCCGCCCGCATAGTCGATCACGCGAAACGTCTGCGGGTCATAGAAGAGCGAGTTGACGGTGAAGTCGCGCCGAAACGCATCCTCCTCGGGCGTGCCGAAAGTGTTGTCATGGCGGATGAGCGGGTCATCGACGGTGACGCCTTCGGCCTGCTTGCGGAAGGTCGCGACCTCGATGTTCTTGGGTCCGAAAAAGACGTGGACGAGGCGGAAGCGCCGCCCGATGAGGCGTGAGTTGCGGAACAGGTCGCGCACCTGCTGCGGATGCGCATCGGTGGCGACGTCGAAGTCCTTGGGTCGCCGCCCCAACATCAGGTCGCGCACGCTGCCGCCAACGAGGTAGGCGAGCTGGCCGGCCTTAATCAGCCGATACAGCACCTTGAGCACGTCGGGATCGATATCGCGACGCGAGATGGGATGCTCGGCCCGTTCGAGTATATGAGGTTCCAATTGCTGTTAGCCGCGCGGTTCCGATGGATGCGCGCGTACGCCGGAATCTAGCATGCCGCGCGAGAGCATTCATCGCACCCCGAAACGGCGCTGGTCGAGGGGGCGCATCACGGCGAAGATCAAGAGATCGTCTCTCTTACCTTTGCGATGCGATAAGATAAGATGATTCGTGCTGCGGCTTTCGTCCCGCCGCATAAACGGAACCCACTACCACTCACCAAATCGAGGTTACCCGCATGGATCCCTTCGTTTCAGATGTCAAGAAAATTCGCGAGCGCGCTAAAAAGCAGATCGAGACCGGCGCCGTGACGGCCGGCTATCAAGGCGACGCCGAGCAGGTTTGCAAGGTGCTCAACGAGGCGCTCGCCACCGAGCTGGTTTGCGTCCTGCGATACAAGGCGCACTACTACGCCGCAACCGGCATCAACTCCGAGGGCGTCAAGGCCGAGTTCCTGCAGCATGCCAATGACGAGCAGCAGCATGCCGACCAGCTTTCGGAGCGCATCACCCAGCTCAATGGCACCCCGAACCTCAATCCCGAGGGCCTCGCGACCCGAAGCCATTCGCAGTACGAGACCAGCGAGGATCTCGCCACCATGATCAAGGAAGACCTGGTGGCGGAGCGTATCGCGATCGACACCTACGCCGACATCGTTCGGTGGTTGAGTGATAAAGATCCGACCTCGCGCCGTCTAATGGAAAGCCTGCTGGAAAAGGAAGAAGAGCACGCCAACGACATGAACGACCTGCTGAAACGCTTCAACAAGTAGGCGCTGACTTCCGAGAGGGCCGGGTTGAGGGCCATCGACGCCTTATGACCCTGGCTGCTCACGAATGGCGCCCGTCGGGAATCATTCGTGAGCGGCCGGGGATACCAGGGTAGCGACGCCCTCACCCCGGCCTTCTCTTTTTTGCCCACCGGCTCGACCTTGACATGGTGACGCTCGGTACCGCATTTATGGGCGTAGCAGTGGCTCCTGAGGCCAATCTCGTAACCCTGATCGCGGGGTGAAGATGCGTCCGAAAAACCTGGCGCGGATCCTGTTCATCGCATCGCTCGGGCTGGCGGCGTCGATCGTGGCGCACGCACAGAGCTCGCCGGAAGCGGCCACTCCCAGTCTGGGTGCGAACGCGGGCGGCAGGATGGCCGATCCCGAACCCGCCGACCAGGCGGGATTCCCGCACGACCTGTATCGATGGGTGCTGCCGGAGGACAACCTCGAGCGTCCGCCCGCGAAGATCGCATTGGGGCGCGCCTTGTTCTTCGATCGACGCCTCTCCGCCGATGACAAGGAAAGCTGCTCGACCTGTCACGATCCGGAAAAAGGTTTTACCGATCAGCTGCCCACCTCGATGGGGATTCATAACCAGTTCGGCAAGCGCAACGCCCCGACCATCGTGAACGCCAACTTCAACATCCTGCAATTCTGGGATGGCCGCGAACCGACCCTGGAGGAGCAGGCCAAGCGCCCGATTCTGAATCCGATCGAAATGGGGATGCCGACCGAGCAGGCGGTGGTCGCCAAGCTCAACGGCGCGCCGGAGTACCAGAAGGCGTTCATGGAAGTCTTCGGGCATCCGCCCAACTACGAAGATATGGTCAAGGCGATCGCATCATTCGAGCGCACCCAGGTTGCTTTCGATTCTCCCTTCGACAAGTTCATGACCGGTGATCCCAAGGCCCTCGATGATCAGCAGAAGCGCGGATGGTCGATCTTCAACGGCAAGGGCCGCTGCATGTCGTGTCACGGAGTGAATCCCGTGCAGCCGATGTTCAGCGACAACCGCTTCCACAACATTGGAGTATCGGCGCACAACAAGGATTTCGTCGGGCTGGCGCGCAAGGGGCTGGCGATCATCGCGCAGGGCGGCAATGCCAACGAGGAGATCGACAAGCTCGCGATTCAGACCGACATGAGCGAGCTCGGCCGCTTCCTCGTCACCAAGCAGCCGCATGATATCGGCGCGTTCCGTACCATGGGGCTGCGCAATCTGCTGGTTACCGAGCCGTACTTCCACGACGGCTCGCAGGCGACGCTGTGGGACACCATCGATCATTACAACAAGGGCGGCGTGCAGAATCCGTATCTCGACGGCGGCATCGTTCCACTCGGCCTCTCGGAGCAGGAGATCGATGACCTCGCCGCGTTTCTGAAATCGCTCACCAGCCCCCGCTATGCCGATGCGGCTGAGCATGAATACGCGGCGCAGCTCGCGCGCTCGAAAACCGATCGTCCGCAGCGCGATGTCGATGCGGCGATTGGACTCAAGGGCCGCAACGATCCGAACTTGTCGGGCCCCTTTGGCGATATCGGTCCCGCACAGGATGAGATGCAGGAAAATCCGGCGCTGCTCGGCGGCTATTGAAAAGATCGAAACGAGGTTCGCGCGATGGCGGTTCGGCATAAGAGCGTTGAAACGAAGTACATGGAGGAGCGCGACCGCGTGCTGCGCGGACTGCGCGGCCTCGACCGCCGCAGCTTCCTCAAGGTCCTCGGCGCGACGATGGGAGCCGTCGCGGCCAAGGGTCTGATGCCGCCGCATTCGTTCCAGCTCATCACGCTCGCCGATGCCGCGACCGATAAATCATTCGGAATCAAAGGCGCCGAGGGCAAGCGCCCGTTCACCTTCGCTTACGTTTCGGACACGCATCTTTATGAGCGCACGCTGAACCAGCGCTTCGTGCGCGCCGCCGTCAAAGCCGTCGAGGATGTCAACGCGCTCGATCCGCAGCCGGACTTCGTTCTCTTCGGTGGCGATCTCGCCCAGCTCGGACGCCGCAAGGAACTCGAGCTCGGCAAGCAGATCCTCGATGAGCTCAAGGCGCCGGTTAAGATGATGGTCGGTGAGCACGACTGGTTCCTCGACCTGGGCGACACCTGGCAGGAGCTGTTTGGGCCGCCGAATTACTCCTTCGATTGGAAGGGCGTCCACGTCATCACGCTGATGAGCGTACATGAAAAGGATTTCTGGACCCCGCTCAAGATGTCACCCGCGCAGCGGATGCAAACCGTCGCGGGTCTCGATAACGGCACCCAATCGCGCTTCGAAGTCGGCGACGAAGAACGCGCGTGGCTGAAGAACGACCTCGCCAAAGTCGATGCTGCGACGCCGATTCTGATCTTCTCGCATTCACCGCTCTACAAATATTATCGCAACTGGAATTTCTGGACCGAGGATGCCGAGCAGGTGCAGGAGATCCTACGCCCTTACGACCGCGTCACCGTCATCCACGGCCACACGCATCAGTTGCTGCTGAACCAGATTCGCAACATCAGCTTCTACGGCATGCTCTCGACCGCGTGGCCGTGGCCCTACGCGCCGCAGGGTCTGCCGCCGCTGACAGTACAGATGAATCGCGCCGATCCGTTCGATCAGTTCGATGGCCTTGGTGACGGACAGTTCAACGTCAAGCCCAGCGGGCTCGCCGACAGCATCTACAATCTGTGGGATCGCAATCCGGTCACGGTGAAGGCGTCCTACCTGACCTCGCGCGGGCAAGTCGACAAGCCGCCCGCACCGCAGTTCGCGAGCTATTGATGAAGCGTCAGAGCAAAATTCTAACCGCGCTCATCGCAACCTCGATCCTGAGTTCGCTCGCGCTCGCGCAACAACTCCCCACGCATCAGACCGGCGCGGCCAAAGACGGCAGCGTCGTAGTCGAGCTGTGCGACGGCGTTACCAGGACCGAGGTGAAGGGACTGAAGCCCGGCCAGCCGATGACGCACGAGCAGGCACTCGCGGTCACGCATTCGCTGATGGCGGAGTGGGAGCGCAAGCATCCCGGTGAGCATTGGCAGATGGCGCAGGACACCAGCGCCGGCGCCGGCGCGGAGGCATCGCCCGCCGCCGAAGCTTCGCCTGAAGCAACCGAGGCTCCGGCGGAGAAGCCATCAGCGGAGCCGACCGAAGCGCATGCCACCTCGGTGCCGCAGAACACCAAACAGGTCATCAGCGGACCCGGCCACCGGCAGTCACCGCCGCATCAGCAGGGCGACACCTACGCTAGTTTCAACGAACGCGATTTCAAGGTGTGGAAGGCCAACACCGATCGCTTCGTACAGCAGGGCAAGCTGGTCTTCCACGACGCGAACCTGCTCGGCGGCACCATCGGCGTCAGTTGCGATATGTGCCATCCCGATGCGGCCAATACGCATCCGGAAACCTATCCGAAGTACCAGGTGCAACTGCAGCGCGTGGCGTTACTGCGCGACATGATCGAGTGGTGCATCGAGAATCCGGTCAAGGGCAAGACCATGGATCCCAATGATCCTCGCCTGCGCGCACTGGAAGCCTACATTTTGGCGCAACGCAAAGGCGTCCCGCTCGACTACGGCAAGCATTAGCGCCGGAAGTATCCGACGATCCGTTCACCAATCGCGGCGACATAGAAGATGCCCAGCACCGGGCATAGCGCGCGCGCTAGCGCTCCCGGCGATTCAGGTGGCGGCGCGAGGCTCAAGACGATCACCAGCGCGAAGTTGATGATGCCGCCGAAGTGGCCGAGGCGGCTTTTGATCGGCGCGCCGCTGAGCAGCATCGAATCGATCGCGTATTGCGAGAATGACAACGCAATCAGCACCGGGATATAGAGCGGAATCGTGCCGACCCATGCTTCGCAAACCAACGCGGTCAGCACGAATACGATGTCCGCGATGCTGTCGAGCCAGCGCCCGACTCCGCCGACGATGCCCATCCGGCGCGCGACGCGTCCATCGAGGAGATCTGATATCGCACCCGCGATGGCGATGCTTCCCAGCAAAGTGGCGCTGCGATAGCCGGCCTCGAAGGTGAGCAGCCATGCGATCGCGAGCGCGAACCTCGAGGCGCTGAGCAGATTCGCCGTCTGCGATCGCATCGCGAAACCATTCGCGCGCGGAGTGATGTGGCTCGCCGCTTCCGTTACAATCGATGCCTCATGCCAAAGACCCGCACCATCCAGATTATCAGCCACGGCCCCTCATGCCTCGACGGCGTGATGGCGGCCGCGGCTATCGCCAGATTTTTCGAGGGCGATCACGTCTACGCGAGCCTGCCCGGAAATAACGAAAGCGACCGCGCCATCCAGGGACTCAAGCTGCGCGACAAATCCGGCGCCGATGAAATCTGGATCACCGACTTATCATGGACCAAGCCGGAGACCGCCGCGCATCTGAAAGAACTCGCCGCCGCGGGCGCGCGCGTTTACTGGATCGATCACCATCGCACCGCAGTCTCGCGCGCGGATGCGCCTGAGTTCAAGGTGCCTTTCGCGGGCAAGGTGCTGTCGGAGAAATATTCCGCCGCGCGCCTCACCTTCGATTTCCTCAAGCGCCGCGAGGATGAGTTGTCATCGGCGGAGAAGCGGCGCGACTTCGAGGCGTTCCGCCGTTTCGCCGAGATCGCCGACGATCACGATCGCTGGGTTCACAAAATTCCCGAATCGCCCGATTGGGCGCTCGCGGTGCAGACGCTCGGCGGTATTCCGTCGTATCGCGAGATCATCAAATTGCACGAGCCGACGATGTCGCGTCGCTTACGGGAGGCCTTGCGCGCCGCGCAGGAAGCGATGCGCAAGAGCATGGAGCTCGCCGACTCCACGCTGGTCATTCGCGAGCTGGGCAACGGCGTCACGCTGCGGACCGCGTGCTGCTTCGGCTATAGCAGCGAGGTCGCGGCGCATCTGTATGAAAACACGACGCGCACCGTCATCGCGCTGTTTGATCTTCGCAGCCAGGGCGTGAGTCTCCGCCGCAGTCCCGATTGCGAGGTCGATCTGTCGAAGCTCGCCGAGCAGTTCGGTGGTGGCGGTCATGCGGCGGCGAGCGGCTTCATGACGCCGGAGCTGCGCAAAGTCCCCGCCGAGCGCCTTTCCGAGATCCTCGCCAGCCGTCTCAACACTTGATGCCAGGCCAGGCGCTTCGGAACCCTACCCGCGGCGGGCCCAGCGCTTCGCCCAGTCATTGAGTGGCGCGATGGAGGCGAGCAGGGTTTTCCCCTCCGCAGTGAGCCGGTAACCGCCGGCGGAATGCTCGACGATGTTCGCTTCACGCAACTCCGCGAGGCGCTGATTGAGCACGGTCGGCGACATCGCGTCGCATCGCTCCTGCAGCTCGGCGAAGGTGAACGGTCCGCGGCGGAGTTCCCATACGATTCTCAGAGTCCATCGGCGGCCGAGCAAGTCGAGCAGCGCCATCAGGGGGCGGCCGGTGCGCGAACCACGCACCGGTTTTCCAGGTTTCGGAATCACGATCCGGGCTTGTACTACGATTTCCGTAGTGGTAACAATGGTACTACTAATTCCGTAGTATCGTCCGCGTAACCTGCAAAGGAGATTGAATGATGCAACACCACAATCTTCATCAGCCACGCATCATGCCGCTCGAACCGCCCTTCGCACCTGAGACGGCAGCGGAGCTCGCGCGATGGCAACCCGGTGAAGCCGCGCCGATCGCGCTTTTCCGCACCCTGGTGCGCCATCTGCCGCTGGCGGCCGCGATGTATCCGCTCGGGTCCTACTTCCTCGGGCGCACCTCACCGCTCGAGATTCGCGATCGCGAAATCGTGATCGATCGCGTCTGCGCGCGCTGTGGCTGCGAGTACGAATGGGGCGTCCACGCGCGCATCTTCGCCAAAGCGGCGGGCTTCGATACCGCGCGGTTGGATGCGACAGTCAGTGGAAACCTCGATGCGTCATGCTGGACGGACTCGGATCGTTTGCTGATTCGGATGGTCGATGAACTGCACGACTCGGGCCGCGTGAGCGACGAGTTGTGGTCCTTGATGGCCGCGCGATGGACACCGGACCAGCTCCTCAACCTGATGGTTCTGGCCGGCTGGTATCACGCAATCAGCTTTGTGGCGAACGGAGCCAGAGTGCCGCTCGAGGAATTCGGGGTGCGCTTCCCGGCACGAGACGAAGCGTCTAGCCGTGAATCCGGCGGCGCGCGTTGACGCTTATAAGCAGGCCCATCGCGGTCATCATCGTGAGCACCGAGGAGCCGCCGTAGCTGACCAGCGGAAGCGGAATGCCGACCACGGGCAACATCCCGGTCGTCATCGCGATGTTGATCGCGACCTGCCAGAACACGATGCCGGTCACCCCGAGCGCGAGCAGCGCGCCGAAGCGATCACGCGCGTGCTGCGCGATCCAGGTGCCACGCGCGATGAGGCTCACATACAGGAAGAGCAGCACGATCGATCCGACGATGCCGAATTCCTCGGCGAACACCGCGAAGATGAAATCGGTGGTTTCCTCGGGCAGGAAATTCAGGCGCGCCTGGGTGCCCTTCATAAAGCCTTTGCCCCAGGTGCCGCCGGCGCCGATCGCAATCTCCGACTGGATGATGTGATAGCCGGAGCCGAGCGGGTCGGCTTTCGGATCGATGAAGCTCACCAGCCGCTGGCGCTGATATGGTTTCAAGTAATGCCAACTGACCGGCGCGGCGAGCATCGCGGCCAGCCCGAGCGCGAGCATCGTGCGCCAGTTGAGTCCGCTGACGAATATCAGTGTCACGCTGATGAGGATGAGCACCAACGCGGTGCCGAGGTCGGGTTGCTTGAGCACCAGCACCGCGGGGATGCCGAGCATCACGGCCGGAATGATCATCTGGCGCAGCCGCCAGCCGCCGCGCGGCGGTTCCTCGCGCAGATAGCGCACCATCACCAGCACGATCGCGAGCTTCGCGAGCTCCGAGGGTTCAAGGTGGAAGAATCCCAGATTGATCCAGCGCCGCGAGCCGCCAGTCGAATGCCCGATGACGGACACCGCGATGAGCAGCCCCAGCGACGCCGCGTAGATCGGATACGCATAGGTGAGCATCGCGCGATAATCGAAGAACAGCGCGCCGATCATGATCAGCGAGCCGATCAGAATCCACAGCAGTTGCCGCGTCACCAGACCATTGAGCGCGTGATGACTGCTCGCATACGACGCGCTCGCGACGCTAATCACGCCGACGCTCGCGAGCGCGAGGACGCTCAGGAACAGCGTCCAGTCGAAGTGCCCGAGCAGCCTGCGATCGATCGCCGCCATCAGTTGTCTCGCTCGGCGACGCTGGGATCGGGCTGCGCGTTGGTCAGGTCGGGAGTCGTCGCGGCGTTCGGCGGGTACAACTCGAAGTAGCGTTTCATGACATCATGGATGACCGGGGCGGCCGCGCTTCCGCCGTGGCCGCCATGCTCGATGATGCACGCGACCGCGATTTGCGGATGGTCTTTGGGCGCGAACGCGATGAACCATCCGTTGTCGCGATACTTGTACGGAATTTTGTCCTCATCCTCACCCGATTCGAGGTTGGCCGATTGATTGCCGACCACCTGCGCAGTGCCGGATTTCCCCGCCACCTCGATGCCTTCGAGCTGCGCCTTGTGCCCGGTGCCGCCGACGCCATTGACGACATCGGACATCGCGTTGCGAATCTCGGTGATAGTTTCCGGATCGAATGCGATGCGATCCTCAATGATCGGTTCATAGGTCTGGGTCGCGTTGCCGTCGGGGCCTTCAACCTCTTTCACAAATTGCGGACGGTAGCGGATGCCGCCGTTGGCGACGATCGCCGCAACTTCCGCCATCTGCAGCGGCGTCGTGGTCACGTAGCCCTGCCCAATCGCCACCGAGAGTGTTTCCGCCGGATACCATCGCTCGTGGAACCGCTTCTGCTTCCATGCGCTCGACGGCATGGTGCCGCCCTTCTCGTTATCCAGCGCGATGCCGCTGCGCTCGCCGAGGCCCATCAGATGCGCCCAATGCGACAGCTTGTCGATGCCGAGCTTCTCGCCGACCTGGTAGAAGAACACGTCGCATGAAGACACGATCGCGCGATGGAGCTGGATCGCGCCATGTCCATGTTTGCGCCAGCAATGATAGGTGCGGCCGCCGAACCACAAACCGCCGTTACATGAATAGGTGGTCTCGGGCGTCAAAGTCTTTTCCTGCATGCCCGCAATCGAATCGACGATCTTGAAGGTCGAGCCGGGGGGATACGCACCCTGGATGACGCGATTTTGCAGCGGATGATCCGGGTCCGTCATCAGCTTGTGCCAGTCCGCCGACTTGATGCCGCCGCCGAAGATGTCGGGGTCGAACGACGGATTGCTGACCATCGCGATGACGTCGCCATTGTTGGGATCGAGCGCCACCATCGCACCCATCTTGCCCTGCATCGCCTGCTCGGCTGCTTTCTGCACATCGAGGTCAAGCGTCAGCACGACGCTGCGGCCCGGATGGTCAGGGATCTCCTTCAACACCCGGAGTCGGCGGCCGACCGAATCGACCTCGATCTCCTGCCCGCCGGCCTCACCGCGCAGGAACGGTTCCCATCCGCGCTCGAGGCCGAACTTTCCGATCTCATCGCCGGACTTGTAGCTGGCCTTCATGAGATCCTCGCGATCGACCTCGCCGACATAACCGAGCAGATGGGCC
Source organism: uncultured delta proteobacterium (assembly GCA_963761255.1). Lineage (GTDB taxonomy): Bacteria > Desulfobacterota > Binatia > Binatales > Binataceae > DATGKG01. Next base: position 403,541 of record CAVXGH010000004.1, read on the forward strand.
GCGAGCGAGCCGTACAGATAATGTCGCGCCGGAGTGATTTCGAGGCTCACGCCGGGCAAGTCGAGCTGATGGGTTTCGAGCGCGACCACCTGCGGCCATTCGAGGCGCTCCTGGACGGTGACCGGTTCGTATTCAGGGCGTCCATCGTCATCGGCGGTATCGAGTTTGGTCTTGATGCCAGTCGTCCCCAGCAGCGTCTCCAGACTCTGGATGGTCTGGGGCAAGTTGTCCGAGTCCTCGGGCACGATGACCGCATTGAATGACGGTTGTGTGTCGACCAGCGGGCGATGCCGGCGGTCGAAGACGAGACCTCGCGGCGCGGTGACGCGGCGAATGCGGATGCGATTACGATCGGCGAGTTCGGTGAACTCGGAATTCTTGATGACCTGGAGATAGTAGAGACGAACGGCAACGGCCGCCAGCGCGGCCATCATCACGGCGGAGATGACCACGATGCGGAGTTCCAGTTTCGGAACCGGCCGATTGTTCTTTTGGCGGCGAGAATACGCCACTTAAACAGCCCCAACCCTCTTATAATGAAAGAGTATCGGGAGACGGTCGTCTGCGCAATTATGGCGAATTACCGCTACCCGGTTACGTATTGCGGGATATCGTCGTAGGTGCGGCCATTGAGATGACGGCCGGCCCGATTCTTTCGCACACCGCCCCATTGCTTGAAGAAGAACGGAACTCCCGCAGCGACGCATTGTTCGAGGATCGAGAGCACCCATGCTTCTTTCATCGCACGGGCGCCATGCCCGCTTTCGCCGCCGACGATCACCCAATCGATTCCCTGCAAATCGAGCCTGCCGAGGTCTTCCAGCAGGGGCTCGATGGAGAGGAATCGAACGCCGGCCGGCGTGCGGCGCAAGCTTTCGAGGCGAGGCAGACCATGCTCGCGATCTTCCACGCTGACGCCGAACCACGCATGCGGAAGGTCGGCCATCCATTTCAACTCACCCGACAGAAGCTCGCGCAGGCGCTCATGACGCTTGGTCAGGACCTGATAGGTATGCCACGGCGCGTCGCGCATTACGCCACCGACTTTCGCGATGTACTCCGCCGGGATGTCTTCGTGAAAGAGGTCGCTCATCGAATTGACGAAGATGCGCTTTGGGAGTCGCCATTTAAGCGGGACCTCCAACTTTTCGGGAACAAGGCGAAGATCGAATCCTTGCTCAAAGGGATGGCGCGGAACGCCGCGAAATCTTTCCGCGAAAGTCTCGGCGTAGCAATGCTTGCAACCTGGGCTGATCTTGGTGCATCCGCGGACGGGATTCCACGTCGCATCGGTCCATTCTATGGCGCTGTGCTCGCTCATAGGAGCCTACTTCTTCTTGGGCGGTTGGAGCTGGATGCAGTTCGAGGTGCCACGGGTGTGCGCGACCCGCATCCGATAGGTGTCGCATTTGAGCCGGCTCGGGAATGGTCCAATCTTCGACGGCCCGACGCCCCCGATGCCGTTGTTCATCACCAGAAAGTACCACGCCGCCATCGCCATCGCGGCCGTCGTTTTCATTCCGGAGTGCATTAGCTGATGCGTTCGTCGCGTATACCGGCCTGTCTGAGAACGACATTGGCGAGATCGCGAGACTTGATGTTCGAATCGACTGGAAATTTGTGGTTATTGATAGGGCTATACCAAATCTCATGGTCGCCCTTGCCGGATCGGTCGTGTCGGCATCCGTGCCGCATCAGAATCTCTTTGACCTGGCGCGTGTAGCTCGCCATCTATGCGGCGACGGGCAACCGCAGGCGATCTTCTTGCTGATAGCGAATTACTATTTCGAGGGGCTGTGTGGGATCGATCTCGACGTGGTTGAGCTCGATCATTTCCGGGATCATCACAGCAAGCTTCGCTCGTAATTTCTCCTGGTCTTCCGCTTCCGCCGCGATACCGGGAATGTCGTCGCTGTCCGCGACCCAAACTTTTGCGGCATTATCCCAGGTCGCCTGAACGATATAGGCTCGATTTGCCATAGCAACTACCCCGCTCCAATGTACCACGGCAGCCAGGCCGAGGCATGTGGCTTGCGTGCGAGCTACTCGCGGTCGGGGCGCGGAGGACGCCAGCCGACGGTCCGCAGCGTGCCGGACATCAAGGAGAAAATGATCGGCGCCACGATTGCCGAGATGAGCGCCTGCAGCGCCAGCGTCGGCGTCGCATCGTTGATCACCACGCCCGCGCTGCGACCCGAGGTGATCACGATGGCGCCGAAGCCCGCCAGCATCACCGCGAAGAAAACCACCGTCGCCCCCACCATCGCGTTGGTGACCAGCAGTCGGCTCGAAATTTCATAGGTCAACAGGAACACGCCCGTCATCAGGAAAGCGTTCATGCCGATGGTCGTGCCGGACATCGCATCGGTGGCGTATCCGATACCGAATGCGAGCAGCGCGGGCAGTGCGCCATGATGCCGCAAGCCAAGGTCCACGGTCAGGATGATGATCAGATTTGGAATCAGCGCGTGAAAAGGAAACCACAGCGGCGCCGCCGTCTGAATCAGCAATGCGAGGTAACCGGCGATCGCGAAGATTATCAGCATCCGCACAACTCACGAACTCTTGGCGGGTGGTTGCCCGCTGTCCGGTTGCTCGGGCATTTGCGTCACCACCAGGACCTGCTCGAGGCCGCCAAAATCCACCGCCGGCGCAATCGTCACGTTGAGAAACATTCCCGGGCCCTCGCCGCTCACGGCCTTGATGCTGCCGATGAGCAATCCGCGCGGGAAGATTCCATCCAGTCCCGAGGTCACCACGACGTCGCCTTGCCGCACATCCTGCGAGCGCTCGACGTATTTCATCGTAATGCCGTCATCGACGACGCCGGCGACGATGCCATGGGTGCGGGTGCGTTGATCTAATGAGTCGAGCGCGGAGTTGTGATCGTCGATGAGCAGCACCCGGGCGGCATTGGGACTGACCGCGATGACTTTGCCGACCACACCCTGAATCGAGAGCACCGCCATCCCGGGACGCAGCCCACTCGAGGCACCTTGGCTGATAACGACCGTGCGCGCCATCCCGTTCGCATCGCTGCCGATTACGTTGGCGGCGATCGAATTGCCGCCAAGCACATCGCGGAGGTCGAGCAGTTCCGACAGGTGGCGATTTTCCGTTTCGAGCTCGGCCAGGCGGCTCTGATCGGTCCTCATCCGGGCCAGCTCGGCTTTGAGTTGTTCGTTCTCCTTGCGAACGTTGAGCAACTCGACATAGTCACGCACGAAGCCCGAACCACCATGAGCCGTTCGCTCGATTGCGTCCTGCAAGGGGCTGAGCGCGGTCAGGATGGCCGTCGCCGGACGCGAGGCGATATCGCCAGGCTTCACCCCGCTGGAAATCAGATGCAGCGAGAGAATCATCAGCACTCCGCTGGTTAGACCAACGCGGTAGCGCCAAAGAAGAGTACCTTTCACTATAGCGCCTTGACTCGGAGCTGCGCTGACTCGCGCGGCCGTCTAGTCCACGGTCACGTCGCGCAGCAACGACAGCTCATCGAGCACCTTCCCCGCACCCATCACCACCGCAGTCAATGGATCATCGGCCAGCGTCACCGGCAGACCGGTTTCTTCGCGCAGGAGGACGTCGAGGTTGCGCAGCAGCGAGCCGCCGCCGGCCAGCACGATTCCCTTATCGACGATATCGGACGCGAGCTCGGGCGGCGTGCGCTCCAGCGCGATACGCACCGACTCAACCACCTGGCGCACCGGCTCCATCAGGGCCTCGCGAATTTCCTCGTCAGTGATCTCGATGATCTTCGGCGTTCCGGCGACCAGGTCGCGGCCTTTGATCTCCATCGTTTGAATTTCGTTGCCCGGGTATGCGGACCCGATCGTGATCTTGATCAGCTCGGCGGTGCGCTCGCCTATCAAGAGATTATATTTCCGCTTGATGTGCTGGATGATCGCCTCATCCATTTTGTCGCCGGCGACGCGAACCGAGCGCGAAAAGACCACGCCCGCCAGCGAGATCACCGCGACTTCGGTGGTGCCGCCGCCGATATCGACAATCATGTTGCCGACCGGCTCGGTGATGGGGAGGCCGGCGCCGATTGCCGCGGCCATCGGCTCTTCGATGAGATAGACCTCGCGCGCACCGGCTGATTCGGCCGACTCGCGGACCGCACGCTTCTCTACCGCAGTGATGCCGAACGGAACGCAGATGACGATACGAGGGCGCGGGCGCACCAAGGTCTTCCCGCTATGAATCTTTTGTATGAAGTAGCTCAGCATGTTCTCGGTAATCTCGAAGTCCGCGATGACGCCGTCTTTGAGCGGGCGGATCGCGACGATCGAGCCGGGCGTGCGGCCGAGCATTTTTTTGGCATCGGCGCCGATAGCGAGGACACGGCGACCACCGCGGGAATCCTTTTGCACCGCGACTACCGAGGGCTCGTTACAAACGATGCCTTCGCCTTTGACATAGATGAGGGTATTGGCAGTGCCGAGGTCGATGGCGAGGTCGTTGGAGAACCATCCAAAAATAGCGTTCAGGACCACGTTGACACCCCTTGCCTGTGAATTTCAGGCGTGGAGAAAAACCACGAACGTTAATAGAGGCGTGCGCGAAAAATCAGGAAGGAGAAACCCCAGGCGTCAAGCAAAAGACGCGCCCGCCCCGTCACCCGCCAGTAGGTTACAGATTGCAATGGGTACAGGCAAGTAAATGCCCGATTTGGCGTTCAAAATAACCTCAAGTATGATGGATGCCCAATGTTAGATCGGATGCGTAGCTGGGGACGCTCGACAGCCATCAAGGTGCTGTTCGGGTTTTTGATATTGGCGTTTGCGTTTTGGGGCGTCGGCGCCGGCCTCGCCATGCGGGTCCATCCGGTGGCCAGTGTCAATGGCAGCCGCATCCTCGGCAGCGAGATCGACAACCAGAGCGAGCAGATCAAGAAAACCTTGACCCAGATCTATGGGCCTAATGCCCAGCAGCTCCTGCGTAACATCAATCTGCGGCAGGAAGCACTGAATCAGATCATTGAGCAGCGCCTGATTGCCGATGAGGCGCGTCATCTCGGTATCCGCGTCAGCGACGAAACCCTCGCCAACAGCATCGCCGCCGATCCGAAGTTCCAGGAAAACGGCGTCTTCGATTCCAGCAAGTATGAAAACATTCTGCAGGCTAACGAGCTGTTGCCGAGCGACTATGAAAACATGATGCGCGGGGCGATGATGCGCGACGCGTTGCAACAGATGGTCAATCAGGGCGTGCAGGTCAGCGATGCCGACGCGCAGCACGCTTATGACCTGCGCGATGAGAAGATCAAGCTCGCCTACATACAGATCCCCTATCAGGATTTTACCGCGAAGATTTCTCCGACCCCGAAACAAGTCGAAGACTACTACAACGCGCATCAGGATCAGTTCCAGGAACCCGAACGCATCAAGATCGACTACATCCATTATGATCCTGCGGTCCTCGGCGAGAAGGTCAATCCCTCGGACAAGGACATCCAGGCCTATTACGACAGCAATCTGAAAAAGCTCTATACGCATCCCGACGAAGTTCACGCGCGCCACATCCTGATCGAGGTTCCTGCCGGCGCGACCGCCGAGCAAAAGGCCAAGGCTAAAACCAAGGCCGAAGACATCCTGAAGCAGCTTCGCAAGGGTGCCGACTTCGCGAAACTCGCCAAGCAGTATTCCGAGGATCCTTCGACCCGCGACGAGGGCGGCGACCTCGGCAGCTTCGGTCGCGGTCAGATGATCAAGCCCTTCGAGGAAGCGGTCTTCTCGATGAAGCCCGGCGAGCTGCGGATGGTCGAAACCAAATTCGGCTTTCATGACGTGAGGGTTGATTCCTCGAGTCCCGCGCATGTCGACAAGCTGGCGGATGTGCGCCCCAAGGTGATCGAAGCATTGCGCGTCGATGCGGGCGCGAAAGTCGCGCGGCAGGCGCTCGATGAAGACGTTACCGCCGCCATCAACGGCAGCAATCTTCAGGATCTCGCGAAGAAGCGTGGCCTCGAGATGGTCGAGACACCGGCGTTTTCCAACGCCGACGCATCCGCGGTGGTACACGATCAGAAGCTGATCGATGCGGCATTCAAACTGGACATGGGACAGGTGCGCGCGATTCCGGGTGAGAAGGGCGCGCCGCCTTACCTGGTGAAACTCATCGCGCTGGAGCCGCAGCATGTGCCGCCGCTGAAAGATATCGAGTCCGCGGTTCGCGCCGCGTACATCCGTGCCAACGCGGAATCTCAGGCGCATGCGAAGGCGGCGGACCTGCTCAAGCAGATCAAGTCGGCTGACGATTTCGATAAAGTCGCAGAGGCAAACAAGCTGACGATTCATCATACTGATGCGTTCCCGCGCTCGAGCGAATCGGTGCCCGACCTCGGATCATTTCCCGAGGTGACGGATGCCGCGGGCGTGGTCGCGAAGATTCCCGGCGTCATCGATCGCGTGATGGAGAACAAGGGCGACGCCTACATCTTCGAGGTCACCGACCGCAGCGCGCCGACCGCCGAGGACTGGAAAACCGCGCAGAAGGATTTCACCGACGAGTTCGTCCAACAGCGTCGCGCCGAGGCGTGGACGCGCTTCATCGAGGCGCTGAAGTCACGTGCGAAGATCACAGTCGATGCGACCCAGTTGGCGCAGAGCGGCCCCGCGGGCCCTCTCGACAACTGACCTTGACTATGAGTCCGCAGGACGAACCTTCCGCGCGGCCGAAAGTCGATACCTCGGAATTCTTCTTTGAGGGCAGCGGCCTGAGCGCGCTGCTCATCCACGGCCTGACCGGCACCCCATACGAGATGCGGTATCTCGGGGAGCGACTCGCCGCGGACGGCATCCGGGTGCGGGGAGTCCGGCTCGCGGGTCATGCTACGGCGCCCGAGGATCTCGGCGGGGTGACCTACGACAACTGGTACGAAAGCGTGGTGCGAGGCTTCGAAGAACTGCGCGCTTACGGTGATCCTAACGTGGTGGTTGGGTTGTCATGCGGCGCGGTGCTGGCGGCGCGGCTGGCGGAGGACCAGCCGGAGGCGGTATCCGGCCTGGTGATGCTGGCGCCGGCGTTCTTTTTGCCATGGCAGCAGACCCTGACTCTCAGGGCGGTCAGCATGCTGGGCGCGCTGACTAATATTCTTTATCTACAAACCAAGGGTACTTCCGACATCCACGATCAGGCTGCCTCGCTGATTCATCCGAGTTGCAAGCTGATGCCGTTCAGCGCGCCGATTGAGTTACTGAAGCTGTCGGCGGTGGTGCGTGCCAGGCTCGATCGCATCAAGCAGCCGATCCTGGTCATGCACAGCATCGGCGACCATATCTGTCCCGCATCAAAGAACCTCAACTATGTGATGGGCCACATCGGCAGCACGCAGAAGCGCGCGGTGATGCTGGAGCAGGGCTATCATGTGATCACGGTTGACAGTGACAAGGAACGCGTGGCCTCGGAGGTGCGGGATTTCGCGAATCAGTTTCGCGCCCCAGAGCGCCGCACCGCGAACGCCTGAACAGATCGTTTCTGCCCACATCTGGTGGACGGATTTCGTAATCGCAATCCATCGCGGCGGCAGCTTGAAAGACCATTGAATCGGACGCAGCGAAACGGTTGGGAAGCAGATGCGACCCTCCTCGCCAAGCCGCGATTGTGAAACTGGTAGGGGCGTTCGCGAACCCCTGTCGTTACAGTTTTGAACGCCGCGATCATCGGCCCCAGCCTCCGTGCGGGCGCTTGCGGTTCATATTGGGGGAAACCGGCTGTGATCGTAGAGAAGGACCGCTACGCGGATGGGAGATTCTAACGGGTCGTTCGCGAACGACCCCTACGGTTCCACGGTTGTCGCCGGTTCCCGATTCAGGCGGGTAATCGAACGGCGCCTGGCGGGTTCGAGCTTGTGCCGACGTCTTCCCGAACGTGATCTTTTTATAGACGTTGCAGGAGCGTGCCCTCCTCGACGAAGCTACGACGGTAAAACTGGTAGGGGGCGTTCGCGAACGCCCCGTTAGAATCCCTCGATAGCTTTGGTCCTCATCACCACGGATGCTGCGGATAATTAGCGCATTTGATTCGTGATAGGACGGTTCGCGAACCGCCTGCCACGACGGTTCAATTGGAAAGGTCCTGCGATTGCGCCATCGTTGCGGGTCGTTCGCGAACGACCCCTACGGTTCCACCGTAGTCGCCGGTTCCCGATCGAGGTGGCGATCGAAGCTCGCCTGGCAGGTTCGAAGTCGTGCCGACATCTTCCCGAACGTGGTCTTTTTATAGACGCTGCAGGAGCGTGCCCTCCTCGACGAAGCTACGACGGTAAAACTGGTAGGGGGCGTTCGCGAACGCCCCGTTAGAATCCCTCGATAGCTTTGGTCCTCATCACCACGGATGCTGCGGATAATTAGCGCATTTGATTCGTGATAGGACGGTTCGCGAACCGCCTGCCACGACGGTTCAATTGGAAAGGTCCTGCGATTGCGCCATCGTTGCGGGCCGTTCGCGAACGACCCCTACGGTTCCACCGTAGTCGCCGGTTCCCGATTCAGGCGGGTGATCGAACGGCGCCTGGCCGGTTCGAGCTTGTGCCGAAGTCTTCCCGAACCTGGTCTTTTTTATAGACGTTGCAGGAGCGTGCCCTCCTCGACGAAGCTACGACGGTAAAACTGGTAGGGGGCGTTCGGGAACGCCCCGTTAGAATCCTCCGACGGCTTTGGTCCTCATTTCCAAATGCCAAAGCTTTCCCATTCGCGAAATCGCTAGGGTGCCGATCGAGGGGTAATCACCATCCGCTCGGCGTCGGCCAGGCTTGCAACCAGGGTGGGCTTGACCTCAGCAAGGACTACTTCAGCCGGTGCATGCTCAGGACGTCCGCCTCGGATCTCCCGTACGCGCTGCGCCAACCGCGTGATCGCGAGCATCGGAACTTCGAGGAGAAATGGCATCGGATCATCGGCTGCCATAACCGCATGCTCCAAGGGTGAGCGCAGCGAACGAAGGTATGATCCAATCGACAGCCTGCCGCCGATGATCTCGCGCGCGGCGGCGGGCAAATCCGTCGTCATCCGCACCCATCGATAGCCGGCCTTCACGCGCACTTCCGGAATCGGCAAATTCTGCGCCAGCCGCCACATGAAAAATGGGAAGTCGACGCCGCCCGGGCGCGTCAGCGTATGCCATCCCCACACGCGCGGATTCAGATCGAGCAGCTTGTAGCGGCCATCGCGCGCGTCGTACTTGAACTCGGCCTCCATCACGCCGGTATATCCCAGCGCCTCCAGCAGATGCTTGCCGGCATGCTCGACGGCGGGCTCCTCGACGGTTTCGACGAAGGAACTGGAACGGCCGAAATCCACCGGATACTGACGCGCGCGCCGCGCGACTACCGATGCGAGCGTGCGGCCATTCTCGCAGATCGCGCCGAACGAAAACTGCGCTTCGCCGCCGCCCGGGACCAATTCCTGGATCATGATGAGGCCGCGATCGATCATCCCGCAGGCAACATCGTAGGTGGCGAGCAACGACGCCTTGTCCTCGATGGGCCAGGCCTTCTCGCGGGTGAATCGATTGTTCACTTCCTTGATCGCGGGCTTGAGGATGACCGGAAAGCGGCATTCGAGAGTTTCGACCACGCGCCGGTCACGCGGATAAAAGGTTGCCGGCGTATGCACGCCGAACTTTTGCGCGACGCGATAGGTTGACCGCTTGTCGTACGCCACTTCGACGGTTTCCCATGGCGAGGTCGCGAGCCTGAATAGCGTCGCGAGCTTTGCCTGATGGCGCGCAATCATCGCGGCGTGGGTATCTTCGGTCGGAAACAGCACCCATCCGTCGAGGCCAAAGCGGCGTCCCACCTCGAGCAGGAAGTCGACCTGCCGTTTTTCATCCGACGGCAAGGGCAGATGTCGAAGCGCATAGCGCGATTTGGTCGCGATTTTTTGCTGCTCGGGAAAAACCCATACCGGCACGCCGCGACGCCCGAGGCTGCGCACCACGGTCAGCGCCCGGTAGTCTCCGCCGAGCACCACGGCGCCGTTCGCGAGGTCGAGCTCCTTGCTCATTCGGCGCTCCGGCGGCGCGAGCCGCGAGCGATGCCCGCGGTCAAAGCGCGGGCGCTATAGCCGGTGCCGGAAACGAATCGCACCAACGGACCGAAGCTGCGCGCGGCGGGCGCGCCCATGAAATGGAGTCCTTCGACCGATGATTCCAGGCCGAGCGTGAGGCGCGGATATCCCTGGTCGATCTTCAATCGCTCGAGGAGCTGGGCTCCGAGGAAGTCGTAACGGGAAACGTCGACGCGGAAGCCGGTTGCGAGGAGCACATGGTCGGCCTCGCGCCGCGATCCATCATCGAGCTCGACGCGCCCCAGATCGCCGCACGTGGCCGCTTGTACCACATGACGGCCAGTGGTGATCTTGACGCCGTCCATTCGCCCGCGCAGCCATGATGCCGCAGCCGGTCGAATCGCGCGGTACGCCCATTTGTTCTGCAGCTTGCGCGGCAGGAACCGAAACAGGTGCGGCCGCGCGATGAGCTGATTGAGTCCCGGAGGACCAACATCGGTGGGCGGATAAAGCAGCCGGCGCATCACGCCCAAGGCGCTGCGGAAATGCACCGTGCCATGGAGCCATCGCACCTCGGGCGCGCGCATCACCAGCTCGACCTCGGCGCCGTTCTCCGCGAGCAGCGCGGCGGACTCGAATGCGCTTTGACCTCCGCCGATCACCAGGACGCGTTGACCGCGAAAGCGGCCAACGTCCCGATGCTCACTGGAATGCGTCGCCAATCGGGCCGGGAGCTGGTTGAACTCGAGCGGCCGATGCGCGAAAGACGAAATGCCCGCGGCAATCACCACGCGCCTGGCGTGAAAAGTTTCGCCGTCGTTCAGCGTCAGCTTGAAGCTGCCGTTTTTTTCGATTTGCGCGATCTTGCGCTGATCGACATCGGGAACCTGATGACGCTGGAACCAATGGCCATAGCGCACGAAGGCATTCAGCGGCACCGGCGCCGAGAACTCCTGGCTGTCGCGCGCCTTGAAGTCGCCGAGGGTAAAATTTCGCCAGGGATCGGAGATATCGCAGGCGTACCAGGCCGAGCGTAGGAACATCCCGGCCGGCATCTGGTTCTCCCAGAACTCCATCGGCTTGCCGAAGACCGCGACCTCGCGACCGGAGTCACGCAGATGAGCCGCGGCTGCGAGTCCATAAGGACCAGCACCGATTACTGCGACTTCCTTAATCTTGGAAGGCATTATTGTGCCTCGCTTGGCGATGGCGCATCTTTCATCAAGCTCATTCGCACTATCTGTAGCATGTGGATACAGAAATTAGCCGAGGCCGAAGAAACAGTCAAGTCTGTTTGTTTCTGAGCCGGTCAAGAACCTGATTCAGTTCAGTCTCAACCCGAGGACGGTGGGCCGAAGAGATCCGTCAGCTAGGCTTCAGGTGTGAGAGAGACCGGTTGACGCCATTGCGCCGGGGTGCGGATGTCATCGCGCCCGAAGCGTAATTTCCCGATGCTCAACAGCGTCAACCTTCGCGCGATCTAGTTGGCCGCCAGACTCCGCCGCCGGAGCAAAGCTTCGACGTCGAATTTGAAAATCCGCGCGCTATTGAAGCCGAGGATCTTCGCGCGGCTCTCTTCTTTCAAATCGTTCATCTGACGCTCGATGGACTGCGCCGAATGAGGCCAGGAGCCTTCATGATGCGGATAGTCATTCGCCCACAGGAAGTTGTTCACGAGGTTATGCCGCTCGGCCAGCTCCAGCCCGATGGGATCATCCTGAAACGATGCCGCACCGTGCTCGCGAAAGTACTCGCTCGGCAGCTTCTTCAGTTTCGGGAACGCCCACATATGATGCTTGCGCGCCGCCTCATCCATCGCTTCGAGCGCCCACGGCACCCATCCGATGCCGCATTCGATGCCGGCGAAGCGCAGCTTGTTGAAACGCTCCAGCACGCCCGAGGCGCATAGGCACGCGATCGGCTCGACCGTCGGCGAGAGCGCATGCGCCGCATAGTTGATGATCGCGCCGCCATCCTTACGCGCCGCGCGCGGATCGCGTCCGGTCGAGATGTGGAACGTGATGGTGATGTCGCAATCCTGGATCGCCGCCCACATCGGGTCATACATCGTCATGTTGTAATTCGGATGACGGGCGTCATGCGCGCCGAAGATCGGCTTGCAGGGAAGATTGACGCCGCGGAAACCGAGCTTCGCGACGCGCTTGATCTCCTCGATCGCCAGGTTGACGTCGGCGGTCATGATCGCCGCGATCGGCGACATGAAATCGTTGTACGGCCCATAGGTTTCCCACGCCCAGTCATTCCACACCTTGCACTGCGCGTTGCCGAAATCGGCGTCGGTGGTGGCCCACACCGAAAGGCCCTTGTTGGGGAACATGATCTCGGCATCGATGCCGTCGCGGCGATGGTCCGCAATCCGCTGCTCGGGCGTGAAGCCGGATTTGTTGCGCAGATGATCCTCGCCCGCGAGGTGGCTGTCGAGCAGGCGCGAGCGCTGCATGCCCTCGTTGACCACCCACTTCTGGCCCTTGTCGTCGACTTCGATGCGCGGCAGGCGATGGTGATATTTCTTGTCGAGGCGCTGATGCCACAAGCCGCCCGGCTCATTGGCATGGCAATCGGCGGAAATCATCAGGTAGCGATTCGGATCGTCCGGCCTCGCCGTGCGTGGCCACCCTTGGTGGCCCGGGCTCTCCAGCCGCCAGCGATTGGGCTCGTCGATCTGATTTTCGGATTGAGTGTTGGTGTCCTCGATCATCGTTTCCTCCGTGATTTGGATCGTAGGATCCGCATAGAGATCGGTAGCAAAAAAACTCGGAATGTACTATCGCCCGAAGCTGATGCTGATAGTCGAAAGTCATTGCCACATCATGTCGGACGATCAGCGCAAGTACCCGCGCGAGCTGGGCCCGACCCCCGCCGCATGGGTGCGCGATCTGACCGGCGAGGAGTTCCTCAAGCTGATGGATGGCGCCGGCGTCGATCGCGCGATCCTCGTGCAGGCGTTCGGTGCCTATCGCTACGACAACAGCTACGTCGCCGATGTCGCCGCGCAGCATCCGGATCGCTTCGTGGCGGTATGTATCGTCGATGCGCTGAAACCCGATGCTGCGGACCGGCTGAGCTATTGGGTCAAGGATCGCGGCGTCAAAGGGCTGCGCGTGGTGACCTGGACCGAGCCCGAAACCATGCTCGACGATCCGCGCATCAACCCGGTGTGGCATCGCGCCTCCGACCTGCGCATCCCGGTATGCGTGCTGACCAACTTCCATCAGGTGCCGCGCCTGGTGCGGGTGCTCGAGCGCTTCCCCGATCTGAGTCTGGCGCTCGATCACCTCGGACTTCCGCGCCTCGATGACGCCCCGGATTTCGCCAACGAGCAGGCGCTGTTTGACCTCGCTCGGTTCCCGAACTTCTATGGCAAGTTCTCTTCGTGGACGATTGCGGCCGCCGCAAAAAATGGCCCTCGCGGATGCGCTGAGTTCTTCCGCCGGCTTATCGATGCCTTCGGCGCGCATCGCCTGATGTGGGGAACGAACTTCCCGGCCAGCAACGATCGCAGCTTTCAGGGATTCGTCACCTTCGCCAACCACGAGCTGTCGTTCTTGTTCCCGGAGGAGAAGCGTTGGCTCTTCGGTGAAACCGCCCTCCGCCTCTGGCCGATGCTGCGCTGACCACTCTATCGACATCGCGTCGGTAATGACACTAGGAACAAAACCCCTTTAGTCTCCTCAACTAAGTGGCTTTGTTTTCGCGATTCTCTCTCCATATCGCTTCTCTCGCCGAGCGAGAGAAGCTGGCCGGCGCCCGAGTACCGCGAACTCCGATGCCCCGTCGGCATGGAATGCCGCGTGACGGTCTGATGAGAGAGGGCGCGCTGCGCGACCGGCGGTGGAGGACCCTCCCTCCACAAAACGCAGCAATTGCAAGGATAAGGTGGCTTTGTTTTTGCGCTTTCGATCCCTCGATATCACACCGTTGGAGGTCCTTCCGGAGGACGCCCAGGACCGCTGCTCGCGCTCGAAGTGGCTTTGTTTTCGCGATTCTCTCTCCATATCGCTTCTCTCGCCGAGCGAGAGAAGCTGGCCGGCGCGGTTCTCGCGATGGCTTCGATGCGAGGACCGTGACGGACTGATGAGAGCGGGGCCAGCCCGCGCAACCCGTAGTACCACCTCCTGCCATAAAATGCAGCAATTGCACGGATAAAGTGGGTTTGTTTTTGCGCTTTTCGCATTCGGCATCATGCCATTCGAGGTCCTTCGCGCAGCGCTCAGGACGCCGTTCGGCGATGCCTCACGGCGTTTTCCATTTGCACTCACTTCCGCCAAAATAGCCGCGGCGCCCATCTCCGGCGCCGCATCGACATCATAACACAGTGTCACTTCGTTGTAACCCAGCGCGCCTCTTATGGATGTCACCCATCCTGGCGCTCCCCATTTTGCTCCTCCCCCGACCCGCACTCGGATGGGGCCGCGACGGTCACCGTATCGTCGCCGTCATCGCGGCGGACAACCTCACGCCCGCAGCGCGCAGCCATGTGGCCAACATCCTGAGCGTGCCGTCCGACCCAAGGGCGGTCGCGTCCGCGATGGAGTCCGCTTCGACCCTTCCCGACGAGCCACGCTTTCGCGAGGAATATCCTTTCACCAAGCCATGGCACTTCATCGACATTTGCCTCAAGGATCGCCGCGACGATATCGCGCGAGAATGCCCGGGCGGGAACTGCGTCACTAATAAAATCGACCAGTATGCCAGGCGCCTCAAGGACGGCAGTTATGACCGATGGGGCGCGGCCGGCGACCTGGCGTTCCTGATCCATTTCGTCGGCGATATCCATCAACCGCTGCACGCCGCGAACGACGCGGACAGGGGCGGCAATTGCATCAGGGTCGAGTCATATCCCCGCGCCGAGAATCTCCACGACGCGTGGGACAATGCGATGGTGCGCGGCCTCGAAGACAGCCTCGATTCCGGACGGCCGGAACCCAGCGCGCACAAGCTGGAACAAACCTACGCCAGCGAGCAGGCGCGCGATGCATGGAACCCCGGACATGCCGACGATATCGCGTGGGAATCGAGTCAGCTCGCGCGCGCAGAAATCTATACTCCCCTGCATATTCCGGTCGAACCGTGCGAATCCCACGCCCTGTGCGACATTAGACCCGAAGTCGAACTGAGCCCCGCATACATGGAAAAGTCCGAGGTCATCGCGGGCCATCAGCTGGCCAAGGCGGGATTCAGGCTGGCGAGTCTGCTGAATGAAACCTGGCCACAGCCGGTCAGCGCGAATGAAGGCCCTCCGGCGGCGAATTCCGCGCCGGCGCAGGATGTTTCAAAGCAGACCATCGCGGGCATCGCCGGTCGCATCGTAGGAAATCGGCGCAGTAAAATCTTCGCGTGGCCCGGATGCGGCAGTTACGACACCATGGCGCCGCAAAATCGCGTGGTGTTTCCCAGCGCCGACGCGGCCCGGCAGGCGGGCTACCGCGCCGCCTTCAACTGTCCCTGACGACATCACCATAGGTGCGCTCTTCGGCACCCGCGCTCGATGGACGCGGACGCCGTTATGCACTATGCCGAAGTAGTCAGGCTTACGAGAGCGAGGTTCAACCTATGCGGCTTGAGAACAAAGTTGCGGTGATCACCGGCGGCGCCAGCGGGATGGGCCGCGCGACCACGCTGCGCTTCCTCAAAGAGGGAGCGTCGGTCGTCATCGCGGATTACAACGAAGATACCGGCAAGCAGACCCTGGCGATCGCGGCCGAGCGCGGCTTTCGCGAGCAGGTCCGTTTCATTCGCACCGATGTCGCCAAAGAACCCGAGATCGCCGCGATGATCGATCTGGCGATTTCCGATTTCGGCCACGTCGATATCGTATTCAACAATGCCGGCGTGGGCGGCGCGACTGGTCCGGTCTGGGATGTCGAAGTGGACGAATGGGATTACACCTTCGATGTGCTGGCCAAGGGCGTTTTCCTCGGCATCAAGCATGCGGCGCGCGCGATGAAACGCCAGGGCCGCGGCGGATCAATCATCAGCACCGCGTCGATCGCGGGTCTCAGCGGCGGCGGCGGACCCTTAATCTATTCGGCTGCCAAAGCGGCGGTTATCAATCTAACCCGGGGCGCCGCGCTGCAGCTCGCCGCCGACCGGATTCGAGTCAATGCGATCTGTCCGGGCGGCGTGCTTACTCCGCTAACTGATCGTGGCGATCCGGCGGCCGCCGCGAAGCGGATGGAGCAGCTACAGCCGTGGCCTGAGCATGGCAAGCCCGAGCACATCGCGGGCGCGGCGCTCTTCCTGGCCAGCGATGATTCCGAATTCGTCACTGGCGAGGCGCTGGTGGTCGATGGCGGCTTGACCGCGGCCGGCCCGGACATCTGGCGGCGGTTTGGAACCGCGCGCGAAGCTGAGCTATCAGAAATGGGCATCAATCGGGGCAGCACGGGCGCGGCCAGCACCCGCCGCCCGGTGCATAAGATCTGAGGATCGGGGAAACAGTCAGTTAGCATTCGTGACGCGCAACTCGCGCGATAGGAGACCGGCGTGCAGGTAAGCAAAGACTCTATCGATTTGGGAATCGTCGTGACCGACGAGAAAGCGGCCCTCGGCTTCTACCGCGACGGGCTCGGGCTGGAAATGGAAGGTGAGCTGGCGTTGCCCGGCGGCCGGATGTATCGCCTCAAATGCGGCACCACCATCCTCAAATTGCTCAAGCTGAATAAGACTCCTACGGCTAAGCCCGCGCCGGGCGGACCGATGGGCGGGCTGGGCCTGCGCTATTTCACCATCTCGGTGCCGGATATTCGGGGGTTGATGTCGCAGATCGAAGCCAAGGGCATCAAGCTGACGATGCCGGTGACGGATTTCCGGCCCGGAGTTACCATCGCGATGGTGACCGATCCGGATGGCAACACGGTCGAGTTCCTCGAGAATACCCCCGTGAAGTGATGACGAGGAGTTAGTAGCCCTTCCAGGAGGCCAACGTGATAGTACCGGCGCGTAAGACCTACAAAGTCACCACCGAAAAAAGCCTTCCGATGAAGACGCGCGACGGCGTCACGCTCTATGCCGACGTGATCCGTCCCGATGCGCCCGGGCGCTTTCCGGTTCTGCTCAGCCGCACGCCCTACAACAAGAAAGGCTCCGACGATCCCAATGGCGCCGGCTACCTCTTCTCGCGCTATGGCTATATCTCGGTGATGCAGGACTGCCGCGGCCGTTTCGAATCCGAAGGTGACTACGACACTATCTTTCAGGAAGTCGCCGATGGTTACGATGCGGTTGAATGGGCCGCGCGGCTACCATGGTCCAATGGCCGGGTGGGCACGACCGGCCAGTCCTACCTGGGACTGACGCAGTACATGATCGCGTGCAACGATCCGATGCCACCTTCGTTGCAGGTGATGGCGCCGGTGTCAGCATCGTCGGATTACCATGCGAGCTGGATCTATCACACCGGCGGCGTGTCCTTGTGGGGATGGATGCTCCCTTACGCCATCTTCAAGGGACTCAACACGCTGAAGCGAGCCAAGCGCAATGATTTATTCGAGAAGATGAAGGAGTATGTCGAAGGCGGCGAGTTTCCCATCATGCGGCAAACTCGTTTCGGCCTTAATGCCTTCACTCCACTCACCGACAAGTGGTATCGCCATCTACCGATTAAGGACTGGGTCAAGCTACTGAAGGAAACCGCGCCCTATCTCGCCGATCACATCGCGCATGCGGATGACGGTGAGTATTGGTATCGCGCCAACGTCAACCGCCATGCGGCGAGTGTCAGCGTACCTATGCTGCACGTTACCTCGTGGTACGACATTTTCGGCGAAGGCGGTCAGGCCGCTTACCAGAGCATCAAGGCTAACAGTAACTTTGAGAAAGCGCGCGGCGGACAGAGACTTATCATCGGACCGTGGGGCCATCTGCTTCCCTATCACGTGCCAAGCTCGCGTGGCACCGGCGATATCGATTTCGGGCCCGCCGCGCTGATCGATCTCAATGAGACTCTGCTGCAATGGTTCGATTACTGGCTCAAGGACGCCGATAACGGAATCATCGAGGAGCCGCCGGTCACGATTTTCACGATGGGTGAGAATCGATGGCAGCAACTGTCTGACTGGCCGCCGCCGAATCTGCGGCGGCTCCGCTATTTCCTGCATAGTGACAAAGGCGCCAATGCTCTAAGTGGCGATGGCGGTCTTTCCACCGTGCCACCGGACAATGAGTCCGCCGATACTTATACCTATGATCCGAACGATCCGGTTCAATCGCTAGGAGGCAACAACCTCGCGATTGATATGGGTGTGCAGGATCAACGTCCGGTCGAGGAGCGTCGCGACGTCCTGGTCTATACTTCCGACCCGCTGGAGCAGCCACTCGAAGTCACCGGGCCGGTCACGGTCGCCTTATGGGCCTCGTCGTCAGCGATTGATACCGACTTCACCGCCAAGCTGGTCGATGTGAATCCCGATGGTTATGCGCGCAACCTTATCGACGGCATCATTCGCGCGCGCTATCGCGAATCCGCGAGCACGCCGAAGCTGATGGAAGCGGGCAAACCCTATCTCTTCGCTATCGATTTGTGGGCGACCAGCAATGTCTTCCTGCCCGGGCACCGGATTAGACTCGAAATCAGCTCGAGCAACTTTCCGCGTTTTGATCGCAACCTCAACACTGGCGAGGCGTTCGGCGAAGGAACCAAAGGCGTTCCCGCGCGCCAAACGATTTTTCATCAAAGCGACAAGGCTTCGTATCTCCTGCTCCCGGTGATACCTCGGTAGCCGGTTTGAAGGGAGGAAGTTGAGCTATGGCATCTGGTGTTGATTTTTCCGGCCGCGTCGATGAGGCATGGCTGGCGCAATATCGCGAAGAGATCATCGAGCCTGAGTTGCCGATCGTCGATGCTCACCACCATTTGTGGAGTCATCCCGGCAACGTCTATCTCTTTCCCGAGTTGCTCGCCGATTTATCGAGCGGCCATCGAATCAAGGCGACCGTCTTCGAGGAGTGCGGCTCGATGTATCGCGCCGACGGGCCCGAAGAGCTGCGCTCGTTGGGCGAGACGGAATTCGTTACCGGCGTGGCCGCGATGAGCGCGAGCGGCGGCTTCGGTTCGGCGCGTGCCTGCGCGGCGATCGTCGGCAACGTCAACCTGACTCTCGGTTCGCGCGCCGAGGCGATCCTCGAGAAGCATGTCGCGGCGAGCGGCGGACGGTTTCACGCGATTCGATTTTCCACCGCGTGGGATGCGGACGAGCGCGTGCACAACACCGTGCCGCGTCCGAAGATCCTCGCGGAGAAGCCGTTCCGCGAGGGGTTCAAAGCTCTCGCCCGCTTGAAGCTCACCTTCGACGCCTGGGTCTACCACCCGCAGTTGAGCGAAATCGGCGACCTCGCGGCGAGCTTCCCCGATACTCCGATTGTGCTGAATCATTTTGGCAGCCCGATCCTCGGCGGCCCCAATGCCGGCCGCACGGCCGAGGCTTTCGCGGAGTGGCGCGCGGGAATGACCGCGCTGTCGGCGCATGACAACGTGTGTGTGAAGCTCGGCGCGCTGCCGGTGCGACGCACCAAGCCGAGAGGGCAAGGTGTCGCGCCGCCGCTGTCTTCAGAAGACATCGCTGCGGCATGGCGACCCTTCTTCGAAGTATGCGTGGAAAAATTCGGCGCGCGCCGCTGCCTGTTCGAGAGCAATTTCCCGGTGCAGAAACGCTGGTGCAGTTACGCGGTACTGTGGAACGCGTGCAAGCGGCTCGCGTCCGGCGCCTCGGCCGCGGAAAAATCCGCGCTGTTCAGTGAAACCGCATCGCGAGTTTACGGTCTGAAATAATTCAAGGAACCAAAACATCATGAGCAATAAAAAGATTTCGCTGACCACGCGCGCGGGCCTCATCGAGGGCGAATGCGATCCGAAGTTCGACGGCGTGCTGCAAACATTCGTCGAGAATTTCGAGCAGCGCGACGAACTCGGCGCCAGCGTATGCCTCAACCTCGAAGGCCGCACGGTGGTGGATTTATGGGGCGGCAAAGTTGCCGAGGGCGGCGCGCCGTGGACGCGCGATACCATCTCGATCGTGTTTTCCGCGACCAAGGGAGCGTCGGCGCTATGCGCGCACATGGCTGCCGACCGCGGCCTACTCGATTTCAATGCTCCCGTGACCCGCTACTGGCCGGCGTTCGGGCAGGCCGGAAAAGAAAGCGCGCTGGTTTCGATGATGCTGGATCATTCGGTGGGCGTGCCGCATCTGCGCGCGCGGCTCAAGAAGGGCGCGTTCTACGACTACGATCATATGATTGGATTGCTGGAGCGCGAGGAGCCGTTCTGGAAGCCGGGCACGCGCAACGGCTATCACGGCATCACGTCAGCATGGACGGTCGGCGAGATGGTCCATCGCTCGACCGGCAAACGCCTCGGCGAGTTCTTTCGCGATGAAGTTGCGAACCCGCTCGGGATCGATTTCTGGATCGGTCTGCCGGAGCAGCACGAGTCTCGCGTCGCGCCGATGATCTACGCGCCGGTCACCGATGAGGTTCGCAACAGCCGCATCTCGCAGGCCGCGAGGGAGAAAGACTCCGCCACGCACTTCTTCATGTTCAACAACGGCGGCTTCGACGCCAATAGCCGCGACGCGCACGCCGCTGAGATTGGTTCCGCGACTGGAATTTCGAACGCCCGCGGCCTCGCCGGGCTCTATGCTCCACTAGCTAATGGTGGAGAGCTCAATGGAGTGCGCCTGCTCAGCCGCGACGCGGTGACGCGGATGAGTCTCTGCTCGGTGGCGACGCACGAAGATGCTACGCTCAGAATTCCGACCCGTTTCTCGCTCGGCTTCATGAAGGCAATGGATAATCGCGGCCTCGAAAACGCGAAGCATTGCTCACTGATAGTCTCTGCTCCCGCATTCGGTCATGTGGGCGCGGGCGGCTCGCTTGGTTTTGCCGACCCGGGCAGCAAGATGAGCTTCGGTTACTCGATGAACCGGATGGGCTTCGGCATCCTGATGAATGATCGCGGGCAATCATTAATAGATGCGGCGTATCGCGCGATCGGCTATCGCTCGGATGCCGGCGGGGTGTGGTCGGAGCAATAAAAATCGATACTTTTCTGCTATCATCAAGCCGGTAACGTCCCGGAGAGGAGAGAGATCAGCATGGCAAACTTGCCCCTCGTCAAAGTTCCCATCGTCGATTACGGACCCGTGCAGGCCGCGATGGAGCGCTATCGCAAGGAAGGCGAGGAGCGCGCGATGCGGCTCCGCAATCGTGGCCCGATTCGCTTCGACCACGAGGGCGAACTCGATCCCGTGATCGTCGAGGCCTACACGCGTTGCGGTTTTTATGTCTTCGAAGGATTGCTCCATGAAGACGAGCTCAAGGACATCGAGCGCGACGTGGCGGATATCGTGTCGCGCACGCCGGTGACAAAAGGTGCGACCGTCGACAGCCAGGGTAGGCCAGCCCTCGGCATCGATTGCGAGGCTCTCAACATCAGCTGGGTGAAACCGCTGTCCGATCCTATCGGCGGTACCGCGCACGCTCACGGCCGCCATCCGGTGAAGATGAACGAACCGACGCCGCCGAAAGAGGCGCCCGAGTGGGTGGTGCAGTTGGTGCTCGGCTCGCTACAGTTTTCCGAAGCGTGCCTCCGGCTCTATGGCCACCCGCAGTTACTGGCCGCCGCCGCAACCATCAATGGCAAGGACTTCACTCCATTCAACGAGGCGGTCTGGATCAAGCAAGCCGGCTTGGGCGGTTCGGTCGCATGGCATCAGGATGGCTGGACGCATTGGGAAAGCCCCGCCCTCGATGAGGGGACGCACGGCTTCAACTTCATGGCGCAGCTTTACGGATGCAACGCGGCGAACGGACTCTGGGTCGTGCCGGGATCGCATCGCCTCGGCAAAGCGGACATCAAGGCGATGGTCGCTGCGGCCGGCTCCGAGCGCTTGCCCGATGCGGTGCCTCTAATCTGCGCGCCCGGCGATGTGGTGATTTGTAATCGACAAGCGATCCACGGGTCCTTTGCTAATACCAGCGAGGACGTGCGGGTGACCATCAACTTCGGTTTCCATCGCCGCAAGTCGGTGTTCGGCGTGGTCAGCGGGGGCGTGCACAATCCGGTCGCGGTTTACGATGAGCAACGTATTCGCGAGCGTTCGCGCCTCATCATGTATGCGATCAGCGCGCGCCAGCAGCGATTTCCGAACGAGAAGCCTTATCGGTATGAACCGCTGGCGGAGCAGGAAGAGCAATATCGATGGTCGCCAGACGTTAAGCCGGGCCTCAAGGACTACAATCTTCAGGACCTGGGAATCTAACATTTCGGATCTTCGTAGGCGCGCGGAAATCTGTCGTTCTTGTCGGATGTCAATCTGATTGGGGGCGATTAAAAACTTGCGCCTCCTCGGTGAAAGAAGGATTATTTCGCCTCGATATAAGGGAGGATCGCGGGGGACCATTGCGCTCGCGGAACCTCGCGAGATCGGGCATCTCGGGGTTGAAGATCGAGCGCTCCCTGCGTCTGCGTATAAACGAACGCGGGCGGCAAGTGTTCCTGGACCCCGCGAAAATGAACCATGTCGGCATCGAGAATCTCCATTTCCCGCGCTGGGGCGGAGAGCAATTAAATAGTTTCCGGCTGAAAGGACTCGGCGAGGAATTTAATGGCTACCGGCATCGCGCAGGCGCTCGCTCGCCCCGACCTGCTCCGCAACCTGGTATGGGCGGAATTAACCGCGCGCTATAAAACCACCGCGCTCGGCGTGCTTTGGTTCGTGGTCAATCCCATCGCGATGATGGGCATCATGGTGATTATCTTCGGCGAAGTCGTTCATCTCGGCATCGCAAATTACCCCGCCTTTGTGCTCTCAGCGCTGCTGCCGTGGACTTTTTTTCAGATGGGCCTCAGCAACGCCGCCAGTTCGCTGACGCGCGCCTCGGGGCTGGTGAAACGGGTGCGCATCCCACGCGAGTTTGTTCCGTTGTCCGCCCTGATGGCGGGGTTGGTGCATTTCCTGATCTCGCTGGTCCTACTGTTCGCGATGATGTGGTTCATGCGCGTCAGGGTTTCGCCGTTTGTGCTGTTCCTGCCGATCATCATTGGTATCCAGTTGATGTTCCTGGTCGGAGCGTGTCTGCTGGTCGCGAGCCTCAATGTTTTATATCGCGACGTCGAGCACATCCTGACTCCCGCGCTACAGGCACTCTTCTATTTCACTCCGACCTTCTACCCGATCTCGTACGTGCCGAAGCCATGGCTGCGATGGTACCTGCTTAACCCGATGGCCGGGATCATCGAACTCTATCGCAACGTGCTGGTGGCCGGTTGGCCGGCTTCCGCCATGGTGCTGGAGATGGCGGTCGCTACCTCGCTGGTAACTCTCATCGTGGGAATAATCGTGTTCAGGCGTTTAGAGCTTCACTTCGATGACTACATGTGAGCGTCCCTGCGATTGGTATCATGCATAATCGCGGCGAAGATGTGGTCATAGTCGAAGGACTGTGCAAGTCCTATCGAGCGCGCAACCTCGAGCGCCAGGCGATGGTGGAGAACCTTGTGCGCCGGATATTTGGATTGCAGTCGCGCCGTCAGGAAATCCGCGCGCTCGACAATGTCTCCTTTCGGGTGGCTCGCGGCGAATCTCTAGGAATGGTGGGCAGCAATGGCGCCGGCAAAAGCACGCTGCTGAAGATCCTCGCGGGAATCTCGACTCCGTCATCGGGAAAGGTCGACATCCGCGCGCGAGTGGCGACTCAGCTTTCGCTCGGTTCGGGGTTCCATCCCTTTCTCACCGGGCGCGAGAACATTTTTCTGCAGGGAACCATTCTGGGCATGACCAATCGCCAGATTCGCAATCTCATCCCCGCCATCGTCGAATATGCAGGCCTTGAAGAAGCAGTTGATCGTCAACTATGGACCTATTCCAACGGCATGATGTCGCGACTGGGCTTTGCGGTGGCGGCCCACGTTGAATTCGAGCTGCTGCTGCTTGACGAGGCGCTAAGCGCCGGCGATGTGGCATTTCGCGAGCGCTGCACCGAAACCTTGCAGAAGTTCCGCGCCTCGGGCGCGACGATGATCATCGTGTCGCATGGCTCCGAGAACCTGCGCCTGCTCTGCGATCGAGGCATCTGGCTGGACCGCGGCGAAGTTCGTGCGATTGGACCCGCGCCTGACATTTTCGATCGGTATGAAGAATCGATGGGGCAGCGCGGCGAATCCGCGGCCGAGTTGAAAGATGCGCGTGGCGCGCGGAGTTTGTGACTTGGCCATTCGCCCGGCAATCCATGGAGAGCGGGAGCCTGGGCTCCAGGCGAGCCTCGCGGCATCTGGCTGGCCGGAAGTCGTGGATCCGGTTACCTGGCGCGAAAACCAATCCGCCATCGAGGTCATCCTGTTTCTGGCGGCCTTCGGGATCTTCGTGATCTTCGGCTTGCACGGGATGACCGACGCCAAATACTCGATGCTGGTAAGCGAAAACCTTCTCCAACACCATAGCTTCGCGATCCGGGACGGCAATATCCCTCGTCTGCCGCCCTCTGCTAACCCTGAGTATAGGCCCAACGGCTATCCATATCAGCTGGAAGTAAGTCGTGGAAAAGTGCTCTATGCCTATCCGATCGGCAGCAGCATCTTATCGCTGCCGTTCGTGGCCTTCATGAATGCGTTCGGAATTTCCGCCCTCACTCCGGATGGCGCCTACGACGAAGCCGGCGAAAATATCCTGCAGGAGGCTCTCGCGGCCCTGCTGATGGCTGGTTTGACGATAATCTTTTTTCGTACCGCGCTGCTTATGCTGCCATTGTCATGGAGTACCGTGCTTGCGGTAGGCGGCATCTTCTCCACCCAGGTTTGGAGCACCGCATCACGAGTTTTGTGGTCGCATACCTGGGAGATATTCCTCCTGGGCATAGCGGTTTATCTGCTGGTGGCCGAGGAAGAACGACAGGTTCGCAGAAGACCTATCTTACTGGCGACCCTATTGGCCTGGGCTTACTTCGTTCGTCCTACCAGCTCGATTCCGATCCTGGCGATAAGCGTCTACCTGCTGATCTTTCGACGCGGAGAATTTATCCTACTCGCAAAGGCGGGAGCCGCGTGGATGTTCCTGTTCATGCTGTACTCCTGGCGAGTCTCGGGCGAGACTCTGCCGAGTTACTACCGTTTCCATTTGAGCCCGGCGCATTTGCTCGAAGCGATCGCGGGCAACCTGATAAGCCCCTCGCGAGGATTGTTCGTCTACGTTCCGGGATCGTTATTTGTCCTCCTGTTGGTCGCCTATTATTGGCGCACTCTCCCGCATCGAGGCCTGGCACTTCTTTCACTCTGCGTCATGGTAATTCATACACTGGTGGTTTCGACGGATCCGAACTGGTGGGGTGGTCATTGTTATGGGGCTAGGCTGACTATCGATATCATCCCATGGCTCTTCCTGCTGGCGATACTTGTTAGTCGCAGTTTGCGGTGTGAAACGCGCACCACGCTGAAACACTCCCTGATCGCAGTGGGTCTTGTGACCTTGATTATCGGAGCCGTGATTAATGGGCATGGTGCGTTATCCAACTCCGCCAACGATTGGGTGAATGGTCCTCCCGATGATGTTGATCGCATGCCCTCGCGAGTGTGGGATTGGTCGCATCCGCAGTTTCTTTCGCGCGCCGATGACGACAACCGTGTCTGCTTCCTGTATGGTGCTGGCCGTTCGGAGGAGTTCTTCAGGACGCGGTAGCCCTTCGCGGACACCCTGCACGCAATGACCAAGGTCGCTGAGCAATATCGATCTGCACGCCCGTCCCGGGTGCCTTTCGCGCGCCAGGCATCGACAGGGCTAGTTGCCGATCTCGTGGAAAACAGCTTGGGATGGGTATTTCTCGGCTATGCGGTGCCCTTCATCATCGTGCTCTCGATTATCACGCCGCCGTTCCAGGTTGCCGACGAGCTGGCGCATCTTCAGCGCGCCGATGAGATTGGACATGGCGAGATCATTTCCGAGCGTCTCGGCGGCACCATCGATGGGGGCTGGATCGAGATAGGCGCCACCTACCAAGCCATGCCCTTTCATCCGGAGGTCAAGGAAACCATCGCGCAGGCGACGGAGGCCGGAGGAGTCCGCTGGCTAGGATCTAAGGATCACATCAACTTTCAGAATACCGCACAGTACGGCCCATTGTTCTATCTGCCCCAGGTGCTTGGATTGCTGCTAGGGCGCATGGCTGGCGGAAGTCTCGCTCGAACGTTGGTGTTAGTGCGCATGCTAAATGGGTTGACGGCCTGTGGCGTCAGCTTCCTCGCGCTCTCGATTTGTCGCCGCGGCCGAGCGCTGACCTTCGCGACCCTGCTTCTTCCGATGACACTGTCGGAGTTTGCCTCCGCTTCGCAGGATGCATTAATCATCAGCCTTTCGATTCTCGTGGTCGCAATGGCGTCACGGCTTCTCGCCGAGCGTAGACCCGCGAGCATCGGCGAGTTCGCGATATTTGCGGCCATCGTAGTGGCGGCGACGATGGCGAGGCCGTCCTTGTTGGCGCTGGCGTTCCTTGCGCCCGCCTTTGTGACCCGGGGCGATTCGGCATGGAGGAGCAAAGGCCTGATGGCGGCGGCAGCTATCATTATGGTTATCATTTGGATGCGAGTTCTTTCGGGTCTGACTCCGCCGATGCCTGCCGATGAGTCTGTCTCGGGGCAATTTCATCACCTTCTGTCGAATCCGCTTCTGTTGCCGAAAGTTATGTTTAAGACCTTCGCCACCAATGGCATCTGGCTGCTGAAAACGGTAGTGGGCTACCTGGGGTGGACCGATGCCCTAATGCCGTCCTGGTACTATGGGACCGCGGCGGTCGCACTGCTGATGGCTTTGCTCGCGCCAGGAAATCGCGCGCCCAGTTTATGGCCGGGAGTGCTAGGCTTAGTGACAGTCGCGGCGCTTGTCACCGCCACCAGCCTCGCGCTGTATCTGAGCTGGACGGCTCTGGAAGCGGACACCATCAATGGGCTGCAGGGCCGCTACATCCTTCCCGTACTGCCGCTGCTGGCATGGGGAGTTCCCGCCCATCGGCCCGGGATTAGACGCTGGCTGATGCCGGCCTGGTATCCAGTGCTGCTTTTCCCGCTGATAACACTTGCGGTAACTCCGAGTGTCATCATGGAGCGCTACTACGGCGGTTGGACGATCATGGCCGATTCGCTGAAGGCGCTGCTGCTGCGGTAATCACTATGACGAAACAAAGACTCCTTGTGAGCGAAACCGTTCCGGGTTTGAAATTATTTCATTCGATCGTCTCTCAAAGTGGACTGCGGGTGGACTGAATGAACCTTGGCATCGTTACCCCGCAGCTCCATCATTATGGCGGCTCGGAAGTCTACTTGCTGGAATGCATGCGCCGCTGGCAGGAAGTCGTGGACATCACTCTCTACACGCCGCTGTTCCGGCGCGAGCTGATGGACGAATTCGACGTGCGACCCGAGGTCAAAGTCGTGCAGCTTCCAGGCGGGCGCACCGGTCCCGACGCCTTTTTCTACAACACCGTCGTGCTGCCAAGAGTTTGGGAGCAGATGATTCGGCCGCATGATCTCTACTTTCTGTATTTGTTCCCGACCCACTTCATTCAGCGGCGCCCCTCGGTATGGTTCGCCGCCGAGCCGCTGCGCATCCTCTACGACCTGCGCCGCGAGCATCACGGAGCCGAGCAGGTCAGCATTCACCTGTATCCGAAGATGACCTATGACCGGGTGGTCGCCTCCGAGCTGGATGTGCTGCTGCATCTGATCGAGACCATCGATTCCTCCGCGGGCATCGATCGGCTGGCCACCAACAGTCGCACCACCGGCGAGTACCTGCGGACGATCTACGGCAGGGCCCCCGACAAGGTGGTCTATCCGGGGGTGAATCTTCCCCCGCAGGTGTCGCCTCCCTTGTCTTCGGATCCGCTGATGTTTGTGGGCAATCTCTGGCAGCACAAACGCATCGATTTGGTGGTGAAGGCGCTGGCGCGGCTGCCGAAGGGAAAACTCCGCATCGTCGGCGAAGGGCCCGAGAAGCAGAATCTCCGCCGGCTCGCGCGCGATCTCAACCTCGATGGGCGAGTGATCTTCAGCGGGCGCGTCGATCAGGACACGCTCGGTGAGCTCTACGCGCGGTCCTCCATGTGCGTGTATACGCCGCAGCGCGAACCGTTCGGGATGGTGCCGCTGGAGGCGGCCGCGGCCGCGCGGCCCGTCATCGCAACAGAGGGCGGCGGCTATAGCGAGGTTCTCAACGATACTTGCGCGCGCTTTGTCCCCGCGCATCCCGACAAGATTGCGGAAAGTATCGCCGCAGTGCTGGGTGATCCGGAGCTCGCTCGACGGATGGGAGCGGCGGGCCGCGAGATCGCCGCGAACCACAGCTGGGAACGGACCGCGGGCGAACTGCTCGATCTGTTTCGCGAGACGGTCTCGCGTCGCGCGTCGAAGCCACGACAGCCGCTGCTCGGAGCGCATTACTATCCCTGGTATCAGGCCGGCGATAAGCCGCAGCATTGGAACGAGAACCTGGAGTTTGCGGCGGTCACGGATCCTCCTCTGGGAGGCGCGTATTCATCCGGCGACACGAGGCTGATCCATCGCCATCTGCAGATGGCGGATGACGCGCAACTCGATTTCCTCGTGGTCAATTGGCAGGTCACCTTTCAGGGATTGAATCCGACCGAGCTCGAAGCGACGCGAAAACTTTTTGCCGCCGCGGAAAAAGCATCGCGACCCCTGTCACTCACTATCCTGCTCGCCATCAATACCGAAGATGAGAAGGTCGTCGAGCAAGCCTTCGAAACCCTGCGAACCGAGTTCATGTCGTCTCCGGTTTACCTCCGGGTGCGTGGTCGGCCACTGGTCTGGTATTACCTGAGCGGCCCGTTTTTGGGCTTCCTCTTTTATCACCGCGATCTGATGACGCGTCTCACGCGCGGCTTCCATGCGATCGCGACCGGTCAGCTGATTTTCAATCAGTTCGTTCCGCGTCCGCTGCGCGAGTTTTTCGGCGGATGGTGCATCTACTCGCCACTGCAGGTCGGACGCCGCACCGTGCGCGAAGCGATCTGGACCAGCAGTTACCGCTCCTTTGCCGAGGATGGCGGCGCGGTTCGCGCTTTCACCATATGTCCCGGCTATGACGATACTCGGCTGGCTTCGCCGCAGCGCAGTCAGAGCCGGTACCGCCTTACCGCGCGCCGTGGCACGCTGACCTATGAGCATATGCAGCAAGTCGCGCTCGACCTCGATCCGATCCCGGACCTGGTCGTAGTCACCAGCTTCAACGAGTTCCACGAAAACACCCACATCGAGCCCTCGGTGGAGTTCGGCGATACTTTTCTTCGCTCGACCCGAGCCTTCAAAGCAGCGCTGAATAACCGGCGCGCGGGGACCTGAACCGTGGACGGATGGCGGCGGCGATTTCGCGCCGGGATCATCGCGAGCGCGCGGCTGCCGGGAGTTCGGACCCTCTATCGAAACGCCTGCCAGGTCGTCACCTGGATTGTTGGCCGCCAGTTAGCGCGGATACCCGGGGTTGCGGCGGTCTACACTCGGCACAGCCATCCGCGTTGCGCCACTTTCGCGCCCGGCCAGAGCGATATCGATCTGACCATCGTCCTCGATGACGACGCCGCAAATGACGCGACCATCGTGCGCGCCTGCACCGAAGCTCTCGAGGCCTTGAGCCGAAAGTTCTTCTTCGTCTTTCCGCAGGATGCCCGCATCGTGTCGCGGCGTGATCTCGCTCAGATGGAAGCGCGCCCCGGTGCGGCGGAGATCCTGAGTGAGTGGAGCGGATGGATCAGGATTGGTGGCCGCGAAGCGAGGCGCGCAGGCAGCCTGCCTGAGATCGACCGCGCGAGCATCACCTGCCATCCGGAGTTCAACGCCTGGTGGCACAATGTGCTCCAGACCCAGGTGCTGACGCCCAATGCGAGCCTCGCCGAGGGCCACATGCGGCTGTGTTTCCGGATCGCGATGAAGAGTCAGCATCATCTACAAGCCGCGCGGGGTCTGGCTGCTCCGCCCGAAGCCTATCTACCGGATTCAGCGGCGGCCTTATTGTTCGCGGGTGACGCCGAGATGACCAGGCTTCTAGGTGGCCTCGAGCAGGCGGGATTCTGGGCGGCCGATGGAGAGCAGCGAAAGGCGGCGATACTCGGGCGCTCGCTCGCGCTGGCCGGGGAATTCTATCGCGCGCTGCCGCTTGCGCGGGACGCCGCCTGGATGGCATTCGCGGGAAGTCATGCGGCTACGCTGCCGGAGGCGCATCGCGCCGAGTTGCGCGACCGCATCGAACGCGAGCCCTCGCTGCAATCGATCGCCGAAAGCATCATCATTTATCCGACCCCGCACTGGGCGCCGCTCGAATACCAGATCGATTTGCTGCTGCGCGACGAGGTGCCCCCCGCGCGTTTCGCGGAAGCGGTGCGCGTGGTCAAGCGATCATTCGGCGGCCGGACTTTCGGCATCCTGGGAACTCATGCCCAGATCACCATGGTTCCGCGCCGCGCTTTCGAGCATCCAGCATTTCTTCTCGGCACGCCGTTCCCGTTCCTACACGAGCACATCGCAGCTTTCGGTGAGACTCTCAGTGGAAAACCGCCGCGCATTCCGATGCCGCCTCCCCGCGCCGAGCGGCTTCGATGGTGCGCGCGGTATTTCTTCTTCCATCGTTTCACGCTGCGTTACCGGCTGCAGTACGTCTCGAAGGATTGCAATTTTTGTCAGCTCGTGGCTGTTCGCCTCTTTCTGGAAGACGGCGCGGTTTTAACGGACGCGGCACAAGTCCGTGGCGCGTACATCGATAAATTCGATCCGTCGAAGGAAGAAACTCGCGCGCTGGATTTCCTCATAAGCGGTGGCGCGCTCCCCGAGGAGAAAACTTTTGCCGCCGCGCTGGCCCTTCAGTCGCGGGAATACGATCAGATCGAGGCGCTGTTGCGCGCCAAGGAAACCGGATCGGTGGGTAATCGTCCCTCGCGCAACCAGGCTTCGATCTGATCGATCTTCGGTTCCAGCTCGGCGACCGAATCAATCACCTCATGCGCACCAGCCTCGAGTAGCGCGGCGCGTGCACCTTTAAGCCTTCGCTGCCGGTCGGCGCCTGGGAGCGCGGCGAAATCGTTCGCGCTCATTCCGGTGAGGTTTCCGGTGCGCGTCACTCCGATGGTCCAAACGCCACCGTTCAGCCCTTCCTCGATGTCGCTGATGGTGTCGCCGATTTTGACGATGGTCGGCAAATGATCGATCTGTAACCGGATCGCATTCAGGAAAATCATCCACGGATGCGGCCGGCCGCCGGCGACCTCATCGGGGGTAACGACGCAATCAGGGCGATAACCGTAGGTGGCCGCCACAGGCATGAGGATGTCCATCATCTCGCGGGTATATCCGGTGGTGCTGCCGATCTTCATGCCGCGCGTTCTCAGGCGAGAGATCGTTTCCGCAACTCCATCGATAACCGGGGAATCGCGCGCGAGGCATTCGAGCTGCAGCTTCACGAAATCGGCGTACATCGCATCGACATCGCTAAGCGAGGGTGCGTTGCCCTTTCGCGCGCGCCAACGCTGCGATACCGCGGGCGACGTGACGATGCTCTGCAGGTGATCGCGCTTGGGAATGCCCATATCGCGACGCGCTTCTTCTTCGGAAATCTGTACTCCGCGTGACTCGAATACGCGCCGCAGCACGCGAACCGGCGCGAGACTGCCGTGATCAACGGTGGTACCGGCCCAATCGAGAATCACCGCCGTGATCTTTTGACTATTGTGACTGTTGGTCAAAGTCCCATCTCACCAATCGTCTGTTCGGCGAGTCCAAAAGACAGCGTCATGCCGGAGCCGCCCGGCGCAGTGACGATTTTGACTTGCGGCGCCGCGTCGATCGAGAGATAAGGCGCGTCGGGATGCTTCGCATAAACACCATACCATCGTTCGGCAATTGTCATATCAGGCGCGTTCAGAAACGAGCGTGCGTTTTCAAGGATGAGGCGATCGATTGCCTCCTTATTGAAGACATCGACCGCCAGGCCGTATTCGTGCGAATCGCCGATGGTAAGCGCGCCGTCAGCGGTTTGCGAAACCAGTAAATGAATCGCCCAGCGATCGTAATCCGGCATCTCACGCGCGACCCGCGCCTGGTACTTCGGCAGCGTATCAACGCAGATTTCAAACGCCGGATAAAATCTGAGCGTGAGTCCCGCAGCAAGCGATGGACCCAGCTCCCATCGGCGCGGCTGTGGCGCAGTGCGCATCATCTGAAGTTTGCATCGAGTGAGACCGCTGCCTGCGAACAGCTCCGGATAGAGCGTTTCGAAGTCGTCGCCGCCGCACACGATGGCATGCCGCGCGGTCCAGGCTTCGCCGCCAGCTTCGATTTTCGGAAGTTGAATCGATTGCACCGCCGAGGCGAATCTAAACTGCACCCCAAACTTCTCGGTCAGATATCGCGGCGCTTCCGCGATCACCTGCCGAGGATCGACGGTGAATTCGGTATCGCTCCAGATGCCGCCCAGGAGGCCCTCGGCACTCACCGCATGACTTTTCGCGAGGACCTTTTGCGGCGACAGCCAGTCGCATCGATAGCCAAGCGCGGGACCTCGCGCGCAAAACTCGCGCGCCACGTCGGCCTCATCCTGATGATAAACGACATGCAGCGATCCGGACGCCCGATACGGCACGCGCGCATAGTTCAGAACTTCGGTCCAGGTCGCGGCGCTCCGCATCGCCATCTGATGAATTTCGCCGGCACGCTGTCCGATGGGCCAGATCATCCCGAAATTGCGGATCGACGCGCCTGCCGACTTGGGCGAGCGCTCGAAGACCACCACCGAATGCCCACGGCGCGCGGCCCAGTACGCATGCGCGAGGCCCAGGATCCCTGCGCCAACGATCGCAACATCGACGGTGCGCGTCATGAGAAGTTAACCCACCTCTGCTCCGTTGTACGCTGCCGCCGCCTTGACTGCCAACGCGCGCGACACGCACATTGACGCTGATGGATGCGCCGCTCGATGTGCTCTTCATCACCGCCGCTCAGTGGCGCGGCGATTGTCTGTCCACGCTCGGCCACCCGACGGTGCGGACGCCGAATCTCGACGCGCTGGCCGCCGAGGGCGTGCTGTTCGCGCGTCACTTCGCCAACGCCGCGCCATGCGGACCGAGTCGCGCCTCGCTCCACACCGGGATGTATCTGCAGAATCATCGCTCCGGCACCAACGGCACTCCGCTCGATGCGCGCCACACCAACTGGGCCAAGGAGGCCGCGGCCATCGGCTACGATCCGGTTCTCTTCGGTTACACTGACACCAGCCAGGATCCGCGCGAGTTCGATGCGAACAATCCTTTGCTCACCAGCTACGAGGGTCCGCTGCCGGGCATTCGTCCGCTTTGCCATGTGACGATGGGTGATCCGTCGCCGTGGACCGATTTCCTCAAGGCGCGCGGCGTCGAGGTTCCCGATGATATCCGCATGGTGTGGAACCTTCGCGCGGCAGGTCCTGATTATGAAGATGGCCGGCAACATCCGAAGCCGCTGCTGATTCCCGCGGAGTTCGATGACAGCGCCTTTCTCGTGAGCCGCGTGATCGATTACATCGGCGGCGCGAAGACGCCGTTCATCGCACATCTTTCGCTGCTGCGGCCGCATCCGCCATTCGTCGCGCCGGAGCCATATAACAAAATGTACGATCCTGCGATGGTCGGGGGCTTCACCCGCCGGGAGAGCATCGAGGAGGAGGCGGCGCAGCATCAATGGCTCGCGTATCAGCTCGGCAGGAAGGATTTTCGCGCCCCCTCCGATGAGAAACAACTGCGGCGCATAAAAGCGGTTTACTTCGGCCTGATGTCGCGCGTCGATGCCGCGCTGGGCGAGCTGCTTCAGTTCCTCAAGCGCAGCGGCCGTTGGGATTCGACGCTTATCATCGTGACTTCCGACCACGGCGAGCAGATGGGCGATCACTGGATGATGGGCAAGGGCGGTTACTTCGATGCTTCCTATCGCATCCCGCTCATCATCCGCGACCCGCGCGCGGCCGCCGATTCGTCGCGAGGCGCGAGGATATCCGCGTTCACCGAGAACATCGACATCATGCCGACTCTGATGGACATCATCGGTGCCGAGACTCCTGTGCAGTGCGACGGCCAGTCACTGATGCCGTTTCTTCACAGCGAGCCTCCGCCAACCTGGCGCGCCGAGGCGCATTGGGAGTTCGACTTCCGCGATCCTGCCGATGATTCCGCGGAGCGCGAGCTCGGGCTGACGATGCATCAATGCGCAATGAACATCCTCCGCGGCGATCGCTACAAGTACGTGCACTTCACCAGGCTGCCACCGCTGTTCTTCGATCTCGCCGATGACCCCGAGGAATTCGTCAATCGCGCCGATGACCCTCGCTACCTTCCGATGGTGCTGGAGTACGCGCAGAAGATGCTCTCATGGCGGATGAATCACGACGAGCAGTTGCTTACTCACATCGCGCTCAGCGAGCGCGGCCCCATCGCGCGGCGCGCGCCGCGCTACTGACCCATTTTGACACCACTTGCACCGCAACAATGAAAGGGTGAAGATTCGCGCGGAGTACCGTCGGTGAGTGCCCGCAGACCCCTCAAGCTTCCGGAATTCATTGGGATTGGCCCGCCGCGCACCGGTACGACCTGGCTGCACGCGGCGCTCGACGAGGTCGTCTGGCTGCCACACAATGTCAAGGAGACCAATTTTTTTTCGCGGCGCTATGACAAGGGCATCGAGTGGTACGCGTCGCATTTTCGGCATGCCGATGACTCACGCCCGATCGGCGAGATTTGTCCCTACCTCGGGACCACCGAAACCATCGATCACATCGCCACGCATATTCCGGATTGCAAAATAATTTGCACGCTGCGCGACCCGGTCGAGCGCGCTTATTCTCACTATCGTCTCAAGCATCGCTTCGATCCGGACCCGCCGAGTTTTGAAGCGGCGCTGGCTTCGTCCACCGACCAGGTGATCCGCGAGAACAATCGCTACGCGTTCTACTTGCGCCGATGGCAACAGCGTTTCGGCGCTGATCGGGTGATGGTCTCGTTCTATGATGACCTGAAGACCGCGCCGCAGCAGTACCTGGATCGAATCTGCGATTTCATCGACGCGCGCCCTGTCGCGATCGAGGGGCGCAACTTCGATCGCTTCGAACAGAACGCCGCACCGCACCTGGTCCGGTTTCCACGCGCGGCCAAGATTTCCAACCAGATGTATCTGTGGTTGATGGCTCACGACGCCTACTTGGTGGTGAAATATCTGCGCCGCCTGAGGCTGTCCTCGATCTTCCACGGCGGAGGAAAGAAGTATCCTCCGCTCACGGTGGAGATCGATGCGAGAGTCCGCGAGCTGTTCCGTCCCGAGATCGAGGAACTCGAGGCGCTTGTGGGGCGCGACTTGTCGGCGTGGAAATATCGCACCGACCAGCGTCGGCCGAAACCCGCGGCGGCCCCAGTGCAGATTGCGGCAGACGAGGCAGTCGGATGAGCCGCAAACTTCCGGCGTTCATCGCGGTCGGTCCGGGAAGGACCGGCACCAGTTGGTTGCACGCGGCGCTGGAGCCGGTTGCGTGGTTGCCCGACGGTCTCAAGGAAACGCTCTTCTTCAAGTATCGCTATCACAAGGGCATCAAATGGTATGCGTGGCATTTTCGCCACGCCGACGATTCGCGTCCGATAGGCGAAGTCTGCCCGTACTTTGGTTTTCCCGAAGCGATCGACCGCGTCGCATCGCACATTCCCCAATGCAAAATCATTTGCACCTTTCGCGATCCGGTCGAGCGCGCGTATTCCTCTTATCGAGTGCGCCGCCGCTCCGCGCGCTTACGCGGAAGCTTCGAGGAGGCGCTGGTTTCGGAGCTCGCGATTCGCGACAACAATCGCTACGCGCATTACCTGCGCAAATGGCAGGAGCGCTTCGGCAAGGAGCGAGTTCTCGCCACGATTTATGATGACCTGACCGATGACCCGCAGGGTTACCTTGATCGGGTCTGCGATTTCATCGGCGCCCGGCGCGTAACCCTCGACGACCGCCAAATCGATCGCCGCGCACGCAACTACGTCGAGCGCGCCCCGCGACATCGCGTGCCGGCATGGCTGCTGGGCCGCACTTGGTCCGCGTTGAACTCGTATCGCGCGCACACCCTGGCGCGATCGCTTAGACGCTCGGCGCTGTGGTCCTTCGTGGTCGAGGGGGGCGAGCCCTATCCGCCACTCCAGCCCGAAATTGTGGACAGGGTCAGAGCGCTCTTTCGACCGGAAGTGGAGGAGTTGGAAAAGCTGATCGGGCGGGACCTCGCGGCCTGGAAAGGCGACGCGCCGAATCGAACCCGGGAGACCGCGCACTTCGCCGCCAATGGCGCATCGGCGAGAGCGAGTTGAGCCGCCCCGTCAGGTTCCTGCACATCACGACTTTTTACCCACCGCACAACATCGGCGGAACCGGAATGTATGTGTACCGGCTCGCCCACGCACTCGGCGCCGCCGGGCATCAGGTCGATGTCATCTATTGTCACGACTCTTATCGGTTCGTGCATCCTGGCGATCCCGAGAGCGAGTATCCGCAACATCCTAACGTCCACGTGAACGCGTTGCGCAGCGGCTATGGATGGTTGTCGCCGCTGCTGTCGCATCAGACCGGCAGGCCGTTTCTGAAAAAGCGATCGATCCAGGCCATCCTCGATCGGGCGCAGCCCGACGTCATCCACTTTCACAACATCACGCTGCTCGGCCCCGCGGTTCTGAGGCTAAAACCTGCGCGCGGTCGGACACTCAAGCTCTATACTACGCATGATCATTGGCTTAACTGTCCGATCATGACGCTGTGGAAGTACAACCGCCGCCTCTGCGAAAAGCCCGATTGCATTCGATGCACGATCCAGGCGAAACGTCCTCCGCAGCTCTGGCGTTACACGTCGTTGATCGAGGACTGTGCGAAAGAGGTCGATAAATTTCTGGCGCCGAGCAAGTTCACCGCCGCGATGCATGCAGTCCGGGGATTTTCGCAACCGGTCGGGCATCTTCCGTTGGTCATCGGCAGCGCCTACCAATGCGGGCCGACGGCGCGACCTCATCCGAAACCCTACTTTTTGTTTGTTGGAAGATTGGAGGTCGTCAAAGGGCTGCAGGTTCTCATCAAGCTGTGGGATAAGGTTGCTGACGCGGATTTGCTGGTGGCGGGAATCGGGACCTATCAGGATAAACTGCGCGCGATGGCAGCCGGCAACCCGCGCATCATCTTTCTTGGCCAGCGCTCTTCCGAGGAGTTGGCGGCGCTGTACGAGCACAGCATCGCATGCATCGTGCCCTCGATTTACTACGAAACCGGCCCGTTTACGGTGATTGAATCATTCGCGCGCAAAGCTCCGGTCATCGCGCACGATATGGCGGGGATGACGGAGCTGGTGCGCGACAGCGGCGGCGGCATCCTTTATAAGACCGACGAGGAATCGCTCGCGGCGATTTCGCGCGTCGCAGCGTCGCCATCGTTGCGCAAAGAGCTGGGCGAGAACGGATACCGTATGTTCGAGCAGCGATGGTCGCAGGCCGCGCATCTCGAATTGTACTTCGACGTCCTGCGCGAGACAGCGGCGCGGAAGTTCGGCTTCGTTCCGTGGGAAGCGGACCGCGCGAGCGAAGCCGCGAGTTAGCGATGCTGGAATCATCGAGCGGCCAGACTGACCGCACCCCACATCGCGAGGATGTTTCAACCCTCGCGCGCGGCAGTGGGGTTGCCTTCATCGGCGGATTGCTCGCCTCGATCGCGGGCTGGATCGCGCAACTCCTGCTGGCGCGCCTGCTGGGCCCGGGAGGATTCGGGACCTACTCGATCGGCATGGCGGCGGTACGGATCAGCGCGCAAATCAGCACGTTGGGATTGGCGAGCGCGACCATCTACTTCGTCGCCCGCTACTCGAAGGACGAACCCTCCAAAGTTCGCGATGTGTTGACGCAGTCGCTCGGCGCAAGCCTGGTCGCAGGCATGCTGGTTGGCGGCGTGCTCTTCCTCCTCGCGCCTTCGATTGCGGAAGACTTTTTTCATCGGCCGGAGCTGGTCTCGGTGCTCCGCATATTTGCGTGCACCATCGGGTTCGGCTCCGGCTTTCGCGTGGCGCGCGCGGCGACCACGGTTTCCTATCGTCTCAACTATCGGGTCTATCTCGACCTGCTAACCAGCGGCGTATTCCTGCTGGCATTCGTCGTTTTCTACTATTTCGGATTCAGAGTCGGCGGCGCTGCGGTGGCTTTCCTCTTATCCAGCGCGGTCGGTTTTGCAGCGGGCGCGTATTCGTTGACGCGCTTGTTTCCTGAGGCGTTCTCGACCTTCGCGAACCCCTCGATCATGCTCGGCGAGCTGCTGACCTATTCGCTACCGGCTTTCGGCGCTAGCCTGTTCTCGGCTCCGATGCAGTGGATCGATCGCATCCTGATTGGCTATTTCCAGCGGCCACTGGAAGTCGGGTTATATCAGGCCGCGGTGCAGTCGGCGTCGCTTCTGTATGCGACCGGATTCGCGGTCAGCGCCATCGCCGGCCCGATGATCGCGAACCTTTACACGCGCGGGGAGCGGGGACGCCTCGAAGACCTGTTTCGGGTGAGTACCAAATGGATTTTTTACTCGGTGCTAGTGGCTTTCGTGGTGATCGCGTTCGGCCCGCGTGATCTTCTGAAGATGTTCTTTGGTCCCAAATATCAGGGCAGCTCCGAGGTGCTGGTGATCCTGTCAGTGGGGGCGCTGATCGACGGATCCACCGGCACTGCGCGGTCGATGCTGCTGCTGACCGGCCATCAGAAGGCGTTGCTGGTGATTTCCGCCGCGGTCCTGGTCCTGCAAATCGGCCTCGATGTTGTTCTGATTCCCAGGTACGGCATCGTCGGCGCCGCGGTAGCGGATGTGATCGCGGCGGTCGCGATCAATTCCTCGGTGCTTATCGCCATCAAGAGCACGCTGGGCTTGTGGCCCTATGACCGCCGCTATGTGAAAGGATTGCTCGCTACGGCGGCCACGGTGACAGGATTATTTTTCATTCGGCCGCATGGCATTTCGATGTTGGTGATCCGGTTAGGGCTTCGCGGTGTAATTGCCACGGTCATCTTCGCGGCGGTACTCCTCGCGACCGGCCTCGATTCCGAGGATCGGCAGGTCGTGACTTCGGTGCTGGAAAGGCGCTTCCGGCGGTAAGCTGCGGGGATTCGGGGGATAGGGAACGGAGTCCAGGCAAAACACCAAGACACCAAGGTAGGATAAGTGGTCATCGATTCTTAGGCGCAGGATCAAGGGACCGGGGCTAAGGAAATCGGACATCAGATGCGGCCCGCTCCGACACCACGA
This sequence comes from uncultured delta proteobacterium, assembly GCA_963761255.1. Classification (GTDB taxonomy): domain Bacteria; phylum Desulfobacterota; class Binatia; order Binatales; family Binataceae; genus DATGKG01. Next base: position 442,871 of record CAVXGH010000004.1, read on the forward strand.
TTCCTTGATCCTGCGCCTGACTCGCGCCCGCCGCTTATCCTACCTTGGTGTCTTGGTGTTTTGCCTGGTTCCGACTCCTCACCTGCGGCCGGCGCGAGGAGGCGCCATTCCCAGCCAGTGCCGCATCATGCCGATCGCCAACCCCGCAATCGAATAGAGATAATAAAACTGCTGCAACAGGAAACCGCCGATCAGCAGGCGCAGACCTCCCCGACGATAGAACAGCGCGAACAGCCGTCGATTGATGAGCGCGGCCAGCACGATGAGCAGTATCAGCGCGAATGCGGCGCGCGGCTGAATGACGGTCGCGAGCGCCGAGCCCACCATCAGGCATGCGACGATGCCCGCCGCGCGTTGGTCAAAGCTGAAGTTTAGTCCCTTCGGCAGATAACCGTATTCGAGGAGCAGTGTCGTCCATGGGATCGCGCGCACCTTGAATTCAGTCCGCAGCAGGCCCGGCAGGGTCCACAGCTTGAGATGCTTGACCTGGATGGCGGGATCGAGTCGCACCCGGATTCCTCGCGCGGCGAGTCGATAGCCCAGCTCGACATCGGTAATCCCCTGGCGCTGATCGTTGAATCCGCCGACCGCCAATAACGCTTCGCGCCGGATGAAGCCGCATCCGCCCCAGAAAGTTGTTACGTACGGACCGGTCCGCTGGTGAAAGTGGTGATGCGAGAGATTCTTGAACATGCTGACCGTCGAGCGATGCGCGGGTTCGTCGTCATAAGAACCGATCAACGCCGCGACGCCCGGTTCGGCCATTGCCGCGATGCCGCGAGCCAGCGCGCCGTCGCGCAAAGTCACATCGGCATCGGTGAAGAAGAGCAGCGCACCGCGCGCGACTTCCGCGGCGCGGTTGCGCGCCGCCGCGACGCCCCGATGCTCACCCATTCTAATCAGACGGACCGGGAAGCGCGCCGCAATCTCGGGGGTCGCGTCGCTCGAGCCGTCATCGACCACGATAATCTCGACGTCCGGGGTGGCCTGCGCGACGATTGATGAAAGGCATTGATCCAGGGTCGGGGCAGCGTCGCGCGCGGGAACGATGACGCTGACTACCGGCGTCTTCAGTGCGGATTGCGCCGCGGAACGGCCCTCATCTACCACGTCGGTTGCCCTGGAATAATCTACGTCGGAACTCATATCTCAACAGAAGGTAGGAAAATTCGTCTCCCAAGGCACAAAGGTCAAGCGAACCGCGTCATCCTCGCCTATCTTCGTTCCCACCGCAAATTGGCGCAACAAGAATGCCCCGCTCTCGCTCTTGATGATAAAAAAAATCTCGCGACCACACTTTAATCGCACCATCGCGCACTTGACAGCAGCGCCCGCATATTGGTGGTGTTGCCGAAGCACCCCTCAGCCATCGAGGGCGCGCACTCCGGAGGCTATCGCACATGGGAACTCTACGCGGCGAGCAGATCATTGCGCAGTCGTTCAAGCGTGAAGGCGTCGATACCATCTTCTTCATGATGGGAGGCCCGACCGGAGGCACCGCGGGCGCGTGCCTCGATCTCGGCATGAAGGGAATTTACGTGCGCCACGAGCAGGCCGCCGCGATGATGGCGCATGCGTATGCGCGGGTGACCGGCAAACCCGGCATCTGCATCGCGCCGATGGGCCCCGGCGTCGTGAACCTGATGACCGGGCTTGGGAACGCGTGGGCGGACGCCGCGCCGGTCATCGCAATCGGAGGTTCGGCGCCGATGCGCGGCACCACGCTGGATACGTTCCAGGAAATGGATCAGGTTCCGATGATGCGGCCGATCGTCAAGGGCGCGTATCGCATCGACCTCGGCTACCGGATTCCGGAGTACATCAGCATCGCGTTTCGGGAGGCGCTCGACGGCAAGCGCGGGCCCATCTACCTCGATCTGCCGGGCGACGTGCTGTCTGGCAAAGTGGAAGAGGAGAAGATTCATTGGGTCGAGGGCAACTCGCGCACCGATGCGCGTCCGGCGGGCGACCCGGCGCTGATCCGTAAGGCGATCGAGCTTTTGTCGAAAGCGCAGAAGCCCATCGTGCTAACGGGGAGCGGCGTTTTGTGGTCGGAGGCGGAAAAGGAACTGCGCAACTTCGTTGATGCGACGGGCATCCCGTTTTACACCACGCCGCAAGGGCGCGGCGTCATCGCGGAGGACCATCAGCGGTCATTCCCGGGCGCACGGTTGACTGCGTTTCGCGAAGCGGACGTGGTTTTAGTCATCGGAGCGAGAGCGAACTCGATGCTGTCCTTCCTGCGCGCGCCCCGTTTTTCACCAAACGCCAAGCTCATCAATGTGAATCTTGATGGCAAAGAAATTGGCCACAATCGCGCAGCCGACATCGGCGTCATTGGTGATGCGAAACTGGTCCTCGGGCAGTTGACTGCAGAGGCGGCCGGCAAGTTCAATCCAAAGCAGGAATCGCAGTGGGTCTCGCAGCTTTCCGCGAAGCATCGAACCAACTCGGAACGCTCCGCGCCGCTGATGCACTCCAACACGCTCCCCATCCATCCTTTGCGCCTGTGCAACGAGGTCAAGGAGGTCATCAGCCGCGACACGATCCTGGTAGTTGATGGCCATGAAATATTGAACTTCGCGCGCCAGTCGATTCCCATCTACCAGGCGCGATGTAGCCTCAATGCCGGCCCCCATGGATGCATGGGCGTAGGCATCCCGTTCGGTATCGGCGCCAAGGTTGCCCGTCCTGATCTGCCGGTGCTGGTGCTCAGCGGCGACGGCGCATTCGGCTGGAATGGGATGGAGATGGATACCGCGATTCGTCACAAGCTGCCGATCGTGGTGGTGGTGTCAAACAACGGCGGATTCACTTCGCGCAAGACCGGCGGCAACGTCGGCCGCGACCTCGGCTTTCAGCGCTATGACAAGATGGTCGAGGCACTCGGCGGCTATGGCGAATTTGTCGAGCAGCCGGATGCGATCCGGCCCGCCATCGAGCGCGCTATCAAGAGCGGCAAGACCGCGCTGGTCAACGTATGCACCGATCCCGAGGCGCAGGCGACCACCGACATGGGCTTTGCGGGATATTGATCGATAACTCGCAGCCACCGATCGCGAATGGAGTAATAACATGATTGACGTATATTTCTGGCCCACTCCCAACGGAAAAAAGGTCACCATCCTGCTCGAGGAAGCGGGGATTCCCTACACCATCAAGGCGGTCAACATCGGACGCGGCGATCAGCTTAAGCCCGACTTTCTGAAGATTTCACCCAATGGCCGCATGCCCGCGATTGTCGATACCGAACCGAAAGGCGGCGGCGCGCCGGTCACCATCTTCGAATCCGGCGCGATCATGGAGTACCTCGCCGAGAAAGTCGGGAAGTTCTTTCCGCAGGAACCGCATCATAAGGCCGAGGTTCTGCAGTGGATGTACTGGCAGATGGGCAACCAGGGCCCGAAGATGGGCGAGCAGGGGCACTTTCAACGCGCATCGCAAGGAGGGAAGAACGGCGATCTCGCATACGCGGTGCTGCGCTTCAACAACGAAGTTCATCGCATCTACGGTGTGATGAATCTCGGCCTGCACAAAAAGGACTACCTCGCCGCCGGCCAGTACACGATTGCCGACATGATTTGCTATCCGTGGGCGACGATTTGGAAAGGCCGCGACATCGACCTCGCCGAGTTTCCCAACGTCAAGCGATGGCTCGACGCGATCGGCGAGCGGCCCGCAGTGAAAAAAGCGATGGCCGCGGGTCCTGAATATCGCGAGGATCCTGCGACCGTCACTCCCGAAGAGCAGGCGCGGCGCACCAAGCTGCTGACTCATCAGCGCGCGCACCCTGTGCCGAAAGAGTGGGGCTAGCCGCGGCGGTCTGCGACTGAATTCCACGCTGCTGGACGGCTGACGATTCCGGCCTTGGAAGCTGGAGTGTAGAATTGCGTCTTTCCTGCGCGCTCCTGAATCCAACCAAAATGGAATCGGAAACAATCGCCTCCGCTGCGCCCGCAGCGTCAATCGACGTGGCGCGGGAACATCCGCAGCCGCACAAATGGCTGGTTGCGGCGGCGGTGTTGCTCGGCGCGATCCTCACCATCCTCGACGGATCGATAGTCAACGTCGCGCTGCCGTATATGCAGCGCAGCTTCGGCGTCGGCGTCGATCGGATCAGCTGGGTGGTGACGAGTTACCTCGCCGCGGTGAGCGTGATGATTCCGATGAGCGGATGGATCGCGGTGCGGATGGGCCGCCGCCGCTACCTGTTGCTCTCGGTGGTTCTGTTCGTGGGCGCCTCGGCGTTGTGCGGGCTGGCCGGTAGCATCGGCCAGATGGTCGTCTTCCGCGTGATCCAGGGCGCGGCCGGCGCGGCGATGATGCCGTTGTCGCAGGCGATTCTGCTCGAGACATTCCCGGTCGAAGAGCATACGCTCGCGATGACGACCTTCGGCATCGGCATGATGGCCGCGCCGGTGCTCGGTCCGACGCTGGGCGGCTGGATCACCGAGACCTGGAGCTGGCGCTGGAATTTCTACATCAACGTGCCGACCGGGGCGTTCGCCGCACTGATGGTCTATGCCTACGTGCATGACCCGGGATATCTGCGCGAGCAGCGCGGGAGCGGCAGAGTTGATTACCTCGGGATCATCTTGATTGCGGTATCGCTGGGACTGTTCCAAATCGTGCTGGGCCGTGGCGGATCGGACGGCTGGTTCGCGGCGCAATGGATTCGGTATGGCTTTGTGTTTTCGGCGCTCTCGATACTCGCGCTGATCGTTCACGAGTTGCGTTTCCCCGAGCCAATCGTCGACCTGCGGATCTTCGGGGTCATCGGATTCTCGATCGCGGTGGCGTTGATGTCGCTGCAGGGCCTCGCCCTGTGGACCGTCAACCTGCTCAATCCTCTGTTTCTCGAAAACGTCCTGCATTATGACGCATGGCGGGCAGGGCTCGCGGTCGCGCCGCGCGGACTTGGAGTAGTGGTTGCGTTACTGGTAGTCGGGCAATTGTCGCGGCGCCAATTTGATATGCGTCCAATCGTGTGCGCAGGATTCGTAGTCGGCGCGTACGAAGCCTACCGCATGTCGCAATGGACGATCGCGGTGCATGAAAGCGAAATCCTGCTGCCGATCTTTTTCTTCGGCATCGGGCTTGGCGCGATCTTTCCGATCGTCACCGCGCTCGGCATCGGCCAAATCAGCCGCGAGCGGATGGGCTTCGCCTCCAGCCTGTTCTCGGTGCTGATCAATACGGGCGCGGCATCAGGAATCGCCGTGGCAACCAACCTGCTGACCTCGGGCCATCGGCGTCACGAGGCGCAAATCCTCGCATCGCTCTCGGGAGGCAATCAACTTACCACCGCGCTGAAATCACAGGCCTGGCTGCTCGCCTACAACGATGTGTATCGCGTCACCGCGATCATGCTTCTGCTTCTCGCGCCGTGGGCGCTGCTGCTAAAACGCGCGCCGGTTGACACCAACGCCGCAGTGGGTCTGGAGTAGCCCGCCTCGTCAAAACCTTCGCTGTTTCGAATGAGACAGCGCGTCTGGGTTTGCGACCCGGATCGGTGTACCCGCAACGTAGGCCATCACCGCTTCCAGCGTGTCGCTGTAAAAGGCCTTCAGCGTTTCGCGTGTCACATAACCGAGATGCGGCGTGACCGTTACATTATCCATGCTCAGGAAAGGATGATCGGTGGGCGGCGGCTCGACATCGAAAACGTCGATGCCGGCGCCGGCGATCCGGTGTTCCCGCAGCGCCGCGAGCAAATCCGCTTCGACCACGATCGGCCCGCGCGAAGTATTGATGAAAAACGCCTCCGGCTGCATCAGCGCGAGCTCGCGCGCGGTTACCAGGCCTCGGGTGCGATCGCTGAGCTGCACGTGGATCGATAGAACATCGGACAGACGGAATATTTCGTCCTTCTCGACGCGACGCGCACCAACTGCCGCCGCGGTTTCGGCGGTAAGGTTTTGACTCCATGCAATGACGTTCATGTCGAAAGCGCGGCCATATGCGGCCATCCGTTTTCCGATGCGTCCGAGCCCGAGCAGTCCGAGGGTGCGGCCGGCGAGGATCGTGCCGATGGTGCTTTGCCATCCGCCCGCGCGCATCCGCCGCGCCGCGAGGTCGAAGTGCCTAACAACCGCGATCAGCAGTCCCCAGGTCAACTCCGGCGTCGCGTTGAAGACGCCCGCATAGACAGGACTCGCAAAGTTGGAATGCGCGACGATCACTCCATGCTCGGTCGCAGCGGCCATGTCGAGATTGGGCAGCGTCATGCCGATGATTGTGACGAGCTTCAAGTTGGGCAGCCGCTGGAACAGGCTGCGCGGCAGGCCCATTCGCTCGCGAACCGTGCAGAGAACATCGAAGGGCTGGAGCAGCGACGCGGCCTCTTCTTCCGATAGATGCTCGTCGAAAACGGTGATTTCCGCCTTGCCCTGAAGTGCGGACCAATCGGCCGAGCGCAGCGCGACCCTGGCGTAATCGTCGAGGACGGCAATTTTTAGCATCTGATAACGATCTCCTACGTCACGCGAAAGGTGAATTTCATGTTCAAGACCTTTCGGTCGCGGCCGCGAGGCATATAATCGCGCGATGAGTTTGGGAGGGGAAGCATTGCAATTGAACTCACTGGGCGGCGGAGCGGCGCCAGAGCGAAAGGAAACCGCGGCGACCAGTCTCAGCGCGCTATGTCTCGGGGCGCTCGGAGTAGTTTTCGGCGACATTGGGACCAGTCCGCTCTACGCGCTGCGCCAATGCTTCTATGAAGGCTCCGGAATTGCGCCCACCTCGGCAAATGTTCTCGGCATCCTGTCGCTCATTTTCTGGGCGCTTATGATCGTCATTTCGATCAAGTACCTCGCGATCGTTCTACATGCCGACAATAAGGGCGACGGCGGCATCATCGCGCTGGTCGCGTTATTGAGTTCCGGGCCCGCAAGCGTCAGGCGAGGCTTCCTGATCGCGCTCGGACTTTTCGGGGCGGCGCTCCTCTACGGCGATGGTCTCATTACGCCGGCCATCTCCGTGTTGAGCGCGATCGAGGGGCTGGAGAAGGCGAACCCGCATCTTCGTTCCTTCGTAGTGCCCATCGCCTGCATCATATTGGTGCTGCTGTTTTCCATTCAGAAACGAGGAACCGGGAAGGTCGGCGCGACCTTTGGCCCATTGATGCTGCTCTGGTTCATGACCATTGCGAGCCTCGGAGCGGCGGCTATCATTCATGACCCGGTCGTCTTTACCGCCATCAATCCGCTTCATGCGGTCAGGTTTTTTCATTCCAATGGCGGAATGGGATTTCGGGTGCTGGGAGCGGTGTTCCTGGTGGTCACTGGCGGCGAAGCTCTTTATGCCGATTTGGGCCATTTCGGCGCACGCCCGATGCGGCTGACGTGGTGGTATTTCGTGTTGCCGGCCCTGGTGCTCAATTACTTCGGGCAGGGGGCGCTGATTCTGCATCGCGGCACGATTCCTCACAATCCCTTCTATGATTTGGCTCCCGACTGGGCGCTCTATCCGATGGTGGTTCTAGCCGCCTGCGCCACTGTCGTTGCCTCGCAAGCAGTGATCTCGGGCGCGTTTTCGCTTACGCGCCAGGCGATAAATCTTGGCGACCTGCCTCGAATGAGAGTGCTGCAGACTTCATCGGAGGAAGCGGGGCAAGTCTATGTCCCGGGAATCAATTCGATATTTCTCCTCGGTGCGGTTGGCCTGGTGATTGGATTTGGCTCCTCGGGCCGGCTGGCGGGCGCATACGGTGTGGGGGTGGCAAGCACGATGACCATCACCACTGTTCTGCTGTTCTTCGTCGCCATCGAGCGATGGAAATGGTCGGCGGGCCTGACGGCGCTGGTTTGCGCGCCATTCCTCCTGCTGGACCTTTCGTTCATGGGGGCGAATGTCTTCAAGATTCCTCACGGCGGATGGTTCCCGCTAACGGTTGGACTGCTGGGCTACCTGCTGATGACGACCTGGAAGCGCGGACGCGCCCTGCTTGTACAGCGTCTGTCGAGCAGGATGGCGCCCATCGACGGGTTCCTCAGTCGGCTTACCACCAATCCCGTCGTCCGGGTGCCGGGCACAGCAATTTTCTTGAGCGGGCGGTCTGACGGCGTGCCAGCCATGCTTCTCCATCACATCGAACGCAACCAGGTCTTGCATGAGCGGGTGGTGTTGCTGCACGTCTCATTCGAAGATGCGCCGCGCATTCCGGCCACCGAACGATTAAACGTCAAACAGCTCGATCAGGGATTCGTTCAAATCGACGTCCATTACGGGTTTATGCAGAATCCCAACCTTCCTGCTGCGTTGGGACTTTGTAGTCACCTGGGGCTCGACCTTAATCTCGATCTGGCTACCTATTACTTCGCGCGAGAATCGCTGATCCCCAGCGCGAAGTCTCCCGGGATGGCATCCTGGCGCGAGAGCCTGTTTGCCTTCATGTCACGCAACGCGCTGCGGGCGACGGCGTTTTTCCACATCCCACCGGAACGGGTGGTTGAAATCGGAATCCAGGTTGATATCTAACGGTGTTACCTACCGTAACGTTTCTAGTCTCGATGACTAGGATCTATCCAAACTGCTTCGCCAACGGCAGACGAATCATCGCCTACAGATGGCACATCGCTTGCGTCAAGCATGAACCGCAGCGACGTCAGGAGTTGGTCCAAATGGCAGTCGAAGTAATGATCGTCGATGATTCGGCGGATTTCCGATTTCTTCTTCGTAAGCGCCTCGAAAGCTACGGCTGCGAGGTCGTCGCCGAAGCCGGCAACGCGCGCGAAGGGCTTGCCTTGTTTCGGACGAAGCGTCCACGCCTGGTGACGCTCGATTTGATGATGCCCGACGATCCTGATTTCGTGTCGCAGGATCTGTTCCGCCTTATCCGCCGCGAATCCCCACAGACCGCCATCGTCATCGTCAGCGTGCAGCGCGCCGGTGTGAACGCCACGAATTTTCTCGGTGAAGGTGCGCTGGCCTACTGGGAGAAATCGTTCATCAACTTCGATGACGTTCGGCGGCGCCTATCGCACGTCTTCCCGGACATGAAAGCGCGCACGTTGCACAGTCCCTCCGGGCTTGCGCAGCGCATTCGCGCGGGAGCGAGTCATGTCCCGTCTCATCACGTGTAGTCGCGAAGCGCGACCACACGTGCGAGAACTGCACTGAGCTAGACGGCCGCGGCGGTTACGCGCTTCGCTTCGTCAGCCGCCGTCGGCGGCGAGACCTTATAGAGCTTCTCGGCATTGCCCCACAGGATCTTTCGTCGAATCGAGTCTTCGCAATCCGACAGACCGCTCTTGATGCGCGCATGGACTTCGTCGCCATAGAGCGAAGTCGGATGCGGAAAGTCAGTCTCGAACAGGACATTGTCGACGCCGATCTTGTCGAAGAGGCGGCGCGGCGCGGTCTGCTCGAACCAGTAACATGCGTAAACGTTGCGCGCGAAGTATTCCGACGGCAGCAAGTCGAACTCCGGATGCTCCTCGGTGACGCTGTTGCCCTTGAACTGATAGTCCATCGCTTCGAGGACGAACGGAATCCATCCGACGCCGCTCTCAACCGACACGAACTTGATCTTCGGATGCCGCACCAAGACGCCCGACATCAGCAGGTCGTTTAGCTGGATGGCATTCTGCAGAAAAATGTCTACCGCCAATTCGGTAAAGGCCGCCATCCTGCCGTAGGTGTTCACGCGCGCCTTCGCGAGGCCCTCCTGCATGTCGCCAGACCCGATGTGGAAGCTGATCGGCACGTCGCATTCGACCGACACATCCCACAGTGGCTTCCAGTGCGAGTCGCCAAGCAGCGGTTTGCCGTAGTACTGCGGCTCACCGGTGAAGAGAATTCCCTTGTGGCCCTTCTTGGCGCAGCGGTGAACTTCTTCCACCGCGGCATCGACATCCCAGAACGGGATAGAGGTGATGGGCAGCAGGCGGCGCGAATCCGCCGATGCCCAGTCAGTCTGCCAGTCATTATAAATCTGCACGCAGGTCAGCATCAGCTCGGGATCGTTCAGCTTGAGGAACTGCTGCGCGCCGAAGCCGCCGACGTTGGGATACATGACCATCGCCCAGATGCCCATCTCATCCATGTACTTCAGGCGCGCCTTCGCATCGTAAGCGCCGGGATGCATCTCGGCGTAGTTTTTCGGCGGATGCTTGAAGCTACCCCGGCCCGCAGTCGCGGTCATGCCGACGCTCGCCAGCGGGCGGCCGTCGCCAATCCGCCATCGCTGCCGTCCGCGCGAGTCAGTCTCGACGAACGGCACGCGGTCGCGCATGCTGGCCGGCGCGCGGCTGGTCCACAAGTCAGGCGTTTCCGTCACATGAGTATCGGCATCGATGATAGTGTAACCGCTCATAGCATCCCTCGCTCCTTCAAAAGTCGGTTCACGAATACTGATCGCTTATAGATCGAATCGGCGCCGATGAAAATGAGGACTAGGAGGTACGGGAGCGGACGAAGTCCACCATTCTGTCTACCGTGCGCGAGGCTGACGGCGAGGCCGCATCGCGTTCGTACCCCGCAGCGAGCGCCTTCGGCGGATTGCGCGGGGCGAACGCGTCGGCGGCGCCTTCCGATAACTCGAGGTCTACCTCGCCGCCGGCCTTGCGATACAGTTCCACGAACCGATCGAGCTGCGCGCGCGGATGCACGATATCGCGCGAATCCTGGATGTAGAGCACCGGCGGCGTATCGACGCGCTCGCCACGCTCGAGAATTTGCACCGGGCTCGCCTCGCTCATGGCATCCTCGGTCTTCCAGTATTTGTCGTGCAGCGGCAGCACCATATCGACGAATGCGGGAGGATTGCCCTGTTCCTTGAGTCCTTTCGCATAGCGATAGCGTCCGATCGGATCGATGACCGGCGCGCCAAGAATCAGGCCGCGCACGGTCGCATCGCCAGAAAGCGAGAGCGCTGCGTAGCGCGAATCATGCGGGCGCATGCCGAGCAGCATTGCCTGGTGGCCTCCGCTGGAAATGCCGAAAGTGCAGATCATATCGGCGCGCGTATTGAGCTTCGCGGCCTGCGACTTGAGCCATCGGATGCCGTAGTTGATGTCCTGGACCGAACCAGGATACGACGCGACCGGCGGGACGCGGAAATCCAGCGCCGCGACCAGAATACCGTTGCGCGCGAGTTTTTCGTTGATGAGGTCGTCGTTTAGACGATCGCCCATGCACCATGCGCCGCCGTGCAACTCGACGAGCGCAGGAAACGGCCCGCTGCCTCGCGGCTTGAAGAGGCGCGCCAACAGCGGCGCGTCACCATGACGCAGATATTCCACATCTTCCACATCGATGTCGTGTGCGAACCGGACGGGCGCGGCGGCTGCCATAAGAATCCCTCCTTGCGGCCAGGTTCTTTAACCAAGTTCGATGGTGTCGCTTTAGTTCTCCGGCGGCGCAAACACAGTCAGCGCGAACAACTTCTCGGCGCCGGTGCGCAGCGTGTGAGGAGCGCCGGCCGGAATCGTCACGAAGTCGCCCGCCTTGATCTCGCACTCCTTGCCGGAGACGCGGCAGGTGGCGCTTCCCTCGATCACATAGATGAGCTGGTCGCCGAGATGGGAATTCTCGCGGCCATCGCCGAAGCCTGGTGGCAAAGTAAACACCGCGGATTCGGTCTGCGGTGTCTTGCCGAGCCGCTTCTGAGCGACTTTGGCGCCATCGCCGCGCAGCGCGAAGACATTCGGAACCGCCTCGTGCGCGCCATTCGATGAGACGAGATCGTCCATCTGCTGTTGAAAGAAATCTTCTGAGATGACCCCTGCTCGGTAGGCCTTGAAGAGTTGTTGAACTTCGAAATTTTTGGTCGCCATGATGCCCTCCGCGTTGTGAGGTTACGTTCTGACCTTGAAGGTTAGGCTGATCCGATAGATCTGTTCTCAGCTTTAGCAAAAAAGCTCCGAAAACTATAACCGCGAAATGCCGGCCGGAAACTCAAGCCTTGCAAGTTCAACGGCAACCTGTTTTCTCATCGCGTAAGTCCACTCGAAGCGAGGCGCTATGGCATTCACCAACCTTACCCTGGAGACGCGCGATCTAATCGGGACGCTCACCCTGAATCGTCCCGAGAAACTGAACGCGATGACCCCTACGCTGATCGCCGAGATGGGCGAGGCGCTGACCGAAATCGAAAAGGATCCCGCCATCAAGGTGGTCGTCGTGCGCGGCGCGGGCCGCGCCTTTTGCACCGGCTATGACCTGACTGTCGGTCTCAGCGACGGCAGCGGGCAGCGCTACACCCTCGATGACGATCAACGCTCCATGCAGCATTACGTTGAACACTGGCTGCGACTGCGCGATTTGCCGAAGCCTGTCATCTCGATGGTGCATGGCTATTGCCTCGCGGGAGGATCGCAGCTCGCCATTTGTACCGACATCATCTTCGTGGCGGAAAATGCCAGCATCGGGTTTCCGTCGATACCGGCCGGCGCGGGTTACGTCAGCTCATTCTGGAACTGGATGGTGGGGCCGCATCGCACCAAGTACATGGCGTTCCTCCCCGGCAGCCGCATCAGCGGCAAGGAGGCGGAAGTGATTGGCTTCGCGACGCGCGCGTTCCCGGCCGAGAGCCTCGAACAGGAAACCTATGACTACGCGCGCCGAGTCGCGAAGGTTCCCGCGCAAAAGCTTCGCCTTGAGAAGCTGGCGATCAATCGCGCGATGGATATCCAGGGTTTCCGCACCGCGGTGCTGGCCGGCGCGGAGTTCGACGCGATTTTCCATTTCGGTCCCGGCAACGAGGAAATCCGCGCCATCCAGAAGGAGCGCGGATTGCGCGGCGCCATCCAGTGGTACGAGCAAAAATAGTTTCGCCGGCGCGATCGATCCGTTACGGAATCAGCAGCACGCGGCCGACCGCCTGCCTGCTTTCGATGTAAGCGTGTGCGGCGGCCGCTTCCGATAGCGGGAAAGTCTTGTCGATCACAACTTTGAATTCGCCGCGCGCGGCTTCATCGACGAGACGCTGAATCATGTTGTGAGCACGATCGGTTGCGATCTCCGCGCCGAGGAACACGCCGGTCAACGAACGATTCCCCGCCATCAGCGGCGACACGTCCACCGTCATCGCTTCGCGCCCGGCCGCACCGACCATCGATATCCTGCCGCGATATGCGAGCGACGCGATGCTGCTTTGCAGCGTCTCTCCACCGACCGGATCGACCACCAGATCGACGCCTTTGCGGTCGGTCAGCTTCATGATCGACTTGGCAACGTTACCGGTGCGGTAGTTGATACCGTGATCCATGCCAAGCGGCTTCAGACGTTCCAACCTTTCATCGCTGGATGCGGTGGCGAATACAATCGCGCCCGCCCGTTTTGCCAACTGAATCGCGGCCACGCCGACGCCGCTCGCGCCCGCTTGCACCAGCACGGTCTCGCCGGCCTTTAAATGCCCGAACTCGAACAGGCAATCATCGGCGGTGCCGAATGGAACCGGAATGGCGGATGCCAGCTTGATGTCGAATCCCTTCGGCACCGGCCATGCGTTGCGCGCCGGCACCGCGCGCAAGGCCGCATGCGATCCCGCGCCGAAAACGGTCGTAACCTTCTGGCCAACCTTGAGATCGGCGACGTCGGCGCCAACCTCAACAATCTCGCCGCCGGCCTGGTATCCCACTATGTGTGGTTTCGACATCAGCGGTCCGCGCCATCGATTGAGAGTGTCGCCGCCCTCGATACTGACCGCCTCGACGCGAATGATCACGCCCTTGGGATGACAAACCGGATCGGCCACATCTTCGTATTTCAGGACGTCAGGATTTCCGTTCTCGTAGTAGACCGCAGCTTTCATTTAAAGATGTCCTCCGATTCAGTTGCGCGCATTTACTTCAATCCATAGAGAGCAGCGGCGTTGTCGTGCGTGAGCTGCTTACGCATCTCGCCGGGCAGATGCGCCATCTGGCGCTCGATCGCCGCGCGGGAATTGGGCCAGATGCTATCCGGATGTGGATAGTCCGACGCCCACAGCACGTGGCCCTCACCATAAAACGGCAGCAGCGCCATCGCGACGTGGTCCTCCTGGAAAGTGGCGTAGACCTGCCGTTTGAAGACCTCGGAGGGCTTCAGCTCGAGGCCGCGCAGACCGCGCTCCTGCCAGTAATCTTTCGATTCCCACAGCCGCCAATGCCGGTAGTCGAGTTCTTCGACGACCCACGGCAGCCATCCCAGCCCGCTTTCACCCATCACCAGTTTGATTTTGGGATGGCGTTCCAGAATGCCCCACGCGAAGAGGTCAACGAAGGGATCCAGGAACTGACTGATGAACGCCTTGGTCGCCATGAAGACGCTGGCAGGTTTGCCGACCGCGCGCGCCGGAAGACCTTCGACGAAAACCGTTACGTGAAAAGAAAGAATCAAGCCGGTCTCCTCAATCGCGGCCCAGAATGGCTCCCATGAAGGATCGTCAATGCGAGGCGCCACTGTCGCAATTTGCAGATTGACCTGGCGATAGCCGCCTTCGCGGGCGAGCCGGTAGAGTTCCTTGAGCGCGCCGTCAGGAGCCGGCGGCAACATCGCGATCCCGATTAACCGATCCGGAGCGGCCACGCAGAACTCGGCGAGCCAATCGTTGTATGCCGAATAGCACGCGTCGCGCAGTGCGGAGTCATCGGTGTTGATGGAATATACCGGCCCGAACATGACCTGTGTCTGGACCCCGTCGCGATCCATATCGGCAAGGCGAAACTTCGCCACCGCGGGCCGGCGTTGAGTGTGATCGAGTTCGCCACCGCGAGTGAGTGCGTCGATAAACGGCATCTGGGGTCGCGGAAGTTTTGGATCGACCGGCTGGCCGGACCATGCGCCCCAAATCTTGCCGTCGCAAATCCAAATCGCGCGGCCATCACGATGCTCTATGTGGGGCGCGCGCGACCGCAGAGACAAAGGCAGTCGTTCCGTCCAGAGATCGGCCGGAAGCCATCCGAGATCGAGGTGGTCGTCGCATGAAATCAGTTTGTAATCCATCGCCGGTCGCTCCCGTCGTATCACGACTACCAGCATTCATGCCGCACTCATGCACCCAAGGATGCGAAACGTCAACGGCTCGACCCCGCGGGAAAACGCTCACTTTGTGCGCCGTCGAGAAGTCCTCGAATGAGCGAAGGCAGGGACCTGCCCGTCGCTTTCAGCTGCCAGCGAATCTTGCAGCATCGCAAGCGCCGCCCCCGGATTGTCGACATAGCGAAACAGCTTGAGGTCTTCGGGGCTAATCACTTCGTGACGGACCAGCGCATCGAAGTTGATGATCTCTTTCCAGTATTCCGAACCGTAGAGAAGAATCGGAATCCGTCGATCAAACTTTCCAGTCTGCTGCAGAGTCAGTATCTCGGCGAGCTCGTCGAGGGTGCCGAAACCTCCAGGAAAGACCACCAGGGCGCGCGCCAAATGCGCGAACCAGAGCTTGCGCATGAAGAAGTAGTGGAACTCGAAGGACAGGCCTCGAGTAATGTAGCGATTGGGCCGTTGTTCGTGCGGCAGTCCGATATTGAGACCGATCGTCCTTCCGCCTGCTTCCGACGCGCCGCGGTTCGCGGCCTCCATAATCCCGCCTCCACCACCAGTGCAGACCGTGTAGCGATGCGTATGCGACGCGAGCCCCTTGGACCATGCGGTAACCAGTCGCGCCAACTCACGCGCATCCTCGTAGTAGCGGCCGAGAGGACCATCAGGAGTAAGCCGCGCGGAGCCGAAAAAGACGATGGTGTCGTGGATGCCCTGCAGTCGAAAGCTGTGCAGCGGTTCGAGATATTCCGCGATGATGCGCAGCGGGCGCGCGTCCTCGCTGTCGAGGAACGTCTCATCCTTGTACGCGAGCGGCGGATGCTTTAGCTGAGACGGTTTCATCGTGTGGCGACCCTCGCAAAGTCGATAAAGCCTCGCTCGACGTTCACCTCGACCAGCTCGACCCGAACATGATCGCCGACGTCGAGTCCCTGATAACCTCGCACCACTCTGCCCTCGGTAGCTGGCTGGACGATTCTAGCCCAGGTCCCCTTCTCAGACGCTCCGGTAACGATGGCTTCGAATTGCTCACCAACCCTGGGTTCCAGTAGCAGCGCGGCGGCCGACTTCTGCACCTGCCGCTCGACCTTGGCGGCGGCGTCCTCTTTCTCGGTGCAATGGCGCGCCAGTCCGCCGAGTTCCTCGCCGCGGTAGGGTGCCGGGCGCCCTGCGAGCGCGGCCTTCAACAAGCGCTGCGTTATGACGTCGGGGTAGCGACGGTTGGGGGCGGTCGAGTGGGTATAGTCTTTCACCGCCAGCCCGAAATGTCCCTGGGCTCCCTGCCCCGGCAGGTCGAGCACGTATTCGCCGCGGCCCAGCAGTTTGATAACGCACAGTGAGAGATCGGGGAAACGCGCGGGATCGGTTCGGCGGCGTTCAACCAGGAACTCCTCGAGCGCTTTGATATCGGGTCGCGCAGGCAGCCGCGTGCCGAAGCCGGCCGCGAGTTCGACGATCCGGTCCCATCGCTTCGGGACCCGGAGCACGCGGCGCAACGAAGGAAATCCCTTCTCGTCGAGGTATCGCGCCGTCACCCCATTAGCCGCAATCATGAATTCCTCGATCAGCTCGGTGGCGCGACTCTTTTTCTCCGCGCGGAGATCGGCCAGGGTGTCGCCGTCGAACACCGGCCGTGCTTCGATGGTTTCCAAACTCAACGCGCCGTGCCGATGCCGGATCTGCTTCATGCATTGAGCAATCCGGTCCTGGGTCCGGAGCTGTTCGCCGATCGCCGATTCATCCAATCGCCCTGGCGATTCCGTCGCGGTTCCGTCGAGCCATGCGGAGACGCCGTGATAGGCAAGCTTGGCGTGGTTGACCACCACCGCCCGATAAATCTCCGACGCTCTCACCACCCCGTCGTTGCCACTCACAGTCATCGCGATGACGATGGCGAGCCGTTCCTGCCCTTCGCCGAGCGAAGTCAAATCGGTCGAGAGCTTCTCCGGCAGCATCGAGAAAATTTCGGCCGCGGTGTAGACCGAGGTGGTGTTGGCGCGCGCGTGGCCATCAATGGCCGAGCCACTCTTGACGATGGCATCGACGTCCGCAATCGCAACCAGGATTTTCTCGGCGCCGTCGGCCATCCGCACCGCGACCGAGAGCTGATCAAGGTCGCGCGAATCATCGTTGTCGATGGAGACCCACGGCAGGCTTCGAAGATCCCGCATAGACGCGTCCGCCGGGGCCGGTAAGACAATTGCGTTGGTTTCGGCGATGACCGCCGCGGAGTAATTCGGGAGCAAGCCGCGCTCCAACATTGCTCTGCGCGCGATGTCTCTCAGGTGATGTCTAGCCGCGTCATTTTCTCGATTCATTGGCGCGATCATACCTTGCGTGCGGACGCACGGGGAGCTTCTTCGCGGCTGGCAATAACCGCTTGCGGAAAACACGGTCACGCTTCAGATGCCATTCCCGGCTCATCGCTGCTTCGCGCGACAGGTGCCGTTCGGCATAGAGCAGGAACCAGACCCGGCCGCGTGTCGAGCGCGCGCCGGTCCCGGCATTGTGCCGCGCCAGGCGACGATCCAGATCGGTAGTCCAGCCGACATAGGTACGATATCCACCCTTGCCGGAACTGCCTAGAATATAAACGAAGCACTCCACTGTCCCCTCAACATATAACCGCGGACCGAAGACGGAGACGTAGCCACAATCCGTCTGGGCGGCTATTTTCGATCACAGGGTGCGAAGGTCAAATGGCAGCTAACATTTCTGATTCGAAAGTCGCGCCGGAACTTTCCAGGGATATCGATTCCGAAGAGACCGGCGAATGGCTCGATGCGCTGGAAGCCGTCATCGATGCCGAAGGCGTCGACCGCGCGCATTTCCTCATCGAGAATCTCCTCAACAAGGCGCGCTCCCGCGGCTCTTATCTTCCCTACAACGCCAACACGCCATATGTGAACACTATCCCGGTCGATCGCCAGCCACACTATCCCGGTGATCGCGAAGTTGAACGGCGCATCAGCTCGATCATCCGATGGAACGCGCTGGCGACGGTGGTCAAGGCCAACAAGGAATCCCATTCGTTGGGAGGCCACATCGCGAGCTTTCAATCCGCCGCGACGCTTTATGACATCGGCTTCGGGCATTTCTGGCGCGCTCCGACGGCGGAGACCAGCGGCGACCTCATCTATATACAAGGCCATTCATCACCGGGCATTTACGCGCGCGCCTTCGTCGAAGGGCGCTTGACCGAAGATCAACTCCTGCATTTTCGTCAGGAAGTCGACGGCAAGGGACTCTCCTCCTATCCGCATCCGTGGCTGATGCCGGAATTCTGGCAATTCCCCACCGTGTCGATGGGGCTCGGGCCGATCACTGCCATCTACCAGGCGCGCTTCATGAAGTATCTCGAAGGGCGCGGCCTCGCCGAAATGGGCGATCGGAAAGTGTGGGCCTTCATGGGCGACGGCGAGATGGACGAGCCTGAATCGTTGGGCGCGATTTCCCTCGCGGCGCGCGAGAAGCTCGACAACCTTATCTTCGTGGTCAACTGCAATCTCCAGCGCCTCGACGGTCCCGTGCGCGGCAACGGCAAGATCATCCAGGAACTCGAAGCGAGCTTCCGCGGCGCCGGTTGGAATGTCATCAAGGTGCTTTGGGGCAGCAACTGGGATGCGCTGTTGGAGCGCGACAAGCTCGGCTTCCTGCGCAAGCGGATGGAAGAAGCCGTTGACGGCGAGTACCAAGCCTTCAAGGCGCGCGACGGCGCCTACGTGCGCAAGGAATTCTTCGCGAAGTATCCGGAGTTGCTCGACCTGGTCGCCAACATGACCGACGAGGAGGTCTGGCAACTGCGGCGCGGCGGCCATGATCCGATCAAGGTTTATTCGGCCTACCAGGAAGCGGTGAACCATCGCGGCGAGCCTACGGTTATCCTCGCCAAGACCATCAAGGGCTATGGGATGGGCGCGGCCGGCGAGGGCATGAACATCACCCATCAGCAGAAAAAGATGGGTGTCGAGGAGCTGAAGGCATTTCGCGATCGGTTCAAGATTCCAGTTGAAGACGATCAGATTGCCGAAGTTCCATTTTATCGGCCCGCCGAAGACAGCATCGAGATGAAATATCTGCGCGAGCGGCGCGCCGCGCTGGCGGGCAGCCTGCCGCAGCGCCGCCGCAAGTCGGATTCGCTCGAAGTGCCGCCGCTGTCGATATTCGAGGCGCAGCTCAAGGGCAGCGACGATCGCGAAGTTTCCACCACGATGGCGTTCGTGCGGATTCTCTCGGAGCTGCTGCGCGACAAAAAGCTCGGCAGCCGCATCGTGCCGATCGTTCCCGATGAATCGCGCACCTTCGGCATGGAAGGGATGTTTCGCCAGCTCGGAATTTTTTCGCAAGTCGGCCAACTTTATAAACCCGAGGATGCTGGACAGTTGATGTTCTATCGTGAGCATCAAAAAGGCCAAATCCTCCAGGAAGGCATCTGCGAGGCGGGCGCGATGTCGTCGTGGATGGCGGCCTCGAGCTCATACAGCACCCACAACCTGCCGATGATCCCGTTCTACATCTTCTATTCGATGTTCGGATTTCAGCGCATCGGCGATCTGGCGTGGGCCGCCGGCGACATGCGCTGCCGCGGCTTCCTGCTTGGCGGGACCGCCGGCCGCACCACCCTCAATGGCGAGGGCTTGCAGCACGCCGACGGCCATAGCCACGTGCTCTCCTCGACGATTCCCAACTGCGTTTCCTACGATCCGACCTATGCCTACGAGCTCGCGGTCATCATCCATGACGGCCTCCGGCGGATGTTCAAAGAACAGGAAGACGTTTTTTTCTACATCACGTTGATGAACGAAAACTATGTCCAGCCAGCGATGCCCGCGGGCGCCGAGGACGGCATCCTCAAAGGGATGTACCTGCTGCAGGATGGCAAGGACGGCAAGTCGCCGCGCGTGCAACTCCTCGGCTCGGGAACTATCCTGCGCGAGGTCGCGGCCGGCGCCGAGCTCCTGCGCAACGATTTCGGCGTCTCGGCCGATGTCTGGAGCGCGCCGAGCTTCACCGAACTGCGTCGCGAAGGCATCGAGACGGAGCGCTGGAACATGCTGCATCCGACCGGCAAGCAGCGGCGCAGCTATGTCGACGAATGCCTCGCCGATCGGCCCGGTCCGGTGGTTGCCGCCAGTGACTACATCCGCACCTTCGCCGATCAAATTCGTCCCTCCGTGCCGCGACGCTACCGGGTGCTCGGCACCGATGGCTTCGGGCGCAGCGACTATCGCGAGCGGCTGCGCAGTTTCTTCGAGGTCGATCGCTACTACGTCGCGCTCGCGGCCCTGAAGAGTCTCGCCGACGACGAGCAGATCCCGCTTTCGCGTGTCGCCGATGCCATCAAAAAGTACGATATCGATCCGGAGAAGCCGAATCCGGCCACGGTGTGACGCATGGGATCCCTGGTAAGCATCAAACTCCCCGACATCGGCGATTTCGAAGATGTCGAAGTTATCGAGGTGATGGTCAAGCCGGGCGACAAGGTCAAGGTTGACGACTCACTCATCACGATTGAATCCGACAAAGCCTCGATGGAAGTGCCGGCCACCGAGACCGGCATCGTGAAGGAACTCAAGGTCAAGGTCGGCGATCGCGTCTCAGAAGGTTCGCCGATCCTCGTGGTGGAAAAGACCGATGAGTCGGCGGAAGCCGAGAGTCCTGCGGAGGCTACGCCGGTTGAGCCGCAGCGTCCCGCCTCTCCCGCGGCATCGATGAAAGCTGCCAACCTCCCGCCGAAGCTTGAGAGCGTGCCACCGAGAGTGGCCGCGCCGGCGCCATCTGCCGAGCGTCCCAAGCCTGCCGCGTCCGCCAATGTAATTCCGATCGATGCGGCCACCGAGTCCCCCACCTCGGGGCGCAAGCCGCACGCCAGTCCGGCCGTGCGCAAGTTCGCGCGCGAACTCGGCGTCGATCTGACGAAGGTCAAAGGCACCGGTTTGAATGGCCGCATCTTTCGCAGCGACCTCCAGGCATTCGTCAAAAACGCGATGGCGCAAGAGAAGCGCGCCGGCGCTTCGACGCCGTTTGAGCTGGCGGCATGGCCCAAGGTTGACTTCGCGCGCTTCGGCGAAATCGAGCGCAAGCCCCTTTCGCGAATCCGGCGCTTCTCGAAATCCAATCTCGCGCGCAACTGGGTGATGATTCCGCACGTCACGCAATTCGACGAAACGGACGTTACCGAACTCGAGGCGTTTCGGCAGGAAATCAATCGCGGCGCCAAAGACGGCCTGCGCGTGACGCTGCTTGCTTTCGTCCTGAAGGCGCTGGTGGCGGCGTTGACGGAATTTCCCGAATTCAACTCCTCGCTCGAGGGCGATGAACTCGTCCTGAAGAAATATTTCCATTTCGGCTTCGCAGCCGACACCCCCGAGGGCCTGGTCGTCCCGGTGATCCACGACGTGGATAAAAAAGGCGTCACGCAGATCGCGCGCGAGACCGCAGCGCTTTCGGCTTCGGCGCGCGAGGGCAAACTCAAGATGGGCGACATCCAGGGCGGATGCTTCACCGTCTTGAGCCTCGGTGGAATCGGCGGCACTTCCTTCACTCCGATAATCAACGCACCCGAAGTGGCCATCCTGGGAATATCGAAGCTCGCGACTCGACCGGTTTGGTGCGACGGCGCCTTCGTGCCGCGGTCGATGCTCCCGCTGTCCCTATCGTACGACCATCGCGTGATCGATGGCGCGGTGGCGGCGCGCTTCACGACCTATTTGGCGGCCATCCTGTCCGATATGCGCCGCGCGTTGCTCTAAGACCGAAGCCTCGCAGTTTCGGGATTGAGAATTCTCGATCCTTGACACTTGAAATAATATTCGGTCGATTGATTTGGTCAGTTCGACTGAATTACTATCGCGGGATGCCGGCCACCAAGCTTGCTCCTGCCAGGGAAATTGTTCCGCAACGCGGCGATGCCACGCGTAAGCGCCTGATCGGAGCCGCGATCGAGATTTTCGGCGTCAATGGTTTCGACGGCACCAGCACCCGGATGCTCGCGGAGCGGGCGCAGGCGAACCTCGGCGCGATACCCTACTACTTCGGCGGCAAGGCCGGACTTTATCGCGCCGCTGCACAGCACATCGCCGACGGTTTGAGCGCGAAGATGATCGCCACCGTGACCGAGGTCGAGTCGGCTCTCAAAGATCGCAACCTTGCGCATTCGGAATTGTTCGAATTGCTCGACCGGCTGATGGTGCGGACTTTTGCGGCGATCGTGCTTGGTTCGAAGGAAGCCGACAGTTGGTGCTACTTTATCGTGCGCGAACAGATGCAGCCGCGCGAGGGATTCGAGATTCTCTACCGCAGCGTGATGGCGCGCATCCAGAAGCTTTGCGTGGCGCTGGTCGCGCGAATCCTGGAGGTGCCCGAGGACGACCCGCGCTGTTCGATCAGGGCAATGACGATCATGGGTGAGATCATGATCTTCCGGACCGCCCGGGCGGCCACTCTCAAACGCCTCGGATGGTCGCGGTTCACCGCAGACCGTCTCGCCGAAGTGCAGGCGGTCCTCAGTGAAAATTTCCGCCACCTGCTTGGCAGTCTCGCTGGTGAAGGAAAATGAGTCGTCGCCGCATAATCATATTGGGCCTCGCGATTCTGGCGGGCGCCGGATTCGCCATTTACTCATTCGTTCTTAAACCCGCGAGTTCCACCGATAGCTTGTTGGTCTCGGGAATATCGAGGCGCACGAGAGCCTCGTGAGCTTCAAGGCGGTGCAATCGAGAATCGTTGATCTTCCATTCGACGAAGGCCAGTGGGTCACGGCGGGAACGCAGCTCGCACGCCTCGACGACTCCGATTATCGCAAACAGGTTGACGTCGACGCGGCCGAGCTCATCGTGCAACAGACGCAGATCTCCTCCGGCCTGGAAAAGCTCGCGGCTGCCAAAGCGACCGTGGTCAACGATGAAGCTGACCTCGCGGAGAAAACCGTCGACTTCAATCGCGCGCGCGAGCTCTATCAAAAGGGCGTCATCGGCGCGCAGGCGAGTGACCTCGCGACCACCGCGCTCAAGCAATCGCGCGCCGCACTGGTGCGCGATCAGGCCAGTGTCAGAGCCGCGCAACAAGATGTCGAAGTCGCTAAGGCGAATGTCGAGGACGCGCGCCAGACGCTGCAATTGGCGAAGATCACGCTAGGTTACACGGTGCTGCGCGCGCCCTTCTCCGGCGTCGTGCTGGTCCGGCAGGCGGAGCTCGGCGAAGTCATGTTGCCGGGCGCGCCGGTGGTTACGCTGGCCGATTTGGACCATATCTGGCTGCGCGGATACATCAGCGAGACCGATCTCGAGCACGTCCGATGGGGCCAGCCCGCTACCGTCACCACCGACAGTTATCAGGGGGAAACATTTCACGGCCGGGTTTCGTTCATCGCCTCGGATGCCGAGTTCACGCCCAAAAGCGTCGAGACGCATAAAGAACGCGTGACGCTGGTCTACCGGATCAAAATCGATATCGACAATCCGCTGCACAAGCTCAAACCTGGCATGCCCGCTGACGGATTGATCGATTTGGCCGCGCCGCAGCCGCAATTGCCGATGGCGATTCATGCCCAATGAAACGATCCAGCTCCGCGGGCTTACCAAGCGCTACGAAGGTCTCGTTGCGGTTGACCATCTGACCCTCGACATCGCGGCCGGTGAGATCTTCGGGTTGGTCGGACCCGATGGCGCGGGCAAGACCGCCGTGTTGCGAATGATGGCGGGCATCATGCCGGCCGATGCCGGCTCCATCACCATCGCGGGATGCGACGTCATCGCGCATCCCGAGGCGGTGAAGTTCCAGATTAGCTACATGCCGCAGCGGTTTGGGCTATACGAGGATCTTACTGTTGACGAGAACATCCGCTTCTATGCGGACGTATTCCGAATCGGCCGCCGGCAGCGTGAGGAACGCTCCACCGAGTTATTGCGTAGTTGCGGGATGGAAGATTTTCGCAAACGCCTGGCGGGCAAACTTTCCGGCGGCATGAAGCAGAAACTCGGTCTGGTCTGCGCGCTCATTCATACCCCGAAGGTGCTGCTGCTCGACGAGCCCACCAACGGTGTCGATCCGATCTCGCGCCGTGAATTCTGGGCGATGCTTTATGGGCTGGCTGAGCAGGGCGTCACCATCCTCAGCTCGACCGCTTACCTCGACGAAGCGGAGCGATGCAATCGAGTCGCGCTGATGGATCGCGGACGGCTGCTGTTGTGCGATACGCCGAGCCGTCTGAAGGCCTTGATCCCGGGCGCGGTGGTAGCGATTACATCTTCGCAAGCCCGTCGCATACGCGATCAGTTGAGCGCGAGCGACGGTGTTACCGGTGCGGTGCTGGTCGGCGATTCCGTGCATTTTTTCGTCGATGATGCGCCTCGCCGGGTGGCAGAATTTCGCGGCAAACTCGACCAGGGCGGATTTCCCTACGATGAGATAGCCCAGGTGCCTCCCACCATGGAGGACCTGTTCGTGCGCACCGTCGCGAGCCGCGAGGCGGGGGTGGCGCAATGAGCGGCGCGCGCAATTCGGTCGAGGTCGAGAACCTGGTAAAACGCTTCGGCGATTTTACCGCGGTTGACCATGTCACCTTCCAGGCGCGGACCGGCGAGGTGTTCGGCTTCCTCGGTCCGAATGGGTCGGGCAAGTCCACCACCATCCGAATTCTATGCGGCCTGTTGCAGCCGACTTCGGGCATCGCGCGCGTTTCCGAGATTGATGTCGCGAAAGATCCGGAAACGGTGCGCAAGAACATCGGCTACATGTCGCAGAAGTTCTCCCTCTACAACGATTTAACTGTGGTTGAGAACCTCCGCTTCTTCGCGGGGCTCTATGGCGTCGAGGGTGAGCGGCTGAAGCGGCGCATCGCATGGGCGCTTCACATGGCGGGCCTCGAAGGACGCGAATCCAGCCGCACCGCATCTCTGCCGGCCGGATGGAAGCAACGGCTGGCACTCGGCTGCGCCGTGCTGCATCAGCCGGCGGTGGTTTTTCTCGACGAGCCGACCTCGGGCGTCGATCCGGTTTCGCGCCGGCAATTCTGGGATCTTATCCATGAGATGAGCGCCGATGGGGTCACGGTTTTTGTGACCACGCATTACATGGATGAAGCGGAATACTGTAACCGCCTCGCGCTGATGTTTCGCGGCAAGCTGGTCGCGTTCGAAACTCCATCGGAACTGAAGCGCACCGCGATGAAGGGCGACCTCATCCTGCTCGAATGCGAGTCGCTGGGGCGCGCGATCCAGATCATTCGACAAATCGATGAGGTGAATGAAGCCGCGGTGTTCGGCAACGCGCTCCACCTGGTGATGCGCGAAACCTCGGCGCCGATTGCGCCATTGCGCGAGCACCTCGAGGCTCACGGCATCCGCGTCACGCGCCTCGAAAAAATCCGACCCAGTCTCGAAGATGCTTTCGTCGCGTTGACCGGTCACGCGCCGGAAGTGACGGTTGGAGCGGCCTGAAATGGATTGGGCCCGCACCCTCGCCATCGCGCGCAAGGAAACCCTGCAGATTCGGCGCGATCTGCGCAGCCTGATTGTGGTGCTCGTGATGCCGGTGATGCTGATGGCGCTCATGGGCTACGGCATCAACCTCGACCAGACTCATGTGCCGTTATGTACCTTCGACCAAGAGGGCAGTCAGCAAAGTCAGGACCTGCTCAAGCGCTTTGTGACCAACAAATATTTCGACCTGACTTTGGACGCCGAGAATTATGACCAACTGGTCGAGGCGATCGATGCGCGGCGCTGCACCATCGGAATCGTCATCCCGCGACAATTCTCCGAGCGCCTGCGCGAGGGCGATGCGGTCGGGGTGCAGGCTCTGGTTGACGGGACCGACCCGAATACCGCCAACCTCGTCATCGGATATGCGCAGGAGGTGACCGGCGACTATTCGACCGCGGTGGCGCTCAATTTTCTGCAACGGCAGGGCCTCGGCACGGTTCCGCCACTGTCAGTGGATGCGCGGACCTGGTTCAACGAAGACCTCGAAAGCCGCAACTTCATCGTGCCCGGAGTGGTCGCGATCGTAATGGCGGTGATCGGAACCTTTCTCACCTCGCTCACCATCGCGCGCGAATGGGAACGCGGCACCATGGAGCAGCTGATCTCAACCCCGGTCAGCCCGCTGGAAGTGATCGTCGGAAAGTTGGTGCCGTACTTCGCGATCGGAATGGCCGACGCCGCCGCATGCGTGATGATCGCAGTATGGTGGTTCGAGGTGCCGCTGCGCGGATCACTGGTCGTGCTCGCGGGAGCTTCGGCATTATTCCTCGCGGCGGTGCTGCTGATGGGATTTCTCATCTCGGTAGTGGCCGGCAGTCAGCTCGCGGCGAGCCAGTTCTCATTATTGATCACTTTTCTGCCGTCCTTCCTGTTGTCGGGCTTCGCATTTCCGATCGATCAAATGCCTCTGGCAGTGCGGCTTTTCACGTTTTTGATCCCGGCCCGTTACTACGTGGTGATCATGAAAGCGGTGTTTCTCAAGGGCTCGGGATTTGCGACCGACGGGACGCAGTTCGTCGGCCTCGCGCTATTCACCACCGTGGTGGGCACGATGGCGGTGCGATCCTTCAAGAAGAGTTTGTGAGATGAAGGAAAGTTTGCATCGAATCTGGCAACTGATCGTCAAGGAGTTCATCCAGGTGCTCCGCGATCCGCGCGCACGCTTTTCGCTGATTGCGCCGCCGATCGTGCAGATGTTGATTTTCGGCTATGCGGCCAGCTTCGACGTTCGCCACGTCACGACCGCCATCCTGGACCTCGATCACAGCCAGGAAAGCCGGGAGCTGGTGTCGCGCTTCTGGTCCAGCGAATATTTCGACGTCACGCGCAACCTCAGTAATCGCGGCGAGATTATCGATCTCATCGATCGGCGGAAAATCACGCTCGCGATTCATATCATGCCGGGCTTCGCGGAAGATCTCCGCAAGGGCCAGACCGCGAGTGTGCAGGTGGTCCTCGATGGAACCGACTCGAATACCGCGCTGGTCGCGCTCGGATACATTGGCAACATCACGCAGCGGTTTTCGCAGCAGTATCTCGCCGATCACACGATGCGCATCATGCCCGCGGTTGCGCGAGTGCCGTCGATCCAGCTCGTTCAGCGGCCGTGGTTCAATCCGGACCTCGACGCCGCATGGTTTTTTGTGCCCGGAACAATCGGCGCGCTTACCCTGACTCTGGTTATGACGATGACTGCGTTCGCGATTGTGCGCGAGCGCGAGATCGGCACCCTCGAGCAGATCATGGTGACCCCAATAAGTCCCGCGGAGTTAATCGTCGGAAAAACGGTGCCCTATTTCACTATCGCAATGATCCAGATGATACTGGTCGCGTTCATCGCGGTTTTCTGGTTTCAGGTGCCATTCCACGGAAGCGTCTTCGTGATGGTCCTCGGATCGGTGCTGTTCATTTTTAGCGTGCTCGCGATTGGGCTGTTGATTTCGACTGTATCGGCAACCCAACAGCAGGCGATGGTCACGTCGTTCTTTTTCATCATGCCGGCGATCACGCTCTCGGGCTTCAGTTTTCCCATCAGCTCGATGCCGACCTTCCTGCAATGGGTGACCTTTATCGATCCGCTGCGTTACTTCGAGGTGGTTTTGCGCGACAGCTTTCTCAAGGGAAATGGAATCGCGGTACTCTGGCCACAGATGGTCGCGATGGCGATTCTCGGCGGAGTCCTGATCACCTTCGCCTCGATTCGCTTCCACAAGACCCTCGACTAAGTGTCATCTATCCGATCGCTCCGATTTCGTAGGTGATTGCGGTCCCAATTCGCCGCGCCAAATCGTAGAGCTTCAGCATCGGGCCGAAGAGGGTGTCGTCCTCGACGGCATACGACAGCGACGGCTCGGTGCGGTATTGCGATTTTTCCCCGAAGTCATCGCGCGCCGCCATCTCGCCATCCTCATGCGGGAAAATCATCCGCAGCCGCTCGACCGCGCCGGGCACATCCATTTCCAGGATTCGCGCGAGGATGTCGTCGCGCGTCACTCCAAGGTTGGGTCTGAAGTTCGGGATCTCCGTTGCCAGCAGAGCGATGCGTTGGATCACCGCAACCCGAATTCCGTGCAAAACGATCAGGCGTTGCCGCGCCGCGGTCTCGACCGGCTCGATCTCTTCGAGCAGCCATAACTGATCCGATTGCAGCCGCCGCGTCAGTCGAGCGAGGCGATCATAGCGATCGAGCCGCCCGGTGAGGCGCGCCAATTCACGCAATGCGCGCGCCCGCGCCGGACGCCTGCTACGCCCTGCCCCGTTCAACCACATCGCGGGATTGAGAGTGTTGACGTATGCGCGCAACACATCGATATCGGTGCGATCGAGCGCAGCCGTCACCATCTGAAGTGAGCGGCGAAAGCGCGCCGACTTCTCGCGCATCGCATGAAACATTTCCGGATCCTTCGATACCGCGCGTCCGACTCCGTGCAACGTCACCGCCATGAAGCCGAGCTGCTGAAGGATCGCGTTGTTGGGTATCGCTCGCAGTTGTGACGGATGCTCGATCTTCGAAGGCCGCCCTCCTTCAGATTCGCGCGCGACCGGCCGCGACCCAGTCCGAAAAAGCAGGTTCGCGCCGAACAAGCTCAGCAGCGCCGCGTAATCAGGATCATCGACCAGGTCGGAGAATTCCTGCTGCACGGTGGCGAAAAATTCCCATGCGTAGTCGGGCGCCGCATAGATCGGATCGTTGCCGGTCTCGTCGCTCACGTCGAATGAGAACGCGAGGATCTGCCGGATGCTCGCAGTCGCTGCCGCGGGCGTGAAGAATGGAAGATAGCCCTCGCCGCCTTGAAAACTAATCTCCTCTTTCACCCGCATCCCGCGCTGCTCGAACTCCGCGCGGCTGTTGGGCGGCGCCGCATAGCGGAAGCGATCCGCGAGCGTCAGCGGATGGCCGCCGCGACCGATCGATTCACCATGAGTGTTGAACAGGATCGCCTCCAGCTTGCCCAGCCCGTGACGCTCCAGCAGCTTCGCGATGCGCAGCCGCAGCCCCTCGATGCGAAAGGTCGCGGCCATCTGCCCGATGAAGCGGCCGGAATCGGAAAAGCCGAACTGCACCGCGATGCGACCCTGACGTTCCAGGTAGGCGCGATAGTGCGGGCTCTTGAGCGCCTCCTCGATGACGCGCTGGCCGCGCTCGAATGCCTCCTCGGTTTCGAATAGCGGTGAAATCTCGACGCGATCCTCAACCCCGAACAGCCGCGCATAGTAGAGCGCGGAGAGCAGCGTGAAGCCGGTTTCCGTTTCGGCGATCAGAAATCGGATCGGCGTCTCCGCGTCGATGAACTTGACGATCTGCGCCACCGTCATCATCAGCTGCTTGGCCGACGCACGCTCCTCCATCAGCGATCCGAAGCTGATGGTGGCCGGACGAACTCGGCCAAGCATGTCGTTGATGGTGTTGAAATAGGATCGCCGATTCGCCGGATCGTTGGGCTCGGTCTCGAGTCCCACCTGACGCCGCACCGCGTTGTGCAACTGCGAGGAGTTCAGCCGCACGTGGATATGCGCCAGACCGAGACCATGGGTGAGCATGCTCGAACGCATCACCAGCAAGGCCTCGCGGTGCTCATCATCGGGAGCGACCCGCAGCGCCGCTTCGATTAATGCGATAAGCGGCGCGGTCTCGACCAGCGCCTTGTCACGCCCGGCCACCATCGCGCGCCCGAATGCCGCGGTCCTGGAGGCGTCGCGATTGGCCGCCTCCGCCAACTCCAACTGATCGGCCACCGTCGCGCTCGCGGCCGCCAGCATCGCGGCGAGTGGCTCGAGCGCCTTTTGCAGATCGCCGGTGGCGGATTGCTGGAGGAGTTCGACCTTGCTGCGATAGCGATCGATCATCGCGAGCTTGTCCACCAGCCGTGCGGTGATGGTACGCGTCCAGGTCAAATCGGTGCGGCCGTCCTGATCGTATCCGACCCACGAGGCGAGCGTCACCAGGCGCGGTTCGAGTTTCGTCCACTCCTCGGGCCAGTGCTCGCGCGCCACCCGCAAGGCAGTCCGGTGCACCGCCTCCAGCGCGTCATGCGCCTGATGGAGCGCCTCGGTGACCCAAAGATGCTCGACCTCGAGCGACAGGTCCGGCGGTGGACGATGTTCCGCCTGCAGCGCCGCCGCGATGCGTTGCTCGCGATCCGTCACCTCCAGCGGCGCGCCTTCGACGGTCTGCCCGGTCGCCAATTCCGCGAGCTTATGCGCCAATTCCAGCGTAATCGAAAACGCCGGATGCGCGGTGAAGACGACCCCGAACATGCAGCGCGCCATCGCGGCGCGGAAATCGTCGAAGGTGCCGGCGGCGGCTTTTTTCTCGATCATCGAGGCGATCGCGCGCCGATTTTCCACGATCGAGTTTTCGCCCAGATAACTCGTCAGCCGCTGCGCTCGATCGGTAAACGCCTCGACAGTGAGTTGCTGCACCAGGCTTTCAAGCTCGACGAGATCGATCTCGCCGCGGTCAATGCGCAGGGTGAGTTCAAGCGCGAAGAGCAGGATCGGATTGCTGAAGGGGTCGGCCGCAGCTTGCGCTCGCACACGATGCAGGATCGAACCGAGCATCGCGGTGTCGATCGTGCCGACCGGGTTATCACCGTTGGTTTCCAACATTTCGGCGTTAGCCATTGGCGTACTCCGATTTCTATTTGGCTGATGTGTTCGCGGCCGCCTCCGGCCATTTCGCGATGCTACCGATCCTGAAAACGAGTCGATAGGAAACCGGCCCGGCATCTAATGCCGAACGGCGTCAAGGAATTTGATTTGCGGGAAGTCGATTTGATTAGATGCTGCGTATGGAAAAGCCGCGGAGATTGCGATGACTCGCGATGCAAGGGGGCTCCAGGTTTCAGGCGCTTCGCAGCAGGCCATCGCGGCGATTGATCGTTTTGCCTACGACCTGGTGAGTCTCGGTGGCGACCCGGCCGCGATCAGGCTCGCGGCCAGGGCCGAGCCCGAATGCCCGATGCTCCAGGCTTGCACGGCCGCGCTTTTCGCTTCAGCTCAGTCCAGCGCGGAGGCCGCGAAAGCTCGCCCGTTGATCGCGCGAGCCCGCGAGCATTTTGGCAAGCTGACAGAGCGTGAGCAGCTTTTCATCGAGGCCGTCGCAGCCGGATGCGACGGTGACTTTCAGCGCGCGCTCGCGAAGTACGAGCAGATCGCCGAGAGCTGGCCGGCGGATATGGTCGCGGCCAAGCTCGCGGAGTTTCACTTCTTCGAGACCGGCGAGGCCGCGCGCCAGTTACGCTTTATGGCGAGTATCGAGGCGGCCAATCGCGACCAGCCTCACGTGCGGGCGATGTACGCTTTTGCGATGGAACTGAATGGCCTCCGCGTCCAGGCGGAAGAGGTTTCAAGGCGCGCGCTCTCGATCGACCCGAATACGATGTGGGCGCAGCATTGCCTCGCGCACGTTTACTCGGGGGACTTCCGGATCGATGAGGGCATCGACGCGATGGAGCATTTTGCGCCGAGCTGGAAGCCCTTCGGTCGCTACATCCAGGCGCACAACTGGTTTCATCTGGGGGCGTTGTATATCGCGAAGCTCGAGTATGATCGCGCGCTCGCGGGATATCGCGAACACATCTGGGGTTTCAGTCCCGAGCTCGTGGTCGAACAGACCGATGCGATCCTGTTGCTATGGTACCTGGAGCTCGCGGGCGCGAAGGTCGATATCGCGGCGTGGGAAGCGATCGCGCCGCACGTCAAACGCGCCGCCACGGAGCAGGTTTTTCCGTTCCTCAACGCGACCAGCATCTATGCGCTCGGGCGCGCGGGAGAGCATCATCTTGCGCACGACGCAGTCCGGCAGTTGGAAGCATTTGCGCGAGCGCAAAATGACCCGGCGGCGAGTGTGTGGATGAACGTAGGAGTCCCGCAGTCACAAGCCTGTTTGGCCTTCGCCGAGGGTGACTGGAAGCGGGCGGCGCGTCTGTTCGAACCGATATTACCGGAGATCGCGCGCGGCGGCGGCAGCGACGAACAGCGCGGAGTCTTTTCGCAGTCCTACTTGATGAGCTTGATCCAAAGCGGAGAGCGCGCAGCAGCGCGCCATTTGCTGAACGGATGGATCGGCTCACGCACACCCATTGCGCTCGAGCGACATTGGCTCGCACAGATCTGATCCGACGGTCGCGCGAGGTCAGCCGGCTGACGGTTCCGAACCAGGTTTCAATCCCAAAGACGGCAGCGCCGAGAGCGCGCACTGCCACATCAGCCCGGCACCATACGCGAGGTGACAGACCGGAAACAGAATCAGGAATTGCGCGAACGCGCGCATCGAGCGGACGCGGACGGCCTCGTACGCGGCGAAACCAGGCAGCAGAGCGCCATAAACGGCCAGCGGAATCAGGCGTCCAGGAAACGCCACGAACGGCAACATCAAAAGATACAGAAGAAAGATACTGGGAAGCAGGAAGGTCGCTGAGAGCGAGCGCGGCAGCGCCAGCGTGTTCTGCCATCGTCCGCGCCCATATTTGAAAATTTGCCGAGCGAACCCACCGACGGTGCCGCGCCGCGAGTGATAAACGACCAGCGCGGGATCATGCAGCATCCTGCGGTTCTCCAGCTCGAGCAGTCCGAGCAGGAGGTTTTCCTCGTTGCAAACCAGGTCGCCTTCGAACACCGGCTGCCGATGAGCTATCGCGCGATTTCGAATCGCCAAGTTGCAAAGGATCAATGCTCGATCATCGGTCGAGCGCAGTTGCCCGGTCGCTCGATAGCGCGCAGACACGCGGGCGGAGCCGAATGGCGAGGCGAGGACCGCACCTACATTGTGTTCGAATAAGCTACTGGCCGGCGGGGTGAGATTGGGACCGCCTACGACGTCAACCTCCGGTCTTTGCGCGAAAGTATCGAGCGCGCGGGCGAAGAGATCAGGTGCGATCGTCACATCATCATCGAGGAAATAAACGATCTCGCCGCGAACCTTGTTCATTGCAGCGTTGCGCGCATCTGCCGGCGTGCCGCGATCGAGTTCCATCAAATGGAGCCGCGGCTCGGAGGCCGAAAGCATTCGCAGGTAGTCTTCGGTCGGAGGATCGGAGCCGTTGCACACGACCAGGATTTCCGTGGCATCCGGCAACCGGGCGGCGAAAATGCTCGCGAGGCAATCTTGCAAGGTTGTCAGGCGCCCGTGGGTAGGGATGACGATCGAGAGCGAGAGTTTCTCGCTTGCTTCGAGCGCAATGGGCGCGGCGGATGGCGATTCAGAAAGCATCGCGATGCGACCCTCTCGCCGCATCATGCGGCGTCTCTTTCATCACCGACAAGATGGCGTCGGCAGCCATGGAGGTATTGCGTCCGAGCGCGAGCTGATAGCACTTCGCGCGCCGAAGCAGTCCCGCCACCGCGGCGAGCCGATATCTGACGATGGAAAATTTCTGCCAAATCTCGGACGCGCCATCGCGCAGAAAAAACTCGACTACTTGTGGCAGCCCCAGGCCGAACACGAGGTTCGCCATCAACGAGGGCAACGCCTTGCGCGCGCCGATCGGCTCGATCCACGAGTCATCACCATTGCGACGCTTTCCGACTATCAAAACGCCGGGATTGGTTTCCGCTGCGATGCGATCCTGAAAGTAGCGCACATCGAGCAAAGTCTTGGGCTCGCGATTGCGCCGCCGCATGGTCCGCAAATACTGCGGATCGATGCCGGCACTTTTACCGCCGCGAATGCCAATGCGAGTCGGAAAAGCCAGCAGCTTGCCGCGCGAAACCAGCGGCGTATCGTCGGAGAGCAAGCGGACCTCGGGACGCCGCAGCATCTCCATGCACAGGGTGCTCTTGCCGCCCGACTCAGGCAGCAGGATAAGTCCGCCCTTGCCTCCCACCTCGATCCCCAGGGCGTGCACGCGATGGATTCGCCGGAGGTCGTGAAGCTCGCCTATCCGCGAGAGGCAGAGCAGGTAGGTGATCTCGTAGAGAAGATCCGGATTCTCGGACCAGACCTCGCCTTCCTCGCGCGCGAAGTCGTAAATCGCAAGCGCCTCGCCCTGGTAATCGTTGAAGCGAATGCTGCCGCGATCGTAGATAGCGGCATTGGGCGTGATTCGATTCGCGAACTGAACCGGGATTTTTTCCCAGGGCGGGGGCGCCAGGTGAGCCTCGACGCTCACGCGCAGTTGCGGGGCCGGAGCGGCAAAATAGTGAAAATCGCGGGCGAGGCTATCCAGTAGAGCATGCGAGGCGCTGCTGATGGTGAGTCCGACGTCATAAAAGGCGAACTCGACGCTGTCCGGCATCGGTATGCGAACGGCAGCACTTTCCACTTAAGCCAGTACCTCGACGCGAAGGAATCCTTCGTTGCGCGTCATAATCCTTCTTTGAATGCCGGCTGGCAAGTTATATCAGAAGTTTAGACGCCATGAGGCGTCTATGGGTCGCTTATGTGGCAGGTCAACAAGTAATAATAAGCGGCCACCATGCTTGCGGCCGCTTCCAAAAATTCCGCGTCAATTCCGAGTTCGGCGCGGAAATTCCCCCGTATTGCACTGCTTGCCGCAGCGCTGGTCGTCCTGAGCCTTTGCGTCGCGATACCGGCCATCGCAGGGGAGCGGAATCTGCTCCTCAACGGCGATCTGAGCGCCGCCTCCAATGATCTGCCCAGGCATTGGACGGCGAGCCCCGGCGCGCCGCCCGGCGCCGTCGAATGGTCGCGCCTGGAGGGCAAAGCCGCCGCGCTCGAGGTCACCAGCGTTGGCTTTCTCCGCCACAACTACTTCTGGAGCCAGACCGTTAACCTCGAGCAGGCCGGCTGGTATCGGCTGAGCGCGCTGGTGAAGACCGAGCACGCGGACATCCAAGCCGTCATCCAGGTTTGGGGAGATCGTGGCGCGGCGTCGGCGGTCCATAGCGGCGAAAATTGGACCCCGTTCGTGGTTTATTTCAAGGTCATTAATCCTAACGAGGCGGTCGGAATCGGATGCGGCGTGCGCGGCGCGCGAGGCGGTCGCGCACTCTTTCGCGCGCTCGCACTGAGCAGGATTTTTGGCGCTCCACCGAACGACTCGGTTCGGCTCGATATCGTCGATCTGCCGGCCTCCGAAGGCCAGCCTCTCGTCGCTGAGAATATTCCCGGCGCTGAGAGAGCGGCGCTGCGTGAAGTGGACCTCGCGAAGGCGCCGTCCGATGAATCGCTGCCAGGCGATCTGCTGAACTTCCGAGTCATCCTTCTGGTCGTGCTCGCCTTCGCGCTTCTTGTGGTGATGGATTCGCGATATCGCATCGATACCGCAACCTCGGGAGCACGCGAGATCAGGAAAAGCGCCATCGTCGCTGCATTCCTATGCGTGACTTGGTTGGGTACCTGGCTCGTCACCCGCGTTGAGTACGTTCCCGGGCATGGCTTTTACCTCGTAGAACCGCGTGCGGTGGCCGGCGATGAACCGCACTACCTCATCATGATCAACAGCCTCCTGCTAACCGGCAGTCTTCATCTGCAAGCCGCGTATGACGATGTCGAGCGCGGCGGGCCCGAGGCTGGCGTGCTGGCCCGCGGAACCACGCTCGATCGGCATACTATCGTCGTCAACCAGCGCACCGGCCATCGCGCGACCGGGATGGTGACGGGACCCAACGGCGGCCGGTGGCATCGCGATCCTCGCCCCGAGTTCGCGCCCTCGCCCGAGGTCTACGAAATCCCGGTGCATCCGCCGGGATTCCCGCTGCTGATGGCGCTGGCGGTGGCGCCGCTTCGGCCTCGCGCGGCGGAGGTCGAGCCTGACGTCGGTTTCATCCTGATGCTGATCGCGTGGCTGGGCATCGTGGCGACCTACTTCGTCGGACGCCAAGTCGGGATGGGTCGCCGGTGGGCGGCAGCGGCAGCCGGAATCCTCTTCGCCGCGAGTCCATGGCTGCCGTACTCGCGCGCGTATTTCGCCGAATCGGCGATCGGGCTGGCGCTCATCCTGGGGCTATGGGCATTGATGTCGGACTTGCCGATTGTGGCGACCCTGGCAGCGGCAGCCGGCGCAATCATGAAGCCTCCATTCGCGATCGTCGCCGCTGGATTTTTCATCGAAGAGGTCCGCGAGCGACGCTGGAGGGATGCGATCAAGGTCGGTGCAGTGCTGGCGCTTGCGCTTCCGGTCCTGGCAGTTCTCGCGCACAATTTCTGGCTGTATCGCAGGGTTTTGCCGATGAGTCAGTTTGTCAAGACGCTGGTCGACCCGGTCGAGGGACTACTGCTCTATGCTCCCTGGACGATCTTCGCTTTCATCGCATGCGGTTGGGCCTTTTTTTCGCTCTCGAAGGAAGCACGCCTGGCGCGCACGATGGCGGTGCCATTGTTTGTCTACCTGTTAGCGGTGAGTTCGGTTGGATTTGGGACAGGATACTCATACGGCCCTCGCTACTGGGTGGCGTTTATGCCGTGGCTGGCACTCGGGACAGTGGAGGCGATGCGGCGCATGGGGCGTTATTCGCGCGCGGTATGCGTAGTGCTGATCCTGTGCGGGGTCGCGATGGCGATCCCCGGCGCGCTGCGCTATCCGCAGCTCTTCAACCGCCCGGCATTGGACGCATGGCGAGGGTTTTATTGACGTAGGAGCGAATCTATACATCGCCGTCGCAGCAGGTTAAACCGGAGTAGAACCTTCGGGAGGTGAAGCCTATGGCCGAGGCATCCGGCAATCCATCGCAGATCATTCGTGTATGCGAACGCGAATGGGAACCCATGTCCGCCACCATTAAGTTCAAGAGTCTGTGGTCCGATCCCGCGTCGAAGCGGCGCGCGCAACTGACCCGCTTCGAACCCGGCGCGACGCTGCCGATGCATCGTCATGTCGGCGACGAGCTGCTCTATGTGATCGAGGGCGCGATTTCCGACGAATCGGGAACCGTCGCCGCGGGTAGCGTCGGCTATCGGCCCAACGGATGCGTGCATTCGGTGACCAGTAAAACCGGCGCGACCGTGTTCGCGATCATCAGCGGCAGCGTCGAACCCGCGACCGAAATCGGCACCGCGCCGCGTTCGCAGACGATCGTGCTGAGCGATATCGCGTGGGCCGATGCGATGCCTGGCGTCAAGCAGAAGCCGATTTGGAGCGACAAGGAGACCAAGCGGCGCGCCGCGTTGGTGCGCTTCGATGCGGGCGCGAAGCTGCCGCTTCATCGCCATGTTGGCGACGAGTTGATTTTCATCATCGAAGGATCCAATGCCGACGAATCCGGCGAGGTGATGACCGGCGATATGAATTTTCGCCCCAACGGCTGCGCACACACAGTCACCAGCCGCAACGGCGCGACGGTGCTGGGGCTCGTGACCGGCGGCGTGGAAATGCTCGCAAAGTGAGCTGATGAGCGGCGCCGGATTCATCAGCGAGCCGCCCCGGCAAACGCCGGTCAAGGCGGAGACCGAGGTCCTCGTCATCGGCGGCGGGACGGCTGGAGTATCGGCTGCCGTCGCGGCGGCGCGCGAGGGGGCCGACGTGGTCCTCGTCGAGCGGCTCGGCTATCTGGGCGGCCTCGCCACCGGCGGTCTCATCGCGCTGCTCCTCACTCTCGACGATGGCCGGGGGCGCCAGGTCATCGGCGGTCTATGCCAGGAGATCACCGACCGCTTGCAGCAGCGCGGCGCCGCGCATTTTCCCACGAAAGCCGAATGGGGCAGCGCCGATGAAAAACTCATCGCGCACAACCAGCAATGGGGACTGATTTGGGGCCACGGACCACATCGCGTGCGTTACTCGGTCGCCTACGACGCCGAGGAATTCAAGTTCGCGCTCAACACGATGGCCGAGGAAGCGAAGGCGCGCGTGCTTTTTCATAGCTACGCATGCGACGCCATCGTCGAGGGCGATCGCATCACTGGCGTGACCTTTCAGAGCAAGTCGGGGCGCTTCGCGATCCTGGCGAAAACCGTCATAGATGCCAGCGGTGACGGCGACATCTTTACTTCCGCCGGCGCGTCGTACGAAAAGGAATCCGTTCTGCCATGGCTATGGTTCACGATGGGCGGCGTCGAGAATGCTGAAGCGGCAATCGAGCAAGGCCGCTGGTTCTTCCGCACGCTTGGCGACGGGCGCGTGCTCTTGCCGTGGGGCGCGACCGAGCGTGTCGCGCGCAAAATCGATGCGACCGATCCCGACGATCTCAGCTTTGCCGAACTGGCCTGTCGCCGTCGCGTAATGGAGCAGGTGGACAGCATGCGCGCCGAGATTCCCGGCTTCGCGCGCGCCCACATTTGCCATATCGCGGATCAGCTCGGTGTTACGGAAAGCCGCCGGTTAGTAGGCCGCCACGTTCTCGGGCGCGACGAGGTCGATCATCCGTGCGATGACGTCATCGCGATCACCGGCAACTGGACCAAGTACGATTCGCTTTATTACATTCCTTACCGCTCGTTGCTGGCCAGGGAGTTCGCCAATCTCATTGTGGCCGGCCGATGCATTTCGGTCGACCATCGGGTGCATCACGCGACCAAAGAGATCCCGCCCTGCATGGCGACCGGCGAGGCCGCTGGCGTCGCGGCCGCATTGTCGGTGCGTGCCGGAATCGACCCTGCGGCGCTGGAAGTGAAGCAGCTCCAGACGCGCCTCGAATCGCAGGGAGCCATCCTGCGACTGCCCTGAGGCGATGACTCGTAGCTAGCGTACGAACGGTACCAGCATCGCGGTCTTGCTCGCATAAGCCGCATACGAGTTTTCGCCCAGTTCCGCGCGCAGGAAACGCTCTTCGCGCCGCGCCTTGGTATAAAAGGCGAGCGTCATAATCGCGCCGCCCAATAACGAGAAGGAGTTTCCTTTTTCGCTCGCGGTCGCAAACGCGGCAACTATCAGGCCCAAATAGATCGGATGGCGCACCAGCCGATAGGGACCGCTATCCACGACATGATGCCCCGCTTTCTTCACCACCCAGTCCGACCAGAGACGGCCCAGATGGACGCGCGCCCACCAGGTAAAGAGCAGTCCGGCAGCAGTCAGCGCGGCCAGTATCCAATTCACCGCACTGCCCGCCGACCAGAGCTGCGCGCGCGCCCAACCGTGGGGAAGCGGATAGACAAAAAGTAAAACCGCGCTGACCCAAATGAGAACGCGGAAAATCAGCTCAGCGCCGATACCGCCCCTCTTTTCGGTGCGGCCGGACCACAGCATCGCGATGGTCCACGACACCAGCCATGCAACCCAGAGGGCGTAAATCGTATATTTCGGCGCCATCGAAGTCCCCGTCCGCCTCGGGAGCCCGCAGGCGGTTTCCGCCGAAGGTCTTTTCTCGGGATCCGGAACTATACCACTTCCCCGGCCGGTTCCTCGGGGGTGACGCTGACTTCGACCGCGATGACCTGGTCGGCGCCGCCCAGCGCCACACCTTTGAGTGGAGGAACATCGGAGTAGTCGCGGCCCCATCCCAATGTCACATGGCCGGTACCGGGTAACACATCATTGGTCGGATCGATGTCGAGCCATCCGAAGCCGGGGCAATAGATTGACAGCCATGCGTGCGAGGCGTGGGCGCCGATGCCGTCGTCGTCGGTGCGAAGATATCCGCTGACGTAGCGCGCCGGCAGTCCGAGAGATCTGAGGCACGCGATCATCACATGCGCGAAGTCCTGGCATACGCCTTCCCGCGAATGAAAGGCTTCGGCTACCGGAGTGGTAACCGTGGTCGCATCGCGATCGTATTTGAAGTCGGTAAAAATCCGATGGCAGAGGTCGATGGCGCATTGGAGAAGCGGACGCTCCGCCGCGAACGATGATTTCGCATAGTTCGCGAATTCCGGCGCGGGTGCTACCCGGGGTGACTCGAAGATGAACTGCAACGCGTCAAAAGTGTCATCGGTATCATGGCGCGCTACCGCTTCCCGCACCTGCTCCCAGGGCGGGGTCAGCGCCGGATGAATCGCCTCATTGGCGCGCGTCTCGACCAGGCTTTGTGCGGTAACGCGAAGAACCTCATGCGGCTGATCGATGGTGAAAGTAGTGACCGCGTTGCCGAAGTAATCTTTGCGCGCGATCGAGGACCCCGGCACGGGCTCCACTGTTAGTTGATGATCGAACAGGGTTTGCCCGCGCTCGCCACGCGGCGCAAGGCGCGCCTCCGTATGACAGATGGAAACCGTCTCGCCGTAAGAATAGGTAGTCCTGTGAATGACGCGGAGCATCATGATGATAGCTCTGAGTTGTTCATGAAGCTGACAACTGGCGCGAGGCGATAGTATGTTCGAAGTAGTCGCGCGCGAGAGCCTCGGAAAACGTGCGCAAACCGGCCGCCAGTCCTCCGAGCAGACTCTCGAAGCTATCCCATTCGCCACTATCGTCGGGGCGAATCAGCTCCTGCGCCTCGGCGAGCTGCACCGCGCTAAGCATCCTGACTGCGACGCGCCACTTGGGGCTGTGATGCCCGACGACGGTATGATCCGGGAGACCCTCGACATGCTCGCGCAGACGCGCAAGCTGGAACGCGGCGGAGCGCGGATTGGCTTCGTCGAGGAGCAGCAGGTCGATGACGAGATCGGCGCGCATCGAAGTGAGATAGCGCGAGCGATAGGTCAGCGAGCTATCGGCAATCTCCAGCAGGGTCTGAAGCTCGCCACCCTCGTCGCGGCTGGCCGGATTGAGGCCGTGGCGGAGCATCTCGATCATCTGGAGCGCGCGCTCGAGGCGGCGGCCGATGTCGAGAAAGCGCCATCCATCGCCGCGCGTCATGCTCTCCATCACCAGGCCGCTAAATGCCGAGAGCGTCATGATGGCGTCATCAAGGAGGGTCAGCGCGCGGCCCATCCGCAACGGCTCGATCGGAGGGGGCGAGGCGAACTGTTTGTCGAAGCGGTTCAGGATGCGCCATGCGTCGGCCGAGAAACGATCGCGCAAGAGCCATGCAACACGGCGGAGTTGGTTGAGGGTCCACCCGAGGGAGCTTTTCTCTTCGGAATCGTAAATGACGGCGAGCATCTCGCGCTCGATCGCCGCATCGCGGTTGCCGGCTCCGTTTCCATTGTGACCGTCGGTCAACTTCAACGGTAAATGGCCGAGC
Organism: uncultured delta proteobacterium; assembly: GCA_963761255.1. Lineage (GTDB taxonomy): Bacteria > Desulfobacterota > Binatia > Binatales > Binataceae > DATGKG01. The sequence continues at coordinate 483,787 of CAVXGH010000004.1, forward strand.
GCTGCCAGGACCCTCACGCCGGCCTCGAGACCGGCGGCATTTTCGGGATCGGACTCTTGATACAGGCGCGTCAGGATCGCGCGCGCTACGCGCACTGCGGACTCGACCCGTTCGGCATAGCGCCCGAGCCAGAACAGATTGTCGGCGACCCGGCTCGGCAGGTCGAAGGTGGCACGGCTCACTTCGAGCGCCGACGATGCGGATGTCAGCAGAGTGGTTTGCGAGACCGGACCGCTCGCCATCACCCAGGTGTCCTTGCTGCCGCCGCCATGTTGCATCGAGGCGACGAGGCTATCGAGCGACGAGGTGATGCGCGTCAGGCCGCCCGGCATCACGGCGAATGATCCCTCAGACGCGATGACATAAACCCGGAGCACCATGTGCCGTGGCGCTAGGCCTCCGCCTTCCTGCCAGACCGGGACAAGAGAAAGCGATACCTGCTCCTGCGCGACATAATCGGCGGGAGCGCGACGGATCTCCTCGCGCAGTTTCTCACGCGCGGACGCCGCGAGCTTCGGGCCGAAGATGGGAAGGCGTCGCGAGCTGCCGAAGGTCTGCTTGATTACCAGGTGGTCGAGATTTTCCAGCACGTGCGCGAGCGGCTCTTTTTCGCCGCACCACCAGGTCGCCACGGTCGGCATCTTCAGTTCTTCGCCGAGGAGATGCTTGCAGAGACTCGGCAGGAAGGCCGCGGTGGCGGGAGATTCGAGCAGCCCCGAGCCGAGCGCATTGACGACGGCGACATTGCCGGCGCGAACGGCTTGTACCAGGCCGGGCACGCCCAGCACCGAGTCCTCGCGCAATTCGAGGGGGTCGCAAAAGCTGTCATCCTGGCGGCGCATGATGAGATCGACGGGGAGCAATCCGCCCAGCGTCTTAAGGAAAACGGCGTTGTCGCGCACCGTCAAATCGCCGCCTTCGACCAGCGTGTAACCCAGATAGCGCGCGAGGAAAGCGTGCTCGAAATAGGTCTCGTTGTAGGGTCCGGGAGTCAGCAGCACGATGCGCGGATTGTCATGATGATGCGGAACGAGGTTGCGCAGCGCCTCGCGATAGGACTGAAAGAAATCGGCGAGCCGCCGGACATGATTGGCGCGGAAGACATCGGGCAGCACGCGCTGCGATACCAGACGATTTTCCAGCGCGTATCCCGCCCCCGACGGAGTCTGCGTGCGGTCCGCGATCACCCACCATTGGCCATCGGGCGAGCGCGCGAGGTCGGCCGAATAATTATGCAGATAGATGCCGCCCGGCACCGGAACATTGCAACATGCACGCAAAAACCCGGGATGCCGGAAGATTAGCTCGGGCGGAAACAGGTCCTCATGCAAGAGACGCTGCGGACCATAGAAATCCGCCAGCAGCGCATTGAGTAAGGTCGCGCGTTGACGCATCGCGGCTTCGATGGCGGCCCATTCCTTCTCCTCGATGACGAGCGGGAACGGGTCCAGCGGCCATGGCCGGTCCGTGCTGCGCGGGTCGCCATACACATTGTAGGTAACGCCGTTGTCGTGGAGCAGGCGGCGTCCTTCCTGCCAGCGGCTCGCGAGGCCCTCGGGTCCCATCGCGGTAATGGAATCCATGAGCGCGCGCCAATGCGGACGGATCGCGCCATCCGACGTGAGCATCTCATCGTAGAATGCCGGATTCGATTGATATCGCGCCGCCGACGCGATTTTCTCGCGCACTGCCACGCTCCCCGCCTGACTCATTGGATTGTCTCTTACTTGCCCCACGCGTGCGTAGCTAGCGACATACAACGGGTGCGGAAAAAGTTCTAGTAACCGTCGCCCCCTCTGAATGATGCCGCGCGGCGCAAATCGAGGGTAGTTGGGAACTGCGGATTGAACTCATTCGCCGGTAGCGCCATCGGGCCCGGCGTATGGCCGAATGCGAGGAAGCGCGCTGCGCGCCGCGCCTCGGCCTCGTTGGCGTTGACCGGGAAGGTGTCGTAACTGCGCCCACCCGGATGCGAGACGTGATAGGTGCATCCGCCGATCGAGCGTCCGGTCCAGGTGTCGAAGAGGTCGAACACCAGCGGCGTATGGACGGGGATCGTCGGATGCAGGCATGACGGCGGTTGCCATGCGCGATAGCGCACGCCCGCGATCCATTCGCCGCGCGCGCCGGTCGCCTTCAGCGGAACCCGTCGCCCATTGCATGCGATGAGATAGCGATCGCTGGTCATGCCGTTAACCTTGACTTGCAGTCTCTCTACCGAGGAATCGACGAATCGCGCCGTCGCGCCGCCCGCAGGTTCCTCGCCGAGCACATACCATGGCTCGAGGGCCTGGCGCAGTTCGATATCGATGCCGTCGTAGTTCACGCGGCCATAGACCGGGTAGCGAAATTCGAAATGGGGCGCGAACCAATCGTGTTCGAATGGATATCCCGCGCGCCGTAAATCATCGAGGACATCGCGAAAATCGGCCGACACAAAATACGGCAGCATGAAGCGATCGTGAAGCTGCGTGCCCCATTCAATCGGCGCGCGCATGAAGGGCTCGCGCCAGAACCACGCAACCAGCGCGCGCACCAGCAACTGCTGCGTGAGGCTCATCCGCGCATGCGGCGGCATCTCGAAGCCGCGCATCTCCAGGAGGCCGAGGCGGCCGGTCGCCGAATCCGGCGAGTAGAGTTTGTCGATGCAGAATTCTGCGCGATGCGTATTGCCCGTCAGGTCGACCAGGATGTGCCGAAAGATTCGGTCCACCAGCCACGGTGGGCAATACGCGCCGCCCGGATTGGGGATCTGGCTGAAGGCAATTTCCAATTCGTAGAGATTGTCGATGCGGCCTTCATCGATGCGCGGTGCCTGGCTGGTCGGTCCGATGAACATCCCCGAGAAGAGATACGAAAGCGCGGGATGGTTGAGCCAATAGCCGAGCATGCTGCGCAAGAGGTCGGGGCGGCGCAGGAACGGACTGTCGGCCGGCGTCGCGGCACCCATCGCGAAATGATTGCCGCCGCCGGTGCCCGGTATGGCGTCCGTCAACCATGAATTTCTCGGTGCCGAGGCGCGACTGGCGTGCGTCGTCGTAAAGCGCGGTGGTCAGATGAACCAACTCGCTCCAGTTGTGCGCCGGATGGATATTGACCTCGATGACGCCGGGATCGGGCGTCACCGAAAACTTGTTGATGCGATAATCGGCCGGCGGAGTATAACCCTCGATGATCAGCGGCAGCTTGAGATGCGCGGCAGTGTCCTCAATCGCCGTGAGCAACTCGATGTAGTCCTCGGTGCTCGCCAACGGCGGCATGAAAACGTGCAGCTTTCCCTCCCGCGGCTCCACGCACAGCGCGGTGCGGACGATCCATGGCGCCGATTCGCCAACTTTGGGTTTTTTGTCGCGCACATCGCCGAGGCGGCGCGCCTGGAGCTTCGGTTCGGCGGGCGAAATGTGTTGCGGCTCCGGCAGCGGCGGCAGTTTCCCGGTCGGATCGACGGGAAAAATTTGCGGCGCTTCCGATGCCGCCACCCATGGCAGGCTGGTGAGCGGAAGCCGCAGGCCAAGTGCGGAGTCGCCCGGCATCAGGAAGACATGCTGCCCGCGCAGCATCCAGAGCCCGGTCTGCCACTGCGGACCATCCTTGCCGATGCCGCGCTGGAGCGGCAGCACGATAGCCGGTCGGCGTTTCCAGCCCGCGCTCGAAAACCTTGCGGATGCGCTCGCGCTCGACCGGATCTTCGAGGCGATTGTCGATAGGATCGACATTGATCGGCAACTGGCGCTCGCGTTGCAGATAATAGACGGGGTCCTCGAATGCCGCGTTGACGTAACCAGTATCGATGCCGAGCCGGCCGGCGAGCGTCTCCGAAAAGAGCTGCGCCTCGACCGGACCGAAGTTGGTCTTGGAGTCGTCGCGCGCGAAAAGTCCCTCGTCGCGCCACATCGGCACGCCGTCCTTGCGCCAGTAGCAGCTCAATGCCCATCGCGGAAGCTGCTCGCCCGGATACCATTTGCCCTGGCCGTAATGCATCAGGCCGCCGGGTGCGAAGCGGTCATACATCCGCCACAGCAACTGCTCGCTGAGCTTGCGTTTTTCCTTGCCGAGCGCCGCGATGTTCCATTCGGCGCCTTCCATGTCATCGATCGATACGAAAGTCGGTTCGCCTCCCATCGTCAGCCGGATATCGCCCGCGCTGATGTCGCGATCGATTTGGAAGCCGAGCGTTTCGATACGGTTCCATTGCTCGTCGGTATACGGCAGCGTCACGCGCGGATCTTCATGAATCCGCATGATGCTCATCTCATGATGAAACTCGACTTCGCAGGGTCCGACCTGGCCGGTGACCGGCGCAGCCGAAGATGCTTCGGGCGCGGTCGCGAGCGGGATATGACCCTCGCCGGCGAACAGTCCTGAGGTGGGATCGAGTCCGATCCATCCCGCGCCGGGCAGGTAAACTTCCGCCCATGCATGGAGGTCGGTGAAATCCTGCGACGGCCCGACGGGACCGTCGAGGGGTTTTACGTCGGGTTTGAGCTGAATCAGGTATCCGGAGACGAACCGCGCGGCGAGGCCGATATTGCGGAGGATCTCCACCAGCAGCCATGCGGTGTCGCGACATGATCCCTTGCTCAGCGTCAGGGTTTCCTCGCACGACTGGATGCCTGGTTCGAGCCGGATGACGTATCCGATGGCGTGCTGAAGTTGCTGATTCAAAGCCACCAGAAAATCGACGCAGCGCTTCGGCGAGAGATCGATTTCCTTCAGATAGGCGCGCAGCTTCGGTCCCGGCGGTTCCACGAAGAGAAACGGCGTCAGCTCTTTGCGCAGGTCATCGTCGTACTCAAATGGCCAGTTCTCATGTTCCAGGAAGAAATCGAAGGGATTGATAACCGATATTTCGGCGACCAGATCCACTTCCACGGAAAAATGATGGACCGGTTTCGGGAACACGATCCGTGCGAGGTAGTTGCTCTGCGGATCCTGTTGCCAGTTGACGAAATGCTCGCGCGGTTCGATCTTGAGCGAATACGCCGTGATCGGCGTCCGGCAATGCGGCGCGGGCCGGAGCCGCACCACCTGCGGCGAAAGCTCGACCATGCGATCGTACAAATAGTCGGTCTTGTGATGCAGCGCGACTCGAATCGCCATCAGGTCTCCCGAACGCCGCGGTTTGAAGTTTTAGGAAAAAATCTCACGTTCCCTTCCATCCCACTTTGGGTTGCAGCGCAAAAGCTACGACCAATATAGGCAGGCGCGGAAAATTGTCGCCAATCATGCCTCGGGGCTCGATCCGCTCCTCGCGAGACGCTCGGACTTGAATCTCGACGCCGAGGCACTCGTCTCACTCATCGCACGCTCGCGAGAGTCGTGCGCGAAAAAATTCCACCGACGCCGATATCGAGTACTTCAACAACACCCTATGCTCTCCTCCGAACCACATGCATCCGATGATCATCGTGCCGACAAACTATTTCGCTGCGCCCCGGGGACCAGTGTTATGCGCCGACTGAGGGTCCAGCACACCACCGTCTATAACTACTCGAAGCCGGTCACTTTTGGTGATCATCGAATGATGCTGCGCCCGCTGGGAAGCCATGATCTGCGCCTGGTCGCGACGCGGCTCGCGATCACCCCGCAGCCGTCGGCCTTGCGCTGGTTGCATGATGTCTTCGGAAATTCGGTCGCGGTCGCGTCATTCAACAATCCCGCCGCCGAACTTCGCATCCAGAGCGAAATCGACGTGGACCATTACGAGACCGGCGAGCCGGATTGTCCCATCGAGCCGTATGCCGAAACGTATCCATTCCACTATTCCGCCGACGAAATTCCCGATCTCACTCGGCTAATCGAGCGGCACTATCCCGACCCCGAGCATCAGGTGGATTTGTGGGCGCGCGGATTCGCGCAGACCAATGGCCAGACCAACACGCTCGCGATGCTCACGGCAATGACGCAGTCGATCAAGAAACAGGGGTTCCAGTACGCGGCGCGCGTCGAGGAAGGTTGCCAGGCGCCGACGCAGACCCTCCAGATGAAAAGCGGCACCTGTCGCGACTTCGCACTATTGATGATGGAAGCGGTGCGTTCGCTGGGCCTCGCCGGGCGCTTCGTCAGCGGGTATCTCTACTCGCCGGCGGCCGACAATGGCGGGAACATCGGCGGCGGCGCCACCCACGCCTGGGTGCAGGTCTACTTGCCGGGCTCCGGTTGGATGGAATTCGACCCGACCAACGGCATCGTCGGTAATCGCGATCTGATTCGAGTCGCGGTGGTGCGCGATCCGACCCAGGCGATTCCGATCGCCGGGAACTGGACCGGCGCCCCCGCGGACTTTCAGGGCCTGACGGTTGATGTACGCGTCGTCTCGCGACCTGAGGACGAAGGGCAGGCCTAGCCACCGCTCGAGTTATTGCGCAGGCTGCGACATCCGATCGAACATCTGCTGGTCGATAACCTGCGGAGAGCGCTCGGCCTTGGAGTCGGTCAGGTAGCCCTGATACTCGCTGCACTTAATCTTGTCGCCGGCGTCGCAGCCCTTCTTAAAGAATACCAGTCCGTCGGAGATTGATTGATTGCAGGCCAGGATATCGCCGTTCTGGCAGGCTTCATGCGCTGAAACTTTAGGATTGATCTCGCGTCCGGCCACCTGGCCGAGGTTTGCGCAACCGCAATAAAAAATCACGCCAAGGATGACCGCATGCCTCATCCGCTGCCCGGACCTTCGATTCTGGTTTGAGACGGTCATCTGCGCTATGCGGTTGTATTCGAATAATGTGACAAGAGCGACGCCCGGAGGTCATCCTCGATGTGCAGGAACATCAGAACGCTTTTCAACTTCGAGCCCCCGGTCAATGACGACGAGATTCGCGCCGCTTCGCTGCAGTTCGTGAGAAAAATCAGCGGGTTCAACAAACCCTCAAAAGGAAACGAACCCGCGTTCCTCGGCGCGGTAGATGATATCGCGGCGATCTCAGCGCGCCTGCTGCGCTCGCTCGAAACCACCGCGCCGCCCAAGAATCGGGAAGAAGAAGCGGCAAAAGCCAAGGCGCGCGCTGCGGAAAGGTACGGCACGTGACCTTGTCAACGCCGATTGAATGTGGTCCCGGCGAGTTCCCGTACGATCCGGAAGGCTGGTACGCGGTGTATTTTCTCGGACCGGATCGACTCAAGTTCGAGGTAGTCCATCAGCCATCATCCGTGAAGAGCTATACGGAGATGATGCGTATCGCCGAGCAAGTGATGAAACATTGATTTCGACCAGTTCGTCAGCGCCTCGCGATCGTGGCCGGAGAGCCGAGCACGCCACGCGTTGCGCTGGTCCTTGAGTCTGAAGCTTTCGCCATCGATGCTGTCGTTCCAAGTCGCTCTACGCTGCGAATCGAATTGCCTTCCACTAAAGCCGAGATGACCGTCGCCGGTTCGAGCGGATCCAGCTTATTCATATTAGCAGTTATGCATGACCAGCCAGATACCAGTATTTACTAAAAAGTCCAAAACTAGGACCTTATATACTAATCTTGTAACTTTTGGTATACATCTGGTACCAAGGATTCGGCGATGAAAAAACCAAGGGAAGCGCCCAAGTTTCTTGCTATCTTTCAAAAAATCTCGCAGGCACAGCAAGGTACCAATCCCCGTGACTTTCAAAAGTTGTTTGCCCAGGCGGAGAACACCCGCTTGGGCAAATACCTACATTGGGATGAACTGTGGCATCGCGACCCGCCCAAAGATTTGACCCGCGAAGAGTGGTGGTTTCTGCTTAAACTTCAGCGGCAGAGCCTAAAACAGTTCGTACCCATAGTAGATAAACAAAACGCGATGTTTAATCTCGTTTTGACCCCAACGATTCTTCAGAACGTTCATGAGATCGATCTTCGAGCCGGCGGCCAAATCCGAATGCCCGAACAGGTTACAAATCCTGAAAGCAAAGATGCGTACTATGTCAGTTCACTGATCGAAGAAGCGATTACGTCGAGTCAATTGGAAGGAGCGACGACAACACGCGGCGTCGCCAAAGAGATGCTCCGGACCGGCAGGCCTCCCCGCGACCTCAGCGAGCGAATGATTCTAAACAATTTCATGACTATGAAACGAATCAGCGGGCTAAAAGACCAGCCGCTTAGCCGCGAATTAATCCTGGAAATTCATCGCTTGGTAACTCTTGAAACTCTCGACGATCCCACGGCTGCGGGCAGATTCCGCCATGAACAAGAGACGGTTGGCGTGTACGACAACGCCAATAATGCACTAATGCACGATCCGCCACCGGCGGCAGAACTTGCAGCGCGCATCAAATCACTCTGTGATTTCGCCAACCAGGGAGAGCCCTTCGTACATCCGGTAATCCGGTCGATCATTCTTCACTTCATGATCGGCTACGATCATCCGTTTGTAGACGGCAATGGCAGGACGGCGCGAGCGTTATTCTATTGGTCGATGTTGCGGCACGGTTATTGGCTTGCGGAGTTCATTTCCATATCGCAGATCGTCCTGACAGCACCTGCTCAATACGCGCGAGCGTTCTTACATACCGAAACCGACGAATGCGATTTGACCTATTTTATTCTGTATCACCTGAAAGTCGTGATGCGCGCCCTGGGGAGTCTGCACGATTATATCGCTCGTAAGACCCAAGAGATCCGTCAGTTCGAGAGCGAACTGAGCCAGAGCGCCATCTTGAATCATCGGCAACGAGCGTTGATCCGGCACGCTATGCGGCATCCTGGATCGTTCTACACAGTAAAGGGACATCAACTCAGCCATAATGTTTCCTACGAGAGCGCTCGGTCCGATCTATTGGACCTCGCAAAACGCGAATTGCTAGAAGGGCAGCGCACCAATGCTAAACGCGGGAGCAAATGGTTCTTTGTTGCCAAGCCTCAGCTTGCGGGAAGACTGGCTGCTATGGGCTCTCGCGCTTCTGGAGCGGGGACCTTGACTTGACTTTAGACCAACGGACTGCGCTGCCTTATGCGCGATAGCCACACGCTGATGCCTCGACAGTTTAGCGGCGCGCGCCTTCCCGCTTATCGGGATTGGACCACGCAAGGGACGGCTCGTCAGCGACACTCAAATTCGCATACGACTCGATTCTAGCCAGAAACAGATTTCAATAGCCGCCGCTGGCGTGGTCCGCATACGAAAACCAACTTAGGGCATTACCAACGATTATCGAGTGAGGCAGGATCCGATCGAGCATCGCTACAGTGAGTACGCCGGCGCCGGCGATGGCGCTGTCCCAGTCTGCCGAAGGTGAGAGATTCGAAGTGAGGATCATCGAGCCGCGCTCGTAGCACTGCGCCAACGCAGCGCGACACGTCGAGCATCCGCGCGATCTCGCGAATGCTCCGTGCCCTGCCGTCTCAAGACCGGGTCTCCACCGCTTCCTCCGCTACCAGCATGAGGCCCTCCAATTCGGAGTACCCGCGCCGGGCTGGGTCAAGTTTGCATCGGCGGCAACAACCTCGCTCCTCGAAGCTACTTCGGGAACCTCAGTTTATTCTTCACGCTTTTGACGCCGGAGGTATTTTGCGCGATCGCCTGCGCCTTATCGGATAGCTCTCCCGATGCGACTCTGCCGCGCAGCGTGACCACTCCTGCCACGGTGGTGACATGGATGGTGGCGTCTTTGGTCGCGGCATCATCGTGGAGCGCGGTTTTCACCTTGGCGGTCAGAGCGGTATCTTCCACCGCCGTCGCCGTTCCGTGATAAGCGTGACTGGCCGCGTTCTCGGCCGAGCTGCCCGCTTCCTTCATCTGGGTCGTCGCGGATTGCGCCCACGCCGATCCGGTGATGAACGCCACCAGAAGCGCCGGTAGCAAGCTGGTTCGTGAAATCAGTTTCATGACCCTCCCTCCAAAAGGTGCTGTGCAGTGGCGTTATCGCATTACTCGGAAGCAGTTGCGAACTTCGCGCACGAATGTTTCAGGCTGCTCGAAGGCGGCGAAGTGGCCGCCCTTTTCGAGCTCGTTGAAGTAAACCAGCTTGGAGTACCGCTTCTCCGCCCATCGCTTCGAGGTGCGAAAGATTTCCTTGGGGAACACCGAGCATCCCACCGGGATCGTCACCGGGTCCATCCCCATCGAGCGAAAGCTCTCCCAATACAAGCGCGCCGACGATGCCGCATTGGCGGGCAGCCAATAGAGCATCACATTGTCGAGGAGTTCGTCGCGGGTCAGCACGTTCTCCGGATGGCCGTCGCAATCGGTCCAGGCCCAGAACTTCTCCAACACCCATGCGAGCTGGCCCGAGGGCGAATCGGTAAGGCCATAGCCGACGGTTTGCGGTCGCGTGCTCTGCTCCTTTGAGTAGCCGGAATCCCAGTCATTGTAGTATTGCAGGCCGGCGACGGCGGACTTCTCTTTCTCTGTCATATCGTTGGCGGTTGCCGGATCGGGCCGCACGATGGGCATGTTCAGATGGATACCGATGCAGTTGGCCGGGTCCTGAACGCCGATCATCGTGGTGACCGCCGAGCCCCAATCCCCGCCCTGCGCGGCGTATCTCTTGTAGCCCAGCCGCGGCATCAATTCGGCCCATGCACGCGCGATGCGCTGGACGTTCCATCCATTGCGCGAAGGTTTGTCGGAAAAGCCATAGCCGGGAAGCGACGGGGCGACGATGTGAAACGCGTCGGAAGCCTCGCCACCATGCGCCGTTGGATTGGTCAGCGGTTCGATCACCTTCTGGAACTCGACTATCGAGCCGGGCCATCCGTGCGTCATCACCAATGGGAGCGCATCCGCATGCGGCGAGCGCTGGTGGATGAAGTGAATTCCGACGCCGTCAATCGGCGTTTTGAATTGCGGGAAGCGATTGAGTCGCGCTTCGCGTGCGCGCCAGTCGTACTTCTCCAGCCAGTACTTGCAGACCTCCTGCGCGTAGGCCAGCGGCAGGCCTTGCGTCCAATCATCGACGCATTCGCGCTCGGGCCATCGCGTCTCACGGAGGCGGCGCTTGAGGTCATCGAGTTGGGCGTCAGTCGCCGCGATGCGAAAGGGGACGATTTCATTACTCATCGGCGTTCAAGCCTCCGAAGATTGTGGTGCGCGAAAGAGGATCTGTCCCCGAACGACTTTTCGAAGTCAAGGAAACCGTTTACGGTTATGCCAGTGACGGCGATTTTTTTTCGTCGCGCGGCAGACCGCACTCTGCTATATTCGGCTGGAGACGTTTGGGCTCCGTTTAGTGCTCATAGTGATAGGTAGATGTTAGATATGCTTACGAAGATTCGCGAAACCGTAGTACAGAAAACGCGAGCGGCGAGTCACCTTCGCATCGGCGTGGCGCTCATGGTGCTGCTCCCCGCGACGGCCATCGCTCCGCGATCCTCGATGGCTTCGAGCCAGGACATTATTCTCACCTGCACCTCGGCCGCGCTGGACAGCCAGCGAGTTCCCGTCGATGGCGCGAAAGTCGTCGGGGTCACGCAAACCTCGATGGCGCTGGACCAGACCAGCACGACTCAGACTCCAATGCCCCAGGAAGTGTCCAGCATCGCGCTCAACACGCCTACTGATGCGCAGTCCGGCCAGCTCCTGATTGCGGATCTGATGACGTTCGGTGGCGCGGCCCCGACCATCACGCCCCCGGCGGGATGGCAGTTGATTCGTGACGACATCAGTCCGACGACCCGGCAGTCCCTCTACTATCATTTCGCGGATTCCAGCGACCGCGCTGCCGAGTGGAAGTTCAATCAACCGGTCTATGCGCAGGGCGTCGTCGTCACGCTGGACAATGCGTGGGCAACCGATCCGATCGACAGCAGTAGCGGCATGACCGGCCCCAAGGATCAGGTAAAGGCTCCCGCGCTGACGACCACCGACGATGGCGACCTCATCTTGAGATTCTTCGCCACGGATTTCGCGTTCGACGCTCCCGGACCTACGTTTCCGGACAACACCATCCCCATCGTGAATCAGGTATCTGACCCCGATCCGTACTGGATTTTCGCCAGCTACCAGCCGCGTCGAGGTGACATCGCGGAAGCCGATAGTCCTACGCCTCAGCTTTATAATGTGGCAGCCGCGCAGGTCGCGATTAGACGGCACTAAATCGAAGAGCTAGACCGAATGTCTCGGTCTAGCTCTCGCAGATTTTTCGGCTCAGCTATACTTCCGTTCCTGCCACCATGGGAAAAATGATGGCATGTCAATGGAGACCTTGTTCGGATATTTCGCCGGACGCTTCTCCAAAAATGAGGTAACACCTTCCTTGGCGTCGCCCGATGCGCCACGGGAGCGGATGGCGCGGCTGTCGATCTTGTGCGCTTCCATCGGATCGTCGGCGCCCAGCATCCGCCATAGCATCTGCCGCGTCATCGCAACCGATACTTGCGCGGTGTTATCCGCAATCTCGCGCGCGAGGGCGCGGGCGGCGGGTATCAGCTCCTCGGGTTTGTAGATCTTCTTGATGAGGCGTCCTTCGAGCGCCTCCTGCGCCGGGAAAACGCGGCCGGTCATCGTCCATTCGAGCGCTTGCGAGATTCCTACCGCGCGGGTCAGGAACCAGCTCGATGCGGCTTCAGGCACGAGGCCGCGGCGCGCGAAGACGAAGCCGAAGCGCGCGTTCTCCGAGGCGAGGCGCACATCCATCGCAAGTTGCATCGTGACGCCGACGCCAACCGCCGGTCCGTTGACGGCGGCAATCACCGGTTTCAGCGATTTGAAGATGCGCAAGGTCAGCAATCCGCCGCCATCGCGAATCGATTCGTCGCTCCAGTCTATGTCAGCTTCGTTCTTCGAGGCCGCCCGGCTCGGCGCCTGACCCGCTGGCGCGGTGCGATCGAAGGTCGCGCCGCCGGCCGACAAGTCGGCGCCCGCGCAAAATCCACGTCCCGATCCCGTCACGATGATCGCGCGGATGTTGTCATCCGCGTCGGCCTGGTCGAAGGCGTCGATCATCTCGGTCATCATCTCGCGCGTGAATGCGTTGAGCTTCTCCGGGCGATTGAGCGTGATCGTCAGGATGTTGTCCGCGACCTCGTACAGGATCGTCTGATACGCCATGGTCCTAAGCGCTAGCCCTCACTTCTTGTTCGATCAATGCCCCATACTTCTTGATGGCGGCCTCGCGCAGCTTCGGGATGTGTTGGGTCGGGAAAAGATCCTCGGTCGCCTTGTACTCGCGCAGGATCTGGCGCGCGACGGTGATCTTATGCACCTCGGTCGGGCCGTCCGCGAGTCCCATGTGGAAGCTCTGGATGACCTGCTCGACGAAGGGCATTTCGTTGGTCGCCCCGAGTGAGCCATGCAGGAAGAGCGCGCGCGACGCCACATCATGGAAAACCTTGGGCATGATGGCCTTCACTGCCGCGATGTCCTTGCGCACCTTCAGGTAGTCCTTGTAGCGATCGATCTTCCACGCGGTGCGCAGCACCAAAAGGCGGAACTGCTCGATTTCCATCCACGAGTCGGCGATTTTTTCCTGCACCATCTGCTTGTCCGCCAGGCGCGAGCCCTGCGTGAAGCGCGACAGCGCCCGCTCGCACATCATGTCGAAGGCGCGCCGCACCTGCCCGATGGTGCGCATCGCATGATGGATGCGCCCGCCGCCGAGCCGCGTCTGCGCCACCGCGAACGCGCCGCCGCGAGGTCCCAGCATGTGGTCCTTGGGCACGATGACGTCGGTGTACTGCATGTAGCCATGGCTGCCTTCGCCCTCATGCGTTCCGACCGCGAGGTTCTTCAGGATTTTCACCCCCGGCGTTTCGATCGGCACGATGAACATCGACATGCGCTTGTAATCAGCCGCGTCGGGATCGGTCACCGCCATGACGATGAGAAATGACGCGAGGTGCGCATTGGACGAGAACCATTTCTGCCCGTTGATGACCCAGTTGTCGCCCTTCAGTTCCGCCTTGGTCTTGAAGACCTTGGGGTCGGCGCCGCCTTGCGGTTCGGTCATCGAAAATGCCGATACGATTTCGTTGTCGAGCAGCGGCTGCAGGTAGCGCTTCTTCTGCTCCGGCGTCCCGTAATGCGCCAGGATTTCGGCATTGCCGGAATCGGGCGCCTGGCAGCCGAACACGATCGGCGCGTAGCTCACGCCGCCGAGGATCTCATTCATCAGGCCCAGCTTGACCTGGCCATAGCCGGGACCGCCGAGGTCGGGGCCGAGATGGCATGCCCACAGCTTGCGCTTCTTGACTTCGGCCTGCAGCGGGCGGACCAGCTTGTTGCGCAGCGGATTGCGGACATCATATGGATGACAAGTCAGCACGTACTGCAGCGGTTCGACTTCCTCGCGGACGAATTTATCGATCCAGTCGAGTTCCTTTTGGAACTCCGGTTCAGTTTCAAAATCCCAGCTCACGGTTGATCCTCCATTGAATGCGAATTTGTTCCCTCGGGGCGAAGGGGCCCGATGCTTCGTAGGGACGACAGCGGATTGTCGCTCAAAGCGCGCCGGTTTTACCAGCGCCGCACGTCCGCACCGGGATGCCCCCGCTAGCGCAGTTGCTTGCAGCAGTCAACGGTGATTACCGTATTGCTGATGAAAGCGGTCGGGGTCAAGCAACTGAAGGCGAGGCTCTCGGAATACCTGCGCCAAGTCCGCGCCGGGGAAACGATCCTGATCACCGATCGCGCGGAAGTGGTGGCTGAGCTTCGTCCCGCAGCCCGCAGAGCGCCGCGCCAGGCACTGCGCCATCACGAGAGCATCGATGAGTTGCTGGATGCGCTTGCGGAGCGTGGTGATGTAACTCGCGCCGCTCTCCCCGTTGCGCCTTAGGCGGGCACGCTGCCGAGCAGTTCGGTGAGTCCCTCGGACATCGTCGGATGCGTGAAAATTGCGTCGCGCAACACCGTGTAGGGCAAACCACCCGCCATCGCAGTCTGCACCGCCACCATCAGCTCGCTCGCCTCGAAACCAAACGCGCTGAAGCCGATGATGTCGTCGCTGCGCTTGCCAATCAGCATCTTTATAAAACCGCGCGGCTCCGAGATGGTCCGGGTACGGAGGATCTCGGCCATCGGCAATTTCGCCACCCGATATTCGATCCCGTCGCGGCGCGCCTCGACCTCGTTTCTTCCCACTCGCGCGAGCTCCGGATCGGTGAACATGCAGAACGGGATCAGACGATTCTTCGTGGTGCGATTCCCGCCGTTGAGGTTGGCGTACACGACCCGAAAATCGTCGTAAGCGACATGGGTAAATTGCGGGCTCCCCGCCGCATCGCCCATCGCCCAGATGTTGGCGCTGGTGGTTTCCAGTCTCTCGTTGACCCGGATATAGCCGTGCTCATCCAGCTCGACGCCGGTCTTCTCGAGGCCGATTCCCTCGGTGTTGGCTTTGCGTCCAGTCGCGACCAGAAGGTCAGTCGCTTCGATAACGCGTTCACCCTGTTTGTCTTTGAGGTGGACGCGAACGCGATCGCCCGAATGCCCCTCGACCTTGCGGACTTCGGTACCGAGCAACACTTCAATGCCTTCGGCGACGAATAATTCGAGGATGGCGGCTGCAACATCAGCGTCCTCGCGACCGGCGAGTTGCGGGCCGGTTTCGATCACTGTCACGCGCGAGCCGAAGCGGCGAATCGCTTGCGCCAGTTCCAGCCCGACGTAGCCGCCTCCCAGCACGATGACATGTGGTGGCAATCGATCGAGGTCGAGCGCCTCGACGTGGGTCATCGGTTTCGCTTCCGCGAGCCCCGGCAGGTCGGGGATTGCCGCACGCGAGCCGAGATCGAGGAAGACCTTGTCGCCCGCGAGCGTCCTTTTCCCGCCGCTATTGAGCTCAACCTCAAGGGTGCGCGGCCCCACGAATCGCCCTGTACCCATGATCAATTCCACGCCGCTCGCGTTGGTCGCATCGACGTGCATCTGATGGAGCTCCTCGACCATGGTGCGCTTGCGCGCCTGCACCACCTTCATATCCACGGTCAAGGAATCCATCTTCAGGCCGAACTCCGCGCCGCGCCGGGCGAGTGTGATGACTCTCGCGGAATAGACCAGGTTCTTGCTCGGCAGGCATGCGATATTGGGACAGGCGCCGCCGAGCGGCCCGCGCTCGACCATCGCGGTGCGACGATGCTCCTTGCCGAAGGTCCAGCCGACGAACTTGCCTGACCCTCCGCTCCCGAGAACGAGGTTTTCATAGTGCTCAAGGTTGGACATCGGAGTGCCTCCGTCGAAAAAAGGTGGTTGGTGGCGCGGCGGTGCGAAGGCGCAGTTGCCGCGCGGGACGACGAAGCCGGATTATCGCGCAAAGCCCGAAGCTGTGGCCAGAGCCGAAATTGGCGGTGGCAAATTCGGACCCCGATCCGCTCGGCAAAAGCCCAAGAATCAGACAAGTCTCAGAGTGGACCAGGTGGAAAGTCTGCGTCAGCGATCGGAAACCTTGTACTGAGCTGGCTGGTCTGTTAGTAGCAAAACAAAACGGACGGTAATTATTGAATGGCGCGCGAAAGTTCTTATCGACTGGTTGTCGGTATTAACCGGCGGTGGAAGCAGTCCGACACCGGCAGTCGCCGCCGCGTTGACCGCGGCCGCTGAGAACGAACTCGAAGCCGGAGCTCGAGCGCCGAAAACGTCTGTAAAAGCGCAATCAAATCTGTAGAGAAGTCTTTTAAGTTGAATTTCGCTAGACGCTTTGCTAGCAGAAGCTTTACCGGCCGCGGTCCGGGTGGATGTCACCGCGGCTGGCGTGGGGTTGCTTGGCTCGTTCATCCCGTAGTTCGCCGTAGTTCGTTTCCGCCATCGATGTCGCACATAGCCTGAGCCGGGTTCGCCCTGGGAGGGGCGCCGGCGAGCAGCGTTTGGGGAGGGATTGTGGAGAACTTCGGACTTCGTCGATTGTTCGGCCGTCTCGCCAGGGTAGCAGTTTCCGGCCTCAAGGGATTCTCGTCCGCGCGCACCTCGGTAAAGTTCCTCATCGGCATCATCGCGGTTATCTCGACCGTGGCCCTGGGGCTGCTGGTGTCGAACCTGAAGGCCAGTCCGACGGTGATCACCGTTGACGTCAATAACGACATGGCCAACTCTGGCGAATGCAGCCTGCGGGCGGCAATCGACAGCGCCAACAACCATACCGCCGATGCGGGCACGACCTGCACTCCCGGCACCGGCGACGATGTCATTCAGTTCAGCATCAGCAGCGCGACCATCACGCTGGGCACCACTCTGCCCCCGATCGTCAATAGCACCGGCGAAAGTCTGACCATCGATGGGACGACCCAGCTGATAACCATTGATGGCGGCTCTGCTGTGGAAATATTGGTGGTGGACAGCGGCTCCACGTTGGGGTTGGCCAATCTGACGCTCGCTCACGGCTCCGGGTCCGACGGTGGCGGGGTCGCTAACCTCAGTGGAACGCTGACCGTCGCCAACTCCACCTTTTTGGCCAGCGGCGCGAGTGCTAGTGGGGGCGCCATCTATAACGATGGCATCGGGATCGTAACCGGCAGCACCTTCCTCGAGAACGCGGCCGCCAATGGCGGCGGTATTTTCAATGACACCGCTGGGACCCTGGCAGTGCTCAACAGTACTTTCACGCTCAACAATGCGAGCGATGACGCCGGTGCGATCTTCAACTACGGCGGCATGTCGAGCATTACCAACAGTACCTTCTCCAACAACACCGCGAGCGCGGACGCCGGCGGGATCTTCAACTACGGCGGCGGCACCTTTACCGCCAGCAGCAGTATTTTGGCCGGTAACACCGGGGGAAACTGCGGCGGGCCTATCATAAACGCCGGCTACAACATTTCCGATGATGCCTCGTGCAGCTTCGGGACCGAGACGGCCGCCAACGGCAAGACCATCGGCGACAGTGTCATGGATACGAACCTCAATCTCGATCCCGCACTCGCCAATAACGGCGGACCCACCGAGACTATCGGGCTCGGCTTTCCCAGCTACGCCATCGATGCGATTCCGATCGCCTTGTGCCCGCTAACCGACCAGCGCGGCTATATGCGCGCCGATCCGGGCGACAATGGCAATCCGAGCCCAGCCTGCGACGTTGGCGCGTTTGAGGCCTCGCCAATCGTGGTCAATACCCTGGCCGACAACGTCATCTCGGGTGACGGCTTCTGCACCTTGCGCGAGGCGATCAACAACGCCAACAGCGTTACCGACACTACCGACGGCGACTGCGCGTCGGACGGCAGGACGCTGATCATCTTCAGCATCAATGGCACCATCTCGCCCCTGACCCCGCTCCCCGCCATCACCGGAACCGCCAGTATAAACGGCAGGAACCAAAGCATCACCGTAGATGGCGGCGGGACGCAACAGTTGTTCTCGGTGGCTTCGACCGGGACCTTGAGCCTGAGCAATCTGACGGTTGCCAACGGGTCTGCGACCAACGGTGGCGGCGTCGCCACTGCGGGCAAGCTATCGACCAACACCGTCACTTTCACCGGCAACAGCGCAGTCGATGAGGGCGGCGCGATTTTCAACACGGGAACCGGCGCCAGCGCAGTGACCGTCACCAACAGCACCTTCTCCGGCAATACCCAAGGACCAACGGTCGCGGCGGATAACGGCGGCGCGGCTATCTTCACCAACGGCGGCACCACCACGGTTACCGATAGTACGTTTTCCACCAACACGGCGGCCAGTAACGGCGGCGCCATCTATGCGGACAACGCTTCGTCTTCGAATTCCACCACCCTCAACGTCGTCAACTCGACCTTCTCGGGCAACAGCGCGGCGTATTCGGGCGGTGCGATAGTTACCTTCGGCTCGGCGGTGGCGGCGGTCCAGAACTGTACCATGGCGTCCAATTCGGCCACCGGCGGCAGCTTCGGTGGCGGAGTAAATAACGCCTCGACCGCGAGTTTCTCGGTCACCAACACTATCTTGAGCGCGAACACCACTCATAACTGCGCGGGCACCATCACCGCGGTGGGCGGCGCGGGCAACATCTCCAGCGACTCCTCCTGCGGCTTCGGGACGCACACCAGCGCCTCCGGCCATTACATCGGCGATAACGTCGATCCGCTGCTCGATCCGGCGGGCTTGAAGGACAACGGCGGCCCAACTTTTACTATCGGCTTGCAGGCGAACAGCCCGGCGATCGATGCGATTTCCATTGGAAGCAGTACCTGCCCGGCAACGGATCAGCGCGGAACGGCGAGGCCCGATCGCGAGGATATCGGCAGCATCAGCCCCGCTTGCGACGTCGGTGCGTTCGAGTCCGGCAACATCCTGCCGACCAAGACGCCGACCGCAACGCTGACTCCGACCTCGACCAACTCGGCATCGCAGACCCCGACCGCTACCCCGACCCCGACGCCCACTGCGACCCCGACGCCCACTGCGACTCCGACGCCCACTGCGACTCCGACGCCGACCCCGACCCCAACTCCAACCATGACCGCCACGCCGACGCCGACGCCTACGATGACGCCGACCATGACCTTCACCGCGGCGACCATGACGCCAACCCCGACTATGACGTCAACGCCGACCCCGACGGCAACACCTACGCCGACCTCGGCCCCGACCTCGTCGATCACATTTATCGGGACCGGTACGTATTTCCAATCCGGCAGTGCGGTGACGACCATCACCCTGGACTCGAATTCATCAACTCTGGTCGGCGACGCGTTGCTGGCGCAGATCGTGGTCTACGACCCGTTCGGAACCAACGTCCCCACGCCACCAACTGGCTGGACCCTCATTCGGAAGGATACTATCAACGCCGGGAACCACCTCACGTCATGGATCTATTCCATCATCGCCAGTTCGTCGGGAGCGGTGCCTTATACGTGGACCATCTCTTCGTCGTACGCGACCGGGGTCATCGGTACCTGGCGCGGCACCGTGGCTCCGGATCCGATCGACCAGACCTCGGGCACCGCAGCAAGTGGCGCCAACCCGATCATGGTGGCAGCGCCCTCGCTGACTCCGTTCACCGCCGGCGAGTTGCAGGTGTACTTCTATGCCTCGCAGAATTTCACCGCCCCGACTATCACCCAACCCGCGGCGATAACTGCGCGCTTCAATAGCAGTGGCACCACTCCGGTCGAGGGCTTCGCGCTCGCCTTCGGCGATCTGACCGCGCCCAATGCGGGAACCCCCTCGGATCTATATAACGCCAGCTCGAGATTCCCCGCGACCGGTAACCCGATGGGCTCGCCGGTGCTCACCGCCCAGGCAGTGCTGCTGGTCCCGTCGGGCACTCCACCGACTGCCACCGCGACCGCGACGATGCCGCCGGTGCCGACCATGACGCCGACCGCGACACCTCCGCCGCCGACTCCGGTCCAAACGACCACCGCGACGCCCACCGCTACCGCGACGCCGCTATCGTCGATCACCTTCGTCAATGCGGGACCGTTATTCGACTCGGGCAGCGCGGTGGCGACGGTAACGGTAGGGGTGCCCTCCGGAGTTACCTCGGGCGATGTGCTGATCACGCAGATCCTCATCTACGATGGCAGCGCGAGCAATGAGCCGTCAGCGCCGGGCGGATGGAGCATGATTCGGCATGACAACCTCAGCAGCAACGGCAATCAGATGACCTCGTGGCTGTACTACCACGTCGCGGGAGGCAGCGAGCCCGGCAGCTATAGCTGGAGCATCGCACAGCAGTACGCGGCGGGGCTGATGGGTGATTGGCGCGGGGTTTCGGGGTCGCCTATCGACAGCGCGTCGGGGACCGTCGTGCCGGGCAACCCGGCGATCGCCGCGGCGCCCTCGTTGACCCCCTCGCAAAATGGTGAAATGCAGGTATATTTCTACGGCTCGCAGAATTTCAGCGCGCCAAATATCACCGAGTCTGCCTCGATTATTTCGCTTGCAAACATTAAATCAACTAAGGAAGGCTTCAGCATCGCGTTGGGTGAACTGACCGCCCCCTTCATGGGCAATGCATCGCCGACCTACAACGCAACCTCTACCGGTAGCGGCCCGGTGGTGCTGAGTGCTCAGGCGGTGCTGTTGATACCGTGATCTAGTCCGCCGCCGGTAGCGAAGACAACGCAACGGCCCGAGGCTGCGACGCCTCGGGCCGTTCTTCCAAATAGCCGGTCGGTTACCCTATCGAAAATGCCGCGAGTCTCACCTCCGATCGATCAATTTGCGACGATGATGCCGATTACAATGAGTGAGTGAGCCGCGTCGAGGCTATGGCCGCGCGTGTCTTACCGGCCTTGCCGCGGTAAATGCTCCCGATGTCGTGGTCTTCCTGGACGGAGATTATAGCGACCGGCCTCCCGAAATGCCGCGTCTGCTGGAGCCACTTCACGCTGGGACTGCGGATATCGTCATCGGCTTGTGTCTAACCGGGGACCGGACGGCTGGTTCAATGCCTTGGCATGCGCTAGCCGGCAACCGGCTCGCACCGCGGCTAATCGCTCTTCTCAGCGGAGTTCGCCTCACTGATCTAAATCCATTCCGAGCAGCCCCCTACCCAGTGCTGATCTCGCTCGGACTACGGGAATCGACCCATGGATCGCCGGTTGAAATGATCATCAAGGGCGCGCGGCGCGGACTTCGCATCACCCAAGTGCCCGTGAGCTATCATCCTAGAATTGGCTCGTCGAAGATAAGCGGCACCATTCGCGGCAGCATCGGCGCGGCCTGCGGTATCCTTGACGCCATCGTAAAGTATCTGCTCTCCGACGAGGCCTCCAACCGCGAGGGGAAGCTTTGAAACGGGCGCTGCCAGAGTCTCGTGGACGTGCTCTGATCATAATGGCTAAGGCTCCTCGCGCAGCGAACGTAAAAACTCAACTCGCCAACTTGTCTGCCGATGCTGTCGTGAGTCTCTAGCGATAATTGAAGATACTCTGGATCTTGCTCACTCTGTGTCAAATGCGACAGTTGCCCTTGTCTGCCCGGCTGCCGATGTTCGCGATCTAGCCGGATGGTTGCCGGCTATCGAAATCGTAGGACAACAAGGAGAGGGACTGGCCGCAGGACTCGCATCGGCATTTCGCACGTTCATCGACCGGGGATATCGCCGCGTAGTAACTCTCGACGGCGATAGTCCTCAACTGCCGCCCGAGACGCTCGACAACGCTTTCGAGCTCCTCGAAGAGGCTAACCTAACCTTGGGTCCGACTACTGATGGTGGCTACTGCCTTGTAGGCAGTAAGACTGTACAAACCGAGTTGTTTGATACGCAGGAGCTGGGAACCGTTGCTGCGCTCTACCTTCCATTTCTCGTCCACGGCCAGTTGCCGCTCGGCTCCATCGGAGGCTACCTCACTCGACGGCGTGTCAATGCACCGGTTTATACGGCCCTCGAGTGGGTCTTCCCACCAAGCGTCTGGTCGGTGTTCCAGTTGCTGTCGGGTTCGCGGTCGCTCTCTGGGCGCGTTGCCATTTGGACCCTGATTCACCGCAGGCGTGGGCGTGGCCGGTAGCGACGACGCTGCTCTTCGCGCCGACCGTTTTTCCGTGGTACCTCGTTTGGGTTACCCCGTTTATGTTAACCCGGCGCTTACTGCCGCTGGCGGTCTGGACCGTAAGCTCACTAGCGGTCCACTGGCCGCTTCCTGAATGGGCCGCCATGGTAATTGAATACGGCTCTGTTCTGGGCGTAACAGGGTGGATGATGGCGAAACTTTCACCGGCTTGCCGTCCTGATCTAATCCCTCGTAGGAGATTTGGCCGGTCTTGGCTCCCAAACCCATGAATGGGTGATCGTTAGGGCGCCCCTTATGTTGAACGTATAGGGGATCGCTTCAACTTGCGCGTACGAGTCCACGCCACAAGCCTTGGCAATCTGCGAGAGGCTTTGTGCCCGAGAGGTAGAAGTTGACGCAAAGATAAGCAGCTCCAAAAATGAGAAAACGGATCGCCGTTAAACGGCCCAACTTTGCCATGCGGGTCCTCCTCCGTAGAGAAGTGAATTTTGCCCTACATAGCTGAACGAACAGATGAGAATGTTCTATGATCCCAGAGGATCATTACTCTGTCCCGAATGCCACGGGGAGACTTACTACATGCCTAAATCCCAGCACAAGATCATCGAGCTTGGCAGCGAAATCGACGTAGTTCACGAAACCGATGTGCTCATTGTGGTTTGGGACCTGGTTTCCGTCCCGGGAGCAATTGGTGCAGCTCGTGCCGACGCAGAGCCTTGCGTGCGCTGGACTTCGCGCGCTTTCCTGCGAGGTCCGGGAATCCAGCGACTGGATGGTGGATGGTGCAGTCTGCTGCGAACCAGTCTCCGTGGCAGATTCCCTGATCTACAGGGAAAATACAGGGAAATTCATCGATTTCGGGCCTGATTGGTGGCCCGAACCGTCAGAAACCCCAGCAGTCATCGATGCTTTTTTTCCGAATTCCCTAAGATCGAGAACAGGGAATTAATTTCGAAGAGCAGGGAAGTTTCTCGCGAGATCAGGGAATTAATTAAGACCATCAGGGTATCGCCATTCCGAAATGTTCGAGGTCTTTGTTGCTGAGGTAGTAGACCTTGCTTTTTGGGAAACTACGGAGCTTTTGTAACGTAGGAAAGCCGCCCAAGACTACAGCGCTCCTGTAGCCCTGCGATTTAAAACCAGGAGATAGAACATGGGGACAACGGTTTCGTCAATCCTGAAGCACAAAGGTCATGATGTAGTCACCGTCGCGCCCCAGCAGACCGTCACCTGGGTCGTCGAGGTACTCGCCCAAAACCGGATCGGAGCTGTTCCGGTTGTCAACGAGGGAGGTCAACTCATTGGGATCATCTCCGAGCGCGACATCATCCGCGGCATGTCGAAGCACGCCGAAGCGGTGCTGACACTTCCGGCACATCAATTGATGACCCGTGAGGTTAAGACCTGCACAAGCGAGGACCAACTTGTTGATATCATGGGGGTGATGACGCTGCAGCGTATCCGGCATCTGCCCGTAGTTGAGAGCGGGGAACTTCACGGCATCGTTAGCATCGGTGATGTCGTGAAGCAGCGGCTGGAAGAGGTCCAGTCCGAAGCGGAAGAGCTTCGGAGTTATATTCGCTCGCCGTAGCAGTGACGTTCTGAACAGAGGTCTCAGTTTCATCAAGATCGCAAGACGATCGCTGCCTGATTGCGACGGCATTCGGAACGTCGTGCCGTCTGCACATCGAACTGCGAATGGCTCTACCGGGGATCACCGCGGCTGTTCAATCTTCGAGAGCTCAGGCTTCCATTTCGCTTGCCGCCCGCGCTCCCATTCGATGATCCACTCGCTGACACTGCTTCGCAGACTCACAGAATCGCGACCTATCTGCTGTTGTATTTCCGCCACCGACTTTCCTTCGAGCCAAAGTCGGAATGACAATTCCTGTGTGCGTCCCCGGTCGGCATAGTCATCTCCTTCCTGAGTCGGTTTCACAGGGGCCAGGAGGACTGGTTCCAGGCCATTTCCCAAAACAGAAATTCGTAGCGGCTGCTGGTCAGAAAGAGCGTCTCCAAATACGCCAACTCGCGCGCGGGCCATCCAGCGGTGAGATCGTCGAGCAATGAGCCGAGCTTTTCCGCGCCGCTGATGAACTCCTGCGACGAGTAGGTTTTAATCCACTCGGCGTATTTCGGATTCGCGCCGCTGCGGCTTTCGCCTGCCAGCGTCGTCGCGATTTCCGCGTAACCGAGTTGACAGGGAAGCACCGCTGCCACGATGTCTGCGATTGAGCCGCCGTACGCGACGGTCGGCAGATGGCGCGTGTAGCCGTGAGTGACTGGCGCTGGTGCAATCCTCTCAAGATCGCTTTCCGTAATTCCAAGCCGCCGGCAGTAGTCGCGATGCAATTGCATCTCGGTGTTGAGCGTCTCGTCGAGCAAGCGGGTAAATAGTCCAATCGTCTGGAGGTCGCGAGCTTTGGCTGCGGCAAGTGCGAAGACTCGGGAGTATTCGACAAGAAATACATAGTCCTGCGCGAGATAGAAGCGGAAGCGATCGAACGAGAGCGTCCCGTCGGCGAGGCCGCGCACGAAGGGATGCTTCAGTTCGCGGTCCCAAATCGGTTGCGTCTTACCGCGAATCGCACGCGTGAATGAATTTCGGGGCGCCATCGAGTGAGTCTCACTGCCTCTTTGGATACGCCGAGCGATGCCGGCACCGAATGGTTCAGCGGTCTCGCGCCGTGACCGATCGGGGGAGCATTCTGCAGCGCGAGGGTCACGTACCGTTTTCGCAGCGCCGATTGCATTTTCGAGAGATTCTCCCCGCGCGAGCGACGCGGCGATGGCGGCGGAAAGCGTGCAGCCCGCGCCATGAACGCGGCCGACAGCGACTCGCGCTGCGCGAAACTCGCGGAAATGGTGACCATCGTAGAGAATGTCGGTTGCATCCTGATCTTGGACGTCATTCGCGCGCAAAACGTAGGCGCTCCCGCCTTTTACCAAGGCTGCTCGCGCACCCAGAGCTACGAGCGCTCGCGCGGCATCCCTCATCGCATCGCGATTTGAAACCTCGTGGCCGGTTAGGATGCTAGCCTCGCGCAAATTTGGGGTTACGACAGTCGCCAATGGGAGCATCAAGTCACGCATCATCACGATCGCAGCGGGTTCGAGGAGGATGTCCCCACTGGCCGTGACCATCACGGGATCGACCACTAAATTCGCGATCTGACGAATGTGTATTCGATCCGCGACGGTCCGTATTATCTCAGTACGGGAAAGCATTCCGGTTTTTGCGGCTGCGATCGTGAAGTCATCTGCGACGGCATCGATCTGCATGGCGATGAAGGCGGGATCCAAGTCAACAATTGCACTCACGGCGCGCGTATTTTGCGCGGTTAGCGCGGTGATGGCGCTGGTGCCGAAGACGGCAAACGCGGCGAAGGTCTTGAGGTCCGCCTGGATTCCCGCACCTCCGCTGGAATCCGAGCCTCCGATGGTAAGTGCTATAGCGGTCATGACGCAGGAAAGCGTAGCACGAAACCGGGTGTTTCTCCCCGAAGAGGAGGTTGCAAGACCCTGGTAGGTTCTGGGTGGATGCCGGGCGGTTCGTGTTTAACACGGCGCGCACAGACGTCTGCACCGAATCTCTTGACGAGGGATCTCAGCGGTTATAGTTCACGGCTGATGGCGTGGCGGCACGAAAGCTTGATTCCCCTTTCGCACGATCATCATGACGCCTTGCTGCTGGCGTGGCGACTGCGCACTGGCGACCTATCCAAGCGCGAGCCTGAACTGCGCGCCAGTCACGTTAGTGCATTTCGAATTTCGGCTGATCAATCATTTCAAGGTCGAAGAGGAATTGTTATTCCCCGAGTTTCGCGAAGTGTTGGGGTTGGAAGGGTCGCTGATCGAGGTGCTGCTCGGCGACCATCAGGAATTGCGGGCGCAAGCCGCCGCGATCAAGGCCGGCGCGAACGACCTGGTGGACAATTTTTGTGTCTTGCTCGAACGCCATATCCGGGCCGAGGAGCGTCAACTGTTCGTGCTGGCGCAAAATCGGATGAAGCCAACAAGGATGGCGGAGCTGGGGCGGCAGATAAAGCTCAGCTTAAATGACGCGCGCAGCACTACAACGGGCGCAAAGTGCCAAGGGCACTCCGGCTCGCATGCCCCGCAGTCAATGCACTCGTCCGGATTTATGAAGAGCTGTTTGGGGAACATACGGTTGTCCTCGCGCTGACAACGGTAGATGCAATCGACTGCGCATACCGACACGCAGGCGGTATCCATACAGTCGAAGCCGCGTGGCAATCCAAGGCATGGCTTTTCTTTCCTCCGGATTGTAGTTGAGTGCTCCGCCGGAGCCCGCGAATGGAGCAGGCCAAGCGTCCCGCTCTATTCACATTTCCGGCGGAGGATTTGCCAGCGCACGAAACGCTTATGGGGGTTCTACGCGCGCGGGCGTGCTCTTATGCCAAGGCGTGCCTGCGATCCAGTCGCGATCCTCGCTGCCCGTGAGTTCGTTGGGCCCAACGCCGGCCTGAACTCTCTGGCCGTCCCTTCCGGGAAAATCGAGACCGAGCCCGTTCGGCAAAGCGAGATGGCCGCGCTGCATACGGTCAGAAACTTGCACCAACACCTCGACACTTCCGCGGCGGGTGCTGAGTCTCGCGTGCTTTCCATCGGCGACGCCGACGCTCTCGGCGTCATCAGGGTTGATGCGCAATGCGCCGCCAGCATCCTTTCGTCGCCAATCAGGGTTGCGGATGATCGTGTTGGCGGTGAACGAACGCCGTTCGCCGGCAGAGAGCATGAACGGGTACTCCCTCGTCACAAGGGACGGAGCCGCCGTAGCAAGCGCGTCGAGTTCAGCGAACAGTTCGGGAATCGCCAAGTGCGCCTTATGGTTCGGCGTGCGCAATCGCTCGAAGCACTCGTCCCAACTGTCGATCGCGAATACCACACCGCTTTTCGCGGCCAGGATCGCGTCGAACAGGGCATCGCCGGCCTCACCCGGCTCGCCCCTGAATCCGGCGCGAGCCAGAGAAGCTCCTTGGGTTTGGGCTGCGCTTTGGCATAGCAGCCACGCCCCCGCGGCTTCTGCCAATCCTTCCGGCAGCAGATCGCCTATCGCTCGATAGAGCAGTGCTGGCGCGACCGCGATCACACGAGGATCGCTCATTGCGAGCTCGGTGAACTTCTGCCTGAAAGACTTGCGGCCTTCCTTCCAAGCCGCGCGCAGCGCGGCAATCGGTTCAGCGGGCGACTCGCCGAGGGCTTCGAGAAGCCGACAGTGCAGTTCAGCTTCGGAGAACAGGCCCGGCAGTGGGGCCATCAGTGGCTTGCGAACATGGAAGTAGTTCTCCGGGAACTCGAAATTGAAAAAGGTGGCCTCAGCCTTCTCGAATTGGCTTGCGACGGGAAGCACATAATGCGCAAGGCGAGCGGTCTCGGTGAAAGCGACGTCGATCACTACCAGCAAGTCGAGCGACGCGAGCGCCTCACGCATGCGCGCGCTGTCTGCCACCGAATGCGCGGGGTTGCCGCTCTCGACCAGCATCGCGCGAAATCGCCTCGGATGATCAGTGAGGATCTCATCCGGAATCACGTTACACGGCGTGAGACCTCCGATCAGGCGCGAACCTGTCACGGGAGTGCCTTTCTTTACTCCCGCGCCCTGTCGGTCATCCGACGATATTACCTCGATTCCCGCTCCGCCCTCATGTCCGACAGTAAACGGCGCCAACATCGTCGGGATGTACGAGGATCCCTTCTTTCCAAAATTGCCAGTTAGCAGCATGAGCAGCTTGTGAAGATAAGACACGAGCGTGGAATGCCGATTCATCTGCACACCGAGATCCTCGAAGGAGGCCACACTCGAGGCCGACGCAATCCGCTTCGCGGCCTTGCGCACCAGTTCCTCTGGTACGCCACAAGCCTCGCAGTATTTCGCTATCGGCAGTTCGGCAAAGTGCGGCAACACTTCGCCCAGTCCAGTCGCATGCAGAGCGAGCCACTCGCTGGCAATGAGTTTTTCCTCCACCAGGACAGCGAGCATCGCGGCCAGCAGCCACGCGTCTGTGCCGGGTTTTACCTGAAGGTGAATATCGGCAAGTTCGGCGGTCTCGGTGCGGCGCGGATCCACCACGATAAGGCAGCGGGCAGGGTCTTTGGCGATCTCTTTCAGCGTAACGCGAGCTTGCGGGATGCTGTGCGACATCCAGGGGTTCTTACCAAGGAAAAAGGCGACCTCGCAGTTATGGAAGTCAGCTCTCGTGTAAAATCCAACCATCTTAGTCGCGACCCAGAACTCCCCCGTCTTCTCCTGGGAAAGCGCGTTCGCGCGATGTACGGAGCCGAGGACGGCGCGGGTTGTGTTGCCGTAGATAGCGGGAAAATGGTTACCCTGGCCTCCCCCGCCGTAGTAGAAGATCGTGTTGCCGCCATACTCTTTGCGTACGGCGGAGAACCGAGCGGCCACCTCCGCGATCGCAGTCTCCCAGTCAATCTCTTCGAAGCTTCCATCACTGCGCCGGCGTAGCGGTTTCGTCAGCCGATGAGGGCCGTTCTGATAGAAGTCGAGTCGATGTGCCTTCTCGCAGGCATAGCCCTTTGAGGCGGGATGCGCATCGTCGCCGCGCACTTTCACCAAATGGCGGCCGTCTTCGCCGCCGAGTTGAACTTCGACGCCGCAGTTACACTCGCACAGAATGCACGCGGTCGACTTCCACTCCGAGTTGGCGACACCAGAAGCGGGGAGATTAGCTGACATTACGACCTCCTTGAGCCTGAACGTTGTTTTTCGACTGCCTGACCAGAAAAACTGGATTGTTGATTTTCTCTCAGCTGGAGCGCGGTTGAGTTTCTTGCTTGCTTGGCTGAACGTCATGACTAGCCGCCTGGAATCGAGCCTTCCGACCGTATTCAGAAGTGTTGGCGATCCTGTTCAGGAGAACGAAGGTCTGCTCCAACGTCTTGAGCGCCAGTCACCATCGTTCGACCCACGGTCGTAGCACCACCTCGAACGCCCAAGTCGACCGATGCTGGCGATGCAGCTGCAGATAGGTTTCCGCGATGCGGTCCGGGTCGGCCATGTTGTCGTCGACACTGGTTCCTGCCAGTCGGTGCGCGCGCGTACCGTCTTCCTGCGTCCAGCCAATCGCGGCGTCGATCGGCACATTTGCCACGTGAATACCCTGCGGCATCAGTTCTCTTGCCATGCTCTGTGCGAGTCCAGACTTGGCCTGACACGCCATCGCAAAGGCACCGCTCAAGGGGAAGCCTTTAAGGCTTGCGCTGGCGTTGGTGAAGATGATCGTTCCCTTCGCGCCGTTGGCGTTGGGTTTATTTTCGCGCATGAGTCGAGCTGCCTGCTGACCTACCAAGAATGCGCTGAACGCTGAGTTCCGGACAGTTTCGAGCGCCAAGCTTGGGTCCGCTTCGGTAATCCCTTTGCGAAAAATGCCCTCAACCCGACCGTCAATGTTGTGCACCAGAAGGGTAGGAGTCCCAAGGTCTCGGACAACATTCTGGAACAGCAGCGCCACCGCCGCTGGTTCGCTTGCATCGCATCCGTAGCGGCGCACGCGGTGCTTCTTCTCAAGATCCTGCAGGACCGATTTGTCCGGATTCCTCGCTGCGATGGCGACACGCATGCCGTTTTTAGCGAACAGCCTGGCGCAACTGGAACTGATGCCGGGGCCGCCCCCTACTACGAGTGCAATATCCTGCACAGAAGATTGAGCGTCGCGTTCGTCGGATTGAGTCATGTTTTGTTTGCTCCCATATTCCGTTAAGGAGATGAGTAAGGACTCGCAGATTCGATCTCGATTTGCTCAGTGATTCCACCACGGACGATCGGAGAACGCCCGCAGATCGATCTCGAAGGTCCAGGTGGATCGGTGTTGTTGAGCGAGATGGAGGTAGGTCTCCGCGATCTGCGTAGGGAGCATCAGTCCATCATGCTCGTTCCCTCGGGTTTCTCTCAGCTGTTGGAACTTTTCCGGCCCGAGCATTTTTCCCAAAGTGTCGGGGGCATCCACGGCGCCGTCGATCACGATATGTACGACGTGGATTCCTTTCGACGCGAACTCCGCGTTGAGTGTCTGGCACAGCATTCGTCGTCCTCCCATGGCAGCCGCGTGGGAATGTTGACCACCGTTCCCACGCATCGCGGCTGTTGCCGAGGTCACGAGGACTGTTCCTTTGCCTCGTGCTTCCATCAGTGGGCAAACGGCTGCCGCAAGACGAAACAGACCAAACGTCCCCAAGCGCCAGCCTGTTTCAAACGCCTTGAGCGAGGTGTCCTTCAATGCCCTATCGCCGATCTGGGCGCCCAAATTGTAAACCACGACTTCAATCGGGCCGATGTTGGCCTCGATGTTGGCAACCCTCTCTTCGATGGAGTCTGCCTCGATCGCATTGAGGAGAAATCCGGTTGCGGAACCTCCATCGTTCGTGATCGTGTCCACCATTCTATTCAGGCCTTCCAAGTCGCTGCGCCGACCCAGACAAGCGTGATAGCCCGCTTGCGCAAAGCGTCGTGCGACATTTCCGCCGATACCCGCACCGGCACCTATCACTAGACAAACAGGTTTCATGTTCGCTCCCTCCTATGATCAAGCACAGCGCTCGATAGACTCATAAGCCGTATCTGGATCTCGTAGAATGCCCATGACCGCTCCCGAAGGCTGCTCGCCCTGGGAGTCACCGGCGTCGCATTTACGCAAGTGGACATCGGCATCGCTAGCGGCCTTGGAAGATGACCTTGTCACGAAACTTGCGCGGCCCATGTTCGATCAGGCCATTAACACCCGCGCGCATGTCAGCAGTCTCGAATAGCGCAGGGGCGATCTCGTCGACCACGGCGTCGGCGGCACGGATGCCACTCTCCAGATACGCTCTTACGATCTTCTTGCCGGCCGCATAGGCGAGCGTTGCACCACTGGCGAGTCGCTCAGCAAAGGCTCGTGTCTCCCGCTCAAGGATTTCGTCCGGAACAACTTTGTTCACGATGTTCCATCGCTCGAACGTTGCGGCGTCGTATTGTTCGGCGGTGTAGATGATTTCGCGTGCGCGACTCGGGCCGGCCCGCTCAGCCAGACGTTGGACGCCACCCAGCAGCGTGGTCGTTCCAATCGATGCCTCGACCTGTCCGAAGCGGGCCGAAGAACCCGACCATATAAGATCGCATGCCAATGCGAGTTCCAGTCCCGCCGCCATGCACGCCCCCTGCACGGCAGCAATGGTTGGAAACGGCAATTCCTCGAGGTCGGCGATCATTCGTAGATGGCCGGTGAAGCGCTCGCGCGCTTGGTTCGCGGTCTTGTCCTTGAAGATCGCAACATCAGCGCCGCCGGAGAAGTTTTTACCCTCGGCGCGCACCAGCAGTGCTCTCAGCGGATGCTGCCGGGCCTGGTCAACCGCCGCTCGAAGGCCTTCGATTAGTTCCTGGTCGAACAGATTTAGTGGTGGATTTGCCAGAGTAAGCATGCCGAGAGCACCAGCTGTTTCGAAACTCACCTTACCCATCGTTAGTCTCCGGTGGCTGCATTTCGTGGATCGTTGCTTCTATTTTAGAACCGACTCTTGACTAAGTTCTATTTTGGAACCTAGTATCTGTCAAGGGACAACTTCTCGCGCAGGCAGGAGCATCACGATGATCCGGAAATTCAAGTTTGAGGCTGAGGTCTACGAGTCGCTTAATTGCCTTCCGATGGCGGCGCGCAGAAAGCTGGATGCAGTCGGGATTAAACTTCATCTGGCGCAATGGGAGAAGCTCGGACGCGGCGAGAGGTTGATGATCTGTCACGCTCCCGCGGATTCAGAGGACGAACAAGGTGCGCTGAGGACCTTCATCGAAGAGGTCGCGCTGGCGCGCACTAATTCTCCTGCCAAGATTCTCCCCGACGATGCGCGCCGTGCCGCGAATCCGCCCGATCATCCGCCGCAGGTGCTGGTTCAGCACGCGCGGGCTTTCGGCATCGAGCTCAACGACACGGCATGGGCGGCACTCGACGACGACCAGCGCTACGCCCTGATTAAACTCGGCGATTCGGAAAGGCCGAGCCATAACCTGGAGCTTGCGCTTCAGGAGTTCTTTGAAACTGGCGCGCAAGCAGAGACTTCAAGAATCGGTACCGTTGATTGATTGGCGCTCAAACTGGGCCGGATCTCGCGGCGCCAATAACGAAAACAAGGAGCATGTACGATGGCGGACGTGGATTTCTTCTTCGATTTTATCAGTCCCTACACTTATCTTGCCCGGACGCAACTCGATGGTATCGCCGCCCGCACCGGCGCGCGGTTCAGGATGTGGCCGATGCACATTCTCAATCTGATGAAGATCGTAGGCAATAGTCCCACAACTGTTTTGTGCAAGAACAAGCGGAACTACGCCGGCCAGGACATCGCAAGATGGTGCGCTCGCTACGAGGTTCCGTTCAAGATGAATCCGCATCTTAAGAAAGGCGATCACAGCCTCACGTTGAAGGGTGCGCTGGTTGCGCAGGAAATGAATCTTGAAGACCGATACAATGCCGCGATGTTTTCCGCGTACTGGACTGTCGCGGTGAACATTAACGACCGCGGCGAACTCGTTCGGCACCTCGAAGCCGCTGAACTGGATGGGAGCGCGATTCTGACGAACGCGGAAAGACCCGAATACGCTAAGCGCCTGGAATCCAACACACAGATCGCAGCCGATCGCGGTGCTTTCGGCTCCCCAACTTTTATCGTCGGTGACGACATTTTCTTCGGGAACGACCGGCTGGACTTCCTCGAGCAACGACTCCTTCGCTAGGTACGCCGCCACATCGAAAGGAGTAAAGAGCGAAGTCGAAGACGTTGGAAGAGAAGACGCTGGAACAAAGACTGACAAATGGAGGTCAATAAAATGGGTGTCATGGTACTTGTTGAAATGCAGGTTAAACTGGAAGCGGT
This sequence comes from uncultured delta proteobacterium, assembly GCA_963761255.1. GTDB lineage: Bacteria > Desulfobacterota > Binatia > Binatales > Binataceae > DATGKG01. The sequence continues at coordinate 516,948 of CAVXGH010000004.1, forward strand.
GAACGAGGCGAAAGGGCTTCTGAAACAGATGCTGCCGGATACGCGCGCCTACGACGGCTGCCAGAAGCTCGATAATCTATGGCAACGTGGACGATACGGGCAATCTGGTGTTTTATGAACTGTGGCAAACGCGCGACCACCATCAGCGCTATCTCGCTTGGCGCACCCAGACCGGGGCCCTCGGCAAACTCGGCGAGAAGTTAACCGGACCACCGAAGATTCGCCACTACGACCGGGTACATGTCTGAACGCAGCCGCTCCGGCTGCATCACTCACACTAGGTAGAAACAAAAGATTAATGCACTAGTGGCCTGTAACAGGTGAAATGGTATCAATACTGATTCGATGTGTGGGGTCGCGGTAGGTCCACTTGATGGGTTTGGGGGCGTGATTATCGTGACCGATGTAGCGCTTAAGTTTGCGCGCCAGATGCTTGACCGAGGTGAAGACTCCGCGGGCAATGACATCGCGCTCGATCTTGGCGAACCAGTTTTCTACCTGATTGAGCCAGGAGGAGTAGGTCGGGGTGTAGTGGAGATGGACTTTCGGGTGGGCGGCGAGGAATTGCCCAACCCGCTTGGTCTTGTGGGCCGAGAGATTGTCGGCAATGAGGTGAATCTCCTTGCCGCGCGGCTGATTGGCGACCAGCTCGGCGAGGAAGGCCACGAACTCCTGGCTGGTGTGACGCGCGGCGGTTTTGCCCACCACCGCGCCGCTCTTGGTGTCAAGCGCCGCGTACAGCGAAAGCGTGCCGTGGCGATAGTATTCAAAACCGTGGCGTTCCAGCCGCCCGGGCGACAAAGGCAACACCGGATCCAGCCGGTCCAGGGCTTGAATGGCGGTCTTTTCGTCTACGCAAAACACCGCCGCATGCTGCGGCGGTTTGACGTACAGTCCGATAATATCGGCTGCCTTAGTCTCAAAGTCGGGATCGTCGGAGGCCATGTAGCGTTCGATCCGATGCGGCCTAAGCCCGGCGCGCTGCCACACCCGCGCCACCATCATGTGGCTGATGCCCAGGTGGCGGGCCAACTTGCGGCTGCTCCAGTGGGTGGAGCCATCGGGCGGAGGTCTGCGGGTCCATTCCAGAATTTTGGCTTCCAGCGCCGGGGTTCGTTTCTCCACCGCGCGTCCGCGGTAGTGCGAGTACAAGCCCGCCAGCCGCTCGGCTTCGAAACGACCCTTCCAGCGACTGATATAGTTGGGGTTGCAGCCCAGCACCTGGCGGATGGCCGAATAAGATTTTCCCTCCACCAGCAACAGGATCAGCCGCGCACGGCGCACATCCTCGGCCGGCAAGGTCCGCGAGCGCATCCTATCCCTCAGTTCCGCGCGCTCACTCGACCTCAAGCGTAACTCCCCTTTAGGCATGCCTCATGATACATGAAGCCCATACCAATGTCACTGTTACAGGCCACTAACCACTGCGAAATCACGTTACCTCAACACATTAGGCGTTTCAGTGAGATGGATAGAAAACGAAGAACATTAGTGAAAGTGCCGCTAGAATTCACAATCCAACAGGTACTTCCCAGGCGCGCTCCGCGATTAGCTTGAATATCGGATACAGAACCAGACCGGCAGTGATACCTATCCTAATGTTGAAGGTGGAGCTCATCAGCGCGATGGTAGCGAAGGCAGGAAGTAACTCGGTCGGATCATCGAAATTGATTTTCGCGATCGGCGCCATCATCGAGCCGACCACAGTCAACGCCGGACGACAGGCAGCCGCAGGAATCGCAGTAACAGCGGGCGCGAAAAAGAGCGCCAGCGCGAACATCGCGGCCACGACGATTGCGGTGAACCCGGTCCTGCCGCCCACACCTATAAAGTGAGGAAGAGTCCAATGCCAGCCGCGAAGCTGTGACTGAGAGTGGATGGAAGCGCTTCGACCATCCATTCGCGGACTTTGACCAGAGTGAGCAGCATAAAGGCCACCCCCGCGATGAACACAGCTCCCAACGCGGTCTGCCACCGGTAGCCCATCGCGCGGACCACGGTGAACGCGACGAATGCGTGTTCTCCCATGTAAGGAGCGATTGCGAAGGGCCGGTTTGGGATTAGCCCCATCGCGAGCGAGCCGAAAATCGCGGTTACGATGGTGGCCGTCATCGAGGCGCCTTCCGGAATGCCGGCTGCCTTGAGGATCGCGGGATTGACCGCGATGATGTACGACATGGTGACGAAGGTCGATACGCCGGCTACCAACTCGTGTTTGTAGATGGTCTTATAGCGCTCGAATTCGAAGAACTCCGCAATCCGCTGGCGCATCAACGCTAGTAAAGAGTCATGGCGCCAGAGACCAGTCCTCGCGATCGAGAGTAAGGTGATGGCCATAGTAAGGATCCGGTTGCTTCAAACAGTGGTCCCATCGCTTGACAAATCCTTCCAGGTCACCCGAGACATGCATGCGCCGCCGGGTCGCGCTCTCATAATGATAGAGCAGGGCGAACGGCGTGTAGACGATCCGATAGCCACGATGTCTCACGCGCAGACAAAGATCGATGTCGGCGAAATCGACCAGGAATTTTTCGTCGTAACCTGCTACCTCATCAAACACCGAGCGCCGCATCATCATGCAGGCTGCGGTTACCGAGCTGCAGTCACGGATGACATCACTGAGTCCAAAGTAGTGAGGCTCGTTGCCAGCCGTCAGCCTGAAAGCGTGACCGACCATGCCTCCGATACCGAGTACCGCGCCCGCGTGCTGAACCCGCCCATCGGCAAAAAGTAACTTGGCACCGACCGCACCGATCTGGGGCCGCTGAGCTTGCTCAATAAGCGCGCGCATCCAATCAGAGCGAATGACCTGGGTGTCATTGTTTAAAAAGAGAAGCAATTCTCCTTTCGCCTTCGATACCCCATAGTTGTTGATTGCCGAGAAGTTAAACCGTCCCGGATAGCGATGAACCTGCACCTTGCCGGCGATCTGATCGAAGTAAGCGAGAGTGTCAGGCTCGGTGCTATCGTTATCCAGAACTATGATCTCGTAATTCTTATAGTCGGTGTTGCGCTCGATACTTTCGAGACATTGGCGGAGCAAGTGGCACTTGTCGCGAGTAGGAATCAGGATCGAAACGAGAGGCTCACCGCGAATCTCGTGGCGAACGGCATACAAACCCGGACCTACAACTTCCACTCTGCCGGCCTCTCCACGCCGATGCAGGGCTTCATCAAGTGCCTGCATGGATTGCCTTTCGCACTCGGCCTCGCTCTCGACCTGAGGGACCTCGCTACGATGGGATAGAACGTCCGGAATGTGAACAATGCTGTTACTGAGGTCTACCGCGCGAAGCGCGAAGTCATAGTTCTGGCAAGTCCCAAAGCTATGGCGGGGACCACCGATTTGTTTTGCGAGTGCGGTTCGGATGATGAAGGAGTCGCCCAGGTAGTTCATCGAGAAAAGCAGCTCAGGACTCCAGTCCGGTTTAAAAAACGGCTTCGTCCGTCGCCCCTCGGAATCGATGCGGTCATCGTCCCAATAAATGATATCGACCGCGCCATTGCGATTCAGGAGTTTCACAACCGCATAGAAGTTCCCGGCGCTGAGCGATCCGGTATAAGCCATGAAGATGCTGAATTCGCCCTCTGCCAGATCGAGAAGATCGACTGCGGTAGGAGAAGCCTCCCCGCCTGGCATCCGATGTCTTAAAGAGATGCGCGCGTCGCCAGCGGCATAGCGTGACAGCATCGCCTCAATCGGCTGCGGAATAGTTGCGTCTATTACGATGCGCAGCTGCCAGTTATCATAAATTTGCGCCCGAACCGATTCGACGGCGGCCTTAAGCCCACTCTCGGTGGCCGCATTATCTGCGACTTCAAGCACTACGCTGATGAGTGGACGATAGGGGAACGTCGCGGCAGCAGACCTGGCGGCCTCGAGGCTCTCCGGAGTCATCTCATGCGCTTCGAGCCAGAGCTGATAATTGACGCTATCATCACGGTGGCTGCCCACGCTCCTATCCAGCACCCAGACCGCGAGCTTCTCATAGAGGCGAACCGCCGAATTATCACGATGACGTTCGATCCAGCGACGATAGCGCTTGACGATCTTCCAGGCGTAGCTCCGCTGGATCTGACGGAGCTCGCGTCTAACCGTATCGCGTTCGGTTTCGAGGCGCTGAATTTCGCGATTGAGAAAATCGTTGGAAGCTTTGGAGTTCGACGTTTCCGCTGACCGATCCGAGTTCATTTAATGCAACGAGGCAATCGATCGGGATCGATATTTGCCAACAGAGGATATTGCGCATCGCGAGACGCTAACTCAGGGTTGCCGATGCCCCAGGTAATCGCCAACGACGGATCGCTCCATAGCACGCCCGCTTCAGCCTCCGGATGATAGAAGTCATCGCACGTGTAGATGAACTCGGCAATCTCCGATCGCACGATGAACCCGTGCGCGAAGCCGCGCGGGATAAAAATCTGGCGCCGATTGGCGGCGGACAAAGTCACTCCGACCCAGCGGCCAAAGGTCTTCGAGCCGAGACGGATATCGACCGCGACATCGTAGACCTCGCCCGCGACTACGCGACAGAGTTTGGCTTGCTGATGGGGAAGCTGATAGTGCAATCCTCGCAACACGCCTTTGCGGGTGAGGGATTGATTCTCCTGGATAAAGGCAACATCGATTCCGAGAACTTCAAACTTGCGTTGATGGTAGGTCTCGAAAAAGCATCCTCGGGAATCCTCGAAAACTGTTGGTTCGATGATGTAAACGCCGGGCAGTTCCGTATCGATGCGATTCATTACCGACGTTGACTATAGTTGATGTTGTCCCACAAACGGAAAGCTTCCCCATCCGCAACCGCGCTCACCCACTCGAGATTCCCCAAGTACCATCGCACTGTTTTCTCCAACCCCGTCCCGAAACTCTCCGATGCCCTCCAAGCAGTCTCGCGCTCCAATTTTGAGGCATCTAAAGCATAACGACGGTCATGTCCGGGACGATCCGTCACATGCGTGATGAGATCCGCGTAAGTCCCTGATTTCCTTGGATATTCCCGGTCCAGCACCGCGCATATCGCCCGCACCACCTCGAGGTTGGTCCGCTCCGCCCGGGCGCTGATGTTATAAACCTCGCCAAGCCGCCCCCGCGCGATGATACTGCGCAACGCCGCGCAATGGTCATCTACGTAGAGCCAATCGCGAATCTGCCTGCCATCGCCATAGATCGGCAACGGCTCTTCCCTAATTGCCCGATGGATTATGTGGGGTATCAGCTTTTCCGGATGCTGATAGGGCCCGTAATTGTTGCAACATCGCGCGATTATCGCCGGTAGCCCATAGGTTTGATGGAATGCGCGCACAAACTGGTCCGCTGCCGCCTTGCTCGCCGCATAAGGGCTGTTCGGTTCGGGGTTTTTCCGCTCATCGCACGGCGGCGCGTCCGGCGCCAGCGACCCATAAACCTCATCGGTCGAGACCTGCAGGAATCGAAAGCCCGCCTTCTCCGCGTCCGGCATCGCGCTCCAGTAATGCCGCACCTGGTCGAGCAGGTTAAAAGTTCCAATAACATTGGATTGGAGGAACTCGTCGGGATAATGGATCGAGCGATCGACGTGGGTTTCGGCCGCAAAGTTGATGACCGCCGAGGGCCGATGTTCCAGCAGCAGCTCCCGGATCAAATCGCGGCTGGCGATATCGCCGGTGACAAACCGATGGCCCTCCGCGACCGTGTCCGACCACCCATTCGCCTTCGAGGCGTACGTCATCTTGTCGATGTTGATGACCTGGCCGCCTGAATCCCCGAGCCAGCGTTGGATAAAGTTGGATCCGATGAATCCGGCTCCCCCGGTAACCAGAATGATCGGCTTGGTCATGATGACGGCTTAATTAAGCCGGTGTTCCCCCTGGATAATACGAATCATGCAGCGACCGAATACGCCGCGCCAATTGAGGTTAAAGCGTCCGGCTTGAATCAATACTCGAATGCCTCGCCTGATACAATCGAGAATTGCTCGATCGCGATTGCCGAATCTGCATGGAGGCGCGTGCGCCGTGGGCGCCCGCGCATCGAGGATTTCAGACAAAGGAGCAGACAAAAAGCAGGCAAAAGAGCAGGATGGCACTCCGGTCGCAGAGAGAAAGCAGAGCGACCGTCGCGCCATCCTCCCCACCCCGCCAGGGGGGCCGTCACGCCCGTCGCAAGAAAAGAGCGACGGCGGCGCCGCCCTCCACCCCCCTTTTGGGCAAACGCGCGTCTCGATTGGTATAGTTGGTGGGATGTCTTCAACGGGGTGAGCTCAAACGGAAGCGTTACCGGTGTTGGTTTCTCAGCCGGTATTGGTGAGGGCGTGGATGCATCCGTCATCGGAACTAACACTTTCGCTTGGTGAACCATTCCAATGTTCAACCAGTTGAACCTGAAGCGCTTGGCGTCGTTTTTGGGAACCTGTTTTATCCTGTGCCTTTTAGCCGGAGAATTTTTTTCTTATACGCGCCCGCGAACGCCCATCATGAGTGCCGGTCGGGTATATCCATTCAATGAGCATGGCACGATCGTCTATCTAAATTTCCGCGAATATTTAGTTGCCGGTACGCCGACGTCGGCGCTAATTTTTGCTTTGCTCGTGGTTTCCCTGCTCCTCGCAAAAGCGCGCCAGAGCACAGATGACAGGAATACCAAGCCATGACCCCTCGGCTATTCTCCCAGATCGTCCCAATGGTTCCGGTTCCGAGTACCTAACGTGAAGCGTCGAAAAATGTGCCGTGACTTCTTGTGAGAAGTTCGCTATGAAATTGACGAGCTCAATTCGCGATAGGGCTGCCTTCGCGGTTATGTTCTGGTACCTCATTGGGTCCGGAGGATTTGTCCCCGCGACCTCTGGCCAACAGTATATGTGCGAAGGCATGATCTGGTCGGTTCCGGATCCGGGCGCAAAGAAAGCCTGGACAAATTCTCTAGCGTCTGTCGGGCCGTTTCAGAATAAGACTGGCTGTGAAGAGCAATTGCACCAGAACCCGGCGCTTTGGCAAGGCGCCGTCTGCCTCCCCGAAAACGATTCTCGCGTAGATCCAGAGATGCGAGAGTACTACCACTTGCCGACGGATCCGAAAACCGGCGAGCACATTATGCCCGCGGATTTTGCCAAACGACATCCGGAGAAGATCGGACACGGCAATATCGACATCAATCGCCCTTGTCCGCCCGGAGTCAATCCTCCAGCCAACCTTCTTGAAGCAAGGCGGCAAGCGGAGCGGCTCAGGCCCGAGCTCGAGCGGCAATTGCTACTTCAACGGGAGCGCGCGGCGAACAAGAGCGATTCTATGAATCACTAGCGTTCTTTGGATCGATCCATTCCCAGGCTCATGGTCCTCCTGCCTCTCAGGGGGATCACTGGCAGCGGGACCGCGCATGTGCTTTATGGTCTCGGTATGGATGAGCAGCTATGCGCGCTTCCTACATCTGCAGCCACGCCAAAAATTGCGGATGTTCCCAGTCCCAGACCCGCTCCGGATGCGAGTTGATCGGGGGATGATCGTTCCAGTCGATAGCCGCCGAGGAAGAGAACGCCCCGATCGCGTTCATCCCGATGCTCACGATCAGAAATAGACTACCGGCCAGAACAACGATCGTGCGTTCCTGCCTACTCGGTTGCTGATCGCTGATAAAGGCCTTGATGCCAAGAATTGCGAGTAGGACAAACCATGGAATGGTATCCAGTAGATCGCGCGGGCCATATGACCCTCCTCCCCACCAAGGCTTATAGAAACAAAGGATAACGATATGCAGAGTGATAACGAGGAGCGCCAGGGTCGCCAGTTTTTTCTCAGGTAAGATCCGCCAGTGCCTTATCGCCAGATAGAGAGGCAACAAAGCGATCGGCACAAAGACGAATAGCCCTCGCGACGGACTTAGCAAGACGCCGTACAGCCTCATCAGGAGGTCGCGCCGCAAAGCCAGATAACTCATCGGATACGCCGCCGCGAACGGAGTGCCTTCGAAGTACATCATCATCCCCGCGAAGGCCAGTGTCCATGCGGCGCCGGTTGCGGCATAGCGCAAAAACAGAGCCATTCCGTATTCGAAAAAGACATAAACACTTATCAGGGCGATAGTCGCTGGCGCGCCCGGACGCGTCAGACAGGTCCAGGCTAGTAGCGTTCCCAACAGGACCGGACGTTTCCGCTCCTGGGTGAGGATCCATAGCGCGAGTGCTATCAATAGAACGTACCAGGTCTGAGGCCAGAGGCTTCGACTTGCGCTTGACCACATCTGAGTTCCGAAGGCGGCGCCCGATGCGATAGCCAACGCCCAGCCCAGCGGCAACATGGAACTGGCCGTCTCAAAGAAGACCCATACTGTTAGCGCGCACAGTAACGCGGTGAGAATCGCCTGCATCGCCATTTCATGGTTTTCCTCATAAACATGATTGGGAGCGATTTGGTATCCGGCCGCATCGAAGGCCGCCACCGCTGGTAAAGAGAGCAATGCACCTCCCCATGGAAAAACATACAAAAGCCGGCCTTTCACCATATCCATGGTCCACAGATAGCCGTGATTGGTGTATGGGCCACCGTCTCCCCGAGGAACCTGGTAACGGATCATGTTTGGGGTGCCGTAGTGCAGGATTGCCTCGTCCATCAGAAGCGAGAAGCGGCTGTCTGAGAGGTAGTGAACTCGCGATCCATAGAACGTTCCGGCAACAGAGAGGAAAACCAGCAGACCGATTATGGCTCGTTCACGATTCAACGCGGTTCTCTCCGTTCAACCAGAAGATCCTTGTGCCAAGCTTAAATTGGCATTTGCACTGAGCGACAAAACTGGTCAAGGAGGGTTTCCTCTTCCCGGCTGTGGCTATTCTTTCAGAACGGCGGCCTGTTCAATTCCTTCCCGGTCGAAGATCAGAAGCAACTGACCCGATTCGTCAGGCCCTGGATCCTTGAGCCCGCGCGGGTAGGGAAAGAGTACATGATTGGCGTAGGGTCCAAATTTCTTGATTACCGGTTCGAGATCGTCGAAGCGTCCGAAGATGCCAATTCCGACGTCTGCTTTTCCCATTGGTCCGAGCCAAAGGTTGTGCCACCAATTGTTGTCCGCATCCTCGAAGCGGATCGGTTCCGGAAGATCCAGCGCTTTCAGCCGTTGGGCGTTCCAGGGAGTTAGCTTTGCAAGTGGAGAGCCGCTACTTAAGTAGCGGTTGGTGGCGCCTATCAACATTGCGACCGAAGCCAGCGCCTCGCGTCGGGCTATTTCATGCGGCGTCGCGGTAGCGTAGGAATTCAAGATCGCGGGAGAGACCCGATAGAGTAAAACTCCGTCAACCGCCACCGGAGCTAGCTGCAGCTTCGCCAGCAGTGCGGGCCAGTGATGCTGCTTGCCTTCCTCGACTACGATCGTATTTACGTGATTTGCTCCCAGAAAGGCCTCTAGCTCTTCTACAAAACCTCCGATAGCCTCGTCGCTATCGAAGGACTGCAAGATCGGCCAGCCCGCCGACGTAGGCGGTGTCATACCAACACGCCCGGTGGCGATGTTGTAGTAAAACCCGCTCTCAGCCTGCCATAGCAGGCTCATGCTTTCCCCACCATGCGGCAGGAAGAGTACGTTGTCGCCCGGCGCGATATATTGTCTGTATCTCTCGGACCTGACGAGCAAGGGTTGGTCGGCTTCCGAGTCAGTGATGAACACGCGCGAAGAACTCGGCGCCAGGAATGCGAGGCAAACTATTGCCAGCCCGACCGCAAACCATAGCGGATATTTAGTCTCGCTGAGGACGATGGCCGCCATTAGCGCAGCCGCCAGATACATGTACATGCCGAAACGGCCGGGTAGCGCCTGATTGGTCAATGGCAGCTTGCTGAACACCCACCATGGCATCGGGATCGTCGGAGTGCCTCGAACATGAAGGATCGGCCCCAACGAAAGTATCGCTATCAGTGCCAGACTCACCGTCAAGAGCTTTCCAACCGGTTCACGCCACTTCGCGATGACGAAGAGAGCCACCATCACCAGGAGTCCCGGGCCGAGATACCCAGACATTTCCCACCATCCGCCCATCATTGCGGTGGCGGAATCGAAGATATGACCGCCTATCATTAAGGCTGGAGTGGGAATGAAAAGAGCAAGCAAATCGTTGGAGTACTCGGAACCGGGATTGATCGGACCAGGCACCCCTTGAGCAAAGACATAATAGAGGTATGGCGACAATACTACGATCAGGCTCGCATAAGTGATCGCGAGATCCGGCAGGAGTCTCTGTAATGCGCGGCGAGTCTCCCCTCCGCATATCAGGTATGCCAGCACGATCAGAAAGGTGCCGAACACACTCGTGGTGGCGAACAGTTCGGTGGAACTTAGGAACTCGAAGGCTAAGACGATAGTCAGTAGGACTACCAGGGTTGCGCGGCGAAGCTCTCCATTCATACGCCGCAGCACCAGCAGTATCGCCAGCGGCACCGGAAATATGAATAAGAGAAATATATGCGCCATTGATTGCGCCATCGCATACGGCGAGAACGCGAAGATGAGTCCACCCAGCAGCGCGGGCCAGAAGCTCTTCGCCACGTACCTGCACAACAGGAACATCGAGAACCCATTGGCCAGCGGGCAAAGGATGTTCAGGATGTTGTATGAGACCACCGGCCCCCAGAGCATCGTTATAGGAGTCATCAGGAGACTCGGTCCCGGAATGCTGGTTGCCCACGCTAGGTTCGCGCCTTTGGGCGCCCAGATCGCGGTGGTAAGAAACGGATTGATGCCATGCAGGATCGCATGCGGCCACCATGCGATGGCCCACAGAAAGATCGTCGGATCGGCGCCGACCCCGACATAGCTGGTAGTGAAATGCCCGCGGAGTGGGAGGCCATAGATGAGGAGCGAGATTGTGATGTAGATGAGTAAGGCGCCGCAAATTTCAAGGTTAGCGGCTCCCGCGATAGCTCGCCGCCCCAGATACGGTAACCTCGGTTCAACCGCGGCATTCTCCGAAGTCGGGTTTATGTCGAATTTCACAAGGCCACGCGCAAGCGGTTTCGGCGAGCAATCCACATCGCGAGGCATCCTCCGCAGAGTTATGTCCCAAGTCAAGTGTTTCGTCTTATGTTCGCCTTTCGGCGAAATCGAGCACACGCTTTATTTATTAACTTGAACCTCAGCAGCAATTATGAGAAGCCTTGATAGCAAGCCGATACTCGTTTGCTCGTAATTTCGAAAGATCCCTCGGCGAGCCGAACGCCAGCCTTCGAAATGAAGCTCATCCCGGATTTCGCGACGGGGAACGCCCCGCTTCGCAGAGACACGGCGCGGTGAACGACTGATCGGATCGAGCATTATCGATATCGCAAGGGGGAAAGTTCCAGGAGGCACGATCCCACAGCTTCCGGGAGGTTTTTTTAATCACTGAATGTCTAATGTTGATGTAGCCAAAGTGATGGGCGAACTTCGCGCGGGCATCAGGAAAGCTCGTGCCGGCGCCGCAACCTCGCGCAACGGCCAGTCGATGGATCAAAACGGCCGAACCTTGGACGATCCGCTCAATCACTCGAACGGAGCAGCGCTGCCCCCCTTCAATGACTCCATCGGCGCGGACCTCGCCAGTCTTCACTACGGTTACGATATCGTTCGCGCGCCCTTTTACTCGCATCGCAAGCGGATGAGTCGCGCCATTATCGCGGCCAAGAATTTCGCCCGCGAACTGCTCATGCAGGTTCTGGTCCGCCAGGTCATGTACAACGGCGCGAATGCTCGGGTGGTTAGCCATCTGCAGCACGAGGTTGGAACCCTGCGCAATCAGCTCGAGCATGCGAGCGCGGACTCCGAGTTTGGGAAAGCAGCGATGCGCGCGGAGCTGGAAACAAATCTGCGGGCCTCGATCCGCAGTGAGTTACTGGCTGAACTGCGAACCCAGCTACGCAGCGAGTTGCAGGCGGAATTGAGCGCTTCGATTGCCCAAGACTTAAGGGCTGACTTGCGGACCGACTTGCATACAGAGTTAGGCGCTGAATTGGGCTCATTGCGCGGAGAGTTATTGACTGCCTTGCGGGCCGAATTTGAGACCCAGATGCAGTCCGCGCTGGTGGACGCGGCAGAGGAACACCAACGCGAGCGCAACTTCTCCGGCTTCGAGCAGGAATATTTTCAGTTCGAGCAGCAGCATCGCGGCAGTGAAGCCGAGATCGCGGCGCGTCAGGCCGCCTACCTCGCGGCCTATGCCGGACAAGCTGAAGTTCTCGACATAGGATGCGGCCGCGGCGAATTTCTCAGCCTCCTGCGCGAGGCCAACATAACCTGCCGGGGTGTCGATGCTAATCCCGCTATGGTGACTCGTTGTCGGGGTAAGGGTCTCGACGTAATTCAAGCGGAGGGTATCGAATACCTCGCGGGACTGCCTAACCAGACCCTTGGCGGTGTCTTCTGCGCGCAAATGATCGAACATCTCGAACCCGCGCGTGTCATCGGCTTCGTGCAGCTTTGTTCTCGGAAGCTAAGACCAGGCGGAGTGCTGATTATCGAGACCCCCAATCCTGGCTGCCTGTCGGTGTTCGCTGACGGATTCTATAAGGATTTCACCCACGTTCGACCTTACCATCCGGCCAGTCTTAAATTTCTGCTCGAATCGGCTGGGTTTTTGAATATAGAACTCAAGTTCAGCTCGCCGGTCGAGCCGTCCTTAAGGATGACGCGACTCAACGAGGCGGCTGGCCCGGAGGTTCGCAGCTTCAATCATGGAATCGAGCTGGCTAACGATCTCCTCTACGGCTTCCAGGACTACGCGGTCGTCGCGAGCAATGGCTCGACGCCTGACATCGGAACTTCCAGGCACGCAAGTCTTAAACAGTGCGGATAGCAATCTGCACTGTCATGGTGCCTTTTATATCGGGCGGGGCAGAAGCATGCGCGACGGGGCTGCGGCAGGCGCTCCTTGCACACGGTCATGCGGTGGAAGTCGTAGCCATTCCATTCAAATGGTATCCGCCCGATGAGATTGTCCGGCAAATGCTGATCTGGGAATTACTCGATCTGACCGAAGCTAACGGCAAAACTATCGATAAGGTGATCGCGCTAAAGTTTCCCGCCTACCTGATAAAACATCCAGACAAGGTGGTCTGGCTGGTTCATCAACATCGCCAGGCCTACGATCTATGGGGAACCCAATATGGCGATCTGGAAGGCCCCGAGGGAGTTAGAGTACGGGACATCATCGCGCGGGCCGACAATCGAGCATTAAGCGAGGCGCGCAAGGTCTTTACCATTTCTCGGAAGGTTTCCGAGCGATTGCTCGACCATAATTCGATTTCCAGCACGCCGTTGTATCCTCCAGTCGTTCAACGCGAGCGCTTCTTTTGCGGCGACTATGGGGACTATATCTTTTGCCCTGGCCGGCTCGATGCGCTCAAGCGCCAGGACCTGCTTATCGAAGCGATGTCACTGGTCAAGTCAGACGCCAGATGTGTGATAGCGGGACAAGGGGGTGACGAGCGCGAGTTACGCGACCTCATCGCCAGGCTCGGCCTCGCGGGGAAGGTAGCGATTGCTACCTCTACCAGCGATAGTGAGCTCGCCAGCTACTATGCCAATTCACTGGCGGTATTCTTTGGCCCCTTTCAGGAGGACTTCGGTTTTGTGACTGTGGAGGCTTTGTATTCAAGGAAGCCGGTTATCACGCTCACCGACAGTGGCGGCCCGCTGGAATTCATCCAGGATGGCCTCAATGGAATGGTCGTGGCGCCCAATGCCGCGGCTATCGCGCAGGCTATTGACACCCTCTTTGAAGATCGCCCGCGTGCCCGCGCGATGGGTGAGCATGGTTACCAGACCGTCGATGAGTTGCGAATGGACTGGCCGGGTGTGGTGAAAAAGCTGCTTTCATGAAGATTGCTCATTTTAATCCTCTACCTCCTGATCGTACCGGCGTTGCGGACTATTGCGCGGAGCTATTGCCGGAGCTCGCACGCCACGCGGAAGTCAACGTCTGGATCGAACAGGGACGCGAGGCAGTCCCGCCTCCAGGCTGTCGTATAGTCGAGTGGAACCGAGAGACCAGTGTCGCCGCGCAATTGTCGCGCTACGATGCGGCCATCTACCATTTCGGCAATTCGAAATATCATAGCGGCCTCTATGAAGCATTTCTCCAGCATCCGGGAACGATAGTGATGCATGACTTCGTCCTGCATCATTTCTTTGCCGAGTGTTTTCTCGCGGATGCCCCCGAAAGATATCTTGAAGAAATGGAATACAACTATAGCTTGATGGGTGGAGCCATGGCACGGGACATCTGGGCTGGCAGGTTAGCTCCTTTATGGGAGACGCAACCGATGCAGTTTCCGCTTAACAAGAGAGTTCTTGATTTAGCCACTGGTGTGATCGTTCATTCGGAGTTTTCTCGCCAACTGGTTCAACAAACCCATCCTCATCTGCCGGTCAGAAAAATCAACCTGCCGACTAAAGAAACCGGGCACAGTAAGGATGTGCAGCTGATTAAACGGCGTCACGCAATCCCCTCCGACCGAGTCATCCTGGCCTCCTTCGGTATGGCGACTCCGCACAAGCGCATCGAAACAGTGCTCCGGGCGGTTGCAAGACTTCAGCATCAAAATGTCATTTACCTACTGGTGGGAGAGCTAAGCGGTCGGGTCGAAAAGATGATCAAGGATGCAGGACTCGATAGCATCGTCCGCGCAACAGGTTACCTGGATACCAAGTCATTTGAGGATTACTGCGCAATCGCCGACATTTGTATTAATCTCCGGTTTCCCACTTATGGAGAGACTTCCGCCAGCGTTTGCAAGCTGATGGGCGCCGCGAAGGCTTGCATCGTCTCTGACATCGGATGGTTCTCAGAGTTACCCGACAATTGCGTAGCCAAGGTCGATGTCGATGAATTCGAGGAGGAGACGTTGCTAACCTACCTCGAGCGCCTGGTTGCCAGCCGGGCGCTGAGGATGACTATGGGCGCGAACGCACAAGCTTACGTGCGAGCGAATCACTCTCTCAGTGTCGCCGCAAGCCATTACATTGAATTTCTATCCGAGGTCAGAGAACATTCTCACAAGCGGCGCTTCGATGCTCGCGTGGTTTCCGGAATCGCCGGCGACCTTGCGCGCCTCGGCCTCACCGATGAGGACCTGTACCTTATCGAACGGCCCGCGGAAATCCTCGCGCGATTGTTGTAATCGTTGAAAGTCCTATTGAGAATGCAAGCCCGGCATCGCCCGAATGACGCGAATACTGCTAACGGCGATTCCCAAAGGCCGCGGATCAGCGGTGTGTTCGAACTCAGCGGGCGATATCGGGACCATTCCGCTGAACTCCAGAAAGTTCGCAGGCTCTTTCAGCGCGCCGGTGATCGTGACCTCGGTGTCCGCTCCTGAGACGGACACCTGCCGCTTGAGGTTGCCCACCTTCAGCGTAAGCGGCCTTCCGGAGTTGGGTCCATAAGCATGCGCTTTGACAGTGAGTTGAACCTCGCCTGAGATGGGAGCGTCGAAATAGACGCGCGCTACCGCATCGCGCGTCCACACCGAGCCTTCCTCCGGAAGATTGAAGCCCGAAAGCGAGACCTGTCGAGTACCCTTGCGAGAGAGATCATAGAGGCGCGGATAGGATTCCAGATTCCTCCCAGAAGCCGTCGATAGAGGAGTCGGCGAAAGCGTGACAAGTTCGAAACCCTGCCCCACGATTCGCGAATAATAAGGCACTTCGATCCAATATGGATCGAGTAGTAGAATCCACTTCACTCCGGGAGGAATGTCGCGATTGGATAAAGCGGGCTGATCGAGAATGCGTCTCTCAGAAAGCGAATATAATTGGAGCATCACTCGATAGCTGCGAGGGTCGTGCTCGACCTTGGAGAATACCATGCCGTCATCGATATGGTCCCTCACCAGATTGCGTACCGCAATTCCGGCAAGGTCCTCCCGAGGCGGACCTGCCACCTGTGCGAGCTGGTCGCGAAAGATCGCAGCCGAACTCAGCAGTGCCAAAACAACCAGCGCACCGCAATAAACGATACGTGCCAGAGTCGCGTTACCAAAGGCCAGGACAATCGCTGTCACAATGCAGCCGCCAACCGCAAAACCAAGATTCAGGTTGTTGGCAGCGAGCCATCTGACCTCCGGATAATCAACGAAATTTATGCAATATGGTGAGCGCGCATAGTAGACTAAGGCACCCGTTGTGACAGCGCCTGTGATCGCCAGAAGTTTGAATAAGACCGCATGTCGGGGTTGAAAGCGATTTGGACGCGTCTTCACCAGGAACAAAAGAACAAGAGCCGGAAACACAAAGTCGTAGTAGCGACCATGGAGACGACAAACCTCGACCTCGAATAGAGAGGCGAAGTCGACGCCAACCACCGCCGCAGCGGCAAGAAAGAGAGCCAGCGCCGAAAGTGAAAAGCCCAATAACAATACATAGCTGAGACTTGCCCGTCGCGTTTCACTCACGGACTCACTCGGCCAGAACGCCAGCAACAACGCAGGCCAGAACAGTACCGATAGATCGGCTAAATGTCCTTCCAGAAAGTGCCATAAGAAGTACCCCAGGCCCAATACCAGCGCAGGATGATTTGGGCTCTTAGCCGTCCAATGAAGAACTACCGCGGCCGGCGGACGCTTGGACACCACCTGGTAAAGCGTGCCGAAGGGCATCACGGTGAAATCGCCGTGCGCGAGGTATTGGATGGCAAATCGACCGACCACAAATGCCTCGAAGCATCCAACTGACGCTTCGATTAATTGGCCCACACTTATTCCGTCTGGGTCGCAAAAATAGAGTATGCTGAATACCACCGGAAATGTTCCGAATATAATCAGTCCGTGTGGCTTGATTGCCGATAGCGCCGCAGTAGCGAAGCCCAGATAGACCCCGCCGTAGATGATGTTGGTCGGTAATTTGACTACCACCAGATACGCCACAACCCAGAAGGCAAAAAAGAACATCGCTTCGGGCATGACATAAACAGAGTAGGAACTGATCGGAGAAAGGACCACGGCGACAGAAAAGAGATAGGCGCCGATTTTGGACAGGAATTGGCGCGCGATCGCATACAAAGGCAGTAACGACATCGCAAAGAACGTAGCATTCAAAAGTTTTGTAATCGCGAGGTGATTCGCTCCAAACCATGATGCCGAATGATAAATGAAAAAGAAGAGAACATTCGGCATCTGAATCGTAAAGCGTGGATTGTTGAGAAACTTGGCATGCAGCGCATAGAGCTCTTCATCTGCTAAAATCACGGGATATTGAATGTAAAGCGCACGCAAGAAGAGGATGCCGGCTACTCCGAGCACGGTCAGAGCCAGCAGGAGGCCGAGGCCGCCTCTTCGGTTTCGAGGCGATTCCGCGGGGGTGCGCGAGTTCATCCTCAACTGAGAATCCCTAGCACGAGTCCTGCGCCCCTCGGTATCCGAGCAAACAAGTTGTGAGATTGGCTCGAAATCATTGTTTGCGCAGCTTCTTGGCGAACAGCACGATCAACGTGGTAAGGGCGGCGCAGAGCGCCAAGGCGAGGCCAGCTGCCCGAAAGACAACGTCGGCTTCGAGACCCGTGAGGCGATCGAGTTTGTCCGACAGAATCATGTAGGGATCGTCGGTAGATAGTTGGGCGACGAGAGTCTGGCCTTCGAGTGAGAGCACGACGTCATTGAGAGGATAGATGGTATGCCATAATTCGTGCGCCAGGTCGATTTTGACCAAACGGTATCTGCCTATGACCACGTTACGCAGCGCTATCAGGCCGGGTTGCTGAAGCGGATCTAACCTGATCTGACGAATCGGTCTGAGCGTCGGCAGTTTTAGCTGATAGGTTTGGAATTGCCCTAAAGGCCGTGGCCGGTAGTCGAAGCAGATCTGTTGTGCCGCGGAAAATCCCTGCCCGGTATCCCAATAGAGACACGGGTCCATGCTGTGGTGTTTTCCCGGGGGAGCTTCATACACCGCCATGTCGAATGAGACCTGAGTCGGCGTGTGCAGGCGCTGGACCACCAGTATAATCCCGCAAAGTGCCACCCAGGCGAAGATGAAGCGTCGTACACCAGTTTCCAGACTCATTAGCGCCGCACACCTTCACGAAGAAGTGACTGACTCACCGCGTAACAGGCCTCTCCGCCTTCGCCGTCTCAGCTTCCATGTGTCGTGGGAACGCCTGTTCCAGGTAGTGGACCTGGTAGAAGTACCATTGGATGAGCTGCTGCTTTCGCTGTCGTATCTCTTCCGGCGGTTGCGTGGCAACGATGTTGTTTCGCTCGTCAGGATCGGTAGTCAGATCAAATAAATAGCTAAGGTCTTTGCTCGGCAGGTATACGAACTTCTCAGGTCCAGGTCCTTCAACCATGCCTAATTTGAAGTCACCATAAACATTGCTCATGTATACGGGGTCATCCGGCTGTTTCGAGAACGCCACTTCAGACTGTCCAAGCTGTTCATCATCGCCGAGCAAATAGAGCAGCGTCGCCGGCACGTCCTTCATCGAAATGCGTCCATAGAAGTCCTGCCGTTGCGGAAACAGGGAGGAGCTGTAGAGCAGCATCGGAATACGCACCGACTGGTTGTACAAGTAATTGCCATGGAGCTGATCGCCGGTGTGCTCGTTGAACGCCTCGCCATGGTCGCCGAAGATCATGACCAGTGGATGGCGGCCGGTTTTCTCGAGGCCCGCGATCAAGTCGCCGACGGCGGCGTCGGATGAGTAGATACAATTGTCGTACTGATCGATGACATTGTGCTCGGGAAACTTTTTGGTCGTCGCCCAGTAGGGGTGATGCGCTCCGGCGAACCAGATTACCGCCGCGACGGGCTCCGTCCGCGCGCCATACCAATGGAGGAAGTCATCGACCAGGACGGTGTCGCTGCCCATGGTACCTGGTGGTCTAGCTGCTGATCCATAGCTGGAAAGCAGGTCCGCCGCACCTACCGTTTTAACCAGGGCGGGTCCCATTGCGGCTTTCATAAGAGGCGCGAAATGATCCGATTCGGGGTTCGCATTGACACCCAGGTAGCCCTTGTAGCCGCGTCCAGCCAGAATACCCCAAAAGGTCGGCCGTCCCAGAACCCTATCCGGATTGTAGTTCACTGCTTCGATACGAGGATCGGGGTAAGTACCGAGAGTGAAGGCCTCCATCGTTTTAGCGCTCCTGGGTTGTGCGACATAAACATTGGAGAACACCATCGCATGCTGGGAGAGGCGAGTGAGGTTCGGCGTTGTCTCGCGAGGATAGCCATAGAGTGACACATCAGCTCTGCGCACGGACTCCAGCACGACAAAGATAACGTCCTGGCCAGCAGCGGCGCCATGATAGTGTAGGTACGCGGATGGAACCGGGCGCGCCGGCGGATAATGGAAGCTCGCGAAGTCGGCCGGGGCTATCTTCGGATCCAGCTCACCGCTCAAATCCGGACTGGTTTGCAGCGCCAGGACGATGGGCGAGGAAACCGAAGGATCATAGGCATAGGGTGCGCGCAGAGGGCTCAAAGCGCCCAGTGACCACACCGCGGATATAGAGGCGAATGCTATCACCATGCGCTTCGGAATTTGGCGGCGCCGCAACGACCGAAAGGCGAAGACGCAAAACATCAGCACCGCCACGCCGGCCAGCCCCGCAACCATCGCCGGTGCGCGGGTGAGGTAGTAGTGCAAGCTATCGGGGGTGGGAGATTCGTACGCGAGCAGAATCAGGCTCCCATCCACATAGGCGCCCCATTCCCAGAAGACGTAGGCGCAGAGGATTTCGAAGAGCGCCAGAATTATCAGAGCCACTGACATCGTGAGCTCAATAACTGCTAGCAGCACGCGCAACGGGCGCGTCCATTGACTTCGGGCGCATAGGTTGTCGATTCCCATGACGATCAGGATAGCTACCAAAGCTAGCAGTCCGATCGCGACAGTCTCAGCGGGAGCTGCTCCCAGGTCTGACAACGAGACATGCCGGCCGTAGCGAATCGCGCTGGTCAGAATCGCGAAGACCTTGGCACCAAACATGGTGACGAGAAATGCCGTGAACGCTGCTGCCGTGGCCACGCGTGCCCATGTCACGAACGCCAGGGCATAGGGTTGCAGGATATCAACATAGAGCTCGATGACCGACAAAAGGCCCGCCCATCGCAAGACCTCGAACAGCGCCACCACGGCGGTCGAAAGTACCAGGGAGAGGATGGCGGCTTGAAGCAAAGCGCCGATTCCGGACGCCACGCGGCGACGTGCGGTGTTTACCATCAACATGAAATAGGGATCGCCGCCCGTGACCCTAGCGACCAGCGTATCGCCTTCCAGAGCGAGCACCGAGGCGTGGAGAGGGAGGACGGTATGGCCAAAGTCCCGCGCCAGACTGATTGCGCCAAATCGGAATAGGTCGAGGGTGTAGCGGCCTCGATCCACAGCTACATCGCGAAGCGCTACAACTCCGGGTTCCTCGAGGGGATCGAATCGCAGCTGATAGATAGACCTCCAGGTCGGCAGCGTGATCTGGTAATTCTGAAACGCGTTTAATGGTTTGCGATCGTAATCAAAGCAGGTCTTCTCCGCCTCTGAGAATCCGCTCCCGGTGTTATAGTAGAAACATGGAGTGAGATAGGGTCCGGGAGCTGCTTCCCGTACGGCGATCTGGAAGGAGACCGTGGTGGGGGCGCCGAAGCGCTGGACGAATAGAATCAGACCGCACGCGATCATCGATAGGTAGATAAGCCGGCGCCAGAGTGTAGTCATCGATCTGGACTCACTCACGAAGAGCCCTGCGTTTCGATCATGGCCGGGATCATTGTGGAGCCTTTGCCGCACTAACGGCGAGGCGGCGAGGAAATTCCTGATCGAGGTAGTGGGTCTGGTAGAAATACCATTGAATCAGTTCTTGTTCTCGCTGCCGGATTTCCTCCGGTGAACGCGAGGGAACCAGGTTCGTTTCCTCGCCAGGATCGGTGGCGAGATCGAACAGATAGTCAAGTTTCGTGCTCGGAAAATACATGAACTTCTCCGGCGCGAGACCGTCTACCATTCCGAGCTTGAAGCCTCCATAGACATTGCTCATGTAGACGAGATCGCCCGGTTGTTTGGAGAACGCCACTTCTGATTGCCCGATCGGTTCTTGCTGACCCAGAAGATAGAAGATGGTTGCCGGGACATCCTTCATGGAAATGCGCCCATCGAAATCCTGTCGCTCAGGAAAGACCGCCGAGTCATAGAGCATCATTGGGATGCGGACTGACTGGTTGTATAGATACCTGCCATGAAAGCGATCGCCCGCGTGTTCGCCGAATGACTCGCCGTGGTCTCCAAAGATTAGGACTAACGGATGTCGCCCGGTCTTTTCCAGCTCATCGACCAAATGACCTATGGCCGCGTCGGCCGAGTAGATGCAGTTGTCGTACTGATCGACCAGGCCATGCTCCGAGAACTTTTTCGTTGTAGCCCAGTACGGATGGTGCGCTTCGGCGAACCAGACCACCGCGGCTGCCGGTCCCTTGCGTGCCCGGTACCACTGGAGGAAGTCGTCAACCATAACTGTATCGTTACCCATGCTTCCGACTGGTTTGGCTATCTCTCCATAATGAGCCGTCAAGTACGACTGTCCAACGGTGCGGTCCAAGGCAGGTCCCGCAGCGGCACGCATAAAGGCACCGAACCCGTCGTTCTCGACGTCGGCGTTAACACCCAGGTAGACCTTGTAGCCGTGTTGGGAGAGTATGCTCCAGAACGATGGGTGCCCGAGAATTCGATCGGCGTCCCAGGCCAAAGAGTCAAACCGAGGATCGGGGTAGGTGCCGAGCGTGAAAGACTCCATGGTCTTGCAGCTTCTCGGCTGCGAGACATAGACGTTGGAGAACACCATCGCATGATGAGATAGGCGCTCCATATTCGGTGTGGTTTCCCGTGCATAACCATAGAGGGAGACATCAGCTCTGCGCACTGATTCCAGCACTACGAAGATCACGTCCTGTCCCGCGGCGGCGCCAAGATAATGTTGATACGCAGCGGGGACAGGGCGGGGCGGGGGCAGATGGAAGTCCGCCAGCTTTGGCGCGTCAACACTGGAGTCCAAAGCCTCGCCCAAATCATAGGAGCTCCGCTGCGCGACTACCATCGGCGAGGAAACCGCTGGGTCATAACCGTCGGGTGCGCGCAAAGGCTTAAGCGCCTCCAGCGACCAGATCGCGGCTATGGACGCGAGCGCGACCACCAAGCCTCGAGGAATTCCGCGCCGACGAAAAAACCTGAAAGAAAAGACGCCAAACCACGCCACGGCGACTACGGCAAGCGCCACGATCGCCGCCGGAGGACGAGTAAGGTAGTAGCGCAGGCTGTCTGGAGTAGGTGAGTGGTAGGCAATCTCGATAAGGCTTCGGTCGAGATAGGAGCCCCACTCCCAGAACACATAGCAACAAAGGATTTCGAAGAGCGCCAAGAGCACCAGGACGCTCGCGACCAGAGACTCGCACGCAAACAACAGAACCCGAAGCGGAGTTGTCCACCAACTTCTCGCGCAAAGGTCGTCCGCCCCAACGAGGAGCAAGACGACGGTCATGGCGAGCAGTCCGAGGGCAGCGCTCTCGGCCGGGGCAACTGCAAGATCGGCGAGTGAAATCGCGCGCCCGTAATGGAAGGCGCTGGTCAGTAGGGCAAAAGCCTTGCCGCCGATCATCGCAACCCAAAATGCCGCCAACGCTGCGAGGGTAACCGCGCGCGTCGCGGCGAATAACTGGGGGGTGCGCCGGCGCGCAAGACCGAGCCAGGTCTCATTGCGCTGCCACCTGCCGGTCTTACGCGCCCACTCCACCAGCGCGAACAAACCCGCCCATAGCAGCAACGAGGTCGCGATTCTCTGGAGCACTACCCGAGCACCGGGACCGGTCCTTCGATCGAACCCATCTACCAACATAAAATGCGGATCGGTGGTAGAGAGGCGGGCAACCAAGGTATCGCCTTCAATGCTGAGCTGAGTCTGGTGCAGCGGGTAAAGAGTATGTCCGAATTCTTTCGCAAGATTGATCTCGGCGAACCGATAGCGGCCAATCCTGAGATTACGCAGCGCGATGACTCCCGGTTCTGCGAGCGGATCGAAGCGGAGTTGATGGACCGTCCGGTGAGTCGGAAGCGTTATTTGGTACCTTTGAAATCCCGCCTGCAAACCCTGGTGGTAATCGAAGCAGACAGTTTCGGTCTCGGAGAAACCGTGTCCGGTGTCGTAAAAGAAACACGGGTAGAAGCCGCGTCCCCAGATATCCGCCTCTCGGATGGCAATCTCAAATGACACCGTCGTCGGGGTTCTGAGTTGCTCAACCAGCAGCACCATGCTGTAGACCGCGAGCAACACCAAAAGCCACGGGATAGACCCACGCATCCAGAGGACGGTCCCCCGTATTGAGGCGGCCAGCGACGGATCGTGGCGTACCCAAACCACGCCATCGCGCAGGTGCGCCCACAATTTGGTTCTGGGAACCAGGGTCCACAAAACTGCCGCGATGAAACATATGAGAAGCGCGATGATCTCAGCGCGGAGGATAGCGCCGATATCGAGAGCAGTCTGTCGATCAAGCTGATCTGACAACATGAAGTACGCATCAGCGGTCGACAGCCGAGCGACAAGGCTTTCTCCTTCAAGACTGAGCGGCGAGTCGTGGAGTGGATAGAGGGAGTGTCCGAACTCTCGCTTAAGATCGACCACTGTTCGTCGGTAGCTTGCGGGAGTAAACCGGGCGCGTGACCTGCCCATCGCGAGACTACGAAGAGCTATGGTCCCCGGCTCTCGCAAAGGGGCAAATCGCAAACGCAAAACCGGCCAGCGCGTTGGCAGGATGACCAGGTAGTCCTGGAACTGATTCGGCGAGGGGGGACCGTATCTGAAGCAGGTCTTTTCGGCTTCCGAGAATCCATGCCCGGTGTCGAAGTAAAAGCATCCGCGCAAATTGCCGCCGGGGGTCGCGTCACGCACTGCGAGTTGGAACGAGACTGTGGTCACCGCCAGGAAGCGCTGGAGGAACAGGATCAGAACGCAGAGGACTACCGAGGCAGGGAGCAAACCAAGCGCGAAACACGGAAGCCGGAACTCAGGCCGTGCAATTCCCCAACGTGGCGCGGCGAGGGGTTCCCCCACCTGATTGCTGAAGCGCCGAAAAAAACTGCGCAATCGGAATTCCCCCATTGAACAGAGATGCCCAGAACCGAACCTGTCGCACGAATCCCGACGATCCGGAAAGACCTGGCAGGACCAACCCAGCCCATGCCGAGGCTTTGATCGCGTGCCTTCCGTCGGATGTCAGACAGTTTGACGAGATGCGCGAGACTGCCCCGAGCAGTAGGTGCCGTCGGGCCTTCATCTGTTGAATCTAGCCGCTAAACCTAGCATAACAGGTTTACGAAGCGCCAACGTGGGCGACTCTCCCCGCTGGCCCTCGCATCAGGTTTCCGCCCGGGATACTCCACCAGGCAACCGCCCGTTCCCCTGCAGCAGGGTGCTGCATCTAAAATCGTACCACTCGCACGTTTTTATACCGGCGCCTTGAGGCGATAGTGGCAAAGCCTGACTATCAGACTGCGCGGATAGTAGTCGGGCCAATCAGCGGTCAACGTCGTGGTCTAGCAGTAGCGTTGCCAACGGCAGTATTCCGAATTCTGGGCGTATCGGCGCAACCGCGGGAGGAACCTTTGGCGCCGGTGTCGTCTGGCACCGAGAAACCACCCCGATCCAACGGAACACGGTTTCTAGTCAGCGGCTAACAGCGACTGGTGCGAATTCGTGGTAAATGGTGCGGAGGAGAATTTGGAGGAGACATGCTCGACAGCTCGCGGCGCGTGATCGTCGTCCTCGGGATGCATCGCAGCGGCACCAGTGTTTTCGCGCGCGGCCTGCCGGTGCTGGGGGTCGAACTCGGCGATCGGCTGATGGCGCCGGATCCCTACAATCCGCGCGGATTCTGGGAGGACCTGGATGTCGTAGGCATAAACCAGCGAGTGTTGGCTACGTTGGGAAGGGATTGGCGGAGTCCAACTCTTATCGACCCCGCGGATTGGGGTTCCGCGGTCCTGGATCCGATGGTGTCCGAAGCCGAGCAGTTGCTGAACTCGCGATTGGAACGGTACCGCACGTGGGGCTTCAAGGACCCACGTCTATGTTTACTGTTACCCTTCTGGCAACCGATTTTTCGGCGCCTGGGACTGCGCGAGAGCTATCTGATAGCATTGCGCAACCCCCGCGCAGTCGCCGATTCGCTGGAAACGCGCGATCAGATCTTCCCGGACCTGTCCCATCTCCTGTGGCTCCTGCATCTGGATGCCGCTCTATTGAATACCGTGGGGAAGCCACGGGTGGTGGTCGACTACGACGAAATGCTCCTTAGACCGCGGGCGCAACTCGATCGGATCGCGAAAGAGCTTGAGTTTGCGCCGCCGGTTGCCGACGATCCGGTCTTGCACAGTTATGAGGCAAGATTCCTCGATCCGAAATTGCGGCATCACCGACATTCGGACGACGTCTCTCCCTCTGACTCGCATCTGACCAAGTTGGCGCTCGCAGTATTTCGATCCCTTCAGGCGGTCGCGCTCGAGCGACCAGGACTGGGCGATAGAGATCTGCGAGCGGTCGCCGAGGAGGTTAAATCCGAACTCGAGGCCTTCGCCAAGGTGCTTCCGTTAGCGCATCAACTTGACCTGCGCGTACAGGCGCGCCAAACCGAGTTGGCTGCGGCGCATGCGCAAGTCCGCGCGACGCAAGCGCGGGTCCGGACGTTAGCTCTCGAAGTGACGAAACTTCGCGCCGAGCTCGTGCCGGCGCGCCGCCTCGCGTTTGAAGAAACCCACCATCTGTGGAACTCCAGTTCGTGGCAGTTGCTGCGACCGATGCGCGATCTGCTCCGCGGATGGCGTGGCGTCAGCAAGGAGGCCGAACCAACCCCAGCCTCCACGTCGGACGCGCTGCGAAGCATGATCGAGGTTCGTCAATCGCTATCGTGGGAACTGACCTCGCCCGTGCGGGTGGTGCATCGGCTGCTATCACGAACCATGGCGTTCGGTTCATCGCGGTTTGATAGGCAGCATCGGGTCGCTGCTGATGCGCCGAAATCCGTCGAGTTCAAGTCACCCTACGCGCCGGAGTCGAGCGCCTGCAACGAGTTGCTGGCCCGAGGCGCTTTGATACGGTGGCGCAACGCGCCGCCCGGGGAATCGAAGCGGCCTCAAATCGTGTTCGCCTCCCATGAAGCGACTAGAACTGGAGCTCCCCTGATTCTGCTTTCGCTGGTGCGTCATTTCGCGCAATCCGGAAATTATGAGCTGTGGGTTTTTTGCGACCGTCCGGGGCCCTTGTTGGAAGCCTTCGCGGAACATGCCCATGTCATCGATGGCTCGCGACACGACCTGTTCGCGAATTCGCCGGCTATCGACGAGCTGCTGGCCGCGTTTGGGAGCCGCCGCCCGATTTTGGCCTTTTGCAATACTTCTGTGGTTAATCGTTATGCGGTCGAATTCAAGCGCCTGGGTCTGCCGGTAATCACTCTGATTCACGAAATTGCCGGTCGCTACGCAGAAAGCGATTTTCGCGAGATCTATGCGACCTCCGACCGAGTGGTCTTTCCCGCTGAATTTGCGCGCAATGCAGCTCATCGGCAGGCAGTCCTTCCCACCGGAAAAGCACTGGTGATCCCGCAGGGTCTGCTCGATGAAAACTTCGCGGCAGGTGACCGCGAGAAAGCACGTCGCGCGGTCCTGAAGGAACTCCATCTTCCGGAAGATAGCTTCCTCGTGCTCGGCTGCGGCACCATCGACCTAAGAAAAGGAATCGACCTGTTTGTGGAACTTGCGGAAAAGATCACCGGATCGAGCGAGGGTGATGGAATCCACTTCGCCTGGTTGGGTAGTTTCGGGGAATTATCGGAGTGGCTGCAAAGCGAGATCGGAGTGCGCGGATTAGCCTCCCGGGTTCACTTACTCGGCGAGCGCAGCGCCCCCGCGCCGTTCTTCATGGCGGCAAATGCTTTCGTGCTTCCTTCCAGAGAGGATCCCTTTCCGTGCGTGGTGCACGAAGCGATGGCATCGGAAACGCCGGTCATCGTGTTTGCTGGAGTTGGCGGCGCACCGGAAGCCCTGGAAGGCGGATGCGGAATAGCGGTGCCATTCGGTGACATCGGCGCAATGGCCGACGCGGTGGTCGGACTTTACCGCGACCCGGAGGCCGCTGCGCGAATGGCGAAACTCGCTAAACAGCGAGTGCTAACGAGGTATCGCTTCGAAGATTACTATCGCGCATTAACGCATGTCGCCCATGATGAATTGGGGGTGCCGCTCGCGGGTGATGATCTGAAACCGGGGAGTCGCGCTGCCAGGATCAGATCGGAATCCGAGGAACATGATTTTCTTTTGATTCGCAACGACGCCGCCTTCGACCGGGATTTTTACCTTCCGCCATCATCGCCACGAATGACTCGCGACGATGCAATCCGGCAATTCATGCGCGAATATGCGACCGCCGGCAGCGGCAGGAAGCCTTTCAGTGGATTCAACCCTCAAACCTACGCGGAGCAAGCGATGCAGCCGCGGGATCTGGAAACGAGAAATCCATTGGCGCATTTCATCGAACAGGGAAAGCCTCTCGGGCCATGGCTGACCCCGCTGATACGCGCGTCGGCTGACCCTCCCAAGGCAACGAGGCTGCGGACAGCGCTTCACGTGCACGCGTTCTATCCGGAACTGATCGAAGAGTTGCGGCAGTGCCTGGCGGGAAATTTGTCCCAATGCGATCTATTCCTTACCACCAGCCGCGAGGAGGATATCGCGCATCTGGAAACCATCCTGGCGTCATATGATCGCGGCAAAGTCGAACTTTGCGTCGTGCCCAATCGGGGACGTGACATCGGACCGTTTCTCACCCAGTACGAATGGCGAAAGACCGGCTACGATCTGCTCGGCCATCTCCATTGCAAAAAAACTGCTCATCTCAACGCGGAGGTCGGGGAAACCTGGAGAAACTTCCTGTGGTCGAATCTGGTCGGCAATCGGCTTCCGATGATGGATGTAATCGCCAACAATTTCGAAGCCGATCAGCGCCTCGGCCTGGTGTTCCCCGATGATCCTCATGTAGTCGGATGGTGGAGCAACAAAGAGCGCGCCGAGGCATTGGCCAAGAAAATGGGTTTGACCCAGGACCTGCCACAAGCGTTTGAGTTTCCGGTCGGAACTATGTTCTGGTGCCGGCCGGCGGCGCTGCGGCCGCTCTTCGAACTCGGCTTGACCTGGGAAGACTATCCTGCCGAGCCGCTACCAAATGACGGAACAATACTGCACGCGATAGAGCGCCTGTTGCCATTGGTCGCTCTCAACGAAGGGTACCGCGTCGCGGCAACCTACGTGCCCGGAGTGACGAGGTAATCGCTCCTCTTCATCGAGACTTACCAACCCTCGATGTCTAAGTCTGAAGGCATCGACTACCCCAGGCGCGGTTTGCGACCATACCTCAGCGCGAGTTGATTAGTAGCGCTCCAGATCGAAAGCAATGGTGCGATTGTGATCGGGGCATAGGCCGGTGACAGATAAAGGAAATGCATGGCGGGGAACGAGGAAACATGGATTATCGCCAGCAGAACCAGACGGCAGGGAACCAGGACCCAGATTGCTGTCGCAAGCCAAAAGACAGGATCAACCATGGCTCGCCGCGCGCCCATCATCAATGCCCCAAGGGGAAAAGCGAAAATGCCGACCCAGAACAGGGGTAGCATGAGGAATCTGTAGGCGTGCACCAAAAAGGCGCGAGTACCTACTGCCCATCTGACCCGCCAGTCGGAAAAAGGATCCGGTTCTGAACCTGTGTCTGACACGGCAACCACGTCGAAGATGCCTGGCAAGCGGCACGCCGCACTATCCCCGTTGATCATCGCGTAAGCCGAAACCGAAGCAGCGGATTTCGCGTAACCCTGCCAGCCGGTGCTTGGGCCTGTAGTCCCAATCGCGCCAACAATATCGGGCCGGTCGAGCCCTCCCGAGGCCAAGCCCACGATGGTGCCGCCAGCGTCAACCAGCGCTATATAGTCCGGGGTGATTTTCTCGCCAGGTGACCACGCCCAACCAGTCACCTGCGCTCCGCCGGCAACGACTACTGAGTGGGAAACGTCATCAACATGACCAAGGCATGAGTCTGACGGTGCAAGCTTGGCCACCTGGTTGAGGGGTTGCCCTAACCAGTTTTGCTGCCGGGTGGGAAATTTGGCGAATTCGTCCCGAAGCGAGCTTGTCCCTGCCATTGGCGTACGAACGGGGCGATTGAGAAACTGCCAGTCCGCGATAACCTGCTCCGGATTGCCGCTGGATCCCGCCTCGATGACCGGCGGTGGAGAGCCAAACAGCAGGATATCGAGTCCCTGCCAGAGCAATTGTGGAATCTGCCTCATCTGTTCGCTGGTCAGATGAGGAACCAGCCCATAGGCCTGGCTGTCGCAGACCAACAATTTTTGTTGACACGCCGAGGTTACTTCATCGTGAACCTCACGAAAAAACTGCGCGGCTGTCACGGGGCTCTGATAATGACCCGCCGCCTGCGCCGCGTATCGGAGCACCCATAAAAACCAGCCGCCCGCTATGTCTCCGCAAGTCCACGGGTACCATCTGCAGCCTGACTGACCGATCGGCGCGCCAACGGGGTCAAGATATTTCTGTAACGATGCGAATGCGGGACTGACTCGATAGACCTTAAGTCGGACTTGCCTGGGAACCGGAAGATACGGAACTGGATTTCCCACCCTCACATTCTGCAAGGCCTGGACGGCGCTAACGAAATTGGATTCCTGGAAATCGACCCCCACGAAGCTTCCGTAGGCGATAAAATTCAGGCAGCGGAAGGTCAACATCGTCAAGCCGAAGAAGCATAACATCGAGAGCGTCACAGTTAGGGGAAGACGGACGTTCCGCGACCGCAACCATGTACTAACGAGGGCGCCCAAAATCAAAATCGCCACGGCCGGCAGGATCCAGACTCCCTCCTCACGGGTTAGCCAGAACCATCCGAGGACCAGGCCGGCGATCGATCCGCACCATACCGCGGGTCTTTGCCGGGACGCACAGAACAGAGCGTATGTCAGGATCGCGATTAGCAGCAGGGTTTGTCCGGGATATATCGTCTCACGGACCATCCCATGCAGAACCAACCCCGGATTCCAAAGGGTGAGTATAAAAATTGCCCACGCCAGGATGTGCGAACCGGTTAGTCGCTTTACCACCCAGGCTAACGCGCCGACCGCGATGCATTTGAAAATGCCCTGGCTGATCGTAATTGGAAGTCCGCTCCAGGACGAAATCGCGAGGAAAAGCGGATAGCCCGGCCCCTTCGCCAGGGTGGTTTGACTATACGGTCCAAGCCAATAGCCCGCTGCGAGATACTGCCCGTGGGAAAGAAACAACTGGTCATCCAGGGCGGCATTCGCATAGATGGAAATGGGGGTAAAGGCGCACAGCCCGACATAAAGTGCCGAGAGCAGGCCGGCCAGCATACAGGAAATCAGATTTTTGCGACTGGAAGCGTCGCGGAAGGTTTGCAAATCTCGCCTACGTTCGCACGGTATCCGAGGTCTTTCAGTCAACGTGCCATTTTGGCGCTGCGAGGAGCCGACCGCAACCGAAGGTGGCTTCGGGCGCTGCGTAAGACCAAAGTACCACTGTACGCTGAGCCCGCTTCGATCAAGAATTTGCGCAGTGCGAAGGGAGAACGACGGACCGAATGTCCGCGCGGAGCTATGACGCTTAGTGGCGTTTCCGATCGCCGCGCGGCTGGCTTCACGAGCCAGCTAACGGATCGCTTGAGTGCCGGGCACCTCGCTTCTCGGGCAGTCGGCTCCTCCTTATCGCACATAGGGATGCCGTGAATCACAGTTTTCGCGAACGACTTTCAAAAATGCCCTCGACGTTCGGGCACGCGCTGATGGATTTGGTGCGCGAGATGGCGCCGGTGGTGCTTTTTTTCTTCATCGTCTTCGGCCTCATCGGTCTGTTGTACAAGCTTTTCGTGTCGCAGTACGCGATCGAATTCTCGGCGTTCACCAAAGCGGCGATCGCCGCGCTCATCATGGGCAAGGTGGTTCTACTGCTCGACTGGGCCGGAACCGGACATCGCTTCGAGCGGGACTTTCCCCGCGCCCTCGTGATCCTGATCAAAACGATAATTTACGCCTTCGCTGTGATCCTGGTCGGAATGGGCGAGCGGATCAGGCACGCTGTCCACGAGGCAGGCAGCTTTAATGCCGGCATCAACATGATGATAGCCGACGCAAATGTCGATCGATTCCTTGGCTTTGTGTTGCTTATCAGCCTGATCGTCGGATTTTACCTGATGGTCCAGCAGATCAGCCAGGCGATGGGAAAAGGCGCCTTGATCAGATTGTTTTTCGAGCCACCCGCACACAAGCCCGAATCACCATGATCGTCAACCTCTGCCCGCGGGTTGTCAGGAGACCCTCGTGAATCCGGTGTCCTCGACCTTCCTTTTCAAGGCCTCATGCTTATCTCGAATGGTTGCCGCGCTGCCCTCTCGCTCATCTCGGCTGATAGCCGGGCTGTGATTGCTCGGACAACAAGGTCTCGGCTCTTCGACAGTACGACCAAGGTCTTATATGCAACATCGCGACGACTCGCCAAGATCGGTGGCTATGAGGATCAAACGGCATCGTCTTAGCCTAATGCTATTTGCAGTATTAGCATTGACAGCGCTATCTACCGCCTCCACTGCGCGCGCACAGCAAATCAATGGGGTCCCGGGTTCTGCGAACGCCACGGTGACGCTGGAGGGCAAGCAATTGCCGCCGCCGCCGATGCCGTTCGGCGGCGTCATCAAGGAAACCGCCAAGGATTCCACGCCTTACTGGCCGCCACGTGTAGTGCCGCCTAAGGGCGCGCCCAATATCCTCCTCATCATGACTGACGATCAGGGCTACGGAGTCTCCAGCACCTTCGGCGGTGTCATTCCGACGCCGGCATTGGATAGGATTGCCAAGGCCGGGCTGCGCTACACCCAGTTCCACTCCACCGCGCTCTGTTCACCGACGCGCGCGGCGCTCATCACGGGCCGCAATCATCATTCAGTAGGCTTCGGCGTGATCGGAGAGTTATCCACGGGTTATCCGGGCTATGACTCTGTTATCGGGCCCGATAATGCCACCATCGGCACGATTCTCCGCGACAACGGTTACGCCACCTCGTGGTTTGGCAAGAACCACAACACTCCGGGTTTCCAATACAGTGTCGCGGGACCCTTCGACCAATGGCCGGTCGGGATGGGTTTCCAGTATTTCTATGGATTCATGGGTGGTGAAACCGACCAGTGGACGCCTTACCTATTCCGGAATACGACGCCGGTCTTTCCATGGATCGGCAAGCCAGGGTACAACCTCACCACCGATCTTGCCGATGACGCTGTGAAGTACATCCACGATCTAAACGCGGCAGCTCCGGACAAGCCGTTCTTCGTCTACTATGTTCCCGGCGGCTCTCATTCACCTCACCAGCCGACCAAGGAATGGATCGACAAATTTCACGGTAAGTTTGACATGGGCTGGGAGAAGCTGCGCGATCAGATTTTCGCCAACCAGAAGCGGCTGGGAGTGATACCGTCGGATACTCAGCTAACTCCGTGGCCCGAAGGGCAGGACGCGTATGGTGGTGCTAAGTTACCGCGCTGGGACTCGCTTTCGCTGATCCAAAAGAAGCTTTACGCGCGAGAGGCTGAAGTCTTCGCCGCATACACCGCCTATACCGACTATGAGATCAATCGCGTGATCCAGGAGGTTTCCGACGAAGGCAAACTGGACAACACTCTGATTATTTACATTTGCGGAGACAACGGTACCAGCGCCGAAGGTACCTTGGAGGGTACCTTCAACCAACTGACTGCCTATAACGGGATTCTCACCCTCCCCGAAGCGATCCAGATGATGCACTACGAAGACTGGGGCTCCGACAAGACCTATCCGCACATGTCGGTAGCATGGTCATGGGCATTCGACACTCCGTTCAAGTGGACCAAGCAGGTGGCGTCGCATTTCGGTGGTACCAGGCAGGGGCTTGCGATCTCGTGGCCCGGACATATAACCGACGCAGGCGGAATCCGCACTCAATTCCACCATGTCA
Source organism: uncultured delta proteobacterium (assembly GCA_963761255.1). Taxonomy (GTDB): domain Bacteria; phylum Desulfobacterota; class Binatia; order Binatales; family Binataceae; genus DATGKG01. The sequence goes on from CAVXGH010000004.1 coordinate 549,977, forward strand.
TAGATGTAGTTCCGACCATCCTCGAAGCCACTGGCATTCCAGCTCCTGAGACGGTTGACGGGATCAAACAGAAGCCGATCGAAGGCGTGAGCATGGCTTACACCTTTGACAAGGCGAATGCCAACGCGCCTTCCACTCACACTATCCAATACTTTGAGATGGTAGGGAATCGCGCGATTTACCACGACGGTTGGATTGCGGCAACCACTCCGCCCGCCCCGCCATGGGAATTAGGCACCGGCACGCTACCCGACCTTATGACCGGGTACAAATGGGAGCTTTACAACATCAACCAGGATTATTCGGAGAACAACGATCTCGCATCCAAAGAGCCAGACAAGCTGAAGGAGATGCAGGCGTTGTTCATGACCGAGGCGCCCAAATATAATGTTTTTCCTCTCGATAACTCTGGCTTCGTACGTCTTCTGACGCCGCGCCCAAGCGCTGTCGCCGGGAAAACCGTCTTCACTTATACGGGTGAGAATTCCGGTATCCCGGTTGGAAATGCGCCCGACATTATGGACAAGGACTATACCATCACCGCCGAGGTGACGATTCCCAAGGGCGGTGCCGAAGGGATGATCGTGACTCTAGGTGGCCGCTTCGGCGGTTACGGCCTCTACTTGCACAAAGGCAAACCGGTCTTCGTTTACAACCTCCTCGATCTCGAGCGGTTTCGATGGGAGGGTGGCCCACTAGGCCATGGCGCGCTCGCAGAGGCCCTGAAGCCTGGCAAGCATACGCTTGTATTCGACTTTAAATACGATGGACCCGGCCCCGGTAAAGGCGGCACCGGGGTGTTCACAGTTGACGGCGAGGAGTTAGCCCGCAAGACGATCAAGCACACGATCCCCTTGCTCATGTCCATCGACGAGACCTTCGACGTTGGTGTCGATACCCGCACGCCGGTTGACAACGACTACCAGTTGCCGTTTCGCTTCACCGGCACCATCGACAAGCTGACCTTCAAGCTGGGACCCTCGCAGTTGACCCCGGCCGACCAGAAAGCCCAGGCGGCAGCGATTAGTAACGTCAACAACTAGGCCCGCTCTAATACAAACCTGCGAGGCAGGTGTTCGAAATACACCTGCCCGCATTCGAGATGCGATGAGCCATTTGCTCGCCCTGACAGCTATCATAGAAGTGCCCACTGGATTGGGCTTGTTGACCGCACCCTCGATGGTGGTTTTACTGCTGCTCGGTTCCGCGCTCGAGACGTCTGCCGCGGTGACTCTCGGACGCGTGGCCGGCTCCGCTTTAGTGGCACTGGGCGTGGCGTGCTGGATCGCTCGCGGTGACGCGCAAACCAGCGCCGCGGAAGGATTGGTCGTCGCGATGGTGGTCTACAATTTGGGCGCGGTCGCCATCTTTGCGGCCGTTGGCGTCAGTTCGGAGCCGCGTGGCTTAGCTTTGTGGCCCGCGGTCGTATTGCATGCAGTAATGGCCGCCTGGTGTATAGCTGTTCTGATGATCTAACATTAACCGGCAGGTGAGCGACCTTCGGTCAGCTATCGTCGCAGGGACGTTGCCCGGCTTGGATCGGTGTTTGCTGAACCTAGTTACCGGGCTCCTGGACCTTACCTTCGGGATTGTTCGTCGCTTGGCTCATCTGCAGGCCCACCAGGCGCGCTACCAGGATTGCGAGGTAAAACTGTCCGGTGATTGCTTCGGCAACCGTGGCATAGCGAGCTTGCAAACTGACTGGGGCTATATCGCCTGCTCCAATGGTCGATATAGTGCCCAGACTGTAATAGCCGAGAATCGGGAAGATCGGCTGGATGTCGAAGGCGCGACTGGAATTGGGCAACACCAGACTCGCGAACGCTCCCGGTTGGAGCTGGAAAATAATTATGTACAGGAAGCCCCAGGTCACTGCGAGGAGCAGGTACACCGAGATCGCCATGCTGATGGTTTCGGTCGTGACCTGTCGCTGCTTGAGAACGCTGCGCAACTCGCTCAAGGTAACGAAGACCAGGAACATGAGCCAGCAAATCGCCCCTGCCACATTCACCGCCCGGTCATGCACGAAAAAGAGCGCTAGGCGTTCCGAAATAGCAGCCGCTGCAAGCACACCTCCAATGATGCGCCGTCGCCTGGCTTGGACAAGTAATCTTCCTCTTTCACCAATCAGCTCATCGACGTTGATGTTGTAAAGAGCAACCAGCAGAAGCATCACCAGTACGATGCTGAAAAGTATGGGGCCAGCTCCCACGTCTCCAATGAGCGGACGCACCGCAAAGGCGGCTATTATCGCAACCAGCAGAGCCGTATGTCTGTGCGGGGAAAAATAGCGCTTAACTGCACGTCGAAGGTGTTTTAGCACTGTCGCTCTCACCTGGTCATGAGAACTTTGCCCGCGGTGCTATCGATATTGTAGATCCAGAAGGCCGATACGTCCTCCTGCATGATCATCGCTACCATGCCAACTCCCGGAGCGAAGAAATTGTAGGCTGTGTTCTGAGTATGAGCCGGACCGACCCTGCCTTCGCATTTGACCCTGAAGAGTACGGCAGGGTAGATTCCCGCCGGAACTGTTACCTGATAGGTTCCGACGTAGGTATAGGTGCCGTTCAAGGTCCCAGAGTATCTTTGGTCGGTCGGATCATCGAGGTAATTGACCGAGACCTGCTGCGAGTATGCGCGCGTCTCACCCGGTTGCATGCCTCTGGGTACGAATGGGTTGGCGGGCGTAGTTACAACTACCACACCTTCGCCTGGATCGTTGACGGCGGGCATCACAAGATCGCCTTCGGGAGTCTGACGGATAAAGCCTGCGAGCGAAGGCGACATTTGAAAGCGCCAAGCTTGCTTGCCGTTCGCCCGATGAGTCTTAACCAGCGCCAGCGTCTGCGTGTTCCCGGCATTGCGGCCGCCCGTGACCTGATAGGTCGGAGCCCTATCTTGAAGCGGGAAATAAGTTGAAGCATCTCCGATAGCAACGCTGGGCAGCGCGCTACCAACCACGCCGGGGCCGAGTTGAGCCGTGATTGTCTGTTGATCCTCCGGCGGTAGAGGCAGCACGACGCCCTGGGCGCGTCCCGACCCTTGGAGGAAAAGGATCGCTACAAGTGTTACAGCTATAGAGGTTAACAAGGATCGGGCCCGGCGGCTCCTAACCAATGGCTTTCCCGTAAGATACTTCATACAAATTCCATCCTTTTTGATGACGATGATCGGCCAACGCCCCACACAAGCAATCGCGTTGGACCTCGGATCGTTATTGCTTCTCGTTTGCCTCGGCCCGGATGGTCGTGGCGATGTCGTTGCTGACCGTCGCGAGTGCCCGGCTATGTGCGGCCGCGAGCGCATCGAAACTGTCGCCCTGCACCTCCTCGTGCGCGGTGCTGCGGCCGGAAAGAGTTTCACCGGTCGTGGTCTTACGCACCGACCACACCGCGTCTATGAGCGCGGTCTTGCCGCGGGTGGATTCGAAGCGCTGGACCTCAATCGTGACCACGTAGTCCGGGTTGAAGTTTGGCAGCCGCGTGGTCGCCACATTGGGTGTGCCGAGTTGCGCGGCGAGGTCACCGGCGACGGCACGCGCGATGCTGTCGTTGAGCGGCGCGGCCCAGCGATTGAATTCGTCGATTTCAACCCGGTTGGCAGCGACTTGAACCACAAACTGTGGCTGATCGACCGAGGCGGGTACCGCGACCGATCCGATCATGACGGAAGCAGGCGCCGGGAGTGCCGCCCCCGCCGGCGCGGTTGAATCGAGAGTATAGAACCGCGACGGAGCGGTAGGGCTGCAACCGGCGGCTATCGCTGTGACGACTCCGAAAGTGAGCAGGAGTGCAATTCGAGCCCGCATCATTTTGGCTCCCCTTTCTTGCCACGAATTAGCGCCTCAGGATGGCGATCGAGATAGTCCGCGAGCACCCGCACCGAGCGCGCGGCCCGCCGAACCTCTTCCAGCGTGCTATCCAGTTGTTGAGCCTGCGGGGAATTCGGTTTGACGACCGTACCGGCGTTATCGATGGTACCGCGCGCGCTCACCAGGGTCAGATCGAGGTCACCCATCGCCTTCAACAGACTTTGTGAGATCTGGTCCAGGGGGAGTTTGTTCACTTTCTTGATGATGCCTTCGACGCTCGCTTCCATCGTCTGAAGTTGACCAGGCATCGTTGGCAACTGCACCGGATCCTGCGACCAATCCACGGTGGCAGGAGGCGCGCCAGGGAAAAAATCGAAGGCGACTATCGCGGATCCGGTCAGGAGATTTCCAGACTGCAACTGCGCTCGGACTCCGTGAGCTACCAGAGTGTCGATGAACCTTCGGCGAACGGCTCTGAGATCGGTTCCAGCCGGCAAATCGAGGACTTTGACTCCGAGTCTCTGCGGGTCGAGATGAATAGTCACCGGCACCGAGAACTTCGCGGTCTTGGCATCGAACTGCGCCCGAACGTCAGCCACCTCGCCAATCTGGATGCCGCGCATCTCGACCGGTGCGCCAGGCGATAGACCACGAACCGAGTCCTTGAAGTTGAGCACATAGGTCTGAGGCTCTCGCGGCGGCGCCTTAAAGGCCTCGTCACGGCTTTCGAACAAAGGAAAGACACTATTGGCTTCCGCGGGCGGAAGCACCGGATCGCTGGCCGCGGTCTCGAACGCGACGCCGCCAATCAAGATGGACAGCATCGACTGGGTCTGTACTTTGAGGCCGGTCGCGGAGAGCGACACATCGACTCCGCTCGCATGCCAGAAGCGCGTGTTAGGGTTCACGTACTGATCGTACGGCGCGCGTACGAAAGCGATAACGGTTAGCGCCTTGCCATCAGGATCAAGCTCATAGGAGGCGACCTGTCCCACTTGCAGGCGGCGAAAAAATATCGGCGTACCATCGTCGAGCGAGCCCAGGTCGGAGGTCTTGAGCCTGAACAGCCGCCCGGGAACCTCGCCGGTTACAATCGGCGGAGTCTCGAGGCCTACAAACTCGCGCTTGGTTTCCGTTGAAGTTCCGATCTCGAGTCCGATGTATGCCCCGGAGATAAGAGTCCCGAGTCCCGACACATTAGCGCCGGAGATGCGCGGCCGCACCACCCAGAACTGCGTGTCTTGCGATAGAAACGATTCCGTCTTAGGCGCCATCTGCACGTTGATGATGACAGTCTTATGGTCATCAGCCAGACGGATAGTCGTCACCGTACCGATATCGACGCCGTTGTAGTGGATTTTGGTCTTACCCGCTTCAAGGCCCTCGGCCGACTGGAAAACGATCGTGATCTTGGGTCCTTCGCTGAGGATCCTCGTGACTGCTATCCACACGCCCGCCAGCGCGGCCACGATCGGAATTATCCAGACCAGCGATAGCCGGGTGCGACTCCTGGGAACCGCCTTCGACTCAGGAACCGAAGGTGTTGGCGCGCCGGGATCAGGCATACTGAACCTCTTTGGGGATTGCTGAATCCCAGATAAGCCGCGGGTCGAAGGACTCGACCGCCAGCATCGTCAAGACGACCACGGCCGCAAAGAAGAGCAAGCCCGGGCCCGGTTCTACCGACATCAGCGGCTGCAGCTGAATGAGTGCCGCGGTGAAAGTATCGACGAAAACGTCAACCATCGACCAGCGACCGATAAACTCAACCATCCGGTAAAGCCTGATTCGCTGCGCATTGTTCTTGATCGATCCACGCTGGGTGGTCACCAGCAGGTAGCCAAGCGCCAGGATCTTCGCGCTAGGGATCATTATGCTCGCGACCAGCACGATGATTGACAAGGGCCAGCCGGTCGGTGACCAGAGCAATACGACGCCTTGCAGGATAGTATCGGAATCGGCGCCACCGGCAGTGGTCGTGGTAAGTACGGGTAGGACGTTGGCGGGGATGTAGCAGACTGCCGCGCCGATCAGGTAAGCCCAGGTGCGTTGGATGCTGTCATGCTTGCGAAACGCCAGTTCCTCGTCGCAGCGCGGGCAGCGAGGTTCGTCATCGCCGGCCGCTGGACGCGAGAGCAGTCCGCAAGTCTCACAACTTTGCAGACCCTGTTGCATCGCGGTCAGGGCACCGACGCTCATAATGAGGTCTCCACTCTCCGCTCACCAGCAGTGTTTGGGGCGGTTCGTCCCGTGGCCCATTCAATCTGATCCCATGCCAGCCGAGGATCGAAGTTCGCCTGGATGGCAGCGAGCAGGAAGACCAGCGACCAGAGCACAAACAAAGCCACCCCGGGAATTACCGTCGCATAGTCAGCGATCTTGATGAGGGCGACCAGGACGCCAAGCATCATGACTTCGATCATGCTCCAGGTGCGCGTCGCCGGATGGTAGCGGAGCAGCGTCCCGATCCATCGCGGCGTGCGCTTGAAGTCGACCGCCAGCACGATGATCAGCATAAAGCCGATCTGCAGCGCCGGCGCGATTACCGCGGTGAAGAGAACTAATACTCCGACCAACACCTGCCCATTTTCCCATAGGTGTCGGGCGCCCCCGATGACGGTAGTAGAGGCGTCGCGCCCTACGATGGTGAGACCTAGCATCGGAACCGAGTTGGCGATGACATAGAGGATGGCAGCCCCGATGGTCAGTGCGAGGGTTCGATTAACCGAGTCCTCTCGACGCCGCCATAGCTCCTTGTTGCAGCGCGGGCATCGTGCCGACGCGCCGGGCGCGAGGTCGGGAAGGCGCTGCAACAGGTCGCAGTGCAGACACGCGATAATAGCGCCGTCGGCTAAAGGTTGGTTGAACACCGCCTCAAAGCACCGCCCTTAAAGCATTATCCGTGTCATAATGCACGGCCGCTGGCTCTCTCACTGCTATCACCAAGACTTACGGCATCTGATCCTGGATCTCGATGTTGATGCGACGATTTTTCTCACGCCCCTCCGGGGTATCATTCGGCGCGACCGGATGATACCTGCCGAAAGAGACGGCCGATAGCTGGTTAGCATCGATTCCTTGCTCCTCGAAGTAGCGAACCACCGAGACCGCGCGACCCGCGGCCAGATCCCAGTTGGTGGGGAAACGCTCTGAGAGCGGCCGCTCGATCGGCAGGCTATCGGTAAATCCTTGAATTACGATCTGTTTACCGGAAAGGCCCTGCAATGCCGGCAGAACCTTGGCTAATTGTTGCCGGCCCTGCTGATGAACCTCCCATCCGCCTTCTGTAAAGAGAATGGAGTTCACCATCGTAACTTCAAGACGGTTCTGTAACTGCTTGATCTGAACCTGGTTGGCGGAAACCTCAGTCTGCAGGTTTTGGTTGAGCTGTTGATAGGTGCCATTCAGATACAGCAGCTGCTGGTTCTGTTGAGCTTCCTGGTTGTATTGCGATTGCGGAACGCATCCCGCCAGGGTCACGATCGCGGCCACTAAAATCAGATTGGTAATTCTCATTCCCTTTTCCTTCACTAAAATTTCCAGATCACGTTGACGCCGACGAAATTGAGATAGTTGGTCGAATAATGTCCTTGCAGGGTTCCGGCGAGCGGCCCCCGTCTGTTACTGAACGGTCCGGGTCCCGCATCCAGAAGCTCGGCCGCGACGCCTGCCGTCACGTCTTTATTTACCTCATATTGAATCCCGGTCCCGTAGCGGAGCTGGCGATCGATGGCGAGCACGGCGCTGCGGTTGGTCTTCGACACCGGCGAACTGTCATACGCGAATCCTGCCGACCATAGCCACTTCTCGGCAAATCGAAATTGCTGGCCGATCGCGATTGAGCAGGTGTCCGAGAAATGCAGATTAGTTTCGACGCTCCGCTGGTTAATCGCGGAGATTCCAACTGGAAACTCCCCGAAGGCCGACCAATTTTGCCATCCGACGTTACCCATCAGACTAAGGTTAGGAGTAAGCTCATACAGCGCGCTGGCCATAATTCGTTGCGGTTCGGTCAAAGGAATATTGATCTTGGTTCCGCCGATTCGGTTGCGAATCGCTTCAGTGACCGGACCTAGTCCAGTGATGTGCGGACGAAAGCCGAATTTGTAGTCCTCGGGTGACTGATAGATAAATCCGAGACGAAGTTGCTTGATCGGCGTAACGAGGAATCCGACATTACCACCGAAAGCCTCGTCCCATGATTCCAGCGAGAGGCCGCCATCCTGCACGCGCGGAAGCGCATTGTTAATCTTTGATTGAAAGCCGAGGCGGCCGACGCCAAAGCTGAAGCCTGCTCCCACTGAAAGCCATTCGTTCACCGCATACGCGATCTCGGGACTGACCTTGCTGCTGAAGATAGACTCTTGGGTCAGGTAGTAACGTCCCGCCCATTTTTTACCGAAATCGACACCAAGGCCGTAGTCTGAATAGGTGGCAATGCCGATTCGGATCTTCTCGGAAAGTTTGTAGACAAAAAAGAACGACCCGAGGGGCGTGAATACCCCGGCATTACCACCACCACCGCCCGAGGTCGTCGTTTGCGGCGCAACGTCGAAGTTGGTCGAAGGAAGCAGCGCTCCCGCCGCGCCCATCAGTTGGGTTCGGTCGAGCTGAGTCATGCCGGCAGGATTGGAGGCCGCAGTCGAAGCATCGGCCGCCATCGCCGCGCGTCCGGCGCTTGCCGTTCCCAGATCGGGTGCGCCGGTTTCATACAGCTCCAACGCGGCGCCCCACACCTGGTGCGCCGACAGCATGACACTCAACACGACAGCCATAGCCAGCGATACACTTACGCGAGCAGTTCGGCACGGTTGGGCTGGACTGACCGCAAGAGCCACTTTTTTCACAATCCCTTTGACCTCATTCTGTGTTTAAACCCTGCTCAGCCTAAGAGGTTTCCCTTGACGAGTTTCGGAATGACAGGAGTTATCGCAAACTGGAGGTTCCATTTTTGTCCGAACCCGTCCGGGTGAACCGGCATGTATTGTCCCTGAAACTGCAGCTTTACCGGCAAAGGTCCAAGCTTGATCACTTTGCTCACATTCAGTCCGACCGGGACGGTCAGCATATTGCCGGCTTTGTTGGCGTACCAATTAACCAGGATATTCGGTGAGGTGCCGATTCCCCATCCGTCGCCCGGCAGGTAAACAAAGAAATACTGAATGTTCATCTGACTTACGGTCTGGGAGCCATTGCCGCCAACCGAGAACCATTGTTGTGGAAAGACTCCCGCGAGCCATTTGTCGCCGAGATATCCAAGCACTCCCGCAGGTCCAAACTGCCATTTGTTCTGTCCCAGCCGCGAATTGGTCGCGGAGGGAAAAATGAAGCTTGGCCCAAGCCCCAGGAGCCATGGCCCCGCAAGCTTGGGACTGGGCGACAGCAATGTCGCGAGGATGGTATCGCCGAAGCCGGTGACCCGATGAAGATTGCCGCTCTGATTCACATAGGGCGTGGAGTTCATCACTTGAAAGACCGGCCGTGTGATCAGATTCCAGTCATCGGTGAGGGCCAGCGGCAGAACCGGTTGAAACTGCAGATTCACGAGATTACGGTCCGGTTTGTTAAGCCAATAAGTGTTTTCCTGAAGCTGGAGCGCCCAGATACTGGAGATCGGGTTCGACAGCTCCTTGTTAACTTCATCAAGCGATTTGCTCTCCGTGTCCTGCGCGGCAACGGGGCGAGTAACCGCCAAGACAAGAATTGCGATCAGAGCAAGGAACCGCGCAAATTGAGACATCACTCCGATAGTCCTTGGTCGCGATGCCGCTAGGAGCCCCGCACTACGATCATCGCTTGCGTGGTCGGCAATTCGATGATCGAAGCGGCGCGCTTTTCGGTTACAAATTCGGCACAGGCTCGCGCGACGCCGGGCAGAGTCGAGTAGTCATGCGTGATGATGATGCCACCCGGCAGCATCCGCGGATAAAAATACTCCAGGCCGGCCAAAGTACTGGAGTACAAATCCGCGTCCAAATGAACGAAGCTGAAGCGTGCCGGAGGAAGGCTAGCGGCGGACTTGGGAAATTCTCCCGGGCAGAACGTCACATTGTCATACCCGCGGAGCAGGTTCTTGACCCGCGAAAGACCCGCGGCGAATTGTCCCTTCTTCAGGAAATCGGTCTCATTCGGTCCCGGATCCGGCATCCCCGCGAACGTGTCGAACAAATAGAGTGGGCGACTCTTTTTCGCTTCGCAAATAATTTGCGCCGAGCTGCCCTGAAAAACCCCAAGCTCAGCCATCGCGCCGTTAAGATCGCACTGAGCTCGAGCCGAAGAATAAAGAAAAAAGGCCTCATTCCCGGTCAGCAACGACTCAGCGTCGCGACGGCAACGCTTTATTTTGCTTAGGGTCTCAGGATTCTTGTGGCCTCCGAGGATCAGGAGCTCCAGCCTCGCGAAGACGCCAACTGTCAGACGTCGTAGCAATTTATTGCAACCAACCATCCGCTGCGCGCGCGCATACTTCATCCAGGTACGCTGCGCCGACAATGGAACCTCCGTCCGGCGATCTGCAAATGAGATTCCGACCGCCGGACGGCGCTCGACGCCGCAAACTGTCTCTATTTGTCGCTCAGCTGATTGCACTGGATCCTCAACTCACTGGACCGTCGTTGCGATGACTGTCTGAACCGTCGAGGCTATTGGCCGGTACCTTTGCTCGCCGCCTCTGCCTCGGCCATTCTTTTCGCCATCTCAGCTTTCAGGGCGTCGAGGTTAAAGCTCGCGCCGCGCTGCATCGGCGGGTACTCGAGGAAGGTCTGGATTTCCTTGGCCATCAACTGCTGGACGAACACGAACCGCCAGAACTGAAACTTGAACCAATCGAAATATTGTTCGGAACCTTGCTTGGTCAGATCTTCAGGCCAGCCTGTTCGTTCGAACGGATCGAGGCGCAGGTTGGTGATTACCGGCACGTCGGGATGGGTCTTTTCACCCAACCAACCGCCCGGCTGGTCAATGAAACGATACTTATAGTCATCGATGCGCACCGCACCCACCGTGCTCTCACCAAGGTAGAAGATTTCGTGACGTGTGGATGGGCCTTTGCCGGTGATGGCGGCCATCTGATTGTAACCGTCCAGATGATTCCTGTAGGTCCGGTCGCCGAAGGTCTTACCCTTGAGCAACTCCTGGGTGACGTTCGGATCGCCGGCCGCCGCGGCGAAGGTCGGAAGCCAATCCAGGCCCGAGAAGATGCCGTTCTGGACGGAGTCTGCCGGCGTGTGGCCGGGCCAGCGCAGAAGGCAAGGCACCCGGAAACCGCCCTCGAGGACCGTCCCCTTCGACTGCGCGAACGGGGTCTGACCGCCATCGGGCCAGGTGAAGACTTCAGTACCGTTGTCGGTGGTGAACACTACGATGGTATTGTCGTCCACACTCAGGTCCTTGAGCTTCTTCATCACCAGCCCGACGTCGTCATCGAGCTGAGCCATGCCGGCTTCCTCTTCCGACCAGCCATTCTCGGAGTTACGCATCGCTTCGTACTTCGGCGAGAGATGCGTGACGATGTGCATCCGGGTCGGATTGAGCCAGACGAAGAACGGCTTGCCATCGCTATGGGCTTTATCGATGAACTTCAGACTCAGGTCGCGGATCTCGTCATCAACTGTTTCCATCCGTTTCGGATAGAGTGGACCGGCGTCTTCGATCTTCTGCTTGCCGATCTTGCCCCAGCGCGGCATCTCGGTGGCGTCGTCCGTGTCGGTCGCCCAGCTATGAACCATGTTGCGCGGCCCGACCACATTGAGCAGGTTCTGCGGATAGTTAGGATGTGCCGGGTCTTCCATCGCATCGAGGTGATAGAGATAGCCAAAGAATTCATCGAAGCCGTGGACCGTCGGCAGAAATTCATTCCGATCGCCGAGGTGGTTCTTGCCGAACTGGCCGGTTTCATAGCCCATGGACTTAAGCACGGTGGCGATGGTGACCGCTTCTGCCGGAATACCGATCTTGGCGCCCGCTTGACCGACTGTGGTCATGCCGGTGCGGATGGGCAATTCGCCGGTGATGAAGTTCGCGCGACCCGCCGTGCAGCTAGCCTCGGCATAGTAGTCGGTAAACATCATGCCTTCTTTGGCGAGCTTGTCCAGGTTCGGCGTCCGCCCCGCCATCATGCCGCGATGATAGGCGCCAAGATTCCACATGCCGATATCATCGGCCATGATGACGATGATGTTAGGCTTCTTTTCCTGCGCCCGCGCCGACGGGGCAACAGTCATGTTGAATAGGAGCCCCATCGCTAATGAGATCGCGAGGGCCATTTTCAAACTACGCATAGTAGTGGTTCCTTGGGCGGACGTGGGATAGGTCTGGGCCGGCCCGCGCTGGCTTATCTCAAGTCTGCGGTTGATTCAGACCAATGCCGGCCCGGGACGGTCTTATTGAGTTTGCAACTGCTGAATGGTGATGTTGCCGTTCTTATCGGTGTGCAAACACTCGACCGGAGTTCCGGCATAGTCAGGGTTGCAGATCGGCTTGTCGATCGAGGGACACTTGTACAAGCCGGCACCGAGCATTTCGCATTTGTTGATGTTGAAACTCAACTCGGTCTTATTCAGTGATGGATCCGCTGCGGGCGCCGGGGTTGCCGCACATCCCGCCAGCGAGAGCATAAGAGCCGCCGACACGAATCCCATAGCTATGGTGCTACGTTTTCTGAAGTTACCCATGGTTTTCCTCTCTCCTTAGTTAGCGGTCCGGTTATCGGACCACGTTTATCCTTTGCTGGTCGATTCCGTACTGTCAGTTTGATGCGACTGCGCCGTTATGTTGAACACCCAAAGTCACCAGGCGCTCATCGAGTCCCTTGGCCCAGTAGTTGATGGCGTTTTCAGCGTCGCCCCACTGGAAGACGTCGACGTTCGTGATCGAAGTGCCTCCGACCCGTTTGTCCGCCCATGCGGCGAGCAACTGTCCGGATACCGAATCCGTGAGTTTGGCTTCACCCTGGGCCGACCCGACGAAGGCGTAGGTGCCGGTGCCGGCCATCTTGATGGCGCTCAGCACGCGGGCCTGCGGAACGACCACCGAAATGCTGCGTAAACCGGGAACCGCCGCGGTGGCGTCAGTCAGCGCGATGGAAAGCTTCGCGACCCCGGGGCCGGGCTGATCGACGATGGTGAAATTCTTACTGAAGTCCGTGGTGAAGGTATTGAATGCGTAGTTGCACAGATTCTGCTGGTCGGCGGCGGATACTTTCGAATCATCGGCAGCCCAGAAAGTGACCGGGGCGATCATGATCTTGTTGTAGGAAGTAAAGTTCGCGCTCATGTCGGTATAGGCCAGCATCGCCTTCTGCCCGGATCCCTCAGCGGGAGGCTTGAGCAATGAGTAATCGCTACCGAGGAATCCGGTCGGCGGCGGGGGTGCCACGGTCTCGCCCTGCGCGCGCTGGATAATGGTTGGTTCGGGCGCCGCGGTTTGGGAGCACCCCGCGAGCATCGATGCGAGCAGCGTTGCCGACGCCGCGCCGGCAAGAATTTTCCGTAGGTTCATTCGGCGAATCATGGTCATCTCCAAGTCGTTCCAATGTTGATGGATTTCCTTCGATCCCGTCACATTTCGGTCAATCGAGGGCGATGGTGATGGTTTTTGGAGCGGAAGAATATGGGACGTTAGTCCCATGCCGTCGATGGGACCTTGGTACAATGGCCGCGCGGTTGCTTCGCAGGGCATATTGGGTCGAAGGCATACGGGGGTCGGCACCTCGGGGACCATCGTTGGCAAGCAGTCAGAAGACTACAGTGATAGTGATCGACGACGACATTTCCATTCGTCGCGCGTTGAAAACTCAGTTGGAGATTCTGGGATTCGAAGTACTCGCACTCGCGAGTGCGGAAGATTTGCCCGCCCTCGAAACTCTCGATCGCGCGACCTGCGTGCTATCCGATGTGTATCTGCCCGGGATGAGCGGCATCGAACTCTGTCAGCATTTGGCCAATGCAGGTTCGCAGGTGCCCACGATCCTGATGACCGGCCGCGATGACCAAAACACCCGACGCCGGATGCGAGAAGCCAAGCCGATCGCGTGCCTTTTCAAACCCTTCGATGAAACCGCCCTGTTGCGGGCGATTCGAAAGGCCACTGCCCCGCGGCCGAAATAATCCACGCTAGCAGACGCCCGATTCCCGAGCGCAAAATTCGGTGACCGAGGCGACCAAATTTCCGCATTTGGCCTGATCAATTCGGCTGGCTTTTCTGTTATAAAGATGACGCAAAACCACCAATGAAGAGCATTGTGACTTCCTGAGATAATCACGTTCCCGCGTGGTCCGCGTGCCTAATTGTGAATCGGCCAGCAAGAAACCCTAACCCGGCCCCCCGCAATCCGAGCCGAACCAATGACCGGCAACGCCGCGAGGCGGAGAGGTTCGAATCTCTGGTGGGGGAACTCTCTGCCGCGATGGCACAAACGCTGGCGGAAGCGGTCGATAATGAAATAGATACGTGGCTGAGCAGGATTTGCCTCGCTCTGGATCTCGACCGCAGCGCAGTCTATGAGCGCGACGCACCTGGCTCGCAGGTGCGCACCTCGCATACCTGGTTGCGGGAGAATGTTCCGCCGTTCCCAAAGAAATACGATCCGGAAAAGTTGCTTCGGGAAACAACTCAGTGGGTCCTGGCGGGCAATCGGGTGGTGTTCTCTCATCCGGACGAGATCCCTGTCGATCTGGCGGATTTCAAGAAATTCGTGCGTCGATACGGCCCCAAGGCATCCGCGGTGTTCCCGATGTGGGCTGGCGGTCGAGTTATCGGAGGCGCTAGTTTCGGAAGGTTTCGCTCTCCACGTAGCTGGAGTCCCCAGCTCGTGGAGCAGCTCGCGCTGGTTGCGCGAATTTTCGGAGCCGCGATCGAAAGGAAGCAAGCGGAGGAGGCAGCCCGCCTGGTTCGCGAGGAGCTCGCGCTCGCACAGCGCCGGAGCATGATGGGTGAACTGGTCGCGTCGTTGACTCATGAACTCAATCAGCCCCTTGGAGCAGTCCTCAGTAATCTGGGTGGGCTGGCACGCTTGGTCTCGCAAGGAAATCCGGATCCCGCGCTAGCCACGAGAGCGGTTAACAATGCGATTGAAGATGCCAAGCGAGCGGGTGAGATCGTCCGGCGGGTCCGGGCTTTGTTCAAGGGCAATGGCGCAAAAAAAACCTCGATCGATATCGGCGCGCTGGTTAGTGAGGTCGTTGCGCTGCTCGCTAGCGAGGCCGCACTGCGCAAGATACGCATCGAAATCCCGGCGCGCCAATCGTCCCTCACCGTGTATGGAGATCGGATTTTGCTCCAGCAATGCGTTCTGAACCTGCTGATGAACGCATTCGATGCCACCGCGAAGGTCGAAACTGCCAACCGCAAGGTGACTATCGAGATAGCGCCGGAGAAGCCGGGATGGATCGACGTCGCAGTGATTGACCGCGGGCCGGGTATCGATCCATCGGTAAAGGAACGCCTTTTCGAACCGTTTGTCACCACCAAATCCCACGGAATGGGCTTGGGGCTGCTGGTCACGCGTTCGATAATCGAAGATCATGGGGGAAGGATCGCGGTGAAGGCGAGCGCGCAGGGTGGAACTGCGTTTACCCTCACGCTTCCGACTGTGGGCCGGAAACTTCCCCGCGCCTCGCGAGGCGCATCGAGAGCTCTGCAGCGCTGACTAACGAACAACGGGCGTATTCATTGCCTCGCCGGCGCGAGCAAGCCTCAGCAGCAGATGACTCAAAAGCCGATTCTGTCGAGGCGATCGCCTCTCTCGGAAGGAGAGCTCGCGCCATCCGATGGCGCGGATGAGGGTCCTTTCGAAACTACGATTCTTCTATCTGGCCCATGCCTTCTTCTCGCGCTTGTCATCCTCAGCAAGGCCGCCGAGTCGCCAAGCTCGCGTGTCGCGAGCGTCTCCAGAAAGGATCTACGCGCAGCGATTCGACCGCGAGGCGCGTCCGAGCGGTCGCTCTGAATCCGGCGAAGGGCCTACGCGCGGCGATTCTCTTGAGCCCTCCACTCGGCGTATAATCGATCCTGCATAAGGGATTAATTATATGAAAGAATTCACCCCCACCGAGGCCGCAGCAATCATCGATCTGCCGGTGCGTTTCGTTCAGAAGGCAATCGATGAAGGCCCTCTTGGCGCGGCGCGAAACCGTAAAGGTCGCGCTTTGGATCTCGAAGATCTCGTCTTCCTCTATCTGATTGGCCGGCTAGATTCAGGATTCGTCAGGCTGACCTCCGCGGCAAAGCGACAGCTCCGAAAGAAGCTCGGCGAGTCGCTTCGCGCGAGTACTGCTCTCGACATTGGCGGATGCGTCTTCCAGGTTAAGTCCGCGTTCCGCACGATCCGGACGCGGCTCGCGAAACTTCAGACAGCCAAGCGCAAGGTGGTTTCAGATCCAGAAATCCGCGGCGGCCTGCCAGTCATCAAAGGCACCAGGATCGGCGTCTACGAAATCGCCGCGATGCTTGAACAGGAGCCAAATGAGGCCGAATTCCTCGAGGAGTATCCCTCTCTCCAAGCACAGGACCTCGAAATCGCGAAGATCTACTCCGCCGCATATCCGCGTCGCGGCCGCCCTCCGCGTCATCCGTGGCACATCGCGCAGAGGCCGCGCGAAGTTGCGGCGTGAAATTTCTCATCGATGAGTGTTGCGCCAAAAGCCTGGTGCGGATTGCACAGTCGCACACGAACTTCAGCGCAGCTCTTCTCACATTTGAGTCTCGTTGTTAATAATTATTGCCAGGTCAAAACAAAAGGGCATCTCCGCAAAATGGCTGTAGAAATAGCACCACGCAACCCGACCCGTCACCGCTACTCGGTGAGCCTCATACAGCAAAACCGGTTTCAATTTTATAGTCTAACAATGCCGACCGACGTGCTGGCGCGAACGGCGTTCGTTACGACCCGTGACGAAGATCCCCAGAAGGGATTTCAACGAATTCTTGACAAGAAGCGAGCGCAAGAGATCGCAGATTATATTGACAACTCGAAGAACAGTATTCCGAGCGCGATAGTGCTTTCGGCGCAAGCCGATGCTGAGCTCAGATATGATCGAAAAAACAAGACCATCGATTTTCTGGATACCCCACGCGCGTTTCTGATACTCGATGGTCAACATCGCGTGTACGGATTCTCTCTCGCGAAGACGGTACTGCGAGTTCCGGTCGTTATCTACAACAATCTGGATAGGACAGAAGAGTCGCGGTTATTCATTGACATTAATACTAAGCAACGGCCGGTGCCGAATGAACTTCTCCTTGACATAAAGAGCCTAGCGGAATACGAAAACGACGCCGAGCAGCTTCTTCGTGACACTTTTGACAGATTTTCTGCTGATCCCAAGAGCCCACTGTTGGGATTGCTTAGTCCCGCGTCAAAAGTACCCGGAAAGCTCACGCGCGTATCGTTCAATGCCGCCTTCAAGCCTCTCATTCCTACATTCGGCGAGGCCGATACAGAAATGATATTTCTAACCACTCGGAACTATCTAGAGGCGTTCGCAGTCGGTCTGGAATCCATGGCGGCCCGCAAAAGCTTGGTAAATCCAATCACTTTTCGCGCGATAATGTCCCTCTTCCCTGAAGTCGCGCAGCGGGTCAAAGACCGATTCGCAGCGACTTATACAACGGAAAACTTTTCTGCTGTCCTAGCCCCAATTTTTGGCAAGGTTAAGGGATCGACGTTCTTGAAGCCTGGGTCCAGCGTTAGATCATTGCATGATGTTTTGTTCAATCTCTTCACGAAGTCGTTCACTCTCTAGAATCCCGATGCCAGTCATCGCTGACGCGTTAAGACCGTTTTGGGCTGCAAATATAAACGCCGTGAATGGCCGACCAGAATTTGGTCTTCAGGATTGGTTCACTCTTCGCGAGTATCAAGTACTCCAACCGCTTCAGCCAAACAGCGCAACAATAGTAATTTCGGACGCAACGAAATTCTTGCGCGCTCTGGCGTTCGACTACAATCGAATGTCGACAGCGGCATTCGAGACGATGTCGGTAATCACGCGCAGTCCCGTATTCCCGAACTCGACTGCTTGGCTTCTAATTCAAACCTACTATGCGGCATTTTTCGCGGCGCAGGCGTTAATGAGGGTTCTAGGAGTCAGCTATACGCAGATAGATACTGTGACCGCGAGAGACGTAGACCGCGTTTCGCAAATATACGGTATGAAGGGCGCCCACTCTTTTGCAGCTGGAAACTATCGATGTTCATACGTGCTGGGGCCCTACGGGGATCAACTTGTCTGCGATTCTTCTCGAGGTCAAGGCTCTGGCGTACATGAGGCGATGTGGATTGGATTTCTAGCCGTTATCAAAAAGCTAAGCAGGGACATTCTCGCCTCGAATCAAAACCAGTATCAGGAAGTGTCCCTAAAACTCGACGAACTTGCCGCCGCACTGTCATCTGGAACTCGGCAGAATGGCGGGTGGCTCTCTTACATGCGAAACATGATCAACTACAGACATTCTTTTGGTTGCTGGCATCCGTACCGAGCATCTCGTCGGCAAGCCGACGCGTTATTTGCACGACTGCGTGGAAATGCTTGGACGAGAGATCCAATGGACATTTCGTTAGGCCCTCCCAGGTTCGACTTCGAAGAGGTCGAGTTTTTTCAGCGCATTTGCCAATTTCTAGTAGGAATGTGCAGAACGATTACCGAAGACCTGGAAAATCGCTGCCCGGCCGGGAAATCCTTTCTGAACGGCGGCGCAATGACGGTACTAAGCCGAGCCGCGTGACGGCCGGCGAAAACCTACCACAAACTCGCGATGCGTTCCCGTGGGGAAGCATCGCGAAAACGTTCTTCAGAAACAAATTGATTCAGGTCTGACGGTAAGTCACAATATTTGTACAGGGCAGCGCGCCCGAGTTATTCGAGGAGGTCATCGATAGCGGCATAGAAAGACACCCTCACTCTTGTCTCTCCCACGTAAGACGCAGGAGAGATGATGAAGAAGCGGCGTTTTTCGTCCATAATTACCGAGAGTAGCGCCAGACTCGCGCATCGCGCGAGTTAACGAGGTGGAAGCTTATCGAAAGATTCGGCGGATGGCTTCCCGGTTCCACAATCGTCAGAGTCGGACAAACCGCGCGGGTGACCGCACGACAAATCCCGGCTCAAGTGGGTGAAGCGGAGTGGCTTCACATCAGGAATTTCTAAACTCTCCCCCACACATAATCGTCATTCGAACGTGCGAGGCTCCGGAACGTCGCTTCGCGGAGATTCTTCGCGCGCGGCGGCAGGGTCCGCTTAGAATGACAGGGTAGGAAATTTGGCGTCATCTCAAGCCGACGCGCAACCGTACCGCATCGGGGAACGTCCTTGAGTGCGGTGCATCGAGTGCGCGGGGCGCTCGGGATGACAAAGAAGAGAGCATCGGAGTGCGTGGAGCGCCCGCCACCGTCGGGCGCGGACGCCCTCCGGCTCTCACCCGGTCGTCACAGTTGTCGCGAAATCCAGGAGCGACAACTGCGCCGCCCACCCTCTCTCGCATCGCGAGAGAGGGGATTACGAAAGACGGCCTCGACCACCTTCTTCCCCTTCCACTTCAGGGGAAGGGGCCAGGGGTTAGGTCACAGGAGAATCTGTATGTGCGGAATTGTTGGATACGTAGGAAAGCAGGATGCCTATCCAATCCTCATCGGAGGATTGCAGCGGCTGGAATATCGCGGCTATGACTCCGCCGGGATCGCGACTCTCGTCGCGAACGGCGCGATGCATATTCGGCGCGCCAAGGGCAAACTCGAAAACCTCCGCGCGATGGTCGGGCAGGCGCCGCTCGGAGGGCATATCGGAATCGGACATACGCGGTGGGCCACCCATGGCAAACCGTCCGAGGAAAACGCGCATCCGCATAAGGCCGGGCCCGTCGCCGTCATCCATAACGGGATCGTCGAGAACTTCGTCGCGCTGCGCGCCGCACTCGTCGCGCGCGGCCATAAGATGAAATCGGAGACCGATACCGAGCTGATTTCGCATCTTATCGAGGAGAATCTTGGATGCGGGACCTGCGGCGCTCCCGCCGGCGATGGCTCTACCAACCTCGGCTCCAAGGGACTGACCGAGGCGGTCCGCGCCGCGGTCGGTGAGCTGCGCGGCTCGTTTTCGATCGTCGTGATGTCGGAAAGCGAGCCCGACAAGCTGGTGGCGGCCAAGACCGCCACCCCGATGGTGCTCGGCTATGGCGAAGGCGAAAACTTTATCGCGTCGGACATCCCCGCACTGCTGGAGCATACGCGGATGACGCTGGTGCTGGAGGACGGGGAGCTGGCGGAAGTGACCGCCTCGGGCATCAAAGTGATGTTATTCGATGGAACCCCGGTTACGCGGGCGCCGCGGCGGGTCGAATGGAGCTCGGCGGTGGCTACTAAAGGTGGCTATAAGCATTATTTGCGCAAGGAAATCGCCGAGCAGCCTCAAGCATGGATCGACACGATGGCGGGGCGCGCATCGGCTAATTCGGCCTCGGTAAGCTTTGAGACCGACCTGATGCCTCCCGCCGGCGCCGAATCGATCAAGCGTATCGTGATGCTGGGGGCCGGCGCGTCGTGGATAACGGCCAATATCGGCAAATTCATCATCGAGGAGATCGCGGGTGTGCCCGTCGAGGTCGATTACGCGGGCGAGTTTCGCTATCGGCGGCCGCCGGTCGGCGAGGGCACGGTGGTCATTGCGGTGTCGCAGTCAGGCGAGACGGCGGACACGCTGGCTGCGATGGAGGAAGCGGCCTCGCGCGGGGCACATCTTATCGCGCTGACGAACACCGTGGATTCGTCGATCGCGCGGAAGGCGAATGCGCAAATATACACGCGATGCGGGCCGGAGATCAGCGTAACCACGACTAAATGCTTCATAACTCAGATAGAGGCGTATTACCTGTATGCGATACATCTTGGCGTAAAGCTGGGTAAGCTATCGGAAGCGCAGGTATCGGAGCTGCTGAAGGCGGCCTTCGCCATTCCTTCGCAGATCGAGGCGGTCATCAGCAGTGAGAAGCACATAGAAGCAGTTGCTCGCAAATATGCTTCGGCAACGGATTTTCTCTTCCTGGGGCGCGGGATCGACTACCCGGTCGCCTTCGAAGGAGCTCTCAAGCTCAAGGAGATTTCCTACATCCATGCCGAGGGGTATTCGGCCAGCGAGATGAAGCATGGCCCGATCGCGCTCATCGATGACAAGATGCCGGTCGTCGTTCTCATCCCCAATGATCATCTGTACGAAAAGTCGCTGTCCAATATGAAGGAAGTCGAGTCGCGCAACGGCCGGATTATCGCTGTCACGGATCGAAAGTCGCCGGAGCTCGAGCGCATCGCCGCCGATATCATCGAGGTCCCAACGACGTCGCCGCTGCTGATGCCCATCCTCATGACGGTGCCACTACAGTTGATGGCCTACCACATCGCGGTGGAGCGCGGCACCGACGTTGACCAGCCGCGCAACCTGGCGAAGTCGGTGACGGTCGAATGAGGCGCGCGCGGGGTAGCATCGGAGAGCCATAGCTGCTATTAAGATGCTACCCCGTGTTCCGGAATTGGCGCGGATCGCCTGCTTCGGCAGGTGATGCGCGCCAATTCTCTTTCTATCTTCCAGCGATCCGCTCTTTT
The DNA here is from genome assembly GCA_963761255.1 of uncultured delta proteobacterium. Classification (GTDB taxonomy): domain Bacteria; phylum Desulfobacterota; class Binatia; order Binatales; family Binataceae; genus DATGKG01. Next base: position 571,381 of record CAVXGH010000004.1, read on the forward strand.
AAGATTTTTGCATGACGGCGCGGCAAAGACGCTTTGTCGTGCGTATATTTACATTCGTAGGAGTCCCTATAGCGGAATCCTCACCCATTGATGATGCCTGAAGGCGAGATGAAACTTGACGGGGGAGGCAACGTCGTATCTTTAGAATGGTTTGACAGTCGGCAGGTGCGCGAATAACGTGGATTATTCGCCGTCGGGAACTTGCCGTCCTGGCAGCTACGTTCTATATCTCAATCTGATGAGCCAGCCTCATATTTCGTCGCTCCTTCCGGCTCCGCAGCGGTCGTTTGTAGGTAAGCGTGCTCCGGTATTATCTCGGAGCCAGCGGAAAATTTGAGAGCATGAAGCCAAAGTACGAAGGAAAAGATCTGCAAGGTCTGGTCGATCTGGGCCGCGAGCAGGGCTACCTGACGTTCGATCAGGTCAATGATTTCTTGCCCCAGGATGTCGCCTCCCCGACCGATTTGCGCGCCGCCTTGGACAGTTTCGAGGACCTCGACATCAAAGTCCTCGAGGAAGTCCCGACCACCGAAACTGAAACCGCCGCCGAAGAAGAGGCCGAGGAAGCCGAGCCCGAAGCTCCCGCTCCCGCCGCCGCTACCGAGTCGGTCGGTGAATCCTCCGATCCGGTCCGCCTCTATCTGAAAGAAATGGGCAACTTTCAGCTCCTTTCACGCGAGCAGGAAGTTGAAATCGCCAAGCGCATCGAAGCCGGTGAGATTGAGGTCGAGGACGAAGTTCTCGGCTCCCCGGTCACCCTCGATCGCGTGATCGAGATCGCCGAGCGCGTGCTCCAGGGCGAAGCCGAGCTGCGTGAAATCTACGAAGAGAACGACGAGCCTTCAACCGATCCCGACGAGGAACGCGGTCCCGAGGCCGATGAGAAGCAACTCAAGAAGCTGACCATCTCGCTCAAGAAGCTCAGCGAGATTCGCGACCGCCTCAACGAATTCGAGGAAGAGTTGTTTCATAGCAAGGTCGGCCCGCGGCGCAAGCCCAAACTCGAAAAGGACTACTTTCGCGCCAAAGACAAGGTGAAGAAGGAGCTGCGCGACATGGCGCTGTCGCCGCGCCTCCAGGAAGCCATCATCGGTGAGATGCGCCGCCTGTTGCACGAGTACCTGAACTCCGAGCGCCTGATTGCGCGCTACGAAGAAGAGACCGGGCGCACCAAGAATCAACTCATCAAGGAAGCGGGCGAGGCCGAAGATCGTCGCCATGTGCTCAAGGTCGGTGACAGCCGCGAGAACCTGCTCGATATCGCGCAGCGAATTCGCGATGCTCAAAAAGCCATCAAGGCGATCGAGAAACGGGTCAAGGCGACCGGCGAGGATTACGCACGCAAGCTCGAGACGATCGCGGCGGGCCAGAGCAAGAGCCGGCGCGCCAAGAAGGAACTGACCGAGGCCAACCTGCGCCTCGTCGTCAGCCTCGCCAAGCGTTACACCAACCGCGGCCTCGGATTCCTCGACCTGATCCAGGAAGGCAACATCGGTCTGATGCGCGCGGTTGACAAGTTCGAATATCAGCGCGGCTACAAGTTCTCGACCTACGCCACCTGGTGGATTCGCCAATCGATGTCGCGCGCGATCGCCGACCAGGGCCGCACGATCCGCATCCCCGTGCACATGGTCGAGACCATCAACAAGCTGCTGCGCGTGACGCGCCTGCTGGTGCAGCGTCTCGGCCGCGAGCCAAGCCCCGAGGAAATTGCCGAGCAGATGGAAATGCCGCTCGACAAGGTCCAAAAGGTTCTCAAGATCGTCAAAGAGCCGATTTCGCTGGAAACTCCCATCGGCGATGAGGAAGAAAGCTCGCTCGGCGATTTCGTCGAGGACGAGTTGGCGCCCTCCCCGGTCGAGGCCGCGATCCAGGGCAACCTTGGAGAGCAAACGCGCAAAGTTCTCGCGACGCTTACTCCTCGCGAGGAGCAAATCCTGCGCATGCGTTTCGGTATCGGTCAGAAGACCGACTACACGCTGGAAGAAGTCGGCAAGCAGTTCGCGGTCACCCGCGAGCGCATCCGCCAGATCGAGGCGAAGGCGCTACGCAAGCTGCGCCAGACCGGCCGCTCGCGCAACCTCGAGGGGTTCCAGGAACGCGAGTAGAGTCGCTCGGTGGGTAGTACTAAATAGGGGCTGTCGTCTCCCCGGCGGCGGCCTTTTTTCCTTTTCGTTCGCCACTGACAAGCCTAACGGATGAGGACCGACCGCGACGACAGAGCCTCATTCTGCTACAATTGACTGACTGATGGCCATTGAGCACAAGAGGATATTTATATCTTATGCTTGGGAAAATGACGCCTATCGCGAACGTGTCAAATCCCTCGCCGCGCGCTTGAGACAAGATGGTGTTGATGCGCGGCTCGATGCGTGGCACCTGGAGGGAGTTACGATACCGGAGTTCATGTCGAGAGAGGTTCGCAAGGCACACAAGATTTTGATCCTCTGCTCTCCTCAATACAGAACGAAAGTGCACGATATGGAGGATGGTCTCGCTACCACCGGCAGCGGCTGGGAGTCGATGCTGGTCAACACAGCCATTTGGACCAAGCACTGCAAACGCAACCTGATAGTGGGAGCCCTATTTCTAGGCAATTGGAACGACGCTGCCCCTGACTTCCTTGCCGGTCTTCCGTACATCGATCTGACCGACGATTCAAATTTTGAAAACAACTACTCTATCCTTCTGCGAGATCTTACGGGCCAACGGGAGCAGGCCCCTCCGCTCGGAGTGTCTCGGGAATTGGCACCGATTCCAGCCCGAGCGCTTCGGGGTTCCTCCGAGGCCCGCTTCACTTTGGTATCGAATGTCACGATTCCCAAACAACTTCCCGCACCGCCAGCAGACTTCGTAGGACGCAAGGCGGAGACCCAACGACTCGTCAACGCCGTTAAGCAAAACGGCGTCACGGTGTTGGGAGTGCGTGGAATAGGGGGTATCGGCAAGACAGCTCTCGCACTGGCCGTTGCTGATACTTTGGCCGCAGATTACCCCGTGGGGCAGATCTACCTTGATCTCAAGGGTGCGCAGCACAAGGGCGACATCCCCGGTGTTCGCCCACTGACCCGTGTGGAAGCTATGGATCACGTGATCCGCAGTTTTAATCCCACCGTCACAGCGGCGAAAACAAACGCCGAACGAGAAGGTTTCTACAGAACAATTCTGAACGGCAAACGCATATTACTTCTGATGGACAATGCGCTAAACGTTCAGCAGGTCGAGAGTCTAATACCTCCTGCTGGCTGTCTGATGATTGTTACGGCTCGCGAGCATTTCACTCTCCCCGGGATTTTCGTCGAAGATCTCCCTCCACTATCCCGTCAGGACGCTCGGCAATTGCTACTGAAGATAGCTCCAAAAATCGGGACGCATGCTGACGAACTTGGTAGACTGTGCGGTTACCTTCCGGAAGCGCTGCGAACCGCCGCGAGTGCGCTGGCAAGTGCTTCGAACTTGGATCCCGCCGAGTTCTTGGCTCGGATGAATAGCGCGCGACGACGCCTCAACCTAACGGGTGTCGAGTTGTCTCTGGCAACTAGCGCAGAACTTTTGAGCGATAAGTTGAAGGAACGTTGGTACCAGCTCGGAGCATTCCCCGGTACTTTCGACGAGTTCGCGGCTTCAGCGGTTTGGCGCACTTCGAACGTGGATGGTAAAAACACGTTGTCCTCTCTCTTGCGCTCTAGCTTGGTCGAACACGACTCCAAGCATAATCGTTACTATCTACATGATTTAGTCAACGATTTTGTTTCATCTCGCTGCTCTCAAGCTGCGTTGCGGCTAGGTCAGTTTCGTCATTCGAAATACTACGCAGACATTCTCGCGGCTTCTGACCAGCTCTATAAGTTCAGTGACGGAGGCGTTTCAGTCGCCCTCGAATTATTTGACATGGAGAAGGCCAATATCGAATCAGGCCAGCGTTGGGCTGCTGATCATATGACTGAAACCGAGGATTCGGCACAATTGTGCCTTCGTTATGCAGATGCCTCTATTAAGGTGACGCCGCTGCGCCTGACTAACATACAGCAAACTGCATGGCTAACTGCCGGAGCCGATAGCGTCAAATTCCTTTCAAGGCCAAGACCGGGTCGCAGAGCAGTCTTCGAATCGGAAGTGAGGATCCTCGACGCACTCGCGGATGCGCACCTAAAGCGCGGCGAGCTCGTTAAGGCTGATGGCCTCTTGCGTCGCAGTTTCGAGCGACGAGAGGATCTCCATGCAGTCATGTTCGGAGTTGCTGATACCAGTGGCTTCGGTGATCTACTCCGAGTGTCAGGCAAGAAGACCAAGGCGCTCAAGTATCATTGGGAGTGTATGTCCTACATACAAATCGCGAAGGACTTTCCGTTGGGTGTTTTTCCTTTCAGGAATCAAGAAGACATTATTAGGGCGGAATGTCGGGCGCGAGGCAGCTTGAGCGATGACTTCTTGGCGCTCAAAAGAGGTGAAGATGCGATCGATTCTTTTCAGGAGCAATTGCGACTCGCCGAGACAATTGGAGATCGCCGCATGGAAATGCGCGCCTCGGGACGCCTGGGCGCCGCCTACAAATTACTTCGGGAATACGACCATGCCATACAGGTCCAAAAGCGCTCTCTGACAATTGCTGAAGAGCTAAGAGACATGGAAGGCCAGGCAGACGCGTTCTTTAACCTTGCCACGACGAAATACGCGCTCGGAGATCGAAGTAGCGCTATCGAATTCGGACAAACCGCTAGCGCAGTGTACGGACAGATCGATAGTCCCCTGATCTACGATGTTCAGAGCGCCTTGCAAAAGTGGATCGGTAATTTCGGGAAAAATGCAAAGAATACGAAGACAAGGGGGAGCGCGAAGGACACCGCTCTCCTTAATGCTCATTCCGAAAACCGGCTTGCAGGTCCCGTTCGCTGAGGCGTGCTTCCATCACGGAAATTCTATCATCGGCCGCATACCTCTGGTCACCCGATCGCCTTCACATCGCGAAGCTGTGCGATCTCTTCCGAGGTGCAGCCACTCGCCAGAAGCACTTCCTCAGTATGCTCACCCAGCAGCGGAGGACGCGTCACGTGGCCGGGAGTCTCCGATAGTTTCGCCGCCAGGCCGGTCGTCAGGTAGGTGCCAATCGCCGGATGCGGCAGCTTAAGCAGCATCTCGCGCGCCGCGGTCTGCGGATGATTGAACATCTCCTCGATGGTCAGAATCGGTCCCGCCGGAATTCCTTCGCGATTGAGAAGATCGATCCAATACTGCGCCGGATGCGCCGCGAGTGCCTGGTTGATCTCGGCCGTCAGCGCATCGCGATACTTGATGCGATGGCCGGTGCCGGTGAAGCGATCATCATTGGCGAGCTCCGGGCGCCCGATGATGCCGACGAACTTGCGCCACATCGCCTCGTTGCCGACCGCGATGTTGAACACGCGATCCGCTGCCCTGAACACCCCATGTGGCGACGAGAGCGGATGATTGTTCCCGGCAGGTCCGGGCGTGCGGCCGGTATCGAAATAAATTCCCGCCGACCAGCTCAGGATGCTGACGATGGATTCGAGGAGCGAGGTCTCGACCCGCTGACCGCGCCCGGTGCGATGGCGCGCTTCGAGCGCCAGCAGAATTCCCTGCGCCGAGAAAATCCCGCCGAGCAGATCGCATATCGCGATGCCGACGCGCGTCGGTCCACTCTCGGCGGTACCCGTCACGCTCATCAGACCCGACATGCCCTGTGCGATTTGATCGAAGCCGGGATAATCGCGCAGCGGTCCCGGTCGAACCGAAACCCGAAATGCTGCAGGTGATGATTCGCGGATTGCGCGCCGACAACGCGTCGTAGCCGAAGCCCATCGCCTCGATCACGCCGGGGCGGAAGTTATCGACCAGCACATCGGCGCCTTCGATGAGGCGCATCAGGATTTCGCGGCCGCGGGCATTTTTGGTATCGATCTGGACGCTTTTCTTCGAGCGATTCGAGCTGAGGAAGAAATAGTTGTCCTTGCCCGAATACTTGCCCAAATCGGCGCGCGCGCCCTCGACCGGCTCGACCTTGATGATCTCGGCGCCATAGTCGCCGAGGATTTGGGTGCAGAACGGACCCGCGAGATAGCGGGTGAGGTCAATTACCTTGATGCCAGCCAGCGGCGGAGCCTCGCTCATCGCAGCCTCCTGTGATTTTTGTGCGTAACTAACATCTTCAAAACACGTCTTATTTAGATGATCGAAACTTACTGGAACGGTGGGGCCACTGACACCTATAATCGACGTATCCCAATGACGCTTCTATCTCGGAAAATGGGCGTACGACTCCTCGTCGTCGCCGTCATTATTGTCGCGGTCGGCGCCTACTTTCTGCGGGGCCGTTCCACCGGCGCGCAGTATGTCACCGCGGCCGCCACGCAAGGCGACATCGTGCAGGCGGTCACCGCGACCGGCACCGTCAATCCAGTCGTTACGGTGCAGGTCGGCACCTACGTCTCCGGGCCTATCGTGCAGATGCTGTGCGACTTTAATACGCAGGTCAAAAAAGGCCAGCTCTGCGCGAAAATCGATCCGAGTACCTACCAGGTCACCCTCGACCAGGCGCAGGCGAACCTCGCCAACGGAATCGCGCAGCTGCACAAGGATCAAGCCGCACTCGACTACGCCAAGGTGACCTACGAGCGCGACCAGAGATTGATCCTCGAAAATGTCATTTCCCAAGACGCGCTCGACAGCCAAAAGGCGACCTATGAAGCGGCGGTCGCGCAGGTCGGCGTGGACCGGGCCAGCATCCTGCAACAACAGGCCTCGGTGCGGGCAGCCAAGGTCAACCTCGGCTACACCAACATCATTTCGCCCGTCGATGGGACCGTGGTAGCGCGCAACGTCGATATGGGCCAGACCGTGGCCGCGAGCTTCCAGACCCCGACGCTGTTTTTGATTGCGCAGGACCTCACCAAGATGCAGGTCGACACCAATGTCAGCGAATCGGACGTCGGTCCGGTACAGGTCGGCCAGAAAGCTGGCTTCACCGTCGATGCTTTTCCGGACAGGACGTTCTGGGGTTCGGTCGCACAGGTTCGGCAGTCGCCGATCACGGTGCAAAACGTCGTCACATATGATGTCGTGCTCGCGGTTTCCAATCCCGAACTTCTGCTTAAACCGGGGATGACCGCCAACGCGAGGATCGTGACCGCCGAACGCGATGACGTCCTCAGAGTGCCGCTCCAGGCGCTGCGATTTTCTCCTTCCGGCACCGAAGAGCATCCGCATCATCATGGTGGAGGCGGCGAAGGCAAAACCGCACATTCCGATCGCAATGGGCACGTCTGGGTTTCTGATGGAGGCAAACTTCGCCGCATCAACGTGGTTCGCGGACTCGACGACGGCAGCATGGTCGAAATCGTCAGCGGCGACCTTAAGGCCGACGATCAGGTCGTGATCGATCAGGTCAATGCCGCCCCCGCAGGTATCCGGCGGCCGGGCGGAGCTCCGATGGGGATCCCTCATCACCTCTAAGCGCATGCCGGATATCGTCATAGAAGTTCGCGACCTCACCAAGACTTACCACCTTGGCGACGTTGAGGTGCGCGCGCTGCGCGGGGTCAGCCTGACGATCGAGCGCGGCGAGTTCGTTGCGATCATGGGCGCCTCGGGCTCGGGTAAATCCACCCTGATGAACGTCATCGGATGCCTCGATAGGCCGAGCACCGGAACCTACCTGCTCGAAGGCGTGGATGTCGCCTCGTTGACGGAGCCCGAGCTGGCGGGAATTCGGAGCCGGCGCATCGGCTTCGTATTCCAGAGCTTCAACCTGCTTTCGCGGACCAGCGCCATCGAGAACGTCGAACTGCCGCTGCTCTATTCGGGCGACATGGCTGATAGCGCGGCGCGCGCGCGAGCTTCACTGAAGCTGCTGGGACTCGAAGGCCGTGAGCGCAGTCATTCGAATCAGCTTTCGGGCGGGCAGCAGCAGCGCGTGGCGATCGCGCGATCGCTGATCAACAATCCCGCCATCCTGCTCGCCGACGAACCGACCGGTAACCTCGACTCCGTCACTTCCACCGACATCATGACCACTCTGCAGAAGCTCAACAGCGAGCGCGGGGTGACGGTGATCCTCGTGACTCACGACGCCGAAGTTGCCGAGTATGCCGACCGCGTCATCACCCTCCGCGACGGTGTCATCGTTTCGGATCATCGCGAAAGCTCGCGCCATCGCGTCATGTCGGCGACAGCGGCTGCCGTGACGCCTCCATCTGAAGAATCCAGCGCCACCGCGATCGCCACCATCGAAGGCGAGGCGGCCGCTTCGCAGCGCTTCGGCGTGATGGCGCTCAGGGCCGCGGCGCGCGCCCTGGCACGCAACAAACTGCGCTCCGCGCTGACGATGCTCGGAATCTTCATCGGCGTGGCCGCGCTCATCGCGATGGTCGCGGTAGGACAAGGCGCCAACCAGGCCGTCAAGGAGCAGATCGCCAGCCTCGGCACCAATTTGCTGATTGTGCTGCCCGGCGCGGTGACTGCCAGTGGCGTGCGTAATGGCTATGGCAGCCGCTCGACCCTGCGCGCCTCGGATGGCGATGCGATCACCAAAGATGACCCCGCGGTCTTGATGGTGAGTTACCTCGATCGGCAGACTGCGCAAGTCGAAAACAGCAACCTGAACTGGAGCACCAGCATCTACGGCGTGACGCCCAACTATACGCAGATTCGCGACTGGGCGGTGGTCTCCGGCCGCGAGCTGACGCCGGAGGACGAGCGGTCGGCGGCATTGGTCTGCCTGCTCGGCAACACCGTGGTGCAGAATCTCTTCGGCGAGCATCAGGACCCGGTGGGTACGACGATTCGGGTGAAGAATGTCCAGATGAAAGTGGTCGGGGTGCTGGCCACCAAAGGGCAGTCCGGGATGGGCCAGGATCAGGATGACGTCGTGCTGATTCCGTTCACCACCGCCGAGCGCAAAGTCCTTGGCGTCGCCGCGCCGATCGCACAGGCGGTCGCATCCACCACGGCAACCTTGCAGAACCCATACGCGAGTACGCCGAACTCAACCGCGATCTACAACGCCAGCACTACGGTGATCAGCCCATTCGGCGCTCCGCCTAAACTTACCGGTGTGGTGCAAGTGATTTTCGCCGAGGCGCGCAGTGAGGAACTAATTCCCGACGCGATCCAGCAGATCACCGACACGCTGCATCAGCGCCACCACATCCAGTCCGGCAAGGACAACGATTTCGACATCCGCAACCTGAGTGAAATCGCCAAGGCCGCCGAAAGCAGCAGCCACGTAATGGCGCTGTTGCTGGCCGCGGTCGCGTCGATCTCGCTGCTGGTGGGCGGCATCGGCATCATGAACATCCTGCTGGTATCGGTGACCGAGCGCACCCGTGAGATCGGCATTCGGATGGCGATTGGCGCGCGCCGCGTGCACATTCTGCTGCAATTCCTGGTCGAGGCGGTTCTGCTCAGCGCGATTGGCGGCGTGGCCGGCATTCTGGCCGGAATCGGCGCATCGCAAAGCATCTCGGCGTTAGCAGGATGGCCGACGCTGCTCTCCTACAACGCTGTCATCGGTGGATTTCTATTTTCCGCGGCGGTGGGAATATTTTTCGGCTACTACCCTGCCCGCAAAGCCTCGATGCTGAACCCGATCGACGCACTCCGCTACGAGTAAGGCTCTCCTATCAATATCGGCACTGCAGGTCATCGCTGCGAGGTGCCTTGACTCGCTATTTACCGCGGCGTGAAATTAAATCCTACAAGATGTATGAATTTGCGTCTTGAGGAGGATCGCCTCATGCCGAAATCCAATGGGTTGCGGACCGTCGCCGGCGCCATCGCCTTGTCCATCGCCTTCGCAACTTTCGCGCATGCCGAAGTCAAACCGGGCGACCGCATCACTCCGCAAAATGCCGCTTTGGTGAAGGACCTGGTCTCGCCGGGCGTGTACTACCGCGTAGCTATGGGCATGTCGATGGATATCGTCGATACGCAGCGCGTCAACTGGCCACCGCCGTATCGGGAGGCGACCGAAAAGTACTCGACCCAGGTGCGCCTCAGTAATGATCATCGGACCTTGGAAGGATACGTTGCCGGCCAGCCGTTCGCGTTGCTGGATCCGAACGATCCTGATATCGCGACCAAGATCATCTGGAACAATGTCTTCCGGCCCATCACCACCGATGACTACGACCTGAGATTCTTCGATTGCCAGGAACAATATCCAAAGCTGGGCGGCGTCCATCGCGTGATCAACGACCTCCAGATTGGGCACTACGCGGGTTACAACATCGTTGGAAGGACCGAAGTCGAGCCGATGCCGGTGGATCCGGATTTCAAAATCTCGGGGCGTCTATGGTTATTCGCGCTCTATCCAGTGCTCGCGCCCGAGGATCAGCGCGGGGTGGGAATGATCCGTTATCGCTATGCCGATCCTAATCGCGGTGATGACTCGTGGACGTGGCAGGCCGGCGCGCGCCGCGTCCGTCGCCTCGATGAATCGATCCTTAGCGCCAACACCGGCACCGAGACTTTCGATCCCGATCACTACTCGGGCTACAACCCCAAGACTGAGCAGTACAACTACAAATACCTCGGCGAGCAGAACATGCTGGCGTGCGTGCATGCGAAGCATTCGCCCGAGGTGACCTGTCCTACCGATGCGGGCGCGTCCGCGTGTCCGGAAGACTGGGAGATGCGCCATCTTTATATAGTGGAATCGGTTCCGCGCGAGGGCGGCAAACAATCGAGCAACGTCCTCGAGAGCAAGACCGTCATCTACCTCGATGCGGAAGTGTGGTTCGAGCCTTACGTCGATACCTACGATCGCAAGAACCAGCTGTGGAAGAACAATCTCTACTGGCTGGCGTATCGCGATCGTCCGGTTCCCGATGCGAGGGTCGCCATCTATCCCTTCAAGCGCGAGTTCGTGGTCGGCTCGAGCGCGCTCGATGAGCAGGGCGGACGCTCTGGGATGTGCTACCTGCCCGGACAAAGCACGCCCGAGCGCGAATGCTGGTACATCAACATGGGCGCCATCGACAAGGATTTCTGCACCGTGCGCGCGATGGTCGCCGCCGCGCCGTAGTTCCTTGTCGATCTGAGATGTCTTGCTCTCCGCGTCTACCTAACGTATGTTAGGTAGACAGCGAGGACACATCTTCACATGCTAAAGGAATCAAGAATCAATTTCTCGTTCGACGAGCTGCTCGAAAATCCGAAGTACGATCGCACCCTGATCGTGAACGACCGGCGATGCCACGGCGGCTTCGATAAAGACGGCCACTATCTGTCGCCACGCACCGTATGGCGCAATCCCGCCGTCAAGGCATGGCAGGAGCAGCATCTCGCGACCTCATCGCTGCCGCTGGTGGAAGTCCCGCAGGATGTCATCCCGCCCTACACGCCCAACGTTGCGCAGGCGCGCTTCCTCCTGCAGAACGGGGTGCGCGAGCCGCTGGTTCGTATTCTCACCGAGATTGCGATCGTCGAAGGCTTCGGCGCATTCATCCGCGAGCTGCCGGTTCCTCCGCTGAAGAGTTTCATTCGCCAAGATGTCACCGGGACGGCCATCGCGCATCTGACCGGCGGCCTGTTCGAGGCCCATGCGCGCGACGAGGCGGGATGGGACGCCGAGGGTGGCCACAAGCAGATGTGGGAAGCCGCCCGCGATGCGGCGCTTTCGAATCCCGCGATCTCGCCGGAAATTTTCGCGGCGATCATGTCGCGCCGCAGCGCCACGCCGCCACAGGCGCTTTTTCCCGCGCTCGGCGATCCCGTCGAGCGCCTCATCCGCTTCATGGTGGATGTGCTCGCGATCGAGGTTTTCGCGGCGTCGACCTTTGCCTGGGCCGAGGCGGTTCTATCCGATCCTGAAATCTCCGATGCTCCCGATGAGGCCGCGAACCTGGTCCGCTACATCCGCAGCGACGAGGCTCCTCACGTCGAGTATCTGCGCACTGGACTCTCCGAGATCAGCGCGCGCACCCTGCTCACTCAAAGTGGCGAGGAGATCCGGGGCAAGGTCGTCGTCGACGCGCTGATGGCGCGCACGCTCAAGAACATGATGCGTCAGCGCGCGATCGATCGCCCGGCGATGTTGCGCGAACTCATTCGCAACAACTCGAACGGCAAAGATGCCGCGAGCCTGCTCGAGGAGTTCGAATCACTCGGAGCGCCATGGGAGCCGCCCGCGCGCTTCGCTCCGAAGACCGATGGCGCCTCGGCGAACGTAAGCTACTAAGGTTCGAGGCGCTCCATCATGCGCGGGAACGGTATCACCTCGCGGATGTGATGCGTGCCGGTGATCCACCCGACGCAGCGCTCGATGCCCATTCCGAAGCCAGCGTGCGGCACCGAGCCATAGCGGCGCAAATCGAGGTACCAATTGAAAGGTTCGAGCGGAAGATTCTGGGCAAGGATTTTATTCTTCAGCGTTTCGTAATCGTCCTCGCGCTGTCCGCCGCCGATGATCTCGCCGTGGCCTTCGGGCGCGAGCATGTCCACGCATAGCGCGACTTCGGGCCGCGCCGGATCCTGCTTCATGTAGAATGCTTTGCACGCCGTCGGATAGCGATGCACCATGACCGGGCGATCGTATTCCGATGACAGCGCGGTCTCTTCGTCACCACCGAAATCATCGCCCCACTTCACTTCCATGCCTTTCGCTTTGAGTTTCTCGATGGCTTCGTCGTAGCTGATGCGCGGGTAGGGCGTCGAGGCCGACGCTTCCAGCATCCTCGTGTCGCGCTCAAGGCGCTTGAGTTCCTCTTTACGTCGATCGAGCACGCGCCCGACGATGTAGGAAACGAAGTCCTCGGCAAGTTTCATATCGTCGTCGAGATTGAAGTATGCGGCTTCGGGCTCGACCATCCAGAATTCGGTGAGATGACGCCGGGTCTTGGATTTCTCCGCGCGAAAGGTCGGCCCGAAGCAGTACACCTTGCCGAGCGCGAGCGCGCCCGCTTCCGCATAGAGCTGTCCACTCTGCGTCAGGTAGGCCTTGCGCTCGCCGAAGTAATCAACCTCGAAAAGGTTGGTGGTGCCTTCGCATGAGGTCGGCGTGAACACCGGCGCATCGAACAGCACGAAGCCGTGATCATAGAAAAAATCGCGGCACGCCTGCTCGACCTCGCTGCGCACACGCAGGATCGCATTCTGCTTCGAGGATCGAATCCACAAATGCCGCAGGTCATGCAGGAACGCGACGCCGTGTTCCTTGGGCGTGATCGGATAATCGTTTGACGTGCTGATGACATTGAAGCTTTTCGCCGTCAGCTCATATCCGCCGGGCGCGCGTTTGTCCTCCCGCACGGTGCCGGTCACCTGCAGCGAGGTTTCCTGGCTCAAATGATCCGCTGCGGTGAACGCCTCGGCGCCGAGGTCATTGAGCGTCGCTACGCACTGGCAGATACCGGTGCCGTCGCGCAGTTGGAGGAAATGAATCTTGCCGCTGGAGCGCCGATTGTTGAGCCATCCGGAAAGAGTGACTTCCGCGCCGGCGTGTTTCGCAAGCTCTTCGATAAAGACGCGTTCGGGCATGCCACTATTTATACACATCGGAGTTTTTGATCGAACCGGCCGATTCGATCGCAGGCCCCTTATCCGATAGCTTTTCCAGCAGGTCAGATGAACGGGCTCGATTTCGCAATCGTCATCGCGCTGTCAGTCGGCGCAATCTACGGGCTTTCGCACGGCGCGATCCGGATGCTCACCTCGGTGGTGGCTTTGTTCGGCGGAATCTATTTCGCATCGATTTATTATCCCGGTGCAGGCAGCCTCATCGAGCAGCAGTTCGGCACCGGCCCGGTCGAGGCAAACCTGATCGGTTACATCGCGCTCTTTGCTGCGCTCTTTTTCGTCATCGAGATCGTCGGCACCATGCTGATGCGGATGCTGCACATCGTACATATGAGCTGGGCCGATCGGCTGGTGGGCGCCACGATCGGAGCATCGGTGGTGGCGATTGGCGCGGGCTTCATCGTGACGTTGATGGCGGTAGTGTTGCCCTCGGACGCGCAAATCCTGCGCGACTCGGGGCTCGCGCCGCGCCTGCTGCTTTATAACCAGGAACTGGTGCGCTTCATTCCCGACGACGTCAAGCAGGCGTACGAAACCAAGCGCGCCGAGATCATTCGCGGCTGGATCGAAAAAGAAACGAGGCTCACCGAGCAACCGGTGGCCTCGCCTCAGGCATCTCCGAGTCAGTAGATCGCTTACGCCATCGGCAGGTCGCTACGCCAAGGCGCCGTCGACCGCGCGCTTGAGGTGCGCCTTGGGTACCGCCCCGACGATCTGATCCTTCACCTGTCCACCCTTGATGATGATCAGGTTGGGAATCCCGCGCACGCCATATTTGGCGGGCGTCTGCGGATTGTCGTCGACATTGATTTTCACGAACTTGACCTTGCCGTCGTATTCGTTCGCGAGCTCATCGATCGAAGGAGCGATGGCTTTGCAGGGGCCGCACCATGGCGCCCAGAAATCAATCAGGACCGGCTTGTCGGATTTGAGAACTTCGCTTTCGAAGTTGGAATCAGTTACGTGGAGGACTTTGTCATTTGCCATCGAATTCTCCCAATCTCCACCGCGCTGGTGTCTATCCTCAAACAGTAAGGACGGCTTCTCGGCTAGTCAAGGCAGCCTCCGATGCCTTCCCCGGATGGGAGAGGAGGCTTGCGCGGCTACGCGAGCAAGCTGACTAGGGGCCTTATGCAGCGCGTCCTCGCGCGACTATGGAATTTCCCTTCACCCTCGCCCGGTGGGCCGCGAAGCCGCTGAGGCGGAGCGAAGCGGAGACCGAAGCGAAGTAAAATAAGTTGGGCGCGAGGCTTTGCGAGCGGCCTGGAGTGGGACCTTATTCAGCGCGCTGCGCGCGATTAGGGAATTCTTTCTGCTGCTGATCCGCCGAATCGCCTCGTTTCGAGGTCGCGAAAGATCAGGAGCAGATTTCCTGAATCGCACGGCAGCGCGTGCTGCATAAGGTCCCACTCCAGGCCGCTCGCAAAGCCTCGCGCCCAACCTCGCCCACCGGGCGAGGGTCAAGATCGGCGAGGATTTCGGGGAAGTCAATTGCGGTAATGCCGTGGCTAGATCCTCCCCCCGCCGTCGGCTCCTGCGGTGCCCCGCCCGATTTTATCCTCGTCCGATTCTAGACCCTCGCCCGGTGGGCGAGGTTGGTTCCAAGTCTGCGAGGAACCTGGAGTGGGACCTTATTCAGCGCGTCTTCGCGCGATTATGGAATTCTGCTTCCGATGCTGATCTGCGACATTTCGAGGTCGTAAAGAATCAGCAACCGAATACCTGAATCGCACGCGCAGCGCGTGCTGCATAAGGTCCCACTCCAGGCCGCTCGCAAAGCCTCGCGCCCAACTTATTTTACTTCGCTTCGGTCTCCGCTTCGCTCCGCCGCAGCGGCTTCGCGGCCCACCGGGCGAGGGGCAGACCGCGCCTGCGATCTCTTAGCGCGGAGGCGCGGCCGATAGCGATTCGCGCGAGGTTTCCTGCAGCAACACCTGCGAGCGCTTCAAGGTCGCCTCGGCCTCGCGCACCAGGTCCGCGAAAACCTCCCCCGCGGGACGGATGTCATTGATCATGCCGGCACCCTGTCCGGTCGGCATGAAGGTGCGCTCGGGATCCGCATGCGCGCCGTTGACGCCCGCAAAGGTCATGACGCCGTTCTTCCGTGAGATCACGCCCTGTTCCGGGAACGGTTTTATCTTCGAAGGATCCTTCTCCCATTCCAGCGCATACCCGGTCCGAATCACGCGGCACGGCTTGCCGGTATAGCATCGCGTGCGGATGGTCGAGTCCTCGCGCGCCTTCACGATCGATTCGCGATACTCCTGCGCGGCCTGCGCCTCGGGCGTCGCGATGAATCGAGTGCCGACGATCACGCCTTGCGCACCGAGCGTCAGCAGCGCGGCGATCTGGCTGCCATGCGCGACGCCACCGGCCGCGAGCACCGGCAACCGCACCGCATTGATCATCTGAGGTAGCAGCGACATCAATCCGATCTCGCCGGTATGACCTCCCGCCTCGGTCCCTTGCGCGACGACGACATCGGCGCCCGCCGCCTGCGCCTTCTCGCCATGATGCACCTTGCCGCACATCACGACGATCTTCATGCCGTGATCTTTCATCGTCTGCACGAACTCGGTCGGCACCGCGAGTCCGGCGACGAAGATTTTGACTTTCTCCTCGAGCAGTATCGGCATGTAGGGGCGCATCATGTCGGGAATCGGCGCGAGCAGATCGACCGCAAATGGTTTGTCGGTCAGTTCGCGGGTCTGGCGGATTTCATCGCGCATCTGGTCGGGGGTGATGCCGGCCGCACCGAGGACGCCGAGGCCGCCGGCATTGGAAACCGCTGCCGCGAGCTTATGCATCGCGACGCCGCCCATCCCGGCGAGGATGATTGGATATTTGATCCCGAAAAAATCGCAGATTGGTGTATGAAGCATTGAAATGAGTCCTCCTGGGTGGACCGCTCCCATCGCGGTGCTGGTCCCCACGCATGGCTATACTTCGCCCTCACAAAGGTAAGCAAGGCGCGCGTCTTAAGTGTTTACCGGGACCGGCGTGGTATATTCGGTAAAAGTCTTCTCGAATCGCTCTTCGGTCGCGGAGAGGTCAGAGAACGACTTACC
Organism: uncultured delta proteobacterium; assembly: GCA_963761255.1. GTDB lineage: Bacteria > Desulfobacterota > Binatia > Binatales > Binataceae > DATGKG01. The sequence goes on from CAVXGH010000004.1 coordinate 587,982, forward strand.
GCATATGTCTAAGAATCGAGCCAGCACTTTTCGATTTATCGATTCCTGATCTTCAAAAACACCGAGACTTTTGAATCCCAGACCCCATCGCTCGAACGCCGCAAGTGCGATGGTAGCGTCACGCACCTTTGCGTCAGAATCGAGGGCGAAAACGAATAGTGGCGTTGTCGTGCCATTGATTCGATAGTCGGCCTCATAGTTGCCCTTAGGATCCTTGAAAGGATCGTGCCATTTGTAGGTACGGCGATTGGCAGGGATAACGCGATCTAAAAACCTCTTGAAATCCTCAACAAAGGTTGAACGCACGCGCTCGCGAGAAAGATAACGAACATCGTCGATCTTAATTAAGGCCTGGATAAAATTGTAAAGTGAATCACCAAAGCGCTCGTTTTCAATCTGCAATACCAACTCGCCTTGGCGATTGCTTAGCCTGGACGCCAATATGGTGCGATCAATAATCTCCTTTCGGCTTCCATCTTGCAGATCGCTTTCGTCAATATCGTAAGTAAGCTGCATGAAGGTGTGCCCTTCATCGGTAAGAACCCAGCCGTCCGGTTCTTTTTTCAAAACGATGGGTAGCTTGTCTCCATCTTCGAATGTCATCGGTAAGTCTACGAGATAGCGGTCTAGTCCTTCGGTTCGAAGCGACAGTTCATCGCATACCTTTCGCTTAAAGTCACGTTCAATGTTGTCTGTATCAGGCATCTATCTATTTCTTAGACAAGAGAGACAATTGCGGATCGTCCTGACTTTCAGTCTTGGGGTCCGGCATTTTGAAAGCACAATCCGAAAACATCAAGCGCAATGCGCTGGCGACATCACTGAAATCATTTGAGGTCACGGCATACGCGTCCTCTCGATGCCCCGCTATCTGGTAGCGCGCGGTCGCTTGATGGACGTGGCAACCGCCAACATCTTGACGTTCGATATGGTTGAAGTGGCCCCCGTGCATGCCGTTATATCGGCGCAGCCGGAACAGCGTTCCGTTGGGCCGGGAAAGCGCTAGGATGACGGAGAAGTCGCGAACGTTGATTGTGCTTTCCCGGATTATGATCGTGAACACTCCGGTCGATGTTTCGATAAGGAGGCTCGCTCTCTTGTGGGACAATTCAGATCGCAGACGTGTCTTAAGGCGCGTCTCCCAGTTTTCTGGCAGAGGTTTCGGTACGGAGATCAAGCGTGCGATCTCGGTATCATCGATATAGTCTTCCATCCGTGACACGGATGTAATCTGATGGTGAACCGGCGGTCAACGCCTTGCTCCGCCAGACGCGAGTTCGCTGTTTGATCGCCACCGAATGCACCTATCAGAATCGGTGCTATTTGTTGAGCAGAGAGGTGCCGATTTCAGGGGAAGCTCCACGACCATAATTTTGGTCGCTCTAGTTATTGTTCGAAAAAATGCGCGCCGGTGCGTCGAGCGTAGCTCAGCGTACTGAGGCGGGGAGTCTGCGAGGCGAGGTTCAGGATTTCCTGCAGCGTCTGATTGAAGCGGTAGAATTTGTCCTCGCGTAGCTGATCGGTTGACTCCAACCACATCTCATCGCCAACCAGCGCGAGCGAGCTCAGCGTATGCCGTAATGACGGGCGACCTGACTCCGTGATTTCGGTCAGCATCCGATCCCAGACTGAACGCTTCGCGCAAATTAGGAAGTCAGGATCGAATGCGGCGATATCGTCGACTATCGCGGCGCCGGTCATCCGATAACCATCAGTGGCGATGCCGACCAGCGTCTCGCCGCCGTTGCCTTCGTGATCGGGGATGACGCGTACCACGAAGCGCATCTCCGCGTATCCGAGGCGCTGGAAAAGTGCGCCCTCGGCCTCCATCAGGCGACCGAGGGCGAGAAACCATGCCGGCTCAGGAAACGCCGCCATCTCAGGCAACCGCGGTTTCCTGCGGAGCTTCAAACAGTTTGGTGAAATCGGTAGGCAGTAGGCATCGCGGACGCCGATCGAGTCCTGCCGAATCGCAACGCTGTAGATATTCGTGAACGATGCGGCGCCACAACTGTCCTTGCATCTCCATGCCCTTGTCGAAATTTTTCACCCCGCCGCCCATCAGGATCGCCATCGGCTCGACCTGTTCGGGAACGCTGAAGGTCTGGAGCAGGATGCGCTCGCCCTCATCGAGCTCGCGATGAATTTCCTCGGCGATCGCGGGATTCGCTTTGAGCTGCGCGCGCAGATGCATCGTGCCGTAACCAACGTGACGCGACTCATCCTGCATGCAGCGGCGGAAGATTTCCTGGTCGACGCGGCTCGGCGCGATGAACTCGCCCTGGCGGAACAGCGTCAGCACGAAGCCTTCGCCCAGCAGATGCAGTCTGCCGGTCTGGGCGGAAAAACTTGGCGCATCGAAAATGCCTTTGAGCGAAAGCTCGCTCAGTACGCTCGCGGTGCCGAGGCCGCCGCCGTTGGCGAGCGCGCGCTTGCGGAAGACATCGGTATGCCGCGCTTCATCCATCGCCTGGGTGGCGAGGAACATCTTCACTTCGAAGAAGTCCTGGTTCATGTGCGACATCCAGCGCGTGGGCGCGTCGGCCGCGATGAACTCGACCTCGGTCAGAAAGGTGCAGAGCTGGCACATCGCGCGCTCGAGATCGTCGGGCAGCGGCTTGAGCTCCGACCATGGAATGTCGCGGGCGGAACTCCATTGGCGCGCGACCGCTTCCTCGTACAGCTCGGCGGCATTCTCGGCCCATACTTCGGCCTTATCGTTGAGGTCGAAGCCGAGCGAAGGCAGACCGTCGGGAATCACCGCGCCGCGCGGCGCCATCGAGCGATGGTCGCTGCCATGCTCGGGCACCACGCCATAGCTGCCGATTTCGATGTCCTTGAGGCGAAGGCCGAGATTGCCGGGCTTGGCGCGGGTACCCCACTCGCCCATATTGCTCATCCAGCCGAGGTCGGGCGTGCCGCTTTTGTAGAGCTTCTGCAGATAGACGGAGGGCTCGAGCTTCAGTTTGGCCTCGGAACCGATGCGCGCTTCATCCTTGATGTGAACTGTTCCCACGGCAGGTCTCCATTAGCATGACTAATACGAGGAGCGTCGAACGCTATTGAGTGAGTTATCAAAAAGAATCCCGGGATGTCAAACCGTGAGGATCCTGAAGCAGTCGATGAAGCATAGTGAGGCTAATTTGCGGAGGATCGGACTTTCATCGCGATGAGCTGATCGAGGAGCGCGCGACGGGTCTTCGAGAGCTCGGCGAGGCGGACCTTCCGGTAGCGATGCACCTCGTCAGCGGTGTAGGGCGGGAAATCATGCGGCAAGTCGCCCTTGCTCATGTTCTCAAGAACCCAGTTCATGACCGTGGCGATCTGCGCGTCATTCAGCGCCGAGAGCGACACGCCGGGGACCTCGATGATGTAGGCGCGCCCGCCCTCAGCCTTGAGGAAGTCACTGAGATTGATCAAAGGAGGAGCGGTGCCCTTGATGCCCTCGCCATGCGAGCCGTGACATCCCCAGCAATTGAGCAGATAGAGGTTGCTCGCTGACTCAGCGTGAGCAGACAGGGAAATCCCGAGCATCGATGCGATAAGAAAAACGAGGCGCGCGAACCTCACTTCAAGCCGACGATCTCCGAAGTGGAGCAATGGTAAACCATCGTGGGCGCGCCGAAGCACCAAATGAGATCGCTGTCGAGTTGCGCGCGATAAATCGGCATCTCGCCTTCAGTATTGCCGCACAGGCACTTGCCGCATGCCGCTTTGCCGCAACAATCACGATAGCTGACGATGTAGTCGCGGTTGTCGCCGGGATTGTGACAGGTGCCAACCCATGATGTGGGCGAGGGCGTCGCGCCGGGCGGGCAATCATGCGAATTGCCGCCGCAGCAGGTGCAGAGGAATCCATCGATAGCGCAATACTTCCAGTAATCGCAGGTCACATCATCGTTGACATTTTTCGCGGCGGGCTTTTTCTCGGCGGCGTTGGCATTGCGCGCGACGCGATCGACCGGCAGCAGCGGAATGGCCGCCGCGCCGAGGATCATCTGGCCCAGCCGCGCCAGGAAGCAGCGGCGCGAGGTCCGTTGCGCGATACCGCGGGTAATCGATTCTACGAATTTGTCCATGTCATCCGCCTTGCTACCCGCGTCTTACGGCCCATACAAAAGGAAAGGGCTGCCGATGTCTTCATACTTGCCGAGGAATTTGCCGTCGGGCGCCGAATAGGTTTCCAGCCGCGAGGGCAGCAGCGACATATCGAACAGAATCGGCTTCTCGGCGTTGCTCACCATGATCGAATAGCCGGGGGTCTTGAGCTTGATGCGATCGACGCGCTTATGGGTCTGGGCGTTGAAAACCCATACCTCGGTGCCGAATTGTTTGTGGGTCCATTCGCCACCCTGATGCATCAGCGCATACAACAGCCCGCTCTTTGCATTGAAGGTTACAGTTTGCCACCCGCCGGGCCGCCACTTTTGCGCCTTGTCAGCATCCTCGAGCATAGACCACGACGGCTGCGCGACGGCATCGACGCCTGCAAAATCCACCGGCAGGACCATCCCGTGATACGAGATGAAGTACGCCTTGTCGCCTACCACTGCTGGCTGATCGAACATCGGATCGGTGTTGGGATCGAAGAGCGGCTTGCTCTGCTTCTTCGAAGTCTCTTTGCCCGCATCGTCGAACTGAACCGTGAGCATCGAGCCATCGGCGCACATCGAAAAGAATTGCCGATTCGCGGTGGCCGTGACCTGGGCGCATCCGGGAGTTTCGATCTCGCCGAGGAATTTGCGCGCCTTCAAATCGACGATGGTTACCGAGGTCGCCGGCGTCATGTTCGCGACCAGCAGGAAATTTCGATCCGGCGTTACCGAAGTACTATTGCGCTTCGGCACGATGAGCAGTCGCTTGGGTGGAATGACCACCTCGCCGAGAACCATCGCGGTATGCGCATCGAAAATCGTGACCACATCGGTGCGATCCCCACGCCATCCGCGCGAGTAGTAGGTATCGATCATGTACATCTCGCGATGATCAGGCGAGATTTCGAAATTCCCCTGGTAGCCGCCGAAGATGGTGCCGAGAATCTTTCGCGTGTCACCGTCCATGATCCAGATTTTCTGCAGCATGTTCGCGGGGAACTGTGTATCCAGGATGTAGACCCAGTTTGGTTTCGGATCGGGGAGCGTCAAGGTGGTCATCTGATCGGCGGGAAGTTGCGCACGGCCCGGAGATGCGGTCGCGAGCAACAGGATTGCGATCGCGAGGATCGCGGGAAAGTTCGTGCGCTTCATCTTTAGCATCACAAGGCTTGGCGAACGAATACACCACGGATGGAAACTGGGTCAAACCCGCGCAATGAGGTGATGAATCCTCGCGGCACAAAGTGTAAGTTGGAGGACCTCGCAGCGGAGAGGTGGCCGAGCCCGGTTTAAGGCGCACGCCTGGAACGCGTGTAAACTCGAAAGGGTTTCGGGGGTTCGAATCCCCCCCTCTCCGCCAACCAGTCTGTACCGTTTACCTACAATATGGAGATGGCGGAAAAGAGGCACGCACCGCGGCGCTTTTGCGCTTCGAAGCGAACCAGAGAAAAGCTCGTCCGTGCCGATCAGCCGAATTTCGCTGGGGTTTTCTCCGCGCGCAGAAAAGCCGGGTCGCTTGAGGATTCCAGCCGGCATTCGCCCATCCATCGCCTGTTGTGGAGTCTGGTCGGAGCCTTTAACCGATCCCAAGCGCCGTCAGCTGCGCCGGCCATTGGAGCGGGAGATCGATCCGATTCAGCAAGGTCTCGGTGCTTAGTTCGGCAGGTTGCCGTCCCGCCGAGATTGCCTCAACGATGGTAGGGGCCACGAACGCGAGACGCGAGAGGCGCTCGACATAGCGCTTGTCAGCAATCATGTGAATCTCCCCCCGTAAACATCATTTGAAACTCCCCCCTCTGAGGAACAGAGGAGAAGGAGCAAATGGAAGAGAGATTGAATCGGGTAGTTTCACCGCCGACCGAAGTGGGTGCGGCGGAGGAGCGGATGTTACGGGCTGATCTGGTACGGGAGATGGTGGCGCGAAAGGAACGCGGCGAGGGAGCCAAGCGGATAGCGCGCGAACTCGGGGTGGATCGTAAGACGGTAAAGCGCTGGCTGAAGTTGGGCAGTTGGCAGCCGCGGCGAAGCCAGTTCCGGCGCCGGCCGATCGATCAGTTTGCCGAGTTCATCGAGCGGCGCGCGCCGGAGGTCGGGTGGAACGGGGTGGTTGTACATCGCGAGCTGGTGGGCTTGGGGTTTACCGGCGGGTATCTGCAAGTGCAACGTTTTCTGCAGCCATTTCGGGCGCAGCGGAAGTGGTCGGCACTCGCGACGGTACGCTTCGAGACCGCGCCCGGCGAGCAGGCTCAGGTCGACTACGGTCAACTAAAGGTCTGGATCGGCGAGCAGGCGGAAACGGTTCATTTGTTCGTGTTCACCCTGGGCTATTCGCGCCGGCTGTTCACGCGCGGATATCGCAACGAGCGACTGGCGACCTTGCTCGACGGCCACGAGCGCGCATTTCGTTTTTTCGGCGGCGTCACCCTGAACTGCCTGTACGATAACCCGCGCACCCTGGTGCTGGGCCGCAGCGAGCACAAGGTGCTGTGGCATCCGTTGTTCGACGACTTCGCGCGCTACTATGGCTTCACCCCGCGCGCCTGCCAACCATATCGGGCGCGGACCAAAGGCAAGGTCGAGAGCGGAGTTGGGTACGTAAAACACAATGCGCTGGCGGGCCGGCGCTTCCATTCATGGGAAGAACTCAACGGCTGGCTCGAGCGCTGGAGCGCGGAAGTCGCCGATCTACGGGTACATGGAACTACTCACGAGCGGCCGATCGATCGCTTTGCCCACGAGCGACTCACTCCACTGGGCACGCGACCTCCCTATCGCTACGAGCTGGTGCGGTCGCGGACGGTGGCCAACGATGCCCTGGTCGCGGTCGGCGCCGCGCGTTATTCGGTCCCGGTCCAGTACGTGGGGCTGACCGTCAGCGTGCATGAGAGCACTGAGCACTACGAGTTCTTCCACCAGGACCAGCTGATCGCGCGCCATCCCAAAGCCGCCCGGCACAGCGTAGTAATGGCGCCCGAGCACTACGCCGGATTGTTGCGAGTCGCCCGCCAGGCCGCAGTCACGGCGCCGCCGCGCTTCGATCCCAACTTCGGCCGGCTCGGGGAGGTCATAGTGCGCGATCTTGCGCTCTACGAGGCTGCCAGCCTGGGCCAAGGAGGTGAGTCGCGATGAGCACTCCGCAACTCGAACGTCTGCAGGAGCATTGCCATCGGCTGCGGCTCTATCAGATCGAAAATGAACTTACCGCGCGCCTGGAACAGGCGGCGAAAAAGGAAGTTTCCTACGCTGAGTTCCTCGACGAACTGCTCGCCGCGGAGGTCGAATCGAAGACCTACAAGCACCATCAGATGCGGATCGCGATGGCGCGCTTTCCGTTCCAAAAGACCCTGGAGAGCTTCGACTTCAAGTTCCAGCCCTCGATCGATCCCAAGCTGATCCGGGAACTCGCGACCGGCCGCTACATGCACAGCGGCGATAATGTCTTGTTCCTCGGACCGCCCGGAGTCGGGAAGAGCCATTTGGCCATAGCACTCGGGATGAAGGCCTGCGAGCAAGGCGTCCGGACACTGTTCGTCACCGCCACCGCGCTCATCGCCACCCTCGGCAAGGCGTTGGCCGAGGGGCGGCTGGAAGAGCGTCTGAAGATCCTCACCCTGCCACAGCTTTTACTAATTGACGAGATCGGCTATCTCCCGATCGATCGCCAGGGCGCCAACCTGTTCTTCCAGCTGGTCTCGCGCCGTTACGAGCGCGGCTCGATCATCATCACCAGCAATCAGAGTCTCGGTGCCTGGGGCGAGGTGTTCGGCGATGCGGTGATCGCCAGTGCTATCCTCGATCGCCTGCTGCACCATTCCATCACGATCAACATTAAAGGAGAAAGTTTCAGGCTTAAGGAGAAGCTCAAGGCCGGTCTGCTTAAACCCAAACTCGAGCCTCCGCCGGCTGCATGAACTGCGAAGCCCTTATAAGGAGCGGTGAGGGGGAGTTCCTCCCCCTCACACTCCCCCACTCAACCAACACCAGAGGGGGGGAGTTTCAAATGATACATGGGGGTGATTTTCGGGTGATGTTTGACAGAACTGGCGCGTGCGCTCGGGGTACCGCGCGGATTCGTCTTCATGCATGCCACGGAATTGGGGGCGATTTGGCTGCGCCTGCGGGATTCCGACGGGCGCGCATCCGCGAAGCTCGAACGCGGCGGTCCGCACCGTTTCCGACGAAGTGCACGGTTCGCTCTCCAGTGAACTCGACGGAGACGTTTTGCATCTCCCGTTTCTTAACCATCGCAGTCCCTGAGGGGCGGTCCAGGACCTTTCATGGAAACCCTTTGGTCTTCGCGTATCAATAAAAAAGGAGTCTACAACTTGCTCAGATCGAGATGCTTTTTAAACTTGTCTGCTAAGACTTCGAGTCTCTGCGAACGCCCACTGAACTTCCTCGGTCTCGACCTGAGCCAGTTTTTGTCGCGTTTCGATTGGAGCGGTATCTAAAGTCGCGGTCAACTGCTTCTTCGCATCGGACAAGCGAGTTGCATGCCGCCACACGGTTTCAACGTAATCCCTGATCTCGGCGCAAAGAGAAACTCAGCGTCTCGCGTTTGACTCAGGAATTCGTACAGTTTTTTGTCATCGCTGACAGTCGTGAACATCATTCCTAGGATGTCTGCGCTCATTCTGGGCGTTTTGCGGTCAGTTTGGCCAGATAGTAAACAGAGAAAGACTGGTTGGCGGAGAGAGACGGATTCGAACTCTCAGTACCGGCAGTGAGATACCGGGTGGGCAAGACCGACCGTCTCCGGCAGGAGAGGGAGTATGGCTGGTAGGCGCTGAAACGTCGAGATTGAATTCTCTATAAAGTGACTTGTTCACTCGAACAGTTGCCCACAGGCAATGCGTGGGCTGGCGGTGCAAGCGCCCTGCCGAGGCCGTGCAAGACGGTTGCAGGAAATCTCTCGGACTTTGGCTCCCAACCCTGTTGACAGTCTGGTCAAACCTCGTTGTTTCGCGTATGCGGCAGGGTCAACATAGAAGCATGCGGAGAAGCCATCGAACCGATATAACGCTTCTCGCGGTCACCAAATTCGAGACCGCTGATCTTTCGGTCACGGATCTCGCCCACCCGTCCAAAATCCAACCAATTTGCCCGATTAGTTCACGCTCGCGTTTTCGATTGCGCAGACCGCGCTCTCATTTCCGGGTTCGAATTCCTTCTTCGCGAAGGAGGAGCGGTGGAAAGAGGGCGATGGAAACGCAGACCGGATAAAACAACCCGCATCAGGGTGGTCTACCGGCCGGTGGAGGAGCTGGTACTCGACCCGCGCAACCCGCGCAGGCATAGCGCGAAACAGGTCGGCCAGATCGCACGCAGTATCGAGGCATTCGGCTTCAACGTCCCAATTCTTATAGCGGAAGACGGGAAAGTTATTGCGGGGCACGGACGGATGCTCGCTTGCCGGCAACTCGGCTTGCGCGAGGTACCGACCGTCAGCTTGGAGCATCTCAGCGAAGCGCAGGCGCGCGCCTTCATGATTGCCGACAATCGGCTGACCGAGAACTCGCAATGGGACGATCGGCTGCTCGCGGAGCAGCTTAAGGATCTCTCGATACAGGATCTGGACTTTGACTTGGAGGCAACCGGGTTCGAGATCGGCGAGATTGATGTACGCATCGAAAGCCTGGAAGGCGAAGCGGATGGCGAGGGGGAGCCTCTGGAGAGCATACCGAGTGGTCCTCCTGTTACCCGGCCCGGAGACCTGTGGCAACTCGGCGGCCACCGGGTCTTGTGCGCAAGTGCGCTGGACCCCAATGCGTATGCCGCCTTGCTCGGAGGCGAGCAGGCCAACGCAGTCTTTTCCGATCCGCCCTACAACGTTCGCATCGAGGGCAATGTCAGCGGTCTCGGGAAGACCCGCCACCGCGAATTCGCGATGGCTTCCGGCGAGATGAGTGAGGGGGAGTTCGTGAGCTTTCTTGACCGTGCGTTGCAGCTCCATGCCCGCCACAGCGTCCCAGGCTCGCTGCACTACATCTGCATGGACTGGCGGCACCTGGAGGAGCTGCTCTGTGCCGGGAAGCGGGTTTATTCGGAGCTCAAAAATATGTGCGTTTGGGCCAAGGACAACGGGGGATTGGCGGCTCCGGAGGCGTTCTCCGGGTCCATCCGCGATCGCAAATCCAGCGCACGCGCGGGGATTTCGCGCGATTCTCCGAGATGTCCGTCAATCGAGAGACTGTGGTGTGGAGAGGGAGGGATTCGAACTCTCAGTACCGGCAGTGAGATACCGGGTGGGCAAGACCGACCGTCTCCGGCAGGAAAGCGAGTATGGCTGGTAAGCGCTGAAACGTCGGAATTGAATTCTCTATAAAGTGCCTTGTTCACTCGAACAGTTGTCCACAGGCAAAGTGTGGGGTAGCGGTGCAAGCGCCCTGCAGAGGCCGTGCAAGACGGTTGCAGGAAATCTCTCGGACTTTTGGCTCCAAACCTGTTGACAGCTGGTCAAACCTGGTTGTCTCGCGTATGCGGCAGGGCGAACATAGAAGCATGCGGAGAAGCAATCGAACCGATATAACGCTTCTCGCGGTCACCAGACTGGAGACCGTCGACCTCCGGGTCACGGCTCTCCTCCGCCCGTTCGAAATCCCTCCCATCGGCCCGATTAGTGTTCGCTCTCGTTTTCCGCTGCGCAGACCGCGCTCACATTTCCGGGTTCGAATTCCTTCTTCGCGAAGGAGGAGCGGTGCAAAGAGGGCGATGGAAACGCAAACCCGATAAGACAACACGTATCAGGGTGGTCTACCGGCCGGTGGAGGAGCTGGTACTCGACCCGCGCAATCCGCGCAGGCATAGCGCGAAACAGGTCGGCCAGATCGCACGCAGTATCGAAGCGTTCGGCTTCAACGTTCCGATCCTCATCGGCGAAGACCGTAAAGTCATTGCGGGGCACGGAAGGGTGCTCGCCTGCCGGCAACTCGGCTTGCGTGAGATACCGACCGTCAGCTTGGAGCATCTCAGCGAAGCGCAGGCGCGTGCCTTCATGATCGCCGACAATCGACTGACCGAGAACTCGCAATGGGACGATCGGCTGCTGGCGGAGCAACTGAAAGATCTCTCACTACAGAATCTGGACTTCGACCTGGAGGCGACCGGGTTCGAGATCGGCGAGATCGATGTACGCATCGAAAGCCTGGAGGGCGAAGCGGATGACGAGGAAGCGCCTCTGGAGAGCCTACCGAGTGGTCCCCCTGTTACCCGGCCCGGAGACCTGTGGCAACTCGGCCGCCACCGGGTCCACTGCGGGAGTGCGCTGGACCCCAATGCGTATGCCGCCTTGCTCGGAGGCGAGCAGGCCAACGTAGTCTTTTCCGATCCGCCTTACAACGTTCGCATCGAGGGCAATGTCAGCGGTCTCGGGAAGACCCGCCACCGCGAATTCGCGATGGCTTCCGGCGAGATGAGTGAGGGGGAGTTCGTGAGCTTTCTTGACCGTGCGTTGCAGCTCCATGCCCGCCACAGTGTGCCAGGCTCGCTGCACTACATCTGCATGGACTGGCGGCACCTGGAGGAGCTGCTCTGTGCCGGGAAGCGGGTTTATTCGGAGCTCAAAAATATGTGCGTTTGGGCCAAGGACAACGGCGGGATGGGCTCACTCTATCGGAGCCAGCATGAGCTGATATTCGTGTTCAAGTATGGACGGGAAGCGCATCGCAACAACGTGCAGCTGGGGAAATATGGGCGCAACCGCAGCAACGTCTGGCACTATCCCTGCGCCAACTCCTTCTCCCGCACCGGTACCGAGGGAAACCAGCTCGCGCTGCATCCGACCGCCAAGCCGGTCGCACTGGTTGCCGACGCAATCGTGGACTGTACCTCCCGTGATGAGGTGGTACTGGACGGCTTTCTCGGCAGCGGCACCACCATAATCGCCGCCGAGCGCAGCGGGCGGCGCTGCTTCGGGATCGAAATTGACCCGCTCTACGTCGACACTATCGTGCGGCGCTGGGAACGGCGGACCGGTGCGCAAGCGGTCCAGGCATCTACGGGAAAGCTTTTTAATGAGCTCGCAGCCGACACGGAGGGGCGACGTGGCTGACGGAGGAGGTGGAGACTACAAGGTAGGATACGGCAGGCCGCCGCTGCACACCCGCTTTCGCAAGGGCCATTCGGGAAATCCCCATGGGCGACCGCGTGGCAGCAGGAGTACCGCAGTGTTGCTGCGGGAAGCCCTCCAAACCAAAGTGAGGGTGAACAAGAGCGGGAAAGTAATGACCAAGCGCGAAGCGATCATCACCCAGCAGGTTAACAAGGCTGCGGCCGGTGACCGATTGGCGGCCGACTTCGTGTTGCGCGCATTGGTCGAGATCGGACCGAATGAGTCGTTGCCACGACGTTCGCGCGGTCTATCGGCTGAAACGTCAGATAGGATTCGCGCCGCTCTAACCGGACAATCATGGCTTGACCCGAGGAAGAAATCCTCCTGACTCTCGGCGCACTGGATTCGTCAAACTGGCGAGGGCCGTCGTCGAGCCGAACTTGCCCGGGTAACGATCGCACCTCGCTCGTTCCCTTGCTACCCTGTTAAACAGCGGATCAGGGATTTTGCGTTCCCTGATCCGTCGGAAAATCTCCCTGTTACGATTTCCAGGGAATTTGCCTAAAAACCCTCATTGTTACCTAGGGTTTTTACGGCCTTGTTCGCCATGTCAGCCCGAAATCACGACTTATCCCTGTTATTTTCCCTATGATCAGGGAATCCAACGCAGAGACGGGTTCGAGGCGGACTGCGCCATCCGCCAACCAGTCTGGATCGACAGAGATTTCTCGCGCTCGATGGCGGATTCGTCCGCATGTCAACGCCGGAGCAAAAGTACATCACCTGGCCGGAGTAAAAGTGCATCACCTATGGACGGGGTGGAGGTGCTGCTGGGCTCGGTCAGGGGGTGTGCGAGGGGGACTTTCCCCCTCGCCCGTCTGTGGAACTAAAGGTTGAGCTTATCCGGTGGTGGGTCAGTCGGGTTCTTGCGCTGGAAGCTCTTGTGCGATCTGACCTCTGCTGTGCTTAAGCCTGAAGCTGTCGCCGTTCATCTCGAGGATGTGAACGTGGTGGGTGAGGCGATCGAGCAGCGCGCCGGTCAGTCGTTCGGAGCCGAACACACCGGTCCACTCGTCGAACGGCAGGTTGCTGGTGACGACGATCGAGCCGCGCTCGTAGCGCTGGCTGAAGACCTCGAACAGCAACTCGGCGCCGGTCTGGGAGAGCGGCACATAACCCAGCTCGTCGATGATCAGCAGCTTGTAACCGGCTAACTGGCGCTGCAATCGCAGCAGGCGCTTTTCGTCGTGCGCTTCGTGCAGTTCGTTGACCAGGGCCGCGGCAGTGGTGAAGCCGACCGCGAGACCCTTCTGGCAGGCGGCCAGCCCCAGGCCTAGAGCAATGTGGGTCTTACCGGTGCCGCTGTTGCCGACCGCGATAACGTTCTCGCGGCGGGTGACGTACTCTGAGCGAGCCAGTTCCAGCACCAGGGTCTTGTTGAGTGATGGGATGGCGATGAAGTCGAAGCTGTCGAGGCTCTTCACTGCTGGGAACCTGGCCTCCTTGATCCGGCGCTCGACGATCCGTCGTTCCCGGTCGATCATCTCAAGCTCGGCCAGCCGCAACAGGTAGCGCGAGTGATCGACGCCTTCGGCGGCGCACTGGCGCGCCAACTTGTCATACTCACGCAGGAAGGTTGGGAGCCTAAGTGCTTTAAGGTGATGAGCGAGTAGAACCTGTGGTGTATCGCTCATGACGCTGCTCCCGCCAACAGGCTGAGATAGCTCCTGACCTGGGTGGCCGCCACCGTCGCCCGCGGCAAGTAGGGATAGATCTCGAGGTTCAGCCGCGGCGGTCGCCGTTCGATGCGGCACAGCACCAGATGCTTGACCGCATCGAAGCTTAACACTCCGCGCGCGATCGCTTCTCTCACCGCGGCCGATACATCATCGGTGCGGAACACCTCCAGCAGGCGCAGCACCTGCACGAACTCGCGCTTGCCCGGCTTGCCCAGGCGGGCCTCAAGCAGACGGCGCAGGGTCGCGAACTCGTCAGGCAAGGCCCAGCCGACCAGCGGAGCAGCTTGATCCAGCGCGCCGATCTTCCGTTCCAGCAGCGCCAGATAGTGCAGCGGATCAAAGATGAAGTCTTCGCGCTCGTAGGAGCGCGGATGGCGAGCGATCTCTTCCGCCGCGCACGCGATCACGACCTCGTGGACGTAACCGCGGACCAGCACCTCGCGGTGGCCATAGGCGGTCGGCACCGAGTAGTCATTGCTCTGATAGCGCACCAGCGAGAGCGAGCTGACCCGGACTGCTCTCTTCTCGCAGGCCTCATAAGGAGTGGCCGGCAATGGCAGGAACGCACTGCGGTCCCGCACCAGCCGCTCGCCTATGGTCTCATCGTGGCCGCGCAGCCGGTCGTTCAACCGGCGTTGGCAGCACTCCAACAGATGTGCGTTGAGCTCGGCGAAGCTGGCGGCGCGAGGAATCGGGACCATGAAGTTGCGCCGCGCATAGCCCACCAACCCTTCGACCTTGCCCTTGTCGTTACCCTTTCCTGGTCGTCCGAAACGGTCGGCGAACAGGTAGTGGGACTGCAGCTCGCTAAAGACCCGCGTTCTCAACCGGCGGCCATCGCCCAGGATGCGCGCTACCGCCAGCTTGAGGTTGTCGTACAAGATCGAGCGCGGGACGCCGCCGAAGAACTCGAAGCCGACGCGATGGCCCTCGCAGAAGGCCTCGCTGCTTTCCGCCGGATAGGCCTGCACCAGGCAGCCGTCGCTGTGCGGCAGATCCATTGCGAAGAAGTGGATCTTCCGCTCCTCTCCGCCGATCACTGCCAGCGCTTCGCCGAAGTCGACCTGCGCGTGTCCCGGGTCGTGGCGCAGCGGCACGAACATCTCGCGCTGCCGTTCCCGGCGTTCGTGCACGTAGTCCTTTACAACCGTGATCCCGCCCGCATAGCCGTGCTCATCTCGCAGCCGCTCGAAGATCCGCTTGGAGGTGTGCTGCTGCTTAGCCGGTTGGCCCTTATCCTCCACCAGGATCCGATCGATTATCCCAAGGTACGGGTCCAGCTTCGGCCGCGCCGGCGGCCGGCCCCGCCGGTATCCCGGCGGCACCGAGAACGTCAGCATCTTCGCCACCGTCCGCGGGTCGATCCCGAATCGCCGCGCTGCCTCGCGCCGGCTCAACCCCTCAACATAAACCGCTCGTCGCACCTGCCCATACAGTTCCACGCCTTTCATCCCTCCGCCTTCAACCCTCCGGGATGAAGGCTATCGCGTGCCGGAGTTTTACTCCGGCGCGACCGGTTTATCCGGCCACTTCACTGAGGGATTTTCTCTCCGGCGCTTACATGTAGGATGAGGTTGGCGGTGAACGTCTTGGTCTGGCTGGCGATTTTGAACTGCATGTCGGCGTTCAGCGGCTCCCCCGTGACGAGATCGGCGACGCCAGTCGCGCTGACAAACCTACCCTTCGGGCTCCAGATAGCGATCAGAACTCCCGGGGTCTGGTTTGTCCCCTGGAACCGATCGACGATCTCCTGCACCTTAGCCTCAATCTGCGCGGGAAGAGGACCACTCGCGGTGTCCTTATCCGAAGGCGAAGGAGCGTTGCCGCAACCCGAGCCGATCAACGACAGCGCTGCCAACCAGGCTCCGATCAGCGCCAAGTGACCGATCTGTCGTGCGCACCGTCCACAGTCCATCTCGTCCTCCATCTCGGCCCGTCCGATGCGGGGTGTGCACAGAAGTGAGGATCGAGGCAATGATGACGCAGCAAGCCGCCGTAGCTGTCAGCCCAGCGTCCATCGCCTAGCGATGCTCAAAAGAGACATCGCGCTATGAGATCGCTCAGTTCCGTGCGGATCGGAGCCTTTCATCTCAAGCTGCTAATGTCGAGTTCGCTGTTCCGACCTTCGGTCACATCTGGGAATCGCGACCACCGCGGCGGCCTGTGCGCAACCGATTCCAACACGCTGGTCGCCAAGGACGTATTCGTTCCCGCGCATCGGGTGCTCTCGATGACAAAAGATCCGAAGTGTCGGGCAAGTAGAAGTCGAAAGCGCGGCTACGCGAGCTGTCGGAAATTTCGAATCCCCCCCTCTCCGCCAACCAGTGTCCCCGTTGCCCGTTTACATTCCATCGTGTTCGATGGTTGTTCACCGAATGGAAGGCGATGCTCAACTGATCGTGAGCAAGGAAGCAGCTCGAGGGGGTCCTCAGCACAGGAAAGGGCTCGCGGTCGGTAATGATTGGCCTGCACCAAGCCATCGGGAATACAGGGCGCGGAGTTGGTACAGGTCAGAAATCATACCATAGTCTGCGTTCGTGCTCACTTCGGTCGAGAGGAATGACCCGGGATTCGCCGGAAAGACACTACTAAAAGTGTGCCCAGAAAGGTCTGATTCGCGCATTAGGGCTGTCTCGACCCGTCCGGGCGAAACACTGAGGAGGGGATCAGGATAACGCGATGGCGCAGTGCGCCCGCAAACGCAGCGACCGTGAATGCCACGTTGGTGAGATAGTGTACCACAGCTAGCTTGACCTTCGCCCACGGCCGCATCTGAAGCTTACGTATGTCGGCAAGATATCGCGGGGCTGCCCAAAATAAACCCGCGATCGCAATCAGCACGAGGCGCCAGCTACCGAAGCATGCGGCAACAATAAGCAGCGCCATGAGTGCATTGACGAAGTAGAAGTCAGTTGCGAACGCACAAACCAGAATGGGAAAGCGGCCAGTCTCGAAGCGCCCCACCAAGCTGTGGTCCCGTCCATTCAGCCAGTACAGGAACACTCCCCGCATACCTGTCTTGGCGTATGGATATCCAACATACCGGCCCCATCCCCACATTTGCGTAGTGAGCCCCCACAGCGTGCGCCTACCCTTATGCCGGACCACGGCTTCATCTTCGCGCCACGCGATCCACTGCGGACTCAAGGCGACGCGAAAGCACAGATCCACATCCTCGGATTTGGTCGCATTGAGATCGTACATCCCGACGTCGCGCGCGCACTGCTTTCTGATCGAAAGATTGTTGTTTGAGAAGTGGAAGAAGCCCATTCGAATCGGGCGCTCGCTGGCCTGATTGCGACGGCTGCTATCGGAGAAGAGCGGCAACTCGATGATCATAAATACGAAACTACTCTCTCATGACTTCGTGTGATGGAAGATCCGGTAGTAGTTGTCGACGGTGGATCGACGCGCCGCCGGTTGATGATGCACCCATCCTCCGACCATTCCGATATTTTCGGCGTGCAGAAATCCTCGTTCCACCGCCGCGAGCCATCGTGGCTCGGTGATGCAGTCGTCATCGACAAATGAAATAATCTCGTTCGCAGCGCGGTCGATGACGATGTTGCGCGCGGCCGGGATGTTCGCGCCTGGCAGGAACTCGCATCGAATCGGCAGACGCTCGCGAAACTGCTCCAGCACTTCCTGCGTGCAATCGGTAGAGCCGTTGTCGACGACGAGAACTTCGTCGGGCGATCGAACCTGACGCGTCAACGACTCCAGCATCTCGGCGAGATCGCGGGCGCGATTGCGAGTGATGACCCCGACCGTGATGCCGAGGTGCACGCGCGGCGGATCGACCCTGATCCGATTTTTGCCGGTTAACGCCTGATACATGAACTGATGAAGGCAACGATAAATGTTGTTCGCTTCAGTTTTTCCCAGTGACAGGTCGCCGTAGAGGCAGTGTTGGTAGCGATCGAGTTCGTCCAAAAATTCAACGCACTCCGGATGCTTCTGCTGAAGGTAGTCGAACAAATCGCGTGGGCGCTGGATCAACGCCCAGTCCGGCCCGCATGCGGCGTGTGCGCGTAGAATGCGCAGCGCGTTCTCGATAACCTCACCTTCGTCCTCGCGATAAATACACGGGTGCGGCAACTTTGCGATCTTGTTGTCATTAGCGAGATACAAGTTGCCGAGCGCATGAAACATCGTGCTCGCGGCCGCCTGACGCTCGGCCAGGACGGAGGCCGGCATCTCGAAATCGAGACTGTCGCGGAAAACCATCCCGTAGACATTCGCGAATTGCAGCGGATCTAAGGGTACGAGATCGACGAAAGTCGGCTGTCGAGAAATGACGAAAAGAAATCCATCGGTTGAGACCAGCGCGTTGAAGTCATTGAACGGACGCTGTCCGATGATCTTGCGCAGGCGGAGAATGCCTTGATAGGCCGGTTCGTGAAGTTTCAGTAACGGGATCGGATCGCTGACCCCGAAGTAGAGCATGCGCGGACCAAACCCGATCGGCACCGACGAAACGCTTTCGATATCGATGAGATTTTGTTCCACCAGCTCGCGCAGGAAGACAGGCGCGGGGGAAACCGAAGTTGCTTCATGGCATTGCTGATGCCCAGGAAACGGAATCTGGTGAATCTTCTGCATGGGTTCGCGCGCCGCCATCAGATCCATCATCCGCCGGCTTAGCGTGAACTGCAGCGCGAACATCGCCACGCGATCGGCGGCACGGAAAAATACGCGGGTATCATCTTCATTAAGGAAGTTTAGATCGAATCGTTCGCGCGTCGTGCTCGCAACCTCAGAAAGGCCGATAGTGTCCGCGAGCGCGATCAACTTAGTGAAGATGCGCTTCCAAAAGATTTGTCGTTTCGCATGACTCGGATCGCAGACTAGCGAGAATCGCAGCAGCGTATCGATTTCGCTCAAAACTTCGCCGGTTGTGATGGGCCCGGTGACGATGTCGCCTGGCAGTTCGCCATACAACGGTACCAGCTTTCCTTGCTTGTATCGAATGCGAAAAGATTCGGGCGCAGGAAAGCCGGCCGCGATGTCCGAGAGATAGATTAGATTGGCTTCTTTCTCCGCCCATCGGCCAAGAAACCGAAAGAGGCGTTGCTCGCGATTGTAGATATGTGCGATCTCGCGGGCGGAGGCGTCGGCGCGTGTGACCTTATCATTCAGGACGATGATCAGATCGACGTCCGACAATCCATAGGTGGGACGCTTTTCGAAATAGGATCCACTTCCAAGGATGCAGCAGACCGCTGGATGACTAGAAAGGGCCGCCACCACTCGGCGCGCTCCGAGATCGTAGATCCGGATGAAAACGCCTTTGAACGGAGTTCGACCAAGAAGGAGAATGATCGCCTGCAACCACCAGGTCACGCGAGGATAATCCACGTCGGCAAGGGTCCACTAGAATCCAGGCGCCATTGCGTAACAACGCAAGCAAAAACTTTTCTCATGGCAGAATGCATATAGCGCAGCCAGTGGTAATGACGCGAGGGCTTGTGATTGTGTCGCTTGCGGTATTGTTTGGCTCTGCGCCAGGGATCGTTAAAACGTCGGGCACCAAAGATTCGAATCCGACGGGCGACATTTTTGCCCTGTCCTGAACTGACAAAGAAGGCCTGCGTCGGACCATCCCGGAGAGCCCGGCACTCATCGCAAAGAGTTACGCCTGGACACGAAGAGAAGTAACCGCACCCCGGGAATATCCGGGTGCTCGACCACCTGATGGCCATCTTGCATTTCGGTGATTAGGTGCTGGTCATCGTTGTCCCACGAAGCGGAGAAAAACCAGACCCGCGTGCCTTGGTCTAGACTCGTCACAACTGAGCGGTTCCGTGAGACCGCTTCCTCCCGCCACCGCACGGGCATCCGACTCCGCAGCTCGTCTTCCATGGGGAAAATCCGGGGAAAGACCGTTGAACCGGGTAGGCGGCCAACATAGTACTGGACCGGAATTTCATAGTAATTGGGATAAATCATTAGAACATCACCAGGGACGGCCCGCGCTGCGACAAATGTCACGGCACTACGCCAGTCCTGAAACGATGGCGCCCTATAATAAGAGTAATCCTCGACCAGGCTCATCACCGATATCGCGGCTGCAACTGCGACGGTCACCGACCTCCATGGTATCTGCCTTATTCCCATCGCCGCCGCTACGACGAAGAACGGCAGGACTACGAGTAAGTAGCGGATTACAAACAAATGCTTGAAATGCGACACGATGATCGTCAAGCAGATCGGAGTAACGATCGAAAGCAGGAGGTAGACCCTTGCCCCAACGCTTGCTCGGCCCGGATAAACCATCGCCAGTGCGATGGCCGCCAGGTAAGACCATAGCAAAAGCGAACTCAGTCCAAATCGGAAGCCCATCAAGCTGAAGGCGACGGCTGCGGACCCTGGAACTATGTCTCGCGACGCTCCGGACAGCATGTAGAAGAGTTGAGTGAACGCCCAAGTCGATATGCTGGGGATCCAATCGTCCTGTCCCTCGTATGCCCTGAGAGCCAGTGCGAACGCCGGCACGCTGAGTATTCCGATTGCCAGCGCGCTCAATATGACTCGATTAACTATCCGGCGGCCCGGACGAAACAGAAACACCGATGCGCATTGCGCCGGCAGGATCAGAATTCCAAACAAATGTGCGTAGCTGACAGACGCACCGCTGATAACGTAACCGGTACAAGTCGCGAGGGTGCCCCGCTTTACGCTCCGGACGAAGAAGAGCGACGACAGGGTGACCAGCATTATCAAAAGCGCATAGCCCCGCGCGGTCTGCGCGTGTTGAATAGCAGTCTCATGGACGGTCAACAGTAGGGCGCTCAGCAGACCGGTAGTGCGGTCGCACAGCTCGGTTCCCAGTTCCGCGATCAGAGGTATGGTTGCGAGGGCAAAAAAAACCGATGGAGCGCGCAACATCGCCTCGCTGTTGCCGGCGATCTGCACCCAGCAGTAGAGGATGAAATGGTAGATGGGCATCTCAGCGCGCAAAAATACCGACGAGATCTGGCTGACCTGATGTGCGCTCATTGCCTCATCCAGCCAGACGCTCTTGGCGGCCAAAAACGAGAACCGCAAGACCGCACCGGCAACGACCATCGCCGCAAGCGCAAGCACATACGCTCTGTCGGAGGAAAACCGTCCCGAGCCCGCAGGCAAACGACTTGTTGGCCACCACAGATGGTCACGCCAAGCGCGACCCACGCCCGCTTCAAGATGACCGGAAGGATCAGTATTTTGGGAAGCGACAGGCATATCGATTCCTGAATCTAGTCGTGATCAACGTGAGATCAAGACGCCGCGTGCCACTGGAAAGGCCTCGGCCGGCGGAGGGCCGAGCGATCCAGCACCACTTGCAGACGATCAAATTAGTTGCCTTTGGCTGATTTTGATCGGCTCAAAGGGTCGATGGAACATGGCTCTTTCGTGTAAAAACATGCCGTGGCACTACGACTGGCGCCTGACGGGCGTTCTTCGGAGTGCCGCAAGGGCTGGTTCAATTTTGAAGATACCGGTCGGGAGCGCAAAAACCGCCGGGCTGAGAGATGGAGTCGGGCATGAAGCCGCACGAAAGCGGAGACGCGGACTCGGCGCCACGCGAGTCGACGGCGGCGCTCATCCTCCCAAGCGAGGAGGCGCTGGTCCAGGAACTCGACCAGCTCGCGGTTCAGGTCGATTCCATACGGCGTTACCTGGCAGCCTTCAAGGTCGGATACTTCACGCATCCCGACGGACGTACAGATGCTTTGCAAGAAGTTGCGCTTGACCCGCGCCAGGCCGCGCTGATCGCCTACCTGGCAGAACGATGCCCGTCCAGCCTGTCGGTCGAAGTCGGATTTGGAATGGGATCATCCGCAGCGGTGATTCTCGGCGCGCGGAGATTCTCCGGCGACCCTTTCGAACATGTCATCTTTGATCCGTATGGGCTTCCCGGCGGTAGAGGATGCGTCGTTCAATCGTATCTCGAAGCGGAATTCGGCGCGCAGTTCAGGCGCGTCGAGGAGCGGTCAGAAGTCGGCTTGGCGCGCCTGGTCGGAGAGCGTGGCGAGGGCAGCGCCGGCTTCGTATTTATCGATGGCGCGCATCATTTCGAGAATGTGATGGTGGACTTCGCGCTGGCGGACCTGCTGTGTTGTCGTGGTGGCTATATCGTGTTCGACGATGCCTGTTTTGCAGCGATCGAGACAGTGGTCAACTATGTCAGGACCAATCGTCCCGACTATGCAGTGGCGCATCTGCCGGTGGCGGGCACCTCGGTCATACAAAAGAAAAATCCGGACGAGCGGGCGTGGTACGCGTTTACTCCGTTCGAAGTGCCCGCGCGTAGCGACTGGAATGTGAAAACGCCGGAAGTCGCCGAAATCCCCGAAGTTCCAATGTTGGAGCGGCACGAGCGCGTTAGACGTGGCGCGCTGCCCGCCAGGATTCGCGGGCTGCTTCACACGCTCAGGTCAGCGTTGGGTCACTATCGCGCTCAGGCTGTTAAGCGCCTGCGCAGTCGAGTCTTGCGAGCGCTGGCGCGCCGGCCGGGCGCAACCCGGGCGTTGCTACGACTGAGGATGAAAAAAGGCTTCGCAGCGGCGGATTTGCGTGGCCTCGATCTGCGCGGCCTGAATTTACGTGGAGTTTCATTTCGTCAGGCGAATCTTGCGGGAGCGCTGCTGGACGGGAGCGTCTTTGAGGCCGATCTGTCCGGCGCAATTCTGCGCGATGCGAGCATCTTCGGCGTCGATCTTTTGCAGCTGCCCGCGGGACTGGAGCTTCGGGGCGTGAAACTTCGCGACCTGCGCTCGGGCAGTCACGAGCGGCCCGTCGCCGTTTCCCTGCGGGGCGTAGATTTGCGCGGCGCTTCTCTTCGTGGCGCAAATTTACGCGACGCTGACTTGCGCGGTGTCGATCTTCGCGATGCTGATCTGCAGGGTGCGATTCTGGAAGGGGCGGACCTCGGCGGGCGCGCCAACCTCCAGCGCGCCAACCTCTCCGGAGCCAGGTTCTACGGCGCGAACCTCGCGTCCGCCGATTTGACCGGCGCGGATCTTCGTGAGGCGAACCTCGGCTGCGCCAATCTATCCGGAGCTGATCTCCAATTCGCTGATCTCACCGGCGCAGACTTGAGAGGAGCGGTGTGGGACGATCTCTCGATCACTCCGGCGCTGCCAGCATGAACCGCATCCACGGGATCAACCTGCCGTACTTCTTCGAAGATTACGGGCACGATCTCGCCCCGAACGTTGTACTGGCAATGGGACCGCGCAAAGTCGACCCGATGCGAATTTACGCTGCGCTGCTGGCGGCTCGGGAGCGGGGGTTTCGCGCGGTCCGGGTCTGGTTGTGCGAAAACGCCGAGGGCATCCTGATGGATGCCGGAGTGATAAGCGGCGCGCATCCCGTCCTTGTTGAATCGGTAGCAATCATTCAGGAGTGCGCCAGTCTTTCCGGGCTCAGGCTCTATTGGACTTTGTTAGATGGTCACTCCTGCCGGCGCACGGGCGACCAGGTCTCCAAAGCGATCCTCACAATGCACGACGAGACTGGCCGATTCGCCGAACGTGTTGCCGCGCCGCTGGTGCGCCGTCTCGACTCGGGTCTCACGCTCGCGGTGGAAGTCGTGAACGAGCCAGAAGCATTGAGTACCGACGGTAGCTCATCCGGCTCGTCGACCGCCGACTGGCAGGCGCTCGGTGTCGCAATCAGGACCATCGCCGACGCCGTGCGTGCCGAACACGGCAGGACTCTCGTCACTGCGGGTTCGCATCAGCGCCGCGCTGACAGCGCTCTGGGGAAATGCGCCGGGTTTGACCGCGATCGACGTTCACCAGGATGCCGAGATGCAGTTGCCCTCGCGAGCGGAAGTCATGGCGCTGATGCCCGCCGATACGGTGCGGGACGATTCGATGCCATTGCTGTCGGGAAGCTGCAGCGCGACCGCGACGCAGACCGACGGTGCCCTCGACGACTATTCTGCGCTATTCTTCTGGCGTCTCACCGAAGATCTTATCGCGTTACCGACCTCGTCCTCTCGTTAAGCCGGAGCGATAGAATGGGCTCGCCCTCCTGGCGCGGTCCGCGCAACCTTCGGCGCGATCCTTTCCAATAGCGGCGGTGTTTCGATAGGCTGCGCTCGTGAACGGTTTCGCGCCAAACTTTCAGGAGCTCTCGGAATCGCCGCGCATTATCCGGCCGCTTGATCGACTCGTGCTCGAGGTCACGGTGTACTGCAACCTCAAGTGCAAGATGTGCAGCGTGTGGGAGGTTCGTGAGAATGGCGTTCCGCTCCAACTCGCCAAGCAACTGCTGGAGGACGCGTACCGCCTGGGTGCGCGCAGCTTTGTTCCGTATGGCGCGGAAAATTTCATGCGCAAGGACTTTGTGGACATGGTCGAACATGCCCATGCGATCGGCTACGAACTACAGCCGATGGTGACCAATGGCACCATGATCAGCGAGGAGAATCTTGAGCGCCTTTCGCGGTGCTCTTCCGTCAGGCTGAGCATTTCTATCGATGGTCCCCGCGACGTTCACGACGAGTTGCGCGGCGCCGGCAACTTCGACAAATCCGTCGCAACGGCCCGCGAATGTATACGCCGTGGGATAGGGGTTATTTTCACCGGCGTCATCATGCGAGAAACGCTGGAACATCTCCCCTCCCTCATAGACTTGGCCGGCGATGTTGGCATCAAAGAGGTCTCCTACCAGCCGTTTAACACATTTATTTCCGGGCCGAGTAAGGACACCGCCCGCTTCTCGTTGCGGTCAGTCGAGCGCGATGCAATTGCCGCGGCTTTGACGAAACTTGGCGAATACGCGCACCGTCGCAAAATTTTAATCTACACAGAAGCAATGTTTGAACTTATGCCGGATTATCTGGCGTACGGTAAGCAGCCGATACCCAGAGGTGGCTGCAAGTTGCCATCGACGATGCTTCTTGTCGATTGGCGCGGCGATGTCTATCCCTGCTTCTTCATGGCCGAGGCACCTGACAGGATGGGAAATGTGTATCGCGACCGCCTGGATGAGATCTGGCACTCGCGCATTCACAAGCAACTTCAGATACTCGCACTTACCGAACGCTGTCCCGGTTGTCTCGCCAACTGCTCGGACGTGCAAACGTACACCGATAATGCTCACCAACTGTCGATATCGAAAACTTAATCCCAGGGGACGATGGATGTTGTACTGCCTTGGCACCATCCTTTGCGCGTGGCCGAGGATCTGGTGATTCTCGACAACCTGCTCGCCGGAGGCGGGCGCAAGGTTTCCATCGGGCCCCGGACGCGGAGCCGCACGGGGAGAGTTCAAGGCGTTGGGAATCGACATGAATGAGTCCCGTTGACGGTTCAACGAGTCGGTCGAGGTGATTAAGCTCGCGCTCACTAACGACCGCTTCAGCTATAACGGCAAGCTCTACAAGTTCGAAAATGTCGAGCTCCGTCTCCAGCTCCGCGACGGGCAAGCCATCGTCGTTCACAGGTGTCCACGTGCGACGTCCATTTCTCTGACGTAGTCACCGGTCGCGATGCGAAGACACTCCCGTTCCAAGTGAGAGATGCGCCGGCTTTCCTGGCGTCTCTGAGTCGAGATGGGCAGGTGCCATGGCGCTATCCCATGGCTAGTCGCGGCCCGCTTCACAGTCACACAGGGCGTGAAAATCATGATGTTGGCAAGCGGAGGGCGCGATCCGATTTGTTTCCACACTTTAGCAGATGAATCAACCATCGTTGAAGAAATTCTGCGGATGTTGCCAGTCGGAGTTTACCTTCTGGATCGAGTTCGATCGCTTGCGTCATCTACGAAATCGATTCGCCGGCTCTGGGTCTCGGTGGACAGCATGGCCCAACCCAGCTTAGTGTGATGTTGGTTTAGACGGGATTTCCTCAAAAATTTAAGATATGGAGATCTGACGCCGTGAGCGACGCATCTGCTTACACTCCACCCAAGATATGGACCTGGAAGAAGGACGCCACGCCGGTAATTTTTCCAACATCAACCGACCGATCGCCGGGCCGACCCATGAGAAGGAGCTGCCGGTCGGACGCCATCCGCTGCAGCTTTATTCGTTGGGTACACCGAACGGGATCAAGGTTACCGTGATGCTCGAGGAGCTACTGGCCCTCGGCCATAAAGGCGCGGAATACGACGCCTGGCTGATCCAGATCATGCGCGGAGACCAGTTTGGCAGCGGCTTCGTCGAGATTAATCCAAACTCGAAAATCCCCGCGCTGATGGATCGCAGCGGGCCGGAGCCGATTCGCGTCTTTGAGTCCGGCGCGATCCTGGTATACCTCGCGGAAAAATTTGATGCCTTTTTGCCCCACGATCCCAAGACCCGCGCCGAATGTCTCTCGTGGCTTTTCTGGCAAATGGGCAGCACCCCATACCTCGGCGGCGGATTCGGCC
This sequence comes from uncultured delta proteobacterium, assembly GCA_963761255.1. Taxonomy (GTDB): domain Bacteria; phylum Desulfobacterota; class Binatia; order Binatales; family Binataceae; genus DATGKG01. Next base: position 614,231 of record CAVXGH010000004.1, read on the forward strand.
ATTTTTACGCCTATGCGCCGATCAAGATCGAATACGCGATCGACCGCTACGCGATGGAAGTCAAACGGCAGATGGACGTCCTCGACCAGCGTTTGGCGCAGGCCGAATATCTGGCCGGGAAAAACTATACTATCGCCGACATGGCGGTGTGGCCGTGGTATGGCGCCCTGGCCAAGGGTGCGGTTTATGGCGCCGGCGAGTTCCTGGACGTTCAAAGTTATAAGCACGTCCAGCGCTGGACCGACGCCATCGCGCAGCGGCCGGCGGTTAAGCGTGGGCGCAAGGTCAACTGCACCTTTGGGAAGCCCTCCGATCAGCTCCACGAGCGCCACGACGCCAGTGACTTTGAGACTAAGACCCAGGACAAGTTAAGTCCTCCTGCGTCATGAGTGCGAAATATCGCAGGTGCTCGATTTTTTCAGTTCAATGATCCGCGCCCGGCAAACCCATCCAGCCGCCAGGTGTCCGGCCGCTGCCTATGCGGTGCGGTTGAGATAGAGATCGACTTTCCCGCTTTCTGGTCATGGCACGATCACTCGGAGGCGAGCCGTCGTGCGCATGGCGCCGCCTATGCGACCTACATCGGATGCTGGCGCAAGCATGTCCGCGTGATGAAGGGCCAAAAAAGCATCGCTAGCTTCGAGGATACGAACACCGCAGTCAACCCGGAGCTTCTGCTCTCGATGCGGGGCGCCATTGCTTTATGAGCGCAAGCGCTCGCCACACATGGTCAATATCCCGCGCGCGCTTTTCGCCGGCCGTACCGGCCGCGAGCCCCGCTATCACGTGGGCATCGAGGAGCTTCAGGATTGGACCTACACCGGCGCGCGGCTGGTCCCCTGAAGGGCTATCCGGGGATCGTGTGGGAACGCCCGAAATCGCGCCGACGCCCGCGCGACGCCGAGGTCTTCGAGTTACTCGAACGGGACTTGTCCCGATGATTGCCTGGTCATGCCGAGCATTTAATCTCGACGGAAGCTAAACATGGCTTTTTCGATAACTAGAAGCATCGGTGTGGATTATGGACACCGGGTCATGACGCATGGTTCAAAATGCCGATCCATCCATGGCCATCGCGGAACGATCGAAGTTACTTGCGCAGGTTCCGCGCTGCATCAGTCCGGCGAGCAATCCGAAATGGTGATTGATTTCGGCTTTCTGAAAGACGTGATGATGAAAGTAATCGACCACGCAATCGATCACGGCTTTGTCGCGTGTGTCGATGATCACGAATTACTGCGCCATTTCATCCCTGACCGAGCGAGATCCGAAGCAGTGCATGGCCCATATCAAAGCCAGCATCGAGGAAAAGGGTTACTGGCTATCGACTGAGGATGAAGCCGGTCGCGTGAAAACTTTGCTCAATACCAAGCTGTATATCATACCGTA
>CAVXGH010000005.1:0-862042 GCA_963761255.1 uncultured delta proteobacterium
GGCCGCCGCCGCCGCCGCCGCCGCCGCCCACCGCACCCGCCGCCGCCGCCGCCGCCGCCGCCGCCGCCGCCGCCGCCGCCGCCGCCCGCCACCTCACTCGCTCACTCACACACCCACCCACCACCCACCCACTCACCACCACTCACCCACCTACCTACCGACCCACCCACCTACTACGCTGACCACACACCCACTCACTCCGCCCCACTCATACGTCACGCCGCCGCCGCCGCCGCCGCCGCCGCCGCCGCCGCCGCCGCCGCCGCCGCCGCCGCCGCCGCCGCGCCGCCGCACGCCGCCGCCACGCCGCACGCCGCCGCCTCGCCGCCGCCGCCGCCGCCGCCGCCGCCGCCGCCGCCGCCGCCGCCGCCGCCGCCCGCCGCACGCCGCGCTCACGCGCCGCCGCCGCCGCCCACGCCGCCGCCGCCGCCGCCGCCGCCGCCGCCGCCGCCGCCGCCGCCACGCCGCCGCCGCCGCCGCCGCCGCCGCCGCCGCCGGCCCGCCCAGCCGCCGACCCCGCCGACCCACCCCCCGCCCGCCGCCGCCGCCGCCACGCGCCGCCGACCGCCGCCGCCGCCGCCCACTACGCGCCGCCGCCGCCGAGCCGCCGCCGCCGCCGCCGCCGCCGCCGCCGCCGCCACGCCGCCGCGCGCCGCCCGCCGCCGCCGCCGCCGCCGCCGCCGCCGCCGCCGCCACCCGCCGCCCGCCCGCCCGCCGGCGGCGCCGCCGCCTACCCGCCGCCGCCCCGCCGCCGCCACCGCCCACGCCGCCGCCGCGCCACGCCGCCCCCGCCCACGCCGCACCGCACGCCGCCGCCCCGCCACCCGCCGCCCGCCCGCCCGCCCGCCGCCACTCACGCACGCCGCACGCCGCGCCGCCCGCCCGCCCGCCCACCCGCCCGCCCGCCCCCCGCCCGCCCCCCGCCCCCGCCGCCCCGCCGCCCCCGCCCGCCCGCCGCCGCCGCCGCCGCCGCCGCCGCCGCCGCCGCCGCCGCCGCCGCCGCCGCCGCCGCCGCCGCCGCGCCGCCGCCGCCGCCGCCGCCGCCGCCGCCGCCGCCGCCGCCGCCGCCGCCGCCGCCGCCGCCGCCGCCGCCACCGACGCCGCCGCCGCCGCCGCCGCCGCCGACGCCGCCACGCCGCCGCCACCGCCGACCTACCCACCCGCCACGCCGCCGCCACCCACCCGCCGCCGCCACCGCCGCCGCCGCCACGCCGCCGCCACGCCGCCGCGCCCGCCGCCGCCGCCGCCGCCGCCGCCGCGCGCGCCGCCGCCGCCGCCGCCGCGCCCGCCACCCGCCGCCGCCCCCGCCGCGCCGCCACGCCGCCCACGCCGCCGCACGCCACCGCCCCGCCGCCGCCGCCGCCGCCGCCGCCGCCACGCCGCCGCCGCCGCCGCCACGCCGCCGCCGCCGCCGCCGCCACGCCGCCGCCGCCGCCGCCACGCCGCCGCCGCCGCCACGCACGCCGCCGCCGCCACGCCGCCACGCCGCCGCCGACGCCGCCGCCACGCCACGCCGCCGCCGCCGCGCGCCGCCGCCGCCGCCGCCGCCGCCGCCACGCCGCCGCCGCCGCCACGCCGCCGCCGCCACGCCACGCCGCCGCCGCCACGCCACGCCACGCCGCCGACGCGCCACGCCGCGCCGCCGCCACGCCGCCGCCACGCCGACGCCGCCACGCCACGCCGCCGCCACGCCGCCGCCGCCGCCACGCCACGCCGCCGCCACGCCACGCCGCCGCCACGCCGCCGCCGCCACGCCGCCGCCGACGCCACGCCACGCCGCCACGCCGCCGCCGCCGCCGCCACGCCGCCGCCACGCCGACGCCACGCCGCCGCCGCCACGCCGCCGCCGCCACGCACGCCACGCCACGCCGCCGCCGCCGCCGCCGCCGCCGCCACCGCCGCCACGCCGCCACGCCGCCACGCCGCCACGCCACGCCACGCCGCCGCCGCCGCCACGCCGCCGCCACGCCGCCGCCGCACGCCGCCACGCCACGCCGCCGCCGCCGCCACGACGCCGCCGCCACGCCACGCCGCCGCCACGCCACGCCGCCGCCGCCGCCGCCGCCGCCACGCCGCCGCCACGCCGCCACGCACGCCGCCGCCACGCCACGCCGCCACGCCGCCGCCGCCGCCACGCCGCCGCCGCCACGCCGCCACGCCGCCACGACGCCGCCACGCCGCCACGCCGCCGCCGCCGCCACGCCGCCACGCCGCCGCCGCCACCGCCACGCCGACGCCGCACGCCGCCGCGCACGCCACGCCGCCACGCCGCCACGCCGACGCCGCCGCCGCCGCCACGCCGCCACCGCCGCCACGCCACGCACGCCGCCACGCCACCGCCACCGCCGCCACGCCGCCGCCACGCCACCGCCGCCACCGACCGCCGCCGCCACGCCGCCCACGCCGCCACGCCGCGCCACCACCCACGCCGCCGCCGCCGCCGCCGCCGCCGCCACGCCGCCGCCACGCCGCCGACCACGCCACGCACGCCACGCCGCGCACGCCGCCACGCCACGCCGCCACCGCCGCCGCCACGCCGCCGCCGCCACGCCGCCACCGACGCCGCCACGCCGCCGACGCCGCCACGCCACGCCACGCCGCCGCCGCCACGCCGCACGCCGCCGCCGCCACGCCGCCGACGCCGCCGCCACGCACGCCACCACGCCGCCACGCCGCCGCCGCCGCCGCCGCCACGCCACGCCACGCCGCCACGCCGCCGCCACCGCCGCCGCCGCCACGCCGCCACGCCGCCGCCACGCCGCCACGCCGCCGCCGCCACGCCACGCTACGCCGCCCGCCGCTCACGCCGCCGCCACGCCGCCACGCCGCCGCCGACCACGCCGACGCCGCCGCCGCCGCCGCCGACCACGCCGCCACGCCACGCCGCCACGCCGCCGCCGCCGCCGCGCCGCCGCCACGCCGCCACGCACCACCGACGCCGCCACGCCGCCACGCCGCCGCCGCCGCCGCCACGCCGCCGCCACCGCCGCCGCCACCGCACGCCGCCGCCGCCGCCGCCACCGCGCCGCCGCCGCCACGCCACGCCGCCGACGCCGCCACGCCACGCCACCGCCGCCGCCGCCACGCCGCCACGCCGCCGCCGCCACGCCACGCCGCCGCCACACGCCGCCGCCACCGCCGCCGCCACCGCCACCGCCGCCACCGCCGCCGCCGCCGCCACGCCGCCACGCACGCCGCCGCCGCCGCCGCCGCACGCCGCCGCCGCCGCCGCCACGCCGCCGCCGCCGCCGCCGCCGCCACGCCGCGCCACCGCCGCCGCCGCCGCCGCCGCCGCCGCCGCCGCCGCCACGCACGCCGCCGCCACGCCGCCGCCGCCGCCACGCCGCCGCCGCCGCCGCCACGCCGCCGCCACCGCCACGCACGCCGCCGCCGCCGCCGCCGCCGCCGCCGCCGCCGCCGACGCCGCCGCCGCCGCCGCCGCCGCCGCCGCCGCCGCCGCCGCCGCCGCCGCCGCCACCGCCGCCGCCACCGCCACCGCCGCCGCCACCAGCTCACCACCGCCGCCGACCGCCGCCGCCACCGCCGCCACCACTGCCACCACGCCGCCGCCGCCGCCACCCACCACGCCGCCGCCGCCACGCCGCCCACCACTCACCGCCACGCCGCCGCCACGCCGCCGCCGCCGCCGCCGCCACGCCGCCCCCCCACCCGCCGCCGACGCCACCCGCCACGCCGCCGCCGACGCCACGCCGCCACGCCACCCCACGCCGCCGCCGCCACCGACGCCGACGCCGACGCCGCCACGCGCCGCCGCCGCCGCCGCCGCCGCCGCCACCGCACGCCGCCGCCGCCGCCGCCGACGCCGCCGCCGCCGCCGCCGCCGCCACGCCACTACGCCGCCGCCGACGCCGCCGCCGCCGCCGCCGCCGCCGCCGCCGCCGACGCCGCCGCCACCGCACGCCGCCGCCGCCGCCGCCGCCGCCGCCGCTACGCCGCCGACCGCCGCCGCCACGCACGCCACCGCCGCCGCCGCCACGCCACCGCGCCGACCCGCGCCGCACGCCACCGCCGCCAGCCGCCGCCGCCGCCGCCGCCACCGCCGCCGCGCCGCCGCCGCCGCCGCACGCCGCCACGCCGCCGCCGCCGCCGCCGCCGCCGCCGCCGCCGCCGCCGCCGCCGCCGCCGCACCGACGCCACGCGCCGCCGCCGCCGCCGACGCCGCCGCCGCCGCCGCCGCCACGCCGCCGCCGCCGCCGCCGCCGCCGCCACGCCGCCGCCGCCACGCCACGCCGCCGACCGCCGCCGCCGCCGCCGCCGCCGCCGCCACCGCCGCCGCCGCCGCCGACGCCGCCACCCACCACGCCGCCGCCGCCACCGACGCACGCCGCCGCCACCGACGCCGCCGCCGCCACCGCCACCGCCGCCGCCGCCGCCACGCCGCCGCCGCCGCCGCCGCCGCCACGCCGCCACCGCCGCGCCGCCACCGCCGCCGCCGCCGCCGCCGCCGCCGCCGCCGCCGCCGCCGCCGCCACGCCGCCGCCGCCGCCGCCGCCGCCGCCGCGCCGCCGCCGCCGCCGCCGCCGCCGCCGCCGCGCCGCCGCCGCCGCCGCCGCCACGCCGCCGCCGCCGCCGCCGCCGCCGCCGCCGCCGCCGCCGCCGCCGCCGCCGCCGCCGCCCACCGCCGCGCGCCGCCGCCGCCGCCGCCGCCGCCGCCGCCGCCACGCCGCCGCCGCCGCCACGCCGCCGCCGCCGCCGCCGCCGCCGCCACGCCGCCGCCGCCACCGCCGCCGCCGCCGCCCACGCTACGCACGCCCACGCCGCCGCCGCCGCCGCCGCCACGCCGCGCCGCCGCCACCGCCGCCGCCACGCACCGCCGCCGCCGCCGCCGCCGCCGCCGCCGCCGCCGCCGCCGCCGCCGCCGCCGCCGCCGCCGCCACCGCTACGCCGCCGCCACCGCCGCCGCCGCCGCCGCCGCCGCCGCCACGCCGCCGCCGCACGCCGCCGCCGCCGCCGCCGCCGCCGCCGCCGCCGCCGCCACCGCCGCCGCCGCCACGCCACCGACGCCGCCGCCGCCGCCGCCGCCGCGCCGCCACCGCCACGCCGCCGCCGCCGCCGCCACCGCGACTCGCCGCCGCCGCCGCCGCCACCGCCGCCGCCGCCGCCGCCGCCGCCGCCGCACGCCGCCGCCGCCGCCGCCGCCGCCGCCGCCACCGCCGCCGCCCCGCCGCCGCCGCCGCCGCCGCCGCCGCCGCCGCCGCCGCCGCCGCCGCCGCCGCCGCCGCCGCCACCACGCCGCCGCCACGCCGCCGCCGCCGCCGCCGCCACGCCGCCGCCCGCCGCCGCCGCCGCCGCCGCCGCCGCCGCCGCCGCCGCCGCCGCCGCCGCCGCCGCCGCCGCCGCCGCCACCCGCCGCCGCCGCCGCCGCCGCCGCCGCCGCCGCCACGCACGCCGCCGCCGCCGCCGCCGCCGCCGCCGCCGCCGCCGCCGCCGCCGCCGCCGCCGCCGCCGCCGCCGCCGCCGCCGCCACCCACCCGCCGCCGCCGCCGCCGCCGCCGACCACGCGCCGCCGCCGCCGCCGACGCCGCCGCCGCCGACCGCCGCCACCGCCGCCGCCGCCGCCGCCGACCACGCCGCCGCCGCCGCCGCCGCCGCCGCCGCCGACCGCCGCCGCCACCCGCCGCCGCCGCCGCCGCCGCCGCCGCCGCCGCCGCCGCCGCCGCCGCCGCCGCCGCCGCCGACGCCGCCGCCGCCGCCACCGCCGCCACTGCCACCGCCGCCGCCGCGCCACGCGACGCCGCCGCCACCGCCCCACCACGCCGCCGCCGCGCCGCCGCCGCCGCCGCCGCCGCCGCCGCCGCCGCCGCCGCCGCCGCCGCCGCCGCCACCGCCGCCGCCGCCGCCGCCACCGCCGCCGCCGCCGCCGCCGCCGCCGCCACGCACGCACGCCGCCGCCGCCACCGCCGCACGCCGCCACCCGCCGCCACCACACGCCGCCGCCACCGCACGCCGCCGCCGCCACCGCCACCGCCGCCGCCACGCCGCCGCCGCCGCCGCCGCCGCCGCCGCCGCCGCCCGCCGCCGCCGCCGCCGCCGACCGACCGCCGCCGCCGCCGCCGCCGCCGCCGCCGACCGCCGCCGCCGCCGCCGCCGCCGCCGCCGCCGCCGCCGCCGCCGCCGCCGCCGCCGCCGCCGCCGCCGCCGCCGCCGCCGCCGCCGCCGCACGCCACCGCCGCCGCCGCCGCCGCCGCCACGCCGCCGCCGCCGCCGCCGCCACGCCGCCGCCGCCGCCGCCGCCGCCGCCGCCGCCGCCGCCGCCCCGCCGCCGCCGCCGCCGCCGCCGCCGCCGCCGCCGCCGCCGCCGCCGCACCGCCCGCCGCCGCCGCCGCCGCCGCCGCCGCCGCCCCGCCGCCGCCGCCGCCGCCGCCGCCGCCCGCCGCCGCCGCCACCACGCCGCCCGCCGCCCGCGCGCCGCCGACCGCCGCCGCCGCCGCCGCCGCCGCCGCCACCCGCCGCCGCCGCCCGCCGCCACGCCGCCGCCGCCCCGCCGCCGCCGCCGCCGCCGCCGCCGCCGCCGCCGACCGCCACCACCGCCGCCGCCGCCGCCACCGCCGCCGCCGCCGCCGCCGCCGCCGCCGCCGCCGCCGCCGCCGCCGCACGCCGCCGCCGCCGCCGCCCACGCCACCGACCGCCGCCGCCGCCGCCGCCGCCGCCGCCGCCCGCCACCGCCGCGCCGCCGCCGCCGCCGCCGCCGCCGCCGCCACGCCGCCGCCGCCGCCGCCGCCGACCGCCGCCGCCGCCGCCGCCGCCGCCGCCGCCGCCGCCGCCGCCGCCACCGCCGCCGCCGCCACGCCACGCCGCCACGCCGCCGCCGACCGCCGCCGCCACCGACCGCCGCCACCGCCGCCGCCGCCGCCGCCGCCGCCGCCGCCGCCGCCGCCACGCCGCCGCCGCCGCCGCCGCCGCCGCCGCCGACCGCCGCCGCCGCCGCCGCCGCCGCCGCCGCCACCGACCGCCGCCCGCCGCCGCCGCCGCCGCCGCCGCCGCCACGCCGCCGCCACGCCGCCGCCGCCGCCGCCACGCCGCCGCCGCCGCCGCCGCCGCCGCCGCCGCCGCCGCCGCCGCCGCCGCCGCCGCCGCCGCCGCCGCCGCCGCCGCCGCCGCCACCTCCGCCACCGCCGCCGCCGCCACGCCGCCGCCGCCGCCGCCACCGCCGCCGCCGCCGCCGCCGCCGCCACGTCGCCGCCGCCGCCACCCCCGCCGCCGCCGCCGCCGCCGCCGCCGCCGCCGCCGCTCCACCGCCCCGCCGCCGCCGCCGCCGCCGCCGCCGCCGCGCCGCCGCCGCCGCCGCCGCCGCCGCCGCCGCCGCCGCCGCCGCCGCCGCCGCCGCCACGCCGCCGCCGCCGCCGCCGCCGCCGCCGCCCGCCGCCGCCGCCGCCGCCGCCCGCCGCCGCCGCCGCCGCCCGCTCGCCGCCGCCCGCCGCCGCCGCCGCCGCCGCCCGCCGCCGCCGCCGCCGCCGCCGCGAGGAGGAAGGACTTTTCTTGAAAGTCTTCAGATCAATCTGGGCGAGGAAGCTGTAATCCGCACTCGCGACGTATCCAAGGTTGTGGCAAGTATCGACCGTCGTCGCATAAGGAAAGTTGGCGGACAAAAATGGGTTGCCATTCGGATCGTTGGGAACGGCGCCGTTGACGCCGCTGACTCCCGAGCTTGAAAGCTGCCCGACGGCGCGGGTCGGCAGCGAAAGCAAGCGCTAACTGATTGCCTCCCTGAGCAGTCAAAAAGGCCTGATGCGTGATTGCATTGATCGCCACTCCCGGCATACCCGTGGCGCCGGTGCCGGTGTCCTGGTTCACGGAGTTGGGCAGTTGGCCACCTTCGTCCAGGAAGCAGTTAAAACTTCCACCGTTGTCGAAGGTCGCGCCGTTGAGGTTGATCACGGTGGCAAGTGGCGACTGGAAGTTTCCCACCACCCAGATATTGGTGGTCGGATCGACTGCGATTCCGTCCGGATCGGCGTCGAGCTGATCGGTGTTGATATCCTCCAGGATGCAGGATTGCTGGCCGGGAAGGTCGAGCGCGAGAAGTTGGGGAGTGATGATGTCGGCAGATCCGACCGAAGTTCCGGTCGAGGAGTTTTCCGCGAAGCTATCCGCGCCGAAAAGGGTCAGGATTAGCGGAGCGAAACTGCGCGAGTGGAGATTGAAAATGGCTTGACCGGTGCAGCCTCCCAGCGCGCTGGGGCAGTCGAGGCCATCCTCCATCGAGACCAGTGCAGTGCCGTTGGGGTCCGCCACGACCCCCGAGGTTTCCGCCGGACGGCTACCGGTAGGAAACGGCACCGTAGTCACGGAATCGTCCGACTCGTCAATCAGCACCATGGTTCCGGTGGTGGCTCCATTGTCGGCCGGAACGTAGACCGTGCCCGATTTGAAATCCGCGGCCACAGAGCGCGGCAGGGCGGTAATGCCGATATCGATGATTTTAACCAGCGGATTTTTGCTGTCCGGATCGACCGCCAGATCGAGCACTGCGACCTGGCCGTGCAGGCTGGAATTCAGATTGGGCAGCGGAACATAACCGCGCTGACGGGAGCAATCGACGGCGATAACGCTGGTAGAAGTAGGATCGGTAGCCGCGGCATGGAAGGAAGAGCCACCGCTGGAACCGCCGCCGCATCCAGCGATGGCGAGCGCCATAGAGAAAGATAGCAGGAGTAGAGAGGTTAACGATCGACGCGCGCAATGACTCACGCTAAGCATAACTATGTCCACCCCCATGGAGCATAAACTGCCTGTTTCACCAGGCAGGGACGCATTTCGATTGAGTGGAAAAAAGTTATCGCGCAGAAATGCGAAAGTAAAGGCCGTATCGCGGGCAAGATGGGCTAAAAATACATTTTATTGGCCATACGCACACTAAGGCTACTTAGCACCCTGTGAAACCGCCTCGATTAAATCATCCGGTGGTCCCGGCCCACAACTTGATGCCTCCCAACAGGCCTTCCATGTTGCTGACCAGTTTCACATTCGGTGGAAGTTTGCCATCGAGGAGCCGCGCGTTGCCGCCACCGATGTAGAGGCGGTCATAGTTGAAGGTTCTTTGCAGCTCGCCAATGGCCTCCATCGCGAGCTTGTACCATTTCTTCTTGCCCTTCTTCGCCAAGGCGCGATTTCCGAGCTCCTCCTCGTAGGTTTTCCCCTTATGGAACGGGTGATGCCCCAGTTCCATATGGATGCGAAGCCCATCTACGAATATTACCGACCCCACCCCGGTACCGAGCGTGATAACCAATTCGACTCCGTGCCCGCTGATGCATCCGAGGCCCTGCACATCGGCGTCATTGGCCATCCGCACTGGCTTACGAAGCTTTTTGGCGAGCTCCTTTTGCAGTGGATAGTCATTCCATCCCTTGCCGAGGTTGGCTGCGGTATAGATGACGCCGTTCTTGACCACCCCCGGAAACCCCACCGACACGCGGTCGAATGCCCCATGCTGTCCGGCCAGTTCTTCGACGATCTTGGCGACTTTCTTCGGGGTGGCGTTGTTCGGGGTCGCGATTTTGACCCGTTCCGTTACCGGCCGCCCGGTCGCATCGAGCTTCTCCGCCTTGATTCCGGTACCGCCGATATCGACCGCCAGGGTGAACGGCCGTGGACCCGATTTCGCCGGTTGCTCGCCCGCCCCGACCTTGGGCTTTTTTTCCTGCCGGGTCTTCTTCGCGGCTTCGTTGATGGTCTGCTCGGTGGTCATAGCGATGTCTGTTCACTCCTCCGCGATGCGGTAGCACAGCGCGATTGCGGATGCTATCACGCCAATCTACGTTCCGTTTGACGCGCTGGTACACAAAATTATGCCATTTCAGAGGCTGGGTTTGACATAGTCGCGGCCGACCTGTACCTCAGATGCAGCATTCCTTCTAAAGGGGAGTTCGATGATGCAGCACAACACGAAGATCAATCTGCTCGACCTCGCAAGCGAGACCGCAAGCGAAGTTCCATCGATGGTGCGGGAACTCGAAGGCGCTGACCGTCAGGATGCCACCGCGAATCTGCGCTGGCCCGCGCGCTTCATCTCCGCTGGAGCCAAAGAAGCTCCTCCGCGCTGGCGAATGCGCTTCGTCGCGGCAGGCCCGAAGAGCGCTCCCACTCGGGACTAAGATCGTTCAACCCGGCGAGGCACAGCATCATGAAAAAATCCATCAAAGTCGATCTCGGGAAAGTCGCGGCTGACAAGAAGAACCTGGTTCGTTCGATGACTCAGGAGCTTGAGGGCCTCGCCATCGGAAAACCGTCCTCCAAGGCGCGATGGGCCGCGCGCTTCGCCGCCTCGGGGCTCAAGATGGCTCCGAAACGCGATTAAATTTCCTCGCGGACGACCTGAAGTCCGGACCTGCCGGCGAGCTCGATCCTCGAACTCGACCGCATCCAAGAGTTTATGACTGCGGCCGAGATTCTATGGAACGATCAGGGCCTCTACCAGGCGCGCTATGAAAAAGCCGCCTCGGCGCTGATCGCGATCGCGCAGGCGCTCGAGCGCAACCGTCCCCTCGGCGGCGACGAAGCCGAATTCCTCGAACTCTATCGTCGCGTGGCGACGGCCGATCCCGATGCGTTCACGACGGTATGGCGCGATCCCACCGCATATTTCTGGGTGCGCCTCGCCTACGAGTTCGCCGGCAACTGCCTCGCGCCCGGGCCGCTGTCCGGTCTCGCGGAGTCGGCCTCGCGCGAACGCGGCGCCACCGATGCGGCCTCCGCGCTGAAGCTTCATCTGAACGATTTCAAGCGCTTCGTGCTCGCCCTCGGCATCGTCGCCGGCACCGATGAGATCTTCGCGACTCCACTCGTAGTCGAGCTGCCATTTGCGATACCGGCCAGCCGTATCGTGATCGCGGGTGAAGGTAAACTCGCGATCGACTCGCTGATGGATGGGCATCTGGAGGCGCGGCGCGACGGCATCAAGCTCCAGCTCCCGCTGACGCCGGGCACCATCGACGCTCTGACGATCCGCGAATCTCCGCTGGCCGGCGCGGATGATTATTCGGTGATGCTCCAGCCGGAAGCATTCAATTTGCCCGGGGTGAAGGAAAGCGCGCCGCTGCGCCTGATACCTCCGTCATACCAGGCGGAAAATGTCAGTCTCGTTTCACAGGCGCTGGAGCTGATCCATCGCCACTGCCCCGCGACCTTCGCGCAGTTCGTCGCGATCATCCGGCTGATTGCGCTGAAGCCGCCGGACCTCGGCGATTACAGCAACATCAGCCATTCGGATTTGCCGGGCGCCTTCGTGGTCTCCGTCGCGAAGGATTCCTACCTGATGGCGGATTTCTTTATCCATGAGTTTCATCACAACCGCTTCTTCTTCGTCGAGGAGCTCGGCGCGTTCTTCGCGGCGGAAGAAGACAACCTCGTCACCCGCAACGAATACTATTCGCCGTTTCGCGAGGACCTGCGCCCGGTCCATGGAATCTTTCACGGACTCTATGTCTACCTCGCGGTATGGCGATTCTGGTACGCGGTCTATCGCAGCGGCGAAACCTCGGGCCTGCGGCTCGCGGCCGTCAGCGACCAGGTGCTCACCGCCTCGATCCAGATCGCGATCGCGGTTGCGCAGCTGCGGCGCTTCGCGAGGTTCTCCCCGCTCGGCGCGGAGCTGTTCGAGGCGATGGCCGCCGAAGCCGCGCCCATCCAGGATCTGACTCGCGGTCTCCATCTCCCGGTCGATTCGCCTTCAATGAAATGTGGTGATGACGGGGTCTTCCTGATCCGGCACGAGGCAGGCAGCGACCGGCCGTTGACCGCTTGCCGAGCCATTCTCAGGCACGCGGAGCAATACGACCTGCATCATCAATGCGATGATCTCGCAGCGATCGTTCGCGCCAATTTCGCTCTCGACTGACAGTCTCGATCAGCTTTCGCCCTGCCCCGCTTCCTGCGGCGCGATCTCACACAAGGCCGCCATATACTTGCCGCGCCTGGTGCGAGGAATTTCGCTGACCCTTTCGAGGTCCACCGTGACTTCGCCGCCGATACTGTCCGCGATGCGTTTTTTGATTGCCGCTTCCACCTCGGGCGCGAACGGCTCCTCGCGCACGAAACGCACGATGAAGTGGTCGAAGGCGCGCTGAACCAGTTGCAGTTGCCGCACCTTGCCGAGTCCTTCGAGATGATCGTAGAAGCGCCATGGCAGCAGGATCTGGCCGTTTTTCAGCCGGAACAGATTCATCGAGCGGCCAACCACCTTGCCGATGACTGGCAGGCTGCGGCCACATGAACAGTTGCCCTCGACTGCGAGTGCGTAGTCATTGAGGTCGTAGCGAATCAGCGGCGCCAGATGGTTTTCCAGCGTCGTCGCCACCACGCGGCCCAACTCCCCTGGCTTCACCGGCCGGCCTTCATCGTCGAGCAGTTCGAGGATCACATGCTCGGCGTTGAGGTGATAACTGCCCGCCGGACATTGCCACGCGGGAAACAGTTCGGTCATCCCGTAGTTATCGGCGATCTCGACGCCGAGGATATCGCGCGTCTGTTTGCGCAGGGATTCGTCGAGCACCTCGCCGCCGGTGAAAACTTTGCGCAGCGCCGGAAGTCGTGGCTCTTCTTTGGCGAGGAACCACAGCAACGCCTCCAGGTTCGAGGGCAAGGTGTAGATGAAGTGCGGATTCATTTTTCGCAGCCACGCGAGCTGCACCGCGAAATCCGCGGTATGCGAGATGAACTGCGAGCGCATCAGGTAGCGGCTGCGGCTTAAATCCCCATCCGGCGAGCGCGGCTCCACCACCAGGCCGAGCGCCCACGCCGTGCGATGCGTCGGGAGCCATCCGTTCTCGACCAGGTATCGCATCCGCGCTCCATTGCGGCCGCGCTGATGGCTCCGGTCCATCAGCACGTCAACCGCATGCCCGCTGCTGCCGGAAGATCGCACGTGAATGTATTTCCGATCGGCGGGATAGAGACTGCGCACTGACAGACTTAGTTCCGCAATTTCGGGCCGCTTGAGAATCGGCAGGCGGCCCAAATCCGACGGCCACGGCAGGACGCCAAACCGGCGCGCATAAAATGGAATCTTCATCGCGGCCTTGAGCGTCCGATGCAGCGCCTCGCGCCGATAGGCCGCGAGCTTTTCGGGCGGCCAATACTGCGAGCGCGTCAACTGCAAATATCGCGGGACCGCATCGAGGAGGGCAAAAATGGGCGAATCGATCATCGGCAAGGGAGCATCACTAGCATCGCTCGCGCGGGATTTCTAACCGCCGCAGGTCACTAAGGATCGGCGGCCAGACAATCCGCCACAGCGATAGGACGGCAGCGCGAAGGTTCTCGCATGCGAAATATCGTTGCGGGTCGTTCCCGACCGACCCCTACGGACTCATCGGAAAGCGACCGGGAGAAACCACGCGAGGTCAGCTCGCCCTGGTCTGCCCGTACCGTTCGTAATGCACCATCTCGGCGCGCTTCTTCAGCGGCTTGCCCTGCGGAGGATTCTTCTCATCGGCATAGCCGAACGGCAGGATGGTGAACACCGCCCATCCATCGGGGATGGCGAGCATCTCGGCGAGTTTGGCCGCATCGAAGTTGCCCACCCAGCAGGTGCCGAGGCCCAATGCCCATCCCGCGGTCGCCATGTTCTGCACCGCCTGCGCGCAATCGACATCGGCCCATCGCGCATTGGCGGTATCCTTGAGGATGACGACGGCCGAGGGAGCATCGGCAACGAAGCGGCCGGTGGTGCACACCGCGCCCATCGCTTTGAGGCGTTCGCGATCGCGCACCACGATAAATTGCCAGGGCTGGAGGTTGCGCGCGCTCATCGCATGGCGTCCAGCCTCGACGATTTTAGAAAGTTTGTCGGCCTCGACCGGTTTAGCCGCAAACGCGCGCTGCACCTTCCGATTCAGAATCGCTTCGATCGCATCCATAGTGGTTTCCTTGCTCGTGAGGATTACGGGCCGGACGAGTTGCGAGCACGCTCCGGCGCAATTGTTTTAAGTGTGCTACTCCGAATCTTCGCCAAGCGCTATTTGCAAAAGTTTGGTCAGCTTTGGCAGTTCTCTCCATGCCAATCCAAAGGAAGCTCTAGATAGGCAGGCCTTTTCGGTCCCGGTGGCAACGGAATCCGATTCATATTCGATGCGATCTGCGGAGTTTCGGCCAGCCTTGGCTTTCCGGGCGGCAGCTCTACGGGTTCGGTTACGGGCGTCAAGCCTTCTATCACATCTCGAAACGGCGTCGCACTTCCTACTGTATCTCCCTCGATCTGCACGGCCCTCGCTTCTTGCAAAAGTTCGAGGACAGCCGAGACGGGCGCCACCTGCTTGTTGTCTGTTGCACCGGCCGCCAAAGCGATCGTACCACGCAGATGATCTAAACCGATCAATCGGCGAACAGGGGCCATCGATACCCATTGTTGCAGCGTCGTTGGATTGGCGCGAATTATTTCCTGCAAAGCATCCGCTATCAGACCTTCGTTTTCCAAAGCGAGACTTCGAGCGAGCCTGGTTCCCGTTTCGGTCAGCTTATTGTCTCCCGCGCAAGCATTCCGAGATCGTGAAGGAACTCGTTGTTCCCGCTGACGACCGGACGCTGAAGGCCCGCAAGTTTCGCGACGTCTTCAACGGTCGGATTTTCAGCGTCCTGCACTTCCCCATAGGCCCGCACGAACTTAAGCTCGCGAAAGGCTGGGAAATTAAATGAGGATGAGAGGTAAGTCAGGTGCCACGATTGCTACCGTGTAAACGTAGCGAGTTCGTTCGGAAGCTGCGGGCGCTTGGTTATGAGGGTCCGTTCTCAGGAGCGGACCACGACTATATGGCAGCTACTGGAAAACGTCCTATTAAGGTGCCGAATCCGCACGGTTCGGATATCAGCGTTGATATTTTGACGAAGGTTTTGCGGGACGCAAAGATCGACCGAGATAAATGGATCAGTGCTTAGGAGGCCACCTTCCGAGGAGGCTCAAGCAAATCGACTCCCTCCAAGCGCGGCGGTTTTAGTTTGCTCACAAATGCGTTGACGTACAGCCATCCATCAAGGGCGTGATAGAGATCGCGGCGCGCATCTTCAACGTTCGGTCCAGTAGCCCAAAGACCTTCAAACTCCGGTATGAAAGCGTAGAACGTTCCGTCCTCAAGTTTCTCGTATTGAGCTTGCCGCATCGCTGCCCGCATGTATTCCAAAACAGTACTCATCGCGCCTTATTTTAGAACAGTAGCGATCTCGATTCTATAGAAACAGCGCCGGGAGCTTTCTCCAATTCGTGAGCTCAATTAAGCGGGCGGACCGACGGCACGTAATCGGGGCAGTCACCACTCTGTCTCGGTATTGGTATGCCAGCGACGGCCGCAAAGTGTCTGTCTATACTAAAGGATTGGAGATTCCATTCCTCGTGGGTGGCACTTCGCGAAGCGCCCGCAAGGATATTAAGATTGCGGAAGATGATCGCGAATGCGACGTCGATGCGCAACCTAATTCGACCTAATGGACACCGCAAGGCCGCAAAGCGCGGCGTAATAGGTTTGAGCAGGACGCTTGCGCTCGAATCTGCCGAATACGGCATCATCGGTAACATCATATGTCCAAGCCCACACGCGTGGAATGGACTATCAGCACGAACGGCCTCGGCAAGATCGCTCACCGTTTCGGAGTGTCGGTGGATGACTACCACGCTCGCGCAGTTGCCGGTGGCGCGATAGGATCAGCAAGATCTAATCAGATAACGTCGGGATCTTCTCGATTTCCTTAGCGAGCCGTCGCTGAGCTTCCCACGCATCGCGCGCGCCCTGCATGTTCAGCCATAGTTGCGGCCCATTGCCGAATAGCTTGCCCAGCCGCACCGCCATCTCGGCGGTGACCGGCGTCTGACCTTCCAGTATGCGATAGAGGGTCTGACGGCTGACTCCGAGCAGGACCGCGACCTCGCCCTTGGTGCAGCGCGTATCCTCCAGCAGGTCCGCTACCAATTCGCCAGGATGAGCCGGCGCGACCTCCATCGGTTGCATCGGATATAATTTGTTCGGCACTTTTCCGCTCCTTTCCCGCGCAGCAATGTTTCAGTGATATTGTTCCAAGTCTACTTTTGACGCATAAGGTGCTTCCCACTCGAAGGTGATCGCCCAAGGACCGTTGACGTGTATCGAGTAGCGAATGGGTTTACCGCGAAGCTGATGGAAGTTGAATCCCTGAAGGTTTAGTTGCGACAGGTCAGTCGCCGCCAACATGGCCACCAAACGAACGCGACACCGTTTTGCCAACCGCGGCGGCACGGCGGCGCTCTTTCCTTTAACCGCGAGTTCTTGCAGGCCTTTGTGGCGGAAGTTCCTGATCACGTGACCAACGTAACAGAATACGGTACATCATGTGAGGCACTTTGTTACATGGACGCCAGTATCTCATCGATCGAACTCCTCCCGCGCTCGCTCGTAGGCGGCAATCAGATCGTTATCCTCGTCCGGCGGCTCCGGGGATTGATCGCCACCCTGAAGCCTGCTGTCCGCGCTCCCGTAGAGTCCGATCCATCGCCAGCGCGGTTTGGCTGGCAACTTCCTCGCTCAGGAAATTCGCAAATCCTGAATTGGGCTTCTGTGCCAGCCAATTCCACGCTGGTGAAGCTAAGGTTTCGACTTCGGATGAGTACAGCCCGATCCCAAGGAGCGTCACTCCTGCCGCGCCGGCGTAAGGCCCTTGAACCGATTTGTGTCAAGTACATACTCCCCTTCCCGAAGCGCCCCTACGAGGAAGGAATCTCCAATCCTTCTCTGATCGGCGCGCAACTAATTCCACCTAATGGACACCGCAATGCCGCAAAGCGCGGCGTAATAGGTTTGAGCACGATGCTTGCGCGCGAATCTGGCGAATACGGCATCACCGGGAACGTCATATCTCCATGGCCTACACGGGCCGGATGGACGACCCAGCAAGACCGGCCGCGGCAAGATCGCTGACCGTTTCGGAATGTCGGTGGATGACTACAACGCTCGCGCAGTCGCCGGTGGCGCGATAGAAAGGATAGGCGAGCCGGAGGAGGTCGCTGCGCTCGCGCAGTTTTTCGCGAGCGGCTTCAGCGGCGCCACCACAGGACAAGCGGTTTCGGTTTGTGGCGGTTTCAAGATGCATTGACCGGCGGCACCTGGCGAGCCTGATCCTCGCGACGATATTTCTCACCCTCGTAACCGGCGCGGCGCGCGCATCGAGTGAGCATCCGCTGCGGCTTTTTTATAGCGGCCGCGACAATCTCATCCTCCAGCGGCTCACCCTCGACCCCGCGATCCATCGCGTCGATGCGCTCGCCGACGCGCAGGTCGCCGTTTATCAGGACACGCTGCCGCCGCCCGGCCCCGCGATGGATCAGCTCAAAGGATTTGTCATCAGCGGCAACGGCCTGGTGGTGATCCTCGGCAAGAACACCCCGCCCGCATCGCTAGCGGCGCTGACCAACAGCGCGATCGAAGAAGGCAACCCGGTCGAGGCCGCGCAGGGTCCGTATCATGCTGCGGAAGCGGAGAAGCTCGGCGCGGTGCTGGAATATCTCGGCCCGCACGACGATCCACTGAAGGACAACATCAGTTGGAAGTCGGCGGTGCGGGTGTTCGAGCGATGGATCCTCAACGTCAATCGCGGCGAGGTGATCGTCGCGACCAACGACAAGGACACCGTCCATCCGCATACGCCGATCCTGGTGAAGCTCGAGCTCGGGCGCGGCACCATCTATGTGCTCAATGTCTGGATGACCGAGGGCAACCAGCCCGAGCGTATCCGCAGCTACGCGGCGATGCTCGCGGGGGTTGAGGGCGCGCGCAATTACGACTTTCAGCGCTGGCCCTATTTCAACTGGATGCTCTATGACCTCGCGAGCACCTCGGCGCAGGTCGCGCCGGTGCCGTTTCGGAAGTGGGCGGCGGCGCCGGTCCCGCATGGCTCGCAGATTCTGATCCTCGCGGCGATTTTCATGTCGCTGTTCAGCGTCTTTGCGATCGCGCTGATCTTCGTGCGGCGCTACAGCATTCGGCATCCCGAGGCGCTCAGTCATTTTTACCGGCCGATCGCGCATGAGCCGCAACCGTCGTCACTCGGCGCGGCGGCGCTGCCGATACCCGCGGATGAAACATCCAATGGAACCTTGTCGCATCGCGGCGATCCGCGATGGGAGGTGGTCGGGTTTCATCGCCCGCTTTCCGGGTTCTTCTACAACTACCTGCTCTCGCTGCTGGTGATGATCCCGTTCAATTTCGTGTTCACGTTTTACATCGAGCGCAACTACGTGAATCCGTTTCTGGAGGCGCGCGGCGCGTGGGGCGCGGTCACGCAGTTCATGGGATTTTTCTTCGCCCTGCTCGACCTCGGGACCGGGCAGGCGATGGTGAAATATTTCGCCGAGTATCGGGTCCGCGATCCCGAGCGCGCGATCACCTACGCGCAGTTCTACATCTGGTTCCATGCGCTGGGCGGCGTGCTCGCGGTGACGGTGCTGGGCATCCTCGCGGCGATCTTCATGCCCGAGACTTCGGTGGCATTTCTGACCTGGTTCGTAATCCTGCACACGCTGGTGCAGTTTCCCGGCTTCACCGCGATTTACACCAATTTGTTTCGCGCGCTGCAGCGCTTCGATTACGCGCAGGTGCTGGTGGTGCTGACCTTCCTGCTCACGCCGCTCATCCAGATGGGCACCGCGATTTACATGCGGCATTGGGGGCTGCTGCATCCGGTGTTTGGCGAAGGGATGGGAGTGGTGTTCGGCTTCGCGCTGGGCGGCGTGGTCAGCAACATCGTGATGGGCGTGCTGTGCTCGTTTTTCTACCACGGGATGGGGTTTCGGCTGGTGACGATTTTCCTCGCGCACTTCGACAAGGACACCATCAAGAAGTCGCTGGTGTTCGGCGCGAAGCTGACCGCCGGCAACATGCTGTCGGCGGCGAGTTGGGCGCTGTTGCCGGTCATCATGCTCGCGATGATTCCGAACTTTTTCGAGCTCAACGAAATCTGGCTGCTGACCTTCACGCTGACGTATCCGTACATCGAAACCGGCGCGTACATGTTCGTCACGCTGATGTCGTCGGTCTCGGAGAGCTATTCGAGCGGGATGCTGCGGCTGACGCAGCGCTACCTCGACCAGAGCCTGCGCTGGGGCATCATGATCGCGACGATGCTGGGGGGCGCATTCATCGCGTTCTCGGACATCTTCATCACCGGGCTGCTTCCGCCGCAGTTCCTGCGCGCGGCGGCGGTGATGGGCCTGATGCATATCTGGAGGGTGTTCGACTTTTCCACGCGGCTGCCGGACCAGGTCTTCCAGGGCGTCGGGAAAACCGGGCTGTTCACCCTCACGGTCGCCGTCGAGCATCTGGGGCGCATCATCCTGTCGTTGTTGCTCATCTCCCGCTTCGGCTTCTACGGGGTCTTCTACGCGTTCACGCTCTCCTCGCTGGCGAAATCGCTGGTCGCGTGGCCGGCGATGGCGAAGTACGTCGTGAGACCGGCCTTCAGCATCTGGCAGACATTCGTCAACCCGGCGCTGGCGGCATTGGGGAACTACCTCATCCTCGATGCGTTCGCGCGGCATGCGTGGATGGGCCCGGGGCATACTGCAAATTCGTGGATAATCGTGCTGGTTTGTCTGTTTGCATCCTTGCCCATCTACTTGTTCATCTCGGGGCTGCTCGGATGGGATGACATGGCGCTGGCGGAGTTCCATGACGCGGCGGAGCTGGTGCCCTCCCCGTTCGGCGCCATCGCGCGGATGGCGCATGGGACGGTATCGTTCGCCTCGCGCATCAGCCCACTGCATGACGTGTTCCCCGGCAAACTGGTGCATGAGGCGGCAGAGGAAGCGCATCAGCTAACTGAGGAAAAGGCAGTGTTGCATTAGGTAAATTGGGGGGAACATCGGGCTGTGGATAGGTCATTATCAAGCAGGCTTGACTGTTTGTATAGCGATGAGTACTTTGAGTAGCACTATGGCATCCTCCCTCGCCGTCACTGTCCCCCGCCGTCGCACCCAGGAAGAGCGCAGCACCAAAATGCGCGAGCGCCTCCTCGATGCCACCGTCGATTGCCTCGCGCGGCTGGGCTACGCAGGCACTACAACAACTGAAATCGCAAAACGCGCGCGCGTCTCCCGCGGCGCTCAATTGCATCATTATCCGCGCAAGGAAGACCTCGTGATCGCATCGGTGGAACATGTCTTCCGGCTGCGACTGGAGGACTTCGCCAAGGCTTTCGCCAATGTTCCCGCTGAAACGGATCGGCGTCCCATCGCAGTCGATTTGCTATGGAGCATGTTCCAGGGACCGGTCTTCCATGCATGGCTGGAGCTGATCGTCGCCTCGCGCACCGACCAGGCATTGCGCGAGGCCCTGCGCGCGATGAACGAGCGTTTCCAGGGCGACCTAAAGGTTTACTTTAAGGAAATCTTTGGACCCTCGCCGCTGACGACCGACTTCGACCTCATCCCCGCGTTCATTTTCTCGCTGATGGAGGGGATGGCGATGCGATCCATCGTTGGCAACGACGAAGAGAATCAGCGCATCCTCGAATTGCTCAAGCGATACGCAACTTTGTTCCTCGCCGACCGTCGCGCGACCGAAACTTTCAACTGATCGATCATTTCACTGACGGTCAAAGGCGCGGAATGAATCCGTTGCGCCGATACGTCGTCTTTTAGATTGAAGCGCTTCTGAAAGTGCTTCGGCGCCGCCGGAAGGTAGCGAGCCCTCCCCGCGAAAGCTGGCGGCGCAAAATAGCGGACGGGAGCCAGACCAGCCGATCGGTTCCTGTTTGCAAGGCGGTCACTGTATCCCCCCCTACGGTGGCCGCCTACTTTTTTGCCTGCCAATGGAAAGGATTAGAGCGGTGGTGCGAGGCTATTCGTTGGTGCGTTTGTAGATGGCGAACTCGGTTTCCAGCTTCGCGGCGCGTTCCTGGATTGACGACAGACGCTGCGTGCCGAGCAGGAAGTTGACCAACTCGCCGTGGCCAATCTGGCCACCCGGGCTGAGCACCTCAACCAACTCCTCGATGAGGCTGGGGAATTTTTCGCTCGGGATGTAGTAGTTGGCCCAGCCGAAGTTGCAGTGCCGATGAAGTATCTTCGCGATAGACTTTTCAAGCATCTCGCGCCGATCGTTCGAATTCTCTCGTTCGTCGTTCAAGGCAGTCTCCCCGGGAGCCGAATTTGCGCTGGTCCCCTAGCTTAAGCAGGTTTTTTGGCAGGAAGCACCTGCTCATCTTCGGCCCAAAGAATCTTACGATAATCAAATCTTAGATTCTCTATTACATTGAACTTGATAATTTCGAAATACGGCGACAGATCGAAGTCGCGCGGCGTCACCAGGCTCGGCGACACCCTCCGCATAATGCCGTAGGGATGCGCGTCCGGACGCGGCCTCACGCGCCATATGATGCGCCGCGGCGGAATCGCGCTGGGATCAGGCGGCTGTGCAAATTTGGGCACGATGGGGAAGCCCACCCGATCGAAACATTCGGCGAGCAGGCTGGAGCAAATCACCCGGGTCGGCTCACCGCTGCCGAACTGCAACGCCTGACGCCGAAAGCGTCGCGGCACCAGCGAGACCGGGAAGAAATAGCGCGCCAGATCGACAACATTCTTGATGTCGTAAATATCGCCGACGTGGCGTAGCGCCTCATCGATGACCTCGCGCAAATCGGCGCCAGACAGGTTGTAGGGGCGGCACACCCGGATGTTGAAATCGCGATACTTGCTCAGCGGCGTCAGCACCACCCCCGATTCGACCAGCGCCTCGACCACGAGGAAGTCGGCATCCTCGCCATATTGCTCGAGGAACTCGGCGCGCCGCTTGGGATTGCGCTTGAGCGGTTCATCCCCGACATACAGCACCGAATGCGACCATGAACTCTGGGTCAGGTACTTGATGCATTCACTGATGCGCTCGTTGCCCTCGACCAGGATGACATCGCCCTTGCGCACATACTTCTTGAGATTGGCGAGGTCGTTGGGGACGTGAAGGTTGTAGTTGCGAGCCGGCTTGGTGAGCAGCCGAATTACGAAGTCAACCGCGGCGCGACGGATGAGCGTAATGGGATTGTAGGTGCGCACCCGGCGCGGTTTGTCGGTAACGAGTTCGCGGCTCTCTTCGCTCTCGGGCACCATCTGAATATAAGAATCGGCTTGCGTTGTAACAATAGAGCCCGCGACGACTACTAACCCAGACAGGCAGGCGCTAGCGCTCGTTAGCGAGAAGCTTGGGCCATCCCGTGAGCGGGCCTGTCTTCCGCTTCCCGGTTTGACAATTTGCACCTCGCGGTCGTATATCGTGAATTCAGATTCATGAATCAAGATTCATCGAACAAGCTCGGATGAGCGCCTCGCCCGAAAAACGCGAACGGCGCCGTGTCGAAAACGATGCCCGGGCGACCCGAATCATCGCGGCTGCGGCGCGCGTGTTTGCGCGTCGAGGAGTCGAGAACGCCACCATGGAGATGATCGCACGCGAAGCCAAGGTCGCGGTCGGCACCATCTATCTCCACTTCGCCTCGCGCGATGAGGTTTACCTGAACCTTCGCGCCGACCGCAGCGAGCGCCTCGGAGCCGGCTATCGCCAGGTGAAATCGCGCGCGCTGGCGCCGCTTGAGGAGATCCGCACCCTCGCGCAGGTCTACATCGAGTATCTGAACGAATCCGCCGATCCGATTCTCATCAGCGAACCGACGCCCTACTTCGAGATCCGCAAGCGCCTGCGTCGCTCGTCGGAAATTCGCGCCTTCGATCGCGGTTCGAAGATAAGTCACGAGGTTTTTCATCTGTTCAAGGGCAGCGTGAAACGCGCTTTCGAGACAGGCTTGATAGCCGACCCGCTGGGACCCACCGGGGTAACCGTCGCGATCTGGTCGATTCTCAATGGCGCATTTATGGTAACGCGCGAGCGCGAGTTCCTGGCGCATACCACCGGCCTCGAGCCGGAGGGTTTCATCGCAAAGGCGCTCGATTCATATCTGCAAGGTTTAGTCACAACCGCGCGGGCCGAGACTGGCCGTTCGCAGCGCAATGGCCGTGTACCCGCAATGGCGGGAAAAGGAACGAGCTTATGAAAACAATTTGGTTTCACATGCAAGGCTATCGCGATCTGCCCGACGATTTCCGCGATCGCTACGAGAGCATCTGGGTCACGCCACCCAACGACGAGTTGTGCAAGTCCGCCGAAGTCGCCAAGTACCTGCACTGGAATCTCGACGAGCTGGAGATGGCGGATGACCTCGGCTTCGACGGCCTCGGTCTCAACGAGCATCATCAGAACGGCTACGGATTCCCGATTTCACCGAACATGATCGCGACCGTTCTAGCGCGGCGCAAATCCGACGCGGCGCTGGTGGTGCTCGGCAACACGCTGCCGCTTTACAATCCGCCGATTCGCGTGGCCGAGGAATTCGCGCTGCTCGATTGCCTCAGCGGCGGGCGCCTGGTCGCGGGATTCCCGGTCGGCTCGCCGATGGACACCACCGGATGCTACGGCATTCCGCCCACCGAAGTTCGCCCGCGCTACTACGAGGCGCACGATCTCATCAAACAGGCGTGGACGCGTCCGGGTCCGTTTCCCTTCAACGGCCGCTTCACCAAGCTGCGCTATGTCAATCCATGGCCGAAGCCACTGCAGAAGCCGCATCCTCCCATATGGCTGGCCGGCGGCGGCTCGGTCGAGACGTGGAAGTTCGCGACCGATCACGACTACACGTACAGCTACCTGAGCTTCATGGGCCACAAGTACGCGAAGGTGCTGATGGATGGTTATTGGGACTCGGTCGAGAAGGCCGGCATGGATGACAACCCGTATCGCGCCGGATTTGCGCAACTGGTAGTCGTCGCCGATACCGATGCGGAAGCGGAGCGCATCTACCTGAAGCATCTGCGCAACTTCTATTCGAAGTCGCTTGCATGTCGCGCCGCATTTCGGCAACGTGCCGGGATTCATGACCAGGAAGAGCTTCGAATTCCAACTCAGCCATCGCGGCGCGAGTGCCTTCAGTTTTGATTTCAAACCGCATGAGGCGACCTGGAAGCAGTTGGTGGAAGACTCGCGCATGGTGATCGGCGGCAGCCCCGCCACCGTCGCGGCTCAAATCGAGGAGGCGGTCCGCAACATCCGCGTCGGTCATCTGATGATCATCCTGCAGATTCAGTCGATGGATCCGGAGCTGACCGCCTACAGCAGCGGGCTGTTCGCCGAGAAGGTGTTGCCGAAGATCAAAGGCATCTGGGACAAGGAAGGCTACGTCGACAAATGGTGGCCGCAGGGCGCGACGCGCAATCAGCCGCGACTCGCGCAAACGTCGGCGGCGTCGCGCATCGCCGAGGCAAAGGTGCAGGCATGAACACCGCAACCTCGCAAAATGTGGAACTACCCGGCGGCTTCGCGCCCAATCCGGTCCTGGTCAAGGGGGAAGGCGCACCGCTCGTATATCTTCACGGCCCCTTTGGCCAGGAATGGGACGCCTTCCTCGACGACCTCGCGGCGTATCGGCGCGTCTATGCTCCCGCGCACGCCGGCTCCGACGATACCGACGACCTCGAGCATCTCGATGGTCTGTCTGACCTGGTTTTGTACTACGACGACCTCTTCGATCGCCTCGGGCTCGATCGCGTCGATCTGGTCGGCCATTCGTTCGGCGCGATGGTTGCGGCGGAATATGCCGCGACGTTTCGCGATCGCGTCGGCAAGCTGGTGCTCATCGACGCGATGGGACTCTGGCGCGATGACGCTCCGGTCGGCGACCATCTGCTCGTCTCGCCGCAGCAGTTGGTGAAGCTGCTGTTCAATGATCCTTCGAAACCGGAAGTGGCCGCGAAACTGGCGATGCCGACCGATCACGACGCGATGAACGCCGCGCTGGTGCAGCGCTTTGGCGCGCTGGCCAGCACCTCGCACTTCATCCATCCGATTCCGGAGCGCGGGTTGCGCCGCCGGCTGCCGCGCATCAAGGCGGAAACCCTGGTGCTATGGGGCGCGAATGATGCGCTGGTGCCTCCGGTTTATGCGGCGGAGTTCGCGGAACTCATCCCCAAAGCGAAAGTGCAGATGATCGAGAAGGCCGGGCACGTGCCGCAGATCGAACAACGTCAAGCGGTGTCGAAGCATCTGAAGAAATTTCTCTCGCGCTAGTCAAACCGGGTTCTGTGGTCGAGGTGCCGCGCGAGTTTATGCGCGTGCGCTATGATGGCGCGCGTCATCCGCTTGCGAGACCGGGATCGATATTTCGCGAAGGCGCCAATTGCCAGCGCTTCGTCTTCGAACTGCTGAAGCATTTCGGCTATGAGGTCGGGCCGATGCGCTCCAGCGAGCTATATGCTGACCGTCGCTTCACCCGCCCGGTTCGTCAGATGCGCCCGCTGGACATCCTGATGTTCAACCGCGCCGGTAGCGCGTGGGGTGCGCATCTCGCGCTCTATCTCGGCGGCGGACGCTCGATCCATCTTTCGAAAGAAGTTGGCCAGCCGGCGATCTGGGAAGTCTCGGAATTTCTCAAGCACGAGCGCTATCGGGCCCTGGTCAGCATCAAGCGTCCGATTCAGCCGGCGTCTCGCGTCGAACGGAAATGATCAGATGCCGCGCTCGGCGGCGGCAACCAAAGTGGCGAGCCTGACCTTGCGTCTAGCATCCATTCGATCGCGCCATGCGAGGAAGCGTTTCTCGACCACCACGAAATGAACCCACGCCAGCGCCACCGAGCCGAAAAACACCAGGAGCAAAGCCACGACCTCTTGCGGCAAGGTTCCGACCTGCCCAAAGCGCAGCCCCATGACGCGTCCCAGCGCATCCCATAAAGGATCATGAAAAAGGTAGATGCCGTAGGAAATTTTGCCGACGAACACCATCGGTGGCCATGCCAGACAGCGCGCTAGCAGCGATTGCGGCTGGAAAAACACGGCAAGAACTACTGCCGCCGTCGTGACTGCGATCAGCGAGAAACCCACCGTCGAGGCGCGCCATCCTCCCTTGAACGCGCCGCCGGTCGCCCATCCGAATGCGACGAACGCGGCGGCGAGGGCCGCAGTGGTGAACCATGGCCATGCGGCCAGGCGGCGGAAGAACCCTTGCAGCGATTCTTCGCGCAGCGCCAGCGCGGTCGCGCAACCGACGAGGATCGTATCGATGCGCGTATCGGTGCTGTAATAAATCCGATCCAGCGATCTCATCGAGGGCGTCACCAGATGCCCCCAGTTCATCCATCCGTAAAGCATGCTTCGATAAACGAGCACCAGCACGATGACGGCCAGCGCGACCCGCAAGCACCCGCGAGTGCCGATGCGCCTAAGCGCCCAAGGCCAGCACAGATAAAAATGTTCCTCGATGCAGAGCGACCACACCTGGCCATAGGTGGTGAAGCGAATCACTCCGAACGCGACTGCGAAGTTGTAAGTATAGGTCAGGAAATACGGCCATTCGTGGAGGACGGTAAAAAACTTCGCGCGATTGAGGACATAGAGCAGCGCGGTGACGGCGATGAGTCCCGAGATGAAAGTCGGTTGCAGGCGCAACGCGCGGCGCGCATAGAACCGCTCCAGGTTGACGCTGCCGGTTTGGTCCAGCTCCGTGGTGAGGATCCAGGTGATCAGAAAACCGCTCAGCACGAAGAAGACATCGACGCCGCACCATCCTCGCTTCGCGACATTCTGCAGCCACGCCTGATTCGTCGACACCACATGAAATGCAATGACGGCGACGATGCACAACGCGCGCATCCCATCGAAGGCGGGTACGTAACGGACTCGGCCCAGCAGGTCGTCAGCCGCATCTTCCCGAAATCTAATCGCTAAGCTGGACAATAGTTTTGTGCGCTTACCTGGTTAAGGTCCGAACCATTTGCCATCCGTCGAGGAGCGCCGTTGCTGGAGTGAACGGCTGGCATCGCAGGGTCGCCGGTTCTGGTCGTCGCGGACTCGCTCAGCCGCGCGACGTGAAGCGCATGATGATGTTTAAGACGATTCCCCCAGACAGTGAAATAATTTTAAAAGCTGGGGAGAAATGACACAACCACGAAAGCGCCAATCAGCTTCGCACGCGAACGGCTCTGAAGCCGTGATGCGCGTCATCTACGCAGGGGCAAGCCAGCCAGCGGATCACATCGAGAACTGGCCGACGATGCCGTAGAATGGGACGTTTAGCACCTGCTGCTCGGGATCGTCGGTCTTGATCTGCAATTGGCCGCGCACCTGGCCGTCAGGCGTCCCGCGATGTAGCTGCACGGTAATTTTGTAGTCCTTGCTTCCGCTGATGGGCTCCGCCGAGGCCGACACCGGAATCGCCGTGCTGGTGATGCCGAGCACCTTGACCGGCTTGCTGCCCTCGTTGGTCAGCTTGACCATCCGAGTAGCTTCCTGCCCGTGCGGCACGATTCCGAATGACACCTGCGCCGGCGCGACGCTCAAATCTCCCGTCACGGTGCCGAACACATTGACCTGCAGGGGAATGCGGCTGGTGACCATCTTTACCGTGTCGTCGAAGGCGCCCGGCGCCATCGCCTTGGTGACGGTGACCTTGAGCACCACGCCAGGCTTGCCATCGGTCCGAGGGGTCTTTTCCACTTTGAGCGCAGGGTTGGAGTTGGTGACGTCGGTTACGAGGAACGGATCCTTCCTGCCCGTGAGGTCACTGACGACGACTTCCTTGCTCACCTCCGTGCCCTGCTTGACATCACCGAATGAGACATCGGCGGGCGTCGCCGAGACCTGCTGCTTGACGGTCCCCTGCATCGTCATGATCGCTTCGGGAGTATCGGGGTCGTTGGTGAACGCGGTGATCATGCGGACCTGATGGCCCTTCTGAAAATGGGTATCGAAGCCGACATTGATCTCGGCCTCCTCACCGGGTTCGAGGGTGTTCTTGCTGGGCTTCGCCGCAGTGCATCCACATGAAGTCTTGACGTGCGAGATGACGAGGCGCCCCTTCCCGGTGTTCTTCAATTTGAAGGTGTGATTCACCATCGTGGCTTCGGTCGCGGTGCCGAAGTCGAAGAGCGGATTCTCGACCTGCACTTTAGGTTGCGGACCCGGAGGCGCCGCATTGGCGCCCGGAATCAGCGGATTGTCCTGCGCGCGAGCGGGCGCGGGAGCCAGGGTCATTGCGAATACGGCGAATGCGACTGTTAGCGCGGAAAGAATTCTTTTTGTCATGTAGGCGATGGAATCCGCGCCCCTCACCACGCGGGGATTCTATTTATATCGTTTAGGCGAGAGGCTTCGCGGTCAAGAGGCTTTCAGGTGACCGATTTGTCGCCCACCGGCGATCGCGGTCTCAACGATCGCATACGCCTGGAAAAGCGCGATCAGCGGAACTACCGGTACGATAAAACGTTTGCTGCCGAACATGAGCAGCGGGGGCAAAATGATGCACGACAGGGCGAGCATCGCGACGATAGATTCACTGCTCAGCTCGCGACGATAGATTTTCCATGCAGCGAGAAACAGACCAACCGCCAACACGATCGTACTGATCGTGTCGAGCGGAGCAAAAGAGCCGATCGATCCACTCCTGAAGCCATCCGGCGGGAGCGCCCAAATGTCGCGCTGGATCCCGGACAGATACAAGGCTCGCTGCCCGATGAGCCATAGCCATTGCCCCGGCATCGCAAATATAAACTGCCAACCGCTGGGTTCCACAATCTGTGGATAGGGGAAGCTGTAGCCCATCGCGTTCGGATTATTAGCGACATGAAACCGGAACTCGCTTCCGTCCATCAGAAATACCGTTCGACCTTCGAGGTAAGATTGGAGGATCGACCATCCCGCGAGGAGCACCAGCGCGATTAGAAGGCTGATCGCGCTTTGGCGTAACTCCCGATTTCGAAGCTCGATTCTTCCAACCAGGAGCGGATAAGCCAAAGGAATCAGGAGCAACATCGTGTAGCGCATCTGAATGATGGAGATAAAAGCCAGCAGACAGCCCATCATGACGGCGCCTATCCACAAGATCCCGGAGGAGCGCGAGGCTAGATTCGAGGTTAGTATCGAAAGAATCAGGAGTATCAGAAATCCTGTCATCACCTCGTATTGGATCATATTCGAGTAATAGGCCCATGACTCGGAGCACAGAAAAATTGCCACCGCGAGTTGTGCCACGGCCGGACCGAAGCATCGACGGGCTAACCGATATAAAAGCGCGGCGGACGCGAAAAACATCAGGAGAGAAAAAATCTTCGACGTACCAATAAGCGCACGAGTTGAACCGACCATCGCAAAGATAGCTCTAAGGTAGACCTGATATCCGGACGAATGGTAGAGGTCGTGGACCTCGAACAATCTTCCCCACGTCGCCCCCGCTGCGCCTCGCAAGTAACTCTTGCCATCGATCGTGAGGATGGCATCCGGCCACGGCTGGCCCCAGCTAAATGCGGTCAATCTGATGGCACGGGCGATCCCCGCGATGCCTAACGCAAGGCAGAGATACCTCCATGCCTTAGCCATGCAGCCAGATGAGGTCTTTTATCGCCCCGCAGCGCGGGCGGCTTCGGCGACGTGTTCATAGCGCGTGAGGAAATCGGTCGCGAAGTTGCCCTTGATGAAATCCGCATCGTCGAGAATTTTCAGATGCAGCGGGATGTTGGTCTTGATGCCGTCGATCATGTACTCGCGTAATGCCGCTTTCGCTCGCGCAATCGCACCCGCGCGATTTTCCGCATGCACGATGAGCTTCGCGATGAGCGGATCGTAATGCACCGGCACACGATAACCGTCGTACAGCGCCGTCTCGACGCGCACGCCCAGGCCGCCCGGCGGATGATGATTCGACACCACTCCCGGTGATGGAATGTGCGTGTCGGGATCCTCGGCGTAGATGCGAAACTCCATCGAGGCGCCATTCATTGTGATTTGCTTCTGCTTCCAGCGCAGCGGCTCGCCCGTCGCCACGCGGATACTCTCCTTCACCAGGTCGGTGCCGGTTACCATCTCGGTGACGCCATGCTCGACCTGGATGCGCGTGTTCATCTCGATGAAATAGAACTCGCCGTTGCCGGAGAGCAGGAACTCCACGGTGCCGACGTTCGAATATCCCACCACGTCCGCGGCGCGTACCGCCGCCTTGCCCATCTTCTCGCGCAGACGCGCACTGAGCACCGGGCATGGCGATTCTTCGATGACCTTCTGATGGCGGCGCTGAATCGAGCAATCGCGCTCGCCAAGATGAATCGCATGGCGGCTCTCGTCGGCGAGGATCTGAAATTCCACGTGGCGCGCATGCTCGAGATATTTTTCCAGGTACATGGTGCGCGAACTGAATGCCGCTTCGCTTTCGCCGCGCGCGATGGGAAACATCCGCAGCAGTTCCTTCTCATCGCGCACCACGCGCATGCCTTTTCCGCCGCCGCCCGCCGCGGCCTTGATGAGCACCGGATAGCCGAGGCGCCTCGCATCCGCCAGCGCATCCTTGACCTCCGTGACGCCTTTGCCTTCGCTGCCGGGAAGGACCGGCACGCCCGCGCGAATCATGATGCGACGCGCGCGAGGCTTATCGCCCATCAAGCGGATGTGGCGCGCTTTCGGTCCGACGAAGTTCAGCCCCGACTTGCGGCACGCCTCCGCGAAGTCGCCATTCTCGCTCAGGAAGCCGTAGCCGGGATGGACCGCATCGGCGCCAGTTGTGGTTGCGGCGCTGATGATCGACGGAATGTTGAGATAGCTCGCCTCGGCCTGCGGCGGCCCAATGCAAACGGACTCGTCGGCCATCCGCACGTGCAGCGCGTCTTTGTCTGCCGTCGAATAAACTGCGACGGTCGCGATGCCGAGCTCGCGGCATGCGCGAATAATGCGGATGGCAATCGTTCCGCGATTTGCGACCAGTAACTTCTTGAACATCGAAGCTACCTCTCCAGGGGAATCTCGAAGATCATCAGGTTAGGCAACCTCCAGGATCATTAAAGGTTGTCCATACTCAACAGGGTTCCCATTCTCCACCAATATGCTTACCACGCGGCCGGCGGTATCGGCCTCGATCTCGTTCATCATCTTCATCGCCTCGATGATGCACAGTGGCTGGCCCTTGCGCACGCTGGTTCCTTCCTCGACGAAAGGATCAGCATCGGGCGAGGCGGCGCGATAGAAGGTCCCCACCATCGGGCTTTCGACCAGCTTCTGATTCGGTTGCAGCTCGATGCTGCCGGGCGGCGGCTTATCTACCGTCGGCGCGGTAACCTTGCGCTGTCCCTTGACCGCGTCTTTCGATCGGAAGCGAGGCGCACGGCGAAGAATCGCCGGCATGATGATCGTGCATCACGGCGGCGCCGCGCACCAGGCGGACTTTGCCCTTCTTGTCCTCGATTTCGAGTTCGACGACGCCGTTTTCAGCCATCAGGTTGAGAAGTGCTTTCAGCTCGCGAACATCCATTCATTTCACCGGGACAAAAATTCCGCCTTAAAGTATTACGCTCGCTGCTGGCGAGCTGTTTCAACCAGATGCTGCGCACCGCGCGCAACGCCAGCGCATAGCCGGGCGCGCCGAAGCCCATGATGCGCGCGACGGCGACATCCGCGATGGTCGAGTGATGGCGCATCGGCTCGCGCCGGTAGACATTGGACAGATGCACCTCGACCGCGGGCGCCTCCAGCGCGAGGATCGCATCGCGAATCGCCACGCTAGTATGCGTATATCCCGCGGGATTGATCAGCAGCGCATCGATTTTGCCGCGCGCTTCCTGAATCCGCGTGATGATCTCGCCTTCGCTGTTGGACTGAAACGTCTTGACCTTGATTCCCAGTTCTGCGCCGAGCTGCTTGAGCTCGCGATCGATGTCCGCCAGCCGCGTGCGCCCATAGACTTCGGGCTCGCGCTCTCCGAGAAGATTCAGATTGGGCCCATGCACGACGAGCACCCGCAGCGTCTCGATCCCGGAAGAATCGCCCTCGAGCTTGGCGTCGTCGTCCGATTTTTTCGCCATCCCCACTACCCCTGCATCAGGCATTGAATCGTTTCGCCGCGATGACTTCAACCATCTGCGACGCGGGTTTCCCACCGAATCACTGACCACTCGGCCAGCGCGATTTATTCACTTTCGCGGCGATGCTTCAACGCTTCCTGATAAATATCGCGGCGGCTGGCGCCGGTGAGCTTCGCGATGAGCGCGCTCGCCTGCTTCAGGCTCAGTCCGGCCTCGATGAGATCTTCGACGGTGAGCGCTCTCATCGATGAGGACGCGCGGTCGCTTCGTTCTCGGTCGCGCCTTCGACGATGATGACGATCTCACCGAGCGCCTGCTCGCGCCCGAAACGCTCCGCCAGTTGCGCGAGCGAGCCGCGAATCACTTCTTCGTAGGTCTTGGTGATTTCGCGCACGACCACGGCTCCGCGCTCGACGCCGAACACTTCGGCCATCTCGGCGAGCGTCTCGCCGAGACGGCGCGCGGCCTCATAGAAAATCATCGTGCGCGATTCGGTACGAAGAGCTTCGAGAGCTTTGCGGCGCGCCGAGTCGCGCGACGGCAAAAATCCTTCGAAGCGTGAAACGATTGGTGGCGATGCCCGAAATCGACAGCGCCGCGATCGCCGCCGAGGCGCCCGGCACCGCGGTCACGCGAATCCCCGCCTCATGCGCGGCGCGCACCAGCCGATAGCCCGGATCGGAAATCGCGGGAGTGCCGGCATCGGTGACCAGCGCGATGCGTTCGCCGGCCACCATCCGCCCGACGAGTTCCGGCACGCGCCGTTCTTCATTGTGCTCGAAATGGCTGATGAGCGGCTTCCTGATTTGATGCGTGGCGAGCATCGCGCCGGTGCGCCGCGTGTCCTCGCATGCGATGAGCGTCGGCCTCGCGCAAAACTTCGAGCGCGCGAACGGTGATATCGCCTGGATTCCCAATCGGCATCGCGACGACATAGAGGATGCCCTGCCCTTCGCGATGTTTCGGTTCCTCGCTCCGCGCCATTACCACAAGATACACCGGGAGAACCGGAAACGGCGATCTTCTTGCGTTGCGATGACAGCCGGATTATTTTTGGCATTGGCCGTCAGGCGGCCACCTGTCCGCGGAGAGGGCCAAGCCCACCTAACTGTTTGATTCGCCATAAACCTTTTCCTGCCCGTTAGCGGACATCGGGCGCATAAGGAGAGGGTTGTCATGACCACATCGCCAAAGCCGCCGAAGCGGCTTCCCGAACATCCGTCCGAAGAGAATCTGCGCAAGCAGGCCCGGCGCCTCGCCAACGAGGAAGGCCTGCAGTTGGCCGCGGCGCAGCGCAAGCTCGCCATCGAGTATGGTTACCAAAACTGGGCCGCGCTGATGCAGGCGGTCAAGGATCGATTTGTGCCGATTCCTTCCGCTGCGCGAGCTCGTAGCGTTTCCGCACGAGGCGTACCCGATATACATCGGCCGCTCTAGCTCGATTGCTGCGGTCGAGGCGGCAGCCAGCGGGAAGACTCCCATTCTGCTGGTCGCGCAAAAGGACGCCAAGCTCCCGCGACCCACTGCCGCGGACATGTATGAAGTCGGCACGTTGGGCACGGTCGACGAATGCGTACGGCTGGGCGACGGCACCATCAAGGCGATCATCGTAGGAACGCAGCGCGCGCGAGTTTCCGAGTTTGTGTTCGATCAGGAGTTCTACAAGGCGAAATGCGTGGCGATACGGGAATCCGCCCAGCATTCGCCCGAATTCGGCGCGTTGATCCGTTCCGTGGCTGCGAGCCTTCCCGGCGGGGACGATGCTGCGGGAGGAGTTGAAGACTATCGAGTCGGGATTCAATGCGATTGCGGATCCTGCGTTTCTCTCGGACAAGATGGTCAGTCATCTGAAAATGTCGATCGAGGAGAAGCAGGCGCTGCTGGAGATGATCGATCCGGTTAAGCGCCTGGAGAAAATTCTTGCCCACTTGAACGCGTCGCAGTAGGCAACGATTCGGGGCCGAGGGGAAGGAACCTCGAGGACGGACTTCCCTTCTGTCCCGCCCCCAGCTCAATCCCTTCGCCAAGGGTCGACCAAGTCAATGCCCAGACCCATGAAATGTCTGGTGTTGCGGGTCGCGAGCGTGGCACGCCGAGACGCGACGATCCCAGCTATCTAGACGTCGCGGATATCAATGCTCGTGCCGGCCTTTCGCCGCGCGGCAGCGTGACTCGCCGCCGCGCGTGCCGCCTCGTCATCAAATGGAAGGACTCGTCCTTCGAGATCATCTTTGAGGGAGCGCGCGAAGGCTTCTTCGAGCTGCTTCCTGCGACGCGAGGGCGGGAGCAATTCCAGACCGAAGCAGACTTCGAACACCGTGATCGTGGTCGTCCAAATTGATTCAGGCGACTGACGATCGAACCAGGCAACGACTAAAGGATCGACGTCCGCGTGCATCATCGCGGAGAGGACGTTGGTGTCGACTACGATCATCCGCAATCCTTCAAGGCTTGAAGGTCGCAGGACGCGCCTTCTGGCCACGGACCTCAGCGAGGTCTTCCGTCAGCCCGATGCCCGCAAAACGCTGCCGCAGCCTGCTCCCCAATGGAACTGCGACGGCCCCCTCGGCGCGCACCGCATTTCGCAGGATGTCGCGAACTTCCTCCTCCATGCTGTGTCCATGCCGAAGGGCCTGGCGTTGAAGCCTCGCTTTAACCGATGCTTCCAAGTTTCTGACTACAAGCTGCGCCATCCGATCGAAACCTCGATATCACGATATCGCTCTCGCGATGAATAGGCCACGGCACGGCTCGGATCCGAGTCGTACGGTTCTCACACACCGATTATTACAGGGTGGACAACCGGATGTCATAGGTAAATGCTTGACGGTTATAGCCGCGGCATTTCGCGGTCGTGTCCCACAGAGCATGCGCTATGGCAGCTATCCTTTCGAGAGGCGAACATTATGCGAAGACGCGATTAAACACACAGCGGGCCCTCGAAGTGGCGGATATCAAAAAGTGCAAAACAAACCCACTTCTCGGCATCGCCGAAGAGTGGTCCTCAGGCTGCCGATGGACCTCGAATGGCAGGTTCTTCACTCCATAAAAAGTGCAAAAACAAACCCATTAAGTTCAATGTTTACGGGCTCTTTCTTACCAACATCGACGTGCGAATGCACCCGCGCGGAAGCGGAATTAGGCTCGCTTCGGCGGCGCGGTTTGTCTGGACTCCCGCGATGACACTACAATCGGACGGGGTTCCAAAGTGGCAGGCGAAAAAGCGGTTCTACTCATCTCATGCCTCGATCAGCCGGGCATCATCGCGCGCGTCTCCAACCACCTGTTTCGCAACGGCTGCAACATCATCACCTCGGACCAGCACACTGATTTCGAAGATGGACATTTCTTTTGGCGAATCTTTTTCGACATCGCGTCGGTACCGCTAACGCAGCTTCGCAGCGACCTCGAGGCATCCCTGCCCGCGCTCCTTCCCGGACTCGAACTCAACTGGCAACTCCACGACGCCGCCCGCCGCGATCGCCTCGTGCTGATGGTGTCCAAGCTGCCGCATTGCATGATGGACCTCCTGAGCCGCCATCATGAGAGCGAGCTGGATGCGGAAATCATCGGCGTGGTTTCGAATCATCGCGAGCTTGAGCCCCTGGTGCAGCCGTTCAAGATTCCATTCACTCTGATATCGATCACGAAGGACACCAGAGCCAAGGCCGAGGCGCAACTGCTCGCGCATCTGAGCGAGGTCCGCGCCGATACCGTCGTTCTTGCGCGCTACATGCAGGTGCTCTCGGGCGATTTCCTTGCGAAATGGGGCAGGCCCATCGTCAACATCCATCACAGCTTCCTGCCCGCGTTCGCCGGCGCACGACCCTACAAACAGGCGCACGATCGAGGCGTGAAGTTAATCGGCGCCACCGCGCATTACATCACCGAGGAACTCGATGCCGGCCCAATCATCGCGCAGGCGACCACGCCGGTGACCCATGGCGATACGGTCGCGGAGCTGGCGCGTATCGGCAAGGACGTCGAGGTAACGGTTCTCGCGCAGGCGGTTCGTGCGCATCTGCAGAAGCGCGTGCTGGTGCATGGCAACCGAACCATCGTATTTGGCTAGGAATTCGCGGGGGGCAAAAAATTACGCTGCCGCCCGGGGAGTACAGGCGGCAGCGCGGAGGAAGCAAGAGGAAGAAGGGCTTACATCGAGGCGTTGCGTGGCGTCGATCTTCAGGTTGTTCTGCACGCTCTTCACATGCTCCGTGTTAGTGGCAATCTTGTCGGCCTCTTTCATGACTGAAGCGTTGGGGACATCGCCACTCAGAGTCACGATCCCATTATCGGTGTCGACATGAATCGTGTAGCTCTTGGTGATCGGATCGGTGTCGAGCGCGCCTTTCACCTTGGTCGTGATGCCGGTGTCTTTCACGTCAGTCTTCGCGCCGTGGTACATCTCCTTGGCGCCCGATTCAACGGAATTGTCCTGCGCGTGAATCGTCAGCGGCATCGCGAACGAAATGGCGCCGAGCAGCGCGGCGGTGGCGAAAAGTCGGTTGGATTTCATGAGTGTAGGTTCTCCTTGTGGAAGTTCGGCGACCGCGTGCTAAGGGAGCAAACGGGGTGCCGTTTGGGTATGCCTGAGTAGACGGGCGGATGCAGAATTTAATTCAAATAGCGCGATTGGCGGGCGACGATATGGGGCAATTGGCTTCCCATGTCAGTCACAGACGTCGGATCCACGGCAGGCGCCGTGTCACCTATCTGACTGGGAGAGAAAGGTTTTAGGCGCCGATGAAAAAATGCAGCGAGCGATTCGCGAATGCGATGACCGGCGTCCAGTAAAGCCCGAGCGCGATCGTCGCGGTCGCCAGCACCCCCATCAACCCGTAATTCCACGCCTCCATGAGGAACGGAGGCTCGTCGCCGGTCGGTTGCTCGAGGAACATCTTTCGGATCGGCTTCAGATAGTAGAAAAGTGCTACCACCGAGTTGAGTACGCCGATCAGCGCCAGCACATACATCTGGCGCTTAATCACCGCGGCGAAAAGATAGAACTTGCCGATGAAGCCGATGGTTAGCGGAATTCCGGTGAGCGAGAACAGGAAAATCGTCAGCGCGAGTGCCGGCACTAACCCGCCGCGCCACGCGAGGCCGCGATACGCGTCGACTTCCTCGCTGCCGGTTTCATTCGCCACGATCATGACAACAAGGAAGGCGCCCGCATCCATCAGGTAATACGCGACCAGGTAAAACATCATCGCGCGGATGCCGTCGTTGGAGAGCACCACGAATCCCATCAACGCGTAGCCTGCCTGCGCGATACTCGAATACGCGAGCAGCCGCTTCATGTTGGTCTGTTGCAGAGCGGCAAGATTGCCGAGCGACATAGTAATGATGCACACGACGAGCAGCAGCTGCGGCCAATCGACACCACTTAGCGCCTGCCAGTTGCCGGCCTCGGTCAGATGGGAAATCGCGGGGAAGAAGAAGCGCACCAGAAGCGCAAATCCGGCCGCCTTGGAACCGATCGCGAGAAATGTCGTGATCGGAATCGGCGCGCCAGTGTACACATCGGGCGCCCACATATGAAACGGCACCGAGGCGACCTTGTATCCCATGCCGGCGAGAATCAGCACCAGCGAGATATAGACTGCGAGTGCGGGCGCGTGACCACTCGCGAAGAGCGCCTTGTTGATGGCGACAAAATCCATCGAGCCGGCGATGCCGAAGATCCAGCTCATCCCGTAAATCATCGTGCCCGAGGCGACGCCGCCGTAGATCAGGTACTTCAGCGCGGCTTCCTGCGAG
Source organism: uncultured delta proteobacterium (assembly GCA_963761255.1). Classification (GTDB taxonomy): domain Bacteria; phylum Desulfobacterota; class Binatia; order Binatales; family Binataceae; genus DATGKG01. The sequence goes on from CAVXGH010000005.1 coordinate 37,618, forward strand.
CGGCGATTGTGGCGGAGAAATCCCGTCAAAATGTAGGACGTGAGGCTGACGAACTCGAGCGAGAGATACGCCATCAGCAGGTTGGCGGATTCGGCCATCAGGAACATCGCAAACGTGCTCGCCAGAAGGATACCGTAGTACTCACCCTGGTCGCAGCTTTGCGCTTCCTTCGATCCGATCGACATCCACACCGCGATGACGGCCGCGAGCGCGATCAGCGCGCGGAAGAAAATCGCGAACGCGTCGCTCACCAGCATCCGATGAAACATCCACGCGCCCGAGGCGGCTTGCGTCGGTTCCACCGCGACCATCAGCAGCGCGCCGGCCGAAAGGATAAGCGCCAGATAGCCGAGGACCTGCTTCTCACTCATCACGAGGTCGAGGATGATCAACGCCAGCACGCCGAACGCGAGCACCAGCTCGGGTACGAAGAAGGTCAGGCTCGCGAAATTTCCCAGGTCCATTCTTTAGTGCACCAGCGCTACGGCGGCAGCAGCGGCGGCCGGAGTATTCAGCACCACCTGGTTCAGATGCACCAGCGAGGTATTGAGCAGGTTGAGAATCGCCTGCGGATACCATCCGAGGATGATGACGATGACACCGAGTGGCACCAGCATTCCGATCTCGCGCCAATCCATATCGGTGAAATCCTTGTACTTCTCGTTCAGCGGTCCGAGATAGATGCGCTGATAGGTCCAGAGCAGGTAGCCCGCCGTGAGGATAGCCGTGGCGGCGCCAAATACCGTCAGGATCGGATGCCGTTGCCATGCGCCGAGGAGCACCAGGACCTCCGAGATGAATGCCGACAGCGCAGGCAATCCGAGACCTGCGAAGAATGCGAATGCGGTGAAGCCGGCATAGATAGGCATCTGCTGCGCGAGCCCGCCGAAGCCGTTGATATCGCGATGATGCGCGCGATCGTAAATCACGCCGACCAGGATGAAGAGCATCGCGGTGATGGTGCCGTGGTTGAACATCTGCAGCACCGCGCCGTTGATGCCGGCCGCGGTGAACGCCGCCATCCCCAGCATCACGTAACCCATGTGACTGACTGAGGAGTAGGCGATCAGCTTCTTGTAGTCCTTCTGCGCCATCGCGCACATCGCGCCGTATACGATGTTCACGGTGCCGAGCACACCGAGAAACAGCCACGCCAGGTCATGACTCGCGGCGGGCAGGATCGAATAGTTGATGCGCAGGATGCCGTAGGTGCCCATCTTCAGCAGCACACCGGCCAGGATGACGCTGATAGCGGTGGGAGCTTCGACGTGCGCGTCCGGCAACCACGTGTGGAACGGGAACGCGGGAATCTTGATCGCGAATCCGATGAAGAGCGCTATCCACGCCCAGCGCTGGAAGCTCATCGTGTAGTTGCCGGCATTACTCGCGAGCACGGTCATGTCGAAGGTCGGCGTCGAACCGTAGTAATAGAGCCCCAGCATCGCCAACAGGATCAGCACCGATCCGAACAAGGTGTAGAGAAAGAACTTGATCGCGGCATACTCGCGCCGCGGACCGCCCCAGATGCCGATCAGAAAATACATCGGCAGCAGCATCACTTCCCAGAAAATGTAGAACAGGAAGAAGTCGAGCGACGCGAAGACGCCCATCATGCCGGTATCGAGCAGCAGCAGCAGCGCGAAGTAAGCCTTCGGCGCTTTGTCGATTTTAAAACTCGCGAACACCGAGATGAAGCAGATCAGCGCGGTCAGCAGCACCATCGAGATGCTGATGCCGTCGACGCCTAGAAAGTAAGTGATGTTGTAATGCGGAATCCACGGATACTTCTCAGTGAACTGCATCGCCGTGGTGGTGGTGTCGAAGTTCTCGAACAGCCACCATGCGATGAGCAACTGCGGGACCGTGGCGGCCACCGCGATCCACTTGAACATGCTCTTCATCGCGTCGGGCATGACGAGGATCAGCACCATCCCGGCGATGGGAATGAACGTGATCAATGTAAGCGCGTGATTCATTTGTTAGAGCTCTTCCTGTCGCAGCGCTTCATGCGCGGAACATCGCGCGCACCAGCAGAATAACCATCACTCCCGCGAGAATGCCGTAGAGATATCCGTTAATTGAACCAGTCTGCAGGCGGCGCAAGCGGCCGCCGATCGCGAGCGTCTCATTCGAGGCGAGATTCACCAGCCCATCTACGATGTAGGTATCGATGAGTCCCGACAGCATCGAGAGCATCACCGCGATCGTCGCCGCGAGGTTCACGATCCCATCGATGATGTGGAGATCGAACCATGCGAACCCGAAGCACAGCGCCAGGTACGGCTGAATGACTAGCGCATTGTAGATCTCATCGACGTAGTACTTGTTCAGCACGAGGTCATAGGCGATGCCGCCGAGCATGCTGCTGAAGCGCTCAGGATCGAGCCGATGCTGCCGATACATCAGGTCCGCCGAATACCATCCGATGACCACCATGATGAACGCCAGCAGGGCAAACCCGGCCTCAATGCCGTGGCTATGAATTCCGGACTCCATCACCTGCGCGAGTCACTTCGGAGCTGAATACCGGATCGAGGAATGTCTCGAAGGGCTTGAAGGTCGCGATGAACTCCGGGATCTTCGGCAGCCCGCCGAACACCGACAGCGCGCCGAGCACGACCAGCACATACGCCATCGAGGGCGGCGACTCGTGCAGATGATGCTCCTGCTCATGCGTGCCGCGGAACTCGCCGAAGAACGTCATGTAGACCTGGCGGAACATGTAGAAGACCGTCAGCCCCGCCGCAATCCACAGCATGAACCATAGAATCGCGTGGCCTTTGGCGAAGGCCTGCCAGATGATCTCGTCCTTCGACATGAAGCCCGCGAACGGCGGGATGCCGGAGATCGCGAACGTCGCGACCAGGAAGGTCATGAAGGTGATCGGCATCTTGTGCCGCAGCCCGCCCATCTTGCGCATGTCCTGCTCGCCCCCCATCGCGTGGATGACGGAGCCCGAGCCGAGGAACAGGCAAGCCTTGAAGAACGCATGCGTCATCAGATGGAAGACGCCCGCGGCATACGCGCCGACGCCGACCGCTGCGAACATGTAGCCAAGCTGGCTGACAGTCGAGTAGGCGAGAACTTTCTTGATGTCGTTTTGCGCGACGCCGATGGTCGCGGCGAACAGCGCCGTGCAGCATCCGATGGTGGCGACGAACTCCATCGTGCCGGGCGCCATCGAGAAGAGGAAATTCAGGCGCGCAACCATGTAAACGCCCGCGGTGACCATCGTCGCGGCGTGGATCAGCGCGCTGACCGGAGTCGGGCCCGCCATCGCATCGGGGAGCCATACATAGAGCGGAATCTGCGCCGATTTGCCGGTCGCGCCGAGGAAGAAAAACAACGTGACGAAGGTCGCGACGGTCATTCCGAAGTAGGCCATGTGGCCTTCGAGCAGCGGCGCATACTTCGCGATGTCACGCGTGACCAGAGTCGGATGTCCGACCGAATCGAGCGCCCAAAACAAAGTGTAGAGCCCGATGACAAAGGCCCAGTCGCCGACGCGATTGACAATGAATGCCTTGTTGCCGGCCGTGGTGTTCGGAAGGACCTTGTACCAGAAGCCGATCAGCGCGAACGAGCACAGCCCGACGCCTTCCCATCCCACGAACATCAGCAACAGGTTGTCGCCGAGCACCAGGATGAGCATCGCGAAGGTGAACAGATTGAGCCAGCCGAAGAAGCGCCAGAACGCCTCGTCGTCGTGCATGTAGCCGGTCGAGTAGATGTGGATGAGGCCGCCGACCCCGGTGATAATCAGCACCATGATCATCGAGAGCGGGTCGAGCCACCACGCGATATCGATGTTGATGCCGCCGACCGCGAACCACGGCCACATGCGATCGATCATGAAGCGGCTGGCGTGCGGCAACGCGAGGATGCGCACGAAGCCCATCACCGCGATGAGGAACGCGCCGATGACCACGCTGCATCCGACGAAGCTGATGGCGCGCTTGCCGAGATTCTTCTGCATCCAATAGCCGAAGAAAAAATTGATCGCGGCGCCGATCGCGGGCAGCAGAATGATCCAGCGTATGAAGCTTACGGGTATCGGATGGTCCATTTATCTAATTGGCAAACTCTAGCTATTCGCCCGCGGGCGCAACCGCCTCACCACATCATCGCAACGATCCGGCAGATATAATCAAACTTCGACGGATTCTGAAAGCGTACCCTCTGTCATTCTGAGACAAGCTTTCTTTTCTTTCTGTCATTCTGAGGCAAGCTTGCGCCGCCGAAGAACCTCGGGCGCGTCTAGCGACCAAGTGTCAATTCAGCATCCGAATGAGCATCGGTCACGCCGGCATCGCGAAGCCAGAGCAACATGCGAATGCTGAACTGACGTTCGTTTCAAAGGCGCATCCGAGGTTCTTCGGCGGCGCAAGCTTGCCTCAGAATGACAAAGACGTCGAGGTCTTTGGGTTATCCGCTAAGCGTCTCCGTCGCGCTCACATCGATAGTTTTGAAATTCTGATAAATCGCCAGCACCACGGCCAGGCCGATTACCGCTTCGGCCGCCGCGAGCATGATTACAAAAATCGCGAAAATCTGGCCGTCGTAACGATGGCCACCGTAGAACGAAAACGCCAGGTAGTTGATGTTGGCGGAATTGAGGATCAACTCCACGCCCATCAGGATGCCGATCGCGTTGCGCCGCGTCAGCACGCAGTACATCCCGAGCGAGAAAATGATCAAGCTCAAGATCAGGAAGTGATATAGAGTAATTCCCCCGCCCATCGCGATGCTCCCCTGATTCCCCTATTCCCGCGTCTCTTGGCGCGAGATCACGATCGCGCCGACCAAAGCCGCCAGCAGCACCAACGAGGCGACCTCGAACGGCAGTACATACTCGCCGAGGAATGCGTTCCCGATTGCATAGGTGGTCGGCGACGACGACATCGCGGCGGGCGCGGCCATCTGCCACGGCGTCTTAACCACCGCATACAGCATCACGGCGCCGAGGATGACGACGGTCACCAGCGACGGCACGATGCCGACCTCGCGATTGGACACCGTTACGTCGGCGATTCCCGAGGTGAGCATCACGGCGAAAATCGTCAGCACCAAGATGCCGCCGACATAAACCAGCAACTGCACCATCGCGACGAAATCCGCGGCGAGCAGAACGTAGATGCCGACCACGCCCATGAACGCGCCCAGCAGCGCGAAGGTCGAGTACACGATGTTGCGCGAGAACGCGACCATCATCGAGGAGCCAACCGTTAGCGCGGCGAGCAGATAGAAGACAACTTGCGCGACCATCTCAGGACTCGGTCGCCTCCTTGGGCTCGGCGGGTTCAGCCTTCTGACCAGGCTTCGGCTCGCCAGAAACCTGGTATTCGGAGAGATAGTTCAGCCCACGGAAGAGAATCGGGGCGATTTGCGGATTGGTCTCCGGTCCCTTGCTCGGCTTGTACGCCAGCACCGGATCTTTCACGAAGCGCCGAATCATACTTTCAGTAGAATAATCCGCGCCTTCGAACTCCGTCGTATGATGGATCGAGCCGGTCGGGCACGGCTCGCTGCACAGCCCGCAGTACATGCACTTGATGATGTCGATGTCGAACTGCGACAGCGTGATCTGCTTGGTCTTCTGGTCTTTCTCGGCCGTAATTACAATGCAATCGATCGGGCACGCGCGCTCGCAGGCTAAGCATCCGGTGCAGATTTCGAGGTCCACCTCGAGGATACCGCGATAGCGAAACGGCAGCGTATCCTGCACCCGCGTCTCGGTGCGGTCGGGATACTGGACCGTGTACGGCTTGCGCATGAAATGCGAGCCGGTAACCGCCATCCCCTCGAAAATCGAGAGGACCGCGTCCTTGATGTTTTGAAAATATTCTGAAGCCGCTCCCATAGCGCCTTTAAATAGTCGGGTTGAGATAGAGTTCCATTTTCGATTCGCGGAAATAGTAGATGACGCGGCGGACAAACAAAATCAGGCCGAACACGCCAAGCGCGAACAGTATGTATCCGGCGACCGGATTGCCGTCGGGCCAAATCGCGACCCAGATCGCGGTGCCGATCATGTCGACGAACGAGATCGGCACGAAATACTTCCAACACAGCGACATTAGCTGATCGATGCGCACCCGCGGCAATGTCGCGCGAATCCACATCGAGAAAAATACGATGAACAGCACCTTCGCGTTGAAGGTGATCAGTTGCAGGACGTTCATGACGATGCGGTTCTCGCTGACGTGCGGGAACTGCCATCCACCGAGGAACAGCGTCGTGATGAGCGCGCCGATGAGAAACAGATTGCCCCACTCCGCCATGAAGAAAAACAGGTAGCGCATCCCGCTGTATTCGGTCGCGAATCCCGCGACGAGTTCCGATTCGGCCTCGGGCAAGTCGAACGGCGTGCGATTGCCTTCCGCGAGCGCCGAGATGAACAGGATGTTCGCCGCGACGAAGCAGAACGGGTTGGAGAACATGAACCAGTTGTTCGGCGCCCAGCCTTGCGCCTTGATGATCCCCTGCATCGAGAGCGTGCCGCTGATGAGGATGACGGGAAAAATCGACAGTCCGGCGGGGATCTCATAGCTGACGATTTGCGCCGCCGAGCGGATGCCGCCGATGAGCGACCATTTGTCGTTCGAGGCCCATCCCGCCATCAGCACGCCGACCACCGTCAGCGCCGTGACTGAGGTGAAGTAGAGAATACCTACATTCAGGTCCGCGAGGATGAGGTCCTGCGAAAACGGCATCACCGCCCACGGTACCACGAATGCGAGCATCACCAGGTAGGGCGCCAGCTTGAACAGGGGCGCATCGGCATCAGTGGGAATGATGTCTTCCTTGCAGCAGTTCTTGACACCGTCGGCGAGCCATTGCACGAAGCCTTGCGGGCCGACGCGATTGGGACCCACACGCGACTGGATGCGCGCCCATACGCGGCGCTCCGCCCAGCTCACGATTCCGGCGAACGGAAACGCGACGCCGAGGAACACCACCGCGCTGAAAATGAAAATGAAGAGAACGTAAATCACATCGACGGGAGCGTTCTTTCCGAATGCGCCGCTGGCGATGATTCTGTCTACAAGTTGCTGCAAACCTAACCCCTGGATTCTGAAACCTAACCCCTAACCCCTGCCCTTTAGGGAAGGGGGACCAGACAAGGAAAAATCACCGATCGATCTCCGGTGCGATGACGTCGAGGCTCGCGATTATCGTCACCAGGTCCGCAATCATCAATCCCCGGCTCATCTTCTGCACGATCCCCATCGCGGCAAACGATCCAGTGCGCACATGCACGCGCCATGGATATCCGGTGCCATCGCTGACCGCGTACCATCCCATGTCGCCGCGCGCGCTTTCCACTCGAATCTGGCATTCGCCGGCGGGCGGCTTGAAGTTGCGCGGCACCTTCGCCAGCACCGGCCCAGCGGGAATCTGCTTCAGTGCCTGGCGCAGGATTTTCACCGACTGCACCATCTCGTGGATACGCACCATGTAGCGATCCATCGAATCGCCGAGCTTGCCCCACTGTCCGTTGCCGACCGGAACATCAAATTCGAAATCTGGATAAACCGAATATGGAATGTCCTTACGGATGTCCCATTTGATGCCGCATGCGCGGAGATTCGGACCGACCAGGTTGTAGTCGATCGCTTCCTCCGGCGTGATCACGCCGACATTGGCGAGCCGCTCGATGTAAATCTTGTTGAACGAGATGAGCATGTCGTACTCGGCCAGGATCGGCTCGAGATGATCCAGGTACGCGAGCGCCTTCTCGCGCCATCCGGGCGGCAAGTCGAAGGCGACTCCGCCGATACGCATGTAGTTGAAGGTCAGCCGCGCGCCGCACAACTCCTCGATAAGGTCGTTGATCATCTCGCGCTCGCGCAGCGCATGGGTGAACGGCGTGATCGCACCGATATCCATCGCCATCGTGCCGACCGAAAGCAGATGCGACGCGAGGCGGTTGAACTCCGCCGCGATGACCCGGCAATACTCGCCGCGCTTGGGAACTTCGATGTGGCCGAGCTTTTCGCTCGCCATCCCCCAGCCCTGATTGGTGAACATCGCGCAGACGTAGTCGACGCGATCGGTGTACGGCATGAAGCCGTGATAGCCGACCTTCTCGGCAATTTTTTCAATCGAGCGATGCAGATAGCCGACGTCGGGAATCGCCTCGCGCATCACCTCGCCGTCGGCGCGCACGATGAAGCGCAGCACGCCGTGGGTTGACGGATGCTGGGGCCCCATGTTCAGGGTCATTTCTTCGGTGCGTAGCGTGCTCATCGTATGCCTATGGTTTCAGCCTGATTATGGGACTCTCTCTGACGGTCGAAATCCCATGATATTCCTGCGGCTCGACGAAATCCTTGCGCAGCGGATAGCCGATCCAATCCTCTGGCATCAGCAGGCGGCGCATGTCGCTATGACCCTCGAAGTTGACCCCGAGGAGGTCGTAGATCTCGCGCTCCATCCAGTTCGCCGACTTCCACACCGTCTCGAGCGTCGGAACACTTGGGTTCTCGCGCGGAAGCTTCACCTTCAGGACGATCTGATGGCGGTGCTTGTATGAGAAAAGGTGATTGACGACCTCGATGCGATCTTTGTAGTCCACGCCGCTCTGGTTGCTCAGACAATCGAATGCGTTCTCGGGATCACTCTTAAGATACTGGCAAATCTCGACCAATGCGCCGGGGTCAACCACCATCCACGGGTCGGGCTTCTTGTCCACGATTTCGAGGATCTTGTCGCCGAACTTTTCTTTCGCCCGGTTGTATATCGCTAAAGACTCCATTGATCAGGGTTGGAAGGTCGGAGTCGGAGAAGTGCCGTTGCTGGGTCCCTTGCTCAGCCACCGCTCAGTCATGATTTTGTCCTGGAGCTTCAGCAGACCCTCAGTGAGCGCCTCGGGACGCGGAGGGCATCCGGGAACGTAAACGTCGACGGGAAGGATCTTATCGACGCCGTCGCAGACCGAATATGCGAGTTGAAAGAGGCCGCCGCAGCTCGCGCAGCTTCCCATCGCAATGACGTATTTGGGATCGGGCATCTGGTCGTAAAGGAGTCGCGTGCGAAGCGCCATCTTCAGGGTCAACGTGCCCGCGACGATCATGAGGTCCGACTGACGCGCCGAGGCTCGCGGCGACGCCCCGAAGCGATCGATATCCGCACGGGGTCCGCCGGTGTGCATCAACTCGATGGCGCAGCAGGCGAGGCCGAACAGCATGTACCAGATGCTCGACTTGCGCATCCAGTTGATAACCTCGTCCGTCTTCGTCGTAATGACGTAGTCGGGGAGCGTGTTTAATAAAGACATGAAAATCCTCAGTACCGGTTATTCCGGCACCTTCTTAATCCATTCGAGATCGTGTTTGACCCAGACGTAGATGAGGCCCACGAACAATATTAACAAAAAGATCAGGATTTCGCTGAGGGCATAGAGGCGATGGCCCTGCTTGACCCAATCGAGAAAGACCGCCGCAATGGGATAGACAAAGGCCACTTCAACTTCAAAGACCACGAATATCAGCGCGATGACATAGAAACGGACATTGAAGTTGATCCATGCGCGCCCGGTCGGAGGTTCACCGCATTCATATGGCGTCAGTTTCCGAGCGTAGGGGTTGCTGGGAGCAAGGAGCTTTTGCAACCCGAACATCGCGGTGACGAAGACGATCGCGATGATGGTGAGCGCGAGGGGTACGCCAAACTGGAAGTACATAGCTTTAGTTGCGAATCCTCATGTCATGTAATGAGACGGGCTAAAACTGTCAATGCTCTGCGATTAGAAATTCAGCGCCATCGCGCGGCGCAAACACTTATTTCTTAAGCAAATTCTCTAGAGCCGACGCATCCAGCCATGCACCATCATGCTGTGGACAAGCGCGCATGTGAAGGCCATCGACGATCTTATCGACGAGGACGTTCCCGCACTTCGGACAATGCATCGCGGCGGCGCCTTTCTGACGGATCTTCTCGAGGAGCTCGGCGTCCTGCTGACGCGCCCATTGGTCCTCGCGCGCCTTCTCGCTCTGATGGATTTTTTCGCCGAAGCGATCTTTTTCGTCTGCCATAGTTGATACAGCCTCCCGCCGGCGATGCCGCCCCTACTCCATATCCTTGATGAGCTTGCCGCTGCGCGCTTTTTCGACGGTCTCTTCGAACTTGCCGCCGAGGTCCACCCCCATCTGCCTGGCTCGCTTTTTTGCCCACAGTCCGACGTTGCGCGAGTCGCGATAGAATGATTCGTCGCGCGGCTTCGAGGTATCGAAATCCGCCAGCCGCGCATCTTCGCTTACCGACATCGCGAATGATGACATCACGCGATGGGTCCGCGAGGAACCGCAGTGCGGGCATCCGGGCCGCGGCGCCTTTTCCGACCCCAGCACTACCTGCGAGATCAAACGCCCGCACCGGACGCATTCGTACTCAAAAATGGGCATCTGGGACCAAGACTATACGAAGGTATGCTCAGCTACAAAACCGTTACAAACGGCGATCCTTGAAAATGGGATCCGTCAGCGGGCTACCGACGAAGAACAGCGTCGCGATTCCACCCACCACCACACCGCATCCGATCCACCAGCCCGACATGTTGCGGATGCCGAGGATGAGCATCGCCAGCGCCCACAGCGGCATCACCAGCGAAATCCCCAATCGCATCAGCATCGAGACCGCGCGTTCCGCTCTCTCTTGAGGGTCAGCCATGATGGGTTATTTACCCTGCTCCGGCGGTGCTTTCAAACCATCCGGCTCCAAACGATAGAGCGTCGGCGAGCCAGCCCGCCCGAGCCGGTCCCACTCCTTGAGCAGCGTCACGCGATCCTTCAGCCATGCCGCGGAGCCTCGGAAGTCGCTGCGATACGCAAACACGTATGCCGGTAGATTGATTTTCCGGACCGTTCGGTCCGCACCAACGATCACCGGTGCCTCGCGATGAAGATAAAACGCCAGTTCCTCATTTTCATGGATCACGTAGATTGGCGCATCCGGCGCGATGCGCTCGATATCCGCGGCTGCATATTTCAGCGTACGCTCCCGCGCCATCTCGGGCTGCACCGAGCCGGTGATTAGCACTACGCCGAGCAGACTTAAAAAACCCAACCCTGCGGCCGTCTGCGCTGGATGCTTCCGCCGTACGCCAATCACATCCAACGCGGCGCAGCCGATTACCGCGGAACCAACCGCAACCAGGGCCAGGCTCATCGCACCGATATAGTACTTCACCAGCAGATCGGCCTGCGCGCGATCGACCGGATTGATTTCGTTCACCAGCGTGAGGTGCTCGACGTATACCCACATCGAGGCCGTCGCGACGATCAGGATCGCGATCACACACACGGCGACGGCTGCGGTGTCTCGCAGTCGCTCGGTAAGGCGCGCGTCCTTCAATGAGGTAAACAGCGCCGCGAACAAAATCACGAGGCTGGGAATTCCGGGGAGCACGTAGTCGTCGCGCTTGGCACTGGCGACGCTGAAGAAAATCAACATCGCGAGCAGGAAACTGAACTGAAACATCAATGGCCTGCGCTTTTCGGGAATAAAGTCGCCGCGCACCAGCGCGAGCACGAGCGCCGGCAGCAGAAAATTCAGCGGCGTGATCCGGCCTATCATCTTGATCACGATGTAGTAGATCGGGCGCGCCGCCTCACCGGTTCCGCCAACGCCTCGGGGCAAAAAATGACCGAAGTTTTCCTGGAACACGATCTTCGCGAATTCACCGCCATGATCCAGCAGCGCCGGAATGTACCAGGGGAGCGCGATCCCGACCGCGATTGCGAGCACCGTCCACGGCCATGCTTTTCGAAGCTGCTCGACGATCGACCTCCGCGTTATCAGCAGATAAATCAGCGCGCCGAACGCCGGAAGAACAATCGCAACCGGTCCTTTGGTCAGAATGCCGAGGCCGAACGCGATACCCATTTCGATGGTGCCGCGACGGGAAGGACCTCGCTCAATCGTCGAATAGAGCAGGCACCATCCGGCGAACATGAATGCGAGTAACATCATGTCCTCGAGTGCGAGCGTCGCGCGCGAGCTGAACCCGTAGCTGCCGAGCAGAAAAAGAAAAGCGAGCCATCCGGTGGTAAGGTCGAAGAATTCCGCGGTCCACATCAGCACCCCGACGGCGATGGCGGCCCCCGCGAATACCGATACCATGCGCGCGCGAACTTCGTTGACGCGACCGCCAGTTATCGCGGTAATCGCGCCGGCGGTCCAATAAAACAACGGCGGCTTGCGCGCCAGCTCGCCGTAATAGTCGTGTGGCATCAGGATGTCATGACCACTAGCGACGTCCTGCATCCAGCTTGCCGCCTGAGGTTCCGCATCCTTGACGAAGGGCGCGGTGATTCCCTGCGCGAGGATGATCATCCCAATCGCAAACGCAACCAGCGCCGCGCGCACCGAGATTGGATGCGTCACTTGCGCGGCTTCTTGGTCGCAGCGATGGGGGTGGTCCATTCGTGACGGAACGCGCCGATGGCATCGAAGATGCCAACCTCCATCGTTTGCGCGTTGTGCGCGTAGCCAATGCGTCCACGGCGATCGATCAGAATGATACCGGCCTCCTGTTTCTGCGTTGCGACGAGATGCGCGATTTTGCTCTGCGCGATACGCATCGGATCCGATTTTCCCGGTACTTCGCCCAATCCTTGGATAGTCTCGCGACACAATGACGCCATGATGATCGCCTCACCGTGTCCAGTCGCCGATGCCGCCGCGGTGGCGTTCGCGAAAGTACCCGCGCCGATGATCGCGCTGTCGCCAATGCGCCCTGCCATCTTGCCGGGCACGCCGCCGGTCGACGTTGCCGCGGCGAGTTGTCCATGGCTGTCGAGCGCGGCCGCGCCGACGGTGCCGTGCTTTTCGCGTGGAAACCCTATCTCGTTTTGATGCTGGATCCGTGCGAGGAATCGTTCGCGAGCGCGTGGTGCGATCAGGTCCTCGGGCGCGCAAAGTTCGAACCCACGGTCGCGCGCGAAGCGTTCCGCCCCGGTGCCCGCAAGCATTACGTGCGGCGTATGCTCCATCACCGCGCGCGCCAGCCGCACCGGATTCTTGACCCGGCTTACCGCAGCGACGGCACCCGCCCCGGCGTCGGTGGACGTCGCGAACATCACCGAGGCATCCATTTCGACGGCGCCATCGAAGTTTAGGGTCGAGCCATAGCCGGCGTTGAAGAGCGGATGGTCCTCGAGAATGACAACGCTCGCCGTGACCGCATCGAGCGCGCTGCCGCCGCTACGCAAAATCGCCGCGCCGGCCTTCACCGCATCCATGATGGCGCGCTTGCGTGGCGCGCGTTCCCCGGCGGGACCATGCGAGCCCGCACCGCCATGAACGATCAGCGCAATCGGAGCGGATTTGGCCATCCTAGTTGGCGGGCCGCGCCGCCCAGATGAACAATCGGCGGAACGGAAATATCAGCGGGCCGTCAGTACCGTAAGCGCGCGCGAGGCTTTTCGCGACCGCCTCGATGAAGGCGTCATGTTGATTGGTGGGAAGCACGTTGAGAAACGGACGCAGGGTGGTCGCGCGCGACCAATCCACCACGTCACGCGGCGAATCCATCGGATGCTGAAAGACATGCTCGTAGCAATCCACTTCGACGAAGCCGAGTTCGGCCAGCAGCTTGTTGTAGCGCTCCGGACCGGGCACCGCGCGCGAAGGCACCGTGACTTTCGCCAGCATTTCTTTCCACGGCGGCTCGGCGGCGAGCGCGAGAATCGTGACCTGCGCGGTCTCCTGATCGTTTTTTGGCATCTGCACCACGACGCGGCCACCGGGAGTCAGCGCGTCATAAATGTGCTGGAAGATTTCGCGATGACCGGGAACCCACTGCAACGCGGCATTGGAGAACACCACCGAATATTCCTTCGAATGTTGCCCCGCCGCATTGAAGGTGGCGATGTCGCCGAGCTCGAAACGCAGACGCGCCCGAACCTGCGGATCGACACCCTCGAGGACCTTATTTGCCGCATCGATCATGGCGGCTGACGAATCGATACCAATCGCACGCCCACGCGGCGCCCGCCGCGCGAGTTCGAGGGTATTCTCGCCGCTGCCGCAACCGAGATCGACAATCGATTCATCGCCGCGCAACTTGAGCCGCTCGAGAATCGCGAGAAACGGTTCTTCGCGATAGCGGCGAAAGCGATTGTAAAGTTCGGGATTCCAATCGGCCATGCGGACAGGTTAGATAGACGCCCGAAACGGAACAAGCAGTGATGGCACAATGATCACGCTCGACGCGATGCGCCGGTTTGCCGTCGCACGCAGTCTCTCTGAGCCCACCACGCTGCGAGGCGCGATGGACCAGATGGGCTTCGTGCAGGCCGATCCGATTCGCGCGCCGGCCCGGGCCCAGGACCTGACTTTGCGTCATCGCGTCACAGGCTACCGCGCGGGCGACCTCGAACGGCACTACGCGCAACTCGGGGTCGCGGAGGACTTCTTCATTAACTATGGATTCGTGACTCACACCATCCAGGCGCTGATGCATCCGCGCCGCCGCGCCCTCGCCACGCGCGACGGGCAGATCGCCAATCCGTGGCGAGGCGCGGGATGGCCCGCAAAACGAAAGAAGCTCGCACAACTGCTGTTGGAGTTCATCGTCGAGCGCGGCGCGGTACATCCGCGCGAGGTCGATGATCATTTCGCGCACGGCAAGGTAAAGAATTACTGGGGCGGCTCATCGAATGCGACGACGCGGCTCCTCGACGAGATGCACTACAGCGGGATGCTGCGGGTGACGCGCCGCGACGGCGGGATTCGAATATACGCGGCGCATCAACATGGCCCTGGACCGATGGATCCTCGCGAACGCCGCGCCCGCATCGACGCGCTCGCTGATGTGGCCATCCGCATCTACGCACCGCTGCCGGCCGCGAGCCTGGGCATCGTCGTGCGCCGTTTGCGTTATGCAGTCCCGCAGTGGCGCGGCGAATTGACGAGTGCCTTGAAACGCGCGAAAGAACGCCTCGCGCATGCGCATCTCGATGGCATCGAATGGTATTGGCCCGCCGATGATGATGTGATGGGCCACGCTCCGAACGAGACTGTACGGCTGCTGACGCCATTCGATCCGATCGTGTGGGACCGCGACCGCTTCCAGCGGCTATGGGGATGGACCTATCGCTTCGAGGCATACACGCCGCCGGCGAAGCGCATCCGCGGCTACTACGCATTGCCATTGCTGTGGCGCGACCGCGTGATCGGATGGGGCAACCTCGCGGTGAAAGACGGCGAGTTGTCGTCAGAGTTCGGGTATGTGGATTCACCGCCGCGCGATCGCATCTTCAAACGCGAACTGGAAGCGGAGCTGGACCGCACGCGAAGGTTTCTTGGTCTCAAATAATGGCCGCTTCGACACCGCGCAAGAAAAGACTCCTGACTCGTACGAGACTGATTCTGCTGGCGCTGTTCGGGCTCGGGGTCGTGCTATGGCTCGGGGCCGCGACGCTCGTCACCGAACACCTACTGCATCCGCCTTTTCTCGATGGCGCCTATGGCGATGTGGATATCGCTTCCGGAAAACCGCAACTCGGCACCGATCCGAAATCGTACTGCGATGCGGCATTCGAAGATCTCCGCGTCACCGATGACAAACGCGTTTCCATCGATGCGTGGTTCGTCCCTGGCACCCTGCCCTCCGCGATTTTGTTGATACCGCCATCGGGAGCCTCGAAGCGCGCAATGCTGCCCTACCTGAAATTCCTACATCCGGTAGGCTTGCCGGTTTTGATGATCGACAGCTCCGATTTTTCGCGCGGGCGCGCGGGGTGGGGATGGGACGAGCGCGGCATCGTTCGCAGCGCGGGGGAAACGCTTCGCGGCAAAGGCTTCGCGGACCTTGCGGCATTGGGCGTGTCGGAAGGCGCGGCAGCGGCGCTGATGTCGCAGGGCGAAAGTCCAGATCTCTTCAAGGTAATCATCGCCGACAGCTCATTCGCGACGCTGGGGTCGATGCTGCGGCGCAACCCCTCGCTGGCGGGACTCAATCCCGCATTCCTTCAAACCGTGATGTGGGAACTTGGACGCGCGCTCGGCCGCCCTGTCGATGAGATTTCTCCCGCGACTTCAGCGGGGAGGCTCGGAAGCTGCGCGCTGTTGCTCATCCAGAATGCGAAGGACCCGCTCACTCCCGATGCTGACAGCAAGACAATTCTCGTGCAGCGCGCCGATCCATCGACGGCGGTCTACTTGACTCGTTCAGAGGGCCATGGCGACGCGATCTATCTCGATCCCGCAACCTACCAGAAAACCGTGCTGGATTTTCTCGCGCACAATCTTCCGGGCGCAGAAACCGTCGCGCCCCACTGACGATGCTACTTCGACTCCATGTCGGCCTTGCCGCTCGCCATGTCCACCGGAACCGAGATGTGCGAATGGATGATCTTCCAGCCGTCTTTTTCTTTGCGCCATACATCGGTGACGCGAAAGATCATGTCGATCGGCTTGCCGCTGTTGTCGGTCGCCGTCATATGCTGAACACTTTCCGCGACGCCTAGTTTTCCATCGCTCACCACATGCAGGTTGATGAACTCGACCTTGGCATTTTTGAACGCGCTGAATCCGTTTTGAAAGTCGGCGCGGACCGCGTCACGTCCGTCGAACTCGCGCGGAGTCATCAGGTCATAGACCACGAGGTCGTTGGTCTTGTCATAACACTTCATTAACTCATCGGCGGAGGTGGCGGATGCGCACTTGTGTTCCAGTTCGGTAATTTCGGTCTGCGAATCGCCGGCCGCAAACGCCTGCGGGCCGAAGCCCAGTGCCAACAAAACTGCTCCCGTAAGAATTCCTGCAATCAGCCGTGACTTTCGCATTCCCCCATCCCTCCGAATCAGATTGTGCAGCGCGTCCGCCGTGTCGTGATGGTAACGGCGAACGCGCCGAAGTTGAACTGAAGACGCCCTACATTCGCGGCGGGATCAAATCGGTGCCGAGGCTACGCTTGAACTCGTCGGCCAGCTTCTCCACCGTCCACGGCCCGTCCTTGGCAACGATGCGATCGGGAACAATGTGGGTATAGCGCGTGATGCGATAGCCCGAAGCGCCGAAGCATTGGCCATTGACGTTGGCCGCGTCGTCGCTGGCGAGGAAGACCACCAGCGGAGCGACATTAGCGGGATCGCGCGGAGTGCCTTCGACGTTTTCGCTCTGAGGTATGCCGGTCGCGCCGGGCATACGCCCCGCCGGAATCGTATCGGTCATACGGGTCGATGCGCCGGGCATGATCGCATTGACCGTGATGCCATATTTCGCCAGCGAATTCGCCGCGCTGTAGGTAAGCCCGAGAATCCCTGCCTTAGCGGCCGCATAGTTGGGCTGTCCGGGACTGCCGAGCGCCGAGTTCGAGGAGAAATTAATGATGCGGCCGTATTTGCGCTCGCGCATGTGCGCCGAACCCGGACGCATCGTGCAGTAATGCCCCTTCAGATGCACGCGGATGACGTCATCCCACTCCTGCTCCGACATGTTGAAGATCATGCGGTCGCGCAGGATACCGGCGACATTCACCAGGATATCGAGCTGGCCGAATTCCTTGATGGCTTGATTGATGAGGCCGTCGCCGCCATCGACGGTCGAGATGTCCATGTGGTTGGAGGCCGCCTTACCGCCCGCCGCTTTGATCTCCTTCACCACGTCATCGGCAGGCGATTGGGTTTCTTTCTGACCCGCGACGGTCACGCCGAGATCGTTGACGACCACCGCCGCGCCATGCGCCGCCAGCAGTTTGGATACTCCGCGACCAATACCGCGCCCGCCGCCTGTGACTACGGCTACTTTTCCGTCGAGCTTGCCCATTGCTGAAGTTCTCCCTTGCGGCAAATTGCCTAAAAGTAACTATTGTGGATACGGCCCGGTCCGCACGGCGCCGCTCCGCTTCGCGATGCAATACGCTTCTGAGTCCCTGCTATAGCGCAAAATTTGTGCGGTCGAACAGCGCTCCGACTGATGGTCTATTTGCCGACATCAAACTCCACGATGTCGCCATTGGCATCGATGCGGCCGATTTTTCCGTTCGGCTCGCTGAAGTAGAGGTATCGGTCAGGCGCCGCGGTGATGAAGGCCGGCGTCATCTGATCGCTTCCACGATAAGCAATGAAGTCGCCACCCGAAGTCATGCGGTAGATGAGGTGGTCCTTGGGGACGGTGGCCCATAGATTCCCGTCGGCGCCGGCGGCGAGCCCGAGCGGCCGGCCATTGGGGAGCGGATACTCCTCGAAACTCCCGTCGAGCTTCATCTTGCCGATTTTCCCCACGCCGAGTTCCGCGAAATAGATACTGGCATCGGGACCGCTCGCGAGCGCTGATGGGATGCTGTGTTGGCTGGGAATCACGAACTCGCGAATCGTACCATCCCGGTCAATCTTGCCGATGCGTCCCGCCGCATCCTCGAGGAAGTACACCGCACCATCGTGCCCGCTCGCAATTTCCGCCGGCCCGGATTTTGGTCGTAAGGTGAACTCGGCGAGCGAGCCTTCAGTCGTCATCCTGCCGATGCGACTCGCCGCGTGCTCGGTGAAATAGATGAGTCCGTCGGCGCCGGTGGTGATTCCTGTAGGACCGCATTCGGTGGTCGGCAGCGCGACATACTTGATTTTGCCGTCGGTCGCGATGCGTCCGATGCGGTTGCCCTTCGGATCGGTGAACCAGATTGCGCCGTCAGGTCCGCCGGTGAGGCGTTCGGCGATGCCATCAGGCGCGATGGGAAATCTCATCACTTCGCCGGCCGGCGTCATCATGCCGAGGCTGTCGCCCTGGTATTCGGTGAACCAGATGTTGCCGTCGGGGCCAGCGGCGATCGCATACGGTGAGTGCGGGCTGACGGTCAATGGCCCTTTGCCCGGTTGCGGCACGCCGGGCAATGGCGGATTGGTCCTCGCGGCGCATCCCGCGATGGAGATCGCCAGGCTCGCGCACAAAACCCTGCGGATGCTCGCATTCATCGAGCGCCGGCAACTATGCCATGTAGTCAGACGGATGCTAACGCACCACTTGCGCGGCTCTCAGCTCGGAAATCTCACCCTTCGAAAAACCGAAGTCCTTGAGGATTTCGTCGGTATGCTCGCCGAGATCCGGCGCATGCCGCGACAACTCGGTTTTGGTCCGCGAGAAGCGCGCCGGCGATCGCACACCACGAATCTTGCCCGCCTTCGGATGCTCATATTCGTGGAAGGTTTCATTGGCGACAAACTGTGGATCATTCCAGATGGTGTCGTAGTCGTTGACCACGCCGCACGGAACATCCGCCTTCTCGATGATCTCGAGCCAGTGCGCGGACGGCTTCGAGGGAAACAGCTCGATGATTTTCCACATCGCCTTGCGAACTCTCTCAGCGCGCGAATCCTCGCCCTCGAACCACTCCGGGTGGCCGATGCCTTCGAGCAATGCGGTCCAATGCTTGTCCGATAGCGGCGCGATTACGATGTAACCGTCGGCGGTCTTCAGCGGATCAGGACTGCCCTTGATCGGGCGCACGCCGGCTTTGTGCGGCAGATAGACGTTGTTCCCGAGCGTGTCGCCCATCAGGTAGTACGCGACCGCATCGATCATTGCGATTTCGATGTGCTGCCCGCGCCCTTCTTCGCGCGCTGAATGCAAGGCGGCGAGGATCGAAATCACTCCCGTCATCGCGGTGACCTTGTCGGCGAGAATGTTCTTCACCACGCGGGGTTGACCGCCGGTGCGCTGCGTCTCCATCACCCCTGCAAGTCCCTGGATGATCGGATCATACGCCGGTTTATGTTTATAAGGGCCGCTGAAGCCGTAGCCCGCCATCGAGCAGTAGACGATTTTTGGATTGCGCGCCGAGGTCGCGGCATATCCCACTCCTAGGCGATCGACGACGCCCGGGCGCACATTTTGCACCACGATGTCGGCGTGTTCGGCCATGCGCAAGAACACTTCGCTCGCGCCGGGTTTCTTCAAATCGAGCACCATGTCGCGCTTGTTGCGATTCCAACTCAGCACGCCGGTGGTAACGCCACGCGGCGCCTGCTCGGAGCCCATCCTCACGATGTCGCCTTCGGGCGGCTCGATCTTGATGACATCGGCGCCGAGGTCACCGAGCATCATCGTGCAAAACGGGCCGGCAACAACCATACTGAGGTCGAGAACGCGAACTCCACGTAGTGGTCCCATAGGAAGTCGTTATAGTTCATGCACCATCGTCTCGACAACGCTGGCGGTTTCGGGCGGAGCTGCCGTTTGACCCCGCTACTTATCGAGGTCGAGTTTTTTGCGCGCCGCCTCAGACATCATGTGCGGCGTCCACGGCGGATCCCATACGATCTCGACGTTGGCCTGTTCGCAGTCTGGAAGCCCCAGTAATTTGTCCTCGATGTTCTCGCGGATCATCGAGCTCATCTGACATCCGGGCGAGGTCAGCGTCATGATGATGTTCACCGAGTTGCCCTCGACCTCGACGCCATAAACGAGGCCGAGCTCGACGATATCGACCGGAATCTCCGGATCGTAGCATTCGCGCAACACTTCGTAGATTTCTTCCTGGGTGAGCATTCGCCGTTGTCTAGTATTATATAAGGATGGCGGCGCGATTCGATGCATCCGCCGCGCACTGATTTGCGAGGAGACGATGATGCCCGATAAAGAAGATTTGTGCGATGAGGCGGTGGACCTCTTCGCCGATGACAAATTCGATGAAGCGATCGAACTTTACAAACAGGCGCTCGAAATAGACCCGAAGTTCGCCGACGCCGCGCAGGGCCTCGCGCTCTGCTACAAGTCCAAGGGCGACTTGGATACCGCCATCGCGGTCACCAACGAGTACGTCAAGCATGAGCCCGAGGACATTCTCGCGTTCACCAACTTGAGCATGTTCTATCAGCAGAAGGGCATGATAAAGGAAGCGGAAGCGGCGGGCGCGGAGGCGCGAAGACTCGATTGGAAGCGGCAACTGAAAGAAGCGAAGCCCAAATCGTAAGGGTCGGGGACAAAAGAAAATGAAATTAAAAGATAAAGTGGTGCTCATCACCGGCGGCGGCTCGGGGCTCGGGCGAGAGACCGGACTGACTTTCGCGCGCGAGGGCGCCAAGGTCGGCATCAACGACGTGCGGCCCGAATCGGCGCAGAACGTGGTGACCGAGATCGAGCGCGCGGGCGGCAAGGGTGCGAAGGCATTCGTCGCCGATGTCTCCAATAGCGCGGCGGTGAAGAAAATGTTCGCGGACTTCATCGCCGCTTACGGCACCATCGACATCCTTATTAACAACGCCGGCATCGGGAGGATTCGCGAGAACGATAACGTCGCGGCGGGCACGCAAGACCTGAGCGATGACGACTGGCATAAGATGCTCTCGACGCATCTCGACTCGACGTTTTTCTGCACCCGCGAGGCGCTCAAGACGATGATCCCGAAACGCAGCGGACGCATCATCAACCTCGCCTCGATCGCGGCAACCACCGGACTCGCGTTCGCGCCGCATTACTGCGCGGCCAAGGGCGGCATCGCCTCGTTCACCAAGTCGGTCGCGCGCGAGGTCGTGGGGCACGGCATTCTCGTCAATGCGATCGCGCCTGGATTCATCGAAACCCCGATGACGGCGCCGATCGAAGGCGACCTCCGCAACCAGGTCATCGCGATGACGCCGATCGGGCGTTTCGGCGAGCCGCGCGAGATCGCGGCGGCGGCGCTTTTCCTCGCCTCGGATGACGGATCCTTTATGGTCGGGCAAATCGTCAGCCCCAACGGCGGCTACGTCATCTAGATTCCGATAACCGGAGGACTTGCGATGAACTTCACCTTCGTCGGATTCAACTATCAGAGCGCGGACCTCGAGGCCGAGGAACGCAACTATCTTGGCCATCATGTCGCGCTGGTGAAGACGCTTCCCGGACTGCGCCAGTACTTCACCGCGAGGACGATGGAGCATCACGGCGCGAAGCCGTCGCATTTTCGCCACGCGATCCTGACCTTCGACGATCCCGATCCGACCGCCCAGGCGTCGCAAACTTCGGCGGGAGCAGCAATCGCGGCCGACACCGAGGCGCATCTGAAGGATGTGCGGTACAACACCTTCAATGGCGAGATCATCGTGCCGTTTGAGAGTCGCAAGCCGGGGCAGAGTTGCTTCCTGATGACGGCGGAGTTCAATCTCGACAAAACCAATCCCGAAGCGGCCGAGAAGCGCTACCGCGCGCATCACACCAGCATCGCGCGACGCCTCCCGGGCCTGCGCAATTACGTGATCGGCAAGCTCGGCGCGAAAGCCGAGCGCTATCGCATCGCGATCCTCGCATTCGATTCGGTTGAGGCTTTCAAGGAGGCATACAAGTCGCCGGTCGGCGCCGAACTCATCACGGACGAGAACGAAACCATCCATGATGCGCGAGTACTTCGCCTCGATGCGCGGGTGGAAGTGTAAGATCCACGTCAATCGCTCCGGAACCTCACTCGATGATAATGTTGAGTCCTCATGTTGCAGAGATCTGCCGGCATCCTGATTCCGCTGTTCTCCCTCCGCACCGCCGACGATCTTGGGCGCGGCGAAATCGTGCAGATGAAGCCGATGATCGATTTCGCGATCAGCATCGGTCATCGCGTGATTCAACTGCTGCCGCTGGATGAAACCGCGCCCGGCGAGGCAAGTCCCTACTCCGCGCTGACCCCGTTCGCGATCGATCCGCTGTATATCTCGGCAACCGAAGTTCCCGGCGTCGGCAAGATGGCGATGCGGCGCGCGCGCAAGAGTGCGGGCGATCCCGCGCGGCGGATTTCCCGCGAACGATACGTTTCACTCAAGCGCGAGCTGCTGGAGCGAGCCTTCGAGACATTCGCTTCGCGGGCGCGGGCGCGCGAGCGGCGAGCCTTGGACGATTTCATTCAGGAAAATGCCTACTGGATTCATGACTACGCGTTGTACCGCGCACTCAAGGATCACTTCGCTTTCCGAAGCTGGGAGGAATGGCCCGGCGACCTCGCGCGCCGCGAGCAGGCGGCGCTCGCGTCCGCGCGCCGCGACCTCGCGCAGAGCATCCATAAATATTCGTATTTCCAGTTCCTCGCGCATCAGCAATGGAAATCGATGCACGATTATGCGCGCGAACGAGGCGTATTTATCGGCGGTGACCTGGCGTTTTCACCCGGCCGCGACAGCGACGTGGTATGGGCGCATCAGGAGAGTTTCGATCTGACGCGCAGCATCGGCACTCCGCCCGATGCGTTCAGTGAAACCGGCCAGCGCTGGGGACTGCCGATGCCGAACTGGGCAGCGATGCGCGCCGACGGCTTCGAGATGTGGCGCTCACGCACCCGTCATGCGCGCTCACTCTATGACCTGGTACGGATCGATCACGTGGTCGGGCTCTATCGAACCTTTTCCTTCGGCTCCGAGGACCCGGAAGACAAGGGCAGATTCACCCCCGAAGCCGAGGCCGAGCAGCATGCGCAGGGCCAGGCGGT
Organism: uncultured delta proteobacterium; assembly: GCA_963761255.1. GTDB lineage: Bacteria > Desulfobacterota > Binatia > Binatales > Binataceae > DATGKG01. The sequence goes on from CAVXGH010000005.1 coordinate 61,013, forward strand.
GATTCGCGCGATCAAGGAAGAGGCTGGCGACCTGCAACTCATCGCTGAGGATCTCGGCACGGTGCCGCCGTGGGTGCGCAAATCGCTGAGCGAACTCGGCATCCCCGGTTACAAAGTGATGCAGTGGGAGCGCGAATGGGACGCGCCCGATCAGCCGTTCATCAATCCGTCGAGCTACCCCGAACTGTCGCTTGCCACAACCGGCACGCATGATACCGAGGCGCTCACGCTATGGTGGCGGGACCAGCCGATCGAGGAGCGGGCCCGCTTGGCAAAGGCCTTCAACCTCGATGGGCGCGTGAATGTCCGTGCGCCACTTGGGATGCCGGTGCTCAACGAAATCCTCCGCACGCTCTACGCCGCGCCATCGATCGTCACGGTGTTGCCGATTCAGGATCTGTTTGGATGGACTGCGCGGATCAATCTGCCGGGCACAGTGAGTGATTCGAACTGGAGTTATCGATTGCCAATTCCGTTCGAGCGGTTCTCCGACAGCCACGCGATTCAATCGCGTGCGCGTGATTTACGGGCAATCGCAATCGGCAGCAAACGTTTTTGAAAGGACCCCCCGCCGCGATGCGCGACGGAGGGTTTTCAACCCTGCTAGACGTGACGGCGCAGGAAATCGAACATCGACTTCAGACCCGCGCGGCATGCCGACAGCTCGTTCATCTGCATGAACGCGTGCGGCATTTCTTCCATCAAATGCAGTTCGCTCTCGATGTTGGCGCGGCGCAGCGCTTCCGCCATCGCCTTCGATTCGGGGAGCAGTTCATCGGCGGTGCCGCAGATTACGAAGCATGGCGGTAGCGCGCCCGCCTTCACCCCGCGCATCGGACTCACACGCGGATCGGTGAGCGCCGCGGGATATTGATTGCCGAGATAAGCCTTGGCCATGCCTTCGAGCATCGGGTTATTTTTGGTTCGCTCGATCAGCGTAGGGAAATCGAACACACCATAAATCAGCGCCCCGGCGCGAGCCTTCGGGGCGCTCGCATCCGATGACAATGCGACCAAGGTCGCGGCGGTGAGATTTCCACCCGCCGAGTCTCCTCCGATCGCAAGGCGGGTCGCGTCGCCGTTCCATTTCTTCGCATTGGACGCGATCCATTTTGTTGCGAACACGCAATCATCGAGGCCCGCGGGAAATGGATTTTCCGGCGCCAGCCGATAATCGAGATTGATGGTCAGATAGCCTTCCGCGGCGCACTGCTTCGCCAGCTTGTCGTGCGTCTTCGGGCTGCCCATGATCCATCCGCCACCGTGGATGTAGAGCATCACTGGATGCGGTCCGGCCCCTTTCGGAACGATCACATCGGCGCGCAGGCCGGGACGCAGCTCGAGCGCGGGATGGAACGCACCGACTTCAGGCGGATCGACGTTCATCTTGGCTGATTCGGCGTCGAGCGCCTTGCGCATCTCATGCAGCGAGGGCGGCATCTTGGCGGCAAATTCGTTCCATTCGCGGATTACGGTTTTTTCGCGTTCAGTCAGCATCGGAGGCTCCTCTGTTCGTGCAGGATTCCCCGACTATCTCCCACCCTCGAAAAATGTCAACGCAAATTCCTAGCGGATCAGCTGGAAAAGATTGCTGTAATCGTCGGTCCAGAGGCGTACCCTCCGCTGGCCATCCAGCGATTTAAGGTGTTGCGCGATTTCCCGCTGGCCCAGCACCTTGTCGGTGCGGCTGAGCAGCACCCAATCGCTGTCGTCGTATATCGGTTCGCTCGGCCGATCGATGACGATGCCGCCGTGAAGATTGAAGGTTCGCGCAATTTGAGCGGCGAGCGGGGTCAGGTTGAGAAACCGATTCGAAATGTTCAGCGCGAGGACGCCGTCGGGTTTGAGCTGACGCAGATAGGTCGCAATCGCTTCGCGGGTCAGCAGATGTACCGGGACCGCATCGCCGCTAAAGGCGTCGATCGCGAGCACGTCAAAGTTTTGCGGATGCCCGGCGGCGAGTTCGCGCTCCATCGAAAGGCGTGCATCGCCGGTGATAACCTCGACGTTGGTGCTCGAATCACGAATGTAGCTGAAGTAGCCCTGCGGATCGGTCGTGATGCGGATTATCGCCGGATTGATCTCGTAGTAGCGAAAGTAGTCTCCCAGTTCTCCCCAGGATATGAGAGTGCCGGTCCCGAGACCCGCGACACCAACTCGCAGCGGCCAATCCTTGGGGTCAGCCGCGAGACGGTTGGGATGATTCGCCATCAGCAGCCCGATGCCGCTGGCCGGGCCGTAGTAGGAGGTCGGCTGGTAACGGAGATGCTGGCCGGCGAATTGCTCGCCATGCATGATACGCCCGCTCCATAGCTGGTAGACCTTGAATTGGGGGTCCTTCGGCGCATTGGTCATCACGCGAAAGACGCCATAAAAATTCCTGACTACGAGCGCCGGCACTCGATACCCCACGATCGTGGTGGTGATGGACAAACCTGTAACAATCACAATGGCGGAAACAAGTGCGTATTGGGCGAGGATTCCGGCCCGTCTCCGCAGCACCGACGTTTTTGGCAGCGCGACCAGCGCCACGCCGAGCGCGATCATAATCATTTGCGGCAAATCATAGAGCCAGCCGAAAGCGCCGAGGCCAATCACCTGCGGCAGCACCAGGGCGCCGATCAGCAGCGCGATCACCAGTGCTGGACGATTCTGATGAACCCACGAATGCCGGTCGCGGATGAGAACCACGAACATCAGGACCATTGCCATCGAAATCGCCAGCCGCAATTCCCAGTAACCTCGAAACAGCAGAGGTGCGACGATAGCGCCGAGGACCCCGCCGATTGCGCCTCCAATCGCAACCATCAGATAGAAGGCAGTGAGATGGCGCGTATGCGGCCGCATCCGTACCAGCTCGCCGTGACAGACCATGCACAAGGTAAAGAGCAGCGCGGCGGCGGTTACGATTTGAACCGCGAGAGTGACCCGATTCGGCGCGAGGCCCAGGTGGCTGAGATATGGCAGCGCCTGTTCGGTTTGGACCAGAACTATCAGGCTCACGAAGACCGTGAGTATAAATGCGGGATGAAAGATACGGCGCCGATACCATCGCTGATTGTCGAAACAGATGATGAATGAGATCAGGTACAGCGCCAGGGGCAATATCCATAAAAATGGTATCGGCGCGATGTCCTGCGACATCTGATTGGTTGAGGCGATCAGCATCAGCGAGGCACACGCGGCCAGCATGATCCAGAGCGCGTAGGTTGCTGTCGACGGCCTTTCGATCTCGATGGTGTCCAACGATTCGGGTTCGATGCTATGGGGTGCTTTCCACAGGCCTGATGCGCACGCCATTATTCCGATCGCGAAGACCATATAAAGCGCGGCCCACACGAGGCCCTGCGTTCTCAGCGGCAGCTCCGGTTCGACCACGAAGGGGTATGTGATCAGCGCGAGCAACGAGCCGGCATTTGACAGCGAGTAGAGCCGATATGGCGAGAGCTCGTGGGCGCGCGCGAACCATGCTTGCAGGAGCGGTCCTGTGCTGGAGAGGACGAAATAGGGCAATCCCACACTGACAGTGAGCAGGAGCAGGATGCGCGCAATTGGAAAATCGGGGGTGGTTGGCTTCCAGCTCGCGCCGGGCATGATGGGCGATTTCCACATCGTCGCGAGCGCGGCCATCAACACGACGCATCCGATCACCAGCGCCAGATGAACGATTACCTGGGTGCGGGCGGTCAGTCGCGTGCCAACCAGGTGCGCATAGAGGTATCCGCCTACCAGCAGCAGCTGGAAAAACAGCAGGCAGGTAGTCCATACCGACGCCGCGCCGCCGAACCACGGCAGGATGTACTTCGCGAGCATCGGCTCGACCTGGAACAGCAAAAAGGCGCTGAGGAAAATTGTTGCGGCGTAGATACGCATCACAATTCCTCGCCCTTATATCCGTCGCTTAAGATGATGTTATGGCTCCCCACCCGCTTATGAACGGCCTCATGATGAGCCAGGAGGGTGAACGTAGGCAATGCGACATTCGAAGCGAGGAGGGTCCGCGATAGAAATTACAACGATTGGAATCGATCTGGCAAAGAGTGTGTTCGCGGTGAGTTGCGCCGAGGCCCATGCTCCGCGTGCAACTGCCGCGCGCACAGGCTTTAGTCTGTACATTGGAAGCAGTGAAAAGGCGCACAAGCTGAAGCCTGTACCAACTATAGAAGCAGACTTCCTGAATCTTTCGCGATGACTCGCGCTGAATACAGTCCCGCTCCAGCGCCATCATGCTCATGCTCGTTTCGGGCTTCACTTCGCTCCGACTCGCCCGGCTTCGCGTGGCGCAACCCTTCTCATCGGAAGAAGGCCAAAAACGAAGGAAGCCAGTTTCGCAGGGCGAGGGATTTAGGATCCGAGTTGATACGCACCAGCCGCGCCACGGGCGACCGCATCCTTGATCCCTTACAAAAGGCAATGTAGCGATCGAAAAACTGCAACGCGCCGCCGCATTGGTCCAGTCTGCAACTTCGCTTCGAGCTGGACGGACTCCGCCATTTGCCATTCTGAGCGAGGCTTCCCAGTCGCTAAGCGAGCGCGGCGAGCGTTTTCAATTGGTCATACACGCAGCGATTTTCCTATCCCCTCGCCCGATGGGGGGGTCGGTCGCGAGTCCGCGGGCAACCTGGAGTGGGACCTCGTCCAGCGCGTCCTCGCGCGACTAAGGAATTCTTTTTCTGAATTTTGATGTGGCACCGCGAGAGATTACGCCACGCGAAGCCGCCGAGGTGGAGCGATGTGGAGCCCGAAGCCTGCTTTATGAATCTCATCAGTCGAAAGACCTGCTTGATCGAGAATGCTTTGAGGTTCCGCGTTTGAAGTCTTTTCGATGAGAAGGAACCGTCACGAGGCCAGGCCGGTGGGATGGCAAAATATCGATGCGATCGGTGCTTTGATCTATGAAAAAGCTCGCCCGGTTTAGTGTCCCGATCAATTCCGCGCGCGTACACTCCGACAGGCGCGGCCTTTGACTACGAGTCTACGGCAACGCGCTCGATACTCGGAGGACTCGGCTCAACGGGGATTTCCTCGCCATGCTTCATCGGGCTTTTCAGGTAGCCCGAATCGCGTCCTTCAGCATCGCGCCGGCTTCCTCGATAGTGTCACCCTCGGTTACCAAGCCAGGAAGAGCCGGCACTGTTATCGTGTAGCCGCCTTCCGGCGTCGGCCCATGACACATCGGTCAGGCATCGCGTCGCGCCCGAGGTGCCGAACAACGGGATGCGAGTCAATTCAACTCCTTGCTGCTGTACCCCAGGATGCGACGCGCGACGATCAGCAGATTGATCTGCTGCGTCCCCTCGAAGATGTCATTGATCTTCGCATCGCGCATCCACTTCTCCAGCAGGAACTCGCGCGAATAGCCCAACGGCCCGAGCAGCTCGACTGCCTTCTGCGTGATGAGCGTTACCGCGAGGCCGGCCTTCGCCTTCGCCATCGAAGCTTCGAGGTTGTTGTGCTTGCCGACATCCAGCATCCACGCCGCGCGCCAGGTCAGCAGCCGCGCTGCCTTGAGCTGCACTTCCATTTCCATGAAGTCGCGCTCCAGCGCGGTCAACCGCCGTGGCGAGATGCCGTAACGCACCGGGATGTTTTCCTTGTTCAGGAAATCGCGCACGAAGTCGAGCGCCGCGCGACCGACGCCAATCGCCATCGCGGCGACGATGGGCCGCGTCGCATCGAAGGTCGCCATCACGTCTTTGAATCCACCTTCCTTGCGGACTTCAGGAGACCCGAGCAGGTGGTCCTTCGGAATGCGGCAGTTGTCGAACACGATCGCCGCGGTATCGGACGCGCGGATGCCGAGTTTGTTCTCGACGCGCACCACCGTCATTCCGGGCGTGCCGTGTTCGACGACGAACGGCTTGATACCGGGGCGTCCCGCGCTTCTGTCAACGGTCGCCCACACCACGATGAAGCCTTCCGATTTCGCCGCACGGTCGCCGCCGGTGCAGAAAATCTTGGTGCCGTTGAGCACGTAATCGTCGCCGTCGCGCGTGGCGGTGGTGGTGACCTGCGACGAGTCGGAACCGAAGCCCGGCTCGGTAATCGCCATCGCGCCCCACTTCGGCTGCCCGCTGCGAAAGCGCGAGAGGAAGCGCTCCTTCTGCTCCGCCGTTCCCGCCGCCATCACCGCCGCGCCGCCGAGGCCCGCATTGGGCGTCGCAAGAAACAGCCCGGCATCGCCCCAGCACAGCTCCTCGGTCGTGATGACGGTATACAGGTTGCGCATCGGACTGCGCGCGGGCGCCTTGTCCTCGCCTTCTTTCTTTTTCGCAACGTCGATCGACGAATCCGCCATCGCGTTGGCTGCCCACATCGTCTGGAAGTACTGCTCGGGCTCCTCGTGCTCCTTCTCGTCATACTCGCGCGAGATCGGGCGCATCACGCTGTCGGCGACCATATGAAACATTTTGACGCGCTTTGCGACTGAGGGTTCAATTTCAAAATCGATCATGTCGATTCTCCTGCTTATGGTGGTATGCGATCAGACCGTAACGATGCCGTCGAGCGCGGCCAACCCGCGCGCGTTGCGCAGCCACATCTCGACCGGATGCTCGCGAATATAGCCGTGGCCACCAAGCACCTGCACCGCGTTGTCGGTGATCTTCAGCGCGCTGTTGGCGACGTAGTTCTTCGCGAGGTAGCTCGATGCGAGCGCCTCCTCGCCGCGATCGAGTTCCCATGCGGCTTCCCATACCAGGAGCCGCGACGCATCGACCTCGATCGCCATGTCCGCGAGGATGAATGCGATCGCCTGCTTCTGGGCAATCGCAGCGCCGAAGGCACGACGCTCTTTCGCGTAGTCGCGTGCGTACTCGTACGCCGCGCGCGCCATCCCGACCGCCATCGCCGCGAGCGCGACCCGCGTCTCGCTCATGACACGCGAGAAGTTGATGCCGCCCTCGCCTCCCAGCCGCGCCTCGGGACCGATTTTGCAATCCTTGAATTCGAGCCCATAGGTCGCGAGCGCCTTGAAGCCCATGTTCTTCTCGCGCTCCGAAATGGTCAGGCCGGGCGCGTTGCGCGGGACAATGAAACCCTCGACGCCTTGGTATCCCGCATTCGCATCCGAGGACGCATAGACCAGCAGTGACTCCGAATCAGCAGCCAGCGGCACAAAGCATTTGCGCCCGTTGAGCAGGAGTCCCGCGCCGTCGCGGCAAATCGAGGCTGCCAACATGGTGGTATCGAAATCGAATCGCGGCTCCAACAGCGCCGCCGTTGCGGGGACGAATTTGGGCGCGGCAAATTTTTTCAGGTAGCGCTCCCGCTGCTCCTCGGTGCCGGCCTCGAGGATTGGAAAGGCGAACAGTCGCGGCGCCAGCGCGTGCGCCGCGATTCCAACATCCCCATAGCCGAGTTCCTCGGCAATCACCGCGCCGGTAACGGCCGAGCGAGTGTCGCCCGCGCCGCCGAACTTTTCCGGAATCGCGCTTTGGACGACCCCGAGTTCCCATAGCTTCTCAATGAGAGCGGCGGGCACTTTGCCGGTTTCGTCGGCCTCGCGCGCGGCGGGCCGCATCTGCTCGAGCGCGAAAGCGCCAACCGTGTCGCGAATCATTTGCTGCTCTTCAGTCAATTCGAAGTCGATCATGGGGAGCGTCAGGTCTCCATTTTGAAATCTAATCTATTACTTTAAGTAACTGGTTCGCCGCGATGGTGAGGCGCAGGAGCGAGCAACCTTACACGCATAAGGTAGCTGGAATCCGCGCAAGAGTGGAGGGGACCGAGACTGCTGGGTGGGAGCTGCTAAATCTTCACTTCGAGCGGTATCCGCTCGCGCGCCGACTCGTACGCGATTTCCACGATGCGCTGCGCCGCCACTCCCGCGGCGAACGGCGGATCAGGTTGAGCTTCGCCGCGCAAGGCCGCGATGAAGGCGGCATCTTCCAGCGCATAAGGCAGTCCGAGGCTATCGCGCAGCGGCGCGAGGTACGGACGCCGCGTTAGAATGATTTCTTCGAAGCGCGCCATCACTTCAGCTTTCTCCATCCGCTGCGCAGGCCCATCCGAGCGATGGAGAAAAACCGACTCGCCAACGTCGTCGTCGATCGCGATCATCACCTTCTCGCACAGGATTTCCATCCGGCGATTCGACGCGCGTTGCGAGACATTGTGCCATATCGAGGTGAGCTGGCCGTGAAAGCCGCCAGCGAATTCGAACTGGATGAGGCCGACGTCCTCGATGCCCGCGGCGCCATTCAGATTGCGAGTCGTGCAGTAAAGTCTGGCCAGCGGACCGAACAACCAAGTGAAGATATCGATATCGTGCACGCTGTGCTCGGCCAATGCGCCACCGGCAGTGAGCATCGGATCGTTGCGCCATAGGCTCGGATGGGCGCCGCGAATGGGAAATTCCTGGTCGTCGCGCATGGTAATCGCGAGGAGCTTGCCAGCCGCCGCATCGTTCGCCATCGCTCCGGCCACGGTGTAGATGGCCGCGAAGCGCATCACCAGACCGACCTGCGCAACGACGCCCGCCCGACCAATCGCGGCTTGCATTTCGGCGGCGTCAGCCGACGTCATCGCCAGCGGCTTTTCGCAGAAGATGTGCTTTCCTGCGGCAGCGGCGGCGAGGCAGATCTCACGATGGGTCGCGGGCGGAGTGCAGATGAACACCGCATCGATGGCGCGATCATCCAGGACCTCGCGAGTCGAGGGAACTGACCGCGCACCCGGCCATCGCTCGGCGAGCTTGTCCGCTGCGCCAGGCGAGTGATCGTGTACGCCTACGACCCGTACTCCACCGCCGGTGCAGTCGGCGATGAGCCGCAACATTTTCGAATGCACCTGGCCGATGAAGCCGGCGCCAATCAATCCAATATTGATCTGTCCTTTTAACGGCAAAGACATCAGGATTTGTTGTTCTCCTCGGCCAGCGCTCGCTCGCGACGCAGCCGTTCCCGCTCGCGTTCGCGATGGTAGCGCTTGAGGTCTTCCTCTACCCGTGACGGCGGCGCCATCGGCTTGCGCACCTTGCGTCTCACCGCGCCGGTTGTTGACTTGGTGGGCTTTTTCTTCACATCGAGATGGCTTGTAGTTGTGCAATCAGCGGAGGAAGGTCGCGGCTGAGGATTTGCCAGAGGATATCGAAGTCCACGAGATCGTAACCGTGGATCAATCGATTTCGAAGTCCGACAATCTTCGGCCACGGTATCTCGGGATACCTCTCGCGATCTTTTTTGGTCGTCCGACTTGCAGCCTCGCCAACGATTTCGAGGAGTCTGACCAGAGCGAGATTCAGCTTGCGATCCGAATCTAGATCCGAGCGCGTCTTCCCTTGGATCAGCGCCATTGCCTCGGAGGAATGATCGAGCATGTGCTGGAGTCGCACCGCGCTTTCATGGCGCGACATACTGAACCTCGGCCTCGGAAAGAACCCGATCCCGAAAGTAGTTGCTTAAAAATCCGACGGTATTAAGATCAACTTTTCGCCCGAGAATTTCCGATAGTTCAATCTCCATCCCGAAGAAATCGAGCCCGGGAGTGCATCCAGGTTCGAATTCAACCAGCACGTCGATATCGCTGTCGGGACGAAAATCATCTCGCAAAACTGAACCGAACAGCGCGAACTGCCGGATATGGTGACGCCGACAGAAATCGTTCAGCTTTTCTTGCGGAATCGCGATGCGCGCACTGCCCATTGTGTTATGACCACGGGGTCAGAATATCTCACCGGCTCACGGCGATGAAGCTTATTTGCAGACCGGAGGATGCATTCGCGCGGCGGGAGAAGAAGCGGTCGTTGGCGCATTTGGTGCACGGTCCGACATTGATGATCGACTCGCGAGGAAGTCCGGCGCGCTCCAACTGATCGGTGATGACGCCGCGCAAATCGAGGTGCGCTTTTCCCGGTCGCCCCGGTCGCGAATGGCGCTCGGAACCCTCAACCTCGCGCGCGAAACGATGCGCGAGTTCCTCGTCAACCTCGAAGCAGCATTGCCCGATCGATGGCCCCAGCGCGGCGCGAATCTCATTTGCCTTCGCGCCGACGGTCCGCATCGCGCGCACGCCCTCTTCCGCAATCCCCGCGATGACGCCGCGCCATCCCGCATGGATTGCGCCGACGGCCTCGCCACCCGCAGTCATCAGAATTGGCACGCAATCGGCGCTCGCAACCGCCAGCAGAATGCCCGGCTCGGCCGTGACCATCCCATCGCCCGGCGGCTTCTCCGCGAGGTTTGCCGGCGTGACGACGCGAATGCTGTTGCCGTGCACCTGGTGGCATCTCGCCATGGGAGCATGGCCGATAACCTCGCGCAGGCGCCGCCAGTTTTCATCGACATGCGCGCTATCGTCGCCAACCCAGTATGCGAGGTTGAGACTCTCGAAGGGTCCGGTGCTGACGCCGCCGATGCGGCCGAGGAAGCCGTGATTGAGCTTCGGCGAATCCCACGCGGTGAGAATCGGTATCGATGATGTGGACGGAGCTTTCACTCAGGCTGTTCGACGAAGCTTGGATGCCGTATACTCGACTCCTTTAGATACTGAGGTTTATGCAGTCTATGGACGGCTATCAATACTTGATTCAGCGCAACCAGCTGATGATCCAATTGGAGGACGATCTCTCCAAATTGAAGGATCTTCCCGACCCCGAGCGCGAGAAGGAAACCAAGCGGCTGCAAACCAGGTTCGACTTCGCGCTCGCCGACCTCTACGCGAAGGTCGCTGACGAATTTCCCGGCGAACGCAAAAAGAAAGCGCGCCCGATTTCCGATCCTCGCTAGGTATCACACCGCTTGCAGGGTTCCATCAACATAATCGGCGCCCGCACCCATAACCTTAAGAATGTCTCGCTCGAAATTCCCCGCGGCAAGCTGACCGTCGTCACCGGCGTCTCCGGCTCCGGCAAGTCGAGCCTCGTGTTCGATACCCTGTATGCCGAGGGGCAGCGGCGCTACGTGCAGTCGCTGTCAACCTACGCGCGGATGTTCCTCGCGCGGATGGAGCGTCCCGATGTTGACGCGATTTCCGACATTCCGCCGGCGCTGGCGCTGCGCCAGAAGAACACCATTAAGAACGCGCGCTCGACGGTCGGCACCGTCACCGAGATCAATGACTACATCCGGCTGCTTTTTGCGACCGTCGGTAAGACCGTGTGCCCGACCTGCGGCAACGAGGTCACGCGCGATTCGGTCGAGGCCGCCGGACGCCAGGTGCTGGCGACGCCCGGAATGTACATCTTCACCGCGCCTTTCGAGATGGGCTCGCGCTCACCCTTCGAGGCCGCGAATTGGCTCATCGCCAACGGATACCATCGCGTGTTCGAAGCCGGCGCGGTGGTCGAGACTGCCGAGTTCGCCGAGCATCTGAAGAATGGCGGCGCATCGCGCATCACTCCGCTGGATGCGGTCATCGATCGCGTATCGGTCACCAGCGAAACTGAAGCGGAACGCGTGCGCGAGGCGCTGGAGAAATCGTTCTACCTTGGCGGCGGACGGGCGCGCGTGGTTCGGGCCGAGCGCCGCGATGGTATCGTCGCGGAAGTCGACGCCATCGCGCTGGATCGCCGCTTCAACTGCTCGCGATGCGGCACGCCATTTCCCGAGCCGAGTCCCGCGCTGTTTTCCTCCAACAGCCCCATCGGCGCGTGCCCCGAATGCGAAGGCTTCGGGCGTACCGTCGAGCTCGATCTGGAAAAGGTCATCCCTAATCCCCATCTGTCTATTCGCCAGGGGTTGATCGCGCCGTGGCGCACGCCCGCCTATCACGAGATGAGCGAGTGGATGATCAAGCTGGCGCGCAAGCGAAAGATTCGCACCGCGGCACCGTTTCGCGAGATGACCGATGAGGAGCGCCAGTGGCTAATCGAGGGCGAGCCGCGCCCGCCCGAGGCGGTCGTCGAAGGCGACAAGCGCAAGCATCGCGAGTTCGACGAGGATCGCTGGCCGGGAGTGCGCGGATTTTTCCGCTGGCTGGAGGGCCGCCGCTACAAGACTCACGTGCGCATCCTGCTCGCGAAATATCGCCGCTTCGTCACCTGCCCGGTGTGTGCGGGCAGCAAGCTCAAACCCGACGCGCTCAACGTGCGGGTCATGGGCGCCTCGATCGCCGACATCGGCAAGCTTTCGGTGAACGAGCTTTCGCAGTGGATCGATATCATCAAGCGCGAACCGATGGTCGCCGATCGATGCGCCACGGTTTTGCGGGAACTCAAGAATCGGGTCGGATACCTCACTGAAGTTGGCTTAGGCTATCTGACGCTGGAGCGCCAGGCGCGGACGCTCTCCGGCGGCGAGGCGCAGCGGATACATCTCGCGAGCGCGCTCGGTAGTTTGCTCGTTGGCACGCTTTATGCTTTAGACGAACCTACCGTAGGCTTGCACTCCTCCGATGCCCGCCGCTTGCTCTCCGTCCTGCGCCATCTGCGCGACCTCGACAACACCGTGGTCGTCGTCGAGCACGATTCCACCATCATCGACGGCGCCGATTTCGTGGTCGAGCTGGGGCCCGGCGGCGGCAGCGAGGGCGGCGCGGTGATGCATGCGGGCGCGCCTTCGAAGAGCGCGATTGCGAGTGCCAACGGCACCGCGGGACGCGTAATGCTGATGCGCGCGATGTCGCGCGAGCGCCGCTTCAACAAGCATGATCCGGCCATTCGCATCAAGGGGGCGCGCGAGCACAATCTGCAAAATCTCGACGTCCCGATTCCGCTCGGCCGGATGGTCTGCGTCACCGGGGTTTCAGGCTCCGGCAAATCGACGCTGGTAGAAGACGTCCTCTACAACCATTATCTGCGCCGTCGCGGCGAGGCGGTCGAGGCGGGAGCATGCACGCGCATCGAGGGCTTCGAACTGATTGGCGCGATGGTGCATATGGGGCAGGAATTGCCGACGCGCTCGATGCGCTCGAACCCCGCCACCTATCTCAAAATCTACGACGACATCCGCAAGCTGTTCGCCTCGACGGCGGAGGCCAAGCGACTGGTAGTCACCTCGCGCGATTTTTCTTTCAATGTCGCGGGAGGCCGCTGCGAGAAATGCGCGGGCACCGGGACTGTCACAATCGAGATGCATTTCATGGCGGACCTCGAGGTCCCGTGCGACCACTGCGATGGGCGCCGCTTCCAGAGCCACATCCTCGCGATCCGCTTCGCGCGGATGAACATCGACCAGGTGCTCGACCTGACCATCGATGACGCGATCAAGTTCTTCTCGCATCACAAAGCGATCCTCAAACGCCTCGATGCTTTGAGTTCGGTCGGGCTGGGCTATGTGCGACTCGGCCAGACCACCTCGACGCTGTCCGGTGGCGAGGCGCAGCGGCTTAAGATTGCGCGCTTCCTGCTCGCCGACCTCGAACCCGCGCCGGTCAATCAAAACGGCAAGACGCTCCCGCGGATGTTTCTCCTCGATGAGCCGACCACCGGGCTAAGCTCGTCCGATATTCGCCGCCTCATCCGCGTGCTGGGTCGGCTGGTGACCGAGGGCAACACGCTGGTGGTGATCGAGCACAATCTGGAGTTCATCGCGCATGCCGATTACGTTATCGATCTCGGCCCGGGTGGCGGCGACGGAGGCGGACGCATCGTGGCCGCGGGGCCGCCACTCAAAGTGGCGGCGGCGGAAAAATCCGCGACCGGCAAAGAGCTGCGCCGTCTGTTCGGATTGCCTGTGAACGCGGGCGGGAATGCGCTACGCTCGGCAGCACGCAGCGCGGCGGGCCTGTGATGATGGGAGGGATCGAATGAGAAAGTTCAGCTGGAGAAAATTTCAATCCGGCGCGACGAGGGTCGAGTTCCTCGATATTGTGACAGCGATCGTCGTGCTGGCGATCCTGGTTTACGCAGCATCGTGGCAATTTTCGTCCTACCACACGCCTGCCTCCGCACCCGGCGGACAAACTCAATCACATTAGCCCGGATGTCTGCCTCGCACGGCGGTCGGGGAACTTCGAGCAGACAACGCCTCAGAACGCACGCCAGTCCCGATTACCTGAAGAGACGACACAGGGCTCACCGTGCGACATCGAGCCCATAGCGCGCCAGCGTGGATCGCAGCTCGCTGAGCCACTCCAGCGCCAGCCGGCGACCATTCGGGAGTTCGTCGTCTCGATCCCAGCGCCAGGTTGTAATCATCGCGAGCACGAGGATGTGGCACTCGCGGAGCAGTTGTCGATCGACATTTGGATAGTGCTTGCTCACCTCGGAGGGAAACCGAGGCAACTCGACATGGGCGATGTCGAACTCGACAGGCCCGCGGCAACATGTCTCCAAGTCTATGAACAGCAGCCCCTTTTCCGTTCTGAGCAAGTTGCCTGGGTGCGGCTCGCCGTGCAGTAGCTGCTCGGAAGCGCCCCGATCTTGGATGGCCTGCCTCAGACTTCGCAGCGTGTTGCTTAGCAGGTCGCGGTTGGCATCAGAGAGCTCGGGAGTGCGTTGGAGGCTCGCAACCAGCAATTGCGCTTCCGCTACTCGATCCGTGAAGTGTGGCGTCGCAAGGTCGATATGCCGCATTCCGGCATGCAACTGCTGGAGAGCGCGCGCGTATTCGGCTGGCAAAATCTCTCGAGCCGGCACAGATTCGTAGAACGTCCACAGTGTGACCGCGAAGCCGTCACGGACGTAGACACGCGGCTCGACGCGAGGCTCAAGGGCCGCCACCGGGCTCTCGGTTTGCGCCAGTCGTTGGGCAAGCTCGACCTCGAACTTGGCCGCTTGATGCTCTACATTCGCAACACGGGCAAGGACGTTACAAGGCAACAGGCGCAGCGTGAGCCGATTCGAAGCGCGAAGCATGATCGCTTCCTCGACCCGCAGGCCAAGCGCTGATGCAATCGACTTAGCCGCACTCACCGCAGGCCGAAGCTGTGACTGCATAGGTCCTCTTTCAGGTCTTGGTTAGGACGAATCTTACCGGGCGAAAGCCGACGACCGGCGCATCGATCCTGGATCAAGCATCTCGTGAACTCAGAGTTGTCCGGATTTTGTAGGTTAACTCATACTATGTTATTTTGAGTCTGCCTCTCTAGGCCTGTGAACTACGGGCTATTTTGGGGAACATCGGCTTGAAACTCAGGTCCTTTGCTCCCTCCCTTCCGCGCAAACTTCTAAATCTGGCCGTCATCGCTACAATCATCGCTTCGGCTGCTCCCGCGGCCGGGCAGGCAGCGCGGGTGCTTAAAACCGCTGCGCGTATCCGCAAGTGCTGATTGCCGGCGGCATGGCTCTGACTGCGATGACGGGTTTATCGCGCTGGACACCGCCGAGCTATACGATCCGGCGACCGCATCCTTCTTGCCGGTCGCAGCCCCAATGATTCAGGCACGCACCGCTGATACCGCCACGACGTTATTGGATGGCCGGGCACTGCTGCGGGCGGCTACGGTCCAGATCCAATGGCAAGCTCAACCGCGGAGATTTACGATCCGGCCACGGGCAAGTTCACCGCGTCCGGCAATTTGAATGATGGCCACTACGGTCACACCTTCCTCGTTAATCCGCGATGGCAAAAATGGTAGGGGGCGTTCGGGAACGCCCCGTTAAAATCTTCAGACCGCTTTGGTCCTCATTGTTGTCTTCGGATTTTCGGGATCCTCACGCCAACGGCTCGGGTTGTCGTGGATGTAGCCTAGAATGCGTTCCAAGGATCGATCGCTACGGATGATGTGTTCGTAGAAATAGCGCTGCCAAATGGCCCGGTCAGGCGTGGGACGCAGTTCGTGGATGCGCCTGGTGGATACGGTCTTGAACGCTGCGATCATCCGCCCCAACGGTTTCCGCGCAGCCTCATCTGCATCAGGAATCGCGACGACGCCGTGAAGATGATTCGGCATGATGATCCAGGTCTGGGCGTCCCCGGCCCAGCGGAACATTCCCGACCAGATTTCATCCACGATCCTTCCCGCGTCGCGGAGGATCATAGCGTCGTCAACAATTTGACCAAAGAGATGAATCCTCCGATGTGTACAAATTGTCACGAAATATAGACCCTCGGACGAATAGTCAAAGCCGGGCAACCGAAGGTTGTGTCGTTGAGGGAAGGTCGGGCGCACGCGGTTAATATCGATGGAACGGGGCGTTGATCATAGAGAGGTGCGCTGAGAGGCATTGCGGATCCTCCGCGGCCATCCACGATTGCAAAAATGGTAGGGGGGCGTGCGGGAACGCCCCGTTAGAACCCTCAGATTGCCTTGGTCCTCGTCGGGATCCCGCGCGGCGGTTCGGACTGTCCCGGATGCCGGCAATATCGGTGGAAAACGGACCGCGATCGTAGAGAAGGACTGCGGCGCGGATCGCGGATTTTAACGGGGCGTTCCCGAACGCCCCCTACGGTTCCGAGGTAGTGCCATTTCCCAATTCCGCATGGTGAGCGGTGCAGCGTCTATCGGATTCGAGTTTCTGCAGCGGGAACTGCAACTCTGTTACGGAACGGGACGGTTCTTATCGCAGGAGGCTCTTCATCGAACACCGGCAATGATCTCGCGAGCGCTGAGATATATGACCCCAAGCGCGGCACCTTCACGCTTACCGGCAACCTCAATGTTGCGCGCTCAGCTCATAGCGCGACGCTGCTTGGCGATGACGAGGTTCTGATGAGCGGAGGCTATGGCGACGGGCTCGGGGATCTCGATAGCGCGGAGTTGTATCATCCGCGCACGCACAACTTTTCCGAACTCCGCGCAAAGGTAGTTGCGCCGAGTTCGGAACAACCGGCGATTTTGCTGAAAAACAGCAGAGTTCTCATGGTGGGCGGCTTTGACCCGAACACTTGCTGTCCGCCGGGAGCGCTTGACAGACTGCTGAGATCTTTATTCGACAGTCGTCGCCGATCACTCTAAGCTTCGCAGTCGGATGGATACGAATACGAGCGCGGAGCGGCTCGATCATTACTTGGTGCGCACCGGGCATGCGGCCTCACGGCGCGATGCGCGCGAGATGGTGGCGCGCGGAGCCGTACTCCTCAATGGCCGGCGCGGCATCAAGGGCGCGGTGGTGCGTGCCGGCGACAATGTCGAGGTCGAGGCGCCATCGACGCTCGCGGCGATCGAGCCGGATGCCGATGTCCAGCTCGAAATTCTGTTCGAGGATCCCGCGCTCATCATCGTGAACAAGCCCGGCGGTATTCCATGTCATCCGCTGCGGCCCGGCGAACGTGGCACCGTAATGAATGCTGTGGTCGCGCGGTTTCCGGAGATTGCCGACATCGGCGACAAACCGGTCGAGGGCGGATTGATTCATCGCCTCGATAATGGGACCTCGGGAGCGCTGATGATCGCCCGCATGGCCGATGCGTTCGTGACAATGCGGCGCGCGATTCGCGCCGGCGCTATCAAGCGGAAGTATCTCGCGCTGGTGTCGGGAAATCTGAAGACGTCGCTCAACTTGAGTAAGCCGATCGCGCATCATCCGAAGAATCCGCGCCGGATGGTCGTGGTATCGGATGAAGCCGAGATTGCAAAACTCGGCGCGCGCCCTGTCCTCACCCGAGTCGAGCCTGTCCGCCGAGTTGGAAACTTCACCCTGGTCAGGGTGACGCCATCGACGGGGATGCGTCATCAGATACGCGTCCATCTCGCGGATGCGGGATATCCCATCGTCGGCGATGAGCTCTATGGTGGCGCGCCGGTGGATCTAGGCGCCGGCCGCTTCTGGCTGCATCTGGCGGAAATCGAGGTTGAGTCGCCCGCGTCGGGCGCAAGCAAAGTATCGGCGCCGCTTCCGGGGGAATTAGAGAAGCTGTTGAGCTAGTCGCAGGCGCATCGCGCGCAGCCGGCGGCGCGAGGTGTCGTTCCGCTCTGCGCTGCGGAGGTTTCGGTGAATACGGTGGTGCCACGGAAACCACTCGCGACATTGCCGGGCACGCCCAGTGGATTCACCGAAGGGTATGGATTGCGCCCGAGGCTGACGCCCCCGGGCGGGGTGATGTAGGGAGACTGCGTGCCGCTGTTTTGCGCGTAGGAAGAGCATTGCGCGGCGGCGGCGCTGCTCGCATTTAGGAAATTCGTAGATTGAACCCTCCCAACCCATCGCGTGCCCAGGCCTACTCCGAAGCAAGAGCAGGTGAACACCGACTGTGGGGTGGGGACCGTGCCGCCCGCGACTACCGCGGGCGCCGGCGCAAGCGAAGGCAACGCGCTAACGGTCGATAATGCCGCCGGAGCTCCCGGCGCGGCCGCGACCGGGGCGGCTGCCGGGATAGTAAGGGGCGTGAGCGTTCGCGTGGTGGCGGAGACGTTCGAACCGCTGGTCGAGAGCGGCCCTGTCACCGATGGGACGAGCGGGGTGCCGGCAGCGACGTTGCTTTGCGCGAGCGCGCGGGAATTGGGCGCGAGCTCGATCAAACAGAATCCAAGCAGCGCGATGATCGCGATAACGAAACCGGATGGTCGCCGCATTCGTCCTTCCACGTATATATTCACTGACTATTGATCTCGGTTCGGTTCACAGACAACGCAAACTGTCTTGGATATAATCGCGAGCCGAATCGGACTGTGCAAGCTCTTGTAATCGCACGATTGCCGGCGTCGAAGGGGCGGACGTGATGGCAAGGAGGGTTTTCGAGATGTCGAAGTCTATGAAATGTGCCGCAATCGCAATCGCGATGCTGGGCCTGCTGATGGGCAGAGCTGGGCTCGTGGCCGCGCAAATGCCGCCGCGTTCCGGCGCGGCATCTACAGGCAATCCCTACGAACCGCCCCCACCGCCGGATTCATCGCTACAGGCGCCCGCGACCAGCGGCACCATCCAGCTCCAAAGCGTACCCATCGGTCCCCAAACGGCGCCCGACGGCAGTGTGCCAGTGCGGGAGACCGGACAATTCGAGCATCGTGATTCCGCGCTTTCGTTTCCGGAAATTTTCATGAAGCAATGGTCACCCACCCACGTGGTGCCGCCGGAGAGCCTGATCAGCGAGAGCTATCTGCGTAGCGCCGAGCAGACCGCGCGCAAGATGACGCTCAAGGAAGCGGTCTACATCGCGCTGCGCAACAATCCCAATGTGGCGTACATCGAGCTCAACCCGGTCGCCGGTCAGGAAGCGATCCGCCTGGCCAACGGCGCATTCGACCCCAACCTGACCTCGCAAGTGGATGTGGTGAAAAGCGTGGTGCCCGCCACCTCGGTGCTGGTCGGTGCGACCGCATCCGCCACCAAGCTGTATGACTGGAACTTCGGGGTGAACAAGCTGTCCGCGATCACCGGCGGCACGATGGGCGTCACCTTCAACAACGAACGCGCGCTCTCCAACTCGTTGTTCGCTTCGGTCAATCCCTCCTACAGCCCGACTCTTGCAGTGTCGCTGGCGCAGCCGCTGCTGCAAGGTTTCGGCTGGCAGTTCGCGACTATCAACGTGCGCATCGCCGAGTCCGGTCAGAAGCAGGCGCAGTGGACCTATGAGCAATCGTTGCAGGATCTGGTGCAATCGATCGCCGGAGACTACTGGAACGTGGTGCTGAGCGAGGAGAACCTCGAGGTCGCGCGCGCGGCGCTCAAGTTCAACCAGGACCTGGTGCGCCAGAACTCGATCTCGGTCAAGGTCGGCACCTTGGCACCGCTGGACCTGCAGGAAGCACAATCCGCATCCGCCACCGCCGAGGCCAACGTCTTCACCGCCGAGGCCAACCTGAAGACCGCGCGCGCACAACTCCGGCAGGACGTCATGTTCAATCCGCAGGGAACTTTCCTGCCGGCGGAGATTCAGCCCTCGCAGCGGCCCGATCCGCATGAAGCAATCACGATCGACGAGGATGGTGCGCTGCGGGCGGCGGTGGAGTATCGCCCGTCGCTGGCATCGCTCCGGGAGTCGATTCGCGCCGCGCTACTCCAGGTCCAATACTCTGAAAATCAGGTTCTGCCGCAGCTCAATCTCGGCGCGCAGATCGGAGTGACCAATACTGCCGGTACTTCGAAATGCTTTGCAGGCCTCGGGACCCCCATGGCTGATGCCGGAAATTGTACGCCGTCGGGAACCTCCAACGGATTGCCTTTCCCGCCTGATTCGGGAACCAGGTTGCCATTTGGCGGTATCTATGGCGACGCTTTGAACAAGATGTGGAATTTCGGCTTCTACAACTACGCCGCAGTCCTGACCTTCCAGATGCCGCTCGACGACGCCGCTCCTCGCGCCGCGTTGGCGCAGGCGCGGGTCCAGTACGAGCAAACTCGGCTGCAATATCGCGCGCAGCTGTCAGCCGCCGTGGTGCAGATCGAGAACGCCTTGGCGAATCTATATGCCGACCAGAAACGGGCGCAGGCGACCGAGCAGGCGACCTTCTATGCACGGCAATCGCTAAACGATGAAAACGTGCGTTTCCGGGTCGGTATGGCAACCACGCACGACTTGCTGCAATTCCAGGAGGAAGAAGTCTCGGCGGAAGGCAACCAGGTGCAGGCCTTCGTCGACCTCGAAAATGCGAAGATTAACCTGCAACATGCGCAGGGAACTCTGCTGACGGCCTACAACATCAACTTCCAGATCCAGGATCCTCACGAGACGCCGTGGTACGCGACCTTCTAGGACCTGGACCCACTGTCTAAGTATGAGAGCCTGAACATCGATGTTCAGGCTCTCGTCATTTGTAGGATTTGGGCGAGCTACTTCGCGCCGTCGATGTTGACGCGGCGGCTCTCAAAGCGCCATTCACCGCCGACCTTGCGCAATGTGTCGGTGTAGGAGCCCGCCGCCGACAGCGCGGCCTTGCCATCCTTGCAATGGTAGTAGGTCAGGTAGCATCCGCCGGTGGCCTTATCGCCATCAATTTTGAAGAGCACATTGGTGATCTGATGAAACGGCTTCGCGCCGCCGAGCGAGTCCTTGTAGATAGCGGTGAAACGTCGCAAACCCTCACGCCCACTATGCTTGCCGAAGCGCGGGCTTTCGAACACGCCGTCGTCGGTGAAGCAGTCGAGCCATTCATCGTAGCGGCGGTTGTCGATGGTGTGGGCGTAGCGCGCGTAGAGCTCGCGGATCTCCTCGCGATCCTCGAGCGTTCCGATGATGGTCCCCATAGTTCACCTCATGCGAAAAATCAGATTACATTCGCGTCGCGCAAACGGGCGACATCGTCCCAGGTATAACCAAGCATCTCGGTCAGCAGTAACTCTGTGTGTTCACCCAGCTCCGGCGCGTGCCCGCGCGGCTGCCCCGGCGTCTCGCTGAGGCGCACCGGCATGCCCATCAGCCTGGTTTTGCCCAGCCCGGGAATTTCGTGTTCGACGACGTAATCGTTCGCCTTCACTTGCGGATCGTCGGGCAAATCGTTGACCGAGTTGACCACGCAATAAATGAAGTCGCCGCCGGCCTTGAGGATCTTCATCCATTCGTCGCGCGGCTTTTCGGCGAACTTCCGATCGAGGATGGGAATGATTTCGCCGGCATTTTTTCCGCGCGATCGCTGATCGGCGTACCGAGGATCTTCGGCGAGCTGCGTCAGCCCCGTCGCCGCACAGAAATCTTTCCAGTAGCGATCTGGTTGCAGCATCGCGAGCGCGAGCCATTTGTCATCGGCGCATCGATAATGATTCCACAGCGGGTTGAAGGATTCGTCGCGGGTGTTCTTGGCGAACTCCTTGCCCATGATGGTGCGCATCGACACATTGAGGCCTTGCAGCGCCATCATCGAGCCCAGATGCGAGGCATCCACCTGCTGCCCGACGCCGTAACGCTCCCGCGCCAGCAGCGCCGCTAGGACACCATAAGCGAGCATGATCGCGCCCATCTGATCTGCTATGCCGCCGGTGGTGTAAATCGGCTCGGCGGACTTGACGCCGTGGGTGTACATCACGCCGGAGCGCGCCTGCCCGAGATAATCGAACGACGGCTCGGCGCTGTCGGGACCCTCGGGGCCATAGCCGCTCGAGTTCGCATAGATGATGCGCGGATTTTGCGCGCGCAAGGCCTCATAGCCGAGGCCGAGCCGCTGCGCGACGCCCTTGCGGAAATTCTGCACGAAGACGTCGCTTTTGGCGGCGAGCTTGTGCACGATCTCGCATCGCCTCGGGCCGCTTCAAATCGAGCGCGATACTCTTTTTGTGACGATTATTCGCCTCGAAGTAGAAGTTGCGTCCGCCGCGCGAAGTATCGCCTCCAGCCACAGCCATGATGGCGCGTCCCGGGTCGCCCTTGTCGCGCTCCTCGATCTTGATGACCTCGGCGCCGAGGTCGGCGAGCATCGTGGTCGCCACCGGTCCCTGTTGCCAGATCGTCCAATCGAGAACCCTGATTCCTGTGAGTGGGCCTTCCATAAATCCGATGTATACCACAACTTCGGCTAATACTCGCGACCCAATGTTGCTTTCGATATGGGCGGGACCGGCTTGAGTTTAGACGCATATCGGACAATCTATTGGGCGTGGATGTGGCGCTTCGGCATGTCGCGAATTTTCTCTATCCGCCGCGCTGCGCGGTATGCGGCGATCGCTTCGGCCTCGAAGTCGAACGCCGTGTATGCGAGCGATGCCTGTCGCGCGTCGAAAGAATCCCCCAGCCCATCTGCGCGATTTGCGGCGCGCCGATGCCCTCCGCCACGTTCGTCGAGGATCGCTGTGCGCAATGTCTCGACCATCGCCCGCATTTCGCGCGCGCCCGCGCCGTCGCGCGCTATCGGCCTTCGGCGGAAAGCGATCGCCGCTCGCTGCCGTCGCTGATTCGGCGGCACAAATACGGCCTCGATCAATCATTAGAGAAGGCGCTGGCGGAATTCCTTGGCGACGAACTCCCCTACTCTTCCACCGATTGCGATATTGTAGTTCCCGTGCCGTTGCATCCGCGGCGGCTATGGTGGCGCGGCTTCAATCAGGCCGCGCTCCTCGCGATGACGATTTCGCAGCGGCTCGAGAAGCCCCTCGAATTCGATGCTCTGAGGCGCTCGCGCATGACCATTCCGCAAACCAGCCAGGATCACGACGCGCGACGCCGCAATGTCCGGCGCGCTTTTTCAGTCGCGCGGCCGGCACGCATCAAGGGGCGCCGCATCCTCCTCATCGATGACGTCATGACGACCGGCGCCACCGTAGACGAATGCGCTCGGGTGCTGATTGCCGCGGGCGCCGCGCGCGTCGATGTGCTCACGCTGGCGCGAGTGCTGTGACTTCGGACCAACGCACAAAATGGAACGAGACGCATCGCGGGAAGTCCTCCGCCGGTGATGCCGAGCCGCTGGTGGTCGAGATGCTGCCGCTGCTGCCACGCGGAGGCCTCGTGCTGGACGTGGCGGCCGGACGCGGTCGCAACACCATTCCAATTGCGCGCGCAGGAATGCGCGTCATCGCGGTGGATTTCTCGGAAGTTGCGCTGCGCACGCTTGCGGAAATCGCGCGCAGCGAGCCGCTCCCGATATGGCCGGTGCTCGCGGACTTCGATAGGTTTGCGCTTCGCGATCGCAGCTTCGATGCAATCATTAATGTGAATTTTCTCGACCGCGCGCTGTTTCCGGAATTCGCGCACGCGCTCAAACCCGGAGGGATTTTGTTGGCCGAAACTTTCCTAATCGACCAGGCCGAGATTGGTCATCCGAAAGACCCACGCTTCCTGCTCAAGCACTACGAACTACGCGAATTGGTCGCCGGACTCGAACTGCTTCGCTATCGCGAGGGCCTGGTGACGTATCCCGATGGCTCCCATGCGTGGCGCGCGAGTGCGGTGGCGAGGCGAAATCGCTGATGGCGTTCACCTCGACCTACAAGGAAGCCGGCGTCAACATCGAGCTGAAGGAATCGCTGATTCCGCTGTTCCGCAAAATCGCGGTCGGGACCGGCAGCAGGGGCGGCGCGCGCGTGATCGGCGGCGTGGGAGGCTTCGGAGCGCTGGTCGCATTCAATGCCGCGAAGAAGATGCGCGCTCCTGTTCTCGTTTCGGGAACCGACGGAGTCGGCACCAAGCTGAAGGTCGCGCAGGCGCTCGGACGCCATGACACTATCGGCATCGATTGCGTGGCGATGTGCGTCAACGACATCATCTGCCATGCCGCCAAGCCGCTGTTCTTTCTCGATTACATCGGCACCGGCAAGCTCGAGCGCGACGTCGCGGTGAAAATCGTCGAAGGCGTCGCGGAGGGGTGCGCGCTCGCCGGCATCAGCCTGGTCGGTGGCGAGACCGCGCAGCTCGCCGAGGTCTATCAGCCCGGCGAATACGACCTGGCGGGGTTTGCGGTCGGAGTGGTCGAACGCGCAAACATTCCGAATCCAAAAAAAATCCGCCCCGGCGATGTTCTCATCGGGTTGGCGTCGAGCGGTCTGCACTCCAATGGATACTCGCTCGCGCGCAAGGTGATCGCAGAGCGCGAGATTCGTCTCAATCAGCACATCGACGAGCTTGGATGCACGATGGCCGATGAACTGCTGCGGCCCACCACCATCTATGCAAAGATCGCGGTCGAGCTGTTCGCAAAGTTCAAGATCAAAGGGCTCGCGAATATCACCGGCGGCGGCGTGCTGGAAAATCTTCCGCGCGTGATGCCCGAAAAAGTTCAGGCCGTCGTCGAGCGCGGAAGCTGGCCGGTCCCACCAATTTTTTCCCTCCTCCAGCGCTTGGCCGGGATCGACGAGGCCGAGATGGATCGCACCTTCAACAACGGCCTCGGGATGGTCGCGATCGCCGCGATTGCGGATGCGAATCGGGTGATGAAACATTTGCGCCGGCGCAAATGCCCGGCCTACATCATCGGAGAAGTTCGGCGCGGTCCGCGCTCGGTGCTCCTGAAATAGATACCCTGGATGGTTATGTTTTGGTTGGACGTGAGTTGCGAGGCGGGTAAGAATGCTGGTGGAGGCATCCAGTGGCTAAAGTCGAACTCTATACGACAACCTTCTGCCCCTACTGTGTGCGCGCGAAGTCGCTGCTCAAGAGTAAGGGCGTTGATTTCATCGAAATCGATGTGACGGACGACGCGGAGTTGCGCCAGAAGATGGTCGAGCTATCGGGCGGTCGCCGCACGGTGCCGGAGATTTTCATCAATGGCCAAATCGTCGGTGGCTACGACGATTTGAAAGCGCTCAACGACAAGGGCGAACTGGACGCGATGTTGGCCGCTTAATCCCGGTCCAATCGCATCAGAACAAACGGGCAGACCTGTGATGCAGGCCTGCCCATTTTTTTGGAGCGTCAATTGTTCGCGAACCGTCGGGCGATTAGTTCCCGCTCGGCGAGGCGACCATCCCTTCGTTCATCTTATGCAGCATCGCGCGGTCGGTTGACGACTCATACTGAATCGCCTCGGCGGAAACCTTCACCGTCGATCCGTCGTCAGAGACGTCACTCTTTTCTTTGACGAGCGCGTCCAGAGTATCGGGCCACTTCGCATAGCCCATGTTCTTCAGCTTTTCCTTGATCTTGGACTCGTTAATAGCGTCCGGCGTGAACGGCTCGCTGTAGGTCACTTGCCCCAGCACGGTGAACGGCTTGTTAGGCGGCGGATCATCAGGCGTCACATAGATGTGCGCGATATCGACGTGCTGCACGAAAGTCTGCTGCTTCTGTTCCTGTTCTTTACGTTCCGCCTGCACGGCAGCGCACGAAGAAAGCGCGACGGCCGCAACGCCAACCAGTAGCGACCTGCTTATCCATTTTAGTAGCATCTTCGACCCCATCTCCCCTTCGCGAGTGGTTTAGAATTTCTATATATCCCTTTGCAGGGAACCTTGTCTAATCTTCCTGTTCCTCCAGCATACTCCGATTCGGTGGCGGGAAAGATGCGGACCCTCGCCGCGCCCGCTACAATCGCGGGGTGACGAAATTTGCGGTCTGTTTCCTGCTGGTCTTCGGCGAGCTGGCCTTGGGCGGTATGTTCGCCCTCGCGATACCTCCATTTTTCAAAATCGAGCGCGGATTCTATAAATCCACCGCCTGCGTGTACCTGGCCTCCGCCCTGATGGCCACCGTCGGTCTGGGGATGCTCGCGTGGCGGGCGACCGGCAACCACACGCCGGGCCCGACGGCCCTCTGGATCGTATGCGCGATATGGGCGTTCTTCTGCGTGCTCTTCGCGCTCTATGTCGTAACCCTATGGACCGATCTCGCCATCCTGCGCGCGCGCGCGTTCAGCTTCGGATTGCTCGCCGGCCTGATCGCGGTGTCGGCGTTGGTGCTGCTCCTCAAGCCGGAAGCCTTCGGTTGGGTCGCTTCGTCAGCCTACATCATCACCGCCATCACCTCCGCGATGGTTCTGGGGCTGGTGAGCGGCGCGATGATGTTCGGCCATTGGTACCTGATCGATTTAGGCATGGATGTCGAATACCTGCGCAGCTTCATCCGCATCATCGGCATCGCGCTGGTCGCCGACCTCATCGCGATGGCGCTCGCGTTGGCAGTGCTGGCGATTTTCGGCGGACCTGGCGCGACCGCGGCGATCGCCGACCTGTTTGAGAATCATCTCACGCTATTTTTGATGCGCATGGTGCTGGGGCCGGTTGCTTCGATCGTGCTCGCGTGGATGTGCTGGCAGACGCTCAAAATCCCGCAGACGATGGCGGCGACCGGGCTGCTCTACATCGCGCTGATGTCGGTGGTGGTCGGCGAGATGCTCGGGCGCTTCATCCTGTTTCGGACCGCGCTTCCGCTGTAATCCCGCGAATGATAATCAATGAAGTGTGAGTGAAGATTTCGACAGCGAACGATTTCCCGGCAACTTCTACCCGGGGATGATCATGCGCCTCGACCGCAACCGCGCCCGCGGCGTGGTGCGCTCGCATACCGGCAAGGAAATCCCGTTCGAGTTTCCGCACGTCGCCGTCATCGGCGCCGAGATCGGCGGCCATGCGCCCGGCATGGAACTGCTGCGCGAGGGCGACAGCATCGGCTTCGACGTGGGATGGACCTCGCACGGGCTGGTCGTCACCACCATCAAGCCGCGCGCCTGAAGCCTCGCTCAGCGCTTGCGCTGGAGCATCCGCCACATCTTGCAGCCGAGCGGATTAATCTCGCTGAGCACCTCGTAGCCGCGCGACTGATAGTAGGCGACATTCTCCTGGGTGGCGGTTTCCAGGTAGACACCGCATAGCGAGGATCGCGCGGCCGCCAGCCGCCGAAGCTCTTCGATCAGCACGCTGCCGCAATGATGGCGTTGATAGTCGGGATCGACCCCAAGAAAATTCAGATAGATGTGCGGCTCGTGCGGATGATTCTTCAGCAGCTCGCTCTGCAACTGGATGCCACGCTTCACCCCGGCCCAGCCAATGCCCTGGAGCATCCGCGGCATTTGCAGCAGGCCGTGAACCACCAGCGTCGTGACCGGCACGCCGCCGCTCTCCAGAATCGCGGCGGCAACCACCCTGTCATCCATCATGACGCCCAGCACCGGCTCGCCGGTGCGCGCCTGGATGCCCAGCATCGCCTCAAAGAAAAACGTCAGCAACCGCGCCCGTTCTACCGGATCGGCCGGTTCCGGCAGCAACAGCTTCATCGGAGGATCATTGATGAAGGCGCGCCCAAGCGCGCGTGCCGCTTCGGGATACTGTTCCGGGAAAATGATTGAAGCGGCAGGCCGCTGATGGTTCGGATCGTGCGAGTCCATGCGGTGATTGTATCAGGGCCGCGTGAGCACGCGCGAAACCGCATCGCGCCATCCGGCCAGCAGTCGATCGCGCAGCTCGCCGCGCATCTTCGAGCGGTAAACTCTTCCGCCTTGCCGTAGGCTGTCGAGCGACGCTGCGGATTTCCACACTCCCACCGCGAGCCCCGCGAGCATCGCCGCGCCCATCGCGGTGGTTTCCGCGATTTTCGGCACTATCACCGGACGGTCCAGCAAGTCGGCCTGAAACTGCATCAGGTAAGGATTCGCCACCGCGCCGCCGTCGGCGCGCAGCTCCCGCATGCGATGCGCGGTGTCACCCTCCATCGCCACAATCACGTCACGCACCTGGTATGCGATCGAATCGAGGGCCGCGCGCACAATGTCATTGCGAGTGGTGCCGCGCGTGATGCCGACGATGGCGCCCTTCGCTTCCGCATCCCAATGCGGCGCGCCGAGCCCGACGAACGCCGGCACCAGGTAAGGCTCGGCGCGGGTGCGGCTTTTGCGCGCGAGCGCGAGGCTCTCGGCGGCAGTCTTGATGAGGCCTACCCCGTCGCGCAGCCATTGGATCGCGGCGCCCGCGATAAACACCGAGCCTTCGAGGGCATAGGCGATCTCGCCCTGCGGTCCGAGCGCCGCCGTCGTCAGCAACCGATTGCGCGACGCGATGCGCTGATTGCCGGTATGCATCAATAGAAAAGCACCGGTGCCGTAGGTTGACTTGGAGTCGCCGGGCTTGACCGCGCGCTGCCCGAAGAGCGCCGATTGCTGATCCCCGATCACCGCGCCAATCGCTATCGCGCGATTCCCGATGGTGCCGGATGCTGCCTCGGCGAACGGGCCGCGCGAGCCGATCGCACCCGGGAGCATCTCGGCCGGGACGTCGAGCATCCGCAGCATCTCCTCGTCCCAGGTGTGGTGCTCAAGGTTGAACAGCATCGTGCGCGAGGCGTTGGTGTAGTCGGTCACGAACGCGGCCCCACCAGAAAGTCGGAAAATCAGCCACGTATCGATGGTTCCGAAGCATAGCTCGCCGCGCGCCGCGCGTTTGCGCAGCTCGGGCTTCGCGTCCAGTAGCCATTTGAGCTTGGTGCCGGAAAAATACGGATCGAGGAGCAAGCCGGTGCGCGCCGATACCTCGCTTTCGTGATCCGCGAGCCGACGGCAGATTTCCACGCTGCGGCGGCATTGCCACACGATCGCGCGATAGACCGGGCGTCCTGACTTGCGCTCCCACACCACAAAGGTCTCGCGCTGATTGGTAATGCCGATTGCCGCGACATCCGCAGCCGCCGCGCGCGCCGCCTTCAGCGCCTTCTTCGCCAGCGTGACCGCCGACCGATAGATCTCCTCGGGATCATGCTCGACCCAACCCGGCTTCGGGTAAAACTGGTGAATCTCCCCATAGGCGCGGCCGCGAATCTTTCCTCCCGCGTCGATGACGAAAACTGTGGTGCCGGTGGTGCCCTGATCGATTGCGAGTATGAGGTCGGCCATCGCGCGCTATTTTGCGATAGCCGGTGTGCGTTTGCGAGGAGTCGCCGGTCTGTTCGCCGCCAGGTTGACACCCACCTGCGGGCAATCGGAAAGCAGCGTGCATTGCGGACAGCGCGGTTTGCGTGCATCGCAAACTTGCCGACCATGGAGGATCAGGCGCATCGAAAACGGCGTCCAGTCCTGCTCCGGCAAGATCGCGCAGAGGTCCTCCTCGATGATTTCCGGCTCGCGACTCCGAGTCAGCCCGAGGCGGTAAGATACCCGCCGCACGTGCGTATCGACCACCAGCCCCGGCTTTCCATGGACGTGGCCGAGCACCACGTTGGCGGTCTTGCGTCCCACTCCACGCAGAGTCACGAGGTCTTCCATCGTGTCGGGAAGCTTATTGCCGAACCGCGCGACGATATCCTGCGCCGCTGCGATCAGCGACTTGGTCTTTTGCCGAAAAAAGCCGGTGGTGACGATCATCCGCTCGACTTCGCGCGGATCCGCAGCCGCCATTGCGGCAGGATCGGGATATTTCGCGAACAGCGCCGGCGTGACCTGATTGACGCGCTCATCGGTGCATTGCGCGGACATGATGGTCGCCGCGAGGCACTGCCACGGAGTCTCGAAGTTCAGGCTGATGCGCGCTTCGGGATACAACTTCCTGAGCGCCTTCGAGATACGCGCCGCGCGCGATTTGCGATCCTCCAGTGATTCCCGTTTCGCCATCGCCAACTCGTCAAGCCGCCCGCCGACGCTTCAGGTCGGATACGAATCCCGATAACTCCGATTCCTCGCGCGACGCATCCCAGCCTAGCTCGGAGGCCATGATGCGTGCGACCGCGGGTGCCGCGGCTTCCGCCTCGATCGGATAGCGCCAGATGAGCGAAGTGCGCCGCACCAGAAAATCCGCGACACATTGCGCCATCTCGTTGCGAATCGCGTGGATAACTTCGGCGCCGATAGCGGGACAATCCTTCGCCAGCGGCACGCTGAGCTCGGGCCGCTCGGCCGCGATGCGCGCGATCTCCTGGACGCGCGTGCCGTAACGAGCCGCGAGGAATTCCGCTTCAGCGCCGGTGAACGCGGTGTATGAATTGTCGTCGTGGTCGATTGCGCGCGCGCCCGGCAGCGGTGTCGTTCGCGTCGGACTCGCCTCCGCACTGCGACCCATCTTCCGCATCAACCGGTTGACCACCTTCTCCGCGATCTCGCGATGAGTCGTCAGCTTGCCACCCGCGACCGAGAGCATTCCCGATGCGCTCTCGATGATGGTCTCCTCGCGCGGCACGGCGGACGGCGATTTCTCATCACCGCTGATCACCAAGGCGCGAAGGCCGGCGAAGCTCGACGCGATATCGTCCTCGGTCAGCTTGATCTTCGGCAGCCCCTCGGCAAGCACCTTCAGCAAATAGGCGATGTCGCTCGGATCGGCTATGACGGCGCGCCGATCGCCGGAAAAATCAGTGTCGGTGGTACCTACAAGGACGTAGCGATCATGCGGCATCACGAAAACAATGCGCTCCTCGTCATCGCCCAGCACGATCGCTTCATTCACTGGTAACGCGCGCAGTGGAAACACCAGGTGGACACCCTTGGTTAGCCGCACGCTCGGCTTCGCGGCGGGATCGTCGAGCTTGCGGATGTCGTCCACCCACGGACCGGCTGCATTTACGAAATGCCGCGCGCGAATTTCGATGCGCTTATCGCTCGTGACGTCGCGAACCCGCGCGGATGCGATCTGCCCAGATTTTTTTGCGAGTTCATCGACTGAGAGATAATTCGCGACCGCGGCGCCATGCAGTCCCGCATCGAGGACATTTTCGAAGGTGACGCGCGCATCATCAGCCCACGCATCGTAGTAGAGCGCCGCGCCCGTGAGGTTCGTGGCCGCCAGGGCAGGCTCACGCGCGAGCGTCGCCTCCGTATTCAAAACACGATGGCGCTCCGACCACGCGATGCGCGCGAAGATGTCGTAGAGCCACAGCCCCATGTCCATCGTAAAGCGGCCGAATCCCCTGCCCCGGTAAATCGGAAACAAAAACCGCAGCGGCTTGACCAGATGTGGCGCGGTGTGACGGCGCAGGCGTTCGCGCTCGCGCAGCGCATGATAGACTAGGCGGAATTGCCACTGCGGCAGGTATCGGAAGCCGCCGTGAATCAGTTTCGAAGAGCGCGAGGAAGTCGCACCGGCGAAGTCACCAGCCTCGACCAGCGCGACGCTGAGCCCGCGCAGAGAGGCATCGCGCGCGATCGCCGCCCCATTGATGCCGCCGCCGATGACGCACAGATCGAATTCCTCGCGCGCCATCCGCGCAAGGCTCTCCTCGCGCGACAACCCGGTTGGCGGCGACGAGGTCAGTCAGCGTCCTCTTGGTAGGAGTAGCGTTCCTCTTTCCATGGATCGGCGTGGTTATGATAGCCGCGCACTTCCCAAAATCCGCGCCGGTCCTCGTCGGTGAACTCGATGGCGCGCACCCACTTCGCGCTCTTCCATGCGTAGAGTTTTGGTACTACTAGGCGCAGCGGCCATCCATGGTCGGGTTCGAGGTCGCGGCCATCGTGGCGATGCGCGAGGATGACGTCGTCATCGACAAATTCATGCAACGGCAGATTCGTCGTGTAGCCGCCGTCGCAATGAATCACGACGTGGCTGACCTCCGGCGCGAGCTTGAGCATCGCCATCAGGTCTTTGACGGCAAGGCCTTCCCACACGTTGTCGAGGCGCGACCAGGTCGTCACGCAATGAAAATCCGCGACCATCTTCGTCTGCGGCAGCGCGCGGAATTGCGGATAATTGAAGAGCAGAGGCTTTTCGACGAGACCGACGACGCGGAAATCCCATTTCTCGGGATTGAAGCGCGGGGTCGCCCCGAAACTTAGGACCGGAAAATTGGTGGTAAGAGTTTGCCCGGGCGGCACGCGATTACCGATCTCGCCGGGCGCGATGATCTTCTTCATAGAGGCGCTAATTATTACTGAACCTGACGAACTGGGAAAAGCTTGAAGTACGCCCCGATCGCGCAAAGGGAAACATATGCAGTGCCGAGGAGCAGCGCGCTGCCCGGATGACCCCCGAGGAACCCTCGAAATGAATGGGCGAGAAGCGCGCCAATAATCATTGCGCCAATCAAGAGGCGGCACAGACGCATCAAAGCGATCTCGCTGATACTCCTGCGGCCTACTCGATACCGTCTTGCCGGGTTCTCGTGCACTCGCAGACCATCTTACTTCATCGCGTGGATGATTGCGCGCGTCATGTCGCCGGTATTGGCTTTGCCGCCAAGATCGCGCGTCACCTCCTTGCCCGATTTCAGCACCGCTGTTACCGCTTTGCGCACCCGCTCGGCCTCGCGAGGATGCCCCATGTAATCCAGCATCATCGCCGAGGACAAAATCGCGGCGGTCGGGTTGGCGAGGTTTTTTCCCGCGATGTCCGGCGCGGTCCCGTGCACGGCCTCGAAGATCGCGCCGCGCTCGCCATAGTTCGCGCCCGGCACCACGCCGAGCCCTCCGACCAGACCAGCGCATAAATCCGAAACGATGTCGCCGTAGAGATTTTCCAGCAACAGCATGTCGAATGAAGTCGGCTCGGTGACCAGCCGCATGCAGGCCGCATCGACGATCTGCTCGGTGTACTTAACATCAGAGTACTCATGCGCGACGGCGCGGGCGCACTTCAGGAAAAGGCCGTCCGACAGCTTCATGATGTTGGCCTTGTGAATCGCGGTGACCAACTTGCGGCCGTTCTTGCGCGCATATTCAAACGCGAAACGCGCGATGCGCCGCGAGGCTCGCGCGGTGATCACCTTGACGCTCTCGACCACGCCGGGCGCCACCTGATGCTCGATGCCCGAGTACAAATCCTCGGTATTCTCACGCACGATGACGAGGTCGACATTTTTAAAGCGCGTGGTGACACCGGGAAAGCTCTGCGTCGGACGGATGTTCGCATACAGGTTCAGCTCGCGGCGCAAGTAAACATTGATGGAGCGGTAGCCCTCACCAACTTGCGTTTCGAGCGGTCCCTTGAGCGCGATGCCGGTTTGGCGCAGCGATTCGAGGAGCTGATCGGGCGCCGGCGAGCCATAACGCTTCATCCCTGCCGCGCCGGCGAACTGATGCTGCCAGTCGATTTTAACTCCGGTCGCATCGACCACTGAAACCGCTGCGCCGATAACCTCCGGACCGACACCATCGCCGGGAATCAGCGTGACCGGTCGCGGTGCTTGATTAGATGGCGTCGTACCGTCGGGCGGAAGTTTATACTTTTTGAGTCGTGGCATGGGTTAGTAGTTTACCAGCCCGATGAAGATGTCGGTGACGTTGGTGCCGGTGGGGCCAGGAATAAAAAGATCATCGATACCTCTGAAAGCGTAGTAGGCATCGTTGCGAGATAGCGCGGTTTCCAAGTTGATGCCACTGGCCTCCGCGCGCGCGACGCTGTCGGGAAACGCAAACGCGCCCGCCGCCTCGGTCGGGCCATCGATGCCATCAGTGCCGGCGAACAGCGCGGCGATTCTACGATCGCTGCCGCGGCGCGAGAGCTCCAGCGCCATCGCGAGCGCGGCTTGTTGTGCGCGCCCGCCTTTGCCCGGGCCTCGCACGGTGACGACCGGCTCGCCGCCCGCGATGACGCAGATGCGGTCGCGGGAAATTGCCGTGATATGAGTCGCGAGCGCACGGCCGAGATCGTCGGCCTCGCCACGCAGCTCCTGCGATGGATCGACCTCGTAGCCGAGACCGCGCGCCGCAGCTTCGGCGGCATCGAGGGCGGTCTGATTGTTGCCGATAATGCGATTCGTGACGCGCGCGAAAATCGGATCATCGCGCTTGGGAGTCTCAGCGATCTGGCCCGCGCTGCCACGCTCCAGATAGTCGCGAATCGTCTCGGGCGCGCGACCCCAAAGCTGGCGCCGCTTCAGCATCGAAATCGCATCGGCAAAGGTCGTCGGGTCAGGCGCGGTGAGACCGGACCCGATTGTCGCCAAATCGTCCCCGGGGACATCGGAAGGAATCAGGCTGATGACGCGCGCGCCGTTGACCGCGCGCAGCAGTTGTCCACCCTTGACCATCGAGAGATGCTTGCGCACGGTGTTCAGCTCGCGAATCGAGGCGCCACTGCGTAGCAGCGATTGTGTCAGCGTGATTTTGTCGCCGAGCGGCACGCCCTCGGGCGGAAGCGCAAACATCGCGGATGCGCCGCCGCTGAGCGCCACGATGACCAGGTCCTCGGGGCGCGCAGAAGAGAGCATCGCCAGCGCGGTCCTCGCGGCATCCGCGGATTTCTGCGACGGCAGCGGATGCGATGATTCACACAGCTTGATGCGGGGATCCGACGGGAGCGAGGACTTCGTGCCCGAAAGCACCACTACGGTCGCGGCGGCGAGTCGATCGCCAAGCTGCCGCGCGAGAACGGAGGCCATCGCGAGGGAAGCCTTCCCGACTGCGAGGACATAAACGCGCGAGGCCTCGGGGATACCGGGATCGAGGGCGCGCGCGGTCAGCCTCGCGGGATCGACGGCCTCGACGGCCGCGCGATAAATGCGTTCTAGGTCAGCGCGAATACGCTGGCGCGAAATCACAGACCTAACCCCTAACCCCATCCCCTGAAGTTGAAGGGGGATAAGAGAAGATCGGATGGTTACGATGTGCTATCATTCGGGCGTGGCGCCTGCATGGGCGCCATTCGTCGTTTATGGATGATACGCGCAAATGCAAAAGTGCAAAAACAAACCCATTAAACGCTGGAAACTACAGTGCTTCTCCAGTTGGAGACCAAGGTCATTTGGCAGTGGCCAGCCTTTCGCGAGAGTCCTCCGTACGTCAACCGCAACCAATAGGAACAAACCCACTCGAAGGAATACCGACGTATCGTCGATAAGCTCGAGATGCCTAGCCTGAGCGCAACTCGCGCACCCCACGACCCATCCGACGCCGCAGCAGCAGGCGCAAGCTGATCCCATCCGCATAGCCGACACGGGACGCGATCTCATCCACGCTCGCATCGCTGGTCTTGAGCAGATGCACGGCGCGTTCGACCCGCAAGTCCTGGAAGTACGACAATGGCGACTTTCCCAACACCTTATGCATCCGGCGCGCGAGAGTTCGTGTGCTGGTCCTGGTCGCGCGCGCCGATTCATCCAGCGAAAACCCCTTCCCGAGCCGCTGCCGCGCCCATCGCTCGAAGCGTTCGACGACAGGGTCTGAATGCGCAAGGTGACTCGGAATCACATATGCCGCCTGCGAGGGACGCGTGTCCACTACCAGATACTTCGCGGTTAACGTCGCCAAATCGGGGCTCGCCTGCCGAATCAGCCAGAGCGCGAGGTCGAGGTGACTGAGCGCCGCGCCGGCGGTCACCATTCGATGCGATGGCACGATGATCCGTGATTCGTCGAGGCGCACTTTCGGATAGCGCTCGCGAAACAATGGGGCCAGCCACCAGGTCGTGGTGGCCTCCCGATCGTCGAGCAGTCCAGTTTCGGCGACAACGAAGGTACCGATACAGGCTGCCGCGGTGGTGGCGCCCCGCTCGGCCCATTGCTGGAGCACATTTCCCGCATCCATCACATCGGGGCGCGCCAATGCCGCGATCAGAGGGTCGGGCATTTTGTATCCGAGCGCGGGCACAATGACCAAATCCGGTTTGCTCCGCCGGTCAGCTGAAATCATCGGGACCTTTAATCCTTGCGCGGTCCGCACGCTCGCCCGCACGCCCACCGTGCTGACCTCGAAGCGCAAAGAGGTAAGACCGAACAGCTCGGCCAATTCGTTGGCGGTGGTGAAGGAATCCAGCACCGTCGCCAGGCCGGTGTCGAAGACGCCATCGAGAACCAGGACATTTACCTTCATGGCGAGAACAGTACCAAGAAAGTCAATATTGCCAATAGACGATTTCGCCGACAGATCCTATCTTTGCTACCGGAAATCGAAAATCAGTTCCTCGAGGTGGAAACAAATGAAGCTGTACAGTCGTGACCTCAGCAACTTTGCGTCTAAGAGCCGCATCGTGATCCGCGAAAAAGGATTGCGGGTCGAGATGGTGGCGCCGCCGGGCGGTACCAGTTCGCCCGAGTACAAGGCGCTGAATCCGTTGGGAAAGATTCCAGCCCTCCAGCTCGACAATGGGACAGTGGTCGCGGAGTCCGAGATCATCAACGAATACCTCGAAGACAAATTCCCGGAGAAGCCGCTCCTTCCCAAGGATGCCGAAGGCCGCGCACGGACGCGCGCATTCAGCCGGCTGAACGATCTCTACCTCGACCCGCCGATGCGCGCCCTGTTGCCGCAGCTATTCGGCAAGCAACTCGACCCCGGATTCATCCAGGACAAAATCGCGGAGCTCAACAATCGCCTCGATCAGTTGGACGCGATGATAGCCGGCGCGTACGCGACCGGCGATGTGTTCACGCTGGCTGATGCGGCGTTGGCGCCGACGATCTTTTTCCTGGTCAACATCATGCCGATGTTCGGCGCCAAGGCGCCCCTGGAAGGCCGGCCCAGGCTGGCTGCCTGGTGGACGCAGGTTCAGCAGCGCCCCTCGATTCGCGAGACCCTGGGTGAGCAGCAGGCTGCGCTGGCGGCGCTGATGAAGAAGTAAGTGCAACGTCGGGCGCGAGGCAATCGTAACGATACCTCGCGCCCGCTAGCTGATCCACAAGGAGTCATCATGGCACATCCGGTGCGGATTATTGGTGGACATCTTTCACCTTATGTTCGCAAGGTGTTGGTGGTTCTCGATTTGAAAGGCATCGAGTACGAAATCGACCCGATTGTTCCTTTTTGCGGTAACGGTGATTTTTCGCGGATAAGCCCGGTGCGCCGCATTCCAGTCCTCATCGATGACCAGATCACGCTGGCCGATTCATCCGTCATCTGCGAATACCTCGAGGATCGCAATCCGGAACCGAGAGTCTACCCCGCCGACATCGTCGATCGCGCTCGCGCGCGATGGCTCGAGGAGTACGCCGATACGCGGATGGGCGAGGTCTTCATCTGGCAACTGTTCAACCAGGTCGCGATCAAACCCAACGTATGGGGTGAAGCGACGGACCGGGCCGTGGTCGAGAAAACGCTCCGTGACGACATTCCGCCAATTCTCGACTACCTGGAGACGCAGGTTCCGACGGAGGGCTTCATCTTCGGCGCCGTTTCTATCGCGGACATCAGCATCGCATGCTTCTTTCGCAATGCCGCATTCGCGCGCTTTCAGGTCGATGCTACGCAATGGCCGCGGACCGCGGCATTCGTTGATCGCGTTTTGCAGTTGGAGAGCTTTCAGAAGCTCATACCTGTCGAGGATCGATTACTGCGCACGCCGCTCAAGCAGCATCGCGCCGTGCTCAAGGAGATGGGAGTACCGTTAACGGCGCAAACCTGTGGAACCGAAAAGCCGCGGCGCGGCATGATGCGAATCGACTAGCGCTAATTCTTTGCCTTAATGATCCGAGGATTGCCGTCCTCCGAGGCCACCAGCACAAGCGTCGCCAGCCCCACGAAGATGCCGGTGCCGAGTACGCCCGGGATCGCCAGCAGCTCGCGCTCGATGCGCGCCGGATGGCGGATTTCGCGCACCACGCAATCGAGGATCGGGTTGCCGTTGTCGCTGATGAATTCGCTGCCGTCGGCGTTACGGCGCGGCGCCGCCTTCATCCCGAGCTTCGCCAGAGCGCGCGTCACGAAGGGGACGCCGAATGGGATCACCTCCACTGGCAGTCGCTTGCGCGCGCCCAGATGCGGATAGAGTTTCTCCGGGCCGACCAACAGGTAGAACTTCTTCGACGATGCCGCGACGATCTTCTCGCGCACCAACGCGCCGCCGAAGCCCTTGAGCAGGTTGAAGCGCGAGTCGACTTCATCGGCACCATCGAAATCGGCATCGAGCTGTTTCACATCGGCGAGCGTGACAACCTCGAGGCCCGATTTGCGCGCTAACTCCGCGCTACCGTTCGAGGTCGGTACACCGCGCACCTTGATGCCGCTTTCTCCCAGCGCGCGAATGAATGCGCTCGCGGCATGACCAGTGCCGAGGCCGATGGTCTGGCCCGGTTTGACGTAGCGGACCGCGTAACGACCCAAAGCTTCGAGGGCGGCGTCGGAGGCGGGAGGTGTCTTTTTCTGAATTGGCACGTCAAGTGGCTTTGCGGATGAGGTTCATAAACTCCTGGCGGGTTTCATGATTTTTGCGGAACACGCCTAGCATCGTCGACGTCATGACCACCGAATTCTGCTTCTCAACCCCGCGCATCCGCATGCACATATGCTCGGCCTCGAGCACCACCGCCACTCCGAGTGGCTCGATCTCTTCCATGATGGTCTGCGCAATCTGCCGCGTCAGGCGCTCCTGCACCTGGAGCCGGCGCGCGTAGATCTCCACCATTCGCGCGAGCTTCGAAAGCCCGACGATGCGCTTGCTCGGCAGGTATGCGACATGCGCCTTGCCGAAAAACGGCAGCATGTGATGCTCGCAGAGCGAATAGAAATCGAGGTCCTTGCAGAGGATCATCTCCTGGTACTCGACCTCGCTGAAGAGCGCGCCGTTGATCTCTTCCTTGGGATCCTTGGTGTAGCCGCGAGTCAGAAACTGCAACGCGCTAGCCACTCGATGTGGCGTGCGCTCCAGTCCCTCGCGCTCCGGGTCCTCGCCCATGTAGCGAAGCAGCGTGCGGACCGCGGCTTCAGCTTCGGAGCGGCTGGGAACCTCGACGAGCGCCGCGCCGTTTCTCAGCGCCGGTGCGAGTTGTCGTTTTGCTTGCGCCATTGGGTAAACTCCAGTGCCAGTTGTATCGCGAGCGACGGCCCGCCTCCACTCATTATGTTGAAGCCCGCGGCCTCGGTCGCGAGCGACTGCATCAGCGCGAGGTTTTCCTCGATCGAGCGCCGCCGCACCTGCTCTTCGCTCATCCCGGCGAATTTGTCCAGATGTCCGGCGACGTTGCCGAGGTCGGCGATGTTCTTCTTCATGTAGGCGCCCATCGATTCGCGCTTGACGGGCAAGATTCCAAAGATGGTCTTGAGGCCGAATTCATTGGCGCGTTGGAGAAACCGTCGCGCCGTGTCAGCTTCGAAAATCGGCTGGGTGATGACGAACTTCGCGCCCGCCTCGGCCTTGCGTTTCAGCATATCGAATTCATGAACGATGTTTTTGCGATTGGGATTCGCAACCGCGCCGACGAAAATGTCGGGCAGCTTTTTGAGCAGCGCCTTCCCTTCGCCGGTATCGCCCCGATTGAGATCAGCAACCATCCGCAGCAGCGCGAACGCATCGAGATCGTGCACCGCGCGCGCGCCCGAGGGATCATCGGGAGGAATCTTGTCGCCGGTCAGTGCCACGACCGCATCGATGCCCAGGGCCGCCGCGCCGATCAAATCCGACTTGAGCGCGAAGCGGTTGCGATCGCGGCACGAGAGATTGATCACCACCGGCAGTCCGAGCCGCAGCTTGATGATGGTGCCGAACGCGATACTCGACATCTTGACCTTGCCGAGCGCGTTATCGGTGAGATTGATCGCATCGACATGGCCGGCCAGCGCCGCGAGCCTGCGCAGCAAGGGCTCCGGATTTATTCCTCGCGGCGGCCCGACTTCGAGCCACAACGCGGGGGCATGCCGCGCGAGCTTATCGGCCAGCGCCGCCATGATTATTTCCTTCGGTCGCAGACACTTAGCGGATCACTATGGCGGAAGAACGCGGCCTCGTAAACGCGGATCAGAATGTGTAACGACTGCCGACGTCGGACGGGACTACCACCGATTCGCCGAATGCGTTGAGCAGCGCATGCAGCGCGCGAAAGCCAGTGCAATGCGCCGGGACGATTTGCTTCAGGTTAAACTGGCGAAGGCTAGCCACAGTGTCAGGGATGATTTTTTCCAGCGTGCCAACTAGATGAAGCCCGCCGAACACTCCATAGATGGGGATGTCGCCGAAAGTCTTGCGCGCGTCGAGCAGGACGTTGATGACGCCCGCGTGCGAGCATGAGCTGAATACGATCAGTCCCTTGTCGCGCAGATTGGCGGCGAGGTAACGCTCATCCATCAGCAGCGGATCGGGACGCCATGCGCTGGCGGAATCGTCTCGACATAGATGATCCTGACGACCTTTTTCGAACGCCGTGAGGCGAGGGATTTCGCCGCTCAGAAAAAAGCAGTCGTCGAGCAACGTCCGCGCCTCGACGGAATTGACGACCTCGGCGCCGTGCGACGCGAGGATGCTCGGCGACGGCACGATCTCGAACGGAGCGACGCTACCGGTCGAGAGTTGCGCGGCGCGTTCGAGGAACATTCCGGGATTGATGTGGCATGGCACCTTGCGCCCGCCGCGCGTGATCTCATCCAGCGCGTGAGTCAGCGCTCCCATGTGATCCCAATGGCCATGCGAAATCGCGACCGCCTCGACATCATCGAGCTTCACGCCGAGGTTGCGGCAGTTACGGACGAAGATGGGGCCTTCGGGACCCGCATCGAAGAGCAGTTTGTGGCGCGTCGAGCCGACCTGCGCGGTGAGCATCAAGGAAAGCCCAAGTTGCGCGCAGCACAGCGTCGAGCCGGAGATCTCGCGCGCGCCGGCCGCGATCACATTGTTGAATTCGGGCGAGACGTGCGCCGGCTTGCTCGAATAGCTGTCGCTCAGGTTGTCGATCAGAACATCGACTTGCAGTGTGTCGAGCGCTTGAAGATGAGGCATGCAAAAAATCTCAACTTTGATTTACTTCAACGATGGATCGATCAGGGTCAGGCGGGTTTGCGGATCGAAGGCCTTCTTCATCGCAATCGGATCGACGGTGACCATCACTTCGAGGGTGGGCCATACCACCGCTTCGAGGAGATGGCCGCCGCGCGTGCTCCCATCGGAAGTTCCCACCACCATATGCGCATGAACGACGGGCTTGCCGTTGTACATCGCGATGTCGCCGATCATCGAAAGCACTTCGACCTGGCTGTCGATGGGAATCTTCTTAAACATCTCGCGTTGCGTATCGAACCATCCCAGCGTGCCGCGCTTCAGACCGCCGATGGCGGTGAAGTGCGCGCTGGTAACGTGGTACTGCTCGGCGAATGCGAGCATCCCCGAGAAGGCTTCATCGCCCTCGGCGAAGATAACGGCATATTCCTTTAGATGTTCGCCATTGCTCAACAACTGCACCTTCATGCCGGGAGCTTTGCCGGTCGGGACCGCCTGCGACGGCGCGATGTAGTCAGTGCTGGCATCTTGCGCCATCGAGAGAGTCGCCGTCGCGATCAGGAGGAGCCAGAAGAGGAGGAGTTGTCTTGTTCTGGACATTGGAAATTCACCGCCGAGAGGTGTTCAGATTCATCGAGAATACCTTTCCTTTCCCAGTCGCGCATTCAGGCGGGAGAGCAGAATCCAGAGCAGCGTCCCTCCCCCTCCGATGACAATTTGAGGATCGACGAAACCGGCACTATGGCGAGAGACCCCCACTTCGAAAAGCTGACCGGCGAGCTTTTTGAACCAAGTTCCTCCTGTCCGATGTCTCTCTGAACTGATTGGTTCCCTTGCCGCGACGTCCCGCGGCGAGCGACCAGCTGCCTCGGTATCCGATGACGTGAAAAATCGGCTGGCTACTGGCTTCATGGTCGAATTCGCCATAGCGTTAACTGTCTGTTGAACTACCTTGACAAAGCGATCGGACGAACAGCGTCCGCTGCGTTCTATTGGTCTATCGTACTCAGCATTGTTCTATCGATCAGTGCGGTCATCCCCGTCGCTGCGCAAAATGTGGTGCCGGAGGCCAAAAAGACCCCGACTCCATTCAGTAAGATGAAGATCGCGCCCGGCTCTCTTGGATTCAAGGTGGTGACCTTCGGCAAGACCGCTATCAGCCAGTCCAAAACCTTTTCGGTCAAGAATGTCGGCACCAAGACGCTAAGCGTTACCCTGGGATCCCCGGTCACATCGCAATTCACAATCATCGAAGGCGGAGGCCAGGCAACTCTTCCACCGAAGGGGGCGCCGTTCGTAGTGACCGTGCAGTTCGCTCCCCGCATCGATGGAAAGTTCCACGACTCGATTTTTATTGCCAGCGATGCCAGTCGGGGCGCTGCAAACGCTTCGATTAAGTTAAATGGCTCGGCTAAAGGTACTCCGCCAACCCCAACGGTCACCGCGACCGCGACGCCGAGCCTAACGCCCACGATGACGCCTACCGCAACTCAGACGGCCAGCGCAGCGGCGCCGACACCTACCGCGACGCCCGCGCGCACTCCGACCTCCACCGCCACCCCGGTTCCGACCCCGACCGCGACGCCAACCGAAATCTCCACCGCGACCACGACGGCAACCTCCACGGCGACCGCCACCATAACGGCAACCGCGACTATAGCTGCAACGCCTACCAGCACCCCAAGCGAAACCTCGACCGGGACAGCCACGCCGACGGCTACCGGAACGGCCACGCTGACCACCACCGTGACGCCTAGTCCGACCGCCACTTCGACGGTCTCGATAACCGCGCCACACAACAATGCAACGCTGTCGGGAACCGTCACCATCACGGTACACCAGGCGGACACCGTCGCGTGGGTCAATTTCTACGTCGATGGCAGCTATCTAAGCACGACCCCACCTTCATCCTTTAATTGGGATTCGACCGGGATTTCGAACGGGTCACATCAAATCTCGGTGACCGCGTATGCCGCCAACAGCGCGATCGTCGGAACCGCCTCGATAAGCATCACCGTCCAAAATGGTGCGACGCCGACCGCGACTGCGAGTTTAACTCCGGCCGCGACGCCGACGCCGGCCGGGCTGTTTTTCACCGGCGGCGTCTCCGTCGATGGAATGCCGGTGGCCTCGGCTGCGGTTACCTTCTATGCCGCCGGAAATACCGGCTATGGGTCGCTTGCTACCTCGCTCGGAACCGCGACCACCGATATCAACGGAAATTACACCATCGCATACGACTGCCCGATGCCGGACGCCGCGCGGGAAACCTACGTCATCGCGCGTGGAGGCGACGCCGGCCGCGGGGCCAACTCCGCCATTGGACTGATGGCGGCCATCGGACCCTGCAGCAGCATCGCTTCCTCAACCAGCGTCATGCTTAATGAATTCACCACGGCCGCCGCCGAGGTCGCGCTCTCCCGGTTTGTCGATGAAACAGGGCAGCGGCTGGGAACATCTTCGACCAATGCCGTCGGGCTGGGTCTCGGATATATCAACTACTACAACCTCGCCGAGGTTGATTCCGCGGGCGACTACTCGGTGAGTGGCGCCGCTTCGACTTTCATGCCCACCGGGGGGGACTGCGGGCCGGATTCCCCGCCCCCTAATTGCGATGCCCTTGAGCGCCTCAACACACTATCTAATCTCATTGCGGCATGCGCGAGCGGTTCAGGACCGAATTCCAGTCCGTGCAGCTCGATGTTCACTAACACTTCGACTTCAGCGGCGGACACCACGCTGGCCGCAATCCATGCGATGGCTCAAAATCCTGCGGTTGGGGTCGACGCTCTATTTGCGATTCAATCGATGATTTCCACGCCGCCTTATCAGCCATTCCTGACGACGCCTCCGGATGGATTCGAAATCGGCCTCGCGCTTGCCCCCGCGAACACCGAACTGGGCGTAAACACCACCCTCGCGATCGATACGCTGGGAAACCTGTTCACGGTGAGCTTCGCCGGCTCCAACGGATTTCTGAATGAAATAACCGCAGCGTCAGGCTACTCGAATGGAGCAACTTTCGTCGAAGGGACGTCATCCAATCAGCATGGCGCCGTCGCCATCGACGCGACGAATAACCTGTTTTTCGCAAGCCCGGATTTCGACGTCGTCGAAGAGCTGACCGCGATCAGCGCCTATACGAGCGGCAATTTATTCATCCCGGGCGGAGACGGCGCATTTGATCAT
Source organism: uncultured delta proteobacterium (assembly GCA_963761255.1). Lineage (GTDB taxonomy): Bacteria > Desulfobacterota > Binatia > Binatales > Binataceae > DATGKG01. The sequence continues at coordinate 104,814 of CAVXGH010000005.1, forward strand.
CCACAATCGATTGCCCTGGACGCCGACGGGAACGTCTTTGTAGTCAATCGTCCGGCCAGCGGCGGCAGTATTTCCGAACTGATCGCCTTGGGTAACTACAGCACCGCATTCGGCTACAGTCCCGCCGATGCCAGCCTGACTTGTCCCGCCGCGCTCGCTATCGACGCCTCGGCCAACCTCTTCGTGACCAACTGCGACAACACGGTGAGCGAACTCACCGTCGCGAGCAGCTATGCATCCGGACTGAGTTTCGAGATCACCGCCGACGAAACGCAGACGGTTTCGTTTCCTGCGTCCTTTATCGGGCTGGATAGCGAATCCAACCTGTTGGTCATGGTCAACGGTTCCGCGGGCGGCGGCGCGGCTGAACTTGCGCTGCCCGATTACAACCTCGATCAGTTCTTCTTTCCGATCACCGCCGCGCTCGCCGCGCCTTCCGCGATGGTGCTCGATTCCGCGGGCGACGTGTTCGCGGCGACTTCGACCTCCGGCGGATGGAGCGTCAGCGAGCTCACCTTTGCCGGCGACTATGCATCGGGAATCGCTTACACGCCGAACGGCGCAAGTTTGTGCAACTCCGCCGCCCTCGCCATCGATGCGGCCGGAAACATCTTCGCGGCCAACCAATGCACCGTTGGTACCGCTTCCACATCGGTGGTCAGCGAGCTGCTTGGCTTGGCCTCTCCGGTCCTGACTCCTCCGCAAGCGTGTCTCCAGCTGGGAGGCAACATCTGCCTGCCGTAACTCCGCGCTAACCTGGAAAACTCGGCGGTGGGGACAGCTTTCGCTGGGAGGTGTCCCGATTCTACCGGGAGGCAACCTTGCTTCGCGAGCGGCGGGGCTTTTTGGCAGCCAGCAACGCCTTCCGGACGTTTTCGGGATTATGTGCGATCACCTCGAGATAGGCACGCGCGGCCTGGTCCGGTTCGGTGCGGCCCTGCTCCCAATCGCGCAGCGTACCGAGCGGTATCTGGAATCGCGATGCGAACTCCTCCTGGCTGAGGCCCATCTCCCATCGCAAGGTTTTAACGCGAGGGACGCGATGGAGACGCGCACGTTGCGCGGGGGTGAGGGGAGGATTGTCGGGATCCTTCGCTGCCGCAGCCTCGATTTGTTCGTCCGACCACTCGGGACCCCGTTCGACCTCCAAGATCTCTTCGGTGCCGTCGGAGCGAATTTTGATGACTTCCCCCTTAGGGCCGAGTCGAACGACGGTAGTTCTGTTGGTCATTTCTGGTTGCCCGTAGCTCAGAGATTGTTCGGATATGATCTTCCTGAGGCTCGGTATACACAAACGCCAGGAGCTTCCTCGGGCATCGTGACAATGGGGTGTTCCGCATCAGGAGTATGCACATGGGATGGATCGATCAGTTTTCCCTGAAGAATCGGGTTGCGATCGTAACCGGCGCGGCGGGCGGCCTCGGATGCGAATTGGTCGCTATCATGGCGGAGGCCGGCGCGCGACTCGTCCTCGCGGATACCGACGCGATAAAACTGGACCAGTTGTCGCAAAAGCTCGATCCATCGGGTGAAAAGGTTCTGGTTCAAACCAGCGATGTCACCCAAAAGGACGACATTCTCCGTCTCATTCGCGAGGCGCATAAAAAATTCCATTCGATTGATGTGTTGATCAATTGCGCGGGAATTTTGGGCGACGATGCCTTCCTGTTCGGGGTCACGGAAGCCGAGTGGGACAAGGTTTTGAATGTAAACCTGAAAGGCACCTGGATGGCTGCGACCGAGGTGTCCAGATACATGGTCGACCACGCGATCGAGGGCAGCATCATCAACATTTCGTCATCGTTGGGATTTCGCTCGCAGCTCAAACGGGTGCCCTATGCGGCCTCCAAAGCGGCGGTGGAGCATCTGACCCGCAACATGGCGATGGAACTGGTGCGGCATAGGATCCGGGTCAACTGCCTCGCTCCGGGATGGATGACCACCCCGATGGTAAAGAGCATCCTGGACGGACCCGACGGCGCGAAATGGCGCCGCGCGATCCCGATGGGCCGCGCCGCCGATCCCTCCGAACTGACCGGCGCGCTGCTGCTCCTCGCATCGAAGGCATCGAGTTATATGACGGGAACGGTGCTTCGGGTCAACGGCGGGTATTCCTACTGCGGCATCGAGCTGCCGGATTAGGTGACGACTGCGCGAAAGTTCAGAATCGGAGGATGAACTGGAGGCCGCCGGAGCGGACGCGGATGCGTTGCCCAACGCGTTTTGGTCGAGACCTCAGTTCGCATGCCGAAGCGTTGTTCACATTGACTCGCCCAAGAGCCGTATCTAGCTATGCAGCATAGGAACGGAGGTAGACTTTGTTCTCCAACAGATTGCGGAAGAGGCGCATGATATTCACTGCTCGGTCGGCGAGATCATCGATCTCATCCTCTGCAAGGTAGACCTCAGCGCCGTGCGCAATCTCGTTGCGTCGCTTCAGCATAAGCAAGTCTATGAGAGTTTCTTCCTTTTCGAAATCGGCAAAAGGGATAGCACAGATTCTACATAGGTCGCGTAAGACTTCCGTATTTAGATTCGACCTCGTGTCTATAAGGGCAGGGTTTATATAGGAAAAGCGCTGTTCTCTTGATTTGAGGACGTCTTCAACAAATCTGCATTTTTCTTCAACGTTTCCTTTGGTTCGAAAAAATCCGTCCAATCGAACGAGGAACGAATTCAGGTAGATCTGGGTTTCCAAGTTCGTGTAAGCCATCTTGCGGAGGGCGATATGTTGGAAATATTTCATCGCACAGAATCGTACATGACCCTCCCAGTGGGCATACATAAGTGCGATGAAAGCCCGAAGCAGCGCGGGCCGGGCGATCGGATCGGCCCTTCGGATCGCCGCCTTCATATCGGAGAATTCCTTCAGACGCCAAGTCATATCCTGGTCCATCTGGTCAGATAAATCGCTGGTCGAAAATGGCTTGCTCACGGCGCAAACATCTTCTCCCCGAAAGGAATTGTTCGCTGGATTCGTATCGTTCCGCGTAAGCCCGGCGCAAAAAATTTGGGGAGTTCTTTCTTTGTCCAGAACTTCTGGACCCGAGCACGAACGAACTTGACGGGATCCGGTTGCGATGTCACGTAATCTAAATTCTTGCCGATGCCTACCGCGATGCATTCGAAAGCCGCGAGGCTAACGCGTCCCTGATGCTTCCCTTCGTCCATTCTCCTTAAAGTGTCAGCACCAAACGCCTTGTGCAGGAGATCAAAGGTCTTTTTGAAGCGCTTTTCAGTATTCTGGATGACGCCCTTCCCTGCCAATTGGATCATTCCTTCATCGATGAAGTCCTCTACATCGTGTTTGCCGTCGTAGGGAACGTACATATGGACTAGGAATCGCGAGGCGTATTCCATATGCCGCTGGCGCTCGATCTGTTCTTCCGAGGCCGCAATTACGGTACGAAATGGCTCGTAGTCAGCGAGCGACTTCACCAACTTAAAGTAGGGCTCGCTGATCATTATTATGATGCAGTTGCGCAGCTCTTGTGGGTTCGCAGGCGTTCCACCAGCGTTAAGCCGCTGGAACAGGTCGTATTTCGTCTGACTGTCGCTCGGGCGCTTCAAAATCTCGACGCCTAGGCGCGCCCGTCGGATGGCAAGCTGATGCGATTTTTCAAGTTCTATCTGATCGGCCGGCTCGAGGTCGGCGATCTGTTCAGATTTCTCCCAAACCGTGTTGTTCAACGCCGGGAGGTACTTAGTAGCGGTCATGAAAGAAGGCGGCATTGACGACCCCGATTTGGCGTCCTTGAGAAGGCCCATAAATTCAAGAATCGTTGAAATCCGCTGGAGGCCGTCGATCAGTTCCCATTTTGAATCCTCCTGCTCGTAGACAAAGATAGGTGGAAGTGGAATGCCCAAGAGGATCGATTCGATCAGCTTTGACTTTTGACCGGGTTCCCATCGAAATAGCCTTTGGAAATCAGGGTTGATGAATAGTTCCCCGTCTTTATACATGTTGACTATCTCGCCGACCGACATTTGGTACGCATCGGTCTTTACCAGCCTCTGAGCGCTATCGATTTCCTCTTGAAGCATCTCCACTATCCTTTTCGCTTCCGGCGTATGTAGGCCCGGCGCTAAACCGTCTGCTACCATTTCATGCAGAAGAGTCGCCATTTATGTCAATCATTGTGCGAGGCGCGCTTGTTCGCAAGCCCCGACCTACTTCCGAACCGTAGTTTCCCTGGCTCCAGTGTTGCTAAAGAGCTCTCGCATTACCCAACGAACTTCGAATTTCCGATCGCCGTGTGATGCGCGAGACTAATGACTAACCGGTTCAGCGAATTCGGCGGGTCGGTGGTGCTAACGGCCGAGAACTTTTTTGTGTGGACCGTCGGTCCGTTAACCCGCTCCTGCCTATCATGATTTACCCTCGGAGCCAGCGCGCAAATCGCTTCCAAGCCGCCTCCCCCAGTTTTTAAATTGGGGAGGAACATCAAAGACCGGTGCCACGCAAGAAGAGATTCAGAACCGGAGGATGAACTGGACGTCGCCGAAACGGACGCGGGTGCCATTGCCGAGGGTTTGCGAGCCCGCGAGGCGGCGATCATCGATGAAGGTCCCATTGGTCGAGTTCAGATCCATCAACTCGTAGGCGCCGTTGCGCTTCATCAGGCGGGCATGCGCGCGTGACACGCTCGCATGCGGGATCACCACATCGTTGTCTTCGCCGCGCCCCACCGTGACCTCATCTTTGAAGAGACTGTATTCCGAAGGGACCGGGTCAACGGGATTGATTGTCATCAGACGCGCGGCGCCGCCGGTCGAAGCTGCGACACGAGGCGCCGTCGATGGCGAGCCGGCGGGCGCGCGCGGGGGCGGCGCTTGCACGACGATCGGTCCGCGAGGAGCGCCGGCGGGTGCTTTGGCTTGCGCCTCCAGCGCGGCCTTGAGCTCGTCGGTCGAGACGCCGAAGCGCAGTTTCGAGAGCGCGAACAGCATCGCCAAGGCGATAAGCGGAACCGCACCGTTCCACCATTTGAAGGATAATTGCTGGAGGCCGGTGCCGGTGGTATTGGCGCCGGACCCGGTGCCGTTGTCCTCAGGCACGTTGATGGCCGCGCCACCGACGCCACGCACCTGGTACGAGGTGGACGCGCCGCCACTGTTGCCGCCGTAGTTAACCTGCAGTTCAACGGAACGATCGGTCCCATCTTCGATGGGACGCGGAGTGCGATAAGTAAGCGAGTACTCGGTCGCGATCGAATGCCCAATCTCGCGGACCAGCGACGCGAAATGGCCCTCCTCGGTAATGATGTTGTAGGACTTGCCGTGGGTCGCATCGACGATCTGCTGGTATTCCGGCGCGATGAACGGCGGCGGCACTACAGCATAAAGCGTCAGGCCGTTTTTCTTGAGGGTCGCGGCCACATCGTCGCCGGTTTCCTCGGTGACATCGGTGTCGAGCGGGTGGTGGTCGTGGTAGGCCTGATCGTGCTGGGTATAGCGGGAGCCGTCGCCCTTATGATGAGGCGGGGCATCGGTCACGATTATGATGATGCCCTCAGCATTCGGCCGGAAGGGGAAGCTGGCCGCGTACGCGAGCGCATCGAGCTGATCCTCGGGAATATCGCCGCCGCCGCCCGCGTGGAGGCCGCTGACCCAATCGGTGAACTCATGAACATTGGAAGTGAAGCTGTCGCGATAGGCGCAATTGCAATCGGGATACTTGGAAACGACGTAATCCTCGAAGGTCACCAGGCCGAGGCGATAGTCGCGGTTGTTGGCCGAGAGATCCTGCACGAACTGGATGACGTTTTGCTTGACCGCGTCGATGTAAGGTTGCATCGATTCTGTGACATCGAGGACGAACACTATATCGACCGGGCGGCCCTGCCCGACTCCGCGGAAGTCGATGATTTTGGCGGGCTTGCCATCCTCGAAGACTTTGACGTTGTCGGGTTTGAGATTGCCGACCGGCTGCCCGCTACTGTCGGTAAGGCCGAAGTTGAGTTCCACCCCGCCATCGGAATCGAAATGCTCGAGGTTGGGATTTCCAATCGAAAGTGAGAGCGCGGCGTCGGCGGTGCGCGCGGCAGCCATCGAAAGGAGCAACATCGCGCATAGTGCGAGGGGGAATCGAAAAAGGGAACTCGGTCTCTGGCGGAGATTCATCATCAAGGAGCGCGCATTCAATGGAATAGATTGTTGGGATGCGCAAGGCTGGCGTCAAGATGGCGTCGGCGAGGAGAGGATTTTGGTTGCTTCCTTGCGTTCATGCATCTGTTAGGTTATCCCAAACCGTTACGTTATCTAAATCTCCTGCTTGAATGGATTACGCGTGAATCATCGACGTCCGTGGTGGATAGTTTTTTCTCTACTGCCACCTCTGATTGTATTGTGCGGTCTTATCATACCTTCCGGATGCGGCGGCGGAGGCGGCTCCGCCCCCACTGCGGCGCCCACCAATGCAAGCGTTGCGGTGGCCCTGATCGGTGTGCCTCCGCAGGGTAACTTCAAAAGTGTTTCGCTGAACATTTCCGGTATCCGTATCAATCAGACACCGAATGCGGGCCTCACTGCGCCGGGATGGGTAACGATCGCGGTTCCCACCGGGGTGGGCAGCGGCAACCAGGCAAATCCGGGAGATTTGCAGATTGACCTGGTGCAGAATCAAACCGGCGCGAAGATGTTCAACGTCGGGGGCGTGCCGGTGGGCGCTTATCGAACGGTGCAGGTGCTGGTCGACCCGACCCTCCCGGGCACCGTCGTGCCGGCGTGCCAATCGGGAGTTTCAAATACTGAGGGTTGCATCAACTATCCGATTCAATTCGATACCACCAGTTCAACCGTGAACTCGGTGGTCTTCACCCTCGGCACCTCCCTCAATGCCATTGCAAATGCGACGGCGCCATTAGTGATTCAGCTCGCGGGCTCGATAACTTCGCCACCCGTCAACACCGGCGACTCATACGTGATGCGCATTACAGGGAATGAGGTAGATTTCGGATCCTATCTCGCTTCGGTCGGCGGAACTGTTACGATCAAGGGAACCGGCGCGACCGGCAATCGCATCTCACGATTGACGGTGGCAGCAGAACTCAGTGGCACCAGCGACATCGTCGAGACCATACCGGTTAAGGCGAAAGGCGCTTACACCCTCGAGTTGCCGGCCGCACCGACCGGAACCTCCTACGATATTTTTACCTTCGGCGGAAGTGATACCTACGACTCAGTTCAGAATATCTCGGTCGTCCCCGGCCAGGGTGTCGCACAGAACTTCACGGTGACTGGAACCACCACGGCAAATTTTGCCGGCACCATAGTCGATGGCTGCAAAGGGACCGCGCTTACTGGCGCACAGTTGGAACTTTTAGCGCCGGCGGCCAACGCCAACCCAACTCCATCGTCTGGGACCCAACCGACGCCGACGCCGCGCCCGACTCCACCGGCAACCGGCTACTGTGTGAGTAATCCGCAACAGTGCGTGATCGTGGGCAGCACCGGGACCGATCAGGCGGGTAACTATCCTCTGCCGGGAACAACCTTAAACCCGTCATTCTTCGCCCAGGTTCCGACTAACCTCTCGAATCTCGCGGTGCGGGTAAGCGCGAGTGGGTATTCGACGCTGCTTTCGAGCGCATTTCTAAAGAGCAGCACCAATCAGGTCTGTTCAGGTTCGAGCGCCAATCCGAACACCATCTGCAACTTCTCCCTGACGACTGGATACATCAACGGAACAGTCAACCTGGTCAGTGATCCGCCTCCTGGAAACTCGGTTCTGGTCGAAGTCTTCGCGGAGAATAGCGGGACCAATGAAATCGTAGCAGCGCTTCCGATACCGCTGACGTTTATCCATCAGCAGACCTCGCAACCCTTTACCCTCAATGTACCCATCACTGGGGCAGGACCGAACTTTGACTTATTTGCGGTTGCGGTCGATCCGTATCTTGGCGCGACGTCGCCCTTCCCCGGACACAACATCTCGGTCCTTGCCAATGTTCCGGGACCCTCGAATAGTTGCGATTCAATTCCTCCGATCCCGCCATCGCCGGCGCCTTCTCCGACGCCGATCGCGATGCCTGCGATGGATTGCGTTGGTCATGGAAGCATCACGGGAATAGTCCAGAATCCCGATACCGGCACTTACGTAGAAGTAGAGAAACAGGGGGTTCAGATTCTCGGAACTACACCGGGTCTTCTCTCGTCGAATAGCCCGAACAATACCCAATACACCCTGTGTGTTCCGCCGGACGACTACACCATCCAGCGCTTCGATGCCGCACCGACGCCGGTGGGAGAACCGACCGTCATCGGCTCCGACACCCCCACACCTATCGCGACGCCGATACCCGGGCCTTCGCAAGCGATTACGGTTCCGCAGCCGGCATCAACCTCATCGCCGTGTCCGAGTTCATGCAGCAACAACTCCGACTCGGCTTCCGGGCCCTGTCCGGGAATCTGCACCGGGACTTTGGCTAGTCCGCTTTGAGCGGGGAAAGTCCGATGCGATCAGGACAGCGGGGCTTCCATCTATGGGCGTGGATAGGCGCGATGTTCGCGCTGTTATCCTCGAGCTGCAGCCAGGGGCTGGGCGCGTTTCAGGCGGGCGTCGGAGACACTCCCAACAGTCCGCCACTCGCGGCGTTCCGCGTTTTGGGCCAGTTCGGAACGACTTTTAGCGGCTTGATTTCTGACGCTCACTCAAGCTGGTCATTTAGCGGCTCGGTTCCGATGAACATCATCATCGTAAACAACCAGACTCCGGTGCGGCTGGTCGCCACCAAGCAGAACGCTGGGAATGGGATCCTCAGCCTGCAGTTGACCCTGGGCTTCTCGGTACTGGACGTCGCCTCGACCACCGATCCTTACGGGACCGCATCGATCCAGAATGGAATCGCTAACCCGGGTTTCTCGCCACCACCCCCGCCGGCCAATCCGGACGTCCGTATGTTCATCAGGGGACCGGCGAGTGAACGTTTTTCGGGATTGTTCGAGGATAGCACCACCGGCTTTGAACTAAGCGACCGGGCCCCCGCACTGGTGCTATTTGAAAGTCCCGATGGTGCCGTCGATGCTACTCTGGATCAGATTCAGAGCCTCGGCCCGTTCGACGTCGATCTGTTTCTTAACGGCAATGTCGTCGCGCATGTGAAGGGTGGTCCGGTCGTGACCATCAGGCAACCCTGAACCGTCACGACGGCATCGCGCTTAAGATCGATGACCGGCGGCACGCGCAAAGTCGCTACAGTGGTTTGACAGCATCCCAGGATCACGCAAAGTTAGCGAAACCGTTGATATAGAGGCATGGATTGGGCGCCCTCGCGGAATCTGATTCCGCCATGTGGCGTGTCGAATAAAATATGAAATCTCCCTGGCTGCGCCGGGCACTGTTGGCCGTCATAATCGTGGCGGTCATCGTCGGCATCTTTCCCGCAATTCGCTACTACGACTATCTCTCTACCCACGTCTCCACCGATGACGCCTATGTCGATGGAACGGTAGCGCTGGTCTCGACCCGCGTCGCAGGAACGGTGTCCGCCGTCTATGTTGAGGACAACTGGACCGTAAAGCGCGGCGATCTGCTGGTGACCCTCGATCCCAGCGATTTCCAGGTCCGCGTCACTCAAGCCGAGGCACAACTCGCGCGCGCCAAGCAGACCGTCGATGAGATGTTCGCGCAGGTCAATGCCGCGGAGGCAGGCTTGGCCCTTGCTGATTCGCAAGCCAAACAAGCCAAGCTCGATTACAATCGGGCCGAGCAGTTGCGCAAAGCTGGCGTAGTTTCCAGCGAATTTTATGATCAAGCTGTAACCGCCTACCGAATGGGCGAGGCCAACGTCGCGCTGGCGCAGCATGAAGTATCGCAGGCTCGCGCGGCGCTGGGCGGGACCATCGACGATCACGGCGCGACGCCGGCCGCTTTTGCCGAGACCAAAGATGATTCAAGCGCCGCCGCAACTCAGGAAGCCAAGAGCCAGGCGGAAAGCCTTGACGATTCGCGCTACGACCGCCCCATCGTGCAGCAGGCACGTGCCGCGCTGGAACAGGCGAAGCTCGATCTCGCATACACCCGACTGACCGCACCTTTCGACGGCATCATCACCCACAAAAGCGTTCACGTTGGCCATCGCGTTCAACCCGGCGAACCGCTGATGGCTGATGTGCCTACTCAGCATCTTTACATCGTCGCGAATTTCAAAGAGACCCAGCTAACCGATGTTCGTGTCGGACAGAAGGCGACCGTCGAGGCCGACATCTATCCCGGCCATATCTACCAGGGTCATGTCGACTCAATCAGCATGGGCACCGGCGCTGCGTTCTCACTGCTGCCGCCCGAAAACGCCACCGGTAACTGGGTCAAGGTCGTACAGCGAATCCCGGTAAAGATCGTCCTCGATGAGGAACCTCCCGCCGATAAGCCGCTGCGCCTGGGCCTCTCGGTCGACACCTCGATCGATGTCAGCAATACCCATGGACCATTGCTCACCTCGATCATCCAGCGCCACTTCTTCAAAGAGGGACAGGTGGTGCCGAATGAAAACCTGCCGCCGGTCACTGCCCCGTCAACTAACGGCGACAATGATTCTTCGCAGCCGCAGCATCACCATCTGATGAGGGAGCTGTTGCACAAACTGCATCCGCATCGTCAACCGGAGTAGCTTCCACTAACGTGAACTGACACGCGTGTCAGTTTATTGCCAGCGCGCGGGGTCTGTACTAGCTTCATCGGTAACACCGCGATGCTGGAACTTGCCGAGATCCAAACCCGACTCGCCGACTACCTCGGCGCACCGTTGCTTTCCCTCAAGGTCCTGGCCAGCGGATGGGAAACCACGGTTTTCGAATTCGCAACCGCTTCCGTCTCCGCGCGCATACCCGGGCTACCTGCCCGCACGCCGATGGTGCTGCGCTTCTACCAGGGGCCATTTGCCGACGCCAAGGGAGTTCGCGAGAACGCCACCATCGCGAAACTTTCGAGCGTCGGGTTTTGCGTTCCGAAGCCGTACGATTATGAACCCGATCACGATGCGCTCGGCGCCGCGTTTCTCATCATGGAGCGCCTACCCGGCGGTCCACTCTTCGCAACGCACAGTTTCGCAAGCGCGTTCAAAACCTTCTCGCTGGGGTTCTTTGGCTTCGTGCGCGCCCAGGTCCGGCTGCATCAGATGGAATTGCGCAAGTCCGGCCTCGACCAGATTCCGCGCGGCTACGCGCCAGAGGGAATCGATGCGAGCGCGCCGCTCCTCGATCGCATGCTCAAGATCATCGAGCAACGCGTCGAGCAGGGTCCGCTGCCTGGATTGAAGGAAGCTCACGCGCGACTCGCCGCGCGCGCGGCCGAGTTCCGCAGCGCACCGCTGTCGGTCGTGCACATGGACTATCATCCGCGCAACGTCGTGGTGCAGGGCTTTCACGTCAATGGCGTCATCGATTGGGTTAATACCGATATCGGCGATCGCCATCTCGATGCCGCGATGACCGCGGCGATCCTCTCATCCTCGGCGATGGAGCATCCGCGCTGGATGCGCGACAATCTCGCCGGCAACTCGCTGCGCACCTTGTTCGCTTCGCTCTACATCCCGCTCTACCACGCGATGGCGCCGCTGGATTTCGAGCGTTTCCGGTATTGCCAGGCGGTCGGCTCGCTGCTGCGCCTTTCGATGCTCGGGATGATGCGTACCCGCGGCGCCGAGGTAGTTGGTTTCCGGCCCGAGGCGCTCGGCGAGGTGACCCCCGCGGTGGTGAAATTGTTATCGCGCTATGCCGCCCGCAAGAGCGGCGCAGCGGTCCGCCTCGATCTCGCGAAGCCGTTTCCAGTCTAAATCATCTCGCGATTGCGGCGCGAAGCTTGTCCTCGTAATGGGTTGCGAGCGCCTCCAGCGGGACCCGCCCATCCCCCGAAAAGGAAGAACCGTGCATCAAGGCCAACCTGCGCGGCTTCAATGCTGCGAGCTTGCGCAGCATCGAGATGGTATCGGGCGAGACAGCAGTGAACGGCAGCGCCTTTTCGAGGGCGAGCGCCGGACCGAGAATGTCGTTTTCAGTAAGCGGGGGAACATCGCCACCGTGAGTGAAGATGTCGCTGGTCAACAACGTGCTGGTGGTCTCTTCGTAGATCAGTCCGGCATCCCAACAATGTGGCAAATGCGGCGTGTCCAGGCGTCGCACTTTCTTTCCGCCGAGATCGAGTACCTCACCATCGGCGAGCGCGCGCGGCGGACGATCCGACATATCGTTGAGCCAGATGTTGCATCCGAGGCGGCCGTGCGCGGGAGTCGCTTTCGGCGCTACCGCGAGCCATTCGTTGAGCGCGCCACATTCGTCGGATTCGACGTGGCTGAAGGTGATCCAGCGCAATTTGTCGAGGCCAATAATGCGCGATACCGCGGCCGAAATCGCAGGGAACAGCGGCCGCTGCCCGGTATGGAACAGCAGCGGTTCGTCGGCATCGATGAGAAACTGGTTGAAGGTGAGGCCTGCTGGTCCGGCAACGCCAGGGATCAGCGTCGAGAATCGATAAATCCTGTCCGCGATTTCGTGAACTTTGGTTTCCATCTGTATCGCCCTCCGATCAAATGATGGGCTCCGCCGTAATGCGCCCGGATTTTTACCGTACTATGATGTCGCCTCGTTGAGCGAATCATCCATGCCCGCACGACTCGAAACAATCCGCGACTCAATACGACGCGATCCCTTCGTGTGGCTGACCGCCGCGACGATGACGATAATTTATCTCGCGCTCGCCGGACGTTACGACACCTTTCGCAACGAGCTTTACTTCATCGCGTGCGGACGACGGCCCGCTTTCGGCTATGCCGACTTGCCGCCGCTGGTGCCGTTGATTGCGGCGGGAACCCAACTCTTCGGCGATCATACCTGGCTGTTGCGGCTGCCCTCGATCGCGGCCGCAATTGCAACGATAGCGCTCGCCGCCGCGTTCGCGCTCGAGCTGGGAGGCAGTCGCATCGCGGCATGGATGGCAGCGTTGGCAGCTGCCGTCCCGCCGATGCTGGTGGCGCTCGCCTCGACCCTCGGCACTTCGAGCTTCGAAGCCCTGACCTGGACGCTGTTCGCTTACCTGCTCACGCGCGCGACGCTTCGCGACGAGCGCAAGGCCGCGCTCTGGGCCGGCATCGTCGCGGGAATTTCGCTCGAAGCAAAGTACGGCATCTCGACCTGGATGATCGGACTCACGGTCGGAGTTCTGTCGACCTCCGCGCGCCGCGTCCTCCGATGGCGCGAGCTCTGGTATGGCGCGATCATCGGCGCTGTCATCGCCGCGCCAAGCTTCATCTGGCAAGCGCTCCATGGCTGGCCATTCCTTGAATCGATCCACTACGCGACGCAATATCGCAATTTCACCGGCCGGCCGCTGGGTTTCATAATCAGGCAAATCTTCGCGATGAATGTCGCGCTCGCGCCGCTCTGGATCGCCGGAGTGGTCGCGCCTTTCCTCAATGCCAAGCTGCGCGACGCGCGCTTTCTCGCCTTCGCGTTCATCGCCACGATGGCTCTCATCATCGGGTCGCATGGCAAGGATTACTACCTCGCGCCGGCCTACCCTACGATGTTTGCCACGGGCGCCGTCGCGTGCGCCGGGATCAATCGATGGGTTCGGCGCGCGTGGGTCACGCTGATAATCGCGCTGGCGATTCCAATTGCCCCGATTGTTCTGCCGATCCTGAATCCTCCCGCGCTCGCGGCGTATCTCGCGAAGTCGCATCTCCGGCCGCGTCCCGATGAACGAGAAGGAATCGGCGCGCCGCTAACCCAGGTGTTCTCCGACGAGCTCGGCTGGCGTGATTTGGAAAAACAGGTCGCGGCGGTTTACCAATCGCTCCCGCCTGAGGATCGCTCCCGCACAGCTATCCTCGCGATGAACTACGGTGAGGCGGCCGCGATCGATGTCTATGGCCCTGCTGATGGCCTGCCGCCGCCTATCTGTGGACAGCTTCAATACTACTTCTGGGGCGCCCGCGGCTATGACGGTAGCGTTCTCATCCAGGTGAACGGCAGTCCACGGCGGCTCGCTCATGCCTGCCAAAAAACCGAGGTCGTCGGGCATTTTGGCGGACCCTACGTGATGCCTTACGAAAACGGGCCCATCATCTTATGCCACGGTCTGCGCCACCCGCTCGATCAGATCTGGGACCGCTTCCGGCAGATGCACTAGGTCACGCCTGCAGCAGTTCCCGCAGCGTCAGCGGCAAAATTCCGCCATGCTTAATGAACTCGACGTCGTCGGGCGTATCGACCCGCGCGAGCGTTTCGAATTCCGTGGCTTTGCCATCGAGTTCCGCGCGCACCGTGAGCTTCTGCCCGCGCTTCAATCCCGCTGCCAGTCCCGCGATGGTGAATTTCTCGCGTCCGGTGAGGCCCAGCGACTCACGATTTTGACCATTGACGAACTCCAACGGCAACACGCCCATTCCCACCAGGTTGCTGCGATGGATGCGCTCGAAGTTTTCCGCGATCACCGCGCGCACGCCCAGAAGCTGCGTTCCCTTCGCCGCCCAGTCGCGCGAGGATCCGGTACCGTACTCCTTTCCGGCGATCACGATCAGTGGAACGCCCTCTTTGCGATATTGCTCCGATGCTTCGAAGATCGTCATCTTGGCGCCGTCCGGCTGATGCGCGGTGACGCCGCCCTCGATCCCCGGCACCATCAGATTGCGCAGCCGAATGTTCGCAAACGTGCCGCGCACCATCACCTCATGATTACCGCGCCGCGCGCCATACGAATTGAAATCTTTTGGCTCGATTCCGTGCGCGATCAGGTACTCACCCGCGGGGCTCTTCACCGCGATGTTGCCGGCCGGCGAAATGTGATCCGTCGTGACGCTGTCGCCGAGCACCGCCAGCACTCGCGCACCGACGATGTCCTGCAATGGGGTCGGAGTCTTCCCTATGCCATCGAAGAATGGAGGCGCTTTGACGTACTCGGATTTCTCGTCCCACTGGAAGAGGTTGCCTTTCGGCACCGCGAGGCTCTGCCATCGCTCGTCGCCATCGAAAACTTTGCCATACGAGTGGCGGAACATCTCGGAATCGATGGAACTCGCGACGGCGGCCGCAACCTCCTGGGAAGTCGGCCAGATGTCTTTCAAGAAAACCGGCTTACCGTTCTGATCGGTACCGAGCGGCTGAGTTTCGACGTCGAAATCCATTGTGCCCGCGATCGCGTATGCGACCACCAGTGGTGGCGAGGCGAGGTAATTGAAGCGCACGACCGGATTGATGCGGCCTTCGAAGTTGCGATTGCCGCTCAGGATCGCGCTCGCGACCAGGTTGTTCTTGTTGATTGCCGCGGCGATCCCCTCCGCGACCGGACCGCTATTGCCAATACAGGTGGTGCATCCGTAGCCGACGATATTGAACTTGAGCTTCTCCAGCGGCTCGATGAGCCCGGCGCGTTGCAAATAATCGCTGACCACCTTAGAGCCCGGCGCGAGGCTGGTCTTTACCCATGGCTTAACCGTGAGGCCGCGCGCGACCGCCTTCTTCGCGAGGAGTCCCGCCCCAATCATAACTGATGGATTCGAGGTGTTAGTGCAGCTCGTTATAGCCGCGATGACGAGGGAGCCATGACAGAGCGCGAAGCTGGCGCCATCGGCATCGACTTGCACGCTGGTGCCGAGGGGTTTCAGATGCGAGCCCTCCGGCTCGGCAGCATTAACGTTGCCGCCTTCCTCGATCCAATCCTCGACGCGCTGCCTGGCAGGGCCCTGCACATCGCCATGGATCTCTTTGACCAACTGTCGCCGAAAATCCTTCTTCGCTTTCGCAAGGGGAACGCGATCTTGCGGACGCCGCGGACCCGCGAGGCTAGGCTCGACGCTGCCCAGATCGAGTTCCAGCGTGTCGGTGAAAATTGGCTCCGGCGAAGCGTCGGTGCGGAACAGTCCCTGCTCCTTGCAGTAAGCCTCGATGAGCGCGAGGCGGTCGTCCGGTCTGCCGGTGACGCGCAGATATTCGAGGGTTTGCTGATCGACCGGGAAGAATCCAATCGTCGCGCCATATTCCGGCGACATGTTGGCGAGCGTCGCGCGGTCGGCCACGCTCAAGGTCTTGATGCCGTCGCCGCAGTATTCGACAAACTTGTTGACCACCCCACGCTTGCGCAGCATCTGCGTCGCGGTCAGCACGAGGTCGGTGGCGGTGGCGCCGGACCTGAGACTGCCGGTCAGTCGCATGCCGATGACGTCGGGAATCAGCATCGGCATCGAGCGCCCCAGCATCGCAGCTTCGGCCTCGATACCCCCGACGCCCCATCCGACGACTCCGAGCCCATTGACCATCGTGGTATGCGAATCGGTGCCGAGCACTGTGTCGGGGTACGCCTGGTTGTCCTTGGAGCTGAACACGACCGGCGCGAGATATTCGAGGTTCACCTGGTGCACGATGCCGGTGTCCGGCGGCACCACGCGGAAATTATCGAAGCCTCCCTGGCCCCATCGCAGGAAGAGGTAACGCTCGCGATTGCGCTGAAACTCCAGTTCGGCGTTGGTCGCGAATGCGGCGCGCGTCCCGGACGCGTCGACTTGCACCGAATGATCGATGACGAGGTCGACCGGTTGCAGCGGATTGATAGTCGCAGGATTCCCGCCGAGGCGCTTGATCGCATCGCGCATTACCGCGAGATCCGCGACGACCGGCACTCCGGTGAAATCCTGCAGGAGCACGCGCGCCGGCATGAACGATACCTCGCTCTCGCCGCCTTTGCCGTTAAATTTCGCGACGGCTTCGATCTGGTCCGCCGTGACGACGCCACCATCTTCGCGGCGCAGCACGTTTTCCAGCATCACACGAATTGAGAACGGCAGCCGCGAAATCACGAAGCCGCGTTTCTCGAGCGCCTCCAGCTTGAAAATCGTGTAATTGGTTCCACCGACTTTGAGGGTAGTACGCGCGCCGAAACTATTGCTCGCCATGAGATTCCAATCCCTTCCTGTGAGGATTCTAGTTGGGTCCGCGCTGCTCGGCGCGACCGAGATAAAGTGATCGCTGCAACAATAGCGCGACCGCCATATCGATAAAAACGGTCTCGCGATGCGATGAACCCCGACTCAGCGCGAGATACCGGGACGTGCGCGCATCGGCGCCGGACCCGGCAGGCCGTCGAAGACCAGGGCGCGCCCATCGGAATGAAAGCGCATTGCGGCAAGCAGCCCGACGCGCGAGGATTCCAGCGCTGCCACTTCATCCACGGTGTCGATGCGTAGCTTGCCACGCGTCGCCATCAATGCCGCGGCAGCAGCTGAGAAGCTCTCATCGTCGAGCGGTTCGACATCTTTGGCGATGAATGGTCCGGTCAGGATCGCGTGACCAGCGAGAGCGAGGATTAATCGACCGCCGCGGATCACCGCAATGTTGCTCGCTTCGCGCGCGACGCCGCATCCTTTCAGGATTGCACCGTAGGGATTCGCGGGATCGATCGCGCTCATCGCGACCGGTTTCTCGCGCGCCGGATTCAGGCCGCGCATCGCGCGCAACATTTCGACCGCCTCCGGCAGCGCATACTGTTCGCCCGAGAGCGAATGCACGAACCATCCGCGTCGGATCGTTCCGCCATATTCGAGACGGCGCAGCGCGAATTGGATTTCCGACCACGGCATGTTGATGGATTCGAGGGCCATTACTTCGCGCGCGACGATTCCGTGGCGATGAAGCAGCAGCATCGCGATTTCGCGCGGACGATTGTTGGTGTCGTGCGAGTCGGCTTTGGGCGCGATCAATGCCGACCATCGACCCGATACGCTCGATTTGAGCCGCGCACGCATGGCGGCATCGCGACGCGTTCCACCATGGGGCCGAGCGACCTCGATGAGGCGCGCAGCATCGGGCGTCGCGGTGAAAAGCCGCAGCGGCGCAAAGCTGTCGTTCGAGACGCGACCGCGCGCCGCGAGCTTCCACAGCGCCGCGAGCGCATCGCGTTCGGAAACTTCGGCGCTATCAGCAACCTGGTCGAGGTACTGCGCGCCTCCCGCGATGAGCGCGCGCCAAATCGCGAGTTCCTTCGCATCTGCAGGTTCTTCATCGGTCGGAGGCTGAAAGAGAAACCGCTCGTGACGATTCACGAAGGCGACTTTCGACGGAAGATCGGGAATCTCCTCCTCAGGCGGCAAGGCAACCCACGCGAATTGTCCTCCGAGGCATAAGAGGTCCAGCAGCTCCGGCCGGTAACCGGGAACGCGCGCCGGCAGAATCGATCGCTCCCAGATCTCGGGCGCAAACGTGAGGCCCGAAAGCTGATCAAGCACCGCCGCAAGGCCACCCTGCCCTTCTTCCAAGTCGGCGCCCGCGATGTGATGCCATCGCATCAGGAACGCGGTGTATTCGTGATCGGCGCAGGGCTCGACCTCGGCGCGAACCTTGGCGAGCGTCTCGCGATGAATCCGCTGCAGCACATAGCGATCGCACCACTGCTGTACGGCGTTGGAAGTGAAATGGCCACGGAAAATCGCACCCGACGCTTCCAATCGCGTCAGCGCACCGCTGATTTCCGAATCTGACAGATGAAGGCGCAGCGCCATCTCGTGTGGAGTGACGGGACCCGAGGTCTTGAATGCTCGACGAACGATCTCATCGCGCGAGGCATCAGGATCGGGCTGGTCGCGGGTCTCGATCGCGTCTCGCGATGAGGCCTCGGAATGCGCGCTCATATAAAGAGGCGCGTCCTCAAAAGTTACGAGGAGTTCCGGCGCGATCGGCGTTGGCCGCAGCGCGACGATGCGTCCCCCGCGTCGAAGCTCATCGACCATTGCATCGCCATCGCCGCGCACACGCTCGGAGATTTGATCGATCGAAAGCCCGCCGTGCGTGCGAATGATCTCGAAGAGCTCGTCGGGAGTGCGGGCGCGTCGATTCGGCGCGGTGCTGGTCATCTCGGCCACCACGCCCTCGATGGCCTCGCGCGAAAGCATTTCCGACAAATCTTCCGAGCGCAGCACGTCCTCGGCCATCCCGCGATTCATCTGGACGGTCCGCGATCGCCGATTGGCGCGCTCGCCGTCATCGAGGAAGGAATAGTCCCACGCCAGCAGCAATTTATGCGCGAAGACCGAGGGCGCAATCGAGTCGATGGCGTGCGCGCGAATCGACCCGGCTTCGAGGCCGCGCAGCACCGCTTCCATCCGCGCCGCGTCAGTCGATTCTTCGAGGCATTCGTGAATCGTCTCCGTCAAAATGTAGTGGTCGGGCAATTCGATCGCGGGCGGACGATTCTCGAAGCATGCCTGCTGGCCTGGAAAAATCGCCGCGAGCAACTCCTGCGACCGCAGCCGCTGCAAGTACGGCGGAATGCGATCGCCTTTGTTGGAGCGCATGATTGCGAGCGCGCGGCTGGCGACGTGGCGGAAGCGCGTCTCGAACATCGGCGCGTTCAGCAGCGCCTGCGTGAGGGTATCGCGCGCGTTACGCGAGGAAACCATGTGCAGGACATCTTCGAGCGGAAAGCTGTGGCGCGCATTGAGCGCGAGCAGGCACGCATCATCAATAGCGGAAGCCTGAATCTCGAAGTCGAAGCTCTGACAAAGCTTCTTGCGTATCGCCAATCCTAGCGCGCGATTGAAGCGAATTCCGAACGGCGCATGGATAACGATTTGCGTACCGCCCAGGCCGTCGAAGAAGCGCTCTACCACGATATTGTGCTCGTCGGGAATCACGCCCAGCGCCGCGACGCCACGCCGAACATAATCCACCGCCTGTCGCGCCGAGCTTTCGTCGAGCAGGCATTCGGTTTCGAGGTAAGCCTTAGCGCCCGCTTCGCCGTCTACTTCGAGATGTTTGCCGATTTCGCGGCGCAGGTCGCATTGCTCTTTCGAAAGTCCCCACGAACGCCCGGCCGCCTCGGTTAGCCAGAACGGCAAGGTCGGCGTCGCACCGGGCGCGGGCTCGACCATCAGCCGTCCGCGCGAGATGCGCTTGATCTGCCATGGCATCGAGCCGAGCGTGAAGACGTCGTTGCGCGCCGATTCCTGCGCGAAATCCTCCTCGACATCGCCAATCTTCCGCCCCTGCGATTCGATGACGACATCGTAATTGCCATTTTCAGGGATGGTGCCGCCCGACGTGATTGCGGCCATCCGCGCACCCCGCTTCGCGGTGACGCGGCCGCGGCGCGGATCGTAAAAAATCTTCGGCGCCGCGCCATAGATGCGTTCATTCAGCTCGGCCGCCATTTGCTTGAGGAGCAGACTGAGCGCCTCCTCGTTCAGATCGGCGAAGTTGTAGGCGCTCCGGAGAATCGCCAGCAGCTCATGCTCACCGACGCCAGCCTCGCCTTCCTCGGCGGCGATCGCGACGACTTGCTGCGCGACCACGTCCATCGAGGCCATCGGGATTTCAACCTCGTCGAGACGCCCAGCTCGAATCGCGCGCACGGCCGCGGCGCATTCGATCAAGTCGTCAAGCGTCATCGCGAAGAAGCGCCCCTTCGGCGTCGCGCCGAGGCTATGCCCCGAACGACCGACGCGTTGAATCGCGGCTGAAATCGACTTGGGCGTATCGACCTGGCAGACCAGCTCGACCGCGCCCACATCAATGCCGAGTTCGAGCGACGCGGTGGCGACGATCGCCTTCAAGTCGCCGCGCTTGAGACGCTGCTCGGCATCGAGGCGCTCCTTGCGTGCGAGGCTGCCGTGATGGGCCATGACAGCATCGTTGCCGAGCCGCTTCTGGAGATTGATCGCCACGCGCTCAGCCGCTCGGCGGCTCAAGGTGAACACCAGTGTCGTGCGATGCTCACCGATAAGCTTCGCGAGTTCGTCGTAGACCGCTTCCCAATGCGGGTGGGTCGCGAGCGGCCCCAGCTCCGGTCCGGGCGTCACGACGCGCAGATCCATGTGACGCGCGCGATCGTCGGCGCGCACAATCTTGATAGGCCGTGGCGTGCGGACGCCCTCGCGTGAAACTTCGGCTCCGGCGAGAAATTCCGCCAATTTTTCGATTGGATTAAGTGTCGCAGAGAGCCCGATGCGGGTGGGGCGCGGCGCTCCGGTCGCCATGACCATTCGCTCGAGTCGCTCCAGCGTAAGCATTAGATGAGCGCCACGCTTGTTGCCGGCGATAGCGTGTAACTCATCGACGATCACATGACGGACCGATTTCAGCTTGTCGCGAAACCGCGCCGAGGTAAGCAGGATGAAGAGCGACTCCGGTGTGGTGACCAGGATGTGCGGCGGGCGACGCAGCATCGCGCTGCGCTCGTTGGCTGGGGTATCCCCCGTCCGAAGGCCCGCCCGAATTTGCGCAATCTTGATCTCGTTCTGGTGCGCCACCTCGCTGGCGCCCTCCAGCGGCTCTTCGAGGTTGATGCGGATGTCGTTGGCGAGCGCCTTTAGCGGCGAGACATACAGGACCGAGACCTCATCACGCAGCGCGCCCTGCTCGGCCTCAACGACGAGCCGATTGATCGCCCACATGAAGGCTGCGAGCGTCTTTCCACTTCCGGTCGGTGCGCACAAGAGCACGTCATGGCTGGGCTCGCGGTTCGCGTCGGCGATAACGGGCCATCCGAGTTCCTGCGCGCGCGAGGGCGCGGTGAAGCGGCGCTCGAACCATGTACGAACGACCGGATGGAAGCGTTCGAGGATGGACGGCATAGCGAAGTTATAGCATGGCGGCGAAGTTCGCGAATATTCTCGCTTCCGTCACGCGGGGCAGAAACGACGGCCGGCTGAATAGTTTCACCCCGGAAGCAGTCCGGGGCTACTCGGAAATGGAAGTCTAACGTTAAACCGTAGAAGCCCGGATACCTGCATCCTTAAGTGCCGCCAGTGCTCTCAAGGCGTCGGTCTCGCGTTGCAACACGATGGCGGCGGCTCCGTCACCGAAGCGGCCCGCGCCGCGAATTTTGATGGAATAGCCGTGAAGCGCGACCAACGCCTTTTGGATTTCGAAGTCGACCTCGAAGCTGGGAGCATCGGGCCTGGGCGGCTGGAGAAGAATACGCATTGTGGCCACCTCTCAGTCTAGTAACAGCATTTTAACTCGTTGACGCATAAAGCCAAGTGCAAAACATCGCACTAGACTACAAAACACGAAAAATTATTCGAGCTGTCAATTTGATGACATTTTCTAATCCATCGAGTCTTCTCCACCACGATGGCCGGATGGCACTTGCTTCGCCATCCTCGATAATGGTCGAACGTTTACGGACCTTCACTAGTTGTTAACGGAAACCCGAGTCTACTGTTGCTCCCCAGTTAAGTCCAATGATTTTTCTGCGCTGCCTACAGACGCGAGTCGCAGACAAGATTTGCTTAGCAGGGAGAGCCGTCTCGACTCGGTTCTGGAAAAGCCAGGGGCTATTTAGGGGCCTCGGGGATCAGCTTCAGGCGGCCCTGTTTCGCGCGAGGCGCGGGGGTGTCGCTCTTGCCTTTGCGCATCCCGCGCGTCCGCATCCCCTGGATGCTCGTCTCGGGCGGCTTCTGACGTTCCATCCGCTCGCGGTTCGCGCGGATGGCGCCGGTGCCGGCGGAGCCCGGCGGCAGCGAGGGTGGTTGCGGAGCCCGCTCGGTGCCCATCGACTGCCCGAAGACTTTGCGCTCGAGCTTCTTGATGCGATCGCGCAGTTCCGCCGCGCGCTCGTATTCCAGGGCCTCGGCGGCTTCCATCATCTGGCGGCGAAGATCGCTGATACGGTCCGATAGCTCATGCGCGGGGAAGTCATCTTCCTTGTTGGGCTTGCTGTCGCCGATTTCCGGCACTACGGCCCATTCGGGCGAATACATCTCGACCAGCGACGCATCGATGGCCTTGCTGATGCTGGCGGGCGTGATGTTGTGTTCCTCATTGTAGGCGAGCTGCTTGGCGCGGCGGCGGTAGGTCTCGTCGATGGCGAACTTCATCGAGTCGGTAATCTTGTCGCCATACATGATGACCTTGCCGTTGATGTGGCGCGCGGCGCGCCCGATGGTCTGAATCAGCGAGCGTGGCGAGCGCAGATAGCCTTCTTTGTCAGCGTCGAGAATCGCGACCAGCGAGACCTCCGGCAAATCGAGGCCCTCGCGCAGCAGGTTGATGCCGACCAGCACATCGAAATCGCCGCGGCGCAGGCCGCGAATGATCTCGACGCGTTCGATAGTCTCGATATCTGCGTGCAGGTACCGAACGCGCACGCCGAGGTCGTGGTAGTAGTCGGTCAGATCCTCGGCCATCTTCTTGGTGAGACAGGTAACGAGCACGCGCTCATTCACCGCGACGCGCTTGCGAATCTCATCGAGGAGATCATCAACCTGGGTGCCGGCCTTGCGGACCTCGATTTCTGGATCGATGAGGCCGGTGGGACGAATGAGCTGCTCGACGACGAGGCCCTCTGACTTTTTGAGCTCCCAGTCGCCGGGAGTCGCCGAGACGTACACGGCCTGCTTGATGGTCTGTTCCCATTCCTCGAAGTTCAGTGGCCGATTGTCGAGCGCCGAAGGCAAACGGAAACCGAAATCCACCAGCGTCTGTTTGCGCGAGCGATCGCCGCGATACATCCCGCCAATTTGCGGAATGGTCACATGGCTTTCATCGATGAAAAACATGGAATTCTTCGGGAAATAGTCGAGCAGCGTCGGCGGCGCCTGACCCGGCATTCGTCCAGTCAAATGTCGCGAATAATTTTCGATGCCGGGACAGAAGCCCATCTCAGCGAGTAGTTCGAGGTCATACATCGTGCGCTGTTCGAGGCGCTGCGCTTCCAGCAGCTTGTTCTCGGAGCGGAACAGTTCGAGGCGTTCGCGCAGTTCATCGCGGATGTTCTTAACCGCGACTTCCATCCGATCCGAAGTCGTCACGTAATGCGACGCCGGATACACGCATACCGTCGAGAGCTTGCGGATGACCTTGCCGCGCAGCGGATCGATCTCATACAGCGCCTCGATCTCATCGCCGAAGAACTCGATGCGCACCGCCCTGCTCTCCTCATACGCGGGAAAGACCTCGATGGTGTCGCCGCGCACCCGGAATGTTCCGCGATGGAAATCGTAATCGTTGCGCTGATACGCAATATCAACCAATTTCCGCAGCACTTTGTCGCGATCGATGCGCTGCCCTTCCTCGACGAACAGCACCATTTCGAAATAGACCTCGGGCTCGCCGAGGCCGTAGATGCATGACACCGACGCGACGATCAGGACATCACTGCGTTCGAGCAGCGCCTTGGTCGCGGAATGGCGCATCTTGTCGATTTCATCATTGATGCTCGCATCCTTCTCGATGAAGGTGTCGGTCGAGGGAACATACGCTTCGGGTTGGTAGTAGTCGTAATACGAGACGAAGTAGCGGACCGCGTTGTCCGGGAAGAGGCTCTTGAATTCATTATAGAGTTGCGCGGCGAGGGTCTTGTTGGGCGCCATCACCAGCGTGGGCCGATTCACCCGCGCGATGACATTGGCCATGGTGAAGGTTTTGCCGGACCCGGTGACGCCCAGCAGCACCTGATGTTGCAGGTTCTCATTGAGATGATGAACCATCGCTTCGATCGCCGCCGGTTGATCGCCTTCGGGGCGATAGCTGGAGACGAGTTTGAAGCTCCCTTCTTTGCCGCGCGCCAATGAAAGCATGGTGGATCGACATTATAGTGATTCGACGCCTCTGCGTCTCCACCCGGCATTCGGTCCGCTTGCAGAGAGGATGACCAGCGGCTATGCATAAGCACGAAAACCGAGCATCGGAGAGCCAACGGGGGAAAATTTACCGGCTGTCCGTCCGGTAAGGATTGTTACGGGATGTTGAAGTCTTGAGCCATGACCGTTATATTTCCCGCAATTAGTTTCCAAAATGCAAAGTGCGGATGATGCACGCGGCGGTTAGTCCCACCAGCCGAACCGAACCTGATGAGGAGAGCTCATGAGATCTAAGTCCTGGATACTCAAAGGATTAGCCGCAGTTGCCGGATTGGCATTTTGCGCCGGCGCCATAGGTGGCTGCGCACCACTAGGTGGGCGCGAATGGGGTGGATGTACCGCCATCGGCGCTGGTTTGGGCGCGGGCGCCGGTGCCGCTTCGGGCATCGTAATCTACGACAATTCCCGCAAGGGCCCTCCCAATAGTGACGGCAAGGCGTATTCAGGCGTCGGCGGTGCCGTTATTGGGGGACTGATCGGAGGATTGGCAGGCCATTTCATCTGCGATCCGTTAGTACCACCTCCGCCGCCACCTCCGCCTCCGCCACCACCGCCTCCTCCGCCACCGCCGCCTCCTCCGGCGCCGGCCAAGCATGAGAAACTGGTGCTACGTGGCGTGCACTTCGACTTCAACAAGTCGAATATCCGCCCGGGCGATGCGGCGATTCTCGACGAAGCAGTCGAGATCCTGAAGGCGCATCCGGATGTGAATATCTACGTCGACGGATACTGCGACGCGATCGGCAGCGAAGAGTACAACCTCAAGTTGTCACAGCGCCGTGCCGATTCGGTTGCCAAGTATCTCGAAGATAAGGGCATCCCATCCTCGCGGCTGATCCCGCGTGGCTTCGGCAAGACCAACTTCGTCGCCTCGAATGATACCGACGAAGGTCGCGCGCAAAATCGCCGCGTCGAATTGGTACCTACCGACTGAGTTAGTCCTTAACCGGCAGGCAGCGGTCCAGAATCTCTGGACCGCTGCCTCGCCCTCTTACCACCACCCAACCGAATCCGTTTACACGGATCTCGAGGTTTCCCAAGCCGGCTCTGAGACGGTGCAGCACAACGACGGCGTTTCACTCTGCGCGCGCGCCGTGCACAATGACCCTCGATGTCGCGCAAGACCAAGCTTTTTACTGCGATGGTGGTTGGTGCACTGCTCATCGGATGGATGGGAGGCGGGTTGCTGCTGCACTTCGGGCAGAAGCGTCATGATCACCTCAACTACGATATCGATGCGCATTTTCCACCGAATCAGCCTTTTAAACCGGGCGAAATTTTCGCTTCGACGCTCGCCGAAATCATGGATCATGAGCTCCATTCCACCTTCGGATGGCGTCCCAACGACTTTTTTTTATGGGGTCCCCACGTACTCGCCGACAACAATGCCAATCGTCAAATCGGTATAATTATGGCAGTGCGCGAAACGATGCGCGTATTCAAAGACCATCTCACCAAGGTCTCGTCCAACGAATACGATCCCAACCTCGTCATCGCGGACACCGACTTCCGCAACGATGCCGAGCGATGGATTCTGCCCGCTCCCGAAGGCAAATACGAAGATGGGGTCGAGCATCTTCGCGCTTACGTGGCCGGTCTCCACGCCAATCCCGAAACCTCGCGCGAGCTTAACCAACGCAGCGTCGAATTAATCCGTTTGATGCAAACCTGGACCGATTTGCTCGGCGATGCGCATGCGAAGCTCTATCAGACCAGCACCTACGGCGGTCAGCAGATTCACTCCTGGGACTGCGATGATCTCTTCTATCACGCGCAGGGATACACCCACGTGATGTACCACATGATGCAGGCCATTCGCCGGGAGTACGCCGGACAGATCAAGGAAGACCCGGTCCTGGCCTCGCTGATCGACGAGGCCACCGACGCGCTGGGCAAAGCCGCGATGTTGAAGCCGCTGATCGTCTTCAATGGCGCGCCCGACGGCATTTTCGCCAACCATCGCCGCAATCTCGATACTTATGTCGCCGAAGCGCGCCAGAAGATGTACTCGATTCGTGAAGAGATCGAGCGCTCCCCGATGTGACCTCTCAGCAACGCTGAGAGGTCATCCTGAGCGTTGCGCGAAGGATCTCGGGCCTGGAACTCAGCAACGCTGAGAGGTCATCCTGAGCGTTGCGCGAAGGATCTCGGGCTTAGAACTCGATGAACGGCCCGAGCATCACCACGCCGCCATGCAGCAACAGACGCGTTAACGCCGGCATCCATCGCGCGGGCATTCCGGTCAGCTTCGACGTGAGCGAGGAAACTGCGTCCCCTTCACCGGCGTTCATCGACAACTTCAAAGCATTGATGAAACGCGCCTGGCTGTAGGAAACCAGCTCGTGGGCTTCGCCCGCCGGTATCCCGGCCTTTTCACGCGCGATCTCGATCGCTCGCGCCAACCCGCCAACCTCGTCGATAAGGCCGCTGGCCTTCGCCGCGATTCCACTCCAGACCCGCCCGCGCGCGAGGTTCTCGGTCGCCTCGCTGTCGAGTTTCCGTCCCTCCGCAACTTTGCCGGTAAAAATCCCGTAGAGATGGCCCAGCACGCCGTCGAGCTGGCGAATCTCGCCTTCCGTCATCGCGCGCGTCGGCGACATCGCATCGCTCACCGGATGGCTCTTGGTCCTTTCGACCTTGACGCCGAACTGGTTCATCAACGACGAGACATCAAACTTCGCATACACCACGCCGATCGATCCGGTTATGGTCGAGGCTTGCGCGACGATCGCATCGGCGCCCGCCGCCACGTAGTAACCGCCGGAACCGGCCACGTCGCCCATCGATACCACTACCGGTTTGCCCCTGCCCTGCGCTGCCCGAACCGCGCGCCACACCAGGTCGGACCCGACCGCCGATCCCCCCGGAGAATTGACCCGGAAAACGATCGCCTCGACGCTTTCATCGCGCGCGGCGCGCTCGATTTGCGCTCCAGTCGTTGCGGGGCTGATGAAATCCCCGGTCATCGAAGGATCGCTTGAAATCACCGGCCCGACCCCGCAGATCAACGCGATACGATGACGCCGGCCACCTTCATTCAGGTACATCGCATGACGCAAATAACGCGCTAGCCCGACGAACTTCTTGCGCTTGCCTTCGGGGTCGAACTCGCCACGCACGTCTTCCGCGTAGCCTTCGCGATCGATGAGGCCGGCCTCGATCGCATCGCGGGCGCTCATGAAACCGCGACCGACCAGCTCCGCTACTTTCTCGACCGCAAGGTTGCGTGCCCGCGCGATTCGTTCCGTCAGCACCTGGCGCCAATCGCCGATGATGGCTGAGAGGCTCTCCCGCAACGGCGCCGACATGCTGTCGCGATTGAACATTTCGGCCGCGCCTTTGTATTCCTTGTATTGCAGCGTCTGAACCTGGATGTGAAGTTTTTCGAACGCGCGCTTCAGAAAGACGCCGCCCGCGGAAACTCCCAGCATCGTGACCATCGTTTCGGGATTGCCAACGATTTCGGTCGCCGCCGAGGCGATAAGATAGTCGCGCACTCCGGCCGATTCGCCATCCAGCACCGCCACCACGCGCTTGCCGGACTCCCGTACCCGCCGAATCAGATCGTGGAGTTCCTCCGCGGTGGCAAGCCCATTTTCGACGCCCGCGATTTCAACCACCAGCGCCCGAATTGCCGGATCGCGCCGGACCTCTTCGAGCACGTAGCGTATATGCGAGAGCGCCGGAAATGCCCGGCCACGCAGTTGATCGACGAGTGATCGATGCGGTTCTTCCGGAAGCGCGCCGCTCAGGCGAAGGGTCAGCACCGCATCGCGCGGAATTCGCGAGGGCCGGATTACAAAGATAAAAAAGGCCGCGCCCATCACGATTGCGGCCACCAGAAACGACGTGCCTAGAGAGTTGTGATCCAGATAAAAAGCGAGCAAGGCCAGTGCGATCAAGGTGGCGCATAAGGCGCCAACGCGGACGATACGGGTGGCGAACAATCGTGCGAGGGATGATTTGGTCATTCGTGTCCTGCCGGCAATCCTGCCGTAATTCTCTGCGATTGAAACGATGGATATTGCTCAAATAGATTAGCTGGTTCCGATGCGCAGGTCTTTCCTCCCAACCCTGGCGATGACAATCGCACTTGCCTGCGGCGCCCTGAGTTGCTCCACGCAGAAGCCTCCCGGCAACCCGCTCCCGACCGAGAGCGTGCGCACCGCGACCATGAACATTACCCCCGGCATCGAGGTCCTGGCGCGCATCGCGCTACCCGATGGCTTCGTTCCGAGTCCCGACTACCCTCCAATGTGGCTTCAGTCAGGCAAGGAGATCGCCATCGTCGGAACTCGCAATGGGCAGGCCGTGATTATGGGGTATAGCGGCATCGGATATCGCACCACGCGCATCATCGCGGAGGACGGCGGGATCGGCGCTCCTGACGGACGCATTGTCGATCTGGCCGCCAGCCCCGATGGAATGGTGCTCGCGCTCGCGGTCACCAATACCAAAGAAAACCGGCTCGATGTGGTCATCCGCGATTTGATTTCCGCGGGAGCCGCCAATCCCGTTTCGAGCTTCGATGGGGAATTCGAAAGCGTGAGTATCGGATGGCTCGGTGAGTTCACCATCCCGCTGGCGTTGCGCGCACAGCCTGCCGAGCAGCCATCGGCGCCGTCTCTCGCGCCGTCGCCCGAGTCCACCCCGGTCCCGCTCGCGCTCGCATCGAGTGGGCTTTACACCATTAATATGAGCGGCGTCGTAACCACCGGATATCTGAAGCTGGACTGTGGGATGTCGCAGCTCAACTGGGCGCCGGATGGCGTGATCGCAGTGGGCCTGGGTTCCAAAGATACCCAACCGATCATCATCGATCGCGCGAAAGAAACCTGTCAGCAACTTCACGGGCAGGCGCCGATTCGAGTGCTCGACTGGGCCCACGACTCGAAATCGTTTCTCTATGAGGAAACCACCCAAGCGCTTGGCACCGGCGTCTATCGCTATAACCTCGCGAGCGGATTGGCGCGCCTGGTCGCAATCTCATCAGATGCGGCGGTCTTCGTCGGCAACGATCAAATCCTTGCGCTCGGCAACGGCGCGCTCACCTTCCGCGAGGCGCAGGCTGCTCCGGCAGGACCGGTTCGGGCCGAGGTGGCGCTCTCGAATCCGAGCGGGACTGAAACCGAGGTGGAATCACTGGGATTCAATTCCACTCCCGCGATGCTCGCCGCGAGCAGCATGACGTACACGCACGCGACCGATACCGCGGCGATCGCGACCTTCAGTCCTACTACCGAAGGCCCGATGCGCAAGATCATCATCTATTCGGTGGCCCCGAAGACCGCATTCCTCGTCGCGTTCGGACCGGCTCGCGGCGACGTGGCATTGAGCTGGTCGCCGCGCGGTCGCTACCTCGCCATCACGGACGGTGACGCCACGGCGGCCGCCCTCACGATTATCTCACCGCCGCGCTGATTGAATTGCTATTTCACGTTCCGCCATCGGCGGTGTTCTACTTCTACGCATCGACAAGGAGCAGATCATGGACACAATGACGCAACGCCAAAAGGCCGAGGCCTTCCGCAAGCTGCACGACCGTTCGAAGATTCTCGTGCTGCCGAACGCGTGGGATGTCGCCAGTGCGAAGATTTTCGAGGCGGCCGGTTTTCGCGCCGTCGCCACCACCAGCTCCGGCGTGGCGAATTCGCTCGGCTATCCCGACGGCGAAGCGGTGTCCCGCGATGAGATGCTGGACGTCATCCGGCGTATCGCGCGCAGTCTCTCGGTGCCGCTGAGCGCGGATATCGAGGCTGGCTATGCGTCCGGCCTCGAAGGGCTGACCGCGACGATTCGGGCGGCCATCGATGCGGGCGCGGTCGGTATCAACCTCGAAGATTCAATGAAGGGCGGCGCGAATGGGCTCTTCCCGGTTGAGACGGCGGTCGCGCGCATCAAAGCCGTTCGCGAGACGGCGACTGCGGCCGGAGTGCCCATCGTGATCAACGCTCGCACCGACGTATTCCTGCATGCCATCGGCGACAAATCCGCGCGTTTCGATCAAACGGTCAGCCGCGCCGATGCTTATCTTGCGGCGGGCGCCGATTGCATCTTCGTTCCGGGACCCACCAATGCGGAACTCATCGGGGGTCTTGCTTCCTTGATCAAAGGAGCCATCAACGTGATGGTTCTCCCTGGAATGCCGAGCGCGCCCGAGTTGGAAAAGCTCGGGGTCGCGCGCGTTAGCACCGGCGGCGGCCCCGCCCGCGCGGCACTGACCGCACTGCGTCGCGTCGCCGATGAGCTGTTCAAACAGGGCACCTATTCGGCCTTCGTCGCCACCGACCTCATCAGTCATGTGGAGATGAATCAGTTGGTGGCGAAGAAACCGTAGTTTCCTTTTTCCTCGTAGGGGCGCACCGCGACGCGCCCCCAGCGATGCGACAATCGAGAAAGCTATTCCCAATTGCGCCCACGAAGCGGGTAAACCGCCTGTCGATAAGCGCGGTCAATATCGTTTGCCGTTAGGTGAGAAATCGTGCCGCAAGCGAAGCCGATTTCGTTACATCCGTTGACGTTCCATGAAGCCATTAAAGCTCTTATCACTGTCGATCCTGATCGCGTCAGCATTACTTCTAAGCGGCGCAAAGAGCGAATGCGCTCAAAGCGCGAATCACCTACTAGCCGCCAGGAACAAGGAGCAGCGCCAGCCCGACCGAGAGATAGAGCGCGCTACGACCCCGATAATTCCGCCTGTTGCGGAGAGCCGATTGCGCACCGAGCCAAAGACAGAGCCGACCGACCAACAGCCAGAGCATTGGTATGATCGCTTCTGGCCACCGCTGTTTGAAACCTTCCTCCCACCCATTTGGTCGAATTGGGGACTTATAATCGTTGGGCTGGTCGCAGCCTTGGTAGCTCTCGGCACGCTGAGAGTAATTGCCCGTCAGACTAAAGATGCTCTCTACGGGATTCGGGCTAATCGACGCGCCGCCGATGCTGCCAAGAAAAGTGCGGATACTGCCGAGCGCGCCCTGAACGATTTGGAACGCCCGTGGATATTCATTCGGATCACATCGTTCGAGGGCTTTGATAAACCTCCTACGGAATTCGATCCGACAATGATCGTGAATTTGAAGTGGGAAATCGAAAACTCTGGACGCACCCCCGCTTTTGCTTTCGATGGTGCGGTAAGCCTCCACGTGTTTACTCTGCCGCTTCCGGATTTTCCGGATTATGGAAAGGCCGCGCCAATCGCGCTCGTTCCAATTCCGCAAGGTAGACCACAGCCGAACAATACTGGTTGGTTCATTGATAAAGATGAATATGAAGGAATCTATAAAGACCTCCGACAGTTGGTGTTCTATGGGTTCATCAAGTATCGAGATACTTTCCGACGCGAACATGTCTCTCGATGGTGCGCTATACTCAAAATTCAGAAACTGCGAATCGGCGGCGTTACTCCAATAACGTTCTGGAGTTACGAGGGGCCGCCCAATTGGACCGAATACACCTAATTTAGAACACCCGCCTGTCGCCCATGACGTGCCGCGCAGCAGGATGTCTAACATAATCCATTTCGCGAATGACCCCTACGAGAGAGGAACCAATCCATCCACCATCTCACTCCCGCGGCAATTGACGGCGCGCGGCGGAAATGAGCTATGTTCCTCGATGCGGAAAACGATTCCATCCGCGTCGCCAAGCGACCAATTTCGCCGGAGAACATCATCATGAGACTGGAAAACAAAATCGCAATCATCACCGGCGCCGGCTCGGGCATGGGCCGCGCAGCCTCGCTCCTGTTCGCCAAGGAAGGCGCCAAAATCGCGGCGGTCGATATCAATGTCGAAGCCGCCGAGGAAACCGCGAAGCAAGTCAAAGCCGCGGGCGGCAACGCATTCGCGATGCGCGTCGACGTCTCCAAATCCGCCGACACCACCGCGATGGTCGATGAAACCATCAAGCGGTTCGGCGTGCCGAACATCCTGTACAACAATGCCGGCATCGAGGGCGAAGGGAATTTCCTCGCCCAACTGAGCGAGGAGGCGTTCGACAAGGTCATCGCGATCAACCTGCGCGGCGTGTGGCTCGGGATGAAGGCCGCGCTGCCGCACATGATCAAAAACGGCGGCGGCTCGATCATCAATACCGCCTCGATCGCGGGGCTGGTCGCCAACAAAGGCGCGGCGGCGTATTGCGCGTCGAAGGCCGGCGTCATCGCGCTGACCCGCGTCGCCGCGATGGAATACGGACGCTACAACATCCGCGTCAATGCGATTTGCCCCGGCGCCATCGACACGCCCATGGTGGAGCGCATCAACAAGGCCGCGGGCGCCCCGGTGAATAGCGGCGCGCGCACGTCGTTCTTCGGCCGCGTCGGCAAGCCCGAGGAAATCGCGAAGACCGCGCTGTTCCTCGCCAGCGATGATTCGTCATTCGCGACCGGCGCACCGTTCATCATCGACGGCGGATGGACGGTGAGCTGAGACCTAACCCCCTAGCCCCCTTCCCCTGAAGTGGAAGGGGGAACAGAAAAAAAGAAATGGAAGCAGCAATCAGTAGACTGAAAGACAAAGTGGCGATCGTCACCGGCTCGGCGCAGGGCATCGGGCGCGCAATCGTGATGCGGCTGGCGAGCGAAGGCGCCAAGGTCGCGGTGGCCGATATCGATGTCGAAGGCGCGAAGCGCACCGCCGAGGAAATCAAAGCCGGCGGCGGCAATGCAATCGCGGTGAAGCTCGATGTGACGCGGCTGCAAGATGCCCTCGATGCCGCGGACCTCGTCGAGCGCGAACTGGGGCCCATCGACATCCTCGTCAACAACGCCGGATGGGACATCATCGAGCCGTTCCTCGAGAGCAAGCCCGAGACCTGGGACAAGGTCATCGCCATCAACTACCGGGGCGTGCTGAACTGCTGCAAGGCCGTCGCGACGAAGATGCAAGCGCGCAAAAGCGGCAAGATCGTTTCGATCGCTTCGGATGCGGGGCGCGTGGGATCCACCGGCGAGGCGGTCTATGCGGGATGCAAGGCCGGCATCATCGGATTCTCGAAGACGCTCGCACGTGAGCTTGCGCGGTACAGCATCAACGTCAACGTGGTATGTCCCGGGCCGACGCAAACCTCGTTGCTCAAGAATGCGATGGCGGGACGCGAGGGTGTCCTCGATGCGATGGCGCGCGGCATTCCGTTTCGGCGCCTGGGCCAGCCCGAGGACCTCGCGGGTGCGGTCGCATTCTTTGCGTCGTCGGATTCCGATTATGCAACGGGCCAGGTCATCAGCATCAGCGGCGGACTGACGATGGCGGGTTAAGCAAGTTGTGAATTAGCGTCGACGCAGCGTCGATGACGCGGCGCCAATTTCAACGCATAGCAAAGGTGTCTCTTTTACTCGACGCCTCCAGCGGGCAGAATTCTGGGTGTGCTCGGGAGAGACATTCGAGTGAAGAAGTCACCTGCTACGGCCGCGTCGAAGCGCGCCGCCGGCCCCAAAGCGCACATCCGCGCGATGGCACCTGCCGAACGTTACGACGCCAATATCGATTACATCCTGCATGCCGCCGCCGAGGTTTTCGCCGAGAAAAGTTTCGGCCTCGCATCGATTCGCGATATCGCGGCGCACGCGCACATTTCTTTTCCCCGCATCTACTACTATCTGCGCAACAAAGAGGAGCTCCTCTACCTCATTTCGAAGCGCGCCTTCGAGCAGCTCTCCAGCCGCGCCGAGGGCCGGACCGCCGGAGTGCAGGATGCCGAGGAGAAACTCAAGCTCTTCATCCAGGCGCACATCGAATATCAGCTCGACAACGTCGCCGAGATGAAGGTGCTGATTCGCGAGGCCGGCTCGCTCTCGGGCCGCAACGCCACGCAGATCACGCGTCAGATGCGCGAATACTCGAACCTATGCCGCAGGATCATCGAGCAGGTCGCCGAGCGCCACGAGGCCGCGATCGATCGCGAAACCTCGCGCATCATGACCTCGCTGCTGTTCGGCGCGATGAACTCGGTCTTCGGATGGTACGAGCCGGCGCGCGATCGCGAGCAGCATAGCAAGATCGTCGATGAGGTTTACGCGATGATCGTTGCGCCGCTCGCGGCGCGAAGTACGGCGCACATCGCAGCGAAACCGCCCGCCGAAGCATAGCTGTTGGCGGCCTTCGATTGCGCGGGCTCCCTAAAGCTCGAATAATGCCCGCGCATGCGCTTCGTTCCGATCCTGCTCGCCTGCGTCAGCTTCGCCTCGACTTGCGCGGGCGGAATGGCAGCGGTGCGATTTCGCGACCGGCTCCATCTCCTGCTCGGCTTCAGCTCCGGCGCGGTGCTGGCAGTCGCGCTGTTCGACATCCTGCCGGAGGTTTTCGCGCTCGGCGGGCCATCCTACATGCCGATTGCCGCGCTCGGCTTCCTGACCTTCTTCGGACTCGAGCGCTACACCGCGTTGCATCGGGCGCGCGAGCATCTTCATACCGATCTCGCGCACGAAACCGAGCTGGGGACGCTCTCCGCGGCCGGCCTCGTGTTGCACAGCTTCCTCGATGGGGTTGCGATCGGCGTCGGCTTCCAAACCAATACCCATGTTGGCCTGCTGATCGCACTCGGGATCATCGCACATGATCTGAGCGATGGGATGAACACCGTGACCGTGGTCCTTGCGCATGGCAACCCGCTGCGGCACGCGGTGCGATGGCTTTTCGCCGACATGACAGCGCCGGTGCTCGGTGCGACGCTGGCCACGGTCATCCATATTAACGGAGCGACGCTGCCATGGGTCCTGGCATTCTTCGTGGGATCGTTTTTGTATATCGGCGCGTCGGATTTGCTGCCGGAAGCGCGCGAGCACGATTCGCCCTGGGTAATGGTCGCCACCGTGCTCGGCATGGTCGCGATCTACCTCTCAACTGCGATTCTGCGCGGCTGGTGACCGGAAGCTCGGCGAAACAACCTGACATGCTAGACCGTAGGTCATTCCGACTGGCGTTCGTACTGACCGCCCTCACGATCACATCGCTATTATTTCTGCGGGCACTCTTCGTTCAGTATCCGGTGGAATTCTCCGATGAGGCGCACTACGCGCTCGAAGCCAAGTTTCTGAACAATCCGCGCTTCGCTACCACCATGCCCAACATCTTGTACTTTTATGTCTACCATCCGACGTCATGGTTCGGCGTAAATCATCTGGCGGCGGCGAAACTCTTCAATGCCATTTTTTTCGGCTTGTCGATGTTCCCTCTTTACGGAACGGCTCGATGCTTCTTATCGAAATCGGGAGCGTTCATTTTCGCAGTGCTGATCGTGCTTTCTCCGATCAGCTCCTACTCCGTTTACGTGATGCCGGAGTCGATGTACTTCTTCGTCTTCTGGATCCTGACCTATGTCGTCGTCGTCCAAATCCCGCGCAAGCCGGTCCTTGGTGGGATATCCGCGGGCGTAGTGCTAGCGGCTCTGTCCGCGATCAAGCCGCATGCGGTGGTGCTCGTCGCGACCGTCCCGGTAGTGCTCTTGACCGTCTACTTTTGCAGGCCGAAAGAAGAGATTTCAGTTAGACACCTGGCCGGTGCGATTGCGAGTTATTTCGCGGCGCTGGTCGTCGCGCGTCTGTTCATCAACTACATGGTCCGCGGAGATCTCTTCGTGTCTCTGTTCGGTAGCTACTCTCAGCAGGTGTTCACCGCCTCGATGAGGCCGAAGCATTTGTTGCTGTCACGCGAGCTTTGGTATTCGCTGCGGGGACACCTCAGCTACCTGGCGCTGCTCTTTTGGCCGGCGGTTGCATTTGCGATTTGGCCATCCGAGACGGCCATGGGAGAAAATCGTCGCAAGTCGTATATCGCCTTGCTGAGTTTCTCGACCGCGGCCTTTTTGATTCTCGTTTTTATGGCTGCGAAGTATACCGCCGATGTAACGAGTGACGGCGGACCGACACAAGCCTGTAGGCTGGATGGACGCTACTACAATTTCGCATTCGGCATGTTGGTGCTGCTGTTCCTGGCAAGGACGAGCACCGGCAGCGTCGTGCCACGACGCACCAACCTGCTCCGCATAATGCTGGTAGGAGTTTCTGTCATCGCTGGTGTGGCGGCATGTTTCGCCTTTGCGGACTATTGTCCAAATTTGGTTGATTTTCCCGAGGTTGTAACTTTTTCGATGTTTCGAGCCGGCCTCGCGCTCGTGATTTTAGGATCTGTCGGATCAGCTCTCTGTCTGGCGTTCTGTTCTACGGCGGCCGCCAGGCTGGTCTATCTCGGGTTCCTCGCGACCTTGGCCTTGACTACATCCGCCGCGGTCTTCGCCGGCCAGATCCTCTACGCGTCCTCACCGCGTGATGCTGATATGGCGGGTATCGCGGTGCGCAACATGGTGCCCGACGAAATCGACGAAGGTATCGTGCTTACCCGAACCGCCGACGCGCGCAGCTACCGCGTACTGTTCCAACTCTATTCACTCTCGGACCGAAAGCTGCTCGACAAACCCATATTGACGGCCAGTGATATTCCGCCGGACCGAAGATGGGCATTGCTATTGGACCCTTACACATTAGACCTGCCGTATTACGCCGCGGTGCGAGGAAAAGGATTCGAGTTCATCCAGCTCGCTCCCGGAGGAATCAAGGTTAGTGGCGGTTCCAATGGCTCATTGCCGCCACCCTCGCAAGTGAAGCCGTGACGCTGACCCAAGACTTGTGTTTGCTTCAGCGTCTACTATAACTGTTGACAACCCGAACAATCCCGTGGATGGAAAAATGGACGATAAGAGTTTTGTCGAAGAGTTAAAGCTGGATTTTGATCCTGACGCGCTGCGTGAGAAATACATCAAAGAGCGCGACAAGCGCGTTCGCACCGATGGCAACGCGCAATACACTGAAGTTACCGGTAAGTTCGCCCACTACCTGGACGATCCCTACGTCAAGCCCGTCAGCCGCGAACCGCTCAAAGCCGAAGTCAATGTCGTAGTTATCGGCGGAGGTTTCGGCGGACTGCTCGCCGGCGCGCGCTTTCATGAAGCCGGCATTACCGATGTTCACATCATCGAGTCAGGCGGCGACTTCGGCGGCACCTGGTACTGGAATCGTTATCCCGGCGCCCAGTGCGATATCGAAAGCTATTGCTATTTGCCGCTGGTCGAAGAGCTCGGCTACATGCCGAAGGAAAAATACTCCTTCGCGCCCGAGATTTATGAACACTCGCGGCGCATCGCCGAGCATTACAATCTGTACGAAAATGCGCTCTTCCAGACCCGGGTCAGCGAACTGCGATGGGACGAGGAGTCCGCGCGCTGGATCGTCTCGACCGATCGTGGCGACGTGATCCGGGCCCGTTTCGTCGTGATGGCGACCGGACCGCTCAACCGGCCGAAATTGCCCGCCATCCCCGGCATCGATGAGTTCGAGGGCCATACTTTCCACACCAGCCGCTGGGATTACGACTACACCGGCGGCGATCATTCGGGCGGCCTGACCAAGCTCGGAGATAAGCGCGTCGCGGTCATCGGCACCGGCGCGACCGCCATCCAATGCGTTCCGTTCGTCGGCAAATATGCGAAACAGCTCTTTGTCTTCCAGCGCACGCCCTCGTCGGTGGATGTGCGCGGCAACAAACCCACCGATCTCGAATGGGCCAAGACCCTGAAGCCGGGCTGGCAGCGTGAGCGGCGCGAGAACTTCAACAACCTCGTCATCGGCGTTCCGGTCGAAGAAGACCTCGTTGCCGATGGATGGACTGACATCTTCCGCAACCTCGGCATCGCGGCGAAGAAGAATCGCGCCGCGGAACTTACGCGACGTCAGGGCGCGATGCTGATGGAGATCGCCGACTTTCAGAAGATGAATGGGGTGCGTGCGCGCGTTGATAAAACCGTCGCCGATGCGGACACCGCCGAGGCGCTGAAGCCCTGGTATCGTCAGTTCTGCAAGCGGCCGACCTTCAACGACGATTATCTACCGACCTTCAATCGGCCCAACGTTAAACTTATCGACACCAGCGAGAACCACGGAGTCGAACGGATCACCAAGACCAGCATCATTGCAAATGGCGTTGAGTACCCGGTCGATTGCATCATCTTCGCCACCGGGTTCGAGGTCGGCACGGCGTGGACGCGCCGCGCGGGCTACGAGGTCATCGGCCAGGACGAGCAAACCTTGACCGACTACTGGGCCGACGGGATGAAGACCTACCACGGCTTCTCCAGCCACGGCTTCCCCAACTGCTTTCTCCTCGGGATGTCGCAAAACGGCGCGTCGGTGAACCTGACCTCGGTGCTCGACGACCAGGCGCAGCATATCGGCTACATCATCAAGCAGGTGATGGACCGCGGGCTGCGCTACTCGCAACCGAGCGAAAAAGCGGAGACTGAGTGGGTCGCGGAAATCAGGCGCCTCGCAGTGGTCGCCGCGCGGTTCCTGCAGAACTGCACGCCCGGCTATTACAACAACGAAGGCCATTTCGGCGAAGGCGTCGACGGCGGCTTCGGCGTCAATTCGTATGCGCCAGGCATCAACGCCTTCAATGATCTGATGAAGAAGTGGCGCGAAAAGGGCGAGCTCGAGGGACTCGAAGTGGACTGAGCCCCCGAACTGATTTCTGGCAACAACGCGCCGCTTCCGTTTGGAGGCGGCGCGTTTTCGTTTCCGCCTTGACGACTACTTTCAATCCGCGCTAGCGAAGTCGCAAGGACATCGCGACCGAACCGGAACCTGGTCCGCCTCAACCGCAAGGAGAACCACATGGCGCAAAATACTACTCGATACTCCGGGCCCTCTGTCAGCTTAGCCGCTGGATGGCAATGCACACGCGTGACTCCGCCCAGCGCGCTCTTCGGCGCAAACGGGATGCGCTTTGGGCCGGACGGACGGCTCTACGTCGCGCAGGCTTTCGGCAGCCAGATCAGCGCCATCGATACCGTCAGCGGAGCGGTCGCCGTCGTCAGTCCCAAAGGCGGCCCGATTGTCGCGCCCGATGATCTCGCTTTCGACTCGAAGGGCACGCTCTACGCGACTGAAGTCATGAGCGAGCGCGTGTGCGCGCGTTCTCCCAATGGCGAGGTCCGCATCATTGCCGACGGCATGGTGGCAGCCAATGGAGTGACGATTCATCAGGACCGCATTTTCATGGACGAGTGCCGTCCGGGCGGCCGGATGTGGGAATTGTTCGCCGATGGCCGCGCGCCGCGGATGCTCGCCGACAATCTCCCGTTGCCCAACGCGCTGCAACTCGGACCCGACGGCAATATCTATTTCCCATTGCTCGGCGCAAATGAAATTTGGCGCATCCCGGTCGGCGGCGGCCGCCCTGAGCCCTTCATTAAGAATCTCGGACTTCCAACCGCGGTCAAAATCAACAGCAAAGGTCAAATCATCAGTACGCAGGGGCGCACCGGTGAGATCCTCAAGATCGATATTCAAAGCGCCTCGAAGCAGGTTCTCGCCAAGGTTCGTCCCGGCCTCGACAACCTCGCGCTGACCGGCGACGACCGCGTCTTCATCTCGCATTTCACCGATGGTGGCGTGGCGGAAATCATGCCTGATGGTAGCGAGCGCCGGCTCGTTCAACCCGGCTTTTGCGGTCCCGCCGGCATTACCTTCAGCAGCGACGATGTGCTCTACGCTTGCGACGGGATCAGCATGGCGGCGGTGAGCCTCGATGGTTCGCAGCGCCGGGTCGGGATGCTCTTTGACGGAGAGTTTCCGGGCTTCGTGCGCGGCATCGACGCCGGCGCAGACGGAAATCTGATCGTAACGACGGCGACCGGCGACGTCGTGACCTATCATCCCACCTCGCATCAGATGACTCAGCACGCGAAGGGTCTCAACGAGGCGCATGGAGTCGCGGTCGGACCCGGAGGATCAATCGTGGTCGCCGAAAGCGGCGCGGGACGCGTCCTGACCATTTCGGGCAAGGAGGTCAAAACCGCGGCTAGCGGTTTGTCGCGTCCGACGGGAATCGCGGTCGCACCGGATGGTTCATGCTACGTCGCTGAATCCGGAAAAGGGACCATCGCGCACGTCAATGGCGGCGTCAGCACAGCGGTTGGCGGCTTCGACGAGCCGCAAGGTCTGATGTTGGCGGGCGACGACCTCTACATCGTCGATGCCGGCACGCGCGAGCTGGTCAGCTTCTCCACCAGGTCCCGCAAGCGCACCACGATCGCGACCAACCTGCCGGTGGGCTCGCCTCCGGGTGTGGTCCCGCACGTGCTTTCCGGCATTCCCGGATTGTTGCCGGGCCCGCTGACCTCGTTCGCAGGAATCACGCGGTCACGCGACGGCACCATCTTCGTGTCGGCCGACAGCGAAGGAACCATCCTGGCGTTTCGTCGATCCTCGTAGCTTGCTCGAGAGTTGACGAACTCAATCACGGTCGCCGTTGGCAGGGGGCCGAACGCTTCGAACCAGCTGCTCGGTCACCTGCTCGACGATCCATTGCGGCTTCCATTTGCCGCCTTCGCGATACCAATTGGCGACGGTAAAAGCGGCGCGCAGTATCACGAAGGTCATGAGTTTGGGATCGCCCGCGACAAAGATTCCTTGCTCAATTCCCCGGCGTACGATGTCGGTGAACATCAGCTCGTAACGCCGGCCCAACTTCCGAATGCGCTTGCGATTCTCGGCGCTGAGCGACACCGGGTCTGGCAGCATTGGCTCGTAACGTCCCTCCTCGTCGGAGATTCTGGCGACGACGGATGCGATCGCCTGGCGCAACGCGAGTTCCGGATCGTCGAGCGCGACGGGCGCGATGGCGGTTAGCCGTTCCATCAGCCGGTTTACTGCCTGGTATCGGATCTGGGCGAAAATTTCCTCTTTGCTGACGAAGTAGTGATAGATGTGGCCCTTGGCCAATCCGCATGCTTGCGCGATTTGGTCCATGTTGGTGGCGTCATAGCCGCCATGCGCGAAAGCCCGCGCGGCGCCGATCAGGATTTCGCGGCGCCGCTCTTCAGCCTTGGCGAGGTCGCGCACGCGATGCCCGCGGACGCCAACCGCTCCGGCCTGAGCGGACGCGATCAATACCCGCCTGGATTGCCGAGAGGCCATGTCTTATCTCCCCGCTTGTCTTCCCGCTTGACTCCGAACATCTATTTTAGAATAGTCGTTCTAAGAACCGCACGCGAGCCGATGGATTAAAAAATCGGCACGATTCAATTTCGCCGTGCGCCGAAAATCCGTTTGGAGTCTTTATCATGGAGCGAACCTATGTTGTCACTGGCGCCGCTTCCGGCATCGGCGCAGCCACCGCTGGGCATCTGCGGGAACAGGGCAATCGCGTCGTAGCCTGCGATCTTCACGATGCGGATGTGGTCGCGAATCTGGCCACCAGCGCAGGCCGAGCGCAGCTTATCGACGGCGTCACTCGGCTCTCCGGTGGGAAGATCGACGCGATCGTCGCAAATGCCGGCGGCGGTCCGGCCGAAACGATGCTCGCGGTCAACTTCTTCGGCGCGGTGGCGACGCTCGAGGGGTTGCGGCCGCTGCTGAAGAACAGCCCTGCGCCTCGCGCGGTGATGGTATCCTCGATCGCTTCGCTCAGTCCGACCGATCCGCGAATCGTCGAAGCTTGTCTAAACATGGACGAAGCAACCGCGGTCGCCGCCGGAAAGGATGCAATCGCGGCGGGAAAAGGCCCCCTCGATCTGTATGGCAGCGCCAAGCATGCCTTGAATCGATGGTGCCGCAGGGTTGCGGTCAAGCCGGAATGGGCCGGCGCCGGAATTCCACTCAATGTGGTTGCGCCGGGGTTCATCGATACGCCCGCAGCCGCCTACATTTTGTCGGATCCTGAGCGAAGAGCGGCGATGGGACGGATGGTGCCGATGTGCGTGTCATATCCCGCGCGTCCCGAACAGATGGGCGCCCTGCTCGCCTGGTGCGTGAGTCCGGAAAATTCGTTGCTGACGGGACAAATCCTCTTCGCCGACGCTGGTTTCGAGTGTCAGGCGCGTGGCGAGGCTTCCTGGTGAACAGCGACGCAACCTCAAATCGTCCACCCCTCACTCTCTCCGGCAATGTCTTTTATGGCGTCGGATCGATCGCGTTTGGCGTGCATCAGACCATCCTCACCTCCGCCCTCCTGCTGTTTTTCAATCAAGTGGTAGGACTGCCGGCGGCGTGGGTCGGCGCGGCGATGATGCTGACCCTCATCTTCGATGCGATCTGCGATCCGCTGATCGGCGAATGGTCGGATCATACGCGTTCGCGATGGGGCCGGCGCCATCCGTTCATGTACGCCTCGGCGATACCGGCCGCGGTCGCCTTCTACTTCCTGTTCGATCCGCCGACCGGATGGTCGCAGAGCTACCTGCTGATTTACATGGCCGCGATGCTGGTGACGGTGCGAGTGCTGCTCAGTCTGTATGAAATCCCCAGCTCGGCGCTGGGGCCGGAGCTCACCCTCGACTACGACCAGCGCACCAGTCTGATGAGTTCGCGCTTCTTTTTCGGAACGCTGGGCGGCGCGGCGATGTCGATCCTCGCGTTGCAGGTTTTTCTGCGCAAGGATGCGACGCATCCGCTGGGTTTGCTTAGCCCGGCCGGGTACCGGGAAACGGCGCTCGTCGCAAGCATCGTAATTTTCCTTTCGATCATGATCTCATGCCTTGGCACCCATCGTTTCATCCCGGCCGTGGTCCATGAGCCGAGAGTGCGCGGCAGTTGGCGGGAGAAGCTCAGCGAAATAGCCGGCACGCTGAGGAATCGATCGTTCCTCGCGCTGACGATTTCGGGAGTAGTTGGTGCGATTTCGACCGGCCTGCGGCAGGGACTGGATTTCTACATCTCGGCTTATTTTTTCGAGCTCACACCTGCGCAAATGTCGTATCTTGCGATGGCTGCGCTGCTCGCTGCGTTCGCAGGGGTGGTTATCGCTCCGGCAATCTCGCGGCGCTTCGGCAAGAAGCCCGCGATGATCGGCGTCTTCTTCGCTTCA
Organism: uncultured delta proteobacterium; assembly: GCA_963761255.1. Lineage (GTDB taxonomy): Bacteria > Desulfobacterota > Binatia > Binatales > Binataceae > DATGKG01. Next base: position 148,240 of record CAVXGH010000005.1, read on the forward strand.
CTGTTCGCGTCGATCGCTCCCATCGCGCTACGCCTGCTCAATCTTCTGCCGCCCAACGGTACCCGCGCGCTGTTCGTGATCGTGCTCGGCTTCACCTTCGTCGCGGCCACGCTCGGGCTGAGCGGTTTTATCATTGTAAGCTCGATGATGGCTGACGTGGTTGAAGATGCCGCAGTGTCAACCGGTCAACGCTCGGAAGGTCTGCTATTTGCCGCCAACGGTCTCATCTCAAAATGCGTTACCGGAGTTGGCACCTTCCTTTCGAGCCTCCTGCTTGCATGGGTGAGCTTTCCGCAACACGCGACGCCGGGTCAGGTCGATCCGGCGATCCTCCATCATCTCGGGATGGTCTTCGTTCCCATCGTCGCAGTTTTCAGCGCGCTCGCGATCGCGGTGCTGATGTTCTATGACATCGACCGCTCCACGCATGAGAGAAATGTCGAGCAGTTGGCAACCGCGCCTCAACCGGCTTTGAATCCAGCCGCCGAGGCGGAAACGGCGAATGATGAACAAACGCGCATCCGCGCGAGTGTGTGATGATCCAGCGACGCCTCGCGGCCGCGCCGAAAGCGCCCAGCGCTGGAGGAAGGATGAGGTGAACAGAAGAGCATTTCTGAAAGCAATCGGATCGGCGGCGCTGCTGCCGATGCTCCCGCGCCGGCTTCTCGCCGATTCCGCACCGGCCGCGAGCGGCTTGCGCCGTCTGCGTCCTTCCGATGCGTCATGGCCATCGCAGGCCGACTGGAAGCGGCTGAGCGATACGGTCGGCGGAAATTTGATTCGCGTCGATTCTCCCATCTCCGTCTTCAGCACCGATCCGAATGGCGCTGCAGCGAAGGAACTCGCGGTCAATTTGAAAAATCCTTACTACGTCGGCGAACAGCCCGGGCTCACCCAAAGCTCCGGATGGCTCGATGCGTGGGCGAGCAAGCCGAGTGTCTATGCAGTCGCGGCGCGCAATACCAACGACATCGCGGCAGCGGTGAACTTCGCGCGCGTCAACAACTTGCGTCTCGTCGTCAAGGGCGGTGGGCATAGCTATCAAGGCACCTCCAATGCGCCGGATTCGCTGCTCATCTGGACGCGGCACATGGACGATATCGCGATGCACGATGCGTTCGTTCCGAGTGGATGCGAGCACACGATGCAGCCGCAGCCGGCGGTAACTTTCGGCACCGGCGTCATTGGAATGCCGGCCTACACCGAGGTGACCACTAAAGGCGGGAAATACATCCAGGGCGGCGGATGCCTGACCGTCGGCCTCGCGGGGCTGATCCAGGGCGGCGGGTTTGGAAGCTACTCCAAGCGCTATGGCACCGGGGCGGGTAGCCTGCTCGAAGCCGAAGTCGTCACCGCCGACGGTCAGGTCCGCATCGCGAATGCATGCACCAATCCCGATCTGTTCTGGGCGCTGAAAGGCGGCGGAGGCGGCACCTTCGGCGTCGTGAGCAAGATGACGGTGCGCGCGCACGAGCTGCCCGACTACTTCGGCGCCGCGAACATCACCATCAAGGCGTCATCCGATGATGCGTACCGCGGCCTCATCCGCGACTTCTTCGCGTTTTATCGCGATCATCTTTTCAACGAGCATTGGGGCGAGCAAGTCCATGTCAGGCCCGACAACGTGCTCGAGGCTCAAAATGTGTTCGGCGGGGTTGAGTACCGAGCGAGCCCGGCAAGTCTGGCAGCCGTTTCTCGAGGCGGTGAAGAAGTCGTCGCAACTATCGATAAAAGGCACTACCGTGATCGGGAGCATCCCGGCGCGACATTGGTGGGATCCGCCATGGTGGAAGGAGCACTGGCCGGAGATCGCGTTTCCGCGCGACGGCGTGCTTCACGATATCCTCGACGACGTACTGCTGCACGTGATCCATCAGTCGGCGTTCACGTTCGACCCGCGGCCGGGCGCGAGTCCCGACAACGCCTGGGGGGTCGGAAATACCGGCGAGTGCTCGATCTTCTGGTGGGGATATCAGTCGCTATGGCTGCCGCAGTCGCTCCTGCAGCCTGACTCGCAGCAGCGCCTCGCCGATGCGCTGTTCGCCGCCTCGCGCTATTCGAGCATCGAACTCCACTTCAACAAAGGACTCGCCGGCGCGCCTGCCGATGCGATCGCGGCCGCGAAAGACACCTGCACCAATCCATCGCTGTTGAACGCATTCGCGCTCGCAATCTTCGCCGATGGACAAGGGCCGTCATATCCCGGCATCCCTGGGCATGAGCCCTCGGTTGACGAGGGGCGCAAAGCCGCAGTGCGCCTCGATGAGTGCATGAATGAGCTGCGCGTTATCGCGCCCAACGGCGGTGCATACGTGAGCGAGAGCAACTACTTCGAGAAGAACTTCCAGCAATCGTATTGGGGCGCCAACTATCCGCGCCTGCTCGAAATCAAGAAGAAGTACGATCCGAATGGACTGTTCATCGTCCACAACGGGGTAGGCTCGGAAGAGTGGAGCCGCGACGGCTTTACGAAGTTGTGATGCCAGCGCTTTTACAGTCCCACAAGAACGCGCCGCCTCGATGTCGAGGCGGCGCGCTTTGTTCAGTCCGTAGGAAAATCGATCAGGCGTGGCCGTGACGCAGGAGCTTGCCCGGCGTCGCGCCCGTGCAGTTACCCTCGTCGAAGGTTTCCACTCCATTCACGATGATCGAGCGATAGCCCTGTGGACGCTGCACCCGCCGCCATTCGCCGCCCGGCAGGTCGTGCACAATCTCGCCGACCCAATCGGGCTCGACGCCAAGGCGCTTGAGGTCGTACACCACGACATCCGCCGCCGCACCCTCGCGCAGTGTGCCGCGATCCTTGAAGCCCGCCGCGTGCGCCGGCAACGCCGACAAGCGATAGTGCGCCTCTTCCAGCGTGATCTTTTGCTCGTCGCGCACCAGCCAGCGCAGGAAGTCGGTGGTAAACGCGCCGCCGGTGAAGAACTTGGTATGCGCGCCGCCATCGGAAACGCCCGGGAAAGTGAACTGCGAGTTGTTGATGATCTCGGCCATGTAGTCGGAATTGAAACCGCGATTGGGCCCGAGGAACTCCGCCTTGAGGTCGGTCGCCACCGCGAGGTCGAGCATCGCTTCGATCGGATGCTTGCCCTCTTCCATGCCGATCTGGCCGAGCGACTTGCCGACGTACTTCTCGAGCTCTTCGATATTCTCGACCCACTGCACGATCAGATGGCGCGGGTTGCCACCGACGCCGGCCTGGATCGCCTTGAAGTTGTTGTCGCAGTTGTCATTGGCATGGATGACGGCCTTGCGCAGCGCCGGGTCCTGCATCTTGTTGAGCTTCTCTTCCTTGGTGCCGGTGGTCAGCACGCGCCACTCCGGCAGCGTGTCGTAGAGGTTCCAATTCTCGAGGGTGAAGGCGAAGCCGCTGCGGACGGTTCCCGCCTGGCCGAAGATCTGCCGGCCCTTCGCGCGATTGCGCTCGACGAAGCGCATGCTGCGGCGATGGATTTCGGGATTATTGCGGGTCGGGATGATCGCTTGCCAGAGAATCGGGCGCTGCGATTCATCGGCGAGCTTCTCGACGAAGCTCAGGTCAACTTTCGCGTCGCCGGTGCCCTGCGTGATTTCCATGAAGCCTTCGTCGCGCCGGCGCAACACGCGCGCGAGGTTCAGGATGTCCTCGTCGCACATCGTATCGGTGACCATCGGCGAGCCGTCGAAATCCGCCTGCACCGAGTTTGGTCCGAGGCGCTGAATGGAGAATCCGCAGAGACCCGCATCCATACCCTCATCGAGGATGCGCGCCATCTCGGCTCGCTCACTCTCGGTCGCCGGACGAGTTTTCGCCGCCTCGAGGCCCATCACGTAGGTCATCAGCGAGGCGGTCGGCATGTACTGGATGCAGTTGACGCCCTTGGGTGAGCGATCGAGCGAATCGAGATACTGCGGGATGGTCTCCCAATCCCAGTTGATGCCGGCCTTCATCGAGGCGTAGGGGATCGCTTCGGTGCGCGTCATCGTGAGCATCGAGCGGTCACGGAAGTCCGGCTTGCACGGAGCGAAGCCGAAGCCGCAGTTGCCGAGCACCAGCGACGTCACGCCATGCCATCCCGAGATGGTGCAGTACGGATCCCATCGAATCTGCGCATCGTAATGCGTATGCAGATCGACGAAGCCCGGCGCGACGATGAGGCCGTCGGCATCGATGACCTTTTTGGCAAAGCCGGGGGCGCGCCCGCCAAGTTGTGCGACCTTCCCGTCCTTGATCCAGACGTCACCGCGGTAACGCGGAACCCGGGTCCCATCGACGATGGTGCCGCCTTTGATTTGAATGTCGTAATCAGCCATCGAGTTTTTCCTCCTCGCGAGCCTTCTCGATTGATAAGGAATGCAGCGCCGCAAAACCTGTGGAAGTTATATACCTCCCCTTCTCTAACAAATATCTGCCTGCCTGTACCAGCCCAATCTGCGAGCCGCGCGTCTATTCCGAAAGCAAAATTTGCCGCGCGCGAAGGAACCGCTGGATGGCGACGATGTGGGTGAGCGGTCCCATCACCACCAGCACAATAAAGATCAAATGGCCTCCCATACTCCTCGGAACCGGGACCAATACGTCACAGATAAGGCCCGCGCAAAGAATCCATCCGCGCGCGTGCCGCTCGAGCATGTCCGGCCACGCCTTGTTTTCGATTTTCCTCTCAATCGCAGCGCGTGCCTTGTTATAACTAATCAGCATCGAGCCAGTCACAGCGATAAAACTCACCGTCCACCATCCGTTGACCCAGGCGATGACAAAGTACGTCGCGATTTCCTCATAACGATCGACGACCGCATCGAGGTAGCTGCCGTAGGCGCTTTGAGAATTCTGATATCGCGCGATGGTGCCATCCAGGGAGTCGAACGCGAAGGAGGCTGCCAATCCTCCGCCCAGCCAGTAGGCATTGCGATGCCAGAGGTAGGCCGCGCAATTGCCCAGGACCAGGAGCAGTCCGATGATGGTTATTTCGTTGGGAGTTATTCCGGATCCGGCGATGATCGAAATGAGCTTGTGTCCGAAAGCGGCATGGGACGGCCCGATCTGAGTCGCTATCGTCGGCTTCAACTCATCGCTAGCACACGGTAATCCGGCGCGTGCTGAATCGGATGGGTCAAGACCATTTGTCTCGGATTCCTGCATGGGCGTGATTCGACCGTGCTATCAAATGTCGCGTGGGTTAGAGGCTGGTGGACCGCACACGGTGTAAAGCGAAAGTTCCCGAAACCAGAACCACTAACATGCCGCCGGTCAGAATCAGCGGACCCAACGCCATCCAGGCTCCGTTCTCCTTCCAGGTCTTCAAGCAGGCGGCACCAATCCACAACGGGGTTGCCACCAATGCGATCGGGACGCCGATCTTCGGGAATCGCAGCGGACGTACCCGCGTATCGTCGTTCCAGAGCGGGGGGAAATAGCATCCGAAACAGATCGCGCCGGCATTAAGCATGATCCAAATCGGTAGGCCCAAGGCCAGCACCCATAACGGCGCGCGCTCGAATCGAAGATAGCCCCCGCCTGCCTGCACGATACGATGACGTGTCATGGCCACATTCAGCCGAATCGAAAATCTCGGCCGCTCCTGCTGGTCTTCTACCCATTGGCGAGATTTTGAACAATCCGGCGGAACTGGTTTGGTGAAAGGGCGCCCGAATGTCAGCACCGTTGGATCAGTGTGACTTCAGGGGTGTTCGAATAGTTGTTCGAACGGCCGAGGTGTTCGAAGCCGTTTGCGGAAAGAATATGGGCACCGCCGATGTCATTGAGCGGCAATCGCCGTTGGCCCGAATCCCGTCAATTTGATAACAGCAATGCCGGTTGCACGCAGTTCAGACTACATGGGGAGGGCGATCGTGCAGAGCCGACGAAATTCCTTCGGTGGGTCTCGATTGACGGTTGCTATTCTGGTGATCGCGGCGCCGCTTTGGGGAATTGCAGCGTCCGCGGGAAGCCTACGCAACGGCTCGACGAGTCCAGCACAAGTCACCGGAGCACTGCCGGGAGCGGTTCTCTGGACCTACTACGACACCTCAGTACCTGAAGTGACCACCTTCGCGTCTGCCGTTGGCGGGGACAACATCCTCACCTTGATCGACCCCAATGGCAGCGCGAATTCCAATCTCGGAAGCTCAGCCATCAACACCTGCGCAATGATCTACGTTTTCGACGACGACCAGGAGATGGGCGAGTGCTGCGGATGTCCGCTTACCCCGGCTGGCATCGAGAGCTTCTCGGTTGAGAACGATTTCACCGCTAACTGGGGAATCTCAGGTGCAGAGGGTCAAGACAACGGCAACGGTTCAATTGCGATCGTCGCGGTAGGCACCAATGTGCCGAAGGTTGGGGCAGGACCGCTTAGCAATGGCACCTTCTGTCCAAGCTCGCAGAGCGGGGCATGCAATAGCGGATGCGATCCGACCAACCAGCCCGGATACAGCGTCACGACCGCAACCAATTTGCTCGGCAGCATAGTCCACAACCAGGACATCCGAACTGGAGGCGGGACGATCGCTACCCAGACCGGACTTACCGAAACCGGATTGTTTGATAACGGCGGTGGCGATCCCTCTAACTTGTCATATCTCCAGGCTCAATGCGGTGCGTTGGTCGGTAACGGGACGGGCGGAGGAATCTGCCGGTGCCCGCGGCCGGATCCCGATGCAGCTCCCTCGCCGCATATCACCCCGATGGCAACCCCGACCGCAACGACCTTGACCATCGCCATGCCTCCTTGCCCGATCGAGGCTACGGCCGTCCCCTCCACCAAAACGGAATTCACGTTCCCCAGTACCAATCCCATCGGTATGGAAGACACTATTACAGGCACTGTCCAGTTCACTGACCAGACTGGTTCCACAGTGGTCCTCCTGGAGGTCAGCGCCGACGCCACACTAAGTGGTTTTGATTGGTCACGCACCGTGAAGACTCTTCAGCATGCAACTGGGCAGGTCACCTTCGATAAGGGCTGCACCAAGACCGATCCGTACGGTTCCAACAACTGCCATTGGGATTGGAGCCAGTCGGTCACAGCGGCCTACCAGGGCGTTTTGCAGGAGGGTGTCACGACCCCCGGCAAGCTCATTGTTGACCTCACGGTCAACGATAACATCCCATTTCAATTCACCTGTCCGGTGTGCGGCGCCAACTGTACCTTCAGTATCCCTCCGCAGGTCGGGCCCGAGATATGGGAACTGATGGTTTGGTCAGTGTGGCCCGGCTTCGGCACGCCAGGCTGAGGAACGCCTCGCGACCGGCGCCGAATGGCAGGATGCGACGGGGCTGGTATTCACGACCACGGCCGGGCAGCCAATCGAGCCCGTCTTGCTCTATCGCGACTACAAAGCGCTTCTCGAAAAGGCAGCGCTCCCGGAGCGCACGAGATTCCACGATCTGCGACATAGCGCAGCCAGCCTCCTGCTTGCGCAGGTGTCCCTCCGAAGACGATCGCTGATCTGCTCGGCCATTCGCGGATCGGTATCACTATGGACCTGTACGGGCACATATTACCGGCCATGCGCCGCGAACCAGCCGACATGATGGACCAGATCCTCGGGAGCCGCTAAGAGCCCAATCTGACGGGTTTCAGAGGCTGGAGTTGGTCAATCGTGGTGGTCAAAACGCCGCAAATCGTAAAAGCCTGAGCGTCCCCAACGGGATTTGAACCCGTGTTACCGACGTGAAAGGCCGGTGTCCTAGGCCGAGCTAGACGATGGGGACTCACGCGAAAGGATGGAATCCAGGTCAGCCTCGCGAGGCTAGCATCGCCCCGCGAGTATCGGCAAGTATGCCTGCCGCGATGCATCGAAGCAAAGATGCGCGCTCCCGCTCAGCCGCCGAAGCTCGCCTGGCCGATAATCTCGGCAACCGAGGCGTGGCCGTTCTCCGCCAGTAGCGCATCGAGCTCGCCATCGATACGGCCCAGCGCGCCCGCGCCTTCCTTGATCAACGCCGATCCGATTTGCACCGCTTTCGCGCCGGTGAGATGCGCAATGTAGGCGTCGCGTCCCGTGTTCACGCCGCCGACCGCCACGATATCGAGGAGCGATTCGGCCTCGCGAAAGTAGGCGTCCACTTGCGAGAGCGGTCGTGCTGGACCTTTGACCACGGCGGTCTTGATGTCGATGTCGAGGTCCTTTGGCAGATCGTTCGCGCATACCAGGATCGATACTCGTAGCGATTTCATCAGGTCTGCGATTGCGCGCGGACTCAACGTCAGTCCCTTCGGCGGAAGCTTCACCGCCAGCGCCGCCGAGGTCTCACCACGTACGCGTCCGACCACCGACTTGAGCCGCTCCATCGATGCGAACGGCGCCACCGAGTTCATCACATAGTCGTCGGCGAGGTTGAGCTCGAGGATGTTGACCCCGGCGCCATCGAGGGTCTTCGCGACGGACACGATCTCGTCTTCGGTGTTGCCAACCACGCTTCCCACGATGATCTTATGACGCGCGTGCAGCTCGCGCGCGATCGCAGCGAAATACTCGACGCCGCTGTTCTTCAGGTTCTCGGGCTGCTCGAGACCTGCGGTGTTGCATGACTTAAACACCACCGCGCCACGATGCATCGCGCTGAGCTCGTAGATCTCGCCCCGCTCCGCCGAGCGCGGACCCGACGCGTTCATCACCGACGAATTGATCTCGACGCCACCCAGCCGAATAGTCGTGCGTTCCATTTGCTAGTTCCTACTTGCCCGCGAGGACGCCCGCAAGCGCGCAAGGCATTCCATGCTCGCGTCGCGGAAGTTATTGTTCCTGCGATGAGTACGCGGCCAATCCTGATTGCCGGCGCCGGCGCGATCGGCTCGATCATGGGTGTGATGTTGCGCCGCGCGGGCCACGAGGTCGCGCTGCTCGGCCGCGAGAGTCACCTCGAAGCGATCGCGCGCGACGGCCTGCGCATCAGCGGCATCCTCGGCGATTGTCACGCCCGCGATTTCGTCCTCGCAAGGGATCCCGCGCGCCTCCAAGGCCCCTTCGATCTGATCCTGCTGACGGTGAAGGCGTACGACACCGCCGCGATGGCAGATAGCATCAAGCATCTGCTCGCACCCGCCGGCCTCGTGGTTTCGATGCAAAACGGCGTCGGCAATCTCGATGTTCTGGTCGAGCGCTTCGGACCCTCGCGCGTCATCGGAGGGCGCGTGATGTTGGGCGCGGAGATTCGCGAACCCGGTACTGCGCATGGGACAGTGTTCGGCGAGCCGATCGCAATCGGACCCTCGAGGCTGGCGAATCGGGAACATTGTACCGCGCTGTTCGCGCGCGCTCGGGAGGTTGCCGCGATGATGACCGCAGCGGGCATCCCGACCGAGGCATTCGAGAACATCGCGCCGCTGCTGTGGACCAAGCTCTTCTACAATGCGGCGCTGAATCCGCTCGGCGCGCTCCTGCGGCTGCACTATGGCGCGCTCGCGGCGGATCCGGATCTGCGCACCATCATGAACGAGGTCATCGAAGAGGCGTTCGCAGTCGCGTCGGCGCTCGACGTTCCTGTGCCATTCGAAAGCGCCGAGGCTTATCGTACAGTGTTCTACTCGAAGCTGGTGCCCGCGACCTTCAACCATCGCCCGACGATGCTCTATGACCTCGAGCAGCGCGGGCGCACCGACATCATGGAGATGAACGGCAAGGTAGTCGAACTCGCTGGGTGCGTGGGGCTTCGCGCCGATACCAACAGATTGCTGACCCACCTCATCCGCGCCCGCGAGCGGATGTGGCGCAAGGAGTGAACTTGACTTCGCCCACCATCAGTCGCTCGAACATGGATCGAATCGTTGCGCAGGCCGAGCGCGAGTTCCCTTACGAATGTTGCGGGTTCATCATCGGCGACGCGACGACCGAAGAAGTGCGGCCGATCGTCAACATCCAGAACGCGCAGCACGCGAAGGACCCGAGCGCGTTTCCTCGCGACGCGCGCACCGCCTTCCTGATGGATCCGAAAGAGCATCTGGTGGTGATGCGGGAAATCGACGACCGCAAGCTAGCGCTCAAGATCGTTTACCATTCGCATCCTGACCATGAGGCGTATTTCTCGCCGACCGATCGCCGGCAGGCGTGCTCATTCGATCCGGACTATCCGGATTATCCTGAGACCGCTTATGTGGTGATCTCGATCATGGCGGGCAAATTCAATCGCGCGGCGGCTTTCGTGTGGGATGAGCAAAGGAAGGAGTTCGTCGAGACTTCATTGACTATTAGTTAAGTAGTGTAGACTAATAGTTAGCTTCTCAAATGCCGTCCTTGATAAGCTCGAACACCGGCATCGTCTGCGCACATTCCTCGAACGCGCCGACCGGCGCGCCCTTCTTCACCGGATAGTAGCGCTGCACGCTGGTGGCGAAGCGCTCGAGGAACTCCTTGAGCAGCTCCGGCCGCTCTGCGATCGGCGTTTCGCGGACCATGTATTCTTCGCGGATTGAACCCTTGACCAGCGTGACGCGCTGCGAGGCCCTGGCGTTGCGAACCCACTGAGTCTCACCGCGGCTGGCGCATAGATAGGTTTTGCCGCCATAGGTCAGCAGATTGACCGGGGTGGAAAAGACCTTCCCGCTCTTCCGCCCCCGAACTTCAAGTATAAAGTTATGTTTGAAGCCAATTCCCAGCCTGACCAGCCCCCCGAAGATATTGCTGAAAGCGCGATCCGTGGCGGTCGGTTTAAGGAAGTGTGGCTTGGCTTCTTGATTCGGCATCTAACCCTTCGTGTCGTGGTTCATCGGGAAGAAAACTTCAACAAATCCGGGCATTTAATGGGTTTGTTTTCGCATTTTTGCGGTTCCGGATCATCGCGGCAGCCGTATCCTTAAGTGGGTTTGTTTTTACGCATTTGCAACCCCGGTTTAATGGGGATTCCAAGGTGAATTCTGCCGAAATGGCCTCGATTCGCATCATCTATTTTCAAGAAATCCTTATTTCCATTGGATTATTTGGCTTCGTTTGGTAATTTATCCAACCCATTCAATGTGGGGCGCCGAGATAGACCTCGGAGTGATGCTCATCGAAGCCTACCGGCAGCAAATCGAAGAAATCTCGCCCGAGGATGTTCCGGCGCAACGGGCCGGTACTGAAACGCGCTTGAAGACGGAATTGTCCGAGTTCGCCGTGTGAGAGTACCACTGGCAAAATCCGCGCATCCAATGAAACTCCGTTGGCCAGTTCGAATGCGAAATGTTGTCCACTGAAGAGATCGAGTCCTATATCGACTGCCAGTTGACCATCGAGGAGCGAGTATTTCGCTCCGGAATCCAGCTCCGCATGCGTTTCCAGGGTCTTCGCACCGGTACTTGGATTTTGTAATTGGATCACCAGTGCCGGCACCAGCGATCCATCTAGTTGCCGCAAATACGGGATTCGGAACTGGTAGGTGACCGAAACCAATACTTAAAGGTATCCCACGTTGGGTTCTCGCTTGGGCGGTACTCTAAAGATGTACGGAACCGCCACGCCTCGAGCTCGAGCTTCGTTCGCAACCACCGGGGCATCATGGCCATGGGCCACGATCGATTCACCTTCGAGCACCACCCACTCGCCGATGAACGGCTGGAATGCTTCAGGGTGTTCCGCAATGAAACGATGCTCGACCGCTCGGTGATCAAATAGCGGTTGGGCTGCCGCGCCATTGGATTTCGCAGGTCGGCGAGGCTTCTTCGGTGTGGCGGCGGCCGGCTTTCGCGATTTGGTTTTCTTCTGCGTCTTCATGAGCGCTGGCCGTGACCTGCCGAAGCATAGCATGAGGCGTCGCGACTCGCACCCTTGACCATTGAATGAACGTTCATTAGAACTGGTCCCTGACGGATGGCGCGGATCGATACATCGTCGCCCTCCTCACACGATGCCCGAAGCCGCCCGATCACAACCCCAGGATGAGGCGCTGGTCAAAGCCCGGCGCCGCCAGATTTTTCTCGCCGCATGCCGCGTGCTCTCGCGCAAATCGTTTCACGAAGCCAGCGTGAAGGAGCTCGCGCTTGAGGCGGGCCTCGCCGCCGGCTCCATCTATGTCTACCTCCAGGGCAAAGAAGACATCCTTATATTGATCGCCGAGTCGATGGTCGCCGAACTGGTCGAAAGTCTGCCCGACATCCGCGAGCGCACCGAAGGCGACCCGCGCCGTGAGTTGCTCGAAATCATGCGCACGATCCTCGACGTGATCGATCGCTATCGCGAGGCCTTCGCGGTCATGAATCATGAGGTGCGCTATCTCGCGCGGCGCCCCGAGCATCGCCGCGCGCTCGGCAAGATCACCGACGAATATCATGGCGCGGTCGCGCAGGTGCTCGAACGCGGGCGCGAGGCCGGCGTCATCCATTTTGATGATTTGCAAAGCGTCGTCCACGCCATTCATATGCTATGCGCGGGATGGGCGACCGGCGCGAATGCGCTGAAGCATATCGACAAGGACGCCTACTGGCGTGAGATCGCGGGGATCATCGAGGGACGCTTTCTGGCGCGGAATCCGGCGTCACAGGAGAATTGAGGATGGCATTTTACGATCGGCGCACGATGGATGGCGTCTACAGCGTTCGCCAGGGCGCGATCTACATCACCAACTATCGCTACGCCGAAGAGCGCATGATGCGGATGATGGCGGGATGGATCGCGCTCACGCCGCAAATCGAGGTGAAGCTCGAAATGGCGCGCCAGGTTTACGAGGACGCGCTGCATGCCGATGCGCTCGGCAAACGGCTGCCGGAGTTGCGCGCCCAGATTGCATCCAAGCCGCCCAATGCCGAGTTCGTCACCTTCATGAACGCCATCGAGGACAAGGAAGAGTGGGAGGACACCATCGAGCGGCTGGTCGGGATTTATCGGGTACTGAAGCCGCATCTGATTTCGCATTACAGCGCGCACGTCGCGACCACTAATCCTGTCTATGAGCCCCCAACCACGCGCATCCTGCAGCGGCTGGTCGAGGAAGAAAAGTTGCACGTCGAACGTGGCCTAGTGTTGCTGAGCGATCTCCTCGATACGCGCGAGAAGCATCATCGCGCGAGCGAATGGGAAGCGCATCTGGAGGAACTCCTCGCAACTGCAGGTGGCGTTACCGGATTCGCCGAGGGCGACGAGGACGCGCATCGTCGCAAGGTCGGGCGGAGTTAGCATGGCTATGAAAGGACATGCGGAGTTTCCCGAGTTAGATAGCGCGATCGACTTACATGCTCGCGCCATCCAGAAGGGCGATCTCGCTGCGGCAAACGCTTTTCTGTCGGGCGTAAACAATGCTCACGAGCAATTCGTTGCAAAAATAAAAAAAGGATCGATCAAAGAAATCATCAAGCTCGCGCGCGCGCGCATCGGCGAGCAGCATATGTCGAAGATCCGCTTCCTTACCGATGCTGAACCTCTCGTCATGGTAAATCGATGGCGCGAGGAAAACGGCGCATGGCGCATCGCAGATACCGAGGACCTCACCGGCAAGCGCTCGCCCTGGAGCGACATCGAAGTACCCAAAGCCTTGCGCTCGGCCAACAGCGCAGGACGTGGAGCGAACTGATGCCGGACATGGGATATCGCGACAATGTGATGGGTCCGCAGCCCATCGGGCATCGTAAGCCGATTCCGCGAAGCCTCCACGATGCCGTCGCACACATCCTAGATTTGCTCGCCAATGGAAGAAGTAGCGACCTCGTCGCGATGGCGGTCGACACTGCGAAGGATGAGGTCGCGAAGATCGGCGCATCGGTGAAGGCGGGCAGATACAGTGATAAGAAGGTGCTCGCAACGGCGCGTACCAGCGAACATTATTGGATCAAGGCGAAGCTGATCGGCGCGGATGCGAAGCCGTTCATCGTGCAATTTCGGCTCGGCCCTGACGGCGATCGATGGCTCATCTGGGAAGCCGCCGACCTCTCAGATGCACGTTCAGGATGGACCCGGTAAAGAATCTCTCTGGAGCGTAAGATGCAGAAATTCATTCCAGTCGACAAACTCGCGAGGCCGGACAATTTCGTCGTGATGCGCGGTAGGCAGGTCCGCGAGATTCGCGAGGAGCAGGGCCTCGAAGGCCGTCCCCTGCCCTTCGATGAGGAAACGCTGCGCTCGCGCCTGCACGGCATCATGACCGGGGAGTTCCAGGCGATGGAGGCCGCGGGCCGCACGCTGTTCGACTTCCCCGATGCGCCATGGGAATTCCAGCTCGACATGGCGCGCCAGGTCTGGGACGAATCGCGCCACGTCGAAATTTTCAAGCGCCTCCTCGAATACATGGGCGGCGAGGCTGGCGATTATGTCGAAACCGAAATCCTCTGGCGATGCACCCAGGCCGAAGATCCTGCCGCGCGCGTCGCGGGCATCAATCGCGGCCTCGAGGGGCTCGCGTGCGATGTCTTCGATCAGCTCATCCGCATCGCCCAGCGCAACGGCGACAAGGTCATCGAGCAGGCGGTGGACTATGTCCTCGCCGATGAGATTACGCATGTCCGGATGGGATCGAAGTGGATGCGCAAGCTGACCGAGGGCGACCCCGAGCGCCTCAGTCGCGCGCTCGCGTTTCAAGAGATGGTCGACGAAGTCTTCAACTTCCGCGGCGGACGTCGCGCGGCCGAGGACCTCAAAGTCGATGACGGCATGCTGCTGACCATCGCGAAGGAAGCGCGGATGCTCGCCGGCTTCACCGAAGAGGAGATTGCCCGGCTCGTGGAGTCGGCGCGCAAGAGCGCGGCATACTGACGACATCGAAGCTACGATGCGGCCGGCTCGCGAAAATCGGGTCGGCCGTTTTTATGGCAAAATGCCCTCCTGTGCCCAATGGAGCCCTATAGAGCGCTTCGCCATAGAAGCCAGCCTTATAATGCCTTCGCTCTGGTTGCAGGATTATTAATTTTAATGTTACACTCATCCCCTTATTGTGCGGTAAGTTTCCCCTATGCCGACGGGGCCGGCGCGCGGAACTTATTGCTTTTTGCATGGTTGCACCCGATCCCGTCCCCAAGGAATGACCAAGGATGTCTCAGAATCTGAACGGTACTGCTCACACTAAAAGCAGCGCGCTCGCGCAATGGGTCGCCGAGTCCGCCGAGCTCATGCAGCCGGACCACATCGTCTGGTGCGATGGTTCCGAGGCCGAGCGTCAGCGCTTCACCGAGCAGGCCGTCCGCGAGGGCGTCCTCATCCCGCTCAACCACGAAAAACGCCCCAATTGCTACCTCCATCGCTCCAATCCCAACGACGTCGCGCGCACCGAACAGCTCACCTTTGTATGCACGCCGACCAAGGAAGAGGCCGGCCCGACCAACAACTGGAGCGATCCCGCCGCGACCTACGCCAAGTTGCGCGGATGGTTCGAGGGCTCGATGCGCGGGCGCACCATGTACGTCATCCCCTATGTGATGGGGCCGCTCGGTTCGCCGCTGTCGAAGGTCGGCGTCGAGATCACCGATAGCATTTACGTCGCGCTCAGCATGCGCATCATGACGCGCATGGGCGCCGCCGCGCTCGAACAGCTCGGCGCCTCCGACGACTTCAACAAGGGACTGCATTGCACGCTCGATCAGAATCCCGAGCGGCGCCTGATTTGTCATTTTCCCCAGGACAACACCATCTGGTCGGCCGGCAGCGGCTATGGCGGCAACGCGCTGCTCAGCAAGAAATGCTTCGCGCTGCGCATCGCGAGTTCGCTCGGCAGACGCGAAGGATGGCTCGCCGAGCACATGCTCCTCCTCGGCGTTCAGGATCCCAGCGGCAACACCACCTACATCGCGGCGGCGTTCCCGAGCGCATGCGGCAAGACCAACCTCGCGATGCTGCAGCCGCCGCCCGCGTTTGCGAAAGCCGGATGGAAAATTTTCACCCTCGGCGATGACATCGCGTGGCTGCGCGTCGGTCCCGATGGCCGCCTGTGGGCCATCAATCCCGAGAACGGGTACTTCGGCGTCGCGCCCGGTACCAGCGAAAAATCCAACTACAACGCGATGAAGTCGCTCGGCCACGATTCCATTTTCACCAACGTCGCGATGACTCCCGACGGCGACGTGTGGTGGGAAGGGATGGACGTGCCGCCGCCCGCCGGTCTCCTCGATTGGCAGGGCAAGCCCTGGGATCCCAAGTCGGGAACCAAGGCCGCGCATCCGAACAGCCGCTTCACCACGCCGATGACCAACAATCCGGTGCTCTCGCCCAAGGCGAACGATCCGCAGGGCGTGCCGATCTCGGCAATCGTGTTCGGCGGACGCCGCGCCACCACCACGCCGCTAGTCATGGAGTCATCGGATTGGTCGCACGGGGTTTTCATGGGCGCAACGATGGGCTCGGAAACCACCGCGGCGGCGGCCGGCGAAGTTGGCATCGTGCGGCGCGATCCGATGGCGATGCTGCCGTTCTGCGGTTACAACATGGGTGACTACTGGTCGCATTGGCTGGCGATGCGCGACCTCATCAAGAATCCGCCCAAAATTTTCATGGTGAACTGGTTCCGCAAGGGCGCCAAGGGCAACTTCCTGTGGCCGGGCTACAGCGAGAACATGCGCGTGCTGAAGTGGATGCTCGATCGCATCAACGATCGGATTCCGGCGCGCAAAACCGCGGTCGGCTCGGTCCCCGATGTCACCGACCTCGACCTGACCGGCCTCGAAATCGCCCCCGACGATCTCCGTGAAGCATTGGCGGTGCGTCCCGAGGAGTGGAAAATCGAAACCAAATCGGCCTCCGAATTCTTCGACAAGATCGGCTCCACCGTTCCCTCCGAACTGCGCCGCCGCCTTTCCGAGATGAACGACGCGCTGAGCGACGTGGGCTCGCAAGCTGACGCGACCTCGCGATAGCGCACCGAAGAGTTTCACCACAGAGGCACAGAGACACGGTTCAAATTAAGCACGCCGGATTTCGGTGGCTGCTGACTCTGTGTCTCCGTGCCTCCGTGGTTCATTCTTCCTCTCCCTTGCCCCGTTCACATTCTGTACGTACAATGGGCACCATGGCCTCGCCGAAAACAGCACGCATTAATCTCCGGACGACGCCGGAACAAGACCTTCTGATTCGTCGTGCCGCCAAGGCGCAACAGCAATCGGTCAGCGACTTCATTCTCGAATCGGCTCGCCGATCGGCGGAGAGTGCGCTGCTCGATGCCAAGACGCTGTTGCTCGATCGACAGGGCTGGGAGCAGCTCAACAAGTCATTGAACCGCAGGGCCAGGGCAGTCCCCGAATTGGTCAACCTATTTGGCGAAAAGACTCCCTGGGACTAGGTCCCGTTGGAAAAGCCACGTCCTCTCGAGGCTCGCGACCTGCCGTTGGCGGATTCTTTTGATTGCGGCGAATCCGCGCTCAACCAGTGGCTGCAAAGGTACGCTTGGCAAAACCATACCAGTGGCGCGGCGCGGGTCTATCTCGCCATCGATGAACCGCCCCGCGCGATTGCCGGTTACTACTGCCTCTCTGCCGCAAGCGTGGAATACGCGGGCGCGCCGGCGCGGATCGGCCGAGGCCTCGCGGGACATCCGATTCCAGTGGTTCTGATTGGCCGGCTCGGCGTCAACCTGCGGCACCAGGGACAAGGACTCGCACGCTTTCTAATCCGTGATTCCTTTGAACGCACGGTCATCGTCGCAGAGGCTATTGGCGTCCGCGCCATTATGGTTCGCGCCAAAGACGACACTCTCTCGGCGTTCTACAAACGGTTGGGCTTCGAGTCATCGATCGATGACCCGAGGCTGTTATTCATCACCATCAAGGATGTGAAGAAGTCTCTCGCTTCTGCCACCCCAACGCGGAAATCGTGATTGGTTCCGCCCCCGGCGGCTGGCGGGAAGCGCTCGCGGTAGGCCCCGAGGAGTGGAAAATCGAAAACGGGTCCGTACCGGCGCCACCTCGCCCACAGCACAACGAAGAGGTTCACCACAGAGGCACAGAGACACAAGGGTTCAGAAAATAGGCCGCCGGTCTTCTCTGGCTGCTGACTCAGTGTCTCCGTGCCTCTGTGGTTTATTCTTCTCTTCTGCCTGTCGAATTCTCCGATCTATCAAGAATTAGCAGGAAGCTGCGTGCCGTAGGGGGCGTTCGGGAACGCCCCGTTCGAATCCTGATCGCGCGCAGCGCCCCCATTTTCGCGTCGCGATAGTGTCGAATCGATGTTCCTAGGAACATCCTTTCTGGCGGCTGAAATATGTCGGCTTGGCCGAATTCAATCCAAAAGGATCAGCGTCATCACGGATGAACAAGAATCCCGTAATGACAGACACCCTCTACATGGTGTAGGATGCCATGTAGGAGCGGCCGACCATGGCGCGGGCGATACTAATTTTGCAGCGCAAGTGGACCGATGAGCGCGGCAACCTTTATGAAATGGTGCTTTGGAAGGTCGTCCGCAGCGCCCGCTATCCCGAGGCCGTCCGATATCGGCTCGCATTCGTCAGGTCAGGTGAAGAGGCGCCAGCGTTGCTCTACGACAATCATCATCCGAAAGGACACCATCGGCATATCGGCACGCGCGAGGAACCATATCCGTTCGTAAGCGGCAGACAGCTGGTGGCCGATTTCCTCATACAGGCGGCCACGATTGCGGGAGAACTAAAATGAAGACGGTGACGTTCTCAATCCGGCCGCTCAACGATGTCGCCGACGATTTCGCCGGGACCTTCGAGGCGGTCCGAAAGGATCAAAGGACGCCTAAGATGTCACCTGGCGAGGTCGGTTTCACCAGCATCGAGGCGGTGCGGAACTTTCTCACTCGCGAACGGCTCATGCTGATGCGCACTATCCGCGCTCGTCATCCCCGCTCGCTCTATGAACTTGCGAAAATGCTGGAACGCGATTTTAAGAACGTGCAGCAAGATATCGAAATTCTCGAGCGCCACGGCCTGGTGCAAATCTCAAAGCAGCCACGCGGCAAGCGCAAGGTCAAAGTGCCGCGGGTCCCTTTCGCCGAGATTGCGCTCAAGATCGCTATTTGAGCGCTTCGTTAGACCTGGTTCATGCGAATCAGAGCTAGTTGGCTTGCGGACTGGCGGGCTTTTCTGCGGGCTTCGGCGGATACAGCCGCTCCCCGATCCAGCTGTCCAGAATCAGGAAGATGACTACGGGACTCAGTGCGCCGGCGAAGGAAAATCCCAAAATCAAGAGGAAATCCTGCGACGTGCCGAATTGTACCGAAAAACGATGCCGCAGTTAATCGCGGATCAGAAAGCCGAGAAAAATGCTCGCCGCTGCGCGCACCTCCGTGGTTCCCTGCTTCCGGTTGCCAATCTGTCCACCTCAGGTGGACAGATTGGAAAATACCGCTATTATTGACGAACCGAAGCGTCATCAAGTCTGGGGGAGGCATGGGAAGTATCTGTCTTTCTTTGTTCGCGGCCGCGGCCGTTATCGCGTCCGGCTGCGCGACGATAGTTAATGGCAGCACTGAGCGGGTTGAAATCGCCAGCGATCCGCCCGGCGCGATGGCAAAAGTCGATGGCATCCCCATCGGCACCACGCCTACCTCGATCGATCTGAAGCGCGGCGAGCCACATTCGGTCACTATCGAGAAAGACGGCTAACTCAGCGACGAGGAAAGCATCGCGCAAGGGACCAGCGGATGGATCGCGGGAAACATCCTGATGGGCGGCCTCGTCGGCCTCATCGTCGACTACTCGACCGGCGCGGCGCATACGCTGAAGCCCGATTCGGTGTCGCCGGCGCTCGTGGCCTAGGCGCATCCGCAGACCGGCGCCGCTTCCATCACGCAGAGCGCACCGGCCGCCGGTCCCGCAGGCCGCCGCACCCCCGCAGCCGCCGGCGCGCGACGCTTTGACGGCGAGCAGGCCTAGCTCGGATGATACGAAAGCGGCGCCCTCCACAGGACCTGCGGCGACCAACCTGTGAGTGCTCGAAATCGGCTACTCAGAATCTTAGTCGCCGGCGGGATAGCCGTCGCTTTTCTGATCGCGCAAAGCTGCTCCATTTTCATGCAGGCGGAGCGGCCGCTGCATAAGAATGTGAACGTCATGGAACCTGGAAATGATCGGACTGAGGTCCTGCAGGAACTCGGACTGCCGGAGCAGAATTATCCGACCAATGACGGCGGCCAGGTTGATGTCTATAAGATCGCCATCACCAGCGAGACCAAGGCGAGCAAGGCTGGATGGTCGGCATTGCAGATTGTCGCCGACATGCTGACGCTTTTTCTATGGGAGCTGGTCGCGACGCCGGTCGAAAGCGCGACCCAGCCTGAGGTCCGGACTTTTGTCGTCACCTATGGACGTGACAACAAGATTCAGCGGGTGGCCTCCTATGGCGAAGGGGTACCGTTCGAGTTGCCGGCGAACATCCTGAGCACTGCTTCCGCCACGCCGAGTGAAACTCCATCGGCGACGCCTACTCCAACCCCGTCGGCTTCTCCGGCCATATCAAACTAACCACATAGGCACTGGGGTTCGGCGAACCAGCCGCCCGGAACTCGCGCGTCAGCAAAGGACTCGCGAGGCATCTGATACCGGTGGTTCTGATCGGCAGGATGGGTGTCGATGGAACCTCGGACTAATAGATAAGCGTTACCTGTCCGCTCGCCGTGCTGGCGCTGAGATTTTTGATCACCAGCCCGAAAGTCCCGCCAACGCCCTTCTTGCTCAGGACAAACTGGATGGTTACTTGTACCTGGCTGGTCCTATCCAGCGACATGATGAGGTCGCCGGTCGCGCCGTCTAATGCAGATGATTTCGGTCCATCGGCTACACTCGACCCGGACCAGGTGAGACCTCCGCTGAGGTTCGATATGACCATCTGGAGGACTCCGTCATCGCTGGGAATACTGATCTCATTTCCAACCACTATTACCGGGATGTTCGGAGGCAAAGCGATCACCGAACTCGAGGAATCGGCAGTGAGTGAGTATTTGAATTTTTTCTGGGTCGCCGATGCCGGCGCCGTCACGCTGAGCGAAACAATCAGGGCAAAGACGAGACCGGCCGTAAATCGCAAAGATGTCCCTCGTGTCATGGTGATCGCCTTCCTATATGTGAAATTGAAGAATCGTTTTGCCGCGATTTTGAGCGGTGCGGATCAGGCCGCATGAGGTTCCCGCAGGGGCGGCATTCGCACAGCCATATCACGCGCGGATCACGTAGAGTCAAGGAACTCGGACTGCGGATAGCGCAAATTACTCACCACCAGCTTACGCGTTATCCGATTTCGCCGGGAAATTTCACCCCCTTTGGATAGGCACCATAGCTCTGACGCCTACCCGGCGCTTCTTCGAGGTGGGGTGGTAAAGCACACAGGCGGTTGAACAAAGAGCGCATAAAAACGTCAAATAGTAGTTCGGCTGCAAACGTCAATGGGAGGACGTCACCATGCTCCTGAAAAATCTGACCCTGTGTCTAACTCTGACGCTAGCCATCGCGATGCCTGCCTATGCGTCCTCTTTGCGGCGCGCCAATCCTTCGGTATTGGATACTGACTCATGGTCTTTCATCGCGACCCACGTCAGCAGCGCCGGTCCCACCAACCAGGTCTTCGTCAACGACATTCCGATGGGACCCTTCGCCACCGAAGCCGCCTGCGTCGCGGTCATGCAAGCCTATCTGCCCGAGCAACCTGCAAACACGGTGGACTACACGTCGTGGAACGGCATCTTCAAGACTTCATGCTGTATCGATAACACGACCGGCGCCAAGGACTGCGGACCGAACTAGGCCATCGATTTTCCCAAACCGCATCGGGCGCGCTATCGTAACCGCAGAGGAACGCGAACCGTGCCAGGTGTAAACCGCCAATGGATCTATGCCGAGCCCATCACGGGCAATCTCAGGACCGATAATTTCTCGCTGCGGGAAACCCCGCTGCCGAAGATTCGCCAAGGCCAGGCGCTGGTCCGCAACAAGCTCATCTCACTCGATCCGGCTAATCGGGTGTACTTTGCGATGCAGACCTACCGGCCACAGATTCAACTCGGCGACGTGATGGCGGGCTTCGGCCTCGGCGAGGTGGTGGAATCCACCGATGGGAGATTCCGGCGCGGCGACCTCGTTCATGGCGACCTGGGCTGGCAGGATTATTCCATCATCAACAGCTACGACCGTCCGAATTCGTCTACAAATGCACGCCCGACTATTCCGAGGAATGGCTCCTCGGCGTCTTAGGCATAACCGGGCTGACCGCATTTTTCGGCGTCCAGGAATTCGGCAAGCTGCGGCCGGGCGAGACCGTGGTGGTAGGCGGAGCGACCGGCGCATGTGGTGTAATCGTCGGCCAGCTCGCGAAGCTGCAAGGATGCCGCGTGATCGGCTTCGGTGGCGGCCCCGAGAAATGCCGCTGGCTCATCGATGAGATCGGATTCGATGGCGCGGTGGATTATAAGGACCCGAATGTCGCCAGGAACCTCGCATCGGCGTGCCCCGATGGGGTGGATTTCTTTTCCGATGCGATCGGAGGCGCCGTCGCGCAGGCCACCATTCCGCTCATGAAGGCGGGCGCGCGATGGTACGACTACGGCAATCTTTCGACCTACGACTCGATGGTCCCGGGGCAGACTATCGCGCGCGACGATGAACTCACGCCGGAACTGAAAAAAAGGTGCACGGACTATGACCTCCGGCCGGTGTTCCTTTTGGTCTTCGACTACTATTGTCAGCGCCGCCGCGCCGAAGCGGAATTGGCGAGTTATCTCAAAGATGGCAGGCTGAAAGCGCCGACGACCACCTTGATGGGCCTCGAGAGCCTGCCGTCTGCGCTGGTGAATGGAACCCTCGGGAGCAGCCGCTACGGAAAGCTGAACGTGCGCCTGGCGACGTAGCATCAAACCTCGCCACCATCGCGGATGCGACGGGCACCTTGCGAGGGCGCGGCGCATCTTCCAAAGTGACCGCTCCGCGTTGTAAAGTGCTCGTTCCACGACGCATCGATCAGCGCGCCTTTAGCTCAGCGGATTAGAGCATCAGACTACGGATCTGAGGGTCGGGGGTTCAAATCCCTCAAGGCGCGCCACCATCATCGCCCTACCCGCTCTCGCGATTCCCTGCCTATACTGCGCCGACGAGCGCATATGCCAAAGCTACGAAAGATTCTGACCTTGATCGATGAGCCGGAACCGACCGATACGTCGCTCGAGTTCCATTCGCTGCCCCCGATCATCAAAACCGGCGAGCAGGACCTCGTCTGCGGTTCATGTGGAAGCGTGCTGGCGCAATCGGTCGCGCCGAAGGACCTTTATGTGGCCGCCGCCGCGCTGCTGCGAAATCGGATGCCGGTGCGTCTCATCCTCACCTGTGCCGGATGCAACAAGCACAACGTCATCCCGCCCCCGATCGATTATTAGTAGCCTTTCGAGGCCTGGGTGGATCATCTGAGCAGAATGTCGATCACGCGCCCGGTTCTTCCTTCGCGTGTGCATGACCGATAGCGCGGCGAAGGCGCGGATCGAGCTTCGCGCAGTTCACCACCACCTTCTCGAAGTGCACCGCCTCGACGGCGCTCATCGGGATCGTAAAGTCCCCCGCGTTCTCGACATAGACGGTCAGCTCGGTGGGCGAGACGTGGCGGACGGCGCCGAACTCCTCGCCGCCATCGGAAGTGAACGCCTGGAAGCCTACTTGAATTTTTTCCTGCATCGGGTACTTCTCCAAGGTCAGAAGCTTGACCACCAAATCGTTACATAGATTAGTATCCGCCCATCCCTGTTTCGCGTCGAGTTGCCGATAGCTCCCGAGGCCCAAAAAACCACCGCGCGCGAGGGCGCCCTGGTCCTCGGCGGCGGGCACGGCGCGCTCGCGATCGCGCGCAGCCTCGGCCGGCGTGGCATTCCGGTTTGGATTGTCGCGGGAGAACTACGGGTCGCGGTCAGCTCGCGTTATGTACACGGTTGCATCCCGTGGCAGGCTTCGCTGCCCTCGCAACAGCAGGCGGAATACCTCGTTGCGATGGCGCATCGGCATCATCTCGAGGGATGGGCGCTAATCGCCGGCAGCGATACCTCCGCCGAACTGATAGCGCGTCATCGCGAAGCTTTGGCTGGCGCCTTCCAACTGGCCACCTCGCCACTCGAAGTGGTCACCGATGCCATCGATAAGCGCCGATGCTATGCGCTGGCGGACCGCGTCGGCGTCAACCATCCTCGCACTTTCTATCCGCGCGATGCTGATGATCTGCTGCGACTCGATCTCGATTACCCCGCCATCCTGAAGCCCGCGGTGAAGACTAAGTGGAATGCTTTCATTCGCGCGAAAGCGTGGAAGGTCCGCACTCGTGATGAGCTGATGAGGCGCTATCGCGAGGCGCTTTCGATGGTCGATCCGGCCTCGATAATGGTTCAAGAGCTGATTCCCGGTGCCAACCACAATCAGTTCTCATTCGCCGCGCTATGCCGCGATGGGGTGCCTCTCGCGAGCCTGGTCGCACGCCGATTGCGGCAATATCCGGTTGATTTCGGCCGCTGCAGCTCGCTGGTCGAGAGCATCGAGCTTCCCGAGGTCGAAACGGCCGCGCGTCAGTTGCTCGATGCGATGAGCTTCACCGGCATCGTCGAAGTGGAGTTCAAGCGCGACCCGCGCGACCGGAAGCTGAAGCTGCTCGATATCAATCCGCGGGTGTGGCGATGGATGTCGCTCGGCTATCGCGCTGGAGTCGATTTTCCCTACCTTATGTATCGACTATCTCGATGCGAAGCCGTCGAGCCGGTGCGAGGCGTCGCCGGCGTCCGCTGGGTGAGGATGGCGACCGATGTTTTCGCGGCCGCACGCGGATTGCGGGACGGCTCGATGACCCTTCGCGGCTACCTGGATTCGCTGCGCCGCCCGCTCGAGTTCTCCATCTTCGCTCTGGACGACCCGCTTCCGGCATTGATGGAGTTCCCGCATCTGCTTGCCGCCGATCTTCGCCGCTGGGGCCTGCCGCGACGTCTCTGGCGCGCAAAAAACCCTTGAACCGCAGGATGAATCATCGCGGGCGGAAATTTTACGGTGCCTTATTGTTGAATTTATCGAAAAGCGTATCCTTTTTAGGCGCTCGTGGTTACATTCTCGGCTGCAAATTGTAAAACCAGAGCGACCGGCCGACCGCTGCGCGAAGGTGACGCGCGATTTATCACCTCCCAGCGACCGGCGAATCAGAGGTGGAGATGGCGGCCCAAAAACCCAAACGCGGGCCTGTTATGCGTACCGAAACCAAGATGTCTGAAGATCGCCGGCAGAAAATGCTGCGCGAAATGCTTACCCGTCTGCGCGATGAGACCTACGAGCGCGTCAGCGATTTCCGCCGCGACCAGCGCGATGCGGTCCTGCAGCAGGGCGACGAAATGGATGTCGCCCGCTTGAGCACCGATGCCGAAACCAAGGCCAATCTCATCGAGCGCGCCGAGGAACGCCTGCGCTACATCGACCAGGCGCTGGGCAGGCTCGAGCGTGGCAACTACGGCACCTGCGCGGAGTGCGGCGAGGGGATTCCCGTCGAGCGCCTGATGGCCGTGCCGTTCGCGATTTACTGCGTCGATTGCCAGCAAAAACGCCAAACTCCCCGCTTCCGCGGTGAGGGCCGGATGATGCCGGTTGACGAGCAGCCGTGGGGCGCCACCGACGAGGCGGCGGCGGAGCCGGTGCGCCGTCCGAAAGCCGCCGATGACGACGAAAGTCCGCTCTCGGACCTGAGTCCGTTCGGGCCCGAGGAAGGCGAAGCGGTCGAGCCTCCGTCGGCGCCGCGTCGCCGTCGCGGCCGCCCCCGCAAGGAGTAGCGCTCAGTCGATGCGCGCGATCGCATGACCTCCGCGCGCGCTCGATTCATAGCACGCCTCGACCAGCGCCATCGTTCGGCATGCATCGTCGATGGGCGACATCAGCGCAGTATCTTCACACGCAATGAAGCGCTGAAGATTCGCCATCGGTCCCTCGAAGCCTTCGAGGAACCAGGACCCGCGCAGCGCGATCGTTTGCCATGCAGAATTGTCATGCGCCACTTCCAGCGTGTCGGGCTCGCCCTTCGGATAGTTCAGGTTGACGCCCATCTTCGCGATCGCCGCGCCCTCGGTGCCTTCGACCTTCAGTTCCGAGACCGCGAAGCGCGAACCGTATCGATGCGCATGATTCATGGTCAGGCTCGCGCGAATCGTATCGCCATAATCGAGGATGATGCTGGTGCGCGTGTCGGCATAGTCGGGCGTCCGCGGATGGCGCGCGCCGCGGCAGTACACGCCGCGCGGCTCGCCGAACAGCGACCGGATGAGGTCAAGGTAGTGGATCGAATGCATCAGGATTTCGAGGCGCGGCACGCCCTTGAGAAAAGCCCAATATTCCCACGGCGTATGCAGGTTGATGCGCACCTCGATATCGAGGATGTCGCCGAGCAGACCCCGAGTGAGCGCCTCGCGCAGCGCCAGCATGTTGGGCGCGAAGCGCAACTGAAAATTCATCGCGGCGATGAGGTGACGCTCGCGCACGATCGCGAGAATCCGTCGCGCCTCGGCAAGGTCGCGCCCCATCGGCTTCTGGATCAGCACCGGAGCACCGGCTGGAAGACGCTCCAGCACCCCGCCGATCGCATCCGGGGGGATGGCGACATCGAAGACCGCGCCGGGAGTTTGCGCGGCCTCCTCCAGTGAGGCAAACACGCGCGGGATACCGAACGCCTCGGCACGCGCGCGCGCAGCGACGACATTCACATCGAAAATTCCCGCGACCGGAAAGCTAAGCCGTCGATAGACCGGCAGATGCGCGTCGCGCACGATGCTGCCCGCGCCGATCACGACGATGAGACGCGGCTTCGACGGCAGCGGCCAGCGCTGCTGCAAATCTTTGGGCCACGCTCGTGGCGATTTCGCGGACCGGGTCATCGACGCTTACAAACGCGCGATGCTAGCATGCGTCGCGAGATGACTACGACGGCTTCGCAACCAATGCTTACGGGCTGCTGGTCGTGGTAGTGGTCGTCGTGCTCGAACTGGAACTGCCGGGCGGCGGTACCACCGGTGCCGGAACGACTACCGCGGGGGGCGGCGGCGATTGAGGCTGGACCACGACCTGGGCGGGAGGGGTATGCACCTCAGTGCAGGAAAAACATCCAGTCGATGCCAGACAACTCATTGAGCTCAACAGGATAACGGTAAAACGATGATGGAAGTGGCTCATACATATAGAATGACGAAACCGCAAAACCAGGGCAAATCGCGCGCATAAAGTCTCCTCCGCTATTTTCGCCAAAATCCAACGCACTGATGGCTCAAAAAACATGACGCATACCATTACTTCGGTTACCGTTCGCGACATCCGCACGCCGACCTCGCGCACTCTGGCGGGCTCGGACGCGATGCATACCGACCCGGATTATTCCGCCGCTTACGTCATCCTCGGCACCGACAACAGCGACGGCCTCAAAGGCCACGGCCTGACCTTCACGCTCGGACGCGGCACCGAGGTTTGCGTGACCGCGGCCAACGCGCTCGCGCCGCTGATCAAGGGGATGACGATCGAGGACATCGCGGCGGACATGCGCGGATTCTGGCGTCGCCTCACCGGGGAATCGCAACTGCGCTGGATCGGTCCCGAGAAAGGCGCGATTCATCTCGCAACCGCCGCGCTCGTCAACGCGGCGTGGGACTTGTGGGCGAAGATCAAGCGCAAGCCGGTCTGGAAACTGGTCGCCGACATGACCCCCGAGGAGATCATCGCATGCATCGATTTCCGCTACATCACCGATGCGCTGGATGAAGATGAGGCCCTCGCGATCCTGCGCCGCAACGCGCCGACGCGTGCCAGGCGCGAGGCCGAGATGATCGCCAACGGCTTTCCCGCCTACATCACCTCAGCCGGATGGATGGGCTATTCGGACGATCGCGTGCGCGAGCTATGCCGCGAAGGAATCGCCGCCGGATGGACGCGCTTCAAGATCAAGGTCGGCCGCAACAGCGAGGAGAACGTCCATCGATGCGCCGTGATGCGCGAGGAAATCGGTGATGACTCGGTGTTGATGCTCGACGCGAATCAGACCTGGGATGTCGATGAGGCCATCGCCTACATGCAGCCGCTCAAGCAGTTCAATCCGCTGTGGATCGAAGAGCCGACCAGTCCCGATGACATCCTCGGGCATGCCTCAATTCGCGCCGGCGTCGATCCGATCGGCGTCGCGACGGGAGAGCATTGCCAGAATCGCGTCATCTTCAAACAGTTGATGCAGGCCGAGGCGATCGATTTCTGCCAGGTCGATGCGTGCCGTCTCGGCGGCCTCAACGAGGTGCTGGCGGTGCTCCTGCTGGCGGCGAAGTTTGGCGTCCCGGTCTGCCCTCATGCGGGCGGCATCGGCCTATGCGAATACGTGCAGCACATTTCGCTGATCGACTACATCTGCATCGGCGCGAGCCTCGAGCATCGCGCGATCGAGTTCGCGGATCATCTGCACGAGCATTTCGTGAATCCGGTGGTGATGCGCAACGGCCGCTACGTGCCTCCTACCGCGCCGGGATATAGCGTCGAGATGCTGCCCGCGTCATTGGACCGCTTCGAATTTCCGGGCGGCATCGAGTGGAAGAGCTAGCGTTCCAGCCGGTAGGCCAGTTTCATCTCGGCCCACAACTCGCCGGGCATCGCTTCCGGCACCGGCTCCTGCATCGAGGCCGTCAAATCCTGCCACTCCCTGATGCGCGGACTGCTTGCCTCGTAGCGCGCAAAATCGCGTAGCGGATCGAAGCGGTCGTCGGTTTCCATGAACATGAAAAGGCGGCGTCCGAGAATCCAGATCAGCATCCGATGGATGCCAATCGCGCGCAGGCCCGTCTCGACTTCCGGCCACACCGCGCGATGATACTCGAGGTAGGATTCTATGACTGCGCGGTCATCCTTGAGGTTGAGGGTGCGTCCATACTGCTTCATGCTTTGGGAGCCTCAGAGGCGCGCACGGACCAGGTTCGCACCTTCAACCATCGCTTTAAGTTTTCCGAAGGCGGTTTCGCGCGGCAGATATTTCATCCCGCAATCAGGCGCGAGGATCAGGCGTTCGGCGGGGACGTGCTTCAGCGCCGCCTCGATGCGTGAGGCAACAACTTCGGGCGTATCGACGTTCTTGTCATTCAGGTCGAGCACCCCGACGATCATGGTTTTGCTCGGCATCTCGCGCAGCACCGCGAGATCGAGCTTGGGTTGCGCGGCCTCGATCGAGACCTGGTTGACCGCGCATCCTTCGAACTCGGTCAGGAATGAGTATGCCGAAGGCTTGTTCGGAACCACCGCCGCATAGCCGAAGCAGATGTGGATCGCGGTCGTTCCGCGGATGCCCTCAAGCGCCCGATTGACGACTTTCACGCCGTACTGTTTGGCGCGCTCGGGAAAGCGCTGCATCCAGGGCTCGTCGAGCTGCACTATGTCGGCGCCGGCCGCGAACAGGTCGCGCACCTCTTCGTTCACGGCTGCCGCGAGCTCCATCGCCAAGGTCTCGCGATCACGATGATGGCTGGTTTCCGATTGCTCCGACATCGTGAAGGGGCCGGGCAGCGTAATCTTGATCGTGCGATCGGTGTTGGCGCGCAGAAACGCCACATCGCGCACTTCTACCGGACCCAGGCGGCGCACTGGCCCGGAAAACAGCGGCACCGGCATGCTCACCGAGCGGCCCGCGTTGGAGATCGTCAGCGTCCCTTCCTTCGCGCGATCGAGGCCGGCCAGCGCGTTGGAAAATTTATTCGAGTAGCTCTCGCGACGAATCTCGCCGTCGCTGATGATATCGACGCCCGCGCGTTCCATTTCTCGAATCGCCACGATGGTCGCGTCATCCTGCGCCTGCTCCAACCATGGCTCCGGAATTCGCCACAGCTCAGGCACCCGCGTGCGCGGAACGAACTTGCTGAGCTTCTCGCGATCGATGAGCCAGTCCGGTTGTGGATAGCTGCCGACCACCATCGTGGGGAGGAGCTTCGATAGTGACATAGTCGCTTCCTAAGCCCCCACTCTAGTCTCCCGCAGAGGGGGAGAACTATAGGAGGGCAGCCATCTTTGCGCAGGGTGTTTCAACACCCTGCTATAGGGGTGTCTTCGGCGGCTGCCCGAAGCGCAGCGCGCCGAGGTTGGCGACGGTGCGCGCATGTTGCAGCACTACGTGCGTGCGCATCACCGCGAGGTCGCGAAAATGTCGCCCCAGCATCGAATCCGCGCGTCCAGTGCTGGTGCCACTGGAAGTGAACAGCAGCTCGACCGCCTCCCAGCACATCTGCGCGCACTGCTGCAGCCGCGCGATGAGGGCACGCTCCTCGGTGCCGCCGAATTTCGCCTCCTCGCGCATCCACGCCGCGCACAAATTGGTGTAGTCGTCGGCGAATTTCAGCAGCGCCGCCTCCGCCGTATCGACCAGCGCATACGCGCGCCCGAGATGTTCCTGATGCTCGTAATTTTCGCTGCGTCGCGTGAACGGCGGAAAATAGGTCGGCTTCTTCGCGCCGAGCTCCTCGTAGATGTCGATGGCGCCGCGCGCCGTTCCGACGATTACCGCGGTCGCCTCGCCCACCAGGAACGCCGCAAGGCGACCGTGATAGAGCGGGTTCTCCAGTCCCGCGATGCCTCGATGCGCCGGCACTTCATCGGTCAAGCCGCCGCGCGTGGTGCGGTACTCGGGCACGATGATTTCCCTCTCGACCACGATGCGCCTGGAGCCCGTCCCCTGCATCCCGAACGTCTGCCAGTTATCGACGATGGTGTACTCGCTCGGTTTGAGCAGCAGCAGCATCTGTTGCGGTGGCGCGCCGGGAGCGCCCGGCAGGATCCCGGGGCCGATGAAATGCGTGCCGACGTCGCATCCCGAGGCGTAGTCCCAAAAACCTTTGACCTTGTAGCCGCCGTCCACGCGCTCGATGATCACCGGCGCGCCGGTCGCGGGCGCGCGGAAGTCGCCGTCGGCGCCATAGGCCTCGACCTGCGCGCGCTCACCGAAGCGCGCCAGGATGATCGGATGACCGGCGGTGAGCGTCACCACCCATCCGCTGGACGGGCATCCGCGCGCGACTTCGATCATCGCGCGATGATAGTTGGGAAGGTCGGATTCGTAGCCGCCAAAGCGTCGCGGCTGCATCATGCGATAAAACCCCGCCGTGACGAATTGCTCGTGGGTCGCGGGCAGAATGCGCCCTGCCCTTTCGCATTCGGCCTGCTGCTCGCGCAGCATCGGGCGCATCGCGCGAGCGCGCGCGATCATCGCCTCAGACGTGAGGTTAGGTTCAGGAGGTTTGATGGAGCTGATGTTCATACAAACTTGGTGTACTGCCGTTAGATCGATGCTTGCAAGCACCGCCGACGTTTCTCACTGAATCTGTTGGGGTGGCGGCTCGTGTGGATCACGCGGACGGCACTAGCGGCTTGTTCGATCGCATCGCGCACGATACTTTCATGGCTCTGCCTTCGCCCCGGTAGTGAAAAGGACATCACGGAGGTCTCCGGAACCTCAAGTCCGGGTTCGATTCCCGGCCGGGGCAAAAAGCCTAAGCCCAAGGCATTGCGTCGCTATAGCCGGCGGTCAGGATGCTCCCGATGAAGCGCTGCGAGTGAATTTGACCGGATACCCTTTGCAGGAATTCTTTTGCACCAGCTCTTCGGTGAAGTTGTTCGCGTCGATCACGGTTATCGTCATCGACACGTCGAAGGCTGAGTAGTAGCCGGGGTCGGGACATTTCTGGGTTCCCACCACGAGAGTCGGCACAACGCCGTCGGGCGTTCCTTTGAAGACAATTGAGCCGGCGTGAAAAGTCCCGTAGCCGCCATCGATCAGTGTCGCGATATAGTTCGTGCGGCCGAGCAGTGGATCTCTTTCGATATCAACTCGAAACGGCCCGCCTGGATAAGTTGCGGACCATTGCCCGACCAGTTGCAGATTCGGATTTTGAACTGTCACCGGTTGCGCGGGCAGTCCGGCCATTGGCGCAAGAGGAGTAGGCGCCGGCGCGGCGACCGAGGTCGTGTTAGGCGCACACGAAGACGTCGCCAACCACAGCAGGCAGATCATCGGAACGGTCAATGCGTACCAGGAACGGCAAAACATTCGGTTAAGATCCTCCGTCATTCGCACCTTGAAAATCCGTTGGCCGGGAAAATTCGACCAAAGAATATCCTGCGACTAGCTCCGATGCGACCGTCTAGCCGACCGACGTTCAGGGCAGCGGCGCTGCGGATATAATGCATCGCGGGCTGTTCAATCGAGGGCCAATTCGGGCACATTCGAGGGCATGACACCCAAGCGCAAGACCGGGTTCGTTTTCGAGGAACTCTATATGTGGCATGACGCCGGCGGCGGATCGTTTCCGCTGCAGCCGAGTCAGGGCTTCGAGAACCCCGAGAGTAAGCGGCGGTTTCGGAATCTCCTCGCGGTGACCGGAATCCTCGATCATCTGCATCCGATAAAGCCCGCGCCGGCCAGCGAGGAAGACCTCGCGCGCTTTCACACTCGCGAATACATCGCCTCGATTCGCGAGATGTCGGCCGATCGTGGCGGTGATGCCGGCGAGCTGACTCCATTTGGTCCCGGCAGTTATGAAATCGCATTGCTCTCCACTGGCGGTGTGATCGCGGCAGTCGAGTCGGTGATGACGAGCGCGACCGACAATGCCTATGCCTTGGTGCGGCCGCCGGGACATCATGCGGAACCGAACCGCGGCCGCGGATACTGCATCTTCGGCAACATTGCGGTCGCAGTGAAGTATGCCCTCGCGAAGCTGGGCGTGTCGGGAGTGGCGGTCGTCGATTGGGATGTCCACCACGGCAACGGAACCCAGCTCGCGTTCTATGAAAACCCAGACGTGCTGACGATTTCGATTCATCAGGACAATCTGTACCCAACTGCGAGCGGATCGATGGCGGACAATGGCGCGGGTCGCGGCGCGGGTTACAACCTCAATCTCCCGATGCCGCCGGGCTCGGGCGTCGGGGCGTATCTGGCGGCGTTTGAGCGGGTCATTGTGCCGGCCTTGCGCAAGTTCAAACCCGAACTGATTGTGGTCGCCAGCGGCCTCGATGCGAACGCATACGATCCGCTGGGTCGGATGATGCTCCACAGCGAGTGTTATCGGCGCATGACGCAAATGCTTATGGAAGCCGCTGCTGATCTTTGCGGCGGCCGCCTTGTCCTCGCGCATGAGGGCGGCTATTCCGAAATGTACGTGCCATTTTGCGGGCTCGCGATCGTCGAAGAGCTAGCCGGGATTCAAACCGAAATCCCCGATCCATTTCTGGACTTAGCTGAGAGCCGCGCCTATCAGGAGTTGCAGCCGCATCAGGAGCTGGTCATCGAGCAAGCGCGCGAACTCCTCGATCGCATACTTTAGTCACCATCTTCGAGGCTGGACTTTGTGCAGCAACGCTAATACGACTGGCGATATCTGCTTCTGCCAGGAGGACCGGCGGACATGGCAACCGGCGAAAAACCTTCGTCCTATCGATGGGTCATCGAAGCGCTGCTGATACTCGCACTCGCCAGCCAGACGCTCACGTGGCTGGCGCCCGCGCCCATCCTCGGTCCGATAATCAAGGATCTCCACATCGATCTGAGCGCCGCCGGGCTCATCATTTCGGTCATCGCGCTATGCATCGCGATCTTCGCGCTGGCGGGCGCGATCGTGGCGCAGCGCATCGGCGCGTTGCGATCGTTCATCCTTGGTCTGTGGCTGCTCGCGATCGGTGGCGTCGGCAGCGGCTATGCGTCGGGCTTCGCGATGCTGCTCGCCTGCCGCGTGATCGAAGGCATCGGCTTCGGCGTGATGATCGCACCTCCCGCGACACTGGTCATGCAATGGTTTGACGACTCGATGTGGCCATACATGAACATGCTCAACGCGGTCGCGCCGTTTATGGGATTGACCGCGGCTTTCGCGGTAACCGGCCCGGTGTTTATCGCGCTCGGCTCGCATTGGCGTACCGTGCTGCTCACTTACGGTCTGATAGTCACCGCGATCGCGCTCCTCTGGACGATCTTCGGCAAAGCCCATCCTTCCCATACCGAGGCTACCGGACACGCCGCGGATGCTGGCGCGATGCGTGAGGTGCTGGGGATGCGCGACATTCGCGTTATCGCGATCGCGCTCGCCTCGGGGATGTGGGTTTTCCAGCTCTACAGCGCATTCCTGCCGGAATTTTTCCATACCGTGCGCGGCTTCTCGTTGGAGGAAGCGGGAAGCATGACCGCGCTGGTGCCGTTCGCAGGTGTGTTCGCGGCGGCGGGCGCGGGCGTAATGACCGGCGCGATCGGCAGACGCCGGCCGTTCACCTATCCGATGCAGATGCTCTTCGGCCTTGGATGCCTCGGCTCGGTGACTTTCACCAGCGTCGCGGCAATTCGCATATCGCTCATCCTGATCGGTGTCGGATCGTCGGCGCTGCTGCCTACCTTGCTCACCATGGTCATGGAACTTCCCGGGATGACTCCTACCAAGGCTGGGAGCGGACTCGGAGTGGTCTGGTGCGCGGGTTACACCGGAGCGTTCCTCTCCCCGTTCATCTGCGGGGCGCTGGCGAGCAGGTTCGGCCTCGAAGCGGTGATGGTCGGCTCGCTGGTATTCGCGCTGGTCGCGGTTGGTGGATTCTACATGGTGCCGGAAACGGGTCCGGGGCGCGTACGAATGAGTGAGGCCGCTCTGCGCACCGCAAAGTAGACGCAGAGTTATCGCCAGCGTCGAGGCATGGTCTTGAGCCTGGCGACACCGAGGTCATCGCACCATTTCTCGAAGCGCGCCTTGGGGACGCCACGAAACTCCAGATCTTTGAGAGAATCTTTGAGGGGAACGGTTTCGACGAGGGTCGCAAGCTTTCGGTAGAGCAAGGCCTCCTCGCGATGCGCGGCTAAGGTGGTCGCAAGCTGCAGCGCGCCACGAGGTTGCACCTTCCAGTCCTTCGCGTACTTAGGGATATCCTCGAGGTGCTCGTAGACACTCAGTAGCATCGAGGCGGTCTTCTTCCCGAAGCCAGGCAACCCGGGGAAGCCATCGGCGCTGTCGCCCGTCAGTGCGAGGAAGTCGGCCATGCTACGTGGTCCGAATCCGCGCTCGGCGCGAAACGCCGCCTCGTTCGTCAGCTTCCGCTGCCGACGATCTACTTGCACCACCTGATCGCCGAGGATGCATTGACCGAGGTCCTTGTCCGGCGTCATGATGCGCACCTGCTCGACCTCATCGCGAAAGCGACGCGCACCGGTCGCGAGCGCATCATCGGCTTCGTACTTGTCCATCGACCAGACCACCACACCGAGTGAGCTTACCGCTTCTTCGGCGGAATCAAATTGCGAATGTAGCTCGGGAGGAACGCCTTCGTCGCTCTTGTAGCCCGGATAGAGATCATTTCTGAACGAGCGGATGGGATTGTCGAATGCCACCGCGATATGCGTGACG
This sequence comes from uncultured delta proteobacterium, assembly GCA_963761255.1. GTDB lineage: Bacteria > Desulfobacterota > Binatia > Binatales > Binataceae > DATGKG01. Next base: position 183,454 of record CAVXGH010000005.1, read on the forward strand.
GCTTCCTGCGCGTCGTTCAGCAGCGAGAGCAGCGACTCCATGATGCCGACCGTCGCCTTGCCATCGTCGCCACTGGGAGTCAGGTGCCCGGGACGCGGCGCGAAGTGCGCCCGATAGAGCTCATAGGTCCCATCGATGAGATGTACTCTCACGTTTCGCGGCGCCGATGAATTTGCGAATATCGATGCATGAGCAAGCGCCTACTGTTTTCCTTCGTCATCAGTCTTATGTTTGCTACTCCGGTTCTCTGCCAGTCGACCGGCTCCGCCAATGGTACTACGGCTAGCGCAAACCAGCCGCAAGCCCAAACCATCAACGGAAGCATTACCAAGCTCGACACCAAGGCGGGATTGTTCTCGGTGCGCGCAGGCGCAAACGGCAAGGTGGTAGATTTGCGCGCCGGTAAGAATGTCGATACCAACTCGCTGCGCCGTGGAGAAAGAGTCGTCGTGACCTATGCCGATGGGGTCGCGCTAAAGGTGCAGGCTACCAGGTCCGAGAAATAAAAACGGGCGAGGCGACGTCGCCCCGCCCGTGATAAGCGCGATCGCTTAATCCTTGCTGAAGGTGAAGTGCGCTTGCGGATGCGCACTCACCTCATCGAGGTGTTTGCAGTACGCGTTGAAGCCGCCATTGTAGTTGCCGTCCTGACGCCGCTGGAACTCGCCCTCGAAGTTATAGTAGCCGGGCGTGCAGTCCTGGTTGCGGGTGGTCTTACCGCGATGCCTGATAACCTCCTGGACCCAGAACTCCTCGGACTCCGGCGTCACCTCGATAGTGTCGTAACCGTTCTCGCGCGCGAAGTTGATGCATTGCGCGATGTGGTCGCCTTGCGCCTGCAGCATGTCGGTCAGATTGAACTGAAACGACGCCTGGTACCCACCCATGATGAACATGTTGGGGAAGCCTTCGGTGTGAATCCCTAGCAGCGTGCGGATGCCCTCGGCGTACTTGTCGTTCAGATCGCGCCCGCCTTCGCCCACGATCTTGTTGTAGATGCCGGTCTTTTGCACTTCGAAGCCGGTTGCGTAGATGAGCAGGTCGAGCTTGTAGGTCTTGCCCTCGAACACCGGGCCGTCTTCGGTAATCTCGTTGATGCCTTCACCATGCGTGTCGATGAGATGCACGCTGGGCCGGTTGTAGGTTGGCAGGTAGTCATTGTCGAAGCACGGCCGCTTGCACATGAACATGTACCACGGCTTGAGCGAATCCGCCGTGGCCTTGTCCTTGACGATTTCCTCGATGCGCTTGTGGATGCGCATCATGTAGTCGATGTTGGCATTCTCCTGGCGGCGGATTTTATCCTCGCGGGAGATAGACTCCTGGTCGAGGCGCGTCTGGTCGAACATCCCCGGCGCGGCTTTCGCCTTGGCGCGGCGCTCGGCCTGCCATCCCGGCTTCAGCTTTTTGGCCCATTCCTGATCGGTGGCCCAATCGTCCTTGATATCGACCGACGACGGCGTGCGCTGAAAAACGTAAAGTTCCTTGGCATTGGCGCCGAGGCGTGGAATCGCCTGCACTGCCGACGCGCCGGTCCCGATGATGCCGACGACCTTGTCCTTCAGCTTGGTCAAATCACTGCCGGTGTACTCATAGTCCCAGCGTCCGGTGTGGAAGGAATAGCTCTTGAACTTCTCCATCCCTTTGATCTTCGAGAGCTTGGGTTTGGAGAGCGTGCCGTTGGCGCAGATCACGAAGCGCGCGCGCATATGGTCGCCGCGATCGGTCTCCAGATGCCACATCTTTTCTTCTTCGCTCCAGACCGTCGAAGTGATGGTGGTCTGGAAGACTGCCAATTCATACAAGTTGTATTTGCGCGCGATCGCCTGGCAGTGCGCGAGGATCTCCGGCCCCTTGGCGTAGTGATCCCTGGGCACATAGTTCATTTCGTCGAGCAGCGGCAGGTAGTCGTATGCGACCACATCGCAGGCCACTCCCGGATAGCGATTCCAGTACCACGTGCCTCCGACGTCGCCACCGCGCTCGACGATGCGGATGCTGTCGACGCCGACCTCGCGCAGACGCGCCGAGGTCAGCAGCGCCGAAAATCCGCCGCCGATGAACAGCACCTCGACGGTGTCGTTGAGCGCCTCGCGAGGCTTGACCGCTTCGACAAACGGATCGACCTCGTAGCGTTCGAAGGGAGTGCCTTCGAAATCGGTGAAAAACTGTTTGGTGCCCTGAGGCCGGTACTTCAGGCGCAGGTCGCGCTCTTCGGCGAATTTATGCTTGATGTCCTCGTAGTACTCCTGCGGGCGCGGCTGCTTGGGCCGCGCCGCCGAGTAATTGGTTGACATCGGCTTCTCGGGCTTCTGCTGTGTCGGATTCTCTTTCGGTCCTTCGTTCTCCATGTTTCCATCCACTCCGTTGGGGGTATGGTCATCGAGTTAATTTCGATTCCTTCTCGACCCCTATTCCTAACCCAAAAGGCCGCATCTGGGCAATTGCAAGTCGCGCCGCTGCGTGAGGTTGCGACGGAAGCACGATGAACTATAACTTCGCGTTGCTGCCATGTCCGAACTCGCCACATGGAACACCTTCTATGCCATCGTCGGTTCATCCGCCGGTACGCTCATCGGATTGCAGTTCGTGATGGTGTCGCTGATTTCGCAGCGGCCCGCGCCGCGCGGCGCCGACGCGAACGCCGCCTTCGGGACCCCGACCATCGTGCATTTCAGCACTGCGCTGATTTTGTCCGCCCTGGTCGTGGTGCCGTGGCCATCGGTTGTGCCCGCGGCCGCAGCCTGGGGAATCATCGGCGCGGGCGGCGTCATATATGCGCTGATCGTGGCGCGCCGAATGCTGCGGCAGACGGTCTACACGCCGGTGTTCGAGGACTGGCTGTTTCATGCGGCGCTGCCGCTGCTCGCGTATGGCATCCTGGCGCTCGCCGCCATCCTCGCTCAGTCGCACACGCGCGAGGCGCTGTTTGGAGTCGGCGCAGCGACGCTGCTGATGCTCTTCATCGGCATTCACAACGCCTGGGACAGCGTCAGCTTCCACGTTTTCGCCAGGCGGGATTGATGGGCCGCGAGGAGCTCTATCAAGCACCGGCTTGCGGAGGACATCCGATCGCGCGAAAACCAAGGCATGGAAACCATCCCGCATTTCATCGGCGGTGCGAAGGCTCACGCTAACCACCACGACCTCGGCGAGGTCTTCAATCCCGCGACCGGGCGGCTCGCGCGCAAGGTTTGTATGGGAGACGCCAAAGACGTCGATACCGCAGTGAAGGCGGCCTCGAAAGCGTTTCCGAATTGGGCCGCGACCCCTCCCCTCGCGCGCGCTCGCGTGATGTTCGAGTTCCGCAACCTCATCGAGAAGCATGCGGACGAGCTCGCGGCGCTCATCACCTCGGAGCACGGCAAGGTGCTTTCCGATGCGCGCGGCGAAGTGACTCGCGGTCTGGAAGTGGTCGAGTTCGCATGCGGCATTCCGCATCTCATCAAGGGCGAATTCAGCGAGCAGGTCGGGCGCGGCATCGATTCATGGTCGCTGCGCCAGCCATTCGGAGTTTGCGCCGGAATCACCCCATTCAATTTTCCCGCGATGGTGCCGATGTGGATGTTTCCGGTCGCGCTCGCATGCGGCAACACCTTCATCCTCAAACCGTCGCCGAGCGATCCGTCGGCGAGCGTGATGATCGCGGAACTGCTGAAACAAGCCGGGCTGCCCGATGGCGTGTTCAATGTGGTGCATGGCGGCAAGCCCGCCGTCGATGCGATCCTTGCCCATCCAAGTATCGCGGCGGTCAGCTTCGTCGGCTCGACGCCGATCGCGAACTACATCTATGCAACCGCCGCTAGCAACGGAAAGCGCGTGCAGGCGCTCGGCGGCGCGAAGAATCATATGCTGGTGATGCCCGATGCCGACCTCGATCAGGCCGCCGATGCGCTGGTCGGCGCCGCCTACGGATCGGCGGGCGAGCGATGCATGGCGATTTCGGTGGCCGTCGCGGTCGGCGCGGCCGGCGATGCGCTCATCGAGAAATTGAAGCCTCGCGTCGAGGCGCTCAAGATTGGTCCCGGCACTCAACCGGGCGTCGAGATGGGACCGCTGGTGACGCGCGCGGCGCTCGAACGCGTGCGCGGCTACATCGAGCATGGCATCAAGGAAGGCGCGCAGCTGGCCGTCGATGGCCGCGCGCTCAAGGTCAAAGGCTGCGAAGACGGTTTTTTCATCGGCGGATGCATCTTCGATCACGTCACTCCCGCGATGAAAATTTATCGCGACGAAATCTTCGGCCCCGTTCTGTCGGTGGTGCGCGTGCCGGACCTCGACGCGGGCATCCGCCTCATCAGCGAAAATGAGTACGGCAACGGCGCCTCGATTTTCACTCGCGATGGCGGCGCGGCGCGCGAGTTCACCAGCCGCGTCCAGATCGGCATGGTGGGGGTCAACGTGCCGATTCCGGTGCCGATGGCGTTTCACAGCTTCGGCGGCTGGAAGCGCTCGATGTTCGGTGACATGGCGATGCACGGCCTCGAAGGGGTGCGGTTCTACACGCGGCTGAAAACGGTGACCGCGCGTTGGCCGGAACATCGCCTCGGCGCCGACTTCGCGATGCCGACCATGAATCGTACGAAGTAATGTTCGACTCACGTTAAGGGAATGGCCGCCGCCGAGATGCAATCGTTTACAGAGGGTCAACTGGAAGACCAATCGGATGTTTCGGCGCCTCACCGAATGTAAAATGCGGTCGCAGAGTTGCCGTGCTCGACACCGAAGTAATCAATCTATTTATGCTCATTGCGGGTCTGAGCGCACTGGTTTTCAACCGATTGTTCGGTTGCGTCGGCTTCTATTTGCACTTTCCGCGCCCTAACGACCTAAGTGAAGCCCGCAGCCTGGAAACGATAATAGGGTCAATCTCTATAGCAGGGGGTGTCGGGCTCAGTCTTTTCGGACTCTGCGGCATACTTCTGCCTCGGTTTTCTCTCGCTGCTGAACTCGGAGGAGCTTTGAAGCCCGCCTTGGTTCTGCTCGGGGTGGGATCTTTGATGAATGCGGGTATTTTTCTCGGGCGCCTGCGCACTACCGCTGTCAGCCTTACCAAGGAGCAATTTCAAGATCTCCTGTACCGGAAAATAACCGAACCGGCTATCAATCGCCTCGTTCTTATCGCGGGAGGAATTCTCCTTACGCTCGGGCTAGGCATGATCACTCTGGGTTTGCATTGAACCAGCACAGATGATGAAACAAACCCAATTCTTCGCCCTTGCCCTCGTTTTCACGCCGATTCGGCGAGACGCAGAAACGGTGACCGCGCGTTGGCCGGAACATCGCATCGGCGCCGACTTCGCAATGCCGACAAACAAGTAGCAACGTGCGATCCGATCTTGACTGCCCTTCCCCCTATGATGGGGGAAGTGGTCCGGCGCGGTTTTCGCGATGGCTGCGATGCGAAAACCGTGACGGGCCGATGAGGGTCCTTAGCTCTGGATTCCGTTTGCGACGCTCCAATTTCGCATGCGCCTCTGGCGAAGCGCCGCCGTCGGGAGCGACCGCTCCTCTGCCAGGCGATATGTGCTATCATCCTGTTGCGGCGCCTGAGCGGGGCGCCGCGGCCGTTTGGCGGCTGTGGCGATAGAATTAGAAGTGCAAAAACAAACCCACTTCTCGGCAACGCCGAGAATGGGCCTGAGGCTCTGCGAAGGACCTCGAATGGCACCACTCGAAATGCCTAAACGGGTAAAACAAACCCACTTTATCCGCCGAATTGCTGGATTTTATGGAAGCAGGTGATGCTCCACCGCCGGTCGCGAAGCGCGACCGCTCTCACCCGTCTGGCACATTTGTCGCCAATGCCCAGGAGCGACAACTGCGCCATCCACCCTCTCTCAGAGAGAGAGGGGACGACCGTAAATCGGAAAACAAACCCACTTCCTTCGCCAATTCTTCGCTCACGAGGAGGCACCACGTGCGCCACAAGTGCGAAACAAAGCCACTCGCGGGCGCAATTACCGATATGGTTCGGTCCTAAAGAAAATGGAAAAACAAACCCACTTAATCGAGGTAAATCCTGCGTTGTTTTTGGATGAACCATCCAGAGAAGAACCGGCTCAGAGCGTCGCATCAACGAGCCGTCGATGACTCCAGTCCTACAGACTCGACGGGAGCGAGAGGTCGAGAGGACCGTTCGTGGTCCATCCATCGCCGCGCAACCGCTCCGATGCGAACCGTGGCGCGCTTCTTTACAGCTACCAGCCAATCGGCCATCCTCATCTGCGCGAAACAACCGCGCTCGCAAAACGATAACAACTAGAAGTCAATGTTTGCTAACAACTAGGTGGCTCACATGAAGATCGGATTGCTGATGCCATTTACCGGATACACCGCGAATCCCGCCGCCTTCGCGCGCAAAGCCGAAGAGTTGGGCTTCGAGTCGCTCTGGATTCCCGAGCATCCGATTCTGCCGGTCAATCCCAGGACGCCCTTCCCCTCCACCAAGGGTCCGATTCCCAACGTCTACTCACAGATGTGCGATCCGTTCGTCGCCCTTAGCATGGCCGCCGCGGTGACGACCACACTCAAAGTGGCCACCGGGATCTGCCTGGTGCCCGAGCGCAACGCAATCGTGACTGCAAAGGAGGTCGCGACGCTCGACGCCTTCTCGGGCGGACGTTTCCTGTTCGGCATCGGCGCGGGATGGCTGCGCGAGGAATCGGAACTTCTCGGCGTCGATTTTCCCCGGCGCTGGACGCAGACCGCGGAATGTATCGCCGCCATGCGCGAGCTGTGGTCCAAGGACGAAGCGTCGTTCGAAGGCAAGTACGTCAAGTTCACGCCGGTCCGCTGCAATCCGAAACCGATCCAGCAACCCGGACCGCCGGTGCTCATCGGCAGCCTCGACAAGAACGCGCTCAAGCGGGTCGCTAAGTGGGCCGACGGATGGTGCCCGATCGGCGTGCCGCACGGTTTCCTCAAGACCAAGCTGGAAGAGCTACGGCGCGAATGCGACGGCGTCGGACGCGACTTCGCGAAGCTCGACATCACCGCGATGGGCTTCATCCAGGGCGATCGGAGCGCGGTGCAGCAGGGCCTCCAGGAGTACGGCAAGGTGGGGACGCATCGATTTGTCATCGGCGTGCCGAATCAGCTCAAGCCGGATCAATATGAAGCCGAGCTGACGCGCCTCGCGTCGCTCTACATCTAGAGAGCCCGCTCAGCTCAACTTCGGGTCGCGCACCAGGATGCCTTCCGCATAGAGCTTCTTGATCTGATCGTCCGGCATCTTCAGCAGCTCGTGCAACACGCGTTCGTTGTCCTCTCCCAATCGCGCGGAGCGAAGCTCGGTCTTGTCGGGCCAAGCCGAAAACTTCACCGGCACCGAGGGCAGCGCGACCTTGCCGAGCTCCGGATCCTGCACCCAGCGCACGGTCTTGCGCTCATTCAGATGCGGATGCTTGACCGCCTCGTTGAGCGAGAGCACCGGGGCGCATGGCACCCGCTCCTTGTCGAGCGCCGCAATCGCATCGTCGCGAGTGGGAAACGTCGCGAGCCACTTCTCGATGACCTCGCGCAGCTCGAAGCGATTGTCGCGCCGACCGCGCGCGCTCTTGAAGCGCGGATCGGTGAGCAGCTCGGGCATCCCCATCGCCGCCACTAACTGTGGCCATTGATGCGGCACCACGGTGAGGAAAACATACTGGTCGCCCTTATAGCGATAGGAGCCGGTCGGACCGCCATCGGGATGCAGCGAGCCGCTGCGCCGCGGACGGAACTTATCGCCGCGCAGCGAAATGGCGGGCACGTTCTGCTCATGCATATGGAAGTAGGTGTCGAGCAACGACGCATCGAGGTACTGGCCCTCGCCGGTGCGCTCGCGATGGAGCAGCGCGAAGCCAACCGCCATCGCGGCCGCGACGCCGGTGGAGACGTCGCCAATCGCCATCGTGGTCATCGCGGGCGCGCCATCCGCCTCGCCGATGCCGTCGGTCACTCCCGCATAGGATTGGCCGATGAAATCATAGCCGGCCTTGTAAGAGAGCGGGCCGGTCTGCCCCGCCATCGAGATCGAGCACATGATGATCTTCGGATTCACCTTCTTGATGTCGGCGTACGAGAACCCGAGGCGGTCGATAACGTGGGGCGCGAAATTCTCGACCACCACGTCGATGTTCGGGAGCATCGCCATCACGATCTCGCGCGCGCCGGGCTTCTTCAGATCGATCGCGAGGCTGAGCTTCGAATGATTGTGCTGCAGGTAGTAGGTGCTGTGGCTGGAATCCTTATGCTCGGGCGCCTGCGACTTCAGGCCGCCGGCGCGAACACGGTCGCCACTCGGCGCGAGCTCGAGCTTGATCACCTCCGCGCCCATCTCGGCGAGCAGCCGGGTGCAGGTCGGGCCGGCGACGAACTGGGTAAAATCGAGAACGCGATATCCTTCGAGCATTCGCGGTTGGTTTGCCATTGTGGAATCTCCCGGTCAGTAAGAATTGGCATCTATGCCAAGGTCAAAACTCTAATCCGAACCGCATAAAATAGAAAAACGCCCGTCATCGCTTTTTTCGATGGCGGGCGTACAACTCGATAATGTTTTGCTACTTGCCGAATGCCTCATCGACCATCGCGGTATCGAGGTACTCGTTAATCTCGGTGACCTTTCCGCCGGCGATTCGGAAGACATGGCAGTAGCTGTTGTTGTAAGACTTGCCACTCTTGGTGGTCGCCTTGCCGTTCGCCAGCATCACCACGTAGTCGCCCTCCGCGATGAAGTTGTACGGGGTCAACGCGATGCCGCCCTCGAGCGCCGCGCCCAGCGGCCCCAGCAGCTTGGTCATCACCTCCTGCTTGCCGTTCATGGTGCCGGAAAATTTCGTCCGGCCCTGGAGCGTGTACTTGATGTTGTCCGCCATCGTATCGAGGAACGCGGCGCCATTGCCCTTGGAGAGTTCCGCGAACATGTTGGTGATGATTTGCTTGTTCTCTGTTGAGCCCATTGGATTACCTCGCGATCGCTTTTCAGTTGTGCGGCAGTGCCACGTACTCGAAGTCTACCGGCTGGAGATTAATCCCACGAATTGGCGGCGCGATCCATCCCGCGAACTTGCCCGGTCGCGTCTCCGGCTTCATCAGCGATCCTACGAATTCGCGATCCGCCTGCGAGGGCAGCCACTGGGCTTGCCGCTTCCCCCATTCGTCCTCGGAAATGATTTCTCCACTCGGCGTCATCTTGATCCCGCGAAATTCTCCAATCGCACGATGAAACCCCCGATGCGGCAGCTTCAACTGGAAGTCGACACCGGCTTCGCGAATGATCTTGTTCCATCGCGCCAGCCCGCGCTCACAGTCCGTGATGTACGCGTCGCGCAGCGTTTCATTCAATGCCACCAGCGCGGGCTGCTCGCTCTCGACTACCACTCCAGCTTCAGGTTTCAGCACCGTGCGCGTCATCGTCGCCAGCTGATGATCGTCATCGCGATCCTCTTCCTTGAAACGGCCTTTGAGCCCGGTGCTGAAATAGGTCGCCGCGTTGGTCGAAAGCTCGGAGCCGAACAGATCGAGCGACACCGAAAAATGGAAGTTGATGTATTTCTGAACCATGGCGAGATCGATTCCGCCATACCTGCCGACGCGATCGGTGTCATGCTGCTTCATCAGCTCACAGGTCCGCGCCACGATGCGCCCGATGCCGGACTCACCGACGAACAGATGATGCGCCTCCTCGGTTAGCATGAAGCGGCAGGTGCGCGCGAGCGGATCGAATCCCGACTCGGCGAGACTGGCGAGCTGGTACTTCCCGTCGCGATCGGTGAAGTGGGTAAACATAAAGTAGGATAACCAATCCGGCGTCTGCTCGTTGAACGCGCCCAGGATGCGAGGGTTGTCCGCACTGCCCGAGCGGCGCTGAAGCAGCGTCTCGGCCTCCTCGCGACCATCGCGTCCGAAGAACGCATGCAGCAGGTACACCATCGCCCACAGATGCCGCCCCTCCTCGACGTTGACCTGAAAAAGATTGCGCAAATCGTAGAGCGAGGGACAGGTCTTGCCGAGGTAGCGCTGCTGCTCGACCGACGCCGGCTCGGTGTCGCCCTGCGTCACGATCAGGCGGCGCAGCACTCCGCGATGCTCGCCGGGAACTTCGCGCCAGACCGGCTCGCCCTTGTGCTCGCCGAACGCGATACGCCGATCGGGCTCCTGCTGGGAGAGAAAAATCCCCCACCGGTAGTCAGGCATCTTCACGTAACCGAAGGTCGCCCAGCCTTTGGCATCAACCGAGGTCGCCGTGCGCAAATACGCATCGCAGCTCTGGAAGCCCTCGGGACCCATCTCGCGCCACCAGTCGAGATAATGCGGCTGCCACGCTTCCAGCGCGCGCTGCAGGCGGCGATCACCGGAGAGATCAACGTTGTTGGGAATCAGTTCGGAATAATTGATCGACATCGGTTCTCCGTAAATCACACGCGGCGTGGATCGAATTCAGGACGTTGTCCAGTTCCGTAAAGTTTGAGCGCGCCCTTCTCGCCGACCGCGTTGGGACGTTGAAAAATCCAGTTCTGCCATGCCGACAGGCGCGCGAAGATTTTCGACTCGATAGTCTCCGGACCGGCGAAGCGCAGCGACGCCTCCATCCCGGTGAGCGCATCGGAGGAAAACGCGGCCCGCTCCTCGATGGCGAGGCGAACTTCATCCTCCCAATCGATATCGTCGGGCGTGAAGGTCACCAGCCCGAGTTGCTCGGCGGTTTCGGTATCGATCGCCGCCCCGATACGGCCGCGCAACTCTTCAACTCTATGTGGCTCCGCGAGGAAGCGGCTTTGCAGACGCGACAGTCCGTTGCACATCGGAAGGACGCCGAAGTTCATTTCAGTAAAGCCAATCGTCGCGGCCGGAAGTTCGTCGCCCTCGCTCTTTCCGCTGAGCATGTAGACGCGGTCGGCCGCGAGCGCCAGTTCAAGCAGCGTTCCATGGAAGCATGAGCCCGGCTCGATGAGCGCGAACAACGAGCGCGAGCTGACATCGATGCGTTTCAACACGCGTTTCAGATAGAGGCGGATTTCGCGGATGAGCCAATCGTCGGCATGCTCGAGCAGTAACGCATCGTAAGAGCGAACCTTCGCGATGTCGCCCTCGGTGCGAAAGATCCAGGTGCGAATGGTGTCTTCATTCGCACGCAGATGAAGGATTGCATCTTCGAGCTCCCGCGCGACTCCGAGTGGCCAGAAATCGCTGCCACCGGCTACTACATCTTCCAACCGAGCGGGTGCGGCGTTCTGTGGCCCGCGCAGGGTAAGAGTTGCCGCCGAGTTGGCGCGATCGATTTCGACGCCGAGATGCGCGTAGCGGACGTGATCGCCATCGATATTGCGCGCCAGCGGCTTCAACGTGATGCCCTGCTGAGCAGTCGGCCGGTCCGACCGCGCCGCCAATTCCTGCGCTTTGTGCGCCGCCGTTTCGAGGAGTTGCGTGCGTGGTACGACCTCGTCAACGAGGCGCCATTCGACCGCGCGCTTGCCGCGCATGCCTTCCTCGGTGGTGCAAAAGAAATCCGCGCGATCGCGGCGCACCCCGCGCTTGTCGACCAGCCGTGTGAGACCGCCAGTGCCGGGAAGCACCGCGAGGAGCGGAAGTTCCGGCAGCGAGACGCTGGTCGAGCCGTCGTCGGCCATCATTATATAGTCGGTTGCGAGCGCGAGCTCGTAGCCACCTCCCGCACACGCACCGCTCACGGCCGTCATATAAAACTGGCCGGAGTTGTGCGTCGCATCCTCGATCGCGTTGCGCGTTTCATTGGTGAACTTGCAGAAATTGACTTTGTGCGGATGACTCGATTGCCCGAGCATCTTGATGTTAGCGCCCGCGCAGAACACCCGTTCCTTACCCGACCGGATTACGACGCTGCGCACTTCCGGATGCTCGAAGCGCAGCCGCTGCACCGCGTCATTCAGCTCGATATCAACGCCGAGGTCATAGGAGTTCAGCTTGAGATCGTAGCCGGGCACGAGACCGCCGTTCTCATCGACATCCATCGCGAGGGTCGCGACCGGCCCGTCGAAGCTCAGCTTCCAGTGGCGATATTTTGCAGGCTCGGTGCGGAAATCGATCATCGTTGGCGGCTCCGATTGGCGAATGTTGCATTATAATTCATGCTCTCTCCGCGCGCAACGGTAAGAAGTTGCTGCAACGATTCGCGCAGGTTTTTTCCACTGGTGTCCAGATGCACGTCGGCCTTGCGATAGAGCGCATCGCGTTGCGCAAGTATCCGGCGCATGTCCACCAGCGCCTCGCTGTCGCCACTTCCTTCAACCCGATGGTCGCCCTGCCTTATCACGCGGTCCCAATGTTCCTCGGGCGACGCTCTTAACCAAATCGTGTGGAACGAGTCCAGCAAACGCGCGAAAGTCGCCGCCTCCGACACCATCCCCCCTCCGGTCGCAAGCACGACGCGGCGTTTGCCGCCGATGATGCGCTCCAGCGCGCGGCGCTCGTAGCGGCGATAGGCGGCCTGCCCCGAGAGGTCGAAAATCTCCTCGACGCTCACCGCTGCTTCGGTTTCGATCTCGCGGCTCATCTCGACGAACTCCCATCCCAATCGCTTCGCGAGCATCGCGCCTAGCGTGGTCTTTCCCGCGCCGCGCAAGCCGATCAGTGCGATACGCTCGGCCTTGCCGATGCGATCGCCGAACCGTTGGGTGAGGAGGTTTGAAGCTTCGGTAAGTTCGTCGGGTCCGAGGCGCCCGATTCTCTCCACCAGCAGTTTGTACTCGACCGGCCGCGCCGCATCTTCGCTGACGAGTTCGGCCACCGATACGTCGATGGCTTTGGCGAGACGCCGCATCAGCACGATGGAAAAATTCCCGCGGCCACTTTCCAGTTGCGCCAAATATCGCTCCGAGATTCCCGAGTCATGCGCGAGCATCCGACGCGACATGCCGTGGCGCGCGCGTGCATCGCGGACTCGTTCGCCGAGCATTTTCAGATAGCGATCATCGCTGGTTTTCGCACGACGCGGGGTCGCTGCGATTGCGCCATCGTCATTGGCGCGCGAAGTCGCTAAAAGCGAATCCTTCCTGGCCACGGCATGCATTATAATGCCGCCTCCGAATGAAACGCGAGCGGTCTATTTGAATGAGGCGAGTTTCGCGAATCCGGCGTCAAGGTCTTCGATCAGGTCCTCGGCGTTTTCCAGACCGGCGTGGACGCGGACCACCCAGCGGTCATCACTCTTGGAAACATTCCGATAGGTTTTCAGCCTGAACGGCGACACGAGGCTTTCATACCCGCCCCACGATCCACCCATCCCGAACAGCTTCAATGTTTCGAGCATCGCCGCCAGCGCTTCGCGCGTGACCGACGGCTTCAGGCGAAAAGAAAACAATCCTGACGCGCCAAGGAAATCGCGCTTCCACAACGCATAACCCGGATCGCCTTCCAGCGCCGGATGATAGACGTGCTCGACCTCAGGCTGGGTCGCGAGGTAGCGCGCAAGTGCAAGGCCATTTTTGTGATGTACAGGAAGCCGCGCCGCGAGCGTGCGCAAGCCGCGGAGCGCGAGGTAAATGTCGTCGGGACCCGCCATTTGGCCGAGGTGGCGATGCGCATTCTTCACCGTCTCCCACGCGGCTTCCGTCGTGGCGATGGTGCCGAGCATCGCGTCCGAATGCCCGACGATGTACTTCGTCGCGGCCTGAATCGAGACGTCAACCCCATGCGTGAACGGCTTGAAATAAAGCGGCGACGCCCAGGTGTTATCCATCATCACGATCGCGCCAAGCGCGTGCGCGACTTCGGCGATCGCCGGAATATCCTGCACCTCGAAGAGCCCGGTGCTGGGTGACTCGACGAACACAACCCTGGTATTCGGCCGGATCAACTTCTCGATGTCCGCGCCGATGAGCGGATCGTAGTAGGTCGTTTCGACGCCGAACTGCTTCAGAATCGAATCGCAAAAGTTGTGGGTCGGATGATACGCGCCAATCGTCATCAACAAATGATCACCCGCCGAAAGAAACGCGAGCAGCGCGGTGGTGATCGCCGCGAGGCCGGAAGGCGCAAGCCGGCAGTGAGCGCCGCCTTCGAGCTGGGCGACCGCATCTTCGAGCGAGGCTGAAGTCGGTGTGCCGATACGCCCGTACATGAATTTGCGCTTGGCCGGATCATGCACCCCGGCGGCGAAATCCTCGAACGACTCGAAGAGAATCGTCGAGGTGCGATAGACCGGAGTGTTGACCGCGCCGAAATGCGCCTTCGGATCGCGTCCCGCAACGACCGCGATGGTCTCGTCCTTCATTTAGTTCTTGAAACCGAGCTGCGCGGCATAACGCGCGGCGGCTAGCGCGAGCGCCGGCGGATGCGGCGCGAAGGTTGCAAACCGCGGGTCAGTGGTCTGCCCGCGCACGTAGCGGACATAGATTTGCTGCACTACGGTCGCGTTCTTCCACAGCGCCCACGACAGATAGAAGGGGAAGCTGCTGACGTCGCGCCCGGTCCGCTTCGAGTAACGCTGGACCATGTCCGCGCGAGAGAGAAACCCGTTCTTGAAGGTATGCGGCTCGATTTCCGCGAGCTTCACGATTTCGACATCGGCGCGTTCGCGCCAGTAGCCGAGCGCGATGCCGAGGTCGATCATCGGATCGCCGAGCGTCGACATCTCCCAGTCAAACACGCCGTTAATCTGTCCGGGATTTTTTCGGTCGAGCATGAGGTTGTGCAGGTAGAAATCGTTGTGCAAGATCGTCGGCGCCAGCGGCGCAGGCATATGCTCGAGGTACCACGCGCCGAGGCGATCCATCAGCGGGACCTCCTCGGTCTTGGCATTGTGCCATCGCTGCATCCATCCGGTGATTTGCCGCTTCACGAATCCGTCGGGCTTGCCGAGGCCGCCGAGCCCAATCTTTTCGTAGTCCACCGCATGCAGATCGGCGAGCGTGTCGATGAAGCCCTCCGAGATGGCTTTAAACGTGTCCGGGTCATCGCCGAGCTCGGCTGGGACCGGCTGACGATTTTTGAAGACGATGCCGTCGCGGCGCTCCATCACGAAAAACGGCGCGCCGATGATCGAGATGTCATCGGAAAAGAGCATCGCGCGCGGCGCCGGTTGAAAGGCCTGCCACAATCGCGAGAGCACGCGGAACTCGCGCGCCATATCGTGGCCGCCTACGGGCAGCGGGCCGAATGGAGGGCGACGCACCACCCATTCCTGGGCGCCAAACCGGAGCAGGTAGGTGAGGTTGGAGGAGCCGCCGCGAAATTGCTTGATCTCGAGGGGGCGATCGGCGCCGGGAAGTTTCTGCTCGCGCAGCCATGCGACCAGTTTGGGCCAGTCGAGTTGTTCTTCATCGCGGACGTCCCCGTATTCGACGGTCAGGTCAATCGCTTCTACCATGGAGCGGATTATAGGACGCGCGCAGAATTTTGCGACCGCTCGATTCGACGTTTTATCGAGGTCACTTCGAGGGAAGCGATCGCGATTAGACCGCGCGGGCGCTGGCGAGAAACGGGTGCGCCTTGACGCTCGTGGTTGCAGCGCCGACCTGCACCGCGAGGACCGGACAGGGCGCGGTATGCATGAGTTTTTCGGGCAAGCCTTCGAACATGCGGTCAAGCAGTCCGGTGCGTGGGCGCGACGCCAGGATGATCATGTCCACATCCAGTCTCCGTGCAACTTCCGCGATGACATGGCGAACGACGCCGAAGTGCAATTCGCTGCGGCAGTGCGGATAGCGAGCGGTCGCCCGCTGTTCAAAAAGTTCAAGTTTTGCTCGCGCGGCTTCCGTATGCTGCTCGAGGAGCGTCGAAGGTTCGCACCAATGATTGGCCCCGCGCGGCAACGGCTCGGTTACATGCACCAGGACGATTTCGGCGTGAGGTTCGCGCGCGATGGAAACCGCATATTCGAACGCGGTCATCGAATCGGCTGAGAAATCAGTGGGAACCAGAATGCGTCGTATGTTTCCGTCATCCATATGCTCTGAACCCTCAGACCAAGAGTGAGCACGATGTATGCCACCGGAGAAGTTCTCAAATTTCTTGACTATTTCGTGGGCAGCCTCGGCCTCGGCTTTTCGTTTTGAAATGCCTCATTGCAGAACTCACGAAAACACGCCTGCCGAGATTTATGCCCACCTGGCGATCACACCTCGAGCAGTTCCCGCGATTGTGCGATGGTCGCGACTTCATGACCCATCGCGCGAATCGTCGCGGCGGCGCGCTCGACGATCTGGGGATTCGAGAGCTGACCGGCGCGCGCGTATTGATAATCCTCGAGGCCGACCCGCACGTGACCGCCGAGGCTCACGATCGCCGGCACCAGCGGCAGGTTGTCGCCACCGAGAGTGGCCGCGAACCAGTTGCATCGCACACCCTTGATCATTTCGAGGTAAGCTTCGAGGCTTTTGATGGTCGGCGGCAGGCCGAAATTCTGCTCCTCGCCGCCGAGGTAGAACTTCAGGATCAGCGGCTCCGTCAGCAATCCCATCTCGAGGAAGACCAGCGCCGCACGGAGGAATCCCGGCTCGAAAATCTGCAGCGTCGGACGCAATCCCAGCTCGCGCGAGGTTTCGAGGAAATATCGACAGGTCGCGTAGCTGTTCTGATAGACGAATTTCTCGCCACGCAGTTTATGCGTGCGGCGATCGTAAGTCGCGAGGTTCACCGAGCCCATGTCGCCCGCGCCGAGGTCCGGCCTGGTGGCGGGATCCTTGGCCAGCGCGAGAAAATGACTGAAGCGCTCGGCCGGGGTGCCGTCGAACGGGAACGTCGGCCATAGCAGCGGTTGGCATACGGCGCGCACGCGCTTGTAGACCTCGGCATAGTAGGGGACATCCTGCACCCATTTGCCGGTCTGCGGATCGCGCACATGAAAATGGATGAGCGCGGCGCCGGCGCGCGAGGTCGCGATCGCATCATTGGCGATCTCCTCGGGCGAATAGGGCAGATGCGGATTCAGCTCGCGCGGCGCGTTGCCATTGATCGCGGACTCTATCATCACGGTTCGAGATGCCATGCGCGGGATTATAGAACGCGCACCGGATTTTGCGACCTTTGAAGGATGCTGCGCGACGGTGGTAGATTCCGCTTCGAGGCAACCATGATGGCCACTCAAAGTGATGCTCGACTCGTTCCCGGCCGCGTGCCGATCGGCAAATTCCAGCTCTACTACGAGCGCGCGGGCAGCGGACCCGCGATCGTATTCCTCCACGGGCTCGGCGGGAATCATCTTTCGTGGTGGCAGCAGATACCGTTCTTCATGCGATGGTTCGATTGCGTCACCGTCGACCAGCGCAGCTTCGGCCTGTCGCCCGATCCTGACGGCACCTTTTGCGACGCGCATCCGAGTGACCTCGGCGCGCTGCTCGACCATCTGAAAATCAACAAGGCGGTGCTGGTCGGGCAATCGATGGGCGGATGGACGATCGTCGGCTATGCCCTCGAGCATCCGGAGCGTGTCGCCGCGATGGTGATGGCGGATACGCCGGGCGGCATCTTCACCCCCGAGATGGACGCGATGATGGAGAAGATTCGCGCGGGCGGGCGCGGGCCGCTCGAGGCGGTCGCGATCGGATCGCTGCCGACCTACGCGAAGGGCTACTTCGAGCGCAGCCGCGAGATGGCGTATCTGTACGATTCGCTGTTGATCCTCGGAGCGCGACCGCCGGTGGATGCGATGAAACGGCTCGGCAGCCGTCGCTACGATCTCGCGATGGTGCGCGAGCGTTTGAAGATGCCGATCCTGTGCCTCGAAGGAGAGGAAGACGCGCTCATCGCGCCCGCGATGATTCGCCATCTGGTGAAGGCGCTGCCGAATGCGCGGCTGGCGCTGGTGCCGGGCGCGGGCCATTCGGTGTACTTCGAGAACGCGCCGGTCTTCAACCAACTGGTGCTCGATTTCCTCCGCGAGGTCGGTCACGCGCCACGGTAGCGAAATCGCAATTGCGAGAGCATCGGACCGGACATACAATTAGATCGTGATACGCCGGTATGCTCGAAATATGGTGGGCATCTGGCTGGTCTTGGGACTTGTCTCCCTCGCCTCCTGCGCGCCGCTTACACTTGGTGGATCGGGCGCGACTCCCTCCAGTCAGACTAAGATCGGAACGGTCTCGCCGATGGCGGAGCCGGAAACCCATTTCGCTCCCAATGCGCCGGTGGATAATTCGCAGAGCACGGCCCTCACCAATTATCTTCACAGTCGTCAGCTACCGCTCGTTGGCGCCCGCGTGCTCGCCTCGAATGGCGGCCCGCGTCAGGCGATTCTGTATGGATACGTCGCCACGCCATTTGGGAAGGCTGATGCGGTCGACAAGGCGCGCGAGTTCCTCAATGACTCTGGCGCGCAGGTCGACAACCGCATCAAGATCGAGCCCGACCTCGCCGGCCCGGCCAACAACAATGGCGCGTCGGCGAGCAACCAAAGCCCCGACCTCAACAATCCCGATATCCAAAAATACGAGGAACAGCAGAATCAGCAGCAGCTCTCGCAACAGCAGCAATACATGAATCAGGGTTCCGCTTTCGGAGGCAGTGCCGGAGGACCCATGTCGTTGCTGCTTCCGATGTTGATGATGGGTGGAGGCTTCGGAATAGGTGGCGGCGGCGGATCGGGATTCGGTTTCGGCGGCGGCAGCTTTGGTGGTCCGATTGGCTCGCCCTTCGGCAATCCGAGCCCACCCCCGACGTATGGATCTCCCTACGGTCCCTGATTAGGTCGGTAGCTTGAACCGCTCGCCGAGGAAGACCTGGCGCACCTGATCGCTGGCCACTATCTCCTGCGGAGTTCCCTGGAAGAGAATCTTTCCCGACGATACCACGTAGGCGCGATCGATAATCGAGAGCGTCGCCGATACGTTGTGGTCCGACATCAGCACGCCAATACCGCGTTCCTTCAGGTACGCGATGATGCGTTGGATCTCGACCACCGTGATCGGATCGATGCCGGCAAACGGCTCATCGAGGCATAGAAACAGCGGGTCGAGCACCAGCGCGCGCGTGATCTCGACCTTGCGCCGCTCACCGCCCGAGAGCACGCCCGCCTTCGACTTGGCGAGCCGCGCAATGCCGAGCTCATCGAGGAGCGACTGCAGGCGCGCCTGGCGTTCCTCCTCGCTCAGCGGCAGGGTCTCCAGCACCGCGAGCAGGTTTTGCTCGACGGTCAGCTTCCTGAAGACCGATGGCTCCTGCGGAAGGTAGCTGATGCCGCGGCGAGCGCGCTTGTACAGCGGAAGCATCGTGATCTCGTCGTCGCCGAGCGTGACGACGCCGCGATCGGGCTTGAGCAGGCCGACCAGCATGTAGAAGGTCGTCGTCTTGCCGGCGCCGTTGGGGCCGAGCAACCCGACCACCTCGCCGCGATTGACGGTAACTGAAACGCCATCGACTACGGAGCGCCCGCCATAGATCTTGGTGAGGCCCTCGCCATGAAGCGCCTCGCGCGGAGCGGTGACCGAGCGCGAGCTGAGCTCCGGTTTCATGCGATTGGCTACCGCCATCCCTGGTTCGACCCTGTCCACATCGATCCTTACTTTTACAGGCTTGGAGCGAGGTTAGAAACCGTACGCTGCCGGCGGTCAGAAATATGACGCGGGTTGAATGTCTCCCGTTTCAGCATCGTCTGTAGTTCGATGCGATAGTGGCGCGCTCGGCGTCAGGTCGTTACCGATGACTGAGCAACTACCGAAACCTGAACGCACCCGGATGGCACTTCGCGAGACGATAATTCGCTTCGCTATCGGCGTGTCACTGAGCCTCGCAGTCTATGCTTGCAGTGTTCAGCAAGCGCCGAGTCCACCGCCGCCACCTCCACCGCCCCCGGTGCAACCCGCGCCGCCGATAGCCGCGACGCCACACGAGGTGGGCAAGCCGAAGGTGACGACTGCATCATTTTACTCACCGGCACTCCAGGGCCACCCCACCACCAGTGGTGAAACATACAATCAGCATGCGATGACGGCGGCGTCGCGCACGTTGCCCATCGGCGCGCATGCGAAAGTCACTAATCTCAAAACCGGCAAATCCGTGGTGGTGCGGATCAACGATCACGGACCCTTTGTGAAGGGACGAGGGATCGATCTGTCGCGCGATGCCGCCAGGCGCATCGGTATCGACCATCGCGGGGTTGCGAAGGTAAAGGTGACACGAGTCGTGGGGGTTTCGCATGCGGACCGCAAGCCGTCATCCGAGACTGCCGAGGCAGCCACCCCGGCTTCGGTTCCGATCAAGCCGAATGACGCAGCGAACCCTCGGGCAACCGAATCGAGTGTGGCTCCGCCGTCGCTCGCCACGAGCGCGGTTGAGCCGATCGAAACCGTTTCGCCTCCGAATTAAAAAGAAAGCAGGGATCGAGGTTGTCGATCCCTGCCGTATGCTCACCCACTCACAGCGCCATCGAGATCCTTCCCCGCAGGGCTCGGGATGAGCACTCATCCTGCCTACCGAGATCCTTCGCGCAGCGCTCAGGATGACCACCCATCCTGCCTACCGAGATCCTTCGCGCAGCGCTCAGGATGACCACCCATCCTGCCTACCGAGATCCTTCGCGCAGCGCTCAGGATGACCACCCATCCTGCCTACCGAGATCCTTCGCGCAGCGCTCAGGATGACCACCACCCATCCTGCCTACCGAGATCCTTCGCGCAGCGCTCAGGATGACCACCCATCCTGCCTACCGAGATCCTTCGCGCAGCGCTCAGGATGACCACTCGCCGTTAGCGAGTGGTCACTTCATCGCGCGCACCTTCGCGTTCGCCTCGCGCCCGAGACATTTCTGCAGCCATGCCGCAGCGGCCGGGGTCGCCGACAAGTCGAGGCGCATCATCGCCGCCCATGACAACACCGAGGCCGCATTCAGGTCCGCGATGGTGAAGGTATTGCCGAGCAGATACTCCTTGCCCTTGAGCGCGTCGTCGAGCACCTTCAGCGGCGCCTTGATCGAGTCGGCGGCCTTCTGGCCGGCCTTCTCATCACGCTGATCGGCGGGCAGCAACACCTTATGCATCAGCATCGTCAGCAGATGCGGCTCGCATTCGGTCATGGCCCAGATGCTCCACTGATAAGCGGCGGCGTGCCCGAACACGTCGGCGGGCCACAGTCCGTTCTTGCCGTACTTCTCCGCGAGGTACAGGTTGATGGCCATCGATTCCCAGATGTAATGACCCTCGTCCTCGAGCACCGGGATGTGGCCATTGGGATTGCGCGTCAGATGGTCGGGATTTTTAGCCTGGGTGTTGGGCATCGGATCGTGTTCGTATTTCGCACCGACCTCTTCGAGCGCCCATAGACATCGCGCGGCACGGGACTTCGAGCTTCCGTAGAATTTCATGTCGCCTCCTTCGGCGTGGATGTGAGAAGTTGTTCGACCTTATCTAGCGCGATGCGAGCGCACTCTACAAATGCGAAAAGCGCTGCCCGCTGAGCATCAGGCAACCGCCGAAAGGAAGCCGCCCAGGAGAAAGCGGCAATCGAGGTAGTACTCTGGGCAGTCGCGCCTGACCTCATCGAGGGCGATACGGGCGTCGCGGAATCCAGCCACCTCGCGCGCGACGGCGAAGTCGCAAACCACGCGACGCCAGTTGCGCCGGGTGTTGCGCATCTTCATCGCCGCGAGGAAATCGGCGCGCGAGCGTGCGACGGTGACCAACTCGGGCTGACCGCGCGGACGGACCAACAAAATTCCATACATCGTCCCAACTCCTTCGACGCAGCAGAAGGATCCGAATCGATCGGCGATTGCAACTTTGTATGCTCATGATAGTTCGAGAGGCGCGCTTGATAACATCCCAACAATGACCAAACGGGCGCAAATGTGACCAATTTGTACGACCCGGGAATCAGCCGCGGCGCGCGAGGCCGCGATACATCGTGGAGAGAAATTTCGGACGGCCGAATTGAAACCGTTCGAGTTTCTCGATGCGAAATCCCGAGCCGAGGATCATTCGATCGATTTCGCGATCCAGGTCGCATCCACCGTAAGTCAGCCACCAATTCCGCAGCCGCGCTTGCCATCGTGCCATCGAGGGATTCGCGCCGCGTCCGTGTTCGAGAAAGATATATCCGCCCGCCTGCTTCAGCACCCTCCGCATCTCCGCGAGGATCGCGTTCGAGTTCGCCATGCGGCACAGCGTCAGCGTCGTCACGATCCAGTCGAAGCTGGATGCCTCGAAGGGCAGCGTACTGGCATCGGCGCCAGGAAAAACGCGCTCGACGCGAAGGCCTCGGTCATTCGTATCACGACGCGAATCGGACGGTGCGCCCGCGAGGGAAACGATCGCGAGGTCGGTAACCCAGGGTGAGTAGTAGTGGACGTTCGACTCAGTCTCGAAACATAGTTCGAGCACACGACCCTGAGTGGCGGCAAGCAAGCCGGTTCGTTCGGTGACGAACAGCGGATTTCGCATCGGGTAGTGAAGCAGTCTGGATGTCAGGCGCGCTATCGCCACGTCGCGGTTTCCGTTTCGGGCCGTGATAGATTCGAGCGTTAGAGATTGATGACCCCGGACACAATGACAGTTCTTTTGCGAGGAGAAAAAGGCGGGCGATGGGCGACGCGAAGCAAATCAATCCAGGCAACCGGCCAACCTGATCGATATCTGGACCGCGATCGTTCTCACCATCACCATGGTCGCGGTGGTCTGGTACACTTGGGAGGCTGACCGGCAAAACGAATTCAACAAGGTTATCATCGAAACCGCGTCGCGCCCGTATCTCGCCATTAGCGCGCATGAGCAGGGCTTCACCACCGCGATAAGCTCGGCCTCGGCGGGCGGCGCGATACCGGTGGTCCCCTTCTATGTGGTCAATCACGGCAAGCTGCCCGCCGACGCGCACATCCGCAGTGCGGTGGCGTACAGCAGGACCAGGATGGCGTCGGTCGAAGGACTCGGCGGCTTACGCGAGAAGCATCGGTTCATTTTCTCGGAGGCCGCCGGCGACGCGCTGGTGGCATTGGGGCGCGAGGCGCTCACTGCCGGTCAACTCGCCGACATCCAGAATGGCATCGGCTACATCTACCTGGCGGTCGAGGTGGACTACGGCAACTACTACACCCGGATCTGCGAGGAGTTTCCCATCGCGCCCGAGGAGACGCCGTTGCAGGGCGCAAAGGTTTCCGCGCGCCTCGGTGCGTACTCGCTATGCGCCGATCCCAAGTCCAACGACGCCACTTGAGCCGGCGCGAGCGGCGCTTCCAGGCGACCTCTCCCGGCGCAGTAGCGCCTCCCTCTCCCCGGAGGAAGAGGGAGCAAGCGAGGCAGCCAGCTCCGTCAGGGTGCGGGCTTCGGAATCTCCTCGGTATTGAACGGCGTGGGCTTGTCACCCTCGGCGGGCACCGCTCCACTGCCGGTTACCACCGAGCCGGTATTGTTCATCATGTTCAAATCGGCAGCCGGCGGAACCGAAACCGAGAACGTCGGATCGTACAGCGATTTGATCGAACTCGACGGCATGTCATGCATCTCGCGAGGTCCCAGCGTGTTGGTGAAGCGCGCGCGCTGATCGAGCGCCAGGGCCCGCAGGTCGGTCTTATTCCTCACCACGTGCGGCGTGAGGAACACCAGCAGGTTGTCCTTCTGCTTGTCCGACGACTTATCCGAGAAGAAGTTCCCTAACACCGGAATGTCCGAGATCCACGGCACCCCTTGCCGCTGGATGTTATCGTTGTTCGACATCAGCCCGCCGACGACCGCGGT
The DNA here is from genome assembly GCA_963761255.1 of uncultured delta proteobacterium. Lineage (GTDB taxonomy): Bacteria > Desulfobacterota > Binatia > Binatales > Binataceae > DATGKG01. The sequence goes on from CAVXGH010000005.1 coordinate 207,078, forward strand.
GCGATGATCCTGAACCAGCACCGTGGTGGAAGCCGATCGGATGGTGGTGGTGGGACCGTTGGGATTGTTGGCCGTGCTCGCCAGGACGTTGGAGACTTCCTCGTACAGATCCATGCGGACGTAACCGGCATCAGAGACCTGAGGAACCACGTCGAGGGTGATACCGACATTCTGTCGGTTAATGCTGTTGAAAATCTGCCCCGGCAGCCCCGCGTTGGACGCCGCCGATCCCACGAACGGCACATTCTGTCCGACTACGATGGTCGCTTCAGTGTTGTTCGCGGTGAGCAGCGTCGGCGCCGACAAGACATTCGCATGCGTGTCGGATTCCAACGCCGTGATCAGAGCGAGGTCGCATGGAGCCGCGACCGAGCCCGAGGTGCTGGTTGTTCCAGTAGTGGCGGCAACCGCCGCCATTGGTATGCTACACATCGCACCGGAGGCGAGGCCGAGGCCAAGTCCAGTCATCCCCAGCGGATCTCCGACCGCATTCTGCAACTGGCCAAAGTTGAGCGTACCCAGCCCGAGCGTATTGCCGAAACCGCTTGAAGAATAGAACTGAACGCCGATGTCGCGCTGCCGCTCGGCGCTGACCTCGACGATGATAGCCTGAACGAACACCTGGATCCGCGGAACGTCGAGCTCCGCGATAATATTGCGTAGAACTTCCCAATCCTGCGGCGCCGCGCTGATAACAAGAGCGTTGGTCGCGGGATCCGCCGTCATCGTGACGCGATTGGTAAAGTCGGAGGTGCGAACTCCGCCACCACCCTGGCCACCACCGCCGCCTCCGCCGCCGATGCCACCGCTCATTGCGCCGCGACCGCCACTGCTCCCTCCGAAGCCACTACTGCCACCGAAACCGCCGCCTCCGAAACCGGAGCTGCCGCCGAAGCCTCCACCACCGAACCCGGAACTGCCGCCGAAGCCGCCGCCGCCAAATCCGGAGCTGCCGCCGATGCCTCCACCGCCAAATCCGGAGCTGCCGCCAAAACTACTGCCACCGAAGCCGCCGCCGGCGCCGCCTCCACTACTGCGTCCGAGCGAGCCTCGACCGGTGGTCGGCGACAAAGTACCCACTCCGCTTCCGCCTCCGATTAGTCCGCCCAGCACCTGGACCATCTCAGAAACGTCGGCATTCTTGAGGCGATAGACGTGGATGCGTTTCATGGCGTCCGGGGAACGGATGTCGAGTTTCGCGATCACCTCGCGAATCGAGTTCATCTGCAGCGGGCCGCCCGCCGCGATGATCGAGTTGGTGCGCTGATCCGCGATCACCTTGAATTGCCCCGAAGGTGCCTGCGCCGAAGGCGCTACCACTCCGGGCTGCGGCTGCCCCGGGCGCCCGCCCGAACCACCACCGAGCAGCTGATCGACCTCGGGAGCGACTTCGTCGGCAAAGGCATAGCGCAGCGGGATGACCTCGATATTGCGCCGCTGCCCCTGCACGTCGAGTGCGCCGACGATTTGCAGCAGGCGCTGCACGTTGTATGCGTCGTCGGTGATGATGACAGTGTTATCGTCCGGGAAAGCCGCGATCAGTCCGTCGTGCGAGATCATCGGTTGGATGACGCTGACGATCGACGCCGCCTCGACATTGCGCAGCTTGATCAAGCGGGTCACGTATTCGTCGCCGCTCTGGACGAAGGGTTCCTGCGATTCCGTCACTGGCGCCGCCTGGCGCACGTTGCGCGACGGGATGATCTTGATTATCTGGCCGGCCTGCTGGGTGGTGAATCCTTTGAGCTGCAGGACCGATTGGAAAATCTGGTAGGCCTGGTCGGGGGTGACCTTGGAAGGCGAGATGATACTGATTTTGCCGCGTACGCTCTCGTCGACCAGGAAGTTCTTGCCGGTGATCTCACTGATGAACTTCGCCAGCACGGGAATATCCACGTTCTGGAAGTTCATGGTGATTTCGTTCGCCGGCGGACGCGGATCGGCTGCCGAATGGGCTGCCCATGCCGCGCTCGCAAACCCGGAGAGCATCAGAGCGCAGACCGCGCCCACGAAGAAGCGATTATTCATTCTATCGTGCCCCACACCAAACCTGAGGCCCGCGAGCTTACAGTGCGCTTGCCGTCTGAACAACTGAATTCTCATCGTCCTTCCCCACCGCCGCGCAACCCGGCGACGACAGTGTACTGAGTCGCCCGGGTCGCCGCGAGTCCCACGGTTCCCTCCCCGGACCCTGAGTGAAACTACTGGCGATTGCTGGGGGAGACGGAGGGCGACAAGCAAAGTTGCGCTCCGGAAGACCTAACCCCTAGCCCCTTCCCCTGAAGGGGAAGGGGGATTGGAGAAGAGGGCAACGCAAAAGGTATCCCGAAGCTTTCAGAGTTCCATACTTTTCGTCTGGTTCCCCTTCCCCTGAAGGGGAAGGGGCTAGCGGTTAGGTCTGCTGGCGTCGCGCGAGCGCTTTCGCGCGCCTCCGTTCATGACGGTTGCCCGGAAACATTGAACTTAATGGGTTTGTTTTTGCACTTTCATGTACCGACGGCGCCGCCTCGAAGTGGGTTTGTTTTTGCACTTTCGATACGCTGCTCCGTGGAATTTGAGCCTCCTCGGCAGCCTCAGGGCCACTATTCGGCGGTGCCGAATAGTGGGTTTGTTTTTGCACTTTCGAGCCCCTTGAGACGCCGCCCTGTCGCCGAGCCTTCAGACCCTCCAGCTCGAACACTGCCGCCCGAATCGTCCGATCGAGGCGCCCGGAATATCTGCATATCGTCGCTGCTTCGCGCGCGCCGGGGATGCTCGGCCGCCACAGCCCGGCCGCGCGCAGATCCTCGCGCCGGGCTCTAAGCCTCGCCGCCTGGCCAGCGTCGGCCACTGCGATGCGCTCCTCCAGCTCGCGTTCCTGCTCCCGATGATGCTTCAAGGCGGCGATATTCTCGTAACGCAGCATCGCCGCCATCCGCACGTAGGATGCCGAAATCGTCGCAACGCAGGCTTCTTCGAGGATTCCCTCGGGTCTGAAATCCTGGAGGAGTCCAGCGAAGGTCCGCGCGAAGTCCCGACGCTGCGCCGGAGTCCACCGGTCGGGACCCGTGAAGAATCCATGCTTGATCGCATTGCGCGCCACTCGCGCCTTGCCCTTCGCCGTACGCGGACCGGTCGAATGGCCTGCGTTGCGCCGATTCGCTTCGAGCCGGCGCAAGGTGAGGGTGAGTGGACGGCGATGCAGGTTCGGGGTGGTGGTTATACTGACGGAGCCGGCTGCCATAGCGCATGCCTCCTTGAAATAGGGCCGCGCAAAGCGTGGCCATAACTCATCAGCATTTACCTATGACATGAAGTTGTCCAGTCCTCTCACTCGCGCCGTACCAATCCGGTGATACCCGCGGCGAACATCGCGACAAAGAACCATCCCAACATGGTGTGCGCCCACAGATACATTCGTAAGTAAGCACCCAGATAATGGGGCGTCGGAGCCAGAGATTCGGAGAACGGCCATGCTAATGCAATCGGCTGTTTCCAGGGATCGGGCATCCAATAATTCGCCATGCGCAAGTTGGCGCCCGGGATAAACGTTTCGACTGAATAGATAAAGGGATTGAAGGGCTCGATCTGCTCTGGCCCGCCCTTGCGCTCGAGTCTGGCCATGACCCCGGCAGCATTACCCCATCCGAACATTAAAGTGCCGAGGATCACGAAGAACACGATGTACCAAAGCGCGCGCAACGGAACATAGCCGTAGCCGACGGTCGCCCATAGCAGCCGTCGAACCCAGCGTTGCCCAAAACTCAGGTTGCCTTGTTGGAGGCGCGCATCTTCCATCGCGATGAGGACTTTGCGCGCGCCGGAGTCGTCGCCAGCCTCGCGCAGCACCTTCGCGAGTTGGCGATAGGGCTGCGGAGTGAATCCATCGGGCTGCCTCGCGATCCATTCGAGGCGTTTTTCCGCGCTGGTCGGCCCTACGCCAATCCTTTCGTAAGTGAAGCCATCGAGGAGCAGGTTCCCTTTTTTCGGCCAGCTTTGTTCGTCGTCGGCCAGCGGTCCGACCGATGCATGCCTCAAATCCAGGCGAACAATGCGAGAGCCTGCGAGGTTCAGCGCCAGGATGGTCGTGTCCCCCAACATCAAAGGCACTTCGAAATTGCAAAACGCGAAGGATAGGCGAAAGGGAAGGTCTGCTCCCGAGAAGTCGAGATCCGTTTCCTCGAGAACGCCGCCGATCCTCGCGCCATGAACTTGGAGCCCGCGAGGATCGATGCGCCCGCTCGCCGCTCGATCGATGCATAACCACCGGATGAGCTTCGCCCGGATGGTGCGCTCGTTGCCCCACTCGTCAGCCTTTGCAGGATCATTGGCTGGGTCGTCGTCCTTGTCGCTTGGGCCGCAGTATGCGACCTCGCCGCTTTCTACGGCGCGCAAAACCTTCGCCTCGGCCTCGCTCAACTCGCCGAAGCGGGAACGCGCCTCAGCGATCAAATCGTATGCGTCTGTCATCGTGTGATGCCTTACTTCCTTCGCGGGCGCGTACCGATATAGCGCGCCGGTATGACGCGCCGCAATGCGGCAAACGCGATCAGGCATCATCGCACGATTGCAGCCCGCTCGCATCCGGGCCGAATGCCGATCGCGCGGCGATCCGGAAGTTTTAGGAGCTCGTAACATGGTGCTAGGGTTGATTGGAGCGCGCGCATTTTGGCATTCGCGCGCGGAGCTATCGACCGTGAAGTTGACCCTCATATCGCGCCGCGTCGTCGGACCCGCCGTGGCCATCCTCGGATGTGGCCTGATGCTCTTTTTGCTGAGCGATCTGTCGCGCGGCGTCGATTATCACCTGATGATTCACGCGGTGCGCGCGATGCCGCGCAACCGCATCTGGCTCGCAATTCTTTTCACCGCGCTGAGCTACCTCGCGTTGATCGCGCGCGACGAAACCGCGATGGCATACCTCGGCGCGGAGGTCGCCATCGGCCCGCTGCTGCTGGCTTCGTTTTGCGGTTCGGCGCTCGGCAATGCGATCGGTTTTGGGGCGCTGACCGGCGAGGGCGTGCGGGACCGAGTCTACGGCGCGGTGGGACTACGCTCGGAGCAAATCGATAGCGCGATGCTCTTCATCGATGCGAGCTTCGCCGTCGGCCTGGCAGTATTCGCCGCCGCGAGTGCGATGCTGGCGGGACATACGCTCGCGACGCTGCTCGGGATTTCGACGATCGCGCTTCACCTCGGGGCCGCGATTGTGCTCCTGACCATCCTGGGGCTAATCGCCGTGATTATCCGCGCGGGACGTCCGCTGATGCTCGGGGGTTTTGCGCTCGCGATGCCGCGTCCTCGTATCGCGCTGGCACAGTTGACGATCGCGGGATTGGATCTGTTGGCGGCGTCGATGGTTCTGCGCGTCCTGATGCCCGCCGCGAACGTCGATTTTTTCAGCTTTGCGGCGATTTTCGCGGCAGCGGTGGCGATCGGCGTCATCAGCCGCGTGCCCGGCGGCCTCGGCGTGTTCGAGATCGTCGTCTTCGTGTCGTTGGCGCGCCACGTCCCACGCAATGATATCGCCGCGGCGCTGGTGATTTATCGCGCGGTGTATTTCGTGCTGCCGCTGATGATCGCGGCTGCCGCCCTCGCCGTCTTCGAGTTGAGAAGCGAGGCATTCCTTCACGCGTCGCGGGCGAGGGACCGGCTACTGCTCGGTGCCGACCTTCTCGCTCCCACGTTTCTGAGCGTGGTCACTTTCGCCATCGGCGTGATGCTGATTCTCTCGGGCGCGACGCCGGCGGTGGATTGGCGATTGGCCGAGCTGCAGCAAATCCTGCCGCTGTGGGCGGTGGAAATTTCACATCTGCTTGCGACCCTGGCCGGAGTCTTCCTGCTCTTCGTTTCGCGCGGACTTTATCATCGCCTCGACGGCGCATGGTGGCTAGCGTTGCTCCTCGCGCTGGTCAACGTCGCCTTTTCGCTCACCAAAGGGCTGGCCTTCGGCGAAACCGCCGCGATACTTTTCCTGGTCTTCCTGTTGCTCGCTACGCGGCGCCAATTCACCCGCCCGGCGGCGTTTCTGCGGCAGCCGTTCACGGCAGGATGGTTCATTGCGACCGGAGCGGTGATGGTCGCGGCCATCGGCATCATGCTGTTTGCTTTCCGCGACGTCGCATACCGGCGAGAGATCTGGTGGCAGTTCGAGTTCGACGCGCAGGCATCGCGGGCGATGCGGGCATTGCTGGGCGCGTCGCTGTTCGCCCTCGCCATTGCCGTTCGGCAGTTGATGCGCACCGCGTCGGGCCGCATCGATCCGCCCTCAGCAGCGGAATTATCGCGCGCGGAGAACATCATTCGAGGACAGGAACATAGCGCGCCGATGCTGGCGTTGATGGGGGACAAAAGCTTTCTCTTCTCGCAATCCGGAAATTCCTTCCTGATGTATGCCAAGCGGGGGCGCAGCTGGGTTGCCCTGTTCGATCCGGTCGGGCCGCAGGAGGAGTGGTCGGAGTTGGTCTGGCATTTCGTTGAACTCGCTGACGCGCATAGTGGACGCGCCGCGTTTTACCAGGTTCACCCTGATAGCCTTCCGGTCTATCTCGATGCTGGACTGCGCGTGGTCAAAGTTGGCGAAGAGGCCTGCCTCTACCTTGGCGATTTTTCGATGCAAGGTTCGCATCGCTACGGGCTGCGACAGACGCTGAAACGCGCCGAACGTGAGGGCCTCGACTTCGAGATCATGCCGGCCGGCGAGATAGGCACTGCGCAAGACGAGCTGCGCCATATCTCCGATGCGTGGCTGTCAGAGCATGGGGGCCATGAGCGCCGCTTCTCGGTCGCCGCCTTCGAGCCGGGATTCATCGCGGCGCAGGAAGTCGCAATTGCGCGGCGCTGCGGCCAGCCGGTGGCCTTCGTCACCTTCATGACTACGGAGCGCGGCACCGAAGCAACGCTGGGACTGATGCGCCAGCTGGCCGACGCGCCGCCCTACGCAACCGAGTACCTCATCGCGCGGCTGGCGCTGGAACTCAAGGCGCGGAAGTTCGAAGTGCTGAGCCTCGGCATGGCGCCGCTGGCCGGGATGGTGCGCACACCGCTCTCCTCGCAATGGAATCGGATGGCGGGCCTGGTATGGGAACGCGGCGGTCCCATCTACAATTTCCAGGGACTGCGCGGTTTCAAAAACAAGTTCCGCCCGCTTTGGGAGCCGCGCTATCTCGCCGCCTCGGGCGCGATCGGCCCTTTTATCACGCTGGCCGATGTGGCGACGCTCGCCAGCGGCATCATCCGGCGATCCTCGCGAGCATCATCACAAGGATCGTCGGCGGCATGAGGTTAGGTGCGTTTGCTCTCGCCGCGGTTCTGTTCTGGGTTTGCGCTTCGCCTGCTTTCGCCTTCGACGGCGGCCGCTACGGGCAGGTGAAATTGGTTGAGCCGCCCAGCCAACCTCGCGGCTTCGTGATCTTCTTCTCCGATCGTGCTGGCGTGACGCCTGCAGATAACGCCGCGGTAGATGAGATCGCGAAGGGCGGCGCGCTGGTCGCGGAAGTCGACACTCCCGCATACCTGCATCAACTCGATAAGCTCAACGAGGGGTGCCATCAGCCGGCCTTCGACGCGGAATGGTTCAGCCGCCAGGTCCAGCGCGAGCGCCACTTTCCCAATTACCTGACTCCGATTCTGGCCGGAGTCGGCGAAGGGGCAACGCTCGCTGCGATGACGCTGGCGTGGGCGCCGGCCGCGACCATCGCGGGTGCGGTAGCGCTTGATCCATCGGCAGCGATCGTCAGCGAGCGGCCCATGTGCAGCAGCGGTGCCGTCGAGCATCGCGCCGACGGCTTTCACTACGGCGCGGTAAAAAAGCTTCCCGGTTTTTGGACGGTGGGGCTCACCTCACATGCGGCGAAAGAAGATCGCGCCTATGCGATCGCGTTGCAGCATCAGGGCGCGCCGCTTGAGCTTCAGGAAATCAGATCCGATCAATCAATCGGCGACGCCCTCCGAGTGCTAATCGAGCCGCATCTCACGAAGCCGAAAGCGGCGGTCACCGATATTTCCGAATTGCCGCTCACGGTGCTGAGCGTCGAGCATCCGTCGAACCTGATGGCGATCGTGCTTTCGGGCGACGGGGGATGGCGCGATCTGGACAAGACCATCGCGGAAGATCTTCAACGCCAGGGCGTGCCGGTCGTCGGATGGGATAGCCTGCGCTACTTCTGGAGCCTCAAGACGCCGGCGCAAATCGCCAACGACCTCGCGGCAGTGATGCAAACCTATATGGCCAAATGGCATTCGAGCGAGGTCGTGCTGATCGGCTATTCCTTCGGCGCCGACGTGATGCCATTCGCATACAACCGGCTGCCCGAGCCTTTGCGCTCGCACGTGTTGCTGATCGCGTTGCTCGGATTTTCCAAAACCGCGGATTTCGAGATCACGGTGAGCGGATGGCTGGGCGAACCGCCCGGTCCCAACGCGTTGCCGGTCAAGCCGGAAACCGACCAGATATCGCCATCGCTGCTGCAATGCTTCTATGGCCATGACGAGGGCGACTCGGCCTGCCCGGACCTGTATCGGCGTGGTGTCGAAGTGATCAGCACCATTGGCGGTCATCATTTCGATGGAGACTACAATGCGCTGGAGCACCGTATCCTGGCTCGCTGCCGGGAGCTTCAGCTAGCGGGCGCGGCGCATCATTCGAAATGACGCCGACGTCCGCCGGCGCGCCGATGATGTCGCTGATCCTGTTGTGAAGCTTCGATGGGGCTCGGCGGCCTCTGCGTTGCGGCATATGGGGTGGCCGCCGCCGGACCGCTGGTATCATCGGTGGGCAGCTCAAGGGCAACCTCTTTGCCATTGTGGTCGATGAGCACCCGATCTTTTTCAACTTTGGCCAACTTGCCGGAATCGGGAATTTCTTCCCCGAGCTGATAGACCGATTGCTCGCCGAGCTGGTTCGCGATGATCGCGTAAGGCTTGCCCTTGGTGGTTTGGGTCACGCCGATGAGCGTCAAATGCAGGTCTTCCTCCACCGACTTGCGGCGGCGGCGCGGGCGGCGGCTCAAGATTGAAGATGTCGCGCTCGACGATCGCCTGATACGCCGCGCGTGACCGATTGGCGAAGGCGTTCTGCGTCACCTTCGCATGCGTATGAGGCACCGGAGCCGCGTCCGTTCCGTGATAGGCTCCGATCACATCGTTCACGGACAGCGCGGCGAAATAAATCAGCACCGCGGCCAGCAGCGCATTGAGGGCCATGATATGGCGATCAGTGAATTGAAGTTCCATATCCCCGCCATCGGCCCGCCAAGTCAGCACCCGCGAGATGCGCCATCGCGCTCATCTTGCGGAAACCGGCACGCGCCGGAGCGAAAAGATGCTGGCGCAAAAAATGCCAATAGACAAGTGACTGGTCGGAGGACAGCGGTTGCTACGACAGTTGCCCGCTGTAATCCCACGAGATGATGCGCGCAGGCTTCAGCGTCACCACCGCGACCTCCTGACCCTCGACGGTCTTGTGATAGGCGAGACCGTTTTTCTGCCCGAGGTAGGCAATCGACATGCGCAGACCGCGCGCATCGTCATGCTTCTTGATCTCGATGGTCGCGTTGCCCTTCAAAATCACGCATTTATATGGCGCTTTCTTGGTGTCGACTACGAAAGTGATGCGGGGATCGTGTTCGAGGCATTTGTATTTGAACGCGGTCTGGTCGGTATGAAATGTCACTTTGCCGGCCTTGTATTCGTACCAGGTCGGGACCGCATGCGGTGCGCCATCGGGAGCGGTTACCGCGACGACCGCGATATGCGGCTGCGCGAGCAGCGCATCGATTTCCTTTTTCTTCATCGGCATAAGCAGACCTGACCGCCCTTCCCCTGAAGGTGGAGCGCCCCTGGAACTTTGGTTTGCGCTTCTCGCGAAATGCGCGGGTGCCCTCCCGCACATCCTCGGAGGGATTGGTGATCATCACGTTGAGGGCGGCGTCTTCGAGCGCGTTCTCCAGCGTCATCTCGCGCTGCTTGTACATCATGCGCTTGGCGAGGCGGATGGCGAGCGGAGGTCCCTCCGCGAGACGCTGCGCGAAATCGTTCACCCGCGCCTCCAGTTCCGCATGCGGCACCACCTCGGTCACGAGGCCGAGCTCGTACGCCTTTTTGGCATCATAAACTTCGGACAGTAGGGTCATCTTGAGCGCGCGATCGAGGCCCATCGCACGGGGGAAAAGATACGCGCCGCCCTCATCGCATAGCAGCGCGAATTTCAGCGCGGTGTCACCGAGGCGCGCCTGGTCCGAGGCGATACGGAAATCGCAACTGAGCGCGAGGGTGAGGCCTCCTGCCACAGCGGCGCCGTTGATCGCCGCGATGACGGGTTTGTCGAAGCGATGCAGCGAGAGCACCAGTTGATGGAAGCCCTCGCGCATCTCGAGCATGTGGCCCATCGGATGGCCTCGGAAGCGCGAGGCGCTGTCGGGCGCGCCGCTGATGTCGCCTCCGGCGCAAAACGCGCGGCCGGTGCCGGTGATGATGAGCACGCGAACCTCGTCATCCTGACGGGCAAGATCGATGGCGGCTACCATCTCCTTGACCATATGTTCGGTGTAACCATTCATCCGCTCGGGGCGGTTGATGGTAATTTTCGCAACGCGGTCGCGGATGTCATAGATGATCGTTTTGAAGTCCATTGCTATTGCTCCGTTCTCCTCACCGCTCTCCATCAGACTGAGAAATTCCGGCAGTCGTGGGCTATCCAGCGGTTCTTAGCGATGTGCCAGGCAGATGCAGTTGTTTCGCCATCCGACTCCATCGTCACTTCGACACGGCATCCATCGGGCATAAGTCTCATCAGCCTTCCGCGGCTATCGGTGTAGGAAATCCAACGCCCCGCACTTAGATGTTTTCGGATGGCGGTCGTGACTGCCTTGAACCCTTCAAATTCCACGCGTTCGCCAAAATCGGGCGTGCCGCCGGGGTCCGACCAATTGATGAACGGGAGATATAGAAAACTGTTCCCGCGCTCTAGCGCCAAACCAAGGGAGAGAATAATCGAAATTGTACCCAAGCGAGCATGTACGCTCCTGATGACGGTGAGCCAATTTCGCAAGGCAATAAGCGCCTGCTCCTGCTCGACGAGTGGTAGTGGCTCATCCTCATAGACGAGAAGATCCGTGCGAGCGCTCTTAAGAGTTAGTACTTCGGACTCAATCGCACGACGAACGTATGAGAACCAATCGGACTTACCATCGACCTTTGCCATCGGACGCTCAACCCACATCTCGGAGGCCTTGATGACATCCAGACTAGAGTGCTCTTGCCCGAGCTCCACGTAATGAGGAAGTCGGGGCTCTCACCTTCCTCGCTGCGCAGCGGGTACTTCAGCTTTCGGTACGTCGCGCGCGCGAGCAGATATAGCGCGAGGCAATAGCGCTCCTCGTCGCGCTTGGTTCGACGCTTGCGCGCGGGCACGCGCTGGAACCTCTTCCAGAACTGATTCACGTCATCGGCAGAACGGAACGACCATCGAACTCGATGGCCGTTCGGCTTGCTCGCGGCCCCCGCTTTGGCTGCTCGAATCACTCAATGACTCTAACGACCCTGGAACTTCGGTTCCCTCTTTTCGAGGAATGCCTTCACCGCTTCCTTATGATCCTCGGTCTGGCCGGTCAGCGTCTGCCCCCATGCCTCACGATCGAGGAGCTCGCGGAACTCGTGCGTGAGCGCGAGGTTCAGGTTCGCCTTGATGTGCGTGTACGCCACGGTCGGACCATTCGCGATACGCTTCGCAATCTTTTCGACTTCATCTTTGAACGAGGCCACCGGGAAGACACGGTTGGCGAGACCGATGCGCACCGCTTCGTTCGCGTCGATAACATCGGGAAGGAAATACAACTCGCGCGCCTTCGCCGAGCCAACCAGCTGCGTGAGCGACCAGGTCCCACCGTAGTCACCCGAGAAGCCGACGCGCGCGAATGCGGTCCCGAAGCGCGCATTATCGGATGCGATGCGAATGTCGCACGCCATCGCGATGCTGAGCCCCGCGCCCGCCGCCGGACCATTGACCGCGGCGATGGTGACCTTTGGCATCTCATGCAGCAGGCGCGAGGCCTCCTCGCCATGGCGAAGATTCGCGACGCGATCCTCCAAGGTGGGCGCCGGGCCGGTCGCCTCGTTGCGCGCGCGCATCGCAGTGATGTCTCCGCCGGAGCAGAAGCCGCGTCCCGCGCCGGTCAGTACGATGGCCCCGACCTTGGGATCGTGCGAGGCTTTTTGCAGCTCGCTGGTCAGGCCATTCATCATGTCGGGCGACATCGCGTTGAGCTTGTCGGGCCGATTGAGGGTGAGATAAAGCACGCGGTCGCGAAGTTCGACGATTAGATCGGCCATAATGGTCCTCCAAAATTCTGTGGATTAGAATCAGAGTTAACCACAGAGGCACAGAGACACAAAGGTCAGACAGAAGCCCAGAGCGTGACTCGTTCCTTTCTGCTCAGTGTCTCCGTGCCTCTGTGGTTCCTTCTGATTGTCTTTGTAGTTACTTCACCTTGGCGACACTGTCGAGCGCGAGCGCTACCGCCTGGGTGCCGTCCATGTCATGCCCCATCTGCGCCGCAGTTTCGAACATCGAGGTCATCATGCCGAGGCCAGGCAGCGCGAGCTTCGCGTCGCGCGCGGCTTCGGTGACGAGGCGGAGATCTTTGCGAATCAGCTTGATGAAAAATCCCGGACGCCAATCGCTCGCGATGATCTTTGGGCCCAGATTATTGAGTTGCCACGACGCCGCCGCGCCTGCGCCGATCGCGTCGAGCACCTGCGAAGGATCGAGGCCGCCGGCTTTCGCAAACGCGAGCGCCTCGGCCGCCGCTTCGAGCGTTACCGATACTGCTATCTGATTGGCGAGCTTCGTCATCTGCCCCGCGCCGGACGGCCCCATATAAGTGATGCGTTTGCCCAGGTGCTCGAAGATCGGGCGCGCGCAGTCGAAGGCGACTTTATCGCCGCCCACCATGATCGCGAGGGTGCCCTCGATCGCGCCGGTCTCGCCGCCGGACACGGGGGCATCGAGGTAATCGACGCCGATGTCATGAAGCTGGGCCGCCGTCGCGCGCTCCGAATGCGGCGAAATCGTGCTCATGTCGATGACGAGCTGGCCCTTCTTCAGCGCGCGCTTTATACGCGAGATCGTGGCTTCCACATCGGGAGTGTCGGGTACCATGATGAAAATGATCTCGGCGTCAGAGACCGCCTTGACAGGATCGTCAACGATCATGGCACCATCGCCGGCGAGGCGCCGCGCTTTTTCCGGACTGCGATTGAAAACGCTAACCCTATGTCCTTCTTTGAGCAGCCGCCGCGCCATCGGCGCGCCCATGATTCCGGTTCCGATCCAGGCTATTTGCATGGTTTTGGTCTCCAGTGTCTTTGGTTTCGGGCATAGCGAACAGTAACGATGCGAGCGCGATTGCCGCAATCATCGCTAATATCACGAACCCGAAATTGTAGCCCGAGCGCTGCACGATAAAGCCCGTCATCAGGTTGCTCACCGATGCACCGATGCTGACGCCGGTGTTGATCGCGCCCTGGATGAAGTTGAAGCGGCCGGTGCCGCCGGCGAGATCGGCAACTATGATCACCGAGACCACCCCCAAGATGCCTGCGCCGATGCCATCGAGGATCTGGATCGCAACCAGCGCGTACGGATTGCGCACCATCGTGTAGAGCAGGCCGCGAATCGGCAGCACCGCGAAGCCAATCGCGAGTGCGCGCTTGCGACCCCATCGCTCGGCGTAACGACCGGCGAGGATCGCGATCGGCGTCATCACGGCTTGCGCGACGATGATGCAGGCCGCCATGTAAACTCCCGAGTTCGCGTGATCGATGGTGGCCAGCAATTCGCCGAGGATCGTCAGCGCGGCGATGGCGAGCGGAATTACCACGGATGACACGCCGACCACGACTTGCGCGGCGACCACGGTCGTGAGGCCATCGAGATGGACGATCGCGATACTCGCAGCCGCGACGCCGAGCGATGCGATCTCAATCATCATGCGTTTGGTGCGAAGCGCATCGACCATCGCACCAGCAGGGGTTTGTGCCAGGACGACCGCGATTCCCTGCGCGAACATCGCGATGCCAATCTTCCCCGGATCCCAATGGCGCGTAGCGAACAAATAGACCGCGAGAAACGGGCCGATCCCGGTTTGCGTATCGGCCTGAAAGAAATTGAACAGGTCGAGACCTGCGAGGCTGCGGCGTTTCGGGTTTGTCATCTATATGACCGACGATCGTCAGTGATGCGACTTGCCGATAGACGACGCGGGCTGCGAACTATTTCAGGGAGCCTGCGAATTTGCGCCCATTTGTCGAGGCGACCTGCGATGGCTAGTCTCCGAGGACATCAGCATGGCGCGAAATTTCTCATTCGACCGGGAGTGGCTACGCCGACACCGCTTCGCGGTGGGGCTGCTCGTGCTGATTGCAATTTCGGCTCTGGCACGGCTGCCGATCATTCTCAATTTTCGCGCGCGCGCGTCGTGGGATACGCCGGAATTCATCGTTACCGCGCGCGCGATCGCGAGCCTGGATTTTCGCCAATACGACGGCAAACGAACGCCCATCTATCCTCTGCTGATGCTGCTTGCCGGGATGGATTGGGACGTCGTGCGGTTGATTCAGTCGCTGCTCGGAATCGCGATCGCATCGATGATGTTCGCGATCGGATGGATGCGCACGCGCAACCTCGCGGCGTCGTTCCTGGTCGGGTTGATGTCCAGCGTCGCCATCAGCGAGCTGCTCTTCGAGCAAATCATCTATAGCGAGACGCTCTGCACCTTCTGGATCGTGCTTTCGCTGCTCGCCTATGTGCGAATCAGTGCGGGCGCAAAGACGTTGGACTATGCACTCCTCGGAATCTCGGCGGCACTCGCTGGAATGACCCGGCCGATGTTCCTGTTTCTCGGCCCCCTCTATCTATGCTTCATGCTCATCCGCGCGCGGCCACTGAGCGTCATCAAGCTTCGCTATGCGCGGCTGACGTGGGTCCTCGCGCCGACGCTCGTGCTCGCGCTGGGATGGTCGGCGGTGAACAAGCACACCATCAACTACTTCGGGGTGACGACCACGCTCGGTTTCAACCTCAGCAATCACAGCGGGGCGTTCATGGAGCTCGCTCCTCCTCAATACGCGAAGATCGCCGATATCTACCTGCGCTACCGGGCGCACCAAATCTCGGCGGTCGGAAGTCAGGCAATGACGTTCTGGTACGCGGAGGGCGAACTCAAGCGTGCCACCGGGCTTTCGTCGGTGGAGCTATCCAAACAGTTCGCGCGGATGTCGTTGGAGATGTTCGCGGAGCATCCGCTGCTGTATCTCGAATCGGTGGCCAAATCGTGGGCTCGATTTTGGGGATTCGAATTTTACGACTTCATCGGATTTTTCCGGGCCTCGACGTCCGGCTTCGTATACGCACTGCTGGTGGTCGGCGGGTCGTTGCAGCTTTGTATCAATGTGGCGTTCCTCGGCATGTCGGGGTATTCGATTTGGCACTGGATACGTCCACGCGCCTGCTTCGACTTTGAACTCGCTGTCATCGCGATCGTACTTACGGGATCAGTAGTGCAAGCATTCCTCGAGTATGGCGAGAACGTCCGCTATCTCGCGCCGCTGGTGCCGCTGACTATTTATACCGCGGTGACGTTCGCGTGGAGAAGCGGCAGAACCTGAAGCCATCGGTGTTCTAGTGGATTCGATATTACCTTTAGGTTATACTTGGGAAGATGAGGGCACATGCCGGTCTGGAAGGTCGAGGATTACAAAGACCGCTACCGGGCATTTCTCGCGTACGTGAGTTTTTGGACGCTGCTCCAGGATGCGCGTGCAAGAAGACATCCGCCGCGCTGATCAAAGCTTTGCGGGCGCTGCGGTAATCAAATGCGGAGCCCTGCTTCTGCCCCGCTTGGCGGAGGACTGTTCGAGCTGCGCAGCGATGACGTCAGGATTTTCTACTGTTTCCGTCCAGGTAGACGCATTTCTCCTGATCGACGGGATAATCAAAAAACGCAACAAGATTCCGACCGGAGTTTTGGCAGAGCTACGCAAGATCGAGAGCGGAGATTCCACATGAAACGTGAGAAACCTTTTATGAACTGGCTCGATGCGAAGGTCCGCGGAAAATGGGACCTCGAGACCGAGGTCGAGGGAGAGAGTTTAACCGGCCTCATGCTCCATCAACGCATTGCCGATCTTCGCAGAACGCGCCGGGCTGCACTCAGGCAGAGCTCGCAAAAAGATCTGGCGTGACTCAGCCGATGATCGCGAAGCTCGAATCTGGGGCGCGCCGACAATCTGACGTTACGGACACTTTATCCGCTATGCGCTGGCACTCGGATATGCGCCGGCAGATCAAAATTTCGTGCACCATCCATCCGGACCCACGTCACGGCGAATGCTCGCCGTCGAGGTAATCGAATAACCCGGCGCGCATCTGCGTAGTCGGTTCGCTTAACAGTCTCGATCGGCTCGAGGAGAAGGAATCAGAAAGGGCCGGGTGACCTAGGTCGCCCGGCCCTGTTGCATCGAGGAAAAAGAAAACTACGCGGCCTGCTTCGTTTCGCCCGCGGCGGGAGCTTCTTCGGCCAGCGAACCGCGCTTCGAGAAGACTACCGCGATGGTCAGCATGATCACCGACAGCGCCGTCACGAGGACGCGCGTCGTGGTCACGACGTTGAGCGACTGCGTGCAGAACGGCGCCGCGAGGATGCCGACGAGGTTCATCACCTTGATCATCGGGTTCAGCGCGGGACCGGCCGTGTCCTTGAATGGATCGCCAACCGTATCGCCGACGACGGCCGCCTTGTGAATGTCGGTGCCTTTGCCGCCGAGGAAGCCGTCTTCGAATTTCTTCTTGGCGTTGTCCCAGTTGGCGCCCGCATTCGACATGAACACCGCCATCAACTGGCCGGTCAGGATGGTCCCGCCGAGGAAGCCGCCGAGCGCGCCGACATCGAGGCCGAATCCGACCATCAGCGGAGCGAACACGGCGAGGATGCCGGGGCCGAGCAATTCGCGCTGCGCGCTGGCCGTGACGATATCAACGCAGCGGCTGTAATCCGGCTTCTCGGTGTAGTCCATGATGCCCGGATGCTCGCGGAACTGGCGGCGCACTTCGAACACGACCTGGTAGGCCGCGCGGGTGACCGCTTTGATGGCGAACGAGCTGAACAGGAACGGCACCGCGCCACCGATCATCAGGCCGACGAACACGGTCGGCATGTTGATCTGGACGCCGATCGCACCGAGATGCGCTTCATCTATAAAGGAGCGGAACAGCGAAACCGCCGCGAGGACCGCCGTCGCGATCGCGAGGCCCTTGGTCAGCGCCTTGGTGGTGTTGCCGATCGCGTCCATCCAGGACAGGGTGCGTGACGCCTCTTCCTGGTGGATCCCGCCCATCTCGAAAATTCCGTGCGCGTTGTCGGTGATGGGTCCGTAAGTATCCATCGCGAGGATGAATCCGGTGGTCGTCAGCAGTCCGAGGCCGGCCAGCGCGATACCGAAAAACTGCAACGCCAGCGATTCACGGAAGATGACCATCGCGCCGATGATGGTGGCCGCGATAACCAACAGCGCCCACACCGAAGATTCCATTCCTTCCGCAAGACCCGACAAAATCAGCGTCGCCGGACCGGTGCGCGCGGAAGTCGCGGTTTCCGTAACGGGCTTTTTATCCGGATGCGTGAAGTAGTTGGTGAGCCACAGCGTCACGACGGCGAGAATGATGCCGAGAGTGGCGCATTCGGCGAAGCGCCAGTCGGTGGCGCCGGTACGCGGATCCTGCAGATACATCCAGTTGACCACGAAGAAACCGATGACCGAGGCGACCGCAGAGACCAGATAGCCGGTGACGATCGGCTTCATCGGATCGCGCATCGCGGTCCCAGCCGGCACCCGCACCGCCATAATGCCAAGGATCGAGGAGAACACGCCGACCGCCCGCAGGATCAGTGCGAAGACGATCAGCCGCATCGCGAATGCGCCGGCGAGGCCGCCATAGACGGCGATGAAGTCGGGTTCATTGACGGCATAGGCCGCGAGGATGATCGCGGCGACCAGGGTAACTTCGTAGGATTCGAAAACGTCAGCCGCCATTCCGGCGCAATCGCCGACGTTGTCGCCGACGTTATCCGCGATGGTCGCGGCGTTGCGCGGATCGTCTTCCGGAATTCCCGCTTCGACTTTGCCGACGAGATCGCCTCCGACATCTGCCGCCTTGGTGTAGATACCGCCGCCGACGCGCATAAAAAGGGCGGCCAGGGAGCCGCCGAACCCGAACCCGACCAGCACCTTCATCGCATCCTGCTGGTACACCAGAAAAATGATGGTGGCGCCGAGGAGCCCCAGCCCGACGGTCGCCATGCCCGAAACACCGCCCGCCTTGAAGGCGAGCTCCATCGCATCTTTGAAGCTGGTCAGTGCGGCATTGGCACTGCGAACATTGCCTCGTACCGCGAGCCACATCCCGATAAAGCCGGCTAAATAAGACGCTCCGACCCCGAGCAGGAACGCGACCGAAATGCCGAGCGACAGCCACAGATCGTGGTAAACGTTGCGATACATGAAGAACAGCGCGAAGAAGATGATCACGACGAAGATGGACATGGTGCTCACCTGGCGTTTGAGGTACGCCATCGCGCCTTCTTCCACGGCATCGCTCACATCGGTCATCGACTTCGGTCCCGGGTTGGCGGCCAGCACGGTGCGAACCAGGATGCCGCCGTAAAGCAAACCGATCACAGCGGAGCCAAGAATGAACCATAGGATCGCAACCTGCGCGCTGGTAAGCGCGGGCAGAACGATATTGGCTTCACTCATTTAAATTCGATCTCCTGAAAATTTTGGGAATGCGGGATTCAGGTCAACAATGAAATTTCAATCGCACCAGAACCGACAGAATCGTTTCGTCAGACCTTTGCCCCAAGGGTTATCTCGCGCATCCTAGATTTTCCTGCGGATGAAGTCCAGCAATCTCGGCACTATGAGTTGAGGCCTCGCGAGGCGTGGTCTATGAGCATCTTGGACCGGCTAATCTTGGCATCGAACGAATCTCGATGACGGAAATTTCGCCCGATTGAGATGATCGCTCACCACGCGATTTTCTTATTTCCACAATCGCCGGTTTTCGATGTTGATAGACGCGTGCACCACGCGATGTCTCGTTTTTCAGCGCGGGATGGTTATGTTTCACCAACGACGAGCGTCGGCGGATCGATTTTGCAAGCGCGCGATCATCTGCATAATGAGATGTAGCGTTGATCCATCTATCCGGCGTGTGTTTATCTGTTAAGGCTTTAACACCAACATGAACGTCAATATCGAAGAAAACTCCGCGCTCCGGCGCAAACTCACCATCGAGGTCGAGCCCGACGAAATCAAACGGGAACTCGATAAGACCTACAACGAACTGCGCCGCGGCGTGGTGCTGAAGGGATTTCGTCCCGGCCATGCACCGCGCAATTTGCTCGAAAAGTTTTTCGGCGATCAGGTTCGCAGCGAAGTCCTCCAGAAGCTGGTCAAGGAATACACCGACAAGGCGCTCGAGGAGCACAACCTCAAGCCCATCGTCGAGCCCGAGATCATCAACGAGGAAACCAACCTCCCCGAGACGCTCAAGTTCAGCGCCGTCTTCGACCTCAAACCCGAAGTCGTCATCAAGGACTACGAGGGGCTGAAGGTCCCGGAAGAGACCATCGCGATCTCTGATAAAGATGTCGACGATACCATCGAACGGCTGCGCGAGCGGCAGGCGAGCCTCAAGAAGGTCGAGGGCCGTGACATCGTCGAGGAAGGCGATGTCGCCGTCGTCACCATCGAGGGCTTCGAGGACGGCAAGCCGCTGTCCGAAGCCAAGAGTGAGAATCGCCTCCTCGAGATTTCGAAGACGAGCCTCGCGCACGGCGTCGATGAGGTCCTGATCGGGGCGAAGATCGGCGAAGAGAACCGCAAGACCAGAACCTTCGCCGCCGATTACGAACAGAAAGACCTCGCGGGCAAGACCATCGAATGGCGCGCCAACGTCAAGGAAATCTACAAGAAAGAACTTCCTCCTTTAGATGACGACTTCGCCAAGGATCAGGGCGACCTGCAAAGCCTGGCGGAACTGCGCGACCGCGTCCGCTCGGATCTGCTGACCCATGCCAAATCCGAAGCCGATGCGCGCGCGAGGGCGGGACTCCTCGACCTCGTGCTCGACCGCAACAAGATCGACGTACCTGAATCGCTGGTAACCCGGGAGCAGCGCGCGATGGAGTCCGATCTGGCCTCGACGCTTCGTCAGGCCGGATTGCCGGAAGAACAGGTGACAGAGCGCGTGCAGGCCTCGGCCGAGGACATCAAGACTCGCGCGCAGAAGCGCGCAGCGAGCAGCCTCGCCCTGGATGCGCTTGCGGAACAGGAAAAAGTCGAAGTCACCGACGATGAGTTGGCGGAGCGCATCGGTGCTATAATGAGACAAGCCGGGACCAAGAATCGCGAGCGCTTTCAGGAATTCTACGGCCAGGAGCAGAATCGCGAGGGTCTGCGGCAGACGATGCGACGTGAAAAAGCGATGGATCAGCTGCTCACTCGAGCGAAGACCAGCAGCGAACCGGAGGTGGCGCCGCAACAAACATGAAAAATCCTCGTAAACGTTGGTTCATGTTGCCCGAAAAATCTGAAACCGATAGACTTTATGTAGGGGAGTTAGGCAACGCGCCAGGGTGGAAATCCCCCATCCGTGGCTCGGTTTTATGAGCAATCTGGTCCCGATGGTTGTCGAGCAGACCGGCCGCGGCGAGCGAGCGTACGATATCTACTCGCGGTTGCTGCGAGACCGCATCATCTTCCTGGGCACCGAAATCAATGACGACGTTGCCAATCTGATCACTGCCCAGTTCCTCTTCCTCGAATCCGAAGATCCTGACAAAGAGATTAACCTTTACATCCACTCGCCAGGGGGCTCGGTGACGGCGGGCCTCGCGATTTACGACACGATGCAGTTTATCAAGCCGCCCGTGTCTACCTTATGTATGGGATTCGCGGCGAGCATGGGCGCGGTTCTGCTCGCGGCGGGGCAGAAGGGTAAGCGTTATGCTCTCCCGCACTCGACGATTTGCATCCATCAGCCGCTCGGCGGCGCGCGCGGTCAGGCCAGTGATATCGAGATTCATGCGCGCGAAATTTTGCGGATGCGTGAAGAGCTCAACAACATTCTCATGAAGCATACTGGGCAGAGTTTGAAGAAGCTGGAAAAAGACACCGACCGCGACAACTTCATGAATCCCGTGCAAGCGGTTGAATACGGCCTAATTGATGAGGTAATCGTTAACCGAGGGCCCTCCAAGTGAAGCGTGGGAGGCATTAATGGCGAAGCATGAGGACCGCTCGGGCAATCTGGTTTGCTCGTTCTGTGGCAAGAGTCAGGACGAGGTCCGCAAGCTCATCGCGGGACCCACTGTCTACATCTGCGATGAGTGTATCGACCTCTGTAATGATATAATCGCTGAGGAAACCGACAACGAAGAGGCCTTCAGCCAATCCTCGGCGGTTCCCAAACCGGCGGAAATCAAACGGGTTCTTGACCAATATGTGATCGGCCAGGAACGCGCGAAGAAAATTCTCTCGGTCGCCGTCCACAACCATTACAAGCGCATCGATTCGCAGATGGTGACAGGCGACGTCGAACTCCAGAAGTCCAACATCCTGCTCATCGGGCCGACTGGAACCGGCAAGACGCTGCTGGCGCAGACGCTGGCGCGCTTCCTTCAGGTTCCCTTCACGATTGCCGATGCGACCTCGCTCACCGAGGCCGGTTACGTCGGTGAGGACGTCGAGAACATCATCCTGTCGCTGCTGCAGAATGCCGATTACGACATCGAGCGCTGTCAGCGCGGGATAGTTTACATCGATGAAATAGACAAGATCGCGCGCAAGGGCGACAACCCCTCCATCACCCGCGATGTCTCCGGCGAAGGCGTCCAGCAGGCGCTGCTTAAAATCATCGAAGGTACGATGGCCTCGGTCCCGCCCAAGGGCGGCCGCAAGCATCCGCAGCAGGAATTCCTCCAGGTTGATACGACAAATATCCTGTTCATCTGCGGCGGCGCTTTCGTCGGGCTGGAAGATATCATCCGGCGCCGTTTGGCCGGCAAAACGATGGGATTTCGGGCCGACATGACCCATCGCGACACCAAATCCGTTTCCGAATTGCTCTACGACGTGCAGCCGGAGGACCTCCTGAAGTTCGGCTTGATTCCCGAATTCGTCGGCCGTCTGCCCGTTATCGCCACGCTCGGCGAACTCGATGAGGATGCGTTGGTGCGCATTCTGACCGAGCCGAAGAATGCGCTGGTGCGGCAATATCAAAAACTTTTCGACATGGAGAATGTACACCTGAAGTTCAACCATGCGGCGCTGCGCGCGATCGCACGCGAGGCGCTCAAACGGAAGTCGGGTGCGCGCGGACTCAGGGCTATCATGGAAGCCATCATGGTGGATCTGATGTACGACATTCCGTCGCAACCCAACATCAAGGAGGTCCTGATCTCGGAGGAAACAGTAACCCAGAAAGAACAGCCGCTTTTAGTCTATCAAAAGACGGCAGAGACGGCCTGAACGGTCCGGGATCAATCAAATGCTTTTTAGAAACGACAAAAAAGACAACCCTGGCGCGGCTGCAGTGGTTCCACTGCTTCCGTTGCGTGAGCTGATAGTGTTTCCGCACGAAGTTTATCCAATCTTCGTGGGGCGCCAAAAATCGATCAAAGCACTGGAGGCCTCTGAGCAAAGCAAGCGCCCCATCCTGCTTGTCGCCCAGAAAGATGCGAAGGTGGCCGACCCGCAGTCCGGTGACCTCTACAATGTCGGCACCCTCGGCGTCGTCGTGCAGTTGCTTCGCCTCCCTGACGGTACGGTGAAGGCGCTTCTCGAGGGCAAGAAGCGCGCGCGCATCCTAAAATATGTCGGCTCCGACGAATATTTCCAGGTGGAAGCGGAAGAGATCGAGGAGGTCTGCGATCGCACCACCGAGGTCGAGGCGCTCATCCGCTCGGTCACCTCAACCTTTGACAACTATGTCCGCCTGAACAAGAAAATTCCGCCCGAGATGGTTACCTCCATCGCGGCGGTGGATGATCCCGCCTTCCTCGCTGACAAGCTGGTGGGGCATCTCTCGATCAAGCTCGAAGACAAGCAGGCGCTGCTGGAGACCACCAATCCGGCCGAACGCCTTGAAAAGATCCTCGGCTACATGAGGTCGGAACTCGAGATCCTCGAAGTCGAAAAGCGCATCCGCTCCCGGGTCAAGAAGCAGATGGAAAAGACCCAGAAGGAGTACTACCTCAACGAGCAGATGCGCGCGATTCAGAAGGAACTCGGCGAGAAAGACGAATTCAAGAACGAGATTCAGGAATTGGAAGAAAAGCTTCGGCAGAAAAAGATGCCGGCCGAAGCTCGCGAGAAGTGCGAGCGCGAAATCAAAAAACTCAAGATGATGTCGCCCATGTCGGCCGAGGCGACCGTCGTCCGCAACTACCTTGACTGGTTCCTCGCCCTGCCGTGGTTCGAGTACACCGAGGACAAGCTCGACATTAAGGAAGCGGAGCGCGTGCTCGAGGAAGACCATTACGGCCTCGAGAAAGTCAAAGAGCGCATCCTCGAATACCTCGCGGTCGAGACGCTGGTCGGTCAGATGAAGGGGCCCATCCTGTGCCTCGTCGGACCTCCGGGAGTCGGCAAAACCTCGCTCGGCAAGTCGATCGCGCGTTCGACCGGACGCAAGTTCGTTCGTGTGTCGCTCGGCGGCGTGCGTGATGAGGCGGAAATCCGCGGCCATCGCCGGACCTACATCGGTGCGCTGCCCGGCAAGGTCATCCAGAGCCTTCGCAAGGCGGGTTCCAGCAACCCGGTCATGCTGCTGGACGAGGTCGATAAAATGTCGACCGACTTCCGCGGCGACCCGTCCTCGGCCCTGCTCGAAGTCCTCGATCCCGAGCAGAACAATACCTTCAACGATCATTATCTCGACTGCGACTACGATTTGTCCAAGGTGATGTTCATCACCACGGCGAACACGCTGGATCGAATCCCGCGCCCGCTGCAGGACAGAATGGAAGTAATCCGCATCCCGGGTTACACCGAGGTCGAGAAGCTCAACATCGCGAAGCGCTACCTGGTGAAGAAGCAGCGCGAGGCCAACGGCCTCAAAGAGGAGAATATCGAGTTCTCCGATGGCGCCCTGCTGATGATCCTGCGCCGCTACACCCGCGAATCCGGCGTGCGTAACCTCGAGCGCGAGATCGCTGGCGTGTGCCGCAAGGCCGCGGTCGAAGTCGTCAAGACCGATCGCAACGCGCATGTGAAGATCACCAGCTCCAGCGTGCCGAAGTTCCTCGGACCGCCGCGCTTCCGCTACGGAATCGCGGACCTCGAGCCGCAGGTTGGTGTCGCCACCGGCCTCGCATGGACCGAGATGGGCGGCGAGCTGCTCCAGGTCGAAGTCACGATCGTTCCCGGACGCGGCAAACTAACCATCACCGGTCAGCTTGGCGATGTGATGCAGGAAAGCGCGCAGGCCGCGATGTCATACGTCCGGTCGCGGGCCGATAAGATCGGCCTGCCTTCTGACTTCTACCACAAGATCGATATCCACATTCATTTGCCCGAGGGCGCAATTCCCAAGGATGGTCCTTCGGCGGGTATCACCCTGGCGACGGCGTTGGTCTCGGCGCTCTGCAAGGTGCCCGTCCGCAACGACCTTGCGATGACGGGTGAAATTACCCTGCGCGGCCGCGTGATGCCGATTGGCGGCCTTAAGGAAAAGGTGCTGGCAGCGCATCGCGGCGGCATCAAGATGGTGCTGATCCCGAAGGAGAACGAGAAGGATATCGAGGAGATTCCGGCTCCGATCCTCAAGGGCGTCACCCTGATGATGGTCGAGCACATGGACGATGTCCTTAAGCATGCGCTGGTGCTCGCGGACCCCGATGCGTTCTTCTCGCAGAAGGCTCCCGCACCGACGCCGGCGGCCCGGTTCGAAGCTGAAGATAAGGCTGAACTCGGCGAAGACGAGGAAGAGCCGACCGTCTCGCCCAACCCAAACCTTTCTTGAACTAGACAACCTGCTATAGATACCGCGAGGCTGTACCGATAGAGTGCAGCCTCGCGGTTTTAACCGTGCTACGGGAGGGCGCCGCAGCAACCAATGACAAAGGCGGAATTAATCGAGACACTGGCCAACAAGCTTCCAATCAACAAGGCCGAAGCTGAAAAAGCGATCAACATCGTCCTCGAGGACATCATCACTTCTCTGAAGAAGGGCGACCGGGTAAACATCTCGGGCTTCGGCACCTTCTCGGTTTCGGACCGGCAGGCCCGCACCGGCCGCAATCCCAAGACCGGAGAATCAATTCAGATTTCCGCGAGCCGCTCGGCGAAGTTCAAACCGGGCAAGCAGCTCAAGGACTCGCTAAATGAAGGGTTAGAAGGTGCGCCGGCGGCGTCGGGCACCGGCAGTTCCGAAGACTGACGAAATTCATGGATACGCACCTCGCGCCCGCCGGAGCCTCGCTCCGACCGGGCGCATTTTTTTGCTAGCTCGACGCAGGCACTCGAGGTGCGTAGGATTCGTAATATGCGAGTTGCAACCGGAAAAGTCGTGGCCGGCAAGGTGGTTATCGAGGGCGACCCTTTCGAAGAAGGCACCACTGTCGCGGTCATAGCCACCGATGATTCCGAGAGCTTCGAACTGACCCCGGAACAGGAAGCCGAACTCCTCGAATCGATAGCGGAGGCCGATCGCGGCGAGCTTGTCGATGCAGCAGTCGTGCTACGCAATCTTCAGCGTCGCGGTTGAGTAATCCGCTACCAGTCAGCCTCACTCCTCGCGCCATCCGCCAGCTCGGCGCGGCATCTAACTGGTGGGGACTACCAATCGGCCTGATGCGCCGGGCCTCGTCCGAGCGGAAGTCGAGCGCGCTTTCACACTGATTTCTTCTCAACCTCAGATCGGCTTGTTCGTCCATCATCCGAGGATCATGGGAGTCCGGCGCATTCAGCTCTCGCGGATTTGCTATTCTCTGTATTACCGCGTAACAGCATCCACGATTCAAGTGCTGGCGTTGTGGCATTCGAGTCGAGGGACCGATCCGTTTTGAGTTTCGCGCGCGAGGCTCCAAGCGTATAAACTCTCTTCGGATGGGCGGTTAGCTCAGCGGTAGAGCATCGGCCTTACAAGCCGGGTGTCGCAGGTTCAATCCCTGCACCGCCCACCACTTCGGGCGTTTTGCGCGCCGGTCAATTGTCCTCAGCAAACCGCGACTTCGGAAGATGCGAAAATTCTCAGCGTACCGTTTTCTCGTCTCATCCGCAGACATGTAAAAGTCTGAGATGGCTACATCGATCACACTCGAATTGCCCGAAGAGATTGCGCGCCCGCTCGGGGCGAAATGGAAAGATCTGCCGCGGCTGCGCTGGAGTGCCTGGTAGGGGGGCTATAAATCAGAGCTTTTGAGTGCGGACCAGGTCCGTGATCTCCTCGGATTCGGGAATCGCATCCGGCTCGATGAGTTTCTCGTGCGGCGCGGCGTTTACGAGTACAGCCTCCGGGACTGGGAGCGGATCTACCTACACTCCGACGTGACGGAACCAATGTGCCAGCACGTTTTCATTCCCGAGGCTAAGCCGATTTTTATTGTCGTGTCGGGATGGTCGATTCGCCCGCGCCAAACCGCATCTCTTCGTCTAGCGATTCGCTCCATCCATTTGCGCTGATACCACCCAGTTGCTAGCTCATCGCTATCGATGAGTCCTAATGAAATCTGGGCGATTGTATTCGCCTGCCTCTTCGTCGGCGGCATGCTCGGCATGGTGTTGCGCAACGTGCTTCCCGAGCATCACCTGAACGCCGAGTCGAAAGATGCCATCAAGTTCGGCGCCGCACTGATCAGCACGATGGCGGCACTGGTCCTCGGTTTGCTCGTCGCTTCCGCGAAAGGTACCTACGACACGCAGCGCGCCGAGGTCATCGAGATGTCCGCGCGAATCGCCTTGCTCGACCGCATTCTCGCCCACTACGGCCCCGAATCCGCGACCGCGCGCGAGCTGCTTCGGCGCTCGCTGGCGACGACAATCGATCACTTGTGGCCACAAGACCGCTCCGCGCGCGCGGAACTTGATCCGACCGGCTCTAAGGGAGAGGCGGCCTACGATGCGCTCAAGGAGCTTTCGCCCAAAACCGACGCGCAGCGAGCGCTGCAGGCACAAGCCGAAAATCTAGCGATTGCGATCGGAAACACGCGGTTCCTGATGTTCGAGCAATCGGGCGGCTCAATTTCGATGCCGTTTTTACTGGTGCTGGTCTTCTGGCTGACGATTATTTTCCTCAGCTATGGGCTTTTCGCGCCCAACAACCTGACGGTGATCATCACCATGTTGCTCTGCGCCCTATCCGTCTCGGCCGCGATCTTCCTTATCCTGGCAGTTGGATCATCCGTTCGAAGGAGTGATTCACATTTCCAGCCATACGATGCGCGACACCCTGGCGCGCCTGGGACAATAGGAGCCCGCGTGAGTCTCCGAGTCCTCACGTGTTATTTTTCTACCGGGACTGGAAAGCACGGCAACTGCTTGGAAACCATGAAGTTGTAATGCACGTCGCGCCATTCGAAGCTGCCAACCTTGGCCCCGAACTCGTCCGCGACGCTGATCATCTGCTCGCTTTCCTCCGCCGTCTCGGGAACGCTCGCCACGTAGGCGAGATATCGGGGCTTTTTATCGGGTAACAGATACTGCAGCGGCGGATCGAAATGGAGATGGTCGAGTTTACTCTGGCGACGCCATCCTTCAGGCGAGCTGCCATGCGATCGGTAGGCCTCCCATCGATAGCTTTCGCCCACTCGCTGCAACCGCATCTCGCGCGTTTCGATATTCAGGTCGGCGGTGCGCCGGATTTCTTCCACTCCCGGTGGATGGCGAACCAGTTGGTCACACTTGGCCCTGCTGTCCTCGTCCTGAGTGTCTTTCGATGAGTCCTCATCATTGTCAGACTTGCTGTTAGCAGTAGAGCCGGCCGCCGCCATCTGCTGCGCCCCCGCCATCGCGAGCGGTCCGGCGGTTTGAAGTGCAGACATGGCAGTCAATCCGGCACAGCCCGAGATCAAAGCGATCAAGAAACCGAGCGACAAAATCCTGCACATCATACTCATGTCAGGCTAAAATGATATCCGACCTGAGAGGAGCTGCTAGCGCGTCAGCCACTTCGGATTCGCAATTGAGAGCGCATCCGACAGCGACTGCTTGATGTGCGTGCGCAGGCGCTCATCGTCGAGGCTGAAGTCACCCGCGCGAATCCGGTTCGCCAGCTCGCGGCTCATCGTTTCGACGTCGCCCTCGTGCCCGAGGATCGCGATCAGCCGCTCATGCTCCGCTTTGGCTTGCCCTTCGCGCATCTCTAGTTCGCGGCGAATCGTGTTCAACACGTTGATAGTGACGCGCACCTTGAACCGATGATAACCGTCGAGCGTCGGCATCAGCTCGTCTTCCATGTACTTGGTCGCGGCGACCAGGAGAGTCTTCGCGTCGGGGAAACTTTGCGGCATCGTTCTTACTGCTCCGAATAAATCAGTCGCGGCCTTCGATGAGATTGAAATAATCCCATAGTGGCTCCTCGATGCGACGGCCGATTGCGCATCGCTCGACGTTTACTTCCTCGACACCACGGGTGCCGAGCCTCAGGCATCCAGCCGCCCACTTCACCCCGCCCCACGCTTCCCACCATCGCACATGCTTTGGATCAACGGTCTGGCCGCTGGCTTTCTCGTAGGCCTCAAAGAGCTCCTCGCGAGTGCCGAATCCGCCCACTGGTTTGCGCCCGCCAAAGCGCCACGTCTTCACGCATACCCACGCGAGGTCTTCCATCGGGTCGCCGCTATGCGCGACTTCCCAGTCGAGCAGGATGCGGATGCCCTCCTCGCCAACGATGAAATTGCCGTGACGAAAATCCCCATGCACCACGGTGTGGCGCGCGCTCCTGGGCGCGTTCTCCGCCGCCCATTTGAGGCCGAATTCCAGCGCCGGCAAGCGAAATCCCGATAGGTCCACCACCTTGTAATATCCGGCGACCATCTGCGCGGCATCCTGCCGGCCCAGAAACGGAACTTTTTTCAAATCGATGTTGTGGATGTCGGCGAGAATCTTTCCACATTGCGCCGTCATCAGGGTGCGCGCCTCAGCAAATTTTTCCTCGCGCAGAATCTTGGTTGCCAGCGTCTCTCCAGCGACGAACTCGGTGATGTAGCCGGGATCGAGACCATCGGAGGGCTCGAGGATCGCCCGCACCTTGGGAGCCGGAACTCCCGAGTCGTGCGCCGCGATCATCAGCCGCGCATCCTCGTCAGCGGTAACCCGAGGCATCAGGCCCTCGAGCGGATTCGGCTCGTCCTCCTTCGGCTTGCCGGGGATCTGGAGAATCAGATGCAGCCGGTCCGCGCCGACGTCGGCCTCGAAGGAGTAGGTGTTCTTGTTCGCGCCGCCGGTCAGCTGGTTGAAATTGTGAATGGTGCCGGGCGCGCCGATGTGACGCGCCACGGCAGCCTTCAGCTTCGCCGCAAAATCATCGCTAGCCATCAGTTGCGGAACTTACTCCTCGGATTTGGCGCGGCTGCTGGTGATGCCGAACATGATTTGCGCGACCCGGCGCATCTGGATTTCCTCCGAGCCTTCGGTGATGCGATAGCGGCGATGGTGCCGGAAGATGTGTTCGAATGGCTTGTGGCGCGAATATCCGATGGCGCCGTGAACCTGCATCGCGCGGTCGGCCGCGTTGCAGACGAGGCGATTCGCGCGATAGTTGCACATCGCAACCTTGTCCGAGAGGCGCCGCGCGACATCCTGCTTGGGCATCTGATCCATTTCCCATGCGGTCTTATGGATGAGCTCGCGCAGCATCGCGCATTCGGTGTGCAATTCGACCAATGGCCACTGGATCGCCTGGTTGACTGAGAGTGGCTTGCCGAACGGCTTGCGCTCCTTCGCGTACTTGACGCTCTCGTTGACGCAGTACTGCGCCGCGCCCAGTGATGAAGCCGCCTGCCGGATGCGATTCTCATGGACAAAGTGCTGCGCGACCGCCAGACCATTCTCGGGATCGCCGAGGATCGCGTCGGGCTCCGCCGGAATGCGCACATCGATCGACACCCGCGGATGGTCGGTCGGCATGTTGAAGGTCCACATGTACTCTTCGACTTTGAAACCTTCGTTCTTGGTCGGCACGATGAAGCAGGTGATGCCGCGCGGGCTGCCGTCCTTGCCGCTGGTGCGGGTGAACACGAAATCATGCGTCGCGACGTGCAGCCCGGTGTTCCACATCTTCGCGCCGGTGATATGCCACATATCGCCTTCGCGCACGCCGCGCGTTTCCATCCAGGTCGCATCGGAGCCGTGATTGGGCTCGGTGAGGCCGAACGCGACACGCATCGAACCATCCAGGATTTTCGGGATGAACTCCTTCTTCTGTTTCTCGGTGCCGAAGTCGCGGAACATGAGCACGGTCGGCAGATTGCCGACGATGGAACTTTCGTTTTGCAGATCGTTATGCAGCCCGAGGCCCTTGGCCGCGAGGTGCTCGCGGATGATCGCCATCGCGAGGTTGGTGCCGTCCTTACCGCCGTACTCCTTGGGCAGCCCGTAGCGATAATGCCCCGCCTGGTCGGCGAGCTTGCGCATCTGGCCGAGCAGCGCTTCCCACTCGTGGCGCGGGAGGCCCTGATTTTCGAAATCGGTGCGCGCCCATTCGCGGCGATGGTCGAAGAAACGGATATTGTCGTTCGAGTTCTCGAGCGGCTTGATCACTTTCGCGATGAAATCATCGAGCTCGACGAGATAATCGGAAACATCTTTTGGAATGGCAAAGTCCACGGCTTTTCTCCTGTCGCTTATTGTCGCCAGACAAGCGTGCGATTATGTCACGATCGAATGCAATCCGTCATCTGAAATCTTCCCTCGACTACGCTACGCTCCGCCTCGGGTACGGCGGCGCCGCGGCGCTTCGCGCCCCCTTCGAGTCTCTATCGATCCGAATGCTAATCTTAACGGATGCCGCTGCGCGATATTCTCACTCCGAACCCGCGCCTCTTATTCGTCGGAATTAATCCGAGTCTTCGCTCGGAGCAGGTCGGGCATCATTTTGCCAGCCCGGGAAATCCGTTCTGGAAGTTGCTCTATGCAGCGAAGCTGATTCCCGAGCCGCTCACCTGCAACGATGATAAACGCCTCATCGAATTCAGCATGGCGATGACGAATCTTTGCGCGCGCGCCTCGCGCTCGGCGGCCGAACTCACGCGCGAGGAGATCGTCGCCGGCAAAGCTCTCCTCGCAAAAAAGATCACGCGCGTCCGCCCCGAGGTCGTCGCGTTCGTCGGACTCAGCATCTATCGCGACTACTTCGGCAAGACCGGGAGTCCCGGCGCGGGCGCCAAGGATGAGGTGATATCGGGCGCGCGCGTTTTCGTGCTGCCCAACCCTAGCGGGCTCAATGCGAGTTTCCCCGGCTTCCAGCACAAGCTGATTTGGTTCGAGAAACTGCGCGAGTTCATCGAGGCTCAAGAAATGCGAGCGGTCGCTGATGCAAAACATTGAAACATTCACCACCGCGAGAATGAACGCGGCGCGGATCAGCGAGGCCGACTTCGACGATCTTTTTCGGCTGAACCAGGATCCTGAAGTCGCGAAAACGATGGCCGGTACGCGCAGCGAAGCGGAAACGCGCGCGTTCATTCGCAGTAGCATCGAGCACTGGAAGCGCTATGGCCACGGATACTGGATCTTTCGCGACCACACCGATGGCCGCTTCATCGGACGCGCCGGACTTCATCAGGTCGAAATCGACGGCGCTCCGGAAATCGAGATCGCGTACGGGCTGATGCCGGAATTCTGGCGTCGAGGATTCGCGACCGAGATGGCGCGTGCGATTCTCCACATCGCCTCCACGCTGGGTCTGCGCGATCTCGTGGCGTTCACCCTTCCGAGCAACCTCGGATCGCGCGGCGTGATGGAGAAGGTGGGGTTCCGCTACGAGCGCGACATCAGGTGGGCAAATCTCTCGCACGTGCTGTATCGAAAAAAGGCCTAGTGCTTTGTCTTTCCACTAACACGCGGCGAGCATCGCGGAGAGCTGTCGATCTGAGCTGAACAAGTCCTCGGCCAACTCGCGCGCCCACCGGCTGTGGAGCGGATAGTTGCCGTCAATCTCGGCGACGCCGGCGCGCGCCTCCTCAACATCGCGGAAATCCAGCACGCCGCGTCCGGTTGGGATGTATTGGCTGAAGCCCGTCTCCTCGGCGAGGACCGGCCGCCCCAGCGCCATGTAGCAAACGCTCCGATCGCTGAACCATCCGGTGTTCATCTCGCGGAAGATCGGCTTCGGGCACAAAATCTCGGCGCGCGAGGCCCGCAGGTACTCGCGATAGGTCTCGGGCGTCGGCACCACCGTATGCGGATCGGCCACCCGCCATCCGCCCGAGATTAGCGACTCACGGTCATGCATCGGATCAGTATCGCCGATGTTGGTTGCCAGCTCGAAGGGACGCCCCGCTCGCTTCGGCAAGTCCACATAGCGCATGTACGCGGTTCGTTTCGATGCGCTCAGCGCGCGACCCTGGAACGAAAGCTCTTCCCAGGTCCACTGCGTGATCGAGGTGAACGGCGCATTGCGGCCCGGATCGGGCGCGACATCCCACATCGGCAGATAGACGAACGGCAGAAATGTCCGCCAGGTCAGACCGAGAGTGGGCACCTCGCAATCGGGGTCGGGAAGATTGGCGCCGACGCTCAAATGGACGTCGTGCTCTTTGAGGCCAAACTCGAACTGCGTGGCGATGATTTGGAGATGACCGGGGTCAACGTCGATCAGAGCCTTGCGGCGGAAGCGCGATAGAAATGGCGGATGGATGGTGCTGGCGAGGTTCCACAGCAGATCCGCGCTGCGCACGGTGTCATAAACCGTCAACGCGGGCCTGCCGTAGATCTCAGCGCGGCCCAGTTCCTGAATCTCGATATCCTCGAACACCAGCACTGCGGTGTGTCCAGCGAGTCCATAAGGGCCGATGCGCGCAAGAAAATCATTTGCGAGTTTGGCGTCGCGCACGCGGTCGCCGGAGGACTTCAGCAGCTCGAGCCAGAAAATGTCGTGCCCGAGAGCGCGCAGGCCCAGCGGATATTGGAGCATCCAGGCCCACACCCCACCGCCGAGCGGATAGCTCGCAAGCGTGCGACTAGCGATGGCGATTAGCATTGAGCGAAAGCACCGACTAGCTGCATGCCTGGAATGATACCCGTTCCCACGCGCTTCGTCACAACCATCGATCGAGGAATTCCACCTCGCCGCGCTGGTTGCAATCGACAATTCCCATCACACCTCGCATTCGAGGTGGATGTCTTCAGGTTCACGCGCCAACAGGACCGGATCGGGCTCAGCGGCGAGAGTGCAACCCAAGCGCAAATAGAAGTCAATCGTGTTCCGCGAAGGCGTGGCCGAGATGTACAGTCGCTGCGCGCCTCTTTCGCGCGCTACTGCCTTGGCCAATTCAAACAGCCGCCGGCCTAGTCCAGTGTTTCGGTGCGATGCGCTGACGTGCAAAAACTCCAGTTGGAGTTGATCGTTACGCACCCCAATAAACTTGCTATCGAGGATGACTACTCCGACCATTGTTGGGCCGTCGAATTCGCCGTAAAACCATCCCCCGCGATCGAAGCAGTCAAGCAGGATCGGAGTGTATTTCTCCGCCTCGCCGGGTGGCCAGCCAGTGACGTCGAGAGGTTGCGGCCTCAGCACCAGAGTTCCGTTCTCGAACGATAGACGCCGTCTATCACCTCGCTGCGGTCGATATTCCAGACCTCGCGGACTTCTTCCCGGAGCAATTCCCTACCAGCGGTTGGCAAACGCGGAACTCACTTTTCGAGAAACTCGCGCAGCAGCCGCGCGAGCTCGTCGGGCCGCTCCTCGGGAATAAAATGTCCACAATCGGCGATCGCGCCGCCCTCCGCGCGCATGGCCACGCGGCGCAGCGACTGCACGATGAGATCGCCGCGGCCACGGCTGCCGCCGCCCCCGATGCCGAGCGTCGGCATTGGCAGTTTGAAGCCGGTCGCGAGGAGCTCGCGGTTGTCGGCCACATCTTGTGGCAGCGCGCGATACAAGTTGAACCCGGCGCGCATCGCGCCCGGCTGCGAATAGGTGCGGACGTATTCCGCGATGTCGGCGTCGCCGAAGACACCGGCCTGGTCGGTGCCGGCCATGAAAAACCATTCGAGGTAAATCCGCTCGCGGCCATAAACCAGCGCCTCGGGCAGGTCGGGCACCTGATGGAACATATGATGCCATCGCGCCCCGCCTGCGAGCGCCGCGCCGGCGGGCAGGTCGCCGGGCACGGGCGCGTCGAGCATGGCGAGATGCGTGACCGCATCGGGGTGATCGGCAGTGAGGCGAAATGCAGTCGGCGCACCCCAATCGTGACCGACGACATCGAAATGCTCGAAGCCCAAATGCTCGCGCATCAGGTTCCAAAGATCGCCAGCTACTGTTTTCTTGTCGTAGCCTTTCGTGGGACGCGACGAATCGCCGAGCCCGCGCAGATCAGGCGCGACTAAAAAGAATCTGTCGGCGAGGAGCGGCATGACCCGGCGCCATTCGTACCAGGTCTGCGGCCACCCGTGGATGAGAATGACGGGTTTGCCGTTGCCGAGCGTTACGTAATGAAGCCGCACGCCTTTGAGGTTGGCGTAATGATGTTGGAAATCCGGAGAATTCATCGCCGAACCATAACTCGCGGCGCGTCTTTTCAAAAGGCTGGCCTGAGAGACCTAAATCCCAACCCTGCTTGAGGGATCTAACCTCTAACCCTTCGTTGATGAACAGCAACGAGGCATCGCAGCTTCCCGGACTGTGCCTCGCGAGCGGCCCTAGTCAGATAGGACCATCCGCCTCGCGCGCGTTTTTACCTATGCCGTCGAGATGATTGGTGACCAGCAGAAGGCGGTCAAATGGCTCGGGGCGCCGAATCGAGCGCTCGGCGGCGCGCGACCGATGGATCAACTCGATACCGATATCGGCGCGCGCGGATTTGAGGACCTCCTCGGGCGCATCGCATAGGGCGTCTATAGCTAGGTGAAATTCTGGAGGATCTGCCGGCTTCGCTACGCCGCGGCTGCCGCAAACGGCGAAGGCGCGCGGCTTTATAGCGGCCGATGGAACAGCCGCAGCGTGAGCATGGTTTACTCTTCGACTTCGCTGGCGTTGGCGGCGATTGAGACTTTTGTGAACCTGGAGCCGAATCTCCAACCCGACGACCTGGTTTCAATCGAGGGAGAGATTCCCGACGCGATTAAGATTGCACGACTCGATCCCAAAACTCTGCCGCATACCTGGTACGAGACGCGCGATGAATCTCTGCGTCAGTTTGGCGACGAATGGATTCGCGCGGGCGACACGGTGGCACTGCTGGTGCCCTCCGCACCAATCCGTGGCGAATGGAATTTGCTGTTGAATCCAGGCCACGATGAGTTCCTGAAAATCAAATTTGGCGCACCCCTGCCATTCGAGTTCGACGCGCGCATGTTTCATTAGATAAGCTCACAGACAGTGGGAAGCACTCATTGGTGAGACTGGCGGCGCAGAGTTTGGCGCCAACTCCTTCCGGAGACCCAACCCCCTCCCCTTTTGAAATGGAACGGGCTGGGGGTTAGGTCTCGACGAAAAAAAACCTCTCCCCCCGAGGCACGGGAGGAGAGGAAAAAGGAGGAGGGCGAGAGAAGAACTATATCATAAAGTTAAGCTCGAAGCTTCATCCGAACCGGCATATGTTTGATGCCGCCAACGAAGCCGGAGCGAAGGCGCTCCAGTGGTCCCGCCGATTCCACATACTCAACCCGCTTCAGCAACTCACGAAAGATGACTTCCAGTTCGAGGCGCGCGATGTTGGCACCGAGGCAGAAGTGCTCTCCGATGCCGAAGGCGATGTGCGGGTTCGGATCGCGCGTGATGTCGAACTTGAATGGCTGCTCGAAGACGTCTTCGTCCCGATTCGCCGACGGATAGTAGAGCGCCATCGAGTCGCCCTTCTTAATGGTCTGACCGCGCAGCTTGTAATCCTCGGTCGCGGTGCGCGCGAACTGGATGACCGGGCTGATCCAGCGCACGATCTCCTCGATCGCCGGGCGCAGCAGCGCGGGATTGCTTTGCAGCAGCTTCCATTGATCCGGGTTGTCGATGAGCGCCTGCACGCCGCCCGAGGTGGCATTGCGCGTGGTCTCGTTGCCCGCCACTACCAGCAGCAGGAAGTATGACAGCATCTCGAAAATCGGCATCGGCTGCCCATCGAGCTGAGCGGCGCCGAGCACACTGGTCAAATCGTCCTTCGGTTCCTTGCGCCGCTGCTCGACCAAGTTGGTGAAGTAATTGAAGAGC
Organism: uncultured delta proteobacterium; assembly: GCA_963761255.1. GTDB lineage: Bacteria > Desulfobacterota > Binatia > Binatales > Binataceae > DATGKG01. The sequence goes on from CAVXGH010000005.1 coordinate 243,490, forward strand.
CCCGCCTGCGCGCGCTGAAGGGTCTCCATCGGCGTGCCGCCCTTATTGAACTCAGGGTCTCCCGAGCCGATCGTCTCGTTGGTCCATTGGAAAAGCTGTGGACGATCGGCCTTGGGAACGCCGAGCAACGCCGCGATGACATCGAGCGGAACCTTCGCCGCTACGTCGGTCACGAAGTCGCATTCGATGTTCGAGCCGCCATTGCGATGGGTCGCCGCCAGCTCGTCCAAAACCTCGTTGGTGATTTCCTGGACCTCATGCTCTAGGGAGCGAACCGCGCGCGGAGTGAAGCGGCGATTGACGAGGTCACGATACTTCGCGTGCTCGGGCGGATCCATATTGAGCAGATGACGGAACAGCATGTCGCCGCCTTCGACATATAGATCCTTGGTCGATACCAGCAGCCGGGGGCCATTGAGGAAGATTTTCGGCTGGCGCGCGATTTCGACGATATCGGCATGCTTGGTAATCGCCCAGAACGGATCGACGTTCGGGCGGTCGTACCAATAGACCGGCGCGTTCTTCCGCAGATAGGTCCATTCGGCGTGCGGGTAGCCGTTTTTCTCGTAATGAGGTCCGGCGACGATTTCGAGCGAGTCGAGTTTTAATGAATCGGTGTTAGGAGCTTCCATTTGATGTACCCGCTTTAGTCTTCGACGGTAATCGCTTGACGCGGGCACAGCTTGATGGCGAGCTTGAGTTTTTCCTGGAGCGCGGCGGGCGGGTTCTCGATCTTGATAGAGGCCTTGTCGTCGTCGCGAACTTCGAAAAGCTCCGGCGCGACCTCGGAACAGCGCGCGTTGCCCTCGCAGGCGTGGCGGTCCACTACGATTTTCATAATCCCTCGATGCGGTTTGGAGTCGGGCTTCGAACTCCGAGGATTGTACTCTTTTACCGCGCGCTCCGCGCTAGGCGCCTTCGCGATTGCGAAAACCGTCGCTCGGTTCAGGCGGCAGGTTCAACACATCCTTGGGAAAGAAGCCGCTAAGATATTCGATGATATCGCGCATCGAAACAACCCCGACCGGGCGGCCCTCATGATCGGTCAGCGGCACATGGCGAAAGCCCTCCACACACATCTTGTTGAGCGCGTAAGCGACGATGGCGTCCTCGGGCAGCCGCACCGGATCGCGCGTCATATACGGGCGGATCGGCGTCCGTTCGAGATCGATGTTGGTCCCCACCACCTTCATCAGCACGTCGCGCTCGGTGAAGATGCCGGAGAGCTTGCCCTCGCGCGTCACCAGGATGCATCCCTGGCGATGCTCGCGCATCTCGCGCAAAGCGTGGGCAAGCGGTGTTTGCTCATCAAGGATCAAGCCGCGATTGGACAGCGCATTCTTAAGCGTCTCACGCAACAGCGCGGAACCCAGCTCGGCGGATTCCAGGGTTTCTTCGTCGTGATCGAAGGCGTCAACGTCTTCGCGGGACAATTCCGGGTTAAGCGGCAGAGCCATCATCATTACCTCCTCATCGAAGGGATGTGGTCAAGGAGGAAGCTATGCCCGCGCCGGTTCTGTGGCAAGCGTCCGGATGTTAACGCGGCGGGCGCGGCTCAACGACGGCAAAGCGCGAGGGAAAAGTATCGAGCATCCCGAGCAAATCGAGGAATTTCTCCGTCTTTCCAGTTACGACAATTTGGCCGGTCTTCATCGCAGCCTCGAAGGAGGTTTTCTGCAGCGAGATCTCGTCGAGGGTAGCGCGCGTCAGCGTCAACGTCGCATCGGCATTCTCCGCCAGAGTGTCAGCTACATGGGTCAGCGCGCTATTTTCGAGATTGAGCACGTAGTCCTGCTTCGTATCCGTGAAGCGCCAGTTAAGCACGATGGACTTGCCGGCGGCTTGGTCGCCATCGAGCCGAACGCCCATGAAATCGAAGTACATATCGAGTGGAAGCGATCTGACGATATCGGGCGCCGCACCGGCGCCGCTCGGAAGTTTGGGCATCCCGTTGCGCAGCTCAGATGCTCCTTGCAGATACGCGTTTCGGGCGGTCGCCGATTCTGACTGGTAGCCGAGTTGCTCCAACGCGTCAGCGGCGAGCTCGCGCGCCTCGCGGTTGGCGGGATCGGCAAACACCAGTTGCGAAGCCACCTGCGCGACCCATCGAAATTCGGCGCGGGCGAAGTCCTCGCGGGCCTTCGTCAGCACCGCATCGACGCCGCCCATGTACTCGATGCTCTTTTTGGCGAACTCCACCGGCGGGAGCGCATCGAGGTTCGCCGGATTCCCGTCATAGTAGCCGAGGTAGCGCTGGTAGATCGCCTTGATGTTGTGTTTGAGGCTTCCATAAAACGAATGCGTCGACCACTCACGGTGGAGGCTGTCCGGCAGCCGGACCATCTCGGCGATCTCCGCGCCGATGTAGCCATGATTCATCAGCCGGACCGTCTGGTCATGCACGAACTTGTAAGCGTCGCGCTGCTTACCGAGAAAAGCGCGGACGCGATCGCTACCCCATACCGGCCAGTGGTGTTGCGCAATGAGAGCATCGCTGGAGGCGCCGTATCGATGCAGTGCGCCGCCGATGTACTTCGACCACGCGAGTGAATCGCGGACCAGCGCCCCGCGCATCGGCAGGAGGTTGTGGAAGTTCTGCGTCGTGATCTCCGTCATATTGAGGACGCGGAACTGCGGGTAATACATGATGAGCTCGGCGGGTGCCTCGGCATCGGGGGTCAGCTCGAACACGATGTCGACTCCGTCAATGCGATGCGTCTCGATCGGCTTCTCGATCAGGTTGGTTGGCGGAATCAGCGTAACGGTGCCGCCCGATACGCTCTTGCCGAGACCCGTATCAACTTGGCCGCGCTCGCCGCGCGGCAACATCGCGCCGAACTGGAACAGCGCGCGCCGCAGCATCGCATTGCCGGCGATCACGTTCTCGCCCACCGCGGCGGCCATGAAACCGGCCGGTGCCCATATTGTCACTTTGCCCGCGGCCACATCCTCGCCGTCAACGATTCCGCGCACACCTCCAAAATGATCGACGTGGCTATGCGAATAGATAACCGCCACTACCGGCCGCTTCGGGCGATGCTTCAGGTAGAGCTCCATCGCCACCGTGGCAACCTCGGCGGAGATCAGCGGATCGATGACGATGAGGCCGGTGTCGCCCTCGATGATCGTCATATTGGAGACATCGAAGCCGCGCAGTTGGTAAACGCGATCGGTCACCCGATACAGGCCGTTGGCCATGTTCACCCTGGCATGACGCCACAGCGCGGGATGCACGGTGTCGGGGGCGTTGTCATTTGCGAGGAATTCGTAACCTTGCAGCGTCCACACCAGGCGGCCATCGGGACGCGTGATGATCTTGTCGCCGAGGGCCTCGATGAATCCGCGCTGCGCATCTTCAAATGACTGCTGATCCGCGAGCGGTAGCGATACGAGCGCCGTACGATTGGCCTCGCGGGTCGCCTCAGTTGCCTCTTTCATGCGCGAGACTTAGGTCGTTGGATTCTTACTGTCAAGCAAGCAGAGGAAGCCGGCACGAACATGCCTGGACCGCAAGCGATTCCGCGCTTCACGCTGCGCTCGACCTACGGGGTCACCCAGCGCTGGTACCTACGTCGTGAAGACGCGCGCCTCGAACGGATTCAGCGATAGCGAGAGCCCGCCGGTCATGCCGTTATAGATCGGCGCAGTGTTGGGATAGCCGATCTCCGTTAGCGCAGAACCGCTCCAGCGCCATCCCGGGATGTTATAAGTCGGAAACGCTTGCGACCCCATGTTAGCAATCACGATGACCTGCCCGGCGGTCCCGAGCGGTTGGCCATTGGTGCGGCAGTAAGCAAAGACGCGCGGGGCATCGTTGTCATCAAACTTCGGATGAAAATAGAAGAACTCCACTTCGTCGCGCTGCAGCGCCGGATGCGACGTGCGCAGCTCTATGAGTTTCGCGACGCTGGCCTTGAGCGCCGCGTTTCCGCTGAACATCGCGCGATTCCATTGCACCGGATCCTGCTGCTTCGCATTTACGTCGATATAATCGGTGTCGTGTACGTCCCCAAACTCCTCGCCAGCCAGCCACATCGGCATTCCGACCGAGGTCATCAGAATGGCGAACGCCCCGAAGACCCTGCGCAAGGCTGCCTCCACCAGGCTTTCAGGGTCGGATTCGAAGAAGTGTCGGCTGTGTCGACGGCGCTGCGAACGTTCTGCACGCCGCCGTCGCCTAGTCCCGCGGCCTGCAGCATGGGACCGAGAATGATATTCATAAGCCGAGGGCCATCGGCGACATCATGCGAGGTGATGTAGTCGACCGAACACGCCATGTCCGCATAGCCGGCGATCAAAAGCATGATTCCAGTCGTTCCAGATACCCGTCCTTCGAAATCAGATGTTGCACGCGCGTCGAGCGGGATGGCTGTCCCCATGCGGTATTAATGGTGTTCGGTTAAAAGACGCCGGATTTCATCCCGATACCCGAAGTTCCAGATCGCATCGACGACTTTGCGTCCTCCGGGATTGCCGGCGTCGTTGTTGGTGGTAACGAATCGGCGATTAGAGTCTTCCGCAACAACGAGAAACGGCTTCCCCGGAAATAGCGCCTGATTCTGGGCGGTGGCGCGATCATGAAACTCCTGTACGAAATCCCAGTTGTTGATGTCGGCGAAGTCATCGATGCGGAAACCATCGACGTGGTATTCGGACACCCAGAACTCGGCCATCTCGCATAAGAATTCCCGGGCCGCAAAATAATTGTCGTAAGCCGGCGTATTAAAGCGGAACAGATTCTGACCCCAATCCTGCCGTCCGGCCGAACCGGCCTCGTAGAACCATTGCGAGGCGCAGCGCTGAGAGAGGGCATTGCGGCGCGAACATATTCATGACTACATCGAGCACCACCCGAATGCCGCGCTGATGACACGACTTGATGAAGAACTTCGCATCCACCGGGTTGCCAATGTCATAATCAGGAGCGAAGAAAAACCTTGTTCCATAACCCCAGTTCAGCGTCTGCGGCGAATCCTCGATGGGCAGCAGCTCGATGCAATTCACACCCATGGCCGGCCAGGTCATCCAGATGCTCGAAGATAACCTCATCAAATGTGCCCAGCTCTACCAGCGGAGCGTTCTCTCCGGGATCTGAGGACATCCACTTGATCGGCATCTCATAGATCACGATCTGATTGTTTTGCGGCAGGCTGACTCGCAGGCAGGAATCTCGCCGTCCCACCGAAAGGGCCTTCGCCACCCGCTTTCCACCGGCAATAGTGAATATCCCGCGATATCCGCCGAAACGGGTGATGTCTTCGGCGTAAGGGTCTGCGGCGACGGTCGTTCCGTTTGCCACAAATTCATATTCGTAGACGCCATCGGCGAGCGCGAGCAGATCCAGATCGAACTCCCACCAACCGGCGAACGTCGCGCTTTTTGACAAAGCTGATACATGCTCCCACAACAACGGATTGAACTGGTCGCGATCGGAGAGTGGCGCGAAGCGCACCGACGATGGCGTTCAAAGCCGGGCCGGGGATGCGCAGAAGTCCCAGGTGATCTGTCGGATGTGGCTGCATGGCGTCCTCCGATATCGCGATTGGGCTAACCGAACGATCGTATGAAGCCGTTAAGCAACTCGTCGGCAGCTGATTTTATCCGGCTGGCAAATTTTTATGGCAAGGCCGCCCACCCTTTTTCGCAAATCGATCACACACCGCAGGATAAAAAAAACGCGGACGCATTGCTGCGCCCGCGTCATCAACTGATTCGGTTAGACAGCGAGTCTTAGGCTTCGATTTGCCAGAGCTTGCGCGCGACTTCCGCCGAGCGCTTCACGAACTTGGTGCCGAGGTCATGCTGCGCCTCGAAAATCGGCGCGAGCGCGGTCGACTTGGCCCATTCCGTCGCGCTGGCCTGGTAATCCAGCACGCCATTGGCGACCTTCTCGCTGGTATCGATGTACCATGCGGCGACCTTCTTGAGGCCGTCGGTGTTGAACATCTGGCTGCCAAAACCAGCCAGGTTCTCCGCTACTTTCTCCGCGCGTTCCTTTGCTTTACCTTCCACTTCGAACCTCCGATAACTGACGATTTTATTTGCGGATCTGTCCCCGCGTTTCTGTGCTTCAAAGTTAACCATCGATGGCGCTTGCGCCTGCGGATTTTCGTCACCCATGCGACGAAAACCTCCGATGGTGTCGCGCGCTACTAGTCGCGATCGATCAGCCACTTGCCGATTTCTGGCCATAGCTTCTTGATTGCCGGTCCGCTCACTGCCGCACCGATGTGGCCGGTCGGGAAATGCATATTGCGCTTGTCTTCGGAACCGACGAACTCCGGCAGCGGCTTGCTCGCATTGGGATGCACCACGTCATCGTGGTCGGCGATCACATTGAGCAGCGGCGCGACGATGTTCTTCAGCTTCACCACTTCCTCGCCCACCTGCATCAGGTCGCGATAGAGCTTGTTCTCGCGCGAGAGTTCCTGGGTGAGCTCACGGAAAATCTGCCCCGCCAGCGGCACGTCGCTCGCCATCCACTTCTCGAACAGCTCGAAGGTCTCGGCGTAGTTGTCGCGCGACTGGTTCTTATAGCGTCCGACATACTTGTCGATCATGTGATGCGTCGGGTTCATCGCGGTGAAGAACGAGTTCATCATCCAGGCCGGGCAGTTGCCGTAGATCGAGGTGATGGTGTCGGCGATCGCGGGATTCATCGCATCGGCAAAGTTCGTGATCGGCAGATCGCGATTGCTCATGTCGAACGGAATCGTGAGCGTGATCAGGTTCTTGATGTTCTCCTGATGCAGCGCCGTGTACATCAATGAGAGCAGCGCGCCGAAACAATAGCCGAGCAGGTTGATGCGCTCGATGCCGCTGTGAATTTGTACCGCGCGAACCGCATTGGCGACATCGCCATTGACGTAGGCGTCGAAGCCGCGCCAGGTGTCCGATGCGCCGGGCGGAATCCAGTCGATGAAATAGACATCGAAGCCCTGGTTGGTCAGGTTCTCGATTACACTGCGGCCCTTCTGCAGATCGAGGATGAAGGGACGTTTGATGAGAGCATACACGAGCAGGATCGGCGTCTTATGCCGAACCGGGCCGCGAGCCGCATAGTAACGCAGGCTGACTTTGCCGCCTTCATAGATGACGGTGTAAGGCGTCACGATGGGCGGATCGTTTTCGGGAGCGCCGAATCCGCGCCGGAACGCATTCAGCGTGCGCAGGGCGCCTTCGCCCCAGAATCCTGCAATCTCACTAACGACGGACACGGTTGCGTACCTCCACTGCCGGCAGTGCGCGCCATCCGATCCAGGCGGAATTGTCGAGCTCAGGATGCGCCCGGGCTCCGACCGCCGCTTCGCGAATCGCCATCTCGCGCGCAACTTCGGCCTCGCGCGCGACGGGATCGGCTTCACTGTCGATGGCGGCTTCGCGCTCATTAGCGACGGCGGCACGCTCATACTCGGCGGTGCGGATTTCCTCGCGCAGCGACTTCACATCGCGGCGTAATGCCTCGATGTCCGAGGCAGTCGGCAATCCGACGCTGGGCCAGAATGCCGAGAAAAAGGCACCCGCGAACGCATCGACGACGCGCTGGGTCTTCATGGTGCTTTCGATCATCCGCGCGCCCACTTTCGCGATGCTGCGATTCGCGTATGCGCGATTGGTGAGTTCGGTGACCATCGAGGTCGCCGCTTCGTAGGCTTTCCATCCGGCCTTGTAGAGTTCGCCGTCGGTCTCGGCTTTGAAGGCGCGCAGGGTTGCCGCGGCCGGCAGGTCGATCAATGCCACCTCGGCGAGCGCGAGTAGTCCGGTCCTGAGTTCTGATTTGGGCTGGTTCATGAAAAGAAACCTCCGTCGTCTAAGCTCCGCAACCCACCCGAGTGGGCCATCTGTGCAAGGTCGGTGCCCTTCGCCCGACCCTTGAAAACGTGTCTAAGACCAATCGCACTTGTCGCGGACTCTGCTCGGTGCCCAAGCGCCGCGCATCGCGGGATTCAGATGCTTGTTTGCTGGGCGTCATCTTGGTCAGGGTGCTCAATCTGAGAATCGCGTCATCCAGGGTGCGCTGGTAATGTCCGTTACGGGATGTAAGATGAACTAATGGCAGGGCTAACGCAATGATTAGTGTTACTTACGATTGTCCCGCTTGTGACGAAATGGCGAAAAATCCGCCTCGAGGGTCTCTAAGTGTCGCGCAGGTGACGAGGGTTTGACGGATCGATGTAATCCGTTGGTCAAATGCGCTTGCTGGTGATGACGAAACTCACTGTGCGCCTTGTGGATTCTCGTTCCCGTAAATTTTTCACAGACACAATGTCAATGCGCCGAAGCTCCACGGAATGTCATCGAGGCTCCTGGCGGCAACCTCGGCTCTCGCTCGATTCTCTGGATTTTCGGCCGCGAAGAGTTGCGTTCTCGCGCAGGCACGAACCGAAATTGTCGGATTTACGACTACGCCATCCAGCTAATGGATTTTGCCCAAATAAGGCTCCGCTGCGATCGTCGCGAGTGGCGTAGAAGGCGAGGCCACCGCGAGTGATCACCTACTCGCCACGATTCTGGTGCGCTTCGAGGATCAATCGGCGCCGTACAGCGTGATGCTTCAGCGTCAGATCAAGTTCACGATTTATCTCCCGCCGCATCGCCTCCATTAGGATTTCCGCCTATCTCAGCCGATAGTTCTAATCTCGCCTTTTGGGGCATCGGCTCCCGTGTGGTACCTAAGGAGCGTGGTGCGTGAGAATCCTTTGGACCCCAAGGCGCTGAAGCGCCTGCGGACGCTGTCGTGGATGAGCCTCGAACAGTTGGAGCGGCTCGCTTCCGGCAGCGAGGCGATCCGCGTGCGGCGCCCCAATACCATCTTCAGCGCGGGCCAGGCGTCCGATCGCGTGTACATCATGCTGTCGGGCGTCGCGAAGCTGTCCATCCTTCATCGCGAGGATCGCGTGCTGGTGGGCCTGGTCGGACCAGGTGAAGTCTTCGGCGTGTCGTCGCTATTGCCCAACGCCATCAGGCCCTTTCGCTGCGACGCGTTTACCGATTGCACCGTCGCCATCGTGCAGCCCGAGGTGTTCGTCGAAACCACTCTCGGCGTCAACCGCGAACTCCTGAGCCGGGTGCTTGACGCAACCGTGGGCCGATGGTGGATGATGCTGGTGCGGTACGCAAACTTCGTCGGCTTGGGATTGCGCGAGCGGCTGGCGGGCGCGCTGCTCGAGGTCGGCAATAAATTCGGCGTCGAGGACGCGCGCGGCGTGCTGCTGACGCTTAAACTTACGCATGAGGATTTGGCGGACCTGGTCGGGGCCTCGCGCCAGCGCACCACGGTCCAGCTCAAGGAATTCGAAAACGAACAGGCGCTTATCCGCGACGGGCGCAGGATGATCATCGTGCCGCATCGGCTGCTCAGCAAAAGCGTGCAACCAGTCATCGAGCCCAAGCAGATCCAACGGAGCATCGCGAATGTCGGTGAGCAAATTCGTCACTCTAAACGGCCTCAGGCTCCACTACCTGGATCACGGAACGGAGGGTAGGCCGCCGCTGATATGCATCCATGGCCTGACCAGTAATGCGCACGCCTTCGATGCGCTCGCGCCGCGGCTCAGCTCCAACTACCACGTCATGTCGCTCGACGTGCGCGGACGCGGCGACAGCGGATGGACGGCGGGCACCGAGTACACGCCGCAGAACTATGCTGCCGATCTCGCCGGAGTTCTGGACGATTTGAAAATCGAGCGGGTGACGCTGATCGGAACCTCGATGGGCGGGATGATTTCGATGCTCTTCGCCGGCGGCTATCCGCCTCGGGTCGAGAAGCTGGTCCTCAACGACATCGGCCCCGACATCGATCCGGTGGGCATCGCGCGCATTGGCAGTTATGTCGGCGAGTCGCCGACCGAGTTCAACAACCTGCCGGAAGTCGCGGCCTACTACCGGGCGAATTATCCTGCGATGCGTAACATCCCGGAGCAGCAACTCCTCGAGCAGGTGAAGTGGTCGGTCAAGCCTACGGACAACGGCAAGCTGACCTGGAAGATGGATCCGCAGATTCGCAAGCCAATGCGCACCGCGGCGCGGCCGCTCGACATGTGGGTGCCCTTCGCGCGCATCGAGGCGCCGATGCTGGTAATCCGCGGGGCCGAGAGCGACATCCTCGCGGCGCGGACGGTGGAGCGGATGAAATCGGTGGTGCGCAGCGTCGAATCGGTGGAAGTTGCCGGCATCGGTCACGCCCCTTCATTGATGGAACCGGAAGCGCTCGGAGCGATTCAGAAGTTCCTCGCGATCAGCTAACCCGCCACGCGCCGCTTCATCGCGACAGGCAATCGTTTCTTGTCGTCCGTAGAGCGAGTGCCATCGTGATCTGACACTCGTTTGACGATTCGCGCAATCTTGCTGCCGACTTTCTGCTCAGCGAGTTCCAAATCGTATTGAGCCTGGATGTTCATCCAGACCTGTGCCGAGGTTCCGAAGTATCGCGACAGCCTGAGCGCGGTATCGGCACTTACGCCGCGCTTGCGATTCAAAATCTCGACTATCCGCCCCGACGGAACTGCAAGGTCGAGGGCGAATTGGTTCGCGCTTAAGCCTCGAGCCTTGAGCTCTTCGCGCAAGATATCGCCGGGATGAGTCAGAATTCTCTTTCGCGCCATTTTTAACCCTTATGATAGTCTACTACTTCGACGTTATGGGCGTTGCCGTCTCGAAACTCGAAGCACAATCTCCATCGCGCATTGAGTGAAATTGCCCCCTGACCTTTTCTGTTTCCGGACAGGGCATGCAATTTAAAGCTCCGCAATTTTGGAATATCCGCGAGCGATGCCATATTGTTGAGAAAGATCAGCCGGTTGACGGCCAATCTCAAATCAAGCCCTCGAAAGCTCCTCCCGGTCCGCTCGTCGTACAGACGCCGGGTTGCTTCATTGCGGAAGCTCTTGATCAACGGTTCAGCGTACTACGCGACGCGTAGTACGTCAACCGTAGTACCCGATCAGTGCGGGAACTCGATCAGCACCTTCGCGCGAGTCCCCGGATGACGCAGCGCCTCGAACATCGCCGGCACTTCGTCGAGTCCGATGATGTCGGTGATCATCGGCTTCGCGTTCAGCTTGCCGCTTGCGAGCGCCTCGATGGTCTCCTTGAATTCCGCTTCCGTGTATCCAATCGCGAACTCGACCGAAACTTCCTTCATCAGGCACTTCATCGGCACGATGGTGTCGGGCTCCATGCACGCGCCGACGACGACTACCCGCCCATGCGTGCCCGCGATGTCGATCGCCGCGCCCAACGTACCCTTCACCCCGATACATTCGATGACCAGCTCGGGCGGATGCCCGGTCAGCTCGCGCATCCGATCGGCGGGCTTGGTCTGGGTAGGATTCACGATTTCAGTCGCGCCGAGTTTCAGCGCGAGATCGGCGCGCCCGGCCGCCAGCTCCGACACGATGATGGGGCTGGCGCCCTTAGCCTTGCACCACGTCAGCGCCGCGAGGCCGATCGGCCCCGCGCCCATCACGACGCATCCCATCCCGGGCTTGATGTTCGCGCGATTGACCCCGTGCAGCCCCACTGCGAGTGGCTCGACCAGCGCGCCCTCGCGCGAGGAAACATTGTCAGGCAGTTTGTGCAGGCTGCGTTCGCCGCACATGACGTATTCGGCATAGCCGCCCGGGAGCTGGCCGAGTCCGAGCACGCGATTGCGCCGGCAATGATAGCCCTCGCCACGCGCGCACGCCTCGCATTCAACGCACGTGATCCACGGCAGCGAGGCCACCCGCTCGCCGATGGCAAAGCCCCGTACGCCTTCACCTACTTCGTGCACCTCGCCACAAAATTCGTGGCCCATGATGCAATCCGGCCGCAGGGTGCCGAACTGCACCGCGTGCAGATCCGATCCGCATATGCCGCAGTTGTGGACCTTGAGGACCACCTGCCCTGCTCCGGCCTTCGGCACCGGCGCATCGATGATGCCGACCTCATTTTGCTTCTTGAATGCGCCCGCTCTAATCGATTTACCCGCCGCCCTTACTGACGCTTCTGCTGGATCAGTTCGATCTTGTAGCCGTTAGGATCCTCGATGAAGGCGATGACGGTCGTGCCATGCTTCATCGGACCCGCTTCGCGGACCACCTTGACGCCCTTGGCTTTGAGGTCCGCGCAGGTCTGATACGCATCGGGCACGCCGATCGCGAGATGGCCGAACGCGTTGCCCTGGTCATAGCTCTTGGTGCCCCAGTTGTGGGTCAGCTCGACCACGGTGTTATTCTTCTCATCGCCATAGCCGACGAATGCGAGGGTGAACTCGCCGCCGGGAAAATCCTCCTTGCGCAGGAGTTTCATGCCGAGCTGATCGCAGTAAAACTTCAGCGACTCATTGAGATCATTGACGCGAATCATGGTGTGGAGCAGTTGCATGGCTGAATCCTCGCGGTTTGATTTCGATGCGCGCTATTTTTTCGCGCGGGTTTTGATGGCCTTTTCGAGCTCGCCCTTGATCGCTTCAAATGCGTTCTCGGTCGGCACGATTCCCAATGCTTTCATCTTCTCGAGCAGCTCGCGCCGGTCGATACCGAGCAGTTCGAGCGCCTCATGCTCGTGCATCCGCTTCGACCTCACCAGTTCGAGAATCGCGACTTCCCGCATCCGTTCGGCGAACGCCGTGAGGGTAAATTCGGCGTCGAAAATATCGGCTGGGATGTCGAGACTGAGGTCGATCATTGTGCCCTTTCGGTTCCGACTTTCGACACTCGGGGATGCAATGTCAATTGCCCGAAGTGGGTTTGTTTTTGCAATTCTTTGTTCCGACCCTTCTCTCGCTTTCCTCTGCGAGAGAAGGTGGGCGGCGCAGTTGTCGCTCTTGGGTTCGCGACAACTGTGACGCACGGATGAGCGCCGGTCGCGCCGCGCGACCGGTCGTGGAGCATCACCTGCCTCCATAAACCGCAGCAATTCCGCGGAAGAAGTGGGTTTGTTTTTGCACTTTTGCGCCACTTCTTTCGTCGCTTCTCTCGCGCGCGAGAGAAGCTGGCCGGCGCGGTTCTCGCGATGGCTTCGATGCGGGAACCGTGACGGTCTGATGAGAGCGGGTCGCGCCTCGCGCGGCTGGTGGAGCATCACTTGCCTCCATAAAATGCAGCAAATCCGCGGAAGAAGTGGGTTTGTTTTTGCCCTCGCCCATTCGACTCCGTGGATGCCGAGGTCCTTCGCCGAGCCTCAGGACCACTTCTCGCGATGCTCGAAGTGGGTTTGTTTTTGCACTTTCGCATTCGTCACCGATGCTCCAAAACGACTGCGGCGCCCAAATGGGCGCCGCAAAATCATGATAGCACGTTTCGACTGAACGCCGAATGCTGGTCAACTTCGCGGCCGCTTCGCCGCGGCGAGGACCTTCTGCGCCTGCTTCAGATGCGGCATGTCCAGCATCTTGCCATCGAGGCCAACAGTTCCCGCGCCGGAGGCAAACGCCTCGATCACCCGCTTCGCATATGCGATGTCCTCGGCGGTTGGCGTGAACGCATCGTTGATGACCGGCACCTGGTCCGGATGAATCGCAATCTTGCCGGTGAAGCCCGCGCGCAGAGCCGCGCGCGACTCTTTCCTGAGTCCCTCGGAATCGCGGAAGTCGGTGAACACGGTATCGATCGGTTGGACGTCGGCCGCGACCGCCGCGGCGAGGCACAGCGAGCGCGCGAGGCGATAGGTGAATTCGAGGTTGCCCTCGCTATCGCGATTTGTCGCCGCACCGAGCGCGGACGAGAGATCCTCGGCGCCCCAAGTCATCCCGGCTAGGCGCGGACTGCATCCGGCGAAAGTGCCGAGGGTGAACAGCGCGATGGGAGTCTCGGTCGCCACCGCCATGATACGAATCGATCCGAGCGCGACGCCTTCGCGGGCTTCGAGCGCCGAGAGGAAATGATCGAGCGTCACGACATCGGCGGCCGAAGTCGTCTTCGGTAGCAGGATGCCATCGGGAGGACCGCCTGCGATCGCCGCGAGGTCGGGCAGCGCTTTTTCCGTCGAAAGCGGATTGCATCGTACCCACAACTCCTGCTTGCCGCGATCGCGATGCCCCGCGAGATACTCGCGCACCATCGAGCGTGCGATCGGCAGGCGCTCGGCAGCGACCGCATCTTCGAGGTCGAGCACGAGCGCATCGGCGCCGGAGCCCGCGCCCTTGACCAGCTTGCGTTCGCTGTCGCCGGGAACAAACAGCATCGAGCGCAGAATCATTTGAGGCCTCGAGTCTTCATCTTCATCATCTAATGAGTGCGCTTCTTCATCAGCGCCGAGCGCTTGCAGTACGCCACTTCGAGGCCGCGCTGGTTGAACGATCGATGTTCGAACACGACGATGCCCGCGTCGGGGCGCGACTTGCTCTCGCGCTTCTCGATAACCTTGCTCTCGGAGCGCAGCGTATCGCCGATGAAGACCGGATGCGCGAAGCGAACGTCATTCATGCCGAGGTTCGCGACCGTGGTTCCGAGGGTGGTATCGCCCACTGAAACGCCGATCATCAGCCCCATCGTGAAGATGCTGTTGACGATCTGGCGGCCGAACTCCGTGCTCTTCGCGAATTCCGCATCGAGGTGCAGCGGCTGCGGATTATGCGTCATCGCGCAGAACAGCAGGTTGTCGGTCTCGGTAATGGTGCGCGTGATCGAATGGGAAAAGGTCTGTCCCAGTTCGAATTCATCGTAAAAAAGTCCAGCCATACGTGATGCCTCTACTCTTTGTTATCGCAAAGCTCTCCTCTTGTCATTCTGAGGCAAGCTTGCACCGCCGAAGAACCTCGGGAGCGCCTTGCTATCGCGCGTCACTTCAGCATCCGATTGCCGGATTGCGAGGGCCGCGCATTCAGCGGACACCATGCGAATGCTGAAGTGACATTCGCCGCCGCACCTCGGCCGAGGTTCTTCAGGTTCGCGTTCCGCCTCGCTTCAGAATGACAAACAGAAAACGCTCACCTCAGAATGACAAGCGGAGGAAGGCGCCCGCGTCATTTTCCTTCTTAATGAGCAGCCGCGCTCAACTCATCCAGCGCCACCCGCCGATGCGGGTTGAAATGCGGCAGCACATGCTTCGCCATCAGCTTCAGCGAATTCATGATCTTCTGATGCGGTATACGGCCGGCCTGCTTGAAGCAAATGATCTGGTCGACACCGTTCTTCTCGAAGCTTTCGAGCTTCCGGATGACTTCGTCAGGGTTGCCAACGACGATCATCGGATGCTGCTTCAGTTGCGCATCGGGAATGTCGTTGGGGTCGACTTCGAGCGCCATCAGCGTGCGCAGATATTCGTATGAGTACAGCTTGTTCTTCGACATCAGCGGCTTGAACAGCTCGCCGACGTTGTGCATGAACCAGCGCGCGCCCTCGACGCCAATCGCCTCGTCTTCCTTGTTCTCCGCGACATGACAGATGACCAGGCTGCCGAAGGCCTCGTTGGGAAATTTGCCGACCTGATCGGTGCGCGATGCGAACGCCTTGTGATACTCGCCGACCGACTTCACCACGCCATCGAAGTTGAGACTGAAGCTGAGCACGCCCATGCCGCGATCGCCCGCCATCTGGTAGCTGTCGGGCGCAGTGCAAGCCATCCACATGGGAGGATGCGGCTTCTGAATCGGCTTCGGCACCACCCGCCGCGGCGGAACCTGGATCAGCTTGCCGTTGTATTCGAGGATGTCGTCGGTCCACGCCTTGACGATGATGTCGAGCGCCTCGCGCACCTCGGCGCGGGTGCGATCGTAATCGACGCTGAAGCCGTCGAGCTCCTGCGAGGTGGTCGAGCGTCCGGTGCCGAGGTCGACGCGCCCATTGCTCATGATATCGAGCACGGCGGCCTGCTCCGCGACCTTGATCGGATTGTTGAACTTGAATGGGAGCAGCCGGACGCCATGCGCGATGCGAATATTCTTCGTACGCTGCGTCACTGCGCCATAGAAAACCTCGGGCGCGGGGCTATGCGAATATTCCTCGAGGAAGTGATGCTCGACTTCCCACACATAATCAATACCGATGCGATCGGCGAGCTCGATCTGCGCGAGCGCCTCCCAGTAAACATTGTATTCGCTGAGCGCGTGCCATGGCCGCGGCGTTTCCATCTCGTAAAGCAATCCAAACTTCATACCCTTCTCCTTCGATCTGCGGACGGTTCAGGCGGCTTGCGCGACATCGCTCGAATGCCGCACCACGTCGTTCATCGCCTCGCTGTAGGAATAATCAACCAAGGCTTTTTCATAGCGAGGATCGGCGGCGAGCGCCAAATGCAACTTCGGCAAATTGTAATGCGGCACGGCGGGAAACAAATGATGCTCCAGATGATACGCAACGTGATGCGGATTCAGCATGAAACGCATGATCCAGGTTCGCGAGATAATGGTGCGCGAGTTGCGCAGGCCGTCGGTCGGATCGGGCACGCCGCCATGCTCCAGCACCGCGCGCACCCGCGCGATGACGCGCTGCACCGTCATCTCGGGAATCACCCACAGCGCGATGAACGCGAAGAAGTAGCCGAAGTGGAAAAGCGTCGCGAGAAAAGCGAGGAAGGCGAGGCGTCGAGCGATTGCAGACGGGGTGAAATCGCGGAGCATGCGGCCTCGCGCGAGATGCGAGCGGCCATTTTCCACCTTTATATAGCCGCGAATCTGCAACTCCGAGATTCCACTGAGATCGCGAATCAGCTTGCGCCGCCAACTCGCAGTGGTCGCCGGATATGGACGAGAAAGCGACAGGTCGGGGTCCTTGTCGGTGTGGAGATATCGATGATGGCGCAGATGAACATTGCGATAGCCTTCGAGACTGCTGCCCACCGGCCAGAAGCAAATCCATTGACCGATGAAGTCGTTCCAGAAGCGATTTTCCAGCAGCCGGAAATGCGCCGCATCATGCGCGAGGACCATCAGCGCATGCTGACAGCGCGCGACAATGAAAATCGCCAGGAACCATACGATCACGCTATGACTCCATAGCGCGAGGCCAATGCTGACGATGATCATCGCCCAGGTTTCCGCGACCGCCGCGAGCGCCCGCACGGAATCTAATTCGTACAGCTGCTTGAGGCTGTCGGGCCGGATGCGCATCGACACGCTGGCGAGTTCGGAACTCGCGTCGCGCTGCGCATCCTGCACCGTCCAGTCGTTGGGATTGGGTTCCCCCGTCATCCCGCGAGTAATGCGCGAAAATTAGGCCTTGTCAATTCGCGCGACCGCTGCCGCCATTAGCAAGGCTGGCTCGACAGTAGTCTATCTCCTCAGTCTTTTTCGCTCCGACGCGTTTCCCGCGGCCAGCTCCTCACGGCAGACTCGCTCCAGTTCAGCCAAGTCGTCGTGTACTACGCGCCACAGCACGTCATGCGCAACGCGTTCGTATTCGTGACGCAGCACATTGCCGATTCCCGCAACTTTCTTCCAGGGAATGTTCGTGTGGCGGGCCTTGAGAGCAGCCGACAAATGGCGGCTGGCTTCCGATATAACTTCAAGGCCGCGCTCCACCAGCCAACGCTTTCGCGTATCGGCTTCGAAAGCAGCCAGGGTCACATCGACCATCTCCTTGCGAATCAGCTCGATGGCTTGGATGACGTCGCCCAGACGTGGAAGGGATGAAGACTTGGAGCCGGCCATCAGAACACTTGTAATGCCGATTCCTCGATCCGCGAGCGAAGCATCGGATGTAAGCTGCGCCGGGTCATAATATCAGTTCTACGTCCGAGGATTCTGGCGGCGGTGTCCTTGACCTCCATTAGCTCGAAAAGCCCGAGCGAGGCCATCGGATGATCGAAGAAGAGGTCTACATCGGAGTCTTTTCCTGCCGTGTCTCGTGCGGTCGAGCCGAACAGATAGAGATGCTGTACCCCAAGGCGCTCCAACTCAGCCCGGTGTTTTCTCAGCTTCGCGATAGCGACCGCGCGTTCCATACCTCCAGCATATCATTGAACGAAATGTTCAATCGAATTGAACGCCTTCAATTCAGAGGTTCGGAGCGGTACCTGACGGATTACAGCTCCCCCCGGTTCTCCCTCCTGCATTTTCTGGTGGGAGGGGGAGCCCCCCATTCAAGTTAAATAGGTTTGATGCCGAGGCTCGCGAAGGCCGCGGCGATGCGAGGAGCCGCATTCGGCCGTTCGTACATCTTCAACATGTATGCCTTCAAATGCGGCGAGTTTTCCAGCAAGTTGACCTCGTTCGCCCAATCCAGCGTGTATGCCATCACGAAGTCGGCGATAGTCGCGCTGTTTCCCACCAGAAACTGACGGCCCTTCATATGCTCCTCGAGCACGGCCGCCATCGGCAGGAAGTCCTCGCGTGCGCGCTCGACATCGCTGGGCTGGCGTTTCTCTTCCGGATAGAGCGCGGTGTTTTTCGCGATCCGCCACAGCGGCTGCTCGAGCTCGGTCGCCGCGAACATCAGCCATCGATTGAGCTCCGCGCGTTGCTTGAGGTCGCGCGGCACGAAACCTTTGTCGATGTATTTCTCGCCGAGGTAGCTGACGATCGCGATCGATTCGGTGAGCGTCAGGTCGCCATCGACCAGCACCGGAAGCTTGCCCGCAGGATTGATCTTCAGGAACTCCGCGCTCTTGTGCTCTCCGGCTGCGAGGTTGATGGTCGTCGCTTCGAACGGAATGCCGAGCTCCTGCAGCGTCCAGCGCGCGCGGATCGAGCGGGTGGGAGCAAATTCGTAAAGTTTCATCGTAAGTACCTCTGCTGATTGTTTTGTAGATGACTCATCCACCGCTCATCGCGGGATAGATGCGGACTTCGGAGGCATGTGTGACCTGAGTCGAGTTGCCCTGCGCGAAGCGGACGTTCTCGCCGTCGACGAACACATTGACGTGGCGGCGGATGTTGCCTTGATCGTCGAGCACGCGCTGGCGGATGCCAGGGTAGTCGCGCCCCAGCAGCTCGACCGCCTCGACTATCGTCATCCGCAAGTCGAGCGGCAGACTGACATCGATGATTTCCTTGTCGCCCGCCCATTTGCGCAGCGCCGATGGCAAATGAAAACGCATCAGAGACCTAACCCGCTTACGCGATCACCTGCGCTTTCACGCACAGCACCGCGGGCAGCCAATCGGCGATCGAGCGCCAATTCTCGCCCTCATCAGCCGACACGAACACCTGGCCTCCGCGGGTGCCGAAGTAGAGTCCCGCCGGATCGAAACTGTCCGACGTGAACGCATCGCGCAGCACCGAGAAATACGCATCGCGCTGCGGAAGACCGTTGCCGAGCGGCTGCCATGATTCGCCCGCATCCCGAGTGCGCCAGACTTTGGCAGCGCCCTCGATCGGCACGCGATAGTTATCGCCAGTAAGTGGAATCAGGTATGCGGTATCGGCCTTTTGCGGATGCGCAACCAGCGGGAACCCGAACTCCGACGGCAACCCATGGTGGATGTCGATCCACGTATCGCCACCATCGTCGCTGCGATACATCCCGGGATGATTCTGCAGGTAGATGCGCTGCGGATTCTTCGCATCGAAGCGCATCTTGTGCGCGCATTGGGGCCGGAAATGCGGCGCGTTGGGCGGTCCGGCATTATCCATGCGGATTCCCGTGTTGCGCCGCGTCCACGATCTGCCGCCATCGTCGCTGCGATAAATTCCCGCCGAGGAAATGCCGACGATGATGCGATTTGGATCGCGCGGGTCCGGCAGCACCGTATGCAAACAGAGGCCGCCGAAGCCGGGCATCCAGAACGGGCGCTCGGCGTGATTCAGCAGCGCCTCGTTGGGCTGAAACGTCTCGCCGCGATCATCGGAGCAATAGAGCGCGGCAGGATCGGCTCCCGCGAAAACCACCTCCGTGCCAAGTAGCGGCGCGGGTTCGAGTGCCCAGATCGAATTGAGCGAAAGCCCGCTGCTCACGGGAAACTTCACATTGCCCTCGGCCGGCTCATTCCAGCTCGCGCCGAAATCGTCGGACCAACTCACAGTCGAGCCCCAATGCTGACTCTTCACACCCATCAGCATGCGCGGCGATTTGCGGTCGGGAAGATAGGCGGCGGAGAAAACTTCCTGACCCTTGAAATAGGGACCGGCGATTTGAAACTCGCGGCGGGCGTGATCAGTGCGAAAGATGAACGCGCCCTTGACCGTCCCCACCATTAGGATGAGATCGCCGGTTTGCGGAGCGATTCGTTCGGCTGATTGCATAATCACCTCCAGTGGTCAGGTCTCCGAAAATTTCAGTTGATGTTTCATCGCACCGTCGCCAGGTATGCGGCGAGACGCTCGATGCTGGAAGTCCACCCGCCACGATGCGAATCGCGCGACGCCACCGACTCGAAGACTCCCGTGTGCAGCGTCAGCCGGGTTTTCCCGCCGACCTCTTCGAAGACGATCGTCGTGGTGGTTTCGTGGCCGACCTTGCCCTGCTCATCTTCCCAGCCGCCGGACATCACCAGGCGTTCAGGTTCGACCATCTCGCGAAACACGCCGCGCACGCGCGATTCCCTGCCGTCGGGCGAACGCATGCAATAGCGATAAGCGCCGCCCTGACGAAAATCCATTTCGCAAACTGGTAGTGCGTATCCCGACGGCCCCCACCATCGCGCGAGATGCTCGGGCGCGCTCCATGCCTTGAACACCAGATGTCGCGGCGCATCGAAGATTCGCGTGATAATCAGCTCGCGGTCAGCGCTGGATTCGGCGGCGGCGCTACCTTCTGCGGCCATGGGGTTTCTCCTTCATCTGCAGCTCGCGGAGATATTCGTCGAGGCGATCGAAGCTCTGCTCCCAGAAGCGCCGATAGTGCTCGATCCACGCGGCGGCGTCTTTGAGTGGACCCGCGTCGAGGCGACACGGACGCCATTGCGCCTCGCGGCTGCGTGCAATGAGCCCCGCGCGCTCCAGCACCTTGAGATGCTTCGAGATGGCGGGGAGGCTCATATCGAACGGCTTCGCGAGTTTGGTGACCGAGGTTTCGCCGGAGGCGAGCTTGGCAAGAATCGCGCGGCGCGTGGGATCGGCAAGCGCCGCGAAGGTGGCATTGAGTCGTTCCGCAGATGTCTCTTGATGAACCATTTGGTTAACTAACCCCTAGGTTAAATACCTCGCAGAATGATGTCAAGCGGGTCGTTGAAATTTACCTTTCCCGATATCAGGCGGGATCGAATTCCAGGTGCAGCGCCTTGAGGCCGCGCAGGATGAAGCTCGGTGTATGGGCGAAGTCGTTGCCCGGCGCGAAGCGGATGTTCTTCAGCCGGGCGAAAAGAATTTCGAACGCGATGCGCGCTTCGAGCCTCGCGAGCGCCGCGCCGATACAAAAATGCACGCCCTGCCCAAACGCCAGATGGGTTTTCGCGTTCGCGCGCCGGATGTCGAAACGATCGGCGCCAGGAAATTGAGCGTCGTCGCGATTGCCGGAGGCATACATCACCACCACCCGCGACATTTTCGGAATCACGCTGCCGCCGAGTTCCGCATCCTCCTTCGTCACGCGAAACAGCCCCTGCACCGGTGATTCCATTCGTAGCGCTTCCTCAACGAAATTAGGGATGAGCGTCGGATCGTCGATGAGCGCGCGCATCTGCTCGGGATGCTGCAGCGCCAGCATCATCGCGCTGCCGATGAGATTGGTGGTGGTCTCGTTTCCCGCGACCAGCAGTTGCTGCAGGATGCTCAGCATCTCGCCCGTATCAAGCGGCTTGGTTCCTTCGAGCCGCGCGTTGATTAAATCAGTCAGGAGATCGTCGCGCGGCGCGATGCCGCGCTCTTCCAGCTTCGCGGCGAAGTAATGCTGAAACTC
Organism: uncultured delta proteobacterium; assembly: GCA_963761255.1. Classification (GTDB taxonomy): domain Bacteria; phylum Desulfobacterota; class Binatia; order Binatales; family Binataceae; genus DATGKG01. The sequence continues at coordinate 265,188 of CAVXGH010000005.1, forward strand.
CACGACGCTGCGGGTGCATTCGATTTGCCGCTGCGCCGAAACCATCCCGCCCAGCGGAGCCACCGAGTCATCGGACCAGCGCTTGAACTTGTCCATGTCCTCGCGCGGCACGCCGAGCGCGTCAGCAATCACGGTGAGCGGGAGCCCGACTGCGAACTGATGCATCAGCTCCACTCGGCCCTCGTGGGCAAATCTATTGACCAGCTCAACCGCGATGTCACGGACCTTCGGCTCCAGCGTCGCGACCCGGCGGGCTGAAAATGCCTTCGTGACCAGCACCCGATAGCGCGTATGCGCCGGCGGATCGTTGGTAAGCAGCGTGTCCACCGGCGGATAGCCCTGCGCGTAAATTTCCGCCACCGCGGAGGGCATGCCGGTATTGACTCCCGGTGGCTGGCGCGAGGAGAAAAGCTCCTCGTTATTGAGCGCGCTCAGGATGTCGGCATAGCGGCTGATGATGAAGAAGCCCGCGCCGGGAACCTGGTAGACCGGCGCATCCTCGCGCATCGCGCGATAGAACGGATAAGGATTTTCGACCGTTTCGGGCGCCAGCGGGTTGAACTGCGACGGATGCATCACGGCCTCGCGAGCCACTGGTCGAGCAGATGATGAAAATGGCGCAGCTTGGTCTCCTGGTAATTCGCCAGCGTGACAGTCTTCTTCGCCGTCGCTTTCAGCCCGAGCTGCACCTTCGGAAGATTGAAGGTGTCCTGGTTGAACACCCGCGCGAGGAACCCCAGCTCCGGCGCCTCGGTCCAGTCGTCGTCGGCGCCGAGCAGATGCATCTTCGCGGCGGGCGGCCGTTCACCCTCTCGAAACGGCGCGAGGTACATGCACTCCATGATCGATTGATCGACCTCGGTGCCGTAAGGACGAAATCGATAGGTGATGCGGTTGTACGCGCCCCACGGATGAAAATTTGGAAACACCGTGTAGTAAAAGCTGTCCACCATTTCAGCATCGGAGAGCTCGTCAACCGCGGCGCCCAGCGCGGGCCGGAGCATCTCGCGGCCCCCGCTGGCGGCAATCTGGCGCGCGGTCATGCCGAGAGGAATCGTAACTAGCGGAGGATCATCAAGGCGCCGATCGACCATCGAATCGAACATTTCCTGCTCAGTCGGCCGCCACGACAGATGCGGACTGGGCGTGCCGTTGGGCGTGATCGCGCGGCTGAAATTTCCCCATGCATCGTACTGAGAATTCGCGTCGCCGAGTCCCGTGAGCAACTGCGGATGCGTCGCGACGACGTGAAAGGCCTCCATGAAAGCCTCCTGCGCAACCTTCCAGTTGCAACGCAAAATTTTCGCGACGTGCGCCTGCTTGAAGCGCTTCTCCAGCGGCCAGCGCGCGAACTCCTTGGTGAGCATTGGGCCGAGGAAGGTTTCCAGCGGTTCGCAATTCGGATCCACATTGATGAAAACGAAACCTCCCCAGGTGCCAACCTTCGCTTCGGGAAGACTCCACTTCGCTGGTTCGAGCTGCGGAAAATCCCACTGACACGGCACCTGCTTCAGGGTGCCATCGAGGTTCCACGCGAAGCCGTGAAACGGGCAGCGAAACTCATTCGCGCGGATGCTGCCGGCCTCGCGCAGCAACCTGCCGCGATGGAGACACGCGTTGTAATAAGCCTTGATGCGATCGGGCGCGGTGCGCACCACGATGAACGACATCCCCGCGATTTCATAAATGATATTGTCGCCAACCTCGGGAATGTCTTCCTCGCGGCACGCCATCTGCCATACGCGCTTCCACAGCTTGTCAACTTCGAGCTCGAAGAATTCTCGCGAGATGTAGCGTGCGACCGGAATTTCCGAGGGCGGCATTTCAAGCGGATTTTCCGTGCGGAGGCATGCCGGCACCGGATGCGTATCGGTGTCGAGGAGGCGCTGATACGAAATTCCGCTTGAACGATTGCGCGTGGTGCTGTCGCTGAGGTTCATCGGCGCCTCCTCTAATTCTTCGAGGTCTCCGCCGCCTGACGATGGCGCGAAGGAAGTTCGCGTCCGCCAATCCATACGCACAGATGCGGATCAGCAAAGTAGATGTCGCCGGAAACGTAAGCGCCATCGGCGCGGAAGATGCCGGCCTTGCCATCCTTCTCGACGCGAATCGTGCCATCGTTCTGCAGGTCGTAGATCGCTCCACTCAGCGGATGCTTGATCGCTCGCATACGAGCACCTCGATGAGACTTATCGAAGAGGGCGCGGGGAAAGTCAAAGGCTATGGGCGCGCCAACATCATCGCGCGCACGAAGCCGGGATCGACGAGGCGCACGCTGCCCTCGGGCAGGCACAGGATGCGATCGATGGCGATGCCGTGCAGCTTCAGCAGATTCTCCAGCGTGTCGGCCGCCTCCTCGATCTCATGCTCACTGGTAGCGTTGAGCGCGCGCGCGATTACGCCGTATGCCGCCGCGCCCAACTGCAGCACCATCTCGGCGGTGCCGACGGGATCGGGCGTGCGGAAGATTCCCTCGTTGACGCCCTGCGCGATGATGCGCGCCAGCAGCGGCGTCATAATCGCCATGCTGGCCGCGCTGATGCGATGATAGAGCACGATGTTCTCGGGGCGGAAAACCGCGGCAAATAAAGGCCTAATCAGCGGCGCGGCTTCGAGGCGCAACTGGCGCCCTCGCGCGAGGAACGCATTGAGCCGCGTCAGCGCATCGAGCGCCGGGTCTTCGAGGATGTCGCCGAGCTGCTCGACGCTGCGACGTGCGAAGCGTTCCGCGAGCGCTTCCAGCAATGCTTCCTTCGATTCGAAGTAGTGGTAAAAGGCACCCTTGGAGACCCCGGCGCTGGCGATGACATCGTTGACGGTGGTGTGATCGTACCCATGCGCGAGGAACAGGATCTGCGCGCAATCGAGGAGTTCGGCGCGGCGCTGATCCGGATGTTTTACTACCCGTATGTTTGATGGAGTCGCGGATTTGGCCATACTTGCGCTAGACCGACCGTCGGTCTAGTATTTTTATCGATGAAACCGACCGACCGTCGGTCTTCTAGAGGATACCCGCAGGACACCTTCTATAGCAACCCTCCCCGGCCCATTCCGATGAAGTATCTACCCCTCATTTTCCGCAACCTCCTTCGCAACCGACGTCGCACCATCCTCAGCGTCCTCTCCATCGGCATCTCGATGTTCATCTTTTCCGCGCTGATGAGCCTTCCCTCCGTCGTCCGCCAGCTCCTGCGCGACCGTATCAGCAACCTTCGCCTCGATTGCGCCAACAAGGCCGGCTTCGGCGGCTTCGACTACACCCTGCCCCTCTCGTACGGCGCGACCATCCGCGCGATGTCGCATGTCGAGGCGGTCAGCCCCGCCCTCTACGCCATCGGAAACTACCGCGACCCGGGCCTGATAATCCCCATCCTCGGCGTCGACCCCGAGCAGATGGCCGTCATCTATCCCGATTGGGGTATCACGCCCGCCGATGCCGCCCTGCTTGGGCATTCGCGCTCGGCAGCCGTGGTCACCACCGCGATGATGAAGCGCTACCATTGGCACATCGGCGACAAGGTCACGTTCAGCGCCACCAACCTGCCTGTCGATATCGACGTGACGATCGCCGGTGGCCTCGACGCGCCCAACGCGCCGCCCAACATGGTCATGGTTCCCTTCGAGCGGCTCAACCAGGCGATGGGCGATCGCGGCAACGCGGTGCTGTTTTTCATCCGCATCGATCGCTCGGAATATGCCAACGCCGTGATTCATGAAATCGATGATCGTTTCGCGAACTCCGCCTATGAAACCTCGACCCAGACCGAGCTGGGGATGGCGCAAGTTCGCTTGCATCAATTCCGCCTGCTGCTGGTCGGGGTGCAATTCATCGCGGTGATCGTCGCGGTCGTTATCGGGCTGGTCGCGGCCAACACCGCGGCGATGTCGGTGCGCGAGCGCCGCCATGAGCTGGGCGTGATGCGCTCGATTGGTTTCACGCGCCGGATGCTGGTGGGCTCCATCGCGAGCGAAGGCTTGCTGATCGGCCTCGCGGCCGGCGCGTTCGGTTCCGCGATCGCAGGGCTGGTGCTATGGGTCCTCGGTTCGGATCTGTTTTTTGGCGGCCGGTTGATCATTCATTTGACGCCGACGGTGGCAGTCGGGAGCGTGGCGCTGGCCGCTGGCATCGGCCTGTTTAGCGCGGCGGTGCCGGCGCTAACGGCGACGCATCGCGATATCGCCACCGCATTGCGCGCCACGGTGTGACGCCGCAGCGTTCCGGCGTCGCGCCCGATAGTGACTGATGGTTGTCGCTCGCGATGCGGGATGGCATGGCGGACGCGTAGAGTTGGAGCTTTTGACCGGTCGAGTGGAAGCAGCTTGAACACAACCAGTGGAGTCAACATAACTGGTCTTGTCAACCCAGCCACGCTCTGCTACTTCGACTGATTAGTGGACCAACCCAAAACGCTCACGGAAATGCTCGGAGAGATCTGCCGGGAAATCGGGGTCCTGGTGCTGGTTTTTCTGCCCTTGGATAAGATCGTGAACGATGAATTTACTATCGATTGGTTGTGGATTACATTGAGTGTCAGTCTGGTCTCTTTGGCAGCAGGCATTGTCCTGGAACTGTGGCGAGGTAGCGGCGCAGAATAAGCGCCACCGCCAAATGAGGTTAAAGCCGGAGGAGTACTACGATGAACCAAGCCGTCCTCGCAGCGATCGCCCCACTAGTAGTCGTCGTCATCGCCTTCACCATCGGGGCGTTCGCCGCTCATCGCGAGCGCGCACATCGAACCGCACGTACCGCTACCAGCCGGACAGACCCTCGCGTCAGCGCGGTCGCCTAGCCTCCACGCTCGGTTTATCGGCCGTTCGGGACACGCCCTCCTTCCAAACTGACATTTGATCGGACATAGCGGTGCGCCCTGTGCCGCATTCGATCCAATCTCATTTTCCTCGGAGGGGGCGCTGCGCGAAGCGCCCGCAGCGATGTCGCGATTGCGGAAGACCCGCGCGATTGCACCATCGTTGCGGGTCGTTCCCCAACGACCCTTACCAAAGATCGCGGCTTGACCGATATATCAAGTCGAGCTATTGGGTTGATATATCATGACTCCGGAACGGCCGCCGCTGTATTCGTATCGCAACGGGAATGGCGAATGGGCGCCTGCGCCGTTCGAAAGAGCCGGCGCACGCGACGACACTCCCCTGCGCATCGATATCAAGTTTCCCGTGCTCGGCTTCCTGATGGACGCCGAGCTGACCGGCTACGACCTCAAGCGGCGCTTTCAGGAATCGGTGGGATTTTTCTATCGGGTCAGCGATGGCTCGCTTTATCCGGCGCTCAAGAAGCTCGCGCGCGACAAGCTGGTCACCATGCGCACCGAGCGCAACGGCAAGCGCGCGCGCAAGCTTTATGCGATCACCCCGGCCGGGCGCGAGCATTTCCTTAAGATGCTCGCCGAGCCCTCGCCGCCGGTCTTTGTTCATGATGAGGCGCAGGTCAAGATTTATTTCGGGCATCACAATCCCGCCACCGCGCTGGAACACATGCGGCGGATGCGCGAGTTCGACCAGATGTGGTCGGAGAGCTGCGCCAGATTAATCGGCGAAATGAAGGCGCGCGGCGAGAATCCGTTTCGCAAGGTGCTGATGAAAATCGGCCATCAACTGACCGCCTTCAAGGCGCAGATGATGGCGAAGCTCGAAGTGGAGATGGCGCGCGAGCTGGCCACTACCTCCAACGGCAGAAGCTCAAATGTTCACAAACCAATGCGTCCGATGGGCGCAAAGCGATAACTGACTGATGCAGTCCGAAAGGCGCATGCGCTATACTGCGGCTTCCGATTTGACATGAGGGAACCTGAGGAAAACCGCGGCGGGCGCGGGCCGCATCGCGGCATGCGGCTTGCTCCCTGCGCGGATGAGATAGCTGAGATGATTCGGATGAAGAATTCCATAATCGCGCCCGACTTCTTTCCGGCCCTCGCCCGATGGGCGAGGTCGGTCGCGAGTCCGCGAGCGGCCTGGAGTGGGACCTTGCGCAGCGCGTGGTTGCGCGCGCGATTCAGGAATTCTGGCTCCGCCGCGATGTTTGGGACGCGCCTTCTTCAGAACCAGAAACAGAATTCCATAATCGCGCCCGATTTCTTTCCGGCCCTCGCCCGATGGGCGAGGTCGGTCGCGAGTCCGCGAGCGGCCTGGAGTGGGACCTTGCGCAGCGCGTGGTTGCGCGCGCGATTCAGGAATTCTGGCTCCGGAGGGATATTGGGCCGCCGCTTCGCCAGGCAAAGAGGCAGAATTCCATAGTCGCGCGCAGCGCGCTGAATAAGGTCCCACTCCAGGTCGCGATAAAATCGCGACCAACCTCTCCCATCGGGAGAGGGTTTCGGAACGGGATGGATAGGAAGCGGGTCGTTCGCCAACGACCCCTACCACTAACAGAGAGATACCTAAGAGGTGGGAGGACATCGTGAGCGATAACGAATACGCCATCGAACTCGATCATGTCAGCCGCATTTACACCCGCGATGAATTCGAGGTGCGCGCGCTCGATGATATCTCGATCAAGCTCCCCGACGGACGCTTCGTCGCGATCATGGGCCCCTCAGGCTCGGGCAAGACCACCCTGCTCAACCTGATCGCCGGCATCGACCACGCCACTTCGGGTCATGTGAAGGTCGGCGGCGAGGAAATCACCTCGATGAAGGAGCGCGACCTCGCGCATTGGCGCGCGCGCCACATCGGGCTGGTCTTCCAGTTCTACAACCTGATTCCGGTCCTGACCGCCTTCGAGAACGTCGAACTGCCGCTGCTGCTCACCGATCTCAGCAAGGCCGAGCGCAAACAGCATGTCGAGACGGCGCTCAAGGTGGTCGGCCTCGCGGATCGGATGAGCCATTATCCGCGCCAGCTTTCCGGCGGACAGGAACAGCGTGTCGCGATCGCGCGCGCGATCGTTACCGACCCGACCATCGTGGTCGCGGACGAACCGACTGGTGACCTCGATGCGAAATCGGCCGAGGAAATTCTTAACCTGCTGGTCGAGCTCAATAAGATGTTCAACAAGACCATCATCATGGTGACGCACGATCAGCGCGCGGTGCGCTTCGTCGAACAGGTCTATCATCTGGACAAGGGCATCCTGGCGGGAATCGAGCCGGGCGGGCGCGCGCCGGTGGCGAGCGGTCAGGCTGCGGCATCCGGCAATTAATTTTCCTCATAGGGGCCGGTTCGCGAAATGATTTTCTGAAGTAGCACAGGCTTTAGCCTGTGTCCTGATCGATGCGCCAAGGTTCAAAACCTCAAGATAAGGAGAATCACAGGCTGAAGCCTGTGCTACGGGATCAAGAGTGAAATACCTCGCGCTAATTTTCAAAAATCTGACGCGCAATAAAAAGCGCACCATCCTGACCGTGTTCTCCATCGCGGTGTCGCTGTTTATTTTTTCCGCGCTGGTTAGCCTCCCGACGGTCGCCAACCAAATCCTCGCCGATACCGCGGCCTCGGACCGTATCGTCACCCACAACAAGGCGGGGCTGACCTATTCGATCCCGATCGCGTATCGCCAGAAGATCGCCATCATGCCACATGTGGTCGCGACCTCCTCGCAAAGCTGGTTCGGCGGCATCCTGCACGATGTCAACGATCAGTTCCCCAACATGGCGATGGATCACGACCAGGCCGACATTATGTTCCCGGATTGGGGACTGACTCCCGAGGAGTGGGCGCAATTCAAGAAGCTGCGCACCGCATGCGTAGTCGGCCCCGACACCATGAAACGGTTCAACCTGCACGTCGGCCAGCAGATCATGCTTAAAGGCACCGTGTATCCGTTCAACGTGACGCTCAACATCGTGGGCGTGATGAGCGGCAAGGCGCCGCCCAACATTTTGTATTTTCGCCGCGACTATCTCGAAGAAGCCGCCGGGCGTCCGGGCTTCGTATCGAACATCTGGGTACGCGCGGACAAAAGCGAAAATGTTCCGCAGTTGATTGCCGCCATCGATGAGCAGTTCGCCAACTCGTCGGCCGAAACGCAGAGTGAATCGGAGGCCGCGTTTATCGGCAGCTTCATGCGCCAGTACAAGACGATGTTCACGCTGTTCGAGGTGCTCGGCTTCATCGTGGTGGTCACGGTCGGCTTGGTCGCGGCGAATACCTCGGCGATGTCGATACGCGAGCGGCGCGGCGAGATCGCGGTGATGCGCTCGATGGGCTTTCCGTCGCGGGTGATTCTATCGACGCTGCTGGCGGAGTCGCTCGTCATCGGATTGGTTGGCGGACTGCTGGGATGCGGCGTCGCCTTCCTCGCGCTGAAGATTTTCGCCGGCCCGAAGATGGGCATGCTCTCGATTCGGATGCCGCCGGTGGTGCTGCTCGAGACGCTGATCGCAGCCGCCATCATCGGATTCGTCAGCGCATGGCTGCCGGCGCGGTCCGCTTCGAAGATGAACATCGTGGAAGCATTGAGGATGGTGGCGTAGACCTAACCCCCGACCCCTTCCCTTTAGGGAAGGGGAGAAGAAAGGTTTCCAGGAGAAAGCTGTTCTAGGGTCAGACAAAATTAAGATGGCTATACCTCTGAAATACAACTTTCGCAGCCTACTGGTGAGGCGAGTATCGACGCTGATGACTGGCGGTGGAATCGCTTTGGTCGTCGCGGTCTTCGTCGTGGTGATGGCGATGGTCGCGGGACTGGCATCCTCGATCACCGAGGCCGGCTCGCCCGACAATCTCATCGTGCTGCGCAAGGGCGCGACCACCGAGACCTACTCCAGCGTGACGCTGGACCAGTTCGACACGCTGAAGTTCCTGCCCGGCATCAAGCACGATGCGGACGGGCAACCCTACGCCTCGCCGGAGCTGCCGGTGCAGGTGCTGATGGAAAACAATCAGGGCTCGCGCGACAACATCGTCATCCGCGGCGTGCTGCCGATTGCGCAGAAGGTGCACGACAAGCTGCATCTCGTTGAGGGGCGCTGGTTCAATCCGAGCGTGCGCGAGGTGATGGTCGGCAAGGGCCTGGTCGGGCGCTATAAAAACACCGCGGTGGGCTCGACCCTGCACTTCGGGCGCGGCGACTGGAAAGTGGTGGGCATGTTCGAGGCCGGCGGGAGCTCATTCGAGTCCGAGGTGTGGGCTGACGTTCACGATGTGCAAGCTGACAGTCAGCGCGGCGCGTATTACGCCATCGCGCGGTTGAAACTGGCGCCCGGCGCCGATGACAAGGCGCTGATCAATCGCATCGCCGACGACCCGCGCATCAATCTGCAGGCGGAGCCGGAAGCGCAGTACTATCAAGAGCAATCGGTGGTGGCGAACCAGTTGCGGGTGCTCGGGATGATCGTCGCGGTCATCATGGGCGTCGGCGCGATCTTCGCCGCGATGAACACCATGTATGCGTCGGTGTCGGCGCGCACTGCGGAAATCGGCACGCTGCGCGCGCTCGGCTTCACTCCAGGCGCAGTGTTGGGTTCGTTCCTGCTCGAATCGCTGATGCTGGCGAGCCTGGCCGGCATCGCGGGCGTCATCCTGGCCTTGCCCATCAACGGGTTCTCGACCTCGTTCGGCAACTCCATGACCTTCTCCACTCTAAGTTTCAATTTCCGCGTGACCTGGGTCATCGTGATCGAGGCGATGCTGTTTGCCGCGTTGATGGGAACCTTCGGTGGATGGTTGCCGGCGCGCCAGGCGATGCGACTGAGCGTGGTGAATGCGCTGCGCAGGATCTAGCGCATGAAGTGCGAGGACTAGTGCGAGGAATAGTGGAGGATCGTCAGATGCCATCCGATGGCCAAAAAACCAGCGCCGTTCGCGAGCTCGAGTCACTTCGCATCGCGCGCGCCGAAGCGCCCAAACGCCGCAGCCGGCTGATGCCGGCCCTCATCACCATCGTGGTGCTCGCGGCGCTGGCGGGCGTCGGCTACGAGGTTTACCTGCGCACGCTCGGGCGTCCCATCGACGTCCAGACCGCGATGGTAGCGGTGCGCAGCGCGGGCCAGCCCGGCGTGATGCTGACCGGCTCGGGCTACGTGGTGACGCAACATAAGTACATTTCGGTCGGCGCGAATGTTAACGGCACCATCGTGTCGGAACCGATCGAGGAAGGCCAACTGGTCAAGAAAGGCGACCTCCTCGCCAAGATCGACGATCGCAACTATCGCGACCTGCTCAATCAGGCGATTGCCGATCGCGACCTGGCCGCCGCGAACGTGAAACTCGACGAGGCCGAGGCTCGGCGTCTGCGCACCTTGCGGCATGACGGGGTGGTTTCGCAGGACGAACTCGATCAGACCGAGAATAAACTGGCAGTGGCGGTGGCCGGCCTCGAGCGAGCCAAAGCGAGCATCGCATCGGCGAAGTACTTCATCGATCAATGCATCATCACCTCGCCCATCAACGGGGTGGTGCTGAAGAAGTATCATGAGATCGGTGACAACATTAATTATGGCGGCAATACCGAGGCCGGCGCCGGCGTGTTTGATATCGCGCAACTCGCCGATACCGAGGACATGCGCGCCGAGGTCGACATCAACGAGAGCGACATCTCGCGCATCTCGATGGGCACGCCCGCGAGCGTGATTCCCGACTCCTATCCGGATCAGTCCTATGACGCGCGACTAGTGAAAATTTATCCTGCTGCCGATCGCCAGAAGGGCACGGTGAAAATCGAGGTCCACATCCTCAAGCCTGACTTGAACGTCATCAAGCCCGAGCTGAGCGTCAAGGTGACTTTCCTCGCGGGTCCGGCGAAACAGCAGACAAGTCCACTGGTAGTCGTGCCTAAGAAGGCCGTCATCGGCGAGGGCAAGGACACCGCGGTCTGGACGGTCAGGGATGATCACGTGACCAGGGTGCCGGTCGTTCTTGGGCGCGAGTTCCAGGATGGCTTCGAGGTCAAGCAGGGCCTCGAGGGCGGCGAGATGGTCATCGTGGTGCCGCCGACGACGCTGAAAGACGGCCAGGCGGTGACGCCTACGGCAACTTAACGTTATCGGGTGACTATCCCAAAAGGAGCAGATGCTCCCTTTTGGTACCGCTCAATGATGACGCTTAGTGGCTGGACGACTGCGAGGCGCCGAGGATTGCCAGCCCGGTCAACAGCCGCGGCCCGGTCTTCGCGACGGCGCTAAACCCCGCGTCATGGCGGGCGGCCTCGTCACGATGTTTCACCCGTGCAACCATCATGCGTTGCGTGCGGGTCACAGCGAAGGGAATCGTCATCACAGCGGGAAACGTCTCATGATGCGGGACGGCGAGCCTTGCGACGGCCGCCATTTCGTTCGCGGCCGCGCCTATCGGATGCTCCTGGAATTGCTCATCGGCAGTAAAGAACCGTGACATTTGGTTGCTGACGATGCCAAGTACCATTGCCATCACCAGGATGGTCCACGCCGCCACCGCCCAATCGTGTCCATGCAAAACCGGACTGTCTGCGTGATTCATAAGCCCCCCGCTTCCGCGCACCTACCGGGTCAGCAAGAGCTATGCCTATGGGTGAGTCGGCGCAAGCCCCCCCAATTGCCATTGCGCCTAGCCGCATGCTTCTATGCTCCGATCCTGGGTGAAGAAACCTTACCTCCCGCGATCGATGGAGATTCGAAATGGCTGAGAATTTTGTCCTCGTTCATGGCGCATGGCATGGCGCGTTTTGCTGGGCGGCCGTCATCAACGAGCTCGGGAAGCATGGCGACCACAGTTACGCGGTTGACCTCCCCGGCAACAACGGCAATCCCTTCGAGCGCGCGAAGGTAACACTGCCAGTCTATGTCGATAGCGTCGTGAAGTTTATCGAGGATCGAAATCTGCGCGATATCGTGCTCGCAGGGCATAGCATGGGCGGCCTGGTGATGCCGGGTGTGGTGACGAAGGTTCCCGATCGCATCAAGCGCGTGGTGTTTGTGACCGCGATGGTTCCCGAGGACGGCAAGGCGATTTTCGATCCCGCCAATCCCTCGACCGCGCCGATGATCCAGCTGGCGAATTCGCGCTACGACAAATCCCTCGCCATCGAGCCGATGACCGAGGCGTTCCGCACCTTCTTCATGCAGGATGCCAAAAAAGAAATACAGGACTGGGTGTTGTCCACTCTATGTCCACAGCCGATTCAGCCCTTCCTCGATCCGGTGGACATGAAATCGTTTTTTGCGACCGGGGTGCCGCAGAGTTATCTCGTATGTGAGGACGACCTCGCGCCGGATGGCCATCCGCTATGGCATCCGACCTATTCGGGACGCTTGAACAGTCCGAGCATCCGCAAAGTGAAAAGCAGTCACGAGGTGATGTTCACGCATCCGAAGGCCTGCGCCGACGCGCTGTATGAGTTCGCACGCGAGTGAAGTACGACTCGAGAAGCCTGAGAGGTTCTATGCTTTTGCGCGAGGGAAAGAAGGACCAGAGGAAAGAAGACCGCCACTTTTCACGGCGTGATTGATACCGATTGGAAGATTTCGATCCTCACGCCCAACCCGAAGAAGAAAGGTTCAGAGGCTTGGGATCGCTTCGAACTCTATCGCGAAGGGCAGACTGTGTGGGATTTCCTCACGACCGAAGGGACAGCCGATCCTCGCTCGCGACGCGCATATGGCGGTACGATGGGATTTTGGGCGTGGCTTTATTGCTCTCGATGGGAAAACAGTCTCTGAAATATCGGGGCACGGCTCAGACTCTAAGTCTGTACGGCAGCGCGGTCGCGAGAAACCAAATGAAGCTCACGGAACTCAGAAAAACGATTTCGATCCGTCGAATTTCGAGTTGGTCCTCCAAGCCGAGATAGAGAAACAACATACCGAATCGGCTTTAATCCCGCCGAACCAAAATTGGCGTATCGCTCAACGGCGAGAGGCAAAACTGGTCGCAGCGTAACTCTCGCGCCATGAAGGAAAAGAGTATTTCAATTCGCGCTCGCCACTTCGCTCTGGACGGCCGCGAACGTTTGCGCTGCGATGCTTACGACGAAACAAGAAACAATCTGATTGAAGCCAAAAGTAATGTTCTCCGGGGCTCCATACGAATGGCGATTGGAGAATTGGCCGATTACGCCCGTTTTCTGGTCGCTTTGGCACCGCGTCTTGCCGTACTACTTCCCGAACGACCTTCCGCCGATCTAGAAAAATTGCTTTCAAATCAAAAGATCGCGATAGTCTGGAAATCCGGCTCGGGTAATTTTGAAGATAACTCCGGCGGACAATTCTCATAGAGGCGAGTTTAAGTAGAATCTCGTCCTCACCAGTGTCTGTGAATATTCTTGACGCGGGCGCGGAGGTCATCCGCTTCCTTCGGAGTCAGGCTCCCCTTGAGGCTGAGCAGTCGGTCGCGACGCTTTTCATCTTCGGTTCGCTCGTCGGGCTTGTCAGTTTGTTTCTTTTTCATACCGGATACCGCGATAACAATCCCCTGGCGATGACGGTTTTCTGGATTTCGTTGGTGCCCTCGCCAATCATCATCAGCGGCGCGTCGCGATAAAAGCGCTCGACCGGAAATTCCGCCATGAAGCCGTAACCTCCGAGGACCCGCATCGCATCGAGCGAGGCCTTCGCGCATGCCTCCGAGGCGAACAGCTTCGCCATCCCCGCCTCGACGTCGCAGCGCTCGCCAGCGTCCTTCTTGCGCGCCGCGTTATGCACCATGAGGCGCGCCGCCTCGACGTTGGTCGCCATGTCGGCGAGCAGAAGCTGCACCGCCTGATGCTGGCAGATGGGCTTGCCGAACGCGGTGCGCTGCTGCGCGTAGCGGATCGCGTTTTCAAAGGCGGCCTGCCCTACTCCGACCGCGCGCGCCGCGACGTTGATGCGCCCGACTTCGAGCGCGCTCATCACTTGCTTGAAGCCGAGGCCCTCGGCGCCGCCAATCAGATGCGTCGCGGGGACCGGGACGTCCTCGAACAGCACCTCGCACGTATCGATGCCTTTGTAACCAAGCTTCTTCAGATTGCGACTCACAGTCGGACCCGCCTCGCTCTTCTCGACCGCGAACATGCTGATGCCGGCATAGGCGGGCTTCGCGGCGGGATTGGTCTTGGCCGCGACCGCGAGCATCGTGCCATGGCGGGCGTTGGTGATGAACATCTTGCTGCCGCTGATGATGTAGTCGTCGCCGCGCCGCTTCGCGACCGTCTTGATCGATTGCACATCGGAGCCCGCGTGCGGCTCGGTCAGCGCGAGGCCGCCACGCTTCTCGCCGCGGGCCATCGCGGGCAGGAAATATTTCTGCTGCTCCGCGGTTCCCTGATTTGCGATGATGAACGCCATGATCAGATGGCTATTAATAACGCCTGCGAGGCTCATCCATCCGCGCGACAGTTCCTCCATCACGCGCGCATAGCTGAGGAAGCTCAGCCCCAGCCCACCGTGCTCGACGGGGATCGTCGCGCCGAACAGCCCGAGTTCCTTCATGGTGGCGACCAGCGCATGCGGATACTCATCGGCATGTTCGAACTCCGATGCGGTCGGGATCACGTCGCGTTCAACGAAGCGTCTGACCGCGGCGACTATGTCTTTATCTGCGGATTCATCCATGACAAATTTTCCTCAACCTTCCATGTACGACCTCTCTGCTACGCCAAAATGATAGATCGTCTCAAGCCATTCAGCCCTCCAGTTCCGCAAACTCACGATCGCTGCGCGGATCAGGATTCAACGGGCCCTTCGCGAACGCCCCGTAAAATCCTGGATGGCTTCGGTCCTCGAATTCCGAACGCGCAACGGCGAAGGTCGACGCGCGTCGACTAATTGACCGTCGAGGTCAGGATCTCCCTGGAATTCTGGGGCAGCGTGAACAGCATGCCGTCGGCGCCGAGGACTACCCCATGCGGCCTGATATCCGAAACGCCACGCATAAAGGTGATCCGCGCAAGGAGGTTGGCCGTCGGCGGACCGATATGGCTGAAGACCAGTAGCTGAACCCCAGCGTGATTCGCTTCGGAGGCGGCCTCGACCGGGGTCGTATGATAGCGCTGGATGTCGGACATAATCCTGGCTATGCGCGCGTTACCTGCGTTCTGTGCGGCTTCCTGGATGAGTTGCACGAGGTGGGCAGACTGAGCTTCGTGGATGAGCACATCGGCTCCGGTAGCGGCCGCGACGAGATTGGCGCATGGCACGGTATCGCCGCTGATCACGACCGAGCGTCCCTTATAATCGAATCGATAACCATAGGCGGGCGCAACCGGCGAATGATCGACGGTGAATGCGGTGACCTTGAGTCCGTTCTCTTCCAGCACCGGCGCCGACCCGCCCGCGCAGGGCGACGCGCCCGCCAGAGTGTCGATTTTTATCGGTTGCGGAATCATCTGCCAGTTGGCAGCCGGCATCAGCGCGGCACCGTGATGCGCGATGCGATAACCCTCGTCCAGAGCGTATGCCTGTTCGAATCCTGCGACCACCTGCTCGACGCCCGGCGGTCCATAGACTCGCAGTGGATGCGCGCGACCCTGCGCCCAGGTCTGCATGTTGACCTCGCCGAGGTCGCCGATGTGGTCGGAGTGGAAATGGGTGAGCATCACTGCGGCGACGCGCGCCGCCGGAATATGCCACAGCGCGAGGTTTTTCCAGGCGCCGTTCCCGACCTCCACCAGGTAGATGTTGCCGCCCGCGAAGATCGCCGTGCAGGCGTCGGCGCGATTGCGGTCGGGCAGCGGATTGCCGGTCCCGCACAGCACCACTCGCAGCGCGTCGGGGTCCAGCAAGTCGTTGCGCGTATCGGCCAGCGCATGCGCGATGACTCGGCGGAACACAACATCCTGCACCGAGGGCAGATGGATCATCGACCAGCAAACGGCCGCGAGAACAGCGGCGGCGGCCGCCAGTAAAAGTATGTTTCGAGACGCTCGCGACATTCCTTGCACCGTCCTGGTCGGGGTCGTTCGGGAACGACCCGGAAAATCTTTATCGCCGCCCACTGGGCGGCATCATAAGGACTAAAGCGGACGAAGATTCAACCGGCGCTTTGCGGACGCCCCCCGCGAAATCCTGCCGCGCCTATCGTGGAACCTGGGCCCTTCACGGACTCAGGGCGTCTCGATGCGATGCCGCATGACGGTTGTGTTGCCGATACATTAACTGCTATAGTAAGTGTCAATTCGACGCAAAGTAGAGCAGTGTAGTGGGAGCGACCATCGAGACGACATTTACTCCGGCCATCAGCGCAGCGAACCTGCACGCCAAGCTGGCCGCGCTTCATCAGGAAGACACCTACGATATGCCGGCGTGCGAGCGCCATGCTGACACCATCGCGCGCATCCTGAAGCTCAAACGCGAGCGGCGCGCCGTCATCCTCGCGCACAACTATCAGCGTCCCGAGATTTTCGAGGTCGCGGATTTTATCGGCGATTCGCTCGAACTCGCGCGCAAGGCTCGCGAGGTCAAGGATGCCGAGGTCATCGTGTTTTGCGGCGTGCATTTCATGGCCGAGACCGCGAAAGTTTTCAATCCCGAGCGCAAGGTGCTGATTCCCGATTTGAAGGCCGGATGCTCACTGGCGGAGAGCATCACCGCCGACGCGCTGGCCGAGCGCAAAGCCGAGCTGCGCAAGATTTATCCCGACCTTAGGGTCGTCTCGTATGTGAATTGCACCGCCGACGTGAAGGCGGAGTCCGACGCATGTTGCACTTCGGCCAACGCGACCCAAATCGTCGAGGCAATCGAGTCGAACAACATCCTGTTCGTCCCCGATGAGAACCTCGCGAATTACGTGCAGAGCCACACGCGCAAGAACATCATCTCATGGGACGGCAACTGCTACGTGCATCATCAGATCACGCCCGAGGAAGTGCTGCGGGTGAAGCGCTCGATTCCCGGCATCGTGGTGATTGCGCATCCCGAATGCCGCAAGGACGTTATCGCGCTCGCCGATGCGACGCTTTCGACTTCCGCGATGATGAAGTATGCGAAGCAGAGCCCGGCCGACAAGTTTCTCATCGTGACTGAATGTGGCCTTTCCGATCGCCTGCTGATGGAAATTCCCGAGAAGCATTTCTACAAAGCGTGCAAACTGTGCCGCTTCATGAAAATGATCACGCTCGATGGGGTCCTCGATTCGCTGGAGAACCTCCGCTACGAAATCAGCCTCGATGATGAGGTGCGCGAAGGCGCCAAGCGCGCGCTGGAGAAGATGCTGCAGTTGAGCGCCTAGACCTAACCACCTGACCCCCTTCCCCTACAGGGAAGGGGGAAAAAGAGCAGAATGTAGTACGACCTTCTGGTTCTGCTCTCCTGAAGGGAGAGGGGTTTGGGGAGAGGTCTACGGCTTCATTTCCCCCGGCGCCGCTTTGCTCCCGCCCGGACCTTCCGGCTTCTTCAGGTTGAACTTGTCGAGGCGATACTGCAGGGTGCGATAGCTCATGCCTAACATCTTGGAGGCTTTAGCTATCACCCAGTCGGATTTTTCCATCGCCTGCAGAATCAAGTCGCGCTCAAAAGTCTCGAAGTTGATGCCCTCGTTGGGGATCTCGAAACGATCGCCGCGCGCGGCGCCCCGCTCGCCCGGCTTGACCGGAATCTTGCGCGAAAGAACTTCGCCCGGAAGATCCTTGGGCATGATCTTGTCGCCGTCGCACAGCAGGATCGCGCGCTCGATGGCGGATTCGAGCTGGCGTACGTTCCCCGGCCACGGATAGTCGAGCAGGATTTCCATCGTGTCGCGATCGATCTCCCTCAGATGTCCGTCGGCGAGATGCGCGAACTTTTTCATCGCATGCGCCGCGAGCAGCGGGATATCGCCACGCCGATCGCGCAGCGGCGGCAACGTGATAGTCACCACGTTGACGCGATAATAGAGATCCTCGCGAAAATTTCCCTCCGCGACTTCATCGGCGAGATTCTTGTTAGTGGCCGCGATGAGGCGCACATCGACGTGAAATGATTCGTTGCCGCCGACGCGCCGGACCTCGCGCTCCTGCAACACGCGCAGCATCTTGGCCTGCAGCGGCGGAGGCAGGTCTGCGATCTCATCGAGGAACAAGGTCGATTTGTCCGCCGCTTCGACGAGGCCAATCTTGCGCTCATTGGCGCCGGTGAATGCGCCCTTCTCATGGCCGAAGAGTTCGTTCTCCATCAGCGTTTCGGGGATCGCCGAGCAGTTGATGGCGATGAACGGACGCGCCGCACGAGGCGACAGGCGGTGGATGCCGCGGGCGATCACTTCCTTGCCGGTGCCGCTCTCGCCCTGGATCAGCACGGTGGAATTCGAGGGCGAAATTTTCCGCACGATGCGAATGATGTCCTGGATCGCGGCATCGACGCCGACGATTCCTTCGACCGTCAAACCGCCTTCGAGCTTGCTCTTGAGCAGCGCATTTTCCTGCTTGAGATTCGCGACCTCGGCCGCCTTCGAAATCGTCATCACCAGCGTCTCGCGATCGGTCGGCTTAGTGAGGTAATAGAAGGCGCCGTTCTTCATCGCCTGCACCGCGTTCTCGATGGTGCCGTGGGCGGTCAGCAGCACCACCTGGGTGCCCGGATAGACGGGGCGCACCTTCGCGAGGAGTTCGTCGCCGGACATTCCCGGCATCATGAGATCGGTGAGAACGACGTCGAACTCTCCCAGCCCGAGGCATTCGAGGGCGCGCTTGCCGGTCGCGGCCTCCTCGACGTTGAAGCCTTCTTCGCGCAGCGTGTCGGCGGTTATCTGACGTTCGAGATCGTTGTCTTCTACGACGAGTACGGATGATCTGCCCATTTGTAGTTATCTCTGTATGGTTCCCAGCGGACCCGCGCCGAGCGGGAAGGTGAAGGTGACGATAGTGCCATGCTCGCCTTCCAGCGGCGCGATGCGGATGGTGCCGCCGTGGCGTTCCACGATCGAGCGCGAGAGAAACAGGCCCAGCCCGATGCCCTCGCGCTTGGTGGTGAAGAACGGTTCGAATACGCGCCGCGCGACCTCGGGATCGATGCCGCCGCCGTTGTCTCTGAAGGTTATCACGAGGCGGTCGCCTTCCTGATGAAATCCGATGCGCAGCTCGCCGCCGTCGGGCATCGCCTGGATGGCATTGGCGATCACGTTGACGAAGCACATGCGGATTTTTTCCGCGTCCACATTCAGTGTCGTCGGAACGCCGTTCACTTCCTCGACCAGCTGCACGCCCTGCGCGCGCATCTTCGATTCGGAAATCTGCAGCACGCTGTCGACGATTTTTCGCATGTCGGCCGGCGACGGATGAATCTCGATCGGCTTGCCGTAGTTGAGGAAGCTCTGCACCAGCTCGGACAGCCGGCGGATCTCATCTTTCATCAGCGCGATCTGATGCACATAAGTTTCAGTGTCGGGCGCGACCCGGCGCGCGTACTTGGTGCGCATCTGATCGAGCGCGAGGCTGATGAAGTTGAGCGGATTTTTTATCTCGTGCGCGAGGCCGCCGGCGAGCTGGCCGAGCGCGGTGAATCTTTCGAGGCGATTGAGCTCGGCCTCGCGCTCGCGCGCATGCCGCAGCTGCTCGACCATCTCGTTGAAGCTGTGAGTGAGCAACCCGATCTCGTCGCGGCGCTTGCCCTCGGGCACCGGCTCGAGGCCGCGCGCCATGATGTTTTGAGCGGCGGAGGCGACGGCATGAATCGGTTCGACATAACGCTCGGCGAGGAAGTACGCGATGACGAGTCCGATCGCGAAGATGACGACCGCCAGGGTCAATTCATGCAAGCGGCTCTGCGCCAGGGGCTTCGCGAAGTCGCCGAAATTCGCCACCACCCGCACATAGCCGAGCAAATGATCCTCGACCTGGATAGGGATCAGATAAACCGTTTGCTCCGAGCCGCGGAGCTTGACCGGCGGGACGTCGCCGCTGTTGCGCGTGATGTCGATCGGGCTGGTGAGCGAGGTCTTCTCCATCGCATCGCCGACGATCTTCGGATTGGAGCTGTTGATGATAAGGTTTTGCGTCGAGGCGATGGAAACCTCGAGGCCCTTGCTGCGCAGTCCGGCGACATAGTTGCGCAGACGGTCGGGATCGGTGGGGCGTACCGAAGTAAGTTCCTGCACGCTGATTTGAATCGCGCGGGTGAGGTCGCTGACTTTTTCCTGGGTGCTTTCGACGATCGCTTCCTGGGTGCCGAGGCTGACGATAACCTCGGCGCCGAGCGTCAATGCGAGCAAGCCGACCATCAGGAAGATCAGCTTTACCTTGAGATTCAGCGCTGGGAATCTATATGCCATCGCGAGTGCCGGTCCCGCCGCTTATTTGATTGCAATTCCGCGCGCACTGCAAAGCGGCGGAAGGGCGGACCGGATGCTTCAGGTTTTGGCTCCGCTGTCAGAGATCCGCATCACCGCCAGGCGGCCCAGATAGACCAGCGCGCACAGCGCGATCACGATCCACAGGATTTTCTGGAAGCCGCCGAGGTAGTGGATGATCTTCTCGATCTGCTCGCCGAAGACATAGCCGAGGGTGACGACGATCGGCACTGAAATCGCCGCACCCGCGAGGTCGTAGAGAAAGAAGCGGCTGGGCGGCACGCCGAGCGACCCCGCTGACAGATAGACCAGGGCGCGAAAGCCCGCGAAAAAGCGCGCATAGAAAATCGCCAGATGCCCGTGGCGCTGCATGAACACGTTCAGGCGATCGAGGTTGTTCGAGGAATCATCGGCGGGCTGTTTCGATTTCTTGAGCCCGAAAAACGCCAGCACATTGGCGCCCACTCCGCGCCCGATGAAGTACAGCGAGTTGTCGCCCGTGATCACGCCCAGCAGCGCCACCACCAGGGTGATCGGATAGCGCGTGACGCCCTTATGCGCGAGGAATCCGCCGGCCAGCAGCGCGATGTCCTCCGGCATCGGCAGCCCGAGACCACACAGCATCAGCACCACGAACAGTCCCAGGTAGGTAAAATGTTCGATGTAGGCAGAGATGATCCCGACCAACGGTCATTCTCCGTTGGCGAAGCGGTCTTTCAGCGCGTCGCGGATTTTCTCGACCGGCATCCCTTCCGAGGCGAGTTTCTCGGCTTCGATCGCCTCGCCGGTGCAAATCGAGCAATGCGCGCCGTGCGTGTCGCGATAACAATCGAGCAGGTTCTTATGGCCGTCGGTACGGTCGCATCCGCACCAGCAATGCAGTTGCGCGAGGAGTGCCGGATCGGTCTCGGCGATGAGATAAGCCTGCTTGACCTCGCCGACGAACTGGTTGGGATCCAGCGTCATGCGCAGATGCTGCGCGGCGTTGGCCTCCTGCGACACGGGTGGCGTCGACGCGGCGACGCGCGACCGATAGAGGTTGAGGCCGGCGTAGGTTGCAGCGGCAACCACCACGACCACCGCTATCGCTACCCACGGATTCAGCTTGCCCTTTTTTGATGCGCTCATAGATGCGTTTTCACTATAGCATTTCGATAGTCTGCAAACTCTGCTGCGCGAAGCTATAAAGCGATGCCGGCCGATGCGCTCCGCGTCGGGTTCCGCGGCCCTTTTTTAAAATAGCCATCGCCATGATTCGGCGCCGAAAATTTCGCCGATCAATGGGACGATTCAGAATCACCGCGTAAAGCTCCTCCAGCTCCGCAAACGTGAACTCCTCGGGCAGCAGGCTGTAGGCGATATTGGTGTATTCGAGTTTCGCCTTCAGCCGCTTCAGCGCGTACTCCGCCATCAAGCCGTGATCGTATGCGAGCGGAGGCAGCGCGGAAACCTCAAACCATTTTCCCGCAGGCTCGTCGCCGGTCGGCGAGCGGACTGCGGCGGCATCGGGGATAAGTGCCATATATGCGACTGAAACGACGTGCGAGTTGGGGTCGCGCGAGGGATCGCCGAAGGTAAACAGCTGCTCGAAATAAGCCCCGCGCAGTCCGGTGAAGGCTTGCAGTTGGCGCCGCGCGGCATCATCGAGGAGCTCGCCGACGCGCACCAGGCCGCCGGGAAAAGCCCATCGCCCTTTCAGTGGCCCGCCCTTGACGGGCACCAGATAACTGCGCACGCCGCCGTCGCTGCGCGCGAACAGGACGGCATCGACTGCCACCTTGGGCCTCGCAGCACGATGCGGATGTAGACTACTCAGACCTAACCCCTAACCCCTTCCCTTTAGGGAAGGGGTACCAGCGAAAGAAACGCTTTCCCCTCGGAAAGGTTTTTCCTAATTTCTTCTCCCCTTCCCTTAAGGGAAGGGGATGGGGGTTAGGTCTCGGTGCCTCGTAGCTGGGTGTAATCATGCTGAAGCGGCGCGCTTAAGCATGACATGAAAGCGGGAATCTCCGTAGTCCTTTCCTGATTAGGCCGGGTCAATACTCGTCATGGCGACGCACCCACTCCTGGGTGAATTTCAGGCCCTTTTCGTCGCGGCCTTTCGGCAACAGATCGAGGATGTGATACGCGCCGTTGAGCATGTCGAGGCCGCGCTCGTAGGTCGAGTAGGTGTGGAAAATGTTCCCGTCCGCATCCTTATAAAACACGCTGATGCCGGGCATTTCAGAACCGCCCCTCGTCCGGGTCATGCGATAATTGTAATCCCCTTCACCCTTGGCGACTTCGTCGGGCGTGAACGACACGTGATAGTCGTAGTTGAAGTCGTTGCCGGATGACGAAACCCAGGTGAAGTCCCATCCCATGCGCTTGCGATAGGCCTGCAGCTTGGCCAGCGGCGCGCGCGATATCGCCACCAGGTTCGCATCGCGATGATTCAGGTGCACGATGATCGAGTTGTAGTTGTCGGCCCAGAACGAGCAGCTTTTGCATCCTGCCTCCCAGCCCGGGTCGAACATGAAGTGATAGACGATCAGTTGGCTCTTGCCGGCGAAGAGATCGGCGAGCGTAACTTTGCCCTTGGTAGCGTCGAAAACATAATTCTTGTCGACGCGATCCCACGGCATTTCGCGGCGCATCTGACTTATCTGATCGCGCAGGCGGGTGAACTCTTTTTCCCTGGCGAGAAAATCCTTGCGCGCTTCGATCCATTCATCGTGGGAAACGACTCGATGCTTATCCATTGCGGCCTCCATTGCGAATTATCTGTAACCGATCGGTTCCATAAAGGTCAAGCCTGAACAGTTTTCCTCGCTCGCGCAGCTTTGCCGCTGCCTTGACCACTTCGTGTCGCGTTCATATAGACTCTTCGAAGTACCACCTCATGGTTCCGCTTCGATACAGCGTGCGCAGCGTCGGCCAGCGGATGACCTCCTCCGCGATGACCGCGGTCAGCGTCGCGATGGTGGTCAGCGTGCTGACGATTCTGCTCGGCTTCGTTGACGGGATGCGCCGCACCGTGACGCTCGCGGGCGAGCGCGACCACTGGGTCATCCTTGAGCGCGGCGTGCTGGTCGAAAGCGGATACATCAGCCACGAAAGCTACGACATTTTGAAAACGATGCCCGAGATCGCGACCGATGCGGCAGGCAATCCGCTGCTCTCGCCCGAGGACGTCAACGGTTTCGATCCTACTCCCAATGCGCCGCTCGCCTCGAGCGGGACCATCCGCTCGGTGTTGCCGATTGCATATGAGGTGCATCCGGGCGTTCGCGTGATCGAGGGGCATCGCCCAAAGCGCGGCCAGTTCCAATGGATGCTCGGGCAGCGTTTCGCGGCGCGTTATCCTAATCTCAAGATCGGCGATACGTTTCATTGGGGCCGCAACAACTGGCATATCGTCGGGATCTTCAGTGACAACGGCAGCGCGCGGGAATCCGAGGTGTGGGCCGACCTCGACGATCTCGCCGTCGAGTTTCATGTCGCGGGCACCGTCAACTACAACATCTTTCATGTCGTGTTGAAGCCGGGCGAGTCGGAAACGTTCGCCGAGAAATTGCATCGCGACAATCGGCTGCGCGTCGATCTGATGTCGGAGCAGGCGTTCTATCTACAAGCGGCCGGCTTCAGCAACCAGATTCGCAGCCTCGGCCTCGCGGTTGCCATGGTATTGGCGGTCGGCGCAGTCTTCGGCGCGATGAACACGATGTACTCCGCGGTGGCACGACGCCGGCGCGAGGTCGGTACCTTGCGCGTGCTCGGCTTCGGGCGCGGGACGGTGCTGCTCGCATTTGTCGTCGAGAGCGCGGTGCTCGGACTCGCGGGTGGAATGCTGGGCGAGTTGCTCGCGATCGTCGTCGCCTACGGAACGGGTCTGCAAAGCCGGCTGATGAACGTCGGCACCATCCTGTTTTCATTCCAGCTCGACCGCACTGCGATCATCGCCGGAGTCGTCGCCTCGCTCTTGATTGGCATCATCGGCGGATTGCTGCCGGCCTGGCAGGCCTCGCGAATCCCGGTGATGGAGGCGCTGCGCGATTGATCCGCGATGAAGTACCTGGAGCTCATAGTTCGCAACTTGATGCGCCGCACCCGCCGCACGATTCTCACCATCGTGATGATCGCAATCGCGACGCTGGTTTTCGCGATGCTGATGGCGGTGCCGGCCTCGATGGATCACATCATCGATACGGCGGCGCGCGGACAGCGACTGTTTGTCACCAATCGCAGCGGGCCGTACGGAGTGCCGGCGCAGGACTGCGAGGAGATCAAGCAGATGGCGCACGTGAACGGATGCGTCGCGAACTGGGATTTCTACGAGCTCTATCGCACCGACAGCGACTGGATCGGAATCGTGGCATCGGACAAGGAAATCTTCGACATGACCACCGATTTCGATAACCAGCCGTCACTGGTGACGAATTTCCTGCGCGATCGCCGCTCGGTCGCGGTCGGCACGCTGTTGCTCAAGAAGTACAACTGGCACATCGGGCAGAAAATCATGCTGCACTTCCCCAGCGGTACCGGGATGGATTTTCTGATCGCGGGCGAGATTCCCTCCGCGCGCTACCCGAATCTCTTCCTGATGCGCAGTGACTATCTCAAGGAATTTGCCAAGGCTCATGGCGGCACCGTCGGCCCGCAAGCGACCCGGCTCGTCGTGCAGGTCGACACGGCCGACAACGTGGGTCCGGTCGCGCGCGCCATCGATGAGAAATTTCACAACTCCGACTACGAGACCCGCACCCAGACCGAGAGTGATGCGATCGCGCAGAGCCTCGCCAACATCGGCAACATCCGCGCGATCATCTTCAGCCTCGTTGCCGTCGTCATCATCACGGTGCTGCTAATCGCCGGCAACTCGATGGCGATGACAGTGCGCGATCGCATTCCGGAGGTGGCACTATTGCGCACGCTCGGCTTCGGCAGCGCTCGCATCGCGTTCCTGCTCTTCGGCGAGGCGATCGCATTGGGCATCGTGGGAGGACTGATTGGCGCGGCCGGTGCAACGGCGATCTTCGCGGGCGGTTTGAACCTCGGCACCATCACCAGCGGTCTGGGGTTGATTGCGCTTACACCAATGGTGGTTGTGGAATCGATCATCGTCGCAATCGCGGTCAGCGTTGTGAGCGGCACGTTCCCGATCGCGGGCGCGCTGCAGGTCGCGCCGGCGATGGCGCTGCGCAAAGTGGTGTGAGGCGCGATCCGGGCACTTCAGACCTAACCCCCTAGCCCCCTTCCCCTGAAGTGGAAGGGGGAATCAGAAAAGATATAAGGGTCTGAGATTCTTTGTCTGGTCCCCCCTTCCACTTCAGGGGAAGGGGGCTAGGGGGTTAGGTTTCAACCGCCGTGATCGCACGCAAACTGCCGCGCGAGTTCTATGCGCAACCGGTCCTGACCGTGGCGCGGCAATGCATCGGGAAAATCCTCGTGCATCGCACCCCCGAGGGCGAGGCAGCCGGCCGCATCGTCGAGGCCGAGGCCTATCGCGGGCCACTCGATCTCGCGGCCCATAGTCGGCGCGGACTCCATACCAAGCGCACCACCGCGATGTTCGGGCCGCCCGGCCACGCCTATGTCTATCTTTTGTATGGCCTCAGTTGGGCGATGAATATCGTGGTCGCATCGGAAGGCAAGCCGCATGCGGTACTGATTCGCGCGCTGGAACCGGTGCGCGGCATCGAGCTGATGACTCAGCGTCGCAATAAACCTGCGACCTCGCGCGAGCTGACCAACGGCCCCGGCAAACTCACCAGCGCCCTCGCAATCACCGGGGCCGATTACGGCCGCGATCTCTGCGGCGAGGAGTTATTCCTCGAAGATGACTCCGAGATTCCTCGCGGCAAGATCGGGCGCTCCTCGCGCATCAATGTGGACTACGCTGGCGAATGGGCGGCCCTCCCCTGGCGCTTCTACGAGAAGGGCAACCGTTATGTATCGGTCCCCCCGCGGGATTAGGGATAGGATCCGGACTAACATCTTCCCTCGAAGCGGCGATCGGAAAATACTGGGAGGAGCGGTGCTGGTTTTCTGAAACTTTGAAATGACGACCATTTCCAATGCCAACGAGCCCAGCCCCTCCAGTCTACCATCGCTTGGAAAACCCCTACACTCAGACGAAAGATCTTGCGCAGGAACAAAATCATCGGGACGAATCCTTGGAAGAGCTGCGAATTTTGGTGTCATACCATGCGTTAAGGCCTATCTCGGTTCCCTACCAGCAGGATCACGAGGGATTGAATTCACCAGTACCATCCCGCACGACCCGCGATACAGCACTCCGAGCCAAGCTCATTGGTACTTTCCGTACACTCCCGGAGTCGGAAAATCCGACTCCGCAACGAGGATTTTGCATGGATCCCCGCAACCGTGATTAAAATAACCTGAAGGTTAACTCATGAAAGGGCGCGGTCGAAAAATAGACGCTTCGACGATCACCTGGATCCCTCAGGCGAACATCAAGCTACCTATACCCGTTCTCGAACAAAGCTGTGGGATTCATTTTTCCGAGGGCTGGGACGACTTGGATATTTACCAGGGTACCGACCCGCGTAGTGTGAATGGACACTTCTATATTCTGCGTCACTACCGTGGCGATCCCGCAGATGAGGTGGGCGTTTACCTTCCTTTTGAAGTAAACAACCTGAATGAAATCACGGACGTGGTTAGCGCTGTCTTGAAGCAATTGCGCGTGTCGCCGAATGCTGTGACCTGGCAGCGGAGCTCCGCGGCTTCGCTCTAGCGGCTAAGCCGGATACAGGCGAAAAATACGAAACGAAGCCAAATAGATGAGGAAAATCAAAGGTTTCTAGAAATGCGGCTCACGTTCAACACCACCGCATTCGATTTCGACTCAATCGATAGTTCGCAAAAACAAACCCACTATCGGTGGCGGCGGCATGCGGTGAGTGAGCAGTCAAATCGACTGCGAATTCGCAAAAACAAAGCCACTAAAGCCGCGCCAATGCTACAGTTTCGCTAAATCTTCGCCTTACTGTTTGATGCATTCGGGCGTCGGAAGGTAGACCCAACAGCGTAGCGGACCCTCGGTTGTAACGATCTCGATCTCCTCGCGAGTGTAGAGCGTCGGGACCTCCTCATAGGCATCGAGGCGATGCCAGTCCTCGTCGGTCAGCCCGAGCATGACCATGCCGACGGTCACCACGCCCGCGGCGCGCGCGATGTAAAAGTACCGGGCGCGACGCCGCTCGAAGCCCTCGAGGCGCGCCGCGACGACCTCGACGCGATGACCGAGGATCTTCCGGCGCTTCGCTTCCTCAAGGAGCGAGCCGTATACGAATAGCGCGCCAGGATCGCGTGCCGTTGCCATATTGCCGTGACTTACCTGCTGGCTTAGGCTTTGCGCAACACCGATGCGGGAGCGACTATACCTCTTCCTCGACCAGCTGGGCCAAATCGGAATCCTCACGCGCGATTTCTTCCGCTACCTGTTGCGGCGGCCCTTTGAGTCGCGCGCGCTTATCGATCAGCTCGATAACGTCGGCTACCGCTCACTCAATGTCGTCAATCTCACCGCGATCTTCTCGGGGATGGTGCTGGCGTTGCAGATGGGCCAGTTCCTCGAAAAGTTCGGCGCCAAGATCTACGTCAGCCGCATCATGGGCCTCTCGCTGCTGCGCGAAATGGGCCCGGTCCTCGCGGCGCTCATGATCGCCGCGCGCGTGGGTGCGGGCTTCAGCGCGGAGCTCGGCACCATGAAGGTGACCGAGCAGATCGACGCGATGCGCGCGCTCGGCACCAGCCCGATCAAGAAGCTGGTGGTGCCGCGCGTGCTCGCCACCATCATCATGATGCCGATTCTCGCCGCGCTCGCCGACGCGATCGGGCTGCTCGGCGGATGGGTCATCTCGATTACCGAGCTCGGCGTGAGTGGCGGCTATTTCTACAATTCGTTGATCCAGCACGTCGAACTGGGCGACTTCACCAGCGGGCTCGGCAAGTCGATTTTCTTCGGCTACCTGATCGGCATCATCGCATGCTTCAAGGGGCTGACGGCGAGTGGCGGCGCTGACGGCGTGGGCCGCGCGACCACGTCGGCGGTGGTGGCGGCGTCGATCAGCGTGCTGATTTCCGATTTCTTTCTGACCAAGCTGTTTCTTGCGATCGGATGAGCGATCAGAACAATCTTCGACGCGGACCCTTCATCTCGCTGCGCGGGGTGGAAAAGGGTTTTGGCGACAAGCGGGTGCTGCGCGGCGTCGACCTCGAGGTGACGGAAGGCGAAACCGTGGTGGTGCTGGGCGGCAGCGGCGAGGGCAAAAGCGTGCTGCTGCGCCACATCAACGGGCTGGAGCGTCCCGACGCCGGCGAAGTATGGGTCGACGGCAAGCGCCTTAACGCGCTTTCGGAGGATCAACTCTTCCCGATTCGGCGCGAGGTTGCGATGGTGTTTCAGCTCGGTGCGCTGTTCGATTCGCTCTCCGTGTTCGGCAACGTCAGCTATCCGATCCGTGAGCATGGCGAGCGCGACGAAACGCGGATTCGCAAGCGCGTGCATGAAGTCCTCGAGATGGTGGAGCTTAAGGAAGAGGTCGCGAAGTTGTATCCCGCAGAACTGTCAGGCGGGATGCAGAAACGCGTTGCGCTCGCCCGCGCGCTGGCGCTGGAGCCGAAGGCGGTCCTGTATGATGAGCCGACCACGGGACTCGATCCCCTCGTCACGCGCAAGATAAACCTCCTGATCCGCAACCTCCAGACGCGACTCGGATTTACCTCGGTGGTGGTGACGCATGATCTTAAGAGCGCGTTCATGGTCGGCGATCGTTTCGCGCTACTCGACCAGGGACGCATCCGTTTCAGCGGCACCGCCGAGGAAGTCCGCAAAACCGAGGACGAGCTGATGCGGGAATTCGTCGAGGCGGCTCTATAAGATGAAGGCGAGGCAGCAACAGGCTCGTGGCTAGATCAACCGTGGTAACCGTTCGGGTTGGCGCGCTCATCGCGGGCGGCCTCGCGATCATCTGCTTCGGGATTTTTTCGATCGGCCACGGAACGCGGATCCTGCGGCGCACCTCTTCTATCGAAACTCACTTCCATCGCATCAATGGTCTGCAGACCGGCGCGCCGGTCTCGCTTTCAGGAGTGAACATCGGCGCGGTCAAATCTGTCAGCTTTCCCGCCGATCCACATGCCGACTACGTCGTCGTCAGGCTGTGGATTAACGATGCGGACCTGATGCGGGTGCGTTCGGACTCGGTTGCGCAGATCAGCACGATGGGACTGCTCGGCGACAAGTACATCGAGATCAGCGGCGGCAACCCGGAGTCTCCGTCGCTGGCGCCCAACGCGGTCCTCGCGGCGCAGGACCCCGTTGACATGCAGGCGATCCTGCAAAAGGCCGCCAATGGCGACATGATCGACAATGTCATCGCGATTTCACAATCGCTTAAGTCGATCCTCGAATCGATCGACCAGGGCCATGGCATCCTGACCGAACTCATCAAGGGTGGACCGAAGGGGACCGAACCGCCGCTGACGCTGGCGGACCTGCGCACCACCCTCGATAACATGAACAAGCTCGCGGTCGAGATGAACGCGATGCTCGACAAGGTGAATCATGGCCGCGGGCTAGCGGGCGCAATGCTCTCGGATAAAACCGACGGTAAGAAGCTGCTCGATGAGATGGAGACTATGGCGGTCTCGATGAAGGACATGGCCGCGAACGTCAATCGCCTAATGGATCGCTTCAGTAAAGGTAATGGTGCGGTGCAGCGGTTGCTTACCGATCAGCAATACGCCAACCAGCTTCTGGCGAACATGCAGACCTCGCTGGCGGACATGAAAGACATCCTGCGCAAGATTGACGATGGGCGCGGGACTGTCGGCCTCGCGGTTAACGACCCGAGCCTCTACTACGATGCGAAAAACTTCCTCGGCGGAAATGGCAGCCTCGGATGGGGTGTCAGGATGCTCAACGGAATCTATAGCCTGACGCATCCGTTGAGCCGGCCCTCGACGGCGGAACCGATCGCCGCATCTCCCGTGAACGCGGTTGAACCCGCGCCGCCGCAAGCCGCACCCTCGCCATGACGGATGCGGGACAGAAGAGACGTTGCCGCACCTGACGGCGTGTGTTAGCACCGAACGATTCGAACGGAGAAATCATTGATATGAGAATCATGGTAAGGCGCTGGTGGTTGGGCGCCCTGGCATTGCTGATAGTCGGATGCGCGACGCAAAGTGGCGGCGGCGCAGGAAGTCTCAAGGCCGGGATGACCACGGATCAGGCCATCGCGGCGATGGGTCAGCCGGATTTGAAGGACAACGTCCCCTCACCCAACAGCAACGGTCCGGCGCTGCTCCGTTACACCTGGCTGGATGCGGGTAAGGCGGCGGTCTTCGGTCCCGATATGCGGGTGGCAAATATCGTCAACGTCGGACCGAGTCCCGCGACCCTCGCCGAGGCTCAACAGCAGCAGGAACAAGCCAAGGCGCCATTCGATCCCATCCAGACTCCTCTCGACTACCTCTTCTATCCTTTTAAAGCCGCCTTCACGTACATTGGAGCCGGATTGAACTGCGTCGGCGGCGGCGGATGCCAAGTGCCACGCCTTCCGCCGGTTGACCGGAGCTAAGCCTGCCAGCGACCCGACGCATCCCGCGTCGCCGACCATCTGGATGGTTCGGTCGGACACACAGAAGTTAAGACGTGCGCGTCTGAGCGTCTTCCGACGCGGAGTCATGGTACTAAAGTCCCATAAAGGGAAGATGATAGCGGGATATAATTAGGCATCATTTTGTCGTAGATTGATTTGCAACTGGTTGCCTGCTTACGCTAACCTTAAGGTAGTTTCGACTGAACAGAGTCGGCAGAAAGAGAACATCCTGAACGATCGGTATGGCGCCTGTGTAGTTCGGCGGAGCGTTCCTAAGGCATTTTCGACAGACTGTCACACTCCAGTCGGCGATCATAAAAGGGTAAAGGTGGATACTAAAAACAAGATGAAAAAGAAAACTCTCGGCTCGGTGCTGAAGGACCGGCGCGAATTCCTGCGCCTCACCCAGCGCGAACTTGCGGCCAAACTCGGCGTCAAAGCCAGCCACGTCGCGTACCTCGAAAATGGACGCCGGCGGCCGTCACTGTCACTGCTGCGCCGCCTCTCTGATGTGATGGGCCTTGATAGCGAGACCATCTTCCTGCTCGCTCATCCCGAGGCGAAGGATCTCATCACGCCTCGCGACGGCGGGCTCGCGGCCAAGCGTCCCGAGAACGCATGGCGCAATTTCTTGAAGGACCGTTCGCTCATCGCGCGCCACGAGATCAAGCCGAGCGAGCTGCGAGTGCTCAAGCAGGTCAGCCTGCTGGGCCGCGTGACCTCGCCACGCCAGTTCCTGTTCATCCTCAACTCGATCCGCCAGGCGGTCGAGGAAGAATAGCTCGCATCCATCGTGACGCCCGGGGCCTATCTTCCCTTGGCCTCGGGCACACCGATTCCTTTCAGGAAGTCGCTGCGCGCCGCCATCGGATCTTTGCGCACCGCTTCGTTGTAGGCGTTCATGATGGTGCGCGCATCTTCGGTGCACATCACGTCGCGCATTTCGGTGCGCTCGATGTAGAGGCCGGCTTCGAGGTCACGGTCCGCGCCGAGGTAAACCGCGCGCTTGATCGCGGCAATCGAGCGCGGCGGACGTTTGGCCAGCGTGCGCGCCCAACCCGTTGCGAACGACAACAGCGTCTCCGGCGCAAGCACACGATTTACCATGCCCATCCGCTCGGCCTCGCGCGGATGATAGACGTTGCCGAACAGCATCACCTCGAGTGCCCTGCCCCTTCCGATGAGCCTTGGCAGGCGCTGCGTGCCTCCGCCGCCAGGCAGAATTCCCAACACTGCTTCGGGCAATCCGATTTGATACGCACCATCGGCAGCGAGGCGAAAATCGCACGCGAGCGCAAGCTCGTATCCACCACCCATACAGTCACCATTGATCGCCGCGATGACAACTTTCGGCATCAGCATGATGCGATCGAGCATGCGATGAAAACCTGCTTCCAGCGTGGGAAAAGTGCGCGCGCACTCCGCCGGATCAGCAGCGCCCTCGGCGAGCTCATCGACGCTGTAATGAGTGATGAATTTGCCCTCGATACCGCCGGTCAGAATAATCGCGCGAATGTTTTCATCGGCCTCGGCGCGACCCACCAGCTCGGTCAGCTCCTGGCTCATCGCGGCGGTCATGTAGTTCATCGGCGGATTGGACATCGTCCAGACTTGGACATGCCCTTCGGATTCAACTTTGAAAAACTGCATCGCTATCTCCTCAAGCGTCTCGCGTGTGGCGAGGTAACTTCCACCAAGCCGTGCTGTCAAGTACCTTGAGCGGTTATAGATCTTGATCTAGGCTTCGATGTGAGGGGTGTGGGGTCCCGGAATGAAAATCGATATCGATCTTAAGGCTGGCTTTCTGCAGAACCTGAAGCGCGAGGTGCTGGCGCAACTCTCGCCCGAGGAACACGCCATCATCGAGGTTTCGACCGGCGAGATGGGCAACAAGCCCGACGCGGTCAAGCTCGGATGGTTGAAGATGCGGACCAAGGAAGAGTGGACCAAGCAGCGCTATCTGAAGGCGCTCGATCGCACGATGAAGAAACTTCGCGATGCGGTCGCCGCGGAGTCCGGCAAGAAAGCAGAATAGCGGACCAGGTCTTCAGGGCTCGATGCGCGCGACGCGGCGCTTGCCCACTTCGAGCACCTTGTGCTCGCCCGGCACGAATCGGAAGTTCGCATCCTTGATCGTCGCGCCATCAACGCGCACTGCACCCTGGCTGACGAGGCGGCGCGCCTCGCTATTTGATGGCGCGAAGTTGAGCTGCTTCATCAGCTCGCAGATCCAGATGTCCTCAGCGATGCGATAGACCGGAACATTGGTGGGAACCTCTCTGCGCTGGAACTTGCTCTCGAAGTAGCCCTGCGCTTTCCGCGCGGCGTCGGCGCCGTGATATTCCTCGACGATCATCGATGCGAGGCGTTTCTTGGCCTCCATCGGATGCACCTTGCCAGACTTGATGCCCGCGAGTTCCTCGGCACTGACATCGGTCAGCAACTGGTAGTAGCGGGCCATCAGCGGATCCGATACCCGCATGAGCTTGCCAAACATCTCGTCGGGTTTCTCGGTGATGCCGACATAGTTGCCGAGCGACTTGGACATCTTGCGCTCGCCGTCGAGGCCCTCCATCAGCGGCATCGTCATCACGACTTGCGGCGCCTGCTTGAAGGCGCGCTGCAACTCGCGGCCGACCAGCATGTTGAACTTCTGGTCGGTGCCGCCGATCTCGATGTCCGCTTCGAGCGCGACCGAGTCGTAGCCCTGGATGAGCGGGTAGAGCAACTCGTGCAGGAATAGCGGCTCCTCATTCGCGAGGCGCTTTTCGAAGTCGTCGCGCTCCAGCAGCCTCGCCACGCTGAGGTTCGCCGCCAGCTCGATCAGCCGCCGCACGCCGAGACCATCCATCCATTCGCTATTGAAGCGGACTTCGGTGCGCTCAGGATCGAGGATCTTGAATGCCTGCCCGCGATAGGTCTCGGCATTGATGGCGATGGTCTCGCGCGAGAGCGGCTTGCGCGTATCGGAGCGCCCGGTGGGGTCGCCAATCATTGCGGTGAAATCGCCGACCAGGAAAATCACTGTGTGGCCGTCGCGCTGGAAATCACGCAGCTTCTTAAGCGTAATGGTATGTCCAAGGTGCAGATCGGGCGCGGTCGGATCCATCCCGAGCTTGATGCGCAAAGGTCGGCTCAGCTTTAGCTTTTCAGCCAGCTCCGCCTGCGAGATTACTTCGATCGCGCCTTGGGTCAGCGCCGTCGCGCGTTCGTGTTCGTTACTAGCTTCCACTGCTTGGGAAATCCGCCACTGAGTTCTCGCCCGAAGGCGGAAACCCAGCGTACCCGAAACCGCGCACGCGGCGAAGGCACCTCGCACGACAAATTTCCAGCCCCACCAGTTACATCAGGCGCTCGCGGATGAGATGCGCCTCGAAGATCTTGAGCGCTTCGCCTCTGGACTGCGCGACTTGCTTTGGGGTCCACGCGTGTTTGGGAAACTTGCTCCGTAGTGCCTCGAAGACGCCGGCGAGCGGCCGCGGTCTCGGCTTGAAGCAGCCGGGACCATACAGTTCGTGCAGCAGCCACAGCTGGACGTCGTTCATCCCATAAAAACATGCGTCGAGCGCGAACAGGTCGGTGAGGAGGTTCGGCCCGTACTGGACCCTGGGTGGACGTCGGGTTGAGAAAATTCCCGGCTTTGCGTTGGGCATCATCAGCTCGATCGCCCGGAAGTAAAAACGCAAAGCAGCTTCGCGTGAACTAAATCGCGACGCGGTTACTCCCGCCATAGTACCCTCTCAAAACCTTCGCCAAATGTAGACGAGCGAAGGTTTTGCGCTCTCACGCAGATCCAGGCCGGTCCGGCGACCGGTTAATCGTGATCTAGCTTAGACGCAAAAGGCTGTCAACTAGCTGTTATGTATTTATAACTGTCAGTACGTAGGGTTTGTTATACGGATAGTACAGAAAGCCGCGGGCCTCGCTTCGATGCTTCCGCGGCGCGATCACAGGCGCTGATTGAAGCGTCCCATCGCTCTTTCCAGCCCATCGGCGATGATCGCTTCCACCGCTTCCGCCGCGCGCGGAATCGAGGCGTCGAGATATGCGCGCGCCTCCGCGCTCATACTTTCGAGGAGGTAATCTTTGCTTTCGCTCTCGCCCGGCGGACGGCTGACGCCCACTCGCACCCGAATGAAGTCCGGCGTGCCCAGGGTCTGCGCTACCGAGCGTACACCACGATTGCCGGCATCGCTGCCGCCCTGCTTCAATCGCAGCCGGCCCGCTTCAAGGTCAAGCTCATCATGCACGACAATCAGGCGCGAGCTAGGAACCTTGTAATAGCCGAGCACCGCGGCGAGACATTCGCCACTACCGTTGTAGTAGGTCTGCGGCTTGACCAGCAGCGCGCGGTTTCCGGCGAGTTCGGTCTCGGCGATCATGCCCTTGAACTTTTTTCGATCGAATTGCACGTGTTTTGATTTCGCGATTCGCTCGACGACGCGGAACCCGGCGTTGTGCCGCGAGCGTGAGTATTCCTCGCCCGGATTGCCGAGCCCTGCAATCACCCAGCGCGTCTCCGGTTGCGCATCGGATGCCTGCGCCTCTTCACTCTTCTCCTTGGGAGCGCGGCGGAAGCCGCCGAAAAGATTCTTGATGCTCATCCGCGTTTTCGAACCGGACTCGACCCATTGAGACTGAGGGTGGGCAGACTTGCGGCGATCGCCTTGAACAGCGCGCTCATTTCGGCCGGCGTGCCAATCGAAATTCTTAGCGCATCGCGCAACATCGGGGCGGGAAAATAGCGCACCAGGATGCCGCTTTTGCGAATCGCCTGCGCGAGCGGTTCCAAGTCGTGGCCCGGCATCCGCGCGAGGACGAAATTCGCCGCAGAGTCAGGCACCTCGAAGCCCATCTTGCGCAACCGCGCGATAGTCGCGTCGCGCGTATGCTTAACTTTCTCAACATTGCGGCGCATCCAGACCGCGTCATTGAGCGCCTCGGCGCCGGCGGCGAGTGCGATGCGGCTGAGGTTGTAGGAATCCTTCACCTTCATCAGCTCTTCGATAACTGCGGAGCGCGCGAAGCAAAGTCCCAGCCGCATCCCCGCCAGCGAAAAGGATTTCGAGAGCGTCCGCAGGATGACGATATTAGGAAAGCGTCGCAGCAATCCGATCGCGTTCTCGGATGCGAAATCCACGTATGCCTCGTCGATCACCAGGAGACGGTCCCGCAACGCGCGCGCCAGTTTCGCAAGCTTCCCGGTCGGCGTCAGGATGCCCGACGGCGAATTGGGATTGCACACGATGGTGAGGGTCGCCCGCGCATCGGCGAGCTGATCGAGTGGGATCGAGAAATCATTCGCGACCGGAAACCGAAGCACGCGCGCCTCCTGAATCGAGGCCAGCGTATCGTACAGCGAATAGGTCGGCACCGGATACGCCACCGTGTCGCCGGGGCCCAGCGTCGCGCGAAAAATCATCGCGAGGAGTTCATCGGAGCCGTTGCCCGCGAGGATCATTTCCTTGCGCACGCCGTACAGCTTCGACGCGCTCGCGATGAAGTCGTCCGCACGCGGCGCTGGATAAAGGCGCAGGCTGTCAGCCGCAACTCGCACCATCGCGCGACGCACCCGTGGCGACGGCGGATACGGATTCTCATTGGTGTTGAGCTTGATCAACCGCTCGCCGGGCTTGGGTTGCTCGCCCGGCGTATAGGCCGCCATTTTTTCGATTGCTTCGCGAAACATGCCGACAAGATATTAGGCGAAAAGCACCGCGCAGTGGAGATACCGCGCGAACCTGATCACTTCGTGCTTCGCTCTTTGGCGCCAGCCGGGCGCGACCGGCGGACCTTGCGAGGCGGTTCGCCGGTGGATGCGAGGAGCCAGTCGAGATATGCCTTCGCGCCCACAACTATCGGAACCGCGATGACTTCCGGCACATCGTAGCTATGGAGTTCATTCACTCGCGCCTCAAGCTTCGCCACCAGGCTCGCGCGAGTCTTGATGATCATCAGATGTTCGGTGTCGCTTTGAACTTCGCCTTCCCAGCGATAGATCGACTTCACCGGGCTCACGATATTCACGCATGCCGCCAGCCGCTCGCCGACCAACGCATTCGCGATCAACGTCGCCTGCTCCTCACTGCCCGCAGTCACGAACACCACCGCAGCGCCAACCGAGGGCGAAGTACTTTTCACTTCTCGCGCTCCAAACGTTTGCGCAATTCGCGCGCCGTGCATCGATACTTGAACGCCTTGCGGCCGTTGACGAACAGGACCGGCACCTCGAGTCCGAACTGCGCTTCGAGGTCGCGATCGCCGTCGATTTCCACCCGTTTCAAGGTTGCCGGGAAGCGCGGCAGTACCTCGCCCATCACCACTTCCATCTCGTGGCAGAGTTCGCACTCGCGCCGCGTGTAGAGAACCAATTCCATTGCTACTTTATGGTATCCGGTCTGATCAAATTGATCGGCAGGCCGAGAGTTTTCTTGAGCAGTTCGGCGACGGTGCTTATCGGCGCCGGCGTCACATGCGGATCGGTTATCGGTCCACGTACATTGAAATAAGCGGAAATGATGCTCTTGGTGCCTCCCGCGACATTTTTTCCAACCACCGGGATGCTCCCGAGCACCCAGTTGACCGTGTTGAACGGGATCATCCCAACCTTCATATCGACGGTCGATTTATCCATGTTGACGTGGCCGCTCGCAACGATGTCGATGACTGGACCGTCGAGTAAGAGATCATCGGTATAGAAAATTCCATCATTCCCTTTGAAATCGGCGCTCACGGTGCGGAACTGAAGTCCGGATACTCGGGGATCGGGAACCTTCGCCGTCAGCCAACTGCGGAGATCGATCACCTCCAGGAGCCTGGACACCAAGGTGAACCGATCGATGGTGCCGTCGCGCAACTTCATGATGGCGGTTCCGCTCATGGTCGCGAAAAAATCGGAATCGGTATCCGCCCACAGATCCGCGGTGGCATCGAGACGGCCTGACACCGGCGACCGGGTTACGCCGCTTTTGAGCAGGAATAACGACTCCGCGTTCATGTTCTGCGCGCGGCCGAAGATGCGGATCCAGTCGTCCTTCTTGCGTCCCACGATGTTGAGGCTCAAGTGCCCGTCGAGCGTCGAGGCGGTGAGATTATCGACACTCCAGTCGCCGCCGCGATATTTGAAATCGGTCTTCCCGTTCTTCATTACCAGCGACGCGAGGACTGCTTCGCGCGCGTCGACGTGTCCACTAATGGGAATTTTCGGCGGATGAGTCGGCGTTGGCGGCATCCATGGCAGGCGCACGAATTTGAGCACTTCGACATCGAGCCGCTGCACATTGGAATCGATACGGAGAGAAGGATGGCGGAAATCGGGCACGGTGATGTTGAAATCGATCGGCGATTTCTCGAGTTCCGCCGCCGGCATCGAGACCACCACGGTATGGTCACGAATCGTTACGATCGCCGGATGTACAAAAATCGGCGAGCGCAGAAAGGCGAACTGGATTCTTCCGGTCTGGAGGGTGACCTTGCCGTTGGCAAGGAATCCATTCTGAAAGTCCCCCGTGATGGCCACCGCCCCCCCGACGTTGCCCGTAGCTGCAAAGTCATCCGGGTCGACGACTCCTTCCAGCCAGCGCTCAATCGGCATCTGATGCATCTCGATGCGCAAACCGCGGGTCTGCACCCCGGCTTTTCCGAGCTGCAATACGCCGTCGAAATCGGCGGTCCCACCAGTTGCACGCGCACTCA
Source organism: uncultured delta proteobacterium (assembly GCA_963761255.1). GTDB lineage: Bacteria > Desulfobacterota > Binatia > Binatales > Binataceae > DATGKG01. The sequence continues at coordinate 303,605 of CAVXGH010000005.1, forward strand.
GCTTCTGAAGTTTGATGCTATCGGGACGCACGATGATCGTGCCGGAGGCGATGCCGATCGGTCCCGGCGCGCCGCGAAATCCGATCATCACATTGCGCGGTTCGACGCTCAGCAGGTACTTCTCCGGACGGATCGGAAGATTTTTCCGGATGGTTCCGGAGGCGGCGAGATCGAGGTCCACGAGGCCCTGAAGCGCCTGGAGCCGGTCGCGCTCGTGAACGTCGAACTGGTCGAGAAGCTTCACCACCGCAGGGCGCAGCTCGGCGAGATCAAGATCCCCCTTCATCGAGAATTGATAGGGAACCTCGTCGAGCTTTTTAGCCAGATCAATCTTCGCTTCGATGTCGTGGAGTTCGGACTTGCCAACGTTGGCGCTCCCCTGCAGCACCGAGAGAGTCCGCTTGGAGAACAGGATCTGCATACTCGCGCCGGTAACATCGGGCAGTTGCGTTCCTGGCGGAGCGGCGAAGCTCAGTTCAGTAAAGGTCGCGTTCAACGAGAGCTTCGACAGAATCGAATCGAGCGAGAGATTCTCCAGCGCCAACAGCGACGAATCGAAGGAGGCTTTTTCGATCGCGACATGGCCGGATTTCATATGCCGGGTCAGAACCTCGAGCTGTTGCGGAACCCGGCGGAGCGAATGGATTCGCGGAAGGAGGTCTTTCCATGCGAAATTCAGTTCCGCGATTCCGAGCGCGACTTCCGGATTCGATTCATAAGGGCGGTGGATGGAGGCCTGCGCCGCGACCAGCGGCTTGCCCTCGTGAGTCACCCTGGCGTTCGAGATCGTGACCTCCTCGGATGAGGTGCTGAAACGCGCCTCCAGTGAATAGGCGCCGAGGTTAAGCGGCGCGGACAGGTCCGGGCTGCGAATGGTCAGCCGCTTCACGCCGATTTTCGCCAATCCTTCCAGACTGGCATCTTGCCCGACCGACAATTCGACCTCGCCGCGCGATTCGCCTTCAGTTTCGATATTACCGATCGTCAGATGTTGCAGCGGTAATTCCGAGAACCGGAAGGTTCCCGCGAGTAACTGCGACGGCGGCAAGCTGCCGCCTTCGCCGAGGTGGAAATCGCCGGCGGCATGCGCGCCCCGCATCCGCGGAAATTCGCAATCGGCTTTGAAACCAAGGGTCCAAAGATTTGGCGTCGCGCGCCGATGGTACGCGACCAGGTTGGCGTTATGCAGGAGCAAAAGCCCCGTTTGGTCGCGCAATTCTAGATCGATGATCTCGAGGCGCCGGCTGATGCGGGCCAGATCACTCAGCCGCGCGACGGCCTGGTCGATCACTTCCCGGTTGAGGCGCGGAATCTGTCCACTCCCGGTGGAGGCTGCATCGAAAGGAACGCTCAGCTCGGGACCTTCGAGATCAAGTTCGCGCAGCGGCAAGCCATGGGTGAAAATCGTGCGGAAGTTTACCACCGCGCGGATTTTTTTCAGCGCGACAATCTCGTGATTGCCCGCCATTACCCGCGGCCGTTCCAACTCGACGATTAAATGATCGGTGAGGTAAAGATGAGCCGCGGCCGGGATGATATCGATACCGGTCTGCTGCTTGACGCTACCGAGAACCGCGACGACGATCCGATGCTGGTTGAAATAGATCAGGACCGCGGCGGACAAAAAAATCGACGCGACGAATGCCGCGACGATCAGGGCGATCCGAACGATGAGCCTCATCGTCGGCAACGCTCAGCTAAATTGTCGGAGGCGCGAAACGTCGCGCGGCTATTCGCGCTCGGAGGCTTCGACCTTGGGAGCGGCAGCACTATCGGACCATCCAGCACGATGCTTGTCGCGGAGCGCCGTTTTCAGGATCCGGTTGCGGATTCGAACCGACTTCGGGGTAACTTCGACCAGCTCCTCTTCGTCGACCCATTCCAGCGCGGTATCCAGCGTGGGAATGATCGGGGTGGTAAGCCGAATCGCTTCGTCATGGCCAGCCGCACGGATGTTGGTGAGCTTCTTTTCACGGCAGACATTCACCGGCAGATTGGTCTCGCGCGCATATTCGCCGACGATCATCCCTTCATACACGGGATCGCCGGCTGAAATGAAGAACTTGCCGCGTTCCTGCAAATGAAAAATTGCGTAGCCGGTCGCGTTGCCCTCGCGATCGGAAATCATCGCGCCGTTCTGACGCGAGCGGATGTTGCCCGCCCACGGAATGTAGCCGTTGAAGATCGAATGCATCACGCCCGCGCCGCGGGTCTCCTGCAGGAAGCGCCCGCGAAATCCGATCAGCCCGCGCGAGGGAACATCGTATTCGAGGCGCACACGCCCGCTCGCATGCGTCACCATCGTACGCATCTTGCCTTTGCGCGCCGACAGCAACTGCGTGACGATGCCGATGCACTCCTCTGGAATGTCGATGACCAAAAACTCCATCGGCTCGAGGATGCCGCCGTCCTTCTGCTTGGTGACGACGGTCGGCTTCGAGACTTGCAGCTCGTAGCCTTCGCGCCGCATCGTTTCGACGATCACCGCGAGTTGGAGCTCGCCGCGGCCCATCACGCGCCATTGGTCGGCGCTGACCGCTTCAACCTTGATGCTTACGTTTCGGCGCGACTCGTGGATGATCCGCTCGCCGAGCTTGCGCGAGGTCACAAACTGGCCTTCGCGTCCTGCCCATGGAGAATTGTTGACGGAAAACGTCATCGCCACGGTGGGCTCGTCGATTCTGATGCCTTCGAGGGGCCGCGGATTCTTCGAGGTCTGCGATCGTCTCGCCGATCTCGATATCCTCCAGACCCGCCACCATCACGATGTCGCCAGCTTCGGCGTGATCGACTTCGATGCGCTTCAAGCCCTGCCACGCATAGAGATGCGCGACCTTGCAAACGCTCCGGGTGCCGTCGAGGTGGCATAAAGAGTACTGCCGGCCGTCTTCCATCGAGCCCGCAACTACGCGGCCGATCGCAAGCCGCCCGACGTAGTCATCATAATCGAGGTTGTTGGCCTGGAACTGAAGCGTCGCCTCGGGATCGACCTCGGGACCGGGCAGATGGCTGATAATCGTCTCGAAGAGCGGCTGGAGATTTTCGCCGTGTTCGCCAAACTTCGTTACCGCGGTTCCAATACGCGCATTGGTATAGAGGATAGGAAAATCGAGTTGATCTTCTTCGGCACCCAGATCGATGAAAAGGTCGTAAACCTCGTCGAGGACATCGGCGGTACGCGCATCGGCGCGATCAATCTTGTTGATGCATAAAATAGCCGCCAACCCCGCTTCGAGCGCTTTCTTCAGCACAAACCGCGTTTGCGGCAGCGGACCTTCACAAGCATCAACTAACAGCAGGATGCCATCGACCATCGAGAGGGTGCGCTCGACCTCGCCGCCAAAGTCGGAATGGCCCGGGGTGTCGACGATGTTGATTCGGGTGGTGCCCCACAGAATCGAGGTATTCTTCGCCATGATGGTGATGCCGCGCTCGCGTTCGAGCGCATTGGAATCCATCACGCGATCTACAACATTCTCATTGGCGCGAAATACGCCGGATTGACGCAGCATCGCATCGACCAGGGTGGTTTTGCCGTGATCGACGTGAGCAACGATAGCCAGATTACGAATATTTTGTCGGCGCATTTTTTCTGAGGCGGATACTAAAAGTGCGGCGAGCCTCAAAAGCCCGCCGCGCGACCCTAAGTGTACTCGCTCGATGGCGCGGAGTAAACGCAGGTCCCGCGCACTCGCATTAACATTCCGCGAACAATTGCGCGGCTATGGAGATGACGAAGGAGGTGGAAGTTGCTGCTGATTGTAGCGCTTTTCGGCGGACCGCTGCAGCTTTTCCAGCAGCTGCTGGATGTTCTTCACCTCGGTGACTTGCCACACGCCATCCGGGCCGCGCGTCATTCGCACTTCCCATTCCTGCTTCTTCTTGTCGACGAAGTGGGTGTAGGCGGTGCCGTCATCGCGATGCATCATGATCATCGCACCGACGACCGCGATTGGAGGCATCTGCACGTCATCGGCGCCATCGTTCACGTCTTTGACGGCATATGCGCGCGCGGCTTGCGCCAGAGGCTTCGAGAAGAGCTCGATGGCGCCCTGGCCCAGCATCTGGCTGAGCGGGTCGTTGGCCTTCTGCTTGAGCATTTCATAGCCGGCCTTTTTGGTGACGCTCTCCCAATCGACATAGCGCGCGGCAGCTTCGCCATCGCGCGCATCGATGGCGCGCTTCATCTGGAAGACCGCGAACGATGGGCTCGCCGGCAAATAGATTAGGGCCCACCACAGAAGGACGATCGTAATGAGGATTCCGGTCCAGTGCCGGATCGCGAAGCGCATCATCGAGCGAGATTGTCCACCGACACGCCGACGATGTCGAGTTGGCGTCCGAAGAGGCTAGCGCTTGGACAGTAGGCTGGCGGCGGCCTTATCCATCATCCAGGTCACGACGCCGTCTTTGGGCGCGACCAGATGAGCGGGGACACGTTCCGGATCGTCACTCTCTTCGAGCACGCGCTTGACGGCTGCGGCTTTGCCCTCGCCCGAAACCAGGAACATGATGCGCGCGCTGTTGTTCATGACCGGCGCGGTCATCGAAATCCGATGGCGAATCTGGTCCTCGACTTCGACCGGAACCACGAGCCGATGCTGCTCGTGCAGCGCGGGGATTCCCGGGAACAGCGACAGCATGTGGCAGTTGGTGCCGAGACCCAGCAGCATCAGATCGAAGCGCGGAAATTCTCCCTCGCCGAGGCTTAAGCGGGTGCGCAACTCCTCTTCGTACTCGCGCGCCGCATCTTCCGGCTTGTCTTCGCCGCGCATGCGATGAATCTGGTCGGCCTTGATCTTGAGCTTACTGAGCATAGTGCGATTCGCCATCGCGTAGTTGCTGGAGGGATCATCGGGCGGCACACATCGCTCATCACCCCAGTAAAACTGCACTTCCTTCCAATCGACGCTCAACTCGAAACGGGTCGCGAGGAGATCATAGGTCCGTTCCGGAGTCCTGCCTCCAGTCATGCACAAGTTGAACTCGCCATGCATGCAGATCGCCTCGCCGGCGACATGCGCGATTTCCTCGGCGGCGCGGACGAAGAGTTCCTCAGCGGTATCCAGGATGATGATTTGCCGTTCGCTCATGTTATTTCCGGATTAATTTATCGAGAAAATATCGCTCCGCGCCAGAAGCGAGGTCATGGCGCAGCGCGATCCGATCGTTGCGATTTTCGGTCTGAAGCTATTTCGCGGCGCGATGCTCTCCGCCCAGGACTCGATCGCGATGTTTGCCGGTCGCGGCGAGGAGATCGTCAAATGACTTCTTGAACAGATCGACGCCTTCGATTTGCAGCTCGTCGCCGACTTCGAGCAGGTCGATGCCCACGGCCTTCAGCTTATTAACGGAGTCGCGCGCCGCGTCGAGATTTGCCTCCAGGCTCGCGGCCGGCTTGCCATGGTCGCGGAAGGCATCCATCGTCGCCGGCGGCATCGTGTTGACTGTATCGGGTCCGATGAGCTCATCGACGTACTTCACGTCGCTGTAGGCCTTGTCCTTGGTGCCGGTCGAGGCCCATAGCGGCCACTGCGTGCGCGCGCCTTTCTGCTTCATCGCGGCGAAACGGCTCCCGAGGAAAATTTCCTTGTAGCGCTGATAAACCAGCTTGGTATTCGCGACTGCGGCCTTGCCCTTCAGCGCCGCGACTGCCGGATCGTTCTTTTCTTTCAGTTTCGCATCGAGCTTCTTGTCGACCAGCGTCTCGACCCGGCTTACGAAAAAGCTCGCGACCGAGAATATCTTGTCGATGGCGCCGCCACCCTGCGCACGCTTCTCGATGCCCTTGATGTACGCCTCGGCGACGTTGTTGTAGTGCGTCATCGAGAACATCAAGGTGACGTTGACGTTGATGCCCTCGGAAATGAGCGTTTCGATCGCGGGCAAACCAGCCGGCGTCGAAGGGACCTTGATCATCACATTGGGACGACCGATGCGTCCCCAATAGCGGCGCGCTGCCTTGATGGTGCCATCGGTATCGTTCGCGAGTAGCGGAGAAACTTCGTAGCTGACGTAACCGTGCTTGCTGGAGGTCGAATCGTAGAGCGGTCGCAGCGCATCACATGCAGTCTGGATGTCCTGGATCGTGAGCGCCTCGTAAATTTCCATGACCTCTTTGCCCTCGCGGACCAGCTGCTCGAACTGCTGATCGTAATCCGATGAGCCGTCGATGGCTTTTTCGAAAATGGTGGGATTCGAAGTCATCCCTTTGAGGCCATCTTCCGTCAGCATTCGCTTGAATTCGGGAGACGGAAGCAGGGTGCGACGGATGTAATCCAGCCACGGCGCCTGGCCATAGCGTTCGAGTTGCTTCAATGGATTTTCTGCCATGTTGACTCTCCGTTAGCGCGCGATCAGTTTCTCCGCGCGTGCAACCACGTTCTCGACGGTAAACCCGAAATAGGGCGCCAAATCTTTATATGGAGCCGAGTCGCCAAAGGTCGTCATCCCGATGACATCACCTTGGGTTCCGATCCACTTATACCAACACAGCGGCGATCCCGCCTCGATCGCGAGACGTTTCGAGTTGCCCGGCGGCAACACCGAATCGCGATAGGCTTGCGACTGGCGGTCGAAAATTTCGAAGCTCGGCATGCTGACGACGCGGACCGCATGCCCCTTCTTTTCGAGTTCCGGTTTTGCGCCGACGGCGAACATAAGCTCACTCCCGGTCGCGATGAGAATGACATCGGGCGCCTTGCTTTTGGTTTCGGTCAGTATGTACGCGCCCTTATGCAATTCGGTTGCGGGCGCCATGTCGGTGCGATCCAGTGTCGGCACGTTTTGCCGGCTGAGCACCATCATCGTGGGGCCGTCCTTGTGTAAGATCGCTGCGCGCCACGCCTCGCGGGCCTCGTTAGCATCGCCGGGACGAATCAGCGTGATGTTGGGTATCGCGCGAATCGCGGTGAGATGCTCAACCGGCTGATGCGTAGGGCCGTCCTCGCCGAGGCCGATGGAGTCGTGGGTGAAAACCCAAATCACGTGCAGTTTCATCAAACAGGCGAGGCGAATCGACCCTCGCGCATAATCGGTGAAGCAGAAAAAGCTCGATCCGTACGGAATGAATGCCCCGCTGTGCGCGATGCCATTGAGCGCGCCGCACATCGCGTGCTCGCGCACCCCGAACTTCAGATTGCGTCCGGTGTAGTTGCCCTTCTCGAATTCCTTCCCGCCTTCCATATCGGTGTAGGTCGATTCGCTCAGGTCAGCTGAGCCGCCGAAGAGTCCCCAATAATTTTTGAGAATTGCCTGCTCAACGATGGATGCCGATTTGCGCGTCGCGAGGTTGTCCTTGGGCGTGAAGGTCGGGAGAGCGGCGTCCCATCCGGCGGGAAGTTCGCCTGACAGTAGTTGCTGAAATTCTTCGGCTTCGTTCGCGTTCTTCTTCGAGTAGGTGTCGAAGCGACGATTCCAGTCGTCCTCCAGTTGCTTGCCCTTGTCGACCGCCTTGCGAAATTCCGTCAGCGCCGCATCGGGAATATAGAAGTCCGGCTCCAGCGGCCATCCGAAGAACTTTTTGGCGGCTTTTACTCCTTCAACGCCAAGCGCCTTGCCATGCACCTCCGAGGTCCCCTGATGAGGCGCGCCGTACCCGATGATGGTGCGGATGCGCACGATCGAAGGCCGATCCTTCACCTCGATGGCGGTCTGGATCGCCTTCGCGATCGCCGCGATATCGTTGCCGTTCTCGACCGCCTGCGTATGCCAATGATAAGCCTCGAAGCGGCGGTTGACGTCCTCGGAGAACGACAGCGGCGCGGGACCATCGAGGGTCACGTGATTGTCGTCATATAGATAGATGATGTTGCCGAGGCCGAGGTGGCCCGCGATCGAGGCCGCCTCGTGCGAGATGCCTTCCATCAGGTCGCCGTCGCTGACGATCGCAAAGATGCGCGAATCGAAGAGCCCGCTGCCATCGCGGTCGAAGCGCGCCTCCAGATGCTTCGCTGCGATTGCCATCCCGACTCCCGTCGCGAAACCCTGTCCGAGCGGGCCGGTAGTCGTCTCCACCCCCTGCGTGCGGAAATTCTCCGGATGCCCCGGTGTCATGCTCTCCAACTGACGGAACCGCTTGATCTGCTCCATCGGGAGGTCGTAGCCATACAGATAAAGCAACGAGTAGAGCAGTGCCGAGCCGTGTCCGGCCGACAACACGAAGCGATCGCGCCCGAACCATTTCGGGCTTTTCGGATTAAAGCGCAGGAAATGGGAAAACAGGGTGTACGCCGTCGGCGCCATTCCCATCGGAAGTCCGGGATGTCCGGAGTTCGCTTTCTGCACCATGTCGATAGAAAGCGTCCTGATGGTGTTGATGCATAGTTGATCCAGTTGCGACTGATCAAGTTTCGAGTCGGCTGCCGCCACGTTAATCACCAAATTGTGCTAGGGACGGCGTCATGAGCAAATACGCCGCCACGTTGTAGGTTTTACCGCTTACCAGCCTCTACCAATCGGTGCGGTCGTCGTCCTTGGGATCACCAGCCTTATGCCGCATCACGTTGACGACATCCTTGGCGGCGCCTTTCTCGCCAAAGTTCAAGGATCGCATGAAGATTTGCGCGATCTCCCGCATCATCGCACCTTCCGCAGGGTCAACTTCCGCGCCCAGATTCGCCAACCGCTCCATCGCGCGCTGGATTTTGTCCAGCGTCCCCGTCATGTCGCCACGCTCGCGACTCGCAACCGCCTCGCGCAATTCCTCCCGCACCTGCGCAACCACCGGACGCGCCTTCTCGCCAATGACGACCTCGAGCTCGCGCAATCCATCGGCGAGCTTCAGGAACGAATCGTTAGTGGGATCATGAAGCGGCATTGATCGAATGTTCCACCTTCAACTCGCGGACTTCAACACCGATTACGCGATGCGCCCATCTGAATCCACCGCCGATGACCGATGCGAATTCGCAAGTCCGATATGTTGCCGTAATCTTATGCGGTAGCAGCCGGTTTCAACTGCGGCGCCACCTCGCGCGCGAACAGTTCCATCGAGCGGCGGCTGCGCTCCGGCGCGATCCCCGGCAGATGCATCCCCAGCACGAGATGCGTCGTCCGCACCTGCCCGAAGGAATGGTTGAGCTTCGCCGCGACCTCATCGGGACTGCCGACCAGCAGCGGAAACATGCTCATCGAATGGCGCAGCTTCGCGGCTTCGGGCACCTGTGGAATTTGCCCGGGGCCGAAGTTCTCACCAGACTCCGTCAGCCACCTCGTGTACCACGTGATCATATAATGAAGATGATCCTGGCAATGCTCCCATGCCTCATCGGTCGTGCGGCCGACATAGGTGAAGTGCAGTTGCGCGGCGGAGAAATCCTTGGGATTGCGTCCCGCCGCGCGCAGGGAGTCATCGTAGGTTTTCTGCGCGGCCGGATTTGCGAGGCCCATAAAATTAACGCCCATCCTTCCCGCGCGCTCGATGGCTTTCGGCGCACCCGCGCCGATCCACACCGGCGGATGCGGCGACTGCACCGGCCGCGGCATCAGGCGGATGTTCTTCACATTGTAATGCTTGCCTGCGTATGAAAAATCGTCCTTGGTCCAGGCGCCGCGCATCACCTCGATACCTTCTTCGAGGCGACCGGCGCGGGTCTTCCGATTAACTCCGTATGCGGCGAATTCACCCGGCGCGTATCCCTGGCCAACGCCCAAATCGAAGCGCCCGTTCGAGATGACGTCGATGGTCGCCGCATCTTCGGCGACGCGCACCGCGTTGTGCAGCGGCAGCAGCACCAGGTAGGTCCCGATGCGGATGCGATTGGTGATGGCTGCGATCGCCGCGGCGATGGGCAGAATCGCGGGCGAATAACCGTCCTCGGCAAAATGATGCTCGGTGAGCCAGATTTCATCGTAGCCGAGCTGCTCGGCGACCCGCGTTTGCTCGAGTTGTTCGGCATAGAACTGGGCAAATGGCTTGCGCCATGCGGGTGGATTTCGAAACGGAAAGAGCAGTCCAACATTCAGATTCGCGCAGATACTCATGACGATGCACACCTCAGCGAAGTCTTTTCGGGCAAGTCTTTCGCGGACCGTCGCACCTCGCGCGCGACGGTGTCAAGGCAATCGCTTGCCACCTACCTCTTGTGGCCGAGTCGGAAGATCGATACCTGCGGTTTACGGATGTTGGAGGGACACCAAGAGATGGAGCCGCCGAAAAACATTAGTTTCGTGGTCGCACTCCTGACATTGCTCGCGTCGATGGTTACGAATCGCGCCGCCGCGGCGCCGATGGGAATCGAGCAGGTCGTCGAGATGGCGATGCAACTCAGTCCGCAGGTGCGCGCGGCACGAGCACGCTGGGAGTCGGCCCAGCATTCCATTCTGCAAAATTATGCGCCCGAGGATCCATTCGTAGCATTCTCTTCGCTCGACAGTCCCACCAACGGATTCACCTCGGCATCGGAACGGAGTTTTGAAGCCAGCGCCGCGTTTCAATTCCCCGGCAAAGCAATCTTGCAAGCTGACATCGCCAAGCGCTCGGCGGAGATGGCTCGTTTGAACTACGAGGCCGTCGTTCGCGACATCCGCAGCAACGCCGCAACCGCATTCTATCAACTGTCCCTCGACGAAGCCTTGGCGGGACGCGTGCAAACGACGATCAGCGATCTCAAGGAGGTCGCCGGGGCAACTAATCAAAATCAACCCAAAGCAGACGCCGAAGCGGTCGCCGCCCAGATCACTGAGGAACAACAGAACATCCGGCGACTGGATCGGGCACGCGCCGATGATGGCATTCGGCTGAACACGTTGCTTCGCCGCAGCGCCGACGAACCCATCGAAATCGATGCGACGCTCGCGGTTGAACCGATCCAGGAGCGCGCCGAGGATCTGACCGACCGCGCATGGCGCAAGCGCCAGGAAATCTTGCAGCTTGCGCTCACCTGCGAAAATGCCGAAACCGCGTTGCAGTTAGCCAAACTTCAATACGCACCGGACTATTCCATCGGCTATGCCTTCAACCATTACGTTCTCGCCGCAGCCGCGCCGGCTCCGAATCTGACCCAGACCCACAACGTCTGGATTGGCTTCAACCTCCCGCTGTTTTTTTGGATGAAGCAGAAGGAAGATGTCGTCCGCGCCGGCTATGATCTGGAAGCGGCACGCGAAGATTTGGACGGCTTGCGCATCAACACCGCGGCGGGCGTTGCGCTCCTCTATCGCCATGCCCAATTCGACTACGAGGAAGCGCTCATGTATCGCGATACGATCGTTCCCAGTCGCGAGGAAGTCTTCCACAACGCGCTGGCCGCCTATCGCAAGAATGGTGAATACCTGGCCGAGTTGGTGCAGGTACGGGTGCAATTGCGCGAAGCGCACTCGTCTTTTTTGCAGGCGGCATCCCGCTTAATGCAGGATCGGATCGCGCTCGAGCAGGAAATCGGCGGCCCGCTCCGGGAGAACGCTCATTGAAAGCCTCGGTATATCGATCCCAGCGAAGATTTGTTGCAAGATGCTGCTAGTTGCCATCCTGCGCAAGGCCGACATTCAGATTCGCTCACAGACTCATGGAACGCATCACCTCGGGTAGTCTTTCCCGGACGTCGCACCTCACGCGCGACACTATCAAGGAACCACCAACATTATTTACCGCACTGCAGGCGAGGGTCATCGGTTGCGACACACCGCGCGTGTTCCTCATTCCCGGAGTTCCAAAGTCCGACTCCGTTGGACATCGCCGTACGCTTCTGGATTTTTAAATCGGCGATAGCTTTTTCGCACTGTGACGCCGAGCCGTAGACGTGGGTCGATGTCCAGTTGCACAACGGGGCATTGGCCTCCGGGGCTGCTCTGGTGGACTCAGGGGGCACCATGACATACCAGCCAACTAGAAGCATCGACAGCGCGCGAAAACCTTTCATCACTGCGAAGAATACATTCGCAGTGATCTCATAACAATACGGTCGCAGGTCATGATCCGCCAAAATATGTGTCAGCGCCATCCGCTCATCTGGGAAAGGCGGTCGATTAACACAAAGTTGACATACTTTCATCGTTTCACTACTTTGTGCGGACTTTGTCCGCTTGGAGTCAATCGGAGTCAAATTGACGCGTAAACTGTGTGTCTGTCTGGTCGCGCTGATTTCATTCCTTTTTTCATCTCGCCGGCTGCTCGCTCCGGGTCTGTGCCGCCCTATGACCAATTCCTAGCTCGGCCGATTCCACTTGGGACGCTCGGTTCGAACGCAGCTTTCAATACGACCCCTCCGAAAAGCAAATTTCCTTGTGTCAACGAGCAAGGGACTCTCGGAGCATTAATCGCCGACCAAAACAACAATCAATATATTCTTGGAGCGGCCCAGGTGTTGGCGCTTTCACCAACCGGCTATTTTGCCTCTGGCTCCAACGAGCCCATTGTGCAACCTAGTCTGGCAGACGCAGGCATAGGATGTCCGCCGGCGGCTAGCGGGATCACCGCGCTGACGGTTGCGAACCTTACCACCGTGACACCGATAAGCTTCAGCAAAGGGGCCGTGAGTGCGGGCGACGCAGTCCTCGCCAAGGTTTTGCCCGGGATGGTCATGAGTTCGCAGTACGGCATCCAAACCTTCAGCGGCACGCTGGCTGGAAATTCGACGGGACTTGTCAACAAGGGGGTCGGACTGCAGAAGTTCGGCGCCTCTACGGGCTTGAAGAAGGGCAAGGTCGCAGCGAAGGTTCTGGAAACCGTGAAGTATAAGCTTTGTAGTCATCTCCAGACCACCGATGCCGCGGCAAGTTGCAATATGCAGGTGGCGATGTTCAGTAATGTCATTCTAGCTACGCCGAGTTTGGGCGATTTGGGAGATTCTGGAGCGCTAGTGCTTACCACCGATGCCTGCCCTCAGCCCGTGGGTTTATACATTGGTGGAAATGGAACTTACGATTTTGTAGCTGCGATGCCCGGAGTCTTCAGCGCCCTGACGAACGCGGCAAATGGCGCGTACACTTCTCTCTCAGTCGTCCCAGGAGGAGCGGGCTGCCAACCACCGCCCAGTCAGGTTGCCGGGTATGAGACTCCGGATCCCGATGTCGGTCAGGCGCTCAACGTACAAGGTGACCTGCAGAATTTCCTTGCGGCTCAGAGTTATGGCCAGTACGTCGACGGCGTAAGGATCGACCTCTCCGGCACGGTCGCGACGCTCGATATCATAGCGGATGATGGGTCGAGCCAAAGTGGCGGACTTCAGTTCAGCGATGCGAGCCTCGTTTCGATAGGTTTGTATATCTCTTTCGGCGAACAAGAGCCTATCGTTTTCGAGGGCGTTCCGGTCGAGGTCAGCACGATTCAAACTGTCGACCTCAGTCAAGGCGGGGTCGGATTTTCAAACTGAAGCAACTGCCCGTCAGGCGGCTCAGGCACCCGACAATTGCAGCTGCAGATTGATTGCTTTTGTCTTCGGCGCTCCTGTGAGCACGGATTCTTCCGTTGGAAGTGCGGTCGGTAGGAGCCTCCAGGCGTACCCCACGCGCATCGAGCACTTCAGCCATTTCTGCCGGTCAGAAAACTGGGTGGGGGTTCTTCCGTTGAGGCGCTAGAATGTATCGATCCCAACGAAGATTTGTTGCAAGATGCTGCTAGTTGCCAGCGCGTGCCCGCGCTCGGGCGCGGGACTTTGAGGAGGATGTGGCTTCGATGAGACAAATCCTTGACCGCCGCGTGGTCGTGACCGGTCTTGGCCTGGTTACCCCACTCGGAACTGGAGTTGAGAAAAACTGGGAGGCCCTGATGGCGGGGCGGTCCGGTATCGCGCCCATCACCAGTTTTGACGTTACCGATTTCCCGGTGAAAATCGCGGGCGAGGTCAAAGACTTCAATCCCGAAGACTGGATCGACAAGCGGGACGTCAAAAAGATGGACCTCTTCATCCAGTATGCGGTCGGCGCCGCCGAGCAGGCGATGCGTCAATCGGGATTCCAGGTCACCGAGGAAAATGCCGACAACGTCGGCGTGCTGGTCGGCGTCGGAATCGGCGGCCTCCGCACCATCGAGGAGTACCACAAGGAGTTCCTCAAGACTGGCCTGAAACGCATCACGCCGTTCTTCATTCCCAAGCTGATCTCGAACCTCGCGCCCGGCCAAATCTCGATCAAATACGGCGCACGCGGTCCGAACTACGCGACTACCAGCGCGTGCTCCTCGGGCAGTCACGCGATCGGCGAAGCCTATCGCATGGTGAAGATGGGCTATCTCGATGCCGCGATCGCCGGCGGCGCGGAAGCGGCGCTGACGTCGCTGGGCCTCGGCGGCTTCGCGGTGATGCGCGCGCTCTCGACCCGCAATGATGAGCCCGAAAAAGCCAGCCGTCCGTTCGACAAGGACCGCGATGGCTTTGTGATGTCCGATGGCGCGGCGGCGCTGATCCTCGAAGAGCGCGAGGCCGCGATCAAGCGCGGCGCGAAAATCCTCGCCGAGGTGTGCGGCTACGGCACCAACTCCGACGCGTATCACATCACCTCGCCCTCGCCGGAAGGAATCGGCGCGGCGAAGTGCATGCAGATTTGCTTGAAGGATAGCGACCTCGATCCGAACGAAGTTGACTACATCAATGCGCATGGAACCTCCACGCCGCAGGGCGATATCGCTGAGACGCAGGCGGTGAAAAAGATTTTCGGCGAGCGCGCCGCGCAGATCGGCATCAGCTCGACCAAATCGATGACCGGGCATACGCTCGGCGCGGCTGGCGCGATCGAATCTGTCTTCACGGTGCTGGCGATCGAACGCAGCACCATGCCGCCCACTATCAATCAGGAGCATCCTGATCCGGAGTGCGACCTCGACTACGTGCCGAATCAGCCGCGCGAGAAGAAAATCCGCATCGCGCTGAACAACTCTTTCGGCTTTGGCGGCACCAACACCACCCTCGCCTTCCGGCCTGGGTCCTGACCGGGAGACTGGGATGGGTTCGCGAATAGTTTCTACCGGGCGTGCGACGCCTCGCACGGCCGTTTCCAATGATGATCTGAGCCGCCGCATCGACACCTCCGACGAATGGATTCGCACCCGAACCGGGATAGGTGCGCGCTACCTAATGCGCAGCGGCGAGTCGCTAGTCGATGTCGCCGTCGAGGCAAGCCGCAGCGCGCTCGAACGCGCCGGCCTCAAGCCGAGCGACCTCGATGCAATCGTGGTGGGCACGGTATCCTCCGAATACGCGTTCCCATCGTTCGCGTGCTCGCTGCAGACCGCTCTTGGCGCGGATCAGATTCCCGCCTTCGATGTCGCCGCGGCCTGTTCAGGATTCGTGTATGCACTCTCGGTCGCGGACTCTTCCATTCGCGCAGGAGATTATCGGCGCGTCCTGGTGGTCGGCGCCGACGCACTCTCGACGATGGTCGACTGGAACGATCGGCGCACTTGCGTGCTATTCGGCGACGGCGCGGGCGCCGCACTGCTGGTCGCGGAACCCGGGCAGCGTGGCATTCTCGGCAGCCTGCTGCGCTCGTCGGGCAAATATTGGGACCTGCTGTCGGTACGCGCGACCGGAGCTCGCGCCTCGCTCGATTCAGAAATTCATCGCAATCCCGACGACGCGATCAAGATGAAGGGCCCCGAGCTCTTCAAGATCGCGGTCAAAAGTATGGAAGAAGTTTCGCGCGATGTGGCCGAGCGCGCGGGCGTCCAACTCTCCGACGTCAATCTGATCGTGCCGCATCAGGCGAACCTGCGCATCATCAATGCGGTCGCCGACCGTCTCAAGCTTCCGCCCGAGAAGGTTTTTACCAACGTCGATCGCTACGGCAACACTTCGGCGGCTTCGGTTCCGATCGCGCTCGATGAGGCGCTCGAACAGAAGCGCATCCGCGACAACGACCTCATCATGTTGTGCGCATGCGGAGGCGGTCTGACCTGGGGCGCGAATCTCCTGCGCTGGTAGAGCGAAGGCTGGAACCTCATTCCTCGCAGCGCAAATTCGAGCGCGTCTTCGACGCTGAACGATCTGCTTCGGCGCCGGGTAATCTTTCTGTTCGGCAAGGGCGGCGTCGGCACTACCACGGTGAGTGGAGCGCTCGCGCTCGCCGCATCAGAGAACGGGAATTCAGTCCTCGCAATGGAAACCGATACCCGCGCGCCGATGGCGAACGCGTTCGGCATCAAGCCTGCCTTCGCGCCAATGATGATATCGGAGCAGCTCTTTGAGATGGTCCTCGAAGGACGGCACGCACTCGAGGAATACCTGAAGCTCGTCATCCCGGCGCGAGCCGTGATGCGCGCGGTCTTTTCCAGCCGCCTCTACCAGTTCTTCGTCAACGCGGCGCCCGGCCTCAAAGAGTTGATGCTGCTCGGCAAGGTTTACTACGAAGCCGAACGCAAACTTGGTGGGCGCGAACATTGGGATCTAATCGTCGTCGATGGTCCCGCGAGTGGGCAGGCACTGAGCCTGCTGAAAATGCCGACCGCCGCGCGCCAGACTTTTGGTGACAGCGTGGTCGGGCGCGAGGCCGGCAACATCAGCCGCGCGCTCCGCGATGAAACCGAGACCGCGGTGATCCTGGTCACCACGCCGGAGCCGTTACCGATTTCTGAAACGCTGGAAACTGCGGCGACTCTGCGCGAGATCGGAATCACACCCGCCGCGATCATTTTCAACCGCAGCCGCTCGCCGAATTTTTCCAGTCGCGAGGTCGCGAAGCTGAAGGAGCATCTGCACGCGCACGGGAAGGCCTCCGATGCCGATTACCTCGCGCGAATTGCGACGCGCGAACTCGATCGCGCGCAGCAGGCTGAGAAAGCCCTCGCACAGCTTCGCGCGGAAACCTCCGCACCGATGATTGAGCTGCCGCTGCTGCGCGGCGTTTCAGGCGGCGAATTGGTTCGCGCCCTCGCGCATGAACTGGCGGCGAGCCCGAGTGCAAAATCCTCGAACCGTAGCATGCACGCATAAGCAGACTCGCGGTCTATCGGGCGAAAATAAGGTTTTCCCGGCAAAGGTCATAAAGCTGACCGCGCTTTCGCCCATTTGCGCCGGAATTTCCGAATTATGCTCATCGCGGCGCCGTCTCCAAGGTAACTGCAAGGACGGAGCATGCACCTGAGGTCAATTTATATGAAAGCATCGCACTCAACTGAAACGCACGCGCCGATCCTAGTGGTGGAAGACGACGCCTCGACCCGCAACGCGCTCTGCGATTTTCTCGAACTCGAAGGCTATCAGGTGGAATCGGCGCGCGATGGCATCGAGGCGTTGAACTATGTGCATCATCATAAACGCCCCTGTCTGATCATTCTCGACCTCATGATGCCGCGCATGGATGGCTGGCGGTTTCGCTCTGAGCAGAAGAAAGATCCTGAACTCGCGAAGTGCCCGCTGGTGGTCGTAAGCGCTTCAACGGGGAATCGAGGCATCGACGCGGAGTGCGTGCTGCAAAAGCCTGTCGATCTCGACGGCCTGCTGAGCGCCGTCGCGGAATACTGCTAGGAAATTTCGCATCGAGCGGGCCTCGCATCTGGACCGATCGCATTCGGCTGGATACCCTGAACGGGCGTCAGATCAGGAGAACCAGCGATGCCCGAGGCCGAACGCAAAACCGACAAGCCCGCGCCCAGGCGCGAGCCCTGGATCATCAGAACCTACGCGGGTTTCGGCGATGCGCGGCAGGCTAATCAGCGGTTTCATCAGAACCTGAAAGCGGGCCAGAAGGGCCTTTCGATTGCCTTCGATCTTCCGACCCAGAACGGCTACGACCCCGATGCTCCCGTCGCGCGCGGCGAGGTGGGCAAAGCCGGCGTTTCGATAAGCCATTGGCGCGACATGGAGGAGTTGCTCGCGGGCATCCCGCTCGGATCGATCAACACCTCGATGACGATCAACGCAACCGCGCCGTTTCTGCTCGCGCTATATCTGGTAGTGGCCGAGAAGCAGGGCGTCAGCTGGGATCAGCTGCGCGGCACCACGCAAAACGACCTGATGAAGGAATTCGTCGCGCGCGGCACTTCGATTTTTCATCCGGAGGTTTCCTTTCGCCTCTCTACCGAGCTGATCAAATTCGCGGTCACCCAGGCGCCGAACTGGAACCCGATCAATGTGTGCGGTTATCACTACATGGAGAGCGGATGCGGGCCGGCGGAGGAAATCGGTTACGCCTTCGGCAACGCGCTGCTGTTGCTCGATGCGCTGCGCGCGGAAGTGCAACCGGCGGACTTCGAAAAAACGGTCAAGCGCATTTCGTTTTTCATCAACAGCGGAATCGAGCTGGTGCCCGAAATCGGGAAAATCCGCGCCTACTTCAAGCTGTGGCCGGCGCTATGCAAATCCGAGTACGGCATCGATGGCGTGCTGTTCCGCGCCGGATGCCAGGTGCGCTCGCTCACGCTCACCGAGCAGCAACCCGAGGTGAACATCCTGCGCATCGCGTACGAGGCGCTGCCGGTGGTGCTGTCCGCCGATGCGCGCGTCAACGCGTTGCAGCTTCCCGGCTTCCGCGAGGCGATGTCGCTTCCCGACCAGGCCGAGCAACTCATCGGATTGCGCACGCAGCAGGTCCTGATGCATGAAACCGGCATCACGGACTATGTCGACATTTTCGAGGGCAGCAAGATCATCGAGAAGGTCACCAACGACACGATGGAGAAGGCGCGCGACATCGCGATGCGGATGCGGGACGCCGGCTACACCAAGTCCATCGGCATGGTGAGCTCCGAATTGACGCGGCAACTTTCCGAGCGCCAGCGCAAACTCGAATCCGGCGAGATCACACAAATCGGCGTGAATGCGTTCGCGGGCGAAATTGGCCTCGCGCCTCGCGCAGCGCATCAGGAAGCTTCCGTCGACTACGATGCGATTTCGCGCGAGCGAATCGCCTCGATCAATCAGTGGCGTCAGTCGCGCGACAATCGTGCGGTCGGTGCGGCGCGCGAAAAGCTCGAACGCGCGGCCAAGTCCGGTGCCGATACGATGGAGGCGACTCTCGAGCTCGCGCGCGCCGGTGGCACCGTTGGCGAGTGGACCTCCTCCCTCGAACGCGTCACACAAGGACGCTATACGCCGATGATTCTCGATCGATCAGCGACCAGCGCGTCGCTTAAGGTGCCGACCATCGATGCGAAGGCCCATCGGATTCGCATCGCGATCGGCAAGGCGGGCCTCGACGGGCACATCAACGCGGTCAAGCTGCTCGCGCAGGCGTGCATGCAGGCGGGAATGGAGGTAGTCCTCGCGGGATTCAAGCAGACGCCGGAGCAGTTGGTCGAAACCGCGCTGCAGGAGGACGTCGATCTCCTCGCGGTGTCGAGCCTCGCCGGCGCGCATATGACGATCGCGCGCGAGACGCTCGCGTTGCTGAAGAAGCGCGGCGCGACTGACGTGCAAGTGGTGATGGGCGGCATCATTCCGGAGGAAGATCGCCAGCCGCTACTGAGCCTCGGGGTGAAAGCGGTATTCACGCCGAAAGATTCCAACCTCGGCAAGATCGTCGGCGACCTGATCGCGATGAGCGAGGCGCGCGCGTGAGGATCAGGGCGCTGACATTAACCGTGCTCCTGATTGCGATGGCACCGACAGCGCATGCGGCGGAACCGCGTCCCTGGCTGTGCCGTGACAAGCCGGTGTTCTCCTCGACGAAGCCGATGCGCTACCAGGTCACGATGACCTCGCGATCGCGGTGGCAGCTTTTTTTCATGCGGTTCAGTCCGGGCGGCGGCAACGACGGTTTCGACATCGCGCAGACCGCCAGCCGCACCGCGACCGGCCAGCTCCCCGCGGGACGCTACTTCGCGGTGGCGCTGCGTAGTTCCGGCGGCAACTGGATTTGTCCGCCGATGGTGGACGAAGAGCCTCCGCGCGGCGGCAAGATCAGCGATCTCTGCTTCGGGACGGACGAGGGTGGTTGCAGTGTGCAGTTGGTAGTAACACCCGACACCGCGCCGGCGGCCTCGCATCCATAGCAATCCGCCAATTCCTATCCTCGCGTTTGGTACTCGTGCGAGATTTGCACTATGCAAGGAATCTCGAACCAGTGCGATTGACCAAGGAGAGCGCCATGGCAAACCCCGCACCGCATAATCCGCCCTTTCGCGCCGAGCACATCGGCAGCCTGCTGCGTCCGCCGGAGCTGCTGAAAGCGCGCACCGACAATGAAGATGAACGCATCTCGGATGCCGAGTTGCGCCAGATCGAAGATGACCACATCCGCAAGGTGGTCGCCCGCCAGGAAGAGGCCGGGCTGCAATCGATCACCGACGGCGAATATCGGCGCGCGGTTTTTTATACCGATTTCGCATCGCGCGGGCTCAAGGGCGCTTCGGTCTATTACGAATCCGAGCGGATGTTTTTCGTCGATGACGAGAACAACAAAATCGCCGTCCCGCTGCTGCGGATTGACGGCCCGCTGCGATGGACCGAGCCGATCCATGCCGCCGAATTCAAGTTCACCCAGTCACTCACCAAGGGCACGGTCAAGATGACCCTGCCCTCGCCTACCAGCATTTACTCGGTTGACGGGCGCAACGTGACCACCGAGGCTTACACCGATCTGAATGTGCTTCGAGCCGATCTCATCGATGCGTATCAGAAGGAGTTGCCGGCGCTGGCCGCCGTGGGATGCCGCTATGTGCAGCTCGACGAGGTGCCGATCGCGATGTATTGCGACCCCAAGCGGCGCGCGCAGATGACCGCCAGTGGCCACGACGTCGATGACATTCTCTTCAACATTTTTCCCAATCTCATCAACGACGCGCTGGCCAACCATCCGAAGTCGATGCATATCGCGATGCATCTCTGCCGCGGCAACAATCAGAGCGGATGGCTGACTGAAGGTGGCTACGACCCGGTCGCGGAAATGCTATTCAACAAGATCAACGTCGATTCCTACATGCTGGAGTACGACACCGCGCGCGCAGGAGGCTTCGCGCCCCTGCGTTTTGTGCCCAAGCACAAGTCGGTGGTGCTCGGAATCGTGTCCAGCAAGGTCCCGCAACTCGAAACGAAGGATGACCTCAAGCGCCGCATCGATGAGGCCGCGAAGCACATCGACCTCGACCAGCTTGGTATCAGTCCGCAATGCGGCTTTGCGAGCACCGCGCCGGGCAACAAGCTCACGCCCGACGAGCAATGGGCAAAATTGGGCCGCGTGGTCGAAGTCGCGCGCGAGGTCTGGGGCTGATGTCCGCTGGGCGCGAAGCGTTGGAGAGCTTCCTCTATCGCGAAGCGCGCCTCATGGATGCGCATGCCTACGACGAATGGCTCGCGTTGTGGGATGAGGACGCGACCTACTGGGTTCCCTGCAACGCCGATGACATCGACCCCGAACAGAACGTCTCGGTAATTTATGATCGCCGCGGACAACTGCGCGCGCGCATCCAGCGGCTGAGGGAGACTTCATGGCTTCGCGAGCAGGCGCCGCGCCTGAAACGGCTGGTCTCGAACATCGAGGTTGAATCGGCCACTGACAGTGAAGTCGTGGTTTCATCGGCCTTCATCCTCGCCGAGCTGCATCATCACAAGCAGTATCTCTGGGCCGGCAGCACCACCCACAAACTGATTCCCAACGGCCACGGCTTCAAGATCAAGTCAAAGAAGGTGCTGTTGCTGAATAACAACGAGCCGCTGCCGAATCTGTTGTTCCTCATCTAGTCGAAGGGAGAGTTGCCCGTGATTCTCAACAGCGAATTTGCGTCGGTCGAGATCGATCGCGACGATAGCGGCAACGGCCCGCGCCTGCTGATTCGCGACGCGCGCAGCGGCAAGACTATTTTCCTCGATCCGCTCGAACTGGCGTCGCTCGCATGGGCGCGCCACGAAGAGTTGTTGCCGTTTCTCGATCCTGCGCGCCTCGATCCGCGCTCGCGATGACGAAGGTCGGCTTCATAGGACTCGGCGAACAGGGCAAGCCGATGGCGGTGAATCTCGCGAAGGCCGGCGACATCGAGTTGATGGTTCACGATCTGCGCAATGAACCCATCGAGGAACTCGTCACGTTCGGTGCTCGAAGAGCCAGCTCGCCTCGCGAGGTAGGATCGCATAGCGACATCATCGAGGTAATCGTCGTCGATGATGCGCAGGTCGAGGCGGTCGTGCTCGGCGAGCAAGGTGTCGTCGCCGGCGCCAAGCGCGGCAGCATCGTCGCGATTCATAGCACGATTAGACCGGCGACCGTCCGTAAAATTGCGGCCGCTTGCGAGAAGCGAGGCATCGGCGTGATCGATGCGCCGGTGAGCGGCGGACCTCGAGGCGCCCAGACGCGGACCATGTGCTACATGGCCGGCGGCGACAAAGAGTTAGTGGACAAATGCCGTCCCATCTTCGAGGTCTCCGGCGACAACATCTTTCATCTGGGCGCGCTCGGCGCCGGAATGATTGCGAAGCTCGCCCATCAGGTGACTATCTGTCTCAACGTCGTGGCGGCCGCAGAAGGATTTCAGCTTGCGAGGAAAGCTGGCCTCGACCTCGCGATGATGCAGGAAGTCATCCGCGCCGGAGGAGCGTCGAGCCGCGTCGCCGACAACTGGATGAAACACATGCCTTCTCCGAATGCCGGCAAGCTATGGCGCAAGGACCTGATGCTGGCGCTCGAATGCGCCGAGGAGCTGGGACTCGATCTGCAGGGCGCATCGATGGCGCAACAACTGATCGAAAAAGTGCTAGTTAACGATCAGGCACGACGGCGGAGGTGCGACCTCATGGCAACCATGCTGACCTCATCGACGAATTACGGCGAGCTGATTCAGAGCGATCGCATCAGCGGGCGCGTTTATTACGACGCCGGCATTTTTCGCGAGGAGCTTGAAAAAATCTGGTACCGCGAATGGGTCTATGTCGCGCATGAAAGCGAGGTTCCGCAGCCCGGCGACTATGTGACGCGGCAAATCGGTTTGCAGCCGGTCATCGTCTCGCGCGACGAAGACGGCGAGATTCACCTGATGCTCAATCGATGTATGCATCGCGGCAACACCGTATGCCAGAGCGACCGCGGCAACTCGCATGCGTTCCGCTGTGCCTATCACGGCTGGACCTACGACAATCGCGGCGACCTGGTCGGCGTCCCCTACGCGGGCGGCTACGACGAGTCGTTTCGCAAGAATGATTTCGCGCTCGCGAAGGTGCCGCGCGTCGGAAGCCATCGCGGACTGATTTTCGCGAGCCTCAGCGCGACCGGTCCCTCGCTCGACGAGCATCTGGGCCCCGCCAAACGCCTAATCGATCAATTCGTCGATCTCTCACCGGAGGGCGAAGTGGTCGTCCGCTCCGGCGTGCTCAAGCATTCGTACAAGGGCAACTGGAAGATGGCGCTGGAAAATTCCGTCGACGGCTACCATCCGAACATCCTGCATCATGCCGCGATGGTGATGATGACTCGCGGTCGCACCGACATGGAATCGGTGTTCGGCGAACGCAGTGACGCGCTCGCGCGCGACCTCGGCAACGGGACCGCGCAGCTCGACCTCAACCCGGTGCATACGCGCAATGGCGGCCGCGTCGTCGCGCCCGGATGGAGCAAGGAAACCGACGCGAAGTATCGCGCCGCGATGGAGGGGCACTATGGTTCCGCGCACGCCGAGAAAATCCTCGCCGAGGGTCCGCCGCACTTCTGCATTTTCCCGAACATCATTTTCATTCTGAATCAGTTCCGCGTCATTCAGCCACTGAGTGTGGACGAGACGGTCATTTCGTATTTCCCGACGCTCCTGAAAGGCGCGCCCGAAGAGATCAATCGCCGCCGCCTCAACGAAACCTACATGATTCACGGTCCGGCCGGCCGCGTCGCTCCGGATGACATCGAAGCGTATGAGCGCAATCAGGCCGGCTTCGAGGCGCGGGTCAACGAATGGCTGGTGCTGCGGCGCGGGCTACATCGCGAGGTAAAGGAGAACGGCGGCGTCGCGGGACATGAAACCGACGAAACCACGCAGCGCGGCATCTGGCGCCACTATCGCGAGGTGATGTCGCGCTAGGATCAGAAGCAGAGAAACCACAGCGGCACGGAGACACTGAGCAGGAAGGAAAACAACGGATCTTACGCAAAGTTCGCTACTACAGGAGAATCAGACGCGCCGACCTAAAGAGCATTGACCATCGGAGCAACGGGAAAAATGGAGGCGGCGATCGGATTCGAACCGATGCATCGAGGTTTTGCAGACCTCTCCCTTACCACTTGGGTACGCCGCCTCAGGCAGGTAGCTGCGACGGAACAAGGTATCACGGCGCTTCCGACCCAAGCAATTACGATCGGCGATGAATCAATGAACGCGCGCCCTCAGGCAGCTTCGCGATTGCGCACCAGCCGCTTGAGTCGCGCCAGCATCTCATGCGCGCGAAATGGCTTGGTGATATAGTCGTCGGCGCCGAGGTCGAATCCCCGCACGATCTCGTCTTCACTTTGCGCCGCGGTCAGCATCACCACCGGCGTCTTTCGCGTGGCAGGATCGGAACGCAATGCCGCGAGGACCTGGAATCCGTCCAAATCCGGCATCCCCACATCGAGGAGCAACGCGTCGGGCCTGATTTCCCTGGTGAGCTCGAGCGCCTCCTTGCCATTGTGCGCGACGCGGCAATTGATCCTCCAGGTGCGCAGGATCGATTGCACCATCATGATAGTGGTGCGGTCGTCGTCGGCAACGATGATGGTGGGTTCGGTGCGCGCCGCGGCTAAGCGAGACGGCTGGTCGATGATGACGGCGGCCGAGTTGCGCAACACCATGAATGCGCGGAGGTAGAAGTCCTCGCGCGTCCACGGCCTGATTATAAATTCGTGGGTGGCGCTGGCGAGCGAGAACGCGTGGCCCAGCACCTCATCGCGCTCGCCGATGATCACGGTGGGCTTGCGGCTCAGCGCCAGCAGATCGACCGCACCGCCGGCGGCCTTTGCGACTTCGGAAGAAAGGTTCATCACGCACGCATCGAAAGGCGTGAGCGTGGTGAGGCTGGGATGGCGCACATCCTCGGCGATCGAATGCATCCGGGCGCTGGCGAAATCGATTGCGCTGCGCAGCGCCTGGGTTTCTTCGGGATCGAAGCCGACCAGCCCAAAGCGCTTTCCTTTGAGGGTTTCAACAAGGTTGTCCCGCGCCATCATGAAGGGGCTGAGGACTTTCTCATCACGAAGGTTCTTCGCGGCAACCGCCATTAGTCGGATTCCTCCATCGTCACGGAATTTGGGGACGAGGTTCGTAGCGCTTCTTCCAGGGCGAGGCGGACACGGCCCGCTTCGGCTTCGAGTTGAGCTAAAGTCTCGGCCGGATCACCGACTGGCTGTTGAAGTCCGACGTGCTCCATCTTGCGGCATAGCGCGGCTAGGTTTTTGGCGCCGAAATGTCCGCAGCTGCCCTTGAGCGCATGCGCGACCGACTTGAGCGCGCACCCGTCGAGGATCTTCGCGGCGGCATTCAACGCCGCCAGCCGTTCGGTCAAATCGGTGAGAAACAGCTCGATGATCTTCCCCATGAAGCCTTCTTCCCCGGAGTCCATCGAGCGCAAAGTCTCGATGGCACCGGGGTCGATCGCATCGACGACTTCTGGCGAGGCGACTTTTGGCGGTCCCGTCTCCGGCATTGAAGACTCTGGTGAAGACTTATCCGCGGATCGCGCGGCGAGATTGGAAGTCGCCGAGAGCGCTGGGGCGGGGCTGCTCACGCTCGCCACCTCCTCGGGCAGAATCCATTTCTCCAGCGTGGTCGCGAGGGTCTGCGCCAGCACCGGCTTGCTCATGTAGTCGCTCATTCCCGAATCGAGGCATTTCTCGCGGTCACCCTCCATCGCATTGGCGGTCACCGCGATGATGGGGGTGCTGCGGAAGCGGCCGCCGCCGCGGCGGATTTGGCGGGTCGCTTCGTAACCGTCGAGTTCCGGCATCTGGCAATCCATCAATACAATGTCGTACGGACTCCGAGTGAGCGCCGCGACCGCCTCGGCGCCGTTGCATACCGCGTCGGCGGTGTAGCCGAGGCGCGCCAGCATCCGCAGCATGACGTGCTGATTCATCAGATGGTCTTCGGCGAGCAGGATACGAATCTGCTTCGCGGTGTCGGGCGGCACGCGGGTGCGGAAGTTCGCGGTGCCGTTAAATGCACGATTTCCAGCCGTAGGGTTTTTCGAAAGCATCTCCTCCGCTCCTATGCCCGATGCTGCCGCAGAGTCTCCGAAAAGGTTGGCGTCAAACGCTTCCGCGCCGCGCTCCAGTCCATCTATGTCGCTTTGATAGGCGTGTTGCTCCGCGCCCACCACCAGGCAGCGGGAAAAATCCGCGATTTCCTCCGTCATGGTGGCGAGCGCCTGCGCGCTTTCCGCAACCGCTTCGAGGAATTCCTTCTGCGCGTCGCTTAGGCCCGTTTCGAGCATCATCTCGGTGACACCCACAATCGAGCCCAGCCGCGTGCGCATCTGATGGCTCAGCTTCACCATGAAGCGGGAACAGATCGATGCGGTTTCGCACGTCGCGTGATGGTTGTCTTTGGGGAGCTGGATCTCCGAGGTTGCTTTGCTGAAGACGCGCGAAGAGTCAGCAATCCGGTGGCCGTTCAAAACTGGCGCGGAGGTGTCATTGACACGATGGTTTGTATCAGTCTGAGACATGCACCACGCAACTCGACCCCATCTGCGAGGTCTCCTAGGGAATACAAGGAGTGTGCCGTCGTGGGTCTCGAACGTAATGCGAACCGTCTCAGCTATGGTCGTTGGGCTACCTTTACCATTACAGCGCAATAGGCGTCGCCGGTTGGCTCTGATGCGAACTCGCGGTCCACGCGGTTAGCTCGCTACGATGACGCGCCACGGCCCATCCGCTCGAATTGAGACACTGCCTGACATCCTGATGGCACTGACTGTCTACTGCTATTTGCCATCACATCGCGCTTGCCAAATGCACCCAGCGCTCGCTAAACCGATGTTCATGCCACAAGACGTACCCGTAGAATCAACTGCCTACGACTGGAAGGCGCTCATCGACGACCTCAACGCGCTGCTGCGCCTGCGCACCACGCCCATCGGCATGAAGATGTTCGCGACGGTCGAGGAGATGGAGGCCATCCCGAAGATACGCAGGCCCAAGTCGATTCACACCACCGACCAGATCGTCGCGCAGGCCGCGCGATTGGGATGGACCGTCGGGATCACGATGAAGGACCTGGTCGGCGCGCAATGTGGCGCCGTCATCGGGCTGCATCCGCGCGACGAGGACTGGCTCTCCGGTAAGGCGATGGCCGGCGTATGGTATTCGACGCTGAAGGATTCGTCGGACCATCAGCATGCGATGGACACCGCGCCGCACGGGCGCTACCTCGCGATGGCGGTGTCGCCGCTGGCCGCGGGACGCCTCAACCCTCCCGACATATGCCTCATCTATGGCACTCCGGGGCAGATGATCATCTTCATCAACGGGCTGCAATGGGCGGGCTACAAGAAGTTCCAATGGGGCGTCGTCGGCGAGTCGGCCTGCGCCGATTCATGGGGCCGCGCGCTCAAGACGGGCGAGCCAAGCCTCTCGATACCGTGCTATGCGGAGCGGCGCTACGGCGGCGTCCTCGACGAGGAGATGCTGATGGCGATTCCGCCGCACTTCCTTCCGAAGACCATCGAGGGGATGAAGCGGTTGGCCTCCAATGGGCTGCGCTATCCCATCCCGCAGTATGGCATCCAATCCGATGCGCGGGCGGGGCTGTCGGTGAGCTATGGGTCGCGGGAGAAGTAGAGCTCTCCCCTATCCCCTCTCCCTCCAGGAGAAGCGAACCGGAAGCGGAAAATGTCCTAACGTCGTGTCGGTAACTATAGCAAATATTCAATGATTTCGGGCAGTTACGCCTCGCGTTTCCCTGTCATCGAAGTGGGTTTGTTTTTGCTTCTTTTCCTGTCCCCTCTCTCGCAAGCGAGGGAGGGTGGAAGGCGCAGTTGTCGCTCTGCGGTTTGGCGACAACTGTGGCAGACGGGTGAGGGCCGGTCGCGCTGCGCGACCGGTGGTGGAGGATCATCGATTTCCCCGAACTCCAGCATTTACCTGAGGTATTTGGCTTCGTTTGGTAATTTCGCGAATCTCCGACCGCGTCGTAGTGGGTTTGTTTCAGCGTTTTAATTCCCGCGTCGTGCCAATCGAGGTCCTTCGCGAAACCTCGGGACCACCGCTCGCGGTGGGTTCGTTTATGTAATTCCGCATTGCTTCGCCATGCCTTCATACGACGACGGCGCCCATCTGGGCGCCGCAATCCCATAGTAGCATCGTTTCGACTGCGAGTCAGTCGGATTATCCGGCTGGTCGAAGATCACGCGGTTGGATAAGCTACGTAGCCGGGTATTCGAAGACAAATCAGGAGACGACAACGATGGCATCACATAAAGGCGAATGTTTCTGCGGGGCGGTCAAAATCGAGGTTTCCGGCGATCCCGAAGCGATGGGATTTTGCCATTGCCGATCCTGCCGATCGTGGTCGGGCGGTCCCGTCAATGCCTTCTCGCTGTGGAAGCCCGAGGCGGTGAAGGTCACCGCGGGCGCCGACAATATCGCGACGTTCAAGAAAACTGACCTCAGCCATCGGCAGTATTGCAAGAAGTGCGGTGGCCATCTGATGACCAATCATCCGCCGCTGGGAATGATCGACGTCTTTGCCGCGACGCTGCCGACGTTGAAGTTCGCCCCTGCCGTGCACGTGAATTATTCCGAGACCGTGCTGCCGATGCGCGATGGACTGCCCAAGCTGAAGGATTTTCCAAAAGAATTCGGCGGCTCGGGAGAAGCCGTGCCCGAGTAATTGCAAATCGAAGCCACGCCCTGAACGATTTCGGCGTCCATCCGGGCGCCGAAATATCATAATCCCCGCAAACGACTCACGTCCGCCCGCGCTATGTCGAAAACCTCGCGCGCTGCGAGGACCGGCACTTCTCCGTCAAGAAAATTGCGCGATCCTAGATCGTAGCTGCAACGAAACCTCGGCTTGATACGTCTGTTGTATGATGAAACCGCAAAGTGCTTTTTGCGAAGCAATACCCGCGAAAGGTTTACGATGAAAATAGCCTCGATTCGGCTGAGGAAATTGGCCTTGGCCACCGTGCTGACCGGATGCTTCCTCGGGGCGCCGATATCTCCGGCACGGGCCGGCCTCGGCGTCGATGCTGCTTCG
The DNA here is from genome assembly GCA_963761255.1 of uncultured delta proteobacterium. Taxonomy (GTDB): domain Bacteria; phylum Desulfobacterota; class Binatia; order Binatales; family Binataceae; genus DATGKG01. The sequence goes on from CAVXGH010000005.1 coordinate 332,625, forward strand.
ATCGAATCCGATGCGGCCGCGATGCATGGCAATATGCCGCAGCCTTCGAAAGAAGCGACCGGGCAAGCCGGAGGATACAAAGTTAACAGCTTCGTCACTGAAAGTGGAACGACGGTGCGTGAATACGCCGCTCCCTCAGGGGCGACATTCGGCGTCGCATGGAATGGCCGCCGTCCGCCTGATCTGAGCGTCCTGCTCGGCTCGTACTACCCCGAATATGTCTCAGCGATGAGCCTTAAACATCATCGGAATCTGCATCATGAGATGATTCAGACTCCGCATACGATTGTGGTGATGGGCGGTCATATGGGCCACCTGGTGGGCCGCGCCTATGCTCCTGGCCTTGCGCCCTCGGGCGTGGATGCCAAAGCGGTGGTCAAATGAAGCGGTGGTTGGTTGGTTGGGCGTTCATCGTACTCATCGGCACGCTGACGATTGCTACTGCTGCACTCGCGCAGCTCGATTCCGATTCCGGCGCTGCCAAGGCTAAAACTCCGATCGCGCATCTGACGGTGGCAGGATCGATCGCATTTGGGACCGTGAAGGCGATCGCGACCAAATCCGTGAATCTGAAAAACACCGGCACTGCCGATGCGAATGTCATTGTCACAGCGCCATCGCAGCCATCGCCGTTTACGCTTACCGCCGGCGCGGGTTCATATTCGCTGTCACCGGGACAAGTGCAGGCCATATCGGTGCAGTTCGCGCCGACCGCGAAGGAAACCATCCGGCAGGACGTAACGGTTGATTGTTCCAACTGCAGCCCCGCGTCCAACGATCATCTAACCATCCGGCTCAGCGGCAGCGCGAAGGGACCGGTTGCAACTCCGACTGTGGCCGGGCCAACTCCGACCACTACGACGACGCCGACCCCGACGGCTACCCCATCGCCGGCGGCGGGCGCGAACGCATTGCCGTTTTCGGTGACCGCCGGTCCGCTCGAAGACACCAATGAGCCATTGGCGACCATCACGGTTTGCGCGACCGGAACCTCTCACTGCGCGACGATCAATGATGTTCTTATCGATACCGGGTCGTTCGGACTGCGCGTCTTCGGTTCGCAACTGACCGGCTTGGGGATTACGCCGAACATCAATAACGGCAGCGACATCGGCGAATGCGCCTTCTTCGGATCAGGTTCGACCTGGGGCGGCGTCTCCACCGTGGATGTGAAAATCGCCAATGAACCAACCATCAAGATCCCGATCCAGGTGATGGACGATATCAACGCATTTGCGCCGGCGCCGCGCGACTGCACGCAGGGAAGCCAACTGGAGTCCTCGCCTGAGGAAACCGGCTTCAACGGCCTGCTCGGCGTCGGCGGCGGCTCCAACGATGAAATTTTCACCGACTATTTCAATTGTTCCGGAGAGAACTGTTCGCTGCTCAACGATGGGCCGCCGAGCGTGGACGTGGTTCCGAATCCAGTATCAGCTCTTCCGGTCGACAATAACGGCGTCGTGGTGAGTTTGCCTTCGGTCGCGGCGGATGGTCAGGGAACCGTCAACGGCACGCTCTACTTCGGCATCGGTACCGCGAGCGATAACCAGCCGGGCGCGGTGAAGGTCTATGCTGAAAATTCCAACCTGAACAGCGAGGACTACCTGGACATCAATACGGTGTACAACGGTGTCACCGCGGGCGGCTTCTTCGATACCGGCTCGGCGCTCTACTTTTTCAATGACGGCAGCATCCGCGAATGTTCCGAGAACTCGGCGTTCGCCGGTTTGTATTGTCCCGCGGACACGTTGTCGAAAAGCGCAACCAACAAGAGCGTGAGCGGTTCCGTGTCCGGAGCCGTCACCTTCTCGGTCGCGGATGCCCAGACTTTGCTGAACTCGAACGGTGCCGCTTTCGATAACGTCGCCGGCACTTATGATGGAGGTTCCAAATTCGACGGCTTCGATTGGGGATTGCCGTTCTTTTTCGGGCGCACCGTTTACCTCAGCATCGATGGGACTTCATCGCCGCTGGGTCCCGGCCCCTACACCGCGTACTAGCCCGGGCGGCTTCGATGGAGCGCTCCAAGTGAGCGCTCCATCGTCGGGAAACATGCGCTGATCAAGCGCGCGGGATTTTTCGCATCGTGCGCATCCTTAAGGGGTGTCTTCCCGCGCTTCCTTGATCGCCTGGATATCCTGCTTGATACGCGCCTGGTCCTCGGGCTTGAAAGCGCCGCTGTTCAGCGCCGTCTTGATGCTGCGCGCGGCGCGAATCGAGGCGAACATTTCGTGGTTCTGATGCGCCCGGCGCAGCTCTTTGAAATCATCGCGCAGTTGCTCCTTCTGCGCGGGCGTGAGGGTTGATCGATCCATCCCAACATGGAGATCGATCGCGAGCTGCTCCATGTCGTCCTTCATCGGGCTCGACTGGGCGTGCGACGAAGCGGGCATGGCGAACCCGGCGATCGCCGAGAGTGCCAAACACATCACCAGGGCAAGCGAAAAACGTGAAATCTTCATATCTCGAATCTTCCTCAGAGTCGCGTTAGTGGTAGCGTTACGAAGCTGGCCTCATCAACTCGGACAGATTCCCTGGTTTTGCAGGATGATCGCCAAGTCGGCGTCGTCAGTCACCCCATCCTGGTTGATATCGGCCCAACTCGAGCCGGGGCTAATCGCCATCAGGTTTCCCCATTCCGCGATGTCGAGGTAGTTCACCACCCCATCGAGGTTGATGTCGCCGGGGCAGATGGGCTGCGAAGCCAACAGCGTGTTGAGCGCGGCATTCAAGGAGTTGAAGTTGTTCTGCTGGCGCGGAGTCAGCTTGGGTTGATTGGTGAGCAGGTCGTCGCCCGCCTCGTCGAGGAGCGGGGTCGGAACGTTTTCGTTGATTTTATAAAATTCCGAGGTTGTGGTGGGCATACATGAGTCAGACGCCGCGTCGTATGCCTCATAGCTGTTGATCACCAGTTTGAAGTTGTCGTTACGAATCGCCCTGGCTTCGAGCGGATAGATTTGCGTCACCATCGGATTCTGCGACGGATGATCGGCCTGCCATTGAGCCACTTCGCAGCACAGTTTGAAGCCATTGGGCGGAATGCCCGCGGTGACAGGGTCGGTCGCGCCGGCGCCCCACCAGGTTCCATTGTTGTCTTCGCACACGCCTTGGGTCGGCGCGATCTGGGTGCAGATGCCTCCGCCGTATTGGCACGGGCCGTTGATCTCGCCGTTGGCATGTTGATTGGTTCCGATCTCGGTGTAGTTGGTTTGGCGAATGCTCGGGCGAGCCGGTCGGCTTAGATACGGCAGCAATGATTCAGCGTCAACGATCGCGGGAGTGCTCGCATGGACATCGATGCCGGCCAATTCGCCGAAAAGCTGATAAAGGTCCGCGATGTTGGTCATTCGGTTCACCTGGCCGCCCTTCTTCGCTCCAGGACCGGAGACAAATCCTGGGACCCATACGCCGGTCTGATATGCGGTCGAACTTCGCGCGGCTCGCATCGAATGGGCTCTTGACCACCGTGCCGGTGCTTCCATTGTCGGTAACAAAAACGACGTAGGTGTTGTTGCTGCGCGGGTTGTAGATCAACTGGCCATTGGAAGCGCGCGTGGCAAGCCCGATTCCGATCAGGAGATTGCCAACCTGAGTATCGAGCGCCTGCGTCATCTGAGCATTGATGACGTTTTGATCGATGAGGCTCGAACAGTCGAGGTTGCTGGTGTCGGGTGCATTCGCAGGCAGCAATACGCTGGGCGGTTGCATCAGTGGCGTATGCGCAATCGCGAAGGTCACACTCGCCATCCACGGCTGATTTTTGGGTTGTTGATTGATCCAACTGACAGCGGCGCCGACCTGCTCGATTCCTCGATAGGTGCGCGCCCGCAAGTCGGTCGGGGGCACCGCGTCGGGCGAACCGTTTCCATTGTCAATCACCAACGGCGAGACATAATGTCCACTCAGCGTGGCGAAGTTGATGTAGCCGGGGACGGGACTGACGCAGGTTTTGTTGGGGTCGAAAATGCCGCCACTATCGCGGCAGATGCGCCCCGGCGCCTCGGCACCGGTTTTGATGATCACCTGGCAGGTGTTGTCCGGGGCATAGCAGGCGCCGGTATCGGCGCCGCCAGGATCCGTTGCATCGCGCACGAAGCCGCAGCTCCAGGTTCCCGGCTCCGACACTCCTCCAGCGGTCGTGTCGATCGATGAGGGATCACCGGTTTCATCCAGCCATCCGTCGTAGTAGTCCCATCCCAGCGCGGTGACCATTTTCAGATCGTAGGGATTGTTGTCCTGGGTCCCCAGGTGGAATTTGCCGAACAGCCCGCTCTTGTATCCTTTTTGCCTGAGCAGCTTAGGAATGGTCATCTCGTTCGGATTGACCATGTAATTCGCGAGGTCCGCGCTCCCGATGGCGGTATAGACGCGGGTGCGAAATGGATAGCGTCCGGTGAAAAGCGCCGCGCGGCCATTCGAGCACGCCGGCATCGACCACATATTGTGAAACTTGACCCCGGCATTGGCGATCGTATCGATGTTCGGGGTCGGCGCCGGGTTGTTTCCGCCGTAGCCGAAAACCTTCCACTGGTCGATTCCGAGATCATCGACGACGATCAAGAGGATATTCGGCGGCGCTGAAACGGCGGCGCGCGCGCGGGAGACGAGCACCATCCCCGCCAGCGCCAGAAAGAGCGCCGGAGTAATCATTGAGGTCAAAAAGGACCACCGTCTGCGTGGAGTCCGTCCAACCTTCGATGGTCGTGAGCAGTTGTCTATTCTGTCAGCGGATTCGTTTAGCGACATCGGCGCCCCCATTCGCAAGCTCAAAAGTGCACTACCATCTCAATCGAAGCATTTGCACGTAGCTGCAAATTTTATTCAGTTATATCACGCACTTTCAACCAGAACGGCTCTCGTCTAGAGCTTTCGAGCTCCAAAACGACGACGGCGCCAACTCGGCGCCGTCGTCACCATATAATCAACAGTATGCTAGCACAACACCGACTGATAGTCATTCTGGCTTGAGCTTCGAGCCTTCGCGCAGATACGAGCCCTGCTATATCGTTCGTTCGAGCTGCTCGCTCGGAAGCGCCGACTCTGCGCGGCGCGCCGGGATCACCGGCTCCTCAGTACGGATGATCTGGTAAGCGGCCGAGGCAACTGCCGCGCCAATCAGCGGCGCCACGATGAAAAGCCATAGCTGCGCCATCGCCCATCCGCCCGACGAAGATCGCGGGTCCGATGCTGCGCGCGGGATTTACCGACGTGTTCGTCACCGGAATCCCCACCAGATGAATCAGGGTCAGCACCAATCCAATCGCGAGGCCGGCGAAACCCACCGGAGCTTTCGCATCGGTCGCGCCGAGCACCGTGAACACCAGGAAGAATGTCAGCACCACCTCGGCGACGAATGCCGCCCCGAGGCCATAGTTGCCGGGCGAATGCTCCCCGAAGCCGTTCGCCGCGAATCCGGAGAGCGCGGGATCATAACCGCCATTGCGGCCCGTCGCGATCATCAAAAGAACGGCGGCCGCAACGATTGCTCCCAGTATCTGCGCGATGATGTATCCCGGCACGTGCTTCGATTCGAACTTGCCGCTGAGTAGCAAACCTAGCGTCACGGCAGGATTGACGTGGCATCCGGAGATGGGCCCGATGGTGTAAACCATCGCGAGCAGTGACAGCCCGAAGGCAAACGCAACTCCGGCGAATCCGATCTTGTCGCCGGCCAACACCGCCGCGCCACATCCACCAAAGACCAACACAAAGGTTCCGAAGAATTCCGCAAGGTATCTTTTCATCGCAGCACCTCCTCGCGGCCTTAGACTGACCCGGTGCCACGCTAATGCCAAGTGAAACTTATTGAGGCTAAAATCATCGCAAATTGACTCCTCAAGCAAAAAAAGAAGCGGCATCCATCCGCGTGGGCGACAAGGCTCAAGGCAAAGTCAACGAGATGCATGAGATGGAAGAGCCGACCACGCATTATCCCAGCCTGAAGCCGCTTCTTCGCGACGTTCTGCTTCGCGCTCCGGCTGCGATCGCTGTTACGCTGGACAATCATGCCCGAAGCTAAGATCAGAGTCGGAATTCTCGGCGCGGGCGCGATGGGCACTGAGCATGCCATTTCCTCTCGCGCTATCGAGACAGCGCAAATCGTTGGCGTCTTCAGCCGTAACCCCGACCGCGCGGAGACCGTTGCGAAGCTCTGCGGCGCGCAGCCGGTGACGGATCCGTTCGTATTGATCAATGACCCATCGATTGACGCCATCGATGTATGCCTTCCCTCGGTGAATCATCGCGAGTTCGTAATCGCCGCGCTCGCGCGAGGTAAACACGTCTTCTGCGAGACCCCGTTTGCGCTCACGCTGGACGACGCCGAAGCGATGATCGAAGCCGCGCGGAAATCGGGAAAGCTGTTGCTGGTTGGGCTGCTGATGCGGTCGATTGCCGCCTACGAACACGTCCATCGCATCGCGACTTCGGGCGCATTGGGCAGGATGCTGAGCATCGTAACCTACCGGCTTGGCTCCTATCTCCGGCCGGGCGCGCCCGATCACAAAGCTCACTACAGTGACCCCTCGACTGAGCTGATGACCTTCGATTTCGACTTCGTGCAATGGCTGCTTGGACCGCCGCACCGTCTGACAGCCACCGCGGTCAACACTGAGAGTGGCGGCGCGGGGGAAATCTCCTCGGTTCTGGATTACGAAGGATCGTGCACGGCGACAGTGCTTGCCAGCGGCATCATGCCTGCGAGCTTTCCTTTCTCGGCGGGCTTTCGCGTCGCGTTGGAAGCCGGAGCCTTCGAGCTCAGTCTCGTTTTCGAAGATGGACCGCCCAGGAGCGCGTTCATTTTCTATCCGTCGCAGGGGCAAAAGGAGGTGGTCGCCATCGCGGAGCACAATCCTTTTGAAAAGGAGCTGCGACATTTCATCGCATGCATCCGAAAGGAAGCGGATCCCGCGATCCTCGCACCCGAGCGCGCTTTGGAGACGCTCAAACTCTCGCTCGCCACCCAGCAATCGCTGCGAGAGCATCGCGCTATCGAGATACGCTAAGGCCCTCAGCCGGCGAAGCGCGGCTCCGGCTTGCCCTTCACGCCCAGACCCTTGATGGCGTAGAGACTGCCGCCGTCGGGACCCGGCTCCATCCCTAGCGTCTTGCTGCCGATCGAGGTCGCATACATCACGTCGAGGTTGTCGCCGCCGAACATCGCGCTGGTGATGATCGGAACTGGAACTTCGACCGTGCGCGCGATTTTACCGTCGGGACTGAAGCACACGATCTTGCCGCCGCCCGCGATGCATGACCACATGTTGCCTTCCGCATCGATGGTCGCGCCGTCCGGCACCCCGCCGAGGCCCTTGATCGCCGCGAACTCGCGCTTGTTGGAAACCTTGCCGGTCGCGAGGTCATAGTCATACGCCGCGATAGTGCGGCTCACGCTGTCCGAGCAGTAGAAGGTTTTGTTGTCGGGGCTGAAGCACGGACCGTTGGTGCATCCGATGGCGGGTTCGAGCACGCTGCACTTCAGCGACGCATCGAGGCTGAAGATCGAGCCCGCCGAGGTTTTGAATTTGGAATCCAGCGTGCCCGCGATGAAGCGGCCGCGCGCGTCGGTCTTGCCGTCATTGAAGGTGGTGCCCGCGTTGGCGACGATGCCGTCTTTGACCGCGGTTGCGTTGCCGGTCGCGAAATCGAAGAAGTAGAAACCGTCAGTCATCGCGCAGATGGCGCCGCCGTTGGCGCGGATGGCGAACGAGCCGATCGGCTTCGGCGTCTTCCACTCCTTGACCTCGTTGGTTTTCGGATCGAGGCGATAGATTGCCGGCGCGTTGCCATCGATCCAGTAGAGCGCCTTCTCGCCGACGTCCCAGACCGGGCCTTCGCCGAGCGCATTTTTGATGGTGCCGATTTTTTCGATTGTGATTGCCATGATGCGTCACCTCAATTGAATTTTTGCGAGCGCGCCTTGCCGCCCGGGCCGCTGTAGGCCGCGGTGTAGCCGGGCTCGCGCTCGAATTTTACCTTCGGCATTCTTGCGCAAAGATTTTTCCATGCCGCGATGAGTTCGTCCTCGGCGCGATAGTCGAAGGGGTCCTGCAGAATTTTCACCTCACCGCCATCGGGGTCGAGCGGATGTGCTTTCAACCAATGCGCGGTGATTTCCAGCCCTCGCTCGGGCGCGACGACATCCTTATAGCCGAGCTGAACCTTCAGCTTGGTCATATCCAGCACCCGATGCGTGGTGGCGGCCTGCGAGATCATCGGACGCGCGGGAATCGCGAACTCCCACGGCATCGAGACGATTTCGATATCGCTCCCGAGCGCGCGCGCAATCACCTCGATGACCTGACGCAGAGTGAGCACGCGCTCGTCGCCGACATTGTAGATCTGGCCCGTCGACGCTTCCGCCCGATCGATGGCGAGCAAAATCGTATGCGCTGCGTTTTCGACGTACGCGCAATGATTTATCGAGAGGCCATCTTCGGGCACGATGATCGCCCGCCGCCCGTCGAGGATGCGGCGCACGATGCTCCATTCGCGTGGCGCAATTTGATACGGCCCGTAGAGATGCGGATAGCGGAAGTGCGTCGCCGCCGGATGATGCGCGAAAACCGTCTCCTCGCTCTTCACCACCCGCCAGCCCTTGCCATCTTCCGCCTCGACGGTCAGCAGCGGCGCATCTTCAGGGGTCGGAATCGGCATGCCCTTGGGATGCAGCACGCCCGGATTCATGTAGCCGCGATAAGCGGGCACTCCACCAATCGACATGAAGCGCGCGGTGCGCCCCTGCATGATTTCCGCGATGCGGCGCAGGCGTCCGTACGCCGCGATGGTGAGATCGAAGGTGCGGTTGCCGAGCGCCTCGCGCAGCGCCGGCTCGGAAAACGGATCGGTGTGGATATGCTCGACGCGTTCCGGAATCTCCGGGACCTCATGACGCCCAGTGTGCAACATCGCGACGTCGTAACCGCGGCGAAGCAGTCCGTTGACGATGAAATGGCCGGTCGGTCCGGTCCCTCCGATGATCAGTGCTTTCATTCTTTCACAGCCGGTAAAAGTCGCGGGCGTTTTTCGACAAAATCTTTTCCACCGAAGCGGCCGGCAACTCTTTCAGATGCTCGCGCGCCTTCGCCACCGGATGCACGAAGCCTTCTGCATGCGGATAGTCGGAGCCGATGAAAAACTTGTCGTCGCCGGCGAACTGCACGACGTACTTGAACATCTTTTCCTCGGGGTCGCCGCTGATCCAGATGTTGCGCGCGAAATATTCCCACACCGGCCGCTTCATCCCCGAGGTATGCCCCATGTACTTGTAGCGATAGTCGACGCGCTCGAGCCATTCGCCGACCCATCCCGCCATCGCCTCGATGGTGGCGGCGCGCAAGCGCGGAAAGCGCTCGAAGACGCCGTCCACCAGCATCGTGAGCAGCGACTGCCGCGCGTCCTGCAGCAGATTCATCGTGAAGTACATCAGCCCCGGTTTGGGATCGCGATAAAACTCGCTGCCCATATAGTGATGATGCGAGACGACGTGCAGCGCGATCGCCAGATCGAGGTCCTGCGCCGCTGCCCACACACAGTCATACGCCGGATGCCCGAAGCTCCTGCCCGCAATCGGCATCGCCGCGATGAACGCGGCGCGGCATCCGAGCTTCGCCACGCGCTGCATCTCCTTCACCGCCAGCGCGGGCTCGCGAAGCGAAATGTGCGCGGCGGGAAACAGGCGCTCGCGATGGCCCGCGACCAAATCGAACGCCCAGCGGTTGTACGCCCGGCACAACCCGTCTGCTAACTCCGGGTCGCTGACCTCGCCTTCCCAGATGATCCCGAGGCTCGGATAGATGACCTGGCTGGCGATGCCCTCGGCGTCGAGGAAACGCGTGCGCGCGGTCATGTCCTGCAAATCGGCGCTGTAAACCGCGTAGCGATCGAACGTGCTGATGGTGCCGCCCTCTTCCTTCTGCCCGTAGCCGCTGAGAATGCCGAGGACTTCATCGACATCGCGCAGCCGCATCGGCCTGCCGTCCACCACCATCGCGCGTTTATGCGTCACCGGATCTTCCGCGATCTTTACCGCGCGATCGCGCAGGTGCGGATCGATGTGGCGCTCGAAAAGATCGAGCGGTTCCATGAAGTGGCTGTCACCATCGACGACGCCAGCCATAGTGAGATCCTCCGTCCGCTACTTCGCGGCTGCGCTCGCTGCGTTCGCCGGCGCGCCACTCTCAGTCATCATCGGGGTCGGCATCCGCTTCAGCACCGGCAGCACTTCTTTCGCGAAGAGCTTCATGCTCGCGAGCGATTCGGCGTGCGGCATGCCACCGTAGTTAAACACCAGCATGATTTCCTTCACGCCGGTCATCTTTTGCAAACGCTCGACGCGCTCGATGATCTGCTCGGGCGTGCCGATCGCCTGGCTCGCGAGGAACGGATCATCGAAGGGATTGTCGTAACGCGGCGCGCCGATACCGCCGAGCGTCTTGCTGAAATCGGCGTATGACTCGTAGCCTTTGATTTTCGCAAAGCGGCCGATGTCACCGAAGCCGTAGTGCGTCGCGGCCTCGCCCTGGTAGCGCCGGAAGTAGCCGACGCCCTTCCCGATGTCGCGGGCTTTCGGCACGCAGTAGCCCCACAGATAAATCGTCGGCTGATCGGGCCCGAGGCCGCGGGTCGCGCGAATCGCGTTGTACTTGATGACGTTCTTGCGCATCTCCTCGACCGGCGTGGCGGGCACGAAGAGTTGCCCGAAGCCCATCTCCGCCGCCATCACCATCGACTCAGGCGTATTGAACGCGCAGAGGATTTTCTCGCCGATGTCGGGGTGGCGCGGACCGGGCCGGATGCTGGTTTCGGGAACCTTGAAAATCTCGCCGTCGTAAGAGAAACGCTGCTTGGTCAGACCCAGCTTGAGGATCTCGATGGTCTCGCGAAAGCGCTCGCGCGATTCGGTCTGCGGAACTCCCAGCGCGCCATACTCATCGGGCGCGATGCCGCGGCCGACGCCCATTTTGAACTGGCGCCCGCGCAGCAGGATGTCGAGCATCGCCACTTCATGCGCGAGGCGAACCGGATTCCACCACGGCACCACGACCACGATCGATCCAACGTCGATTTTTTCGGTGCGGCCGGCCCAGTAGGTGAGCCATTGCAGCACGTTGGGGACCATGCCGTAGGGACTGCCGAAATGTTCCGATGCCCACAGGCAGTCAAAGCCGAGCGGCTCGACCAAATCGCCCAATTCCAGGGTCTGTTCGAGCGCGACGTGATCGGGAATCGCCGGTGGACGCGACCAGTCCCTGGCATCGACGCGTTCCCAATCGGCGGTGTGCAGCGTATGAATCCCGGCGCCTACTTTCATCTTAACCCCAAACCCCTACTGGCCCAGCTTGTAGGCTTTTGCGACATTCTCGCCGAGCACGCCGCGGCGGGCCGCCGGGGTCATGCCCTGGATCATCCCCTGCAGCTCTTCGAGGTAATTGCCCGGATGATCGGGATGCGGATAGTCGGTGGCCCAGAAAAATTTGTCGTCGCCCACGATTTGCGCCATCGCCCAGATGGTGCGCTCGTCGGGATCCGCCGAAATGTAGCATTGCCGCTTGAAATAGTACGACGGCTTTTCCTTCAACTTGACGGTGCTGCCGAGGATGGTGCCGTTGTAAATTGCGTCGGCGCGATCGAGCAGATAGCCGATCCAGCCCGCCTGCGCTTCGAGCACCACCACCCGCAGCTTCGGGAAGCGATCGAAGACGCCGTACTGAAAAAAAGTCGCGAACGCATGCTGCACGCCCTGCGCCGCGAACAGATCCGCGTACCACGACGCCCACTCCATCCCGTCGAAGCGATGATGGATGCCGAATTTCGGCGGCTCGAAGGTCGGATGTACCGCGAGCGGCACGTCGAGGTCCTGCGCCGCGGCGAACAGCACGTCGTGGCGAGGATCGCCGTGCGCAATCCGGGTGATGGTGAAGGGGCAGACGAACGCGCCCTTGCATCCGTCTTTCACCGCGCGCTCGAGCTCGCGCGCCGCCTCGGCCGGATCGCCGAGCGAGAGATGCGCGATCGGAATCAGGCGGGCGTTGGAGTCGCGGCAGAAATCCGCGATCCAGCGATTGTAGGCGCGGCAGTAAGCGGCGGAGAGTTCGGCGTCGAACAGCTCGGCTTCCCACAATAGCCCGATGGTCGGGTACAGCAGCGCGCGCTGCATGCCTTCCTTGTCGAGCAGTTGCAGACGCTCTTTGGCATTCATCGCGCCGAATGCGCAGCCCTTCAGGTAGGTGTCTTCGGGGCGCGGCATGAACGCGAAGCCGCCTTCGGGAACCTGGTCGCCGCGCGCGATCGATTCGCGCAGTTTGCGCGCTTCCTCGATTTTGCGGCCCATCCCGCCGAGCGCGCCGAGGGCGCCACGCTGAGTTAGCACCGCGCGCTTCTTATCGATCTCGAGGTACTCGAAGCCGTCGTCACCGACGCGGATATGGATGCCGCGCTCGCGATACTTCGGCTCCAGGTAGTTGTCCCACATGTCAGGCGGCTCGAGGATGTGCCCGTCCGCGTCAATCACCAGTTCGTTGGATGCCATCTAGTTCTCATTTCCTCCAATCAGTTTGCCGGCACGATATGGATCGGCGTGCGGCCTTGAAGTTCGATCGCCAGCGACGCTGCGCCGTTATTGTCAGCGGTGAAGGCGTGCTCGGAGCCGTTACGCATCGCGTAATTCGCACCCGGCTTCAGCCGCTCGACCTTGATTTGCTGCGGTCCCGGGTTCGCGCCGGGATAGAGCACCAGGGCGAGGTCGTCGCCGTTGCTGAAGGCCTTCGCGACCAGCACCTCGGGATATTTCGCGTCGGTCAGAATTGGGCCGCGCAGCGATGCCTCGGGAGGACCTTCCGCGATGGTGCGGCGGAAGTCGTCGCGGCGATGGATGCGCGCGCGCATCGCCATCGCATTCGAGAGGTTGGAGCCCTTCGAGTAGCGCAGCACGCCGCCGTCGTCGGAGCGGCCGCAATCCTGGTCGAGCGCGCGCTGCGCGGCCTCGGCGATTTCGTAATCGCCGAATTCACGCGCGGTGTCCATCAGCATCGCGTAGGCGCCGGCGAAGCCTGACTTGTAGTTGCCGAAGTCGAAGCCCTTGCCGGGCAGCATCATGCGCGGCGCGCCGCTGGAATCCGGCTTGATGATGTATTTCAAATCCTGGCGCGCGGTCGCCCACATCCGCTGCGCGCGATCGGGCGCGAAACAATTTTCGAAGCCCGCAAAGCCCGCATCGCCGGCCGGAAACGGAAACCGAATCCCGGTGATCGAGGAGCGCAGGCCAATTACGCTGCCGCTGTAATCGGTGAACTCGGTGTCGAGATTGTGCAGCCAGCGATCGAGGATCTTCGGAACGAAGCTGGCGCCGAACACGCGATCGTAAATTGCCAGCGAGGTCATCCCGTAGTGGTTGCAAATCGGATAGACCCAGTTCGGCTCGCATGGATACAGGCAGAATTCCGAATCGAGGAAATTCTTCATCACCGACTGCGCGATGGTGTGCGCGTCGTGATTGAACACCCGATGCTGGTTGCGCCGAAACGGCAGGCTGCCCGGCTCCGCGTAGCGGCGGTCCCCGGTGTTCGACATGTACATGCACAACTGGATGCCGAGCCATCCGGTGAGCATGATGTTGTCCTTCGCGGCGGGGTCGGGATCGGTGACATTCAGATGCCCCCAGGCCGATTCCCACAGCCAGTAGCCCCAGATGCGCTTGTCGAGATAGAGCTCGATGAGGTTGCGCTGCGCCTGTGACAGGTAGCCATGAAAGCTCGGCGTGTACATGCACTGCAGCATGCCGAGGCCGTAGCCGAGGTGATTGATCTGATAGCGCAGCGCGGAGGTCTGGAACTGATCGACCTTGTCGTAGCCGTTGAGCTGACCGACCGGTTGGAGCGCGCGATCGAAACCGTAGCGCAAGGCGGCGAGGTCCTCGGCGGTCAGCTCGCGATCGCCAGTCGCAGGCACCGGTGCCGCAACTTCGATGGCCTCTGAAATCGCGGTCCCGATGCTGCGCTTGCGCGCCTCGAGCTTCGCGAGTTCCTCGGTTTTGCGCGCGTGCTGGCGGCGATACTCATAGGCGGCAATTCCTACCACCGTCGCGGCGACCAGGTAGGGCGCGAGGAACCACGGCTCCCCGGAAATATGCCCGGCCAGCAGCGCGGCGCCGAGCCACACGATGATGGGCGCGAGAACCATTCCGGCGCCGAACCATGCGAACACCGCGAGCGCGAAGACCGCGATGGTCACCGGGAAGAGCAGGATCGCCCATCCGCCGACGGAGAGAAATCCGCCGCCGGGAATCCATAGCCCCAGCCCAAAGGCCTGCATCTCGGGCGACATCGCGAGGAGCGTCGGCAGCATCCCGAGGATGCACATCGCGGCGTAGATCATCGCGTTGCGCCGATGGCGCGCGGTGGTCACCGGGCCGACGATCGATTCGCGGCGAATGAAAGGTTGAGCGATTTCGCTGGGTATGACGGCCATGGTGGTTCTCCTCGAAACTTATCGCACGCGGGAACAAATCGTCAGTTTGCCGATGCCGGCCTGACCTTCGGCATGATGAGCGTGAAGGTGGTAGCCGTACGCGGCACCTACCGCGAGTAGGATTTCAATCGATGCGGCGAATGCGAGCGCGCGCACTCCGAAGCGCCGCCGCGAGGGCGCAATCGCGGCCGAGGCATCGCCCAGGCGCCATTCGGTCGCGGGATTATTCGGCGCGTCGGAGAGTGAATCTTCCGACCTCAGCACGAAGCGTTTGATCGCGCCGAAGCCAAGCACAATCTGGCTGATGATGAACGCGGCGAATGCGCAACACGGCATCTGAAAGGGTTCTCCGCTCTTCCGCTAGCGGCAGGGGCCGAATCTGCCTACCAACCTGACCATCACCGCCATCCGCTCGGCCTCAATCTGCTGCTGCCCCAATTTGATTTCCCGGTCGTGACTTGCGTGTCGAAATCAAACCGTAGCAATCAGCAAGCTCACCTGACAACTTCGATCGACGGCTTGGTCGCGGGTCAGTTTGAATCTTGCGCCTCGTCCACCTTCTGAGTGGCTTCCCATTCGTCCACGAGCGCGACCATATCTTCAAGCGACCACAGTTTCTCCGTCACTTTGGCTTCCATCGCCGGCGTGCACCGCAGCGTCTGATGGATGCGCACGAAATTATAATGCATGAAGTAAATTGAGAGCGCGTGAACGTGATTCTCAAGCTTGTTTGAGAAGGCATTCGCGAGCCGCGTAAAGCGCCGGACGCCCATCCTCATGCTGAGATTCCGGCGCTCGACATACGCCGTATTGATGTGGTCGGGATCGAAATCGTTGCTATTGTGTCTGCGCAAATTCAATCATGACTTTTCCGTTGTTGACCCATTGTCAAACCCGAGAGACCCGAGATGCAAAGACACTCAAGAGAATGCACGAAACCCGGTTCGACAGCGATTCCGGTTCTAATTAGGGCAATAATATACTTGACTAATCCCGAACGGGGGATTAGTAATAAGCATGGGCTTTTTGCGCGAACGCGGGAGGGAACGTAAATGCTCTCTCCGCAATCCGGATTTTCGGGAGTTTATGCAGACCATCACGCTGCAATGGCTATGCGAGCGCGTCGCAGACGGAAACCGGCGCTGACGATGTTTCTCTTTGCCTATTTCGATGAGAGCGGGAAATGGCACGACAAAGACGGCTTGATCTGTCTCTGCGGCTTTCTCTCTGACGGCAAAAGCTGGAACACTTTTGAAACGGAGTGGTTTGAGCTACTCGCTAAGCACGGATTTAAGAAAATCCACATGGCTGAGTTTTACAACGAATGCAAAATGCGCGGCTGGGATGAGAACGACGCGAACAGAGTTTTATCAGAGTTCATAGACAAAATTCGCGAGCGCGTGCAGTTTGGCTTCGGTGTGGGCGTCGATGGGAAATATTTCCGCCGCAAATTTCAAGTAGCAGGGAAACCACCTAAAGACCCCAAAAGTTTTTACACGCAACGGCTACTGAGGCGAATCCGTAACATTTTTGCCGATGCTGGATATCCATTGTCGCTAGCGATCACCTTCGATGATGACGAAGAATTTTCAGTTCAGTGTTACAGACTAATCTCGCGTCTATGCGCTCAAGAAAAGAACAAAGACCTGCGCGAGATGATCGTTAGCGTCGGCTTCGCGGTCGATGACGTGTTCACGCCATTACAGGCAGCGGACATTCTCGCATATTTTACTCGCCAGCGTATGATAACTGGCGTCCTCTCTCCGTTGCTTGAACGCTTCGGAGACACGTCCTCGCCCCAATTCATCCTACGATTCGACGGCGGCGAACTATGGGATGAAACGGCAATAGATAAATACTGGCCCGACCTAGTGAGGGCCGACGATATGCCACGTAAGCCTAAAGGGTAATCAATGCGCTTCGCTAGAGGAGAGAACCTTACCGTCCTTATCCCAGCACGTAGACTCAATGTGGGTATAGAACGGATAGCTGTGCATCGTCGTCTCGCAATGGCTTCCATTTGCCATCTGAGAAGTAGCCGTGTGCGTGCATCCGCAGAGCGCGAGCGCAATTACGCAAAGAGTTACGATTTTCATGGCTGGGGATGCGAGGCCACAATCTGATGATATTCTTCGGGCACGACTGCCGAGTAAAAGCTATCGCGCAGTGTGTTGACGGATGGATTGCAGGCAAAAATATTATCGCACGCGGCTTGGAAGTCGATGCGATATTTACCGTTACCTTGCGCTGTTTTCAAAATGCTAAACGATGGATGCGTATCACCGCTGCCCACTGCTGCGTTTTCTGTCGTAATCAGCATGTCAGTCGAATTGCGAATTTTCCAAGAAGAATTCTGCGTAACCCAAGTAACTGCGCGCCCCCACTTTACCTCACAATCCTCACCTTGGGCGCAGATGATGGGCATGCTGGCGACCTCGGCATCAATCGACTTCTGTTGTTGGCTGGCGCATCCCGTAAGGAGAAAAGCAGCCGCGACAGATGCGCTCGCCATGAGCCTGATTATTTTCATGCGTAACGTTCTTACAAAAAAACGCAAATCTAAGCAATGGAAGGGATCGCCGCTGCCAACGGGCGGTCACTCGCCATCATGGTTGGATGGCGATAGTAGGGGCTTGGATGCCGGTATCCGCAAGGCGGTCGAACGACTTCAGGAATGCGGGATCGAAACATTTGAATCATGCGAAGGAGGGGCGCGACATTCGTATCCAGAGCCAACAATAAGATTCCATGGGACGCCAGAGGCGGGATGGCGTGCCGTGGGCGTATGTCTCGCCCACGGCTTGCCGATCCTGTTTCTGCGGCGCGTATGGTGCGTGCTTGATTCAAACGAGCCGAACGGCCCCTATTGGGAAATAATCTTCCGGGAGCGCCCGTGCTAACCGAGTTTAATACATGCATCGCAGCGGGGCTTGTTGCCCGTCCCGCGCTGAAGATGTTGCGGTTTGATGCGCCTCCCGTCAGGGCAATCATCGTGATCGTGATAGACGTTCCGATGCGAAGGCGGATATTCGAGCGAATTGGTATGGTAGGGGGCTACCTTTGCCATCGTCTGAAACTCCTTCCGTTTATGCCGTGCGTTTGCGGGCGCGCCGCTTACGCCGCTCCTGTGCGGCCTTCTCTTCAACTTCTTTCTTCGGAACCTGGATCAACGCCTTCAGCACCCGCTCGAAGCGCGGGAAAGGCGAGTCTGAATTGGATCGGCTGTCGCTCGGCATGGTTCCACTTTACGCCTTTTTTCGGCGACCGTGAAACATCGCGATTTGCCTCGATGTTGGCGATCAACTAAGCGCGGGAGCGGGGATTGCAGGATCGGCCTTTCCCGTCAGGTTTTTATAGGTCAGGCGCTTCCCGATAACGCCGCGCATCACGCGCTCGAAGCGCTCGCCATCATTGACCTTGCGATGATTGTACCGAAACGCCTGCTCATCCAAATAGCGGAACAGATGGAACGGCTCGACGCTGATATAGGTTCCCTTCAGAGCGCGCTTCAGAAGCGACCAGAAGTTCTCGATCATGTTCGTATGCACGTTACCGTCAACGTAACGCTCCGCATGGTCGATGACCTTGATGAACGTACTCGCGATCAAGGCCGTGATAGCCCGCCCACGCATCCGAGAAGACGTAGGAGCCGCCGCGCACATATTTGCGGATCACGCCTTGGAGCGTTCCAGCCTTGGTGTCCGCGACATGAACCAAGCGGACCTGCTTGGAATGACGATCCAGCAATCCCATGACGATAGCCTTTCCGCTTCCGCCCGTGCCCGTGATTTTAGCCTTCTTGTTCTTGTGCATGTTGCGGGCGAGTCCGCCGATAAAGGTTTCGTCGGCCTCTATCTCGCCTTCGAGTTTGTCCCAGAAGGAACCAGCCTGCATCGCAAGGCGTACGCGCTGGAGCATGAACCATCCAGTTTTCTGCGTAACGCTCAAGTCGCGGGCGATTTCATAGCTCGAAATTCCATTCTTGCAATTCGTCAGCAACCAGACGACGGGAAGCCACTTATCGAGTCCGATAGGCGAATCCTCGAAGATAGTTCCGACCTTCGCAGAGAACTGGCGTTTGGGATGCTTCGCGCTGCACTGCCAGCGGCGCTGATTGGCGAGAAAGGAAACCTTTTCGCTCCCGCAGGTCGGGCAGGTCACGCCCTTGGGCCAGCGAACCTTGACCATCGTTTGCAGACAGACATCAGGATCAGAGAAGTAGCGAACGGCTTCAAGCAGCGATTGTGGGAACCCTCGTTTCCATGAACAAATAATAGCGCACGAACGAGGATTAGTCAAGTATATTATTGCCCTAATTAGCTTGGAGAGGCAAAGGTTAGTAAGCATATCAACTGACCTTGAAAAACCGCTTCTCGCCAGCGAGAATTTCAGCATTCACCCTGTTTTCTTTGGTCAGGCCCTGACGAGCGCGTGATCGCGTGATCCAATTCGCGTGATACTCAAAACCCCATTGGCTATCCTCATCAAAAGCCCGAGTTGAAACTAGGAAGTGAGACAGGGTCGGGGGTTAGGTACCATCAAATGACGAGGGCGAAGGGAGCTTGTGAACCATTCCACTGAGTCTGGAAGAAAGCACAGCACCTCAATCTCGCCTCCGCGAAGTGAACCTGCTCGATGGCAATGCCACTTCCGGTGAGAGCGCGGCGATAAGGGGTGCGATGTCGAGAAACAGGCAAAAAAGATACCAACTGATGTTCAAGAACGGCTGCTACCGGCGTGTACGTTTCAGCATCACGGGGTCTGAGGGGTGTCGCTTCCCGCCCAATCGCACCGCGGTTTCAAGATGCCGGACTTTCGAAAATGATCCAGCGCCGACGGCTTCTAGCTACCGCCGAATGGGAGCCGGCTGGAGCTTGTAGATCGATCCGGCCGCGCCCGGATAGAACATGTCGCCGCGGTAGGACGGCTGAACCATCGTCCCCGAGGTCATCGCCGGCAACGCCGCCGAGCGTGCGATCTCCTCACCGGTCGCAGCCTTGCGCCATACGACTTCGTCCTCGGTGTTGAGATCGGGAACCTCGGCGCCGGGAATGTCCGAGCCTACGATGACGCGGCGGTCGGGCGGGCCGATGATCGCGATAAATTCGGTGGTCGTTTGCGCCACCTTCCAGGCCGTGTGCAATCCAGAGGAGCTGAGACGCACCGCCGCGATCTCACCGGGCAGCGCATCCATCGCGTAGATCAGGTTCGAATGCGGATCGACCGAAACCGTTGCCGCATTCCAACTGACAGCCTGGGTGCCACCGGGAGCCTGCTTCGAGAATGCAAGCTTGACGAGGGGCGGGATGGGGTCGCCGGCGAAGGGTTGGAGCATGAATTGTTTGGCAGCATCGCCCTGGTTGATCGCGAAAACGCTCAGCGGCGCGGATGCCGGCAGTCCGTTGGACTGGCCGACGACCCAATCGTTGAGAACCACCATCGCCCACCCCGGAGTCTGGCCGGAGAGGAGCAGCGGACCGGGTTTCCAAGTGGAATCGAGGGTCAGGTGGCCCTTTTTGACCTCGTAGCGGAGGCAAGTGTTCACCACGAACAAATAGGCGTATTCGTGACCTTGGTGCTCACCGACCGTCACGCGCCCGATAACGTCGGCCGACAGGGTGGTCTGATCAATGACCTTCATCGCGCGCGGATCGATCGTGACCAGGACCGAGTTGGGGACATTCGACGGATCGGGACAATTCGCGAGCGCATTCGGACCCTGAACGGTACAGCCAGCCTCACGATAGAATGCCTTGGCGACGAGGGTGCCGTCGCGGGTCGCGCTGAATCCATTGTAGGTGGTGTCGGCCGGCGCCGCCTGTCCGGTGGGTAATGTAAGGGTCGCGATCACATTGCCGGTGGAAGGGTCTATCTCGGCGAGGTGATAGCCATAGATGACGTACAACTTGCCGTTATCGAGCAGGGCCTGGGTCCCGGGATAGTGTTGCCGCCGATGCAAAACTGACCCAGGGTCGCCGATTGAAAAATGACCCACCCCGACGTGGGGTACTCCGTAGCGGAGGACCTCATGTTAGTGGCGGAGGAAGCGGTGGAGATCCGGGTCTTGAGACGGCAAGGCAAGAGCATTCGCGAGATCGCGCGGGTGCTCGACGTGTCACGCAATACGGTGCGACGCTACCTGCGGGTCGAAGGACTGCCGCGGTACGAGCGGGAAGCGCGACCGAGCAAGCTCGACGCATTCAAGCGTTACCTCGATGAGCGAGTGAAAGCCGCCGCGCCGGACTGGATTCCGGCGACCGTGCTGCTGCGCGAGCTGCGGGCGCTTGGCTATCTGGGCGGGTACAGCATCCTCAAGGATCACCTTGCCGTACTGCGACCACTGGCCAAGCCGGAGCCGCTGATTCGATTCGAAACCGATCCAGGACGACAGATGCAGGTTGACTTCGCGACGATCCGCCGCGGGCGTGACCGGCTGTCGGTGTTCATCGCGACGCTCGGATGGAGCCGAGCGACTTACGTTGAGTTCGTCACCGATGAGCGGCTGGAGACGCTGCTCGGCTGTCATGAGCGCGGCTTTTACTTCTTCGGCGGAGTGCCGCGCGAGGTGTTGTACGACAACATGCGCACGGTGGTGAGCGATCGGGACCGCTATGGGCCGGGGCTGCATCGCTATAACCCCACCTTCCTCGACTTCGCGCATCATCATGGCTTCGTGCCGCGCCTCTGCCGGCCCTATCGGGCGAAGACCAAGGGCAAGGTGGAGCGCTTCATCCGCTACCTCCGCGCGAGCTTTTACGTGCCGCTGGCCAGCCAGCTCAGTCCCGAGGGACTCAAAGTCGATCGAGATACGGCTAACGTACGAGTTGGAACCTGGCTACGCGAGGTCGCCAATGCGCGGGTGCATGCGACCACCGGTGAGGTTCCGTTGGTACGCCTCGAGGTGGAGCGCGAACGGCTACAGCCGATACCTGCTCCGTGGCCCGGACTGATGATTCAGCCTGCGCGCTCAAAACGTCCGCTGCCGATGCCGCGTGGCTATCAGCATTCGCTGCGGGTCTACGAAGAACTAATCACGGCGGGAGTCCGATGAACATCCAGCATGAGCGGGTGGTGGAGCTTTGCAATGAGCTCCGGCTGGGCGGGGTCGCCGCGCAGTACTCTGCGCTCGCGCAGAAGGCGGCCGAGAATCACACCTCGTTCACCGACTTCGTCGAGGAACTGCTGAGCGCCGAACGTGAATCGCGGCGCGCGCGAGCTCGCGAGATGTTCGCGCGGATCGCGGGCTTTCCCGCGATCAAAACGCTCGATCAGTACGACTTCAACTTCGCCACCGGCGCGCCGCGCAAGCAGATTATGGAGTTGGCGAGCCTCGCTTTCGTGGAGCGCGCGGAGAACGTGGTATTCCTTGGGCCCTCGGGTGTGGGAAAGACCCACCTCGCGATCGCCCTCGGCTATCTAGCTACTCAGAAGGGCTACAAGACTCGCTTCTTCAGTGCCGCCGATCTGGTCGTGATGCTGGAAGCCGCGCAGCGTCAGGGCCGATACCGGCAAGCCATGCATCGCGCAGTCAATGCCTACAAGCTGCTGATTATCGATGAGATCGGCTATCTCCCGATGAGCCGCGAGCAGGCCAACCTGTTCTTCCAGGTCGTGGCTCAGCGCTACGAACGCGGCTCAATGATCCTCACTTCGAATCTTACCTTCGGCAGTTGGGATAGCGCTTTCGCCGGCGACAGCGTGCTCACTGCGGCGATGCTCGATCGCATCCTGCACCATTCGATCATCGTCAGCATCAACGGCGAAAGCTTCAGACTCAAGGACAAACGTAAGGCGGGCGTGCTCTCTGCTGCATCCCGGATCGCGAAGCATTAGAAAGAGCGGCGAGGGGGAAGGTCCCCCTCGCACTCCCCCTGATCAGGCATCAGCAAGATGGGTCAGTTTTACTTCGGCGACTTCTAGCGGAAGTGGGTCAACATTCAACCGGCGTTGACAATAGTCCCACTCGCCATTGTCCACCGCATCGATGAGTTGATTGGACCAGATGGGCTGGAGGGTATCCGGATCGAGCCGGGCGACATAGGCGCCGAGGGAGCCGGAATCGTCGCCGGAGCCTCCGCCATAGAGAAACATTTGGTGAGGATTCAAGTAGGTGATGTTCCAGGGGGACGGATAGACCTCCTGCGACTGTGTCGTAATTACGTTGTTGTTCCCCGAAAATTGCCCTCCGAACTTCGCCTTCGCAAAGAGATGCGAGCGGCCGGAGTCATGATGTTCGAAGGCGGCGAGGGAGGGAAACCAGGGCCGATTTGCCACGGTTTCCTGGGCATAAACCGAGGAGATGGTAGCGAACGAGGCCAGAACGGCCATCATCAACGCTATTCGCCCTTTAGCTGACTCCATTACGCTCATGACATCCTCTAAGGTGATATTCCTCATCCATTTCATCATACACATGCGAGCAGAATGTCAACTACGGGAGGGCAATCCATCGGGGGGCGAGTCCAACTTCGGAGATGGGCAAGCAATCGCGCGGCGTGTTCTTCAACATCCGCGCGAGGTTGAGGCGACGTACGTGCCGTCGCCGATATGGCAGGTCTGCTGGCCCTTCAGCTAGGCGTGACCGAGGCTCGTTCTCTCATCGCAGTCGCCGATGCCGACGGCTGTTGCAGCGCCATGTCATGGATCGCCTTGAGGATGACGCGTTTCTTCACCGGCTTGTTGATGTGGGCATTGCAGCCGGCCTTGAGCGATTGCTGGATGTCTTCATCGAAGGCGGACGCGGTCAGCGCAACGATTGGTACCGGCTTCTTGGCGTGGTCGCTTTCCCATTTGCGGATTGCGCGCGTCGCCGCGAGGCCGTCCTTCTTGGGCATCTGGATGTCCATCAGGATGAGGTCGTACTCGTGAGTGGTGGCTTTCTCGACTGCTTCTTCGCCGTCCATCGCGAAAGTGAGGGTGCATGGTTCGGTACGAAGATAGGCTTCGATGAGGAACCGGCTATCGGTGGAATCTTCGGCCACCAGGATACGCATCTTGCGCCGCGTTGAAAGGTGCGCGGGCTCGCCCGCCTTCTCGAGGCGATCGTGCGGGCTGACGCGTTTGTCTTCGGCCAGCTTGCGGCTTATCGCGCGGAACAGTCCGCGCCGGGTTATCGGCTTGACCAAGTAGGCGTCGAGCTGATGCTCGCGCAATTGGGCTACCCGCTGGCCGATGTCGTCGGAATAGAGCATCGGAATCAGGGATGCCGTTGGGAGCTGCTCGCGACGAATCCTCTTGATCAACTCCTGACCGTCGGTATCGGGCATCCGCATATCGAGCAGCACGAGTTTGTAAGGCTTGTTCATCACCACCGCATTGCGGATCGCGAGCAGAGCTTCGCCCCCTGACGAAGCCTCATTAACCTCGGCGCGACAGTAGGCGAGCGTTTCCCGCGCCATCAGGCGATTGACCGGATGATGATCGACAACCAGGACCCGATGTCCGAAGAGATCAGGCGTCGCGGGCGGGATTGGCGAGAGTGCGGAGCAGGGAAGGCCGAACGGCGCCCGGAAGCAGAACCTGCTGCCCTTGCGAACTTCGCTCTCGGCGGAGATTTCACCATGCATCAGATCGACCAGCCGCTTGGCGATGGAGAGCCCGATTCCGGAGCCGCCGAATTTGCTACTGACGGTTGTGTTGCCGTGGGCGAAGCTTGAGTAGATGGCGTCGAGCTGATCCTTCGCGATGCCGATCCCAGTATCGGCGACACTGAAAGATACTTGGATGAGGGCGGAGGAACGCGGCACCGCCTCGACTTCGAGGACGACGCTGCCGGTTTCAGTAAACTTGATCGCGTTGGCGACCAGGTTGACGACGATCTGGCGAAGCCGCAGAGGATCGCCCACGAGATATTCCGGAACTCCCGGCGCGACGCGCGCGATCAATTCCAGGCCCTTACGATGCGCCCGGACCGCGAAAGTCGAGATCGTGCGATCGATCAAATCTGTCAGGTCGAATTGCGCATTCTCCAGTTGCAGGCGACCGCTTTCCAGCCGTGCCAGATCAAGGATCGAATTGATGAGGTCGACCATGGTGCTACCGTTGGCCACCATGATGTCGAGGAACTGACGCTGCTCGGGAGCCAGCTCGGTTTCCGCCAGCAAATCCGCCATCCCCATCACGGCGTTCATCGGGGTGCGAATTTCGTACGAAATGGCGGAGAGGAACTCCGACTTGGTGCGCGAGGCGTGTTGCGCCATCTGCAACGCCTCTTCCAGGCGACTGGACTGCTCGATGACGGTGAGTTCCATCGCGTGCAGCAGTTCGCGCAAAGTGCTGACGCTCGATTCGAGTTCGCGTCCGTGGGCCAAGGTGTGGTTGTTACTCATCTGTCTGGTGTTCCCCCGATTTCGCGCGACCGTCAGGCGGCGAAAACTTTTCCTTCCGCAAAACGCAGGATGTTCATTTTCACGTTGAGCGCAATGGTGCGAAACATCTGCGCCGTCTCGACCGGGATCGCGACCCGAGTAAACATGATGACTGTGAACAGGTTTCCCGAGGGTAATATCCCGCCGAATCCCAGTGCGGACTTGACGCCGTACGGGACTACGAATTCGTTTTGGGCCGGGATGAACGGGCTGATGCGCGCGTCCGGCACGAAAAATACGTTGTAAGTCTTGTGATCCAGGTCGCGGATGATTTCCGGCTTCACGTCCAGCAGCAAGCCGGCATCGAGGCCGAATTGGTGCATCATCTGCGCGATCATCGGAACTCGGTCGATCGCTTGTCGGTTCGGCAATGGAATCGATCGATGCTGCCGCGAAGCATGGCGGTCGTTCCATTCGGGCAAATCGCCCGCCGTCCCCATCAACGTCAGGCACTTGGTATGCGGTGTCAGCGACTCCGCCGGCATCAGGCTATGGCCGAAACTGCGTAACTCAGTGGGCAATTCGCCGTAGGCATGCGTCTTGTACAGCCGCACCATGATGCAGGCGTGGCCTTTGGGTTCGGCCAGATTTTCATACAAATGGCGAACGATAACGCTGGCGGCAGCCTCCAGGGTTTCTGCTTGCGGGGCCGCCTCGCGAAGCTCGGCGCCACATTTTGCCATATCGGCGAGGGTGAACCGGGTCAGATCGTACATAGATTTTTTGATCCTGCGTGCTTCGATGCGGTCCGTGCTAGCAATCGCAAGCGCAATGCCATCTGAGGAAGCGAAAAAGCGCCTATCTTGGGCGAGTTCGCTCGAAAGATGTCCGATAAACTCGCGGGCATGTCCCAAAATGACAAATTTCTGTCCCTCGCGATTGAATCGCCATGATGGAGGCGAGTGTGCCTGGATCGCCTCGACCGCCCAAGTGACGCGGCAGATACACTAATTGCGGCAGCGTCGCGCGCATCCGCTATCGAGGAGCGCCTTCACAAATCAGAATGTGCGTATCGTTAGGAATGGTTCCATTTGCGAACCAAGAAGGTTTGCTCTGAGCAACCATCAGGAAGATGACGGGGACCTAAGGTGAGGCCTCGCGCAATTCGAAACGTTTCCGTCCGAACATAGGACTCCCTCGCACTTTGCCTTATTTGTATCGCTTCGAGATGGCCGATTTCCTATGGAATTTTGGGCATGATCCATGCTTCCTCCCGAATGAACAGTCGCTCCCTCGCCAGCGTCTAATGAACAGGAGGGGAGGTGAATGGATGGTCAAATTGCCCAAACTTGGCTTCTCTGAAATCTTCGGCGAGGCTCGCGTCTTCGGCGAGTACCTCCGCTTCCGCAGCGATTCGATCGTCGACCGTAAACCGATAGCAAACGATGACTGGCGGCCTGTCCTGCTCATTCCGGGATTCATGGCCGGCGACGCGAGTCTTTATCCGCTCGGCGCGCGATTGCGTTCCCAGGGTCATCAAACCTTCTATGCCGGCATCTGGATGAATGCGGACTGCCCGGCCAAGACCCTCGAACGCCTGCGCAAACGCGTCCGCGAGGTCAGCCTCCAGACCGGCCGCAAGGTCGTGATCATCGGGCACAGTCTAGGCGGCATCTATGCTCGGGAATTGGCGCGGATGGAATCCGATCTGGTCGAACGCGTCTTCCTGCTTGGATCGCCAGTGAAACATGCGCTCGGAAACACGACGCCCTATCTGCGGCCGCTGGTGGCCGCAATGAGATTCATGCATGGACGGTGCATGGACCAAGTCAGCGCGCCATGCGGCACCTGCGGTCTGGATTTGCCCGATGGCGCGCCGGAAGTTCCCGAAACCTGCATTTATACGAAGACCGACGGCATCGTCGAATGGCACAGCTGCATCGATGAGGGCCCGCTGGTCGAGTGCATCGAGGTGGACTCGAGCCACTGCGGCATTCCGCTGAATATCGACGCGTGGCAGGCAATCAGCTCGCGGCTTACCGGCGCGGTTCCCGAGGCGCATCCGATGCATACTGATCGTGACGCTCGGCGCTCACATGCAGTGGCGCCTCGCACGCCCCATCATGCGAGGCCTGCGTACCTGCGCCTGGTAGCGAAACGAGGTCACGCGGCCTAGCCGCACCATTCTCCGCATTAACCGGCGGGTTGGCCCCGAAGCGCAAGCTTCGACCAGCCCGCTTTTTTATGTTCAGCCCGCTTTGCGGTGACGAGGAGTCTCCGATTCTTTTTCCGCCGATGCTTTGCGGCCGCCCTCCCGGAAGCGCGCGGCCGCTTTCATCATCTGAGAGCCCACGCTAAGGACCGCATCGGTTACGCCGGGAAAAAGCGCCGCGATTTTTTCGCCGACTCCCGCGCCCGGAGGCACATCGACCTCGGCCAGCCCGAAGGCCGCCGCCGCGAGGACCGCCCACGTCACCCACCTGACCGGCATCTTGAAGAACGACGGCATCGCGCCCAGTTCCATATCCTCGATCACAGCATCGGTGGTCATTGGGGTGTCGATGACACCCGGCATCACCAGCGAGACGCGGACGCCGGTGCCGAAGAGCTCCATTCGGAGAGCCTCGGTCAGTCCGACCATCGCGAACTTGGTCGCGCTATAGCCACCGAGCGGACTCATTCCGCGCCGGCCGGCGAGCGAGGCGATATTGACGATGTTGGCGCGGCCCTGCCGGCGCATGATCGGAATCGTGGCCTGCATCGCGTTGAGCGCACCATAGACATTGACGCTCATCATCTTTTCGAGGTCGGCAAGCTTGAGCTTCTCGACCTCGCTGGGAATCATGATGCCGGCCGAATTGACCAGGATGTCCACGCGCTTGAAGGAGCGCATCACATGTTCGAGGGCCGTATCTACGTCGGTGCGCTTGGTGACGTCACATGCGAGCGCGACCGCGCGACCGCCCTTATCGTTGATGCGCCCCGCGAGGTCATCGAGCATGCTCTTGCGCCGCGCCAGCAATGCGACCCGCGCGCCCTGCCGTGCGAAGCCCAATGCGACATCCTCACCGATGCCGCTTGACGCGCCAGTGATGACGACGGTCCGGTCGCGAAAATATCCTCGTGCGCGGGGTTCGTTGGATCCGTTCGGTTGCGCCATGTTTCGGTTCCTCCGTTGAGCCGATGAGAGGTCGAAGGGTCTGCGCTGGTGCGCCTCTCCAAAAGCATCGTGCTGGCACCGGCAAAGATCAATGAAGGGTAACCGAGAATGGGGACTGAAGTGGAGCGGGTGATCGGTCTCGAACCGACGACTTCGACCTTGGCAAGGTCGCGCTCTACCAACTGAGCTACACCCGCCCCGCAAGGGACTTAACTTTTTAACAGTTTATGCGCTGCGGGCCAAGCACCTGAGGCGCGAACTTCTTGCTGATGAGATCACGATCATTGAACGCCGCGTCCGCTATCGCCGGGACCAAAAACAAAGCCGAGCAATTCACCCATCGATTGGCAGGCGAACAGCCACGTCATCATCGGAATCGCCATCAGCAATTCGCGCGTATACCGCCGCTTCGCGAGCACCTCGTTGCTCGCCCGCCACAGCCGGATGGGCACCTGCAGGGGATACGCGAGGAGCCCCAGTATCGAGGGTCCCGAGGCACGATAAAACGCTGCCGTTGCGCGCGCATTGTAAAAATGCGCCGCGGTGTGACCCGCGAAGGTCAACGCCTGCGCATGATGCACGACCATTTGGTCGGTCGCGACCAACTTGCCCCCGCCCGCGCGCAACTCATGATGAAGGATCGAAGTGACCAGGCCAAATTCGGGAAAGGTTTCGGGCAGCGCGCGTCGTTTGTACGCGACATTCGACTGCAACGAGATGTCATCGCTCGCACCGCTCCGGATTGGATGCATGAACCTGCCGTTAACTGCGAAGAATCCCGCCCAATCGATGATGGATGCGGTCGCGCCATTCTCGACCACCCCGCCGATCGCCGCTGCCTCGGGGTGTTGCGCATGGGCCTCGAGGATCGCCCGGCACCAGTTCCCTTCTACCCACGCATGATCCTCGGTCAGAGCGATGAGGTCGCCGCGACATTGCGGGAGCGCGAGGGCGCGCAATTGAAACACCGAATCATCGCGTCCGCCCTGAAGCCATCGAACTGACGGATACAGCCGCTGCGCGTCTGGCGCGACGGTCCGCGGATCACTCATCGCCACGATGATCTCCGCGCCGAGCGCAACCGCCTGTGGATGGAGCCGATCGAGGGCGCGGCGCAGCGCGGGCCACGGTTCGCGGCACGCGATTACGATCGATAGCAGAGGTTTGGCGGTGGCGTCTTGCGGCATCGGCGGATGCTCATAGGCGGATTCGGCGCGAGGATCCCCACTCATCGCACTGGTCGATAAGATGCGTTCCATCGCGGATTATAGTACGTTTTAGGTGAACTTGTGGTTACCGCCGGGGGGGGGAATGCAGTTCATACGGCGCCGGAGCGATTCCAGTTTCTGGCTGACGATCGCCATCGGCCTGATAGCGATGTTTGCAGTCGCGGCCACCTATGGAGGTGCGCCCCAGGCGAAGCCATCGAGCGCGACAGCCTCGCATCCGCCACAGGTGCGCGATGCGTATGGGCATCTGCCGCTGAGCTTCGAGGAGAATCGCGGCCAGACTGACCCGCAGGTGAAGTTCCTCGCGCGCGGCGGCGGGTATTCATTGTTCCTCACCCCGACCGAGGCCGTGTTGAAGCTGCGCGCGCCGTCATCGGCGAAGAAGCAGACCAAGCCAGGCGCGATGCCGATCGCGTTTCATCCCGAGAGCATCGAGAAGCCGAAGTTCTCGGTGGTGCGCATTCGCCTCGAAGGCGCCAATCCGAACTCCACCGCAAGTGGCGTCGACGCGCTGCCGGGGCATAGCAACTACTTTATCGACAAGGATCGTGCGAAGTGGCGCACCGGGATCGCGACCTATGGTGGCGTGCGCTTCGAGAGCATCTATCCCGGCATCAACCTCGTCTATCGAGGCACTCAGGGCCACCTCGAATATGACTTCGTGATCGCGCCGAATGCCGACCCCTCGCGCATCAGGATGGACATCGAGGGCGCCGATGCTCTTTCCCTCGATCGCGACGGCAACCTCGTCATCAAGACTGCCGGTGGCGAAGTGATCCAGAAAGCGCCGCTCATCTATCAGGAGTCACATGGCACGAGGCATCCGGTAGCGGGCGGCTACGCGCTGAGGGGCAAGCATTCGGTGACGTTCAAACTCGGCGCAGCGCATATGATCGCCGCGCGCCACTCATCATCGATCCGCTGCTGACCTATGTGAGCTACCTAGGTGGGAGCGGTCAGGACTTCGGGAGCGCAATCGCGGTTGATTCGGCCGGCGAAGCATGGGTAGCCGGAGCGACTGCGTCGGTCGATTTTCCGTTGACCAAAAATCCTCTGCAATCGACGTTCTACGGTGTTTACGACGCGTTTGTGACCAAGATCAATTCGGATGGAAGCGCCCTTCTTTATTCGACTTATGTCGGAGGGAGCAACTCCGACGGTGCCAATGGCATCGCACTCGACCCGCAGGGAAACATCTACGTCACCGGAATCACATATTCGCCGGACTTCCCAGCGTCGGTAGGTGCGTTTCAGACTACGTTTTCAGGGCCCAATGGCACGGTCGACGCGTTTGTCCTGGCGCTCGACCCAAACGGCGGTTTGATTTACTCGACCTTCCTGAACGGAAGCAAATCTTCAACCGGCACTGCGATCGCGGTCGATTCCACTGGCGACGCTTATGTGACCGGGGCGACGACTTCACCGGATTTTCCGTTGACCGCCAATACTTACCAGACAGGCTATCCGGACTCCGACAACGATAGTGTAGGGTTTGCAACGAAATTCAACCCGTCCGGCACTGCATTGGCGTATTCGACATTTCTGTTCCCACTAAGTGAGCAAAACGACATGTACCAGCAATCTGCCAACGCGATCGGGCTCGATGGTTCCCGAAATGCCTATATTGCCATCTCCGCCTACCACACTTCTTCTCCCTTCTGTCAGGAAAATTGCGATTCCATTATTGCGCTGAACAGCAACGGAACGGGTCTCAACTTTTCGACGCAGCTGGACGGCGGCGGGATTTCCGGCCTTGTCTCTGCTTCCGTCGCAGCGATAGCGGTAGATAGCAGCGGCGATTCTAACGCGATTGGTAGCTGGGAGGCGCAACCTAACGGCGGAAGTGCCACGCATGGCCAATTCCTCCAAAGACTAGACCCCGCAGGACAAGGCTTAGGCGGATCCATTTGGGTAACTAACGCGTCTCAATTGATCACAGGGCTACTGGGCATCGCGTTAGGTCCCCAGGGCGACATCTTTATCGCGGGGTCCTCCGCGGGACCGTTAGCTACGACCCCCGGCGCGTTCCAGTCCAGCTTCGGTGGCGGTTCCGATGCTCTGCTGATGGTGCTGGATTCGACCGGTTCCACCGTAAACTATCTCACTCTCCTTGGCGGCAGCTCGTCGGATGACGGCGAAGCGGTAGCGGTTGATTCCTTGAACAACGTGTATGTGACGGGAAGCACCAGCTCGAACGATTTTCCTGTCACGTTGGGTGTCTTCCAACCTTCTTTTGCCGGAGGGGCCAATGGACCCGGGTCCCAGCCCCAGGATGCGTTTGTGGCTCGCATCGTATTGCCGACAGCTACGATAACCGTTACTTCGACGCCCACACCGTTGGTGCCAACCCCTACCGCCACAGTGGCCGCTGCGACTGCAACGCCGACGCCCACTCCGGTGCGGACCCTGCTCCCCACGCGAGTGCCGCAGCCGACCGGGAGTCCGGGACCAACCGCATTCGGAGGTGGGACGCCGGTGCCTACGGTTACCTCTACCGCAACCATGACGGCCACCACTACGCCGACGCCCACTCCAACGGCGACGCCGGTCGGGCCGGTCACCTATTCAACCGACGCGCTGAAGTTTCCGACTCGCCGAGTCGATACGGTGAGCGGGCTGAAGTTCGTCACCGTCTCGAATCCCAAGAAGAACAAAGCAGCAGTGTCGATTGCGGAGGTATCCCTGCAGTCTCCGGGGACGCAGCGGATTCAACATCAATAGCCTCAAGACCAGCTGCATTGCAGGCCATCCGGTCGAGGCGGGGAAGAATTGTCGAGTTGCGATTTACTTCGCGCCGAAGGCGAGCGGAAGCGCGAGCGATACGCTGCGGATCACCGGCAACATGAGCAATCCAGCCGCAATCCGGCTCAGCGGCATTGGACGCTGATAATCGGGGATCAGTAAGCGCTACGGAGTCGTCACGCATCGCGCCTCAGTCTTTAACTTGCGGATAGGCGATTTCTGCGGTTATATGAATAGATATCCAGTTTTTCGCTCGATCGTCGCGTTCATTCCTGTCCGGCGCTGAAGGCTGGAAACTTCCGGAATCGAACGACTCAAATGGGGGACCCGGACCGTCTGCAAGTTCAGACGAGAGGTGTTTAGTTAATTTGGCGCCGATAAATCGCCCTAAGGGCCATCGCTCAGGTGTAATCGTTCTCGGTCTCTTCGCGTTCATTTCGATACTGGCGCTGTTCTGCCTCGACAATTTCAGCCATCCCGGCCTCACGCGGG
This sequence comes from uncultured delta proteobacterium, assembly GCA_963761255.1. GTDB lineage: Bacteria > Desulfobacterota > Binatia > Binatales > Binataceae > DATGKG01. The sequence goes on from CAVXGH010000005.1 coordinate 365,021, forward strand.
GAGCCAGCGCTTCTGAAAACGCCAGCCTATCGCGAGCCCTGGTCACTGCCCGCCAGCGCCAGGCACGGGAGCGCTATCTCGCCTCGCGGCTGGGCCTTCAATATGGAATCCCGAAGCATGCAGTTCGCGCCGGGGTTTCCCAGATGCGTGCGATGGCGGCAGCGAATACCGCGCAGCACGCGACTTCGAAGTCAGCTCTGACCGCATCCTCTCCCGCAGTTACCACCACCTGGGATCTGATCGGTCCGCAACCGATGTCGGAGAAGGCCAACTTTACCGGCGTCGCAATTGGCTCCAACGTGTCGATGACCGGTCGTATTACCGCGGTCGCCGCCGATGCTCATGGAGTGATCGTCGCGGGAGCGGCGTCGGGCGGACTATGGGTCAGCACCGACAATGGTGTGAGCTTCAACTCGGTATTCGATGGAGAGCCGACCGAGGCTATCGGCGCGGTGGCGCTCGACACGACCACCACTCCGAGCACCATCTATGTCGGAACCGGCGAAGGTAACGGTTCGATCGACTCGCTGTATGGCGCCGGAATCTTCAAATCGAGCAACCTGGGGCAGAGTTGGACCTCGCTTGATCCGACCGGAAACTTTGACCGCGCGGCCTTCACTTCGCTTGCGATTGATACGACTACCACGCCGGGGACGCCGCGCATTTTTGCCGGCACGACCAGCGGCTTTAGCGGCAGCCGCTCCGATGCCGGCATCTTCGAGACCGACGCGAGCAAGGCCGGACTATGGTTTTCCGGTAATGGCGGAAGCAGTTGGTCGCACTACGCGGAAAGTACGTTCGACAACTGCGATCTATTCGGTGACCCAAGTAATCCCGCGCCCTGCCCCGCCGATGATGTCAAGATCGATCCCTCGAATCCGATGAACGTGTACACCGCCATCGATGGCGACGCGGTTTACTACTCGCACGACGGCGGCGCAACTTTTCACAAAGTGACCTTTCCCGGCATCGCGTTTGAGCAAGGCCGCCAGAGCCTGGTCGTCGGCCCGGCGGTGCCCGCTCCGGCTGGACCGGGGAGTCCGGGAATCGTGTATGCGATGATCGGCGGGCCCAACGGCGACATCTATGAGAACCTTTTCACGTCCTTCGACGGCGGCCTGACCTGGAACCCCAACCAGATCACACCTATGGTGCCATCCTTTACCGCCAACGACGTCACCATCGATGGTGATGGGACCGGCGAAAATCCCTTCTCACAGTCGTTCTACGATCAGGCGATGGTGGTTTCACCGAATGACCCATCGACGCTGTATTTCGGCGGGGTGGGCTTGTATCAAGCCTCCGGCAATTACGGCAATGCCTGGACCTTCCTCGCGTCCAACGGCGGAATTCATTCGGATATTCATGCGCTGACGTGGAGCCCCTTCGACCAAAAGGTCCTGGTGGGAACCGATGGCGGATTGTTTAGGTTCGATCCGACCCAGCCAAGCCCGAGCTTCACTTCGTTGAACTCGAACATCAACGCCGGCCAGGTTCAGGGCATCGGACCCCATCCGAGTGATCCGACCAAACTGATCGCAGGGTTCCAATCCAACGGGACCCAGCTGTTCAGCAATTTCCTTGCTAACTGGGCCGCACCCGATACCGAGACTGGTGATGGCGGATTCGCTTTCTACGATGCGAAAGATCCAACGTTCCTCTATCACACCTTCTCGCTCGATGAGCTCAGTCATGCGGTGATTTCGGCCTCGAACGACGGGGGGGTGACCTGGTGCAGCGCGCCGAATGCCTCGATCCCGGCTTGCAACGTGGATCCCATTCTGGATCCTCAATGGACTCCCAACCTGCAGTTGGTGCTCGACAGCTTCAAGGATCCCGGGCCAGCCTTTTACCCGCCGATAGCAGTCGATCCCAATAATGCTCATCGGGTCTGGTTTGGCGCTCATTCGGTTTACGTGTCGACCGATGGCATGGCGCATTGGGCGTCGCAGACCGACCAGGATCTGACTTCTCCCGGCACCGACTTGGGCGCGCCCGAAGGCGACCAATGCATGGATAATAGCTGCGCCATCGAGGACCTCGAATTTGGTAATACGAGTGACGAACAACATGGCGTCCCGGCCTGGGCGCTGGCGATGAGCAATCTCTCCGGCAGCGTCGAATTTGAACTTAGTAACACCGAGCAAGCCGATCGACAGCTCGGTTCGGCTTATCCTCACGGAGGTTTCTGGACCGACGTTACCGCCTCCGTGGACACCGCGTTTTTGAAAACCAATCCCGCCTTGGGGGCCTTGGCAACCCAGGCGACCACCATCGCACCCGATCCCACCAACTCGTTTGTGGCCTATCTGGGACTTTCCGGGTTCACCAGTGATACCCAGGTGGGACACATCTACAAGAGTGTTGACTTCGGGACTAACTGGACGCTCGCCGATGGGAACAGCATTGTCAGCGGGAACATCATCGCGAACCCGACCACAGGCTTGCCCGACGTTCCGGTGCTGAAGATTGTAGTCGACCGCAACGGACCGATGGGATCCGGCAAAACGCTATGCGGTGCAGAGCCGTGCAGTCTGGGCGTCTATGCCGCGACCGATATCGGAGTGTTTCATAGCACCGATGGCGGAACGACTTGGGCACCTTTCAATGCTGGACTTCCGGGAGTGCCGGTCTATGACCTCGAACAGAATAACAACGGAACTCTGTTCGCCGGTACCCATGGCCGAGGTGTCTATGGACTGGGCGTAGTGGCGGTGACCCCGACCGGAACGCCTACACCGACTGTCACAACGACGCCGACCACAACCCCGACCGCGACTAATCTCGGAACTCCGACCGCCACTCCGACTTCGACCGCAACGCGGACGGCAACGCCGACGCCAACCAAAACGGCAACGGCGACTATCACGGCAACGCCGACGAAAACGGCAACTGCGACGTTGACTCCGACCACGACTCCGACCGCGATCAGCACTCCCAACGGCGCCAAAATCACGGCGCCAAAGTCCTATAAAGTCCCCGCGACTGGAATCGGATTTTCGTCCAACAAGACCAAGTTCACCATCAAGAATTCCGGCAAGAAAGGCAGTGGAGACTTGATTGGCACCGTGACGAGCAGCAATCAGGCGGTATTCGCGGTTACGCCACCGCCGGGTACCTTCGATATTCCGGCAGGGAAGTCCGTCTCGATCGTCATTAACTTTACCCCGGATGGGCTTAGCGACACGGGTACCGCGACCATCTCGAGCAACGATTCCTTCGGTAACCAGACCGTTACCGTCCCGCTGAGTGGTGTCGGCAGCCCGGGCAAGCTATCGGTCCCCAAGACGCTCGCGCTTTCGGCCAAGGCTGGTACCACCGTTACCAAGATGTTGACCATCAAGAACACCGGCAAAGGTAATCTCAGCGGCAGCTGGCTGGCGATAAATACCCCGCCGTTCAGCGTGGCGGCCGGCTCCTTCGGACCGTTGGCTCCGAAGGGCGCCGCACCACCGATCACCGTCACCTTCAATCCAATGATCAAGGGTAACGCGGCTCCGGTCAATTTCCCTATTACCGTCACCTCCCCTGGTGCGACTGGTGTCACGGTCATATTGAAGGGATCGGGAAAATGATAAGGATCGCGATGGCGTCGATGCCGGCGCCATCGCGGACATCCTGATGTGTGGAAGATTCGGCTTAACTTGGGAAGCCTCGGTCCAACTCGGCTATGTGCTCGGCGTTGATGCGGCTGATCTGAGTTTTCATCGCCCGCGCTACAACATCGCTCCCACGCAGGAGCACTTCGTCCTCGTTTCCCAATATGAGCGGCACAAGGTGCTGCGTGCGCGATGGGGCCTGGTGAATCGCGGCGCGAAAGACAACTCACGCGCCGCGCAATGCATCAACGCGATGGCCGAGACGGTCGAAACGAAGCCATCATTTCGAGAAGCCTTCCGGCAGCGTCGATGCCTCGTCCCGGCGGACGGCTTTTATGAATGGCGCGGCCCCAAACAATCGCGCACGCCGGTGTGGTTTCATCGCCAAGATAGTGGGCTCTTGTTCTTCGCGGGACTCTTTGAGGAATGGCATCCGCACGGGGGGCAAACGGAGACGACGTTCACGATTTTGACCTGCGCGCCCAACGCGGTGACGCGTCCCATCCACAATCGCATGCCGGTGATTCTCGCCAACGAAAAAGCGCAGGAAGACTGGATAAATCCTCGCGAGGCCGACCCGCTATCGCTCAAGCGCCTGCTCATCCCGGCACCCGACGAGCTGTTGCTGATGCGGCCAGCTTCCTGCCTGGTGAATAGCGTGCATAACGATGGCCCGGAGTTGTTAGTTCCCGATTCGCGCGGGCAGACCCTCGATTTATTCGCTATGCCAAAATAGCGCTTGATCGCGACCGCGGGTTGCTTCTCTCGAAAAATCCACTTCCAATAGACGCGACTCGAAGTGGCCCGTATCGAAATCCCAAAGAAAAACCGGCCGTCGGTTCCCATCCTCACTGCTCTGGTGGTTTGGCCGGCCGCCATCTATATCGCCGCCACCACCGCATACTGGAGCTGGCGCGCCTTCCATCCGATCCCATTTTGGGATGGGCTGGCTGCGTACATTTATCTGGGCAACGGCGGTCCCGTGACGCTGCGATGGCTGTGGTCGCAGCACAATGAACATCGGTTTTTTCTGCCGCGCCTGGTGACGATCGCGGACAACCACTTGTTTCACGGATGCGGCTATCTCGGCATTTTCATCATCTGGTCGATGCTGATTGCGTCGACAGTGCTGATTACCTCGCTCAGTTTCGATGTCATCGGAAGGAGCGCGTCGCGGCGGCCATGGCGCATCCTTATCGGCGGCTTCATCGTCGCCCTGATGTACTCCTCGCTGGCAATCGAAAACTTCTACTGGCCGATTGAGACTGGTTTTATGGGGATGGTGTTTTTCACCATCCTTGCATTCTACTGCTTCACCCGCTCGTTCGAAGCTGCTCACTCGATGTTGTTGATAACCGGCGCCGCGCTGGCCGCGATGGCCTCGTCGCTGGGGCTGATTGCAGGCCTCATTACGGTAGTGATGCTCAATGTGGCGTGTTGGTTCGCGCGAGCGGCGCGCCGCGCGCGCATCCTGGTCGGTGTTCTGTCGGCGGCGTTCCTCGGCGCGTACCTCTACGACTATCGGCTACCGGAACGCCACGGCGCGCCTCTCGATGCCCTCGCGCATCATCGGTTAACCGTGGCGAAGTATCTGTTCGCGTATATCGGAAATCCACTCTGGATGCCGGCGCTGTCACGCTGGCTTGCGCCGGCCAATCAGGCCGCTTTCAACGGCGCGGCAGGAGTGACGCTCCTGGGGATCGCGCTGTACTCGATGCTGTTCGGGTCAAGCCGCGATCCTGCCGATGACACCGCCGCAGACCCGCCGCGCATCCGCGGGATCGGAGGAATTCAACTTCGCGTGTCCTCGCTGGCGTTGGTTGCGATTTCAATGATCGTGCTCGGACAAGGGTTTGCCAGTGCGCTAGCGCGCTACCGCTTCGGTGCTGGACAAGCGCTCACCGGACGCTACGTGAGCATCGCCGCGATGTTCTGGATCGCGATCGCGTCAATAGTAGTGCGGCTGATGCTTGACGCCCGACGGGCGCCCGCGCGACTGCAAACTCTGTTCTGCGTTGCGATGGTTGCCGCTCTCGCCGGGATCGCGTTTCAGAACGTGGGTGATGCCAGGAATATCGCCCAACGCGTTATCCCGCTGGAGCTCGCTTCCAACGCGATGCGGGTCGGCGTTTCGGATACCGAGGTGTTAAAAACCCTCTTCCCTCGCCCTAATGAAGTAGAAGCCGCGCGACAGTATCTCCTTCAAAACCACCTCTCGATCTTTTCTGATGGCCGATACGAATGGCTCGGGCGCAATCTTGCCGACCTCGCCATCGTCAGTGCACCCGGCGGATGCAGAGGCGCGACCGAGACTGTGAGTCATGCGTCCGTGGAGGGCGGGGCATTGGTTACAGGATGGGCATGGTCGGAGCGCGAGCATCGCGCACCTGAACAGATCGTATTCGTGGATGATCGCGGCGTGATCGTCGGATTGGCCTCGGGAGGAATCGACAACACAGAATGGCAAGGATTCGCCCGCGAGGCGCGCAACATTTCCGCCTACGCGCTGATCGACAATAAGCGCATCGCGTGCAAACTGGCGGGGAGCTTCGACATCACCGCGGAAGGCGCGCACTTTCGGTAATCGTCCGACGAGAATCCGGCGTTGGAGCGTGCCCCAAAAAGCAGCATCCGGCGATTAAATCGAATCGCCGCCAATTTCGTCTCATAGGTTTAGTGCTGATGCACTCGATACCTCGAACCTGGAGCGCCACATCATGCCGAAACTGCAACGCCTCATTCCTCTTTTAGCTCTAAGCGCATCGATCACAGTCATGGCCTGCGCCACGGCCTCCACCAAGACCGACGAAGTCGGCAACGATACCGGCAGTGCTGTCGGTTCGGTAGGCAGCGGCGTCGTATCCGTGGTCGAATGGCCCTTCCACGTGATCGCCGACATTCTGTGAGTTTTAGATTTGCGAAATCTGCGATCTCGTCGCCTCGCGAAAATTCAACCCTAGCCGCCGATTTGGTACATCGAGCGGTCGTGGGTCGAGCGGCCTTCCAAAAGATGATGCCCGGTCGGCTTCATCCGCACCGCCTTCATCAGGATGTCGGCCACCTTCTCGATGGCGCCATCGCCGGAGCGAATCGCTTTCTTCACATCGAGCTCGTCGTCGTTCAGCAGGCATAGATGGAACTTGCCGTCGGCGGTAAGGCGCATCCGATTGCAGGTGCCGCAGTAGGGCTCACTGACGGGGCTGATGAAGCCGATCACGCCCTTGGCGCCCTCGAGGCGATAGTTGCGCGCCTCATCGGCGGCGTTCTCGGCGGGAATCTCCGTGAGCTTTCCGAGCGCGGTCTCGATGCGCCGGCGCGTCTCGATATTCGAAACGTATCTCGCCACCGATAGCCGCGCGCATTCGCCGCCGCCCAGCGGCATCAGCTCGATGAAGCGCACGTGCCAGTTGCGCTCGATGGTCAGGCGCGCGAGGTCCATCACATCGGCTTCGTTGTATCCGGCAGTGACGACGGCGTTGAGTTTGATCGGCGTGAGGCCGGCCGCTTCGGCCGCCATGATGCCGCTCCAGATTTTGTCGAAGCTGCCCCACCGCATCTGGCGCTCGACGGTCTCGGGATTGAGGCTGTCGAGGTGCACGTTGATGCGGCCGAGTCCGGCCTTCTTGAGCGGCGCCGCGAGTTCCGGCAACAGCAGCGCATTGGTGGTGAGCGCGAGGCCCTGCACTCCCGGCACCCGCGCGAGGCGCTCCACGATTTCCACGATATCGAGGCGCAGCAGCGGCTCGCCTCCGGTCAGGCGAAACTTCCTGAAACCAATGCTGACGGCGGCGCGCGCCACCATCTCATATTCGGCCGGCTGGATTAGCTCGGCGTTGGGCAGGAAGCGCAGACCCTCCAGCGGCATGCAGTAGACGCATCGGAGGTTGCAGCGGTCCGTGACCGACAACCTGAGATAGTCGATTTCCCGATTGAACGAATCTTTGGGCACCACTCCATCTTAGTCGGGTCAAACAGAGGCATTCAACGAGACCCTGAAATGGCGCTATGCGACGCATTCTGGCATCGCTCCATCATCGGAACTCTGATAGCTTTGCGGGGCTGTACTGGCTTAGGAGGGCTGGGGGATGGACCGGCGGGACAGCGCTAATCAATCGAATCTGATTTTGTCAATTCAATCCGCGTGACCATCAGGACCCGTTTCTTTCGCGCGCTCGCGAGGCTTAGCGTCGAGCATCCATGGCTCGTGCTGGGCGCCGCGCTGGTGCTGTCGGTTCTTTCGGTCATCTATACCAAGGCGCGGCTGGAGTTTCGCACCGGGCAGGACGACCTGGTTTCCGGCAACGGCCGCGACGCGCGCAACTATCTTCGCTACAGCAACGAATTTCCCGACCTCGACGGCCTCATCATCGTGGTCGCCGCCGATGGCGAACCGGCACGCGCCGAGATGTTCACCGATGCGCTCGCGAAAAAGCTCACGGGTGATAAAACCAACGTCAAAAGCGTTTTCTATCGCATCGATACCGATGCCTTCGCGGACAGCGCCCTGCTCTTCCTCAGTCCCGAGGAGCTGAAGACGCTGGTGCAGAAAATCAGCGAGCATCGCGAGTTCCTCGCGACCTATGCCGATAATCCGAGCCTCGCGACATTTTTCTCGCTGGTGAATGCCGAGACCAATCGCGCGATGGCCTCCGAGATGATGTCGGGAATGCTTGGTTCCAGCGCGCAAGCGAAATCGCAATCCAACTTCGACCTCACGATGCTCAATGGCGTCCTAACGGGGATGCTCGCGCCGCCGGGCACCCGGTTCGTATCGCCTTGGGGCAGCATGACCGGGGCGGGCGAGCAGAACGGATTTTTGCGCGACGGCTACCTCGCCACCGAGAACGGTAAGTATTTGCTACTCGATGTCGCGCCCGCCGAAGGCGCCAAAGATGGGCCCGATCCGGTCGACGTAATCGAGGACGACGTCCGCGAAGTTCGCGCGCAGTTCCCCGGCATCGACGCGGGGATGACCGGCGGCCCCGCCCTGGCGCATGCGGAGGAAACCGCCACTGAGCACGACGTCAAGCTCGCCTCGATGCTGGCGATCGGCAGCAACGCGGCGCTGGTAATCATCCCCTTCGCGGCCATCGTCGAGCCGATCTTCGTGCTGATTTCGCTGCTGGTCGGAGTCGCATGGTCATTCGGCTTCACCACGCTCGCTGTCGGTCATCTGAACCTGCTGTCGGCGGTGTTCACCAGCATTCTCGCCGGCATCGGAGTGAATTTCCCGATTCATTTGATGGCGCGCTACAACGAGGCGCGGCGCGAGGGCGCCGCGGTGCCGCATGCGATCGAGCTCGCGGTCGGCAACACCGGCGCGGGGGTGGTCGCATCCGCGATCATCATGGCGCTCGCGTTCCTGATGCCGATGTTCACCGACTTCAAGGGCATCGCCGAGCTGGGATTGATCTCGGCCGCGGGCCTGTTCATGTGCATGATCTCCGCGATGCTGGTGTTCCCGGCGATGGTGGTGATTCGGGATCGTAATCGCGCGGGCAAGCCACATCTGGTCAAGCCGCCGGGCGCCGGCCGCGCCTCGAGGCTGGAGGTTTTCTTCCGGCGGCCAAAACTGATCATTATTACCGTGACGGCGCTGACGCTTGCGCTGTTCGCCTTCGCGCCGCGGGTCCGCTTCGATCAGAACCTGCTCAAGTTGCAGGCGCAAAGCAGTGAGGCGGTGCGCTTCGAAAACGCGCTGCTGAAAGACTCCGGAAGATCGTCGTGGTTTGCGGTCTCGCTCGCACCCAACCTTGCCGATGCCGAAAAGCTCGCTGCGAAGTTCAAGGCGCTGCCGCAAGTCTCGAACGTCGAGACCATCGCCACCTACATTCCCGATGCGCAGGCGGAGAAGCGCGCGATCCTCGCGAGCATCAAACCGGAAATCGCGCCGATTGCCATCAGACCCTCACATCCCGATGACGCGATGCTTGCGCGCGAGCTCGATTCCTTGCGCTTCAAGCTTGCCTCCGCGAAGGATTCCGATTCCTCGGGCGAAGTTGCCAAAACCACCGCGTGGCTCGGACTTGCATCGGCAGAGTTGCGCAATAACCCCACTGCCTTCGACGCCTACGATCGCGCGATGGCCGCCGACCTTACCGCCAAGCTCGACGCCCTGCGCCGCTCGCTCTCACCCGCGGAGGTCACGCCCAAGAATTTGCCTCCGATCCTGCGCGACCGCTTCATCGGACATAATGGCGCGTACCTCGTGCAGGTCTATCCGCGCGGCGATGTCTGGGATGATGCGCCGCTGGCCAGCTTCGTGTCGGCGCTGCGCGGCGTCGATCCCGATGTAACCGGACCACCGGTTCAAACGTACTCAATCGCGACAGTTATGCGTCATGGCTACGAGCGCGCGGCGATATTGGGGCTCCTGGCGGTGTTCATTTTCGTATTCGCCGATTTTCGTAACCTGCGCGACACGGCGCTGGCGACGGTGCCGTTGCTGTTCGGGGGCGCATGGCTGCTGGAGGCGATGGGGGTGCTCGGATGGGAGTTCAACCTCGCAAATCTGTTCGCCATCCCCATCATTATAGGAACCGGCGTGGACAATGGGGTGAACATGCTGTACCGATGGCGCGAAGAACGGAACAAATCGAACCTGATCCTGACCCGGTCGGTGGGAAAATCAGTGACCGTCTGTTGTCTGACGACCATCGCCGGATTCGCCGCGCTGATACCCGCGAGTCATCATGGGATCTCGTCGCTGGGGCTGGTGTTAGCGCTGGGAGGAACCCAGATTCTGATCGCAACTTTGCTGGTGCTGCCCGCCTTGATGAAGATGATCGGGACGCGACTCGATGCGCAGTCGCAGGCCCCCGGCGGCGCCGACTCGATGCGGACGAACTCCTCATCGCGCATCGCAAGGTCGCTCGGATCCGCCGTGGTGGTGGCGCTGATGCTGACCGCATCGGTTGCGTTCGCTGCCCCCGAGGCAAAGCGCGCCCAATCTGACGAGATAGTCAAAGAGGCCGAAGCGGTCATCCTGGAGGCCGGCCAGAAAGATAAACTCGACAGCGACCTGGTCCACCACGCGATCAACGATTTGCATCAGGCGCTGAAGATCGATCCGCGCAACGATGTCGCTTACGTCGATCTGGGTTTCTGCTACGGGATGCTGGGGGACGGCGCCACCGCGCAGGATATGTATCGCACCGCGACGATGATCAATCCGTCGGCCGACAACTTCAAAGAACTCGCCGACGTTTATCTGCGAACTGGAAATGGCGAGGCCGCATTGATGGCAGCCAACGCGGGTCTCCTGAAGAATCCGCACGACGCCAGGCTCTTCAATGCCAAAGGACTCGCGCTGAATGACCTCCATCGCAGCGGTGAGGCGGTAGAGGCATTCCGTCAGGCGGTCCGCTACGACCCCAAGCTCGAGGTGGCGAAACAAAACCTCGACGCACTCACGGGCAAAAATCCCAAGAGCGGTCAGCCATAGCGAGTTACTCAGCTACCTCAACGGAAAAGGCCGAATCATTCGAGATCCGGCCTTTTCATTCGATCCAAGCTGCTTCTACATTCGCGGCTGCGGCGCCGGGCGCGAGAGCGTGGGAATTATTCCGCGTCCTTTCGGTGCGGTTACCCCGTAGCGATTGATCATTCGATAAACCGTATAGCGGGAAACGCCCATCAGCTGCGCGGCGCGCACGCAATTACCCGAAGTCGCGTGCAGCGCCTGGGTGAGCGCATTTTTCGAGGCGCGTTCGATTGCCGAGTTCAGCGAATGCAGCGCCGCCGCATCCGTCGAGGATTCATAGGGGAGAATCTCGCTTGCCATGGGAGCCGGCATCGCGACACCGTGCGACTCGACCAGGTTCTCGTTGAGCGCGAGACTGTCGGGCAGGTCCGCGAGCGAGATCCGATCCGAATCCGTCATCATCAAGGCGCTCTGGATCGCATGCGAAAGCTGGCGGATATTGCCCGGCCAGGCCGCCGAACACAGGACCGCAAGCGCATCGCGAGAAATGACGTTGATTTGTTTGCCGAAGGCGCGGCCATGATGCTCGACGAAGTAGGCAATCATCGCGGGAATACATTCGCGGCGCTCGCGCAGCGCCGGCACCGTGATCGCGGTGGTATGGAGCCGATAGTAGAGGTCCGCGCGGAAGGTGCCCTCGCGCACCATGGCTTTCAAATCGCGATTGGTGGCACATACCAGGCGAATATCGACCTTATGTGTATGTGGAGAACCGACCGGCTGGACCTCATGCGATTCGACTGCGCGAAGCAGCTTGGGCTGCAGCTTGAGCGGAAGCTCGCCGACCTCGTCCAGGAACAAGGTGCCGCCGTTGGCGGAACGAAAATAGCCGAGCGATTCCTCGCGCGCATCGGTGAAGGCGCCCTTCACATGACCGAAGAGTTGCGATTCCGCCAGTGAGGCCACCAGGTTGGAGCAGTTGAAGGTAACGAAGGGACCATTCGGGGTCGGGCCCTGCTTGTGGATGGCGCGCGAGATCAACTCCTTGCCAACCCCGGACTCGCCATGGACGAGGACCGCGGTTTTGTAGGGCGCGATGCGCGCGATCGAAGCCATCACTTTGCGCGACGGCTCCGAGGCCACCAGCATCCCATCAACCTGCGCGGAGTCGCCGGCCAGTTCGGCAATCGAGATCCAGCCCTCCGGACCCGCAGCGGTGCGCTCGGTCCCGGAGTTGAAGTCACGGTTCCATTGGTCGGATATTCGAGCTGTCATCGGTCTCCCCCCGTTTTCAGCGAATGATAGTCAGTTGAGATTTCCGCTACCCCCGGGATGTTTATGGTCGCGCGCAGAGGCGCATTTATCCCGTCTAGCGCAAATCCCTACTAACAGTACGTATGAATATCCTACATTTCGGCCATTCAGGTCAAGGGCGGATTGAGGGCTGCCAACCATGGCTCCGAATACGGTCTCGCGCGATTCTGCTCGGCCGGACACCTCGGAGTCGCCAAACGAAATCGCGGTCGATTTCGATGAGCCCGTCCACGCGCGGCTGGTGAAACTCGAAGTGATCGATCAAGCGGGTGTCGACCATGCCATTGGCGCGCTGATTATTCGTGCAGACCATAAACGCACTTCCGTTCGCGTCGGCCGGATGGGACCGGGCATCTTCACCGTCAACTGGAGCACCGTCGATGGGGATGGGAAGCGCCTCGACGGGACCTCCACCTTCAGTTTCGAAGCAGATCGGATCCTGGGCAGGCTACCAACAATCCCGCGCCTCACAAGTTGACACTGGAAAAGCGAGTGGCGATGATCGAGCCTCGATGACGAAGCTCGCTCTCATCGCCATGGTGTTGCTCGCCGGATGCGCTTCAATGTCGCAGTCGGCGCGCAATCAGCAGGCCGAGGATGAGCTCACGCAGAAAATCGCTCGGCTCGAGCATCAGTGCGAGGAAAAAGTCGTCCGCGAGACCAACTCCGAAATCTCACGGATCGCAACCGAAAAGGATGCGCTGGCCCAACTCGAAATCACCCACACCAAAACCGAAGGCGATCGGGAAATTTCAGCCTGTCGTGCGGAAGCCGAGCGCGAGGACGCGAAAATAACTCAGCAGGAAATCTCCGCATACCAAAATCAGGCGCAAGCGCAGCGCGGTCGCGCCGCTCTGATAGCGACGCTTACTACCACGCGAATCCATTAAGTCCCCGCCCACAATCGAGATCGCTCCCATCCGCACCTATTCACGGGCTGCGTTTTTTTGACCGCGCCGCGGTTGGACCGGCGGGTGCCGACGCGGCATCATTTTCCCATGGAAAAATGGTTCGAGACCGCGCGCTTCGGAATGTTCATCCATTGGGCCGCATCCTCGCAACGCGGATGGGAGCTGTCGTGGCCGCTGGTCGGCGGCAGCAACGCGCTGCCCAACGGACAAAGCCTCTCGGTCGAGGATTATCATTCGACCGCGAGGACCTTTAATCCGGTCAGGTTCAACGCGCGCGATCTCGCGCGGCGCGCCCGGGCCGCCGGCATGCAGTACGGCGTGCTCATCACCAAGCATCATGACGGCTACGCGATGTTTCATACCCGCGAGACGGACTGGGGCATCGAGCATTCGCCGTATCAGAAGGACATCGTGCGCCAATACGTCGACGCGTTTCGCGCCGAAGGTCTAAAAGTAGGATTTTACTTCTCGTTGATTGACTGGCATCACCCGGACTATCCCGCATTCACCGACGCCGACCAGCCTTATCGATGGGGCCATTGGCGGCGCTCGTCGCCGGAAGCGTGGGATCGTTTCATCAAGGTGATGTTCGGACAGATGCGCGAGTTGCTTACCAACTACGGAAAAATCGATCTGCTGTGGTTCGACGGCGGATGGGAGCGCACGCCCGAGGAGTGGAAGTCCGCAGAATTAGAAAAGATGATTCGCGAGCTGCAACCCAGAGTCATCATCAACGATCGGCTGCCGGGATGCGGCGATTACCTCACGCCCGAGCAGTCGATCCCCGCGACGCCGCCCAAGGGTCCATGGGAAACCTGCATGACCATCAATAATAGCTGGGGCTACAACCCTTCGGATCGCGCGCTCAAATCGCCGCGCTACCTGCTGCATGCGCTGTGCGAGGTCGCGGGCAAGGGCGGCAATCTGCTGCTCAACATCAGCCCGATGGGCGACGGCGCGATTGCTCCTGAGCAGCTCGAGCGGCTTGACGTGTTCGCGGAGTGGATGGCGCGCCATCAGGAGAGCATCGTCGGCACCACTGCGGGTCTGGAACCATGGCAGTTCTATGGTCCGTCGACCCGGCGCGGCGATCGCGTTTACTTGCATCTGATCATGCGGCCGTACGAATCGGTGTCGGTGCGCGGAGTTTTTGTGCGGCGCGTGAAAGCGGTGAACGTGCTCAGCACCGGCGCGAAGCTGGAGTTCAGCTCGCAAATCTCCGCCGTCGATCAGATGTTCAACAAGGATCCGCTCGGCGAGCTCATCATCAAGGTGCCGGAAAGCGCGCTGGACCCCTACGCGACGGTCATCGCCATCGATTTCTGAACGGCTCGCGCGCTGCGGTCTGCTAATATCGACAAATTCCCCCTCCAGAGGACGGTCTATGAAGGCTTTTCTGATTCCACTCACAGTCGCGAGCAGCGACGCCCGCATCTACGTCAATCCCGACCACATCGTGTTCGTGCGCGAAGTGAACAATGGCACCCAGCTGGTCACGACGGTCATCAATGAAGGCGCGGTGATGCCGATCGTCAAAGAGAAGGCGGAAGAGGTGTACCTGATGTGCCGCCTGGCGCGCGCGCAGGAAGAAGGCGAAGGTTAGGCGAAGGCATCGAATAGTGAGAAGCATAATATGAGCTACAGAAGGAGAAAATCGAGATGTCCGAAGCCATCATCGAAACCATGCTTCAAAGGATCGAGCGGCTTGAGCGTGCCAATCGTGTGATGAAGTTCAGCGCGCTCGGCGCCGTCGTCATCTGCATCGCGCTGAATGCCGGTCCGGCGCTGTCAGCATTTCCACACGGCCCTAAGCGCGTCGATGCCGAAAGCTTCAACCTCGTGTCGCCCAAGGGTGCGCTTCTCGCGACGCTCACTCAGGGTGTCAATGGCGGATACCTCGCGTTCTTCGATGCCAACGGCAAGGCCGAGATGCTGGTGGGAACCAGCGCGAGCGCGGCCGACAAGGACATCGGTGTCGCGACCTTCGATGGCAATGCGCTGATGCCTGGGTCGGGCAAGGCGCGGCAGGTGTGGGCGATGGGCTCGGAGAGCATCGGCAATTCGATCTTCGATGGCAACGGCAACGCCCGACTTTCCAGTGTGACCGCCGGTGATGGCTCCAACGCCGGGACGTTCTTTTATGATGCGAGCGAGATGCTGCGCGGCGGTATCGGGGCTGGGAGCAACGGCCCGGGCCTTTTCTTCAACGATTCGACCGGCGCATCGCGGCTGCTCGAAGGCGTATTGGCCGACGACTCCGGCGTGTCGCTCTCGATGCTGAATGCCGGCGCGACGCAACATCTTGCAACTCTTTCTGCTTTGGGCGACGGCTCGGCCACGACTCTGCAAATCGATGACAACAACGGGACGGCCCGCTCCATCGACGGATTCGGCACCCAGAGCGGCGAAATCATTCAGCTTAACAATGCTGCCGACAGTGAAACTTTCCGCTCACCCTGCAGCGGCGCAGGATGCCCTTAAAACAATCGCGCTAACGACTGACGGTGAATGACCAGTGATAGGGCTGGTCGTTCACCGTCGCGCTCACCTCGTACGTCGCTCCGCGTTCGAGCGGCATGCGCGGGACAATCACCACTTCGCCATTCCAATGCAGCGCGGTGCGGGCGCGCGCCTGATCGTCGGCATTCGGATTCACATAGGTCATGGCGTCATAGCCACACGCCTCGACCGGTTTGGAACCCTGAGTTAGCGCGTAGGATGAGAGATGCGCATCAAAATTGTTCCCGAGCTGAATGGTGATCGGCAGGCCAACCGGGAAAGTATAGCCGGAGCATGACGACGCCGGATTTGGCCATTCACCCGGCAAATCAACCAACGCCACCGGATATTTCTGCGGAGGAAAGAAGACCGGCTTCGCGAAGGGAGCCGGGTCCGAAACGGGCTTGAGCGCTTCCGAGGTGTCCAACGCGGCGGCGCAGGCGCGCTCCTGGCAAAATTGCCCGAAACCCACGTGGTGCAAATCCGGAAACAGAATCGAGGCGCGATGAAACGGCGCCGCCAGCCATACATTGATAAACAAAACTGATGGCGTCGCCGGCGGCAGCGGCGCGGGTGGTGGGTTATACCAGTAGGGCGCGACGTTGCTCTGCTTGGCCGCCGCGTTTCCTTCCGTCGTGTACCCCGGCTTGGAAGGATCTTCGCCATGCATTTCGCCACCGAGCTGGGCCCGCGCCGGATAGTTCATCACCACGTACCTGGCGTGCTTGAGGTCGCCATCGCTGAGCGCTGGATCCTCAACTACCGGTGGCAATTCCACCGCGGCACGATCGCGATTGAGCTCCGCCAGCCATTGCGCCGAATCGACCGGGGCAACGGCGCCCGGACCCTCGAGAAATGCCGCTTCCCGGCGGCGCATAAACTCCCGCAGCTTGGCTGCTGCGAGCGTCGCGCTCGCCGTCGCCTTCGAGGCGTCCCCCGCGTACTCCGCACGGCCGGCGCTATCGCCCTTTACCACCCGAGCGTACCCAGCGCGAATAGCGGCTTCGAGGTCGTTCTTGGCCGTGGTCGTCGATTCTGAGGATGCACTCTCTTCGCCGGGCGGCGTCGCTGCGACCACCTTGCTCGGCGCCGCAGGGTGAACCGACGCTGTGCCGCCTCCGGCTCCGGCCACCATAAAGGACCATTGATAGGCGTGATCGTTGAGCGTCGCGGTCACCGAATAGTTACCGGGCTTGAGCGGATAGCGCGGGATAATTATCGCCGCGCCCAACCCCGTCAGAATGGCACGGCCGCGCTCCTGCTCCGCGCTGACAGGATTCTGATAATTGGTCCCATCGATACCGCATGATTCGACGCCGTGACCGCCGCGCGTGATTTGATATTCGCTGAGTTTCGCATCGACAATCTCGCCGAGTTGAATGGTGGCGGGCATTCCGGCCGGAAAGCTATATCCCGGACACGAGGTTAGCGGCGAAGGCCATTCGCCCGCGAATGAGTTTCGCGTGATGATCGAGTTGGCGGGAGGGAATTCTATCGGCGACGCCAGCGGCGCTGGACTCCGAGGCGTCTCCGCGCCAGACCCGAGGTCGAGCGCCGCCACGCAATATCTTTTCTCACAGAACTCGCCGTACCCGACGCGCGTCAGCGTCGGGCTGAGGATCCATAGCCGATGAAATGGCCCGTCGAGCCATTTGTTGAGCGCCCACATCGGCGAGGGCGATTTCTCCGGCCCCCATAGCTGATTGATGTCACTCTTTTCGCCGGCATCCTGACCCTCAGGCGAATACCATGGGTTGCCTTGTTCTTCTTCATGCATCTCGGCGCCGATTAGATGTCCCGGGCCAACTTTGTCTTCATAGTTCTTGACCACATACATGGCGTGCTTGCGGTCGCCCTCACTCAGCTTAGGATCTTCGACAACCGGCGGAAGTTTGACGCGCGCACGATATTCATTGATGGCGGCCAACCAAACTGGGGAGCTGGAGTCGGAAGGAGGCGTCACTTCGGCAACTGGCGCAATCGGCAGGGGATGCAGTTCGGACATGCTCGAAACCGCGGTCCGCCTGGAAACACTGGCGGGAGCAGAATTTGAAGAAGTGGCAGAAAGCTTCTCGAGATTTTCCCAGTTGTTGACGAACTCGACGCCGAGATATCCACCTCCCGCAAGCAAAACGAGTCCCAAAGCGACGCCAACGTATTTGAAAATCGATGAGGCCAGTTTCGCCCTCGCGACCAGCGCGAAACGCGCCGCGCCGAAGCGTATCTCGTCGCCAGGGTGCAACTCCTGCTCGGTCTCGATGCGCGTCCCGTTGAGAAAAGTGCCGTTGGTCGAGCCGAGGTCACGGAGGTAGTACTTGCCCAGCGTGTGTCGAATCGAGGCATGGCGCGCGGATACGCTCCGATGCGGCAGGAGCAGATCATTGCCAGCCGCGCTGCCGATCCTGATGAGGCGGCCCACAACGCGATGCTCGATCGAGGCAAATGCATTCTGCCCAACCAGCCTCAGTCCCGCCGTACCCCTGGAACTCTTGCCCAACAAACGCGCGGCGCTCTCCCGTAAACCCGCTGCCTTAGTGCGTCACTGTGAATGCCCACTTATAGTCATGGCCGTTGACTGTGGCAACCACCTGATAGCGCGTCCCGAGTTCCAGGGGATGGCGAGGGACGATCACGACCGCGCCGTGGCCGCGAAGATTGTTGATCACCGCGTTGCGTTCGTGTTCGTCGGAATTGTAATAGCTGTTGGTGTCGAAGCCGCACGCCTCAACTTCGGAGCCGTCGTCGCGGGCAATGGAGAATGAGTTGAGTTGGGCCTCCACCATTGGTCCCAGCTGCACGCTCATCGGAATCCCGGTCGGAAAAACATAGCCATCGCAGGAGCTAAGCGGACTGGGCCACTCCACATCGAGTGACCGCATGCGCGCCGGGATCGACGCGCCATCGGGCGGAAACAGAATCGGATGCTCAAGCGGCACGCCGGCGTGCGGCCCCGGATCGACGCCGCTCAGCACGTTGAGCAGCGCAACACACATCCCATCCTCACATTCGTAAGCGAATCCGACCTCACGCAGCAGCGGGCTCAGGATCGGCAGGCGATGAAACACCGCGACCATCCAGCCCTCGATCGCCCAGTCGAGTGGGTTGGGAAGTTTGCTGCCGGGAGCGGCGCGCTGCTCGGCGATGTCGCTGGACCGCGCGGCCTCCTCGCCTTCGGGGGTGTACCAGCTGTTGGAGGAATCCTCGGCATGGACCTCGGGGCCGAGGATGCCGGCTTGAATTTCAGTGGCAAAATTCTTCAACAGGTAGGTCGCGTGCTTGCGGTCTCCGTCGGTTAGACTCTGGTCGCTAACCACCGGGGCGAGATTGACCGCCGCGCGAAAGTCGTTGAGCTGTTTGAGCCATACTGGCGATGGCGCTTCGACCTCCGTCGATTCCGGAGTTTCGGGCGTGCTGGAGATTTCCGCGGTCGCCTCCGCAACTTCGCTGGGCAGTGCAACCGGTTCGCGTTTGACCGTCTCCTCGCGCGAGGGCGGCGCGGCTGGACCCTTGACCCGTCCGAGGTCAACCACATAGCGCGTCACGAGGAATCCGGCGATCGCGAACAGCACGAGGCCGGCGATAGAGGCGATCGTTCGCAAAACTGATCTTCGCCGGCGCGCGAGGCGCACGACGCCGGTACCTCCAAGCATCGCGAATCGTGCCGCGCCGAAGCCGATCTCGTCGCCGGGGTTGATTGACGTCGTCCGTTTGATGCGGCGTCCATTGACGAAAGTGCCGTTGGTCGAGCCCTGGTCCGCGATGCTGTAACTGCCACCCTCGCGACGGAGGATCGCATGCTTGCGCGACACCGTCGCATGCTCGATCACAAAGTCGTTTTCGCTCCCGCTTCCGACCGAGGTTTCGCCCGCGCCAAGGCGAAGCTCGCGCTGCGAGAAGTCGCCGAGCCCGCTGAGTCGGACTGCATTTTTCGGCTCGAGCCGCTTCTGCTTCGACTCGGCCTTCATCGTACGGCGGATTCACCCGGCGCGATGGTGAATGACCATCCGTAGTCCCGGTCATTCACCGTCACACTAGCGCGATAGATTCCCGGCGCCAGCGGATGCCGTGGGATCACGACCACGGCGCTGAACGCTTTCAATCCGCCGACGACTACTCCCATCTGCGAGCGCGAGGGATTGCGGTAGCTGTAGGCGTCGAAGCCGCAAGCCTCGATCGGCGGCGCGGCGGGAGCGTCGGTCCGGGCGATCGAGTATGAACTCAACCTGGCGCCGGCGAATGCGCCGATTTGAAAGGTTATCGGCAGTCCGGCGGGATACTTGTAGCCTGGGCACGCGGTCAACGGGTCGGGCGATTCCTGCGGCAGATCATTGAGCGACAGCGTCGAATTGGCGGGCGGAAATTCGATCGCAACCTCCTTGTCGGGATCGATGGGCTCTTTCGCGATGCCATCGTCAACGTTGACGACTTGCGCGCACAACCCATTCTCGCAGTAGTGGCCATAGCCGATGCGCTGGAGCTCCGGATTAAGCAGCAGCATCCGATGATGCGGGCCTTTGATCCACCGATCGATCGCTTCCTCCACCGACTGATGCTTGCCAAAAGTGAAATCGATCTCGCTATGCGGTGCGACACCGCGACCCTGGCTGGTGCTGAACGAATACTTCGAGGACTCACTGCTCATGTCCGTGGAATCGGCCCTTCCGTCGCGCACTTGCCTGGCGAAATTCTTGACGAGGTAGATGGCGTGATTCTGCGCGCCTTCGGTCAGCGCCGGATCGCTAACAATAGGTGGCAACTGATCCATCGCGCGGTACATGTTTACCCTCGCCAGCCATGACTCCGGCGTAGTTTGCTTCGCGTCCGATGCGACCGCCGCCGCGAACAGCATCATCGCAACGGATGCCACGAGGATTGGCCGCCGCGCTCTCACAGATTCCAGTACTGCCCGACGCCCTTGCGCGCGCGCTCGATGACGGGAATCACCCGCTCGCCGCCGGCGGGGTTGAGCGCGGCCTCATCGGGCTCGCGCCCCATTTCGTCGATTAGGGCCTTACCGGAGCTCGCGATCGCCTCGAGATTGTAGCCGCCCTCCAACGCGGCAACGACTTTGCCCTCGCAACATTCCGCGGCGAGACGCTTGATGCGCCGCATCATCTGGGTGAAACCTTCCTCCGTCACCTGCATATCGCCCATCGGGTCGCGCCAATGACAATCGAAGCCCGCCGATATCAGAATGAATTGCGGCTTGAAGGCGCGCCCGATTGGAATGATGAGCTCGTCGAAGACACGCAGATACTCGCCATCCCCGAATTCGGCCGGCATCGGCGCGTTGACCGTGTAACCGAGGCCCTCTCCTGCTCCAACCTCCTGCATCGACCCTGTGCCTGGGTAGTGCGGATACTGATGCGTCGAGGCATACAGCACTTCGGCGCTATCGTAAAAGATCTCCTGAGTGCCGTTACCGTGATGGAGATCCCAATCGATGATCATCACGCGCTTGAGGCCGTGGTTGCGTATGAGCGATTCAGCGGCAATCGCGATGTTGTTGAAGAAGCAAAACCCCATCGCGCGACCCGGCAGCGCATGATGTCCCGGAGGCCGCACAATCGCGAATGCGTTTTCGGCCGCGCCATCCAAAACCATCTCGACCGCGGTTAGTACTCCTCCAGCGGCGAGCAGTGCGGTCCGATAGGTATCGCGCGAAGAATGAGTATCGGGATCGAAGTCGAAACGATCGAGATGGGAGGTGCGTTCGACCGCGTGGATATATTCCGGGCGGTGACAGAGCGCGATTTCCTCGATGGCGGCCTCGCGCGGGGCGTGGATTTGCAGATGGTCGCGGGTCAGGCTTTCGGCCATCTGGATCATCACCTCCGCGCGCTCCGGCCGTTCCGGATGGGAACGGCCAGCGAAATGTTTCATGTAGCTGCGGTCGGTGATGATCGCGGTCTTATGCATCGTTGACACCTCGAGAGGCAATCGTGATCATTGGATTCTCGAACGTATCGTTTGCGGCGGCATCGATCGCGGCTCCAAGGACAGCCATTTGAACATATTCGAAATACTTCTGCTGCTCGCCCTCGCGCTTATCGTAGTCGGACCGGAGCGGTTACCGGAAGTTCTGCAGATGGTGGGCAAGGTGCTGCGCGAGCTGCGGATGGCCAGCAATACTGTCATGCGCGAACTGACCGAGGTCACCGAGGAGCCGCGCCGAGCGATGCGCGAGATGGATCCGTTTCAGACCGGCGACTCCAAGGTCATGAAACCTCAGAACCCTCCTCAGAATCCGCCGGTCGAACCTCCACCGTCGCCGCCGCCGAAGCCCTAACGTTTAGTGCCTCCCGAAGAAACCCTACCCGCGAAGAAGCCGGTCGATCCCGAATTGGCCGACCCCATCGAGGCGGACGTGCCTGCCGAGGGTCTGCGGATGCCAATTATGGAGCATCTGCGCGAGCTGCGGGTGCGTCTCATCCGGGCGGCGATTGCGCTCACGGTCGGCTTCATCGTCGCGTACTTTTTTTCAGATCAGCTGTTCGCCCTGCTCACGATGCCGATCCGGCAGGTCTCGCACGATAAGCTGCTGCTGATCGGGACCGGCGTCGGTGAGGCATTCTTCACCAAGATCAAAGTCTCGCTGGTCGCCGGACTCTTTTTGGCGAGCCCGGCAGTCTTTTGGGAGATCTGGAAATTTATCGCGCCGGGGCTCTATCAGACCGAGCGCAAGATGGCGTTCCCGTTCATCGTTTTTGCCACCATCTTCTTTATATCGGGCGGATACTTCTGCTGGGCGGTAGTGTTCAAGGTCGGTTACAAATTTTTCCTCGATCAGTATTCGAGCATCGGAGTGACGCCGACTATCCGCATCAGCGAATACCTCGCGTTCTCAGCCAAGCTGATGTTGGCCTTCGCGATCACGTTCGAGATGCCGATTTTCGCTTTTTTCCTGACCAGACTCGGGGTCGTCGATTACAAGATGATGCTGAAGCAGTTCCGTTACGCGATTTTGATCATCTTCGTGGTCTCCGCCGCGCTGACGCCGCCCGACATGGTGTCGCAGTTCCTGCTCGCGATTCCGCTGCTGTTCCTGTACGTCATCAGCGTCGGCGTTTCGTATGTCTTTCGTGCCAAGGTCGAACCTGCTGCGACGCTGGAAAATCCCGCCGGTTGATCGTATGAACTCGAACGGCTGAGGAACGCGATGGCTATTCTCGAAAACGAACCCAAAGCTTTTGGCGCGCCGGGCATCCCTCCGCGCTGGACCCGCAGCGCCAAAGATGTGGTTGGCACCGCATACTCTACTTCGAGCCAGATCTGGTACACGGCCTCGGCCGGCGTCATCAATGAGGTCTACTTCCCGACCATCGATCTCCCGCAGATCCGCGACATGCAGTTCCTGGTCAGCGACGGCCTGAGCTTCTTCCACGAGGAACGGCGCGACATGACCAGCGAGATCGAGTACCTCGATGAACATGGGCTGGCAGTCCGCGTCATCACCCGCGACCGCAACGATCGCTACTGCCTGACTAAAGAGATAATCGCCGATCCGCATCTGCCGTGCCTGTTGATGGACGTGCGTCTCGAGGGCGGGGATCCGGATTTCCTCGCGAAGCTACATCTTTATGTCCTGCTCGCGCCGCATTTGGGCGTCGCGGGCCTGGGCAACAATGGCAATGCGGCGTTGATCGTTGGCCATGAATTTCTGACCGCCAACAAAAACGGCATCTGGCTGGCGCTCGGCGCGAGCGTGCCCTTCGTCGCGCGTTCGTGCGGATATGTAGGAGCCACCGACGGATGGCAGGACCTCAACTCCAACTTCAAGATGGATTACCGCTTTTCGGCCGCCGAAGATGGCAACATCGCACTGACCGGCGAGCTCGATCTTAGCGCCACCAAATCTTTCACCCTCGGACTCGGGTTCGGACATTCGCTCCATCGCGCGACCACCACGCTGTTCCAGGCCCTCGGCAAACCGTTTCAGGAAAGCCGAACCAGGTTCATCGAGCAGTGGAGTCGCGCTTCGAAGCACACCTTTCCGCTTGAGCAGTTCTCCGGCGACGGCGGGTCCTTGTATCGCCGCAGCCGCGAACTCCTCTTCGCGCACGAGGATAAAACCTATCCCGGCGCGATGATCGCATCGCTAAGCATCCCGTGGGGAGAAATCAAGGGCGACGAACAACTCGGCGGATATCACCTGGTGTGGACCCGCGACCTGGTCAACAGCGTCACCGGCCTGATGGCAGCGGGAGACGACACCACTGCGATGCGCGCGCTGATCTATCTCGCCTGCTCGCAACAACCGGATGGCGGCTTTCCGCAAAATTTCTGGATCGATGGCACGGCATACTGGACCGGCGTGCAACTCGACGAGATCGCCTTTCCCATCATGCTCGCGTGGCGTTTGCACAAATTAAACGCCTTGGGCAGCTTCGATCCATTTCCGATGGTGAACGCCGCGGCCCGCTACCTGATGATGAAGGGGCCGGTCACGCCGCAGGATCGATGGGAAGAAAATTCCGGCTACTCACCCTCGACGCTGGCGGCGAATATTGCCGCGCTGATCTGTGCGGCTGAGCTGGCGCGCGATCGCAACCAGCCGATCACCGCGCGCTATCTCGAAGAGTACGCCGACTTTCTCGAATGCCATCTCGAAGAATGGACGGTGACCAATCAAGGCACCATCGTTCCCGCGATCAAACGCCACTATGTCCGCATCAACCCCGTCGATCCCAACGAGCCGCAAGCCAACGAGGATCCCGATGCGGGAATGGTGCTGGTGAAGAATCGCCCGCCAGGCACGCAGGCGCTCTTTCCCGCCTCGCAAGTGGTCGATGGCGGTTTCCTCGAGCTGGTGCGCTATGGCATCCGTCGAGCTGACGATCCGCTAATCGAGGCGACAATTAAGGTCATCGATGCGGAGTTGCGCCATGATTTTCCAGCGGGGCCATGTTTCAAGCGCTACTCGCATGATGGGTACGGCCAGCAGGATGGCGGCGGTGCATTCACCTCCTACGGTCGGGGACGTCCGTGGCCGTTGCTGACCGGCGAGCGTGGACATTATGAGCTCGCGGCCGGTCACGATGTGCAGGTCTACATCCGTGCGATGGAAGGCTTCGCTAACCGGACGCAGTTATTGCCGGAGCAAATCTGGGATCAGGCCGACGTACGACATCAGCTGCTGTTCTATGGCCGGCAAACCGGGTCGGCCACGCCGCTGATGTGGGCGCATGCCGAGTACATCAAGCTGTTGCGCTCGGCTGCCGATGGCAAAGTCTTCGATTTCATTCCGGAAGTGGCAGCGCGATACATCACTGGTTCGCCGCGGCGGCGCATCGAGTTCTGGAAACCTAATCGACAGCCGAAGTCGGTCCGAGCCGGCAGCCTACTGCGAATTCAGTCGGCGCATCCCTTCGTCCTGCACTGGTCGCGCGATGACTGGAAGACTGTCCTTGAAACAGCCTCGAAGATGACGCCGCTGAACCTCACCTATATCGACATCGATATCGCGCCGGATGAAACCGCGCCCATCGAGTTCACGTTTCATTGGCGCGATCCCGATCGCTGGGAAGGGCGCAACTATCAGATCGCGATCGAACCGGCCAAAACCACTTAGGGATATAGCAGACCGGCGGTCGCGAGGTTGGGCGGGAAGTGCCCCATGATGAAGGGGCCGTATACCGCAACGACCAGGATCAGCGACGCGAGGACGAAGTAGCTCAGGTGATCGAGGCTTGCCGTCCATCCGATCGTCGATGGCGGCTGAACCGTCGCGGTGAAGGGAACATCGCTTTGCGCGGTTCTTCTGCCCGCGAATATCGTCATTAGAAGGATCAGGAAAAACAGCATTGCGCTGAGGAACATCAGCGTTCCGCCGACCCCCGCCATGATGCCCGGAATCCTCCACGACGCCAGGCCGTATGTCGCGTGCACCATGTCGGTGCGCCGCGGCATCCCTTCCAAACCACCCGCCATCAAGCCGCGCGAAAAAATCATCACGCCGAAGAAATAGAGAAAGGCCTGGAACAGCGCGAGGCGCGGCGCCCATAGCTCGCGCCGCTCGAGATACGGGATCATCCAATAGGCGATTCCCATGTACGAGAGCGCGACCGCGCATCCGATGGTCAGGTGAAAATGCCCGGGGATGAACGCGGTATTGTGGATCTCCATGTTCATGGTGTAGCTCGCATTCATCAGCCCGGAGATCCCGCCGAGCAGGAACGCGATCATCGCGAGCACCTGGGCCGCGACCGAGGGATCGCTCCAGGGAATCTTGAAGAACCATCCGATCAGCCCGGTGCCGCCGCGATGGCGTCCGCCGATCTCGAGCGCATACATGATTGAAAACGCCGTCATCAGGCTCGGGAAGAAAATCGCGAACGTCAACCCGGCTACGGTGAACTTCAATCCGGAAGAGATCCCGGGATCAAGAAACTGATGATGAAAGCCGACTGGCACCAGCAGGATGAACAGCAGGAACGCCACGCGCGTCAGGGTGTCGCTGAACAGCACGCCGCCGGCCTGCTTCGGTATCAAGCCGTACCACGAGACATAAATCGGCAGCAGCCAGAAGTACACAATCGGATGCCCGGTGAACCAGAACAGCGTGCGATTGAGCATCGGATCGACGCCAGGAAGCAGTCCCAGCGACCACGGCAGCAGGAACACCACGACCTCGATAGCGATACCAGCCGACGCGATATCCCACATCACGTAACTGGCGATCGACATGAACGCGAGCAGCGGAACCCGCTCGCCGGGATGCTCCTTGCGCCATCCGCGCAGCGCCAGCAGTTGCGCCGCAGAGGTCAGCCACGTGCTGATAACCACCAGTGCGAGCCCGAGGTAAAACGTCCAGTGCGCCTCCAGCGGCGGGTAGAATGTGTAAAGGACCGAGGCCAGGCCGCTGAACATCGCATAGACCGCCAGTAGCGAGCCGATTAGCAATGTCCACCACGCGGCGTGGAGGAGCACATCGTTTAATTTGCGCCCGAGTCCGCGCGCGGTGGTCAGCGCGGTGAAGCCGTTGGCGAAGGCGCTGGTAAGCACCAGCGCGTTAAACACCCCGTGAATGGTCAGGCCCTGGTAGTAGGATTTTATTACCGGATAGTGCTGTTCCAGGTTCACATGCGCATAGTTAAGCGCCTGCCCGAGCCCCAGGATGACGCCTACCGCCAGCACCGCGAACCCGAAGTAGATATCGCATTTGATAACGTTCAGTTGGCTTTGCGGCAGCGCGAAGCCATCCGGCTCGGAAACAATCGCGGTACTCATTTGACCACCACTTTGCCCGACATCGTGTGATGCAGCCGCCCGCAGTATTCATGGCAGATCAACAGATATTCGCCGGGCTTGGTAAAGGTGTAGTCGTATTCGGAAACCTGCCCCGGAATCAGCATCATGTTGACCCGCGTGCCGGGAATGAAAAATCCGTGAATGACGTCCGACGAGGTCGCGACGAACTCCACTTCCGCGCCGGCTGGCACATCGATCTCATCGGGGGTGAAGGCCCAGGTCTGCCCGATGATAACCGCCTCGAATTTGTTCGGCGCGAGTTGCTGCACCCCGATGTGATCGAATGGCAGCGTATGGCGCAGCACCTTGCGCAGCTTCTGGCCCGCCTCGTAGTGGATCATCTGGTTGTGCGAGGGCAGATGAATCCCCATCCCGACGCTGCCGTAGCCGAGCGCCGCGAGGAACACCACCAGCACCACCGCGCATGCGATGAGAAAAAATCTCTCGTAGCGTTCCATTTATCTGTCCACCAGCATCCAGAACATCACGCTCCATCCGACTGCGAGCGCCAGCATGTACATTCCCAGGATGAAGATGGTTCCGGTTGGTGGAGGGATGTTCTCTTCGGAGAAGTCGTCGGTCGACGTTTCGGTCGCCATGCGCACTAATCGCATAGTGGCTCACTTGGAGCAAATGCGATCACGACTAACTGTGAAATTTCTACTTAGGCAACTTCCCGAATCGCAAAGCGCTCGCGCAACGAATCGAGCAGCGCACGGACCTCGGCTTCCTGGTCCTCGGCGAAGTACAGCTTTAGATGATGAAGCTTCGGATCATCGGTGCGCAGCGTCGCGAGATTGTCATACGACTCGACGATCGCCTTGAACAGCGCGATCTTGGCGGGCTCGATTGCGAACCGAATCGTTTTCAGATGCGAATGCTGCTTTGCCTCGTCCATGTTTACTACCCGTACTCTGACGCTTAAGTTCTAGCCAATGACTCTGCCGCGTCTCATCTTCGTAACCGGCAAGGGCGGCACCGGCAAGAGCACGGTCGCGGCGGCGCTGGCGCTCGCGCTTTCGCGGCGATGTCCAACTACGCTGGCCGATTTGGACAAGCGGCGATCTGCGCTGCGCCTCGTGACTTCGCTCAATGGCGATGCCGGTCACAAAACTTTCAAGATCTCCACCCGCCTCGATGGTATCGCGCTCAGCCCGCATGCCGAACTGGAATCCTTCATCGAGCGCATCGTGCCGGTCAAAGCGCTCTCGCGCCGGATGCTGCAAAGCAGGACCTTCAGCTATGTGACCGCCGCGCTTCCCGGCCTCGAAGCCTTCCTGATGCTCGACCGGTTGCGCGTGATGGCCGGAGACGCCGCGCTCAAGGACCATTATGTCGTGGTCGATGGGCCCGCATCCGGCAGCGCGCTGGAATTTCTCTCGGTGGCCGAGGGCGTCAAGGGCATCGCGCCCGGCGGCACGCTCAACCGCCTCGCCTCCGGCGTGCATTCGTTTCTCATCGACGGCGCGCGTTTCGGCGTCGCGATAACTGTGAGTCCGGAAGAGATGGCGTTGCGCGAGGCGCTCGAAACCGCCGAGGTGCTGAAGCATCGCCGTGGCATCAGATGGATCGTCGCGGTGCTCAATTCGACGTCGAAGGCGCTCTTCGATGCGGCCGAGCTGGCGACGCTGACTCCACTCAAAGCGCATGCGCACCTGGCTGTGCGGCGCAACGCGATTGCCGAATACACCATCCGCGCGCGCGAACAGCTCAAGGCTGCCGGCCTACACGTCATCGAGCTCCCGACGCTGTTTCTGCCGGAGCTCGGAAAGGCCGAGGTCCGACAGCTCGCCGACAAACTCGATAAGGCCCTCGCGCATCAATGAACGCGCTGCTTAATCTCGACCATCATCGATTGATCATCTGCCTCGGTCCGGGCGGGGTCGGCAAAACCACCATCAGCGCCGCGCTCGCATTGTATGGCGCGATGGAAGGCCGCTCGGTCGATGTCATGACGGTTGACCCTGCGCCGCGCCTGCTCGATGCGCTCGGCCTCGATGCATCATCCTCCAAGCCGCAACGTGTGCCGCTCAACGGCGTCATCGGTCATGGGCATCGGGTGCGAACGCGAATGCGCGCGCTCAAACTCGATCCGAAGGCGACCTTCGATGCGCTGGTGGATCGCTACGCGCCCTCATCCGCCGCGCGCGACACGATTCTCGAAGAATCGCATCTACCGAAATCTCTCGGATGCACTTTCCGGCGTCGGCGACTACATGGCGATGGAGAAGCTGCTGGAACTTTACCTCGCACCCGATGCCGATCTCGTTGTCCTCGATACGCCGCCTGCGAGCGAGGCGATCGATTTCCTCGACGCGCCACGCCGCCTGCTCGATCTGCTCAATTCGCGCGCGATTACTCTGCTCGGCCGTTCGGGCGGAAGTCTCTTGCGCGGCCTGAAGATGGTGGACTTCGCGGCGCGCACCGTGCTGAGCGCCTTCGATCGCGCGACCGGGCTGCATCTGCTCGGCGATGTGCAGGGGTTCGTCGAGAGTTTCGCCGGGATGTATGCAGGCTTTGCCGAGCGCGCGCAAAAGGCCGGAGAGCTGCTGCGCTCTAAGGAAACCATCATCGTGATCGTGACGACGGCAGAGGCGGCGCGGATTACGCAGGCGCGGGAGTTTGCGGCCTCGCTCGACGCGGCAGGTTTGGAGGTCGATGCGGTAGTAGTGAATCGCATCATGCCGGAGGTTCCCGACGCTGGCGAAATTACGCGGGCGAAAATCTCGCCGGCCCTTAAGCGTAAGCTCTCGCGCAACCTGAAGGACTTTCAGGCCCTTAAGCATCGCGAGACGCATGCCTTGAAGGACCTGCGCAGCGGGCTCTCGTCGAAATCGATAATCCTCACCGCTCCTGACCTGGGCCGCGAACCTCGCACGCTGGCGGATCTGGCGGAGATCGCGCGCAGTCTGGAGGTCATCAGGGAGACCTAACCCCTGACCCCTTCCCCTGAAGGGGAAGGGGAACTGGAAAAAGAATGGCATGGAAGAAATAACCCTGCGCGCGCCTCTCAATGACGACTGGGCGGCGATTCTGAATCTCGCCCATCGATC
Organism: uncultured delta proteobacterium; assembly: GCA_963761255.1. Lineage (GTDB taxonomy): Bacteria > Desulfobacterota > Binatia > Binatales > Binataceae > DATGKG01. The sequence goes on from CAVXGH010000005.1 coordinate 395,070, forward strand.
GCTGGCCGAAATACCGGCGGCGCCCAGCCAAAAAGCATGGCTGGAGAATCGCAAATCATTTCCCTTATTTGGAGGGATCCAGCGTCAATTAGTCGTGACTTCACGCGAGCGGATTGTCGGCTACGCTGGTATCGAACATCGCACAACTGACGAAGAAGGATGGTATCGGCTCTTTATGGTCGTCGAACCGGCAGCACGCGCGACCCTCGGGATCAGGTTATTCGCCAAGCTTCGGGAAGATCTAATCAATGTCGGCGCGCACCATGCCTGGATGATGGAGTATGAAGCCGACGCCGGGTTTGTGACATTTCTGGAACGAGTCGGCTTCGTCAGGGATCGAATCGTCAACTTGGAGGATGGAATGCGCGCCGTTCGATTGACCATAGATTCGCCGTTTCACGCGCTCTTGCAGGAGGCAATTCGGTGAGCTCCGCAATTCGCATCGCAACCGCAACCGACATCCCAAGAATGGTCGAGCTCGCGGCGCAGAAGCGGACCGAGTACGAAGCCTACCAGCCGGTCTTTTGGCATCCTGCCGACGACGCGAGGATCAAGCAGAAGCCATTTTTCGAGTACCTGCTGAAACAGGACAAAGTCATCGCCCTGGTGCATGACGACGCGGGTACGATCGACGGATTCGCGATCGCGACGCTGGTGCCGGCGCCTCCGGTCTACAACCCCGGCGGACCGACCTGCTTCCTCGATGATTTCACGGTGGCGCAAACCGCGCAGTGGGAAACCATCGGACGCGCATTGCTGCGCGAGGCGTTGCGGATAGCGAAAGAGCGCGGAGCGGCCCAGGCCGTGGTGGTGTGTGCGCACCTTGATGAAGCGAAGGGGGCGTTCCTGCGATCGGAGGGCCTCAGCATCGCGTCGGAGTGGCATACCAAGGCCATATAGAGGACGAGCAGCTTCGGGCCAGATGTGCTAAGCTGCGGTTGCGGCACCCGGATGGGTGCCGTTGGCGTTTATGGGCTCAGCGGGAAAATATAAAAAGTGCGAAAACAAACCCATTAAAGGCAGGAAAATCACGGGTTTTTCAATTCCACGCTCTGTCCGTCTCCCCCGTTGTTCGGGGGAGATGAGGCGGCGCGATATTCGCCATGGCTGCGCAGCGAATATCGTGACGACTCAGAGAGGGTCCTCAGCTCCGGATTCTGTGCCGCGCCCTCGGCGTCGGGGCCCGAAAAAGCAGGAACAAACCCACTTCTCGGCAACGCCGAGAAGTGATCCTGAGGCTGCCGAAGGACCTCGAATGGCACTTACCTTGGGTGGCAAAAATGCACAAACAAACCCACTTTATCCTCGAAATTGCTGCACTTTTTGCGGAGGCAGGTGGCGACGCTCCACCACCGGTCGCGCAGCGCGCCCGGCGCTCATCAGTCCGTCACGGTTCTCGCTTCGCAGCCATCGCGAAAACCGCGCCGGCCAGCTTCTCTCGCAAACAAGAGCGAGAGAAGCGACAGAGCGAGAACGCAAAAACAAACCCACTTCGGCGACGCCGCGCGATCGGCGCAAGGAGCGCATCACTATCGACGCCATGTCGGCAGCGGGATTTTTTGAGGTTAGTCCCTCTTGCGCGGACGCGGCTTCGCGGGCGACAGCTTCTTCTCGCCGCCCTCGGCAAGGATGCGGTCTAGCTTGATGTTCAGGTTCAGCAGTTGGCTGCTCAGATGGTCGAGGCGCTGCTTCAGGTCGCGCACATCCTTCTTGGTCGGGATGTTCACGAAGTCGAGGACCGTCTCGACGTTGCGGTCGAAGGTCTGCTTGTTCTCCATGAAGCGCTGGCCCGCCTTGCCAAAGCCGCTGCGCAGGCGGTCATTGCCCATGACCTCGGTGAAGAAAGAGGAGATGCCCTCTTCGCCCATCGCGCGGAGCTTGGAAATCAGGTTGTCAGCGTCGCGTTGTGCCATCGGGAAAACTATATACTAGAAAACCGCGCGCTCACCATGCAGACCATCGCGACCATAATTTCCTATGCTTCCGGCTTCGCCCTGATGCGCCCGCATGAGAGCGCGATGAACCTGCTCGCGACCTCGCTCGCCATCGATGCTTCCCTGGCGCCGCTGACCGCCATCGTCGCCAATCGCCGCGGACGTGCCACGCGCCTATGGGCGATCATCGGATTCCTGTTCGGCCTGTGGGCGTTCATCACGGTGCTGCTGATCGGTAAGCCGAAGCCTCCAACCACCGAGGAGTTCCCGCCTACTTCTGATGCTGCTTGACGAACTCCAGCGACGGCGCGAAGACGATTGACTCTGAGTCGTTGCCGCATAGCACGTCGAGGTGACCGTCGCCGTCGAGCTTGGTGAAGCTGATGTCCCTGGCATCGGCGCCGGTCATATGCGCCGACTGCTCGACCATCGACGGCCACTCCGGCGCGATGTTGGTGCTCGCGAAGGCAATCACCGGCACCTTCGATTTCGAAAGCGCGGCGAGGCGCTCCGGCGTGAACGGATTCTCGAAGTCCTGCACCGTCGGCCAGTAGCGATCATAGGTGATGAGCAACTTCGCGAGCTCGACCGCATCCGACTTGGCCGGTGGATTCGCGAGGCCGCCATGACCGCCGAACACACCGCCCGCATCGCGCACCACATGCTCCAGGTTCTCGCGCGCGGTCTTGTACTTCGGAATCGGCGCCGGCCCGTCGGCATTCGCGATGACCATCTCCATCAGCGTCTTGCGCTTGTCGTAGGTGAGATGCTTGCCTCCGATGTCATCGCCATAAACATCCGCCGGCGGCTCACCCTTGGGCGCGCGCTTCGAAATGAATCCGTCGAGCGCGATGATGCCTTGGACGTTCTCCGGATGCATCGCGGTGTAGAGATACTCATTGGTCACGCCGCGACTGAATCCCACCAGGAAAATCTTGCTGTGCTTGGTATGCGCGCGGATGAAGTTCACCGCCTCATCGATGTCCGAGGCGAACAGGTCGTAGCTCCATCCTTTGAGTTCCGTGAGGCCGGCTTGCTCGGTCGCGGGCGGGATGTAATGCGTGCGATAGTCCATCGCCCAGAAATCGGCGCCATGCGTGGCGAGGTATAGCGCCAGCGAATGCTTGACGTCGTCGGGTGCGACAATGCCGTTCATGTTGGTGCCGGGCAGATAGAGAATCACCAGCTCGGGATTGGTCGGAGGCTCCTTTCCAATCGCCACATGATGGAGTCCGATCTTGTCGAACGGCGAAGTGCCGCGGACATCTTCGAAGCGCCATTCGGTCACGGTCGGCGCGTCCTTGAACGAATGCGCCTCGCCGAGCGGCACGAAACCCTCGGTGGGCGTGGCCGCGCGCGCGACCGGCGCCGTCGCGAGCACCGCGAAGAAGAAAACTACATTGACTGCGAGTCGCATCGTTTTCATCGGATGCCTCAGATGACCTCGTAGAGTCTAAACTATCGCGCCGCCGTCGACCGCGATTTCCGCGCCGGTAACGAAGCTGGCGGCATCGGAGGCGAGGTAGAGGACCATCCTTGCGATGTCCTCGGGCTGGCCGATGCGCCCGATCGGCGTCGCCCGCACCATCGCCTGGTTGAGCGCCGCGGGATTGCCGGCCAGCATGGGAGTCTCGATGACGCCCGGATGGATCGAGTTGACGCGGATGTGATCGGCGGCAAGTTCCAGCGCCGCGCACTTGGTCATCCCGCGCAGCGCCCATTTGGTGGTGGCATAGACGAGCATATTCCGCACGCCGCGCAGTCCCGCGCCCGAGGATATATTAATGATCGAGCCACCGCCGGAGGCCTTCATCGCCGGCGCCGCCGCGCGCATGCCGAGGAAGGGCCCGCGCTGGTTGATTCGCGTGATCTCATCGAAGTCCTCGTCGGTTGTTTCGAGCAGCGTTCGCATTCGATAGATGCCGGCGTTGTTCACCAGAATATCGAGGCGGCCGAAGCGCTGCGTGGTGGCCTTCACCACGCGATCCCAATCCGCCGTGCTGCTCACATCGTGCGATGAAAAAGCCGCGAGGTCACCGAGGCCTTCAGCAACGGCTTTTCCCTCCGGCAAGACATCGGTCAACATGACCTTGGCGCCTTCGGCCACAAAGAGTCTTGCCTCGGCCTCGCCCTGTCCGCGCGCCGCTCCGGTAACGATTGCAACCTTCCCATCCAGAATGCCCATGGTCATCTCCCAATTCAGCTAGGTGGATTTTTATAGCAGAAGCGGCCGGGTTTGATAACTAATCGGGCGCGCAATGCTCGATGACATAGATGATCAGTCCGTCATGCGGATGGCGCTTATGTTGCGCGTTGCGAGAATGGAACGTCGAGGTCGTAGGGGAGATCAAATGGAAAAGGAAAACCCAGCACCCGGCCCTGATTTGCGCGATGGTTCGGGCGGCCCATCTCTTGTGGGACCAGCCACCCAGGATATTTGAAGATACGCTGGCACAGCAGCTTGCAGGATGCGGGAGCGAGGCTGCTCTCAAGACACAGATAGATCAGCTGGATGCGGAAATTGCGCGGACTTCGAATTCCGTTCGCTCAAACGTTCGTCGGTCAATCACCAATGCGGTTGTGACCCGGAGTCGCTACGTCGAGGATGAAGTTGACGCGGCGATTAGACTGGGTGTTTCCCAGACGTAATCCTCGTCGCCGGGCTGGACTCTTTCGCGTACCTTCGATCAGAATTGCCCAGGATTCCGATCTTTGAAGGAGATCTTCCTGCGACCCAGGCATGGAAGCGGCTGGTTTCGCGTGGCAGGTCTGGAATTGCCGACTAACCTGAGTCTGGTGCGAGTCGATTTCGAAAGGAGTCGCTAATTAACGAACTTGCCGATGAGCGGCTACCGCACCATGCGCCCGGCCTGTTCTCATGGCTCGGAGTTACCATGTACCCTCCACTGACGCAATTTCGGCACCTTTCAGGCGGTGGCTGCAGTCGCGCCTGGAACCGAGATCAGCTTCGAAAACAATGTAACAAAAGACCTAGTTGACGTGGATACTCAGAAAATCCTTGCCGCGGCGATGACAGCGGCAAGCTCGCGGCGAATCACAAGGGACGTCTTTCGAACCCGCCAAGCCTGGCTGAACAGGTGCGGAAAATCGGTTTCGCGGAGGATACGGATTTCGGTCCGGATCATGCGGAGGCGCGACACTTTAAGAGACCGCGCCGATGGTCTCGGCCCAGCCGATTCAATCACCGTATATGCTGCGGGCAGTAACGGCAACGTCGCGCCGATCCGAGGATCAACGGACCGCGGACCGGGCTCGGGCAGCCGATGGGCATCCATCGGGCGATGGCCGAAACGCCGGTTGATCTCCCTCATCAGCCGTGCGAAACAGATGAGATCGTCGCGTCAAATCTCTCACGGGAGTCCTTCGAATGAGCAAAGTTGAATTCGCGCTGTTCTCGCCCCAGGCCGGGCATTCGACCAAGGCGTTGTTCGAGCGCGCCACCCATTGCGAAAAACTCGGGTACCACTCTTTGTGGCTGGTCGATCATTTCTGGACTCGCGGGATGCCCGACCTCGACCATGTCGAGGCGCTCACGATGATGGCGGGACTGGCGGCGCGCACCGAAAAGATCCGCATCGGAACGCTGGTGTTATGCAATTCGTTTCGCAATCCGGCGCTGCTCGCGAAGTCGCTGACCACCATCGATCACATCAGCAATGGCCGCCTCGAAATCGGCATGGGCGCGGGCTGGATGGATGAAGAATATCGCGCGTACGGCTACGAGTTCCCCGATACTCCCGTGCGGCTGCGGCAACTTCAGGACGGCCTCGAGATTCTTCACGCGATGCTCGGCCCCGAGAAGCAGCCGTCGTACCAGGGCAAGTATTACTCGATCGATCATGCCTCGAATAATCCCAAGCCGGTCCAGAAGCCGCGTCCACCAATCACGGTCGGAGGCAGCGGCGAAAAGGTGATGCTTAAACTGGTCGCGAAGTATGCGGACCGCTGGAATTGCCCCGCCGGGTATCAGAGCTTCGAGCACAAGTTCGATGTGCTGAAAGAGCATTGCAAAAAGGTCGGTCGCAATCTTGATGAGATCAACATCTCGGAACAGCTCCTGATCTGTATCGGCAACAACGACGCCGAGGTTGAACAGAAGTGGGCGCCGGCGCAGCGGATGAAGCCGTTCTCGATCACCGGCATCAAGGGCACGCCCACGCAGCTCATTGAGCAGTTGAAGAATCGCGTGAAGATGGGCATCACGACGTTCACGATTTTCTTCAGCGACATGGCGCCACCCGCGACGCTGGAGCTGTTCGCCAAAGAGGTGATGCCTGCGTTCAAGTAATCGAAGGGTGATGTGGTTTAGCAAGCCTCAAGTGCATGGACAAAATTGAACTCGTCGGTCGGCTTCTGCTCGCTGCGTTGTCAAAGGCGCGCGAGCTGTCTAAAATTTCACTCGAGAGGCGACCAGAGTTACGGGACGCGGCGGCCGAAATAATGAAAACTGTAAAAGCGACTCGCCAGAAAATCGAAGCCTTGCAAGATGCGGCCGAACGTAACGGCAAGCTGGACAAAGCGACGATCGACCGCGCTTTGACCCGCATAGTAAAAGCCGCCGAAGACATCAATCGCGAGGTCGATGCTCTTCTTGCGAAGGCGCGCAAATGAGTTTGTCCGTTTCGTGAAGAACAAAAGGCCGGATCGAAAGATCCGGCCTTTTTAATGGCTAAAGGATGATGGCCGATCACAAGACGCGAAAGACTATTGCCTGTTGCCGATAATTTTGCGGTGACCGTTGTTGCGATAGAGTTCACCGACGCGAGTATCAATGGCGACCGGCGCAGCTTACGAACAGATTTCCGACCGGGGAAGCGCGCGAGTAAGACATCACGGCTGCGCCGGCCCTCAGAATCCGTTCACGCCGTTTGATGAGCGAGACGTCGAGGGCTCCATCACAGCGCGTTTCGAGGCTCAGGTCGCGAAGGCGCCTGATGCGCCCGCGATCAGCGATGGCGTTCATCGATGGAGCTACGGCGAGCTCAATGGCTTTGCGAATCGAATCGCGCAGGAACTCCTAAACGCTCCGCCGCTGACTGATATCCCGATCGCACTTCTCTTCGAGCATGGCGCACCCGCCATCGCCGCGATCCTCGGCGTGCTGAAGTCCGGCAAGTGCTATGTGCCCCTCGATGCCCGCCAGCCGGCGGCGAGGCTGTCCGGGATCCTCGCAGACTGCGGTGCACGAACGATCGTCACCAATGTTTGTAATCGCGCGATCGCAGCCGAAATCTCCGGGTACTCGGCCAAGCTAATATCGATCGACGACTTTCGCGATGAGCGAGCGGACAATCGGAACATCGCCATTGCACCGACCGATCTGGCGACGATTCTCTTCACCTCGGGCTCGACCGGCGTGCCCAAGGGCGTCGTTCACAACCATCGCAACATTCTTCATAACGCCAGCAATGTGACTAACTGTCTCCACCTCGACGCGAGCGATCGTCTCGCCCAGCTTTTTTCGTATGAGACCGGCGCCGGGATTCCGCAGATTTATGCGTCGCTGCTCAATGGCGCCTCGGTGCATTTGTTCGACCTCCGCGCGCGCGGATTCGCCGACCTCGCGAACTGGCTCGCCGAAGAGCGCATCACGATTTATCATTCGGTGCCGCAGGTCTTTCGTCATCTGACGGCGGCGCTGACTCCCGATGCGTCGTTTCCCGATTTGCGCCTCATCAGGTTGGGTGGCGAAGCACCGAATCGCGCGGATGTGGAGCTCTATCGCGAGCATTTCTCTAAAACCGCGCTGCTGCAGGTAAGCCTCGCCTCGACGGAAATCGCGCCGATTCGCGGACTCTTCATCGACGGCGACACTCCGCTCGACGGCGCCCTCGTTCCGGCCGGCTACGCGATGCCGGACATCGAGGTGGTCATCCTCGACGATGATGGCCGCGAGGCCGCGCCTGGCGTCGCCGGTCAGATCGCGATCAAAAGCGATTTCCTTTTTTGCAACTACTGGAACAATCCCGCACTCACCGCCTCGGTAGTGACGGCAGGGCCGGATGGCATCCGCACCTTCCTCACGGGCGATCGCGGAATGATCATCGACGACGGATGCCTCATCCATCTTGGCCGGCGCGATTCGATTGTGAAAATCGGCGGCATGTCGGTCGAGGTCGCGGAAGTCGAGGCCGCGCTGCTTGCCGATGGCGGCATCAAGGAAGTGGCGGTGGCCGGACGCCCCGATCGATCCGGGGCAATGCGCCTCATCGCATATTTCGTCGGCGCCGTGCCGATCAGTGAGTTGCGCACCCGCCTGGCCAGACGCCTCTCCGCCCCGATGATCCCCAGCGCGTTCGTGCGAATGGATGCGCTGCCGCTGAATCGCAATGGCAAGATCGATCGGGCCTCGTTGCCGGATCCCACGCCGGTCCGCTACGGCGAGCATCCGGCCCGCGATCCGCTGGAAGCGAGCCTCCTCGCGATTTGGGAAGAAGTGCTGCAACTGCGCCCGATCGGAATCCGCGATGACTTTTTTCAGCTCGGTGGTGATTCGCTGCAGGCACTCGAGCTGGTCACGCGGCTGGAGGCGGTGTTCGATCGCGAGGTATCGGCGGCGCTGGTAGCTCAAGGTCCGACCGTGGAGGAACAGGCTGCGACCTTGCGCAAGGGGAATGCGGCGGAATACTGGCCATCGATCGTCCCGCTGCAACTCCATGGCACTCGGCCGCCGATCTTCGTCGTTCCGGGGGCCGCGCAGGATGTGACCTCGCTGGTTGGTTTCGCGCGTGGCATTGGGATCGAGCAGCCGTTCCTGGCGCTGCAGCCGCCCCGTCAGGATGGTCGACGTCCGGCGCTGCGCAGCATCGAGGCGCTCGCCGCGTATTTCGTTACTGAGCTGCGACGACTCCATCACCAAGGACCGTATTTCCTTGCAGGCTTGTCATCTGGAGGGCTGGTCGCGTTCGAAATGGCGCAACAGCTAACACGCATGGGCGAAGCAGTGGGCTTCGTCGGGATGCTCGACTCGCATGCCTCGCAGTACCCGAGGATGCACTGGAGAGCGCCGGTCCGGTTTTGGATTTTCCAACGCCTGGGCACCACTCTCCCCAGGTCGCCGGAGCGGAGCACGACGGAGCTGGCGGGAGACCTGCGCAACCTTTGGCAATCGCGATTCTTTAATCGGCTGCGCATGCTGCGAGGCCGCCCTCTTACGCGAGAGGGAGCATACTTTGAGGCCCTCGAAACCACGTTGCGCGCACGGCGCCGTTATCGGGTATCGCGGTGTCCTGCCAACGTCATACTTTTCCGTTACCGGGAGCAGCCTTCCGCGTCGCTATATATCCCCGACCCAATGCTTGGATGGCGGGAGGCAATCGAGGGTGATTTCGAAATTGTTGACGTTCCCGGATCGCATACCAACCTCACACCCAATGACTTCGAGGAGGTATGCAGGCGATTTCGCGAGCGCTTGCATGCCGCGCAAGACGCCCTGCCTGGCATCGGCAGCGCGGGGGTGGCGCGTCAGCCTAAAGTCCCACAGGGCAAACGCTAGCGGGCGGTTCTTTGCCTAATGGGCAGCGAGGCGTCGTCGGCCGGCGCAGCTATGACATCGAGCGCGACCGCGGGAGTGGAGGGAAGCACCGGAGCGCCATCGCTGCGCGGCAGCGCAACGATGGCACTCTCGGGAAGACTGACCGGCTGCACCTCATCAGAAAATATTCGGGGTGCAGGTTTCCAGTCACCAACGATCTCGGTTCGCTTGCGGCGGCCGAGAGGCACCAGCAGCGGAGAACTGAAAGCCCAGAACAAATGCCCCATCGCGCGCCGATAGTCGCCCTCATGAAGCGAGAAGCGGATGTACTGCAAATGCGTGAGCACGTGGAGAGCGACGTTGTCGCGGCCGAGATTGTGCGCCTGATGCAACCACTCAATCGCGGCCGCGTACTCGCCCTCTCTCCGGAAGGCCGTGCAGAGCTTCATGTAGGCACGGCCTTCCGCCCATCGTGTTGAGTACACAGAACCGTTATCCGCTGCCGATGCTTTCACTGGGGTGACTCCACTCATGTCACTGGACGTTCTTGGGTTCGCCTATTGCACTTGGACGAAGCGGACCAGCCCGCTCGTCAGCAGGTTCACGGAGCTGTCAACTTTGTGGCCGTTTCCGGGACTCGGGTCGCGCATCGTCACCGCGGGATTGAGCAGATCATCCATGTCAATGATCGCGAGATAGGTGGACCCGGTCGGCTCTCCATTAACCTTGGGATTGTTCATCATCACGCCCATTACCTTGCCGGTGTTGGGGCTGACGTAGGTGGCCAACCCCGCAGGCTGATGCCATCCGGCCCACGCCGCGCCGCTCGGATCGTTCGGCATCTGAGCGTTAACCCAATCAGGAATCGAAAGCGTGGTACCGCTACCCGACGCGGTCGGGAGCTGCAGGACGCCGAAATTGTTGTCGCCCGCAGCCACCAGCGCGAGATGATGTACCGGCTCAACCGCGATCGGATCGATTCCATTCAAGCCGGTTCCGGTGATTGCCTGGATTACGATCGAGGGGGTCGTCCAGGTGTTGGGCGAGCCGGCGGTAAAGGTCGCCTGCGAGAGATCGAACATCGCGATGTCGTCCGGCGGCGCATTGAAGCAGTCCGACGGAGTGTGAAACGTCACGTATGCGATCTGGGTCGACGGATCGTAAGCGGTGACATCGGGGAGCTTGTCGTTGTGGTCCCCAGCAGTGCAGGTCCTGCCGTTATTGATGAAGACGGTCTGATCATTCGCGAGCTCGTAGATGACCGGGCTGGCGGGATTCGAAATGTTGATGATCTGGAAGTGCGGCGGAGTCTGCGCGAAGTTGTTGGTCGGGTCCACCGTGTAGTTCGCCGACAGGATCAGATGATGGACCATATCGTAGCCGAAGACTTCGCCGACCTGTTCGTCAGCATTGGTCCCGTTGGTGGGAATCGGATTGCCTACCGCGCCGGTAGAAAGGTCTACGGGAATGAACCCGATAGCGCTCGATATGATCGCAAGGCTCGGATTGAGCATATCGTTGACCATCGCGCCGCAGCCCATGCAGTCGCCGACCGCATAGTTGACGTTTGGAATAGTGCCGGCGCTGAGTGGATCGATGATCGGCGCGCCGCCGCCCGCCGGAATCAGGTCAACCGTGCCACCCTGACCCGAGCAAATTACTTCTCCTGTAGTTGATGGTGTGCATGAATTGACGCGGTCGGTCGCGAGTATCGAGGGCGTCGGGAGCGGGCTGGCGTTGCTTTCGACCACTACCTGCACCGCGCCATGCGTATCGTTGTCATCACTACCTAGCGGGATATACGCCGTCACTGTATTGCCCGTTACGACGATTCCTGGAGCATTGGCGGAGTTCTTGTCTGTGGCCACCGGACCCGGGGTCGGCGTCGCAGTTGGGGTCGGAGTGGAGGTGGATATCGGTCCTTTCGCCGTTCCGCCGAGATGGAGGTTATGCGCTTTGGCTCCGCGGGTGGCATCGGAGGTAATGGGGATCTCGCCTACCGACGCGCCGTCCTTCAGCGGCTGGAACTGGACGGTTACCGTCGCGGAAGCATCGGGCGCCAGTGGCGCCAACGTCCCGCCTCCCGAGATGACCGAGAAGGCTCCGGCGTCTCGTCCGGTCACATTTCCGACCACCACGTCGAGGTTGGTGGTCCCTTTTCCGCTGTTAGTGATGACGAAGCTCCGAGTCTCGGAGGCGGGCCCGGCCGGAAAGGTGAGGCGCTTAAAACTCAGGCTTCCTGGCTTGATGGCAAGCCTGCTGAAGGTGACGACGCGCTTGGCAGCGGCGCTGTCGTTCTCCTGCGAACGTGCATCGCGGCCGAACGCGAGCGCGCCGACGCTGAGCGCGAGGGTTAGGAGGAAGACCACCGGAAGGTGAGGTTTACGAGGATGAAGCATGGTCGCTAAGCTCCGTGTGCTTAAGCAAGTTAGGAATTTATTTGCTGTTAGGTCGTTTTTTGGACTTACGTCTCCTACGTCGAAGGGATTTCCTCACACCAATCAGGCAAGCCTATTCGCCGACGAAAAAAGGGACATGGAATGGTGACGGGCGATAGCGGGCTTTATTCATTTACCGCGGTTGACCCATGACTATAGCCCTTCGCAAAACCGCCCTCGGCGGATATCGATGCAGCCATCGTCGCAATGGGACTGCCTGAAGCTTGTTCGGCCAGAGGACTTACGTCGCTCTCTATGCAGCGTCGATTCGCTATTGCCGATCTAAACTTGCGAATGAGTCTCTGCGATGGAGAATGCGCGAAAGAATTTTTTTTAAGTGGTCTTTCATGGTCGCGCAGCTTCTCAGCTTGGCGCCGCGCAGAAATGCAAAATATTAAATGATTGCGCTCGTGCGAATCCCAATCGCAGTGCGTTGGCTCGATTTGATTGGCGAGCGAACGGTTCCTTAACAGCCAGTTATCAAAAAACAGTCGCTAGCGATGAAGAAAGGCACAGCTTGTCTCGTAGGAGTCCGTTTGAGGGGATAATGCAATTCCTCCTCAACCTATTTGCTCCCGATGGCATATCCTGAAGGTTGCCCGCAACATCCGTCGTATCCGCAGGCGCATGCGACGATTGCCGGCGCCTGCGCGACCGTCCTCAAATGGTTCTTCAACGAAACGACGCCGATTTCCAATCCGGTGGTCGCCAGCGCCGACGGCACCACTACCGTGCCATACACCGGCTCCGACGCAGGACAGATGACCGTCGGTGGTGAGATTAACAAGCTCGCCTCCAACATTGCGCTGGCCCGAATGTTCGCCGGTGTGCATTGGCGCACCGACTATACCGAAGGTTTGCTGCTCGGCGAGCAGGGCGCGATAAGCGTCCTGCGCGATCAGAGGAACCTTTACAACGAAAGCTTCACCAGTTTCACCTTCACCCAGTTCGACGGCACGCAAATTACGATTTGAGCGGTCGCGCCGGACCGGATTTTTGCGCAACGATGCCTCGCGGCCCGATCACGACCGCGAGGCACCTTCCGCTGAAACTTCGCATACCATGCCGGAATTGCGCTAAAAGGTAGTGGCAGTTTCGACATAATGGATAATCCTCGACTAACCGAATACCTCAAACGCAAGATGCCGCATGCGGCAGACCTGCGCCTCATCAACCTTGTGCGCATTCCCGGCGGCTCTTCGCGCGAAACCTATTCCTTCGACGTCGAATGGAATGAGAATGGCCAACGCCATCTTCGTCCGATGATCGGGCGGCGCGATCCGACCGGCGGCCTGCTCAAGTCGGAGCGCGAACGCGAGTACAAAGTCGTCGATGCGATGTATCGCGCGGGGATGAAGATTCCCGAGCCGCTGTTCCTCGAGCTCGATTCCTCGGTGATGGACCGGCCGTTCTTCATCATGCATCGGATGCCGGGGCGCACCGCGACCGGAGCGGCGGCTGCAATTGATCCGGAGCCGCTGCGGCGCAAGCTCGCCGACGACTTCATGACCGAAATGGCGCGGCTGCATCAACTCGACTGGCGCAGATTGAAGATGGACTGGCTCGGCGTCCCGAAAGACCTCGCAGACCCGGCGCGCGCGCAAACCAGGCACTGGTTTGACCTTTACCATCAGGATCGGATGCAGGAGTCATGGCCCATCATCGATGCGGCCTTCGCGTGGCTCGAAATGAATCCGGTGGTTGCCGATCGCATCACCATCGTCCACGGCGATTTCTGCGCGGGAAACTTTCTGCACGATGACGCCGGCCTTATCACCATGCTCGATTGGGAGATGACGCACCTCGGCGACCCGCTCGAGGACCTCGGTTGGTCCTCGATGCGCCTGTGGGGTCATGGCGAACTCGCCGGCGGTCTCATCGAGCGCGAGGAGTACCTCAAGCTCTACGAGCAGAAGTCCGGCCTCGCCGTCGATCGCAAGCGGCTGTTCTTCTATCAGGTGCTGGGCAACGCGAAAATGGCGGTGATTTGCCTGACCGGGATTCGCGACTTCGCTGAAGGCCGCACCTCTGATCCTACGATGGTGATTCTGCTTAACCTGGTGCTGCCGATCCTGCTCGAAGATCTCGCCGCGCTGCTGAAGCTGGTTTGAGGGCGAACTATGCTGCGACCCACACCCAAAGAAATCGTCGCCGGCGTTCAACGCACGCTCAGCGAAACCCTTATGCCCGAGCTGACATCGCCCTTCGCGATCTCGCAGGCCGGCACCGCGGCGATGGTGCTGGGCGTGGTCAGCGAATGGATCGAGGGATTCCCCAGGCACAATGCCGCCGAGATCGAAGACCTCAAGCAGACCTTCGATGCGCTCCGGCCGCATGGCGAGTCGGCGCTGCTGGAAGCCGCGGGATTTCGCGAGGCTATCGAAGGTGGGATGCGCGCCTCCGATGAGGAACCGCCTGACTACAACGCGATGGAGAAGGCGATGGGCGAGCTGGCGGGCGGCGTCGCGACGGGACGCATCGCGGGACCGGTCGCAGCCGAGGTACGGGGCTACATCAAGCGTCACCTCGATCGCATCCGCGCGCTGTTCGGAAACAATTCCCCGTTCGGCTGAAAACGGAATGAGATCTCAGATGCGGAGCGCGCGTCAGTTCGCTCAAGTGGCCCTACCGATTATGTAATCCCCATTACCGAGGAGTGCTCGACTCTCTCACAGGAATGCAGGCGCGCATGAAAGTCGGCTGGCTCCGCCGAACTCGCGCATTCAGTGAGCTTCCAGAGTTAGTCTCTTGGTAGCGCAGCCGTCAGGTCCCTTAACTCATTGAGAATGCTTGACTCGATCTGACTCTCGCGGAGCGCCAGTTCCAACGAAGCGGCAAGAGTATGCTCGCCGATCCTGCGCAATTGGCCGGGTAATTCGGGACGCGAGGCGGGATATATATACGCGTGAATCAGCGTTGCACGACTGCGGTGAGTCAGCATTCCAACCACCTGCTCCAAAGCCGCATCTAAGTCGCCGACGTCGAGCATACGGCGAGCAAACTTCTGATATCGCAGCTCTAGCGCAAAGGAGCTGTCAGGCGAAGGGAAGGGAAGCCGCGTTCGCCATCGGGAACAAAGCTCAGACCAATATTCGTCACGATCAAAAACGACCCGTCCGAACCGCAATGCCCATCCAAGCAGATCGTCGCACTCGCTAATTTTGCGATCGACTTCGCTGGGCCGATACATCCGAACGTCCACATCCATCGGCTGATTTGTAGTTCTTTCCGGTTCCGCGTTCCCAACCACCAGGAAATCAACGTCAGACTCAGCGTGATGGAAAAGTCTAACTCCGGAACCGATCGCGACAATCGCGTGAGTATTCGGATCCAGCGCCAGGCCTCCCAACGCCGCTAGTGTCCATCGCTTTGCGCTTAGACTAGGCCAGCGTCGGATAGCCTTCAGATTAAGGCGCGGAGCGGTGACAGCGGTTGGCATGAGCATGACTTTTTTACGCTCTTGTCTATGATCCTGGCGACGGCTTCAAGATACTCCTCGATCTCGCTTGCGACCTCTTCAGGATCGAGCAGAGGGGGAGTCACGTCCCCGTATGAGACATATTTCTGCGCTCTATTCAGGTGCTGAAGTAGTTCACTGATATACGGAAGACCTTCCTCGTGGCGCGCGAGCCGGGTGCCAAGGAGGGAATCGTCTGGATGGGAATCATCGGCGCGCTGCTGATATTCGCGATGTTCCTCGGGAACACGATCGCGGGAACCTTCCATTCGTGCTGATGATACCGACCATCGGCGACGTCATCATCGCGTCCGTGTTCGTGGAATTCCTGCTCGTAGACGGTCCTCAATTTGTCTGGCCCGATTCGTTTTCTCCCGCCTAATTCTGACTTCGCCCGCGCAGGCATACGTCGGCGCGAATCGTTCCGCATATACGATCGTGGCAAGCTCGCCTCTAGCAAGATCTCGCTCTGCTGACCCTGAGGTAGAATTTTCTCGACGATTAGTGGACACGCGCCGGAGAAGCGCGCAAAAGGAGGTTCTGCACTCCTTCACGCGGCGGGGACCGTCCTTGACCATTCGGGGCTTCGGCGCTAGCTAGCGTTGATATAGCTGCGCCAAGGAGTTGCCCATGTCGAGTGAAATCACTGCGCGCGTAAAAAGCCTTCGGGCCAGCCTCGATCATCCGGTCATCGATGGCGATGGACATCTGATCGAGCCGGCGCCCCTGTTTCAAAACTATCTGCATAAAATCGGCGGCAAGGATCTCGTCGATCGCTATCAACACGAGCTTCGCGAGCATCCGACCGGATCACGCGGCAATCGCGAAACCGGGGACATGCGCGGCGCATGGTGGGGCGTGGGCAACGATGCCTATGACCTCGCGACCGTGATGGCGCCGAAGCTCCTTCATCAGCGCCTCGACGAGATCGGTATCGACTTCGCGATCATGTACCCGACCCTCGGACTCGCGCTGCCGACCATTCATGACGATGACGTGCGGCGCGGTGCAGCGCGCGCGCTCAACACCATGAACGCGGAAATATGCGGGCCGTTTCGCGATCGCCTCGCACCCGCGGCCGCGATCCCGATGCATACGCCGCAGGAAGCGATCGAGGAGCTGGAATTTGCGCACGCCCATGGCCTCAAGGTGGCGATGATTCCTCCCGGCGTCGCGCGCCCGATCCCATCACTCGATCCCGCGGCGTTTCCCGCGGCGGCGTACTTCGACAATTACGGCCTCGACAGCTTTCACGACTACGACCCGGTGTGGCGCAAGTTCGAGGAGCTGAAGTTCGCGGTCACCTCGCACGGCGGCGTCGGCTTGCGATTCCTGCCGCTGGGGCGTCGCTCACCGAGCAACTACATGTTCAACCACATCGGCGGGCATGCGTATCAGCAGGGCGAACTGTGCCGCTCGATAGTCTTCGGCGGCGTACCCGCGCGTTTTCCCAATCTCACGTTTGGCTTCCTCGAATGCGGCGCGGGATGGGCCGTCAACCTGCTCCATTCACTCGAGGAGCATTGGGAGAAGCGCAACCTTGAAGGCCTGAAGAACTACGACCCTGCGCTCCTCGATCGTCCGAAGCTGTTCGCCCTGCTCCGGGAGTATGGCGGTCGCGAATACATCACCGCGGCGGGCGAAAAGCTCAATCGCGCCTACGATGAGGGCGTTGCGCGGCACGATCGCGGTGCGGACCGCGACGAATGGGCGCGATGTGGTGTGCGCGAGGAACACGACTTCGCGCGTATCTTCGAGAATTTCTTTTTCGGATGCGAGGCCGACGATCCCAGCGTCCATCGGGCACTCGATGCGCGCGCCAATCCCTTCAAGTTGCGCTTTCAGCCGATCTTCAGCAGCGACATCGGTCACTGGGATGTTCCCGACATTAAGCGCGTGCTGCTCGAAAGCCATCACCTGGTGGACAAGGGCATCATCAATGATCCTGACTACCGCGACTTCGTGTTCACTTATCCCGCGCGCTTGCACCTGAAAGCGAACCCGGACTTTTTCAAAGGCACCGTGGTGGAGGGTGCAACCTCGAAGCTCGCGGCCTAGAAGTACTTTCGACAAAAGATGAACTGATTCATCTTTCTTGACACGGATTCTGCCGCGTCATACAAGAAAGATGAATGGATTCATCTTTAGCCGCATCCGGCACCGGCCGCCGCGAACTTCAGAAACAGGATCGCGAGCGCCGCATCATCGCCGCCGCGCGCCGGCTGTTCGATCGCAAGGGCTACGCGGACACCGCAATGGAAGAGATCGCGGAGCGCGCCGGCCTCGCGGTTGGCACCCTCTATAACTACTTCCCGTCCAAAGACGAACTCCTGCTGGCCATTCTGCGTCGCGAAACCGACGCGTTGATTGGCTCGGGAGAACGGGTGCTGGAAAACCCGCCGAAGGACCTAACCACCGCCGTCTCGGCGATCGCGAGCCTTGTTCGTCGACAGCATCACCGCTGATGCGCGCGGCCTCTGGCGCGAAGTACTGGCGGCCGCACTGTCCTCGCCGGAGAAAATGCGCACCAGGTTATTCGATCTCGATCTGCGCTTCATCGCGCAGTTCGCGGCCCTCGTCGACCAGTTCAAAGCCAGAGGCGCCGTCGCCTCTGACATCGATCCGATCCAGGCCGCGGGATTGTTCTACAGCGTGTGCGTCGCGTGGGCGATGGCCTATCTCACCAACGAAGAAACCACGGTCGTGGAATTGCGCGACCTGGTTGATAGCGGAATTCGTCTCGCGATCCGCGGCATGCTGCCGCGCCGCGCAACCAAGGAGCCCAAGCCATGATTCCAAACCAATGGTATCCGATTCTGGAGAGCCGCCAGGTGCGCACCACGAAACCGATCGGAGTTACCCGCGTGGGCGAGCGGCTGGTGCTCTGGCGTGAGGCCGATGGACGTGTCGCGTGCATGCCGGATCGCTGCCCGCATCGATCCGCGATGTTGAGTCGCGGCAAGATTCGCGACGGATGTATCGAATGCCCGTATCATGGATTGCGTTTCAACCCCGAAGGGCGCTGCACGGTCATTCCCGCCAATGGATGCGACGCGCCGGTGCCGCATGGCTTCGACCTCGCGCCACATTCGGTTCGCGAGGAGCATGGCGTCATCTGGTATTGGTATGGCACGCGGGAGCCGGCCGCCGAGCTTCCCTGGATCAGCGAAATTGCCGAGCTGGGCGGCAACACCGTTTCGTTTCATTACGACACCACGGTGCCGCAAGTGCGAATTGTCGAGAACGTGTTCGACTTCCACCATTTCCACTGGGTGCATCGATGGACGATCCCGGGCGTCGGACCGCGAGTGGACGAGTTCAAGGCCGAACAGCATGGCGACCTGATCGAATTCGGCGGTATTCTGCGCCACGAGAAGCCGGGACCGCGGAAGCAAGACAACGAGTTTAGAGTGAAGTTCCGTTTTCCCGCGGTCACCTCGATCAAGTTTGGCGGCATCGATATCGCGTATGCGTTCACACCGATCGATGCGCACAAATCATGGATCTGGACGCGCTACACGCACGACAAACTTCCCACTTACCTCGGTGGCAAAGCCCTTTCGATGCTATTGGCGCTGGTCGATTACAGCATTTTCAATTTCCAGGATATTCACGTCCTTAGATCGCAGGTGGACCCCGCCGGCGACATCTCGAAGTTCCATCTTTACGAAGCGGATCGTGCGATCGGTCTATTCTTCGGAATGTTGAAGCGCGCGATGCACGAGGCGGAGCCGCTGAACGTGGACGGAGAGGGAAACCATCTGAGCGCCGCTGCCGGGCGATAGTTCCGAGCCGGCGGCGAAGTCTCGCTATCGATCTTTGGCGAGGGCGACCGGAAGATTCCAGCCGCGCCACAGGCTAACCATCCGAAGCGCAAACGTGGCGGCCGCCGCCAGGAGATCGGAAGGAACGACGGGCAGACTCGCGCGATGCGCGACAATCACGATGACGGCGCCAAGCAACGATGCGAGCGCGTAGATTTCGCCGCGCAGGACCATCGGCACTTCCTGCGCCATGATGTCGCGGAGCGCTCCGCCGCCCACGCCGGTCAGCATTCCCAGCAACGCGGACGGCACTTCGCCAAGCCCCGCATTCAACGCCGCGGTCGTACCCGTCACGGTGAAGAGCCCGAGTCCAGCCGCATCGAAGGTCTTGATGAAGTTGGTCCAGGATTCGATCCGCGCATACTGCAGAAAGACCGCCAGACCCGCGACGCCCGCCACTCCCAGATAGCGCCAGTCGGTCAGCGTCTGCGGCGGAGTGCGGCCAAGGAGCACATCGCGCATGATGCCGCCCCCAAGTGCGGCTGCCGCGGCCAGCACGAGGACTCCGAAAAGATCGAGGTGTTTGCGAACGGCGAGGAATCCCCCGCTCAAGCCAAAGATAAACGTGCCGAGCAGATTGAGAAGCAGCAGGCCCGACGAGTTGTGACCCATCCGCGCTATTCAGCTACGATCTTTGGCGCTCGAGGTGGGCGCGACTTTCGCCAACGCATCGGAAAGTTCGTGGAGCGACGCGATGCGATGGTGATGGTCGACGCGCTTGCCAACCCCGATGAACGCCACGCCCGCAGCCTCGGCAGCCTCGCGATCGATCGGGCTGTCGCCGATGTAAATCGCGTGCTGCGGCTTCACCCGCGCGCGCTCCATACAGAGCTGCAGGATGTCGGGCGCAGGCTTGGGCGGCACTTTGTCGAGCGCGCTCGCGATCGCATCGAAGATATCGGCGAGGTTCAGATGCTCGACCAGCGCGGGCACCGTCGCGGAGCGATTGGTCGCGAGCCCCAGGCGATAGCGGCGCTTGAGTTCCAGCATAAACTTGCGCAGCTCGAATGGAGGCCGGAGCAATTCGAAGAACGGACGCTGATCGAGATTGCGCGCGACGGCGTGAATTCTTTCGAGCATCGCGGCGTCGCTGCGCGCGCGCAGCCGGAAGATGTCGCTGGCGGCATACGAGATGCTGAGGATCTCTTCTTCCGCATTGAGCGGCGGTTCGCCGACCTGCGCGAAAATCGCGTTGTAGTAGGCAATATTCGATTCGAACGATTCGAACAGGACGCCATCGGCGTCGAACATCACAAGCTCGATCATGTTGCGGTTATTTTCCCTGAGCGATTCCGCGAGAGCTAGTAGACCGCAATTTCAGTTCTGCAAAGAGCATCTTCGCAGGGGGCGCTTCGTGAAGCGCCCCCTGCGGTGTCGCGAGCGAGGAGGCTCTCCGCGATTGCACCATCGTTGCGGGTCGTTCGCGAACGACCCCGACGAGGAATGAACTTCGCGCCAACTCCTGACGCCGAAGCTAATACGTCTCGTGATGGCGGCGCGCGCGAGGCTTTGGCTTCGTCATCTTGCCCGCATGCGGCGCCGAGTCCGCCTGCATCGCGCGCGGCTCGATCGCGGCCCCGCAATGCGAGCACACCAGTGACGGCGTGGTGGCATGACCACAGGTGCGATGCATCAAAGTCAGCGGCGGCCCTTGCTCATCGGCCATCCAGGTATCGCCCCATTTCAGCAACGCGATCATGACCGGATAGAGATCCTGGCCTTTCTTCGTGAGGCGATACTCGACGTGATGATCGGTCTCGGCGTTCTCGCCGCGCTCGAAGATTCCGTTGTCGACCAGCGCATGAAGCCGCGTGCTGAGGATGTTGCGCGCGATGCCGGTGCCGCTTTGGAACTCATCGAAGCGGCGCCGTCCCATAAAGGCCTCGCGCAAAATCAGCATCGTCCAGCGCTCGCCGACGACCGACAACGCGCGCGCGACCGAGCAATTCATGTCTTTAACTGAACGCCATTGCATCGAAGCAACCTCTCCCCGCATGCCGCCCGCCCCGGCGACAAGGACTATAGTTGCAAATTGAAACTTCGATTGCTAGGTTGCCGGTTGCAAATTGAAACTTCCTCTGAGGCCCGCAGCATGGCAAAGCCGCTGGAATTTTTCTTCGATTACGTCAGTCCGTTCAGTTACCTCGCAGACACGCAGTTGCCGGCGCTGCTGGAACGAACCGGCGCGAGCATCATCTACAAACCGATCCTGCTGGGCGGCATCTTCAAAGCCTCCAACAACACGCCGCCGCCGACCATTCCCGCGAAGTTCAAATACAACGCCGTCGACGCGATCCGATGGTCGAAGCATTACGGCGTTCCGATGACGATTAATCCGTTCTTTCCGATGAGCACGGTGCGTGTGATGCGCGGCGCGATTGTCGCGCAATCGGCCGGATGTTTTCCCGCGTATCATGCGGCGATGTTCCGCGCGATGTGGGCAGATGGTGTGAACCTTGCCGATCCGAAAATCGTAAAGGAGATGTGCACGCAGCTCGGGATGGATCCCGAGGCGGTCGAGCAGGAGGACGTCAAGGAGCGCCTGAAAACGAACACCGACGAGGCGGTCGCGCGCGGCGCGTTCGGCGCGCCCACCTTTTTCGTCGGCGATGCTATGTTCTGGGGCAACGACCGAAGGCAGTTCATCGAAGCGGCGCTGAAATAGCGCCGCGAAGGGATTCGGGCTGTCTCGAGGCCGAATCCAACACATACAAGGAGATTTTTCCGTGAAGCAGATCCAATTCGACAAACTCGGCGGTCCCGAAGTGCTGAAGCTGGTCGATGCTCCAGTGCCCGAGGCCCCCAAAGGCACGGTGCTGGTTCGCAATCGCGCCATCGGTATCAACTTCGCCGATACGCTGTTCCGCCAGGGCCAATACGCGCAGGCGCCGGTCCTGCCCGATACTCCAGGCCTCGAGGCCGCCGGTGTCATCGAGAAGGTTGGCGAGGGCGTCAGCGGATTCAGCGTCGGCATGCGCGTCGCGGCAATTGGCGCGAAAGCCTACAGCGAGTACATGGTTGCGCGCGCGTCGCAAGTAATCCCGATTCCTGACCACGTCAGCTTCGACGAGGGCGCGGCGTATCCGATCCAGACCCTCACCGCATGGCACATCCTGCACACCTCGCATCACACCGGCCCCGGCCAGACTGTAGTGGTGCATTCGGCGGCGGGCGGCGTGGGAATCGTCGCGGTGCAGATTGCCAAGGCTGCCGGCGCGCGCGTGATCGGAACCGTATCGAGCGCGTCGAAGGCCGCGCTGGCGAAGGAGTACGGCGCCGACGAAGTCATCGATTATGTCGCCAAGGATTTCTCCGCCGAGGTGATGCGCCTCACCGACAATCGCGGTGCGGATCTGATCCTCGATGCGGTCGGCAAGCCCACCTTCGAGAAGGGCATCAACTGCCTTGCTCCGATGGGCCATCTGGTGCTCTACGGACGCGCGGGCGGACCACCCGATCCGCTCAATGTGTTCAAGCTGTTTGCGCGCTCGACCAAGGTCAGCGGGTTCATGCTCAACCAGCAGCATACCGGCAAGGAGCAATGGCAGCGCGGCATCGAGCATTCGTTTCAACTGATGAAGGACGGCAAGCTCAAACTGCTGATCGGCAAGAAGTACCCGCTCATCGAAGCGCCCGAGGCGCATCGTTTCATGGAATCGCGCGGCTCGGTCGGCAAGCTGGTCCTGGTGCCGTAGCGCGTAACGTCGCGCAGGTGATGGCGCGCGACTTAGGTCCGCAACACATCCGCGTCGCCTACATCAATATCGACGGGCCGATCGATATGCCGTTCATCCGGCAGCGCGTGCCGAATATCCAGGAAGAGGACATGCTGAAGCCGTCGGCGATCGCGGAAACCTGTTGGCACCTCGCGCATAAGGATCCCGGCGGATGGACGCAGGCACCCGACGTGCGCCCGTTCAAGGAGAAATTCTAGGGTCGGCTTCCTTCCGCTCACGACCGCGAGTGGCCGATAGTTCCAAATCCGCGCGCATGGCACGATAGGGGCATTCTCAAGCGCGTGAGGAGACACCATCGATGGCGAGTGAGCGGAAGGGCAGCATCGAACTGATCAAGATTGCGGGCGTTCAAGTCGAGATCGACTATTCCTGGATAATCATCGCGGTCCTGGTCTGGTGGAGTTTGTCCGCCGGATACTTTCCGCGCGAATATCCCAACCACTCGTTCACCAATTACTGGATCGTCGGCGCGATCGGAACGATTTTGTTTTTCGCCTCGGTGCTTGGGCACGAGCTTTCGCATGCCGCGCTGGGAAATCGCCTGGGAGAGAACGTCACTCGAATCACGCTATTCATCTTCGGGGGGATGGCGCATCTATCGAGCGAACCGAAGACCGCCGGCGATGAATTCAAGATAGCCGCGATCGGACCGGTCAGCAGCGTGGTCATTGCCGGGATCTTCTGGATCATCGAGCAGACCCTGCTAGGTATGCATGCGCCGGCATTGTGGGTCGCCGTTTTCAGCTACCTCGCCTTCATCAATGTGGCGCTTGCGGTGTTCAATCTGCTGCCGGGTTTTCCGCTTGATGGCGGCCGTATCCTGCGCGCGATCCTGTGGCACTTCTGGGGCGACTTTCGCCGCGCGACCGCGGCCGCCGCGGATTGGGGCAACACCATCGCATGGGGACTGATCGCGCTCGGCGCGTTGGAGATTTTCGGCGGCGGATTGGTCGGCGGCATCTGGATGATCTTCATCGGGCTGTTCCTGCGCGGCGCCGCGCACGCCAGCTATCAGAGCGTGGTAGTCGAGCAGATGCTCGGGCGCGCTAAAGTCGCCGATCTGATGATTCGCGAACCGCTCACGATCGACCCCGACCTCTCAGTCAGTGAAGCCGTGGACCGTTATTTTCTCCATCACGGCTTTACCGGATATCCGGTCGCGAAGGATGGGCGCGCCTTGGGACTCCTGTCGCTCTCGCGCGTGCGCGAATGCCCCGCGGACCAGCGCACGAATCGCCACGTTCACGACATCATGGTCCCGATCAGCGACAAGGTTACGATCGCGCCGAATGCAAGTATCTCCGACGCGATGCATCAGATGGCTGAGGCTGATGCGGGCCGCCTGCTGGTGCTTGACGGCGACCATCTGAATGGACTCATCACGCGCTCGCAGATCGCGCGCTTCGTGCAGATGAAATCGATGCTCGATCCGTCGGCCGCGAAACCATAGGAGGGGCCGCTGAGGAAACCCCTCGAACGGTCGCGCGCAGTCCTCGATATTTGTTCTCACACAGCCTAGAATTCCGCTGGGTCGACGCTCACAAAAAGTCGGAGAATCTCACAGATGACGGCGCGCAAGATTCAGCTAGCACCTTCCTCGGCCAATCGATCGATCCTCGTGGTCGACGATGACGTGGCATCGACAGAGTCACTGACCGAGATTCTCACCGATGCGGGATATACCGTCAGCACCGCGAAAAACGGCAAGGATGCGCTGACTCATCTGCGCGGTCCAGCCCTGCCCCGCCTGATCATTCTCGACTTGTTTATGCCCGAGATGGATGGATGGGAGTTTCGCCGCGCGCAACTGAAAGACGCGAAGCTGCGCGACATCCCGGTGGTCGTGATGACTGGGGCCAGCGTCTATGCCGGCATCGATGCGAACGTGATCGTGCATAAGCCGTTGGATGCGGCCCGCTTCGTCAGCCTCGTCGAGCGCTATTTCTAGATTCGATTAGGGACCCGACCCGGTCGCGCACTTCGTCTGCGGATGCGCGCTCCGGTGTTGCTCGATTTCCGCGCGGTTGCGACGACCTCTTCCTTGCGCGCGACGTTGCCGTCGGCGGACTCGGGATTGCACGCCTCACTCGACGCTTTCAGCTCCTTGACGCAGTCGGGGTGGATTAGCAGTTGATGGCGTGCGCGGGTTAGCGCCACGTAAATCACACATGCCTCTTCGAGGTTGCGCCGCACCACCCCCAACTCGCGGCGGATGAAACGATTGAAGTCCGCGGCAACCAGCACCCGTGGCCATTCGAGGCCCTTGGCCTTATGCACCGTGCTGACGGTGACCTGCGCACCCTCGGGCGAGTCGACGCATTCGCGCAGCCGGTTGCACATCGGAAGAACCCTCGCGCCGCGCTCCTCGATGAGGCGCACCAGGATTTGCAACGACGGGTCGCCATAGTCTTCCGATCCATTTCCCTGCGCCGCGGATTTCAGTTCATCCCAATTCGAAAAGACCGCGAGCTCGCCGCTGCCCTTTTTTCCCGAGTGCAGCTTCCATGCGCTCTCGATGAGACGCACCAGCGGCTCGGCGCCGCCCATCACGTAGACTTTGCGGCCATGCTCCAGCGCCTTGACCGCCTCATCGAGGGCGCCGGCGTTGGTGCGCGCGAGGACCGCATCGACGTTGCGGCTGTCATCGCTGACGGCGGCCGAGGTCGGATGCGCGGCGGGAACGATACGATGGTTTTCCTCGAGCAGCTCCAGCACTCGATTGGCCCATCGCGCGGCGCCGTTGCCGAAGCGAAAGGTTTGCGTCAGCGGCATCACCGCGGTTTCGATATTTGCATCGCCGAGCGCGTTGATCGCGCCGCGCCATTGGTAGAGTTGCTGATAGCTGTCGCCGACCAGTACGCGCGGACCGGGATGGCGATGAACCATGCCGAGGATGACGGGGTCGGCATCCTGCGCCTCATCGAGCAGCAGCGTCCGATCGGCGCCCGCGATGGGATGGTCGCCCATGAAGAACAGCTTCAGGTAGCAGTCGTGGCTGACAGGAGCTGTGCCGTTGGGATCGCGAATCGCATCCCACAGATCGCCGGCCGCATCGGCGGTTGAGCTCGCGAGACCGTCATCGCACCAGCTCGGCACATGACCGAGGCCGATCTCGCGATCGGTGGTGCGCAGAAAATGCTCCAGCGTCTTGATGATGAGCGCACCCGCGGCGGAACGCGTACGGCCTCCACGCGCGACCGAGTTGAGCGCCTTCGGCATCTTCTCGCGCATGAACGGGAGCCATGACCATGCGCGCTGCGTGAGTCGCGCTTCATAGCGGAAGCCGACTTTGCGAAACGCGATCGAATGCGCGGTGCGCACCTCGACATTGGAGGGCATCTTGCCGCGCGCGCTGTCGGCCGCGGCGCGATTGAAAACCACATAAAGAAAGCGCGTACCCGGACATGCCTCGGCGATCGCCACCAAGGTCGTGGTCTTGCCGGTGCCCGCGAAGGCCTGGATCTTGAGCGCGAGGTTGGCGCCGCCCTGCTGAGCGACATCGCAAATCGCGCGCTGTTCGTTGGTAAGTTCCACGCGCGAATCAGTAAAGCCTCACCGGCGAGTCAATGATAGAGGGCGGGATCCCGATCAAGGACCGGCAAGGCCCGAACATCTGCGACATATACGAGGCATGTGGAGCGGGGGTTGTCTCTTTTTCGGTCACAGGTGAGCGTCGTTATCTGAACTACGATGCGACTATCAGTCCACTTTGGATAACCATCGATTAATCGCGCATGAGAGACGGCCGCTAACCATCTCGGCTCGGCGAAAGGCGCGAAATCACTTCAGCGGGCATTGGTTTTGCGTTGGTGACGCGAAGGAGATTCCGCGCTTCGGGATTTCCCATTTTTTAAAAGTGTTCCAAATTTTTCAAACCACTGAAACTGAGCAGGAAATCTCGGCATCCATGGCGACCCCGGCTATGCCGCAGTCCTTGGCGACCAGGCTGGCTGATGCGATGGCTTGCTCATCGAACGACGAGTCCGATCTACCGAAGCTTCGCATTCTGCTTGCGATCGTCTATAGCGTGCTTCTGCTCTTCGTGACGGCCTGCCTGTTCAACGCTCGTTGGTATGAGCCGGGCGACCTCGCGCCGCTTCCGCTGCGCCTCTTCAATCTCGCTTTGATGACCGCGGCGCTTGCCACTATACCCCGCGTTTCGATTGCTCGTTGGCGATGGCATGCGATGGGGGTTTGCTCAATCCTGACTATCACTTTCCTCATTCACGGACTGATACTGCGGGATGAGCAGCCGCTCTTCGTAGCATTGTTCGTGTTAACACTCGATACCGCGGTGGTGCTGCCCTGGGGCGGGCGCTGGCAGCTTTCGCTCGCCGCGCTTGGCGCGATCGCCAGCATCATCGCCTGGGCGTGCGGGATCATCACGTGGGAGTTCGCACCCCATTGGATGGTCCTGATCGCTTCGATGGTCTTCAGCGTAACGATTGCCTTCCTTAAAGACTATTCGCTTGACCAGAGAGTTATGATCCGCGAGTTGCGGCTGCGAGAGGCGCGCTTTCGTGCCGAGTTCGAGCATCGTAGTCGCGCCGAAGACCGGCTGAGGGTCGAAGTCGCCGAGCGGGAGGCCGCGGAGCATCTCGCACGCAAACGCGAAGACACTTTGCGCAAGGTTCTGGAAACCAGTATCGACCTGATCATTATCAGCCGACTGCCGGAGCTAACGTATCTCTATGCGAACGACCAGTTCAGCGCGATCGGCTACACCTTCGAAGAGATTCGGGGCAAGACACCGGCGGAGTTAAGCATCTTCGCGAACCCCCAACAGGGACAGGAAATGGTGGCTCTCGCGCTCGAGCACGGAAGGGTGAGCAATTTCGAGCTCGATGTGCTTTGCAAATCGGGGCAACATATTCCCTATCAGGTTTCCGCGGCGGTGACCGATATCGAGGGCGAGCAATGCCTGGTTTCGGTGTCCCGCGACATCACCCAACGCAAGCAAATGGAGCGGGACTTGATCACCGCGCGTGAGGATGCGCTGGCGGCTTCGCGCGCCAAGTCGGAATTTCTCTCCAGCATGTCGCATGAGATCCGCACTCCGATGAACGCGGTCCTCGGGATGGCGGATTTGCTCCTCGAGACCAAGCTCACCGCCGAACAGCGGCGCTATCTCGATGTGATGGTCGCCAACGGGAACTCATTGCTCGAGCTCATAAACGGCATCCTGGATTTGGCCCGCATCGAGAGCGGCCGGATGCAGATCGAAAAGACCGAATTCGACCTGACCGATCTGGTCGACAAAACGATTTCCACCTTCGGCGTGCAGGCGCATAGCAAAGGCCTCGAGCTGATCGCGCGCATCGCTCCAGGAGTGCCCGCGCATGTGGTCGGCGATCCGCTCCGGCTGCGGCAGATTCTGGTGAACTTCCTCGGCAACGCCATCAAATTCACCGAGCAGGGCGAGGTGGTTCTCGAAATCAATCGGATCGGCGATTCGAGCGATCCCGCCGAGCTAAAGTTTGCCGTGGTGGATACCGGCATCGGCATCGCGCCCGCCAAACTTGAGTCGATTTTCTCTTCCTTCACGCAGGCGGATTCCTCGACCACCAGGAAGTACGGCGGCACTGGGCTCGGGCTCGCGATTGCGCAGCGGCTGGTGGCTCTGATGGGTGGCCTTATCTCCGTCGAAAGCGAACTGCGCAAGGGCAGCAAGTTCTGGTTCACGACCCGGCTCGGACTCGCGACGCGAGTGATTTCGCCGACCGCGCATGTAGTCCTCAACCTCGATCATTATCGGGTGTTGGTGGTGGACGATAACGACATCAATCGTCTGATCGTACGCGAGATGATCACCAATTGCGGCGCCAAAGTGAATGAGGCGGCCTCCGGCGAAGATGCGCTGGTCGCCATCCGGCAAGCCGCAGATGAAGGCCGACCGTATCGAATCATCCTGCTCGACATGCGGATGCCGGGGATGAACGGCCTCGAGGTCGCGGAGAAAATCCGCCACGAGAATCTGCCGACTCAGCCCCTCATCCTGATGCTGTCGTCCGACGACCTGAAGCCGCAGCTCTCGCGGCTCAAGGAACTCGGCCTCGATGCGTACCTGGTGAAACCCATCACGCGCAAAGAACTCTTCGACGCAATCGCGCGCGTCCTTCAGGATGCGAATCGTCACAGCTCCGACGCGCTGCCGAATCGGATCGCCGAAGCGCCCGCCGAGCGTAGAGAGGATCTGCCCAAACCGAGAATCCTGGTGGCGGACGACTCATCAGACAATCGGCTACTGATCGGCGCCTATCTGCGTCGCGAACCGTGCGAGCTCGAGTTCGCGGAGAACGGCAAACTCGCGCTGGATAAGTTCAAATCCAATCAGTACGACATGGTCTTTATGGACATCCAGATGCCCGAGATGGACGGTCTGGAGGCGACGCGCCAGATTCGAAAATGGGAAGCTGAAAACCATCGCTCTCCCACTCCGATCATCGCTCTGACCGCATCAGCACTCGAGGAAGACGTGCAACGCACGCACGCGGCAGGATGTGATTTGCATCTCAGCAAGCCGATCAAAAAGAGCGTCCTGCTCGACACGATTCACAAAGTAATCCTGCTCGCCCCGAAGCCGCTCGAGCCTTCGGATGGGTCGGATGCGTCGTCGCTGCTCCCGATGCTCTGCTGATCCAATAGCGCACCGCTAATAGATCATCGTCATCGAAATGGACTGGTCGCCACCCTTGTAATCGAAGGCGCATTCGTCGAATTTCGGTGCGGAAAACCGGGGCTTCACATTGTTGGAAAAGCAGTAGCCTTCTTCCGGCATGCCGAGAATGCTTTGGTCGAACTTCCCGTTGTTGTTCTCATCGTGATAGCAGACAGCCGCGTATCTGCCCGGCGGCAGACCGGTGAAGTCCACCTCCGCGTATGCATTCTTGATGGTCGGTGTCCAGGCATCCTTGAACAGCTTGTCGTCATGTTCAGGGAAAGCCGCGGGATCCTCGTCATTGAAAATGCTGCAATGTGCCTTGCCCTTGTCGTTGCGGAATCCATCGAGATGGATACGCAAGATGTCGGATGCATTCGCGGAAGTCTGCGCAAATGTCGCCGTGGTGATGGCGAGCGTGACGAGGACGGCGAGGAGCTTCACAAGTCGCATCATGATGAGGTGATTCGTCCTTCCCAAAAGTAAGGGAGAGACCCTTCGGCCTCTCCCCTTCGAGAGTATCGAGATCGACGCGGCGCGCCTAGCCGGTGTAATCGGTGATGACGGTGACGCCGACGTTTTGAAAAGTGTTCATCTCCTCGAACACCTTGTTGATGCCCGAGAGATTGCAGGTGCCGGTCACCATTTTCCTGGGCGAGATCTTCCCCGCCTCGAGCATCTGCAGCATCGCCGGATAATGCGACGCCTGCATGCCAAGCGAAGCGATGAGCTGCAGCTCCATCGTCACCATCCGATCGATCGGCAATGAAATCTCGCCGCCCTCGGCCGCCGTGGTCAGACCAATTTGCACATGACGCCCCTGCTTGCGCAGGCTCATGATGGAATTGCGGCAAGTCGCGGCGATGCCGAGCGCGTCAACCGAGACATGCGCGCCGCCCTTGGTGAGTTCCACCACCGCCGCGACCGCGTCGGTCTTCTTGCCGTTGATGACGTGGTTGGCGCCCATGCCTTTCGCCAGCTCGAGCTTCGCCGAATCGAGATCGATGCCGATGACGTTAGCGCCGACCGCCGCCGCGGTGTTGATCGCCGATAGGCCGATGCCGCCGCATCCGAATACCGCGACCCATTCGCCGGGCTTCACCTGCGCGCGATCGACGATGCCGTGAAATGACGTCATGAAGCGGCATCCCATCGAGGCCGCCTCGACGAAGTCAACGCTCTTCGGCAGAGCGACCAGGTTCAAGTCGGCAAATGGAACCGGCACCATGCGTCCGAACCCGCCGGAGTAGGAGAAACCCGGAGTTAGCGGCGTGTCGCATACGTTTGACTGCCCGTTGCGGCAGTAGTCGCAGGTGCCGTCGCCCTGGCTGAAAGGAACGACGACGCGATCGCCCTTCTTGAAAGATTTGACGTCCTTGCCGGCTTCCTCGACCACGCCGCACAGCTCGTGGCCGAGTACCTGGCCGGGTTGCGCCACTAGTCCCATCCAATGCCAGTCGCCCGACCACGCATGCCAATCGGAGCGGCATACGCCGTTAGCCTCGACCCGGATCAGCGCGCCATTGGGAGCGCATTCGGGATCGGGAACGTTCTGCACGACGAGCGGTTTCTTGGTGCCCTGGAATACTGCTGCTTTCATTTTGTCCTCTCCTTGTCACTAGCTCAGGAGCGTTTCGACCGTCCTTGCGAACTCGGCGGGATCCCTGGCGTCGATTTCGACCGCGTGAAGATCGGCGCCCGCTTTCTCATTCTCGATGATGCGCTCGCGCGCGCCCTGGACATCGCCGGCGTAACCGAGCTCCGACACCATCCTGGGCGACACCGCCTCGGTGCCGGCTTTTGAGCCGCCGGAATCCCACGCCTGCTTGATGGCGCGGACTTCGTCACCGAAGCCGAAGCGCGTGAGCTGCTCGGAATAGAAGGTGCCCATGCGCGCCGCATAGAACGCGATGGTGCCGGCCTGGTTCGCCCTGGTGCGCTCGACGTTCTTGGTGACGACCACGCCACCAGGCGCCTTGACCTCGATCGATAAAGGATCGCGACCGGCGGCTTTTGCGATAGCCCGGAATTCTGAAATGGCGCGGCCCAGGCCCGAGACCGGGATCATCACCGGCAGCCATCCGTCGGCCTTCTGCGCGGTGAACTCGACGCTCTTCTGATTGAGCGACGCGATGAAAATCGGGATGTGCTTGCGGACCGGCTCGAAGCGCATCGTGAATCCGCGCCCCAGCTTGAACAGCTTGCCGTTATAGTTCAGCGGTGTGCCGGCCATAATCATATTGATGATGTCGACATACTCTTTCATCCGCGTCAGCGGCGGATTGAACTTGATGCCGTGGAAATGCTCGATGACCTGCGGGCCACTGGTCCCGAGTCCGATAATCATACGGCCATTGGAAAGCTCGTCGAGGGTGGCGAAGTGCTGCGCGAGCGCGGCCGGCGTGCGCGAATAGATATTCACGATCGAAGTGCCGAGCTTGATCTTCCTGGTGTGCTCGGCGAGCAGGGTCAGCAGCGTAAAGGCGTCGCGGCCCCAGGCCTCGTCCACCCACATCGAATCGATTCCGGCCTCGTCGGCAATTTTCACCCGCTCGATGACCTGCTTGAAATCGAGCTGGCGCTGATAGTTTGCCATCGTCAATTTTCTGGCCATCGATTTCCCTCTCCACGAGAACACGCCGAGCGCCTAGTCGATCGCGCGCACCCGCTCGTACCATCGCATGAGATGGGGAAACTCCGCCACCTTTGCGAAGTTGCCGGGATTGAGTGCGAGGAAGAAAAACGGATGGTAGAGCGACGCATCCGCCATCGTGAAATTCTTGCCCAGAAAGAAATCCTGGTTCGCCACCTGCTTGTCGATCATCGCACAATGAGTCTTGAGGGTCTCGAGGCAGGCCGCCTGCTGCTTGCGCATCTGATCGGTCGTCATCCCGATCAGCTTCTCGCGATTGGCCTTGAGCTTCGCATCCCCTGCCATATCGAGAAGATCGGGAATCACCAGGAACAGAATCGAGGGGAACAGCATGTTGTCGGCGAACAGGTCGAGGATGTCGCATAGCCCGCGCGCATCGGCCGGGATCACTGCGCGCTCCGGCACCTTCTGGTCGATCCACCTGATGATGTCGGCGGAGTTCCACACCACCTCGCCGTCCCATTCGACGACCGGCACCCGTGTCCATTGACCCTTAGTGAGCGCGAGGAGGTTGGTCTTGTCCTCGAAGTGGCAATCGATCGGGTTCCACTTGATCTTCTTGTAAGTAAGGACGCGGCGCAGTTTTTCGGTGAACGGCGAGATTGGATATTGGTAAAGGTTGAGCGTGCCCATGAGCCTCCCGCACGGATGTGATGGCGAGAGCGTGGCACATCGGGCGCGCGGGTTGAAGCATCATGGTTGTGCTGAAGATACCGCGATCCGGCTCGTCCGTGGATTTGTTTTTGCGCCTTCCGCCTCCTGTCGGTTCTCTCTTTGAGCGAGAGAAGCTGGCCGGCGCGGTTCTCACGATGGCCGCGATGCGAGAACCGTGACTGGCGGATGAGATGGTCGCACCTTGCGACCGGTGGTGGAGCGCCACCTGACCGAAAAAAGCTGCGGGCGGGCACCATCGAGGATGATACCCGCCCGCTATGCACTTAGATAATGTCGCGCCGCGCTATGCCTTCGCCGTGCCGTTCTCCTGCGCCAGCAGCGTGTGAATCGTGATCAGCTTCTTGATCCCATAGGCGCGCTTGCCCTTCGGCGTATGCACCTCGACGTCGTCATCGACGCCTTTGCCGATCAGCGATTTGCCCAACGGCGATGACAGCGAGATTTTGAACTGGGCGCCATCTACCTCTTCCGGCACGACGATTTCGTATTCGTGAGAGCCGCCCTCGTCGAGGTCTTCGAGGACGACCTTGCTGCCGAGGCCGACGGTGTCGCGCGGAATCGAGTTGAGGTCGATGGTGGCGAGTTCGGAGACTCGCACTTCGAGGTTGTTGAGGCGCGCGCGCAGAAACTCCTGACGCTGTTTCGCCATCGCCCATTCGGCATTTTCCGACAGATCGCCATGCGCGCGGGCGCGCTCGAGTTCCTTGGGCAGATCGACGGTCAGCTCGCGCTTGAGCACTTCCATGCTCTCGCGCAGCCGTTTTACTACGGGAAGTTCAGCCATACTTGGTAGGTCTCACTTTGCGATATCTATCAGTTCCTGACACTAAAGCTCTGTCACATCCATTGCGGGCTGATGAACTTCAGTCCGCCACGATCGAGGTCAAACTCCGGTTCACTCCAGGCACGCTCTGGATGCCTTGAACCACTAACTCACCCAATGTCGTCACGTCCGGCGCTTCCGCAATCGCGATGATGTCATGGGGTCCGGTCACCGCATGTGCCATCGATACTCCTTTGACCTGACGAATCTTCGCCGCCACATCGCGAGCTTTGCCGGGTGAGGTATCGATCAGGATAAATGCCTTAACCACCATCTGCGTTTCCTCCCTAATTGGACTGGTTGCGAGATCGCGCGGTCATCGGAGCGGAGGCGGCGGGACCGGATTTCCCTGTTCGTTGTAAATGTAAAATCCCCGGTTGGTTTTGCGCCCGAGGTATCCCGCATCGACGTACTTTTTAAGCAACGGGCAGGGCCGATACTTGTCATCACCCAGCACCCGATGCATCACCTCCATGATTGCGAGGCAGGTGTCGAGGCCGATCAGGTCAGCCAGTTCCAGCGGGCCCATCGGCTGGTTGGTGCCCAGCTTCATCGCGGTGTCGATGTCGGTGACTCCGCCGACGCCCTCATAGAGCGTATAGATGGCCTCATTGATCATCGGCAGCAGCACGCGATTGACGATGAAGCCGGGGAAGTCTTGGGCTGTCATCGTGCTCTTGCCGACGCGCTCAGCCAGCGTTTGCGTCGCCTGATATGTTTCGTCCGAAGTCGCTAACCCGCGGATGATCTCGACCAGCTTCATCGCCGGAACCGGATTCATGAAGTGCATCCCGATCACCTTGTCGGCGCGCGTAGTGCGTGCACCCATTCGTGTGATCGAGATCGACGAGGTGTTCGAGGCGAAAATCACGTCCGGGTCGCATACCTTATCGAGCCTCTGAAAAATGGCAATCTTGGCGTCTTCGTTTTCAGTGACCGCCTCGATGACGAAGTCGGCCTTCTTCATCATCTCGATTTCGCTTCCGGTCTTGATGCTTTCGAGGACGCGGTCACGCTCTTCCGGCTTGAAGCGGCCGCGCTGAATCATGCGATCGAGATTCTTGCGGATGCCCTCGAAGCCGCGCTTGCAGAACTCCGCGGAAACGTCGTGCATCAGCACCGGAATTCCGGCCTGCGCCGTCACTTGCGCGATTCCCGCGCCCATCTGGCCCGCCCCAATCACGCCCACGGTATGAACTTCCATCGCCACCTCCTCAGCTCAGATGTACGAAATGTAATGCTTGAGTGAACTAAGCAGCGCCGCGACGTCGGCTTCATCGCCAAGATCGCGGCACAGGATCTCGTAATAACCTTTGATGCGCCCCCGCTCTTGCTGGTCTTCGGGCACGGAGAGCAAGCTCTGAAAATCCTTCAGCAATGCCTGCGCCTCGAGCTTCTTCTTGACCGGAATGGCGTCGTCGTCAACCGCGATCAGCAATCGAATGTGATCGATCATCCGATTCATGACGGCGAAGTCGCTGCGATCCTTCTCCATCGGATGGCCTCGCTAATGCGCTCCCGCAGGTGGCTCTTCGCCATGCGTGTAAGTGCCCTGCCCCGACGAACTGTTCATCGACTCGCGCACGCGTTTGACGTCTTCCGGCGATTGCCGGCCCGGCATTCCCAGCCCGCGCATGAGTGCGTTGGTCATCTGCGAAGTGAGGCGGTCGCGAATCGAGGGGCCGCGTCCGACATGAGCATCGAGGACGCGATCGACTTGTTCCTTGGAGAGCCCTTCGGCTTTAAAGATATCGACGAGGGTCTGGAATCCGACATTGCCCCCGGCTTTATCGACGATTGCGATGACCCGGGTGCAGGTCGGGCAGGTACGGCGCAGCAGTCCCGCGCGTGCTCGGCAATAGACGCATCGCATCGGCTAATGTCCCTATAAGGACCTCACAGCAAGTTACGACCCCTTAAAACAAACGAAGCGGGCGCACGCGCATGACGCGACGGCCCGGCTTCAAATCGAAGTTACACCGCTACCCGATGGGCCGCAAGCCACGCCGAAGGCTTCGCGACCTGGTGCCGTCGATGACATACGTAGCGAATGTTCGCGTAACGTATTTGACAAATTTCCCGAACGGAACTAAATTCCTTATTGAGAATGATTCTCAATTGCGCGGACCGTAGTCGTTAGTGTTAGAGTGATTTTTCACGTGGCTCGTACCGTTGTTCCATATTTCTTCTATGCCGCAGGCATCTTGTTCCGCGAAGGACTCGAAGCCCTGCTGGTGGTTATCGCGCTGGTCGCGGGCACTCGCGAGGCCGGCCACGAAAACCGCACCAAGGATATCTACCTCGGCGCGTTGATAGCGGTCGCAGCCAGTATCGCGCTTGCATGGGGCGTCAATCACATAATCAGCGATGATGCGAGCGACACCCTCGAAGGAATTTTTCAGGTGCTTGCCGCTGCGACGCTTTTCTATGTCAGCTCATGGCTCACTTCAAAGAGCCAGGCTCAGATGTGGAAAAGCTTCATCAACGATCAGGTCAAGGGCGCACAGGAAAGCGCCGCGCCGGGTCTGGCGCTCGCATTGACGGCCTTCCTGGCGGTGATTCGCGAGGGCGCCGAAACTATCGTGTTCTTCCAGGCGCTCACGGTCGGCGCAACCGAAGCAGTGGAGAAGCATGCGGTGATGGCCGGTATCGCGGCCGCCACCGTCGGGCTCGCGATAACTTTCATCGTGCTCAATCGCGCGGCGCATCGGATTCCGTTCGGGAAGTTCTTCTTCGCAACCACCATCCTGCTGTATGGACTCGCGGTGGTT
This sequence comes from uncultured delta proteobacterium, assembly GCA_963761255.1. GTDB lineage: Bacteria > Desulfobacterota > Binatia > Binatales > Binataceae > DATGKG01. The sequence goes on from CAVXGH010000005.1 coordinate 431,535, forward strand.
TTCATCGGACAGGGAATCGCGAGCTTCCAGGAGTCGGAATGGATCAGCGCGACCTTCGTCGAGCATGTGCCGACGATACCGATGCTCGGCCTCTATCCGACGGTGCAGGGAATCGTCGCCCAATTGCTCCTGATCGCGTTCGCCGCGTTCTCGATGGTTATTCCGCGCGGCTCGGGGCGGGCGGCAAAGGCGGTTCAGGAAGTTTCTCCGCAGCCGATTCGCCCGATTTGATCTGCGGCGGCAACCCGAGCGGGCCGCCCTCGCCCATCACGATGTCCTCGATCTGACGGCTCACATTTTCCGCATCGGTCAGCGACTGTGTTCCCATCGAAATGCACTCCTGCACATCGAGATTATGGCGTGGCGAACCCTTGCGGGCGCGGCGGAGCACTTCGCGAAGATTACCGATCTGCGCCTGCAATTCAGTTAACCGCGTCTGCACGATCGGGGTCGGCTTGCCATCAGCCATCAGATGGAGCGCGAGCGCCTGGTTGCGCTCGGCCGATGCCATCAAATGGACCGCATCGCGAATCTGCGGGCACGCCAGCTCGGGCGGTATCGACGGAGCCTCGGCGCCGATCGCCAAGGTTGGACTGAGAGTTGTCGCGATGACGAAGAGCATCGCGAACGCGGTGTCGCGAAAGCAAAGAGCCGACCCAAGGGTCGGCTCTCGGAAATCCGTCCTTGGAGAGCGCGCTCGCCTCAGGCCGCTTCCTCGCCGCTCGAATAACCGAGCGACTCGAGGAATTCCACTTTCTGGGCGGTGGGCATTATGTAGATACCGTCCCATCCGCAAACCTCTTCACATAGCAGGCATCCGACGCAGGTCTTTTCGTTGACCTGCACCTTGCCGAGATAGACCGCGTTGTTTTCCGGCGACGGCGAGATGCAATCGAATGGGCATACGTCAACGCACACACCGCATCCGTTGCAGTTGTCCGGATGCACGACGGCGACCGGGCGCTCGGCGCGCTTCAGCACGTGAGTGATCACGCCGTGATTCGTCATGATCGCTTCGTCAGGGCAAATCACGCCGCAGGCGCCGCAATCGATGCAGGCGCCCGGCTCGATGAAATAAACCTTTTTGGATTCGCCGGAGATGGCGCCGGTCGGGCAGCGTTTTTCGCACGCGCTACATCCGGTGCAGGCTTCGGCGATGATGGTAAATGGCATCAGTTAGACCTTTCGATTCGGTATAGCGACGAATCCGACAAACCTACTTGCGCATCTCTTCGATGATCTTGTCGCGCTGGCCGCGCTCGATCAGTTGATCGTTGCGCCGCGCCTGTTTGAGTCCGAGGTACGTGAAGAACAACACCAGCAGCATCATCGCCATGATCGGGATGTTGTCCGGCTGGGTGACGATACCCATAAACTGTTGCAGTCCGCTGATTGGTTCCATTCGCCTCTCTCAGATACGCGTTCGCAAACGCCAAGCGCGATAAAATTCGGTATCTCCATTCAATCAACGCTATGTGGCAGTGTCAACGAGATGCACCTGCAAGCGTGATCCGCGGGCTTGATAATGCGCTGCTCGACGGCTCAAATAGCCGCGATGGCCAATCATGTTGAAGCGACCAGGATCCAGAACCCCGCACCTGCACGCATGCTGAAATCAGTATGGGGCGCCGTCGGCTCGGCGATGGGACTCGTATATACGGCGATCGCTGCTCCACTGGCTGGAATCTTTGCCCGCTTCGGCTTCCATCATGTGGCCTGCGTCGTCTCGCGCGTCTGGGCGCGACTGATCATCGTCACTTGCGGCGTCAAGGTCGAAGTGGAGGGCCTCGAACACCTTCGCGGCCTGAAATCCTATGTGCTGGTCGCCAACCATCAGAGCTTCTTCGATATTTTCGCGGTGCTGGCATATTTACCTGGCGAGACGCGCTTCGTCGCAAAAAAGGAATTGCTCAAAATTCCGGTGGTCGGCTACGCGATGGTGCAAAACGGCCACGTCATCGTCGATCGGCAGGGCGGTGGGCGCTCGATTCGTCATGCACTCGACGCGGCACGCGCAGGCAGCTATCCCATTTGCGTGTTCGCCGAGGGCCATCGTTTTAACGATGGCCAGGTCCACGAATTCAACGAAGGCGCGGCATGGCTCGCGACGATGGCGAAATTGCCCTGCGTCCCGCTCGCCATCAGTGGTTCGGGCGCGTTCTTTCCGCGCAAGGCGATCGTCCCGCAAGCCGGTGGCCGGATGCGAATGACTTTGTTGGCCCCGATTATGCCCGCCGCACCCAGCGAACGCGCGAAGAGCGGCGATCGCGAAGCGCTAACTCATCAGCTCGAGGAAGCGGTACGCTCGGCATTCGTGCCGGAACTCTGACGGCCGGTTGATCGACATAGCCCTGGGGAGGGAAGCACCATGGGAGAATCGAAGCGCGGCCCGCTGCTGACGACCATCGCCATTCTGTTCGCCATCCTCGCGGTAACCGACATCCTCAAACCTCTCAAGCTCGAAGGGCCGACGACGGGGCTGGTGTTTTTCGGCACCCGCCAGAGCGGGATGGCATAATGGGGCTCATCCTGCTTTTCTATGCGGCCGGAATCTGGCGTATGCGGCGCTATGCGATGACGCTGGGCTGGCTCTACGCGGCGTATGTGGTCGTGAACCTCGTGCTTTATACCAAGTTAAATCCGCCGGCGAAAAACTCCGGCGAGTTGGTCTTCGGTATTGTGTACATGGTCCTCGCGATTGCGATCACGGTCGGCACCGCGATCGTCCTGACCCGCCGGCGCATCGAACTGGGTTAACGGCGGTGCTTCGACATAATGTCGGCAACTATTGACACAGTGTCGATAAACGGAGTCTCGTGTCAGCCCTCCCAGTGGGTTTGTTTTAGCAACTTTTCCTCGCGATTCGCTCCCGCGCTCTCGCACCATTGCGCGGCGCCGTTCATTTCATTCGCGCAATCTCCAGAAAACCCACGATTCTGTTGGATAAAGTGGGTTTGTTTTTTCAATCTCTACATCGCAACAGCAGATAGTCCTCGAAAGGGAATCCAGCCAAAGTCCCTTCTCAGTCGCGGGCCACCCATCTCCCTTGAACACCCGGACAATCCCGAACAGTTGGGGCGACGAAGAATAGAAAGTCCTTGATTTCACTACATTTAATGGGTTTGTTTTTGCGATTTCATATTTACCGCGACGCTCCATAAACGCGAAAGGCGTCCGTCTCGGAACGCCACGACCACATCGTAGCATATACGCGCCGGAAATACCCAGACGGGCAGTCGATGACAGCACGCGATGGCCTCTGGGTATTAACCCTTCCGCGCGTCAAAGCAGTCCTCCCAAGGTACAGGGGATGGAAGAAGCGGAAGCTGGTATCAGGGCGGTTAAATTGACGCTTCTTTTCGCTGCGCTTTCATTCTTGTTGGCGCTAATATTGGGCCTTCGATAACAGTCGTCTGCTTCGCAATTGCACCGCCCAACAGTGGCTGCTAGCCCTTCCGATCGAAGATGAACAGCGGAACCTGATTCGCGATTTTCGGATCGACTGCGAGGACTCGTTGCCCCGCTTCCTGCTTAATGGCACCGGTCGCGAGGCCGGCTTTCTTGAGTGACGCGACAACCTGATCGAGGTCGTCCGCCTCCAGCCATAAGCCGAACATCCCCTCGCCGTTGGCCTTGATAGCATCGGCAGCGGACGCGCCCGACGCGAGCCTGATCTCGGCGCCGCCAATCGTCACCGACGCCTGCTCTCCGGAGCGCGTGACTTTGAAACCGAAATTCTTTTCGTAAATTGATGCGGCATCGTTGAGGTCGTTAGTCGCCACATCGAGGCGGTCGAATCGTTTGATCATGATGCCACCAGTTCTAGCGATAGATGTTTATCTACACCAGCCTTCGGAATGGGGGCGTCTGGTTTCGCGCGATCATTTTGACAATAATCACGAGACCCCAAGTTCTTCAGACCCTACGGAGCACAGCACAGCGATGAGTCTCGATTTCAGTACCAGCATTTTCAACAAAGAGAAGCTCCTCCTGGCCGACAAAGAGGAATTTATCGTTGAAGGTAAACGGCGCCTGTTCCCGCTCCTGACCAAGGCTTTCGAAGGCATCAAACAGATTGGCGTCATCGGATGGTCCTCGCAGGGACCTGCCCAGGCACGCAACCTCAGAGATTCGCTGGTTGGCACCGGAATTAAGGTCAAGGTCGGACTGAGGAAAGGCTCGTCGTCGATAGCGGCGGCGGAAAGCGTCGGCTTCGATCGCGCCTCGGGCACGCTCGGCGAGATGTATGAGGTGATCGCGGAATCGGATCTCGTGATCCTCCTGATTGCCGATGCCGCACAGGCCGAAGAGCATCAGGCCATCTTCAAAGCGATCCGGCCTGGCGCGACGCTCGGCCTCTCACATGGATTCCTGCTCGGCCACTTGAGGAATATCGGCGAATCGTTTCCGCCCAACATCAATGTGATCGCCGTATGCCCGAAAGGGATGGGACCTTCGGTCCGGCGGTTGTATGAGCAGGGACGCGAGATCGATGGCGCCGGCATCAACTCCAGCTTCGCAATCGAGCAGGACATCAACGGCAAGGCGACCGACTATGCGCTGGGATGGGCAGTCGCGATTGGCGCGCCGGAGATTTTTCAGACCACGCTCGAATCGGAGTTCAAGTCCGATATTTTCGGTGAACGCGGCATTCTTTTGGGCGCGGTACACGGCATCGTCGAGGCTTTGTATCTATGGTTCCTCGGCAAGGGACAAACGCCGGAGCAGGCCTTCGTCGATTCCGCGGAATCGATCACCGGGCCGATCTCGACCATGATTTCCGAAAAGGGAATGTTAGCCGTCTATGAGTCGCTCGATGAAAAGGGCAAGGAAACTTTCCAACAGGCCTACTGTGCAACCTACAATCCTGCGCTGGAAATCCTGATGGAGATTTACGAGGACGTCGCTTCCGGCAACGAAATCCGCAGCGTCGTCGCCGCCGGTCAGCGCCTCAAGCGCTTCCCGATGGGAAAAATCGACGCCACCGAAATGTGGCAGGTCGGCATCGGCGTGCGTGCAAATCGGAACAAGTACACAATCACCATCAATCCGGTGACCGCTGGAATATACATCGCCACGATGATGGCCCAGGTCGACCTCCTGAAGGAGAAAGGCCACCCCTATTCGGAGATCGCCAACGAATCAATCATCGAGGCAGTCGACTCGCTCAATCCCTACATGCACTACAAGGGTATCTCGTTCATGATCGACAACTGCTCCACCACCGCGCGTTTGGGCGCGAGGAAATGGGCGCCGCGCTTCGAATACATCCTGCGCCAGCTGACGTTTCCCGCCTTGCGGCGCGGGCTGGCGCCGGATCAGGCCCTATTCGACAAGTTTTTGAAGAACGAGATCCATCCGGTCCTGGCCAAGTGCGCCGACCTTCGACCGGCAGTGAATATCGCCGTGGTCGATTGAATGAAGGAGGCTCTCGACAGAAAGGTGCCGCACCTCGGCACCTATCGGCGCGAACTTCCGGTCAGCGTCGAGCGCCTCTATGAAAACGCGATCGACTGGGAGCATCTGCCCTATCTGCATCGCAGCAGTTTCGCGCGCATCGAATGCCTCGCGGCCGGTGAATGGGGTTTTCGCGCGCGCGCGTGGTCGCAGCCCTACGATGAGCGCCGCACGTTCGTCATCGAGTTGAAGCTCGATCGCGATTGCCGCCGCTGGATTACCTCGACGCTGGAAGGTCCCGGCCGTGGCAACGAAGTTTGGACGCACGCGTTTGCGGTCGGTGATCGCGAGACGCATATCGTGGTGGATTTTTTCGCTCCTGGCATCGCGGCGGATCGTGCATCTGAGGTCTTCCAATCCTACAAAAACCTCTACACGCGACTTTACGATGAAGATGTCGAGATGATGTCGGGCCGTCAGGCGCAACTCGACGCAATAAAAACGCGAACTCCGGCATGGTCGCCAGTACGACGCGTGCTGGGTCCGCTCGACCAGGTGCGAATGCGGTTGCCAATGACGATCGAGGAACACGGGCGCCGCTTTCGCATCGTCGAGACAGCCGGGAAGCTCCTCGCGCACGCCACCGTATGCCCGCATACGCTGGGCCCGCTCGGCACCGCGACGGTGACCGACGGCATCATCGAATGTCCCTGGCACGGCTTTCGATTCGACCTCGCCACCGGCAAGTGTGTGAGCGGACACAACTGCAACCTCGCGGCTGCGCCACAAATTGTCGTCGATGCGGTAAACTCCGATGTCATCGTAGAGTGGAAATCGGAGCGCTGATCAATTGGATTTCTCGCGAGGTATCCATGGGAAACGCCGCCTTTCCAATCACTATCGGAAGTGAACCGCGCGCAGCGGAACGCAATGATGATGGCGAGCGCCGGCAACCCGGGGTCGGCATCGATGGCCGATATGAAAATGCCGACCGAGAAAATCGCGCCGGAACTCTCGATGCCGTATGGGTTTCCCAAGCCGGGGCTCTATCGCATCTTTCTGCAATTCAAGCGCGCCGGCCGCATCGAAACGGCGTTCTTCGACGCGCGAGTGCGGTGATCAGATCCTTCACGCTACCCGGAAAAATCGACTCACTGCGAGAGGTCAAGCACTTCTCGTATCGCCGCCGCGACTTCTTCCATCGCTGCCGCGTCAAGCCGAGCAATCGGACCCTCGATAAGAAACCTATTGTCTATAGCTCGGAGCTGATCGATCAGCAGGTCTGAGTCGCGGCGCAGCGAAGCTCGGGCAGCAACACGGATCCGCAAAGGCTCAGCGTCGTCAATCAGTTTTGTAGTAAGCGGGACTACGAGCGTCGATGGATGACCCGCATCCATCAGGGATTGCGCTTGAACGATCAGGACTGGGCGCGTTTTGCCTGGTTCAGTGCCACGCTGTGGATTCAGATTGGCAATCCAGATTTCGCCGCGATCAGGCATCCGAGTCAGTTTCGATTCGCGCAAACTCAGCATTCACGCGCATGCTTTCGCGCCGAACTCTGCGCGAGGCTCGAGTCATCCGCTCGGCACGAGCACGTGCTTCAGCCTCTCGATTCATACGCTCCAAAGCGCGCCGAATGTATTCCGCCCGCGGGATGCCCAGCAACTTCGCGCATTTGTCGCTGGTTCTCAGGAGATCGGGCGGCAGCTTCAGTGATATCGAATCCATATATCCCACGAAGATATCATGGCCAGGAGCCGGATCGAATACTCCCCGCGCGTCTCGCTCTAAGAGTACAAAGGCCCTCCTCGGTTCAAAAGAAAACAGGCGCCGGAGGATTCCGGCGCCTGCTAAGCGAACAGTAGCTTGAGCTTCGATTAGCTCTTGGGCTTCAGCGAAAAGTTGACGGTCGAGGAACCGCCGTCCTTCACGTCAGCCTTCTCATCCGCAGTGCCGAGCTTCTCCTGCCACACCTCGACAGTATAGCTGCCCGGCGGAACATCTTTGATGGTGTAGTTACCCTTGTCGTCGGTAACCGCAAAGTATGGGGTGTCGGTCGAGTACCCACCATCCGTGCATCCAGCCATGCGCGTCGCAGGTGACCTTGATGGCTTCGGGCTTCTCAATGACCTTATCCATTTCTTTTTTGAACTTCGGCTGCGCCGCGTTGAAAGAAGGATTGACGGTCGAATAGGTGTGGATGTTATGCAGGATGCCGTCGTCATTCATGATCTTGACGGTGCTGCCGGCCGGGAATGCGAGGACATGGGGATCGTAGCGGCAGCCCTTCTGATTGAAGGTCACGGTTTCCGGCTTCAAGTCGCCCTTGGCGCCCTTGACGATAACTACTGCGTTGGCAATTCCGCCGTCGCTGGAGACCAGCAGGTCTTCGTTGACGTGTTTTACCAGGCCGCAGACTTCCTTGTCCTTGGTGACCTCGACGGTCTTGGGCGCGGGCGGCGTGCCGTCAATTTGACGGTGCCGCTGATGGTTCCGCCTGCCGCGTTCGCGCTATAGGCGCTGAAAGTCAATCCGAGAGCCACCGCTGCGCATGCCGAGGTGACTATTGCGAAACGTTTCATTGCTGATTTTCCTCCTGGACTTGTCCGGACGCGTGCCGGTTATGACGAAGTTCCTGAAACCTTATTTTTCTCGCTCACCTTCTGCTTCTTCTCGGGCGCCGACGGCTTAGGCGCCGCGGCAGGGCTCGCTACCTGCGAGGGCAGCGTCTGTCCCGGATGCGTGCCGAACCAGAAGATGTAGTCGCGAATTGCTTTGCGCTGCGCTTCCTCGTTGCCCTTGAGGATGTCATCGGGACCGCCCGGGTAGAATGACGGCATCTTGGTGCCGGGCTGAATCGCCTGCGGATCCTTCAGCCACACCGGAATCCAATCCGGATTGAGGCGCGCGTGCGCCAGACCCAGATCGGGCGCCCATCCTTCGGGCGGACCTTCCGGATGCTTGTCCCCCTGCTGATGGCAACTGAAGCAATTGAAGTAGTCCTTCGACATCAACTTCGCGCCGGCGTCCAAATCCATCGCCGGGAACAGGTTCGTGTTGAGGTACACGAACGGCACCTGGAGGTCGGCCATCGCCGTGAAATAATCGACCAGCGTGTCACCTTCATGGTTATCAACGTGGAAGGTTGGCATCCTGATCTTGAGCCACGGCCGAATCGGAGTCGGGGCCTGCAGGAAGCTGAAGAGCCATTCGGGCTGCACCTTAGCGCCTTCGCCGTTGAGGATCGGCGGCGCGAGGCTGAGCTGATCCGCAGGGTAGAAGCGCCGGATGTATCCGCCGCGATTCTCGATAATGTGGCATCCGACGCAATTGCGATAGTTCACGTCGCGGCGGCCCATCACGATCTGTTCCTGGCGCGCGGTTCCGGGCGCGCGATAACGCTCCGGTACCTTGCCTTCATGCAAGCTGGCGATAAACGTCCGCAGGTTTTTGATGTCCGTGTCCTGCAAGTCAAAGTTCGGCATCACCTGTTCGACATCCTTGGTCTGGTAGGTGCGCGGATTCTTCAACTTATTGTAAATCCAGGCATTCCACGTCTCGGCGATGTCGGTATGGTTGCCGAAGAACAACTCGTCGACGTGCTTGGAGCCTTCGGTGCTGAGCTCGACGCCGATGCGCGATTCATGCTCCATGCCGTTGATCTCGTGGCAACCGAAGCATCCGTATTTGCGCACCAGCGCCTGGCCCTTCTGGATGTTGGCCGGATCCTTCAGCGCGACCTCGATGCCCGGGTCTTCCTTCTTTTGACCATGCGTCATCAGGAAGGACGTCAGCGCGAGAGCTTCATGGTCATTCAAGCGCAGCGACGGCATCGCGGGATGCGCGGCGTAGTTGGTCGGATCCTTGATCCACCACCAGACCCATCGCGCATCGGTCTTTTCGGCGATGTTATCAAGATTGGGCGCGAAGTCTTTGGTGGTTCGCGTTTCCTTAGGTTTGAAGTCCACCTCGGAGCCGACCGGCGAGCCGTATGCATCCGGATCGATCGCGTGACAGCCTTTGCATCCAACCGATTCGAAGAGGCCCTTGCCTTCCTCGATCATGCCGGCATTCGTTAACGCGGCCTGGAGATCCGCCGGCTCCGGATGAGCCTTGCTCCACTCCTCGCCGTCCTTTTGCGAGCTACTCAGGATGTAAGAGGCAACCTGCGTAGCTTGCTCAGTGCTGAACATGAAGTTCGGCATCCGGGTGTGCGGCCGGAAGATGTGCGGATCGGTGATCCATCGCACTGTCCATGAAGGATCGAGCTTGGCCGACGCCAATTTCAGGAAGGGACCAATCTTGGGCATGTCTTCGTAGCCGGCCACGAGATGGCAGGCCGGACAGCCGAGCTGCTGGAAGTCGCGCTCGCCGTCAACCCAGTTGATCGCGATCTGTTTTCCTTCCTTGTTGCGCAGCGACCCAACATCGATATGGCAGCTGATGCAGCGCGACTGCATCTCCTCTCCCTGCAGCAGCGGATGATCCCAGTGCTCCTGGTTTCCATGCGCCATCGCAACCGAATTAACCGCGGGACCCTGGCCCTCGTGGCATGGCGTACATCCGGTTTTTTCCGGCGGATGCTTCAAGATGATGGCGTCAAAATTGGAGTGAGTGCGAAATGGCTGCGGCGCATCCTCAAAGCCCTTCTTATCGGCGCCCATGTGGCAGCTCTGGCATCGGTCGACCCGCGCGATAGCTTCATCAAAGGCGTTGCGATCGAAGTCGTCGATGGCAGTCTGCTGAATCTTGGGAATCTTCGGATAGCGCGCGATGACCCGACCCATGAACTTGATCGGGATCATGTAGGTGTCGGCCTTGTCCATCAGGTCGTCGCGGTTCTTGGTCAGGACCTTCAGCTTGTCAGTCAGGTCGGTGACCTGGGAATTGATCTTGTCGACCTCGTCCTTGACGTCCTGGAGATCCTTCTTCGCCTTGTCGGAGGCGGCATTTTCACCGTTCAGTTCCTTCTGGAGCTTTTGAATGTCGCTCCAGATTGGGGCCGCATCTTCCTTTACCTGGATCGCATGATTGTAGTCATACATGCGCTCGGTGAGCATCGACTTGGTGAAGCGGACCGCCTGGTCTTTGTCGTCGGCGACGTTCTTGAGGTTGACTTCCGAGGCCTTGAGCTCATCGAGCTTGCGCTGAGTCTCGCCGGAATTGAGCTGGCGCTCCGCCTCGGTGAGGTCCTTCTCGTCCTTCACATATTCGGGGTTGTCGTTGAGCTTCTTTTGCTCATCGGCAACATCCTTCATGTACTTGTTGTAAGCGAGGCGATCGAACTCGACCTGGTATTCTTTCCACGGCCGGCGCGAAATATTGTCGTCCCAGATTGCCCAGATTGCGCTGACCAGCAGCACGGCGATCATGAGTACGAAAAGCGCGCTGAACGATTTCCCCTCTTCGATGGGATCGAGTCCCGGTCTGCCAGCCATCTACTTCACACCTGCCACGGAACGAACCTTCCGCCGAAATCTTTTATAGTTGCTCGCCAAAGTAACGCTCGATCGCCACACCCACCATGAAAATCAAAATCCCGACGCCGGTAATCTCAAACTCACGCCCCATCCCGTGCGGCTGAGTGATGCCGACATACAGCCCGAACAGCACATCGACACAGCCAATCGCTTCGAGAGTTTTCGCCAGGAAGAACACTCAGATGTTTTGGTCTCAGATGTTAATCCACGGCGTAACCAGGATGTACTTGATGTTGAACGCGTGACGCAGCGCCATCTTGACCACCACGCCGATCATCGCGATGAGCAAAAACCCGGTAATCCCGAAGCGCACCGGTCCCCACGCCTCGAGAATCTCTTTGCCGCCGCCAGGAAACGCCGACCATGGATCACCCGCGGGTCTGCGCCTAATCCACCAATAAAATCCCACGTAACCGACCACAAAGTACGCGCCAATTACGAACAGCCCGAACATCGCGGACATGAAATAGTCACGGAAGCCGAACATATAAGGAAGATCGACATTGGTCAGCGCCTCGACCAGATGCGGATCCCAAACCTGACCGGGCCAGAACCAGTTCCATCCGGGACCGCGGAAGAAGGTTCCAATGATGATGAACGACACCCATAAGATGTGGAATCCGAAGAAGTAAGTCAGAATCTCGAAAGTGCGTTCCTTGAAAGTATAGTAGCCGTTCCCTTTCGGATTGATGTCGAGATACGGCACCAGCATCAGACCCACGATGATGAAGCTGGGCAACACCACGCCCGCATACCATGGATCGAAGAAGACCAGCATTTCCTGCAAGCCGAGGAAGTACCAGGGCGCCTTCGAGGGATTGGGCGTGCGGGTCGGGTTCGAGGGCTCTTCCAGCGGCGCATTGATGGTCAGCGACCAGATCGTCAGCACCACGATCACGAGCAGCGACATGAGGAATTCGTTGCGGACCAGGAACGGCCAGGTATGGAGCTTTTCCTCGATTCCCGATCCGGCTTTCTTGATCGGAACCTCGGAACGTTTGCCGCTCGGCGCAGCGATCGGGCGCGCCGCGCCACCTGCGGATGCGGCGCCAGCGCCGGCGCCCGCCGCTCGCATTATCGGTCCACTACCTTCGGCCATGATCAATCCTCTGCGCGACTGCTAACTTTGCGCGTGATTATCGTCCTCGTCCTTGGGCGGAGCGGCCAACACCCATAATCCATATATGATGAGGCCCATCACGATCGGCACAAAGAGAACGCGCACGATACCCACGCGCAGCAATCCTGAGAACAATTCACCCATAGTACGCCCGCAGCCCCGCCTAGAGCGGCCCCGACATCCCGTCGCGGCGAATTCGCCAGAAATGCACCGCCATGAACAAGCTCGCGATCAGCGGGAAGAAGATGCAGTGCAGGATGTAGAAGCGCAACAGCGTATGCGGTCCGATTTCCGCGCCGCCGAAGATAAACGCGCGCGCATCGTAAATCGGATTCACGCCCATCACCTCATGGAACGGGCCGCCGTGTCCTAACAGCGGCGTGGCGCGCGCCATGTTCGATCCGACGGTAACCGCCCAAATCGAGAGCTGATCCCATGGCAGCAGGTATCCGGTGAACGAGAGCAGCAGGGTCAGCACCAGCAGGATGACGCCAACAACCCAGTTGAACTCGCGCGGAGGTTTATACGATCCGGTCATGAACACGCGGAACATATGCAGCCAGACCGCGATGACCATGCCGTGCGCGGCCCATCGATGCATGTTGCGCATCAGCATCCCGAACGGCATGTCGAATTCGAGATACTTCATGTCCGCGTATGCGTATTCGGCGGTGGGCCGATAGTAGAACATCAGGTAGACGCCGGTGATGACGGTTACCATGAAGAGCAGGAAGGTGATTCCGCCCATACACCAGGTGAAGCGCAAGCGTACGGTGTGCTTCTGCACCTTCGATGGATGCAGATGCAGCCAGATGTTGCCCGACACCATCAGGATGCGGTTGCGCGGGGTGTCCTCGTAGCCATGGCGGAAGATCGATTGCCAGGCTTGAGACTCGACAATCTGCCGCTTGGTTTCGTTCCAGTCGAATTTGGCCATTCCTAAACTAACGGCTCCCTAGCGGCAGCCTTTTCCTTCCCGTCGTTTGTCCTGTGTCTGATTCTGATGAATATCCAAAAGACTCGATACTTTTCAACGCCCCGGGCCCCAACTTCCGCATCGAGCGAGCGTAAGATTATCTAATTGCGGTCCAGGTGTGCAATAAAACCCCGCTGATGCATCCACATCATTCGCCGCTCTTACCGCGGCGGCTGAATATCGACACCACCAAACCATAAAGCACCATCAGCACGCCGATTCCGATCACACCGAGCCCGGGCCCAATCAGGATGCCGGTCGCGCATAGCACCACGCCGATGACGAGCAGCGGGATTCCGAATGCGATCGGATTGAACGGATCGCCCTTCGATGCGCGCGTGACGGTGCGCTTCTGATACTCCTTTTGATCCGCTTCCTCATTGCTGTCGCGCAGGACGCTGACCGCGTAATCGGTTAGCTCGTCGCGATTTTTCAGGCCGCGCAGCTTGTCGGCCAGCTCCCTGGCAAGCTCCTCGACATTGCGCTCGGCGCCTTCATCCTCGGCGGCGGAGTTTTCTCCTGATTTATCGATGGGATCGCTCATTTTTCGCCGCATCGGAAATGCGCGGCTAAGACCTATCGATGACCGGCTGAATTGTCAACGCGGAGGCCGATCATCCGCGTGAAGAGATACGCTGCGGGAAGCTGCGCGGTCTGATTCTGGTTGGTATCCGGCCAGGCTTGAGATAGAAGGCGAACAACCCGGGGGCGCGGCGCGCGTCAAAGATCATCCGGGCCTGGAGCGGCAGCAATGCGAAGATTGGAAAACAAAGTGGCTGTAATAACAGGAGCTTCAAGCGGGATGGGACGCGCGACGGCGATCCGATTCTCGCAAGAAGGCGCCTCGGTCGTGGTGGCGGATCTGAACGTCGATGGCGGCGAGTCGGTGGTCCGGGAATGCAAGGAAAACGGCGGCAACGCGGTCTTTCAAAAAGCTGACGTCAGCGCGGAGGATCAGGTCAAGGCGATGATCGATCGCGCGGTCAAGGAGTTCGGCCGCCTCGACATCACCTATAATAATGCGGGCCTCGGCGGCGCGGTCGGACCGATCGAAAACATCACGGTCGAAGATTGGGACAAAACCTTCGCGGTGCTGGTGCGCGGCGTGTTCCTCGGCATCAAGCATTCGATTCCGATCATGCGCAAACAGGGCGGCGGATCGATCATTTCAACGGCCTCGCTGGCGGGCCTGCAAGGCTACGATGGCATCCATGCGTATTCGGGCGCCAAGGCCGCGGTCGTCAATGTCACGCGTTCGGCGGCCATCCAGCTCGGTCCCGACAAAATTCGCGTCAACTGCATCTGCCCGGGCGGAATCAATACGCCGATTCTGTATGGCACCACGCCCGGCGGCGAAAAAATCATGGAGCGCGTGCTCTCCAAGCTGCAGCCGATCAAGCGGGCGGGCAGCCCATTCGACATCGCAAACATGGCTTTGTTCCTCGCATCCGATGAATCCGAATGGATCACCGGCGCCGCGATGGTAGTCGACGGCGGAGCAATCGCGGGTGAGTCGATTCGGCTGGCGCAGGACGCGGACACCAACGCCCTGCCACCACAGGGTTTCGCGGGGCCATCGTTTCAAAGATAGCTACCGTTTGGTGCGAGGAGTGAACTTCGGGACATAAGGTCAGGAATCTGTCTAAACTTGCGCTCGTGAACTTTAACGAGCGCAAGTTAACCGGATTCAGACTTCGAATTGCTGCGGCCATCGTGCTGATGACGGCACTGTTTGGGGGGAGCCTCGTCCAAGCCGAATGCCCCGCCGCAATCGGGCAGGACCGCTGGAAGCTCGAAGTGCAAAGCGGCGTTTCATGGTTGATGACTCCGTGTGGCGACCGGTTCTTTTCCGTCGGCATCAACGGTATCGATCCAAATCTCGCGGCGGGGCCGACAGAAAGCGCGGCGGCAGAGTCACAGATCGCATTTCATAACGCGCCCTCATGGACCGAGCAGACCTTGGGGCTGATGGGGCAATGGGGTTTCAATACAGCAGGGAGTTTCAGCTCCCACGATTTGCCGCTGCCGGCAATTCCGGAACTCGACTTGGGCTGGAAATCCCATTTCCTCTGGGGCGACCCATTCGCAGCCGACACTGTCAGTAGAATGCGGAGCGCGGCGCACGATGCGGCCAGCGTTTATCGTCGCGCAGGCAAACGGATCGGGTATTTCTCCGACAATGAAGTGGGCTGGTGGAGTGGTGCTCTTTTTCGCTTCTACATCGCCCAACCTCCAGGCAACTTTACCAAGCGCAAGCTGGTTAGTTTGATCCGCGAATACTATGGGCAGGATTGGCGACGGTTCACCGAAGACTTCGTGACGCCGGCGGCAATCTCGGATTTTGGCAAGCTCCTGAAAAGCAACGGGGCGCGGGTGCGGATGCGTTCCGGCCACGGCGGCATCGGACTGATTCGGCGCTGGACCAGCATCCTTACGGGCCGCTACTACCAGTTGGTGCACGATGCGCTGCGGGAGGCGGACCCAGAGGCGCTGATCTTTGGCGACCGGCTGCCGCCTTACTATGACCAGGACGCGGTCCGCGCAATGGCGCCATATCTCGACGCCATCGCAACCAACTACGACGTCGATAGCCCGGACGGTTGGATTGGACATTACTATTTCGATGCGCTGCGGCATTTGACCGGCAACAAACCGATTCTAATCTCCGAATGGTACTTTTCCGCGCAGGAGAATCGCTCCGGAAATGTCAACAATGGCTACCTGATGACGGTGCGCAACCAGGATGAACGGGCGCGCGGAGCCGCCAGCGCGGCGCGCTATTTTGCGCGGGTACCCAACATCGTGGGAATTCATTGGTTCCAGTACTACGACGAACCGCGCGGCGGCAGGCCAATCGACGGCGAGAACTATAACTTTGGCCTGGTTGACACCGGCGGAGAGCCGTACGCACAACTTGTCATCGCGCTGGGTGAGGTGAATCGCAGTCTCGGCGAGATCCATCGCGACAGCTCAGCTTCGGCGGCATCGGCGAACCCGAACGAGATAGAGATTCCTCAAGCCGGGGCGAATGCGAATGAGGCTGACCCGGCGCAATGGCTCAGGGACGCGGCATTGCTAAAAGGATTGAAAACCTCGACGCCCGATGCCGTCTTCGGCGATTTTTTTCTGGCCTGGAGCGCCGGTGGCCTCCATCTGGCAACCGTCAGCATGGATTACTACGACCCCGACCTGTTCGCCGAGGCCGAGCGGTTCCGTTTGCAGGATGCGTTTCGAATCGACCTCGGCGTGGATGCGGGCACGGGACCGCGCCGATTCTCCATGTTCGTATTTCCCACCGGCAGTGCCGCGAAAACGCGGACTTCCGCGATGCGCGTCGAGGTGTGTGAGACCAGCCAGGGACGATGCGTCGGGATCCCTTCCGCCGTCGCGACCGACCTGCGCAGCGACCATGCCAGAATCAGAGAAGAAATCTTTCTGCCGTGGTCGGCGTTGGGAGTCGCAGGACCGCCGCGCAATGGAAATCTTCGCGTACAACTGGGAGCCACTTCCTTTTATGGATCGCGCTGGATGTCGTTGACCGGTGAAGCGCCCTCGCGCGCGATTGAGGACCCTTCGAACTGGCGAAGTGCGAGGCTACTTTCCGTGCCGGCCTCGGATCCGAATCTAATCTCGATAAACTTCCGTGACGGTGTGGGACCGCGCTACCACGGAAGCGTCCGCGGCTGCTGCTGGAAGTAGCTCCGCGAGCTGGATTCGGCGGCGAGCCGAATGTTCGACTCGCCGCCCTCAGGAATCGCTCAGAGGGTGTTAAGGAAATCGACGACATTGGTTTGCTGCGGTGAGCTCAGCGCCTTGAATGCCGCCGCCGCAGCGGCCGCTTGACCATCGTGCAGTGAGATGGCTGTCGGCAGATCGGAGGCGCGCCCATCGTGCAGGAAGACGTCGCGCGCCCGGATGCCCCAGAGCGGCATCGTTCGCATCATCCGCTCGTCGCTCGGGATAGCCGCGTCATCGTTGACCCCGTCACCAAGCGATCCCATATCATGCAGCAGGAAGTCGCCGTACGGATGGTAGGTGACATTCGTCAGCGTCTGATTGACGTTGCGCGATATCATCGTGCCGCTGACGGTGGGCGTCAGGAATGACGCGGGATTGTTGGCGGTCGTGATCGATGGCGTGTGGCAACTCACGCATCCGATTTGACTGAACAGCTGTCGCCCCGCCATCGCGGAGGAAGTTTCCGTCAGCTCGGGAGGCGGCTGCAGCGCGCGCATGAAATCGGTAAAGCGATCGATATCCGCGCGGCCGGTCGAATCGACGGAATCCTCCGGATCGTCCGCGGTCTGAAGCGTCACGCCGAATTGCGTCACACCCATCGCGCAGGTGGTGTTGGGTTGTGAGTTGAGGTCGCTGGTTATCCCGATCTCGTTGAGATACGCGTCAGCAGCGAAGCCGACCAGCGTCGAGAAATCATCCTTCCACCCAAACCGCGCAACGTGAGGAGTTCCCAGCGCCGAGCGCATGCTGGAACTGACCTCGGTCGCCAACCCGTCGAAGTTGCCGATATCGGCGACCATTCGCACCGTGCCGCGAACCGACGAGGGCTCCGCCGCCGCGATCGACTGAAAGGTCTGATCCGAGGTTGCCTCGACGAGTCCATCACCAAACAGCGGCAGACTCAGACGATGTGCGATACAGGTCGGCGTGCCGGTAAGCCCGGTATCGTTGGCGCTATCCGCGACACACATCGGGAGATCGGGCGAGAAGCCTCGCGCGAACTCGACATTCTGGCATGCGGACGGAGTATTATCCGGAATGCCAATCTGAGCGCCGAGCGGAACCGACTCCATACCGAACGAAAAGATGGTTCCGAGGTCGCCCTGTTGCTCGGAACCGCCGAACAGCATGTGATCAACGGCGAAGATGCGCACCGGAGGGCCGCCAGTCGAGAGTCGCTGCTCCATCAAATCGAGCCCGCCGCCTCCACGTACCGGATTGCTGTGACACGAAGCGCAGGAGTTGTTGTTGAATAGCGGCCCGAGCTGCCCCGCGGGTCCCGATGAGCTGTTCGCGGGATTAAGCGTTTCGGTTTCCTGGAAATTGAGAAGACCGTTACTGAAGTTAGTCAGGTCGGTCGGGTTGTTGTTGATACCCGGCAACGGATCGCCCATCCCGATAAAGAGCGGGATGCCGCCGCCGGGGCGCGGATTACGAAAGTGAGAGGGTTGGGAGCCCGCCGATGCGTTCCCAACGAGACAGAAGAGCAAGAATACGGATGTGACATGAGTCCAGGGGACTCGCGATTTAGCCGTAAGGTAACCATTTGCGAGAGATGGGCACACAAGTGCCCTAAGCGCTGCGAATGCTTTCATACTCATTCTCCGGGCTGAAAGGGCTGCTGGGTCGCAGCCTGCGTGAGTATTCGCAGAACCAGTACCAGTCCTCGTAAAACAGGCAGTATCGAGCAGGACAGGAGCGTAGCCGATAGTATGACGGAAGAATTTCGATCCCGCTTTTTAGGAGCCTCCCCAACGATCCACAGAACTGATCCGCATGGTTGAATTCCACACGCGGGAGGTGGGCCTCGCGCCAGCCCTTCGAATCTTTTTGATCCCATTCCCAATCCAGCCGACTTCGGGATCCGCGGATCCAGATTCCAAATCTACTTTAAGTAGATTTTCAGAACATCGAGATAATCCGATCAATAGTGAAGCGCAAGACGTACGGCGCGCGAAAAGTTGCGCGAAGTTTTTTTTCCCGGTCTTCCAAAGTGCGTCGAGCCTGACCGTGTTTGTTACTTGAAGCAAGTAAAGCTTTGCGCGATCGATGCCGCTCGAATTCGTCCGCGTTATAATGCACCACCGCGGCGGTGATTTCTTCTCACCGCTGCGGTGCCCTTAAAGGGATGTCGGCCCGATCTTATCCGCGCCGATCAGAACCCGGATTGATTCCATGGCTGGGAGTGGAGATATTGCTGCACTTGTTGGATGTAGCTGATCGCGGCTGAATCGTACCATCCACCGCTGTACCAGGCTCCCACTGCGCCCCAGCGCCGCTGATTCACATCGGTCGAGGCGGGATGCAGCACGCCATTGGAATCGGTGTAAGCGGTGTAAGGTGCATATCCATTAGCGATCGCGATCTCCGCGCGGCTCGGGTCACCCAGATAGTCTAGATGCCCCTGCTCGACTCCCATCTGGTAAGCGATCTTGAAGTCGGCATTGAAGCCGGTCGAGACCGCGCTCAGCGGGAACGATGCGGGCCAGCCTTGATTGACGCCTTCGGCAATTTGATACAGACCCCACGAACCGCCGAACGGTTCGCTCACGGTGACGTGCTCAAGGTCACCATGCGAAGGAGTCAGCGTCGTGAGACCGGTGATCGGGTCCGGGGTGGAGAGGCTCGCGGTTCTCCATTGGTACCAATGAGTTTCATTTACCGCGACAGCTTTGAGCAGATTACCGAAGGTGTAGGTTTCTCCATCGGCCGGGTTGAGGATGGTGCAGTTGGCGCACCATTTGTTGGCCACATTCTGAATGATTTGCGCGGTGGTGCCGGTGAACTGCCCGGTGACATTCTGCATATAGCTGCAAGTATCGAGGCCGCCACACGCGCCGGTACCATCGTGGAAGGTGGTGAGTTCCGCGGCAGTGGGAACCCGATTGTTCGGGATGGTGTTCGAAGGCCGCAAGGGATCCGCGATCATGGTCGGCGTCGCCGTCGGGGTCAGAGTTGGGGTGGGCGCGACGGTTCGCGTCGGAGTCGGTGTCGGCGTCGGATTCACCTGGTTGAGAACGCTGATATTGATTGCGTTGGTGCCGAGCATGATATTGCTCGAGTTGTAACCCTGAACCGATAAGATGTGCGACCCATTCGCGATCTTCGTGGTATCCCAGTTGTAGGTGAGCGGTGCCGATTGCGCGAGCAGGTTGGAATCCAGATAGAGGTTGATGAAGCTCACCGCGCCAGTGACCTGAGACACGACTTGCACGGTACCTGCCACCGTTGCCGCGGCCTGCGGCGCGACCAGCTTCACGGTCGGACCCGGAGTGGGCGTCGCAACCGGAGTTGCGGTCGCGGTCGGCGTCGGCGTTGCCGCTGAGTGGTTGGCCGGAATGAGCAAGATCGCTTGTGCGCTGGTCGCGGCTCCTCCGGTTTCGGTCGCCTTATAGGTTGGCGATGCAGTGCCCGCCGATGGCGCCTGCGCCTCCCCGAATGCGAGGGCGAAACCCTCCAGCGACGACGAGGCGTTGAAAACCTCGGTCAGCGTCGTTGGAATGGTTATGGTCGGAGCGCTGTCGCCTTGAGAGCCGTAGAAATCGACCTCCAACTCCCCGCCATAGCTCGGCGTAACCGATGGCGCTGCGACACCTTTTCCGGTGCCCGTCGCGCCTGCGGAACCATCGATCGGTTGGCTCGAAGTGCCGCGCCATGCGCCCATCGCCCCGGCCGCCCATTGCGACGCGATATTCCATGAATAAGTCGGCGGTTCCGCCGAACCGGCGATCTTGTAGTAAACCCACGAGGTCAACTTGTATCCGCCGCTCACGAAGTCACGGCGAATGAGCGTCCAACCGCTTGGCGCCGTGGGCACATCCGAGGCGTTGGGGTCGAAGACGACAATTTGCGCGAGCAGGCAATCTCCAGCTTCGACGCCGGCCGGGAGGCTGACGGCTACGCTGCTGACCGGTCCGCCATAGTCCGACAGCCGACTCGACGCGACGAACGCTATTCCGACTGTCGCGCCACCAAACACCAGCGTCGGTTGACCGGCCGGCGTCGGAGGCGCGGTTGGCGTGCTGACCGGAGTTGAGGTAGGTGGCGGAGTCGGAGTCGCGGTCGGAGCCGCAGCGGCTAGTGTTGGAGTCGGACCGCTGCCCGACGCCGCAACAATCAAGATCGATTGCGCGCTCAGCACTCCGCCGCCGACTTCGGTTGCACCATAGTTCTCGTAGGTCGCGGCGTTCGCATCACCAAATCCCAGGGTGAATCCCTCTTTCGAGGAACGGACATCGAGGCGCTCGGTAAGGGCTCCAGGCAGGGAGAGAGCGGGAGCACTGCCGCCCTGAGAAGCATAGAAACAGATTCGAAGCTCATTGCTGTAGGTGGGGGTCGAGGTCGGAGGACTTGCTGAAATGGGACTATTTCCGATCGCTGCGGTACCGGTTGCGATATCGAGCGGCGCCGACATCGCGCCTCGCCATGCGCCCATCGCGCCGACCGCCCATTCAGTGCCGATTCCCCATGAATATGAGGACGGTTCGGTGTTGCCGGAGATTTTGTAATACAGCCACGAGGTTATCCGGTTGCTGTAGGCGCCGGAGTCGTGACGAACGAGGACCCATCCGCTGGGCGCCGTCGGGATGTTCGAGCCAGTCCCGTCATAGTCAGCGATTTGCGCGATAAGTAGGTCTCCGGCTTGAACCCCCGATGGAAGATTGATCGCAACGCTGGTCACCGGACTGGGGTAATCGGAAAGCGTGCTAGCTCCGACAAAGGTTATCGAGGTCGCGGCGCAGACCTGGCCTGCAAACGACATAAAGATGAGCATGCAGACCGGAGCGTAGAACCCTGGCTTCCAGAAACAGCTCGAACTTCGCTGACGCATCTGTGCCCCCAACGCGCATAACCGGGCCGGCTCCGGGTAGCCGAAGATTCGGAGCGAGCCCCATCGCAAGGTCCTGAACTGGGGGTATGGTGAGGATGCGCGCCGGGCGCGCGCTGAGGTCAGCGATCGCTAGCGGCAGGAGGTGCGGGTTTCGATGACCCCCGAGGTCCTAACCCGGACGCTGGTCGGGAGAGCAATGAACGCGCCAAAAAGTAGAATTGTGCATAACGTTTGTACTGAATTTGCTTTGAAGAAGTTTATTTATCGGACGACCAATTTAGGCTCGAACTGGATTTTTTCGACTTTGTTGCCGCTCTAGTCGTGAAGCTGACACTGTTGTTTCCAAACTGCACTCTTGCCTGCATGGTTGTACTGTTTGGGAGCATATCTTCAGAACGACGCTTTGGCGTCGGCTCCGCGTCGGCTCCGCGTTGGCCCTCAGTTGATGCTCGAGGCGATTGCCGCAGGAATCGCTTCGCTCAATGATGATGGCGCGTCGGCGCGAGTGAAGACCTGCATCAATTCGGCAGATGGAAGCACACCATGATTGGCTTCGATGACGGCGCGGACCTCGTCCATGAACCTTTCCAGCCCGGTTGATGAATGGTCCGCGGCAAACTCCAACGGCGCGCGCTGGATCACGAAGTAGAGCCGCTTCAAATCCTCGTAGGCGGCGGGATTCGAATCGACCAGCGCATCATACGCGCGAGGATTCTTGAACGCGCGCCATTCGTCATCGCCGAGCGATCCGAAAAACAACCTGGTGGGAAACTCCGCTTGATAGAACGGCACCCCAACGGTACGACATGAGGCGGCGATCTGCGCGGGAGGATCATCGATCGTAACCGCGCCGGTATCGCTCTCGCTGTGCGCGCCGGCTTCACTGCCGAAACGCGCGCGAAATTCCTGGAACGTCCCGCGTCGATTGGCGATGTGGTAGAGGATGCAAACGCCTTCGGGGTAGAGAACATTGCTCGAGATATCCGCGACCGTGCGCTCCACATCCGCTGCGCCATTGGCGTGATACATCACATGCGAGGCGAACACGACCCGGAAACCGTTTCGCATGGTCGCTTGATCATGCGGACCGGAAAGAAGCTCGAGGAGTTTTCCACCAAACGCATTCCCGGCTCGGACTGAAAAATCCTCCACCTTTATTATGTTCGAAGCTTGCGCTGCCGCGAGGATCCGTAGCGCCTCGCCCCGCTCGGCATCCGCATACTCGGGAATGAAGTCAGTCGCGCGAAGGATAAACCCGGGCGGGAAATTCACCCCGCTCAGATACTTGATGAGCGTGTCGCAGGGACCGCATCCGATGTCAGCGACCATCGCCGGGCGATCGCCGTTAAGGATGAGAGCTCGCTGCGCGAGGCTGTTTAGAAAGGTGCGATTGATCTTCGCGGTTATGTCCTTTTCGTCGGTCGCCGCTTTGAAGGCGGGATAAATGTCTTCGTAGACATAGCGATCGAGCGTAATTCGAGTGGTCATGGGAACCTCCGCAGACAAGCGAGCTTAAGGTCGGCCACGCTCGGCCATCAGGGTATGGGACCGGCGCAATCAAGACCAACCCGCGGCTGCATTCGCGATGACACCATCGGCGAATATGTTTGCTTCGCGTCTGGATTTGAACCACTCAGGCGAACAGGATGTTTGGGTTCCGCGGCAGATTTGAGTAGATATTCAGGTGTTGGATAGTTCTGATACAGCGGTGCCATTACGACGCGGGCTCTTGGTACCCGTCGCGAACCCTGAGGGGGTGGCGCCGCTCCTCGCGATTGCTTTTGCCGCCGCCGCGCCTGACGACCCTCCCGCGCGAGTGGTCGCCTTCGTCCGCCGCGTCAGCGACGACGCATCGGAAGCACCCCCGCATCCGCCGGCTCTAACCTCGTCGATCGAGTACGCGGCGGCGCGCGGCGTAAAAATCGCGCCGCACGGTGTATGGTCATCGAGTCCGGGTGCCGACATCACCACTGCGGCGCGTGACGGCAATCTGCGATGGATTCTGCTCGGCTATCATCGCGCGGAGTCGGGGCAAGACACGATGGGCGGAGTCGTGCGCGATGTCTTCGCCACCGCGAAGAACGAACCCGTTCACGTCGGCGTGTTCATCCAGGGAACCGACCGACCGATCGAACGGATCTTTGCGGCGGTCGATTCAGGAGCCGACGGACGCGCGGCACTCGACCTCGCGGTCCGTATCGCGCGCTCGAACAAGGCGCGGCTTCATGCGTTGCTGGTAGCCAACAGCGTGCGCCAGGCGGAGGATGAGATGGTCAACATCGTACGCGATGTGCGAAAGAAGCTTGGCCGCCGCTTCCATAGCGATGTGCTTAGCGAGCGCAGCCTCGAGCAGTTACTGCAACAGAGCCCGGGTCGCCTGCTGATTGTCGGTAAGAGGCTGGCCGACGAGATCCGCCTTCCCCTCGACGAGGTTCCCGAGGGCGATCGATGCGTTATTGTCGTGCAGGGCGCGATATCGTAGCGGACGCAGAGAAGAGATCACCACAGAGACAGAAAGGTCGGGAAGAAAAGGATCCTGTCAGGGCCGCCGCGGCCCGCATCTCTTCCTGATCTCTGTGTCTCCGTGCCTCTGTGGTTATGTCTGCTTCTTAGGCTTTTCTTGCCACGATCAAGCGATGCACCGAGAGCTTGATGCGCTCGTTGCGCTCGACCACGATCGGCTGCCCTTCGAGGATGTGGCGCGCGCGCAAACGCGTGGTCCATCCGAGATGGCGCGTGATCGGATTCATCATCGCGACCAAGGCGTAGAGGACGGGTTTCTCGCTCCCGAAATGATTGATGATCACGATGCGGCCGCCGGGCTTACAGACGCGGATCATCTCGCGCATCATCTTGACCGGATCGGGCACCACCGTCATCACGTGGAAAGTTGTTACGTCGTCGAAACTTTCGTCGGGAAAATCGAGATTGAGCGCATCGCCCTGCTTCACTTCGACATTGCTCAGCTTGCTCTCGCGGATTTTCTTCTGCGCTACCTTGAGCATGTCCGCCGACGGATCGATGCCGACGACGTGGACGTAGGGCGGATAGGCGTCGAGCGCGATGCCGGTGCCGACCCCAACTTCGAGCACACGCTGATTGGGGCGCAGCTTGAGGCTGTCGATCACGGAATGTTCACTATCAACGAACATCCGGCCAAAAATTGAATCGTAGATTATTGCGAGGTCGGAATAGACCTTGCTCTCGTGCGGCTCAGCCATCGCTCATCCCCGGGGGTCTGTTATGCGGGAGGGAGATGCGAAAGGCCCCAGCTTTCCGCCCCGCCCCAACTGCTGCGGCGTTCAGGCGGCCGCGTTAATTCCTCGCGTAAGCTGACGCTTCGCCGAAGTGATGTCGCGTTTGCGAAACCGCCATTGCCGGCCTTTTTTGAATGCGGGCAGGATATTGCGGCGCGCGAACTCGTTCACCGTGTCCGGGCTCATGTCGAGGAGGAACGCAACCTCCCGCGAATTCAAAAGAATGTCGTCTCTGTCGGCCATCGTCAGTTCCACGGAGCGGCTTGGACCTCGTCCCGTAGTTGAAGCGCTTCTACTAATACGTGCCTCTTCGCGCTGTCAAGTTTAGTTCGGCTAAAGGCTCTGGCCAACCATAGTTGGCGGCTTTTTTAAGATATTTCTTACTTTTCGACTCGATGTCGAAAAAACCCCGATGTAGACGCTTTAGCTCTCTATTTATATCTTATGCATCCATCTAGACGCTAATGGTGTTTAATTTACGCGCCGAAATAAGATAATCATACCACGCCCGGGTTACAACGATGCAGGAAAATAGTCCGGTCGCCACTCCGACGCACAAGGTCACTGCAAATCCTTTCACCGGACCAGTCCCGCCATAGAGAAACAAAATCACTCCCGCCATGAAAGTTGAGATGTTCGAATCGCGGATCGCGTCCCACGCGCGCTGATAGCCGAGCTTCACCGCTTCGCGCGGAGTTTTTCCGTTGCGCAACTCCTCGCGCATACGTTCGTTCACCAGAACGTTCGCATCGACGGACATTCCGAGCGTCAGAACGATACCTGCGATGCCGGGCAAAGTGAGCGTGGCACCGAGCGCCGCCATCATGCAGAGCAACAACAGGATGTTCAGCGTGAGGCCGAAGTCGGCGAGAACTCCCGCGCGGTCATAGTAGACCGGCATAAAAACCAGCACGAAAAACGCGCCGACGATGAAGGAAATTTCGCCCGCGCGAATCGAATCGCGACCCAGCGACGGACCGACGGTGCGTTCTTCCTCGAATTCGATCGGCGCCGGCAGCGCGCCCGACTTCAGCACGATGACCAGGTTATGCGCTTCCTGCAGCGAGAAGCGTCCGGTGATCTGCACATGCCCACCCGGAATGCGCTCGCGGATGACCGGATCGGAGTACACGGTATTGTCGAGCGCGATGACGAGTTTGCGCCCGACGTTTTCTGACGTGAGCGCGTCGAAAATCTGCGCCCCGCGCGCATCGAGCTCGACGCTCACGTAGTTGCCCTCGAACTTGCCGCCCGGACGCACTCGCGCATCGGTGACGACGTCACCCTGCATCAGCGTTTGCTTTTCGACCAGGTATGGCGTACGCCCGCCGGCCTGCGGCTGTCCATAGAGGATCTCATCGCCGGGAGGCGGGCCGTCCTTCAGCGCATCCGCCACGCTATGCGAATCGTCTTCGAGCTTGAATTCGAGCACCGCGGTCTTGCCGATGAGATTCTTGGCCTCCTGCGGGTCCTGAATGCCGGGAAGTTGCACGAGAATTTCGTTGTCGCCTTCTTTCACGACGGTTGTTTCACGCACGCCCAGTTGATCGATTCGATTGCGGATGGTTTCCAGCGCCTGGTCCATCGCGTTGGATTCGATCTGGCTGACCTGCATCGGTTTGTATTTGAGGATGTAGGCCGGCGCGCCGGATTCGGTGCTGCCGGAAGCAATCGATAAATCAGGATATGACTTCGTTATGATGTCGTTGAACGCGGAAGCATCGGAACTGTTCTTGATCGAGACCACCAGGTCTCCGGTCGCATCCTGCGTGATGTCGGCGTCGATCTTGTTGTCCTTGAGCTCTTTCTTGAGGTCGTCGCCGCGCCGTTTGAGCTGGGTCTTGACCGCATCTTCGAGCTTGACCGCCATCAAAAGATGAGTGCCGCCCTGTAGATCGAGGCCCAGTTGAATCTTGGCCCCCGGCATCCAGGATTTAATCTGATCGGGCAGCTCAAAATTGGCCGACGGGAGGAGCAGCACCACCGCAACCACCGTCAACACCGCCGCGAGATAGAGACGGCTGCGGCCGCTGCTGCCGGTGAAATGTAGATAGAGAAACGCCGCTATCAACGACAGAAGGACTAAAACCGGAGCGAAATTTTGATTTGCTGATTCCACCTGAAAACCCTAACGCCTGTACTTTGTCATTCTGAAGCGAGCGGAACGCGAGGCTGAAGAATCCCGATGCCTCGAATACCGCACTTTCGCGCATCTTCTGGTGCCGCAGTCGGAGTACCGTGGGAGCGCGTGCATCGAGATCCTTCGACCGCGCTGAAGCTTGTCTCAGAATGACAAGAGAAGACGCCGCCCCGCATTTGTTTGTGACTTCCCACTAAGACTTCGTGGCCGGCGTCTTGCCGTAGGTCGAAGGTCCCGCCACCTGCGCCCTCTCAACCTTGACCTTGACGTTGGGCGCGACCTCCAATGTCACGACCTTGTCCCCCAGCTCCGTGATCCTGCCGATGAGGCCGCCGGTGGTCACGATCTCATCATTTTTCTTGAGCCCGCCGAGCATTTTCGTATGCTCCGAGGCCTTCTGCGTCTGCGGCCGGATGATGAGAAAATAGAAAATCGCGATGATGCCGACAATCGGCGCCATCTGGATGAGCGTCCCGTATTCCGAACCTTGCGCGCCGGCGGCGACTCCTTGCGCCCATGCCGTTCCTTCGAACAACGACCACATTAGATTTCGTCCCCTAGCAGGGTGTTGCGCATCGACCGAGCCTGACTATCCGCGTTCTCATTCAACACCCTGGATCTGAATTTGTCTGTCCTTCCTTCATCTTCTCTCCCTACTGGGAGAGATAAGAGTGAGGGCGCGGGCCATTGAAAAGACCCTTTTCAATGGCCCGCTGAAGGCTCCCCAGCTTCGTCCGCGGCGAGCTGCGAAAGCCTCACATCCGCGAAGGATTTGAAGGTGCCCGATGCGATAGCAGCTTGGGCCTCCCGCATCAAGCGCCGATAAAAGTACAGATTATGCTCTGTCAGAGCCCGCGCTGCGAGTATCTCCCCCGACATATATAGATGACGCAAATAGCCGCGGGTAAAGGTCCGGCACGGACGGCAATCGCAATCGGCATCGAGCGGCGCCTGCGAGCGCGCATATTCGGCCCGCTTTACCGAGATTTTTCCGGTGCTGGTGAAGGCGCTTCCGTTGCGCGCATTGCGCGTCGGCAGCACGCAATCGAACATGTCGTAGCCCATCCCGACGCAGGCGATGAGATCGGCGGGCGTTCCCACTCCCATCAGGTAATGCGGCTTGTCGGCGGGAAGATGTGACGCCGACAGCGCCGCCATCTCGCGCATCGCGGCCTTCGGCTCGCCGACGGAAAGACCTCCGGTCGCGTATCCATCGAAGGGCAACGCGGTGATCTGATGCGCGCTGATCTCGCGCAGGTCGGCATAGACGCTGCCCTGCACGATTCCGAACAGCGCCTGCGTCGTACTGGTTCGCGCGCGAAGACAACGCTCGGCCCATCGCGCGGTCATCTCTAATGATCTGCGTGCCCGGCTTCGGTCGGCAGGAAACGGAGTGCACTCGTCGAGCGCCATCATGATGTCGGAGCCCAGCCGCTCCTGAATCTGCACCGCGCTTTCTGGCGTGAACATCAATGGCGCGCCATCCAGATGCGATCGGAACCGAATGCCTTCCTCGGTAATGGAATTGATCTTCGCGAGGCTCATCGCCTGGTACCCGCCCGAATCGGTCAGTACCGCGCCTGGATATCCCATGAACTTCGCGATCCCGCCCATCTCGCCGACGAGTTCGTGGCCCGGCCTGACCGCGAGATGGTACGCATTCGACAGAATCAGCCGATAGCCCATGTTCCATAGTTCATCGGGCGACATCGCCTTGACGGCGGCCTGTGTTCCGACCGGCATGAAGCATGGCGTCTCGATTTCGCCATGCGCGGTGACGAGGCGACCGGCGCGCGCCAGCCCATCGCGCGCGGTGATGTGGAATTGGATCGGTGCGATGCTCACGAAATCAACGTCCGCCCGTCGCCGGTAGGGGGCGTTCGCGAACGCCCCGTTGAATCCTGATCGCGCGAAGCGCTTCCGGTTTCTCCGTGCCTTCTCACAGGATCAACATCGCGTCGCCATAGCTGAGGAACCGATACCGATGGCGAATCGCATCGCGATACGCGGCGAGAACCTTGTCGCGTCCCGCCATCGCCATCACCAGCGCGAGCACCGTGGTGCGCGGCATATGAAAGTTGGTGATCATCGCGTCGACCAGCTTGAAGCGAAATCCCGGATGAATGAACAGCCCGGTGAAGCCCTCGGTGTCGCCCGTCACCGCATGCGATTCGAGCGTGCGCACGCTGCTGGTGCCGACCGCGATGATGCGGCCGCCGGTGCGCTTCGCATGCGCGATTGCCTCGACGGTTTCCGGTGGCATCACGTACCACTCCGCTTCCATCGAATGCTGCTCGACCACCTCGGAACGCAGCGGCGCGAAAGTTCCCGGCCCGATGTGCAACGTCACGAACGCGCGCCGCACGCCCGCCTCGGCCAGCGAGCGAAAAACCTCATCGGTGAAATGCAGACCAGCAGTCGGCGCCGCGATCGCTCCCTCATGCGAGGCATACACGGTCTGGTAGTCCTCCGCGTCGGCGGGATTAACGTCGCGGCTGATGTAGTGCGGGAGCGCAAGTTTCCCGTGCTCGCGGATGAGATCATTGAGCGGCACGGAATTTTCGCTCGCAACGATCGCCCGCCCCGGACGCGCATATCCCTGCACGATGATCGCGTGGCCGTCATCGAGAAGTAGCCGCGTGCCTTCCTTGAGGGGACGATGCGCGCGGACCATCGCCTGCCAGCATCCGGGGCGCTCGGTCATCGGACGCACGAACAGGATTTCGACCCGCCCGCCCGACTCCTTGTTGGCAAACATCCTGGCGGGCATCACACGGGTGTCGTTGAGGATGAGGAGATCGCCCTCGTTGAGGTAGCGCGCCAGCTTGTAGAACCTCGAATGCTCGACCTCGCCGCTCTTGCGATGGAGCACGAGCAGGCGCGCCTCGTCGCGATTGGCGAGCGGTTCCTGCGCGATGAGTTCGTCGGGCAGGTTATAGTCGAGTTCGTCGATTTTCATTCAGCTGCGGAGGAAGAAAGGTCCGTATTTCCTCGATTAAGTGGGTTTGTTTTTGCAAATTCTTGCTACCGGCCTACGATGCTTCGCTCTGCTGGGGGAGCGGCCCTTTCTGTCCCCTCTCTCGCTGTGCGAGAGAGGGTGGACGGCGCAGTTGTCGCTCCTGGATTTCGCGACAACTGTGACGACCGGGTGAGAGCCGGGCGCGCTTCGCGACCGGCGGTGGAACTCCGCGATTTTCCCGAACTCCAGCATTTGCCTGATGTATTTGGCTTCGTTTGGTAATTCTGCGATCCCCGATTCAATTCGTAGTGGGTTTGTTTTTGCGTTTTCTGTCGGCTGTTCACGTGGACATTATTCGTCTTATGTTCGCCTCAACTGAACCCACATCGTGATGATTACAGATTGATGTCCGTTCGTCATCACGACGGCTCATGACTAATGTCCTCGCGCTCGATCTCTGACATCGTGATGATCGCGGCGGCAACCAAGAGCAGCGCCGAACCGAATCCGATCGCATACCGCAGCCCAATCAGGTTGCCGATTAATGCACCCAGCAAGGCACCCACGAGTCCCGCGCCGAGGCCAAGGAACCTGACACTCGCAACCACCCGGCCCAGCATCCGCGACGGCGCGATCTGCTGGATGAAGCTCATCTGCGTTACAAAATAAATCGTGCCGAATGAATCTCCGATCAGTTGCTGCCCCACCAGCAGCGCGATGCTGACGATGCCGGCACCATGCGCGAAGGTCAGCAGCGCAAATCCCAAACCCATCGCGGCGAGTCCCACTGCCATCGCGCGCCCGATGCCGAGCCTTTCAGTTGTGCGCGTCGTTAATGCCGCACCCACGAACGAGGCTGCCCCGCCGGTCGCATAGATCATTCCGAGCGGACCCGGCCTGAAGCCGAGCGTGTTGATGAAGTACAGCGCGTAGACCGTTGCGAAAATTCCCTGCGCGATCGCACCGACGGTCGCGCTCGCGGCAACCGCGAGCAGCCGCGAATCATCGAGGATCGAATGCGCCCCGTCCCAAATTTCTCGCGCGGTCCTCGAATCCTTGCGCCGCTCGGGCGTTTCTTCGGGCTTGCTGATAAGGCCCAGGAAGACCGCCGAGAACACGAATGACACCGAGTCCAGCGCAATCGCGATCGGCGCCGTCAGCCATTGCACCAGCCATCCCGCGAGGCCGAACGCGCCTATCTCGGCGACGGCCTCGGTCGCAGACAAAATACTGTTGGCCTTGGTAACGGCCTCGCGACCGACCAGCGTCGGCAGGTAGGCGCGATAGCCGACGCTGAAAAGAATGTCGGCGAACGAGGTCAGGAACATCACGCCATAGACCTGCTCGATGCGCAGTTTCCCGAGCGCGGCCGCCGCAGGTATCGAGGCGAGCAGCACGATATTCGCGAGGTCGGCGCCAATCATCAGCGGACGGCGCCGCAATCGATCGACCCATACTCCCGCAAACAGGCTGAACAGCAACGCAGGCACCGTGCGCCATACCGCGAGCGCCGCCATCTGCCCCGGCGTCGCGTGCAGGGCGATGACCGCCAGGAAGCTGACCGCGACGCCGCCGACCTTGGAGCCGAACTCTGAGATGGTTTCGCCGGTCCACAACTTCATGAAGTCGGCGTGGTGAAAAAGACTGTGAGGTTTCGCGTCGAGCGCGGAGCCCGACGAATCGAGATTGGCAGTTTCGTTGTACATGAGTCCCATCGCGCCAAAATAAAAGCCCCGAGCTTCGAAGCGCGGGGCTTAGGTCCGTTTTCGAAATTCGCCGTCAACTCATAAGTGGCTTGTCATATATGGCTTGATGGCTGTCATGGGACTCTTCCGGAGTCGCCGAGATAGTAGGCCGGGCGCACGCGCGAGGCAACGCTCGGCTTCGGCCCTTGCGCAGGTCGAGCACCTTCCCTAATCACGATCCCATGCAATACGCATTCGATGTCGCGAACTTCGGACCCTATGCGGACCCGCGCGTGCTGGCCGACCTGGCCCATCGCGCCGAGGACTCCGGCTGGGACGGCTTCTTCATCTGGGATCACATCCTGATTGTCGGCGGCGGACCGGTCGGCGATCCGACGGTGCAGCTGGCGGCGATCGCGGCAGGGACTTCGCGCATAAATTTCGGTCCGATGATCACGCCGCTGCCGCGCCGTCATCCGTGGAAGCTCGCGCGCGAGGCGATCACGCTCGATCATCTTTCCGGCGGACGCCTCATCCTCGGGATCGGGCTCGGCGGCGACTGGTTCGGCGAGCTGAGCTCGTTCGGCTATCCCACCGATGATGTGGCGCGCGCGGAAGTCCTCGATGAGGGTCTCGCGATTGTCACCGGACTCCTGAGCGGCGAGCAATTCTCATTCGAGGGGAAGCATTACACGGTGAAGCCGACGCAGTTTCTCCCGAAGCCGATTCAGCCTCGCATCCCGATCTGGATCGCCGGCACGTGGCCGCGACCGCGTCCATTTCGCCGCGCCGCCCGCTTCGATGGTGTAGTCCCGATGTCATCGAACATCGAAAAAGATCTGAGCGTCGATGATGTGCGCGCGATCGCGAAGTTCATCCGCGAGAATCGCAAGAGTACCGATCGCTTCGACATGGTGCATGCGGGCGACACCGCCGGAAAATCGAAGCGCGAGGCCGCCGAGATCGTCGCACCATTTATCGAGGCGGGCGCCACCTGGTGGAACGAAGCGCCGCTCCCATGGAAAACGACGCTGGAAGAAGTCCGCGCGCGCATCGATGCCGGCCCGCCGAAATTGTAGGGCCGCTATGCGAACTTCAGAACGATTTTTCCGAAATGCTCGCTCGCCTGCATCATCCGATGCGCCGCGGCGGCTTCGGAGGCCGGCAACACTTTGTAAATCGGCGGACGCAACCTCCCCTGCTCCAGCGCCGGCGCATTCATGTTCACGAATGCCGTCACGATTTCCGCCTTTTCCCGCTCCGAACGGCTGCGCAGCGTCGAGCCCATAATCTTCAAATGCTTGCGCAACACCGGCAGCAGATCGATCTCGCTCTTGTTGCCCTTCATCAAGCCGATGAGGACGAGCCTCCCGCCTTGCGCGAGCGATTCGATGTTCGGCGTCAGATACGCGGCGCCGATGCTGTCGAGGATGATGTCCACGCCGCGGCCGTTGGTCGCGGTTTTAATCTGAGTAGCAAAAGGCGCCTTGTTGTAGTTGAGCGCGATATCGGCGCCGAGCTTGAGGCATTGATTGCATTTGTCATCGGAGCCGGCGGTCACGATCGAGCGCGCACCGATCTCCTTGAGCAGGAGGATCGATGCGGTGCCGATGCCGCTCCCTCCGCCATGCACCAGAACGGTGTCGCCGAACTTCACTTCCGCGAGCATGAACAGGTTGAGAAACGCAGTCAGGAAAACTTCCGGCAGACCCGCGGCCTCCGCATCGCTGAGCGACTCGGGCACGTGCATCGCCGAGCCATGATGCACCGCGGCCTTTTCCGCATAGCCGCCGCCCGCCAGCAGAGCCATCGCGCGCTCGCCGACCTTCCATCCCTTGACCTTGCGCCCGACCGCGATGACCTTTCCCGCGACCTCGAGCCCGATGATATCCGAGGCGCCCGGCGGCGGAGGATAAAATCCCTGGCGCTGCATGATATCGGCGCGATTGAGCGCGGCATGCGTGACGCCAATCATGATGTCTTCGTCGCGGAGGACGGGATCGCGAACCTCGGCAAGTTTGAGAACACTCTCGTCACCGGGTTTTTCGGCAATCACAGCTTTCATTTATGTTTCCTAAATTCCGCCGCGTCCGGATCTTGTAGGGGCCGTTCGCGAACGGCCCGTGAAAATCTTCATCGCAACGCATCAATATATACACTGCGGCGGCCCGCGCTTCTCAACGCCGCAACATCGCGTCGCCGCTTGACTCTGGAGTATGCTCAAGGGTCTAGGATTTACCAAAGGAGAGCTTCAAGGGATGAAGATTGGCAGCGTCGCCAGCAAGGCCGACTTGAGCATCGACACGTTGCGGTTCTACGAGCGCGAGGGACTCATCTCGTCGCCCCGACGGCTGTTCTCCGGCTATCGCGATTTTCCCGAGGACGTGTTGGACCGGCTCGACTTCATCAAAGAGGCGAAAGACCTCGGCTTCTCACTGCGCGAAATCAAGGAGCTGCTTTCGATGGGCGTCAAGTCGACGCGCGAATGCGGCCCCGTCACGCATAAGGCGCAGCACAAGCTCGCCGAGATGGATGCGGAGATCGAGCGGCTGCAGCGACTGCGTCGCACGCTACGCAAGATGGTCAAGGATTGCGACGGGCGCTGTATGCAATCCTCGAACGGCGCGCGCAAAAACGGTCGATTGCATTAAGGAGGGAAATCCTATGGACGTAATAATCTTCACCAATGTCGGATGTTCGGCCTGTCACCTCGCGATGGATTTTATGCATCGCCACAAGGTGACTTATACCGAACGCAACCTCGCCGATGATCCCGCGGCGCGCGACGAGCTCCTCGCGATGGGGTATCGCGCGGTTCCCGTCATCAAGGTCGGCAACGAAATTATGCTCGGTTTCAGCGCGCCTAAGCTGCGCAAGCTCCTGTCGCTCTAGCCCGAAAAGTCGAGCGCCTGGATTTCTCCAGGCGCGTTTCCATATCTCTCAGTCGAGGTGCTTGCGCAGGAACGTCGGCACGTCGAGCTTGTCCTCGTCATCCGCCAGCCGCTCGGGCTCCAGCTTCTCATCCAGCAGCGAGGGGGTTTCGCCGCGCCGCTTGAAGGCCGGGATGTCGAGCGTGCTGTCATCCACGATCATGCCCATCTTGCGCACCGGGCGGTTCTGCGGAAGCGGTGGCAGCGGCCGAAGCGGCTGCGGGCTCGGCGTAGGCGGCACGACATGCGACGCCGCGTGCGAAGCCGGCATACTCGATGACAGCGGCCGCAGCTCATTCGCATCCACCGGCCGCGTCGACGATGCCATGATCGGCGTCGTCACTGCGGTGCCCGACGGCGAATATTTGGGGCTGATCGACGCGCGCTCCAGTTCGCCGAAGCCGGTCGCGATCACTGTGACGCGAATCTCGTCCGTCAGGCGATCATCGATCACCGCGCCCAGTATGATGTTCGCGTCTTCGTGCGCCTCTTCATGAATCAGGCTCGCGGCCTCGTTCACTTCATATAGCGACATGTCCGGACCGCCGGTGAAGTTGATGAGCAGTCCGCGCGCGCCCTTGATGGAAACGTCTTCCAGCAATGGACTCGAGATCGCGCGCTGCGCCGCTTCGACGGCGCGATTCTCGCCCGATGCGCTCGACGCACCCATCATCGCCATGCCCATCTCGGCCATGATCGATCGCACGTCAGCAAAATCGAGGTTGATGAGGCCATGCACCGTCACTAACTCGGAGATTCCACGCACCGCCTGCAGCAGCACGTCGTCCGCCTTGGTAAACGCCTCGCGCAGCGACATGTTGCGGCTCGCGACCGAGAGCAGGCGCTGGTTGGGAATCGTGATCAGCGTATCGACGGCGGCCTTCAGCTCGCGCAGTCCGTGGTCCGCCTGAGCCGCGCGCTTGCGGCCCTCGAACTGAAACGGCTTGGTGACAACACCAACAGTTAGCGCGCCGAGCTCGCGCGCGATTTTCGCGATGACCGGCGCCGAGCCGGTGCCGGTGCCGCCGCCCATGCCCGCGGTGACGAACACCATCTCCGCTTCGGAGAGCATGTCGCGCAGGCGCTCTTCGCTTTCCATCGCGGCCTTGCGCCCGATTTCCGGATTGCCGCCGGTGCCGCGTCCACGCGTGATATTCTCGCCGATTTGCAGGCGCACCGGCACGCTGCTGTTCGCGAGCGCCTGCGCGTCGGTATTGACCGCGACGAAATCGACGTTGCGGACTCCAGCCAGGATCATGTGCGCGACCGCGTTGCCGCCGCATCCGCCCGCGCCGATTACTTTGATTCGTGCGCCCGGATCGGCATTGTCCACCAACTCAATCATCACCCTTCCTCCTCCACCACCGGTGGATTTCCGCGTCGCTGGAGTCTTTCTTGCGCGCGGCACTAGAAAAAATCTCTCACCCAATCTGAGAGCCGTGCGCGCAGCCGCCCCATCTTGCGCGACCGCGCCGAGCCGTTGCCCATCCCGCGCGAGCCGGCCTGATACAGCAACAGGCCCGCGACGGTGGTGTACATCGGCTTCATCAGCTCTTCAGGCATTCCTTTCAAATTCGTCGGCAGTCCGCGCCGCACCGGAAGATTGAACACGCGTTCCGCCAGCTCCTGCGTTCCTTCGAGCAGCGAGGTGCCTCCAACCAGCACCAGTCCCGAGGCGAGACTGTCCGCGACACCCGAGCGCATCAGCTCGCGCTGCGCCATCGCGAAAATCTCCTCCATGCGAGGCTCGATAATCTCCGCCAGGATGCGGCGCGCGATAATGCGCGGCTCGCGTCCGCCGACACCCGGCACCTGCACCGTTTCATCGCGGCGCACCACCAGGCTGGTGGCGACCCCGTACTCGATCTTGAGTTTCTCCGCATCGGCGGCCGGCGTGCGCAGCCCCGCCGCGACATCATTGGTTAGATGATTGCCGCCGATCGGCAGCACCGCGGTATGCATCACCGAGCCGCCATGAAACACGATGATGTCGGTCGTGCCGCCGCCGATATCCAGCAGCGCCACTCCCAGTTCGCGCTCCTCGGGAAACAGCGCCGCATCGGCCGAGGCGAGCGGCTCGAACACCAGCTCCGAGGGCGTCACTCCCGCGCGCTCGCAACACTTGGTCAAGTTCGCCTCGTAGCTTTGCGCGGCAGTGACGATATGGATACGCGCTTCGAGGCGCACCCCCGCCATCCCGATTGGATCGCGCACCCCTTCCTGATCATCCACCGCGAACTGCTGCGGCAGGATGTGCAGTACCTGGCGATCGAGCGGGATCGCGACGGCGCGCGCGGCTTCGATCACGCGATCGAGATCGCGCGATCCAACCTCACCACCGCGCACAGCGACAATGCCATGACTATTGAGGCCGCGGATGTGCGCGCCCGCGACTCCGACGGCAACCGAACCGATGCGAGCGCCCGAGCTGCGCTCGGCTTCTTCAACCGCGGCACGAATCGCTTCCACCGTCGCGTCGATGTTGACGACGACGCCCTTGCGTAAGCCTGCGCATGGCGCCACGCCGTAACCGAGCACCGCGATCTCATTTTCGACCGGAACCTCGGCGACGATTGCGCAGACCTTGCTGGTGCCGACGTCGAGGGCGGCGAGCGTGTTCCTCATCGCACCACCGTCCCGCGCTCCGCGATACTCACGCGCGCGGGCTCCGCTCTTGGAATTCGCGCAATCGTGGAAGGCCGCTTTTTCAGCGCCGGTAGATCCGTTTTCAGGCGCACCACCGCCATGTCAGGCGTGGTCATGTCGAGCATCGCGATCAGGCGCTCGCGGCCCTGCCACTGCTTGAGAATGTCGAGTGCACGCGGCAGCTCAACTGCCTGCCGTTCCAGATCGACCACCACCGCCATCCGCTCGCGATCGAGATAAAACGATGCGGTACCGTCGTCCTCGATGCGCATTTCGGAAACGAGGCTCGACATTTGCGCCTCAGTGCGAACGAGAACTGCGGCATCGCTCAGGAGGTCGGGCGTTTTCGCGTTCTCCACTCCCGGTCCGCTCATGATCGGAAGATTGGGCTGCTGCGCGGGCGAGACCGGCCCGCGAATTTCCCCACCGGCGAGCAGCGCATAGAAGCCGTCGCGCCGTTCGATGATCGCGATCGGATCGTCAGCGTCATGCGCGCGTGAAAGTTCCGCCGCGTCCGGACTCGCCGGCGTCGCTGCGGGATGCCGCAGCTTCAGCAGCGCCTCGATCGGCGCGATGCTCTGATCAAAAGTATCCGCGGCATGACGAAACGGACCGAGTTTCGCGAGCGTGCGATCGGTCCAGGTGGTGAGCAGATTTTTCGTGCGCATCGCGACGCGGCGCCCGGCTTCGCTGAAACCGGTAATCACGCCGAGCACGAAAAAAGCGCAGAGCAGAACGCCCGCCAACCGCGGACTCCAACCCGATGCGCCTTCAGTCTTTTTCTTCTTCGCCGCCGCCACCGACCACCTCAACTCCATCCACATCGCCAACCTGACTGCGCCCGCTGCGCCATCAGTGGGGCCTCATCGCCCCGCAACCTGCTGTTTATAAATCCATGTTTATCAACGCGCGTCCAGCCTGATCGCGCCTACCATTCGCCCACCAGCTTCACTTCGGTCTCCAAATGAATCCCGCTGTTCTCTCGAACTTTTGCGCGCGCCAACTCGATGAGTGCGTGAACATCGTCGGCGCGCGCGCCACCAAGATTGACGATGAAGTTGGCGTGCTGCTCCGAGAAGCCCGCGCCGCCGATACGATGCCCCTTCATCCCGGCGGCCTCGAGCATTCGGCCCGCAAAGTTGCCGGGAGGATTTTTGAAAATCGAGCCCGCATTGGGAACGCCGCGCGGCTGCCGCGATGCGCGTTTGCCGCGGACTTCCATCACGCGCGCGCGCAACTTATCGCGATCGCCATGATGCAACTCGAAGTCAACCCGCGAAATGACGAAGTGTGGCGGAAGATTGGTGCGCCGATACGCGAAGTTGACCTCGTCGGGAGTCAGCGCCCGCGCCTCACCCTCCTCGGTCACGCCATGCACGAGTTTCACCACGCGCGCGATTTCGCCGCCGAACGCGCCTGCGTTCATCACCAGGCCGCCGCCGACGGTGCCGGGGATGCCTTCGCCGAATTCGAGACCCTCGAGGCCGCGCTCGACGACCGCTTCCACCAACTCGCCAAAATCGACGCCCGCACCGGCCGTGACCTTCACATCGTCGATAGAGATTTGGTTGAAGCCGGCGCCGAGCCGAATCACTAATCCTCGAATGCCGCGGTCGCTGACCAACAAGTTGGTTCCATGACCGAGGCAAAAAGTAGGCACGCCCGTGCGATGCGCCGCGGCCTTCGCGCTCATCAACTCGTCCTCGTTCTCGACGGTGACGAAAAAATCCGCCGGTCCGCCGATTCGAAACGAAGTGAATTCGGCGAGTGACTGGTTCACTTTGAGGCGCTCCGCAAATCCTTCGCGCAGTTCATCATCAAGCCTGCTCATGCGTCTTTCGCTCAACGCCGAGTTCCGCGAGCAGTTGGTCGCCCAGTTGATAAATATCGCCCGCGCCAAGCGTCAGCACCACATCGCCGGGCATCGTCAGGTCCGCGAGCTTTTGCGCCGCACCGTTAATGCCGCCGAGGTATCTCACATTGAGATGGCCGCGTTTGAGGATCGCCTCGTACAATCGATGCGACGAGACGTCCGCAATCGCATCCTCGCCGGCGGAGTAAATATCCATCAGGCAAAGCATGTCGGCGTCGTCGAAGGCGCTCAAAAATCCGTCGAACAGATCGCGCAGCCTGGTATATCGATGCGGCTGGAATACCGCGACGATGCGGCGCTTGAACGCCGCGCGCGCCGCCGCAAGCGTCGCCTTCACTTCTTCGGGATGGTGCGCATAGTCATCGATGACGATGCGCCCGGCGGCCTCGCCCTTGATCTCGAAGCGGCGGCTGATGCCGGAAAAC
Organism: uncultured delta proteobacterium; assembly: GCA_963761255.1. Lineage (GTDB taxonomy): Bacteria > Desulfobacterota > Binatia > Binatales > Binataceae > DATGKG01. The sequence goes on from CAVXGH010000005.1 coordinate 470,992, forward strand.
TTCGCCAGCGCTTTCGCCGCGACCTCGAAGGTTACGCCCAACTCCAGTGCGACCGCGATCGCGGCCAGCGAATTCATCGCAACATGCACACCCGGAGTTGGAATGTTCACCTCGCCAAGCACTTCGCCCTTGCGCACCACTTCAAAGCGCGTCGAAAAACCATCGATGACAATTTTCTCGGCGCGCAAATCCGCGTCGGGCGCAAGGCCGTAAGTGAAAACCGGCTTGCGAATCGACGGCAGCAATCCGCGCACATTGACGCTGTCGATGCCGAGCACCGCCGCGCCATAGAAAGGAACGTGATTTATGAAACTCAAAAACGCATCGCGTACGCGATCGATGTTGCCGTAATGATCGAGATGTTCCGCATCGATGTTGGTGACGATCGCCAGTGTCGGCACCAACAGCAAAAATGATGCATCGCTCTCGTCGGCCTCGGCCACCATATAGTCACCGCGCCCGAGCCGCACGTTGCTGCCGCGCGAGCGCAGATTCCCGCCAATCGCGACCGTCGGATCGAGACCCGCCTCCTCGAGGACGAGGCCTACCAGACCGGTAGTGGTCGTCTTGCCATGGGTGCCCGCGACGGCGATCCCAACCCGCGCCATCCGCAACAGCTCGCCGAGCATTTCGGCGCGCGGAATGACGGGAATCTTCATCTCGCGAGCGCGCGCCACTTCGGGATTGGAAAATTTCACCGCGGAAGAAATCACCACCGCATCGAGTTCCGGCTTGACGTGCGCCGCATGATGGCCGGTGTCGATTTGGGCCCCGAGCGATTTAAGTCTCGCAGTCACCGGACCATCTTTCAGGTCGCATCCGCTGATCGCGAAGCCGAGGCGCAAAGACAACTCGGCAATCCCGCTCATACCCGCGCCGCCGATGCCGATGAAGTGCAATCGGCGTTGGCGATTGAGCAGCGAGGTCGAAGACGATTGCGTCACGCGATCACTCTCCGGCGGTCAACGACATCGAAACATACCTGCGCAACTTTCTGCGCCGCATCCGATGGTACTGCACCATGCGCCTTGTTACCCATCTCGCGGAGCAGCCTGGGATTTGACGCAAGCCGCTCAATTTCACGCGCGAGATTCGCACCGAGGTTGTCGTCGTCATTGACGATGATCGCGCCGCCCGCGCCTTCGATGACGCGCGCGTTGTGGAACTGCTGGCGATCGCGATGAAACGGATACGGCACAAAAATCGCCGGACGGGCGGCCAGCGCGACATCGGTAACGGTGCCGCCGCCGGAGCGCGCGACGACCAGATCGCTCCGGCTCAATGCGCCCGGAACATCGTCGATAAACGCGATCACGTCCGCCTTCAGCGGCAAGTTTTGGTACTCCGCCCTCACCAGCTCCTCATCAGCCTCGCCCGTTTGATGGGTGACCGCAAACTTTATAACACTATTTCTCCAGATTTTGAAAGCGTTCAGCACCCCCAAATTGAGGCGGTGCGCACCGGTTGACGCGCCTAAAACAAGGATTTGAAGTGGACTGTCCGAAATGGGCTTCCGGTCAGCCTGCGGCTGGTAGCGCAACGGAATCCCGGTCACCACCACTTTTGCGCGACTGAAATGCACCGCGCTGGCTTCGAAGGCGACACAGATTTTTTTCGCGAAACGCCTCAGCATCCGGTTCGAAAAACCCGGTGTAGTGTTTTGCTCCATCAAGACGAGCGGCGTCCGCGACAAAATCGCCGCGAGTCCCATCGGTGCCGAGGCATACCCGCCCGCGATCACGACCAGGTCGGGAGCGAATCGCTGCAACGTCGCGCGTGCGAGGACGATTGCTTTGGCAAGTTCCGCAATCGATTTCATCCGCGCCCTCGCACCGCGCCCGCCGAGCAATCCGTGTACATCGTAAAGCTCGTAGCGATACTTCGTCTTGGGCAGCCACTTCGCCTCGAAGCCGTAGCGCGTGCCGACGTATAGGACGTCAGTGTCGGGTCGCTCGCGCATCAGCTCCTCGCCGAGCGCGACGGCGGGGAACAGATGTCCTCCAGTGCCGCCGCCGGCGATGATCACTTTCATCAAACTGCTCTATCTGACCGCGGGACGGCGACCGAGTGCGAGCAGCGCGCCGAGCGCCGCCATCGACATCATGATCGCCGTGCCCCCGTAGCTCAAAAACGGCAGCGGCAATCCCTTGGTCGGAATCATGCCGATCACCACCGCCATGTTGATGAGCGCCTGGAATGAGAGACTGGCCGTAAGTCCTACTGCGAGTAGGCTGGCAAACGGATCGGGCTCCTCCTGCGCAATGCGCATGCCGCGAAAAAGGATCATGCAAAAAAGTGCGACCACAACGACCCCGCCGAGAATGCCGAATTCCTCGCCGACCACGGCGAAAATGAAATCGGTGTGCGCTTGCGGTAGGTAGAACATTTTCTGGCGACCCTCGCCCAGGCCCACACCCCATCCGCCGCCGGCGCCGAGCGCGATGAATGACTGGATGAGCTGGAAGCCCGCCCCCTGCGCAGTTTCCCAGGGATGCAAAAACGCGGTGACGCGCCGCATCCGGTACGCTTTCTCCATTGTCTGCAGCACCAGGATGCAAAGCGCGGCGCCGCCCGCCATGCCGAGATGTTTCATTTGCGCGCCGGCCGCGTACAACATCGCGAACAGCACCAGTGCGATCATCACGGTGTTGCCAAGGTCAGGCTGCTTGAGGATCATCACCGCGATCGGCGCGACGATGAGAAACGCGGGCAGCGGGCCCTGCTCGAAAAGCCGCATCCGCTCCTGACGCTTGCTCAAAAAATCCGCGAGGAAAAACACCAGCGCGAGTTTTGCGAACTCCACCGGCTCGCAGACGTAGGGGCCGAGCCGGAGCCATCGACGCGCGCCGCCGCGCACGATGCCCAGATGGGGAACATAGAGCAGCAGCAGCATCGCGATAGAGATGACAAGGAGTGGAAAGACGAGGCGGCGCAACCCACGCAAGGAGAATTGCGAGAGCGCCATCAGCATCGCGAGGCCGACCCCGAGATGCAGCAGATGCAGCTTGAAAAAGTGGAAGGCGTCGCCGGTTTTTTCCTGGCTCATGAAGTAAGTGGTGTTGAGCACCATCAGGCAGCCCAGCATCAAGAGCGCCATCGCCGGCAGCCACAACCAGGGGTCGGGGCGCCGATGACTTACCGCCTCAAAGCGCCCGAACCAGCTTTTGAAATAAGTTACCGCGCTCCGCATAGTCCTTGAATTGGTCGAAGCTGGAGCATGCCGGCGAGAGCAGCACGGTGTCCCCAGCGACCGCCACCTCCGCCGCGCGGGTCACCGCGTCGGCCAGTTTTTCCACCACCTCGATCCGCGTTGCACCATCGAGGGCGGCGCGCATTTTGTCGCGCGCGGCTCCGATGAAAATCGCCAGCCTGACTTTTTCGGTCAGCGGTTTTCGCAGTGGCGCGTAATCGCCGCCCTTGTCGAATCCGCCCGCGATGAGGATGACCGGCGAGGTCATCGCCTCCAGCGCCTCGACTACCGCGCCGACGTTGGTTCCCTTGGAATCATCGATGAACTTGATGCCGCGCCATTTGTGAACCATTTCGATGCGATGGCTCAGGGGTTTGAAGCGCGCGAGGCCGGCTTCGATCGCAGCCGGCTCGATGTCGATCGCGAGCGCCGCGGCTGCCGATGCCATCGCATTTGTGAGGTTGTGCCGACCCGGCAGGTGGAACTGCGCGAGGTCGATACGCCCGCGACGTCCGTTGATGTCGAAGTAAAGCTGCCGGTCATCGGGCCAGATCGCATCGCCACCGGGAGTTGCCGCGGAAAGACCGAAGCCGATGACGCGAGAGCGCATGGTCTGCCGGAGTTTCCATACATTCGGATCGTCGCGATTGAGGATCGCGAAGTCGCCGGCGCCCTGATTCTCGAACAGCCGCGCCTTGGCCGCGCCGTAATCCGCGAGGTCGCGATACCGCTCGAAGTGATCGTCGGTGAGGTTCAAATGAATGCCGGCATGCGGGCGAAATTTGTCGATCCATTCGAGCTGAAAGCTGGAAATCTCTATCACGAGCGCGTCAACATCATGCTCCGCGGCCTCGATGAGCGGGGTGCCGAGGTTGCCGCCGACGAAAACATTTTTGCCCGCCGCTTTCAGCACGTCACCGACCATCGTCGTCACCGTGCTCTTGCCGTTGGTGCCGGTGATGCCGATGATGGGCGCCTTCACGAAGTGATATGCGAGCTCCAATTCTCCGATGATCGGGATGCCGCGCCGGGGCGCCTCGCGTAGCAAGATCGAATCGCGCGGGATGCCCGGGCTGGTGACCACGAGGTCCACGCCCTTGAGCCATCCCGCGTTTTCCGTGCCGAGGTGCAATTCGGCGGCGGGAAGCTCATCCGTCGCGAGGTCGGCTTTCTTGTCCGTTAGTAGCAACGCGGCGCCGTGGCCAGCGAGGAAGCGCGCGGCGGCGCGTCCGCTCACGCCGAGCCCGACCACCATCACGCGTTTGCCCTTGAGTTCGATCATCGGAGTTTCAGCGTGCTTAGCGCGAACAGCGCGCACACGATCGATACGATCCAGAAACGAATCACCACAATCGTTTCCGGCCATCCCTTGAGTTCGAAATGATGATGCAGCGGCGCCATCAGAAAAACCCGCTTATGCGTCAGCTTGAAGTAGTAAACCTGGATTATGACCGAGAGCGTTTCGACGACAAAGATGCCGCCCGCGATCAGCAGCACCAGCTCCTGCTTGGCCAGGACCGCGATCGTGCCGATCGCGCCGCCGAGCGAGAGCGCGCCGACGTCGCCCATCATCATCGAGGCCGGGTAGGCGTTGAACCACAGAAATCCGAGCGATGCGGCCACCAGCGCGGCGCAGAAAATCGCGACCTCGCCAATACCCGGGATGTGCGGCACCGCCAGGTAGGTCGCGAATTTGATGTTGCCCGCGACGTAGGTGAAGACCCAGTAGGTCAGCGCCACCGTCATCACCGGGCCGATCGCGAGGCCATCGAGACCGTCAGTCAAGTTGACCGCGTGCGACGACGCGACGATTACGAAAATCGCAAACGGGATATATCCCCACCAATGCAAATCGGGATGGAGATTTTTCGCGAACGGAATTGTCAGATGGGTATCGAATTGCATCGGGCCAAACAGCACCACCGCGGCGATCGCGGCCCACACGAACGACCACCCGAGCTTGCTGCGCCCGCTGATTCCCTGTCCGCGGCCGCGTTTGAGCTTCAGCAAATCATCGGAAAGCCCGACCGCGCCGAAGCTTACCGCGACGAAGACGGCAATCCAGACATAGAGATCGCGCACATCGGCGAGCAGGACGGTCGCGAGCACGGCGGAGGCGAGGATCAGCAGTCCACCCATAGTCGGGGTGCCGGCTTTTTTCTGATGGGTCTGCGGGACTTCGTCGCGAATGGTCTGGCCGACATGCGCGGCGCGAAAACGTTCGATGAGAATCGGACCGAGCGCGAGCGAAAATGCCAGCGCCGCAAGGCCGGCCATCACCGAGCGGAAGGTTTCGTAGCGCAGAACGCCGAAACCGAGGTAGTGGGTGTGGAGTGGGTAGAGGAGGAGGTAGAGCATCGGATCAAGCCACCGACAGTAGCAGAGGTGGCAGGGGACCGCAGGCGGACCTAACCCCTAGCCCCTTCCCCTGAAGTGGAAGGGGGCTCAGAAAAGACCTCGATTTCGTCGCAACAGCCTGGGCATCGCTGCCGATTCCTTTCCCCTTCTGCTTCAGGGGAAGGGGGCGGGGGTAGGGTCCGCGGCGCAGCAAAGAATCCAGAGCTGGGGACCCTCTCCGGTTCAGCACGATTTTCGCTTGCAGCCACGGCGAAAATCGCGCTGAACCACCTCCCCCAATCAATAGGGGAGGGACAGAAAGGCGGGGGAGGAGGAAAGAAATATTCAAGATTTGAGCTCGGAGGCCAGTTCGCGAACCACCGCGCGATCATCAAACTTCAAGACGCGATTTCCTACCAACTGATAATCCTCATGCCCCTTGCCCGCGATTACTACCACATCGCCGGAGCGCGCGAGGCGCAAGGCGACTGCAATCGCAGCGCGCCGATCGGGTTCGACGAGGTATCCAGTCGAAGCATCCGCGTGGGCTTCGTCGATGCGCGTGAGACCCGCGTCGAGGAGGCCGGCTTCGACGTCCGCGATGATCTTCAAGGGGTCCTCGGTGCGCGGATTATCGGAGGTCAGAATCGCGAGGTTGGCGAGGCGGCCCGCGATCCCGCCCATCAGTGGACGTTTGCCGCGATCGCGATCGCCGCCGCATCCGAACACGCAGATCAGGCGACCGCCAGTGAGCGGGCGCAAAGTGTTGAGCACCGCTTCGAGCGCGTCGGGCTTGTGCGCGTAGTCCACCAGCACAGTCACGCCAGCACGCGCGGGCACCGCCTCCATTCTGCCGGGGGCCCCGGAACATCGCCTCACACCCTCAGTCACCGCCGGCCCATCGATGCCCGAGGCCACCGACAGCGCGGAGGCCCCGAGAATATTGCGCAGGTAAAATTCGCCAAGCAGCGGAGAATCGATGGCGATCTCGTTGCCGAGCACGCTGATGCTTCCATGAATGCCGTTGATGCCGGTCTCGATCTTGAGCGGATGCGCGTCATTTGAGTGATCGAGGCCGAAGCTGATGCGACGGATTTTGCTACCGGCAGTCGCGTCGAGGATGCGGCGGCCGTAAGGATCGTCGCCATTGATGATCGCGACCGGCTCGCGACGCGAACTCCTGGGCAGAATCTCGGTGAACAGGCGCAATTTTGCGGCAAAGTAATTTTCGATGGTGCCGTGATAGTCCAGATGGTCGCGCCCGAGATTGGTGAACAGGCATGCGCTGAAGTTGATCGCATCGACGCGCCCCTCCGCGATGCCGATCGACGATACTTCGGCGAACGCATCATGAACGCCTTCGCCCTCCATCTGCGCGAGGCTGGATTCGAAATCGAGCGATTCCGGCGTGGTGAGGCCATGATAAATCGTGCGGTCGCGCACGAAGATTCCGATAGTGCCGATGATGCCGGTCGGGCGGCCCGCCGCTTCGAAGATCGAGCGCAACAGATAGGTCGTGGTGGTTTTGCCGCTGGTGCCTGTGATGCCTGCGACGCGGACGCGTTCGCTGGGCGCGCCGAAAAAGCGCACCGCAGCCACGCCCATAAGGTGCCGTGGCTGCGGCGCATCGACCATGGTTCCCGCCGGCTGTCCAGCGGGAACATTGACCGCAAGGCGCGCCTCACCTTTCCATCCCGCCCTTCCATCCGCCACCACCGCCCGCGCCCCGCGGTTTAATGCATCATCTATATTGGCCCGGTTGCGTGCGGCATCGCGGGCCAGGGCAAAAAACACATGCCCGGGCTTAATCTCGCGCGAGTCGTAGCTGAGGCCGGTAATTTCCACGTCGTGGTCGCCATCGACGTTTCGAACCGGCGCTCCGGCAATCAGCTCCGCGAGTTTCACTGTTTAATCGTCCATCACATCAAGTCGTCATGTTGTCCCTGGTGGCACAGGCTTTAGCCTGTGTCTGTCCGCTCTCCGCACCACCTCCGCACCACAGCTACCGGACCAGAACACAGGCTAAAGCCTGTGCCACCAGAAATGGATTGCGCGCCCCTCTTCAGCCACTAGCGCAGTACCCTTCGATTCGATTTCTTTCCTTTCACCTGCTCCAAAAAAGCCAGACTCGCGCTCCCGACCGAACGAAACTTTGCAGTCGCCGCCGTCCGAGAAACTTTCGGCGCGGCGGTTTTTGTCGGTTCATGATTGATGATGCCGACAGGCGCAAGCGTCAGTTTGATTGGGGAACTCGTCAGCGGGCTGCCCGGCGCCGGCTCCTGACCGGCAACGTAGCCCTGCCCTTTCACTTCGAGGTTGAGGCCCAACTGGCGCGCGATATCGAGCGCATGGCGCAGGCTCGCGCCGCGAAAATCCGGGGTGGCTTTGCGATCGACGGCGGCATCGTAGTCGACGCCGGGATCGATTGCGGCCAGCGGATCGGCGTTCTTCTTGCGCGGCGCGGTGCCGAAGCTGCTGAGCGGGAGCACACTCGCCGAGTCGTAGGATGAATCGGTCGCGGCGACATCGAGATCGCGCAACGCGCCGGAAGCGATTTCGCTGAACACCGGAGCGGCGACCAGGCCGCCGAAATGCCCGTGGCCGACATCATAAAGAACCACCAGGATCAGCAACCGCGGATCGTCGGCGGGCAGAAAACCGACGAAGGACGAAACGTGGCGATTCTGGAAGTAGCCGTGGGTGACGGGATTCACCATTTGCGCGGTGCCGGTTTTACCCGCGACGATGAAGCCGTCAACCTGCGCCTTGTGTGCGGTACCGTCGGCGCCATTGACGACATTGCGCAGCAGCAGGTTCATCTGATGCGCGACTTCGGGTGGAATCGCCCGGCCCATCACCTGCGGCGTATGGGTGAGCACGACGTGGCCTTCGGCGTCGGAGACGGATTTTACTACATAAGGACGGACGACGAGACCGCCGTTGGCGATCGCGGAATACGCGACCGCGAGCTGCATTGGGGTGACGGCGATTCCCTGCCCGAAGCCATGATTGGCGAGCTCGATTTGGCGCCAGGTAGAGCCCTTGCTCAAAAGACCGCCCGCCTCACCCGGCAGATCGATTCCAGTCCGGCGGCCAATGCCGAAACCGCGCAGGCCATCATAAAAGCGCTGTGCGCCAAGGCGCAGCGCGATCTTGGAAGCGCCGATGTTGGATGACACCTCGATGATGCCCGCGAGATCGAGCCATCCGTGGCGGCTGTCATCGTGGATAGTGCGGCCATCAAGATGATAGACGCCGTTCTCACAGTAGATTTGATCGCTGGCAGTTATCGCGTGATTGGCGAGCGCGATCGACGCGAGCAGACCCTTCATCGTCGAGCCGGGCTCGAAGGCGTCCTGCACCGCCGCGTCATGCAACCGCGCATGAACCGGATCGGGCTGCGCATTCACGTTGGCAAGCGCGAGGACTTCACCGCTCCACGGATCGAGCACGATGGCGGTGCCGCGCTGCGCGCCGCTGGTCTGAACTTCCGCCGTCAGTTCGTTTTCGGCGAGCGACTGGATGCGCCCATCAATGGTCAATTCGACCTGCGCGCCCGGCTGTGAGGATTTGATCGCGAGCGGGCTGTCGAGAATCGGATGGCCGAGCGCGTCGTGATAGAAACTCAACTCGACCGGCTCGCCGCGAATCAGCTTGTCGTACTCGAGTTCCACTCCGGAGAGCCCCTGGCCATCCATACCCGCCGACCCCACCACCGCCGCGGCCAGGTTGCTCTCCGGATAGAAACGTTTGTACTCGCTGAAGGCGCCGAGGCCGTCGATATTGAGCGCTTCGGCGGCAGCGGCCTGCGCCGGATCCATCCGGCGCCGCAGCCATATGAAAGGTGACGGCTTGGCCAGCCGCCGATTGAGATCATCCGCGGTCATCTCCAACGTGGCCGCGAGTTTGGCGCGCTCCGCGGCAGTCGCTTCGAGAACTTTTTTGGGCCGCGCATAAACCGAGCGCGTCTCGGCCGAGAGCGCCATCGGCTCGCCATGTCGATCGATGATCGGTCCGCGCACTGCGGCAAGCTCGGTCTCCGCGGTATGTTCCTCGCGCGCCATCGTGTTGAGGCGCGAGCCCTGCAGCACGACCAGCGCAATCAGGCGCAGCACCGCGAGGCCGAACAACGCGGCCATCGCAAAGGTCAGCACGCCGATCCGCGCGCGCCGCTGTTTCGCCGCGGTGGTCATGGCACCATCACCACCTGCCCGTCGCGCGCGGGCCCCAGATGATATTTCGGCGCGAGCGCGCGCAGGCGATCATGCGAGCCGAGCTGCGCGGCGGTTAGCCGCAGCCGGCGATTTTGATCTTCGAGCTTCACGATATCGAGCCGCACGGCCGAGAGCCGATAACCTTCCTGGGTCACTTCGAGCCGCATCAGCAGAGTGGCGAAGCCGACCACCACGATCGCGACCGCGAGCAGCGCGGGAACGAGGCGCGAGCGTTTGTGGACCGGGCTTTTTCGATGACGCGGGCTCACGATGGTTACCGCTTACGCCGGCCTCCGTTCGAGACCGCGCAGGCGCGCGCTGCGGGCACGCGGATTTTCCACGATCTCGCGCTGCGTCGGTTTGATCACTTTTTGCGTCAGATTGTTGTAGTCGTCAGTTCGTCCCAGCTCGCGGAAGTGTTCCTTGACCGCGCGATCTTCCAGCGAATGATAGGCAAGGACGGCGAGCCGTCCGCCGGGCGCGAGCATGGTTGGAGCGTCGCGGAGGAATTTATCCAGACTCTCGATTTCGCGATTGACCGCGATGCGAAGCGCCTGGAAAGTTCGCGTCGCGGGATGAATCCCGCCGCGCCGATGCGGTCCGATGGCGCGCTCGACCAGCATCCGCAACTCGCCGGTAGTCTCGATCCGATGCTTGCGGCGCGCCTCGACAATGGTGCGCGCGATCCGGCCGGGCATGCGCTCCTCGCCGTACTCGCGAAAGATGCGGGCAAGCTCGGCTTCAGGCTCTTCGTTGACGAGATCGTAGGCGGACAGCTCGGCGCGCTGGTCCATCCTCATATCCAGAGGACCGTCGAGGCGGAAACTGAAGCCGCGCGCGGCGTCGTCGAGGGCGAAACTGCTCATCCCGAGGTCGGCAAGGATCGCATCGGCATGGTCGAAGCCGGTCTCACGCATCGCGGAGGAAATTTCAGCGAAGTTGGCCTGGACAAAGGTGACGCGGCCCTCGAACTTCGCCAAAGCTTCGCGCGCGTGGGCGAGCGCGGATGCATCCTGATCGATACCTAGCAGGCGCGCATCAGGAGCAGCCTCGAGCATCGCGGCGGCATGGCCGCCCATGCCTAAAGTCACATCGACGACCGTCAAAGGGTTCGGAGCGGACAGGAGTTTTACCACCTCCACCGCCATCACCGGCACATGCAATTGCCCGTCCGCTCCGTCGTGACTCATAGCCGCGAAACTCATCGCGTAACTCATTCCTATCGCCTAAAGGCTAAGGCCCATGGCCTAAAGGCCAAGTTTCTGAAAAAATTCCGGATCAGCGAAACGTTGCTCGGTCGCCTTGAGGACCTGTTCGAGGACGGCTTTGTCCCAAAGTTGAAAATGGTCGGTCATCGCAGAAAAGGTCATCTCGCGATCGAGCGCCGCGAACTCGCGCAGCTTGGGCGGCACCAGGATGCGGCCCTGCTTGTCGACGAGGACCTCATGCGCGCCGCCGATATAGAAGACCTCAAACGATCGGAGTTGGTTATCGAAGCGCGCCTTCTGGCGAATCTGTTCCTGCAAGCGGGTCCATTCGTTGGGAGGGTATGCTTCGAGGCAATGCTGATTCTCGAAGACCGAATTTGTGATATAAACCCGATCATGACCATCGCGCTCGAGTTCTTCGCGGAAGCGGACAGGGATATTCACCCTGCCTTTGTCGTCGATCGAATGATCGAATCTTCCGTTGAACACTGCTGGTCACTCCAAGTTCCCCCACAATCTCCCACTTAACCCCACATCAGTCAAGGAAGGGGCAGCTAACTTTCGAAAATGACTTGTGGATACTATTGCCTAACTAAGACGAAGAAAAAGCGAAAGTAGCGAGACATAGGCATCAAGCTGAAGACATTGTAGGTAGCAATTTAGAAACGCTTGCTTGACACGATGGCCTCGCATTAGCGAAACTTCCGCCGGTTACTCGTTCATTAAAGCAGAAACTCGCCTTCAGGATTGGGGCATCAGTCCAAGGGTTAGGACCGGAGAGGAGGAATATGACAGTCAGAACATGGCTGCGCAGTGCAGCGCTGATCGTGGCCGGTGTTATGGTAGCGGTGGTGATGGTGGCGCCTCCGGCATACTCGCGCAAAAAGAAGGAAACCCCAACGCCTACGGCAACTTTGACCCCAACCGCGACGCCGACGCCGGAAATGAAGGTATGGAACTTCGATTCTGACAAAGTCGGTCAACTACCAGAGGGATGGGATGACATCGATGGCGCTGGGTGGGTCGTCTTCGCGGATGGGACCGCGCCGAGTCAGCCCAATGATTTCGGTCTGCCCGCGGGCCGGATGGTCACCTCGCTAACTCACGGACTGGAATACCATCCAATTGTAGTGATGAAGGATCCTACTGAATATTCCGACTTCACCCTCGAAGCCGACTTCAAGCCGATCAAGGGATACTTCGATTGCTCCGGTGGCCTAGTCATTCGTTACAGCAACCCCCAGAACTATTATGTGCTCGCGATGGGATGCCCGAGCGACTACGTCCAGTTGCTTCGAATGTATCAGGGCAAGATGGAGCAGATTCAGCAGAAGGTGGTCGCCATCGATCCTGGAAACTGGATCAAGGTCAAACTGGAAGCTCAGGCTGACCACTTCATCGCATACGATGAGGGCAAAATGCTCTTCGACGTGCAGGACAACAAGATTGCCAAGGGCAGGATTGGCTTCTGGTCGAGCAACGATTCCCAGGCGCGGTTCGATAACCTGACGCTCACGCTTCCTCTTCCGGGGGCCGATACCGGTGCCGCGGCAGGTGGCGCGCCGGCGGGAACTCCTCCACCTCCTCCGCCGCCTCCATGATCGATTTCTAAGGAGCTGAATTCAGGGCGCGTCGTTCTTGCACAAGGGCGACGCGCCCTTTAGTCTGAGCGTTGATGGAAGAAACACCGGAACAAAAGCCGTTACCTTTCGAAATGGAACAACTCGGGACGAAAGGATACTTCGTCGAGTTGATTCATGGCATCGGCGTGATGCTCGGACTCGGTTTGCTATACGGCCTCGAGTCGGTCCGCAATTTCTGGTTCAGGACTTTGGATCATCTGAATATCAAAGCCCGGCCGAGCCGGCGCGTAAGCGCGTTTCCGCCCGGCAGCCCTCGCCGCCAAAAAGCAGCGTAGCTTTTCGATGTCCCCGAAACCTTAGATAGCGCCCTCCGCACGAAGCTGCGTGATTCGTTCACGCGAGATCCCAACCGACGCGAGAACTTCGTCGGTATGTTCACCGAGTTGCGGCGGGCGGACCTGCGGCATCTCCTCGCGCGCAATGGCGGACAACTTCAACGGCGATCCAACCACTTTGACATCGCCCCGAGTTGGATAGGTGCTGTCGACCAGCGTGCCGCGCTCCGCCACCTCAGGATCGGCGACGACTTCCTCCACTTCGCGTACCGGAGCGCATGGAATTCCCGCCTCGATGAGAATCCCGATGACGTCGTCACGCCGTAGCGGCCGGCTCCAGTTCGAGACCATCTCGTCGAGTTGATCGGCCCGACTCATCCGCGCGCCGTGATCGCGATATTCCGGTTGCCCGATTAGATCCTCACGTCCCATCAGCTTCGCGAGCGCGCGCCAATGCTGCTCGGTCAGGACCATGATCAAAACTTCGCCGTCGCTCGCCGGATAAATGTTGGTAGGACAAACTCCCCAATGCCGATTGCCGAGGCGTTTGAACTTTCGTCCTTGCAGCACCGGCGCGAGGATGCTGGTCAACGCGGGAATCGCGACATCGAGCATCGCGACTTCGACCTTCTGGCCCTTGCCGGTTTTTCCGCGATGAATCAGGGCGGCAAGAATTCCGCTCACCAGATGACTGCCGGTGCCCATGTCGATAAACGTCGCGGAAGTTTTCACTCCGCGATCGGGAAATCCGGTGATGCTGATGAAGCCCGACGAAGCCTGAATGGTGTTATCCATCGAGCCGAGCTTCGCGAATCGGCTCGCGGAACCGTAGCCTTTTCCTGATGCATATATGAGCCGCGGAAAGCGCTCTGAGATTTCGGCATAGCCGAGTCCAAACGATTCCATGACGCCGACGAGATAGTTCTCGACCAACACGTCGGCATCTTCCAACAATTTGAAAACGATCTCGCGCGCGCTCGGATGCTTGAGGTTGAGCGTCACCGATTTCTTGTTGGGATTGAGCATCAGGAACGAGTAGTTCGCCCCGCCCGGGAGGTCGGGACGGCGCAACATCTCACCGGTTTTGGGCGGCTCGATTTTGATGATCTCAGCACCCAACGCGGCAAGCTGCAGGGTGCAGTAGGGCACCGCGTAGATTTGTCCGAAATCGATGACACGAATTCCTTCCAGCGGCAGACTCATTTCCCATCCTCTATCGCAGTAGGTTGCGCGCGATGACCATGCGATGCACTTCCGAGGGACCCTCGCCGATGCGGCGGATGCGCGCCTCCCGGTACCATCGCTCGAGCGGAAACTCCTTGCTCACTCCATAGCCGCCGTGAATCTGCACCGCGCGATCGATGACGCGCCCGAGCACCTCGCTCGAATACAACTTCGCGATCGAGGCTTCGTTGCGCGCGTCTTCGCCGCGATCGGCTTTCCATGCGCCCTCCCACGTCAGCCATCGCGCGGCGCGCAACTCGACCTCGGAATCCGCGAGCATCCACTGAACGGCCTGCCGCCTCGCGAGCTTCTCGCCAAACGTGCTGCGCGTCTTCGCGTGCTGAATCGCCATCTTGAGCGCAGCGACACCGATGCCGACATTGGCGGCCGAATACGGAAACCGCAGGCGCGTCAACAAATCCAGGCAAAGGTTCAGCCCCTGCCCTTCCTCGCCGATGCGCTGCTCGACAGGAATCACGCAATCCTCAAACTGCACCTCGTTGGGTAATGCCGCCGTGCGCAGGGTTTTGAAGGGACGCGCGGTAAAACCTGGCGTACCCTTATGAACGATGAAGCAGGTGATACCGCTGCGTCCGGCTTTGGGATCGGTGCGCGTGAACACCACGCCCCATTCGGCTTCGTGCGCATGCGAAATGAAAATCTTGGTGCCATTGAGGACGTACGTATCGCCCTGGCGCACCGCGCGGCACTGGATCGATCCGGCTGGATCAGATCCGCCGCTGGGCTCGGTGATGGCGAAGAACGTGTACCACGCGTTCTTGAGCGTGGGCACCACGTACTTCTGAATCTGCTCTTCGCTGCCGCCATAAATCACCGGTGGTGGATTGCGTCCGAAAACGCTGGCGCCGGGATTGTAAAGGCCCATCCGATGCTGCGCCATCTCCTCCATCAGCACGCAGATGTCGAAGGTGCCGAGGCCGCCGCCGCCATATTTCTTGGGCGCGCTCATGCACCACATCCCGGCGGCCTGAACCTTTTTGGCGATGCGCCAGTAATCCTCTTCGGGAATTTCGGCAGCGTCGGGATCGAGGGTTTTCTCGATCGGAATTATTTCGTCGCGGATGATGCGGCGGACCTGCTCACGCAGCGCCGACAGCTCTTCCGAGAGTTGGAAACCGGTGTCGTTCTCCATGGGAGAATCTCTAGCACCGAAAGGCCGCAGGTCAGAACAGGTCGTCGAGCATCGTTCCACCGTCGCTGAGGTTCTGTCGCAGTCCGTCGAGCCATAGTTCGCGAATCCATTCGAGGTCGTAGGCGCCCCAGGTTCCTTTGATCGCCGGCGCGATGTGGTGGATGTGCTCGATCGCGGTAGCGACCAGTGCGATGGCGCCGTCACCGAGCGTATGGCGCACGATTCCTTTTTCGGTGCGCGCGCGAAGGTAGTCGCCGATTCCGCTCAAGGCCTCGACGCTATAATTCCAAAGATCCGCTTCCGCGCCCGCCAGAGCATCGCCGTGCTTCGCATTCGCATCCGCAGCGATTTTGGCCGCGTGCTCGAACTGGGTGATCGCTCTCAGGATTTGCGGTTTTTTGCTGGCCGCCCTTTGCGGCGTCATCTTGTAAGGCCGCATCACATCGGCATAGTCGAGCAACAGCCGCGCCGCTCGCTCAAGACCGCGGTAGGCCTTGCCGAATGCTTCCGCATCTTTCGGATGCCGACTCGCGGCACAGTCGTCGATGACCTCGGCGACGCTAAATTTTGGCGACATGGTGCCACGCACAAAAGCTTCGAGGTTTACCGGATAGGCCAGAACGCTGTAGGCGCCGAACATCAGGTTGGAAATACTCTCGATGCCAAGTGCTTTATAGGCGCGCAGATCGCGCCCGATCACAGTGGGCGTCGCGAATCCGACGCCCCCGAAGAGAATAGCGTCGCTATAGTATTCGAACACGTGGCCGCGCCCGTCGAAAATCTCGAGGTAGCGTTTCAGCGACTCGAAGTAGCGCGGATTGACGCTGCAAGCTGGGTCATCAATCGCATGAATGTAGCAGCGCTCGCGCGGCGCCCATTCGAACCAGACATTCGGCAGCGGACGCAACTTTGGATCTGGATCGATAGTGTCGTGATAGGCGAGATAGGCGACCGGAACTCCACCCGCCGCAGTCTCCTCCGCGGCGGCGACCGCGTTAACTATCTTCATATATTGCATTTGCGGCGAAAGCTTTTTGCACTGGGCGCATCGGCACCAGGCGCCATCCCAGACGTCGGCGCCCCAGATGTGCAGGAGCTCGTTTTCAGGGTACTCGCGGATGTACCGAAGCGCCCCCTCGCATACGATGCGAACCGCATCGGGATTCGATACGCATAGATTGCCGCGCGCCATCCGCGCACCGTCGGCCCCTTGTGGAAAATATTCCGGATGAAATTCGAACTGGTCGCGAGGCATCAGTATCTGGAGGACGTGGCCGCCATACTCGACGCCGATCCCGTACGACTGGTGAAGCGACTTCAGCTCGTCAATTCGTAGCCGCGTGTCCTGCGCATGTCGGATGTACTCGAAAGCGTTGATTCCGCGCCGCGCCATCCAGGGGATGAACTCGCGATCGAATTTGAGATGCAGCTTGAGCCGGTCGGAAAACGTGTAGTTCCACGTCATGATGTCGGAGGCGAACGCGCGTCTTTTGAACGGCGGAGTCACCGAGTATGGCTTGAGCCGGGCTATCGCGGCAGGCGCGAGCTTCGGAAAAATGGGAGCGGCGCCCGGAATGAAGCGCGCGCCGAGGCGCTCCATCAGGTCATATGCGGCGTGCAAAACGCCGCGTTCGCTGCCGGCCTGAATCGCTAAGGCAGTCCTGCCGGGCCGTGCAATCTGGAAGCTGCCATCGGTGAGATCGGCAGGCCCGGGATTCTCCGGAACCCCCGAGCCGAACGAAACCAGCATCGCAGCCGGACCGATTGCGGCATCCGAGTGAACCGAGGCCTTACTTCCAAGCATCGTGGCAAGACCGTCAGCCAACTCACGAGCGGCAATTGACGTAACCTGACCAGGACTTTTGCTATGTTTGATGACGACGTTGGACGTTCCCCCGCCCGCTTTCTTCGGCATCGTCCCCTGAATCCCCCCTCAATCGCTGAGTTTTTTCCGGCTCTCCTGAGATGATAACATCAGTAGTCTGATTTCATTGAGAAACCAGACTAAACAGCCAGTCAATTAATTTTGTTCTTTTGTAGCACACGAATCCAGTTAAAATGGAGAGCAACTCCCTTCCCCGGAAAACATGCCAAGCCCTAATGAAATCCTGACCGAACTGAAAAAGGTCAAATACCCCGGCTTTACCCGCGATGTGGTGTCGTTCGGAATCATTAAAGATATCGAGGTCGGTTACTCTGGTGTTACCGTGTCGCTGACTATCCAGTCCGCCAAACCAGAAGTTGTCGCCCGGATTGTCGAAGATATCAAGACCGCCGTAGGTGCGATGCCCGGCGTCCCCGACGTGAAAGTGGACGTCGAACAGCCTGCCGCGACGCAACCGCGCACCGCGGCGGCGGGAAGACGCAGCATCGAAGGCGTCAACCACATCGTCGCGGTGGCCAGCGGCAAGGGCGGGGTCGGCAAATCCACCGTCGCGGTTAACCTCGCCCTCGCGATGAAGGCCTTGGGCTGGCGTGTCGGTTTGATGGACGCCGACGTTTACGGCCCTAGCGTCGCGATGATGGTGGGCACCGAGGGCAAAGTTAACCTCACCCCGGAGCGGAAAATCATACCGCTGGAAAGGTACGGTATTCGGTATGTCTCGATGGCGTTTTTCGTCAGCGACGAGCAGGCCGTGATTTGGCGCGGTCCGATGGTGACCAAGCTGGAAACGGAATTCCTCTTCAATGTCGAATGGGGCGAGCTCGATTGCCTGGTGCTCGATTTGCCGCCCGGCACCGGCGACGCACAGTTGACGATTACCCAGCGGGTGAAACTCGATGGCGGCGTGATCGTCACCACCCCGCAGGAAATCGCGCTGGTCGACGTTCGCCGCGGCGTGCAGATGTTCACCGAGGTGAACGTCCGCGTCCTGGGCGTGGTCGAGAACATGAGCTATTACGTATGCGGCAAGTGCAACAAACGTCACGAGATTTTTTCCCATGGCGGTGGCGCGCGCCTCGCCGAAACGCTCGAGGTTCCGTTCCTCGGCGAGTTGCCCATCACACGCGAGCTGCGCGAGGGCGGCGATAACGCGATGCCGTTGGTGGCAGTGAACCCGGCGCATCCGGTGACTGCCGCGTTCAAAGCAGTCGCCGCGAAAATCATCGAAGAATTGGAGGAGCATCCGAACTGATGGCGTTCGCCGTCTTCGACGTCGAGACCCGAGTTCGACAAACACCTGCTGAACCAGGTCTACTTCGAAGGTCAAGGTCTCAGCGACAACGAGGCTTTCGAGCGCCATCGCGAAGATCTGCGGCGGCGTCGTGACAGCGATTTCTTCCCCATCACGCTCCATCTTCCGATCTCGATCGCGATCGGCAATGTCGGCGACGACTACGTGCTGAACGCGGTCGAGAGTCTCGGGCTCGCCGATTACTCGGAAGAAAATCTGATACGCGAATTCTGGTCCCGCTATGAGCGCTTCGCCGGAACGCTGGTCAGCTTCAATGGACGGCGCTTCGACTTCCCGGTGCTGGAACTTGCGGCGCTGCGCCACGGTATCCCCGCGCCACTGCATTTCGAAGACGACAGCCAGGCACGCAGTCGATACTCGAGCGCGCGTCATTATGATTTATTCGACTATCTGACCAACCACGGCGCGGTCTCGCTCGCGGGAGGCATGGACCTGCTGCTCAAGATGATCGGGATGCCGGGAAAAACCGGGATGGACGGTTCGATGGTGCAGGAATATTTCGAGGCCGGACGCCTTGGAGAAATTCATCACTACTGCCGCAGCGATGTGGTGCAAACCTACTTCCTGTTTTTGCGGGTCGCGCTGATGCGCGGGGAGATCAGCGAAGCTACTTATCGTGCTGCCTCGGAAGCGTCGCAACATTTCATGGCCGAGGAAGAGGCGCTCGTCAGCAAGAAAATCGCGTGACCGAGAAACCAAAGATCTCACTCATCGTGATCTCGCGCGACGAGGAGGAGCACATCGGGCAGTGCCTGCTCAGCGCATGGTTCTGCGATGAACTGATCCTGATCGATTCGTTCTCCACCGATCGCACGGTTGAAATCGCCAAAGGCCTCGGCGCCAAGGTCTTCCAACATGAGTTCACCAACTACGTGATCCAGAAGCAGATGGCGCTCGATCGGGCCACCGGCGAATGGGTCCTACTGATGGATTCCGATGAGCAGGCGACCCATGACCTCGGCGAGGAGATCCTCGCGGCGGTAACCTCGGCTAACGCCTCCGACGGCTACCGCATCCGGCGCATCCTCTACCATCTCGGCCACTACTATCCGTTCGGTATCTACCCCGATAACCCGGTGAGGTTGTTCCGGCGCGAGCGCGGCCACATCGGCGGGCGCGATCCGCATGACAAGGTGGTCGTCGATGGAAGCATCGGCAAGCTGATGAGTCCGATCCTGCATTTCAGCTACCGCGATATTGCGGATCACGTCGCCACTATAAATCGCTTCTCGACCCGCGGCGCGACGGAGCAGGAGCCGACCATTTTCACACCAGTTCAGATGCTGACTAATCCGATGTGGCGATTTTTCAATTTCTACATCCTGCGCGGAGGCTTTCGCGACGGCGGCCGTGGACTCTACGCGGCGATGACCGCGGCATTCTACGTTTTTCTCAAGTACGCCAAGATGTACGAGCGCAAGTTGAAATCACGCCGGCTCTGAGAATTCACTGCTTCTTGGGTATTCGAAAGTCTCAGCGAGCGCTGCGCCTTCCCCACGCCGGAGGCGCCCCGCCGGCATGGAGTACCGCTTCATTTCTTCGTAACAAGCGAATAACTTAGGCCCTGCCTCATGAAACGTTTGTTCAGCTACATGCGCCGTCATTGGCTGACCTATGCCGGCGGACTTCTCGCGACCTTTCTGACGGCAAGTTTCTACAATTTCATCCCCTTTTTCACACGCGATGCGATCAACGCCGCGCAAGCGGGGCACCGCACCTCGCTCGCGCATTATGCTGAACTGATTGCGGTGATCGCGATCGTGCTGGGCGCCTCGCGCTGGGTTTCGCGCTTCGTCATTTTCAACATTGGGCGCGATATCGAATACGAAATCCGCAACGACTTGTTCGCGCATATGGCGAAGCTCGGACCGAACTTTTATCAACGCCTGCGCACCGGCGATCTGATGTCGCGAATGGTCAATGACATTACTGCGTTGCGCCTGCTGGTCGGGATGGGCGTATTGATGATGACCAACACGCCGGTCTACTTCATTTACGCGCTAATTTTCATGACCTATCTGAATCGGCGGCTGACGGTCGCGGCGATCATTCCCGCGATCCTGCTGTTGTTCGCCGTTCGCAAACTAACGCGGGCACTGATGGAACGCAGCCTCAAGGTGCAGCAGGAGCTTGGCAACATCGGAGCCAAGGTTCAGGAGAGCCTGGCCGGCATTCATGTTGTGAAAGCCTACACCTTGGAGGAGCACGAGGCGGGGCGCTTTCGGGCATTGAATGACCGCTACAATGAGCAAGGCCTCGCGCTGGCGCGGACTCGTGGCGGACTGTTCCCGATGATTCGCGCGGTCGCGAGCGGGTCCACCATGATCGTTCTCATTTACGGCGGTGTGCTGGTGCGCGCCGGGCAGATGTCCATCGGCGACCTGATGGCGTTCATGCTGTACGTCACGCAGCTCGCGTTTCAGGCGACCTCGCTCGGATGGACGCTCTCGATATATCAACGTGGCAAGGCCGCGATGAAACGCATCGACGAGATTTTCGTCGAAGAGGAACAACAGACCGTCAGCGGTCCCGAGGAGCGTCTGGAGGTCGAAGGCGCCATCGAATGGCAGAACGTCTCGTTCAGCTATTTTCCATCGAACGGCAACGGCAAGGCCGCCGAGCATCCTTACGCGCTGCGCAATATAAATGTAAAGGTGACCTCCGGCGAGAAGCTCGCCATCGTCGGTCGCACCGGTTCCGGAAAATCCACCATGATCAAGCTGCTCGGGCGGCTCATCGAGCCTACTGAGGGACGCGTGCTGCTCGATGGGCGCGACATTCGCGAAATTCCCGTCCGCGCGCTGCGACGCACGATCGGCGTGGTGCCCCAGGAGCCGACGCTGTTCTCGGACACGCTTGCGCGCAACATCGCATTCGGCGCGCCTAACGCTTCGATGAAGGACATCGAGTCCGCGTCGCAGGTCGCGGGCCTCGCTCCCGATGTCGCGATGCTTCCGCGCGGCTTCGATACCATCGTCGGCGAGCGCGGGATGTCGCTCTCGGGCGGACAGAAGCAGCGTGTCACTATCGGAAGGCTCATCACCTATCATCCGTCGGTGGTGGTCCTCGATGACGCGCTTTCCAGCGTCGATACCGAGACCGAGCGCGCAGTGCTGCACAATTTGAGCGACAGCGTACAAGGACGCACCACGATTGTCGTCGCACATCGAGCGTCAACGGTCCGCGATGCGGACGAGATCATCGTCCTCGACGAGGGCCACATCGCCGAGCGCGGCACACATGAAGACTTGATGTCGAGACACGGGATTTA
Organism: uncultured delta proteobacterium; assembly: GCA_963761255.1. Classification (GTDB taxonomy): domain Bacteria; phylum Desulfobacterota; class Binatia; order Binatales; family Binataceae; genus DATGKG01. Next base: position 492,704 of record CAVXGH010000005.1, read on the forward strand.
CGCGGAGCTTTTCCATCGCCAGCTACTCGAGGAAGAGTTGGCGGAGTACTGATGGTCCACGAAGAACAGCAGGCGCGCGAGGTGCAGGTCTACGATACTCACCTGATCCGGTGGATCTGGCAGTTCGTCAAACCATATCAGCACCTGTTCTGGATTTCCGCGCTGCTGATGCCGCTCAACTCGGTTTTCGCGCTGACCCAGCCCTACATCGTAAAACTCACGATCGATATTTTCCTCGCCCATCGCAAGGTTGCACCGCCGCGATGGCTCGCGCCCCTCATCGCGCGAGTCGCACCGAATCATGGACTGTTCGTGATGGGCGCGCTGTACCTGACGCTGGTCCTCGGTGAGTTCGCAACTTTCTATGGCCAGTTCTACCTGACCATGATGGTCGCGCAGTACAGCCTGTCCGATTTGCGACTCGCGCTATTTCAGCGCGTCGAACAGCTACCGATGGCGTTTTTCGATCGCACGCCGATCGGGAGGCTGGTGAGCCGCATCAGCACCGACATCGATGCGATCAGCGAAATGTTTGGCTCCGGATCGCTGACCATTTTTATCGACTTCATCACGCTGGTCGGCATCGCGGTCATCATGTTCACGCTCAGTCCGCGCCTCGCGCTGTGGGCGTTTCTATCGATTCCGCCATTGTTTCTGGTTATCAACTTCTTCCGCGTGCGCGCACGGTTGGTCTATCGAGAGATTCGTGATCGCCTCGCCGCGGTCAATGCGTACCTCTCCGAATCGATCAATGGGATGGCGGTTATCCAACTCTTCACGCGCGAGGATGTTAGCGCCGGCGAGTTCGATGTACTCAACAAAAAAAGCCGCGACGTCCAGATGCTCGCCAATATCTATGAGGCGGGTTTGTTCTCCGCGGTCGAATCATTAAGCGCGATCACTGTGGCGCTGGTCCTCTGGGCCGGTGGCGGCGACGTCATCCGCCGCGCGATCACGATCGGCACGCTATTCGCGTTTATCGACTACACGCAGCGCTTCTTCGGACCGCTGCGCGAAATTTCCAACAAGTACACCACGCTGCAATCAGCGCTCGCGGCGGTGGATAAAATCGAACGCTTGATGATGGAACCGATCACGATAGCGAGCCCCGCCAAACCGAAGAGCGCTGACGCACGTGGCGGCGCGGTCGTCTTCGAGCACGTGAATTTCGAATATCGCAAGGGCGAGCCGGTGCTGAGAGACTTGAGTTTCAGCGTCGAGCCGGGGCAGAAAATCGCCATCGTCGGTCCGACCGGTTCCGGCAAGACCACCATCATGAAGCTGCTCAATCGCTTCTACGATGTGACCTCGGGACGCATCCTGGTTGATGGCGTCGATGTGCGCGAATGGGACCTGACGGCGTTGCGGCGCGCGATTGGGCTGGTGCAGCAGGACGTTTTTCTCTTCGCCGGAGACATCATGGAAAATGTGCGGCTCGGGCGCGAGAACCTGTCCGAGGAGGGAGTGCGCCAGGCGCTCGCACGCGCACAGGCGCTGCGTTTCGTGGAGCGCTTGCCGTCAGGCCTCGCGCAGCAAGTCAGCGAGCGAGGCGCGAATCTCTCCTCCGGGCAGCGCCAACTTTTGTCGTTTGCCCGCGCCCTCGCCTACGATCCGAAGATTCTAGTGATGGACGAAGCAACCTCGAGCGTCGACAGCGAGACTGAGCGCCTCATCCAGATCGCGCTCAACGAATTGCTCGCCGAACGAACTGCATTGGTCATCGCACATCGCCTCTCCACGATTGAGCGTGCCGATCGGATCATGGTGCTGGCGGGAGGCATTCTGCGCGAGAGCGGCACTCACGAGGAACTCCTCAAGATGCACGGACTCTACTATCGGCTCTTTGAACTGCAGTACGCGACGATGCAGGAACCTGCGCGCGAAGCCGTGGACTGAAACGTGCAACGCAGCCTGCGCTGGTTCCTGATTGCGGCGGCAGCGATGCTGCTCGCCGGATGTAACATCGGGTACATCACGCGCGGTGCCTATGAAGAGGCGCGCATCCTGTGGAATCGCAAACCGATTCCCCAAGTGATCGCCAACCCCGAACTCGCGCCGGAGGTCCGCGCGCGGCTGGAAACCGTTCTCGCCGTGCGCGATTTCGCGCGCGATCATCTCGGCCTCAAAGTCGGCGACGCTTACACCACGGTTTCACCGGTCGACAAGGGCGCGATTGTGTATGTGGTAATGGCAGCGCCGCGCGATTCGCTCGAACCTTATGAATGGTGGTTTCCGATCGTCGGTGCGGTGCCGTATCGAGGTTATTTCAACGAGGACGAGGCGCGCGCGCTGGCCAAGGAAATGGAGACCAAGGGATACGATACGATGGTGCGACCGGCGGTGGCTTTTTCGAGCCTGGGATTTTTCAATGACCCGCTGTTGTCGAATCTCCTTCGCCTCGACAAGGTGGAACTCGCCGGGGTTATCACGCACGAGCTCTTCCATCGCACCTACTTCCTCCCGAGCAATGTGACCTTCGATGAGTCGGCGGCCAATTACGTCGGCACTCGCGGCGCGGTGGAATTTTTCAAACAGACCGAAGGCGATTCGGCGCCCGACACGATTGCCGCGCGCGGTGTTTACGACAGCGATCTGAAGTTCGCGCGTTTCCTGCTTATCGCAGAGGGTAAGCTGCTCAAGATTTACACCAGCGATCTTTCCAACGATGAGAAGCTGAAACGGCGTGAGCCGGTATTTGAGGAAATCAAGGCCGACTACGCCAAGCTCAAGCCCACGCTATCGGGGCTGGAGCGATTCGACCTCGACAAGGAGCCGCTCAACAACGCGGTGCTGATCAACTATCTGATCTATTTCCACGATCTGGATAATTTCGCGGCGCTGGAGCGCATTAACCACGGGGATCTGCGCACCACGATTCAGCGCATCATCGACCTCGCGAAGGCGCACCCCGATGATCCCTTCTATGCGATATGGGAAGCGACCCGCGACGCGCCGCCAGGCTAGGCGGCAAGCAGTTCGACCAGCGCTTTCGTCAGGAGCCCCTCGTAGCCGCTGAAGAAATGATCCGCGCCCTCGAGTAACTTGAGCCGTGCGGCGGACGCCTCCGCCAACTCGGTGATGTCTTGCTTCGGGCAGTATGAATCATGATCGCCGGCTACGAGCACAATTTTTTTTCCGCTTTTAGCTGACGAGGAAAAATCGCCCATTCCGACCGGAAGCGCGATGGCTGCGATGGTCGCGACTTCTTTCAGCTCGGCGCCCGACCTCATCGCGACCGCCGCGCCGAAGGAATATCCAGCCATCGTCGCGCCCTCCGTCGCGATACCGGGTTGCGCGAGCAGGAAGCGTAGCGCCGCTTTCGCATCGTCGCCCTCGCCCACCCCGCCCGAATGCTCACCCTCGCTCGCGCCGACTCCGCGAAAATTGAACCGCAATGTCGCGAAACCGCGCTGCCACAGCGCATCGAGGATCGCTTCGACCACGTTGTTGTGCATCGAACCGCCATAGAGCGGGTGCGGATGACAAACTACGGCGGCCGGCGCAACCGCGCCTCCCGCAGGCCGCGCGATCAGACCTTCCAGCGTCAGCTCACCGGATGGGATATTGACGGATTCTTCCTTCATCGGAACATATTCGTGAAACCTGACTATGGAGGCAATTGCAAAATTCGCGGCTGATCGGATGCTCGCCCGCCTCGCGCGATGGCTACGGATGCTGGGCGCCGACACGACCTTCGACGAGAGCATCGATGGCGCCGCGATGCTGAAGGTTGCGCGCGCCGAGGGCCGCGTACTGCTAACTCGGGACAAGCGCCTGAAAACCGCGCCGGATGTGCTCTATCTCGAATCCAACAACTTCCGCGAACAGCTTGGCGAAATTCTCACGCGCTACCCATTCCACGCCCTCGAAAATCTTCTCTCGCGATGCTCGCGCTGCAACACGCCGCTGATCGAAGTGGACCGCGAAGTCGTACGCCGACGCGTACCGCCGTTCGTCTATGCCGCGAACGAGACGTTTTCGGAATGTCCGCAATGCGCCCACATCTATTGGGGCGGAACTCATCGCGAGCGAATCCTCGGCGAAGTTGCGAAAAATAGCTGTGGATTTGTCATGCAAAACCCGCGAATGATTTTTTGCGATTGTCATAGAAGCATCGTGTCACTATAAGAGAAAGATAGATCGGGCATCTCTTCAGTTAATGCCCCACGGAGAGAGGGACGCCATGAAAAAGGCGCTGTTAGGCGTCACGTTCACCTTCATTTTCGGCCTCGCCATCGATGCTCATGCGGTGTCACTCACACTTGATGGTGTGGGCTCCGGCGTCAGCGTCGGAAACTCGCAGGCGGTCTACGCCAGCGACAGCGGCGGCCAAGCCACTCCAATTACGGCGGTGGGGATGCCCGCGCCCGAAGGTGGCAAGTTTACCGAACTTGGCGTCCCTTCGATGATGCCGGATGGGCGCATAGTTTTCGGCGCCGAGGTCACCACCAAAGGCGAACACGGTTCGACCGATCGTCAGCAGTGGAACATCTTTATCGGCAATCCGGATGCGGCTCCGGAACATCGCGTGTCGCAGTTGGAGGTCAAATCAAAGCAAGCGTGGTGCAATCCCGTCTATCATGGCGATCCCTATCCTGTGGCCGATGCGGATGGTGAAATCGCCTTCATGGCCGCGCTCGGTCGCGAGCGTGACGCGCTGTTGCTCTACTCGCATGGCGCGCTGACGTGCCTCGCGGAATCCGGCACCAAAACCAACGAAGGCGACGAGATCGTCGTACTCAGTTTCGGCAGCCCTCAGATGGGTGACCACGGCGAGGTCGTGTTCAACGCCTGGCTGAAGCCCTCGGAACGCCATCCGGCAATCAAGAGCGATGACGGAGCGCAGGAGCGCCGGCATCTTCAGGCCTTGCTGATCGCCACTCGCGCGGGAATTCACGAACTCGCAGTGGAGGGAGATTACGGCCCCAATCACACGCAATATCAAAGGCCGTTTGGGTTGCCGAGTGCAATCGCGTCGCCACGCGGCACCCTCGTCGCATTCACCGCGAAGACGCCGACCGGCGCGGCGCTGTTTACCTACGACGGTACCGGGATGGTTCGCATGCTGCAGACCGGCACCGCCACGCCGCTGGGACCGGTATCATATGTCTCGCCGGGTCGCCCCGGGCTGATGACTGACGGCACCGCGGCCATCCTCGCGGGATGCGCGCGAATTCCGGTGATCTTCCGCCTCGATCGGGGATTGCTCGATCTCAGAATTCAGCGCGGGCAACTAACTCCCCTCGGCGCGATAATCGAATCGCTCGGCGATCCGGTTCTGACCGCGTCGGGTGCGATGTTCGTCGGCGCCACCGATACCGATGGCCGCGAGCAACTCTACGTGCTCGATCGCAATGATGAATTCTTCGAGGTGGGCTCGCCCGAGATGTTGTATCGCATCGCCTATGACGGTTCCGAAGGCCATGAGCATTCGATTTTTACCGGCACCCTGACCGTCAATCAGCACGGCGATTACGGGTATCTCGGCGGCAAGTAGGATTTTCCGCCTCCTGCGCGGCGACGGCTGAATGATTCGCGCTCGCTGCAAAGCCGCATTGGCTCCTGTAAAATCCCATGAACCGGCATGTCACATGCCGGTTTCCCTTCGATTTCGACTAATCAGGAGCATTTCTCGATGCCATCATCTGACAAGTTTTTACACCTGAATCAGAACCTGTATGACTACGTGATCGCGCACGGACACAACGGCGATCCGATTCTGGGCGATCTCGCGGAAGAAACGCGCAAGCTCGGCAGGATCTCGGGGATGCAGATAGCTCCTGAGCAAGGCACGCTGATGGGACTCCTCGCCGGTGCGATCGGCGCGAAGTCAGCGATCGAAGTTGGAGTCTTCACCGGCTACAGTTCCCTTTGCGTCGCGCGCGCCCTGCCGTCTGACGGGAAACTGCTGTGCCTCGATGTCAACGAAGAATGGACCTCGATCGCGCGGCGCTACTGGGAGCGCGCGGGCGTCGCGAACAAGATCACTCTCAAACTCGCGCCGGCGGTTGAAAGCCTCCGCGCGCTTCCTGCCTCGCATCCGGTGGATTTCGCCTTCGTCGATGCGGATAAGAGCAACTACCGAATTTACTACGAAGAAATCCTCAAGCGCCTTCGCACCAATGGGCTTCTGTTGATCGACAATGTCCTTTGGAACGGTCAGGTGGTCGAGGCGAGCGACAAATCGGAGGACACAGTTGCGATACGCGCTCTGAACGATTTCATCGCGACCGACACCCGCGTTGAAGCGGTGATGATTCCGGTTGCCGACGGAATCACCATCGTGCGCAAAAAGTAGTTACGCGCCCGGAGGTTTCGCCGCCGCGAAGGTGCGCGTGCCGCGAACCAACTGCGCGCTCACAAGGTTGCGGTTGTTCAGAATCTGCCACGCGCTTTCCGGACGTTCCTCGGGATAGTCGATGCGCGCGTTCTTGCAGATCGCGGCATGCTCGACTTTCAAATCCGGTGCCGTGATGAGCAGTTCGGTCTTGATGCCGTCGTCTCCGCGCGACGTTTTGATCGCATCGACATGGTCGTACGCGAGGCGGCTCGGCTCGATGGTCTGGAGCAGCGGCAGCGTGACCTCGAGCAGCGGTCCTTTCTCGTCGCTGATGATGGCGTGGGCGCGATTGCGATCCGCCTCAAAGGTGATGTGACCGAATGCGTTGGGGTAGCCGCGCTCGAAAATCCCGGCCGCTTGTACGCTGTGACTGTTGGTGATCGATGCGGCAGTAAAAACCGCCGGCATCATGCTCATCCGACATCCAAGGCCCAAGACCGCATCGCGAAACGGCCCCACCGGGCTCTGCGAGTTATCGACGATAAAAAGCCTGCAATACGCAGGCGTGGTGCGACCGTACTCCGGGGGCAGCCAGTCGAGCAGGATTTCCTTGCGCACCTCGAAGTAGACATTGATCATCGAAACATCGGTGCAATTCCACGGCAGCGCCGGATACTCGGGCTTCGAGGATGGCAGCTCGATCGCGTACTTCTGGTGTTTGGCTCTTCCGAAATCCGGCATGTTACGCCTGCGGCATCGGAGGCGCTTCCGGTCCGCCCTTACTGCTCGGTGCCTTCCTGGCGCGCTCCGCCATTTTTTCTTCGGTAAATTCCGGCATCACGTATTTGGCGAAACGCTCCAGGCTGGCGAGCACCTTGTTATGCGGGATCGCCTGATCGAAGTTGATCAGCATCACGACGCGCTCGACGCCGACCTCTTCCCAGTAGCGCATGTTCTGGATGATTTCCTCGGGCGAACCAACCGGGAAACCTTCGCGCAGTGAGAGAATCTCCGCCTGGCTGAGCAGCGCCGTCGCATTGGCCTGCGAGGTGTACGCGTGCGATGGATAAATCCCACCGAGGCCGACCAGATGCGCCGCAGTCTGGAAAAATGAAAACGCCGCCGCGCCGCCAACCGCTTTGGCTTCGTTCGGATCCTCGCCGCAGTACAGCCAGCTCGCCGCGTTGACTTGATTGTTCACGAATTTTCCGACCGGATCGCAATGCTTGATGATACGGCGATAATCCGCGACCAGCCGCCGATAGTCTGCCGGCGTGCCCAGCGTGACGCCGAGCATTCCGATGCCGCGCTCTGCGGCCTGCACCGCAGTCTCGGGCGACGACACCGCGACCCACATGGGAGGATGCGGATCCTGAATCGGCTTCGGCAGCACATTGCGCGGCGGCATCGAGAAATACTTTCCATGCCACTCAAATTCGTCCTCGGTCCACATCTTGGGAATCGCGCGGATGCACTCGTCCCACATTTCCTTGGTACTGTCGGGATCGATGTTGAAGCCACCGACCTCGGTCCACGTCGCGGAGCGGCCGGTACCAAATTCGAGGCGGCCGCCGGAGACCAAATCGAGCATCGCCGCGCGTTCTGCGATTCGCGCCGGATGATTCATCGGCGGGAGACATACTGAGATTCCCTGCCCGATGTGGATGCGCTTGGTCTTCGCCGCCGCTGCCGCAAGAAAAACTTCCGGCGCGGAACCATGCGAATATTCCTCGAGGAAGTGATGCTCAACCTGCCAGACCTGATCGAAGCCAAGCTCGTCGGCGAGGATGATTTGCTCCATCGCCTGGTCGTACTCGCGCAGCTCTGACTGACGCGACCACGGCTTCTGCACTGAATGTTCGTAGAAGATTCCGAATTTCATGAGCGCTGCTCCATCAATTCAGTTTTTGCAGACTCGGACAAAAGCCCAGCCCCACTGTACCTTCGCCGCAATATGCGCCGGCCGAAGGCCCGAGCGGAGTCACCACCAGTTTTGCACATCTGAGGCGCTCACGCGCATCCGCGGCGAGCTTCTTCGCGCCCTCGGGATTATTGGCGTGCGTGATGACCACGATGGCCTCGCTTCCCCCGAGCTCGTTTTGCGCCAGCTCGAGCATCTTCGCGATGTTCTCGGCCTGGGTGCGCGCCTTGCCGATAACGGCGATGCGGCCCCATACGCGAATCAGCGGCAGCATTCCGCGCAGCGGGCCGACGTTCATCTCATATAGAGAGATGCGGCCATCGCGGCGCAGATATTCGCTCGTTGCCGGCGCATAGAAACTGTCGATCTGAGGTGTCGCCTCCTCGATCGCACCGATGATGTCCTTGAGCTCCGCGCCCCGCGCGGCCATCTCCGCCGCGCCGATCGCAACCGCGCCCAACGCGGTCAGCGCGCGCCCGGTATTCATCACCTCGACATCGATCTTGCTGTCGCGTTTGGCGACCACGGCCGCAGAATAAGCGGCGGTGTAGGTCGAGCACGACTCGAACGGATTGATGAGGCATAGCACGCGTTCGGCGCGATCATGCGCTTTGCGATAGGCCGCGAGGAAATCGGTCGGCATCGCGGCGGCGATGGTCGGCAGCCGCGGTTCATCTTTCAGGCGGCGATAGAACTCCGCGCGGTCGAGAGCGTCATCGCGAAAAAACTCGGTCGAGAATGCGACCTGGAGTGGCGCGGTCTCGATGCCAAGGCTCGCGGTCTCGGCAGCGGGCAAATCGACGCTGGAATCGGTGACGATGGAGATAAGCTGATTCACTTTCCTACCAAGTGTTAGTTAATAACCGTTTACCGCGACCGTAGGGTGCGGTCAAGGAACTCTCCCGCCTGCGCATGTGCGGTTTGACCCAAAACTCGGAGCGCTCGAGTAAGGGTGGTGGCCGGACTCGCACTCACTCGTCTTTTCTCGGGCGATTATCGCATCGGACCGAACCCTCAGGAGTCCTACGAAAGTCCCATATCTCCGAGTTCAAAGATGACCGACTATTCAACGGTCAAAGAGACTGAACCGCGCTCAGTGAAGGAAAAATGAACCCCAAAGTTAATGTTCACAATTACACCTCGATATGTAGATTGCTGGTTGCCACACTTGCGGTTTCCTTTGTTCTACACGCCGGTCGCGTCTGTGCGGCCGATAGCATCGAGGGTCAGGTGCTCGGCGCAGGCGCTCCGATCGCAAAATCGACGGTGACTCTATGGTCCGCGAGCGCCGATGCGCCCAGGCAATTGGCGCAGACTCAAAGCGGCGACGACGGCCGATTTACACTGAGTGTGGGAGAAACGACCAGCCCGGACAGCTCGCTCTACATGATTGCCAAGGGTGGAATTCCGACGGCCAATAAAGATGGCGGGGACAACCCGGCGATCGCATTAATCTCGGTGGTCGGCACCAGGCCCCCAGCTCAGGTCGTGATCAACGAGTTCACTACCGTCGCCTCGGTATGGACCAACGCGCAGTTTCTAGATGGCGGCGCAATCCAGGGTAACCCCCTTGGTCTCCGAATCGCAGCGAGCAATGTATCGAACTTCGTCGATCTGGCGACGGGCGGCTACGGCGAAATGATTCAGGACGGCTTCAACAGTACTGAGACGCCGACCATGGCCAACTTCGGTACTTTGTCGAACGTCCTCTCCGGTTGCATTACGAACGTGACGCAAGACGCATGCAAGAGCCTCTTTATCGCCGCCGTGGGCCGCGATGGCAAGGAACCGGCCGACACGCTCAGCGCGGCGATATCAATTGCGCACAATATGGCCTACCAGCCGGAGCGCATTTTCGCGCTTCTCGGTAAGTTCTATCCGATGAAACCACGAGGATTGCGCTCAACGCCGTTCATGCCGTATCTGAGCTTTGCACCCAGCGCATGGGTACTCCCGCTCAAGTTCGCCGGTGGTGGTTACGCCGGTGGCGCCAAAGTGATGTTCGACAGCCAGGGCGACGCGTGGAGCGGCGCCAATTTCATCGTTGGGTCGCAGGGGCATGACGCCTTGTGGGATGGCAACATGGCGGAGTTCGCCCCGAACGGCCGGCCGCTTTCGCCGATGACTACAGGATTTTCCGGCGGCGGACTCCAGGGTCCGGGGTTCGGTACGGCAATCGATGCCAACGATCGAGTGTGGTTTGACAGCACCAGCGGCAAGACTATTTCGCTCTTCGACCACCACGGTAAACCGCTGTCTCCACCGGAGGGCTACAACTTCGGCGGCAAGCTCGGTTTCATGCAGGGGATCATCGTCACGCCCAGTGGCGACGTCTGGGCACTCGACTTCACCAACGACAAGGTCGTGTACATGCCCCAGGGGGATCCCAGCAAGGCGAAGTTCTACTGCGAGTCCACCAACGGTAAGCCGAACAAGGATAGTCCCTGCAAGTTGAGCGGCCCGTTTGGTCTTGCGATCGACCAGCAGGACCGGATTTGGATTTCCAACGCTATCGGTGCCACGGTGACACGCTTCCCGGCGGCCGATCCAGCCAGGGTCGAGGTCTTCAAGACCGGGGGCGGCAGCGGCAAGGGTATGGCTGTCGACAGCAAGGGCAACGTCTGGATCGCCAACACGGTGGGTTCGGGGTTAACGCTGAAAACCAAGTTGCATCTGCTCGAACTGAAGATGACCGGCGGCACGGCCACGGCGATTGATCAGGTCGCGCTCAAAGACCTGCTGTCACATCGAGGGTTAGGTAGCGTGTCGATGCTGCGGCCTGACGGCACTCCGGCGCCGGGATCACCATTCAATCCCGGCAGTATCTGGGGCGCCTGGGCGGTATCGATCGACGGCAACGACCATGCCTGGGTTTCAAACTTTGCGCCTGGAGGAGGGATCACTGAATTGTGTGGTGCGAGACCTGAGACATGTCCACCCGGCATGAAAACCGGCGACCCTATTTCTCCGCCCGGCGGCTACCAGGGCGGTGGCATGCAGATGCTCGTCGACGCCTCGATTGACCCGGCCGGTAACGTCTGGGTCTCCAACAACTGGCAGGATCCCGCTTCCTGCTACGGCAAGCCCGACGAGGGGCTTTCGACCCGCTGCGGCGGGCAGGGAATGATCGTGTTCTATGGCATGGCGAAGCCTGTGCGCGCACCACAGATCGGTCCAGCACAAGGTTTCTGACGCGCGAGGATCCCGCGCAGCCGAAATTCTACGTCCTCGAAATGTTCCCCTATCCGTCCGGCGCCGGGCTCTCAGTCGGCCCTCGAGGACGATGCCTCACCAGACCTATGCCTCCTTGGGTGTCGCTGACAGCCTCGCGATCTCTTCAGCGAGGATCGGTACACCCAAGTTGCATGCTTGAATTCCCTGGACAACGCACAACTTCAGCACCTCCATGATCTCTTCCATCGTCGCGCCAAGCCCCAGAGCGGCTTTGATATGACGGCGCGTCCCCGGTGCATACATATGCGTGAAAGAAGCATCAAGCGCGATACTAAGGAGTTCGATAAGCTTGGGGGTGATTACCCCGCTCCCGTAGATGCCCATCCCGACTGCCATGAACTCATCGGTCCACACCGGGTCAAGTTCAAAGAACGGATTCCATGCTTCATTCCACTGGCCGGCCGCCCGCATCTTGTCGCAGGCGGGAGTAGGGGTATTGTTCGAACGCTTTGCGCGCGTCAGCCCGGCTGCTTTCGCCTCCTCGAGGAGAATCGGGGCGCCCAAACTGCACGAATGGATCGCGGGTCCGAAGGCCGCCTTGAGCGCCATCAGGATTTCATCGCGGCTCGCACCCGCTTCAAGGGCCGCGCGAATGTGACGGCGAGTCCCGTCAGGGTTGAGGTTCGTACAAGCAGCATTCAGCGCGACACCAATCAACTCGACCGTCTTGCGAGGCAGAACCCCGCTGGTCCACGGATTGGTGGACATTTTGAAGCAAGTCTCTGCCCACGATGGGTCCCACTCGCGCAGTTGTGCCAGCGCCGCATCCCATGGCCCTGTTTCCGGCATTTGGTCTTTGGTCATTGTGATCTCCCGCCGCGTTACAGGATATGCGTCGAACTCGAAGGGCCGGCTGGTGCCGCCTTGGGTATCCGCCCATCGCTGTCGTACACGAGGAAGCCCTTCTGGCCGTCCGTGCGGCTGGGCGGCAAGCCGAGGTTGAAGAGCGTCTCTTCGACCGTGTTGTACCAGGTCCCGATCTTCATGATCCGGCGCGCGTCCTCAGGGGTCGCGATCTCACGGCCAAGCTCGCGTGCGATTCGCACGTTCTTCTCGATCATCTGCACGGAGGTGATGCGCTGGCCGCCCTTCTTTGCGTCCCAGAGGTTCTCCTCGATGCCGGCGCGGGTGTGTTGCCCGAGTGTGATCATGAAGGAGGCGAGCGGCCAGCTGTAACGCCACATCGTTTGATAGGTCCACACCGAGCCATGCGGCGTGCGGCGGATCAGCTCCATCCAGTCGAGGGGATTAGCGCCTGCGCAACCGCCGCCGACCATGCTGAAGAACCCATTCATCGGTCCCATGTAGACACCCTGGCGGATGAGACGCTCCACGATCGCTAGTTGGTAGATCGAGGCGAGCGCGAAATAGGGCTGGATCGCGCTCTTCCTTAGGCGCCTCAGGTGCTCGATATAGAACTCCGGAGTCGAATCAGCGACCATCTGGGCGTACTGCCACATGGCCTTGGGATTTGCGATGTGCGTCCCTTCGACGTCTTCTACGGTGGTGAGCGGCGTCATGTCATACAGTGACGAGCCGATGGCGACCGTGATCTGATCCGGCTTCGGATCGATCTCGGTGAGCATGTGCCGGGTGTCGTAGGTCTGCCAGTGCGCCGCCTCCTCGCCCTCCGGAGCAAACGAGATCGAGCCGCCGACTTGCAGGATCATCTTGGGTACGGCCCTGCGTAGACGCCCGATCTGATCGCTGTACTGTTGGAAGTTCTTCGAGATGTGGCCAGTCTCCGGATCCCGTACATGGACGTGCAGCACCGTGGCGCCCGCGTTGTAGCAATCGACCGCCTTCTGAACCTGAGCATCCCAGCTCACTGGAATGTCCTCGGGGTAGTCGGCCGGCATCCAGACCGGACCATACGGAGCGGCGGTTATGATCAGCGGTTCCTGGTTTTCCGGCAGCAACGAATCATCGGTGAAATACATAACTTTTCTCCTCTTTGACTGGTTCGAGAATTTTTGGAACCCGGCTAACCCACGAGGCAGGATACGGAAATGGAAAGCACTCTGTTTGACATAAGACGACATTGATTTAACATCCGACGACAGCGGTTTGGCAGTGCATCTAGTTCGCGCAGCATCACTCACCGGGTACCTCGAGCTGGTCGGCTTACTGAGGCTCGACCCCTATCCACTGCTTCAAGCAGCCGGATTGCCGCGTGCCTGTCTTCACGATCCGGACCTGAAGATTGCCGCCGACGCGGGCCGCAAACTCCTGGAGGATTCCGCGGAGCGGACGCAGGAAGAGAGTTTCGGGCTGCGGCTCTCGGAGCATCGCTTGCTGTCGAATCTGGGCCCATTGGCTCTGATCGTGCGCGAAGGTCCGACCGCCAGGAAAGCGCTCGAGGCGCTGCTCAAATACATTCGCTTGCACAACGAGGCGCTCAATCCTCGGATCGACGTGGAGGACGGCCTCGTTACGGTCAGACCGGAACTCCGGTTTGAGACCCCGGCACCGGCGCGCCAGGCGATCGAACTGTGTGTAGGCGTGCTCGGCAGGACCTTGCGCACCTTTCTCGGCGACTCATGGCGGCCCCGTACGGTCTGCTTCACGCACGGCGCGCCGCGCGATCTCGCGGTCCACAAGAGAGTCTTCGGCGCGCGCGTGGAATTCGGACGCGACTTCAACGGCATCGTGTGCAACGAGGAAGATCTCGACCGGCAACTTCCCCATTCGGATCAGCAGATGGCGCGCTACGCCCGCCAGTATCTGGATGCGCTGCTGCTCAATGGACCGGTCAGCATGAGCGATCGGGTGCGGGAGATGTTATGGGTTCGGGTGCCCTCCGGAAGCTTCTCGCTGGAAGCGATGGCCAAACAACTCGGAGTCGCCGCCAGGACCGTCGAGCGCCACCTCCAACGGGAGGGCACCTCTTTCTCGGCCGTGCTCCATCAGGTGCGCGCCGAAATGGTGAAACAGTATGTCGAGTCGACCGACCGCCCGCTGTACATCGTATCCGAATTAATGGGCTTCTCGGCCTTGAGTGCGTTCTCGCGATGGTTCCGGGACGAATTCAAATGCAGCCCGTCCGGATGGCGCACCGCCCGGCGGCGAGGCGCTACTTCTCCCGCGTAGCGCTCAGACCAGAATCTGCGATTCTAAGAGAAAAAACTCGGTCGCGAATGCGACCGGGAGTGGCGCGGTCTCGATGCCGGCGCGGGGCGCGGTCTCGGCGGCGGGTAAATCGACGCTGGAATCGGTGACGATGGCGATAAGCTGATTCACTTTCCTACCAAGCGTTAGTTAATAAGCGTTTACCGCGCCCATCGGGCCCGGGTCAACAGGCACTCGCGGCCATCGGCAAAGACGCGGAATCGGCTTCTGAATTCTCTTCTTGTTTAAGGTCTAGATTAAATTTAAAGCTTGTCACCAGTGGTCTTTTGTTGTAATCACACGACCAACGGAAATTCTAGCTCGAAGCGTTTGTGATAGTTATGAGATAGGGAACCTCCCTGGTTGCAATTCCAGATAGTCGCGGGTGAGTCGATGAGGCGTTCAAGGGCAAATGGACGACGCAGGCTTGGTGGGCCTCGATTGACGGTCGCTATTCTGGTGATTGCCGCGACGCTGCGGGGAGTCGCAGCTTCAGCAGGTAGTTTACGCGACGGCGGAGTGAATTCCGCGCAGGTCACCGGCAGTCTACCGGGCCAGACTCTCTGGACTTACTACAATACCTTAGGCGCACCCGGAGGTGCGGGCGATAACATCATCACTCTGCTTAACCCGAGCGGCAGCGCCAATCCTAATCTTGCCAATCCTAGTCTTGGAGGTGCGGCGGCAAACACCTGCGCGATGATCTATGTGTTCGACGACGACCAGGAGATGGGTGAGTGCTGCGGATGCCCGCTAACCCCGGCGGGAATCGAGACGTTCTCAGTTGAGAATGATTTTACCGCTAACTGGGGAATCTCAAGTGCAGCGGGTCAAGACAACGGCAACGGTTCAATCGCTATCGTCGCCGTGGGTACCAATGTGCCGTTTGTTCCGTCCGGATCTCCTGGCAATGGTTTCTTCTGCCCAGCCACGCAGAGCGCGGCGTGCAACGGCGGATGCGATCCGACCAATAATCCGGGTTACAGCGTCACCACTGCAAGCAACCTGCTCGGTAGCATTGTTCACAACCAGACAATAGTTACCGCCGACGGCATCAGTACCATCAGAGGCGGTCTTACCGAATCGCCGCTTTTCGACAATGGCACCGGAGACCCGACCAATCTCGCCTATCTGCAAGCCCAATGCGGCGCGCTGGTCGGTAACGGTACGGGCGGCGGAATCTGCAAATGCCCGCGGCCCAATCCCGATGCAGCCCCTTCGCCACCTGCGACTCCTGCGTTGAAGCTGACTCTGCCCTTTTTTACCTTCCCTCCCCAGATGGAATTCATCGGCAATGGGCAATATAACGGCACTCTTCAAACCCAGGGAATGACCCTGCCGATCACCGGCACACTGGCATATCTCTCTGGGAGCACGCAGTATTTCACGCTCCATGTTTCGGTTGACGCAGGAGGACAACCGATCACCAGCGATTGGTGGGAAACAATTACCCCCACTGTCGTTACTGAGTGGCAAATCGTATCAACTGACCCAACGACCTGCCGCAAGAAAGTCTTGTCTGGAGCCTCTTATCCACAGTGCACCGGATGGAACCGGACGCCCAGTAGCGCATATTCCAATGAATGCACTGTCACCGTACGAGGCAACCAGGCCACTTTTGACATTTTGGCTGCTTTGAGCGTTGCCAATAAGTTGGTTCAGCAGCAAGAGAATACCACTATCAGTGGCATGACGGATTCCATCACTATCGACATGACTGAACAAGGAAACACCCCCCCACCACTCAGCGACTTCGACCTTCCAGGGATCTGCTCATAAGCGACCTTGATCTGTGCGCCATCTCGGCGCTCAACCCGGACGCAACCTTCTCGTCTCCGAAGAGTCCTAATGGCGTTCGCGAACGCCCCCTATGGGAAACATCTTCCTGCGCGTTCCTGATAGATCGTCGAATTCGACAGCCGCGGAGGCCAGGCAGAAGAGAAGAGTAAACCACGGAGGCACGGAGACACTGAGTCAGCAGCCACGGAAATTCAGGCAGCTTTTTCTCTGAACCTTTGTGTCTCTGTGCCTCTGTGGTGACACTCTTCGGCGCGTTTAGCTCGATGTCGCGCCGGCGTGCGAGCCGACGTCGCTTAGCGCTTCGCTCATCTCGGCGACCTGGAGCGGTGCGGTCTCGGCGGCGGGTCAATCGACGCTGGAATCGGTGACGATGGAAATTTCCTGATTCACTTTCCTGCCAGACTGTTAGTTAATAACGCTGTATTGTCCCGCGCGATCTCCGCGCAGCTTTTCCAGCCGGTCACCCGGATTGGCGAGATCGCGCAACTCCCTGGCCTGAGCGATAGCGGGCAATTCTCGAAGCGCAACGCGCTGGCTCTTGGGTTGACGGGCGCAGTCATTCCGCCGATTCGTAACGCTGGCGGATCGCCTCGCGAATCTGGTCGACCGGAGAGCCTTGTACTGACAACTGCCTGGCCATCAAAGCTTCGCCGGTGCAGATCGCGCAAATCGCGCCGTGATTGCCGCGATAGCAGTCGAGCAGGCTGCGGTGACCGTCGGTCTTGTCGCATCCGCAATAGCACCATAGCTGTGAAATCAGCTCCGGATGTTTGCCGGCGAACTGGTAGGCGTCTTTCACCGGGCCGACAAATTGCTCCGGATCCATGGTTAAGCGATCGCCGGCGAGGTCAGCGCCACCGGCCGTGATCTTTCTTCGCGCGCAACAGCATCGCCCGCCGGAACACATCATCGGAGCCGATGCGTCGGCGCTTTCGAACAATGCTCCGCCGGCGATAAGCCAGGTCGCTGCCGCTATCGCGAATAGCGCGCTCCCGGCCAGCGCCAGCAATGTGGTACGCGACATCGGTCCTCAGCCCTTGCTGAGATTGGTCAGGTCGCGGGCGAGGTCCTGCGCCTTCGCAACCTCGCCGCTGTACTGATGAACCTCCGCGCCGTCGCCATTGACCAGAATCATGTTGACGATGTGACCGACTGAGCCATCGGGCTCCTTCTCGCGCAAGATTTTGAATCCGGCTAGCGCGCGATCGATGTCGGCGGGCGATCCGGTCAGGAAGTACCAACCCTTCTCGTCAGCACCTTGCTGCTGGGCATAGTCATGCAGCTGTTTGGGACCATCATGCTCGGGATCGACAGTGATCGAAACGAGTACGACTTCGGAGCCGAGTTTGTCTCCCAACCGGAGCGCGACGTTGGCGAACTTGGCGGTTTCCATCAGGCACGGTCCCGGGCACGAGGTGTAGATGAAGTCCACCAGCATCGGTTTGCCCTTGAGCGAGGTGAGTGAGACCGCGTTGCCGTTCTGGTCGGTCAATTTGACGTCGGTTAGACAGTTAGTTTGCAGCGCCGCGGTTTCAGAACGGCGGCAGGAGCTGACGGCGCCAATACTTAGGATCATGATCGCTACGGTCATGAATTTGAATGCAGTCAAGAGTCGAGCCGATAGCTCGATCGAACCACGATGAGCTTTGCGTATCATAATAGTTGCTCCGTTATTAACAGAGTGAGTTAGTTTCCTATCGAAGTGATTTTCCATTGTTCGTCTTTGCGCTGGCGGAGCGCAGGTAAACCAGCAGGGCGCCGCAGAACAGCACAATGTCGAGGGCGGCTTCCAGCCACATCCTGGGGCGCGACGGCGCGCCAGTCCCGAAACATCCGCAATCCAGCGTGAGACCGCGCAGCAACGCTGACGCCAACGCTGTGAAGAACATCGCGGTAACCAGGGCCAGGGCCAGCGCGGCCACGCGGCGGGTAAACGGCGTGAGCATCAACAGACCACACAGGAGCTCGAAGGGCGGCAGACTCAGCGCAAACACGGTGACTATCGCCGCCGGAAGGATTCCGAATGCGGCCACGCTATCGGCGAACTGCAACGGATCGTGAAACTTGTCCAGCGACGCGTAAATGAATACTGCGGCGAGGAGCAAACTTACCGCGACTATCTGGTAGCGCCTTATGCTTGTGCCAGGTGTCGTCATGGAGCCTTTCCAGTAGCTTGCGCCAGATGCGCCGCGGACCACTCCTCCCATCCTCCGGGGTAGATGCTGACGTTGCTGAAGCCGAGACTAAGTAAGGCATTCGCCACGAGGCGGCTGTCATGACACGCGCCACCGGAGCAGTAGACGATGATTGGTTTCGCCTGCGCCGCTTTAAGCGTGGCGGCGAGACGATGATAGTCATTCGCGAAATCGTCGCGCGAAAGATTCAGCGCTCCCGGAACATGTCCGCGCTCATAGAACACCGCCGGTCGCGCATCGAGGATGAGTGCGCTTTTGGTTTCCGCCGCGGTCCGGAAATCGGCGAGACTCACGGTTGCCGCGGGGGCGATCGCAAACGGCGCGGCCGCCACCAGCGTCGTCAGCTCCTGATCGAAGCGCTGCTCCGGGGTCTGGTAAACGATCGGAAGTGGATGCGATGAAAAATGGTTTATTGCCAAGCCCGCCCCGCAGGATAACGACACGAGCACTGCGACCATCGCGAGATCGCGAAGAATTTGCCATGCGCGATGGTTCGCGTCGATCGGCGGCGCTGCATCTCGATCGGTTATCGCAGCTTGTGCGGTCACTTAGGCCACCCGATGAAGCCGGCGCACATCAAGTGAGATCGGAAACCGGTCGGATGGGAATCAAGAATCATCTTAAAACTCCCGAAATAGTCGTTTCCAAAAACCCTTGTGTTTGGATGTCGATGGCGGAGCGGTTTCCGCAGTGGTAGCAATCGCGGCGGGTTTTTGTTGCAACAAGGGTACCACCGCATTCGTCAACGATGCTTCCGTGAGCGCGCCCTGGTCAGGCGTGAAGCCGTCACGCACGATGCCGTCGCGATCGATCACATAGGTCACCGGCAACTCGGTCAGCGCTCCGAAGCCGTTGCGCTCGGCATCCTCCAGCATGGCCGCTGGATAGCCCATCGATTGCGCCATCTCCTTTACGCTCGCTCGATCGTGGGCACGGTCCGCGCTTACTCCGATCACTTCCAATCCTTGCCCATGGTAGCGCTGAAAGACTGCTTCGATCGCGGGAATTTCCTTGCGGCACGGCTCGCACCATGTGGCCCAGAAATTCACGATCGTAACCTTGCCTCGCTCATTCGCTAAATCGAATGAGTTGCCATTCAGTTCTTCCACGCTCAGCGCCGGCGCCGGCTGGCCCAGTTCCGCAGCGGCGGTTGCCGGTGATGAGTTCATGCCGCCGACCGCGGCGAGCACGACCAGGGACACCTGAAGAAAACGACGCATCACTCCACCGTCGACCTAGAAGTCGTAGCTGATGATAGTTTTGACAGCATACGGCGCAGTCAACTGATCGCCGTTGTAATGCTGAAACACCGGCACCTCAAAGTCGGCATAAAACCGCACTGGGCCGACCCGGATCTCGCCGCCGGGCGCAAGTATGATGCGCTCGTAACCGCTGTTGGGTGGGTCGGCCTGGCTGCCTTGATCATGGGAGCGAAACGCCCCATAAAGGGTCAACATCGGGGCGAGTTCTTTGAGCGGTCCAACTTGCCCGAAGTTGTAGAAAGAGCCCATCGCAGCGTCGACTTCCTTGCCCGGGACATAGTTGCCGTTGCTGAGGAAGGGATACTCATACTGCCCCTGGGCAAAATAGCTGAATGGCCGGCCGAAAAGGGTCAGCGGCAGCTCGCCGAGGTGAGTCGGGAAGTTGCCCAACTTGTAGGCGCCTACCAGCAGGTCGGTGCTGCCGGTTCCGATCGAGGTGTCGCGGTCGAAATTTGAATAGGTGTAGTCGCCACTGGGTAGTTTGAAGCCGGCCAGCAAACCTAATGACATGTCCTCGAGCAGCCCGGTGTACATTCCCCAGAGGCGGACGTCGCCAAAATTCGCGTGATTGAACTGATCGATTTCGCCCGGTGCATCGCCGGCGGTTCGGAAGGTGCGGATCGTATAGGGCACGGTAATCATCGCACCCCAATCGTGACTGAACATGTACTGCCCACCAACGGTCAGGAAATGCGTTTTGATCTGTTTATCATCGTTGGCGCTTCTGGAAGCGGGCTCGGCATGATGCCAGTTGATGTACTGATTCATGAAGTCATATTCGAGCCAGGTCGTGCCTCCCGGACCGTCCGGAAGCAGCGACGGAGTTCCAACGTCAAACACGCTGCATCCGCATGCGCAGGCCCACGAGAATGCGGGAGTCAGTCCAACCACTAACAGCGCGGCAGCGAACAGGCCCGACGCAAACCTGATGACCTTGCAGCACGATGCTCGAACTCCCGCTCGAGCCTGAATTCCAGAACTCAATCTCATAAATGGTCCCCATAAAGCCGCGCCGACAGGCCGCGCGATGCTACGCGCGCGCAAACCGAGGCAGGCGCCACGTCAAACAACACTGAATGTGCGGAGAAAAAAGGGACTAGACGATTGGTTCTGGCGGAGGGGTGTCCGGGGCCGAAGGGTTGCCGTTCGGTCGGCTTAAAGTTCTGACGACTATTGAGCCTGAATCGTATAAAGCGAAGCGGGTGCTGACGCCGGTTGCGGGACGCGCCAGCAAAGTGATCGTCGTAACACAGGAATTTTGGAGCGGCTGGCAAATATTGACAGTCAGTTCGGGATGGCGGGGGCCGGATGCTATGACCACCCCGGCGGCAAGCGAAAGGCTGCCCAGGAGAATGAGGGCGGCGATCATCGAACTCAGAACTCGCCGCTCGAAATTTGAAAATGCTTGCCCCATCAGCCTGATTGCTAGTTCTAGAACAGCCCGCGGTTACGTTCAAGGTCAGCCGGATTTATTTCGGCGGTCTGGCCACGCATCCGAAACGGCATTTTCACCGGAACGCACGATGCCACGCCCGAACCGAGCGCGTTTAGCTTGTACCGATTCCCGCAATATCGACAGATCAATTCACCATGCGAACACTTGTAACCCTTGCCATAGGAATAGCAGTGTTCGCAGGCATCGGCGGCGCCCACGATATTTCCGTTGGAGTCGCGCGCCAGCAGGAAGCGAAGTTTTTTACCCGCGTCGTCCTGGTAAGCGAAGAACCTCGCTTCGCCGGGCCGCAGATCGCCGGTTCCGATATTTATGAGCGGGTTGGCGAGGACCTCAGTGAATCGCGGCCCGGTTGCGATCGCGAGCGACGACGCAGCCAGCATCACTGCCCCGATTCCAACGATGAACCAGCGTCGCCAACGCTTTGAAATATACACCCCCATAACTGGACCGATAATGTAGGGCGAAGCTTGTGTCAATGCGCGTCGCGCGGCTCGGTCGTGTCTCACGGGATAGGAAGTGCGGGCTCCCATTCTGTCCTAACCCCAAGATGAGTTGACCGATTCGCCTCCTACCGAGGGTTAAATCTCTGCGGCGGGCAAATCGACGCTGGAATCGGTGCCGACGGAAATTTCCTGATTCACTTTCCTACCAGGTGTGCGTGTCGCGTCTGAAAATCCGGTATCCACACGCCATCATCCGCAGCCGGATTTGCTTTCAGATCATTGCGTCATTTTCCGGTATGATGTGTGGATAAGGTGTGGTCGTCTACAGCCGGTTGTGGATCGCGGGATCCTTCACACCCATCGAGTTGTTGGCATTACCCCGGAAGTTTACTAAAACGCTTGTCACTATCCACAGCAGTTGATAAGAAAGCGCCCAGAGCGAAGACAAGGCGAAAGACAATCGGGAGCGCTACCATGACTTTCAAGAAAAACGATATCGTTCGGATCAAGTGTGAAGCGCAGCCCGGTCCGTTCGATGACGCGGCCGTTACGATAAGTACCGATACCGGCATCGTTTCGGGCTTTGTGAAATCGTCATTGGTCGAAAAACGCGGCGCGGAATCGTTTATTCTCGGCAAGGTCGTCAAGGTCGAGGGGGATATGATCGAAATACAACTCCCTGGCTCATTTTTCACCAGCGCTCGTGGCTTGGCGTCGTTAGGCCGTGAGTGGGCCGATTCTAATATGGAGCATGCGT
Source organism: uncultured delta proteobacterium (assembly GCA_963761255.1). Taxonomy (GTDB): domain Bacteria; phylum Desulfobacterota; class Binatia; order Binatales; family Binataceae; genus DATGKG01. The sequence continues at coordinate 515,160 of CAVXGH010000005.1, forward strand.
AAGTATCGAGCTGTGCAGAGCCGATGGTTCTATCTCAGCCCACTATACGTAAGGCCGTAAAGGAAAGAAGGATCGTCTTCAATCCCGCGCTTGAAGATGATCAATGGGGAGAGGCGTCGGTAGACCTTCGTCTCGGTTTCGGATTTACCATCCTTAGACCTTTAACCGGCGTAAAGATTTCAGTGGCGCGTGGTTTAGGGGAACTCGGGCGGTTGGGTTTCTGGGAAACAATCACGTTGGCGGAGAAGAACGCGATGGGCCAACGCAACTCATTTCTTCTTGAGCCGGGTCAGTTCGTATTAGCGATGACCTATGAGAAAGTAACTGTTCCTTTGGACCTAATCGGCCTCGTTGAGGGTCGCACGACCTACGCGCGGGTGGGGCTCAGCATGCATCAGACGGCGCCTTGGATTCAGCCCGGATGGGAGGGTCCAATCGTTCTCGAAATTATGAACAACGGCAAACTCGATATCGAGCTTACGCCGCTAGTCGACCGTCCCTGCCAATTGTCATTTCTAAAGCTCGACAAGGCGCTGCCCAAAAATCTTGGCTATGGTGGGCGCGCGTCGGATGTGTATCAAGGTCAAAAGCATCCGTTCAAAGTCGGCAAATCGAAGAAGAGCTAGTCACTTGTGTAAGTTTGCCGTCGGCAAACGCGCGCGGTCTCGGCGGCGGGCAAATCGACGCTGGAATCGGTGACGATGGAGATAAGCTGATTCACATTCCTACCGGGTGTTAGTTGACAAACGTTTACCGCGCGGATCGGATGCGGTCAACCAAACTTCAATGTACTGAGTTTGCTGATTGAGTTCAGGCCTACCAGTAGTGAGCGGTTTTCGCGTCGCGCCGGAAAATCCGGTATCCACACGCGATCATCCCCAGCCGCATTTAGTTTCAGATTGCTGCGTCATTTTTCGATATGATGTGTGGATAACATGTGCGGTTCTACAGCCCATTGTGGATCACACGCACCCGTCAGGTCACAGGACGTTGGCGGAATGGCTCGAAATTAAATACAACGCTTGTCATTATCCACTGCTGTTGATACATAATCCGAGTAAGGCGAAAATATAGCGAAAGTGCGGAGGGAAGGACATGAAGCACCAAATAACAAAAGGAAAGAGCATTTGGCTACCTTGCGAAGTCAGAGGTGGTCCCTTCCCCGATGAGCGGATAGTTTACGTCAAAAGCAAACTGGGGGAATGGTTCGGTTTTGTAAATGTCAAAGAGCTAAAGAATAAGACTCAGAGTGGGAAAGACTATGTCAGAGGGGTTGTTTTGGGCGTAAGTTCGGACCATATAGTGGTTGCTATAGAGGGGCAGTCGCCAACAACCAGCAATTCACTACAGGCTGACCCTTCGTTCATTGAACATGGTGCTTTCTAGACGGGAGATACTCGTTCGACTCAAGGCGGGGGCGAAAAAGCCAAAGGACTATCGAAGTTTGGTCATCTCGCCGAAGGTTGCATCAATAGATCAGTGCAGTATCGACCTCAAGGTGGCTCCCATCTTTTCTACTTTCAAACAAAGCCCTTATATCGGCGCGTTCGACCTACGATACGCGAAGGATATTCTAAAGGCGTCTGAACTTTGGGATCACCATGAGGTCGATCATTGGGACCTGAAGCCGAATCAATTCGTCTTAGCTAAGACTCTAGAAACGGTGCATATGCCCAACGATTTAATGGGGCTAGTTGAAGGACGGAGCAGCTACGCCCGATTTGGGATTGGGATTCACGTTACAGCTCCAAAGATTGATCCTGGTTATGACAACCGCATCACTTTGGAACTGACCAATCACAGCCGTGCGACGTGGATAATCTCGACCGGAGAAGCTGGCATCTCGCTGTCGCAGCTAATTCTGATTAAGTTGTCGAAGCCTCTCACCAAAGATGAGATACGCGGCGGTCTCAAAAAAGAGTTGACGATTGCTCAGGCAGGCGAGCACATCAGCGCGCCCTGAATGCCAAAACATTGCTTGACTTATCACCCAGCACGCGCATGCTGGATGATGCCTACACCCGTCAGTGAACGACGCGCTGTAGCGCTAATATGCCACTAAACTATCGCAGGCGCTTGATGAGCCCTCGTGCAACGCGCCGAGAGATGCCCAACGATGATATCGTGGTCGATTTCGATCATGGCGCTTTTCTGCGGCGTATCCTGCTCTTCGATCGTCTTATAATCGAATCGTGCGGCCTCGCCGAAATCCCCCACATGGTGCGGCTTTTCGGCGTTGATGGAATGCTAGCTCTGCTGCGATCCGGCGCCCTTGGCATTCATTGCGACGTTTGCCACATCGCGGACGTAAGGAACGCAAATACTCCCATGAATCAATTTGCAATCGTATCGATCCGGTCGGGGGACGCTAAAGAATATGGTCATAATGCAATGCGTCGGGTCGATAAAATCGAAGGGGTCTCCCGCAAACAGTTGGTCAAGCTTAGAGAAGCAATCGCGAAAGTCATGGTGACGCCGCTGTCGGAGGAGGATATGACCGCCGTCAAGGCCCAGGCCATAAGCGATTTTTTTGGAGATCCAGCTTTGGTATCCGTGGCAGCGCAGTTGGTTCTTGGCAAAAAGCTTGGGAAGAACGTAGCGCGAGATGATTTTTCTCTTCGGCTACGAATGTCAGACAACAGCGAAATTGATACTGAATCCGACATTTCGCGTGCCTTCAGTCTGGACGAAGAGAGTACCCGCGCCGTGATAGCGGCAGCCTTGCGCGGAGTCGCTTCGCTTAATTTGCGCCTCGCCTATATGAAAAATTATTCGGCATTGTCCGGCATGCTAGATGAAGAGCGTGCGGTGTTTGAGCACCGCCTAAAGTTCCTATCCGATCAATTTGGACCGACCGATCAAGAACGTCGGCTTCATCGCGTCGTGGAAATTGCGCACCTACAAGACCTTAGCGAAGTGCGGGAAGGGTTTCGCATCGAAAAGCTTTTGGAGATCCGCGAGTCATCGGAATGTCGCGAATTTAGAAATTGGCTTGAGTCAATTGATAATGATTCTGACAAGGAAATCGAAGACCGGGTCCGGAGTTTTCGAGAGAAACTGGCCTCGGTCTTTCAAAGTCGGTTAGGCAAAGCTATTCGGTTTTTGGTCGGGACAGGAGTTGGCCTCATTCCGGCCTATGGGATAGCGGGAGGAGCGGGGGTCAGCGCGTTGGACTCATTCCTTCTCGATAAGATTCTCAAGGAATCCGGGCCGCACGCTTTCTTGAGTCACAGTCACCCTTCTCTATTCCAATGAGTTGCGAACCAATTCTCGCCTACTTCGATACGAACGTCTTCGACAACTTACTCAAGAAGACCGGAGGCGTGACGGAAACGGACCTTGCTCGAATACACGACTTGGTGGCTTCAGGGCGATTGAAAATCATCTCCAACATCCTGAACATTCAAGAAACAATTGCCGCTCAACACAAACGTCCCGAGATCGTAAGGCCTCAACTCGACCTTATTGCTAGCCTTAGTGACTGGGCGCGTTTTGTCAAACCTCACTGCTTTATACTGGAAGACGACATACGGCACTTCGCCTCGAACGGCGAGAGAGCATCGCCATTTGAAAAAGACAATATAGTCGCAAAGATCCGGACTGCAACTCTGCGCGGCCGCGACAACAACAGGTTTGAGTCCCTCGCCAGCGAAGATCAGCAACAGAAAACGAGGTTTCTCGGTAAGGTTATGCGAACGCGAGACGAGGTGGCGCCCCAGATAGAGGAATTTCGAAAGGAGGGCGAAGTTCTTACCTTCGGGCAGTATTTCGAGGAGAGCGCAGGCGACTTCGCGCTCGCCTTCGCTCGATCATTTGGCGTCAGCGAGCAATGCGAACGGCGTGGAGTCGAGAACCTCCTAAAGATACCAAGCGTTCGAGCCTTTGTCGGCCTCAGTATGTCATTCATCTATCGAACCGCGGTCGAAGGCAAGAAACCGAAAAGCTCTGCTTCGCGGGATTTGCAGCACGCGCCTTCGGCTGCCGGTGCGGCGGAAATTTTCGTGACCCACGACGGAGAACTTGACGGTCTGTTCGGGCGTGTCCCGATGAGGAACTTCAGAGTGCTCAACGTGCATCAACTAATTCAGCGTCTGATGTAATGGGAGGCTCCTATATATCGGGCGGCATCTCAGCCAAGGGAGTGGCCTGAGAATTTCTCTATCCCGTATCCCCCGTCGAGTTTGACCTGATTCGCCGCCTACCAAAGGTTAGATTCGGATCCTTAAGCGTCACCACGCCATTCGGCTAAGAAATGCGGCAGCAATGACGCCCCATCCAGATCGGCAAAGACCCGGCGCGATGGAGCCGTGGCCCCGGGCACGCTAAACTCGCATAACATCACCCTCGCAGGCGGCACATGGAAGAACGTTACGACCCGAAAACGATCGAGCCGAAATGGCAGGCGGAATGGGAACGCGCGCAGCTTTACCTGACGCGCGAGGATCCCGCGCAGCCGAAATTCTACGTCCTCGAAATGTTCCCCTATCCGTCCGGCGCCGGGCTCTCGGTCGGCCATCTGCACAACTACGTCCCCTGCGACGTCATCGGGCGCTACAAGCGGATGGCGGGGTTCAACGTCCTGCATGCGATGGGATGGGACGCGTTCGGGCTGCCCGCCGAAAACGAGGCGCTGCTGCGCCAGTCGCATCCGAGCGAGACGGTGCCGCGCTACGCCGCCAACTTCAAACGCCAGCTCATCATCTCGGGCTGCGCGTATGACTGGACCCGCGAGATCAATTCGTCCTCGCCCGAATACTACAAATGGACGCAATGGTTCTTCCTGTTGTTATACAAGCGGGGGCTGGCGTACCGCGCGACCGGCTCGCAATGGTGGTGCGACCTGTGCCGCACCATCCTGGCCAACGAGCAGGTGGTCAACGGATGCTGCTGGCGGCACACCGACAATCCGGTTTCGAAGAAGGACCTGGAGCAGTGGTACATCAGGATCACCGCGTTCGCTGACGCGCTGCTCGACGACCTGGAAAAAATCGATTGGCCCGAGCCCATCAAGCTGATGCAGCGCAACTGGATCGGCCGCTCCGAGGGCGCGGAACTGGCGTTCCCGGTCAGCGGCCATCCGGGCAAGGAAGTCCGCTTCTTCACCACCCGGCCCGACACGGTGTTCGGAGTGTCGTTCATGGTGCTGGCGCCGGAGCATCCGCTGGTCGCGGAGATCACGAGCAGTGAGCAGACCGCGGCGGTAGCAAAATACGTCGCGCAGGCGCGGGTGCAGAGCGAAATCGAGCGGCTCTCGACCGCGAAGGAAAAAACCGGCGAGTTCACCGGCGCATTCGCGCGCAACGTCTTCACCGGCAAGGACATTCCGATCTGGATCGCGGATTACGTCCTGATGGGATACGGCACCGGCGCGATTATGGCGGCCCCGGGTGAGGACCAGCGCGACTTCGAATTCGCCACCAAGTACGGCCTCGAGATTCCGGTGGTGACCGCGCCCGCCGATGGGAGCACGGCGCCGAGGGATCGCGCCTACAGCGAGCGCGGGATCACGGTGAATTCGGGGTTCCTCGAGGGGATGCCTACCAATGAGGCAATCCAGGCGGTGGGGAAGTACGCCATCGAGCATGAGATCGGCAAGCCTACGGTAAGCTATCGGATGCGGGACTGGCTCATATCGCGCCAACGCTACTGGGGGGCGCCGATCCCGATGGTATACTGCAAGACCGATGGCATCGTAGCGGTGCCGGATGTGCAGCTTCCTGTGTTGTTGCCTGAAATGAAGCAGTACCAGCCCTCGGGAACGGGACGGTCGCCACTCGCGAATGTTCCTGAATTCGTCAACACGACTTGCCCGAAGTGCGGAGGACCGGCAGAGCGCGAGACGGACACCCTCGATGGCTTCGCGTGCTCATCGTGGTATTTCTTGCGCTTTGCCTCGCCACATGAGGCCAAGGCTCCATTCGATCGCAAGGCCGCGGACTACTGGCTGCCGGTCAACCTCTACGTCGGTGGCGCCGAGCACGCCGTCATGCATCTTCTGTACGCGCGGATGTGGACCAAGGTGATGGCAACCGAAGGCATAATCAACTTCAGTGAACCATTCTCGGTGCTTCGCAACCAGGGGATGGTCTGGGCCAGCGACGGCCAGAAAATGTCGAAGAGCAAGGGCAACGTCGTCACGCCGGATGAAATGATCGCGAAGTATGGCGCCGATCCGCTGCGGTTGTGGGAGCTCTTCATGAGCCCCTTCGACGAGCCGACCAACTGGAACGAGGACGGCGTCTCCGGCACCGAGCGCTACCTGATGCGGGTGTGGACGATGGTGCGGCGCTACGTCGAGGCGGGCGCGCCGCAGGGACATCCCAGTGACGAGACCATCAAGCGCGCACACAAGACTATCCAGACGGTGACCGACCACATCGAAAGGCTGCGCTTCAATACCGCCCTCGCCGCGATGATGGATCAGCTCAACTACCTCGCGAAGCTGAAGCCGGAGGAGCTCGACCGTTTCGCGCTGGAAACTTACATCACGATGCTCGCACCGATGGCCCCGCATATCGCGGAGGAAATCTGGCGCGCGCTCGGCCATGCGAAGTCCATCCACCTGGAGTCATGGCCGAAGTTCGATCCCGCGCTGACGAAGGAAGAGACCGTCACCGTCGTCGTGCAGATCAATGGCAAGGTGCGCGATCGCTTGCTGGTCGCCGCTGACGCTTCCGAGTCCGATGTCATCGCAATGGCGCGCGCGAGCGATGCAGTCAGGCGCCACCTCGATGGCAAGGAGCCGAAGAAGGTCATCTACGTGCCGGGCAAGCTGGTCAGCATCGTCGTATAGCCACGCCTCCCTCGCTTGAAGAATCGGCGCGCGTCGTGCGATGCTCGCCTCGAATTGACCTTACTTCAAGGAGTCTCCTTCGATGCCCGACGTAGTCAGTCTCAAGCGCAACCAGAACTGGGCCATCCTTTCGCTCAACCGTCCTGACAAGCGCAACGCGCTCAACGTCGAAGTGCTCCAGGGCATGGACAAGGCGCTGCGCGAGGTCGAACACGACAAAGAGATTCGCGCGCTGGTGGTGCGCGGCGAAGGTCGCCACTTTTGCGCGGGTATCGATCTGGCCGAAGTCGAACAGGCGGAGTCCGGTCATAATCCTGCGAGCCTCGAGGGCGTTTTCCACCGACTCGAACAGCTTCCCGCGATCACGATTGCCGCGGTGAATGGCGCCGCCATCGCCGGTGGCCTCGAGCTCGCGCTCCATTGCGATCTCCGTATCGCGGCCGACGACGCGAAGTGCGGTATGACGCTGGGCAAGGTCGGCTTGATGGTGCCGTATGACTTCACCCGCAAACTCATCGAGGTGTGCGGCGCCGCCAACACGTCGATGATTCTCTACACCGCCGATCTCTTCGATGCGAAACGCGTGTACGAAATGGGCATGATGTCGCAAGTGGTGCCGGCCGCCGAGCTCGACAAAACGGTCAGCGCGCTGGCCGAGAAGATCGCCGGCAACGCGCCGCTTTCGCTCCGCGCGATGAAGGCCACTGTGCGCCGATGTATGAGCGAGACCTTCGATGCGTGGCACCAGGACATGCTCGATCTCGCTACCGCGGTGCGCCGCAGCAGCGATGCCAAGGAAGGTCCGCGCGCGTTCCTCGAAAAGCGCAAGCCGAACTGGCGCGGCGAATGATTTCTGCCTAGCGGAGCGCCTTGCTGATCGCGATCGCGCTGTGCAGCAGGGTGCTCGGGATGTTCAGCGTCCCCGCCACATTCGAATAGGGATACAGACGCGCGTTGATATGCGCATGCAGCGGCAGCCCCTCGCCCTGATGAATCTCGTAGTCAAGCGGCAGCGGACCGAGAACCCGAAGGATTCGATAGAGCGCGCGCGCAAACAAACTCAGTTCGTGCTCGTCGAGATCGGTCAGCAGCCCGAGATGCTTCGGCATCACGACGTCGTAGCTGCGCGGGAACAGACCGATAGGGCTCGCATAAGTAACGATCCCGTGCTGATTCTCGATGATCAGTTGCAGCTGATCGAATAGCTCGATCATCTCATTGAACAGCCCGGGCGTTTCGCGTGCGGCCGCAGCCTCCTGCGCAACGGCCGGAAGCGGCCGCGGCGATCCGATGATCTGCTGATGGACGTGCGGCTGCGACGCGCCCGATTCGCGCCCCTGGTTCTTCCTTACCGCGATGGCCTTAACCTCGCGATTTTGAAAAGCATGCACCATCACACGCGCGTCGGTCTCGATGAGCTTTACGAAGTGCTCCTCGCCCAGCACCCCGGTGTAGGCGAGATCGGTATGCGAGCGCGGCGCCTCGATGAAATGGCGCGGATCTTCGATCACAACGTAGGACTCATTGCGATCGCCGGTAAGCTCGGAAGGAATTCGCGGGAAAAGATTATTGATGACGCGAATGATCCATCGGGAGTCGGTTGCCGAAGGACTTCCGTTCCAATGCGGCATCTCGTCGCGGGTTAGCCGAAAAATTTCCGGAGTCGTCTGATGCTCGTTGCCCGGACAGAACGGACAAGTCGCGATGGCATGTCGAATCGTGGCGTCATCCAGACTGCCGGCATCGGGCGGATGATGCTCGCGGCCACTCAGCGTGAACGCGAAGCTCTTGCCGCGCAGGTCAACGACATAGGAAATGACGCCGGTAACGGGATTTTTTATCCAGAGCAGCTTCTCGCCGCGAATTTCGTACTCCAGCGCCATCTATATGATCTCACTCACGCGCGATCATCTTTAACAACTGCGGTGGCGGGAAAAAAGGAAAGGGCGGCTTGCGAGCCGCCCTCAAATGTGAAGATGCAATGCAAACGCGCCGCCCGATCTAGGCGTTCGCAGGAGCCGGTTCGCGCGTTTCTTTGTAAGCGAAGCTGAGTTTGTCGTCTTCGAGGTCAACCATCGCGGTGCCGCCTTTCTTCAGGCGCCCGAAGAGTAACTCGTCTGCGAGCGATCGCGCGATCTCATTCTCGATGAGCCGTCCCAGCGGCCGCGCACCAAACTTCGGATCGTAACCGTGCTCGGCGAGCCACTTGCGCGCTTTCTCGGTCACCTCGAGTTTCACCTTCTGCGCCTTTAGGCGGTCCGACAGCTCGGTGATGAACTTGTCGACCACCCGCTCTACGACCACGGTGCTCAGCGGTGCGAAATCGATGATCGCCGAGAGACGGTTGCGAAATTCCGGACTGAACATCCGATCGATGATGTTCTTGGGACTGCCGCTCGTACCGCCATGGAATCCAATCATTGAGCGCGCGAGTTCCTGCGCACCCGCGTTGGTCGTCATCACCAGCACCACGTTGCGGAAGTCAGCCTTGCGTCCGTTGTTGTCCGTCAACGTCGCATGATCCATCACCTGGAGCAGGATGTTGAACAGGTCCGGATGCGCCTTCTCGATTTCATCGAGCAGCAGCACGCAATGCGGCGTCTTGTTGATGGCATCGGTGAGCAGCCCGCCCTGATCGAAGCCGACGTAGCCCGGAGGCGCTCCGATGAGTCGCGACACCGTGTGGCGCTCCATGTATTCGCTCATGTCGAAGCGAAGGAACTCGATGCCCATCACTTTTGCGAGTTGACGTGCGACTTCGGTCTTGCCGACTCCGGTTGGTCCCGCGAAAAGAAATGCGCCGACCGGCTTATCCGGATGCGAGAGCCCCGACCTTGCGAGTTTGATCGCGCGCGCAACGGCTTGCAGTGCAGGATCCTGACCATAGACGACCTGCTTCAGCTCGTCTTCGAGGTTCTGCAGTCGCTCGCGATCATTCGCCGAGACAGTCCGCTCGGGAATCTTGGCCATCCTCGCGATGGTGCGTTCGACGTCGCGCAGCCCGACGGTCTCGGGCTCCTTCTTTCCTTTGCCGCGCAAATGCGCCGCGACGCCGGCCTCATCGACGACATCGATCGCTTTGTCTGGCAGGTAGCGGTCATTTATATATCGCGCCGACATCTCGACCGACGCGCGCAGCGCCGCCGACGTATACTTCACGTTGTGATGTTTTTCGTAATATGACTTGAGGCCGTTGAGAATCTGGATGGTCTCTTCCTGCGTGGGTTCGTTCACGTCGATTCGCTGGAAGCGTCGCGCGAGCGCCTTGTCGCGATCGAACGAGCGTTTGTATTCCTGGTAGGTCGTCGATCCGATGCAGCGCAATTCGCCCGATGCGAGCGCCGGTTTGAGCAGATTCGACGCATCCATCGTGCTGCCCGAGGCCGAGCCCGCGCCGACGATGGTATGGATTTCGTCGATGAAGAGGATCCGCTTTTTGTTACCTTCCACGGCCTTGATGACGGCCTTGAGGCGTTGTTCGAAGTCGCCGCGAAAGCGCGTGCCGGCCAGCAGCGCGCCCATGTCGAGCGCATAAATTTCCACGCCGGTGAGCGCATCGGGAACCTTGCCATCGTGAACCGCAAGCGCGAGGCCCTCGGCCAGCGCGGTTTTCCCAACGCCGGCTTCGCCGACAAAAATGGGATTGTTCTTGCGCCGCCGCAGCAGCACATGGATCGACCGTTCTAGTTCTTTTTCGCGACCGACCAGCGGATCGATTTTTCCCTGCGCGGCGCGCTCGGTCAGATTGATTGCGTAGGTCTTGAGCGCCTTCGAGGGGGAAACTTTGCGATCGCCGTCCTCTTCACCGCCGCCGCCTTCGGCTTCATTTTCGCCGTCAGCTTCCTCGGTGCCTCCGGCGTCTTCCTTCTGCTCGGCGATTTTCGAAACGCCATGTGAAATGAAATTGATCACATCGAAGCGCGAGACGTTCTGCTCCTGAAGGAAAAAGTACGCCGGCGATTCAGTCTCATGAAACATCGCGACCAGGACATTGCCGCCGTTGATTTCGTTGCGACCAGAAGACTGCACGTGAAGCGCGGCTCGCTGCAGCGCCCGCTGCACGCCGATCGCGTAGCGAGGCATCACAGTCTCGCCCTTCGGCATCCGCTCGACCTGTTCGTCGAGGTAGCGCGCGAGCTTCTTCTTCAACTCCTCGAGGTCCGCGCCCGAGTTCTGCAGGATGTTGCTGGTGGTAACGTCGTGCAGCATCGCGTACAGCAGATGCTCCAGGCAGACGTACTCGTGGCGTCTATTCACGGCCTCGGTCACGGCAAGCTGCAAGGTCACCTGCAACTCGCGGCTGAGCATGATATTTCCTGATGCCATCTAGTTCGCGTCACCGCGGGGCGGCGCTTTCACTCCTTTTCCATTACGCACTTGAGCGGATACTGCGCCTCACGCGCCAGTTCCTCCACCGCATGCACTTTGGTTTCGGCGATCTCGAACGGATAAACTCCAGCCACGCCCATGCCGTTCTGATGGACCCAGAGCATGATCTTGGTCGCTTCGGCATGCGGTTTATGAAAAACGGTTTTGAGCAATTCGACGACGAACTCCATCGGAGTGTAGTCGTCGTTGAGCAGGATGACCTTGAACATCGGCGGACGCTTGGTCTTGGCTTGCGTCTTGGTGCGGCGTTCGATGACGGTGCCGTTGTTGCCGCCGCCGTCGCCGCCACTCTCGTCGCCGTCGGTGGTTTTTGCGCTGATTCGGGCTCGAATCGCGAGCCGTCTGATTTCATCTGAACTCATACGGTCACAGTTCCGCTTCTCACATGCATAAGGATAGCAGACTGAGGCGCTGTCTAGGGAGCATCCAAAGCAAATTTCCTGAACGACCGGTTTGGCAAAATCAGTTTTGAGAAACCTCAAGTGTTGTTAAGCTCGATGCCGAGGCGAGGATGACGCAAAGCAGAAATGGCGTGCTCGAAGTCGCGGTAGTCGACGGCATCGGGAAAATTCCGCGCGAGGATTGGAACGCGCTGGTCAGCGATGACGATTCGCCGTTTGTCGATTGGGACTGGCTGCATGCGATGGAGGCCTCCAAAAGCGCGATTCGTAACACCGGATGGGCTCCATATCACCTCGTCATTCGCGACAGCGGCAAAAAAATCCTCGCCGCCTGTCCGCTCTATCTCAAAACTCACAGCATGGGCGAGTTCGTGTTCGACCATGGATGGGCCGAAGCTGCCCAGCGCGCGAACATCAAGTATTACCCGAAGCTGCTGGTGGGCGTGCCGTTTACGCCGCACACCGGCCGCCGATTCCTCACTGCACCGGGCGTCGATCGCCCATCGATGATCGCCGCGCTCGGGCGCGCTCTTATTAATGTATGCACGGAAAATAAACTTTCATCGGCACACGTAACTTTCTGCGCTACCGATGAGGTCGCACCGCTCGCCGAGCTCGGATTCCTCGAACGCCTCGGCTATCAGTACCATTGGCGCAACCAGGGCTTTCAGACTTTCGACGACTACCTCGCGCGCCTGAAGCATAAACGTCGCACCGCGGTCCGCCATGAACGCGGCGCACTCGTCGAGCAGGGCATCGAGGTGAAGGTGCTGGCGGGCGAGGAGATTCCCGACTCGCTGTTTGCGCCGATGTACCGCATCTACCTGTCAACCATCGAGAAGCTCTACTGGGGACGGCAGTATCTCACGCCGGAATTCTTCGAGTTGATGCGCACCGACTTCAAGCGCAACGTCGCGTTCGAGTTGGCATACAAAGGGAAAGAGCTGGTTGCGGGAAGTTTCTGCCTCGAAAAAGCCGGGGTTCTCTATGGCCGTTACTGGGGATGCTTCGAGGATTTCAAGTTCCTGCACTTCAACGTCTGCTACTACGCGGGCATCGAGCATTGCATCGAGCGGGGGCTGACGCGTTTCGAGCCGGGCGCGGGCGGCGAATACAAATGGCTGCGCGGCTTCGATCCTGCGCTCACTCGCAGTATGCACTACCTGGCGCATCCCGGCTTCGCTAAAGCAGTGGGAGATTTCCTCAAGCGCGAGAGCCGCGAGGTGCAGCATTGGATCGAGGAAGGCCGCGAAAAAAGCCAGCTCAAACCGCCTCCGCCCTCGGACGCCGAGGTGCAGTAGACCTAACCCCTAGCCCCTTCCCTTGAGGGAAGGGGCTAGGGGTTAGGTCTGCAAGCTAGCGCTCGGCGCTATCGCCGTTACCTACCAGCACCAGCTTGCGCGGCGCTATCTCGATGAACGGAAGTTCCTCGACCTCCTTCTTGCTCGCGACGCCTAACTCCTTGAAGCGGCGAGTGCTAACCAACACCCGCGACTCCATCGAGCGCGCGGTGTTGTTGAACTCCTCGACCGCCTTGCCGAGCGCGCCACCCAGCCGCGCCAGGTACGATGCCATCGTGGCGACGCGTTCATGGAGCTCCTGCCCCAGCTCGCTGATGTGCTCCGCGTTCTCGGCAAGTTGCTCCTGACGCCATCCGTAGGAGACCGCCTTGAGCAGCGCGATGAGCGTGGTCGGCGTCGCGAGGATCACCTTGCGCGCGGCAGCGTCTTCGATCAGAGCCGCATCGCTTTGCAGCGCGGCGCTGAAAAACATTTCGCCGGGGAGAAACAGCACCACGAATTCCGGCGTCGGTTTGCATGCATCCCAATAGCTCTTCGAGCTGAGCTGCGTGACATGCGTGCGGATTTGGTTCGCATGCTCACCGAGCTTGAGCGCGCGTGCCGCCTCGTCGGGACATTCCATCGCTTCGAGATAAGCCTTCAGTGGAACCTTCGAGTCGACCACGACGTTTTTGTTGCCCGGGAGCTGGATGCGGAGATCGGGGCGGAAGCGGCCACTCTCAGTCGTCTGCATTTCCTGCTCGAAGAAATCGCAATGCTCGACCATGCCCGCGATCTCGACCACCCGCTTGAGCTGGATCTCGCCCCATCGCCCGCGCACCGAGGGCGTCCGGAGCGCATCGAATAATTTTCCGGTCTGTGCGCCGAGGTTGCGCAGTTGTTCCGTCAGTTGGCCCTCGACGCCACGGCGATCGTTCTCCATCTTGCGCAGTTCTTCATCAAGCTTCGCGAGAGATTCCCGCGCGGGCTTAACCAGGTCGTCGATCTTTTTCTCACGCGCTTCGAAATCCTTCGAGGCGATGTCCTGCGCGGCCTTGAGCTTTTCTTCGGCCAGCTTCAGGAAGTCGCCGCTGCTCTGCCGCAGCGTGTCCGACGCGAGCGATTTGAAGGTGTCGGTAAGCGATCGCTCGGCTTGCGCAAGCAGTCCCCGCTCCTCTTGGAAGCGCTTCTGCGTCTCCTCCACGCGAGCGCGAGCCTCCGCGAAGCCGGTCTCGGCGATGCGCAATCGCTCGTGGAGATCGTCGCATTGCGACTGGAGATGCAGCCGCTGAGCCTCCAGCGACTCACCGCGAATGCGCTCGGTCTGCGCGATTGATTCGGCTTCGCGAGTTTTGATCGCGGCCTCGGTCTGCGCACGCGCACGCGCCACGAACCATCCGAAGGCCATTCCGAGAAACGCCGCGACTACTGCAATTGGGGCAACCGCCATCCACTCCATCACGCCACCTCCGACTCAACACCGCTTCGAACCGCGTCCGAAGTTGAAAAATTCTACCGCGATGGCCGCCTGCAATGCGAATGCGTGCGCAACTCGCGCCTGCTATCTTTCTTTCCACATCAGCAAGATTCGCCAGCCCTCCCATCCATGAGAAACCTCCTCAAGAAAGGCTCCATCCTCATTCTGCTCGGCACCGGCGGCGTCGGTAAAACCACCGTCGCGGCGGCGCTGGGGCTTGCGGCGGCGGAAGTCCCGCTTGATACGGCGCTGATTACTGTCGATCCTGCGCGGCGGCTGCGCGAGGCGTTGGGGCTGAACCGCCTCGGCGGCACCCCAACGCGTATCTCGGACCGCGCGTTGCGCACTGCCGGTCTCGACTCCTCGCTCAAGCTCTCCGCTATGCAACTCGACGTCAAGGGTGCATGGGATGCGATGGTCGAGCGGTTCGCCAAGTCGGCGGCGACACGCAAAAAGATTCTCGACAATCCCTTTTACAAAAACCTGACCGAGGAATACGCGGGCTCCGAGGCTTACGCGGCGCTGCAGCAGCTTTATGATCTCCATCAATCGGAAGCATTCGATATCGAGATTGTCGATACTCCGCCGGCGGCGCATGCGTTCGAGTTCCTGCAGGCGCCCGCCCGCCTCGCGAGGCTGCTCGATTCCCGTGCCGCGCGATGGCTCTTCACCCCGTCGCTTTCCGCCGGCCGTTTCGCGATGCGTATCGCCAACACCGCCGCACGCTTCGTGATTCGCGAGCTGGAGCGGTTCGCGGGAGGCAACGTGCTTTCGACGATCTCCGATTTCTTCGAGGCCGCCGCCGAGGCGGTCAACGCGATGGTGGATCGCCTGCATAAAACCGAGACGCTGCTTCACTCGCCCGAGGTGCGGTTTATCCTGGTCACGACTGCGGAAGAGGATCGCCTGCGACGGGCGAGAGAGCTGATCGCCGAGATGGAAACGGAAGGCCTCGCGCTCAGTGCCATCGTCATCAACCGCTTCCTTGACGAGGAGACCTGGGCCGAGGTGATGAAGCATCCGGGAGCGGAACCTTCGCGGTTGAACGGAATCGGAAAGCTGCGCACCTCCCTCAATGGAACACCGAGCGTCAATGGCGTGGTCGATTTCCTCGAGGAATATCGCATGCGCGCCATCGACGACATCGCGCGGGTCGAGCAATTCGTGCGGGAGCTATCATCGAAGGTGATCGTCGCTATCGCGCCGGAAATCGAAGTGGGCGTGCGCGATCTGGGAGCACTGGCGCGCGTCGCGAACTGTTTACTCACTCCCCTATCGCTGAAGAAATCCAGGCAAAACCACAGGGGCACAGAGACACAGAGTTAGGATCGGAATTTCTGCCTCTCCACAGTGTCTCCGTGCCTCTGTGGTAACTCTTTGTCTGAATGCCGGAGTGCGCCTGTAAGCCGGGTTCTGTTCCCCTTTCGGGGCGACGATCATTCCTCTAGGCCGGCGATTGCTCGCCGGCTCGTGCGGCCGAACCCGAGGGATCGTGAGCGGGCCGCTCACCCTCCTATTTGGCCTTGCACCGGATGGGGTTTGGCATGCGCGCACGGTCACCCGCGCGCCGGTGGGCTCTTACCCCACCATTTCACCCTTGCCCTTGCGGGCGGTCTGTTTTCTGTGCCACTTTCCGCGGCTCGCGCCGCGCCGTCGTTAACGGCCATCCTGCCCTGTGGAGCCCGGACTTTCCTCTCCGCGATGCGAAGCGATCGTCCGGCGCACTCTCGGCGATTCCGACTGTAGCAGGTGCGGATGCGCGAGCGCAGGCTCGATTACGACAGCGTCGTGCGACGTTTTTCAGAGATGGCCCTGGTCAGGCGCGGCAAAACATTCGCCGATCCGCCACGCAAGCTGATGTTGCAGTAGGCGGTGATCTCGGATTCGTAGAGATTAACCTCGACCAGCACGCCGCCGCGCTGTTTGACTTCGATCGCGAAGCCCGCCGCCGGATATACCGTCGCCGAGGTTCCCGCGACGATCACCAAATCGGCGCGCGCCGAGTGATCCTGACATCGCATCAACACATCGGTCGGAATCGGCTCGCCGAAAGACACCGTATCGGCTTTCACCATCCCGCCGCACTTCGGGCACACCGGCGGCAACACTTCGAGGCTGATTTCCTCGGTACTGAAGCGCGCCACGCAGTTGAGGCATCGCATCAGCTTCCAGTTGCCATGGATCTCGGCCAGCGCTTTCTGTCCAGCCTGCCGATGGAGGTCGTCGACGTTTTGCGTGATGACGAATTTCAGCACGCCCATCGCTTCGAGCTCCGCGAACGCATGATGCCCGGGGTTCGGCTCCGCGACTTTCAGCGGCTTGAACAGCTCATCATTCTGGCGGCTAAGGCGCTCTTCCCAAGCCTTCTTGGGATTTTCCATGAAGCGCTGGAACTGGTTCATCGGCGGCTCGCCATACTTCGTCCACAGACCGCCGGGGCCGCGAAACGGCGGAATGCCGCTTTCCACCGACATGCCCGCGCCGGTCAACGCGATCGGATACTTCGCGCGCAGGATGACCTCCGCGGCGGCGGCGATTTCCTCATCGGTGGCGATTTTCGCTTCGTCTTTTGCCATGCGGCGTCCTCACTCAAGCGACCGTGCACGAGGTGAAAGTAAATGCATACACGGCGAGGCCGGGGTCGAGTACCTTCAGTTCCAGCGCGCCCTGATTCACGTTTTCGTTGTCAACCAGGTTATACATCCGCGGGCGCTCGACCTTGACGATCGCGCGTCCACTGTCAGTCTTCACGTCGGTGCCGGGCCGCTCGCCGCTGGACAGAACGATCTCGACCGTCTTGGGCCCGTCGGCGCCGGGCGCCATCACCAGGTTCACCTCGCGCGCGGTGTAGCGCAGGCGCAAGGCAGCGCCGGGTGCGGCAGCGCGTGCGGATTCCTGCTCGACCCGCCAGCGGCCTTCGAGGTACGCAGTGCTCTCCAGATGGCGGCCCGGATCGCGATAATCGTGCGGATGGTCGCGCGTGACGCCCTCGGGATTGCCGAAGTTGCCGCGCGCGTGACCAAGATAAAGTTCCGGCGTGACGCGATAACACACGGCGCCGGGTTGATCGCTGTCACGCACCGGTTCCATCGGCGGAGGAAAATCCGGCAGCGCGGGATTCAACTCCTTCAGCGCCTTCTGAATCTGCACCTCGCTCTCGGGATACGAGCCCTCGCCAAAATGGTAATAGCGGATGCGGCCCTTGCCATCGATGAGATACTTCGCGGGCCAGTACTTGTTCGAGTAGGCGCGCCAGATCGCATAGTCGCTGTCGGACACGATGGGATATTCGAGGCCGAAGCGCTGTGCCGCCTCCTTCACGTGGGAGCTCTCGCGCGCGAAGGAAAACTCCGGCGCGTGTACCCCGACAACTACCAAGCCGTCCTTTTGATAGCGGCGATACCATCCCTCGACATAGGGCAGCGTGCGGATGCAATTGACGCAGGTGTAGTCCCAGAAATCGATCAACACGACGGCTTTGTTGCGAAGCTCCTTGAGATGAACCGGGCCGCCCTGAATCCAGGTGCCGCCTTCAAGTTCGGGAGCATAAATCGTCTCAGTAATAGTCGGCATCGAAGTCAGCATAGTTAGCTCCGACGCTTCCGCCAATGGACGGCGAGGTGCTACCACTCGGTCATGAGCGCCATCGCGGGTCTACAAATAGTCGCGATCGAAAACGCCGCGCAGATGAAGCAGGCGTGGGATATTCGCCGCCGCGTCTTCATCGAGGAGCAGCACGTCCCCGAAGATATCGAGATGGACGAGGACGACGCGCACGCGTTCCATGCGCTGGCGCTCCTCGACGGCCAGCCCGTCGGATGCGGTCGCTTCGTGGCGCATGATCATGAAGTCAAGATCGGCAGGATGGCGGTGCTGCCGGACCTTCGCATCCACGGCATCGGGCGCGAGATCCTGCTCTTCCTGATGCGCATCGCACGCGAGCGCGGCTATCGGCATGCGGTTTTGCATGCGCAGATGACGGCGGAAGGTTTCTATCTGAAGAATGGCTACACGCCGATTGGCGAGGTATTCGAGGAAGCCGGGATCGCGCATCGCGCGATGGTGCGGGATCTCTGACCTCACCGCTAACCCCTCCCCTTCTGGAGAGACGTATCAGACAAGAATCTGGCAGCGACCGACGACTCGTCTGCCTGTCGTCGGGCGGAATCACGGCAACCTAAATCTGAGTCTACGCCTCGCACGCGGTGGCAAATAGCGCAAATCGCCTCGGGACCTCTTTCTTCGACTTGACGGGCAGTCTGGTAAGTCCAAACTTGAATCCGTTAGCGATACTTGCTTTTGCTTTGCTATTTTGTTTAACCTTTTTAAACGAGCGAAATACGGCTATTAGCGCCGATTTGGCATCAAAGTGCCTTATTTGCACACCCCGTAAACTTCGCATCGCGCCTACGACGCTGTGAACTCACCGCGGAGCGTTGCAATGGGGGGCGGCAATGAAGATCAAAAAGCTATTCGTTTCGATAACGGCACTTCTATGCATAGCCCTCCTGTCTATGCTTCATGGAGCGGCCGCCGAGGCTAACACGATCAATGTCAACAACAGCCCTGACGACTTCCCCGTCGGTTGCAGTTTGAAAAAAGCGATCGAGAACCACAACGCCGAAGGCCAGCCGAACACGGGTTGCGGGCCTGGAAGCGCCGACGATCAATTATTCCTTACCGGAAAGGGGCCCGCCGTAGAAAAAAAGCTCCCGGCGATAACCAGCGGCAAAGTAACGATCACAACGTCAACCCTTAGTAATGCTGGATGCATTGTAGTTTCCCTGTATGGTCCGGCTACTTTCACGGTTAATGCTGGCGCTACTCTCACGTTCCGCAACGTATGGGTGGAGACGGGTAGTATCAGTGGTGGCATCGACGTGAGCATGATCGACAACAATGGCGGCGTGCTCATCATCGACGACGAGCAGAGAAGTGAAGTGCGTGATCAGATTTTCCACTCTTGTTCCTTCCAAAACGATGCGTCTACCAGCGAAGCTACCCAGACTCGATTCCCCAAGTTCGGCGGAACAATTTTCAATCGCAACAATGGCACCGTCGTGATCAAGGGCGCGCTCATTTCGAACAATCATGCGAACCAGGCCGGCGGTGCGATCGACAATGACAGCGGCACGGTAACCATCTCGGATGCAGGCGGGCTTTTAACCAAGTTTGCTAACAACAGTTCCGATCGCGGCGGCGCAATCTACAACGGGCCGAAAGGCACGCTGGAAATTCAATCGAATAACTATGTGTTCCTGAGCAACACCGGGGCGAATGGTGGTGCGATTTATAACGCCGGCGGCAAAGTGATCATCACTCATTCGGCGACAACCTCGATGACGCACCAGTTCACTTTAAATAAAGCGAATAATGGCACCATCTACAGTGAGGGCGGCACCCTCAACATCGATACTGTCGATATTTTCTCTAATTCAAGTAAGTTTTTGGGAACCATCTTTCTCGGCAACAACGCGCTAGCAAATTTAAGCGGCGAGGTTTTTATTCGCGATAACACTGCTGGTGACGGCGGTGGAGCAATGTTTTTAACCACCGGAGCTACCGCCAACATCACGCAATCGCACTTTTTTAATAACGTGGTTAAAGCCAACGGCGGTGCGATAGCTGTGAATAGCGGTGCGATCGTGAACCTTGGGCAATCGGATGTTCATGATAATACCGCTAATCCTGGCAGCGGCGGCGGCGTATTGGTCGCCAACGACAGCGACGCCAATATCAATGACTGTACCTTCTACAACAATCACGCCAGCGAGAATGGAGCCAGCATCGACAACACCAGCGGCAGCCATCTCTCGATTATCAACAGCACCTTCTTCGGCACCATTAGCGCTCCCGAATCCATCGCGCTTACCTCTGGTCAAGCTGCAATCGTCAATTCGACCTTCGATGTCGTCGATCTTGACAACCGGTCAGCTCCGGAATTTTTCAGTGTTAGTAACAGCATTCTGGCGAATACCGTATGCAAGAAGGTCAGTGATGACGGGATGAATCTACAGTTCGCCAGCACCTCGTGTCCCAACAGCATCCCGAAGATGAATCCTTTGCTGGATCCGCAAAACCTCCAGAGCAACGGCGGACCAACTCTTACCATCGCATTGCAGAACGGCAGTCCGGCGATTGACGCAATCCCGCTCGCCGATTGTATTACCCAGCGAGGCAATCCAGTTACCACCGATCAGCGTCTATTTCCGCGCGGAACCGACGGCTATTGCGATATCGGTGCCTATGAGTTCCAGGACCCGATTCCGACCCCGACCGCGACTCCGAGTTCCGCCCCCACCGCAACCGCGACTCCGACCACGACCGCAACCGCAACCGCCACTCCGGTAAAGACCGCGACTCCGACCGCAACAGCTACCCGGACGGTCTCGCCCACTCCAACTGGCACTCCTACGCGGACCGCAACCGCCACGGGTACGAAGACCCCGACCGCGACGCCGACTCAAACCGCGGCCCCGACCAAAACCGCTACCGCGACCAGGACCGCTACCGCTACACCCACGCAAACGCCAGTTCCTGTTACTCCGACCCCGACTGCAACGCCGTCGTCATCGATTGGGTTTGTGGCCACCGGTCCCTTGTTCGATTCCGTAAGTCCGGTCGCGAGTGTGATCGTGGGCAAGCCTGCAGTAGCGATGTCGGGGGATGTGCTGATTACGCAAATCGTGGTCTTCGATGGGACTGGCACTAACGTACCGACAGCGCCTGCGGGATGGACCCTGATCCGCCATGATCAGATCGAAGCTGCCAGCCATCGGCTGACCTCGTGGCTGTATTACCGCGTCGCCAGTGGGAGCGAGCCGCCCTCGTACAGTTGGAGCATCGCGAAACAACATGCCGCTGCTCTGATGGGTGATTGGCGCGGCGCTTCGAGTACACCGCTGGACCAGTCATCGGGTGCGGCTGCGATTGGGGGACCCGCGAACGCGGCGGCACCATCGCTGACGCCGGCTAACAACAATGAGTTACAGGTGTATTTCTATGGCGCGCAGAACTCTGGTCCGCCGCGCATTACATTACCGGCCGCGATAAATGCGCGCGCGAATGAGCCTTCGACCAAGGAGGGCTTCGCGATCGGGTTCGGCGATCTGGCGGCGCCCGCGATGGGAAATCCCTCGCCGACCTACACCGCGAGTGCATCGGGGACCGGCAAAGTAGTCCTTTCCGCGCAAGCGGTATTGCTGAAGGGACCGTGATGTGACGCATGTGAATTCGGCGCTCAGCTTACAGTGCTGGCTTATTTAATGCGGGTCTTCATCGACCCTTGGATGGAGTAACGAGCGGCCGCTTCGTTACGCATGAGGACGAAGGCAAAATCGGCAGGTGGCGGTGCTGCCGGACCTTCGCATCCACGGCATCGGGCGCGAGAGCCTGCTCTTCCTGATGCGCATCGCACGCGAGCGCGGCTATCGGCATGCGGTTTTGCATGCGCAGGTGACGGCGGAAGGTTTCTAACTGAAGGATGGCTACACGCCGATTGGCGATGTCTTCGAGGAGGCGGGCATCGCGCATCGGAGGATGGAGCGGGAGCTCTGACCTCTCCCCTAACCCCTCTCGCTTCAGGGCAGCGGAACCAGAATAAAGACATTCCGTTTCTTCCCCCTTCCCAGTAGGGCAAGGGGGCCAAGTCCGTGCGGCGCCGAACTCCGCGATGATGCGTGCCGCCTGACTGGGTTGTTTCGCCGCGAGAGGTGCGTTTCCCAATGCCTCCCGTTTAAACTCCTCTCGTACAACTCCCCAGTGTCGAGGGTTGCTTTCGCATAAAGCGACCGTCTTAAGGTGTGCCGATTTCAGCACAACCGCACGTATCGGAACCGGGACCGCCACAATCGGGGATCGCCGGCGGGGTACATTGAACAGCAAGTTCACACCGAACCTGGGTACAGCCTGGGCAACCTCCTGCCAAATTGGGAATGCACGCGGGCAGGTTCGTCGAAGTGGCGGTTGCCGTGGGCGTCGCGGTTGCGGTTGGAGTTGACGTGGCGGTAGCCGTTCCGGTCGCGGTCGGCGTCTGTGTAGGTCGGGAGACCTGCGGACCGATCTCCCAATGGCCCCACAGCACATTGGCGGAAGCGTTCTGCATCAGCATGAACACGTCGATGAGCAACACCGTCGCGAAGATCGCAAGCAGTGCCCCCGAGAATCTTTTCCCCCGCCGCAGGCGCATCGCGCATCACTAGCAAGGCGACCAAACACGCGCAACCGAGGCGACATGAAGTAACTTCAGAGATTCGCGGCAAACCCCGCGATGAGGCGCGCGACCTCACCCGGCTTTTCGAGGATCACATGATGATGCGCATCGGGAATCACCATCAGGCGCGTGTGCGGATTCGAGGCCGCCGCGGCTTGCGAGGATTCCTGCGTCATGATGCGGCTCTTCCCCGCGCGCACCAGCAGCGTCGGCAGGCGCAGCTCGCGAATCGTGTCCATCACGTGGAGTCCATCGCCGCCGAAGAAACTCTCGCGATCGAATTTGAGGGTGTAGCCGCCGGACTCAGCCGGCATCAGGCTCTTCTCCGCGATGGCGAGGACGCGGTCCTGGTGAATCTCGCCCTCATTCGGCATCAGGCGGAAGCGCGCCTTCGCGGTTTCGAGGTCCGGGTATACAACCGTCGGCAACGCCTTGAGGCGATGGAGAAAGCGATCGCGCCCGCGCGTCGAAACCACCGCGGTATCGACGATGACCACGCCGCGCGCGAGTTCCGCATAGCGATGTGCGAAGGCCAGGGTGACGACGCCACCTATGCTGTGGCCCACCACGATCGGATGGCGGTCGCGCACCTCTTCGCGGATGAAGTTCGCAAGGTCGGAAGCATAGTCATGCGGTTTGTAGGCGGGAGGCTTGACCCACTCGCTGTCACCATGGCCACGCTGATCGATCGCGAGGACGCGCAGGTCTTTCGGGAGTTCGTCGGCGACCCATTGCCACCACCATGCGTTAGCAGAGTTGCCATGCAGCAGGATCACGGTGCGCGACGCGTCAGGATTCCATTCCAGGAAATGGATGCGCGGGCTGCTGTGCGAAAACCGGCTGCGAGGCGCACCCATCAGGGTCAGTCGATGTCGCGCACGAAATCTTTGAGGATCGCGACCAGCCCCGACGGATTGTCGAACATCGCATGATGGTAAGAGTCGGGGAGGACGGCGAGCTTGCCGCGCGGCATTTTGGCGACCATCTTCTGCGCCTGCTCCAAGGTCGGGAACGGACTCTTGAGGACCTTCACATAGAGCGCCGGACAGGTGATCTTGTCGAGCTCCGATCCGATGTTGATGGGCTCGCGAATCGTGGTGCGCCGGTCAATCTTGTGAATCCACTCGCCTTCGGGGGTCTCCTTAAACGTGTGATGCGCGGCGTGCTGAAGAACCTCGGGTTTCGCCAGCGTCTCACGCGGCAGCATCCGGAAGTTGGCCTTCGCCTCTTCGAGCGATTTGAAGCGCTTGCCGGGACGCTCGGAAAATCCCCGCAGCATCTCGACCGCACGCTGCGGATAGTCGGCGGGCGAATCGATGGCCACCATCGCGCGAAGCTTTTCGGGATACTGCGTGGCATAGACCATCACGTTATGCCCGCCCATCGAATGGCCGACCAGCACGGGCGAGCCGAGCCCCCAGTTCTCGATGAGATCATCGAAGTCCGCGATGTAGTGGCGGGTGCCGTATTCCCATTGCGCCGGCCACTCACTGTCGCCATGCCCGCGAAGATCCATCGCCAGCGCGTGAAAGCGATCGGTGAAATGGGGTCCGATGAAATCCCACCAATGGCCGTGGGCGGAGCCGCCATGAATGAAGAGAATCGGCGGCTTGCCCTCGCCACCGTAATCGACGCAGTTGAGATTGAGGCCGTTGACGAGGAATTTTCGCTCAGTCATTGGATGTATGGCGTTCGCCATCGGAGGTGTGGCATGGCGAATGGAACTTTGAATCGTTAATCTTTCGTGCCAGCATTCTATCCGGGGCTCGTGAGCGGCTCATCCGCTACGCGCCGACGTAATGCGATCAAAGAAACTTTCAATCCTACTTTCAGCTTTTATCCTGCTAATGACCTCCGCCACAATGGCGCGCGCGCAGGATTCCAACGCCGCCAAGGCCCACGCGCTGGTCGATGCCGCCATCAAAATGACCGACAGCGAAAAGGCGGTGAAACTGCTATGGCAGGCCACCGACATCGATCCTAGCCTCGAGGAGCCTTACGTTTATCTGGGGATGTACTACAACTCGAAGCAGGATGCCGAGGACCTCGCAAAGGTCTATCAGAAGCTGGTGAAGTATCAGCCCAATTCGGTGAGCGGCTGGATCAACATCGGTGAGGCATACATGTCGTTCTCGCCGCCCAAGACCAAAGAGGCCCTGCCCTACTATCGCAAGGCCTACGAGCTCGATCCGCATTCAACAATGGCAGCCTTACGGATGGGAGAAATCATGGCGCAGGAGGGCGACCGCGACCAGGCGATTCGCTACCTGCATCAGGCGGCCGGCGATCCCAACTACGCGGGCGAGGCGCGCAAGATTCTCACTCAGATGGGTGCATCTTAAAGGCCACTGCTAATCGTCGCGGTGACGATCGTGACCGCTCGGAGGCGTGAACTCGCGATCGAACTTCTGCTGCTGCTCGGGGGTGAGCAGCGCGCGAATCTGGTCGTGGGTTTGAAAGATGAGCTGCTGATGCTGCTTGCGGAAATCCTCGTGCAGCTGCTGCATCTTGACCCGCGTATCACGCAACAGAGTGTCAATCTGATGCAGCTGGTCCGGGCTTAGTTTCAGTTCGTGATCGAGCCGCTCGATAAAAGCATGCGGACCCGGCACACCGAGAAAACCATGGCGATAAGCAAATGTGCTAAGAGCGAATCCGAGGAGCACTCCGGCGAGAACCGCGAGGGTGATTCCGCTCCATTTCAGGCTACTGCCCAAAGTCGCTATTGGTCTCCGGGAAATCCGCGCTCACTAGTTCCACCGAACTGGATGGCTGATGTATCGCATCACTCAGAGTCTCGACCGGAGTCTCTACCGAATAGTACGCCGCCGATGCGCCGGTGATGAATAGCGCAACCACCGCCGCGATCGAAAGCCAGGCTCCGGAGCGGCTCGGCTGTCGATAGGCTCTGCCGTCGCGCCGCGCCGAGGCAGCAAACCGACGCGCATGCGAACCAATTCGCTCAGGCTCGGAGTTCGAATGAAAGACCGGCGCGGTCAGCGCGAAGGTGCGGAATGCTCCATCGCATTTGGCGCATGCTGCCAGATGCGCGACGAACTCGCCGCGCCGCTCCGATGCGAGTTCCTTGCGCCAGAACGATCGGAAATCCTGTCGTGCTTCGAAACAGTTCATTTAACTACTCGCATGCGCCCCGCGCTCATCATACGCTCTGCATTCTTGCGTAGCACCTGACGCGCGCGGAAAGCGCGAATTTTCACCTTAGCCTCACTCCATCCCATCATAGCCGCGATTTCGGCGACACCTAACTCTTCGCTGTCTTTCAGCACCAACACCATCCTATCTTCCGGCTTTAATGAGTCCAGTAAGCGATGCGCGAGGTCGTGCGACTCGCGGCGCTCCTCGGCCTCGCCCACCAATTCCTCAGGCGTCGCCGTGCTGACCAGCTGCATCCATCCGAGTTCGGGCTCGCTAAAGTCGCCGACCAACTCTTCGGGTCTGCGTTTGCGACGGCGCAATTCGTCATAGCAGACATTGACGACGATGGCGCGCAGCCATGCGCCAAACGGCATCTCCGCGCGATAAGTCGCGAGCGCCGCGAAGGCCTTTAGGAAAGCTTCCTGCGCGAGGTCCCGGGCAATTTCCTGGTCGGAGAAAAACCGCTGACAGAGCCGCTCGACGCGCTGGCGATGGCGCGACGACAGCTCGGAAAATGCCTCGGTTTCTCCACCGAGCGCATCCGCGATCAGTTCCTCATCGGTTCTGACGGCCGGGCTCCATCCAATCTTTCGCGCCAAGGCAAGTCGTCGCATACGCATCTATTAATACGTGCCGACCAGCTCCGCGGTTACAGAAATAGTGTAGCAAACTAGTGCCTTTTTGGAGGGGTTTCGTCACTTCCTCTCGGACGGGAAGACGAAACCCGCCCGCGATAGTTCTTCCGGAGTATCAAGGTCGAGCAGAATCCCCGCATCATCCACATCAGCATAGACGATACGGGAGGCGTCAGCGTTTACCACCACCCGCGCGCCCTGGTCCTCGGGCGCATCGAGGAGTTCCGCGAACATCGAGCGGTCGAACAACACCGGATGCCCTCGATGACCATCATAGCGCGCGATGACGATGGGCTTTCGGGACTGACGATAAGTATCGAGGACGGTCGCGAAGGTCTCGGCTTTCACCGTTGGATGGTCGGTCAAGTGGATGATCGCGGCGGAGGCATCCGGTGGCAGCGCGCGGATGCCCGCCTTTATCGACGATAAGCTGGCCGCGTGCCCAGACGGGGTTGTTGACCACCCTTATGCGCGGATCTTCGCGGATCGCTGGGCGAACCCGATCGCTATGCGCGCCAACGACTACCGTCAGGTGCGCGACGACCTTAAGCATCGCAGCCGCCAGATGCGCCACGAAGGTTTCATCGCCAACTTTAAGTAATGGTTTAGGATAGCCCATTCGGCGCGATTCGCCGGCGGCCAACAAAATCCCTTCGATGTCGGGCATGATGCTAGGGGTTAGGCTTAAGACGTCCCGACTTCACGCCCATCGTAACGGCGTCGCGGACCCCGGTGCGGCGCTCGCGGACGATTTCGGCGATGATGGCGACTGCGATCTCCTCGGGCGTCTCCGCTCCGATATCGAGGCCAAGCGGGGCATGGACATCTTCGCTTCGTTCGCGCGAAATGCCCGCCTCGACGATGCGATCGAGGGTCGTTCTGACACGGCGTCGGGAGCCAATCATCCCAACGAATCCGCATGGTTGGCGCAGCGCCGCAGTGACGGCTTCTTCATCGTAGGAGTGGCCGCGCGTGACCGACACGAGGAAGCAATGTTTGTCGAGCCGAAGACTATCGATGGCGTCGCGAAACGGCTTGACGATGACTTCATGGGCGGTCGGGAAACGCTCGCGATTGGCGAACTGATTGCGGTCGTCGATGACGGTGACGTGGAACCCGAGCATCGAGCCCATCGAGGCGAGTGGCTGCGCGATATGCCCGGCGCCCACGATAATCAGGCGCTGGGCCCCCGCAATCGGATCGATGAAGATACGCGGCGAGCCATTGGGTTCGATTCGCGTAGTGTGGCGCAGCCCAGCCTCGCCGACCTCGACCAGTCCCGCATGCGAATCGGCGGCGCGCTCAGCGACCTGGTCGAGCGCGAAAGCCTCGAGGCCTACTGACGCCAGAGCGGAGGTATCGTGCTGAGCGGGATCGACGACGGTGCGCGAACCAACGCGGGTTCCTCGCGCCCGGGATGGACAACCGTCAGCAGCGCGGCAGGATGGCTGCGTTCCGCAGCGTCTGCGAGCTTTCGCGCCAGCGGGAGATCGGAGTCGGGCGCCCATCGGTCGATGAAAACATCCATGATGCCGCCGCAGGTGCCGATTTCCTGCTGGTCGAAATCGCCCGTCAGGTCCACTTCGGCAAGGCGCGCCTCGCTTCGATCTTCAAGTAGCACACGAGCTTTACGGAAGACCTCGGCCTCGCCGCATCCGCCGCCGATAGTGCCAAATTGTCCATCATCGCGGACAATCATCTTGGCGCCGACCTCACGCGGAGTCGAGCCTCGAACATTGACCACGGTGGCCAGGACGAAGGGCTTGCCGCGTTCGAGAACGCGGACCGCTTCGGCCCAGATTTGGTCGGGATTAGTCATTTATCGACGCGATTAGAAGGCATTGGAAAAGCAAACATCAATGAATCCGCGCATTATTTGGCTGCGTTTGGTTAAATTTAAGGCTTCCGGAGTAGTTCGCCAAGGGTCAAATGCGTCTCCCGCAGTGGGTTTGTTTTTGTGCTTTTGACATTCAGCATCATGCCATCCGAGGTCCTTCGGCAGCCTCAGGACCACCGCTCGCGATGCTTGCGGTGGGTTTGTTTTTGCATTTCTGCTCTGTCGCTTCTCTCGCCGGGCGAGAGAAGCTGGCCGGCGCGGTTCTCGCTATGGCTGCGATGCGAGAACCATGACGGCCTGATGAGAGCGGGCGCGCTGCGCGACCGGTGGCGCCTCCTGTTTCCAAAAAACGAAGCAACTCCAAGGATAAAGTGGCTTTGTTTTCGCGCTTTTGAGATTCGGCATCATGCCATCCGAGGTCCTTCTGCAGCCTCAGGACCACCGCTCGCGATGCTCGCGGTGGGTTTGTTTCGGCGCTTTTGAGATTCGCCATCATGCCATTCGAGGTCCTTCGGCAGCCTCAGGACCACCGCTCGCGATGCTCGCGGTGGGTTTGTTTCGGCGCTTTTCTGCTCTGTCGCTTCTCTCGCCGGGCGAGAGAAGCTGGCCGGCGCGGTTCTCGCTATGGCTGCGATGCGAGAACCGTGACGGTCTGATGAGAGTGGGCGTCGCGCCTCGCAAATGGCCGTCGAAGCAGCATAGCTTTTCCAGAACTCCAGCATTGGCCTGATCTTTTTGGCTTCGTTTCGTCATATCGCAATCGTGAGCGAGGGTGGGCTTGTTTCGCAATTTACTCATCCGCCACGTCATGCCATCCGAGGTCCTTCGGCAGCCTCAGGACCACCGCTCGCGATGCTCGCGGTGGGTTTGTTTTTGCGCTTTGACATTCGGCATCATGCCGTTCGAGGCCCTTCGCGGAGCGCTCAGAACTACCACTCAGGTAGTGTCCGTCAGATGCCCAAATTGTGCAACAACGTCTTGGTCTGGAGGAAGTCATTCTCGGCCCGCTCGTACTCCCCGCCCTTGAGCGCCTTCTCACCCTCGGCATCGACCGCCTGCGCATCGGCGAGCGTCTTGAGCTTCGATGGCTCGGTGAAGCCCTCGTCGCGGGCGTGTGCCATCTTCAGCGACACCTCACGCTCGAGTTGCAGCAATTCCGGCGGCGGATTGCCCGCGGCGATTGCCGGCAGAACCGACCACGCAAGCACAACTATGGTGGCAACGATCACCCTCATCATCGAGGGGATTGTGGTCGAGCGCGGACCGATTTTCCAGAGCTACATCGCCATGCCGCTGCTAACGCCGCCGCCGGCACGAGCCGGGTCTTCCAGTTCGTAGCGCGCCAACATCCGATACAGCGTCGAGCGCGATACCCCGAGCAGGTCGGCGGCGCGGCGTCGATTGCCACCGCTCTGTTGCAGCGAGCGCAGCAGCGTCTTCTTGATGACGTCGTCGAGGAGCAAGGGCGATTTCTCCGGCAGGCTCCAATCCTGATTGTTCGAGAGCGGCTGCGAGGACGGCCTGAGCAGTTTGGCGACCTCCGGATCGCCGAAGGGCGCGGGCGCCGGCATCGGGGCATCGGGATCAGTGGAGGTGTGCAGGATCTGCGACGGCAAATCCGAGATGGTAAGGCGATCGAGATCGGTCATCAGTACCGCCGTTTCGATCACGTGGGCGAGCTCGCGGATGTTGCCCGGCCATGGATAGCGGCACATCGCGTGGACCGCGTCACTGGCGACATGTTTTACATCCTTGCCGAAGAGCTTGTTGTAGCGCTCCACGAAATGCGCGATGAAGTTGGGAATCGCTTCGGTGCGTCTGCGCAGCGGCGGAATGACGATTGCCGCGGAGCTGAGCCGGTAGTAGAGGTCCTCGCGGAACTCCCCCTTTTTCATCATCGCACGCAAATCGCGATTGGTCGCGGCAATCAGTCGCAGATCGACTTTGAAAACGTGCGAGGAACCAACCGGCTGAATTTCGCGATTCTCCACCGCGCGCAGCAGCTTAGGCTGGAGGTTGAGCGGCAGCTCGCCGATTTCATCAAGGAACAAGGTGCCGCCGTTGGCGGAGCGGAAATAGCCGAGCGCGTCTTCGCGCGCATCGGTATAGGCGCCCTTCACATGGCCGAACAACTGCGCCTCGGCCAGCGAGGCGACCAGGTTCGAGCAGTTGAAGGTAACAAATGGTCCATTGGGAGCGCCGCTGAAGTTGTGCAAGGCGCGCGCGATCAGGTCTTTGCCGGTGCCTGATTCACCCTCGATGAGCACGGTCTGGCGATAGGGACTGAGCTTGGTGATGGTCTTGAGAACCTTGCGCAGCTCTTCGGACACCACCACCATCTCGCCGACATTTTCGGTGCGTTCCGAAAGCGTCTGCACCGCGACCCATTCCTCGGCATAGTTCTCAGGATGATTCTCAGGAAGTGTCTCAGAATTTGGAAAAGGCTGTTCCACTTTTTAATCCCTTCGCTTCAAACATGTCGCAGAACTGTGCAAACCGAGAAGTTTTGTTCCGCGCGAGAGGTTAAAAAGCAATCAGTGCGCCAGAATGGCGCGCCCAACGTGGGACAGCAAAAGCATCCGTCTCACAAATGCGCTCGGAGCATGACTCAACGAGGCGTCAGCTTTTCATCGCGCGACACTTTGTTGCCCGTGTCTCACTTACTGTCGCATCCCGGACTGGCCGGTCGCCATCGGTGGCTCGGAGATTTCGTCGCAGCCACCCGGCTTGTCGCATAATCCATAGCGCGCCAGCATCCGATACAGCGTCGAGCGCGACACCCCCAACAAATCCGCCGCGCGCCGGCGATTGCCCTGAGTTTGTTCCAGCGACTTGATGAGCGTGTGCTTAATCACATTGTCCAACAGGAATTGCGCATCCTCGGACCCTGAATTATCGCATCCCACGACGGCCAGCTCCTTGTCCCTCTCGCGCTCGCCGAAGCCATGGGTCTGTTGGAGAGAAACCGCGTGGCCGGAAACTGCGTTCACGATTGGTGCCGGCAAGTCACTGATCGAGAACCGATCGGATTCGGTCATCAGCACCGCGGTCTCGATGACGTGTGCAAGCTCCCTGATGTTGCCCGGCCACGCATAGCCGCACAGGATGGTGAGCGCCTCACGCGAAATGTAATGGACCCCTTTGCCGAAAAGCTGGTCGTAACGCTCGATGAAATGCGCGACGAAGCATGGAATCGCGACGGCGCGCTCGCGCAGCGGAGGAATGCGCAGCGCCGCCGAGCTAAGCCGATAGAAAAGATCCTCGCGAAACTGTCCCGCCTTGATCATCGCGCGCAGGTCGCGATTGGTCGCGGCCACCAGGCGAAGATTAACCTGGTGGACTTTGGTCGAACCGACCGGCTGAATCTCGTGATTCTCCACCGCGCGCAAAAGCTTGGGCTGGAGATTCAACGGAAGCTCGCCGATTTCGTCGAGAAAGAGCGTGCCGCCATTGGCGGAGCGGAAATAGCCGAGTGAGTCTTCGCGCGCGTCGGTGAAGGCGCCCTTCACGTGGCCGAAGAGTTGCGCCTCGGCCAGCGTATCGACGAGATTGGAACAGTTGAACGTCACGAACGGGCGATCGGGCGCCGTTCCGAAGCTATGCAGCGCCCATGCGATCAATTCCTTGCCGGTCCCCGATTCGCCTTCGATCAGGACGGTTTGCTGATGAGGCCCGAGACGCTTGAGCGTCTTGATCATATTGCGCATCTGCTCCGAGCGCACCAACATCCCGCCGATGTGCTCTGCCCCTTCGGACATTTGCGCGATAGCAATCCATTCGGCAGCCGGTTCGGGCGCGGAAGTTAATTCACCATGTGCCAGGTTATCCACTGTGAATCTCCATATGGTGGGGAAACACAGTCGTCGGACGCGTCGCGCATCATGGATTCCCCCCGATGATACACAACAGCAAATGGCAGGCCGTTCATCGCATCAGCGGTGGGACATCAAACCCTCGGTTTTCGGCGATGTATTAAAATGAGTTCGACTACTTCGCCAGATCGGATGACTCGTTGTGAACCATGCTCCAGCTAATGGGGATGCGCGACAATATTGCTTGTTTCATGACAAGGCAACTTGACTAAAGAATCGTTTCAAGCGACCCCGCCAGCGCGGTCAGATCGTGCAGTTCGGCATCGGGCGCCGGATAACCTTCATTCGCCTTGATGCCCGATCTATTGATCCAGATGCTCTTGATGCCGACGCTCGCCGCGCCCGCGACGTCACGTGCGAGACTGTCACCGATCATCACCGCACTGGCCTCATCGACGTCGAGGCGGTCGATCGCGAGCCGAAAGATCTCGGGCTGGGGCTTGCCGAATCCCTCCTCACCAGAAATCAGAATCGTGTCGAAGTAGCCCGCCAGTCCGGAGCCTGCGATCTTCGCGCGCTGAATGTCAGAAGCACCGTTGGTGATCATCCCGATCTTCACGATGGAGCGCAGCGCCTCCAGCACTGCGCGCGATTCCGGGAACACCACATGACGCTCTCTGCGATCGGCGAAAAAAAACTCCGCCAGCTCGGTCGCCATCGAAACGTCACCGATGCCGACGCCGCGGAGCGCGCCGGCCCACGCATCGATGCGGTAACCAGGAGTCCATTCGCGCAAAATCCGGAGACCCGGTTCCTCGCCGGTAAATGCGCCCCATAGCCCCTCGCGCGCGCTGATGCCGATATCGCGGCAATACTGCACCGCGGGGCCTCCGCGCCAAAGTTCGAGGCATCGGGCGCGTAGCGCCGTCAGCATCGCTCGAGTATCGATCCCATGGCGGCGATGCGCGAGGTCGCACGCCGCAAGCGCGGACGCATCGTTGGAGGCTTCTTCCTCGATCAGCGTCTCATCGAGATCGAACAGAACCGTTTCAATCTTCATATGCGCTAGACGTCGAGGATCTCGGCGAGCACTTTGGCGGGATGGTCGCGCGGATCAACGTTGTCATAGACGCGGGCGATTTTACCGTGCTCATCGATAAGGAAACTGATGCGCTCGGCGTGGTGGGCCTTCACCTCCGCGCACGCGCCATATGCGAGGGCGATTTTGCGGTCGACATCGGAGAGCAGCGGAAATTTGAAATCGAATTTGCGCGCGAAGGCCGCGTTGCGTTCGACCGGATCGAAACTGACGCCAACGATCCGGATGCCGTTGTCGTCGTAATATTCCTGATGGTCGCGGAAGCCGCGTCCTTCGAGCGAGCATCCGGGAGTATCCGCTTCGGGATAAAACCACAACAGAACTTTTTTGCCGCGCAGACTCGCGAGCGAGACCGTCGCGCCGTCATGCGACGGGGCGCTGAACTCGGGAGCCGCGTCGCCGACCTTGAGCATGATCAATCCGCGATCGAGAAATTAGTTGAGTGACGCGCGCAGCGCCGCCAGCTGCTCGCTGATCGAGGCCGCCGCGTTGACATCACCGCCTTCGCGTTGCGCGTACTTGAGCGCCGCTTCCAATTCCGCGATAGCCTTCATCACCATCCCCTTGCGCGCGTATAGGCGGCCGAGATTCATGAAGGGAAAGTGGCGCGGCTCGTACTTGGGCGCGCGCTTGGCTTTCTCCAGCCATTCAATCGCTTCGTCGAGCTCGCCCTTGCCGATCAGGTAGGCGCCGATGTCGTTGTAGGGGTTGCCGAAATCGGGATCGACCTGGATCGCGCGCTTGCACTCCTCGATGGCATCATCGGTGCGGCCGAAAGATTGATACGCCCATCCGCGAAAGGTGTAAGCCTCGGCGGTCGGGAAGGTTTCGATCGATTGCGAATAGAGACTCACCGCGGTGTTGAGCTCATCGACCGCTTCGCGATCGCACTTGCCGCCAGCCAGGGCGAACGCGCGGGTGTGATGTTGATAGCCCTCGCGCCAGAGTTCGACCGCGCGAATTTTTTGTGTCGTTGCGTCCACTGCTAATCCAGTTATGTCCGTGAACCGATTACGTCAAGTACTTCATCAGGTATCGTGCAATTGCAATTTCGCGTTATCTTGCCTGCGTCATCGCGCGGATGATCTCCATCATCGCGGGACCGACGATCACGATCATCATCGCGGGCAGAATGAAAAATATCAGCGGGAATAAAATCTTGACGGTGGTTTTCTGCGCGGTTTCTTCCGCCCGCAACTTCCGCGAGTTGCGCAGGCTGTCCGACAGCGCGCGCAGCGCCGGGCCCATCCGCGAGCCGAGCTGCTCGCTCTGAATCATGGTGGCGGCGAGCGGTTTGATATCCTCGATGTTGGTGCGGTCCGCGAGCGCCCGCAACGCATAGCCGAGTCCGGCGCCGGAATTCAGCTCCGCCGAAACCATCGCCAGTTCGTGCCCGATGCGCTGTCCCTGCCGATCGGATTCGCTCGCGACCATCTTGATCGCTTCGCTGACGCCAAGTCCCGCTTCCACACACACCACCAGCAAATCGAGCACGTTGGAAAGCTGGCTGGCGATCTCCGCGCGACGCGTTTTCGCCTGATGCATCACCACCTGGAGCGGCAACCACGCACCGGCCGCGGCACCCATGACCATCATCATCACGGTGCGCGCGCCCGACCATCCGGAGAGCACACTCAGAGTGAGCATAGTAGCGGTCATGCCGATTGCGGAGCTAATCCTGACGAATTGGAAGACGTGCATCGCGCGCGCGCCGGGATAACCGGCCCGCATCATGATCTTCGCGACCTTGGCGACGTCAGGCGCGTCGAGCTTAGGCTTCGGCACCTTGCGCAACGCCCATTTGAACAAAGCATGCGCGACACTGACGCTCTCGATCTCCTCCGCGCCCAGCGCACCGTACGAAACGCGCATCCGCGCGCTCATCTCGGAAAGCCGCTCTTCGAAAGCGCTGGAACGGTCTGACATCGCGGCCGAAAGGCATACCGCGACGATCGCAAGCAGCAGGAAAATTACCACGCCTAAGATCAAGGGCGACATATCAGTACTTGACCTTGAGTAATTTGCGTATCGACAGAAACGCGAGGATGTCCAACGTCGCCGCGATTTTCAGCAGACGCTGACCACCGGGTTCGTAAAATAACGTATGCGTGTACGACGGCTGAATGACGCTGAAGGCGGCAAGCAAAATCACCGGCAGCGCGGCGACCACCCATCCGCTCATCCGAGCTTGTGCCGTCAATGCACGGACTTGCGCTCCGAGACGTTGCCGAATGCGCACGATCTCGGCCAGCCGCTCGATGATGACTGCGAGACTGCTGCCGACCTCGGACTGAACTCGCACCGCGACGATCAGAAGCCGGAGGTCATCGTCGGGCACCCGCTTGAGCATTTCCTCCATCGCGCGCGGAAGTGGAAATCCAAGCCGCGTCTGTTCGATGACGGAGCGGAATTCGGTGGCGATCGGATCTTCGAATTCGCCGACCACAACTTGCAGCCCGCGCAATAGCGAATGCCCCGCCTCGAGCGAGGACTTGATCAGGTCGAGCGCGAATGGAAGCTGCTGGACGAAGCGCTTAATGCGGCGTTTGCGTTTGATCTGAATGTAAAAAATCGGGATCAGCGCGAGCACGACGCCAAGCGCGATAGCGAGCGCCGGATCTTGCCAGAACGCCGCGCCGATGGTGGCGCCCGCACCGAACATCAGCAGCATCAGCAGCAAAACATCGCTGACGCGCCGATAGATGCCCGCCTGCCAGAGACTCTGCTCCAGCTGGTGCATGGCGCCGAGGTTGTAGAACCAGCCGAGTCCCGAGCCGAGGCCGCGCTCCTTCTTGAGCTGGTCGCGAAGGATCTCCTCGCCCACTGCTTGTGGCCGGCGCAGGCGGCTTTCGAGCTGACGCGTTTCGCGCGCGGGACGCGTATGGCGCATCACGAAGAAGCCGACCACGCCGAACACCATCAGGAACAGGAATAGCCCCAGCAGTTCCATAGTGCTTAGGCCTCCGCGGTACGAATGAGCCGCGTGTCGGGTTTGTATCCCGCAATCTCGAGCCGGCGCGCGTATGAGGAACGAATTCCGGTCGGGCGATAGTTGCCGACGATAGCGCCGTCCGCGCCGGTATCGGTGCGATTAAATTCGTACAGATCCTGCATCATGATCATCTCGCCTTCCATCCCGGAGATCTCGGAAATCTTCATCACCTTGCGTGAGCCGTCGGAGAGACGAGCGACGTGAACGATCATGTTGACCGCAGCCGCGATCTGCTGGCGCATCGCGCGCTGCGGAATCGGAAACCCAGAGAGCAGCATCATCATTTCGAGGCGCCCGAGACATTCGCGCGCGCTGTTGGCGTGGATGGTGGCGATTGAGCCGTCATGGCCAGTGCTCATCGCCTGCAACATGTCGAACACCTCGGCGCCGCGGACCTCGCCAACCACGATGCGATCGGGGCGCATGCGCAAGGTATTCTTCACCAAGTCACGCTGGGTGACCTCACCCTTCCCTTCCATGTTCGCGGGACGCGTTTCGAGGCGAACGACGTGCGGTTGTTGTAACGACAGCTCGGCGGAGTCTTCGATGGTCACGATGCGCTCGTTTTCGGGCACGAACGCCGACAGGCAGTTGAGCATGGTGGTTTTGCCCGAGCCGGTGCCGCCGCACACCAGAAGGTTCAGGCGGGCGCGCACGACCGCCATCAGGAACTCCACCATCTCCCAGGTCACGGTGCCTTTCTCGACCAGGCCGCCGATGTCGTAGCGCTTTTTTCCGAAGCGCCGAATCGACAGCGACGGACCATCGATTGCCAGCGGCGGGATGATCGCATTGATACGCGAGCCGTCGGGCAGACGCGCATCGACTTTGGGCGATGACTCGTCGACGCGGCGGCCGACTCGCGACACGATGCGATCGATGATCAACATCACGTGCTGGTCATCGTAAAATTGCACATCAGTAAGATGGAGCTTGCCGCCCTTCTCGACGTAAACCTGGCGCGCGCCGTTGACCATGATGTCGGTAACGGCGTCATCGCGAAGCAGCGGCTCCAGCGGCCCCAGCCCGAGCAACTCGTTCTTGATCTCCTGCACCAGGCGATCGCGATCGACTTCGGTCAGCAGCCTGCCGTCTTCGCTGAGAATATCGGTGATCGCGGCGATGACTTTGCTGGAGACCAGCGAAGGATCGAGCGATTCGAGCTTCGAGATGTCGATGGTCTCGAAGAGACGATTATGAACCTTGATTTTGAGCCGGCGCGCGCCCTCCGAAAGGAGATCCGCCTTGCGCTTGCCGGTATTTGCGATGAATGAACCGGACGCATCGGGTCCCGATTCATTGCGCGCGTCGTCAGAGTTTTTCTGTCCCAGCCGATCAGCTAGTCCCATGATGTCGTTACCTATGCGTGCGCGCCGAAGGCGGAGAAAAGCCGCGCGAACAATGGCCTCTCGTGCTCCTCGGCAGCTTCGACGTTGGCCATCCGATAGGCGAGGCTCTCGAAACTCTTCGCCAACGGCGAGGCGGCAGCGACTTGCCATAAATCCTTGCCGCTGAGCTCGGCGAGCTCGAGTGATTTGTCGTCGCGCGGAAAGGTCACGTACATCGCATGGCCGAGCGTGTTTTCCAGATGCTTCTGCGTGATGCTGTGCGCGGGCTGAAAGCGATTGAGGGCGAAGTGCGGTTCCACCGCAAGGGTCAGACGCTCGAACAAATCGATAAAGCGCCACGCCGACCGCACCGAAGTGACCGATTGATTCAGGACATAGATGAGACTGTTGGAGCGCTCGCAGGCCGCCACCGATTTTTCATCGATATGATGACCGCAATCGACGATCACGAAATCGAACATGTCGCGCATGAAATCGATTACCGCGCCCACCGTCGCGTCCGAAACCAGCTCGCCCTCTTCGATTCGCTTCGGCGCCGCGAGCAGATACAAGCCCGAGGAATGCTTGGTGAGCGCCGCTTCGAGTTGAATCGAGTCGAGCTTTTTCTCCAGCCTGCATAGCGGCATGATGGTGAATTCGGGCTCGAGGTTGAGCAACACCCCGAGTGCGCCGGTTTGCAAATCGAGGTCGAGCAACGCGACGCGCTTATTTAGCTTGTAGCGCAGCGCCAGCGCGAGGTTGGCCGCGATCGAGCTGACTCCCACTCCGCCGACGATACTGACCAGCGAAATCACCGAACCGCCATCATGACGACCGGACCGGATGCGGTTTTCGCTGACTTTGAGCAGCGCGCGCGTCAGGTCGCCCTGATCCAGCGGCAAGAAAAGAAGTTCATCCGCGCCCGCCCGAATCACCCGCTTCATCAATCCCGGCGAGCGTTCTTTTAGGAGTCC
Organism: uncultured delta proteobacterium; assembly: GCA_963761255.1. Lineage (GTDB taxonomy): Bacteria > Desulfobacterota > Binatia > Binatales > Binataceae > DATGKG01. The sequence continues at coordinate 553,545 of CAVXGH010000005.1, forward strand.
GAAGAGCGCCGGACGCGGCTTCTGCGATGAATGATGTTGCAGGTAGCCGAGTTCCTTATCCTCGTCGCCGTCGAACAACACCATCGAAACGTCGATCGGGAGTGCCGGAGAGCCGTCGGAGCTAGCACCCTGCTGGTCGGATTCGATCAGCTGCAAGCGCGGTTCGGTGACACGCAGCAGGGACTGCTTGACCTCATCGCGAAGCTCGGATGGATGGCCTATCAGTTCGATCCGGAGCACCGCTTTCCTGGCGTTATTCAAATCGATTACTGACACCGCAAACTCCTTGTTGAATCCTTCTCCAGTTAGAACCGAGGCCGCGCCGCATCGGGCGTATCGAGGCGCTGGGTGCGGATCTCGTCTTCGGTCAACGGTCCCCGCTCCGATGGCTCAAACACCTTGCCGTTGGGCGGCAGCGGCCGCACGATTTCCGGGCGCACCGACATCACGAGGTCGGTCTCCTGGTCCTGCCAATTGGTGTTGCGGAACATCGCGCCGGCGTAAGGAATGTCCCCGAGATAAGGAACCTTGCTCACCACCGCGTTGCGATTGCGCAAAATCAAACCCGCGATAATCAGGGTCTGACCATCCTTTAGACGCACCAGCGTGTCGGCTTTGCGAGTAACGAACGCCGGCACCGTGAAGCCGAAGAGCGCGACTCCGTGCGCATAGTCAGGTTCGGATACCTCGCTTTTCACCAGCAGCTCGATGTCATCGCGCCCGATTACCGTCGGACGGAAATCGATCTGGGTGCCGAACTGCTTGAAGACGATCGAGGTATTGAGAGCCTGCGCGATTACGATGGGAATTTCGCCGCCCGATAGGAACGATGCGGCCTGCCCCGAGTTCGCAAGCAGATGCGGCTGCGCCAGGATGCGTCCCAGACTGTGCGATTCGAGGAACTGAAATAACGATTGAGTCGCGAAGGTCGAATTCGTCGTCGATAGACCGTAAGTCATCGTGCTGGAAAGCAGCAGCGGTAACAGCTGACCTCCCGGCGGAGAGACGCCCGGCACCGCGTTGGTGCCTCCGGTCAATTGCGAGGTGGGGCCGTAAGGAGTAGCAACCATGCCCGGCAAGCTGGTCAGCGAGATGCCGGACTTGACCAACGCGGCTGAAATGTCGATTCCCTGCGTCTCGAGCTTGGTGCGATCGAGTTCGGCGACAATCGCATTCAGCATGACCTGCTGCTTGCCGCCGGCATCGATGCGCACCTGACGCTCCACGTAGTGCCCTTGATCATCCCACACAGTCAGGGTGGTGAACCCGGGCTTATGACCGATCAGATTCAACTGATAGGGATTGGTAACCTGGATATCGGCGATGGTGCTGTCGGCAATCGAAATTCGTTTCAGGCGGCGGGGAAAATCGATGATTTCCGACGCCCCGCTCATCACCGAGATGACATCCGCCGGCAAGTAATTGCGATCTGTGGATTCGACCCCAGCCGCATCGCTCGCGGGTGGATCGTTTCTGTATTGAACGGGAAAAGGTGGCGCTCCCGCTGACGCCGACTGGCTGTTTACCGCCAGCGAAGGGGTTTGGTAGTCGCGCGACGGCGCACTCTGATGCGGCGCGACCTCGGAGCTGACAACATCGGCGGTAGAGGCGGGGCGAATGGTCTGCGGAGGTCCACCGGCATCGGTGCCGGTTCTGGAAATATCGGGATCGGATGAAGCGACGGGACCGGTTCCCGCATCGAGCGGCGACGCACTATCGGCAATCGCCGCAACATCGACACGATATGCGATCTGCGCGCCATCATCGCGAGTGACCGTCACTTCCCACGCGCCCCGCTCCGCGCCGAGCAACACTAACTGGCCCGGCGTTTCATCGTGGATCACCAGCGCATGCGGATTGTCGATGACGCGAATCGAAGGCCGGGAGCCTATCTTCAAATGATCGATGATCCGGGTTTGCCCGGCATTCAAATTGATCGTCACTGGCGGATTCGTGTCGGCAGCCTGCGACGGCGGCGCGGTGAAGAGAGATATCGTCGCCGCGACCAGCAGTCCCGCGGCAACCATCCTCGCTAAGCTTCGAAGTTTCATTGAGCCCCGCATTTGCCGTCAGCGATCATTTCGCTCACGGCACCTCCAGAGTTTTCGGGATCGGGAGAAAAGATGCCGATGGCGCGCTGTCTGAATGGATGGAGTCAGCCGCGGCGCCGGTCACAGCAGTGCTGGAAGCATCGGATGCCGCGGACGCGTTCGAAGCTGAAGGTGCAGGCGCCGCCACCGGCGCATCTTGATGACTCGAATTTGAATTGCCGTTGGCGCCGGCGGAAATGAACGAAACCGTCTCGGCGCTCTTGCCATCGCGCATAATCTCCACCCCAAAGGCACGGCGACCCGAGGCGGAGGCGATTGTGCGCGGCACAATGATTGTCGCAGGCTGCGTGTTGAGAGGGACGCCCGCGCCCTTGGGACCGAGCAGATCAGCGAAGTCGCTGCCGTCCGTCGGAACAATCTTGTCGTCGTTGTAGTTGCGCATCGCGAGCCGCAGCGTTCCTTCGCGGCTGGCGAGGCCCAACTTCTCCGCCTGGTGCGGAGTGACCAGCAGGGTTACGTCCTTGGCAACTTCAGCTTCATCCTTGCCCTTATCGATCTGCTGCTCGACGGCGATCACTTCGATGTTCTGCAGGACGATCTTGGAATACGGCTTGTTGTTGTCGGCGCCGGTGCCCGAAATCGCAACCAGCACATCGACATGGGTGTGCGGTTTCACGAAGCCCGAAATATCGCCGACCTCGTCGACCGCGACCGACATCGCGCGCATCCCGGCCGGGATGATCATCGGCATTACGCCCGGGATCTTGTCGCCCTGGATGAGGTTGTGTCCGACGAGCGGCTGGCCGGCGACGATCTCATTGCGCGCGTAGCTGTTCCCCACCATCGAGGCGTCAGTGAAGGCGCCTTCAGGCACACTCTGGCGCGACCAACGCGCCAGCTTCACGTCGTCGCCGGTAAGCTTCTCGCCGAGATGCACGTCCCGCGCGGCAACCACGATATCTTCAGTCTGGGCGAGTGCGACCTGAACCTGCGCTTCCCGGTTTTTCAGGGCGGAAAACACCACGATGGCGGCCAAAACGGCAGCGACCATCGCCAACATCAGGAAAATCGTCGGTCTTCTCATTTTCCCCTCTGAAAAACCTCTTCGCGCAAGTACGTACCGCCGGACCCGGACGCACGAACCTCGCTCACGCGATTATCGACGAGGAGCGAGGCTCGACCTGCAATGGTAAGGGAGTTAGCAGCAGTTTTAGGCCGCATTCAGTGACGCGGTAACCTTGGTGATGATGCCGTTGATACCAGTTTCGAGGCCCTGGTAGGCGATGTAACCCGCCACGGCGATAGCGGCGATGATCAGCACATACTCAGTCATGGTCTGACCGCGCTGGCTGTGTTTGGTCTCGACGATTCGTGTAAAGAATCTGGTTAGAAAGGTCATTGGAATCTCCTCAGTGCCGTTGGTTTGATCATCAACTCGTTCACATCGGGTGACTGAGTGTGACCGTGCGTCTTCTGATTGGAGGAATTGCAGGTCGCGTGCCATACGAATGCTGAGGGCTAATGAGGAGACGCCGAGTCGCGGCTGACTTGAATCGGGACATGCCTACGATGGGCGCTGCTATCGCCAATCGCGTTGCAAAGCGGCGAGCCACACCGATGCGGCTACTACGGTGGCGCGTTCGAGACGCGGGTTCTCATTTTGGGACGCTGCGCATGACGTTCAGCTCGAAATGCCCGTAGCGTCCCGGGGCATTGCGATCTGGGACATCAGCGCGTGAAGGCGCTCGCACACCTTGCTTACGCGCATCGCGAACGGCTAACTTTTTTATGGGGGTGACATCATAAGAGGTCGCGCCCATGGCCATCCGATTGGTTCGCTCCAGGGGGAACAAACTTCTTCAGGCGTTCGCGATATCCGCGCTAACGGCTTTGCTTGCCGTCGCATCCGGGTGCGCTCCCACCGCTCTATCCTCGGCGCGTCAGAAAATGGCCGTCGGGCAATATGCCGCGGCGCGGCAAGAATTGCTGGCGATTCCGCTCGGCGATCTGAACGACGCTCAACGCCGCGAGGTCAAAGACGATCTTTGCCTCTCCATGTTCATGATCGGCGAGCCAACCTACTCGAGCGCCGAACAGCGCCGGGTCTGTGTCGATGCCGCCGGAGAGCCTGGCAGTCAAAGCTCGCAGTTAGTCGCGAGGATCGATGAGCGGGTCCGCCAATCATCATATGAGAAGGTCAACGCGGCGCTCGCCAAGGCCGACCTCGGAGGCGCGGAACAGGCCGCGCAGGTTTATATCAACACCCCCGGCGCCGATCAGGCGGTGGTCGAGAAGTGGTCGCATCAGATGTGGGAACTGGTGAACATGCAGGACTATCGCAACGACCCGCATCGCAAGAAGGAGCTCGCCGCCGCGATCGCAAGTGTGCGCAGGCAATATCCCTCGATGCGCAAGATGACCAAGCCAGAGTTCGTACTGTGGGTCGCGAAACAGGGCAGCGTCGCCGGGACCGCAATGTTCTCTTCGGTCGCGCTGAAGAACAGCGAGCTCGACCTCGCGGTTCGGCGCCAGGAAATCCAGCTCGCATCGCTCCAACTCGACCGCCTGTCGACCATCAACGATGCGACCATCGCGCGCTGCGGCTGCGACGGGCGGACCAACGTCGGTATTGCAGAAACCAATTTTCCGCTCTATCTGGTAAGGCTGGATCCGGAAACCCAGCGATCGGAAGTGCTCATCCTGCCGCATCGCCAATAACCGCGTCGCCGCGCGACGCACCTTCTGCCGGAGGGACGCCATGGCCAGCGCCGAACTCAACAAGGTTCTCGAACTCCTCAAGTCTCAACCACGAAATCCGAATGCGACGGTGGCGCAGATGCGCGCCGGGATGGAAAAGGTCAGCGAACGCGTCGCGCGCGATGTCACGTGCGAAGGTTTTCGCATCGGCGACATGGGCGCGGAATGGATCGTCCCGCCTGAAGCGGCATCCGACCGGGTTATCCTTTATCTGCACGGTGGTGGATACGTGATGGGCTCCATCGCGACGCATCGCGCGACGGTTGCGCGGATCGCACGCGCGGCGAAAGCTCGCGCATTGGCGATTGAGTATCGCCTTGCCCCCGAGCATCAGTTTCCGGCGGCCGTCGACGATGCCGTCGCCGCGTACAAGTGGCTGCTCGCCCAGGGCTACAAGCCCGGCAAAATCGTCATCGCGGGAGATTCGGCCGGAGGTGGTCTCACCCTCGCCGCGCTGCTGGCGATTCGCGATGCGAAGGCGCCGATGGCAGCGGCTGGGGTGGCAATCTCGCCGTGGGCGGACCTCGAAGGCACCGGCGACTCGCACAAGACGCGCGCGCATCGCGATCCGATGGTGGGCGGCGCGAACCTCGGTCCGATGGCGAAACATTACATCGGCAACCAGAACCCCAAGCATCCGCTGGCCTCGCCGATCCACGCCGACTATCGCGGACTGCCTCCGCTATTGATCCAGGTTGGCGATGCGGAAACGCTGCTCGACGATTCGAATCGGGTTGCGGCGCGGGCGAAAGAGCATGGGGTGAAGGTCGAACTCGAAGTTTGGGACGACATGGTTCACGTCTGGCATGCTTTCGCGAAGATCCTTCCCGAGGGGCAGCAGGCGATCGACAAGATAGGAAAATTTGTGCTTCAGCACACTTCCTAGACCCGAAGCTATGCGCTCGGTTGCCGGGGCCGTCATCGCGGGGTTAGAATAAATTATCCTCGTGTAGCGGCGCGCATTGGTTTTTTCGCGCAAACCTGTGAAACCTGATGGCTACTCCCGAGCGCATAGCAATTTCTCCGTCTTTCACCCGCAACCTTACCGGCGACGTACTCGATGACCGCCAACTGGTCGTCATGTCGAATCGCGCTCCGATCAAGGTCGTGCGCGATGGGCCTGATGAGCACATCGAGCCGACCGTGGGCGGCGTCGGGACGACGTTCCTGCGCCTGCTCGAACGTCATGGCGGCCTTTGGATCGCCTGGAACGGTGGACAGAAAACTCCCCCGCGCCTGTCATTGCCGGCCGAACATCCGCGCTTCGATCTTTCATTCGTCGAGCTGAGCGAACGCGATGTCTCTCAGTATTACTATGGGATGTGTAACCGCGCGTTGTGGCCGTTGATGCACTTCATGATCTCCAACTGCCACTTCAACATCGCGCATTGGCGGCAATATCGCGCGGTCAACGAAATGTTTGCGGCCTCCGCGATCGAGCAGGCCAACCCCGGCGATGCGCTTTGGATTCAGGATTTCCACCTCGCGCTGACGCCGCGAATCATTCGCGCCCGCCGCAACGATCTCGCGATGGGGATTTTCTGGCATGTGCCGTTCCCTCCGGTCGAGCTGTATCGAGTCTTCCCATGGCGGCGCGAGCTGTTGATGGGCATGCTCGGCAGCGACCTGATAGGTTTTCATTGCGACTCGTACGTCACCCATTTTCTCAATTCATGTCATCGAGTTCTGGGCGCGGAAATCGATCATGATCGTGGCGAGGTTCATTTTGAGGGCCGCACTTCGCGAGTCGCGAGTTTTCCGCTCGGCATCCCGGTGGACTATTTCGAAGACCTCGCCGCCAGTTCGCGCACCCAACAGAAGGCCTCGCGCATCCGGCGCGGATTGCGCAGCGAAGTCGTGGTGCTTGGCGTCGACCGCCTCGATTACACCAAGGGAATCCTCGAACGCCTGCTCGGCTTCGAGCGCTTCCTGGAACGCAACCCCAACTACCATCGGCGCGTCACGCTGGTGCTGATCGCGGTGCCCTCGCGCACCAAGGTCACCGAGTATGCCGCGCTGAAGCGCCAACTCGATGAAGCGGTTGGTCGCGTGGTCGGACGATTTTCTTCTGATGGATGGGTCCCGATTCGGTACCTCTATACGCAATTCAGCGCCGAGGACCTCGTAGCCTACTACCAGGCTGCCGATGTCGCGCTCCTCACTCCGCTGCGCGACGGGATGAATCTCGTCGCCAAGGAATTCGTCGCCTCGCATCCGGCGGACAACGCGGTTTTGATTTTGAGCGAATTCGCCGGCGCCGCGGAGGAATTGACCGATGCGCTGCTGGTGAATCCTTACAACCCCGACGCCATTTCCGATCGTCTGAAGGAAGCGCTGGAGATGCGGCCGGAGGCACGCGCGGCTCGAATGCGCGCGCTGCGCGAAACCATTCGCCACAACAACCTCGAGCGATGGTCGGCTAATTTTCTCAAAGCGCTGACCGACGAGACAAGTCCGGAGCCGCGACGCGTTGCGCAAGCCTGAACCCTCGAAGACGCCGCGGTCGCTTCCGCGCGGTTTGATTGCGAACCAGCTTGCGAATGGCCACCTTCTGTTGTGCCTCGACTTCGACGGCACGGTTTCCGAACTCACCAACGATCCCTGGAAGGCGGTCCCGCTCCCTCGCGCGAAAGCGGCGATCGCTGAACTCTCTCGGCATCCGGAAAAACTCACAGTGGCGATCATCAGCGGACGCGACCTCGATACTTTGATCGGATTGCTCGGTTTGCGTGATGGACTTTTGTTCGCGGGCACCCACGGTTTGGAGTTCATCGGACGCGACGGCGCGCGCCGTTTCGCTTCCGGTGTCGATCGATGCGAGAGCGACATCGAGATGGTCCGCGATTTTGTTGCGAGGTCGATCCCGAAAGACCGCGGATTCATCGTCGAGGACAAGCAGGTCGCGCTCACGCTCAACTATCGCAGTGCTGAACCCGACGATGCTCGCGCAGCGCTAGCCGCGTTCGACGATTTCGTCAACGAGCGCCCCACGCTGCAGGTCCTTCACGGAAAGATGATTCATGAGGCGATTCCGCGCGGCATCGGCGGCAAGGGCGCGGCGTTGGAATTCTTTATGCGCGATGCCTGCGTTTCTGGCCCGAGCACGACCTACTTCGGCGATGACATCACTGATGAAGACGCGTTTCGCGCACTCGATTCACATCGTGGAATTGGCGTTTTGGTGGGGCCACAGCGTCCCAGCTTCGCGCAATATCGGGTCGAAAGTCCCAGCGACGTAGCGACGGTCCTCGAGGACCTCGTGTCCCAAGTCTGATTGCTACGTCAGCGCGTTGTCGATCGCCACGAGGACGTCCTTGAGTTTCATTTCCGCAGTAAAAACGCCGACCACGCCCATATCCAACAGCGCCTGCTGATCTTCTTTCGGGATTGTCCCGCCAATGAAAATCTTGATCTCGTCACCGTCGAGTTTCTTCAGCCAGTCGATGGTCTCGGTGACCAACTCCATGTGCGCGCCCGAGAGCAGGCTGAGGCCGATGGCGTCCACATCTTCATCGATGGCGACGCGCGCGATGTACTCGGGAGTTTTGCGCAGGCCGGTGTAAATCACCTCGGCACCGGCGTCGCGCAGCGCCAGCACAATGATCTTCGCGCCGGCGTCATGGCCATCCAGCCCAGGCTTCGCGACCAATATCCGCTTGCGCTGCAGGCTCATCGATCAAAGTCCCGTCGGCTCATGAAATTCTCCCCAATGCTTTTTCATCGTCGCGACCATCTCACCGACTGTCGCATACGAATGGCAGCAGTCCACGATATACGGCATCAGGTTCTCGCGATCTTTCGCGGCGGCATCGCTCAAGCGCAGGAGGTTGCGCTCGACTTCGCCATTGTCGCGGCTATCGCGAATGGCGTTGAACTTCGCGACGATGTTGTGCGCGGTCTTCGGATCCATCTTGAACAGCTCACGCACCGAGCCGTTTTGGTCCTCGCGCTGATAACGATTGACGCCCACGACGACGCGCTCTCCCGCATCGAGCAGCTCCTTGCGCTGGCGCGCGCGCTCGGCGATGCGGCGCTGGATGTAGCCTTGCTCGATCGCCTTGATGACGCCGCCGTAGTTGTCGACCTCGCGCATCACGCGAAGGATCTCCTCCTCCATTTTGTCGGTAAGGTATTCGACGTAGTGACTTCCTCCGAGAGCGTCGACGGTCTGCGCGATTCCACTTTCATGCGCGATGACCTGTTGCGTGCGCAATGCGATCTCCGCGCTCTCTTCGGTTGGAATCTGAAATGCCTCATCGAAAGCCGCAGTGAAAATCGATTGCGCGCCGCCCAGCACCGCCGCCATCGTCTCGATCGCCACGCGCGTGATGTTGTTGAAAGGCTGCGAGGCGGTCAGCGACGCGCCACCGCACACCACGCCGAAGCGGAACAGGCAACTCTTCGGATCAGTGGCGCCATAGCGTTCTTTCATCAAGCGCGCCCAGATACGCCGGCCTGCGCGAAACTTGCAAACTTCTTCGAAGAAATCGGTATGCACGTAGAAAAAGAAACTCAGCCGTCCCGCGAAGCTGTTCAGATCAGCGCCGCGCGCGAGCAACTCATCGACATAGGCGAGACCGTTAGCGAGCGTGAACGCCATCTCCTCGACAGCGTTGCATCCGGCGTCGCGCACGTGCGCGCCCGCGATGCTGATGGGATTGAAGCGCGGGGTTTGTGTATTCGCATAGAGAATCGAGTCGGCGACCAGCCGCATCGAGGGGCGCACCGGAAAAATCCACGTTCCGCGCGCGACGAATTCCTTCAGGATATCGTTCTGGATAGTGCCGGTTAGCTTCGCGCGAGGTACGCCCGCCTTGTCCGCGGTCGCGAGGTACATCGCGTAGATGATCGCCGCAGTCCCGTTGATGGTGAACGACGTCGAGATTTTCGCGAGGTCGATTCCGTCGAACAGGATCTCCATCTCGCGCAAATTCGACAGCGAAACCCCAACCTTCCCCACCTCCGGCCGCGCCATCGAATCGATCGGGTCATAGCCACATTGAGTTGGCAAATCGAGGGCGACCGAAAGCCCGGTCTGTCCCTGCTCGAGGAGGAATTTGTACCGCTGATTGGATTCCTCGGGGGTGCCGAACCCCGAGTACTGGCGCATCGTCCAGAGACGGCCGAGGTAGCCGTCGGGAAAAATGCCGCGAGTGTAAGGATACTCGCCCGGCATTTCATGCACCGGGCGATGCATCGCCTCGGTCGCAACCGGCGGAATCTCGATTCCGGACGGCGTGGTCCGTTTTTGCCTTTCAGCGGAAGCTTCCTTCATTGTGGTCTCCACTTCGAGGTGATTTTTTCCGCGGCCGTCCAATGGTCATCATGCACCCACGCCTGCGCAAACATCCGCGTCTCGATGTCGTTTATCTCGTCGCGCGATAGTCCCGCGCACACACCCCTGGCCACCGCTTTGAACGCGCGCAGCACCTGCGGCACTTGCTTAAGAATCGGTCCGATGAAATCCGCGATCAGATCATCGAGCGGCTGACCCTCTCGCGCGACCGCATCTATGAGACCGAGCGTGGCAGCCTCGTCACCCGAAAGCATGTCGCCTCGACATAGCAGCCCGAGCCCTCGCGAAGTGCCAACGAGGCGCATCAGATCGATTCCGCCGCCCCATGCGGTCGAGATGTTGAGGCGTCCCTGCACGAAGCCAATTCGCGCGTGAGCTGCTGCGATGCGAAAGTCGCACGCGACCGACAACTCCGCGCCGCCGCCCATCGCATCGCCGTTGAGCGCCGCGACGACCGGAACCGGGAACTGCCGAATCGCGTCGAGCGAGGCTTTCGCATCGCGCGCCATATCCGCCGCGCCGTCAAGCGTCGTGATCGATGCAAGCTCCCGAAGATCGCCACCCGCCGCGAAACATTGCTCGCCCGCGCCGCGCAGGATCGCCACCCGCAGACTTGGATCGTCGGCATTTGACGTGAATGCCTCGGCCAGCGAGCGAAGGACCTCGCCGCTTAAGGCATTGCGTTTGTCGGGACGGTTAATGGTGACGCGCAGGACACCCCCGCTCGATTCGACTTTCAGGTCTGAGACGCTCGACGTCACTTTCTGCTACTCCGGCACCGGGCCCAGCTCGATCAGTGTCGCACCATGATCGACGCGCTGGCCGACCTGTACGCATACTCGCTTGATGACCGCCGGACTCTCGGCGCTCAGAGTCGTCTCGGTCTTCATCGCTTCGATGACAATCAGCGGATCGTTGGTCTGCACCCGCGCGCCTTCTTCAACCAGGATTTTTAGCACCGTGCCCGGCATCGGCGCATCGATGGTGGGTGAGGTAAGGCCGCCATGATGCGCACCACGGCGCGCCTCAACCACTTGATATTCAGCACTCATCGAGCCGGCCGCAACCACGATGGCACGGGCGCGCCTGGTTCCGCTGATGTGATACCTGTGTCCGTCGATCGCGAGCATCGCGCTGCCATCGGAAAGGGTTTCCAGCGCGGCAGAAATTTCCTCGCCATCGATGCGCGCCATGATCGCAGAACCGGCGATTGTCAGTTCGACCTCGCGCTCCGGGCCACCGCCGATGCGTTTGAGTTTCAGCGGCGTTCCCATAATTGAAACCCGCCAAGCGTGCTCCACGGTGACTGATCGCGCCGCTCGATTTTTCCGTTGCTGGTCGATGATCCCGCCGACTCGCTCGTGCCGAACGCGCGTGAAGCGATCAGCGCCGCGGTCAACAGCGCCGCCTTCTCATCGGACGCGTGATGGCGCCAATGACTGAAATGCGCATCGACAAAGTGAGTGGAAAGCTCGCCGCGCGTGAACTGCTCGCTCGCGATGACATCGCGGAGAAATGCGGCGGTATGATGTATCCCGACGATCACCACCTCGTCGAGCGCGAGCAACATCCGGCGGCGCGCCTCCTCGCGGTTTGCCCCGTATGAAATTACCTTCGCCAGCAGGCTGTCGTAGCTCGCACCAATCTCGGTGCCCTCGGTCAGAAATGTATCGACCCTCACACCGGGAGCGTCCGGTAGATGCAGATACGACACGCGGCCAATCGCGGGTCGGAAGTCGTGTTCCGCGTCCTCCGCGGTAATCCGGCATTCGATGGTGGCGCCGCGCGGCGCGGCCGGAGCTGATAGGTGCTCGCCCGCCGCGATGCGAAGCTGCTCGGCGACCAGATCGCATCCGAAGCGAATCTCGGTAACCGGATGCTCGACCTGGAGACGCGCATTTACTTCCAGCAGATAAAATTCGCCATCCTGTAGCAGAAACTCGACGGTGCCCGCGCTCTGATAGCCAACCGCGCTCGCGAGCCGAACCGCGGCATCACAGAGGCGACCGCGCAGATTCTCGTCGACCGCAACCGACGGGGATTCCTCGATGAGCTTCTGATGACGACGCTGGATCGAGCATTCGCGTTCGCCGAGCGCGACGATTTTGCCGTGGCTATCGCCGAGGATTTGCACCTCTATATGACGAGGCTGGCCGAGGTACTTCTCGACGAAGACGCGACCGTCGCCGAACGCCGCTTGCGCCTCGCGAGCCGCGGACTCGACTCCCGGTTGGAGGGCATCGTCGTTCTCGATCACGCGCATTCCGCGGCCACCGCCGCCGGCGGCCGCCTTCACCAGAATCGGATAGCCAACTTTTTTAGCGAACTCGCGGACCGATGACGCGTCGGTGGTCTCGATTCCCGGAACGATGGGGACCTTCACGCGAGTCGCGAGGTGTCGCGCCGCAACCTTGTCGCCGACGGCCTCCATCGCTGCGGAAGACGGGCCAACAAAGATGAGTCCCGCTTTCTCGACTTCACGCGCGAACGCGGGGCGCTCAGATAGGAAACCATAGCCGGGGTGAATCGCGTCGGCGCCAGTTTCGATCGCGGCGCGTATCACCGCGTCGATGTTGAGGTAGCTTTCCGCAGGCGCAGCAGGACCAATCAGCCGCGCTTCATCGGCGGCGCCGACATGCGCCGAGGATTTATCGGGCTCGGAATAGACGGCGACCGTTTTGATACCGAGCAGGCGCGCACTACGAATCACGCGCAGAGCGATCTCGCCTCGATTCGCAATTAGCAATTTTTTGAGCGCGCGCTTCATCTACATCCTGAAGACACCGAAGTTCCCGCCCTGGGGAATCGGCGCGTTTAGCGATGCCCCGATCCCCAGCGCGAGCGCCTGGCGCGTTTCCACCGGGTCCAGCACGCCGTCGTCCCACAGTCGCGCGCTTGAGAAATAGCAACTCGATTCCGCCTCGTACTTTTCCAACGTCGGGCGCATGAACTCGGCCTTCTCAACCTCGGTCATGGTGCTGCCGCCGCGCTGCATCTGGTCGAGCTTGACCGTGAGGAGCACATTGGCAGCCTGCTCACCGCCCATCACCGAGATGCGCGAGTTGGGCCACATGAAAAGCAGGCGTGGCGAAAATGCGCGGCCGCACATTCCATAATTGCCCGCGCCGTTGGACGCGCCGATGACGACGGTGAACTTCGGCACCTGGGCATTGGCCACCGCGTTGACCATCTTGGCGCCGTCCTTCGCGATGCCGCCTTGTTCGTAGCGTTTTCCTACAATGAAGCCGGTGATGTTCTGCAGGAACAGCAGGGGAATGCCGCGTGCGCAACATAGCTCGATGAAGTGCGTCGCCTTCAGCGCGGATTCGCTAAACAGCACGCCGTTGTTCGCGAGGATGCCGACCGGGTAGCCGTAGATGCGCGCGAAGCCAGTCACCAGGGTCGCGCCGTAGCGATGCTTGAATTCGTGCATCCTGCTGCCGTCAACAATGCGCGCGATCACCTCGCGCACGTCATAGGGCTTGCGCGTGTCGGCCGGGATGATGCCGTACAGCTCGGAAGGATCGTAGTAGGGATCCTCGGGGATATCCTGCTCGATCGATGCCGACGCGCGGCGCCCGAGGTCCTCGAAGATCGACCGCGCGATTTGAAGTGCATGGCTGTCGTCATCGGCGAGGTGATCGCTGACGCCCGAAAGGCGCGTGTGCACGTCGCCGCCGCCGAGATCCTCGGCGCTGACTTCCTCGCCGGTAGCCGCGCGCACCAGCGGCGGGCCGCCGAGAAAAATGGTGCCCTGCCCTTTCACGATGACGTTTTCATCGCACATCGCCGGAACGTATGCGCCGCCGGCGGTGCAGGAGCCCATCACCAGCGCGATCTGCGCAATCCCCATCGCGGACATGCGCGCCTGATTGTAGAAAATCCGCCCAAAATGTTCGCGGTCGGGAAACACTTCCGACTGAAGCGGAAGGAACGCGCCCCCTGAATCGACCAGGTACACGCATGGCAGATGATTTTGAATCGCGATCTCCTGAGCGCGCAGATGCTTCTTTACAGTGAGCGGATAATAGGTACCGCCTTTTACAGTCGCATCGTTGGCGACGATCACCGCCTCGCGGCCCGAAATCCTGCCGATGCCGGTGACGATCGATGCGCCCGGCGCTTCATTATCATAAAGACCATGGGCGGCCAGGGTGGAGAGCTCGAGAAACGGGGTGTCGGGATCGAGCAAAGCCTTCACCCGATCGCGCACCAGCAACTTCCCTCGCTCGGTATGGCGTTTGCGCGCCGATTCGGGACCGCCCTCGCGGATGCGATCGATGGTGGTGCGCAATTTCGCCACCGCGGCCTCCATCGCCGCGCGATTGGACTTGTACTCCGCGCTGTTCGCACTCAAATGAGATTCGATCCTGTCCATTGCTCCTCAACGCTCTGGAATCTTTGTCGCAGAATACGAAAGCCGCATCAACGGGCGGCTGCACTCAGCGCAACAAGGCTTCGCGTCGGAGGATTTGATGAGTGAGCCGGGAGAGACTCGAACTCTCGACCCGCGCATTAAAAGTGCGCTGCTCTACCGCCTGAGCTACCGGCTCATCAAAGTGCGGGAACCAGACAGTAAACCAGCAACGAGGGGCGATGCCAAGGCGTCCGCGACCGCATTCATGTAGCAATCCAATTCACGCGCGCGACCGGCGATGTAACCTCGTTGCATTCGCGTGTCGATTAAGTGTCATCAGGGTCTCGCCTTGATCGAAGGTCTTGCATCGATTGAGAGCAAAAAGCTCATTTGCACGCAGGCGCTGCAAGCTGCGCAATTGAGTGTGTCAGAGGCGAAACCTGCTACTTGACTTGGCGTCTCAAAAACCATAAAAAGTAAAAGCCTACAACTTGTAGGCATAGTTTCTGTACTGATTGTAGTTACGGTGCCACCTGGGGAGGGGGAACCATGAGTCTCAGCGAGGAAACCATTGCGCAGTCGTCTACGGCGCCGGTTGCACCGGTACGCCATCCCGGATCGCTCGGCGCCCCGCATGAGTGGATAGCCATCGAGCGCCTGGTTGAAGGCTCTGAGCGAGTCGGAGGGATGCTGATTCGATCGGCGCAGTTCAAGCGCCTGTTCGCCAGCATTATCCGCTTCGCCCCGCACAAGGCCACGGTGCTGATCCAGGGCGAATCGGGCACCGGCAAGGAGCTGGTAGCGCGGTCGCTGCACAGCCTCGGAGCAGTTCCCAACGGGCCTTTCGTCACCTTCAATTGCTCGAACCTGGTCGATTCGCTGGCCGAGTCGCAGCTCTTCGGCCATGTGAAGGGCGCCTTCACCGATGCGCGCGAGGACTCCCTGGGCTACTTCCGTTCCGCTAATGGAGGCACCCTGTTCCTGGATGAAATCGGCGAACTCCCGCTCAAGCTGCAACCGAAGCTGCTGCGTGCGGTCGAGATGCACGAGGTTCAACCGGTCGGCTCCTCGCATAGTTACAAGGTTGATATCCGGCTGGTCGCGGCGACCAATCGTGACCTCCGCGCGATGGTCAAAGCTGGCGAGTTTCGCGACGATTTGTATTATCGCCTCAACGCCGCGGCGCTGATTATTCCGCCGCTGCGCGATCGACGCGACGCGATTCCCGCCTTCGTCGGCCACTTCGTCGAACAGTATTGCCGTCTGTTCGCCAAGGACATCCGGCGCATTTCGCGCCAGGCAATCGAGGCGCTCTGCGCTTATGCATGGCCGGGCAACGTGCGTGAGCTGGCCCATGCGGTCGAGAGCGCCGTCCTGATGGCGGATGGAGACTGCATCACATTAAACGAACTGCCCAGCAACGTGCTCGAGGGCCGCGAAGCATCGACGGAGCCAATTACGGAAGCGTCCGCCGCCGCTGTGATTCCGATGGAGTTGCCCGAAGCCGGCGCGCCGCCTGTTCCGGCGATCGGCGCCGATGCCACTGGCGAGTCAAAATTCTCCCTCGATGCTGCTATTCGCGAGGCGTCGAAGGATGCGCTGGTTCGGGCGCTCAACGCCACTCATGGCAATTGTCATCGCGCGGCCGACCTGCTGGGAGTCTCGCGCTATACGGTTTACCGCATGCTTGCGCGCTACGGGCTAACCGAATCGCGCGGCTACCGAAGCTGGCGCAAAAGCACTGTCTAGCCGCATCCGCCGTTTCATTTCGGGAGCGGCTGCGTCAGCGAGCCTACCGATGCGGATCGCCGGTTCGATGTGTTCTTCCGCCCAGAGCTCTCGCGAGACCTGCGGGTAAAAAAGTCCGCGACAAACGAAAATAGGTTTTGATGCGCGTCGGTTGAAAGCGCAGCGCCCGCAGCAGAAGTTTTCGCGCGTCCTGCGAATTTCCCTTCGACAGCTCCACCAGCGCTTCTCTACTCAGATCGCTGACCCGCCGCCGAGCCACATCCTCAGGCACTTCAGCGCCGATGGGCGAGAATGGCAGATTAAAGCTGTCATCTTCCGCGATCTCGGTGAGCGGCTTCCGGTAAGCACGAATGCTCGGGCGATTCCTGGCTTTGCCATAGGAGAAGGAATCATCGATGCGCTGGTCATCTCCCGCCGAAGAGTAGCTCTTTCGCAACTCACCAATATTTTCGTAGCGGTAGCTTTCCTCCATGAAGTGACAGGCGAGAAAAACCGCGTCCATCCAGACGTCATCGATGACGAGGATGCCCCCGGGTTTCAGCAGCCGATGCGCGTAGTAGGCATCGCAGAACACTCCATCGAACTTGTGGTCACCATCGATGTAGACGGCGTCGAAAATCCGCGACTCGGCCCACAGCCGCGGCATCACAATTTGTGAGCGCTCCAGATGGAACTCGACGTTTTTCCATACGCCGGCATTCCTGATGTTCTGCTTGCCAACTCCTTGAAAGAAACTGTCCTGCTCGGGATCGCAAATGACATGCGCGGCCGGTCCGGCGCCATTTTTTACCAGCGCCTCGAGGATAAACAATGCGGACAGGCCCGAACCGCATCCGGTTTCCAGCGAACATCGAGCGCCGCTGCGCAAAATCATTTCGCCGATGAACTCGCCTCTTTCGAAGGATACTGCTCCGGGCCGAAGCTTATGCTCTGTCCCATCCTCACCTATGAGAGTGCGAGTCCGGTAAGTCTTAAGGATCTGCTCGCGAATGACTGCGGCATCTGGTTTAGGCATTGGCGCTCCCCTCGCGCGACAGCGTGCCGTCGACATGATTTGGCGCTGGGGAAGCTTTCCACGATGACAGATCTCGGCCGATCAGCTGCTCCAGTTTTTCGACCTCCGGACGGTAGAGTTCGCGCAATCGATCCGCGACTTCGGAATTTAGCGGCGGGAACGGATCGCCTCCTTCGAGCATATATTTGATGATCTTACTGCCGCGCACCGCGTTGGCCGCGCGATAGTACCGGCGATTGACGAACCATCCAACCACGTCGCGCGCAAGTTTCGCGAGCCGCGGACTGGGCGGCTGCGTGTTGACGGCCAAGACGTGTTCGGCGCCCACCTTCGATGACAAGATCGGAAACCGGGCGATCCCGATGAAGTCGCATACGGAATCCAGAAATGCTTGCGGGCTTGACTCCAGGTCATCATAGATCAGGACCTGGACTCGTTCGCGACCGAAGGCCTCAAACCATTTCGCCAGATGAGATCCATAGCGATTCGATTCGAGCAAATCCGCTCGCGTCGTCGCCGCGCGCTCGAAGTCAACCTTGGTGGCAACGATGCGGCGCAACATTCGATAGTTGGAGTATGCGCGTTTGACCGGATCGCGAAACGAACAGATGATCTTGCAGTCAGGCAGATTCTCAGCGATTCGCGCTCGCGCCTCGGGCGACGCAAAATACATCGGACTGACTTCTCCGACCGGTATTTGGCCGTCGCACTGCCGGAAATGATCCGCGTACCAATCGATGCCGCGATCGTAAAAGCGCGTGAAAAAATCGGTCTCCTTGCGGTCCGCGGGCAAGCACACATGCCCCTGCAGCACCTCATGAAGCCAGGTGGTCGCGGTTCGCGGCGGTCCGACCGCAATGAAATGAGGCAGCCGGGAAATTCGCCCTCCGCGGTTCTCGCTCACGCCGCTTTACCCGATTTGCCGCTGAGTGCGCGCGCCATCCCGTTGGGCAGGAAGGTTCGCGCGAGGCGCAGGTAATTGCGAACTCGCAACCGATCCAGCGCAATCGCCCGTACGAAGGCGTTGCGCGCGGTGACGCGATCGCCGCGCGCGAGGGCCTCGAGTCCGATGTAACCCAGGATGCTGCGCGGCGCGCGCTCGCGGGCGCGTACGTGCTTGGCCGGATCCACGCCGTAGCGAGTCTTAACCATCTGGCGAAAAATCCGCCCCGCTGCTTGTTGGCCGCCGGAGGCCTTCAGCGCGGCTGGAAAATGCGCAAATCGCCAGACCGCGAGTTTTTCCGGTACGTAGGCGAAAGGTCCCTGCTCGCAAAGCAACAGCCACAGGTAGACATCTTCAAACGCGCGCAGACTCTCGGGAAAGCCGCCAACCGCATTGAGAGCGCCGCGCCGGATCAGCGTCCCGCTCGGCATTATCGGCCACAGCGATTGGAGCATGTCGTCGAGCGACGGCGGACGCGCCTCGCGCACCGCCATCAATGAGGTCTGAAATGGTTTGCCGAGGCTATCGACTAATTGCAGATCGCAGTAGGCCATGACGGCTGGTGGATCGCGATCGAGCGCCGCAACCATCCGGGTCAGCAGCTCGGGTTTCCACCAGTCATCGGCATCCAGAAAGCCCAGGAGTTCGCCCGTCGAGTTGGCGATGCCGAGATTTCGCGCCGCGGAGGGTCCGCCATTTTTCTGCTGCAGCACTTTTACCGCGTCGCCGCGACGTTGAAGCAGTTCGAGGCTCCCGTCGGTCGAGCCGTCGTCCACCACGATAACTTCGAAATCGGCAAAAGTTTGCGCGCGCACGCTGGCGAGCGCTCGCTCGATCGTGCGGATGGCATTGAACACCGGGATTATGACTGAAACGCGCGGCATGTAAGCTTACGCGCTGAGGCTGAAGTTCGGCATCGGCGCCGAAGTCCTCGCGCCGCCGCGAGTTTTTTTCCAGCCGGATAAATCGCGTCCGGTCAATCGCTCGAGCGCCTCCACTTCGGGCCGGAAATGCTCGCGCAACCGCGCGTCGGTTTCCGGATCCAATGGAAGGAACTCTTCGCCGCCCTCGAAACAAAATCTCCACACCCCGGCCGATTCGAGGAGGTCAACCGCCCGATGCCATCTATGCAAGCGCATCCAGTCGCGCGCGTTGCGGGCGTTTTGCGCGAGTTTTCGGCTCCGCGGCGCGCGAGTAACAGTGTTGACGCGCTCCGACGCCAACTCGGAGCCCTCGACTTTGATCCGTTTAGCTCCGATGAAATCACAAAGGGGATCGAGGAAATCCTGCGCCGATTGCTCGAGGTCATCGTAAAAACACACCAGCACCCGATCCTTGCCGAAGCTGCGCTGCCAGCTTTCCAGATGATGCGCATAGCGGCTCGATTCTCGGATGATGTGATTCTTCGCCACAGTTTCCTCAAAGCTGACCCGCGTCCACGCATCGCGGCGCATGACTCGATAGGAAGAATATGCGCGCTGAACCGGATCGCGCAGCGTGACGATGATTTTCGCCGAGGGAATATCTTGTTCGATCCGCTCGCGGGCAATCTCCTCGCCGAAATAATTGGGATCCACTTCTCCGATCGGCAAATCGGCGGGGTAGCCGCGGAAGTATTCCAGATACCACGCGACACCTCGCGAGTAATTCTTCAGAAAAAAATCTGTCTCCTTGATCCCGCGCGGGAGTCCCAAATGCGGCTTCATTACTTCGTGAAGCCACGTCGTCCCGGTACGCTGCGGCCCGACCACAATAAAGTCGGGCCATCGCAATGACTCAGTCATGCGAGGAAGGTATCAGCACCGTCGCGGCGCTCCAATATGCCGCGGCCTCGCCTACCCGAGTGTAGTGCCATCCACGCTCTTTCGACGCGGGCCCTTGCCGCTAAGCAACGCCGCGAGTCTGGCCGGCATGAAGGTGCGCGCCAACCGCAAATACGTTTTGGGCTGTGCCGGATTCCATCGCATCGCGCGGAGAAAACATTGGCGCGACTCGCGCGCGTCTCCGTGCGCGAGGGCGAGCAGCCCGGCACGACTGAGCATGCTCACCTTGTGGCGCCGGTAGTATGCCGCAAGCGCATCGGCACGATGGCCGTAGCGTTGATGGAGCATCGGAATGAGATTTTGCGTGCCGCCTTCGATATCGCGCCGCAACACCCGCAGCAGTTCCGGATACGTGTCGTAGGCGAAGCGCGCCAGTTTTTCCGGAAGATAACGAAACTCGCCCTGCTCGCGCGCCATCAGCCAGAAATAAATGTCCTCGCATCCCGCGATCGCGGGTGAGAACCCGCCGATGCGATCGAACACCTCGCGCCGGATGACCACGGAGCTCGGAACGATCGGCCATAGCCGCGTCAGCAGCTCGTCCATCGAAGGCGCATGCGCAACCGGCGCCGGTGTCATTTCTATGGGAAGCTCAGCGCCATCCACGCCGGCCGCGATTAGGTTCGAGTACGCCAGGACGCATCGAGGATCCTGGTCGAGCACCTCGACGCATCGTGCCAGCTTGTCCGGCAGCCATGAATCGTCGGCGTCGAGGAACGCGAGGAATTCGCCGCGCGCATTTTTCGCCGCAAGGTTGCGCGCGATCGCCTGCTGCTGATGCGCCTGCTTCAGGACTGTAATGCGATCGCCGTAGCCTTCGAGTATCGCGAGGGTTTCATCGGTCGAGCCGTCATCGACGACGAGGATCTCAAGATCGGTGAAGCTTTGGGCGAGCACGCTGTCGATCGCGCGTGCGATGGTGCGTGTGCCGTTGTAAACCGGCGTTATTACCGATACTCGCGGCACGCGCACTCGATGCGAGGTTGGCTAGCCATTAATCGAACCCATCAAAAATTCGGGATAGCGCGCGCCGGCCGCGAACCCTTTCGGCGCGACCTCATCGATGCGCCGGAGATCTTCCGCGGTCAGCCGCACCTCCATCGCCGCGACGTTTTCCTCCAGGTACTTGCGCCGCTTGGTTCCGGGGATCGGCACGATGTCGTTGCCCTGCGCGAGAACCCATGCGAGCGCGAGCTGCGAGGGCGTACATCGCTTCTCGGCCGCGAGGTCTTCGATGCGTTTTACGAGATCGAGATTCTTCTGAAAATTCTCACCCTGAAAGCGTGGCCACATCCGCCGCGTGTCATCCGGCTCGAAATCTTCGGGCTTCCTGATCTGCCCGGTGAGAAAACCGCGGCCCAGCGGGCTGTACGCGACGAAGCCGATGCCCAACTCGCGACACAGAGTGAGCAGGCCATCCTCGGGCTCGCGGCTCCACAGCGAATACTCGGTCTGCAGCGCCGCGATCGGATGAACCCTGCTCGCGCGCCGGATGGTCTCGGGGCCCGCTTCCGAAAGCCCGAGGTATCGCACCTTACCCTGCTTGATGAGGTCCGCCATTGCACCGATGGTGTCCTCGATCGGCGTGTTGGGATCGACGCGATGCTGATAGTAAAGATCGATGGTATCGATGCCGAGCCGCTTGAGACTCGCTTCGCAGGCCTGCCGCACGTATTCGGGACGGCCATTTATCGAACGGTCATTCGCGCCGGGTCCGCGAACAATTCCGAACTTGGTCGCGATGACAAACTTCTCCCGGCGCCCCGCGATCGCTTTGCCGACCAGAAGCTCGTTGGTGTGCGGACCGTACGTGTCCGAGGTGTCGAGGAACGTCTTGCCGAGTTCCAGCGCGCGATCCAGCGTCGCGAGCGATTCCGCGTCGTCGCGAGTGCCATAGAACGCGGACATCCCCATGCATCCGAGCCCCATCGCGGTTACTTTCAGTCCACTGCGGCCGAGTTCGCGCGTCTCCATGTAGATCCTCGTTGCTTAGCTCTTCGAGATGGCGTCCAGCATCGCGGCTTCGAAAATTCCGAGCCCTTCGTCAGCCACTTCGAGCGACATGGTAAGCGGCATCAAAACCCTGACTACGTTCGCATAGATGCCGCAGCTTAACACGATAAGGCCGCGCTCCGCCGCCCGCGCGGTGATGCGCTTCGCAAGCTCCGGCGCAGGCTCCTTGCTCTCGCGATTCTTGACGAACTCGACCGCGAGCATCGGACCCAGCCCGCGCACATCGCCGATGCAGGCGAAGCGATGGTCCGCCCGCATCGCACCAAGCCGCTGCGCCACATGCTCACCGAGCTTGTTCGCGCGCGCGATGACGCCCTCTTCTTCCATTACGTCGAGCACCGCCAGTCCCGCCGCGCATGACACTGCATTGCCCGCGAAGGTGCTGCCGAGGCCACCAGGATTCGGCGCATCCATCAGGTCGGCGCGCCCGATCACGGCGGAAATCGGGAATCCGCCGCCGATCGCTTTTGCAACGGCGATGAGATCGGGCGCGACCCCGGAATGCTCGACCGCGAACATTTTGCCGGTACGGCCGAAGCCGGTCTGGATCTCATCGGCGATGAGCAGGATGCCGTGCTGATCGCATAAGGTGCGGAGCGCGCGCATGAATTCGAACGGCGCGACGTTGAAACCGCCTTCGCCCTGCACCGGCTCGATGATGATCGCGGCGACCCGCGCGGCTTCGACATCGGCGCGGAAAATCCGCTCGATACTCGCGAGGCTCTGCTCGATCGACACGCCGCGATAGACGTCGGGAAACGTCGCATGAAAGACGTCGGCGGAAAACGGACCGAAGCCAACCTTGTACGGATTGACTTTGCCGGTCAGCGCGAGCGCCATCATCGTGCGTCCATGAAAACCGCCGGTGAATGAAATGATCGCGGGGCGTCCAGTTGCGGCGCGCGCGATTTTCACCGCGTTCTCGATCGCCTCGGCGCCGGTCGAAAGGATAATGGTCTTCTTTGGCGAGGCTCCGGGCGCGAGGTGGTTCAGCCGCTCGGCGAGCCGCACGTAAACCTCATACGGCGTGACCTGGAAGCAGGTATGCGTAAAGGCGTCGAGTTGATCGCGCACCGCCGCGAGCACGCGCGGGTGGCGATGCCCGATGTTCTGCACCGCGATGCCGCCGGCGAAATCGATGTAACGGCGGCCCTCGACGTCCCAAATCTCCGCACCTTCCGCGCGCTCGGCGAACATCGGAGTCGCGATCGAAATTCCGCGCGGCACCGCGGCGGCCAGCCGGGCCGAGAGTTTCTGATTGGAATCCATCCTGAGTTAGTTGCCGATCGGACGGGCAAAATCAACCGCCGCCGCGGTGTCTGCCCGGAGCGCGCCGCGAACCTGAAAGGTCACGGAGTCGATGGCGCGGTCCGAGCGATCAACCAGGGTAAGGCGATGCGATCCGAATCGCGGCGTCCACAATCGCGCCGCGTTCGCCGCGCCGAGATCCGCACCGTCGAGCTTCCAGCGCATCGATGCTGTGCGTTGCGAACTTTCGAACGAGATTTTCTGTTGTCCGATCGGGATGTCGGGATCGAACGCGACGATGCTGCCGTCAACCGGCGCGGTGATGCGCGCGCGGCTGGAATCGAGTCGCATCGCAACGGCATTCGGCTCAGTGCCCGCGAGAAAAATCTCCTCGCGCGCCGGCTCGATCGAATTTGGAAACTCGATGCGGCTGGTTACCAACCCACGAGGCTTGGCAACCTCACCGGGTTCGCCGTAGTGCTGATGGAGGTAGCTGATAACTTCCAGCCACACCGGCGCCGCGCCGGTCATCCCGGTAATATCGCGCATCGGCGCGCCCGAAGAATTGCCCACCCACACTCCGACCGTGAAGCGCCGCGTATAGCCGAGGCACCAGTTGTCGCGCATGTCCTTGCTGGTACCGGTTTTCACCGCGCTCCAGAACGGAGTCCCGAGGCTGTTTTCGAGGCCGAAGGTCGAGCTGCGGCTGGCCCGATCGGCGAGAACGTCGGAAATCAGGTAGGCAGTCTCATCATTATAGATGCGCCGATGTACCGCGTCATGAGCGCTCGGCTCGACTCGCAGGGGGGACCACTGACCGCCAGTGGCCAGCGTGCGATACGCGTTGACGATCTGCCACACCGTCACGTCCGCCGAACCCAGCGCGACGGAGCCGCCATAGTAATCGCCCTCCTGCGTCACGTCGGCGAATCCGAGCGCGCGCAGATGCTCGACGAACTGATCGACGCCGACCATATCCGCCGTTCGCACGGCGGGCACGTTGAGCGACGACGCGAGCGCGGTGCGCATCGAAACGAGCCCGCGAAAGCGCCGATCGTAATCGAGCGGTCGATAAACGCCGCGCTGCTCGGGAAGTTCCAGCGGCGAATCGTCGAGGATCGACGCCGGCGTGAGCAGCCGCCGCTCGACGGCGAGCGCATAGAGAAACGGCTTCAGCGCGGAGCCGGGCTGACGCAGCGCGCGAACCGCATCGACGTAAGGTGCGGCGGAAAACTCGCCCGCGCCGCCGACATAGGCCCATACTTCGCCGGTGGAATTTTCAACCACCAGCACTGCGCCATCATCGACATTGCGATCGCGGACGTCTCTAACCTGATGGCGAAGCACATCGGTCGCAAGCCGCTGAAGATCGCGATCCAAAGTGCATCGCACCTGCGCGCTTCCCTCAGGCATCAGACGCTGCGCCAGATGAGGCGCGAGCGCCAGCCTCGCGTAGCTGGAAGGGCTATGCGCGAATGCCTCATCTATCGCGCTCGCGACATCGCGGCTCGGCAGGTGGGGAATTTCCTGCCGCAGTTTGAGCGCGCGATGCTCGACGGCGACGCGATTCGCATTCGGCGCGCGCACCAACGACGCGAGAACGACCGCCTCGGCGCGATTGATCCCATGCGGCGCCTTGCCGAACATCACCCGCGACGCCGCGCCGATTCCCTGCAGCTCGCCGCGCCAGGTGACCATGTTGAGATAGCTCTCGAGGATTTCGTTCTTCGACCATTGCCGTTCGAGCGCGAGCGCCGCGTGCATCTGTAAGAGCTTCTGCATCACCCCCCGATGACGCGCGTTGCGGCGCAGATTAGGATCGAGCATAGCCACCAACTGCATGGTGATGGTGCTCGCGCCGCGCGGACGTTTGCCGAAGACGCTTTTCGCCAGCGCCGCGGCAATCGCGATGAAGTCCACACCGTGATGCGTCAGAAACCGATGATCCTCCGATGCGATAACCGCTTCTGGCACGGCAGGCGAGATATCCTCCAGTGGCGTCCATGCAAGTCGGCGTCCGTGGCGATCGATGCGGATTTCCTGAATCGGCTCGCCATTGCGATCGAGCAGTTGCGCATCGGAGGGATTCCAGCGCGCGCGCACCTCGGAAAATTCCGGCAACGCGGGCGATGGAAGCCAGGGAGCGGCGCCTATAGCGAATATGGTGACGGCTCCCAGAGCCATGATGATGCGCGGTCGAAAAATCTTCATTGCGCCACATCGAAGCGAGCGTTGGGAATCTCGCCGAACATTTCAGGCTGATAGAGCGCCTCGACTCGCGTCGGCGGCATCTGAAACTGACCGGCCTGGTTGAGGCGGATGGTGTACTCGGCCTCGAAGCCGCCCTTCGGAATGTAGCCGTAGTAGGCGCGGTAGGCGTCGAACGGCCGCTCGACAAAATCGGGCCAGAAGAGGTCGCTGTTGAACACTGCGGTGAGGCCGCCGCGAGTCCCCATCAGGAACGCGTCGGATTGCTGCTCGCCCGAAACCGCGATCTGGGAATCGCGGCGCAGGCCGCCGCCGAGATGGGACGCGCCGGCGGGAATCGGATCGTTCACCACGACCCACGTCATGTCGCTTTGCGCGTCGATCTTGAGATGGACGCGGACCAGATCACCCTCACGCCACCCGCCGGTATGCGAGGCATCAACTGGCGCGAAAGTTTTGGTAATCGAGTAGCCGCTCGAAATCGGCTGCGTGATCGGCACCGCGGCGTTGGCCTGGATAATCGCCCACGGGTTTCCGGTCCCAGCTTGCGCGAGGTGCAAATCGCTCTCCGCCGGCGGCCACTGGAGGTCAAGTTTACCGCCCTCCGGATGCTTCGCCCAATCGAGGACCTGCTTCGCGGCATTTAACTTCGCAGTGGTTTCGCCCGTCACCGGTTGCGATTCGTAAGCGGCGGCGAATTTCTCCGTCGCGAGCGTGCCCCATGCATTGGCGACGGTGGTGCCCCAATTGCCGCGAATCTGCATCGCGATCAGGCCTGAAGTCACCCGCGAAATATCGTCACTCCACAGTTTGTTGTCGAGAAGCAGCAGCGCCAGCCGCGCCATATTCCCGGCCGGAGACACCATCAGCCACCAGAAGCTACTGTGTGGGTCGCTCGAAAACTGCATCGCGGTGCCCTGCGAGTTCAGCCGCGCGCGAATGATCTGCTCCGCCTCTTCGATGCGCTTCTGCCGGTCAGGAATCGACGGGGTGCGCAACAGGATGCTCCACCAATCGAGCACCGCGGAATCCGGCCACAGGTTCGGCTCGATGGTAATGCTGCCGAGCAGCGACGGCTCGATTTTTCCGTAGCGTGTGAGCGCTTCGATCGCGGCAAGTTTGCGCATCGGGAGATCGACGGTCTGGATCGATTCGTCGCGGATGATTTTGCCCTCGACAAAGCCCTGCAGTCCGCCGCGCATCTGCTCTTCGATGGGGTCGGGAATTTTCAGACCGGCTTCATTGGTCACCGCCAGCACATAAGAGGTGAGAACGTCGCTGCCCTGCTGCATCAGCGGGAAATATTTCAGCAAACCGTCCGCATCGACGAACGATGGAAGCTCGGCGACCACGCCGTTCCAGATCTTCGCATCATGGAGCGCCACCGCGCGCGAAACCCGCTGCTCGAGACACGTATATGGATAATCGCGCATCCAGGTCTGAACGGCCTCCAGCCCCGCGACCAGCGAAGGACGCATCCCAACCACGATGCCGCCGACATCGGGAAGCGAGCCGGCCGGCGCCGCAACCGGAAGCGTAAGCGGCTTGTCGAGGCGCATCAGGGTGGCCTGAAAAGTCTGCACCGGCACGGCAGGCAATACGCGCTGAGTCACCTGCAAATGATCGGAAGCATCCTTCGCGACCGCATCGACGTGATAAGTCAGTTTGCTCGACGACGATGATTGCGGAACATTGACGTTCCAGTTCACGATTTTTCCGTAGCCGGGTGCGAGGCTGAGTTTCTGCGCCAGTGGTTGATTCAGCCCGTCAATTTTTCCGGCGACGGCCACTTCGAGTGGATGCTCGGAGGCATTACGTACGGTAAACTCGGCGGTGAACGCGTCGCCGAGGCGAATGATTGGCGAAATTCCCGGTAGAATCATCAGATCCTGCGTCGACCGGATGGTGGTTGCGCCGGTCCCGAAGAGACCAGCCTCGGCGCTGGCGATCGCGACGATGCGGAAGCTGGTCAGCGAATCGTTGAGCGGCACCTCAACCGAGGCTTCGCCGTTGGCATCGAGGTCCACCTTCGCCTTCCATAAGAGCAGCGTATCGAAGAGTTTGCGCGTGATTTGCCGCCCACCTCCACCGCCAGGCGGAATTGCCTTCAATCCGTAATGTCGCTTGCCGACGACCTCCATCTGCGCCGTCGAAGTTTCGACCTGATACGAGCGCCGCCCCATCATCGCATCGAGGAGCTTCCAACTGTCGTTGTGCATCAGCTCGAAGGAGGCCCTCGTCGACCGCTGCGAGCGCGATGGCGCTCCCTGCCGGCGGCGCCTGCCCCGATGCGGTTCGCACCGAAACTTTCACATGAGCTTTTTCGCGCACGCGATAGACCGTTCGATCGGGCACCACGCCAACCTTCAATTCGTGGTCACGCCATCCGACGCGGATTTCCGCGATGCCGAGTTTGAACGCCGGCTTGCCGAGGTCAACCATCGCGGTCGGCTGAATCGAGCCGATCCTTCCGCGCACCGCCAGCACCGAGACAAACACGTTGGGGGCGTAGTCGCGCACCGGCAGCGTGATGTTCGGATCCTTGCCGGTGAGCGTCAGCACCGAGGCCGCGAGGACGCCCTCGCGCTCGACGGTGACCAGCGCGGTGGCCTGGCCGAACGGCATCCGCACCTGGAAGCGCGCCGTATCGCCCGGCTGGTATTGCGGCTTTTCCGGCAATACGTCCATGCGGTCATCGTCGTGGCCACGGAAGACGAAGCGATCGTCGCCGGGGATATAAAATTCCGCAAACGCCGAGGACGCATGCCCCGCGTCGTCGCTCACCGCGGCCTGCGCGACCACCTCGCCAGTGACGCCGGTTTTCGCTTCGCACAGGAGCAGGCCGTGACTGTCAGTGTTGCCCGAACACAGTTCCCCGATGCGCCTGGTGTCGGTGATGTTCTCGTAGGCGTAAAATCCGCCAATCAGGCGCTTGCGGTAGCCGTAACGCTTGCGGCTGAAGAGCGTGACGCTGACCGGCGTGCCGACCAGCGGCTTGCCGTAGTCGTCCACCACCGCGACGTGAACCCTGGGCTTGTCGCTCGCGGCGACCCAGTCGGGAATCGAAATGCCCACCAGCCGCTTCGAGGGCCAAATGGTGGTCTGATTCGAGACGGTCTGCGTTTCGCCATTGGGATCGCGAAATTCCATCTCCGCGTGCAGCTCGATCGGGGTCGCCGCGGTCTTGATGCCGGTGATCTCGGTGCGCGCGCCGCCCGCCGCATCGAGGGTCAAATCGATCCGCTGATGGACCCCCTCATGCTGCTGCGCGGGCGTAATGTCCTCGGTGTCTTCGCCCTCGCGCACCACACCTTCAGTCACAGTGCCGTTGGCGAAGGTGAAATTCTCGAAGTCGGGAAAGCTCGGAAACGCGTTGGGATTGAGCTGGCTGCGAACGGTCACCGGCAGTCCCTTCGCCGCGCCGCCCGAGAGATATTCCGCGCTGACGTCGAGGGGCACGCTGCTCACCGCAACTTGCGGTACGGCCGGCATGCGGATGGCGCCGCGCATCAGCGGGACGCGAAATTCCTCGACCCGAAAACTCCCACTGATGAATTGCGTCGCGGTTCCACTGTCACCGGAATCGTCAGCCGCCGAGGTCGCCTCCACTTTGGTCCGCACCATCGTGATCTGATACTCGCCGAGCTTGGCACTTTTGGGGATTTCCCAATCCAGCTCCGCGGTGCCGTCGGGATGCCAGCTCAGATCGAAATCGTAGTGTTCGTCGCTCCCCAGATGGCGGATCGATAGCGAGTTCGGGAGATCGTTAGCCCCGGGGATGGCAAACCCGGCCAGGGTTTTCGCGCGAATGAAATGCTTCATGTGGGCGGTTTCGCCGGCGCGGAACAGCGGGCGATCGAGCACCGTATGTGCCGCGACATTGGGCGACTGGTCGTCGCTGGGAAGATGAAACCGCCATGCCTCGATGCCCTGTTGCCAACTGGAATGAACGAAGCTGAAGTCCGACCCTTTGCGCGCCGTCACGATTACTCCGCTGCTGAGATCGCTGATGGGCGTGGTCTGGTCGGAAAACGCGTCGGGGTCGGGACGCTCATCGTTGGAACGATCGCATCGCGGCAAACTGCTCAGCGCCGTGACGCCCGATACCATCGCGAGACCGCGCGCATCGGTCGAGCCGTACCACAGTTCCTTGCCGTTGCAGTCTGCGATCGCGACCGTCGCATCGGGCACCGGCTTCGCGCTCTCGAGCTCGGTCACCCAGATGAGCGAATTCTGATTGCCCTTTTTGAAATGCACCGCGAGATCGGTGACGAGCGCGATGGTCGGCACGTACATCGGCGCATCTTTATCGAGGAGATCCTGCCCGAGGCGCTTGCTTTCCAGCTCCACGATGTAAAATCCGGTGCTCTTGAGCGGAATTCCCATCACCTCGAAAGCCTTGGCGCCGTTGGGCTTTGGCATGGTGAACTCGCGCGCGCCAGCCTTCGAGCCGCCTGCGAAAACCGAGTCGGAGCGATGCGCGCCGGCAACTTTGCGCATCCAATCGAGCGCCGAGGCCGCATCGGGGTCGGGCATGCGATAGAGCGTCGCCTCGATCCGGGTCATCAGGTCCTGGTTCGCGGAACCGCCGGCGTCAACGCGCAACTGATGGCCATGGAGGTCCGGCTCGAGATTGCGCACCGCAACCGGCAGCACCGGATCGACCGCCTCGATGATGCCGAAGCGCGAGGAGAATTTTGCGAGCGGCGGAAATTCTCCGGTCGCAACGGTCATCGGGAAGCGCGACGCATTGGACAGCATATGCCCGGAATCATCGACGATGTTGGGCGGAAGCTCGATTTTATACTGCGCCGATTCCTTGAACGGAGCGCCAAAGGTCACTTGAGAAATCGTCGAGGCCCCTTGATCATCGGTCGCGATGGCCGGTGCGATGCGGGAGCCATCGGGCGCAACCAGAGCCACCTGCTTCGCGAGCGCCATCGCGATCGGCTCGCTGAACCAGAGCGACATCGGCGTAACCGGGATGCATGCGGCATGCGCGTTTTCGCGCTCACATCGCAGGGCAGCCTCGAATGGTTTGCGCGTCTTGAAGTTGAGGGTCTGATCCTGCGTGGTCGCCACGCCGGACGCGGTCTTGATGCCCTTGCCCCAAATCAGGCTGACGGCGGCGGCGTTGGGAAAACTCTGCTTGGCCTGGAGGATGATCGCCGGGCGGTTGGAGATGAAATACTTGAAATGTTTCAGCAATGTTTCGCGGTCGGCGCCGGTCAGGACGTTGACGCCGATACGTTCCGGCATTCCCGCGACGGAAAATCCGGCATTGGCAATAACCGACGCGACGTCGGGCTCGGCGTCGAGCACCAGCACGAATGCCTGCTGCTCATCGACATCCTCGCTACCCTGCCACGGCATCGATTCGACGACTGCTGGCCCGCCGGTATCGAAGCGAAACTCGGGCTGCGAGGTGAACGGGGTCCCGGCCAGCGTCCGGAGGTCAGGACGGAGGCGGAAAGTGCATCGCATCCCGGCCGGCAAGTCATGATCGAAGTCGTAGGCCCATCTGCCAGTATCGATCCATCGCGCGGAGCCTTTTTGCGGGCAGTCAACTATGAACGGCATCGCGGCGCCGAAGGCCCTCCCGAGCGGCACCATCGGCTCGGAAAATTGCGCCGTTACCTGGCGAACATTCTTGACCGTTCCTTTAGGAGAGAAGCTAACTACTCTGGGCTCCGCTGTGGCATGTGCGCTGGAGACCATCCAAAGGAGGACGAAGATAACAGAGAGTCGCAGACCGGACTGACAGCTCCATCGATCAAAGAAGCTCCAATGGCTTAGACGCAATGTCTCCTCCCGAAGTTAAAGGGGCCAAACCATCCGACTAAGGTTTGCTCTGGTCAAAGTCGGGTAAGACTTGCATAAGCGCCAACTGCGGGAAAGACAGCCGCCGTAAAAGGTGGAATTAGTGGGGTATCTCTAACGAATCGAAGCGAGATGTCTACCATATATGGTCCATGCCCTCGCATTCCGTGACAATCCTGTCGATGTTACTCGAACACGTCCAGTTTGAGCCTCTAGCTACCTACGTTTGTCACTCTTGGCTTAACTTATTGATAAGTGTATATTCCGACCTCTTGTCAGGTGGGTCATGGGACCCGGAGCACACCTGAGCATGGAGTTCGTTATGGGGGGTCGCGGAGGTTCTGGGGAACCTTCGTGGCCAGACAACTCCCGGTTGGGGGGCTTATGAGTGCAGGTTTCCAGATCGGATCTGGTCGGGAACAAGCGACGTATTCCCGCCGCGATGAATTTCTAGCTGGGCTGGATTGGACCATCGAGCGCGCCCGCCGTTCACTGTTAGACCTTCAGCATCACGAGGGCTACTGGAACGCCGCGCTGGAAGCGCCCGCCCAGATGAACGCCGAGTTCATCATTTTCAACCACTTCATGGAGAGCGTCGATCGCGACCTCGAGGCGCGCATCGCGAAGTATCTGCTCGAGACGCAGCAGCCGGACGGAAGTTGGAATCTTTTCCCGGGTGGCGAAGGATACGCGTCCTATACCATTGAAGCGTACGCCGCGCTGAAGTTGGCGGGCATGCGCGCCGACGATGCGCCGCTGGTGCGCGCCCGCCGATGGATCATGGCCAATGGCGGGATCACTCGCGCCGGCACGCTGGCACGGTTCTACCTCGCCTCGATAGGGCTGGTGCCGTGGAACTCGACAGCGGCCTGCCCGGTCGAGTTGATGCTTTTGCCGAACTGGTTTCCCCTCAATATCTATGAACTGGGATCGTGGGCGCGCGGTACTTTCGTGGCCTTGGCGCTATTGCAGGCGGCGAAACCGATGCATCGCGTTTCCGATGAGAACCTGATCGCCGAGCTTTTCGACCATTCACCGGATCGCACGAACTTCAAGCAGCCGCGGGGTGCGACGACTTTCTCGATGCGCAACATGCTGAACCAGGCGGATCGCGTTTTGCGCCATTATGATCGACATCCGCTCCAAAGACTCCGCGCGAAAGCAGTCGAGGCGGCGGAGAAGTGGCTCCTCGATCATCAGGAGGCTAACGGCTCCTTCGGCGGCATCGAGCCGTGCTACCTGCTGAGCGCGATGGCGCTCAAGGCGATTGGCTATCGCAAGGAACATCCGGTCATCATCAAATCGCTGGAGGCTTCGCGCGAGTTGATTTGGGAAATGGGCGACCAGGCGCTCTACATGCCCTGCGTCTCGCCCAACTGGAATACCGCGCTGGCGTGCAAGGCGCTGCTGGCGTCGGGAATGCGCGGCGATCATCCGGCCTTCGAAGCGGCCACCAGGTGGTTCATCGATCGTCAGGTCTTTGCCAAAGGCGACTGGTCGATCAAACGACCCGGCCTCGAGCCCGGCGGATGGCCCTTCGAGTTCTTCAATAACGCCTACCCCGATGTGGACGATTCCGCGGTCATCGTCGAGGTCCTCAGTGAAATGGGCGACCGCAATGACCCGGCGCGGACCCGTGCAATCGAGGCAGGCGCCAACTGGGTCAGCGGGATGCAATCGAAGGACGGAGGTTTCGCCGCTTTCGACACCGACACCGATTCGAAATGGCTCAATGAACTTCCACTCGCCGATGTCGAAGCGATCACCGATCCATCGTGCCCCGATCTGACCGGCCGCGTGCTGGAGATGCTCGGCGCATTGCATCGAACCCCGGCGGACCCGGTCGCTCATCGCGCGATCGAATGGCTCAAGCGCAACCAATCGCCGGAGGGTTCATGGTGGGGGCGATGGGGCGTCAATCACATCTACGGAACGTTCTCTGCGCTGCTGGGACTACGGGCGATCGGCGTCGACCTTCAGGAGCCGTGGATTCGGCGCGCGGTTGAATGGCTCAAATCCAAGCAGAACGACGACGGCGGATGGGGTGAAAGCTGTCTCAGCGACAAGGACCCGAGCTGGCGCGGACGCGGAGCGAGCACGGCCTCACAAACGGC
Source organism: uncultured delta proteobacterium (assembly GCA_963761255.1). GTDB lineage: Bacteria > Desulfobacterota > Binatia > Binatales > Binataceae > DATGKG01. Next base: position 586,939 of record CAVXGH010000005.1, read on the forward strand.
GTGGGCACTCATCGGAATCCTGGCGGGCGAGGACGAAATCGGCGACCACGTCATCCGCGGTGTGCGCTGGCTGCTGGAGCGGCAAAATGCGGCGGGCGCGTGGGATGAGACCGCATTCACCGGCAACGGATTTCCGAATCATTTCTACATGCGCTACTACCTGTATCCGCACTATTTTCCGCTGCTCGCGCTGGCCAAGTTCAGATCGCGCCTGGCGGGCGCGAATGACGAACAAACTTCGAGCGTCGCGCTCGAAGGCGGCGTGCTGATGCGGATGCGGCGCACTCCGACCCTGGATTAGCGCACCAAGGGCGCCTTCGGCTGCGGGCATAAATCCGGTGCGGCTCGCTGCCGCGCGCTTATAGACGGCAAAGTAGCAAAAGTCTCCTTTCCGTCTGGTGTCATTTCCTACAATCTGTTAAATAGTGGACGTTCCGTGAAAGGACGGGCCTTTCGAGGGAACTTTTCAGTGGTTGGGGGGTTTGTTTCGAGGAGGTGGGGATTATGTTCGCCGCAATGCTTTCCAAGGTCGAGATCACAGCCGACCGTAGCGAAGACGATCTTCTTCATTCACTCTCAGCAGCAATGCGTGCGCGCGGCTTCACGCTGCTCGGCGTCGTCGCGATGCATGAGGAAGAAGGCTCGCTGATAACCTTCGGCGATGCCGAAACCACGCAGAGCGCGGAATTCGCCGGCATCCTGCGATGCCTCGCCGATCAGATCGAGGCCAACCAGGAAGAAGCGACCGACCAGGTTCGCGACGTTCCGCTGGCGTCCTAGCGACCGCTCATTTTATGGATCGGCGAGTCGAATCCTCGCCGGTCCGGATTCCCTAAAGTTTCGCGCGACGCTTTCGCTTCGCGGCGATTCCTTTTGCAATTTCCCCTGCTGCGGGCCAAATTGGCCTCGAGGCGAATCGACGTCGCCGCGAGGTAAGCATCATGAACCCGATCGTCAGCAAATGGCCGTATAAAAAAGGTCTCCAGGATCTCGGCAGCGGATGCTACGCGTATCTCCAGCCCGATGGCTCCTGGGGATGGAGCAACGCCGGCCTGGTGGTCGATAGCGGCCAGTCGCTGCTGGTCGATACGCTGTTCGACCTGAAGCTGACGCACGAGATGCTCGACACGATGCGGCGCGCCGAACCCGCGGCGACCAAAAAGATCGCGACCCTCATCAATACGCATTCGAATGGAGACCACTGCTTCGGCAACGAGCTGGTCGAGGGCGCGGAGATCATCGCCTCGAAAGGATGCGACGAGGAGATGCGTCAGGACGGCGGCGCCGGACGCCTCGCGGAAATGAAGCGCAACGCATCCGCGATGGGCGAGACCGGGGTCTACTTCGCGCGGATCTTCGGGCCCTTCGATTTCGAGGGCATCAACATGCCGATGCCGACGACGACCTTTACCGGTCAGCTCGAGCGGCGGGTCGGCAACAAGACCGTGCGGCTCATCGAGGTCGGCCCCGCGCATACCCGCGGCGACATCCTCGCGTACGTGCCCGCCGACCGCGTCATCTTCACCGGCGACATCCTCTTCATCAACGGTCACCCGATCATCTGGGCGGGACCCATCGGCAACTGGATCAAGGCCTGCCAGTTGATGCTGGACCTCGACGTCGAAACCGTGGTTCCCGGCCACGGCCCGATCACCGACAAGAAAGGCGTCGCCGCGATGAAGGGCTACTTCGAATACATCCAGGCGCAGGCGCGCAAGCGCTTCGATGCGGGCATGTCGATCCAGGAAGCCGCCAACGACATCTCGCTGGCGGATTATTCCTCGTGGGGCGACGCGGAACGGATCGTGATCAACGTCGCGAGCCTGTATCGGGAATTCTCCGGCGGCAAGATGACGGCGAACGTGGTCGACCTGTTCGGGATGATGGCGCAGATCGATAAGAATCGGCGCCAGTAAGGTCACTGCATCGCGAGCCTGAGCTTCTCGGGCATGATCACCAGGCGGCGATTTTCGCGGGTGACGATCTTGTCGCGCTCGAACTCCACCAACTGCATCGTCACGTGCTGACGCGAGGCGCCGACCATCGCGCCCAGCATCGCATGGCTGACCATGAACGGGAGCAAGCGGCCTCGATCGTTGCTGACCCCGAAGCGATCGGCCAGCTCCAGCAACGCGAGCGCGATGCGACCCCGCGCGCCCAGCATCATGAACTGGGCGTATCGCTTGAGCAGGTTCTCCCAACGTCCGAAGGTGGCCTGGAGAGCTTTTTCGAAGGTCGCGGGATCGCGCAGGATCAGCGAGCGGAACGTCGCCGCGGCAAGCGCGGCCACCTTGCATTCGCTGAGCGCCTCGCATCGGAAGGGGCGCGAGGCATTCGCCAGCAGCGCGGATATCCCCACGATGTCGCCGGGACCGACCACGCCGACCAGCACGCGCCGCCCGTTATCGTTCATCGTGAGCGCGGCCATGCCGGACAGGATCACATAGACCATGTCGGCGTTTTCGGTTTGCGAATAGATGCTACCGGCGCGTCTGACCTCGATCATGCGCGAGGAATCGGCGATCTCGCGCATCTGCTCCGGCGACAGCCAGGCCAGGCGCCTTAAGCGATCGAGGAGGTGCTGCCGGGAGCCGGGCTGGTAGCTCTCGGAGGAGGGAACGCGGCCAATTGGACGAATTGCTGGACGAGGGTTTGAGGTTTCCAAAATTCGTGTCATCCGTCAGGTTTTTGAGGTGTTGGGGCACGGGTTTGTCTGATATCAGACGAACCTACCCCGCGGATGATTCAATCTATTTAGAACGAATTTTTGCCGCTATTTGATGGATCCTTCGGCGCGCCAGCGCTCGATTTGCGCCTGTTCGTAGCCCAGCTCGCCCAGCACCTCATCAGTATGCTCACCCAGCCTGGGCGCCACCGATCGGATCGATCCCGGCGTCTCCGAGAGCTTCACCGAAATGCCGACCTGCTTGACCGTGCCGCCGTCGGGCGTATCGACGTCGACGATCATTTTGCGCGCGAGCACCTGCGGATCGTTGGGCACCTCGTCGAGGGTCAGCATCTTGCCGACGCAGATATCGAGCCTGGTGAGGATGTCGAACCATTCGTCGCGGGTTTTGGTCTTGAACTTCTCGGTGAAGTAGTTGCGGATCTCCTCGCGCTTCGAGGAGTCATACTCATGCGGAATGAACTGCTCGCATTCGAGCGTCCGGCACAGATTCGCGAAGAACCACGGCTCCATCGATCCGATGGTGATGTATTTGCCGTCCTTGCACAGATAGACGTTGTAGTTGGGAATGCCACCATCAGTTGGGTTCTCGCCGCGCCGCGGTAGATGTTTGGTCGCGAAGTAGGTCGAAAATGCCGGCGCCAGCAGCGCCAGCGTCCCATCCATCATCGAGATGTCGACGTACTGGCCGCGTCCGGTTTGGGTGCGCGCCATCAGCGCGGCAAGCACTCCAATCGCGCCATGCATCCCGCCGCCGGCATAGTCCGCTAGCAGGTTGTGGGGAATCGTCGGCGGCTGGCCCGGACGCCCCAGCATCGAGAGCGCGCCCGCCGTGGCGATGTAGTTGAGATCGTGCCCGACATAATCGCGATACGGCCCGTCCTGCCCGAAGCCGGTGATCGCGCAGTAGATGAGTTTCGCGTTGCGTTTCTTGAGGGTGTCGTAATCGATGCCGAGGCGCTTGGCGACGCCGGGACGATACTCCTCGACGATCACATCGGCGCGCTGGGCGAGGCGTATATAGACCTCCTTGCCCGCCCCGCTCTTGAGGTTGAGCCCGATCGATTTCTTATTGCGCATCAGCGCGTTGCCGGGCGACCATCCCGCGCCGCTCGAAGCAACTTTCGCATTGCCGGCCTGCGCCGCGCGCCTCCCGCTCGGAGGTCCCGGTTCCTCAATCTTGATAATGTCCGCGCCGAGGTCGCCGAGGATCATCGTGCAGAAAGGTCCGGGCGCGAGTTTGGTGAGGTCGAGAACTTTAATTCCGCTGAGCGGCTGTGCGGATGGCATTCTAATGGTCTCCTTCAGGCTCGGGCATCGAGCAAGCGCACGACGTGTGATGCATCGTGTGAGGAATAGTTAAATCGTTTAGGTGCGCGGCGCAAACGCACCGAGTCCGCGCGAAAAATAAAGGGCAGCCTCGGGAGGCCGCCCCTTATCGAGGATCCGCTTTTTTTGCCGCTATCCCTTGGGCAGCCCCATCACGCGCTCGCCGATGATGTTGTGCTGGATCTCGCTGGTGCCGCCCGCGATGGTGAGTGCGCGCGAGGCGAGCATCCGGTACGACCACTTGCCCTTGTCGAGTGCGAACGGCGCGCGGAAGTCCATCTGGCTGTAGGGCCCGAGGATTTCCATCGCGAATTTGTTCATCTTCAGATTGAGTTCGCTGACTGCCAGCTTCAGCACCGAGCCTTCGGGACCCGGCGGCAGGCCCTTGAGCCGCCGCGTGATCTGACGGAAGCCGGTGTATTTGATCGCAGCCGCCTCGCACGCGAACTGCGAGATTTTCTGCCGCACATCGGTATTGGCCCACGCCGTCGAGCCATTATGCCGCACCGTCTGCGCGAGGTCCTTCAGCTCCTTGACCGCGCCGAGCATGTCGCGGCCGCCGCCAATTCCGGAGCGCTCGAACATCAGCGTGGTGATAGCGACCTGCCAGCCCTGGTTCTTCTCGCCGATGAGATTTTTCTTGGGAACTTTCACATCCTCGAAGAAAACTTCATTGAAATTCGCATCGCCGGTGATTTGCACCAGCGGGCGCACGGTGACTCCCGGACTGTGCATATCGACGAGGATGTAGCTGATGCCCTTGTGCTTGGGCGCGCTCGGATCGGTGCGCACCAGCAGGATGCACATGTCGGCGTGATGCGCATCGGAGGTCCACACCTTCTGTCCGTTGACGATGAAGTAATCGCCTTCCTCGACCGCCCTGGTCTGCAGCGAAGCGACATCGGAGCCGGAGCCGGGCTCGGAATATCCCTGGCACCAGATTTCCTCGCCGGAAAGAATCTTGGGCACGTAGCGTTTCTTCTGTTCCTCGGTGCCCCAATGGATAAGCGTCGGGCCGACCAGCAGCGTGCCGAGGCCATTGACCAGCGCAGGCGGATTCGCGCGGGCGATTTCCTCGTTATAGATGATCTGCTGAACCAGCGTCGCGCCGCGGCCGCCGTATTCTTTGGGCCAGCTGATCCCGACCCATCCGCCGGCGTGCATCTTCCGATGCCACGCGAGGCGCTTCTGCCATTCGCCACCCTCCTCGTGCATCATGCCGAGGCCCTCGTCGCCCTTTTGCTCGCGGGACAGGTTGGTTTCGAGCCAGCTTCTTAGTTCGTGACGAAAAGCCTCGTCCTCGGGGCTCCATTTAAAGTCCATGTCTTCCTCCGTGCGGGATGGAAGCAGCGCTTCCTAACGGTTGTTATATAAACCGTGGGTTGGAAGCCGCGCAAGGAGACAGAGAACCACAGAGGCACCGAGACACAGCGAACGGAGAAGGTGCGGGCCGCGGCAGCCCTGATAGAAATAACATCCGCGCAGGGCCGTTTCGGCCCGCATCTTTCTTCGCCGTGCTCTTCTCTGTGCCTCCGTGCCTCTGTGGTTTTGCCTGATCCTACTTTGCGCCACCGCTGACGCGTCGATAAATGTCCGGGTCGCCGCGTTCCATTTGACGCTCGGGATATCTCGGTTCCGCGAACCCGAATTTGCGATACAGCCCATGCGCATCCGCAGTTCCGAGCGTCCAGCGCCGCAAGCCCTGAAGATGTGGATGCGACGTGACGGCTTCCATCAACACCTTCGAGAGACCACGTCCTCGATACGCTTCGACGACAAAAACATCGGCGAGGTAGGCGAAGGTCGCGTAGTCGGAAATCACTCGCGCGAACCCGATTTGCTTTGCTCCGGCATAGATCCCGAAGCACAGCGAGTTAGCGATGGAACGCGCGACGACCTCGCGCGGCACGCCTTCGGCCCAATATGACTGCGTCGAAAGAAAATGGTGGATGACCGCGAGGTCGAGCCGCGCGGCATCGGTGCTGATGAGGAATCCATCCACGGTGCGCTCGAACGGCGTGCCATCATGCGCGAATTTGACGCGGCTATCGGGCGGAAGATATTCCGAAATGTGCGGCGGCATCGCGAGGCCCGGCGTCAGCCGCGGATCGGCAATCGGCATCAGCGCCTCGGTGCGCAGCGGAATCACCCCGGCCCAATGCGGCAACCCGTAGTCGTCTTCATCATCGATCGGTCCGCCCTCGCGCACCTTGGCCGAGGCTTCATCGATCGGAAGTTCCAGGATCGACGTCCCGGTGATCTCTTTAGGATACGGCTGGCGCGAACCTTCCCAGCGTCCCGGGCCGATGTGCTCGACCAGCGCGCGCGTCGCGGCGAGCTTGCGCTCCGGATCGGTAACTTCGGTCGCGCGGCCGAAAATTACCACCGATCGGTAGTTCACCGAATGATGAAAGGCGGAGCGCGCCATCACGAGACCATCGATGAGCGTGGCGGTCAGGCAGATCTCGACGCCCTCCGCGGCGGTGCGAAGCATCTTGTTGCCGACCGCGCCGTGGATGAAAACCGAATCACCCATGCGCGCGTGCAGCGTGGGGAGGACGCGCGGGGCGCCATCGACGACCACGCCGACGTGGCAAACCAGCGAGCGGTCGAGAATCGCGTGGACCACCTCGCGATCGTAGGTGCCGCGTTGCCGCATCCGTTTAATCGTGGTGCGCGGGGTCGGGGTGATCTCTTGCATTCGCCTGCGTCCTTATGTAACAGTACAAACGAGTTAATGTGACAGCACATATGTATCAGATCGCCGGGAAATCAGGCAACCAGATTTCCGCCAGCATCGAGGAGCAGATCCGCGATGGGAAATTGGCGGCCGGAACCCTGCTGCCCGCCATCCGCGCGCTCGCCGACCGGCTCGAGGTCAGTCCGACCACCGTCGCCGCCGCCTACCGTTCACTGCGGGTGCGCGGACTGGTGCGCGCGGGCGGCCGGCGCGGCACGATCGTCAACCGGCGGCCGCCGCTGGCGACGCCCAATTTGCCGAGCGCGCCCGAAGGCGCTATCAACCTCGCCGACGGCAATCCTGATCCCGAGCTGCTGCCGGCGCTGCATCCGGTGCTCGCAAAACTCGCCGCGCAGCATCAGCTCTACGGCGGCGAAACCAATCGACCCAAGCTGGTGGAACTCGCGCGGCGGTCATTCAAACGTGATCAGATTCCTGCGGGCGAGATCGCGGTGGTCAGCGGCGCCATCGATGGCATCGAACGCGTGTTACAGGCGCATCTGTCCCCCGGCGATGTCGTCGCGGTCGAGGATCCCAGCTACACCGGGGTGCTCGACCTCATTGCCGCATTGGGCATGATCGCTGAGCCGGTGGCGCTCGACGGCTTTGGGATGCGTCCGGATTCTCTCGCTGCCGCAATTCGTGCCGACGCCAAAGCGGTGATCCTGACTCCGCGCGCGCAGAATCCCACCGGCGTCGCTCTCGACAAAAAGCGCGCGCATGAGCTCCGTGCCGCCCTCGCCAAGTCACCGAACACCTTACTTATCGAAGATGACTTCGGAGGCGCGGTCTCGGGCGCTCCAGCCATCAGCGTCGTGGAGGCGAAGTTGGCGCGATGGGCGGGGATTCGCTCCGTCTCGAAGGCGCTCGGTCCCGATCTGCGCCTCGCCCTGGTCGCCGGTGACGATCTCACGATTGCGCGCGTCGAGGGGCGGCAACGGCTCGGCCCGCGTTGGGTCAGCCACATCCTTCAGGACGCGGTCGTCGCGATGTGGTCGGATGCGAAAGTGATGCGCCAGGTTGAGCGCGCATCCGATACATATGCGCTCCGTCGTCATGCGCTCATCGACGAATTGGCGAAAGTCGGCCTCGAGGCGCAAGGTAGCTCGGGGCTCAACGTCTGGATTCCGGTCGCCGATGAAAACGCGATGGTTCAGTCGCTCCTAGAAGATGGATGGGCGGTGCGACCGGGCGCGGCCTATCGGGTTCGCAGTGCACCGGGCATCCGGGTGACGATTTCCGCGCTGAAGCCGGCCGACGCGCGCCGCCTCGCCGCCGACTTCGCGCGCGCGCTGCGCCCCCGCACCTCCACGAACGTCGCCTAGCGCGATGTCACGCGAGACATTTTCTTTTTGTCATGCTGAAGCTTCTTCGGCTGCGCGCTTTGCGCTCACTTCAAATAACAAAACAAAGAATGGGCCATGGTGGCGCGGTCCTGTTGCTGGCAATCTCTGCTGCAGGCGAAGCGCTCTCGCGGTTATCCACGCGAACGAGCGCTGTCATTCTGAGGCAAGCTTGCGTCGCCGAAGAACCTCGGGCGCGCCTGACGAGAAATGTCACTTCAGCATTCGAGTGAAAAATGGCGCTACTATCCTTTCGGCAATCCCAACACCCGCTCGCCGATGATGTTGTGCTGAATCTGATTGGTGCCCGCGTAAATCGTCGGTCCGCGCGCCGCCAGCATCCGGAATGACCACTTGCCCTGATCGACGGCGAACGGCGCGTTGGATTCCATCTGACTATACGGCCCCAGCAGTTCCATCGCGTACATCGCCATCCGCAGGCGCAGTTCAGTGCTGCACAGCTTCATCATCGAGCCTTCCGGCCCTGGAGGAATGCCCTTGAGCTGGCGCGTCAACTGGCGATAGCCGGTGTACTTGAGCGCCTCCGCATCGCAGGCGAACTCGATGATCTTCTGGCGCACGCTCGAATCGTTCCACGCGTGGCTGCCGTTGCGCGGGATGCGCTTGGCGAGGTCCGCGAGCTCGTGTACTTCGCGAATCGGAAGTTCGCCGCTGCCGCCCGAGCGCTCGAACATCAGCGTGGTGATAGCGACCTGCCAGCCCTGGTTGAGCTCGCCGACGATGTTCTTCTTGGGCACCCGCACATCTTCGAAGAAGACCTCATTGAAACCACTGCCGCCGGTGATTTGCACCAGCGGGCGCACCGTGATGCCGGGGCTTTTCATGTCCACCAGCAGATAGCTGATGCCCTTGTGCTTGGGCGCGTTGGGATCGGTGCGCACCAGCAGAAAAATCCAGTCGGCGTGCTGCGCGATCGAGGTCCAGACCTTCTGCCCGTTGACCACGAAGTCATCGCCCTGCTCGACCGCCCGTGTTTGCAGCGAGGCGAGATCCGATCCCGAGTTGGGTTCCGAATAGCCCTGGCACCAGATTTCCTTGCCCGCGAGGATTTTCGGCAGGTGGCGTTTTTTCTGTTCCTCGGTGCCCCAATGAATCAGGGTCGGGCCGAGCAGGCTGATGCCCATGCCGGTGAACGGCACGCTGGTCCCGGCGCGCTCGAGTTCCTCATGATAGATGATGTTCTGCAGGACGCCGGCGCCGCGCCCGCCGTATTCTTTGGGCCAACTGATGCCGATCCACTTGCCCTCATCGAGTTTCTGATGCCACGCGACCGCTTCTTTCCAGGTGTCGTCGCCTTCCTCGGCCAGCAGCTCGCGGGTCGGCGGCACGCTGGCTTGGTTGGCCTGGAGCCATCCACGGAACTCTTTGCGAAACGCTTCGTCCTCGTGACTGTAGGTGAAATCCATATCGTTTGTTTCCTGGTTCAGACTTGACTGCGAGTTGCGACTAGCCCTTGGGCAATCCCAGCACGCGCTCGCCGATAATGTTGTGCTGAATCTGATTGGTGCCGGCCGCGATAGTTCCGCCGCGCACCGCGAGCATCTTCATCAGCCACTTGCCGTTCTCGATCGCGAAGGGGCCGTTCGGCTCCATCTGGCTATACGGCCCGAGCAACTCCATCGCGAAGAGCGACACTTTCAGCGCCAGCTCGGTTCCCACCAGCTTCATCATCGAGCCCTCGGGACCGGGAGGCAGGCCCTTGAGACGGCGAGTTAGCTGACGGAAGCCGGTGAACTTGAGCGCCTCGCCCTCGGAATAAAACTCCGCGAGCTTTTGGCGCACACTCGAGTCATCCCACGCCGTGCCGCCATTGCGAGGAATCTGTTTGGCGAGGCGCGCGAGTTCGCGAATCTGACCAGTGCCGGGAGCGCCCGCGCCACGACGCTCGAACATCAGCGTGGTGATAGCGACCTGCCAGCCCTGGTTCTTCTCGCCGACGAGGTTGCGCTTCGGCACCCGGACATCATCGAAGAAAACCTCGTTGAAGCCGCTCGCGCCGGTCATCTGCACCAGCGGGCGCACGGTGATGCCGGGAGTCTTCATGTCCACCAGCAGATAGCTGATGCCCTTATGCTTGGGGGCCTCGGAGTCGGTGCGCACCAGGAGGAAAATCCAGTCGGCATGCTGCGCGGTCGAGGTCCAGATCTTCTGGCCATTGACGACGAAATAATCGCCATCCTCGACGGCCTTGGTCTGGAGCGATGCGAGATCGGATCCCGAGTTGGGCTCCGAATAGCCCTGGCACCAGATTTCGTCGGCCGCGAGGATCTTCTCGATGTGCGCCTTCTTCTGTTCCTCGTTGCCCCAATGCATCAGGGTCGGGGCGACCAGCGACGCGCCTTGCCCGATGAATGGCAGCGGCGCCTTCGCGCGCGCGAGCTCCTGGTAGTACACGATGGTCTGCAGTATGGTCGCGCCGCGCCCGCCGTACTCCTTGGGCCAATCGATGCCGACCCATCCTGCCGCATGAAGCTTCTTGTACCACGCGATGCGCCGGCCCCATTCGTCGCTGTCGTCGGCCTCGTCGCCGAAGGAGTCGGAGTTCTCCATCCCCTTGGGCGCGTTGGCTTGCAGCCAGGTGCGAAATTCTTTGCGGAACGCCTCGTCTTCGGGACTGAAAGTAAAATCCATCTTGCTCTCCGATGCTTACCCTTTGGGAAGTCCGAGCATGCGCTCGCCGATGATGTTGTGCTGGATTTGGTTCGTGCCCGCGTAGATCGTCGGTCCGCGCGCCGCCAGCATCCTGTATGACCACCGCCCGCGATCGAGCGCGTGCTCCGCCTGGTACTCCAATTGGCTATACGGCCCCAGCAGCTCCATCGCGAAGAGCGATACTTTGAGGTTCAACTCGGTCGAGCACAGCTTCAGCATCGAGCCCTCGGGACCCGGCGGCAGGCCCTTGAGACGCTTGGTCAACTGACGCAGACCGGTGTACTTCAGCGCGGTCGCCTCGCATGCGAATTCGGCGATCTTCTGGCGCACGTCCGTGCACTCCCACGCCGTCGAGCCGTTGCGAGGCACCTGCTTCGCCAGCTCGACGAGGTCCTCGATCATGCCGGAAGTCCCGCGGTCGTTGCCCGCGCCGCCGGAGCGCTCGAACATCAGGGTGGTGATGGCGACCTGCCAGCCCTGGTTTTTTTCGCCGACGAGATTTTTCTTCGGCACCCGCACGTCTTCGAAGAACACCTCGTTGAAGCCGCGCCCTCCCGTCATCTGCACCAGCGGCCGCACCGTGATGCCGGGGCTCTTCATGTCCACCAGCAGATAGCTGATGCCCTTATGCTTGGGCGCGTTGGGGTCGGTGCGCACCAGCAGGAAAATGAAATCCGCGAACTGCGCGATCGAGGTCCACACCTTCTGCCCGTTGACGACGAAGTAATCGCCCTCCTCCACCGCGCGCGTCTGCAGCGAGGCGAGGTCCGAGCCGGAGCCGGGCTCCGAATAGCCCTGGCACCAGACTTCCTCGCCCTTGACGATTTTCGGCAGATAGCGCTGCTTCTGTTCCTCGGTGCCCCAATGAATCAGGGTTGGGCCGAGGAGGCCGGGTCCCATCCCGATCAATGGGGTCGGCGCGCCGATCCGCGATAGCTCCTGGTTGTAGACGATATTTTGCAGGATGCCGGCGCCGCGTCCGCCGTATTCTTTCGGCCAGCTGATGCAGGTCCATCCGCCCGCGGCGAGCTTGCGAAACCACGACACCCGCCGCTGGAAGTCGCTCTCCTCACCGTCCTGCAGGACCTCGCTGTTGGAGTCATGACTTTTCGGCGCGTTGGTTTCCAGCCACGCGCGAAAGTCCGCGCGAAAGGCTTCATCCTCAGGCGAAAAATTGAAATCCATATGGTTTCCCCTCAAGCCCTAGCGAAGGTGCCTGGCTGATCCCGGATTACATCGCTGCGAGCCTAAGTTCGCATATAAAGGAGGGAATCGTAAAGATACCCGCGAGGGGGATTCGCCCCGCCAGTTGCGATGGCGCGCCGCCAGTCATAGCTTTTCCTTTCGATGCCGCTGCGGAGCAAAATCGAATGCCCCAAATGCCACCATGACCTGGTCGTCAAGCGCGGCGGCGTATGTCCCAACTGCGGCGAGGCCATCAGCGAGCACGTCGCGAAGATGCGCGCCCGCGAGCGGCGCATCGAGCAGGTCGTCGCCGTCATCGGCACCGTGCTGATGGTCGCGGTGTTCCTCGTCACCAGCGGCGCCAGCCTGTTCGAGGGCATCGCGGCCTACGCGGCCGTCGGCGCGACGATGTACTGGCTGGCGCGCCGCACCTTCGTCTAGCTCAATCGACGCTTTGGGTTAGCCCCGGACGCTCTTCAGTAAACGAATTTATCGCGAGTCACGTCTGACGATCCAAGCGCATTGGAAGTGCTCGAATCGCTGATGCGAAACGACGGCATTCCTTATGCGTATTAACGGAGCAGGAGGCGATGGCGATGAAAATCAATCGAAGCGTGATGTCAGCAATGCTCGGTTTAGCGTTGCTGGCGATGCCGATCACGGCATCGGCGCATGACTACTGGAACTACCGCGCAGGGGCGCCAGTTCACGATTCCTGCCGGCAGGCATTTGCGCGGCAGAACTATGCTCCTCAGATCGCGGATAACAACTGGCAGTGGCAAAGCCGCCAGGAAGGGCGGCACGCCTATCAAGATGACTGGCGGCAAGCCTATCAAAATAACTATCGGGCTTCCGGTACGTCTAATTGCCCGGTCGCCGCTCCCTACAACGCCTACCCCAACAACAACCAGTATCGGCAGGGTTACTATCCCCAGCCATACAACGCGGTGCCTTCCAACTATTCTCAAGCCTACAACAGTATGATCCCAAACTATGGCGCGGCGATGCCCCGCGGCCTCGCTAACATGATTCAGCAGCGTGACAATGCGCAGGCCCTCTACCAGCAGGCGCTTCGCAACGGCAACCGTGTCCGCGCCAAGCATCTCAACCACGACATCATCGCCCAGAACAAAAATATTGCCATGACTCGCAACCGCGACGGGTTTGGTCCCGCCTACGGGAGCTTCGACCAGCCCTCCGGCAACAGCTATGGCAATGGATACGGAAATTCCAACCTGAACAGCTTCGCCGCTCCCCTACTGCGCAACTTCATGCCGTAGCCGGCTTCGAATAGCATCGATAGAAACGGGCGCCGAGTGAGATCTCGGCGCCCGTGCTTCACCACGGGATAGGCTAGGCGTCGGCGAAGGCGCGCAGCGCCTTCAGGATGCGCACTCCGCGCTCCTCCGGCTTCGACGCGAAGGAAAAGAACTGCATCGCCGAGGTGGTCACGCCCGCCTTGAAAAACTCATCGATACGTTTACGGCAGGTCTTGGCGTCGCCGTAAACATAGATCTTCTCGACCATCTCTTCGGGAAGCGAATCGAGCGCCTGCTTGCGATCGCCGCGATTCCACAACTCCATCGCCTTGCCGGCTTCGTTCTCGTAGCCGATCTCCTTGAAGAATTTGTTGTAGCCGGGAACCGTGATGTAGGCCGCGAGGTTGCGCTTGAACAGCGTGCGCGCGGTCGTAATATCCTCGTCCAGCGCCACGTTGATGCGGCATACGACATCGAGTTGCGAGGGATCCTTGCCCGCCGCGCGCATCCCCTCGCGCGTATGCTCGACCATCGCGGGCAGCGAATCGGTGGTGACAAAATTGGTGATGAGGCCGTCGCCGATCTCACCCGCCATCCGGCACATCGCCGCGCCCTGCGCGCCGAGATAGATCGGCGGCGGCGGCACATCCATTGGCAGGTCCATGCGAAAACCGTTGATGCGCATGGTTTTGCCATCGACGGAATATTTCTCGCCCTTCATGATCGCGCGCACCGCGGCAACCGTCTCCCGGGTGCGCGAATGGGTTTTCACGTACGGCACGCTCATCCACTGCTCCACGATGGTGGGCGACGAGATGCCGATGCCGAGCACGAAACGGCCGCCGGAGAGATTTTGCACCGTCGCCGCGGTCATCGCGATGAGCGCGGCCGAGCGGGTATAGACCGGAACGATCGCGGTGCCGAAGCGCAATTTGTCCGAGAGCATCGCCATCGCGGCGATGGGCGAGAAGGCGTCGCTGCTGTTGGCCTCGAATGACCAACCGTCGGTGTAGCCGCATTCGTCGGCGACTTTTACCAGCTCGCGGATGCGCCGATTGACGAATGGCTCCAGTGGAAGTGTGATTCCAAGTCGTTGCTGCATCTATATGCCCCTGCGTAGGAATGCCCCACCATATCGCATCGCGAAGCGGCGCGGCCACCGATTCACGCGCGATGGGGCGCGGCGCATTTCCCTGCCCTCGAAGCGCGGATACTATTAGATGAGCGCGGTCAGCTCGTCGGCTCCGCGCCAACGGATTGCGTCAGGTCCGGATATCTCGGCTTCGACCTCTTATTCATGTCATCGAGCCTGCACTCCAGCATCCCGCGAATCTCAGTCACAGTCTTTTTCCTCATCTCGCTGCTTGCGCCGGCGGCGTGCGCGCTGACGGTTGACGATCTCGATCCCGCGCAAAAATGGCAGGTCGGCGCGGTCTCGTTTTCCGGCAATCATCTTTTTGCCGACAGCAACTTACAGGCGGTCATGCGCACCAAGCCGCGCCCGTTTTACACGCCGTGGAAGGCGCGCCCGGAATTTGAGCCGACCACCTTCACCAATGACCTCAAGCGGCTGCGGCTTTTCTACGAGGCGCACGGCTACTACCATCTGCGCCTCAGCTACGACCTGAAGACCGAGGTCAAAGGCAAAGAGCGCATCGTCGACGTTGCGCTGCATCTGGTCGAGGGTAAGCCCATCCGGATCGAGTCGATCGATGTGACCGTGGACGGCTACCATCCGCCGGCCAACACCGCGCCGGTCACCAAGCTGCCGCTCCATGATGGCGAGATTTTCGATCAGGCAGCCTACCAGAGCGGTCAGCAAATCCTGCGGCTGTTTTTCGTCAATGACGGATACGCGCGCGCCAAGGCGCGCCGCCGCGCGCAGGTCGACGTGATTCTAAACACGGCGAAGATTTTCTACACCGTCCACGTCGGCTCCAAGGCTTACTTCGGCAAGACCACGGTGCGCGGGAACAAGCAAGTCGCTACCGGCATCATTACCCGCGAGCTGGTCTACAAAGAGGGTCAGGAATACTCCAATGAGGAGATCGACCAGACGCGCACGCGCTTGCTCAATCTGCGCCTGTTCAGCGCGGTCAACTTCAATCCCGACCTCGAAGCCGCGGCCAACGACATTCCAATCGATCTGAATGTGCGCGAGAAGCCGTCGCGCGACATCAGCATCGGCGGCGGCTACAGCACCCAGGATGACTTCGGCGCGCAGGTCCAGTGGAACGATTACAACTGGTTCGGCGACGGTCGCCAGATGTCGGTGGTGGTGCGCTATGCGGACATCAACAGCTATGCGAGCGCGTCATTGCGCCAACCCTACTTCCTGGGAATGCGGCAGCTCGACGCCGGCATAACGGCGGTCCTGCAGCAGGAGGACGAGCAGACCTTCACCCTCAACTCGGAGGCGGTCATGCCGCAGCTCACCTGGCATTTTTCCGAGCAACTGAGCGGGACCGTCAGTTACCGCCTGATGTATGCGGACCTCAACAACGTTAGCTCGACCGTGGTTGACGCGCTGCATGGCCTGCGCCGCAAAGGCATCGTGAGCGGTCCGCTGCTGAGCGCGACCTGGAACACCACCGACGATCGGTACTACCCGACCCAGGGTTCCATTTTGACCTTGCTCGCCGAACAAGGCGGCTCGATTTGGGGCGGCGACTATCAGTACTATCGCGCGACCCTGGAGGATCGGAACTACACCACCATCGCGAAGAATACCGTGCTGGCGACGCGCCTGAAGTTCGGCATCGCGGATTCGCTGGGGCAGCCCGACGACTATCCGCTGTTCCTGCGCTTCTTTCCCGGCGGCGAGGGCAGCGTGCGCGGCTACGGGCGATGGCGCCTGGGGCCGCTCAGCGTGTCGAATGAACCGCTCGGCGGCTTGTCGCTGTTCGAGGGTTCGGTCGAGTTGCGCCATCCCATCTACGAGAAGGTGGCCGGCGCGGCGTTTGTCGATTTCGGCCAGACCACCATCCAGCCCTACAAGTTCCCGACGCCGATTCGATTTGGCTTCGGACCGGCGGTGATGTATC
The DNA here is from genome assembly GCA_963761255.1 of uncultured delta proteobacterium. Lineage (GTDB taxonomy): Bacteria > Desulfobacterota > Binatia > Binatales > Binataceae > DATGKG01. Next base: position 603,198 of record CAVXGH010000005.1, read on the forward strand.
AAACGCCGATCGGTCCGCTGCGGCTCGACCTGGGCATTCCGTCACAGGCGCCACGCGGGGATCCATGGTGGCAGATTTACTTCAGCATCGGGAATTTCTTTTAGCGCACGGCGATGGGGGCAGTTGGGAAAATTATCCGGCGAATCGCGCTCGGCATCGTCGCGCTCGTCGCGATCGCAATCGTCGCGGCGGTGATCATCCTCAACACCACGTGGTTTCGCGACCTGGCGCGGGACAAGACCAACGCGATCCTGGCTGGAACGTTCAAAGGACAGCTCGCCATCGGCCGCATTCGCGGATCGATCTGGCGCGACCTGATCCTCGATGACATCACGCTGACCTACCGTGGCGAGCGCATCGCGCATATCGAGCGGGTGCGCGTCGCATATGGAATTTTTTCGCTGCTTCACAACACCGTTGACCTGACGCACCTCGACATCAGCGGGCTGCAACTGGTCGCGAAGCAGGATGCGGAAGGCAACTGGAACGCGCTTGAAGCGCTGGCCTCGGCGCATCCGGCGGCGGCCACGGAGAGTGGAGGTACGAGCAATTTTCAGGTGCTGGTCCGCGAAATAAGCCTGGGCCGCGGCGCGATCAGCGCGACGCGCGCCAATGGCGAGACCTATGCGCTCGACGATTCCGGCCTCGATGGATCGCTCTACATTCTAAAGCATGGTTTGCGCGCGAAACTCGACAGCTTATGGGGACATCTGACCGGGCCGCAGCTACCCCCGGGCGAGATTTTCGCCAGCCTGACGTATCAGGCGGTGCTGCACCCCGGGAGCGTGACGATCGAGGTGGTCAAGATCGACACGGATGCGTCCCATCTGAAGCTGACCGGCGCTATCAGCGATCTCGCTGCCGTCAAGATGGATTTGCGCCTGCAAGCCAATGACATCGGCAGCGCGGATATCGCGCGCTACGTGAAACAGTGGTCGCCGAAGGCCAATCTCGCGGGCACCATTTCGATCGAAGGCACGCGTCCGGACCTGCACGTTACGCTCGCGGTGAACGCCGCCGATGCGAAGATCCACGGCGACCTCCATGCCGACCTCAGTCAAAACGAGCCGCGATATCACGGCACCGTCGCCGTGACCGATCTGAAACCGCAACAGCTTCTGACAGATAGTCCGGCCGACGGCGTCGTAAACGCATCGGTGCGAGGACAAGGCGCGGGAACCGCGGTGACGGGATTTCGTGGGCATGCGAATGTGCGCATCGCGGGGCTTACGGCCGCGCAGTGGAATGCGGGCGACCTGGTTCTCAGCGCCGACGTCGCGAACAGCGTGGCCATCTACGATGCGAAAATCGCGCAAGGGCAAAAGGCCGGCGCGACCTCGCGCGGGCGAATCGATTTCCAGGGCGTGCCGAAATATGACATCGCGCTGGCGACCAATCGCCTGAATCTCCAGAAGGTGCAGGATCGCCGCCTGCTGCGCACCGATCTAAATCTCGCGGCGCAGGTCAAAGGCAGCGGCATCACGCTCGACGCCGCCGATGCGACCGCGCGCATCGACGTGAAGCGCAGCGTGCTGGGGCCGGCGAAAATCGATTCGGGCACCATCCGCGCATCAATCGCGCGCGGTCTGCTTCGCATCGCGCAGGCATCGGTTGTGGCCGGCGCGACCAAACTCAGCGCGAAGGGCCAGCTGGCGCTCGCGGGCATACAGCGCGGCGATCTTTCCTACGATCTGCAATCCGATGACCTCGCGCCGTGGATGACGCTGGCGGGACAGACCGGCAGTGGCAAGGTGCAGGTCATCGGTCGCGCGAGCGGTCCGCTCCGCGCGTTGACGGTGAATGGCAGCGCCGCGATGACCGCGCTCCAGGCGCCGGGCATCTCGATTGGCGCGGGCAAAGTGACCTATGCGCTGGCAGGAGTCGGCGGCGACCGTGCGCACGGGCGCATCGATGCCGGCTTCGACCAAGTCCACACCAACATCGACCTGAAGTCTCTCTACGTCGGTGTCGATTTGGTCCGGCTGCATCCGACTGACGCGCGAATTACGGTCGATAGTTGGGATACGCAATCGCACGAGCAGAAACTCGCCGCGGAAATTCATCTGCAGCCCAACGCCATCGACGTCGATCTCTCGCAGCTCGCGCTGCAGTTGAATGACGGCACGTGGCAACTCGCGGGTCCCGCCGCGATTCGCAAGGACGGCCGGCACATCGCCATCCAGAATTTACGGCTGACCAATGCGCAGCGCGAGATCTCGCTGCGCGGCGAGGCGGTCTTCGGCGGCGCGCAAGATGTCGCGCTGCTGGTCCATGGGTTCGACCTGGCGGACCTCAATTCGTTTATCGCAAGCAACCCCGGACTCGCGGGAACGGTGACGACTGTCATTCACATAACGGGCACCTCGGCGGCCCCGATCGTGGCGGCGCATGCGCAAATCAAACCGCTGCGCGCGCACGGCTATACGCTCCAGGAAGTCGATGCGAATGCGAACTACACCAATGGTCAAATGACCGCCGATGCGGAGGTTTACCAGGACACGACGCATCAGTTGCTGGCGAACGCGACGATTCCGCTGGAGCTCGGATGGGACCGGCGCTTCGTCGCCTACGCGAGCGGCGGGATTAATGGGCGGGTGCATTCCAATGGCATCGGCCTGGCGTTTCTCAATTCGCTCAGCCCGCGCACGGTCCAGGGCGTGGCCGGCAAAGTGTCGATGGATATCGCGCTGACCGGACCGATCAAACAACCGCAAGCCAATGGCGGCATCTGGCTGTGGGGCGGGAAGGCGAAAATCATTCCCACCGGAGTCACCATCGATGCGGTCAACCTGACGGCGTCGATCACGCCGCAAGCGATCTTCCTGCACGACCTGAACGCGCGTTCCAAAGATGGCGCGATCGACATGTGGGGGCGGGTCGCGCTGGAGAGCTATCGGCCCACCGCGATCGACATCAGCCTCAAGATGAGCAACTGGCCGGCCATCACTACCACGGAGTACGTGGCGTATACGGCGGCGAACCTGCGCCTCGATGGCACCCTTGAGGCGCCGAAGCTGGGGGGCAAAGTTGAGGTGCTATGGGGCGTCGCGAAGCCGGACCTGGCGTTCCTCAATTCCGACGCGATTAAACAGGACCATACCATCCAGATCGTGTATGATGGGGTCGCGCCGCCACCGCCTCCGCCGGTGCCGCCCTCTCCATTTGCGCAGCTTTTTCGTAATCTCGAGGTTGATATTACTGCTCAAATTCATCGTGACACGTGGATCAAGGTTGGCGGCTCATCGGCAGAGCTCGAAGGGAAGGTCCACGTGGGCAAGAAGCCGGAGGGTCCGCTCGCCTTGTTAGGCTCAATTCACTCTGTACGCGGCCAGATAGCCCTTGTTGGGCAGCCATTGACCTTGCAAAAGGGCGACATCACGTTCACGGGCGGGGCGAAAATCGATCCAACGTTGGACATCGTCGCACAACGTCAACTACCACAGTACATCGTGTCCGCTAACATCGCCGGCACTGCCACCAAGCCAACGCTGACTTTTTCGAGCGAGCCGGTAATGTCGCAAGCGGATATCTTATCGGTGCTGATGTTCGGTCAGCCCACCAGCCAGTTGAGTAGCGGCCAACAGGCGTCCCTCCAGAGCCAGGCTGCGACGATGGCGGGAAGCTACGCGGCCAATGAGATCGGGCAATCGGTGGCGGATGCTCTGGGATTGAAGGCGCTGCAGTTCAGCGTCGAGAGCGGGATGGCCTCGATCGGCACGTATCTGACGCAAGATGTGTTTCTATCGGCATCGCAGAATGTGGCGCCGCAGACGCAACAAATCCCTGGCCAGGCAACCCAGAAGGCGACCATTACCTATTACCTCACGCGGCAGATTTCGGTGGATACCTCGCAAGGCCGCACCTCGCTCGGCAACGACAGTCAGTTGAATCTGACCTGGCATACCCAGTACTGAATGGGTCATTGTTTTAGGCGTAGATTCAATGGCAACTCTTCCAAGCACCACGGCTCGTCCGCAGCCGCTCCATGAGGCGACCGCCGCCGGCAAATGGCTGATCGCCGCCTCGGTGATGCTCGGGACGTTTCTCTCGGTGATGGATGCGACGGTCGTCAACGTGGCGATGCCGCACATGATGGGCTCGTTCGGCGAGGACCTGCTGACCATCACCTGGGTGTCGACGGCCTACAGCATCGCCGAGATCATCATGGTGACGATGGCCGCGTGGTGGACCGCGCTCCTCGGCCGCAAGCAGTTGTTCCTGCTCTCGATGGGGTTGTTCATCTTCGGCTCGATCCTCGCCGGGACCGCAACCACGCTGCATCAGATGATTCTCTATCGCGTGATCCAGGGAATCGGCGGCGGCAGCCTGATGCCATGCTCACAAGCCATCGCGCGCGAGACTTTCCCGCCCTCCGAGCAGGGGATGGCGATGGCGATTTACAGTATGGGCGTGGTGCTGGCGCCGGCGATCGGCCCTGTCATCGGCGGATGGCTGGTGGACAAGTACGGATGGCAATGGGTGTTCTACATCAACGTGCCGTTTTGCATCGTCGGGATGCTGATGGTCAGCGCCTTCGTGCACGATCCGCCCTATCTGAAACGCGGCGTGGAGCGAGTCGACTGGACCGGCATAACGCTACTGACGGTAGGACTCACCGCCGCGCAAATCGTGCTCGAGCGCGGCGAGGAAGTGGATTGGTTCGCGTCGCACTGGATCATCATCGGAACTGTGATCGCCGTCGTAGGGATAATCGCGCTGATCATTTGGGAACTGATGCGCAGCGAGCCGATCATCGATTTTCGGTTGTTCAAAAATCGGCTGCTCACGGTCGGATGTGCCATCGGCTCGGCCTCCGGCTTCGCGCTCTATGGCTCCAGCTTTCTGCTTCCTCAGTTCACCGAGAATCTCCTCAACTATCCGGCGTATCAGGCAGGGCTGGTCCTGATGCCGCGCGCGCTCGCGATGTTCCTCGTCATGCCAATCGTCGGGAGGCTGTATAATCACGTCAGTCCGCGAATACTGGTTGGCACCGGAGTCATCATGCTGATGTACGGCTATTGGCGGCTGGCGCATTTCGATCTGTATGTCGGTTTCTGGGACTTCGCGCCGATCCTGGTGCTGACTGGACTCGGGATGGGCGCCGCGATGGTGACGCTGAGCACTATCTCGCTGAGCACGGTCCCACGGCCACAAATGACCGGCGCGTCCGGTCTTAACACGCTGACGCGGCGCGAAGCCGGGAACATTGCCTACGCGCTGCTCGCGACTGTGTTAGCGCGGCGCACCCAGTTCCATCGTGCGATGCTGGTCACCAATGTCAGCGACTTCAATCATGCCTTCCTGAGAATGGATCAAGGCATCTCGCAGAGCCTGCAAAATTATGGCTACAACTCCGCCGCGATCGGTGGACGCGATCTCAGCCTCATCAACGGCATGATCAATCGCAACGCCACCATCATGGCCTACAACGATTGCTTCTACGTGCTGGTTCCGGTTCTGCTGGTCTCGCTGGCGTTGCTGTTCCTGCTGCCCAAACATGGCTACGTCGCGGAATCGGCGGCGGCCAACCACTAGCCGTCCGCGGACCGCCAGCCGCATCGCTCGCATTCTGATTGTTACCTCGATAGTTTTCATCGGCATTTGGAGCTTGTGAAATCTTCGTATCGCTTCGCTCGATTCATTACGGCAAGCTAGCTTTGGGGGACGATAAAGGGGTATGACCGGCGTCGGCGGGAAATCTTGATGCATGAGCTGCTGAACCCGGCGCATATCGTCGATTGGCTCGCGAACTGGGGCTACCTCGGCATCTTCGTGTGCGTGTTCGTGGGCAATCTCGGAATTCCGGTTCCCGAGGAAACCGTGATGCTGGTGGCAGGCTTTCTCGCCGGCCGCGCAATCCTCGATCTCCGCGTCGTCTATCTGGTTTGCGTGCTGAGCGCAGTCACCGGCGACTGCTGCGGCTTTCTGGTCGGGCGCCACGGCGGGCAACGAATCGTGGCGCGGCTCACCACGCGATTCGTGACGATGCGGCAGCGCTACGAACGTCTCCAGATCTTTTTCCATACGCATGGCAGCAAGGCGGTCTTCATGGCGCGGTTCATCGCGGGCGTCCGCTTCATGGCGGGTCCGATGGCAGGCGCGGCCGGGATGCCGTTCCTGCGTTTCCTCGGCTGGAACCTGCTCGGCGCGATCGTGTGGTGCAGCACGGTGGTGACGATCGGATACCTGGTCGGCGACGAACTCTATCGGGTCACCGAAATGGCGCATCATGCGCAACGATGGATCGCGCTGGTAGCGCTGTTGCTGTGCTTCGGATTGTGGTTTTTCTGGTGGCGCGAGAAGACCCCGGCCGTCGCGCCGCGGCCCGAACCTTAGGCGGTGTCGAGAAACGCTCTCCGCAGCTGCCCGTGGATTTTTGCACTCGCCAGCATTTGCCTCCTGGTCGGATGCACCTCGCGCGAGGTCCTAAAGCTGCACTACCTGCCCGAATTCGTTCCCGGGACGCGCGCGATTTTTCTTCCGGCAAAGATGGCGATTGCGCCGGTGAGCGGTGACCTGGCATCGGGGACTCACGAGGTGGGCGGCGTCTACGATTCGTCTGGTCATCTTGAAAAAACCTTGCAGGTCTCCGACGCGGGCTTAGTGCTCACCCACGCACTGATCTCCAGCTTCGCAGACTCGGGATTGAAACCGATCGCGCTGGACGCCGCCATCGATCCGAAGGATCTGAAGCCTGGCGTCGACGTCATGCTCAACTGCGAGTTGCAGCGAATCTCATTCGAACAGAATTTCGGCGCGCAGCAGACCATCCACGGGCAGTACTTCACGATGGCCTCGCGCGTGAAGCTGAAATACACGCTGCGCCGGCGCGACGGCTCGGTCATATTCGAAAAGGAAGTTACCGGGACCGAAGACGAGCCGCCGAAACCGGTCGGAGGCGAGGCCTTCCTGCCACTCGAAACGGACCCCGCCGAGTCGCTCTCGGTCGCGCTCTCCCGCGCGATCGGCGGACTGCTCATCGATGCGCAATTCCGCTCCGCGTTCCCGCCGCGCATCGCCGTAGCATTTGCAGACCGGACGCCGGCGGGACTAGCGTCGAGAACAACTCATCCGATTTCGATGGAGGACCACGCTGATGGCGCTGCTACCTTATGTCGACGAAACCAAGGTTCCCGAAAAGACTCGCGAGATCCTCAACGCCGGCAAGGTCAAGATGAATGTCGCGCGGATGATCGCCAACTCGGACGCCGCGTTCTATCCGTTCCAGATGCTCGGCGGTTCGCTGCTCACGCGCGGCAAGCTCGACGCCAAGCTGCGCGAGATCGCGATCCTGCGCACCGCCAAGGTCAGTCATTCGGTCTATGAATGGACGCAGCACATGCCGATTGCGAAAGCGGTCGGGGTCAGCGAGGCGCAAATCGCCGCGATGGATCATCCGGAGCGCGCGACCTGCTTCAACGAAGTCGAAAGCCTCGTCATCAAGTTCACCGACGAAGTTGCGCGCTACGTCAAGGGCAGCCCGGCGACGGTCGCGGCCTTGAAGAAGCATATGGGCGCGGCGGAGATCGTCGAGCTGGTGCTGTCGATTGGATTCTGGGGAATGGTCGCGCGGTTGCTGGAAACCACCGAGGTTGACCTCGAGGACTTCGCGGGCAAGGTCAACCTGCTCGAGACCAACAACATCCGGTCATAATGTAGGATAATCCTACTCACAGTAGCACTACATAACGCAAAGATGCGGCAGGAGATCCTGCCGCATCGCATCATTCAACTATGACTGGGGTATTGAGGAACGCTGCTTAGGCGCGCGCCTTGCGCAGCTTAGAGTGCGAGCGCGTGGCGACGCGGGCGGGCTCGCCCTTGCGCCGTCCCTGCATCATCGGGGCGGGCTTGACCGCGATATGCTTTATCTCGAGCACTGGAGCGGGAGCCACGACGACGCTGACGCTCCGCCTCGGGCAACAGCGCCTGCGCTTCCGCGAGGGCCTGCTGCTGTGCGCGTTCCTCGTTGCGGCGCTGGATGGCGATGAGCTTCTTTTCCTTCCAGCGGCGCAGTCCCGCACGCATATACTCGGCGTTGATGTCGAGCATGTCGCATACGTTGTCGAACGAGAACACCCAGCGCTTGTCTTCCAGCGCAATCCACTCATCGGCGTCGCGGAAGAGCCGCTGACCCTTGTTGGTGCCCGAGTCGATGCACTTCATGAAGCATTCGACCGCGTCTTCGAGCACGCTCAGAATCAGGCGCTTCTCGCCTTCGAGCAGATGCTTGCGGCGCATCGCCTCAAAGTACTGAATCGGCAGAAGGGTGTCGGGTTCAAATAACCCCGGCAACTTTTCGTCTAGTGTTTCCTTTTCCATTTTTCCTTCTTGGTCGGCTCTCAGGTTCTCAGTCGTCGCCATCCCCACCACCTCCTGAAAGGTCAGCTAAGAGACGCAAAACCTGCTCTTTCTATTCAAAAGAGCTACTCTGAGTCGTCTCCGTATTGCTCCTTGTAGATTTCGCTCCAGGCCATTTGTATGGCTTCCAATTTGCCTTCGGTGCTGCCCGAAGGCTCGTCATCAAATTCGTCGAGATCGATGGTCCATTGGCGCAGGTCGGTGAAACGAGCCTGGAGCGGATCGAGGCCGGGATGATTCTCCATCAGAACCTCCGCAATCTCTTCCGCCTGATCCCACTTCAGTCCCATTGCCTTGCCCTTAAACGTAAGTCGTTACGCCAGTTCTTCAACTGACTTTTTTTCCAGCGCCTGCTTGATAGCAGCGTCCATAATCCGTTCCGCGAACGGAGTAGTCGCTGTATTCAGGTCTTCGACTAATTTCGCTATTTGTTCGCGATCGGTGCCCTTTTCCGCCACCTCCAGCCGCCGCACCATCTCCTCGATCGCACCGCGCTCGTCCGCCTCCACCAACTGGCCCCACTCTGCAAGTTGCTTATGCAGCGCTGCCAGTATCTGATGGGCGTCGTTGCGAGCTACGATAAGCAGGCGCTCCTCGAGGTCCTGCTCACCTAAATCAATGGCCTCTTCGAGCATCTTTTCGATTTCATCGTCGGTTAACCCGTAACTGGGTTTGACGTCGACCGAATGCTCGCGGCCCGTGCGCTCATCCCGAGCCGTTACATTAAGTATCCCGTTTGCATCGATGAGGAAAGTGACGGCGATCTTCGGATATCCAGCGGGTTGGCCCTCCAAAGGGCCCAATTTGAACCGCGCCAGGCTCCGCGAATCCTTCGCCATCTCCCGTTCACCCTGTAAAACATGGACATCTACGTGGGTTTGATTGTCCACTGCGGTGGTGAACATCTCGGTCACGCTGGTCGGGATGGTGGTGTTCCTGTGGATAATTCTTTCCATCACGGCGCCCACCGTCTCGATTCCGAGCGAAAGCGGGACCACGTCGAGCAGCAGCATGTCGCGCTGGATGCCCATCAGGACCGAGGCCTGAACAGCGGCGCCTAGAGCCACAACCTCATCGGGATTGATGGAACACAGCGGCTCGCGGCCGAACATCTTCGCGACCTCGCGCCGCACCATCGGCATGCGAGTCGAGCCGCCGACCAGAACGACCGCATCGATTTGCGAAGGGTCGAGCTTCGCATCTTTGAGGGCGAGCCGGCATCGCTCCAGGGTGCGATCGATCAGCGGCTTCGCGATCTCTTCGAGGTGTGCGCGGGTCAGCTTCTCGCGCAGGCTCAGGTCGGGAGGAATTTCGAGTATAAGTTCGGTTTCTTCGGCGGAGCTAAGTTTTTGTTTGGCGTCCTCGGCAAGGCGGCGCGCGCTGTTCCAGATATGACGCTCGTTGCGAATGCTCTCGGGCAAATCTCCGAGGAACCAGTTCACGACTGCGCCGTCGATATCGTCGCCGCCGAGATGCGTATCGCCATTGGTGGAAAGAACCTCGAATACCCCACCCTTCACATTGAGGATGGAGATATCGAAGGTGCCGCCGCCGAAGTCATAGACCGCGACCCGGCCCTCGGCGAGTTTTTGCAGCCCATATGCGAGCGATGCCGCGGTCGGCTCGTTCACCAGCCGCACTACCTCGAGGCCGGCGAGACGTCCCGCATCTTTGGTGGCCTGGCGCTGTCCATCGTTGAAGTAGGCGGGAACGGTAATGACGACGCGCTCGACTTTCTCGCCGGGCATCGCGCCCTCGGCGCGATTTTTAAGAGCGCGCAAAATCTCGGCGGAAATTTGCGATGGCGTATAGCTGCGCTTGTCCACCTGGAATCGCGCGACCGGCCCCGTCAGATCGGCGAAGGTATAACGCGCCTGATCCTCGGGCGCGATCTCGCCGCCGCCGAGGCCCATATAGCGCTTGACGGACCGAATCACCGCGCCGAGATCGCCGCCGGAAAATCCGGTCGCGTGGATGACGCCATCGTTCTTGAGCGCGAGGCGCGGCTCGACCGCGATGGCCTCGTCACCAACATAGACCTCGCCCTCGGGAGCGATCGCGACCACCGACGGAAGAATCGTCGCACCCGTTTTCGGGTCGGCCAGCACCCGCGCAGCGTCGCCATCCATGACGGCGATGAGACTGTTGGTGGTGCCCAGGTCTATTCCGAAAATTCGCGCCATCGTTAATTAGACGTTACGCCGCCCGCAAGGTTTCCAATCCGCGCTCGATATCGCGGAGCAAGGTTCGTAAATACGCAATTTTAGAAAGAATACTTTTCAGGTCCGCGATCAGGACTTGGTGGTTATTGCCGCCATTGCTGTTAGTAGACGCATCCCAGCGCGAAAAGTTGCGCGCCAGCTGGACAAGGAGATCGCCCATAGTCGCGGAAAGCTCGGCGCGGCGCTGCTCGACCGCGCTGCGCAGCTCGATAGCTGCATCGCCGCTCGCATCGCGCAAATCGGATAGCTGCTCCTGGACCTCGAAGACAGTCTCGGCCAGCTCGGGGGGAACGTTCTTGTTGTTCTCGGCGAGCTTCTCGCCATTGAGGTCGAGCCAGTAGAGGCCGCGCGAAATCGGATCGCGCAGCGTGCGGTAGCTCCGAGTCAATAGCGCGGTGCCCGAAAGACTCAGCGCGCGAATACTGGGCGCGCTCGAAGCGAAGCGATCCGGATGAATCTTGCGCCCGAGGTCGTGATAAGCGGCTTCCAGAGCGGACTCATCGATGGTCAGCCTGCGTGGAATTCCGAGAGCAGCAAAGCAATCGAGATCGGCGGGCACCGGAAGCGGATTGCCGCATTGATCGCAAATCAAGCGCGGCTCCTGCGGCCGCGCGCATGAAGGACATTTGATCATTTGAGAGTGTTATTTCTATAAAGGCAGCTTTCCCCGCCCCACCGGAATCGCGGTCAAACGACGAACGATTCCCCACATCCACAACTTCGCTTGACGTTCGGATTTACCAGCTTGAAGCCGGCCGACATCAATTCTTCCGAGTAATCCAGCTCCGAGCCGTTCAAATACAAAAAGCTCTTTTTGTCCACAATCAGTTTGGCGCCGTCACGCTCGAAAATCTTGTCGCGCTCTTTGGCGGAATCGATTTCCATCCGGTACGACAGCCCGGAGCATCCGCCACCGACGACTTTCACGCGCAGCCCCGCCTCGTCGCCCTTCTCGGCAACCAGCGTCTTGATTTTGCGGACCGCGTTTTCGGACAGTGTCAGCATTTAAATACTTCGCTTCGCGACGGCCATCTACTTCGCTTCGGCCTTCTTCTCGGATGCTTCGGCCGGCTCGCCCTTGCGCTTGCGCCAGTCGGTGATCGCGGCCTTGATCGCGTCCTCGGCCAGTACCGAGCAATGAATCTTGACCGGCGGCAGATTCAATTCCTTGACGATGACGGTGTTCTTGATCGTCATCGCTTCGTCGATATGCTTGCCCTTGACCAGCTCGGTGACGTAGCTGGAGCTGGCGATGGCGCTGCCGCATCCGAAGGTCTTGAACTTGGCGTCCTGGATGACCCCGAGGTCGTCGATCTTCAGTTGCAGCTTCATCACGTCGCCGCATTCCGGCGCGCCGACGATTCCGGTGCCGACATCCTCGGCATTCTTGTCGAAGCTGCCGACGTTGCGTGGATTGTTGTAATGGTCAAGAACTTTTTCTGAATAAGCCATGATTTATCTCCGTCCGCCCTATTCCGCCTTCCATTGGACGGATTTGAGATCGATTCCTTCCTTCGCCATCTCATAAAGCGGCGACATTTCGCGCAGCCGATTCACTTCTTTCGATACGCGATCGGTCACGTAGTCGACTTCGTCTTCGGTATTGAAACGTCCGATACCGAAGCGAATCGAACTGTGCGCCAGTTCCTCATTCACGCCCAACGCGCGGATGACATACGAGGGCTCCAGCGTCGCCGAGGTGCAGGCGGAACCAGAACTGACGGCGATATCGTTGATACCCATCAACAAGGACTCGCCCTCAACATACGCAAAACTGACGTTGAGGTTTCCGGGCAGCCGTTCGGTCGGATGCCCATTGAGGTAAATCTCATCGAGGCGCTCGAAGAGTCCGGCCTGCAGCTTGTTGCGCAGTTCGAGGAGCTTGCGATTGTCCTCGGCCATGTCTTTCTGGGCGATTTCGCAGGCCTTGCCGAAGCCGACAATGCCGGTCACGTTGAGAGTGCCGGAACGCATCCCGCGCTCATGCCCACCGCCATCAATGATCGGGGTGAGGCGCACGCGCGGTCCCTTGGCGCGAACCCATAACGCACCGACGCCCTTGGGCCCGTAAATTTTGTGCGCGCTCATCGCGAGGAGGTCGATCCCGTCTTTTTCAGCGTCGAGGGGAATCTTACCGGCGGCCTGAACTCCATCGCAGTGGAAAATGACACCCTTTTCTTTGGCAATCTTGCCGATCTCGCGAATCGGATGAATCGTGCCGATCTCATTGTTGGCGTACATGATCGAGATGAGCACGGTCTTATCGGTGATGGCTTTGCGGACTTCGTCAGGGTCAACCATCCCGAACTTGTCAACCTTGAGATAGGTCACAGTCGCCTTGCCATTGCGCTCCAGCGTCCGGCAACTGTCGAGCACCGCCTTATGCTCGGTGACGCAGGTGATGATGTGGTTGCCCTTATCTTTGTAAAATTCCAGCACGCCCTTGATCGCAAGGTTATCGGACTCGGTGGCGCCGCTGGTGAAAATGATTTCCTTGGATTTCCCGCCGATGAGTGCCGCGATTTGATTGCGCGCACGATCGACAGCCTCTTCCGCTTCCCAGCCGAAACTATGATTGCGGCTGGCGGCGTTGCCGAACTTCTCGGTGAAGTACGGCAGCATCGTTTCCATCACGCGCGGATCGACGGGCGTCGTCGCGTGATTATCCATGTAGATGGGCAACTTGGGCATCGATGACATCTCTTCAGGTTTCCCTAACCGAATACTCGCAAATAATAGTGGACCTTACAAGTCGAATATAGCCATTCGCGAGATGTTCTTCAATGGAAACAAGGGCATCGATAGGATTAGGCCAATAGCGGACCAATTCGGTCTATTAAGACAAGCCGCGATCGATGTCAAGCGCTTTTAAGTTGAACTGATGCCCGCGCAGTTCCCAGGTCGGAAGTACGAAGGTTGAACCCTCCCTCGCCCACCATCGTCTATTTCCCAAGCGTGTAAACGCGGAGCCCTTCGATTCCGTCCTACGGCTGACAACTGCGGATCGCACATCGGCCGCAAGCCAACCCCTAACCAGTTTGGAGAATTGATAATGAAATCAACTAAAACCTTTGCTTCTTTTTTTGCAGCATTAGCCGTCACCGGATTTCTATTCGCCGGCACCGGGCACGCAGAAGACCAATGGCAGCGTAATCATCAGGGCCGGGTGAACATCAACCACCGCCTAAGAAATCAGAATCGCCGAATCAACCAGGGCATCCATCATGACCAATTGAACGGCGCCGAGGCCAATCAGCTTCACGCCGAGGATCGAGGCATTTACAACCAGGAACGCCAGGATGCACGCGGAGACAACGGGCCTCTTACCGGAGCCGAGCGGCATCAGATCAACCAGGAAGAAAATGCGGAAAGCCGGCAGATTTATCAGGATCGGCACTAACATTTACCCGACGAGGCCATCGCAACTGGAGGCGGTCAAGTGGGTTTGTTTTTGAGAATTAGCAGGCGCTCGTGATTGTAATCCTCGAAGCCGAATTTGTACCATGCCGACGATCCGAGCCAGTTGCGATGTATGACCCCCAACGTCACATGAGTCATGCCCTTCTCGCGGAACCATTGAAAAGCGCCATCGAGCATCGGCTGCATGAGGCCTTGCCCGCGCCATCCTTCCTCGAGGAAGGCCTGCGCGATATAGCCCCAGACCGGCGGAATGCGCGCATCGCGGTACCGCCGCAAATGGACCCATAAATAGCCGACCAGCTTGCCGTCACCGAAATCCGCCACCCATACCGCATGGTGGTCACGCTTAAGTACGACGGTGAGCCATTCGGCGGACTTGCGCACGGTGTCCCAATCATAGCGGACGCGCTCGTCCGCCGCCTCGTGATAGGCGGCGATGCCCTGCACCAGGCGGGCGAGTTCGGGAACGTCGGAATCGATGGCGCGGCGAATTTGCGAGGAAAGCATAGGAGAAGAGTTAAACCACAGAGGCACCGAGACACAAAGAGCCGAAGAGAAGAGCCAGGCAAAACACCAAGACACCAAGGTCGGAAAAGCGGAACTTTTCCTTTAGCGTACGATCAAGAGATCCTGCCCTGAAGAGCAGACCGGCAGATGCGGGCCGCAGCGGCCCCTTTCCAACACCAAGGGAAGAGTAAAGAAGGAGTATCGAGCCCAGGTTGACGAGACACCAAGATTTCAACCGCCATCGCACGTGGTGGCCGGATTTCTTCTTGATCTTCCCTTGGTGTTCGAGAAGAGCCGCTGCGGCCCGCATCTGCTGGTCTGCTCTGCTTGCTTCAACCCCTTGATCCTGCGCCTACCGATAAATCGTCACTTATCCGACCTTGGTGTCTTGGTGTTTTGCCTGGCTCTTCCTCTTCAGAACGGTCCGCGATTCGACCCATCGAAGACTAACTCCATCAGCTTGCGCTCGCTGCGGATGGACTTCAGCGCATACTCGCGAGTCATCTCGAAGTCGCGCTCGATCCAATGGGTGAGCTTGCCGAGAAGTTCATCGATATCGAGAGAGCCCGCGAGCGTCTTATCGATGCGGCATTGGAGGGCGACCTTCTCGATGCCGTCCTGTCGCTCCAGACACAGTGTCAGTAAGGTGCCATCGGGAAGCATCTGAGGCTCTTTGGCGAGCATCAAAGTGTACAACCCTCGCGCGGTTTTCAGCTCAAATGTCACTCAATTTCGAGGGTCGAAAAACAAAAGTCCTTTATTCATAAGGGTTATTTGGCTTCGTTTGGTAGAAACTACCATTCAAGCGGTATGCTTTCGCCGGATCCTGCCAGGCGCAGCGTTCGACGTGGATTAGGCTCTTGATGGCAGCCGCCAACGCTTCTTTCTTGACCGGCTTGGCGACGTGCAGGTCCGCACCGTTCTGGATGGCCAATTGCACGTCCTCCTCAAACGAAGACGCAGTGAACGCAATGATGGGCGTCCGCTCCAGACCGCGTGACTGCTCCCATTGCCGGATCCGTCGCATCGCTTCGTAGCCATCCATCATCGGCATCTTGATGTCCATCAGAATGAGGTCGAAGCGCGTGGCTTTCGCCTTTTCTACCGCGATCGCGCCGTTATCGGCTTCGTCGAAGTCGAAGTTTTCCTCGCGCAGATGGCCACAAATCATCGCGCGACTGCTCTCCGAATCCTCTACGATAAGTAAACGTACCCGAAGCTCCGATTTGATATTGGCGTCGGCCGGAGCGATGGCCGAATTGCTCACCTCTGGTTTTTTCAAGCGATCCCCCTATTTCTATTGTTCCCCGATCCGCGCAATGGAGAAAGAGGGAATCTTGGTGAGCAAGCTGTCTGAAATACGACAATCGCTATCTGGTTAGCGAGCAAATGTGACTGTGGAAGCCGGCCGAAACGCGCCTAGGCCGCGCGAGCGCTCGGCGGACGCGGCGTTTTGATATTCACCCGGCTCTCCCAGAACAAAACCACCGGACCCGCGATATAGACCGACGAGTAGGTGCCGGTAATGAAGCCCACCAGCAGTGTGAACGCCGACGGCCGCAGAATCGGTCCGCCTAACAAGAGCAGTGCAATGAGCACCGCGATGGCGGTCCCCGAAGTCAGAATGGTGCGTGACAGCGTCTCGTTGATCGCGCGATTCATTACCGTCGCGAGGGTTTCGCGCCGCCGCTTGCCCGCATCCTCGCGGATTCGATCCGACACTATGATAGTGTCGTGCACCGAGAAGCCGATAACCGTCAACAATGCGGCGAGGGTGGTGAGATCGAACTCCAAGCGCGTGATCATCAGCGCGAGGAGCACGACCAGGACGTCATGCACAAGGGCAATGACTGCGCCGGTGCCGAAACTCCAACTCACGTGGCGGAACTGGATGGCGATGAAGACGCCCATAAACAGCGTCGCGACCGTGATCGCCGCGATCGCGTCGAACTTGAGATCCTTGCTGACCTTTGCGCCGACCGTCTCGACACGGACCACCTTGCCCTGGCCGGGGCCGAACTGTTTGGCGAGCGCGTCTTCAATCTTCGGTCCGATGCTGCCGATACCCTTGGGCTTCTCGAAGCGCGCGAGGAACTCCTGACCGGTGCTGCCGAAGTCCTGCACCGAAACTTCACCCAAATCCAACGGCACCAAGGCTTTGCGGATAGCGTCGGGGCCGGCTTTTTGCGTCATCCGGATCTGCACCACGCTGCCGCCCGAGAAATCGACCCCATAGTTGAGGCCGACGGTGAAAAGCATGATGAGCGAGGCGAGGTTGATGAGGACGGAAAGACCGACGAAGAATTTTCGCTTGCCGACAAAGTCGAGATTCACATCGGGAGGAATTAGCTGCAGTGCCATCGATCTCCTGATCTACCTTCTATGCTTTTAACGTTGTCGGCTTCGCCGGATATGCGATGTCGCGCGCGCTTCAGGCCGAGGCCCGCTTGCGCGAACTCGAGCGTGGTGGATGCGCTGGGCTGGCCGCCGCTTTCGCCTCGGCGGCGGCAGCCTGAGCGCGATTCTTACTACATGCCGCGCACATGTTCTGCTGGTTGTTGGGGTCCTCGGTCAAACCGTCGTCGAGCGAATGGCACACCTTCAGGCAATCGACGCAGATGTAGTAGATGCCCTCGATAGTCTTGTTGATGCGCTCGCGATTGAGAATCCGGCCCCGTAGTTTCTCGATGCGGATGCCGAGCAGATCGGTGTACTGGCGCTTGATCTTGCGTCTGCCGGCTTCGTCCTTGGGAAGATCCGCATCTTCGTCGGCTTCTTCGGTCAGGTCATCGAAGCTGCCGTATTTGTCCTTTTTGGCGGAGGCTTTAGCCGTTTTCTTGGTCCGCGCCATTTAGCTCACGCCTCCCATTCCGGATCGCAACTAGCGCAGCCGTCCGACGTGGGCAGCGTTCTTCTCACATACGACGTAAAAGCCTTTGCGCCCGAAGCCCGCGAACTTGGTCACCTTGCCGTCCCCGCCGCATTCGCCGCATAGATGCTTATGCTGAACTTCGCCGGGATTCTTTTCTGCTGTTTTTGCTTTTTTCTCAGCCATAAAATTTCGTCCTCAAGTCTATTATAATGCATCAAGCCGGTGCTCACACGCGTCTCGCATATGAACCGCCGGCTACTTCAGTCGCAAATCATCAGTGATGATGTAGTGTCCGCCCGCCAGATAAAATCCAGGGCCGGGCAGCATCGATAAACCTAGTTGCGCCCACCCGATCGGTCAAGTAGCCAATGCCATGCGGGAGGAAAAGAGCCAGACAAAACACCAAGACACCAAGGGTAGGACAAGCGGCGATTTGTCGGTAGGCGCGGGATCAAGGGGTCGAGGCGGGAAAAGCAGGCCATCAGATGCGGGCCGCAGCGGCCCTCTTCGATTGGGAAGGGAAGAGTAAAGAAGAAGTATCGAGCCCAAGGCAACGAGACACCGAGATCGAAGCGCATCGAATGATCTGACCCATTTTCCTCTTGATCTTCCCTTGGTGTTCGGAGAGGGCCGCTGCGGCCCGCATCTGCTGGTCTGCTCTTATCTTCTCGGCAGGATTCCTTGATCATGCGCCTACCGACAAATCGCCGCTTGTCCTTCCCTTGGTGTCTTGGTGTTTTGTCTGGCTCCTCTCTTCGCTTTTTCCTCCCCCTGTTGCGCGGCGGCCTTCATGCGAATATCGGTAAACCACTTTGGATTCCAAGTTTAAGCCCAACGACGCCGCCCTCTTCATCGATCGCAAAGGCCGCCGCTACCTGAAAATCCTCCGCCCGGGCGTCAAACTGCTCATCCGCGGCGAGTTGATGGCCGACGAGATCATCGGCGTCGAGGAAGGCTCGCGGGTCAAATTTTCCAGCAACGAGATGTATCTCGTGCTGCGGCCGACCTACGCCGACCTCATCCCGCATCTGCCGCGCGCGGCCCAAGTCATCTATCCCAAGGACACCGGACCGCTGCTCATTTGGGGCGATGTCTTCCCGGGCGCCACCGTGATCGAAGGTGGCACCGGAGCCGGCGCGCTGACGATCGCTCTGTTGCGGGCGGTGGGTCCGAACGGCCGCGTCATCTCGTATGAGATTCGCGAGGACTTCGCCTCCGCGGCGAAGAAAAACGTCGCGACATTTTTTGGCGATGCACCCAACTGGACGCTCCATCTGCATGACCTCTACGAGGGCTTCGAGGAGACCGGCGTCGATCGCATCTTCCTCGATCTTCCGGAGCCGGGGCGTGCGCTGCCAGTGGCTGCGAAGGCGCTTCGCGCGGGTGGGGTGCTGGTCTGCTATGTCCCCACCACGGTGCAGCTCAAAGACACCTGCGAGCAACTACAACAATCGCCGTCGTTTGGCGAAATCGAATCATTCGAGACGATGCTGCGGTTCTGGCAAGTGAAGGGGATGAGCGTGCGCCCGATGCATCGGATGATCGCGCATTCGGCGTTCATCATCGTGTCGCGGAGGCTCTCGGACACGGTCGTGCCGCTGCCGCCCTCGCCCATCGAGGATGAGCGGGTGGTCGTCGATGAGGACGGCATCGTGAACGACGACCCCGACGACGCCGCGTAGTCGAAGAGAAGAATCGGAGCCAGACAAAACACCAAGACACCAAGGTAGGACGAGTGATGATTTATCGGTAGGCGTATGATCAAGGGATCATGCCGAGAAGAGCAGACCAGCAGATGCGGGCCGCAGCGGCCCTCTCGAACACCAAGGGAAGATCAAGAAGAAGTTCCATGAGAGCGTCCGATGACCGCCGAGATTTCCTGGTCCACCTGACCCAGACTCTCCTTAATCTTCCCTAGCTGTGCAGGAGGGCCGCTGCGGCCCGCATCCGCTGGTCTGCTCTTCCTGCCTCAACCCCTTGATCCCGCGCCTACTGATAAATCGTCACTTGTCCTACCTTGGTGTCTTGGTGTTTTATCTGGCTCCTCTCTTTTGCTGACTCGCTCTCATCTTCGGAACCGCTCGCGCGATGCTAATGTTGATTCATTGGACCTCGAGACCGGATCTTCTTCTTGATCTTCCCTTGGTGTTCGAGAAGGGCCGCTGCGGCCCGCATCTGCTGGTCTGCTCCCCCTGCCTCGACCTCTTGATCCCGCGCCTACCGATAAATCATCACTCGTCCTACCCTTGGTGTCTTGGTGTTTTGCCTGGCTCCTCTCTTTTGCTGACTGGCTCTCATCTTCGGAACCGCTGCGCGATGCTAATGTTGATTCATTGGACCTCGAGACCGGATCCTCATCTTGATCTTCCCTTGGTGTTCGAGAAGGGCCGCTGCCGCCCGCATCTGATGGCCTGCTCTTCTCTTCTCACCACGACCCCTTGATCCTGCGCCTGACGATAGATCGTCACTGGTCCTACCTTGGTGTCTTGGTGTTTTGCCTGATTCCTCTCTTACGCTCATCAGCGGAACCCATGCCGCGATGCTAATGTTGATCCATCATGACGCGCAGGAAGTTCGTGCGACTCGCAGGGACAGCACTCGCGCTCGCCAATCTGCCGACTGCGGTGAAGCTCGCGAGCGCGGCTGCCTCGGCGCCACGATTCGGCGGCGTCACCCCGAATGACAAATTTTATGTGACGACATACGGAGGCACGCCGCTCATCGACCCCGCGACGTGGAGCCTCAAGATCACTGGCCTCGTCGAAAAGCCACTGGAACTTTCCTATGCTGATATCCGCAAGCTTCCGCGGTTCAAGCAGACGCTGACGCTGGAATGTATTTCCAATGCGCCCGACGGCACCGCCATCAGCAATGCCGATTGGGTCGGCACGCGGCTCAAGCCGATTCTCGATCGCGCGCGGGTGCGTCCCGAAGCCAGATACGTCGCGATGCGCGCGGCCGACCGTTACTACGTGGGCGCGCCGCGCGAGGAAATCATGCGCGAGGAAAATTTTCTTCCTTATCTGATGAACGAGCAGCCACTGCCGCGCGAACATGGCTTCCCGGTGCGCATCTTTATCCCCGGCAAATATGGGATGAAGCAACCGAAATGGATCACCGAGATCGAATTCCTGCCGGTCGCGTTTCGCGGCTATTGGGAGGAGCGCGGATGGAGCCATACCGCGTGGCGCAAGGTCAATTCGGGATTCTTCTCGCCGCGTCCGCCCGATGGGCTCATGTCGTACCTCGGCGGGTCTGTCTCGATCGACGGGCCGACGGATTTCTACGGATGGGCGCTGGCGGGGCCTGCCGGCATCAGGCGCGTCGATGTCTCCCTCGATGACGGCGCGACCTGGCGCAAAGCCGAGATCATCGACAATCAGTCACCATACATCTGGACCGTCTGGAAATATCGCTTCATCCCGAAGCAGTCGGGCACGGTCGTCATGCGGGTGCGTGCGACCGACGGCAATGGCGCTTCGCAACTGCCGCAGGATCATCAGCTCGGCGAGGGCATCAGCTCACAGGCGCGCATGACACTGAAAGTGTCTATCTAGTTTGCCACTAAAGGTATCCGTCTAGCCCTACTTTCCAACCAGCACGGCGGTATGCAGCGCGCGGCCAGAAATCATCGTGCCGGCGCTCGCGAACCAGCCGAAGGTGGTCTTGTTCTTGTTCGGGATAAACAGTTCGGCGCTGTTGAGCTCGTCGATGGCGGCGGTTTTGTCGGGGCCAAATCCTCCCGCGAGGAGCACCGAGCCATTCGCCAGCATCGTCGCGGTATGTTCGAAGCGCGCAGACCGCATCGCCGCGATCGGCTGCCCAGTCTTCTTGTTGATGCCTCCCACCGGCTCGAACGTCATGGTCTTCGGATCGTAAAGCTCCGCCGTGTTGAGAATCGATCCGTTCATCGTCGACCACGTCAGCGTATCGCCATTGGAACTGCCACTGAGGCTGAACTCCGAGGTCCCGTTGTAGCCGCCCGCGAGCAGCACCCTGCCATCTTTCAGCAACGTTGCGGTGTGCCCGGTCCTCGCCCACGTCATCGGCGCGAGCACCGGACTGAAGGTCTGGGTGGCAGGATTATAGATCTCGGCGGAGTCCACGGCGGTCATGACGCCGTTCATGTTCACGATGCCGCCTGCGATCAGCACCGTGCCGTCATTCAGCAGCGTCGCTGTATGCCCCGCGCGCGCTTCCATCATCGGCGCCGTCAGCATGACGAAGTATTCGTTGGATGGAGTAAAAATCTCGGCGCTGTTGGTAATGGTACCAGAGAAATCATCGATGCCGCCGGTCATCAGCGCAGTGCCATCGGCGAGGAGCGTCAGCGTCTCCATCATGATCGGAACCTTCGGATTTGAGGTTCCATTTATTTCACTTTGGTTTGGATGAAGGATGTTCGCGGTCCGGCAGCTCTCGAGATCGGGCGCGTTGCAAAGGCCGCCGATCATCAGCACGTGGCCCTGAAGGAAATCGGTGCTCAGGTTGCCCGGAAATGCGACCGATGCGAACAGCGCGCGTCCGTTGGCCATGGTGCATCCCTCGGATGCCTGATCGGGCGCGAAGCCGCCGCTCGACGGCGTGTATACATCGGTATTGTCCAGTATGTTCATGGAGTAGCTGATGGAGCTCGATCCGGTGATTGTCGCGGTACCGGTGAAACCTCCGAAGGCAACGCCGCGGTTCACGGTCCGCTCCGGCGACGGTGGAAACCACTGCATCTGATGGCCTGCGCGTGCGGTGCTCATCGAACCGGTCGCGAGAAACTTCCTCTTTGCGACACTGTAGAACTCGGCCGAGTTGGTCGCATTGCCATCGAGTGCGATACCGCCCACGATCAAAACATCACCGGTTTGAGGTCGCGGCACGGGCTTGGGTTTACCCGCGGCGAAAGCTGAAGGAGTGATCGCGGTTATCGCACCAATGAATAACGCAACGCGGAAAAGACGATGCATCAGTTAAATTACCTGCAAGCTTGACTGTATCTTACTGTGACCCCATCACCCTAACGATGCAAGGCTTAAACGTCGCTATTAGACCTTTAGGCACTTATGAGTCGGACAACGGGCTTTAGTGACCGAATAACGATCCGAAGAAGCTTCCGATCCGACCGAAAACATCCGAATTGGTCGCCGTTGGTGCGGCATTAGCCGCTGGCGATGGGGCAGCCGCAGGAACGGCGAATTCGGGCGGCTTCGACGGCGGTATTGAGGCGAACAGGCCTCCGTGCAGGGGACATTGTTGCGTCGGCGCAGACCCGATAAGGAAGGGCAACCTCACGGTTCGAGGACACGCCGGCGTCGCCAGCCCCCCCGAAGCTGGATCGATGGTGGCGAATTCGACGCCTGACGGTATCGGGAAATCCTGGGCGTCATCGGGCGCTGTAGACACCATGAAATCCACCCACGCCGGCAGCGCCGATTGTGCACCCGTCATCCCGGTCGGCGCGGGCTGGTCGAAGCCGACCCACACGCCGCATACTACTTCCGGCGTGTAGCCGATGAAGTATCCGTCCTTGTAATCCTGGGAGGTGCCGGTTTTGCCCGCCGCGGGAAAATCGATCCCGAGCCGCGCCGACGATGCGCCCGTTCCGGAGCGCAGCACCGCCTTCAATCCACCGGTCATCAGGTATGCGACGTTCGGATCGATGACTTGCTGTGTTTGCGGCGCGTGCTGATAAATCGCGCGCCCGGTCCCATCGATCACGGACTGAACCGCAAAGGGCGTCGCCTGCTCGCCCATACTCGCGAAGGTCTGATAGGCCGACGTGAGTTCGAGCAGTGTCACCTCATCGGCGCCGATCGCCATCGGCAACACCGCAGGAAGGTCAGCATGGATGCCTACCTCGTGCGCGGTGCGCACCATCAGTGGCGGACCGAGTTCGCTGCCGACATATGCAGTCGGGACGTTCAACGATTCCGCCAACGCCTGCACCACCGTCACCTGGCCCTGATAAGTATGCTCGAAGTTCACCGGCGCCCATCGGCCAAATGACATCGGGCGATCTGGCAGCACGGACGCGAGCGTAAGCGGCCGATGCAGCGGCGAGCGATCGGGATCCATCGCGGCGAGATAAACGATCGGCTTGAATGCCGACCCAGGCTGGCGCTGCGCCTGGGTCACGCGATTGAACTGGCTAGAGGCATAATCGCGCCCGCCAACCATCGCGACGATCGCACCCGAGGTAGCATCGAGCGCCACCATCGCGCTTTCGAGGCGATCCTTGTCATCCTTGCGCCGCAGACCGCGCCGCGTTTTCTCGATCCTCGCGAGGTTGCTCTCGACCGCCTCCTGCGCATCCGCCTGATATTCCGGATCGAGCGTGGTGTACACCTTGAGGCCATCGAGATGACCGTCGAGCCCCGGCAATCGTTTCACGAACGTGGTCACATAGTCGGTGAAATAGGGCGCGCGACGAAGTCCGGGCATCTTAGCGACCTGCACCAGCGAGGAAGTCGCGGCGATGTAGGTCGGCTGATCGATCAGATCATGCACGCGCATGATGACCAGCACGGTGTTGCGCCGTTTGCGGCACAAATCGGGATGGCGGCGCGGATCGTATGCGGTCGGCGCCTGGATCATTCCGATCAGCGTTGCGGCTTCGACCGGAGTGACCTCGCGCAAATCCTTGTTGAAGAAGTAGCGCGCCGCCAACGGCATGCCCTCGATCGGCGTGCCGTCGTACTCGCCCATCGGCACGTCGTTGATGTAGCGCTCGAGGATCGCGTTCTTGCTGAGCCGGAATTCGATCACCAGCGCGACCGCGAGCTCGCGAAATTTGCGCGAGAAGCTCCGCTCATGGCGATCCATAAAAGTTCGCGCGAGCTGCTGCGTGATGGTGCTGGCGCCCTGGCTCAGGTGATGGCTCCGGAAGTCATTCAGCGCCGCCTCGGCGATTCGAATCGGATCAAAACCCGGATGGTAGTAAAACCAGCGATCTTCCGTGTCGAGCAGGCCCTGCACCAGGTATGGCGGGAGGTCGCCGAGGCGCACCTCGACGCGCTCGGCGGGCGCTCCGGGAAGCAGCCTGCCGACGACTTCCGGCTCCAGCGCGGCGCGCTTTTGCGCCACCCCGTAGGCGTCCGCGATGCCGGTAATCTTCTTGCCATGCAGCACTAAACGGATGAGCGCGGCAGGATGAAGATTCGCGCCCGCGCGAAAATCGCGGACGTCGATCCACATCGCGCCGGGCATCATGGCGAACTCACCGGGCGAGGTGGGCGATTGTGTTTGAGTGTAGGAAAGCCGTTGCAGCCGTTCGACGAGGTTCAGATGATCGATGTCGTCGCCAACTTGAAGCGTCGTCGGCGCGGAATAAATTGCCGATGTGAGTGCCGCGTGGCGCTCTTCGATCAGCGTCGAGATGCTTTCGTAGAGACCGGCGAGATAGAACCCGAGCGCGAAGGTCAGGGTGAGGAATCCGGCGCCTGCCGCGATGCGAATGCGGCGCGAGAGCGGTCCTTTCTTCCACCATTTTGCGAGCGCGCTTTTTCGAATTCCGGAGGGGCGACGTGCCACAGGTTGTCCTTCTGTTCGATGCCCCATCCATTATACAGACGCGCCCCGGCCCTGCGCGATGCAGTTGGCATCCGTGGAATACGGCGCACGAATAATGTAGGAATGTTGCGCTGGCGCTCGGCCAATTGTTCGACGGACGTGGGGAGAATCGTGCAGGAAATGGGACTAATCGACAAGCTACGAAACGCCATCTCGGGGCCGCCCCTGATCGACGAACTCGCGATCCTCGCGGGCCAATCCGAAGCATTGGCGGATCGCCTCGCGCGCCATGCTGATCGCGTGACGTATCCGGCAATCGCGGAAGGCGTGCGCCAGATCGCCGAAAAAGAAGCCGCGCACGAAAAAACCATGCGCCACATCCTGTCAGAGCGGAATTTGTGGCCGCGGCCTCCCGAAGTAGTCCCGCATGAGGGCTCGAGCAGTTGGGAGCGTCTCAGCAACGACCTCGAGATGCTGCTGCTCTGGGCGCGCGAGCTTCATCAACATGCGATGCGATGGGAAGGTGAAGGCGAAAATTCGCACCTCGGCGAGACGTTGATGCAAATCGCGGATGAAGCCGCGGAAGATGAGCATGAGTTGCGCCGCCTGGTCGCGAAGCTCGATCCGCAGGCGCTGGACTAGAGATATTTGTGCAGGCCGAGGCGCTTGAGCTCCTCGGTCACTTTGCGCGTGTCCTGTGAGCGCGCGCGGTCGATTACCAGCAGCGCATCGGGCGTGTCGACCACGACGATGTCCTTCACTCCGA
This sequence comes from uncultured delta proteobacterium, assembly GCA_963761255.1. Taxonomy (GTDB): domain Bacteria; phylum Desulfobacterota; class Binatia; order Binatales; family Binataceae; genus DATGKG01. The sequence goes on from CAVXGH010000005.1 coordinate 628,846, forward strand.
GAAGCACCATCAGGCGCGAGTTGCTGTGGGCGAGCACACCGTTGGATTCCAGCGTCAGCACCTGACCGACGGTGACGTTCTTCTCGCGCCCGCCCATTGCTTCCCACAAACCTTCCCAGGTCCCAACGTCATGCCAACTGAAGTCCGCCTTGACGCCGAGGATGTTGGGCGTGCGCTCGATGACCACGCGATCGAAGGAATCGAAATCGAGCTGATGGTAGAGCTTCGCTAACCCGGAGCCCTTAAGCGTTCCCAGCTTATTCGCCGCAGCCGCGAGCATCGGCGCATGTTGCGTTAGTTCGGCATCAAGGGTCGCGGAGGTCATGACGAACATTCCCGCGTTCCAGAGGAAACGCTTAGCGGCGATCATCTTTTTCGCCGCTTGCGCGCTAGGCTTCTCGACGAAGCGCTTAACCCGATAGCCGCCGCCGATGGTCACGCCGATCTCCTGATAACCATACCCAGTCTCGGGCCGATTCGGCGTCACGCCGATGACAACGATCGCCTTCTCGCTCGCGGCCAGCCCGAGTGCCTTCGAAAGTGTGTTCCGAAAACCGCTCGCCGGCGCGATGTAATGATCGGCAGGCATCACCGCGAGGAGCCCGTCACCGAAGCGTTGGCGAATCACCGCCGCGCCATACGCAATCGCGACCGTGGTCCCGCGACCTTCGGGCTCGAGGATAAGGTTGCTCGCAGGAATTACGCCCTCGATCGCCGACGTGAAAGCTTTTTTCTGCGCCGCGGTGACCAGCACGAAAATCCGATCGCGCGCGATGAGCGGCTGCAGGCGCCCGATGGTCTCGCTCAGCAGCGTCGTTCCCTCATCGATCGAAAAAAGCGGCTTGGGCCGGTTCTCACGGCTGGCGGGCCAGAACCTTGTTCCCTTGCCTCCCGCGATGATGAGCGCAGACGCCTTCCCCGGCGCTTTCGGTAATCCCGCCACCGGCTAACGCCCCCTTCTGTCCCCCTTCCCTACGGAGTTGTCCGCAGTTCCTCTCATCCCTCTCCATCTTATGGAGAGGGTCCGGCGTCCTCGCCGGGGTGAGGAAGGGAAGGGGCTAGGGGTTAGGTCTTCGCTGCTGGGGGTTGGGTCGCTTCTCACATCGCCCCCAATTCTTTCAGCTTGGCTTCGAAGATCGCGCGGATCTCATCGAGGCTTTTCTGATCGCTCGCTTCGTACCTGGTCACCAACGCGGGCTGCGTATTCGATGCGCGCACCAGGCCCCATCCTTTATCGAATTTTACCCGTGCCCCGTCGATACCGATAACATCGTAGTGCTTGGAGAAGTACTCGGCCGCCTTTTTCACCACCGAAAATTTCTTGTCGTCGGCGCAATCGATGCGGATCTCCGGGGTGAAATGACTCTTGGGCAAATCGGCGAGAATCTGCGCGAGGCCCTTGCCTTCGCGGCTGACAATTTCGAGCAGCCGAAATGACGCGTAAATCGCGTCGTCGAAGCCGAAATACTTGTCCGCAAAAAACATGTGGCCGCTCATCTCCCCGGCCAGCGCCGCATGCTCCTCCTTGAGCTTGCTCTTGATCAGCGAATGGCCGGTCTTCCACATGATGGGCCGGCCGCCGTGTTTCGCGATATCGTCGTACATCCGCTGCGAGCATTTCACATCGCCGATAATCGACGCGCCCGGCTGCTCCTTCAGAATCGCGCGCGAGAACGCCACCATCAGCTCGTCGCCCCACACGATGCGCCCGTTTTCATCGACCGCGCCGACCCGGTCCGCGTCGCCATCGTAGGCGATCCCGATATCGGCCTTGCGCTTCGCGACCTCGGCGATGAGATCGCGCATGTTGTCCTCGACCGTGGGGTCGGGATGATGATTTGGAAAGCGGCCATCCATCTCGATGTGGATGCCGAAGGTCTGCGCGCCGAGATCCTGCATCAGGGGTTCCGCGACGACGCCGCCGCATCCGTTGCCGCCGTCCACCGCGACCTTGAGTCCGGGCTTGAGCTTGATGTTGGCGCGAATGAAATCGCCATACTCGGGAAGAATCGCGACTTCGTTCAGCGCACCCCTGGTCGCGGCTTTGTGGAAATCGCGCTGCTCGATGATATCCGCGAGTTTCTGAATGTCGGCGCCGAAGATCGTCGTGGGACCGACGCCGAGCTTGAAGCCATTGTACTCGGCCGCGTTATGGCTGCCGGTGATCATCGCGCCGCCATCCATCTTCCAGTGCAGCACCGAGAAATAGAGCAGCGGCGTCGGCACGATGCCGACATCGATCACGTCGATGCCGCTGGGAAGCAATCCTTCGAGCAGCAAATCGTGCAATCGCGGCGAGGACAGCCGGCAATCGCGCCCGAGGGTGATTTTGTGCTTGCCCGCGCGATGCAGCATCGTTGCGTAGCCGCGCCCGAGGTCGACAATAAAATCATCGATGAAATCGTCCTCGACGATCCCCCGGATGTCGTACTCGCGAAAAACCTGGCGATTCATTTACTTCTCCGTCAGTGGCCGCAGCCCGAATCCTCACGTTATGATGCGTGTCTGTGCAAGTTGCAACGAGCGCTCAAGTTTATGTCAGCGCCCTCGTCAAAGGGATGGCCTGAATGGGGGAAATACATCCGCATCCGGTGGCGATCGTCACTGGCGCCGGCCGCGGCATCGGGCGCGCGATCGCGCTGACGCTCGCGAACGAAGGCTACTCATTGTGCCTGGTCGCTCGGACGCGCGAGGAGCTCGAGGAGACGCGGCGTCTCTGCGCGCTGCCAATCGAGCGGGCGCTCATCGTGCTAATCGATCTGGCCGATGAAGAAAGCGCGGAAGCGGTCGTCGAAACCACTTTGGATCTTTTCGGCCGCGTCGATGTGCTGGTGAACAACGCCGGATGGGCTCCTCCGCGCACCTCATTAACGAAGATGCGGCCATGGGACACCGACCGAATCCTCGCGGTAAATTTGCGCGCGCCAATTGCGCTGACGAAGATGGCCGCAAAGACGATGGCCGAGCGTGGCAGTGGCGCGATTATCAACATCGCATCGGTCGCGGCGCGCAATATGGCAGCCGGCGAAGCGGTTTATGCGGCGTCGAAAGCGGGACTGGTCGCCTTCACGCATGCGGCGTTTGCGGAACTCGGGGAGCAAGGCATCAAGGTATCGGTCATCGTGCCGGGCTTGGTCGATACGGCATTGATCCCGAACAACAAGCGCCTCGATCGCGAGCTGATGCTGTCGCCGGATGATGTCGCCGCGGCGGTCTTGAGCATCGTGAAGTCGCCCGCACGCGTGTGCCCGGTGGAGGTCGTGTTGCATCCGCAGCGACGGCCTGAGCGCGTCAAGTAGATGTCCTTCACCCTGAGGCTGACGATCGTGATCGTGGCGAGCGTCGTGCTCGCTACGATCATCTCACCGTTTGTGGCGGCGATCGTGGCCGCGATGGGATTCCAGTTTCCCTTTCCCCGGATTTTCGATCGCACCGTCATGGTGCTGGTCGCGATCGCGGTGATCTCGCAGGCACGCGCGCTTCGAGTCGTGCCGCTCCTGCGCAGCGGCTTCGATCGCCCGATACCGAATCTGCGCCGCACCACGCGAGGCTTCCTGATCGCGATCGCCGCCATCGCGACGCTGGTTTACCTCGCCGTCGTGTTAGGCGCGCATGCGGAGGAAACCTCGGCCGGGATCTGGGCAGTGATGCCGAAATACTTCCTCGCGGCCATCGTCATCGCGATTATCGAGGAGGGATTTTTTCGCGCCTTTCTGATGGTCGGGATGGAGGGCGATTTCGGCCGTACCCCCGCCCTGCTTCTGAGCTCCGCCATTTATGCGGTCGCGCACCTGGTGCGCTCGCCAGCAAAATTCTACGTCACCGGGATTCATCCGCTCGCCGGATTCGAGACTCTCGGTCTAAGTCTGGCGCACGCGGCGAACCCTGCCCTGATGCTTCCCACGTTCGTGGGACTGTTTCTGCTCGGCATCGTGCTCGGCGAGGCGTTCCTCGAAACCAGCACCGTTTATCTCCCGATCGGACTACACGCGGGTTTTGTGCTCGGCGCAAAGCTGTGGCCCCGGATGACCTCGGCGGGCGCCGCCTTGCCGGGCTGGCTGCGAGGCTACGGTTCACAGCCACTGATCAGCGGTCTCGCGGCCTGGACGGTGGCCGTCGCAATTCTTCTTCTGATTCGCCCTTTGACTCGCGCCCGCCGCGCCTGAAACAAATCCACTTATCGGAATCCTACTTATCGTAGATCGGGGGCATGCCGCGGGGGCGGGTGCGATAGCGCCGATGCGTCCATAGGAACTGCTCGGGGTAGCGGCGCACCATGTCCTCGATCACTTTGACGAAGCGCGCGGTATTCTCGAGCACGTCGGCTTCGGCATCGTTGGTGCGCTGGATAGGAATCTCATCCTGGATCTCGATGCGATGATGGCGGCCATCCTTCTCGCGCACGATGAACGCCGGAATCACCGGCGCACCCGACATCGCAACCATCCGCGCGAGGCCGCTGGTAGTCGCGGCAGGCTCGCCGAAGAACGGCACCCACACCGCCTCGCTACGCTTGGCGTTCTGATCGAAGGGCACGCCGACCATGTCACCGGTGCGCAGCGCCTTCAGCACCGCGCGCGCTGCGGAATGCTTGCGCAGGATTTCGACGCCGCAGCGTTCGCGCGCGAACGTCATCAGCGCATCGCCGGCGAGAAATCGCTGGGTGTGATGGACCAGGTTGATTTGGTAGCCATGCATCGCATGCGCGCAGGCCATCAGCTCGAAGTTCCCGAAGTGCGCCGACAGCACCACCATCCCCTTGCCGGGATACCGACTCGCGACTTCATCCCAATAATGGAAACGCTCGTAGCGGACGCGATCCCGCAGCCGAAGATGGAAAAATCCGGCGAGGCGGATATATTCCGCGCCACCTTTGCCGAGATTGATGTAGGAGTCCCGCAGGATGCGACGCCGCTCGGCCTCGCTGCGCTCGGGAAACGCGATCGAAAGATTCTTCATCCCGATTTTGACGTGGCGGCGATCCAGGCAGTAGCCGAGGAATCCGCCGATGACGCCGAGCGGGTACAAGACGAAATCCGGCAGCAGGCTGAGCAGATGCAGGATGCCGCTCAGCAGATAGAAGACGATGCGGCTGCGACTGTCGAGATCGAGGTTTGACTTGCGTAGCTTCCGCCCCTCGATCCTGGCACTGGTGCTGAGCGGCGGGGGCGCAGGACGATCGTCGAGCGCGGCTCCGCCGTTGGCTACCAGGGCTTCAGGGTGCGGAGGAAAATTTTCAACTGGTTTCGAAGAGGGCGTTCCCATCAGTTATGCGGGCGGAACTCATGCTCTCGTTTGGGCGCTTTCGGGATAACTACCAGCCCGGATTCGGTGACGAAGAAGCGTTTCCGGTCGCGCTCCAGATCGTAGCCGATTACCTCGCCGTCGGGAATGCTCACGTTCTTATCGACAATCGCGCGGCGAATGCGCGCATGACGGCCAACTTGGGCATAGTCCATCAGCACAGAGTCATCGACGCTGCTGTACGAATGCACGAAGACCTGGCGCCCGAGAACCGAGTTGCGCACCACACCGCCGGAGATGATGCATCCTTCGGAGACGATCGAGTGAAGCGCTTCGCCGCGGCGGCCATCTTCGTTGAAGACGAACTTCGCGGGCGGCTGATCGTAATATGCGGTGCGCAACGGCCAATACGAATTGTAGAGATTGAGATGCGGCCGGGCGTCGCGCAAATCCATGTTGGCGTCGTAGTAGGACTCCAGCGTTCCGACGTCGCGCCAATACGCGAGGTTGAGCTCCGAGTCTCCGCGGATATGGTTGGTCATGAAGTTGTAAGCGTACACCGGCATCTTCTGGATGAGCCCGGGGATGATGTCCTTGCCGAAGTCGTGATTGCTGCCCGGCTTCTTCGCATCCTCGATGAGCGCTTTGGTCAGCACCTCGGGGTCGAAGATGTAGTTGCCCATCGAGGCGAGACACATTCCGGGGGCGCCTGGCATCGAGCGCGGGTTCTTCGGCTTCTCGTCGAAGCGGTTGATGCGCAAACCCGAGTCGACATCGACGATGCCGAACTGATCGCCCTCCTCCACTCGTACTGGTAGCGTCGCAACGGTGACGGCGGCTTTCCGCTCGTGGTGGAACTCGATCATCTGCGAGATATCCATCCGGTAGATGTGATCGGCGCCGAAGACGGCGACCAGATCAGGCTTGTTATCTTCGATGAGGTTCAGGTTCTGATAGATCGCGTCGGCGGTCCCTTGATACCAACTCTCGCCGAGGCGCATCTGGGCGGGCACCGGAGTGATGAAGTGGCCCGACAGCAGCCCAGTAACCTGCCATCCGTCCTTGAGATGCTCGATGAGTGACTGCGAGCGCCATTGAACCAGCACGTAAATAGAGTAGATGCCGGAATTGACTAGATTGGACAGAACGAAGTCGATGATGCGGTATTTTCCGCCGAACGGAACGGCGGGCTTGGCACGATCGCGGGTCAGCGGATAGAGCCGGGTTCCCTGGCCACCCGCCATCACAAGCGCAAGAGTCCTCATGCAGATGCATCCCTTTCGTTGCGGAGGAAAGCCCGCAACAGCCACCTGAAAGGCCAATATAAGGGTAAACGAAACTACTGGAAAGCCTTTGCCTATTGAGAAGGCAGATCGGGAGTCATTTTTGCGATTCGTTCCGCATTTTAACAAAATGTCGCAAAAAGTGAATGGATTCTCAAAGCGCGTCCCTTATCAGTACCCTGAAGTTGGCGGCTGTTTGGGCGGTTATCGTTGCAATTCCTCGATTTTCGCTGAACTGAATAAAAATTGGCGCGAGGCACACGGTTTGCTTGAAACTTTGCTCAAGTTCTTACGTCTATAACGAGTAAGAACGGCAGCTCACGAAGAGCAGCCTTGGCGTAACCCCCCAGGAGGGGAGGTACTAAAGATGCAGACCACGACCACAACCAAAACAGAAACCCGCAACGCAACTACCAAGGGCGTCGTCTATCGCACTACCTGCCACAACCCCGGATGTGGATTTACCTTTGATTTGCGCATCACTCCCGAGACGGTCGGCCTCCTCAGCGGTCCGATTGCCTGCCCGCGATGCCGTCGCCACGGCGGTTCGTTGAAGCCTCAGGGCCGGATCGGCGACAAACTCTTCGCCGCCAAGCTGATGTTCCGGATCATGGGCACCGCGCCAGTGACCTCAGATGACGAGGACGGATACGGGGTGAACTAGGGCTGTAACGCCGCTCGCAAATCGTCTAAACTCGGACGGCCGTTTCCAGATACACGACCGTTCACATTTACAAAGATGCGCCGCCCGGACTCCGGACGGCGCATCTGTTTCTTCAAACGGCCGCGCTTCGGATGCGGCAGTTTTCTTTGGATCCCTAGACTCCCGCGAGGAAGTCGGTCGTCACGCCCTGCAGGTTCCGCAGGCTCGGCCGCTCCAGCAGCCGCTTGATCCAGCCGTCGATGTTAGGCCGATTGGTTCCCGCCTCGATGCCCAGATTTGGCAGCACCAGCAAGCGCGGAATGAAAGCGATCTCGGCGACTGAAAAATCGCCGGCCAGAAACTGCGCCCCCGCGAGCTCCTGATTGAGATAATCGAGCACCCGCTCGACCGCCTGATTAAGCCGCTGCAAGCGCTCCGCGCTGCGCTCGGCGTCGGGCTTGCCGAGCTCAGCCATCAACTGCCCGACCTGCGGTGTAAATGAGGTATCGGCGAAGTCCTCCAGGCGTCGCGCGCGGGCGCGCTGTGCGCTGGCACCAACCGGCGGGAGAATCGGCGGCTCCGGATATTCATCTTCGAGATATTCGTTGATGATAGTTGAGTCATAGATGGTGGTATCTTCGTCGACCAGAACCGGCACCCGCCCAAACGGGTTCAGCCTGAAGAAATCTGGATGCCGATTCTCGCCCTTGGTGATATCCACCTGAACCAGGTCGTAAGTCAGACCCTTCTCCGCCAGCGCAATTCGGACCTTCTGTCCGAACGGACAAGCAAGGAAGTCGTAAAGTTTGATCATGGTCCCGCCTTACTCCGCCTTCACTTCGACCTTGAGGCTTGCCTCCACTTCCGGCTGCAGCCTGACCGGAACGGTAAACTCGCCGAGTTGTTTGATCGGTTCCGCGAGATGGATCTTGCGCCGTTCGACGGCAAAGCCCTTCTCCCGCAGCGCGCGTTCGATGTCGATATTGGTCACCGAGCCGAACAGTTTCCCCTCCTCCCCGGCATGCGCGCCGATGGTGATGCTGAGCGCCTCGATCTTGCGCTTGAGGTCGGTCGCCTCGGTCTTCTGGGCCTCGCGCTTGCCCATCGCAATGCGCTTATGATGCTCGAAGGCGCGCAGACTTTTTTGGCTCGCTTCGACGGCGAGCTTACGCGGGAAAAGATAGTTGCGCGCGAAACCGGGGCGCACCTTCACCACGTCTCCGGTCCGTCCCAGGTTCGGAACGTCCTCGTTAAGTATGACCTGTACGTTCATTTCTGATCCCGTCCCAAATTTAAGGAAATCAAAGGAAATCGCTGAAATTGCCCGCCTCCTGGCTGGGCGGCTTAAGTCTTCGGAAGTCAATCCACATATCCAGCACCCCGGCGAGGCAGACCAGAATCGCCAGCATCGGTTGAACACAAGTGATCACGTAGATGGCGACGCGCGCCACGGCCGGCATCCCCAGCATCCGGAAGTAGTACGACATGATGGCGACGCCCTGGCAGAAATACACCACCGCCACGCACAAGAACGCATCGAGCGCGATGATCTCGATTGGCTTGATGGGGATGAGATACTTGAAGCCCTGAAACGCAAATCCGGCCGCGAGCAGCACCCACACCAGCCATTCCGGCGTCGACCACTTCGGCAACTCGCCGAACAAATCGTACGAAAGCCGCTTCTTGCCGGCCCAGCGCCAGAAGACCGAGAGATTGAGCATCACGGTCGCCGCCGCTCCGATTGCCGCCAGCGCCGGGCTCAATCGGATGAAGATGTCGATGGCAGTGGCCTGGGTGTCAGCCGGCAATCCCGCATCCATGCCGATGGTCTTGTAGAATTCCTGGCCACGCTCCATCCCGGCTTTGAGCGACTGATGGATAGCGGTGAGCATCGCATCAGGCGAACCCGCCGCAATCAACGCCGCCGCGCTTCCCGCAATCAGCATCACGCCGGCGGTCACGAGGACGATCAGCTCGAACGAGCAATGGCGTTCGAGCATGTAGCACATCAATATCGACGCGAGGCCGAAGCTGATTCCATAAGTAATACCAGCAGCGGCACCGGCCGCGAGCGCTACCAGCGCGCCCGCGAGTAGAACCGATATGATTGCGCGCAGATTGGGACTCAGCCGGCCGACGGCAAAAAGCAGGACGGGCGCCGGCGCGAACAGCATCGCCAAGCCGCCCACGAAGGGGATCGCCGCGACCGCGAGGAATAGCGCTCCAGAGAGCGCCGCCGCCCGAACCAATCCGATTATTGCCTTACGCGTCACCTAAGCCTGCTCTTTTAAGTCCGTCACACGCCCAGAGTCGAGAACGGCAGCAACGCAACCACGCGCGCGCGTTTAATCGCGATCGCGAGTTGACGTTGATGGCGCGCGCAGTTTCCTGAGGTGCGTGCCGGGACGATCTTGCCGCCCTCGGTGATGAAGCTCTGCAGCGTGCGAACGTCCTTGTAATCGACCTTCAACGATTTGTCCGCACAGAAACGGCATACCTTGCGGCGCGGTCCGGGACGGCCCCGGCGCATACCACCCCCGCGCCCTTCGCCGCCGCGATCATCACCACCCCGGTCGCCGCGGTCTCCGCCGCCGCGCGGGCCTCGATAGCCGCCTTCACGCTCGCCGCCGCCATGTTCACTTCTTTCTTCGTCTGCCATTTAAGTCCCTAATCTTAGCATTCCGACCTTCGCCAAGTCCCTCTTCTGAAGAACTTTCATGGTCGATGTTGAAGTCAATTTACTTGCGGCGCGCCCTCTTCAATCTCAATCGAGTCAGCCGCAACCTCATATCCGGTTTCGGTGAGGCTCGACTTGAGTCGCCGCCGCACCAACTTCAAAGTGCCCTTCACTCTGATTTCCCGGCCCGCCTTGAGCACCGTCCGCAGCCCTAGGGTGCTCTCGCCGGTCATCACTACTGTGGTTCCCATATTACCGGGACCCTCGATGGTGATGCGCAAGACGGAGGTTCCCGCAGGGGTAGTTCGAAGCTCCGGCTCGCCCAGCATGCGGCCCCACAGCTCGACCTTATTCCCTGCCACCTTCCGGCTCAGTCATTTCTTCGGGAGCGTCGGGAATTTCTTCTTCGGCGTGCGCGACCTCTGGATGCGCCGCAGCGGCGGCCGCCTCGGCACGTTGTGCGGCGGCAGCGGCCATACGGGCCTCCGCGGCGGCACGCGCTTCGGCGATCCGGCGCTTGCGATTCTCGATTTCCTCGCGCGCCTTGGCGACATCGGCATCCATTTCGACCAACACCGATAGATACCGCAGCACCGTATCCTGCAGCTTCAGGTTGCGCTCGATCTCGTTCATCGTAGGCGCATCAGAGGCATAGTCGAGGCGGACATAATAGCCGCGCCGCTCGCCCTTGATGTGGTAGGCGAGCTCGCGGAAGCCCCATTCCTCGGTCTCGATTATTTCGCCGCCGCTCGAGGACGCAAGTCCCTCGAAGCGTTTGATGATGTCCTTGATTTGTGGTTCGCCCAGATCCGGGCGAATGATGAAAATCGTCTCGTAGCGCCGCACGCGCAGTCCTCCTTGTGGATTTAAGCCCCTCTCGGAGCAAGGAGCGAACAAAGCTAAGTTAGCATCAAGGTCGGGACGCCTCAAGGCCGCATTTCGCGAACTCGAGGCGCCCCTTGTCTAAGAAGTCTCGTCACACTCAGGGCGACTTGGGGACGATGTTGCTGGCCAGGGTCGTCGTCACACTCTGAATATCGCCGGCCGGACACACATTCGCGCCAAACGTTCCGGTGACTTTGAAGTCGGTGCTCACCGCTCCCACTGCTTGCGGGCCACCCGTAACGGTAAGTTGATAGGTGCAGGTTTGGCCGGCGCCCAGCTGGTTGTTGGTTACGCAGCTTCCGCCGGCGATGGAGAAGTACCCCGCATTCCGATGGTGAATCTTTGGCGTAAGGGTAAGCGTTCCGGCCGGTTCGTTGTTCGTGACCATCAGTGGCAACGTGACGCTCTGTTTAACCTGGACATTTCCATACGCGAGCGTGCCGGCCGGATTAGTGGTCAAGTAGAAATTAAGTTTGCATACCGGCGTCGCCGAGGCGCTGGGGTTGGGCGTCATTGTGGGTGTCGCGGTCGGAGTTGAAGTTGCGGTCGCCGTCATCATCGAGGTCGAGGTCGCGGTGACCGAAGGCATCGCGGTTGAAGTCGCGGTCGCAGTCGGCGTGGCGGTAACCGTCGCGGTCGGAGTCGCGGTGGCGGTTGGAGTCGAGGTCCGAGTCGCGGTGGCCGATGCGGTTGCAGTGGGCATCGGAGTCGCCGTTGGCGGCATCGGTTGCGAGGGTGGTCCGAATGCGATGGTGAAATTCACATTCTGACTCTTGCCCCCCGGCGCGGTGCTATCGCATGAAAGGCCGCCCGCATTGTCGTCGTAGGTCCATGCGTAAGCGTGGGGACAGGCTTTCGAAAAGTATTCGTAAAAGGGCTTGCCTGGCGTGGTCCCGTTCCCGGTGGCCCATTGTGCCGCCGCCAGCCATTCGGGATTCAGCTCGCTGCCGGTGCCGGTGTAGAGCTGCGCTTGTGGGGGCGTAACCGTCATAGGAGTTTCGAGGCTGCCGAGGCCAACGACCGCGTTGGTCCCGTAACCTGGAACACACGCCATGCTCGAGATGGATTTGTAACCGCCCGCGTTGATGGTGACATCCTGGCAGGTGTATCCGAGCGCATTGGGGAACAGCGGAGGCAAAATTCCAGGGTTGTGCGGTGCGATGGTATAGTAGCCGCCGCATGGATCGCCTTGGCCGCCAGGATCAGACGCGGCACCGCAATTAATCTGCGGCGCGAGCCCTCCGGTATCGCCGGTCGGGGTCAGGGCCTTTTTGTAGATACAGACCCCAACGCCTGCAGGAAACCCGAGGCTCGCAAAATCAGCGGTGTCGCAGACCTGATCTGGCGCGCAGTCTATGTTGGCGTCGCCGGCGAATTTGGCATCGCTCCAGCAAGTTGGATTCCCCTGATTCTGCGAGGACATCGCCGTTCCGAGATTGGGTGAGCCGCTGGTCTCGTTGGCTGATTGATACATTGCGAAATAGCTGGAGCCATCGGGCACCCAGCTGCCCGCGGTGGGCGCGGGACTGGGAACCGGAGTCGCGCAACTAAGGTTTATGGCGTTGGCCGGATTCGCCAGGCACTGGTCACCCGGATCGTTGCATCCGATGACGCAGGTTTTCTGGTTCATCGCGTCGCATGACTGCCCACTGCCGGTGAGGCACGCCTCGCATTGCCCGCTTTGGCAATACAGGCCGGTCCCTCCTCCGCACTTCACCCCGGTCTTGGTGATGACCGGCGCTTCGGTGACCTGGAGGTTGACCGGACAACTTCCATTGAGATCGCTCACGCATTTCGGCTCGTAGCAATTGTTGGGAAATTTTGAACTCGCCTTGGGTTGAGGAGATACGGTGACCCGGATCTGATTGTTGTATCCCGAGACGTTGCTGACGTCGTAATTGACATCAGTCAGGCTGGTCGAGGTCGGTTCGAATAGCGAGGCCGGCGCGGCGCCGGATACGGCCGTATTGATAGGAGTACCCCCGTTGGTCCAGGAACCTTCGCATTGATAGAGCCCCGCGCAGTCTCCGGTCTTGCACACTACACCAGTGGGATAAGTGCAGACGTCGAAACTGCCGCCGGTATTGGTGGAGCAGATCGCATCGGTATTGCCGGATTTTCCGATTTCGCCCTGGCAGAACGCGTTGGTCTGCTTGGCCATCGCGGTGCAGTCAATCATGCACACGCCGCCTAGGCAGTCGTAGGTATTCCCATCCGGATTGGTAGGGCAATCGGTATCTGCATTACAGGTTTTGAATCCGACCGCTCTCTTCCCTGTAGTCAGGTCCAGCGCCCCGCTCTGGTAGTCGTCATCAAAGTCGCATTCGGTACGCGCCCAGAAGCGGCCGCTGGCGAAGGGCGGCGTGGTACACAGGTTTACTGTGCTGGCGGCATCCATCTTCCAACCCTTCGGCGGGACGACAACTTTGGTGGGATCGCCGGCATATTCGCCCAACCAGATGGGGTAGCTGTTGTGGTTTTCAAAAGTGAATAGATTGCCTGCGCCACAAAGCGGCGCCTTCGCCTCCGGAGGATCCAGCTCCAATGGCGTTTCACTCCAAGCTTTGCCGCCGCTGCCGAATGCGACCAGCATCACGGTAGCGACAAGAACCATCCAGTAGTTGATGCGCAATGTGCGTTTTAGGAGCGTAGCGCCCCTTCCCCCGAACTTGAACATTAGCTCTCCCCCTGTGCGCGCCAAATCCTCTGTTGACTTCTTGAGGAATGGCGCTCCACTCCCCGAGGCTACGCAGAGTCGGCAATCGAGTCTACTGGCGGTAGAGTTTTTCTGTATCGATACGCGCCGGACCGGCTGCAGCGGTGCTTAATTGCGCCTTTTTGTTCCTACGTGAATCCCGCGATGCCCCGCTCGCACTCGTTGCGTCGTACGTGGCGAAGCTTCAGAATTGATTTAGCGAATTGTAGCAAATGCCGTCTTTTGGACGGTTGGGTCGGGGAGTTCGTTTATGCCTGCGTCACCGAGGCCTGCACCATCGAGGCCGGTACCGCGCAAGATTTATTATCCTGCGCGGCGGTCCAATGCGCCCCTGATGGCGGTTGGGGTCGCAATCCTGATTGCGATCGCAGTCGTAGTCCATCATCCGCGCCAAGCCAGTGCCACGCGCGGGCCGGTCCAGCGGCTTTATGTAGCCATAAATGCGGATCCGGTCGGCATTCTCGATAAGCTCAAAGCTGGCGACTTTGCCCCCATCGAAACGCAGATCAAAGCGTACGAGAGCTCGGCCAATGGCGACCCGCGCGCCGAGATGAATCTGGTGTATGCATTCGGCACCTTCGCGCTGCCGGATACGGCCATTCCCGATCAGGTCAAGAAATGGGCCGCCAACTCACCGGACTCCGCCATCGCTCATTGCGCGCGCGCCGTGGCGCTGGAGCAGGCTGCCGCGCACGCGCGTGGCCATGAAGGAGGACCCAGCTCGAGCATCCAGCCCAATGACTTCGTGGAAATGGAAAAGGATCTCAGCCAGGCGACCATGGAAGCCGACAGCGCGCGCTCGCTGGACCCCGATCTGATGAATGCCTACATCATCGGGATTAATGCCGCGAAAATGGAATCCGACCCGGTCGCGATGGACGACGCTTCCAAGCGCGCGCTGGGCAAGTTTCCCCTCAGCTTCCAGGTTAGACGGACTTTGATCCTCGCGATGGCACCGCGATGGGGCGGCTCCTACGATACGATGGACAAGTTTGCCAACGAATCCCAGGCCCGTGTCATGCAGAACCCGATGCTGAAGTATCTGCTCGGATTCCCCTCGCTGGAGCAGGCCAAGGATCTCCAGCGCGACGAGAAATGGGAAGAAGCCATTCCGGTGCTCAATCACGCGATCGAAGTGGGTGGCGATTACCCAGGCTTCTATATCGCGCGTGGCAGATCTTTGTTCGAGCTAAAGAAGTACGACGACGCGCTTGCCGACTTCCAAACCGCCAACGATCTGATGCCCGACAACAGTCAGAATCTGGAGATGCTCGCGCTTACGTCGCACCTGCTCAATGACCCAAACGATGCGTTGGGCTTTGCCAATCGTTATCTGAAGTTGGGTGAATCCGACAAAGACATCGCTGATGTGCGGGATTGGGCGCTCGCGAAAATATACAAACAGTAGGCATCATCATCGGTAAATCTCGCGTTCTTGCGCCGGTTATCTTTCTCGTTTGTCCCCTCTTGCGAATGACGGCTGAATTGCTAAAGACAGAGCCACAAGTGTCCCTTTTCAAAGTTACAGGAGAACCTCGTGGCCAAAGCGAAACCCAAATCCTCGTCGAAGAACGCCCGCAAACCCGCGCCTAAAGTGGCCAAGAAGGCGGTCGCCAAAAAGGCCGCGGCGGTTAAACCAAAGGCCCGCGCCGCAGCGAAGCCGGCTGCCGCGAAGCGCGCTCCCAGCGCGCCACGCGAGAACCTTCCAAGCTATGCCCAGCTCCCCGTGCGCGAAGGGGCTCCGGCCGGCTCGGCCTGGGGCGTGTTCGGCGATCAGGATGAAGTCGGCACCATCAACCTGCTGACTCCGGCTCGCGTGCGCGCCGCAAAGGATTCCATCAAGAGCGGAAAGGTATTCTCGCTGAATCTCCCCATCGATGTTCCCAATCCGCCGCTCTTCACTCGCCAGGCGCATCGCCACACGATTAAGAATTTCGGCGGCGCGATGGAATTCGTCCTCGACGATTACCTCGACAACTTTTATCCCCAGGCCTCCTCGCAATGGGATGCGTTGTGCCACGTGATGCATCCCGAGCTGGGCGCCTACAACGGCGTGCCGAAAACGGAAATCACGGGACGCGGCGGCACGCGCTTGGGCATCGATAACCTGGCGCGCCGTGGCATCGCGGGACGCGGCGTCCTGGCGGACATCGCGCGCTATTACGAAAGCGCGTGGGAAAACGCTCGATTGCTCGAAGGCCGATTCGATTCCGCTCGAAGACCTCGAGGCCACCCTCGCGCGGCAGAAGAGCCCGCTGCGAAGTGGCGACGTCCTCCTCATTCGCACCGGATGGACGCAGTTCTACTATGGACTGAGTGACTCGGCGAAAGCCGATCTCGCCCGCGACACGGTAGTCCCGGGCATCGAGGGCAGCGACCGCGTCGCGAAGTGGCTATGGGATCATCATCTCGCCGCGGTGGCGTCGGATTCTCCCGCGCTGGAAGCGTTGCCGAAGCCGGAGGGCAATACCGAGTTCCTGCACTTCCACATGCTGGCATTCTTCGGCATGCCGATCGGCGAGATGTGGAACCTCGAGGAACTGGCGGCGGATTGCGCCAACGACAAGCAGTACGAGTTCTTCATCACCTCGGCGCCGCTGAATATCCCGGGCGGCGTAGGCTCGCCTCCCAACGCACTCGCAATTAAGTAGCCGCAGGCACTTTGGATTGAACGGGGCCGCATCGCGCGGCCCCTTTTTTGTTTAGTTGATTGGTAGCGGAGCGAGAAAGCTTCCCAGAATTGAGTTGAACTTCGCCGGATGCTCGAGGCTCGGCAAATGCGCCGCGTTCTCGATGGTCGTCACCTTCGCGCCGCGAATCTCACGCGCGAGATGGGCCGCTACGCGCTGAAGATCCTGCGCATCACAGTCGCCGATCATCACCATCGTCGGGCAGTTGATTTCCTTCAGCCTCTCGATAGCCGGTGGATTGAGCGCAGTTTCGGTGCGCTGAAAAAATTCCAGCGAGAAGTTCTCTCGATAGAGCTGAACGGCGCGCTCCCGATACTTCGGATCAACTCGCGAAGCTTCGCGCGAGGGGCCATCAATCCAATAGTGCGCACTGAGTTCGAATGCGCCGTTGGCATCACCTTTCTTCACTAGATCCATCATCTCGGCAAACAGACTCACTGACTGCGGCGACCAATCGCTCCATCCACTCACGCCCGCACCGACGGGCACCAGCGCGGTCACCATTTCAGGATGTTCGAGGGTGAAGTCGATCGCCGTGGCGCCGCCCATCGAGCATCCGACCAGCGCCGCTTTGCCGATGCCGAGATGCTTCAACACGGCTAGCAAATCATCGCGAAGAGCAAAGCTCTCCTCGGGCATAGAGGATTTGCCGAAGCCTCGGAGGTCGTAGCGGACAACTTTGAACCGCGATGCGAACGCCTCAATCTGAGGATCCCACATCCGATGGTCAGACACTCCGGCGTGGATGAACACGAGGGCGGGTCCGTCGCCTCGCGTCTCGAAGTAAAGTTTCGCGCCTCCTGAACCGGCGTATCCGCTAACCCCATTCGATGTCTTCATCTAGTTTCCTCTACCCGGAAACCCGCGAACTGATGTCGTTTGCGATCAACACCAGATTCTTGAATGCGCGCGCTTCGAACAAGGGCGCCCCGCGGAGTTCCTGCTTCAGTTTCGACGCCGCGCGGCGCACCTCGCGATAGACCGTCTCGAGTTCGGGCAGAGTCACGGGATTCCGATGCTGGACCAGCGCATTCATAAGCGCCCGCAGAACTCCGACGGGCTTATTCGCATGAATGTACGGATCGGTCCCGTCCAGATCGCTTAGAGATTTGTTCAGCCGATGTGGTTCCGATTCGAACAAGAACCAGCGATGATGACTTCGCTTAACTTCCGCTCTGGCCACTGCGAGCCCAAGTTCGAAGGGCATGTTGAACCGAGGAGTGCGCGGCCTCGCCCCATCGAGTGTCACACGCGAGAGATCGTGAAACGAATACGAGCATTCGTCGATAAGCCTGATTATTCGACTCAGCCGCCGTTGGCTGCCGGGTATTTCAATCGTCGCTCGCGGAGTCAAGCCGAAGCGACCCAAGCCGGAAATGAAGGCGAGGAAGAGCGGCTCGTATTTTTCATCGTAGGGGACGTTGAGAAAAACATCCTCATCTGGACGGGCACGTCGTGCTGATGCAGCGCGAGAATTCACAGGCGATCGATAGCTGTCGAGTCTCGCCGTAGTGCCTCCCGCAGTCGAATTTACAGTCCCGTGAACAGCGACACTATCCCCGCGGCCTGCGTTTCGTGGCCGATCTCTTCTTACTATCGTTAGGATCGAAGCCGATTAACTCCCGCAATTCACGTAGCTGCTTTTTACTTACCCCGAGTTTCGCCGCGACCTCTTCGGTCGAGGGAAGTGGGGTCCTGATCACCACTCGTCTCGCCATCGCCATATAACCGATAGTACAGATCGTACAGCCTCGATGTCAAAAGCGTACGGCAGCTATCGTCGCTCAAGCGGTGCGGACTTCATGCATCGGTTCGCTGCAATGCGCCGGGATGTCGGCGACGCCACATCCGGAACCCATCCAGCACACCAGCTTCTCAACCCCGTTGACGGTCTCGACATGCATCTGGCGGTCACAATGCATTGGGGTCGCGATTTCTTCCCCGCATTTTTCGCACTTCAGTTTTGAATCCATCGTTTTCAAGTCCATTTTACCATTCGCAGAGCTTGCGAGTTTTGGATGGTGATTCGATGAGAGCTCCGCCAGCTCTTCTTTAGGCAGTTCGGCTTCTTCCGACTCTCTCGATCCGATTTGCGCCAGCGTTTTTCGCGCCCGCGAGAGCAGCAGCGCATTGGTCACCACGCTGACACTCGAGAGCGCCATCGCGAGGCCGGCCAGCGCGGGATTGAGCGTGATGCCGAACCACGGATACAGCACACCCGCTGCGATCGGAATACCCGCCACATTGTAGAAAAATGCCCAAAAGAGATTCTGCTTGACCTTGCGCAGCGTCAGGCGACCCAGCACCAGCGCCCGCACGATGTCGTAAAGATCGTCGCGCGTCAGGACAATGTCGCCAGTTTCTTTCGCCGCGTCAGTGCCCGATCCGATCGCGATGCCGATGTCGGCGGCTGCCAGCGCCGGTGCGTCGTTGATGCCGTCGCCAACCATCGCGGTAAAAATGTCTGCCGCACGCGATTTCTTGACCAGCTCAATCTTGCCGGATGGCGACAGCTCCGCGTGATGCTCATCAAGGCCGAGTTCATCCGCTACTTTTCGCGCAACCGCTTCGTTGTCGCCCGACAACATGATGGTGCGGATGCCCATCGCGCGAATTTCTCGCAGCGCGCCCCGCGCTTCCTTGCGGATGCTATCGCGAAATCCCAGAATCGCGACAACCTTGCCATCAATGGCGAGGTAGAGCGGCGTCGCCGCCGATGCGGAGATACCTTCCGCGCTGCGGCGAGCGGTGTCATCGATTGCGACCCGGCGATTTTCCATGAGGCGCGCATTGCCGAGCGCGATTTCCTTGCCCTCCAGCTTAGCTGTCATACCCATCGCGGGGTGCTCTTCGATCTCCTCCGCCGCGCGAGGCTTGATGCCGTGGCTTTCCGCATACGCCACCAGCGCCATTGAAAGCGGATGCGTCGAGCGCGAAGCGATGGTGGCCGCCGCGTTGAGCGCCGACACTTCATCGCCGTCGAAAATCTTCAGCGAGTCGAGTTGCGGGCGGCCCTCGGTGAGGGTGCCGGTCTTGTCGAAGAAAATCGCGCGCACCCGGGTGACAATTTCGAGGGCCGAGGCGCGCTTGAAGAGAATTCCGCTTTTCAAGCCAACCGCGCTCCCGACCATCAGTGCGGTCGGCGTTGCGAGCCCCATCGCGCACGGACATGCGATTACGAGGACCGCAACCGTCGAAGTCAAAGCCATCACGAGGCCAGGCCCCAGCCACATCCATATGCCGAAGGTCGCCGCCGCGATGACGATGACCGCGGGCACGAAGCGCGCCGCCACATAATCCGCGATGCGCTGGATGGGCGCGCGATCAGCCTGTGCCTCCTCGACCATCTTTACGATTTGTGCGAGTGCAGTATCCGCGCCGACGCGGGTCGCGCGAAGTATCAGCGCGCCCGAAGTGTTCAACGTTCCGCCGGCGACGGTGGCGCCCTGCCCTTTCTCTACCGGAATCGATTCCCCAGTGAGCATCGATTCGTCGACCGCGCTCGCCCCGCTGACGACGACGCCGTCAACCGGGATTCGCGTGCCCGGCCGCACGATAACGACATCCTCGACGCGGACCTCGTTCGCCGCGATACTGATCTCCTTGCCGTCCCGCTCCACGATCGCGGTGTCGGGGACCAGGTTCAGTAGCGAGCGCAGCGCGGCCATCGCACGGCCTCTGGCGCGCGCCTCGAGGTATTTGCCGAAGCGGATGAAGAGAATCAGCTCGGCCGCGGTATCGAAGAAGTGCGGGCCGCCGAAAAACCAGTCGGGAAATGTCGTCAGGACCGAATATGCGTACGCAGCGCTGATGCCGAGGGCAACCAGCGTGTCCATGTTGGCGGTGCGATTGCGCAGGGCAATCCACGCGCCGCGATAAAATGTCAGCCCCGCGGTAAACATGAGGGCCGTGGTGATCGCGAAAGCGAGGAGGTCGGCGCCACGGAAGCCCAGCATGTCGAGGTACATCACCAACGCGGCGACGACCGCGCTCGCGATGACCCACATCAGGTTGTGGCGCGCCTCGGCTTTGTCGAGCGCCGATTCGCCCGCCCGCACGCCGGTTTCCTCTTCAATTAGTTGATAGCCGGCCTTGGCGACGCTCGCCTCGATGGCGCTTTTGGCGACGGCCGGGTCCGCCCTGACGGTCAGCGTCTCAGCGGCGAAGTTCACGCTGGCCTCGCGGACTCCGGTAATGCCTCGCACCGCGCCTTCAATAGTCAGCGCGCAGTTCGCGCAGTGCATCCCGCGAAGCCTGAACCGTTCGGTCGCGAGGTCTTTGAATTCTGTCGCTTGAGTTTCCACGAAACTGCGGGCGCTACAATTCGTCGCAAGATCGATCTTGTCAGATCAGGCGATCGGCGACCAGCGCAGTGAAATATAAGGCGTGATCCGCGAAATGAAACGGTGAGCTGCTAGTTCGAGGCTTCCTCGTCGGTCGGGATGCGAATTCCGTAGGTGCGCTCGTTGGGCGGAACGCGATCCGCACGCAGCGCGGGATTGAGTTCGCGCAGCTTCGATACCGAGGTCTCAAATTGCGAGGCGATGCTCTTCAGCAGCGTGCCACCCTTGAAGATATGCGTACTCCACGCCGGTCGGTTGGCATATGAGATGTCGCCAATTCCATATGCTGGGGCATTGTGTGCGATGAATGCGACCGCCATGAATCGATTGAGCAGTTGGCGGGTGCGGCGAGGCAAAAGATTGGCGAATTTGTCGTAGTTCGTTCCCTGAAGCGACCAGTAGCGTTCGAGATTGCCCGCGCCGGTGTTCCATGCGACCAGCGCGACACGCCAATCGTTGTCGGCCTGATCATGAAGTTCGGCCAGATACTCGGCGGCCGCCTTGGTCGAAAGGATGGGGTCGCGTCGCTCATCGATCCATTTGTTGACGCGTAACCCATAGCGCGCGGCGGTCCCGGCGGTGAATTGCCACGGTCCCTTGCCGCGCTTGGAAAAATCGCTCTCTGCGAAGCTCAGATAGACCAGGTCATCCGGGATGCCCTGCTCCTTCATCATCTTGATCATCTCGGGCAGGAAGGGCCGACTGCGCTCGAAGGCCAACTTCAATCCTTGCGGCTGATCGAGGAAATTCTTGACGTAGGACTGCACCGCGCTATTAAGGAGCAATGGAAAAGGCGCGACCGCACGAGGTTCCGAATGGATGAAGGGGGAGTTTGCCAGCGACCCTGGAACCTTACTTACGCTGGATGTCGGAGCAGCCGGTAATGCGGCAGTAAAGTCAAACGGATTGTTCGAAGCGCCAAACGGAACGTTCGAATCATTAGCAGCTGTAGCAGCGGGAACCGGGGCCTGATTGACCGAATTGCCGGCGCGGTCAGCGTCAACCGGAACCGGCGCGGGTAAAACAAGCTGCGGCCGGGAATTGGTCCTCGAACCAGGCGATGGATGCCACTCAGCCGCATATGCGATTGAAGTTGATCCACCGATACATGCCGATAGCGCGATGGTGGCGACGGTTGCCGCTGCTTTCAGGTTCAGGTTCATCATCCCCCGTCATGTCCCCACCTCCAAGGCTTAGTTCTTCCGACCGAGGCACACGGTATTCAGTCAGGCGCTGAAGATCAACGAATCCGAGCCATGTCTTTCATTAAAAAACCTAATGCTAAATGCCCCCTGAGATTATCCCTTTGCTATCCCTGCATGCATTAGCCGCTCGAATCCTTTGAGAACGCCTTTTGGAGTGATACTTTTCGCGAGTGCCTGCCGCCACCAGAATCGTCAAGAAAACCGCCCGCAATTTGTGGAGGGAGGTTTTCGATGGCCTTGCCGATGCCGTCATCGTGGTTGATAGCGACCTCAAACCGATTGCCGTCAATCCTGCCGCCGAGACCATGCTGGGAGTCTCGCAGCTCGGACGCCCGCTCTTCGGCAGTATCGTCAGACACAACGATTGGCTGGCCCGGATGCTCCATACTTGCCTCGATACCGGCCAGAACCTGGGCGATCCCGACGCGATGTTCAACATCGGGCCGCGAGCGGTGACCGTCCGGGCCGAGATTTCGCCGCTGGCGGGTGCTGACGGGCAAATCGGGGGTGCTATCGTACTCCTCCACGACTTGTCTCATCAAAAGAGCGCCGAGCACGCCGTCGAGGGACCTCCTCAGTTGCGACTTTCGCCCGCCGGTCTCGCGCATGAGGTCAAAAACCCTCTCACCGGCATAAAAGGAGCCGCCGAGCTCCTCGCCGCCGGGCATCCCGATGACCAGCGCGTCCAGCAGTACTGTGAGGTTATCCTCGATGGGGCCAATCGTATCGCCACCCTGGTCGAGCAGGTGCTGGCCGTCAGCGCCCCTCGCCGCCTCAAGCAGGACGAAGTCAACATCCATAAGGTCATTCATGAGGCGCTGAAGCTGGCCGGACTGTTTCCCAAGCCGCCCCCGGAAATCGAGCTGGAACAGGAGTTCGACCCCAGCCTGCCCGATGTCATCGGCGACGAGCCCGCCCTGGAGCGGGCAATCCTGAACCTGATTCGCAATGCCCTCGAAGCGATGGATAACCACGGGCGGATTCGCATCCGTACGCGGATGGAGACCGAATTTCGCCTTGCCGCCGAGGGGAAACGCCGCCAGTTCCTGCGCATCGAGGTCGTCGATAGCGGCCGCGGCATGACCCAAGGCGAATTGGACCAGCTCTTTACGCCATTTTTCACCACCAAGCCGTCGGGGACCGGGCTCGGCCTGGTTCTCAGCCAGCGCGTCGTCTCACTTCATAGCGGTAAACTATGGGCCGAGCGCGGTGGTATCGAGGGCCCCGAAACCTCAACCAATCCGGAGGCGCGCTCGCGAGGCATGAGCTTCAAGATCACGCTCCCGGTGAAGGCTCCAGCGTGACCGAAGCGAAGCGAACCGGCTCTACGTCAGCGAAGCAGAGGCTCTACGTGAAAGAAGCAGAGCGCCACATGAGCGCAGCGCAGAGATATAGATGAGCGCAGCGCAGACATATAGATGAGCGCAGCGAGGACATATAAGCGAGGACATATAGATGAGCGACAAGGCGGTGCGCGTCGCAGTCATCGGCGCGGGTGAGATGGGCGCGGCGGTCGCGCGACGGATGCGCGAATGCGGCGCGACGGTCATGACATCCCTTAAAGGGCGCAGCGCGACCAGCATCGAGCGCGTCACGCGCGCCGGCATCGAGGTCCTCGAAGATGACGCCCTCCTCGCGCGAAACGCCGACTTCATATTGTCCATCGTTCCACCCGGAGTGGCGATCGAGGTCGCCGAACGCTACCGCGATCCCATCCTGCGCGCCGAAACGAAGCCCATCTTCGTCGAGTGCAACGCCGTCGCCCCGGCAACCACCCGGCGCATCGAGGATATCCTCCAGGGCGTGCGCTTCATCGACGCCGGCATCATCGGGGGACCTCCCGCGGCAGGGACCCAGGATCCGGCCAGGGGTCCGCGCTTCTACGCCTCCGGGCCCGAAGCCAACGAATTGCTGCGACTCGCCGGCTTTGGCCTCGACATCGCGGTGCTCGAGGGTCGGGTAGGTGCGGCCTCGGTATTGAAGCTCGCCTATGCCGGCATGACCAAGGGTTTCACCGCGCTGGCAACCGCGATGGTGAATGCGGCCTCGCGCGAGGGTCTGGCAGATGCGCTTCGGACCGAGCTTGCGCGCACCCAACCCGGATACCTGACGCGGCTGGAGCGCTCGATTCCCGACATGTTCCCGAAAGCCTATCGATGGGTCGCCGAGATGGAGCAGATCGCCGCGTTCATCGGCGCCGAGCGCGAAGGCGCCAACATCTATGCGGGCATGGCGCGGCTGTATGAATGGATCGCGTCAGAGTTGAGCGATGGTGACAGCCAAAGCATCGAGGCCCTAGCCCAGTTCTGCAAAAAGCAGTGAACTTTGATTGACAACGAGGTAAACGCTGATGCACTGCTGTGACGATAAAACGTCACCGTGGACGGATTCGAGAGATTCGTACATCTTGTAGTTGAGGCGCTTGCCAGAGCGCGCGAATTGAGAACATTCGCGCTCGACCGAAAATCGAACGCGAGAGCCATGGCCTTAATGGAACGCGTGCAAAAAAGTCACAAAACCGTGGAGACCCTGAATCGCGCTGCCGCATCAAACGGTAAAGGTTTGGACAAGGCAACCTTGGACCGCACCCTCGACCGTCTGATCGAGACCATGGATGGGGTGAACCGCGAATTGGATGCGCTGCTGGCGAAGGCTAAAGGCAAGTAGCTGTTGTTTGTCATCTTGACGTAAGCGTCCCTTTCCCATTTTGTCATCCTGACGGAAGCAAAGCGCAGCACGCCAAGCACGCACAGGAGGGTGGGCATGACTTTGCGGCGAATCCGATGGGAATTAGTTGCTCAGCAGATAAATGAATCCGAGTACCGGGATTGCGGTGGCCACCGCTGCCGGTGGCCTTTGTACTGGCGGTACGTCTTTATAAGGCCCATAAAATTTGGTTCTTGATCTGCTCGGTCGGTTTCGTCTTCTCCGTAGTCGCAATCGTGCATTTCCAAAACGAACAGGAATACGAAGAACACGGAAACGATGCGGTATTTGTAGGCCGATTGGTTCCCGCTGCACGCCGCTCGCGGATTTCGGTCGGCCCGTAGGGGTCGTTCGGGAACGACCCGTCAAATCCTGATCGCGCAAAGCGCATCCATAATGACCCACGCCGACAGAGATTCGGCGGTGTTTCGCGAACCGGGCGGAATCGCAATTGCGAAAAATCTTTGCGCCTCACCATCGTTGCGGGTCGTTCTCGAACGATCCCTGCCAGGATGCGGCCATAGGACACACACGGCGGCCTTCACGATCCTCTGCCTAACCCTCGCCCGGTGGGCGAGGTTGGTTCCGAGTCTGCGAGGAACCTGGAGTGGGACCTTATTCAGCGCGTCCTCGCGCGACTATGGAATTCTTTCTGCTGCTGATCTCCGGCATCGCATCATTTCGAGGCCGCAAGGATCCGGAGCAGATTTCCTGAATCGCACGCGCAGCGCGTGCTGCATGAGGTCCCACTCCAGGCCGCTCGCCAAGCCTCGCGCCCAACCTTTTTACTTCGCTTCGGGCTCCGCTTCGCTTCGCCTCAGCGGCTTCGCGGCCCACCGGGCGAGGGTTAAGAGGAGGAGAGTTTCCCGGCGCCCGCCTCCGCACGCGATTAGACAATTCCGTTTCCGCTGCGGATCTGCTCCATCGTCCGATCTGGACCCTCGCCCGCTGGGCGAGGTTGGTTCCGAGTCTGCGAGGAACCTGGAGTGGGACCTTATTCAGCGCGTCTTCGCGTGATTATGGAATTCTTTCTGCTGCTGATCTGCGGCATCGCATTGTTTCGACATCGCGAAGAATCAGGAGCAGATTTCCTGAATCGCACGCGCAGCGCGCGCTGGATAAGGTCCCACTCCAGGCCGCTCGCCAAGCCTCGCGCCCAACCTTTTTACTTCGCTTCGGGCTCCGCTTCGCTTCGCCTCAGCGGCTTCGCGGCCCACCGGGCGAGGGTTAAGATCGCGCGAGGATCAAGAGGGAAGGATTTCGGGAAATTCGGATTGCCGTCATGTCGCGATCATCATTCTCGTCGCTCGCGCCCTATTAAATTAGGCCTCTGCCTAACCCTCGCCCGGTGGGCGAGGTTGGTTCCGAGTCCGCGAGGAACCTGGAGTGGGACCTTATTCAGCGCGTCTTCGCGCGATTATGGAATTCTTCTGCTGCGGATCTGCTCCATCGTCCGATCTGGACCCTCGCCCGGTGGGCGAGGTTGGTTCCGAGTCTGCGAGGAACCTGGAGTGGGACCTTATTCAGCGCGTCTTCGCGCGACTATGGAATTCTTTCTGCTGCTGATCTGCGGCATCGCATTGTTTCGACATCGCGAAGAATCAGGAGCAGATTTCCTGAATCGCACGCGCAGCGCGCGCTGGATAAGGTCCCACTCCAGGCCGCTCGCCAAGCCTCGCGCCCAACCTTTTTACTTCGCTTCGGGCTCCGCTTCGCTTCGCCTCAGCGGCTTCGCGGCCCTCCGGGCGAGGGTTAAGAAATCGGCGAGGATCAAGAGGGAAGGATTTCGGGAAATTCGGATTGCCGTCATGTCGCGATCATCATTCTCGTCGCTCGCGCCCTATTAAATTAGGCCTCTGCCTAACCCTCGCCCGGCGGGCGAGGTTGGTTCCGAGTCTGCGAGGAACCTGGAGTGGGACCTTATTCAGCGCGTCTTCGCGCGATTATGGAATTCTTCTGCTGCGGATCTGCTCCATCGTCCGATCTGGACCCTCGCCCGGTGGGCGAGGTTGGTTCCGAGTCTGTGAGGAACCTGGAGTGGGACCTTATTCAGCGCGTCTTCGCGCGACTATGGAATTCTTTCCGCTGCTGATCTGCGGCATCGCATTGTTTCGACATCGCGAAGAATCAGGAGCAGATTTCCTGAATCGCACGCGCAGCGCGCGCTGGATAAGGTCCCACTCCAGCTCGCTCGCAAAGCCTCGCGAGCAACCTCGCCCACCGGGCGAGGGTCAAGATCGCGCGAGTTGGTTCCGAGTCCGCGAGGAACCTGGAGTGGGACATCATTCAGCGCGTCCTCGCGCGATTATGGAATTTTGCTTCTGCGGCTGATCTGCGGCATCGCATCCTTTCGAGGTCGTGAAGATACGGAGGAGATTTCCTGAATCGCACGCGCAGCGCGTGCTGGATAAGGTCCCACTCCAGCTCGCTCGCAAAGCCTCGCGAGCAACCTCGCCCACCGGGCGAGGGTTTTAGGAGGTGTCGCGATTGCGGAAATCTTCGCAACTGCACCATCGCGGCGGGTCGTTCGCGAACGACCCCTACGAGGATAGAGATCCAGGGACACCGCTCAGGCGGGCGCGGTCAGGGCGGCGATACACTCCTCGCGAATCTTCCAGATCTCTTCCCAGTTGCGATGCGGCATCGCGCGCGCCACCCAGTCGCGTATCCAGCCGCGATGCATCGAGACTTTGTAGTCGCCGATCTGCGCCGGTGTGATGTTCTCCTCATGAAGGAAGCGCGTGATGGGTTCCGCCGGACTCACCGCATCGCGCGTCACATCGATCCGCACACCATTGTAGGTGAGATAGCAGTGCGCCTCCGGCACGAATGCGAGTCCATGCTTGCTTAGGACCGTGCCGACGCCGGGCGTGTTGCGCTCGGTCATCTCATAGATGCCGAGGGTGAGATGGACCGGGAGTCGCTGTTCAAGCGCGAGGGCCGCCAGCAGCGCATGCTTGGTGCTGCAGGTGCCGCGACGCTCCGGCAAGACGAGGCGGAAATTCGCGCGATCCGCGTTTCGCCCATATGGCAGTTGATGAATGAAGCGTGCGGCGGCTTGGTAGTCATCGATGCCGAGCGCGCGAAACTCTCCGCTCACCTCGCCCGCAGCATCGAACTGCTTTGCCGGAAGCGCATCCCAGGTACGCATGTAATCGGTATAGCAGAACGGTCGCGCCGCCGTCGGACGCGAGCGGCCTAGATTATTCCAGCTTCCTTCAGGCGCTTGCGCGTCGCGGCGTCGATGCCGATCTCGCCAAGGATTTCGTCATTGTGAGAGCCCACCGCGGGAGCGCCGCTTCGGACCCGAGTCGGCGTGCGCGAGAACTTCGCCACCGGCCCGTTCAACGTCGCCGTCGAGCCATCTTCGATCCGCGTCGGTTGAATGATGTCGCGCTCAAGCAGGTGTGGGTCTTTGACCGCTTCGGGATAGGTATTCACTGGACCGACGGCCAGCTCTGCGTGGTTGAGAATCTCGACCACTTCGGCCCGGGTGCGTTCCGCCGTCCACGCCGCCACTATCGCGTTGCATGCGTCGCGATTGGCGGAACGTCCGGGAAAGGTGGCGAAAGCCGGATCCTCGGCAAGCTCCGGAAGTCCGATCACGCGCGCCAATACCTTCCAATGCGAATCGAGCAGCACGGCGATGTAAACCCATCCGTCTTGGCATTGGAAAGTATTGGACGGCACCGCAAACCCAAATTCGTTGCCGAGCCGCTGCGGGACGATGCCCATCGCCGAAATCGCCGCAAAGGTATTTGAGCTCAGGCCATCCAGCAGCGCCACGTCAACGTGCTGGCCTTCCCCCGTCCGATCGCGATGATGCAGTGCGGCCATCGCGCCGATAGCACCGTGCAAGCCGCCGAACTCGTCGCCGATAGCAGTTGCGGCCTTGACCGGCGCGCCCTCGGCGGGACCATTCATCGACATCCAGCCGGACACCGCCTGGGCAATCGGATCGTAGCCAGCGCGGTTCGAGTAAGGGCCGAACTGGCCCCATCCGGTGATCGAAACGTAAACGATATCCGGCTTGACCTTGCGCACCGCTTCGTAGCCGACTCCCCATTCCTCCATGGTGCCGGCCTTGAAGTTTTCGACCACGATATCGGACCGGGCAGCGAGCTTGAGGAAGATGTCGCGCGCCTCGGCAAATTTGAGATCGAGACTTAGACTGCGCTTGTTGCGATTGATGGTGCCGTTGATCGCGCCGATGTTGGTCCCGGGGAACGATGGCGGCAGGCGCCGGGTTACCTCGCCCTGGGGTACTTCGACTTTGATCACGTCAGCGCCCAAATCGGCCAGCATCCCGGAGCACAATGGTCCGGCTGCGGTCGTGGTGGCTTCGAGTACGCGCACCCCAGCCATCGGTCCGGGCACATCGGTGCGCGCGTCACGATAGAATTCGGCCTTTTTCATCGGGCTCCTTTTTCAGGCTAAGGATGTAGCTTAAACGAGTTCGGATCGTCGAATGCCCGTGGCGGGGATTGCCGAGGGCCGGTGAATCTAAAGTCGTGCGCCCGGTTCGGTGCGCGTTAGTACCGGCCGCCCAACTTGCCGTGATCCCAACTCGCGATCTTCTGCGGCGTGATCTTGAGGACCACGCGCTTGGGAACACTCGAGGCCGCGCCGGAGGGGACTCCAGCGTTGGTCGCCGATTCGCCCACCCCACGCATTGTCTCGCGCACCGCTTGAGGATCATCGATCACTTCGCAGGTGCCACGAATCATCACGCCGCGATACTCGGAGTAGCGCTCGCCGACCTCGATCATCACGCCCACCTTCGGATTGCGCCGCGCGTTGAGGACCTTCTGCGCCTTGCCGTACGAGGTCATATAGATGATGCCGTCCTGGTAGCGATAGCCCATCGCAACCACGTGCGGAAAACCATCCTTGTCAACGGTCGCGAGCGCGGCCTTATGCGGTCGGGCGAGGAACTCGGCGAGCTCTTGCGGAGTGAGTTGGATCTCGTCTCGTCGACTCATACGGTCATCCCCGCTTGAGCATCACGCTGCGGATGAAGCGCGGGTCGATGCGATCGTCGGGGTCGAGCTCGGCGAATTCTTCCTCGATGATGTTCAGGCACGAGTTGATGAAGTCGGCGCTGCGCGCGCGCACGTCATCTTCGAGCCGCATTTCCAGCACCGCGGCGACATCGGCATGGAAACCGTCGCTCAGCTTCGCGGGACGGCCACCCGTAGTCATGATCTTGCGATGCAGCTCCGAGAGCCTGCTCGCCTCGATCGGGTCGGGCTCGAAGCGCTGATCGAGCGCCTCGCGCGCGAGCGCGGTCAGCACAATCTGGCTGAGGCGAATCTCGTGGCCGGCAACGCTGGAGCGGAACGACGCCGCCGCGATATCGGCATTGAACATCGCCTTGAACAATTCGCGCATCGCCTCGATCTGATCCACCAGCGCATAGCCGATATGGAGATCGCGCATCGAGCGAAAATCGCGCATCGCGATTGAGCCGCCGCCATCGAGCGCCTCATAGAAGCGCGGCTGGCGCAACATGAAGCCGGCGATCGCCTCCCGATAGGGCGAGTCGAGGTAACCGATCTCGCGCGTCTTCTTGGGATCGAGACCAAGCTTCGCCACTACGGCCTGCGCGCGCGTTCGCAAATCAATCGTCAAGCTAACGCCGAGACGAAACAGTAACTGCAAGTGGGTGTCGCGCAGGTTTTCCACTGCGACATTCAAATCGCCGCTCGCCAGATGCTCCAGCGCGAGGTTCAGGTAATTGTGCGTCATCTCAACCGCGACGTGCACCGCTTCGAGGTCGCCATAATCGACCGAGCGCGCGACCAGCACCTGGTTGGTGACCATCGCCATTTCGGAGCGGAGCTGCCTCTGTCCCTCAGCGGCGAAACCCGCTGCCAGCGCCGCATTGAAGAGCGAATTGTCGCGGTCGGCCGCCAGCGCCATGTCGGGAGGAATGATTTCCTCGTCGTTGAGCAAACCCTCGCGGCTCGGCTTGACGTGACCGGTTCGAAGCGCATCGAAGCGCGCCGGATCGAGGTACGCGAAAACATTTTGCGCCTCGTAATATTCCGGGAAGCCGCGATCCTCGAGCCGTGCGCGCCGGAAGCGATACGCTTCTTCCTCCAACTCGGCCGGCACGCCCCAGTACGATTCCTCCATCAGGCCGGCGTAGTACTGGTAGTCGCGCTCGAACACCTCTTCGAGGAATTCGGTGAGCGGCTGCGTGATCTGGTCGTAGCGGATGAACTCGATCAGGTAGTGCTCGTCGAACTGGAGCAGGCGGTTGGCAGGCGCGTCACCCGCAATGTTCGGATCGTCGACGCGATGCACCTTGATGTAGCTGCGCATCAGCAGCGACACGAGCTCGAGGTCGAGCTCCATCAGCGCATCGGCGAGACGGCGGCGGCCGGCCTCGGTCAGCGCCTCGATCCATTCGCGCATCCGCTCGAGGTTGGGGCGATCCTTGTCCCAGCAATCGAGGTCGAACAGCGACCTGACCTGCTCGGGCAGCGCGAGGCTGAGCAGATCGCCCGCATCGGCGGAGCCAATTTCCTTCAGCGTGTAGAAGAGCGTCTCGGGCGAGAAGGATTGCACCAGCCGCTCCGCCTCGGGCGCGGAGAGAATCAGGTCGCGCTTCTGCCGCGCCGGCAGCCCATACAGGAACTCCAGCTTTTCCTTGAACGGAAGATTGAGAAACTCGCTCTGTCGATTCGACGCCATCGGTTGGGCAAGGATACGCCAGCGGTCTTGGCGTGGGCAATTGGGGTCCCGGATAGCATTCGAAAAATCACGCTGATAGAATAGTTGGAGTCAGGCATCCACTTTCGATTTCCCTTCCAAAGGCTCGATCCGTTCAGGTTCGCCACGTCACTCGCAGTTCATTAGAGTCGAGGCGCAAATGCGTGCGAGCGGAGCAAATCGTCCCAGCGCGTTGACCATCGCCGGCAGCGATCCGGGCGGCGGCGCGGGAATTCAGGCCGACCTTAAAACTTTCGCGGCGCTCGAGGTCTATGGCTTCTCGGCGATCACCGCAGTCATCGCGCAGAACAGCTCCCAGGTGTTGCGCGTCGCCGCGCTCAATCCCTCGATGGTCGCGGCGCAGATCGCGGCGGTCGCACTGGAGCGCAAACCCAATGCATTGAAAATCGGCGCGATGGGAACCGCGTCGATCGTCAAGGCGGTCGCGGCATCGATCATCGAGCACAAACTCGCGGCGCCGGTGGTCGATCCGGTGCTGATCTCGTCATCGGGAACGCGCCTGCTGAGCAAGGCGGGAGAGGCGGCGCTGCTCGCGAAAATCGTACCGCTAGCGCGCGTCATCACGCCGAATATTCCCGAGGCTCGACAGCTTACCGGCCTCGAAATCAAGGCGACCGCCGACCTGCATGAGGCGGCGCGTCGATTCGTGAAGCTCGGTGCGCGCGCCGTCGTTATCAAGGGCGGCCATCTCACCTCCGATGGAGACGCGACCGATCTTCTTTATGATGGGCGCAGTTTCCTCGCGCTGAAGACGCCGCGCGTCGCGGGCGGAGCGCATGGCACCGGATGCGCATTCTCGGCGGCGATCGCTGGGTATCTCGCACGTGGCCGCAACCTCGAAGGAGCGGTTCGCGGCGCCAAGGAATTCGTGACCGCGGCGCTCACTGCGAGCTTTCGCTTCGGCAAAGGCCGCCCCCTCCTCGATCATTTCGCCGCGACCGCGACGCCTCGAAACCGCCGCGATGATTGATCGACCGATCATCACCATCGCGCGCGGACCGTGCTAGGTTGATCGTATGGGAGGCAGCTCGGCGAAAATCCCAAACCACAAGGTGGACAAGATCGCGCATCACGCCGCCGCGAAGTGGCGCGAGGCCGCCTGCACCTCTATCGATGATGCGCTCGCGATCGAGGAGCCGCTGGAGATTCGTCTCGCGGGACGCCGCTTCACGCTGACGATGCGCACGCCGGGCAACGACGAGGAACTCGCGGCCGGCTTCCTGCTCGCCGAGGGCTTTATCGGCAATGCCGAGGAGCTCGGTGAAATCCGCCGCGTGCGCGATGCGAAAGGAGCAGCCGAGCCCAACGCCATCGACGTCATTCTGAATGTTAAGGCGGCGGGGCTGCGCGAACGGCTTAAGCGCAACTTCACGATTTCCTCGAGCTGCGGCATATGCGGCAAGACCAGCATCGATGCCATCACGCAGCGCATCACGCCGATCGAATCGCGCGCGAAAGTTTCGGCTGCGACGATTTTGGCGTTCGGCGCGAAGCTGCGGGCCGCGCAGGAAGTGTTCGCATCCACTGGCGGTCTTCATGCCTGCGGACTGTTCAGCCTCGACGGCCAGTTGCTCGCGACGCGCGAGGATATCGGGCGGCATAACGCGGTCAACAAAATCGCCGGATGGGCGCTCGCCCAGCGGATGTTGCCGCTGTCGAAATCGGTGATGATGGTGAGTGGGCGGTTGAGTTTCGAGATCGTTCAGAAAGCCGCGGCGGCCGGTGTCCCGATCCTCGTGGCGGTTTCCGCGCCGTCTTCGCTCGCGGTCGAACTCGCCGATGAGGCCGGAATCACGCTGGTGGGCTTCCTGCGCGAGGCGTCATTCAATGTGTACACGCATCGGGCGCGGATAATTTCGTAGCTCGTCACATCGTGCCGAGGTCCTGCTTCGCGCGGTCAAAATGCTGCGCGGCTTCGGCCTTGTAGCCCCCACGCAGTGCCGCCTCGCCCTGTTTTTCCTCGATCTCGGCCTTCGTGACGTCCTTGCCTTGCTTGCGCGCTTGCTCGATTTTCGCCGCGATGCTGCTGGCTTCGCCCTCAGCATTGTTGGTGCTTTGAATCCCAGGTGCAGCAGGCGCTTCCTTGGCGGGCGCGGGAGCCACAGTGCCTCCGGTGGCGGAGCCGGTGGTTTCGGGCGGATTCTGCGCGAATGCTGCCGGAATGGCGGCTAACGATAGCAGTAAGCCACTCAGTACGATGGAAAAGCGGACCTGCATAAAATGTCCTCCTGACAGAGGTTTCCGCTTATTGGACGAATCCGGCCGCCAAGACTTCATTCAGTCGGCGATTTGTAATACACGATGTAATACACTAGCATCATAGCGTCATGGCAACCTTCAGTATTCGTCTGGATGACAAAACGGCTTCAGCGCTGGAGCGGATCGTGGCGCAAACCGCCAGGACCAAGGCTCAAATTGTTCGCGAAGCCCTGCAGACCTACATCCATAAAGTCGACGCGGAAAATGCCGCGAAGACTCCGTACGAGCTGGCCAAGCATCTGATTGGAAGTGTGGACAGCGGTGGCATGCAACTCTCCGTCGACGGAGGAAAGAAGGTCGCCCGAATGCTGCTGGAGGAGAGAGATGCGCGACGACGTGTTGATCGACGCCGGGCCACTCGTCGCGCTGCTCGATAGGTCGGACGCCGCTCACGCACGGTGTCAACATACATTTGAAACCCTGACTCACCCGCCGTTGACCGTGTGGCCGGCGCTGGCGGAAGCGAGCTACCTCCTAAGTAGAATCCACCTCGGGCAATTGGCGCTTCTTCGTCTGCTGCAAACGAGAACGCTAAACATCGCAAAACTCGATCGAGAAGACGTCGGAAGAATGCACGAGCTGATGGCAAAATATCACGACCTGCCGATGGACCTTGCCGATGCCGCAATCGTGCGGGTTGCCGAACGCGAGCGCATCAATCGCGTATTCACCATCGACCAGAAGGATTTCCGGGTCTATCGTCCCGCTCACGTCAGGCATTTCACGCTGTTGCCCTCAACGATCCCCGCTTGAGCGCGCTTCCATCGACGCGGTACCCTATGCCGATGCGGGATTCTCTCCATGTACGTTCGTAAGCGTGCGCTCGATCGCCTCGCCGCCGAGAAGGTCCTCTATGAGCGCCGTCCCGGGGGCGACATTTCCGTCTGCGTCGTTTACCCCAATATCTACCGTCTCGCGATGGCGAATCTCGGCTTCCAGTCCGTCTTCCACATCTTCGAAACCGATTCTCTGGTCGCTGCCGAGCGCGCCTTCCTGCCCGATGCTGACGAGCGCGTCGACATGCGCAAGCGCAACGAGCGCATCGTATCGTTCGAGGAGGCCCGCGCGCTGGGCGAGTTCGACATCCTCGCATTTTCGATTTCGTTTGAGACCGACTACCTCAATGTCATCTCGATGTTGCGGATGGCCGGCATTCCGGCGCGCCGCGCCGATCGCGCCGATGGCAACTGGCCGTTGATTATCGCGGGCGGCTCAGCGGTTTTTTTGAATCCCGAACCGATCGCCGATTTCATCGATCTGTTTCTCATCGGCGAGGGCGAGGAAATGATTCCCGAATTCCTCGCGCGATATCATCAGACCCGCGCTACCAGCGACCGTCCGACGCGGCTGCGCGAGTTGGCCACTGTCGGGGGCGCGTATCTTCCCGAATACTTCGTGCCGATTTATGACGATCGCGGACATCTGGATTCGGTCGAATACAGCGGTCCGGGAAAGCCAACCGTCAGCCGCCGACTGATTCGCGACCTCAACCAGTTCACCACTGCCTCGCTCATCCTCACCGAGGAGTCGGTCTTCGGCGACATGTACCTGGTCGAGGCCAGTCGCGGATGCCAATGGGGATGCCGCTTCTGCGCCGCCGGTTTCATGTACCGGCCGATTCGGTATCGAACCCCCGAGCATCTTATTGCGGAGGCGAAGCGCGGACTTACCGAACGTAGCGTTATCGGACTGGTTGGCGCGGAGATGGCGAGCGTGCCGGGTGTGGCAGAGGTCGCCGAAAGTATCGCCGATGCGGGCGGGCGGCTATCACCCTCCTCGCTCAAGGCCGATTGCATCTCGCCGCAGCTCGCGGCGGCGCTCGCGCGCAACGGCAACCATAGCGTGACCGTTGCGCCGGAAGCGGGCAGCGAGCGGATGCGCAAGGTCATCAACAAGAATTTGAGCGAAAATGAGATCCTCGAAGCCGCCGAAATGATGGTCGGAACCGGCGTCGAAAACTTAAAGCTTTACTTTATGGTCGGCTTGCCCGAGGAGCGCGAGCATGATGTCCGCGAAATCGCGCATCTGACCGGAAAGATTCTCGCGCGGGCGCGAGCGCAGAAAAAATCCGTCGGCCACGTGACTGTTTCCCTCAATCCCTTCGTGCCGAAGCCGTGGACTCCCTTTCAATGGGATCCGATGGAGGATCCGCGCGCCACCAAAAGCAAAATCGCGATGCTGCGCGGCGAGCTGTCGAAGCTGGGACCGGTCGAGCTCGACGCGGAATCGCCGCGCGAGGCATATTTCCAGACCCTGGTTTCGCGGGGCGATCGGCGCGTCGGCGCCATCCTCGAACGCCTCGACGCCGCGGGATGCGAAGGCGCGGGTGAGATTTGGCATGAGCTCAAGCGCATCGCGCGCGAGGGTACGGCGAGCGGACTGCCGAATCCGGATTCCTATGTGACCCGTCATTACCCCGACGATGAGATCCTCCCGTGGGATTTCATTGACCATCACATCCACAAATGGTTCCTTTTGTCGGAGCGCAAGAAAGCTCACTATGAGCATCAGACGCCGCCGTGCGATGTAACCAGGTGCGTAGTCTGCGGCGCCTGCTGATAAACGCTAATTAAAAAAGGCTGAGGGATGAGCATGAGGTGGAGGATGGTGGGATCGACTCTTCTTACAACCCGAGCGCGCGAGGCCTTGGGAATTTTCGTGGTCACGATGCTGCTGGCGACTTCCGCTTCGATGGCGCTCGCGCTCAGCGAATCGCCTGCCGCCGGGTCATCACCGGTCGCCGCGCCAGCCCCTTCGAGCGCCGCGCCGTCGTCGCCGCCGGTCACCAAAGTGGTTCCGTCGGACGAGACCGCACCGCCTGCCTCGACTCCCAGTGAAGCGGGAGCTGCAGGCGCCACCAGCACGACCGCCAAAAAACATCGCACCAAGCATAAGGCCGTCGCCGCGGCAGCTCCTGAGATCGAACCCGCTAACGCTCGCCTGCGGGTGACGCAGGCCGGTTGGATCTACGCGGGGCCCTCGAGCACCAGCAAGAAGCTGCAGAAGGCCACCATCGGAAAGTATGTCAACGTGACCGGCAGCACGAAATATTATTTGCAGGCGAAGCTGAAGGACGGGCAGACCGGATACATCTCGCCCTCCAACGTTGAACTGGTGAAGCCAACCGACAAAATATTCCTGCTCAGCCAGAATGCCTCCGTGCTTGAAGCTCCCAATCGATGGGCGAAGAAACTCTCCGAGGTGCACCGGGGCCACAACGTCCACGTTATCGGCATCGCGCTGAATTATTTGCGCATTCGGATGAAAAGCGATCTGACCGGGTTTATTCCGTTGAGCGCAGTGCAGTAGTCGTACAAGGGGTAACGTCGATGAGTAAGCGTGGCGCGTTCTTTTTCCGTCGTATCGCGATGCTCAGTTCCTCATTAATGGTCGCGATGTTCATCAGCGGTCCAGTCTTCGCGCAGCAGAAGGCGATGGTGATCGAGGTGAACGGTAGTGCCGCCGCTGGCGCGGTCAAACCGCAGAGCACCATCAGCAAACCGGGCAGCTACGTCCTTAACAAGAACATCGTCAACAGCAGTAAGAATGGCGCCGACTCGGTTTTGGTGACCGCCTCGAATGTGACGATCGATTTGCAGGGCTTCACCATCATGTTGACGGTCTCCACCACCGGCAACGGCATCAATGCCACCGGGCAATCGAACGTGGTGATCCGCAACGGGATCATCATGGGTTTCGGCGGCGCCGCAATCGTCACCGGAAATAACGGCAGCATCTCGGCCATCACTGCGACCGGAAATGGGAGCGGCATTACCTGCGGCATCGGATGTCTCGCAAGCGGCAATATCCTGCAGGGAAACACCGGTTTCGGACTCACCTTCAGCGATCCCACCAGCGGCTACCTTGGCAACGTGATGCAAGGCAATAGCGGCAACACCGTCGGCACGGGCGGGCAAGTTTCAGGTGGTACCTCGCTCAACCAGAACGTCTGCAACGGCACCGCGTGCTAGATCGGGCGCTGCCGGCCACGTTTTCGGATAGACGATCCCCAGGCCACTGGCTATAAGAAACGCATCGCTCCAAATGCGCGCGTGCGAGGGTCTATCGTGGCGATGACGAAACGAGAACGGCAGGGATGGATCATAGTCGCGAGCCTCTTCGTGACGCTGCTTCTGGTCTTCGGCTCCGGCTACAACACCGCCGGCGTTTTCGTCACTCCATTAATCAAGGATTTCGGATGGAAACGCGCCAAGGTTTCCTTTCTGCAAAGCTTGCTCGCCGTATCGGCAGGCATTTTCGGACCGCTCGCCGGATGGCTGCTGGATCGCGTCGAGGCTCGCATCGTAATGCTTGGGGGCGCCGCTCTGGCGGGCTTGGCCTGGATCATCGCAAGTCGCGCAAGTTCGTATGAGACGCTGGTCATCGCGTACCTGATGATGGGCCTGGGATTAACCGGCGCGACGCTGCTTCCCGCTTCGTTGATTATCGCCAACTGGTTTGGCGCTCGGCGCGGACTCGCGATGGGGATGACGTTCGCCGGCACCTCATTCGGCGGCGCGGTGATGACGGTGGTCGCCAGCCACGCCATCGCATGGGGCGGATCGTGGCGCACCGGCTACCTGGTGTTAGCCATCCCGATGTTCGTCATCGTAATTCCCATCGTGCTGGTGGCGATCCGAACCCGCCCTGACGATGCGCCCGGAGAGAAAGTTTCGGTCGCGCAACGAGCCGACGCGCTCCCTGGTTTTGAACTTTCGGCGGCGTTTCGCACTCGCTCCTTCTGGATGCTATGCATCGCGCAATTCCTCTACGCCACCCTCGCCGCGGGTGTCGGCCTGCATTTCATTCCGTACATGATCGGTCTCTCCTACAAGGCGGAGTTTGCGGCGGGCATGATGAGCATCGTGTTTCTGTTCACCACCGCCGGCAAACTCATCATGGGATCCGCATCTGATCGAATTAGTCCCCGGGTGGCATTGATGGTGAACTTCATCGGCGCGGCGATCGGAATGGTGCTCATCTTCGGGGCGCGCAATCCCCTGCTGTTATATCCATTCGTCGCGATGTTCGGTCTGACCCTCGGCGCACCGCTGGTGCTGATTCCGCTGCTGACCGCGGAATGCCTCGGTTTGAAGCGCTTCGGCGCGATTGCGGGCGTAGCGGGAGTCTTCAACACCCTGGGCGCGTTCATCGGCCCGGTCATGCTGGGCAAGATTTTCGATGCGACCGGAACCTACACGGTCGCATTCCAGATTTGCTTCGTGCTCAGCGTTCTCGGAGCGGTAGCGACCTGGGCCTGCCTGCCCTACGAAACCGAGCAGCAGCGTTCCCGCTCGCGCATCACCGCCACCGCCGCCGCCTAGCAAGGTTCGGTCAAAATCGTATCGCAGTCATCTTGCAAGGACTTGGAGATGGTGCGCAGACGCGCCGAGCACAGCCCTAAGCGAAATGGTCGAATCGAAAGTGGCCAAACAGCCACTGTTCGAAACGGCCAGCGCGAGAAGGTAAACGTCGGTAAGTTGCCGCGCTCCCTGAACGTGATGCCAATGGAACCGGTCGTGCTCGCGAATGCTTAACGACTCAGACCAGAAACTGTGTTGACCATCCGAACACGAGTCGCGCAAGCGCTCGACCGCATCCTCCGCGGTCGTACGCCGGCCCGGATAAGCCGGACTGGACGTTATACGAACGAATGCGTTTTCTGTAAGGACGCAGGTAGCCCATCCTTCCGAGCGATGCTCTGCAAACCAGCGGTGAGCAGCGCTATAAAACGCGTGGGTGGGATCGGATAACGCTATCAGAACGTTTACGTCGAGCAGAGCGATCGCGCCGGCCTTAGTCTTCATCCCGAAGCTGATTCACTATCTCGAGCGTGACCAAGCGTGCTCCCTTTCGTGCCGGCAGGAGCCGGATACCGTTTCGTTTACGCGGGGAGCGCTCTTTTGGCGCCAACGCATTACGCAGCAACTCCGAAATAATATGGCCTGTTGTAGTTCTCCGGCTCGCGGCGATTGCCTTGGCGCTCTCGAGCACGTCTTCGTCGATATCTAAAGTCGTCCGCATGATGCAGATCATCACGCATCACGCATCAGATGTCAAAAAGACGACGGCCGTAGCTCCAAACCCAAAATCATTGGGACTTGATCGCGAGGATCGATTTGATCTTCGCCGCGATGTCCGGGGCTTTCACCACATCGGTGATGATCGCGGCAGCGTTGGCGCCCGCGCCGAGGACCTCGGGAACGGTCGCCTCGGTGATGCCGCCAATCGCAATAATCGGAAGCTTCACCGCCGCGCGCACCTGCGCCAATCGCTCGAGGCCGCGCCCTTCCTTCGTATTCTTCAAACCGCCTGGATACATCGGACCGAAACCGATGTAATCGGCGCCGCCCGCTTCCGCCGCGCGCGCGAGGTCCACATTCGAGGTTGACACGCCGATGATTTTGTCAGGTCCGAGCAACTCGCGGCCCGCTTCGAGCGGCAGATCATTCTGTCCGAGATGCACGCCGTCGGCATCGGACAGCATCGTGATGTCGATGCGATCATTCACGATGAAGATGGCGTCGCGCCGATGGCATAGCTGCGAGATTGCGCGCGCGGCCGCCAAGAAGTCGCGCGTCGGCACATCCTTGAGCCGCAGTTGCATGATGCGCGCGCCAGCCTCGAGCAGGATGCGCGCGAGTTCGACCGGATCGTGACCGGCAATCGGATCGACGATCGCATAGAAATGCGAGGGAAGTTTCATGACCTGCTAGGGCTGCCCCGGATACTTCGTCAGCGCGATTTTGTGGTCGGTGATTTTCTTGCGCAGCGTGTTGCGATTAAGCCCCAGCATTCGCGCCGCCTTCACCTGATTGCCGCCCGCGCGCTTGAGCGCCAATTCGATCAGCGGCCGCTCCAGCTCCGATACCATCCGCTGATAGAGGTCGCGAGGCTCCTCGCCGTTGGGATCGTCGAACCATTCCGAGACGCGCTGCGAGATGAGATCATTCAACTCGGCGCCATCGGTCGTCGTCGTGCGCCGTTGCCCGCTGGCCGAATGCTCCAGCTCGATATCTTCCGGGCGAATCGCGGTGCCCGGCGCGAGCAACGCGGCGCGCATCACCGTGTTTTCCAGCTCGCGCACGTTGCCGGGCCAGTCGTAGGCCTTGAGCTTCACGATCGCGGCGGGCCCGAGCGTGGTGGTCTTGGCACCCATCTCGCGCGCGGCCTTCGCGACGAAGTATTCCGCGAGCTCCGGGATGTCCTCGCGCCGGTCGCGCAGGGGAGGCATCTGGATCGGAATCACGCGGAGGCGGAAGTAGAGGTCCTCGCGAAAGCGCTTCGCACGCACCGCCGCTTCGAGGTCCTGGTTGGTGGCCGCGATGACGCGGGCGCGCAGCTTCAGCGTGTCGGTCCCGCCGACGCGGTTGAACTCGCGTTCCTGCAACGCGCGCAGCAGTTTCGGTTGCAGCTCGAGCGGCAGGTCGCCGATCTCATCGAGGAAGAGCGTGCCGGTTTCCGCGGTCTCGAATTTTCCCGCGCGCCGCTCGGTCGCACCCGTAAACGATCCACGCTCATGCCCGAAGAGTTCGCTTTCCAGCAGCCCGTGCGGGATGGCCGAGCAGTTCACCGCGACGAAGGGCGCCGCCGAACGCGCCGATTTGAAATGGATGGTCCGCGCGACGAGGTCCTTGCCGGTGCCGCTTTCGCCATAAATAAGGACCGCGGCATCATTTGTAACCAGCCGCCCCACCAGCTTGTAGACTTCCTGCATCGCGGGGCTGCGCCCGATGATCTCGCCGCCGGCCAGCTTCGGCGCGACGCTTTCCTTGAGGTAGTCGAGCTCGGCCGCCTTGGCGGCCTGATTCGAAATTTCGACCGCACGCCGAATCGCCGCCGCCACCAGGTCGAGATTCGCGAATGGCTTGGTGAGGTAGTCGTGCGCGCCACGCTTCATCGCCTCGACCGCGTTGTTCATCGTGCTCGCCGCGGTAATTACGATGATGAGGGTACGGATGCTCTCGGCCTTCGCCGTCGACAGCACTTCGAGGCCGCCCATCCCCGGCATGATGATGTCGACCAGCGCAACATCGAAACGGCCCGTGCGCA
Organism: uncultured delta proteobacterium; assembly: GCA_963761255.1. GTDB lineage: Bacteria > Desulfobacterota > Binatia > Binatales > Binataceae > DATGKG01. The sequence goes on from CAVXGH010000005.1 coordinate 670,287, forward strand.
GCGCTTCGAGCGCAGCCTGGCTGTCGGAGGCTTCCTCGACGTGGCAGCCGTCGGCTTCGAGGCGATGGCGCACCACCAGCCGGATGGCGGGGTCGTCGTCGGCAATCAGCACCGTCGCGTTTGCGAGAGTGGCGCGCTCGGCACCAGATCCTGAGGATCGATGAAGTTCGGTTTCGGCCATCTTCGAAGGTATCGTAAATGAACTGGCACTCAGTGGCGAGTGGGGGATCAGGGGTGTTGAGTGATCGCTATGATGATAATTTCGCGTCGATTTCCGTAACACCAGAAAATGCGAAATGCGGCGGGAGTTCGGTTTTCAGCATACGGCTCAAAAACCTCCTGACCTTGAGGGCCTCTCCGGCTGTGAAATTTGTGAGTATTCAATCCAGGGTGCCGAACATTCGTTTGCAACAATCCCAAAGCTTTTTGCACCGCTGTGAGTTGCTCGGTCCTTGCCTCGAGCGGCCTTCAACTCCTTCAGGTCCTCTTCCGCTCGAGGAAGAAAAAGGAGCGCGTTCGGCATTTAGTCGATTTCGTCATCGACGAACTTCGCAAACGAACCGAGCGAGCGAGGTTGCCGGGTGCCGAGTTGAGACAAGCCTTCCTGAAGTTTGGCAAACGCCGCAGGATTCTTGTAAAGCCATGCCTCGCGAAGCGGAATCGACACGCTCGGTTCGAGAAGAATCTGTCCAGCCTTGTTGACGTAAACCATGAATCGGAGCCTTGAACTGTTGGGGACTGACTTCTTGAGTACTGGCAACACCTTCGCCAGCGAGATTCTTTTTCGTTCGTCGATGCTGCTTTCACCGACGAAATCAAATCGATCGAGATTCGGTCTGGAATTCTGGCGCGATTTCGAACGAACCTTAGTTGCTGTCGCTCTACCCATAATGTCACTCTGAACCAGAGTGGGCGATGGCGCAAATGGGGTGAAACATGCGGATAGGCATCGATTTGGGCGGGACCAAGATTGAGGCGATCGCGCTCGGCGACGAGGGCCGCGAGATCTTTCGCCATCGCGTCGCGACCCCGGCCGGCAACTACGAGGCTATCCTCAAAGCGATCGCGGATTTGGTCGCATCGATCGAGCGGCAATTCGGGCCGGGATCGGTGGGTATCGGCACGCCGGGCGCAATCTCGCCGCGCACCGGATTCATCAAAAATTCGAACAGCACCGTCCTCAACGGACGCCCGTTGGATCGCGATCTGGCCGCCACTCTCAGTCGCGCGGTGCGTATCGAGAACGACGCCAACTGCTTCGCGCTCTCGGAAGCCGTCGATGGCGCCGCGCGCGATGCCTCGCGCGATTCCTCGGTAGTCTTCGGCGTCATCCTCGGAACTGGCGTGGGCGCGGGAATCGTGATCGATCGGCGCATCGTGTCGGGCCGCAATCGCATCGCCGGCGAATGGGGTCATAATCCCCTCCCCTGGCCGCGCGCCGAGGAGCTCCCGGGTCCGCTCTGCTACTGCGGCAAGACCGGATGTATCGAGACGTTCCTCTCGGGGTCCGGCCTCGCGCGCGAGTTTCGGACTCGTACCAGCAAGGATTCGAGCGCGAATGAGATCGCTTCGGCAGCGGAAGGCGGCGACCTCGATGCGCTGGCGGTGATGGCGACCTACGAAGATCGCCTCGCGCGCGGCCTCGCGCACGTCATCAACATCGTTGATCCCGATATGATCGTGCTCGGCGGTGGGCTGTCGAATATCGCGCGGCTCCATCGCAACGTTCCCGCTCTCCTCCAGCGTTATGTCTTTTCCGATGGGGTCGAGACGCCGGTGGTGCGCGCGCTGCATGGCGATTCGTCGGGCGTCCGCGGCGCCGCCTGGCTCTGGCCCGCGTAGCCTCTGTTCTTCCGGTTGACATGTGAATCCTGATTCACAATGATGTGAAACCAGATTCACATCGCTCGAACAGCGCACGGAGAACTTCCCATGAGTAACCTGTTGGACGATCGCGCGGTGGTGCAGCGGATTTTCGATCACCTCGACCATCAGACCACGGATCTTAGCGATGCGACCTGGCGCGAGCCGGTCGCGAACTACCTGTCGCCCGAACGATTCGCCGCCGAGCTGGAAGTCCTGCGCCGCCACCCGGTTCCCTTCTGTCCGTCAGCCGCGTTGCCGGAGAACGGCTCCTACCTCGCGCGAAATGTGGCCGGCACTCCGATACTCGCGGTGCGCGGAAGCGACGGGGTCGTGCGCGCATTCCGCAATGCCTGTCGCCATCGCGGGATGGAGCTCGCCAACGGGAGCGGCTGTCAGAAGGCGTTCGTGTGCCGGTATCACGGATGGACCTATGGCCTCGAGGGCAACCTTCGCCACGTGCCGGACGAACATGGCTTTCCCGGTCTGAACCGGGACTCGCGAGGCTTGGCGCCGGTCCTCGCCATCGAGCGTCACGGGCTGGTGTTCATCACTCAAGACGGCGCGATACCAACCGAAGCATTTTTTGAAAATCTTCCACCGCTGGTATCCGCATCGCATCGGCTGCATCGCACTACTGAAATCGAAGTGCCGGCGAACTGGAAGATTTTCACCGAAGGCTTTATCGAGGGCTACCACATCCGCCCGCTGCATCGTGACACTTTCTATCCGGTGCAGTTCGATAATCTCAATGTGGTCGAACATTTCGGCCGGAACAGCCGGGTCGCATATCCCTACCGGCGCATTAGCAAAATGCGCGAGGTTCCACCCTCCGATCGCACCGCCGCCGGATTCGTCACTTATGTCTACCATCTGTTTCCGAATGTAATGGTTACGACGTTTCCGGCCAACATCGTGGTCATCGTTCTCGAACCGCTCGCGATCGATCGCACACTGGCGATCAGCTACACGGTCACGGACCGTGCAATCGAGCAACAAGACGCGCAAGCGGAGGTGAAGCGCGGCGAGGATTTCATCAAGCTCGGTGCCGTGGAGGATCGCGACGTTGCGGCGGGGATTCAGCGCGGCCTCAGGAGCGGCGCCAACGAATTCCTGGAGTTCGGGCGTTTCGAGCAGGCGCTCGCGCACTTCCATCGTTCGCTCGATGCGGCGCTGGCGGAAATCGGCTTCATCGACTCACGCAGAAGCTCGTTAAATGGATCGCGCGATGGCATCGAAGAAACCGCCCGCTGACTCCGGGTCATCCGCAACAGAGGTGCCGAAGAGTACCCGCGACCGGCTGCTCTTCGAAGCGCGAAACATTCTCGAAGCAGGCGGCTATGCGGCCGCCTCGGTGCAGGCTATCGCCGAAAGATGCGGCGTCGCGGCCGGCACCCTCTATCGGCATTTTCCCTCCAAGGCCGATCTGTTCGTCGAATTGGTGCGCGAGTCAGCGAAGCGAGACATCGTCGCAATGAAAAACGCCGCCGCTTCGGGCAACTCCATAGAGCGGCTGGAGGCGATCATCGCGACCTTCGCGCGGCGCGCGCTGCGCAAGCGCCGGTTGGCGTGGGCGTTGGCCTATGAACCGGTCGATGCGTCCGTCGATGCGGAGCGGCTGGTCTATCGGCGCGAGTATTGCCGCCGGATGGCGAAGCTGTTGCGCCAGGGGATCGCGGCGGGCGAGATTCCTCCACAGAATGTTGAGCTCAGCGCGGCGGCGATCGTCGGTGCGATTTCCGAATCGATGGTTGGCCCGCTCTCGCCGATCGGAGCGATCAATCCAGACGAGGATCTCATCGCGACACTGGTCCGCTTCTGTCGCCGGAGCCTGGGCATCCTCGACGCCGCGACCTTGCGCAGCGTGCCAATTTCGAAAAATCGGAGGGCATCCTCGCCCGGAGGTGGTGGATCGGAAGGATGCTCTTTCCGCTGAACCACGCATCGCATTCGCCGGCGGTTGGCACTCCATCACGCGCGCGGCTCCAACCCGCCTGGCACCGACCGATCCCACGAGCTTGCCTGCTATACCGTCGGCGAGTCTTCGATTATTTTAGTCCTTCGTGCGCAGGGTGATTCCGCGCAACTATTGCTCAGGAGATCGAAGCATCATGCCGTACGCCCAAGGCCGCATCTTCAACGACGCCGATAGCCATGTGATGGAAACGCGCGACTGGATGACGCGCTACGCCGACCCCAGCATTCGCGAGCGCCTCGCGCCGCTGGACCTCACCGCCGGTGGCATAGCCTACCAGGTCGAGCAGGCGGTCAGCGCGGCGGAAAAACGCAAGAACGATCGCGCGGCGGTCGCAGAGGCCGAGGCCAATCTGATGCTATATAAAGGATGGAAGGCGCTCGGCGCATTCGATCCTGCGGAGCGCACTCATGCGCTCAACCTGCTCGGCTTCAATCAGCAGCTGGTGTTCACGACGTTTGCGCTCTCACATTTTTGGGGCATCTTCAAACGCGGCGAAGCCGATCCGAAGGTGGTGTATGGCGGCGCGCGGGCACACAATCGCGCCATCGCGGAATTTTGCGCTGGCGACCGCCGACTGATGGCGGTCGGCTTCGTCCCGCTCGATGACGTGGAGTTTGCGGTGCGCGAAATCGACGAGGCAATCGCGCTCGGATGCGCCGCGATTCATCTTCCGTCGGTGCCGCCGGAGATTTCGCCGACGCATCCGAAGTATGACGGGGTGTGGGCGCGCCTTCAGGATGCCGACGTCCCCTTCATGCTGCACGTCGGCGGCGGTGGAATGCCATTTCCGAAGGCATTTTTCAAAAACGATCGCCCGGTGACCGATTTCCTCGGCGGCGGCGAGAATTTTCATTCCAAGGATTTCATGGTCGGGCATTACGGACCGGAGACGTTTCTCTCCGCGATGGTGCTCGACGGCATCTTCGAAAAATTCCCGCGCCTGCGTGGCGGATGTATCGAGCAGGGCGCGCTGTGGATCGTGCCGTGGCTGAAGCGCCTCGACATCTCGCAGGACACCTTCGTACGCACGGAACCTTCGTTGCGCCTGCCGATGAAGGCGTCGGACTACGTGCGCCGTCAACTCAAGTTCACGCCATATCCGCATGAGCCGGTCGGATGGATCATCGAGCAGGCCGGGCCGGAGCTATGCCTGTTCTCGTCGGACTACCCGCACATCGAGGGCGGGCGCAATCCGCTGAAGCGCTTCGAAAATTCGACGGTCGGCATCGATGAGGACGCGAAGCATCGATTCTATACCAGCAACTTCGTCGAGATGATGGGCTCGCGCGCGATATAAATGCCTCGCCATTGGTGGCAGGACGCAGTCTTCTACCAGATCTATCCGCGCAGTTTTGCGGATTCGAATGGCGACGGCATCGGCGACCTCGACGGCGTCACCGCGCATCTCGATTATCTCGCGGCGCTCGGCATCGATGCGATCTGGCTGAGCCCCATCAATCCGTCGCCACTGAAAGACTGGGGCTACGACGTCAGTGACTACTGCGACGTGCATCGGGACCTCGGCACGCTGGCGAGCTTTGACCGGCTGTTAGCGGAGGCGCATCGGCGCGGCATCCGCATCGTGCTCGACCTGGTGCCGAATCACACCTCGGATCAGCATCGATGGTTCCTCGAATCGCGATCCTCGCGGAGCAATCTGAAACGCGACTGGTATGTATGGCATCCGGGTCGAAATGGCGGTCCTCCGAACAACTGGAAGAGCACCTTCGGCGGCTCGGCATGGGAGCTCGATGCAGCGAGCGGCGAATGGTATCTGCATTCGTTTTTGCGCGAGCAGCCCGACCTCAACTTTCGCAATCCGGAAGTCGTCGAGGCAATGCACAACGTCCTTCGCTTCTGGCTCGACCGCGGCGCCGATGGATTTCGTGTCGACGTCATCGCGCAAATGATCAAGGACGCGCAGTTTCGCGACAATCCTGAAGTCCCTGCCGGACAGCAGCTATCGCAACTCGAGCGGCTCGCCTACGAGCAGCGCTACAGCTCCGACCAGCCCGAGGTGCATGAGATCATCCGAGGCTTTCGGCGCGTGCTCGATAGCTATCGGCGATCGCATGATGGTCGGTGAAGTGTGGCCTCGCGATCCGCGCTCACTCGCAGACTACCTTCGTCCCGATGAGTTGCAGCAGGCGTTCAACTTTCGCTTCCTGTTCTCGCCGTGGAAGGCGAGCGCCTTCCGCTCGCGTATCGAGGAAGTCGAGGCCAGCCTCGGCGCGGATGCGTGGCCGACCTACACGCTTTCGAATCACGATTTTCCGCGTCACATCACCCGCTACGGCGCCATCGATGGCGAGGCTCGCGCGCGGATGGCGGTGGTACTGCTGCTCACGATGCGCGGCACGCCGTTCATCTACTATGGCGAGGAAATCGGCATGCGCGAGGTCGCGATTCCCGCCAATCGCAAACGCGATCCGGTCGGGCGCGACGGATGCCGCACGCCGATGCAGTGGAATGCCTCGCGCAACGGCGGCTTCACCGGCGCATCGGAAGCGTGGCTACCGCTCGGCGACTGCGAGGCTATCAATGTGGAAAAGCAGCTGGGCGATTCATCCTCGATGCTGTCGCTGTATCGGCGCATGATTCATCTGCGCAAAACCAACCGCGCGCTCTCGGAAGGGACTTATCGCACCGAGGCAAACGCACCCGAGGACTGCCTCATCTTCCATCGCGAGACACCGAGTGAGCACGTGATGGTGGCAGTGAATTTTTCGGACGCGCCGCGCCACATCGAGATTCCTCGCGCCTCGATGCTGCTCAGCACATCGGCTCGTGAAGGCATCGTGAGCGGCAACATCCCACTCGCGCCGAATGAAGGCGTCATCCTCGCAGTAGAATCAGGCTGATAGCACTCCATCCCAAAGCTCGATTCCATCGACGCGCCGAAAGTCGCGATCGAAGGATGCGATATGGGGCACACCCAACGCCTGTGCCACCGCAACGACCAGCGCATCATGAGCCTTCAAATTGAAGGTTGCCACCAACCTCGACGCAAAACCCATCAAAGGTCGGTCAATCGCAATACGGCGTCGCGCCGCCAAAGCGAAACGGTTAGCCGCCTTTGGCAGCTCGGAGAATTCGTTCCCACTCGCCCTTCCGAAATTTCCTTGCCAGCTTCAGCACAGGCAGCGGGCCGAAATTGGTTTGAGGCTCGAAAATGAGCTCGCCTCTTCGCTCCATTTCTTTCATCCGCTCCTCGACCGGATCGATCTTTTTGGCTCGTACTGGGCGTTTCTCGCGAGCCTTTTTCGCCGCGTTTCGTTTCATGATGACCGATTACACCACACTCTCCGGCTTCGAACGAATCTCACACCGACTACAGCGCGGCATTGCGCGAGGTGCGAGGCCTCCCCTACATTTTCACCCATGCATAAGCCGCGCTTTTTCGATTGTCTCGCGATGAGCAACCAGTTCGCTGACGAGTCCGCCTTTGGCTCATTCATCAACGGCGCCCGGCGTCCGTTTCAGCCCGACTATGTCGAACCGAAGTGGCCGCGCGACCGCGTGGTCGACGTCAAGCACATCAAGTTGCAGGTCACGCTCGACTTCAAGACACGGCGCATCATCGGCACCGCGACGCATACCGTGGCCGCGATTCTCGATGGCCTCGCGAAACTGGAATTCGATGCCGCCGAAATGGAGATCACCGCGGTGCGCATCGGTGGCGAGGCGCATTCGTTCGACCATAGCGATGAGAAATTGCGCATCCCGCTGGAGCGCGCGCTGCATGCCGGCGACGAGGTCGAAGTTGCGATCGATTATTCCGCGCGGCCTCGACGCGGGCTGTATTTCATCGGCCCCGATGCCGGCTATCCAGACAAGCCGCTGGAAGCATGGACGCAGGGCGAGGACGAGGACTCGCGCTATTGGTTCCCTTGCTACGACTATCCGAATGATCGCGTCACCAGCGAAATCGTGGCGACGGTGCCGGAAACTTTCACCGCGGTTTCCAACGGTGAGCTGCTCTCGAGCAACCTCAATCGCGCCGAGCACACGCGCACTTTTCATTGGCGCCACGATGTTCCGCATTCGTCGTACCTGATGAGCCTCGTGGCGGGCGAGTTCGTCGAGATTCGCGACTTCGCGGGCAATACTCCGGTCACCTACTACTGCCGCGCGGGCCGCGAGGACGATGCGCGCCGCGCATTCGGCAACACGCCGCGCATGATCCAATTTTTCGAAAAGGCGATCGGCGTGCCCTACCCTTATGCCAAGTATGCGCAGGTCGCGGTCGCGGATTTCATTTTCGGCGGAATGGAAAATACTTCCGCCACCACGCAAACCGCCGACACGATGCATGACGCGCGCGCGCATCTCGATTTTTCCAGCGACCCGCTCGTCGCGCACGAACTGGCGCATCAATGGTGGGGCGATCTGTTGACTTGCCGCGACTGGTCCCACGCATGGCTCAACGAGGGCTTCGCGACTTACTTCGAGGCGTTGTGGTGCGAGGAGGACAAGGGCGCCGACGAGTTCGCGTGGAACCTGCGCCAGGATCGGATGGCGATCATCGATGAAGATTCGCGCTCCTATCGGCGACCCATTGTCACCAACAAGTATCGCGCGCCCATCGAGCTCTTCGATCGTCATCTATATGAGAAGGGCAGCCTGGTGCTGCACATGCTGCGGCGCACCGTCGGCGACGAGTTGTTTTTCAAATCGCTGAATCTCTACTGCACGCGCCATCGTGGCCACAATGTGATCACGCAGGACCTGCAGCGCGCCGTCGAAGACGCGACCGGACGCAACCTGGATTTCTTTTTCGATCAATGGGTATACAAGGAGGGGCATCCGGAGCTGGAAATTTCGAGCGGTTACGATGACAAGCAGAAGCTCGCCAGCGTCACCGTCAAGCAGACTCACAAGACCTCGGATACCACGCCGGTGTTTCGCTTCCCCGTCACCATCGCGCTGATGGATGCCGACGGCAACGAAGTGCGCCATCAGGTGGAGATCAAGGAGAAGGACAACATCTTTCATCTGCCCGCCGCGTCGGCTCCCAAAGCGGTTCGCGTCGATCCGGGCTTCGATGTACTCAAGACTTTTAAGCATAAGCGCGGGCGCGAGGCGTTGGAGAAAATCCTCAAGCATGCGCCTGAAGCAATCGGTCGCGCCGAGGCCGCGCGCGAGCTCGGCCGCGAGGGAAGTCCACAGGCAGTCACCGCGCTGCGCGAAGCGATGCTCAATGACAAATTCTGGGGCGTGCAGGCCGATGCGGCCGCCGCGCTCGGCACCGTAAGGAGTTCCGACGCGCGCGAGGCGCTGATCGAGGGTCTCGGCCTCGCGCATCCGAAGGCGCGGCGTGCGGTCGCTCGCGCGCTCGGGGAATTTCGCGGCGATGCCGAGGCCGCGCGGGCGCTCGCGGCGGTGCTGGAAAAAGGTGACGCCAGTTACTTCGTCGAATCGGAATCGGTGTACGCGCTCGGCCGCACTCGCGAGGCGAGTGCGTTTCCGCATCTGCAAAATGCGCTAACCAAGGATTCCTACCTCGAGACGATGCGCGCCAATGCGCTGGGCGCGATGGCCGAGTTGCGCGACGAGCGCGGCATCGAGGTCGCCCGCCAGTGGTGCGCCTACGGCAAGCCGCCACGCGCGCGCGTCGCCGCGGTTGGCGCGCTCGCAAGGTTTGCGAAGCTCAACGAGAGCCATCGTGACGCGATCGTGGATTTCCTGACGCCGCTGATCGACGACCCCGAGTTCATGGTGCGGATCCGCATCCCCAGTGCTTTCGAGGAAATCGGTGATGCCGGCGCGATAGGCCCGCTGCGACGGCTCCTCGATCGCGATCTCGACGGGCGCATTCGCCGCCGCGCGCAGAGTGCGATCGATTCGCTACTCGCCGGGCGCACCCGCATCGAGGAAGGCAATCGGCTGCGCAGCGAGATGGACAAGCTTCGCGAGGACAATCGCAAACTCAAGGAGCGCCTCGACAAGTTGGAGGCCGCGAATTTGCCCAAAACCTAATTGCCACTTCAGGAGGGGCGGCGCTCACATCGAGATGTTGCGACCGGAGGATTTCTTCATCAGAACGATCGCGCGACGGCTCCTGCGGGCGTCCTTCGCGACGATGGTGGTAATCGTCGCTCAAGTTTTCATGTTGCCCGCAGTCTCTGCGGCGAGCTGGAACGGATCATCGTTCTGCGAGCGGCATGAGTATCTATGCACCGAAAATGCGTTCAACTACACCGACGGCAAGCACATCGGGCACGATGAGCCCTCGCTGTTGTTTTATTCGGCGACGCCGGGCGCCGGTAATGCCGCGATCTACAACCTCACGCTGCCCAAAGATCCTCCTAAACTGCCGAAGCAAAATGGTACCGGCGGCACCTTCAATTTCCAGTTGCATCCCGCATTCTGGTTCGGGATCGCGATGTGCGACACCCAGTCATTCCCGGAATTCAGCAACGCCTGCGTCCCCGACACTGACGCCAATATTTTCGACAATCCTGATCCAACTGCCGCCGACTTCATCGGCAAGCATCCCGGCACGGCCTTCATGGAGATGCAGTTCTACCCGCCAGGATGGGTAACCTCATGCGACGCAAGACATTGGTGCGCCGCGCTAACCATCGACAGCTACAACTTCGATGCCGGCACCAATGTGGACAACAATTCCGCGTGCGTGAATTCGATCGGTGATGAAACGGTTAACTTCGCCTTCATCACCAAAAGCGGAATCTCGGACACCCCGGCCAATCCGCTGAACCCAGTAATAATTCAGCCCAACCTCAAAACCGATCTGCTGATGAATCCCGGCGACAGCATCACCCTCGACATGCATGACACCGCCGATGGCTTCGAGGTGGTGATCTACGACAACACCACCCATCAGAAGGGCTCGATGACCGCGAGCATCGCCAATGGCTTCGCGCAGGTGAACTTCGCGCCCACTGCCTCGAGTTGCACCAGCACGCCGTATGTCTTCCATCCGATGTACGCGACCTCGGGTCCGCACACCCGGGTTCCGTGGGTGGCGCATTCGTACAACGTCGTGTTTTCGGATGAGATCGGTCACTTCGACTATTGCGCCTCGGTCGACCCCAGCGGCGTCTGTCTGCAACCGAGCGAGGCGGACCACACCGAATGCTTCCCACCCTCGGATTCGCCGCGAATAAAAATCGGCGGCTGCATCGATGCGGACCTGGATTTCGATGGGCCCAGCTACAACCTGGACTGGCCCGGGACCAACCCCGCAACGGATGCGAAATTCCATCCGGCGCCGATTTCGTTCACAGCTCCGCTGCTAAATCCCGCAACCCCTGGACCGCTCGCGAACTACGATATGACCGTCTTCGAAGCCGACATGCCGGCCTTCGAACCGCAGTGCGATACCACCACCGGGGTCGGATGTACGAATCCTCCCGCGGGCGCGGCGTTTTATCCGTTCTATAGCATTGGACCCGACAAGAGCGGCGCGTGTAACTGGCGATTCGGCGGCTCGGGAATTACGGGAACCGTCAGCACATTCGGGGATTTGCAGCAGTACGGACGTTTGCTGGCACTCAACTATCCGCTCAATGGAGGAACGATAACCCGGTTCGACGATTTTCAAGGCGTCCCGCAAAGCAACCCTTGCACGGCAGCGCTTCCGTCACTGGTGCTGCCGACGAAGCCGCTTTCCTTCGGTAACGTCAAGGTCGGCAAAACCAGCGGCATCAAGGCGTTGAAGATCGCCAATCCAAGCGCATTTCCGATCACGCTCTTCCAGCTGATCCTGCCGAGCGACTATCACCTCGTAACCGGAAAGCAGACCACTTGCCTTACTAACGGCGTTCTCGCGCCGGGCGGCAAATGTCAGTACGGCATCACGCTCATGCCTTCGATGGCGGGACCCGACAATGGCGCGGCGACGATTTCGAGCAACGCGAGCACTCCGACGTCGATGGTCAGTCTGATCGGCACCGGCAAGTAACCCTTCCCTGCAACTCGCACCACGGGTGCGCGCGGGTAGCATTTCGCTATCCGCATCGTGATAATCGGTCCGATTTATTTGGTGCTGGTCCGCGCGCGCGATGCCTATCCGCGCCGCCTCAACCGCAACTGCGAAAGGACGCCTCGCTATGTTTCAAAATCAATTCAAAAAGTTTCGGGACTTCGCAATCAAAGGCAACGTGGTCGACATGGCGGTCGGTATCGTGATTGGGGCCTCGTTCGGCAAAATCGCGACCTCGCTGGTCAACGATATCATCATGCCGCCGATTGGGTTGGTCCTCGGCAAGGTCGATTTCAACAGCCTCTTCCTCAGCCTCGATGGCAAAACCTACGCCTCGCTCGACGCAGCGAAGAAGGCCGGCGCCGCGACTTTCAACTACGGCGCGTTCATCAACAACGTACTGGACTTCCTGATTGTGGCCTTCGCGATGTTCATCATCGTGCAGTGGTACCAAACGATGGCCGAACGCTTCGAGACGCCGGTCCCGGTCGAGCCACCCAAGGTCAAGGATTGTCCGTACTGCATGTCGTCGATTCCGCTGGCGGCCTCGCGATGCCCGAACTGCACTTCGCAGCTCGAACAGCCACAAGCGGCGTGATTTCCCGCTTGCTCTCGCGCAGGAAAAAATGCCAGTGAGGAAGGGGAGCGACGCTGATGGCTAAAAAAATCGCCGCGTGTCTCACCTTCGACTTTGATGCGATCTCTTTGTGGCTGGGCGGATTTCGCGCGAAATCGCTCAGTGCCATTTCACGCGGCGAGTTCGGCCGCGTCGGCGCGTTGCGACTCCTCGCGATGCTGCGGGAGTGGAAAATTCCCTCGACCTGGTTCGTCCCCGGCCATAGCGCCGAAACCTACCCCGAAATTGCGCGCCGGATCGCGGCCGAAGGTCACGAGGTCGGCAACCATGGCTACTTCCATTCGCATCCGAAGAGCCCCGAGGAAGAAGAGCGCATCCTGGTTCGCGGCAACGAGGTCCTGGAGCATATCACCGGCAAGCGCCCGATCGGCTTTCGGTCACCGGGCGCGGGACTCAGCTTCAACATGGTGAGCCTGCTGCTCAAGCACGGCTTTCTTTACGACTCGAGTCTGATGGGCGATGACTTCACGCCGCATTACATGCGCGTCGGCGACCAGGCGCCCGACAACGCGGCCTATCAGTTCGGCAAGCCGATCGATGTGGTGGAGATTCCGTTTACCTGGGGCCTCGACGATTTTCCTGCCTTCGAATACGTGACCAGCCGCGGCGGCATCCAGCAGGGCTTGTCGTCGCCGGCGGCGGTCTACGAAATCTGGGCCGGCGATTTCGATTATCTATACGACCGCGTCGGCGAGGGGGTGTACACGCTGACGATGCATCCGCAGGTAATCGGGCGCGGCCATCGGCTGCTGATGCTGGAAAAGCTGGTCGAGCATATTCGCAGCCGTCCCGGGGTCAGCTTCGTCACCATGTCGGAAGTCGCCAGCGAATACCGCCGCGCGCATCCGCTGCGTGGATAGTTAACCGGGAAAACTAATTGTAGGAATGGACTGCGAGAAGTAGCTGGCGGATTAGAAGCAGCAACCGCTCGATATCGATAGGCTTGTGAACGATCTCGCGCACATCAATATCGCCCGCTGACTGGAAGGCGGTAATCACGATAACCGGCACCGCGGCAAATTCGGCGATTTTGATTTGCTCGCGCCGAAATTGCCATCCATTCATCACCGGCATCTGCAGATCGAGGATAATCAGATCGGGCAGCGGTTCGTGGTGGAGATAGTCCAGCGCCTCCGCACCGTTGGCTGAAAGCGCGACGTTGTAGCCTTCGAGGTCGAGAATATCACCAAGCGCTGCTCGGGCGCCCTCATCATCCTCGACGACGAGCAGCTTCGGATTTTCGTTGATATGTTCGAAAGCCATATCGCGGCCTACAAGAGAACCCGGAAAAGGCGCGTTCTAAAGACAATCCGCATGCGTACCAATCGTCGCGCATGCGTTGGCTGAAGCGTATCGCCTTAGCGCACGATATCTAATCTATCTCAGAAGTAGCTGGAGATAACAACCCGGATCAGAAAAATACTGCGCCTTCTAATATGACGCTCTCCCGACTCGGATTATTCGTTCAGGCTCCGCAGGATATATCCGCCGACGTCAGGCGAATATTCGCCCTGCAGGGTGTCGGCGGTGTCGCGATCCTTGGGTGGATCGATTTTCTTGCCGTTGTAGCTGAAGGCGCGCGCGGTTTTCTGCTGCGAAATCATCCGCACCCCAACGATCTTATGATTTTCCCGAAACGAAAACGTCATCGAGATCGAGTCGAGCGCGACCTCCTCCCCCGCTTCATACGCGCGCGCATCGGCGAAGTCCTGTTTCGGCTTCTCCTCGTGGAAGTAGACCTTGCGCGAGCCTGCCGCGCCCGACGGCATCCCGTCTTCATCGGACCTGGTGGTCACGGTGAACTGGCCAACATAGGTAAAATTGCCGGTCGGAATCCCTTCGCCCGCTGCAAGCGGCCATTGATGTAGCTCGCCGATGATGTGCCCGCTGGTCCGACCGGGCTCGAAAGTCAGCAGCGCGATCGGATCGCTGATGTGGAACATCTCTTTTTGCACCGACTCGGGGATCGTCGGCGGCGGATAGACGAAGCCTCCGCATCCCGCGAGGAAGACCGCCGTGGCGAGAAGGAACAAGCGCTTGAAGATATTCGGATCGAGGTGCGACCGGCGGAAGTGTCGATGCATCAGGAGTTCAGGCCCTTTCAATTTTTTTCAGTACGAGGTGTTCAGTATGCCGCCTCGAGAATGCGACTGAGATCCTCGAGGGTGACCTCGCGATCAACAGTATGAGATCGGCTTACCTCGTGCAGCACGGTCTCGGCGATGCGCGAGAGCTGCGATTGCGGCACCTCGACATCGCGCAGCCGGCTCGGCACTTCGAACTGGCGGATGAATTGCGCGACGCGATCGGCGCATTCGTAGGCGCTCAGGCGCGGATTTTTCTCATCGAAGCGGATGCCGAAGCCTTCCGCGATCGGACCGAAACGCTGCGGCGAAATTTCCGCCATGAAACGCATCGCATGCGGCAGGGTGATGCACGACGTGAAGCCATGCGGCACATCCCAGGTCGGGCCGATCTGATGCCCCAGCGCATGGGAGATGCCGAAGCGGGTGTTGAGCGCGCCAAAAATCGACATCCACGCCGCGATCTGACATTGCCCGCGATGATAGAGCTCATCTTCACCGGCAGTCTGCAACGAGAGCTTGAGATGCTCATTCAGGAGCTTGATCGCGCGCGCCGACATCGCATCGCTGATTGGGTTGGCGCGATTGGAGTAAGCGCCTTCCACCGCATGATCGAGCGCGCGCATCCCGGTGCCCGCCCATAGCCAGGCGGGAGTTTCCAGCGTCAACTCGGGATCGAGTATTACCGCTTTCGCCTGCAAGCGCGGCTCGCCGACGCCGCCCTTCTCGCGCGTCTCCTCATGCGTCATGCCGGCGAAGGGGGTGAACTCGCCGGCGGAGAGCGTGGTCGGAATCGCGATCTCGGGAAAATCCGCGCCAGGATTCGCCGGCGCCGGAGTCGCATAGAGATCGACACCGCCGGGAAGCTTGCCGCCCAGCAGAACATTAGCGGCGCCCTTCGCGGTATCGTTGGGAGTGCCGCCGCCGAAGGTGATGAACGAGTCGGCCTTGAGACGGCGCGCCTCGGCGATCAGCGCCTCGACAGATTTCGAGGGCACGTGCTGCGAGGTCGCGGAGAACACGCCCGCAAGCGCGGAGCCCGCGGCCTGCTTCACCTTGTCGAGCAGTTTCGATTTGCCCAGCGTCTTGCCGGTAACGATGACCGCGCGCGTGGCGTTGCGCTTCGCGAGTTCGCGCGCAAGCGCGCTTACCTTGCCCGGACCATAGATGACGTTTTCGAGCCTGGTCATATTGAATTCGCCGGTGATTGCGCGCATCGCCATTCTCCTTGTCGCCGCCCCCGCGAAGCAGAGGACAACTGGCCAAGCATGTGCCATTCGGCGGAATTTTTCGACCCCCGGATGCACCGATGATCCGGATCGCATCGTGGGCTCCACTACATCTGGTATCTATTGGCTACACTCAGATAATGCGCGATGTTAGGCTCGATGCCGTGGCGCATCGGAATCTTTCGCGGATCGCAATCGCAATGCTGGCGCCGGCGCTCGCACTGAGTGCCAGCGGGTGCTGGGCGATGGCGCTCCAGTACGCACCGGCCGTATTGAGTGGCGGAGTGCAGCTCGCATCCGCGGCGGTTGGGGCAACCCGAAGTCCGGCCGACGATTCACCCGGTGTCATCGAATTGCGCAAGGATGCGACCGGCGCGCCCGAGTATCGCGAGATGCGCATCGATTTCACTTCCACCGACGCGCGATGGACCCCCGTGGTCGAACGCGACACCGCCGCCGACGGATGGCGTCCTGCCGAGCATTTCCTAGAGATGAATTTCTCCCCGCCGCTGCCCTCCGTGATCGCGGCGGATCGAACAACCTACCTCGCGTACGCGCCGGCCTACACCAAGTCCGCCGATAATGACGAGCAGCTCAGGGAATTCGATCGAAGTTTTGGCGACCCGGTCGGAACCTTCAACTGGAATGGCCGCGTCTACCAATATTCGCTCCCACAGGTGTTGCCTCCGCTGCGATTGGACTAAAATCTGGACCAGGATTTGCCACAATCGTAGCGCCGGAATAAGAACCCGGATGTTTCGCGAGATAAACGGAAATTCGGGATAGGATTATGAAAACGACCGATGAATTAGTCCGTGAACTTGCTGACCGCGAAGCGATCCGCAACCTTCCACTGCACTACTGCGACTGCATATGCCGAAATGATCTGGACGGTCTGATCAATCTCTTCACCGAGAATGCAAGCTTCGTAGTAAAGAACGCTGAAAATGAAGTCGTCACCCGCGGCCGCCGCGAACTTAAGAAAATGTATGAGAATCTGATCAGCCAGACGCACCCCCGACCCTACACTCACACTCACGTTATCGAATTGCGCAACGAAAACAGCGCGACTGGGCGATGCTACGTGGAATTGCGCAACGCCAAGGTCGAGATGGAGTGGATCGGGTCGGGCTACTACGAAGACGAGTACACAAAGTTACGCGGAGAATGGAAATTCGCCTCGCGACGCCTCAACGAAATGGGGATGACCCCATTGCTTAGAAACTTCATGGTGACCTGATCGATTCAGCTATTCGCCTCGCTGAAAGCCGAATACACCAGTGTGCGGAGCTCGCGGCGGATCGCATAGGTGGATGACGGCATCAGCTGGGTCATGAAAATTGTGATCAGGTCCTCGCGCGGATCGATCCAGAAATAGGTCGATGCGGCGCCGCCCCAGAAATAATCGCCGATGCTGCCGGGGAGCATCGTCTTCGTCGTGTCAAGCGTGACCGCGAAGCCGAGCCCGAAGCCTACGCCACTGTAAGTCACTTCGCTGAAGAGCGAGCGCGACAGCGCCGGCAGGTCTTTGCCATCGGGCAGATGATTCAGCGTCATCAGCGCGATGGTTTTCGGGCTGAGAATCTGGACCCCGTCGAGCGTGCCGCCATTAAGCAGCATTCCGCAAAAGCGCAGGTAGTCCGAGGCCGTCCCGACCCCACCGCCGCCGCCCGAGACCATCGAGGGCGGCTGCAGATAAGGGCTCCTGGTTGGATCGTCGAACAGCATCATGCGGTTTTTCAGCGTGAAGGCGTAACACCCGGCGAAGCGCGAGTCTTTCCCCGACGGAACATGAAATCCGGTGTCATTCATGCCCAGCGGCTCGAAGATGCGCATGCGCAGGAACTCATCGAATGGTTGCCCGGAAATCTTGCCGACCAGGTATCCGAGCACATCGGTGGAATGCGAATAGTTCCACGCGGTGCCGGGCGAAAACTCGAGCGGAAGCCCGGCGAGCTTCGCGATCATGCCGTCCAGCGTCTCGCCCGCGGTTCGCTCGCCGACTTGCAGCTTGCGATAACCCGCATCGACATTGGTGGTCTGCTGAAATCCATAGGTAAGACCCGAAGTGTGACGCAGCAAATCGATCATCAGCATCGGGCGCGCGGGCCGCGTAGTGCGGTAAGTCTCCATGAAGCCGCCCTGGTACACGCCAAGGTCCTTCCACTCGGGAATCACGTTATGCACCGGCTCGTCGAGCGCCGTGAGCCCCTCCTCGACCAGCATCATGAACGCCACGCTGGTGAGCGGCTTGGTCATCGAGTAGAGGCGAAAGATGGTGTCCTCGCGCACCGGCTTCTTGCGCTCGACATCGGCCATACCGAGCGCGCTGAAATGCGCGATTTCGCCGCGGCGCGCAATCAGCGTCAGCGCGCCGGGAATTTTGCCGGTATCGATGTAGCGGCTCTGGATAAAGCGATCGAGGGTTTCCAATCGAGCGGAAGAGAGACCGGCAGCTTTGGGGTTGGGCATCGCACAAAACCTCTTCCGGTTTAATAGCGATGCAACGGGAGCGCGCACAAGCGCGAAAATCGCGCGACTAGATGTGGAAATCCGCCGAGGATGCCGAAATTACGTTGTTGTTGCCAGGCGCCGATGTTTCGTCGACCGTGCGTATCGCGCGATCGATCGAGTCCAACAACGTCGACTTCTTGATCGGCTTGCTGACGTGCATGTCGCATCCGGCTTGCTTGGCGCGGCGCACATCTTCTTCCAGCGCGGAAGCGGTGAGAGCGATGATGGGGGTGCGCCGGGCGCCGGTTTCCAACTCGCGCTTACGAATCGCACGAATGGCGCTGTAGCCGTCCAGCACCGGCATCTGGATGTCCATCAGGACCAGATCGTAGATGCCATCGACGAAGCGCTCGACCGCGAGCTGTCCATTTTCCGCCTCGGTAAGGACGTAGGGAGTCTTCTTGGTGTAGGCGCGAATCAGCATACGGTTATCGGGCGAATCGTCCGCGAGCAGAATTCGCAGCGGACGCTCGGTAATCTTCTGTGGACTCGCATTCGGCCCGAGAACTCCGCGCGGAGCTTGCGGCGATGGATGGGCCGGTGCGCCATTGCTGATTACCTCAGCGATCGCGCGATACAAATCGCCACGCTTGATTGGCTTGATGCAGTAGTCTTTCACGCCCTGCTGCCTCATTTGTCGCAGCTTGGCCGCCAGGCCGTGGGAGTTTGCCAGCAGGATCACCGGAGCGTGTGGCTCGGCGGCACGAATGCGGCGCAGCACCGCGAACCCGTCGCCCGCCTGCGTTTCGCAATCGACTACCATAAGGTTGAAAGCCGCGTGTTCGCGATTGGCAGTCTCCAGGGCCGCAATCGCGGCAGCCTCCGATGAAGCCTCGACCACGAGGCATCCTTGGGCGCGCAGCAAATCGGCCGCGATGCCTCGCGAGGAGGCGTTTTCGATATCGATAAGAACTCGCACATCGCGAAGTTGCAGATTCTCGATAATGCCTGGCGCGGAGATCGCTTCGGTGGGTGCCGCCTTCAAATCAGCGGTGAAGAAAAAGGTACTGCCTTTGCCCAGTTCGCTTTCAATCCAGACCTCGCCACCCATCAGCGCGACCAGCCGCTGCACAATGGCGAGGCCCAAACCGCTCCCGCCGAACTTGCGAGTGGTGGAAGTGTCAGCCTGGGTGAAAATCGAAAACACATTGTCGATGTTCTCGGGCGCAATGCCGATGCCGGTGTCGCGCACCGAAAAGCGGAAATTTCCAGGCGTGCTAACATCGGGATTGCGCTCGACAGTGACGACAACCTCGCCTTGCCGGGTGAACTTGATGGCGTTGCCGATGAGATTGTTCATTATCTGGCGCAATCGGTACGGATCGCCCGTCAGCATCGGCGCGACCTCGGGCGCAAATCGCACCGCCAGCTCGACTCCCTTCTCGTGCGCGCGAACCGCCAGGGTATCCGCGGCATGTTCGATCAGCTCGACCAGATCGAATTCGACATTTTCCAGATGGAGCCGTCCGCTTTCGACTTTCGCGAGGTCGAGAATGCTGTTGATGAGGTCGAGCAAGGCGTTGCCGTTGCTCAAAATAGTATCGAGATAGCGGCGCTGCTCGGAATTCAATTCACTTTCGCCCATGAGATCCGCCATTCCGAGGATCGCGTTCATCGGCGTGCGAATCTCATGCGACATGATGGAGAGAAATTCGGACTTGGACCTCGAGGCGGCGAGCGCGGCTTCCCGTGCAGCGACCAAATCGGTGATGTCACGCGCGACCGACAGCGCGCAGAGCCGCCCCTCGAAAGTAAGAATCGAAGCTGAGATCAGCATCGGCAGCGGGCGTCCGTCGCGATCGGCGATGTCCATCTCGTAGTTGCGGACCTCGCGGCCTTCCATGAGCATCGAAAGGAACTTCCCCTGGCGTTCCGGGTCCACGGTCGGCACGAGACGATCAAATCGCTTGCCGATCATTTCGACGCGTGAGTAACCGATGGTCTTGGTGAGCTCGGGATTAACCTCGATCATGTTTTGATTGGTCAGGTCGATGAGCGCCATGTTGTCGAGGCTGGCATCGAAAATCGCGCGCAACATGGTTTCGCTCTTGCGCAGATTTTGTTCGGCGGCCTTTAACTCCGAAATATCGCGCGTCACCCCCAGACAACAGAGCTTTCCGCCAACTTCGGCGATGACGCCGGAGGTAAGGCAAGTAATGATGCTTCCATCCTTGCGGCGTCCCTCGGCCTGCATATTGCGGACTTCACCCTTTTCGATGAGGAGGCGGCGGAATTCGTCCCGCTGATTGAGATCGACCCATTGCTTCAGATCGTCGCCGTTCTTGCCGATGATTTCCTCGCGGCTAAAGCCGGTGGCGCGGACAAATTCCGGATTGACATCGACGTAGCGCCCGCCGTCGGCGTCGGTGATGCTCATCGCATCGAGGCTGGCGTTAAAGATCGTGCGGAAAGTCTCCTCGCTGCGGCGCAGCCTCTCCTGCGCTTCCGACAGGTCGCTGATGTCGCGAGCAGTGGAGATGCAGCATAACTTTCCCCATAGCTCGCACTGCACCGCCGAGATCAAACTTGGAACCAGCTTCCCGTCCTTCATCCGGAACGTCGCCGGATGATTCCGGACTTCGCCCCTGGTCAGCAGGGCTTCGGTAAAGCCTGACCATTCGGCCTCATCCGGCCACAGCCCCATCTTGTAGAAATTGGATCCGACGATTTCGTCGTGCGAATAGCCGGTGGCGCGAGCAAACGACTCGTTGACATCGAGATAGTCGCCGGTTGCCATCTCGACGATCGACATCCAATCGAGGGTCGCGTTGAAGATTCTGCGTTGGGTGGCCTCGCTCTGACGGAATTTTTCCTGCGAGCGACGCAAGTCGGAAATGTCACGGGCCAAGGTCATCAAACATCGCCGGCCGTGGATGACAATCCCTACGCAAGACAGCAGGCATGGAATAATTCGCCCCTCACTGACCCGGAAGCTGACTTCCATGTTGGTGATACTGCCGTCGGCCCGGAGGCGACGATTGAATTCCTCGGAGGCCTCGCGATCGGTCCATACCGCCAGCTCGGCGATAGTCTTGCCAATGACCTCTTCGCGCCGAAAACCGGAAATGCGGAGGAAATGCGCGTTGACATCCTGAATGCGGCGCGTTTCCAGGTCGATCAGGCTGATACCGTCAGTGTTGGCGTCGAAGATTTGGCGTAGCGAGCTTTCGCTCTCGAGGATAGCGCGCTCGGATTCCTCATACTCACGCACGAATCGATCGCGCAGATAGCAGGTAAAATACGAGAGCGCCCCGGCCGTGGTGAGCGCGAGGACCTTGTACGCGCCCATCCCATCGAGCGACGGCACCCAGAAATCCTGCGCCACCCATACCGCAAGGCATAGCAGGTTGAAACTGATCTGCATTCGAATCGACCACGGCAGGATCGATCCGGTTCCGACCATCAGCAAAATCAACGAAATGAAGAGCAGCTTCGGCTCGTGGCCGATGGTGCCAAGCACGGTGTCGCTTCCGATCAGACCCAGAAGCACCACGAACATCACCGGACGCCATTTTTTGGTGAAACCCTCGACGAAACTGATCGCCAAGGTGCTGCCGCCCAGGAAGGCGTTGAACCACGCGCATCCCAACGCCCACGACCAATAAAGTCCGGTCTTCTCATGAAACTGGAAGACGTTGAGGAGTGCCGCGACCAGCACTGGCGCGGCGCCAAACCTGACCATCCTCACCACCCACGCATCGCGCCTCATCGAGGCGCGCGAATCCATCGCGCGGTCGATGTCTCGTAGACTGGCTGTCAGGTCTTCGATCACGGTTGTCCCGGCAGACCGATGCCTCCGCGATTTTCTCGCATAGCGAGGCGTATCGAATCGGGACTGCCGATTAGACAAACAGCAATTCGAATGCCTTCGATTTGTGTCCCGAAGTGACTGGCCGCCAACGCTAATGCTGGAAAAAAATGGAGCTGCTCAAGCATCGAGCGATCGGCGCGATGTCATTTTGCGACGCTACGTAGGGCACTGGCGGCAACGAACAACCCGTGCGGCTTTCACGCCAGCGGGATTCTTGTTAACGGTAGTTCGTCGCCTCGTATCGCGCCGCACATCGGCAACATCATGCCAAATCGACATAAGCTCATCGCATTGCTTATCCCGCTCGTACTGTCGACGATCGCCGCGTCTGCTCGTGCGCAAAGCCCTGATAGCGAGCGCACCCTGCAGCAACAGCAGCAGGCGATCGGAGGAACCAACCCGCTGATGCCGAAGCGCATGCAGGTGGGATTCTCCGGCAGCGGCAGTGCCACCTTCATGCCGCGCAACTACAACGGATCGATGGCGGGTCCGACTCCACAACCGAACTGCACACCTACCGTCACGCAGGTGGGATTCAACATCCAATGCCTGAGCGACCCGGATACGAAATCTGCGTCGACGTGCCGCGGCTCGATGAGTTTTTTCGGTTTCAATGAGACTCGCAACGTGGTGGGCGAAATCAGCGCGCAACCGGGCGATGTCTATTCGCTGAAACTGAATTCGCCTGATGACGATATCCAGGGCTGCGAGCTCAGCAACGTCGCGCCAGTGTCGAGCATGCTCGGCAATGTGATCACGATGCCCGGATGCGGCCTTAACATCGCGGGATGCGCGGGCGACGCGGTCGGCTCCGGCGGCGATCATGCGCTCACCACCAGTGGGTCGGTTATCCTGTCGCCATCGGATTAGTCGGTCATGCAGATTTGTTAGGTTTCGATTTTTTGAATGTGATTTCGTGGGCCTCGTCTAAACTCGATGTCGCCTCGTCGCGAGGCATCCGCGAAACTCACACCAGAGCGATATTGACGATCACTCTCCAAGTTTTTCCTCACGGGAGGTTTCCTGATGGCATCGCTGGACGAAATTAGAAAGCGCTTCGCAAAAGTTAATGGAGTCGATGACAGCGTGGGGGCCAATGCGCCAGGCACCGGCACCTCCGCATTGGGGCGCGCGGCGCTCAAGATTTTCGATCCGCTCAAGAAATTCGAAGTCCAGGTTTCCGAGATCACCAAGGTCGCGGAACCACTCGAACGCGTGCTCAATCAGACCGCTCGCACGATCGACGAAGTTAAGGTCTTCACGGCGGAGATGGAGCGCTTGTCGAAAGCCTACGAGGGAATCCGGACCTTTCAAACGGCGCTCAATGCCGATGCCTCGCGCGAGCTGCGCCAACAATTCGACGGGATCGAAAGAACTTTCTATGAAAACCTTTCCACCGCGGCAGCACTGCTCGATCCCGCGCGCGAATTTCAGACGCGGATTGCGGAGCTGGCGAAAATCTTCGATGGCCTCAAACCCTTGCAGGAGACGTTGCAAGCGCTGGCGAAGAACTTCAAACCGCAACCCATCGAAACGAAGTCGACCATCGTGCTCGATCAGCCCGCGACGTCCAACGGCAATGAAACCAACCCGGTACCAAACGCCGCCGTCAGCAGCCACGGACGTTAGACCTCGCACCCGGCGTTTGGAGGAAATCGTGCCGCCGCGTTAAGCTCCCGTCCCGAATCTTGCGGAGGGATCGGACATGAAACGCAGCGTCAAGAAAATCCTCACCACTCATACCGGCAGCCTGCCACGCCCCGAAGGTTTGCTATCGCTGCTGAGCGCGAAGGAAGCGGGAACCCTGACCGATCGCGCGGAGTTCGACGCCGCAGTTCGGGACGCGGTCACCGAAACCGTCCGCAAGCAGGTCGAAGCCGGCGTCGACGTCATCAACGACGGCGAGATGAGCAAGGTCGGCTATTCGACTTACGTGAAGGATCGCCTGACCGGCTTCGGCGGCGAATCGAATGCGCTGACCGGCATGCTCGCCGATATCAAGGACTTCCCCGGCTACGGTGCGCGGCTTTTTTCGCAAACGCCGGTCTCCGCGCTGAAGATGCCGGCCTGCAACGGCGACATCGAGTATCGCGATACGCATGATCTCGAGGTCGACATCGCGAACCTGAAGGCCGCGATTGCGCGCGTCAAGGCCGAAGAGGTTTTCATGAGCGCGGCGTCACCGGGCGTGATCTCGGTGTTCCTGGCGAATCATCATTACTCCACGCGCGATGCGTATCTGGCCGCGCTCGCCGATGCGATGCGCACTGAGTACGAGGCGATCTATCGCGCCGGTTTCCTGCTCCAGCTTGATTGCCCTGATCTCGCGATGAATCGCCACATCCAGTTCGCGGACCTCAAGACCTCCGAGTTTCGCAAGCAGGCGGCGGCGCAGGTCGAGGCGCTCAATCATGCGCTGGCGAACATCCCCGCCGACGCGGCGCGGCTCCATCTATGCTGGGGCAACTACGAGGGGCCGCACCATCGTGACATTGCGATGAAGGACATCATCAATGTGGTGCTGAAGGCGAAGCCGGCCGGGATTTCTTTCGAGGCATCGAATCCGCGCCACGAGCATGAGTGGAAGGTTTGGAAGGACATCAAGCTGCCGGCCGGCAAGGTTCTCATCCCCGGTGTTCTCGATTCATCAACTAATTTCATCGAGCATCCGGAGTTGGTCGCCCAACGCATCACGAATTTCGCGAGTGTGGTCGGTCGAGAGAATGTGATCGCGGGGAGCGATTGCGGCTTCTCGACGTTCGCAGGATTCACAGTGGTCGATCCTCAGATCACCTGGGCGAAGCTGAAATCGATGGCCGAAGGCGCGCGCATCGCATCGCGGGAATTGTTCAAGAAGGCGACGCCCGCGACGGCTACGCGAAAGACCGTGCCGAGCCGCATCGCGAAATCAAAAGCGGCCCGCAAGCGATAAATGGTTAGGCCTTCGGTTTTAGGCAGGCAGGATATTCGCCTTTGGACTGAGCGGCGGCAAGCGAGTGGTGTCCACTGATTCGGAGGCGCGCTTAATCCATCCCGGCATATCGAGGGCGCGGAATTGCTCCAATGCCTTCGCGAATAGTGGCTGCGCGCGTTCAATATCGCCGGACGCGCTGCGACGCAGGTACATTAATGCCTCATCATAGTCGATTATGCCCTTCAGCGTGCGCCACCCGTCTGCTTCGAGGACGGCGCGCGACTTCGCAAACCATTCCGACGCCTCGTCGAAACGACCCCGAAGCGCGCAGATCCGAGCCATCGAAAGCCGCCCGTCGCGGCCCGGAAAGCGGAAGTCCGGGGCTAGCACTTTTTCACGGATGCTCGTCTCCAGCTCATCGAGGTGTTCGGTGCGGCCCAGCAACCACAACGCCGCCGCCATGTCACCGGCCGCGACGCCGTAGCTGATTCCCCACCCCGCTCCACGCCGGAGGCCTTCGCTCACCGGCGCGAGCAACTGCATCGCGGGCTCCGCAAGATTTCTCATCGCCATCACCAGCGCGTTGCAAGCGAAGGCGCCGACTGCGGCCCATCGAAGCTGCGGCGGAGGATCTGCCATCAACTCCTTTTCACCAGGAATCTCCGCCATCTCACCAGGTTCGATATCCAGCGCGATGATGAAGTCGATTCGCGTCAACAACAGGTTCAGCAGTGGCAGTGATGCTCTGCTGATGCGCGCGGACATCGCGACGGCGCGATCGAAAGCCGCGCGCGCGGCGGTGAGATCGCCAAGGGTGAGATGACACCGCGCGGTGAAGGTCCATGCGTCCATCGCGAGCGCGATGCGGCCGCTGCGTTCGCCCTCGGCGGCGCGCTGCTGCCAGATCGGCAGGCTGCGACGCGCGTCGCCGGCGAGGAACAACAGGGCCATACTGTCGCAGTTGGGATCGGCCAGGACTTCCGCGCGTGAATCATACGGATATTCATCAATGCGCCGCGCCGTCGCTTGCGAGGAGGGAATTTTCCTCAGCACCGCACGACGGATCCGCAGCCGCTCGGTATCCATGTTGATGCCGGGATTCGACGGATCCTCGTTGTCAGTGCGATAGCCATCGATCTCGTCGAGACTGGCCCAGACGATATCGCGCCGCTCGCCGATATGACGCAAGCCTTCCCCGGCCAGATCGAAGGCGCACGCCATCAGGCCCGCGCGCAGCATGTCGCGCGCGATCGTCTCGCAGAAATCCGCGGCCTGGTCGGCGCTCTCGGAGGCCGCGATCAAACCGGCCGCTTCCAGCGCAATGGCAACCGCTTCCTCGCCGGCCAGCGTCCACGTCATCGCCGAAGCCATCCGCGCCAGCAGGCGCGCGCGGCGCGGATCTTTTTCCGGCAGCAAATCCAGCGCGATGCGCAGGAATGCCACGATGTCGTCATGCGCGTAGGCACTCTCGGCATTGTCAGCCGCCGCGATCGCGTACTCGACGCCTTTGGCGGTGCCGACCGAGGCGGCTGCGCCTTGCCAGAAATGGAACGCCACTTCGGCCGCGTGATGCGCCACTTTCTCGCCCCACGTGCGCTCCATCTCTTCCGCGATTTTTCGATGGAGACGTACCCGCCGCGCCGGATTGAGTTCGCCATAGAGCGTGTGACGAATCATCGCATGCGCGAAATCGAAGCTCTCGGAACTGGACCCCGGCTTCAGCAGTTGCGCATCCAGCGCTTCATCGATTGCGGCCAGCGCCACCGGCTCATCCAATTGCGCGACCGCCGCGGCAATCTCGAAGTCGAACGCGCCGTTGAAGGCCGACGCCACCGACAGAAGCTGATTGGCGTGATCGGACAGCTTCATCAAGCGGCGGCTGATGACCTGGCGCACGCCCTCTGGAATGCCGAGCTCGGCAATACTCAGGTTGGAAGTCCAGCCCTTGCCGTCGCGGAGAATCTTGCCCTCCTCGACAAGGTGCAGGAGCACCTCGCGGATGAATAGAGGATTGCCCTCGGTGGCTTCGATGAGCGCGTTGACCAACTCGCTCGGTGGGGCTTCATCTGACACCAATTCGAGGAGGTCCGCGAGTTCTTTGCCTTCGAGCCCCTTGAGCGGCAGACTTTCGAAGCTTCGCAGGCGGGTCAGACTAGCGAGCGCGCCTGCCAGCGGATGCTTGCGATCAACTTCGGCGTCGCGATACGCGCCGATGAGTAAAATCGAATGCTCCGGAACATAGTGCGCGACGTGGCTCAACATCGAGATGACCCCGCGATCAGACCAATGCAGGTCATCGAGGATGAGAACCAGCGGCGCCTTCTGCGAAACCGCGATCAGAAATTGCGAAACCGCGTCGAACAGGCGAAATCGTTCGTCTTCCTTGTCCACCGCAGCCGGCTCGGGAATATCGCCGATCGCGTCGTGCAGCGCCGGAGCGATGCGTGCGAGGATCGGTGCGCGCTTCCCGATCACTTCAGCAAATTCCTTGGGTGATTGGCGCGCGTAACCGAGGATCGCTTCCGCGAATGGACCATAGGGCGGATGCCATTCGCCGTCGTAACAGGAACCATGCAATACCACCGCGCCGCGCTGACGTGCCTGCTCGGAGAATTCCTCCAGCGTGCGAGTCTTTCCGATGCCCGGCTCACCACGCAGCATCGCCACCGCGCCGCGTCCGTTGATCGCGTCGGAAAGCCGCGTTATGAGCCGCTCCAACTGCACGGTGCGCCCCACAAATGGCGTTCGGGTCAGCATCGCGGCGGGATCGCTGCGTTCGTAAACAACCTCGCATACGGCGACCGGGACGCTGAGACCCTTCAACTGAAAATCGCCCAGCTCCCGGAAGCTGAATGACTGTCGCGAGGACAGCACGTTCTTGATGATCCCGCTGCAGAGGATCTGGCCCGCGGCTCCCCTGTCGCAGATCCGCCGCGCGGTAACGATGGGCGTGCCGAAATAACCTCCATCGCGCCGTAGGACTTCCCCCAGGTGAATTCCGATTCGAATCTCGAAGTGTGCGCCCGCGGCCGGACGGCGCGCGCTCTGCTGGATGGCGATGGCGCAACGCACCGCGTCCGCGCTGGAGGAAAACGCCGCCAGCACTCCGTCGCCGAGCCACTCCAATTCATCGCCGCCGGTCGATGCGACCGCGCTGGAAATCATTTTGTGATGCGCCTGGAAGAGATCGGCGCCGGTCTCGTCACCCGCCTTCTCTAACAGCACGGTCGAGTTCACCAGATCGGTGAACATCAGGGTGACGGTGCCTGATTGCGGCATGGCGGCTAGCTGAACACCCGCACGCCCTGCACGCCAGCGGCGTCGCTCCGGTGCCGCGGATGTTCGGTCGCGTCGGCAAGGTTGGTAAAGATAAGTGTGACGCTATCTGACTGAGACATGACGCCGTTTTTCTCTACTAGATGTAGCGTCTCTTCATACGAGTATCCTAATGACCAGTGAGGAAGAAAAACGCGTTAATAATAGCGAACGCTAGTCATTTGAGCTTACCCTTGCAAGATGTAGTTTTATCGAACTGACGGTATTGTCGCCAGTAGGGAAATTTAGCCAACTTGGATCGATTCTTTTGCTGCGAAACTTAATTCAAGGTGCTCTCCTGACTCTACTCGCGGACGCCGCCAAGATAACCACTGCGCTGCGCATTCATTTTCTGATTCTGCTGATCGCGCTCTCGATGGCGTTCGGATGCAGTTCGCCTCCAGCGCCGGTGCTATCAACCGTCTCGACGAATTGTCTGCCCAACCTGACACTTACCGATCAGAACGCGCAGCCGGTGAACCTCGCATCATTGAAGGGATCACCCGTGTTGTTCGATTTCATCTATACGAGCTGCCCCGGGCCATGCGAGCTGATGACGCAGCAGATGGCGAAGGTGGCCGATTACCTCGGAGCGAGTTTCGGCAGCAAGATTCGCTTCGTTTCCGTAACGATCGATCCTGAACACGATGGGCCGTCGCAGTTGCGTAACTATGCCCGAGAGCAGCGAGCCGATCGCGCCGGATGGTTATTCCTCACCGGCCCCCCGCAACAGGTGACTGCGCTGATGTCGGCCTTCAAGGTGCAGCGTGTGCGCCAGTCCGATGGCTCAATCGAGCACGTGCTGGCGTTCTTCCTGGTGCGTGGAGATGGCGGATTGCAGAACGAATATTCGCCCAATCATACGCGCCCCGACGCGATCGCCGCGGACATCGCACGGTTCCTCGCTCATGGCACCACCAGGAGCTTCGGCGCGCATGTTTGAGCTCCGCTACACCCGAACCACGAGCGACTTGAGACCGCGAAAACGGCCCATGCTGCGCCATTCGGGTTCGGTTTCGACGAGTTGAATATTGGGATAGCGCGTGACGATCGCGACAATTGCGATCTGCGCTTCCAGCCGCGCCAGGCTGGCGCCGAGGCAATAATGAATCCCCATCGAGAACGCGAGATGCTCGTTGTCCGCGCGCTCGATATCAAAGCGATCCGGATCGACAAACCGCACAGGATCGCGATTGGCCGCGCCGAAGAGCACCGTCACGATGTCGCCTTTGCGGATGGTCTTGCCGCCAATTTGTAGATCTTCGAGCGCGGCCTGCGGCGAAGGCGCCTGGGTGGGCGATTCGTAACGAAGCATTTCCTCCACCGTGCTCGTGATCAGCGCCGGATTGTCGCGCAGCTTCTTGAGTTCCGCCGGATGCCTCAGCAACGCCAGCATTCCATTCGCGATGAGACTGCGAGTGGTCGCATGGCCGGCGGCAAACAACGTCTCCACCATCGACAGCACCTGCTCCGCCGAAAGCTTGCGCCCGTTCTCCTCGGCGACGAGGATCGCGCTGAGCAAATCATCGGCGGGCCTGCGGCGGCGTTCATCGATCAGGTGGGCGAAGTAATCATTGAAGCTTCGGATCGACCGGCTGCCCTCCTCCATCATCGCAGGAGTGCGGACGATACCGCGCGAGACCACAATGCCATCGACGAGTTCACGCAGTTGCTCCCAATCCTGCGCGGGAGCGCCCAACATCGCCGCGATCACGTCGGCGGGGATCGGATAGGCAACCTCGCCAACGATGTCGATATCGCCACTGCCGGTCAGTGAGTCGAGTTTGGTGCGGACGATTTCCTCGGTCTTGGGACGAATGCGCGCGATCACCGCTGGACTGAACGCCTTACCGAAGACGTTTTTCATCCAGGTATGCTCAGGCGGATCGGTGAACGCCAGTTCATGCGCCTGGAACTCGAAGATCGGCTGGTCCGCGCCGAACTCCGAACGCATCTTCTGCAGGTAAGCCGCGCGGCTGAAGCGTCGATCGCGCAGATAAGACACCGCGTCGGCGTGCCGCGTCAGCACCCATCCGCGCATGAACTCGCTCCAGTGAACCGGATCCTCGCTACGCAGCCAGTGATAGTACGGATACGGATCTGGATAGCCCGGCAGGGTCGGATCGCAATCCTCGGGAAAACCTCGATCGTTGGAAGCCATAGATCACTGGCGCCATCATGCTGTAGCGCGCTCTACGCCGCAAGAATGAAGCGCCGCGGTCATCTAGTGGCGGGCGTCGACCACCACCTCGACTCTGCGATTCTTCTGCCGTCCCACCGGATTGTCGGATCTGCCGAGTTGTCGATGCGCCGGATGTAACGTCATCGCTGGTTGTGCAGCGACATTGATCCCGCCGCGCTCCCCAGCGGGTGCGGTCGCGACCCGGTAGACGACAGCGGCAACCAAGGTAACCGCGATGCCGGCAATCATGTCGGTGAAGTAGTGATGCCCCATGAAAGGGATAGACAACAACATGATGCTGTTAAGCGCGGCGATCGGGATGAAGGTCTTGCAGGGCGGGCGGTGCACGTAGATGAAAACCACTGCCAGAACGGTATGAAAAGATGGGAACGCGACGATTCCTTCCATTTTCCAGAGCGCGGTGCTGGTCATCGAGCCGTCGCGAAGCTGGAGGAGCACCGCGGTCCATCGCGGTAGATGACCGGCAGTCATTGGTCCAAGCGCGGGAGCGAAACCGGAGATCGCTACGGTCGCGATCCCGGCCATCAGCGTGATCCACATGAGCTCGCGATTGCGCTCACGGTTTTTCGTCAGCGCGAAAAACGCGACCGAAGCAAAGCCCTGGAGATAAATACTGTCGTAGGCGAGCACCAGGGGCACCTTCACGATTCGGTGGGTCCCAATCAGCGTGGACCATTCCTTCCAATGGAATCCCATCGAACCGTCCAACGCCCATAACTGCGTGTCGCAGAGGGGAAAGTGCATCGTGGCCGCAAGATACGAATAGATGTTCAAGGTGACTGGAAAGACCAGCCACAAAGCCGTGTAGTGCCCGAGATCACACAGACGGTGATTGCGCCCGGTGTGTCCGTAGAACAACCCTATGGCAAGTAAGATTCCGGTCAGGAGGGTTGCCTGACCAATCCCATAGATACGAAAGTCGATCCGCCGCGCCCAGATAAAATCCAGCGCAGCTACCAACCCGATGACTAACCATGCCCACTTGAGGCTCTCGCCAAGGTGCTGGTGGTCGTCCATTTTCATCAGCCCGACGGCGGCTGTACTTGCAGCGCAAGCCGGGTATGGCGGAGCTCGAGCGTTACGGCGAATTTGCCGACGGCGACAGGCTTCGGGACCACCGCCGCCGGCATTTTCCTGGGTCGGATTGCAATTCGGTTACAGGTTTCCGTCGACGCTGGTCAGCAAGCCAGTGATGCTGGTGCCCATGGTCTTGTAGCCGGCGTAGACAACGACCGCGACCGCGGCGAGAATCAGCGCATACTCGGTCATCGTCTGACCTTTCTGCCAATTCTGCGCCTTCACGAACATTTTGGTGATGAAATCCATTCCCGTGTCCCTCCTTAGACTCTTTCCCGGCCATCACGGCCGACTACCTTCTTAACTTCCGCGTCCAGATATTGGGTCCCCAAACGGCGAGGATGGAGCGTTCGCAATCAGGACGACGAACGCTCGCCCTTCGCTTACCACTCCAGCGAGTAATATTTACCGATCAATCTGTAATATCTGACGCGCTATCGCCCCCCTCTGATCGACCCGCGCCCTCCCCTCTTTCGGTAGTAACGGAGCTGACACGGGTCCGAGCAAAGGGCGATGGAGCATCTCCCATGCCAATCTGGATTAAAGAAAAACTCCAACGATTAGAGGTGGTTGCGGACGCATGCTCACTGCGAGATTCAACTATCGTTGCAGGTCAGCAACTCATGGGTGGCCCGCGAAAACGCGGCGAAGATATCGCGTAAGAGCACCCACTTGAAGGAACGGCATGAACGCAACGTGAATTAATTTGCCGAATGGCAGCCAAAGCATCAGCAGCTCGACCGCTATCAGATGGCCCGTCAACAGCAGTGCATAGGGCCCGATCGCGGGCGCGCCGCCAACGTGCGGATACGCCAGTAGGCCGGTCAGCATCGCGATGAAAACGGCACTCCAGGTGAAATAGTCGTCGAAGGCCGAAAAGATGCTGGGCTCCGGCGTCATCAGGCGATGAACCAGGACGGCGAGCATCGCCGCGACCGAGATGACCGCGGCCCCGAGGACGATCGCGATTGGAAGGCTCGGCCATTCAATCCCGGTCATCGCACCAATGAAGAGTATGTGCGGCGCGAAACCGAACATCGCGATCAGCAATCCGGCGTGCATCGTGTAGCTGTCGATTTGCCAGCGCCGATGAGGGAGGTGAAATCCTTTGCGCGCCCAATGCAGGTTGGGCTCGCCCTGGCGCAGGGCGAAATCGGCGCCGCGCCAGAAAAACCCCGCCACCATGACGACGATCGCCCAATGCAGCGCGGGACCGCGCGCGAACTCAAGCATGGCCACCACGACTCTCCTCGCGCGGGAGGCGCCGTCGGCGAAAAACCAGGCCGGTGAAAATTCCCGCGAAGATTCCGCCTCCAATCGCGAGGCTCCAGGTTCGTCGATTGTTCCACGGCGCAACGTAAGGCGGTGCGAGTTGCGAGCTGCGGCTCATCCGCGTCATCACCAGGTGGCAATCGAAGCATGCGAGGCGGCGCGCGCCGTGGGTTGTGCCATGCCAAAACGCCTCGTCATGACAATTCATGCAGGCGCGATTGGCAGCCTCGATGGATTGCGCGGGCGATTGCGTGGGGTCGAGGCGAAACTCGATCAGCCCACCCATCCCTACGCCTCCGCCCATGATGGCATGGTTGCTGCCGGGCCCGTGGCATCCTTCGCACCCGAGGCGTTCGAGGTCGTTGCGCGGCTTGAGCTGGAAGAGCCGCCCCATTTTGGTTTTCGCAAATTCGCGCGAAAGATCGGTGTGGCAGGCATAGCAATACACGCTGCCGATATATCGGGGCTTGGCGAAGTAGCCGACGTTGGCATCGTTGTCGCCGGAGTCGGCCAGCGCGATCGCGGCCCGCACCAGGCAAGATGCGATTGCGACGGCGATCAATCGGTTTCTTCCCAACACGCGCCTAGCTTATGGCAACATCGCGGCGACCTCGCCAGAGCGCGCGCTGACTTGACTGTTCGCCGCGTAACCGAAATGCTGCATAGTTCGCGCGGAGAGGTTCGGGAGTTTGGTTTAACCGGCCTGACTCGAAATCAGGTGAGCCTAACGGCTCCGGGGGTTCGAATCCCTCCCTCTCCGCCATCGAGTCCTTCTCTGTCCCGATGTCGCCAACAAAGCTGCGAAATCCACGCCTGCGCCGCGGATTTCGCTCACCTCGTGGCTGCGGAGAATGCTCCAAATCCGAATCTAGGCCACTTTCTCCCTAATCCTCTCTGATTGCGGCGGAGGCGGTGCCACGAGCGGAAAATCCGTGTAAGCCCAGTGCAGGATCCTCCTACGAGAAGCTTTGCACCCGCGCAAGATGCATCCCGGTCGCTTTCATGCCTGTCTTGGCATCGATCCCACAGGAATAATGCGTACGGTGAGATGGCTGGAGCTTGCGGTGAGGAGTTCGGCCTCCGATCCGCGTGGATCATGCCGTCACCCATCACCTACCGCCCAACCATGCGTGTTATTTTCCGGTTCACGCGAAATGCGTAGAGCTAGGGGATTCCGATCGAGATCAACATTGGCGTGCCGGGGCCGCTCCGTCCCGCGACGCCGCAACAACAGATGGCGCTTGACGAAGTGCTCCTCGCGTTTCCCGAACTGATCGTGGTCGCCTGTCCTCTCGAACATCGATGGCAAGGTGAAGTTGTCGCGCTGATGCAGAAGCATCGCAACCTTTATCTGATCACTTCAGCATGGGCGCCCAAACACGTCCCCGCTGAACTATGGCAACTGGCCAATAAGCGCGGGCCGGACAAGCTGATGTGGGCCAGTGATCATCCGCTTATTTCACTCGAGCTTTGCGCACGCGAAGGTTGGGAAGTTCCGCTAACCGACCTAGCCGAGCATGGCTATCTTAGAGACAACGCGCTGAAGGTGTTCACGTTCGATTGATGGGCGAATCTTTCGATCCTAGTTGCCAGTTTATATTCCAGCTTGTTGCTCCATGGTCTTCGGCAAAGTCAAGCGAACGCCGCCTTCAACCTGCCTGGCGGCGGGTTTCTTCGATAAGGATCTCGGCCACGCGACGCAAACCACCGAACTGCGCTGCATACTCGATGCCGGCGTAGGCCTGGATCGCTTTTCCTCGCGTGGAAGAGAAGTGCCAATCGGCACCAGCAGAGTTAACTTCGATGACAAACAGCCGACCGCTCGGCATTTCGCGCAGAATGTTGACGCCCAGGAATGCAATATCGGGGAATGCCGCATGCGCGCGCTCGGCGAGAGCGATGACTTCGCGGTCGTTATCCAACGTGAACGAGCAACCTTGGTGGGTGGCGGTCACAGACGAAGTTGTGAAGCTCTCCGGCCCGAGGATCGGTCGGCGCTCGTGTGAGCCTTCGGCGCGCTGCGAGTAGAGAGCACGCCCGAAAAGCGTGCCCACCCGATAGGATATCGGCCAAGGTCCCGTATAAATGAACTCTTGGGCGATAACGCCGGAGCGGCTTGCGAAACGTACCGGTGTGTCGGCCGGAGCCCAGCGCACGCGGCCCGCGCGTCGGATACGAACATCGGCGCCAAGACCGCCAAAGTCGGGCTTGCTCACCACATAACGGCCAAGGTCGGCAACTTCAGGTGAAAGCCTTCGCGTCAGCAGACGCCATCGCGGAACCGGGATTCCGATAGCCTGCATGCGGCGATACTCCTCGCTTTTCGGAAGTAGCTTGCTACTGCGCACAACTCCTCGGAGTGGATGGTAGAAGAGCAGTCGGCGCAGCGCGAAGATCAGCGTCGGTCGAATAAAAATCGAGTGGCGCAGCTGACTGGAAGGTCCGTCGAGAAGTGGGATCGGGCGAATGTCCGGCGCCATTTGCCGGCAGTACGCCGCGACTTCGCAAAAATCGCGTAACACAGAGCGCTCGCGCCTGCGCGCGACCATGACAAGGTTGCGTTGAATCGGTGTGGCTGTTTCACTCGATTTGGAGTCAAGCAAGCTGCGTCAGCTCTCCATCTCAACTGCGCCGCAGATGGTGGTTAAAGTCTACCTGGGCGCGAACCCCTAGTTTGAATCAAATCGGCCCTCTGAGTTCCAGCAACAGCCAGATCTGACGCGCCCATCGCACCCAGCGAGATCACTGGAGAGAACACTAGAACAAAGCAAACGATCGCGTTGACGGTGCCATTGCGGTGCGTCCCTCCTCGCGCGCAATATTCCCGGATGCTGAATCAGACTTTTTTCGCTGTCCAACAATCTGCGACGCGTCGCGAATCGCGTAGTAGGAAAGCCGACCAAACGACACTCGGTCGCCTCAAAGCGCGCGCAAGAAGGACTGATCTGGCAATAGACTTTTCCATACGCGAGGATTTCGATCCGTGGATGATTCTTCGGATGCGGCGCACACTGGCACGCACCCAATGGATGAGCGAATCGCAGCTTCGCGACTATCAAAACCACCGGCTGCGTCTTGTCGTTGGCCACGCCGTACGTCATGTGCCCTACTATCGAGAACTCTTTGCAACCATTGGTTTACGGATCGCGGCGTTATTCATAATCTGATCGAGCGCGAGCAGGCTAAAGTTGACCGTGATTTCGACGATCGGCCGCATGCCGTCTATCGCGGCGCCGATTCCGGCACCGACTAATGCTGATTCGGAAAGCGGCGTGTCGCGGATGCGCTCCGGGCCGAATTCATCGAGCAGCCCCTTGCTCACCGCGTAACATCCACCATATGCGCCGACGTCTTCGCCCATCAGGAAGACGCGCGCGTCGCGATTCATCGCATCGCGAATCGCCTTACGGACGGCCTCGCGATAGGTGATCTTCATTTTGTTTGCGTCGGCGCTCACGATGCCTTCAGGTCCGAATATGCGAAGCGCGTAAGTTCTTCGACCGGC
Organism: uncultured delta proteobacterium; assembly: GCA_963761255.1. GTDB lineage: Bacteria > Desulfobacterota > Binatia > Binatales > Binataceae > DATGKG01. The sequence continues at coordinate 706,637 of CAVXGH010000005.1, forward strand.
TCTAACGTTCCCGCCTCGGCAAAAGCAATGGCCTTTTCGATTTCAGCGGCGATCTCCTCCTCGATCTGCTTCAACTTCGCTGCATCGAGAATGCCCTCCGCAGTCAAGCGGACCTGGAAGTTGGTGATGGGATCGTCTTTCTTCCATTCCTCGACTTCGACCTTGCTTCGATAGAGCCGGGGATCGTACATCGAGTATGCGCGGAAGCGGTAAGTGCGGAATTCGAGAAAGCACGGCCCGGCGCCTGCGCGAACCTCAGTGGCGGCGCGATGCGCGGCTTCCTCGCATGCGATTACGTCCATGCCGTCGACCGGCCACGCCGGCATCTCGTAGGAAGACGCCTTGAGGCAGAGGTCGGTCTCCGACTCCGCGCGCCGCAGTGCGGTGCCCATCCCGTAGAAAAGCCCAAACGCTTCCTGCCCCCATATCACCGCCTCTGGATTGAGCGGCTCGCCTACACTGGCGATGAAGCGCAAACTGCTGAGGTCGTACTTTCGAATCGCCTCGGTGCCGATTTTCATCATCATGCGCACCGCGGTCGGTGCGGGATACCAGATAGTTACCTTCTGATTCTGAATCAGCGCGTACCATCGCTCGGCATCGAACTCCGCCTCGTCGACGATGCTGGTGATGCCATTGGTGAGCGGCGCGATGATTCCGTAAGAGGTGCCGGTCACCCAACCCGGATCAGCGGTGCACCAGAAGATGTCGCCGGGATGAAAATCGAGCGCGAGTTGGCCGGTCTTGTGATGCGCGACGACCGCCTGATGTACATGCATCGCGCCCTTGGGCTTGCCGGTGGTCCCGCTCGTGAAGTGAAGCAGCGCCAGATCCTCGGAGCGGTCGGTGCGATTTCGAAATCTTCGCTCGCCTCCTTCATCAGCTGATGAAAGTCGAGGGTGTGGGGAATCGCGCGCACTTCCTCAGCGGTGCCGATGAGCAGGACATGCTTGAGGTTGGGGAGCGAGGCGCGGAGGTTCGCGACCTTGCGCTTATAGAGCGATGGGGTCGTAACCAGCACGCGTCCATCGGTGATGCTGTATCCGAACGCGGCAGTGCACTCGCCGACGCAAATAAAGCAAAGAGGGCATCGATGACAACCAGTGGACATTTCGAGGAAAGTTTTGCGGTGAATTTGAGTCAGCAACAAAGGAATCTGGATCACATCGCACGCGCCCCAGCGACTGGAGAAGAGCGATCCCCGAGGAAGATGAAACCCGCCCATCCTGAGCCTCGAAGGAATGCTCGGCGAATATGCATCGAAAGGTTACAGGCTCTCTTCGATCGAAATGTATCGAAAGAGGCGGCGATATCTCGACCAACCGGAAAGCCTCCAAGGTGGTCCGAAGATAAAGTCAGGTAAACGCAGTTAATCGTGTCTATGATGGCAATAAGACCTGCTGGAATAACTTACGAGGTTATCTACTGCGTCTGGTTGAGGTAGAGCAGCTATCATCCGCACTTTGTCACGGCGAAACGGGCTTGATCGCGGATGGATCAACTATTGCTCCAAGTTCCAACCAGATAATTTCAGAGCAGGTGAGATAGACAGAGCGCATCGATAGCTCGGGTAAAACCCGGAGCAGAATGGCTCTGGAACAAGTCTCGCCGGAGCCATCTCGGCGATAACAAACCTGAATCGAAAAAAGGAGAAATCAGATGGTGCAGCAAGAGGTTAAGCTACAATCGACGAGTGTAAAGGAGCCACAAGCGAGCCAGGAAAAAATCCGAAAGCGAGCTTATGAGCTCTATTGCGCGCGAAACGGCGCTCCCGGCGATGAGATGGACGATTGGTTGAAGGCGGAAGCCGAGCTCAGGGTCGCGGCTGGAAAATGCCCCGGCACCCTCGAGAACGGAAGCCCCTGCCAACAAGACTTGATCGGCAAGGATGAGCCGCTGATCCACCATGCCGAAGGTGAAGACGGCGGCGGTTTCACTCATCATAGCTGCAAACTCGGACACGCATGGCATCGCTACATGGGCGATGGCCTGCTGACGCCCTGTGATTGCACCGGTCACGCGCGTAGCGGAATCTGAGCGCAGGCTAAACAACACGCTCAGCCGGGCGATAATGAACAGGTAGTTGGGTATGGAAATTTTTCTTCAGCCACCGAATCCGGAGGCGCTAAGCTTCGAGATAGATTTTCAGATTCAGCAAGCGATAGTCGCGCTGCGACGGTCCTCGGTCGCGATTCACGGCGCGAACCGATTTGAGGATGGGCGATCCGTCATCGTGCTCAAGCACGATGACGAGGCTGCCGCCGCGCTACAAGCGCTGGATCATGCCCACGTGAGAGTGTCTCACTTCATGACGCACGTATATCTCAACTGAAGAAATGAAAGGCAGCCTGAAGTATGGCGACCATATTCCATAAAATTCTCTGTCCGGTCGACTTTAGCAGTCGCTCGATCGCGGCGCTTGACGAAGCGGCCAAGCTCGCGCGGAAAGACGATGCGCTGCTCTACCTGATGAACGTCGAGTTTGTCGCGATGAACAAACCCGCCGAGCTTGCAGACTACGACATCACGTTTTCAACCGAACCCGCCAAGCTCCAGCTCGAGGAGCTCGCGCGAAAACATCTGGCCGGAATTCGGCACGAGCTGGTTGTGAAAGTTGGATGGCCCGGGGAAGCAATCGAAAAGGCCGCGCAAGAGTTGGACGTTGATCTGGTTGTTATGGCGACTCACGGACGGACCGGTATAGCGCGGCTGTTTTTGGGGAGTATCGCCGAGCATGTGGTTCGCAGCTCGGAGCGGTCAGTCCTGAGCTTCGGTCCCGGCACCTCTCTCGGAGCTCTAAAAAAATTCTTTGCCCGATCGATTTGCGTCATCCAAAGAGGTCAGTCGCGGCCTCTACCGCCTTGCGAACCTTCGCGCGCTGAGCAATCCCGACCTGGTAGTCATGCACCTGCCCGGACTCCACCATCCGCCACCGACGCGCCGAGAGCCTATCCTTGACATTTCGCCGTCGCTACAGACGTAAACCTTCACCTAAGCTGTCCTGCCAGGAGCTAACGGTGAAGCCTGGTCAGAGTTGACAATCTCAGGTGAGGTGGTAATCCAAAGCCAGCAAGGCTTATGACCGCAAGCCGCTCGGTGTGATGGCACGACTGCAATTCTCACCCGCGCGACGAACTCGATGTACGCACCCACGCACCCTAACCTCCACATCGAGCTGACAGTACGGATGAGTCCCTGAAAACGTCCGACCGGCAGAAAGCGGAAACAGTTTTTTCACTCGAAAGGAAGGTGGACCATGTCAAGCGAAACCAATTGTCCGGTGACGGGCGCGTCCCGAGCACACACCAATCGCGACTGGTGGCCGAACCAGCTGGACCTTCAGGTCCTCCACCGGAACTCCACTCTGTCGAATCCAATGGACGGAGCATTCGACTACGCTAAAGAATTCAAGAGCCTCGACCTGAATGCCGTGATCAAAGATCTTCATGCCCTGATGACGGACTCGCAGGATTGGTGGCCAGCCGATTTTGGCCACTACGGTGGTCTGTTCATTCGGATGGCCTGGCACGGCGCTGGCACCTATCGTATCGGCGACGGTCGCGGCGGCGCGGGAGCCGGCCAGCAGCGCTTCGCGCCCATCAATAGCTGGCCAGACAACGCAAACCTCGACAAAGCGCGCCGGCTGCTGTGGCCGATCAAGCAGAAATACGGCCGGAAAATCTCCTGGGCCGACCTTTTTATTCTGGCGGGCAACGTCGCTCTCGAGTCGATGGGCTTCAAGACCTTCGGTTTTGGCGGCGGGCGCGAAGATGTCTGGGAACCTGAGGACATCTACTGGGGACCCGAAGGTAAGTGGCTGGCTGACGAGCGCTATAGCGGCGATCGTGATCTTCAGAATCCTCTCGGCGCCGTGCAGATGGGTCTTATCTATGTGAATCCGGAAGGGCCGAACGGCAAGCCGGATCCGATCGCGGCGGCGCGAGATATTCGCGAAACATTTCGCCGGATGGCAATGAACGACGAAGAAACCGTCGCGCTGATCGCTGGCGGTCACACCTTCGGCAAAACCCATGGCGCCGGCGATGCGACGCTGGTGGGCCCGGAACCGGAAGCCGCCGGGATTGAGGACCAAGGCTTCGGCTGGAAGAGCAAGTTTGGCTCGGGCCTAGGAAAAGACGCGATTACTAGCGGCCTCGAAGTCATCTGGACCGCGACGCCGACGAAGTGGGGCAACAGCTTCTTCCAACACCTGTTCAGCTACGAGTGGGAACTGACCAAGAGTCCGGCCGGTGCGCATCAGTGGACGCCGAAGAATGGCGCCGGCGCCGACACCGTGCCGGATCCTTTCGATCAGAGCAAGCGTCGCGCACCATCGATGCTCACCACCGACCTCGCTCTGCGGTTGGATCCGGCTTACGAAAAGATTTCGCGGCGCTTTTACGAGCATCCGGATCAGTTCGCCGATGCGTTTGCGCGAGCTTGGTTCAAGCTGACCCATCGCGACATGGGACCGATCGCGCGCTATCTCGGTCCGCTGGTTCCGAAAGAGCAACTCTCCTGGCAGGACCCGATTCCCGCGGTGAATCATCCACTGATAGGGGAGCATGATGTCGCTGCCCTCAAGGCGAAAGTCGCCGCCTCCGGCCTCTCGGTTTCACAGCTTGTTTCAACGGCCTGGGCGTCGGCGTCAACGTTTCGCGGCTCCGACAAGCGGGGTGGAGCGAACGGTGCACGAATCCGCCTCGCGCCGCAGAAGGATTGGGAGGTCAATCAACCAGCCCAGCTCACGAAGGTGCTGCAAACGCTCGAAGCTATTCAAAAGGAGTTCAACGCTTCACAGTCGGGCGGGAAAAAGGTCTCGCTTGCAGATCTGATAGTTCTCGCGGGTGATGCAGGGATCGAGAAGGCCGCCAAGGATGCCGGACACGACCTGAAAATCCCGTTCACACCGGGTCGGATGGACGCGTCGCAAGACCAGACCGACGGCGAATCTTTCGCACCGCTCGAACCGACGGCGGAGGGGTTCCGCAATTATCTCAGCGGCAAACAGCGTCTGTCGCCTGAGGAGCTGTTGGTGGATAAGGCGCAATTGCTGAAGCTGACAGCGCCTGAGATGACGGTTCTCGTCGGTGGACTGCGCGTTCTCGGCGCCAATGTTGGAAAGTCCGAGCACGGCGTGTTTACCAAGCGGCCGGGAACTTTAACCAACGACTTTTTCGTCAACCTCCTCGACATGAGGACGCAATGGCAACCGTCGACCGGCTCGGAAGGCCTCTACGAGGGACGCGACCGCAAGACCAAGGAGGTCAGGTGGACCGGGACCCGGGTCGATCTGATCTTCGGCTCACACTCGCAGTTGAGAGCCCTCGCGGAAGTCTATGCGTGCGCGGACTCGAAGGAGAAATTCGTCACTGATTTTGTAGCCGCGTGGAGCAAGGTGATGAACCTTGGTCGCTACGATCTTGGATAACTTCGCGGAAAGGAGAGTTAACGCCATTTGACAGATCGAACCGAAAACTCGGCGTGGCTCGTCGCTGACCCTTCTGAACGAGATCGTCATACCGCGCTGGGGGCATCCTTGATACTGTGCGTTGCCAATCAATATAGTGTGCGCGGGCCATACTTCCGCAGTCCGCTGAAGACCGTTCGGTAATACGCTACCAATGATCTCGGTAATCGTTCCCGCTTTTAACGCGGCAGAGACTTTGAGCATCTTTCTTCGCAGCGTATCCGCGTCGGATTACCGGATTTCGAAGTCATTGTCGTCAACGATCATTCGACCGATGACACGCGCTCAGTAGCGCAATCTTTGCCATGCGTGCTGATTGAAAGAGCTAAACGGGAGTGCGGCCGCCGCGAGGGACATCGGCGCGGCAGCCGCGGCAGGTTCGATTCTCTTCTTCGTCGATGCTGACATATCGATCCAAGCCGACTCGCTTCGACGTATCGTCGCTGTATTCGCTGAGTCTCCCGATCTCGCCGCGGTGTTCGGTTCATATCAAGCGGAAACCCCGGCGACGGACTTCTTCTCGCAATACAAGAACCTCCTCCATCACTACACGCATCAGATTTCGTCGCCTGATGCCCAAACCTTCGCGAGCGGATTTGGCGCGGTCTGGCGGAAGTCTTTAATGACTTGAAGGGATTCGATCCTGGGCCGGCGATTTCTCGAAGACATCGAATTCGGCTATCGGATGCATCTGGCCGGCTATCGGGTGAGGCTCGATCGGCAACTTCAGTTGACCCATCATAAACGCTACACGCTCGCGTGCCTGGCGCGATCGGACTTCTTCGGGCGCGCGGTTCCCTGGACCCGCCTGATGCTGGAAAAGGTCATCTTCCAGAATGATTTGAACACCAGGATCAACAATATAATCAGTATCCCGGTCGGGTTCGTAATCCTGGCTGCTCCGCTCGCGGCGATTTCTGCCTCGGTCGCTCTTCTGGTCGCTCTCTCAGTGATGATTTTCGTCCTGCTCAATCGCGGGTTCCTGGTCTTTCTGCTCCGCAAAAACGGCTTGCGGTTCGCGCTCAGCGACGCCGTGATGACCTTGGTTCGCCTGCATCTAGAGCGCCGTCGGTGCTTTGGTAGCCTTGCCGGTTACCTTTTGGATCGAGCCAAGATCCACGAACCAAGCGCACGCCGGAGTTCAGCGAGTGTTGCTCGCACCGGCGATCTACCTCTAAAAACCCGCACTTCTTACTAATCGGTCGGCGCGGCCGATGCTTCTTGAAACAACCCTAGTTCGAATCGCCGCGGATTGGGACTGCTTGAACATCCTGCCGCAAAACCCCGATGGTAGTGGACTATGGGAATCGATCCGCTTCACGACCGCGCCAGTCGCGGACTGCGACTATCTCTTTAGCTGAACAAGCGCCGCCTGACCCAGCTTAAAACTCGATGTCCGCGCGAGCATGTCTGGTGCATGATCCAGGAACCCTACGTACCGGGGCTCCATGACTGGATGATCGAAGATCATGGCGCGTATGCGCGCGTTTTCACCCATCACGTACCCTCGCCGGATTCGAAATACGTCCGATCCTATCCGATTTTGCCGTGGCAGGTTGGTCTCAGCTACGACGAATTGGTAAAGATGCCAGTTCCGGGGAAGGCGCGCGGGGTGTCGTGGATTGCCAGCCATCTCAGTTTGCTCCCCAAACATCGCAAGCGGAACGCTCTGCGCGAATTTCTAAACCGCAGCCGGACGGAACTAGTTGACATCTTTGGCCGCGGCATCCGATACATCGAAAAAAAATGGGATGCGCTCGCGCCGTATCGCTATTCGCTCGCGATCGAAAATTCCAAAAGCCGCGACTACTGGACAGAGAAGGTAGCAGATTGTTTCTTGAGCTGGACGTTGCCGCTCTACGATGGATGCACCAACCTCGAGGACCATTTCGACCGTGACTCCCTCATCCGGATCGACGCCGATCATGCAGCGACCTTGCGCCGTATCGAGGGACTAAGCCGCAGCGACAAATGGGAGCGCAGAGTGCCCGCGATTGCGGAGTCGCGTCGACGGGTGTTGAGCGAGTACCAGATGTTTCCCGCCTTCGTGCGCGCGATAAAAACTCATGGAACCGCGGCGCGCGAAAAGCAGGCGGTAAGAATCTCGGGCTAACGCGCCGCGCGATGGAAACATCGCGCGCGCTATCTCGTCGGTACGCTTCGTCAGGGCAATGCTCATCAACTCCTTTCGGTTGTCACCAGCAAGTTACGTTATTCGAGATAGGCAATGCTCACCCTGCGTACTCCGTCGCTGCACGGCCAACGCAAACAATTTCACACGAGAGGGCATGTTTCGTCAGCCCTTTTCTAACCGGCAAAAAGCATTCATGAACCACCCCGTCTGGTGCGGATGTTTTACCCGCGCCCGCGATTTTTCGTACCTGGTGGATCGGATGTCGCACAGATCCTCCACCTGCATGTCGTCTGGCAGTATTGCTTCACGACAAAATGTAGGGTCAAATTGGTCACAGTTGACAAAGGTCTTGCTGCGTCAACTGGGGGGATCATGAAAGGACGCATGTTGTTGGGCGCAATCGCGATGATTGCGAGTCTGGTACTCGGGTTCCGGCCCGCGGCGGCACAGTCCACCGCCGCACCCACTCCGACGCCGTTGCCCGCGTGCTCAATTTTGACGCTGCCCGACGGGAGCCCGGCTCAATGCAACACCGGGGCTCAAGAGCCGCCTTCCTTCCTTGGAATCTCCGGTGGCAACATCAACAGCGTGGCAGTCGACAAAAGTGGGAATACGACCTGCTCAACGGGCACGTTTGGCGCCCTGGTCCAGGACAGCAGCGCGAAACAATATGTCCTGGGCACCGATCACGTACTCGCCCGCAATAGCGCGACACGCGGCTCAGCGAGTCTTAATGAGCCAATCGTCCAGCCCGGCCTCGTTGACCTCGGCTGCTGGCAGGATACGACCGACATAGTCGCGCAACTTTCAAAATGGACGCCCATCGGTTTCAGCAAGGGCACGAACGAGATGGATGCAGCCATCGCTAAAGTCGTCACCGCGACTCAGGGCCCGACGGGTCCTTCGGTGCCGGGCGTAGATCCGCTGGGTAGAATCCTCAATATCGGACAAATTAGTACCACTCCGTTCGATTTCAACAATCTGGTTGACGGTTTGCCGGTGATTAAGATGGGGCGATCAAGTTGCCTCACCACTGGAGTTATCGACGCCTTCGATGCGATGGGTTATGTGGTCTATCCCGCCACGGCGAACGTCGCAGCGTCGGGCACGGCGTTTTTCGATCACCAGATACTGGTCTTCGGCGAAGTTCCCGGCGCGACTTCCAACGCCGGTTGCACCTTCGCCTCGCAAGGCGACTCCGGCGCGTTAGTTCTCAACGACGATTTTCAGTGTCCCCAGGCGATTGGCATGTTGTTCGCCGCTGCGTCCGGGACCTCGTTCGGACCCGAATCCGACGGTCAGATCGTCGCCGTCACTCCAATCGCGACAATTCTTTCGAAGTTCAAAGTCACCCTGGTCGGCGACAATCAGTGCACTCCGGCTCAGACCTCAGGCCAGTTCGGTTTTTCGTCCGCCCCGGTGATGAGCAACCAACTCCAGGCCTCAATCGCAGAGGTGCGCAAGGTTAAAGAGAATCATGCGCGCAAGCTGATTACCAATTCTGGGGTAGTCGCGGTCGGGATTGGAGCAGGCGATGATCCATCCAGTGCCGCCCTCAATGTCTATCTCGACAACGACAGTCCGGAGATCCGACGCAAGGTGATCTCGGAGGTCGGAAACGTTAAGGTCAATTTCAAGCATGCCGGCAAGTTCAACCCATTGTGAGAGTCGGCATCGCAGAGCTGTTCGCAAATGATGACGGAGGATCGCTTAAGTTTCTCCGACCAGCATTGCCGGGGATGGATATAGATTTGACTATCTGATACTTCACGTCCTCGCACTCCGACACGCTGGAGATAGGAATCGATGGCTGATCAGGTCCAGGTCTATTTCAACCCTTTCGACCCGGAGTATCGCGCGAATCCTTATCCTTCTTACCACACCTTGCGCGATGGGCCTCCTAAGCAACTGAACCTCTTTCTGCCGGTAACGCTGGTCGCAAGATATGCGGACGTCGTCGCAGTGCTGCGCGACTACGAGACCTTTTCCAGTGAGCGCCCTGAAGTTCCGGGGCGCGAGTTGACCGATCCGTTTCGGGGCGCGCCCACCATCGAGACAGCGGACCCTCCTGTCCATACCCGGCTGCGCCGGCTTGCTGCCAAAGCGTTCACGCCGACTCGGATTAGCGGTATGGAGCCGCGCATCCGAGCCATCGCGGCAGAATTGCTTAATCGCACGCCGCCCGGCAGTGAGTTCGAGGCGATAACAACCTTCGCTGACCCGCTGCCCGTTCGAGTGATTGCGGAAATGCTCGGCGTTCCTGACGAGCGCCAGTCGCAATTCAAACATTGGTCAGATGCCATCATTGCTTCGATCGCAGTAATGCCGGGATCCCCGCCCCCGCCAGGATCGATCGAAGCGTCCGATGCGCTGCGCGAGTTCTTCACTGAGGAGATTTATCGACGTCGGCGCAACCCGGGCGATGATTTGATCAGCGTGTTAGTCGGCGCGCACGACGAGCGCGAGGCGCTCAATGCAGAGGAACTCCTCGCGTTCGTCATTCTCTTGATGATTGCGGGTAACGAAACCACGACCAATCTCATTGGCAACGGACTGCTTGCGCTCGGGAGAAATCCTGAGCAGTTGGCGCGTTTGCGTCGCGCGCCGGAGCTGATGGCTGCCGCGGTGGAAGAGATGATTCGCTACGACAGCCCGGTGCATTCCACGGTCCGGGTGGCGCGCAAGGACGCCAATATCGGGGGAACCGAGGTGGCTGCCCGCAGCATCGTCATGGTGTTGTTGTCGGCAGCAAACCACGATCCATTGCAATTCCCCCACCCCGACCGGTTTGACATCGCCCGCCAGCCGAATGCGCATGTTGGCTTCGGCGAAGGCATCCATTTTTGTATCGGCGCGCCGCTCAGCCGCCTCGAAGCCTCGATCGCGTTTGAAATGATTCTCGATCGGTTTCAGAATCTGCGGCTCAGCAATCCCGAGCCGCCGCTGACCTACAAGGGCGCATTATCGATGAGAGGAGTTAGCTCTCTTCCGATGCTGACCTAGGCTCAAACTCTGCGCAACGCGCTCAATTTGTGGATACGATTTGTTCAGAGACACGCAGGTAATGCCGACTGATTTTCCTCACATCGGCGGTCATTTTTCCGCAGCACTGGGAGGTATCTGCGGCGCCTTGGCGCCAGGTCGCCACGCCAGGTCACCACTTGCGACGTAGGTCAACATCGCAATCAGCATCAGACCGACGGCGATCCAGAGCCTCCAGTCCTTGTGCGCACTTCTCCAGTAAGGACGGTGGAAGCCGACGCTTTCGCTGTCCGGATCTCTATGCCGATGATGTTTTGATTTAGCCATTATTTTGATCGCCCTCCCCCGGTCCTTCGCGACGACCTTGGACGAGACCTCCTTACTACACCTCTTTCAACGGACGGAGAACTGGCCGCGGCTAAATTTCGGACTTCCATATCGGAGATCTCTCGGTCACTGGATCTGGACCGCAGTTGCAGGCCGGCCAGAAGTTGGGTTTTCTGGTTTTCAGTCATTTCTCGACGGCACTTGTCGCCCGTCTCGAACACAATGGCTGATGGATGAGCATCATCAAAAGGTGGCGGGAAGTGTCCGTTGGAGTCCGCGAGCAAGCCGACCGCATCGCTAGCGCGGACGGAGGAATTGGTGCATGGCGGTGCGGCAGACTTCGGAAAGCTTAGCTTCGGATTGGCTCGTTAGGTACGCTACATCCGAGATGAGGTGCCATTTCCTACATGATGCGGATACAGTAAATTCCTTGCTGAAGTTAGCATGAATCTTAGTGTTCTCATTCCGACGCTCGTAAGCCGGCGCGACAGATTTCTGTACATTTCCGAGCGGCTTGCCATACAGGTTCGGGCCAACGGCGCGGAAGATACAGTCGAGGTGTTATTCGACCGCGACAATGGCGAGCAGCCCTTGGGAGCTAAGCGAAACGCCTTGATTCGAAGAGCTCGCGGTCGGTTCGTCGCCTTTGTCGATGAGGATGACGATATAAGCGACAACTATATCGGCAAAATCTGCGAGACTATCAGCATGCGCAAGGACATAGACTGCATCGGCATTAAGGGCATCATAACTTTTTGCGGCAGCCATCCGCGAGAATTCTCTCATTCGGTCAAATATCAGGATTATTTAAGCCGCTAGCACACCTATTTCCGGCCGCCTTACCATTTAAATCCGATCCTTCGTGCTATTGCTCTGAAGTTCCCATATCGAGCGGGGAGTTATTCAGATGTCGAATGGGCGCTGCGCGTTCAGCGCGCCGGAGTTCTGCGACGAGAAGAATTTATCGACACGCCTTTGTACTTCTACAAATCACGTCGAAGGTGTGATTTTGACAATGCAGCTTGGCCCACTTTGGACTGAACCCCAAAAACTGGACAGGTGAGAGCAGATCGATTGGACCGGGCGGCTGGGCTTATCGGAGGATAGGCCATGGCAAAGCACCGGAGCTTCAGCTTCGAGTTCAAACGACAGGTGGTGCTCGACTTTCTTGAGGGCCGTGCAGAATTGCGCGGACTGGCGCGCCAGCACAGCCTTTCACGACATCTAATCCGGCTGTGGATTCAGAAGTACGAGGCGGGGCAGCTCAACGATGAAGTGGCTGACGGCACACGAATCGCGGAGTATGAGACCAAGATCGCCGAGCTCGAGCGCAAGGTCGGCCAACTGACGATGGAGGTCGAACTCCTGAAAAAGGGGGCGCGCTGGGTACGGCGGCCGAGCGTCGAGAGTTCCTCCATCGTGAGCGGTCCGCAACCATCGCGGTCGCGAGAGGATGCCGAGTCATGAAGCTGGCGCGCTCGATATACTATTATCGCAGGCGCCGCTCCACGGCGGAAAAAGTCGTCCTGCACGACCGCATCGCCGAGCTCACCGCGGAGTTTCCGCGCTACGGCTATAGGCGCGTGACCTACCAGCTGCGCGCGGAGGGAGTCGTCGTCAATCACAAAGCGGTGGCCCGCCTGATGCGCGAAAGCGGGCTCCAGGTCCCGGCCTTTGCGCCGGTTCGTGCGCACCACCGACAGCGATCATGAGAGCCCGATCTTTCCCAACCTGGCGCATGGCTTAGTTCCCACGGAACCCAACCAGTTGTGGGTCGCCGACCTGACGTATGTCGCGATCGCCACGGGCTTCGTCTATCTTGCCGTGATCCTCGATGCCTGGTCACGCCGGGTGGTGGGCTATGCGTTGTCGCGCCGCATCGATACGCGGCTGGCGCTCGCGGCATTGCGCGCGGCAATCGATGCGCGCCAACCGCCGTCCGGTTGCATCCATCATTCGGACCGGGTCGGGCAATACGCGTCAGCGGCCTATCGCCAAGCGCTGAACGATCACCGGCTACGCGGCTCGATGGGCCGTCGTGGCAATCCTTACGACAACGCGAAGGCGGAGAGCTTCATGAAAACGCTCAAATGCGAGGAGGTCTACCTGAGCGACTATCGGACCGTCGCCGATGTCGTTGAACGGCTGCCCCGATTCATCGACGAGGTGTACAACCGACGACGGCTACACTCGGCCTTGGGTTATCTCGCGCCCGTAAAGTTCGAACAGCAATGGAGCTCGGCCGCCGCGCGCACCGCTGGGCCAGCAGAAACTATGCTGGCCGGCGCGGTGCACACGCTTCGGCCTCGGATCCGGAATCGATAACGCTTTCCGCTCCGTCTTCTGAAGTTGTGAGGGACGGAGGCGGAAAGCTGATTACTCAGGCAGAGAAACGGAAATAATATGCCCTTGCGACCTGGTCCAATTTGGGGACGATGAGCTGTCCAGTCCAAGGGGTTCACTTCAAAATGGGCCGTTTCACACTATCGAAATCAAGGCGGAGCTACCAACTGCTTTTGGACTGGTCGGAGCCACTACGCCACGCGCTAGGGCTCAGAAAGGTGAATCTTTCGTTGCTGAGCCCGTCGCCGCCCGGCCGTGAGTCCCGGCGGCGGTAAGCTCTCGCGGGATCGCCGATGGTCGAGAAACCCCTTAGTACGCGGCCGGGTCATCGTGCGAGGGACGCGTGGCTTACCGATTACGAATTAGTTCAACCCGGATAAACTCAACGGTGATGGCATTGCCGCCCATTGCACACTGAGCGTCGTCATTTTTCGCCCAGGGCCCACGCCCTGATTAGATGATGCGCGATCGCGATCGGCGGCGGCACCCGCAGACCATCCACCGCTTTTCCCTCGATCAATTCACGCGCCACGTGGCGCTCGATCCAGCGCACTTCGGCGAGTTCGGTCTCGTCCGCCTTGACGTCGCGGTTTTCGGCCTTCGCGAAACATCCGATCATTAGCGACGAGGGAAACGGCCATGGCTGGGTCGCGTAGTAAGTCACCTCGCCGACTTTCACCGAGGCTTCCTCCATCAGCTCGCGCCGCACCGCCTCCTCGATGGTTTCGCCGGGCTCGACAAAACCGGCGAGCGCGGAAAACATTCCTGCGGGAAAAAGTTTGCCGCGACCGACCAGACAGGCATCACCTTCGATCGCCAACATGATGACCACGGGATCGGTGCGCGGAAAATGTTCGGCCTTGCATTTCTCGCAGAGCCGCCGATACCCCGCATCCATCATTTTGGTGGTCGCACCACATCGCGGGCAAAAGCCGTGACGCTGATGCCAATCGATCATCGCTTTGGCTTGCGCGATGAGCGCGGCATGCTCGATCGAGACCATCGAGGCGGCCATGCGAGCGTCGCGAAAATATCCAAGCCCGGCCAGCGGTCCGCCTTTCGCGGGGTCGCTCGCATCCGGCAGGTCAAGGGCGAATATCGCACGCTCGCCGTCGAGGCCGAGAAAGATGCAGATCGCTTCAGTATCGGCCAGCGAATTAGCGATTTCAGCCCGAATCAAACCGAGCTCGATCGGAGGGTTGGCTTTTTCGGAACCGAGCAGAAACGGCTCGAGGCTGCGAAGCGGGAGAACCAGGGAAGAAGGATCTCGCCGCTTGGATTCTATCCAGTTACTATCGGTGCGCTTTTCGCTCGCGCGATTCAGTGGATTGCCGGAAAACGGAATCATTCAGCCTCTCCGCGATGCCTGGGGAACCGGACCTCGGTAGATTCGTCGGTCCAAATTAGCCCTTTCTCGCGCCAGATTGCACGCGCCGTGCTCCGCTAAATTTTGCTTTTCGGATAGCGCTCGCGCATCCAAGTGACGAATTTCTGGGGAGCCGCCATCGTCGAGAGACGTCCTTGCCGTACCAGGCTCCAATCGTCGAACTTGTGCGATTGTTTGATCTCGGCCAAAGTCGCCGGGGGTTCCAGCCTGCCGTCGAATTCGAGATCGACCACCGCGGATTTGGGATTCCGGGGATCGTCGCGAGGCTCCGACGTGACCGTCGTGATTCCGACCACGCTCGACGCGCCGCCGCTATGGTAGATGAACACGCGATCGCCGGGACGCATTTCGCGGATCGCGCGCACCGCTTGTGCATTGGTGACACCATCCCAGGCGGTGCGGCGTTCGCGCTGGAAATCTTCGATTGAGTACGTTTCCGGGTCGGTCTTGGCAAGAAAATATTTCATCGCATCGCACCGAGCAGTGACATTTGACCTCGAATATCGAGGTTGACTTTACGAGCGTCGGCCCAGGGGAAACAAGTCGAACCCACCTCGATTTAGGAAGAACGCGGTATGGCATCGCTGTGCCTGCGAGCGACCGCGCCGCCAATCAGACGCCTCGCAGGGTGTGGCGGACGCTTCCACATTTAGTATACAATCGCTTCGTCTGGACACCTCAGGAGAGACGTCGCGAGTAATGCGACTCCCGGTGGCGAATTGGCCCGAAGGGCACCGCGCTTGCCTAGTTCGCGGCGGTTTTCTTGCAGGGCCAGAAATCGACGCTGAAAAACCAGAAGCTGAGCCGACTCGGATCAGCTATCAATACGACCCCGGCCAGGACTCAGTCCGCGCCCGGCAACATCCAAGCAAGGGCACTCACGATGATGCGCAGGAGGCATTCGCCGAGACCCGGCTAGGCGGATAGTTGGTATCGATGGATAACTTCGTTGAAACCATAGCTCTTAGGCGGGTTGCAATCGGTAAGAGCATGGTCATAAGGGTGGCGGGCAAAGACGTTGCTCTTTTCAATGTGGACGGAAACATTTATGCGACCAGCGACGCTTGTGCTCATGCCGGCGCTTCACTGGGATCCGGCAAGCTACAAGGGTCAACAGTGACTTGCCGGGCGCACGGATTTCGCTACGATGTCATTAATGGCAATTGCCTGAACATTCGAGGGCTCGGAATTTCGACCTACCCGGTTAAAATAATCGACGGAAAGATCTTCGTAGCAGTCACGTAACAAGGTCGGCGCTTAGTTCGGCCTGATGTCAGCTTCCGGCAGAGGTGACCAAGGTCAACTCTCGCTTCACAATTCTGGGACTGCGCTTGGCGATCCATGAGAGCAGCAGAAGCGCGGGAATCGTCACCACCGTAGTCACTAGGAAGAATCGCACCCAGCCGAGATGTTCCGCTAGTACTCCGCCGGAGGACGCCACCATGGTCCGCCCGACTGCGGCTAGCGATGAGAGCAAAGCGTACTGCGTCGCGGTGAACTCGGGTGAGCATAGGTCCGACAGGTATGCGACCAGCGCCGCACCCGCCATAGCGCCGGTAAGATTCTCCGCCGCAACACAGAGGGCAAGGTAATCGAGTCGATGCCCACCAATCGCTTGCAGCACATAAAACAAGTTGCCGAGCGACTGAAGAATGCCACAAGCCACCAGTGCTCGCAGCACGCCGAGCTTGGCCGTTATGAGTCCGCCGACCAGTGCCCCTAATACTGTAGCAAAGAACCCAACCAGCTTCGAAATAGCCGCGATCTGTTCCAGTGAGAAGCCAAGCGAGACATAAAGCGGCATCGCCATGACACCAGCCATCGCCTCTCCCAGCTTGTAGCCGAGAATGAAGATTAAGATCACAACCCACAGTGGCCTGCGCATGAAATCCGCAAAGGGTCCCGTCACCGCGGCCGCCAGCCAGGTGCGAATCGCTTCCGATCTGCTTCCCGGACCTTCGTTCATCGAAACTTCAAGTGGTTGCGCTGGTTCCGGAGCGAGCAGCAATACCACCATTCCAAGGCCTATTAGCACAGCCATCATGGCGTAGGCGGCGAACCAGCTTGCCCGCGCCGCGATCATCAAGGCTCCGGCTCCCGCTATCAACATACCGATGCGGTAACCGGTCTGAATCATGCCTGCTCCAGGTCCTTGTTGCTCTTCTCCGAGAAGCTCTACCCGATAAGCATCGATCACTATGTCCTGGCTGGCAGAAAGAAAAGCGACCAGCACAGCTAGCATGCCAACGAGGTGCAGATCTGTCTTAGGACTGCAGCTCCCCAAGGCGAGAATCGCGCCGATGAGTCCCAATTGTATAGTTATGCCCCATCCGCGACGTCTCCCGAGAGGTATCGGAGGCGGTAACCGATCGATCAGTGGCGACCATAGGAACTTTAAGGCATAGGGAGTCCCGACCAGGGCGAATGCTCCTATCGCCGAGCGACTGACTCCGGCGGTCGCCAGCCAGGCCGACAGCGTCGAAAAGGTCAACAGTAATGGCAGCCCGCTTGCGATGCCGAGCGGCAGTATGAGCAGTACTCGCCGATCAGCATAGACCGCGAACGTACGTCTCCAGTTGCTCAATGCTGTTTCGCGTCACGAAGCGCCTCGGCAGCCTGTGTTTCCAACACGGTCCCCTTGAAGAAATCAGGCTTAGCTTCGCCCCAGAAGTGCAAGGGATTGGTGAAAACGAACTCGCGAAAATCTTCCTCAGTTATAAGTCGGTCCTCGACCAGCTCAAAAGCCTCTTCCAGCACTTCGTTCATATTGACCACGTCAAAGTGGCCGATGTCGGAACCCAACAGTGTCTTGAGGCGAGCCTTATATGGATTGACCCGCGCATTGAACGCCCACGCGTTGATAGGATCATCCGCCTCGCAACCAAAGTAGAAATTGCGCGTGAACAACTCCCGAATATCTTCCGGACTCTCGATGCCGCAGGCTGAAAAATCATCAAGGTCTTTTATATTTCCGGTACCCGTGGCTCCCAGCCCCTCGAAGATCGCGCTCGTCTCGAGACGATCAGCGAGTTGCTTGCCACCGAAGCGCTCGAATAGCTCATGCATAAGCTTGCGATCGAGGTTGGCGGGATTTACCTCCTCCAGCGCGCGACGGTTGCGCTTCTTCCAGTGTCCGATCAGATCCGAATATAGACCGCACGCCCATCCTACGCCGGCCTCGAGGAATGCAAACTTTAGGGATGGGAAGCGTCGCGTCACTCCGCCCAGAAACAAACCTTTGGCAACCGCCTCGCCCGCTACGCCGAAATGTCCGATGTGATTGAATACAAAGTTCGTCGGTGAAGTACGGAAGCCGGAACCTCGGGTACCGGCGTGGAAGGTCGGCATCACTCCCAGTTCGACGCACTTCGACCACACCGGGTCGTAGTTATACGGACTGTCTATGCCGAACACGTCAGGCCAGGTACCGAGGCTGCGCATCTCGGCGGATTTTTGTCCGGTCGCGGGAATGGGCCTCGGCACCAGGCTGGTCATTACTATGACCTTGAGGCCCAGTTCATTAACCACGTACTCTAATTCGTCAACCGCTTCCTGGGGCGTGTGCATCGGAATCGCCGCCGCGGGAGTCATGCGATCGCTGTATTCGCCGAATTGATGAGCTATGTACATGTTGAAGGCGCGACAGCTGGCGCGCCGGATCTCGTCGTCGGGAATGTAACCTACTGCCAGTCCCGCGGTCGGATAGAGAACAGTGAAGTCGAAGCCGAACTCGTCGAGCCGTTCATAAAGCAGGCGCGGGAGCATCGCCGTGGCGCGGTCGAGGGTGTTTCGTGCCGGCACCCCCCAAAATGCCTCTTGCGCACGTCGCGTTTGGGCACGCTCCTCGGGAGTCATAGCGAGAGACTTCGCGACGTATCCGCCGCGGCGGCGGAACGAATTGACCGCGTCTTCTCCGGCCACTTCTTTCAAGTAATCGCTGATGGACGGCCCGAACTCCAGCCAATGACCATCGGCGTCGATGACCGGATGCCCGATACGCTTACGAATCTCTTTCGAACTGAGTCTTCCGGACATGAAGTTACCTCCGTAGCGCGGTCCGATTCGAAGGGCTGAGCCGCATGCTGTGCGCCCACAATACCGCGACTACCTGGAATCGCAAACCCTGGTCAATGCCTTCTTCTGGACATTAGTTGGCCGAGGCGGCAAGGTAATCCTCGACCGAAGCCGCAAACCGAGGGAGTAGCTCTATGGATACCGATCGTCGCAAGACCTTATACGAGCGCCTTGGTGGACATGACGCGATCGCGGCGGTAGTAAACAATCTTTTGCCGCGTCTGATGGCAGACAGCCTGCTTGGCAGGTTTTGGGCCAACCGCGGTGCCGATGGTATCGCGCGAGAGAAACAACTGTTAATTGATTACTTGAGCAACTGTGCCGGAGGTCCCACTTACTATACAGGCCGCGCAATGAAACTCTCCCATTCCGGGATGCGGATAAACAGCGCCGACTGGCAGTCATTCATCAACCATCTCAATGCAACTCTTGATGCGTTTCAGGTTCCAAATCAGGAGCGCGGCGAGGTAATTGCCTTCATCGAAAGCACCAGGCCAGATATCGTCGAGTTGTGACCGCTGCCTTCGCGAACCCTATCGCAACCGGCTTCCTGATCGGTGCGTGATTAGTCAGAGGATGAAGGTCAAGTTATCGATAACCTCGTCGTTATTCACCAGTACTACTTTTTTAGCGGCGATCTTCCAACGATCATCCTCGCGACGCATACGATATTCGCAACGTCCCGCAAAGACGCGCTCCCTGCCTCGGCGCAGTTCGTAGAGGATAAAAGCGGAAGAGACAATCGCAGCATTTCCTTCCGTAGCATCTAACTGAACATTGGAAACCAAACGTCTGGTCTTGGAAGGGGGATTCTGTGCGTGCGCAACGCCCGTCGCCAGTCGACCGATGCGATTGCGTATCTTCGCAAGGTCATCGTAGATCAAGGCGATCTCGCGATTTGGATCGATGCCGTCGCCATTGGACGGCACCCAGTAGGTTACGTCCTCGGCCAGCATGCCTAGCCATTCGTCGTACCGCCGTTCGTCAAGGAGACGCGCCTCAGCATAGAGCAAGTCTTCCGCTTCGGGGCGGCTCAGTCGCGCCATAACGCTCAGAAAGTTCTAGCCACTCGCAGTGGCTTAAGCTGCTGCAACTGGCTGTCGCCGCACATCAACGCCTTCCACCTGCGATAGAATGCGCGCTGCGGAACCTCATCGGTAATGTGCCCGCTGGTGATTCCATCGCCGTCAATCTTTTCGCGCTCCATCCCGCGCGACAACTCCAGCCATTCGGCGCCTTTGACACGCAAACCATCGGTGCAGCGATTGAACATTTCGACGTCATCGGGAGCGCCACCGCCAGCCGATCCATAGAAAGCCTCGTGCGCGCGCAACCTCGCGACATTGATCTCGTCCGGCACACCTTTAAGTGTAGTGGGCAGCAGATGGACATCAGTGCGAGTCGCGCTTATAGGCATCGTGTTGCGGAACTGGATCCCGATAATGAGGAGGTTGGGGAAGATCGCGATGTTGACATTCGACGCCGACAAAATCTCGTCGGTCCGTTCCTGGCCATAACGCGCGAGAAGGCTGGACATATAGGTCGCGCCGGCGCCTTGCGAAGTTGAACCGCGCAAGATATTCGAAGTCGGCCGAGCTCCCGCGGGACGCTTCGGCGACATATCGAGGAGAGAGTGCCCGTTCCCAAGCGCCTTGCTCGCGTATTCGGAATTTCCGGTGAACAGTTGCATCACCTTGCGGCCGATGGTCCCCGCCTGGGTCTCGAAAAATGCCTGATGGACGAAATTCGGATGATAGCCATCGACGCCATTTTCCATCTGAAACTTCCAGTTGCCATCGTAGCCATACTTATGAGTTCCGGAGCGCGCCTCGACCGCGCCTTCAGGTGACAGATCCATGAACAGGTCGATGTAGTATTTGGCGCCGGCCAGGTAGTCTGTTAGCTTCTCTACTTCGGGACTAAGACTGGCGAATACCAGCCCGCGATACTTCTCGACGCACGCGGCCTTGATCAATCCGAAGCCTGCCCCGGTCAAAATCCTTTCCGTAACCGTCGGCATAGGGCAGGCCAATAAGATCACCCTTGTTGTTATAGGTCCAGCCGTGGTACCAGCAGCGAAAAGAACTGGAATTGCCGCGCTGATCCTGGCAGATGGTTGCGCCGCGATGCATGCATCGATTCATCACGACGTGGATGTCGCCGTCCTCATCGCGTGTCATGATGGCAGGCTGAGTCCCAATAGGAGTCGTCTTATAGTCGCCCGGCGCGGCTATCTCGCTTTCGTGTCCGAGGAAGACCCAGTTGCGCTCGAAGATCCGTTCCATTTCGAGTTCGAAGATTTCCTGTTCGAGATAGATCCTGCGATGAACTCGGCTGTCCTTAACCAGCTCTTCAAGCTTGAATTGTGGTGACATAGGTGCCTCTCTGCTCGGACGGCTCTAGCTTTTGGGAACGCGAATCTTTACGTTGGCGCGGTCCTCCTGGATGGTAACCGCCGCGGTCGAGTCCTTGTCTCCGAGGCCTTTCGCGAGGGCTGATAAAAAGTCCTGCTCAACCAGGCTGGCCATCGGCATCGGCACGTTAAGCTCGCGACCCACTTCGGTGGCCAGTCCTAAGTCTTTGCGTGCCAGCTTTAAGGCGAAGGTAACGCGATCGAAGTTGCCACGGAAAACCATCTTTGGCATGGTGCCTTTGAGCAACATGCCCTGACCGTACGCGCCGTCCTCTACGACCTTCAGCAACGACTCCGGCGATACGCCCGCCTTGACACCCATGGTGAAAGCTTCAGCGAGGAGCTGGGTTGAGCAAATCGCGATCATGTTGTGTACCAGCTTGGCGACCGCGCCGGCGCCGCTTTCGCCGATGTAGGAGACTTTGTCGCCGATGGCGTCGAGGATCGGTTTGATTCGCTCGAATGCTTCCTTGCTCCCGCCCACCATGACTGCGAGTGTTGCGTTGCGCGCTCCCGGAATCCCTCCGCTAACAGGCGCGTCGAGTAGGTCGATTCCTTTGGCTTTGAATCTCGCGTGCAACTGGCGAATCAGACTCGGCGAATTGGTCGAAAGATCCGCATACACCGCGCCGCGATTCAGCTTGGTGAGGATGCCGCCTTCGCCCAGCGCCACCCCCTCGACTTCTTTGGGTCCTGGAAGCGACGTCACCACAACTTCGCTTCGCTCGGCGACAGCGGCGGGCGATTCGGCCCACTCCGCTCCGGCCGCAAGATGAGGCTCGGCCGCCTCGCGCCTGATATCATACACAGTCAGGGAGTGGCCGGCCTTGATCATGTTCGAGGCCATCGGTCCACCCATGTTGCCAAGGCCAATGAAGCCCACGCGCATCTTAGGCGCCTACCCTCTGGGTCAACTTAATGCCTAGTTGCTCCGCGGCATTGGCACCCAGCATGCGCGCGATAGTTGACTCAGCGACATTCGCCTGGGTCATCCTTTCGATCGCTTCCCACGCACTGGTGGTGTCGTGATGAGGATAGCGCGAGCCCCATACTATTTTCTCGGCAAAATCTTCCGGTAGCTTGAGGACCAAGCGCTCCTCGGCGTCGAAGCCGAGCATGACTTTGCCTTCCTTCCACATCTCCTCAGTATCGGTACGCACCGGATAGTGATGCAACAGCGGTATCGTGCGGGTGGAGGCCTCCATCTTCTCGAGGACCTCCTCCATCCACGACGCCTTGCCGTGCGCGACTACTACCTTCATATTCGGATAGCGCTGCATCACCGTAAATCCAATCAAAGTCGCGGCGACGAACATGTGGTTATCGAGCCAGTAGGACAGGACCTGGGAAATCGGATGGCCCAGCGGCGGCGACGCGTTGAAAAGAGCGAAATTCGACGCCGCACCACCTCCGGCGTTCGGTCCCCCTCCCGCATTCATAATCCCCGAATGCTGGTTGAGACGGCCCTTTACCTTTTCAACGAAAGGTCCGTGTGAGGTCCACTCCGGATTCCACAATCCCGCCGTAGGATGCACGGCCAGGGTCGTTCCGAGGCTCTCAAGCTCTGCCCACAGTGGCTCGTAGTAAGGATGAGTGAAGTAGTGTCCCTCAATGAACATCGGCCGAATGAAGGCTCCGCGAAAACACTGCATCTTTGACGTGCGACGCAGCTCCTCAACCGCATGGTCCATGTTCTGGATAGGAACCATCGAGGCCGCGTAGAGTCGGTCGGGTGCGACGCTGCAGAAATCCGCGACCCAGTTGTTGTAGGCACGCGCAAGCGCATAGGCGATGTCGGGATCTTCCACGAGGTGGAAGCCTTCAGCGAACCAGGTGGGATACATGAAAGCCTGATCGACACCCATCGCATCCATGTCCTTCAGCCTGGCCTGGGGACTTGATGCCCCAGGCGTCATGGCATGACGAGTCTCCGGGTCTAGTTCCCCAACTTTGTCCCACGTCATCCCGGGCTTCCAGATCGCATGACGCGGAATGTTGGAGTTCATAGTATCGCGGAAAACCTTGCCGTTGACTTTGAGATAGCTACCGAATTTCCCATCCTCGCGCCACAGCGCATGCCTGCCGAGCGTCCGGTATTCGGGCTCGAGATATTTCTCCCATAGCTCCGGGGTCTCAACCACATGTGAGTCGCTATCCAGCACCGCGAATTGCTTCTTCTTCATGATGCCAAACTCCAACTAGCGGCGTAGCGCGGCTTCGGGCTTCAATGCCGCCTTCACTTCATCTTCAGTCGGCCACCATTCGGGGCGTTCGATCTCGGTGACTCGCTCGCGAATGTACTTGCGCGGCGGCTTGATGTTGTACATCTTGCGCGCGTTCTCACCGAGGAACTTGGTCTGGTAGTTTTCGGGTAACTCGCACTTGCGCATTGTCTCCAGCGCGCGCCATGCGTCGTCACCATCGTGATGGTAAACGTCCGACGACCACGCCAGAATGTTCTCGTAGAATTCCGGAAAGCGCGACGGCGGAGCTTCATCGCCCTCGAAGCCGGTTACGCAATGTTGGAAGAACGTTTCACTCGGTAGCTGACTAAGCTTCGGCATTTTGCGATCGTTGCGATAGAGCCTGTAGGTCTTGTCGCACTCATCGAGGATAAAGCTCAGCCAGGTGGATGATGCCTCAAACACCGCCGCTTTGAGTTTCGGGTAGCGATCGAAGAAACCCGACAGCAGGACCGTCGTGACCCAAAGCGAGGCTTCAGCCTGGAAATCCTGCACATTGATCAGGAAAGAATGAGGCATGCCGGCGGAGCTGGCGCTGAGACCTATAAGCTCGGCGCCGGAGTATTGCTCGGTATAGCCGGGAGGCTTAAGGAAGCCGAGCGCCGGGAATGGATGCATGCCGTATACGACGCCGGTTTCTTCCATCGCGTGCCACACGCGCGCGTACTTGGGTTGAATCGGAAAGTTACCCATCGCATCTATAGGTCTTACCAGGCCTACGCGGCAGCCCTTCGCTGCGACACGATAAACTTCGTCAGCCGCGAAGACGGGATCCTGCATCGGCAATAATGCGGCGAAAAAGATACGCTCCGGATCTTCCTGACTGTATTCGTAGGCCCACTCGTTGTAGGCTCGGCACATCGCGCGCGCGCCCATTGAATTGGTGATCCACGGATAGGTGTCGATGTCGGTGGGTATGATCATCACCTGGTCGATGCCTTGGACGTCCATGTCGGCGAGTCGGGGCTTCGGCTGGTAGGAACCAGGGTGATCGATATACGCAGCCTGTTCCTTGGTGAGCGCCGTCTTGGGATCAAGGTTGCGCACGTTGAGCGCACGCTGGATGTTGTGTTTGAGGCCGGGACCGGCAAGCGAAAGCACGTTGACCATGCCGGCGGTCCCGCCTATTTTCTGGGAGCCTAGTCCGGTATTCGCAAAGCCGTTGACGACTAACTGCTTGCTCTCCTCGTCAAACCAGATGCTGTTGCGGAGCGCCGCGAAATCGGCCTTGGAAAGATAGTCCTTCGCGCGTTCCCACAGCCAGGGCGGCTCGGTGACGTGAGCGTCGCAATCGAAGGTCGGAAAATCCTTACTCATCGGTGCAAATCTTTGAGTGGGCATAACGCTCCTCCTGAGTGTCTGTTATGATGGTGTGAGGTTTAAGAGTTACTCGCTCTCCAACCATGTCTCGGGCATGGTGATCGCTCCGTTGCGAGCAAAGATGGCGTCGATTTCTTTCATGTCCGCGTCGGATATGGACCAGCCCAAGGCGCCGAGGTTGTCGTCAACTTCGCCCGGATTGCGGCATCCTACCAGCGCGGTGCTCACCACGGGATTCGAGGTAGTCCAACGCAGCGCGAGTTGCGGCAGAGTTTTGTTGTAGCGCTTGGCAACTCCTTTAAGTTCCTCGACCGCGCGCAAATTCTTCAAGAAGTGATCGGGCCCGAACAGATGCTGGAACAAGTTGATGTTCCCCAGCTGTCCACGACGCGACCGCCAGTCGCCTTTCTCGAAGGCTTTCTCCTCGCTCAGGGTACCCGTCAGCATCCCGTAGGCTAGTGAGCCGTAAGCCATCACACCGATGTTGTGTTCCCGGCAGTAGGGAAAGATCTCTTTTTGCATCCGCCGGTCGAACATGTTCCAGCAATACTGAACCACGTCGACGCGCCGCGCCTTCATGCACGCTTCGATCTCATTCAGCTTGAAGTTGGATAGTCCTACCGCTCTAACCTTGCCCTGCTTGACGAGGTCATCGAGCGCACGCATCGGCTCCTCGAAGGGCACATTCCGATCCGGCCAGTGGATGAGGTAGACGTCGACATAGTCGGTTTCCAGAGCCTTAAGGCTTTTGTCGATAGACTCCATCACGCGCTTGCGACTGCTATCGCGATAGTTGGGTGTGTCGGGATAGCCGACCCCGAACTTGGTAGTGATGACCGCTTCCTTGCGACGTTTACCGAGCGCCTTCGCCAGCGACTTCTCCGATGCGCCAAAGCCATAAGCTTCGGCGGTGTCGAAGCTGTTCATTCCGGCATCGAGGGCGCGATTCACCGCCTTGATGAAATCGGTCTCCTCGATACTGCCGTAGCCGCCGCCGATCTCCCAGCATCCGAAACCAATCGCCGAAATGTCGATTCCGGTTTTTCCGAATTTCCGATACTCCATATTCACACCTCAGCTAGTCTCTCAGTCAAAGGTCAGGACGGTCCGCGCGACTTCGCCGCGCTTCATCGATGCGAATGCTTCGTTGATATTTTCCAATTTCGCGCGCTTGCTGACCATGTCATCCAGGTTGAGCCGGCCCTGCAAGTAGAAATCGATGTATCGCGGCATGTCGATACGGAACCGATTACTGCCCATCATCGAGCCTTTCAACGTACGCTCGGTGAGCAGCCGGGGACCATCGATTTCCACTTTTTGACCGACCGGGATCATGCCGATAATGACCGCGGTACCGCCGGTCTTGGTCGCATCGAAACACTGCTCCGCGAGTTTCTTGAGACCCACCGCCTCGAATGCGTAGTCAACACCACCGCCGGTCATGCTGCGGATTTCCTTGAGCGCGTCGGTATGCGAGGCGTCGATGGTGTCGGTCGCGCCGAAGCGCTTCGCCATTGCGAGTTTATTCTCGAATTGATCGACCGCGATGATTCTGCGCGCGCCGCCAATCTTCGCGCCCTGGATCGCCGAGATGCCGACGCCGCCGCATCCGAAGACCGCGACCGTGCTGCCGGGCTCGATCTTCGCGGTATTGAGCACCGCGCCGACTCCGGTGGTGACGCCGCATCCGATGAGGGCGGCGCGATCGAGCGGCATCTCATTGATGATTTTGCACAGCGCGTTCTCATGTACCAGCATCTTCTCCGCGTAGGTCGAAAGATCGCTGAACTGGCGCACCGGAGCACCTTTCTGCGACAGTCGCGGCTTGGCGTCCTTGGTCCGCTGAGTCGCCTGCCGATTGTTGCAGCGATTTGGATGTCCGGACATGCACTCTTCGCAATATCCACAAAAAACCGACGGGCACGAAATAACGTGGTCACCCGGCTTCAGATAGGTGACGGCTTTGCCGACCTTTTCGACTACGCCGGCGGCCTCGTGACCGAGCACCGCGGGCGCGGGATGCGGATAGAGTCCTTCGACGAAATGTAGATCGCTGTGGCACACACCGGTTGCGGCAGTGCGTAGGAGCACTTCGTGATCCTGCGGATCATCGACGTCGACCTGTTCAATCGTCAGTGGTTGATTAGGACCATGAAAAACGGCGGCCTTCATTTCTAATGTTGCTCCCTTCTTAACGCCCGCCAGCCGGCGGCGTTGCTCCAAAACAAATGCTACTTTTTGACGCGAGTTGGCAAACGGATGATGCCGGTTGCGAGCACCGAAAGTTCGCCATCCTGATTGGTTGCCCGCTGCGAAACTTCAGCATAGCTCGCGCCGGCTTCGGCGAAGATTCCGGTCACCTCGCCATTGATGTAAAGAGTATCGCCGACCGGATTGTGGCGGCGGATTTTCACCTCCAGCTTGCGCAGGAAGCCGCTATCTCCCATCCAATTTGTAAGGTGATGCGACATCCAAGAGCATCGCTCGGGGCCGTAGTCGTATGCGGCCGGGGTGCCGACCAGCGTGGCGAGATCATCCTCCCAATGCACGCGCTCTGGCACATCGGGAATGCCAAACTTGTTCGGGATTCCCAGCCCCGGATGCTTCTGCAACTGCTTCCATGCGAGCTTGTTGGCGCGGATGTAAAGGCCGCCCCATCCCTGCGCGAAGGCGATGAAGCCGGTGACCGTCATCGGTCCCTTCACCATGGTCGGCAATTTGTCGCCGAGGTGAACATCCTCGAAATAGCGCGCGGTCCCGCCGCGGATTTCCTCGGCCTCGTAATGCGCGAAGATCTTCGCGAGATCCTCGCGCGTATACTTTACCGGTGGGCGCCGCTTGACCGCCTCGTACTTGGTGCCGCGCTCGCGCGCGGTATCGCGTTCGGTGCGGAAGCACCAGCTGTCGCCCTCCGCAACGAGCTCTCGGTTCTGGTTGTAAAATTCGCATCGATAGATCTGCTGGATCGAGCGGCCGGCGAAGCGCGTGTCATGCTCGAGGAGATCCTTCAGCCACACTTTGGTGGTGAAGGCATCACCGAGCATCATCGCGCGATGCCAGGTGACGTCGATGCCCGCGAACATCGCATGCACTCCCGCGAGTCCGCCGACATAACCACTGAACGATCGGTTCAGGGGAAAGATGAATGAGGGGGGCGCCTGAACCTGGCGGAACTCAGTCTTTGCGGCGTAGTTCGGATCGCACCATAGAGGATTGTCGTCACCGATGCCGTGCGCCCAGTGCCGGATGTTGTCGCGCGAAGCCTCGTAACACCACGGCTCCAGCGATTCTTCGATGGGCACGCCGATCAGTTTGCGCAGGTCGGTCAGGCTTTTGTCGCTGATAACGGAAAATCGCTGCTGAGTCTCAGGCATCCGATTCATATAGAACATCTGCGCGCGATGGGAAAACGGATTCGCATACCGATCGTTCAAGGAGGAGGTCCTTCCATGAAATCGGTTTCCATCGGAGGTTCCTCGGCCTGAGGAATCATGCTGCTGCTTGCGGATTTTTGCCTCAGGCAATCTCGCCGCACATCAATCTTTTGTTCGCAATTCCGATGGCATCGCGGTTGCTCTAGACGGCGAACTCGCGCCTCAACCGCGCGTCCGGGCGTCGTCTCTCTCCCCCCTGACGACATTGCCTCTCGGCCTTCCCTGGAAGGGGCGCGGGTTCCTTACCCATATGGCTCGCACGCGGATGAAAACCTTGCGCAAGCGCGGACCAGTGTTCGCCATTCGTCAGTCGATAGTCCCAGTGGGTGAAGAAGTATCGCAAAAGAACTTGCCAGCACGGTTCATCTCAGAGTGTGGCATTTTTCCCCAGCCGAGGGGTGTGATTCCTCGCTCTCGAAACGCCCCACCAGTCCTCCACGAAGAAGACCCTTATTCCGGAGCCTCCATAAAGATTTCCTTGTACCCGATGGGTGGCTCAACCCTTGCTGAATGGGTTTCCGTCCGATGCCGTCAGTCAGCGAAAATGCAGGCGCCTAAGCCTATCGCCTTTCAGGCGAAAGGAATGACGCGACGGGAGCTGATTGCGGTCGGCTGCGGCGTTCTCATTCTGTTGACGGCAGAGGCATTGCTGAGCGACCCGCGCATCCTGTTCGGGCGGTTTCTCTGGTTCGATGAGCTCCAGATAAAGCTCATAACGGCACAATCCGGAGTCTGGCACTCGATAACGATGATCGCGCATTCCGGTGATGAAACCCCGCCGATTTATTATCTTGTGGCCCGAGCTTCATGGTGGATGGCGGCGCTGATGGGGGGTAACGCGGAAAGCGGGTTCCGCTCCCTGGCCTTCCTGGCGGTATGGGTCGCCCTGCTGCTGACCTATGCGGTGCTGCGACGCTCGTTTGCGGAACTTCCGGCGTTAATCGCGATCCTGACTCTGTGGTCCTGTCGACTAATTGTTATGTGCGCGTTCTTCGCGCGGCCGTATGCCATCCTGCTCGCATCGACGGCCGCGTTTTGTCTGGCTTATGGAATAGAGGAAGAGATCCGCGCGTGGTCCTCGCTGGCGATCGCGCTTTGCGCGATGCTCGTATGCGGAGTCCACTACTTCGGCATTATTGCACTGGCCGCGATAGTGCTGGGCGATGCGACCATACGGCGAGAATCGTGGCGAACCTGGTCCACCCGCCTGATCCCGGCCGCGGCAGGTCCGATATTATGGATTCTCTTTCTGCCGATTTTTCGCGCGCAGATTGCGGGCTACGATGTGCGGACGTTTCTTTCCCCGTTGACCGCGCGGTACGCGATCAGAGTCATCCTCGATTTGTGGCATGTTCCGATCCGCTTAGTTCCGATTCTGTTGGTTGTGTGGGGATTTTCAAAACTTCTAGCAGGTGAGTTCGGCAAGTCATTCACCGCGCGAGGATCGACAAACCTTCAACCTGTGGCAGGGATGCTTGGATTAGTTTTGGTTCCCCTGGCGATCCTGGCCCTCTCTCTCAAAGAGAACCACTTCGTCGATCGTTATATGGTAACCGCGTTGTTGGGTCTGGTTCCGATTATTTCATTCCTCGCGTCGCGGCTGTCAAAACGCATCCAGGTAGTCGTCATCGCGCTCGTCGCCCTGTTAGGCGCATCGGCGACCCAAAACCTCGGAGTCGCATGGGCGCACTGGCAAGACGAAGAAGAGGAAATGATCGAGCAGTGCGAATCGATGGCCTGCGACGGCCTCCCGATTGTGTCTCTAACGACGCATGAGGCGTACACCCTGTATGAATATGCACCTCAGCTGCGCGACAAAATTGTTTTTCTGGACCTGCAACCGACGCACGCGAGCAGACTCACCGGCGCCACCATCAACGACGGAACTTGCTTCAGGAAGTGGCAGACGGTGGTGCCCGATGCGCCTCGAGTGGTGACGCTGGATGAGACTCCGTGAAATGGGGAAATTTCATGTGGTGGTGAAGACCGACTGGCCCATTCAGAAAAAAGGCAAACTCCCATTTCGCAAAGTAACCGGAGTCGGACTCAGCCGCGTCTTCGAAGTAGAGCCTGAACTGCTCAAGATTGGCCTGCCGCCGAGCGAGTAGCCGGCTGGTGATAGTTGAGGCGATAATCAAGCGACAGAATCGTGAAAGTCGGAACCCGTTTCATAATCGCGCTGCTGATGGTGTTGCTCCCGGTGATCGGAGGCTACATGTATTGGAGCGTGCATCGTTCAACCACGAACTTCATGCACGATCTGGAGCGGGAATCCCGCGCGACCGCGCACAGCCTCGCAGCCCCGCTCGACAACGACATTCGCGCCAATGAATGGGATCAGATCGATGATGTGCTGCAACGGATCCGGCCGGAAGGAACCGAAGCCGCGGTCTTCGACACTAACGGCAACCTCTGGCATGCGTTGCCGGGCTTTCCCAAACGGCTGGTATTGCCACCCGAGAAGATACGTCCGCAGAGCCTCCATAAGCCGTTGGAATTCCGTGTCGAGGCAGAACCCGAGGGCGAATGGATATGTGAGGTCGTCCCCCTGGGACCACCCAAACATCCACTGATTGGCTACCTGTTAGTCGCTGAAGATTGGACTGACGTGCGCCGTGAATTAGCTGATCGAGCCAAGATTTCCGTGGCGGTAGGCCTTACCACGCTGGTTCTGATCCTGGTGCTGATCGCAATCGCGGTGCGAAGGTACATCTCGCGGCCATTGGCGGAGCTGTCACGCCGGGTAATGAGCTTTTCCACCGACGAAGCCCCGCCGCTCGATCCCGCCAAGCCGGTGAAAGACGAGGTGGAACTGCTGATCGGCGAATTCCGTAAGCTGGGCGAGGAGCTCGCGGTCGCGCGCGCGGATCTGCTGGAAAAACATCGCAGCGAGATCGAGCTGGAAAGACGCCTGCTGCATTCTGACCGCCTCGCCACCATCGGCAGCTTAGCCGCCGGACTCGCGCATGAGATCGGCACCCCGATGGGCGTTATCCGCGGACGGGCCGAATATCTTGCGCATTCGCGGACCGATCGTCAGAAGACCGCCGAGGGCCTGGAAATCATCATCACCCAAATCGATCGCATCACCAACATCGTGCGGATGCTGCTGGATTATTCGCGCTATCGGGAATCGCTCAAGATGACGGCGGATTTGCGCCCCATCGTGCAGCGCTCGATTCATCTGATCGAAACGGAAGCGACGAAGAGGGGCGTAATGGTCCGCACGGAAACAGGCGCGCAACCATTACCAATAGATTGCGATCCGGATCAGCTGCAACAGGTGTTCGTGAATCTCGGCATCAACGCGCTCGATGCAATGGGGTCCGCGGGCGGCACCTTGACCGTCAGCGCTCGCGCCGAGCACGACTCCGGCGCCGCGCGCGTTACGGTGCTGTTCGAGGACACCGGCCCCGGCATTCCGGAGTCAAATCGAGGTCGCGTTTTCGATCCGTTCTTCACCACCAAGCAGCCCGGCAAAGGAACCGGCATGGGCCTCGCGATTTGCCAGACCATCGTGCAGAGTCACGACGGCCAGATTGGGTTTGAGAGCGATCCAACCGGTACTCGTTTCTTCGTGTCGTTCCCGCGCTCGCACCGCGCAAGCGCCGGAATCGGTGCGGCTGCCTGAAATATGGTTACGCCGATGATCGCGAATGACGCTGCAACCATCCTGGTCGTCGACGACGATCGCGAGATGGCAAATCTGCTCTGCGACGTGTTGCGGGAGGCCGGCTATATCGCCGAAAGCGCCAACTCGGGTGCCGAAGCTCTCGCGCAGGTTCGCGACGATTGCCCCGACCTGGTCATTTCCGATGTGCGGATGAGCGGGATGAGCGGGCATGAGCTCCAGACCGAGCTGCACGACCTGGTTCCCGATCTGCCGGTGGTGATCATCACGGCGTTCGGATCGATTGAATCCGCGGTCGAGTCGATGAAGCGCGGCGCCGCCGATTACATCACCAAACCATTTCGCAACGATGAGTTTTTGTTGCTGGTCGGACGGGTGCTGGAAAATCTGCAGCTGCGCCAGGAGATTCGCCGCCTGCGCGGCGATTTGGCGCGCAGCTATGGAATCGGAACCATCATCGCCGCCGATCCACAGATGAAGTCGGTGCTGCGCAAACTCGAACAATTTGTCGACGCCAACGCGACCGTCATCATCACCGGCGAGAGTGGCACCGGCAAAGATCTCCTTGCTCGCGCTCTGCATTTCGAGAGCCGCCGCCGCGACGCTCCTTTCGTGCCGATCAATTGTGCCGCGATCCCCGACAACCTCATTGAGAGCGAACTGTTTGGCTACACGCGGGGCGCGTTCACCGATGCGCGCCAGAGCAAGGTCGGCCTGTTCCAGGCGGCCCGTGGCGGCACGCTGTTCCTCGATGAGATCGGCGAGATGCCGCTGACGTTGCAAGCGAAACTGTTGCGGGTCATCGAGGACAAGAAGGTGCGCCCGCTGGGTGCGACCGAAGAAACGCCGATCGACGTGCGGATCGTCGCGGCAACCAACATCAAGCTCGAGAAAGCGATCGTCGAGGGGAAGTTTCGCGCCGATCTTTTCTATCGCCTCGCGACCTTTACCCTGAATGTGCCGCCACTGCGCGAGAGGCGCGACGACATCCCGTTGCTCATCAAGCATTTCCTGGTGCGCGCCTGCGCGGAGGCCGGCAAGGCGATTCCTACCATCGATCCGGATGCGATGGATTTTTTCCTCAGCTATCGATGGCCGGGGAATATTCGTGAGTTGCACAGCGCTATCCAGAGCGGCGTCATCCTATCACGCAATGGACGACTGACGGTGGCCGACTTGCCGGCGAGCATGACCGGAATGGCCGCGCCGACCGGCAACCTGCTCGAAGATGCGGTCGCGCGCAAGCTGAGCCTGGAGCGCATCGAGCAGCAATACGCGCGAATGATTCTCGAATCGGTGGGCGGCAACAAAACCGAGGCCGCCGCGATTTTGAAAATCGACCGCAAGACACTCTATCGCAAACTCGGCGAAACCATCGAGGAGGGCTAGTCGCAGCCGGCGCGTTGCTCCGCACCTCGAGCAGATATAGCGTCGGATGTAGAGGAGCGCCCATGTCGAAATGGTTTAAGACCATCACTGCCGAGATGCGGGAATTCATCGCGGAGCAGAAAGTGTTCTTCGTCGCCACCGCGCCTCACGAGGGCCGCATCAACCTGTCTCCCAAGGGGATGGATACGTTTCGGGTGCTTGATGAGAGGCGCGCAATTTATCTCGACTTGACCGGCAGTGGCAACGAAACCGCTGCGCATCTGCTCGACGATGGCCGCATCACCGTGATGTTCTGCTCCTTCGGCAAGACCGCGGACATCACGCGGCTTTATGGCCGCGGGCGCGCAATTCACCCGTGCGATGCGGAGTGGAAAGATTATCTCGAGAAGTTCCCGTCTGAGCCGGGAGTGCGGCAAATCATCGAGATGAGCGTGGAATCGGCGATGACCTCATGCGGCTATGCGGTCCCGAGGCTCCAGGTCTTCGAGGAACGCGACACGCTGCGTAAGTACTGGGAAACGAAAGGCGAGGAAGCCGTTGGCCAGTACCAGCAGAAGTACAATCTCGAAAGTATCGACGGATTGCCGACCGGCATCGTCTCCGACCGCGCGAGCGGAAAGTAAGCAGGAACGCGCGACCCTCGGAATTGAGGGCTCGATACATTGTCTCCTTCAAACAGTCCGGCGCTCACTCGTGGTCTCGAATTTGCGATGTCTTTCGCTTGATGAACATCATCGAGCTCGAGGCGTCCAATGCTTGAGAACCTGGTTGCGATCGGAACCCTGATTTTTCTCGAGGGGATACTCTCGGTCGACAATGCGCTCGCGATGGCGCTGCAGGTGCGATCACTGGAGGCCTCGCTCCAACGGCGCGCCCTGCTGTACGGGATGTGGAGTGCGTTCATCCTGCGCGCTGTCGCGATCCTCGGCGCAAAATGGCTGATTAGCATCTGGTGGTTGCAGGTGGCGGGCGCGCTCTACCTCGCGTACCTCGCAATCACGCATTTCTTGTTGCGCCGCGATACTCATCTCTTCGAGGGTGGCGACGAATCCGCGCGTGGCTTCTGGACCACGGTTGCGATGGTCGAACTCACCGATGCGGCGTTTGCGATCGATTCGACCCTCGTCGCAGTCGGCATGTCGAATCATCTGTGGGTGGTTTTTTCGGGCGTCGCGCTGGGGATCCTGGCGGTTCGTTACGCCGCCGCGTTGTTCGTCAAGCTCCTGCAGTATTGCCCCGAGATCGAACATCTTGGCTTCCTGCTGGTTGGATGGGTCGCGGTGAGGTTGTTCAGCGAGGGATTCGAAAAGATGTCCGCCGTCATGCTGGATCAGCCTTATTCCGAGCGCATCCTGCCGGAGTGGGTGTTCTGGGTGGTGATAGCAATACTCATCGCGATCGGCGTGGTGCTCGGTTTGCGCGCGAACTTGCACCACTCGAATCGCATCGCGAATCTTTCGGGGCGGTTCGTCGGATCGTGCCGGAACGTGATTCGCCGACTGCCGATTCCTCCCGTAGCGCGTCGCGCCATCGTACTGATCGTCGGAACGATAGTTTTGATGGTCGGAGTGGCGATGATTTTCCTGCTGGGACCGGCCGTCATCGTCATACCCGCAGGATTGGCGATTCTGGCGACCGAGTTCGCGTGGGCGCAGGACCTCCTCGATAAAACGCGTACCTCGATCAAGAAAGTGTTCCGGCAAGCCCGGCTTTCTTAAACTATCACTTTAGTTTTAGGGCTGATCTCATCGAAGCAAATCGGGGAAAAAAGCTCGGTTCGACGTGGCAATCTTCCCTTGCCTGGCAAACTCATGGCGTCCGCTCGTCCAGAAATAGCAAAAAAATGGCGTAAACGGTCATAAACCTTGCTGCTTTTCGAAAGCTCCTTCGATCCGATACTGGCCTTCGACTTGCTCGGCTGCTGGAATCACGTTCGTTGCGATGGCGACCTTCGCGGCGCGCCATCGTAATCAAGGGGCAGCTATTTATGAATAGGTGGAAAGCTTTCAGCTTCGATGAGATTACAGCTTCTGAGGTGAGGTCGGACGGCGACGACAAGCTGCTTCTGATCGACGATGCGACCTTCGTCAGTGCATTCGCCGAAGCCGGTCAGCGTCGCGGTAAGCAGTTGGTCTGCGTGAGATGCTTCGATCCCGCGCAGACACTTCGCGCGGTGGTGCTGCTGGTCGAGGGAGAAAACGCCGCGGAGGAGTCGGCAGGCAGTGTGGGATTTTGTTGCGCTTGTTACCGCGACCTCGCGGAACTCATGTTCCACGATGCGGTCCTGCGCGCGTGCAAGCCGGCCTGAGGCTGACGCGCGCGGATCGAGCGGTTAGTTGATAGCGATTTCGTGCGGGAAAAGAAAGGTCGTCGCGCCGTCGTCAAACTTCACCAGGAACATCCGACGATCGAGGTTGTTCACCTCGCGCAGGATGGTGGGTTTTTCTCCGAAGCGCACCCGCCCGCTATGGTCACGCACCAGCCCAACTAATTGGCAACGCTTTTCGCTTTGTAGGTTTTCCATTTTCGGCGCTCCTTGCATCGGCTACTTCGATGTTGAGCATTAGACGTGCCGATCTCTTCAGAGAGCCTTGGCCCAGGTAAACATCTACATTCGCTAGCTTTCGTGCGATTTCACGCGCACCGATTCGGCTACCGGCACGCGCAAGCGGGACAAACTATCGTCCCATCGCAGGACACGCACTGCATCGGTCAGGTTTCCTCGAGCGCGACGAGGTAAACCGCTCCGTTGGGCAGCCGGTAGGCATGCGTATAGGGTGCCCATCCTTCGATGCGCTCGAGGAGGCGCGGCTCGGCTTCGAGTTCCTCGCGCACCTCGTCCCAATCCTCCACCTCGGCATCTGGGATGCGGAAATATTTCTCTTTGCGCTGGTAGACCAGCATGCATCGCGCCATCGTCGTTCACCGGGGCACGATTATATCCTCACTGCGCCATGAAGCCGCCATCGACTGGCATCGGCAGCCCCGTCACATACGAGGCGTGATCGCTGCATAGCCAAGCCACCGTCTCGCCGATCTCCGAGGGCTCACCCAATCGGCGCAACGGCCCCCCGCGCGCGAATCGCTCTTCGGCCTCGGGACGCTTGCCGAGCAGGCGATCCATCATTGGAGTGCGGATGGGCCCGGGACAGACCGCATTGACGCGGATACCATGCTTGCCGTACTCGATGGCGGCCGCGCGCGTCAGCCCCGCCACGCCATGCTTCGCCGCCACATAGGCAGGCATCCCGCGCACTCCGGCCAGTCCCGCGCCCGAGGACGTATTGACGATCGCGCCGCCCTTGCCCTGCTTGAGCATCTGCGCGAGTTCGGCCTTCATGCATAGCCACACGCCGGTGAGGTCGATGGCGATGACGCGATCCCAGTTGTCGCGCTCGCATTCATGGGTGAGGCCGTTCTTGCCCTCGATGCCGGCATTGTTGAACGCGCAGTCGATGCGTCCGTAGGTCGCGACCGCCTTAGCCACCGCAGCCTCGACGTCCTCGGTTTTCGAGACGTCGGCCTTGATGAAAACTGCATCGCGATGGCCGGTGTCATTGAGCATCGCGAGCGTCTGATTGCCGCCTTCCTCAACCACGTCGGCGAGCACGAGCTTGGCGCCCTCGCGCGCGAAGATTCTCGAGGTCGCGCGACCGATGCCCGATCCCGCGCCGGTGATGAGCGCGACTTTGCCTTCAAGGATTCCCGCCATGACCCTTACTCCCGTTCCGCCATCGCAAAGCTTTGGAACTTGCGCGAGGCGAATTTCCACTTGCCGTCAACCTTCACATATTCGTCGTCGTAAAAGCCGGTGCCGATCCATTCGAAATTCTTCTTGGCGCTGCGCAGCTCGACGTAGCATCGCCCGGTCGCGGTAGTTTTGCTCTTCAGATCGACCACATGATTATGGATGTAGGGCCGCGGATTTATTTCGCCGAGCGCGCCCGCATACATCTTATGCAAGTCGGCATGGCCCTTGGTGGTAACTTCGCGCTTGCGGCCCTTGGTGATGAACTGTCCATCCTTGGCGAACAGATCGATCATCGCATCGAGGGTGTTCTGCCACACGCAGTCGCAATAGCGCAGCGGCAGCTCGCGGATAGCCTCGCGATCGGCAAGCTCGGTAACTAATTCTTCGGTTGACTTCATGACGATAGCCTCCTGTTGTTTCTCTCTCTGCTTTCTGCAGTAGCACAGGCTTCAGCCTGTGGTCTTAATTTCTTTTCCGAAACTTCGGCAGCGTAACCTCCGGAGTTACATCCTCAAATGCCACCTCGACCGGCAGGTCGAGGCGCAACTCTTCCGGCTTCACGCCCACCAGCCAGGTGACCATGCGCAGTCCGTCATCGAGCTCGATGACGACCGGGCTGTAGGGCACCTCGAACTGCGGCAACATCGGCTGCTCGACGGTGGTCCACGAAAAAACTTTCCCGCGCCCCGAGGACTTCCCCCATTCCCATCGGAACGACGCGCACTTGGCGCACATGTCGCGCGGGATATGGCGCCAGGTGCCGCAATCGGTGCAGCGCTGAAAGCGCAACTCGTGATTGCGGCAATATTCGTAGAATTCCTTCGCATGGCCGCGCCGCGCCGGCAGCGGTTTACGATATTCCATTACATCTTGAGGCATGTTTCTAACGTTCCTGTTCAGGTTGGCTCCAAACTCTTATCGACGCGAGGTCGGTATTGCAGACCCCCTGATTTCCCTCAATTTAATGGGTTTGTTTTTGCACTTTCGCGCGATTATCACTCGATGAGCGCTGCTCGCGTCGCTCGATTCCTCCGCGGCCGTCGATTGCACTCGAAAAAGCGGAATATGTGGCGCGCTCATTTCGATAAAACCCTTGATTTCCCTCGATTTAATGGGTTTGTTTTTGCACTTTTTGATCTGTCCACCCGCCCTCCAAATGGCGACGGCGCCTTCGAATGGCGCCGCATCGCCATCTTAGCACACGTTTGTGGCACAGAGTTTAGTCTGTCTTCCCTATCTCCTCAGAATCGCCAAGCTGCCGTCGCCAAAGTCGCCCCATCCGGTGACGAGGCCCACCTCAGCATCTTTGACCTGGCGATCGCCGCACTGATGGCGCAACTGCCGCGTCGCCTCGACCACGTGATTCATGCCCCACACGTGCGCTTCCGAATGAAGTCCGCCGTGGGTGTTGATGGGAAAATCACCGCCGAGTTCGAGCCGCCCGCCCTTGACGAAATCCTTCACCTCGCCACGCTTGCACAGACCGAGCGCCTCGATTTGCAGCAGCACCACGTAACTGAAGCAATCGTAGATTTCCGCGAAATCGAGATCGCTGCCCTTGATGCCGGCCATCTCGAACGCCTTCTGCGCCGCGAAGCTCAGCCCGATGGTAAATGGATCGGGACGCGACGGGATGTCATCGGCAGGATACGGATGGCCTTCGGCGACGCCGGAAATATAGACCGGCCGCTGCTTCAAATCCTTCGCGCGCTCGGCCGAGGTCACCACGACAGCGCAGGCCGCATCGGTTTCGAGGCAACAATCGAACAGCCGGAACGGATACGAAATCCAGCGCGCCTTCATGTAGTCGTCGAGGGTCAGCGGACGCCCGCGCATGATGGCCTTCTCGTTCATTTGCGCGTGCTTGCGCGCGGCGAGCGACACCGCCGCCATCGCCTCGAACGGCGTGCCGTACAGGTTCATGTGACGCGTCGCGATCCATGCGTACCACTGCACCGGCACCGAGGCGCCATAGGGCATGTACCATTCGCTGATGGTCGGGCCGAGCGGTCCACCACCGCCGCCTCCTCCGTCATTTCCACCTTGGCGACGTCCGCTGGTACTGACGCGCATGGCGGAGTACCCGAGCCATCCCATCGGCACCAGGACGTTTTTCGCGACGCCCATCGATACCGCCATTGCGGCGCTCTGCAGTCCCGTCACCGAGGCCGCGCCGCCGGTGTGAACGGTGACGGCGTATCGCAAATCCTCGATGCCGAGGTTGGCGGCGAAATGTTCCGCCGGCGATCCGATCGGCGGCCCGACGATGCCGTCGATGTCATGCGGGGTCAGCCCGGCATCGGCAATCGCGTTGACCGAGGCCTCGAGCGTGAGTTGCAGATCAGTCTTCTTGGTGCCGCGCGAAAATTCGCTCTCACCGACCCCAACGATACAACTGCGATCTCTCAAACTATCCATCTTCCCCTTCTCCTTCTGGTCCCCCCTTCCACTTCAGGGGAAGGGGGTTAGGGGGTTAGGTCTCCTACAGCGCGGCGTAAAATGCGTCGAACAGTGCCTGCGCGCGCGCGTCGATCAGCAACCCATTCGCCATCTGGTTCATGGTGTAGCCGAAGCCAACTTTCTTGATCGGATCGGCGAATCCCAGCGAGCCGCCCGCACCCGGATGCCCGAACGCCTTGATGTTCGGGCCGAAGCCCATCCCGGGCTGCGACAACATGAAGCCCATCGAGAAGCGCGTCGGCATCCCCATCAGCACCTGATCGGGACCAAAGGACTGCTCGGCCCAGAAACGCTCCAATGCTTCCGGCCGCACGATGCGATAGCCATCCACCTCACCGCCGCGCGCGAGAGCACCATACATCCGCGCCAGCGAGCGCGCCGTGGTATGCGCATTGGCGCCGCCGATTTCCGCGCCGCGCCACGCGCGCGAGTTGGGCACGCCCGGCTTGGTGAGAATCGGAGGATTCATGAACGCCGCGGCGGTCGGACCCTTGGGATCCTTTGCGGCTTCCTCGAACAGGTTGGGCATTCCGGGTTCCGGCGGCGGTGACGGCAGGATGTCGGTCACGCGCGCATCATGCTTCGCATCGAGGCCGATATGGGTATCGAGTCCCAGCGGCTCCGCAATCTCGGTGCGAAAATATGTGCCGAGGCCTTTTCCGCTGATACGCCGGATGACCTCGCCCACCAGCCATCCGATCGTGATCGCATGATAGCCATGCTTGGTGCCGGGCTGCCAAAACGGCGTCTGCTCGGCGAGCGCGGCGGCCATCGTATCCCAGTTGTAAATGTCCTCGTCCTTGAGCGGCTTGCTGACGCCGGGCAGACCCGCGCGATGGCTCAGGATGTAGCGCACCGGCAAATCCTTCTTGCCGGCCTGCGCAAACTCGGGCCAGTATTTCGATACGGGCTCATCGGGATCGAGCTTGCCCTGATCGATCAAGCGATGGGCACAGGTCGAGGTGAGTCCCTTGGTAGTCGAATAGACATTGACCAGGGTGTCGCGCTGCCATGGTTTGGTCTTGGCCTTATCGGCATGGCCGCCCCAGATATCGACAACGCATTTGCCATCGAGATTGATCGAGCAAGCGGCGCCAAGCTCGCCGCGCTTTTCGAGATTTTCTGCAAACGCTTTCTTGACGCCTTCGAAGCGCTTGTCGCATTCACCTTCGATTTTGTAATCCGCCATTGGAGCCTCCAGCTTCGGTTTCTATAGCACCGAAAACTAAAACTCTTCCAACCGGATTCGCGAATGCTGTCCGGCGTTTCGCGTACCCACCTTTCTTTCGAAAATACCCCTTGATAGCCTCAGCGCTCGGACAATCGCTTGCGACCTAAACAAATAGCAAAAGCATTGGGAGCTTTCGGCGCGATCGCACTGGCGGCGCTCGTCGGGCTGACCTATTACGTCGTGCACAATCGCGCCGTCGGCCCGACCATCGCCACCATCGCGGGACTGATTCCCGGCTCGCTCTATCATGTCCACAATTTCCATTGGGTGCAGATGAAGGGCGGCCAGCAGGAATGGGTGCTGACCGCGCACGATGCCAACTATTCCAACGACAAGACCTCGCTCATCCTCACTGACCCTATCGTCACGCTGGTTTCGAAGGATGGAAAGCCGGTTACGGTAAAAGCGCCCAAGGCCGTGCTCGATCTCGACGGTAACAAAGTCAAGCGTGCGACTCTCAGTGGCGGAACCGAGATCCATTACGGCGACTTCGTGATGAACACCGAGCAGGCTTCATTTCTCCCCGATGCCGACCAGGTTGATGCGCCCGGCCTGGTTACGATCGTAGGCGAAGGTATCAAGGTCACCGGCATCGGGATGACCGGGCATACCAAAACCCGCCAGTTCGAATTGCTCAGCCAGGTCAGCACCTACATCGCGCCGAAACACGCCACCAGCCAGGATTCCAAAAAGGGCTGAATCCGAGGCTGGATTGATGACCGGGGCCGTCCAGAAATTGTCCGCTGTGGCGGTGATCGGATTATTTCTCGCATTCCTGGTCGCGCCGCATTGGGGATTTGCACAGGACGAGCCTGAGCCCGAATCCTCCCCAATCGAAACTCCACAGGCTGAGCCCACCGACTGGGTTCCGGTGACCGCCGCCGATGCGGAGCGTGGCGGGCCCGCACCCAGCGCGGCAGCTACGCCCGCGAGTGCCGAGACATCCGCGCCGGCCCCGAGCAGCGCCGAAGCCCCCTCGCCCGCCGCACCGAGCAACCCGGCCTCGATGGAGTCTCCGGTAACGGGGGCGTTTCATTCGACGATAAGCCGCGAGCGCTCGGGGAAGACGTCGCCCAGCGCCGCGCAGGCTGTCTCATCGGCGGCGGAAACCCCGGACGCGTCATCCTCGGCAGGCGCGACGCCCCCGCGTAAGGCTGCCAAGGGCGCAAGCGGGGCAGCAATCGTGCCGGAGAATTCGCCTTTCGCCGGGATGAACTTCGGCAATCAAAAAGGTCCGACCAACATCAAATCGGATACGCTCAACCTGGATTATCAAAACAAGGCGATCCTGTTCACCGGCCACGTCCATGCGGTGCAGGCCGGCGGCGACCTCACCAGCGATACCCTAAAAGTGCAGTACGGCAAGGACTTCAACGACATCAAGATGATGTACTCGGATGGCAACGTGCGGATGAGCCAGGGCACACGATGGATCACCAGCGATCATGCGGTGCTTGATCAGGACAAGCACCTGCTGACATTCCATGGCAATCCGGTGGTTCACGACGGCGAGGACCAAATCACTGGCTCATTGATCACCGTTGACCTGGTGAGCGGCAAAAGTACAGTGCAAAATCCACGGGTGGTGATCTTCCCTCGAGAGTCGAAAAACCCTGATAATGTAACCGCGCCAGATAGCCCGTGAGTTAGTTGGACGGATGGCCCTCGAAGTAAAGCTCGGACAAGATTTACGCCTGCGTCAGCAGCTGGTGATGACTCCCCAGCTCCAGCAGGCCATCAAAATCCTGCAATTATCGCTTCCGGAACTGGAGGCGGTGGTCCAGACCGAGCTCGATTCCAATCCGGTGCTGGAGCCGCTGGATACCAGTCCGGCGGAAAATGCCCCGGAAAACAGCAGCAATTCCGACGAGGATTTCACCCCGCCTCCCGATGGCGAGCTGTCCGAGGAGCGCGAGGCCGCCCCGGCGTCGGCCGATGAGCCTCCCAATGAATGGGACGCGCCTCCCGGTTCGGAGGAGCTTCCGGTCACCGCCACCGAGGCGCGCGACGCTGCCGTCGAGATGGAGCAGTTCGATCGCATCGACAAGCTCGACTGGCGCGAATACATGGAGAATTACTCCAACAACTGGCAAGAGGCCGAACCTGCCGATCCCGATGACGAGCGGCGCCAGACCGTCGAAAACACGCTGACCCGGAAGACCTCGCTCGAAGACCATCTGATGTGGCAGTTGCGGCTGTCGAGCCTGACCGAGACTGACCAGCGCATCGGGGCGACCATCATCTATAACCTCAACGACGACGGCTACCTCGAAACTCCGCTGGCCGAACTGGCCGGGCAGCTTGAAGTATCCGAGGCTGATGTCGACCGCGTCCTCAAGCGCGTGCAGCAGCTCGACCCGCCAGGCGCCGTCGCGCGCGACCTGCGCGAATGCCTGCTGCTCCAGCTGAAAAACCTCGGGATGGAGGAATCGTTGGCGGCGCGCGTCGTCAGCAATCATCTCGATTTGCTGGAGAAGCATCGCTACAACGAAATCGCCAAGCTGCTCGGCGTTAGCGTCGAGGCCGTCAATCAGGCGCAAAAGATTATCTCGCTGCTGGAGCCCAAGCCGGGCCGCGACTATGGCGGCGAGGAGCCAACCTACGTCATCCCCGATGTCTTCATTGTGAAGATGGGGAACGACTACGTTGTCACCTTGAATCAGAGCGCGGTGCCGCGGCTGCGGCTGGCGGGTTACTATCAGCGCGTGATGAACGATGGCCAGACGGGGGCCGAAACCAAGGAATATCTGCAGGAGCGGCTGCGCTCGGCCAAATGGCTGGTGAAGTCGATCTATCAGCGCCAGCAGACCATCTACAAGGTCGCCAACTCGATCATCAAATTTCAGCGCGCGTTTTTCGATCATGGCATCGGCAGCCTCAGGCCGCTGGTGCTGAAGGATGTGGCCGAAGATATCGGCATGCACGAATCGACCATCAGCCGTGCGACGGCGAACAAATACGCGCATACGCCGCAGGGCATTTTCGAGCTCAAGTTCTTCTTTACCTCGGGGGTGAAAGCGGGCAGCGGCGAGGATGTCAGCGCGGAAACGGTGAAGGAAAAAATCCGCGCGATGGTCACCGTCGAGCAGTCCCACAACCCGCTCTCGGACCAGGCGATCGCTGAGATCCTGCGTCGCGACAACATCAACATCGCGCGCCGCACGGTGGCGAAATATCGGCAAGCATTGGGAATCCTGCCGTCGGCGAGCCGTAAACGGGTCGGGTAATATCACCGGTCCAAAGGTCCAGGCCAAGCAGCATGAGTATCAACAATGGCAAGGGCAAAAAGAGCCGCGCAATCGGACGCAAAGCTAAACGCGCGCAGCGCGTGGCGGTGGTGAACGTCGCGGTGAATGTCACCTTTCGGCATATGGAGCCGACTGATGCGCT
Source organism: uncultured delta proteobacterium (assembly GCA_963761255.1). Taxonomy (GTDB): domain Bacteria; phylum Desulfobacterota; class Binatia; order Binatales; family Binataceae; genus DATGKG01. Next base: position 750,616 of record CAVXGH010000005.1, read on the forward strand.
GCGGCATTACGCGGAAAAGAAGTTTGCGCATCTCGGCCGCGCGCTGAAGCAGCCCGCCGAAGCGCATTTGATCCTCGAAGTCAACAAGTATCGCCAGTGTGGCGAAGTGACATTCAAATGCGGCCGCATCACCGCGACTGCGGCCGAGGAAAATACCGACCTCTATGCCGTCATCGATTTGTTGACCGACAAAGTCGATCATCAGCTGAAGAAGCATATCGAAAAAGTGAAGAGCAAGAAGATGCGCTCGCTCTCGACGCCCGAGGTGCTCACCGCTGCCGAGGAGTCATAGTAGAGATTCGGGATTGCTCGCGAAGCGCAATGCAACTCGCGCGATGCGCCACTAAAGTTGACCTTCGCGACGCGCTCCTACATAGATACGTATGGGATCGGAACGGACCTCATGAAAATTACGGACTTCCTCACACCCGAGATGATTGCGCCCTCGCTCAAGGGGCAGACCAAGGCTGAAGTTTTGCAAGAGCTCGCCGGATGCCTGACCAAGGAGCATCCGGAGATTCCCGCCGCCGAGATGTCCGCGGTGCTGGCCGAGCGCGAGCGGCTGGGCTCGACGGCGATCGGCGACGGCATCGCAATTCCGCACGGCAAGCTTCCCAAGGTCACCAAAATTCTCGGCACTTTCGGCCGACACGTGCAGGGCGTCGATTTCGAATCCCTCGATGGCAACCCGACGCATCTATTCTTCATGCTGGTCGCGCCGGAGGATTCCACCAGCCTCCATCTCAAGGCGCTGGCGCGCGTCTCGCGTTTGCTGCGCGACGGAAACTTCCGCGAGAAGCTCATGACCGCGCCCGATGCGAATGAACTCTTCCGCCTGATTCGCGAGGAAGACAGCAAGTTCTAGTTCCCGCCGCTTCCGCTTGATAACAATGAAGCGTGGCCTCGGACCCGACCCAACCGCGTTTAATCATCGTCACGGGCGTGTCCGGCGCCGGGCATACCTCCGCGATGCGCGTGCTCGAGGATCTCGGTTATTACTGCGTCGATAACCTTCCCGTCGCGCTCGCTCCCACGGTTCTGAAGCTGGCCCGCGAAAGCGGCAAGGATTTCGCGGGTGTCGCCCTCGGCATCGATTCGCGGGAGCGGATCTTTTTCGCGCAATGGCCACAAATCTCGGCGGAGCTGGAGCGCGAGGGCGCGCATCCGGAAGTTCTGTTCCTCGATGCTTCCGATGAGGTCCTCGCGCGACGCTACTCCGAGACACGCCGGCCGCATCCGCTCGGGCATAGCGGCAAGGGCATCATCGAGATGATTCGCGATGAACGCGAGGCGCTCGCTGAGATGCGCGAACGCGCCAGCCGCATCATCGATACTACCACTCTGACCGTGCACGAGCTGCGCGAGCGCGTGACTGCCGCCGTGATGGGCTCGGCGAGCAACGATCGCATGGTCATCTCGATCGTGTCGTTTGGTTATAAATACGGCGCTCCGGTCGGCCTCGATGTGGTGCTCGATGTCCGCTTCATTCCGAACCCATTTTTCATTCCCGAACTGAAGTCGCTCACCGGTCTCGATCAGGCAGTGCATGACTATGTGATGAGCAAGCCGGAGTCGAAGCAGTTCATCGATGAAGTCGGCAGGATGCTCGATTTCCTCATCCCGCTCTATCGACGCGAGGGGAAAAGCTATCTGACCATCGGCCTCGGATGCACCGGCGGACGGCATCGCTCGCCTGCACTGGCACGGGAACTTCGCGATCGCCTCGCGCGCAGCGGCTATGAGGTCCTCGTGCGCGACCAGGACGTCGCGCGGTGACCGAATCCCTAAAGGGTTATGCTCACCTGCACGGCCAGGACCAGGGTATCGCTGATCGAGCCGGTGCCATTCGGTCGAAACACTCCCTGTATGTCAGGCTGAATGTCGAAGCGAGGGGGTCACGTTGTACATGTAGTTAGCTTCGATGATCGACTCATGGGTCATCGCCGGCATGTGACTCGCCCGCTGGGCGTCGCGCAGGTCGCTGGAAAACTGCCCACAGAGTCCGAACAGGCCAAGCTCATCGTTGGGCCGATTCGGAATCAGGCCGAAATATAACAGGCCGGCATCCGCGAAATACTCCAGTGTGTTCATCTCCGGAGGGGCATAGGTCAACGCGAGAAATGCCCATAGTCCCTGATGGGGATTGGTTGCGCCCTCCGGGCGACGCGTGAAGCCGCTGCTGCCCGGTCAGATAGACCTCCCAGGTTCCACCGCGCATCTTGCCGGTATCGAATTGCAGACGTGGCTCGGAATCATAAAGTCCGCCGAGCTTGAAATCGCCCGCATAGCCAGTTTGGCGCAGCGGCTCGGGCGAGTAACCGAGTTCCTCCATGATCGCGACGCCGGAGTTGTGCCGGAGGCTGAAGTCGACGCCGTGGAATTTGTTGCTGCGGAAATCCCCGTAGGTATTGGAGGCGCCCGTCATCGAGTAAAACTCGGGCGAAAGTTCGTAACGTCCGCGGATTCCCCATGCGGCGCCAGGATAGCTGGAACCGAAGCGTTGACCGGAATACTCAGCGGATTGCCGCAGAAGCCAAGGTTTTGCGCGAAGCAGTACAGCGGCGAGGTTGCGAAGTCATCGAGAGCGTTGATTCGTCCGGCAACCACGTCAAGCTCTGGTCGAGAAATCGATGTTCAATCGCCAGGTCCACCAGCCGGATGGTTTGGTGGCCGAAAATCTGCTGAACCTGAAAAAAGTTGGGGATGTCATACGAAAGGCTATTGCCGAAGCGCTCCGAAGCGGAAGCCAGAAAATAGGTATCGTCGAGGCCAAGCAGCCGATGCAAATCCATCGCCACGCCTACCGCGATATTATGCGTGTAACGGAACTGCTGGGATTCCCCGCCTATCGGATTGCCGGCCGATTCACTTTCGTAGGTGCCGAAGACCGAGACGCCCGCTTCGGAGAGATCGCTCCGGATACCATCCCAATTTCCCGTCGCAGCGGTTAGCTGAGTCCAGGAGCCGGGCAGGAAAAGTATGTGCGGATCGAGGACTCCCCACTTGGTTGCCCAATCTCCCTGGGTCGCATGCATCCATGGAGTTGAGAAGGTCTGCGCTGCGGGTAGCGCTCAAATCCGCAGAAGATTACTAACCCTGCGACAAACGACCGAAGGAACGCGTGCCGGTTCAGGTTGGACTCGAAGCTCTAAGGGCCGGGCCACAAGCTTGCAGGCTCGAGTCCGCCACTGGCGCGAGATTTCCTCGAGCGATTTTCCTTTGGTTTCCGGGACGTAGCCGATGACAAAGATCAGCGCCCCAACTCCCATCGCGGCATACAGGAACCACAGTGCTGGTCCCATCGCCATCTGGAGCACCGGAAACGAAAGACTAACGAGAAAGTTCGCCATCCAGTTGGCCGAGGTTGAGACTGCCGATGCGCGGGCTCGCGACTGATTAGAAAAGATTTCCGAGATCATCAGCCACACGATCGGGCCCATCGAGAAGGCGAAGCACACAATGTAAAGACCGATCAGCCCTACGGTAATCGGCGCCAGCGAATGCGCGTCCATACCGATCGTCGAACCGAACCTCTGTGCCACGCCGAGCGCGGCTAGACTCGTCGTCATTCCGGCAAGCCCGGCCATCAGCAATGGCCTCCTTCCAACCCGATCGACCAGCCACATCGCGATCAGCGTCGACAGCACGTTGATCACACCTATCCCGATGGTTGCTGCCAGGGCGGTGGTTCCGTGGTCGAAACCGGCATTCTGGAAGATTTCCGGAGCGAAGTAGATGATCGTGTTGATACCGGTGACTGTTGGAAAACGGCCAGGCCGATACCGACCAGAAGCGCCGGTCGAAGTGCCGGCATCATCAGGTCTGTCCAGTGGGCCTGAAGATTGTGCGCGAGGTCTTCGTGAATCTCGCGCACGTCCTTCTCGACTTCCGCGGGAGATCGCAACAGCGCGAGCACGCGACGCGCGGCTGTTTCCGTTCCCTTTTTAAGCAGCCATCGCGGTGATTCGGGCAGTGGAAGCATTCCGACCACGAGTAATGCGCCCGGAATACTCGCGAGCCCGAGCATCCATCGCCAGGCCTGCGCGGGCGCCAAGGCTCGGTCGACAATGTAGGAAACCAGGATGCCGATCGTGACCGCCAACTGAAACAGCGAGACCATCCTGCCCCGTGCCGCGCCGGCGCAAGCTCCGCGATGTACATCGGAGCCGCCACGGACGTCAGGCCTATGGCAATTCCTATGATGACGCGGCTCACACCAGAACCTCAACGTTCGGCGCGATCGCCGACAGCAGCGAACCCAAAATAAAGCTCATTCCCGCGGCGATATTGGTCCAGCGCCGGCCGAAGGCGTCGGCAAGCGTCCCGCCGGCGAGCGCGCCGAACAACGCACCGAAAGTAACCGCGCTGACCACCAACCCCTGCTCCGCAGGGCCGAGATGGAGGTCCGGGACAATGAACAGCATGGCGCCCGCGATGACGCCCGTGTCGAAGCCGAACAACAGCCCGCCGAGCGCCGCGACCGCAGCGATCATCGTGATGTAGAGGTTCGCACCGGGATGCCTTTCTGATGGATCGATAGAGACCGCAGTAGGATTTTCCGTGTCTTCACTGACAGTCTGGCTTGGCACGCGGCAAAACTATCATCGCGCCTTCAATAGTTCTAATTCAAAATGTGCGTCGAGCTCGAGAGCTCGGTACGCGACCGGCACGGCTGCCTCTTCGCCCCTTCCTGAGAGGGAAGCGGTTGAGGGTGGTGGGTCTCGGCTCAGGATGACCTTTCGGCGATGCCGAAAGGTCAATTCATATTACTTCCGCAATCGACGTTGATGGTTTGGCCCGTCACGCCTGCGCCTGCTTCGCTCACGATGAACAACGATACGCGCGCGACTTCATCCTCGGTCGCCATTCGGCGCAGCGCGGCGCCCGAAAGAAAGCCCTCGCGCACCACTTCGTATGGTTGCCCGAGCGATTCCGCTCGCGCACGCATCACGCGCTCGATGCGCTCGCCTTCGATGGCGCCCGGACAGATGCAGTTCACCCGGATGCCGCGCTGACCCCATTCGCCGGCCAGCGTCTGCGTTAGCCCGATCATCGCCCACTTCGCTGCCGCATATGGCGAGCGCAACGGATATCCGCGACGGCCGGCACCCGACGAAATCATCAGGATGTTGCCCGACTTGGCCTTGTCCATATGCGGAATTACCGCGCGCGACGCCAGCCATGCGCCGGTCAAATCGATATCGATGACCTCTTGCCATTCGGCGAGGCTCATCTCGGTGATGCGCTTGGTTGGGCCCGCGATGCCGGCATTGTTCACCAGGATATCGACGCGCCCGAACGCCTTGAGCGTCTCGTCGGTCATCTTTTTGCAATCGGCTTCCTTCGAAACATCGGCTTGAACGAGGGTCGCCTTGGCGCCGATTTTTTCCAGCTCGGCACAGGTTTGTTTCATCGGATCGAGGGAGCGCGCGGCGAGCACGATCTTCGCGCCTGCCGCGCCATACTTGAGCGCGATCTGTTTGCCGATTCCGTAACCGCCGCCGGTGATGATTGCAACTTTGTCCGCGAGCTCGTTCATGGGATTTCCTTGTAGCCGGGTATTTTTCGCGACTTTAATAGCATTGGAGGCCATCGACAAACTCGCCCCCGAAGTTCTTGTCTCGATAGCGGAGCCGCCCGTATCATAGTTTCTTCCAAATGGCCGCCATCAAACCAATGACCATGCCTCCCGCGAAGCCCGCCAGTGGAGGTTTCACTTTTCTCGATGGCGTCAAGATTGCGGCCATCATCGCGATCATCGGCGTATGCGGATGGTTGCTGTGGGCGCATTCGGAATGGTTTCGCGATCCGCAATCGGTCAAGCGCGAAGTCGTCCAGTTCGGAATCTGGGGACCCATCATCTACATGGTGCTGTATGCGGTCGGGCCGTCATTCCTGGTGCCCGGCGCGGTGATGACGATCGCGGCCGGCCTCGCCTTCGGCACTGGATGGGGCTCGGTCTATTCGCTGATCGGCGCGGATGTCGGAGCGGTGGTCGCATTCGGCGCGGGACGCTGGCTGGGCAAGGGATTCGTCGAACGCATCGTGGGCGAGCGGTTCCACGAGGTGCTGCGGAAAATCGCGCGCAACGGCTTCCAGATTATTTTTTACCTGCGGATGGTGCCGGTCATCCCGTATAACGCACTGAACCTGCTAGCAGGCGCGTCGCCGATCAAGTTCAAGGATTATTTCTGGGCTTCGATGATCGGGATGATACCCGGCACGATCCTGTTCGCGTTTCTCGGCGACGCACTATGGCATCCGATGTCGCCGAGATTCTTCCTCGCGCTGTTGCTGATCGGCCTCAGCGTTTTATGCGGAGAGATTTGGCGTCGATGGTCAAAAATCGGCGTCGAAGAACCCGCCGTCTCCTGATTCCTGGAATTTCAGGTGTTCGCGGCCCAGCTTCCAAGGGCGCCGTTCGGATTCATTGGCGAGCGATCCTGCCATGACATCGTGAGCTGCGCCTCGCGATGAATCGGGCGCAGGTGCCGCTCGATGATGGTGTCGAGGATTTCCGGAATTTCGAAGATCGCGTGATTATTGAGCGCACTGACCCGCGCGCGGAATTGCGCCAGCCGCTCGGGATCGAGCATCGGCACAATCGCCGTCGCAATCTCGGCGAACGAATGCAGCACCACGCCGACGCGATTGCTGATGATCCAGTCGGTATTGTAACGCTCCTGCACCATCGTCCACGAGTTGCGCTCGACGATCACCGGCAGGCGCATCACCAGCGCCTCGCTAATACTGCCCGGCCCCGGCTTGCCAACGAAATAATCGGCAAGATTCATGAAATGCGGGATCTCGCGTGTAAAGCCCTCGATATGAAATGAAAACGGCAGTTCCAGCGCCATCAGCTGATCGCGCAGGTGTTGGTTATGCCCGCACATAAAAATGAGCTGCGTCTTCAAACCCGCCGCGGCAACGCGCTTCGCGATGGTGAGCATTTTGCGCGAGCCGTGACCGCCGAACATCACGAGGCCGGTGGGTAAATCCGGTCGCAGGCCGAGGCGTTCGCGCTCGGCCGCGCGGTCGGCATCAATCGGCAGATAGAATTCGGGGCGCACGATCATTCCCGAGGTCTTGAAGATGCGCTCCCGCGGATGGCCCATCTCAAGCGCCTGCTTCACTGCCAAATCGGTCGCGCAGGCGAAATATTGCTCCTGCCGCTCCATCCAGAAGTGCGTCGGATAGTCGGCGAGGTCGGTCAGGATCGTCAACATCGGAGTGAGCACGCGATTGAGCTCGTGATCGCTCGCGCGCAAACCATCGAAGATCGCGCGATTGAAATTCGGGATCAGCGAGACGACCAAATCGGGCGGCGCGCCTTTCCAGAAGCGCGCGAGCAACGCCGCCGACGGCCGATGCATCTGGCGAATCAGTATTTGAACGCCGCGCAGCATCGCGCCGGTACCGAGCGTCATTCCGTAGCGAAGCAGGAAGCGATTGTAGGCATCCTCGACACGGATGCGCGCAATGCGTTTGATGATATCGATCGGCTCCAGGACCTCGCGCAGATTTACCATCCTGACATCCCACGCGCGGCGATCCTGCTCCAGCATCGATTGCAGCGCGGTCGCGCTTGCGCGATGGCCACCGCCCGCATCGAAGAAAATCAAGTCGATTTTTCTTGGGGCCGGCTGCCTTCGTGGATGGAGGCTCGCGTAGTCGGCATCACTTCGTTCCCACTCGGGCGCAAACAGTTGCCGGGCTGGATAGAAACGGCTCATCTAATCAACCTCGCTTTCGGATCCTCTGGCAAATCGGTCTCGATCTTGTTCCATCGCAGCAGCCGCAGCGCGCCGCTCGCTTCTTCAACCAGCGCGGTCCGGCTCTGCACCCAATCGCCGTCGTTGACGTATAAAATCGGGCCGACCATGCGATGGTCAGGCTTGTGCGTGTGTCCGCAAATCACGCCGTCGACCCGGCGATCGCGAGCGGCATGCGTGACTCGCTCATCCCGAAAATCCATCAGGTAATGGACTGCGGATTTAAGCTGGCGCTTGAAGTAAAGGCGCGCGGCGCGCTGACGGGAAATCGAACCGCCGCACTCGCGGTTGTACCAAAGATTGAGACGCAGGGCCGCCGAATAGCCGACGCTTCCAATTATCGAGAGCCATCGCGCGCCGTGCATCGAGCCGTCGAATTGATGACCATGGGTCACCAGCATCCGGCGTCCTTCCGCGGTGCGATGCACAAAGTCCTCGTGACATTCGACGCTGCCGAACAGGGTCTGCACCATCTCGGTGCTGCGCTCGTCGTGATTGCCGGGCATGAAGATCATCCGCGTGCCGCGCCGGCGCCATGCCCATAGCTCTTCGATGACGGCGGTTTGCGCGGCGGTCCAGCACCATCCGGGACCGACGTTCCATCCGTCGATGACATCGCCGACGAGGAATAGATTTTCGGCGCAGTGGCCGCGGAGGAAATCGAGCAGCGACTCGGCTTTGCATCGAACGGTGCCGAGATGGAAGTCTGAGATCCAGATCGAGCGGTAATACTTTCGCTCGCGAAGCCGCCGCGTCGTGCCACGACAAATCGCCGATGGATTGGACCATCGAATGCGACCGTTCGGTGCCGGGCATACTTAGATCAGCCATACGACGCTTCCCCTCGACCCATCAACACCCACGTCGATCAGAGCATGGGTGAGAGAGGAAAGCTGCCAATTTGCTTGAATTTTTGCCGCGCGAAATATTATCGATGTGTTACCTCGCCGGCACTAAATGTCTGCTTCGGCGGCTTTTGCAAAAGAAAGAGGGCGCCGTGGTGACGACGCCCTCTTCTCTAATGCCAATATCTTCGGCGATTAAGTGCCGCTGGTCCAGCTCTCCAGATATTTTTTCTGCTCCGGCGTCAGGCTGTCGATCTTGATGCTCATCGAAGCCAGCTTCAACGTCGCCACTTCATTTTCGATGGCGATCGGAACGTCATGCACCTTCACCGCGAGCTCGTGATCGCCCGCAGCCCAGCGCGAGGCGAGCGCCTGGGTCGCAAAGCTCATGTCCATCACCTGCGCCGGATGGCCTTCCGCGCACGCGAGGTTCACCAGGCGTCCCTGCCCGAGCAGATAGATCTTACGCCCGCCATTCAGATGGTAAACTTCGATCTCGCGCAGCCCTTTGTCGACTTTGGTCGACAGCTTCTTGAGCGCGACGAGATCGATCTCGACGTCGAAGTGGCCGGAGTTGCAGACGATCGCGCCGTCCTTCATCACCTTCATGTGCTCGGCGCGGATGACTTCGCGATCGCCGGTCACGGTGACGAATACATCGCCGATTTTCGCGGCCTCCGACATCTTCATCACTCGATGCCCATCCATCGCGGCTTCCAACGCACGAATCGGATTGACCTCGGTAACAACCACGGTGGCGCCGAGGCCGTGCGCGCGCGACGCGACACCACGCCCGCACCATCCGTAACCCGCGACAACGAAGGTTGATCCCGCCACGAGGATGCCAGTCGAGCGTACGATAGCCTCGACGGTCGACTGGCCGGTGCCGTAGCGATTGTCGAACAGGAACTTGGTCTGCGCGTCATTGACCGCGACCACCGGGATGCGCAAGGCACCGTCTTTTTCCATCGCGCGCAAGCGGATGACGCCGGTGGTGGTTTCCTCCATGCTGGCGCGCACCTCGGCCGCCTGCTCTTTGAATTCGGTGTGCAGGAGGCTCACCAGGTCGGCGCCGTCATCCATAGTGATGTTGGGATGGCTCTCGAGCACCGCGCGCATATGGGTGTAATAGGTATCCCGATCCTCGCCATGAATCGCGTAACAGGGGATGTTGTATTCGCTGACCAACGCCGCCGCGACGTCATCCTGGGTCGAGAGCGGATTGGATGCGCACGCGCTGACATGGGCGCCGCCGGCTTTCAGCGCGCGCAGCAAGTTTCCGGTCTCCGCGGTGATGTGCAGACATGCACTCAGCTTCAGACCCTTGAGCGGCAGGTCTTTGGCGAACCGCTCGCGGATTTTCCGCAGCACCGGCATCTGCAGGTCGGCCCATTCGATTCGCTCCGCGCCGACCTTGGCGAGGCCGAGATCCGCGACGTCGTAGTCGCGGCTAACGCGCCGCGGTTTAGGCATGGCTTTACGCTTACTGGCTATTGCTCCCACCGTATTTTAACTCCGATTGGCTACCTCCCCTTCCCTCAGGAAGGGGTCTGGGGTTAGGTCAGTTCTTGCTATGGCCGAACGCCGCGCGCATCGCATCGGCCATGTTGGTTTCTTCCCATGGGAAAAGACCGTTGACCGGCGTGCGGCCGAAATGTCCGTAAGCCGCGGTGGCCTGATAGATCGGGCGTTTCAGCGTGAGCGTCTTGATGATGCCGGCGGGGCGGAAGTCGAACAGCTCGCGAATCGTCGATTCGAGCTTCTTGTCGGGAACCACTCCGGTATCGAAGGTGTCGATGAGAATCGAGACTGGCTCGGCGACACCGATCGCGTAGGCGACCTGGATCTCGCACTTCTTCGCAAGGCCGGCCGCGACCACATTCTTCGCGACGTGGCGCGCCATGTAGCACGCCGAGCGATCGACCTTGCTCGGATCCTTGCCCGAGAAGGCGCCTCCGCCATGCCTGCCATAACCTCCGTATGTATCGACGATGATCTTGCGGCCGGTCAGTCCGCAATCGCCATGGGGTCCGCCAATGATAAAACTGCCGGTAGGGTTTACATGGAAAACTGTCGAGCGATCGAGGTATCGCGCCGGGATGGTCTTCTTGATCAGCTCCTCGATGATGACCTCGCGGATCGTCGAATGGCTGACGTTGGGTTTATGCTGCGTCGACACGACCACTGCGGTGACCTGCTCCGGGCGTCCATCGACATAGCGCACGGTCACCTGGCTCTTTCCGTCAGGGCGCAGGAAGTCGATCTTCTGCTCCTTGCGCAGCTTGGTGATGTTCTCCATCAGATGATGCGCGAGCGCGATCGGCAGCGGCATCTGCTCCGGGGTCTCATCGCATGCGAAGCCGAACATCAGACCCTGGTCGCCGGCGCCCTGCTCCTTGTGCAGGCCCTCGCCTTCGGTAACGCCCTGCGAAATATCGGCGGATTGCGGCTCGATAGCCATCAGCACATTGCAGGTCTTGGCATCGAAGCCGGTCTCAAGATCGTCGTAACCGATGCCGCAAGCGGTATCGCGCGCAATCTTCACGAAATCGGGGTGAGCACGGCTGGTGATTTCTCCGGCCAGCACGATGAGTCCGGTTTTGGTCAGGGTTTCCAACGCGACGCGAGAGTTGGGGTCTTCGGCAATCAACGCATCGAGAACAGCATCCGAAATCTGATCGCACATCTTGTCGGGATGGCCTTCGTTGACCGACTCAGACGTGAACAGAAAATCCTTTAGCGGCATTCGCTAGGGCTCCTTCGATCGTAAATTCAAGCCATGACAGTGAACGTCGGTTGACGCAATTGGCGTTTGCGTCTGGCGAGCGATGAACCTGGCTCGACTGATAGAGGGCTTGATGTGCATTTACGCAAAGCGCCCCGCGCGTACGTCATTCGGACGAGCGGAGCGCCATTAATTTAGAGCGACGATGCTAGCCTGACCCCTTGGTCGGGGTCAAGAATGTTGACACGAGCCCGCGCGACCAACACGCGGTTGCCGCTCGTTTACGGCGACGATATGCTCCGGCCATAACTTTTACGCACAGTCATCGAATCTTCCCTAAGATGCGCCCCGTCGAGGGCGCCCCGGAGTCGGAGCCTAACCACGGTGAGAAAACGCTTCGTCCTCGTCGCAGTCGCTATCTCCGTCGTTTTGAGTGCTTGTCATAAACCCCTCCCAGCCCCGCCAACGCCAACCGTCCTCGTAACCGAGGTCGTCCAGAAAGACGTGCCGATCTACTCGGAATGGGTCGGGACCACGTTGGGGTTCGTCGATGCGCAAATTCATCCGCGCGTGCAGGGCTATCTGCTCAAGCAAGTCTATCAGGATGGTCATGCGGTAAAGGCCGGCGAGCTGCTCTTCCAGATCGATGACCGCGACTACAAGGCGGCGCTCGATCAGGCAAAGGGAGACCTGGCGCAGCAGCAGGCCAACTATCTCAAGAACAAGCAGGATCTGGACCGCGATAAAACATTGGTGGCGCAAGGGGTAATAAGTCCCGAGGAGTTCGATCACATCCAGCAGGCGACGCGGGCGACTTCCGCGCAGGTCGAGTCCGCCAAAGCCGCCGTCGAGACCGCCTCGCTCAACCTCGAATGGACGCAGGTGAAGTCGCCAATTGACGGCATCGCCGGTTTCGCCATCGTTCAGGTCGGAGATCTTGTCACCCCGGCGACCCTTCTCACCACCGTGTCCCAGGTTAATCCGATCAAGGTTAATTTCCCGATCAGCGAGCAGGAGTACCTGCAGGCCTCCGATGAGATCAAGGAGCATCAAGCCACTGGTCACGCGAAGGGCGAGCCGGATCTCCAGCTGATTCTCGGGGACGGAACGACCTACAAGTATCCCGGTCACTTCTACCGCGTGGATCGTGAGGTCAACGTCCAAACCGGGACTATCGAAGTCCAGGGACTTTTTCCAAATCCCGATGCAGTTTTGCGTCCCGGCCAGTATGCCAAGATTCGCGCCGCGAACAAATCTCAACATAACGCCTTGATGGTTCCGCAGCAGGCCGTGCAGGAGACTCAGGGCCAATACCAGGTAGGCGTGGTCGGCAGCGACAACATCGTATCGATACGAACCGTCAAGCCCGGCGATCGCGTGGGCAGCCTCTGGATAATCACCGACGGAGTGAAGCCCGGCGAACGTGTCATTACCCAGGGCCTGCAGAAGGTCAAAGACGGGATGCAGGTGATTGCACAGGAAGACCCCGCCGCCATGGCGTCTCCTTCGGCCCCGGCGCCTGCTGCGCTGCCATCCGCTGCCGCACCCGCAATGGGGCATCAGTAGGATGTCGCGGTTTTTTATCGATCGCCCGATTGTCGCGATGGTGATTGCCATCGTGTTTGTGATTGCCGGCACGGTGATGATCCTGCGGCTGCCGGTCGCGCAATTTCCGGACATCGTGCCACCCAAGATTCAGACCACCGCAATTTATACCGGTGCCGATGCTCTCACCGTCGAGCAGTCGGTCGCCACTCCCATCGAGGAGCAGGTCAACGGCGCCAAGAACATGATCTACATGCAATCGATCAGCGGCGCCGACGGCACCATGACGCTGCAGGTCAGCTTCGAGGTCGGCACCGACGTTGACCTCGATCAGGTGCAGGTGCAAAACCGCCTCGCGCAGGCGACCTCGAGTTTGCCTACCGAAGTCAACAACTACGGACTTACCACCCAGCAGACCGTCGGTATCCCGTTGCTGGTCTATGCGATCAGCTCGCCGAAGCGGACCTGGGATCAGACCTTCTTATCGAACTACGTCGCGATCAACATCGAAGACGAGCTCGGGCGCATTCCGGGAATCGGCCAGGTGAAGATCTTCGGCGCCGCAAACTACGCGATGCGGGTGTGGGTCGCGCCCGACACGCTGGCCAAGCTGCAACTCACGGTCAATGACATCGCCAAGGCGATCGCGGCGCAAAACGTGGTCAATCCTGCTGGCAGGCTGGGTGATGAACCGGCGCCGCCCGGCCAGCAATTCACCTATACCGTGCGCGCGCAAGGCCGCCTGATGAGCGCTGACGAATTCGGCGATATCATCCTGCGCGCCAATCCCGACGGCTCGCTGGTGCGGCTCAAAGATGTCGGCCGAATCGAACTTGGCGCGGAGAGCTATACCCAGCAGGCAACCACCAATGGCGCGCCCGCGGCGGTGGTTTTGCTTTATCAGAATCCCGGCTCCAACGCGCTCGAGGCCGCCACCAAGGCCAAGCGGAAAATGAAGGAACTGGTCGCGCACTTCCCGCCCGATATGGAATCCGCGCTGACGCTCGACACTACGATTCCGATCACCGAGGGCGCCCGGGAAATCGTCAAGACCCTCCTCGAAGCGATCGCGCTGGTCATCCTGGTGGTGTTCATCTTTTTGCAGAGCTGGCGCGCGACGCTGATCCCGATCCTCACGGTTCCGGTCTCGCTGGTCGGCGCGTTCCTGTTCTTCCCGGCGGTCGGATTCACCACCAACAGTCTCTCACTGTTGGGGCTGGTGCTGGCGGTCGGATTGGTGGTGGATGACGCGATCGTTGTGGTCGAAGCCATCGAGGTGAAAATCGCGCAGGGCAAGTCTCCACGCGACGCCGCGATCGAAGCGATGGATGAAGTCGGCGGGGCGTTGGTCGGTATCGCGCTGGTGCTGTCGGCGGTCTTCATCCCGGCGGCTTTCCTGGTGGGAATCACTGGATCCCTCTACCGGCAGTTCGCACTGACGATCGCATTCTCGGTCATCGTGTCGGCCTTCAATGCGCTCACTCTGAGTCCCGCTTTGGGCGCGCTGCTGCTCAAGCCGCGCGACGAGCACAGCGCCAAGGGGCCGCTGGGGCGATTCTTCGGGTGGTTCAATCGCGGCTTTGCGCGCATCACCGACGGCTACACCAGCATCTGCTCGCTGCTGATTCGCAAACTGGCGATCGCGGTACTACTACTGGTCGGCTTTATCGTGCTGGCGGGCGGCCTGGGTAAAATCGTGCCGAGTTCCTTCCTGCCTGACGAAGATCAGGGCTATTTCATCATGAACGTGCAGCTTCCCGAGGCGGCCTCGCTGCAGCGCACCGCGGCGGTGATGAATCAGATCAACGAGATCCTCAAGCATGAACCAGGCATCGAACACTATGCCGCGATCGCCGGGTACAGCATCCTTTCGCAAGTCAGCAGCACCAGGTCGGGCTTGTACTTCTGTCAGCTCAACCCTTATGACCAGCGCAAAAAGCGTCAGCTCTTTGCCCAATCGATAATTGATTCAGTGAATCGCAAGCTCGCGGGCCTGCCCGAGGCGCAGGCGTTCGCGTTCCCGCCGCCCGCCATTCCCGGCATCGGCCAGGCGGGAGGCTTCGATCTGATGGTGCAGGACAAATCCGGACAGACCGTGGACTATCTCTGGGACAACACGCAGAAGTTCCTCGCCGCCGCCAGGAAGAGACCCGAACTCGGAAGAATGAACATCCTGTTCAATCCCGCGACGCCGCAACTCTTCGCGAGTCTCGACCACGCGAAAGTTTTTAAGCTTGGCCTTTCAACCACCGATGTTTATGGCACCCTTCAAGCCTTGCTGGGCGGGCTGTACGTGAATCAGTTCAATCGCTTCGGTCGCGTGTGGAAGGTTTTCGTCGAGGCGGAGCCGGCATATCGCCTGCGGCCCGAAGACGTCGGGCAGTTTTACGTGCGCAACAAATCTGGCGCGATGGTGCCGCTCTCAACCCTGGTCGATTTGCAAAAAGCGTCCGGACCAGAGTTCACGACCCGCTTCAACGAATATCGCAGTATCGAGGTTTTCGGCTCGCCGGCACGCGGATACAGCGCAGGACAGGCGATGAGCGCCATCACACAAGTCGCCAACCAGGTCCTGCCGCGCGACATGGGAATCGCATGGAATGGGATGAGCTATCAGCAGGCGCAGGCGGGCGGTGCGGCGGGGGTTTTTGCGCTCTCGCTGATGTTCGTCTTTCTGATTCTCGCGGCCTTGTATGAGAGCTGGTCACTGCCCTTCAGCGTGCTTTTGAGCACTCCGGTCGCGGTGTGCGGCGCATTTTTCGGGTTATGGGCGCGCAAACTCGACAACGACATCTATGCGCAAATCGGCCTCATCATGTTGATCGGGCTATCGGCGAAGAACGCCATCCTGATCGTGGAGTTCGCCCGCGCCGAACTCGAGAAAGGCGAATCGGTGGTTCAGGCCGCGCTCAATGGAGCGCGCCTGCGACTGCGGCCCATATTGATGACCTCGTTCGCGTTCATCTTCGGACTGCTCCCGCTGTGGACTGCAATCGGCGCGGGCGCGGCCGCGCGCCGTCTCATCGGGAGCGTCACCATCGTCGGCATGATCTTCTCAAGCGCCTTCGCCATCATGCTGGTGCCGGCGCTGTTCGTGCTCGTCGAGCGACTTTCCGGCAGCGCACGCAATGATGCCTCGGCAGCGACGACCGCCGAGGCACCTACATCCAGCGAACCCCCCCGCAAGACCGGATAAGTCTGCGGCGACGCGCGTTGCGTGGCAACGCCGCCGCCCGCTTCATGAGCGCTAGAGGCCGGTCTTCAGCAAGACCGTCTGCTCGGAAATCACCGAGGTGCATCCGTTGGGCGAAGTACAGGTTGAGGTCGCACCGAGCTGCGGCAACGGATTTCCGGCGGGCAGGGCCGGGAATTCGCCAAACGCCAGGGTGAAGCCCTCGCGCGTCAACTTCGTGTTGGAGAGCTCGGTCGAAACCTGGGTTACCGTCGGCGCGAACACGCTCTGTGCTGCATAGAAATACAACTGCAGCTCGCCGTTTTGCGATGGCGTGATGATCGGAGGCTTGACTGAAACTGGGTTTCCACCCGAGGCGGTCGCGCCGCCCTGCTGGTCAACCGGCATCGAGGCGGAAGCGCCTCGCCATGCGCCCATCACCGCGGCAGCAAATTGCGGGTTGATGCGCCAGGTCTCGGAAAAAGGCTCATTTCCCGGCGCTACTTTATAGTAGAGCCACGTAGTCAACTTATTCGCATTGCTGACCGAGTCGCTGCGGATGAGCGTCCATCCCGCGGGCGCCGACGGCACGTTTGATGCCGTGTCGTAGATCGCTATCTCCGCCACCAGCACGTCGCCGGGCTGGATTCCCGGTGGCACCCCGACGTTCACATTGGTCAACTGTTGCGATGAATCAGTGAGTGGACCCGCGGCCACAAACCCCAGCACCGGGACCGGGGTCGAAACTGCGGTCGCAGTCTGCGTGACGGTTGGCGTCGCGGTGATCGTCGGCGTCATCGGCGATGTCGGCTGCATCGTCATCGTAGGCGTCGAGGTAATGGTCGGGCCGGTTGCTGTCGGCGTAGGTGTGGCGGCGATCGGCGCGAGGAGAACCGCCTGCGCAGTGAGAACCGGCATCGAACTCGGGAAGCTCGCCATCGCGGTATACGTCGGCGAGGCATCGCCTTGCGGCGGTGCCGGCAGATCGCCTAGCGCGAGAGTAAATCCCTCCCGGCTCGAGGGAGTGTTCGCCCGCGAAGTTATCGCGGCCGGTTCCGTGATGACGGGCGCGAGGTGGTTCTGCGTACCATAGAAGTACACCTGAAGTTCGACGTTGTTATTTGGCGTTAGCGACGGCGCCGATGCTGATACCGGACTCACGTTTGCTGCCGCCGTTCCCGACGATTGATCGATACCCGAGGCTCCGCGGTATGCGGCCATCTCGCCAATCACGAATTGCGGGTTGAGCGTCCACGCGTATGACGTGGGCTCGCTTCCCGAAGCTACATGGGAATAGAGCCATGAAGTGATCTTGTTCCCGTTGGTGATGAAGTCATGCCTGATGACGGTCCACCCTGCAGGCGCGACCGGCACATTGGTGCCCGCCGCATCGAAGACCGCAATTTGCGCCAGCAGGAGGTCTCCCGCTTGGATGCCCGCCGGCACCGGCACACTGATAGTGCTCACCGCCACATTGGTATCGGCCAGCGGTCCCGCCGCCACGAAGCTTATCATCAGGGCCGGCGTGGGTGTTGGCACTGGCGTTGGGGGAGGCGGTGACAAGGTCGCCAGCGGAGTCGCAGTCGGAGTAAGGGGAACCAAGGTCGCGGTTGGCGGTACCGGCGTTGACACCATCGTCGGCGTCGTGGTCAGCGTCGGAGTTGTTGTGGCTGCGGTGGCGCTGACGGTCGGCGTGGCCGCAGTCGTCGGAGTTGCGGTGATGGTCGGTGACAGCGTCGTGGTGGGCGTCGCCGTAAGCGTTGGCGTGGCCGTCCGCGTTGCGGTCGTCGTTTGGGTCGGGGTGGCCGATATCGTCGCTGTCGCGGTCATCGTCGGCGTCGCCGTGATCGTGGTGGTCGCGGTCATGGTTGGCGTCGCGGTTATGGTTGGAGTCGCCGTTTTGGTGTTGGTACTGGTCGGCGTCGAGGTGGCGGTCGGTGTCGCAACCACCACTCCCGCCGGCACCAGCAACACCGCCTCTGCGGTCAGGACTGGCGGCGCGCCTCCCGGAATATTTGAGGTCGCGATTGCCGTGTAGGTGGGCGACGCGGTCCCTTCCGCGGGAGCGGCCAGATCGCCGAAGGCGAGCGTGAAGCCTTCCTGCGCCGACATCGTGTTGAGGCGCTGAGTTATCCCATCTGGTTCGGTGATGACTGGAGGAAGAAAGGACTGCGCGCCATACAAATAGACCTGTAACTCGTTATTGGCGCCTGGCGTTAGCGAGGGCGCAGCGGCGGAAACCGGGTTTGTCCCCGATGCGGTAGCTCCTGAGGATTGGTCAATCGGCGTCGCCTGCGAGACACCGCGGTAAGCTCGCATAACTCCGGCCGCGAACTGCGAGGCGATGCTCCAGCTATAGAATGCCGGTTCTGCGCTCCCGGCAAGTTTGTAATAGAGCCACGAAGTCAACTGATCTCCGCCGCTAATCACGGTGTCATGGCGGATGAGCGTCCAGCCCGGCGGAATCACCGGAACATTGGTGCCTGCTCCGTCATAAATGGCCAACTGCGCGAGGAGCAAATCGCCGGATTGGATCCCGCTCGGAACGTTCAAGTTCAAGGTACTCACGGGCGCGGAGTCGTCGGCCATCAGACCCGCCCCGACGAAGGTGATCGGAGACGAACTCGTATCGGGCAGCTGCACCGCCAACGCCATCGAGCGGTCAACGTTCATCGATAAAGTCTGGTTGGCGGGTGCGAAAGTATTGGTCAAAGGAAGGTAGAGTTCGGTCGATGCGAGCGTGACCGAATTGAGCGTACCGCCGCCTGCAATGAGAATTTTGCCCGCATCCGGACCGGTCATAATCGTGCTGGCGGTCGCCTGGGCACGGCCTGTATTCATCGAGGGAGTGAGATTGGCGGTGGCGAAGCTGTTGGTTGCGGGATCGTAGAGTTCGGTGGAAGCGGTAATCGCGCCGCCAGTCGTCGCGCCTCCCGCGATGAGTATTCTACCTGCGGCGAGGCCATTGGGGATCATCGTCGCCGTCGCGAGGTAACGCGCGGTGTTCATTGACGCCGTCTGATTCATCGCCGATGCGAAGGTGTTGGTCACCGGGTCGTACAATTCGGTCGAGGCCAACGGTCCACCCGAAAAGCCGCCGGCGAAGAGAATCTTGCCCGCATTTGGTCCGGTGGTGAGCAATGAGGCCGTCGCACCAAAGCGCGCATTGTTCATGGTTGCCGTCGCGATAGCCGGCGCGAAGGTGTTGGTCGCAGGATCATAGAGCTCGGTCGTCGCCAGGGAACCGGTATTATCGGCGCCGCCCGCGATCAGAATCTTGCCGGCATTGGGCCCGACGGTCAGCACACTAGCGGTCGCCCCGTAACGCGCGGCGTTCATCGAGACGGTCTGATTGGCCGGCGCGAAGCTGTTGGTGGCCGGATCGTAAAGCTCGGTGGAAGCCAGAGCGCTGCTAGTGCTGGCGCCACCGGCGATCAGTATCTTCCCCGCATTGGGACCGGAGGTGATCATAGTGGCAGTCGCCGATCCGCGCGCGACGTTCATCGTGGCGGTCTGATTGGCCGCTGCGAAGGTGTTGCTGGCCGGATCGTATAGTTCGGTGGTCGCAAAGACCGTCACGCCTTCACCGCCAGGACCGGCTCCGGCGCCGCCCGCGATCAAAACCTTGCCGATATTGGGCCCGCTGATAAGGACGGATGCGGTGGCGCCGTCACGCCCGCTATTCATCGAGGCGGTCTGGTTGGCCGGCGCGAAAGTGTTGGTCGCGGGATCGAAGAGTTCGGTAGTGGCGGTGAACTCCTCCATCGAGGAACTGAAGCCGCCGGCGATTAGAATCTTGCCGCCACCCGGACTGACAGTGACATCACCAAGCTGCCCGGCCTTCGGGCTCAACTGGAGCAGCACCACCGCCATCGGCGCGAGCACCACGAGAACCAGGAGGGTGAACTTCAGCGAGGCACGCGCATGGGATGCGCTCCTGATCCAAATGGATGCGGACGATTGCGGCCATCGCGAGCGGTTGCTCGCCGACGATCGATCGCGCATGCGCCGCGCCTCGAGGAACCTCAGCGCGGCCAACCACCCCAAGAGCACTACTATGATCGTCAACGTGATAATCAAAACAAAACCTCCCGCGCCCGATCCCATTGATTCCCGCCGTATCCTAATTATGTGCCACGTTGAGTCGCAACAGCTTCGCTTGCGTCAGTTAAGCCAGTTCGACGCGGATGAACAAGTGAAAATTATGTGACGCGACGGGATCGGGTCGCGGGTCCCGCACAGGCTGGGGCACCGCGTGCGCGGAAAGGCTCGCCGCTAGTCGCCTTGTGCCGCGTTGATCACTTTGTTGCGCGCGTTGAATTCAAAAATGTAGTGCGGCTGGCCTGCGTCGCGATAGAAATAGCGTGTGCCGCTGTTGGTATCGGTCGGTTCAATTCGCGTCGGTCGCCCGAAGGTCTTTTGCACCTCACTGGCGTCCTTCCCGATCCAGGTGGCGAGGAAGTCCTTCCGTGATAGCGCTGGAACCTTGTCCGAGGTGTCGACGTTCCGATCCGATTGGAATTGGCTGGGAAGAAAAGTATTGCATGCGGTCGCGCCGGTCAGGATCACGAAACCGGCGACGGCAGCGATCTTTCGAATCCGCGATGAGATTGAGGCATGCCTGTTCACAGTTGCGCGATACTTATGGACTGCGGAACATCGCGATGCAAGATCGCTCAACATCTTGAGCATTCGGCGCGGTGGTGTGATAGTCGCGAATGGAGCGTTGTCCGGGGCTTCGATGATGACGCCACCCAAAAAAGCTTTCCACGCCTTCGGAGGTTTCTATGCGCGCCGCCATAATGCGAAACAAAAAACTCGTCGTCGATGAGATGCCGGTTCCGTCGCTTGGACCCGGAGAAGTCCTCGTCAAGACGCTGGCCTGCGGAATCTGCGGCTCCGACCTGCACGCGCTCAAGTTCGCAGACAAAATGGTCGACGCGGTCAAGCGCTCGGGCGGCGGCGCCTTCGGCATGGACCTCGGTCGCGACATCGTGATGGGGCATGAGTTCTGCGCCGAGGTCGTCGAGTTCGGACCCGGCACGCAAAAGACCCTCAAGGCGGGTGCGCGCGTCTGCTCCTTCCCCATCCTGCTCCGCGGCGGCGGCGTCGAGGCGGTCGGCTATTCAAACGACAATCCGGGCGGCTATGCCGAATTCATGCGGCTGACCGAGGGCCTCCTGTTGCCGGTTCCCAATGGCCTCTCTACCGAACACGCCGCGCTCACCGAGCCGATGGCGGTGGGTTATCACGCGGTGCAGATGGCGCGGATGGACAAGCGCGATGTGCCGCTGGTCATCGGATGCGGTCCGGTAGGCCTCGCGGTGATCGCGGCGCTCAAGCTCAAAGGCGCCGGACCAATCATCGCGGCGGATTTCTCGCCTCGCAGGCGCGACCTCGCCGTTAAGATGGGCGCCGACATCGTTGTCGATCCCAAGCAAAAATCGCCCTACGACACTTGGACCGAGATGGCCAAGGATCCGTCCGCGGGTGCCGCCGCGCCGGGATTCATGGCCGGACTCGCGCTCAAGCCGGCGGTGATTTTCGAAGCGGTCGGGGTGCCCGGCGTCATCGAACAGATCATGATGAAGGCACCGCGCGCGGCACGCATCGTGGTAGTCGGCGTCTGCATGGAGCCGGACCATTTCGAGCCGTTCTTCGGCATCAACAAGGAACTCAACCTGCAGTTCGTGCTCGGATATACGCCGGAAGAATTTGCCACCACCCTCAACAACATCGGCGAGGGCAAGGTCCCGGTCGAGCCGCTGGTGACCGGCAAGGTCGGCGTCGAGGGCGTGGCACAGGCGTTCCAGGACCTCGCATCACCGGAGAAGCATGCGAAGATCCTGGTCGAGCCGTGGCACAGCTAGCAGCTACTGAAGTAGCTACTGGCGAATAGATATCGACTGAGTAATACAAGCAGGGGCGGGACTTCGGTCTGGCCCCTTTCTCTTTGCGGGTGCATGTCGTTTTACCCTAACCGGCAGGTCGGTTGACGCACGATTCTTTAATGATATCAGCCAGTTACGCGATCCTTACCCCTGATCTACAAATGGCTTTGTTTTCGCATTTTTCTGTCGGCATCTGGATCTGCGCGTGTCTTGAATTGGCTTCGTTTATGTAATCTGGTCCTCGGCGAATGCGCGGGCCCGAAGCGCTCAAGTGGGTTTGTTTTTGCAAGTTTCGACACTCGCGTCGATCGAAGCCAAAATCGAAATTCCTTGGTTTTCAAATACTTGGTGGCTTCGTTTGTGTAATACGCCTCGATCGCAGCTACTCCCGAAACGACCGCGGCGCCCTTTTGGGGCGCCGCTTCGCCATCATACCACAATGTTACTGGCAGTGCGATACTTTCGCCTTTTTGTCGCCCTCCGTGCATTCATCATGACTACCGGCCGGCGGCTGCACTCATCGAACTCAGTAACGCCCGCGCCTCTTTCTCGACCTTCGTGCCATTGAAAAAATTCGGATTACCTTCCCCGAAGAAACGCACCGGATTGGTGAACATGAAGTCGCGGAAGTCGTCGATGCTGATGAGTTCGTCTTCCACCAGCTCGAACGCCTCCGGCACCACGTCCCTCATGTCCTGCACATCGAAATGGCCAATGTCGGAACCAAACAAAATGTTCATTTTTGCGCCGTACGGATTGGCTTTGCGATTGAACGCATAGGCATTAAATGGGTCGTCGGCCTCGCAACCGAAGTAGAAGTTGTTGACGAATAAGTCCCGGATGTCCTCCGCGCGTTTGATCTCGCATCGCGCGTAATCATCCAGCTCTCTGATCCCGCCGATGTCCGCGGTCAGGTCCGGTTTCAGGATCGCTTCCAGGTTGTCACGCCACTGGTCGACCCACTTGCCGCCATACTGTCCGACCAGCTTCGCGAGCTTCGCGGTGTCGAGGTTGGCGGGATTGACCTCCTCGAGCGCCTCGCGGTTGCGCTTCTTCCAATGCCCGATGAGATCGTTGTAGAGCCCGCACGCCCACCCGACGCCGCCTTCGAGGAAGCCCATCTTCAGGGTGGGAAAGCGTCGCGTGACGCCACCCATGAAAATCGCCTTGCACACCGCCTCGCTCGCGGCGGCGAAATGACCGATGTGGTTGTATACAAAGTTGGTCGGCGAAACGCGCAGCCCGATTCCGCGCGAGCCCGAATGAAAGGTCGGCGCGACGCCCAGCTCGACGCATTTCGCCCACACCGGGTCGTAATCATATTCGCTGTCGAGTCCGAGCACGTCGAACCATCGCACCGGCGCGCCGACGGTGGATTGTTCCGCCGGATTTCGGCGCCGCACCACGCTCGCCATCATCACTACTTTCAAGCCGAGTTTTTTAACCACATGTTCCAACTCGGCGATCGCCTCATCCGGCGTGTTCATCGGAATCACCGCGGCCGGCGTCATCCGATCGGAAAACTCACCGAAGTAGTCCGCGACGAAGGTGTTGAACGCTCGGCAGGTGGCGCGGCGCGTTTGCTCATCGGGATGGAACGGAACCCCGAGCCCGGACGTCGGATAGAGCACCGTGAAGTCGATGCCGAACTCGTCGAGGCGCTCGTACAGCAGCTTCGGCATCAGCTCGGTCGCGCGATCGAGCGTGTTGCGCGTCGGCACCGGCCAGAAGGCCTCCTGCGCGCGACGCATCGACTTGCGCTGCTCGGGTGAGGAAGCGAGCGCCTTGGCGACGCCCTTATTGAACGAGAAAAATCCGTTGACGGCGGTATCGCCACCGATTTTCCGCAGCTCCTCGATCATGACCGGAGGAAATTCCAGCCAGTGGCCGTCGGCATCGACCACCGGATGTTTGAGCGACGCGCGAATCTTCTGCGCCTCGGATTGGGTCTGGACTGACATGGCTGACGCCTCCAACAATTCGATGTGCGGAAGCGTAGTACCGAAGCTTTGCGATTGCCAAGCGCCGGCGCGAGGGGGTCAGAAAAGCCGTTGCCCGAAGAACACCGCATTGATGTCGCGCTTGGAATTCGCGATCGCGCCTGGATGTTTGGCCGCCATCGTGCCTGCCAGTTCCTGCGCCGCCGGCATCAACTCATCCGGCTTGACGATGCGATTGATCACGCCGAGCGCGAGCAGCTCCGTCGCTTTGTAATGCCGGCACAGCATTATAGCTTCTTTGGTGCGCCAGGGACCTAGACGCGCAGCGAGCACCTTGGCGGGCGCGCCGCGATAAGGAACGTTCATGTCCACTTCGGGAACCCAGAATTCCGCCGCCTCAACCGCGAGGCAAAAATCGAACGCCAGCGCCCATGACCATCCACCTCCGACCGCATAGCCGTTGATCGCGCCGATAGTGGCGATATCCAGGTTCGCCAGCACATCGAACACGCGACCGATAAGCCGCGGCATCCGCTTGCCCGCCTGTTTCGAAAAGACACGCTGCTCCTCGTTTCCTTCGCCGCGCTTGAGGCCCGACAGATCCGCGCCGGAACAAAACGCGGTCCCGGTCCCGGTTACAATCAGCGCGCGCGTCTCACGATCGTCGCGCACGGTATGGAGCAGGTTTTCGAAATCGAAGATCACTTCCTCATTGATGCAATTGCGCCGCTCCGGGCGACTGAAAGTGATGGTAGTGATAGGTCCTTTTTTTTCGAAAATGAAATTACTGGGCATAGGTCACGCTCGCTGCATTTCGATCAGGCTTTTTTCCAGTTGCTCGCGCACGCCGGAGTAACGTTCCATCCTGCGCGAGATTCCCGCCCGGATAGTATCCGCTCCGCCAATAATAGTGACAGAGCGGCGCGCACGGCTCACCGCGGTATACAGGATTTCGCGGCTCAGGATGGGAAGATCTTTCTTCGGCATAACCACAGCTACCGAATCGAACTCCGAACCCTGCGCCTTATGCACCGTAGTCGCATAGCAGAGCTCGAGATGGTCCTTCAGCGCTTCGATCGGGAATGCGACGAAGTTATCGCCTTTGGGAAAAACTGCCATCGGCGAAGGCGCATCGCCCCGCCTGACTTGAAGAACCACGCCCTGATCCCCGTTGAACAGCAACCGCTGGTAGTCATTGCGCAGGACCATCACCGGCTCGCCGATCATAAAGCCTCCGCGATCAAGGGAAGCTTTCCGGTCGTGCGCGGCGCGACGGTGCAACTGAAAGTTGATTCGCTCCGAGCCAGAATCGAGGATACGCGTCACGCACAGTATCCGCGCTCTCGCAATATGACCGAACAAATGGCGCAGAGACTCGACTTCGGAAGGCGCAAAACCGTTTTCACTGGCAGTGAAGGTACGGTCTTTCAAATCGGCAACCACCGCGTCGCCGCGAATGTACGCCGAATACCAGCGCTCGAGGAATTCGCCGCTCGGCGCTTCCTGCTCGAGCCATTCGACACCTTCGAACTCAAGCTGCTCAGCGGACTCTCGCTTGGCGATCTTTAAATGGTTATCGCCCGGCTCGAACGCGAAGGCATCAGCGTTACCTGCATTGATGGCGCTCGCGAGATCGAAAATAGTCTTTCCGACAGACTCTTCCCTGTCGGTTCGGTAGCTACCAGTGAGCCGCACGCAGCTTCGTGAGAGTAAAGACCAATCTCCGTCACCGGTGGGCAGGAGATCGCGAAATACTGCGCCTGCGGCGACGGACGGAAGTTGGTCAGCATCGCCAAGAATTATTAACCGGGCGTCAGCCCGCAGCGCCGCAACGAGGCTTGCCATCAACTCCAGGTCCAGCATCGAGCCCTCGTCGACGATGACGACCTTCGCCTCAAGCGGGTTGTTACGATGGTAGCGAAAACGCCGCCGCGTTGGAGAATATCCGAGCAGGCGATGGACCGTCGTCGGTTCCGTGCCACTCCATGCAGAGTCATCAGGATCGCCGGCCAGGCTGTCTCGGATCGATTCGCCGATTCGATAAGCCGCTTTTCCGGTCGGCGCCGCCAGCGCAATCTCTTTGGGACTCACTCCAGCGCTCACCAGCAGTTTCAATATCGCAATCACGATCGAAGTCTTGCCGGTTCCTGGACCTCCGGAAATTATTGTCAGTGGATTGCTGGCCGCGTGTACAATCGCGAGGCGCTGCTCCTCGGACAGATGGATGCGCTTCCCACCGACAGTTGCGGATCGCGAACTCGTATCGACGACCAGCTCAAGAATTCTCTTTTCGTCCACTGGCGCGGCGTGAGGCCCACGGATAATGCTTGCCAGCCTCTGAGCGAGACCTATCTCGGTTCAACAAAATACGATGCTGGTACAAGTAAGGAGGCAGATATACCAGAGGTTTATACTCTCCTGGACCGCTCCCGATCACCCTACTAGCGGTACCTGAGGTGAGAACCCCATTGATGTTCGCTCTCATCCGCTCGGTGCCATCGGCGCCGAAAGACTCGCCACACAGAGCGTCTAACATTCGGTTCATCGGCTCGGCCGCCTGAGCCCCGGTAACCGGGAAGCGTGTGCTGCCCTCCTCCAACGCGGCGAGGGAGATAACCACCAGCACAATCAAGGCGATCCGCTGCTCGTCATCGAGGTTCGGTTCGAAAGCGGCGATTTCCATCGCCAGATGAACGCCGTCGGCATCCAGGTTGAGCGCCGCCGCGCCGACGTCCAGGTCACGCAGGCAGCGCCGTAAAATAAGTCTCTCAGTGGACGCTTCCTGAAACGCGATTTCGAGCTGCGTGCTTTGACGGCCAGGTCTTCTCGCTAGGGCACTCACTGGCTCGCACCTATCTCCGGGACTACGCCGATCAGCTCGCGCTCATAGCGACAAATCTCAGCCCAGTCAGGGCGATGAAAATACACCCCCGCATCGCCGGCGCCGTCGCGTCGGATCCCCCGAATAAACAAGTACAACAACCCACCGAAACGCTCATTGTATTGTTGCTCGTTTCGGATGCCCAAAAGACGAACTATTCCTACCGAATATATTTGCGCCTGAAGCTCGTAATGTTCCTTCACGTGCGGAGCGATCGCGCCTGGGCCATAGGCCGTGAGTGCGTCGCTCTTCCAGTCGGCAAAGTAGTGCTTGCCTTCGTATTCGAAGACGAAATCCACGAATCCCTTCAGATAGCCGCGGTCAACCGACCATCGTCCATCGCCGAGGGCTGCCAGCAATGAATGCGAACGCTCGGGAATCGGATAGACGAATTCCATCTCGCGAATGTTTGGACACTTATAAAGCGGGCCGACCATTCTTCCCGGCGATGTTGCGATTCGCGAGGTCATTACGTTGAACACAATCTCTGTCCCACGCTCCAACCATCGATCATCTGTCACCTGATGGCGCCGCATTGCGTCGATGAAAACGCGCTTCACCGCATCGAGTTGCCTCCACGCGCCAATATCGCGCGTGAGGTCAAAAGACTCCAGGTCAAGCTTCTCGATAACCTCATGGAGAAAGATACCGACCCGGCGCCCGCCCCTCAGATCCGCTCCCTCAACCGCGGCTTCGAGGTCGTATTTGAATTCCTCGAGGTCGAGATCGCCCGCGCTTTCATGCGCCTGCCTGCGGCTCTCGAGCGAAGTGTACGAACGTGTCTGCATCGGCCGCGCGCGAACGCGGAGAATTTCGAAAAAGTTCACAGGTTTTCCAGCTTCTCCACGATTGAGGATCGACTTGGGAGGTAGCCAGCTTGCTATCTTGCGGTCCAGGTCAGTCGCCACAGTCTGAGGATCGTAGGCACGGTCTCGAACCCTGACCTCTTCGAAAAGCTTCCCGGATATCGCTTTGCGATTGAGTTCGTCAACCAGAACTTTCAAGCGATCGTTCAGCGCCTCGTAGTATCCGTTGACCGCCATCTTGGTCGATTGGTCGGGATAGACCGGCAGATAGACCCTCGCGCGCGCCCGCGTGATACCGACGTAGATCAGGCGCTCATTCTCTTCCCGCGTCTCGCGCTCGAGGAAGGTTCTCGCCAGCGCTCTTCCTGCTTTGCCGACCGTGATGCGCCGCGCACCCTCCTCGTCATGATAGACCCACAGTCTAGGCAGTATATTCGGACGCACGCTGCCGCCGAAAAGAAACACTACATCCGCCTGCAAGCCTTTGCTCATGTGCACGCTCATAATCTGCACGGCGCTGCGTTCGCTTTCGATTCTTTGAATATTGCTGTCTATTCCGGCTGGTAAGGCCGTTTCCGCGATGAAAGCTTCGAGCCGGGCGATAAGTTCGCCGAGCGACAACCCTTCTTTCAGTCTCTGCTCCAGGAGAATTTCGAAGATATGCAGATAATTCGTGAGTTCGCGTTCGTTGTTGGAGAGGAAGAGCTCGCGATTAACCAATCCGCTGCGATGAACCAGCTGATCGAACAGCTCTTCGAATCGTTCCTGATCCGCGAGAGCTTTCCATCGGTAGAGCCGCTCATTAAGCTCGTGATCAGCCGGCACTTCAGAGCGGCCGAAAAGATCCTGATAGGGCAGCGCGAAAAACGGCGATATCCACGCTTTTAGACGCTTGGTCTGGGAGTCAGGATCTTCGATCGCACTGAGGACGTCGAGGACATCATAGGCCTCGCTGGTCTGGAACAACCCATCTTTCTTGTAAAAAGCGAAGGGAACTCCTTGCTCGCGCAGGTAGCCGCCTATTTCCATCGCCTCCGCACCAGTCCGGGTGAGGATGAAAACATCCTTAGGCTCGACGCGCCGTGACTCCTTCTCGTCCTTGATGAAAACCGCGCAATTTGAATCCGACAGTATCCGCTGAATCTCTGCCGCGATATGCCGTCCAAGGTTCGCGCGGAGCCTGGCTACCGAGGCTGGAGGATTGTTCGGGCTATACTTAAGCAGCGTGATGGGAATGACCGGCTTGCCGGCCGCGTCGAGGGCGCGCAGATCGGGACGCCCGCATTCTACCGGATGGTCGTATCGAATAACTCCACTAAAAAGTGGCGGCGCCGCTCGTTGATCAAGGATCAAGTTCAAAGCGTCGATGAGGTCAGCGGTCGAGCGATGGTTCTCGGTTAGCTGCAACGACGCGCCGCCTGACTTGCGGATCTCTTCCCGCGCCTCCAGATAGGTAAAGACATCAGCACCGCGAAAGGAATAGATCGCCTGCTTAGGATCGCCCACGACGTAGAGGACGTTGCCGTCTCCACTTTGCAGAAAGATTCGTTGAAAGATCTTCCACTGCAGGTCATCGGTATCCTGAAACTCATCGACCAGGCCGTAGCGAAATCGCGCGCGCAGGAGCGCAAGGAGCGATGGTCCGCGGTCGCTCTCGAGCGCTCGCCACACCTCTTCCAGCATGTCGCCGTAGTCGATCTCGCTGTTCTGACGTTTATCGCCCCGCAGCCCTAAGGCGACCAGCGGAAGAAAAGTGTCAACGACCCGGGTATCGAGCGAGCATGCGGCGCGGGCAGCCAGCAGGGTATCGAGGAGTGCGCGCTCCTTTGCATCGACAGTCTTGACTGCGAGATTCGAGAAGAAGTCCCCTTTGAAATCGCCAAAGGCTCGGTCCAGCTGGTTTCCGGTCACGCCGGGCGCGCCAACGGCCTCGGCCAGTACATCAATTGCCTCAAGAATGTTGGCGGCTGCTTTGCGGTTTCGGTTACAAAGCTTCCTCAACCGACCGGCATCGAAAGTCTTGGTAAGATTGCCGATCGCCTGCTGATTCTGTTCGCGCACGCCACTTTCAAGATAGCGGTTGAAATGCGCGTCACGCAGGAGTCCTTCGAGCGAATCAACCTTGTTCGATTGACGCGCGGTCTCACCGTCAGCCATCCATTCATCGAGCAGCTCGCGAGTCGAGCTTTGTACGGCGAGAACTTCGCGCAAGGTGTTTCTGAACGTACGATGAAATGCCTTATGCGCATCGACGACCTCGAGCCCGAAGGCCGCGCCGGTGTCGAACGCAAGGTCCGTCAGCACCCGCAGACAGAAAGCATGAATGGTACAGATCGGTGCGCGATCGAAAGAGAATAGCGCGGTTTCGAGTGTGCGCCTGGTTTGGTCGCTAATCTCGACCCGATCCGTACCTGGTCGATCTGCAACCGAGGTGGAACCCGATACAACGTTCTCGATCAATTGGCGGATCCGGGTGCGTAATTCGGCGGTCGCCTTCTCCGTGAAGGTAACTACAAAAATCTCTTCGATGGAACATTCGGTATTTAGCAATAGATCAAGCACCAAGTACTCGATGGCGTAGGTCTTGCCGGTACCTGCGCCGGCTTCGATCACCGCATGTCGATCGTGCGACAGGCCTTTAAGAATGGCAGGCTTGAGATAGCTTAGAGCCATGACTCAGTGTTTCTCCGGCTTATCGAAGATTCCGCGAATCAATCCAAAACGGCGCGACATAATGCGTTGCAAGATTTCGATAGACGGTGGATCGAAGCGGCGAGCATTCCTGATAGGGCCATAATCGGAGCTACAGCTACTGAATTCGTTGTCGCGTGCGTCGTAGATTACATCGAGGAGATCGTGGTGTCCGCGAGACATTTCTTTGGCGACGTCCTCGACGGCTTCGATGGGAAGGAAATAGTGATTCCGAGCAAACAGCAGATCGCTGACCAGGTCGGACAAATAACCGCGCGCCACGTCCGCGGTCGGACAATCAAGACTCTGAGTCTCACTCCAGGATTTGTTGTTCCCAGCTCCGATGACAATCGCATCGAACCGTTGCTCGGCAAGATCTCCCGAGGCCGCGAGCACCAGCGCGGCGACAAACCCTCCTAGAAAGTCCTTGACCTTGCTCCCGTCGCGCAAAACCAAACGTAGCGATCCTTTTTCGTTGGGGGAGATGAAACCGAGACTTCCTTGAAGTCTCACTACGCAGTCTCGCAGACTGCCGCCGATCCCACCGCGCAATGGAAGCACCAACTCCGGCAAAATGCGATCGGCCTTGCCCGGCTCGTCGCCACGTCCGACTCTGATCTGAATCCAACGGGCGAGACTCCCGCATCGGGCGCGTTCAGCATGCTCGAACCATCGCTCGAGGTCTTCGTAATCTGTTCGGCGGGCGGCGTCGGCGAAAGGCCCGGCGGGTGCGGAACCCGCTAACTGGGAGATTCGAAACGCCTTGCTATACTCTTTGACAAGAAGTGCCGGGTCGGCACGAACCTTCCAAAAGACCTCGCGCAGTAGAGTTGTGCGATCCAGTATCGACTGAGCTACCGGCTCATCCTGCCACTGCTCCAAGTCGGCGCGGTCGTCGTCGAACATTCCCAACGCATACTGAGCCGCGCCCTGAAGCGGACATTCCAGGAACTTTCGTAAGGCTGCGATCGGGAGCAAAATTTCGGGTGGTCCGACTCGCTCAGACCTAGCGGATGGAACCTCGACCAATCTCATCGAGGGCCGCAGCGCATCACCTGCCGGCCTCGAAAGGTGCAGGGAGACTGGTTCGTCGCGTCCGGGGAGAGGTAGGTTCCCGCAATGATGCGCAAGGTCTCTTCGCAAGGCCGCCATCGCGGCACCCCGCCTGGCCTCATCGTCATAGGTTACGAGCTGGTCGCGTGGATTCTCCGAACTGTCAGGATCAGTATTCGGAAAATATCTCCGATCATATCGACTTAGAGGGTGTTTGATAGTCAGCGAGTCGAGCGCATTGCCATTTACATAGCCACGCAGAATGAATTGCAGCTCAAGAATCACCGAGGATGGGTCGAGTTGGTCGCCAGTCTTCGCGTTACGCGCGGTGTAAGACAGACAAATCCTTTCTCTCGCCGCCAGGAGGGTCTCCAGAAACAGATAACGGTCTCTCTCGGTGGGGCTCACGTCGCCAGCTCTGCGGCGCGCGATTCGAAGGTCCATCGGTTCGCGGCGATCGCGCTCGGGAAATTGGCTCTCGTTCAGCCCCAGCATAAAGATCGCGCGAAAGGGTATCGTGCGCAGTGCGGATAACGGACCGATGGCTATTCCGTGTTCAGTGAACTGAGCTCCCTGCGATTCCAGCTCCGCCATTCGAGCGGACAGCGCTTCGTATGCGATCTGATAGGAGACCGGTGCCGACCGCAATTCGGGGCGGGCGATAGATTCGATCGCTTGGATACAGCGTTCACGAATTCTATCATCGACCGGATCGTCTACCTCGATATGTTTGAGGATCAAGTCGCTCAGTCGTTGCGACCATTGCGCGAGGGTCAGTCGGGCCGAGCGGATCTCGACCGCGTCGGCGAGCAGACCGCGTGCGCTTCGGATGAAGGTGGCTACCGCTCCGCTCTCATCCTGCGTGGTAGAATAGGGAAGATATTCGATCGACGCCGGCCCCTCATAGAAGCGTGGTTCCTGATCGGCCTCGCGACTCAAAAACACTCCGAGCGCCATACGCCGGAGGCCCTGATCCCAATGATATGCGTCTGGAGGGATGTAGGTGTTAGACAAATCGTTAGCATCGGCACCGAAGAAGATCCCCAGCTCCTCGCACCACCGGGTGGCTTGCTCGGTCTCAATTTCAGCTTCCTCGCCCCTAATAACCGGGTGATTCAGAAGATGCAGCATCTCGTCGCGCGAGAAGCGTCCGAGCGGAAGCCGCAGCAGGAGCGAGATGGCCTCGCGCACCGGACTTTCGCTGATCGATCCGCGGTTGACGATATTCATCGGCAACTGATGAAGCCTGGAGAACGCGCTTTCGAGATGGGGCAAATAATCCGAGTAGAGCGCGTCAGGAACCATCACGGCAATTTGATGGAACCGGATCGCATCGCGGCCGCGAGCATCACGCTCGAGCATCGACCAGATTTCATTCGCGACGATCTCCGCCTCGCGTGCGATACCCGGGCAAGCGAGAAATCGGATACTTGCGTCATCTTCGCGAGGATCCGAATCGGCGAGGCTTCGCTGGGGCGCGCGATTTAGAATGTCTTCTTGCAGACTGCCTAGCAGTGAAGTCATCCGGTCACCCGCAAGCGTGAAGTGCGGGTCGAAATCGCATTCGGTCAGCTCGTTCAGCATCCGGATGTATTCGCGGCCGGGGCGCGCCCACAAACGGAGCGCGGGAGTGTCGCGGGCGGCATCGAGGTTGAACGGATCGATCGATTCCTCGAGTGCGCTGCCGACCTTGCTGAAGCGGCGCGCCCATGACTCGCGGTCACTGCGGGAAAGAGGTTCGACATCTTCCCAGAACTCGAGGCACGGATTCAGCGCATAGATGTGGAGGTCGGTCAGCTTTCCGATTTGCGAGAGTATTCGGAGGTATGCGGGTCCCACATAGGCAAGGCCGAACACATGAAGCGCCTTGGGCAGCGCGGCCTTCAGACTGGAGGTGGCGACTGTATCAAATGCCTCAGGCAGCAGCATCCACCGCGATTCGGTATCATCGGCTTTCCATTCGCCGCGCAGAACACCATTCGGACCGAAGGTGGACATCCATAGACGCCGCTGCCATTTCTCATTCTCGGAAAGCTCGCCGTCGCCCGCGGGGTTTTTCATCCACCGTTGCAGCATGGAACGCCGGGCGATCGAGTATTCGCGAAACAGGCGCGCCAGCTGCCGCGCGAGGCGAAACGTCCTGATCTCCTTTTCCGCGTCAGTCGGCTGTCCGTTCTCGATGTAGATGCGCGGCGCGCGCAGCTCGTCGAGGCCGATCGCGGCGCGCAGGCTTTCGAACAGCACCAGCTCGAGCTCTTCGACGTCGAGGATATGGAGCTTTGGTTCAGCGGTTTCGATCAACTTCGCAAAAAAACGCCGCAGGAAGGGGAAATCGAGGTTCGCCGCGACTCCGATGCGTTCCGCCACCCGATGCTTGAGGAAGTGCTCGATGACGCGGCTGGGTACGACGATGGTAACCGGATCGAGCGGGCGAACGCGCTGCTGTGATGCGATCGCATCGGCGAGCGGCGCGACCAGATTTTCCAGCCGGTTGGCGTAATGCAGACGAATCATTCGGTGAATGTCGCAATCGATCGGTTACAAGACAATTTAGCAAAGCGATCGACGAAAGTACGCCCGGCCCATCACCGTTTATCCGGAAGCCTGCTGGAGGCAGTGGAAAAAGAACCTATCAGCGCATCGTCCCGGTCACGAGGATCGTGGTCGTTCCCGGCGGCGGCGCGGTGTCGATCGCTAGATCTCCGATGGCGACACTGCTTCCCGACGGATTGAACTGAATGGTTACCGGCTGCGTCTTGCCCGGCGCCAGGGTGAACGGAATCGGACCACCAAGCACTTGCAAGGACGAGGTGGGGGCAAACTGCTCGACGGTACCGGAGAGCATCCCCTTGCCAGAATTCCGCAGCGTCACCGTTTTCGTTGTCTCGGCACCCGACTTCGCTATCAATGTGATTTGGCTCGGCGCCGAAAGCACTCCGGGTTGCACCGTGCCGCTGACCATCACGCTCACGAGCGGATGCTTCGGATCGCCGCTCCTGATCCCCAGCGTCTGGTTGGCCGTCCCGATCACGTCCGGAGTGAAAACGATCGTCACCGGGACGCTGCCGTGAGGCGGCAACGTGAACTGACCGGCACCGGAAACCGTGAACGGAGACATCAGCGTTCCGATATCGAGAGCCAGAGGCGTCGAGGCGCTGCGGTTGGCGATGAGGATGGTGCGCTGCGCCGCCTTCATCCCAACGCCGATGGCCGGAAAACGCACCGAGGCAGGCACGCTCAGGGTACCGCCGCTCGGCTCCGATATCGGCGTCGGGGTCGCGGTAGGCGTTGGCATAACGATTACGGTCGGCGTCGAAGTCGCGGCGATGGTGGGCGTCGCGGTCATGGGCGGGGTCGAAGTCGCCGCCACAGTTGGTGTGGGAGTTCGCGTTCCGAGTTGAGTGGCCGTAGCGGTAGGGATCGTGGTTGGCTTCGGGGTAGCAACATTAGTTGGCGTGGGAGTCTGCGAGACGATAGCGGTTGGGGTTAAAGTCGCGCTGATGGTAGCGGTCGGGGCAACCGTCGGCGTTGCGGCAAAGGTGGCGGTCACGGTCGCCGTCGCTGATGGCGTCATCGTGGAAGTAGGAGTCGGGGTGTTACTCGCCGCGAGCCAATTCTTCGCGGCATTGGCGAAGACATTGAAGTCAATGGTGCCCCATCCGGTAGCCTGGTCGTAGCCCGGGCCGGCACTGTATCCCGTCACACCGTTGTAGTTGTTGTTTCCGCTGGTGACATCGTAAAAGCCCGCGGTGTCGTATTGCGTGTTGGCGAGGCTATAGATGAGCGGGTTCAGATTTCCGAGCCGCGTATTGCCGGCGAGCTGCGCGATGACGCGGGAAAATCCCGCCCAAATCGGTGCTGCGAGGCTGGTGCCGCCGATGCAGCAAGTGATCTGCCCGGCGCCACCCACATCATGGCCCCAGAAGACTCCGGGAAATTCCGGGCTCGCGATCAACGCGATGTCGGGCACGTCACGCGCGCCGTCGGCCGGAACACCGGACCCGGTTTGATAGCTGGGCTTGGGGAAGAATTCGCTCGCGCCTCCACCGCTGGCGCCGATACCATCGTTCCAGACCTTCTCGGTCGCGTGGCCGACGTCGTTTCCGGCCGAGTAGGCGGGATTGAATTGCGTTCCTCCGACCGAAGTAACGTTGGGATCGGCCGACATCTCATTGACGGATCGGGAGCTGCCTGCAACGCAGGAACCGCCGCTGATGACCTGGCCCGCCGCGCCATTGTCACCCGACGAGACAAAGACGGTTTGCCCTTGCGCGGCGGCCTGCTTGAAGAGCGGATCCAGCGTATTTTCGATGAGCGACGCGCTTGGGGAACAAAATGCATAGCTGATGCTAATCGCGCCGCACTGGTTGTCGGTCACCGCGCCGCTGATATCGGACACCAGGTCGCTCCCGAGGTGATAGACGATCGACGCTCCCGGCGCGGCGGCATGCGCCCACTGCAAGTCGAGTTCGGCTTCCGATTCACCGCTGCCGTTGATACCAGGATTGCCGCCATGAGTTTCGCGCGTATAGCTGATGGCGGGCAGGCCGAACTGGCTGGTGAATGCGCTCATCGCGGAATCGAGAAAGTCGGAGATGCCGACAATCGCGATACAGTCGCCGGTGCCGTCGTGTCCGGAGCCCACCGATTCGTCGTAGAAGGTGCGCACATCGCCGGGGCCGAAGGCTTCCGAACTGTTGATGATAGCCTCGCCGATTGGCGAACCGCCGAGGGTTTCCGAAGGATTGGACTCCGCGCCTGCGAGCTGACGGGTCGCGGTGCCGGCCGGCCGCTGATTGCGGATCAGCAATGGCGCCGGGTGAGGTGACACCGGAATCGCGCGGACCATATTGTCCATGCCCAGAACAGCGCCGATGACATTCGCAAATCGCCGCGGGATAACCGGATCGGAGGTGTTGGCGTAGGTCGAGCCGTCACCGAAGCGCGCGATTCGCACCTCGAAGGCGTGCTGCGCGGTTGCGACGTCGCCTGTAAACGCAAGGTGGTCAGAAGCGCGCGTTGTGATCGTGAAACCCTGGCTCGTAAGCCAGGCCTCGAGCGCCTTCACTTCCGATTTGCCCGGGCCGAAGCGGCGAAGAAACTCTCCCGTCTTCAGCCATTGGTGAAATTGCGCCGACGCGGGATTTTGCTGGTCCGCGAGCAACTGGTCGAGCTCGCCCCGATTGCGAAGCGCGAAACGAATCTGCATATCGAGGGAAGTGTTCGCTGCGGCATCACCCAGGGAAGTGAAACCTTCGGCCGCGATGGGATGGTTTCGGCTGAGGCGGACGCCATCGTTCGCATACCCGGGATGAGGTTGGTAGGCGACTATCGACAGGCAAAACGAGGCAAAGCCGATCGCGAGAGCGACAATCCCGCCATATCGAAACGGATTGCGGGCCGATTCGTGCCCCGATGACCCCCGCATAGCAAAAGGTTCTCAAGCAATAAAGGAACCATCGAAAAAGTCAGCGTTTATAGAGGAAATTCTGCGCTGATCCAATCCATCGTCACGTCGATGCTACGCCGAGGGCGCTCGGTCGCCACCAACGGGCTGAAGATGGTGGGACTATCGCCCCGGTACCGGGTTCATACTACTTCGCGGAGCCCGATACGCTTATCGACGCGGTGCCGATAGGATTCGCCATCGCGATCAAAAGGTTGCCTTCTACCGTACCGCGGCTCGCTGGTTTGAACTGAATCGTGACCGTTCGTGATTGTCCGGGGAGCAGCGAGAACGACACCGGACCGCCTAGTATCGTGAACGGCGAGTTCGCGCCAAAAGCTTGTGCGCTCCCCGATAGCATCCCCGCGCCCGAGTTCTTCAAGACGACCGTCCTGGTGGCCACCGCCGTCATCGGAGCCGTCAATGCGACCTTCGTGGGTACCGAGAGCTTCCCACCGAGCACCGTCGCAGTGACTACGACCGACGCGGTCGAATGATTGGGATCGCTGCTGATGATTTGAAGAAGCTGCCTCGAAGTTCCGCAGGTGGCGGGGTTGAAAAGAATCGCGATTGGAAGGCTGGCCCTCGGCGCGACCGTATAATGACTCGATCCTGAAACGGCGAAGGGCGCCGCCAGCGATCCCATCGCGAGCGACAACGCTGTAGTCCGACTCAGATTCCGGATCATCAGAGTCTTTATGCTGCCCGGCTTGCCGGTCGCGGTGGCCGGAAATGTCAGCGTCGCGGGGGCGCTCAGCACTCCGCCGGTCGGCGTAGGGGTGGGGGTCGGCGAGGGCGTTACGGTTGGAGTGGCGGTCGGTGTCGCGATTGGCGTCGGAGTCGCGTTGGGATTGAGCAGGATGTTCACCGCATTGGCGAAGACCGCGAAATCGACGGTTCCCCATCCGGTCGCCTGATCGTAACCAGGTCCCGCATTGAATCCGAGCAGGCCGTTATAGCCATTGTTGCCGATGGTGACATCATGAAATCCCGCCGTCGCGTATTGCTGGTTGGCGAGTTGATAGATGACCGTGTTGAGATTGCCAAGCCGGGTCTGCCCGATGATTTCCGCAAGGTTGCGCGAAAGACCCGCCCATAGCGGCGCCGACAGGCTGGTGCCACCGACGCAGCAGACCACCTGGCCGTTTCCGTTCATGTCATGGCCGAAGAACGCGCCAGGGGAATTCGGACTCGCCATCATCGAGACGTCGGGAACGTCGCGCGCGTTATCGTTGGGAACGCCGGGGCCGCTCTGGTAGTCGGGTTTGGAAAAGATCTGGCTCGCGCCGCCTCCGCCTGCGCCGCTGACGTCATTCCACGCGCTTTCGATGGTGTATCCCTGGTCGTTGCCGGCCGCGAAGGTCGGCTTGAACTGCGTTCCACCCACCGAGGTGACTTCGGGATCAGCTGACATCTCATTAACTGAGGGCGAGGCGCCCGCGACGCATGAATTGGTTACCGGATCATAGCCTAGGCCAGCCGCGCCTTGATCGCCCGATGACACGAAAACGCTTTGGCCTTGAGCGGCAGCCTGCTGAAACAGCGGATGGATTACGCCATTGATAAATGCCGCCGATGGTCCGCAAAATCCGTAGCTGATACTGATCGCGCCGCATTGATTGTCGTTCACTGCGCCCGTGATGTCGTCGACGACGTATCCGCCAAGATGAAATACAATCGCAGCGCCGGGCGCCGCCGCATGCGCCCACTGCAGGTCGAGTTCAGCTTCGACGTCGGCGCCGTTGATTCCCGGATTGGTTCCATGCACGACGCGCGTGTAACTGATTGGCGGTAAACCGAACTGTTCGGTAAACGCGCTCATCGATGCGTCGAGAAAATCCGAGGTGCCGACGATCGCGATACAGTCGCCCGCGCCGTCACGACCCGGACTCGGATTGTCATCGTAGAAGGTCTGGAAATCACCAGGTCCGAAAGCCTGATTGCCGCTGATGATCGCATTCGGATCGAAGCTGCCATTGATCGTCTGGCTGACCGGCGCGGCGTGAGTCATGTTGTCCATCCCGACCACGGAACCGATCACATTGGCGAATCGAATCGGAATGTAAGGATCGCTGGTATTGGCGTAAGCCTCGCCGTTGCCGAACCTCGCGATCCTCACCGCGAAACTCCGCTGCGTTTGCGCGACGCTGCCGGAAAATTCCAGATATCCGGCCGAGACGTTGGTGACTTTGAATCCTTCATCGCTCAGCCATCCGCTCACCGCGCGAACTTCCGATTGCGCGGGACCGAAGCGCTTGAAGAACTCGCCGGTCTTGAGCCATTTGTGATAACTCGCAGTCGTCGGATTCTGCTGATCGGCGAGCAGGCGCTGGAGCTCGTCGCGGTGCCGCAATGCGAAGCGGATCTGCATATTGAGGATGGCAGTAGGATCAGAGTCGCCAGAACTTTGCGCGCTATCAGACGAAAATGGATGATTGCCGAGCAGCTGCGTACGATCATCGCAGTAGCTGAGACCATAGAAGTAGCTGATACCCAGGAATCCAATCAGGAAAAATGCGACAACGATCGCAAGCAGTCTTGCGGGACGTGAAAGTGGATGAAATGACACGGGCCCCCCTGTGTCGCGCTAGCGCGGAGGCCCTCTGTAATCGATGGAAAGCTCGCTGTTCCAGCTTTCTCGTGCGGCCTCTACATAACAAGGTTCGGGCCGACGGGGCGGATGAACTGAGAATTGTGAGACAGGAAAACCGTTTTCCTTATTGGGTTAACAGTTGGTCCCAGAACTTTGCCCGCTGTCTCACTTTCAGAACAGACACATTGATGGGGTGGGACAGACGGTGTGTCATTTTTCACGAATCGAACCTCACCGTCCCAAATTCCCCTTCCGCATGATCTGAGGCCTTGCGAAGACGTCCGTGGCAATGAGACATCACGGTCGCATCCTGATACACTGCGCACTGGGAGGATTCCCATGAGTCTGAAGCATTTCGCCGCGACCGCATCGGCAGACGATGTGGTCGCCGCGCTCGCGCAGGATGGCGCCGCAATCATCGATCAACTGGTCTCGCCCGAGGCGATGGACAGCGTAGCCGAGGAATTGCGTCCGTGGGTTGATGCGACTCGATTCGGTCCCGATGATTTCGCGGGCCGGCGCACCAAGCGCACCGGTGGCCTGGTCGGGCGCTCAGCGCGATGCCGCGACCTGGTGATGAATCCGCTCATCCTCGCGACGACGAAGAAAGTTCTCGCGCACGCGATGAGCTTTCAGCTTCATCTTACCCAGGTAATCGCGATCGGCCCGGGCGAGCCCGCACAGCCGATCCATCGCGATCAATGGGCCTTCGATTTCTTTCCCTTTCCGAAAGGCTACGAGGTTCAGTGCAACACGCTATGGGCGATGACCGATTTCACTGAACGCAATGGCGCGACCCGCGTTGTTCCGGGCAGCAATCTCTTCGAGGACAAATTGCAGTTCCGCGAGGAGGACAGCATCGCGGCCGAGATGACCAAGGGCTCGGTGCTCCTGTACACCGGCGCCGTCTATCATGGCGGCGGCGCGAATCGTTCAGATGCGACCCGCGCCGGCATCAACATCACTTACAATGTCTCGTGGCTCCGCCAGGAAGAGAATCAGTATCTCTCGGTACCGCTCGAGATCGCGCGGACGCTGCCGGTCGACTTGCTTCGCCTGATGGGTTACGCGCGCGGCGCCTATGCGCTCGGCTATGTCGATGATCTTCGCGACCCGATCGCGGTGGTCAGGCCCGACCTCGCAAAAAGCGGTCTCGGCGACGAGGAAACCAAGAAGCGCATGCGCGAGCAGGCCGCCGAGTTTTCTCTCGGCCAGGTTAAGTAACCGCCGCCGGTTACCGGGTCCAGCGCTTTTCGAAAATCGGTTTGCCATCCATCGTGACGCGCCCGGTCAACATCAAGCCGGTCTGCGTCACGAAGCTTTCGGTGTGCACCTTGATGCATCCGACGTGATGCAAATCGATCGTCATCGTAGTATCGCCGCCAACTGAAGCGGTATCCGGACGCGCCTCGCTCACCTTCGCCACCACGCAATGATCGATGTTCATCGTGCCGCCTTGCGGCAACGGAATCGTGTTCGTCATGCCGGTGCTGACGCTGACTGCGCCGGCGGCCAGGTCGCGCTCGATCTTCCAAATCGGACGCATCGGGGAGGGAGGCGGCGGAGCGGCCGGCGGACAAATCTCCATTCCGCTCAGTTTTTCCTTCGATGCTGGGATCGCCGGCAGCGAGATACTCGACGCACGCTTGCCGCCGAAGAACACGCGCAGCTCTGGCTTCCTCGCATCCGGCCACAGATGCGGAAAATCGGAACACGAAACGCTGAGCCGAATCGAATGGCCCTTCGGCACCCGATACGAGGTGCTCCACAGTGGAATCTTGAATTCGTAAGCCTCGCCATTGCGAAGCTGTTCTTTCCTCGTGAGCGAGCTGCGATGACTCGCCTTCAGCCATCCAGTCGTGATGAGCGCCGAGCCGCCATCGGGATCGACGTCGCACAACTTCGCGACCAGGTTCGCATCGTCACCCACAGTGATCGAGGCATGAATGACCGCCTCGGGCGCGCCGCTGATTTCGATGTCCTCGGTGAGGGGCTCGGTCGTGAACGCGAGCGATTTCAAATCGTCGTCCGTTTGATCCTGCGGCAACCCGACCCCGAGCGCCATCGGATCCCAGAGGCCGGCCGCGGCGCCGATGGTCGGATCGGCGTGATAGTTTTCGCCCTGCTCTTCGCGATCAGCTGAGGGACCCAATTTGCCATTCGTGCCGAGAAAAAGCGTATGCGCCTTCGCGCGCGCGATCGGCCATTCGCCTTCGTGACGCCACGCGCTCCCCTCGCGAGAATTCTGCACGTGAATCGTGACCGGCGCTTCCTTCTCGATGCCGTTCTTCTCGCCGCGCAAATAATGATCGAACCATCGCTTCATTTCGGGCAGGAACTCGATGGCATCGTAGGGCGAGCCGTCGGGCAGACCGTGCATCCACGGCCCCATCAGCAATTTCTTCGGACCCTTGAGATGCGGATAGAGCGCGGGCATGCCCTCGGGAAAAATGTCGCGCCATCCACCGATGATAAACGTCGGAATGGAAATCTTCGCGGGATCGACCGCTTTCGCGCTCCAGTACTCGTCGAAGTCGTGATGCTCGAACCACGGCAGCACGTACGGCACGCTCTTTTCGAGGCGATCCATCCATACCCGATACCAGCGGCCGTCGCGATCGGTGTTGGTCGGCGGCATCAGGTTCATCGCGAGCATGAACGAGCCCCATGCGCCGTAGGAGCCGAGCAACGTGCGGCATCCGCCGGGCGCGATGTAGTCGGCGTAGATATTCGCGGAGCCCTGGATGGGCACGATCGCCTTAAGATGCGGTGGATTTTCCGCCGCCACTTTGAGTGAGCTGATTCCGCCGTAGGACAAGCCCCACATGCCGAGATTGCCGTCGCACCAGCTCTGACGCGCAATCCATTCGCAGGCCTCGGCGCCGTCGACGCCTTCGTTGCGATGCATCGCTTCCCAGGCGACGCCATCGGAACCGCCGAGCCCGCGGAAATCGATCAGCAGGTGCGCGTAGCCACGCTGCGCAAAATATCGGCGCGAGGCCTCGAATGACGCGCCGATCATGTCGTCCTTGTGATACGGGTAAAAGCTCATCAGCGCGGGGAACTTCCCGTTGCCGGCGGGGCGGTAAAGATCCGCGGACAGCGATGCGCCATCTTTCATCGGAATCAGCAGATTCCGTTCGATTACGATTTCGTTGCGTGCCTCGTCGCTCATGCCTCAGTCTCCTTTCCGAGGAGAAATTCTTAGCGCAAGATCGAAGGAGGTTGTTAACGCCTCGCGCACTCGAGGCATTTGGCATCGGCGCCCGCTTGCGGCTAGATTCCGCCTCATGCGCAGACAACGCGTTGGCGCGTCCGACCTGTTGTGAAGCTGCGGCGAAATTGGGCGAAATTGAATGATATGCGGAGAGTAATCGGATGAACACTTCGGCGAATATCGAGGCGGTCCGTAAGCTGTGCGAGCGCTGGGCGTGGCTGTCAGAGAAGGAGTTCGCAGAACTGATAGCGCCAGACTGCATTTATTACGACGTGCCGTTTCCCAAGGCGAAAGCGATCGGCCCGAAGGCGGCGCACGCGAAACTAAGCTCGATGCAAAAGGATTTCGAGATTAGGCTTGAAGTCTCCTCGATCGTCGGCGACGCCAACACCGTCATGGCGGAACGAGTCGAGCACTTCAAGAACAAGACCAACGTCGTCGAGCCATGTGAGCTCCCGGTGGTTGGAGTCTTTGAAATGGCGGATGGCAAAATCAAGGCATGGCGTGACTACTGGGAAAAGTCCGACGCCGAGCCTCTGCTGAAATTCATGGCGATGAACCGTGGGCAACGGACCACCTGAACATAGAGGCTGCATCATGCCCAGACAACGCGTTGGCGATATCGAAATTTATTACGAAGTGCATGGCGCGGGACCAAAAACGTTGGTTCTCATCCGCGGGCTCGGCTCCAACTTGCTCGCGTGGTATGAGCAGATCGATGTGCTCTCGCAGCACTACAAATGCGTGGTCTTCGATAATCGGGGCGCGGGTCGCACCGACAAACCCGACGCACCCTACTCGATCAAGCAGATGGCCGATGACACCGCGGACCTGATGGACGCGCTCGGCGTCGGGCGCGCGGCGCTGATGGGAATCTCGATGGGCGGGATGATCGCGCAGGAATTCGCGATCAACCATCAGGACAAGCTGAGCTGCCTCATCCTCGGATGCACCCATTTCGGTGGCAATGACATCGTCCCGACGCCGCCGGAAAACCTCGCGGCGATTGTCGCGGGATCTAACGCAACGCCGCAGCAGCAGAAGCAGGTCTTACAGGCCGTGTTCTGCGACGACACTATCGAGAACCATCCTGAGGTGGTCGAGAAAGACAATCGTATCCGCGCGCAGTATGCGATTCCGCCGTACGCGTTGGCGCGTCAGGTCGCGGCGGCCCGAACCTTCGATGCGAGCGCGCGCCTCGGCCAAATCCACGTTCCGACGATGGTGATGACCGGGCGCGAAGATCGCCTGGTCATGCCGCGGAATGCCAAGCTGATTGCCGATCGGATTCCGGGCGCGGTGCTCAAGGAACTACCGGGCGGTCATTTGTTCATGTCGGAGTATCCTGAGCAGTTCAATCGCGCGGTGATCGATTTCATCGACGCGCACTAAATCTGGAAGTCGTCCTTCTTCGGGCGCTTGCCTTGCGTCGATTGCCGCGCCGCATCCCGCTCGAGCTCCTGCAGTTCGTTTTGCACCTTGCTGAGATGCTGGCGGAACTCCTCGGCCTCGAGTTTTACACCGGCCTTACATCCGACGCACACGAAATGGGTCTCGGCATGTTCCTCGATCTCATGGATCAATATCGAATTCAAATGCCCGCACTTGGGGCATTTCACATCTACCGTTTCGTCTTCGAACATCAGAATTCTCCGGCGCAGGTTTCGTACTGAAGCCTAGGCTATCCATCATCCTATGTCACGGAGGCTGGACGGAGTGGACGAGCAAAACTCGAGCGCGTAGAAATACCCTATGCCGCTGCCTTCATCTTTTGTGGGAGCCTCGTCGGAGCCGCGCATCGCCGAAATCGAACCGCGATGGTCAATGGCATATGCCGCCGCGCTCAACGATCTAATGCCGTGCTACATGGACACGTGCGACGCGCGGAAATTCCTCGCGCATCCAATGTTCCCGGTCTGCATCGAATGGCCGGTGATTATCAGCATGCGCCAGCAATTCGAGACCGGCGACCTCACTGCCGACGAGGCGCGGCGCGGCGTTCATGCGACGCATGATCTCGTGATTCATCGCCCGATTCGGCCGCCGGAAAAACTCACCACGCGTGCATCCGTCGTGGCCATCGAGCGCCGCAAGCCAGGCGCATTACAGGTGACCAAGCTCGAAACCATCGATGAGGCGGGAAAGCCGGTTTCTACCTCGATGTACGGGAGCATCTATCGCGGCGTCGATGTGGTTGGCGCCGATAGACCGCTCGCGA
This sequence comes from uncultured delta proteobacterium, assembly GCA_963761255.1. Taxonomy (GTDB): domain Bacteria; phylum Desulfobacterota; class Binatia; order Binatales; family Binataceae; genus DATGKG01. The sequence continues at coordinate 795,411 of CAVXGH010000005.1, forward strand.
CTTCCGAATTGGCGCGCCCGAGTGCGTTCCCGAATCAGCCTCGCTCCGAGGCGAAGATTCACGTCCCTGGCGGCCTGGCGCATACCTATACCGAATGCGCGCAAATCTGGAATCCGATTCATACCGACATCAAGGTCGCGCAGGCTGCCGGTCTGCCTGAACTGATTCTGCACGGCACCGCGACGTTGGCACTGGCGGTCTCGCAGCTCATTCATTCGGAAGCAGGAGGTGATCCCTCGCGGGTCGCGCGCATTGCCGGACGCTTCAGCGGCATGGTGCTGATGCCCTCGAACATCACCGTGCGCACGCTCGCGCGCGAGTCGAACCTCGTTTACTTCGATGTGCTCACCCAGAGTGGCGAGCCGGCGATCTCGAATGGCGCCATTCAACTGAGGAGATAAGCATCGCGTGAAAGTCAAGGCTGCGATCGCAAACAAGGCGGGAGAACCCCTCGAAATCACCACCGTCGATCTCGAAGGACCGCGCGCGGGCGAGGTGCTGGTTGAAATCAAGGCGACCGGCGTATGCCATACCGATGCGTTCACGCTTTCGGGCGCCGATCCTGAGGGACTGTTCCCCGCGATCCTCGGACATGAGGGCGCGGGTATCGTGGTGGAAATCGGGCCGGGCGTGACTTCGCTCAAAAAGGGCGACCACGTCATCCCGCTCTACATACCCGAATGCCGCAACTGCCCGAGTTGCCTCTCGGGCAAGACTAATTTGTGCACCGCGATTCGCGAAACTCAGGGCCGCGGCGTCATGCCCGATGGCACCAGCCGCTTCTCGCGCGGCGGCGCGAAGCTGCATCACTACATGGGCACCTCGACCTTCGCGAATTACACGGTGCTGCCGGAAATCGCGCTCGCGAAAATTCGCGAGGACGCGCCCTTCGACAAGGTCTGCTACATCGGATGCGGCGTCACGACCGGCATCGGCGCGGTCATCAATACCGCGAAGGTGCAGCCCGGCGATCGCGTGGTGGTGTTCGGCCTCGGCGGCATCGGGCTCAACGTGATCCAGGGGGCGCGGCTCGCCGGCGCGGGTCAGATCGTCGGCGTCGATGTGAATCCCGCGCGCGTTCCGATAGCCGTGAAATTCGGCATGACGGATTTCGTCAATCCGAAGGAAGTCGAAGGCGACCTCGTTCCCCATCTCGTGAATCTCACGAACGGTGGCGCGGATTTCTCCTTCGAATGCGTTGGCAATGTGAACCTGATGCGCCAGGCGCTCGAATGTTGTCAGCGTGGATGGGGTACTTCGGTCATCATCGGTGTTGCGGGCGCGGGCCAGGAGATTTCGACGCGGCCGTTTCAGCTGGTGACAGGGCGCACCTGGAAAGGGACCGCATTCGGGGGCGCGAAAAGCCGCCGCGATGTACCAAAAATCGTCGAATGGTACATGGACAAGAAAATCAACATCGATGATCTCATCACCCATACGATGCCGCTGGAAAAAATCAACGACGCGTTCACCCTGATGCACGAGGGGAAATCGATTCGCAGCGTGGTGCTTTACTGAAACGCCGATGACGCCGCGACCATCAGCGCTGTTGCTCGCGATCATATCTGTTGGCGTCGTCAGGATGCTTCCTCTTTCATAAAAAATCGCCGCAACAGGAATACACCGAGGCGCTGATGCGCGGGAACTCGATGCAGGCCAGCCAGCTATGGCTGAACATGAGCCCCGATGATCGTATGAAGTTTGCTCGCGGCGAAGGGATTCACGCCCGACGAGTCGACCAAAAAAAGACGTTCGACAAATGATGATGAATCACTCCGAAAATCGAATCCGGCGAAGGGCCGAGCACCGCGGAGCAGATGGAAGAGCAGATGCCGACCTCGCTCGGCGCGAGCCTCAAGCAGCTGCCCGGCGCCGACACATCCTCACCGGCAAATTAGGTATCGCAATGGATTTTGGTCTGACCTCGGAACAGCAACTGCTGCAATCGACGCTTGCGCGAGTTTTCCAAACGCGAACTCGAACCGCATTACATGACCCGCGATCGCGATGCCGATCTGCCGCCCGAGCTGGTGCGGAAACTCGGCGAACTCGGCGTGCTCGCATCGATGGTGGAACCACGCTTGGGCGGTTCCGGCCTCGATTACGTGTCGCTCGGCATCGCGCATGAGGAAATCGCGCGCGGCCGATTTCAACGCCGCGTATGTTTTGCTCATCGCGGCTTTGGTCGCGGCGATCGTCGCACGTAACGGCGATGCGCGGCAGCAGGCGGCATTTCTTCCAGCGATTTGCCGAGGCGATTTTATTACCGCACTCGCGGTGACGGAGCCCAGCGGTGGCTCCGATGCGGCTCATATAAAGATGCAGGCGCGGCGCGACGGCGATACATACATTCTCAATGGCGAGAAAACCTCGATTTCGTTCGCAAGCTCCGCCGCGACCGCGCTGGTGATGGCGCGCACCGGCACCCTCGAGCAGGGCGCGCGCGGCGTCAGCGCCTTCTATGTCGATTTGAACGCGCCCGGCGTAAGTCGCACGCGTTTTCGCGATCTCGGGTCACGCGCGGTCGGACGCGGAAGCATCTTTTTCGATTCGGTCCGCGTGCCCGCCGATGCGCGCATCGGCGCCGAGGGCATGGGCTTCGTGCAGGTGATGCAGGGTTTCGATTTCAGCCGCTCGATGATCGGGCTGATGTGCATCGGCGCCGCGCAGCAAAGCGTCGATGAAACCTGCGCATACGTCACTGAACGGCAGGCATTCGGCGGCAGCCTCGCGCGTTTCGAGGGCGTTTCTTTCCCTCTCGCGGAGGCGGCGGTGAGACTGCGCGCGGCGCGCCTGCTCTGTTACGAAGCGCTTTGGAAAAAGGATCGTGGCGAGCCGCACGGATGGATTTCCGCGGGCGCGAAATGGTTGGCGCCGGAACTGTCCGCGCAGGTTATCCATCAATGCTTGTTGCTGCACGGCCATCTTGGCTTCTCGCTCGACCTGCCGCATCAGCAGCGCATGCGCGACGTGATCGGACTCGAAATCGGAGACGGCACCGCGCAGATCATGAAGTCGCTGGTGGCGCGCGAGATTATCGGTAAGGACGCGCGACCCTACTGAGGCTCCTCAGCGCGGAAGAAATCGGTGGCGCATTTCCTCGAACGCTTTGGGCTGGGCTTCGTTCGCAAGCGCACGTTTGATTTCTGCAGCGCACAGCATCGGATCGTGATCGGTCGTGTCGATCGAGAGGTCATAGATCGCATCATGATGCGCGAACCGCGCCGATCCGCGATCCCAACCCGCGTGCCGATCGCCGCGCGCAGTCTCACGCCGCGCACCCTCCGCATCCGAAACGAAAACTCCCACGAAGTAAACGCGATAGGAATCAAATATTTCCAGCGCCTCGAGCAGCCATTCGCGTTTCCAGATGACATCGTCGGCGACCACGTTGAAACCGAGATCGAGGAACTGCCGGATGGCGAGGTAGCGGCCGCGCATCGCCTGGTCGAGGACCGGACCCGGCGTGACTTTGAAATATTCCAGACCGTTCTCGATGGTTACTTCCCAGGAGTAGTAGTCCGGATCGACGCGATTGAGATCGAGTTGACGCGGCGGGAGCGTGAACCAGAATGCGTCGATGCCGAGCAGCAGATAACACTCGTCCATCGCATCCTGTAACGCCTTGCCGAGCGTGGTTTTGCCGGCGCTCGATCCGCCATTCAGTATGATCAGAGTTCCTCGGTTCATGATCGTCTCTGCCCGAATGGTTCGAATATTGGACCGTCAGCATTGGCCGATTCAATGGTCAATGCTATGCAACGAGGATGCTTTCGCCTTATCGCGTACTCGATCTCACTAACGAGCGCGGCCTGTTGTGCGGCCAGATTCTCGGCGACCTCGGCGCCGATGTGATCAAAGTCGAGCCGCCCGGTGGCTCGGCGGCGCGCAAGATCGGTCCGTTTTTTCAGGACCAGCCCGATCCGAACCGCTCGCTCTACTGGTGGTCGTATAATCGTAACAAACGAAGCATCACGCTGGATGTCACACGCAGCGAGGGCCGTGACATTCTCTTTCGCCTCGCCAAAGATGCGCATTTCCTGATCGAGTCGGACAGTCCCGGTCACCTCTCGTCGCTCGGACTCGGCTATCAGGACCTGGCGGCGAAGAATCCCGCACTCATCGGTGTATCAATCACGCCGTTCGGACAGGATGGCCCAAAGGCGAATTACGCGGACAGTGATTTGGTGATCCTCGCGGCAGGCGGACCGCTGGTGCTGACCGGCGACGACGATCGCGCTCCGGTGCGGGTCAGCGTGCCGCAGGGCTACCTCCATGCCTGCGCGGATGGAGCGGTCGGCGCGCTCGCGGCGCATCATGAGCGATGCTGGTCGGGCCTCGGCCAGCACGTCGATATCTCGGCGCAACAATCGCTCGCACTCGCGACGCAATCCGGCATCCTCGCGGCGCCACTCGACGCCGACCAGTATCGCCGCGCCGCCGGAGGCGTGAAGTCTGGTCCGATGACGGCGAAACTGCTGTGGCCCGCGAAGGACGGATGGATCTCGTGCACCTTCCTCTTCGGCACCGCGCTCGGCGTGTTCACGGTCAAGCTGATGCGATATCTCGCCGAGCAGGGATGGTGTGACGAGGCGACCGGGCACAAGGACTGGATAGGATTCGGCGCGGCGCTCGCGAGCGGCGCGGAGCCGATGTCAGAATACCATCGCGCATGCGACATCCTGTCATCATTCACCTCGAGCCATTCCAAGGCGGAGCTGTTGCGCTTCGCGATCGACAAGGGCTTCCTGTTCGCGCCCGTGTCGACCATCGAGGATGTGGTGGAAAGTCCGCAGCTTCGCGCGCGCGACTACTTCCAGGAAGTTGAACATCCGGAACTGGGCCGCTCGTTTCGCTATCCCGGCCCGTTCGTGAAATTCAGCGAGTCGCCTATTCAGTATCGCCGTCGGCCACCGCTGGTGGGCGAACACAACCGCGAAATTTATGGCGACGAACTCGGCATCTCGGCGCGCGAACTATCTCAACTTCAAGAGCGAGGAATCATCTGATGGCGCGGTTACCGCTCGAAGACGTCAAGATCCTCGATTTCATGTGGGTGATGGCCGGGCCAGCCGGCACCCGGATGCTGGCCGATTACGGCGCGGTCATCGTGCGCGTCGAATCGCCCACCCGCGTCGATACGGCGCGCACACTGCAGCCGTATCAGACCAACAAGATCGGTCCCGATGCGTCAGGGCTGTTCAGCAACTGCAACGCGGGCAAGTTCGGCATCACCCTCGATATCGGAAATCCGCGCTCACGTGAAGTCATTGCCGACCTGGTCAAATGGGCCGACGTGGTCACGGAATCGTTCTCTCCCAAGGCGATGCGCGCGTGGGGCCTGGACTATCCGGCGATTCGCAAAATTAAACCCGAGATCATCATGCTGAGCAGTTGCCTGATGGGGCAGACTGGTCCGCTCGCGAGTTTTGCGGGTTTTGGAAACCTCGCGGCCGCGATTTCCGGTTTTCACAATCTCACCGGATGGGCCGATCGCCCGCCGGCCGGTCCCTTCGGCGCGTACACCGATTACGTTTCGCCGCGCTTCACCGCGATCGCGATTATGGCTGCGCTTGAATACAAACGCCGCACCGGCAAGGGTCAGTACATCGATCAGTCGCAGGCGGAAGCGTCGCTGCATTTCCTGACTCCCGCGTTGCTCGATTACAGCGCCAACGGCCGAGTCGATTTCCGCGCGGGCAACAGCGATCCGGATTTTGCCCCACACGGTGTCTATCCCTCCAAGGGCGAGGATCGATGGGTCGCGATCGTGTGCAAGACTCAGGACGACTTCGGCGCGCTGTGCGACCTGATGAAGCGTCCGGAGCTGGCGAGGGATCCGCGATTCAAGACGCTCGCGGATCGGCACAAGAACGCATCCGCGCTCGACGAGATCATTTCGAATTGGAGTGCCGAGTTGGAACCGCGCGAAGCGGAGCGGCTGGCGCAGGCTCGCGGAATCCCCGCTCATGCGGTGCAGAATAGCGCCGAGTTTTACACCGATCCGCAAGTCGCGGCTCGCGGCCATTTCGTGGAGTTGCCACATCCGGTCTACGGCAAAACCATCGTCGAGGGCTCGCGCACGAAACTTTCGCGAACTCCCGCGCAGGCGCGGCGCGCGGCGCCAACTCTCGGCCAGGACAATCAGTATGTACTCGAGAAAGTCCTCGGTTATAGCGAGGAGAAGATCGGCGAGATCGCCGGATCGGGAGTCCTCGGGTAGCGGCCAAAAGAGATGGCGTCCGCCGACGCTCAGAAAAGATGGCGTCCGCCGACGCTTAGAAAAGATGGCGTCCGCCGACGCTTAGAAAAGATGGCGTCCGCCATCAACGCGGATGCATTCGCCGGTCACGAACTCGGTTTCGATGAGAAACATCGCGGCACGCGCAATCTCTTCCGCGCCGCCCCACCGGCGCAGCGGTGTCGCCTCGACCACGCGCGCGGTTTCCTCCGCGGTAATATCGGGAGGCGCGAGAATCGGACCGGGCGCGATCGCATTGACGAGGATCTCCGGCGCGAGTTCCAGCGCTAGGCTTTCGGTCAGCGCCGCGACCGCCGCTTTCGAGGTGTAGTACGGGACGTATCCTTTGTAGCGAGGCCGCCCGCTGATCGGCAGCCAGTCGGTGAAATTGACGACGCGCCCGGCGCCACCGCTTTTCATTGCCGGCGCGGCATGCGTCGCGAACATAAATGCGCTTTTGGCATTCGAGTCGATCGCATCGGCCCAGTCAGCCTCGGTAGGATTTGGCGTCTTGATGTAGGTCGAGGCCATGTTGATGAGAATATCGAGCCGCCCGAGCGATTGGACGGTTTCGTTCACCGCCGCTTCGATTTCATCGGCGTGGCGCGCGTCGGCTTTTACCGCGATCGCATTGACACCTGCCGCTTTTGCGGCCGCGACAGTTTTCTCCGCCGCGTCACGCGACGCGCGATAGACGATCGCCAGGCCGCATCCACGCTTTGCGAGAGTATCGGCGACGACCTGGCCAATGCGCGCGCCACCAGTGATAAGCGCTATCTTACCTTTTGGGTCCATCGCCTCATCATCTCAGTCGGCGCGGTGTGCCGCAAAACGCAACCGGGTATAGTCCGCGGTCCACTTGCCGTTGCGGTCGCATAGCTGCGGCCGCAGAACCTCGCGGACTTCGTCGATGAACGCGGGCCGATCGGCAGGCGCCAGCTTCGAGGTAAAATTCTCGGCGAACGTTTCCAACCATCCTGAAATGTCGCCGGGCAGCGGCGTCGGCCGCGGAATCAGCGCGACGTATTTCACGACGAAGCCGCCCCTGACCAGGCGCGCCGAGTATTCCTCAACGTCGGGGAAATACCACGGTGCTGCGGCGGCGCCATCGAGGCCGCGCCGATTGAGCGCATCAACCAGCGCGGTGCGAATCTTCTCGACGCATCGATGCCCGCCCATCTCGGCGACAAATCGTCCGCGAGGCCGGAGCGCACGCCGCACTCCCGCGATCACGTCGTCAGGATGGCGCATCCAATGCAGCGCGGCATTGCTGAACACCGCAGCGAACTCGCTGTCGAAGGTAAGGTGTTCGCCGTCCATCACCCGCGCGTCGAGGCCCATTGCACGCGCGCCACGAACTTGCGGCTCGCTTGCATCGACGCCAATCACCTCGCACCCCATCGCTACCAGCTTCGCAGTCAGCGCGCCGTCACCACATCCGAGGTCAAGGATGCGCTCGCCGGGCTGCGGCGCGAGCAACTCGACCACGGGCATCCCAAGGTCGGAGACGAACCGGGCGTTGCGTGCATATCGATCCGGGTCCCAGCTCTGAGGATTTTCCATTTGGCCCTCTAACATCAAAGTTAATACTTAACCGATGTTAATAATTGAAGAGCCGCAAGGATGCAAGGGCACGCTGGCTCATTGTGAGGGCGCCGTCTTGCGAGGGTGTAGGAAAAGCTCCAGCGCATCTTTTGCATTGGCGCATTCGTCGAACGTGTGCAGGCAGGCATCTTCGATGCGCCGGCAATCCTCCGCTTCGGCAGGGCTGTCGGAAAAGTAACTCGCCGCGCCTTCTTGCGGCGGCTTGGCCATGCACGAGGGATCGCGGACCGCGCGTCCGATGCATTTGAGGCGCGCCTGCGTGTCATTGTCATCCATCCACGCGGTGCACGACGGATCGGAATTGCGCGCGCTCGCGCAAGCTTCGCTGTTGCCGGCGACGCAATCGAGATCGCGCAGGTCGGCGACCACACAAGGGCTATCGGAATGCTGCTCGGTGCGTTCCATCTCGCCGATCATCTTCTGACCGACCGGCGTTTTCGCGCTGCCTTTGGCGACGAGCTCCTGACGGATGGTCTCGGCGGAACTGGGAGTGAGCGCGCACGCGCGCCACACCGCGACAGTTAAATCGCTCTGACGCCGCAAACCTGGACCTTCGTCGCCGGCGAGCGTGACGCATTCGTCGCTGATGGGAAAATAAACCGGATCGCCGCATCGTTTCGCGAAATCGGCGCGCTTATCGAGGACGGCCTTCTGCGCGGCCTGCTTTTGCGCAGCTTCTTCTTCGGCTTTCTTTGCGGAAGAACCGCACCCGCAGATGGCGAGAATCGAAACGAGCAGGATCGAGGTAGTGAGGGTTGCCCGCATAGCGATTAATTTTAACCGCTCCCGCCGGTTGATTGCAGTCACGCTACCATCAAGCCAGGACGCGTGGCTTCCAAACTTTCATCGCGTATGATGCATGCGAGGCACGACAATGGGGATCACCTTCACCAAGGCAAAAATCTCAAATCCTCGCCAGTCACGCCCCGGTCGATTGAAGTTGAATTTTTGATTGATACGGGAGCGATCTACAGCGTGATTCCTGCCGCCACGGCGCGTGAGTTGTCCCTGAAGAAACTCGATCGCGAAGAGTTCACCCTGACCGATGGTTCGCATCGCTCCTATGACATTGGCGAAGTATTCTTTGAACTCGGCGATCGGCGCGGCACTTCGAAGGTGGTGTTCGGCCCGGCTAGGGCCACGCCCCTGCTGGGAGCTTTGACGTTGGAAAGCCTCGGCCTGATGGTGAATCCCGTCACCCGGGAAGTCTCGCCGATGCGGTTGTTTCTCGCTTCGTCCCGCCATCAGAACTAGCTCGGCAAGCGGCTTGTCGCTCGCGCGCAACCTTGGTATCTCAGGCTTCCGGGCACGCGCCTGCGCCTCCGCCAAAAGGAATTCGCTATGCTGAAGGGAATCGATCACTTCGTCGTCGTCGCGCCTGACCTCGAGGCCGCCATCAAGAGTTACAGCGAGCTCGGCTTCACCGTGGTCCGCGGTGGCAAACACAATATCGGGACTCACAACGCGCTGATAGCGTTTGCCGACGGCTCTTACATCGAACTGATCGCATTCCTCGCGCCGGTCGCTGGGCATCCCTGGTACGACGCGATGAGCAAAAGCGGCGGCATCGTGGATTTTTGCGCGCAGACGGATGACCTCGCGGCGGATGTAGCGAAATTTCGCGGTGCCGGCATCGCCATCACCGATCCCAACGGCATGACGCGCGATCGCCCCGACGGTTATCGTCTGAGCTGGGTGCTTTCGATACCGAATGCGCCATTCAACGGCAGCGTGCCGTTTCTGATCAAAGATGAAACACCGCGCGATGAACGCGTGCCGCGCGACCGTTCTCATCCCAACGGAGTCCGTGGCCTCGCGAATCTCACTGTCGCCGTTGCGGATGCGGCAAAAGTCGCGGGATGGTACCGCGTCATCACTGGAAGCAACGGCATGCCTATCGAGGATCGCGACCTCGATGTCGCAGGAACACGCTTCGAGCTTGGCCCCCATCAGCTGGATATCGTTGCGCCGCGCGGGCCCAACGGACGGGTCGCAGAATTTCTGCGCACTCGAACCGCGGGGCCTTATCAAGCGACTCTCAATGGCGGCCGCGCCGGCGAGCTCGATCCAGCACTCACTCAAAAAGCTCGCCTCAAAATTCAGTAAGGAGAATCGGATGGCAGCCCGCATCAGCTTCGGCTTCACGCTCCCTCAGCGCGGCGTATTCTTCGGCATCGCGACCTGGCCCGAGATGTTGAAGCTCGCGCAAGCTGCGGAACGCTCCGGCGCATTCGATTCGATTTGGGTAGGCGACAGCGTGATGGCGAAGCCGCGGCCGGAATCGATCGCATTGCTGGGCGCGCTGAGTGCCGCGACCGAGCGCATGAAGCTGGGTGTCGGATGCATGGCGAGCTTCCCGATTCGCGATCCGATCGTGTTCGCTTATCAATGGGCGACGCTCGACCTTATTTCCAACGGCAGGATGTGGCTGGCGGCGTGCACCGGTATCGTCGCGGGAGGAGTGAGCGCGCGAGAGGGCGGCGTGTGGGGCATCGGCGACGGACAGCGCGGTAACCGGATGGCGGAAAATATCGAGATCTGCCGGCGCCTGTGGAGCGAAGACAATGTGACTTTCAAAGGCAAGTATCGAAGCTTCGAGGGCGTCACGATTTCGCCGCGCCCGATTCAGAAACCGTGTCCAATTTGGATCGCGGCCAATCCGGCGCCGATGGCTGCCGAAGCGCCAATGCGACGAGTCGCGAAAATCGCCGACGGCTGGATGACGGTGCAACTGTTTCCGAAAATGTTCGCGGGAAACTGGGCGCGCCTTTGCGATGCGCTCCGTGCCGAGGGCCGCGATCTTGCCAGCTTCGGCAACATCGAGTACCACAACATCAATATCAATCCGGATCGCGACGCCGCACTCGCCGAATCGAAGCGCTTTCTCGATGAATACTACGGCCCGGTCTTCGCGCCCGAGATGGTCGCATCGTGGACGGCGGCGGGCACGCCCGAGCAGTGCGCCGAGCATCTGCGCGACCTCGCACACGATGGCGCCAAGGCGATCACTTTGCGCATCACGTCGTGGGACCAGAAGGGCCAGTTCGAGCGCCTCGTGAATGAGGTCCTGCCGCGCGTTCACGGCTGACTCCTCCATGATTCGAGTTGCGCCGATGACGTAGTACAATCCGGCATCTGTGCGCACCAGCGTAAACATTGCGAGGGTCGTAATTGCGGCGACCGGCAGCGGCGTCGGCAAGACCACCGCGACTGTCAGTCTCCTCGCGGCGCTGCGGGCGCGAGGATTGAAAGTTGCCGCCTTCAAATGCGGTCCCGACTACCTCGATCCTACCTATCATCGGCGCGCCGCCGGCGTGACCTCGCACAACCTCGACGGCTGGATGATGGGCCGCGACGCGGTGCTTGCAACCTTCGCGCGCGCCTCGCGAGGTTTCGACCTCGCGGTCATCGAAGGGATGATGGGGCTGTTCGACTCGGCTACGCCGACCGGCGATGAAGGCTCGACCGCTGAAATCGCGAAGTGGCTCGAGGCGCCGGTGCTGCTAGTTACCGACGCATCGGGAATGGCGCGCAGTATCGCCGCGATGGCCGCCGGCTATGCGCACTTCGATCCCGCGCTGAGGGTCGCGGGCGTCATTTGCAATCGCGTCGGCAGCCGCGGCCATCTCGACATGCTGCGGATGGCATCGACGGAGGTGCCGGTCGTCGGCGGTCTTCCGAGCGACTCAGAGTTGGCGTTTCCGGAGCGGCACCTGGGACTTCGCAGCGCCGATGAAGTTGCTGTGCCGCAACGACTATTCGATGCGTGGGGAAAGGTCGCCTCAGAATGGCTCGACCTCGATGCGATCGTTTCAATGGCAAGCTCCGCGCCCGCAGTTCTTCTCGACGAGGTGACTCCGGGACGCATCACAAATCCGCGCTGCCGGATTGGAATCGCTTGGGATGATGCATTTCATTTCTACTACGAAGACAATATGCGCCGCCTCGAGGAATGCGGCGCGCAACTGGTGCGGTTTTCGCCAAGCCTTGATGCCAAGCTCCCCGAGGTTGACGGACTCTATTTTGGCGGTGGCTATCCCGAGATTCTCGCACGCGAGCTATCGAACAATCATCGCATGATCGACGCTATCCGCCGGTTCGCTGATTCGAACCGCCCGGTCTATGCGGAATGCGGAGGCTTGATGTATTTGTCGGCGGGAATCCGCACCCTCGACGGCGAAACTTTTCCGATGGTCGGTTTGATTCGTGGAATCGCGGTGATGTCGCCGAAGCTGCAAGCGCTCGGCTACGTGGAAGTCGAAACGCGCGCGCCCTCGATGCTCGGTCCAACCGGAACGCGCTTTCGCGGGCATCAATTTCGTTATTCCACGATGGAGCACGGCGAAGCGCCTCATCTATATGGCGTCCGCCCCAAATGGGGCGCGGTATTCGAAGAAGGTTACGCGCACGCAAATGTTGTCGCGTCCTACGTGCATGCGCATTGGGCGTCGAATCCCTCGATCGCGAAGTCATTCGTGCGCGCCTCCGAAATCGCGCGAGTCCCGAAATGAAGCGCGCCAAGACCATCATGATCCAGGGCACCGCCTCCTCGGTCGGCAAAAGTTTGATCGTCGCCGCGCTATGCCGAATCTTTCGCGAGGAAGGATTCTCGGTTGCACCATTCAAGTCGCAAAACATGGCGCTCAATTCCTACGTCACCCTCGAGGGCCTCGAAATCGGCCGCGCGCAAGCAGTGCAAGCCGAAGCCGCGGGCATCGAGCCCACCGTTGAAATGAATCCGATTTTGCTCAAGCCCGAGCCGGCGATGCGCTCACAGGTAGTGGTGCTCGGAAAGCCCATCGGCAGCATGCACTGGAGCGAATACTGCGCGATGATGCCCTCGCTGCACGAGACCATCCGCACCTCAATCGAGACGTTACGCGCGCGGTACGACATCCTCGTGATCGAGGGCGCCGGCAGTCCCGCGGAAATAAACCTGCGCCGCTCCGATATCGTCAATATGCACGTGGCGAAGGTTGCCGATGCGCCGGTGATCCTCGCGGCCGATATCGACAAGGGCGGGGTATTCGCGCAACTGGTCGGCACGATGGAATTGCTCGCCCCCGATGAGCGCATCCGGGTGGCGGGTTTTCTGCTCAATAAGTTTCGCGGCGAAGTAGCGCTGCTGAAGGACGGCCTCGATTTTCTTCAGCAGCGATTCGGCGTTCCGGTGCTCGGGGTAATCCCCTGGATTGACCGATTGAGAATCGCCGATGAGGACTCTGTAGCGTTGCAGACCAGACCACCTCGCGTCACTGCGACGTCAGAACTTTATGTCGCGGTAGTGAAGCTTCCCTTCATTTCCAACTTCGATGATTTTCTCGCACTGGAGCACGAACCCGGCGTTCAGTTGCGATTCGTTGACGAGGTCGCCGAGCTTGAAGATGCGGATCTCGTGATCCTGCCGGGCACCAAAAGCACGATGGCCGACCTCGCGTGGCTGCGGCGCGAAGGTTTCGCCGACGCAATCGAAAGACACGCGAGTCGCCATCGCCTCGTGCTGGGAATTTGCGGCGGATGCCAGATGATGGGCGAAGCGATCGAAGACCCTTATGGAATCGAATCCCACGAGCCGTTCGCACAAGGCCTCAGCCTGCTCCCGCTAAGAACGCGATTCAAAAGAAAGAAGTCCACCGCGCGAGTTACCGCGCGACCCAACCCGGGATGGTTCGCCGCGGATGAAAATGCGCAGGATATCAGCGGCTACGAAATCCACATGGGATCGGTCACGCCGACCGATGCGGATGCGCCGGCATTCACCGTGGTTGCGCGCAACAACGAATACGCGCGCTACGCCGACGGCGCGGTATCGAGCGCGGGCAACCTGGTCGGTACGATGATTCATGGAATCTTCGAAAACGCCTCGATCAGAACCGCTTTGCTCGACGAGTTACGGCGGCGTCGCAACCTGCCGGCACTTGGCGGCGTGGTTCCAAATCGCGACGAGGAATATGCTCGGCTCGCCGCCACGGTAAAAGCCAGTATCGATCTGAGAACGTTGCGGGACATAATTGGCATTTGAGGAATCCGGGAATCCGAAGCGATGAAAGACGACGCAAAAACCTCCAATGAAATTCCAGCCTCGCCGTTGACGCTCGAAGGCTATGCGATTTTGCACCAGATGTTTCGCGTTCGGCGCGCGAACTGGCGCGCGCTCGAAAGCGAGATGCAGGATCGCGTCGTTACCGAGGCGGCGTCGCTGCTCGGCGAGATGGCCAAGCGCGAGGACGGCGAGAGCGCATGCTTCTCCCAGCTTGGCCACAAAGGCGATCTGATGCTGATACATTTCCGCCGCAGCTTCGAGGAACTCAATCAGGCCGAAATCGCAGTCGCGAATCTGGAGCTGGCCGACTACCTCGAACCCGCCACGTCGTATCTCTCGGTGGTTGAATTGGGACTCTACGAGGCCTCGGTCGCGCTGTACAAAGATCTCGCGGCGAAGAATATCGAGGCTCATTCGAAGGAGTGGGATGCGGCGGTGGAAGCCGAGCTCGCGCGACAACGCGAAAAAGTCGCGGCGCGCATTTATCCGAAGATTCCGCCGCGCCGCCACCTCTGCTTCTACCCAATGGACAAGAAGCGCGAGGGCGCCGACAACTGGTACCGCCTCGATATCGAGCACCGCCGCGATCTGATGCGCGAGCACGGGATGGTGGGGCGCCGCTATGCCGGCCTGGTGACGCAAATCATTTCGGGCTCGATCGGCTTCGATGATTGGGAGTGGGGCGTCGATCTGTTCGCGGACGACGCGCTGGTGTTCAAGAAACTGGTCTATGAGATGCGGTTTGACGAGGCGAGCGCCGGCTACGCGAAGTTCGGCCCGTTCTATTTTGCGATTCGCACCGAACCGGCAGACCTCGGGAAATTACTCCTCGGCAACGCCTAACCCGCGACTTAATCGAATCGCGCTTGCGGGCGCGATTCTTTTCTGAAATAGCGGACGTGCAACGCAGGCAGGGAGATTTTTAATGATCAGCAAGGGCGACGATTATCCGATTCATCAGACGCCGGAGCCGGTGCAGCAGGTTTTCACCAGCGACCGGAATTTCTACGATCGGTTTTTCTTCAACGGCTATTTCCGCGAGGGCGAGCCCTACTTCGCCGCCGCGATGGGAATTTATCCTAACGTCGGGATCATCGACGCCGCGTTCAGTGTGATTGTCGGCGGCGTGCAGCATTGCGTGCGCGCCTCACGCGCGCTCGGCAACGACCGCCTCGATACCAGGGTCGGCCCCATATCGATCGAAATCGGCCAGCCGATGCGAACCGTCCGCTTGCGCATCGATCATCGCGACCTCAGAGCCGATTTGGAATTTCAGGCGCGCGCGCACGCGATCGAGGAGCCGCGCTTCACCCGGCGCAATCCCGAGAACAATCGCCTGATGATGGACCTCACGCGCTTCACCCAGCACGGCGGATATGCCGGCAAGCTGACTGTCGGTGGAAAGACCTACGATGCGGCGCCCTCGCGCGTATGGGGATCGCGCGATCGCTCATGGGGGGTGCGTCCGGTCGGCATCCAGGCGCCCGGTGTTCCCGACAAAACGCCCTTCCAGTTTTTCTGGCTATGGTCGCCGACCAACTTCGAGGACGCCTGCACTCATTTCGACGTCAATGAAAATCCCGACGGCTCGCGATGGCACGAGTTTGGCGCGATCGCGGAAACCGATCCGGCCGTCGCACCTGAGATCGCCAGGGCGGTCGATTGGAACGTCGAGTACGCGCCGGGGACGCGGCATGCGAAGCGCGCCGAAATCATTTTGAAGGGGGCGAGCGAAAATCGCGTGCAACTCGAAACGATCTACAACTTCTACATGCAGGGCATCGGCTATGGCCACCCGAAGTGGGGGCATGGCAACTGGGTCGGCGAGGACGTTTCGGCCTTCGAGTCGTTCAAGCTCTCCGATGTAAACGAGGCCGACCCGATGCATCAGCACATCCAAGCGGTGTGCAAAGCGAAATTCGGTTCGCGCGAGGGCATGGGCATCCTCGAAATGATGATCCTGGGGCCGCACGCGAGGAGCGGCTTCAAGGATATTTTAGATATGCATCGCTAGCCGCGAAGCTTGCTGAGAATTTTCCCGACCACACCCGGCTTTGCGGGCTCGATCGGCGGCAGTTCCTTCCCGTGCTTGAGAGCGGCAAAACGATCTTCGACTTCACCATCGAAGGGGAAGCGCCCGACTTGCGACTTGGAGAAAATCAATTCGCCATCGACGAGCACGTCGAACTGACCGCTTTTGCCAGGAGCGATCGCAGCATTCTCGCCGAATTTGGATTTCAATGAGTCGGCCAAACTGGCCGCGCGTGGTTTGTAGCCTCAGGCAGCGCAATAGAGAATTTCGGTAGCCATGAGTCCAGCGTAGCCTCGCGAGGCGCGGGACTCAATTCCCCTACTTTTCCGGCCAGTCAACGAACACCGCCGCGGCCACGACCGAGGTCCACAATCCGTCACGATCGCCGATGGCTGACTGCGTGACGTTGCGGGTGGTGACGATTTTGTCCGACATGCGCCAGATGTCTTTCCGTTCGTCGTAGCTGGTGTTGGGATCGAAATCGACGCCGAGGATGGTCCCGAGCATCGAGGCCGCGAGGTCTTCCGCGTAGTCGCCCGCCTTCTGATCGGTCTCGCCGAAGCTGTGATGCTCGGAAAGATAGCCGTAAGTGGCCGCATTGGCGGGAATCGCCACGCCGATCGAGGAGGCGACCAGCCGATGCGGCTCGTTGGTCGCGTTGTCGCTCATAACCGCGAAAACGATCTGGCCGGGCGAGAGAAACTTGAGGCCCTCCTGCTGCGAGAGCAATTTGCAGTTGGGAGGGAAAATCGATTTGACCCGCACCAGGTTGTAGACGGCGATGTTGGCCGACCGGAGTGCGAGCTCGAAAGCACTGAGTTTCTCGCGATGGCGCCCCACCCCTTTGGTCAGGAAAACTCCTTTCGGCAGCGGCCCCATCGTTATTCTTTAGTTCACTCCGTCGCGCGCAATTCGATGAAAATGTTTACAGGAATCCGGACGCGCGCGCTATGCGGGCCGTCCCTCAAACCACATTGACCGGTTGATATTCGCCAAAAACCCGACGCATCGCATCCGAGATCTCGCCGAGCGTACACCACGCACGCACCGCATCGATGATGGTCGGCATCAGGTTCGCATCGCTGCGCGCCGCGGCCTCGACTTTCGCGAGCGCGGCATTCGCCGCGGCGGCATTGCGCTCGGCGCGAACCTTCGCCAGCTTGGCCTGCTGCTTCTGCTCGAGATCGGGATTCACCTTGAGGGTCTCGCCCGGAGGCGCTCCGCCCTGGGTGAACTGATTGACGCCGACGATGATGCGATCCTTGGTTTCGATTTCGCGCTGATAGAGGAACGCCGCGTTTTGAATCTCGCGCTGCATGTATCCGCGCTCGATCGCTGCGACCGCGCCGCCGAAGTCATCGATCTTCGATAGATACTCCTGCGTCTTCGCTTCGAGCTCGCGCGTCAGGGTTTCGAGGTAGTACGACCCCGCCAGCGGATCGATGGTATCGGCGACGCCCGGATTCATTTGCGATGAGTTGCTGCGTGCGCAGCGCGAGCAGCACCGAGGATTCCGTGGGCAGCGCGAGCGCCTCATCCTTGCTGTTGGTGTGGAGCGATTGCGCGCCGCCAAGCACCGCCGCGAGCGCCTGCAACGTCACGCGCACGACGTTGTTGTCGACTTGCTGCGCGGTGAGCGTCGATCCGGCGGTCTGCGCATGGAAGCGCATCATCATCGAGCTTCTCGTCTTTGGCGTGGAAGCGATCCTTCATGATGCGCGCCCACAGTCGCCGCGCGGCGCGGAACTTCGCGACCTCTTCGAAGAAGTTGTTGTGCACGTTGAAGAAGAACGACAGCCGGCTGGCGAAGGTATCGATCGCGAGGCCCGCTTTCACCGCGGCCTCCACGTATGCGATCCCGTCCGCGATGGTGAACGCGAGTTCCTGCGCGGCGGTCGAGCCGGCTTCGCGGATGTGGTAGCCGGAAATGGAAATCGTGTTCCAGTTGGGAACTTCCTTCGAGGCGAACGCGAAAATATCGGTGATGATGCGCATCGAGCCGCGCGGCGGATAGATGTAGGTTCCGCGCGCGACGTATTCCTTCAGGATGTCGTTCTGGATGGTGCCGTTAACCTTGTCCCATCCGACTCCGCGCTTCTCGGCCGCGACCAGGTACAGCGACAGCAGGATCGAGGCGGTCGCGTTGATCGTCATCGAGGTGGAAATCTTGTCTAATGGTAGGCCGTCGAGCAGCGTCTCCATGTCGGCCAGCGATCCGATCGAAACTCCGACGCGTCCGACTTCACCTCGAGCGCGCTCATGGTCAGCGTCGCGCCCCATCTGCGTCGGCAGATCGAATGCGACCGAAAGCCCGGTCTGCCCCTGCTCGAAAAGGTATCGATAGCGCTTGTTGGATTCCTCGGCGGTGCCGAAGCCGGCGTACTGGCGCATGGTCCAATGGCGCCCGCGATACATCGTGGGCTGCACGCCGCGCGTGAACGGAAATTCGCCGGGAAAACCGAGGTCGCGAACATAATCGAAGTCGGCGAGATCCGACGGATCATACGCGCGCTTGATTTCGATGCCGGAACTGGTTTCGAATTTCTCGCGCCGTTCCTTGCCGCGCTTGAGCGAGGGTTTGAGCTTCTGCTCTTCCCAATTTTTGCGCGCGGTTTCGAGGTCGGAATTTTTTTGCGAATCAGTAGGTGAATTTTGCTGGGACATCCGTGCCAAGTCCTCGGCAGAATCTTACTCGATAACGATAAGTAATTCGCCTTTTTCGACGGTCTGACCGGCCGCGACTTTTACTTCGACAACTTTGCCCGCCTTGGGCGATTTTAGCTCGTTCTCCATTTTCATCGCCTCGATGACCAGCACGCCCTGCTGCGCTTCCACTGAGTCGCCCGCCTTGACCGCCACCGACAGCACGCGGCCCGGCATCATCGCGCGCATCTGAACCTTGCCGCTCACCTCACGCGAACCGCGGGAACGCATCGCGCGCCGGCGCGCATCTTCGAGCGTCAGCCGCGTCACACCTGCGCGCGACGAAACCACGAAGTCTTCGCCCTGGCGAATCACGTCGAGGTCGAAAGAGCGATTGCCGACGACTATCGAAAATGAAGTCGCGCCGGCCTGTCGCAGATCGGCCTTGATCTTCTTACCGCCGAGGTTGATTTCGAAGATGCCGGCATCCGCGAGCTCTTCGATAGCGAGCTCATGCTCCTGGCCGTCGATTGTTGCGTGATATTGCGTTGCCACCGATTACCTCAACACGTCGAGACGGCCGCGCGTCTTCCATGCCGAAGCGCGCGCGCCCTGCTGCGCGGCAGGCTGACCATTGGCGTGATTCTGATGAGTCTGCGCGGCATGCGCGGCCAGGACGATCGCGGCGATGCGATCAGTATCTTCTTCGGCAACAACAGTCGCGGGATGCCACTCCTGGTTGATGAAGTTGGTGTCGAAATCGCCGGCCAGAAATCGCGGCTGAACCATCATCCATCGATGGAAATCGAGGTTAGTCGTCAGCTCGCCGGCGATTTGGAATTCCGCCAGCGCGCGCCGCATCCGCTCGATCGCCTGCATCCGGCTCGAGCCCCACACCGCGAGCTTCGAGATCATCGGATCGTAGAACATCGTGACTTCGGCGCCGGCATAGATGCCTGCGTCATTGCGAACGCCGGGGCCTTCGGGAAATTTCAAGGTCTCGATTTTTCCCGGCGCGGGCACGAATCCCGCCGCGGGATCCTCGGCATAGATGCGGCATTCGACCGCCCATCCATTTTGCTTTAGGTCGGATTGCTTGAAGGGCAACTTCGCGCCGGCTGCTACTTCGATCTGCAAACGCACCAAATCCAGCCCGGTCACCATCTCGGTAACGGGATGCTCGACCTGGATGCGCGTATTCATTTCGAGGAAGTAAAAGTTGCGGTCCGCATCGGCGAGGAATTCAATCGTACCCGCGCCGACGTAGTTCACCGCTTTCGCCGCGCGCACCGCGACGTCGCCCATCTTCGCGCGCATCTCGGGGTGACGAATGGCGAGGGCGATTCCTCGACGACCTTCTGATGGCGGCGCTGAATCGAGCATTCGCGCTCAAACATGTGAACGGTATTGCCGGCCTTGTCGGCGAAAACCTGCACCTCGATATGGCGCGGCTTGCGCACGAATTTCTCGACATAGAAACGGCCGTCGCCGAATGACGATTTGGCCTCGCTCGCAACGGTGCGAACGATGGCACCGAGGTCCTTGTCGCTCTCCACCAGGCGCAGGCCTTTGCCACCGCCGCCCGCCGCCGCTTTCACCATGATGGGGAAGCCGATTTTGTTCGGCGATCTCGCGAACCTGCTCCTCGGTTTCCAGCGTATCGGGCGAGCCGGGAACCACCGGGACTCCGGCCGCCGTCATCAGCTTGCGCGATTCGACTTTGTCACCCATCGCGACGATCGCATCCGGCGGAGGCCCGATGAACGTGAGGCCGGCTTTTTCGACCGCGCGCGCGAAGCCGGCGTTCTCGGAAAAAAAGCCATAGCCGGGATGAATCGCGTCGGCGCCGGTATCTTTGGCGGCGGCGAGGATCTTTTCGGTTTGCAGGTAACTCTGGGACGCGGGCGCGGGACCGACCAGCACTGCATAGTCAGCCTCGCGCACGTGCAGCGCGGCGCGATCGGCCTCGGAATAAACCGCGACCGATTCGATGCCGAGCTCGCGGCATGCGCGGATGACGCGGACCGCGATTTCGCCGCGGTTGGCAATCAATATGCGTTTAAACATCTTGGGCTTAGAGGGGGATGTTGCCATGCTTCTTGGGCGGGTTTTTATCCACTTTGTTTTCCAGCGCCTTCAATGCCGCGATAACGCGAGGACGGGTATCGCGCGGCATGATGACCTCGTCGACGTAGCCCAGCTCCGCGGCCTTGAACGGATTCGCGAAGGTCTTGCGATATTCCTCGGCGAGGCGCACGCGCTCCGCGGCCGCATCCTTGGCCGCGGCCAGCTCGTTGCGGAACACGATGTTGATGGCCTGCTCCGGCCCCATCACCGCGATTTCCGAGCTCGGATACGCAAAGTTGAAATCGCCGCGAATGTGCTTCGAGGACATGACGTCGTAGGCGCCGCCGTAAGCCTTGCGCGTGATGACGGTGACCTTGGGCACGGTTGCCTCGCAAAACGCGTAGAGCAACTTCGCGCCATGGCGAATGATGCCCTGAAATTCCTGCGAGGTACCCGGTAAAAATCCCGGCACATCCACAAACGTGACGATCGGAATGTTGAAGCAATCGCAAAAGCGCACGAAGCGCGCCGCCTTCACCGACGCATCGATGTCGAGGCATCCGGCGAGATTGGCCGGCTGATTTCCCACCACTCCGACGGAGTATCCGCCGATACGTGCGAAGCCGATCAGAATGTTGTTGGCCCAGTCTTTTTGAATCTCGAAAAAATGTCCCTCATCGACGACGCGCCGAAT
The DNA here is from genome assembly GCA_963761255.1 of uncultured delta proteobacterium. GTDB lineage: Bacteria > Desulfobacterota > Binatia > Binatales > Binataceae > DATGKG01. Next base: position 816,736 of record CAVXGH010000005.1, read on the forward strand.
CAGCTCCACCATGTCATACGGCTTGTTGGGATTCTCCGGCACCATCGCGTCGAGCTCGGAATCGCGCCGCTCCGGATCGTCTTTGCTCGCGCGAAACGGCGGATCCTCGGCGTTGTTCGACGGCATGTAGGAGAGCATCTCGCGAATCATCATCAGCGCGCCCTGATCGTCGTCGGCCTCGAGATGACACACGCCCGAGCGCTGCGAATGCGTATCCGCGCCACCCAGCTCCTGCATCGAAACTTCCTCATGGGTGGTCGCGCGGATGACGTCGGGGCCGGTGATGAACATGTACGAGCTCTCGCGCACCATGATGATGAAATCGGTCATCGCGGGAGAATAAACCGCGCCGCCTGCACACGGGCCCATCATCACGGAAATCTGCGGAACCACACCCGAGGCCATCACGTTGCGCAGGAAAATGTCGGCATAGCCGGCGAGCGAAACGACGCCTTCCTGGATGCGCGCGCCGCTGCCGTCGTTGAGCCCGATGAAGGGGCATCCGACTTTCATCGCGAGGTCCATCACTTTGCAGACTTTTTCGGCGAACGCGCCCGACAAACTTCCGCCGAACACGGTGAAGTCGTGCGCGAAGACGCAGACCTGGCGTCCGTCAATGGTGCCGAAGCCGGTCACCACGCCGTCGCCGGGAATCTTCTTGCTCGCCATGTCGAAGTCGGTGATGCGATGCGTTTTGAACTTGTCCAGCTCCATGAACGAGCCGCGATCGAGCAGGAACTCGATGCGTTCGCGCGCGGTCATGCGGCCGGCTTTCTTTTGCTTCGCGAGGCGTTCCGCGCCGCCGCCGAATTCGGCGAGGCGCGACATTTCCTGCATCCTGTCGATGTTTTCTTTAAGACCCATGCTCCAAATTTTCGGGCTGAAGGGGTCGCGCCGGCTCGCTTAAGTCAAGCGTCCAATGCGCGCCACGCACATAGATATCGCAACCGGGTCGCGCGTTAAAGCCACGCGACCCCAGGTAAACCACGTCACTTCACCGCGTGGTATGCGGGCTGAAACCCTGGAATTCGAGCCGGTCGCCGGCCACAATGTGATGCTTCGCGACATAACCGGCATTCACTTCGAGGACATAGAGCGTGCCGTCGAAGCCGCCCAGCAACGCCTCGGAGTAGGGTTGCGCGTTGGCGACGATGCCGAGCACCTTGCCGTTGGAATCCGCGAAAATCATGTCGAGCGGAATCACGGTGTTCTTCATCCAGAATTGCGCCGCACTGGGAGCGGGGAAAATGAAAATCATCCCCGCGTTCTCGTCGAGATGGTTGCGATACATCAAGCCGAGCTCGCGCGCATCCGGGCGTGTTGGCAATTTCGACTTTGACCGCCGCGCGCTCAGAATTGTCGGGCCCGAACGATCGCGACCTGCGGCGTCGCATCGCATGCCGCCAGCGCCGGCATCAGCGCGATCACGAACCAGCGTAATTATGATGAGATGAGGGCGACGCATCATCAGGCGGGATTGTCCTCGCTCTCCTGAAGCATCGCGGTGGGCAGAATCTCCGGCGCAACATCTTCGAGGAATCGCGACACGCGTCCCATCGTGTAACCCATCGCGCGATCGAACATGTAAATCGGATAGGAGAGATAGAGTTCGTCCTTGGCGCGCGTGGCCGCGACGTACATCAGGCGCCGCTCCTCTTCGAGGTCCTCGGGATCCATACTCTGCGGACCCGGGAAGCGGCCATCCGCCGCCCAAATCAGAAACACCACTTTCCATTCGAGACCTTTCGCGGAATGAATCGTACTGAGAGTGAGCAGCTCGTCCTCGGTGTCGGTCGCCAGCACGCCGCCGAGCGAATCGTTGGGCGGCTCCAGCGCCATATCGGAAAGCATCGATTGCAAGCTGCGATAGCGCTCGGTGATGTTCTGGAAATGCTCGAGGTCGCGCTCGCGCTTGGGGAAGTCGTCGGGATAAGCCTCGCGCATCAGCGGCATGTAGTAAGCAATCGTCGCGGCGACCTGCTCCGCCGGACGCTTCCCTTCCGCACGCATCGAGGCGAGCAACTCCGCGAGCCGGCGAAAGCCCTCGGGACCCTCGCCCCGCGCGATCGTCACCGCGCTCGATGCGATCAGCGCTTTCTCCGGTTCGGGCGCGTTGATCAGCACTTCGATGAGCCGCTCGGCGGTGCGATTGCCGACGCCTTTCACCAGCGTGAGCGCGCGCAGCCATGAGACCGCATCGGTAGGATTCGCGACCACGCGCAGATGCGCGAGGACATCTTTCACGTGCGCGGTTTCGATGAACTTGAAGCCGCCGCGCTTGATGAACGGGATATCGCGCCGCTGCAGCTCCAGTTCGAGATCGAAGGAATGGAAGCTCGACCTGAACAGCACCGCGATCTCGTTCAGCTCGACGCCCTCCTCGCGCAATTCGAGGATGCGCTGGGCGACGAAGCGCGACTGCATGTGCTCATCGGCGGCACGCACCAGCATCGGGCGCAGCTCGCCTTGGCGTTTCGTGAACAGCACCTTGGTGTAGGATTCGGCGGCGCGCGAAATCACCTCATTGGCGACATCGAGGATGCCCTGGATCGAGCGATAATTTTCTTCAAGCTTGACGATGCGGGCGTTCGGGAAAATTTTCGGGAAGTCGAGGATGTTGCGGAAATTGGCGCCGCGAAAAGAGTAGATCGACTGCGCGTCGTCGCCCACCGCCATTACATTGCTATGATTCGCCGCGAGCAGCCGCACGATCTCCGCCTGCACCTCGTTGGTGTCCTGGTACTCATCGATCATGATGTAGCGATATGCGTCCGACAGGCGCTTTCGGACCTCGCCGTATTGCTGAAGCAGCTCGACCAGCTTGTCGAGGAGATCATCGTAGTCGAGCAGGCCGCGCTCGCGCTTGTAGGCCTCGTATTTCTGAGCGAGCTGAACGATCTCCTCCGCATGCTCGATCAGATGGGGGAAGTCGAGCTGGATTTCTTCGTCGAGCGCGCGCCGCTTGTTGCGCGCCATGCTGATGGCCTCGGCCAGGGTGCCCTTTTTGGGAAACCGCCGGTCGCGCGATCCGAGACCCATCCGGCTGCGCAGCAGGTTGATGACATCTTCCATGTCGGCGCGATCGAGGATGGTGAAGTTGGGCTTCAGCCCCAGCGGCGCGCCCCATTGGCGCAGCACCGTGTTCGCGAATGAATGAAATGTGCCGCCGGAAACGTTGCGGCTCCGGTCGCCGACCAGTTGCTCGGCGCGACGCAGCATCTCCTGCGAGGCGCGACGCGTAAACGTCAGCAGCAAAATCGCGCCGGGCGGCACGCCGCTCTCAATCAGCCGCGCCACTCGGTAAATCAGCGTCCGAGTCTTGCCGGAACCCGCGCCCGCGACCACCAGCAGTGGACCCTCGCGATGGGTCACGGCCTCGTACTGCGCGGGATTGAGGACCTCGGCGTACTTGATGCGGAAATTGCGCTCGTCGTTGGGATCTTTGGAGCGTCCCCCCTCGCGCAAAACGATTATCTTGTCGACCACGGCGAGCGGAATTGTACCACGAGGGAACGCGAATGCGCGCAGGGCGCGGCGATTACCAGGTGCCGCCGGGAGCGACAGGAGCGGGTCCGCCGGGAGCCGGCATCTTCAAAGCGGGATCGTTGGAGGGCGAGGCACCGCCGGAGCGCAACGTATTGTCCAGGGTGTTTTCCCAATCGGCACGCGGCGGAGGCGCGGCACCGGAACCCATCGCACCGGGCGCCATGTCATCGGGCGATGACGGGCGCTTGAGATGCTTAAGTTGCGGATTGACGCGAATATTATTGACGACTGGCATCGTCGAGTCGTGCAGATATCTCTTGGACTTCGTGACGGCGTCATCTTTGCCGAAGTCGGTGGCGACGAAGCCGTAGAGCATGAGCTGGCGGCCCGAATCGGTATCGGTTACCTGCGCGCCTACCATCGGAAGCCGGTGGTTGTGGAGATACCTGGTCAGCTTCTCGCTGGTGGTTTTATCGACGGTGCCGGACTGCGCCATAGCGACGCCGCCGATGCCTAAGGTGCATACGAGGGCGACCAATATTTGCGCGATTCGTTTCATTGCAGGGAACTACGCCACGCTATCGCGCGGGTTTCGTTCCCTGCAAATCCTATCCACTGGCGAGGCCGGAGTCTTCGCGACCCAGCATCAGCCCTATTTCGGCAAACGAATCTCCTTGATCTGCTTGTCCTCGAGCGCGACCACCGGGGCCGGGAGGGGAGCATACTGCAGCGCGGAAACATATTGCTGGCCGTCGTGCAGCGCCCATTGGAGAAAGTCGATGATCTGCTGCCCTTTGGCTTTGTCGGTTTGCTGCCGATAAACGAGCAGGTAGGTGAACGACGATATCGGATAGGACGCGCCGCCCGGAGCGTCGGTAATCGAAACGCGAAAGTCGGCTTGCATGTTTACCGCCAGCCGCATGCGATTGGACATCCGCGCCGCCGCATCGCCCGCCGCAGTGACGCCATTGAGGCTCGCCGTGACGAAGTTGCCTTCCTTATTTTTGATGTCGGCAAACGGGATGTGGTTGTTGAGCGCATAGATCAACTCGATGTAACCGATGGCGCCCGGAGTCTGTTGCAGCAGCGCGGTCACCCCTTCGTTGCCCTTGCCGCCCAGCCCGCCGGTCCATTTCAGCGAGGTGGACTTGCCCATCCCCTTGGCCCAGTCGGGGCTAACCTTGGATAGATAGTCGGAAAAGATGTAGGTGGTCCCGCTGCCGTCGGATCGATGACAGGGCGTGATGTCGTCATCCGGCAGACTGACGCCGGGATTGATTTTGGCGATGGCCGGATCATTCCATTTCGTGATCTTGCCCATAAAGATGTCGGCGATGATGGGTCCGGTCAACTTGAGCGTCGTTTTGACATCCGCAAGGTTGTAGGCGAGCACCACCGCGCCCATCACGGTAGGAAAATGCAGCAGGCCGGGCGCGGCTTTCAGTTGCTCGTCGTTCATCGGAGCGTCGCTGGCGCCGAAGTCCACGGTCTTCTGCGTGACCATCCGGATTCCGCCGCCCGACCCGATCGATTGATAATTAAAATGAATGCCCGGATGTGCCTTCGAGTAGACATCGAACCATTTCGAGTAAATCGGATATGGGAAGGTGGCGCCGGCGCCGTTGATCAACAGATCCGACCATCCCGCGCGCCATCCCGCGAGCACCATTACCGCGGTAAAAAGAAGTAAGACGACCTTTCGGTTTCGCATCAGTTTCCCCACCAATATTTGGATGAACGCCGAACAGAATTATCCACCTCGATGCTAGCGCATCGTGGCGGCAAACTAAGGAAATCAGATTACGAAATGATTAACGACACGTTTCGATGCCTTGAAGTCAAGCCATCGAGTGGACGAATATCCCGAGTGCAATGGCGAAAGCACTTAGCGGAATCAATGTCCTCGAATTTCACTCCAACCTCGGCGCGGCCTACGCCGCGATGCTGCTGGCTGAGCAGGGCGCCGATGCGATCATGGTCGAGCCGCCCACCGGCGCACCCGACCGCGGCACGCCGCATTTTCAGGTCCTCAATCGGTCGAAGCGCTCGGTCGCTATCGACGTCAATTCGACCGATGGCAAATGGTCGATCGCCGCGCTGGTCAAAAGCGCGGATGTTGTAATCACCGGCTCGACGCCCGCGCGGCTGAAGGCCGAGAGTCTCGATTACGCATCGATTCGGAAAATTAATACGCATGCGCTGGTGCTGAATGTGCCGCCCTTCGGGAGCCGCGGTCCCGAGGCCGAATTCGACGCCTGCGATGATTTAGTCGCCGCTCGCGCCGGCATCGCGGGGAGCCAATGGGCGCGCAGCGGCAATCCGGTCCCGCTAGTCTTTCCGGCCGCGAGCTATTCGGCCGGGGTGCTGGGTGCGAGCGCGGCGGTCGCAGGTCTCATCGCGCGCGAGCATACCGGCGAGGGTCAGGAACTGGAGGTCTCGCTACTGGCCGGAGCCTTATCGCTACAAACTGGCGGCGTGCTCAAGCACGAGAAGATGACCACGCTCTATCATGGGCCGCAGGATCCGCTCGGTCCGATCCCATGCTATCGGCTGTTCGAGGGCTCCGATCACAAGTACCTGTTTGCCGCCTGCGGCAACGCGACGTTCTGGGGAAAATTCGTTCTCGCGCTCGACTTGCCCGAGCTGGTGTCCGATTCGCGCTTCGAAAACGCGCCGTGGGGAATTCCTCCGGAACACTGGCAGGCGCTGAAAGACATCCTCGAGCCGGTCATTCGCACCAGGCCGCGCGATGAATGGGTCAAAATCCTGCGCGAGGCCGACGTGCCATGCGCCCCGGTCATGACGCGCCAGGAATTCATCGCGTATCCGCAAACCGCCGCTATCGGCATGCGCCAGCAGGTGCGCGATCCTGTTTTAGGCGAGACCGTGCAACTCGGCGTGCCGGTCACACTGGAGGCGACTCCCGGTGAGATTGTCGGACCGGCGCCGGCGAAGCCGGATGCTCATCGACATGAAACTTTCCACCACGCGCCACATCCGGTCACCGCGACGAATGAGAGCGGCCTCGCGAAGGGCCCGCTCGATGGCGTCACGGTGCTCGATTTCGCCAGCTATATCGCGGGGTCGTACGGTCCGATGATCCTCGCGCAGCTCGGCGCCAACGTGATCAAGATCGAAAACCTCGAGGGCGATGCGTTTCGCAGTTTCGGTTTTGGATTCCTCGGATGGAACCAGGGCAAGCGCGGACTCGCGATCGATCTCAACCATCGCGAAGGTCTCGACATCGTTTATCGCCTCGCGGAAGAGGCCGACGTGCTGGTGGAAAATCTCCGCCCCGGGCGGATGAAGCGCTTCGGGCTCGATTACGACACGCTGGCGAAGGCGAATCCCGGCCTCATCTATACGTCGGTCAACGCGTTCGGCAACACCGGCCCCGATCACAACCAGCCCGGCTTCGATCCGCTGTTGCAGGCGCGCTCGGGCGTGATGGCGGCGCAGGGCGGACCGCATAATCATCCGGTCTATCTGACCTGCGCGATTTGCGACTACGGCGCCGCGATGCTCTCGGCGTTCGGATGCATCCTGGCGTTGCGCGCGCGGCAGAAAACCGGGCTGGGGCAATTCTGCTCGACGACGTTGCTGCAAGCCTCGATGGCGTTTCAGGCGGGCGAGTTCATCTTTTACGATGGCCGTCCGGATATGGAAAATGGCGCGCCCGAGCGGCGCGGCTCCTCGGCATTGTCGCGCGCGTATCAATGTCGTGACGGGGAGTGGCTGTTCCTCGCGGTCGATGCGCCGGCGCAGTGGCAAGCGCTGGGAGGAATTTTCACCTCAATGCCGAAGCTCGACTATGCGGCCGCGGCGCGCGAGCCCGAGCATTCGCATGGGGGCCTCGCATCGGCGCTGGCCGAGGAGTTCCAGCATCGCGATCGCGATGACGCACTCGCTCAACTAAGGAAGGCAAACCTTCCCGCGACGCCGGTCAGCCATTTTCGCGACTTGTTTTCCGATCCGCAAATCGCCGCGAATGAGCTCCTCGCGGAGTTGACTCATTCGCAATGGGGCAAGGTGTGGCAGACCGGAATGCTGATGAAGTTTTCCGCGACCCCGGGCAGCATCCAACGAGCGGCCCCGCTGCACGGTGAGCATGGCGATGAAGTGCTGCGCGAATTTCTCGACTATGACGCCGCGACCGTCGCGTCGCTGCGCACCCGCGGCATCATCAAGTAAGTTGAGGGAAGCTCAACTGACAGATTGCGCGACGCACGCCGGTCGAGCGAGGTAAATTTCCACATTCAGTGGGCGGGTCCGCCGAATGGCGGATGTTGCACTTCGGCCACTGTCGCCTGGGTGTAGCAGGACTGAAGCGTTGACGCGCTAACGCTGTCTCTCGATTACAACTATAACGACTTTTCTTGACTCAAAGACGGCACCCTTCTTGCTGACGTAGAGTCGGCGCGCCATCGCGATCGGCGTGCCCAAAAATGAGGCAATTCCTCCTCCATAGCCACGACCTCGTTTCGGTCAGCTCGGTTCGGGACCGCAAACTGGTCGAGGTGAACGCCACCTTCCTCGAGCGAACCGGCTTCAGCCGCGACGAAGTAATCGGCCACACCATGCTCGACCTCGGCGTTTGGGAGGATGATTCGGAATACGACCGAATCCGCAGCGAACTCCAGGCGACCGGAGCAATCCGCCATCGCACTGTCAGATTCAAGACCAAGGCCGGCGCGACCAGGTACGCCAGCCTTTCGGCGACGATTGCCACCTTCGAGGGACAGCTATGCGTCATTTCCTTCGCTACCGATATAACGGACCAGGTTCGCTCGCAGGACGAGCTACGGCGCAGCGAGCGCCGGTTGCGTTCTTACATCGAGCACGCCTCTGACGGTCTGACGGTGTTCGATGCCGCAGGCGTTATCACCTTCGTCGCGCCGTCGGTGAAGCGGCTGATTGGCCTCGACCCGGACGACGTCGCGGGACGCAACTTCCGCGAGTTCGTGCATCCCGAGGATCTGCCTCCGGTGGAAAATGCATTGGCGGGCTTCGATACTTCCCTGGCGGATACGGTCATCAGTTTCCGCACTCGGCACCACGACGGTCATTGGATTTTTATCGAAGGCAAGGCGACGATATTGCCCGCCGCCGAAGGCGAACCACAGCAGGTCGTTTTCAACTGGCGTGATGTCACTCAGCGCAAGCTCGATGAGGAACGGTTGCGCAATGTCGAGCGGCGCCTGCGCAACATCATCAGTCATGCCCCGATTATCGTTAATGAATTCGACGCCGATGGACTCCTCACCATGGCCGAAGGCGCCGCAATTCCAGATCCGGCCTTCGGCGCAGCGGGAATCGGCAAGTCGATGTATGACATGTTCGCCGACTCGCGCGAGATCGTCGAAGCGCTCGATGCTGTCCTGCGCGGCGAGGCTACCACTACCACGGCGCAGGTGAACGGGCGCTGGTTCGACATCTGGGGCCAGCCGGTGCGCGACAGCGACGGTAGCGTGAGTGGCGGCATCGCGGTCAGCACCGACATCACGGCCCGCGTGCTGGCGGAGCAAAACCTCGAACGGGAGAAGGAACAGTTTCGGGTGCTGGTCGCAAACGCCGACAATCTCATCGTGATGTTGAGTCGCGATGGCAGGATGCTGTTCGTCAGCCCTTCGGTGGAAAAGCAAGCCGGCTACACGGTCGCGGAGGTGGTCGGGCGCGGCGGTTTTGAGCTGATTCATACGGACGACGCTCCCTCGGTGATGAAGGCTGCCGAAGCCGCGTTCGCCAATCCCGATTCCGGCTTCAACATTCGTTTTCGAGTCCTATGCAAGGACGGTCGATGGCGCCGGTTCGAAGCGCACGGCAAGGTGCTGCCTGGCCATCCCGACCGCATGATCATCGAAGAGCACGACGTTACCGAGCAGGAGAATTACGAGGCCGAGCTCGCCAACGCGCGCGATGCCGCACTGGAATCGTCGCGGCTCAAGAGCGCCTTTCTGGCCAACATGAGCCATGAGATCCGCACGCCGCTGAATGTCCTCCTCGGTTACATGGATGTCATCGGGGACCATCTGGCGGAAATCGGCGATGACTCCCAGCGTGAATATCTCCAGGCCGCCGCGCGTTCGGGCAAGCGCCTGGTAAAAACCATCGACGGCATCCTCGACTACTCGAAGATCGAGGCCGGCGGGTTCGTCTGCAAACCGGAGCTTCTACATCTGTCGGAACTGGTCGCGCGCCAGGTCGACGATTTTCGCGCGCTGGCGAAGCGCAGAGGCCTCGCGCTCCGATTTATCGACGACGCTCCCGGGACCGGCGTCATCGCGGACGAATATTGCGTCTCCGCCGCGGTGCAAAATCTGATTGGCAACGCGCTCAAATTCACCGAGCGCGGCTTCGTCGAGGTGCGGCAATTTCGCGAAGGCGGCGAGCTATGCGTCGCGGTGCGCGACAGCGGCGTCGGCATCGACGCGAAATTCCTGCCGAAATTGTTTCAACCGTTCATCCAGGAAGATTCCGGCTTCAACCGCAGGTTTGAAGGCAGCGGCCTCGGCCTCGCGCTCACCAAGCGCTTTCTCGAGGCCAATCAGGCGCGCATCGAGGTCGAAAGCTCCAAGGGCGCCGGCTCGACCTTCACCGTCCATTTTTCCGCCCATCGGCACATCACCAACGGAACCAATGGCCATCCAAAGGCGGTCGCCGCCGAGCCGAGTTTGCCGATGTTGCTGCTGGTCGAAGACGATCCGGACACCCAGACCATGATGCGGATGATGCTCCACAACGTCTTCGAGTTGCGCGTCGCCGCGAACAGCGATGCGCTGCGCGAGACGCTCGCCGAGGAACCGGCCATCGCGGGGGTTTTGATGGATATTTCTCTCAAGGGCGGCGATGACGGCCTGCAACTCACCCGCTTCCTCCGTTCCCAGGCACGTTTTCTCACTACCCCAATCATCGCGGTAACCGCGCACGCTTCGACCGAGCATGAGCGGATGGCGCTGGACGCGGGATGCGACGCGATCCTGACCAAGCCGGTGAAACGCGAGCAAATACTCGCGGCGCTCGCCGAGTCGCGCCGGGCGGCCGAGGCGCCTGTCAACTTGCATTAAGTCTGCCCGGGATCTGCTATAGTGCAAGATGTGGCGCCTTCGCGGGCGCCGTCGTCATTTTTGGGAATGCAGGCTGAATGCGAAACGGCAAAAACAAAGCCACTTCGAGCATCGCGAGAAGTGGTCCTGAGGCTTGGCGAAGGACCTCGGATAGCATGATATCGAATGGCGAAAACGCAAAAACAAAGCCACTTTATGCCCGGAGTTGCTGGCTTTTACAGAACGCAGTGGCATTCCACCACCGGGCGCGAAGCGCGCCCGGCTCTCACCCGTCTGGCACAGTTTGTCGCCAAACCACAGAGCGACAACTGCGCCATCCACCCTCTCTCACTAGTGAGAGAGGGGACACGCAAGGGCGCGGAAGTGCAGAAACAAAGCCACTTCGAGCATCGCGAGCGGTGGTCCTGAGGCTTGGCGAAGGACCTCGGACAGCATGATGTCGAATGGCGAAAATGCAAAAACAAAGCCACTTTATGCCCGGAGTTGCTGGCTTTTACAGAACGCAGTGGCATTCCACCGCCGGGCGCGAAGCGCGCCCGCTCTCACCCGTCTGGCACAGTTGTCGCCAAACCACAGAGCGACAACTGCGCCATCCACCCTCTCTCACTAGTGAGAGAGGGGAGAAGGTAGGACGATCGTTGAAGTATTGCCGACGATGTGTCGGTAGAAGCTGGATCGCTAGCCTAGCGGTCGCACTCGCCCCCAATCATGTTGATCATCCCGAACGTCGTGATGATGTCCGGGATCATGTGGCCGATCAGCATCTTGTTCAGCGCACCCATCGCGAGGAAACATGGCGGCCGCACCCGCACCCGATAGGGCCGGCCGCTGCCGTCGCTGACTACATAGAAGCCCAGCTCCCCGTTGGCGCCCTCGACCGCCGTGTAGGTCTCGCCGGGCGGCACCTTGATTCCTTCCATGATGAGCTTGAAGTGGTTCATCAGCCCCTCGATGGAATTGTAGACGCGTTCCTTGGGCGGGAGGGCGATCTTCGGATCACCCACCATCACCGGGCCGTCGGGCAAATCGGCCAGCGCCTGCGCAATGATCTTTTGCGATTCGGCGATCTCATGAAAGCGCACGTTGAAGCGATCGTAGTTGTCGCCGCGCTCACCGGTGACGATATCGAAAGTGAAGCGATCGTAAACCAGGTAAGGAGTGGCCTTGCGGACATCGTAAGCCACGCCGGTCGCGCGCAGGAGCGGACCCGTCAATCCGTACGAAATTGCGTCTTTCTGTGGCAAGGTGCCGATGCCCGACATCCGATCGATGAAAACCCGATTGCGCGAGAGCAGCTTGTCGCAGTCAGCCAGCAACTCATCGATGTGCTTCAGGGCGATGCCGACCCGTTCCCTGAAACCGTCGGGCAGATCGTGCGCGACCCCGCCGACGCGACACCAGGTCACCGTCAGGCGCGCTCCGGTTACAGCCTCGACCAGGTCGTAAAGCATCTCGCGCCCTTCGATCATGAGGAAGGCGACGGTGACCGCGCCGACCTCGCTCGCCGCCATCCCCAGGCAGGTGAGATGGTCGGTGATGCGCGAAATTTCGCTCATGATGACGCGCAGATACTTCGCGCGCTCCGGAAGCTCGAGGCCGAGCAGCTTCTCGACCGCCAGTGCAAAGCCGACATTGTTGATGCAGGGCGAGGCGTAGTTGAGCCGGTCGGTGTAGGGGAAGCATTGGGTCCAGGTCCCCTGCTCGCACATTTTTTCGAACGCGCGATGGAGATAGCCGACCTCGACGTCGCAGTCGGCCACCCGCTCGCCGTCGAGCTTCAAGTTAAACTTGATGGTGCCGTGCGCGGCGGGATGCGAGGGCCCCATCTGGAGCTCCATGATCTCGTCGACGGGATCGGAGGCCTCGATTTTTTGTGACCAGCGTGCGGGCAGCGACATGATAATTCCCTACTTCGTGGGTCGCAGCGGCTTGGTAATCGGATCGATTTCCGGAACGATCGGTTGCCGCTTCTGAAATGGATAATCCTTGCGCAGCGGATGTCCGACGAAGGTATCGTAAAGAAGGATGCGCCGGAGGTCGGGATGCCCGCGGAACTGGATGCCGAACATGTCGAAGCATTCGCGCTCCAGCCAGTCGGCTGACTTCCAGACTGGGTACGCGCTGGGCACCCATGCGTCATCGCCGGCGCCGACCTGGATCTTCACCCGCAGGCGCAGATTCCGCGTCATCGATTTAAGCTGATAGACCACATCGAAGCGCGGGCGGCGCTCGATCCAGTCCACCGCCGTCACATCGATGAGAAACTCGAAGGCGAAATCGGCGTCATCATGCAGGGTACGGAAGATCTCCGGCGCCTGCTCGCGATCGATGACGACGGTGTCCTCACCCAACGCATCGCTGCTCTGCAGGATCGCGTGGCCGAATTTTTCCTTGAGCTTGTCGCTGAGCATCGAGGCTTAGTCCCAATCGAGCGCGCCGCGCTCCCATGCGTAAATCAGGCCGACGAACAAAATCGCGATAAAGATGAAGGCTTCGATGAAGCCGAACATCCCCAGCTTCCGCAGCTCCACCGCCCACGGATAGAGGAAGATCACCTCGACATCGAAGACCAGGAATAGCAGCGCGGTGAGATAAAAGCGCACCGAGAAGCGGCCCCATGCGCTGCCGCTGGGAGGATTGCCGCATTCGAAGGCTTCCATCTTGATCGCGGAAACCCGCTTGGGGCCGATCAGCGCATTGATGTTCACCATCACGCCGACCACGACGCCGGCCACCACCAATGTCACCAGCAACGGAAACCAGGTCACCATAATCTCACCCGCACTCGGAACCGATCAGAATATCCTTACCCGATGAGCGGGTTATTTCCAACGGACCGCGGGGGCGCGAACCTTCAATGAACGATTTTCTGAACGTTAGTTCAGATTCCTGAGGGCAGCTTCCGAGGGGCTTTTCGCAGGCCGCGCATTATCCCTGTTGACAGTTAGTAGTTCGAGAGCTAATCAGCCATATTAGAATGATTCGCGAAGATTTGATGCATTATTAATACTTAACCGCACGCTGGGACAACGGAGGCCAATGTTTATGCGGAGTTTTGCAAGATTTTGGGTTACCGCCGCCTCGATTGCGATTGTTACCGCAGTCTTGGGGACGGCATCATCCACCCTTGCGCAAGTCAAACCGGGTGACTTCATTACCGATGAGAATGCGCAAAAGGTTAAGGACCTGGTGTCACCGGGCCAATACTTACGCATCATGCACGGGATGAGTCTGAAGGTCGCGCCCACCGAACGGATCGATTGGCCTCCGCCCTATAAGGAAGCGACCGAAAAGTACTCCTCGCAGGTGCGCCTCTCCAGCGATGGCCGCAGCCTGGTGGGATATGTCGCGGGCGAGCCCTTTCCCATCATCGACGAGAACGATCCGCATGCCGGCGACAAGGTGATGTGGAACGAAACCTTCCGTCCCATCTCGAGCGATGACTACGACCTCCGTTGGTTCGATTGCGACAGCGAATACTGGGGCAAGAACGCGCCCTTCCGCCAGATCGTCGATTATGAAGTAGGCCATTATGCCGGCTACAACGAAGTCGGGCGCACCGAAGTCGATCCGATTCCAATCGACCCCGATTTCAAAAAGACCGGCCGCTACTATCTGAACCTGCTCTACCCGGTCCTTCAGCCGGAAGATGCGCGCGGCACCGGCCTCATTAAGTTCCGCTACGCCGATCCTGACCACCAGGACGACAGCTGGACCTGGACTCCGGGTGCGCGGCGCATTCGACGCCTTAATTATTCGATTCTCGACACCGCCTCGGGTCCCCAGGCTTATGATCCGAATCATTACGAAGGCTTCAGCGGCAAGAACGAAAACTACGACTTCAAGATGCTGGGCGAGAAGAACATGCTCGCGGCGATCAACGTCGGTCATTCACCCGACGTGCGCTGCCCGACTGACGGCGGCGCCAGCCATTGCCCCGACCCGTGGCAAATCCGTCACATGTTCGTAATCGAAGCGAAGCCGCGCCCGGGTCGTTTCGTGTCGCTGTACAATCACGAGATCCTCTATCTCGACAGCGAGGCCGTCTTCGTCATGGCCAACGACATTTACGATCGCTCGGGACAGCTCTTCGTGAACTACACCTCGTGGATGTACTATGCCGATCGCTCCGAGCCCGATGCGCGCATCGCGATCTATCCGTTCAAGCGCGAGTTCCAGGTCGGCTCCTCGAGCATCAACGTTCAGAGCGGTTTCGCGACTGTCTGTTATCATCCTTCGATGCAGGCGCCGTCGCGCGATTCCTGGTTCATCAACATGGGCGCCATCGATCGCGACTGGTTCACGCCCGAGCAGATGGCTCGCGCGGCCGAAGGCGGTCACGGTATTTCCGGCGACTAAGCCCCGCGTTCAGAGTGTCTCCGCAGTCCGGCCTTCCCCAATCGGGGTGGGCCGGATTTTTTTGCGCATGAGAAATTCTACTGTCTCCTAGAAGCCCGCCTTGAAGGAGTTATCGGCGGCGTTCTCACGCAATGGCGACGCATCGTGCGATTTACCTTGTCCGGCATGCATTTTTTCTACCTGGTATTTGAAAGCGTCGATCCGCGCGCGATGATTCCAGCTCCGGGCGCTTCGCTGCGGAAACCCCACCTTGACTTTAAGTCGACGATTCTCGCGTTATTCACGTTGACAGTTTTTGCGAGCACAGCTAATGACCGCTCCAGGCTCATGGTACTAACGAGGCGTATTCGGTACCGGGCAGCAAATTGAGAACATGAAACCCAACGTCTCTGGAGGCAACATTCTCATGGGGAATTTTCGAGGATTTTTGCAGCGCTCCGCGATCGCCCTGATGGCGGGCGCAGTTTGCGCGACGGTCTCACCCGCCCTCGCGCAGGTGAAGCCCGGCGATTTCATCACTCCCGATAACGCGGCCAAGGTTAAGGAGCTCGTCAGTCCGGGCGAATACCTGCGCATCCAGCATGGGATGTCGCTCAAGATCGCACCGACCGAGCGCATCGACTGGCCGCCACCCTACAAAGAGGCGACCGAGAAATATTCCGCGCAGGTCCGCCTCTCACCCGATGGACGCAGCCTGATCGGATACGTATCGGGCGAGCCATTCCCAATCCTCGATTCCAATGATCCTCACGCCGCGGACAAAATCATGTGGAACGTCGCCTTTCGCCCGATCTCGAGCGACGACTACGATCTGCGCTGGTTCGATTGCCCCAGCACCTATTGGGGACTGAACCAGCCGTATCGTGAAATCAACGATTACGAAGTCGGGCATTATGCCGGTTATAACGAAGTCGGGCGCACCGAAGTCGACCCGATTCCGATCGATCCCGACTACAAGGCCACCGGGCGCTACTTCCTGAGCCTGCTCTACCCGGTCCTCGCGCCGCAAAGCGACCGTGGCGCAGGATTCATCCGCTATCGCTATGCGAACGCTCAGCGCGACGACGACATGTGGTCATACACGCCCGGCGCGCGCCGGGTCCGCCGGCTCAGCTATGCCATCATGGATAGCGCGACCGGCCCACAGGCTTACGACCCCAATCATTATGAGGGGTTCAGCGGCAAGAACGAATTTTACGATTTCAAATTCCTCGGCGAGAAGAACATGCTCTCCGCGATCAACGTCGGTCATTCGCCGGATGTGCAATGCCCGACTGATGGTGGCGCCAGTCATTGTCCCGATCCGTGGCAGATTCGGCACAACTTCCTGGTCGAAGCGCGCCCGCGCGCCGGACACTTCAATTCGCTCTACGATCACGAGATTCTCTATGTCGATTCCGAGGCCGACTTCGTGATGACCGGCGACACCTACGATCGCTCCGGCCAGTTGTTCAACGACTACGTGTCGTGGACCTACTACGCGGACCGTTCCCAGCCCGACGCGCGCATCGCGATCTATCCGTTCAAGCGGCTGTTCCAGGTCGGCTCCTCGACGGTTAACGTTCAGAGCGGTTTTGCTACCGTCTGTTATCATCCGTCGTCGCACGCGCCTTCGTCTGATTCATGGTTCATCAACATGGGCGCGGTGGATCGCAGCTGGTTCACCACCCAGTCGCTGACCGCCGCCGCGCAGGGCGGGCACGCGATATCAGGCGACTAAGCGTCGCAACTTCCACATCGTAGCCGCGGCCGGCCTGCCCCACTCGGGGTGGGCCGGTTGCTTTTTCGCGCGCGCGCGGATGCATAGAATTCAACCCGGATGGAAGCCAACGATCGACGCATCGCGAACTGGACACGTCGCGCTATCGAGGCGAAGTGGCACGGCGCAAATGTCGGCCAGTTGGTTCCGCTGCGAGGCGATGTCTCGACGCGGCGCTTCTGGCGGGTCGCGATTCGCGATGCTTCCGATGCTCCCGCGAGCGCCATCGCCATCGATCTCGGTCCCGAGGATCTCCCGCTCTACGCCCGCGCGTTAGAGCTCTATCCGAGGCCTCTTCCGGAGCCACCGTGGATAAACCTGCATTGGTTTCTCACCTCGCTCGGCGCGCCGGTGCCCGCTTTATATGATTGGTCCACGCCTGATCGAATGCTGCTGGTCGAGGATGTCGGCTCGCTCCCGCTCTTCGATGCCGCGCGCGCTAATCCCGCCAAGGCCGCTGACCTCTATCGCGAGGCGGTGCGCGAGTTGATGCGATTTCATATCGACGGCAGCGCGAATGCGAATCGCGAATGCCTCGCGTTCCAGGTCGCATACGAGGATCGCTTGTTTACCTGGGAGATGCGCCGCTTCATCGAGTTCGGCCTCGATGCGGTCGCGCCCGGAACCGATACGCGCGCGATTGAGACCGACGTCGCAAGCCTCGCGCGCGAGCTCGGTAAACTTCCGCGCGTTTTTTCGCATCGCGATTTCCACGGCAATAATATTTTCCTGCAAGGCGACCTCGCCTCGCCCGCCATTCGCATCATCGATTTCCAGGATGCGCTGATGGCGCCGGCGGCCCAGGACCTCGCCGTCCTTCTCACCACCCGCGACACGAGCGACCTGATTTCGCCCGCGATGGAAGAACGGTTGCTGGATTTTTACTTCACTGGACTGCTGCGGCGCGGGATCGAGACAATGAGTCGCGACGCGTTCCTGAAAAGCTACGCGATGTGCGTCCTGCAGCATGCGCTCAAATGCATCGGGCTGTTCGTGTTTCTCGATCGCGAGGGAAAGCACGAATACGCGGCGTACATCCCATATGCTCTTGCGCAGGCGCGCCGGATGCTCGCTCGTCTCGGCGCCGATTTTCCGAATCTGCAAAAGGCGTTGAGCGCATGATCATGCGAGCAAGGATTCGTCGATGAAGGCATTGGTGCTGGCAGCTGGTTTGGGTGAGCGCGCGCGCCCCCTCACCGAAAAAACCCCCAAACCGATGCTCGAGGCCGGCGGCCGCCCGCTGATTCATTATCCGCTCGCGATGCTCAGGCGCGCCGGCATCACCGAGGTCGCTATTAATGTTCATCATCTGGCGGGCGAGATTCAGCGCGGCCTGCGCGACGGTAGCTCGCTGGGGATGGAAATTACCTACTCGCCCGAGCCGACGCTGATGGGCACCGGCGGTCCGCTCAACGCGCTGCGCGGATACTTCGGCAACGAAACTTTTGTGCTCGCCAACAGCGACAGCATTCTCGATTTGGACCTCGCCGCGATGATCGCGCAGCATCGCGATCGCGGCGCCGTCGCGACTATCGCGCTGCTGACGCCGAACGATGGACGGGCGCACGAGCACCTCGAGATCGATCGCGACGCGCGCATCCGCCGGATGCGCCTCATCACGTCGCGCAATCCGCTGACCTATGTCGATTATCCCGCGGAGCTCACCGGCGTCGATCCCGCATCGCTCGATTCGTATATGTATCCGGGCGTGATTGTGATGGAGCCCGCGATCTTCGAGTTGATTCCCAAGGTTCCGCCGTGGGCGCTGTTCACCGGGTTATTCGGTCCGATGGTGACGAATCGGCTGCCGGTGTTCGGCTATGTGCATCGCGGATTTTTCCGCACCGTGGATGATCTTAAGGCTTACGAGGCATTGCGTGCGGAATTCGACAGCTCGCAGCCGCGCTTCGAACACCTGGCCCTTCCGCTGCGGCCCTGAATACTTTCTTTTGTCATTCTGAGGTGAGCGCGAAGCGCGTAGCCGAAGAACCTCGGCAGAGACGCAAGCAACATATGTCACTTCAGCATTCGCACGCCGCGATATGCCTTGCGATGGTGGCCTGCAGAAGTGCAATCGAATGCTGAAGTGACATGCGGTCATCAGGCGCATCCGAGGTTCTTCGGCGGCGCAAGTTTGCCTCAGAATGACAGAAAGGAAGAGCTACAGTTCCAGCGCCTCGCGCAGTTCCAATGCCGCCGCGCCGCCGCTGCCGGCGCTCGCCTTCATCGGGCCGAGCTTCTTCACTCCCGCGATCGCAACCACAAATGCGACCACGTTCACCGCGACCACGATCCAGAAAATCGCCCAGCAGACATCGATGGCGATGCGAAGATCGCCGGGCAGGCATATCAGCACCAGCCACGCGCCCAGCGGCGATCCGATGGTGCCCGACAGATGCAGCACGATGCGCGCCCAGCGCCGCGCCGCAAGGTAATCGCCGAAGCGCATCTTGAAACGCGGCTCGGCATTGTAGAGGTAGGCGTACTCGTAGCCCACGCCGAGCAGGTACCCGACGCCGATTTTCACCAGCGGCTGAAACGTCATCATCCAGATAGAGGCGGCGATGATCCCGAACACGTTCGATTGGTCATGCACCGCCAGCACGAGGAAAATTCCGCCGACGACAGTCAGCACGGCCTCAGCAATGAGTCCGGTTGCGAATGACAACGTGCGCTTTTCATCGCGCCGATGAAGCTTGCTGCTGACGCGGGTGATCTCTTCCTTGAGCGCCGCACGATCCTCACGCGGCAGCATCCGCACATCTTTCAGCAGCTTGTCCCACGGGCCGGGCCGATAACTCTGGTCGTCGATTTGCCGCTCGACTTCGGTGATGCGGTCGCGAATCTGCTCCCGCGCACCGAAAACGTAAGTCGTCGTGGCCGCTACCATTTGAAGATTGCCGCCACCACGAACGCGATAATCATGAGGATGCCGAACTCCATGTGCAGTTGCACCGATCGCAGCAGCGCGAGATTCAGCTTCTTCGCCTCGGTGGTGCTGCGCACGATGCGAATCTGATCGCGCGCGCGCGGCAGCGTGAGAACCACCAGCAGCGCGGTCCACGGCAGCGAGCGCGCGAGCACCGCAATCAGCGTGGTCGCATAGGCGAGCACATCGAGCGTGATCAATTCCCAAATCGCGCCACCGCGTCCGAGGATCGTCGCCAGCGTATGCTTGCCATGCAGACCGTCAGTCTCGATATCGCGAATGTTGTTGGCGTGCAGGATGCCGGCGACCAGGAAGCCCAGCGCGACCGAGGCCCACAGCGCGCCCCATGAAAACGTCAGCGCCATCACGTAATACGCGCCGAGCACGATCGCGGGTCCCATGAACAGGAACACCGTGAGCTCGCCGAGTCCGATGTATGCGAGCGAAACCGGCGCGGCGGTGTAAAAGTATCCGGCCGCGATGCTGGGAATGCCGATCGCCAGAATCGGCCATCCGCACAGGTACACCAGCATCAGGCCGAGCACCGCGCCGATCCCGAATGCCACGACCCCGCCGCGCCAGACCTGCTCCGGCGTCAGCAGCCCGCGCTGAATGACCATGCTGGGGCCGAGCGACTCATGCGAATCGGCGCCGCTACGGAAATCGTAGTAGTCGTTGATGAGATTGGTGCCGGCCTGGATCGCGACCGCGCCGATGAGCGCGATCAACATGCGCCAGCCATGGAAAAATCCGTCGCGCGCCGCCACCGCCGTACCCAGCAGGACCGGAACCGCGGCCGCGCTGAGCGAAGGCGCGCGCACCGCCTGCAGCCAAATCGCAAACGCGCCGGGGCGCGCGCCGCCGCTATGAGGAATCGCTTGTGCGTCAGTCATAAAGGGACCTCAGGTCGGTTCTCAGATTATGACTTTCTACACTAAGACTTTTTCTTCGCGAAGTCGCGCGATTTCCTCGCGCGAATAGCCGAGCAACTCGCCGAGCACCTGCTCCGAGTCGGCGCCGATCGCGGGCGCGGGACGATAGTCGGGCGCCATCGCGCTGAAGCTGACCGGCAGTCCCGGCACGATGCGCTTGCCGCTTTCAGGATGGTCGAGCTCGATCAGCATCCCCGATTCGCGCAGCGCCGGATCCTCCATCAGATCGATCGGATTGTAGACCGGCCCGGCGGCGAGGTTGCGCTCGCGAAGTTTAGTCACCAGCGCAGCGCGATCGAACTCGCGCGTATGCGTCGCCAACTCGCGCTCGAGGGCATCGACATTGGCGAGGCGCGAGGCCAGCCGCGCAAAGCGCGTATCCTTCGCGAGGCCGGGAACTCCGAGCACCTCGCACAGCGCGCCGAATTCCGCATCGCTCGCAATGGCGATGGCGATCCACTGGTCGTCGCCGTTGGTCGGGAAAACCCCGTGCGGCGCCATCCCGGTGTCGCGATTGCCGATGGGGCCCTCGTCGCGCCAGTTGAGGAAGTAATCCATCATCGCTTCCGGCAGCATCGCGGTCACCGTCTCGGCCATCGAGAGATCGAGGTACTGACCCTCGCCGGTCTGATCGCGATGATGCAGCGCGGCGAGAATGAAAAACACCATCGCGGTGCCGACCGCGAAATCCGGCCACGTCCCGCCGATGCCGCAGGGAAAATCGCCGGGGTAGCCTGTAAGATGGCACATGCCGGCGAAGGCCTGCGTGGTCGGCCCGAAGCCCACCGTGTTCGCATACGGGCCGGTCTGCCCCAGCGGCGTGCCGGACAACATGATGATGTCGGGTTTGATCGCGCGCAGCGCCTCATAGTCGAGGCCGAACTTTTTCATGTTACCGACGGTATAGTTCTCCGTCACGATGTCGCTGGCCTTGACCAGCCGATGCGCGATCTCGCGCGCCCGGGGATCCATCAGGTTGAGCGCCACGCTTTTGCGCGAGAAATTGATCGAATTGAAAATCCCGCTGCGATTGATGCCGGGAGTGCCATCGGTGCCGCTCAGAAAGCGCACCAGGTCGGGCGCCACGCTCGACTCGACGCGGATGACTTCGGCGCCGAGCGCGCCCAGCCACGCGGTGGCATGCGGGATGGCGAAGATCCAACCGAAATCCGCGACCCTGATTCCTTCAAATGGAAGCGTCATTTAGCGCGGCTCCTCACTCGCGACACCACATACGCAGGACTTGGACGGTGACCAGTCGTTCCTAGCCTAGTAGCTGCGAGATTGCAAAATGAAGTAAGCGGGGAATTCGTCGATTTTGCTTTACGGCTAATAGTCCACGTAATTTCCGCTTTGAGCCGACCTGGACATCTTTCAGATGTTTTATTGACCACCATTTGCACTGTCGATATGGTGTCGGTATCGCTCGAATCCGCAGCTCTTGAGAAGAGCCAAGCGATGTTGGCAGAAAGCTGCCAGCGTTGAGGAGGTTTAAGGCCGTGCTTCATGACAAGCGCAAGCTAATTAAAACATCGATGGTTGCGTCGTTGATTATCGCGTCAATCGGACTCGCTCCCGCGCTCCGGGCACAGCAGGCGACGGTCATCGGGACTCTGGTCGCAGGTGTCTCCGGCGGCGCCACCGAAGCTTTGACCGGATACGCCCTGACCGCGCTCGGCCTCAACTCGCAATCGGCTTATCAGACCGATGTGGAGAACGAGCTTTTCGAAATTAACCAGGAGCTCGAGACTATTTCGAGCCAACTGGCGGATATCCAATCCGCGATCCAGACGCAAACCTGCGTAGTCGCGCTATCGAACAGTTCGGTCACCAATGCGCTCACCTCGATCGCGGCGGTTTCCACCAGGTATACCCAACTGCTTTCCGCCGGGCAGAGCACGACCGGTAATGTAAGTCAGGCGGATATCCTCAGTCTGACGAATCAGATCGCCAACGGTCCGGGAGGCGGCTTACCCGACATCAGCTCCGCGTTGGCGGCGATTAATATCGCGCTGCAGTCGACCAATGATGATGGAATCATCGGCACCTGCGAGAGTGCCGTGACGCTGCCGGCGGCGGCAAGCTTCGGCGCCGACCTGACCTTTTACGACGACCCGATCAATTTGCTGCAATACTTTGGTGACTATCAGACGATGGCGGCGCTGCTGCTGGTCGAGTACTACAACTACCAGGCATTTCTGCGCTCGCCGTATTTCTCGACTACCAAGGTCATCAACGGGCTCCCCGCGACGCAAGCCGCCCAGGTCTGCGCAAATCCGACCGGCGGTACCGCGACCCAATGCGGCTTTGCCCGGGACGTGATCGAGCAGCTTTATGTCTATCTGCAAAATCAGTATTCCTCCAATGGAGTGCCCTACTCGACCCGCGACAGCAGCGGCAATTTGCAGACCGGCTTGTACATGGTGGGCGATGGCAGCACCACCAACTATCTGTTTGCGGCTTCGCTCGAAGAATTCACCAATTTCGAAGATAGCCCGCAAAATAACTGCCCCACCCCGCTCACTTCGAGCAGCCCCTGCGGCTTGACCTTTCGTAACGACCCGACGACCACCCCGTTCTGGACCAGCCTCAGCACTTATCAATTTGAGACCGGATGGACGCCGGCCACCGCCGTCATGTGGGACAGCGTGGCGACCGCCTTCAACGACGGCAGCAGCAGTCCGACCCTCGCGCAGATTTTGAACGGCCTCGGCTTTCAGAATGCCGCGGACAAGATCGTCCTCACCCCGACGACCTACACCGCGACTCCGGTCTTGACCGATTTCGGTGGCACTCCGCTCGACGCTTTCGGCGCGACAGGAGCGCTGGCCGATTGCTTCCTGGACACCAATCAGGCGCGCTCTATCTCTCGTCAGCCATGGTGCTACAACGGCAGCAACAATGGTGTCGATTACGGTGATGCGACCGCCTTGCTCGAATCAAAAGGGACCGTCACCTATGGCGACAAGGACACTCCGTGTCTCGCCTATGCTTCCAATTCCGGATTGGAGGCCGCCACCAATCAGGCGTGTTTCTACAATTTTGACGGAAACTCCGCTTGCGGCAGTTTGTACATTTCCCCCTGGCAGGCCGACGCCGGGGTAATCGGGGCCGGCTGCCCGGCGCCCTCCGGCGATTGGCAGGGAGCGGGTCAACCCTCATGGCTCCTTAACTCGGACGGCACCGTTTCGGAGGGCGGATATTTCTGGCCGGCTATCGATGAAAGCAGCCCGACCTGCGGCACCAACCTGAGCTATGGCTTCCTGCAAGCGGCGGTCAAACGAACGAGCACCAACTTCCGCGGCGTGCCCACCATGTGTGGTGCCGATTTCGACGCCTACTTCGCGCAGGTCGCGCCCCGCAATCCTTTCGAGCAGGTGGTGTTTACCACCGCGGCGGTTTCGGGGGCGGCAGGCAGCACCGCCTCGCTCGGACCGATCACCATCCAGATGCAGGACACCTCGACCGGAACCGTGCAGCCGCTGACCTTCACCACTGCCACCACGGTCGACCTTACTTCTTCGTCCGGCACCGGGGTGTTCTCGCTCACGCAAAACGGAGCGGCGATCGAGAGCGTGACGATTCCGGCCGGAAGCTCATCGGCAACTTTCTGGTTTGGTGACCCGACCGGAGGAACTCCACAAATCGTCGCGGACCCGGACACGATGGTGCCCGGCGTGCAGAGCGAAACCATCAGCTCGGGCAACCCGCCCTCGGCCGCACCGCTGACCGGAACGGCGCAGAATACCGGATCGAACAAGGCGAACGGCTCGATCGCGATCAGCGGGCGGTTCACCATTCCCAGTGGCATTCAACTTCAGCGCGCGACCCTGACCTTCGACAAACTGCTCTCCGAAGACGCCGCCAGCGGGGAGCTGGTCCGCGCAAGTAACGCGGAGGGAATCGATCTTCCCATCGTGCTCGTCACCCAGAGTGGCAGCAATGCCGTGCGCGCTACCTACAGCAGCGAAGGGAACCCCTCGGGCCCGCGAGTGCGGGTCAAAATCAAGGTGGTCAAGAACACCGACCCGCTTGCAATCTTTCAGATCAACGTTAACCGTGCGTTGATCACCAGTCCCTCCGCCTGTACCAGTACGCAAGCGGTCGCGACGCTGCACACGCGGATGATCGCCAACGACGGGGTGCATGCGTCGGCCGCGATCGACGGGAACCTGGAATGGGATTGTCGCAACCATGGCAAGCTGGTGTTGGCGCACGGACAACACGTTCAATGAGAGCGAGGCTCACGTCATTACAACCAATTTCATCGATCTAGACTTGCTGACTGGGTTGGGAAAACATCGGGAGCATCGTGGATAGATCGCGATGGTGGTGGCTGGCGTTAGGCCTTAGCGCGCTGGCGGTTGGATGCACAACCCAGCAGTTCGTGCAGGAAGATCCGGCCAACCATCGCAGGAGCGTGTCCACCTCGGCCTATAGCCTCGAAGGATGCCAGGAAAGAATGGATGAGCTGGCGGGAGGACCGGTGCAGATGACCGGACACGTTCAGGAAATCTTCCAGTCGATACTCAATTTCGGGGTTACGCCATTTTACCGATGCTCGGGAATTATCGCCGACCCAGAACCATCGCCGTAGCATTCGAGGTAGAGTCCTGATTTGAAACCCTAGCGGGATTTCTTTTTCTTCTTCGGCTTTCCGTTCCGTATGGGCGGGGCGGACGGCAGAGGCCTCAGCTTCTCCTGGCGCTCCTTTCTCTGCTCTGTCCGACTGAACACGAGTGCGCCGATCAGAGAGGCTACGGCAAGAATGATCGCCGAAAATCCCTCAAGGCTTTTACCTTGCGCAAGTAAATAGACACCCCCTGCGATGACCATCGCAGCAAGGATGAAGGCAAAATATTGGCCTCGGGTTTGCGCCTGACAATTTGTATCGACGATACTTTTTTCGATTCCCTGTCTGTGCGCGGACTGCCTCTCCGCCATCGCAACAATACGTTCGGCGCAGCCCGCAAACGCTTGTTATAGCCTTGGAGAATTTGCGGCGGTGGCAGAGGCCCGGAAAACTCAAAAGTCTGGACTGTCAATTCGGCTGTCGTGCGGCGGACGACCCGTTCGGGCGGCTCTGGTGGTGAAACTTGGTCTTGGTCGATCTCTGCTTCTAACGGCTTGGCGTCTGAGCGTGATGAATCTTCTTCTTCCATCGTTTCTGGTCTCGACTATCAAGCCTATTTGGAGAATCCTTTTCTCGGGATATGGATTTCTCACATAGGGCGCATCTGACAGTAACACCGCCCTTCGGTGTTGTACGAGGGGCATCCTTTTGGTGGTAAACTGTCCAAGCGTCCCGTACATCTTGGCCCGTGACACGCCAATCGCTATAGAGAGCACGCATATCCGCTTCGTCGGTAGACCGGCTGGTATTGTAGTCGTCGTATTCTCCCCATAGATCGAGGAGACGACCAACTCCAGACCAAAACGAAGGCCGCGCGAAGAGAAAATCAGTACTAACGGTTTTTTCTTCGTCGCTCATAGTCAAATTTTATAGGACGACAAGCCCCGATGCATCAACCCTTGGCGACAATCGATGATCTGGTATGCGTAGGGGCTTGTCTAAGCAGCTCAAGGACGGGTAGGCCAGACATCAACCAGATGGCCTCCCAGATGGCCTCCAACTTGATAGACGCTATATCAGGCGAATTGCCGCAAGAACAACCTGAGACGACGCGGAAGAATCCAGCAGCGGTCGCTCTCGGCAGGCTAGGCGGCTTGAAGGGCGAAAGGCGCGCGCCAGCGTTATCTAAGAGGCCTCGTTCGGAGATAGCTCGGAAGGCGGCAACGAAGCGCTGGAAAACGCATTCATAAAATCAAATGCGCGTTGACCCCCAAATCTCTCCATAATTTTCTGCTCATATTCGCCTCGATTGTGCCACGATTCCGCCATCTCCAAAACTCGCCTATATGAATCCTCAAGCTACGAGCGCCGATCTGACTTGCTACTGAGGGGCTGAAAATGGATGAGCGGTCAAGCGTAATTGCTTACATGTACACGCTGAACGCGACCGAACAGGCGACCGTCATTTCGGCTTTAGATCATTTGGAACGCGATTAGATAACCCCCTCGCGGCGCAGCGTGGCGAGATCATCGGAAGAAAGTCCCAGGCGCTCGCCGAGGATCTGCGCGTTGTGCTCACCGAGGCGCGGCGCGCCGCTGCGAAGCTGCCATGGGGTGCGGCTGAACACACATGGCGCACCCGGCATCCTCACTACGCGCGCGGCGGGATGATCGTGCTCGACGAAGAATCCTCGAGACTTATACTGCGGGTTAGCAGCGACCTCGCTCGGGAGGTTCACCGGGAAGCATGGCACATGATTGGCCTGCGCCTTTTCGAACGCCTCCTGCTTCGGAACGTCGGAAAGCCAATCGATGAGCGAGGCCTCGACCGCATCGTGATGAGTCGCGCGGCTGATGAAGGTCGAAAACAGTTCGGTCTCCGCCCACTCCGGGTGGCCCATCGCAGCCTTGGTGCCTTTCCAGAAGCGGTCGGTAATCGGGCTGAAACTGACCCATCCATCCTTACACGGATAGACCCAGGGCAGACCGAGCTTGGCGCGGGTGCGGATGCGGACGCCATAGGGCGCCTCGGCCGACTCATGGGTATGAATTCCTACTGCCGGGCGGAACATGCTGACCATCGCGAGCCAGGAGCTGGCATCGACATGCTGACCCTTGCCGGTGCGCTTGCGCTGGAAGAGAGCGCACATCGCGGCCGCGGCGCCGGTATATCCCGCGAGATAGTCGGCCTGGCGATCGGCGGGCTTCAAAGGCGAATGAGTAGCGAAATCCGTCACCTGGTTAACCGGCGTTTCCCATCCGACCCCGCTCATGTGGGTAGCGACGAGATCGCCGCCGCGCATGTCGCGATACCTCGAATCCGCGCCGAAGCTGGTCAACGAAACGGCAATCAGTCGCGGAAATCGCTCGATGAGAGTTCGCCATCCGATCGCCAGGCGATCATTTTCCGTAGGCAGATTCGGATTGAGCACGATATCGGCGCCGTCGAGAAGCTTGAAGAAAAGCTCGCGACCGCGATCGTTGGTGAGATCGAGGGTCACGCCGAGTTTATTGGTGTTGAGGTAGAGATGAACGCCGCCGGTCTCGGGATCGGGCAATTCATCCTTGAAGGGACCGCGCAGGCGCTCGGGCGCGCCAGCTCGAGGCGGCTCGACCTTGATGACCTCGGCGCCGTGGTCGGCGAACGCCTTGGCGGCCATCGCGGCCGCGTAGTTCGGCAAATTATCGAGGCATGAAACCTCGACGACTTTGATGCCTTCGAGCGCGCGAGTGGGTTTTTGGCTTTCTGGTGTGCTCATTTTCTACTTCGAGTAGTTCCCGAAATTTTGCAGCACGTCGAGCAGTTCACCCATCGAGCGCATCACATGATGTGGCTTGTGCTCGGGATGCGTCAGCAGGTGATCATAGGTAGCGGGCCCGGTCGCGACGGCAATCGCGGCGCCGAATTCGGCATTATTCGCGGCCATAATGTCGCGCGGCTCATCGCCAACATAGACAATTGCGGCCGGATCGATCTCCGCACGCCGGGCGGTATCGCGAAGGCTTTCGCTCTTATCCAGCGCTTTGGTTATCGAAGTGGTGTTTTGTGTAACGATTTGGTCGAAATGCGTCGCCAGCCCCACCATCGCAAGCTTTTTCATCAGCCGGGCGGGATCGCCGGGGCGGCTGGTCACGATTGCGGTGACATAGCTTCGACGCTTCAACTCGGCCAGAACCTCAGGCACATGCGGGAGAATCTCCATCCGCTCGGTTGAATCAACTTCAGTCATAAAGTAAGCGAAGGCCAACTTCGCAAAATCGCGCTGCAAATGAGCGGGAACTCCAAGCATTCGATCGTCTTCGGCGACGGCTTGCCAGTAGCGTTCGCGGGTCAGCGGCGGCGTATGGCCGAGATCATCGATGGCTTTTTTCGCGGCGAGGAACAGCGGTCCGTGGATATCGACCAGCGTGCCGTCGAGGTCGAAGAAGATCGCCTTGAATTCGAAGCCAGGCAAAAATTACTCCCGCGCCGATTGTTTGAATGCACCTACCTTTGAACCCACCGCTCCGAGGCTTGTCAAGCGCCAGGAGATTTCATCGCGGCGGAAATGCCACGGCGAAGAGTCCTTCCGGCGGACACCGCAGTTCAATCAGAGCCTGTGCGGAAGCGCTCGCGGCGGCGCTGAGCGCAAGGACCGCCGCGTCCGCCTCATCGAGGGTCGTGGGCGCGACGAAGTTGCCAATCTGCAGAGACACGGCCAGCTTCTTACAAATGTCCCTCCGCACGCGGAGCGCATCGCGGCGGAATTTTTTCGGCGGAACATGCACGCCATCGGACCAAAGCCGCAACTGTAAATCCGGGTATGCTTCGAAAGCGCGAACACCGAGTTGCTCGAGCGCCGCAAAGACGGCGAACCCCACGAGCATGAAGCGGGGGAAGGTTCCGCCTGCGAGGGCTCCGGTCTTGGTTTCGCAGGGGATGTTGATGACGGGCGCGAGCAGTTCTTCAGCGATTGCGCGCAAATGCGGCTTGCATCCGCGGCTTGCGACGCATCGGGAGAAGTAGCTCGCCAGCGGAGTCGGAAACATCGAGAGCGGCCGCATCGTTCCATTGAACCTCGTGCGAAGCAATTCGCGCAGTGAGGCATCGATGACTCGCGTCCGTGGAGCATCTTTCCGTGGAAGCATTTTGCCGGAGGAGCAGTTGACATCGCGCGGCGCGCGCGGCGAATCGACGAAAGCGACCCCGCCGCACAGATCGCAGCCCACCGCTTCGGCGATGCGCTCCGCGATTGAGTCCGCGACCGGACTCGTGATGCCCCGCAGCGGGATTCGATGGTACGACAGCCTCGTGCGCTCCGCCGTCAGCATCGCGAGATCGAGAAAATCTTCGCCAACATCGACGCCCAAGATCGGCGCACCCTTCGGGATGACGATCATGTGCTGCGTGCAGGGGATCAACGAATCGAATCGTTGGCAGATCGGCAAATCCGTGATTTGACTCGGCGATGGCGGCACGGCTAACTGGATCACAATGATGCTGAATCGCGACAACCGCAACGAGGGCGATAATCGACGCTTATGCGTCTGCGCCTCGATGCCGGTGTCGTGAACTATTAGAAAAATACCGGTTAACGCAAAAGGCCGCGGGCGCTCGAAGCCCGCGGCCTTTTTGTTTTTTACGCCATGAGGTGAGGGCATGAAACGGCAATTGATTGGAGAGCTCGATCGAGCGGAATCGGGAGCGGTCATCTTGAAAGGATGGGTTCGGCGGCTTCGCGAAACCAAATCCACCACCTTCATCGTCCTGCAGGACTGTTCAGGGACCGTACAGATCGTTGCGGATCCCGCCAAGGTGAAGTACATCGGTCTGCGCGCGGAATCGGCGGTGACGATCGTCGGCAGGCCGCGCGTCGATGAGCGCGCTCCGGGCGGCATCGAAATCGATTGCGGTGAGATCGAAGTCCTCAATGCTCCTGCCGAGGCCCTGCCTTTTACGTCCACATCCCGCCTCGAGGAGCTCTCGGCTGATATCGCAATCAACGCACGGCCTCTCACCTTGCGCACTGATCGCGGCGCCGCGATCTTTCGCATCGAGGCCGCGCTGGCCGAGGAGTTCCGCGCGGCATTGCGGCGGCGCAGGTTCACGGAAATTTTCACCTCGAAGATCGTGGCGAGCGCGACTGAGGGTGGCACCAACCTGTTCGCAATAAAGTACTTCGATCGCGCGGCCTATCTGGCGCAGAGCCCGCAGTTCTACAAAGAGCACGCCGTGGCCGGGATGGAACGGGTGTTCGAAACCGGCCACGTCTATCGCGCCGAGCCGCATGCCTCGTCGCGGCATCTGTGCGAATACCTCTCGCTCGATTTGGAGATGGGATTCATCGACGGCCTCGACGACATCATAAATCTGGAGCGGGAGGTTTTGACCGAGATGTTTGCAGCGATTCGCGAGCGCTTCGCGTCTTTGCTGGCGCAATTCGAATGGTATCTGCCTTCCCTAGGTGACGCACCGACGTGGAGCTTCGAGGAATGCATCGATCGTTTGCGCAGAGCGCATCAACGCGCCGATCTCATTGACGATCTCGATCCGCTGGCTGAGCGTCAGCTCTGCGAAATCGCTCAGGAAGAATCGGGCGTTGCGGCGGTGTTCGTGTCGCAGTTCCCGCTCAGCAGCCGGCCGTTCTATACGCATCCCGCGCGCGATGGTATCCACGCTGCCGGCTTCGATCTGCTGTTGCGCGGCCTCGAGGTCACCACTGGCGGTCAACGCTTGCATCGACGCGCGGACCTTGAGGCGGCACTGCGGTCGCGAGGCATCGAGATCGCGGCATTCCAGTCGCATCTCAGGATGTTCGATTTCGGGATGCCGCCGCATGGAGGCCTCGCGATCGGGCTTGAGCGGCTGACGTGCCAGGTGCTCGGGCTGAAGAATATTCGCGAGGCGACGCTCTATCCGCGCGATCTGAATCGGCTCCATCCGTGATGGCGCGAGCCGGGGAATCGGCATAGGGGGTAGCGCCGCAGCGCTACTCCCCTGCCACA
Organism: uncultured delta proteobacterium; assembly: GCA_963761255.1. GTDB lineage: Bacteria > Desulfobacterota > Binatia > Binatales > Binataceae > DATGKG01. Next base: position 847,823 of record CAVXGH010000005.1, read on the forward strand.
CCACCGGACATGCGGGTCCGCATCCGGCGGTTCGGAAGGTTGAGGTTAATCGGCAAGTCTGGGTACTCCAAGTCGGTCGTAGTAGCGGGCAGTGAGTCCGGCGTGGACCGACATGGCGGCCCGATGCCACCAGCGTCGGTTAACCCGTGCGGCTTGCGCCGCAATCGCGTCCGGCAGTCCGAGGCGGCGCATCGCGGTATAGATCTTCGAGCCGCGCTTCCACTGTTTGAGTTGCAGCGCTCGCAACCGGTGGCGGAGCCATTTGTCGTAGTCAGCGAAGGTCTTCGGCGTGTCCGCTAGTTGGAAGTATTGCTTCCATCCCGGCAGATACTTCCTCAGCTCCGCGACTACGCTTCTCATGCTCCGTCCGCCGCTGCGTCTGGTTATCCGCCGCACGCGCTGCTTGAGCGCGCGCAGCGCCTTGGGTGCGACCCGGCATGCCACCGCGCCGCCCCTGGCGTACCAGAAGCTGTAGCTCAAGAGGCTGCGCTTGTGCGCGAGGTCCACCTTGCTCTTCTCGCGATTCACTTTAAGTCGGAGCTTGGCGTACATTCGCTCCAGCGCCGCCATCACTCGTTCTCCCGCGCGCCGCGACCGCACATAGACGTTGCAGTCGTCGGCATAGCGCACGAACGTGTGCCCGCGTTTCTCCAGCTCCTTGTCCACTTCGTCAAGCAGGAGATTCGCCAGCAGTGGCGACAGTGGTCCTCCCTGCGGCGTTCCCTCAGTGCGTTCCATCACCACTCCGTCGGCCATCAGGCCGGCGTTGAGATAGCGGCGGATTAGCCGCAGGAGCCGCGAGTCATCGATTCGCCGCGCTAGTCTTCCCATCAGCACGTCGTGGTTGACCCGGTCGAAGAACTTCTCCAGGTCCACGTCCACCACCCAGTGGCGTCCTTCCTGCACATAGCGCTGCGCCGCTAACACCGCGTCGTGCGCGCTGCGCCCCGGCCGGAAGCCGTAACTGTGCTCCGAGAAGCTGGGGTCGAATCGCGGCTGCAGCACCTGCAGTATCGCCTGTTGGATCAGCCGGTCGAGCACGCACGGAATGCCGAGCTCTCGCATTCCGCCGCTCGCTTTCGGGATTTCCCGTCGCAGCACCGCTTTGGGCTGGTAAGTTCCGGCGAGTAGTTGCTCGCGGACTTCCTGCCAGTGCTCCATCAGGTGCTGCGGCAGTTCTTCCACCGTCATCCCCTCGACTCCGGGGCTGCCCCGGTTCTCACGTACCCGCGTCAACGCCGCCCTGACATTGCCGCGCGCAACCACCGCTTCCATCAGGCGGTCGCTTCCCGAGCGCTCCTCTCTGTTCGCCATCGTCGACGCTTCGCCGCTGCGCTGGACCCTCGAGGCTTCACCTCTACCTTCCAGCGGCAGCCCCAATTGCTCGGGCTTCTGGCGCCTGGCGTCTTTCGGACTCACAGCGGCTTCGCTCTCCCTTCCGTTCGGCCCTTCATCAGCGCGGACATCGAGGCCTCTGCCGTGTCCCGCTGACTACTACGGCCTCGGCTGACTTCTCGCTCCGCGCTCCTGCGCGTCGCCCTTTCAGGCGTGAAGCGAGATCTCCCCAGGTAAGACGCCGTGACCTTCGCCGCACAAACCGCCGGATCTACGCGATGACTCCTTGGCCGATAGAGCTTCGCGGTCATTTGCCCGCTCGCCCTGAGCCACCTCGCCTTGTATCCGGTTCCTGTTCGTCGGCTCGCGGCTTTGCTCCGCGCTTCCTCCAGACCCCATCTCACGATGACGCCCTTGCGCTTCGCTAGTGCTCGACGCGGCCTGCTCGCACAGAGGACTTTCACCTCACAAGTCACGCGCCATGCTGGGCGCACAAATGAAAGTGCGCCACGACGATGGTCGCAGCGCACTCCTTCGAAAAACTTGATGACCGGATTTGCTACTTGCCGGCGCTCGCGCCGACTGCCTGCTTTACCATCGGCTCGAGCTCGCCGCTCTCGTAAAGCTCGCGCACGATGTCGCATCCACCGACAAATTTGCCGTTGATGTAAACCTGCGGGATGGTCGGCCAGTTGCTGTAGCGCTTGATGCCCTCGCGAATCTCCATGTCCGCCAGCACATCGACGGTCTCGAACGGCGCGCCGAGCTGTTCGAAAATTTCGACCGTTGCGGCCGAAAAACCGCATTGCGGGAAACTACGATTGCCTTTCATGAAGAGCACGATCTTGTTGTTGTTGATGGTCGACTGAATCTTTTCCGCTACGTCAGCCATTGGGCGTTACCTCCGATTCGCGTCCTGTGCCGGGGTCAATGTTTTAAGCGTCAACGCATGCACGCGGGCGCGCATCGCATCGCCGAGCGCATGATAGACCGCCTGATGCCGTTCGACGAGCGATTTGCCCTCGAAGCTTTCGCTCACCACGACCGCTTCGAAATGGTCGCCGCCGCCGGTGTAGTCGCGCACTTCGACGCGCGCACCGGGAATGCCGCTGGCGATCATCTGCTCGATTTCACTCGCGTCCATGCGCCCTCATTCTAACCACAGTTGCAAAAAGAAACTAGCGTCCGACTAGCGCCGATACTCGATGTTGTAGAGATTGTCCTTCTTCTCGTCCTCGGGCGTCATCTTCTTCGTCGGCTTCGATTTGCCGCTGGGATTCGCCAGCAACGCGTTGACGCTCTCGGTCAGTTCCCCCGTCGCGCCCGCGCCCATCACGCGACCCACGATGGTCCCATCCGAGCCGAGAAAGACGGTCGTCGGCAGCGCCTCGATGCCGAAGTCATCCAGCACCGGAGTTTCGGCGAGCAAAACCGGGTAGCTGATATCGAATTCATGCACGAAGGGCCGGATTGATCTGACGCCATCGCCCTGCACGGTGTCGCACGCGACCCCGAGAACCACCAGGCCGCGCGACTTATGATACTTGCTGTAGAGTTTCTTCAGCTCCGGAATCTGATGGCGGCACGGGGCGCACCAGGTCGCCCAGAAGTCGATCACCACCGGATGCCCGCGATACTGGCTGAGCTTGGTTTCGCGACCGTCGAGATCGCGCAGGGTGAAGTCATAAATGTTGCGCGACGCGCGAACGACCTGCGCATTGCCGCGCGATTCGAACCGCGCCGGCATCGGTCCGATGGTTAGCGCGAGGGCCACCAGAGCCATCGCAATGAATCTGCTTTTCCGAATCATCTGAACGCTTTTGAGCTGCTCCACCAAGGTTGCGCTTTCCCCGCCGACCGGACCGCGATTGCTTCATGCGCGCGGTTTCGCCAAAGGCTCGGGATTCGTCGGGGTCAACCCCTATATGATACTCCGGTTCCGCAAATCGGCCAGATGGGTCTTGTCCAACCCCAGCAGAGCCGCCAGCACCTCATCAGTATGCTCACCCAGCTTGGGCGCGCGCGTGTCAGGGGTGGCGGTCGAGTCGGGATTTCGCAGCGGCGTGCCCGGCACGATGAGATCCTCGAAGCTCGGATGGTCCGCGTGCAGAATCATCCGATGCTCCTTGAGATGCGAGTTTTGCGTCACCTCCTCGACATTCGCGATCGGCGCGCACGGGACCGACGCGCCTTCGAGCTTCTCCAGCCAATAGGCGCGGGTGCGAGTGGCGAAATGATGCGCGAGGATTTTCTCCAAATCGGCATGATGCGCGGTGCGGTCGGCATTGCGCAAAAACCGCGGATCATCTTTCAGCTCCGGCATTCCGATCGCCTCGCACATGCGCTGCCAGATCGCTTCATTGCCCGCGCCCGCGACGAAGAAGCCATCGGTGGCGCGGAACTGCTGAAACGGCGTAATCGACGGATGCCGCGTGCCGAGCGGACCGGGGATCTTCTGCGTGACGGAGAAACGCGCGATGGCGTCCTCGAGCATCGCCACCTGGCAATCGAGCATCGAGATGTCAACGTGCTGGCCCTTGCCCGTGGCGTCGCGGGTGCGCATCGCGACGAGGATTCCGATGATGCCGTATAGCGCGCCCGACAAATCGCCGATCGACACGCCGCATCGGAGCGGATCGCCATCGGGATATCCCGTAATGCTCATGGTGCCGCCGAGCGCCTGCGCGACGATATCGTAGGCGGGCGCCGCCGCCATCGGACCGCTCTGGCCGAATCCGGAAATCGAGCACAGGATGATCATGGGATTCGAGGCGCTCAGATGTTTGAATCCGATGCCGAAACGCTCCATGGTGCCGGGCGAGAAATTCTCAACCACCACATCAGATTTATCGGCGAGCCGTGTGAGCAGGCCTGCGCCTTCCCTGGTACGTAAGATCGAGGGTGACGCTCTTCTTGCCGCGATTGACGCTATAGAAGTAACCGGAGTCGCCGCCGGGAATTATCGGCGCGAAGCCGCGCGAATCGTCGCCTCGCCCGGGCACCTCCACCTTGATGACCTCGGCGCCGAGGTCGGCGAGATTCATCGTGCAGAAGGGCCCGGCCAACACCCGAGTCAGATCGATTACACGGATTCCCGCAAGCGGCTTTTGTTCTATCATGCAAATCTCATTTTTTACTTTAACTGCTGAAATGCGCGATCGCGCTTGACGATGTGAACATCGGTGCCCCATCGTAGCCGACCTGATGGCTCGATCAAATTCCGCTCGCGATGCTTCAGCGACGCAAATCCGGCGCGCCCGCAAGTCCGATCTTCTCCGCTTACAGGAACTCTATGACCAATTGCATCTAAAGAATTACTTGAGCTTGCGCGTCCCCAAAATGAGGCTGGCGACGGCGTTTCATCGCCTCGCGCGCGACCGAAATCATGCGATCCTCGTCGCGGAGGTCAGCGGGAAAATCGTCGGGACGTGTCATGTCATCGTAGTTCCGCACCTCGGGCACGCGCTCAAGCCGCTGGCGATGGTGGAGAATGTGGTCGTCGATGCGGAAGCGCGCTCCTCGGGGATCGGAGAGCATCTGATGACCGCCGCGACTGACTTCGCGCGCCGCCGCGGATGCTACAAGTTGGCGCTTACCAGTAACATCGCTCGGCCCCGCGCGCATAAATTTTATGAACGCCTCGATGGAAGCGCACGCACTTCGGCTATTCGCTACTCTTGGAGTGATCGCGTCCTTTAAGTTAGGCTTCCAGGCGAGACGGCATCAGCAGCAGCCCAGCCGCATCGGCGGGCGAGCAGGAAGGAGAATTCCATGGGCGCTTCAATTGGAAATGAAGTCGATCAAAATAATCGCTGGCGGCTCGACACCCCGGGACATCAGGGATGGAAACGCACCGCCACGCCCGGCGATGCGAATCGCTTTCTAATGATCTCGGCGGATTGTCACGCGCAGGAACCCGCCAACCTCTGGGCGGAGCGCATCGACAAGAAATTTCGCGATCGCCTGCCCCGCGTCGAAGTCGACGAGAACGGCGTCAAGTGGAGTATCTCCGAGGGATGGGCGCGCTCGCGCCTGCTCGACAGCTCGCTCACCGGCGAGGACCTCTTTCGCAACAGCCGCGGCTACGATCCGGAAGAGCGGCTGCGCGATCACGTGCGCGACGGCATCGATGCGGAGATCATTTTCCCCAATAAGGGCCTCACGATGTGGGCGACCGCGGACCCCGAGTTTGCGACCGCGCAGTGCAAAATCTGGAACGATTGGGCCTGGGAGACCTTCGGCAAGTACAACAATCGCATGTCGCCGATGGCGTGCATCGCGACTGCCGACGTGAACACCGCGACCGCCGAAATCCAGCGCGTCGCAAAGATGGGATTTCCGCGGCCTCACCCTGCCATGCAAACCGATCTTCGGTGCGCATGACGCACGGCACCCGAACTACAACCTCGGGATGTATGACCCGATGTGGGCAGCCATCCAGGATGCCGACATCCCCATCACCTTCCACGTCTCGACCGGTCGCGACCCGCGCGCGGCGCGCAAAGATGGCGGCGCGGTTATCAACTACGTTTCGCATTCGCTGGTCCCGACGATTGAGCCGGTCGCGCATCTATGCGCTTCGGGCGTGATCGAGCGTTTCCCGCGCATCAGGTTTGGCGCGATCGAATCGGGCATCGGATGGGTCGCGTGGGCGCTCGAAGCGATGGACGAGGCTTACATGAAGCATCATATGTGGGCGTTCCCGAAGATGAAGAAAAAGCCTAGCGAGTATTTCCATTCGAATGGCTTCGCCTCGTTCCAGGAAGATGCTGTCGGCCTCGACCTCGCGGTAAAGTATGACCTCGTCGACAATTTTTTATGGGCGAATGACTACCCGCATCACGAGGGTTCGTGGCCGCATTCGTCGCAGGCGATCGAGCGTCAGATGAAGGATCTGAACGACGATCAGCGCGCGAAAATTCTCGGTTTCAATGCGGCGAAACTATGGAAGTTCGACATTGACCAGCTGAGGGGATATCGCGAGCAGGCTGCGACCGCGTAGCGCGCGTTTCTATTGAGGTGTGAGCGCGCGGCGGCCGTGCTCGAGCCAGCGTGCGCAATCGGGCGAGAGGCGGCGACGCACTGCGGCGTCATAGAGCTTCAGCTCCTCGGCGGTAAAGACGTCCTTCCATCGGCCGGACACGCCTTTGTTGAAGAAGCGCTGCGCACCGCCGTCCAAATTTCGAACCGCTCCCGGCATCAGTTCGGCGCCGTCACGTTTCATCGCTTCGAATGAGCAGAGTCGTTCGGCCGTGCGGATAAGTTCGTCGTTCGCCTCGAGGTCGAGGAATTTTGCGATCCGTCGAGTCTCGTTCGCGAAGTCGGTCTTCAGATCGGCGTAGTGACTCATGAAGACGTTCGGCAGATCGCGGAAATCCCAGAAGCTCTGAATCTGGTAGAAATGCGAAATGTTCGGATAGCCCTCGGTCTCCCACGGGAGATGCGGATTGCCCCGGGTCAACAATTGCTTGATATAGGCGTGGATGTCGGCGGACACCCGCTCGAACCGATCGGGAAACAGTCCGGGAGGCGAATTTGCCATCTCAATTGCCTGATCGGTGAAGCCTATTAAATGGTTGTGCGCCGAGAGCGCGACATCTCGCCCATCGCGACCGACGCAGATGTACTTGACTTCGCGATGGTAAGGCAGCGCATCAAATGGTAGATGCGCTTTCATCGAGCGCCGAAAAGTCTGGGCCGCGAGCCCAGCCGCCAGCGCATCGATCGGAACCGGAGAGGCGCGCAAATCAATCCACGGCGAAGTTTCGGACAGAGATCCCGGCAGATGCTCGCCGTGGATCAGCACCGAGACAATCCGTTGCATCCAGGTGGTTCCCGATTTAGGACTGGTCGATACGATGATGTCGCCGGGGCGAAACGCAATCGATGACCATCGCGATGAATCAAGGAAGTGGGTGAAGTAGCGCCGCGTCGGAGTAGAGGCTCGCTGGGGCATAACACCTCCCGGGTCGGGTCGGTACGCGCCAGCTATGCTATACTGCCAGTGTTATTTCAAGACGGGAAAGTGAGCAGCATAGTCAGAATAATACAAAAGCGCCGTGAGGCATCGCCGAACGGCGTTCTGAGCGCTTCGCGAAGGACCCCGGACTGCTCGATGTCGGGTGCCAAAAATGCAGAAACAAAGCCACCGCGAGCGTCGCGAGAAGTGACCGTGAGTCTCGGCGAAAGGACCTCGGGAGCAGTGATGTCGAATGTGAAAAGCGGAAAAACAAACCCACTTTATGTCGGGAATTGCTGTACTTTTCTATGGAGGCAGGTGGCACTCCACCAGCCGGTCGCGCAGCGCGACCGGCTCTCATCCGGATGGCACGCGGGTCGCGAAAACCGAAGAGCGACCAGCGCGCCATCCACCTTCTCTCGCGGAAAAGAGCGAGAGAAGGGACAGATCAAAAGCGCAAAAACAAACCCACTTTGGTATTCGAGGACCTTCGCGAAGCGCTCAGGGGCGACCGCTCGCGATGCTCGCGGTCGTTTTACCAAACGAAGCCAAATAATGCTTATTGTATAAGAGTCTTCGCTTTTATTTCGCCTCGCGCAAAGCCAAAAATTCAGGTTCAATCAGCGACGCTGGCCGCGAGCGCGAGCCGCTTCCTGCGCCCGAATCGCCTCCGCCGGAGTCATGATGAGGCGCGGCTCCTCGCGCTTGTGCTCGGCCTCCCGCACCATCAGCGCACCCAGCTGGGTCTGCACCATCGAGCGGAAGAACGCGACCTTCTTGAGGTCGGCGCCATCGCGGATTTTGGCTGCTGCCGCGGCTGCCCATCCCGCTTGCTGACGACGCCCGGTCCTCGCGAGATAGAGGCCGGTATCCTCGAGGCGACGGCGCAGGCGCTCGGCGCGGTCACCGCTGAACAGCTCGCCGATGGCCTTCTCCACCGCGCTCAGAATGCGATCCTCCTGCGAGGTGCGGCTGACCACCAGCACGCTCTCCTGCGCGCGGTTGACCTCTTCGAGATAGGGTTCGAGATCCTTCACCGGGATGCGGAACGCCTGGACCTCTGGTTCCTTCAGCAGATCGATCGAGGGATCCTCCGCTGCCTCCTTTGCGAACTCCGCGTATATAGGATGCGAGAGCTGGGTCGGCAGCGGCGCGCCGGTGATCTCGGTGCGCAGGGCGTAGAAACTTCCTACATTCAGGCGCGCCGATTCGGGGGTTCGTCGATAGGCGTCACACAGAATGTAATCAGCAAGATGAGGATCGACCTCGACGAGCTTCACGCCCGCCTGCTGCTCGAGCTCTTCCTGCTGGGTCTTCAGCTCGCGCCGATTGAGCGCGTGATTTTGCACGCCGGCGAGCCCCTGAGTTTCGGAGACGAGGCCCCATAGCCGCACGATGCCGCCGCGCGCACGAGCCCGAATCATCCAGACGATTTGCGCGCCCTCCGGGTCGAGCGGCGACATCAGCGCCGTCAGGCCCGACTCGGCGGGCGCCGCTGCGGGCGCTTTATGTTCGGCCTCCAGCTCACGCACTTCGATGCCGTGCTGGCGCAGCTTGTAAATCGCGCGGCGAATTTCGCGCCGCATCGCGCCGGTCGCTTCGGCCTCCATCTCGACCAGCAAATCCCCGGCCGCGTTGTCGTTGATATCGCCGAGCGCCCTAGCGATCGCCAGATCGCTCGCGCCGGACTTCCCTCGCAGCTCACGGAGTTTTGCGACGCGATCGGGAATCGGCGCCGCGGGATCGAATCCCAGCTCATTCAGCCGCGTCTCAATGGGGTCGAGGTCTTTCTTCGGATTCGCCACGCTGTGTTACCCGGATGAAATCAGTTTCAGATCGATCGAACCATCGAAGGCTATTCGGCGCTTCGTTCAGCTGTCAAGTTTGGATCGCCGGTGGAAACCGCATTTCTGGATTCTCGGAAGCCGCGGGTGTGTAATTTAGCTATCACGCTTCGCCATCCGTACTCGGAAGTTTTTATGCCTACCGCGAGCGAAATCACCAACGGCAACCTCCGCGAGGATCGTTCTTCGAAGCCACAACCGCAAGTCGTGATCGTCGGCGCGGGCTTCGGCGGCCTCAAGGCCGCGTGGTCATTGAAGGATGCGAACGTTCAGGTCACGCTCATCGATCGCCGCAACCATCATTTGTTCCAGCCGCTGCTCTACCAGGTCGCGACGGCAGGACTCTCGCCCGCGAACATCGCATATCCGATTCGCGCGATCGTTCGAAAGAACCTCAACACCCGGGTCCTGCTGGAGGAGGCGCGCTCGATCGACCTGAGCCGGCGCTGTGTCACTACCGGCCAGGGCGACATTAAGTATGATTTCCTGATCCTCGCGGCGGGCGCGGACAATTCTTATTTCGGCCACAATGAGTGGGCGCGCTATGCGCCGGGACTGAAGAGCCTCGAAGAGGCAATCGGGATTCGCGAACGGATTCTGCTCTCATTCGAGATGGCGGAGCGCGAGACCGACGAGGCCGCGCGGCGGCGGCTGCTCACCTTCGTCGTGGTAGGCGGCGGACCGACCGGAGTCGAGCTCGCAGGGGCAATCGCGGAAATCTCGCGCCAGGTGATCGTGAGCGATTTTCGCCGCATCGATCCGCGCGAGGCGCGCATCGTGCTACTGGAAGCGGGACCGCGAATTCTCCCCACCTTCGACGAGAAATTGGCCGCGAAGGCCGCGGAGGCGCTCAAGCGCCGCGGCGTCGAGGTGCACACCAGCAGTCCGGCAAAAGCGATCGGGCACGATCAGATTCGGCTCGACCAATCCGAGATCCACGCTCACACCATTATCTGGGCTGCCGGGGTCGCGGCCTCGCCATTGGCCAAAACGATGGGGGTGGAACTCGATCGCGGCGGGCGGGTGAAGGTTCGCAGCGATCTGACTATCGAGGGGCATCCGGAAGTGTTCGTCATCGGCGATCTCGCGGCGTGCGTCGATGCCGAAGGCCGCCCCCTGCCGGGACTCGCGCCGGTCGCGATTCAGCAAGGACGATGGGCCGCGCGAAATATCATCGGAGCGCTCGCCGGCGAATCCTACCAACCGTTCAAATACCTGGACAAGGGGGCGCTGGCCACAGTTGGACGCGCTTTCGCGATTTTGCAAATCGGCAAATTCAAGCTGAGCGGATTTTTCGCCTGGCTGATCTGGTCAGTGGTTCACGTCGCCTATTTGATCGGATTCCGCAATCGCGTGATCGTCATGTTTGATTGGGCGTGGGCGTATCTCACCTACCAACGCGGCGGACGATTGATCACCGGCGACGTCGATGAGCTAATGTCGAAAACCGAAGCACCGGATGCAAAACCTCGAAGCGAAATTCAAGCTGCTCGATCTTGACCGCGCCCGCGTTCAGGCCGAGTCCATCGGCTATCGTTTTATAGCGACGCTACTTCAGCGCGATACTTTCTTTCGCGTCACCCGCGGCAAGCTGAAACTTCGCGAGGAGGAATCCGGCGCGTGCCTGATCTATTATGCCCGGCAGGACAGCGAGCACCTGAAGCTCAGCAGCTACGAGATCGTTCCGATTCCCGAACCGGAGAAAACTCGCGCGATGCTGACTGAGGGTCTTGGTACCATCGCCACCGTTGGCAAGACACGCATCCTGATGATGCGCGACCACATTCGGCTTCACCTCGATCGCGTCGAGGGCCTCGGGGAATTTGGCGAAATCGAGGCGGTCCTCGGCGAGCAAGGCGATGCCGAGGCGAGCCGTCCCGCGGTAGACGAACTTCTTCGCACCTTAGGCGTGAACGGCGACAGTCTGATTGCGGAATCCTACTTCGAGATGCTGCTGCGCTCAGATCCTAGCGCCAAAGATTGATTCGCAGCCGGTCCCAGACAGTACCTGATCGACAACACGACGATCGCCTTCGCTGAGGGCGGCGCGTCCTTCGCGCAACCACTTCAGGCATTTTCCCTGGTAGGGAAAAGGTTGCTGAATCCACGGACGCCCATCAATTTCAGCGCGAACTTCAGCCGCTTTCGAATTGAGCGCATGCGCGTTGGCAATCAGAAACGGCGCATAGACGCGGCCGATCTCGCGCAGCAGTGGATTCAAGGCCTCAGCAACTCGATCGCGCGACATCCATCCATCATCGTCGACTTCGATAGACGCGAGGTCTTCCATTCGATTCACCCACGAGTACACGCGCGGCGCGTCTTCGGCCGCAACCGCACTCGGAGTCGGATCGAAATGCGTCAGTTGAGTGAGCTGCCCGAAGAGTCCGAAGTCGCCGACGCCGGGCCGATTTCCCATCAGGAACAGCGAGCCGCTGGCGATGTGCCGATCGAGAATCGCAAGCAGGCGCCGATAACTATCCTCGATGACCGGCCGCGTAGTCGGATTCGAGCCGACCACAGTCAGTCGCGCGATCTGACGATCGGCGATCATCTTTGCGGAACGCTCGAGCCGCGCGCCATCGACATGCGGCATGCGATCGAGGATGAGCACGTACGACGCTTTCTTGATGTCGGGCTCGTAGTTCCATCGATAGTGGAACATCGGCTTGGTGAGCCACTCATCGCCGTAATCCTCGATCAGCGACTGTATAAAGGCGCGCGCCGGATCAGGCGGAATCAGGGAGCGATCCTTGAACGCAGCTTCGAGGCGGAGGATCTCGAAGGTCGAATCGATCATTGCTTCGTCAGGCGCGCCGTTTTGACCGGGAAAAACGAGCGCCGGGATCAGCGCGACCGGCACCGGCGGGATGCTCACATCCTCGACGGAGCCACGCATGACCCATCGAAACGGGATGCGCCGATAGCGCAGCACCGCGCGCATCTTTCGTGAATAGGGGGAGCCGTAACCGCCAACCAGGGTAAGCGGCTTCATGCCGGAGCCTCGACTGGAAGTTGCGGATCACGCGCCGGCGGTAGATAGTCGTAGAGGTCGGCGATCAGGTCGGATTTAAGTTTCGCGAAACCCGCATCACTCCAGAGATTGCGCCACTGCAGCGGATCCTCGCGCAAGCTGTATAGCTCACCTTCGGTACCGTCATAGCTGATGTCGGGAGCCGGAACATCAGGGCCGCCGAGGCCGCCGCGCAGGATCGCGTTAATGTCGAAACCGATGTCGCGAGTACTCTTTTCATACACCGTGCAGACGAAGCCGTCGCGATAAATGGACTTCATGTGCATACCAATTTGCGCGAACTGACTATCCCATTCGGTAATCACTCGCTCGCGTCCGGAATTCGCCACCGACGGCAGCGGCTTGCCATCCATCCACGAAGGAACCGGAACGCCGGCGATCGCGCAAAATGTCGGCGCCAGGTCGAGTTGACCGACCGGCTCGGAAATCTCCAGCGGGCTCATCTGCGCGCTCGGCGCGGGACGCCAAATCATCGGGATGTGCATCAACGCGTCGACATGATACGGCCCCTTATACACCAGGCCAAAGTCGCCCTGCAGTTCGCCGTGGTCGGTGGTGAAGAACACATCGGTGCGCTCGTCCCACTTTCGTTCGGCGACGCGCCGCAGCACACGCCCACAGGCCTGATCGATGAGTTCGTTCTCGACATGCGTCATCGCATTAATCTCACGGACCTGATCGTGCGTCATCTCGGCCGGGATGAATCTCACTGGACCGCCCTCAAAATTTCGGAAGCGGCCCTCGTACCAGTCGAGCCAATGACGCGGCTTCTGACGCAGGATGGCCTCGATCTTCTCACGCGACCCCGGATGTCCCGGCGGCAACTCGAGGTCGCGCCAATTGATCCGGCGTGCCTCCGACTCGGGCGGATCCCACGGATGATGCGGGTCGGGAAAGCTCATCCATACAAACCAGTTTTCGTTCGGATCGAGCGAGTCCAGAAATGCGATCGTGCGATCCGCCACCCAATCGGTGTGATAGTGCTCGCGCGGGATGGGATTGTACTTCACTTCGGGAGCATTAGTGTCTCCGCCGCCAGTCGCACTGAGTAATGGAGCGAATCCAGTAAGCTCATTCGGGTAGTTATTCTGCAACCATACTGAGTAATGCCATCCGCCCAGCGGCACATGCATCGCGAGTTCCATCCGCTCGAAGCCGCGCCATGGACCGGTGCTGCCCTTCCGTCCCATCGTGTTCTCAGGCCACTTTCCCGCCATGTCGAAGGCCGGTTCGAAGCGCGCCTTGCCCAGCAGCGCGGTGCGATATCCGGCCCTCTCATGCAAATAGGCCGCGACACTTGGAGCATCAGGCGGCAGCGCTGAAACGGCTGATCGGCAATATATTACGAGGTCAGCGCCGGCAAAACACGTGTTTTTCCGCAGCCTGTTCAGCCCCTGCCGAAACCGTCCTTTGCCAAATCTGCCCTGCCCGCAATTCCCTGCGCGCAACTATCGGGGCGCGACCGTGTCTTTCAAATCCAGAAGCTCTGCGGAGCTTCGGCGATTTTTCGGCACTCCCGCCGTAGCCTGTGCCGCCGTTCCCAAAAGGACGGCGGCATTTTTTTGCTTTCCTGGACCTGAAATTGAAACTATGCGGAGCCCAGAGGGGATTCTCAAGAAGGCACGGCAGTGTGGTCCAAGCCTTGATTGGGGGCGGCCTCACCTGCGCTTCGCATGCACCGCCGGAGATCGTATGGCAACGCAACGGCTTGCGCCGTAGGCGCAAGGGACGTTAGCCCCGCGCTTCAGCGTGGGGATAGTGCGAGAGATTAATTCTCGGAGTCCCGTAGGGACAGCACCGTTTGGAAGAGGCACGACCGGGGAACCCACGCAGTGCGTGGGTCGCGTGCCGCAAAGATCGCAGAATGAATGAGGGCTTCAGCCCCGAAGGGATGCCCTAAACAACCGTTTGAGACCCGAAGCCTACCGCGCGATCAGGAACATCACCCAACTGAACACGATCACCGACCCGACAAACAGCGCAAAGCAATACGCTCCGTAGCGGAACATGCGTTTCGGCGTGTCGCGCATGGTGATGCCGAAGACGGT
>CAVXGH010000006.1:0-397414 GCA_963761255.1 uncultured delta proteobacterium
CAATCGGTCGATCAAACCGCTCGGATATTCGACCCATATAAAAGCGAAACCAACCGCCTGCGACCGTGCCTGAGATGGGACCTTTCTCAGTTTCGCGACTTACTGGATTTCCGATAATAGGCACTATTTGACGGTAGGAATGGGATGTCTTATCCTCGCACTGCTAACCACCTGATCCCACTCGAACTCGGCGGCTCCAACGACATCAAAAACCTCTGGCCGCAGCCCGATATGCCGAAGCCTGGGGCGGGGAGAAGGATCAGCTTGAGAACGCACGCACTGTACGAACTCGGTTGCACTCAAGGCGCATCCGGACGTCAACATTTATGTCACTGATATTGCGACGCGATCGGCTTCTCCGGTCCAGTTCGAAACTAGAAAGCCTCTTGGAACTGGCCTCCGACTAAAACCGGTCGCCGGCCCGAGGGCGAAGATAACGAATAACGATCTGTCATCTGCCGGAATCGTAGTTCAGCTCAGAGGAAATCAAGTAGATACCAAATATGGAGAAAGGTGCGTGTTCAGGGACGCGGCGATCGGCAAGCAATCTAAATTCGGTTGCAGATTCAAAGTTCTTCAGGAGGCCATAGCCGTTCAATTTCTCAGACCAATATCGCAGCAATTCAGTTTTCTCCTCCGGGGAATAGCCGCAGTTACTAAGGGCGCTTATAAATCCTGAGTCGGCAATATCATATCCAACGAACTGGCTTATGGCAGGAATGTGCGAGGGTACAGGATGCCGCGGGACAATCGTGGGATTGCGAACATCAGCGAGCAATGTGTAGGCAGCGAAGATGCAGACGGCAATGCTAATAACAGTCTTCTCGACCCCAGCGGTCGCGAGCGCATCGTTCATAATCCAATTCTAACCAGAAACCGCTGTCCGTCAGACTCGGATCAGCGGCAACCGTGATCAGTGAATCGAGGGGCCTAGCGACTTCGACTGGCGTTTGATAATCGAAAAGTGAGGGCCACACAAGCGGATCGACGGAGAGCGGCCAGGATACTTTACTGTCGAGAAGATAGACTTCTCGTCTATCATCTGACCATTCCGAATCCAAATAGCCTTCAGCGAGGAGCCGGGCATCAAATCCCAAGAGCTTGCATACGATCGCATTCACAGTGGTCCGCCTCCTCCAACAGGTGTCCATGGAATACCGAAGGGTATTCCGGAAGCGCCGACGTCTTTCCAGACGCATTCACAGTTCGTTGGATTCTGTTGCACGATGTAAATGTGAAAATGTGATCCCTCAAATGGATAATGAGGTTTGCTGGGAGGGACCTGATCAAATCGGTACGAAATGGTTCCCTCTGGAGGAGAGCATGGCTTGCAACCGTTGCCACCGATATTGCACCCCCACAACTACGTGCGGCTGCTGCTCGCCAGAAAGCCACTCTCGCCGTCGCACCCACAGGTATTCGGATCCGGCGGCGAATACTGAAGATGGGATCGAGTACTGTTCCTACCGTATCCGACAACGGCCGTCCGTCGATTGCCGAAATCGCGGTGTTAGCTCGCGACCGCGCCCGAGGAAGCGCGCGCGGTCGGTTTCAAATTGGATATCCGCGATTGATTCACCTTCGACAACCGCCAGATGCGCCGCCCAGACCGGTGAATCGGTGGGTGAGCGCAGCCGCCGGGTCGCAAGAAGAGCGCCGATCTGGGCGTCAAACTCGGTCTGCACGAACATCTTGGAGAAGGCGGGATGCGCGGCATCGGACGCGTCGAGTGCCAACACCACTTCCGCATACGAAGTCAGTTCGATCTCGCGAACCCGGGTGCCGAGGTTCGAGACCGATACGCGCCGAACCTCCGCGTCATCCTCCGGCGAGACCGCCACTTCGAGCGTGGTGGTAAGGGTGCCGTCGTGGCTGTGTGTGGTGAAATACAACTCAGCGGCGGCGGGGGTCTGAAAGAGGCCGTCGCAATGTTTTCGCCAGCGGTATGAGGCGAGGTTGGCGATTGGATGGGCCGGAGCGCCACCGCGCTGCGCCGGCGTAATTCCGGCCAGTCCGGTGTGGCAGCGATATCTGTTGTAGTAAACCTTGTAACTATCGAGCTTCCGTTCGAGATCGCCTTGGTTCCAAAACAAAATCTGATCGAGGTATTCGCGCCGGATGGTTCCGATCAACCGCTCGATGAAAGCATGCGACCGGGGGGTGCACGGAATCGACTTGATCTCATCAATCTCAAGGATCCGAAGGTTCGCCCGCCAGCGTTGAAAGCGAAAGAGCGGATCGTGATCTGAGGAGAGATGCTTCGGCATGTTCTGTCTCGCGATCGCGCGGTTGAACATCCGACACACGCTGGGCCCGTCGAGATTGGCAGCGGCGACCCCAAAGCCAATGATCCGGCGCGTGAAGATGTCCATCACCACCATGACCCAGTAGCTCTGGAGCAGAATTGACTCACAGCGGAAGAGGTCAACACTCCACAGACTGTCCGGGGCCTGCCCGATAACCGAGAGCCAAGAAGGGCCATCCCCGCCTGGCGCCGGTCGGTAGTGCTGAATGAGTATACGCCGCACCACATCCTTGTTGATCTCGAAGCCGAATGCGGTCGATATTTGCTCGGCAATTTTACGGCAGCCCAAACGTGGGTTGCGCCGTTTCATCTCTACCACCGCAGCGATGAGCTCGCCCGAGGGCCCTTTGGGCCCGGGGCGACGGATTCGCTGGGAGCTATAAAGAAGATGATATTTGCGCTTCACCAAGGCACGGTGCAGGCGCAGCAGCGTCGAAGGCTTGGTTATCACGGCGATTTTACGCAGACGCTTCGACGATACCAAGAGCGTGTAGAACCCAAGCATCAGCCGATCCCTCGAAGTGAGATTGGGGGCCCGTCGCTGCGAACGCTTCATGATGAGCAGTTGATGCTTGACTGCGAGCGTTTCAGCCACCACCGCACGAACACCGCCGGGACGGGCAAGTCGCGCGAGGGTCAGTAGCAAGTGGCCGAGCAATGGGAACAGCAATTTCATTCCGAGCGGAACTCTAACCCCCTCCCGACCATTAGCAAGTCTCCACTCCGTCACTCTGTTCTGCTAAAATCAGCAATTCGCCACACACACGCGCGCGAGGAGTGCATCGGCGTACCCGATCTCGCCTAGTAGCCCGCGCAGCGCCGCGGCTTGCTCCCGGCCATGAATTCTCCAATTCCGAGGATTGGGAAGTAGCTCCGAAGCGCGAACTCTGCGCAGCTCCTTCACGCGATCCCGTATCTGGATGGGCTCGGCGTTGGGACTCCGCATGAAATTGCCCCTCATGTTTGCCTCCCTGTTGAGTGCTCCGCCGTGCGGCCTCCGTCCCGATCTGGCGGTCCGCTCACGATCTGGCGCCTTCATTTAGGGTTCCGTCTTGCGCGCCGCAAATCAAATATTCTACTATGATTTGATTATGACCACGGTAGAGGAGTGGGATTGGGTCCAGCTAGGCGACCGCGAGGGCCGCATCGATCGCCCCTCTCAGATGCTGGCCTGGTCGGTTCCGCCCGACGTGAGGCTTGATGGCGATTGGCTGACTTTCCGCTATCCGATCCGCGTTAATCGACGAGGGAAGTGGGTGCTCCGAGATCGGAGGGTCAGGGCCACCCCCGGGCTGCTCAGCGAATTTATCGCGCTCGCCGACTCGCCAGACAAACGCATTCTCGAATACGCTCGCCGCTTCGGTTCGTTCGGTTTTTGCAAGCACGGAGACCCGCGGCATCGGCTTCGGGTCGAGGGTTGCGGCGCCTTGATCGTATCCGACGGCGGACGCAACGAGACTGGCCAGTTGCGCGAGGCCTTACAGTGGTGGCGCAATCTCGCGCGTCATGCACGCGCCTTGCTCAACGTTGCGGTCCAGCTCTCCGGAAGAAAGCTCAAGCCGATAACCCTGATGCAGCTCAATCCGGGGCTGATCTTCGCGACAGAGCTACAGTACAAAGAGCTGTCGCGTAATCCGGAAGCGTCCGTCGCTTACGGATTGGATCTGTGGCTGCGCTTTTTTCAGGTCCGCCCCCGCGCTAGCTACGATCCGCTGCTTCGCAGGTTCGAAATTCGGATCAGCGGTTCACCTGCCCTCGCGGGAGCTCTAGCCCTTCAAATTATGCTCGCGCTGGCAGGTTCCGCCGGCATCGCAATCTGCGCCAGTTGCGGTAAGACCTTCCCGCCCTCGCGGCGCCCTAACCCCAACCGCAAAAGCTACTGCAAAAGCTGTGGGATCAAAGCCGCATGGCGCGATGCTCAGGCCCGCCGGCGTCAATCTCAAAGACGCGTAAAGCTATAATAAAACGCTGTTTCTGCCGTCTACCCGAGGCCCGTCAACTAGGCTTTGTCAACCACCGTTAGGGCGTCAACCGGATCACAGGTTGACGGAGAGAGGTTCGCCCCGGACTCGGTCCACCGCCAACGAGTCGGCGCAGACAGAGATTTCTTGTGTTACCTGAGCGAATCGACGGCTTTGCCGAGGCGGTCGGCGTTCGATTTCGCCGCCTTTACCAGCGTCTCGAACCAATCCGAGATTTCTACAAAACCCTCCTCGCGCGCAGTCCTGGCCATCCGCGCATACATATCAGTGTATTCATAAGTCTCACTATGCACGGCCGCCTTCAGGTTGCGCAGCGAGTCGCCCATTGGCAGGTCAGTGGCGGGGTCGCCAATCTGCTTCAGATAATCGAGATGGCCGTGCGCGCAACCGGCCTTCAAGTTCCGCGATCTCACGGAACATCTCCGCGATCGCGAGCTTGCCGTCGCTGTCAGCGATTTTTGCGAAGTATAGATAGCGTCGATTCGCCTGACTCTCAACGGAAAACGCTTCTTTCAAATTGTTATGGGTTTTGGTTCCTCTTAGGCTGGGCATTAGGCTCTCCTAATCGCGTGTGTGGGAATTGCTGATTCTGGCACAAAATGGTGGCGCAGCGCCGGCTTGCGAATCGAGCGGAGAACGTTAGACTTCGGGCGCCACATGGGTTGTTGTTCACGTTGTTTGCTCCTCTGTTGGTGAATCGGATGGCTGATCCGTCTGGCGGTTTCGGTTGAGCAGAATCGCAGGCGTCGAGCACCAGTCGCCCATCATGAAGCGTTTTGACCAACTAAATCGAATAGATTGACGGCGCTCGCCGCATCGCGGGAGCGCCGTCTCCTGGTCGTGCCTCTACACCGAGCCTGGCACATTATCGCGCGGCCTCACGCCGGGGCGCCCAGCCCGACGTCGTAGCGATCAAGGTTCATCACCTTGGTCCACGCTGCGATGAAGTCCTTCACAAACTTCTCCCTAGCGTCGTCCGAGCCATAGACCTCCGCGAATGCACGCAGCGCAGAGTTCGCTCCGAAGATGAGGTTAACACGTGTCCCGGTCCACTTGACCTCATTGGACTTGCGGTCGCGCGCTTCATACACGCCTTCGGTGGAAGTGGTTCGCCATTCGGTCTTCATGTCGAGCAGGTTAATGAAAAAATCGTTAGTCAGCGTCTCCGGCCGGCTGGTGAGGACGCCATGTTTGGACTGCCCGTAGTTGGCATTCAAGGCCCGCAAGCCGCCGACCAGAACCGTCATCTCGGGCGCGGTAAGCATCAGCAACTGCGCCCGATCCAGAAACAGATCCTCCGCCGGTGTCTGATGACCGCTGCGGAGGTAGTTGATGAACCCGTCCGCAGTCGGCTCCAGCACAGCGAATGATTCAACATCGGTCCATTCCTGCGTAGCATCAGTGCGTCCGGGTGAGAAGGGAACCTTCACATTGTGACCGGCCTTTTTCGCAGCTTCCTCGATAGCTGCGCTGCCGCCCAGAACGATCAGGTCGGCAAGCGAGATCTTCTTATTTCCGCCAGACTGGTTGAACTCCATTTGGATTGATTCCAACTTCTGCAGGACTTTTGCGAGTTCGCCCGGCTGATTCACTTCCCAGCTCTTTTGCGGCGCAAGACGAACGCGCGCGCCGTTCGCGCCACCGCGCTTATCGCTGCCGCGGAACGTCGCTGCCGACGCCCAAGCGGTTCTGACCAATTGCGAGATCGACAGTCCCGATCCGAGAATCTTGGCCTTCAGACCAGCAACGTCCGGCTCTCCGATCAGCTCATGACCCACCGCGGGAACAGGATCCTGAAAGAGTTGGGGCTCCTTAGGAACGAGCGGGCCCAGGTATCGTGAGACCGGGCCCATGTCACGGTGCGTTAGCTTAAACCACGCCTTCGCGAATGCATCGGCGAGTTCTTGTGGAACTTCGAGCCAGCGTTTTGTGATCGGGCCATAGACGGGGTCCATCCTTAAGGCTAGGTCCGTCGTGAGCATTACCGGGCTATGCCGTTTGGATTTATCGTGCGCATCGGGAACTGTGTTTGCGGCAGCGCCGTTTTTAGGAATCCATTGATTCTTGCCGGCGGGGCTCTTGCTCAACTCCCACTCAAAGCCGTACAAGTTTTCGAGAAAGTTGTTGTCCCACTTTATTGGGTTGGTAGTCCACGCGCCCTCCAGGCCGCTGGTAAACGCGTCGGCGCCTTTGCCGCTGCCATAGGTGTTCCTCCAGCCCAGTCCCTGCTGTTCGATCGGGGCTGCCTCGGGATCGCCTCCAATGTGGCTCTCCGCTACAGCACCGTGCGTTTTGCCGAAGGTATGCCCGCCGACGATTAGCGCTGCGGTCTCGACGTCGTTCATCGCCATGCGGCGGAAGGTCTCCCGGATATCAAGTGCCGACGCCAGCGGATCTGGCTTTCCCTGGGGACCTTCAGGATTGACATAGATCAGTCCCATTTGAACCGCTCCTAAAGGATGGTCCCATTGACCGGGCTTCTGGTAGCGGGAATCGGTCAGCCACTTGTCCTCGGGACCCCAGTCAGTCTCGTCTTCCTCCCAAATGTCCTCGCGCCCGCCCCCGAAACCGAAGGTCTTGAAGCCCATAGACTCCAATGCGACATTGCCGGTCAAAATCATCAGGTCGCCCCAGGAAAGTTTGCGCCCGTACTTTTTCTTTATCGGCCAGAGCAACCGGCGCGCCTTGTCGAGGCTCGCATTGTCAGGCCAGCTGCCGGTGGGTGCAAAACGCTGGTAGGCACGGCCTGCGCCGCCACGGCCGTCGCCGATGCGGTACGTGCCTGCGGCGTGCCACGCCATACGAATGAAGAGCGGCCCGTAGTGGCCATAGTCGGCGGGCCACCATTCCTGCGAGTCCGTCATCAAGGCACGGAGGTCCTTGATCACGGCATTCAGGTCGAGGCTCTTGAATTCTTTTTCATAGTTGAAATCCTTGTCCATAGGATTGGATTGGGGAGAGTTCTGGCGCAGGACTCTCAGGTCGAGCCTATTCGGCCACCATTGCGAATTGGTGGTGCCCCGCCTCACGCGACCGATTACCGGGCACTGGCCTTCGCTTGACACTGTTTGATCTTGATTTGCCATGTTCCTTTCCTCTGATTCCTTTAAAAATTTCCGTTTTGTCTTGTTGTTAGCCTTTAGATTCTTCGTGCGATTCCTCCGGCGTTTCGAATTGGTGTGATGTGGAAGCCGGGCGTCGATTCGCTTTTCGGCGCTGGCATTCTCGGCACAGTGCCTCTATCTCCACCGAAATGCGCAATAGTGAGAATGGTCCCAGGCTCGCCGCACCTTCGAGCAGCTTGTCCGCGTCGGGTATCTCGACGTCGTGCACTCGTCGGCATTCGACACAAACCACGTGATGGTGCGGCTCGACGTATCCATCATAGCGGGCAACGTTGTGGAGACGAGTTACCTTCCGCGCCTCTCCCACTTCGCAAAATTGCTCCAGAATCCGATGGACCGTGGCCAACGATATGTGAGGCTGGCGGCGGCGGACGGCCGTGCAGATCTCGTCGCTGCTCGGATGCTTCTCGGAAGCGAGCAGGGCTTCTATGACCGCCAGCCGCTGCGGCGTGACGGGTATTCCCTGCTTGCGGCAGCGGGAGACGAAATCACTCAGTCGTCGGACCGAGTACTTCTCATGCCACCGCCGATCCACCAATCGGAGTTCGCGCATAAACGATTCCCGGCGGATTTGAGCGCTAAGTGCAGCTAAAACTCTGCAGGGAGGAGAGGTTGACGACTGACTGGAGGATAATCTGCAGGGTCAGCCGATATCTACACCTACCTGTAAGCAACCATCAACGCCTTATCACATCGCAGCAAGTTGTCAACCCTTTCGGTTGTACGCAGTTGCGACATGAGCAGAGAAGCCCGTCTCGCGCGCCGCGAGCTACTCTCCGGGTAGGGGGTATTCGCGACGTTCCTGTGCGCAATTCACGCTCGAGGCTCCGCTCACGTTAACGCAAAACCAAACCGCGAGAGGGATTTCACCATCTCGCGGTTTAGTTGAAAAGAATTCGAAATTATCTGGCGCCGAGCACCGAATCTTTGAGCGCCTTCGCCGCGGTAAACCGCAGCCGCGTGCGCGCCGGTATCTTGACCAGCCTCAGGGAAGGGCCCGGCCGAAAATCTGGTATCGGAAGACGCTTCGAATCAATGACAATCCGACGCACTTTACCGAGGAACACGCTGACTTCCACAGTTTGGACGCATTGTGGCAATACTAGTCATCGGGGATAACTACTCGGTTTGGCTCCGAAATGGGTCAAAAATAGTGATTATCTCAACTTCGCATGGAGCGAGTCGCTCGGGCGGTGTTTGACGGCCGGCCGCGGCTGTTTCAGACTCCCAGACTAATTACGAGCGAATTAGCCGGTGATGGATGGTCATCGAAGCACTCCACGCGAGTTCCATCGCGAGGCGCGCGCGTGAGTGGAGGATTCGAGGCGCGCTCGACCGCAGCTCCAGCGCGTGAGGCCTTCGCGGGCGCAATCGGGTCCGCGCGGGGATTGGCTCCCATTTGAAGTGCGCCGGAAAAAAATGCAGTCTAGGTGTTAACGTATGCCTACCTTTTCGACGCGCGACTACGACGACATTCTCCGCGAGCTCGAGGAGTTCGAGGGATATTTGGAGGGCATGGGGGTGCCGGCGGCGCGGGTCGCGAGCGCACTTGCCGGCATTCGGGAAATCCAATCGGCGCGCGAGAACGGACGGCTCCTCGAACTCAACACGCATCCTCGCGTGGACGAGTTGATATGGTCTCTCGTCGAGGGGGAGGAGTTCACGCGGATTTTTCGAGGCCTTCGCGGCCACGATGAACAGGCGATCAAAAGCTTGCTCAAGAGAGCATTGCGAGGTCCTCGCAGAGTGATTTGGGAGACGCAGACGACTAATGTTGCGCGGAATATCACTTTCGAGCTGGTGCTGGGCGCAGGACTGCGCGAGGCGGGAGCGAGCATCGAGTTGGGTAAGGACGCTGACCTGATCCTCTCGCATGAAGGCGCGCGTGTCAACACCGGAGTGAAAGTACATCAGCACACCGAAGTAAAAATACATCAGTGGAAGGTGCGATGGGTGGAGGTCTGGCTTCTGGCAGGGGGAGCGCGAGGGGGATCGCCCCCTCGCAGCTGCGAAGAACTAACTTCGTGAAAGACTGAGTCTTAGCTGGATTCTCGCGACTGATCGTCACTGATGCGGCGCTTGCTGTGTTTGAGTCGGAAGCTGTCGCCGTTCATCTCGAGGATGTGAACATGATGGGTGAGACGATCTAGCAGCGCGCCGGTTAAGCGCTCGGATGCGAACACGCTGGTCCACTCGTCGAAGGGCAGATTGCTGGTGACAATGATGGAGCCCCGTTCGTAGCGCTGACTGAAGATCTCGAACAGCAACTCGGCCCCAGTCGGCGAGAGCGGGACGAATCCGAGTTCATCGACGATAAGAAGCTTATAGCCGGCGAGCTGTCGTTGCAGGCGCAGCAGACGCTTTTCATCGTGCGCTTCGTGTAACTCATTGACTAGCGCCGCGGCAGTGGTGAAGCCGACGGAGAGACCTTTCTGACAGGCGGCCAGACCTAGCCCAAGCGCCACGTGAGTCTTGCCGGTGCCACTGTTGCCAACCGCGATGATGTTCTCGCGGCGGCCGACGTACTCCGAGCGTGCCAGCTCCAGCACCAGCGACTTATTGAGCGAGGGGATCGCGGCGAACTCAAAGCTGTCGAGGCTTTTGACCGCCGGGAAGCTGGCTTCCTTGATCCGCCGTTCGACGGTGCGGCGTTCCCGTTCGATCATCTCCAGCTCGGCCAGGCGCAGCAGGTAGCGAGGATAGTCGACCTCTTCGCCCGCGCACTGGCGCGCCAGCTTGTCGTACTCGCGCAGGAAGGTCGGCAAGCGGAGGGTTTTCAAGTAGTGGGTGAGCAGAACCTGGGGCGTCTCGCTCATGACGCCTGCTCCCGCCATCAGGCTCAAGTAACTCTTGGCGAGGGTGGTCGCGACCATCGCCTGCGGCAGGTATGGGTAAACTTGAAGGTTCAGCCGCGGCGGTCGCCGTTCGATGCGGCACAGCACCAGGTGCTTGACCGCATCGAAGCTAATCACTCCGCGCGCGATCGCTTCTCGAACTCCGGCCAGCACATCTTCGAGATCAAACACCTCCAATAAGCGCAGGACCTGGACGAACTCGCGCTTGCCGGGCTTGCTCAGGCGCGCTTCAAGGAGCCGGCGCAAGATCGCGAACTCATCAGGTAGATCCCAGCCGACCAGCGGCGCGGCCTGATCCAGCGCGCCGATCTTCCGCTCCAGCAACGCCAGATAATGCAAGGGGTTGAACACGAAGTCTTCGTGCTCGTAGGAACGAGCGTGCCGGGCGATCTCCTCCGCGCCGCAGGCGATCACGACTTCGTGGACGTAACCGCGGACCAGCACCTCGCGGTGGCCGTAGGCGGTCGGCACCGAGTAGTCGTTGCCGCGATAACGCACCAGCGACAACGAGCTGACCCAGGCGGGCTTCTTTTCGCAGGCATCATAGGGAGCCGGTGGCAACGGCAGTAAGGCCTCACGGTCCCGCACCAGCCGCTCGCCAATGGTCTCATCATGACCGCGCAGCCGATCATTCAGGCGCCGGCGGCAACACTCTAATAAGCTGCGCATTGAGCTCAGCGAAGCTGACTGCGCGTGGCATCGGCACCATGAAGTTGCGCCGCGCGTAGCCGACCAACCCTTCGACCTTGCCTTTATCATTGCCTTTGCCCGGTCGCCCGAACCGATCGGCGAACAGATAGTGGGACTGCAGTTCACTGAAGACTCGGGTGCGCTTGCGTGTGCCATCCCCGAGGATGCGCGCTACCGCCAGCTTGGTGTTGTCGTAGAGGATCGACCGCGGTACTCCACCGAAGAACTCGAAGCTGACATTGTGACCTTCACAGAAGGCCTCGGTGCTCTCCGCCGGATAGGCCTGCACCAGACACGCATCGCTGTGCGGCAGATCCATCGCGAAGAAGTGGAGCTTGCACTCCTGACCCGCGATCACCGCGTAAGCTTCACCGAAGTCAACTTGTGCGTGTCCGGGATCGTGGTGCAGTGGCACGAACATCTCGCGCAGTCGCTCGCGGTGCTCATGCACGTAGCCTCTTACGACTGTGATCCCGCCGTCGTACCCGTGCTCATCGCGCAGCCGTTCGAAAATCCGCTTCGCGGTGTGGTTCTGCTTGGCCGGCTGGCTCTTGTCCTCCTCCAGAATCCGGTCGATGATCCCGAGAAACGGATCCAGCTTGGGCCGCGCCGGCGGCCGGCTCCGCCGATATCCTGGCGGCACCGAGAACGACAGCATCTTTGCTACCGTGCGCGGGTCGATCCCAAAGCGCCGCGCCGCTTCCCGCTGACTGATCCCCTCCACATAAACTGCTCGTCGTACCTGTGCGTACAGTTCCACCCGCTTCATCCCTCCGCCCACCTCTGCCGCTCAGCGGCGATGGGCTATTGCTGCCGGATTTTTACTCCGGCGCAACCGGTCTATCCGGCTGCTTCAGTGAGGGATTTTCTCTCTGGCGCTCTCAAGCGTCCCGTCGGCGAGGCCGCGCACGAAGGGATGCTTCAATTCGCGGTCCCAAATCGGTTGCGCCTTACCGCGAATCGCACGCGTGAATGAATTTCGGGGCGCCATCGAGTGAGTCTCACTGCCTCTTTGGATCGCCGAGCGATGCCGGCACCGAATGGTTCAGCGGTCTCGCGCCGTGACCGATCAGGGGGGCTTGCTGCAGCGCGAGGGTCACGTATCGTTTCGCAGCGTCGATTGCATTTTCGAGAGATTCTCCCCGCGCGAGCGACGCGGCGATGGCGGCGGAAAGCGTGCAGCCCGCGCCATGAACGCGGCCGACAGCGACTCGCGCTGCGCGAAACTCGCGGAAATGGTGACCATCGTAGAGAATGTCGGTTGCATCCTGATCTTGGACGTCATTCGCGCGCAAAACGTAGGCGCTCCCGCCTTTTACCAAGGCTGCTCGCGCACCCAGAGCTACGAGCGCTCGCGCGGCATCCCTCATCGCATCGCGATTTGAAACCTCGTGGCCGGTTAAGATGCTAGCCTCGCGCAAATTTGGGGTTACGACAGTCGCCAATGGGAGCATCAAGTCACGCATCATCACGATCGCAGCGGGTTCGAGGAGGATGTCCCCACTGGCCGTGACCATCACGGGATCGACCACTAAATTCGCGATCTGACGAATGCGTATTCGATCCGCGACGGTCCGTATTATCTCAGTACGGGAAAGCATTCCGGTTTTTGCGGCTGCGATCGTGAAGTCATCTGCGACGGCATCGATCTGCATGGCGATGAAGGCGGGATCCAAGTCAACAATTGCACTCACGGCGCGCGTATTTTGCGCGGTTAGCGCGGTGATGGCGCTGGTGCCGAAGACGGCAAACGCGGCGAAGGTCTTGAGGTCCGCCTGGATTCCCGCACCTCCGCTGGAATCCGAGCCTCCGATGGTAAGTGCTATAGCGGTCATGACGCAGGAAAGCGTAGCACGAAACCGGGTGTTTCTCCCCGAAGAGGAGGTTGCAAGACCCTGGTAGGTTCTGGGTGGATGCCGGGCGGTTCGTGTTTAACACGGCGCGCACAGACGTCTGCACCGAATCTCTTGACGAGGGATCTCAGCGGTTATAGTTCACGGCTGATGGCGTGGCGGCACGAAAGCTTGATTCCCCTTTCGCACGATCATCATGACGCCTTGCTGCTGGCGTGGCGACTGCGCACTGGCGACCTATCCAAGCGCGAGCCTGAACTGCGCGCCAGTCACGTTAGTGCATTTCGAATTTCGGCTGATCAATCATTTCAAGGTCGAAGAGGAATTGTTATTCCCTGCTTTTCGCGAAGTGCTAGGCGTGGAAGCGTCGCTGATCGAGGTACTGCTCAGCGACCATCAGGAGCTGCGGGCGCAAGCCGCCGCGATCAAGGCCGGCGCGAACGACCTGGTGGACAATTTTTGTGTCTTGCTCGAACGCCATATCCGGGCCGAGGAGCGTCAACTGTTCGAGCTGGTACAAGAATCGGACGAAGCCGGCAAAGATGGCGGAGCTGGGGCAGCAGATAAAAGCGCGACTTAGGTGACCCGCGCAGCGCGGCGCATCTGTCATAGACTCACCTTTCTCAGTCTGAGAGCGTTCGTGACTAAGGACACGGAGCTCAGACTCATCGCGGCGCTCGCGATAATTGGACTCAGCAGCAGGCCAAATACCGAATAGAGAATGCCGGCGGCAATCGATATCCCGAGCACATTGTAGAAAAACGCAAAGAAAAAGATTCTGCCGAATCTTGCCCATAGTCGGTCGCTGTCAACATCGCCGGTGCAACACCATCCACGGATGTTTGCGATGAACACTATCAGGCTTTACTGAGGGTAGACCGCCCTGTGTCTGCTTGGCTCAGCAACCTTCGCCAAATTTCAACCTGAACCGTCCCGTCCAGTCAACGTTGGTTTGGCGCTACCCGTTTGAGAAAGGCGATTGCGTCCTGAGAGCTGTGAAAAGGGTCTCGGTTCTCGGGATGCATGCCGATTTTCTCTTCCAGCCCTTTCCCGATCACACGATATCTCCAAACGTTCCAGCGACGCTTACTCCGTTTGCCGTTTGGTTCGATTTTGTAGACTTCGTCCATGGACCTTGACCATATATCTCCGGCGAACGATTAAAAGAAGGCGCGCAGCGTGGTCTTGATCTTCCAATCGCGCTGCAAGAAGGCGCACGGCTTGCCCGTTGCCGCACAGGTCCAAGCTAGAATCGTTACGTACACCCGGCGCTACACTCGATACCGGCGTCCTGACCGATGATCAGCATCGAATCCGATTCACTTGCAACGGGCCTATCGAGCGTGCGACGCTCTCATCACCGCGCTGATGAGGGACCACCCATGGTTGCCTCGCAATTGCCTCCACGGCTCACGGCGTCGCAAGTAGCTGAATACCTCGAGATCAGCCCCCGAGAACTTTACATCCTGGTAATGGCAGGCAGGATTCCTGCTTTCAAGGAAGGCAACGAATGGCGCTTCGACAGGGCCGCCATCGACCGATGGGCGGAAATGCTAGAGACCTGAGTGATGGCTAAACCGGATCCATAACCGTCGTTACCCGAAATTGAGCTAGATATTGGAATCGAAGATCGACTTCGCTGTTGCCCGAACGGTTTGGGTAGTCGACCGTGGCAGTCCTGATTAATCGATTGACGAGATGTTTACGAACGGGGATAACTTCTAGCCCGAGGAGCGTAACCAGAGCAGAGTCGCAACGACGATCAAGAGAACGCTCGGCAGTGTCGTCAAAGAGGCCCGAGACGAGGCTAGAGTGACCCATCGTGAGCTCGCCCGCGGCCATCAGCGATAGGGCCCGCCACATCGCCTCCGTTGAGAAACGGTCGGCGCAAACTGTCGATTTGTTGATCGTAAACCCAGCGTAATGTCGGTCTACAAATTTGACTGCGACCGCCATGGGGTTTTCGAGAAAACGGAGTCAACCGACCGATTCATGGTCGGTTGCGTTATGTGCAATCGACCGGCTGCGCGCATGTCCGAACAGCCGATAGACCTCAAATCAAAACAGAAAATTCGTCCTCTCAGATTAGATCCTTAGCGATCTTGCCGCCCATGGTGGCGGATTATCTCGAGTCCAGAGACGGGAGGAATCTAGCGAAAGGTGCCTCTGCCTCCCACCCTTGTGCGATCATCCCAAGGCGGCGCCGACCGGATCTCGTTAGTGAATGATAGCGTCGGAGCCATCTGATAGACCTTGTCGTTATCAACCAAGCACGATGCGAATCCGATGAATGGCACCGTCGTCGCTAAGACTGATCCGCGGCGCGCCCGCCGCCAGCGCCTCGCCGTCGAGTTCCATCCGGCCGACTCCGCGGCTGACGCCATGTGGATTTTCGACCACGATCTCGTAGCGCGCAGAGTGGTACTTGAAAGTCATCTCGAAACCCTTCCACGTTTTCGGCATACACGGCTCCATGACGAGTATTTTGCCCTGGAGACGAAATCCCAGTATCCACTCGATGCCAGCCCGATACATCCAGCCGGCCGAACCGGTATACCAGGTCCAGCCACCTCGCCCAACATGTGGCGGCATCGAGTACACATCGGCGCAAGCGACGTAGGGCTCAACCTTATAGCGCTGCACGCCGGCTCGCGTGTTCGAGTGATTGATTGGATTCAGGAGCGAGAATAGTTCGCCGGCCTTATCGCCGTCGCCCAGCATTGCAAACGCGATCAGTGACCAGATTGCGCCGTGGGTATATTGACCGCCATTTTCACGGATCCCCGGTGGATAGCCCTTAATGTAGCCGGGATCGAGCGGGGTCTTGTCGAAGGGGGGCGTGAAAAGCGCCACCAGGCCGTCCTCTTTGCTCACCAGGTATTCATCAACCGCCGCCATCGCGGCGGCCGCGCGGATCGGATTCGCCGCTCCGGAGATTACTCCCCACGATTGCGCAATCGAATCGATGCGGCATTCCAGACTGGAGGCCGAACCTAGCGGGGTTCCGTCATCGTAGTATCCGCGCCTATACCAACCGCCGTCCCATCCTTCCTGTTCTAGAGATTCCTGCAACTGACTCGCGTGATGCCGCCACGCCGCGGCGCGCGTCGGTTCTGCGCGATCTTCTGCCAGCTGCGCAAACGACGAAAGCGTGGCGTAGAGGAACCAGCCGAGCCAGATGCTCTCGCCCTGGCCTGCCTGGCCGACGCGGTTCATGCCGTCGTTCCAGTCTCCAGAGCCGATCAATGGCAGGCCGTGGTTACCGACCGAAAGACTTAAGTCGAGAGCGCGAATGCAGTGTTCATACAGCGAGGAGCGTTCTTGGGAAATCGTTGGCAGAAAATATGACTCATCTTTGTCGGGCTCGAGAACGGGGCCATCAAGAAAAGGAATCGGCTCGTCGAGAATCCCGAGATCGTTCGTGACCTCGAGATAATGAGCCACGGTGAACGGCAACCAGACGCGGTCGTCGGCCACCCGCGTGCGAACCCCTTGACCCGACGGCGGAAGCCACCAGTGCTGAACGTCGCCCGCCACGAACTGACGCGCGGCGGCACGCAATATTTGGTTTCGTGTCATGGCAGGCTTCGACACAGTCAACGCCATTACATCCTGAAGCTGATCGCGAAAGCCGTATGCGCCGCTGGCTTGGTAGAATGCCGATCGCGCCCAGACACGACAGGCCAGAGTCTGATAGAGCAACCAGCGGTTCAGCATGATATCCATCGAACGATCGGGGGTTTTAACCTGAACCGCGCCGAGTATGTCGTCCCACTGGCTCGCTACCGCAGCGAATACAGCGTCGAGGTCAGCGGTTCGGTACTTCGCGACCAGGGAAAGCGCCTCCAATCTGGACGCAGCCTCCCCGAGAAAGAAAACCACTTCGGTCTCGGCGTTTGGCTGGAGCTCTATACGGGTTTGCAGGGCGCCGCAGGGATCAAGCCCGGCACCGACGCGCTCTGAGAGCGGCGCGGCGGTCGCAAGTGCGGCCGGATTGTCGAGATGGCCGTTGCGGCCGAGAAAGTCAGTGCGGTCGCCGGTCCATGAAAGTTGACGTCCGTTCAGGTCGGCGAAAGCCATGCGACTCCCATATTCCGTGTTGAACAAATTCCGTGCGAGCATCGCGCGAGAATCAAAATCTATTTCGGTCACCACAAACGGCGCTGAGGCCCCGCGCGAAGTACCAAGGACCCACTCGACATACGCGGTCACAGAGAGATTGCGCGCGCGCGCCGAGAGATTGCGGATCTTCAAGCGCGAGATTTTGATTGAGTCTTCAATCGGAACGTACTGCGTGAGTTCAAGCGAAACCCCGTGCGAGGTGTGCTCGAAAATGCTGTAGCCTTGACCGTGACGAACGGAGTAGGCTCCGACGTTCTCGCGAATCGGCAAGGCGGTCGGTCCCCACAGCTCGTCAGTATCTTCATCGCGAATGTAGATCACTTCACCCGGACGATCGCCGACCGGATCGTTCGACCACTGGGTGATTTGATTTTCGCGGCTATTGAGCGACCAGGTATAGCCCGAGCCCTCGACTGAGACCTGGAAGCCAAACGAGGGATTGGCGATCACGTTGATCCATGGCGCGGGCGTCCATTGCCCTTGGCCGAGAAGGGTTACGTATTCACGACCGTCAGCGGCGAAGCCACCGAGGCCGTTGAAAAACTCCAGTGCGGGTCGCGCCAAGGTGGCTTCGGATTGACGAATCGCAGGGGAGCGACGCGGCGGCGGGGCAGCAGCCGGCGCGAAAATCTCAAGACGTTTAACCTGCTCCGAAAGTGTCCCGCGCCGGCTCAGTAGTACTGCTCGCGCCACGGTCTGAAGGAGTCGTCGCGCTTCGACCGGAACCTGGTCAGCCCGCAAGACGAACACGTTTCCACGGACACCTTCCGCGTCGGAATA
The DNA here is from genome assembly GCA_963761255.1 of uncultured delta proteobacterium. GTDB lineage: Bacteria > Desulfobacterota > Binatia > Binatales > Binataceae > DATGKG01. The sequence continues at coordinate 17,713 of CAVXGH010000006.1, forward strand.
CGGCCGCGCGCGGTTCGCCCGAACGAGAGCCTCGAGTGTGGTCTGCAGATCTTGATCGTAGGAAGGGGGCCGCTCGTTCAGAATAACAAGATCGACGTCGAAACGTTTCATCTGCCAATATTCGTGAGCACGCACCAGCTCGCGAACGATTTCCAAGTCTTCCGGTTCATCGATTCGAACCAGCACAATCGGCAGATCGCCCGAGATGCCACTGCCCCAAAGCAGCGCGGGGCCGCCCTCACCTCGCTTCAGCACGTCCTGCGACGGCCGCAGCGTCGGATCTGAGTAGAGCACGCGATTGGCTAGCCGCTGAAACAGATGTGCCTCGTCAGCATCCACTCTCAGGTGATGCAACTGCACTTGCGCCTGCGTCCACGCGAGCGTCACCACGCGATCGAAAGCGTTGGAGTCGTGATGCTTGTCGGCCTGATCGAGCACCTCCGCCCGCGTCGGCGCGACCATTGTCCAGAAAGCCACCTTCGCTGTTGCACCCGCTGGTATTCGGACGCGGCGGCGAAGACTGAAGATCGGATCGAGTACTGTTCCTGTAGTATCCGTCAGCGGCCGTCCGTCCATTACCGAGATCGCTTCATAGGTGTTGCGCCCACGTCCTAGGAAACGCGCGCGATCGGTTTCGAATTGGAGATCCCCGATTGACTCGCCTTCGACAACCGCCAGATGCGCGGCCCAGACCTGTGAATCGGCAGGTGAGCGTAGCCTCCGGGTCGCAAGAAGAGCGCCGATCTGAGGATCAAACTCGGTCTGGACAAACATCTTGGAGAAGGCGGGATGCGCGGTATCGGCTGCGTCGGGTGCTAACACCAATTCCGCATACGAAGTCAGCTCTATCTCGCGGACCCGATTGCCGAGATTCGAGATCGAAACACGCCGAACCTCCGCGTCATCCTCCGGCGAGACCGCCACTTCGAGCGTAGTTGTAAGGGCACCGTCGTGGCGCACGATTTCCGCCCGATCCTCGGAGAACTCGACTTCGTAACTATCCGCCTCGACGCCGCTCGGTTGGTAACCCGCCGACCATACTTTCCCGGTGCCCAAATCGCGTAAGAAGATGTACGAGCCCCACGAATCGCAGGTGACATCCTCGCGCCATCGCGTGACCGCGATCTCTCGCCAACGGCTGAATCCCGAGCCTGCAGCAGTGATCATCGCAGTATACCTGCCGTTGGACAGCAGATGGGTACGCGGGATCAGGTCGTGCGGCGAGTGGAAACGGCGAATCATCGGCGCAAGGGTCTCGCGAATGTTGCGTTCGGTTTTGACCTCTTCGGCACGCGGGTGAGCAACCGCGACGTCGCGCGGCGTCCGTTCCTGGAGCAATAGCTCAGTTGCTTGAATGATTGGCTCGGAATGAAAGCGCGCGCGCATCGCACCATCCAGCAAAGTGTCCGCAATCGCGACCAGGGTCATGCCCTGATGATGGGCCATATAGGCTCGAACGATTGCGACTGTCGCACCTTCCGGTACCCGCGACGGCGTGTAGTCCAGCGCTTCGTACCAGCCGAAGCGGCCGAGACCGCCGGCCAGAAACAACCGCTTGAAATTCAACACTGCCGCTTCCGCATCTACCATCGAGGCCAATGCGGTCGCGTATGGCGCGACTACGATATTCTCGCTCAGGCCGCGCTTAAGGCCGAGCCCGGGGATCCCGAAGTTCAAGTACTGGTAGGTGCGTTCGAGATCTCGCACGTTGAATGCGGATTCCGAAACACCCCACGGCACTCCAAGCTCGGCGCCATACTTCATCTGCCGGCGAACCACTAATCGGTTGGTCTGTTCGAGCAGACTCCCGAACTGGGGCGCGCATCACCAGCGACGGCATCAAGTACTCGAACATCGACCCCGACCAGGAAATCAGTGCGGAACCGCGATCCACCGGAGTCATGGGACGCCCCAGCCGGAACCAGTGACGGGCTGGGACATCGCCCTTCGCGATTGCCACGAAACTCGCCAGACGCGCTTCCGAAGCGAGCAAGTCGTAACAGTTCGGGTCCAGGCTGCCATCGGTGACGCGATATCCGATCGAAAGCAATTGGCGTGTGGGATCGAAAAGAAAGTCGAACTTCATCGCGTCGAACATTCTGCCCGCCATAGCGCCGATGTCGGTCAGACGTCGCTCGAGCGATTTTGCTCCGCGCGCCGAACTTGCAAGCGCCGCGAGCATCGCATCGATTCGTGCGAGCGAGTCGCCTGATTCGGCGGGGTTGGCCGCGAGCTCCATCCGGCGATGCAGTCAGGATGCCGGTCGCCTGCTCGCATCGATCGGACAGCGTAGCCAGGGTCGGCATCGAGAGACAATAAATTTCGAATGCTTCGTCCCCGAAAATGGACGCAGATTCGCAGAGCAAGGAGTAGGTGTCGCCTCGTTGACGAGAAGAGCCGCCCAGGGCAGCAGCAGTTCGATTTCACGTTGGTGACTCCGGATGCATGCGCGCAGCGACTCCGCCCACGCCAGGACTTCGGTGGCCTCCGCATCGGCGCGGTCCTGGATCAGCGCTCGCGCTATGTCGCTGACCGAGTCGGAATGCAGCGAGAGTTCCGCCATCTGCGCACAGGCTGCCGCGGGAGTCTTCGGTTCCGATCGAAGGACAACGCAAAGACCTGTCGAGCGCCTCGTCCAGTTGCTTGGGCGTGACGATATGAGTTCGAGAATCGGAGGCAAGCAGGGCGAGCGACTCGCGGGTCAGCGCAATCAGGTCTTCTATTCCCGCGGTCCGCTGCGGATCCAGAACCGGACGGGCAATCATCTCGCGGCAGGCGTTAGCCGAGCGCGATCAGATGTCCCGCGAGATTCCCGCTATCCACCGAGGAAACGTATTTCGGTTCCAGCGGGCGCAGATCGCGGGTTTCGTACCAGTTGTAGAAGTGGCCACGAAAAAGCTCCAAGCGATTCATCGACGTTAGCGTGGCGTCCAGTCGCTCAATCGTTTCGTGCGTACCGGTCCACCCGAAATCGTGAGCCGTGATCACTGACAGAAGGTAGAGTCCGAGATTGGTCGGTGAGGTCCGATGGGCAAGGACAGGGGCGGGATCTTCCTGAAAGTTGTCGGGCGGAAGCATATGGTCTTCCGCAGTCACAAACTTCTCGAAAAAACGCCAAGTGCGGCGTGCGCTCACTCGGAGTGCTTGCACGTCGGAAGCAGAGACCGGGTTGGTGCCCGCTATCGGCGGCGGGAGACTGGCCCATCGTGCTATCGCCGGTGCCAATATCCAGAGGATCGCGAATGGAGCGGCAACCAACCCCGTACGATTGTCTTCGAACACTACAAGAATTGCGGCAGCAGTGCCCAGCGCGACGCTGCCAGCCATCCTCTTGTAAAATCCACGGAGATCGAGACGCGTCGTCAACTTCGCCTGCGCCGCAGTCACCCATTCGAGCAATCTCCGATGACTTACGAACATTCTATAGAGAGTCCGTACAATCGCGTCGCTCATCAGCCAAGCTTGATGCGCAAGCAAGGTTAGCAGCATCGCGATCTGCGCCAACCCGGCGGCGAGGTCGGTGCCGACCGCGCGCAGATGGCTACGCTTGGAGATCCCGAGGCGGCGCGGCACGATTCCGGTGATGAACGGGAGCATCGGAGCTGTCGCGATCGACGCGACGACGAATCCGGTCCATATCAGGGCGGCGGAAAAAGGCAGTGACCATCCGGCAACCAACGCGATCAATGCGGTCGGCGCCGACAACGTCCGGCGCAGGTTGTCAATCATCTTCCAGCGCCCAAGAGCCGGGATCGCCGAGCGCGGATCGCCAGCATTCATGCGGCCGCAATCGACGCCGGCGTGCACGCGTCCAAAAATCCATGGCAGGAGTTGCCAGTCGCCGCGAGCCCATCGATGCTGGCGGGCAGCGGCAACGTCGTAACGCGACGGAAATTCCTCCACCACCTCAACGTCTGAGGCCAATCCCGAGCGCGCAAAGGTGCCCTCGAAGAGATCGTGACTCAAAAGTGTGTTGTCGGGAACACGCCCCCTCAGTGCCGCTTCGAAGATGTCTACATCGTAGATTCCCTTGCCACTGTAGGAGCCTTCGCCAAGCAGATCCTGGTACACGTCGGAGACCGCGAACGCGTACGGGTCGATGCCGCTCGCACTTGAGAACACGCGCTGGAAAATCGATCCCTCGCGCCCGGTCGGCAACGACGGGGTGACTCGCGGTTGGAGCACTCCGTATCCTTCGACCACGCGGCCGCATTGTGCGTCGAAGCGCGGAGCGTTAAGCGGATGAGCCATCTTGCCGACCAGCCGCTTGGCCACTCCGCGCGGCAGCCGCGTATCAGCATCGAGGGTGAGCACATAGCGGACGCCAGCTGGCACTAGTGGGGAACCACTATCCAATCCGATGAAGCTGGTATCGGTCGCGCCGCGAAGCAATCGATTCAGCTCATGCAGTTTGCCCCGCTTGCGCTCCCACCCCATCCACTTTCCTTCTGCCCCGTCCCACACTCTCCGCCGATGTAGCAGCATGAATCGCTTGCCGTCCGGGGCCGGCCCGTGACGCTGGTTCAAGCGTGCGATCGCGCTGGTGGCTGCGCCTGAGCAACTCGTCGTCGCCCACTGCACTCTCAGTCGGGGAATCGCACCAGTCCGAGAGCAGCGCGAAGCGCAAATCGCCGTCGGGACTCGCCAGGTAGTGAACCTCCAGACGTTCGACCTGTTCTTCGAGTTCCGCCTGCGTGGTTAGTAGCGTGGGCATTGCGATCATAGTGCGCAGGCTTAACGGTACTCCGTCGTGAAGCTCGAGCGCGGGAATCGCCGCTGGGCCGATACAAATCGTGACTGCGCGATTAACGATCGTTACCGCAGCGTCCATCGCCGGGATTACTCCGATGATCGTAAGGATGAAGAAGGACCATCCGGAGAGGTGAGACTCGGCGACAGCGAATAGCACCGTGGCGAGGATAACTGCGCAGACGACCGTGATGGTCGCCAGGTAACCGATGATTCCAGCTTCCGCATTAGCGCGCGCTATCCAGTCGCGAATCGGGGCTCGGAATCCGAGTTCTTTCTCAAGCGCATGAAGCCCGCGCGAGATCAGGTAATAGCCCGGGTCACGCTCCCGTCGAGCAGTCGCGCCATCGCGATTGGGGCCTTCCGGTGCTGCGCGCTTGGCCGCCGCGATTGCGGCTTGGGCAACCTCGATCTCGGTGTGCCCGGAACCGCGCGCGAGTTTCTCGATTGCGTGCCGGTAACCGTCCCGAGTCGCAAAGTCCATCGCGGCGAAGTCGCTGTCGGCACGCAGAACCGCATCGACCATGCTCACGCTTTCGAAGAATTCCGCCCAATCGACGGCCGACATCAGGCGCATGCTGGTGATCACGTTGCGCACCGTAACGTTCGTCGCGCCTTGCCCCTGATGCACCGCGCGGACTGCTTCGTCAGCGGTAGTCCCCTGTGCACGCAGCTGTTGATCGAGCCAGAGCAGTGCCGGCGTTACCTTGGGATCCTGATCGCGCAGGCGTTGAACCAACTGGACCGCAAAGGCCGTTGATAGTGGCGATCGGCCCAAGGCTTTAAGAGCGATTGCTGCTGGTTCAGTCTCGTGGCCACCATCCCCGAGAAGCCGATCGGCCAGTGCGTCGGCTTGTTGGCGCGCGCTCCGGTCCCTGGCGATCCGCGCGGCCAAACGCCGGAGGTTCTCCACCAGCACGATCCTGAGGGTAATCGCGACGGCCCATAGCTCGCCAATTGTAAGCGGTTGAACGCGCTGGTAGGCCTGCACGAACCTGATGAGCGCCTGCGGATCGAAGTGGCTATCGCTATGGGCGACAAAAGCCCAGGCGACTCCGAAGACGCGGGGATAGCCTTGCAGCGGACCGTCAGCAAGTTTGGGCAGTTGACGATAGAAGCCGCGGGGAAGGTCGTCGCGAATTTCGCGAATCTGCTCCTCTACGACGTGAAAGTTATCCACCAGCCATTCAGCCGCGGGTGTGATAGTGCGTTCTTCCCGTATCGCAGTGGCGGTGCCGCGGTACACTTCGAGCAGTACTCGCGCGTTGTCGCGTATCCGCGCTGCCATCGGACGTCCGGCGCCTGGATGCTCAGTGACGCGCTGGGCGACCGCAAGGGTCTCGCCATGCTGTTCGAGCCGCTCAATGCTGAACAGTTCCGAGCGGATCGGCTCCTCGATGTCGCGCGCGAACGATGCGGCCGGGCGTTTGAGGACCCGAAGGAATCCAGGATTCAACTTACCCAACGGTCAGTGGCGACGGCCCGGGCGTGGCCAAAATAGTTGAATAATCTGTTCATTTGAATTTGCGGACCAAATCCCACAGCTTCGCGACGTTGAGCGCGACAAGCTCTTACGATAAGACTCGAAAACGCACGGTCACTCTTCTCTTTTCGGTCGGACCCCGGAGCCGCTATTCCACCAAATCGGTCGGCAATTGTGCTGGGAACGAAAGTTGAACTTGCTGCGCATGGGACGACTTGATCGGCTTGGGACCGACTTGTGGTTCGAGGACTACTATGAATTGCGATGCTCAGATTTTACGACTTCCCGGGGGAGCGCCAGAAAAACCACAAGCACAAGCGTTACGCAGCCTGCGAACATCACGACTGATTATATCTCTGTACTTTGTCGCATCCGCAGTATGGCCAGTTGCGGCAATCTGTTCGTATCGGGCAAGTACCCGTGTTTCGCTCCGGCGGAGGCGGCTGAACTTCCCGCCACATTTTTCCAGCAGCGAGAGCCGCCACTCTAACTAAGTCCACCAGAACGGGACGTACCGCAAAACGCGACTGTTTGTTCATATCGGTACCTCCGCATGCAGAGTATTTGGGCCCCGCATGTCGACTTTAGGCGCAGAGATGCTCGGGCATCAACGAGAAACTGTTCTCTGCGCGACAGAAGTGGTGGAAACGTGCTCTCGTCGCCGATCATCCTTGCCGCGCCGGGTGCATTCCGCAGCTATCCGGTGGCGCACCACTCACCCGGGTCGCTTAGCGGACGACCATCGCAGGAGCCTTGGCGATGACGGTGAGCGCCCCGATTGGCGACTTGCCGCTCTACCTTAATGAGCGAAGGTAGTTTTCATCGCTGAGCAGCAAGAGCGGCGCGAGCCCGCGGTTCCCGATTGCGGGCATCGGACGCGACTCCGATGCGAGGCGGCAGCGTCGTAGGGCTTTCGGTTTCGCGCAAGGAATCCGATCGCGGATTCGGCAGGAGCCAATCGCAAAGCGCAAACCACAAGGCCATAGCAGCCCACTCTTCCCCGGTGTCGGCTTTTTCGACCAGAAAAATTAGCGAACCGAGGGCCGCCATGGTTGTGACTACACCAATGAATGTGACTACTTTCCGCATAAGACTTATCTCCCGAAAAATGGAGAACGCGAACGGAACCTGCGGCCTATGGAGTTCAGGCGTTGACGAAGCATTCCTGGGTCAACCTCGAAGACCTGGCAAATCGAATCAAATGAAAACCGATCATGATTGCCGTGGAGATTCACCCACGCCAGCCCTTCGGACATTTCGCGCCGGCCCGCGGCACTGGGTGACAGCCGATAACGTAGAAGGCATTGCACGGTTTCTTGCATAACCGCGAATTGCAAATTTGCCTCGCCGACGATATTGCGCCGAGTTAATGGCGCAGGAAAGTACTGCGAGTGCGCCAGAGCTTCGAAGTATGCCGCCCAGTTTTTCTCTTCGTGACCATGCTCGTAGCTCTCTATCGACATGGGCCGATGCTCAGCGAGGGACCGCCGGCACGGTCGATCGTGAATGTGTGTGGGTATAGCCGCTATCCGGGGACATCGAAGTTGGCTCCTTTTCAATCAGACCGCGCCGGCGGGGGAGACCTGATCGGATACTCTGCCTCGAACCATCGATGGCACAAGGAAACAACGCCACTGAAACTGGATAATCGGTTATCCAAAGAACACTTTGATCGAAATTGCCGGAGTTGGACTTACCGGCACATTGGTTCTTCACAGTACCAACCAAATCGATGTGGGTTGGCATTAGCCGCGGCGCCGACCGTATCTTGACGCAAGGCACCAGCCTCATCGTGATCGGATCATCGCTCACGCTCTCCCGCTCAGCCATCCTTCCGCTCAGCCGAACCGCAACGAGGAGTTTTGAATACCATGAAAAATCGATTGAAAACCGCCGCACTGTCATTTGGAGTAGCAATACTATTCGGAAGCGCCGTCATTGGATGCGCGGGCACCGACACCGTCGAGAAGACTTCGGAAAGCCAACATAGCGAGACTGTCACTGCCGCTCCTGCGCCGGCGGTGGTTATGGTCCAACCCGCGCCTATCGCAGTCGTCGCGGCGCCTGCAGTCGTGGCAGCGCCAGTCGTCTCGGAGCGGTCGTCATCAGATTCAGCCGCCAGCGAGACTTCGCCGAGTGGAAGTTCGAGTTCCGAGAAGTCCTCGAGCAGCAAGAGCACGACATACTAGGATCGTCTCCGCTCTGAAGAGCAAGCGGCCCCATCCTACAAATGATGGAGCCGCTTGAATCGATAAGAGCGCCATCAACTGACCAAACGAAATATAAAATGGACTTACGAACCAGAGATTTGGTTTCGCAACCTATCGAGTGGATACCGTTGGTTGACTGGTTCGCCGGGATGACAGGCGCATGTGTCATCGCGGCTTTGCTTTGGGCCGCGATCGCAATGGCGTGAAGCCCCTTCGCTCCGCCTGTTATCGACCGCGCGGCCGCCGACCGCGCCGACTAAACCTATCTGAGAGCTACCGGATAAACGGAACATTATGGCGCGAAGAACTGAAATGGACGAGACCTGGCCGACAGACGAAGAGATTCGCTATCACGCCTATGAGCTTTTCATCGCGCGGCGCGCGGATGAGCCGGGAAGCGATCTGGACGATTGGCTGGCCGCAGAAGCTCAGTTGAGAGCAGCAGGCAAACAGGCTCTGCGGCGGGGCAAGTCGTAGCATTTGGGGAATCCATTGGACCGGAGTCTTGCGGCGCAATGGGGTTTCGTAGAGCTTCCATTCTTTCTCTGTTAAGTGTCAGCGCTGCGATGATAATACTTTCAACGGGAACGAACAGGTTCGTGATCGAGAGGACATAAGTTGGTTGCATGAACCGACCATCGCGGCGGACACTAGGGGTGCCCGGAAGCCCTCGACCACCTCTCCACATCGACCTCCAGCCCTCCCGGATCACCTCGGAACTTCCCCGGTGCTCGCAATGACCAAAATCGTTATCTCGCCCAGCAGCTGCTGCTCCCATCTTCGAGGTACTGAAGACGCCCCTAAGTGTGCTCCTCCATCCTACCATCGTCGCGTATCACGAATCGCGAGGCGCGATTTACGTCGCCGATCCGTATGGGGATTTGACCGTGAATCGGCTGACCGAGGCGGGCGTCCCATTCGAAATCGTGAAGATCTGATCAGATGGTTCTGATCCTCATCCGATCCACCAATCACCGCGCGAGAAAACTTTCCAGCCGGTCGCGCCGGATAATCAGTCTGGCGGCCATCGCGTTCGATCAGATGTTTGTGCTCAAAGCCGGTGAGATATTCGGTCACCCGCGGACGCGAGGCTCCGACCAGTTCCGCAATGTCCTTGTGCGTCGCCGCCACCGTCAGTCTAACTCCTTGGGCATCAGGGGTGCCGAAATTCTCGCTCAGCTCCAGTAAGATCAGCGCGACACGTTCTTCGAGCGTACAGCCCATGAAATTCGAACAGCGCAACTGGACCAGGTCCCAGCGGCCGGAATAGCTTGCCGCCATCAGCTTGAAATCGGCCGAAGCCACTCCGAGTGCGATTTCGATGAAAGTGTCGAGCGAGACGGTCCCGATCTGACACTCGGTTACGGCTTCGCACCGGAAGCTATACCGGACACCCGCAAAAGCTGGAGGAACACCTGGAATCATGCCCGGCGCCACCATTATCACCAGCGTTCGGGCGCCGCTGCGATTGCTGCACGTGATGCGCGCGACCCCTGAGAGCAGCACGTAAGCGGCATCGGGAGCGCATTTTTCATCGAAGATGATGCCCCGCTTTTCCACCCGACTGGTAGTGAGCGCATCCGCCAGCCGGTTTAATTGGCGCTGGGTAAGCCAGGAAATGTTCTTAAGTCCCCGAAGTTTACGGATTCCTGAGGTGGGGCCTGCGCGCATGTCATAAACCTAACAGAATGGCCCGGCCATAGCGGCGATCGAACGTCGGACTTGGTTCTTCACGTAACCGATCGCGCACAGCATTCTCGAAGCGGGAGCGCAATCAGATTGACATCGCAGGCGCGTCGGCCCAGACTCGAAGATGGTCGGGATCGACATAAGATTCGAGTCCGACTTTGATCCGGTCCGATGGTGGCTCCTTCCTCTCGCCTTTGACCACTCTCCACTCGACCAACCCCAGGCATCGCAGTAAAGGCCCGTACAGGATCGCGTAGCAGTGCTTCATTTTGCGCTTTGCGGAGCGGGTTTCATCGAAGACTGTTTCGCCAACCGAAGGAACGCATGAGCGGAACAACTGACAAAATCAAAGGTCGTGTGAAAGAAGCGGTCGGCGCTCTGACTAACGATCAGAGCCTTAAGAATGAAGGTAAGACCGATCAGGCAAGCGGCGCCTTGAAGGATGGTATCGATAAAGTGATCGATAAAGTGAAAGGCGTAGCATCGAAGAAATAAACCGCCTAAGTGGCCCTGATAAATTTTCGACTTAACCATAGAGGTAATGGCAGTGAAAATATTTTTACTAACTATCGCATTCGCGACCCTCAGCAGCGGACTCGCCCTCGCAAATAGTTACAACTACAGCGCCTGCGCCAACAGCAACAGCAAGGCCTGTCAGAATGACCGAGCGGCTTTCGCCGAGCACCACAACGGACAAAGCCCTGAGCAGTACAACAATCATTGGTACCAGGGAAAGCAAGGTCGCTGGAGCCAACAGGGAAAAGACTGGCGATGGGATGGCGTCCATGGCGAGAAGTATTCGAAAGGGCATAGCGGCTGGAGCTGGAGCAAGGCAGACCACAACGACAGCAATCATCGCGACTAACTGCTGAACCGTGGGGGCTGGCCTCGGGATGGAGTGGTGACATCAGTCTCCATTCCATCTCAGCGCCGGCAAAGAAGCGAACTCGCCAACCCCTTAATTTTTCATGTAGCCGACGCTCACCAGCGCCAGTCCGATTACCAACGCACCACCCGCAAGCATCGGCGGGACTACGTGCGAGGTTTGCTCGTTAGCCTGAATCTTCAAGTTACCGATCTTTGCGACGTCTTTGGTTTGCGTAGTCGAGAATACTGGAATCGCCAATCCCAGTAGTCCCAGCAGAGCCAGCACGGCGCCTATCAGAATGATTCCCTTCATAGATCCTCCGAATCGGCTTTAGCCAGGTAACCGAAGGCACGCCCGAGATTTTTCGGGTTGAACTTCGATCGTCGAAACCTGGAAAACAGCCTGTCGCGTTATGTGGTTTTCGAGAGCTTTAGAGACGGTTCGCTCGCTCGGCAGACCGTTTGATGTTCATTGGAATGGGTCTCTGAAGCACGACAGATTGGTCCGATGAAGAACATTGACGTTTCCCTTATCAGCCGGAATGGAATAGAAGGACGACTATAGATGTTAACTTGATTAGTGAACATAGAGCGCGCGCGACCGATCTTGAGCTTCTGGGCCCGCTCACCGCATTTTCCTGGCTTTCCAACCCCGACCGACTGCAACTTTTGTCTGTCATGGAGACCACCAACTTCGCCCGGCATGACGTAATCGTGCGCGAATCGGAGTTGGCCTCCAGTGCGCACGTCCTTTTGGCTGGAACCGCAAGCATTACGTGCCTGAACATTAGATCCGAGCACATCCTGGTCGCGCTCCTGCCGCCCGGACCAATCCCGTAATTTCCCACGCTCCCTTTCACCCCGTCGCGATTCCAGATCGAAGCGTATGATGACTGCCGAGTAGGCAGCGTCGGATGGGATCGCTTCGATGAGATTGCCTCGCATTCGTCGCCTTCGGCATTCAGGAACTTCCATCAAAATAATCTTCAGCAGTGGTATCGGCTACTGTTGCGCGGCTCCAGCTTCCTGAGTCTCGGTCTTCACGAGCGGATCGGACTGGCGCTGCTGGAATTGTGTGCGGACTTCGGCATCGCGGACTCTCGCGGCACGCTACTCCGGGTGGCCCTGAGCCAACGCAGCCTGGCGAACCTGGTGGGAGCTTCTCGACCGCGAGTCACCGAACATCTGGCGCGCATGGAGCGCGACTGGATGGTGATTCGACAGGGCAGGCAGCTGGTGGTCCGTGCGGCTGAGCTGGAAGAGTCGATGACTGCGAGAATCCCTGACTTATCGGTCAAAATTTTGAAGTCCATCTCTTTCGTGCGGGGGCCACATGACGAAGCCCCCCCGAGTCGTCGGCTGGCCAGGCGCCCCGGCCACCCACGAGTCCCAGGACGCCCGCTGCTATATCGCCGGCGCGCTGCGCTTGTGCGGCTGACCCGATGACTCCGCTCAATAGTATCTTGCCGTGGTCGCAATCCACTGCGACTGGATGATCGTCAACAACTCCATCTTTGGCCAAAGCGCTTTTGACCTCGGCTATAAGCAGGTCATCCTTCGCACGCTCGGCTGGAGACAAATAGTGGTGACTGGCAGAGCTTTGAACACTTTCATCCAGGCGCAAAACAGCGCCAGACTCTGTCCGTTGCTGGGCTAGCACCTGACCCGGACCTGTGACAGAGCCTGCGGCGATCCAGAGGGTCGCCGTCGCGATCAACGCCTTTCGACAATATTCGCTCATACTACTTCTCGACAATATCTTATTAACTTGGAGCCGAGGGACCGCGATGGTCCTTCGCCACTCATCTAAAGGGCGATCAGCTGCTTTAGTTGCTCGGAGTTACAGTCGTCGATTCGCTGTGATGACTGCTGGTATTTTCCTCAGTGCCCTCGCTGCCGACTCCCGATTGTTTCGTATCGCTCGTGCGATCAGTCGAAGCGCTGCTCGGGTAGTTGTGACCGCGGATGCCGGAATCACTGCCATCGGCGGCGCCTGGTCGACAACCTGAGGCCCTGGCGCCGGGACATATGTCGTGGTGTTGCTGGTTTCCTTGGTAGTTTTCTCGGTGGAAGTTCCACCGCCGATTACGAATAGCGCGGCCGAAAGACCTAATTGCGTTCAGTTAGTACGGCTGTCAGTACCGCCTATCAACATTAGCGCCAATGACAACCGCTGAGGAAGGTCCGATCAGAGGCCGGTTCGTTAGCCGCGGATCAGCCAGATCACGACGAGGATCAGCACGAGTCCTCCGAGCGAAAAGGGAATATACATGCGAGATCTCCGCAGGCCTTGGCGATTGGATTTGAAGTTGGTCTAGCTGGAACGCGGTCAAAGGCAAGGAAGGACTGCTGTCCGGGCTGAATCAATTCGGGAAACGAGTCATATGTCGATCCCGACCGAGTTTACGTTACAAGGCTGGTGAGGTTATAGATATTGCGATTGCATGCAGTTGGTTATTTGAAGCACCAAAAGTATCTTCCCAGACGCTTCTCGACGCACGGGCGTCGGACCGCCAGCATGCGTCGGCCTTTGGGCCGGTCGAGCCGGGTAGTTTGCGCTGTGTCACTTCCGTCGTTGAGATCGAGTTTTCCAGTCGCTCGCCGCTGCCTACGTTTGTGACAGACAAACCTGCGGATGGCAGGCTCTGCCACAGGGCACGATCTAATTTTGAGACAATGGGAGCTGCGATTTGTGAAAGCGGTCCGCGCCCCGAGAAGTCGACGGATGCGTCGCCGTGTTCGGAATGAAGGCCAAAGTGGCTCTTCCGCTTTGTTGATTGCTTTCGGCGCTCGGAGCCAGAAGGACCTCGTGGAAATTGTCGCTCCCGTATCGAGGCCGCGCTGGGCACAACTCGTCAAATAAGGACGACCTGAAGGTAGCCAGCGGACCCATCCGATACTTAACAGTTATTTATGTGCCCGCGAGAACACCTCCCGGCGATTACTTCTAATAGCTCTGATTTGTCTGATAGGCTATTGTTGCACTTTAGACACTGGAGAGCTTCGTCATGATGAAATTGCGACTTCTTGTTCCCATTTTGGCTCTGTGCGCGCCCTTAACCTTTGTGGCATGCGCGACCGCAGCCAACAAGACCGACGAAGTGGGCGACGATACCGGCAGCGCGGTCGGATCGGTCGGCAATGGTGTAGTATCGGTTGTCGAATGGCCGTTCCACGTGATTGCCGACATCTTGTAGAGCAGACAACAAACTTAGCTCAAACGGCATCCGTCGCACGATGCGACAATCTGCAGAATACTGAACATAGACAGATGTTACAGCGGTGCCGACCCCTCCGCGGGCTGCCCCGGAGGCCTGCTCACAATGGAAGAACTTGCTGTATCTAGGGTCGACGATGATCGCCGGGAAAAACCGGAGGATGGGCGGGCTTCGCGGCCGATTGTCGCGATAATCATCGCGACAGCTGTTCTCTATTTCGCCAAAGATATATTCATTCCGCTCGCCATCGCTTCGCTTCTGGCCGTGATCTTCAGTTCGGTGGCCGGCCGTCTGGAGCGTTTTTTAGGACGCTTCATCAGTTCGGCTCTGGTGGTGATAGTGGCGATTTCGATCGTGGTTTCGATCGGATACTTCGTAACATTACAACTTACATCCGTCGCCGTACGGGTAACTGACTACACGGACAATATCGCGAACAAAATAGCCGCCCTCCAAGGAGGCACGCCGTTTTGGCTCCAACGTGTCGAAGATGGAGTGAAGGACGTCCAGCAACGGCTTCACCCTCCCATTCCCAGTCGAATTGGGGCATCCGTCTCGACTTCGGCACAGGTCCCGTCCAAGGAGTCCGACTTTAACCAGATTACAAAGCCTTTGCTCCCAGTCCTCTCCGGTGTGTTCGAAGGCTTGATCATAGTCGTGCTGTTCTTCTTCCTGCTATACGGTCGACGTGATCTGCGTGATCGGCGCTGAGGGATGAGAGCGGCGGCCCGGACGAGAACTGCGGCTGCAGGGCACGTAGCTCGGCAATATCCCATTGAATCATCAGCTATATGGTTCCGGCTCAAGCGCCTCGTAAAAGCACTACGACTGATCTGGCTTTGACCTTGTAATCGGGCGAGGCGACTGGTTCCTCGCTGCCACTCTCCAGCAGGTCGAGCGGACTCGGTTTACTGGTGTCGGCGATTCGTATTCAGTCTCTCACCTCGCCTTCTTGAATTCGGAAATTCAGGTCCTCGAGTTATTGTCCAATGTCGTGGATCGGCCGGTCATGATCAGGCGGCTTCCCTAGGTTGATTGTCAGTTGACTGAGTAACCTGTTTCGCAGGATCGAGCTGGACTCCATCGGCGAACTTCACTCCTCGCACGAACCAGCGGCAATAGCTGAGCGCCATCGAGGTGGCGCCAGCGAAGCTGGGCCATCTCGAGCAGCTTGAACGCCATCAGCAGTCCTTTGGTTCTGGAACCGGCGCCCCTGGTCGCGCGCTCGCGCAAGCGCACGGTGGCGAACGGCGACTCGATCACGTTGGTGGTGCGCAGATGCTTCCAATGCTCGGCGGGAAAGTCGAAGAAAGTAACCAGCCGTTCCCAATTGGCTGTGAGCGACTCGACCGCCTTGGAGTACTTGGGCTGATACTCCGCCTCGAAACGCGCGCGTGCGGCCTCGCAGTCGGCGCGGCACTCCGCGTACATCATCTCGTGCAACGCGCGCTTGGCGCGGGGCTGCAGCCGTTGGGGCAGCTTGTCGAGCACATTGACGAGCTTATGGCACCAGCAACCCTGCTCGCGGGTCTCGGGCCAGACCTCGCGGGCCGCGGCCCAGAATCCCAGCGCGCCGTCGCCCACCGCCACCACCGGCGCGGCCATCCCGCGCCGCTTGAGATCGCGCAGCAGCGCCTTCCAGCTCTCCGCGCTCTCCCGGTAGCCATCCTCGACCGCGAGCAACTCCTTCTCGCCGTCGGGCCGCGCGCCGATCATAACCAGGGTGCAGAGCCGGTCGTCTTCGAGCCGGATATTGAAGTGCACCCCATCGACCCACACGTAAACGTACTCGCGCCCGGCCAGATCGCGCTGGCGAAAGGCGCGTGTATTCTTGCTCCCAGCAGGCAGTAAGTCGGGCGATGTTGGTCGGCGACAGACCGGCCGCGTCTTCGCCGAGCAACCCTTCCAGCGCGGGGCGAAAATCGCCGGTCGAGAGCCCACGCAGATACAGGATGGGCAGCACCTCGGCTACTTTGGGTGAACGCCGCATGTACGGTGGCAGGATCCGGCTGGTGAAGCGCCGGCGACCTCCTTGTTCATCACGGCGCCGGTCATCAATCCGCGGTGCCTTAAGCTCTACGGTCCCCGCTCCCAAGGTAAGCTTGCGCCCCTGGGCAAGGCCGTTGCGCACCACCAGCGCGCGTCCGTGCTCGTCGCGCTCGCCGCGATGGCGCTCGACGTAATCGTCGGCCTCCGCCTTAAGCGCTTCGATCAGCATCCGCCGTGCGCCCTCGCGCGCGATCTGGTCCAGCGGCAAAAGCTCCTCAGCTGGCTTCCCTTGCATCCTGCTTCTCGACTACCTTCAGCATCGGTGGCGTCTCCTTCCACCCGGCTCCCACCGGGGTTCGCGTTGCTCACGCGGAAGGGTACGCCGCCTTTTTCATGACGTCATCGATCCACAACTTTCGGTAATAGCTCGCAGGTCCTCCCAATAGGCATTGACCATCACATAGATATCTCGGTCCTGCTGCGAGCCTCTATGCAAACAGAATGCGAGGCTGTGCGAAGAATGACTCAGATCGACCTGGCCATCGACGCCGTACCAGCTCACGTCGTCGCGCCAGAATCGGCTGCGCGCCAGCGACGGATGTGCTTTGCGAAACGCGATCATCCTCTTGAAGAAGCGAAAGATGTCTTGGTTCTTCTCTAGGCGGTCCCAGTCGAGCCAGGTGGTCTCATTATCCTGATTCCACGGATTATTGTTCCCACCCTGGGTGTTCATAAACTCGTCGCCGGCGCGGAACATCGGAGTTCCGTTAGATAGCATCAGGATGGTGAAGAAATTCTTGATTTGCTGTTTGCGCAACTGAATTACTTCCGCGGGGACCTCGTGGTCGCCCTCCCATCCGCAGTTCCAGCTCAGATTGTTGTCGGCTCCATCGTTGTTGTTTTGACCGTTGGCGAGGTTGTGCTTCCTATTGTAAGCGACCAGATCGTAGAGGCAGAATCCGTCGTGGGAGGTCACGTAGTTAATCGTCTGGTAGGGGTGGTAAGCATTGTCGAGGTCATCAGGAAACAAGTCACAACTGCCATAAATCCGGCTCATCAGATCCGTGACCTTGCCAGGATCGCCTTTAACAAACGCGCGAACGTCACGTCGAAATCTGCCGTTCCACTGGCTCCATGATCGGCCGGGAAAGCTACGTCCCAATTCGTAGCTCGCCGGGTCCCACGCCTCGGCGATGTGGCGAACCGCTCCAAATCCTTCATCGCTGATGATCTCCGAAATGATGGGGGGATCCTGGAGATTTATGGACCCGTCGTTATTGCGGCTAAAGATCGACGCGAGATCGAATCTGAACCCATCAATATGCATCTCTCTTACCCAGAAACGGAGGCTGTCGATTATCATCCGCCGCACTATTGGATGAGCCGATCGGAGCACATTGCCGGCCCCGGTATCGTTGCGGTAGTGCGTTAGGCTCTCATCGAGCAAATAGTAGCTGCTGTTGCAGATACCGCGATAACAATATGTCGGTCCGTCCGGTCCGGCCTCGGTAGTGTGGTTGTATACCACGTCGAGGATTACCTCGATCCCGGCCTGATGGAGAGACTTCACCATCGTCTTGAATTCGTCTGCGGTCTCTTCGGCACCCGAAACCGAGGCATAACCTTGATGCGGCGAGAAAAAGCTCAGAGGCATATAGCCCCAGTAGTTATCCTCGTCCGGGTCGTACTGAAACACCGGCATCAATTCGACCGCAGTGATGCCCAACTCCGTCAGATAGGGAATCTTGTCAATTAACCCGGCATAAGTGCCGCGCTTATCAGCAGCCACACCGGAGTTGTCGCGCCTGGTGAAACCTCTTACATGCAACTCATAGATAATCGTATCTGAAGCGTGACTCGGTCTGGATTCGTCGCTCCAATCGAAGGATGAAGTGCGGTCGCCGAGCACACCAAGAGGTGCTCTGCCGGCATTCGATCCGCGTCCGACCGAGGCGCCACGCCGAAAGTCGGGGGGAAGAAATAGCGCCGCAGCATAGGGATCCATCAGGACTTTGTCCGGATCGAAGAAATGACGCTCTCCGTGAGGATCGGTCGGTCCTTCGACTGAGTACGCGTAGTAGCGAGCATCAGCGACCTCATCAGCCGCGAGCCGACAATGCCAGATCCGCCCGGATTTATGAATTAGATAATTCAATGAGATGCGCCGCACCGGATTGACTAGATCGTGCATGGTATACAGCAAGAGCGTTACGCGCGTCGCGTGTCGGGAGTACAGGGCAAAGTTGTAGCTTCTTTCCTCTCTAAGCCAGACGGCGCCAAGCGGGTGCGGTAAGCCCTCAATCTGCGACCAGCTAATCATGGCTCGTATCCTCATTCATCGTGCGGAACGTCAAAAGGCAGCTTTTAATCACCTGGCACACCTCCCCGTGAGCAGAAGCTGAAGAAAGCATAGCTAGCGGAACGACAGAGATGAGAGCACCTTCCAGCGGAATCCTTCCTCCGGGATTCGATAAAATGATACGAGGTGTGTAACCGTTGCCTGACACGAAGCGGGGGCATCGGCCGCACAGATGCTACACTCTTTAGTTTGCTAGGTTAACGTGCGGATCAGGCCACGTGCCGTCCTCGGACCGTCAGCACCGGAACGACCGATTCGCGAACCGTACGCTCCGCCACGCTTCCCAACACCAGGTGGCTCAATCCCGTCTGCGCATGCGTAGCCATTACGAGCAGATCGGGCCGCAATTCCCTTTCGACTTCGAGTATCGCGCTAGCTGGATCGCCCCTTCGCACCACCAGTTTGCACTTGCCTGTAGCGCCGAGACTTTCGGCTGCGACCTTTGCAAGCCGGGTTCGAGCGTCTTGCCCCCACTCTGATGTTGGTGGTTCTACAGGGACTTCTGACGGCTCGAAGGGCACCGGTACTACGTGGAGCAGGCTTACCGTGGCCCGGTATTTCTGAGCCAGTCGCCATCCGAACTTCAGCGCAGCGATCGAGTTTGGACTGAAGTCAAGCGGACAGAGAATCTTCTTTACGGCTCCAATAGCGGTTCCGGGCCCTAAGCTAAGGACCGAACGCTCCGACGTGCGAATCACGTGTTCGGCGATACTCCCAAGAAACAGACGGGTAATCCCAGTCCGCCCGTGAGTCGCCATAACGATCAGATCAACGTTAAAATCCCGAGCGGTCTTTTCGATTAGCTCCGCAGGCCATCCAACTTGTACGACAATCTCGTGCCGCACCTTGGCCAGGTGTTTTCGCGCGATCTGCTGGAGCCGGAGCTTGGCAGGTTCGGTCGAAAACGTGATGTTGTAGTCAGCAAGCTCGGCGGGTTTATTCATCGCCACAAACTCGACGTGCATCAGGCACAACATGGCATCGTCTTTCCGAGCGAGCTTTGCCGCCTGATCAAGCGCCGCAATCGAGTTATTGCTGAAGTCGACCGGGCAGAGAATTTTACGGAATATCGTAGCCACGGGTCACGCTGCGTTCCATCGAGGTTAGATTCTTTACAGACTCAGGACGTGGATCATACGCCGTGGCTTGCGAAGATCGCACTATTCGGTTCGCTGAATTCGAACGTTGCATTACGAAGTGAGATACTCTCATGCGGGCATGTTCCAGCGCTCCCAGCGCGACGGGGACGTCGGCATCGTGCTTATCGATAGCGGCTTGGCCATCACCAAATCGGCCAGCGCCGTGGATCTGAATGGAAGAGTGTCGCAGTGCGACTATTGCTTGCTGGATCTGGAAATCTACCTCGAAGCTTAGCGCCTCGGGATTAGGTGGCTGAAGAAAGATTTCCATATACGATTACCTATCCCCTGCGACTGTCACTGGCAGTCTTTGTTAAAAATGCCGGTCGCTCGCCCAAAGGGAGCGCTTTAGCCGTCGCTCAGATCCCGCCGCGCGCGTGGCCGGTGCAATCGCAGGGCGTCAACAAGCCGTTGCCCATATGCCGATGCCATGCGTGTCCGAGCTTGCAACCATGATGAGTGAAACCGCCCCCATCTTCACCTTCGGCGTGATGGATCAATGGTTCGTCCTTGCCGATCAAATCCTCCTGACAGGGCATTCCGGCGTTGAGAATTCCCGGACATTTCCCAACGAGAGCTCTCCCCAGTCCGAGTTCGCTTTCCGCCTTCAACCAATCGTCCATCTCGTTTCCAGGGCCGCCATTCCGAGCGCAATAGATTTCATAGGCGCGCTCTCGGATTTCGTCCGGGCTGGCTGGTGGCTTCTCTCCCATAGTCTGTTGTAAGTTGACCTGTTGTTGCGCCATTTGGTTTCTCCTTGCCGCTTTGTCTGTTAGTGAAGCACCGCTCACCAATGTGCGCGACGGCTTTTTCGGCCGAGCCCGACGTGGTGCTGGTACCAGGCTCGCCACCACCGAAGATCCTCTTCCAAACCCAGCTCCAGAACCACCTGCTCCGCTCAGACTTGAGCGATCGCTGCCTCGATTGGTGTTGGTGCGATAAGCCGCGAGCATTCCAGGCTATCGCTCGGTCGTCTGGCGGCAACCATCGATGCCGCCGAGCACGTGATCGCCGCGCCTGAGTTATGAGTACGCATTTGCCCATTTGGTTAGTCACTTGGAGATTGAACCTGGGGTTCGCTCCCACTATCTCTGTCTATCACACATGCTCCGAAATTATCTGGATTGAGTATTGAGCAATAGTCGATCCGTAGACGTTAAACTTTAATTCGTAATCAGAAGTGCCTATGGCAACACCCCCTACGTCAACCAGGCGCGATAGATAACCTCATTGGTTATCCCAAAGCGCAGTACGAAAGTCGAAGACACGCTAACCGCGCCTAGCGGATACTGTTTTCAAACTGCCCTGTGCGTCTTCTGGTTTCGTCGAGATATCGATGCCGCCTTTCGATACATTCGATCCGAAGGTATGCGACCTTCCGAAACATCAACATCGCCGCCGCGCATCCTGTGAGATCGCACTGTTATTGCAGGACCGTTTAATTGATCTGCACCCAACGCCTTTGCCCTCGCATAAAGTTCGGAACCAGAACAAGAAGCTGGAGATTCAGTGCTTGAGACGGCTAGCCAACACTCCCCCAGTGACTGCGAAAAATATCAGACCTGACGAATCAGATTTGGTATGGCGAACTGTCGCGCTGTGCTTAACTCCTATCGCAGGCTCCCTCTATCGAGCCGCTGACCGCTTCGACTGTGACAATTGAACAGAATCGAACGGTAGTGTCGCGAAGTTGGTGGAAAAGTGAAAAGGCGTCAAGATCCGGCGAGTTGAGCCACAACTCGCGCCCGCTGGGAGGCGGGTGCCGGAGGATGACGCCTTTTCACTTTTCCACCAACTTCGCGACACTACCGATTTCTATACCGGTTTAGATTCATTTCTTTACCGGTGTTCGTAATATCGCCAAAGCGCTCAAACGAGACTCTGCGCCACTGTGCATACGGCCCGCAACCCACTACTCCAACCGTTCCCACGCTCCAGCTCCAAATAGAGGAGAGCTTAAGGCGGCGATCGGTTTACTTGACGTGACGACGACACCGCGCTTATCCACTCGGGACGCCAGACTAGGTTCGGCTGCCAAGGCTTTCGATTTCGCTGCCGAGGTCGCTGACGGCCTTCTTAACCTCGTCGGCCGTCCACTTTGCACGCCTTCGAGTTTGGCGCCTAAAGATCGCGCACCATTCACGGTTGCCCTGCCGCCAGCCGCAAGCTTGTGTCCCGACCATTCGGCCCCGTCGTCCAACGAATCGGCTGCGCCCTCTAGCCAGTGGCCGGTCTTCTCAGGCTCGCTCTGTGCCGCCGACGCCTCGGCCATCTGGTGATAATGGCGCGCGAGCGCGAGGTCAGCCCGGGCAAAAGTGGCGTTGAGCTCCTTCGGGGACTTGACGCTCCCGGTGGCCACTCCCGAGGCGAGATCGTCAAGCTGCTTGGCCGCGTCTTCCAGCCCAGTCCTGTTCGTGGCGTCATGGCGTGCCGCCTCAAGCTTCAACAACGCCGCTCCAGCCCGAATCTCGGTAGCTGCTTTGAAACGGTCGCCCCGCGCAAAGTACGCGCTCGCCATGTGGAAATGATGCTCGGGCTCGTCGATTAGCGGAATCAGCACGTCCTCCTGTATCACAATGAGGCCCGGCTGGGCCTCGGGTGTGCCACTGGATGCAGGGACAGCCGAAGCCTGGGCCCACGCGATCGCAGCAAACGAAACAATCAGGATTGCGGTTAAGGCCGCGTGGCGAAGGTTGCGCATTTTTTGATTCTTCTCCCGTTTTGTCGGCCCCGAGAACCTATTTCCAAGTCATGTTAATTAAATGCCCTGCACACGGCTCGCCGTCTTCAATGACGGTGACGTCTCCGCCTCCGGCCCTCCGGCTCAGATGCGACAGAGCCGATTGTGCGCGAGCTTTCAGCAGAGAGACAGTGCGCTTGGTTATCTACAGAACAGATCGAACAGATAATGGCGATCTCCAGATGTTAGCCGAACAGCTGACCTGTTAGCGTGTCACTTAAAAGAGGGCAGAGCGAACCACGATCGTTTTAGTTCAGAGGTATAATTCGATGAGGCAAAACCGATCATTTTCAGCCCTGATATTCACCGTAATTCTGGCCATCGGTGCGGCGTTGGCATACCTCGTACCGGGTTTGTCTCAGTTTGAGGGCTTGGGGATTCTGGGTGGCGCCGTTGTCCTGGCCTTCTTCGTCTCCTCTGCAATTCAGGTTGCGGATCAGTGGAGCAAAGCGGTGGTGTTGCGGTTAGGTAGGTTCCGATCCCTTGAAGGACCTGGACTGTTTGTGATTATTCCTCTGATCGACAACATTCCCTACTGGCTCGATATCCGCGTGCTCACGAGTTCCTTCAAAGCGGAAAAGACTTTAACCAAGGACACGGTACCTGTGGATGTAGACGCCGTGTTATTCTGGAAGATTGTGGATCCTAAGAAGGCGGCCCTCGATGTAGCTGACTACCAGAGCGCGGTAGGCTGGGCTTCTCAAACCGCTCTCCGTGATGTCATTGGCAAGACCATGCTGTGCGACATGCTCGAAGGCAGAGACAAGATTAGCAACACGCTGCGCAAAATCATTGATGAGCGTACCGAGCCATGGGGTATCAATGTTATCTCAGTCGAGGTCAAGGACGTGTTGATTCCGCCGAGTTTGGAGAATGCGATGTCGATGCAGGCCCAAGCCGAGCGAGAACGTCAGGCCCGTGTCATTCTGGGAGATTCAGAGCGTCAGGTAGCTGAGAAATTTGGCGAAGCCGCGAAGACCTACGCTAACGATCCGATCGCGTTCCATCTGAGAGCCATGAATATGCTCTATGAAGGTTTGAAGGCAAATTCAACCATCGTCATTGTCCCCAGCACTGCCGTCGAATCAATGCAGCTAGGCGGTCTTGCCGGGCTCACGGCCCTGACGATGGGACTGGGCCAGGACCGTGCAAGGAAAGACGCTGAACTAACAATCGCTAACAATGGAGCCACTATAGCCCCTACGGTTGAATCTCACTAATATGCGACCTAGTCCAAATGAAATACCAATGGTGTGTTGGAGCAGGTGATACTACTCTCGCCCACGGTGTGCGACTCCATCAGTTATTAAGAAACGAGTGTTCTCTCTATCTGGTTGCTAGCTGGTAGACACGTGCTTCCGATTGCCGACCGAGCGGACAGCTGAACTGTTATGGGAAAATGCATAGTGATGACTGAAGCACGAAGATCACGCGCTCGGCTGGAGCCGCACAGTGCCGCAAATAACCGAACGACAGCCTTCGGCCGACTCCCGTTGCACAAACAGCAATCGAAGAACCAAACGGCCAAGCCTTGGTCGAGCGGGTGGCTCTGGACATGGATTTGGAAGAGCGTTGCTTTCGTGGAGCCGACCACCTGCACCGCATCCTCGCGGAAGCATAGACCATCGGCGGTGCTGCGCTGACGGCCTCCAGCAGCCTAAGAACGTATCCAAAGCAGATTCGATCCGAAGCCTATGAGCGAGCTAGCAAAGATCAGTCACCCGAAGCAGCCTCTCTTATCCACCGATGTAGAGGGATTCAATTCGCTGTCCGAGCTTGCCCTGGACATGCGTTCGTCCTGGAATCACGCCACCGACCAGGTGTGGCGGGAGCTTGATCCTGTGCTATGGGAGCTCACGCATAACCCGTGGGTCGTCCTACAGACGGTCTCGCGGGATAAACTCCAGCGTGTTCTGGCAGACCGCGCTTTCCGCAAAAACATTGACGATCTGGTTCAAGCCAGGCGGGATGCTGCGGAGGCGCGTTCCTGGTTTCAGCAAACGTACCCGCAATCGCCGCTGAGCTGCGTTGCGTATTTCAGCATGGAATTTATGTTGAGCGAAGCGTTGCCCATTTACTCGGGCGGGCTGGGCAATGTGGCCGGCGATCAACTGAAGGCCGCCAGCGATCTGGGCGTTCCAGTCATCGGCGTGGGGCTGCTCTACCAGCAAGGCTATTTTCGCCAGGTAATCGACCGAGACGGAGAGCAACAGGCTCTCTTCCCCTATAACGACCCCGGACAATTGCCGATCACACCATTGCGTAAACCGAATGGGGAGTGGTTGCGGCTGGAGATCGGCTTACCCGGTTACCCAGTCTGGCTGCGCGTCTGGCAGGTTCAGGTCGGTCGCGTAAAGCTCTACCTGTTGGACAGCAATGATGCAGCGAATTACCCCGCGCATCGAGGCATTACCAGTGAGCTATACGGGGGCGGGCCGGAGTTGCGCCTGAAACAGGAGATGGCACTCGGGATTGGCGGATGGCGATTGCTCGCAGCGCTCGGCATCAAGCCAGAAGTCTGCCACTTGAATGAAGGGCATGCGGCCTTCGCGGTGCTGGAACCGCCCGATGCTTCATGGAAGAAACCGGGCGAACTTTTGAGGTCGCTCTGGCCGTCACCAGAGTGGGAAACCTTTTCACCACCCACACAGCGGTGGCTGCGGGCTTCGATCGTTTCGCTCCGACGCTCATCGAGCAATACCTCGCCGGTTATGCGCGGACGCAACTCGGTATAAGCCTCGACGATTTGCTGGCCTTGGGCCGCCAGAACCCGAACGATCCGTCGGAACCTTTCAACATGGCCTACCTGGCGATTCGTGGGAGCGGGGCGGTCAATGGCGTGAGTCGCTTGCACGGGGAGGTGAGCCGACACATCTTTCTGCCTCTCTTCCCGCACTGGCCGCAGGACGAAATCCCGGTTGGCCATGTGACTAACGGAGTTCACATGCCGACCTGGGACTCGGCCCCCGCCGATGACCTTTGGACGGAAGCCTGTGGAAAGGACCGCTGGCTGGGGGCGGCGGAGACCCTGGAGCAGGACATTCGCCGCGTTTCCGACGTCAGTCTCTGGCGATTTCGCGCGGCCGCTCGCGAGTCGCTTGTTGAATTCGCTCGCGAGCGATTGTCCCGGCAATTGGCTGTATCCGGAGCTTCGCCCGAGACGGTTGATGGTGCGAAGCATCTGTTTGACAGCAAGACGTTGACCCTGGGTTTTGCACGTCGTTTTGCAACCTACAAAAGACCGAACCTGCTGTTGCACGACCCGGAGCGACTGCTGCGTCTATTGAACAACCCTCAGCGCCCAGTACAGCTCATCATGGCCGGCAAGGCGCATCCGGCGGACCAGGCCGGACAAGCCTTGATCCAGGAATGGGCGCATTTCATCTCTCGACCCGCGGCACGCCCCCATGTGGTCTTCCTCAGTGACTACGACATGGATTTGACCGAGCAGTTGGTGCAGGAAGTGGATGTCTGGCTCAACACGCCGCGACGCCCTTGGGAAGCGTGTGGAACGAGCGGGATGAAAGTATTGGTCAATGGCGGTATCAATCTGTCGGAATTGGACGGTTGGTGGGCGGAAGCCTACACGCCGGAAGTTGGGTGGGCGTTGGGTGATGGCCGGGAACATGGCGACGATCCCGGCTGGGACGCTCTCGATGCTGAAGCCCTCTACGACCTGCTCGAGCGCGAGGTGGTCCCCGAGTTCTATACCCGCGACGAACAAGGTATCCCCGGTGGCTGGGTGGCGCGGCTGCGGGAAAGCATGGCGCGCTTGACGCCGCGCTTTTCCACCAATCGCGCGGTGCGCGAATACATCGAGCAACACTACCTCCCGGCTGCCTCTGCCTATTGTGAGCGAGCTGCCGACAAAGGCGCAATCGGCATAAAGGTCGTTAGTTGGCGGCAAGGGCTAGACCAAAAGTGGTCCGTACTACGCTTCGGCGAAGTGGAATTTGAGACTCATGGCGAGCGGCACGTATTTGAAGCGCAGGTGTATCTCAATGAACTCGACCCCGAGGCAGTGCGGGTAGAGCTTTATGCCGACGGCGTCATGGGCGGCGCTCCCCTCCGGCAGGGGATGAAGCGCGTTAGCGCTGTGGCCGGCGCGGCGGGCGGCTTCATGTACAGCGCTGCGGTGTCTGCGACTCGTCCGCCAGGGGACTACACGGTGCGGGTGATACCACACTGCGACGGCGTTTCGATCCCGCTGGAAGACGCACGAATCCTGTGGCAACGATGATCGGATCGATTGAAGAAAAGGCGATGAAGAAAGCGACTGCCATTACCTGCTTGTTTTTGGATATCGGCGGTGTCCTGCTCACCAACGGCTGGGATCATGATGCCCGCGAACGGGCGGCCGCGAACTTCAAGCTGGATTTGGCCGAGATGGAGGATCGGCACCATCTGACCTTCGATACCTACGAAGAGGGAAAGCTGACGCTGGAAGAATATTTGGGTCGGATGGTGTTCTACCAAAAGCGATCGTTCACCCGGGCTCAGTTTCGGCGCTTCATGTTCGCGCAATCGAAACCTTACGCCGAGATGATCGAGCTGATCGCTCGGCTCAAGGTCCGGCACGGGCTCAAGGTCGCCGTCGTCAGTAACGAAGCGCGCGAACTGAACGAATATCGGATTCGAAAGTTCCAGCTGGCCAGGTTTGTAGATGCTTTTGTTTCCTCTTGCTTTGTCCATGTCCGCAAGCCCGACGCAGACATCTTTCGGCTTGCGTTGGACATCGCCCAAGTGCCGGCCCGGAAGGTCATCTATGTGAAACACCCCAATGTTGTCCAGATGGCGGAAGGTTTGGGGGAATCAAGCATTCTTCACACGGATTATAGGTCCACGTGCATCAAACTGGCTTCGTTCGGAGTACAGGATGACAAACAGGCATCCATGAAGGAAGAAGCCGGAAGCCTCGTTTTGAAAATAGGAATGGAATCATGAATACAAGAATTCTCTCTCCGGAAATGCTCCATAAGATGGATGCTTACTGGCGCGCGGCCAACTATTTGTCGGTCGGGCAGATTTATCTCTATGACAATCCGCTACTGAAAGAGCCACTGAAACTGTCGCACGTGAAGCCGCTGGTCGTTGGACATTGGGGCACGACGCCGGGCCAGAACTTTATCTATGTGCATTTGAACCGCGTCATCAAGAAGTATGACCTGGATATGTTCTACATCGCGGGCCGGGTCACGGGGGTCCGGCGCTCGTGGCCAATACTTATCTCGAGGGCACCTATAGCGAGATTTATCCCAACATCACCCAGGACGAAGCCGGGCTAAAAAAGCTGTTCAAGCAGTTTTCTTTTCCGGGCGGGATTTCCAGTCATGTCGCGCCGACGACGCCGGGGTCAATTCACGAGGTGGCGAGCTGGGTTACTCGCTCAGCCATGCCTTCGGGGCCGCGTTCGACAATCCAGGGCTGATCGTCGCCTGCATCATCGGCGATGGTGAGGCGGAAACGGGTCCGTTGGCGACTGCATGGCAGTCCAACAAGCTTCTAAACCCAATTTCGGACGGAGCCGTCCTGCCGATTCTGCACCTCAATGGCTACAAGATCAGCAACCCGACCGTACTGGCTCGCATCGAGCATGAGGAATTGGAGCAATTTCTACGAGGCTGCGGCTGGACGCCCACTTTGTCGAAGGCGATGAGCCGGAAGAGATGCATCAGTTCATGGCCGGCACTTTGGAAAAGGTCATCGAGGACATCCGGCAAATCCAGAACAATGCACGGAACAAGAACGATACCACCGGCCACGCTGGCCGATGATCGTCTAGGTCACCCAAAGGGTGGACAGGACCGAAAGTCGTGGAGGCCTGCAGATCGAGGGCACTTTCGGGCGCATCAGGTGCCGCTACTCGTGGATGCCGAGCATCCCGATCATGTCGCGCAGCTTGAAAGTTGGATGAAGAGTTATAAGGCCGAGGAGCTATTCGATAAGAATGGTCGGCTCATTTCGGAATTGGCTGAGCTGGCGCCTAAGGGTGACCGGCGGATGGGCGCAAATCCTCACACCAACGGCGGTATTCTGCTGCGCGACCTGCGCATGCCTGACTTCCACGAGCATGCGTGAATGTGCCTTCACCCGGCGCCGTTGACGGCCAGGATACGATCGTGCTGGGTAAGTTTCTGCGCGATGTGGCCAAGCTGAATCAGGAGCAGCGTAACTTCCGCGTGTTTGGTCCCGATGAGACGCTCTCGAATTTGCTTGGCGCGGTTTTTGAAGTCACCAACCGTCAGTGGGACGCTCGCGAAGTGAAGAATGATGAGTTCCTCGCGCCTGCCGGGCGTGTGCTCGACTCGATGCTCAGCGAACATCAGTGCGAGGGTTGGCTGGAAGGATATCTGCTGACCGGGCGACACGGGCTTTTCAATAGCTATGAGGCCTTCATTCGCATCGTGGACTCGATGTTCAGCCAGCACGCCAAGTGGCTCAAGGTAACGTTGGAGCTTCCGTGGCGACGGAAGATCGCGTCATTGAACTATCTGCTCGCCTCCCACGTCTGGCAGCAGGATCACAACGGCTTCACGCACCAGGATCCGGTTTTCTCGACCACGTGATCAATAAGAAGGCCGATATCGTGCGCGTTTACCTACCGCCTGATGCCAATTGTCTGCTGTCGGTCTTTGACCACTGTCTGCGTAGCCGGCATTACGTCAACGTGGTGGTTGCGGGTAAGCACGCACTGCCCCAATGGCTAACCATGGAAGAAGCGGTCGTGCATTGCACGGAAGGAATTGGCATTTGGCAATGGGCCAGCAACGACCAGGACGCCGAGCCGGACGTGGTGATGGCGTGTTGCGGAGACACCCCCACGCTGGAGATTTTGGCCGCCGTATCCATCCTTCGCGAACATCTGCCCGATCTGAAAATCCGGGTGATCAATGTCGTCGATCTGATGAAGCTGCAGTCTGCGAGCGAGCATCCACATGGGCTAAGCGAAACGGATTACGATTCGCTCTTCACCAAAGACAAGCACATCATCTTTGGTTTTCACGGATACCCATGGCTGGTCCACCGGCTGACCTACCGCCGCACCAACCGCAACCTGCACGTCCGCGGCTACAAGGAAGAGGGCACCATCACCACGGCCTTCGACATGCGGGTGCAGAATGACCTTGACCGATTTCACTTAGTGCAGGACGTGGTGGACCGCCTCGCATTTGGGTGCCAAGGGGGCGTATCTGAAGCAGATGGTTCAGGACAAGCTCATCGAGCACAAGCACTATATCGATAAGCACGGCCAGGACTTACCGGAAATCCGCAACTGGAAGTGGATGACCCCGAGCAATAACAGCGCTTACCCGGAATTGACCCGGAATAGGAACGAGAAGGAAAATCATGGCTAAGACAAAGCTAGGTCACCACCAGCACCTAGATCATGATAGCGAAAATTATGGCTTCCATCGTCCTTACTGGAAACATGCGCATCATGATTGGCGCTTATGGGTCGCCGTGGGTTTGATGCTGTGGCCATACTTACATATGTGATGAGCGATGACTTGGCGTGGCGGCCTCACAGCCAACCGCGGCCGTCATTTTCAGGCGCCGTCGAGAAATAGCAGAGCCCAGCACTTTAACAAACGAAGAATCATCACAAATGAATACGCAAGTGCTTATCGACACCGCGACGGCGCTAGTCGCTGGCGACAAGGGCCTGCTGGCGATGGATGAAAGCAATCCAACCTGTAACAAACGATTCGCCCGGCTGGGCATTCCCCAGACCGAGGACGCCCGGCGCGCCTATCGGGAGTTGATAGTCACCACGCCCGGTCTTGGTGAGTCCATAAGTGGCGCGATACTCTATGACGAGACGATCCGCCAGCAAAAGCAAGATGGCACTCCCTTTGTCAAAGTCCTTGTCGATGCGGGAATTATTCCCGGCATTAAGGTTGACGCCGGCGCGAAGGACATGGCCGGTTTTCCCGGCGAGAAGGTGACCGAGGGTTTAGACGGATTGCGCGTCCGCCTGGCTGAATACTCTCGGATGGGCGCCCGATTCGCTAAGTGGCGGGCCGTGATTGCCGTGGGCGACGGAATTCCCAGCGCGGGCTGCATCGAGGCCAACGCGCATGCGCTGGCTCGCTACGCCACGGTTTGCCAGGACGCGGGACTGGTGCCGATCGTCGAGCCGGAAGTGCTTATGGACGGCGAGCATACCGTGGAGCGGTGCTACGAGGTGACGGAGGAAGTCCTGCGAACGGTTTTCAACCAACTGAATGCTCAGCGCGTGATGCTGGAAGGCATGATCCTCAAACCCAACATGGTGCTACCGGGATTGACCTCCCAGAAGCAGGCAGCAGTGGACGAGGTGGCCGATGCCACGGTGAGGTGTCTCTTGCGAGCTGTCCCTGCCGCCGTTCCGGGGATTGCATTCTTGTCGGGCGGCCAATCCGGTGAACTGGCCTCGGCCCGTTTGAATGCGATGAATGTTAGATTTAAGTCACGATTGCCTTGGGCGTTGGCGTTTTCGTTTGCCCGCGCCATCCAGCAACCGGCTCTGGAGATTTGGCAAGGCAAAGAGACCCATGTGTTGGCGGCACAGCAAGCTCTGTATCATCGCGCCAGGTGCAACCGCGCAGCGCGTCGTGGCGAATACAACGCCGCGATGGATACGGATATGAGCATGACAAGAAGTATCCCGCAATTCACGAAACCTGTGGCATAGCAAGGACAGAAGAATATCCATGGTCATCTGCGCGGGAAGTTATTTGCCGACTTGCGGGCTCGCAATTAAGGTCAGTCGTCGCTGCATAAAAGGAAATCAGCAGAGTTTCAAGATGAGTTCCGAGAAAAATTTCGTCGAAAATACGAAGAAGACATAGACGATTCGAATGACTCCACGCCAAATCGGTCAAATTCGATCGCGACAAGTCTGAGGATCGAAGCCAGGCGCGGATGAACTCGCAAACCCTGGCCTCAGAATTTTCAGGCTCGCCAGGAAGCCCGATGTACCAAAGCCTGATGCCTCCAAAGCAGGTGTCGCTGAGGCCGCTGGTTCGAAGCCCAACTGGGCTAGATTAGCAAGCGCGCCTACGAAATGTTCAAGGAGCGTCAGGGCGGAAGTGCGCTCGGCGACTGGCAGAAGGCCAAGGCCTCGGTTGTCGCTGATGCGGCAAGGCGGATACGCCCGAGACAGACGCGCCCGAGGCTGACATTAAAGCAGATGTGTCTAAGGCCGATCCTCCCAAGACCGACACTTCCAGGGTTGATGACTCCAAGGCTGGTGCAGCCAAGGCTGACGAAACAAGCCCGAAGCGGGCAAGCTGAGGGCGTCCGAACGCAGGTGCGTCAAAGGCGGATGCGGCCAAACCCGATGCGGTTAAGGCTGACACCTCCAAGGCAGATGCGCCAAGACGGATGCGCCTAAGGCTGATCAGACGAAGGCAGATGCTTCTAAAGGTGCAGTGAAGGTGCCAACTAATACGGCACCTTGAGGAGGCGCTCACCAAGTTCGAGTCGAGTATCGACCATGGACTGACCCAGGAAGAAGCGGCGAATCGACTCAAGAAGAACGGCCCGATGCAATCGAAGAAAAGCACATCAGCCCACTCAAGCGGTTCTCAACGTCCTATTCGGACCTATTCCGTGGATGATCGAAATTGCCGCGGTACTGTCCGCAGTCGTTCGGCATTGGGAAGACTTTGTCATCATCTTTTTCATGCTGGCGCTGAATGCGTTCGTTGGATTCTGGGAGGAATTCAAGGCCGGCAACAGATCGAGGCGCCGAAGAAGAATCTCGCATTCATTCGCGAGTGTTACACAACGGCAAGGGAGTGACGTCGAGGCCAAGACCCTGGTGAGCGGGATATTGTCATCGTCAAACTCAGCAATGTCATCCCCGCCGACCTGAAGCTGGTCGATGGCGACTACCTCAGCGTCGATCAGTCGGCGCTGACCGTCGAGTCGCTGCCGGTCGAAAAGAAGAAAAATGACGTCGCGTATTCAGGATCAATTGTGCGAAGGACCAAATGAATAGACTGGTCGTTAAGACCGAAATGAACACGCTCTTCGCCGCACCGCCCGGCTGGTCGAGAGCGTACAGACCGTGTCCCACTTTCAGAAGGCGGTGCTCAAATCGGTAATTTCCTCATTCTGATTACGCTCGGCCTCGTCGCTTGATCCTAACGGTCGCACTATTTCGCCGCGACCCGATCATCGAGACCTTGCTCCTTGCACTGATTCTTACCGTAGCCGCAATCCCGGTCGCCTTGCCGGCCGTCCTGTCCGTCACGATGGCCGTCGGTGCAACCGTGCTGTAGGATGAAGGCCATCGTCTCCGTCTCGTTGCAATCGAAGAGATCGCCGGCATCGACATTCTCTCTCAGACAAGACCGGCACGCTCACCAAGAACGAACTGAAGCTCGGCAAGCCTGTCGTCTTCAAGGCCAGCAACGAACAGGACCTGATCCTGGGCGAGGGTTCGCGTCGCGCAGGAGGGCGGGGACGGCATGACGAGGCAGTCCTCAAAGGTCTCAGCGATCAGTCGGCGTTAAAGAGCTATCAAATCACTGATTTCACCCCGTCGATCCGGTCAGCAGCGAACCGAGGCGAGGTCAAACACGACAACGTGACTTTCAGAGTTTCGAAGGGTGCCCCACAGGTGATTCTGAAACTGGTCCATCCCGATGCGGACACGCGCACAAAAGCTGAACAGCAGTTAACGAGTTTGCAGCCAAAGGCTTTCGCACCCTTGGCGTCGCTCGCACCGATGCGCAGGGAAAATGGGAATTTCTGGGACTACTGTCGCTGTCCGATCCGCCCCGTGACGATTCCGCCTCGACCATCGCGACCGCGCGAAAGATGGGACTGCAAGTTCGGATGGTAACCGGCGACAACCTTGCGATCGCTAAGGAAGTATCGCGCGAACTCAAGTCGGGGACCGAACATCGCGGTTGCCGGCGATCTTTTTCCCGATGGTAAGGCTGACGATAGTGACAAGCTAGACGCTGCCGACGGCTAACAATGCCGAGGTTTTTCCTGAGCACAAGTCAAAACGTCAAGGCTCTCCAGGCGCGTGGGCATATCGTCGGCATGACCGGTGACGGCGTCAACTACGCTCCCGCGCTGAAACAGGCCGATTGCGGAATCGCGGTAAGCGGCGCGACCGACGCCGCTCGTGCAGCCTCGGATCTGGTGCTCACGGCAACCGGCCTCTCGGTAATCACCGCTGCCATTGCGGAAGCGCGCAAGATCTTCGAGCGCATGAACAGCTACGCCATCTATCGAATCTCCGAAACCATCCGCGTACTGCTCTTCATGACGCTCGCGATTGTGGTGTTCAACTTCTACCCGGTGACCGCGGTCATGATCGTGCTCATCGCCGTCCTAAACGACTTCCCGATCATGATGATCGCCTATGACAACACCATCGTGGCGCCACGCCCGGTGCGCTGGGATATGGAACGCGTGCTCACCGTAAGCTGGGCTCTCGGCGTGATGGGAGTTATCTCCGCATTCGGCCTTTTCTGGATTGCAGAGAAATACCTTCACCTGCCCCGGCCCATCGTTCAGAGCCTCATGTTTCTCAAGTGCCGGTCGCTGGGCACCTCACCATTTACATCACGCGAAGCGCCGGTACGTTTTCTTCCTTGGCGCCGCCCGTGGCCCAATTGGCGCCGGGCTGATTCTCGCCGACGGAAACCACCCAGGTAATTGGAACCCTCGCCGCGGTTTACGGATGGGGCATGACGCCACTCGGATGGAAGTATGCATTGGCGGTGTGGGTCTATGCGCTCGCATGGTTTTTCATCAACGACATGGTAAAAGTCGAAGTTCACCGCATGTTACATCTTGGGACCGCACGCCATCAGCGCCACCTGGCGAGAGTCAACGCCACCCTTCATCCGGCCCCTGTCGTCGCCAAAGGAACAACTCCACCCGCTAAAAAGGATGGGGAGGCGATGAAGTTTAATTTGTAGGAAGGAAACCCTCAAAGCATCCGGTTCGGCAACTACGCACAGCACTCCGGATAAATGGTGCACAGGCGGTGAACCAGTCGCCTGGACTGCACGGCCCGGCGCCCCCTCGCGGGTCAACAGCGAAGCCATAGGAGATCTCGCAATAAATGAACTACCGCAAGAGATTCGTCGTGGATCCCGGCGCCAAGGTCCAGCTCGGCAAGATCGATCCGGCATTCAAACACAAGCACGACGAATCGCACGACAACGCGGCGCCGGAGATCCAGAAGCACGTCGAACGCATGGCTAAAGCGCTATATTTATTGCACGCCGACGGCAACCAGTCGCTGCTGGTCGTACTGCAAGCGCTGGATGCCGGCGGCAAGGATGGCGTGGTGCGCGATGTGTTCACCGCAATGAACCCGCAGGGAACGTTGGTCTGAAGCTTCAAACAGCCGAGCAAGGTCGAAGCCGCCCACGACTTCCTCTGGCGCGCCCATCTGCATACGCCCGCCAAAGGGCAGGTCGTGATCTTCAACCGGTCGCACTATGAAGATGTATTGGTGGTGCGCGTACACAAGTGGGTCCCGAAGTCAGTATGGTCGAAGCGCTACGACTTGATAAACGACTTCGAGAAGACGCTTCACGACAACGGCACGCGCATCCTCAAGTTCTATCTCCACATCAGCCCGGAGGAGCAACTTGAGCGCTTCGCACAACGGCTCGATGACCCGATGCGACACTGGAAAATCAGCGAAGGCGACTACTCGGAGCGCAAGTCGTGGCCGGAGTATATGAAGGCATACGAGGAGGCGATGGAGAGGACGAGCACCAAGCACGCCCCGTGGTACGTGATCCCATCCGATCACAAGTGGTTCCGCAACTTGGCCATTTCCGAGATCCTCGCCCACACACTGGAGGAAGATCAACCGGAAGCCTCCCACCGGCGGAGGTGGACATCGCGGAAATTCGCCGCAAGTATCACACCGCGGCGGCGCGGCAGGCGCGGCGAGGCCACGAGCCGCCGAAGGCTTTGCGCAAGAAGTAAGTATGTATGCCTCTACCCTGTGACCACGAAACCCGCAAAGCTGCGCGAGCGCGAGCCGTGTCTCCATGTCGAAGGGTGCAAGAGTACGAACGTCAGCAGGGCATCCGCTGGTGATGTACTGATCGTAAACTGGCAAGGAGGTTTGCATGATCAAGACAGAGATTATCTCCACCAACGCGTTGAAGATCGTGGCACCGAATAAATTGAATGCTGAGGACTTCCGCCAAATTGCTCCGCAAATCGATTCTCTCATTAGTCAGCAAGGCAAAATCAGATTGCTAATCGATGCTTCCGGTTTCAACGGCTGGGAGAATATCGCCGCCTTTGAGAAACATGCCGGCTTCGTAAAAAACCACCAACAGAAGATAGAGCGCATCGCAGTCATCGCCGCGCATGACTGGCAGCATTGGCTGATTGGCGCAGTCAGAATTTTCGTCCATCCGGAGGTAAGAGCCTACGAGATAAGAGCCACGCAAGCGAGGCGCTTCGCTGGATCGTCGGATAAGCATCGAGGCGTCTGAAGACGGGTTGAACGGTAGTCGATGCGACCCGCGCGACGAATATCGCGCAACATCGGCGCCAATGCCGCCATCGGTGAGCAGTACCTCAGTTAGCAAGTGCCTGCAGGGCGCCCGCGCCGGGCTCCGTGGCGCCGAGTTTGCCGACCGTCCCAGAATAGCCACGAAGATTGCGGCGGCGATGCCGACCTCAATCCGCCCGAGGATGTAGTCGGGCACCCGGGGCCAGGGAAAATTCGTTGTAAGGCGAAGGCGAAAGCTGCCGCGGGATTGAGAAGCGCCGGCTACCGTGCCCGTGAAGTAGATGACGACCATGACCATCATAAGACTGTACAGCGTGACCACGGCCATCCCCAAGGTGACTGCGCCGCCGTTCTTCGCTGCTACTACGTCCGCGTCTGGGCTACCACGACCAACAGGAACGTCCCCCAGGTTTCCGAAAAAATTTGCCGCCATTCGACGGACGAATCCAGAAAATCTGGGGGCGTCGTTTCGCGCAGCATGCGGTGCTGTTCGACATTGTTTCATGTGCTCTGAATCCTCGATACGAAACGCCTGTCTGCACTCCACAGAGGAAGAGGACTAAGTATGACGACTCCGGACATCTCCGCAAAGATTCTCCGGGAGGCGGTTCCAGTTTTCCCGACGGGTAACGTCTGGGGCGTACGGACTACCATACCACGCTGGAGAGCGCGCCATCGCTGGCGCCGCCATGACTTGGGGCTACTTTTCCATGACGGTGGCCGCGGCGGTAATGGCTACAGCCGGACTCCTGTTCAACAGTCCGGCGGTCGTCATCGGAGCGTGTGCGTCGCCCCGTTCATCGCGCCTCGCGGCGGTGTCCATCGGCGGATCTTCCGCCAGCGTCACGTCTTCTTTGGGGGCCTGGTTGAACAACTCATTGGACTGCTCGTCATCAGCGTCAGCGTAGCCAGCATTATCACCGCGGTTCTGCACAGAGCGACCGGAATCATCATCACGCCCAGATCCTGCTGAGGGCGATGCCCACCACACGTGACGTCGTGTTGAGCGCCCTGATTGCGCTCTCGGCTGGCGCGGCCGCCTCGCTGGCGCTCGTGTCACAACCTCATATCGTCGAAACCTCCTGGGGGCAGGCCTTCGACGCGATCATGGGCGTGGAGATCGCGATCTCCCTCGTCCCGCCGGCAGCGGTGATTGGCATCGGATTGGCACTCGGAACGCCGGAGCACAGTCGCAACGCCCTCGAACTGCTTCTGCTCAACGTCGTGTCCTTGGACCTCATCGGTAGTACCTTCATCCTCGCCCTTGGGGTGTCCGCCCCAAGCACCTCGATCTGGAGAAGAGATCCGTAACGCGGTTGCCCTGACCCTGGCTGCGGTACCCGGCTTCATCTCGCTCGGCAGCACGGTCCACGTAACCCTGCTCGGAAACCATGAAGCCGTGGTAGACGTCATCCTTCGTCGCCAATTTGGCGGGAAGGTCTCGGAGACGCTGGCTGCGAAGATCGCCGCAGACATCGCGGTGAAGACGTCCTGCCGATCCGACGTCACGGTGGAGGTCATCCCCGTGCTGGCGCCGCTGGCATTCCACGGTAAGTGAATCAACGTCTTCGACGCCGCCCAATCCGCCTGGGGCGTCGCCAACAAGCCGACAAAAGCGCGAGAGCTCGGGAGAACTTTTTCGGGGCGCTCGGCGTTTGATCGCCGGGGCGATGGAATCCTTGAGGGAGAAGGACCATGGGAACCTTTCGACATCCCCATCAAACGGCATTCAGGTGATAAGCACAATTTTGGGCACGGCTTCCAACTCGGCAGTTTCAGTCCGGCGATTCCATCCCCTTAAAGCCATCGATTGTGAGTGGTCACGATACCTTCGATTGGCTGTGCATTGTCATCACCATGGCTTCCTCAGCGGCCATTCCCTGACCTTCGCTCTTGAATTTCTCTAATTCGCATGGAATCGTACGAGATTGTCTGGTTCACGGGATTCGCCTGAGTCAGGATCAGTGGGCTCCGCCTGAGACGGCTTGCGCGGAGACGAGCTGTCGTATCACTGCTTCTGTTAGCCCGTGGTGTAGTCCGGGCCGGGCTGGGCGGCGGTCGACGAAATCGGGAAGTTGGTGAATTTGGCCATGTTCATCTCACGCTCGCGACAATACGCACTACTGCTCACCCGACCTTGCGCAGACTCTCAACGATATTGCTGTGCGCGGTCGAAAGGGCGGGGATGATTCCGCAAACGATGCCCATCACCGCTGATAACACGGTGCCGTACACGATCAGCCGCGGCAGCATAGGTATGGTGTTGATGTTGAATGCAGGCGAAGCCGAACTTCAGCACCAGATACGCAGATCCAGCACATACAGATAGTCCGCCCAGCGTGCTCAGGATTACTGATTCGCCAAGCAGCATCGCGAGCAGCGCGTTGGAGGTGAAGCCCATCGAACGCATAACGGCGACCTGGCGCACACGCTACGGATGACATCGCGGCGGTGTTGGCCGCCACCAACCCCATTGACACGATGACGATCAGGCCCAGGATTTCTGACAGCTTTCCAACGCACGATAGGCGGCGGGGAACTGGCCGATGAAGGAAATTTCCGATTCAGCTCTCAGTCGAGGCAATCGGATCTTCGAACTAGTCGTCGAGTGCGCCCGGAATCACCATCGGAATCGATTCAAAAAACCATCCAGCGTAACCCAAAAGAAATTCACTTGGTTCGGATGGCCCATTAGGTCGTCGAGATAGTCGAGGCGAAAAATGACCGCGGGCTGGGCGGAGGCGCCGCAAAAAACGCCACAATAAAGACCGTAATACCTCGACCGGCGTTGTCGGCCCAGCTGATCACGATGCGATCGGCGAGCCGCCATCCCATAGCGGCGCGCGGTATGCCGGCCAATCGGACCGGCGATACCGTGAGGTCAAAATAGGCCATAGTTTCGCGCGGCACCTCCATTGCAAGGTTACTAGTCGGTTCGATGGCCTCGGGATCGACGGCAACCGCTGGCCAGGTGTGCTTAAGAATAGCGATAAATCTCCCGGGGATTTTTCCTCGCCACTCTGACCGCTGGCGCATGAGGCGTCATCGCGATACGCGGATACTACGGTCGCCGGCAATGAATAGAAGATTCCTGCTTTGTTGTGAGTGACAACCCGTAGCGAAAGACAAATTTCCTGCGCGAGGATGCGCCGGACCACGGCAGGGGCGCTCATCAGACCCGAAAAAATCGATCGCGACGCCGCTATCGACGACATGGTTAGCGTCGCGCGCCGGCGAGACCGGAGCAGATTCTGTATCAGGAACAGCACGTATTTCATGTTCTTAAACTGGGTTACTAAGAAGCAATAAGGGCAGTGCGGGAAGTTTGGGCCTCCGGGGCCTCAGACGATCCTCTATTCGTATCGCAGCGCGTCGATAGGGTTCAGCATCGAGGCTTTGCGCGCGGGATAGTAGCCGAAGAAGATGCCTACCGCCGCCGAGAACAAGAACCCACCGAAAATCGCTTCGCTCGAGAGCAAGGTCGGCCACCCGGCCAGGAGCGAAATGCTCTCTGATGCGCCGATCCCTGCGAGAATGCCAGCCACCCCACCGATGAGGCTCAGCATCATCGCCTCGACCAGGAATTGCAAAAGAATATGGACGCGGCGCGCGCCAATCGCCATCCGGATGCCGATCTCACGGGTGCGCTCGGTGACTGACACCAGCAGGATGTTCATGATGCCTATACCGCCGACCAGCAGCGATATCGAAGCGACGGTGGCCAACAAAAGCGAGATGAGTTACTGGTTCTGCGGCTTTAGCGATTTCGCTGAGGTTGCGGATGTCGAAATCGAGGTCGGGAACAGGTGCAACGCGATGGCGCGTGCGCAGAGTATCGGTGATCTGCTTGATGGCATCGGGAATCAACTCTTCGCTGTGCGCCTCGACAAAGATTATTTGTACTACACCCTCCATCTTGGGTGGCGCGCCAAAAGGACTGATAACCGTGGTGCTGGCGTTATAGATCGCAGTCGGATTTGGCACGCTAGCGTATGGATTGATGATACTTGGGCTCGCCGCCGCGGCTGACTGCGCGAGCACGGGCGTCGCGACGCCGAGCACTTTGCGCTCCGCCGTGGTGAATGGGATGAGGACAACATCATCCTGATCCTGGCCAAAGCCGGACTGGCCCTTGGAGGCGAGTACACCAACCACTCGCATCTGAACGTTCTTTACGCGGATCATCGAGCCCACCGGATCCTGATGCTCACCGAAAAGATTCTTCACTACCGTGGTTCCAAGCAGGCAAACCAGCGAAGCGGCTCTTTCGTCCTCCTGCGTCAAATCGCGTCCGGAGGTCACCGGCCAGTTGCGGATTTGCAGGTAGGTGGGCGTGACTGCCGTTGATGCTGGTGCTCCAGTTCATGTTAGCGTTCTCGACCTGGGCCGTCTGGCGATCGAGGTAGCTGATCACCAATACCGCCGGATCTTGTTTCGGAATCGCCTCCGCATCGGCTGCCGTCAATGTCGAGCGACTACCGAATCCGGCACGCACTCCGCTCGCGGTTACCGCCCCAGGCATGACTATGAGCAAGTTGGTGCCGAGGCTCGCGATCTGCTGCTGGACAGCCTGATTCGCACCTTGCCCAACCGCGACCATCGCTATCAGCGCCGCAACGCCGATGAAGATGCCGAGCATCGTCAGCACCGCGGAGCGTAGCTTGTTGCGTGCGAGCGCCTGCCCTGCCGCGCGCAGCGCCATGAGGCCGAGACGTTGCGATGCGGCCGACTGGCCACGCGCGGCGTGGGCGACGGGGCTCTCCGACGGCGTGCCTTCGAGGGCCCCGGGCTCATGATAGGGATGTTGAAGTTGGTCAGAGACAATTAGCCCATCGCGCACGGTGACAACGCGGTCCGCATACTGCGCGACTTCGGAGTCGTGCGTCACCAGAACCACGTCAATCCACGCTCGCGGTTGAGGCGCTGAAGCGTCGTCATGATATCGTTCGAGGTTACGGAATCGAGATTCCCGGTGGGCTCGTCCGCGAGCAAGATGGCCGGATCATTGATGAGCGCCCGTGCAATCGCGACGCGCTGCTGCTGTCCACCCGAAAGCTGATTGGTATGGTTCTGCTCACGGCCCTCCAATCCGAGCAGCTTGAGCGATGCGCGTGCACGCCGCTCGGTCTCGGCCATGTTGCCTGAATACAGCAGCGGCAACTCGACGTTTTCCAGCGCGCTGGTTCGTGAGAGCAGATTGAAGCTCTGAAAGACAAACCCGATCCGCCTGCTCCGAATCCCCGCCAACTCGGGTTTCGCCCAGCGATGCGACATCGACCCCTTCGAGCAGGTAGATGCCGCTGGTCGGGCGATCGCGACATCCGATCACATTCATCAAGGTGGATTGCCCGATCCCGACGCCCCATAATCGCGACAAATGCGCCGCGTTCAATCGTGAGACTGACGCCTCGCAGGGCATGAACCTCAACGTCACCTAGAGTGTAGGTCTTGGTCAGGTCTCGAACTTCAATGACGGTGTTAGGCATGAGGATTACAGATGCCGCGGAAGTCCGGCCGGCGCGGCGCTCAATGGAACCACCGTAGTTCCGCTGCCCGTCTTATTCTGGTCAATCACAACCTGGTCGCCCGGATGAAGACCGCCACTTACAATTTCAACGACGTTGCCGTCATCGAGCCCGCGGACCACATCGACTATACGCAGCTTTCCATC
This sequence comes from uncultured delta proteobacterium, assembly GCA_963761255.1. Taxonomy (GTDB): domain Bacteria; phylum Desulfobacterota; class Binatia; order Binatales; family Binataceae; genus DATGKG01. Next base: position 59,322 of record CAVXGH010000006.1, read on the forward strand.
TTGGAATACCCACACGTGCGCGTTGCGATCAGACTTGGCGTTGGATGCGTGAGACTGTCGATGCTGGCTGGTTCCTTCCGGTGAAAAACGCAGTGCCTGCAGCGGCACCCTGAGCGCCTGGTCACGCTCGGCAACCACGATCGTGGCGTTGGCGGTCATTCCCGGTTTGAGCAGTAACTCAGGATTCGAGACCGCGATGACCACATCGTAGGTCACGACATTCTGCACCGTAATCGGCGACTGCCGCACCTGCGCAACTTCGCCCCAGAACGTCCGATCTGGAAACGCATCGACGGTAAAGCCAGCCTTCTGTCCGACCTCTACAGGGCCCACGTCGGATTCGCTAACGTTGGTGTCTACTTGCATCTTGGTAAGATCCTGCGCGATCAAAAACGGCGTCAGGGTGTGAAAGCTCGCGGCAACCGTCTGGCCGAGATCAACGTTGCGCGACACTACCGTCCCATCCACCGGCGAGATGATGTTGGTGTATCCGAGGTTGACCTTCGCCGCGCTCACGGCCGCCTGTTGCTGCATAATCACGGCTTTGTCAACGCCTATCTGCGCCGCGGCGGCACCGTAAGTGCTTTTCGCGCTGTCGAGCGCGTCGTTCGAAATGACGTGCTCGTTGATAGTTTCACGTCTCGCCCGTATGTTACCTTCGCGTATTCGAGGGTTGCGGCGTCCTTTCGTCTTTGCGCGCTGGCATTGGCGAGATTGGCCTGAGCCTGGTCGAGGGTGTTTTGATAAGTGCGCAGATCGATCTTGGCGCAGAGTTGGCCTTTTTTGACCTCTGTATTAAAATCGCACAGCATCTGCACAATCGGCCCCGACACATAGCTACCGACCTGGACTGTTACTACAGGATTGACGGTACCGGTTGCGGTCACCGCCTGAACGACTTCGCCCTCGGAGGCGGCCGTCGTGACATATTGCGTCCCGCTCGCGCTACCATGCAGAAAATAGTAAGCAGCAAAGCCGACAGCGAGAACCAGAACCACGGTGCCGGATGGGTACTTCGTCGGCCCGGCATCCAGGATCGAATCATCATCAGCCGTCTGCTTTGGATGTCTGTGATCGCGCCATTCAAGTAGGTTTCCATCATCTTCTATAGCCGAGCCAAAGTTTCATAAAGCACGGGACGCTATGCGTTTTGTGCGTGATGAGAATGGGTATCGCTAGACTCGTGCCATCGCGAAGAGAGGGGGCTGAGAATGAAAAGTGCAGCTTATAGGGGCTTATCTGGTCCAGATGGCACGATCGGGCACACCATCGCTGTGGCCGTGCGAGCCATTTTCCGGACGCGCGCTGCTATCAGAAAGACAGTCCCTGTGATAAAAGAAGCGAAGCCAACGATCAAAACTCTCTGTCTATTGAACGGCTTGCCGCTGTCGTCGCACGGCCAGCTTCAGCTTACTGATACGCCGAGTAGTCGTCCCATTAGGGCAGTCGCCACCATCGCCGGAAGGCGCCTCCGATCGTCACACGTAACGCCGCACAGCCAGGGCGTGCGCCACCGAGATGGCCGCCAAATGCCCCGAGTACTGCAAGGCTCAGCAGCGACGACGACGCGATCGAAAAGATCCGCAGGGACGAGGGCGCAATCAGGAGCGCTAAGATCGGAACCGTCGCGAACGATATGCGAAGCTGGTGGCCGAAATCCACGCCGCTTGCAGCGGCCGCGCAAGCCCCCCTTGTTGGATCCCCAGCTCGTCCCGCAAATGGGATCCCAAACGGTCTTGATCGCTTAGCTGCTGAGCCACTTTCATCGCGAGCTCCTTTTCAGACCCGCGATTCACGTATATCATCGCTAACTCCGTCAGTTCGGCCCGCGGTTCAGCGGCGATCTCACGCCGTTCTAGCGCAATGTCGGCCTGCTCCTTGTCTCGCTGCGCGCTGACTGAGACATACTCACCAACGGCCATCGACATCGAACCAGCCACAAGTCCTGCAGCACCGGCTATAAGGATCGCCTGCTTCGATGCGGAGGCCGCTGCCACGCCGATCATGAGACTCCGCAGTCGATTCGAGACCGAAGCGACGATCGCGGGTGCTTCTCGCGATCGAGGTCCTCCATCAACTCCATCGAGCCCTTCATGTCCGAAAGGCGCGGTGACAGTCTTGCGCTCGCCGGGGCCTTTCGGCGTCGATGCATCCCTCTGTTGGCGATAACTCGAATAGCGGGGCACGCGTGGCGTCACAGCGAAACCCTTGGGAGCTCTGCGAGAGCGCAAACAAAAACGCGCCGCACTAAACTTACACCCCATCCTCCGCTGTCATTGGGTCGTTTTTAGCAATACTCTGACCCTAAAGTGTTCCCCGTCAGCACAAGTTGGACAGTATGGCGCGATTGAGGAAGAGAGGGTTTTTGGCTCATCTTAACCGCGAAAGGAGCGGAGATGAGATCGAAAGCGGAGACGGCATTCGGAGGAAGCGGAAAAGGCGGTACGGGATATCCGGCGGGCGACCCGGCGGCAGTACTCAGCGGAGGAGAAGGTCCGGATCGTGATTGCGGGTCTGCGCGGCGAGGACAGCATCGCGGAGCTGTGCCGCAAGGAAGGCATCAACCAGAACCTCTACTATCGTTGGTCGAAGGACTTCCTGGAGGCGGGCAAGAAGCGGCTGGCGGGCGATACCGCACGCGAAGCGACCAGCGACGAAGTCAAGGGGCTGCGCGCGGAAGCCACCAGCTCAAGGAGCTGCTGGCCGAGCTGATGATGGAGAACCGCCTGCTCAAAAAAAGCGTGCTCGGCGATGGGGAGTCCGATACATGAGGTACGCGGCCGCCGAGAAGCTGGAGATCATCCGGCTGGTCGAGCAGTCGTCGTTGTCGGTGCGGCGCACCCTGGCGCAGCTCGGCATCCCGCGGTCCACCTTCTACTGCTGGTACGATCGCTATCGAGCCGCGCAGCGCTGAGGGCCTGGAGGATGGCCAGCCCGGCGCCGCGGCGGGTCTGGAACAAGCTTCCCGCTGCGGTGACTCAAGCGGTGCTTGAACTCGCGCTCAAAGAGCCGGAGCTGTCGCCGCGGGAGTTGGCCGTCTCGTTCGTCGACCAGCAGCAGTACTTCGTCTCGGAAGCCTCGGTTTACCGGCTCTTGAAGGCGCACGACCTGATCACCAGTCCGGCCTTCATCCTGATGAAGGCGGCCGACCACTTCGCCCATCCCACCACCGCACCCAATCAACTCTGGCAAACCGATTTCACCTACCTGCGGGTGATCGGCTGGGGCTGGTTCTATCTGTCGACCGTGCTCGATGATTTCTCGCGCTACATCCTGGCCTGGAAGCTGTGCACCACCATGACCGCCACCGATGTCTCCGACACGCTGGCGATGGCCCTGCGCGGTCCGGGTTGGAGCGCGTCGGGGTCCAGCATCGGCCGCGGCTGCTGAGCGACAACGGGCCGTCCTACCTCTCCGCCCAGCTCGGCTCCTGGCTCGCGGAGCACGGCATGACCCACACCCGCGGCAAGCCCTATCACCCGATGACCCAGGGCAAGATCGAGCGCTACCACCGCTCCATGAAGAACCAGATCCTGCTCGAGAACTACTATTTGCCGGGTCAGCTCGAACGCGCCTGGCCGAGTTCGTCGATTACTACAACATGCGGCGCTACCACGAAAGCCTCAACAATCTCACCCCGGCCGATGTCTACTTCGGTCGCGGTCAAACCATCCTCACACGGAGGGAAAACATCAAGCTGAAAACCATCGAGCTACGACGCCGGCTGCATCAGTCAGCTGCAGCCTCAACTTCAACCAGATGGACCAGATCCTCTCTTAATTCTATTGCTAACTTGTCCAAAAGGTTCTGACGACGTACACCTAAAGTGCCCCCAGCCGCCCGTTCAACGATGGCGCAGTGTCGCGCGATCGGCCGCTTTGGGCAACCCGAGGCCAATCTTCAAGGCGCGTTTTTGGTGCCAGCCGAGCGCGGGGTGCTCGGCTCGTTTGATCTCGGCTTTTGACAGCCAGCGTGACAGCCAAGGCGCTGGATTTCAGCGGAAACTCTGGACGATTGCGGACTGAAGAATGTACGGAACCGCTAAGCGATGGAAGCGGGCAAGCGGCCCGTTCTCAGCGGATAGCTCGCGGATCGATTCCGCGATGCTCGCGCAGCGATTGCTGCGTAGCGATCGACAGGGTGAGCGCTTCGCGCGCGCGTTCGGGGTTGAGCAGAGCGGGGTCCGCTTTGCCCACGATGCAATCCGCGAAAAGTCGGAGCTCTTGTTCATACGGATTCCGGTCAGGGAGAGAAACCTGCTCCCGGAGAGCCTTTCTCCGGGTAGCGCACGGAGGTTGCCTTGAACTCTCCCGCTTCGATGACGAGGCTATGCTCGAATGCTCCGCGCTCGAGCACAACCCGAAAACCGACCGAGAATGGAAAACCGCTCGGCATGATGCCGCTCGCGAGCACCGTCGCGCTGCGCCCGTCGTCGTACTCGAGCAGCGCCGAAATCTCGCCGGGGCCGCCGCGCGCGCTGCCTGCGGCCGCCGCGGTGACGCGCGCGGGCCGCCCCAAGAGCCATTGGACAAAATCGAAGTCGAAGGTCATCAGCTCGGTCGAGGGCTCGCTGTAGTGTTCCTTGTGATCGGGGGCGTCAGCGCGGAGGTACGAGCCGAGCCGATATGCGGTGACGCTCAGAACCTTTCCCATTTCTCTCGACTCGGCGATTCGATGTACGTGCTCGTAGCTAGCAATCGAGCCAATCAGGAGACCGACCAGCAGAACCTTTTTCGACGCGCGCGCGGCCCCGATCATCGCATCGGCGTCTTCCAGCCGAAGTGCAAACGGTGTCTCGCAGAAAACGTGTTTTCCCTGCCTGAGAGCGGCAACCACGTATTCGCGATGATTGATGGACGGTACGCAGACGTCAATCGCGTCAATCGCAGGATCATCGATGAACGCAAACGCGTCGGTGACAGCCTTCGCGCTGCTGCGCTGCGTTATCGCCTCAGCACGCGCCAAATTCCGACTGAAGACGCCAGCGACCTCGACAGCATCGATCAATACATACGAGAACGCGTGCTCAGCGCCCATCGCTCCGGCGCCAAGAATTCCGACTCTGATCTTTGAAGAGGTAATGGAAACCTCCGAGAAGTTGATGGACGGTGCCACGGCGCGAAATTCGCGTCAACAGCTGGTCCATCGAGTGCAAACTACATGGAAAGCTGCAATTGTGACTTTCGGCTGCACCTGCAAACTTCAGCGGCATTCCCAACCGGCGGCCGTTGCGAGGCCTTGGTCGGCTACCACGTTCAGGGAAAGGCAACTTTTGGCAATAGTCGCGCTCGATAACGGTTTGGACTTCATATCGCATGTTCATGCGGCTCATTGCGGGCTCTGGGGGTGGGCAAATTGGACTCGAGGCAGTGGATTAGCGGTCCGCTGCACGCCAAATTGCTCCGACGAATCGACGGCTCTTAACTCTAGGCGTGGCCCTGACCATCACCTTGCCTTGGGTGTTATTGTCCATCGCGTCCCTCACCAGGCGAAATAGGTGTGCAGTTGCTTATCAACGTGAACCGGCGACGCTAATTCGATCGAATTCGAGTTGGGTGCAGCTTCGCGAAAACATATTAAGCGTGGAATTGCCCAATTCTTATCTCGAAATCGATGCGGTATTCATGCACATCCACTTTGAACAGCGCAAAATAAATCCTCGCCCATCGGTGCGCACTACGCGAGTATCGCGACAATCGGCTCGCACTGGTAAGAGGTAACTTGAGTTCGTGACCTTCCGCGCTGCGCACGCGGGGCGTTTACCGCGACTCGCCGTCCACCCTGCACCAGCGAACTGGCGACGTGGCCCGCACGCGATGCCTCGCGATCGACCAAATGCGCGTAACGCTCTCCGCATAAAGGCACCCGCTCGGCTTCTAACACCTCATCCACACGCACGCCAGGCCGGCTTCGATCACCGTCTCGTACAGCGCCTCCCGAACCAGTCCCGGTAACCGTAGCCATAGCTGTCCCATGCTTGCGGCGTTCCTTCCCTCCGTGCTCTCGGCACGCTTGCTCATGGCGGCCTCCTCTTCTTTCTCCCAACCCGATCTTCTGATCGGGAGAGGTGTGCCGCCACTCAATTCTCAACAACCTTCAGGACATCGCCCAATTCTTCGCGGATATACTCATCCGCTGAAAGGAGAGACAGGGACTAGTCGAGCATATTGAGACTAATTCGAGTAATCCTCCTCGGTATAGGCTGCTCTAATTGCCTGAGACGAGACGCGGCCCTTTCCATTTCGGTAGCTCGAGGACAGTCCGCCTAACGATAACCCCAGAAAGTCCTCTTCGTAAATCTGGTTGAGGACCGTCACTACCGCGTGCTGAACGATCTTATCCTCCAGGGCTGCAATGCCCAGGGGACGTTGCCGTCCACCGCTTTGGTATGTAGGCTCTCTTGGAAGGCTGCGCTCGATACGTCCCGCGATGGATGTGGCGATGCAAGTCCGCCAACTTCTCATCCAGATCCGTCTGTAACTCTGCGAAGTCACACCGTCAACTCCAGGTGCAGCGTCCCGCTTCAGAGCATAGTAGCTGTCCCGCAGCAGTTCGGTCGTGACATGGTGGAGAAGCGCGGTAAACCGCGTCCGCTTTTCCCTACGTGCGACCTTACGCACACCGGTCAAATCGCTCAACTCGCTGATCCGGCTCTGAGTCCGGGACGCGGTCGCCTGCCCGATGTTCTCCTTGGCCGATGCCTTCCCTCCATGCCCTCCGCCGGCGGTTTCCCACTCTTGTTCGGACACTTCGACGGTAGTACGCAACCGTCCGACTCCCCACCCACGTGCATGTTGGACTCCTGGCTCAAGGCCTTCTCCAACCGGCCCGCCGCAATCTGGGCGATGGGCGTCGATGGGGTCTCCCGGTTCCCGCGCGCGGAGTTTCCATGCATGCCAGGGGTCTCAGACTGCGCGGAGTCCGCCGGATGCTCGCGATTACGCATCCGCCAGTGTTGCCTTCCGCCATGCAGAACGACGTCGGCACTCCGGTCGCGATTATTTCGCAGCTCAATACCCTGCCTGCACTTCCCCCTGTCAACGCTTCGATGGCAGCCTCGCGGCTGGCCACGCATGACTCGGGGCCAGGATGGCTCGCTACGCCTTTCCTGTATGACTCTTTCATTCACAACTCCACGCCGGTTTGTCCCGGCGCACTCCGCAGCCTGCTAGACGTGTTCCTAGGAAACAGCGACCTAAACCGGTCCCGCGATTTGAAGATAGCCATTTCGTTTAAGACGAACGGTGATAAGGGGTCGAAAACGACCCTATCCAAGGCGCAAAATCCTCAATCGTGTTTCGGACCGGCCGCGTGTCAAACCTTGATCGTGTTACCCATGAACCCGGTAAAGCTGAAGCCGGTGTAGTTCTCGTTGTAAAGATGCGCCTGGTCCTGCAGCAGATTGATCGCGACTCGTTCCCCCAACAGCATCGCCTGCTGAAAATCCTGCCGCCAATGGATGCCCGCGAACGCGCGCCCGACTCCCACATTCGAAGCGAGCTTGTTCAATTCCCCACCGATAGTGAGCTGATCGGCGTCGCCTCCGCTGTACGTGACCGGACCGCTTCCGTCATCGACCGTTGTTAATGGCTTGGGTAGAGTCTTGCCGTTGCTTCCTGCCTTTCCGAATACCGCGGTTTCATCAAAGAACCATTTCAGAACGGTCACCGCCGCACCGGCCGCGGTCGCGTGCCCTGAAGGATAGGAAGGATGGAGCGGGCATCCCTCGGGATAAGATTGCGGTAGAAACCAATTGCCGTTGCGGCCGAAGACTGTCGCAGCCGCATGCGAATTAAGCACACTTGGGTGAAGCGGATAGCTCTTCAGGCCGGTCTTGGTAAAGTCAACCAGACCGGCGGTCTCTTCTGCCCGCGCCTCCGATGCACCAACGATTTCTGGAACCATGCGTTCTTGAGCGCGCGCGCCATCACCTCAGCCACCAGCACTACGATCCACGGCAGCCAGGTCATGAAGCCAGCTGGGATTTCAGTGTGGGCCCAGCGCCGCATAGGGAGTGGAAGGATTTAGCGGCGCGCCCACGTTGAGCTACATAAGCGTCGATTGAGGTATCTTGATAGAGAACGTCAATGTGGACATACTCGGCCAGCGCTCGCCCCTCGGGGAGATACTTCAGAGTCGGGCGGGATTCTCCGGCGCATTCCATTCGGTGCGCCGCGCTGAAGATTCAGAAACGAATCGATGCGATCAAGTCGCCGAAGTGGCTTCATATATCCCGGAAACGGCATCACTCCATAAGTCAACGGCTGAAGAAAAAACTGCGAGACGAACGGGCCGACGATATCGCCTGCGGTGAATCCGACGAAATACGCTTTCGACACCGATTGTGGACCATCATACGGAGACCTGAGACCATTGAGTTCCGCCACCGCGATCGATAGTTGGATCAGTACGGACCGCGAGAACGGCAATCAGGGTCAGCGCCATCCAGTAGGCTTCGATATTGCGCGGCCAATGCCGGGGCTCGTCAAACTATCGAAAGGCGGAATAGCATTTTGGCTCGGATCGCAGGTCTCAAGGTCGAATGCGAGCCCAGCCTGGGGATCGACCAGTGGTATCGTACCGCCTAACGCCAGCGCATCGAAGTCCGCGCGCTTACCGCTTTTGATCGCTGCTAGATAGGCGGCATAGATGGTCGGGTTAACCTCCCCGAAGTCATCATGAGGGAAGCCCTTGGTATAGTTGGCGATACCGCTGGAATAGAGAATCTCGTCGCCGTTGTTCGGATGCACCGGGGTTTTGGTTTTGCGGTCGTCAGCAGCGGCCGCGAGGCGCTTGCGATAGGCCTGGGTGCGGCGTGCTGTGATGTTCAACTGCGAGGATTTCGTGTCCGAGATAACATCGGGGCCCGAACCTCGCGCCGCCAACGCGACCGCGGGCATCGCACCTGCCAGCGTCGCGACGCCGAACCCCTTCAAAAATGCACGCCGGCTCGGCGTCGCTGTCGAGCTATTTTCACCGCGTTGCGCCGCCTGCGAAACCTGACCGGATAGATTTCAGATTGGAATTGACTTCGAGGCATGTTCTCTCCGTTTTGGATACGCGCGCGGATCCCCGTTGGCGCGAGGATCCGCTATCGCGTTTGCGTGGCTGTTAGTTGTCGAAGATGTTGAGGCTCGTGAAGTCCGCAACGGCCCCGCCGACGATGCCTAGATTCGGCGCGCCTGCGGTTTCATCCTCAGGCGTCAAGAACGACGCGCGAGGGCAAGCTTGTCGCTGGTGCTTGCGGGTCCATGACCCTTGACGAGAATCCACACCTGCGAACCCTTGGATAGTTGAAGACCCGGGAAACCTCCGGAAATGTTCGCCTTACCGTTTTTCGGGGCGATTACGTCTGTCAGGCGGCCGAAAGCCTCATCCGGTACGGCATTCTGATCGCCACCGGTATTGGTGGTGCCGAAGCACGCGGCCTGGCCTTCTGCGGAGCATTTCGAACCATCATCAACGTAGACCAACCACACGGTGTACGCGTTGCCGGGCTTCAGTCCTTTGAGTTGGAGTTTTGCGATTACATCTCCGGACGTTTGACATAGAGAGACTTCTCCGCTGACCTTCTCAGCGAGCGGCGCAACGGCCTGCTTCACGCAGGCGGCTTGTGCCGGGGAGAACCAACTTAGTCCGAGGACGCTGATGACTATCAGCAGAAATGCTGGTTGGAAATCGCACGATTGTTGTTTTCATACCCTTTACTTCCTCATTTGTCGTCAAGTTTGTCGCATCGACCGGCAAACTCGCGGATTACGAGCGCAAGTCGTTCCTGCGAGTTAACAAGGGCATCCTTAGGACATTTAAATTCCCCGACAATGGAGAGCGACTGTCGGTTTTCTGTAGCTTTCATGTCGGAGCTTCGGACTAGCCGTTGAGGTGTAGCGCGGCTAGGATCGGCGGCATTGGAGAAAGTCAAATGGCGGCGGAGATTCTCAGATTTGCCAATTTCGAGCTCGATCGCGGCGCCTATCAGCTCCGTCGCGAGGGCAAGGCGCTCGTGCTGGAACGTATTCCGCTGGAACTGCTTTTCCTTCTCGTCGATAAGCGCGGTGAATTGGTAACACGTGGAGAAATCTTCGAGCAGATCTGGGGCAAACAGGTCTTCGTCGATACCGACAACGCCATCAACACTGCGATCCGCAAACTTCGCCGGGCCTTGGAGGACGATCCGGATTCCCACAAATTCATCGAAACGGTTCCGGCCCGAGGCTACCGATTCGCGGCCATTGTAAGCCCCGCTCTACGGCAGCCTGCGCCTTCCTCAAAAACCAAAATCTCTTACGAAACCTCGCCGGATGCACCGCCGGTTCGATACGCCAGAAGCGGTGAGATTCACATCGCGTATCGGGTCTACGGGAGCGGAACTCGCGACATCGTGATGATTCCGGAACGCTTGCGCATCTGGAAGTTTTCTGGGCGATACCGTCCTACCAACAGTTGCTCAAGCGTCTGACTGCGTTTGCTCGCGTCATCATCTTCGACAAGCGCGGCCAGGGGCTTTCCGATCGCGTGGTTGCGGAGCAAACCATGGAAGAGCGCATCGATGATGTGCGCGCGGTAATGGATGCGGCAGGCTCCCGCAGCGCGACCATCTACGGATGGTCGGAAGGCGGACCTATGTCGATTATGTTCGCCGCTACCTATCCCGATCGTGTGACGGCTCTGATCCTCTACGGCACCTTCGCCTCGGTAAAGGACAAGCCGTGGTCCGTGCCTCGCGAGGATTGGGAAGCGTCGATGGTCAACATCGAGAAACATTGGGGCGAGGCAGTCTTGCTTCGCGTCAACGGCCCTAGCGCTCTGGAAGATCCGGCCATGGTCGAATGGGGCGGGAGGTTGGAGCGAGCCAGCGCAAGCCCGGGATCAATCGTCGCGCTTCTGCGAGCCAATTACGAAATGGACGTCCGCCACATTCTGCCTTCGGTAAAAGTGCCCACCCTGGTCATGCATCGCCCTGGCGATGCGTTGATTCCGATCGCATCAGGGCGTTATTTGGCGGAGCAAATACCGGCAGCTATCTACGACGAGATCCCCGGCAATGACCATTTCTTCACCGACGCCGAAACGGCTGATCTGGTTGCGGATAGGATCGAGCGGTTCGTCACCGGTAGCCTGCACCGCCCCGAACCGGATCGCGTCCTTGCGACAGTGATGTTCACCCACATCGTGGACGCCATCGAACGCGCCGCCACTATGGGTGAGCAGCGATGGAGCGAACTGCTAGACGCTTCTATGAAGTCCTGAGAAGCGAGTTGGCAACCTTTCGCGGTCACGAGATCAGGACCGTCAGCGACGGTCTACTTGCGACCTTCGACGGACCAGCGCGCGCGATAAGATTCGCCTGCTCGATCCGCGACAAGGTGACCAGGCTGGGACTCCACGTCCGCACTGGGCTGCACACCGGCGAGTGCGATCTGAGTGAAGAAAATCTGCATGGAATCGCGGTCGATATTGCGGCTCGAATCGCTTCGATGGCCACCCCCGATCGGGTGATAATGTCCGGCACAGTCAAGGATCTGGTTGCAGGCTCCAACCTTCAATTCGATGACCGCGGGACGCATGTCCTTAAGGACATTCCCGGTGAATGGCGCTTGTTTGAAGCACGGTAGTGCTCCCTCGAAGCCGAGGGCGAATTGTCCCGGCCTTCGGAAAAGAAGGCTCCGAGGAACGCGAACGATCTAACCGACCGTCAAGTCAAAGTGGAGACAAAGTGTCCGAATTTGCCCACACTTGTCGATGCTTTTCGGCACGCCCCGAACTGCTAATCCGCTGTGTCTGTCGTTTCCAAGCGCGCGATCACTTAGGAGCGGACGAACACGAGCATCGATTTACTAGCGGAGCCGCAAACAATCGATACACTCCGGACGGTCGAAGCTCGCGCCGCCGCGATTTACTGGAAGGCTTGGCAATTTATCGATGTTACTTTTGTTCAGCGGGTCTAAAAATCTCTGGGTCCGCAGACTCGATGGCGGAGAGAGGGATTCGAACCCTCGGTACCGGTTCACGTTTGTTTCGCTAAAAAAGCCGGCTAAGTGGCGGGGTTTTCGGGCGGGGTTCTCCATCAACTCAGCAGAGAAGATGTTCGCATCGAGTTCGCCTAAAACAAAGCGCTGCCCAGGGGTTTAAGAAGGCAGCGCGCGTCAACAACCTCACGGTTGTACGACTATAACTCTTGGGGAGTGGCGACCGGGACTTGACGGATATTGAGCAAGCGCTTCTGATCGTCCCAATCGAGAGGCAGGCGCAGGCGCTTGGTCAGAAGTTCGGTCGAGAGCTCAGGTGGCTGTTTCCCTTCGGTGATGGCCTCGACGATCTCGGGGGCCAGAAATGCCAGTCTGATTACCTTCCCGACGAAACGGTAGTTGAGGCCTTCGCCAGTAGCGATTGCGGCTAGCGACTTAACCTCCCCTGAGGCCAGCTGGTCGAACCACTGGTGAGCGCGAGCAACCGTCTTCAACAGGACCAGGTCGACTTTGGTTCTGGGCGAGGGCTCATTTAGGATGACCAGTCTAAGCTCGACACCGCGCCGCTTCATCGCGACGGGAACGAATCTCTGCAGGTTCACCGTGTCGGAGGAGTCTTTTGCAGAGACGGGCAATCGCAGCTGGAGCCTAAACCCGCTCTTTGTGAGCTCCACTCTATCGACCAGGGTGGCCAACGCTTCCGCTTGAGGCGCTGGATCTCAGCTTCCCACCCATACCGCTGCCTGCGCAAGAATTGGTCGGATTTCGTGAGCTTCGATTCCGCGCTGTTGAATCGCCGTCACCCAGGCAGATTTGTCTCCCAAGGAGGGTTGCGGCGGCGGCCGCGACGCTCGCATTCAATTTCCTGGGCCGGGAGCCTCCAGCCGTTTCCTGCAGCAGCGCTGGCGCCCTCGGCCAGAAGCACACGCGAAACGTAGTAGCGATGGCGGCGCCCCTTGCTTACCGCGTGGGTGGGGGTCAAAGCCTGTCCATTTTCATCGAATCAGTTTGCCGGCCAGCGGACTGGGGTTCGGCTTTGCGGTTCCATCTGGGTGGCGAACCGCATGTTCGGCGAGCAGGCGCTGAGTCCGCTCCCAGAGTCGGCTGCCGATGACCGGTTCATGTAGACCCGGATGACAAGTCTTTAAGTGGCGAATCTCGCCTTTGTAGATTGGATTCGACAGCAGTTTGTACAGCTTGCCACGCGAATACGCCTTTCCTCCCAGCTTAAGGCCGTTCCTTCCAGTTCGGACCTTGGAGACCAGCCCGCGTCGATCCAGGTCCTGCTTAAGGAGCCGGACCGACTTGAGCTCGGTTGTAACGCCGGAAAATCAAGTCGAACAGTCTTCGCTTCGCGCTGATCGATGACCAAACCACGATCGCGTTTCAGGTAGCCGACCGGCACGAAGCCGCCCATCCACATGCCCTTTTTCTTCGATGCGGCGATTTTGTCGCGGATGCGCTCTCCGGTCACCTCGCGCTCGAATTGCGCGAACGACAGGAGCACGTTGAGCGTAAGGCGGCCCATCGAGGTAGTGGTATTGAACTGCTGCGTGACGGCGACGAACGAGACGCCGTGCGCATCGAAGACCTCGACCATCTTGGCAAAGTCGGCCAGCGAGCGCGTCAGCCGGTCAACTTTATACACCACGATTACGTCGACTTGGGCTTGCTCGATATCGGTGAGCAGACGGCGCAGCGCCGGACGCTCCATGGTACCACCCGACAGCCCGCCGTCGTCATATGCGGTTTTGATCAGGCGCCAAGCCTTCGCCGCTCTGGCTGGCGATGAATGCTTCGCACGCCTCCCGTTGCGCCTGGAGCGAATTAAAATCCTGCTCCAGACCTTCCTCGGTACTTTTGCGCGTATAGATCGCGCAGCGCCGGATGGTGCCTTTATTTGGTTCCATGCTTTGATTCCGCCGATGACGTCCGGAGACCAAAGAACAGGGGACCTGACCAGCGGGTGCCGGTGATCTCGCGTGCGACTTCCGAAAGTGAACGGAAGAGTTTTCCCCGGTAAAGCATCCCCTTCTCGGTCGCCGTCACCTGATGGGTAGCGCCGTGCCACTCTCTAACCAGCACGGTACCGTTGGTGACGCGACTTGCTCCGCGATGCGAGGCTTAAGGCGGGCTGCGCCGGATTCGCTCGAGTACCCGCTTCAAAGCTCGCCGGGTCGAGAAGTTGAGTCCGCCAAAGATGCTGTACCTGTAGTCGGTGGGCGATAGCTTGCCGCATCAGCAAATCGCTGATTTTCTCCGGCGGATCCGACCCATAACGAGTCCGCCAAAGCTCCCGCAATTGCGCTCCGGTTGAGGTTCGGCAAGCGGTCTAGCTGTACTTTTATCGTCTTCGACCGATGACTCTCAGTAGTGATTTCTCAAGGCCCGCCTACCTCCATGGGGCAAGATCCAGCATTGCTCGACTCTCGCGATAGAAGCGAGTCGGCGCTCCACCGCATGCCCGAGTCGGAGAACGATTTACCATCACCTGAGATGGAAAGTTTTAGCCTTGTATGTGCGCGTAACCAGCGACTGCTGAAGGGTCAGTCTGGAAGGGCGAAAAACAGCCACGATTGCTCCTTCGTAGGGTCGGGGTTTCGGGACGCCGACCACCTCACTCAGCGGCGGCGGCGTCGATATTCCGGCCGAAGGGACCAAGCAGAAGGCGACCCTCGGTTTCGACTAAGCGGACGCCGAAGTGCGAACACCATTCGGTTGCCCACGCTCTTACAACAACCTCTTTAGAGTTTCCGCCGCCTTAGAGCATTCAATTTCGCAAAACCTGAGGAAAAATCGGAACGCTCAGACACCCCCTCGCCGCCGATGGAACGGGAAGGAAAGTATTTCTTTCCCAACGATGATCATAGGAACGCATGTCTTAAAGTAGAATTTCCATTGATCGCTGTTGAAGCGATCGAATTGACGTTCTTACTTAAGGGGGACTATGCAGAGCACTCAAAACAAAATCAGGCCCGCCGAAGGCCACGGCCCGGATGACCGACGCGTCGCAGTAGTTTATCGGCCGATCGCTGAGCTTCATCTTGATCCGAGGAACCCACGTTTTCACACACCAAAGCAGATCCGACAGATCGCACGAAGCCTGGACCTATTTGGTTTCAACGTTCCAGTACTGGTCGACGCCAACCTTAAGCTTATCGCCGGTCACGGCCGGATCCTGGCTTGCCAGCAGCTAGGCTGGAGCGAAGTTCCGACCATCTGCCTCGATCATCTTAGCGACGCGCAGGCCAAAGCCTTTATGATCGCGGACAACCGTTTGACTGAAAATTCGGTTTGGAACGACCGCCTGCTAGCCGAACAGCTCAAGGAGCTCGCGGTCTTGGACCTGGACTTCAGCCTGGAGGTGACCGGCTTCGAGATGGGCGAGATCGATTTGCGTATTCAGGCGCTTGAGATGACGGCGGAAGGACCACCCGACCCGGCCGATACCTTGCCGCCAACAGGACCGCAGGTGAGCCGCGCCGGGGACCTGTGGCTGCTCGGGTCGCACCGCGTTTTCTGTAGCAGTGCTCTCGATGACAGCTCGTATGAAATGTTGATGAAGGGTGAGACCGCCGCCATGGTGTTTACCGACCCGCCCTACAACGTGCGCATCGAAGGCAATGTGAGCGGACTCGGTGCCGTCCAGCATAGAGAATTCGCGATGGCGTCCGGTGAGATGAGCGAGGCGGAGTTCACAGCTTTCCTCACGCGCGCGTGCAGGCAGCTAGCGCGCCGTAGTGATGACGGTTCTATCCATTTCGTTTGTATGGACTGGCGGCACCTGACCGAGCTGCTCGCCGCCGGCCGCGAGGCTTACGACGAACTTAAGAATCGTCTGTGTTTGGGCGAAGGATAACGCCGGAATGGGATCGCTCTATCGCAGCCAGCACGAGATGGTATTCGTGTTCAAGCATGGGTGCGGGGCGCATCGCAACAACGTCCAGCTCGGGCGGTATGGTCGTAACCGCACTAACGTGTGGCACTACCCCTGCGCGAGTTCGTTCTCGAAGTCGGGAGAGGAAGGCAATCTGCTCGCTCTGCACCCCACCGTGAAGCCGGTCGCGCTGGTGGCCGACGCAATCATGGACGTCTCGGCGCGCGGCGATATCGTTCTCGATGCCTTCCTCGGGAGCGGTACCACGGTGATAGCCGCCCAAGGCACGGGCCGACGCTGCTATGGTCTAGAGCTTGACCCGCTCTATGTCGATACCATCGTGCGTCGTTGGCAGGCACAGACTGACGACAGTGCGCGACATTCCACCAGCGGCAAAAGTTTCGATGAGATTGAGATGGAAGTGAGGGAGCACCATGGCGACCACCGAAAAAGGTAAGAAATATAAATACGATGTCGGCTATGGAAAGCCACCAACGAGCAAGCGGTTTGCAAAGGGCAAATCAGGTAATCCCAGCGGCCGCGCGAAGGGTCCGCGGCAGGTCGAAAAGCAATTGATGCGGGCGCTCAACGAGCCGGTTGTGGTCAATGAAAATGGCGAGCGGAAGCAGATCACCAAGAGCGAGGCAATGTTGAAGCAGCTGGTTAATCAGGGCGCTTCAGGTGACCCGCGCGCTATTCAAATGCTGCTCGTTCAGATACGCGGCCTGATTGATCCCGATCCGGCAGAAACCGCGGTGGTGGACGACACGCCGGGCCAACTGCTCATGCTCGGAGCGTCTCACCGTCGCCGAGCGGATCGAACTACGGCGACTGATCGCGAAGGCTCAAGGCACTCATCGTGAAGGTAGTGATGCAGGTATGGTCCACCAGGGCGCTGCCACTTCCGAACTACCCGCCATGAATCCGATTATCCAATCGGAAAGTCACCCCGACGACAGCGGAGAGTTCTCTTCAAGGCCGCGCCGAGACTGACGATCGAAAACATGAATAACAGATTGCGACTCGATCTTGAACTCCTCGACCGTTCACTGGCGGCCGACTCGCTTGCCGAGTTCTACAAGCAAGCTTGGCCGGTGGTGGAACCTGCAACGGATCTCAAATGGAATTGGCATCTTGATGTAGTCTGCGAGTACCTGGAGGCCCTCGCCGCTGATGGTGGCCTTAGTCGCGTTATCATTAACATGCCGCCGCGCTTCGGAAAGAGCATTCTGGTGTCGGTGATTTGGCCGGCCTGGGTATGGGCAAAGCAGCCGTGGACGCGCTGGCTTTTCGCCTCATACGCAGCGAGCTTGGCTAACAAATTCTCGATCGATCGGCGCAGCATTTTGGCCTCTCCCTGGTATCAGAAGCGTTGGCCGGTGCAGCTCGCCGGTGATCAGAACCAAAAGAGCGAGTTTATGAACACTGCTCGTGGCCACATGATCGCAACCTCGGTGGGAGGCAGCATTACCGGCAAGGGTGGCGACTTCATCGTAGTGGATGATCTACAGAATCCGGAGATGGCTGAGAGCGCGGCGGCGCGCGAGACGGTTAATCGGTTCTTCGATGAGACTTTGGCGAGCCGTCTCGACGACAAACGGCGCGGACGTATCGTGGTGATTCAGCAGCGTACCCACCAGGCCGACTTAACCGGCCATCTACTGGAACAAGGCGGATGGACCCAGCTGAGTCTGCCGGCGCTCTTCGAACGACGGATGACGATTTCGCTGCCTGTCACTCGCCGTGATATTGTTAAAGTCGCGGGCGATTTACTCTGGCCGGAGCGTGAAGGTGGTGCCGAGCTTGAAGCCGCGAAGCTCCGACTCGGTTCGTACGCCTACAATTGCCAGTACCTCCAAAATCCGATCGCGCGCGGCGGGAGCTTGTTCAAGGAAGACTGGTTTGGGAGGTTTCGAGAGCGGCCAAAGTTCGACCTAATGATCCAATCTTGGGACTGCGCATTTAAGACGGGCCAAACCAATGACTTTTCCGCGTGCCTGACTATTGGGTGGGTGAGATCGAATCCGCATGCGGCGGGCGCGGCGCCGGGGTGTTATCTGGTTCACGCGTGGCGCGGGCGGCTGGAGTTCCCGGATCTCAAGCGCAAAGCGTTAGAACTTTACCAGCAGTGGAAACCCACCAAGGTGCTGATCGAGGATACCGCCAGCGGCCAGAGTCTGCTGCAAGAGCTGCGAACCGTAATTCCGATCGAGGGAGTTAGACCCGAGGGCGACAAGATGGCGCGCGCCGCTTCGGTCACGCCGATGGTCGAAGGTGGGCAATTCTGGCTGCTCGAAGGTGCACCGTGGCTCGAAGCGTATATAGAAGAGATGGTTGGGTTCCCTGGCGCCGCGAATGACGATCTAGTCGACGCAACGGTGCAGGCCCTATCGCATCTTCGTCAACCTCAGGAACCGCACATCATCACCTACTTCCGGGAGGCGGTCTCCAAAGGGCGGACATTTGAAAGCACGAACGCGTTCCTGACAAGCAAATACGAGCTCGAGTGCCGCCGCCTACAGGCCGAGGAGTGCTACCAGTGCCACGATAGTCTGTTCATGAAACCAGCGGTTACGGATGGACCTGGTCACCTCTGTATGGACTGCTATCAAGAGAAACAACGATTCTGATGCGAGGCGTCCGATGGTCCATTTTCCGTCAAGCGATGTCGGCCCAGCGGACTCCCAGATCCGCGACAACATTCCTAACTTTCCGTGGCTTTGTCCGCCGGCTCCCTCATTTCCCTGCTAACTCTCGGAGCAGGGAATTTGAATTCCCTGCTCTGTGAGTTTCGTCGCTCGAGCGGGTTGCGCAAAACCAGCGCCAATCCAGCGGTTTCGAGGGTTCCTGCCAAGGTCGAGGTCCGAATGTCTTCAAAATCCCCTATTTTTCCCTGCTAAGCAGGGAATTCCGATGCAGAGGCTGGTTCGCACCAGACTGCATCATCCGCCATCGAGGCGCTGTCAGAGAGATTCTCCGGGCCTACTTCGCTCTCGGAACCGGCCTTGATTCAGCCGAGCGTACACAACCGCGCTGTGCTCTCCGTTTCACCAGCAACTCGTTGGCGATTCGCTCCTGGCCTTTCACGCATGTCGCATGAGATCCGTACCCCTCGCAACTGCTCTTTGCGAATGGTTTGATTCGTGCCGGTTCCGCACGCGTCATCTCAAGATTTCCGTATTGGTGCGTTCTTTGATCTCGATCAAGGTTGACCATTTGAAATTCAGATGACAGCGGGTTTCACTTCCTGCGCAAATTCGCGAGCAAGGCTCGCTGCTGCTCAAATTACGCTCCTGACGGAATTTTTGGTAAGGACAACCCCCGCGCGAGACTAAACGTTACCAAGCAGCGCGAGGAGGTCTGGGCGGACGTGTTTTCGGCGAATCTCCGCGGCGACGAAGTCTTTGCTGATGGCGCCCTGTTCAATAGCTTCACGTAGCAGCGCAACGAAGAAGTTCTCCTGATTGCGATCGGGATGCGGCTGATACTGGCCGGCGGGCATCCGAAACGAAGCGAGGCACTGGCTGATGCGCTTCGGTATATCGCGCGCGTGAAAACCGGCGCGATAGGGGTAAGAGCCGAGCAAACCAAGATCGAAATCCACCGGCAGCCCGGTCTTCCACGGCTGGGTGCGACGCTCGGTGTTGTGCAGCAGCAGGGTGCTTTGATCGAGCGTATCGAGGTGATTCCATCGCTCTTCGAGCGGACCGATGATGGCGGGATTTTCACCGACCAGACACAGCCATTCGTACATGTCCAGCTTGAAAGCAAAAGTCGCATCGAGGTTGCGGTTCCAGTCCCAATGCTTCAGTCGCGCGCAATCAAGGATCATTACCGCACTGATGTAATAGCCAGAAGGGCGACTCCGGCATACGATCGCTTTCCCGTTCAGGTCGCGCTGCAACAACTCATACACGTCGCCGATCGCGAAGATGTCTGGATCGAGCAATAAAGCTCGGCCCTGAAAGCCCATCACCTGTGGCGCCATGAATCGCAGCGGAGCGAATGATTGCAGATCGCGGTTGCGCCAGATGCAGACGCGCCCGGCCCATAGATAACGTCGGCCCTCGCGGCCCCGATAGAGATGAGGGGTCGCCTCCAGGCGCAGCAACCGCACCTCGAACTCGTCACGGTATTTCGATCTGGCCTGCAAAGAATACGCGCAGACCTTGGCAGCTAACATCTGCTTGTCGTTGGTATGGATGAAAACGATCGGCTTCACACGGCGAGCTCATCCAATTTCAAACGGATCGGTTCACCAATCGAACGATTTCGGTAACGGGAACGTGGAAACCGCGAAGGCGACCATGAACCCGGAAAGAATGGCGGCAAGGCATCTCCAAGGTCCATAGGCGAGCCAGTAAATGCGCGCCAGCTCGGGCAGCGAAGGAGGAGTAATGGCGTCATGCCCCGAGCTATCCGGCAAACAACTGAACGAATCCGCTCCCGGCTGCGCGGATAGGGTCATTGCCGTGTAGCCGGCGGGACATGGACGATCCGACGGCGAAAGGGGCGGCGGTCCGGCCACACCATAGAACAACGCGGTTAGAAGTGAAAATGGAACAATGAAAGCGGCAAACCGGTGCGCAAGAGTCGCGGTAGAAATCATCCAACTGAAAAAAAAGACCATCGAAGAGATTGAGAGCGGCGCGGTCGCCCCGACCAGTTGGAAGAAAGGAACGAGCTGTTCAAGGCCCAGCGCCTTTAAGATTGCGGCCGGACCGGTAGCCAGCGCCACCAACAGCGACATCATCAATCCAACGTTGCTCGTCCAAGCATTAAATGCGCCGAGCCAGTCGCTCCAGCTGAGTACCTCGGCGGATTGGTAGGCATCGAAGCAGACGGACGGGGTCGCGCGTCGAGCGCCTGAACGGTGGGAAGGCCGCATCCGGGACAGTGCGCTGCCTCGGTTGAGATAGTATGGCCGCAGTTTGAGCAGGTGGTCAGGGGCATCTGATGGATTAATAGGTCGAGAGCCTGCGAGACTCAAGACGCGTGGCCTTTGCTTCGCGGTGGGAAGCTCCACTGGTTGTGTGTTGCGGTCGAGCATGATGGGTGATCTAGCGTGGGCGGGATGTGACTTTCCACAAGTGAGACGCTCCCGGGGCAATGGGAAGAGGAATATACGCGAGGGCCATCCAAAACATAAGTATTCGAAGGTTGCGTTTGCAGATAGCTGCTATTGGTGAGAGGCTCGATCAGCAATCAACCTGAGGTTTACGAACTATTGGTTATTCCGCGATCAGCTTCTCGGCTCGCAACGCCCTCCTGAATACTTGTCACGTCAGGGCGTCGCCAAGAGCGAGAGAGGTCGCCAGTGGAGCGTCGAATTCGGATGGTTTCGTCAGTCGTGGCACTTTTATGGCTGCTCATTCCACTGGCCGACGACGGCGCGACGCTGGCTCAGGCGAATGCCCAGACCTGCCGAATTTCGCGGGATTCCGTCGTATCGATTAGCGCCGGCGGCGTTCGCTGCCTACGCTTTGCAGCGCATCATTCAGCATGTCGCGCACTTTTCCATGCGCACCGGTGCCGGATGCCAATCGAAGATCGCCTTGCTCGCGCACAATCAACAATAGCTGATCGTTCTCCAGGTCTTCGGATGCGACGCGGACCAATGCCCGCGTTATCGTATCGGGAGTTTGCGCTTCCAATTCATGCAGCCGGCTCAAGCACTGCGATATGATAACTCGCGCGTCGAGGCCGCCGCCCTCAGATGCGCCCAGCCTTATCTTGCTGCCATCGCGCACCAGCAGCAGGATGTCTCCGTCGAACTCCTCCGCGGCGGTCGCAACGACGGCTTGCAGAGCGGAGCGATCAAAGTTTTTTGCTTCCTCGGGCCCCATTGACCACACAATATAACAGCCTATGTTAGCGTGGATAGCGCGTGAACCCACGCCATGATTCCAGGAGGAAAAATATGCCCGCATACGCAATTTTTATTCGCGATAGCACTCGCGATCCCAAAGAACTCGAGACCTATTCCAAGGTCGCTCCCGCAACTTTGTCGGGCCATCCGGTCACGCTGCGAGTTGCCTATGGAAAGCACGAGGTGCTCGAGGGTCCGGCCATCGAAGGCGCGGTCGTGCTCGAGTTTCCGACCCTCGAGGCTGCCAAAGCATGGTACGATAGCCCCGCCTACCGCGAGGCCCGCGAGCATCGTTTCAAGGGCGCCAACTACCGGGCCTTCATCGTCCAGGGTGTCTGACCTGAGCGGGCACCCGCTGGAGAACCGCACGTGCCGATAACCAAAGGCGATGTGCAAATCTATTATGAAACTCGGGGACCGGCCGGCGGTATCCCGATACTGTTTGTTCAGGGTTTCACCTGGCAGTTGATCGGCTGGCGCGAGGGCTTCTGTCAAACCTTTGTCGATCGCGGCGCGTTGGTCATCCTGTATGACAATCGCGACGTGGGTCTGTCGCAGAAATTCGGCGGCCCCGACGATTACGACGGCGGTTACAGCCTGGCGGATATGGCTCGCGATGGTTTTGCGGTCCTCGATGACCTCGGGTTGGCGAGCGCGCACGTCGCCGGCGCCTCGATGGGCGGGATGATTGCGCAGACTATGGCGCTCTCGCAGCCTTCCCGCGTGCGGTCGCTCAACCTGATCTACACCGCGCTAAGCATCAACTCGCGCTACTTCGTTCCGAATCCCACGGAGGATCCAACTCTGCTGGGGAGGCGATTCGAACGCGCGCAGGCGCTTGAGGAATTCATTAAGCGCGAGCGAGCTTCCGCCTCGACGGCTTATCCCTACGACGAGGAATGGGTGCGCGAATTGGGTTCCCGCATGTATGACCGCTGCTACGCGCCGGATGGCATACTTCGTCAGCTCGCGGCGATGATCCGATGGGCGCCGACACCCGAGGCGCTCGGCAGCCTCGAGATGCCTTCCTCCATAATCCATGGGAGGGCGGACGGTCGTATCCGGGCGGAAGCGGCCCTGGACATCGCACGGATCCTTAAGAATTCCGAGGTGCACATTTATCCGGGCCTCGGCCACGAAATCCCGCAGCCGCTGTGGGACGAATTCGCAACGATTATCATGCGGACCGCGGCGCGTGCCTGACGGGGAGACCATGCTGTATCTCTCGTGCGCCACCCTGGCCGCTCTTCCGGCGACTATCGCGCGACCGCGCTTCGATCCGGCGAAAGTCAGGGCGGGGATCGTCCATCTCGGCTTTGGCGGCTTCCATCGCGCGCACATGGAGCGCTACACGCACGATCTGATGGAACGTCGCGGCGATGCCGCCGCATGGGGAATCGTTGGCGTCGGATTGCTACCGGCGGACATCCGCGTCCGCGATGCACTGGCGCCGCAGGACGCGCTCTACACGCTGGTCGAGCGGCAGGATGGAGACGAGACCGCAACGGTAATTGGATCGGTCCGCGAGGTGATTTTCGCCGGCGAGTCATCGCAGGGGGCGCTTGATGCTATCGACGATCCCGCCATTCGGATCGTCAGCCTGACCGTCACCGAGAACGGCTATTGCCGCAACGCCGCGACCGGGACGCTCGACCGCGAGCATCCGTTCATCGTCGATGATCTCGCGCATCCGGGTAAGCCACGCAGCGCGATCGGCATATTGGTCGAGGCCTATCGACGGCGGATGGCGGCGCGCGCTCCCGCTTTTACCGCACTCACCTGCGACAATATCCAGCACAACGGCGTGGTGTTGCGCGACGCGGTGATCGCACTTGCAAATTGGCGCGATCCAGCGCTGGCTCACTGGATTGCGGCCAACGCTTCCTTTCCGAGCACGATGGTCGATCGTATCACGCCGGTCACCATACCCGCGCAGGTCGAGGATTTCACCGCACGCTTCGGCCTTATCGATCGCTGGCCGATTTTCTGCGAGCGCTTCAGGCAATGGGTCATCGAAGATAATTTCGTGGCCGGGCGTCCGGCGTGGGAAGAGGTCGGCGCGCAGTTTGTGGCCGATGTCGCCCCGTATGAGTTCATGAAGCTGCGGCTCCTCAACGCCAGCCATCTCGCGATCGCCGGGCTGGGCCGGCTCATGGGCTACGTTTACATCGACGAGACGATCCGCGACCCCTCGCTGCGCAGCTACATGCGTGCGCTGATGGATCGCGAGACCGGGCCGACCTTGCCCGCCGTGCCCGGTGTGGACCTCGACAAGTACAAAAGTCAATTGATCGAGCGCTTCGGCAACGTGGCGATCAAGGACACCGTCGATCGGGTCAACGCCGACGCGCCGATAAACCTGCTGCTCGAGCCGATTCGCGATCGCCTGGCTGCGGGCGCTAGCATAGATCTGCTCGCCCTCGCGCTGGCCGCCTGGATGCGGCGCGCAGCAGGCGTGGACGAGATCGGAAAGCCGATCAGTGTGGTCCATCCGCTGGCCGATCTTTTGCGCGAACGCGCCCTTGCCGGCGGGCCCGACCCGCTCCCACTGCTGAGCATCCGCAAGCTCTTCGGCGACCTGATCGATCATGGCGCGTTCGTAGCCACCCTCAAGGCGTGGCTCACGTCGCTGTATGCGGATGGCGCGGCGGCGACGCTTTCGAGCGCGCACCGCACGCTCAGCTTCTGACCGAGCTGCTTCTTAGGTAATTGAAACCTTGGATTTTCGAAGCAAGACCGTCCGCGCAGCCCGCGATCGGCAGGAGCTCTGCCAATAATGACCCCGTTCGATTCATTCGCGCTTGAATAAGAGCGATGGACCAGCGTCTAATCAGGGTTGAGTCGGCTAATCGTGCGTCAATAACGTCGCCCGCAAGAACGCGCGACGCGAGCTCGATTTGCCACGGTTTTCGTTCGACGGGGGCTATTTGGCCAGGGAACTAACCATCGTCGAGATCATCGGATGCGCCTTCCTCCAGCGCTCTTATTCCAGAGCATCCTAGCCGATCGCCCGCCGGGCCTATCGTCAGCCCGCCTGTTCCGAGGTTCGCTGCTCGCGATCATTGCGGGATCATTGTTGCTCGCGCAGTCGCTGGTGGGTTGCGGAACCTCTCCCGGAGTGACGCGGCTCTCATCTGATACGCCGTCGCCAAAGGTTAAGCTCCCGGAAACAGTTTTCCTGCGCTCCGTGGTCTGCCAGGACTGCCACCCGGTCGAGTACCAGGAGTGGCGGACTTCGATGCATTCCTACGCACAGCACAGCCCGGTCTTTCTCGCCTTCAACAAGACCGTGCTGAAAAATAGCGGTGGAACCCTCGGGACATTCTGCGTGCGATGCCACACCCCAGTCGGAATTTCCTCTGGCGAGAGCTCGATAGAGCACAATGACCAACGTTCCGAAGCCGCACTCGACAGCGTCGGCTGTGTCGCCTGTCATTCCACCAATCAACCCAATCAGGACGCTTCCGCGGTATATCACGTGCCGGTGCCCGGCGATCCGGAGCCGATTATTTACGGACCATATTACGGCAGCGACGAGCCTGGAGCGCCCGATCCATCACTGCGATTGATCAAGTCTCCGCATATATCGCGGCATACCGACTACATCACGCAGGCGCGCCTGTGCGGAAATTGTCATGACGTTTTTTCCCCCGATGGATTCCGGATCGAAGAAGCGTTCAGTGAATGGCGAAACGGTCCTTACGCGCGCGCCGGCATCGCCTGTCAAAACTGCCATATGGGGCCGGTGCCGGGGAAACCGTTCCGGCAGGACCAACTGACCGAAGATTATATCGTTGATCCCAGCGTCGTTCCCGGCGCACCCAAACGACGTCGCTCCAACCATCGCTTTACAGGCCCGGACTATTCCGTCCTGCTCGGGTTCGGGCAGACTGATCTTGGCCTCGACAAGGCGTCGTTCAAGCAACTGGGCGATGAATTGGAAGAGCAACGGAAGACGCTCTTCCGCAACGCCGCTACCATGCGGGTCAAGCATCCGGAGGCGGTCGCGCCCGGCTCGACCTTGCCGATTGTCGTATCGGTCACCAACTCCGGCGCGGGCCATAATTTGCCCACTGGCTTCGCGGCGGAGCGCCAGCTCTGGCTTGAGGTGATCGTGCGCGATGCGTCGGGGCGCCAGCTCTATGCTTCCGGCCTTCTCGACAGCGCCAAGGATCTGCGCGATGAGGATAGCGAAGATGTTCAGAAGGGGACTCTCGCGCTCGATCGCGACCTTTTCAACCTGCAAGCAATGTTCATCTCGGCCGGTTTTCGCGGCACCGAGGCGGAAAATATCAGCACGGTTAATCGATTGCTCGATCCCGTGCCGTTCGTGACGCCCGCGATTACGCCGGCCTTGATTACCGGCTATCCGATCGCAGGGAGAATTTTCAAACGCGGCATTCCTCCGCTGGCCACCAAGACTGCCCGCTACGATGTTAACGTTCCGTCTGACGCTCGGGGTCCGCTGCACTTGTCGGTGCGCTTACGCTATCGGAACCTCCCGCCGCACCTGCTCAAAGAGTTAGGAATCCCCGATCTGCGGCCTAAGCTCCGCATCGTCGATATGGAGGAGTACGAGCAACTAATCCCCATCGCAGGAGGAGAGATAAGCACCACGCCTTTGCCGAAACGGGTTGCTCTAACCAATGCCGGCGTGCGATGAAAAAACGCGCCGTCGCTAGACCGATCCTGGTCGCGCTGACCGCGTTCATTGCACTCCAATTTCTGAGTAGACCCGCGAGTGGATTCACTATTTATGGCAATCCCGGTTTGTTATCGCCCGGACAGGCGCCCAATCACCCGATCGACTTCCTCGGCGAGCAGCTCGATCCGCGCCTCGATATCGACGGCTTCATGCGCTACCAGGTGCTCGGCTATCGGCTCGATAACACCAATAATGGCGTCATGGTGCCCGAGTTGGACCTCGACACCAACCTTCAGCTCACCGCGACGCAACGAATTCATGCGCTGTTTCGTCCAATTGAAGGAGGCGACCGCGAGCCCACGTTGTGGCAGTTCGCCCCCGACAATCAGGGCTGGGTCGCGCGCAATGAGGCGACCCCGGCCGAACTCTTTTATGAAGGTCAACCGTTGAACTGGATCAGCCCATACGATCGCTTTCCGCTCGACTTCACCCTGAGTGGAGGGCGGGTTCCTTTGTTCCTTCAAAATGGGCTGTGGTTCGACAATATTTTCGATGGTGTGGCGATTTCGAAGAACAGCATCCAACTCGGGAATCTCTCCAATCTGAACCTGTTCTATTTTCTCACCCAGGGCGAAACTCAAGGCGGCCTCAACAGCCTCGACCGTGCGCAGCAGAGAAAAAAGCTTACCGGCGTCAGCGGCGACGCCGATTGGTACGACTATTTTTTCGAATTCGGCTGGGCGACTGCATATGACAACGGCCACGTTCGTTCGCCCGGCGTCGATTACGATCTCGATCGGAGTTTCTGGGCGCTGTCGGCGACACGCACCTTCGGCGTTTCCGGCGGCGTCGCGCTACGCATCCTGGGCAGCACCGGGAACGGCTCGCGCGGCGGCGGCGAGTTATTCGCGCTGGAAACCCAGAAGCAGTTTTGGGGCGTGCTTGGCTACGCAAATTTCTTCGCTGCCACGCGTGATTGGCTGCCCGCGTCGATTCAGGGCGCTCCACTTAGCCGGGAGGGAATTCTGTTTACCTTCGATCGGCTCGCGGCTTTTCCTGAATTGAATGCCCGCGGCGCCAACACGATCGGCTCGGCGATGGGAGTCATCTTTAATCCCAAAGGTATTGTGACCTATACCCCGGAGTTTGGATGGCTGATCGATAATTCCAGCCAGGCCAACCACCAGGTCGGTGTGGCGATGCAAATTCAGGCCGACCTCGCGAGCCTGCTGATTCCAGCGGCGACCCTCGCCGACGTTGCGCGGCGCGGCATCCTGTATGGATTCTTCGCGCGCATGACTTTCGTGGGATTGCGGAATAACAATACCGAGGTCGCGAAAGATCGATTCGACTTCGGCAGCAAGCTCGAGCTCATTTACAAATTTTGAAAATGGGAACGCGAATACTAACTATGGGCGGAAAACACCTGGACTTGTTATGGCGGCTGACCTTTTTTATCACCGCATCGTCGCTGCCGATCCTGCTCGCCATAGCTCCCGCCGCCGCGACCAATCTCGAGGCCGGCTCCAAGGTGGTCGCGCGGCGCTGCGCCCAATGTCATGGTGCGACCGGTATGGGCGACGGCAAGGCGCTGCAGGAACTCAACATCAAGGTCAAGCCGAAACCATGGCCGGACAAGGCGGCGATGGCAAAATTTTCAGACACTCAACTCACCCAAATAATCACCCTGGGTGGTAAGGGCGTCGGAAAGTCAGGCTCGATGCCCAAGTTTCAAAACAAACTGAGCGATGATCAGATCTCGGACGTGGTGGCTTACATTCGTTCGCTTGCCCCCTGAAGCATAGGTCCACACGCGTCGGATTCGAAACAACGATGTCCTTTAACGTAATAGCCTTCTTGACTAACGGTCATACCGCCGGGATGCCTTGGGGTGGCTCCCTGGACTGGGCGATAGCTCTCAGCATCGTCCTATGTGCGTTCATCCTGATATGTATCGCGATTTCTCTCCTTCTCTACCGAAAACGGCAATTCGAAACCCAGGCTCTATATCTAGGTTTCCTCGGTTTGCTGGTGGGTCCGCTGGCGCTGCTTCCTATCTCGAATTTTACGGTCTTGCGTTACTCGAAGCAGGTGAGTTTCTGCTTATCCTGCCACGATGTCATGCAGCCCTATGCCGACGAAATGCATAACCCCAAGGCCCGAACGATGGCCGCCAGGCACTACCAGGATCGTTTCGCACGCTACACCGAGTGTTATAGTTGTCATGCCAACCCCGGAATGTATGGGATCTTCAAGGCGAAGATGACCGGTCTCCATGAAGCTTATGTGTACGCGATGGGCAATTACCAGGTACCATTAAAGGTCGCCGCTCCGTTCTCGAATCAGTTCTGCTTGCGATGTCACAGCGACGGCCGGAAATTCATGGCGGAAGATTCGCATCTTGGCGCCAACGGCAAAATCGAGGACGATTTAGTCAGCGGCGCCGTCCGATGCGAAGAATGCCATGGACCTGCGCACGAAGTTGCGCAAATTGCGCAGAAGCCGCGCGAGGGCCGGTAAGCATGCATACCAGATGTAATCGGTCTTCCCGCCTGATAATCACTGCGCAACTCATGATCGGAATTGTGGTGCTCCTGGGACTCGCCGCCTTCTTAAGTCTTAACCCGTATTTGATCGCGATTTTCTCGTTTTCGCAGGTATTTATGATCGTGGGGATTGGTCTTTTCGTCGTCGCTCTGGTTACCCGCGGGAGTGAGTCAGTTGCCGAGGAAAACTCGCCCAACAAGGCCGCCGCGAGCATCGATGACTCGGAGGATCGAGCCTACGTTCTGGGCAACGGCCGTTTGGCTGGTTCCCGTGGTACCGCTATGGTGTCCACTTCCCGTCTAAGAAGTCATCTGCAATTGCGCCGGCTTAAGAATCCATAGGTCCGATCCTAAGAGCGTCGGGCGGCGAGGGGCTTGGGGCCGAGGAAGCTGCCCGGCGGCGGCGCGATGCTCTTCAATTTGATCACCGCATCGGCAAGCGCGCTGAGATCCTGCTTCGCGCCCTCGGTGAGTTGCCCATCGAGGAAATCGGAAGATGCCAGGTAGGCGCTGGTCGGCGCCACCAGCGCGCCAAACCACGCCAGCACGTCGCGCAGATGCCAATCGACGCCGAGAAAATGATGCTGCGTCGCGCCCATCGCGATGATTCCCACCGGCTTTCCTGCCAGCGCCTCGACCGGGAGATGATCGAGGAGATTTTTCAGCGCACCGGTGAACGATCCGCGATAGACCGGGCTCGCGATGACGACGCCCTCGGCGGTGCGGACGCTCGCGATGATCGATGCGGTATCATCGCCGAGTTGTTCGGCGGGCCGGCCATCGGCGAATGCGATCCTCTTGTCGGCAAGATTGATCAGTTCAATCTCAAGGCCGGGATGCGATGCGCGCGCACTATCGAGAAGCCATTTCGTCGCGTTGAGCAGCCGCCCGGGAGGCGTGACGCTTCCTACAATCGCCAGCAGTTTGGTCGCCATAAGCTCCTCTATCCAGCGGCCTGCGCGGCGACGTGGCCGCGCTCTTCACGGCGCGCGATCTCACGGCGCACGATCGGAATCAGCTCGCGGCCATAGTCGGTCGCGTCTTCGAGGGGATCGAAACCGCGAATCAGAAACGTCGTGACGCCGAGGTCGTGGTAAGCCAGCATCGATTCCGCGACCTGCTCCGGTGTTCCCACCAGCGCGGTGGTATTGCCGCGCGCGCCGGTCGCCGCCGCGACCGCGGTCCACAACCGCGTGTCGAGGACCTCGCCATTGGCAGCCGCGGCCAGCAGGCGCTGCGAGCCCACCGCCTGAGGCGTCCTGGTCGGCGCGCCGAGCATTCCATGGCCGCGGATTTCGCGGATCCGCTCGATGATCGACTGCGCGCGCGCCCACGCCGCTTCTTCGGTGGATGCGAGGATCGGCCGCGTCGACAAGCTGAAGCGCACCGTGCGCCCATGGCGCGCCGCCGACGCCCGCACCTGCGCGATCGTCTTGGCCGCCTCGGCCAGCGGCTCGCCCCACAGCGCGTAAACATCCGCATGCTTACCGGCAATCGCGATCGCGGCCTCGGACGAGCCGCCGAAGTAGATCGGAAGATGCGGCTTCTGCAGCGGTTTCACATCGGCGAAGGAACGCACGAATTTGTAGTATTTGCCGTCATGGTCGACGGGCTTGTCGGCGGTCCAGATGCGCCGCAGGATTTCCACATACTCGTCGGTGCGCGCGTAGCGCTCGTCATGCGGCAGGAAGTCGCCATCCTTCGCCTGGTCGGCGTCGTCGCCGCCCGAAATGATATGCACCGCGAGCCGTCCGCCGCTGAAATGATCGAGCGTCGCCAGCTTGCGCGCGGCCAGCGTCGGCGCGACGAAGCCCGGCCGATGAGCCAGCATCAGGCCGAGCTTGCGGGTCACGAATGCGGCATACGACGCGACGATGAAGCCATCCGCGGCGTTGGAAAAGTAGCCAATCAGTATGCGATCAAAATCCGCCTCTTCGTGCGCCTGCGCGAAGCGGCGCACGTAATCGATATCGATCGCGGGTCCGCGCGGCGGATGGGTTTCCGAGGCGGCCTGGGTGCCAATCATGCCGATGAACTCAACGCTCATGGGCGTTCTCCTTTTGCGCCGGGCGTGTTTCCCGCGGCCGAAACTTCAGCATTGGTGCCCGGCGTGTGCTTCGGGCCCGGGAGGTTGCCGCAAAGGCAGGTCAGGAAACTGCAATTCCGCCACGTGATACGCGTCTCCCAATCCCCGATAGCCTGAAAGAACGAACGTGTCGATACCGCTAGCGAGGTATTCCGCTAAAAGTTTTTTCGGATCTCCAGTCGGCGCGGTGCCGCGCATGTCAGCCGACGATGTGGTGACCGCCAGTTTGCGAGGGCTCGTGTGCCGCGCAGGCACCGCTGCTTGCAGCGCATTACCGCACGCCTGAGAAGTGAGTCTTGAGACTCCTGACGCGCGCATCCGGCCGAATTCGCGCGGTCCTTACTCGTTCTCGAGTTTCCGTTCTTCGCTCGAAACGCAAATTCCGCGCAGTCGTAATTTCGCCTCCGCTTCCCGATCGATGGCGCCGCTCTGACCGTCGCGGGCGAGACCGGCGGAGGCGACATGGTGGCGATAGTTTTCGCATTCGGGTTGCGACCCAAACTGGGCCGCTTCAGTCCACCTCGAGAGTGGAGCGTAGGATTCGAAGCCGCCGTTCCTGGCAAGTGGCGGGGTGAGTAAGAACCATCCGAGAAGCGCCGGCAGGTAGAACCGCAAAGATTTCATCGCTAGCCCGATGACTAATTTTAACGCTGCTGGAGTTGGCCGGCAAACGTCCCGCGGTTCCGCGCTCAATGCGACCGGCTAACGGCACCTCTCACTACGAAACCTTCGAGTTTCATTTTGTACTATCTGCTCAAGCCGTCCGGCTTCCACCTTTGCGCCGTCCGGACGAACCATGACCGGAACTTAGGCGACGGGAACTTACTTGCCAACCCCTCTGAGCGCTACCGGCAGGTCTCCGGTACTCGGTTTGTCGACGAGAATGGGCAAGTCGACAATCGGAGCCGCGCCCTTCGCAGCAGGCGTGAAAACAATCGGTATGAGTGCGGTAGCGCGCGGTTGGAGCGGACCGAAAGAACCACCCGCCACGATGTACGGCCCGACGGTAACTGTCTCCCATCCGCCGCTCAGTAACCCTTTGCCAATATTTTTGATGGTGAGGTTAGTCAGGGTCATTTTTCCGACCGGGCCCGTAATCCTGAATGTCTTCGGCGCCGAGAGCTTTCCGGGCGCGCCGTTACCTTCGAGGACTACGCTGATCAGCGGCCGCGTTTCGTCGTTGCTGGTTATGACGATGCCTGCGATGTCACTTGAGCCATTCGGACTGAAGGTTACGGTTTCAACCTGTGAGCCTTTGGGCTTGATGTTGAAGGTCTGTGGACTGACCGCATAGACCCCAGCTATCGAGGGATCGTCGATCAGCAACGTTGCACTGCCAATCAAGTTTGCGCGCCCGGTGTTCCTGATGGTGAAGGTTTTGCTGTCCGACAGCCCGATGCCAACCGTTCCCATTTTCACGACGCCTGGAGCGACGATTTTCGAATCGGTTGGAGCTGGAGTAGGAGTTACCGTCGGCGTCGCGGTCGCGGTAACGGTTGAAGTAGGCGTCAGCGTGGGAATGGCGGTCGGCGTCATCGTTGGAGTCGGTATTGGGGTCGCCGTCCCGGTCGCCGTGCCGGTCCCGGTGGGAGTTGCCGTACCCGCCGCGGTAGTTGTCGGCGTCGCGGTCTGAGACGACGTTGGAGTTGAGGTCTGAGTCGGCGTTGGGCTCGGTGTACCGGTCGGAATTGCGGTCGTGGTTGGGGTGGCGGTCGCAGTTGAGGTAACGGTTGCACTCGGAGTCGCAGTAGGAGTGCCGGTTGTTGTAACCGTGGCGGTTATAGTTGCGGTCGGGGTAGCTGTCGCGGTGCCAGTTGCGGTTCCAGTTGCGGTTCCAGTTGGAGTTGCCGTGCTGGTAGGAGTCGCAGTCGCAACCGGAGTACTCGTCGCCGTGGCTGTCGGCGTCATTGTTCCGGTCTGAGTCGGCGTCGGAGTTCCAGTCGCGATCGGGGTAGCGCTCGAGGTCGCGGTGCCAGTCGCAGTCTGAGTGGAAGTCGGAGTCTGAGTGCCCGTGGCGGTTGGAGTAGTTGTCGTAGTTACGGTCGGAGTTGGAGTAGGAGTGACCGTACTAGTTGGGGTAGTTGTCGTGGTAGAGGTTGGAGTCGGAGTCTGAGTGCCCGTCACAGTTGGAGTAGCTGTTGTAGTTGAGGTCGGGGTAGGAGTCCGAGTACCCGTAGCGGTCGGGGTAGTTGTCGTGGTTAAGGTCGGAGTCGCAGTCTGAGTACCCGTGGCAGACGGAGTACTTGTCGCGGTTACAGTCGGCGTCGGAGTCTGAGTGGCTGTTGAGGTTGGGGTAGTTGTCGTAGTTAAGGTCGGAGTAGATGTCCGAGTGCCCGTGGCAGTTGGAGTAGCTGTTGTTGTTAAAGTCGCAGTCGGACTCTGAGTGCTGGTCGCGGTTGAGGTAGTTGTCGGAGTTAAGGTCGCAGTAGGAGTCCGAGTGACGGTCGCGGTTGGGGTTACGGTTGCGGTAGGAGTAGCCGTCGCGGTCAAGGTCGCCGTAAGCGTGGCGGTCGGGGTTGCGCTCGGTGTCGCAGTACTGGTTGGCGTCGTCGTGGGAGCCGGAGTGGCATTTTGCACGCTGGTGAGGAAAACTGCCTGAGCTGTGATCACCGTATCTTTCGAGGCGAGATTCGCCGTGGCCGGGTAGAGCGCCGACCCGGTACCCGCAAACGGGGCGGCAAGATCCGCGAAGGCCAGGGCAAAGCCTTCCTTCGAGGAGCCCAGATTAAAACGCTGATTAAGCGAGCTGGAGGGAGTTATCGCCGGCGCGCTGGCGGCTTGTGCGCCGTAGAAAAACGTCTGCAACTCGTTGTTGTTGTTCGGCGTAAGCGAGGGTGCCGACTCCGAAATTGGACTAAGTCCGCCGGTAGCCGCTCCTGAAGCCACGTCGATCGGCGCTGTGGTCGATGCACCTCGCCAGGCTCCCATCGCACCCGCAGCAAAGTTCGAACTCAGGTTCCATGCGTAGGAAGCCGGCTCGCTTGCTCCGGCAACCTTGTAGTAGAGCCACGAGGATATGTCTTCCTGGTTTCCGTTGGAGTTGGCCGAATCGTGACGAATGCCGGTCCATCCACCTGGGGCGGTCGGGACATCCGAGCCGGTACCATCGTAGATGACGATCTGAGCGATCATGGTGTCGCCGGGCTGAACGCCTGACGGTCGAGAGATCGCCAGGCTGCTTACCGCTGTGCTTGAGTCGGCCAGTGGCCCCGCGCCAACGAAGGTGATGCTGGTATTGGGCGTAGGTGTCGCGGTCGGGGTCGGAGGTTGGGGTATCGCGGAGGAAAGGTATTGCGCTTCGAACGTCTGTACATCCACCGTGCCCCATCCGGTGGTTCGATCGTATCCGAGAGTGGCGTTGAATCCCGGAACTCCGTTGAAAGTGT
The DNA here is from genome assembly GCA_963761255.1 of uncultured delta proteobacterium. GTDB lineage: Bacteria > Desulfobacterota > Binatia > Binatales > Binataceae > DATGKG01. The sequence continues at coordinate 93,700 of CAVXGH010000006.1, forward strand.
TGTTTCCGGAAATGACGTCACGCAAACCAGACATGGCTTCATCGCCGAATGCGCCGAGCTGATAGATTCGTGGATTCATGTTGCCCAGGCGTTCGCCGGCGAGCTCCGCGATCAGCTTGGAAATGCCTGCCCATACCGGAGCGGAAAGGCTGGTACCGCCGATGCAACAGGTCGGCTCGGGAGTGTTCTCATTCGCGCCGACCCAAAAGAAACCGGGGGTAACATTACTGGCGCCGAGAGCTACGTCAGGAACGTCACGCGCGTTGTCGTTGGGGGTGACCGAGGTTTGATAAAATGGCTTCGGGAAGACGGCGCTCTTGCCTCCGCCGGTTGCGCCCGCCCCATTCGCCCACGCGGCTTCCGAAACATTGCCGACGTCCAGGCCCTGGGAGTTATAGTTAGGCACGAACTGCGTTCCACCGACACCTACCACGTTGGGATCGGCCGCCACTTCATTAACATTCTGGCTGGTCGCGGCAACGCATTCATCGCCCGAGGCAACCAGCCCGGCGGAACCCCAATCTCCCGATGAGACAAATACTGACTGTCCCTGTGCCGCCGCTTGCGCCATCGCCGGATCGATGGTCCCGCTGTAGAACGAGGACGCGGCGCCGCAAAATGAAAAACTGAAGCTGATGGCGCCGCAGGTATTATCCGAGACCGCCTGTAACAGCGAGTCGGTCAGCGGATCGATGCGTTGAAACTGGGAGTTGCCGATGTAGACCGCGATGGGGGCGCCCGGAGCAGCGCCGTGTGCCCACTCGATGTCTAGCAAGGCCTCAGTCTCGTCACCGTTTGCTCCCGGACTGGAGGTATCGGAGAAGACCCGGCTCACGGACGCATCCGGAAGTGAGTACATCGAATCGAAGGTGGTTACCGAAGCATCGAGGTAGTCGGAATCTTCAATGGTTGCGATACAGTCGCCGCCGCTGCCATCGGTGGCGCCGTGGAGCGGCGGGGTCTCGTCGTAGAAGGTCCACAGGTCCTGGGGTGCAAACGCATTGGTCGTCGCGGGAGAGCTGCTGAAGCCGGGCAGCGGTGAGGCGGCGCGAGACCAATGACGCAGGTTGTCCAGTCCGTCAATCGATCCAACCACCTCGGCAAAACGCGACGGGATTTTTGGCTCGGAGGCGTTGGAAAACCTCGCACCGTCCGTTGATGCCGCAATCGAAGTACCGAAAGTCTCTTCCGCCTGGCGTACGGTCGCCCCCAGGATCATTTCGCGATTGGAGGAATGCAACGTTCTTAGACCGTGAGTGGAAAGCCATTTCGAAACCGCCTTCACTTCCGCCGGCGTGCGGCCGAAGCGCGCGTTGAACTCCGTTGGGGTCAACCAACGATGATACTGGGTCGAAGCGGGATTCTGCAGGTCCGCCAGCAGCTTCGAAAGCGCGGCGCGGTTTCGCAGCTGGAACGAAATGTGAAGCCTGAGGGGACGCTTCGCATCCGCGCGCGCCGTCAGACCAGCGGCTTCACGCGGTTTGCTACCATTAAGGGCCACCGTTTGCGCCAGCGTCGAGCCCGCAGCGAGACTAAGCGCAAGGCAGATCAGGATCGAGAGGAGCGCCTGGGTACACTGATACCGGCTCGCCCTCCGCCCAGATATGGACCTTTCCATACTTAGGCGGCTATTTCCGAATTGGTGACCCTAACGCGACGGTCCTGAATCGCCGCAGCCGGGATCACGCCGTCGGAAACGCGACCGCGATAGCTAACAGTGGGGCACGCTACCTCACTCATTTAGCGACCCCTCTGATTCTTACAACGGTGGGTCCTCCGTTCTGCCCCACGACGTTAATCGTCAACATGACAGTTGCGGCGTTGCCTTTGGCAGTGGGGCTGAAATCGATCGGTATAGTTGAAGTCTCGCCCTTCGTGAGCGGGCCGAAAGAACCGCCAGCTACGCTGTAAGGCGAGTCGGTAATAGGCGTCCAACTCCCGTTCAACAGTCCTTTGCCGACGTTTCGAATCGTTAAATTGGACTGCGTAGTCTCGCCGGCCGGTCCTCTGATGACGAAGTTCTTAGCCACCGAAAGTTTGCCTGGGGCACCGGCACCCGCCAGGACCACATCGACAGTTGGACGACGCGCATCGTTGCTATTGACTTCGATCAGCGCGGAGTCCTGCGCCGAATCGGGCGCAAAGGTGACGGTTTCAGTCTGCGACGCGCGGGGCGCGAGGTTAAATGTGTTGGGACTAACGGCGAACGGCGGCGTCGTCGAAAGCGAACCATTAATGAGAGTCAGACTTCCGACCAGGTTGCCCTTTCCGGAATTTCTGATGTTGAAGGTCTTGGTCGACGAGAGACCGATGCCGACTGCCCCTAGCCCCACTCTTGCCGGAATTACGATCTTCGCACCAGTCGGGAGTGGCGTGGGCGTAGGTGTAGGAATCAGAGTCGGCGTCGAAGTTGCGGTCTCCGTTGCCGTGGTAGTTGGATTCGCCGTGGCGGTCGGAGTTTGAGTCGGCGTAAGGGTCCCACTCGCAGTCGGTGTGCTGGTGGGAACTGAGGTAGTCGTCGGAGTTTGAGTTGGAGTCGATGTTCCACTCGCAGTCGGCGTGCTGGTTGGAATCGCGGTAGTCGTCGGCGTCGCGGTAGTCGTCGGCGTCGCGGTAGCCGTGGGGGTCTCGCTGCCGGTAGCCGTCGCGGTGGTGGTTGGACTTTCAGTTGCAGTCGCGGTCTCGCTTGCCGTTGGGGTAGCCGTTGCGCTTGGCGTGGTCGTCGCGGTTGCGCTTTCACTAGCAGTCGCAGTCGCGCTTTCAGTAGCAGTCGCGGTTGCGCTTCCAGTAGGAGTCGCGGTGGATGTCGCCGTCGGGGTGACCGTTGGAGTTGCGGTGTCGGTGCTGGTCGCGGTGCCGGTCCCGGTCGGGGTAGCGCTGGAAGTCGGACTGGCAGTGGCAGTCACGGTCGCGGTACTCGTCGGAGTAGGAGTAAGTGTCGTCGTCGGCGTAGGTGTTAAGGTTGAAGTAGCCGTCGAAGTAGTCGTTGATGTCGCGGTCGCCGACTGCGTCGCGGTCGCCGTAGGTGTTGAGGTTGGTGTACCTGTCGATGTCGCAGTAGGTGACAGGGTCGCGGTCGCCGTAGGTGTCAGGCTTGGCGTAGCCGTCGATGTAGTTGTCGATGTTGCCGTAGCCGATACGGTCGCCGTCGCCGTAGCCGTGAGGGTCGCGGTAGGCGTTATGGTTCCGGTCGCGGTCACCGTGGCAGTTGGCGTCATTGTGGCTGTCGGAGTCGCGCTCGCTGTCGGGGTTGGTGTGACGCCCGGCGCGCTGGTGAGCAGGATGGCCTGCGCAGAGAGAGAAACATTGGCACCATCACTCGCCGTCGCGTTATAGGTTGGGGAAGCATTTCCCTGAAACGGCGCGACCAGGTCCGCGAATGCGAGCGTGAAGCCTTCCAGGGACGACATCGTGTTGAAGCGCTGTTTGAGCGTGCTCGACAGGGTAACTGTAGGACCGGTGCCGGCCTGACCCGCGTAGAAATAAACTTGCAACTCGTTGTTGCCGCTGGGAGTAAGCGATGGCGCGGCGGTCGTGACAGTGCCGAAGCTGCTGGAGGCTGCCACTCCCGAAGCCTTGTCGACCGGCGTCAACGAAGCGCCTCGCCAGTCGCCCATAACTCCTGCCGCGAAGTTCGAAGTTATCGTCCATGAGTAGGAAACAGGCTCGTTCGAGCCGGCCACCCTGTAATACAGCCACGAGGTGAGCTGGGTTCCATTACTGCCGGCTACGGAATCATGCCGAATGGCGGTCCACCCGGCTGGGATGGCCGGCACGTTGGTGCCGGTACCATCGAAGACAACCACCTGCGCGAGCAAGGTATCGCTCGCCTGCACGCCGCTGGGCAGCGTGATGGTTACCTTGGTTACCGCGGTGCCGCTGCTGTTCAGCGGACCGGCACCCACGAACGCGATGCTTGCCGAAGGAGTGGCGGTCGCGGTGGCCGTAGGAGTCGGGGTAGCGGTGGCAGTAGGCGTCGCAGTCACCGTGGGAGTCCGAGTGACAGTTTGAGTAGGTGTCCCGGTTGGCGTCCGTACCGCGGTCGGCGTGGCGGTTCGAGTAGGTATAGGAGATCCGGTAGGAGTAGCTGTCACGGTTACCGCCGTTACTCCGAGGCCGAAAGCGCCCCGGCCATGGGTACCCGCAAACAGCACACCCATCTGGTTTTGCGCCAGGTCGTAGACCGGCACCGAGGGTATCACTCCTTGATTGAAGGGCTGCCAGCTATTGCCACCGTCAGAGCTATGGAAGACGCCGATGTCGGTACCCGCAAAGACACTATTGCTGCATGAATTCCCGCCGCAGCTTCCGCTGCTGTCAGTTGAATCAACCAGGATCTTCAGAACCGGCACATCGGGTAAGCCGCCATCAGCTTCGGTCCAGGTCTCACCGAAGTTAACCGTCTTGAAGATATGCCCGATGAGCGTGCTCGCGGTGAAGCCGGACAATCCGATGTATGCCACATTGGAGTTGATCGGATCGGGAGCGATGCTGGTGGCTTGCGTCGAGAGCACGCCGCCCGACTGCGGACTCGCATGCACGATGGCGGTATTGAGGGAGCTGGTTACGTCGGTCCAGTCCGCTCCGTCAGGATGATTGCTGTCGAGTTGCACGTCGCCCTGGGTGGTATTGCTGAGCGCAAAGGCGACCGTGCCGGAGAGACTGCTCATCGCCAGCGCCCACGCGCGAGTATGGTCAGAGGGCGCGAATTCCAGGTCCTCGATGGAACAGGTTTGATCTTCGCACACCTCGCCGCCCACCGAGCTGTCCGCGGTGAGGTCCTGGTCGGTCTGCTGTGCCCAGTGAGCCATCCCGTCAGTGGACACGTAGACGGAATGCGCGCCGAAAAAGACTCGATGCGCGACTGCCGGGTCCACTGCGAGTGGCGGATAAAAGGCAGGACCGGCATCTCCGGTCGTGTTCAACAGATTTTCGAGGTTGGAGCTCCACTCCTGGTCCAGCACGTTGCAGGGTGCGGAGCCTGCCTCGGTGCACCAGGTCTGTCCACCATCACTGGAGGCGGAGATCAAGTCGCCATTGACCTGATCCAGGGAGAAATCGTGATACAGATAGTTCGGGTCTTTAGGATCATAGAAGGCGAAGCCGCCATCGCCGGTCTCGCTGTTGGGCGCGTACCAGTTGGCCACCGATCCGCTGTAGAGCTGCGTGCCGTTGCTCTGGAAGCCCGCAATCAGCTTGGTTGGATCGGTTGGATGCGGTCCGATGCCCTGGATCTGCCCCGCGTTGATGCCGGTATTAAGTGAGAGGAAGGTCGGCGTCGAGGTAGTCGGGGAAAACATGTACACCCCGCCGTCGTTGCCGACGAGAATTTGATTGTTCGCCGGGTCCCATACCAAGGCGTGCTGGTCCGAATGAGTTCCGCCGTTAGGCGCGAGAAACGTCCAGGTGTGTCCGAACCCGGTAGAAAGATAAAGCCCGACGCCGCCGAACCATATTTCGCCCGGATTGCTCGGCGAAACCAGCAAGGCCTGATCGTAGAATGATTGCGAGAAATTGTTGGAATTGCTCCCGTCGATGGTGATTCCGTTGGCGGTATATTCTGGCACTGTGGGAGTGAGGATGTCATTGGGATCCCAGGTCGCTCCCGCGTCGAACGAAACAAATAAGCCGGTGTACTCCGCCCCGTCGGAGCTCCCGATCATCGCATAGACCACGCCACCCGGAGGGTTGCTGGAACCCAGCGGGGTTCCCACCGGAGGACCTACGGCCAGGCTATCGCGGCCCTGGACAAAGCCCGGCAAGGACGACTCGCTGAAGGTTTGCCCGCTGTTGTGGGAGTAGTAGACGTTGTCGCCGTCGATGGCGACATACACATTCAATGGATTAGTGCTGTCGACCACCACCTGATCCGCCGGGCACGGGGCGGTGCCGTCGCCGATCAGGTCGCAATTGTTAAACGTCGACTCCGGATATTGTGACCAACTGCTGCCGCCATTTCGCGAAAACCACAGTCCCGCTATGTTTGAAGGGGTTTCGTAGATCCCGGCTTCCGCGCGGCTCCCGCTAAACCCGTTGGTGATACCGGCAAAGATGCGCGGCGTTCCAGGGGTCGTAGTGGTATCGATCGCGATCGAGGTGAACGCGCCGCCGGCGAAAATCCCGGACGGACCCAGCTGAGTCCAGGTCTGTCCTAAGTCGGACGACTTGAACATGCCTTCGCCATAGAGCGAATCGATGGTGTTGTTGCCTTCGCCGGTGCCGACGTAAATGGTGCTGGGCGTGGTGGTCGTATCGAGCGCGACCGCGCCGATCGCTTCGGTTGCCTGGCCGTCGAAGACCGAGACGAAGCTGATCCCGTTGTCGGTGCTGACCCACAAACCGCCCGCGGCGGTTCCTACCGCGATGAGTCCGGTCGCATCGGCGGCGATTGCGGTTACCCGCCCAGTCATCTCGACCTGGCTGCCGATCGCCGCTCCGGTAAAGTTGGCGGCCTCCAGCATCGGCTGCGGCCCGATGGGAAACCATACGCCGGTGGCCGAGGCGGTTTGGCTCGCGGCGGCCGCGAAGTTTGCAATCCCGCTCGCACTACCGCTCCGGTGCGCCTTGACCGAGCGTTCCATCGCATGCATTTGGGAAATCGCATGCGGAATCGCCTGGTCCGGCGTTCCAAACTTAAGCCCCTGTCGAGAGGTCTCGTACTCTTCCCGCGAGCCGTTTTTCAAAAATGGAAAACGGCGGCTGAGCGAGAGTTCCCCGGCGCCGGTTCCACGCGGTGAGGCCAATCGCTCGGCGTAGTCAACCGAGAATAGCGATAGAATTGATACCGTGATCACGGAGCCTAGAATAAGGAAGAAGCTCCATGAGCGATGGGTTCCAGGACGACTTGAAATCCGCAAACCTAACGTTTTCCCACCTTTCGTCCTCGGGACGCTTTGCGGCCGTCATTCCTCAGCCTGCGAGCCGGACAACCTGTCGCGCACGCTACAGAAACAAGCGCCGTCGGCCATCGACGGCAGCTGCTGCTGATTTGCGTCAACCCTGGTTCCACGGTCCAACTCTGAAAGATCCGCTTGTCGTGGCCCCTCGAGGCCGCGGGTCTTGAGCTGAGTCTCCAGTTGACTTTCTTCAATTTTCGCTGATCAGATCGCAGCCACGGCGGCTCACGAAATGGATCTGGCCGAATGGCCAAGAAACGACAACTGCTCCCCTTGTTTAGCGATCCCACCATGCGCTGTTCAGTTTGAGAAAGCCTGGACCAATGTTGTTCGCTTCGAAAGCGCTTTCAGCGCGCGTGCCGTTCTAATACCACTACGGACACCGAACAATCACTCGCAAAATAATTCCCAACGGATGGTGTAGCCCAAAAATATACCTCTACCATCGTCCATGATCAACTTAGTTTCTCGATTCTTGGATTAGAAGGCTTTTATTGGGCCAAGGTACTACGAGTGTCGTTTACTTCAATTCGCGAGAATATCTCCCCTGATATTGGCCCATCCTCGGATCGAAGCATTCGCAAATGGGTGCAATAGCCCAGAAATCATCAGTGTTTCCGCCCCGGATCGCCTCCGCGGGCCCGCCAGTCGCCATGGCCGGGCCTGCCGAAACACAACCCGGTGCGAGGCGTCGCCGGGGTGATTTTCGATTTCGGCCGAATGAGATAGTGGGGCGCGCAAACGCGACTCGACCAGGGAAATTTACCGCTGCACTCCGAGTGAACATGGCCCGGAACGGTTGCTCGGCCATCCGCCGGTGACTGTTGGATGCGGTTGGTGTGCGCGGTCTTCGCCGATCGTGGTCGAACAGTCGCCGGCCGCACGGCCCTCCGGGCATGCCCATGCGTTTCTCTTAGAGAGCTGGCTCATATAGTCCGAAGGGTCTTTTCAGCACTTTGCTAAGACTACTCTTTGAAGCACCTTTAGCCCTCGCTGCCCCGTGAAAGGTATAGGCAAACTTCCAGCCGTCGCTGCAAGATCGAAGTCCTGCTGCGAAATCCGATCAACCAGATGTCCGAAGTTAAGAGACTATCGCGAAGCTAAAGTAGGGCGACTAAGTTGCAGAAATGCCCCCGCGTTCATTGCTGCCAATCTCCTCTGCTACGCGACTTCTAACCCTATAGCCACTTGGAAAGTCGTTGCCAGGCTCCTTTTTTCAGGACTATAGCCGGCTCCTGTTTTCAAGGCGCATCTAGACTATCAAGTGCTTGTTGAAACTCCTGTAGGTGACAAAGCCTGGTTCTTAACCATAAGCAAATTCACGCGCGAGTTACCGGCCTCAAACTTGCTCCCCTCCAATAGCAATCCGGTCGGTGTTTGAGGGATGAAAGACTGCCGCCTTATAAAACTTGCCCAGATGAACGATAAGGAGCACAAGGTGCTTGCAAAGTCGTGTCGAGTTTGGTTGAGATCGGCAATGCGAAAGTTGTGGCCTTTGCTCGCGCTATGGCTCGCCTTCGTGCCGCGGGCTTGCGCCGGATCGGCCGCATCAATTTCCCTCATCACACCAACCGCGAATCAGACTGTTAGTGGTTCCTTGACCTTCAGCGCCGTCGGTTCGGGCTTAGCCTCGGTTGAATTCGATATCGGCTCGCTAAGGCTCGGAACCGCGACTTCCGCGCCATTCTCGGTGACGTGGAATAGCGGCTATGCGCCGGATGGTAACTATCAGGTGGAAGTTGTCGGCCGCGATTCTTCCGGACAGACCGTCGCCTCAGCCGCGCAGACGTTCGTGATTAACAACCACGGCAATTTACTCAATGTTACCGCGCCCGATTTACGGTCGGCGCTCTCCGGTAACATAACTCTGCAGATCAGCGGGAAAGACTCGCAATATTGGCCCGCGTTCTGGATGGTCTTTATCGATGGCGAGCTGGTGAATACGTCTTACACTGACAACGCCGACGTGTTTTCCAACGCAGTAGCTATCCAGTTGGATACCACTCGCTACCCTAACGGTACGCATGAGCTCTATATCGGACTACACTCTGACTATAACCCGGGCGGCGGAATGCAATATTACAGCTTCCGTGCCGGCTACGATCGGGTGGTCAATATTCAGAACGGCAACACCCTGATGGATGTGGCTTCGAACTATCAGCATGTCTATCTGCAACCGAACCAGACCACGACACTCAGCTGCCGCGATTTATATACCAATGGAAGCAGCATTCCGTGTTCTTCTCCCAGCTTTGATACCGTCACCTGCAGCGGAGATCCTTTGAGCTGTTCTCATGCGGCAACCAGTGTGCTCAAGGTCAATAGCTCGGGCCTGGTGTCCGCGGGTAGTGGCGAGGGCTTCGCCACCATCCAGGTGAGCGATAGCGGAAAGTCGGCGCAGACTTACGTTTGGGTCCGCAAGAGCGCCGGTGTTCCGCACTTTGCCGGCAACGGTCAGATGTTGACCAGCTATCAGTCCGGACGGTCGCTGTTCGTTCTGGCTCCTTTCGATTCCGATATCGACCAATTCCAGAATAGCCCCTCGCTCACGGCCAATCTGAAAGGTGCGGGGATCAACACTCTCACCCAGGGTATCTATCGAAATCCGCGCAGCACTTCCCAGGATCTTGCGGCGTGGAAGGCAAGCTACGATGCGAACGAAAGTGGGGCCTGGAATTGGGCCGCCGGCAACGGATTCCATCTGCTTTTAACCGGCGATGACATCACGCGCGACCCATGTAATGACGCATGGTGGTCGCTCAACTGGCCTTCAGCTCAGGCCGCGATTCAATATGCCTTCCAGCAGGCTGCCGCCTCAGGGGTGGCGATTGGCGTGGAGATGGTGGATGAGGTTTCCACCATATGGGGTTCGACGCCCGCTCCCGCGCTGGGATGGACGGGGAGTTGCGGAAATATACCGCCGGCCTGGTTCAGCACCCTGCACGGCTATGTCACCGCGGCGAGCCCTACACTGCCAGTCGCATGGCCTCCGGTCGGAATCGCACCCGCTTCCACCTGGGGCAACTGGGATGGTACGGGCAGCGTGTCGGACTATGGCTCTCACTATTGGGACACATTTGATATGCGCCATACCTACGGATGGTCAGCGGGGATGCGCGAGCGCTCGTTTTGGATGTCGCAGATTTTTTATCAGCGGCAACCCTATACGATGCTCGATCGACCGCAACTCGTGCTTCGCGGTGGGAGTTCGGCCGACTACCTCAAAGAAACGGTGGGAGGTGCATATTTCACACCTCCCACCGATATAATTGTAGCTCCGGGAGATAACGGCCCCACGCTCACGGGCGGGATTATGGCGGCCGCGGCGCTGGGAACGGCCGGCGTGCGGCTCTATTACTGGGATAAATCCGATAACATATCGACGCGGATGAGCGATCCTTTGGGGACCGAGGAGACCACCGGGTTTAACTCCTTTGCCGCCGATCCAGTAGTTGCCGAAAACTGGCAGGCAATTTCGAATGCCGGAAACGCTCTGACGCTCCTGACTCCTTACTTATTGGCGAACACGCTGAACTCGCCCTCTTACGGGCGCAATATCATCACGGCGGCGCGCCAGGGAAGCAACGGACGCATGCTGATGGTTGTCAACGGGTGGGACTATCCTCGCACCGTTCCAGTTAGCCTCACCACTTACACTTACGGGGGAACCATTACCCGATACATCGTCAGCGCCTATGGCAACACCACCACCGACTTGACCGGATCCAGCAAGGACAACGTAGTTCTTAATGGCGGCGATACCGCGGCCTATGTCTTCACGCTATAAGACCACCTTCATCATGGCGATCAAGTTCGTGAAGGTCGATAGCTAATGTCCCAGCAGCGCGATGTGCGCCTGTTTGACTACCGACTGGAGCGAAGGATCGCTTAGGTCCGCCGGATAGATCTCAAGATAGTCAGCGGAGCCCTTGAGCGCGAGCTGGATCGCCTGACCAAGCTTCGACCCCATGGGCGCGGTCATCTGGTAACCCGTATCCACCACGGATGCGTCCGACATCAGGTATAACCAAATCCAGGTGTTGGAAAGTCCGTTATTCTGTGCCGCGAAGACTCCGCGCCCGTAATCTTTGATTCCATCACTGAGAATATCGTCGGTGACCTGGTAGTCGCACGCAGCACTGGCGATGAGGTTTCCCCCGCCGTCGATGGGAGGAAATCCGCCCGGCACCAGCATCGCGGCGAATTCGCGATTGGGAAACGCGCGGTCGAACTCATTCGCGATCGCGAGCCACGCGTTTTCCACCTTGGTGCGGGTGTAGCCGGCGTTCAGCCAGTTCTGCACATCGTTCATCGTCCGGCAGCGGCCACCATCGACGGGCTGCCCCGGTGCGGCATTGGGGAGGAAGGTCTCTTCGGTTTTGGAGTTGAGGCCGGTCAGCTTGACGAAGGTAATTCGCGGATTGCTTCCGTAGCGGGAACCGAAGGCCGCGACGAATTCCGCCCATCGCGCCTGGAAGACGCTATCCCAGGGAATCGGAATCCGCGCCACCGTACATTCGGCTGGTCCAAACGCCACATCCCACATAAATTTGTAGCTTTCGGCACCTTGGCTGTAGAGCCAGGTGGGAGCCTGGATTCCAGCTTCGACGCTAATCGTAACGGTCTTGCCGTGACTTGCGGCGAGGGCGAGGACGCTGTCGATGTCGGTCCATTGGTACGAGCGCAAGCCGGGCTCGAGCGTGCTCCATCCGACCCGCAGCGCGATTCCGTCGACATACGGATTGGTCAGCACGGCGGTGGGGATCTGTGAGATGGTCGGATTGGGCGTCGTTAAGGCATAGATGCCCCGAATGGGGAGCGAGGCGGCCTCGGCCGCGGTGGCGAAGGCCAAAAATGCCAGAAAAAATAAAAAGGCGCGGGTTCTCATCCTGATCTAATGAGCAACCAGCGTGCCGCGAGGATTTTAGGGACGGCATCCCTTTTAGCCATTATAGATGCTGAGGAGTCGTCAGCATGCATAAGCATCTTTAGTTGGCTTCTTTGAACCAATGAAGAGCGTCGTCGCTACTTATGTGGCAAACGAATGAAAAATTTTGTGCAACATTCGTGGTTTTTATCGCAAGATTCTACGGCGCATATCTTGCTCATCTACTACAGACGTCTCGACCGGAAACTTCGGATTAGATATGGCTTATTGGGGATTTTTTCTGATTACGGCGCTCGCTCATCCTGCTACCGGCGCACACTGTCAACTAAAATGAACCTCGACACGACAGCGCTACCGGAGCGGCAAAACGCCGTCGAACATCCCTTGGCCATGTCGAACAACCTCGTCTTCAAACGCTCGGCTTCCACCAATCTGGTTTTGATGGTGTGGGCAGCTTTCACCTTCGCGCTCATCGCAGCGAAGCTCACCGGTTCGCTTACGCTCGCATGGGCGATAGTGCTCGCGCCGATATGGCTGCCTCTGCTCGTGATGGCATGCGTGCTCCTCGGCGCGATGTGGCTGGATCAATTGTCCACTCGCCGTCGCCACTAGAGGTCACATTTACGCCGGTAGGCCACGCCTCGAGGCCCGCATCATGACTCCCTTGATAGCGAGAGCGATCGCCTCCGAGGAAGCTCGCAGCGGGTCATACATTGCCTCCTCGCGCCCATCGGGTCCGAGCAGGAAACAGTAGGTGATGTGATCGATGACGCCATCGGGTTGCTTCTGGCGCGGTAGGTTGAAAGCGCTCAGGACTTCATCGATTTTCGCCGGCGCCCCAGTCAGAAATAGCCACCCCGGTCTTTCGGCGCGCTCTCTTTGCGAATAATCGAGCAGCTCGGCGGTCCCGTCGTGCTCTGGATCAACAGTGAACGAAACCAGCGTCAATTGCGTTCCAACCAAGACGCCCAATGCCTTCGCAACATCGCTCATCCGTTTGGTGGTCAGTAAACACGTGCCCGGACACGACGCATAGATGAAGTCGACCAGGACAAATTTGCCCTTCAGCGAACTCAGTAATATGGTCCGGCCGTGTTGATCGGTCATCGCGACCGGAACGAGACGATCCCGCTTCTGATTGGGAGGGCGCGTGACTTCGACGGTTGGCGCGGAATTGCATGCGACGCCGATGAGCAACCAGCCCAACACCATTCCGAGCTTCGACCAGCGACTGAAGCGAGTTCGCAGCAATCTAGATGGGCCGGAGGCTGGCCTTCAAATCGAGCACGCGCCAGAATTGCTTCATCTCTTCGGGTTTGCCGAGGGTTACCCGAATTGACTGCGCGAGGCTGGGAAAATCTGCGGCAACCATGATGTCGTGGCGCCTGAAGTGCTCGGCAACCTCCAGGCATTCGTCGATATAGAGCAGAACAAAATTCGCCGCGGAATCCACCGGCTTCAGCTCCCGCGATACCGCCTGATTGACAAATTCCTGCCGCGCATTCGCATTTTCGATAGCCATCCGATCCACGTACTCCTGGTCCTCGAGCGCAATGCTGGCTGCGCGAAGAGCGTTGATGCTGAGGTCACGATTCAGGTCGAATGCGTTGATTTGCCTGGCAGTTGCGGGCGAGGTGACAGCATAGCCGATACGCATGCCGGCCAACCCATAAATATTCGAGAAGGTCCGCGTGACGATTACGCGCGGATTGCTCGATGGAGCATCGATGGATGATGTCTCCCGAGAGGGGCGCGCTATATAAGGATGGTAGGCCTCATCGATGATTGTCCATACTGCTGGCGGGAGCCCGTTCACAAATTCTTCGAGGTCCTTGCGCGAGGTCATCGTCCCGGTGGGATTGTTCGGATTGCAAATATAAACCATTCCGGTTGCGTCACTGATCCGCGCTCGCATAGCGGGCAAGTCGTGACCGTAAAGCGGGGTAAGCGGCACCCTCTCAACCGCAGATCCCGAGGCGTCGGCATATTGTGCGATCGGGAGAAAACTTGGCTCGGCCATGACGAGGCTTCTTCCCGGACCGAGGAACAGCGCGGCGCATTCTCGCATGATTGCTGTGGAGCCACAGCCGAGCACGATCTGCTCGCGCCGGATTCGATGCAAATCCGCGATCTTGTCGATCAGCGAATCGACTTCGGCAGTCGGATATCGATTGATGCTGCCGAGGTTTCCGTTTAGAGCCTCGATTACCCGCGGCGATGGTCCAAATGCATTCTCGTTGCGGTCCAGCCTGAGTGGATGGCCCGGCGATGGAAATCGCGCAGCGGCATCCGTTCCGTCCGACGAACCCCTGCCGATTGCTAGCGCCGCGGCAGCCGTAGCCCCTGCCGCGCTGATGCCCAGAAGCAAATTGCGTCGCGAAATCGATGTCCCGCTTTTGCGAGGCCCGGCGGCGGGTGACGGCGCAGCAGAGGTCCCAATCGCGCCCGACGTGCGCGCCGCCTTTATCATGGTGACGGGGTCGGTGCGGCGGTTGGTGCAATGATCCCGGTGCCGGTTATCGAGACAACTTGCGGACTATTCGCCGCGTTGCCGGTGAAGGTCAGGGTTTCCGAGCGCGGCCCCGGATGCTGCGGTGCGAAGGTGACGCTGACCTCGCACGAAACATTGGGGCGAAGTACGCTGGGGCACTGACTCGTTAGGTGAATTGCGCCCGCGTTGGAATTCCCGATCTGCGAAATCGTTACCGCTCCAGAAGAGGTGTTAGTCAACGTTACAGCCTGCGGTGTCACAGGTGACCCAATCGTTACCGTACCGAAGCTCAGGTTGGTTGGCGCGACTTGCAAAATCAGTGCAGGGGTCGGAGTGGCTGTAGGCGTTAGGGTGGCGGTGGGCGCCGCGCCGCCTCCGACCGGCGGCATCGGTGTGGCGGTTGGTGTAGGCGCCATGATCCCGGTTCCGGTAATCGAGATGACCTGCGGACTATTCGCGGCATTATCGGTAAGGGTCAAGGTTTCGGAGCGTGGTCCCGGATGCTGCGGCGCAAAAGTCACACTCATAACGCAGGAGGCATTAACCTGAATCACCGTCGGGCACTGACTCGTGAAATGAATTGCTCCCGCATTCGAATTCGCGATCTGTGAAATCGTCACCGCTGCGGAATAAGTGTTGGTGACCGACACCGATTGAAGTGTTACAGATGATCCTATCGTTACCCTACCGAAGCCGAGATTGGTTGGGGTAAGTCGCAGGCCCCCCAGTGTGGTAGGTGTCGGGGTGGGGGTCAAGGTTGGCGTCGGTGGGGGAGTCGAAAGAGGTAGCTGGACAAAGCTCGCCAGCGACGGAACACCGGCGCTATTTACTAGAAAGAGCATGTAGTAACCGGGTGGCGCGATACTGGAGTTAGGCGGTCCGGTGACGTTAAGTGAACTGGTGCCAGGGGTAAAGCTTAGGCCAACCTCACGAGCCGAGTTGTCAAATGCATGGGTTGGGGTGCCGGGTGGGATTAAAACCACTGATGCGATCGTGGGGGCATCGGGAGTTTGAACCTGGAACTGGGTGCCGTAACCAATCGCGCTGGAAGGCACGCCCGTGATTTGAGGTCGATAGGCCGCAGAGCCGTCCGGGTTGAAAAGATAAGCTGGCGAATAGATCTCGATGTGTTGCTCGTAGGAGCCTTGCCTTGGATTTCCGCCAACCACGGCGACAGTAGCATTGGGCAACAACAGCGCCCCGGAATGATAGACTCGCGGATAAGTTTCCTGTCCCGCGGAGCTAACCGTCAGTGCGTTGGGGTCGATTAGGTCGGCGTTCAGGCTCGCGGTGGTCGTATCTTCGTCGGTTGCTGAACCATTGAGCGCCAGCAACATGCCGTTGGGCAGTAACACCGCACCCATCTCGACGCGCGCCTGCGACATCGGTGGTCCCCATAGCCATGCCGGATTAGCGGCGCCGAGGTCGATTACCTCTGTCGTACTGGTTGCGCTGGGAGAGCCGCCGCCGAGCAGCATGACACGAGGGTCATAGTTGTTGGCGGGCGTCATAGGCAACAGCACTGACGATCCATAAATGCGCAGTGAGTTCGAATTGGTGACCGCTACGACGTTCGACCAGGTATGGGTCAAAGGGTAAAAATAGCGCGATCCTGAGGTTGAACCGGAATAGAAGACACTGCCGTCCGGTAACAAGTGCAACCGCGGATACAGCGGAGGAGTCCATGAAGCTGGGTACGGCTGACTCCATCCAGAATTCACATTGTAGACTTCAACCGTGTTGTTGGTTGGGCCGGTTTCGCTGATGCCTGAGAACACCATCACCGAGCCGTCATTGAGTTCGGTCAGAGTCGGATACCATCGGCCGTCCACCATGTTAGGCAGATTGCTGAAAGTGGCGCTCGAGGGAGTGTAGATCGAGGCGTTGGGCGAACCTAAAAATGGCCCATATTTGAGCGTACCGCCGGCGATCAATTCCTGGCCGTTCCAGAGGTTGATCATACCATTGCAAAACATGTCCCAACTCAAGGTTTGGGTTGTAATGCTTCCAGCTACCGGGTCCCAGATGGCCGCCTGAAGACTTGAATTGGCACTATCGTTACCCGAGCCGGCAACGATCAGAACTTCGCCATTGTTCATCAAGCCGAGGTGAATAGGATTGATAGGCATCAAGTAAGGAAGAACCTGCCACTGCCCCGTAATGTTGGCTTGCGCCAGGGCCAGCTGAGGGGTGAACAGGAAAAGGGCTAGAAACAACTCCGCCACAGCCAGCATCTTCGCGGCCGCTTCGTACCGGTAGTGTCGCGAAGTTGGTGGAAAAGTAAAAAGGCGTCAAGATCCGGCGAGTTGAGCCACAACTCGCACCCGCTGGGAGGCGGGTGCCGGAGGATGACGCCATGGAAAGCGATAGCAGTAGTGGGTGGCAAGGGAAAGGCGCGCTCGAGGAGCTGATGCGGGAGCGGATCCGCACCACCATCGAGGGCATCATCGAGGAGGAATTGGTGGCCGCGCTGGGAGCGGCACGATCGGAGCGATGCGGTCCGGTTCGAGGCGGGTATCGGCATGGCAAGCGCTCGCGAACGCTAACCACCAGTCTTGGACCCACCACCATCGCCATGCCGCGGGCACGCCTTGAGGGTGAGGATGGTCGGCGCCGCGAGTGGCGCAGTGCCATCATCCCGCGCTATCAGCGCCGCACCGAGCGCGTCGACGAGGCGATCCTCGGGGTGTACCTCAGCGGCACCAACACGCGGCGACTGCGCGGAGCACTGGCCCCGTTGTTACGCGGTGCGCCGTTGTCAAAGGATGCGGTATCGCGTCTGGTCGGGCGCTTACGCGAGGATTTCGCCGCGTGGGCACAGCGGGATCTCGGCGCGCTGAAGATCCGCTACCTGTTTCTCGACGGCTGGTATCCGCGGATGAGGATCGGGAAAAAACGCGTGCGCGTGCCGGTGCTGGTCACGCTGGGGGTTTGCGCCGATGGCCGCCGGGAGGTGCTCGATCTGCGCCTGGCAGGGGTCGAGAGCGAGCAAGCCTGGCTCGATGCGGTGCGCTCGCTGGGCGCGCGCAATCTCGGTGCGCCGCTGCTGGCGGTAGTCGATGGCAATCCAGGACTGGCCGCGGCGCTTAAGGTGCAGTGGCCGCAGATTGCGATCCAACGTTGTACTAACCATAAGCTGTGGAACCTGCTCGCCAAGGCCCCGGCCCATCTGCGCGAGGAACTCGCAGAGGACTATCGGCGCATGATCTATGCCGAGAGTCGCGAGGCCGTCGAGCATGCGCGGGTTGCTTTTGCCCGCAAGTGGAGGCTGCGTTGCAAGACCGTCAGCGCCAGCTTCGAGGAAGCCGGCGACGAACTCTTCACCTTTACCGCTTTTCCGCTTTCGCAATGGAAGGCGCTGCGCACCACCAACGCGCTGGAGCGAATCAACGAGGAATTCCGGCGCCGGACCAAGACCCAGGCTTCGCTCCCCAGCGAGGAGGCGGTGCTGCTCTTACTGTTCGGCCTCCTGCGCAGCGGGCAGGTTACTCTGCGCCGGCTGGTCGGCTGGCACGACTTAGCCACCCTCAGCGAACAACCGGAGGCGGCATAGTAACCACCTGATCAACTGCTCAACTCGCCGCGTTGATAATGCTTAAATGCTTTTCCACCACTTGACCGACACCACCCTTCGTACCCGGGTGTCAGTTTCAATTGCGTTTGACCTTTTGACTTTTGCGATCTTAGAGAAAGGTCTGAGAGTAACGAACTACGCGAACGGGCCCGCACAGTTAGTTCGACCACTGCGTCTTCACTTTCCGATGCCTCTCAGTATGACAGTCTCACCCCCGATGCCCTGGCGGAGCGATTGCGATCATCGCACATCAGAAAACCGAGAGCCACGAAACCTATAAATGCACACTGACGCGAAAGACATTTCGTATGACGATATCTCCACCTTGTTCGAAACAACAAACGCAATTCCGACGGCTCGATACGTCTGGATCGACTATTTACGTGAGCGCTGTCCTTGGGCGAGTGCCTTGCAGCGGAGATTCGCCCTCCATCACACTGCGCAGACCCGAAGATTCCGACCGCCCGAAACTAGATAACTAATGATCGCTGTGCGAAAGAAGCCGCTGGTGTGCTTCCGCGATAGTCTGGTTCAATGCTGGATTAAGGAGGTCAGCTTGGTAGATCTCTAAATATGCGGCGCCAGCGGCAATCCCTCGGTTTATAGAGTCCTTGAGCATTTCTCGTGGATCGCACGGCCGGACGAAATTGTTCATGCGACATGCAGGATCATCAGTGACCTTCCAGGCCATCTGAAATGCGACCGGTTCGGGCGAGGCAAGTTGTTGCAACTGTGGCCATCCCCAGGTGGCTTTCAAGCCATCGTTTTGAACCACGAACCGTCCATCCAGAGCGCGTTTTCCGGTCGATATTATGGCTATCGGGAGCTCTACATCGGTCGCTCGGTTGGGAATCAGGTGTCCAGAATCATTAATCGGTGGCATGCCCCAAGGGCCAGTCTCGATCGCAAGTTCCTGTTCCGGAAAGGAATTGCCAAAGGCCATCGCGGATATTTCCCAAGCTTGGGTTATCTTTGCAGGCCGGTAGCCCACCTGGAGCCATTCTGCAACTTCATCGCTAGGGGTACAATTAACCAGTCGCGATGCATTGCCGTTGCCTGGCCGGTCGTGCGGTAACAAAAACTCCGGAGTCTGGGCATTGACTCCCTGGATCTTTAGCAGCACCAGTCGCGGATCGTGAGCGTATCGGGTTCCCAAAGCTCGAATGAAAGCGCGCCATTTGCTGAGATAAACCGCGTCCCATGGAACCGGAAATCGGGCCAGGCTACAAGGCGCCTGGCCCCATGGCTTGTCCCACCGAAAATTGAAGGACCTCGCGCCAGTTTGATAAACCCAATCGGGAGTATTAATTCCAGGCGTGACGCCGAGAGAGTAGAGCTTACCACTTTCTCTTACTCTTTTGATTTGCGCGTCAATGCTCTCCCACTTGAATCGTCCCTCTTCCGGTTCAATCCGATTCCAGAGAAACAGCAGCGCGATTCCGTCCACGTTCGGATTTGAGAGTACTTGGTCAGATATCGCCCCTCCCGGAGTGTCGAGAGCAAAAACGCCCCGCGCGCGTTCGCACCAACCGTTTGGAGCGGCACTTAGAAATATAATTAGCGTGCTGCCAAAAAAAATGCTGACTTGCACTCTTGCGTTAGTCCTCACACCTAGGTACCTCTTCAATCTGGCCTCGCTGGGAGCTAGCGGTTATCGCAAGTCAGAGGCGCTGACGGGGGGAGTGCGCGCTCTGAAATCGACAGTTGTCAGTGTATCTGACCTCACTCCGTTTAACAGGAAGACGCGCTGCGCGGCGGCCTCATAAACCAGTTCCGCGTTGGCGACAAGATAATTGTTTACATCCTGAGAGAAAGGTATCGGTCGAAAGTCGTGCAGCATGTCTGTAATAATCCACAAATGGCGCGAACGAGCCTGCACGTCCTGTAATTCAGATAAGCCACGAAGTTGCGGTACTCCTAGCCATTTGTCTATGTACGTGGGTGGATGCTCACCCCCATCAAAGAGTAAACGCATAGTTAGTCGAGGGTCGAAGCAATAGTCAGGCCTTCTTCCGGTCACGAACAGAAACAGATGTGGCGCTCTCGTGACTACCACATCACCAGGCTGAAGATGTTTGGCAACATACCTGTCGGCGTCTCCATAGTTTGGTTTGAATTGCACCCCCGTTCGATCAAAGTAGGCAGGCTCTGCCGGATCCGCGCTTGCTCTGAATAGCTTCAAGATATACTGATTGGTCCCGAGGACGAGAAACACTAGCCCAAACGCGAGACAGGTGAATCTGACCGCTCTATCCAGAGGAGTCTGCGCAATCTCCCGCACCAGGTCGAACAGCGCGAAGAAGCTGGCCACAGCTGACAAAACCAGCAGTGGCAGCCAGTTGAAGCAATATCGTGGAGCATAGTGCTCAAGGAAGCAGGTGTAGCACAGATACAGAGTCAGGAGCATAACATTTAGGTAAAGCAGAGGCGGTCTGCGAACAGCGATCGGAAGTCCAATTAATACTAGAGCTGTCAGTAGGACGTGGTTCTCTGCTAGAAAGAAGATCTGGATGTAATATAGAGGATCAAACACCAGGCGATTCAACGGAACGAACGCAGGCGTCGTCAACTGGCTCAAGTCGCGGATGAAGCCCAGGTACTCTGGCGCCAGCGTCAACTGCCGAAAACACAACTGGAGAACCACGACTGTGCTGGCGACCGCGAAACATCGCCACAAATGGCTATCAGCTACCCAATCCCATTCGTTTCGACGAAGTATAACCAGACTAGCGAAGAGCCCGACCAAAATGAAACCCGAGGCCTCCCAGGACAAATAGGTCAAAATGAATCCGACTGTGCTCAGCCTGAGGTAGCGAGAGTTTATAGGCTCCTCTTGAATCGCTTCGTAGAATAGCCAACAGGTCGCGAGCGCGAGAAATGCCTCCTGCGAAGGATAAAACCCGTCTACTGACCAGTTGACTGGTATGGGTAAGAAGGTCCAGATTGCGGCTGCAGCGGTGCCGGTTCGCCAGTCAAACATCCGAAACCCTACCCAAGCGATCAGTGCGATAGTGAGCGTGCCAAAAATGAGCGCTGGAAGGCGATACCAAGGGATGGAAGGATTGCCGATCCAGGAAAAAGCCGCCATCGCATAAGGGACCAGTTCATAGGTTGACAACAGCCGAGTGTAGCTGCCGGCTACGATATGAGGGAATCCAAGCGTGAATATTCCTCTGGAGCACAGCGCCAACTCGACCTCGTCGTGGCCAAGTGGAAGGGTGGTTAGGTTCGAGACGCGGATCGCGCCACCAATCACTATCAGCGGGGCGAGGCTGACTATCAGCGCCGGGATGGAACGCAATTGGGGTGTGGATTGCTCGGTGTGGATGGGGGCCCGCCGCCACACATGCTGCATCGACGAGAGAACTTTTCCAAGCAATAACGCCAATCCAAAAGCGAGAAACAGGATCGGCCGAAAGCACCAATCGTAAGGCACTCGGACGTCATAAGACAGGAGCAAACATCCGAGCATCGCCAACAAGAGAGGCAGATGCAGAACCGCATCGCGATTCCAGAGTCTTTCCCGGGAGATGGCAGAGGAACTTACAAACCTCCCGCTTGCAAACCAGAGTAATAGCGTTAGAAGTGCTCCTCCTGTCAGGCTGGAGGCGCAATTCGCTGCTTCTTGGGTTCCCTGTCCGGGTAACCACAGCCTATAAGCAGCGACTCGGACAGGAGAGCCCCATGGAGCTGACCAGCCCTGACCAAGGACTCTCGCGGGCTGCTCTTTCCCATTATGGTTGATAGCGCCAGTCCAGCTTGAATCCGATTTGAAGCGCGATTCTCTACCGTGCCCCAAATTCAGATACCCATTCGCCAGCAATACCGCCGGGGGGCTGGGAGAGCTGATCCTCACGCTAATCAGATTTGAACCAGAGTGAAGCAGAGAGCTAATTTCGTACCCGGTCAGAGCGAGGCCAGCCGCCGTTTCCGGACCGGGAGAGTTAGTCAGCGGTATCACCTGGCCTACCACTGGGGCTGGCGCTGGAGCTATATCCTTAAGAGCCGGTATCGCAAGCGGGCTGGCATAGGGACTCAGAGGGACCGAAATCGCCTGCTCCGAGGGTAAATCCAGTTGCTGAAGGAGTCGTGGCTCCCAGGCCGGGGCGAACTGGTACGTCGATTCATGGGGTCCAACCGGAGGCTTCGGGAAGTCTGACAGGCTGCCTGGCGATGTCGAGTATTTGTACGAAGATAGCGACGCGATTCCTGGAGTTGAAGCTTGACGGTTGGACATCGACTCGTCGCGATGTTTTACCTTCAGCTGAAGCCTTCCGGAGGTGAACTCGAAGGTAGGAGGCACTCGAACTGCCGCAAAAGCATCACCGGTACCCGGAAGTCCTGAGGGGGGGCCGAATACTCGCGGAAGTTCCGCGATTGAAAATATCCTGTCCGGGAACACCACTGGCGCACTGGCAGCAAACAGTACCGCTTGGCTAACTGTCGGGACCACAGCAGCTAGCTGACCATTGACCAAAACATCGTAAGTGCCATTGGAAGCTATTTGTAGCCACGCTTCGAGCGGTCGCGAGCCCAATGCTAGCCGATAGGAAAAGGTAGTGCGATTCGATATTGTGTCCTCTCCGGAGATCCAGGTTCCAGAGTCCGCTTCCTCTATGATTCGAGGATCGAAGGTGATCCCTTGAACGCTGGAGAAGTGTTCAAGCTCCCTGCCTTCTACCGCATTCGGCCAGCTGGAATCGTCGAATCCCGGGGCGGTCCACGAAGACCCTTTTGGAATCGAGCCTCCTATGCTTGATACCTTCCACGACGAATCGGAAACGAACTCAACCAGCGCGCCTCCGAATAAACTGTACTGACCGCGCACGCGAATTTGGGGATAACCAGTCCACCATTCGCCCGGCACGTATACAGCGACTACGTTCTTTCCTCGCGCCAACAATCGCGTGATATCATAAAGACCGCTGGGCCGTGCACCGGGGAACTTGTTAGTATCAACAATAACATCGTTGACGATCAATTCGTACGAGCCGGTGGTCGCTATCGAGATCCATGCACTATCGATCCTTCCGGATATATATAGGTTCTTTCGATAATAGCTTCCTTCGGTTTGCTTAGGTAGCTGAATCCATGTTGCGGATCCAAAATTCAGGCGATGGCTGGGAGGGAGAGGGTTGAGGAATGTTCGCCAGAAAAAATAGCCAAGAATGATGCCCGATAGTACGACTACTAAAGATGCGATCAGCCCCTTGCGCGAACGAACATATGACAGAAGGCCAGCACTCGAGTCGGTCATTTGGTCACGGACCGACCAGGGAACGAATAGCGACGCTATTGTTTATGTAATCGCGTTTGTATGAGGCTATATAGCTCGCACGGCTCGCATCGAGCATGTCCAGATGAACCTGCGCCTTACCGAGGCTATTATAAAAGACCCCAGTCGCCAGTGGATCTGCACATTTCGACAGAAAACGTTCAGATACCTCCGCGAGATTACTGTAACCACGAACAGTTGGATATCCCAAAGTAAGATAGTAGGCGGCAAGCCAGTTGTCCGGCTCGCGTCTCATTACTTCTTCCCATGCCGCAACGGCCGAACCGAAGGAGCCGTTTTCGAATAGATGCAGCCCATATAGCACTCGCATATCGACTGCGCGCACTTTCGCTACCGTACCGATGGTCCATTGCGTGTTTGCTATTTGATCACATTCATTTATCGCGAGATTCATCTGCCAGATGCTGCCCTGACCCAGGTTGTGATCGAAGATCATCTCAGCTTGATAAAATCGATATTCCATAGAGTCTGTTCGGCCGAGCGCTTCATCTGATCTTCCGATCCGTTCATAGAGCTGGGGGTTGAGTGCATACCACGAGTCCAGAGCCATCGCCCGATGGTATTCGGCCTTCGCCTTTAGGAGGTCTCCGTTAGCTTCAGCATTGATGGCAGATGTAAATGATCGTTCGGCGAGGACCGGCTTCATAAAAACAATTGCAGTAAGCGCCGCACACGAAAAGGCCACGCTGGCGAGAACCACGGTGCGTCGCAGCGCAGTGGACGAAGCCAATGCGGTGCCGGTTATAACTAACCCCGCCGCCGCGCCGCTATACCAGCCGAGTCCAAGGTAATACCATCCTGAAATCAACCGATCGATAACAGTATCGAAGCCGAGTTGCGGCCAGACCCCGGGCTCCGTCCTCGCCACCGGCGGAGGATGACCGGCGATGATCAGCCACCAATCAGACTGTCGAGCGAGAGCGAGCAACAATTGTGAGTCACCAACCGCTACGCGTAAGTATGCCAACAACGTCAGCAATATAAGGAGGAGTCCGAGCAGGCCTTGCAACCCTGGCCGGTGCGCCAAGATCGAGCCGGCCGCCGCTATGAGAATGACTACCGCCAGGATCCCGAACGAGTCGAGAACAACCGGCGGATGGCCCGGAGCATAATGCACCATGGAAAAAGCGAATCCATAAAGATCTCGATCTAAAGTAAAGTTGACCCATCGAAATCCCACTGAAACCGCGATCGCAAGAACAATCCCGGCTAACGACAGCCATGGCGTTGACCTTGAGCCCTGGATTCTCGTTGGGTGAGATTGTCTCATTAAGCGAGATTCATATGGTCGCAGGTCGGATGGGGCCGTCTTTCGCGTCAGAAGACAATTTCAAGGCGCCCAATTCCATTTGCCGCCCGATAGATTTTGTAACTCCGCGTATTTCAGTCTTTCAGACATCTCCGCTGCCTGAATGTCCAGGGTGTCTTGAAGAGTAGTAGCGTCGGCGCTCAATACAGTCATTTGGTCGGCCTTGTCTACGGCCGCCTGGGCTGTGGCCAGATCAAGGTTCGCCTGGTCTTTCTCAAGCTGGCTGTGCAATTTGAACACCAGCGCTGCATTTTGAAGTATTTCGCCATACTCCTGAGCGATGGATGAGCGAATGTCCAGTTCCAGTTGCCGTGCAATCTGTTTCTCTGCCAGCAAGTTTTCGCGAGATTCGCGAACTGCTGCGCGGCGTCCACCGAAGTCGTAAAGCGGAATAGTTAAGGTGAGGTATGATTCGAAGGCAGTGGGCCGGAGATGGGTGGAGCTGCCTGAAAAGTAATCCAGATCTTGCGCGGCACCAAAGCTGGTCGTAAAACTGGCGGTTGGCCACCGATTTGCTTCGTCCACACGCAATTGCTGTCGCGCGACCTCGCTCCTGGAGGTCTGGACCTGGAGGGCGGGATGTCCAGGCATCACTCGATCGAGAAACAAAGGCAGAGGCGGCAGTGGCGTTAACTTGGGAAGCGCGTTGTCAATCTGGATTTCGCGATCCTCAGCTCCTTTGACCGCACCGCGAACCATGTTCGTCAGATCTCCAGCAAAGTTATCCGAATTTTCCTGCGCCACCGAGCGAGCATACTCGAATGCGGACAGCTCTCCCCGAAGAACTTCGTCGTCTTGAGGTAATTTACGTCCAAGCCGCACCTGTTCCCCGACGATCTCAAGTTCTCGATGCAGTATCTCGACAATTCGATCGTAGATAGCGATCTGTTGGCGGTAGGAGATCGCCCGAACGAAGTCGGAAACAATATCGCATACAACTTTCTCCTCGCGTAGCATCGCTACCAGCTTCTCCTGCGTCACTTGTTCACGGGCCGCTGCGACTGCAGGAGGATCGTTCAATCCGAAAAGGCTTCCTTGGTATGCAATAGGGTAAGTGACTCCAACTGACTCGATTCCAATCGGGGCCCAGTGAGCACCGCGACGGCCGACTCCATTTTCCGGCTGAAACACGCCCGACGGAACCCAAGGTGTTACCGGGATGCCGTTTACTTCATAGCCCTGAAGCTGCGAACTCAAATAAGGCAAAGTGGTGGCTTGTTTCTTGATGGCATCTGCGTCATAGGCACTGATCAGGTGGCTTTCAGAGGACAGACCTGGATTGTTGTCGATCGCGCTTAAAACACATTCTCTGAGTGACATGCAAAAGGCGCCGGAGGGAGACAGGCAACCAGTCACCATAGAGGCGATTAGTAGCGAGGATGAGATGTATGTTTTCATCACTTATTCCAGGGAGCGTTTCGATTTGCCAAAACCTCGTCATTGTCGCGAAGCTCTGCTTGCCCAACCGAGACCACTTCTTCGCCTTCGCGTAAGCCGTCGACGATTTCGATCATCCCGTCAACGGATAGCCCTGCTCTGATCTCACGAAGGTGCGCGTGGCGCGAACGGTCGATCACATAGACCATGCTTCGGTCTCCCGTGGGGTCGATCACCGCCGTGTTTGGCACCGCCAATACCCTCCGGCGGCTCTCGAGGCGCGCGTAACCAGTGACGCCTTTTTTCAACCGCAGGTCGTGGTTTGGTATCTCGACATAGACGGCAAAAGTACGCGTCATCACATCGACTGATCCATCGATTCTGCTAACTTGTCCTTTGAAAGTTTCTCCGGGAAAAGCGTCTGTCTCCACCTCCGCATCCATTCCTTCAAAGACGTACCCCAATTTGTCTTCACTCACAGCAACTTCCATGAGAAACGGATCGATAACGCCCAACTGCACACATGACTCATCGATGTGGCTCATCTCCCCGGGGTTAATTGATCGGGAAAGAACTACGGCCGAAATCGGGCTTACAATCTTAGTATTCGAAAGGTCGATCTTAGCGCTAATAAGAGCAACCCGCGCTCGTGCTTCGGCTACTCGGGCATTTTCCAGATCTGCTGCTGAGCTGAAGTGTCTCTGAGCCAAGGCCTCGATACGTTTTAGTTCGTTGTGGAGATGCTCGTAGCTCAATCGCTCGCTCTCATAGTTGCTTTGATACAGCTCGGGATCGAATTCAATCAATAGGTCTCCTGGCCGTACGACGGAACCTGCTTCCACCGGAACTCGCAAAACTCTGGCAACCACCTTGGCGCTCATGTTGACGGGTTCGCTGGTTTGAGCAATGCCGCTGCCTCCAACGATCTCTCTCATCGCTTGGATCGTGGCTGGTATCGTCTGTACAGGTATCGGCAAATTTACCATCCGCGCATCGGCTTGCGTGGTCCGTAGAAGGTGGTACGCAGTTACGCCGAGAACCGGTAGGAGGATGCTTCCCAAAACGACCAGCCAAACCAAGATCTCACGGCGGCCGAGCCGCCTCTCATTCGTCATTTCATGAGCTCCCGAACATTTTGTAAATTCACCGCTTCTGCTCGCGTCGACCTGCGAACCATAGATACCAGCGAGCAGAATATCGAGATCGAGGTCTCAGATGTAGGAGTGCATGCGGCTAAGGACTTTGCGGACAGCGGAAGCTCCTCGGAAGTAGTACTTTTGGATCGAAGGTAAGCGCTGGAGATTGCGAATCTGCTCTGCCTCTTCATGTACACGCTCCGAACAGTGTTCCAGCGAGCGCTCAAAGAGAGCAACTGCGAATCGATAGAGTTCTACGTCATATCGATAACGCTCTTCTATCACGCAGCGGATGTCGTCTGCTATTTCATCTTTGCGGGGCCGTCCTTTGGTAACGTTGAAGCTTGAGTAGTTCTCGATCTTCCAGCCGAAGCGTATCTTGGTCAGTGCTAGAGTTTCTTCAAATCGTTCCGTGAGGCCCACCAAACCGAAGTGTTCGGCTAAATTCTCTTTGGCCCTCTCGAGTAATTCCTGATTGCAATCGCCCGAAAGAAAATCGTACCCAGCGTCTCGACCAGCCAATAATTTCGTTTGAACATTGGCATAGGGTGTGTGCTTAATGTACTCATCGAGCGAGAGTCGCTTCATGGTACGGTGTTCCGGATGGACGAGGCGGGAGAGTGCGTAGTAATACTCCGAGATGCCCCGATCGACCGGCTCACGAAGGACGGTTAAATAAGTTGCTTTTTGGGGGAGTACCTTGTGTAAGCCGAACGGCATGTGGCCTTGGAAGGCTCGCATCCTGGCAAGCCGACGTCGTGAAAGATTCAAGACTCTACGATACGACCATCGAAAGAAGCTCGGATCAATCGAAAACACTCGGGTGGGCGAGTACTCCCATTCTATTAGCCGGTTGAGAGTCGTTCCGCCGCATTTGGGCAGATGAACGAAAATGATCGCGGGCGTTCCTTCGTCCAAACTGTGGATATTCTTCGACGAACGGTCATCGAGTGCGAGATTTAGTATGATCTTGTGTGACATTGTTTCTCACCGCTGAAGCAATACGGCGAACCGTTTCAATCGCCATTGGCAGGATGATCTCACGCTGTTTCTTTATGGTGCGTTGATGTGGAACGTCAACGAACGTGCCGTCTCAAGCTCGGCGTAGTCGATGGAACCACTCGGTGACAAATGGCCTCATAAAGCCCAAGCCATCGACTACAACCTGCATTTCTGTTTCCGAGAAGATTCCGAGCTTCAGGATCGCCAGAACATAGAGGCTCGTAGAGAGCAGAATCGCGGTCACTAACGGCGCCAGGGTATCGCCCCGAAAGATGCAGAGCCAAGAAGCCATGGTTACGCCGGCGACACTAACTTTGGCGATAATAGTCCAGCTTCCGAGCGTGAATTGCTTACCCGCTAAATAGACTATCCACATGATAAGTAAAGTGGCTTCGCTGATGAGAACTGCCCAGCTAGTGCCGAGAATTCCAAATCTCCAGCTCAGGGTCACTACGAGGGCAATCCTCAGAATAGTCGCACAAATAGAACTGATGAGTAAAAAGCGTTGCTCGTTTAGAGCGGCAAGAAGATAAGGGAAAGGGCATGCAACGAAGAAAACACCCGCAGCAATTGCCAAAATGCGAAGCGCTGGTGTTGCGCTCAGGTATTTGGCGCCCAATAGGATAGCGATCAGCGGCTTGCTGGCGAAGAAAACTATGACGGCGAAAGGAACACCTAGCAAAGTGAAAGCGCGTACACCGAATTCGTAAATTCGCTGAAACTCCGGGCGTTCGGTGGTCGCGGGGTCAAAACGCGAGGCGGTCCGTGCATATGCCGGAAACAAACCGATCACCATCGCCTGAGGTACAAAGCGAATTCCGATTGTGAGCCGATAGACCGCGCTGTATAAACCGACTGCAGACATTCCGGCCAGCCAGGCCAGAATCGTGACGTCGCCTTGCTCCCCAATCAGACGCGCGGCCGCAGCCAGACCAAAAGGAGCGGATTCTTTTAGTAGATACTTCCATTCCGATAAATTGATGCGCCAGCAGGGCTTTGCGTACCGAAGGCGGACGATCCAGCGACTGAAGAGCCACTGGAGCAGAGTAGATATAACGTGCGCCAACGCTACTCCCATGAGCGCAGATCGCAATGTCAGTGCTACGAATAGAAGGAGGAGCAGCGCCATCTTATGAAGGACGAACCCGGCTACCTCTAGCTCATTGTCCTCCCGCGCTCGCATGACAGCCCCGTAGCACGCGCAGGGAAACTGAAGTAGGCCGGAAATGGCCATCAAAATTGTCGGGCCCTGAACCTGCGAGGCTCCTCGAAGAAAATGAACGCCAATCGCGACCGCGCCTGAAATTATGAAAATCAGTAACCATGCCAAAGAGAGAGCCGAACTTAGCCGTTCAACAGTCTTTGCGGGTTCCACCGCTAGGTCACGCACCAGAATTGCGCTGGTACCCAGGTCGGCGAAGCGATTTAGAAGAAATGCCATCGTAGCGAGAAGAGAGTAGGTCCCGAATTCCTCTAGACGCAGTGTACGAGCCAAAAACACCATTGCGGCGAACTGCAGTGCCCCGCCCGCCAAATTTCCGGCACCGCCAGCAAATACGTTTTTCAGAATACGCTGCGAGTCGTTCATAACCGCTCTATGGGCGTCATGGTCTTGGATTCTATCCTAACGAGCAGGCTCAAAGAGCACCCGTCGAAGTGGTGTTCATGCGAACCGCTGGCTTTTGAAGGTTATTCTCGTGAGTGCTACTGCGGCTCCAGCGAGGGCGGAATCTTCGTCTCGGCTTTCATTTCTGCAACAACATTCGAAAGCCGCTCCTTCGTGAGACTGCGATACATGTCGGCCACTGGGCGACAAAGGGCTATTCGGTCGAAGTCGCGTGCGACCGTCTGCCGAGCATTATTCCCTAATCGCTCCGCCAGACTGCGGTCCCTCAATAGGGTAATAATCCCCTCCGCGAGATGCTTGGAGTCGTGGTCGCGGGTAAGAAACGCATCGTGCAGATGCCGGACGCCCTTAGCTGCACCTGCTGAGCACACGATCGGCTTACCTGCGGCCATGTAGTTCAACAACTTGATCGGATGACCCGGCATTTCGGGTCGGGAGATCACCGCCACAGAGGCCATGGCCAGGTAGTCAGGGAGTTCCAGCAATTCGTGACCTTCCACCCAAAACACACTGGACTGCAGACCTAATTCGGTGGCCAGGAGTCGATTCTTTGTTAAATGGCTATCGTTGTAGAGAGGGCTCAAGACCATCAGCCTAGCATCTGGGATCTCTGCGACAACCAATTGAAAAGCTTGAAGCAGATAGTCAAGCCTCTGAATGGGGCTGTTTATCCCGGTATAAATAACCAGCGGGCAATCGCCGATCGCAAACCGCTCTCGCAATCGCTTTGGATCAGGATTGCTGAACATGTCCAGGCTCACACCGCAAGGGACCAGTGCAATCCGATCGGATGAAATGCCTCGTTTTAGTAGTGACGTTCTGAGGTCCTCTGTGATCGTGATGAATCCGTCCGGTACTCGGGCTATAAGATAATCCAGAAACTGAGCGAGTCGTCGTGCCAGGAAGGCAGGCTTCAAAAACTCATACATCGGCAACTCGTCAGACATCAGATTCACCGCGTTGTAAAGGAGCGGCCGGCCGGTAATCAGCTTAGCTACGAAACCAATGAAGGCGCCTTCGTAGTTATGAGCGTGAATAATCTGGATGTTTTGACGAGTGATCACGCGGCAGAGCTTTACCAGTAAAAGTAAATCCAAAAACAGTTTCTCAACGGAAGGGCCGGAATAGATTCGAGGGTGTTTCCTCCATCCCCGACAGCGCCAGAGTCTTACTCCCTCGATCGGTAGTGCTTCGCCGAAAGGATAGGTGACGATGTGAACCTCGTGTCCCAGCGAAGCCAGACTTTCCGCCATCTCCCTGATGGCGCCGGGCGATCCATAGTTGGCTGGAAAGGGGCAGGCCGCAACCATTGCTACTTTACTAGTTGACATCTTATGTATCCGTCCCAGATCTGCGTCATCGGTCGCGATAGTTTAGCGAATTAGCCGGCCAGGAAGGTAATGCATGGCAAATGTAGAGAAGCCATGATCTCGTGCGCTGTCCCCCGGGAGCTATCTACCAATCAGGGTCTTTGCAGCAGAATCGCGAGTTCGGTGCAGACTCTGTTTCGCAGTTTCGTGGGCCAGTGTCGCGTCCACCGTTCCAACCGCTCGATCCAATGCGGAGGCACCATTCGCAACATTATTCCGGTCTTCAAGCGCCCATTCGTTAGAGGATTCCCAAACAAGCTTACCTCTTTGACCACCAGGCCAGCCTTCGCCGCCAGAGAGTCAATTTCATCTGAATGGATAAGGAATATGTGATCCTCAGCATTGGGTTTGAACTGAATTGCTTCAAAGACCGCAGGGTCTCGACAGTCGGAAAATCTCGGAAGTTGATTTCTGAAATAGCCGCCGTTGGGAGTAGTCAATAGGACAAACCCCCCAGGTCTGAGCATTTCGGCCAGACGTTTTAGAAAACGATCGGGGTGCGCCACGTGTTCGATCACTTCGGTGGCCAGAATAAGATCGAAGTTCAGAGAAAACTGGAGGTCGAATATATTACCTGGGGCGAACCTGACTGAACCCGTTTGGTGCTTTAACTGGACATACTCGGAGATGTCGTCGCGAAGGTCATTCCAAGTTACGTGATACCCTTCCTCCGCAAGCAGAAGCGAAAAATTACCTTGTGCGGCAGCTACATCCAGGATCTTTGCGGGCGGCGGCAGAGTACCGGTTACCATTCGCATGGTCTCAGCGCGGCGCTGAGCATATGCATACGAATAACCCAGGTCGCCGCCACCACCGTATACTTCCATTAGATCGTAGCTATAGCTCTGCCGCCAACTCTCAGGCCACGACGCCGATGGAACTAATTTACGCAGGGGATATTCTGTGTCGTTGCGATATATAGTCTGAGTGGAAGCTGGGGGACACAATGCGGATATGCTTAAAAACGTTGGCTCTTCACTCATCGCGTGGTTCGGTGGTGTTTGGATGGAGCACCGAACAAGCGCGATCGGCAATGTGGGTGTAATGTCGAATGATGCGATTGCCGAAACATTAGAAACCACCGTTACTATTGACTAAGTTGATTAGTCGATCGAGGTGGTCGGCGAAGCCCGCTCCGCCAGTTGGAAGCTGTCAGATACAACAGATAAAGAAACATCCTGCCACTCGATGGCCACGCGGCGTACTCGGATACCGACGCTGGAGCATCGGAACGTAATATCGCGCACTCTTTCCTCTGGGATCTTGGCGCTGGCGAGTAGCAACTCCACGAATTGGTTGCCTTCCGTGAGCTTGCTCAAGTCGCCAATCCCGTGTACTGGGAGCCCCGACACCCGGGACCCCTGCTTGGTGCGATCGTCATCGAGAAAGCCGATGGCGAAGCGGTCTAAACCCGGATTTGATCGCAACTCGCGGAGCACCGCGACGCCTGCTCTTCCGGCGCCGTAGATAAGTACAGCGCGCCCCATTCGGAGGCTGCCAGTGCGGGCATGATCGAGTAAACGGAAGGACATTCGGGATCCGCAGATCAAGGTCCCAAGAAAGTACGTGTCTAGCATGCTCGCCGCGATCGATGGCGTTCCCATTGCAATCCAGAGCGCTGCGAATCCGCTCAGTCCCGCTAGTGCTACCGATCTGGCAAGCGGCACTATATCTGCCACTGCAGCATAGCGATAGGAGTGTCGATACAGACCGGAGAGTGCTAGCGCCAGAAGTTGTACCAGACATATTATAGGGAAAGCGAAAGCCAGCCGCGACGAAAATGAGACAGGGCCCTCCATATTGATCATTGTGAACGCGGCCAAGTACCCCAGATTGATGCAAGCCAAGTCGAACAAGACGTGGAACGACTTCAGATTTAACCTGCGTATATCGAAGATCGGAAGCAGCGTCCCGCGTCTTAGAGGACGCAGCTCTTCATATCCTAGATGTCGAACCGCTGCCATCGCGAGAAGACCACAGACAACAAGCAACAATGCCTGAGGCAAGCCGCGGAATGCTGCCACTGCAAATCCGGCCGTGCAGGCGAGTAAAGTAGCCATATATAGCGTCAATACTGCTTTTGCCTTGCTCAGGCCGAGTGAGAGAAGCCGGTGATGTATGTGATCGCAGTCCGCGCTGAACAGAGCTGTCTTACCGATGAACAAAAAATCATATCGCTCTTTGCCGCCGTCCCGACGTACCACGTGTATTCGACGGAGCGTCCGTCTCATCACGGTCACAGTGATCTCCGCGAGAGGTAGCCCCATGGCCAGAGCTGGCGCGATGATCGCGATTCCTGCTGCGAGCTTGTTCGAAGTCTGAATCGATATAAGTGCGAGAATGATTCCGATCGAAAGACTTCCGCCATCTCCCAGGAAGACTCGCGCGGGCGGAAAGTTGTAAGGCATAAATCCGAGTAGCGCCCCACTCAGCGCGGCCAGAACCAGCGCTCCCTGCACGGACCCCAACATCAGCGAAAACACGAATAAAGTTGCGCTTATGATAACTCCAATCCCAGCCGCCAAGCCATCCATGCCGTCTACCAGGTTAAAGCCGTTAGTAACCACCACAATCCAAACCAGCGTTGCGGGAAGGCTCATGTATCCCAGCGACAGGTTGAATAGCCTGTCGATGCAGTAGCCATTGGCGAAGGCCATCAGCGCGGCCAGAAGCTCAACCAGTAGCTTGATGGGCGCGGAAAGACCAAAGACGTCATCCAGACACCCCGTGATAGCGACAGCCGCCACGGCCGCCGCCGCACCCCATAACGACGTGGACCTCAGCGCTACCGTCGCTCTTTGATCCAACGCGGTTGCAACCACTAGCGCTACAAAAACAGCGACAACAATAGCCACGCCGCCTAGCCGTGAAGTGGGTTCCCTGTGCATGCGGCGACCGCCCGGCGCATCAATCGCGCCGACCACAAAGGCCAGCCGTCGCGTTGCGGGCGTGAGCAGAATGCAGACACCAGCACTCAAGAGGAAAGGAATTAGATAACTTGTCACGTGTTTCAGGCTTTGAGCTGCTGGCGGCCGACGGCTAACGTAGTGTCAGCAGGTTCGATGGCGTTGAGCGATCTCGCTGTGACGCCTCGGATTAGTTCAAGCTGGAAAAAGAAGCACGTCGCACCTCAAGCGACGCGCGCTCGGGCGAAGGGGTCGCGAGACATTCCTTGTAAAGATCCACTACGTCCTCGGCCATTTTTGAAGCGGCAAAGGTTGACTCTACGCGCCTGCGAGCTGCATCCGCGAAAGCGAATCTCAACGCTCTGTCGTCTAATAGGCGGTTGAGCGCGGTCGCAAGAGCATTTGAGTCCGCCGGCGGTACGGTAAATCCCGTCACACCATCTAGCGATACACCGGGTACTGCGGTAGGTAGGTTCGTGTTAATGACGGGTTTTCGACAGGCCATGGCCTCCAACTGAACGATTCCGAATGCCTCACTGCGTGCCACCGAGGGAAGAACGAAAATATCCGCGGCATGATAGTAGGGCCTCACATCCTCGACACGTCCGACAAATATCACTCGTGACCGCACGCCCACGTCCCAGGCGAGCTGCTCAAGTGTAGAATAGTTCGGGCCGTCGCCGACTATAATCAACGTCGCGTTCACTCGACTCATTGCACGGATAAGGTAGTCGAAGCCTTTGTAGTAAACGAGCCGGCCCGCAGTCATCACGACACGCGATCCACACAGCCCTCTTATCTGCCGGACCATTGATTCATCGGATGTATCGAAGTCACAAGCCCGTATTCCATAAGGGATGACTTTGCATTTACGCGCCCATGGTCCGAGTTGGTCGGAACTCTCGATATGTTGCTTTCCGGCTACGATGATGGCGTCGCACAACGATAGAAAAAGATACTGGAAAGGCGCAAAGAGACCTAGGAGAGTTGTTTGTCGGACCACATCGCTGTGCCAGCTCGCTACTAAAGGACCGCGACGCCCGCTCGCAAGATAGGCGAAGACAGCCCCGGGATTAGGTAAATGAAGGTGGACCAGATCGGCATCTGAAAAGGCTATTGGTCGGACCATTCCGGGGCAAAATGGGGCTCCCGCCAAAGTGAACATCGGACGGAATCTGAAGACTGCACTTTCCCGGTCCTTATCTAACTGGCTGTGTGAACCTTTAGCGGCAAGAACCCGGACCTTCACCCATTTAGTCAATTCCTCCGAGAGAAGCTGTATATGGCTTTCAATACCACCGCACTCTGGTGGGTAGTATTTTCCCACGTGAAGTACACTAGTCTTACCTGTTGAACTGTCCATTCTCGAATCTCGCAAAAATGGCAAATGCTACTCTAATTCGGATGTTTGACAGTTGCGCAGCCGCTGTGAGTGCGGTCTGATTAAAAGATCTCAGAGCATGAGTTCCTTTTGATGCCTCGGAGATGTGAAGCGAACGGTGCCCGATTACCGCAAACAACAATCTGGTTTCATCACATGATAAGACCATCCGATGCCGCCAGTCTCTGATAGGTTGCCAGATGTTGAGAAGCAGAGTGTTTGGAACCGAAGCGGCCAGCCCGGCGAATACAGTTGATCCTCCTAGTTGCCCAGGCTCGCGGTTGCTCGCGCCTTTCTGCTGCGAGAGCGCAGACCGTTGTCGTCCAAGCATCCGTATCAGAGAGACCGCAATATTCCGCCGCTCTTCCTCCTACTTCACGGAGCACCGCGAGATCGGTCGCAACTACGGGCGTTCCACTGGCCATCGCCTCGACCACCGGTAAGCCGAAGCCCTCGGCCTCCGACGGCATGAGCAAAATCGTCGCACGGCGATATACAGCCGCAAGCTCCCTCCGTGTCAGGAACGGCACAACCACGATGGAATTTCCTATCTGTAAATCTTCGACCATCCGGCGTTGCGGAGCTGTGAAGGGGCCACCGACTCGGATTAATCGAGCCAAGGGTTCTCGCTGGCGAACCGCAGCGAATAGCTGCAAGAGAATATCGATACGCTTCCTTGGTATCGTACTGGCCACATGCAGAAGATCCAAGGCATTGGGTCTTGGCGGCCCCAGCAACTGTGTGACGTGTTGATCGTAGATAGGGTCGGGATTAGGCGAGCACGCTCGATCGATACTGCATCGGATGACAACCAAACGCTCCGCAGGAACCAAACGATAAGAAAGGATCTCGTCACGAACAGCATCGGTATCACAGATTACAATAGCAGCAGATTGGAACCCGCTCAGAATGCGTCTCGTCATGGCCCTGATTATCGGCGATCGTCGAGACTGGGCTGGCTTTAAAACGCTACGGAAAGTATCAAGATCGTGGCAGGTTACTATTGCCCGCCGACGACGAACGTCGTGAACCAAATGACTGTAACTATGATCCACAATATGAAACAAATCGAATTCGGCCGCGATCTTTCGAATTATCCTCGGATAGTCAAAAAAGCGATTGAGCACGCGATCGGCGTTGAAAGCTTCGATTTGCCCGAAACCACGGGAAACCCGACTCAGTCTACGCACAAAAGGTGGCCGTATAAGTGTCGCCTCGATCTCGTTGCGACGATGAAGGCGCAGATTATCGAGGAGGACATCGGCGACCAAATCCATGCTCGGCCATTGCTCCTCCAGAAAATCAGAGACAATCGCAATCCGCTGCGGCTTCATGCCTGAGCGACGTTCTGGGTAAGCCCTGCTGCACGAAGAGCAGTAATGGTGTGCCGCAGATCGAACTTTTCGTCGTATAGTTTCTTTCCTGCCCTGGCGACGCGTTCGCGCTGGCATTCATCTACTATTAGGGTGGCAGCTGAATCAGTGAGCCCCCCCAAATCGCTCACCGTCGATAGAGCGACTGCTCCGCTGTCGCGCCAAACAGCTTCCGTCAGGCGACCTGAGGTGGTAACCACCGGTCTCCCGTGAGCGAGTGCCGCCATTGCTGAAGTATGCCTACTGGTGATTCCATCGGGATAGGGCTGGACCATAACGTCGCAGCGGCTCAACAATCGAGACAGTGTCGATGCCTTGAGACTCCCAGGAGCGTCTACTCGGTTCTTCAATTCAGGTTGAATATCGCCAATTCGATTTCGAAAGACTTCAGCATTGCGTCCTAACAGCAATAGTCGAGAGTTGTTGAAGGCTATCAGCAACTTCGGTAGGACCTCGATAAGCAAGTCAGCGACTGTGGGTGTATAGGTGCCGAAATGGCCGAATAGCGGTACCCCGTCGGTAACGTAACTCTGCTTCGGGTCGGCCGCCTCTCGATCCTGGGTGTCAACCGAAATGTTGCTGGGCACTGGGAGCCACACAGGAGATGCTGTTGCCGGGAGTATCGGTTTCAACATCTGGCTCCATGCAGGGATCGCTACGAAAATTCGGTGGGCGGCCCGAGCAACTAGAATTGCCATGAAATGATTCGTTACGGCCAAAACTTTGTGACGCCACGGCTGATCGCGCTTAAATGGCATTGCGACTTCGTGAAACATCACATCGATCGGCATCTTGTTGCGCTGCGAGAAAAGCCAGATACAGAACGCAAGGTTTGCGGCCTTCGCGCCGAAGGCGTGTGGGAGGTATTGAACCAGGAGTCGACCTTCACTGTTCAGGTCGCGGCTCATTCTGGCAAGGCTTCTCGGCCCGAAGCGGTCGATGAGGCCGTGCACCGATACGCCGCGATCTTTTGAATCCATCTTCTCGGCCGACGGCGCCCAAACCTGGACATCGTCGCCGGCTTCAGCGAGGCCAGCCGCCACCTGTTGAGAATAGTCGCTTACGCCCCCAGGTTGCGGTGGATATTCGCCGGTGATCAATTGCCAAGAGACCAAGTGGCTTAGCCAATCCCGCCGATTAGGGAGCACGGCGAAACATAAGGGCGCTGTCGCCTGAGTATATGGGTTCGATCTTCAATCGAGGTTGCGCTCACGGTTGACTATGCCGCCTTAGGTACGAGTGAATATGCGCGCTGTCGCCACAAACGCCTCTCATCTGAACTGAGCCCGACGAGCCACCACGAAGCGAGATAAAACGTCGCAGCCAGGCTCATTTCGCTGCCTAATTCGACCCATCCCCGGGGTGGAAATGTCATTGAGAGCCTCCATAGGGCTAACGCGAAAGGCACTGCTGACACCAACGGCAAGGCGACAGCCTTGGTTAATAGCAATACGGAGGTACTAAAGAGACGATGGAGCGCGCACGGTAGATACCACGTGCTAATTGTCACGAATCCCACCAAAGTGCCGAGTACTGGTCCGATCAATCCGAACTTGATTGTTAGGATAACGCTGAGTGTCAGGTTGATGATGGTCTGCACGACCACCCCTGGTACCATCAGCGCGATCTGCCCGGTGCCGCTGATGCACCAACCCCAGAGCGAAAAGATCGCCAACAGGAAAGCATTGAGCCCTGCAACTATTGTTAAAGCATTGCCTCCGTAGCATCGGTCACCAACCCATAGAGCAACGAAACTATGGTTGTAGATGACTATCGGTACCAGGGCGGCAACTGCCAGAATAGCAACCAGCCGGGTCAACTCCGTGACTCTGCGGTTGAATGTTTCAATCTGGTGCTGCGCGTGCAATTCGGCGAGTGCCACCCAACTTGCATTGCCGATTCCCTGCAACTCCCGCTGAGCCAATGCCGCAAGTCGCTGAGTTATAAAGAAGGGCACTACCATCGCAGGCGACAAACACGCGGCGATCAAAATATTGTCGGTTAGGAGTCCAACCTGCCGGCATATGTTGAATGCCAGGGTCGGCCGGTTGAGGATCCAGATCGATGCCCATTCGGGCGACTGTCTGATCTGTTGAAAACGGCGAGACCAGCCGCTGCTCAATTCTCGCAACCCAGCGCAAGAAACGAAAACGCTAAATCCGCCCGTTCCAACAAGCACGGCCAGGAACTGGCCTTTGATTCCAAATCCAGCCCGAGCAAGGAGTAATGATGAACCGGTAATTACCAGCGACTGCACCAGCAAGCCTGCATTGACCAGGTATCCTTTCTGTTCAGCTTCAATCAGCGAACGGAATGGCGCGAGTGGAACCGTCACCAGTCCGAACACAGCCAGAAAACACCCGAGCCGAAGGTCTGACGTTGTCTCCGCGCTGACCGAGACGAGCCGGGGGATGATCAAAGCGAGAAAACTTCCTGCAATCATCATCAGGCCAGCGAGCATCGAGTAAGCTTGTATTCCACTCGCTATCAAGGTCTCGACCTTCTGATTGTCGCGGCTAGTCCATGCGCGCGCCAACAAAGGCCGCAAGGCGCCATCGACTCCGAGCTCCAATAGCGCGACGTACCCAAACCAGTCGGTCGCAGCTTCGAATGCGCCGTAACGCTCATCGCCCAGCCAGTGCAAGAGAAGCGGCGTCGTAATGACGGCTATACCGATTACGACTGCGGTCGAGAACTCACCGCTAAGAAAAGTCAGTATGCTGCTTTTTGAGCGCAATGCCCTGGTTTATAGTCCGCCGACCTCATCGATACGGCGGTGTTCAACCGATGCAAGAAGTTCAGCAAGCCCCCGTGTCAAGTCTGAATGTGGTCGCCATCCGATCATCTTAGTGAGTCGATCTACGTTTGCTCGAAGGCACGGCCTCTCCACTTTGCGAACCCTGGCAGGGTCAGTTTCAATGGAGAGCTCCGCGCCGGTGAGTTGCCGTAAAATCCTCAGCACTTCATCAACCGAGCGCGCTTGCCCGGTGCCGACATTCGCAATCGTTACACCCGGCGTCGAGCACGAGACCATATCGACTATTGCACGTGCGGCATCGCGGACCGGAGTAAGATCCCGTCGAGGCCACAGATTTCCGAGCTTAAGTGATCGATTCGCCCGCCCTGAGATCTGGCGGATGATTTCAGGAATCAAGTGAGGATTCGTTTCGCCAGGGCCGTACAGATTGAACAGCCTTCCGATGATAAAGTGAGATTCGAGATGACCACG
The DNA here is from genome assembly GCA_963761255.1 of uncultured delta proteobacterium. GTDB lineage: Bacteria > Desulfobacterota > Binatia > Binatales > Binataceae > DATGKG01. The sequence goes on from CAVXGH010000006.1 coordinate 133,555, forward strand.
CGCGGCGATTTCAAGCAATTGCTCGCCCTGTAGTTTCGTAACCCCATAGATGTTGAAAGGAGCAGGGACCTCGGTCTCGAGATGCGCGTCCTCCGAAGGACCATAGACATCCCCTGTCGAAGCAAAGAAGATCCTAGTCGCACCAACCTCCAGGGCCGCGGAAACGACGACTTGAGTGCCCAGTACATTTATCCCCACAGTCGAAACAGGATCCATCACGGCAGCTGGTATATAGTGCAGTGCCGCCAAGTGCGCTACATATTCTGGCTTGAACTCAGAGAGGGCGGCCGACACCTTGGGATAGTCGCGGACGTCAACCTGCGCGAAACGGAAACTCTTCTTGTGCGAATGCTGTCGGACGTTTTCAAGGTGTCCCCATTTGAGATTGTCCAGGCCCAATACCGTGTGACCTTGGTGGAGAAGTTCGTCCACTAGCTGAGAGCCGAGAAAGCCGGCAGATCCGGTCACCGACCATCGCCGCGGTTCGATCCGAGCAGTCATCCTGCTATCATCTCCGAGTATATATCTTCGACCATTCCCACGGTTCGTCCAGGGTTGCACCAGGAGCGAACCAACTCTCGCGCGGCGCGGCGCTGACGATTCTGAGAATCCCAATCCTGAAGTAACTCGATAGTTCGCTCCACCAAACCTTCGTCGGTATCGCTGATCCGTGCATGAATTCCGTCCTCAGCGCATAGTCCCTCGACTCCTTCAGTAGTCGTCACGACCGGTGCACCAAGAGCCATGGCTTCAAGGACTTTTATCTTCATTCCGCTACCACGCTTCGGGGCATACACAAACGCCCCTGCTCGATGAAAGTATGGAATGGTGTCTGGAACATCTTCTCGAATCTCTACTCCCGGGAGGTCGAGGTATTCGTTGAGGACTGAGCGCGCCGACCAGCCCACAATCTCGACGCGCGCGGCTGGAATCCTTTTTCTGATTAACGGATAAAGCCGGGCAAGGAGCCGCTTGGCCGCGGATGCGCCCGGATACCAACTCATCGATGCGATCAGTGTTATAACAGGCGCTCTGATTCGCTCTTGATCTGAGACGAAAGGGTACAGATTAGTGTCCAGTCCCACCGGGACGGTGCTGATAGAGGCGAGGGGATTGATTCTGCTGATGTGCGGAACAAGTCGAGCGGAGCATGATCGGAACCACTTAAAGCGTCGAATCAGATGTTTCTCTGAACGAAACATCAAGCATCGGTTTAGCGCCATTCTTCCGCGCCAGCCCGACAGTTGAGCGAGGTCAATCATTTCTAAATGATGTACATTCACCAGCGCCTTGGTTGAGTGTCTCAGGCCGAGCCAGCCGCACCACAGTTGCTCCAGATGGAGAATGTCAAAGTCAGTTTCTAAGTGTCTCGCGAGGTCAGCCTGCAATTCGGTGCTGAACATGTAGGAGTATGGACGCGCGAGCGTGTCGATCTTTGCCCGGATGCCCGAACGCGCCGGGTGCGGATAGCACCGTAAGGAGAAGCGGGAGGCCGGGAACAATTCGGCAGCTTTTTGCAGCTCCTGAGTCTTGCTGCTGGTTGCAAATGCGGTAACGTGATGCCCACGCTCAACCAGGCCCTTCAGTAGTACATAATACCATCGTGAAGGTGCACTACCGAATGGAAGCGGAGGCTCTATCATCACCAGCGCGATTCGAAGCGGTTTCATTGCGTGGCGGTGTCTTGTGTCAGCGCGGTATCCGTTCAAGCAGTCGCGTTCTGGGGAAGAGGTAGGGTAGTCCGAACCTTCTCAGCGTGCATTGAGGCTGCGTGTTCGCCTGTCGGCGACGAGACGAACTCGACTATCCGGTGCGCCATGTGCTCCCAAGTATAGGCGCGTAGTTCGCGCGAAAGAGGTTCTACTCGCTGTTTCCAATACGAAAGGTTGGCTCGCCATCTAATCAGCAGGCTGATCAACTCTTCGACGTTTTCGGGATTCTCGAGCAGGAGATCCTCAAGAGCCGGAGGATATAACTCTGCAACGCCCGCAGTTGCGCTCACGATCGCCGGAACGCCTCCTGCCAGGGCCTCTTGAACATTAAGACCAAAGGACTCGTAACGCACAGGACTGACTAGTAGGTCAGATGCGGCGAGAAGATCGCTCACTCGATCCGTGAAGCCCAACAGAGTGATTCGACGCGCCAGGCCAAGGTGTTCAATTCGTTGCTTCCACAACCCTACAGCGCGACCGCCGCCCGCCACGATCAGGTCCGCGTCCCACTCTTGCGCACAGAGGCCCTTCCACGCGGCGCATAGCGTGTCGAACCCCTTATTGTTGTCGTAGCCCATGGCCCCAACGAAGGCGACAATCGGTCGGTGACCAGACTTTCCCAACCACGCTCTTGCGCGCAGTCGCGCTTCCAAACTGAAATACGTGGAGCTTGGATCGGTGCCGAGGTAGATGACGCGAACTCTTTCCTGAGGAATACCAATCAGACTAACAATCTCGGACTTGGCTTTCTTGGAGTTGGCAATTATAAATCGTGCCCGGCCCAACGCCCGGACTTCGCGATGCCGAGCCATAGCCTTTGCCAACCAGTTTTTTGCCTTGAACCAGAGCGGAGCGCTATCGTCCTGAAGATCCCACGCGGCATGAACACAATGCACCCAATTTATATCGGGCCATTCGCAGCAGCCTCCGTTCACTAGAACACGCGCTCCGGGTTGCTGATTCGTCACTCTCGTGGCGACCCGCACCCCCTTCCGCCCAAGCAGAGGTTCGGCCAACATGAAGGAATTCATAGGTGTTGGGCTCAGATGTATATGTGCCAGCGGATGCTTCTTCAATTCCGCATCAACACGGTGAGTGACCAGATGAATATCGACTCCGGCGTTCAGGAGACTCTCAGCGAGCGCGAAGTTAGCTACCTCCATCCCACCGGTGTTGTGGAATCCGGTGCCGACTAACACCCAAGGTGGTGTTTGGTTAGAGCCATTCATCTCGTAATGAGACCGCTCAGAGCTGAAAGCCCGACAGCGTTCCTATTTGCCGGACCAGACAGGCCCGAAGCAATAGAATGCAGTGTCTCAAATCGTGAAGGCGCGTTGCGCGCAGAAATCCACCCCATCAAAAGGAAAAGAATTGAAGAACCCGGTATCGAGGTGAACATACCGATCCCACTTATCGCCACACACGCGCTAAGCAGACAAGTGAACCATGCTAGGCGCCGACCAGACTCCCATTCATCGCGCGGCCCACGCTCTCCATATGCCAAGGCCCATGTCAGAAAAGCTAACCAAAGAGAGAGGCCAGGAAGGCCTAGCTCCAATAAGATTCTACCGTACTCATTTTCAATAATGAGCGGCGCGTCTACTTCGGATCGGAGAAAGTACGGAAGGCTCGTGCCGCCACCACCCAGTCCATTACCCATTGGGTAGTGAGTAGCCGCCTCCAAAAAGGTAGAATTTGCACTGACTTCGAAACGACGCTGCACATAGTCAGTATCTTGGAGCGTAGCGAATCGTTGGAGCCGCGGAGTCTTTATGACTAAATAGCCGATTCCAATTCCGATAATGGTGAGTGCCACGAGGCTGCGGAACCTGATTTGTCCCGTCAATGCCACGAATGCGGCGAAGAGCAGGAGAATCATCGCTTGAGTTCGAGAGGCACTCAGAAACACCCCGATCGAAGCAGCCATCACCCCGGCTAAAAGGAACCCTTTCAGGGTTCTACTTTGTGCCGTTCTGATCCACGCAGAGACCAGAAGAGGCAGAGTGTAGTTCATAGTCGCAGAGTAGGATGCTGGATTGACGAACGACGAAGGTATCCTGAAGGCCTTTCCAGCGACATCGTGGCTTAGTTCGATGATCTCGGTCACGTTGCTATGAGGGAAAAACTTGCCGACTCCCCAGAAGTATTCGGCGCTTCCGAATCCGAGCGCGACCAGATTCAGCCCGGCCAGCCAGACCGCTAACCCGTATATTTCAGTGCTCGACAGACAGCCTCCGATCACGAGGAAGGGCAGGAACCAGATGGCACCGCGCAGACCCACCAACTGCACGAAGATATTCTGGATCGGAACGAAGAACAGAACTATCGGCCATGCGAATAGCACGGTTGTCCATTTTCTGAGAGTGAAGGTGCGATACTTCTGGACCGGGTTGAAGCCCTTGAACCATAGCGCCGCATAAAGACCCCCGGTGGCGAAATCGAAAATGAAGTGCGACGCGGGTTGCGGAACATTGGCTCGTACTATCCCGTAGAGGTACCCGATCGTGACAACGGATCGCAGACCGGCGAGGAGCGATCGCTGCGTCATCACGAAGCATGCAACAAATGCCAGTCCACATAGCGCCAGGGAATCCAACCGTTATCTTGGGTTGCGTCGTGGGATCGCTATCCGTCCAAAGGCTTCATATGTTCGAGGGTCTGAGGTCGGCAGGTTTTCGCGCGATCAAGAGAACATTGTCACTGAAATGGCGCCCTCTCAAATAGCGGGGCCAGGTTGCGTTGCAAAATGGCATTCGCCCACGGTCGGTATAATCAACCGCTATCTCAGACAAGCGGCTTTCATTAGCGATTCGAACTAGATCGACTTCGAGCAAGGCCGTTCGATGAGCCGGGTAAGCGGGGGCTTGGAAGGCGTTGAACTGGTTTTTCAGCAAAAGGGTCATTTTGCTTAAAATGCTAAGCTGGTTGGGAGTCGTGACAAACAGCCATCCAGCCGGTTTAAGAAGACGAACGACTTCACGCATAAACGCGCGAGGATTATCCAAGTGCTCGATGATCTCCAAAGCCACCACCGCGTCTGCTTCATTACTGGGTAATGGGATCGAATAGTCTTCAAAGTTGCACTTGACAAAATGGCCTTCGATTGGAAACCCGGCGTATTTGACAACATCTACTCCCACATACCTATCGAACGGCGGTCGCTCGAATTTCCAGAAATTGCCAGATCCGCAACCTAAATCCACGAGTGTCTCTGCTCCAAGGCACCTGGAAGCAAGGTTCTTCGCGACCAGATCGTATACCGGTCCATCACTTCTGCCTTCGCTCAAGAGAGCCCGCTCGAGGACCCGAGCATCATCAACAGTGTGAGAACATTGCATTGGTACGAACTGCGGTAGCTTCCTGGATGATTGAGTGAAGGTTGCCGATTTGTACCTGCAGATTCGATATTCTGTTCGCTCGGAATGGAGCAGCGGCACCCAGACGCCGCCGAAGCGACGGATCGTGAATCAAGTTCGCCAGGGCATGGGCTACTGCATCGACATCGTACGGTGGCAATAGGATGCCGCACGACTCATCGATGAGCTCGTCAAATCCACAAATGCTGCTGGTTACCACGGGAAGTCCCGCGTAAAGCGCCTCGGAAAACGTAACCGGTAGACCTTCGAGCGCGATGTTAGGCTGACAGTAGATGTTAGATGCCGCGAAGAGTCTCTGCACATCGGAACGCTGACCGAGGAATCGCACGCGATGCGCGATACCGAGCCGCGCTGCCGTTTGCTTGAGTTCTTCGAAGTACTCCCATTCGTGAGGACGCTGCGGGCCACCGACCTGCCAGCAGACCCAACCTTCTACTTCGCGCAACTGGCCGAGCGCTTCGAGGTGAATCCTTTGGCCTTTACCTTCTTCGATGCGGCTGGCTTGAACAATGACTGTTGCATCAGACGCGGTATCTAGCTCCCTTCTGATGATAGCTACTTCTTCCGCGCTGTATGGCTTAGGTTGGGGCGCCACTGGATAATGTAAAACGAACGTCTCTGTGTGCGGATAAAGACTGTTAACAGTGGCGGCAACATACTTGCTCGGACTGATTACGCGATCTGGTCGGACGCGACTAGCCAGTCTTTCGAGCCAATGCTTGCCGTTGGTTGCGCTATGCATCCAGAAGATCAGAGGTAGACTGAAATGTCGCACCACGGGACCGAATATTGTTTGCGACCAGGGCATGTGACAGATGACAACTTCGAAATGAGTCTCGGCGAGCAACTTCGAGAGGTTCCTGCGTGCACGCTGAACCGAGAACGGGTTCCTCAGATGCACCTCGTCGAAAAGATGAACCGTTGCACCGCTCGCGAGCAACTCCTCGCTCAGACGTCCACTCCAACACAACGCGAATTCAGGCTCCATCTCCTGACAGAGGTCACGATGATTCGCTAGGGTCGCCAGAAGGGTTTCAACACCTCCATAAAGGTTACCGGCGTTAATGTGTAAAACTCGCATCAGGCTGCCGCCGAGACTAGCTCACCATAGAGTGGAGTAAGCTTGGCGGCCAGGCGGATACGATCAAAGCGCCGATGCGCGACAACTACGGCCGCCTGGCCTAGCCTTTTGCGCAATCCTGAATCCGCGGCCAAGGTTGCGATGCCACGGGCCAGCCCTTGCGCATCGCCGGGCCTATGAGCAATGGCTGTCTCTCCGTCCGAAATGATCTCCGCCGCGCCGCCTGAGGCACTTGCGACGATAGCTTTGCCGCAGGCCATTGCTTCAGCGATGACTAAGCCGAACGGTTCGGGCTCTGTGCTGGCATGTACGACGATATCCAACGCTCGGATCGCGGCGGCTGGCTCTGCGACAAATCCGGTAAAACCGATGCGGTCCGCGAGGCCAAGCTGGCCGGCAATCGCTCGCAGTTCCTCACGCGCGTATTGGCTGCCCCTGGTCTGGTAGAGTGCGCCGCCGATTATGTATCCTTTAACTTGGACCGACGGCGCCAGCATTGACAGCGCGCGAAGAAAGACTTCGTGTCCCTTCCAGCGTGCCATCGTCGCCACGAGACCTACCCGCAGAGTGTTAGGCCGCGCTGACGGCATCCCGGCCAGTGAGTCGAGGTCAACCACAGGGCCATAGGGCGAAAATCGGTTAAGGTCAACCGCGTTGTAAACCGTATGGACCGCGAGGTCGCCGCACAACGAGCTTACGTCGGTGGCAACACTGTTGGAATTCACCACTGCTGCCGAACAGCGAGACGCGTGAAGCGGCAACAACCTGGCCATCATGGGTCGCGAACAGACGAAATCTCGCACGTGCCAGATGATCGGGATGCGCCGCGGTGCGGCCCACGCACTCATAAGATGAGTTTTGAAACCGTTGCTGTGGATAATGTCAGGAGCAATGCGGGCGATCTCGCGGCGTAGCGCACTGAGGTGACGCACCATCGCGGGTGTGGCCGTGGCCATGCGCGCGAGAAGCGCGCAGAGCATAAAACCGCCTCCGCCCGCGGGGCCTCCTGACGCCGCATCTCCAAGCTGCGCAACATTCAATGGCATCCGGACAACTTCGCTCATCACACCTAGCTCACGAGCGCAGGCGATCAAATCGCCATCTTCACCGGCGAGCATCGACAGAGGCCAGTCCGGGCGCGCCGTGCGGATACTCCACATCAAGTCGAGAAGACTCCGTTCGGCGCCGCCGAGTTTTGCGGACGGACTGAGATACAGGATTTTCACTATGCGTGCAGATGATGGCGGCGGGCGTAGTCGTTCAGGGTGGTAATCGCAAGGACCTGCAAAGGACTGATGCGCCGATCCCGTGCATCCCAGGCTTTCCAGACGCCGGCCACCGCTTCGTGGGAAATTCCGAGATCGCGCCAGGTCGTTCGATCATGGGCGGCGTCGCGCGCCCGCGTCGCCAGTACACCGCCGGTCTCAAACCAACGGTTCCATGGCAGCTTGAACCCGCTCTTGCTTCGTTCCACAAGGTCGTGTGGAAATCGGCTTCCCGCTGCGTCCATAAGCAGCTGCTTTGGGCGAGGGGCGGGATGCTTCCACTGCGGCGGAATCGCAAGGGCTGCCTCGACCACACGATGATCGAGCAATGGCACGCGATACTCGATGGGTGCTGCCATGCTGAACACATCGCCGTCCCGCAAGAGCATATGACGCGTGTACAACTCCAGCTCAAAGACACTTATACAGTCGGTCAAGTCCCGCCCCGCCGAGTCCTCTGCAACTTCGGCAAGCAGATCGGTGGGCAGGCCCGACGAGGGGGAGCATCCCGCTGGCAACGGCTGCATCGCGCGTCGCGCTTTTGGCAGGAACAACTCGCGGCGAAGCAGGTACATCCCGAGACTGTTGCAACTGCGAGTCGCCGCTTCGACCAGCTTGGCGCCGCCGCGGGCGCCCATGACGGATCCGCCGGCGCGCATAGCTAATCGGAGCGCCGGGTTTGCGCGCATCCCAAGCGCGCGCGGAACGTCAGTGAAAGTCGCGTATCCGCCAAACAACTCGTCCCCGCCTAATCCCGACACTGCCACCGTAATTCCCGCCGCTCGCGCCGCGCGGCTCACGATGAACACATTGGCGCCGTCAACGGTAGGCTGATCCATCGCGGCCAGCACGGCATCGAACGCCCCAGATGCTTCAGCTCCTGTGACGGTTACAACTTCGTGAAGCGCGCCGAATCTTTCGGCGATTTCACGAGCCCGCCCGCTTTCGTCCAGTTCAGGAGAGTCGAAACCGACCGTAAGGGTCCTAAACTCACGGTTAGCGACCTCGGAGGCGATAGTCAGGATTGCCGACGAATCGACTCCACGGCTCAGAAACAGACCTAGCGGCGCATCACTCTGCAGATGGAGCCGGACCGAATCGGCCAGCACCTCGCGCAGACTCTCAACCGCAGATTCGCGATCGCAGCTGGTAGCTTCGGACCTGGGAAAACGCCAGTAAGTCTTGCGCGCCAGCTCACGGCCGGAATCGAGGTCGAGTGTAAGGCACTGTCCGGGCGGGAGCATCGTGATTCCATCTATGACCGTCTGGGTACCCTGCGTAGCTCCCTGTGCCAGGAAACTTTCGATAGCCACGCGATTTGCTCGCGCGGATACGAGGTCACCCGCCGCGCTAAGGATCGCTCGCACTTCACTGGCAAAGATTACTCCACCGGTTTCCAGCCTACACAGATAAAGCGGCTTGATTCCGAGACGGTCGCGATAGAGATAGACGCGGCCGCGCTCCGGATCGACGAGGCAAATTGCGAACATACCTCGCAGCCGGCCCACAAAGTCCGTTCCCCATGCGCGATAGGCCCGCAGGATCACTTCGGTGTCAGAGCGGCTGACGCAACGCTCGCCTAGACCTTCGAGCTCGGTTCGAAGGTCGTTGTGATTGTAGATCTCGCCATTGAACACTACCCACGCGGATCGCGAAGGATTCTCAGCCTCCTCGGCCATAGGCTGATGGCCGGCTGAAGACAGATCAACGATAGCCAAGCGGGTATGAACCAGTGTCGCGCGCGGATGTGGTTGCTCTATGCCCCCGTCGTCGGGACCGCGATGAGCCAGCGCGGTGCGCATCCGCTGTGCACGGCTGCGCCCAAGGTCGGCGCGTCCAATGATTCCGCCTATGCCGCACATAAGAGTCGCGATGCTCTCCGTACCGTAGTGAACACGAGTCCCATACTTGGCGATGGCATCGATGCTAACAATCGAAATTGCTACGAATAGAAAATCGGCGGGCCAGCGCCAAGCATCCAGCTCGGGAGACGGCCGAGCTACCTAACAGTCGTCTTGCATCGGTCCGTTTGCATAGTGACTGTGGTAGAAATGCGCATAGTCATGATATGGATAATCAAACTTGTGGATCCGAACCTTATTCAGCACAAATCCAAAAACTCGTGCGTGCGCCTGCTGAAGCTTGCCCAGGGCCGCGCGAGCATGTTGTTTGGGGGTGAGCCCACCTGCCGTCACGAGGACCACGCCGTCAGCCAACGTGGACAGGACGACTGGATCCGCCACCACCATAACGGGAGGAGAATCGATCACGATATAGTCATAGGTCTTGGCAAGGCTACCGAGGATCTCGCGCATCCGAGCCGAGCCTAGCAGTTCGCTGGGATTCGGAGGAGTTTTCCCGGAACTCAAGAGGCGGAGGTTTTCGATTTTAGTACTGCTGATCGCTTCTTCATTTGCCGATCCGGTCAGCATCTCGGTTAGTCCGAAATGGTTCTTTAGCGACAGCACTTTGTGACATCGCGATTTCCTCAGGTCCGCGTCGATAATCAGCACTTGTGCGCCGGTATGAGCTAGTACAATAGCGGTATTAACGGCGACTACCGTCTTGCCCTCATTCGGAATCGCGCTGGTGATTAGAATTATTTTCGGATGAGCCCCGGCTTTTGAGAGCAGCAGAGCTGTTCGAAGGGTTCGGTATGATTCGCCCACCAGCGACTGCGTTCCGAATGTCGTCACAACATCGCAGCTGTGGTCGGAGGAAGATCGGTTTGAGGGAGCTTGCAGCGCCCGGTCGTTTCGAGGTGATTCTTCGACGGACAAAGCTGCACCGGCGAAAGCAAAATCCGGAATGGCTGCCAGATTTGGCAGCCTCAGGTAGCGCTCCGCATCATCAGGGAATTTGAGTGTGGTATCCAGATGCTCCGCAAGAAAAGCAAGTCCAAACGCCGCTACCAGCGCAAACAGAGTAGCTTGCAGTAGGTCTCTCGCGACTTTTGGGCTCGACGGGAATCTGGGAGGCTCGGCTTTATCTACGATAGAAATGTTAGACGCATGGGCGTCCGCGAGAAGTGCCATGTCTTTCAAGCGCTTCAGCACGGAATTATAAAGTTCCCGATTGGTATCCGCTTCCCGTTCGAGGATCAGATAGCGGACCGCCGCATCATTGAGCCCCAGCGCGAACGACTTCTGCTTCTCCAACTCTTGATCAAGCGTCTTCTCGCGTTCGAGTGATGCCTGATACTGCTCGTTGAGATTCGAGACGGCGTTTCGAACCTCTTGCGCCAGCGCGTCCTGGGTCCCCCGGATCTTGGCCTGGAGTTCCTGCATCGGCGGATAGCTGAGCTTGAATTGGTTGGCCATCCCGGCGTTCTCGACCTGCAGGACATCGAGATCGCCTTTGAGCTTTTGGATTAATGGGCTGTCAATCACCTCGGGCAGGGCGTCGGCGCGGCCTTCTTTCACCAGGGCGACCTCGGTCCCGAGGCTAATGTTCTTTAGATGTGCCTCCTGGAGGTCCTGGCTGATTTTGTTAAGGCGGTCGAGGACAACGTCTTCCTTACCATTCAACGAGATCAAGCCCGGAACTATCCCCTTGTCCCTGCGATAGTTGTTGAGTGCGAGCTCAGACTGCTCGAGTTGGACTTTGACTCCCGCGAGCTTTCCCGCCAAAAACCGGCTCGCTTCTTCGCTCGCTTGCGCGTTGAGCTCGATTCCTCGGCGCACGAACTGCTGAGCGTGCGCATTCGCCAGGCGTGCCGACAGCTCGGGCACGGAGGTGGTGACGCTGACCTTAACCATGTGGGTAGTTTCGATGGGAGTGACACGAACCTGATCCAGGTAGGCGTCGATTGCGCTGGACGGTACCCCGGAATCGTCGGCAGGTAGGGAAAGGGGGGCTGTCCCGGTCCTTAGAAACGGAATCCATTTCCCCAGCCAGGTTCGAATTTCTCCGCCAATCCCAGGCGCTCTGACTGGGTCCGCGCTGGGATTCAAGAGTCCTTCGGCCAGAATAACTCGCGCTGCGATACTTCTCGACCGAAGCAATTCGTACTCGGTCTGATCCGCCGGATCATACCCGCTGGACTCATCTTCGTTCGAAACAGCCCCCGCGGCGGAGTCATTGAACAGGTGGGGCGCCTTGTTGTTGATCAGGAGAGTAGTAGTCGCGGTGAACAGGCGTGTTCTGGAGAAGTCGTTCAAACTGACAACACCGACTATCGCGATGGAAACCCCCACAATCAGCTTCAAACGTGTCCGAAAGACACGCCAAAATTCTCTGATCTTCATCCACGGCTCGATTTCCTCCAGGAAAGGAGAAAACTCTGCTTCGATGGGATCGAAGTTTTCTGTCCGGCGGATGAAGTATGGAGACGGTTGCCCCATCAAAAACCCGAAACGAGAAGGGCGGAAGGCGCATAGGTGACGAGACCTTGTGCGACGTAGTACAGGGCGTACCCCGGAATTTTTACCGCCGAATACGGGACGTCGATGATATCTCCGTTCTGTAGGGGAACATCCGCGCTCTTTCCGGCCTGGATGCTGGCAATGTCGACGGTGATGGTTGCTATCTGCCCGTCGGATTGTCTCCTCACAATTCTTACTTCGTGTTCATTTGCGGCGAATAGCATCCCGCCCGATGCGGCAACCGCACCGATAACGCTCAGGTTGCGGGTTATCGGCATTGTCTGCGGACGATAGACCCAGCCTACGGTCGAAACCGCTCCCGCTGGAGGAATAAAAATAGCGTCTCCGGGTCGCACCGGTAGGTCGAGATAGCGCACTTCGCGGGAGTTCGCGGCCACGTCGATGATGAGTGGATGTCCCCCGTCGGTATCGGCCTTACTTACCTCGAGCGGGTCCGGCGCTGATATTTCTGATCGCCCATTGTAAGATGCCGCCGAATAATCGCCCTCTGCTTCGGCAGGCATCAGCTCGGAGAAGTTGCTCGCGCCCGGGATAAACATGATCTCAACGCCGGCCTGCTGGGTCACGCCACCCGCGCGCTGGATCAATTCGCGCACGGTGTCGCCCGGACCATTGAGGGTATAGTCGGCCGGGGTTCTGACTTCACCGCTAACCGATACTTGCCGATTGTTGTAACTTTTAACGAAAATTTGAGCTTGCGGATGATAGAGGTAATCGCCAAGTTTCTTGACCAGCGCGGAGTCCAGTTCAGGTTCGGACAACCCCGCGACATGCATCGCCCCAAGAAGCGGCAGGTCGATATTGCCCTTGCCATCTACTCGAACAGTGCGATCTTCTAGATCTTTGACCCCAGGAACCTGAATCTCCAAAACATCGCCAGCCCCAATCGCGAAGTCCTTGGAGTTGGTTCGCCGTGAGCTCCAGAGCGCTTCCAGAGCCGGGTTGACGCTCGCCTGAGAAAAGCCGCTGCCTGCCAGCTCGGGAGACGCGGAAGGTTTTCGTTCGGCGACCATCGAAGCGCAAGCAGACAAACAACCAAGCAAAGCGAGGCCCGGAGCCATCAGGGCAAGCCTTGTGTTAAACCCTCGATGGCTGACCATGCTCGTGAGTATCGACAATCCCTATCCCTCGATCGGATTCAGAGGAGTTCCAGCGCATCCGGCGAGTCCGAACTCGCTCGATGGGATCATTTGTGGTGGTGGCGTCATTGAAGGTGCGAGAATAACAATTGCTCTGTAGAGGCCAGGCGCGCCTTACGAACACCCTCCTGGTTGCACCGTCGGGATCATCCGGGGGATCCTCGCGCACTGGCCTCTACAAAGCTATGGAACGGTGCGCGAGATCCCTCGTATGAGTTAAGATTTAACTTTATGGTAGTTGATTGGATGAGTCGTTCTGTGGCCACGCGTCCGCCATCCCTGCGAAGGCAAGGTGGAATTCGCTAATGAACTCTGCGCGGGGCGCCCGAAGATGCGAGGTTTAGACCGCTTCTGAATGTATAGAGTTGGGAAAACGGCAACGCTGTTGAATGATGGCCAACAAATAGTGAAGACGTTTGCGCGGGGTCGGCCTGAACGAGTGCCGTGAAGCAAAGCACAAACAGGCAACATCGTTGGAAGCAGTCGAACGAGTGGCTACCGCGAAGCTACAAATCGAGGCCGTGCGCTCCGATCCCTAAAATTGCCAACGCTGCCTCGAACTCAGGTCGGGATGATAGGAGCAATAGCGGCCAGTGCTGATGGTGTTTCGCAGATAGCGCCCGAAAGCCGGGTGATCCCTGGAAATCTTGGCGATCACCGTTCTGATGGCGTTGGTAACGTTGACTCGGGCGCGTTCTTCTTCCGCGCGATGCTCGCGACCGCGTCCCCCGACTCCCACCGCGCGCGATAGTTCACTTGCGATGAATTCGAGTTCCCGCTCCAGCTCCTCGGCTTTCGCGAAATCATTGCACGCCTTGGCATGCTCCAGGGCATCGCGGAGTTCGTCAATTCTTCGCCGATATTCCGCCTTCGCCGTCCGATCCAGCAACGGGTTGGAGTTCTTCTCCGAGATAACGTGCATTCCCAGGCGTTCTTTATCCGAATGCGAGATATAGAGCGCCTCGGGATGAATCGCACGAGGCGCTGGAAGGATGGCGACCAGTTGGGCAACGTGAAGATCGCGATCCGGATTTTGTAGAAGATGCGCGACAAACAGGAGCCCATTCGCATGTCTGAGGCGGAGGGTGCGATCCTTGAACGTCAGCGTCCAAAAATCCCCCTCCCGACGAAAGATGTTTTCGGGGATTTCCGTAGAGGTTTCGCCGGCAGAATCATCGGAATCCGAAGCATCTCCGCCGGTTTTTCCTTCAGCGGGCGCCACCGCGGCGAGCGGCGAACCGGCTTCTTGAAAAAGCTCGACCGGGCCCATCGGACCGGGTTGGAGAGCTTTGTGGGCGCCAGTTATCGAGGTTTCCGGGCCTGAGGCTGCCTGGCTGCCAACCTCGGGCCATGGCGCCTCCAGGGGGAAGTTCTGCTCTCGTAGACTTATTTCAGCTAATTTAGAGTGCAAATCGCTTATCGTATGCGAGCTCGAAGCCTGGAGCTCACGCGCCGCCAGAGCCATATGGTAAAAGCGAAAAGCATCCTTCGGGCGGGATCGGCTCAACGCATAACCCGCAGCGCGGGTGCAATAATCCGCCGCTTTCTCCGCATCGCCGAGCAACACCGCTTCATAAAAGTGGCTAGCTATCCGCTCGACGAACGCGTCATCGTGCCGGTACAGCGACTCGAGCACCTCGCCGAACCGCTCGTGTAGCTGAGCTCTGCGGGCCCCGCTGAGTTCGGCGGCCAAAATCTCTCGAATCAGTGCCTGCCGAAAACGGTAACTGCCAGGAATTTCGGTGCGGCTCAACAGTCCGGACTGCTCTGCTTCATGAAGCGCGTCCAGCAGCTCGCGTGGATCCTGGTTCAGCACGTGAAATAGGGAGGTAAGCCTGAATTCTACCCCGGCCAGCGCCGCTGTACTCAAAACCTGCTTGGTACGCTCCGACAGATGTTCGAGGTGAGCCGCAATCTCGGTGCGCATTGGACCACCCGGCCATGCCTGGGGACCGAGCGATGTCTCATCCAGCAACTGCCGTCGCAATGCTATTTCCAGAAGCCTCGGGTTTCCGCCCGTTAGCGTTCTCAGCACCGCGAGGGACCCCTCATTCAGTGGACTCGCGGCCCTTAACTGCGCGAATTCCCGAGTTTCCTCGTCATCGAAAGCCGCAAGCGCGATTCGTTTGCTGTCCCGGATCATTGGATCCAGCAGCAGGTCCGCGAATTCTCGCGCTTTGGAGCTCTCGGAATCTCGATAGACCCCGACGATTAAGCTGCCGGCACTCGGCAGCTCGCGGGCCAGCACCCTGAACGCGCGCAAAGACAGCGGATCGGCGGCGTGGAGATCATCGAGCACGACCACCAGAGGCTGCCTCTTCGCTTGTTCCACCACCGCGGTCACGGTACTTTCGAACAGTTCGGAATCGATTTGATGGTCAATGATTCGCTGAAGCGGAACCGAGGCGGCTGGCACTAGCGCGGGGTCAGGTGAAAGAAAATCGGCTCGGGTTGCGTTCGCAGGTTTGGCTTGTTCCGTGAGGATTTGTTGCCAAACCGCTAACGGAATGTCGCGAAAGCGCTCGCTGGCGCGCCCCTCGAGGACCTTGGCGCCGCCCTCCCGCGCGAACAATGAAAACTCGCGAGCCAACAATGTTTTGCCGATACCGGCCTCGCCCGAAAGTAGGAAAATACCTCCGAGTCCGGAGCGGGCGCGCTCCAGCGCCGCTGCCAGGGTGGACAGCTCCCGTCGTCGCCCTATAAAACCGCTCTTCGAATGCTCGAACGGGACCCGGTGATGGACTCTTCCAACAGTCATATTTCTCTACAAATAGTATTGACGACCGACTTCTGTCACAAAAGACAACGCTAGATCAAGTGAGGCTCCCGGAAATCCAAATTTGACCCTACTTCGGTCGGCAAAATGCGCGATGCCCGGGTCGGCGCTTCGATCAAACGAAAGCTTCGTGGGCGAAAACCCTTCCCCTCAACCTCGGGCTGCGAATCTCGGCACTATTTGTGGAACGGGTTTGTCTGCAACCATCGCAACCTTGACCGCGGCGGCCCGCCATCCTCCGCAGCGATAGTGACGCCGGCGCACACGGAATCCGCGGCCATGGCCGCCGCGACGGCTCTCGGTCTGGGGATACGCCGTTTGCATGGTGGGACTCCCGGCTTTAGCTTCGAATATGCGTGATGCTGGCGGCGGCGAGCAGAAGACGAGTTCGCAAACAAAACGCTGCCTGGTATGGATTGACGACCTATTGATGACCGCGGTTGCAAGGCCGGGAGCGTCATTGAGGACTGGGGGGAACATCATCGATGAGAAGCTCGGCCGGAGCGCGCGCGATAGCCATGATCGCGCTGGCGATGGGATTGCTGGTCTGCGCCCGCTCGGTTGCTGCCGCCGACAGTAAGCCACTGACCGTTGCGGATGAGGTCAATCCGTTGCTGAATCCGCCGGTCAGCGACGGCAATAAGTTGCCGGTAACGATTGCGATGCGGGTCATCAACATTTCGGACATCGATGAGGTTGCTCAGCGCTTCAAAATGGTGGGCTACCTCATCGCGAATTGGCAAGATCCGCGCCTCGCTTTCACGCCGCGCGGGTCATGGGAGAAATTCCGCACCTTTTCGCCCGACCAGGTATGGCATCCACGTTTCGATTTCGTTAACGGTGTCGTACCCCATTCGGCTTACGACGTGACGATTCGAGTATTTCCCGATGGCACCGTCAGATACTCGGAGCGCTCGAGCGCGGAGCTGTCGAATACCTACCACCTGCGAACCTTTCCCTTCGACCAGCAGACCCTGGAAATCCTGATTCATCCAACCGTCGCCGACGACGCGCTGGTTACTCTGATGCCGGAGAGCGTTAATGCGATGAGTGCCGAGCCGCGCGTATACGACTCGTTGGCGCAATGGGCGATAACCGGAACCGGTGCCGAGGTTGAGCGTGTGCCGGGAGTCGGAGGCGAATCGATCAGTGAGATTCGCTTTACGATCAACATCGCGCGTCATTTCAACTTCTACATCTGGAAAGTCTTCCTGCCGCTGCTACTGATGGTGGTGTTGTCGTGGACGACCTTCTGGATCGACCCGACCGAACTCAGCAGCCAGGTCCAGATCTCGGTGACTACGATTTTGACCGTCATCGCATTTGCCTTCGCCATCCAGGCCAACCTGCCCAAGGTGCCGTACCTCACTTTCATCGACGTGTTTTTCCTGATCTGCTACCTGTTTGTGTTTGCGACTGCGATTGAACTGACTGCGGTTCACCTCGCCGGACGCTCCGGGCATGG
Organism: uncultured delta proteobacterium; assembly: GCA_963761255.1. Taxonomy (GTDB): domain Bacteria; phylum Desulfobacterota; class Binatia; order Binatales; family Binataceae; genus DATGKG01. Next base: position 150,755 of record CAVXGH010000006.1, read on the forward strand.
CGCGCGCATCCGAAGGCTGAGCAGTGCGATCAGAATTGCGCTGCCGATCGCCTTCGCGGCAATCAACCTGATCGTGATAATGATTTATTTCGCCTAGGTTTCGGTCGAAAGATGGAGGGCGACGCCCAGGCATGGAAAAGTTCTGGTGATGTCTACCGAGCACAACCGCGATCCATGGTGATTTGACCGAATGGCGGTTGTTCGATTAGCGTTTGATCGCACGCGACCGAACGGAGGCATTCTGATGCGCGCATTTCATATCGAACCCATCGACGCTACCTTCGGCGCGGTCGTCACGGGCCTGAAGCTCGCGGCGCTTGACGACGCCACCTGGGATGAGCTCCACGCGGCGTGGCTGGAATATGCGCTGTTGATTTTTCCCGATCAGCATCTGAAACGCGAAGAGCAGATCGCCTTCGCCAAACGGTTCGGCCGGCTCGAATTCGAAATGGCCGCGATCAGCAACGTGAAGCCCGACGGCACTCTCATCGACGACGACAGTGACCTGATGAAAGTGCTGAAGGGCAACATGGGATGGCACTGTGACAGCACTTATATGCCGGTGCAGGCCAAAGGCGCAGTCTTCAGTGCCGAGGTGGTGCCGAACTCCGGCGGCCGAACTGGATGGGCCGATATGCGTGCGGCCTACGACGCGCTCGATGCGGAGCTTCGCGGGAAGATAGAAAACCTCGCAGCTCATCATTCGCTCTTTTACAGTCAGGCAAAGCTTGGACATAAGCCAAAGAAGGGCAGCGAATATAGCGGCTATGGTTTCCACGACGGTCCGGTGCCGCTGCGCCCGCTGGTAAAGATCCATCCTGAGACGGGAAGAAAGTCGCTGTTGATCGGCCGTCATGCACACAACATTCCGGGTATGGACCCGGCCGAGTCCGAGCGACTCTTACAAGAATTGGTTGAATTCGCATGTCAGCCACCACGCGTCTATCATCATGATTGGAAGCGTGGCGATGCGGTGATTTGGGACAATCGCTGTCTGCTTCATCAGGCCACGCCATGGAACATGACTGAGCCTCGCGTGATGTGGCATAGCCGGATTGCCGGTGAGGCTGTGTCTGAAGCCGCCCTGACCTGACCGCGTGTCTTCAGTCCTTTCAGGTAATGACCGCCGAGCTGTATGCCGGGTTCGCGGCCGCTTAACCGCGATCGGCTTCTGCATGTCGAATCTTGACTATCCTCCTTATTGAATCGGCGATTGTAGGTGAACGATATGACGTCATCTCCGCAAAACCGTGATCTCGGAGAGGCATCGGTGGAAGTAGCCGAATGGCGGCGGACGCTGCGCCCGCTTTTTCTTTTCGGTATTCCGACCCTGGTCTTGCTCTACGTCGCCGCGATCGTGCTCGGCGCGCTTCCTGATGATCGTCGGCTGAACACTGGAGAAGTGATCATAGTTTTCGCCGCAGGTGTGACATTGTTCGCTGCCTTGTGGCCCGAAATTATGGAACGGCTCACAAAGGTAAAGCTGGGATCCGTCGAATTCGAACTCGAGGAGCTAGGCAAGAAACAACGCGAGCAGGACGCCAATCTCGATGACATCCGATTCGTGCTGACGTTGCTCCTCCCATTGGCTGAACGGAAACATCTGGAGAATCTATGGGCGGGCTTCACGCAGCACTATGAAGGCAATAACATTTTGCGCACCGAGCTAAGGAAGCTGCGAGCGCTGCATCTCATCGAGAACCTGCAACCTATTCAGGACATCAAAGACGGGGCCATCGTCAACTTGAAGGACTACGTGCGATTAACCGATGACGGGCGTAGATATTTGGAACGCATCAACCGCGAGAGCTAAGCAACTATCCATCGTGAAGGAAGCTGTCCATACTCTGTTCGGTCCTCTGCGCCAATGTTGAACGTATTTCTGGCCCTGGCTGCGATTGCCGCATTGGGGGCGAGCCTCCATTATTTCCTGCCCTCCCTTGATATCGATGCTGCCCGCCGCCAGTGCGGCACCCTCGTTTTGAACGTCCTGCTGCCGGCTCTCAACATCGAGGTTATCTACAAGTCCGCCGCCGGTAGTGACCTATGGCAGATTCCTCTCGCGATGCTGATTGGTTTAGTGATCTGCGTAACCATCGCATTAATTGCGCTCCGGTTATTTCCGGTCAATCAGAAACTGAGAAGTTCGCTGATTCTGGGCAGCGCCTTCGGCAACGTTACCTACCTGGGCATGCCTCTCCTGCAGGGTCTGTTTCCACAGCAAGTGGTACACGTAACCGAAATCGCCATCCTTTGCGAAATAACCGTGACGTCGTCGGATCTGATTACCGGCTCCTTGCTGGATATGTTTCATCATGAGGGTCCGCATACGTCTCTGACACAAGCTCTGATCCAGATTCTTAAGTTTCCTCTGTTGTGGTCGGCTGCGCTCGCCGCTGCGATTCGTATCTTAGGTATTGCGTTACCTGAATTCCTGTTAATGGGCCTGCATCTCCTCGGTCAAACGACTTCGGGGCTGATGCTGCTCGTTCTTGGGATGGCCATCAAGCCGAACATGGTGGGTCGCTCACTCGCTGAGGTTAAGAGTTGGTGGCCGATGTTGATAATCAAATTAGGAATTTCGCCGCTAATCGTGGGCGTTGCCGCGTCGCTTATTGGCTTGCGGGCGCTGAATCTTCATGCGGCGATACTCGAGGCCGCAATGCCGCCCCAGTTATTCACGCTCATAGTCGCGGATCGCTTTGGCTTCGACACCGACGTGCTCGCGCCCGCGCTGGCCTGTATGACCATCATAAGTCTCGTCACCCTTCCGATTGTTCATCGCATCGTCGGATAGGGGGCGAGACCGGCAATGTGACGCTCGCTATCCCTTCGGAAGGCCCAACACTCGCTCGCCGATGATATTGTGCTGGATCTCGTTGGTGCCTGCCGCGATTGTGCCGCGCCGCGCTGCGAGCATCCGATGAGACCATTTGCCGCGATCGATAGCATTCGCTGCCTGATACTCCAGCACGCTGTAGGGTCCTAGTAGTTCCATCGCAAAGCTCTGGATGCGCAGGTTGAGGTCGGTGGTTCCCAGTTTCATCACCGAGCCTTCCGGTCCAGGCTGCATGCCTTTGAGTTGGCGGGTTAGTTGCCGATAGCTGGTGTACTTCAAGGCTTCAGCCTCGCAGGCAAAACGCATGATAGCCTGCCGGACATATTCTTCATCCCACGCCGAATGGCCGCTACGCTGGGCGGTCTTTGCGAGTTTGGCGAGTTGGCGCACCTCCACCATCATGTCGGTTCGCCCACCATGGATAGTACGTTCGAACATCATGTTAGTCATCGCCACCATCCAACCCTGGTTCTTGTTGCCGACAAGGTTAGACTTGGGGACCTGGACATCATCGTAAAAGACCTGGTTAAATCCGCGCTCGCCGGTGATCTGCTGCAGCGGCCGGACTGTTACACCGGGAGTCTTCATGTCCACCAGCAGATAGCTGAGACCTTTGTGCTTCGGCAGTTCGGGATCGGTGCGACATAGCAGGGTGCTGAAATCGGCGTGATGCGCGTTCGAGGTCCACACCTTCGAGCCGTTGACGACGAAGTAGTCACCCATATCCACAGCGCGGGTTTCGACCGCCGCGAGGTCGGAACCATGACTTGGCTCGGAGAGGCCCTGGCACCAGATTTCATCGGCCGCGGGAATCCGCGGAATATAGCGTTTCTTCTGCTCCGGCGTGCCCCACTGCATCAAGGTGGGACCTACCCGCGCAATGCCCTGGAAGTTGACCACCGGTGGCGCCTTCGCGCGCTCAAGCTCCTGACTGTAGATCAGTTGTTGCAGGAGCGTGGCGCCGCGCCCACCGTATTCTTTCGGCCAATGGATACACATCCAGCCGGCGTGGTAGAGCTTGCGATGCCATTCGCGGCGGCGCTCGAACTCGGTTTTGTCGTCGGCGTCCAGTTCGCTATCGCCGCGCCAATCGCGCGGCAGATTCTGCTCCAGCCAGCTGCGGAATTCGTGGCGAAAATTCTCGTCCTCTTCACTGAACTTGAAATCCATCGCGCGCTCCCTTTCGACGGCGTTTGTGCCTCGATGCTGGCGCACTCGCGCGGCGTTTTGCAAACGTCAGGAAAGCTGGCGCCGCGAAACCACCTATGACAAAGATCTCGACGCGCGAAGACACGCGCCCGCGGTGAGGGAGGCTTCATCCAAATGCGAATCATCGTGATCGGAGCTGGTATCGGTGGCCTTACGGCCGCGCTGACGTTGGGTCGCGCCGGCTTCGAGGTAGCGGTCTTCGAGCAAGCCGCCGAATTGCGCGAGGTTGGCGCGGGCGTTCAGATAAGTCCCAACGCGACGCGAATCCTGTCCCGGCTCGGCCTCGAGGAGCCGATGCGCCGCTTCGGCGTGCGCCCGCGCGCGATGGTGATTCGTCGCTGGGACGACGGCCGCATAATCGCGAACCAGCCGCTGGCCGATGCTTGCGAGCAGAACTTCGGTGCTCCTTACTATCACTTTCATCGCGCCGAATTGCTGGACCTTCTGGGCGCCGCGGTCCCCAAAGGAATCGTACACCTCGATCATCGATGCGTCGCGCTAACTCAGCGTGGCGACCGCGTGGAAGTACGATTTCACAACGGCGCCATCGCCGAAGCTGACGTGGTGGTCGGCGCGGACGGAATTCATTCGACCGTGCGGGAGGCTCTTCTCGGGAAGGACATGCCTCGCTTTTCTGGGCACGTGGCGTATCGAGGTCTCGTTCCGGCCGAGCGCGTAAAGCATCTCGGGCTGGAGATCGCCGCTGCTTCATGGTGGGGGCCGGAACATCATTTCGTACATTATTTTGTCGGCGCGGGCGCACGATATCTCAACTGGGTCGCGGTGACTCCCGGTGAGTGGCGGGTCGAATCGTGGACTGCGAAAGGCGAGGTCGCCGACGCTCTTAGGGAGTTCGAAGGATGGCATCCGCAGGTCCGCGCGATGATTGGCTCCGTCGATGCGACCAATCGATGGGCGCTCTATGATCGCGACTCGCTTCCGCGCTGGACGGTCGGCCGGGTGACCCTGATGGGCGATGCGGCCCACGCGATGCTGCCCTACATGGCGCAGGGCGCGGTGCAGTCGATTGAGGACGCGGCGGTGCTGGCAAAATGCCTCGAGCAAAATCCGCACGACGTGGATGCCGCGCTTCGACGTTACGAGGACATACGTAAGCCGCGCGCCTCGCGGTGCCAGGAAGGCTCGCGCCGCAACGGCATCATGTACCATCTTCCCGATGGCGAGGAGCAGCAAAAACGCGATGCTAACCTTGCGTCTTCGGCGACTGCGCCGCTGCCTCAGAACTCCTGGCTCTACGGCCACGACGTCGAGGCGGAATTCACCCAACGCTGAGAGTCAAACATGGATACCTCGGCCAAGACCCTTTTCACTAATGCCAATCTGGTTCTGGACGGATTTGCGGAACTGCAGAAGTCTTTCGAAGTCATGGTGCAAGGAAATCGCATCCTTGCCGTATCGTCGAACGCCGCTGAATCGTGAAGATGCGAGCGTTATCGACGTTGGAGGTCGAACGCTGATGCCGGGACTCATCGACGCCCACGCCACATCACGGGCCTGTCGCTAAGCCCGAAGAACATCACTTATCCAAGCTTCAGAGATCGCCATCGCCGCGGCCAATTATCTGCGCGCCAGCCTGATGGATGGCTTCACCTCGATCGAGAGGCGGGCGGCGCTGATCATGGCATCGCACGGCTTCTGGCGGAGGGGAAAATCATCGGGCCGCGATTGTTCTACTCGGGCCGCGCGCTGACCCAGACCGGCGGTGGCGCGGATTTTCGCACGCCTGATGAAGTTGTTGATCCGTGCGGTCGAGCCGGGTCCGTTTTCGGTGATGGCGGTGATCGCCGACGGCGTCGCCGAGGTCCGCAAGGCCGCGCGCGAAGAACTGCGTCGAGGAGCGGCGCAGATAAAGGTGTTCATTTCGGGTGGAGTGGTATTTCCTTCCGAAGCTCACCCGACCATCTACGAATACTCGCTGGAGGAGTTGCGCGCGATCGTCGAGGAGGCGAAGGGACGCGGCACTTACGTCATGGCTCATGTCTATACCGACGAAGGCGTGCGGCGATGTCTGCTGGCAGGCGTGCGCTCAATCGAGCATGCCAACTTCGTCACCGAGGAGACCGTGGCGGCGATGGCTCGTGAGGGTGCCTATCTCGATCCGACTTTCATCTCACTCCAGCAGCGCATCGAGTCGGCGCATCGAGACCGGACTTTCGAATGCGATCGTCGAGAATCTGCGTACCACGATTGCGAAAGGCCGCCAGGTCTACCGATGGGCGAAGCAGCATGGCGTGCCGATCGCGTTTGGCACCGACTTATGGGGTTCCGAGGCGCAGAAGTCGCAACTGCGCGAGTTTGAAATGAGGATGGGCCTCGATGATCCGGCGAATATGATCCGTTCGGCCACGACCATCAACGCCGATTTGCTCATGCAGACTGGAAGTCTGGGAGTTATCGCTCCGGGCGCTTATGCCGATTTATTGGCCATCGAGGGGGATCCGCTAAGCGACCTCGGGGTGATGAGCAATCCGCAAAAGAATCTCAAGCTCATCATGAAAGACGGTGTGATTTACAAAAATGAGCTGTGATGCCCGCTGATCAGGTCAAAGATGACCCTGTCCCATAAACGGACGCCTTAGTCTCAAAATGGGCCTCATGGTTGCCGAGTGTATAGAATTGTGTCGCTTTCTGACTCACAGTCATCAGAATAAGTGACGAACCAGCATGAGCATTTGGATGGCATCATACCTGCTTCTTCTATGACGCAAAGCGGCGTATCACGCCCGCGTCAGAATACGGAGTCGGTAGATGTCATCAATCTCAAGCGTCTCTTCCCTCGGATCGCTCTATTCGCTTTCAAATTCCGCGCAAACCAGCGGTTCGCAAAGCAAGTACGACCTCTTCGAGCAACTCGGTTCGGCACTCCAGTCGGGCAACCTGTCGGAAGCGCAACAGGCCTACAGTTCGCTCGCGTCCTCGTTTCAAAACTCGTCGAGTGCGCAGTCCAGCAGCAGTCCATTGGCGGCGGACTTCAACGCGTTCGGCCAGGCACTTCAGTCGGGTAATCTGCCGGCAGCCCAGCAGGCTTTCTCGAACTTGCAGCAGGCGGCGCAACAGTCCGGTGGTGTCAGCGGCCATCATCACCACCACGGTGGTGGCGGCGGCGGGGGCGATCTGCTCCAGGCGCTATCGAGTACCGACAGCACCTCGTCGAGCATTCTGAATCCTTCCAGCACGACGAGTACCAGCAGCACCAGTGCCACCAACACGGCGGCTTCCGCGTCGCAATTAAGTGACGCGAATCTTCTCAATCTTCTCGCTTGATCTCTTCTGATACCGGGCGGATGCAAACCTCGGCCGCCCGGATCCACTGAATCACACTGCGTCGTGCGCTCACCGCGCGCAGTTTCGCGCCGCGCCATTTTCGATTACTAAGGAAATCTACGCCTGAGATATGCGTTGGAATCCTGGTAAGTTGAAAGTACTCGGCCGCGATATTTTGATATCTTTCAGAGGTGTGGGTGATTTCCGCGCCTGACCCGGCGGCACCGCCGGCCACACCGGAAGCCGTCGCCGAGGAGACCATACCTGTCCGCGCCGGCGCCTTTCGGGCGCTGCGCCATCGCAACTACCGGCTCTACTTCTTCGGCCAGCTCACATCGCTGGCCGGCACGTGGATGCAGAGCGCGGCGCAATCGTGGCTGGTACTCAAGCTGACCAACTCCTCGATGATGCTAGGGGTGGTGTCGTTCGCGCAATTCGCGCCGATACTGCTGGTTGGGCTCTTTGCGGGAGTGGTGATCGACCGCATCGATCGGCGCCGGATGCTGATCGGCACGCAGACGCTGCTGATGCTGAGCGCTTTCACCCTCGCAGCGCTCACGCTGACCGGGCGGGTGCGGGTCGAGCACGTAATTTTGCTCGCGGCTTTCAACGGTACGGTCGGATCATTCGATATGCCGGGGCGGCAGTCGTTCGTGGTTGAGATGGTCGGCTACGAGGACCTCGCCAACGCCATCGCGCTCAACTCGATGATGTTCAACGGCGCGCGCATGCTCGGTCCGGCGGCGGCAGGGTTGCTGATCGCGTATCTCGGCACCGGAACTTGCTTTTTGATCAATGGCCTCAGCTTTCTCGCCGTCATCTGGAGTCTATGGCAGATGAACATCGTGCCGCGCACCATCGATATCGGCGGCGCGAAGGTGCTGGCGCAACTCCGAGAAGGCCTCGCGTATGTATGGCGCCATCGCGTGCTCCTATCACAGATGTTGCTCGCAGCGGTGACCAACGGCTTCGGCTATCAGTACCTGGTGCTGGTTCCGATCTTCGCGCGCAACGTTTTGCATGGCGATGCCAAGGCTTACGGCTTCCTGGTCGCGATTCAGGGCCTCGGTTCAGTGCTGGGCGCTGCGACACTCGCCTCGCGGGTGACCCCGCATGGGATTCGCAACAATCTCATCGCGGGGCTTTTCATGTCCGCGATCGGCATCGTCACGTTCGGACTGTCGCCGTGGCTATCGCTTTCGCTCATAGCGCAACTGGTGATCGGAGCCGGGCTGACGAACTTTCGCGCCAGTAATAACACCCTGGTGCAGTTGTTCGTGACCGATGAATCTGCGCGGCCGGGTGATGAGCACCTACCAGCTCGCGTCGGTGGGAATGATGCCGTTCGGAGCGCTAACGGTGGGCTTCATGGGCCGTGCGATGGGACCGCAACCCACGGTGGTCATCTGTGGGACCGTCATCATCATCGCCGGAATCGTCCTCGTTACGTGGCTGAAGTCGGTCGGCATTTCCGAGGCGGCGGTAACCAGCTGAAGTCTTAGTGTCGCATCCTCGGGGCAGTTCACGCGTGGCGCAATAGTTGCTCGGATTCGAACCGGGGACTTTTTTGGAACGCAAGCAACCACAATCAAGCACATTCAGCTCGCAGAGCCTGAGTGAGAACACTGAATCGCCCTCCGACGCGCGCATCTTTGCTGCGATCGCCGGGCTTAACAGCGATTTGGCGAATGCGCAGCGCGAGCTGGCGCGTAAGAATGCGGAACTCGACGCCGCGGTGCGCGAAAAAAATCAAATCCTGGGGATGGCCGCGCACGACCTGCGCAATCCCCTCGGGATCATCGTTGGGATGGTCGATCTCCTGGTGGAGGAGCTCGGCGAAAGTCTCAGCGCGGATAACCGCGAGCTGCTCGTTCGCGTGGCCGCTTCGGCCGATTACATGCGAGGCCTGGTCGACGATATGCTCGACTATTCAAAGATCAATGCCGGCCGGCTTGAACTGCAACCGCAGCGGGTAGACCTCGCGGCAATGATTCGCGACAATCTCGCTTTCAATTCCATCCTCGCCAACAAAAAGGGGAGCAAACTTTGTTTCGCGGGCGACGCGACGCCGCTGGTTCTCCAGATCGATTTGCGACGCATCCAGCAGGTGCTCAACAACCTCATCAGCAACGCGCTGAAGTTTTCCGCCTCCGGTACGACCATCACGGTCACGGTGCGGCGCGGCGCCGATGAAGTGACAGTCGCGGTTGCTGATCAAGGGCAGGGCATCGCGGCGGATGAGATGAGCAAGCTGTTCAAGCCGTTCTCGGTAACGCGCACCAGGGGCACCGCGAATGAGAAGAGCACCGGGCTGGGCCTCGCGATCGTGCGGCGGATTGTCGAAGCGCATGGCGGCCACATCCGGGTTGAGAGCCGGCTCGGGGAGGGTTCGACCTTTTTCGTTTCGTTACCGCTCACTGAGGCGGCGGAGCCCGAGTTATCGCGCGATTAGGTCGTAAACCTTGAAGTCTGCGCCGGCTTCGTCAGTGCCGGTGTGTACCAACTTGAAATCGTCGGAGCGCAGGTAGGCTTTAAGCGCCGCGCGACTCTGCCATCGGGTAATCAAGACGAAGGTCACCGGATCGCTTCCCGTCTTAAGAACTTCGCAACCGAGAAATCCTGCATGCTGATCGACCAGCCGCGGGCGCTTTAGGAAACGTCCCTCGAGGTCATTCCCGGCGCTGCGCGGGACCGTGAAGCGCGAAATCGCCACTACAGTTGCTTCATACGAACTCACTCGGTCACCGTTTTTTTCCTACCAGCGACTCGGCGATGGCGAGTGCTTCCACAGCTTCGCTGATACCTCCGTCGGCGCCCAGTTTTGCGGCCAGGTTGCGACTCGCCTGGAACAAATAACCGCCGACTATGATGGGGATGTTCGAACTGTCGCGAATCGCCGCGATGGTGGAAGCCAGTTTCACGATATGAGCGGGCATCGTGGCGGATAGCGCGATTAGATCGGGCTTGCGACGGGCTTGCGTAATCAGCGTAACCAAATCGCGGGGCGGCAGGTTGGCGCCGAGGAATCCGGTGCGCCATCCGTTCAACTCGAAGAGATCCGCGATGGTGCGCGCTCCGATTTCATGTTGCTCACCCTCCACGCACGCGACCAACAGTGAGCGCTCAGAGCGTTGCGCGATGCCGAACATGCGATCATAGTACCCGCTCAGAATCGACTGCACGGCCGCGCTGCAATAATGCTCGTGGGCGACACTGATCTCGTTGATCTGCCAGAGGCGCCCAATCTCACGCATCAGGGGCGGAAGTATCTCGGTATAGATCCGCGCCAATGTCATTCCGGCGGCGATGGCGTCGTCCAAAGTCTCGCGCGCCGCGGCCGCGTCGAGGCGAAGCAGTCCCATGAGGCATCGGTGCGCGATCGTGTGTTCTGCATTCGCCGGTTGGAAAAAGCTCGCGACGGCGATCGGCATCGCGGAGAGCTGTTCCACCGCGAGCTCCACGTAAGATGTGGCGATCGAATGGTCGGCGGGCGGGTCATCCTTCAGCGCGGACACCATGCAACGCAAGCTTTCCGCGATATCCTCGGATGCCACGCCACGACAAACGAGCACGACCTTCAGCCAGGCAACATAGCGCTGAAAGATTTCCACATCGTCGGCATCCACTGCGCCTGAGAGCTCGGCGAGATTGTATAGAACGTCTTCGCGGTACCTCGTCCTGCCGTATTCACCGTAGCGATCGATCAGGTCCGGCCGGCGGGCATAGTCATATGCGAGCGTCGCTTCCGCAATGCGAGGGGCGGCGGCGCGCAATCGATCGCCTGCTCCGAAGTTCAACACGCTGTGTCCCTTGGCGACCGCATACTGCGAAAGCTTTCCCCGGGGTCAGCCTCGCCGAGAATCGAAGCTGGAGCAAGGCGGACTCGGCCGGGTACCTCACGTAGCTTGAATTAGGTAAAAAGTTCATGTTTGGAAATGCGGGTTAGCTGGCGGATTTCGATGAGTCCCGGGAGGATAAGTCATGACCCCGAATAACAACGTGCGCCTATGGCAGGCGCATCTGGCTGGCGAGTTTACCAATCGTAACGAAGAGGAATCGTTGGCGACGATGACTGAAGATGCCGCCGTGATTCATGTGCCGACCGGCTCCGGCGGCAAAGGCAAAACCGAGTTACGCCGCTACTATCGCGATGAGTTCATTCCTTCGATCCCGCCCGATTGGAACATCACCACCACCAATCGCGTGGTAACCGACGCGTGCATCGCCGAGGAAGATGAGCTGAGCTTCCATCACACCAGGCAGATGGACTGGTTTCTGCCCGGCATTCCACCGACCGGGAAACTCATCGAGGTCGACATTGTCGTATTCATCGAGTTCCGCGACGGCCTGATGTCATCCGAGCGCATCTACTGGGATCAAGCGTCAGTGCTACGGCAAATCGGCATGCTGCCAAAATCATGATCAAGAGCTCGTCGCAGTCAGGCTGGCACCTGCCCCTTCGGAAAATTACTTGCGAATGGACAATCGCTGCTGGTATTTGGAGAAGCTAACGCGGTTTCTCGCAGCATTGGCTTCCATAAGATGCTGTAGGAGAGTGAAAAACCCCTAAATCGATAGGATCGAGTTGCGTTCTGGCGCCGTCGTTATTGCGGACGGAGGAGATAGCTTAATTTTGAGGCTCATCAATCGCCTAAGCGCCATTCGCCCGCGAACTACGGTTTTTCTTGTGGTAATCGCGGCAGTTGCGGTCTGCGCGCTCCTCAATTTCGACATTTCCCGCGCGCGGCAGACGCCCGAAGTGCGCCACGAGGAAACCAGCGGTCGTGAAGCGCTGCTGGAAGCGCGGCGCCGCGAGATCTTCTACGCTTCGCGCGAGGGCCTGCAATACGGCATCCCTACGCAAGCCATGTCGCGCGCTGTCTCCTCGATGCATGAGATGGAACGCACGATGGTGGCGCGTTCTGGCACGGCGCTGGGCAGTTCCGGCATCGCGAGTCCTGCCGTTGCGCAGACCTGGACCTTCATCGGTCCCCAGCCGATCATGGAAAAATCCAATTTTACCGGCTCGGCGGTTGGTAATCCCGTCGCGATGACGGGCAGGATGACCTCGGTAGCGGCGGATGCTCGAGGCGTCATAGTCGCAGGCGCCGCATCGGGCGGGTTGTGGGTGAGCACCAATAATGGCGGGAGTTTCGCTTCGGTATTTGATAGCCAGCCAACCCAAGCCATCGGCGCGATAGTACTCGATACAACCACGAACCCCAGCACGATTTATGTCGGCACCGGCGAGGGCAACAATTCTATCGATTCCTTGTACGGAGGAGGGGTCTTCAAATCCTCCGATCTGGGGGCGCATTGGACCGCGCTCTCGGCCGGAACCTTCGACCATGCATCCTTCACCTCGATGGCGATTGACACCACTACGACACCAGGAAAGCCACGGATCTTTGCGGGCACCACCAGCGGATTTAGCGGGAGCCGCGCCGATGCGGGAACCTTCGAGACCGACTCGACTAAAGCCGGGCTATGGTTTTCCGCGAATGGAGGCACGACCTGGTCCCAATATCCGGAAAGCGTATTCCGCAACTGCGATTTGATTGGCGACGGCACCGCACCATGCGCCGCCGACGATGTGGTGATCGATCCGACTAATCCTATGAATGTGTATGTAGGAATTGATACGGACGACGTTTACCGTTCGCACGACGGTGGGATGACCTTTCAACCGGCTTCTTTCCCCGGCGTGAATTTTCTGGAGGGTCGCCAAAGCCTCGCGGTTGGCCCCGCGGTACCTTTTCCCCTCGGGCCTTCTCCCTCAGTCGGCGGAGTGGTCTACGCGATGATCGGGTCCGACGATGGGGCCGAGTATTCAGGCATGTTCGCGTCTTTCGACGCCGGAGTGACTTGGGGTTCCGGCGGCACGGTAAACACTCCGACCTTTCCCTCGTTCACATCAGGTCCCACCAGCATCGACGGCAGCAATCCCAACAATTTCTCTCAATCGTTCTATGATCAAGCGCTGCTAGTTTCGCCCACCGATCCCTCCACCTTGTGGTTCGGCGGGGTAGGTTTGTACAAGTCCGCCGGCAGCTATGCACATACCTGGGTCTTCCTTGGCCCGAATGGCGGAGTTCACTCGGATCAGCACGCTTTGACCTTGGATCCGGCCAATAACCAGATTTTGGTAGCAAACGACGGCGGCCTGTACATGTTTGATCCCGCCTCGAATAGTCCGACCTTCACCTCGCTCAACCAGAATATCAATGCCAGCCAGATCCAGGGTATCGGTCCGCATCCGACCGATCCGACCAAATTGATCGCCGGCTTTCAGGACAATGGCACTCAGCTATTCAGCGGGTCGGTCTCAGGCTGGGCCGCTCCCGACAGCGAGACCGGCGATGGCGGATTTGAGTTCTACGATCCCAAGGATCCCAACTTCGTCTATCACGATTTCTCGCTGGATGAGGTCGATCACGCGCAAATCTCAGCCTCCAGCGACGGAGGCCAAACCTGGTGCAGCGCCCCGGATGTAAACATCGCGGCCTGCAACACCTTCGGCAAACTGGAGTGGACGCCGAACCTGCAGGCGCTGCTCAACACCATCAAGGGTGATCCCGGCCCGGTGTTCTATCCCGCGCTCGCGGTTGATCCATTCGTAGCGCATCGAGTGTGGTTTGGCTCACATTCGGTTTATGTCTCGACCGACGGGATGGCGACCTGGGGGCAACAGACGGACTTCGACCTTACCTCCGCGGGCGCTTTCGAGGGAGGTGAATGCGGTTCCGCGCAGTGTTCGATCGAAGACCTCGAGTTTGGACCGCAGGCCGGGAAAATACAGCCGGCCTGGTCGCTCGCGATGAGCGACCTGGCGGGTACCGTTGCCTTTGCCGTCAACAATACCACGCAGGCCGAAGCGTCGGTCGCGGCCAACCCTCCTGATGGAGCGGCCTGGACGGATGTGACCGGGGGATTGGAAACCGTGATGATCAAAACCAGTCCCATCGGCGTACTCTCCACCCAAGCCACCAGCATCGCGCCGGACTCGCACAACTCGAATGTGGCCTATATCGGCCTTTCAGGTTTTACCGCCGATACGCAAGTCGGCCACATTTATAAGACCGTCGATTTCGGTGTTACCTGGACCCTGGCGGATGGAAATAGCATTGCGAACAATATGATCGTTCAAAACGCCTCTGGTTTGCCGGACGTGCCGGTCCTGAAGCTGCTGGTCGATTCAACTGACAACAGCGGAAGTTGCGGTGGAAACCCATGCAGCAACAGCATCTACGCCGGTACCGATATCGGTGTCTTTCACAGTGCCAACGGCGGTGCGACTTGGCAGCCCTTCAACCTGGGCGTACTCCCGGCGGTTCCGATCTACGATATCGAACAAAATTCGTCGGGAGTTATATTCATCGGAACCCATGGCCGCGGCGCATTCAGACTCGGAGTAGCCTCTACCACACCGACGCCTACTCGCACCCCGACCCCGATGCCGACTCCTACCAGCACGGTGAAAGCCACCGCAACCGCAACCTCGACCCTGAAAGGAACGCCCACCGCTACTTCTACTTCGAAAATTACGCCTACGCCGACGCCTACCAGCACCTCGCCTTCAACGCCGAGCGCGACGCCCACCCCCGATGGCGCAAAAATTAGCGTTCCCGCGACGATTACGGTCGGCTCGGCCGGTATCGGATTGCCACCGGCTATCAGGCCGTCTTCGACCAGGCCCGCGTTTATAATCAAGAACGCGGGCAAGAAGGGCAGCGGCACCCTCAGCGGAACGGTGATGCTGAGCGATACCAGTATCTTCAACGTTTCGCCTAACTCATTTACCCTCGCGCCGGGGAAGAGTCAGAAGGAAACGGTGACGTTCGCGCCGACCATGCTGACTAACTCGGCGACCGTATCGATCCAGAGCAACGACTCCTTCGGCAATGGCGCGTTGACCGTCACCTTGAACGGGGCGGGATTGCCCGGAAAATTGTCAGCGCCTAAGACCTTAACTATTGCAGCCAAGGCGGGCGCGACACCGCTGACGAAGAACCTCACCATCAAGAACACGGGCAAGGGCGTCCTGACTGGTAGCTGGGCGTCTGTAACATCCACACCGAGCTCACCTTTTAGCGTGACCGGTGCAACTCTGGGTCCACTCTTACCGGGAAAGACCCAAACCGTGGCCGTTACCTTCGCGCCCACCGTTAAAGGCAAGGTCACCCCGGTTCCGTTGACGTTTTCAATCGGTGGACCTGTACCCGCGACTGTGATCGTGACGCTGCAAGGTACCGGCAGGTGAGCTGAGCCAGCGCTTGGATCTAGTGCTGATGATGCGCTTCCCGGCTGCCGAGCGGCCACACACGTTGAATCATCGCGAACATGAAGGCGGTGGTGAGCCCGAAGAGAAGCATGCCGTTGAGCGCCTCGAAGGCGCCCAACAGCTGCCATCGATCCTTGAGAAAGATATTCGCGTGACCAAATGAGGTGATTGCGTTGAGCGAAAAAAGCATCGCTGACCTCTGATCCGGCAGCGCCCCGAGGGCACGGTATGCGACCGCCCAGATCCCCGCCTCGATTCCATGCAGGATGGTGACTTCAAAAGAGGTGCGGCCCATCACCAGCACAAAGCGCGGAAGAAAGCGCCGATGCTCGAGCGAGCCGGTCATCTTGCGCACGACTCTCTCACCGATCAGTGCGAGGCCGCATACATGGATCACCACCGTCAGTACGATCAGCGGTAACCCCCACGCCCAATCACCGATCCACGGGCCCGCATCGGATGGATGCATGTTTTCCTCCGCGGGCCAGTGTATCGATCCCCGATGGCGTGGAATATCCGCCGACACCAGCCATCAAGAGTCGCGGCGTCGGCCAGAAACGCGCTTTCGAATTATTTATCGGCCACTAAATCGTCAGTGGTTATCGTGCTCGTGATGGTGCTGTTCTTTCACCCATTCCCACTTGTCATGGACCTTGCGATATTGTCCGCCCTCGGCGTTTTCGAAGCGCCAGTTGTTGCCTTGCTGGCTCCAACGACCCTGATGCCCCTGGTACCACTGATTGTAGTATTGCTCCGGATACATCCCATTGTGATGTTCGGCGAATGCCTTTTTGGCCTCCTGGCATTCCTTGCTGTTGCTGTTCGCGCACGCTGAATAGTGCTGCCCCTGCATGTGGTCGCTAGCCGCTAAGGCCAGTCCCGCGGTGGCGACGGTAAAAAGAGTGGTGAATAGGAACGTCTTCATGTTGGACCTCCAGGAATCGAATTCCCGCTAGCAGGATCAAACGCTGTGCAAGAGGCGTCGTCAAGAAGGGGTCGAATCAACTTTCACTGGACATTCGCGAAAACGCCGCAATTGCCCTAAAATCCAGCCATGCCGCAAAGTGTCGCGCGATCCCCTCTCGACCTCATTGGGCATACGCCCGTGGTCCGGCTTAATCGCATCCCGGGCCCCAACGACAGCGAAATTTGGGCGAAGCTCGAGAACTATAACCCCGGCGGGTCGGTCAAGGATCGCATCTGCCTCGCGATGATCGAGGCCGCCGAGAAGTCCGGGCGCATCAAGCCTGGCGACACTATCGTCGAGCCGACCTCGGGCAATACCGGTATCGGGTTGGCGCTGGTCTGCGCGGTTAAAGGGTACAAGCTTATCCTTACGATGCCGGACACCATGAGCGAGGAGCGCCGGTCACTCCTGGTCGCGTATGGAGCGACCTTGGTGCTCACGCCCGACACCCGCGGTATGCATGGCGCGATCTCGAAGGCTGAGGAACTTGCGCGCGACAACCCGAGTTACTTCATGCCGCAACAATTTAACAATCAGGCCAATCCCGAGATCCATTTTCATACGACCGGGCCGGAGCTGGTCGAGCAGTTGCCGCAAATCGATGCCTTCATTTCCGGCGTCGGCACCGGCGGCACCATCACCGGAGTCGGGCGCTACCTGCATGAGAACCTGAAGAATCGCGTCCTCATCGTCGCGGTTGAGCCGAAGAATTCGCCGGTGCTCTCAGGCGGCGAGCCGGGCTTCCACAAGATCCAGGGCATCGGCGCGGGCTTCGTGCCGAAGACCCTCGACACGCGCGTCTACGATGAAATCGTTCCAGTCAGTGACGAGGATGCGACGCTGTATACTCGCCGCCTCGCGCGCGAGGAGGGCCTGCTGGTTGGAATTTCCTCCGGTGCGAATTGCTGCGCGGCGTCTCAGATTGCGAAGCGCCTCGGCAAGGGCAAGGTCGTGGTAGTAGTGTTCTGCGACACCGGCGAGCGCTACCTGACCACCGACCTCTTCCAGGCGGAGGGCATCTAAGGGACCTTATACGAACTACGGTGTGGATGCTTTTACTGCCGCCGCATATGCATTCACGAATAGACCAATGTCCACCGTTCCCCATCCGGTGGTCAGGTCATAGCCGGGGCCCGCGCTATACCCTTTGATGGTGCGATCATGCGAGTTGACAAAGGTGTTGTTTCCCTTGAACACGTCTCTGAAACCCGATCCGAGGTAATCCTCGCTCGCTAACTGGTAGATAGTAGGATTCAGGCTACCGAGGCGGGTTCCGGTCTTTTGCTGGATGAGGCGCGAGATGCCGGCCCAGATGGGAGAGGACAGGCTGGTGCCACCATCTTTATGCCAGAGCGGAATATCCGTCGGCGTGCCCCCGACCTCGGCGGCGGTGACGACCAGGACGCTAGGGCTGCCTGCGATCATCGCGATATCTGGCACTTCGCGTCCATTGCTCTTCGGTACGCCGCGGATGCGTTGCCACGAAGGCTTGCGGAAAATTCTACTTACTCCGCCACCGGTGGTTTCGTTTTCGCCGGCGTTGCTCTGCTCGTTTTGATTCCAGGCGGATTCCGCGACGAATCCGACATTGTTGCCGTTGCTGTCATAGTTGGGAGCGAATTCTGTGCCCCCCACCGACATGACATTGGGACTGGCCGACATCTCATTGACGTCGCGGCGGTTCTCGTTGCAACTGTCAGCTCCCTTATCGCCGGAACTTATGAACACTGATTGTCCTTGCGAAGCCGCCTGAGAGAAGATCGTGCCTAAGGTGTTTTTAATGAAGGCCGGAGTCACTCCGCACGAGCTATAGCTGATATTTATGGCGCCACATCGGTTTTCGGTTACCGCGGCCCCGATCGCGTCGCGGAGTTCCTGGCTGTATCTATGTTCTCCAGTCTGTGACGATTCATCCGGGACATAGAGGACTATCGGCGCGCCTGGCGCGACCGCGTGCGACCATTCGATATCGAGATAGGCCTCGCCCTCAGCCGAGTTGACGCCGGGATCGGCTCCATTGACCAGGTCGACGGATAAATTGACCGCGGGCAATGTGTAATCCAGCAGCGGCGGATTGGTAAAATCATTCAGAAGGTCAGGGTAGACATTGCTGAGAGAGAAAATTCCGATGCAGTCGTTGGCTACCGCACCGTTGGTTCCGGCATTCAGTAATGGGGTTTCATCGTAGAATGTGTATAGATCCGGTGGCGCAAAGGTAGTGTCCAGACCTCCCAACGGCCCCAGGCTTATCGCCGGCGATAGTCCGGATGTCAGCTTCGAGTGGATAGCTTGCGGTCGAGCCAGGGCAGGCGCGGCGAATCGAGCAGGTTTCATCCGCAGCTCGGGTTCAAATCGCGCAAGGTTATTGAGTCCCACAATTTCGCCAATCACATCCACAAATCGCGCTGGAATCTTCGGCTCCCTGGTATTGGAGAATTGGGTGCCGTCGCCAAACTTCATAATCTGTACGTCGAAGGCGGTCTCCGCTTGAGCGACGTTTCCTGAGAACCGGATTTGACCTTCCTGACGAGAGCCGCCGGAGACAACGAACCCATTCTTTGTGAGCCACTCTGTAACCGAGTTGAAATTGTTTTCCTCCGGGCCAAAATGGTCGGTGTATTGCTCCGGCGTGAGCCATCGATGGTATTGCGCCGAGGCGGGATCCTGCTGTGCTGCTAACAGAGCGTCTAAGCCTGCCTGGTCTCGCGGAAGAAACTGAATCGATAGGTTTAACATACTGGAAGGTTCGGCCGCGCCGATCGGGCGAAGACTAGCGACGGCGGCCGCAATATTCCCTTCCATGTGGATGTTTTGCGCCATTGCCGGAGCCACGCACGCAAATAGGAGAGCAGCCGCGGCCACCGCCCTCCATAATCGTGCGATGCTATGGCGAAGCGAAAAACGATGCGTGCTGCTTTGAGCGCAGTTGTGCGCAGTGGCCCAGCTGAAGATCCCCCCAAACATGCTGTCTGTCCCCCCGTTTCAGCAATCTGTTCGAGACACGTCTTAAAGCCTCGAATCCGTGCCTGCTCTCCCAAATTATCGTGCGAACAGAAACGAGCCTACCCCGTCGCGATCTGATGTTCGGCAAAAAAAGTCGGTGGCTTTTCGACGGAGGAGTATGGGCTATTCTGAGAGAAGACTGCGCTTCGATGGTTTCCAACCGCCAAAGCTAAAAACTGAGACCCTCGGTCTGTTTCAGGCCGAGGGTCTCTGGCAGCCGATATCCGCGCTAATTACTGGTGCAAGTCTGAAATGGCGAGTTGGCGCATGCTTCACTCAGCGACCACACAAAGTCGCGGCGCACCCAGTCGCTGCTCGGCAATGCGACGGGCTTGCCCACCGGATTGGAATTCAACAGCGTAATGCCATCGGTGCCATCGCTTTTGATCGAAGACACCGCATGGCACGAGATACACGATGACTGACCAAGCGGAACGCCCGCATTTTCGCCCTCGATGACGGAATTACCGAGCAGCGTTGGTTTCCCGTTCGCGTCAACGAAAGTGGTCTGCACGCCATCGAGACGGTAGTTGAACCATTCGGGTGTAAGCGCGGCCTGTTGCATAAGTGTCTTTAAGGCGGGCGTCAGCTGCGTGTTACCATTCGAGCCGCCATTGGTCTTCACTGGATTTGAACCGTACGGATCCCTGCAACCCAGCACGACGCATCGATTGGGATTGGTATCGAGGTTCTGCGGCTCCCAGGTCGCCCAGATCCAATTTTCTTTCAGCTTGGAAATTATCGCGATGCCGGCCAGCGCATAGCAGGTGTCGCCGATTTGCTCGACATGGACGCCCGTCGGCACTGAGCTGCAACTACTCAGCTCCTCCCAATCCGCCTTCACTTCGACGGCTGGTTTAGGAAATTCGAAGGTTCCCGAATCCGCCGCGATAGCCTGCTGATTCGAACGATTCCAGAACCCGCGCCCCGCGATATAGTCCTCGCTCGCACCGTTGATCCGGACCTCTTCGCATACCACCAGGTTGGGATTGTTGGACGGCGGAATAGTCGCGGGATTGCAGTTAGTATCGGGCGAGCCGATCAGGGTGGGATTGTTGATGAAGGCGAGCGGGCTACCGTGCAGCTTATGGGTCGGCGTGCCGGCGCCGGAGTTTGGTACCGTGAGTCCGTCGCCGGGATTGCTGGGATACAGTTGCGCTTGCTCAATCCAGTTTTCCCATACCACGTACGGATATTTGTTCGAGTTGACCGGACAAGTCGCGGCCACCAGCAGTCGCCACGCGGTTTGTTCGATCGATCCGGTAATCGAAACGGGTGGGCTGCATGCATCGGTGGCGGCCGCGGCGGCCGGCGAAAGTAACCGGGGAAGCACGCATTGCGCGATCGCAAGCGCGAAAAGACCTGCCACCACCCGCGATGACAACTTTTCTCGACACTTCATGTAGCTAAATCCCTCCCGAAAAGTTGACGCCAGCGTCCCATAGCGGGTTATCTTCTGTCAATGACATTTTGTCGGAATCACCTACAAACAGGTCGCAACGCGCTCCGGTTGTCACCGGATGGTATTCCTCTCAAGATTAGCAGTCTTTGTGAGCTTTGAAGCCGAAAGCAGGCGAAGCAGATCATCGCGCGTTCTTCACTTGAGCATCGCCGGGTAACACTTCGATGTTTCGATAATGCTAGGTTCAAAACCTGGGACCGTAAAACGGAGTATGTTCAAATGCCGGAACCTGAAGCATCGTCGATTCATTCGGAAACGATGATCGACCTGCTACGTGAGTTGGCGCTGGATCTGAGCCGGGTCTGGAATCGCCGTAGCGATGATATCTGGCGCCCAATTGATCCCGCGGTGTGGCTCGTCACGCGCAATCCCTGGCTGATGCTTCTCGATGCCTCGGATAAGACACTCAACGCGATGGCGAACGACCCGGACCTGCGCCGTCGCGTCGAACAGCTGGT
The DNA here is from genome assembly GCA_963761255.1 of uncultured delta proteobacterium. Taxonomy (GTDB): domain Bacteria; phylum Desulfobacterota; class Binatia; order Binatales; family Binataceae; genus DATGKG01. Next base: position 172,259 of record CAVXGH010000006.1, read on the forward strand.
GCGCGGTCGCAGAGAAATCGCGCGCACCGCGACCTGGTTCCAGAACAATCACCCGAATGCGGCGCTCAGCGGCGTGGCGTATTTCAGCATGGAGTTCGGCCTGAGCGAGGCGCTGCCGATTTATTCCGGCGGCTTGGGCAATGTCGCCGGCGACCAACTCAAGGCCGGCAATGATCTTGGCGTTCCGCTCATCGGTGTCGGATTGCTTTACCAGCAGGGTTGCTTTCGCCAGGCCATCGATCACGAAGGCAATCAGCGCGATCTATATCCCATCAATCCTTTCTCATGGCTGCCGATAACTCCGGTGCGCGATGGCGAAGGCGAACTCATGCGGGTCGAACTCGATTTTCCTGACTACAAGCTCCGGCTCCAGGTCTGGGAGGCTAAAGTCGGCCGCCTCAAACTGTACCTGCTCGATAGCAACGACCCCGGCAACATGCCAATCCATCGCACCGTCACCAGCGAACTTTATGGCGGTGGCCCCGAATTACGGCTCCAGCAGGAACTGGTCCTCGGAATCGGCGGATGGCGTCTGTTAAAGCAACTGGGACTCAGTCCCGAGGTCTGTCATCTCAACGAGGGTCATGCCGCCTTCGCGGTGCTCGAGCGCGCGCGCACTTTCATGAACGAAAACGACCAGCCCTTTGAGGTGGCGCTGACGGCGACGCGCGCGGGCAACCTGTTCACCACGCATACCCCGGTCGCGGCCGGGTTCGATCGATTTTCACCAGCCCTGATACATCTTTACCTGAACTGGTACGCGACCGAGCGACTGAACATCGGCTTCGAAGACCTCATGGCGTTGGGCCGAGCCAATCGCGACGATCACAACGAACCCTTCAACATGGCGTACCTGGCGGCGCGCGGCGCCGGCGCGATTAATGGCGTCAGTAAGCTTCATGGTGAGGTAAGCAGATCGATTTTTGCGCCGCTTTACCCAAGGTGGTCGCTGGAAGACATTCCGATCGGAAGTGTGACTAACGGTGTCCATACCGCAAGCTGGGAGTCCGAGCTGTCCGAGGGTCTGTGGTCCCGGGTCGCAGGAAAGGATCGCTGGCGCGGCACTACCGAAAGCGTCGGCGAGCGCATCCGAACGGTTCCGGAAGCGGTGTTATGGGAATTGCGAACCCACAGCCGCCAGGAGCTGGTACGGTTCGTGCGCCGGCGAACCCAGCGTCAAATGGCGACCTATGGCGCCACACCTGAGGAGATCGAGCGCGCGAAGTCTATGTTCAACCCCAATGCGCTGACGCTGGGCTTCGCGCGGCGCTTTGCCACATACAAGCGGCCCAATCTGTTGCTGCACGATCTCGAGCGCCTGGCGCGAATCCTTACCAATCAGCAGCACCCGGTTCAGCTCGTGCTCGCCGGCAAGGCGCATCCTGCCGATCAGGCCGGCAAGGATATGGTTCGCGAATGGGTTCAATTCGTGCGCCGTCCCGATATTCGCCAGCACGCGGTCTTCCTGGTTGACTACGACTTGCTGTTAGCGGCGCGCATGGTGCAAGGTGTCGATGTCTGGATCAACACGCCCCGGCGTCCATGGGAGGCGAGCGGAACCAGCGGCATGAAAATCCTTGTTAGCGGCGGACTCAACTTATCCGAGCTCGACGGATGGTGGGCCGAAGCCTATCAGCCCGCATTGGGATGGGCGCTGGGTGACGGCAAAGAACATGGTGATGATCCGGCGTGGGACGCGGCGGAAGCTCAACAGCTGTACGACCTCCTCGAGCATGAGGTCATTCCGCGCTTTTACGACCGTGACGCTCAAGGTTTGCCGCGCAAGTGGATCGCGATGATGCGCGAAAGCATGGCGCGCCTGACCCCGCAATTTTCCGCCAACCGCACCGTTCGCGAGTACACCGAGAAGTACTATCTGCCGGCGGCCATTCGTTACCACCAGCGCCAGGCCTCACAGGGCACGCTCTCGCAGCGAATCTGTGCGTGGCATGACGCGCTCGCGGAACATTGGACCAAGCTCACCTTCGGCCAGACCCAATGCGAAACTGTCGGCGACTTTCACAACTTCCGCGTGCAAGTCTACCTCGACGACCTCGACCACGAGGCGGTGCGGGTCGAATTATACGCGCAATCGCGTGATGGCGAGCTTCCCATGATTCAACCGATGACGCGCGAGCAAGCCCTCGCCGGCTCGATCGGCGGATACCTCTATACTGGCCAGGTTCCGTCGAACCGCCCGCCGAGCGACTACACGGCGCGAATCATCCCATCCTTCCGCGATGTCGCGGTTCCGCTCGAGGCAAGCCAGATACGCTGGCAGCATTAGCCCTCGATGCACTTAGCCGCTGAGTTAGCGCTCGACCGGAAGGCCCGCCTCGTTCCATTCGAGCATGCCGCCCCTTAGATTGCTCACATGCTCAAAGCCAAGGCCGGTCAATATCGCGGCCGCGGTGCTGCTGCGGATTCCCGCGCGGCACACTGTCACGATATCGCGATGCTTGAGGTCTTCGAGTTCGCTGACTCGCTGTGGCAGTGCCTTCAAGGGAATCAAGCGGCTGCCGTGAACGTGACCGAGGTCACCGCTGTACTCGTCATCTTCACGCACATCGAGGATGACCGGAACGTTGCCGCTTTCGATCCGCGCCTCTAATTCCTTCGGGGTGGTCGTGCGCACATTTCCGAGCTGACCGAGGTCCGGGAACTTCAGAGAATCATCGTCGATGGCGGACTGATTGGCCTGCAACGCCTCTTGAATCTTGTCGGGAAGCGCGAGGCCGAGGTTGTTCATGATGTTGATGTATTCCTCGCGCGAGCGCCCGGCCAGGCGCGGATTGGAAGTCTTTTCCTGCTTGATCGTCGAGCAATGATTTCCGCGGTAGTCATGCGCGGGAAAAACCTGGGTCTCATCCGGCAGCGCGAACAGCTGAGTGGTGACCGCATCGTATTGCTTGCCGGCGTCGCCGCCCGGGAAGTCCGCGCGCCCGGTCCCGCCGATTAGCAAGGTGTCGCCGGTCAACACCCGTCCGTCAACATAGATGCTGATTCCGTCCGGCGTATGACCGGGAGTGAACAGAATCTTGAGGCGCAGATCCCCGACTTCCAGGACATCGCCTTGCGAAACATGCACATCGACGTGCGGGGCCGGCGCATAGCGCTCCATCACCACCTTCGCGCCGGTCAACTCGGCGAGGTCCCAGATGCCGCTGCGATGGTCGGCATGCGTATGGGTGTCGATGACGTAGTCGATCTTCAAGCCATGATAGGCGGCGACCGCGATATAGCGGCCGGTGTTTTCCTTGAGCGGATCGACCACGGCAGCGCGCCGCGTCCGCTCGCATCCGAGCATGTAGGTCTTGCACTTCCCGCGATTAAGTTCGCGAAAAAACATGACGGTTCTCCTTTTGCGGCGTCTCTGCCTCGGATGCGCCCCGGTGGTTGACTCGATACTCCATTTACATATAACTATTTAGTCATGAACGCAAGAAGTGATAGAGTTCGCAAGCTTCCCCGCAGTATGACTCCCGCCGCACTGGAAATGGTCGCCGCGCGCTTCCGCGCCATGGGCGAGCCGCTGCGCCTGCGCATCCTCCAGCAACTCGAAACCGGCGAACTGAGCGTTTCGACGCTCGCGCAAAACGTAGCATCGACCCAGCCTAACGTCAGCAAGCATTTGAAGGTACTGCAGGATGCCGGCCTGGTTCAGCGCCGGCAGCAGGGCACCAGCGTCTACTATTCGATCGCCGATGAGATGGTGTTCGAGCTATGCGAAATGGTTTGCAACCGGCTGCGCGACCGCCTCGAGGCGCAGGTGGGAGCACTCAACGCGCGGGTGCGGGCATGAGCGCGATAGCTACCGTCGCTGATGCGGGTGCGGCGTCGGTCCAGTCCGCGCCCTACGGCTGGCGCAATGAATTCAGCGGCGCGAATCCCGCCAACCTCGTCGCGCGGATCGTATTCCCGGTTGCCGCGGTCGCGATGCTCTGGCCGCTCTTCTCTCCCGGCGTCGCGCTGATGCTGGGAATCCTGGTGGCGCTTACCCTCGGCAACGCGTATCTCTTCACCACCGCGCGTCTGGTTACTCCTCTGCTGCAACTGTCGGTGGTGGGTCTCGGCGCCGGGATGAATCTCATCGAGGTTGGTCACGCCGGTGTGCATGGCTTTTTCTACACGGTCATCGGCATCAGCGTTACTATGACTCTGGGTCTGACTCTGGGCAAACTACTCAAGACCGAGCGTGACACTTCGCTGCTGGTAACTGTCGGTACTGCCATCTGCGGAGGGAGCGCGATTGCGGCGGTCGCGCCCGCCATCCGCGCCAAGAGTCATGAGGTTTCGGTGGCGCTCGCGACGGTGTTTTTCCTCAACGCGGTCGCGTTGTTCATCTTTCCGTGGATTGGACATCATTTCAGCCTGAGCCAGAGCCAGTTCGGCGTATGGAGCGCGCTCGCGATTCACGACACCAGCTCGGTCGTAGGCGCGGCGATGCAGTATGGCGCCCGTGCGCTGGAAATCGCCACCACCATCAAGCTGACCCGCGCGCTGTGGATCGTGCCGGTGACTCTCGGTGTGGGGATGATGTGGAATCGCGGCAATCCCGACGCGCCGGCCGGCAAGGCCAAGCGCCCGTGGTTCATCCTGGGATTTCTCGCGGCGGCGGCAGTGGTGACCTGGATTCCCGCGCTCAAGCCGGCCGGCCACATCGTGTTTGTCGGCGCGCAGCGCTCACTGGTAGTCACGCTATTTCTGATCGGCTCCGGACTCAGCCGCGCCGCGCTCCAGGCAGTCGGCCGCCGCCCGCTCATCCAGGGCTTCGTGCTATGGGTGCTGATGGGCACCGGCACCCTCGGCGCGATTCTGTTGGGCTGGATCGGCTAGCCGCGTCTCCTCCGCCGGCAGAAATTCGCCACAGAGGCACGGAGGCACGAAGGTCAGACATCCTGACGATCCTAACCCGTGTCCCCGTGCCTCTATGGTTAATCTCCGAGGGCGCGAGCGACAGATTGCGTTGCATAAGGTACAGCTTATAATGTTCGGATGGCGGAATGGAGCGTCGACGAGCACAAGACCGTCGGCGGGCGGTCGCATTTCGCGGAGTTCGTCGCGAGCCTGACCGATCGCATCGACACGAGGGACACGGCAGTTCTGATTGGCGCGCTCCGCATGTTGGGCAATCAGTCTGCGGGAGCCGCGCTCTAAATCCCTTGGCAGCGGCCTTTTTGAGCTGCGAGGAACGACGGTTCGAATCTATTACGCGTTCATGCCGGGGCAGCGGATCGTACTGCTCGGCGGCTATTTGAAGAAGCGGACCGACACTTCTACAGACCTGGTTCGACTGATGCGCATGAGATTGAGGGAGGCGCGAGATGAGTACGAAAAATCCCGGCTTGGCACTACTGGAAAAAAAGATCGATGAGCTCGGCCTTCGACGGGAAGTTGAGGACGAACTGGCGAAGATTCTAATCGAGCAAAAAATCGCGGCCTTGCGCAAGCGCAGGGGCCTCAGCCAGGCCTCTTTGGCGAAGCGTTCGGGTGTCAGCCAACCTATGATTGCGCAGATCGAATCCGGCAAGCTGAACAATCTGACGTTGCGAACTCTGGTGCGAACCGCCGCCGCGCTCGATGCGAACCTGCGAATCGACCTGGTGCCGCGTCCGCCCTCGGGGAAACGCGCTCAAGTGGTGACCGAGGGGCGTGCGCGTCTGCGTTCGCGGAAGGTCTCCTCTTCATAGAGGAGAGAGGCAGCGATCAAGAAAATCACCACAGAGGCACAGAGACACGAAGGTCGGATATTTCGGAGTCGTGTCGTCTTCCAATCTTAACTGTGTCTCCGTGCCTCTGCGGTTATTCTCCGAGGGCGCGGGTGACGGCGTCAGGCTCGCGCTCGATCACCTTAAGAAGGATGCGCGCGGTCCGGTCCGGCGACCTCCGATGCTGTTCCCATTCCTGCACCGCATCGATCGCGAATCCGAAGCGCCGCGAGAATTCTGACTGCGAATATCCGAGCCTCATGCGCAATGCCTTGACGTCTATATCGTCGGGAACACGGGCGACAAAGCCGCCGGTACTCTCGCCTCGCGCATACGCGCGCGCCTGCTTGGCGGATTCGATAAGCCTCTTTCCTACCTTAGACATAGCGTCCAGGTCCTTGCCGATAGCTCTGAACAATATCAGCTAAAATGTTTTTCAATTCGTTGCGTTCGGCCTTGCTTAGGTTGGCCTTCTCGCCTTTCGAGTACAATGTTAGAAGGAACACGGGTACATCTTCTCCGGAATAGAAGGTGATAACGCGATAGCCGCCGCTTTTTCCCTTCCCTCGGCCCGCAACTCGAAGCTTTCGTACTCCTCCGGTTCCCGCTATCTCATCGCCTGCGAGCGGGTTCCTGGCAACTATCGAGACGACCGCCTCGCGCTCGGCCTCCGTCAGGCGAGCGGCTCGGACATCAGCAAGATATGCCGGCGTTTCGACGACTGTATGCACGTCGTTGATCGATACTACGGCAGTGCCGTAGACAGGTCAAGCCTCGCACAAAATCCGAACAAGCCAACCTCGCGAGAATGCCCTACATTTTCCGGTATTCGCCAAAGGGCCCCGATTGCCCTAGAATCGCTACCTGGAAATGACCGACGCAATCACATCCAAACTCCAAACCCTCCGAGGCATCTTTGCGCCGATGACCAGCGTCATCGTCGCGTTCTCGGGAGGAGTGGATTCCACCTTCGTCCTCAAAGTTGCCCAGGACGCCATCGGGGAGCGCGTGCTCGCGCTGACTACCACCTCGCCCACGATGCCCGATCAGGACCGGCAATCGGCGCTCGAAATGGCCAAGCTCATCGGCGCGCGCCATGTCGTTATCGAATCCAACGAGCTGGAAGTGCCGGGCTACGCGGGCAATCCGCTCAATCGCTGCTACCTGTGCAAGAGCAACCTGTTCACGGTGTGCGAGGCCAAGGCGCGCGAGCTCGGGATTGCCGAGGTCGTCGATGGCGTCAATCTCGATGACCTCCACGACTATCGCCCGGGCATTCAGGCTGCCGAGCAGCGTCGGGTGCGCCATCCCCTGGTCGAGGCCGGGATGACCAAGGCCGAGATTCGCGAGGCCTCCCGCGCGCTGGGGCTGCCGACCTGGGACCGGCCTGCGTCGCCGTGCCTGTCGTCGCGATTTCCTTACGGCACCGAAATCACCCTCGACGGTCTACAGAAAGTAGAGCGCGGCGAGACCCTCCTGCATGCGATGGGGTTTCGCGTCGCGCGGGTCCGCTATCATGGTGACGTCGCGCGACTCGAAGTGGAGACCGCGGAGCTGCCGCGGCTGCTCGAGGACTCGACGCGCGAGATCATCGATCGCGAGTTCAAGAAAATCGGGTTCCGCTTCGTCGCGGTAGATCTGAAGGGCTTCCGCTCAGGATCGCTGAACGAGGGTATCATCAATAAACCGGCCTGACCTCCGCTCGAATAAACCGGCGAACGGATGCTCGACTGAACGGCTCAACGGCCCGACGGTCAAAAAATCCCTAGAAAATCGCTTCGGTCAAATTTCCCCTAATTCATCTCAAAGCTTTCGCGCGACTACATGTTGATGCTTATCCGTCAGCATGTCGCATTTATCCTTGCCACTACCGCCCCGGCGTATTATCAAGATGTCTCCCCAAAACCGCCTAGTGGTTAACGCAGCGATAGGAGCACGCAGAAGCAGATTTCCCAAGGAAGGTAGCCTTGGGATGGCGGACGCGCGCCTCGAACGGCGAGCGCTTTACCATTACCCTGTATACTACTGTAGTTGACAAGCGCCGGCGAATGAGTTACAACCAAGACCAGCGATACGACGGCGCGAGGGAGCCATTCCTCACGCATCGACGATGCTCTGCGAAACTGCGCGCGCGCCTTGAGATGACCCGCCCCATCCGGCCTGCGAATGGTGACGCGACCTCGGGATCGATCGGAATCCCGCGTCGCGCCGACGGGTACATACTCTATGATGAAACTCCTTCGCGTCTCGGCCGCGGTCACGCTCCTCCTGTGCTTCGGCTCCGCGCCTTCGCGGGCGCAGCAGAACCTGCCCGGCGCGGGCGCCTACCAGGCGATTCCCGATTTCGTCGGCAACAATGCCGGCTTCTCGTTTCGCGGGGCGATTAACGATCGACTCTCCGGAGTCCAGCCCATTTCGCCGCGGATTACCAATCAGACATTCGCGAGCTTGCCCGCCGAGCAGGACGGCCTGTTGATTTATTGCAAAGACTGCCAGGCGACGATCCCCTGCGCGCATAGCGGGAGCGGCGCGTGGGCCTTCGGACAAAACGGCGTGTGGAGCTGCACCGCGCCCAACACCGCCGGCAACGTGCTGTTTCAAGGCCAATCGGGCGCGCAGCTCAATGACCTCGGCGCCAGTCTCAACGGCACCTTCAATCTGAAAAGTACCCCGTTCAGCGCAAAGCCAGATGCGCAGATCGCGTCGGACGGCGCGATGACTGCGGGATCGGCGACGCTGACCAGCGCGTCGGGACCGTTCAAAGTCTCGGACCTCGGCAAGGCGATCATCGTCGGCGGCGCGGGCGCATCCGGCGCGGTGCTGCAAAGCACGATCGCGAGCTTTATTTCAGCCTCGCAAGTCTCGCTTGCTAACTCCGCGACTACGACGACTTCGAGTGCGGGCGTGCTCTGGGGCACCGACAATCGCGCGGCGATTCAATCCTCGATCTCGGCCAGCGGCGGCGAAACTATCGCGTGGGCCGCGCCCGGAAGTTACATGGTGACCTGCCCGGGGAGCGGCAATCCCGCCCTCAACCTCTATACCTTCGGCGCCACGTTGATGGGCGCCAGCGGGCACGGCGGCACCGATGTCGGCCAGATGCCCTCGGTGCAAATCCTCGGGTCGGGATGTCCCATCGTGCAGGTGGATGCCAATGGGGTCGGCCTGGAAGGGGTGTTGATTCGCGATCCGATCGGCAACGCGTCCACCGTGGGTTTGCAGATCGGTCCGGTGAACAATTCGACGCCATTTTCAACGTTCACCATCGCGGGCAATTCCATCATTTGCCAAAAATCCGATGGCACGAAATGTTACGTGGGCACCGGGGTCAGCACCCATTTCGCGCTGCGCGGGATGGTGTCGGACAACACCATCGAGGATTGGGGCACCGCCATCAGTCTCGGCTCGGGAAATAATCCCGGCGCCACCGAATCGAACGCGATCGTGTTCATCGGCAACCGCATTCGCGAGAATGTGACCGGAATGCTGGTGCCCTCGGGCGCGTCGCCCGACGTGTTTTCTTACGGCAACACGTTCGAGGGGAACATCTATGGCGCCGACCTCGAAGGCAACGGGCTGTTTAAGGATTTCGGCAGCCATTTTGAAAACGGCAACCCGAACATCGCGATCACGGCTCCCGCCGTATGCGGCGGCGCCACTCCCGCGCCAGTCGAGATCGTCAACTGCGCCTCCAGCGTCGAGGCGATAACTACCGGTTTCTATGGTGTGGTGGGCGGAAGCCCGATCACCTCGTATTACGGAAACAGCAATTCGTCCTCGAAGCTCGAAGGCGGCCCGGTCGGCGGCATCATCACGGGCGCGGGGCAATTGGTGCTGAAGGACATCACCGCGGGGCCCTCGAGTACGGCGCCGATCGGCACCAACGTCGGCATCGTGGTGCTGGAGACGGCGACGCAAACGACGATGCTGCAGGGCGGTAGCGTCTACCAGTTTCGCGGCTTCCCTTACCTCGATTTCACCGGCCAGGACGCGCGCTTCAGGACCATCACCGCGGCGCTGAGCGGGACCGATCCGAACAACGGCACGCTGTGCTTCGGGCTCAACTGCGCGCATTCGCTGGCGGAGCAGGGGGGCAGTCTGATGGTGGCGAGCGACCCGCTGTTTGCGAATTTCGCGCCGCAGTTCGCGGGCGAGGTGAACGTCGAAGGGAGGTGTCTCGGCTGCGCCGCGGCGGCGGAGGTCGCGGCCACCCAGCTTCAGGCGCAGACCTCGGTGCTACAGGGTGGCGGATGGAAGCATCAAAATGTATCTACCGGATCGATCGCCGCGAGCGGCGCGGCGGATGTCACCTTGACCTGGACCAGCGCCTTCGCAGATGCCAGCTATGATCCGGTCTGCTCGGTGATCGGCTCGCAGGCCTCGAACAGCGATGTGCGCCTTCACCACATCGAGTCGATAAGCGCGAGCGCGCTGGTGGTGCGCATCATCAACGATGACAGCGCCAATGCGCATACAGGCACGCTGGTCTGCTCCGCGATGCATCAATAGAGGCCGCGGCGGAACGACATTTCACATCTGTGAAAGAGCATCAACTATAGTGAGGTATCGATGGCACCTGCCGACCATCGGTCGGTCAGTCGCGCAACCTCGCGGCTGAGCCCGGTTTCATCAGCGGACGCGGCGGCGCGGCTGCTCGCCGAGCCGAGCTACGGCGATGACCTTGGCGATTACCTCGCGCCGTTGCCGCGGCACTGGCAGGTCCTCGCGATCGTAACCGTGCTCGCGACCGTGGCGGCATTCGCAGTCAGCAAGTTTCAGCTCACCCGCTGGTACCAGGCAATGGCGATCATCAAGCCGATGACGCCGCAGCAAACTGCCGGTCATCTGCAGGGACTGCTTGGCGGCGGCAACCTCGGGATGCTCGGCGACCTGGTCGGCAGCCAATACAACTCCGACGCGGCGCAGGAATACATCACGATTCTCACCAGCTTCAGCTTCATCACCGCGATGGTCGAGCGCCATCATCTTGAGGCGGAGATTTTGCCGCGCGGGAAATCGTGGCCCTCACTCGATGCGCGGCAATGGGCGATATATCGGATCATGCTCGCGCGCCTGAGCTGCGACTATTCGGTTAAGAACAGCAGCATGACTATGAGCTTCGAGGATCCGAGCCGCGAGCGCGCGCGCCGCATCCTCGGCTACGAGATCGATGATCTCCGGGAGCGCCTACGCTCGCGCGAAGTTCGCAACGCTGCCGATGCGGTCACCTCGCTCAATCAGCAGATCACGCGGATATCGGACAGCCTGCTGAAACAGGAAATCTATCAGCTCATCGCGACTCAAATTCAGCGCGAGGAGCTCGCCGAAGTCGAAGCCGATTTCGCCTTCATCGTATTGCAACCGCCGGTTTCACCGGATTTGCCGGTCTGGCCGCGCGTTTTGATCGATGCGCTGGGCGCCGGCTTCCTCGCGCTGATACTTTCGTCGGTCGCGATTCTGATCTTCGATGCTTTCCGAAAGCGCAAATCGGTTCCGATCGATCCGATTCCCCGGCGATCGAGTTTCTGAGAATTCCGACGACAACAGACATCAGTAACGCCACTCAACGTCGCGAGTTTACATGGCCTCGCCATGCGTTGTCGTTTCGGCTCCTCGTGCTTCGGACGAACGAGGTCAACCTAAAATGGGCGCTGCTCGGAAGTGTGGCGTGTCTATACCTGCCGTTTATACTTGCGGGACCGGGTTCCGATCCCGATTCGATCCGGGAGCTTAACTCGGGCGCGACACTGCTCTGGCAGCATCGATATGTTCTCTCGCGTCCGCCAGGCTACTTTCCCTACGAGGCGTTATGCGGACTTCTGTATGCGCTCGGGGGCACGATCGCCAGCAATCTCGCGACTGTCGCGATATCGCTGCTGTTGCTCGATTCGTTCCTCCACATCTGCGAGCACTTCGAGGTGCCGCATCGATATCTCCTCGCGGCTACGATGGCGATACAGCCGGTGTACTGGGCCAGCTCGACCAGCACCATCGATTTCATCTGGGCGCTCGGCTGCTTCATGGTAGGCATGCGGCTGTGGCTGGATCATAGATACTTCGGCGCCGCGGCAATGCTCGGACTCGCGGTCGGGATCCGGCTGTCGTCGGTATTTCTCGCCGGGCCATTTCTAGTCTGGGAGATCGTCGGGCGGCCGCGCAAAGCCAAACTTTGGATGACGGCCGCGCTCGCGACAGCTATCGGCGCGATGCTCTACCTCCCCGAGTTTGTCGCATCAGGTCACTCGCTTGGATTTCTCACCTATTACATCGGCGCGTGGACGATGACCGGCCATCTTGGACGTTTCGTTTACAAGAACGTCTATTTTTGGGGATTGCCGGCGGCGGTTTTCTTCCTCGCAATCGCGCCATTGATGATTCGCAAATTGGCTCGATGCGATCGAAGGTTTGCCCGAATCATCGGGTTGTCGATATCGATCATCGTGTTGTTCGAGGGGCTATTTCTGAAGATTCCCGTGCAGCGCGCGTATCTGCTTCCAATTCTGCCATTCGGGTTGATTCTTCTCGGCATCGCGTTGCGCGCACGACTGCGGATGCTCTGTGCGATCACGATTCTGATCTTTTCTTACAACTTCGTGAATCTGAATCTTGCGCGCCCCGACGTGCCCAATCACGCGACGCGGGCAATCTTCGGACCGTTCATTGAGTCCGGCTATTTGCTCGATGATCTCTCGACCCGGCTCGCCGTTTCTCACAATTCAGATGCGCCTTGATCGCAAAATCGGCGAGCGCGGACTGACGGCCAACCTCGCGTGGAACCTCATCGGCGAGTCGTTGCCGGTAGTCGCGGCCGTCATCGCGATCCCGATACTGCTGCATCGGTTGGGTGCCGATCGCTTCGGGGTGCTCACGCTGTCATGGATGATCGCCGGCTACTTCGGGTTGTTCGATTTCGGGCTCGGCCGCGCGCTGACCCAGGCGATGGCGCGCGAGTTCAGCCTCGGACACCGCGCCAGCGCGCCGCGGTTGTTCTGGACCGCGTTGGCGATGATGCTGTTGTTGGGTGCCGTCGCAGGGATCGCGCTCGCGATAATTGCGCCATGGCTGACGTCCCGCGCTCTTAAAATTCCGCTCGCGCTCCAGCGCGAATCGCTGCTCGGCTTCTACATCGTCGCGGTGGGATTACCGATGCTGATCAGCGCGTCGGCCTTACGAGCCGTGCTCGCCGCTGCGAACCGATTCGATCTGCTCAATTTCATCCGCACTCCCAGCGGCATGATGTCGTTCGCCGCGCCGGCGCTGATGCTGCCGTTCACGCACAGCCTCGCGTGGCTGATTGCAGCCCTGATCGCCAACCGCGCGGTATCATGGGTCGTCTATTTCGCCGCGATCTTTCGTGCCTTCCCGGAAGTGCGAGCGAACCGGCAGATCGAACTGGCGTATGTGCGTTCGCTCCTCGGATTCGGCGCGTGGATCACAGTCTCAAACATCATCACTCCGATCCTGGTCTATCTCGATCGCTTCATGATCGGGGGATTCTTGTCGATGGCCGCGCTTACCGCCTATTCCATTCCGATGGAAATTGCCGGCAAGACCGTGCTGGTGCCGGCGGCGATCTCGGGCGTCATGTTTCCGGCTTTCGCACGATCGTTCGCTACCGCACCCGCGGACACCACGCGCCTGTTCGGGCGTTCGCTCAAGTTGCTCGGATTAATAATGTTCCCGTTGTGCGCGGTGATCATTACCTTCGCGCCGCAAATTATGTCGCTCTGGATCGGCGACCGCTCGATATTGCGTGGTTCGGAATCGGTCCTTCAGATCCTGGCGGTCGGAGCCTTCGCCACCAGTCTTGCCTGGATTCCACTCGCGTTGTTGCACGGCGCGCATCGCCCTGACCTCCCGGCGAAACTGCATCTGTTCGATTTTTCGATCTACGCGCTGTTCCTGTGGATATGTGTTCGGCGCTTCGGAGTGACGGGAGCAGCGTTCACCTGGAGTGGCCGTCTGCTGGTCGAGAATCTGGTGATGTTCGCGATGGCCTCGAATGTCGTAACTTTCGCGCGTGGAGAAATAGTTGCCGCCGGTGGCGTATTCACGCTTTCGATCGTCGTACTCATAGCAGGCGCATTCATCGGCGAAGTCTGGATCAAGACCCTTTTCGTTTTGGCCGTGACTGTGGCGAGCGGTGGCGTGGCGTGGCGATGGTTACTGGTGAGAAGCGAGCGCGCGTGGATCATCGGATACCTGCCGGCCGGATTCGGTCCAGCGCTGGAGAGATTCGCGAACTGATGGTGGACATCGTGACAAATAGCGATAGCGGATTCGATCCGTGGTTTGCGCGCGAGTTGGTTTGTCCGCGCGACAAGAGCGATTTGCGCCGTGACGGCGAGCGTCTCGTCTGTCGCCAGCTTCACACCTATCCGATTATCGATGACATTCCGATTATGCTGGTCGATGATGTGCCGCAGACGCTGCCCGATCTGACCCAACGATCATTCGGCGCGATCGCCGAGGGTGCAGAGACGGTCGCCAATGGCGACATCGATGCCTTCGTGCAAAAAACCATCGTCGGCACCAACGGCAACCTCTACGGCCAAATCGCGGGGAGACTTCCGCGCTATCCGATACCAGAACTGCGGCTGCCGCCCGCGCGGGACGGCGCACGCGATCTGCTCGATCTCGGATGCAACTGGGGACGGTGGTCAATCGCTGCCGCGCGGCGCGGCTATCGGCCGGTCGGAATGGATCCCGGTCTCGAGTCGATTCGTCCGGCGCGGCGAATCGCACGGCAACTCGGGGTCGAGGCGCGCTTTCTGGTGGGCGACGCGCGCTACATTCCGTTTCGCGAAGGGCGTTTCGACGTCGTCTACTCGTATGGTGTGCTGCAACATTTTTCGCCTTACGATGCGAAGCTCGCGATCGCGGAAGCAGCTCAGAGTCCTCGCGCCGAGCGGCGCCGTACTGATCCAGATGGCGGCGCGATACGGATTGCTCTCTATGTTCCAGCAGGCGCGGCGCGGTTTTCGCGACGCGCGAGGTTTCGAGGTGCGTTACTGGAAGCCCTCCGACATCGACGCCGCATTTCGCCGCCTGGTCGGTCCGACCACGCTTTCGGTCGATGGCTTCCTCACCCTTAACCCGCAGCCGAGCGATCTCGATCTGATGCCGATGCACTATCGTCAAATCGTGCGACTGTCCGAAGCGATGCGATCGCTGAGTCGCCGGGTGCCTGCGCTTCTCGGGATCGCGGACAGCATTTTCGCGACCTCCGTCAAAGCGACCATCTCCAGCGATTCTCGCTCATCTGCGTGAAAACGACTTCTAAAGGTTCCGTCTTCATGATGTGGGCGACGGTTTGTTGCGCCGCGCTCCTGCGATACCTCGGCAACGGATTCATTGCTGCGTTGCGACTGGGTCTGTGGCCGAGGCGTCGGCCCCTTCATGCTGAGCGGATTTGCGTTTATCGCATCGGCGCGATCGGCGACCTCGTATGCGCGACGCCCGCGCTGTTCGCGATCCACCGCGCATATCCCGAGGCGCATCTCACGCTCCTCACCACACCTGGAAGATACAGCCGGTCACGTCACACCGAGGAACTTCTCGGCGGAGCCGGATGGATCGACGAGGTCGTTACCTACGATCTCGATGACGTCAGAAGTCTCAAGGACCGGATGGCGTTCGGAAAGAAACTCCGCGCGCGAAAGTTCGATGTGTGGTTCGATCTGACCCTTGATCGCGCGCGCTTCTCCCGCATGATCCGCGACCTGCTCCTGGCGCGTCTCCTGAAAGTTCGATGGGCCTTCGGATGGCGGCTCGAACACATCGGATTCGCCGCGAAGGCTGAAGCGGAGATTCGGGAGTTTCTCGATGAGGTGGAGAGACTTGCCGCCATACTTCGCTCGTGCGGGATCGACGGCGACGCGACAATTTTTCCTCCGCTCGCAAGCGAACCGGCCGCGCCGTTGCGGGTCCTGCTTCGTGACGCCGAGAATGACGGGCGAGCGATCGTCGCGATCGCGCCCGGTGCGCGACGACCATGCAATCTATGGCCGACCGATCGATTTGCGGCAGTGTGCAGAGACCTCGTCGGCAGAGGTGTCGCGGTGATTCTGATCGGGAGCAGTGACGACTACGCAGTCTGCGAAGAGATACGATGCGGGAGCCTGGAGACAAACCTGGCGGGCAAATTGTCGCTCAGCGAGTCAGCCGAGCTCCTTCGTCGATGCGATCTCCTGCTATGCGTTCGACTCGGGGCCGCAGCATCTCGCGGCTGCGATGGGAACCCGGTGCGTCGCGGTCTTCTCGCAGCGCAATCCGCGCCGCCGATGGTATCCGCACGGCACTCAGCATCGAGTGCTCGAAGGATCGGTGGACTGCCATACCTGTTTCCTCGAGGTGTGCCCTTTCGACAATCGATGCATGAAGCAGATCACGGTCGCGCAGGTGCTGGCGGCGGTCACCGCCAGCCTCGACGAAGACCGTGGTAATCGGCTCGCGCAATCGGCTTGCTCACCGCAAGTGGCTCTGCAGTAGGAGCAGTATGCCATCAGTCTCGGTCATCATCGCAGTGTTCAATCGCGCGAGGACGTTACAAAGCTGTCTCGATAGCATTTTCGAGCAGAGCGCGGTCCCGTCGATCGAGATAATCGTCTGCGACGGTGGATCGACCGATGGTTCGCGCGGAATTCTGGAATCGAACAGTGCCCGGCTTACCTACTGGCAATCCGCGCCGGATCGCGGAGTGCCTCATGCATGGAACATGGCGCTGGCGCAGGCGAGCGGCGAGTGGGTCTGCTTTCTTGGCGCCGATGACCGATTTGCACGACCCGCATCGCTAGCGGCACTGCTCGATGCGGCGGACGACCCCGCGATCAACTACGTCTCGGGCCAGGCGATTCTGGTCGATGATGACGGGTGCGAGCGCCGCGTGGTGGGGACGCGATGGGATTGGGCGCGGATGAAACGTTATCAACGCATCGCGCATCCCGGCTCGCTGCATCGGCGCGATCTCTTCGAACGCCACGGACAGTTCGATGAAACTTATCCAATCGCATGCGACTACGAATTCCTGCTGCGGGTCGGACGCTATATCAACGCGGCCTTTGTGCCCGTGCCGGTGACGTTGATGGGAACCTCCGGGCAGAGCAACACGCAGGCATGGCGGGCGTTTCGGGAGAACCGGCGGATTCAGCGCTCTCATCCTGAGGTTGGCGCAGCCGCAGCCGCAATCAATCACGCGGTCGCGGTGGCGAAGCAGGTCGCTCGCAAGGCGATCTCTCGCGTTTAGCGCGGATTGCAGAATCTAGATGGCCGTCCTGCTCGCGATTTTATTCGTCACCTTACCCCTCGATGCTTTGGGACACGTCGTCGCCGGAAGTCTCGTTACTCCCGCGGATGTGGTCGGTTTGGCAATCGCGCTCCTGACCATCGAGCGGCTCGTGACTCGGCGTTACCGCCTTCATCCGAGCGTCGACAAATCGATCGTAGCCTTCGCGCTGTTCCTTTTCGTGGGAACCCTCTCGGTTATTCTTTCGGATGATTTTCCGCAGATCGTCACCAAGGGATTCGTGCAGGTGTCCGGTGTCGCCATCATGCTGCTGGCTTGCATCGCGACGATGAATGAAGTTGCGTGTCGGCCGGTACTGTTCGCCGGATACCTCCGTCTAGCGGTGATAGTTCTCGCGATCGTCGCGCTGATCGGTGTCGCGCAATTCGTGCTTGCCAACGCGCTAGGTCATCCAGGCTTGCTGGAGTTTGGTTTTTTGAATCGATGGTCGGGCGGCAATGTCTGGTTCAACTTCGGCAGCGTGGACGGCATGGTGCGCGCGAATTCGATCATGCAGGAGCCTTCGGCACTGGGAATGGTGCTGGGGACGGTTGCGGGAGTTGCGCTGATTCGACTCGGTCTGCGCGGAGGATCTCATCACGACGTGTTGCGAAAAATAATTCCGCTGTGGGGCGCGATTTCGATCGTAGCTGGTTTCGTGGTGACGTTTTCTCTGATCGATTTCTTTTTGCTGATGGTGGTAGCCGGCTCGTTGTGGATGATGTCCCGAAGAATTAGCGGAAGTGCAATTGCCACGCTGGCCGTCGCTACGATTCTTGTGGGCGTCCTCGGGTACGCCGCGATCGCTTCCACCCTGCCTGAACTTGGCGAGAAACTTGGTGCGACTGAATCGATTACCTCGGATGACATCCAGGTGAAGCGCGCGGAGGATTTGTCGGCGATCGCGCTCGCGGTCAATCTTTCGGTGATGCGCGCAAATCTCGCGCGCGCTCCGATGCTGGGGGCCGGCCTTGGCGCGCATCCGGTGACTTACGATCGCGAGAACCCCGGGCTCGGCCGTTTGCCAGCTGAGATCGTCAGCGTCGGGATGAACAAGGAAGATGCGGCGAGCCTTCTGATTAGGTTGCTCTCGGAATCGGGGATCCTCGGGACCTTGGCGTTCATCGCGGGATGGATGCTGGCCATCGCACGATCACGGCGCTTCATCCTCGCAAGCATAGGGACCGATTCCGCACCCAACGTATTTTTGTCGCTCGCAATCGGCGTTACGGCATCGATGGTTGGCGTCGGCGTCGCATGCCTGGCCCGCGCGCCACAGTACTACGCGCCGTGGTTCTGGCTGCCGATGGCGCTCACCGTCAGCGTCCCCGAACTTCTCAGTCGAATTGAGGAGGCCGCGCGGCGACCCGGAAATGCATTCGCATAAGCGAAAGCCGGTGGTGCTGAGCACGGTTCCCTACTACCTCCCGGGCTTCAAGGGCGGCGGGAAATTGGTCACCGTCCGCAATCTCGTCGCCGCGTTGGGCAACCAATTCCATTTCAAGGTGATGACAGCGGACCGAGATCTGGGAGATACCAAATCCTACCGCGGCATCGCACCAAACCAGTGGGTGGTGAATCGCGGCTGCGAGGTCTTTTACGCGCGCGAGAATCCGCTGGCCCTGGAGGCAATGCGCCGACAACTCCGCCGGACGGATTATGACATCCTGCATCTGAACAGTATTTTCTCGCGCAGATTCGGGATCGCGCCGCTGATTTTTCGCCGTTTGGGAGTGATTCCAAAACGTCCCCTGGTGATTGCGCCGCGCGGCGAACTCGCTCCAGGAGCGCTCGCGGTTAAAGCCGGAAGAAAGCAGAGTTTCCTCGCGATGGCGCGCGCGCTCGGGTTGCTCAATGGAGTGATCTGGCAAGCGTCGGGCGAAGAGGAGGCACGCGACATACACAACGTCATCGGGCGAGGCGTCCACATCGAGATAGCGCCGGATGTCCTCAGTGTCGACTATCGATGCTGGGAACCCTCGCGGTATCGGAAGCGCGGGGGGCAGTTGGATATTTTATTCCTCTCGCGAATCACGCCGGTGAAGAATCTTCATCTCGCGATCGACGCTCTGCGCGGATTGAAGGGCGACATTACATTTCGAATCGCGGGTCCGATTGACGATTCGGCCTACTGGGCGCGATGTAAAAAGTTGATTGCCACCCTCGGGGCAAACATTCGAACTGAATCCGCAGGCCCGATAGCTACATCCGAGCTGCCTGACTGGTTTGGTTGCCATGGTCTGTTTTTTCTTCCCACCGCCAATGAAAGTTTCGGATTCGTTATCCTGGAAGCGATGCTGGCGGGATGCCCGGTCCTGATCAGCGATCAAACCCGCTGGCGCGATTTGCGACAAAAAGGCATTGGATGGGATTTGCCGCTGGCGCGGCCAGATCTGATGCGAGCGACGCTCAGGCATTGCATCGCGATGGGCGCCGACGCGCACCGAGGTATGTCCGATCGCGCACGCGAATTCGCTCTGGACTACATAGCCCACGATGATTCGGCGGCTCGCAACGCCGCGCTCTTCGATTCGGTACTTCAGCGGCATCACGAAGCATCGGCGGCTGCCTGATGCACAAAGTCTGGATATCCAGGGTCGACGGCGACATCGATCGCGAAATCGAGCGCGCGTTGGAATGGCTCGATTGGTCAGCCATCGTGGCACCCAATGCGCGGGTTTCGATCAAGCCGAACCTGACGTACCCGACCTACAAACCCGGAGTAACAACCAGCCCCGCCGTGCTGGAAGCGCTGATGCGTGCCCTCAGTTCCCGCACCCGCAATATCAATGTCGTCGAATCCGACGGCGGCTCCTATTCGTGGCCGGCGGAGGAAGCATTCAGTGGCCACGGCATTCCGGAGATGTGCCGCCGCTACGGAGCGCGAGCAGTGAATCTTACGAACTATCCTCGCGAAACGGTCGAGACCGGGATTGCCGGAAGCATTGTCTCAGTGGAGCTGTCGAGACTTCTTACGCGCGAGACTGACGTGTTCATCACGATGCCGGTGCCGAAGCTTCACATGATGACTGGCGTGAGCCTGGGCTTCAAAAATCAATGGGGTTGCCTCCCGGATACAAAGCGATTGCGTCATCATTCAGATTTCGCGCGCAAGATTCTGGCGATCAACAAAATCCTCCAGCCGCGACTCGCGATCTTCGACGGAACGTACTTCCTCGATCGAAGCGGTCCGCTCGAGGGCGATCCGGTTCGCAAGGATTTACTGATCGCATCGAATGACGCCGGCGCAGGCTCGCGCGCGTGTTGCGAAGTGATGGGAATCGACCCGCGGTCCATCCCTCATCTGCGGCTGGCGATGGCCGAAGCGATGATGCCGGCGACCAGCGAGTCTCTAGTTACCAATGATGGGATAGGGGCTTTCATCGGGCCGGCTTTCAAACTGAAGCGAACCTGGTTTCAATGGCTAACACTCGGCATCTTCCATAGCCGCGTGATCACGCGCGTCCTGTACGATTCGCCATTCGCCCGACCCGCGCACGAACTACTCTATTTGTTTCGAGGACGCCCCGCCGATTTCAGTCCCAAGTGGTAATGCGTCGAATAGTCACTCCGGCAGAACGAAGTATCCGATGAGTTACTAGTGTGAGCGTGATTGTCGGAATAAACGCGTATCATGGCGACGCTAGTGCGGCGCTCGTTGCTGACGACCAGCTGGTGGCCGCGGCGGAAGAAGAGCGTTTCAACCGGATTAAGCATAGCGCCGGATTCCCCGCCAACGCGCTGCGCTATGTAGTCGAGGCTGCCGGAACAAAGCCTCGCGAGGTTCGCATCGTGGCCGTGGCGCGAGATCCCTGGGCACGCTTTCTGCGCAAGGTATGGCACGGGTTGCGAATGCCGTCGAATTCCGCGAGTCGGCTTCGTGCGCAGGGCGCCTTCGCCACTATCGAAAACGCGGTCTCTGAGGCTTTGGGATGTGATCGAGGGCAGCTTGAGATTCATCGCGTCGAGCATCACACGGCGCATATGGCGAGCACATTTTTCGTGTCACCCTTCGACGAGGCTGCGCTCTTCTCCGTCGATGGTCTTGGCGACTTTGCCAGTACAATGTGGGGCGTTGGCCGCGGCAATCGCATCGAAGCACTTGGCGCAGTTACTTTTCCCGATTCGCTGGGGCTCGCATACACCGCGCTGACGCAATACCTCGGATTTCCCAAATATGGCGATGAGTACAAGGTCATGGGCCTTGCGTCGTACGGAGAGCCGGCATTTCTGGATTTGATGCGTGAGGTGGTGCGGACGCCGAATCGCGGTCGAATTGAATTCCAACTCGCTTCCGAGTTCTTCAATCATCATCGAAAGGGAGTGAAGACGGTGTGGGAAGATGGCGAACCGATGGTGGGCCGGTTGTTTTCCGATTACCTGGTCCGACGATTGGGGCCAGCGCGCGGCTCGGATGATCCGATCGACACGCGTCATCAGAATATCGCGGCCTCAATGCAAGCTCGCCTCGACGAAGTCATCGTCGAATGTCTGCGGAGTCTTCAGCAGAAAACCGGCTTGCGAAAACTTTGTCTGGCCGGCGGCGTGGCATTCAACTGTGTGACTAATGGAAAGATAGTCGAACGCACCGGATTCGACGAAGTATATATTCAGTCGGCTGCAGGCGACGCCGGACTGGCTATTGGCGCCGCGATGTATGTATGGCATCAGACGCTGGGGCATCCGCGCTCCTTCGTGATGGAGCATTCCTACTGGGGACCAGAGTTCAGCGAAAGCGAGATCGGCGCGGCCCTTCATCGACGCGCGGAGGAACTCGAACGCCTCGGCTGCCACATCTGCGCGGTTCCACAAGAAGACGCGCTCTGCCGCCTGACGGCCACTGAGATCGCGAAGGGCAGGGTGGTCGGTTGGTTTCAGGGCCGCATGGAATGGGGGCCGCGTGCACTCGGCAATCGTAGCATCCTGTGCGATCCACGCCGCGCGGAAATGCGCGACATTCTCAATCTCAAGATCAAGCGCCGCGAAGCCTTCCGACCCTTCGCGCCTTCGATCCTTGAGGAAGCCGCCGGCGAGTTTTTCACTCAGTCGCAGCCGTCGCCCTTCATGCTGATGGCTCATAGTGTGCGGCCGGAAAAACGCTGTCAGATTCCCGCGACCACCCATGTCGATGGGACCGGAAGACTACAAACGGTGAACGCGCAGCAGAACCCCCGATTCTACAAACTGCTCCGCGAGTTCGCTCGGCTGACTCGGGTGCCAGTTCTCCTCAACACCTCGTTCAATGAGAACGAACCGATCGTATGCCGCCCCGAGCAGGCACTGGAATGCTTCCTCAGAACCAAAATGGATCTGCTGGTGCTGGGAAATTTTGTGATACGCCGCGATGGCGAAGGGCAATTGCCGTCGCGTCTGTAACCGTCTTCTGTTTTCATCGCGCTCGCTCTTTTCCAGACATAAACGAGGACCATCGATGGCCACAATGTTGGTAACTGGCTCGTCCGGGCTGATCGGCTCGGAGGTGGTGAACTATTTTTCCCAACTGGGTTGGTCGGTTCACGGCGCCGACAACAACATGCGCGCGGATTTCTTCGGACCAGAAGGCGATACCACATGGAATCGGCGGCGCCTCGAGGTGGCCTGTCCCGAATTCGTTCATCACGCTGTTGATATCCGCGATCGTGCGCGGTGCGCGGAATTGATGACGACGCTTCGGCCCGAAGTGGTGGTCCATACGGCGGCCCAACCCAGCCACGATCTCGCGGCCAAGCGTCCGTTTGACGATTTCGACGTCAACGCGCGCGGCACGCTCAACCTGCTCGAAGCGTATCGGCAAGCGCGTCCCGAGGAGGGCGTGTTTGTTCACATGAGCACTAACAAAGTGTATGGCGATGCGCCGAACCACATCGCCATGCGCGAGCTCGACCGGCGCTGGGACTACGCCGACGAGCATTTTGCCAACGGGATTCCGGAAACGATGCCGATCGATCAGAGCACCCACTCTTTGTTTGGCGTGTCCAAGATTTCCGCCGACGCTTATGTCCAGGAATACGGACGTTCGTACGGCATGTACACGATGTGTCTGCGCGGCGGATGCCTCACCGGCCCCAACCATTGCGGCGTGGAGCAACATGGATTTCTCAGCTACCTGGCGCGCTGCAATCTGGCGCACAAGCGTTACAAAATTTTCGGCTACAAGGGAAAACAGGTCCGCGACAATATCCATTCACTCGATGTGGTGAGAGCGATCCGCGCTTTCATCGAACGGCCGCGCCGCGCCGCCGTGTACAACATCGGAGGAGGCCGCGCGAACAGTTGTTCGATTCTCGAAGCGATCGAGATGGTCGAGCGGGTAAGTGGAATCGATTCGGAGTGTGACTATGTCGACGAAAATCGAATCGGCGATCACGTTTGCTACATCTCCGATCTGACTCGCATTCAAAACGAGTTGTGCGGTTGGCACGTTTCGGTATCGCTGCCGGAAATAATCGAACAGCTAGTGGGTAGTTGGCGGCTACGACTGAGTCGTCAGTCGAATAGCCACTGAGGAAGGGAACATGGCGCGGATTCTTTTTCTCAATCGAATATTCGGGCCCAACACCGAAGCTACTGGAGCTCTGCTGACGGAATTGGCGGAAGATCTTGCGACACAACATCAGATCACCGTGATTTGCGGTGCGGCCGAAAACTCGCGTCCCGGAATCTGGCCGGTGATTCGTCGCGAAAGCCATGGCGCCGTGAGACTGGTGCGCACCTTCGGAGTGAGGACCTCGGGCAATCGCCGGGGACTGCGGCACCTGAATCGCCCGATCTATTTTGTCCTCGCCGCGATCGCCGCGTTCCGCGAACGCGCTGATGTGGTCGTTGCGGAGACTGACCCGCCGGTTCTCGGCGTGCTTGGCGCGGCGCTGAAATTCTTCAAAAAAAGCTCCTTCATCTACTACTGCCAGGACATATATCCTGATGTGGCGAAGGCGACCGGCGCGCTGACGAACCGGCCGCTGCTCGCGATGCTTCGTTTCGCCAACCAGTTGGCTTATTGTCGCGCCGATGCGGTGGTGGCGCTCTCAGATGATATGGCGCGGCTTCTTCGGAGCAAGGCTATAGCGGCGCGAAAAATCGCCGTCATACCGAATTGGATCGATTGTGCGGCGGTGAAGCCGCAAGATTCAGGCGCGGCCTGGCGGGAAAAATATTCTGGCAACTTCGTCGTGATGTATGCGGGAAATCTGGGCTGGACCCAAAATCTGGAAGCGGTGCTGGAGGGCGCGCGATTTCTGCGCGGGGATCCGCGAGTGAAATTTGTCTTTGTCGGCGATGGCGCCCGAAAGAAGCATTTGGAAAATCAAGCGGCGCTATACGGGCTGCAAAATGTCGATTTTTTCGATCGCGTGAAGCCGACGGAAATGGGTGAAGTACTGGCTAGCGCTGATCTGCATCTAGTCCCCTTAGGTGCCGGTGTGGCCGGATGCATGGTGCCGAGCAAGGTGTATGGAATTCTCGCCGCCGGAAAACCATTCGTCGCGATGATGGAATGCGAAGCTGAGGTCGCGCGCATCGCGAGGGACTTCGAGGTGGGATTTGTCGTGCCTCCCGGAGACGGCCGCGCCCTGGCGGATACGATTTCACGATGCATGAATGCGCCCATGCTTCTCGAAGAGATGGGTCGTCGAGCGCGGGCGCTTGCTGAACAGAGGTATGACCGTAGAGTCGTCACACGAAGGTTTGCGAATTTTCTCGAAACGGTGCTGAGCCTGCCATCGACGCGGAGGTTGAGCGACCCGATCGAACCTGCCCGGCAACGGAAATCGAGCGCGCCGCTACGATGCCCGCCGAGTGAGTAGCAAGCGCTCTCTCGCTCACCAAGGGCCGGACGACTTCCGGCCCTTTTTTATCTCGGACGATGCTTTTGTTACCGCATGATGAATCCGCAGGGTAGCATTCTCGCAATACGGTTCCGCTTCCTTTATGTTTGAACGTCGTGATCAACTCGCTCGAGCTACGAGGTAACTAGATGGGGCCAACAGGCAAAGCGATTTTTCTCACCAAGGGCGTCGGCAAGCATCGCGAGAAGCTGACCTCGTTCGAGTTGGCCCTGCGCGACGCGCGCATCGCGGAGTTCAACCTGGTACGCGTCAGCTCGATTTTTCCGCCGAATTGCAGGGTGGTTTCGATTCAGGATGGCCTCAAAACGCTCAGCCCGGGGCAAATCGTCTTTGCGGTGATGTATGACAACGCCACCAACGAACCGCATCGGCTGGTGGCGACGTCGGTTGGCCTCGCGATCCCGGCCGATAAAAATTCCTACGGCTACCTCTCGGAGCATAAGAGCTTCGGTCAAACCGATCAGAAGGCCGGTGACTACGCGGAAGACCTCGCGGCGACGATGCTGGCCACCTCGCTCGGGGTCGATTTCGATCCCAATGTCAGCTACGACGAGCGCAAGGACATCTGGAAGCTGTCCGACAAGATCGTTCAGACCCGCAACATCACGCAGTCGGCAATCGGCGACCGCGACGGTCTATGGACGACCGTCGTGGCGGCCGCGGTCTTCTGCGATCTGCCGGGGTCGAACGGAAAATAACACCAGCTAGTTTCCTACTTCTTCTTGCCGTCGGCCTCGTCAAAGACCTCGCGCGCGATGCGTAGGCCGTTGACGCCGACCGGCCATCCACCGTAGTGCGCAAGATGGATCATGATCTCGGTGATTTTCTCGCGGCTGATGCCGGCGTTGAGCGCGCCGCGCAAATGGGTTTTCAGCTCGCGCTCGCGAGCCAGCACCGTCAATGCTGCGACGGTGATCATCGAGCGCTCGCGGAGCTCGAGCCCCGGCCGATTCCAGATATCGCCGAACAAATTCTCGACGGTGATATTGAGAAAGTCTTCCTGCATCATGCCTGGCTGCGGTTCGGCGCCGAACAATTCTTTCATCTTGGCGGCGCCCTTCTGATAACGCTCTGATTTAGCCATCAACTCTCCTTTTCATTGCGATAATTCCGGTCGCCATTGTGTCATAGCGACCGCCATCTGCAATTGGAAAGTATCGAATGATCCGGTCCGAATACGTTTCGGTTGCGGCATCGTATGGCAGGAAGGTAGCTGTATCCGCGTGATCAGGAAGATTGTTGGTATCGAAATCATCGTGGCGCTGCTGACTCTCAGCGCTGTTTCCTCGCAAGCTGCTGATATTCCTTTGGCGGCCTCACTGCCGATCCAACGCATAGTGCTGATGAGCGCGACCCCGTCGCTCGGACCACTGATACCTTTCGTTGGTGATGGCACGGCTCATCTCGCGTATGAGATCTATCTTTCGAATTTCGGCAAGAAGCCGGCGCGCATCGTCGCGCTGCGAGTGCATGGATCCGCGGGCGCATCTTTCGACACTACCGTCGAAGGCGATCCGTTGAAGGCTTCGTTCATCGCGCTCGGATCGGGCGACCATTTGAAGCCGCAGGATCCGGTGCTAGCGCCCGGCGCGTCAGGAATGCTGTTCGTATTTCTGAATTTTGGCTCACGCCAAGCGCCCTCGGTGCTCGACAATGCGATGGTCGTCGAACCGGATGGCGACACCTCAGATGCGCAACTAATTCCACTGGCGCCGCTAAATATCCAAAGAACCGCGGCTGCTCCCACCATCGACGCTCCCCTATCCGGCGATCGATGGCTTGCTGCAAACGGTCCCTCCAACACTTCGCTACATCGGCGCGCGGTTATCGTGTTGGACGGCAAGGCCAGGTCGCCCGAGCGTTACGCGATCGATTGGATAAAGCTTGGCGCCGATGGCAACACCTTCAGCGGCGATGAGCATCAGAATTCGAGCTATCACGCCTATGATGTGCCTGTCGCGGCGGTCGCAGATGGCCGCGTAGTGGAGGCGCTGGATGGGATAGCGGAAAACATTCCGCATTCGGATAAGCTGGCAGTGGAGATGACGCCCGCCATCATGGCGGGCAACAACATCGTCGAGGATATCGGCGGCGGTCATTACGTCGGCTATGCGCACTTCCGTCCGGGCACGATTACGGTGAAAAAAGGCGATGCAATTCACGTCGGACAGGTGCTCGGAAGGCTCGGCAACAGCGGCAATTCGACCGAACCGCATCTTCATATTCAGATTTGCAATGGCCCATCGTTTCTCGCCTGCGATGGAGTCCCGATGCAGTTCAAGAACATGATGCTCAGCAAGTACACCATCGAGAAAAAGGGCGAGACGCCGATTCGGTTGTCGATTGAGGGCGCGCCGACAGCTATCACGGGCCAGGAGCCGATGGAGGATGAGTTGGTAGGCTTTCCTGGAAAGTAGTTTTCCGAGGGACTGCGATTGCGATAGTAGAAATGTGATCTCCTTCGACTCCCGAGGTGGACAATGATCGAAAAGGCTCAGTTCGGAAAAACCGGTCATCAGAGTTCGCGCGTGATTTTTGGCGCCGCCGCCTTGGGCGGGATGAAACAGGACAAGGCCGATCCGATTCTGGATGTCCTGCTCGAATTCGGCGTCAACCACATCGATACTGCCGCTGCATATGGCGACTCGGAACTACGCCTCGGTCCGTGGATGCGCGAGCATCGCGAGCATTTTTTCCTCGCCACCAAAACGGGCGATCGCACCTATGAAGGCGCGCGCGACAGTCTGCATCGCTCGCTCGAGCGCCTGCGAGTCGATCAGCTTGATCTCATTCAGATGCACAACCTGGTCGATGAAAAAGAATGGCAAACCGCGCTCGGGCCGCATGGCGCGTTGGAGGCGCTGGTGGAGGCGCGCGAGAAGGGCCTGGTACGGTTCATTGGGGTGACCGGACATGGCACGCAGGTCGCCGCGATGCATCGCCGCAGCCTCGAGCACTTTCCGTTCGACTCGGTTCTGTTTCCCTACAACTTCACGATGCTGGGGATCCCGCAATACAATTCCGACGTTGAGGCGCTCATCAAACTGTGCAATGAGCGAGGCGTTGCGACTCAGACCATCAAGTCGGTCGCGCGCCGCCGATGGCAAAATGGCAACGAGCGGAAGTTCAGTTGGTATGAGCCATTGCGCGATCGCGACGCTATCCGGCGCGCCGCGCATTTCGTGCTGAGCAGGCCGGGACTGTTCCTCAACACTTCGAGCGATGCGACCATCTTGCGAACCATCCTCGAAGCCGCGAGCGAGGTGGCCACGGCGCCTGCTTCCGCCGAGATGGAGGCGGACATCGCGCGCTATGCGATGGAGCCGCTGTTCATTCCGGGAGTATCCGACACCATCTAGCAGCGAATCTGTGTCTGGCGGAGCCGCATCATCTATATAAGAATCGATGCCATGACATCGAAACTTGCGCTCACTCTCGGCCTCATCCTCTCGATACTCACCTTTCATCCTCAAGCTGGATGGGCGCAGAATGATGCCGCGAGCGCTCTCAAAAACGCGGTCGATTCCACCAGCCGAAGCGCCAAGGATCGGGCGCGCGATCAATATCGGCATCCGCTTGAGACGCTCACGTTTTTCGGTATCAAGCCCGACATGACCGTGGTCGAGATCTGGCCGGGCGGCGGATGGTATACCGACATCCTCGCGCCCTATCTCCACGACGACGGCAAGCTGTATGCCGCTGTCTCGCAGGGAGAGAACGCGGCTGAATACAAGAAGAAGCTGGCCGATGATCCCGCGCGTTTCGGCAAGGTTATCGTCACGCAGATGGACCCTCCCGATCACCTGCAGATTGCTCCGGCCGGTTCCGCCGATATGGTGCTGACCTTTCGCAATGTCCACAACTGGATGCGCGGTGGGAACGGCGAGGCGGTCTTCAAGGCGATCTACAAGGCGCTCAAGCCTGGCGGCATCCTGGGAGTTGTCGAGCATCGAGGCGACCCGTCCAAGCCGCAGGATCCCAAGGCGGCGTCCGGCTACGTGCGCGAGGATTTCGTGATCACGATGGCCGAGGAAGCGGGATTTATCCTCGCGGGCAAGTCCGATATCAACGCGAATCCCAAAGATACCAAGGACTATCCGAAGGGCGTGTGGACCCTGCCGCCGAGCCTCGCGATGAAGGATGTCGACAAGGCCAAGTACCTCGCGATCGGCGAAAGCGATCGGATGACTTTGAAGTTCCTCAAGCCGATCAAAACTGCGCGACCCTAAGTTTCTCCCGCTCGCCCGGCGTTTTCCAGTGATAACGCTTGGATAACTGGCGCGATCGGCGTCAGTGCCGGTTCCGTTCGCATCACACGACATTTTCTTGGCGGTGGCGATCCTCCACGCGACGCTCGCCCTCGCGTCAATACGACGCGATAAGTGACTCTTTTGTTCCCCTACGTCGATTCTCCATAACGAGGCATAAGCCTTGCTCAGTAGCAGCGCGAATACTCGGGGACCTTTTGAATTAGAAACGTTCTTGGCGACGATGGAACAAGAAAGATGCAAATAGCGGGCAAGTTCCTCCTGCCACTGGGCCTCCTCGCGGCTCTGATCCTTTTAATGCCGATTTCATCGTGGAGCGCCGACTCTGATGGCTCCTCACTCCGCGAGATCAAGAAAGAGATCAAAGATCTCGCTGCGGATCGTGAGCAAGCACTGCAGAAGATCCAGCGCCTGGAGCAGCGCGTCGAGCAGCTGGAGTCCGAAAACGCGCAAATCAAAGCCACCAATGCTCAGATCAAAACCGAAACCGTGCAGACCACCGAGCAGGTCAAAACGCTCCAGCAAAGCGTCGAGGAAGGCCCCGGGCCGACCGGCATGGCGAAGGCGGTTCAGAGCTACCTCGGATCCCATACCTTCACGCTTACTGGTTCGGCCGGGATGGACTTCATCGCGGACCAACAGAGCGGCGCTCTCGCGGGGCTAAGCCATCAGAGCCAGAACTCCTTCTTTTTCGATTTCGAGCCGATGCTGCTCTATCGGCCGAATGACTGGATCCTTTTCGAGGGCGTGCTCGAAGCCGGGTTTGGTAACAACGGCACGGGCACCGATTTGTCCGACGCCATTTTCTACCTCTTCCCCAATGACGACGTGACGATTGAAGGTGGCTTATTCGATTTGCCGTTCGGCGATTGGTACGAGGATCAGAGCCCGATGTGGGTGAACCGGTTCGTAACCGCGCCGCTGCCTTATGGCGTCGAACCGGTCGTCCCGCCCTCCGAGCTGGGCCTCCAACTCCGCGGCGGAATGCAGTGGGGCGAGGTTGGCCAGGACTTCGACTACACTGTCTATATCGGCCAGGGCCCCGGCTACAGCGCCAACGTTCCCGGCGCCGCCGCGGACGCCCCGATTGCGATCGCATCCAAGCAGAGCAATGGCAAATCATTTGGTGGACGCTTCCGCGTCTATCCGCTGCCGCTTGATGCGAACCTTGGACGCCTCGAGGTTGGAGCCTCCACCTATGACGGCAAATGGCTCGATGGCAATTGGCTGACCTCCTGGAGTGTCGACTTCGCCTATTTGTGGGGCAGCTTGCAGACCCGCGGGTCATGGGTTCAGTCCTATCGTCAGATGCCCAGCCCCTACTCGCAGGATAATCGAGAAGGTTGGTATATCCAGGCCGGTTACTTCCTCAACAATCTGAACCTGCCGGGAGTACCGGACCAGTTGAACGACTATGTCCATCGGCTCGAACCGCTGATTCGGTATTCCGGAGTTAACCAGCACTTCGTCGATAGCGATGACATCGTTGGTGCCACTGGTGTCGGCGCCGGCGGCACCCAGATGGGATTGGTTCCTGATTTCGGCATCAACGGCTCGCCGGCGCAGTACGCGCCCCATTCGCGCGAGGTGGCGTTCGGCCTCGACTACTGGATAGCGCCATCGATCGTCTGGCAGAACGAGTTTGACCTCGAGTTGCCGCGCGCCGGTGGGACCTTCATCAACGGCGCCGGGATGACCACTCCAGCCGGATCGATCCCGAACGACAAAGCCTTCCTGAGCCAGTTCACGGTCGGGTTCTAAGGGGTGATGGCGATGAAAAAACTTCTAATCGCGTTAATCCTGCTCGGCGCGGTAGCCGGTTCGATTGCGACTCCTTGCGCCGCTGCCGAAGAAACCAAAGCTGAGAAGCGTGAGCAGATTCGCCTCGGCGCGAAGCTATGGCCGATTTACTGCAATCAATGTCACAACGCGCGCCCCGGCTCGGAGTTCGCTCCCTACCAATGGGACCAGATCATGATGCATATGCGCGCATTGCCGAATCTGCCCGCGCAGAATGCGCGCGCAATTCTCGAATACCTCAAGGCTGGCCGCGACTAGGAAACTCAGCTACCAGTTAGCGTGGAAGGGAGATATCGATGCGAACCATGAAGGCGATTTTGAGCGGCATGTTGGTGGGAGCGGCCTTGATCCTTATCGCGCCGGCTTCGCATGCCGACGACGCGAAAAGTAACTACCAGACTTTCTGCGCCAAGTGCCACGGCGACAGCGGCAAGGGCAACGGCAGCGGTGCCGCGACGCTGGCGACCAAGCCGCGCGATTTCACCGATTGCGCCCGGATGGCCAAGGAATCCGATGCCACGCTGTTTAACGTCATCAAGAACGGTGGCAAGGCCAATGGCTTCAGCGGCGACATGCAGGCCTGGAATAACGCTTTCGAGGATCCTGAAATAAAGGACCTCGTCGCCTATATCCGCACCTTCTGCAAGAAGTAGCTGCCTCGCGGAACAGGGATTTTCATGGCGACCATGGTGGATGCGAAACCGCGCGACCTCTGGTGGTTTCGTAAGAATGTCCCCTGCCTCGATGCGTGCCCGGTCAAGACCGACGCCGGCCGCTACGTGCAACTCATCGCCGAGGGACGTTTCGCCGAAGCTTATCGCGTCGCGCGCGACCCCAACCCAATCGCGTCAATCTGCGGTCGCGGCTGCGGCGCTCCCTGCGAAGATGCCTGCCGGCGCGGCAAAATCGACGCCCCGGTCACTATCCGCGCGCTCAAACGATTTCTCGCCGACCAGTTCGGTCCGGAGTCGCTCTCGACGGCGACCCTCAAGCAAGTCCTCACCGGCCCGATGGGCGGTGGCAGCGTCTCTCCTCTGCATGCCGATCAGATTCTCCAGCGTGGCAACCGGGGCAAAGACGCACCGCGCGTCGCGGTGGTCGGCGCCGGCCCGGCCGGGATGGCATGCGCGCACGATCTTGCGCTGATGGGATATCGGGTGACTTTGTTCGAAGCGATGCCCGCACCAGGTGGCATGATGCGCTACGGGATCCCCGCGTATCGGCTCGCGCGCGAAGTCATCGATCGGCAGGCTGCCGAGATCGAATCGATGGGCGTCGAGTTTCGCTACAACACGCCGCTCACAGCGAGTTTCGGAGTTCGCGAACTGCTTGCCGATGGTTTCGGCGCGATCTTCGTCGCGGTGGGCGCGTCGCGCGGCCGCAGCGTTCCGATCGAAAATGCCGATGCTGACGGCGTCATCAAGGCGATCGATTATCTTCTCAATATCAATCGCGGCTATCGGGTTCCGCTCGGCAGAAAGGTTGTCGTGGTCGGCGGCGGTCTGGTCGCGATCGATGCGGCTCGAACTGCCGTTCGCGCAATGGTGCCCGGCCTGTCCATTTCGACCGCCGATGAAGAAGCCGTCGAAGGCAGTACGATGCGGGTTGCCCTCGACGTCGCGCGGGAAGCGGCGCGCCGCGGCGCGCTCGAAGTTGACGTCGATCAGCCTCGAATCAGAACGCGAGATGCCGGCGATGAAATCCGAGCAGGGTCGCGAGGAACTCGAAGTTGCGCGCGAGGAAGCCGTCAGCTTCATCCCGTCGTGGGGACCCAAGCGCATCATCGTGCGCGAGGGCAAGGCGGTTGGAATCGAGCTGGTGCGATGCGTTCGCGTGTTCGACGACACCGGCCGCTTCAAGCCCGAGTTCGACGAATCCCAGCGCCGCACCATCGAGGCCGACACCATCATCCTCGCGATTGGGCAGGCGCCCGATCTTTCTTTCCTCAAACCTGAAGACGGTGTCGAAACTACCCCGGCGGGATCGCTCAAGATTGATCCGGTGACGCTCGCGACCAATGTTCCTGGCGTTTTCGCCGGCGGCGACGCGGCTTTTCCGCCCTCCTTGCTCATCACCTGTGCGCAGCAGGGCAAGCTCGCCGCGCGCTCGATCGACGCCTATCTGCATGGCGAAACCATCGCGCCGCGCGAGATGCGGGTCATTGTGGAGGAGATTCCTACCGACAGCTACAAGATGGTTCCGCAGTATGAGCGGATCGATCGATATATTCCGATCGTGCCACTCGAGCGGCGCAGCGGAATCACCGAGGTCGAGCCCGCGCTCTCCAGTGAGGAAGCAAGGGAACAGGCCAGCCGGTGCCTGTATTGCCACGTGCATCCGATTTACAACGGCGCGCGCTGCATCCTGTGCAATCGATGCGTCGATATCTGCCCCGAACATTGCCTGCACTTCACGCCCGCCGATCGAATCGCCGACCAGGTGCCGATAAATCCGATCGTCGGCGCCGACGGCGTCGCAAGCGTGTTCCTCTATGATGAGGCGAAGTGCATCCGCTGCGGCCTGTGCGCGATCCGATGTCCCACCTCGGCGATCACGATGGAGCGATTCCAGTTCGAGGAGGTCGAAGCGAGGTGAGCGATCCGCGTCACATGAAAAAGCCCGAGGTCGCGGACCCTGAGCGCCGGCGCATCCTGCGTCTGCTCGGCAAGGGCTCGGTCGTTGCGGCGTTCATCGCGCAGATCGGCGCAGCAGGACGGGCATTCTACCCCAACATTCTTTATGAGCCGCCGACTCGCTTCAAACTCAAGCGCCCCGACGAATATCCGCCGGGCTTCACCTTTGATTCCGCCCACCGCCTCTACGTGGTGCGCGAGAAGGACGATTTCCACGTCATCTCCGCAATTTGCACCCATCTCGGATGCACCGTGCAGTGGAAGGGCACCGAATTCGACTGCCCTTGTCATGGCAGCCGCTTCACCCCGGAAGGCGAGGTGATTGGAGGGCCGGCGCCGCGCCCACTCAACTGGTTCGATACCGAGCTGTCCCCTGATGGTTTCCTCGAAGTCGATAGCGCAATCGACGTGAAGCCCGGCTTCCGCCTCGCGGCGAAAGGAAAGGCCTAGCATGCGCAACCGGCTGGCGAAGCTGTGGCGCGCGATCACCTGGACGTGGTCGCCGGAAAGCGAACGCGAATCCTCGGAAGCGATCGTTCGCAACATGTGGCTGCATTGGTTCCCCGCGAAGATCACGCGCGCGGCGATGAGTTGGAATTACTCGATGTGGCTCGGGACCGCGTCGGCGTCCCTGTTCCTCATCCTCACCGTCACCGGCGTGATGTTGATGTTCTTTTACGTGCCGTCAACTGAGCGCGCGTATGGAAGCATCAAGGATCTCGAATTCGCGGTGAGTTTCGGGCGCATCCTGCGCAATCAGCATCGATGGGCCGCCGAGGGCATGGTGGCAGTGGTCTTCCTGCATATGGCGCGGGTGTTCTTCACCGGTGCGTATCGCGGCCCGCGCGTGGCCAACTGGCTGGTCGGCGTCGTCCTGCTGATGCTGACGCTGCTGCTTTCGTTCACCGGATATTTGCTGCCGTGGGATCAGCTTGCGTTCTGGGCGGTGACCGTAGGCACCAACATCGCGCGCGAGGCCCCGATCGTCGGCGGCACCATCAGCTTTCTGCTGCTTGGCGGCAATCAAATCGACCAGCAGACGTTGCTTCGATTTTACGTTCTGCACGTTTTCTTCCTGCCGGTAATGCTCTGGATGCTCTTCGCCTATCACATGTGGCGGGTGCGCAAGGACGGCGGCCTCGCGGCGGTCGAACCGATTCGCTCCGACCGCACGATGCGCCCGAAGGAGATGCCCACTACCAAGAGCTACTCGATGTTCGGGCTGACGCCGGGAACTTCGGTGCAGGTGCTGAGCTCAACCGACCTCGAGGAGCAGGACCTGGTGACCTCGTCGCCGAACCTGACTCGGCGCATGATGCTGGTCTTTCTCGCGATTCTCAACGTGACATTGCTCGCGGCGATCCTCTTCAACGCGCCGCTCGAAGAAGCTGCAAACGCCGCGATCACGCCCAATCCGGCCAAGGCGCCTTGGTACTTCGTCTGGCTGCAGGAGCTGGTCGCCTCCACTACCGTGCGCCTCGGTCCGCTGACTATCAGTGGCGGCTTCCTCGGCGGCATCCTACTGCCGGGATTTTTGTTGATCGTGCTGGCGCTGTGGCCGTGGCTCGATCGCTCCCCGAAAAGCGCCGAGGGCCGATGGTTTCCGAGTACCCGTCGCAATCAGAACGGCGTCTTTGCCGGAGCCATTGTTGTGATCGTCATCCTGATCATCGTTGGCGTCTATCTGCGCGGGCCTTATTGGAAGATCTATCTACCCGGCACTCCACGTCCAGTCATGCCGAGGATGTTCTAGTCCCGCGATGGCAAGTAACCAACAATCCTACGAGGCGACCGACTACGGATGGCTGGTGGCGATGTCGTTCGTGTTCCTCGCGCTGGTCGCGCTCGCGCTATGGCGCGAGGCTTTTCCATCATGGCGGCCGATTCAAAGAACCTTTCGCAACACACTGCAGAAATACGCGGGCGTCGAAAAGGCTGACGCGTTTCAAAGCGGCATCAAACAAATCTGGATTCCCAAGATCAACGTCGTCGATCGATGTGTCACCTGTCATCTCGGTTACGATTGGGGCGCCGTGCTCCCCGCGACTCTCGGTGAGCCGCTGATGCCGCATCCGAATCTTCCCTACATGGATCAGCATCCGTTCCAGCAGTTCGGATGTACGCCTTGCCATGGCGGACAGGGATGGGCGACCACCGCCGAAGCCGCGCATGGCGACCACGGCTGGAACGATCCGATGCTGTGGACGGGCATCGCGACCCGCTACGACCTCACGCGCGGTGAGCTGATGCAGATGCGCTGCAACTATTGCCATCGCCACGATGTCGCGACGCCGGGTATGGATCAGATCAACGCGGCGAAGCAACTGTTCAAGAAGAAAAAGTGCATCGTGTGCCACACCGTCGAGGGGCGCGGAGGCGCGACCGCACCGGAGATCACATACTTCGGCGACAAGGATCCTGAGCTGCTCGACTTCAGCCACGTGACTGGCGTGAACACCCTGTTCAACTGGAACTACGAACATCTGATGGCGCCCGACCAGATTTCGCCGCATACGGTGATGCCGACCTTCAACTTCACGCCTGAACAAGCGCGCGACCTGACGCTGCTGCTGCTGAGCTGGCGGCGCGAGATTTTCCCGCCTGAGTACATCCCCGCCCCCCTCGAGGCGATGCCTTCTCCGGAGGCGTCACCCTCCGCCGCGCCGTCCCCCACAACGAAGTAAATTCGCATCCGCTTGCAGGAACGCTAGGCCTCTGGGTAGGTTTGCGCTCATTAATATCGAGGCAATCAACTACTATGAAAGAATTGCTGCCGCTGGCTGAAAAAATCGGCGCGACCCTAAAACAACGAAAAGAGACGGTTGCGATCGCCGAGTCATCGTCGGGCGGACTCATCGCGGCATCACTGCTCAGCGTGCCGGGCGCGTCGGCCTACTTCCTCGGCGGCGTGGTCGTCTATACCCGCAAATCGATGCAGGAGCTGCTGGGCTTCACCGAGGAAACTTTCAAAGGGATGCGCGGGATCACGGAAGCGACCGCGCTTGTTCTGGCGCGAGGTGCGCGGGATCGATTGTCATCAACCTGGGGCCTCGCGGAAATCGGTGCCGCAGGTCCGACTGGAAGCCGCTATGGCGACGCCGCCGGAACCACCTGTATCGCGGTGGTAGGGCCGAGCGAGCGCGCGGCAGTCATTCGGACCGGCAACAGCGATCGCGTCGCAAACATGCGAGCCTTCGCCGAAGCTGTGCTGCGCCTCTTCGACGAAACCCTCAGTTAGATGATCGATGGGCGGGATGAATGTGCGGGCTGACGATTCCGAGCGCCGCGCGCAGCTTCGGTTTGAGTAGCTGCACCAGCGAAGCTTCCCAACAGATGTAGTTGTCGGGGATATCGAGCACGACGACCTTGTCGGCGTGTGCGTCGCCGAAGCGCTCGAGGATGACCCGCCGATGCGCCTCTTCCATCACGCAGATCACATCGGCCTCGTCGATCAATTCCTGGTTGACGGGGTTCTTTGCCCAGGACTCCGTGCCGGCCGAGGTCACCCACATGGGCGCGCACATCTCGGCGATAAGCATTGCGGCAGTGGGGCTTCGATCCTTGTTCCCGGTGCAGACCATCAAGACCTTTTTCATATCGCCCAAGCATACTATTTAGAAGTAATCTTTGGGGAGATCCGCTATGCCATATGCACAATCATCGGGAGCAAAACTCTACTTCGAGGAAACCGGCGCCGGCCATCCGATCATCTTCGTTCATGAATTCGGTTCCGACTATCGGGAATGGGAAACCCAGGTGAGGTGGTTCTCGCGCCACTATCGATGCATCACCTTCAATGCGCGCGGCTATCCGCCCTCCGAGGTTCCCGACGACGACGCTCTCTATGGACAGGATCATGCGACCGATGACATCGCCGCGGTCTTGAAGCATCTGGCGATCGCCAAAGCGCATGTCGTCGGCCTGAGCATGGGGGCCTTCGCGACGCTGCATTTCGGGATGCGCTATCCCCAAATGGCGAGCGCGCTGGTCGTCGCGGGATGCGGTTCGGGCGCGCCGAAATCGGAGCGCGAGATTTTCAAGAAACAATGCGACGCGACCGCGGAGCGATTTCTCAAAGACGGTTCGGCGGCGATCGCGAAAGCATTGGGACTCGGACCGACGCGGGTGCAACTGCAAAACAAGGATCCGCGCGGATGGGAAGATTTCGTGCAACATCTGAGCGAGCATTCGCCTAAGGGATCGGCTCTCACCTTGCGCAACTACCAGGGACTGCGCCCCTCGCTCTACGATCTGGAGGATCAGCTATCCAGGTTGACGGTGCCGCTGCTCCTCGTATGCGGTGACGAAGACGAACCCTGCCTCGATGCGAACATCTTCCTGAAGCGTTCGATTCCCAGCGCCGGTCTCTGGATGGTGCCGCGCACCGGGCATGCGGTGAATCTCGAGGAGCCGGATGCGTTCAATCGCGCGGTCCAGGAATTCTTCGGCATCGTCGAGCGTGGCAAATGGACGGTGCGCGATCCTCGCACGCTCGCGAGCGGCGCGCTGATCGGCTCGCGAACGCGGGGCTGACCTCCAGGCGAGAAGGATCAGTCGCGGCTGGCCCATTTTTCTTCGCGGTGCCATTCGGATTCGGGCAGGCGGCGGTAAATGCCCTTGTTGCGTGTCAGCATCCGGTAGCCGATCATGTCGCGCCGCAGCGTCGCGGTATCCCAATGGTGTCGCTTGATGATCTCGTTGAGTTGATTCTCGCTGTACTCGGCCTCGGGGTCGAAGCGCCCCGCCAGCCACTTGAGGATTGCCCATCGCTTCTTGCGTGCGGTCGGAATGTCCTTGATGCGCTCGCCATCCATGAAGTTGCTGAGCACCTTGCGTTCCCAATCCTCAGCATCGAGATCGGTGGCGATGCTGGCCAGCTTCTCGCGCGTCAGCACCATGCGGCTGATCGACCGCAGCGTTTCGAAATCGAGGCTATACCAGTGGGTGTTGCCATCGGTGCGCATCCCGACCAGTCCCGCCTCGCGCAAGATCGCCAGGTGATGGGACACGGTCGGCTCCTTGAGCTTCAGCAGCCTCGCGAGGTCCTGCACGTTGTGCTCGGCGGCGGCAAGCAGGCCGATGATCTTGAGCCGGCTTTCGTCGGCCAGTGATTTGAAGAAGCGCAGCAGCGCAGTGGCGGGATCCATGATTCGACGATCCTCTAATTAGATTCCCATCTATCTTGACAATTATCTAATTAGACGATTATCTAAATGGAAGCAAGCAGGAGGAAGCTCCCATGATCCGCACCCGGGGTTTATCGCACATCAATCTCAATGTCTCTGACATCGAGCGCTCGGCGCGCTTTTACCAGCAGGTTTTCGGACTGGAGCTGCTGACCGACTATCACGGGCCGATGGGGCAGTATCCGCGCGGCCGTCAGATGATCTTCAGCACCCCCGGTTGCGAAGACGTCATCGCGCTGTCGAAGGTCGACGGCGCGTCGATAGGCGGTGGCGGGCTTAGTCATTGGGGTCTCAACCTGGAGCGCGACGACGACGTTGATAACGCGATTGCGCAGGTAGTCGCTGCCGGCGGCCGACTCCTCAGCCGCGACGAATACGAATTCGAGGGCATCCGCGAGCGGCACGCATATGTGGCCGACCCCGATGGATATGTGATCGAGCTGAACGCGCAGCGGGTGCAGCTGAGCCGCAAGGGCAGGGCCGGCGACAAGCGGGTGGTTGTGGAGCCTGGAAGATAAAAGCCTTGAAAATGCTGCATTAAGTGGGTTTGTTTTCGCGCTTTCGTGAAGCCTCAAATGACGGCGACGGAGTCCCTCGTCGCCCTCAGGGCCACTTTCGGCATGGCCGGGAAGTGGGTTTGTTTTCGTAATTTTCGATGGCTGCTCATCATGAATTGGGTTCGTCGATGGCTCCGATGAATTGCGGCAGACCATAAAAAGCGATGAACCCTGCACCTCAATTTCGGAAATACCTTGATTCTCCAGCATTATTTGGCTTCGTTTGGTAAATCTCGACTTTCGCGCAGCTTGAAAGTGGGTTTGTTCTTGCACTTTTATCGTCGCACCAAGTCTCATTCCTCAGAGCGCGTCGCGAAGCGCTCAGGACACCACCGGCGATGCTTCGTGGTGGCTTGGGTTTGGTAAATTGACGTATTTGGCATCAACCATCCGTTATGCCATCTCAACCGATGGCGTCGAATTCTCCAACATTTCACTAACTCCGTGCGATGGCTAGGGGCACGCGAGACAGGTGGTTTACGAAACGAATAACTGGCCGCGCGGGCTCGTCGAAGAAAATGGATTCCTAAATTTCGTAACGGGCCCAGGCGGAAGTTTTGGGGTCCGAATCTCAAGCATCCAATTCTGGATGCTTGACCCGCGCTCGCGCCTGGTCCTACTGGAGGTTCATCCATGTTTAGGCCAGGTCGAGACAAGGGTATTGCAACGCCAATCCCGCTCGGTCTTGCGGCGCTCGCAACCACCACCGTCCTGATGGGAGTGGGACTGATTTTCCAGGCCCCCGCGGCGTGGGATCCCTATTTCCTACAGGCAGTCTTTTTGGGTGGTTTGGCCGAGCTGCTCGCCGGAATGTGGTCGTTTGCGTATGGCGATCCGGTCGCGGCGACTACGTTCAGTTTCCTCGGGGCATTTTACCTGTCATGGGGAATGGGTGGCTTGCCGCTGACGGCTACTCGCACGGCCGCTATGGCCAGCATGTTCAGCGGAGGCCTGATCTTCGTGGTGACCGGCGCGGTGGTGCTGTACATGTGGATCGCTGCGTTCAATGAATCGGCGGCCTTCAGCGCGACGATGTTGTTTCTGTGGGTGTCGTTGGTGCTGGCAGGCATCGCCATGTTCACGGGCGCAACTTTGTTGGCCGCGATCTCGGGAATATGCGCGGTCATCTCGGGATTGATCGCCGCCTACGCATCGTTTGCGGAACTCTACAACGCTTCGACCTTGCGCGAAGTGGTGCCGCTGGGTGAACCGGAAGAGATGCGGGTCCGCAGCATGCGCGAAGAGCAAGAGCGGATTCGCCGGCTGCATCCCGGACCCAATGGAATCCATGAGGCTCCAACCCACGCGTGAAGATGCGTCGCTAGCAAAGATGACAAGCTGGCGGCATCTGCGTCAGCTTGTCATTCGGAATAGCTGACCACTTCCAGCTTCAGGCCGTCGGGGTCGGTGAAAAACACCGAATAGTATTCCGGCGTGTATTGCGGATATTCCTGGGGCGCATCGAGGATCTTTCCGCCGTTGGCTTCGACCTCGTTCGCGACCGCGTCAACCTGCGCCCGGCTGTCGGCGCGAAACGCGATCTCGCGCAGTCCGACGCGCCGCTTGTGGAAGTTGTCGCTGCGCAGATTGGTCGCCGAATTCGAAAGCCAGAAGCTTCCGCCCGGGCCGTAGAACCCGGTCATAGGATCTTCGGCGCCGTAGGTGTGCTTTTCCGGATAGCCGATCTTTGGCATCAACCAGGAATAGAACTTCAATGATGCCTCATACTGGTTGGCGTTGATCATCAAATGGTCGATGCCCGGCATGGTAGTCGCCTCCGTATTTTGTGCGGACCTCAAGCTTTCAGGAACTGCACGATGCGCTGATGAATCCCGATCGGGTCGGCGGCCTGGAACGCATGACCGGCGTTGGGGATCATGAAGACCTCGGCCTGGGGGATGTGACTTTTGATCAATTGCGCATTCTCGGGCGGAATCAAAAGATCCTGATCGCCGTGAACGATTAGCACGGGGCATTTTATCTGAGCGAGGCGATCGGAGGCGTTGAACGTCATGATCCCCGCGATAGTGCGATCGACCGCATCGGACGGCGTCGGCGGCATCATCCGCATTCCCGCGAGCATCAACTGTTTGATCTCAGGATGCGCCGTGGCGAATTCCTCCGGATAGAGCAGCGGCATGATGGTGTCGAGCCCCTGTTCCGGATTGGACGCCATCAGCTTGGTTCCTTCGACCAGCTTCATCGCAACTTCCGGCGATGCCATTTTCGCCTCGGGTCCGCCCGCCGTGGTGCATCCGAGGACGACCTTCGCCACCTTCTCGGGATGGCGCAGGGTGAGTTCCTGCGCGATCATCCCGCCCATCGAGACACCGAACACCTTGGCGCTGCGGATGTTAAGTGAGCTCAAAAGGTTGCTCGCGTCATCGGCCATCTGCTCGATGGTGTAAACGCCCTCCGGCTTGTCGCTCATCCCGGTACCGCGATTATCGAAGTAGATGCACTTAAAACCAGCGAGCATCGGCAGCGACGGCAGCCATGCGATGCCTGGCATCCCGAATCCCATGATGAGGAGGAGCGGCTCGCCCTCGCCGAAGGTGTCGTAGTTGAGATTGATATTTCCGGCCTTGATTTTCGGCATGATGCGGGACTCCTCAAGATTCTAAAAAAGAAGGCGCGATCGTTTCCGACCGCGCCTTGAGATTACATCGATAGGCAATCTAGCTGAATGCTTTAAGCTATCTTCAAAATGCTTTCCGGGTGCTGCTCGTTGGGATCGACGCCGGGTGCCATCTCATAAAGGACCGACTTATCCACGATCAGCTGCCCGTCATCCCCGACGCTGATCTTGAAGCGATCCATCGGCCGGGGCGCGGGTCCTTCGAAGTTCAGGCCGCTGATGTAATAACCGGAGCCATGACAGGGGCATTTGAACTTTTGCTCCGCCTTCAGCCATCGCGGAGTACATCCGAGATGAGTGCATTTGGCGAAGATCGCGTAAAAGCCTTGCTTGGTGCGAATGATCCAGGTACGGAAATCCTGCTTGAACTTTTCGCTAACTTCACCGACGACGTAATCATCGGGGAAACCGGCCTTGAACTTCGAGGGCGGCAGAAACAGCACGCGCGGAAATGCGCTGCGGACCGCGGCGAGGAGTCCTATCGTCGCAAACGCGCCGAAGCCACCCCATCCGAGGCGGCCGAGGAAGTCGCGGCGGCTCCATAGCGAGCCGATTTCGGCCTTTTCGCGATCGCGTTTGGCGCGCTCCTTCGCCTGCTCATCGAGGCGCCAGCGCTTCAATTCTTCCGGATCGGTCGGAGCTT
The DNA here is from genome assembly GCA_963761255.1 of uncultured delta proteobacterium. Taxonomy (GTDB): domain Bacteria; phylum Desulfobacterota; class Binatia; order Binatales; family Binataceae; genus DATGKG01. Next base: position 214,820 of record CAVXGH010000006.1, read on the forward strand.
TTCCCTTTTGCAGCCATCTGACTAACGTACCCTCCAAGGGCTGAACTATATTAGCTTACCATCGAATATTAGACGCAATCGGATTAGCAAAAATTCTTGCAATTTTGCCCTGCACCATCAATCCGTCGGAGCGCCGGAACGATCCTCAATGTATGATGGTTTGACTCTCCGTACCCGCTCCGGTCGGAGCACCCTTACCCGTCGATGGTGCCCGCGTCTCCTCGGTGCTTTTGGTCCGTACGTCATTGGAGAAACGCGAAGGCCGCGGCGGTTCGTCGCCGACATCGTCGAGCGGAATTTCCGCAATCGCGGGCGGCGTGAAGGTCGGTTCGCGCGTCTCAGCATTCATCGCGGGCGCCAGAAAGGTTTGGGTCGCGAGGTAGTGAAGCGGCCTCGCCACACCCCATTCGAGAGCATACCCAAGCGGCGCGAGAAAGTACGCGAATATGCGCAGCGGCTGAGAATCCTCGTCGGTATATTCGTTCGGATTCTGCCGGTCCGTATCCTCATACTGCGCACGGGCCAGATGCGGGACGCCAAGGATCAGGGCGGCACACAAAACAATAATCGCTCGCCTCATCCCTCCACTTTTCATGTTTAGGGGGCCGCATGTCAACGCTGCCGGTCCAATCTTTGTCCGCGTCTCGCGCCCTTGCGTTGCGAGTGGGGGGGCGCAATCCTTAGCGGCGATGAGTCGGAAATTGCGCGCCGGTTTTTTGAGCCTCGCAAACTCTCTTCACCTCCACACTTTTCATCCTCTTCGCCATCGCCGCTCCCTTGATGCTGACCGGCCCGTATGCCTTGGCCGCCGGCAAATCCGCGAGGATCGTGGTCCTCGGCACTGACGACCAACTTTACGTATGCAGTGGCGATTGCGCCAAGAACGAATGCATCACTTGCCCGGTGAAGGGCCTGCAGGTGCGCGCCCGGCCAGGCATCCTTCCGGTCTCGATGAGAGCGCAATTCGACCTGCCAGGCATGCCGCCCTCAGAAGAGGAGCCCCGGCAGCCGCGCGTGCCGGTGATGAAATATGGCTGGCCGACTTTTTCACCCGATGGGAGCAAGCTCGCGTATTCGTGGATGGGCCGTGACGCGGACGGCAATCAATTCGGCATTTCGGTCTATCGACTTCGCGAAGCATTTCTCGACTCCGATTTTCGCGAGCCGCAACGAACGCATCGACTATGTTTTCTGGACGCCCGACGGCAAAAGCGTCTCCTTTCTGCTCGGCGAGCCCGAGGGTCTCAGCCTGATTCTTGCCGAGGTCAAAGAGAAGGCGCCGGTGCGAATGGTGCTGACCGGGTTGCCGATTTACTACGACTGGAACCGCACCGCCGATCGCCTGGTGGTGCACACCAACAACAGCAGCCAGTCGCGTTCCGAACACGTCACCCTGATGAGCATCTCGCCCACCAGCCAGGACGCGCTGCGTACCATGTCGCGCGGTCGGCTGCCGTTCAAGACGCCGTGCTGGTCGCCCGATGGAAAACATCTCGCATACATCGCGAACAACAATGCCGAATCCTATCTGGTCGTTGCCGATGCGGATGGAACCAATCCAAAAGCGCTCGCAAGTTTACCGATCGGTGAGAGCAGCTTCATCTGGGCGCCTGACTCACGCCACCTCGCGTACTCCAGCGCGGTCATCGGCGCCGATTCAGTTTTGCATGGCATCCGCGTGGTCGATATCGCCAATGCGGAATCGAAGCGCCTGACCGGCGAGGATGTCGCGGCATACTTTTATTCGCCCGATGACAAGTATCTCGCCTACATCGCGGTGCCGGCGGAACGCCCGTTCTATCAATGGGAACTGGTCGATCTGAAAAGCGGCAAGACGCGCAAGCTCGATATGTTCCTTTCCACCCAGGAAGAGATGGTCGCGTATCATTACTTCGATCAGCTCGCATTGTCGCACACCATATGGGCGCCGGATTCCAGCGAATTCGTCTTCGCGGGTGTGCGGTTGCTCGCGGAGCCGGATAAAGGTGGCGGACCGACGCCGGAGCCGCAGCTATGGATTGAGCCTGTTGATGGCCGGGCGCCGCGCTCGGGTCATGCCGGTACGCTGGCGTTCTATTCTCCAGCTTCATAGCATCTCCAGGCTGAAGCCTGTGTCACAGCCTTCGCCATTACAAATTGGAGCGTACCTCGCGGGCGCTCAATCCCACTGGCGGATTCCTCAAGGGCTTCGCGTACTCGCTGAACCCTTACATCGGATGCGCATTCGGCTCGGGCGGCGGATGTCCGTTCTGCTACGTGCGCGCGCTTCCCATCGCGATGAAAGGCGAGGGCGCGCCGTGGGGAAACTGGGTCATCGCGAAGATGAATCTGAAGGAGCGGCTGCGAGGCGAGCTGGCCGCGATGCGGAAAGTCAGGCCGCCTCGAATCCGCGACGGTCTTCATGTCGAGTGCGACCGACCCGTATCAAGGCCTCGAGCGGAGGCTTCGCATCACGCGCGGCGCGCTGGAGGCATTCGTGGAGTTTCCGGTCCGCCGCGTGCTGCTGCAGACGCGCAGTCCGATGGTCGAGCGCGATATTGATTTGCTGAAGCAACTCGGAGATCGCGTCATTGTGTCAATCACGCTGGAGACCGACGATGACACCGTTCGCCGCGCGCTGACTCCGACTTCACCGTCGGTGGAGCGGCGCCTGAAGACCTCGCGGATAATGCGTCGTGGGGGAGTTCCGGTGCAGCTCGCGATTTCGCCCATGATGCCGAATCATCCGGAGCGCTTCGCCGAGTTGGCAGAGGAAGCCGCGGATCGCGTGATCGTCGATAGCTACTTCGCTGGCGATGGCTCCGGAGGCCGCCGCTCACGCTCCCTCGGCATCGGCGAGTCTATACCATCGCCTCGGCTACGAGGGATGGTTCCGTCCCGGCGCCGAGGAGCAACTCCTCGCGGCGATGCGCGCGCGCCTCGGCGCGCATCGGGTGCTGTATAGCCGCGAAGGCTTCAACGCGGTGTAGCCGCCCGAATCGGCGAGGCCTTCGACGTTATTCGGAGTTCTTCGCGAAGGACGCGCCGTAGAGTCTGTTCCATCGAACCCTGTTCGATGAATTTACGCAGCGCGCCGTTGATCGAGGTCTGATAGTTCCCGCCGCCGGTGCGATGCGCCTGTTCACGAAACCATTCTAGAATATCGTCGTCGATGCGGATGGTGATTCGGGTTTTGCCTGAACCAAGTGGTACCACGGCGCCCCGCTTTCCTTTGCTAAAATCATATTCTTTCTTCACCATTTTTTCCCATAGTCCTTGGATTCTCGCCGAGTAGCTTTGCGCGCAGAGATGATCCGAATGTTTTCACCGCGCTGAGCAAAAACCACAACGAGCAGCCGCTCCATCAGATCGACGCCAAGAACCGCGAAGCGTTCCTCGCCTGGATGCTCGTCCGGAATCACGATTGCCGAATCGTCGTTCAAAACCGCTACGGCATCGGCGAAGTCTATCCCGTGCTTTTCGAGATGGATTCGCGCTTTACGTTCGTCCCATTCGAAACCATCGAACACTTTCATGAGTATGCATTGGTGTGCATACTCATGAAAGTAGATTTATGGTAGTTGAATACGCGAATTCCTAACGCGAGGCTTCCACTGCGTGGACGAGAGCCACCAGTACGATCGGCGCCGAAAACAGACATCGCGAGGTCAGCCAACCGGCCGTGCGGGCTCGCACCGATGAAGCTGAAGATCCAGCGCCCGACTACCGCGCCCACCAGCCCGATGATGATGTCGGCGATGACGCCGAACCCCGAGCCGCGCATCACCAGTCCCGCGATCCATCCCGCGATCAAGCCGAGAAAGATTGTTCCGAGCATTTGTGATGTCCTTCGGGATCAGCAGCCGGGCGCGTGATGAATCTTCGCGCGCGTGTATGCGAGGTTCTGCAACTCCTCGGCCACTTCTATGGTGCGCAGTCGCGCAGCACGCGCGAGCGCCTGGGAATCCGCGTCTATCGCAAGCTCGCGCAGAAACCGCACGCCCATTTCATGATGGAATTGTTCGTCGGGTTCGATGACCTCGCGATAGAGCCGGGCCGTTTTGTCGTCGCCAGCTCGCTCGCATAGCTCGATAAACTGGCGATTCTTCACCATCGCGATCGCCTCGCGGGTAAATTGTCCGGCCGCGACGCGTTCGACATCGGTGTCGAGCCCCTTCAGATACAGGAACATCGGGCTGTAGCCGGCCGCGAGTGGATTGAATCCCGCGAGGTCGTCGCCGAGATCGCGCAATCGCTCCTCGATGAGGCCGTAGTGCTTCGCTTCGTCGCCGGCTTGCCTCGCGAGCGCGAGTTTCAACCCAATGTTCGCGGTCGACGGAAGCCACATCGCCGCGATCTCGCTCGCCTCAATTTCGTTCTTGAGGGCGACCCGCAGCAGCTTCATCGGCGCGAGATCGCCAGCGACCTCAGCCGCCAGCGTTGCGGCCGGTGAGAGGCGCGCGAGGAGCTGCTCGTTCTCGCGCATCAACTCGGCGACAAAAATGTTGGCATCCATAGCCGAGTTTCTCCGATGCGAAAGTGGTCGGCCTACGACCTTGTTTGTGGATTCGGGATCCTTTGCGCAGCGCCCAGGGTGACCATACGGCGATGTCGTATGGTCACTTCTTCTGTTCCATCGGGGCGCCGCAGCACTTTAGCGTGCCGGTCCCGCCCTTGGTCACGATCACTTGCGAACTGCATTTGCCGCAGATGTAAACTTTTCCCAGCTGGTTAGCCATCGGCCCCACTAATCTCCTGTCGCGAAATTGTACTAATAAATCTAGTCACGCGCCGCGGAAAAGCGGCTTGCGCTTGTCCAAAAATGCCCGCACCCCTTCTGCACGGTCGGCGGTGGTTTGTAGCAGGGCATACAGATCCTCTTCAAGCCTGATGCCCTGGTCCAAGGTCATATCGTAGCCCTTCCGGACCGCATCTTTCACCATTCGGACTGCGACCGGCCCGCGCGTCAGGATCGCCTGCGCGACTTCGCCCGATAGCGCGCCGAGGCTTTTGCTGTCGCCCGCCAGATACGTCACCAGCCCGATGCGCATCGCTTCGTTGCCGTCGATCATCGCGCCTTCTACCAGCATCCGAATCGCATTGGCGACCCCGGCCAGTCTTGGCAGACGCTGGGTTCCGCCGAACCGGGGCATCTCGCCGCGCGAGGGCTGGGTCAACGCAAAGCGCGCCTCGGCCAGCGCAATGCGGAGGTCGGCCGCCATCGCGAGTTCCATCCCTTCGTCGGTCGCGTCGCCGTTGACGATTGCCACCGTCGGCTTGGAGATGACGGCAAGGGATTCCACCAGATTCGGATTCACATCCGCCTCGAAGCCGCCGCAGAAAATCTCACCGGCGCCAGTGATGGCGAGCATCGCGATGTCGCCGTCATCCTCGACGCGCTCGAAGAGTTCCATGAGCTCAGTTGCCATCGCGGCGCTGACGCGATTGCCGTGCGAGGGCGACGTGAGCGTCGCGGTGACGCATCCACCACCGGTCGCGACCTTGATGCTTCCCGGCTTCGGTGCGCGAACGGTCGTGCTGCGAGGTTTCTTCCCGCCGTTCCTCATCGCTGCGGCTAGACCAAGGCGCGCAATTCTTTTCGCAGGATCTTGCCGAGCGGATTTTTCGGCAGGGCGTCGATGAACTCGATCGATTCGGGGCACTTGAAGCTCGAAAGCCGCTTGCGGCAAAAATCGATCAGCTCTTTCTCGGTTACGGTCTCGCCGGGCCGCTTCACCACGAACGCTTTCACGACCTGGCCCCATTCGACCGAGGGCACGCCAATGATCGCGACCTCATCGATGGCCGGATGACTCATCAGCACGGTTTCGATTTCCGCGGGCGCGATGTTCTCGCCGCCGCGGATGATCATGTCGTCCTTGCGCCCGGCGAAGAACACGTAGCCCTCTTCGTCGACCCATCCGAGATCGCCGGTTGCGCGCCATCCATCGGGCAGCGCCGAATCGTCCTCGCGTCCCGCGTAGCCCTTCATGATGCGCGGGGTGCGGATGCAAATTTCGCCGACTACGCTGGCGCCCTGAAACTTACCGTCATCATCGCGCACTTTGATTTCGACGTCGGGCAGCGGCTTGCCGATCGAGTTGAGGCGTTTCAGCTTCAGTTCCTTCTGCTCCGCCGTTCCCTCAATCCGATGATCGTCGGGACCCAGCACCGTCAGTGATGAGGTCGTCTCGGTCTGCCCGTATGCGTTGACGAAACCGACCGTGCTCGGGAAGGCCTCGATGGCACGACGGATGACCTGGATCGGCATCGGCGCGCCGCCGTACGCGAGGTTGGTCAGATTGGAAAAATCGACATCCTTGAAACCAGGTTCGTCGAGCAACTGCTTCATCATGGTGGGGACGACGAACGCGTGAGTGACTTTTTCGTCGGCCACCAGCTTCAGCCATGCCTTCGGATCAAATTGCGGCATCACGATTACTTTGCGGCCGGTCCAGATGTTGGTCATCATCGCGGTGGTTCCGGCGATGTGGTAAAACGGCACGCATACCAGCGCCACTCCACGATCGGTTCCATCCGCCATCTCGACGTTCGCGGTGACGTAGGCGACGAAATCCCGAAAACGCAGCATTACGCCTTTCGGTAGCGAAGTCGTACCGCTGGTGTACATCAGCACCGAGACGTCTTCTTCTTCGACCTCCGCTTCGGTCTCGTCGGGCTCGGTGCGGCGCGCCAATTCCGATAACTGGTACATGTTGCCGTCGCCGCTGCCGATCGCGACCACTTCGTTCACGTTGAGTCGTGACCGGATGCGTCCGACCAGGTCGAGGTAGCGATCGCCAACCAACAGCACCTTGGCCTTGGCGGTATTGATCATGTACTCGAGTTCGGGATCCTTGGCGCGATAGTTCAGCGGCAGAAACGTGAGTCCCGCCTTCGCCGCCGCATAGTAGCTGGCGATATAGCGTTCCGAGTTGGTGTCGAGCGCCGCGACCACATCGCGAGGCCCCAGCCCCAGATGTTTGAAGACCGCAGTGTAGCGGCTGACGATCTCGTTCAATTGCGCGTACGTGAGGCGGCGTTCGCCGGAGACCACGATTTCCTGATCGGGAACTATCGAAGCCGGAATCGTGACGAAGTTAACTGTATTCACTGACCCGCTGTCCTCCTGGGTGCGGCTACTATCGAGCGAACTGTTTCGCGCGTCGCGGCGGAATTCCGTCAGGCTTCGTCGCGGGCGCGGAAATCATCCTATATCTTTCGGCCAAACGCCGTTCGAGTGCGATCGCGTCGCGAATCGGCAACTCCAGTCCTTCCTGTATCGCAAGTTTAAGCAATGCGGCCTGTTCGCGCGGAAGCCTGGCCAGCGCAAGTGCAACTTCCAGAGCGCGATGGTCCAAGTCCTGCCCCGGGACTACTTCGGCGACCAAACCTACAAGTAACGCCTCGCGCGCGTCAATCCAACGTCCTGTTATACAAAGATCCATCGCGCGCCCGAAACCCAAACGACGCGGCGCGGTTTGCGTGCCAGCCACGCCCGGAATCATGCCCGCGCCGGTTTCCGGCAGGCTGATGCGGGTATCTTCGGCGGCGATCGCGACGTCGCACAGCAGAGCCATTTCCAGGCCGCCGCCGACGGTGAAACCATGAAGCGCGGCGACGGTAGGAATGGGCAAGGCGCGCATCCGGCCCCACACGTCGCGGCGAAACCGGACCCATCGCGCGACGGTGGGGGAGGGGGCGCTGCCAAATTCGCTCAAGTCACCGCCGGTCGAGAAGGCCTTGCCGGCGCCCGCCAGCACCATCGCCCGGATGTCGGCATCATCGTGAACGGCGTTTAAGATTTCGAACAGCGCATCGCGCATCGCCATGTTGTAGGCGTTGAGCTGGAGGGGGCGATTGAGGGTGACCCACGCGACTACGCCGCGCTTCTCGAACAGAACCGCGGGCGCGCCGCCATCGCGCCAGGAAGCTGATTGAGTCTCGTCGGACATTTTGAGTAGCCGACCGTGCTTTTGATTTATTGACCAGAATGCAGGTCGGCGGTGTCGCTCTGCGCGATCGCCGGGCGGCCGCGCTCGTAAACTATACGCCCGCCCACGAGCGTAATGTCCACCGGAATGTTCATCAGATCTGTCGGCGTGGCGCCGATGGGATTCTTGTTCAGAATGACCATATCGGCCAGCCGCCCAGGCTCGATAGCCCCAGCGTGCAGTCCCGCCAGCCGCGCCGCCGAGGAGGTGAACATTGCAAACGCCTGCCGGCAGGTCGACCTTTTCGTTCTTGTTGAGCTCGTAGCCTTCGAATGAGGTACGCTCCATCGCGGCGGAAATCGCTACCAGCGGTTTGGCCGGCGTCACCGGCGCATCGCTTCCGGCGGCGAGGCGGATACCCTCCTCGCGCAGGCTCTTCAGGCGATAGAGATATGGGATCAATCCGGGATCGCCGGCGTACTTGGCGCCGCGGTAATAGATGAATCCTGGATTGCTAACGACCCATGCGTTGGCGACGCGAATTGGGCCGAGATAGTTCGGCGGGATGAGGCCGCCATGCTCGAGGCGAAACGCCACCCGCTCAGCCTGGTCCGGGCCCAGTGCCTTAAGCGTGGCCTCGATCGCGCCCATCGCGGCGTCGAGCTCCTCGACTTCGGTCGAATGAAACGCGCAGTCCAGTCCCATCGATGCGGCATAGCGAACCTCGCGCGCCAGGGCATTGGCTTGATTGCCTCCGTGCGGCATGAACTTCGCCCCCGCGATGGCGATGCCGCCATTGCGCGCCGCCGCGGATGCCGCCGGGAGCGTATTGAGATGTTGCCATCCGAGCATGATGCCGACGCGCTGACAGATCGATCGCGAGGCGACCAGCTTCCCGAAAACCTCGACCTGGGCTGCATCGTTGCGCGGGCTCGCGTCGGTGAATGCGGTCACGCCTGCGGCCGCCAATTCGCGGCTAAATATGCGCGCCCGCGCCTCCGCCTCCGCGGCGGTAACCAGCGGAAGTTTCGAGGTGATCCATTCCTCCATCCCAACCACCAGGCCGGTTGCGCGTCCTGTCGCATCCTTCACGACCAGCGCGCCGTTGGGAGGTTGGAAATCCGGCTGCTCGATTCCCAGGGCTTTGAGCGCTCGCGAATTCAGCCATGAGCCATGCAGCGTGGAATGCCGAACGCGCAGCGGATTCTTAGGGACTGCCTGATCGAGTTCCTCGCGCGAGGGACCGCGACCATCGCGAATCAGCGCCTCGTCGCATCCAAAGGCGCGCAGCCAGTTGCCAGGCGGCGTCTTGCCGGCGGCCAGGCGAAGCTCAGCCAGCAACTCATTGAGGGTGCGATACTTCCAGACCGAGACGCCAGTCGCGGCCGCTGCCGCTTCCATGAAGTGTAAATGCGAATCGATGAAGCCGGGAATCACCGTGCGCCCGGCCATCTTGAGCAGATGGGTGCGCGGCCCCACCATCGATTTCAAATCGGCGAATTTGCCGTGCGCGAGGATCGACCCTTCGAGAATCGCGACCGAGTCGCTTTCCGGATGTCCGAAGACTACCCCCTCGTGAAGAACCAGGTCGGCTTTATCAAGCGCCATCTACTTCTCGGATCCTCGAACCCACCCGGATCCATCGCCGTCGCCGTGGATGACGGCAATTCCGTAGCGATTAATCTGACGAGGGAAGCGGCTTCGCCTCCTTAATCTTCATCTGCCCGTCGCAGCACTCCAGTTCTCCGGTGCCCGCCTTGTTGCATAGTACCTCAGTGCCGCATTTCTCGCACTGATATCGCTTTCCAAGCTGATTGGCCATTGTGCCTCCAATAATTATCAGGATTGTAAGTCCAGAATTTAATCATCAATCGTAAGCTAGTTGCACGAACTATTTGTCGAACGGAAGCTCGCTCACCACGGCCTTGAGGTCGCCGTTCTCGGTGCGCGCGATGAGCGCACTGCCCGGCGTCCACGCACTATGATGCAGCATCGCCAGTCCGATCGCGCCCAGTCGCGGCGACAGCACCGCACTGCTTATGCGACCAACCTCCTTGCCGTCAAGCAGCAGCGCGGTTCCCGTCTGCTACCATCGGCTCGAAGCGCAGCCCGAACAGCCTTTTCTTGAGCCCTCCGCGCGAGGTCGCCCGCTCGATGGTTTCCTGTCCGAGATAGCATCCTTTGCTGAACGAGATCGAGCGCTGAAGGCGCGCTTCGAGCGCGATGGTCTTTTCGGTCGCATCGATGCCGACCTTCGCCAGGCCGTGCTCGACGCGGAGGATATCGAGTGCAGCTTCGCTGACCGCGACGGCGCCGGATCGCGCGAGCCGATCGGCGATTTCACTCAACACGACGCGATCACCGAGCAGAGAAAACGCATCGCCACCAAACCTCGGCACCCGCCCGAGGATTGCATTGACGGATTTCGAGCAATGCCACGGCTTGAGAGCATGCGCGCCGACTATCTCGGCGGCTGAGAGCGCATCGGCGGCGCCGGGGCCCTCGACATGCAGGATGCTCATCGGATGGAATTCCTCCATCTCGACGTCATCGGCGACCAGCAATTTTTCCAGATGCTCTTTTTCTCGCGGCCACGCGGTCAAATCGGTCTCCAGCGTCAGCGCTTCCTCCTCCAACCAGATGAAGAAGTCGCCGATGACATGCGCATGCTCGGTGAGAAACAGCGCCGGCACGACCTCGCCGGGAAGCGCGCCTTTCACATCGGCGCTGCACATGCCATGAAAAAACGAGACGCGATCGTCGCCCGTTACGCGCACAATCATGCGATCGTCGAGCAGACGGAAGCCTGCGGTCTCGGTGAGCGCGCGATACTCTAGGTCGAGCGAGGCAGTCATTGTCGAATCGTTATTGAAAGCGTTGGAACTCACTTCAGATTCAAACCCACATGCCGAAGCCAATCCTAACACAACGGGCCGATTGAACCATAAGTCGGCTCGCCGTCATGCGTTCTTAGATTCGAGGAATGATAGCTAAGCACTTCTAGCAGTTTTTAAGCACAGGCGTTTGGCGTATGATCCGATAGATGCGAGCTTTCCTGCAGCGCCGGGCGCGATTGGCAAGCGCGATGGGATTCGTCCTCATCGTCGCGTGGGCGACGCTCGCGCCGAAAGCTCGTGGCGATGACCTCCGCGCCGACGCGCAACAGCTCAGCGACTCCGCCTTCGCGATCCTCAACGGCCTCACCAGCGACAGCACCAAATCAGCTGCGAGTGATGCGATGGGCGCGATGGCGAGCTTCGCAGGAGACGCGCAGACGCTTTCGGCCGCGATTACCAAAGGCGATAACGATGGGGCAGCTGCGGCGATGACTGCGCTGGTCGCCGATCGGCGCGCCGTGGACGAAGCGATGGTCAAGAATCCCGGCGCCATCGAATCGGCGAAATGGTCGCCGCTCAAAGCCGAACTCGCGTCGCTCCAAAGCCGTGTGCCGGCCACTTCCGCTTCCCTAGCGAAAGAGCCGCCGGCTGAGCCGCACTCCGATGTCGTCAAGCCTCCCGCGAGCGAGGCGGCGGCGACCGTTCCTAATGGCTCGGCGCCGCGGGTCGAGATCACGAGCCGCGAGACCGACGATTCGGGCCTCCATATCAAGGGCTATTTGCAGGGGACCGACCTCAAATCCGCCGGCATCTATGATGCCGATGCGATGATTCAGAAAATCGATCTGGCGCCGGTTCCCGGCCCGCAGCGCGTGCTGCTCGATTTCAAGCTGGAGCAAGTCTCGCCGAGCGAAACGATTCGCGTCGAGGATGCGAGTGGCCGCGCGGCTGAGGCGCACATCGCGGACAGTTCCGCGCCGGCCGTCGAAACCGGTGGGCATGAGAAGATGATCGAGTTGGGTGGAGGCACGGCAGCGACCGATGCGCCTCCAATCGATATGGCCTCGCGAGGACCATCCAACGCGGCCGAGATTCCGAGCAAGTCGCCGTCGCGCCGACATATACATGCGAACGACAATCTCTCGCCGCTGACCGATGTCCAAATCAACATCCTCGGCGTGCAGCAATCGATTGCGGAAACCAACAGCTACCAGGTCACCGGGCAGATCGCGGGAGCCAATGTCCATCGCGCTGGTATCTATGTCGATGGGCGCCTGGTCGAGCCGATCGCAATTTCCCCCGGCAGCGACACCTCCTTCAATGTATCGTTCACGATGCTCGGCAAGGAGGCGACCATTCGCGCGTACGGCGCCGGTAACAACTTTGTCGAGTCTTCGATCGATTTGAACGTCGCGAATGGAACCGTGTACGGATCGAATCCGCCCGCTGCGGTCTATGCCTACCCGGTGAGTCCGTACCCGGTGAACCCATATGCGCGCAATCCGTATGGCTATCCCGCCAATCCACCGCCGTATGGTTATCCGAACAGCGCATATCCCAATGGATACCCTAACGGTGGCTATCCGAATGGATATCCCAACGGCGCGTATCCACCACCCTCGCGCCCCTGGTGGTCGAAGATCTTCTAATCGCGGAGGACTTCCTGTCTAAAGCGTCAACTTCGTGCTACTTTGAAGGTTCGGAGCAGTGACTATGAGTACTCTTACGATCGCTATCGATGATGAGATTCTGCGTAAGGCGGAGCTGCGCGCGGGTGAGGACGGAATATCCCTTGAGACGCTTATTGCGGAATATTTGAAATCGTACGCGAGCGGCCAAGGCGGGCAACTTACCGCAGTGAAGAACATTATTGAGCTTGCGAACAAAACCAAATCGGGACACAGCGGGCCCCGTTGGACCCGTGAGGAACTTTATGATCGAGTCAATCGGCCGCGTTGATGCGGTGCTTTTTTGATACCAACGTCTTGGTCTACATATTTGACGATCGCGCTCCTAACAAAAAAATACTGCGCAAGCGCTTTTGACCCAATCCGCCGCCGGCGATGAAGCCTTTATCAGTGTTCAAGTCCTTCAGGAATTCTACGCAACGATAACGCGAAAACTATCCCCGCCGATATCTCACGCTCAAGCGGAAGAGATTGTTCGGGAGTTGGCCCAACTTAAGGTCGTTCCTTCCGATACCGAACTGGTATTGTCGTCAATCGCGACCTGCAATCGCTACCAAATTTCTTTTTGGGACGCCCTCATCATCCAAGCCGCGCTGCGAGCGGGCGCGGAAATTCTGCATACCGAAGATTTGAAAGATGGGCAGGCCATCGATTCGCTAACGATCAAAAATCCCTTCGCCGGCATTCAAGGCTAGGAGCGCTCGTCGCCGGATTGCTCCGCCCGGCAGGCGCCGGTACAATCCCAAGTTCACTTCAATTCAAATCGCCGATAATGCTTAAATTGATTACCGTATGCTGATTCAAGCCACCCAACTGCGTCCCGGAATGGTCCTCGAATACAACAAGGATCTCTGGCGCGTCATGACCATCACCCACATCACGCCCGGAAACTGGCGCGGGATGGTCCAGACCAAGCTGCGCAACATCAAAACCGGATCGCAGACCGAAAACCGCTTCCGCTCGGAAGATCGCGTCGAGCGCGTCATCCTCAGCCAGGTGATGATGCAGTTCCTTTACCAGGACGGCGACGACTACCATTTCATGAACACCGAGAACTACGAGCAGATCACGATCCCGCGCGATCTGATCGAAGACGTGGTCGGCTTCCTCATCCCCAACATGGAGGTGCAGGTCGAGTTCTACGAGACCACGCCGCTCAACGTCACACCGCCCAAGTCGGTTGACCTCAAGGTCGAACGCACCGATCCCGGGATGAAGAACGCGGCGGTCACTAACACCTTGAAGCCCGCAACGATGGAAACCGGCCTCATCGTGCAGGTCCCGCACTTCGTCAACGAAGGCGACGTGATCACGATCAACACCGAGACTCACGAATACGCCGGCCGCGGCAAGAAGTAGTCAGGACGTAACCAACATGCGCCAGCCGCGCGAAAAAGGCGCGGCGCCACGCCGCCCGCGTCCGACTAAATTCCCAAAAGCCTCCGCCTTTCGCGAGAGGAAGCGTCCCGCCAAACAGTCGACGCATTCGGAAAAAAGCCCCGCTCGCCCTACTAAAGCTCCGTTGCGCGCGGGTCCGGGCGTCTACGTCGTGCAGACACAGCCGGGGTTTCAATCGATCGCATGGGGTGAGATCGAGGCGCAGATTCCGCGGGTGACCAAGCTGGGGGTTCGCACCGTTCCCGAGCGCGCAGGGATGGTCATCTTCGAGGCGCCGAAGCCCGCGCCGCTCGCCGCACTGCGATGCGCCGAGGATCTCTTCGCCATTGTCGCGTATCGCAACGGCCTTGGCGACGATGCGACCTCGCTCGACAAGGTCCGTGCCGCGATTCGCGGATGTACTCATCTCGATGACGCGCTCAATGCGCGGGTCGCTATCGTCAAGGGTGCGCGCGCAGGAAAGAAGCTTCGCTTCAAGGTGGTGGCGCGGCTTTCCGGTGAGCATGAGTTCCGGCGCGTTGATTTCAAGCATGCCGTGGAAACCGGCGTCCTCGAGCATGGTGACCATCTGTGGCGCCTCGATGAGGATAATGCCGAGGTCGAGTTCTGGGCGACGATGCTGCGCGACGAATTCATCTTCACCCTGCGCCTCAGCGACGACACGATGCGCTTTCGCGACTACAAAATTTCGCATCGCCCGGGATCTTTGCGGCCCTCGGTCGCCGCGGCGCTGGCGTTGGTATCGGGTCCCGCGCCCGACGACGTTTTCCTCGATCCTTTATGCGGAACCGGCACGGTGCTTATCGAGCGCGCGCACTTAGGCCGCTACGCCATGCTGCTCGGCGGCGACAGCGATCGCGACACGCTGGAGGCGGCGCGCGAGAACATCGGACCGCGCTACAAACCCATCGAGATCAAGCAATGGGATGCGGCCGCGCTGCCGCTGGAAACTTCGAGCGTCGACAAAATTGTCAGTAACCTGCCGTGGGGTATGAAGCATGGTTCGCATCCGGAGAATCGGCGCCTTTATCCGAAGCTGATTACCGAGTTTCGCCGGGTGCTGAAGCCGGGCGGCACGATGGTTCTCCTCAGCGCCGAGATGCGACTGATGAGTGAACTGTGGACGAAGGCGCACATGCGCCCCTCGAGCATCCTGCGCGTGACGGTGCTGGGCGCGCCCGCCGCGATTTACGTTTGCCGCAATCCAGCTAGTTAGGACCGGTGGCGTCGCCTCGATTTTGACATCGAAGCGACGCCTTTCCGGGTGTGCGGTCCTATTGTTTATTGACCTTGCCCAGGTCGATTGGGAGGCCGCCCACCCCAACCGGGTTTCCACCTTCCGAAACGTCCACCGCAATGACTTGCTGAGTTGACGCATTGCCGCCAACGGTCCCACCGGACCCGCCGCCACCGCCACATCCGGCCAGCGCCGTTCCCATCAGCAGAATAGCTCCGGCCAGGAACGCGGCGCGGCGCCGTTGCTTGCTCCTCAAAGGCAACATGACAAAACCTAACAGGCCGAAGGAAAGCATGAGTGCTCCGCCTCCTCCAGATTTCGGGGCCGCGATCATACCGGCGAGTCTTACTTTCTCTATGGTTTGGAGGCCGGCGGTCTGTCCACCGGAAATCACTCCGGCCAGTGAGAAAGTGAGCACCTGCGCGCCTCCTGACGGAATCGTTATCGCCGGGCTGAAGGTGAAGATGGTTGTCGAAGCGATGTCAGGAGCGGTAACCGTCACCGATCCCGCCGGTACGGAGTTGAGCGATGCGGTCAGCGTCAGGGAGCTGAAAATCCCCGGATGGCTCACGGTAACACTGACGGT
Source organism: uncultured delta proteobacterium (assembly GCA_963761255.1). GTDB lineage: Bacteria > Desulfobacterota > Binatia > Binatales > Binataceae > DATGKG01. The sequence continues at coordinate 230,479 of CAVXGH010000006.1, forward strand.
GGTGATGACCTGCTGATTGATGTCGGCGGGAGTATATCCGAAACTGCCGGCGGTGACCGTCGCGCCGGGCTTGCCGCCACCGCTGGCCGGCTCGATCACATCCACCATGCCTGCTGGCGTAGGTGTCGCGGTCGGCGCCAGGGTTGGAGTCGCGGTCATCGTGAGAATTCCCGTCGCGGTAGGCGTCGGAGTTGGCGTGTCGGTCGCCGTGGTGGTAGGCGTCTCCGTCGGAGTATCGGTGGCAGTTTCGGTCGCGGTAGTGGTCGGTGTATCGGTCGGAGTATCAGTGGGGGTATCGGTTGCAGTCTCGGTTGGCGTGGCGGTGGTCGTCGCGGTCGAGGTGTTGGTTGGGGTAGGCGATGCAGTTGGCGTGGCGGTGCTAGTGGCCGTAGCGGACGGGCAGAGGGTGCCATTTGGATCAAGCACGCTCAGGAAGGCCTGACTTGTGATCGGACTAGCCACATTGTTGGTTTGAAACCCGCTCGAGGTGACCGGAAAATCCGTCGAATAGGTCAGACCTCCCACGACGATGAGCCCCGCCGGTGGCGAATTCGAATCAAACTGGATACCTCCCGCGATGTCGGCTTCTCCGGAACCGCCGAGAAGGGTCGAGAAGATAAGTTGATTTGCGCCGAGCCCGTTGAGTGGAGCGAGCTGCAGGACAAACGAGGTGAGGGGAATCGCAAAAGGTCCAAGTGGAATCCCGCCGGCGTTGTTAGCGGTAAAGCAGGCTCCGCCGGTCAAGGGGAATGGGATGGGGGTCGGCCCCGCCCCGTCGGGTGAACCCACGACCGAATTCGGTGCGAGGGTAGTGCCGCCTGAGGTAGTCACTCCGGTGAGGTACAGGTTTCCACTCGAATAGAAGATTCCGGTGGGTGCCTCGCCGAAACCGATCAAGCCGAGTCCGGTATCCACCGCAACTCCGCCGCCGCTGATGTATGTCGAGTAGATGATTCCGGTCGCCCCGGGAGTAGCCGGATCCAACTCCGTGAGAAACACCGCGGTGGCAGGCGGGCCCGCCGTCAAAGCCGCCTGGTTGGTGGATTGAAAAACCGATGACGCTTGTCCGGGGACCTGGAAATCGGTCGACGCGGTCAGACCTGTGACCCAGATGGTCTCGTCATCGGCGTCATAGGCGATTCCAGTCCCGACATCACCGACTGCGAGTGAGAAAAATATGTTCTCAACCGCCGCCCCGCTGCCGCCCAGGTAGGTCGAATAAACCAACGAGGCAGGGCCCGTTAACGCCGCAGGTGCGAATTCGGCTACGAAGGCGTTGCTGGAATTGTTCAAAGTGCCTCCGTATGCGCCCACTTGCGCTCCCACCAATGGCAGGTCGCTGGAGAAAGTCGCGCCGGTAATGTAGCCGTTGCCAGGCGAACTGGTGCCGGTGTCAACCGTGACCGCAAGCCCAGATTCGGCATCCGCGCCGTTTCCGGAGCCTCCAAAGAGAGTCGCATAATCGAGCGATTGCCCATCCTCGTGAACGACCAAAAATGTGGCCGCGCTCTGGCCGTCGAGCGAGGTGAGGGTGGTCTGGAAAGCGTTGTCGGTTACCGGGAAACCGGTACTCGTGTCGCTCTGAGTCGAGCCGACTACGTATGCTTTGCACGCGGTCAACGTGCCACATCCGGGCGGGTAGAGCGCGACCCGCGCCTCGGTCGCGTTGTTCGAGCCATCGATGTAACACGCGTAGTCCAATGACGTGCCATCGTTGTGCAGCTTGACGACGAATCCAAGATTGGTGCTCGGGTTCTGCTGATTGCCGGCCCGTCCGAAGTTGCCGCAGGTGTTGGTCGAGGGAAAATCACCCGAGTAGGTTTGACCGACGATGAAGGTGTTGCCGCCGGCGTCGGCCGCGATACCGAATGCGAGGTCGCCATTGCCGTCGCCGGCATCTTCGGGCGTCAAGTCCCCCGAGCCCCCGAGGTAGGTGGAAAATATCAGCGACGAATTGCCCGACATCGAGTAGTCGAGCTTGGAAATAAACGCGTTGGGGTTCGTGTTCGGAGGCGAATTGACGCCGTTGGAATCCTCCTGGAAGGCGCCGGTAGTGGTCGGAAAATCACTCGAATAGGCCACCCCCGTAACATATGCATGGCTGCTCGAATCGATGGCGACGTCGGTTCCCGCATCGGCCACTAACAACGGAAAGCTGCCTCCCGATATCGCGCCGAGCTGCGCGAGGTTGATCGGGCCTTGACTGTCGCCCGTGCCGCCAAGGTAGGTCGAATATCGGAGCTGCTCGGTCGGGGGAGTAAGGCTGATGACCGGATCGATCATCAACGTCTGGTGATGATCGTAGCGCGCGAGGTCGAAGGCGACCTCGTGGCGCGCGATGCCCGCTTCGATGGTGCCGTCGGCCGCCAATGCGAATGCGCCGTCAACCGGCGTGGTCTGGCCCGCCGCATTCTGTTGGTACACACGGGGCTTCTCCAGCACCATGGTGCCGGCTGCAGTGATGATGATCAGGTTGCCCTCGGCGTCAACGGTGGTCTTGGCGCCGCCCTCGACCGCGAACTTCAGCTTCGAGGTATCCGCTCCCGGCGCCGCAATGAGGTCATATTCGAGCGCCTGCGGCGTGCCGTAATAGACCAAATCCACGCCCGGATAAACGTTCTTCATCTTCACCTTCCCGAAGATGGGAACGTTGCGCTGATACTTCGACGGATCCTTGCCGATCAGGTAGTTGACGCGGCCCGGCAGCGGCTCCAAGGCCTCGAACCGCGGATGCTGATTGGCGCCGACGAGGCGGATTCGAACCGCAGACTCAACCAGCTTGTCCTTGGCCGTGGTTCGACTCTGGATCGCAGTGCCTTTCTGAACGGTCCCCGCCGACCATCGTAATCACCGCGGAATCGTCGGTGAGAAATAACGATGATCGACTGGATGCGACAGGTAGCGGACGCTGGGGTCGCTTTGTCCGAGATTTCTTTCGAAGTAGAGCGGCATCGAGTTGGTACTTCTTCAACGCGTCATCGCGCCGCTGCGCCTCCGAATCGTGCCGCACGGCGCGGAAGTGCTTTGATTCGATCAGGCCGCCTACTACCAAAAACATCGACATGGTGGTCAGGAGTACGATCCTCCTGATCCTGGATGCGTGGCGCTCGCGCATTGATTGACCCTCCCCGGAGACAGATGACGATCATCATCAAACAGTCATAAGAATGAGACTATTAGTGTACAGACCAAGGCAGAGATAGTTGTTGTCGCGAGTTGGAGCAAGCGGGGAGTGCGAAATTTTAGCGAACGCGCGAGGTTCGGTGTGCTATGTCAGCCGTTGGCGTGCAGCCGCAGATCGCGCGCCTGGGTGCGAAATGGCTCCGGGAGCGGGACTTCGTGGCCGTCGCTCCACACGCTTTCGAGGCGATAGAACTCGCGCGCCGGCTCATAGAAGAGGTGAATCACGACGTCGTCGTAGTCGAGCACCACCCAATGCGCATGGGTGAGGCCTTCAACCGCGAGTGCATGTTCTCCGTCCTGATGCATACGCTCCTCGATGCCGCGCGCAATCGATTGCACCTGGACATCGGAGCGTCCGGTCGCGATGACGAAATAATCGGCGATCGAATTGAGATGCTCGACTTCGAGCACCACCAAATCGTAGGCCTTCTTTTCCAGCGCCGCCTGCGCGACGGCGAGTGCCTTGTCGAGTGACGTCACTTTAATCCAGCTCGATGGAATGCGAGTTTCGGAGCGTTGCGCGGGTCAAACAAAATTCCGGGCACGAGGCAGCATCAATAGAGCGCGTGGCGGCGAAGATAATCGACCACATCGCCGGGCAGCAAATAATTGATCGATTCGTTGTTCTGGATTTTGGTGCGGATCTGCGTCGCAGAAATTGGAAAGAACGTGGTTTGTACAAATGAAAGCGTTTGTCCGCCTGGATTCACGTAATGATCTTGTTCCTTAATGTAACCAAACCGATTTAGCGCGGCAAGCGAAACCTTCGCCGCCGCCTCGCCGTCGCGCAGCCGCGTATGCACCGCGATGCTGCATAACTTCACCAGCTCGTCGCAGTCTTTCCAGGTTTCCAGTTCGAGGAACTGATCGGATCCCATCAGGATGAAAATCTGCGCCTGATGCCTCAGCGTCGTGGTGAAATGCTTCGCGGTATCGATGGTGTACGAACGCCCGGCGCGGCGAATCTCGGCATCCGACACCATGAAATGGCGATTGCCCTTGGTCGCGAGGCGCACCATCTGCAGGCGATGCTCGGCGGGCGCCAATTCGCCTTCGGGTTTATGCGGCGGCGACGATGCGGGTACGAAGTAGACCAGGTCCAGCTTCAGCATCTCGCGAACTTCCTCGGCCGCGCGCAGATGCCCGAAGTGGATGGGATTGAAGCTGCCGCCGAAGAGTCCTACACGCAATTAACGCTCCGTCAAAATCGAGGTAACGCCGCGGCTCAATTGCGGATTTGGCCTTCGCCGCGAACGAGATATTTGTATGTCGTCAGCTCACGCAAACCCATCGGCCCTCGCGCATGGAGGCGATTGGTGGAAATTCCTGTTTCGGCGCCGAAGCCGAATTCGAAGCCATCGGTAAAGCGCGTCGACGCGTTGACGTAGACGGTAGCCGAATCGACCTCGCGTTCAAAGCGCGCGGCGGCGCTCGCGGTCCTGCGTCACGATAGCATCGGCGAGGCCCGAGCCATGCCGCGCGATGAACGCGATCGCCTCATCGATGGAATCGACCACCTTCATCGACGAGAATCAGTTCGAGGTACTCGGCATCCCAGTCTTCCTCGGTGGCGCGCTTGATGTTCGGGATAATCGCGCAAGTCGCATCATCGCCACGAAGCTCCACTCCCGCCGCGATGAATCGCTTCGCCATCGCGGGGAGAAACTTCGCCGCGACCTCGCGATGCACGAGCAGTTTCTCCATCGCATTGCACACCGAGGGCCTGCTGACTTTGGCGTTGAAGCAGATTTCCTCGGCCATTTTCAGATCGGCGGCGCGATCGACATAGGTGTGGCATTTTCCGTCGAAATGCGGGAGCAGCGGAACCGCGGAGCCTGCGAGCGCTTCCTTCAGCGATTCGCCGCCGCGCGGGATGATCAAATCGATCGCCTCGGGATGGCGCTTGAGAATCTGGATCGCCTCGCGATCCGGCGTGTCGATGAACTGGACCGCGGCGGGATCGATTCCGGATTCCTCGAGCGTGCGCGCGAGCATCTTCGCGAGGAGGGTATTCGCCGCGAGCGCTTCTTTACCTCCGCGCAGCACCACCGCGCTGCCGCTTTTGAAAATCAGCACGCCCGCATCGATGGTGACATTGGGGCGCGATTCATAGATGATCGCGATGACTCCCAGTGGCACCCGCACCTTCTGAATCTGCAGGCCGTTTGGACGGCTCCAGCCCTCGATCACTTCGCCGACCGGGTCCGGCAGCGCGGCGACTTCCTCGACGCTTTTGGCCATCGATGCGATCCGCGCATCATTGAGGGTCAAGCGTTCGAGAAACGCACCCGCCCGACCGGAGGCTTTCGCTACATCGAGATCCTTGCAATTGGCTTCGAGGATCGCGCCGGCGTTAGCTCTGAGAGCCTTCGCGAGCGACAACAGCGCGGCGTTCTTGCGCTCGGTGGAACATAGCGCGAGCGAGTGTGATGCTTCGCGCGCTTTTTTCAGTTGCGCAACTATTTGGTCTTCGAGCGTCATCGAGTCTCCTGCGTCAGCCGAGCTCTTCGAGCAAGACGAAATTATCGCGATGAATGATCTCATCGGCAACCTTATATCCCAGCAGACGCGAGAAATCTCGGCGGTGCGCCGGCCCTTGAGCTTCGCGACATCGGGCGCGGCATAATTCACCAGCCCGCGTCCGAACTCGATGCCATCGGGATCGATCAGGCTTACACAATCGCCGCCGGCAAACTCGCCGCGCACCTCGCGGATGCCCGAGGGCAGCAGCGAGCGGCCTTTGTTGCGCAGCGCCTCCGCCGCGCCCTTGTCGACGCCGAGCGCGCCCGAAGGCTTCAGCGCGAAAGCAATCCAGTGCTTGCGGCTTTTAAGCCGCGTGCCCGCCGGCGTGATCAGCGTGCCGATTTCGCGCGACGGATCGAGCGCCGCCGCAATCGTGCCGGGCTCGCGACCGGGAGCGATTATGACCGCGATGCCCGCGCGCGCCGCCTGTTGCGCGGCTTTCAGCTTGGCGGCCATCCCGCCGGTTCCGAGCGGCCCGGCGCTCTCGGCGACGAGGCCCTTCATCTCCGCCTCGGGATTGGTGATGAGCGGAATCAGATGCGCGTCGGGACGCTTGCGCGGATCGCCGGTCAGCACTCCCGCGACATCGCTCAGGATAACCAGCATCTGCGCCTGCACCATCGAGGCGACCAGCGACGAGAGCATGTCGTTGTCGCCGAAGCGAATCTCCTCGACCGCGACGGTGTCGTTCTCGTTGATGATCGGAATCACACCGGAGGCGAGCAGCGTGGTGATGGTTTGCATCGCGTTCTGACGGCGCTTGCGATCGGAAACATCTTCATGCGTGAGGAGAATCTGCGCGACGGTGCGATCGCATTCGGAAAACGCCGCCGCCCACGAGCGCATCAGCTCGATCTGCCCGGTCGCCGCGGCCGCCTGCCGCGCGCCAATCGTGGGTCCCGATAGCTTCGCGAGTCGCGCGCGGCCCGCCGCGATGGCGCCCGAGGTCACCAGGATAATCTCGCGCCCGCCGCGCACCGCCTCATCAACTTCGGCGGCGAGCCGCACGATAACCGCGGCATCGAGTCCACTGACATCGGACAACACCGCGCTGCCGACCTTGATGACGACGCGCTTCGCGCCTTTGAGGATCGCCTGCTTGTAATCTAGCTGGGACATGCGGCTTGCGTTTTCTGAGTTTCGATATCGCGCAGCTCGGCCGAAATCGCGGCGACCAGCGGCTCCAGTCCAGCGTGCTTTTCCGCCGAAATCGGCGATCACATTGAGATGCGTGGCGGCTCTGACTTTGCGCACGATCGCCTTCGCCTCATCCTTCGCGACGAGGTCCATCTTGTTGAGCGCCACGATGGACGGACGATCGGGAAGTTCCGGATCAAATGCTTTCAGCTCGCCGCGCACGACGTGAAAATCCTCGGCCGGCGTCCCGCTCGCATCGAGGACATAGACCAGCACGCTGGTGCGGCTGACATGGCGCAGGAAGCGGATGCCGAGGCCTTGCCCCAGATGCGCGCCCTCGATAAGCCCGGGAATATCGGCAATCGAAAACGCTTCCTCATCGGAAACCATCACGCGCCCGAGATTCGGCGTGATAGTGGTGAAGGGGTAGGGCGCGACTTTCGGCCGCGCCGCGGTGAGCGCGCGCAGGAGCGTGGATTTTCCCGCGTTGGGAAGACCGACGAGGCCGACCTCGGCGACGAGGCGCAGTTCGAGGCGCACCCAGCGCTGCTCGCCCGCCGTGCCCGGCGTCGCGATGCGCGGTGAGCGTCGCGTCGAAGTCGCGAAGTGGATATTGCCCTTGCCGCCTTCGCCGCCCTGCGCGATGGTCTTGCGCTCGCCGGGCAGTACCATGTCGGCGAGGACCTCGCCGCTTTCATCATCTATAGCGATGGTGCCGGGGGGGACGCGCACGATAGGTCGGTGGCGGCCTTCCCGTATTGTTGCTTGCCGCGGCCGCCTTCGCCGTCGCGCGCGATTAGTCGCGGCTGATATTTGAAATCCAGCAGCGTCGACATCCCCTCGTTGACTTCGAAGATGACGCTGCCGCCACGTCCGCCGTCGCCGCCGGAGGGACCGCCCATCGGCCGGTATTTTTCGCGCAGGAATGCGATGGCGCCATTGCCGCCCTTGCCCGCATGCACGAAGACACGTGCCTCATCGATAAACCGCATGTTCGAAGGAGATGCTATACTACGAGATTAAGGGGTCGGCGGTAACTACTTCTCGGCAGCGCCGAGAAGTAGTCCTGAGCGCTGCGCGAAGGACCTCGGGTGGCAGGGCGCGGCGGATGAGAAAGTCGCAGAAACAAACCCACTTCGCGCCTGCGCTCACGATTGCGAAATGACGAAACGAAGCCAAAAACATCAGGCAAATGCTGGGGTTCGGGAAAATCGAGGGTGCTTCGACGGCCATTTGCGGGGCGCGGCGCCCACTCTCATCAGACCGCCGGCCAGCTTCTCTCGCTCGCGAGAGAAGCGACGGATCGAGAAGGCAAAAACAAACCCACTTCGAGCATCGCGAGAAGTGGTCCTGAGGCTCGGCGAAGGACCTCGAGTGCCGGGGCGCATCGGATGAGAATAACGCAAAAACAAACCCACTTCGCGCCTGCGCTCATGATTGCGCAATGACGAAACGAAGCCAAAAAGATGAGGCAGATGCTGGGGTTCGGGAATATCGATGGTGCTCCACCACCAGTCGCGAAGCGCGACCGGCTCTCACCCGGCTGGCACAGTTGTCGCCCAACCGCAGAGCGACAACTGCGCCAGCCAGCCTCTCTCACAAAGAACAGTGAGAGAGGGAACGGATCCGAAATGCAAAAACAAACCCACTTCGAGCATCGCGGCGAGATCATTAAAAGTGCAGAAACAAAGCCACTCGCAGTTCAGGAGAACGAACATCGAAGCGGGCCGACGATGCTGGGTTATCAGGGCATAACTGAACGATCGTTCAGGGCAAAACCGAGATGCTAACTTGACGATGCGAGGCGCGAGATCGCCAGCATGAACTTGTGCCCCGAGGTTCGAGGGATCTCGCCGAATTGCTCGAAACCCAGGGTGATGTCGCTACCCACCAGCTCGGAAAACGCGGCGTGGAAATGTTCCCTGGCTTCGGGCGTGAGCGGCGTGTCCACCACGAAGTTCAGCGTGTAGCGATCCAGCGCTTCCTGGATGATCTGGAACTGCCGGAAGAGGCGGCTGTCGCGCAGCACCTCGACGAAGGTCCATGGCGAGAGCAGGCGGCCATTGGCGAGGCGAAACAGGTTGAGGCCGCGTCCGATGACGCGCTCGAAAGTCGGCAGCGTCCGGCCGCATCGGCAGGGACTTCGCGAGGCGACCATGTAGTCGCCGATTTCGTAGCGCACCAGCGGCATCAGCCGGTTTTCCAGCGTCGTCACCACCGTGCGTCCCATCTCGCCGGGCCCCACCGCATGCCCGGCATCATCGAGGATTTCCACCATCACGTGTTCGGCGTTGACGTGATAACTCCCAGTCGGGCATTGCCATCCGAGGAAACCTTCGGTGGTGCCGTAGCCATCGGCGATTTCGACCCCGAGCACGTCTCGCACGCGCTGGCGAACCGAATCTTCCAGGACCTCAGACCCGGTAAAGATTTTTTGGAGCGACGGAAGTTTGCGCCGTTCCCGCTCCAACACGTTCAGAACTTCCACCAGATATTCCGGATAAGCATAGAGGTGCAGCGGGTCGATGGCGCAGAGCTGGTTGGCGAGGTCGTCAAAATCGGTCGAGGGATGGATGAAGCGCGTGCGCAAGATCGCGCGGCTCTGCACCAGCGCGGCGTCGTCCTGCTCCATGTACGGGCCGTGAAAAAGCAGCCACACGTTGCGCCGTGCCGGGTTCCATCCATTCTCGAAAAGATAACGCGCCCGCGTGGCGAAGCGGCCAATCTGATGCGAACGGTCGAAGAGAAACTCGGCCGGCATCCCGCTCGAACCGGATGATCTGCCGGAGGTGAATTGCGACGGATGGTGGAGCGTGCGCACCGACTGATTCAGCGCGCGAATATCACTGCGACGCAGGCGCGGTAATTTGTCGAAGTCTTCGACGCGCGGCGACTCGCCGAAGCGGTCCGCATAGAACGGAATCTTCTCAGCCGCCTGCAAGCGTCTGGTTTAGCGCATCATGCTGATAGCGGCGGAGCGTTGCCTCGTCCCAATACTGCGAGCGCCGCAACGCGAGGTATCGCGGCGCGGCGCCCGCCAAAACCGACCACAGTGACACGCTCGCGCTACGCGCAGGCCTCCGCCAGCACCCGCACCGTATCGATGGAACTCGTCCCGATGAGCATCGTCTTCACCGGCGAGGCCTTCCACGCCTTCAGGCGCTCGACGATACGTTCCTTGGGTCCGACCAGCGCGACCTCATCGATAAGCTTGTCAGGAATCGCCGCCATCGCTTCGTTCTTCTTGCCGCTGAGGAAGAGATCCTGGATCTCCTTGGCTTCCGCCGGGTAGCCGAGGCGAGTCGCATAGTCGTTGTAGAAGTTCTTGCTGCGCGCGCCCATCCCGCCGATGTAGAGCGCCATGTTCGCCTTCACCGGCATGCGGCATTTCTCGACGTCGGGGCCCATCACGCAGGTGACAAACGGCGCTACCTCGAATTGATCGGCGGTCTTGTGGCCCTTGGCGAGGCCAGCCTTCACCGCATCGCCGATGACGTTGTATTTCTCCGGGCTCATCCAGATCGGCAGGACGCCATCAGTGATTTCCGCCGCGAGCTCGAGGCCCTTGGGACTGATCGATGCGCTGTAGATCTTCATGTCCTTACGCCCATGCAAAATGCTCTTGAGCGGCTTGCCGAGCCCGGTCGAGCCGGGGCCGGTGTAGGGGACATCGAACTCCTTGCCGTGCAGCTCGACCGGCTTTTCGCGCGCGAGGATCATCTTCACGATCTCGACGTACTCGCGGGTGCGCTGGAGCGGCTTGCCGTACGGCATCCCATGCCACCCTTCGGCGACTTGCGGTCCCGAGGGTCCGACCCCGAGGATGAAGCGGCCGCCCGAGAGCGCATCGAGGGTCATCGCGGTCATCGCAGTCATCGCGGGGGAGCGGCCGGGCATCTGCATGATACCGGCGCCGAGTTTGATTTTTTTGGTGAGCGCGCCGATCCAAGCCAAAGGAGTGATCACATCGGAGCCGTAAGCCTCGCCGGTCCAAATCGAGTCGAAGCCGGCGGCCTCCGCGCCGAGTATAAGGTCCATCGGCAAGCCCATCTGGGCGCCCGAGTATCCGGTAATCAGTCCGAGTTTCATAATGTCGCTCCTGTCCTTGTCGATGGCACAGACTCGAAGTCTGTGGAAAATGAAAAGCCCCACGGAGAACTCCGCGGGGCTCATCTAACTTCGCTGCGAAACGCTCTTACGCGCTCGCCCCCTCGGATGCGGTCTCCGCGCTTGGTTCGATACTGACGCGCCGCTTCACGTTGCGGAACGTTTCGTACTTAACCACGCCATCGGCGCGGGCGTAAAGCGTATAGTCGCGGCCCATTCCGACATTACGGCCCGGATGCACCTTGGTGCCGCATTGGCGAACCAGAATGTTGCCCGCTTTGACGGTCTGGCCGGCGTAAATTTTGATGCCGCGATGTTGCCCTGGGCTGTCGCGGCCGTTGCGCGTTGAACCTTGTCCTTTCTTGTGCGCCACGGGTTGCTTCTCCTCGGAAAGGCGGCCTGATGTGGCCGCGCAAAGGTAACGGGAGTTATGCCCCCGCCGAAATCTCTTCGATCTTAAGTACCGTCAATTCCTGCCGATGACCGCGTTTGCGGCGATAGTTCTTGCGCCGCTTCTTCTTGAATACGATCACCTTGGTGCCGCGCGGCTGCTGCACGATTTTCGCATTCACCGCCGCGCCCTCAACCAGTGGCCGTCCGACGACGGGGCTGTCGCCGCCGATCGCGAGGACGTCGGTTAATGAGATTTGCGCACCGACATCGCCAACGAGGCGTTCGACGGTGATTTGGTCGCCCGCGGCAACGCGGTACTGTTTTCCGCCAGTCTTTATAATTGCAAACATGATTGAATCGGAACCCATTTAATTATCGGTCAGCGGTGGCCGTGTCAACGCACCTCCAGCCATCAGGACGCGTCGCGCGCGATGAGGGCGGCTTCGGTGCGGTTCTCGACCCCGAGCTTCTCGAAGACGTGGGTCAGATGCTTGCGCGCGGTGTCATGGCTGATGCCGAGGATGATGGATATTTCGGGGCCGGTTTTGCCTTGTCCGATGAGGGCGAGAACTTCGGCCTCGCGATCGCTGAGGCCCCATCGGAATTGCAGACGTCGTCGCCGCCCCGCGACGGTCTCGCCCCGCTCGACGAGTATCGTGGTGTACTCACGGCCATCGACGCTTGCCATCCGAACGCCGCGCAATTTGAGGACGATGCCGGTCCAGTGATGATACAGGCGATAGACGGGCGCCGCGCCGTTGAATGAGCCACCGTCAGGTTCGTGGAAGATTTCCTTGAGGGTGCGCATCACGTAGTCAAGCGCCAGCTTGACCGGACGCGATGCGAAGGCATCCGAAGTGACGCCATCAAACACCCCGGTCTGCTGGAAGATCGAGCGTGCCGCCGAGTCGATTGCGATTGGAGTTCCGCCTTCATCGAGGAGAACCGTGCCCGGGGACCAATCGGCCTGTCGAACGAATCGGCGTTCATTTTCGTACCTGGGACCTTCGGATAAGAGGCGGGCGCTCTTTAGACCGTGCGAAACATGAGGAGCTGACGCGCGAAGGAATACTGCGTCCTCGCGGCTAAATGGTCTCTGATCGATTGTTCGCCAGACCGGATAATGGCCCAAATATTCGCCAGCCTCTTCGAACACGACTTGAACGAACGCGTGCCAACCAAGAGGACGATAGACCAGGTTATATCCATCCGCGCGATACCAGCTGCGCAGAGTAAGTTCTGCCTGGGACCAAATAGTTTTAGTGGGAAGAACCCGCGCATAGGTATCAGGGTTGTCGTACCGAAATCTACTGCCTGACACTTCGGGAGGAGAATCAGCGAAGAAGTGCTTTTGAGCAGGCGATGCCTCTGCAATCTCGGCACTACTCCCGAGATATCTACCAATCTGGTCATCGCCGCCGATATGAAAGACTTTATTCGGGCTATTCGGCACAGCGTCGTTGATCAGCTCGAACACAGAGCGGACGAACGGTTCGAGCAGAAGCCCGGAGCTGGCCAGCCGCTTGATGCGGCCCAGCGCTATCTCCTTGTTGCGGGTGTCACTGCGAGTCATTTTGGTCCGTCGGCGATATCGTCACTGAATGTTTCCATTCGTTAAACGCATTAAGACTGATTGTCACGCATAGCACAAATGTGGAATGGCGCCTGACCATCGGACTCGCTATACCCCTCGCATCGGGCAAGTCGCCCAATTCAAGCAGCGAAGGGAACGAGTATGCGAATCTTTCACGGTACGGCAGCAGATAGCGGGCAAGTCAGTACAAACGCCGGATACAGACGGGCGCCGGCAATTGGACTGGCCATGGGCATCAGCCTGGTCGCATCGATGGCACGGGCGCAGGCGATTACCGCATGCGTAAACTCGAAAAACGGAACGGTCAGCATCAGGTCGTCGTTGGAAAAGGGGAGTTGTCCAAAGGGGACACAGCCGATCGTGCTTGTCAGTGGGACGGCCTCGACCCTTACGGTCCAGACGCTGAATGTAGTGGATGCAAGCAACCATACCATCGCGACGTTGGGCAAGACCGCGACCGGCAATCATCTGACCTTCTTCGACTCAGCCGGAAAGCGCACGATGACGGTTGGTAACAACGTCAACGAATCGTTTACTGGTCTAGCGACCTTCGATGACAACAACATCATCGCGGGAACCGGCGTCGTGCGCACGGTGTTTGGCGAATCAAATCCAAATGCGGGTGCGACTGCGGGCTTCGGGGCGAGCGTCTTTGACGGCGATAGCGTGCAGCTTGCGGGGTTCGGACCGTCGTTCGACCTCAGCAACAACGGCGTGACCTTCACCGATGACGCCAGCGGAAGTTCGGCTGGAATCGGGACATTCGAGGACACGAATTTTGCGGGCTATTTCGCCAGCGATCCGAACGGAACCTCACGCCAGTACGGCGGGCTCTCATTGGATGGAACCTCCAACTTCTGGGCGGAAGCAGACCCCAATGGGGTGACCCGCGTATCGGCGGCTCAGGTCCAGCCGGATTTTGCAGACAACGCGGGTCGCAAGGGCAACGCCTTTGTAATCTGGGACCAAAATGGTCTTGAGGAAGCGTCGATGGGCGCCTTCACCGACGGGAGCCTTACAGGCTTCAACATCGTTGACCCGAACAATTTCGATCGCTTTTCCGCGTATTTGACCACGCAGAATGGAATGAACCTCGGTACGCGCGATCAAAATGGCAACGTGACCGGCCACCTTCCCTGAGCCTACGCGACTAGCGAGGATCAAGGCCTCCGGAGATAGGCATCGGCCCGTTCGCTGCCAACATGGAGCGCGCGGTGGGGGCTATTCGGCACAGCGTCGTTGATCAGCTCGAAAACCGAGCGCACAAACGGCTCAACCGGCAACCCGGAACTTGCGAGGCGCTTGATGCGGCCCAGCGCTATCTCTTTGTTGCGCGTGTCACTGCGGGTCATGCGGGTCCATCACGATCGGATCACTCGATGTCACCATTCATCAAGCGTATTAAGGCCGATTGTCACGCATAGCACAAATGTGGAATTGCGGTACTGTCCACCTCTCGGTACACCCCTCTCATCGGGCATGTAGCCCAATCAACAAGTGAGGGGAACGAATATGAGATTCTTGCACAGTACGGCAGGACGCGGCGGCGCAATCAGTTCGAATGGCGCGTACAGAGCGGCGCTGACAATCGGACTGGCGATGAGCATCAGCCTGGTCGCATCGTCAGCACGAGCGCAAGCGATCACCGCATGCGTAAACAGCAAAAACGGGGCGGTCACCATCAGGTCGTCGTTAGAAAAGGGCGCCTGTCCGAAGGGGACACAGGCGATCGTACTGAACCCCGCGGCGGCGCCGAGTCCGACCGCGTTGAAGCTTCAGACCCTGACGGTGCAAACCATCAATGTCGTCGATTCCAGCAACAGGGTACGCGCATCTTTAGGAAGCACGGCGGACGGCAATGTGCTCACCTTTTTCGATTCGGGCGGTGGCAAGACATTGACCGTGGGCAACAACGCGACTGAGACTGGGGTGGGCACGACCGCATGGGACAACAACAAGATAATTCCGGGTACCGGAGTTCCCAGAGTTGGATGGGGTGAGTCGAACCCTTCAAACCCCAAAACTAATCTTGGGAGCGGCTTTGGTGACGCTGTTTACGATGCCAATGGCAACGCGCGCAATGGTTTCGGCATGTCCTATGACCTCACAACTAATGCCACCTATGCGATCAACGCCGATGGGTCGTCGGAAGGGATCGGCAGCTTTTCGAGCGGGTTCGACGGGTACTACGCCAATGACGCGAGCAGCCCGGCCTCCCGGCAGTTTGGTGGATTGAACCCCAACGGCGACAGCGTCTGGGGCGAGGTCGATACCAACGGCGTGATTAGAGTTTCGGCAGTTCAGCAAGTTGCTACGGAGACTGACTCGGCAGGTCGCAAAGGTAACGGCTTCGCCATATGGGATCAGAACGGCTTCCAGGAGGCTTCGATGGCTGCCTTTATCGATGGGTCACTCGCGGGGCTCAACGTAGTCGATCCAAATAACATCGATCGATTCTCGGTCTATCTGACGACTCAGAATGGCTTGACTCTCGACACACGCGATCAGAGCGGCAACGTGACTGGGCATCTTCCCTGAGCCTTCGCTGCTCGCGAGGAACGAACGCTCCGGTTCGGCGCGGTCGATGATCGCGCCGAACCTTTATGCTTCGGTGCGTTGCTGCTTCAAGGGCCAAATTGTAGAAGTTGATCCATGAACATTCGCCATGCTGCCGCGCTATCGCTGATGACGTGGTTACTGATGGTGCCGCCTCATGTTCCCAACAGCGGCGAGGTGAACAAAAGCGCGCCGCTGAGCGAATGGGTCACCAGACGCCGCTTTCCACATAATCAAGGATGCGAGGCGGCGAAGGAGCGCCTCCAAAAAGCCGGCCAAGCCCATGAAGCCGAACTGGATACCATGGGCCGGCGCGGGCCGCACAATCCCGAGTTCCATTGCTTCCTGTGTCAGGCGCAATGCGTCTCGGCGGACGATCCGCGCCTCAAAGCGAAGTAGGAATCGCCGAAAAGGTCGGATTGCGAACTGCTAGTCGAGACCGAGGCGTTCCTTGCCCTCGGGCGAGATCATCTGCGGATTCCAGGGCGGATCCCAGACCAGATCGACGTTGGCCTCGGAGACGCCGGGGATTTCGGAGAGCTTCTGCTTGGCGTCCATCGCGATCGAGGCGCCCATGCCGCATCCCTGGGCAGTGAGCGTCATTTTCACGTCGACGCGCTTGGTGCCGTCGGGCATTGGCGCGACTTCCATCCCATAGACGAGGCCGAGGTCGACGATGTTGACCGGAATTTCGGGGTCATAGCAGGTCTTGAGCTGATCCCAGACCATCGATTCAGTGTCGCCGCTGGCTGCGGCTTCCGCCACCTGCTCGGGGGTTTTGCCCAAGGCATCGGCATCCTTGCCCGAGATGCGGAAGAGGCCCGAATAGGCAGGAACCTGCACGGTGTAGGTCCCGCCGAGCGACTGGGTGATGAACACCTCGAGGCCTTTTTCGAGGGTCTGTTTGTTTCCGGCCGGGACCTGGACACCTTCGCATTCGCGGGTAAGTTCGACACGTTCCATCATGGCTAAATCCTCGATTGAAGCGAGCTTATACTATCATTGGAAGGTCTAGATTTACGAGATGGCTGATGCGGTCAGACTTGCGATTCGTGCTTGAAACGAATGCCACCGGTTTTCGTCTTATCTGATTAGAAGCAGTGTGTAGAATTTTGATGTGTCCGGTGTTGCTTAACATCATCGTGTAGGCTATACACCTCGTATGGCGTGTAGTCCCGGCGCCATAGAGGGATCGCATAACCTCAAACAAGGGAAGCATGAAGCATCACAATCTCGAATCGAGCGCGGGGGTCATCGACCGCCTGTTTGCCGATAAGAACTGGACCGAGAATTATCGCGTGACGCCCCAGGAACGCGAATCCCTCTCCAATGTAGCGATGATGGGCGAAGTCTCCTCCGAGCGCGATGTGCTCTTCATCCTGAATCAGCTCCGCCGCGCGCGCCTGCGCTGGTAAGTCTTCTTCCTCGCGCTAACGCCGAATATTCCCGTCATCTTTCCGTCCATTCTCTAAAGCATCGAAGGTTGCAGCGCCGCTACGCGATGACGCCGCCCGGTTGCATCCTCCGGGCACCTCATCGCCATTTATTGCCACTTAAGGATTGATTCTCCTACCCGCGCGGGTAGGAACCGATCCTGCTATCTGCACAGGGGGAACAGGTCTTTTGTTGCACGCCTGAAAATCGATGATGACTGCGTGGGGGAAACACCACTCAAAACTCTTGACGATGCCGACGCGCCTCGCGAGGACGCCGGGTCGGCCGATATCCCGGATGAATTCTTCGCCTCGCCGGAGTTGATCGCGACGACCATCCGCGCGGGTTCGGTTCTCATCATATTATTCCAGACCGCGTATCTCTTTCTCGACATGACTCTGCCGGCGGGCGTCAATGTTGCGACGCTCCCGCTTCATCTGGCCAATATCGCGACCGGTGTGATCGGATTTTTCCTGGCCCTCACCCCGATGGGTCGCCGCCATTGGCGCGTGCTGACCCTGTGGGGCGTTACGGTGGTGCTGTTCTCCTCCACCGCGCTGAGCGTGATATCCGGCCGCAACGAACCCTTCTATCTGCAAGTCGTGCTGATGGTGACCGGCGCGGCGGCGCTGCTGCCATGGGAGTCGCGCTGGCAACTGTCGCTCAATGGCGTGGCGGTCGCGATGATGGTCGTCCAGACCATCCGCGTTCCCGATGAATGGTTCGAAATCCATTGGCTGACCGGCCTTATCGCGGTCGGCCTGGCGCAGGCGTCGGTCGTGATCAATGAGCATTATCGGCGTCAAATCGATAAAGCGCGGATGGCGGCGCTGGAAGCCTCCGAGGCGAAATCCGGCTTTCTCGCCAGCATGTCGCATGAGATCCGCACTCCGATGAACGCCATCGTCGGCCTCGCCGAGGTCCTCGGGGAGACTCCGCTCACCAACGAGCAGCGGCGTTACGTCAACACCATGTTCGCCAATGGCAAAAGTCTGCTCGAACTGATCAACAACATCCTCGACCTCGCCAAGATCGAAAGCGGACGCCTCACCACGGTGGAAGAGGAGTTCGACGTTGGCGAGTTGAGCGAGAGCGTCGCCGAAAGCCTCGCCCTGCGCGCGCACGAAAAGAATCTAGAACTGACGGTTTGGATCGATCCGGAACTCCCGCCGGTAGTCATCGGCGATCCGATGCGCCTGAGGCAAATCATCGTCAATCTGCTCGGCAACGCGGTGAAGTTCACCGAGTTCGGCGAGGTCTCACTGGCGGTGGAGAAAGTTCCGGCACGCGAAAGTTCCAGCCGCCATCATGCGGAAATCCGCTTCATCGTCAGCGATACCGGCATCGGCATTCCCGAGGAAAAGATCGACGCGGTCTTCCAGGTCTTCACTCAACTCGATTCGGCCGCTTCGCGCCGGCTCGAAGGCAGTGGACTGGGCCTGACCATCGTCAATCGCCTGCTCGAACTGATCGGCGGCAAACTGACGGTCCAGAGCGAGCTGCTCAAGGGCAGCAGCTTCAGCGCAACCGTCCCGTTCACGCTCCCGATCGAGTCGCCGCAGGTGCTTGCCAAACCCGCCGGCCTCCACCAAGCCCGGGTTCTGCTTGTCGATGACAACGCGGCCAGCCTCGCCATTCTCGCCCGGATGATTCGCTCTCTCGGCGGTATCGCGGAGACCAGCTCGTCCGCATCGGAAGCGGTGGCGGCAATCCAGGCCGCGCAAGCATTGGGCAATCGCTTTGCGGTCCTCATGGTCGACAGCAAGATGCCCAATGTCGATGGGGTCGAGCTGCTGAAGTCGATCCGCGATCGCAATGACCAGACCCCCGCCATCCTGATGCTCACCTCGGACGAGCTCCACGCGCGCTTCGATCGGATGAAGGAAGCCGGCTTGTGCCATTACCTCGTCAAACCGGCCAGGCGCGCCGAGCTGTCGCGCATCCTGATGGAGGCGATGGCGGGTGAGGCCGAGCAATCTAAAATTGCGCACACCGACGCCGTCAAAACCAACGGCAAACCGGTTTCGGCGCAAACCAAAGCGGCGCGAATCCTTCTGGCCGAGGACAATCCCGGCAATCGCATGCTGGTCAAGGCGTTTCTGAAGGCCACCAATTACGAAATCGACGAGGCCGAGAACGGCGCGCTCGCGGTCAACAAATTTACCTCGGGCCAATACGACGTCGTGTTGATGGATATGTATATGCCGGTGGTCGATGGCTACGAGGCGACCGCCGCAATCCGAAAATGGGAGCGCGAGGGCAACCTCGAACGCACTCCCGTCGTCGCGCTGACCGCGGCCGCGATGGCTGGTGACCGCGAACGCAGTCTCGACGCCGGATGCGATTTCCATGTCACCAAGCCGGTTTCCAAAGCGGTGCTGCTGGAATTGCTCGATTCGCTGGTGCGCGGCCGGACTGACCAGGCGCACTCCTCCGCCCCATATGACATCGCGGCGGAGTTGGATGATCCCGCGTTGTTCGCCGAGGTCGCGGAGCTTTTTCTCAAGGAGATGGATCGCCTCATCGTCACCATCGATGCGGCGTTCGCCGCGTCCGATTTCAAGAAACTCAAAGACTATGTCCATTCACTCAAGGGCAGCGCCGCGATGGTTGGGGCCACTCCGATGGCGGCGATCTGCAAGGAAATCGAGGCTCATATTGCCGGCGCCTCGTTGGATGGAGTGAAAGACGGCATCGCGAAACTGCACGCGGAACAGCCGCGCGCACACGAGGTATTCGGCAAGAAACCCGATGTCATCGCGCAGGCCTCATAAAGAAACGCAACTAACCGCGGTCCACTCGCGTATTTGGATGAAGGAAGGTCAGAGGGGTTTATGGAAGCTCAAGCCGGGATCAAAACTTTAATCGTCGAAGATTCCATGCCGACCCGCAGGATGCTGCGCGCGCGCCTGGAGACGTTGGGCTGTACCATCGTGGGTGAGGCGGAGAATCCCAATCAGGGTCTGAAATTGTTTCGCGATTTGGACCCGCAGATCATCACCCTCGACATCGTGATGCCGCAGCTCGACGATCTGAATACCGAGGGACTGTTCAAGATCATTCGCACGGAAAAGCCGGCCGCCAGCGTCATTGTAATCAGTTCGAGCGCCAAGGCGCTGACCGCGATGAACTACCTGTCCTCCGGCGCCATCGCATATCTGGAAAAGCCGTTTGTCAACTTCGATCAGTTGCGCGAGAAGCTCTACGCTCTTTATCCGCATTTGAGCTCCCGAAGCGGCCCCCGCGCGCCGTCGCTATCGAGCCTGAGCCGGTAACCCGAAGCGGCCGTCACGCGTTGCCTACGCGAACGACCCGCCACGATGAGGCATTCGCACAGACCCTCCGCAATCGCGAAAATCCTCGCAGCCGCGACATCGCAGGCGGGGGTTCGCGAACCGCCTCTACGAAGACGCAGCCACACCCGATTGTCTTGATCTGACTTAGCGCCCGTGAAAAAGTTTTTGCGATGAAGGTGCGTGTCAGGACATTGCTGGCCTTCGCCGTGGTCGGCGCGGGCGCGCTCGCGATGTCGATCTCGATGGCGAAGCCGGGCTGTACCGCCGTCGAAGGCAGGGACGCGCTGGTCATTTCCGGGCACCTGATCGACAAGGGAACAGCCAAGACGTTCTGTTATCGCGACGATGCCGGCAAACAGCTCCGCTTCGTGCTCGCGCGCTGCACCGATGGCCAGGTCCGCTCGGTGATGGACGCCTGCTCGCAGTGCTACACCTATCATAAGGGTTTCTCGTATTCCGACGGGTACCTGATTTGTCGCCTGTGCGGAAATCGCTATCCGATCAATCACATTCTCGAGGGCAAGGCCTCTTGTGTGCCGATCGCGGTCCCGAGCACCGAAACCAACGGCAACGTCACCATCCGGACCGCGGACCTCAAAAAGATGGGGTGGCTGTTTTGAGCGCGAGGCTGTTCGCGCTCGACTCCCGGATTATCGCGCTCGCCCTGGTACTTGCGATCGTCAGCATGCCGATGGTCTGCGGCTCCATAGTGATGGATTCCCATAGCGCGATCACGATGGACATTTGTCATCCCGTGCAATCGGCGGATGCCGGTGGCGCCGCGTCGTTTGCTCCCCTCCCGCGGCTACTTTCCATGCCCAATACATCGCGCGACGCGGTCCTCGCGATCGCTGATACATACGACTCACTTGCCGGGCGCCTCGGCGAAGCTCCCGCGCTTCCGCCGCCCGAAACTCTCGCCTAGCGCATTCCCTGTCCTCAGCCTCCAGCGCAACGAACGAGCAGGCCCGCGAAATCGCGGCGAGAGAGTCGTCGCTCGATTAGCAGCAGCGTCGACGCCGAGAGTGAATTTGAAAAATCTGTTTGCAGTTATGGTCCTGGCGTCGATCTGCGCGCTGCCCGCATCATCGTGGGCACATGGCGTGGTGGGCGACTATGTGTTTCTCGAACCACTGATTACCGAAGATCCAACCCCGGCCAATGAACTGGATATCGTCGAGCCCGGATGGGCACGGACCAGCGACGGCCGTAGTTTTTCGCTTGGGAACGAGATCGAAAAAGTCCTGATCCTGGATAGCGCGGGGCTGCCGCGAGTCAGCATTGGCGGCGGGACCAACTGGTCTTATCAATCGCCCAAGGAAGGGCCGCCCGACAACGGCTTCGACGACCTCGAAGTATTCGCGAAATATGCCTTCCTCTTTATGCCGGAGCATGAGTTCCTGCTTTCATTGGAACTCGATGCCTCCATCCCGACGGGAAATCCCAAGGTCGAAGAGGAGCAGCACACCAGCCTCGGGCCCGCGTTCAATTGGGAGAAGGCGCTGGGCGATTTGCCCAACCTGCCGATTTTGAAGTACCTGCGGCCGCTCGGTTTTCAGGGCAGCATCGCATACCTGCCCGCGATCGGCGGCCACACCAACCACGAGTTCTCGGTCAATCACGTGGTCGAGTATTCGTTTTCATACTTGAGCAATAACGTTCAAGACATCGGACTCAAGCCGCCGTTTCGCAACTTGTTTCTCTTCACCGAGTTCAATTACGACCAGCTCCTCAAAGGACCGAGCGGCCAGACCTTTCCGAACATCGTGATGACGCCGGGCATTGCCTACGTCGGATACCATTTTGAATTGAGCGTCGGCACCCAGCTCGCCCTTAACAATGCCGCACGGCCCGACACGCATGCGGTGATTTTGGGACTGCTCGACATCTTCTATGATTCGATCATCCCGCAGGGCAACTGGACGCTTAACGATCTGTGGCGATGAGGACCATTACGATGACATCGAGATTATCGCGGCTCGCGATGGTGATTTCCGTGCTGGTTTGCGCGGCCGGCGCGGCCTGGGCGCATTCGTTTCCCGAAGAGCAACATCCTTCCGCCGGGCAAACGCTGAGCAAGCCGCCGAGCGAAATCCAAATCAAGTTCGACGCGCCGATCGAGAAGCTGTTTGCGAAACTGCAGGTGATCGGCGCCGACGGCAAGGATCACGCGGTCGGCGGTCCTCAAATCAGCGACGACGGCATCGAGTTGACCTCGAAGGTCGATGCGCTGAAACCCGGCGTATACACCGTCAAATGGGCGGTGGTCTGTGAGGATACCCATCACACCGAGGGCTCCTACTCCTTCACCGTAAGCGGTGGCGGCGCTTGATCGCAGGCCCCGCCATCTTCGCGTGGCCGGTGCTGGTCGCGCAGTTGCTCATCTTCGGAACGGCAGCCTTCGCCCTGATGTTCGCGCCCGCTCCGCTCGGCGATTATGACCGCGACGCCAGGATGCTCTGGCGGGGGCTCGCGATGCTGAACCTTGTGATGTCACCGGCAGTGTTCATGCAGATCGCGTGCGGCATGGCGCAGGCGAGCTGGCTCGAAGTGCTGCCCTTCGTGCCGCGCATCCTGCGCGAGACGGTCGCCGGCCGCGTCTGGATGTGGCGTTTCGCCGTCGTAGTAATCCTCGCGATCGTGGTCTGGATTTCCGCGCGCGCGACGCTCATTGCCTGGGCGGCGCTCTCGCTCTCATCGATCCTGATCGTGCTCAACAGCCTCACCAGCCACGCCATCGACAAGGGTGCGCTGGTGGTCGGACTGTATTCCATTCATCAGGCGGCGGCTGGGCTATGGCTCGGCGCGCTGGTTTCGCTGCTGATGAGTGCGCGGCGCGGTCCCGATGCGCTCGCGGCCTTCACTCCGCGCGTCTCCACCATTTGCGCATGGTCAGTCGGCTTCATGGTGATTTCCGGCCCGCTGATCGCGCTGCGCTGGCTCGGGTGGAATCCGCATCTGCTGTTGGATTCGGCCTACGGCCGTACACTGACGGTGAAGATCATCATCGCCGCTCCTGTCCTGCTGCTCGGCGGGTATAATCGCTATTGGCAGGTGCCCGGTATCGCGAAGCCGAGTGTGCGGGCGGTGCTCATTCGCAGCGTCAGCGCCGAATGCGTCCTGCTGCTGGCGGTCTTGGCGTGGTCGGCAATCCTCGCGAATACCCCTCCGCCTCATTGATAGAATTGCAGGAGAATCAGGGCATGAAAACCAAACGATTCACTTTCATTGCGATGGCGATCGCGATTGCACTTGCCGCCTCGATGACTCCGAGTGGCGCGCAAGCGACTCCCGCATGCAAGTCGGGCGACTGCTGCGCGCTATGCCCTCGCACCTCGAGGGCCGCCGACAGCAAGGCGGACCCGAAAAGCGCCAACGGCGTCACCCTCGATCCGAAACTGTTTGTGGGCCAGGTGCGGCAGGCATACAGCATCGCGGAACAGAACCCGATGCTGCTCAAGCAACTGGATTGCTACTGCGGATGCTACAAGACCGACGGACATAAATCGCTGCTCGACTGCTATCGCAGCCGCCATGGCGCAACTTGTCAGATCTGCACCAACGAGGTCCTCGATGCGAGCCGGATGTTCGACAGCGGGATGACGCCGGAGCAGATCAAGGAAGCCTTGCGGCGGCAGTATCAGACCAACTAGTGGCCTGTAACAGTGACATTGGTATGGGCTTCATGTATCATGAGGCATGCCTAAAGGGGAGTTACGCTTGAGGTCGAGTGAGCGCGCGGAACTGAGGGATAGGATGCGCTCGCGGACCTTGCCGGCCGAGGATGTGCGCCGTGCGCGGCTGATCCTGTTGCTGGTGGAGGGAAAATCTTATTCGGCCATCCGCCAGGTGCTGGGCTGCAACCCCAACTATATCAGTCGCTGGAAGGGTCGTTTCGAAGCCGAGCGGCTGGCGGGCTTGTACTCGCACTACCGCGGACGCGCGGTGGAGAAACGAACCCCGGCGCTGGAAGCCAAAATTCTGGAATGGACCCGCAGACCTCCGCCCGATGGCTCCACCCACTGGAGCAGCCGCAAGTTGGCCCGCCACCTGGGCATCAGCCACATGATGGTGGCGCGGGTGTGGCAGCGCGCCGGGCTTAGGCCGCATCGGATCGAACGCTACATGGCCTCCGACGATCCCGACTTTGAGACTAAGGCAGCCGATATTATCGGACTGTACGTCAAACCGCCGCAGCATGCGGCGGTGTTTTGCGTAGACGAAAAGACCGCCATTCAAGCCCTGGACCGGCTGGATCCGGTGTTGCCTTTGTCGCCCGGGCGGCTGGAACGCCACGGTTTTGAATACTATCGCCACGGCACGCTTTCGCTGTACGCGGCGCTTGACACCAAGAGCGGCGCGGTGGTGGGCAAAACCGCCGCGCGTCACACCAGCCAGGAGTTCGTGGCCTTCCTCGCCGAGCTGGTCGCCAATCAGCCGCGCGGCAAGGAGATTCACCTCATTGCCGACAATCTCTCGGCCCACAAGACCAAGCGGGTTGGGCAATTCCTCGCCGCCCACCCGAAAGTCCATCTCCACTACACCCCGACCTACTCCTCCTGGCTCAATCAGGTAGAAAACTGGTTCGCCAAGATCGAGCGCGATGTCATTGCCCGCGGAGTCTTCACCTCGGTCAAGCATCTGGCGCGCAAACTTAAGCGCTACATCGGTCACGATAATCACGCCCCCAAACCCATCAAGTGGACCTACCGCGACCTCACACATCGAATCAGTATTGATACCATTTCACCTGTTACAGGCCACTAGTTGGGCCCCGCGAGGGGGTACTGCAACTGCGCGATCACATCGGATAGGGAGTTGGCTGTATCCCCGGCCAGCTCCAGTTCTCCGAAGCGTTTGATCGACGCCTCATGCACCACCATCGAATGCGCTACTTCGCGCTCGCTGTCGGGCGCGGCGCTTTCGATCTCGCGAAATTTTGCGACATAGAAATCCGTGATCCGGACCAGCTCTTCCATGTGCTGGCGCGATGACTTCGATGCGAAGGTCCTGGCCAAATCGTCGATCCGGCTGCGGACGTCATCTTGCGCGATACTCAGCCCCAGCCCGATGAGGAACGGCCGCGGGCGCGCCTTGGTCTCGGTTTCAAGCTGCAGGATGGTGCCCCATTTGTAGCGCCGCACCGCGTCCGGCTCGAGGGCGACATAAGCATTCAGCAGAGCTTCGCCGAGCACTTCGCCCTGATACATGATCTCAACGACCGCTTTCAGATATTCGGCTCGCGTCATAATGGCCACCTGCGGATGAGTTAGCCGAGGGAGTGCGCGATTTGCAACGGGTCAGGTCCTCGTCGAATCCGCGAGACGTCGGCTGGCGACGCGCTCACTAAGTGTCGCCAGCCGAGCGGTCTCGCGGGGAGGATCAAGACAAAGCTTGCCTAGGCGGCTTGCGCGGCCGTCGCCGAGGCGGGCCGGAATGCCTCTTCAAGCGAGGAAACCTTCTCTTCAAGTTTCACGATCGAATCCAGCGCGCCCATCAGCCGGCGAATCTTGCTCTGGAAATCCTTGACCGGTGCGATCGCCGTGCCCACTTCCTTCACGTTGCCATAAAGCGCGCCCATCACCTGCTCGAGTTGCGCATCCAGCCCCTTCATCGGCTCGAAGCTCTCCGACAACGTCCTGACCTGCTCGGCGAATGCCTTCACCGATTGGAAATTGGTGGCGAGGCTCGACAGATGTTCCATCAGCGCGGTCATCCGCTTGAGCGCTTCGTCGGTCGATTGCGTCGCCGCATCGATGGGGCCCGTAAGCTGGTTCAGGTGCTCGAAGTGATCGCGGAACGCCTTGGCCGGCTCGGAAATCTGCTCGACCGAGTCGGCTAGCATCGCCATCGGCTCGGCCGTTGGTGCGACCGGCGCGGGAGGATTGCTGACCGCCGCGTTTTCAACTCGGACGCCATTGCCATTGGAGGTCTTGCCAGTGGCGGATTCGGCTTTCGCCGCGCTGATGCCCAATCGCGCCGCAATCTCGATTGGCGAGAGGCTAGTTTCCCATTGGAGCTTGCTGGCCGCCTGGCTGAGCGCGACCTCGGAGATCTGCCCCGGATGCGCGAGCGCTGCAATGTCGGCCGGTTTCGAGCGGAGCAGTAATCTTTGTCTCAGTTCTTCCAGTTCCACGAAGATGAACCTCCTGAGTTTCGCTCGCGTTGGTCGGGAACTGTTTCCGTGCTTCTCGGCCGCGCACGCGAGCGGGACTCCGCCGAAACAGGCACCGGTTAACGATGTCTACATCTTGTAGAGTTTCTTGACAGGAAGCAAACGAAAGATGCCGATTTAACTTCGTTCAGGCATCATGGCGCGAGTCAGGATGCGTGCTGACACGCTTCCGCACGCTGTCGGCTATTGAGTCTGGCTTGGCGCGACATTCGGTACCGATGCGGCCGACTGCGCCGGCGAGGCCGCACTGGACGGCATCGGCGCCGTTCCTTTTTCCAGATGCGCAGTCGCGGGTGCCTCGGTATCCATTATCGTGGGGCCGATGCCCTCGCGCTCGAACGGGCGGCGCACGTCGAACGGCGCGCCATCGGTGACCCGTCCGACGTTCAGCTCGCTGTCACCCACCACAATCCCTGATTTTACGACAAGCCCACGCTCGGCGCGAAGATCATACGTACCGGGCGGAAGGTCGCTCGCGAATGAGCCGTCGCTGCCGGTACGCGCGAGGAAGATGTCCCCGCCGATACGGTTTTCGAAATGGAGCTGATGGTCGGCTAGCGGCTTGCCGCCCTCGCGAGCGACGTAAACGCCGCTGACCATGGTGGCCTCGGCGCGCGCTGCAATCAGCGTCAGCGCTCCGATAATCGCAGCGCAAAGAATACGGCTAGCGGATTTCAACATCGATGCGTTCACCCTCCCGACCGAATATCCATTCCTGAGCCGCGCAAGAAGTGCAAGGTTTGAGGCCGCGGCGGTCGGGGAATATGTTTTGACTTGAGGAGCACTGAACATGGCCAAGCTGACACTCTATCACAACCAGGGCTGAGGGCAGTCACGCGGCGCAGTCGAGCTGCTGCGCGAGCGCGGTGTCGAGTTCGACACCATCGAATATCTGAAGACCCCGCCCACCAGCGAGACGCTGGAAAAAATTCTCACGATGCTGGAAGGCCCGTCCGCCGACCTGGTACGCAAGGACAAGCGTTTCGGGGAATTGGGGCTCAAGCCCGAGGACTACACGGAACCGAAGAAAATCGTGACGTTGCTTGTTCAGCATCCGGAGCTGATGCAGCGCCCGATCGTGATTCGCGGCAATCGCGCGATCATTGCGCGCCCCCCGGAGAAGCTGGAGGCGCTACTGTAGCGGGGCTGCATTGCCTGGAAAGAGATCGCCTGCGACAATCGGCTGCAGGTTAGCGTCATGAGCCAAATCACGAAGTTATCGGCCAAAGGTCAAATTCCCATTCCAAAGGCGATCCGGACCGCGAGGCGATGGAAGCCCGGCATGGAGTTCCTCATTCAGGAAACGAACGATGGCATTCTCCTGAAGCCCAAACAGGAGCCCAAGCGGGAAGGGAAGACCACGACTTGGGAAGACCTTATCGGAATCATGCCTTACAAGGGTCCTCGGAAGAGCATCCGGGAGATGGACGCAGCCGTTCTGCGCGAAGCGCGCAAGCACGGATGACTGCACTCGATACCAATATCCTCGGTGCGCGTCCTCACCAAGGACGACGCGAATCAGGCCGCTCTAGCGGCGGCATTCATGGAGCGGCAGGACCGCGTTTAGGTTCTGAAATCCGTACTTCTTGAAACCGAATGGGTCCTGCGCAGCTCATATGGGTTTGATCCTGAGGCTGTCGTTTCGGGATTTCGGGAGCTACTGACGGCTTCGAATCTTGAGATGGAAGATCGAACCGCAGTCTTGCAGGCACCGAGCTGGGTAGAGTCGGGGATGGATTTTGCCGACGCTCTCCACCTCGCGTCCGTTAGTGGCGAGACCGAGTTCGCCACCTTCGATGCTTCGTTGCGACGTGCCGCCCAGCGGCTCGGGATAGAACGGGTGGTTGCGATCTGATCGAATCGAAACCGCGTTACGCGACTTTCTGAATCTTTCCACTGCGCAGGCATCGGGTGCAGACAATCATCCGCTTGACGCTGCCGCCAATGGACGCGCGAACCTCTTTCAGATTCGGATGCCATCGACGCTTGGTTTTGTTGTTCGCATGGCTGACGTTGTTGCCGACCGACTGATGCTTTTTGCAAATCGCGCAGTGCTGCATGATGCTTTACTCTTCTGGTTCGAAATTGGTGCCGAGATGAACGTTCTAAGGTAGCCCGACTTCGGGCTGCGTGAAAGAGGGCTCGAAACGCGCTTTGAGCAGCGCCGCGCCCGCGGTTTCCGATTCCAAAGTCGCACTTGCGGCGCATCCGCACTTGATACTTAGCAGCCACGCGGTCCGGCCCAGCGCTCGGGCATAGGCATCCAGATGCGTCTTCAGTCCCTTCGGCGCGTCCTTGTCCAGCACGTTCGCTTCCGCGGCGCTGACGATCACTTCGTCGGGTGCGATGCCGGTTTCATCTTTAAAGAGCTGCGTCAGCATCGCGACGAAGGCCGAATGATCGAGACCGGGAACATCGCTGGTGATGAGCGATGCGTATGGCGAGCGCGCTTCCTGATGCGGGTAGTTGGCGAGCGCGCGCCGGATCGCATCCACGCGCGCGGGTTGTGCGGCCGAGCTTTTCTCGTACGAGGCGAGCATCACGCCCGCTTGCTGAGGATTGTCGCCCGCCATCGCGCCGAGCGTCCTGCCGAGCCACTTCGCCGATTCGGCCTGCTTCAATTTTCCTTCCGCCGCGGCCATCAACTGCTGCACGCGCGGATCGTTGACGCCGGCGGCTTTGAAAACCGCCAATGCGGTTTCGCCGTCGCCGCGATCGATCAGGGCCTGCGCGGTTTTCAGCATGTTGAGCGGACCTATCTGGCTCAGCGGCGAGTCGGTGAGGTAGAGCTTGGTCGCCGCCACCAGCTTGGCCTCGACCCGCGTCGCGACCGATTGGTACGCCTGATAGAGGTTGTTCGAAATCACCTGCCTGCCGCCGATACGTTCGCTGAGCAGATTGGGCACGATGGTCAGAATCCCGCCGACCCCGCCCACAACCGGTTCGCTGTCTTCGAATGTGAAGGC
This sequence comes from uncultured delta proteobacterium, assembly GCA_963761255.1. Classification (GTDB taxonomy): domain Bacteria; phylum Desulfobacterota; class Binatia; order Binatales; family Binataceae; genus DATGKG01. The sequence continues at coordinate 259,843 of CAVXGH010000006.1, forward strand.
ATGGCGATCCTCGGCAAGCGTTGACAGATTCAGTACCCAGATTTCATAGCTGCCGCTGAAGGTCGCCTCGTTCTGATCGTTTTTAGTCTGGAACTTATCGGTCGGCAGGCTGACCACCATCACGCCATCGAGGCGATCATCGGTTTCTCCCGCGACGAAGCGCTTTACGCATGCATCGACATCGCCGGGCGGCACGATTGGAACGACATGCACATTGGGTTGCGCGCCCACCAACTGCTCGATCTCGTACATCGCCTGGGGTGAGATCGGCCCCAGGCTGCCGACACCGATCCTGACTTCGTCAGCATTAGCGACGGCGGCAACCGCCGCGATCGCAATCGCCAGGGTCAGCGCGGCAACAGTTTTAAGCATCGGTGCGGATCCCACCCTCGTTTCAAGCGAATCGGAAAAGATGACGGCAAAGCTTCTCAGAATGTTCGCAATCGTTCAACTTGCGAGGTTCGAGCTGCTCTCAGAATCTAACGCGGTAACGGCGGTGGTGTATCGCTATGGATGCGATGGATGCGGCCTCTGAGCCTGCCACGATTTCAACCCTTCCGTAATTTGTTCAGAAGAAATGTTCCCATCTATATCCGAGACCAACCACTCCTTTAGCGGCTGATGCCAAAACGGAAAATAGATCACCATTCCCCGGCTAAAGAGCGCGGCAAAATAACTGAATGAAGACCGGCTGATGATCAATGCATCCGCGGTGGCCATTCCTTTCAATGTTTCGATCGCATCGAGGTTGATGCGTTTTTGCAGATTGGGAATGACATCGAAGTCCTCGATCCGATTCATTTTGGGATCGATAACGACCGGCTTGGCAAGGCGCCCATTCATGCCGTGGCTTTGCGGTGTCACCACGAAAGCCTTGGAAGGAACTTCGGTGTAGAGCTCGCAGACGAAGGGGATGTCGAGTTGCTTGAGCGCGTTGACAATTTTCAGGGTGGAAGCGACGTAATATGAATTCGGCAGCATTCGCTGAGACTCCACCGCGAGCTCCTCGCCCCTGCGCACGTGAATCGCGATTCTAAAGACATCGGAATGGGTTGACGGAAATGGGGAGATATCCTTGAGGCAGCGGTAGATCTCCGGATTCTTATCGGTAATCAGGAACGGCACCACAATTCTTACCAGGTAGAATTTATTCTCCTTTTCCGCTTCGCTTTTGAGACGCTCGAGATCCACAACTTCGGGCGCATTAATCTCCCGAATGATGGCGCGGTCGGGCAGTTGGATATCGGACGGTATGGTGAAGACCTTGTTATACCTGTCCTGCAGGTCGGCCGAGACGGTGTTGTTCTCCAACGAGGCCAACCCCTGGTATCCGATCTCTTTCAGCGGCGTGTGGATGTACGGGAGGTGCAAATATCGGGAAAGCGCGTAGATGCCATAGATTCGCTGGAGCTGCGCGCCCGCGCCATCGGTCATTTTGTCATTCGCGTAGGTCAGCGCGATCCCTGGTTTGACTGCGGGTGAATTGGCCGCGGGCGAAGGGCCGGGCGGTCGGCACGATGCGAGCTGCACCAAAGCCAATGTCAGGGCGAGATAGACGAATTTTTTCATACGCCGTAGTTCGCGCCCTCGCGCGCCAACCTGCGATGCGCCCACCACAGTCCGCCGACCACCGCCAGCGCTCGCAGCGCCGCTCCGCCAACGAAGAACGCCCGGAACCCTGAACCATGGATCTGAAGGGCCGGCGTGCTCTGAAAAAACTTGAGCAGCAAGCCGCCGGTGAACGTGCCAAGCGCGCCGCATACGCCGATAAATGCGGTATAGACGCAGAAGTACAGCGAATTTCTTTCCTCCGGCGTGACCGCGCAGAGCAAACTCAGGATGCCCACCTTTAGCCCGCCGCCGGCAATGCCGCTTAGGAAATGTTCGGGAGGAGCGATCCAGAGAATCGCTGCCTTCGACGGCAGGACATAGAGGAGCGGCGAAACCGCCAGCAGCACTCCCATCCAAAGCAACACTTCGAGCGCATTGCCAGTGCGATCGATTCGTGCACCGAGGTACCCCACCGTCATCAGCGAGCCGACGTTGCCCACCAGAATCCAGAGCGCGATCCGGCTCATCGATACCTCGACTTCGCTGGTGAAGAAGTACGGAAAGAATGGCCCCATGATCTGCACCACGCCGTTCAACAACGGCCACAGGACGAGCACCACGCGAAAACGAGGATCGCGAAGCGGCTTCAAAAACTCGCTTTTTTCAAACCTCACCGCCGACGAATGCGGTGACGATGGAACCAGGGCCAGAAGACCGAGGGAAACCCAGCCGGACAATACCGCGAGTATTCCGAGTACAGCGTAGCCGGTGTAAGACCCTCCGCGCCGCCAGCCCACGACCAGTGAGCCGAGCAAGTTTGCTCCGATAATGCCGATCACCCAGAAGCGCTGGCGGACCCCGAAGAACAAGCCGCGGCGATTCGCCGGCACGACGCCATGCATCCAGGCCAGCCACGCCGCATCGCCGGAACTCGTGCAAACGCTGGCGAAACAGGCGATGACCGCCGTCCAGGTCAGCCATTGGATTTTGGTTATGGTCGGAACCAGCGCGAGCAGGAGCACCAGGATCCACGCGCTGCGCCCGATGGCCATCGCGGTCCACGTATAGCGTTTGGCGGAGCTGGCGCGGCTCAGCCACCACGCGCTCAGGACTTGTCCGATCGAGCCGATCCAGGGGAGCCCGGTGAGGAGTGTTACGATTCCAATCGATGCGCCCAGCTCGCCCGCGAGCCCGCTCAGGTACGAGCGGCTGAACCAGGTTTCATAAAGCATCGCGAAGACGACTTCGCCATAGAGAAAAGGAAGCCACGATGGGGCACGATCGACGAACTCCTCTAACGCAGAAGGAGCCTCATGCGCTTGACTTGGCATCGGCCGCGAAATCGCTTCCCCTTCCGTCCGGAATTGCCTTCTTCTATGCGGGCACCACGGATGCGTCAATCGGTTCGTGATGTCAGCGGACGGACTGCAAAAGCATGCTTGGAGGAGCAGGTGCTTCCTCAGAGACCTTGCGATGGTTCAACTCGCCGCGTTTGAGTAAGATGACCGCAGCGTTTTTGTGAGGGAGTGGCGGTTCGGGGCATGACGCAACGTCTAATTCACATCCTGCCCGAGCAGGTGGCTAGCCAGATTGCGGCCGGCGAAGTCGTCGAGCGCCCGGCTTCCGCGGTCAAGGAGCTAATCGAAAACTCCATCGATGCCGGCGCGCACAACCTCGCGATTGAAATCGAGCGCGGCGGACTCGGCCTCATTTCGGTCGCCGACGACGGATGTGGCATGAGCCGCGAGGACGCGATCATCTCGCTGCGCCGTCATGCTACCTCGAAGATCCGGTCCGCTTCGGACCTGACCGCGATTCGCACTTTGGGTTTCCGCGGCGAGGCGCTCGCCTCGATTGCCAGCGTCGCGAAAATGAAGTTGCAGTCGCGTCAAACATCCGATGCACACGGTATCGAGCTGCTCGTCGCGGGCGGCGACATCGAAGAGGAGCGTGCCTGCGGGATGGCGACCGGCACGCGCATCGAAGTGCGGGAGCTGTTTTTCAACACGCCCGCGCGCCTCAAGTTTATGAAGACCGTCGCGACCGAGCAGGGCGCGATCGCCGAGGTAATACAGCGGCTCGCATTGGCGAATCATGCGATCGCGTTCAGACTCGCGGCCGATGGCCGGCAACTGTTTTCTTTTCCGCGCGCGAACTCGGTGCTGGAGCGCATCCGCCAGATCTTCGGCGGCAAGCTGGCGACGCAAATGTTGCAATTCTCGCTCGCGCGCAATGGCTTCGGCGTCAGTGGGCTCGCCACCATGAGTCAGGAATCGTTCGCGACGCCGCGGATGATTTTCACTTTCGTCAACGGACGCGCGGTGCGCGACAAGCTGCTCGCGCGCGCGGTGACGCAGGCGTATCAGACCCTGATGCCGCGCGGTCGTCATCCGGCGGTGGTGCTGTTTCTGGAACTCAAGCACGACGAGGTCGACGTCAACGTTCATCCGATGAAGACGGAAGTACGCTTCAAAAATTCGGGCGCGATCTTCGAAATCGTTTATCATGCGCTGCGCGACCGCTTAGCCAATCAGACGGATCCTGGCGTGGCTGATGCGGTACCGACTGCAATTGATGCATTACATCCCGCGATCCGCGCCTCGGTTGCGCAGATGATCCCGCCGGAGCATTCCGCGTCGATCGCGCAACCGAGATCGGCCGCTCCGGCTGGTGGCGGATAATTCCTCGACGATGACGCGCGCCGAGCAGCGTCCGCTCAACCTGGGTTTCCAGCGTCCTGCCGAAGTCGCCCATCTGGCTGGCGCGCCGATGCGCGAGGCGGCGGTGCCGATGTACTCGACGCTGAAAATCCTCGGGCAGATTTTCGCGGGATACATCGCGCTCGAAGGCGAGGAGGGTCTGCTGCTGATCGATCAGCATGCGGCGCATGAGCGCGTGACCTTCGAGAGGCTGCGGGCCGAAATGCGCAACGGCGGCATCCGCACCCAGGCGATGCTGACCGCCGCGACCATCGAGATGAATCCCGCGCGCACCGCGCATATCGAAGCTGCGCTGCCGGAGTTGCGCGCGATGGGCTTCGACCTCGAACCGTTCGGTCCCTCGACGCTGCTGCTGAAAGGGACACCGGCGGTGTTCGGCGCCGAAGGGGGAGCGAAGCTGCTCTCGGACATGCTCGACAGCATGGGCGACAACGGGTTTCGCGCGTCGGGTGAGGGCGCGCTCGAGGAATGGCTCAAGCAGCTCGCCTGTCATGGCTCGGTGCGGGTCGGGCGCGCGCTCGAGGAGCGGGAAATTCGCGAGCTGCTCGCGGATCTTGATCGCACGCAGTTCAAGACCAACTGCCCGCATGGGCGGCCGGTGCATATCAATTTCGCACGCGGCCAGATCGAGCGGATGTTCCGCCGATGAGCCACGCGCAAGCCGTCTCGATGGCGGGAAATCCTACCAAGGCACGCAGTGATCGCATCAAGGTCGGCTTCATCGTCGGGCCGACCGGTTCGGGTAAGAGCGCTATCGCGATGATGGTAGCAGAGCGCGTCGGCGCGGAAATCGTCAATGCTGACTCGCGCCAGCTTTATGCCGGGATGGATATCGGCACCGCGAAGCCCTCGCCCGAGGAACGCCGCCGCGTGCCGCATCATCTTATAGACGTGCGCACGCCGGACCAGCCGCTCGATGTCGCTGATTTCGTTGCGATGGCGCGCGTGGCGATCCTCGACATCGCGCGCCGAGGTCTGCGGGCGATCGTGGTGGGCGGCAGCGGGTTTTATTTGCGCGCGCTGCGCGGCGGAATTTTCCATGGTCCGTCGGCATCGCCGGAGATCCGCAGCGAACTGGAACAGGTTGCCGCAGAGCGCGGGATTCCATTTCTGCACGACGAGCTGATGAAGATTGACCCGCCGTCGGCCTCGCGCATCCAGCGTAACGATTTGTACCGGATCGTGCGCGCGTTCGAGGTTTATCGTATCACCGGAATCACGATTACGGAGCATCAGGAGCGGCATCGGTTTGCGGAGCGCGAGTTCGATACGCTGACGATCGCGCTGGAGGTTCCGCGCAAGCAGCTCTATGAGGCTATCGATGCGCGTTTCGATGCGATGATAGCGGCGGGGTTGGTTGAGGAAGTGCGCGGTCTGATGGGACGTGATTTTGGCCCCGAGCAGTCGCCCTTGAACAGCATCGGCTATCGCGAAGTGGCCGCATTCGTGCGCGGCGAGATGACGCTCGCTGAGGCCGTCGACCTCGCCAAGCGCAAGACGCGGCAATTCGCGAAACGTCAGCTCACCTGGTTTCGTAACGAAGACGAGGTGACCTGGGTTGACGTGGATCGAGGGGCGGAGCAAGCTCTGATGCTGTTCGAAAAATTCTTTTCGCAACCGTCTTCATGATGCACCATGGCTTCGCGTCCCAAAACCGTAAACCATAAACAGAATGGAAGCTCTGTGGCGCCTGCGCCGCAAGGTCGCACCGCGATCGAGCGGGTGCGGCTCGCGCGCCATCCGTCGCGGCCGCAAACGTTCGACTACGTCGATGGTCTGTTCAAGGAATTTTTCGAAGTGCATGGCGACCGCCGCTTCGCCGACGACGGCGCGATCATCGCCGGTCTCGCGTACTTCGATGGAAAACCGGTAGCGATTGTCGGCGAGCAGCGCGGCCGATCGACGGCGGATCGCATCAAGCGAAATTTTGGCAAGCCGCATCCGGAGGGCTACCGCAAGGCCGCCCGCGTTTACGAGCTTGCGGATCGGTTCAAGCTTCCACTCATCACCTTCATCGATACCCAGGGCGGTGAGTCTGGCGTCGGCGCCGAAGAACGTGGCCAGACCGAGGCGATTGCGCACAATCTGGAGCTGATGGCGCGGCTTGAAGTTCCGTCGATTGCGTGCGTGATAGGCGAGGGCGGTTCCGGCGGCGCGCTCGCACTGGGAGTTGCCAACCTCGTTCTGATTCAGGAGAACGCTTGCTACTCGGTGATCACGCCGGAAGGATGCGCCGCGATTTTATGGCGCGAGGCCACTGAAGAGAACGTCGCCCGCGCCGCCGATGCGATGCGGCTCTCGGCGCCTGACCTGCTCCGCCTCGGCGTCGTTGACGAAATTATCGCGGAGCCGGAAGGCGGCGCGCACACCAGTCCTCCCGAGGCGGTTGCGACGGTTGGTGACGCTATCCGGCATCATCTCAAAGTGCTGATGAAGCTGAGCCCGAAAGAGATCCGCAAGGCACGCGAGCGCAAGTTTGCCGCGATGGGCTCCGCGTTTCTGACCTCGTCGGTCTGAGCGCGCGTTGAAAAGCGCGACTCGATCAGTTAGCCATTCCCACGCGATGCCCTCGAAGACCAACCGAAAGACCGCCGCTTCGCGCAAGAAGCCGGAGCGCGTGGATGTCACGCCTCTTTTCAAGGAGGAATCCAAGCCCGAGTGGAAGCCTGGTTCGATCGAATCGCATCGAGTGCGGATGGATCGCATCAACCTGGAAATTCTGAAGCTGCTGTCCGAGCGCGCGTCGCATGCCAATGAGATCGGGCGCATCAAGCACAACAGCGGCGCTCCCGTTTATCTGCCGGCGCGTGAGCGCGAGGTGATCGAGGGCATGGTCGCGGCGAATCCGGGGCCGCTCTCGGCGGAGCATATCGCGCGCATCTATGGCGAAATCATTTCCGCCTGTCGCGCGCTCGAACACGTGCCGCGAGTGGCGTATCTCGGGCCCGAGCACACCTACTCGCATGAGGCGGCGCGGGGCGCATTCGGCGGGAGCGTCGAGTTCGCGCCGCAGGCGTCGTTCGCGGCAGTTTTTCAAGAGGTACAAAACGGGCGCGCCGATTTCGGCGTGGTGCCGATTGAGAACTCCACCGAGGGTCAGGTCAAGGAAGTGCTCGATCTGCTGATCGAGACACCGCTGGTGATTATCAGCGAGATTTTGCAGCCGGTCCGTCATGCGCTGATGTCACTCGACGGCGATCCTTCGAAGATCCGGCGCATCGTGTCGCATCAGCAGTCGCTCGGCCAATGCCGCGGCTACCTGAGCAGCAATTTCGCCGATCGCGAGCTGGAAGCGGTGGCCTCGAATGCGCTGGCGGCGCAGCGTGCGGCGCAGGACGCTTCGCTCGGCGCGATCGCCTCGCGCGCGGCGGCGGAAGCGTACAGACTGAAAGTCATCGCCGAAAATATCCAGGACCTCGCGCAGAACACCACGCGCTTCCTGGTGATGGGTACTCGCGGCGTGCCCAAGAGTGGACGCGACAAGACGACCATTTTATTTGCGGTGCCCGATAAGGTCGGTGCGCTGAATACGGCACTGAACATGTTCGCGAAAAACAAGATCAACATTTCCAAGATCGAGTCGCGTCCGTTACGTGGACGGTCATGGGAATATCTTTTTTTCGTGGACCTCGAAGGACACAGCGACGACCCTCGCGTGAAGCGCGCGCTCGCGGCACTGAAAGACCGGACCCTTTTTTTGAGGGTCGCCGGATCGTATCCTGAGGCGAGGTCGGCCGCCGGCTAGGGCGGCTGTTTCCGCAAATTGGTTAAGCCACAAGATTTGGTCCTGCCCGCGGTCGCGGCGATTCAGCCATACGAACCGGGAAAACCGACGGAAGAGCTGGAGCGCGAACTCGGCATCTCCGAGTCGGTGAAGCTCGCCTCCAATGAGAATCCAATCGGACCATCACCCATGGCGGTACAGGCGATTCGCGCGGCGCTCTCGGAGTTGAATCGCTATCCCGACGGCGGCAGCTTCACGCTGTGCAACCAGATCGCGGCGCGGCACAAGGTCAAACCCGAGCAGATTTTCATGGGATCGGGCTCCTGCGAGATAATCAACCTACTCGCGTTCCTGTTCCTGCGACCGGGCCTCAATGCGATTTCATCGGAGCATGCGTTTGCGATTTATCCGCTTGCGACCGCCTCGACCGGCGCGACCTACAAATCCGTGCCGATGCGCAATGGGTTCGAATTCGACCTCGATGCGATTGCCGGCGCGGTCGACGACAACACGCGCATCATCTATCTCGGCAATCCCAACAATCCGACCGGCACGATTTACCGCCGTGCCGAATGGAAACGATTCCTGGCCAAAGTTCCACAGCGCGTCGTTATCGTCGCCGACGAGGCCTACTTCGAATTCGTGCGTGATGCCGAGTATCCGGACTCGATGCAGGATCATGACGGCACGCGGCTGATCATCACGCTGCGCACGTTTTCGAAAATCTTTGGGTTAGCGGGACTTCGCGTCGGATATGGTGTGGCGCGGCCTGACATCGTCACGTTGCTGAACAAGGTCCGGCAGCCATTCAACATCACCACGCTCGCGCAGGTCGCGGTGGCGGCGGGAATGGATGATATCGATCACGTGAACGCGACCCTGCGAGTCAATCGCGAAGGGATGGAATATCTGGAGCGCGAATTTGCGCGCCTCAAGGTTGGATACATCCCGAGCCAGGCGAATTTTATTCTCGCCGAGGTCGGCGATGGGCGCGGTGTATTTGACAAGCTGCTGCATCTGGGAGTCATCGTGCGTCCGATGCATGGGTACGGCTACCCGCGTCACGTGCGCATCAGCGTTGGCTTGCCGGAGGAGAATCGCCGCCTGATCGAGGCGCTCGAAAAAGTTTTGTAATCGGCAGCCCTTCGCGTCATCCTTGCACAAGCTTCCTGCGAAGATAGCTGCTATAATCAATGGCCACGCTTTTCCACCAAATCACCATATGCGGAGTCGGCCTCATCGGAGGCTCACTCGCCCTCATCGCGCGCGAACAGCATCTGATCGATCGCGCCGTCGGATTGGGACGCACGCTCACCAACCTCGAGGTCGCGCGCAATCGCGGGATGATCGACCTCGCGACGCAGGACCCGGTCGAAGCTGCTAAGGGCGCTGACCTGGTGATGCTCGCGGTCCCGATTCGCACCATGCCCGCGGTTTTGGGCGCGATGATTCCTCACCTGCCGCCACATGCGGTCATCACCGACGTCGGCAGCGTCAAGGGATGGGTGGTGCGCGAGCTCGAGCCGCTGCTGAAGCCCGGCATGTCGCTGGTCGCGGTGCATCCGATCGCGGGCAAGGAGACCACCGGCGCCGAGGCGGCGGATCGCGAGCTGTTCGTGAATCGGCGCGTGATCGTGACGCCCTCGAAGACGAGCACGCCCGAGGCTATCGATAAGATCGAGCAGCTATGGCGCGCGACCGGCGCGAAGGTCGAAACGATGGACCCCGACTCGCACGATCGCATCCTCGCGCGCTCCAGTCATCTGCCGCAGCTCGTCGCGAGTGCGCTGGGTGCGTCGCTCAAGGATGAGCGCATCGCGGGCAAGCTCGCCGCCGAATACGGCGCGGGAGGTTTGCGCGATACGACCCGGCTGGCGGCATCGTCAACGGAAGTCTGGCGCGATATCTGTTTCACCAATCGCGACGCTATAATCGACGCGCTGAAGACTTTCGATGCGACCTTCGCGGAGCTTCGAAAGATCCTCGAAGCCGCCGATGAGCAGGCATTTACCGCGCTGTTTGATCGGGGCCGCGCGATGCGGGAGCGGCTGAAGTGAAGCGCACGCATCCGATAGTTGCCATCGATGGACCCGGCGGTGCAGGAAAATCCACCGTCGCGCGCCGCCTCGCCAAAGAGTTGGGTTTCACCTACTTGAATACCGGTGCGATGTATCGCGCGCTGGCGGTGGCGGTCAGCGAGGCCGGCCTCAAGACCGAGGATCCAAAGCTCGAAGAACGTATCGCGCCGATTATGAAATCGATTCACATCGCTTTCGATGGCGACCGCGTGCTGCTCGGCGGACGCGATGTCTCGTCGGCGATCACCCGTCCCGATATCAGTGACCTCGCGTCAACCTACTCGACGCTGCCATCGGTGCGCGCGCGGATGCGGGAACTGCAGCGCGCCATTGGCGAGGCGGGCGGCGTGGTGATGGAAGGGCGCGATATCGGCACCGCGGTGTTTCCCGATGCCGAGGTGAAATTTTTCCTCGATGCCGATCCGGCGATTCGCGCCGAGCGCAGATACGAGGAGTTGTCCACCAAAGGTGCGGCGACGACTCGTGACGAAGTGTTGAGAGAGCTAATGGCGCGCGACCAGCGTGACACCGCGCGTGAGCACGCGCCGCTGCGACGCGCGGATGACGCAATCGTGATCGATACGTCAAAGATCCCGATCGATCAGGTCGTAAGCGCGTTAAAAGAACGGATTCAAGGGCTTTATGTTTCTGATAGAGCTTGAAACGAGTGCGTCACGGTTGTAAGTATCGCTACTGTCCCGAAGTCCCCCGGAAGGTTTCCACTAAATGGAGAAAGTTTTGGCCGAACAACAAATGAGCGGAGGCGACAATGATTTTGAGTCGTTGATGGAAGAGAGCCTCAAAGCTCCCCGTAACGGCGATGTCCTCGTCGGCAGGGTTCTGCTCGTCACACGCGATAGCGTCATCATCGACATCAACTACAAGTGCGAGGGCCAGGTTCCACTCGCCGAGTTCCTTGATGCTGAGGGCAACGTCACCGTCAAGGAAGGCGACGAGGTCGATGTCTACTTCGAAGGCACCGAAACCGAGAACGGCACGGTTCTCCTCTCGCATGCGAAGGCGGAGAAATTCAAAGTCTGGCGCGAGCTCGAAAAAGCCTTCACCGCCGAACTGGCAGTCGAAGGCGTCGTCCTGGGCAAGGTCAAGGGCGGCCTGAAAGTAGATATCGGCGTTCCGGCATTCCTGCCCGGATCGCATGTTGATATTCGTCCCGCGCGCAATCTCGATCGTTACGTCGGTCAGCGCGGACGTTTTCAGATCCTGAAATTCAATCGTGCGCGCGGCAACGTCGTGGTCTCGCGCCGCAGCGTGCTCGAGCGCGAGCGCGCTACCCTGAAGGAAGAGACGCTGCGAGTCCTCGAAGAGGGCGTCATCCTCGAAGGCACGGTGAAGAACATCACCGACTATGGCGCATTCATCGACCTCGGCGGCATCGATGGTCTCCTGCACATCACCGATATGTCATGGGGCCGCATCCAGCACCCGTCGGAAGTGCTGAAGGTGGGCGACAAAGTCAAAGTCGTCGTGCTCAAGTACGATCACGGCCGCGAGCGCGTCTCGCTCGGCATGAAGCAGATCATGCCCGATCCGTGGACCAAGGTGGCCGAGGCGTATCCTCCCGGCACCCGCGTGACCGGCAAGGTCGTCAGCGTCACCGACTACGGCGCATTCGTCGAGCTGGAGAAGGGCGTCGAGGGGCTGATCCACGTTTCCGAGATGAGCTGGAGCAAGCGCGCCGTGCATCCGTCGAAGGTCGTCAATCCGAACGACAATGTCGAGGTGCAGGTGCTCGGCGTCGACGAGGGCAACCGGCGTATCTCGCTCGGACTGAAGCAGACTGAACCAAATCCGTGGCAGGCGCTCGCTGAGCAACATCCGGTGGGAACCCACGTTAAGGGCAAAGTCAAATCGATCACCGACTTCGGCGTGTTCGTCGAAATCGAGCCCGGCATCGATGGTCTCGTGCACATTTCCGATCTCTCATGGACCAAGAAAATTCGGCATCCGTCGGAAATCGCGAAGAAGGGCGACGAGATCGAAGCGGTGGTTCTCGGCATCGATGTCGAAAACGAACGCGTCAGCCTCGGCGTCAAGCAGTTGTCGCAGGATCCGTGGGATACCATCTCGGAGCGCTACCCGCTCAACACCCGCATCAACGGCAAGGTCAGTTCGGTTGCCGACTTCGGCGTGTTCGTCGAGATCGAGGAAGGCATCGAGGGCCTCATCCATATCTCGCAGCTCTCCAATGAGCGCGTCGACAAGCCGTCGTCGCTGTACAAGGTTGACGATCCGGTCGAAGCGCTGGTGGTGCAGCTCGAGCCGAAGGAGCGCCGCATCGGCCTCTCGGTCAAGGCGCTCAAGCAGCATGAGGAGCGCGAAGAGATGCAGGCCTACGTCAAGAAAGAGCACGAGGCTGCGCGTTTCTCGATGGGGGATATCCTCAACGAGGAGCTGCGCCTCGACCGTGATGACGGGGAGCGCCGGCGCGCGGGCAAGGGACGCAACAACTAATTGTTGAGGCCGGGTTGCAGCGGCCGGTGGCGCGAAGTCATGACCAAGCGCGGAATCATCGAGGAGCTGCTGACCCGGCATCAAAACTTCACCCATCGCGAGTCTGAGACCATCGTCAACGCGATGTTCGACGAGATGGCGCAGGCGCTCGCGAGCGGCGCACGAATCGAGATTCGCGGCTTCGGAAGTTTCGGCGTCAAGAAGCGCCGCGCCCGCGAGGGACGCAACCCCAAGACCGGCGCCGCGGTCAAGGTCGAAGCCAAGCGCATACCGTTTTTCCGCGCCGGTAAAGAACTCAAGCTGGAAGTGAATGGTGCGGAAAAGCCCATCTCGCGCGCCGCGCGCTAAGTCACCGCGTGCGAAGCCTTCGCGCGCAGGGCTACCAACCGACAATGGAACTCCGGCCAATGGCGCCCGGCTATGGGCGCCGTGGCGCTATCAATACATCCGCAGTGCGGGCGCGAAATCGGATTCGTGCATTTTCTGCTTCGGTAAGCTCGACGTCGAGGAAAGCAAACGCCGCCTCGTGGTTTATGAGGGCGACGATGCGGTGGTCATGCTTAACCGTTATCCCTACAACAATGGGCATCTGATGGTGGCGCCGCGGCGTCATGTGGCCTCGCCCGAGCTCCTCACGCGCGAGGAACGCGGCATCATCGCGGAGCTGGTCTCCGAATGTTGCGTGCAGTTGCGCAAGGCACTCAATCCCTCCGGCTTCAACGTCGGCGCGAATCTCGGCCGCAGCGCCGGCGCGGGAATCGCCGACCATATGCATTGCCACATTGTGCCGCGATGGGATGGCGATACCAACTTCATGCCGGTGCTGGCGTCGACGCGGGTGTTGTCGCAGGACCTGGATTCCAGCTTCGAGATGCTCGCTCCACTGTTCAAAGCCATCGCCCAGGCGGGTTCCTGAGCGCCTCGAAACGCTATCAGGCGAGGCCGTACTTTTCGATTTTCGCATACAGGCGCTTGCGCGAGATATTCAAAGCCTCGGCCGCATGCACCTTGTTGCCGCCCGCCATCTCCAGGGCGCGCGAGATGATGTCGCGTTCGGCGTCGGCGAAACTGCCCAATCGCAGCGCGGCGGTTGAATTGTCACGCTCAGGCTTGCGACTACCTCCAATCGCGGGAGGCAGATCGGTCAACTGGATGCTGGGCGCGCGTCCGAAGATGAATGCGCCCTCGATTGCGTTGGAGAGTTCGCGCACGTTGCCCGGCCAGGCATAGAACCGCAGCGCTTCCAGCGCGTTCGGATCGATGCCTCCCACCTGTGAAGTCCGGACCCTTTTTTCATTGAAAAGATCGACGAAGTGATCCGTCAGCATTGGAATGTCATCGGAGCGTTCCCGCAGCGGGGGGACGCGCAGCACACTGGCTTGCAAACGATAGAACAAATCTTCCCGGAATTGCCGTTCCTCGATGGCCTGGCGCGGGTCGCGATTGGTCGATGCCACCACTCTCACATCGATGGTTATTTCCGTGCTCGATCCGACCGGCCGGACCTTATGTTCCTGTACCGCGCGCAAGAGCTTGCTTTGCGTATCGACCGCCATTTCGGTGATCTCGTCGAGGAACAAGGTACCGCCCTCGGCGGCGCGAAACAGGCCCAGATATTCGGTATTCGCGCCGCTGAACGCGCCGCGCTTGTATCCGAACAGCTCGCTCTCGATGAGCTCCTTTGGCAGCGCTGCACAGTTTAGCGGTACAAATGGTGCGTTGGGATCGGGGCCGCATTCGTGAACCGCGCGCGCGACCAGTTCTTTGCCGGTTCCACTTTCGCCCACCACCAGCGCCATCGCGCGCGCCCGCCCGACCGCTTCGATTCGTTGATACAGCTCGCGCAGGCCCGGTGTCTTTCCGACCAACCCGTGAAATCGCGTACGGTCCTGCGCCGGCAGCGCACTCGCCTCCATCTCGAGGCCATGGATTCGCATCACCGCCGAGGTCCATTGTAATCGCGCATACGCGTTCGACCAACAGGATGATGCGCACGTGGCTCAGCTTGTCGAACTTGGTATAGACGTGCGTAGCGGTCGGCGGGTCGGTCGGGAACACGGATTGCGCCGCTTCCTCGAACAGGTGCAGCGAGGCAATCACCTCCTGCATCGGGACCCCACGCTCGACTAACTGCTCGCCGAGCATGAACACCCCGCGCGCGTAAGCATCCATATCCTTGCGCAAAAGCGCGTCCTGATTGTGCAGCAGCGGTGGTTCGAAAATCTCGCGGAACTGATTTTCCAGCAATGTGCGGCGATCACCGAAATGGAGTTCGTAGAGCCGATACCAGGCGCTGACTACTTCTGCGCGCCGGTCGCGGACCGCGATCAGGACCTCGCGCAACTCCTCGAGGTCTTCGTCCCACAAAAGATGGAAATACCGGGGCGGACTGGTCCGGGTCGGCGTAACTGCAGTCGGGCCTGAAACTGGCATATTCGACCGGTGAGCCTCCGCTTGGTCAAGCGTTAGAATGTCAGGTATGCGACATCGTTCTCCTATTTTGCCTCGATGCTGTCAAGAGTAACTGCGAGATATCGTGAACACCTCATGAGTTGTTATAGCGCGGGCCAATAAATCTATCGCGAATCAACCTTCGAGGCACTTCTCGCCCGACGAAGTTAACGCGCACCAGCGTACCTTCATCGTCGCACCGATGAGGACCGGCGGACACCCATATCCCTCTCGCGCGCCGCGCCGTTTCGCCTCGCAGGCGAGGCAAGTCGTGCTTGATCAAATCCGCACCGTCGATCGCGAGCGTTTGATCCGCAAACTAGGCCGACTCTCAGCCCCAACGGTGCAAAGCGTCCTCCGGGTGCTTCAGGAGATGTGCGCGCCCTGATTCGTCTCCTTCGGTGATAATGATTTCGGCTGTGCCCAAAAAGTCTGCCGATTGCGATCCGACTCGATGCGTGGCTCAGTGCGATCCGCGAATATTTCTCGCGTCCGTGGAGCGAAAAACTCTTCCGAGTCTTCGGTCGAGGGAGGCTGCATCATTGGAGGAAAGCTACCCTCTGATAACTGAGCCTGTCGGCTGAAAGGTGCCGTCGATTTCACGGTCGTCTCCGCGACGGGTGGTGTGTTAGGTTCATCTCTGCATGCGGTGATGATCGCGCCGCTTTCCAAAGCGATCGATGCTCAACTAATCTAAACGCAGGCATCCGCCGGAATGCCGCATAGGCGTCAGCCGGGATATAACCATAGGCGTCAGCCGGAATATAAATGGATCAAAATCTGCTCAATCTGCGTACCTTCGGCGAACTCAAAAGCGCCGGTTACAAAATCAGGCCGGTCAGAATCGAAATGCGCGACAACCTCCTGACGCGCCTGCGCAACAAAGAGCGCATCATGCCCGGCATCATCGGCTACGATGACACCGTGCTGCCGGAAATCGAGAACGGCGTGCTCGCTGGCCATCACATGGTGTTCCTCGGCGAACGGGGCCAGGCCAAGTCCCGCATCATCAGGTCGCTGGCGCTGTTCCTGGATGAATACGTGCCGGCGATCAAAGGATGCGAGATCAACGATGATCCCTCGGCGCCGATTTGCCAGCGCTGCCGCCGCCTCAAGACGGAACAGGGCGACCAGCTCGAGATTGCCTGGATCGGCCGCGACCATCGCTATGCCGAAAAGCTGGCGACCCCCGATGTTTCGGTTGCCGATCTGATTGGCGAAATCGATCCGATCAAAGTTGCCGAGGGCCGCTACCTCGCCGATGAAGAGACGATTCACTACGGACTGATCCCGCGCATCAACCGCGGCATCTTCGCCATCAACGAGCTGCCTGATCTCACCGAGAAAGTGCAGGTCGGTCTGTTCAATTTGATGGAGGAAAAAGACGTCCAGATTAAGGGCTACAAGATTCGCCTGCCTATCGATGTGGTTTTCTGCGCGAGCGCGAACCCCGAGGATTACACCTCACGCGGCCGCATCATCACGCCGCTGAAGGATCGCTTCGACATCCAGATTCGGACTCATTATCCGAAGACCCTGGAGCAGGAAATCGCGGTGATGGAGCAGGAGGCGACGCTGCCCCCAGAATCCGGGATGGCGCTGCGCGTCCCGCAGTTCGTCAAGGAGATCGTCGCGCAGATCACTTTCGAAGCGCGCGGCTCCAACGAGATCAATCAAAGCTCGGGCGTGTCGGTGCGCGTATCGATCAACAATTTCGAATCGATTCTGTCCAATGCCGAGAAACGCGCGGTCATCAACAACGAGAACGAAATCGTGCCGCGGGTGTCGGACCTTCATTCGCTGTATGCCTCGACGGCCGGGAAGATCGAGCTCGAATACGTCGGCGAGGACAAAAAGGAAGGCGATCTCATCGAGCGGCTGATCAATCGCGCAGTGCTGAAGACCTTCGATCGCTACTTCAAGATGGACGACCCGCAGCTCAAAAAGGTCGCCAACTATTTCGAAGGCGGATGGGGCGTCGAGGTTTCCGACCACTCGCCGTCATCGGAGTACACCGAGCCGATTCGCGAGGTCGAAGGGTTGCGCGACGCGATTCTTTCGCTCGGACCGTTCGAGACGCCGGGCTTGATGGCGGCGGCGAGCGAGCTGATTTTCGAGGGCCTCCATCTGCATCAGAAGCTGAATAAGGATCGCGAGGGCGGACGTTTCTCCTACCACGCCTAGGAAACAGGAAAGCGCGATGGGCACCATCCTTCGCTACACCCAATGGGACGGCACTCAGCAGCTCAAGCTGGACGCCGACAAGGTCTTCGAGAAACTCGCCGAGTACCTCTCGTACACCGACGACGTCCGCCAGGCTATGGACTGGATGATGCGCCAGGGGATGGATTTCGACGGGATGCGGGTGATGGGCCTCGATGAGTTCCTCGAGCAGCTGCGCCAGGAGATGCGCGAGCGTTATCGTGAGGTAAATCTCAAGAACGCGCTGTCGGAGATGGAGCAGAAGCTCGAAGACCTCCTCAATCAGGAACGCAAGACACTCGACTCGCTCAAAGGTAAGAAGCCAGGAGTCGAGGACAAGAATCGCGAACTGAGCAAGATGCCGCGCAAGCTTTCGGAAGCCATCCGCAAGCTTGAAAGCTACGACTTCGAAGACGCGGACGCGAAGGAAGCCTTCGACGAGTTGCTGGAAGAGTACGAAAACATTCGCGACCTCGAGAATTTCAAGGATCGCAATCAGCATCTTTTTCATGGGCCGAAGAGCCTGAACTACGAGCAGTCGCTGGACCTCATGAAAGAGATGGAGCGCATGCGCCAGCTCGAACAGGACCTGATGTCGGGCAACTTCGACACCATCTCGATGGAAGACCTGCAGCAGATGCTCGGGCAGCAGGCGATGCAAGATTTCAAGAACCTCAAGCAGGTGATGGTGTTGCTCAACAACTCCGGCTACCTGATGCCGAAGGGTGAGCATTCGCAGTTATCTCCCAAGGGCGTGCGGCGAATCGGCCAACTGGCCCTGCGCGACATCTTCCAAAGCCTGCTGAAGGATCGCGCCGGCAGTCATACCACTGACCATCGAGGCGTGACCGAGATTCGCCCCGATGAGACCAAGACGTACGCATTCGGCGATCCGCTGAACCTCAATCTGGTGGGCACTTTGAAGAAGGCGCTCGCGCGCAAGCCCGGGGTGCCGCTGCAGCTCAACCCCGAGGACTTCGAGATCTACGAAAACGACTACGGCAGCTCCTCCTCGACGGTGCTATGCCTCGATATGTCGTGGTCGATGAGCTGGGAAGGACGCTTTGCCGCGGCCAAGAAAGTCGCGATGGCGATGGAAACGCTCATCCGCTCGAAGTTCCCCCGCGATTTTTTCTCGATCGTTGGATTTTTCACCCGCGCGGTCGAGCTCAAGCTGAAGGATCTCCCCGAGGCGTCCTGGAACATGGGCGATCCATTTACCAATCTGCAGGATGGACTCCGCCTCGCCTCGGATATGCTCAATCGCCATCCGTCGCGCAATCAGCAGATCATCGTGATCACTGATGGTCAGCCCACGGCTTACTTTCTGAACAAGCGCCTCTATTGCGAATGGCCCCTGTCCTTCGGCGGCATCAGCATGCGAGCCGCCCAGGAAACGCTGAAGGAGGTCGAGCGGGTGACGCGTAAGGGCATCACCATCAACACCTTCATGCTCGATGATTCGCCGAGCTTGCGCGCCTTCGTCGAAAAGATGACACAGATCAATCGTGGCCGCGCGCTATACACGCGGCCCGATCATTTAGGCGAGTACATGTTGGTCGATTATCTCGCGAAGAAGAAAAAGCGCGGCTAGCGCCCCGAAGCGCTGAGCTTCGATTTCGCCGATTCCGGCACCGTCCAGGTGCCGCCGATCTCGCGCAACACCACACGATCCGATTCCGGCCCTGCCGCCGCGAGGAGCCGCGTCATGGGTTCGTGGACCGGTTCCTTGCCCAACTTGAATGTCCCCCAATGAATCGGCAGCAGCCAGGTTGCGCCGGTCTGTTTGAACATCGACCAGACCTGTTCCGGATTCGCGTGATTCCAGATCCACGGATCATAGGCGCCGTTCGAAAAGACCGCCACTTCGGGCGGGTCGCTCGCCAGCGGTGCGAACAAATCTGTGTATGCACTGTCGCACGCGATCAGCATCCGATGCCCATCTTTCTCGAGCACGAAGCTGTCGAAGCCATAGTCAGCACCAAGCGGCGGCCATCGCCTGCCCCAATGGCGCGCGCCCATCGCGGTGATCTTCAACCCGGAGAAGTCGGTGCTCTCGCCCCACTTCAGTTCGCGCACATCGGCAAAGCCCAGTGGTTTGATGATGCGCGAGCATTTGTCGCATGCGACCACGGTGGCAGTCTTCGGCAGCGCTTTGAGCGACCGCACATCCAGATGATCCATGTGCGCGTGAGTTATTAAGATGAGTTCCACATCTTGCAACTCGGCCGGCGTGAGTGGAGGTGCGCTGATGCGCTTGGGACCGATGGTGAACATCGAATCGATCGCGAGCCCTACCCGATCGAATAGCGAAGGATCGGTGAGCACTCGCACGCCGAGGTAGTTCATCAGCAGGCAGGCATGGCCGAGGTTCGATACGGTGATGCGATCGTTCGGCCATGTGGCGGGATTCGGTTTAATGGTTGGAGACATCGGTTTATCGGCGCGCGCGGTCGCGAAAATAGCAATTCCCGCCGCGAGAGCCACGATCACGGCGAGCGCGCGAACAAGATGCCGCATAGCTCAAGCCTATTCCTCCGGCTCCGGGAAGCATGGCAGATGTTTGGAGGCGGTGTAGGTGTAATGCTTGCCGTTCCAGTCGAACGTTCCCACCTTCTGTCCGAAATTATCCGCGATACTCATCGCCTGCTCGCTGTCCTGCGGTGTCTCCGCGACACTGGGAGCGTAGGCGAGATACTGAGGGTCCTTGTCAGGTAGCAGGAATTGCAGCGCCGGGTTGAAATGGAGCTTGTCGAGGTTGTTTTGCGCGCGCCAGCCGTCGGGCGCGCTCCCTCTGGAGCGATACACCACCCATCGATAGCTGTCGGCAGTTCGCTCGACGCGTATTTCGCGTGATTCGATCCCGAGTTGCGGCGTGCGGCGGATCTCCTCGATGCCCGGAGGATTACGCACCAGCTGCTCGCATTTCATGACCTTGTCTTCGTCTTTGTCGGTGTTGGGCTGGTGGGACTGCGAGTTCTCGACCGCGACGGCTTCCGGTGACGCCGGCAACGTTTCGGTATCGTGCGACGACGATGAATTGCCCGTCAGCCCGCATCCCGGCAATGAGACCAGAAACAAAGCGATCGCGATGGCGCTTACGGCCCGCGAGGTGAACGAGGTGTCGGAGAGTTTCGCTCGCATCATACTTTATGCGCAATCACCAGCGACGAAGTAAATTGAGGGCTCGGAAGCGCCCGCTCTTGGATGTCGCGGAATCCGGCCTCGCGCATCCACGATGATACCTCATCGAAACTGAAATCGCGCCCATGCGTGGTCAAAAGAAGATACAGGGCGAACACCGCTCCCGCCGGCGGATGCGTGAGCGCGCCATTCATGATGTGATCCTTGACGATCAACATCCCGCCCGGCGCCAGCGCGTCGAAACTTTTCTTTGTCAGCGTGGCATTGGTTTCCTCTGCCTCACTATGGATGATGTTCGACATGAAGATCGCATCGAAGCCGTGCGGCAACTGCTCTTTTAGATAGTCCACCCGCGCTAGTTCGATGCGATCGTGAACGGTAGGCTCGCGCTCTGCAAGCACTTGACCTGCGACTGCGAGAGTTGCGGGGAGATCCCAGATCGAGCCTCGAAGATGCGGCCATCGCTTCAACATCGCGGCGACATAAGTGCCGGGCCCGCCACCGAGATCGGCGACTTTTCCAATCCTGCTTAAATCGAGATTCTCCGCGACCCAGACTGCGTCGCCACGCGCACGTACGAGGCTATCCATTGCGCGGATAAAGCGCGCGGTATCCTCCGGCGCGCTTTGAAACATATCGGGAGTGCGCGCCGGATTGCCGGTCCGAATGGAATCTTCCAATCGACCCCACACCTCCCATAACGCGGCATCGAAGAGAATCATTCCGCCGAGATACTCGGTGGAATCGCGCAGCAGATATCGTCGCGAAGAATCGGTAAGGCCGTAGCGTTGCCCATTTTTATCGAGTAGGCCCAAGGCCGCAAGCGCATTGGCGAGGAGACCGGTCGCTCTCGCGTCGGTGGCGATCGCCGCCGCGAGCGCAACCGCGTCGAGTTCCTTCTCCGATAGCGCTTCGAACAGGCCGAGCTTCAGTGCAACCTGGATCGCGCGGGCCTCGGCATGACCCCCCGCCATCGCGGCAATGTCGCCGAAGCCCATTTCGCGAGTGGGTGAATTCTTAGCGGACAAAATCCTGCGTGACGTAGGTCAGGCCGTCGTTGGACCGCGCAATCCCGATGCCGGTTTCGATGAAATCCGGCGACAGCAGGTTGGCGCGATGTTCGGGGCTGTCGAGCCATCCTTTGAGTGCGCGCGCACCGAGAGACTCGAGCTTGTGGTAGTCGTCGACATAGATATTTTCGGCAATCGCCGTGAATTCCACTCCGACCCCGCGAACGCGATCGGCGGGCGTACTGCCCTCGGGGCTGTTGTGGTCGCGATAATGTCGAATCGCCATGTCATAGCTGTGTCCGCGCGCGACCACCGCCAGTCGCGGGGAAAACTTCAGCGCCTTGAGTCCGCGCCGCGTCCGTTCGGCATTAACCTCTTTGATGATGTCGGCCTCGGGCTCGTTCACGCCCGCCATCTCCTCGGGTGAGGGCGGCGAGTTTCGCGTCAGGTAAACACGCATCGCGATGGCGGCCAGCAACGCCGTGATCACTACGCCGATCCCCGCCTGAACCGCGCGGCGGCGCTTGACCACTTTAGGCGTACGCATCGGAATGATTTTCGCGGGGCCGCGCGGGCGTCTGGCGGTGCCGCGGCCGGTAGCGGAGGATGTCTTCATACCGGGAACCCGTTACAAATGAAATGGGTTTCTAACTTCAGTGAAAATCGGATCGCCATCGCAACCACAAACCGCGGGTCGCATCCGCAGGCTTCCCGCGACGATTCTCAGCTATCGCGCCACCTCCGATATGTCAACGCGAAAGCTTGCGGTTGCGCTATTCGTCTTCGCAGTCATGATTTTTTGCGTGAGCGGAGTCACGAGCTTTGCCGCGGAACGAACCCTGCCCCTTGATGCGCTGCCTCCGAATGCGCTGAAGAACTCGGCCAGCCTCTACCTTCGCGAGGCGGCCGGCGGACCAATCAGATGGCAGCCGTGGAACGAAGCGACCTTCGCACTCGCGCGCAAGCTCAAGCGCCCCGTGCTCATCGATATCGGCGCGGTCTGGTGTCATTGGTGCCACGTCATGGATCAGACGACCTACGCCGACCCCAAGGTTGCCACGATGGTGAACGATCACTTCGTGCCGGTGAAAGTCGACAGCGACGAGCGCCCCGACATCGACGGGTACTATCAAGTCGCGGCGCAGAATTTCAGCGTCAGCGGATGGCCGCTCACATGCTTCACTACAGTTGATGGAGCCCCTCTGCTGATCGCGGGCTACCTGCCGCCAAATGGCGAAGAGCATCGCGGGATGCTCTGGGTGCTCGGCGCGGTGAGCGAGGCCTATAAGAAAGATCCCAGATTCGACATGCTGGCGCACGAACTCACGGCGAAGATTGGCGCCGCTGAAATGGCAAGCGGCGCGAAACCGAGCTCGTTTGATGCACTCCGTGGAAGCATTCTGAAGGGCACGCGGCAAGCATTCGAAGCAGAGGCGCAAGGGCAGGGTGAGGGTGCGAGCTTTTACGATTTTCCGGCGACCCAAGCGATCCTCGCGCACGGATTCTTTGGCCATCCGGACTTCATCTCGACTGCCGTCACCAGGTTGAAGACCATCGCCGCGGGCGGTGTTTACGATCAGCTCGGCGGCGGGCTCCATCGCTATTCAGTTGACGCGAAGTGGCGCGTCCCACATTTCGAAAAGATGGCCTATGACCAGGCGATGGCGCTGAAGACCTACGCGCAAGCGTACGAGGCGACCCATGACGAGGAGTTTGCGCGGATCGCAAAAACCATCGCCGGATACGTCAACGGCACTTTGCTCGATGCGACTTCGCACACCTTCTATTCGCATCAGGACGCCGATGCGTTCGCGGGCGACGACGGCAGTTACTACACCTGGACCGAGGATGAGGTTCGGCATCTGCTCAAGGAGCGCGACCTTCAGATCGCGCTGCTGCACTTCGGCTTTACAAACGATCCCGGCCGCGCGCCCGACGGCCGAATCGTCCTGCGCGATGCAATGTCGGCTGACGATATTGCCCATCGGCTTGGAATCTCGGCGACGGAGGCCGGCGCATCGATCAACCGCGCCTCGAAAGAAATGCTCAAAGCGAGAGAAAAGCGCCGCGCTCCGCAAGTCGATACCACCATTCTAATCGATCGCAATGCGTTGATGGCGTCGGCATATATCGCGGCAGCTGAGGCTTGGAATGACGAACAGCTTAAGCGGATCGCCCTCGCGAACCTCGATTATCTCTACGCGAACGCACGCGCGGCTGACGGCAGTTTTTATCACGTGCTCGATCGCGGAAAGCCGAGCGTCCCAGGCCTCGCGGCGGATCAGGTTTATATGATGAGCGCCTTGCTCGACGGGTATCAGGCGAGCGGCGATCGGAGGTATCTCGAGCATGCGTCATCGCTGGGAGCATTGGTATTCGAGAGCTTCCGCGATCCGGCGAGCGGTATGTTGAAGAATCGCGCCCCGGCTACGCCGGGGACCGTCCTCACGCAAGCGACGCCGATGGCCCAGGTCTTTTACGATGATCCAACACCCGCGATTCAGGCCGTGGCCGCCGAGGCGTTCCAGACGCTCGCAGCGTTGACGTCGAATTCGAACGATGCGGACGAGGCGGAGCAACTGCTGCGCCCGGCGTTGACACGAATCGGATCTTTCGCCGGACCCAACAACGGCGCCCTCGGCCTCGCGCTGGAAAAACATGTCAATGGAGAAGCGGTGGTCGCGATCGCCGGCGCCGATAACGACTCGCGCACAATGAGTTTGTGGCGCGCCGCGCTGGCGACATACCGTCCCGGCAAGGTGGTTGTGCGGCTGGCGTCGGGCGACAAAAACGCGCAACTCCCGGACGCGATGAAGGCGATGTACGAAGCCGCCGCGCATCGCGATGCCCCCCTGGCATTCGTATGCGCGGGAACGGCGTGCGCGAACCCGGCGTCGAATCCGGAGGCTCTGGCAAAAACCATCCGTGACTTCGCGGTGAATCGGCAGAGCTCCGCCAACCTCGCGAATCGCTAAAATTACGCCGCTTGAATTATCGACCAAATGGTTGATAATTTAAGAGTTGAGGATGGACCCCGATCTATGAGCGACTTTGTCATTCCCAAAAGCGGCTTGATTCCTGCCCCCGAAGTTCCCCAGCCGAACATTTTTCCGATGGAGTGGCACCTCGAGACGCCAAAGCTCGCGGAAATTTATGAGCGCGCCAAGCGCGAGGGCTACAATCCTTCCTCGCTGCCATGGGATAGCTTCGATGCGAATGCCTACACGCAGGACCAGCGCGTCGCGATGATGTACTGGTTTGCGCTGCTGTCGAACTTCGATGCGTCCGGTCCGGCCGTCTTCGCCAAGGCCACGATTCATGCGTTCGAGCAACATGAAGAGAATCCCATTCGGCAATGCTTCTTTTCCATCACCCGCGACGAGACGAACCACGAGGAAACTTGCGGTCGCGCGATTACAAAATTGGTTCCCGGCGGCCCGGTCGACTGGGTCCCGCGCACCGAGTTGGAGCGCGTCGCCTTCAACAACATCAAGTGGCTCTACCACAATGGCGGCCGCTACTGGAGCGGCTATTCCAATTCGCTCGGTAAATATCCGCTCGCCATTCTGTTCACTTCTTTCATGATGGGCGAGGTGGCCTCGTCGACGCTGTTCCACGGGATGTCGCGCGCTTCGACGCATCCGCTCTACCAGGACATGTTCAAGAAGATCGGCCTCGACGAGTCGCGGCACCTGCAGATTTGCATCACGCTGCTGGAGAAGGATTGGCCGGGACTGTCCGATGAGTACCGCTCGTTCGTGACCAAGCAGCTTCGCGCCGGGTTCGTGTTTCTCTCGATGATTCTATGGGAGCCGCCCAACCAGTTCTGGGACCTGCCGGATTATTTTCTGCCCAACCATCGCGTGCTGCTCAACATCGCGCGCAAGGCCGGCCTCGGCATTCTGAGCGTCGATGAGCAGGCGGACAACTGGCGCCTCGCGATCGCGAGAGTACGCAAGCTGGTTGAGAAATGGCGCATCGAGTTCCCCGCGATCCCGGAGTTGGATATTGCGGGCGTGGACGTGGGTGATATCAGCGCGGCCGACATCATTCCGGTTTTTTAGCCGCGCTTTTCGCCGGGCCGTATTCTAGTCCGTCGCCATTTCTAGTAGACGTTGACGATGGCTATCGACATCCTCGTGCAAAACGCGGTTGGTGAGATCGTTCTCAACCGCCCCGACAAAATGAACGCGCTCAACAACGCCATGATGGGCGAGTTGAGCGAGGCCTTCGATGCCGCCGAGAAGGCGCAGGTACGCGCGCTTATCCTTCGCGGCGAGGGGCCAGGGTTCTGCGCCGGGCGTGACCTCGCGGATGCGGATCCAGGCAACGAGGATGCGGAGGCGATTCTTCAGGCGGTGTTCAATCCGGTGATTCGGCGCCTCGCGGATTTCCCGGCGCCGACTTTTGCGGCTGTCCATGGCGCGTGCCTAGGCGTCGGGCTCGGCCTCGCACTCGCGAGCGATGTGGTTTACGTTTCCGAGGACGCGAAGATTGGCTCGCCCTTCGCCCGCATCGGCGCGGTGCTGGATTCCGGCGGGCATAAATTTTTCGTACAGCGCATCGGGCCGCATCGCGCGCTCGAGCTGATCTATACCAGCCGCTTGCTCTCTGGCACCGACGCCGCCGCGTGGGGTCTCGTCAATCAGTGCGTGGCGAAGAAAGATCTGCTCGAGAAGGTTCGCGAACTCGCCGCTACTGTCTCGAAAGGACCGACCGCCGCGTTCATGGAATCCAAGCGCATCATTCGGATGATCGATGAAGAAGGTGCGGGGCTTTCGGAAGTCCTCAACTACGAGGCGCGCGCGCAAGGCGCGGCCGGCCGGACGGCCGACTACAAGGAAGGCATCGGCGCGTTCCAGCAGAAGCGGCAGGCGAAGTTTCTGGGAAGGTAGGTGGCGCTCCACCAGCGGGTGCGGGGCGCGTCCCCCCTCTCATCCGCCAGTCACGGTTCTCGCATCGAAGCCATCGCGAGAACCGCGCCTGGCACCTTCTCTCGCTTAGCGAGAGAAGGGAGAAGAATCCGCGCGGGCCGGTGCTGGGAAAACCGAGATCTCCTGCCTCACGTTCCCTCTCTCGCTTAGCGAGAGAAGGGAGTCAGTCAGGAGCAAGAGTTTTAGAGGGCTTTGAGTTTGCCGCGATGCGCGAGGCGACGGGCTGCTTCGCCGAGCGCGCCCGCGCGATGCCAGCGGCTGTATTCCTCGATGGTCAGGCCGCGCGGCGGACTACAAGGAAGGCATCGGGGCGTTTCAGCAGAAGCGGCAGGCGAAGTTTCTGGGAAGGTAGGTGGCGCTCCACCACCGGATGCGGGGCGCGTCCCCCCTCTCATCCGCCAGTCACGGTTCTCGCATCGAAGCCATCGCGAGAACCGCGCCTGGCACCTTCTCTCGCTCAGCGAGAGAAGGCAGAGGAATCCGCGCGAGGCGGTGCTGAGGCACCGAGATCTCCTGCCTGCCGGGTTCTCCTCTCGCTCAGCGAGAGAAAGGAGAGAATCCGCGCGGGCCAGTGCTGAGGGATCCCAGCCTCCCCGCCCGCTAGGTTCTTCTCTCGCTCAGCGAGAGAAGGGAGTCAGTCAGGAGCAAGAGTTTTAGAGGGCTTTGAGTTTGCCGCGATGCGCGAGGCGACGGGCTGCTTCGCCGAGCGCGCCCGCGCGATGCCAGCGGCTGTATTCCTCGATGGTCAGGCCGCGGGCCGCTTCGAGCGCGACTGAGAGGCCTGCCAGCACGAACACCTGCGCGAGGACGCTGATCCGCGGCGCGAGGCCGAGGATTCCACCCTCGCGTTTCACCGGGGCATGGAGCACGAGGTCGGCGAGTCGCGCGAGCTCCGATTGCTCGTCGCCCGTGATCGCGATCAGTTGTGCACCGTGGTCGCGAATCGCCATCGCCGCCTGACACAGTTCACTGGTGTTGCCGCTGTTGGAAATCGCAATCACCACGTCGCGCGGATGTACCTGGCCAAGGCTTCCATGCAATGTCTCGGTCGCGTGAAGAAAAGTCGCGGGCGTGCCGACCGAGCACAGCAGGCTGGCGCCGTAGCGGGCGACGTGTTCCGGCTTGCCGACGCCGGTGACGTGAACGCGGCCACTCTTGGTCAGCGCGGCGCGAATCATCTCGACCGCTTTCTCGATGGCGTGGAGGTTAATCTCGCGGCGCAGCGACGCCAATTCTTCCAGGGCGGTGTCGAAGAATCTTTGAATCTCGATTTGCGGATCGAAAGCGCCAGAGGGCTGCGGGACCGACGTTCTCATTTTGGGGCGATGGGCGACGGGGAGCGGGCGTCCGTATAATTTCAAAATCTGGCCGCGCAGCTCGAAGCCGGACGGAAACGCGCCGAGCCTTCCGATTCCGATTGCGGCCGCCGCGTTAGCGAGGCGGCCGATCTCCGGCCATTTCAGCTTCCACAACAACCCGGCAAGCACGCCGCCCAAAAACGCGTCGCCGGCGCCGGTGGTGTCGACGACTTTCACCTTGAAGGCCGGCACGCGAACGCTGGTATCATTGGCCGAGATGGCGCATCCGCTGGCGCCGGCGGTCATGATCACGGCGTCGTTTCCATAGCGCGCGCGGATTTGTTCCGCCATTTTCAGCGGATCGTTGCCCTCGGCCAGCTCGCGCGCGGCGCCCTTGGCGGGTTTGAGATAGGTCGCGAGCTTGAGCGCCTGTTCGAGTTCCGCGCGGGTGCCAAGAGTGCTGACCGCATCGGAGGGCGGAACATCGAGGTCGAGGACGGTCGGAATCGAATTCTCGCGCGCGAATTTCAGAATCGCGATTACCGTCTTGAGCGGAAGCTGCGAGATCTCGGTGGACACCATCCGCGCGTTCTTGATGAATGCGCCGTGACGTCCGCGAATGTCACTGGGTTTCAGTTCGGCAGTAGCTCCACGCATCATGTAGATGGCGCGATTTCCCGCCGGATCGACGAACACCGTAGCGTACGAACTGGCAGATCCATCGAGGGTCAGATGATGGCGGATGCCGAGGCTCTCCATCCCGTCGCGCAGGAACTCGCCGTTACGATCATCGCCCATCTTGCCGAAGATGCCGGTCTCGAGGCCGAGCACGCGCGCCCATCCAAGATGATTAAGGACGACGCCACCGACCGAGGCTTGTTCGATCGCGACCCCGGCGCCGTTCGCATCGAGAATAACTTTTTCGTCGGCTTTGATGATGCGTGGAGTCCGATAGAACAGGTCCACCACCATGCTTCCGCAACCGACCACGTCGAGCTTCGAATCCACCATTAGCTGAGCCGCATCCCCCGCTTGGGAGCATCATATGCGCTGACCCATTCCGGCTCCAGAACGCGAGCCCATTTCTCCCGCAGGCGCTGAAAGCGCGAGGCGAACTCACGGCGCTCGTCGGCCCTGAGCGCCGGCGTGCCCGGCGCGATGGCTTCGCTCGAAATAACGCCCAACTCCGCGAGCGCGGCCTTCAGGCACGCGATCATCGGAACGTAGGCCACACCCGACCGAGCGAAGGCACAGGCATCGCGAAATTCCGCCAGCGCCTCGGCATAGCGATGCATCTGTTCGGGATCCTGTTTGCGGCACCATTGCCACGCGCGTTGCCATTCGCGCGGCATCGGGTTCGCGGGTCCCGCGACGACTCCATAAGGAAGCGAATGGCGGGTCAGATAACGATTCCAATAATGCTTCGCGGTTGCGACGACGCTGCCAGGAGGCGCGAACAAATCGAAAATGAGGTGCGCATTGCCCGCATAGATCACGAATTCATGCGCGAGTCTGAAGTGCGAGGCCGCGCGGGTGTAGTTGCCGAGTTCGCTCTTGCTCGCGGTCACCTTGATGCCGCGCACATACGGCAGCTGGCTCATCTGCTTCACGTCGCGAGTATGCAGATGCAACGGCTTCCCCGGTGCGGCGATATCGGCATTGTCGTAGAGGAACACCGGAAGCGTTTTGCCCGCGCGCTCGAAGGCTTCGCCGACGTCGCGGGTTACCAGCTCGACCGGATCATCCACGTCTCTGATCGACAGCGGTGAAATCACAATCGCGCCGGCCTCGAGGGTAAGCGAGTATTCGAGATTCTCGATGGTCTCGGCGCGGGTATGCGCGGTGATACCCACCCATGCCTCGACGCGGCGGTCTTTCGTGGATGAGCGCCGGCATTCATCGACGATGATGCGCGAGGCTTCCTGCCGATGCGCGTTGTCAAAGCGATCCCATTCGCCGTTGGTGCCGACCGCGAACAGAATGTCCGCTCCGCGTCCATCCTGGATGCAGAACCTGACCACTGCGCGCTGCTCGTCTTCAAGGATGTTCCCGGCGGCATCGAGCACCGTCACAACCGGAATCGACAGCCCCGGATGAGGGACGTAAGCGGCCAGCGGATCGTGGTTTTTCGAGGGCATCAAGCGGCTTTTACTCTACAGGATTGCGATCCCGAGGTACGTTTTGAACTCCCAATGTTCGCCATCCAACGAGGCGAAGTTTTCGAAGCGCGCCTCGATGCGCAGGGTGTAGTTACCACTGCTGTCGGCGGCGTCGGGAGGCGGGTTGTGGATGTAGAGGCCCTTTTTGCATGCGGCGATGACCATTTTATCGACCGCGGCGGCTCCCGAATGCTGGTCGAGAACCAGTTCCTTCAATACCCCGTGGCTATTGAGCGTCGCGGTAATGATCACCCATTTGAGGTCAGTCGGGAGCTTCAAATGGGAGATATTATCCTCACGTTCGAGATGGGAGAGTTCCTCGAATACTTGATCCAGCAGCCGCGCTGACAGCATCTGGAACTGCGCGGCTTTCTTGTTGAGTAAACGCTCTTCGCCCGGATGCTTATCGTCACCGACGTGGCGGACCTGACTTAGGCCGCTTACGTTTTGGACATCGTTTTCGCTGACATCCTCCGAGGTGATCTTTCTGGCTATGGCCTGGTCGCGTTTACCAAACGGACTGAGCGCGCTACCGGAACCAAGCTGCGAAAGATCGGTTACGGTATGTGGCGCGTCGGGTGGAGGAGGCTGGGGAAGCGGCTGAACCTGGGGCGAACTGGCACCACAACCCTGAAGAATCACGAATAGCCCGAAGAACAGGGCGCACGACGATAGTAGGCAGGCCGCTCGCTTCATTTGGTCAATGCCGAATCCCGATCCAACGCCATAATTCTCGGGCGCGCGTTATTGTAATCCTTAACGAACGCATCGAGAAACTCCTGCATCAGTGCGCGCCACTGCTCACGGACCTTGACGTCATCCTTGTCGGCGATCGAGTCGGCCAATCGGGCGAAAAATTCCAGCGCCGGCGAATACATGAATTGGGCGCTCACTTCGGAGGTGAACCTTATCGACCCGTCAGCCAGCGCCTGCGAGGTCACCTCGCTACGCATCCCGCCCGAGCCTTGCGCGACGGTTCGCATGAACTCTCCCCCGATGAACTCGGCGCCTTGCTGAATTCCCGGAGGCGCGACCACCATCGGCACCGCATCCATGCGGGCTTCAAAGGTGACGGTCGAATTGTTACGGAGGTACCGGTTAATGAAACTCAGGTCGTCGAGCCCGAAGTCCATCCCG
Organism: uncultured delta proteobacterium; assembly: GCA_963761255.1. Classification (GTDB taxonomy): domain Bacteria; phylum Desulfobacterota; class Binatia; order Binatales; family Binataceae; genus DATGKG01. The sequence goes on from CAVXGH010000006.1 coordinate 290,723, forward strand.
AGGCGATGGATGCGAATCGAGGTACGCGATCGATTCATCCCACTGCGCAAAGAATCCAGCGCGATTGGCTGCCCGACGGGGCGGTCGGCATCATCGAAAGCCGACAGCTCGCCGGCGCGCACCATGAACGTCATCCAGACCTTGCCGCGATCGAAACCGCTACGCATCCAGTAGTCGCCTTTTTCGTCCATAATGTCGACTTGCGCCGTCAGTATGGGTGCGACGTCCTGGTAGAATCTGTGTAGATCGGGAAATTTCCGCATCGCTTCGGCTCGGACTTCACCGGCGAAGTTAAACAGCACATAAGGACCGCCGACAGCTTCGAACTCGTCGAGGATGTTCTCGTACTTCAAGTATTGGTGGAATTTGTCATCGAGGGTCGGCAGGTCGCGGCGGAAGCGATCGCGCGCGACGACATCATGATGGTTGTAGAGGCCAGGTGCCGTATCCCATGGCGGGGCGAGGTCGCCATAGACCTCGGTCAGCATTTGCGCGATCGAATCGATGATTGCGCCAAAACCAAAAGTATTGGTTTTCATTTCACCCCCGAAGGTTCCGATGACCGATGGCAGCGAGGACGACGTGCGGGCTACGCCCGGTGGCGGCTTCAATGCGAAATAGGCTTCCAAGTGAAACGGCTGCTGGGGCTTCGCGCAGGATGAGGAGGTCGTAACATAGAAGTTCTCGCCGCTCGGATATCCTTCCGCGCAAAGTTGATGTGTTTCATCAAGTTTGATCCACGGGATATCACGACGAGAGTATACCGACGCCGCCCGAATCAGCGTCGAGTTCCGAGGCGGGATTTTTTCGAAGAGCGCTTTGAGGGTAGGGCTGTACTCGGGATGCAGCACCTCGCGCTGGAAGACAAGTTGCCGATCGAGGACCTCCATCGCACGTTCTGCGCGCCGAGGCCCTGGAGATACGAGCTGCAGGATTGGCGCGAAGTCGGTGCGCGTCGGCGGCGCGAAGCCGGCATCGTCCGCCGCCATCGAGAGCTGGCAGAATGCCAAAATCATCAGGACAATCACTATTGCCCGAATTCCCGGCGCATTGACCAGCCGAATTGTGTGGTTATCTTGGGGATGGTATCTTGTCTGCCGATACCAAGGACAACTTAGATGAAATCTGCAATCCATCCCGAATACCATCGGTGCGTAGTGACCTGCGCATGCGGAAATACCTTCGAAACTCGTTCGACGGCCAGCGAGCTCCACGTCGAGGTGTGCTCGAATTGTCATCCGTTCTACACCGGCCAACAGCGGCTGGTCGATACGGCGGGCCGCGTTGAGCGCTTCAATCGCAAGTACGGCATCAAGAAAGCACCGGAAGCCGCCGCCGCGGAAAAGTAGCATTGGAACTCCCGCCACCCTGGGGCGCGCTGCGCTCGGGTGCGCGGGGGGATGAAACTTCGTTGGGAGAATGGAACGCCGCCGCGCGCCATCTCCCTTTTTGTTTCCGCGTCCGATGAAGTGACTTAACTCCAATGCTCGACGATAAGATCAAAGGCATCGAACAACGCTTCGATGAACTCGAAGGCCGCCTGAGCGATCCCGCGGTAATCGCCAATCAGCGCGAGTATACCGCGCTCGCCAAAGAGCGTTCGCAGATGGCCGAGGTCGCGGGCGCGGTGCGCGACTATCGCAAAGTCTCGAACGAGATCGAGGAATACAGGTCGTACATGGATGGCGATGATGCCGACATGCGCGAGCTGGCCAAGGGCGAGCTACCTGAGTTGCAGCGCCGGCTTGCGGCGCTCGAAGAGAGGATTCGCGTGCTGCTGACGCCGCGCGATCCCAATGATGACAAGAACGTCATCCTCGAGATTCGTGCGGGAACCGGCGGCGCCGAGGCCTCGCTCTTCGCCGCCGAATTGTTTCGCCTCTACACCCGCTATGCCGAACGCCATCGATGGAAGGTCGAAACGCTCAGCATGTCGGACACCGGCCTCGGCGGCATCAAGGAAGTCGTCGCCAGCATCAACGGAAAGGGTGCCTATTCGCGCCTGAAATATGAGGGCGGGGTGCATCGCGTGCAGCGCGTTCCTGCCACCGAGGCATCGGGACGCATCCACACCTCGGCGGTCACCGTAGTGGTGATGCCCGAGGCTGACGAGGTCGAGATCAACATCAACGAGGAAAAAGATCTCCGCATCGATGTGATGCGCGCCTCGGGTCCCGGCGGCCAAAGCGTCAACACCACCGACTCCGCCGTGCGCATCACGCATATTCCCAGCGGGATGGTGATCATCTGTCGCGATGAAAAGTCGCAGCACAAGAACAAGGCGCGGGCGCTAAAGATCCTTCGCGCGAGGCTCCTCGACAAGGCCAACGCCGAGCAGGATGCCAAGATCGCGGCGCAGCGCAAATCGATGGTGGGAACTGGCGACCGTTCCGAGCGCATCCGCACCTACAACTTCCCGCAGTCGCGCGTCACCGACCATCGCGTCAACCTGACGCTTCATCAGCTCGACCAGGTCCTCGATGGCGATATCGACACGCTCATCGACGCGCTCACGACCCAGGAACAGGCCGAGGCGCTCAGCGCGTAAACTCTGCGATTTAAGTTTATACTCTACTCGCGATGCTCCAGAACGTAAGTCCTGCTTCTTCTCGCGCGATGCTCGATGAAGCGTGTCTAATCCTCGCCGAGGCCGGCATCGACACCGCCCGTCTCGATGCCGAGGTGCTCCTCGCGCATGCCTGCGGAGCCTCGCGCGCCAATTTGCTCGCCGGTTTGGCGGTCGATGCCGATGCTGCTGAAAAATTTCGCCGCATGATTTCCCGCCGCAGGGCGCGTGAGCCCATCGCATATATCATCGGATGCCGGGAATTCTTCTCTCTCGATTTCGAGGTGACCCCGGCCGTTCTCATTCCTCGTCCCGAGACCGAGACGCTCGTCGAGGCCGCGCTGAAGTTTCTCGCGACGCGTCCCGAGTCGCACGTCCTCGACCTCGGCACCGGTTCGGGCGCGATCGCGATTGCGATTGCGACGAAAGCACAAAAAGCACAAATGAAAGGCACCGATATATCACAAGCAGCACTTGAGGTTGCGCGGCGCAATGCGCTCCGCCATCGATGCGACACGCGCATCGATTTCATCGTTGCCGATCTCTTTCCCGCTGACCCCGCGCGCTTCGATCTGATCGTCTCGAATCCTCCCTATGTCGCCGAAACTGACCTCGCAAATCTCCAGCCCGAGATTCGCCTCCACGAACCTCGCGTCGCGCTTACCGATGCTGCCGATGGGCTGGCTTTCTATCGCCGCATCGCGACCGCGAGCCGCTCGCGCCTCAATCCCGGCGGCGCGGTGATGGTGGAAATCGGGGCCGGCCAGGCTCGCGAGGTCGAGGCTCTTTTCCGCCGCGCCGGTTTCAGCAACATTGATGCGATACGGGATCTCGCGGGCATCGAGCGCGTCATTTGCGCGCAAGCCTCGAAATGATCGCGTCACCACATCAATGGACAAAATGATCATCCACGGCGGCGCTCCTCTCAAAGGCGCCGTCAATGTCAGTGGCAGCAAGAACGCCACGCTGCCGATCCTGATGGCGTCGCTGCTGACCCGGGAACCCGTCCGCATCCGCAACGTCCCGCACCTGCGCGACGTCGAGACCGCGCTCGCGCTGCTGCGCCGTCTCGGGGTGCAATGCGCGTGGACCGGCGACCATAACCTGGTGCTGCAAGCCGAGAATGTCACCTCGCACGAGGCGCCTTACGACCTCGTCAAGACCATGCGCGCGTCGTTTTTCGTGCTCGGCCCGCTGCTGGCCCGGGCCAAACGCGCCAAGGTTTCCACTCCCGGTGGATGCGCGATCGGCGCGCGCCCCGTCAACCTGCACATCCTGGGCATTCGCGCGCTCGGCGCGCGCGTGCAGTTGCGCAATGGCTACGTCGAGGCGCATGCCGACCGGCTCGAAGGCGCGCGCATCTGGCTCGACAATCCTTCGGTGGGCGCGACCGAGAACATCATGATGGCGGCGGTGCTGGCCGCCGGCAAAACCACCATCGAAAATGCGGCGCGCGAGCCCGAGGTGCAGGACCTCGCGAAATTCCTGGTTGCGATGGGCGCCAACGTGCGCGGCGCCGGCACCCACGTCATCGAGATCGAAGGCGTCACCAAGATGCATGGCGCCGATCACGAGGTGATTCCCGATCGCATCGAGGCGGGCTCGCTGATGGTCGCGGCGGCAATCACCGGCGGCGACGTGTCGATTCGAAACGTCCCGGTCGATCAGCTCGAAGCCGTCATCGTCAAGTTGCGCGAAACCGGCGTCTCGGTGGTCGCCGCCGATGGCGGCGTGCGCGTCAGCGGCGGCGGCGCGCTGCGTCCGGTCGAGCTGCGGACGCTGCCGCATCCCGGATTTCCGACCGACCTGCAGGCGCAGATGATGGCGCTGCTGGCGCAAGCGAATGGCACCTCGGTCATCACCGAGACGATTTTCGAAAATCGCTTCATGCACGCGCTCGAGCTGATGCGGATGGGCGCCGACATCGTGATGAAAGGTTCGACCGCGGTGGTCCGCGGCGTGCCGCGATTGCAAGGCGCCCCGGTGATGGCGACTGACTTGCGCGCGAGCATGGGTCTGATCCTCGCGGGTTTGAGCGCCGAAAATTCGACCGAGATCGGCCGCGTCTATCATCTCGATCGCGGCTACGAAGCCCTCGACGCGAAGCTGTCGTCCTTGGGCGCGCACATCGAACGCGTGAAAGATTCCGTGGCATCGTAACCTCCGCATGATAGACTGCGCTGACAGGCGGTCGACTCCTGATGCAGTGCCGGTCTATTATAAAAATCTAATGCGATAGACTTCCGCTTCGTTTTATGTTATTATAATTTTCTGATAGACGGATGAAATGGACCTTCGACGATTTTCTACACGCCTCCGGGGAGAGCGTGATCGAACAGTGGTTTGTCCAAATTGGCGACGAGCCGGAAGCATTCATTGAACGCCGCTTGCGCGATATGCGGCCGCTGCGGACTTGGCCGGAAAAGTGGGCCAGCAAGTATAAGGGTATCGACTTAATCGAGCTGCGAATTACTTTCAAAAAAGTGCAGTACCGGCCATTGGGTTGTTACGCTCCGGAATTTCACTTCTGGTTGCTCGCCGGAGCCATCGAAAAAGGGAAAATACCGAAGTCCGACATCGAGACCGCGACCGCCCGGAAGAAAATGGTCGAAGGCGGCCTGGGCAGGATCAGAGAACATGAATTTTAGTCTTCGAAAGTTCCTTCGTAAGCGATACCGCGACGTTTTCGGCACTTCGATAACGGGTACTACCGCGGCGCAGATCCGCGCGATGCGTGAGCAGCGCGGATGGACCCAGGAGGACTTCGCGCAAAAAATTGGGATGGGTCAAGCACGAATATCGCTTCTGGAAAATCCGAACTATGAGAACTTGAGTCTGAAGACTCTAAAGCGGGTTGCGAACGTTTTCGACGTAGCGCTGGTCGTCCGGTTTGCGCCCTTCAGCCGGCTCTTGGAGATGGTCGAGAGTGAAAACCCTGAAACACTTGCGGTCCCGAGTTTTGCAGATGAATTTGGTAGTGGCGAAGTCTCGATCGTCAAGTCGTCTCCGGAAATGACCGATTTCCATGAGCCGCTCCGGGAGTTTGATCGAGATCGGCGCTGAGCAGACCTGGAGAAGGTCCCGCGCGCCTTGGCTTCAAGAGCGGCGTGTCATGGCGACTGACCTGCGCGCGAGCATGGGCCTGATCCTCGCAGGGTTGAAGTCTGAGATGACGTGTTCCCGCGGATACTGGCGTTTAGCGCGGGCTCTTTAAACTGCGCACCTCGATAGAGTATGTAAACTAGCAGACAACCGAGGCCGCTCTCTCTGTTATTCTGAGCGGAGGCTGCCGCAGCGAAGGATCTACGCGCAGCGATGGGACCGTTCGGCAACGCCGAACGGTCGCCCTGAGCCTTGCGAAGGGCCTCCGCGCACTCTGCTTTATTTTTGTCATTCTGAAGCGAGCGGAACGCGACGCTGAAGAACCTCAGCCGAGGTGACTCAGCAAATGTCACTTCAGCATTCGCATGGTTCTTCTCTCCGCGATGGTGGAATGCGAACGCGCTCCGTTCGCATGCTGCAGTGACATTCGGTGGTCAGGCACATCCGAGGTTCTTCGGCAGCGCAAGCTTGCCTCAGAATGACAAGCCACGGAGACGATTTACTCGCGGATGGCATGGCATCACGATTCCCACGCCAAGTGCGAATCTCTTGCTCAGCTACCCCGCTAACCCGTTCCTCGCCCCGGGCTGCGAATAATGCTGCACGCTGTCACATTCGTGCCAATCGATTCGGTGCCTCCTGGCTTGTGATTCCGGTATTCGCCGTTTTGTCATTCTGAAGCGAGCGGAACGCGATGCTGAAGAACCTCGGCCGAGGTGACTCAGCAAATGTCACTTCAGCATTCGCATGGTTCCTCTCTCCGCGATGGTGGAATGCGAACGCGCTCCGTTCGCATGCTGCAGTGACATTCGGTGGTCAGGCACATCCGAGGTTCTTCGGCAGCGCAAGCTTGCCTCAGAATGACAAGCCACGGAGACGATTTACTCGCGGATGGCATGGCATCACGATTCCCACGCCAAGTGCGAATCTCTTGCTCAGCTACCCCGCTAACCCATTCCTCGCCCCGGGCTGCGAATAATGCTGCACGCTGTCACATTCGTGCCAATCGATTCGGTGCCTCCTGGCTTGTCATTCCGGTATCCGCCGTTTTGTCATTCTGAACCGAGCGGAACGCGATGCTGAAGAACCTCGGCCGAGGTGACTCAGCAAATGTCACTTCAGCATTCGCATGGTTCTTCTCTCCGCGATGGTGGAATGCGAACGCGCTCCGTTCGCATGCTGAAGTGACATTCGGTGGTCAGGCACATCCGAGGTTCTTCGGCAGCGCAAGCTTGCCTCAGAATGACAAGCCACGGAGACGATTTACTCGCGGATGGCATGGCATCACGATTCCCACGCCAAGTGCGAATCTCTTGCTCAGCTACCCCGCTAACCCATTCCTCGCCCCGGGCTGCGAATAATGCTGCACGCTGTCACATTCGTGCCAATCGATTCGGTGCCTCCTGGCTTGTCATTCCGGTATTCGCCGTTTTGTCATTCTGAAGCGAGCGGAACGCGATGCTGAAGAACCTCGGCCGAGGTGACTCAGCAAATGTCACTTCAGCATTCGCATGGTTCTTCTCTCCGCGATGGTGGAATGCGAACGCGCTCTCATTCGCATGCTGAAGTGACATTCGGTGGTCAGGCACATCCGAGGTTCTTCGGCAGCGCAAGCTTGCCTCAGAATGACAAGCTTGCGGGAGGCTTGGGGTCGCCCGCTTCAGCCATTCGTCGATGGCGCCGGTTACGGAATTGGCGCCACTATTGTAGAGGCGACCGCGCGTGGACTGCCTCGCCTCGCTCGCCTACACTCCGCACCACATGAAGCCCCGCATCCTCAAGTCCGGAACTTCTGAGTTCAAGCGCTTCCTCGACGCCATCATCGCGCGGCGCGGTGGCGATGACGATGCGGCGCGCGTCGATGCTGCCGTGAGCGCAATCATCGCGGATGTGCGCAAGCGCGGCGATGCCGCGCTGATCGAATACACCGAGAAATTCGATCGCGTGAAGCTGACGCCGAAGACCTTGCGGGTCTCATCGAAGGAGCTTCGCGACGCGCTAGCACAGCTGCCTAAAAAGGATCGCGTCGCGCTCGAACTGGCGGCGCGCCGCATCGCCGCGTTTCATAAGAAGACTATCGAGAAGCCATTCTCCTATACCGACAGCCTCGGGATGCGGCTCGGCCAGATGGTGCGCCCGCTCGATCGCGCGGGGATTTATGTGCCGGGCGGAATGGGCGCGTATCCGTCCTCGGTGCTGATGAATGCGATTCCCGCGCGCGTCGCCGGAGTTCGCGAAATCGTCATGGTCTCGCCGCCCTCGGCCGAGAGCGACCGCCCCGAGGTGATGGCTGCGGCTGCGATTGCCGGCGTCGATGAATTCTATCGCGTCGGCGGTGCGCATGGGGTTGCCGCGCTCGCCTACGGAACCTCGAGCATCGCGGCCGTCGACAAGATCGTCGGGCCCGGAAATGCGTACGTCCAGGCCGCCAAGCGCATGGTCTATGGTGTAGTGGATATCGACAAAATGGCGGGTCCGAGCGAGGTCCTCGTCATTGCCGATGACAGCGCGCATGCCGCCTGGGTCGCCGCCGACCTCATCGCGCAAGCCGAGCATGGCTCCGGCGACGAATCCGCAGTGATGCTAACTCCTTCGCAAAAGCTCGCCGATGCGGTGTCGGATGCGCTCGTGGCGGCGCTGGTGGATTTGCCACGCGCCCGCGCCGTCGAAGCCGTCCTCGACAAGCGAGGCGCCCTGGTGGTCGTGCGGGACCTGGAAGAAGCTTTCGAGCTCGCAAATATCATCGGACCTGAACATCTGGAGCTCGAAATCCGCAATCCTTCGCGATGGCTCCCCAAAGTTAAAGCAGCAGGTGCGATTTTCCTCGGTCCGATGAGTCCGGCTCCGTTAGGCGATTATCTCGCTGGCCCAAACCATGTTCTACCCACCGGCGGCTCGGCTCGTTTTGCGTCTCCTCTCGGCGCTTACGATTTTCTCAAGCGCACCAGTATAATCGAGGCGTCGCCCAAGGCGCTGCGCAAGCTCGGTCCGACGGTCGCGCGGCTGGCGCGGATGGAAGGATTCGAGGGTCATGCGCGCGCGATGGAGACTCGTTACCAACCGAACGGGCGGCGGGGAAAATAATGGCGAGCAAAAAGAAAACGAAAGTTCGCGCAGTATCGGCACCGGCGCGCCGGCACATCGAGGCCTCTAACGGCGCGCATGATGAAAGCCGCGCCCTGATGCCCACACTCCACAGCGACAATGGCAAGCGCGTCGCGCACGTCGATCGCAAGACGCGCGAGACCGCGGTGAAGATCGCGCTCAAGCTCGATGGCGGCGGGCGTGGCGAAATCGCTACCGGCGTCCCGTTCCTCGATCACATGCTCGATAGTTTCGCGCGCCATGGTTTTTTCGATCTCAAAATCGAGGCGAAGGGCGACCTCCAGATCGACGAGCATCACACGGTCGAGGACGTCGGCATCGTGCTCGGCAAGGCGTTCGCGCAGGCGCTCGGCGATCGCTCCGGTATCAAGCGCTACGGCGAGGCGACGGTTCCGCTCGACGAGGCGCTCTGCTCGGTGGTGGTCGATATCAGCGGGCGCTCGTATCTCGCCTACAACGTGCCGATCACGCAGGAGCGGGTGGGTTCGTTTCAGACCGAGCTGGTGCATGATTTCATGAAGGCGCTGAGCGACAACGTCGGGATGAACCTGCACATGAACATGCTGAGCGGGCGCAATCCTCATCACGTGATCGAGGCGTCATTCAAAGCGCTCGCGCGTGCGATGGATACGGCGACCTCGCTGGAGCCGCGCGTGGCGGGAGTGCTATCGACGAAGGGAACATTGAGCTGAGGGAAAACCCGCGCTATTTTTTCACCTTCGGCGCCTTGCCGGTTACCGAGGCCGCGACGCTCACGACGCCGACGCTCGAGTTGCTGGTGATCTGCACGCTCCCGGTGTTGGTTCCTACGGTCGAGGGCGTCATCGTGAATGCCAGGGTGCATTTGCCCTTGGGCGCGAGACTCATCCCGGCGGTGCAGGTGCCGCCCGACCGCGCAAGGTTCGAGCTAATGGCGAAGCTCTTCAGCGTGATCGAAGCGCTACCCTTCGCCGCTCCATTTTCCACCGTGAGTGTCTTCGGTTTGCTCGCCGTGCCGGTCGTGGTGGTTGCGAATTTCAAGGCGCCGGGACTGGCTTCCAGTTTCGAAGCTACCGGCGGCATCGGCGCGGCGAGGTACGCGGTGACGAATGCGTCGGCATCGATCGAGCCCCATCCGGTCACCAGGTCATAGCCGGGGCCGGCGGAATATCCCTGCACGGTGACCGCGCCATGCCCGCTGACATTGCTGATGTAGGTGTTGTCGCCGGAAGTGATGTCATGGAATCCATGCGCCGCCTGCCCCGCGACACCCAATTCCCAGACGATCGGGTTGAGACTGCCGAGCCGCCGGCCGCCATTTGCAGTTTGCAGAAGGCGCGAATAACCCGCCCACAACGGCGCGGCGAGACTGGTGCCGACGACTAAATAATTGGACTGGGTAGGTTTAGCGACGCCGGCCACATCGGTATCGGCGAAAATAACGATGTCGGGTTTGCCCGCCAGCGAGGCCACGTCGGGAAGGTCGCGAGAGTTATCATTGCTGGTACCCGCCACTCCCAGTTGCCATGAAGGCCTGGTAAAAACGCTGCTGATGCCGCCTCCACTGACCTCGTTCTTGCCGGCCAGGGCGGCGTTACCGTTTTGATTGTTCCATGATGACTCGGTCGAATAGCCGGTCGAGAACCCGTTGGTGTAAGTCGGCGAGTCTACTTCAGTGCCGCCGACCGAAGTGGTCAGCGGATTGGCGCCGAGTTCGTTTACATTGGGCGAACCGGTCTGGCAGGTATCGGCGCCATGATCGCCCGCGGACACGAACACCGACTGCCCCTGGGCTTGTGCCCTGGAAAACAGATTGCCCAGGGTAGTCGTAAAAAAGGCGTTGGACGCACCGCAGACGTGGTAGCTGAAATTCAACGCGCCGCATTTGTTCTCGGTGGTCATCGCCGTGATCGCGTCGGTCAGATTCTGTGCGAACGAGAGTTTGTCGGGGTTGGTGACATACAGCGTTATCGGCGCGCCCGGCGCGATCAGATGCGCGGCCTCGATATCGAGATAGGCCTCGATGTCGGCGCCGTTGCCGATAACTCCTGGATTAGTCTCCCGGGAAAGATCGATGGTGAGGGCGGGGTTGGTCGCGAAGGAGGTGTACTGCGAGAAAAGCGCGAAGTAGTCCTTAAGAATGGTGGCCTGCGACGGCTCGGTAAAAATGTTGGTGTTGGCGAAGATCCCGATACAGTCCCCGCCGTTGGCGCCGGTGTTGCCGCCCTCCAGCAGCGGGGTTTCGTCATAGAAGGTGTAAAAATCCGGCGGACCGAAAGTAAGGCCCGAGCCACCGATTGTCTCGAGGCTGAAATCGGGGCCCGACCCCGCGGCGTGGCCATCGCGCTTCATGACCGGGAGTTTGCGAAGACTCGGTTTCAGCCTGGCAGTCGCATCGTCGGGCTCGAGGCTGCCCAGGTTCTGCATCCCGAGGATATCGCCGATTAAGCCGGCGAACTGCGCGGGGATTTCAGGTTCCATCAGATTGGCGAATTTGCCGTTGCCAAAGTCCTCGAGCTGAGTGTTGAACGTCCGCTCGACCGATACGGTATCGGTACTGAAGCGAAGGTAGCCGTCCTCGCGCGAGCCGCCGAGGATCTGGAAGCCACTCGCAGTCAGCCAATCCTGCACCGCCGAAAAATCGCTCGCGCTCACTCCGAACCGGCGCGTGAAGTCATCCGAAGTGATCCATTGATGGTATTGCGATGAAGCCGGATCGATTTGCGCCGCGATTAGCTGATCGAGCTGCGCTCGGTTGCGGATCGCGAATCGAATGTCGAGGGTCAGGGTCTTGGCGGGATCGAGATGCCTAAGGACGGCCATCGTCGCCGCGGCGGGCGGGACCGTCCCGCGCATCTTCACCACCTGCGCCATCGCCACGGACGGGATGACAGACATCAGGATGAAAATCGCGAACGATTGAGCTCGACGTTTGGCAGACTCAAACGGAACGACCGGCGAATGCTGGTCCATGCGGGTTCCCCCCAAAAGCACCGGTATAAGAAATCGTGCCCGGAGCTGAATTGACCGCGCCCGAAATCGCGATTCATTCAAGCACATGAGATAAAGGCTTCGCCAGCGAGACTCTCGGTGGTCAGATTCAACTGCCCCGCGGAGATCCGAGGGCGTCACCGTTCCAATCTCACTCACAGATTCGAATCGGCGATCCGCGGTCGCGAGGAGAGGAATTCCAGTCTGAAGCATGGTCGCGACGAGTTCTATGGGAATAAGGTGCGGCCGCGGGCGCGCAGGCATCTGCCGCAGGCCCAACCCCTTCCCTTTAGAGAAGCGCCGCAGCAAGATTGGGATCTTGTTTGAAAAATTCACGGTAATTCCTTCGATCGACCTCAAGAATGGCGAGGTTGTGCGGTTGCTGCGCGGCGCGATGGATAAGGCCACCGTTTATGGATCCGATCCGGCGGCGGTAGCGCGCGATTTCGAAGGTCAGGGCGCCGAAATTATCCATGTCGTTGACCTCGACGGCGCCATCGCGGGCGAGCCGAAGAACCTCGAGGCGATCCGCGCGATTCGTGCCGCCGTGCGATGCGAACTCGATGTGAGCGGCGGGCTGCGCACGATGGCTTCGATTCGCGAGATCATCAAGGCCGGCGCGACGCGAGTTTCGATCGGCTCAGCCGCCTTCCTCAATCCGCAGTTGCTCATCGATGCGTGCGCGGAGTTGCCGGGAAAGATTTTCGGCTCCCTCGATGCGCGCGACGGCAAGCTCGCCATCAAGGGATGGGTCGAGACCAGCGCGCTGACGGTTGCCGATGCGGCGCGGCGGTTTCGAGAAGCAGGTGTCGCCGCCGCGATTGTCACCGACATCTCGCGCGATGGGACCGAGGCCGGCCTCAACATTGAGACTATTCGCGCGATTGCGCGCAGCGTCGCCCTGCCGATGATCGCGTCAGGCGGCGTTGCGAGGCTCGAGGACATTTCCAACTTGAAGGCGCTCTTCTCCGCGGGTGTCGTGGGCGTCATCACCGGCCGCGCGTTGTACGAAGGCCGCTTCACCGTGGCGCAAGCGATCGCCGCGTCGCGCTAGGGATTTAATTCGCGCAGGATAAAGTCCACCCGTTGCGCAACCGGCACCTTAGGAATCAGCACCAGTTCATAGCCAAGGCGCTGATAGGTCGGCAGCAGCGTTTGGTACTCGGCCAGCGCGTCTGCATAAGTATGGGTGCGTTCGGCGTCGTTGCGGAACATTTGCGGCCACGGCGGTGTGATGAAGACTTTCCGGTTGTATCTGAAAATCTCCACCGCTTTCCTGAGGTGAGCTGGAGCGCCGCCGCTCAGCTGTTCGAGGCCATTGAAATTGTCGACCATCGATCGATCGAAGAAAACGTGCGACGTGGTGGCGGCCGCGCTGATCATGTTGTGCATCGATCGCGAAACGCAGAGCTCGGCGAATTTGTACACGTCCTTGCCCGGGATGCCGTCGCCGCCAATAGCATTTTGTTCCTTGACGATTTGCCGGCCTGGCTCCGCGAATGCGCGATAACCGCGGGTGGACAACTCATGCAGCAGCGATGACTTGCCGGCGCCGGAGCATCCGGAAATTACTACATAGTAATCGCGCGCCGCCGTGACGTGCGCGGGCGAATAGTCATCTTCGAGCATCCTGAAACCACTCATACATTTCTCCCGCTGACCCGCCTTACCACGCCGCCCATGGCACTCGCGAAAAAATGTCCGGGTACCTGAGAGCTCCGGGGATGGCAAACAGGGCTGCGACGACGACGAGAATCCCGCAAGCTATCAGAGCCGGCCGTCTGACTCTGCTCGTGTCTTCGATGGTCGCGAGCGCGAACCACGGCAGGAAAGGGACCCAATAGCGGGGACCATAGCAGAGTCCCGGCCCGGTGCCGGAGCAACTAAGAAGTACCAGGAACAAAACGAGGGGGAGCGCCATTTGACGGAGCAGCTTTGCCTCGGGAAAATCGGAGCGGAACGCGCGTGCGATGGCGATGAAGGCGATAATTGCCCACGGAACAAAGTATAGCAGTGCGTGGCCAGGCTCGAAGAAAGTGTCATAGATCGATTTGAGGCTGGCGCCGCGCAGCCAACTCGAGTTTCCGGAAATCACCAGGGTTTTTGCGAGCCAGTAGTTGAAGACCAGCACTGGCGCGCCGCACAGTGCCATCACGATGCCCAGCTTGATCGCGTTTTGCCGGCGTCCCGCGACGAACTCGTTGATCATGAATCCGATTCCGACCACTGCAAGTGGCGGCTTGAGAATCGCTGCGAAGGCGACGCCGAGGCCTGCCACTATTGGTCTATCTGTGGTCAGCGCCCAAAGCGCCACTATCAGGCCTAGACCGATGGTGGCCTCGGGAAAGAACGATCGCGAATAGGCCAGCCACGAACTCGCTCCCATGAGAAGGGCAACCGCCAGCAGCGCTTTGATGCGGCTCATTCCCACCCCGCGTCCTGCCACGTAGGTCATTAGAGCTCCGAGCCACGAAATAATTGCCAGCACGACAGCGGTGTAGGACTCGGCATCGCCGAAGGCGGGACGAAAAGGAGCGACCGCGAGCGCCATTAACATGGAAAATTCCGGTGGATGAGCCGAGACCTCGTAGACGTCGCCGGAGGGAACAAACTCCGGGTTGCAGGCACTTACGGAGTCAGGAGAATCGATTGAAGCGAAAGCATGATGGCCGGTACGCTGGTTGACTATTAGCGTATGACGATCGAGCGGTACATTCCGGAATCGAACTCCGGCGTCCACTCCGCCGGCAGCAACCCGATCGTAGTCGTCCTGCAACTCGAAGTCGTGGTCGAACAACAGGCTATTTATCAGCAGGATATAATGCGGCTCGTCACTGCGCGCGGCTCGCGGCGTGACGAGGGAAAATCCCGCGCCGGGGGTCCATTCGATTCGCGTCAGCACAAGGATTCCCCCCAGCAGCAGGGCAAACAGAATCGCAACTCCGCGCGCGGATAAGGAGTTTGTCGAAACCTTCCCGGCCGCCATGGAAGTGGTCGGGCCATCGGCGAACCGATAGTAGATGAGTCCGAGCACGCTCAGTACGAGAATCAACCAGACAGTCGTCCAGTTGATCGATGCGGCGGAAAAATGTGCGGCCTTCGCGAATTCGAATTGCCGCGCGCCCTCTGGAGGGGACGCAATCCGCGTGAAGGTGAGGTTGCGGCACGAGACCCTGGTGTGGAGATTCGGCGAGGTGAGACCACATTGAACCTCGACCGGGTCGTCGCCGAAGATGCGAACGTAAATATCGTGACGTGCCCAGTCCTCGCCACGCCAAAACGCCGAGGCGGAGTCGTGTCTTTGTTTGACGGCGAGGAATGCGCCGCCCATCCGTGAGCCCTGGGTGCGCAACTCGGCGCTAAGATCGTACCAGCCCGGCGCCACCGACACGGTTTGGGTCCATGCCGCGTCATCCCCCGGCGCATTGACGATGCTCAATTCGCCCGGCGCATCTTTTGAGCGTACCCAATGGAAGCTGTCGCAGCCGGAGCGACGCGATGGATACCAGTCGTTGGGCATCGCGATACCGCCGCTCAGGTCAGAGTTGAGGAGGAGGTTGGTTGCCGCGGAGGCCGAAGGGATAAAGACCATCAGCATCAGCAAAATCGCCGTCCCGACGCCTGGGAATCGGCTGACGATGCTTCGATCCCGGCGCGGCAGCCATTTGCAGCTAACAGATGCGACGATATCCCCCATTATGTTCATTTCGCACGTCTTCGCCCATTCGAACCTATCTATGATGACTGCTGATGACAAACCGAGCGTGCGTCAGTTTGTCTCGACGGTGGTATGTATGCTATGAAAAGCCCGCTAGCGCCTGCGCAACTTTGGGGAGCTATCTAAAAAGGCGCAACAAAAGGGAAGGAGACTTGAATGAAGGTTAAAGCACTTGTGGGGGCGTTTGGAGCTTTCCTGATCGCGCTCGGATTGAGTTCGGCCGCGCGGGCAATGTCGCCGGACGTACCCGGACAGGTTTTGTACACCTACTACGAGACCACCGAAAACTTTACGTTCTGCGACAGCACGACCGCCGATACTGACGGGTGCGATGTTGGCGGCAATGGGGACAATATCATTCGCCTAATCAATCCCAATGGTGCGGCGAACGCCAATCTTGCGGGCGCGCAGACCAATACGATTTGCGCCATGATCTATGTCTTCGATGATGACGAGGAAATGGGCGAGTGCTGCGGTTGCCCCTTGTCTTCCGCGCAACTGGCGACTTTCTCAGTCGAGCACAACCTGACCTCCAACTGGGGTCTCTCGGGTGGGGCTGAAAGCGGGGATCATGCCAATGGTGCTATCGCGATCATATCCGCGGATCAGAACGCGAGTATTTCGTTTCAGCCCGGTTTGAGCAACGGACAAGGGTGCTCAAACAGCCAGAGCGGCGCCTGCAATTTAGGTTGCGATCCCACCAACAATCCGGGATATCCAGTCGCGGTCGCGGGCGGGGATAATCTCCTCGGCAGCATCACCCACAACCAGGTAATTTTCCCGATCGATGGCCAAATCACCGAAACCCAGTTGTTCGATGATTGCCACGGCGAGGACATCAATCTCGTCTATCTGCAGACTCAATGCGGCGCGTTGGTCGGCAACGGCACGCATGGCGGAATCTGCAACTGCCCGGTTGAATAGACTGAACCGCGCATCGAATTACTGATCTGATAAAGACGCCGCCGGACATCCTCCGGCGGCGTTTTTGTTTGTGCGCCCAGCATGGCGCGTGACTTGTGAGGTGAAAGTCCTCTGTGCGAGCAGGCCGCGTCGAGCACTAGCGAAGCGCAAGGGCGTCATCGTGAGATGGGGTCTGGAGGAAGCGCGGAGCAAAGCCGCGAGCCGACGAACAGGAACCGGATACAAGGGCGAGGTGGCTCAGGGCGAGCGGGCAAATGACCGCGAAGCTCTATCGGCCAAGGAGTCATCGCGTAGATCCGGCGGTTTGTGCGGCGAAGGTCACGGCGTCTTACCTGGGGAGATCTCGCTTCACGCCTGAAAGGGCGACGCGCAGGAGCGCGGAGCGAGAAGTCAGCCGAGGCCGTAGTAGTCAGCGGGACACGGCAGAGGCCTCGATGTCCGCGCTGATGAAGGGCCGAACGGAAGGGAGAGCGAAGCCGCTGTGAGTCCGAAAGACGCCAGGCGCCAGAAGCCCGAGCAATTGGGGCTGCCGCTGGAAGGTAGAGGTGAAGCCTCGAGGGTCCAGCGCAGCGGCGAAGCGTCGACGATGGCGAACAGAGAGGAGCGCTCGGGAAGCGACCGCCTGATGGAAGCGGTGGTTGCGCGCGGCAATGTCAGGGCGGCGTTGACGCGGGTACGTGAGAACCGGGGCAGCCCCGGAGTCGAGGGGATGACGGTGGAAGAACTGCCGCAGCACCTGATGGAGCACTGGCAGGAAGTCCGCGAGCAACTACTCGCCGGAACTTACCAGCCCAAAGCGGTGCTGCGACGGGAAATCCCGAAAGCGAGCGGCGGAATGCGAGAGCTCGGCATTCCGTGCGTGCTCGACCGGCTGATCCAACAGGCGATACTGCAGGTGCTGCAGCCGCGATTCGACCCCAGCTTCTCGGAGCACAGTTACGGCTTCCGGCCGGGGCGCAGCGCGCACGACGCGGTGTTAGCGGCGCAGCGCTATGTGCAGGAAGGACGCCACTGGGTGGTGGACGTGGACCTGGAGAAGTTCTTCGACCGGGTCAACCACGACGTGCTGATGGGAAGACTAGCGCGGCGAATCGATGACTCGCGGCTCCTGCGGCTAATCCGCCGCTATCTCAACGCCGGCCTGATGGCCGACGGAGTGGTGATGGAACGCACTGAGGGAACGCCGCAGGGAGGACCACTGTCGCCACTGCTGGCGAATCTCCTGCTTGACGAAGTGGACAAGGAGCTGGAGAAACGCGGGCACACGTTCGTGCGCTATGCCGACGACTGCAACGTCTATGTGCGGTCGCGGCGCGCGGGAGAACGAGTGATGGCGGCGCTGGAGCGAATGTACGCCAAGCTCCGACTTAAAGTGAATCGCGAGAAGAGCAAGGTGGACCTCGCGCACAAGCGCAGCCTCTTGAGCTACAGCTTCTGGTACGCCAGGGGCGGCGCGGTGGCATGCCGGGTCGCACCCAAGGCGCTGCGCGCGCTCAAGCAGCGCGTGCGGCGGATAACCAGACGCAGCGGCGGACGGAGCATGAGAAGCGTAGTCGCGGAGCTGAGGAAGTATCTGCCGGGATGGAAGCAATACTTCCAACTAGCGGACACGCCGAAGACCTTCGCTGACTACGACAAATGGCTCCGCCACCGGTTGCGAGCGCTGCAACTCAAACAGTGGAAGCGCGGCTCGAAGATCTATACCGCGATGCGCCGCCTCGGACTGCCGGACGCGATTGCGGCGCAAGCCGCACGGGTTAACCGACGCTGGTGGCATCGGGCCGCCATGTCGGTCCACGCCGGACTCACTGCCCGCTACTACGACCGACTTGGAGTACCCAGACTTGCCGATTAACCTCAACCTTCCGAACCGCCGGATGCGGACCCGCATGTCCGGTGGTGTGGCAGGGGAGTAGCGCTGCGGCGCTACCCCCTATGCCGATTCGATGACTCAGCCCGCCGGCCGCACTCGGGATTTTTATAAGGCGATCATCGAGAATGGGCGGGAGGGTTCGGCGCCGTCGCTGGTCAGTCTGGCGATGGCGCTCAATAGGGTCTGCTTCTTGATCGGCTTGCTCACATGGAGATTGCAACCCGCCTCCCGCGCGCGCTGAACATCCTCGTCGAGCGCCGATGCGGTCAGGGCGATGATCGGCACCTGAGGCAGTCCCTGCGCGCGTTCCCATTCACGAATCGCGCGGGTGGCCGCGAAGCCGTCGAGCAGCGGCATCTGGATGTCCATCAGGATGACGTCGTAGCGATTGTTCTTGACGATATCGATCACCCGCTGGCCGTTCTCTGCCTCATCGATCTTGAACGAGGTTTTTTGCAGGAAGGCCTTGACCACCAGCCGATTGTCGGGGGAATCGTCGGCCAGCAGGATGCGCAGCGCCCTGGAATTTTCGGCGGGAGGATGGTTGACGACGGGAATCAGGCGGCCGCTGCCGAGCGGCTTGAATTCGCGGGCGCCGGCGATCTCGGCAATCGTGGTGAAAAGATCGTGGCGCCGGATCGGCTTGAAAATGTAATGGCGCAAGCCGACTTCCTGCATCCGCGGCCGGTCGGCGCTCAATGCGGTCGAATTGACCATTAGGATCGCAGGTGGAAGCCGCCAGGCGTTTCGACTCAAGCGCCGCAACATCTCGAGGCCATCCATCTGTGGCATGCGCTGGTCGACCAGCATCAGATCGAAGGGACTTGCGAGGTCGTTGGCCTTGCGAATGAGCTCGAGGCCTTCCGCCGCGGACCCCGACTGGGCAATCCGCGCGCCACGCAGAGTGAGCATCTCGGCCAGAATCGCGCGGCTGGTCTGATTGTCATCGGTGATGAGAATCCGCATGCCGCCAAGATCCGGCATCGCGGGCAGTGCCGCATCAGCCCGGGTCTGGTCGAGGTCGAAGGCAGCGGTGAAGAAAAATGTGCTGCCTTTGCCGGGCGCGCTCTCGGCCCACACGCGGCCGCCCATCAGTCCTACCAGCCGCTCGACGATCGTGAGCCCGAGTCCGCTGCCACCATATTTTCGGGTGGTGGAAGAATCGGCCTGGGTGAAGGCCGAGAAGATATTGGCCAGCTTGTCCGCGCCGATGCCGATGCCGGTATCGGAGACGCTGAACCTCAGGTGCGCCGGGTTTTCCGCGGCCGGATCGCGCTCGACCCGAATCGCGACTTCACCCGCATCGGTAAACTTGATCGCGTTGCCGACCAGGTTGGTGACCACTTGTCGCAAGCGCAGCGGATCTCCGACCAGCCGGGTCGGAACCTCGGGCGCGAATCGAAGCGTGAGCTCCAATTGCTTTTCGTCGGCGCGCACGGCGAGGGTCTCGATGGTTTTTTCGACGACCTCCGCCAGTTCAAAGGCCGTGGCCTCGAGGCTCAGGCGTCCGCTTTCCATCCGCGCCAGATCGAGCACGCTATTGATGAGCTCGAGCAGGGCGTTGCCATTGCTGACCAGGGTTCCGACGTAGCGGCTCTGATCGGAATTGAGCGGAGTTTCCGAAAGCAGATCGGCGGTGCCGAGGATGGCGTTCATCGGGGTGCGAATCTCATGCGACATGCTGGAAAGGAATTCCGACTTGGCCCTCGAGGCTGCCAGCGCGGCCGCACTCGCGGCCTCGAGCTGACGCTGAGTTTCCTTCAGCTTCGAGACGTCACGCGCGATGAAAAGGGCGCATTGCCGGCCACCGAGTTCGAGGACCACCGACGAAACCAGCGCGGGCGAGGGCATTCCGTAAGCGCCGCGGGTCATGATTTCTTCGTTGCGAACCTTCAAATCGCTCACCACTCGCTCAATCAGGCGCTCGGCGCTGGCGTCATCAAACCAGATATTGAGTTCCTGCCAGTGTTTGCCGATCGCCTCTTCGCGGGTGAAGCCGGTCGCGAGCAAAAATTCCTCGTTCACGTTGATGTAGCGCTGAGTGCGAAGATCGATGATGCAGAGCGGATCGAGGATCGAGTCGAGCGCCTTGCGCAGCGCGGCTTCGTTGTCCGCCAGGCGCAGATTCTGTTGCGACACCTGATTGCGATTCTGCTCGCCCAGCGACGCCGCGAAATGTCCCACCGCGCCGGCGGTTCCGAATCCCACCCAATGAAAGAAGGACAGCGTGTCCTGTTTGCTCAGCAGCGCTACCGCGCCAAGGCCGAGAACGGTCGCGGCCGAAAGAGAATCCTGCCAGCGAGTTTCCCACGGCAGGAGCGCTCCGGCGCCGAGGACCACCATGAAGCCGCTGATAAAGTAGAACTCCGCGTTTTCATTGAGCAGCGCGAGAGCAGCCACACTGGCGAGCAGGCAAATGCAACCGAGCAGCGTGAGCTGGCGCCATCGGGCCAGCATCCACCGATGGAAGGTCAGTCGAACAAACAGCAGACCGATACACAAGTTGAAGGAGTAAAAGAGCGTCGCGAGGGCCGCCGTTTTCGTGTGCGCCAGCAAGGCCGGGACGGCGAGTGCGACCTGTGACAAGGCGACCAGGGTGGCGGCCACCCGCAACATCACCAGGGCGCGGCCATCCGCGCTCAGCTCGAGCTGCGAGGGCAGCAGCGATTCCCATCGAGTGGATGTCGATGTTCTACCCATATCCCCCTGAAACGGCCGCCGATCCGGATGCGGAGCCGCGATCGAAGCACCTCTCCCCAAAGGCATTATTCATGCCTGATGGTAGGGTAGCTTATGGTGAGCAGCGATGCGAGGTTTTGGGGTTGAGGTGCGCGAGGCTGAAACAGTATGCCCGGCAGCGGGTTTTTTCGAAGTGACAAGTCTGCGGTGGTGCTACGGTACGCGATTTGGCCAGCCCTCGCGAAAGGACCAATAGCTATCGGCAAGCCACGAATCGTGGCCTGCCGGAATTTCGAGCGGCGGAGAGAAACCCGGTAAGCTAACGGGCTGGTTTGGATCCGCGGATGTTCTTCAGGATGAAGGCGATATCGCGCGCGCTGGACAGATTACCGAACAACGACACGGTCTTTAGCAACTCGAGCTCTTCTTCGGTGACGCCATGCCGGGCGAGCATTTCCGCGTCGGTGCCGAACCGCTCGAGCAGATCCTTTGCTCCCGTTGCGCGCGGAGCATTCGCTCTGGCCATACAGTCCCCCTAGACGACCTGTTGACCAGCAAATAGTAGGTTTATGCTACAAGAGAGTCAAGCGCGAAGCGCGACTAATTTCCGCAGCTCCAGGCGCACGTTAGTTAGTGGGTGGTCGCGACGAATTGTGTTCCCGCATTGTTGTTGGCCGGACTCTCGCTCGCGTAATTCTTGATCAGGCAAACCGGCGCGGTCCCGCATTGGCTGCTATTCTGCAGGCCCAACAGCGCGATGGTGCCGCTGCCCGAATTCCCCGTGTAGGCAAAAAACCCCGCCGGGTCGACGACCAGCCCGGTCGGTCCGCTGGAATCGCCCACCGTCGATTGCAGCGTCAATGTCGCGTTGGTTCGGGTAAAGGGCTGCACAAAGTTGACATTGGGGTTCGCGGTCAGAATATAGTTCGCGCCGCTGACCCCGCCGGCGTTGATAACCGAGCCGATTCCGATCGCGCTGGTGGACTGGGAACTCAAGAAAGTCCCGCTGTAAACCAGGGCGCCGGTGCTGGCCTGGATGGTGAAGGCAGACACGACGCCGAGGCTTTTGTCGTCCACAAACAGATAGGCCTGGGTGCTGTCAATCGCGATTGCCATCTGACCGGGGTTGGCCAAAGTGCCGCCGTTGGCCGGAACGGCGCTGCCGATCTGCGAGAGGGTGCCGTTGTCATTGACCAGGAACGAGTAGATGAATCCAGCCGTGTCGTTGACATAGACAAGTCCGAGAGAAGGGTACGAGGTAATCCCAAAAGGCTGTCCGGCGAAACTGCCAAAGACTCCAATCAAGCTCAACGTTCCTTGCGAACCGATCTGGTATTCGGTAACCGTTTTCGATCCGGAGTTGGTAACATAAACAAAGTTGTCGGAGGAATCGATCGCGATTCCCTGCGGGGTGGTGCCGGACGCGATCTTTCCGAGACTGGTCAGGCTGCCGAGGACGCCGCTGGTTGCAATGGCATATTGGTAGACATTGCCGTCCGCGGCATTGGCCACAAACACCAGATCTTTTCGGCCGTTACTGCCACGCCTTCCGGTCCATTGGCAGCCCCCGCCGATTGTTTTGCGATAAATCCTAGCGCGCCGGTATTGGTATTGCGGGTGAACGCGCTCACCGTCCCGTCACGGAAATTGGTTGCGTATAGATACGCGTCCGCAACCGGGGTGGCAGTCGAGGTGGTGGACGAGGTGACTTCCGGAAACAATCCCTTGCCGCATCCGCCGGTACTGCCGAGGAAAAATCCGATCGATACCACCATCGAGACAGCCAGAGCGAAGCGCATCAAGTGCGCAATACTTTTTCGAATGGACAAGTGTCTTCCTCAGCCCCCGCTACGCTCTGAAGTTATCGATCGACGGCGCGAATTCCTCGCGATGGTCGTCAGATACGGCGAAGCATCCAGGCGTTTCGCGTTTGAACCATTAAGACGCCGCGAAGAGGGATTGGTTGCGGAGAAAACGGCAACATCGGCATGCTTCTCCGTACCACTTCCATCGCTATTGCCTCAAGGGCGCGCCGGATGCGGTGGCCGTCACGCCGATTTGGAACTGACGATTTTGCTCACTTCCCGGATCCTTTCAGCGTTACCACGGTGCTGCCGGTGCTCGGGGCGATGACCCCAATCGCCAGGGCGGCCGACGGGTTCACACCTTTGACCGCTGGGATGAAAGTAACTGATATGGCGATGGTCGCGCCCGGCGACAGATCGAAGTGACCGGAATTAACGTTGTAGGGAGCGATGTTAACCGGCGCCCAATCGCCACTCAGGAGTCCCTTGCCGATATTCTTGATAGTCAGGCTGGTCGGGAAAGTCGTTCCGGTCGGCGCAGTGATCGTAAAAGCGCTCGGTACTGAAAGCTTTCCGGCCAGGCCGACGCCAGTCAGCGCGATGCCGATCGAAGGCCGCGTCGCATCATTGGTGTTGATGATCGCCGCCGCAGTGTCACTGGAAGATCCGGCGCAAAGGTCATCGATTCGGTTAGTGATTGGCCCGGGGCTATGTCGAAAGAGCCCTGGCTGACCTGGAAGACCTGACTTCGGGTTGCTGGGCTGGTCATCACACCCAGGTTTCCAATCAGGTCACCCTTACCCGAATTCTTGATGCTGAAGTTCTTGCTGGTCGATTGCCCAATGGCCACCGAGCCCAGGTTCAAGCTTGCCGGAGCTACGATTTTCGCGCCACTCGGGAGCGGAGTCGGCGTGGGTGTAGCGGTCTGAGTCGCCGTGGTAGTGGCCGTCGTGGTTGCGGTCGCGGTAGGAGTTGCGGTGATGGTTGCGGTCGAAGTCGCCGTGATAGTCGGAGTTGGAGGCGCCGTCGGGGTGCTGGTAGGCGTCGCGGTGCTGGTCGCGGTCGCAGTCGCAGTCGGTGTAGGCGTGGGCGCCGCGATGAGCAGCATGGCCTGAGCTGTCACAACTTCGGTGCTGCCCGAGAGCGTGGCAAATACCGGGTAGACGGATGACTGAGTGTGGGCGGAAGGAGCCACTCCGTCGGCGAACGCTGCCGCAAACCCCTCCTTCGCGGAACTCATGTTGAAGCGCTGAGTCAGCAGACTCGACAAGGCCAGAGTCGGCGCATTCGGCGCCTGGGCGCCATAGAAGAATACCTGCAGGTCATGGTTGTTGTTCGGGCTTAATGACGGAGCGGAGACACTAACAGGACTAGTTCCGGACGCCGTCGCCCCCGAGGTGTTCTCGATCGGCAACGAAGTTGCTCCTCTCCATGCGCCCATCACACCAGTGGCAAAGTTGGAGGCTATCGCCCAGGTATAGGAAGCGGGTTCACTCGCACCCGCGACCTTGTAATACAGCCATGAGGTCGCCTGGTTGCTGCTACCACTGCCGACCGAATCATTGCGAATGCTGGACCAGCCGCTCGGAAAGGTCGGGATATCCGAGCCGGTACCATCGTGGATGATGATCTGTGCGATGAGCGTATCGCCTTGCCGAACTCCCGCCGGCAGGGAGACCGGGATGGTTGTCACCGCGGTACTGGAATCGCTCAGCGGGCCCTGGCCGACGAAACTGATGGTGGTAGTAGGGGTTGCGGTAGCGGTTGGCGTAGCCACCGTGAGAAATGCCGTCTCGAAGGTATTCACATCGGGAGAGCCCCAACCGGTGGTCAAATCGTAACCCACCGCCGCACTGTATCCGGCGACTTCATTGAAGCCGTTGCTTCCGGTGGTCACGTCACGCAACCCGGATTTGGACGAATTTGCGAGTGCACCGAGCGCATAGATCCGCGCATTCATGGCTCCCAGCCGACCAGCCGAGATCTGAGCGATCAGCTTCGAGATGCCTGCCCACATCGGGGTGGCGATGCTGGTTCCCCCGATGCCGCCCATCTCGGCGGGGGATCCCGCCAGATCGTCAACCCACCAGAAACCGGGGGTCGTATTGCTGGCCGCCGCTGACACGTCAGGGATGTCGCGCAAACCATCATTCGGGGTGCCGGCGTTTTGGTACGGGGGTTTGGCGAACAGCATGCTTTTGCCGCCGCCGGTTGCGCCTGCGCCATTGTTCCAGGCGGCTTCCGGGACATTCCCGACATCGTTGCCCTGGGAATCATAGTTAGGGGAGAACTGGGTTCCACCGACCGCGGTAACATTGGGATTGGCGGCTAACTCGCTGACATTTTGGGTCGTAGCGGTCACGCAGGTGTTACCGTTTAAGGAGGTCAGACCAGCAGAACCCCAGTCTCCCGTCGCGGCGAAGACCGTCTGCCCCTGCATGGCCGCTTGCGTCAGTGCGTTGCCGATGGTGGTGGTGTAAAACGACGACGTGCCGTTGCAGAAGAAATAAGTGAAGCTGATGGTGCCGCAGGCATTGTCATTGATGGATTTCACGAGCGCGTCGGTCAAAGGATCAATCACTGAGGACGCCTGGTTGCCGAGATACACGTTGATCGGAGCTCCAGGTGCGGCGACATGGGCCCACTCGATGTCAACCAGGGCCTCGGTTTCATCGCTATTCGTTACAGGACTGGTGGTATCGGCGGGTACCTTAGTCACACTGGCGGCGGGCAGCGAGAAGCTCGTGTCAAAGGTACTTACCGCGGCGGCTAGGAAGTCGGAGTCCTGGATGATTCCGATGCAGTCGCCGCCGCTCCCATCGATCGCGCCATTGACCGGAGGCGTTTCATTGTAGAACGTCCAGAGATCCTGAGGGCCGAAAAACACGGTGCTCAGCGCCGGACTGCTGCTGGCTGGCGCTGAGGTGGCTCGCGTTGATTTGGCGAAACTCGGAAGCTTCACCGTGGCAGCGAGACTGACTGGTCGCGCGGTTACCGGGGTCCAATGACGCAGGTTATCGAGCCCGTCAAGCGACCCAATGACATCGGTGAAGCGGGCGGGAATTTGCGGAGCCGACGTGTTCGAGAACCTCGCTCCGTCGGCTGATGCGGCTATGGTGGTGGCGAAAGTCTGCTCCGCTTTCGAGACGGTCGCCACCGCGCTGATCTCGCGATTCGAGGAATGAGTGACATGAAAGCCGTGGCCGGAAAGCCATTGCGATACGGCCTGCGTCTCGGCTTGGGTCCGGCCAAATCGCGCGTTGAACTGCGTGGGCGTCAACCAGCGATGATACATCGGAGACGCGGGATTTTGCAGATCGGCCTGGAGTTTCGCCAGGGCCTCGCGATTGCGAAGCCGAAAGGCCACATGGACTGTTAGTGAGCGTTGGCCAGATGCGCGCGACGACAGAGCCGCAGCCTCCAGCGGACGATTGTCGCCAAGCGCAACCGTCTGTGCCAGCGCCACACCCGCCGCGAAGGTACCCATCACCGCCAAAAACGAAATGGCAATTACGAGGTGCAGTGCGCCGCGGCTAACTCCAAACTTTTCCATACTTCAGCGGCCTTGTTGCTACTCGAATCGATATCTCGCCACCGCCCAGGCCGGCATTGTCCCGAATGCAATCGGAACTCATCGCGCGGTGAAGCGCACGGTTCAACTCACTTACCCACTCCCTTCAAGGTTATGACGGTGGTTTTCCCGCCGGGCGCGTTGACCCCGATCGGCAATACCACCGAGGGAGCACTGCCTTTGAGAGTCGGGGTGAAATTAATCTGGATGCTTTGGGTTGCGCCGGGTTGCAGGTCGAAGTGCCCCGAGCCGACTTGATAGGGCGGGATAGAGACCGGCGCCCAGTCTCCACTCAGTGGTCCCTTGCCGGTGTTTTTGATCGTCAGGGTTGCGGGCAAGGTGATCCCAACCTGCGAGGTCATTGTAAAGGCCGCGGGCGCCGTCAGTTTTCCCACCAGACCAGTTCCATTGAGTACAACCCCAACTGTGGGCCGGGTTGCATCGTCACTGCTTATGAGCGCCAGGGCTGTATCGCTCGGCATGTCAGGCGCGAAAGTCCCAGTTTCGGTAATTGAAGTGCCGGGCGGGATATTGAACGAGCTTTGGTTGACGCTGAAAACGGATGCTCGCGAGGGCGGATCGATCAATACCTGGACCGTTCCAAGCAGGTTACCCTTACCCGAATTCTTGATGGTGAACTTCCGGGCCGTAGTTTGACCGATAGCCACCGAACCGAAATTTACCATCGCGGGCACCACGATCTTGGCGCCGGTCGGAACCGGCGTTGGCGTAGGTGTAGTCGTCGGGGTTGGGGTTGTGGTGGCGGTCGTCGTCGGAGTGGCGGTGGTAGTTGGAGTGGGTGTCGCCGTCCGGGTTGCAGTAGGAGTCGGGGTCGCTGTGGTGGTTGCGGAAGCGGTCGGCGATGCAGTCGCGGTGGCCGTCGTCGTAGGAGTTGGTGTCGAGGTGGGGGTAGGGGTCACCGTGGCGAGCGCGAGTTGGAACGCTCCGCGTCCGTGGGTCCCCGCAAACGTCACCCCGACCGAGTTCTGCTCGAGGTCGTACACCGGAACGGTGGGCATTCCGGTAGTGAAAGATTGCCAGGTGGTGCCGCCGTCGGAACTATGGAAGACCCCGACGTCGGTTGCGGCGAAGACGCTGTTGCTGCAGGGGTTGCCGCCGCAGGAGCCGCTATCGTCGGTCGAATCAACGAGCACCTTAAGGACCGGCACGTCCGGTAATCCATTAGTGTTGGCTACGATCGCTCCGCCGGAGATGCTGTTGCCATCCGCCAGCGTCCAGGTCTGTCCAAAATTAACGGTCTTGTAGATGTGGCCGACTTGAGTATCAGAGGTAAAACCCGAAAGGCCGAGATACGCGACGTTGAGGTTATGCGGGTCCGGCGCGATGCTGGTGGCCTGGGTGGATAACGCGCCTAACGGGCTGGTCTTCTTCATCGCGGTGTCCACCCCACCGGTCACATCGACCCAAAAGGCTCCATCAGCATGATTGGCGTCCAGCTGGACGTTGGATTGCTTGGTGTTGTTAATCGCGAAGGCGACGGTCCCGTCGAGATCGCTCATCGCCAGAGACCAGGCTGGGTAGATGCTGTTCAGAACATCGTTGGGCCCAAACTCGAGGTCTTCGATCGCGCAGCTTTGATTGGCGCACATCGCCCCTTCAAAGGTGCCGTCGGAAGTCAGGTCCTGGTCGGTCTGCTGCGCCCAGTGAGCCATCCCGTCGGTCGAAACATAAACTGAGTGCGCGGCGAACCAAACTCGATGCGCCACGTTGGGGTCGACGGCGAGGGGTGGATAGAAAACCGGGCCTTCGTCTCCAACGGAGTTGAGCAAGGTTTGCAGGTTGGTTGTCCACTGTTGTCCGAAGACCGCGCAATGGGGATTGGTCTGGTCAGGCGCGCTGCACCAGTCTTGCCCGCCATCACTGGAGGCCGAAATCTGCGCGTGATCAATCTCGTCGAGCGAGAAGTCGTGGTAGACGTAGTTGGGGTCCTGAACGTCATAGAACTCGAAACCGCCGTCGCCGGTCTCGCTGTCAGGAGTGAACCAGTTGGCGACTGAGTTGCTGTATAACTGGGTGCCGTTGTCCTGGAATCCGGCGATCAGTTTGGTCGAGTCGGTCGGATGGGGTCCGATGCCCTGAATCTGGCCGGCGTTGATTTGCTGATTGAGCGAAACGAAGCTCGGAGCGCTTTGGGTGGGGTCGAACATGTACAGCCCACCATCGTTTGCTACCAGCACCTGGTTGTTGACAGGATCCCAGACCAACGCGTGCTGATCCGAGTGGACGCCACCATTGGCGGCGAGAAAGGTCCACAAATGGCCGTAGCTACCCGCGGATTTGTAAAGCCCTACGCCGCCGAAAAACACGGTGGAGGGGTCAGTGGGAGAGACCAGCATCGCCTGGTCATAAAACGATTGGGAGAAGTTGTTGGGATTGGTTCCATCGATGGTGGTGCCGTTGGACGTGACGGTCGGAATTGTTGGGGCCAGCACCGTGCCAGCATTCCAGGTGGCTCCCGCATCGAAGGACGCGAACATCGCTGAGTACTCAAGTCCATCGGAGGCCCCAATCATCGCGTAAACGACTCCACCGGGCGGATTGGTCGGCCCCAGTGGAGCGCCCACTTTTGGACCCACCGCAAGGCTTTGGCGTCCTTGGATTAGTTTCGCTCCGAGGAAATTGGCCGGATGGAAAGTTCCACCTCCGTCGTTGGAGTAGTAGACGGTGTCGGAGTCAATCGCGACGTAGACGTTCAGAGGCTGTAATGGGTCGATGACGACATCATCGGCGGGACAGGGAGCGTTAGTGTTCTGTCCGCCAATCAGGTCGCAGCCTCCGAAGGTGGATTCCGGATATTGACTCCAACTGGTGCCTCCATCAGTGGAACGCCACAGTCCGGCCTTGCTGGAATCGGACTCGAAGATTCCGGCATCCGCACGGCTGCCGCTGAATCCACTGGTGGTGCCGGCAAAAATCCGCGGCTTGCCCGGGGTGGTCTGGGTATCTATCGCCAGCGAGGTAAACGACGCGCGATCGAAGGTTCCGGTCGGTCCCACCGAGGTCCAGGTCTGACCCAGGTTGGTGGATTTGAACATCCCCGACCCGTACAAGGAGTCGATGGATCCGTTGCCTTCACCGGTGCCCACATAAATCGTGCTGGGGCTAGTCGTGGTATCGAGGGCAATTGCGCCGACGGCCTGGGTTGGTTGGTTGTCGAATACCGAAACGAAGCTTCCACCATTGTTGGTGCTGACCCACAACCCGCCCGATGCAGCGCCTACCACGATCAGCCCAGTCGAATCGACCGCGATGGCGGTCAGACGTCCCGTCATCGCGACGTTGCTTCCGATCGCCGAGCCGGTGAAATTAGCCTTCTCCGACATCGGAAGAGGACCCAAAGCCTTCCAAGATCCTGAAATCCCGGCAGCGGAACTCGTCGCGCCGATCGCGCTCGAAGTGGCGCCCGAAGTCGCCGGCGGCCGCGAGGGCAGCGCTTGTTTCATCGCGCGCATGTGTGACACCGCACGCGGAATTGCCTGCTTCGGAATCCCAAACTGCAGTCCGTGGCGCGAGGACTGAAAGATCTCTCGACGTACCGCCTCAGGCAGGTGGGTTCCCTCGCTATGTTCGCTAATCTCGGCGCCTTCCGCGGAGGCGGGGAAATCGCGCCCGCAGGAAGTAAGGAAAAGACCCAGCGCCAACGCCAGGAGCAGGGTCCTCGGCGCGCCGCGTAGAAATTGTCCGGAACTCATTGACTTAATCTCTGGCAAGGCGCTGCCGCTTCAACTTGATGGTTCGCAAAACCGGAATTGACAATTGTTGACGAACGAATTCCACGCCCCCTATGGTTGCCGATTCTCACTTCAAACGGCCTTTGCCGACCGAACGAAAAATCGCAACCAACGAGCTAGACGGCGCGAAAATCGTTGCGCCACCGAGGTTGTGAAAAGAGCGCTCCCCTTTTGAGTCACTTACGCTTCTTTGAACCTAAAATTTTATCAGAATGGTCATCAACAGTGCAATCAATTTTTCCGAAGGCGCAAAAAAACGCGATTGGGAGAGCGCGGTTTAGATTCGAACTCGCAGCGAACGATGAGGAATCGCATCGATACATTGCGCATCTGAGAGCGTCGTCTCGAAGTTAAACCGATTCTGTTCAATTCTGGCGTAATCGCCGCGCCTGAGCATGCGAGAAGGCTTCGATGCTTGATCACGAGTGCAAAGATAGGCTTTGAATGTAGCCTCGCAAAAGTGAATTTTGAGTAAGCGAAGGGAAGGAAAGACGATGGAGAAGAAGCGGCTTCGATTCTCCGATTGGCTATATTCTCCTTCCTTCGTTCCAATCGCGTTAGCGGCGATGGTCGTTGCGATGTTCGCGAGCATCGTTCTCACGGGCGGCGACCAAGTTCTTTCGCATTCGGGCACTGACCTTTCCGCCGAGTTCGTTTACTGGCGCCAATTCGGCTTTGATCAATTGAGGGCGGGCCACCTCGCATTATGGAATCCACATGTCTTCAGTGGGGTTCCGTTTATGGGCGGATTTCAAGCGGCCCTGTTCTATCCGCCCGACTGGATTTACCTGATTCTTCCGCTTCGTACTGCCATCAACTGCGAAATCGTACTGCATGTCTTTCTGATCGGCCTGTTCACCTGGGCATGGCTTCGTCGTTACGATCTGCATCCGTTGGCCCTGCTTCTTGGTTGCACGGTGACCATGTTCGGGGGGCCGTTCTTCCTTCATATCTATCCAGGGCACCTCGCGACTCTGGACTCGATGGCGTGGATCCCGCTGATCCTGCTTACCGTCGATGAACTGGTCGAGAGGCCGAACGCCAAATGGGTATTGGTCGGGATTTTTGCATTCTCGATGCAGTTTCTGGCCGGCCATCCGCAAACGCTCTTCAACACGATGGTGACGTGTTTGATTTATGGGTCCCTGCGCATGGTCAAGGCTTCATACCGGAAGCAAACGATCATCGCGCTCGCGGTCATCGGAGTCGGTGCGATCGCGATCACGGCGGTTCAGCTTTGGTCGGGACTGAATGCGTCCGGTGAGGGAACGAGGCAAGGGGGAGTGCCCTTCACCTTCGCGGCGATGTTTTCCTTTCCGCCGGAAAATCTGCTCACCGTGTTGGTTCCGGGTTTGTTCGGTGACATGACGGGCTTTACTTATTGGGGCCGTTGTTACTTGTGGGAAATGTCCGCGTTCTTCGGACTCACCGGTCTGGTGATGGCGATCTATGGAAGCATGGTGAGCTTTCGCGGACGCAAACTCTGTCTTTTGATGATAGGCGTCCCGATCGTTCTCGCACTGGGAAATCACACGCCATTGTTCGCATTGCTGTATCGCTTCGCTCCCGGCTTCGACCATTTTCGTTCGCATTCGAAATTTCTGGTTCAGGCAACTCCATTCCTGGCGATTTTGACCGGGCACGGGATGAATCGGGTCTTGCAGTCGTCGCGTGGCACGAAAACCGGCGCGCTAGCGGTCCTGTCAGTCAGCCTGGTTTTGGCGATCGCCGGATTCGCTCTGTGGCATTCGGGTTTTCCGGCGATCAAGGATGCATGGGAGCACGCGATGGATGCGGTCGCTGCTACCGGCGAGTCGTATCTTCCGTCGCGTAATTACGCGGCTCCTGATTTTGTTGCGAACGCCGCATCTTTCGCCGGATATCAATGCCTCACCGCAGCCGGCGTTCTTCTCGCGATAGCTCTGCTGCTCTACCTTCGATCATTTAGCCGAGTTGCGGCGATTGCTTTAGCCATTGTGGGAATAGGAGAAATGTTTTGGTTTGCGAACTCTTCGCTGGCGACGTTTTCCCTGGCGGAGACAGTTCCTACTTCAGTGCGCGACTTTCTAAGCGCGCATCCAGGCGACTATCGAATCCTGGAGCTGCCGGATCCCAACGGTGCGATCGCGATTGGTGCGGAAGATATCTGGGGCTACGACCCCATGGTGCTGGGACGTTACTCTCAATTCGTCACTTATTCTCAAGGTGGCGATCCCGCAGATGCCGACATGTACGTGAACTTTTCGAGGATAACGCGCATGCTTGGGCTGTTGCGATTGAAATACGTCTTCCGCAACCAGGTCATGGTTTCTGAAACGGAAAGATCGCTTCCGCACTTTCTTCTACTCGGCGGATGGGAACGGGAAACTGATCGAAACAATATCCTTAGCTCGCTCGAATCTTCAGTCTTTGATCCGGAAAGGACTGCCATCCTCGAAGCCGATCCTGAGCCGGCTCCGGTCTCTGGTGAGACATCTCCGGGAACGGTGCAACTCGTTGACAGCACTACAGACTCGATGACTATATCGGCGCATCTCACGCGACCCAGCCTGCTACTCATTACCGACTGCTACAGTCGCTACTGGCGCGCGGTGGCCGAGCCGGGCAGCGTTCAGAAAAGCTACCAGGTAGTTCCGGCCGATTATACTTTGCTGGCGGTGCCGCTTTCCGCGGGCGAGCATCGTATGCGCATCGAATATGCTCCTCCCGGATACACGATAGGGCGATGGATTTCACTGGTAGGCCTGCTTCTATACATATTGGCGGGTGTGTTTTTCTTGCGACGCTCGAAGTTAAATGCCGCCGCCAGACCAAATGAATAGCGGAAACGCCTCATCATCGAGGTTATGGCCGACCTCGCTTAAACAGCTATCGAATTACGCCATACCTGCATTCTTCGTGGTTCTTCTCGTGGGATTTTGGGGCGTTACCCGGATCGAATGGGTTCCGGGTACGGGATTCGAAGTTGTTTCACCGCGGGTGATTTCCGGCGATGAGCCCCATCACCTGCTGGTGCTCAACAGCATCCTTTTCGATCACGACCTGCAGATTCAAGACGACTACATACGCGCGCAAACCGGACTGGACGCGGGAGGCGTACCGCTGCCGGATCATCACACCATCATCGTAAATCGGCGAACGGGTCAGCACGGTACCTGGTTTGAGCATCACGGCGAGGATGGTTTGACGCCTGGTCCCGATGTGTATGAGGTGTCCTCACATCCACTGGCGTATCCGGTATTTCTCGCCGCCCTCATTGCGCCCTTTCGGCCGAAGATGGATGACGTTCAACGCGATGCGAGCCTGGTGATGGTGTTGGTGTCGTGGCTTGGCGCGATTTTCACGTTTCTGCTTGCTCGAAGAGTCGGATTGGGAGCTGGTTACGCACTGCTCGCGACCGCCCTCCTCGCGCTGGCTAGCCCATGGCTCGCATACAACCGATCATTTTTTGTCGAACCGGTCATCGGCCTGACAGCGGTGATTTCATTGTACGCACTGGAGGGGGAGCGCCCGATCCTCGCAGGTGCGGCCGCCGCGGCCGCGGCGATTTTCAAGCCGCCGTTGGCGGTGATCGGCGCCGGCTTCGCGATCGATCGCATGCAGCGAAAGCGTTGGCACGATGTGATCGTGTTGCTCGCGGTGCTGGGTGTCTCTGGCTTTGTTCTGGTGTGTTTCAATTATTGGCTGGCACGCACGCTGGTCATCTCCGGTAACGTCAGCGGTCCGTGGCCGTTTGGTTCGAACACCGCGCATGACTTCCGTCGTCTCGGAGACACTTTTATCGGAAGCGATCACGGGCTGTTCATCTTCGCGCCGTGGACGATTTTTGCGATCTTTCCGATCGGCAAGGCGTTCTGCTCCTTGGATGCCAGCCCGCGGTTCCTTCGCGAGATGTCGCTGCCGCTGGCGATGCAGCTGGTGCTCCTGACGGCTTCCAATTTTGACGTCGGCGCCTGCTACGGGCCGCGTTACTGGATCCCGTTTTTACCGTGGATGGCGGTCGCCGCAGCTTACACCGTAAAGTCCGCGGGCTGGACCTGGAAAAGCATCTTCGTCGCGCTTGCGGCGGTTAGTCTCGCGATCTCGATCGCCGGCGCCCTCCGATATCCGCAAATGTTTTCGCTCTCGCCATGGTTCCTCTGGCATACCGAGGCGACCAGCGCGAATCTGCTCTTCTGAATATGATACGCGACCACGCGTCGAATTCTTCGGATGATTCATCGTGACGCCGATTGTCGCACTTGTGATGATGCCTCGCGTCCCACCTCGGTACAGCGACCAAAGCGATGCTCACAGGACAAAATCGACGCACCTGCGATTATGCGCGACATTACAGAACGTCTCGTGACGGGGTAGTCTTCTCCATTGCCTGTCAACCGGTGAGATGTGCAGTCTGAGCAAAAGAAAGCACACCGCAGTTTCTCTAAAGAAACAAGTTGTACAATTTTTCTACAAATGTATGATGTTTCCTCGCTGCCCCTCGCGGAACGCTTCTTGCTTTGACTCGCCATAGCGTAAATAAATTAGACGGTCCGCAGACGGACCACGCTTCTCGAAGAGTTTTTTCCGCTCTTCGCGACTGGGGGGAACATGAAGCGAGCCCTATCGACGCTTGGGCTAGCCGAAACGCATGGATCGGTCTCGAGGCCGATCGGATTTGATGGGTCGGCACAGCCCGCATCATTGAGCACTAACGTCGCGCGCAACCATAACGCGGAACCTCGTTTCCGTGCAGTTCCTTTTTTTCCTCGCTTCGTCGCTCTGCTGATCGCCGTCATGTTCGTAGGCATCGGCACGAGTGCCGCCAATGCGCAAACACTCAGCCTGGTAACCTCGCAACAAGCCCTGCAATCGAACGACAACGTTTCATGGGCACAGCTCAATTCCAACAACGGCGCAACCACGCTGCCCGCGAGCTTCAATGTCACTTCCGCAAACGCGAATCCAATCACCGTCAGCCTGACCGGCGCCAATAGTGTCCCCGCGGTAAGCTGTCCCGCATCAACATGCAGTTGGATGGGCTCCGAGATGCCAGCCGGTGATACTCTGGTTTGGACCTCGGATGGAAACAACGGAGGCAACGGTCCTCTCACTGCAACTTTCGGACATCCACAGACCGCCGTCGGCGCCTACATCCAGGCCGATGGGCCGGGGCAGTTCGTAGCGCAAATTCAGGCCTTCAACAGCGCGGGCCTGTCGTTGGGGACCCTTTCCGAAACCAGCGATGCGACCGGCGATGCCATGTTCATCGGCGTTCAGGATCACGCGGGCGCGCAGATTTCCACGATCGTTTTCAGTCTGGTCAGTGCGCAGGGACCGGTGTCGGACTTCGCCCTCGATAGCTTGTTCCTCAATGGCCCGGTGTTGCCTACGCCGACCGCCACCGTAACTCCTACTATCACGCCGACCAGAACTCCGACGGCGACCCCGACACCCAATGTTACACCCACGCCAACTCAGGCGGGGACACCAACTCCGACTCCCGCGCCGAGTCAGAGTGTGACGCCGACGGTCACCGTGACACCCACGAAGACCGCCACGGCGACCTTAACTCCGACGCGCACGCCTACTGCGACTTTCACCGCGACGCCCACCTTAACGGCGACGCTCACCGTGACGGCCACACCGGTGCCGACGATTCCGCCACCCACCTTGACGCCAACCGCCACCTTGACGCCCACCGTCACCCCGACTCCGACGGTGACGGCCACGCCGACTCCGACCGCGACGCCTACGACAAGCATCGCTTTCGTCGGCGCGGGGCCGCTGGCCGACTACAGCACCGCGGTGACGACAGTAACACTCGGTCTGCCGGCCGGCGTGCAAGCGGGCGATACGCTGCTCGCGCAGATTATCGTCTATGACGGTACTGGCTCGGATGTTCCCACCGCGCCCAGCGGATGGACGAGCATTCGCCACGACAGCATCAGCAATGGCCTCCTGGCGACCTCATGGCTCTTTTACAAGACCGCGGGCACCAACGAGCCTTCTTCTTACGGATGGAACATCAGCTCGAACTGGGCCGCTGGCGCCATGGGCGCCTGGCGAGGTGCGTCGGTCGCCCCGATCGATAGTGCTTCGGGAACGACAGCCTCGGGCGCGCTGACGATATCTGCTTCGGCGCCCTCGCTCACGCCGAGCGCCGACGATGAGTTGCAAGTGTACTTCTATGGATCGCAGTCTCACGTTGGCCCGACCATAACTCCCTCGAGCAGCCTCAACCAGCGCTTCGATGCGAGCTCGTCGAAGGAAGGCTTCGCACTCGCCTTCGCAGACCTCGCGGCGCCTTTCGCAAACAATGCTTCGCTCGCGTATCCCTCGGTGACGAGCATCTCTGGTACTGCGGTGGTGACGGCCCAGGCGGTTTTGTTGACCGCGACAGCGCTAACTCAAAGTCCGACGCCCACAATTCCGGCGACGAAAACCGCGACCTCAACTCCCATCCCGACGACCACGCCGACGTTTACCTCGATTCCGACCAACACCGCCACGGTAGTTCACACGCCGACCATCACCGCCACGCTCACCTCCACGGCGGTTTCAACTCCCACGCCGACACCGGTCGCGAATATCACCTTCGTCGCGACGGGGCCGCTCGCGGACTACAGCACCGCGGTAACTACGGTTACCGTAGGGTTGCCTTCCGGCTTGCAGGCAGGCGACACCATGGTCGCTCAGCTCCTCATCTATGATGGCAGCGCCTCCGACGTCCCGACCGCGCCGAGCGGCTGGAACCTCATTCGTCACGACTCGGTAAACAACGGCAACAAAGCGACCTCATGGCTCTATTACAAGACCGCCGGTGCCAATGAGCCCGCGTCCTACGGATGGAACATCAGCTCGAACTGGGCAGCCGGTGTCATGGCGGCATGGCGCGGCGCGTCGGTTGCTCCGATCGATAGCGATGCGGGCGCGATCGCATCCACCGGCAATCCGGTTTCGGTCGCCGCTCCCTCGCTGACTCCATCTACCAACAATGAGCTGCAGATCTACTTCTACGGATCGCAGTCCAGCTCGGCGCCGGCGATTGCTCTTACTGGTGCGCAGACGCAGCGCTTCGACGCCAAATCCTCGAAAGAAGGTTTCAGCCTGGCGGTCGCCGATGCGGCTGCGCCCTCGACCGGAAATCCCTCGGCCACCTATCCGGCCACGGCGAGCGGAGCCGGCGGCGCGGCGATGACGGGGCAGGATATTCTGCTGCTCCCCGGCGCGCAGAGCGCGACTCCCACTCCCACCATCGTGGCGACCACCACGGCGACGCAGACTCCGATCCCGACCAACACTGCAACGGTGGTGTCGACTCCGGTTCCGAGCACGACCACAACTGCGACGCCGACTGCGGCCTCGACACCCTCGAACCTGACCTTCGTCGGATCGGGTCCGTTGACGGATTACAGCACCGCGGTCACGACCGTCACCGTAAGTGCGCCGTCGGGAGTCCAGTTAGGTGACGTCCTGCTCGCGCAAATCGTGGTCTACGACGGCACCGGGACCGATGTCCCGAGTGCGCCGAGCGGATGGACCAGCATTCGGCATGATTCGGTAAACAACGGTAACCAGATCACTTCGTGGCTGTTCTACAAAGTCGCGGGAGCGAATGAGCCGTCGTCCTACGGATGGAACATCGGATCGAACTGGGCCGCGGGCGTGATGGGTGCATACCGAGGTGCGGCGACCGCGCCGATCGATAATTCCTCGGGAGTGGCGACCGCCAGCGGAGCGAGCCCGCTGTCCGCCTCGGCGCCGTCCTTGACCCCGACCAACGATAGCGAGATGCAGGTGTACTTCTACGCCGCGCAGTCGCACGCGGGTCCGGCACTGACGGTTTCCAGCGTGACTCAGCGCTTCGATGCCACTTCCTCAAAGGAAGGCTTCGCCCTGGCGTTTGCTGACCTTGCGGCGCCTTCCGCCGGCACGCCGTCCGCGACCTATCCCGCGACGGCGACGATGTCCGGTGGCCTCGCAATGACTGCGCAAGCGGTATTGCTGGAGCCCGCCTCCGGCAGCGGCAGTTCCAAGACGCATTAATCGATGACTGACGCGCCGCCCTTCAACGGAATCACCGTTGAAGGGCGGCGCGCATCGTTTTTGACCATCCTGCTTTTCCTGCGGCTTGCGCAGCTTATGATGAGATGCGAAGCTTCGCCGGATGGCGGCGCGCTTCTGGGATGCGATTCGTAAGCTGCACGGACAGTTCGTTCGCCGCAGTCGCGCCGCAGTTCTCGCGCACCATCTTGCCGAGCTGCTTCCTTCGGATGCCGCGTCGATGCTCGATGTCGGATGCGGCGACGGACTCATCGACAGCGCAATTCTGGCGCGGCGCCCCAAGCTCTCGATCGAAGGGGCAGATCTTTTTCCACGCCCGGAGGCGCTAATTCCAGTGCGTGCATTCGATGGCCAAAACCTTCCCTATCCCGATCGCAGCTTCGATGTGGTCATCTTCATCGACGTGCTGCATCATGCGGCCGATGCGGTCGCGCTGCTGCGTGAGGCCGCGCGAGTCGCGCGGCGCAGCGTGCTCATCAAGGATCACTTTGCCGAAGGATTTCCGGCGCGGCTGACCCTGCGCTTCATGGATTTGATTGGAAACGCCGGATACAGCTTCGCCTGGACGGCCAGCTACTGGGCGAGAGCGAAATGGCTACAGACGTTCAAAGATCTGAATCTATCGGTGGTCGAGACGCGCAACCGCTTGGGCCTCTATCCGGCCCCTGCGAGCTGGCTGTTCGAACGTTCGTATCAATTTGTTGCCAGGCTGGATCTGAAAGAATCGCGCGAGGTTACTGACGGCGGCCAAGATCCAAAATACTCAGCAGGAACGCGGACAGGATAGTCTGGAAGCCGAGCGCGGTGAGGGTCAGGCCGGGGACCACCAGCCGCATCGTATGGGCATATTGCAGATTTCCGAAATGAGTCAGGCGCCATTGGTTGAACGCGATCAATAGCAAAGTAACGCCGAAGAGCAGCGCCGCGGTTGCGATGGCCAAGCCTACTTCGAGGGTGACCGACGCGAGGATTCGCCGGACATACCGATCCTCGGGCAAGATGCCTTCTCGGGCCGCGATGGTTTTGGCGAAGATGCCGAAGAAAATCGCCTGGTAGCCGCACAACATGGCGAGGCTGCCGAACAACAACGTGTGAGCATCGAAACGCACCGACCCGATGGTGAGTCCCGGCATCGCCAGCAGATAGGCGACGAGACCGAGTACGATCAGAATCGCACCCGGGACCAGAAACAACTGGCGAGGGCTGCACACGAGGAAAAGTCGCAGCGTCCGCCATCCGTCGCGAAAGGTCCGCAAATGGGGTGCGCGCGAGCGCCCGTCCGGATACAGCGTAATCGGAACTTCGGCGATTTTGGCGCCGAACAGGCACGACTTGAGGATCATTTCGGTCGCGAATTCCATTCCGGTGCAGCGCTGCTCCAGCCGTTCGAAGTGGGCCTTGGTGAAGCCGCGCAGGCCGCAATAGACGTCGTGGATCTCGGAGTTGAACCATCGCTTGGCGACGAAGGAAAAAAACGGATTGCCGAAGCGCTGATGGAGCATCGGCATCGCGCCCGGCGTGATCGTTCCGCCACCCGATTTCAATCGGCAACCTTGCACCAGGTCGAAGCCTTCGCGCAGCTTGTTGACGAAGACCGGAATAGCCTGGAAATCGTAACTGCCGTCAGCATCGCCCATGATGATGAATTTTCCACGCGCGGCCCTGATCCCGCCCATCAACGCATTGCCATAGCCGCGATCGGCGACCGGAACGACTCTGGCACCCAAACGCTCGGCTATTTCAGGCGAGCCATCGGAACTGCCATTATCCGCGACGATGACCTCGCCAACGATGCCGTGCTCTCTGATGGCCGTCTGCGCCTTCTCGATGCATCCGGCTAGGGTCTGGGCCTCATTGAGGCAAGGGATAACGACGCTCAGCTCGACCGCAGAGGGATGTTTTGCGGCCTCGGCGCTTTGGCCGGCATAAGCGGAGCGGTCCTCGGCGATGGTGAGTATTTTCTTC
This sequence comes from uncultured delta proteobacterium, assembly GCA_963761255.1. Classification (GTDB taxonomy): domain Bacteria; phylum Desulfobacterota; class Binatia; order Binatales; family Binataceae; genus DATGKG01. The sequence goes on from CAVXGH010000006.1 coordinate 330,799, forward strand.
GACAAGCGGCGCTTATTCTAACAAACTGTAAAGTGGATCAAAGCCGATTAACTGCTGTTGTGGCGGCATTTCATCAAGTGGCATCGTTACAAAAGCGACGTCCGAATCGTGTTTGGAGGGGTTCGGGTGGTTCAAGATACAAAGCATCGAAGAGAGAGCATCAACATCGGACGAATCGTTTCTGGGCTGACTACCCTGACTACGGCCTTTCCCCGCGCTCAGTCAGATTGGATTCGATATGGTTTGCCGGCAGTGATGCTAACCGTAATTTTTTTCTTCGCGATCCGATATGAATCCAACACTGCCGAAGCCCCATCGATGAAACCAACGACTGTCGGGCGCGAAGACGGCTCAATGCGAATGCCATCGCGAATGACCGGATTTTCTGGCGCGGAACCGATCCCGGAAAATCGCGCAAATATCGCAAATGGCAATCCGGTTCAGGGCGCGCCCATGATAGCCCCTCAGATAGCTCCCCGGAGGGCTTTGCCGTTCACTCCTCCTGTAGTTGGCTCATCTCAATCGCAAGCGGAAGGAAGGCGAGCTTTGTGCAGCGCCGTGCAGTATGCGCTCGCACGGGTGACGAGAAAACACTGGAAGAAAAAGGCAATGGAGATGGCCCCGCAGATGTATCGAGGGCAGGGCGGCGCTCCGGCTGCCGAGGCGGCGATTAACGATGCCTTGGCTGACTATGGGCGAGGAAAATGGGACGAAACGCAATGCCCTTCAGGAGGATTACCTCCTTTGCCGAAAGGAGCTATCGCTACGGTCATGCGCTGAGGCGGCGCATAAATTAAAGGGCCTCTCGCGCGTGAAGCGGAGAGGCCCTTTTTTCGATCGAAGTAGCTAATTGCGAAGTAGTTAGTTAAGACCCGTGCCTGCGCCTCTGAGGTCGAAGATCCCGACATCGGTATTGAAGTTTGATCCGAAACCTATCACGCCTCCGCCGTTCAGAGCTCGAGAACCCGCCGGTCGAGGGTCCGATTTCGAAACCGCCTGAGTAGAGCGCGGTCCCGCCGCCAGTCCCGTTGCAGGCCGCTCCACTGGTAATAAAGTTAATCGCGGAGCCGAGCGACGTTGATACGGTGAGAATTCCCGTAGCGAAGAAACAATTTTCGCCTTGCGTATTTCCATTCGGATACGCCTGGCTGGTAACGACGTTCAAGATGAAAAACGCAGAGCCATGATACAGGGGCCCGAGTCCGTCGGTGACGCTTCCGGTGGTCTCGACGCATTGACAGGTTTGCAGGGTGTTACAGGCGAGGCCGGCTGCAATGCAATCGGAATTGGGCGCCGAGAAGTTGATGTTACCTGAACCACCGATCGAGAATTCCTGTACTGTCGGTGGAAAGGTGGGGATAACGTTTGCGGGATTTGCGCCCGCCGGTACCCCGAACATCGCAGTGCTAGTCGCGGGAGCAGTGCCGCCGCGGCGAAGGCTGGCCGCATTCGCGTTTAAACCGAACGTCAAAGCCAGGGCTAGACCCAGGAAACCTGCTCCGATTTGAGGCAGGTTTCGAAAACGTTTGAGCATACGATGATCTCCTCTGATTCTTTTCACTGATCTATTCGGTTGGGCAGGTGCAGATTCCGCCGCCGCTGCCATTTCCTATCAGGGCAGCGCACTGCTGAATCAAGTACGTGTTATCGATGGGATCCCCGATGCCGTTGTCGAAAAGTGAGACTTCCGTCAGCGTCAACGGGCTTCCGTCAAGCGTCTGGTTGTGGGTGATGCTTCCGAGCAGCGTCGGGTTGGCAGAGTAACCGTTGGTCGGATCGCAACCGCCATTGCAGGCCGGATTGATCTGTCCAGGATTGGCGAACGATGCGCAACCCACCGCGTTGATCGAGGCCGCGCGGATAGCAATCGTGCCGGCGTCGTTGTCCAACCCGCTAGAAGTCCTGATTGCCCAATCGGAAATCAGGTTGTGCTCGACGGAAAACGTCGCGGTCTGCGATGGGGTCAAGGGACAACCGCAACACTCGCCCATTTCCTCGTCGGCATCGAAAACGTAGATCATCGCACATTCGTTGATCGTCTGTCCGAAGGAAATGTTCGCATTTCCGTTCGGATTCACGAGCACCAGGATGTTGTCACCGGTTCCTGTTCCCACTTCGCCGGGGCTGGTGCTGGTTTCGGTAAATGGGGCGCTGACGTCGTAGTACCCGAAAAGCGCACTGCCCGGCAACATTACCGCGCGGGCTGGGGTTGATACCGTTGCTAGAAACGCAGCTCCGGCAACCAACGCTAGTGCGCCCCTCCCTAGCCACTGAGGCTTCCTAAGGCTGATGCTCACGCGATTCCTCCTGTCCTTTTGTTCGCAGAGTCCTTTTCCTCCCGTAGTGATCGCCACCCCCGGGCGGTCCACCATTGCTCTGTATTAAGCAAGATTGTTGTATCCCTCCTTTTTGCGCTTCGATCCGAACCATTTCTTCGCCGCTGATGTGGCGATCAGGTACCCCTTGCCAGCCCACCCTGGTTGCGCCATTGAGCGCTTGTTTCGACCCGGCGAGCTTCTCCTCGTGGCGTGGATTTCGCGCGCGCATCTGGACCCGCGCATTTGATGAAATCGGACCAGCCTTGGTGGTGCGAAGCGGTTCTTTGGCCGGCGATTCCTTGCCGCCCAATGGAGCCGACGGCGATCCGTCGCCGCCGAGGAAGCCCGTATCTATCCCGGAAAGACTGGATAATTTGGCGACATGAAGGTAGGTCGCATGCGCCATAGTGCGAGCTTTTATCCATCGATAAACCTGGCTCCGGCTAACTCCCAAAGCATCCGCGACCCTCTGCGCTCCACCTAAAATTCTCACCGCAGCGGCCACCACATTCGCCTCTGTCCATCCGCCGTCGTTCATGTTCCTCACCTCTAACAGAAAGAAACCTTCGATTTGAGGTGTTCCCTACGTCTACCCGCTCAAAAAGCGGAGGACGCCACGGATAAAGATGTATCGCGCTTTGTTGCTCATATGTCAAACGGAGAGGGCGAAAAAGGTTGTATTACCTGTATTTTGCTCCATTTTGTCGCATGGAAGAGAAAATCGCCCAGCCGCAATAGCCGCGAGAGCGTCGATGGAACGCAATCGATTCACGCGCATACGCCGCTTACAGGCAATCCAAGGCAGCACTGCAAATGAGCGACTTGCACAGGAACCGCCTGAGGGAACGCAACTGAACGCGTCGGCTGGCGTCGGCGCGATGACGCTACTTATCAAGGGCGCAACGACTCCTGCCGCAGCAGCAAGAATTGCTACTTTCTTGAGCATCTGGCGTTTCGATAGATCGACCGTCTGCCCGACCGACGCAGCGCCATCGATGAGCCGGCGTCGCCGCAGGCGCTCTAAACCTACGCGCGACAATTTGAGTCGAATCGGATGCATCGAGCTTGGGAAAGAGATGATTTGCGAGCTTATCGACGGAGCGGGTGCCGTCGCAATGACGCCAAATCGCAGCAGCGCTCTCATTGAGGCAGTGGGCGCGATTGGTGCTGGTATCGTAGATCAGCAACTCTCCGCCGACGTCTTCGACCAGTAAATTCTCGCTTTTAGCGGTAGGATTTTCAGGTTTGATGTTGGCCCCCATAACTAACCACCTTTACATGCCTTTCAGCACTGACACGATCCATTAATTCAAGCATTTGTTGAGCTACTTCCGAGGCTTCCCCGCGGATTCCCTTCAGAACCTCCGTTCCCGCCAGCGCCCGGTGCAACGCTCCGATTACCTGGCGAGGACGGCGCCGCGCCGCTACCGAATGCGACAGCATTGCCAAGGCACCATGGCCGGGTGAGAGGCGACGCGGGCGCCATTTCGCCCCTTCTGCGTATTTGGTGATGGCGACCATTCCGATAGGAACCGCTTTGATGCCGACCTTTGCCCCCAACTCCGCAATATCGTAGTCGCTGGCGTTATATGTGCCCGGCGCGCGCAAGGAAAGCGGTTTAGGGAAGGGCGATACCATCCCCTTGTCGTCGAGGACCGCGTATTCGTCGGAGTAGTAGGTCGCGCCGAGTTTAATTAGCTCGGATACGAGGGTGCTCTTTCCGCTCATGCTCGGGCCTGGAATTACGATTGCTCTGCCGCGATGCTCGATGACTCCCGCGTGCACGAATACACGACGTGGCGCCAATTCCGCAACCGCGTGCCGTATTTGTGTTTCCAGAATCTGGAGGACCGGCGAAAGTTCACGTTCCCGACATAACCGCATCGCGCCTTCGTAGAGAATGTTGAGCCGCCGCACCCCGCGCTCCCGCTGCGGCCCGCCGACCACCAGCGAAAACAGCCGCTGAACGGTGTTGGACGAAGAAGGCCGGGATCCCGGAGGCAACAGCGCGTGCAGCGATTGGCACATCTCGGGCTGGTTTACCCGGACTCCGATCCGGACCCCGAAACTGCTGAAGGTGAATCCATCCGCCCAACCTAGGCGGTCAATTTTCTCCATTCAGGACGAACTCCAACGCAGGTGTGGGAGCTCGGCTTGCGCGTCAATCATCGCAACTGCGTCTCCGGGTCACCGAGCAGATTCCAGGTCTGCTTAACATCGGGGTCCGTGCTCGAGTTCTGCGCCTGGCGTGTCGCCGGACCCAGGGCCGGCGCGTTCTGCGAACTGAACAAGCTCTGATAGAGCATCTGAGCGGCCGCCACCTGCCCGCTGGGCACCGTAAGACCGGAAGACGCCCAGACCGCGACCGCGCCGCCGTTGGCGCGCAGGAGCGCCTCGGCAATGCTTTCCTGCATCGGGTCAGCGAAGAATCCGTTGAGGCACGTCATCAGGAAGAAGACCGCAGGATGAGCATTGTTGGTCAACGCCGGAACGTCCGCGTTGGTCAGCCAGTTCTGGCCGGTTGACAAACCGCCCCAGGTATTCTCGTTACCGTGCCCGATGTAGTTGACCACGTCGGGGCTGCTGTTGATCGCGTCGATCAGCGCCTGATGGTTAGAGTTATCCGCAGCCCGAGTAATCGAGGTTGCGCTTGCGCCCGCCGGCAGCAAGCCGAGGAGTGAGTTGCTGTCGTCGGCGAAAGTAAATCCAGTGGGAACGCTGGGGTCAGACAGGTCCGAAGCCAGCAGGAACACATTGCCCGGCGTCACGCTGTCGTAGGCGACGATCTTGTTGACCAGAGCCGTTACGTCCGCCGCGGTAATTCCGCCGGCAGACGGCCAATCGCCATTTGCGGTTCGAGATTGTTAGCGAAATCGGTGAACCATCCATCGCTGAGAGCCTGGACGCCGTCGCTGTTGGTGAACTCGGTCGGCACCAGGTCTGGACGGACCGCGGCGAGGCCGAGGAAGTTGCGCGGATCGTAACTGGCATCACCCACCAGCAGCACATAACGGGGCGCCGGCGTGGAGTTGTTAGCCGATTGCAGGAAGTTCTTGATCGCGACGGGATCTTTTTCGCCGAAGTTGAAGGCGTCATAGATCTGCGCGATATCGACCGTCGTCACATGCAGCCCCTGCGACTGGCGCAGGCTGATCAGCGGCTGCAGCGCGCCGGTCAACGTCGATGGACTGATCATTATCGTGTCAACCTGACTGGGGAACGGCGTCAAGGTTGCCGGAGTATGCAGTGTCATCGAATCCGGCGTGCCGGTCAGGTCGGAGCGGAACGCGATAATCGTGCGATCGGTCGCGCCTGCGAAAGTTCCCGCGGGAGCAGTTGCGTCGCATTCCAGGTGGTCGAGCCTTTCGGACGTTTCGCAGTGACCGTCAACTCAATCGGCGCGGACGGATTGCTGATGTCGATCATCCGCACTTTTGAACTGCTAAATCCACTCACCGTCACCACCTGACTTGGCGGCGCGATGAGCTGCAACTGATCGCTGACCGCGGCATAAGTCTGCTCATAGGTCAGGGTGAGATGATCGACCAGGCTTACATCGCCGGGGTTTTCTGCCGTGAGCGTTACGACGTTGGCGCCGTTTGCGATCGACGACGCGGGGAGCAGGAAGCTTTGGTTCTGCTGATCCGCGAAGGTCACCGTGTCGAGCATGATATTGTTGAGCTCAACGGTAACGGTGTGGGTGCCCGCGGTTACGCCCTGCAACCCGACCTCAAGCATCGCGTTGTCGGGTCTCGACAGGTTGGTCGCCGTCACGGTTTCATCCAGCGCGGTAGTTGAGACCACCTGCCCGAAGAAGTCGATGCCGGTCGGGCTGTTGGCAGCCGGGAAATAAATGCTGCGATCGCGCAGCTCGACCGCGGCGAGGAAGTCCGCGCCGGCGTTTACCTTGCTGCGCAGATTGGAAGTGCCCACATGAGTCTTGCTCACTGCGCCATTGACCAACCAGTAGACCCGGGTGTTGGTGCTCGGGGTATCCAGCCCGGTGCCATAGAATTCGACTCCGGCGGTCTTTATCTCGAGCGGCTGTTCCACTCCTTCGGCATAGAGATGGAGCTTGTTGCCGTTGCCGGCTTTAAGGCCATTCGCCGTCAGCGTCTTCAGCGGGACGCGATACCATCCGGGCTGGCTGATTCCCAGCTTGATGGCGGTCTGCGCCGGTAGCGGCGTTGGGCTCGCGGTCGGTTTGGGGGTGGCCTTGGCCACCGCTGCGGCAAACCCCATCGGCGTCGGCTGCACCACAAACTGTGGCGCACTCACGTGCGATAGGTTCAGGCTGCTCAACAGCTGCGAGCTGATTTGGCCCGGCGCACTGCCGGTTCCCTGCACGGAAACGACCGGGCCGTAGAGAGTGCGGTTACCGTGGATGTCGAGTTCTTCAACCCAATAGTTGATTCCGGGGCTCGCGAACTTGTCCCACCAGGAGTAGCCGCGACCGGCCGCCAGCGAAATCGTCGGACCGCTTAGTAGAGCCGAGCCCGCAATCAGATCTGGCGATACCAGCGCTTTGACGCCATTGACTTCGCGATAGACACGGAAACCGAGATTCGTAGGCTGATAGCCGGCCTCCCATTGGATGCGGGTGCCGTTCTGGTAAGTGGTCGCCATCACAGACATCCCATTGATCAAGGTCGGGGTCTGGGTCGGCGACGGCGTTGGGGTTTGAGTCGTCGTCGGGGCGATCGTCGCGGTCAGCGTGGGAGTCGGCACCACCGGGGTCGGGGTCATGGTTATGGTCGCGGTGAAGGTCGGTCCGACCGTAGGCGCCGTCGTCGGAGTCATCGTGACGGTCGGGGTTCCCGGCGTCCGAGTCGCGGTGGAAGTTGGCGTGGCGGTCTTGGTCGCCGTTGTAGTCGCCGTCGCCGTTACGGTGGTGGTAGCGGTCAAGGTCGGCGTCGCGGTTCGCGTGGGCGACCCGGTTGGGGTCGCGGTGATGGTCGCCGTCGGCGTCCCCGGCGTCTGCGTTGAGGTTGCCGTTGTGGTCACCGTCGGCGTTGCAGTCGGCGTGGCAGTACCGGTCGGGGTAGGAGTCGTGCTCCCCACGAGAGTAAGCAGGACTGCCTGCGCCGTCATTGCGAGGTCGCCTCCGCTGGTCCCGGTAGTGGGATACAGCAGCGAAGCGACTCCCGCTGATGGCGCGGCGAGATCGCCGAAGGCCAGCGAGAATCCTTCTTTCGAAGAACTGACGTTGAACCGCCGGTTAATCATGCTCGACAGGGTGATAGTGGGCGCGACCGTGGCCTGCGACCCATAGAAATAGACTTGCAGATCGTTGTTATGGGTCGGGGTCAACGAAGGCGCCGACACAGAGATCGGCGTGATGCTGGAATTCCCGGTCCCGGCGGAATTCTCCACCGGCGCGACCGAAGCGCCGCGCCATGCTCCCATCACACCGGCCACAAAGTTCGCCGTCGGTAAGGTCCAGGTGTAGGTTGCGGGCTCGCTCGAGCCGGCCACGTGGTAATAGAGCCATGAGGTCGCCAGGTTGGAGCCGTTCACCGAATCGTGCCGGAGTAAATTCCATCCCGCCGGAATGCCGGGAACATCCGAGCCGGTGCCGTCGTGGATAATGATTTGCGTGATCAAAGTATCGCCGGCCTGAACGCCTGCGGGCACCCCGATCGGGATCGCCGAGAGCGCGGTGGTGGAATCGACCAGGGTGCCGGCGCTGGCGAACACGATGATGTTACTGGGGCTTGCCGTCGAAGTCGGCGTCGGGGTCCCGATACCGGTAGCGGTCGTCGTCACCGTCGGCGTGGTGGTCGGGGTCTTGGTCACGATGCCGGTTTGCGTCGGCGTCATCGTCGCGAGCGAAGTCGCGGTCGCGGTGATGGTCGGCGTGGGAGTGATGGTCGGAGTCATCGTAGCCGTGACGGTTGCCGTCGCGGTCCTGGTAGGCGTTGGGGTCGCGGTTACAGTTTGAGTCGGCGTGCCGGTCGGAGTTGAGGTGCCGGTCGGCGTTGAGGTGCCGGTCGGAGTCGGAGTGACGCCGAACGACGTGGTGAGGAGGAGCGCCTGGGCAGTGACCGCGAGCGTGCCGCCTGAGGTTGCGGTCGCCGAGTAAGTCGCTGACGCATGACCCGCGAACGGCGCGGTCAAATCGGCGAAAGCCAGGGTGAAACCTTCCTTCGTGGAACCGAGGTTGAAGCGGCTGTTCAGCGAGGTCGAAACGGTGATACCGGGCGCGGTGTTGGCCTGTCCACCATAGAAAAAGACTTGCAGGTCATTGTTGTTGTTGGGCGTCAACGACGGCGCGGCAATCGTAATCGGAGTAAAGCCGGCGTTGTTGGTTCCGGCGGAATTCTCCACCGGCGCCACCGAAGCACCACGCCATGCGCCCATCACACCGGCGGCGAAGTTCGAGGCGATCGTCCAGGTGTACGAGGCAGGTTCGTTCGAACCGGCGACATGATAGTAGAGCCATGAGGTCGCGAGATTGGTGCCGTTGGCCGAATCGTGACGGATGCCAGTCCAGCCCGTCGGCGCGGTCGGAACATCCGAAGCAGTGCCATCATGGACGACGATCTGTGCAATCAGGGTATCGCCCGACTGAACTCCCGCAGGCACCGCCACCACGATACTGGTTATCGCAGTGGAGGAATCGGTTAAGGCACCCGCTGCGATAAAGGTGATGCCCGAGAACGGTGTTGCGGTCGGAGTCGGCGTAGTGGTCGGCGTCGCGGTAGCCGTCGTGGTCGGCGTCGCCGTGGTAGTGGGGGTCCGCGTCGGCACCGGCACCGTCGGCGTGATGGTCACGGTCGGTGTCGTGGTCGGGGTCGGGGTGACCGTCGGAGGAGGAGTTGCGGTCGGTGTAATGGCGGTCACGCCGAGCCCATAGACGCCTCGGCCATGGGTACCTGCGAAGACGGTTCCGGTGTGATTTTGCTCGAGGTCATAGACCGGGACAGCTGGAATTCCGCCCTGATTGAAGGGCTGCCATGTCACTCCGCCATCGGAGCTGTGAAATACGCCGATATCGGTGCCGGCCAGGATGCTGTTGCTGCAAGGATTGCCGCCGCAGCTTCCACTGTCGTCGGTGCTATCGACCAGGACCTTGAGCACCGGAACATCGGGCAAACCGTTGGTGTTCTGCACGATGTTGCCGTTGACGATGCTGTTACCATCCGCCAGCGTCCAGCTTTGGCCGAAATTCACGGTCTTGTAGATATGGCCGACCTGCGTGTCGGAGGTGAATCCTGACAACCCGAGATACGCGACGTTGAGGTTGTTGGGATCGGGAGCGATGCTGGTGGCCTGAGTCGACAAGGAACCGAGAGGGCTGGTTTTCAGCATCACCGTTTCCAGCCCACCGGTCACATCAGTCCAGATTGCGCCGTCGGGCGGATTGGCGACGATGTTGCGATTAGATTGGGTGGTGTTGTTGACGGCAAACGCTACCGTCCCACCCAAATCGCTCATGGCGAGCGACCAGGCCGGGAAGATCTGGTTAACCTTATCATTGGGACCAAACTCGAGGTCCTCAATCGCGCAATCCTGGCTGGTGCATTCGTTGCCCTCGTAAAACCCGGAGGAAGTCAGATCGAGATCGGTCTGCTGATTCCATGTCCCCATTCCGTCGGTGGAGACATAAACCGAGTGCGCGCCGAAAAAGACCCGGTGCGCAACCGACGGATCGACTGCGAGAGCGGGATAGAACACCGGCCCTGGATCATGAACCTGGTTGAGCAAAGCCTGCAGGTTCGGGGTCCACTTGAGAGCCCCGAAGGTATTGCACTGATTGAAATTATTCGGAGCACTGCACCAGGTCACACCACCATCACTGGAGGCTGAAATCGCTTCGTGATCGACCTCGTCGAGCGAGAAATCGTGATAAACGTAGTTCGGGTCGAGGTTGTCGTAGAAGCTGAACCCGCCGTCGCCGGTTTCGCTGTCGGGTCCAACCCAGTTGCCCTGCGAACCGCTGAAGAGTTGGGTGCCATTGTCCTGGAACCCCGCGATCAGCTTGGTGGAGTTGGTAGGATGAGGACCGATGCCCTGGATCTGCCCGGTGTTAAGGTTGTTGTTGAACGGCGTGAAGATCGGGTAGACCTGCGGATTGGAGGAAGTGTTGAGCATCCGCGGGTCGAACATATAAAGGCCGCCGTCATTGGCGACCAGGACCTTATTGGTAGCCGGATCGAAGGCCATACCGTGCTGGTCAGAATGAACCCCGCCATTGGGAGCGAGGAAGGTCCACAGGTGGCCGTAGCTGCCAGCCGATTCATACAAGCCCACGCCACCGAAAATTACGGTCGAGGCGTCGGTCGGCATGACCAACATTGCCTGGTCGTAAAACGATTGGGAAAAATTGTTGGGGCTGCTGCCGTCGATGGTGGTGTTGTCAGCGGTGGAACTAAACGAGGGTATGGTAGGCGAGAGGATGGTGCCCGCATTCCATGACGCCCCGGAATCGAACGAGACGAACATGCCCGCATACTCGACGCCATCGCTGGCGCCGATCATCGCGTAAACCGCCCCACCAGTAGGATTCGAAGGCCCGATGTTGGGGCCTACCCGAGGACCAATCGCGAGGCTTTGTCGTCCCTGGACGATATGGGCGCCAGGAAGACTGGCTGCATGCCAGGTCGAGCCACCATCGTTGGAGGCGTAAACCGTATTGCTATCGATGCCGACGTAAACATTGGCTGGATTGGTCGGATCGATCTTGACATCATCGGCCGGGCAGGGCGCCTGTCCGCTGCCCGATGCGAGGATGTCGCAGTTGCCGAACGTAGATTCTGGAAGATGCGTCCAGGTATTGCCCGCATCGGGTGAGTACCAAAGCCCGCCCTTACTGGCGTCGGTCTCGAAAATCCCCGCGTCGGCGCGGCTGGCGCTGAAGCCGCTGGTGATTCCGGCAAAGATGCGCGGGATACCAGGCGTGGAGGTGTCGAGCGCCATCGAGGTGAAAGAGCCGCGGTCAAATGTCCCGGCGGGCCCCAGCGAGGTCCAGGTCTGCCCCAAATCGGACGAGCGGAACGCACCGGCTCCATAAAGTGAATCGATGGAATTGCTGCCCTCGCCGGTGCCGACGTAGATAGTGCTGGGAGTAGTTGTGGTATCGAGCGCGATCGCACCTATAGACTGGGTCGGCTCATTGTCGAACACCGAGACAAAGTTGTTCCCGTTGTCGACGCTGACATAGAGACCGCCTGAAGCCGCGCCCGCGACTATCAGGCCATGAGAATCGGCTGCGACCGAGGTAAGGCGGCCAGCCATCGGCATGGTGTTTCCGATAGCCGATCCCGTGAAGTTGGCCTTTTCGTTGATGGGTTGGGGTCCGAGGAAACCCCAATTGCCGGAAAGCGCAGAGAGATGACCAATAGCGGCTGCTGCGGCAGAGATTTTTCGAGGTGGGGCCGGATTGCGCTCCATCGCGTGCATCTTCGTGACTGCACTGGTGAAGGCCTCTTTCGGGATTCCAAACTGGAAGCCATGGCGCGAGGCGAGGAAACGCTCGCGCCGAGCGGCCTCCAGAAAGTGAGCTTGGCCCCCTTCATGCTGTTCGGATTCCCTGGCGCCAGACTCCTCGCCGCCGCGATCGGAGTCGAAGTCCGCACCGCGCTGACACCCGAAGACTAAGAAAGCCAGGGCGAGGGCGATACAAATCCGTTTAGACGAACTTCGAGCATGGTGTCCAAAACCCATTAAATCTCTACTCCCCAGGCCGCCGAAGCATCAACATAATACCCGGGACATGAACCAAATTGACGCGACCTTGACAGATGAACTCCAGGGACGCTATAGCCGCGAATCCCGGCCAATCCAGCCGATTTGAACCGAATAGAGAATCGCTGCGCCCTGTAGCACGACACGCGTCGTGGTTTATCGCAGGGCTGCATAAAGCGGCGCGCCGCTCCCCCTTTGAGTCACTTAAGTCACTTTAGACTCCAAAACCTACCAGAGAAATCGCTAATAAGGCAAACAATTTTCCTTTGACAATTAGCGGAAAAGCGTCAAAGTCCGAAAATATCGAAACCCCTGATGCGATACTCTTGGACGCGATATAGTCCAATTTAATTCGATCCTGCCGATCGATGCGTCTCGTTGGTGATGCTGACCTGTTCCCCTAACTGACGCGGCGTCGGGGCGAAAGCCCCCACCAACCAAAAATCGCTACCAACAGGAAACCTCCATAGATCGCGGCCACCGTCCAGACCCGGCCGTGGGGATATTTGGGTGGAAGAAAAGCCTCTTTCGCTTCCGCGGACGGGAACCGCGAGTCGGCCACCTTCTGGAGGTCGTATTTCTCGACGTCCTCAAATTCCTCTCCCGCCTTGGGCGGCTCGGCCGTGACCAATACCGGATTGCGCATCAAGATCCGCCCCGTGTTCGGGCTGCCCCACGCTCCCAAAGCGCAGCCAACAATGACTGCGGGAATCGAGGGTCCGGTCTTGAAGGTCAGCTGATATTTGCGCCAACCGGTTCTAAACCCCATCGGATGCGTCCGGGTGGTCACGGGCAGCGCCAGCGATTTAGCGAACAATTCCGGCGACGCCCCCCCGGAGCCCAGCGACTCGACGTTGATTTCCGCTGTGAACTGGTACCACCCGGGTTTCAGCGTGAGCGGTTGGGCGAAGGTGGATTCCGCCGGCGAATCGTTAATGATTTCGACTTCGCCTGGTTCAGGGTCCGAGTTCTCTGTTTTATGCGCGATGACACTCGATCCGCACGGCGGAAGTGCGCCGAACTGCCATCCAGTAGGTAAACTGCCGTTATCGGACTTCAAGGCGCCATTGACGAAAAGGTTTTTTGGACTCGCGTCCTGCGCTGCTGGAGATTGTTCGGCAACCCCAACGAGCAGGGCAAAAACTATTGCAATGCCGATCGAGCCCGCGGCGATTCTCCTCATTTCCAGTTCCCCAGCCCGGCGTCGTTGAACCACAGGTACGCGTCAATCGCATCCTTGGTCATCGGCAGTGGAATCCACATTGGGACGAAGTACAGGAACACCACGATCGAGGTGGCCACGACGACCGCGCAGACGAATTTTCCCCGCCACTTTCGCAGCACGGCCAGGGCTACATAGAGCGCCGCGATAACCCCGGCCGCTATACCTCCGGCGAGGGAGCCCAATCCCAGGATTGCCACTGCGAATACCGGAAACAGTAATGCTCCCTGTTCCCATACCTGCGCAGTTTCCTTCCAGCATGCATCCAGCAAAGCCGCGAGAGCTATGATGCCGAGGTAAAGCGCCGGCATGTAGCTGTACAGGTAAACCGACCGATGTATCGGGACGAACATTCCAAGGTATGCGAGGTATCCTATGCTAAGGAAATTCCAGGCTGTTCCACCGCCTCGCAAGGCCCTAACCAGCCCGAGAATGATAGCTACCAGCGCCGCCCACCAAATCGCCGCGTTGCCGCCTCCCCATATCACCAGGAGCGTGCCCCTATCGTCGGGCGCTTGCCACAATTTGTACGCGCGCAGCATCAAAGGCCAACTCCACCAGAGGGAATCCTGATGGTTAAGGGGAGCGGGGTAATACGTGTTCGCCAGCAATACGCGATGGTAATAGGTAGTCAGCGAGGAAATTCCCGTCCACCAACCCAGGGCATAATTCGGCAGGAAGGTCAGGAAGAAAAAGAATCCGCTGAGCCCACCTATAAGAGCGATTGCTCCTATGACGTAGCCAGGGGCTGAAAAATTAAAGCCGCCTTCTGCCGATCGATTTGGAGACCACAAGAGTGAACTTACCAGAAATCCAACTACCAGCAGCCAAGTGACTCCCGGAATCGCGAACTTCGACCCTAGTCCCAGACCTAATAAGACTCCCAGCCATAGCAGCGAGCGGCGTCGATCTCTGAGATCCGGATTCTGCGTGAAGCGAAACAGAAGTAGAAATGCCGCCGCGCCCAGTGTCAGATACACGATGTTGATCAGCGCGAGGCGTGAGTACTCCAGGAACATCCCCTCGCATAGCAGCAGCAACCCGGCCAGCATCGCGGCGCCGCGCGAGTAAAACATGCGCCGCGTCAGAAGATAGGTAATCGGAATCAGCGCGGTACCGATCGTCGCGTTGGCTACCCGCCAACTCCACGAATGGCATCCGAAGAGCTTGATGCCGGCCACGATCAGGAGGATTCCGAGCGGCGGATGAACCTCGAAGAACGACTCGCCACGAAGATATTTGTAGGCTTCCTCGACGTAGATATGCTCGTCGTATACGAGTGAATCGGGGATGCCGATGCGCCAGAAATGCGCAAAAATCGCCGCAATCACCAGCGCGCTTATCGCGATAGTGTCGAACCTGCTCCACGGCGGCGGCTGAAGATTGGCATAGCCCGGCGGATTTTCGGCCATGCGACAGAGAAACATAGCGGTCGCAGGCGCGCAAATTTTTTGGCGTCAATGCTACGGATTTTTCGCAGATATCGCTGATAAGTAAGCCGCAGACGCCGCCAGCCGAGATGCTCCTCAATCGGCATCCCCTGCCTTATTACTGGCAGGCGCTCGTGCGCGATAGTAGGATGTTTGCTCGCGCTCATCTGTGGCGAGTGCTCATCGACGCGAAAGTGGGCGGATTTCGTTCCTGGTTTTTGTAAAGGGGCTATGGGTTTGCTCGACCGCGTTCGGGTCTATTCCGGGCTTGTTTTGCGAGGTGATGGCCGCGAGACCCGTAGCGGTTTCTTAGCTGCCGTCCTTCTCGTCTTCCTGATTCTGGTTGCCACGCATGCGTCATCAGCGCAGACGGTCGCGCTCGCCAACAACCAACCGCGGGAGGCGCGAAGTCTCTCAGCGCGAGCCGCTTCCGATCGCCAACTGACCATCCATGTGTCGTTTCAGCTTCGCAATCGTGCCGCGCTAAGCAAGCTTCTCACCGGCCTGCAGGATCCCGCCTCGCCTGAGTATCATCGATGGCTGACGCCCGCGCAGTTCAATGCGCGATTCGGCCGCGCGCCGGCGGAGATCCAGGCGGTCTCGCGATGGCTCTCGGGGCAAGGCTTCCATGTGATGCGCTCCTCGAATCGCGAGATTGTTTCGGTCGGGAACGTAGCGCAGGCGGAGGAAACCTTCGCCACCACGATCGGTGCTTCGCCCGATGGCGCTACCTACTCCAACCTGGCGGTGCCCCTAATTCCGACGCGCTTCGCCGGCGTCATCGGTTCCATCGACGGGCTGGATAACTTGCGCCATTGGTCTCCGATTACCACCCGACCTGGCGGCCTCACCTTCGCTAAGAGCCCGGCGATAAGGACGAAGGAGACATCTTCGCTACCTGGCCGTCAGAGCAACGCGGCCGCCGCGGCGCTCTTCGATCCGGCGGGTAGCAGTCCCGCTTTCGGCGATCCGAATTTCGGACCTCAGGACCTGTGGACCTTTTACGATGAGACGCCGCCGGTAAATGGCGCGATTGATGGCGGCGGGCGTGACTGCATCGGCATCGTCGAGGATTCCGACTACCTCGATGCCTCGATTTCCACCTTCGACACTAGCTTCGCGCTGCCGCCCGCAACCGTTGACCGCGTATTCTCAGATACCTCGACACCTGGAACCAACGCGGACGAGACCGAGGCCCTGCTCGATATTGAATACGCGCACTCGACCGCGCCAGGAGCACCCATCAAGGTATACATCGGTAATCCAGCCTTTGAGAGCATCGATCCTTTGACAGACTCCATTATCAAGGCGATCTCTGATAATGCGTGCAGCGCGATTAGCTTCAGCTTTGTCTTCTGCGGCGCGGCGCCCTCCTTCTATAGCACCACCGTGGGCAACGCACTCGCGCAAGCCGCTACGCAGGGGCAGTCCTTCTTTGCCGCTGCCGGCGACTGGGGCGCGGCAGGTCTCGTGCTCTCGGGTAGCAGTTGCGTGGCCTCGACGACCTCGCAAAACGTCAGTGAGGTCTCAGCCGACCCCAACGCTACTTCGGTAGGTGGAACGGAGTTCATCCCTAACTATGACAACAATGGCAATGACGTTGGAAATGTTCCCGAAGCGGTCTGGAATAATGGGGCGGGTGCAACCGGGGGTGGAAAGAGCACGGTATTCGCCAAGCCGCCGTATCAAAACGCCGTAACCCCTGATGACGGCATGCGCGATGTCCCTGACGTCGCACTCGCGGCGAGCAATACCGAGCCCGGGTTCTTTTGGGTCGATGACAGGTCGAGTATGCCAGAAGAGATGTGCTGCATCGGTGGCACCAGCATTTCAACTCCGGTCTGGGCCGGTATTTCCATGCTCATCGCCGAGCTTAAGAAAGGCAGACTAGGGAGCATGAATCCTCGGATCTATCAGCTCGGAGAGTTGGGCGACTCTTCCAGGTCTGGTCTGCGCGATGTCCTGCCTCCGGGAAACAACAGCTTCAACGGTGTCACGGGATTTGACGCACTGGTAGGCTACGATCTGACTACCGGATGGGGTTCTCCCGACATCGAGACCTTCGAAGCTGCCTTCCTTTCCGACACTATTGCGTCAACCCCCACTCCTACTGCGACCGCGACGCCAACCCCCACTGCGACTGCCACCCAGCTGCCTACGCCGACAGCCACACCTACGGTTACCGCTACCATCGTTGCGACGGTGACAGCTAGCCCGACCGCGACTCCGCCTGGAACACCTACCGCGCTGGAAACTCCGACCGGCGTAAAAGTCACCGGAATGCGCGCGACCGGCTATCAAAATGGCACGCAACTGCGATGGCGCGCGGGCTATCGGCCTTACAACCTCGGGTTCCGCATTTATCGCGAGATGAACGGCGGCCAAGTCCTCATCTCACCCGGCCTCATCGCCGGCCCGGCTCTGCTGACCGGCCCGACGGTATCACTGCCCACCAACGGTGGTTATGCGTGGTGGGACAGCTACTCCAATCCGGGCACGCGCTACTGGATCGAGGAAATCGACATCAGCGGTGATCGCACCATCTATGGGCCGGTGATTGCTTCACCGGGAAGTGGCAACCCGCCTGCAAAACAGGTCTCGGCGCTGCTACGCGATGCCGGCGGGTCGCAACCCTCGCGACCGCTGGTGGCGCGGCCGGCAGTGAGAGCTGAAGCAGCCTCGAAGGCTGCCGCCGCGCCGACCCCGGTGAATCTGATGCCCAAGAAAGCCATCAAGCTAGGTATCAGCACCGACGGATGGTATCAGGTTCTGTTTACTACTCTTAAGACCAATGGCTTCAATCCTGGAAACGGCAAGAATCTTCATTTGTATGCGGAAGGGATCGAACAATCTTTCGAATTGAAGTCGAATGGCATCGAGTTCTATGGTACCGGCCTCGACACTCCCAGCACTGCGACGCGGGTCTATTGGCTGGTGAGCGGGACGGCCAACAGAAACCACATCATGATCTCGACCGCGAGTGGCGGGCCGAGTGCTGGCGCGGACTTCCTCGCGAGCGTGGAGCTGCGCGATCGTGGTACTTATTTCCCGGCGGCGAACAGCAGCAGCGGCAGCGATTTCTTTGGCAATCCTGTTACCTCGACGCCGCTCAATGAGACTATCACCGCGGCAAATTTATCGCATCCCGACAACGCAACCCTGGAGGTCGGGCTGCAAGGAGTCACCGTCGGCGCGCACAACGTCACGGTCGCTCTCAATGGCATCACGCTGGGGACAGTTTCATCGTTCTCGGATCAGGGCGTCGGGTTGGCGACATTTCCAGCCACCTCAATCATCGAGGGTGACAACACCATAAGCCTCGTCAGCGCCTCGGGGGGGCCGGTCGATAGCCTCGTCAACCACATCACTTTGACCTACGAGCGCGCCTACATCGCGGATCAGGACAGGTTGGAGTTCACCAGCGCCGGATTGGACCAAGTGACAGTGAGTGGCTTTACCAGTCCCTCAGTTCGCATGGTGGACATCAGCAATCCTTCTGCGCCGGTGGAACTGACGGTAACGCCGGGCGAATCCGGGAGCTTCACTGCGACCGCGCCCGGTACCGGCCCGCACACGATACTCGCATTCGGCGCGGATCAGATAGGAAGCCCCGACTCGATCACGCTGCATAAGCCATCGAGGCTGACGCCGCTTCGCGGGCGAGTCAACACCGTGCTTATTACTACCGCGGACCTGATGAGCTCGATGCAACCCTTGATCAAGCAGCGCGCGAAACAGCGGCTGTCGGTCAAAGCAGTCGATATCGCGCAGGTTTATGACGCATTCAACTTTGGCGAGAAAGATCCGCTGGCGATCAAGAGCTTCCTCGCGGCGACACAAACCGTTAAGCGTCCCCCGCACTACGTGTTGCTGGTAGGAGACGCCAGCTACGATCCGAGGAACTTTCTTGACCTCGCATCGAATCCCGATCTGGTGCCGACCGGGCTCGTGAATACGCAACTCGGGCAAGCCGCCAGCGATGGATGGTTCACCGATTTCGACAATGACCTGCAACCTCAAATGTCGAT
This sequence comes from uncultured delta proteobacterium, assembly GCA_963761255.1. Lineage (GTDB taxonomy): Bacteria > Desulfobacterota > Binatia > Binatales > Binataceae > DATGKG01. The sequence goes on from CAVXGH010000006.1 coordinate 349,484, forward strand.
TGGGCGACTGCCGGTGGAGACCGCGACCGAAGCTAGCGCCTTGATTGCGAAGATCCTCGCCTACGACAAAGTGACGCCGCGCAACACCTTCCTGCTTGCTTCCGATGCTTCCGATCCAGGTGCGACGCCGAGCTTCGCCGATTCGAGCGCCTCGTTGCTGGGTTTCCTGCCCGCGGTTGCGACGCCAACCACTATCACGCGCGATCCGGTCAACGACAATCACGCGGAATTGATCTCCGATATTAATGCCGGTCCCGATCTGGTGAATTACATCGGCCATGGCAGCGACGACAGCTGGGGTGCGAATGTTAGCTGGCTGAGCGACACGGATGCTTCAACGCTGACCAACAGTGGCCATCCCGCGTTCTTTGTTCTGATGACCTGCGAAAATGGGTCTTTCGCCAATCCTACAGTGGATAGCCTTGCCGAGTCGCTGCTGCAGTCAACTGGCGGTGCTGTCGCGGTGTGGGCGTCTTCAGGTTTGACAACCCCCGCCGGGCAATTGGAGGCGAACCAGGCGCTCTTTCAGCAGTTGTTCGTGAACAAGACCCCGCCACCAATAGGTGAAGCTGTTCGTCAGGCTAAAGACGCCAGCTCAGATCCGAGTGTCAAAGAGACCTGGAATCTTTTGGGCGATCCGGAGACTTATCTGCGATGATTGCCGCGCCGCCGAGCATGCGCCATCCGGCCATGAGAGCTATGAAGAGCAGTACCCAGATTGGGACCAGTGTCCATGGATTTCCTGCCCATAGCCGAGTGTCAGCATCGAGGTCCAGTACCATCGCACCCTTCGGTGCGCTGTCCATCTTGTACAGGACCGCGTTTCGGAAATAGGCCCGGCCGACCGCGAAGTTTTTGAAGCCGGCGATGCGAAGCTTGATGTCGACCCTGCTATTCGGGCGATTCACCAGGAAAAAGACCCCGCGCTGACTCCAGCCGCTATTGCCTTTGACGTCCATCGAGGCGACCGCCTGGTCACCAACACTGACCAGCGCCCCAGCCCATGATTGCGGCGGAATTCCTTCGGTCGAAATCTCTGCGCCTGCGTAGTAGAGCCCGGGACCTAGCGTCGTCGATTGAACCCATCGGGAGTCATTCAGTTTGTCATTCGCTATCTCGAGTTTTCCCGGGTCTCCATCGGACGGAGGCATCCAGGTGAAAGTCGTGGTCGGTAGGTCTATCCAGCTCTGACTGATCCACGCGGCAGGTTGGTTGTCGCTTCCTTTAGAGAAATCACCGTTGGTGAGCAAGTTTTGTGCGTTAGCCTGCTGAACGGAAACCAACGCGCTGACGAACACCAGGCTCAGATACAGAAGAATCAAATTGATCGGCCTGCCGATGGTGAGTTTATTCTCTACATCCATTGGACTACCTCGGATCCACGCAGCCAGATGCGAGCGTCGTAGCTGGCAGGCTCGAGAGGAGTACCCACCCATAGCGGAAAGAAATACACGAAGGCTGCGAGCGAGGCAGCGACCATCGTTATCGCCACGAACCTGCTTCCGGCTCTCAAGCGCCAAGTTATCATCGCATAGGTCGCGAGTATGACCACTAGACAGACGATCCCTCTCGTCGTTCCCATCCCCAGCAAACAATCAGGAGCAAGCGATAAGATGAGAATGACTTCCTCCCACCTGCGAGAGGTTCCGTTCCAGCACTCACTTAGCACTAGAGCTAGCATCAGATATTGCAGGTAGAGCGGTGTCATGTAGATGTACAGAAAGAACGGATGCGTGGACAGGGCTAGCGCGCCCATGTAGCTGAAGTATCCGATCAACAGGAAAGAGCGTGAGACGGTGGGACGCTTGAACTCTCTGACCGCGGTAATAATCAGCGCGCCGAGCGAGGTCCACCATAGCATCGGATTTCCGCCCTCCCAGATGCTGGCAATCAGTCCGCCGTCGCCGGTGCTTTGCCAGTACAACGGAGCACGCAGCATCAGGGGCCAACTCCACCAAGGTGAAACGAAAGGGTTGGTGGTTTGCGCCATCTGGCCCAGGTTCCACAGGACTTCATGATAGTAGTGAAACAGCGACCAGATGCCGCCCCACCATCCAAGCCAGTAGTTAGGCAGAAAGGTGGCTAGATAAACGATCGCACTTGCGGACCCAAGCAGAAGCAGAGCGCCGATGATCCGCCGGCTTCCAGTCTGACGCTCACCGGGAGTCTGAGAAACCATAGCGTAGACAATAAAACCGCTTACCAGAAGAAAGGCTATCGCGGGCAACATCAGCTTCGAAGCCAGTGCCGCTCCCGAGACGATACCGATATAAAGAATCTTGCGTCGCGCTATCCCGGGATCCGGGGTGCGAAGAAACTGAAACAGCAGCAGGTATGATGCGGCGGTGAAAGTTAGATGAAAAATTTCCAGCATCGCGAGGCGCGAGTGGATCAGAAACATTCCGTCACAGAGGATGAAGAGCGCGCTCAGCGTTGCGGCCATTCGCGAGCGAAACATTTCGCGTCCAAGGAGAAAGGTTATAACTACGAGGCCCGAACCTAAACAAGCACCGGGAAGCCGCCAGACCCACGGATGATGGCCAAAGACCTCGATCGCGGCGGCGATGAGAAGCTTGGGCAGGTTCGGGTGAACATCGAGGAACTGCTCGCCTCGCAAAAATGCAAATGCTTGCCCGACGAACTGTATCTCATCGAAAACAGGTTCCGCTGGATAGCCGAGGCGCCAAAACCGGGTTGCGAGCGCGGCCAGCGCGAGGATGCCGATTAGGAGGCTGTCGGTTTGTTTCCAGGCGATGGGCGCCTCGGCCGATTCGCTGAAATTGCGGATTCGATTGATAGTCATCGAGAAAATCGTGCGCAATTCGCGCGGTCGATTACTATCAGCAGATTCCGCGCGGTGAAAAGTACCCTGGATGGCGGACGCGGCCGGCTACGCCGAGATCAGAAGCGATCCAATGATCCTTTCCCCGAATTTCATGCCGATCAGGATCGCCAGGGGAATCGCAATCGAAAGGACCAGCAGCAATGGAGCGATCTTTCTTTCCAGCGAAGCTTCCATTTCGAGTGGTTGAAGTAATCGTGCCACCCGCTCCCTGACGAAATGTTCGTCGGCGAGATTGGCCGCCACTGCTGAGGGAGCGATCATTCGAGTCATTCGCAGCGATGCCAGAATAGCTGCCGCGAGGTCCGGTCCGGCCGCGCCTTGCAGGCGCGCCTCGTCGTCGCGTGCAATCTCGAGCGCATGTTTCCAACATTGCAGGCGCGCGAGGGCGGCCGGAGCAGGCCATAAGAGTTCGGTCGCGAACTGGGCGAGCCACAGACGCAACGGATCCAAATGCTTTGCGTGAGCGCGCTCGTGTTCCAGGGCAGCCGCAAGTGCGTCGGCATCGACAAGGTCGCTGAATCGAGGTGAGACTACGACCCGCGGTCGAAAGAACCCGACAGTGGCTATCGAGAGATGTTCATAGGAAATGGATAGAGAACGAGTTGCGCGCCACGCCGCGCGGGCGAAAATGAAGCCGAAGGGCAATGCCGTCAACATGACAGCCTTGGGGACCGGCTCAGCGTTGGCTGGCTCGGCCAGGGCCCATCCACATAACACCGCGAACACCAGCGCGGCGGGAGCGAATGGCAGCCAGATGCGCCACCAGCTTTGGCGCTCGCTCGGAAGCCCGCGCTCGATATGATCACCTCGGCCCGGCCACCATGCGGTGGCCATCAGGGTGCATCCGCATAGTGCGGCGACCAGGAAGGCGAACACCAACTCACGGTCCATTGGTTTTTCCTCGCCGTGCGGCTACCGCGCGCTCGAGCTCTTCGATGAGTTTTGAGTCCAGCGATTCGATTGCTTCCACCAGGGTCGCCATTGCAGGTTTGAGATCCGAGGTGAGCAGCTTGCTCAAAGAAACCCGCGCGCGCGCCAGTTCGATGACCTTGCGATCGACGCTGGGGCAATAAACCAGCGTCGTGCCCTTGCGCTCGCGGGTTACTAAAGCCTTGACGTGAAGACGCTCGAGGACCTTGGCGATGGTGGTGTAGGCAAGACCGCGGACGTTGCCCACTCGCCGATGGACGTCGCGCACCGACGCCACATTCAGGTCGCACACGCTGAAGAGGACCGCGTATTCGAGTTCGCCTCCAGGCAGACGCAACTTCTCATCTGACATTTGGCATTTCCACTAAGACGCGATTTGGACTGAGGGGTAGATTCATGTTTAAAAATTGCGCGCGCAGATAAAGCTGTCCTACCTCGCCTTGAGGGCTGGATCATCGCTCGAAACGCATCGAGCGTTGCGATAGCGCGCCGCGAGCATATCGCGCCCAGGCCGCCGCAGCGTCGTTCTAGGCGCGTTGCTAGCCGTCTCGGCCACACTGGCCTGGAGGCGCGCCTTCTCCTGCTCGCATTCAGCCTCGGTCGCGTGCGTCGAATGGATATTCCACTTCGACAGGTCCTTAGTCATTTCGAGGCGCAGCGTATGCGATGCCGGCGGCAACATCAGCGACCAGCCGGTGAGCGCGAGCGCAATCGAACGATGAAGTTTCATTGGGTTTGAGTACTCATCCGCCATCGCGAGTCGCGAAGAATCATAGGCTGCGCGGTGGTCGGAAACAAGTTGAACCGTTACGCCCGAGCGCAAGCGCTGTCCGATGTTGGTCACCGCCCCATCCCCTTCAGCGTTACGACTTTGGTGCTCGTGCTCGGCGCGATGACCTCGATCGCGAGGGCTACCGACGGCGCCTCGCCTTTGGAAGTAGCGAGGAAGCTTATCGGGATGCTGGTGCTCATTCCGGGTTGAAGATCGAAGTGACCGGGGTCGACATGGTAGGGAAGAATCGATACGGCGCTCCAGTCGCCGCTCAGGAGGCCTTTCCCGGTATTCTTGATATTCAGGTTGCCCTGGATCGTCTGTCCGACCGATCCGGAGATCGTGAAACTACTCGCCGCCGAGAGCTTACCGGCGAGACCGCTGCCGCTCAAACTGACTCCTGCCGTTGGGCGGGTTGGATCGTTGCTGGATATGATGAGCGCCCCGGTGTTGATGGTTTCACTCGGTGCAAAGATCACAGTTTCCGGTTGCGATTGGCCGGGTGCCAGATTGAAGGAGTCAGGCGTCACGGTGAAGACTCCGGTTCCCGAGGGATCCAACATCGCCACGGTTCCAGTCAAATTATCTTTGCCGGAATTTCTTATGATGAGATCCCTGGTCGTCGATACACCGATGCCCGCCGATCCCAGGTTCATCACCGCTGGAGCGGTTATCCTCGCTCCGGTTGGAACGGGTGTGGGCGCTGGCGTAGCACTTAGGGTCGGGGCGGCAGTCGCGGTGGGCGAGGGGGCTGGTGATGGGGTAGCGGTCGAGGTAACTGTCGGGCTTGGGGTTGGCGTACCGGTCGCAGTCCTGGTCGGCGACGAGGTTGCGGTTGCTACCGTAGTCGCAGTGGAAGTTGCGGTCGGAGTAGGGATCGCCGTCGGAGTCGAAGTCGCCGTCATCGTACCGGTCGGCGTTGCGATTGCGGCAGGTCCATTCAGGAGTAGAACTGCCTGTGCCGTCATTACCAAAAAGCTCGATGCATTCGCAGTTGCCGGATACGCGGGTGATACGCTACCGGCAAACGGAGCTGCGAGGTCGGCTATTGCAAGGGTGAAGCCTTCGTTCGGTGAACCGGCATCGAAGCGCGGCGTCAGTGCGTTCGCCAGGGTTAAGGTTGGTGCAGCGGATGCTTGCGAACCATAAAAATATATTTCCAGATCCTGATTGTTGCTCGGAGTCAGCGAAGGTGCGGAAGCGGAAACCGGACTTAGGCCACTGTTGGTGGTGCCGGAGGAATTTTCCACCGGCGTCATCGATGCTCCCCTCCAGGCTCCGATAAGACCTGCCGCGAAGTTGGAGCTGATACTCCAGGTGTAGCTCGACGGCTCGCCGGCACCGGCGGTCTTGTAGTACAGCCACGAGGTTGCCTGATTCAAGTTGCTTACCGCATCGTGCCTGATACTGGCCCAGCCGGCCGGTGGCGCAGGAACATCCGAGGCGGTTCCGTCATGCACAATGATCTGGGCTATCATCGTATCGCCCTGACGAATTCCCGCCGGCGCGGATACGCTTATAGCTGTTACCGCGGTGCTGGAACCGGTCAGCGAGCTCACACCGACGAAAGTGATGCCCGAGCTGGGTGTCGGTGTTGCGGTCGGCGTAGGAGAGGGAGGTATCGACGCGGACAAGTAAGCCGTTTCAAATGTCTCAACATCGGGCGATCCCCAGCCGGTGCTAAGATCAAAGCCGGGAACGGCGGAAAATCCGACGACCCCGTTGTAGCTGTTGTTTCCAGAAACGACATCCCGCAGTCCAGACCGGGATGCGTCGTTCAAAGCGCCCAGGGTATAAACCCTTGGGTTCATGTTTCCCAAGCGTCCATTCGCCAATTCCGCAATCAATTTTGCGACGCCTGACCACACTGGAGCGGAGACACTGGTTCCCCCGATGCAGCAATCGATCACCGGTGTCCCGTCATTGTCGTCCACCCAGTAGAAGCCGGGAGTGGTGTTACTCGCGGCTGAAGACACATCAGGAATGTCGCGCATACCATCATTCGGGGTTATCGAGTTTTGGTAGGAAGGTTTGGTGAAGATCCCGCTCTCACCGCCGCCGGTGGCTCCGGCACCATTGTTCCATGCACTTTCCGGAACATTTCCAATGTCGTTGCCGTCCGAGTCATAGTTAGGAGTAAATTGAGTTCCGCCCACCGCGGTTACATTGGGATTTGCGGCGACCTCACTGACGCTCTGGGTGCTGCCGGCCACGCACATGTTCTGACTGGCGATAAGACCGGCCGCGCCCCAATCGCCGGTTGCGGCCAGAATTGACTGACCTTGCGTGGCCGCCTGGGTCAAAGCATTTCCCACCGTGGTGGTATAAAATGAGGATGCCGCACCGCAGAAGACGTAGGTGAAGCTGATCGTACCGCAGCTGTTATCGGACACCGCTTTCTGAAGAGAATCGGTCAACGGATCGACGTTCTCAAACGCTTCGTTGCCGATATACACCTTAATCGGTGCTCCGGGCGCAATCGAATGAGCCCACTCGATGTCAACTAAGGCTTCCGTTTCATCGCTGTTAATGCCTGGAGTGAAAGTATCGGAAAATACCCGGGTAACGTTCGCATCCGGCAGAGAGAAGCTCAAATCGAATGTAGCTACCGAGGCATCGAGGAAATCTGAATCCTGGATAATTCCAATACAGTCGCCGCCACTTCCGTCCACCGCGCCATTGATGGGTGGCGTCTCATCGTAAAACGTCCACAGGTCCTCGGGACCGAAGGCCGGGGTGGTATCGCCGTCCGCCGGCCTCGCGAGCGCGGCGTTGAGCGCAAATCGACCCCGTGATGGCTGGCGGGTGGATTTCCTCGCGCCGGAAAAAGTCATCAAAGACCTTGGCCGCGCGGTCACTGGCGCCCAATGGCGAAGGTTATCGAGTCCTTCGATCGAGCCGATCACGTCGGCGAAGCGGGCCGGAATTTGGGGTGCCGATTGATTGGCGTACCGCGCACCGTCGCCTGAAGCCGCGATAGTTGTGGCGAAGGTCTCTTCCGCTTGCGCGACCGACGCGGCAGAAACTATCTCGCGGTTCGAGGCTCTCCTCACTTTCAGACCGTGCGAGGAAAGCCATTGAGACACGGCATTTACTTCGGCCGCCGTGCGGCCAAATTGTGCCTCGAATTCCTGAGGCGTTAGCCACCGATGATATTTTGGAGAAGCAGGATCCTGCAGATCGTTGAGAAGCTTCGTGAGTGCTATGCGGTTGCGAAGCCGAAACGAAACATGCAGCGTGATCTGGCGATCGGAAGCGGCTCGCGCGGTAAAATTCGAACCATCTATAGACCGGATGCTATCCACTGGTACCGTTTGCCCGAATGACAAACCCCCGAGGAGAACGGCTACGATCATGAAAAATGCGGTAACAAGACCGGCACGAACTGCGAGTGATCGAACTCTTGAATTTATCATTACTATGTGTGCGACTCGTCGGAACTAATTGACGATCTAACCGGCCCGCCTGCGATAAGCAGGCAAGCTGGTACGAATCGGGCTCTTAGGCCCATTGCGAAACCCCTTTTTGAAAACGCGTTGTTCAGAAGCTCAAAGGAACTGTTACCCCCCCGAGAACCATGATCGGGGTGCCGATATGCGGGATGTCTCCACCGAGATCGATGATGTATTGGTTGTTAAACATGTTCTGAACTTTCACGTAGGCGGTACTGGCCTCCAGCCATGGCGCGCTCGCTGAATGCGGGAGCGAATGCAACCAGCTCAAGTTGGTAACCCAATAGGAGGGCTGCAAATCGTGATTGTCCGAATCCTCCCATTGCTTCCCCTGGTACTGCTCCTGGACCCAGAAATCACCTAACAGCGTGTCGCTATAGCGAAGACCTATACTAAGGGTATCCCAGGGCACCAACGCGAGCCGCCGGCCGACCAGCGTTGGATCGGGAGGGCTGCTGGTCAAGGTTGCCTCCGATCGGAGGTAATTAGCCGTGAGACTTAGCTTGGGGTGGTATCCAGACCATTGATACCAGTTGATCCAGTCGAAGTCATATTGCAGGGCGGTCTGATAGCCGCGAATGCGCGCGCGTCCGAGGTTTTCGCGGGTCCGCTCCGCATCCGCACCGGTAACAGGATTGCTCGCGGTGACAACATTGTTGATAGGATTGTGCAGATTGCCCCAGAACCCGGTCCAACTGGTGGTCAAGCTGGGAATTGCTTTGAAGACAAAACCCGCATCGGCGCCATAGAAGAATTCCGGCTCCAGGCGAGGATTGGGAAGCAGCACCAGGTCTTCCACACTGGATTGCCGGAAGAGTTCCGCCAGCGTGGGTGCGCGATAGGCTTCATAGGCGTTACCCCGAAGGGTCAGCCATTTAGTGGCATCGTATCTTATGCCGAGTCGGGGGCTGGTCGCGGTGCGCAAATGATTCGAGAAGTTTTGCGTCCCGTTCGGAGCGCAAGGCAAGCCGTCTATCGTACAGTCCGAGGTGCCAGGGGTCACGGTGTTGGTGATTTTGCCGTCGGTGTTGGTGAAGAGGTCGCCCCTGACAGAGGCGTCGATTTCGAGCTGTTCGAGCGGGCGAAACAAATCTTCGATATAAGCACCGACGAACTGCTGCTGTCCCGAGCTCTTGCGGCGATCATCGATCGCGGTGCCCGCGGTATTGTAGAAGTTGTCGTAGTCGGTCCCTTGAATCAGGCGAAAATCACCACCGGCGGCCACGGTATGCTGTTGCAAGAAAACCCGCGACCAGGTGAAAAAACCACCTTCATCGTAAGAAGGGACTCTTTGCGTTTGAGACGGGGTCTCGATGGTACGCGAGGCATTTTCCATCGAAAAGTTTTCGTGATAGGTCGATAAGTGAGCATAGACGCTGGTGTTGAAGAGATCGCCGTTGTTGTCATCATAGGTGCCGCCGCCATTCACAAAGCCGCGCGTCGCGCTGGCGCTTTGAAACGCGGTGCCAAGGTCGCGATACTCCTGGTAGAAGCTGCCTCTTAAAAAAGTAGTAATTCCATTGCCAGGGTCATATTCGATGCGCCCGCCGGACAAAGTATGCAGCGAGCTGGAAGAGTGATCGGCCGGGCCTCGGAAACCGGATCTGACGACGTTCCATCCGTTGGTGTTGAAGAAATCCTGCTCGAGACTCACCTTAACCGTGGGTGCTAGCTGATAGTCGCCGGAGGCATAGTCCTGGGTAGTGTTGCGGTTACCATAGGAGCCCTGGATTTGAACGTTGTTATTGTTAGCCGGCGGTTTGCTGATGATGTTGATTACCCCGCCCTCGGCCTCGTTACCCCAGAGATCTGATCCTCCGCCTTCGACTACCTCGACGTGGTCGATGCCGGCCAGCGGCAGCTCGTCCCAATAGATCCATCCGCCAAAAGCATCATTGACCGGGATTCCATCGTACAAGACCAGCGCTCTGCTTGCGCCCCCGGGACCTACCCCTCGGAGAGTGACACCTTGCGCCTCAGGATCATCAGCTGGCGCGGTCACCATGCTGCTTGAGCGCCGGAAGGTATTAAAACCGGGAATCCAGCGCAGCGCATCGTCGATGACAAGAGATGGCGTCTGCTTGACGTCATCGTTGGAAAAGATGGTCAGGTCGCTGGTTGAATTGGCTGGAGTAATGTCCGTCCTGGTCGCAGATACCACCACCGGCGGAAGCGTATACGCGTTCGCGCTTGCCGCTGAGGTTGAAGTCGGCGCGGCCGAAGGAGATGGATCGGCGAGTCCGGCGCGCGGAGCAGTAAGGCTCATCAGCAAGAAGATGGGAAGCGCATTAAGGAACCATTTATACATAACGCAGTCTCCAACCGAACCGAGTCGAACCCGAAACTACGCCAGATATCTGTGACCAGATCCTTAGGCCATGAGTCGGGCGCGCCGCTCTCTACTACTCGCGTAGTAGGTGTTCGGCGCTAAAATAATAGTTCGTGCTGATCTAGCTGGAAGAAGGAGGAGTAACAAGATCGATTGAGCGAAAGCTTACGACATCCGTCGTATCAAAGCTGTTCCATCAACTCAGGAATAGACGGAAGCACACACAATGTGAACACGGAAACGGAGGCTAGTGGCCTGTAACATTGAAAATGACAGTAGAATATGTTATCAGTCGGCATGCTTGGAACAACCCTCCGACTGTCACGGCCCGAGTACAAGGAACTGCAAGCGCGAGTGCGCTCGCGGGTGTTGCGTGCCGGTGACGTGCGGCGCGCGCGGCTGATCTTGATGCTGGCCGAAGGTCAATCATGGTCGGTCATCCAGCAGGCCTTGGGCTGTAGTTCGACCTACATCGCGCGGTGGCAGGCCCGCTTTGCGCAGCAGCGGCTGGCGGGTCTGTTTGCCCGCCATCAGGGGCGGCCGGTGAGCAAGCGCACGCCGCGGCTGGAAGCCCGAATTTTGGCCTGGACCCGGCGCGCACCGAATGATGGCTCCACGCACTGGAGCAGCCGCAAGCTGGCACAGGCGCTGGGGATCAATCATATGATGGTCGCGCGGGTCTGGCGGCGCGCCGGGCTTAAACCCCATAGCTTGGAGCGCTACATGGCCTCGGATGATCCCGACTTCGAGCGCAAGGCCGCCGATGTGATCGGGCTCTACGTCAATCCGCCTCAGCACGCGGCAGTGTTCTGTGTCGATGAAAAGACTGCGATCCAGGCGCTTGATCGCCTCGACCCGGTGCTGCCGCTTAGCCCTGGACGGGCCGAGCGCCACGGCTTTGAGTACTATCGGCACGGTACGCTCTCGCTGTACGCCGCGCTCAACACCAAAAGCGGCGAAGTTCTGGGACAGACCGCTGCGCGCCACACCACTGAAGAGTTTGTGGCCTTCTTGGGCCAGATTGTTGCCCTGCAACCCACGACTCGCGAGATCCACATCATCGCCGACAACCTCTCGGCCCATAAGACCAAGCGGGTCGCGCAGTTCCTGGCCGATCATCCCAAGGTGCATCTGCACTTCACTCCCACCTATTCCTCGTGGCTCAATCAGGTTGAACTCTGGTTCGGCCGCATCGAGCGCGATGTGGTCGCCCGTGGCGTCTTCACCTCGGTCAACGACCTGGCGCGCAAGCTCATGCGTTACATCCGTCATCACAATCGACACGCCGCGCCCATCAAATGGGCCTACCGCGACCTCTCACACCGAATCATCCCTACTTTCGATTCAGCTGTTACAGGCCACTAGGGAATCTCTGCACAAGTGTTCCTTTCCGTGTATAAACAATTAGTTGGATGGGGACGTTGTGGAGGTGCGGAGATGGGCAATCAGCGGACGTTCGCCTCGATGGCGTGGAATGGGAAGGGCAAGGTTACCCGGCGCGAGCGGTTCCTGGCCGAGATGGATGCGGTGATTCCGTGGCCGCGATTGCTCAAACTGATCGAACCGCACTATCCAAAGGCAGGCAACGGTCGCCAGCCACTGGGACTGGAGAAGATGCTGCGGATCTACTTCCTGCAGCAGTGGTTCAACCTGTCGGACCCGCAGGCCGAAGACGCGATCTACGACAGCGAGTCGATGCGGCGCTTTGCCCGGGTCGAGCTGGGCGAGGAGGTGGTGCCGGACGAGAGCACGATTCTGCGCTTTCGCCACCTACTGGAGCACCATGGGTTAACTCAAGCGATCTTCGATTCGATCAGCGGGCTGTTGGAAGAACGTCGACTGTTGCTGCGGTCGGGAACCATCGTGGACGCGACCATCATCGCGGCGCCGAGTTCGACCAAGAACGCCAGTGCGACCCGTGACCCCGAGATGAAGCAGACCCGCAAGGGCAAGAACTGGTACTTCGGAATGAAGCTGCACGTCGGAACCGACCCGCGCGGAATCGTCCATACGGTGCGAGCGACCCACGCCGGAGTAGCCGACATCACCCAGCTGCCGGAGCTGCTGCATGGGCAGGAGCGGGAGTTGTTCGGGGATCAAGCGTACTGGAAGGAAGACGATCGAGCGTTTCTCGAAGGCTGGGGGGTGAGTTATCGGATCAACCGGCGCCCAACCTCGCAGCGGCCGTTGAGCGAGCGCTGGCGGCTGATCAATCGGGCGCGCTCGCGGACCCGGGCGCGCGGCGAACACGCCTTTCGGGTGGTCAAGCAACTGTGGGGCTTCGCCAAAGTAAGATACCGCGGTCTGGCCAAGAACCTGGCGCGCGCGCAGACCATGTTTGCGCTGGCCAACCTCTACCAGGTCCGCAGACAACTGCTCCCGGCAGGAGCGAGTTCCGTGTTGTGACCCAAATCGAGAGGACCGCGAACGCCTGCGACCACTTGCGAGCAACCAAGAACGCGTCGCGCTGTTGCCTTTTCGCCTGATGGTCTCCCGATTGTCGTCACCTTGATGTCCAAAAGTCGTTGCCAAACAACCTATGCAGAGCTTCCCTAGTCGTCGAAGCGACCGAAGAGAGCCGGCTCGAGGGCAAAAAAACCTAGCGCGAGCGTCGCAAGCAAGGCTAACGAGCTAATGATGATTAGAAGCTTTTTCAGCTTGCTAGACCTATACTCGGCGGTTACCTCATGGGGGCCCGGCCCAATCAAAGTGCCGATAAAACTCGGCGACACCATGAAGGTACGTTGTTCCTGTCCGTCGATAACGACATGCCAGTTTGGATGGTAGGTGGTTTTCAGGACCAGGAGACCCGAGGTGGCCGGCGTGACGTGCGCGCTGAATGAATCGGGGGTCACTACCTCGTTCTGGATGGTTCCAGTTGGCGAGCTATCAGTAGTGCCAGAGGCTTGCTGCGCGGCGCGTTGGAGTTCTTCTTTGAGTTTGCCCCGTCCCGACCGAAAGGCGAGAAACTTATCCTGCGCCGGCTCATCGCTCGTAATCCATTGAGTGATCGGGTCATGCAAACTGATACTGGACGCCATCGGCAGGACCTTGGCAATCTGGCCCAGCTCGAAATATCCGCCGGAGTCGATTTGGTAAAGGATATAGCTGGACGTGGATACCATCCGTTGAAACGCCGATGGCAGCTTTATGCTCCGCGGCGCGATTACATAGCGAATATTAAACAAGCGGCAAAGCGCTGGGCTCGGAAGGTTCAGCCGCCATAGATACGGCGAGTTGAGCGAGAGCGATTGCCACGGCATCACGGTCGGGAACAGATCGAGAGGCAGAAGGTCGTACAGGTAGACGCCGCCGACAGTCATCCACATTCCCCAGTTGCCGCGCGAGCCGGCGTAGACCCGGCCCGGGGGAGCCGCTCGCAATGTTGTAAGGACCTGGTCGAGATCGGCATCGTTCTCGCGGGCTTCCGCGGAAGTCAGCATCATTTCCGCCGAATGCTCATAGAGGAACCATCGTTGCGTCAATGCAATCGCGCATAGCACGAACAGCAAAGCCGCGGGTGCGAGGGTTCGACTTCCGCGAAACTTCCATGGCCACCAGTTCCAGATGAACTCCCCGCCGAGGCCGACCAGCAAAATAGCCGCAAAATCGCTCCCGGCGATAAATCGGCGGAAGGGGACCAGACGTGACAGGGGAAGCAGTTCGAAGGCCGGTCCCAGGATGTCGCGCCCAAAAGCCAGCAGCACGAAGGTCACAAAAAAGGTCAGCGCGAGCTTCGCCTCGGAGCGTCGCGATACCGCGGCATAAATCATCCCAATCAGAAACAGCGCGGTGACTACCGGGAGCCGGTTATGGTCAAAAAGCGTCCCGGTAAAGAAGCTCGACAGCACCGCGGAGATTCCCATCGGGACGTGCTGCACGCCGCCGGCGTTGACCCGATTGATGTACTGGAGACCGCGCAGAAACGGCAGCGTTTGATATGCGGATACGACAGCGGCAATCGCCGCAACAATCGCGAAGCGCGCGGTCAGGCGCCATAAGCTGCCGGCCGCATCCGCGACTCGATCCACACTCCAGATTCGCTTCAGCACGCTCAGCAGCCACAGGAGCAAGGCCGCGACCGCGAAGATGTAACCGTAGAGCAGGTCCGAGAGCACGATGGCGGCGCTCGAGAGTATCGCCGCCGCATACCCCTTGCTTCGTTCCAGGACACGGCGCAGGCAAGCCACCGCGATGAACATCAAGTGCATCGAGCAGAGCTGCGGAAACATCCCGTAGCCGAGCCAGATGTAACTTTGGTAGTCGAATCCGTATTCGATGCGGGATGAAAACGTGGAGCAGAATGCCGCGCCGACCGCTGCCGCGATGCTGGAAAATTCCATCCGCCGCATCGACCAATAGACCGTCAGCGGAAACAGCACCATCAAGAGGTAGCGGGTAAGATTCAGCATCGTAAGGAGGCTGACTCGCCCGAATGAGAGATGATGGAGCGCGACTACCGTTAGATGCGGCAGGTTCTGATAATAGAGGAACTGCGGAAATCCAGCCTCGAGCTCGGGTAGCCAATGGTCAAATGGATTGTCGCCCGCCGCGAGCGCCTGGTCCGCGCGTTCAATGAATAAGTAATGAAAGATCTGGTCGTTGTCGCTCGGGGTCGGATATCGCACTTCCGGGAGCAGCGCGATGGCATTCACGACCATTGGCAGCACGACCAGGAACAGGAGCACGAGCTTCGGAGCCCGCGTGACGACCCTGGCGTTGGCGTCGGAGGTCATCCCTTAACGACCGGCTCGCAATGCCCGCCGAAGCGAACGGTGATAATGACCCGCCAGCTTGCGGGCGCGCGCCGATGAGCATTCGCAAATGGTCAAGGCATTCCTCGAGATCATCACTCGGATAAATTCGCGACCGGCGATAAATATCTCAATCCAGGATCGGGAACAAATCGCTGCTGCTCGTCGCCGCTGCGATGCCACCCCGACCGATACCCCGCGATTATGACCGCAGCGCGCGGCAACTTTTCGTTATGAAGACCGTCTACCGGCACGAGGATGAACATCGAAAGGCGATCGAGTTCTGATGATGCGCAAATCGGCATAATCGCAGCCTGATATAGGCTATACTTGCGTCAGTTATCGCCGGTCCTTACGATCATTATCAGTCAGCTTGTGTGGGGGCTCAGCGCCTCGCGAAATCTATCAGGAAATGAGCAATCGGTTATCTGAGCGTCATATCATGGCGCTGAACTATCTCCTGATTACGATTCTTGCGTATTTCGCCGCTTTGGCGGCCAACGATATTCTCGCCGCCCGCTCGCACGTTGACGGCTTCGTCCTGCCTTCGATTTCCCGGCGGATTGCGCGAACCCCGTCCCATTCGCGCTCCGATTATCAGGCCATCGTAGAACGCGACATCTTTAACCTCACGCCGATTCCGGTCGCGGCGCCTCCGCCTGTGATCGAGGATCTTCATTTGACTCTGATTGGCGTATCTCGAATGAGCAAGGGCAAGCCCTTCGCAATTATCCAGGATCAACGCGGCGAACAGGCCGTGTATCAACTAGGCGAGAGCGTAGGGGATTCGGGAAAATTGATCGCCGTCGAAGCCGATAGCGCGGTAGTCGAGCATGATGGTCGAAAGGTCACCGTCGCGCTGCCGAAAGATGAAATCCTGGGCGCACCCGGCCTGCGGCGTCTTGGGATGGCCGGTCAGATCGACCAGCCGCAGCAGATCGACGAGCCCGGCGACCCCGATGCCTCGATCGATTCTTCTACTGATCCTGGTCAGGATCAGGAACCTGAGCAGGATCAATAGCGACGCGAACGCAACGTTCGGCCGTATACGCCCGTTTTCGCCTCACCTCAAAGATCCCACTTTCGCCTTCCCCACCCGAGCCTTCCATAATGGAGCGATGCGGGACAAAATGACCGCGCGGAAGTTAGCTACGGCTGCTTTGCTATGCCGGGAAGGGCGAAATTATCGCGCAAGAGGTTTCGCCGTCGCCTTTAAGCGACGAGACCTGCGCGGCGAGAGGAGCGAAACGCGAATTGTTGGCGATTCCACGGGCCTCGACGCTCCAGGGGGCTGTAGCCTATGTGCGACACATGGAATATTTGATTCGGCTGTAATGACGAAATCGTTTGACATATGAGTGAAAAAGCGTCAAATGTTCTCCCGAACAGAATTAAAGTCGACTACGGAATGGGAGTCGGCTGAGGACGGCGCGAAGTGAATTGGTGCGGCTGCGAGAAGAGTGTAGGATGTCCGAATCGCCTTATGCTGTTGAATCAACAGGAAGAATTGGCGTAGTCGCAGCGAGCAGGTTGCAGTCGAATATGCACTTTCGTATAAACGCATCGGTTCCAACATCATTGTTCACCAACGCGGCGAAGCGCGGTTTTTGAAAATTTAGTGAATAAGCACCGTTACAATATCTCTACGGTAGCAATCGTTTACGCGGCATTCATCACCCGAGTGCTGAGAGGAGGGAGAAATGATTTCTAGGGTGACCAGCGGTGGCCAACGTTTAAGCCGCCTCCAACGGGAGAACCAAACGCTGGCAAAAGGGGAAAATTACTTAGGAGGCAAAATGTCTTTTCATACGAGGAGGAAGAATCGCGTGAGAAATCACACAATCAAAGGACTTGCGTTAGCGGCAGGAGCTCTCCTGGTCGCGGTCGCACTGTCGGCGTCAGCGAATGCAGCAACGCTGCGCAGGGGTTCCACGGGTGGTGGTGCAGAAGTTACCGGAGCACTTCCGGGTCAGGTTCTGTGGACCTACTACGAGACCACTGAAGCGTTCACGCTTTGCGACTCGACCACGGCTGACAGCGACGGTTGCAATGTCGGCGGCAACGGCGACAACATCATCCGTTTGATCAACCCGAACGGCGCTGCAAACGGCAACTTGGCTGGCGCCAAAGAGCAGCCTGTTTGCGCCATGATCTACGTCTTCGATGACGACGAAGAAATGGGCGAGTGCTGCGGTTGCCCGTTGACCTCCGCTCAGCTGGCCACTTACTCGGTCGAGTTCAACCTGACCTCGAACTGGGCGTTGACCGGTGGACCTGAGGGCGGCGACCACGCCAATGGCGCCATCGCCATCGTAGCGGCTGCGCAGAACGTCGCGGTTTCGTTTGTGCCCGGCTTGAGCAATGGCAAAGGCTGCGCGAATGGGGACGGAGCCTGCAACGGCGGATGCGACCCGACCAACAACCCTGGCTACAGCGTAACGACCGCCAGCAACCTGCTCGGCAGCGTGACGCACAACCAGATCGTTCAGGAAGGCAGCACCAGCTCAGGGGCTTCCACCAGCGGACTCACCGAAATCGGTCTGTTTGACGATGCGGGTGGCGATCCGACCAACCTGATCTACCTGCAGACTCAGTGCGGCGCGGTCGTCGGTAACGGCACTGGCGCGGGAATCTGCAACTGCCCGATCGAATAATCAGCGAACTTGATTAGTAGCTTCTGCTGATCTAGATTAGGAGCGCCGCCGGATAAGTTTTCCGGCGGCGCTCGCTCGTTGTAGCGGCCAAAACTCAATCGAAAAGTTTCACAAATCGTGCTGAGCGGCGATTACGCCGCCTCGCTCCAAAGGGGTATGATGAAGTTGGGTACCTTCTCTAAACTGTTGCCTGCTATCGCGTTTGTTTCGGCGCTCTCGCTCGCTGGGGGGATGGCGTCAGCAGACCAGAGCTCCTCGGACGTGGTTGCCGAGGTCGGGGGGCACAAGATAACCCAAAGCCAGCTGGATGAACATCAGTCGGACAATATGAACCGCGCTCGTTCCGATCTGATGCACGCGCGGATGGCCTATTATGAGGCCGAGCGTTCGGCGCTGGAACGCGAGATTGACAAGGAACTCCTCTCGCAAGAAGCCGCCAAGCAGCATATCACCGGTGACCAGCTCCTGCAGCGTGAGGTCGAGGGTCGCGTCAAGGATCCATCCGAAGAGACCATCAAGATTTACTATCTTGGGATTCCTGGCGGCAAAGAGCCGTACGAGGTGATGCGGCCGAAGATCGTGCATTCGATTCGCGTCCTCGAAGAGAAGCAGATCGCGGATGATTACATCAAGAAGCTTCGCGACCGGAGCACTATCAAGGTCAGCCTCCTGCCTCCTCATCAGGAGGTTGCGGTCGGAGATACTCCGGTAGCCGGAGCCCCCGATGCGACCGTAACGCTGATCGAATTTGCGGACTACCAGTGCCCCTACTGCCGGCAGGAAGAGCCAACCCTCAAGAAGCTCCGGGAAGAGTTCAAAGACAAGGTCAAATACTCCTACCGGGACTTTCCACTTCCGATGCATCAATACGCGCGCAAGGCCGCCGAAGCCTCGCGATGCGCGGGGGAGCAGGGGAAATACTGGCCCTATCACGACAAGCTTTTCTCGACCAGTGACCAGGACCTTGGCGTCCCCGGTCTGAAAGCGACTGCGCGCCAAATGAACCTGAACGGGGACAAGTTTGACAAATGCCTCGATTCCGGCGCCGAGTCGGCCGCGGTCGAAAAGGACTTCGATAAAGGCAAGGATCTCGGGATTAGCGGCACGCCGACGATGTATATCAACGGTTATGCAATCAGCGGAGCCGCGTCGGTGGACGTCCTGCGCCAGTTGATTCAAGAGCAGCTCGACGCCCAGGAGGGCAAAGCGGCCAACGCCTCTTCAAAGCCTCAGGCGAAGGCCGATTCCGCTACTCTTGTCGCATCCGGTGCCGGTTCGCATAACTGAGTACCTGGAGACACTTGGACTAACCGGAAACCCGGCTGGAATCCCAGCCGGGTTTTTGTTTGCATGGCGCGTGACTTGTGAGGTGAAAGTCCTCTGTGCGAGCAGGCCGCGTCGAGCACTAGCGAAGCGCAAGGGCGTCATCGTGAGATGGGGTCTGGAGGAAGCGCGGAGCAAAGCCGCGAGCCGACGAACAGGAACCGGATACAAGGCGAGGTGGCTCAGGGCGAGCGGGCAAATGACCGCGAAGCTCTATCGGCCAAGGAGTCATCGCGTAGATCCGGCGGTTTGTGCGGCGAAGGTCACGGCGTCTTACCTGGGGAGATCTCGCTTCACGCCTGAAAGGGCGACGCGCAGGAGCGCGGAGCGAGAAGTCAGCCGAGGCCGTAGTAGTCAGCGGGACACGGCAGAGGCCTCGATGTCCGCGCTGATGAAGGGCCGAACGGAAGGGAGAGCGAAGCGGCTGTGAGTCCGAAAGACGCCAGGCGCCAGAAGCCCGAGCAACTGGGGCTGCCGCTGGAAGGTAGAGGTGAAGCCTCGAGGGTCAGCGCAGCGGCGAAGCGTCGACGATGGCGAACAGAGAGGAGCGCTCGGGAAGCGACCGCCTGATGGAAGCGGTGGTTGCGCGCGGCAATGTCAGGGCGGCGTTGAAGCGGGTACGGGAGAACAGGGGCAGCCCCGGAATCGAGGGGATGACGGTGGAAGAACTGCCGCAGCATCTGATGGAGCACTGGCAGGAAATCCGCGAGCAACTACTCGCGGGAACTTACCAGCCAAAGCGGTGCTGCGACGGGAAATCCCGAAAGCGAGAGGCGGAATGCGAGAGCTCGGCATTCCGTGCGTGCTCGACCGGTTGATCCAACAGGCGATACTGCAGGTGCTGCAACCGCGATTCGACCCGAGCTTCTCGGAGCACAGTTACGGCTTCCGGCCGGGGCGCAGCGCGCACGACGCGGTGTTAGCGGCGCAGCGCTATGTGCAGGAAGGACGCCACTGGGTGGTGGACGTGGACCTGGAGAAGTTCTTCGACCGGGTCAACCACGACGTGCTGATGGGAAGACTAGCGCGGCGAATCGATGACACGCGGCTGCTGCGGCTAATCCGCCGCTATCTCGACGCCGGCATGATGGCCGACGGAGTGGTGATGGAACGCACGAGGGAACGCCGCAGGGAGGACCACTGTCGCCACTGCTGGCGAATCTGCTGCTTGACGAAGTGGACAAGGAGCTGGAGAAACGCGGGCACGCGTTCGTGCGCTATGCCGACGACTGCAACGTCTATGTGCGGTCGCGGCGCGCGGGAGAACGAGTGATGGAGGCGCTGGAGCGAATGTACGCCAAGCTCCGACTTAAAGTGAATCGCGAGAAGAGCAAGGTGGACCTCGCGCACAAGCGCAGCCTCTTGAGCTACAGCTTCTGGTACGCCAGGGGCGGCGCGGTGGCATGCCGGGTCGCACCCAAGGCGCTGCGCGCGCTGAAGCAGCGCGTGCGGCGGATAACGAGACGCAGCGGCGGACGGAGCATGAGAAGCGTAGTCGCGGAGCTGAGGAAGTATCTGCCGGGATGGAAGCAATACTTCCAACTAGCGGACACGCCGAAGACCTTCGCTGACTAGGACAAATGGCTCCGCCACCGGTTGCGAGCGCTGCAACTCAAACAGTGGAAGCGCGACTCGAAGATCTATACCGCGATGCGCCGCCTCGGACTGCCGGACGCGATTGCGGCGCAAGCCGCACGGGTTAACCGACGCTGGTGGCATCGGGCCGCCATGTCGGTCCACGCCGGACTCACTGCCCGCTACTACGACCGACTTGGAGTACCCAGACTTGCCGATTAACCTCAACCTTCCGAACCGCCGGATGCGGACCCGCATGTCCGGTGGTGTGGCAGGGGAGTAGCGCTGCGGCGCTACTTCAGTTCTCGCGGAAAGGCCGCCGCTCTCAGGAACCAGGTTCGAGCGATTGGGACCGGTGGGGGTTTTATTTCGAAGTGTTGGCGCCGCCAGCAGGACTGGCGACCGGCGCTGGTGAGCTCGCCACCGGCGGCGCTCCGCTCATATCGAGCGGTGCGCTGCTAATGGTCTTGAGGACGAAATCACGGCGGTCAGCGGGTACGTCTTGCAGGTCGGACCGGTAGGCGAAGTAAGCAACATCCGCCTTGCCCCGGGTTATCCTCCCTAAGGTGTAGCGGTAATTCTGACCATAGCAGGTTGAATCCTTTTCCTCGAAAACGATCTCGTTTTGGTCTTTTTTCAGGACATTCAAATCCCGGTTTTCACAGATGAAGCGCGGCTGGAAGATCTGGAACAATTCGTCGCTCGACTTGGAGATCATCTGCGGCTTGCGAACGATAGTAACCCACATCTTCTCCTGCGAGGTCCGGAGTTTCGGCACGAAGGTCGCGCTGTAAACTTCGCGTCGCGGTTCCTGCCGCGCCATCCGCCATCCGGCCGGCGGCTCAATCGGCGCGCGCACCGGGGCGGCTGCTTTGGGCGGGTGGCAAGCCCACAGTCCAAGGGAAAAAACTCCGATAAGGATAGATTGAGCGCGTCGCGATCGCATGGGCGGCATCCTATTTGATTCCTCGCCGATCGGAAAGTCGCGCGACGAGATGTTCGGCTCTCATGGGTTGCGACCGCGGTGTTTGACGCTTCCTCGATCGCTAAACCGTGGGTCAACAAGACCGGCGCTCACAGTGCCGCGAAAAAGCTGGTCGGTTTCAGAAATGGCAACCGACCACCGTGGATGTGGGCTTGAGGTCTCCAGATTTTTGGAAGGAACTTGCTCTATCAAAAGCTGCGGGGTATATCAGGGCATCCCCAGTTCTTGCGTTGTGTTGCAGGGACTGGGCGAGCCGGCCGCATACTCCCGGAGCATCCATGAAGATTCAGCTGCCGAAAGAGGTCGTATGGACCAAACTGGGTGACGAGGTCGCGATTTTGAACTCGCAGACCGGCACCTATTTCGGCCTCGATCCGGTGGGTTCCAGGATCTGGTGCCTGGTGGCCGACGGCAAGGGGATCGACGAAGTTGTCTCGACTTTGCTGGCCGAGTACAGCGTCGACGAGCAGCGGGTGCGAACCGATCTGCAGGAACTAATCGAACAACTCGTCGCACGGTCGCTGGTCAGGATTTCAAGCGACGAATCCCCCGACTAAAATCCCCAGCGTGGAAGTTTGAGTCGAGTACCTCAAGTCTCTAGCGTCGCAATCCGCTTTACCGGGCTCGAGGTGCGCAAGCTGGATTCTCCGTCATGAGTGGCATCGCAGTTATCTGGAACCGCAGCGGTCGTCCCGTCGAAATGGGGCAACTGGTTCAAATGACTCAGCTCATGGAGCATCGCGGCCCCGACGGTGCTCGGCATTGGGTGCAAGGTCCGATCGCAATGGGGCATCGCGCGCTTAACACCACCCCGGAATCCTCGCTCGAGCGGCAGCCGCTGCTCGATGAAGCCGCAGGCCTCGGTCTGACTTTCGACGGCCGGATCGACAATCGAGACGAGCTGAAGTCGGTTCTCGCGGCAGATCGAACCAATGGCCGAGTCGAGACGGACGCTGAATTGGTGCTCGCCGCGTATCGCAAATGGGGCGAGGAATGCCCCCAGCATTTGCTCGGCGACTTCGCTTTCGCGATCTGGGACGAGCCGCGCAAGCGGCTTTTCTGCGCGCGGGATCACCTCGGCGTGCGCCCTTTTTTCTATGCCGCCGTCGGCGACACGTTCGTATGCGCCTCGGAAATCCGCGCGCTCTTCGCGGTTCCCTCGCTCAAGATGGAGCCGAATCTCGCCATCATAACGATTCGCCTCCTGGGGCGAAGCGTTGAGTACGACGAGACGTTGTACAAGGGCGTCTCGCGACTTCCGATGGCGCATCATCTGACGATAACCAGGGAAGCAATCCGCACGCGGCGTTATTGGGATATCGATCCCGCGCACGAGATTCGCTACCGCAATGACGAAGAGTACGGCGAACATTTTCGCGAGTTGTTTTTCGATGCGGTCGGAAAGCGATTGCGCAGTGCGGGACCAATCGCATCACTGCTCAGCGGCGGCTTGGATTCTTCCGGTATCGTCTGCACCGCGCAGCGCATCCTGAAAGAACGTGGAGGAACTCAGCCGAGGTTCGAAAGCTTCAGCATGGTCTTCGATCACCTTTTATCGTGCGACGAACGACCGTTCATAGACGAGGTGGTCCGTCACTCCGGGGTGAAGGCAAATTTTCACCTCGGGGACCGAGATCTGGGCGAGGCTGATCTGGCTCGTCATGTGATGTATCCGGGGCTGCTCTATTCGCCTCAAGCGATGATTCTGGGTTCGGTGTTTAAACGTATCCGAGACGATGGATTCCGGATTCTGCTCGATGGTAACGGGGGAGACCAACTCGCGGGCAATGGATTTCATCAGCTACTGCCGCTGCTTTGGAACTTCCGATGGCTCCGTCTTTTAACCCAGCTTCGCGGAAGCGCTGCGACCTATCGAATTTCCCCATGGCGTCTGTTCCTGATTGGCTGCGTAAAGCCGTCAATTCCCGGTCCCATCAAGGCGGTCTATCGGAAATTATTCCGCCGCTCGTACGCCCAGAATCCTGCGCCTGGTGCGGGAGGAGGCGTTGGTCCGCACCGGTGCGAAGGACCGAATGGCGCAGGGCGTTGCCATTCCAGCTTTTAAGTCGCCGGTGCATGCGGAGATGTACGAAACGATTTTTAGCGGCTGGAGCCCCACGGTGCTGGCCGAATCGTTCGAATTGCTCGCGTCATTTTACAGCCTCGAGTTGCGCCAGCCCTTCCGTGATCGGCGGCTGGTCGAATTTGCCATGGCTCTTCCCACTGAGCAGTTGTGGGGCGGAGGCTGGTCGCGGGTCGCTTACCGCAATGGGATGCAGGGAGTGCTGCCCGAAAAGATTCTGCAGCGACGCGGGAAAGCGGAGTTTTCGCCGCAATATTCCGCCGTCCTTGCCGGCTCGCAAGCCACGGAAGTGAGGAATATTTTCAACGACTCGGTCTTGGTCCGATTGGGATTGGCTGATGGAAACGCGCTTCGAGCGCTGGTCGAGAAATATCAGAAGGCACCCGCAACCAATACCAGCCTACAGATTTCTGACTGGGTTGCCCTCGAAATCGCCGGCCGGGAAATTTTGGGAGAGCAGATTCACATTCCTGCAGGAGAGGGCGAACTCAGCGCGAAAAATGCCTTGCAATCAGGCAATTAGTGAATTTAGTTTCCAAAAGGAGTTGCACTCAGCGAAAGAACAAGTATACTTAGCCGCGTTGATGCCCCAAAAGCGACCGTAGGGAAGAGCAACTTCTCTCAGGCTACTCGAAGTGAACTTCCCAGAATAGATTCGAACAGACGCTGCTTATGCAGCCAGTTTGGATTACGGCGGCGGATAGTTGCGAAAAAGGTAGGAGTGGATATCGATGACAAAAGTAGCGCTTGGCACGCCAGACCAGAAGAAAGAACAAGGAACCTATTCAAAGCCGCAGCTCATCGAGTATGGCAAAGTAGAGGAAATTACCCAAGGCGGATCGGGTACCGAGTCCGACTTCGGCGGCAAGAAGCTCATGGGGTGACAAGATCTGCGTTTTTCGCGGATTTGACTGTTCGTTTTCTCTCGGTTCAGGAGGGAGATAGGTCTTGCGCTATGATATTTGCGGCGTAAGCCTTATTTCGAGCGAGAGGTTTCCTGAACTCTCACCATCAACTTCGCCAGCATCTAAAATAATCTTACGCCTGCGGCGGGAGAAAAAAATCTCCGCCGCAGGCGAGACAATCAGGCCCGCCGCCAAATGGACGTTGCGAAACGGCAGTCCATTCCTCGTTTCGAGCAAAACCACTACTGGATATCTGCTTAAATTCCTCGACCTGGCGGATTTCTTTATCGATCAATCCGGCAGCGAGTTGGTGTACGCACCGCAGCCTGGGGTCCCCGAGTACTCGGTCCGCCACCTCATCCTCGACAGCGTCGTTGCCCTCGCGCTCAGCCTCCGAGAGCATCCGGTATTCCATGCGAGCGCAGTCGTTACGCCCTATGGCGCATGTGCTTTTGGAGCTGCCAGCGGAACCGGAAAATCGACTTTAGCGGCGAGTTTCCAGCAGGCCGGCTATCCCACCCTCACTGATGATTGTCTGCTTCTGGAGGCTGCGGAAGGCGCGGTTTATGGTGTGCCTTCTTACCCGGGCGCGCGGCTTCGTCAGGATAGTCTTTCGCTGATGGGCGCCAGGAATCGCGCCACGGCCTCGGTCGCGCATTACAATTCCAAGCGGCGGACTGCGGAAGGACCATTTGCGAGCGGTAGACATCCGCTTGCCGCGATATACTGCCTCGAACGTCCCACCGACGATGAGGTCCCCCTACTTGAACCTCGAATCGAAACTCTTCGCGGACACGACAGTCTGCTGGCCGCCCTGCGCCATCTTTTCTGCCTCGATCCCCATGATCCCGCCATGCTGGTGCGACAATTCAAAATACTGGATCAACTACTATCGCAGTTGGCGGTGGTGCGCTTGACCATCCCGAATGACTTCGCTGCTTTGCCGCGGGTTCGAGAAACTATACTTTCGGATTTGAAGGCGCGAAGCCAACCGAACGCCGCGACTGTCCAATAAGTCTTTCTCCCGCCACTCCTCTCATGCAATCGCCCAAGAAGGCGGCGCTGCGCACTAGTCGTAATCGTCACAATCCCGCATAGATGTGCAAAAACTGTGGTTCGTGTCACTTGACCTGACTGAGCTCGCTAGCGTTTAATAAGGCCTCAACCTCCAACAATAGGGCACGCCGCAAGCTACCTAAAGTAGAATTATCGCTCGCTGGCGACATGCGTGCGCGTACCGGATTCCTCGCAGCCGGAATTACCCGTGGTCCCCATCCATCGATGGAGGACTCTATGGGAGGGCGGACGCTCGCCTGAAAAATCGGTAGCCCGACCCCGCGCCTGATGAGTAAACTGCACCGAATAACTCGACTTCCGATTCGGGACACTATCATACTGACGCAATTGGTTATGTTCTCAGGCGTCGTAGCGGTGGACTCTCCGTGTCACCGGATGGCGCGAGGTTTCCCGCACCATCGTCAACCGATGCCGCTCCCCATGGCTCGGTCGGTTGCCGATTTTTCACCGTCGATGCGCGATCGAGAAGCTTGTGAGTCTCGCCGATATGGCCAGCAGCCTGTTTCCGCGCAATCGATGCCTGGTGCGCTCGATGGTGCTCCTCTGGCTCCTGCGCTCGCGCGGAGAGTCGGCCGAGGTTGTCCTCGGCGTGCGCAAGCGCGCCGGCGTGTTCGAGGCGCACGCCTGGACCGTCGCCGAACGCGGCTTGATTGGTGATCGGCCCGAAGTGATCGCGGAGTTCGAAACCTTGATGACGAGCGCGGGGCCGCAGCGATAGTGAAGCGTGTCCTGCGCGCGTATCTCGCCACCCTCTACGAGGCGACCGGAAGGGAACTCATTCTCTCCATCGTTCTTGCCGCGCTATGCTCCCTGACCGAGGGCATCGGAATCGTCCTGTTGATTCCTACCCTCCAGATTTCCGGCCTGAACCTGATGGGTCAGAGCCGGGTCCAGAGTTATGCGACCGCGATTGATGCGGGACTCCGCGCAATCCATCTGAACCCGACGCTTCCGCTGTTGCTGTCTATTTTCGTGGTCCTGATCTGCGCTCGAACCCTGTTGACGAAAATGCAGACGGTGGCGGGATCGCGGGTTCAACAACAGATCGAGGCCCATCTGCGCGAACGGCTCCATCGCGCGATTGTCGGCGCGGATTGGCTTTTCCTCTGCCGCAAGAGATCCGCCGACCTGGTGCATGTCTTGACCGCCGAGGTCGAACGCGTCGGCACTGCCACCGCCTATGCTCTGATGCTCGCGGGAGATGTACTGGTGACCGCCGTCTACGCTGCGGTGGCCCTGGCGCTCTCAGCCGGCGTCACGCTGATGGTTTTGGGCGCTGGCCTCGTTCTCGCAATCCTGCTGCGCAAAAAGACCCGGGCGCTCCGGGAAATCGGGACCGCGTGGTCGCGGGCGAATCAGCTTCTTTATGGCGCCGTGATCGGCCACCTGCAGAACCTGAAAGCGACCAAGGCCTATAACGCGGAAGCTCACGACCGCGAAGTCTTCACGCATTTGAATTCGGCGGTCGAAGCGGTGCGCAACGACGCAATACGCGAACAAGCGGTCGGCAGCGGCTGGTTCGAGACCGGATCATTCCTGATTCTGGTCGCGGCCATCTTCGTGTCCATTCGCGTCTTCGCGGTTGGGCCCGCGAGTATTCTGATCCTGCTGCTGGTTTTCATGCGTCTGATGCCGCGCGTGATCGCCGCCTATGCTCACTATCAGGGCATCGTGAACCAACTTCCGGCCTTCACCGCGATTACGGAACTTGAAAACGAATGCCTCGCGGCCTCCGAGCAAATTGATTCGCAGGGGCCGCCGGTCGAGTTCAGCAGCGCCGTCGAGCTCAGCCATATATCCTTCGCTTACCAGATGGCGGCGGGAGCGGTTTTGAGCGACGCCAGCCTCGAGTTGAAAGTTGGCCAGACCGTGGCTTTGATCGGTCCTTCCGGCTCGGGCAAGAGCACGCTCGCCGATATCGCAATCGGCCTGCTCCGGCCCGACCTCGGAGCCGTTCGAATCGATGGCTCTGATCTGACGCGGGCGAATCTTGCAGGCTGGCGATCGCGGATCGGTTACGTCTCGCAGGACACTGTGCTTTTCCACGATACCTTGCGCGCGAATCTTACCTGGGCTCGGCGCGATATCTCCGAAGAGGAGATGTGGCATGCGCTGCGTCTGTCCGCCGCGGAGGAGCTGGTCCGCAAACTCCCTGAAGGCCTCGACACCGTGGTGGGCGATCGCGGAATGTTTCTTTCCCACGGCGAGCGGCAACGACTCGCGATTGCGCGGGCACTGCTGCGCAAGCCGGCGCTGCTGGTATTGGACGAGGCGACCAACAGCCTCGATAGTGAAAACGAGGCTCGCGTGCTGGAGGCGATCGACAATCTTCACGGCGATCTGACCATGCTGATCATCGCGCATCGTTTTTCCACCATTAAGCGCGCGGATATGGTATACGTGCTCGACCGGGGAAAAGTGGTGGAATCAGGAAGTTGGCAAGCGATCGCTGCCAGACAACAGAGCGTGGAGTATTTTCCTGACGCCGAGCAGAGTGGCGAACGGGCGCGCTTGCCGCTGCGCCAATAGTTTTCGCGGCGGGAAGCGTTCATGCAGGAAGATTTTCGCTCAGGGTTGGCGGCGCGTCGGAACTTGAGGCAGACCGTTTTGCGGGAGACCTTGCTGTTGGGTGCCGGGAAACGCGGCGCTGCGGGAGTCGGAGTCGGCGCGCCGATGCCGCGCCTGATTACGTAGGCGTTGTCCTGGTCGGCGATGCAGTTGCAGGCGGGTAAGGTGGTTACACTTTGAGTCTCGTAGAATTTGGGAATCGGTTGATCGGCGCAAATGACCATCACCGGTCCGTCCACCGGCTCGATTTGACGCGAGCGGCACGAGCCGGCGCAAGTTACTGAAGTGCCGGTGGCGGTTATCACCATATCGTCTGGAGGTACATCGCCGGCACAAATGATCAGGGCGTTGGGCTTGGACGGGAAGGGCAGCTCGGTGTTCGGGTTTTGAGTCTCGGGAAATGTTTGTTGTTGTTGCTGTTGTCCCAGCGCAGATGTGCCGATCAGCAGGATTATAGAAATGAACAATCCAACAGATTTCATTACGCCCTCCAAAGCGAGGCACAGTTTGTCACATAGCAACGGAACTGGAAATGTCGTCGGTCGCGAAATGGGGATTTCGATGAAGACAACTCACGTGAACGGCCGAGTTCAGGGCGGCGGACAAACGATCGCCTCGCGAGGAGGCCCGCGCATCTTATTTTCGTTGGCTTTAATCAGCCTTTCGCTGGTGCTGGTCCCGTTGCGGCGCGCGCGCAAAGCGGCGGAGGTTTAGGAGGCGGGGCGCTGACCAGCACGCTCAGCGACCTGAATCGGGCCGGCGGGGTCGAGCAGCTGCGGACATGCAGAAGGCGCAAAACGCCGCGCGCAATGGTCTCAGCGATCAGGAAATGGATCAGGCCTGCCAGGGCGCCATCAGCAAGCACATGAGCAGCGCCGACGTCGACGCGCTGGGCAAGACCCTGGGACTTTCATCGGCGCAGGCCGCGCAACTTAGCGACTGCGTCGCGCGCGGCGGTCCCTCGACTTCGACCAACGAAAACACCGCGATCACTGCCGCAGCTGCAGCCGCAATTTCCCTCACGGCGAACCGAAACCTCCAGTATCGAGGGGCGCTTTCACGAACTCGATACTCCCTACAAGCTGTACACCGCTCCCACCGCGGGTTCGCTCGAACAATTCGGCTACGATCTTTTTTCGACGCGGGTTTCATCGTTCGCTCCGATCGGCAACGTTCCGGTCGGCGACGATTATATTGTCGGACCCGACGATGAACTGAATGTCTACAACTGGGGCCGGGTCAATCAGACCATCAAACTCAAGGTTGATCGCGACGGCGCCGTGATGGTGCAGGATATCGGACCGATCCAGGTCGGCGGTCTGACTTTCGGACAGGCCAAGAAGCTCATCGAAGGCCGGATGAGCCAGATCACCGGCGTTGAAGTCGGCGTCACGATGGGCCAGATCCGCACCATCCAGGTCTTCGTCATCGGCAAGGTTGCGCAACCCGGGACTCTATACCGTTAGCGCGCTTTCGCATGTCACCAACGCCCTGGGATCCGCGGGCGGAATCAGCAAAATGGGCTCGCTGCGCAAGATCGAATTGCGCCGCGACGGCAAGGTCGAGCGGACCATCGATCTTTACCAGCTGCTGCTTCATGGCGATGCTCAAGGTGACGTCCGGTTAAAGCCGCGCGATGTCATTTTCGTTCCGGTCATCGGTTCAGTCGCCGCTATCACCGGCGACGTCAAAAGCCCCGCTATCTACGAATTGCTCGGCAACGAAAGCCTCGGCAATCTGTTGCGGATGGCGGGTGGCGTGACCGCATTCGGGTATTCCGAGCGCCTGCAGGTTGAGCGGGTGCAAAATCACGAGAAGCGCGTGGCACTGGACGTCAATCTTAACCAGCGGTCCGCCGCGCGGTTTCCGGTTGACGACGGCGATCTGGTGAAGGTTTTTTCCGTCCTGCCCACCGAGCGAAACGTGGTGCGGGTTAAAGGTAACGTCAATCAGCCCGGCACCTACGAATGGCGGCCCGGCATGCGAGTGGCCGATCTCATCGCGCAGGCCCAGGGCCCCGCCGATCACACTTTCTTCGACTATGCCCTGCTGCAACGCCGCCAGGGCGCGGATCGCCGGATAACTCCCTTTCCGATCAACCTCGGCGAAGCGCTCTCCAACCAGCTGGGTGCCGATGATATGACGCTGCGGCCCGAGGACAGCGTCACCATCTACAGCCAGAACGAACTTGGACAGGTGCCGATGGTCCGGGTGCTCGGGCAGGTTCGCAAACCCGGCAAGTATCCGCTGATTCCGGGCATGACGGCGCGCGAACTGGTCTATTCGGCCGGCGGGCTGCTCGATAACGCTTCGCGTGACCGCGCTGAATTGACCCGCACGGAAATCGCAAATGGCTCGGTGGCGCAGTATACCCACATGGATCTGGACCTGCGCCAGGTCCTCGATGGAACCCAAGGCACCGACGTGCCCTTGAAACCGGACGACGAATTACTGGTCCAACAGGCCTCCAACTGGCACGCCCCGTGGCACGTTGTCCTCGAAGGCCAGGTAAACCGGCCGGGACCGTATCCGATTCGCGAAGGTGAACGCCTGGCCTCAGTGCTCAAGGCCTGCGGCGGATTCCGACCGGACGCGTATCCGCGGGCCGCGGTGTTCATCCGCAAGTCGGTGCAGAAGATGCAGCAGGAACAGCTCGAGCTGGCGCGCAGCGCGCCTCCAGCATGAGCTGGTGCGGCTGGCGCTGCTGCCGCATCAAGCCGGGCAGGCCGACACCAACGCGGACACTCTGAATTCCATCCGCGAGATCCTCAATCAGGCCGAGAGCACGCAGGCAACCGGCCGTAGTCGTCGTAAAAATCGGCCAGCTCGATGCTCTGGAACGGTCGCCCGAAAATATCGTGCTCGAAGATGACGATCGCCTCGTCATTCCGGTTCAACCCGCCGCGGTCCAGGTCCTCGGCCAGGTCTACAATCCGAATGCAATCGTTTACCAACCTCCGCTGCGGGTGCGTGATTACCTCGCGCGGGCGGGCGGACCGACTGACGCCGGCGACGAGGATCACATCTACGTGATCAAGGCCGATGGTTCGGTTCTCAGTGACCAAGGCGTCAAGAGACAGCGAAAAGAACAGGATGTTCCCCCTGCTGCCGACTATCGGCGGCGGCCTGATGGAACAGCATCTGGAACCAGGCGATACGGTTTTCGTTCCGGAGAAACTGATTTACATCAGCTCCTTGCAGTACGCGAAGGATATAACCTCGATCGTCGCCAATAGCGCGCTCGGATTGGCCACCCTCGGCATCCTCGCGACCAGTCTCTAATCGCGCTCGTGTCAGGAAGGAATCTTCTAAATGATGGAGTCCAATCGGTGGCCCTTAAGATAGAAAAAGCAGACTCTGAAGCGCTATGACCTCAGGGGGCGGGTAGTCCCGGTCGCACCGCTTGAGGAGGATTTCGAGAGTCCGTATCTACTGCTGATCCTGGATCAGCTGGAAGCTCATCGCGCGCGATCACTTTCGTCGCGATTGTCATCGACCTACATGGTTACCAAATTTGTGATGACGCCATGGTACCAGGCGACCGCAATCATCGAACCTGTTCCCGAAGGTGCGGTAGAGAATCGTGTGGAAGGAGGTATCGGAGGATTCGCCGGTGGCGGCATGTCCTCGTTCCTGATGTCCACCGGAATGGATTCCCAGGCGCAGGAGTATCTGACCATTCTTCGCAGCTATACCTTCAATACCGGCGTGGCCATGCGGCATAACCTGACCGACGATCTGCTGCAGGATGAGAAGCGTCCCAAGACCGAACGCAAACTCAAGATGAAGCTGTTCGATATCTTGAAGGGCCGCTTTAAGGTCGACTACTCGATTCAGGGCCACAATCTCAGCGTCCATTTCATCGATCTGGATCCCATCAAGGCGCAGGAAATTCTGCAGTACTATCTCGATGACTTGCGGGAGTTGCAGCGGCAGGAAGCAATCCGCAATGCGGCCGCGGCGATTCAATCGCTGGAGAAGGAAGCGCTCTCGACCGGAGATTCGCTGCTCAGAGAAAACCTCTACGCGCTGGCCGCCCGACAGGTAGAGCGGCAAAAGCTGGCCGAAGTCGAAGCGGACTTCGCGTTCAAGGTTCTCGAAGCACCGGTTTCACCGGACCGGCCATATTCCCCTCGCGCGCTGATCAATTGCTTTATCGCGTTGGTGCTGACTCCGCTCCTGGTGTCTCTGGTAATCATTCTCAGAGCGAGTCGGAAAGCGGGCGGAAAGGCGGCGATGCTGCAACAGCGCAGGCGCTCGATCGGGGAGCATGGCGCGTCGTTCTAGCGAGGCCTTCGCTTCCAGACCGCGCAGCACAGACCAATGCATTTCGTCTTTTTAGGTATCAATTACTGGCCCGATGAAACTGGTATCGCGCCGTTTACCACCGGACGTTGCGAATACCTCGCCGGCCGCGGACATCAGGTCACGATGCTGACAGGGTTTCCCTACTATCCGGCGTGGCGCGTCCCCGAAAACTATCGCGGACGATTCTTCTGCGAGGAAGAACGGAACGGGGTTACCATCCTGCGCTCATGGCTCTACGTACCGGAGCGGGTGAACTCGATGCGTCGGATTCTGCACGAAGCTTCCTTCATAGCTTCCTCGATGCTGGCAGCGATGACGCGGAGGGCGGTGCGGCGCCCGGACGTGCTGCTAGTCACCACTCCTCCGCTGGCGCTCAGTCTAAGTGCGATACTGCTCTCGCGATGGTGGAAGATTCCCTTCATTCAGCACGTTCCCGACCTGCAACCGGATGCGGCGGTCGACCTCGGCATGTTACGCGAGGGGCGCCTGACCGACGCGCTTTATGGCCTCGAGCGGATGGGCTATCGCAAGGCCGCGTTGGTCTCGACCTTGACCGAGGCGATGCGCGACAAGATCATCAGTAAACGTATCGCGGCCGAGAAGGTGGTGCTGTTTTCGGATTGGGCCCGTCCGGAGTTGTTCCAGGTGCCGGCGCATGGCGGCGGTGCGGAGTTCCGGCGCTCACTCGGCGTCGGTAATGAACTGTTGGTCGTTCACTGCCGGCAACATGGGAGTTAAGCAAGGGCTCGAAGTGATTCTCGGAGCGGCGGAGCGCTCGCGCGGCGATCGCGATATCAGGTATTTGCTGGTCGGCGACGGCTCCGTGCGCCAACAACTCGAGCAGCGTGCGAAGGCTCTGAACCTCAACAACCTAAGCTTTGTCCCGCTGCTGCCGGACCATCAGTTCCTTGACCTGCTGGCAGCCAGCGACATTAGCCTCGTGACCCAACAGAAGAGCGTTGCCGACATCGTCTTTCCCTCGAAGGTTATCACCTTGATGTCGTCGGCCCGCGCTATCGTCGCCTCGGTGAGTCCGGGCAGCGAGGTCGCGCGCGTGTTGAAAGAAGCCGAGGCCGGCATCTTGACTGCGCCGGAAGACCCGGGCGCCTTGTTGGACGCGATCGTCGCCTTGCGTGATGATCCCGCGCGTCGGAGCAACCTCGGTGCTAACGGACGGATGTTTGCCGAACGCTTCTGGGAAAAACAGCGGACGCTTTCGGTTCTCGAAGCGCATTTGCTTGAGGTCGCGGCCAACGGTAAATCGATATCGAAGCAGTTAGTTGCAGAGAGCGAGGAGGGTCCGCAATGACAAAGGTCCTGGTCACTGGTGCGGGCGGTTTCATAGGACATCATCTGGTCACCTTCCTAAAGCAGCAGGGGTACTGGGTTCGCGGGGTCGACCAGAAGATGCCTGAATACACCAGGACCGATGCGGACGAGTTCCTCTTGCTCGATCTTCGCCTCTGGGAAAACTGCCTTTCCGCCACTCGCGGGGTCGACGAAGTATACGCGCTCGCGGCCGACATGGGCGGGATGGGATTTATCTCGGCGCATCATGCGGAGATCCTGCACAACAACTCGCTCATCAACATCCACACCCTCGATGCGGCGCGGGAGAACTCGGTCAAGCGGTATTTGTATTCGTCATCCGCGTGCGTGTATCCGGAATTCAAGCAGACCAACACCGATGTGGTCCCATTGAAGGAAGAGGACGCTTATCCGGCGCAGCCGCAGGACGCCTATGGATGGGAGAAGCTGGTAACTGAGCGTCTATGTACCCATTATCGCGAGGATTACGGCATCCAGACCCGCATCGTGAGGTTCCACAACATTTTTGGGCCGCTGGGCACCTGGGAGGGTGGCCGCGAGAAGGCTCCCGCCGCGATGTGCCGCAAAATCGCCCTCGCAAAGCTGACCCGGAGCGAAGAAATCGAGATCTGGGGCGATGGCAAGCAGACCCGTTCCTTTTGCTACATCGATGATTGCGTGACCGGCATCCACAAGCTGATGCGCTCGGATTACCACCATCCGCTGAACCTCGGCCAGGATCGGATGGTCACCATCGATGAGCTGGCGGACCTGGTTGCGAACGCCGCGGGCTGCAAAGTCCGCAAGAAGCATATCGATGGTCCTCAGGGGGTGCGCGGTCGCAACTCCGACAATACCCGCTTGAGGGAGGTACTCCACTGGCAACCGGAGGTTTCGCTCGAGGAAGGGCTGGCCAGAACCTATCGATGGATCGAGGCTCAAGTGCGCGAGAGCCGCGGACTTTAGCAATCGCGCCGACCGCGAGCCCTTCACACTCGGATGACACGTCAACAGAGCTTTTTCGGCCGCCTCGTAGCCGCCGCCGATCTCGCGGTTCTATTCGCGAGCTTCCTGGTGGCCTACTGGGTCCGCCTGAAGCTGTGGCTGCTCGCCTATCCGGTGATGCCGATTGGCAGCCAGCGCAACAACGCATGGATCATAACTGTGATGTTTCCGGCATGGCTCTTCGCATGCCGCTATTTCAGCCTCTACAGTCCAGCTACCTATAGGTCTACGTTCCACGTCATCCGTGCCACCTTCAAGGCTCAAATACTTGCCTCGATACTGATGTTGAACGCCGTGTTCATCATTCGCGGATTTGCCGGGATCAGCCGCCCTCTGATGGCGCTGATCATCATTTTCAGTTTCGCAGGTCTTATGAACGAAAAGCTCGCGATCCTGTTTTTGATCCGCTATCGATGGCGACTGCAGCGCCGCTCCGCGGTTTGGCGAGTCCTTCTGGTAGGCAGTCGCGATGACGCCGAGAACTACCTGGAGCTGGTTCGCGAGCATCCGGAATGGAATCTCGAAATCGTTGACGTCATTCCCGCCTCTCCCGATGGGACTGCCATGAGATAGCAATGGCGAGCTCGATCAGACAAATCAACGGCAGCTTGTTGTCGGCTGCCGAAGCGCAATCCACCAAGTTAGAGACCTGGTCGGATGTCCTTAAGTCTTATTCGGTCGATGAGGTCGTTGCGGTAACCACCTGGGATCAAGCTTCCATCTGGAACGAACTGGCCGAGGCCTGCTCCGATCGCGGCCTCACCTTTCGCCAACTGGTGGTGATGCCTAAACCCAAGGTGGGTAGGTATCACATCGAGGATGCCGGAAACGGACAGTACTTAGTCTCGCTCGAGACGGTCC
Organism: uncultured delta proteobacterium; assembly: GCA_963761255.1. GTDB lineage: Bacteria > Desulfobacterota > Binatia > Binatales > Binataceae > DATGKG01. The sequence goes on from CAVXGH010000006.1 coordinate 385,218, forward strand.
CTCAGGACTTCCTTGCCCTCGCTCTCAAGCGCGCGATGGACATCGTCGGATCCGTCCTGGGTTTGATGCTGTGTGGCCTGGTGTATCCTTTCTATGCCCTGTGGTTACGAATCGTATCACCGGGGCCGGTGCTGTTCCGCCAGGAGCGGATGGGGCGCAACGGACGTTTCTTCACCCTGTACAAATTTCGCACCATGCGTCCCAATGCTGAGCATGAGCTACCCGCCTTAATGGCGCTGAACCAGATGCACGGGGCTCTGTTCAAGATTAAAGACGATCCTCGAATCATCGAAGGCGGCAAATTTATGCGCCGCACTCATCTCGATGAACTCCCACAGTTCTGGAACGTGCTCTTGGGCGATATGAGCCTGGTTGGCACCCGGCCTCCAACTCGCAGTGAGGTAGAGACCTACGAGAGCCGGCACCATCGCCGCCTGAGCATGCGTCCCGGGATCACCGGAATTTGGCAGGTAACGGGCAATGAGGCAGTGCATGACTTTGAAGAAGTGGTGAAGCTTGATTGCCGCTACATCGATGAGTGGTCGTTGGGACTGGATTTGCGACTAATCGGTAAGACGCTCCTGAAAGTTATGCGCCGGGTTGGCTGGTAGAGTTATGAAATCCAACCAAACCATCGCCATCTCGTTTCGATCGAAGTGCCTTGTAGCTGCGCCGGTTTTTCTAATTGCCTTAGGGCTTCGACTTTGGATTTTACGCTCGGGCCTATTCTACGATGACGGGATGATCGTGCTCAGGGTTTCGAGAAACCTCGCCAATGGGGCAGGGTTTGGCTATAATGCAGGCGATCACGTGCAGGCTGCGACCTCGTTATTGTGGACATTCTTCAGTGCGCTAGCCTGGAAAGTATTCCCTGGCAGCCCTTTTCTAGCGATGCGAACGACGGGAGTCCTTCTTGATTCTCTCGCGGCGGCCGGACTCGCGCTGGTTCTTTTGGCCGGATCGTGGTGGCGGAACCAACAAGACGGGAATTCGGCAGACCGGATTCTATCCGCACTGATTGCGGGTCTCGTGTATGCTTCAGCGTCTACTTCCGCGATCGGGGCACCGAGCGGATTGGAGACCGGTTTGTATACCTGTTTAATAGTCGCAGGTTTTCTGGCTTTAATCACATCACACTTTAGGCTTGCTGTAGCGCTGTCCCTGTTGTTGGTGCTGGTACGACCTGATGGTGTGCTGGTGGCCGGAACATTTGCAACCTATCTCTTTTTCTACGACCGTCGCGCCTTTGGTTTCGCCGCAATAGCGTATGTGGTTGGCGGCTCGCTCTATCTACTGGGCACGTACGCATATTTTCACGGCGTTCTGCCGCAAACCATTCTGGCCAAGGAACTCTTCAGGCGATCAGCTAGCACCGAATGGTCAATCATCATACATCACTTTTTTCTGGGGGTCGCGACGCCGACTGGCCTAGTGGCATTAGTAGGGATTTTCGAGATGGTGCGGACTCGTCCAGCCTTCAGCATTCTTCCCCTCTGGTGCGCAGTGTATGTGGTCTGCTTTGCGACTTTCGGTGATTGGTGGCCATGGTATCTACCGCCTGTGGTTCTCGGTTATGCGGTTTGCGTAGGCGTCGGATTCGAAGTGGTGCTAAGGACCTTTGCCCGCGCTATTGATGGTGCCCGGCTGTTGCGCCCCGTGGGTGTGTCGCTCGGAGTTCTCCTCGCGGCAGCCCTAACAGTTTTCACCCTCCGAAAAATCCCAGCTATGAGCCAGGCTCAGGACCTAAGGTGGAAGCGGGGTCAACAGGTCGCCGCACTACTTACTAAGGTGAGTTCTAGTTCGGATACAATAATGTTAGAGCCGCTCGGCATCATCGGGTTCTATACTCCGAGAACATTTTATGATTACCCGGGCCTCGCTTCGCCACGAATCTCAGCAGTGTTGCGAACGCTGCATGAGGAAGTTTCCAAGGTGCCGGACGAACCTTCTGTGGTGAAGGTCCTGCTGTCCGATATCAAGCCCAACTTATTAGTCCTGCGGCAGGAAGAATATGAAACCGATGAAGCAGGCAATGCTTTGTCATCCTGTCATTTGTTCGCGACGGTTCCAGTTCCTACAGCCGGAAGATTGCCCGACCTCGCGTCGTACTGTGGTGATTGCGATGCTACCATGTATCTCTTGAGGTGTGACTCCGCCAGTTGAAAGAGTAGACCGGCAGAGCCGGCCCGCAGTCTTTTCCCACCTGGTGTACTTCAAAGTCGTATCGCGTAATCCAAGCATCCGCTATCGCCTATAAGTCGACATCCTTGCAAGGGCCACCAAGAATCGCGGCCTCAGAGATCCCAGCGGAAACTGCCATCCCGCCGGTTCTTAAACAAATAGCTGTTGTCATCGGCGGTCAGGGGGGCTTGGGTGCATGTGGTTTTGTCACCGGTACGATTGCTGCCCGCCTGCTGGGTCCCGCAGCGCGAGGGGAACTCGCCGCAATTCAGCTTGCCGGTGCGCTCATGGCCACCTTCGCCACTTTGGGTCTGAGCGAATCGACCACGCTTTTTTGCGCGCGCGAACCTGAAAACGCGCGGAGCTATGTTTCATCGGCGATAGTCTTGAGTATTTCGGTCGGCGCGCCGATCCTCCTGCTCGGTTATCTGGCGATGCCCTATTTGCTGAGCGCGCAAACGATCAGTGTGATCGGGGCAGCCAGGTGGTACCTGTTAATTCTTCTCTTCTATATTTTCTTCAATTTTCCGTTAGCCGCAGTACGAGGACTTGGTCATTTTTCCCTCTGGAGTGCCTTCCGCTACATAGCTCCGTTCGGGTCGCTGGTGGTGCTCCTGGTTGCCTGGCTCAGCGGAAATGTAAACCCTCGATTCATTGCGCTTGGTGCCTTGGTGGTGATGGGCCTCGTCTCACTGCCGGCAATATTTTACATAATGTCGCGAAGACTCTCCGGATCCCTCAGACCGAATCCTGATTCGTGGCTTCCGATGCTCAAATTCGGAGTGCCGCTGGTTGCGAGCGCATTGCCGAAGCAACTTAACCTTCGCCTGGATCAGATGATGATGGCGGCCTTGCTCCCGCCAAGATTGCTCGGCCTCTATGTCGTCGCCGTAGCCTGGAGCACTATGACCGGGCCCGTGCTTGAAGGAATGGGTGCCTTTCTTTTTCCTCACGTTGCAGCGCATAAGACCGATGGCGAGCAGGCGGAGGCGCTGGTCCGAATCGCCAGACTCGCTACTCCTATAGCACTGGTTCAGATCGCGGCGTTTTGCGCTATCACTCCGTGGGGATTGACCTGGATATTTGGCGAGCCCTACCGCGAGTCAATCCCGAGCGCGCTAATCCTGGTGGTTGCCGGTTCGACCCTTTATCTCGGTCAGCTACTCGAAGAGGGTCTGCGAGGGCTGGGTAAGCCGCTGCCGATTCTAGTGGCAGAGCTGGGAGGCCTGGTAATTACGGCATTCTCGTTAGTCGTATTACTTCGGCCGATGGGAATCGTGGGTGCCGCGATCTCATCGTTCCTTGGATATACGGTCGTGTGGTCAATCCTGGTCGCCAGAATCAGATCGATCACCGGATTTTCAGTAGTCGAAATTCTAGTTCCTAGCGGCGCAGAGCTTCGCGATGGTTGGATGACTCTTCGACGCTTCGGTTGGGAATAGCTGAATGCGCATAGCCTATCTGGTTAGTCATCCGATTCAGTACCAGGCACCGCTGCTGAAACGAATCGCGGCGGAACCCGGCCTGGATTTGAAAGTGTTTTTTTGCAGCGATATCTCAACGCGTTCGTATCTCGATGCCGGCTTTCAACGCGAGGTGCAATGGGACGTTCCGCTGCTGGAAGGATACGACTACGAATTCCTTCCGGCGTTGGGCGCTACCGACCAGCTATCATTCGCGCGTCCATGGAATTATGGTTTTGGCGAACGACTCGATCGCGGTCATTTTGACGCGCTATGGGTGCATGGTTACTTTCGTCTATTCAATTGGCGTGCGCTATTGCCAGCGCGAAGAGGCGGGGCCTGAAGGTTTTCCTACGCGACGATATCCAGGAATTTTCCAAGCCCCGGGGACCAGGCAAGACAATACCTCAAGCGCGCAGTTTTTTGCCGGACTGCATCAATTCGTGGACTGCTATCTCGCAGTTGGAACATTGAATCGAGACTATTACGTTGCTTTAGGGGCTGACCCGCAGCGGATCAAATTGATGCCATATGCGGTGGACAATGGATTTTTCCAGACTCGCATGTCGTGAGGCCTCGGTGCGACGCGGGCAATTCAGATCCGCGCTAGGTTTGGAGCCGAACCGTCCGGTGATTCTTTACGCAGGTAAGATATTCGGAAGGAAACGCCCAGAGGACCTCCTCGCGGCTTATGCTCTATTCTCGCCGACGGACGCTCCGAACCTGATCCATACCTCTTGTACGTTGGAGAAGGTGAGTCGAAGGCCGCGCTTGAAGCCCGCGCGGAGTTGCTCGGCTGGTCTTCGATCAAATTTGTGGGATTTAAGAATCAAACCGAGCTACCCCCTTTCTTCGATCTTTGTGACGTCTTTGTAATACCTTCAAATTTCGAACCGTGGGGACTCATAGTCAATGAAGTGATGAATGCGGGCCGCGCGATAATCGCCAGCGACCACGTCGGGGCCGCATCCTGACCTGGTCAGAGCCCGGGATCAACGGGTATATCTACCGGTCGGAAGATATCGCAGATCTACATCAGGCTCTGGTCAAGGTCCTGGAAGATGCCAATATCGCGCGAAGCCATGGGTCAGGCAAGCCTGGACATCATAGGACGATGGAGTTTTGAAGAAGACGTGCAGGTATTGAAGTCAGCCTTGGAGACTTATGTGCCGCGACATTCGTTCGGAGCGGAATGCGAGCGTTCCCAATGAACAAAGCCGCGGTTTCCAGTCTTGAGCCGGTAAGCCTTTCCCAGGTCGTCTCTCGCTGCAGCGGACTTACTGGGCGGCCACTTCTAATCAATGAAACATCTGACTCAAGACTGGTATAGCTTGTTGCGTCGAAAGGCACGCTCGCGACGTCACGGAGGGGCCTATTGGCTCTGGCTGATAGCGTTGATATTAGCACTGAACATTTATGCGCCGGCCGATCCTACATTTACCGAACGTATCCTTGCGAGTGCTCTGGGGTTGCTTGCTTTCGGGACGATCTGGAGTTGGACCTATCGGGGCGGAGGGGAAGCGGATTTTGGATTCCTGCCGGTGGTCTTGATTGTTTATTTCCTGCAATACGGATTGCCTATTTTCACCTTGAAAGCGTACTCCATGGACGTGTTCTCAACCCAGTCCCTTCCTGCTAGCTCGGTTGAGAAATCCCTTTTGCTCGCGCTGATTGGACTGGTCTGCATTCTTTTCGGATACTATTATCCGGGTCGGCGGCGGGTCGCGCGAGTCTTACCCGCGATTTGCATGCAGTGGCAGAATAAAAAAGCGGTGCAAATGGTGGCGCTTGCTCTTGCGGGTCTCGCGCTAGCGGTCTTCGTCGTGTCTTTTCAATTGAAGCTGTCACCCGACATCCAGGCCTACGTCAATTTGCCGAGTGAGTTCTTTTTCTTGGCTATTATCGCTCTCCTGATATTGCAACTTGAGGGCGGAATCAGCAAGCGATTGGTAGCCTTGCTGTGGATCATTCTCATCCCGGTTCGAGCGCTGATGGGTTTTGCGCAGGGCGCACTTGGGTTTGCAATGATTGAAGCGGCGGCACTTTTGATTACCTACTCGACTCTGCGCCGCCGGATACCTTGGGTAGTCTTTATCCTTGGTTTTGCCGCATTCTTCTTTATGCAACCTATAAAAGGGTTGATGCGCTCCATGGTGTTTGCCGGTCGAGTGGCGAATTCGGAGCAGGGCCAGGGTCAAAAGTTCTCAGCGTTAGCCGTTACCGGAGAACAGGGGCTGGCAGTAGTGGAAAACCTCGATCCTGGAGACTTGTTGGCGATCGCCACCAATCGACTCGCCGGCATAATGGTTTTTGCGACGGTGGTTGATCTGACCCCCGAGGATGTACCTTATTGGTATGGCGCCAGTTATTACACGCTGTTGTTTTTACCTATTCCTCGCTTGATCTATCCGGAGAAGCCGAATGAGCTTCCCGGAAATGTGTTAGCACATAAGTACGGAATGCTTGCGCCTGAGAATTGGGAAAGCTCAATCAACCTGCTGCAACTTCTTGAGCTCTACGGGAATTTCGGTCCGATCGGGGTAATTCTAGGCAGTATCCTGATCGGCATGATCTATCGGACGATCAGCGATCTGTTTCTTCATCCCGGTTCGGGGCTCGGAGCTCTGGTAGGAGCATTATATCTGTTTACCCATTTGACCGATATCGAAAATGCGGCCTCTTCGATTTTCGGAGGGTTGCTGATCGATTCGATCGTGATAATTACGTTTCACCTCGGCATTCGCTTCACCGAGTATGCCTTTGCGGCATTCAACCTGCGCCGGCGCATCAGGGCGAAGGAGCATTCGTCCAAGCTCGAACTAGCCGGTCGGCCCGCCTAGCGGATTGAGTCGGTAAATGAGCGGGTATCTCGAAAGATCGGAAGTCTCGACATCGAGCGTGCGAAGAGGGATACGCTTCCTCGAGGCTTATTCCGTTGCTGTGCTATATGTGCTGGTGAATGCGATCCTGCGAGCCTTGCGAGTCCTGATGTGGCCACGGCGCAGGCCCTCCGACCCTGCGCGCATCTGCATCTACAGAAACGGCTTCATAGGAGATACCGTGGTTGCGTTGCCCGCGATGAATGCGATTCGCAATGCTTACCCGCGTGCGCATATTACCTTGCTTACTTCACCCGTCCAGGGGAAATTTCCAGGCGCGAAAGAATTGCTCGCGGGGTCTCCGCTCTTCGACGAAATTCACGTTTACCTCAAAAGCGAAGTCACTGGTTTTCGCAACCGCGTCACATTCTTAAGGGCGATGCGGGGACGGCGTTTCGATATGTGGATCGATTTACCTCAGGAACTCTCCGGTCCATTTAACCACTTGCGAAATATGCTCATTGCACGCTTCGCAGGAGCAGGCTGGGGCTATGGCTGGGGATTTGTCACTACTATTAAATTCTGGGTACAGGCTCAAGCGGAGGTGTTACGCTTCGAAAGCGAGGTGGAGAAACTGCTCGGCATCGTCCGACGGGCCGGCATCGCGACCGCCGACAAGATCGAATTTCCGATCAGCCTGGGTCCCGAAGAGCGCAAGTCGGTCGACGATTTGGTGAGGACTCGGAGTGGACGCCTCATAGCTATCGCGCCGGGCGCGAAGAGAAGCCTGAGTCTCTGGCCGGCTGGGCGCTTTGTGGCTGTAGGCAGGTATCTCGTAGCCAGAAACTTCGAGGTGGTAGTGCTGGGTGGTAGCGCCGATGCTTCGGTTTGTCGCGTAGTTGCGGAGGGTGTCGGCGGACGCACCCTCAACCTTGCGGGACAGACCTCATTGAAGGAATCCTGCGAAGTATTGAAGCGCTGCGCGATGCTAATTTGTAATGACTCCGGCGTGCAGCATCTCGCTTCCGCGGTCGGGACACCGTGCATCTCGATATTCTCGGCACATGATATGCCGGGTAAGTGGCATCCTTACGGGGCGCACAATGTCGTGCTGAGAAAATGGGTTCCATGTCACACCTGCTATCTGCAAACTTGCCCCAACGACAATCGATGCCTGAAGCTGATCGGCGCGGATGACGTGATAGAGGCGATTAACACCAAGCTCGGAAATGCTAGCGAGAACGATATCGTTTATGGGGCAGACGCTGTTCTGTCGACATAGAACCATCACAGATCTCTCTAACATCGGTATAGGACAGGATTATAGTGCGAATTCTTCACACCATCCCCAGCGTCTCGATGCGCAGCGGCGGTCCCTCGCAGGGCATTCCGGAACTTTGCGCTGAGCTAGTCCGGAGCGGTCACGAGGTGACACTTTACACCACCAACCTCGATGGACCTTGGGATCAGCTTGATGTTGAACCGAATCGAGCAATTCAAGGCGCCGATGGAGTCGAGCGATGGTACTTCTCGACTCAGCGACGTTCCGGAGCTTATGCTTTCTCGATGTCGATGGCGAAAGCACTGCGCCAGAACGTGCGAAAATTTGATGTGGTTCATATCCACTCGCTTTACTCCTTTCCTTCAACCGCCGCCGCCTACTACTGCCGCCGCTTCGGAGTTCCTTATATTTTGCAACCGCACGGATCGCTCGATCCTTGCGTCTACTATCGGCATCGTCCTCGCAAGAACCTGTATGAAGCTCTGTTCGAAAAAAAGAACTTGGAACGCGCTGCCGCGGTTCATTTTGCGACGGAAGAGGAAATGCACCTGGTGAGGGCATGGGGGCTGAGATTTCGTGGCGTGGTGGTTCCGTATGGGCTTGTATCCAAAGTTCCATCTGATCGCGAAGAACTGCGCGAAGAGTTCGCTTGCGATTGGCCAATTACGCGGGGAAAGAAAGTCATCCTGTTCCTCGGCCGGCTAAGTGCCAAGAAGGGGCTCGATTTGCTCTCGAAGGCCTACGGTACATTGGCCCGAGAGCGTACTGACATTCATCTGTTCCTGGCCGGACCCGATATCGAAGGTGAAGGTGCTAAAGTTCGTCAATGGCTCGCCGATGAAGGAGTTCTGGACCGCGTCACCTTCGCGGGGTTATTGCAAGGTGATCAAAAAAATGCCGCGCTGGCGGCTTCGGACCTATTCGTTCTCTGCTCCTATGGTGAAAATTTCGGCATTGCGATCGCTGAAGCGGCCGCGGCAAGTCTTCCGGTCATAATTTCGAACAAGGTCAATATCTGGCGGGAATTTGACGATGCGGGTGCAGGGTTGGTAGTGAATTGTGACGTCGACCAACTTACCCGGGCAATGGCGAGTCTGTTGGACGACAGTCGGCTTCGCCATGAGCTCGGCGAAGCGGGAAAAAAACTCGTCGCGGAGAAGTTCATGTGGTCGGATGTGGTTGTGAGAATGACCACCGTCTATCACGACGCAATCGCCAGCCGTCCTGATCGCTACTCTACCCGAACACTGCCGGTTGAAACGATAACCGGCCCTCGTTAGAAGATGGAAGATTTCTTCTCCCGCCAGACTCGGTGTCGTCTTAATACAGCATTCTCCAAATGAACCCTCCACAGCACGACGATTTCGGACCGAAAATACCCTTAACTGTTATCATACCTACCCGCGACGAGGAGAAGAATCTGGCCCGGACGCTTACCTCGGTAACGGGTTGGGCAGATCAGATAGTCGTTTTTGATTCTTTCAGTACAGATCGCACGCTGGAAGTCGCCGCCGAGTTCGGAGTCGAAATCGTGCAGCGTGTGTTTGACAACTTCGCTACCCACAAGAACTGGGCCGTGGACAACTTGCCGCTCCGCCATCGGTGGATTTTATTTCTCGACGCTGATGAACGGCTTACACCAGAGTTACGCAAGGAGATCGGCAGTATCGTTGCTGACCACACGAGTTGTAACGGCTACTATATCGCGCGCAAGAATCACTTTATGGGCCGCTGGATACGACACGCCGGCATGTATCCTGATTGGCAATTGCGCCTCTTTCGCCGCGGAATGGGTCGCTACGAAGAGCGCATCGTTCACGAACATATGATCGTCGAGGGTGAGACCGGCTATCTGACCAACCCCCTGGAGCACAACGACTATAAAGGTCTCGATCGGTGGTTCGAGCGCCACAATCGATATACCAGCATGGAGGCGATCGAGGTGAGTCACGTTATGGCTGGAAATTCTGCAAAGCGGATTCCTGCCAAAATGTTTTCTCGCGGTCCCGAGCGCACTCGGCTGGTGAAGGAGTTCGCGTACAAAAATCTTCCATTTCGTGCGGTTTTTGTTTTCATATGGATGTATCTCATTCGTGGCGGATTTCTCGACGGAAGGATCGGCTTTCGGTACTGCGTGCTTAGGGCCTTCGTTGACTATCAGATCAGCCTGAAATTCCTTGAGTTGCAGTCAGAACTTCCAAGTCAAAATTCAACGAAAGCTGAGCAAACGCACAAGTTTACAATCGCAGAATGATGATCCTTAGAGCGAATCTGTCCAGTTTCGCATGCGGCTTGCAATGAGATCTCGATGCGCGTTCAAGGTTCCATTTGTGCGAAACGGTTCGCCGATCGTTTGTCACGATGAAGCCGAACGTTTGGGTTCATCTCCCAGCGCAAAGGTCTCCTGAGAATAGGTGACTGGGATGGACATTGTACATCCCGCGTGCGAATCGGCATAGTTTGCCGGGTTTAATTCCTTTTTCAGGCAAATGAGCTTCACTTTACATAACTCTGAGGGGGTGGACGCTTCGACTCGGAAATTTCAGCTTGAATTTCGGCTCGCACTAGCATCTGCGCGCTGGCCTCTTAGCGAAGGAGACGTATCGGAAATCCGCGACCTCGCAACTCAGCCGCTGGACTGGGATTGGTTCAAGAGAATCGTCGAGCGCAACCAGATCATTCCCTTGGTCTATCACAATCTTCGCAATAGCCTATCCGACCTGCAGCAAGTAGAGATTCTTAAGTCGCTGCGAGACTCGGCCCTCGGTCAGACCCGCTACGGTATGTCTCAAGCCGCTGAGTTAGTTCGCGTCTCGGAAAACGTTAAAAGAGCCGGACTCGAAATGGTAGTGCTGAAGGGTCTCGCGCTTTCAGTGGTGGCGTTCGGCAATCTCACGATGCGAAGCCACGGCGATATCGATTTACTGGTTCGTCCCGAGCAGGTGCTGCAGTTCGAGCAAGTCTTGTTAGGGCTGGGGTACAAACGCTTTGAGCCCGGAGCCACGCTCACTCCCAGGCGCCTGAACTATTATCTGCGGTACTACAAACACTTCACGTATTTATCGGAAAAGGGAATGCCGCTCGAGCTCCATTGGCGGTTATTCCTCAACACTCCGATTGTGAAGAGGCAGGACACCGAGTTTCCGAGCGTCATGCCGGTTGCGGTCGGGCCGGGAGTCGTATCTACACTTACTCGCAATGAACTATTCCTATACCTTTGCGCGCATGGAGCTATCCATGGCTGGCCAATTCTGAAATGGCTGGCGGATATCGGTGCGTTGTTGAGGACCATGACCGAGGACGATCTCGCCGCTATCGCCGCGCAAGCTGAGAAGCAAGGCCTGGTGGCGGAACTGAAATCGGCGTTGGTCCTGGTGGACCTTTTTCTAGCGATTGATAGACCCTCGGTGGAACTGCCCGCCGAAGCCGATCGAACCTCCGAACGCATCGTGAAAATGGCGCGACGACTTCTCACCGCCAGGGACTATTGTCTGGAAATTCACCGGCTGCCGCGCTTCGGAATGTTTTTCTATGATCTGCGGCTGCGGTCCTCGTGGCAATATCGGAGCGAAGACATCCGAAGAGCGCTCATCTTTCCCGATGACTGGGAGCTTATAGATCTGCCCGATGCGCTGTTTCCGTTGTATGGCGCGGTCAGACCGGTCAGTTGGTTGATGAGGCATTGGCCACGGCGCCGTCGTCATCAGCCGGTGACGGATCGCACCTGACGCTGGACTGCGATCGCTCCCGTTTGGGAAATCTTTCAGCTTTTGAGGAGTCGGCCGAACCGCGCGGAATGCAGGCGCAGTTCGCCACTTGGGGGACGCTCGTTCGGTACGCGCTCCGGCAGCGCGTTTTTCAGCCGGCGACGATACTGCGGACGTTTCCTCTGAGCGGAATGGCCCAATCCCACAGATAGCGTTGGTTGACGCTGCCGGACTGGACCCGGCCCATGATGAAGTCGCCACACTCAGCGCAGAACATGTAGGTTGAATTGTTCGGACCGACGCCGGCCGCCAGCGCGCGTTCGCCACTATGAGTGACGCTCAACTTTCCTCCGCACGCGCTGCATCCACCCTCGGCAATCTGGGCGCGATTGACGATCAAATAGGGTACCGCGTGTCCATTCATTCCTGAGACGATGACGCGTTGCCTATTTTCGAGCCTCCAAAACATGCGCCATACTCAGAAAATTCGATCGAAGACCATCCTTATAAATAGAGCTATCCGAAGCTGCGACGATATCCACAATGCGGACCGCGAGTCCACCCGGGTTGGTTCCACGGGCTTCGATGCGCGCGACTGGCAGTGGCGCGTTCATGATGCGTGGATATCTACCATTCGTTGTGATACTCGCGATGTCGTGGCGGGGTCTTGCACCGGTCTTTCCGGTGGGGAATCATGACTCCCTTTTGAGAAAGCGTCCCACGCGACGCGACCGGCTCAGGGGCG
>CAVXGH010000007.1:0-495601 GCA_963761255.1 uncultured delta proteobacterium
CTCAGTGACGCCAAGACGGCCAAGGAGTTGGTAAAATGTCCCCCTCATATCAGCGGATTCTGTGCCCGGTAGATTTCGACGAAAACTCCCTTGCGGCACTGACTGCCGCGGCCGATTTGGCGCGCCGCTCCGATGGCACCATTTTCGTGCTCCATGTCGTCCCGATGATCGTGCAGCCCACCGCGATGCCGGTTTATGTCGACATCTACAAGTCGCAGGAAGAGACCGCCTGGGCCCGCCTCAAAGATGTCGCGCGCAAGACCCTCACCGGGGTCAAATACGAATTGCTGGTGCATATGGGCGAGCCGGCCGGCAGCATCCTCAGCATCGAAAAGAAGGTGAAGCCGGACCTCCTCGTGATGGCGACTCATGGACGCCGTGGCTTCTCGCGCTTCTTCCTCGGCAGCGTGGCGGAAGTCGTCCTGCGCGAATCGACCTGCCCGGTCCTGACGATTCGGCCCCAGGTCAATGACAAAAAAACCGTCGGTGCCTGGATGACGCATAACCCGGTCGTCGCCGGCCTCGAGGACAAACTTTCCATCGTCGAGGCGAAAATGCGCGAGGGCGACTTCCGCGAGGTTCCGATCGTCACCGACGGGGTCGTCGTCGGCATCATTACCGATCGCGATTTGCGCCGCCTGACCGGCATGCTCGACGCGACCAAGGTCAAAGATGCGATGACCGAGAACGTCATCACCGTGACGCCCGCGACTCCCATAAATGAAGCGGCGCGGTTGCTGCGTCAGCGCAAGATCGGCGGTTTGCCTGTGGTCGAGGACGGTAGACTGGCTGGTATGATCACGGTAACCGACGTGTTAGAAGCACTGACCGAGACCGAGTAGCTCGCAGATCGAATGGGAGGATTACCTGCCGTGAGTCAGCCGGAGCTTAATCCTCGCACCTACGCCGTCGATGAGATGTTGCGCGACGGCGGCCAGATTCACGTCCGCGCGATATCACCGGCCGATAAGGATTTGCTCTTCGAGCATTTCAGCGGGCTGAGCGAGAACTCGCGCTATACGCGATTCTTCGGCGCCAAGCGCACGCTCACTCGGGACGAACTCGCGCGCTTCACTGAGCTCGATTTCGACAGTCAGGTCGGTTTGACGGCGACCCTTACTGAAAATGGTAAAGAGCGCTTCATCGGGGTGGGGCGCTACTATCGCTTGCAGGATCGCACCCGCGCCGAGGTCGCATTCGCGGTGCTCGACGAATACCAGGGCCGCGGCATCGCCACGCTGCTGCTCGAGCATCTGCGCCGTATCGCGCACCCCAGCGGCATCGCGGAGTTCACCGCCGAGGTAATGGCCTCCAATCGCCACATGCTCGATGTCTTCCGCGAGAGTGGTTTCCAGCATCACAGCTCCAACCAGGACGGCATCATTCACGTCGCGCTGCGCACCGACCATAAAGTTCCCCTCCAGCCGTAACATGCTACGATAGACACGCATCTCCCGAGCGATATCCTCTCGCGCAGCAATCGCGCGGTTCCTATGAAGGCTTTGGTTTTCAACTGCGGAAGTTCCTCGCTCAAGTTCGAATTGATCGAACTCGATGCGGCGTCGCGCGCGCATACCACGCTCGCATCGGGAAAAGTCGAAGAGATCGGCGAACACGCGACGGCGAAGTTCGTCGGCCCCCACGGCAAGGAATCGCGCCGCGCCGCGCCCGCATCGAATCATAAAGATGCCGCCCTTCATGCGCTCAAGTGGATGGAATCGTTGGCGGGCAGGCCGCTCGACCGCCTCGATGTCGTGGCGCATCGCGTCGTGCATGGAGGCGGTGAAGTCGAAGAACCGCGCATCGTCAACGCGGCGGTCTATGCGGCATTGGAGCGCGCCGCGCAATTCGCGCCGCTGCATAATCCGCTCGCGATTAGCGTGATGCACGAGGTGCAGGAGCATCTGCCAAAGGTTCCAGCCGCGGTGGTGACCGATACCGCGTTTCATCGCGATCTTCCGCCCGCGGCGAAAACCTACGCGATTCCGCATGACCTCGCCGAGCGCTATGGAATCCGCCGCTATGGTTTCCATGGCATCGGGCACGCGTGGATGATGGAGCGCTACGCGGAAATCACCGGCAAAAATCCCCGCGACTGGAACCTCGTCACCTTCCATCTCGGCGCCGGATGCTCCGCGTGCGCGATTCGAAAGGGCCACTCGGTGGACACCTCGATGGGTCTGACCCCGTTGGAAGGTCTGGTGATGGCCACGCGTTCCGGCGATCTCGATCCCGCGATCGTGACCTGGCTCGCGACTAACGCGAAAATCGCGCCCGCCGAGCTCGATCGGATCCTCAATCATGATTCGGGAATGAAGGGCATCTCCGGGCTCTCGGATGACCTGCGTGAATTGGAGAAGGCTGCCGACGCCGGCAACGCTGGCGCGGCGCTCGCGATCGAAGTGTTCTGCCATCGGGCGCGCAAATACTTGGGCGCGTACTTGGCGATCCCGGGTCAACCTGAGGCGATAATCTTTAGCGGCGGCATCGGCGAGCATTCGGAGCGAGTCCGCGAGAAGATTTGCGCGGACCTCGAATGGATGGGCATCGAGCTCGATCGTGCACGCAACACCGCCGCCCATGACGAGGCTCGCATCTCCACGGATTCGTCGCGCATCGCGATCTACGTCATCCCGATGAACGAGGAACTCTACATCGCGCGCGCCGCCCTACGACTTCTGCCGTAAGAGTCGTGCATCACACATGCCCGCATGGTAGCATGACGGCATGAACGAAGCCCATTTCGACCGCGAAGAGCACCTCGAGATAAAAGTCGTCGGCAAAAGCGGGCAGATTTCGCTCGGAAAAAGCTATGCGGGCAAGACTTTCCGTCTGCAACGGCGCGACGACGGCGCTATCGTGCTAACTGCGGTCGCTATGGTGCCCGAAAGCCAACTATGGACGCTGCAAGAGCCACACCGTTCGCGCATCGAGCGAGGTCTCGCCTGGGCTGAGCGGACGCCGCCGGTAGCAACCGACCTAGACCGTTTGCTCAAAGCTCACCCCTCGCAACGCACACGCAAACGTGCCCGCGCCAGATGATATCATTCGGCTGGACCTCAACAGCCCGGAATTTCAGAGCGTTTTCTTTCGATTAGAAGCGGATGATCTGCGACAGGTCGTATCTGCTTTGCGCCGTCTGCAGGATCTAAGTTGGCCCGCACTGTACATACACACCGGGTTTAGATGGGAAGCCATTGAGCGACCACGAGGTGCCAAGTTCTATTCGTTGCGCCTTAGTCAGCGCATTCGCGCGGTCGCGATTCGCGACGGAAACTTCTTGCGCTTCATTTCCCTTCATCCCGAACACGATACGACCTATCGGCGGTAGATAGAGTCGCCGGTTCGTTTCCCACCTCGATTGGGCCTGCGCTATATCAACTCGGAAGTGGAGTGCCCATGGAAGAGTTCACCGTAAAAGACAAAGTCGCGATCGCCGGCGTCGGCGAATCGAAATACTACAAACGTGGCAAAGCGCCGGTGCCGGAATTCAAGCTCGCGGTCGAGGCTATCACCAAGGCCGCGGCGGATGCGGGAATCAAAGTCACCGACATCGACGGATTCGCATCGTACAGCGACGACCGCAACTCCGGGGTGCGATTGGCCGCCGCGCTGGGTCTGCCGGAGTTGCGCTTCGCCAACATGATGTGGGGCGGGGGAGGAGGCGGCGGTTCCGGCGCGGTTGGCAATGCCGCGGCGGCCATCGTCGCGGGATACGCGAAGTACGTCTGCGTTTTTCGCGCGCTCGCGCAGGGTCAGTTCGGTCGCTTCGGCCAGGCGCCTCCGGTGAAGACCATCTCGGGTCCGGCCGCATACACGTTGCCGTATGGGATGGCGGTGCCGGCGCATTGGGTCGCGCTGCGCACGCGCCGCTTCATGCACGATCACCACATCAACCAGGATCCGCTGCGCGCGGTCGCGATGGCCGATTACTATCACGCGCAATTCAATCCGCGCGCCGTGATGTATGGGCATCCGCTGACGCGCGAGGAGTACGACAACTCGCGATGGATCGCCGAGCCGTTTCATCTCTATGACTGCTGCATGGAAAACGACGGCGCCGCGGCGGTCATCCTTACTACCGCCGACCGGGCGCGCGATTTGAAACAGAAGCCGGTTTACGTGATGGCGGCCGCGCAGGGCGCGCCGCATCGTGGGTGGGCCAACGTCGAGAACGCGCCCGACTACGCGTCATCGAACTTCAAGACCCTGGCGCCGCGACTCTACGAAATGGCGGGAATTGCGCCCAAGGATGTCGATGTCGCGCAGGTCTACGAGCACTTCAGCGGCGCCGTGATGATCAGCCTTGTCGAGCACGGCTTCTGCAAGCCCGAGGAGGTGATGGAGTTCGTCACCTTTGAAAATATTACCGCGCCCAAGGGCAAGCTTCCGATCAACACCAGCGGCGGCAACATCGCCGAGTGTTACATGCATGGCCTCGAGCTGGTGACCGAAGCGGTGCGCCAGTGCCGTGGAACCTCAACTTGCCAGGTGCCCGACGCGAAAATTTCACTCGTAGTCTCCGGACCGATGGTCGCGCCAGTCAGCGACCTGCTGCTGCATGGATGATGTAAAATGGCGACGCAAGAATCGAAGTCGAAATATTATCTGCCCGCCGGATTGCCCGGCCCTGCCGCCGAGCGCAACGGAATGGATCGCGGCTTCTGGGACGCGGTCAAGGATCACAAGCTGACCGTCCAGCGCTGCAACGCGTGCGGCGGATTTCAGATGGGGCCGGAATGGATTTGCCATCGATGCCGCAGCGAGGACCTCGGATGGCATCAGGTGTCGGGGCGCGGCCGTATCTACAGTTGGGTGCGCATCTGGAATCCGGTGCATCCCGCGCTCAAGGATGCATGCCCCTACATCGCGCTGGTCGTGGAGTTGGCCGATGCGGGCAACGTGCGCGTGGTCGGAAATCTGCTCGGCGATCCGCATCAGGAACCCGCCTTCGATGCCGATGTCGAAGCGGTGTTCGAGGATCACGACGAGGGATACACGCTGGTGCAATGGAAGTTGGTCAAATGAGCCTGGTTAATTTTGAAGTCGAAGAGAACCTCGCAATCGTCACCATCAACCGGCCCGACGCGCGCAACGCGGTCGATCATCCGACCGCGCAGGAACTCGCGAGCGCGTTTCGCCGCTTCGATGCCGATGAGTCATTGAGCGTCGCGATTCTGACCGGCGTCGGTGGGTATTTTTGCGCGGGCGCCGATCTCAAAGCGGTCGCGACAGGAAAAGGCAATCGCGTCACCGCCGATGGCGACGGGCCGCTCGGATGCACGCGCATGTTGCTCTCCAAGCCCGTCATCGCGGCGGTCGAGGGATACGCGGTCGCGGGCGGGCTCGAACTCGCGCTGTGGTGCGACATGCGGGTGGCGGCGCGCGATGCGGTCTTCGGCGTGTTTTGCCGGCGCTTCGGGGTGCCGCTCATCGATGGCGGAACGGTGCGTTTGCCGCGCCTTATCGGCATGAGTAACGCGATGGACATGATTCTCACCGGGCGCGGAGTTTCCGGCGACGAGGCACTGCGAATGGGCCTCGCGAATCGCATCGTGGAACCCGGCAACGCGCTGGCATCGGCGAAAGAACTCGCGCGTCAGATCGCCGCCTTCCCGCAGCGCTGCATGCGCGGCGATCGGATGTCGGCCTACGAGGCGTGGACGATGCCGCTCGCCGATGCGATCAGCAACGAATATCGCTACGGTATCGCCACCATCCAATCGGGCGAGACGCGCGAAGGCGCGGCGCGCTTCAGTTCGGGTGTCGGACGGCACGGCAAATTCTAGTTCGCAGGCAATGAATTCGACGCGCCGCCGCGCCGTCCAATGCAGGTGTGCGCGAAGGAGCGCACGCCGTAACCGAAGCTCACCCACCGATTCCTGATCCATTTCAACCGGAGACCAGCCCTTGAGACAGATCCTCACCATGCGGCGCGGCCCGCGTCGCAGCGCGCGTCCGATAATTCTGTACCTGCTTCCCTTCGCGCTGATTGCCGCATGTAGTCCGCTGAGCAAGCTGATCGCTCATCGAGGCACCGAGCAATTGAAGCCGGTCGTTGCTCCGCCTCCGCCGCAGTCGCCTCATGTTTTGATCTTCGCGCTCGATGGTGTTGGCTTCGATCAGTTCACCGAGGCGACCAAACCGGGGGAATCGCCCAACGTGGATGCGCTACTCGGCAAACCGACCGGCGAGAGCGGTGTGTATGAGCATGGCTACTCGATTCCGAATGCGGTGAGCGTGCTGCCCTCTACCACCATCGATGCGTGGACGGCGACCTTCACCGGCGCGCCGCCCGCGTTCAACGGCATCACAGGCAACGAATGGTTCCAACGCGAGACGATGACCTTCTATGCGCCAGCGCCGGTGTCGCTACCGAAAAGCGGCGGGCAAACCGTGCAGGTTTATTCGGAAGATTTGATCGGCAAGCAGATCAAAGTGCCGACGCTCTTTGAGAGGGTCAAAGGGCCATCGTTCGTGTCGCTCAACGGCGTGTATCGAGGCGCGAGCGTTTTCACCAGCGTCGATGTCAGCTCATTTGGCGCACTTGCCAGCAGCTACCTCGAAAGTGAGATCGGCGATGACACGGCGGCTGAGCAGCAGGCTTACGCGAAAATGGATCTCGGCTCGGTCGCGCTCATCAACGATGCGATCGAAAAGAACGGCGTGCCGGCGGTGCAGGTCGCGTATTTTCCCGGCATCGATTTGTACACCCACATCGCGAGCAATCCGCTGCACGATCAGGTTGATTACTTCAAGAGCGTGATCAATCCCTCGATCGGGCAGATCATCGAGGAGTATCGCAAGAAGGGTGCGTTGGATCACACCTTCGTGATTTTCGTTTCCGACCATGGGCATACTCCGGTGCTCAAGGACGAGAAGCATGCGCTCGGCGCCAAACCCAACGGCCGCGCGGCGCATGTGCTCACTCGCCTCGGCTTTCGGATTCGTCCACTGGAAGTGGACACCAAGGTTAACGATTACACCGCGACGCTCGCGTACCAGGGCGCGATCGCCTACGTATATCTCGCCAACCGCGCGATTTGCCCGGCCGGGCGCAAGTGCGATTGGAGCAAACCGCCGCGCTTCAAGCACGATGTGATGGCGGTCGCGCGCGCATTTTATCTGGCGAATAAGACTGGCGATCGAGCGCACGGCCTGAGGGGCGCCATCGATCTGGTATTCGCGCGTCATCCGCGGCCGACCGGCACCGACACGCTTCCCTATGAAGTTTTCGACGGGCGCAAGCTGGTTCCGATCGAGCAATATCTGAAAGCGCATCCGCGGCCTGACTTCCTGCAACTCGAGCGCCGGATGCGATGGCTCTCGGCGGGTCCGTGGGGCAATCACGCGGGCGACGTGCTGCTGCTTTCGAAGTCGGGGCTCAACCGGCCCATCGAGGATCGCTACTATTTTTCGCGGCCGTATAATTCATGGCACGGCAGTCCCTCGAGACAGGACAGCCACATCACGTTTGCGATTGCGAACGCGAAGTCTTCTGGCGCCGCGCTCAAGGATGTCATCGCGCAAATCGGCGACAGTGAGCCCTCACAACTCGATCTCACGCCGCTGGTGCTGAAGCTGCTCAAACAACAATCGCAGCCGAACACTCCCGCAGCTCAGTCCTTGGGCACGGGGCCGGTCAAAGACGCGCGCTGAGAGATTTCGATCCAGTTGCCATCCGGATCGCGGATGAAACAGATGCGCGCGACCTCGCCCAGCGTGACGGGTTTCGAACCTTCCCGCACGCCATTGGCCATGAAGTGCTTGAATGTGGCGTTGCAGTCGCGCACCTGGATCGTCATGTAGCGAAATCCTACCGCGCGCATCGAGGCCATCACCTCAGCCGGACTGCGCGGGTCCGAGCGATCCGTGCGGCGCGCTTTCGGATCGAGCTCGAAGCTCAGCACCGTCTTGCCGATGCGATAGCGCCTGGGCGCGAGCTTCTCGGCGCCGAGCACTTCGCCATAGAACCGATCGAAGTCAGCCTCGTTGGTGACGCCGAGATGAATCCCGACTTGATGCACGCCATAGTGCCCGGTCGGCACTAGGTGGATTTCGTTGCCGTCGGGGTCGCCGAGCGCGAACGGAATCGGCGTGCGCGGATCCGCGATGATCAATCGCGAGTAGCCGCCCGCGATGCGCGTCGGCAGCGGATCGCGCGAATGATTGATCTTCAGCACCGAACCGAGCAGCCCGTAGCGATACTGCTTGACCCCGCCGCCAACCGGCAGCAGCTCCTCGTAAGGCAACTTGATGCGCTCGCTATAAAACGCGCGCATCTCGTCGAGCTGGTTGGTGAAGATGCCGATATCGATACAATCTTTCGCGAGTTCCATATTCGGCCCTTATACACCCGCGGATGCCAACTGAGTATGCGTGGTGCGGTGCAAGGTGCCGTGGCGCAGGCGCCGCTCCGCCAGCATCGCGAAGAAGACCGGCACCAGCACCAGCACATGAATCGTCGAGGTGATCATGCCGCCAACGATCGGCGCCGCGATCGGCTTCATCACATCGGAACCGATGCCGGTCTCCCACAAAATCGGCGCGAGGCTGATCATCACGACGGCGACCGTCATCAGCTTGGGGCGCAGGCGATGCACCGCACTTCGATCGTGGCGGCTTCAATGCCAGCCGCGTCGATTGCGCCGCGCGCGAGTCGCAGCTCGAGCGCTTCCTGCAGATAGATCACCATCACCACTCCGGTCTCCACCGCGATGCCGAACAGATCAATATATCCGACGGCGACTGCGACGCTGAAGTTGAAGCCCATCAAATATTGCAGGATGAGACCGCCGGTCAGCGCGTAGATGCATGGGAAGAGCAGCATCAGGGCTTCGGTCGCCGAATTGAACAACACATATAAAAGGATGAAGATCGCGGCGAATACCATCGGCACGATGATGGTCAGCCGGCGCCGCGCGCGCAGCTCGAACTCGTACTCCCCGGCCCAGCTCACCGAATAACCCGGCGGCATCTTAAGCTTGGCATCGAGGATTTTCCCGGCGCGATGGACGTAGCCGCCGTAGTCCGTAGTTGCAAGGTCAACATAGACATAACCAGTCAACTCGCCGCCCTCGTCGCGAATCATCGAGGGTCCGGGCGAGAGCGCAATGTTGGCGACCTCGCCGAGCGGAATCTGGGCGCCACTCGAAGTCATGATAAGGACGCGCCGCAAAGCCTCCAGGTTATCGCGATAGTCCTTCAGATATCGCACGCTGATTGGAAAACACGCGCGCCCATCGATAACGGTTGAAACGTTCTCACCCCCGATTGCCGACGACACCGCGGTCTGCGCGTCACGGACCGTCATCCCATAGCGCGCAAGCTCGGCGCGATTCGGAGTGACGTTGATATAGAAGCCCTGGTTGACGCGCTCAGGGAAAACTCCTCGCGTGCCCGGCACTCCAGTCAACAACTCCTCAATCTCTGCGCCGATACGCTGAATCTCACCGAGGTCCGGCCCCTGCACCTTGAGTCCGACCGGAGTCTTGATGCCGGTCAACTCCATGTCGAGGCGATTTTCCACCGGCATGGTCCAGGTGTTCGAGATTCCCGGAAAGTTGAGCTTCTCGTTCATCGCGCCGATGAGCCGCTCGTAGGTCATTCCCTTTGGCCACGCGGACTCCGGCTTCAGCATGATGGTGGTGTCATACATATCCATCGGGGCATTGTCGGTGGCGCTGTCGGAACGGCCGACAGTACCGAATACGCTTTCCACTTCCGGGAAACCGCGGATGATTTGATCCTGTTTCTGCAAGATGTCGGCCGCTGAGGTGATCGAGATTCCCGGCAGCGCGGTTGGCATGTAGACGGTCGAACCCTCGAAGAGCGGCGGCATGAATTGGCTCCCGATGCCGAATGCGAGCGGCAGCGTCAGCGCGAGGAAAATCAGGTTCGCGGCGATCGTCAGCCATCGATGGCGCAGACTCCATCTGATGACCGGCAGATACGCTCGTTGGAAAAATCGCGCGAGGCCGCGTCAGAGCGCAAGCGCAATTTATCCGGCCACGGAATTTCCTGAGTGGCGCCGAATCCGGTGTAAAAGAAATCGCTGGTCTCGTAGCCCTCAAACGGCCTGGCGCCGCCCACGGTCAACTGTTGCAGCGATATCTCCGGCTCGGGAAGCGTGGCCGCTTGAATCGGCATCTTGCCCTGCGCATCGTAATGTTCCCGTGCGGCGATGACTGCGGGATTGCCCGCCATCGCCTCCTGCACGATGGCTTCGATTTGCGAATTTGCCGACCATCCGTCGCGAGCCAGCCCACCGGTGCCGACTGCGAGCGCAAGCATCCAGCGAAAAACATCTCTCATATGACACCCGAACCGGATCCCTCATTGCCGCGGGCAATGAGCGCGCAACCTCCGCGCGAAATCGTTTGACCGGCGTCCACGCGGTCGCGCGTCGGCACCGATCAGTCGGAACGCATCACCAACGAATGTTTCGGGAGGTCAGATTTGCAGCGAACAGAGAGTGTTTCGGATGTAATGTGGAGGTGGTGACCAGTCTGCTGGATAAATCGCGACCCGCGACGGGCCGGAGGTGGCAAAGATCGTCGAAGCGGGCGCCAATGCTATCGCAAATGCCGACGCACCCGGACTGGTCAGCTGAATCGCCGGAGCCACCTCACCATCTTGAGCCGCGCGATCAACCGCACAACATTGCGATGGGCTATGGGCAGGCGGCTTTGGGCAGTCCTTCGAACAGCATTGAAGAGCGTGTGCATTGGCGATAGCGGCGAAACATGAAGTCAGGCCGCCGCCAAGGAAAAGCGCAAACGCTAAAAAAATTGTCGCCAGCCGCCGCATCGTCGATTAGTGGGGCAATCGTATGCTCCACTAATCGATGCGACAACCGATAATAATCGCTGAAGAGCGGCGCACTTGATTTTCCGAATGGTGTTCGCGGTTTAGATCCGCAATCAGATGGTGCGATTCGCGCCACCCGCGGGACTTCTATTAATGACCGATCTGGGTTATTGCTTCGGCATACACAACATCACGAGAGGAATGCGATGGATTTCGAACTAAGTTCCAAGACCAAGGAGTACTATCCGAAGGTCGAAGCCTTCATGCAGGAACACGTCCTGCCCAACGAAAATAAAATCGATCATGAAGTTGAGACGCTGGGCGAGAAGTTCAACGAATCGCCCACCATGAACGACATCCGCAAGAAGGCCAAATCGCAAGGCCTCTGGAACCTGTTCCTGCCCGATCCGAAACATGGTCCCGGTCTGAACAACTACGAGTACGCCCCGCTATGCGAATTGATGGGCCGCAGCTTCTATGGCGCGCGCGCTTTCAACTGCATGGCGCCCGACACGGGCAACATGGAAATCCTCGCCGAGTTCGGGACCGACGATCAGAAGAAGAAGTGGCTGCAGAAATGCCTCGACGGCGAAATCCGGACCTGCTTCTCGATGACGGAGCCCGATACCCCAGGATCGGATCCGACCCAGCTCAAGACCCGCGCGGTTCGCGACGGCGACAACTACGTCATCAACGGGCGCAAGTGGTTCACCTCGAATGCGATCGGCGCGGCCTTCGCCATTGCGATGGTGGTGACCGATCCCGATGCGGAGCCTCATCGGCGCGCGAGCCAGATCATCGTGCCGCTCGACACCCCGGGCATGAAGATCGTACGACCCGTGCCTGTGATGGGCCACACCGGCGGCGGCGGCCATTGCGAGGTGCTTTACACCGATTGCAAAGTGCCGATCACAGCGCTGCTCGGTGAAGAGGGCGGCGGCTTCGCGATTTCGCAGGCGCGCCTCGGCCCCGGACGCATCCATCATTGTATGCGCACCATCGGCATCGCCGAGCGCGCCATCGAGCTGATGTGCAAGCGCGCGAACACGCGCTGGACCCATGGGAGCTATCTCGCAGACAAGGCCAACATCCAGGAATGGATCGCCGACTCGCGCATCGAGGTTGATTCGACCCGCCTCATGGTGATGAACGCGGCGTGGAAGATGGACACTGCGGGCAAGCGCAACGCGCGCAACGAAATCGCCGAGATCAAGGTGATGGCGGCCAACATGGTGATGCGCGTCCTCGACCGCGCCATCCAGCTTTACGGCGCGGCGGGCGTGAGCGACGATTTTCCGCTGGCGCGTTTCTGGCGCGACAGCCGCGCACTACGCATCGCGGACGGCCCGGACGAAGTGCATCGGATGACGATCGCGCGCCGCGAATTAAGAAAGTGGAAATGAGCGCGTTGGCACAGCCAAGCGGTCATCCTGAGCGAAGCGAAGGATCTACGCGAAGCGAGCAGGATTCGTAGACCTAACCCCTAGCCCCTTCCCTTGAGGGAAGGGGAATCAGAAAAGAAAAGAGCGGCGGTCCTCATCGAGGTCCGCCGCTTTTCATTTCGTAGAGGGCAATGTTAGCAGTGTTCTTGATGTCAGATCGCGAGACTCACCCATCTGACAATCGGAGCGTCATATGCCCCTATCGAAAATCAACGGGATTCAAATCTACTATGAGGCGCTGGGCGACGGTCCCCCGTTGCTGTTGATCGAGGGCATCCCTGGCACGGTCTCCGATTGGTATCCATTCGCGAGCCATCTGGCCCGCGATTTCAAGGTCATCTTGTTCGACAATCGCGGCAGCGGCGGTTCGGACAGACCAGAGGAATGGTACACGACGTCCTTGATGGCTTCGGATACGGTAGCACTCCTCGATAATTTGGGCATTTCCCGCGCGAAGGTTTTTGGGGTCTCGATGGGCGGAATGATCGCACAGGAGTTGGCGATCAACTTTCCGGAAAAAGTAGACCGACTGGTTTTAGGATGCACCCACTGCGGTGGTCCGCAAGTTATCCGGCCAACGGCGTTGGTCGACCAGGCGTTTGCGCTCGAAACCGAAGATTGGGCCGAGCGCATTCGGATGCTCGCGCCCTTTGCGTTTTCGGAACAATTTGGAAGGGAACATCCAAAGGCTCTTGCCGAGTTTATCGCGAAGAAAAGCCTCGACGCGCAACCGTACTTTGCTTATCGGCGTCAGATCGGCGCGGTTATTCGACATGACTCGGGTCAGCGACTCGCGAAAATTACAACTCCCACGCTCGTCGTTACTGGAACGGCCGACACGGTCATTCCGTGGCAGAACAGCGAGCTTTTGTGCGAGAAAATTCCCAATTCAGAGATTGCCATGATCGAGGGTGCGGGGCATCTGTTTTTCGTCGAGCAACCGGAACAGACACTCCGAATACTGAAGGCATTTCTACTTCGCCAATAACTGCTGCGCCTCGACGAAGGATCGTCCAATGAATTGCTCAACGTCGTGCTCGCATTCGATGGTATTGCTCGGCCGACATAAGCAACGCAACGGGTTTTCCGTGGCGAGTTACGGTGTGGGGCCTTCCTTAAGGGTGCGCTCGCCTATTTCATTTAATCGCGCCTTCGCTTGAGGAATCTGACCATTCGTTTGCTAGGTCTAAAACGGGCGGTCGCCGTCGATGGTGACGCGCTCCATTCGGCGCGAGGCGGTCTTGTTGTCCCCGCATACGCGATGCTGCGTGCAGCGGTTGTCCCACATCGCAATCGAGTTCGGTTGCCATCGGTAGCGGCAACTGAAATCGGGCGTCTCGATATGCCGATAGAGGAAGTTCAACAGCGCGCCACTCTCCAATGGCTTCATGCCCTTGATCGATGCGGTGAAGGTGGAATTGACGAAGAGCCCTTTGCGTCCGGTCTCCGGATGGGTTCTCACCACCGGATGCTCGGTGGAAAGCACCTTTGGCGCCTGCTTCCCGCCAATGTGTTCGGTCTTGTAATCCGATCGCGAGAATGTCCGTGCGGTATCGTGAATCGCCACCAGGCCGGAGAGCAGATGCTGCATCTTGTCCGATAGACCCTCGTACGCCGCGTACATGCTTGCCCACATCGTGTCACCGCCGAACTCCGGCGCCACGACGCATTTGAGGACCGAGCCGAGCGGCGGGCTATCAACGAAAGTTACATCGCTATGCCACGCTTCGGCGACATAAGGATGTTGCGCGTCGCTCTCCAACACCACGAATTCAGGATGTCCGAGGTCCTTGAGCGGCTGCAGGAACGGATGAATCTGTAACGTGCCGAAGCGACGGCCGAAGTTTTTGTGCTCCTCGCGCGTGATCTCTTGATCACGGAAGAACAACACCTGATGCTCGAGGAACGCCGCACGCACCTGCGCGAAGGTATCTTCATCCAAACGGCCGAGATGGACCCCCTCCACCTCAGCACCCAACGCGCCCGCCATCCGCTTAACCACGATGTTCGTTTTCATGGAACCTCCGCTCGCTCCGGTTCCCCTTCCCTCAAGGGAAGGGGTTAGGGGTTAGGTCTAATATCGATGCAACCGCGCGAGGCGGTCGGCATGATAATTCGCATCGCCGAACAGCTCGTTGCATACCCGAACGCGCTTCATGAAGAAGCCCATGTCGAACTCGTCGGTCATCCCGATGCCGCCATGCATCTGCACGCCCTCCTGCACCGCGCGCGTCGCGCTGGTGCCCGCGCGAGCCTTCGCGACCGAGACGATCGCGCTCGCC
Source organism: uncultured delta proteobacterium (assembly GCA_963761255.1). GTDB lineage: Bacteria > Desulfobacterota > Binatia > Binatales > Binataceae > DATGKG01. Next base: position 14,534 of record CAVXGH010000007.1, read on the forward strand.
TTGTCGAAGGATTCATCGAGAGTTTGCAGCGCCTTCAGCACGACGGAGCGGGTGACTTCCAGCTCGCAGTAGAGGTCCGCGGCGCGATGCTGCAGCGCCTGGAACTCGCCGATGAGCTTCCCGAACTGCTTGCGCTCGCGCAGATACGTCACCGTGCGATCGAATGCTTCCTGGCTCGCGCCCACCAGTTCCGAGGCGAGCGCTGCGCGGCCCACATTCAACGTGCCTTCGAGCGTTGTCCACCCGGCGTCAACTTGCCCGAGGACCGCATCGGCGCCGACGCTGACATTGTCGAAGTTCAGACGGGCGGCATTATGCGTATCAACCATCGGGGTGCGCTCGGCCTTGATGCCCTTCGATTTGCCATCGACCAGAAACAGGGTTAGACCCTTGGTATCGCCGGGCGCGCCCGAGGTTCGCGCGGCTACGATAATGAGATCGGCGACGTGCCCATCGAGGACGAAGGTCTTCGCGCCTTTGAGGCTGAAGCCGTTGCCCGAGCGCGTCGCGGCCAGCGAGGTTTTCTCGGGGCGATGCTTCGAGGATTCATCAACAGCGAGCGTCGCGATTAAATCGCCGCTCGCGATCTTCGGAAGATACGCGCTCTTTTGCTTGTCGTTGCCCGCGCGCGCGAGCGCACTCGCGGCGAGCACCGCGGTCGAAAGAAACGGCGATGGGGTGAGAGTGCGCCCGAGCTCCTCCATCACCACGCCTACTTCGACATGGCCAAGGCCGAGCCCGCCGTGGTCGTGCGGAATCAGGATGCCGGCCCATCCGAGGTCGACGGAATCCTTCCACAGCGGGCGTGAAAACCCCGTCGCATCTTTGCTGTCGCGAAGTTGGCGGAGATGCGCGATCGGCGCGTTCTTGCTCAAAAAACCGCGCGCATGATCGCGCAGCATGTTCTGTTCGTCGTTGAGTACTAATGCCATTTGTTCCTAAGCGCCCGGCAAGCCGAGAATTCTTTTCGCGATGATGTTGAGCTGGACCTCGCTGGTCCCGCCCTCGATAGAGTTGGCTTTCGAGCGAAGCCACGCGCGCGCGGTGAAGCCGTCGCGTGAGCGCTCCCCCTCCCATTCGAGCGCATCGGAGCCGCCGGCCGACATCGCCAGCTCCATCCGCCGCTTGTTGAGCTCGGTGCCGTAATATTTCAGCAGCGAGGAAATCGCGGGATGCGCCTTGCCGGTCTTCGCCATGTCGCCGACGCGCTCCATCGTGAGTTTGAAGGCGAGCGCATCGATTTCGTAGGACGCGATTTGCCCGCGCAGCACAGTGTCCGCGAGGACGCCGTTCTCGAGGCCGACCGATTCCGCCGCGATCTGTCCGAGCGAGCGGCCTTCGGAAGTGCGGCCCATCCCGCCGATCATGTCGCGCTCGTGGGTGAGGAGGTACTTCGCGATGTCCCATCCCTTGTTCATGGTGCCGACGAGATTTTCTCGCGGGACAGTGACGTCGTCGAAAAATGTCTGGCAGAACGGCGACGAGCCCGAGATCAGCGTGATCGGCTTGGTTGACACGCCGGGGCTTTCCATATCGAACAGCACGAAGCTGATGCCCTCGTGCTTGGGCGCGTTGGGGTCGGTGCGCACCAGGCAGAAAATCCAGTCGGCCTTATCCGCGTATGAGGTCCAGATCTTCGAGCCATTGACGATGAAATGATCGCCCTGCAACTCGGCGCGCGTTTGCAGCGACGCGAGATCGGAACCGGCGCCGGGCTCGGAATATCCCTGGCACCATCGAATCTCGCCGCGCGCGATTTTTGGCAGATGCTCCTTCTTCTGCGCCTCGTTGCCGTATTTCAGCAGCGCCGGTCCGAGCATCCAGATGCCGAAACTGTCGAGTGGTGAGCGGCATCCGAGCGTGGCCATTTCCTGACGCAGAATTTTCGCCTCGTCGCGCGAAAGCCCGCCGCCGCCGTATTCGCGTGGCCATTCGGGGACCGTCCAGCCCTTGGCGGCCATGCGCTCCATCCATTGCTTTTGCGCATCGGATTTGAAGGTGACGCGCCTGCCGCCCCAGCAGGTATCGTCTTCGCCGAGTGCGGGGGTGCGCATTTCCGGAGGGCAATTGGCCTCCAGCCAGGCGCGGGTTTCTTGGCGAAAGGTTTCGAGGTCGCTCATAGCTGCGATCCGCTCCTTTTATGGTTGCGGTTGTGGGGAATCATTATGGCTGTGTGACGAAAAGAAGTGTAGCCGGAAGATCGGGCGGCCAACGATGGATCATCTCAGTTTCCGGCCTCGGGGTGACTTCTCAATTCGCTGTCCGCCTTTAATTTCGGGCGTTGACTTTTCGCCTGCTCCTTCCAAAAGCCGGTCCATTAGATCCTGCGATACGTAGAGCCCGTTTTCTTGTAATTCTCTAAACACTCGGGCCGCCGAATCGATCAATCCTGTCTGCTTGGCAAGCGCTACTATCGCTCCGGTTCCAGCCACATCTATCGAAGCGTAGCCGAGTCCTCGGACGACTCGCCTGCCTTTTCGGTCGTCCATGATCAGAAGGCAGGAGTTGCCATCCTCGATCAGACCTAAGGCAACGTGAATCATCGAGGTCTCGCCCCGCCCCAACCGAGGTAATAGTCTTGGAAGATGAGATTTCGCTGATTTCGTACAAAACGCCGGCGCGAAATGCCATCGCTATCTGTTCTTCGCCCGGCGCATCACGCCCTGGTAAGACTTCGGCGCGAACCGCTGGAGTGAGCGCGACAGGTCCGAAGATTCGCTGGAGCCAAGACAACCCGTCGGGAATTTGAGCGAGATGGATTATAGGACCTGCGTCGGCCAGGACGACGCGGTCCATTTACGCAAAACCTCAAGGTCGCGATCAGCGTCCTCCGCAGTCCCAGTGATGGTGGGAATGCCGAGGTGACCAAGATGTTTCACAAATTTCGCGATCGGCATTCTGGCCGCTTCAGCCGCTTCTTCCAGCGAGAAATCGCCATCGGCAAATAATCCGGTTACAACGGCGAGACGAAGCTTTTTCTCAGTGAGAACACCGTCCCCGTCCAAGTGAAAGATGATCGCTTCCGGATGATCGTCGACGGTGACAACCACTGGCGTTTTGCGCGCCTTACGGAGAGTTCCGGAAGGGTTCTTCTTGAGATCTGCCAGCTTTACGGAATGCATATCAGTAGCGCCAGCTAAAAATTATACGCGGTTTGTCCGCGCCATAACCAATCGTTCACTTCCCCTTCCAATCCGGGGGGCGCTTTTCCGCGAATGCCAGCGCCCCCTCGCGCGCGTCATCGGTGGCGACGAGCCACTTATAGCCCTCGCGCTCGAGCTTCAGCCCCTCGAGGAGTGGCGCGGGTTTCTTGGCGAAAGGTTTCGAGGTCGCTCATATCTGAGGTCGCTCCTCGTATGGTTGCTGTATTGAGCGATCATTATGGCTGTGTGACGAAAAGAAGTGTAGCGGCAAACTTCGGTCCGAAATCGCTTTCTATGCCGGCCTTCTTTTGGATAGAAACGCGAAACGTTACGCGTTACACTGAGGGCGGGTGATCAAGAGCTTTGCGCACAAGGGACTCGGGCATTTTTTTGAATCCGGGAGCAAAGCTGGAATTCAACCCAAACACGCCGAGCGATTGCGTTTGATTCTGACCTTGCTGAATACCGCGGTCGCGCCACGTGACATGGCGCTGCCAGGGCTTTCCTTGCATCCCTTGGCAGGAAATCTAGCGGAGTTCTGGTCGGTGCGAGTGAGCGGAAACTATCGGGTTATTTTCAAGTTTGAGGGAATCCACGCAATCGAGGTGGATTACGTGGATTATCACTAGGGCGGATTTTATGGATATGCACAATCCGGCGCATCCCGGAGAGATTCTACGAAAGCTATGTGTCGAGCCGCTAGGTATAACCGTCGGGGAAGTGGCAAAGGCGTTGGGCGTGACCCGTAAAACGCTGTCAGAGCTGATCAACTGCCGATCGGGCGTCAGCGTCGAGATGGCCCTTCGGCTAGCCAAGGCATTCGACACTTCCGCGGAGAGCTGGCTGGGTATGCAGCAACAGTACGACCTCGCGATGGCGCGAAAGCGCGTTCGGCTCGGAAAGGTTCGGCGTCTCAAGGCAGCCTGAGCTGGCTACTTCCCCTTCCAATCCGGGGGGCGCTTTTCCGCGAAGGCTAATGCGCCTTCGCGCGCGTCATCGGTGGCGACGAGCCACTTATAGCCCTCGCGCTCGAGCTTCAGCCCCTCGAGGAGCGGGCGATCGAGGCCTTCGAGCGCGACCCGCTTGATGCGCTGCACGGCCAGCGGCGCGCTCTTACAAATCTCGGTGGCGATGCTCTCGCATTTGCTCATCAGCTGATTCATCGGCACGACATGGTCGACGAGGCCCAGGCGCAATGCTTCTTCCGCGCCGATGCGGTTGCCGGTGTAGAGCATCTCCAGCGCACGCCCCAATGGAATCAGGCGCGGCAGCCGCTGCGTGCCGCCTCCGCCGGGCAGCCATCCGAGGCGCACCTCGCCGAGGCCGAATTGCGCATGCTCCGCGGCGACGCGAATATCGCATGCGAGCGCCTGTTCGAGGCCGCCGCCATTCGCATGCCCATTGATGGCCGCGATGATGGGCTTCTGCAGTTCGAGCATTATCGGGAACGGCGAACTGGCCGGATCGGCGCCGCGCGCTTCGACGTAGTTGGATTTCACATCGCTGCCGGCGCAGAAGGCGCGTTCGCCCGAACCGGTAAGAATCGCGACCCGCAGATCGGAATCCTCGCGAAACTCGGTCCAGATTTCTGCCAGGCGGCCGTAAGCCTCGAAGTCGCAGGCGTTGAGGCGCTCGGGACGGTTGATGGTGACGTACGCGATATGGCCTTTCTTTTCGAAGAGCACTTTCATGGTCGGATTCCTCACCTTGTTCCTCGTTCGTACCGCGTCCGGCGATGCGCGACAACCGGAAGTTTGCTATGCTCTTGAAGCGGCGCCTCTCGGGGCGCCGTTCGTCGTTGGTGATAGGATGCAGCGAAGCGAAAATTACCAAACGAAGCCAAATAAGGCAGGAGAATCAAGCACGTTCGTTTTTCGTTCGCCGCAGGATCGCGCCATTTTCAAGTGCCAAAGCCGCCCGCAGGCAAGCGTGGCAGCCTCCGTTTGACGGATGTCGAAAGGGACGAGGCAAGGCGAAAAGTGCAAAAACAAACCCACTGATGGGGAACCGCCCAGGATCTATCAGATGCCAGATAACCGGACATTAGGCCATCATACACGTCATGAAAGCTTCGAAAGCTCTGTGCCCGTAGGGCTTTTCGATCACGCCCGAAGTAGGCTATCTAAGTAACCAACTTACGACCTCAATAGTTTGATTGGGAGGATTTTCTCCGTTGCAGGAAATTAGCTATGAAGTCCCGACCACCGTCGCCCAGGCGGTGACGATGCTCAAACGCCATGGCGAGAAGGCGCGTCCACTCGTCGGAGGCACCGACCTTCTCATCCAACTGCGCGCGGGTGTGCCCTCAGGGCACAGTGAAGAATTTCGCGCCGCCGCGGTGGCGAAACGTCCCGAGTTCGTCGTCGACCTGAAGCACATCAAAGAGCTGCGCCAGATAAAGTTCGATGCCAAAAAGGGTGTCCGCCTCGGCGCCGCCGTCCCCTGCATCGAGGTCTACGAGAGCGAGGTGATGCGCAAGCACTATCCGGGTCTGACCGAGGCCGCGCACCTCATCGGATCGCTGCAGATCCAGAACCGCGCGTCAGTGGGCGGCAACCTCTGCAATGGTTCGCCGGCCGCCGATTCGACGCCGGCACTGATTGCGCTCGGCGCCAAGGCACGCATCGCGGGCGGGAAGGCCATCCGCGAAGTCCCGGTCGAGGATTTCATCCTGTCGCCCGGACGCACCGTGCTGAAGCCTGGCGAAATCGTGGTGGAAATTGCGATTCCGGCGCCGAAACCGCATTCGTCGGATGCATATCTGCGTTTCATCCCGCGCAACGAAATGGATATCGCGGTGGTCGGGGTCGGCACTTCCATCACTTTGGTCGGCGATGTAGTGAAGGCCGCGAGAATCGCGCTGGGGGCCGTCGGCCCGACGCCGATTTTTGCCAAAGCAGCGAGTGAATCGCTCATTGGCAAGACCCTGGACCAGGGTGCGATCGAGCAGGCCGCGCAACTCGCGATCGAAGCCGCCACGCCGATCGATGACATGCGCGGCACCGCGGAGTTCCGCAAACATGTGACTGGCGTGCTGACCCGCCGCACCATCCTCATCGCCGCCGAACGCGCGCGTAACAAACAGTAGGAAATTTATCGCAATGGCTCAGAAAGCAACTAACGGAAAAGTCAACGGCCACCATCACGCGCACAAGACGCGCGTCGAGGCCACGATCAATGGCGAGACGGTCGAGTTTCTGTGCGAGCCGCGCCAGAGCATGCTCGAGGTGCTGCGCGACGTCCTCGAACTGACCGGCAGCAAGGAAGGATGCCTGACCGGTGACTGCGGCGCCTGCAGCATCATCATCGACGGGCGCACGGTCTGCTCCTGCCTGATGTTCGGGGTCGAGGCGGAAGGCAAGAAGATCACCACCGTCGAGGGGCTCGCGAATGGCGCCAAGCTGCATCCGCTGCAGCAGAAGTTCCTCGAGGACGCGAGCCTGCAATGCGGCATCTGCACGCCGGGATTTTTAATGTCGGCCAAGGCGCTGCTCGATCGCAATCCGAATCCGACCGAGGCCGAGATTCGTTACGCGCTGGCTGGCAATCTATGTCGATGCACCGGGTACGACAAAATCGTGCACGCGGTGATGGATGCGGCCAAGGCGCTGCAGGCGGGTGGGTGATCCACGATCGCTTTCACTCTAGAATGAACGTCCAAAACGAAGCTTCGCAAGAACAAGTTTAGGGCCTTCCCAAACAGGGAGATTGAGCATGTCAGAATCAAAGAACGGACATTACAAGGTCATCGGAACCCGGCCGATCCGCCACGATGGCGTCGATAAGGTCACCGGTCGCGCGAAGTACGGCGCTGATTATGCCTTTCCGGGCATGCTGTTCGGCAAGGTGCTGCGCAGCCCCTATGCGCACGCGATTATCAAATCGATCAACGTCGAGAAGGCGCTGCAGATGCCGGGCGTCAAAGCGATCGTGACCTCGGCGGACCTTCCCGAGGCCGAGGACAACGTCCAGCAGGTTGGCGAAGCGGCGATGAACCCGCGCTACCTGTCGATGAACATCCTGGCGCATCAGAAGGCGCTCTACGATGGACATGCGATCGCGGCGGTCGCGGCGACCAGCCCGCACATCGCGGAAGAAGCATTGCGCCTCATCGAGGTTGACTATGAAGTTCTGCCTCCGGTGATGACAGTGGACGACGCGATGAAGAAGAACGCCGCGGTCCTCTTGCCGAACCTGCGCAACAAGGAAGAGGGCGACAATCCGACCAACGTCGCGAGCCATCTGCAGTTCAAGCGTGGCGATGTCGGCGCGGGCCTCGCCGCGGCGGACTTCGTCGTCGAGCGCGAGTTCAATACCGCGATGGTCCACCAGGGGTACATCGAGCCGCACAACGCGGTCGGGATGTACAATTCCGACGGCCAGGCAACGATCTATTGCTCGACCCAGGGTGCATTCGATGTGCGCTCGATGTGCGCGCAGGTGCTCGGCGTATCGGTCGGCAAAATCAAAGTCGTTCCGGCCGAGATCGGCGGCGGCTTCGGCGGCAAGACCACCATCTATCTCGAACCGCTCTCGCTGATGCTGTCGAAGAAGACCGGTCATCCGGTGAAGCTGGTGATGACTCGCGGTGAGGTGCTGCGTGCCAGCGGTCCGACTTCGGGCTCGAAGATCAAAATCAAGATGGGATGCACTCGCGACGGAAAGATCACCGGCGCGGAGGTGTGGCTGGCATACGAGGCGGGCGCGTTTCCGGGCTCGCCGGTCGGCGCTGGTGCGATGTGTCTCCTGGCTCCCTACAACATCGACAATTTCCAGATCGACGGTTACGACGTGGTCGTCAATCGTCCCAAGACCGCGGCATATCGCGCGCCGGGCGCGACCAACGCGGCCTTTGCGTCGGAGACCGTGATCGATGAGCTGGCCGAGAAATGCGGCATGGATCCGATCGATTTCCGCATCGCCAACGCGGCCAAGGAAGGATCCCCTCAGATTGTAGGACCTGCCTACAAGCGGATCGGCTTCATCGAAACGATCGAGGCAATCAGGAACAGCCCTCATTATAAGAGCGAGCTGAAGGGCCCCAATCGCGGACGCGGAATGGCGGCCGGGTTCTGGTTCAACGCGGGCATGCAGTCGTCGGCCACGGTGAACATCCAGACCGACGGTACCGCGAGCGTCGTCACCGGCTCGACCGATATCGGCGGATCACGCGCCGCGATGGCGATGATCACCGCCGAAGTCCTCGGCATGGATGTTACCGATGTGCGTCCGGTCGTCGGCGACACCGATTCCGTCGGCCATACCGACGTGACCGGCGGAAGCCGCGTCACTTTTGCCACCGGAATGGCGGTTTACAACGCCGCGCAGGACGCGTTGCGTCAATTGAAGGAGCGCGCCGCGAAGACCTGGGAGAAGAAGCCCGAAGATGTGAAGTATGAGGACGGCAAGTTCTCCGCGGAAGGCGAGGGCATCAAGCCGATGAACGTGAAGCAGCTGGCCAGCAAGCTCGCGCGCACCGGCGGTCCCATCACCGGGCGTGCGCAGGTCAGCACGGGCGGCATCGGCGTAGGTCCCGCGTTCGCCGCAACCTGTGTCGATGTCGAAGTGGATCCTGACACCGGCAAGGTGCAGGTCCTCCGATGCACCATCGCACAGGATGCGGGCAAGGCGATTCATCCGAGCTATGTCGAAGGCCAGATGCAGGGCGGCACTTCGCAGGGCCTCGGATGGGCGCTCAACGAGGAATATTTCTACGATTCCAAGGGCACGCTGCGAAACATCGGGCTGCTCGATTACCGGATGCCAACTTGTCTTGATCTGCCGATGATCGAAACGGCGATCGTCGAGATCCCGAACCCGATTCATCCACTGGGAGTGCGCGGCGTCGGCGAGGTTTCGATCGTGCCGCCTCCCGCGGCGGTCGCCAACGCGATCTATCGCGCGACCGGGGTACGCATGACGCAACTGCCGATGTCGCCTCCGCGGGTGCTCAAGGCGATCCTCGAAAACCGCCGCACCCACGATCTGCAGGCTGCGGCTGCTGACTGATTGATTCTATCGGGAGGGGCCGATCCATACGACGCGCGTCGTTGAGCGATCGGCCCCTTCATTTTATATGGCAACCGCAATAATTCCTTCTCTCATGAGAAAGATGACCGCCGGTCGCGATCGTGTGGCCGTATCCGGCAAGAACCTGCGCGAGGCGATTGCAGACCTAGACCGCCAGTTCCCTGGAATTGCCGATCAGCTACTCGATAATGGCGACATCAAGGCTTCGATCGCGGTTTCAATCGATGGCGAGGTGGGAACTAACGGCGTCCTGGATACGATTCGAGAGAACAGCGAGATCCACTTCCTGCCGGCGATCGCAGGTGGGATCTGAAAATCGGTCGGGAAGTGACTTAAGACACCTTACGGTCGCCACATGATAGGAGCTAGCGTGGCACTACGAAGGAGCAATTAGCTTATTAGAGGTCAATGTTGCGGATTGCCAACCTCTCCGCCATTGCAAGCAGTCTAAAGTTAAGTACAATACGGAACGCTGGCCGGGGTTTGCCCCCCTTTTCCCGGTTGGCTTTGGGCCGGGCGGAGCGATCCGTCCGGCCCGAGTTTTTTTGTTAAAGTGAGAAGCCGATTGCGCGCGAGAATGCGTCGCAGTGCTAGGACATGAAGACTTCGCGCACATGGTTGACGTCGTTGTACTCACGGACCTGGCCGAGTTTGTCGCCATCGAAACGGAAATAGAAGTGGTAGCGATTAGCGTACTTCTTACCGTTTCCGGCCACCGTATCCGATTCGGCCTGGATAGCAACGTGGGGACCTTCTGATATCACCGTGTGAATCTTCAGATTGAGGCCCTTGGGGAACATGGCCGCCATCGTCGCGGTGATGCCCTTGATGAATGCGTCCTTGCCCCGCATCGGTGCGATGCCGGGCAGCCGGCCCATCATCTCAAATTCGAAGTCATCGGCGAGCACGTCGCCGAGAAATTTCGCATCCGGCTTTTCCAGCGTGACCAGAAACTTACGCGAGATTTCTTTTTGTTGTTCCAGTGTCATCGATGCTCCTCGACTTTCAGATTAGCGCCGGAGGACCAGCACCGCGCAGGTGGCGTGCCGGATTAGCTTTTCCGTAGTGCCGCCGATCAATGCGCCGTCGGCGCCGGTGCGGCCGTGGCTCGACATCACGATTAGATCGATGCCGTGCTCGCGCGCATAGTCGCCGAGCTTGGCGGCGGGCGAACCGACCACAGTTGCATTGATCACACTCTTGGAGTTCTCAAGGACGTCCTTCTTGATGCGAAGAAGTTCCTCTTCCGCCTGCTCAATCATGGATGCCTCGCGCGCGATCTCGCGCCCGCCCACCGGCAGCGCTTCGATCCCGAGCAAGTGGTGCGGGGTGATAACGTGGACCAGGTGCACCTCGTTGGCGTTGACTTCCTTCGCCAGCTCCCATGCGGATGCCAGCGCCTTCATAGAAGGTTCGGAAAAGTCTATGGGCGAAAGGATTTTCTTAACGTTCTGAATCATCGGCTGCCTCCGGAATCACTTTCGATATCATGGCCTTTACAGGCTAAGCAAATGGGCCACTGCATGAGCGAGTATCGGTTTTCGCAGGTTAAGAGAAGCTGCCCAGGACTCTCCCCGAAGTCTCAAAGGATAGAGGCTTCAAGCGATGAAAGCGACCCTTACTGGTGAGGAGTAGGAAGGCGTGATCGAGAAGGGCCGGATTGCTCCGGCCCTCTCGATGCGAAAACCTGGAGACGCGACTAAACCGATTTCACCTTCGATTCGCGATCCCAGAAGCGCAGTTTGCGGCAGGCCGCGATGAACGTCGGTACATCGCGCGACGACTTAAGCTCCACGAATCCGTCGTCGAGGTCATCACCCACCACTTTCGCTACCAGCGATCTGGCGCTGCCTGCATATGCGATGAACTTGCAATGCGCGAATGCATCGGCAATGAAGTCGCGCACGCTGGCCTCGTTCTCCAGCATGGCCGCGCCCTCCTCCGACACGAGGATCGCGACGCTGTCGTACAGCACCGAGGGGCCGCCGTCGATCTTCTGCTGCGCTTCGATCATCTTGCCGTCGCTGGCTTCGACCCCGCCGACCATCGGCGCGACCAATTCCAGCATGGCGCCTTCTTTGCGCAACGCCTTGCGTAGTGCATCCAGCAATTCGGCATCGACACCGTCGGAGAGCAGCGCTCCGACTTTACGACCGGCGAAAATCTTCGGCGGGTTGAGCAGCATGCTCAGTGCCGACGAGGGCTTGAGATTCGTGATCGGACGGCGCGCAGGTTCCGCGGCCTTGGGCATCTTGGGAAGGCGGAGTCCCTCGGCGACTTTCCGCGCCAGGTCGCGATCGACATTGAGCAGATGCGAGACCATCCGGCTTCGAATCGCGGTGCGCTCGACCTTGCTGAGTTCGAAAGTAAACGCCGCGGCGATGTGGCCCTGCTCGACCTCGGTCTGACTGAGGTAGAACTGCCGGGCCTGGCTGTAATGGTCGGCAAATTTCTCCGCGCGCACGCGAAGCTTGGGTCCTTCTTCCTCCGCCGCGAACGAATGAAAACCCTGCTCGGGCGTTTCGCGAGGACCGCCGATCTCGGCGCCCCACGAATTCGGTTCATAGTTGGCGCGCGTCTTCGGATTCATCAGCGCCATGTGACCATCCTGCTGAAAAAAGGCGACCGGACACTTGGGCGCGTTGACGTCGATCCGCGTGAAGTTGGGACTGCCGAGCCGCTTCAACTGCGTGTCGAGGTAGGAAAAATTGCGTCCTTGCAACAATGGGTCATTGGAGAAGTCCACGCCGGGGACGACGTTGGCGGTGCAGAAGGCGACCTGCTCAGTTTCGGCGAAGAAATTGTCCACGCATCGATTCAGCACCATCCTGCCGACCTTGCGCAGCGGCACTTCTTCTTCCGGGATGATCTTGGTCGCATCGAGGACATCGAACTCGAAGCGGTCGGCAAATTTCTCATCGAAGAGTTGCAGCCCCAGTTCCCATTCCGGAAAGTCGCCGGACTTGATCGCCTGCCACAAATCGCGCCGATGGAAATCAGGGTCCGCGCCGTTAATCTTCAGCGCCTCGTTCCAGACCACCGATTGCATGCCGAGCTTCGGGCGCCAATGGAATTTGACGAAGGTCGACTTTCCTCGCGCGTTGACAAGGCGAAAAGTATGCACCCCGAATCCTTCCATGAAGCGGAACGAGCGCGGGATCGCGCGGTCCGACATGATCCACATCGCCATGTGGATGCTCTCGGGCGTCAGCGAAATGAAGTCCCAGAAATTATCGTGCGCGGTTTGCGCCTGCGGGAAGCCGCGATCGGGTTCCTGTTTCGCGGCATGAATGAGATCGGGAAACTTGATCGCATCCTGGATGAAGAACACCGGGATGTTGTTGCCCACGATATCCCAGTTGCCCTGCTTCGTATAAAGCTTGACCGCGAAGCCGCGCACATCGCGCGCGAGATCCGCGGAGCCTTTGTTGCCGGCCACCGTCGAGAAGCGCACAAAGAGCGGCGTCTTCTCGCCCGCGCGTTGAAAGAGGTCGGCACTGGTGAGGTCCGCCAGCGATTCGTAGTTCTCAAAGAAGCCATGCGCGCCGTAGCCGCGCGCATGCACCACGCGCTCGGGAATGCGCTCGTGATCGAAATGAAAAATCTTCTCGCGGAAATGGAAATCTTCCAGCGCGGTCGGTCCGCGCGAGCCGATTCGGAGCGAGTTCTGATCGTCGGCGACCGGAACTCCCTGTTGCGTGGTTAGAGCTTCAACGTCATCGGCGGCGGTTTGATGAGTATCGCCACCGCGGCCGAAGTCGATTGCTTGATCATCCAGCTTCGCACGCTTGCGAGCGTCTCGAGAGTTTTTGTGGGCCATGTCCTTCCTCGTAGAGGTTTGAAGTTAGGGGGACATGGATTAGACGCGAGCTAATGGCGCGGATTCAGCGGCCCTTCGCCTCGAGCTTCGATCGATGTGTGTGTCTGCGAGTTAGGCTTTCACTCGACGCGGCGCAGCAGCACGACCGAGCGCCCTTCGACGTGAACCTTGGTCCCCGCTTTCATCGCGCGCTGACGGCTGTTCTCGCGTCGTGTCGTGTCCAGGACTTTCTCGAAGCGCTTGCCCCAGGGACCGTCCGGCAGCACGAAATCCATCGCCTCGTGATGTGCATTGAAAAGCAGGTAGAAGCTGTCGTCGTGGAGCGGCTCGCCGCGCCGTCCGACCCCCGGGATCGCATCGCCATTGAGGTACACGCCGATCGATTTAGCGAAGCCGCTGTTCCAGTCCTCGTCGGACATATGCTCGCCGTCGGGCTTGAACCATCCGATGTCGCCGACTTCCTCGCCGCGAATCGGACGACCCTGGAAAAACCGCCGACGCCTGAAATTGGAGTGTTGCTTGCGGAACTCGATCACGGTGTGCGCGAACTCGAGCAGGTCGCGATCCGCCTGATGCCACGGGAACCACGATAACTCGCTGTCCTGGCAGTAAGCGTTATTGTTGCCCTGCTGTGAGCGGCCGATCTCGTCGCCCGCCAGGAGCATCGGGACGCCCTGCGAGAACATCAGCGTGGCGATAAAGTTGCGCTTCTGGCGCGCGCGCAGCGTGTTGATCTCGGAATCATCCGTAGGCCCTTCGGCGCCGCAGTTCCACGAGCGATTGTTGCTTTCGCCGTCGCGATTCTCCTCGCCGTTCGCCTCATTGTGCTTGTCGTTGTATGACACCAGGTCGTTGAGCGTGAAGCCGTCGTGCGCGGTGATGAAGTTGATGCTGGCGTACGGACGCCGTCCGCTCCACGCATAGAGGTCGGAGCTGCCGGTCAGGCGCGCCGCGAACTCATTGAGGGTCTGATCGGTCCCTCGCCAATAGTCGCGCACGCAATCGCGATACTTGCCGTTCCACTCCGACCACAGTGGTGGAAAATTGCCAACCTGGTAGCCACCCTCGCCGACGTCCCATGGCTCGGCGATCAGCTTGACCCGCGAAATCACCGGGTCCTGCTGGATGATGTCGAAGAACGCGCTCAGCCTGTCTACCTCATGAAGCTCGCGCGCGAGCGTCGCGGCGAGGTCGAAGCGGAAGCCGTCGACATGCATCTCGGTGATCCAGTAGCGCAGGCTGTCCATGATCAATTGCAGCGTCCGCGGATGGCGCATGTTCAGGCTGTTGCCGCATCCGGTGTAATCGACGTAGTAGCGGCGGTCCTCCGCGAGGCGATAGTAGGTCGCATTGTCGATGCCGCGAAATGACAGCGTCGGGCCCAGCTGATTGCCTTCGGCGGTGTGGTTGTAGACCACGTCGAGGATTACCTCGATGCCGGCGCGATGAAACTCCTTCACCATCAGCTTGAATTCGGAGACCTGTTGGGAGGTTGAGCCGCTCGCGGAGTAACGAACATCAGGAGCGAAGAAGCCGATCGAGTTGTAGCCCCAGTAATTCGTCAGGCCCTTTTCCACCAGGTGTCTATCGGCGACGAAATGATGAACCGGCATCAGCTCAACCGCCGTGATGCCCAGCCGTTTAAGATGATCGATGACGGCCGGATGCGTGAGGCCCGCATAGGTGCCGCGAGTCTCCTCCGGCATCGCGGGATGCAGCTTGGTCATCCCCTTGACGTGGAGTTCATAGATGATGGTGTCTTCCCACGGAATCGACAGACGCCGGTCCCCTTCCCAATCGAACCACGGCTCGATGACGACGCTTTTGGGCGCGAAGGGGGCGCTGTCGCGTTCGTCCTTTTTCAAATCCGCATCGGCATTGCCGATCTCGTAACCGAACAGCGCGTCGTTCCAATCGATCGTACGATCGATCGCCTTCGCGTAGGGATCGAGACACAACTTGGCAGGATTGAACCGATGACCGTTGCCGGGATCGTAGGGTCCATGAACTCGGTATCCGTAACGCTGGCCGGGCCGGACTTCGGGCAGGTAGACATGCCAAACGAAGCCGGTCTGCTCTGCGACGGGGATACATTCCAGTTGCTGATTGCCGTCCTCGCCACCGAAGAGGCAGACCTCGACCCCGGTGGCATTTTCGGACGCGAGGGCGAAATTAACGCCGGCACCATCCCAAGTGGCGCCGAGCGGATAAGGTTTCCCGGGTAATGTTTTCATTGCTTGTGTTGGACGATTCCCGATGCCCTCCCATTCGGCATTCAGGCTACATGATGCGCGTTACCGCGAAATGAACGAGCGCGAGGCAAACGTGTAATAGACGTTCGACCTCGCGCTCGCTGATTGTCAATGCGCGGATTGCTTATGCGCCCGGCTAGCGCCCGCTGATCGATATCAGCTCGCGATAGATGCGCTCGTACTTTTCCGCCATTACGTCGACGGCGAACCGACTCTCGTATTCCTCGCGGCAGGCCGCGCGCGAAATGGAGTCAACCTTTTTGACCGCCGCGACGAGGTCGTCGAACTCCGATGCGATGAACCCGGTGACGCCATCGCGCATCACTTCGGGGACCGAGCCGCACGGCCGCGCGATGACGGGAGTGCCGCAGGCCATCGCCTCGATCATCACCAGGCCGAATGGCTCCGGCCAATCGATGGTGAAGAGCAACGCCAGCGCATTGCCGAGGAACTCGCTCTTCTGGGTTTCGTTGATTTCGCCGATGAACTCGACGCCGGGCGCCGCGTTGATCATCGGCTCGATGGTGGTCTTGAAATATTCGCGATCGACCTCGTCGACCTTGGCTGCGATCTTCAAAGGAATGCCGGCCTTGCGCGCGACCGCAATCGCGATGTCCGGGCGCTTCTCGGGAGCAATGCGCCCCAGGAAGGCGAGGTAATTTCCGCCCTTGGGATTGAACTGCAGATGCTCGCGCGGCACGCCATGATGAACCGTCGAGACCCAGTTTGCCCACGGCAGTGGTTTGCGCTGCGAATCACTGATCGAGATCAGCGGGCGATCTTTGAATTGCTTGAAAATCGGAACCAGTTCTTCGAGATCGAGCCGACCGTGCAAAGTGGTGATCGTTGGAGTCTCCACCAGTTTCGAAAACGCGAAGGTCCAGTAGTCGAGATGGCAATGAATGATGTCAAAATCGTCGGCACGCTCAAAAACCTGGCCGAGCATCGCCATGTGATTGCCGAGTCCGTTGGCGGCCACTTGCGCGAGGCCGGACAGCCGCAACGAGGTTGGGAAACCGGCGTGCAGGTTGGCCGAGGTCACGGAATCGCCCGAGGCGAAGAGCGTGACCTCGTTGCCGCGACGCACCAGTTCCTCGGTCAGATAGGAGACGACGCGTTCAGTTCCGCCATAAAGCTTGGGCGGCACACTTTCGTATAGGGGCGCGATTTGCGCGATGCGCAACGGGCACGGGCGTTCGGGAGCCGATATGCGGGGGCGTTCAGTTTCGACGGTGGAAATCAGTTCAGACATGTAAAAACACCTGGGAGGTAAGCCATAATTGCCGATGCGTTGCCCAAAAGGCCTCGCCGTTTTAAGTTGATTGTGTACGGCACGATTCCGCAAGTCCCGTTCCAATCGTGCTATGGTGCTTTGACGGACTACGAGCGCAAACATTCACCAAGTAGAGGGATTCTCAATGCCGCAAAACGTCAGCGATGCCGCGCAAAGCGTCATCAAAGTGAGGATCGATGGCGAAATTGCATATATCGCGCTTAATCGTCCCGAAAAGCGCAACGCCATCAATAATGAGGTCCTCCAGGCGCTCCCAAAGGCCCTCGAAGAGGTTGATCGCCGCGAGGTTCGGGCCGTCATCATCTATGGCGAGGGTGCGGTCTTTTCGGCGGGAATCGACTTTACTTCGCTCGCCAATGACACCGGCGCGCAAGGCGGTGCGGGCGGCGGCCCCGACCTGACCCGCTTCCGCCGCTTCGTGCATGCTTCCCAGGCCTCCCTCGATGCGTTGGAGAGAATCGAAAAGCCCGTCATCGGCGCGCTGCATGGCTACGTCGGCGGCCTCGGCCTGGAACTCGCGCTCGCATGCGATGCGCGCATCGCCGCGACCGGGACCAAGCTGGGGATGCCGGAGACACGTATCGGCCTGGTGCCTGATGTCGGTGGCACCACGCGGCTGACGCGAACCGTCGGCTACGCGAGGGCCAAGGAACTCATCATGACTGCGCGTATGATCGATGCGGTCGAAGCCGAGCGCATTGGGCTGGTCAATCGCGTGGTCGGTGAAGGCGCCCAAATCGCCGCTGCCGAGGAGCTTGCGCGCGAGATCGCTCGCAATGCCCCGATGGCGGTGGGCCTCGCCAAGCGCATCATCGACATCGGACAGAGCGTCGATAAATCCACCTTCATGGATCTGGAATCGCTGGCGCAGAGCTCGCTCTTTCAAACCGAAGATTTTCGCGAAGGCGCGGCCGCGCTGGTGCAGCGTCGCGACCCCAAGTTTAAGGGACGTTGATTCAAAGGACGTTGAACGATGCCATTGAAGCTTAAGAAATCAGTCAACCAGATGGTGGCCGAGGCGAATGCCGAGATTGAAACCATCGAGGCCGCGGACGCGATCAAATTGAAGGATGATCCGAACATCCTGTTGGTCGACATTCGCGATATCCGCGAACTCGATCGCGACGGCCGTATCCCAGGCGCATTCCACGCGCCGCGCGGGATGCTCGAATTCTGGATCGATCCGGCGAGCCCCTACTATCGGAAGGTTTTTGAGTCGGGGAAGAAGTTCATCTTCTTCTGCGCCGCCGGCGGGAGATCGGCACTGACCGCGCAGACCCTGCAGCAGATGGGCCTCGAACCGGTCGCACACATGGGTGGCGGATTCGGCGCGTGGAAAACCGCCGGCGGTCCGATCGAAGGCGGCAAGCCCAAGGCCTGAATTTCGCCTCGCGCCCGAATCGACGACGCTCGATGAAATTGGCACACTTAGCGGCTTGAACATCCGAACGATCACCATCGCCATGATGGCGCTGACGTTAGCGCTTGCGATCGCGTATCCGGCAGCCGCGCAACAGCACGTCGAAAGCGCTCATCATGATTTTCACGACGCCAATCATTGGGCGAAGATTTTCGAATCCCCAGAGCGCATCAAGTGGCAGGAGCCCGACTCGGTGGTTGAAACCCTCGGCCTCAAGCCGGGGCAGACGATCGTCGATATCGGCGCGGGCACTGGATTCTTCACTCGCCGCTTCGCAAAGGCCGTAGGTCCGAAGGGCCACGCCATCGGCCTCGATATCGAGCCCTCGATGGTCGCGTACATGAAAGCCGACGCGAAGAAACTGCATCTGAACAACTACGAGGCCCGCCTGGTGAAGCCCGATGATCCCGCGCTCGCGCCACATTCGGTGGACGTGGTGTTCTTCTGCGACACGCTTCATCACATCGAGAATCGTCCGGCCTATTTGCGCAAACTGCTGCCCGCTTTAAAGCCGGGCGGCCGCGTGATCGACATCGATTTCAAAAAGGAAGCGCTGCCGGTGGGTCCGCCGCCCGAGCAAAAGATCTCGTTACCGCTCATCAATGCCGAGTTTCATGACGCGGGCTTTCGACTGATCGCCAAACATGACTTCCTGCCGTATCAATATTTTTTGGAGTTCGCCCCGCGCTAATTTTGCCTTGAAGATGGAACGCCGCCTTGCTTTATTAAACGAACGTTCAGGAGAACTTCGAGAGGAACCGAGAGTATGCATGACCTCGTAATCCGCAATGGAAAAATCGTCGATGGTACCGGCAAACCCAGCTTCATCGGTGATGTCGCGATCGATAACGGCAAGATCACTTCAGTCGGCGGCAAGGCCGGCGCGGCGCGGCGCGAAATCGACGCGACCGGACTGCTCGTCACTCCCGGCTTCGTCGACATCCACACTCATTACGACGGCCAGGTCACCTGGGATCCGTATCTGACTCCCTCGAGCTGGCACGGCGTCACCACTTTGGTGATGGGCAACTGCGGCGTCGGCTTCGCGCCGGTCGAGCCCGGCAAGGAAGAGTTCCTCATCGGCCTGATGGAAGGCGTCGAGGACATTCCCGGCACCGCGCTCGCCGAAGGCATCAAGTGGAACTGGGAAAGCTTTCCCGAGTACATGAACGCGGTCGAGAAGATGAAGCGCGCGGTCGATGTCGGCGTGCAGGTGCCGCATGGCTCGGTCCGCGCCTACGTGATGGGCGAGCGCGGCGCGCATAACGAAGCCGCGACTCCCGAAGATATCGAGAAGATGGCCGCCGTCGTGCGCGATGGCATCAAGGCCGGCGCGCTAGGCTTCACCACCTCGCGCACCATGCTGCATCGCGCGAAGAACAAGGAGCTGGTGCCGGGAACTTTCGCCAGCGAGGACGAACTGCTCGGCATCGGGCGCGCGCTCGGTCAGGCCGGGCATGGCGTTTTTGAAATGGCATCCGACATGGTCGGCCCCGACGCGACCATGGAGTGGATGGTGAAGCTCTCGGCGGAGACCGGGCTGCCGATCACCTTCGCGATGGCGCAGACTGACAAGGAACCGAATTCGTATCGCAAGATGATGGCGCGAGTGAAGGAGCTGAACGCGAAGGGCGCGCATCTGGCGCCGCAGATTTCCGCGCGCCCGACCGGATTGCTGATGGGCCTCGAAAGCTCGCTGCATCCGTTCATCACGCATCCGACCTATAAGACCATCGCGCACTTGCCGATCGATGAGCGCGTCGCGAAAATGCGCGAGCCTGCGATGCGCGCGCAAATCCTCTCGGAAGAGCCGAGCGTCCACGACAAGGCGACCCGCTTCATGGTCACCAACTTCACCAAATTTTTCCCGCTCGGCGATCCGCCCGACTACGAGCCGACCCGCGAATCGAGCGTGGCGGCGCGCGCGGAAAAGATGGGCGTGAGCGCGGCCGAGTTGACCTACGATCTGCTGCTCGAGCGCAACGGACGCGAGCTGCTCTACATGCCGTTCGGCAACTACGCGGAATACAATCACAACGCGCTGCGCGAGATGCTGCTCGATGACGTGACCACGCTGGGACTTAGCGATGGCGGCGCGCATTGCGGACTCATCTGCGATGCGAGCATGCCGTCCTACATGTTGTCGCATTGGGTGCGCGATCGCAGCCGCGGCGAGAAGATGCCGGTCGAAACCGCCGTGCGCCTGCAGACCAGCGACACCGCCAAGCTCTACGGCCTCGGCGATCGTGGCGTCCTCGCGCCGGGGATGAAGGCCGACCTGAACGTCATCGACCTCGATGCGCTCAAACTGCATGCGCCGCAGATGGTGTTCGATCTTCCCGCCGGCGGCCGCCGTCTCATCCAGCGCGCCGAAGGCTACAAGTTCACCATCTTAAGTGGCGAAGTGACTTTCAAGGATGGCGTCCCGACCGAAGCGATGCCGGGCAAGCTGATCCGCGGCCCGCAGCAAGGCCCCCGCGCGCAAGCCTAAATCCTTTCATCGCGATTCTCACACCGCAGGCCGCCAAGCACGATGCTTCGCGGCCTGCCTCTTTATGGTTTCCGGAATTTTTCCCCGTAGGGGTCGTTCGCGAACGACCCGTTGAATTCTTATCGCGCGAAGCGCCACAAAATTCCGCACGTCCTTTCAAACCCTCAGTGGAATTGTTTTATGGTGAAGCAATGGAATACCGCAGCTTCGGAAAGACCGGACTCAAAGTTAGCGTGCTTGGTTTCGGCGGTTCGGAAATCGGCTACCAGGATGCCAGTCAGAAAGTGGCGGGAAAGATTCTCGGCGCGGCGCTCGACGCCGGCATCAACGTCATCGATACCGCGGAATGCTACGAGAACAGCGAGGCCCTCATCGGCAAAACGATCGGCCATCGCCGCGAGGAGTTTCATCTCTTCACCAAATGCGGCCATGTCACCAGCGCACTCGATCAGCTTGGCTACCACGAATGGGACCCGCGGCTCATCGCCAGGAGCATCGATCAGAGTCTGAAAAATCTCCGCACCGATCACGTTGACCTGCTGCAACTGCACAGCTGCTCTGAGGAGAGGCTGCGCAAGGGCGAGGTCATTCGCGCGATCGAGGATGCCAGGCGCGCGGGCAAGACCCGGTTCATCGGCTATAGCGGCGACAGTGACGACGCGGTTTATGCCATCGAGACGGGCGCCTTCGATGCGTTGCAGATTTCGGTGAGCATTGCGGATCAGGAATCCATCGATCGCGTGCTGCCGCTCGCGAGGAAGCGCGGCATCGGTGTGATCGCGAAACGTCCGGTCGCCAACGCGATATGGCTTCAAAGCCGCGTCGCGTCGGGTGACTATTCGCGCGAGTATTGGGACCGACTGAAGAAGCTCGACTACGATTTCCTCGCGCGACCCGCCGCCGATGCTTTCTCCTCCGCGCTGCGCTTCACGCTCAGCGTTCCCGGTGTACACACCGCGATCGTTGGGACCGCGAAGCCGGAGCGCATCGCGGGCAACGCCGAACGCGCATCCTCCGGGCCGCTGCCGAAAGCGGAGTTCGACGCCATCCGCGCGCGCTGGCAGGCGATCGCGAAGCCAACATGGTTCGGCCAGCGGTAGGCCTAACCCCCTCCCCCTTCCCTCGAACGAAGGGGAATCACAGAACAAAGGCGCGATTTTCTGAAAACACCCATTCTCTCCCCTTCCTTAAAGGGAAGGGGCTGGGGGTTAGGTCTCTTATTCCAACTTCACCAATAGTCCGCGCGACCGCGCCGATTCGAAGATCCAGCGGAAAAATATGATCGCAAACACGAAATATCCCACGTTCAGCGCGAGGCCCCATCCGAAGTCGCGCGAGGAAAATCCTCCGCCCGCCAACACCTGGCGCATTCCCTCGAAGGCATGGGTCGTCGGCAACATCCATGCGACCGGGCGCAGATACTTCGGCAGCGACTTCAGCGGATAGAGCACGCACGAGAGCGGCATCAACAAACCCGCGAAGCTCCATGCGAGGCCCTGGATCTTCGTCGTATAGCGAAAGATCAGCCCGGTGATGATGATTCCGAGCGCCAGCGCGAACAGCACCAGGTTCAGCATGAAGGGCAGAAACGCCGGCAGCTTCGGGAAAATGTCGAAGGCGTAGAACACCCACGCGATCAGCGCCGCGCAGCTCATCCCCACCATCGCTTT
Organism: uncultured delta proteobacterium; assembly: GCA_963761255.1. Lineage (GTDB taxonomy): Bacteria > Desulfobacterota > Binatia > Binatales > Binataceae > DATGKG01. Next base: position 36,654 of record CAVXGH010000007.1, read on the forward strand.
CGCGATATTCACCGCGATGAGCCCGGTCATGTACTCGGCCACTGAGAGTGGCGTCGAGAACAGGTTCACCAGGTTGCGCGACCACAGCTCGTCGAGGAAGCCGACCGCCATGTCGCGCTGAAATCCGAAGAACAGTCCCCACAGGATGATCGCGCCGAGCATGAAGCTGATCATTCCGGGCTGCAGATGATTCCCGCGTCCGAGGTAGATGGTGAAAAACCCCCACACGATGATGTCGAGGACCGGCCAGTAGACCATGTCGATCACGCGATCCATGTTGCGGCGCGCCTCGTAGGTGTGGCGCAGCATCACAGCTTTGATTCTATGCGGCTTCATTGGTTTGCCTTTGCGCGACATGGAGGAAAACCTCCTCCAGCGCAGGTTCGTCGCGATCCTCCTGGAGGATCGTCTGGGTAACTTCGATCGGCGTGCCGCTCGCGAGCACGCGCCCGCGGCTCAGAAAAATGATCCGCGCGCACATCTTCTCGACCTCCGCCATGTTGTGCGAGGTGTAGAGAATCGTCGTGCCGCGCTCGCGCTGCATGTCGAGCAGGATCTGTTTCACCTGCGATGCGATCTGCGGATCGAGGTACGCCGTCGGCTCATCGAGGAGCAGCAGCTTCGGATCGTTCATGAAGGCCTTGCAGAGGCCGACCCGCGTGGTCTCTCCCGATGACAACCGCGAGACCGGCTTGCGCAGCAACTCCTCGATACCGAACAGCTTCGCCAGCTCGGCGATCTTCCCGCGCGGATCGCGCAGGTTGTACATCCTCGCAAACACCATCAGGTTCTCGAACACCGTGAGGCGGATCGGGAACGCGACGTAGGGCGAGGTGAAGTTCATCTGCTCGAGGATCTCCTGGCGATGCTCCTCCAAGCGCCGGCCGAAAATCCGCACCTCGCCGGAGGTCGGCGAAATCAGTCCGAGCATCATGTGGATGGTGGTCGTTTTGCCGGCGCCATTGGGACCGAGCAGGCCGACGATTTCACCCGGGCGCACCTCGAACGACACATCGTTCACCGCGACAAATTTTCCGAAAACTTTGGTCAGGTGATCGATTTCTATCAGCATGATTTCCTCCTCGGACGCGCTCGGTTGCGTGAAATAAAAAAGGCCACGGATGCGGATTAGCACCCATGGCCTTTGTGATCGCGTGTTGTGGTTATCTAAACGTCAATGGAACATCGCGCACACATCTCCATGGGCTTTCGCCGGAGTTCTGGCTTTGTCGGTAAGCATCATGGAGTTACGGTGATATTCCTGGACCGTCGTAAAAGTAGCAGAGGTTCTCAGGTGATGCAAAGAGGCTAATGATTCCTTGCGTGCGAGCTTGCTTTAGACATGACGCAAAGTATATCGTACGATATATCGATTTCGTCAGGAGGTCATCCATATGTTCGGAAGACATGCTTATTGGGCGCGTGGCGGCGGATGTCGCCCGGGTTTTGGCTCATGGGCTCCGCGCAGCCGCTTCTTCGGCCCCGGCGAAGTCCGCCTCGCGATTCTTTCTCTGCTGACCGACGGTCCCCGTCATGGTTACGAGCTGATGAAGATGCTTGCCCAGCGCTCGGGCGGGATCTATCGCGCCAGTGCCGGCACCATCTACCCGACTCTGCAGCAACTGGAGGACGAGGGGCTCATCGCGGCGGAGGCGCAGGAAGGCAAGCGCGTTTTTCGCATCACCGAGGAGGGCAGGCGCGAGCTTCGCCTCGAAGACGACGTCGTCGAGCGCATCTGGCGGCGCGCGAAGATGTGGAACGAATGGCGCGCGGCATTCGATCCCGAGGTGCAGGAAATTGTGCGCCCCGCCGAGCGCGTGATGAAGGCAGCCTTCAGCGCGATGTCGGGTGCCTCATCCTCGGATGCGGACAAAGTGCGCGAGATCCTCGAGCGCGCGTTGCGCGAGCTGGAAGGCCTTCGCGGCAAGGAATAGGTCGGTTTTACCCGACGAGCGATGCGACGCGCTCCAGCGCCGCATCGAGCTGCGAGGGATCTTTGCCGCCGGCTTGCGCGAAATCGGGACGCCCGCCGCCGGAGCCGCCGACAATCGGTGCGATCGCCTTGATGATGTCGCCTGCCTTGTGCTTGCCCGCCAGGTCCGGCGTCACCGCGACCACCAGCGCAACCTTGTCGCCGAGAGTCGAGCCTACCACCGCGATGCATGAGCCATGCTTCTGGCGCATCTTGTCGGCGATCTCGCGCAGCGACGCGGCCTCGATGCCGTCGAGCTTGCGCGTCACGATTTTCACTCCATGCGCGACGACAACATTCTCACCCGAAGTGGCGCCATCGGCGGCGCCCGAGGCGAGCTTCTGTTCCATCGCGCGCAGCTTCTTCTCCAGTTCCTTCTCGCGCGCGACCAGCTTTTCGAGGCGGTCGAGCGCCTGCGCATCGCGCGCGCCGAGGTAATGCCCGATGTCCTCGAGAATCTTCTCGCGCTTGCGGACCGCTTCCAGAGCGCCCGCGCCGGTCAGCGCCTCGACGCGTCGCACGCCCGCCGCGATTCCCGATTCGGCCTCCAGCTTGAACATGCCGATCTGTCCGGTCGCATCGACATGAGTCCCGCCGCATAGCTCGACGGAAAAATCACCCATCCGAATGACGCGGACCACGTCGCCATATTTATCGCCGAAGAACGCGAGTGCGCCCGCCTTGATGGCGTCGTTGTACGCCATCTCATCCATGCGGACCGGCGCGTTCTCGCGCACGCGCGCGTTGATTTCCTCCTCGATGGTTTGCAGGTCGCCTTCGGAAATCGCCCCGTTATGATGGAAATCGAAGCGCAGCCGATTGGGATCGACCAGCGAGCCCGCCTGATGCACCTTGTCACCGAGCACATCGCGCAGCGCGTAGTGGAGGATGTGGGTGGCCGAATGATTACGCATCGAAGCATCGCGCCGCTCCCTGTCCACTTTGAGATGCACGCGCCGGCCTTTCTCAAACTCACCGATTTCGCCGCGCAGCAATCGTCCGATGTGCACGATTGAGCCGTCTGCTTTGCGCGTGTCAACGACCTCAAGGAGCGCGCCCGATTCGGCCTCGATGACGCCGCGATCGCCGACCTGCCCGCCCCCCTCGGGATAGAAAGGAGTTTCCGCGACGACGACCACCGCGGATCCATCGTCACCCGCAGTCGCCGCGATCACATCGGCGTCGCGCTCGTATTCGTGATAACCGACGAAGCGCGAGGAAGTTCCTGCCGCGAGCTGAATTTCCGGAGCAGCCATGTCGTCCTTGCGCGCCGCGCGAGCGCGCTCGCGTTGCTGGTCCATCAACGCCTCGACGCCTTTCACATCGACCTCGATGCCGTCGTTACGCAGGACGTCCTGCGTCAGATCGAGCGGAAAACCGTAGGTATCGTAGAGTTTGAATGCGACGTCGCCGGATAGGATCCGCGAGCCGCTGGATTTCATCTTCGCGCGTTCAGCATCGATCAGTTCGAGGCCGCGATCGAGCGTCTCGCCGAAGCGCACCTCTTCGGCCGCGACGACTTCGGCGATTTTCTTCGCCTCAGCGCGAAGCTCCGGATATGCTTCGCCCATCGCATCGATGACGCCCTTCTGCACCTGCGCGAGGAACGCGGTGTGGATTCCAAGATAACGGCCGTGGCGCGCGGCGCGCCGCACCAGGCGGCGCATAACGTATTCGCGATCGTTGTTGCCGGGAGTCAACCCTTCAGCAGCCAGAAAACTCACTGTGCGTGCATGATCAGCGATCGCGCGAAAGGAAATATCGAACTCCTCGTTCTGGCCGTAGCGCGCGCCGTTGCCGATCTCGCCGGTCACGCGCTCGATGCTTTTGATGATCGTCTGGAACAAATCGATGTCGTAGTTGCCCAGCAGCTTGCCGGTTTCGATGCTCTGGATCGCTGCCGCGATCCGCTCCAGTCCACTGCCGGTGTCGACATGCTTCATCGGCAGCGGCGTCAGATTGCCCGACGCGTCGCGGTTGTACTGGATGAAGACCAGGTTGCCGAGCTCGACGAAACGCTCGCATCCATCGACGTTCACCGCGCACGTCACGCCCGGATGCGAGGTGGCTTTGCACGCCCCCTCGCCACGATCGTAGTGGATCTCCGAGCACGGACCGCATGGCCCGGTGTCGCCCATCTCCCAGAAATTTTCCTTCTCGAAGCGCAGGATGCGGCCCGGGAGCAGGTCCGGAATCTTCTTCCAGTAACCCTCGGCTTCGTCGTCATCGGTGTAAATCGTCGCCCACAGTCGCTCGGTCGGAATCTTCCAGACTTTGGTGATGAGCTCCCAATGCCACGGGATGGCCGACTCTTTGTAGTAATCCCCGAACGACCAGTTACCCAGCATCTCGAAAAAAGTATGGTGGTATGTATCGCGTCCGACCGCTTCGAGGTCATTGTGCTTGCCCGAGATGCGCAGGCACTTCTGACTATCAGCAACCCGCTTCGAGGCCGGCGTCCGAATGCCAAGGAAGTAGTCCTTGAACGGCACCATGCCGGCGTTGGTGAAGAGCAGCGTCGCGTCGCCTCGCGGAATGATCGAGGCCGAGGGCACGATCTCATGGCCCCGCTGCTTGAAGAAATCGAGAAAGGATTGCCTGATTTTCGCGGTCGTCCACTGCATAGAGGTGCCTATCTTAACTTACTCACGCTGCGTGTTCCCACTGCCCGGCGAGGGATGCCGCGCGCGTTTCAGCTACAATAGATGATGTGGAAGCGAGCCATCCGGATACTGCCGCGAGCGCGGATGCCTCGGCCTCGAGGCTGAAATTTCCCGATTCGCCGCCTAGTCCGAACGGGCGGGTGATGGAGGAAGACCAACCCGCGCCGTCGGGATTCAAGAATTTTCTCTTCACTCATAAGGGTGACCTGACGCTGGCGTTTTCGGCGCTGGTGTATGTCGTGGCATGGGCCGCGCTGCGCTTCACCCCGTGGCATTCGACGGCCGAGATGATCGTCGCGATAGCAGAGGCGGCGCTCATCGGCGGACTGTGCGACTACATCGCGCTGCGGATGATCTTCGAGCGCAAATGGTACCTGCCCGGCTCTGGCGTGCTGCCGCGCAATCGCGAGAAACTCATCAACGGGATCGCCAACACCATCGAGAAGGAATGGCTGACGCCCTCGATGATCGGCGAGCGACTAAATCGGATGAACCTGGTTGGGAAGCTGGGTACCGCGCTTGAGGATGTTGACCTCGCCGAGTTCCTCGCCACGCCGGCATTCGATCGTCTGCTCAATCGCGCCGCGATGTACTTCGAGGCGCCCGAAGTCGTCGATCGCCTGGAGACCTTCCTGCGCAAGGCGCTGCCCAACTCCTATCGGCGCATCTATGCCGCGCTCAATCGCATCGGAGTGAGATCGATCAGCTCGCAGGTCGCCTCGAATCTGCGCAGCCGGCTGCCGCAACTGCGCAACGATCCCGAGCTGATGGTGACGCTGGAAAGCGCGGTGCATGAAATCGGCCAGCAGCTGCACGATCCCGAAAGCTCCGCGCACGAGCTGGCGGCCCGCGTCATCGATACTTTCGTGGAGCGGGCGGTGGCGACCAGCCGCGGGCAAATCACCGCGATGGTCAAGGAAAACCTGATGAAGCTGGACGACGAAAAAATCAGGTATCAGATCGAATCGAAGACCCGCCAGCATCTCGATTGGATTCGCGTCAACGGCGGCATCTTCGGCGCATTCTTCGGGCTGATGTTCGCGCTCTCGCGCATCCTGGCCCATCACGGCACCGAAATCCTCCAGCGCCTGCACCTGGGATTCTAGGAAATCAGAGCCTTTTTCGATCTCTCTCAGCATCGCCGGGAATGGTTATGTTTCCCTTTACGATGAAAGCCACGGTACGTCGCATACTCAACGATGATTACCGGCCGGTGGCTCCCGCCGCGCCCGGTTCCCGTCAACCGAACGATGCGCAACTCCTCGACGCCTACTCGACGGCGGTTTCCGGCGCGGCTGAGAAGGTCAGCCCCAGCGTCGTGCATGTCGAAGTCGCGCATGCGAAGACCTCGGGCGGGCCACATGGAGGCTCGGGTTCCGGGTTCGTCTTCACCCCCGATGGGTTTGTTTTAACCAATAGCCATGTCGTCAATCGCGCCGCATCGGTGCATGTGACCTTGCTTGATGGACGCAGATTTGCGGCGGAAGTGGTCGGCGATGATCCCGATTCCGATCTCGCCGTGCTGCGGATTGGTGGACCCGATCTGGTCGCTGCCGAGTTGGGAGATTCCTCGGCGTTGAAAGTCGGCCAGGTCGCAATCGCAATAGGAAGTCCCTATGGATTCCAGTACAGCGTGACGGCGGGCGTCGTCAGCGCGATGGGCCGGTCGCTCCGCGCGGCGTCGGGCAGGATGATCGACAACGTCATCCAGACCGATGCGGCGCTGAATCCTGGCAACTCCGGCGGGCCACTGGTGAATTCGCGAGGCCAGGTGATCGGTGTCAACACGGCGGTCATTTTGCCGGCGCAGGGAATCTGTTTCGCGATCGCCGTGAACACGGCGAAGTTCGTCGCCGCGCGCCTCATGCGCGATGGACGTATCATCCGCGCGCATCTAGGTATCGCGGGGATGAACGTGCCGATTCAGCGCAAAGTAGTGAGGTTCCATCGGCTCGCGGTCGAACGCGGTGTGATGGTGTCCTCGGTCGAAGCCGGAGGCGCGGCCGACAAGGCAGGAATTCGCCCCAATGACATCGTGATCGCATTCGGCGAGCATCCAGTGACGAGCATCGATGTGCTGCACAAGCTGCTCAGCGACGAAGGCGCCGACGCCAAGATGCCGCTCACGATTTTGCGTGGCACCGAAAAGCTCGCGATCGAGGTGACGCCCGAGTACCCGCGCTGAGGCATCGTCGAGGCTGCCGCTTGGAGGATGGGCTGGAATCTGCGACCGGTCCTGTCTAAGGTGATGCGGTCGGCACCTTAATCACCTGGAAGGACCTGTGCGGGAACCTAGAAGTCCGAAGCCGAAGACTTCGCTCGCCCGGCGTATCGCTGCGCCGGAGAAGCCTGGCGCCTCAAAGCGACGCGAGATCCCGAACGACCTGCTCGCGCGGGCCGGACAGGAATTGTCCACCTCGCTCGATTATCAGGCGACCCTCAAAAAAGTCACCGGCCTCATCGTTCCAGTTCTCGCCGACGATTGTCTCATCTTTCTGCGCGGAGAAAATGGCGATCCGCATTTGGTTGCGCGCGCTCACACAGATGAAGCGCGAGGCAATCTCCTGTTTGAGTTCCTGAAACGACTCAATCCGCGCGAGCATCCGAAGATGCCGCTGTTTGAGGTTTTGAGGGACGGCCGATCGCAACTCATTCAGGATCCTGAAGTGGCGCTCGATCCCGCACCCAATGAAGAGATCCTTCACGTGGTTCTCCGCCTGGGACTGCGGTCGCGAATCATCGTTCCGCTTAAGGCGCGCGGCGAGATTATCGGTGCGATGAACTGGTTCAACGTCGATGGGGAACGGCGTTACACCGAAGACGATCTAAAAATCGCCGAGCAGGTCGCGTTTCACGCCGCCTACGCGATCGATAACGCGCGCCTGTACGAAGCCGAGAGATTGGCCAATCAGCGGTTCAATGATCTTCTGAACGGCCTGCAAGCGTCGGTCTGGGAGGGTCGCGGCGTGCCGATCGAAGAAGTCACTTACGTCAATCAGTCGGCGGAAGGACTTTTCGGCTACCCCGCCGAAGAGCTCAAGGAAGCCAATTCGTCGCGCCGAATCATCATCGAGGACGATCACGATCGGGCGATGGGCCAGTATGCGGCCGGAATGCGAAGTGGCCGTGATTTCGAGGTCGAATTCCGCGCGCGGCGCGCCGATGGGCGAATCATCTGGATACGAGATGCGGCCAGGGTAAGTACCGCGCCTGACGGACGGCCGATGATTCGCGCGGTTGCCACCGACATCACCAGGCACAAGCAGTTTGACGAGCGGCTGCGAATTTTGGCCGAAGCGGGCAGGACCCTGGATACTTCACTGGATTATGAAACGACGCTGGCCAACGTCACCGGGATCATCGTTCCCGCGCTCGCCGACGATTGTATAATTTTCCTTCAATCTGATCTGGGAAAACTCGAGATGGTGACCAGCGCGCATAGCGATCCCGCGCGCAGCCATCGCGCCCGTGAGTTTTTTCGCGATTATCCGGGCGGCGAAAAACCGGAGCAGCCGCTGCAAGTCATTCACCGCACCGGGCAGTCGGTCCTGCTCCCCGATGCTACCGGCGACATCGAGGAGCCACTCGCGCTAAGCCGCTCACAATATGAGGCATCGATTGGAACGCACGTAAGCGCCGGATTGGCGGTGCCCCTCAAATCACGCGGACAGATTCTCGGCGTGATGGTCTGGATCTGCGTTGAATCAGGCCGGCCTTATGGGCAAGAAGACTTGAACCTGGCCGAGGAGATCGCGAACCGGGCGGCCATCGCAGTCGACAATGCGCGACTGTTCAAGGCCGCACAGGACGGGGTGGCGGCGCGCGATCGCTTCCTCGCGATGCTGGGGCATGAGCTGCGCAACCCGCTGAACTCCATCAGCATCGTCGCGAGGATGCTGGAGCGCGAAAGCCTTAGCGATGAGCGGCTGACGAAACTGCGCGCCATGATCGGACGAGAGACTCGCCAGCTTTCGGCCCTGGTCGATGACCTGCTCGATGTCTCCCGGGTGCTCGCGGGCAAGATGAGCCTCACGATCGAGCCGATCGATTTGTCGGGCTTACTGCGAGAAAGCACGCAATCGTTCGAGGACGCTGGCGCGGCAGCGCGGACTGAAATTTCTGGTGGAGATTCCGGCTGAGCGGATAATCATCATGGGGGATTCGGTCCGGATGCGTCAGGTGATCGCAAACCTGCTCACCAACGCCCTCAAATTCACTGAAGCGCCGGGTCTCGTCGAGGTGACGCTGCGCGCCGACGCCAACAACGCGCGGATCACCATCCGCGATAGCGGAATTGGCATCGCGCGCGACATGCTTGACCGCGTATTCGAGCCGTTTGCGCAGGCGGCGTTGCTTCCGCCGCATGGACTGGGCTTGGGCCTGTCGGTGGTGAAGCAGGTGGTGGAACTTCATGGCGGCAAGGTCGCCGCGTCGAGTGAAGGGGTCGGAAAGGGTTCCGAATTCACCGTGGTCTTGCCCCTTCAGAGGACGAACTGACGCTATTGTTGCGGCGTTATTGGACCGAGAGGACCGGTACCAACTGACGATGGGTTGGTGCGCTGAGTGGACCAATTCTCGATGGGCCCGAGTCCGGCGGGCGCTTCCGACGCGGGACCATCCACTTGAATCTCGCCTCCGCCCGGAATCGGAACTGCGACAGTACTGCCGTCGTCCTGCAGAATAGCGGTGGGGTCCGGGATCTGCTCAGACTCCGGAGCAGCATCCGGCGCGGCATATTCTCCCGGCATCGGAACCGTAACATCTTGCGCGAGCGCCGATGACGCCAGGATCGGCCACAGCATGAAAATCGGGGCCACCAATAAGTAGAATCGGGATCTCATCGTGGTTGCTCGATGCCGCTACTCTTCGCCGAACTTATCGTCGAACAACGCCTGCACCGCCTTCAGCGCGTCATCGGCGTCCGCGCCTTCCGCTTTGACGATGAGCCTGGTCCCGATGCCGGCTCCCAGCGTCATGAGGCCGATAACGCTGCGCGCGCTCGCGCGATCCTTGCCGCGGGTCAATGTGATGGCCGAGGAGAATTTGCCCGCAGTCTTGACCAGCAGTGTTGCGGCCCTCAAATGAAGCCCCAACTTGTTTTTGATCTCGACAGTCCCCTCCGCCACGCTCACGATACTAATCCTGACGGCATGAGGACTCTATCATGAGGCGCTGGTGCGCTGGGCCGGCGCCCGGCCGTCGGCATCCTCATTCGCGTCCGCCAGATCGGCAATGAAGAGCTCGCGCAGGCGCGCTTCGGTGGGAATGTCGCGCGTGGTTCCTTCGCGGGTGCGCCATGCGCGCAAGGGAATCACCGCCTTGGCCATGTCGCGATGGCCGCCGCCGCTGCCGATTTCGCCGGCCAGCCGTTTCGCCACTTCGCCTGCGGGCTGACGCGTGTTGCCGTGATTTCGCACCGCGACGACAAGGTTGGGGCCGAGCTTGCCGGCCACCGCAACCCATTGCACGCCTTCGAATTGCAGGCAGAAGTCCGCCATCTGCACGATGAGATCATCGCGCGCAACCCTGCCAAGGTTGAGCACCACCAGGCCGTCGTTGATTTCGAGGCGGCGCATCGCGCGGGAAAGAATCTTGGCGAATTGGAGCGGCAGCTCAGGTCGCTCGAACTGCCGCAGCAGACTGTAGTTGGCGATCGGATATAGATGTGTGAATGCGAGGACGTCATCGTCGGTGACGCGACGCGAGAGCATCACGGTGTCGGTGCGGATGCCATACAGCAGCGCGGTCGCGAGCCGCTCGCTGATGTGCTCGTCGGCGTTGATCATGTACTCGGTCATGATGGTCGAGGTCGCGCCGTACTTGGGCCGCAAATCCTGAAACGTCGATGCATGTGGGCCATAGCCGGGATGATGATCGATCACGATGTTTGCGGTTTTGATCTTCTCGCCGAAGTAGGGCGGCTGCACATCGAGCATCGCGATCTTGTCGAACTCGCCGAGCGCCTCCGGCGTCGCGGGCTGGATCTCGATTTCGAGCAGATGCACCATGGTGCGGTTTTCCGGCCGCGTTACCGGCGCGAAAGTGAAGATCGGCGTTGTCTGTTTGTTGCGACCGAGCAGCGCGCGCAGCGCCATCGCACTCGCCATCGCATCGGGGTCGGGATCATCCTGCAAAACAATCGCGATGCGGTCGGATTCAGCGACCATCGCGCGAAGTTCCTTAATCTTTTGTCTGGTGAATTCCTTATCCATCTATAACTGAAGCCCGGCGGCAACTCGCATCGACGTGAGCTGAACGGCCGCGTTCAACCGAGCTTGGCAGCACGGGCGAAGCAGTCGCACAGTGATAAGCGGGAACGGGAGCAGACTCCGAAACGGACCGGAATGGCCAAGTCAGGAGCAATGCGAGGTTTTGAAATTGCCACGGCCTTAGTCCCAACAATCTATAAGACCGGCTGAGGTAAGACAAAGCGCCGCCTTCGAGCGCGGACGCCCATGCACGTCAACGCAGACATTAGTATACAATTGAACGCTCTATGCCTCAGGATGATTCGCATTCCGACCCGCCGCATACCTGCGTAATTTGCCGCCGCCCCGTTACCGAGTGGCTGTTGAAGCTGACCGTGGAAGACGCGGGAGGCTTTCGGCATGAAGGTCTGGTGTGCCCGAATTGCGGTGTGAAGCTCCGGCTTTCATCGGAAAAGGTCCGCGACCTGCAAATCGATCCATGGGTGCATGAAGCGGTCGCGTTGATTCTGCGCGGCAGACAAGCGGAAGAGGAGTAAATCGCACGATGGCGCCCGAATCGAAGACCCAATCCGACCTCTATTTGTGGCCGTACGAGGAGGCCAGGAAGGTCGCCGATCGGGTCGCTCGCTTTGAACCCAGCCGCGCCGCCATTTTTCAAAGTGGCTTCGGGCCGTCGGGCATGCCCCATCTCGGCACCATGGCGGAAATCCTGCGACCCTCGTATGTGCGCAAGGCCTTCGAGCAACTCAAGCGGTCCGGGGTTATCCCGGCTGATCGACAAAGCCGCCTGATTGTTTTCATCGACGACATGGACGGCCTGCGCAAGGTTCCCGAGAACATTCCAAATCGCGAGGGCACCAGTTTTCATCTCGGCGAGCCGGTTTCGCGCATCCCGGATCCATTCGGTGATTGTCATCCAAGCTTTTCGGAACACATGCTCAGCCTGCTGGGGAAGTTTCTCGCGCCGGTCGAGATCGAATACGAGCTGATTAAATCCACCGAGATGTATGGAAGCGGCGCATTCGACGAGGCGCTGAAGCTGATCCTGCTGCGCCATCAGCAGATCATCGAGATCATCGCGCCGACGCTACGCGAGGAAAATCGCGCCGGATGGTCACCGATCATGCCGGTGTGTCCGCAATGCGGGCAGATAAACTCGACCCTCGTCACCGCCTATCATCCGGAGCGCGCGACGGTGGAATTTTCCTGCGAGCGCAGCGCGGGTGGCGCGAAGCCATGCGGCTTTAAGGGCGAGCAATCGGTGCTCGGCGGCAAGGCCAAGGTCGGATGGAAAGTCGACTGGGCGCTGCGATGGTTCGCGCTCAAGGTTGACTACGAGCTTTACGGCAAGGACCTCATCGATTCGGCGCGGCTGTCCGGACAGATCCTCAAAGTGCTCGGCGGAAAGCCTCCGATTGGATTTCCGTTTGAGATGTTCCTCGATGAGGAGGGGCATAAAGTATCCAAGTCGGTAGGCCGCGGGGTCACCGTGGATCAATGGACCCGCTACGCGCCGATCGAGGTGCTCAAGTACTTCCTGCTGCTCAATCCGCGGCGGGCGCGCAAGTTGTTCCTCGAGGCGATTCCGCAATACGTTGACGACTACCTCGATTCGTTGCGTGCATATGCTGCCGCGCCGGAAGAAGATCGCGCCAAGCATCCCATCGATCTGGTCATTCAGAGCACGACGCCGCGCGGCTTCGACTCGGAGTTGACCTTCGGCATGATCATGAACCTGGTTTCGGCGCTGGGCACTTCGGATCGGGAGCTCATCTGGAACTATCTGACTGGTTACGACCCGAAGATCGCGAGCAATCCCGAAACCGAGAAGATGGGCAAGGTGCTGATGGAGTGCGCGCTGAACTTCTACGCGGACTTCATCGAACCGAACAAGCAGCGCTATATGCCGCAGGCGGCGGAGCGCGATCAACTGCGCGCGCTGGTCGAGTTTCTGGCGGGGAACATGGGCGCGTCAGCGGAAGAGATCGAGAAAAAGATCTACGATCTCGGGCGCGAGAACTACGACAAACCAGGCAAGATTTTTCCGCTCCTCTATCGCGTGCTGTTGGGACAGGAGCGTGGTCCGCGCCTCGGCGCATTCATCAAGCTTGCCACGCCGGGGCGGATGGTAGAGATCCTGAATAGCTCGCTGATCGGCTGAGCGCCGCAGCCTTCTACACGAACTCCGCGAAAACCGAATCAGCCAATTCGAGGCCGCGATCGGTCAAACGAATGCGACCATTACGATTCTCCAGCAAGCCGCCCTCGAAGAGACGCGATGTGTGCGCTGCGAAAATCTCCTCGAAGCTCAGGTCGAATCGCGAGTTGAAATCCGCCAGCGCAAAGCCGTTGCGCAAACGCAGATTCAGAAACACGTACTCCCCCATCGCGATGCGAGGCTCGACGCTCTCGCTTCCGGTCTCCGCGCTTCCAGTCTCGGTCGCGAGTGCGATGTAACGCGTCGGGCCGCGTTCGTTCCACCATCGCCGGCCACCGCCGCCAGCGCGCGCGAAATTGTGCGCACCCGCGCCGATCCCGAGGTAAGTGTCGTTGTGCCAGTAAGTCAGGTTGTGGTGGCACTCGCGGCCCGGTTTCGAATAGTTGGAAATTTCGTACATCCCATAGCCGCGGCGAGGAAGTTCCTCCCGCACCGCGGCATACATTTCGGCTTGCTCGTCGCTTTCGAGCGGACGAATTTTCCCGTGCCGCATCTCGGTGAAGAACACTGTGCCCTCCTCGAAGGTCAGGTTGTAGGCGGAAATATGATCGGGCTCGAGCGCGGCGGCCTCCGCGATATCGTGGAGCACATCGGCGCGGGTCTGACCGGGAACCGCAAAAATCAAATCCAGGTTGAGCCGCTCGAAGCCTGCGCGATGCGCTATTCGAGCCGCCTCGCGAGTCTGGTCAGCATTGTGAATCCTCCCGAGGAACTTCAGCGTCGCATCATTGAATGATTGCGCGCCGAAGCTTAGCCGATTGACCCCTGCCGATCGAAAGCCGCGAAGTTTTTCCTCATCGACTGTGCCGGGATTCGCTTCCAGCGTGATCTCAGCCTCGTGCTCGATACCGAATGTTTGATCAGCCGCGTCGAGTATTTTCCCGATCGAGGCGGGCTTGAATAGCGATGGAGTTCCGCCGCCGAAGAAAATCGTCGAAACCTTATTCCCTCGAAACGGCGCCTGCTCTGCTCGATGCAGCATCTCCGCTATCAACGCGCGAGTGTAATCTTCCTCAGGCCATGTGGACGCCGCATGCGAATTGAAATCGCAGTACGGGCATTTCGCCTGGCAGTAGGGGATGTGCGCATAAAGGGAAAAGCTCATCGCTGTATTCTACCTTCCTTCCCTCGTCGGCGCTCAATCGCGCGAGTATTCATTCGTCGTTGGATCAGACCGATAAATGGGCCAGTCTATGACTGGTCTAATCATGGCGACTCTCGGAATTTATGAAGCTCGAACCCGTTGGTCAGAAGTGATAAATCGCGTTGCGAAGGGCGAGGAGATCACTATCACGCGACACGGAATGCCGGTGGCTAAATTAGTTCCGGCGAATGGTCGGAGTAAACCATCGGTTGCTGACGCTATCGCGGAGCTTCGCCAGTTTCGCCGCAAACACAAGCTTCGAGGGCTGAGCATCAGGCAAATGATCGAGGAGGGTCGCCGCTTTTGAGTGATCTCGTTCTCGATGCCTCGGTGACGCTCGCTTGGTGCTTTGACGACGAGGACGATGGCTACGCCGACTCGGTGCTAGGTTTTCTCAAGGATCACGTCGCTGCAGTGCCGACCCTTTGGTTTTCCGAGATCGCAAACGCGATCGCAGTCGCGGTGAGGCGTGGACGAGTCCGGCGAGCGGAAATTGCGCGGGTGGTGGATCTCATTTCATCGATTGCGATTGGCGTAGACCACACTCTGACGGTGCAGCCTTGGATGATGAGTGTCACATCGCTGGCGCGAAGGACCAATCTTTCCGCCTAACGATGCAACTTATCTCGAACTGGCAATGCGGCTGGGACTTCCGTTAGCGACCGCTGATCGTGCACTTCGCCTCGCGGCCTCGAAGGTTGATATCGTGGAGTTTTCGCCGCGTCGGTCCCACTAATCCTCCCACCTACAAGCCGGTTCACTCGGTCGCTATACTCAGGCGATCTTTTCAGGAGTCGCTGCCGTAGCCATTCAATCCGAAAAAAAGTCCCTCGATGCGCGCGAGGTAGCGCATGATGCTGCCATCGACGCCGACGCCGCCAAAGCGGCGGCCAAGCCGGTCGCAGTCGGGGGCGCCGGACTCGTTGCCTCGGGCATTCTGCTCAGTCGAATCGCGGGCGTAATCCGTCAGAGTGTCTTCGCGCATTACTTCGGCGAGTCCGCCGCTGCTGACGCCTTCACCGGCGGATTTCGCATAACCAACATCCTGCAAAATCTGCTCGGCGAAGGCGTACTCTCAGCTTCATTCATACCGGTTTACAGCCGCCTGCTCGGCGAAGGCGAAGAGGAGATGGCCGAGCTGCTGGCGTGGGGAGTGGGCGCAATACTGGCGCTGATCGCCAGCGTGCTGGTGCTGGTGGGCGTGCTGGCGGCGCCCTATCTCATCGATGTAATCGCGCCGGGCTTTAGCGGCGAGCGGCGTGAGTTAACCGTCGCGGTCGTAAGGATCTTGTTTCCATGCACCGGGTTGCTGGTGATGTCGGCGTGGTGCCTCGGGGTGCTCAACAGCCATCACAAATTTTTCATGTCTTACGCGGCGCCGGTCGGATTCAACGTGGCGATGATCGCGGCGTTGCTGTTGTACGGACCGCGGCGATCGCAGGAGGCTCTCGCCATCGACATCGCATGGGGAGCGGTCGCCGGCGCGGCGCTCCAGGTCATCGTGCAGTTGCCCCAAACGCTGGCATTGTTGCGAAAACTGCGCGTCGATTTCGCGAAGGTCGCGGGCTCTCTTCGCGCCGTGTTCAAGAATGTCGTTCCGGTCGTCACCTCGCGCGGCGTCGGCCAAATCAGCGCCTACATCGATAATTTTCTCGCCAGCTTGTTGCCCATCGGCGCGGTTGCGGCATTCAACTATGGGCAGATTTTCTACATGCTGCCGGTGAGTTTGTTCGGGCTCTCGATCGCCGCGGCGGAATTGCCCTCGATGTCGCGGGCGGGCGCGGGTAATGGCGACATCGAGGCCGTTTTGCGGCGGCGCCTCAATTTCGGCCTGCGGCAGATAGCTTTTCTGGTCGTTCCTTCGGCGGCGGCATTTTTCGCGATCGGAGACGTAATCGTCGCGCTGGTCTATCAATCGGGCCATTTCACCCATAGCCAGGCGGTTTATGTGTGGGCGGTGCTGGCTGGGTCCGGCGTCGGAATGCTCGCGAGCACGATGGGCCGCCTTTACAACTCAGCTTTCTACGCGCTGTGGGATACCAGAACGCCGCTGAAATTTGCGTTGGTGCGAGTCACGCTCTCGTTCGTGCTCGGATATCTGTTCGCGATTCCACTGCCAGGCTTGATCGGGATCGAACCACGATGGGGCGTGGCCGGACTCACAGCATCGGCGGGGATGGCCGCATGGGTCGAGTTTACGCTGCTGCGGCGAGCGCTCAACCAACGCGTTGGATGGACGGGGCTCGATCGCAAATTCCTCGCGCAACTCTGGGGTATGGCGATTCTTGCGGGCGTGATCGCGTTCGCAATCAAGTACGCGACGCCGCACGCCGGTCCGCGCATCCAGGCGCTGATGGTGATCCCGGCCTTTGGCGCGATCTATCTCGGCCTCGCCTACGCGCTGGACCTGCCGGAGTTTCGCGGATTCGTAGGGATCATCAGGCGCCGTTTTGGAGTGCGCGCATCTTCTTGATGGTAGTTGACGTACTCTTACCGGCTAGCAGTGGTGCCAGCGCGACGCTTCCGCCGTACGACTCGACGAACTTCTGCCCATCGACGATTTGTCCGCGATAATCCTCGCCTTTTACCAGCACGTCGGGCCGCACCAGCCGAACCACCTTCTCAGCACGGGTATCATCGAAGATGACGACATAATCGACCGGTTCCATCGCGGCGAGGATTCGCGCGCGTTCCGAAGCAGAATGAATCGGGCGATCGTCGCCCTTCAGCGCGCGCACGCTGCGATCGCTATTGAGCCCGACTACCACCCTGTCGCCCTGCGAGCGCGCGAAGTTGAGCAGCTGGAGATGGCCCGCGTGAATCAGATCGAAGCATCCATTGGTGAAGACGACGGTCTTGCCGGCGCGACGATCGCGAGAGAGCGCGGTGCGGATTTCATCATCCGACAGGATCTTGCGCTCCGAATGCTCGTTTTCCGGCGTCATCGCGCGAGAGAGATCCTCGCGCGAGATAACATCGGTGCCGAGCCGCGTCACTTCGAGGCTCGCCGCCAGGTTCGCCATCCGCGCCGCCGAGGAATAGCCGAGCCCGCCAATCACAAACAGCCCGAAGGTGCTCAACACCACGTCGCCGGCGCCAGTCACGTCGTAAACCTCGCGCGGCGCTGTAGGGATATAGGTGGGCGCGGCGGAACGTTCGACCAGGTACATCCCTTCGCGATCCAGCGTGATGAGGCATGCTTCGAGGCCCAGGCTTTCGATGAGATGTTCGCCGGCCTTTCGCCACGCATCGCGGTCGGTCATCTTGATCCCGGTCGCGTTCTCGGTTTCGAAGCGATTGGGCGTGATGGCGGTGGCGCCCTGGTAGATCGAAAAATCCTCGGTCACCCGCGGATCGACGATGACCGGGATTTTCCTTTTTCGCGCACCCTCGATGATCGATCGCAGCAACTTCGGCGTCAGCAGGCCCTTGTTGATATCCGAAATCAGCACGCCGTGAACCCGGGGCAACTCGCCTTTCATGCGCGCAATAAGATCGCGCTCGAGGGCCGGAGCAAGCGACAGACTGTCCTCTTCATCAACGCGAAGGAGTTGTTGGGTTGCGCGATTGGCGCTTTGCACCGAACCAAGCAGGCGGGTCTTGACGGTGGTGGGGCGTCCCGGGTCGGTCAGCATCGCGCGCATGCTGATTCCGAGACCGCCAAAAATGTCGCGCAGCAGCTGTCCGTCACGATCGCCGCCGACGACACTCGCCGCGCTGACTTCGGCGCCCAGCGCGCGCAAATTCGCCATCACGAAGCCCGCGTTGCCCGGCTTCTCTTCGCGTCGCGTCACCCGCAAAATCGGAATCGGCGCCTCGGGCGAGATGCGTGATACGTCGCCGTGCAGGTAGCGATCGAGAATGACCTCGCCGACCACCAGCACGTGCACGGGCCCCAATTCAGGCATCGCGAGATGGCCCGAATGCGCACCATGATCGCCTCGATGCGAATGGTTCGGGGAGTGATTGAGGCTGCTGGAGCGCTTTCTGGCCATGGTAATTCGCGATATTAGGCGATCGAAATCGTCGCTGGCTAGTTGCTCGAACTGCCTGATATCGGAGACCACCCAATGAGCGGGCGCCGGCTTGGCCTCACGTCCAACCAGAAACCTGAGGTTCGAATTGCCGATTTCCAGGGTAGCTCCTCGCATCGGCCTCCGCGAGACTCGCGGGGTGCCTCTGTTCGACTATCTTCTTTCAGCGCACGCGCGCGAAGGTGGTAACTATGAGCGAAGCGTCACACACGATCGACACCGACGAGGCGTCCGCGCTCGGTTTGCGACTCGGCGCTATTTTCTTGCCGCACGCTAAAAGGCAGACGGAGAGGTTTTACACGGATAAAGGCGAGATCAAGGCCACCGCAAGATTCGTACACTACACGACAGCCGAAGCGGCACTCAAAATCATTGAGAGCAAACGCGTGTGGATGCGAAACACAAAGTGTATGGCCGACTATAGCGAGGTGCAGCACGGTTTCGAGATGCTGCAGCGGTTCTTTGCCGATGCGACCAAAAAAAGAGAATTCTATCAGGCGTTGGACGACGTATCCCAGAACGTGGCGGAAGAGGCCATCCATTTGTTCGATCAATGGTGGAAGGCTGATATCAGCTCTGGCGCGTACGTAACCTCCATATCAGAACACGACGAAAGAGAAGACTTGCACGGCCGGTTGTCGATGTGGCGCGCATTCGGAGGCAATGCCGCACGCGTCGCCATCGTCTTGCGAATACCATGGCGTTCTCCGGCGACCGACGCGCTCAATATTGTATTTAGTCCCGTAGCCTATTCGCAGGAGGCAGAGGCTCATTCAGTGATGGCGGAAGTTGTGAAAAATATGCAGGCTGAGCGCGACTTTTTGCGGTCGGTCGAGAGGCCCGTTGTACTGGCATCTGTTTTCAACATGCTGGTGACGGCGGTGACCTGCTTAAAGCACGAGGGGTTTCGGGAGGAACGCGAGTGGCGAGTCATTTACGCTCCGCGACGGTTTCCGTCTGATCTCATGGAATCATCCCTTGAAGTTGTTGGAGGGATTCCTCAGATCGTTTACAAACTGCCGCTCGACGCGAGGGTGTCTGACGCTTTGGCGGACTTGGACGTTACGCGGCTGTTCGATCGGTTGATCATCGGTCCGTCGGAATTTTCGTGGCCAATGTGTGAGGCATATAGGAAGGCGCTCACTGCCATCGGTGTCGAGCAAGCTGATAAGCGCGTGTTTATCTCTGCCATTCCGATTCGGTCATGAGCGCGTCGCGGCAATGTCGTGTTAAGGACTTCGACTGAGGTAGGCTCGCTTAGTCGAACCGTCGTCCTCAGCGGATGGCGAAGCCGCCGTTGACGTAAACCACCTCGCCGGTCACGAAGTTGGATGCATCCGACGCGAGGAAGATCGCCGCACCCGCCATTTCCTCGGGCTCGCCAAATCGTGCGGCCGGCGTGCGCGTGATGATTTCGTCATAGAACGGCGTGCCCTTGACCCCGATCGTCATGTCGGTCCAGATCCATCCGGGGACCAGCGCGTTGACCTGGATGTTGAAGCGCGCCAGTTCAATCGCCATCGATTTCGTGAGTTGTACGACGCCGCCCTTCGCGGCGGAATACGACGGCACCGCGCCGGAGCCGAAGCGCGAATATTCGCTCGCGATGTTGATGATCTTGCCGCGCTTGCGCTTCACCATCGATTGCGCGGCGATTTGCGACAATAGAAACACCGAGTTCAGGTTGGTCTCGATGACGCGGTCCCACGATTCGGCTTCGAGTTTGAGCGTTCCGCGTTGCACCGAAATGCCGGCATTGTTCACTAAAATGTCGATCGGCCCGAGCTTGGCTTCGACTTCGTCCAGCGCGGGGCGCAGGGTTGCGCGCCTGGTGACATCGAGTGGCACGGCGATCACGGGAACGTTGTGCAATTTGACTTCCTCGACCACGGCGTGATTCTTTTCCTCATTGCGCGCGAGGATGGCGATCGAGGCGCCCGCCTGCGCCAGTCCCACCGCGATGCCGCGTCCAATTCCGCCGTTGCCTCCGGTGACTACCGCGACTTTGCCTTGCAGATCGAACATTTTTGGACTCGCCATCGTTCGCTGCGCCTCCTTCCGCCGATGGACATCATGTGCGGCGAGCACCTATATTGGCGTGTCGCACTCGGCCAAGTCGAGTCGCCGTGAATCACGAAGCCAATTTTCATGCGAAGGGATCATAGCCATGGGACTTAAGACGCCTGAACAATACCAGAGCTCGTTGCGCGATGGGCGCACGGTTTTCTATCGCGGCGAGAAGGTGCCCGACGTGACGGCGCATCCAGTGATCGGCCTCGCGGTGAGACATGCGGCGCTCGATTACCACATGGCCGAGGATCCGAAATATCGCGAACTGGCAGTGGTTAAGGAGGGCGGCAGCGAATACAGCCGCTACTATCTGCTTCCGCGCAATGCCGACGATTTGCGCAAACGCAGCGATCTCATCGCGGCTGCGACGCGCGAAGGCGAGACGCTGGTCGTCCTCATCAAGGAGATCGGTACCGACGCGCTCTACGCGCTGACGATGACGGCGGACCGGATGGCGAAAGCGGGCAAGACTGAGTACAAGGACCGCGTCGCGAAGTTCTACAAACATTGCCGCGATAACGACCTCGCGGTGTGCGTCGCGCAGACCGATGTGAAGGGTGATCGCTCGCTCGGACCCACGCAGCAGGATCATCCCGATTACTACGTGCGCATCGTCGAGGAGCGTCCCGACGGCATCGTGGTGAGCGGCGCCAAGGTTCACACTTCAGTCGCGCCGAACAGTCACGAAATTATCGTGCTGCCGACGCGCGCGATGAGGGCCGAGGATAAAGCCTACGCGGTCGCGTTCGCGATCCCAGTCAACACTCCCGGCGTGAAACTGATCGCGAGCCCGCATGGCGGAAATAAAAACAACGAGTTCGAGCATCCCATCACGGCGCGCCACAAGATGATGGAGACGCTGACCGTGTTCGATAACGTTTTCGTGCCGAAGGAGCGCGTGTTCCTGCAAGGTGAGATCGATTTCGCGGGGCTGCTCGCGCTGACCTTCGTGCGCTTCCATCGCTTCACCGCGGTGTCCTACAAGCTGCCGCTGCTCGAGATGCTGGCGGGTGCGGGATTCGCCGCCGCCGAGGCCAACGGAATCTCGAAGGCCGCACACGTGCGCGACAAGCTCACCCATTTGGCCGCATATCACACCACGGTGCGCGGGTTGATTGAACATGCCGCTTCGACCTGCACCATCGAGGAAGGCGTCGCGGTGCCGAACACGCTCATCACCAACGTCGCGAAGTATCATTTCGCGCACAACTACCATCAGGCGGTGCAGATCGTGCAGGACCTCGCAGGAGGTCTGCTGGTCACGGCGCCAGCCTACGAGGATCTCACCAGCGAGGCGACGCGTGGCTATGTGATGAAGTACATGGGCGGCGCGAAAGGCTTCGATGCCGAGAAGCGCCTGCGCCTGCTGAACCTGATCAGCGATTTGACGTCATCGGACTACGGCGGGTACCAGGAAGTCCTCGCGGTGCACGCCGAGGGCGGCTTCGAGGCGGAAAAACTTCAAGCCTACCGCGAGTATGATTTCAAAACCGTCTCGGCATACGCGAAAAAGGTCGCCGGTTTGTAGAGGCCATCCGCTTTGCGCGAAGGATTTTCTGGGACGTTCTCGATAACGGTCCCTACCCAGCCGGGCGGCGCGCTCCATGCGTATGAGCCCGGTTAGGGGAATTCGTGTTTAACCTTCGCTCGCCGCGATAGCGTTCGACGTAATCGTCGGCCTCCGCCTTCAGCGCTTCGATGAACATCCGCCGTGCGCCCTCGCGCGCGATCTCGTCCAACGGCAAAAGCTGATCGTCAGCCACCACCCAACGAGGTTAACAACGACCAAATTGAGTTATTGTCCAATGTTGTGGATCGGCGGCCATGATCAGAGCGGCTTCCCTGATAGCTCGGATAATCCACCTCGCGGCGCGGTCGAAAAGTGACTTCTTAGTCGGCTTTCGCGCGAGCCGCGGGAGGTTTCGTCGCCCGGATGGCGTCGGCCAGCTGCATGCTCACTTCGCCCAATGCGCGACTCAAGGTTGCGGCGGTTGGCTCGCCCTTCTGCGATGCCTCGGTGAGGTTTATTTCGCCCGAGTTCAAAACGTCGCCATTATTTGGATCCTTGATTTCCCAGCGCCCGATAACATGCGCCGTTCCCTGTGAATCGGTATCGAACCGCGTGATGTCGACCGTGACCTGGTAGTCAAGGTTAATGGGGCGATACCATGGAAAGGTGGTCACATGCGCGCCCAGCAACGTGATCAGATTTTGCCCGAGCACGCTGGTGAAATTTTTGTCCAACGCCTCGGCCCATCGATCGATCGGTGACAGGTCGATCTGATTTGGGGAGCTGCGGGTCACGATTTCCTGGCGCGCCAGGTAGGCGGGAAACTTCACCGGGCCCAGTCCTATTTCCAGCTCCTTCGGTCCCTGGTTGGAACTATAAGTTATCGGAGTGCTCCGCGCGGACTGATCAATCGGGGTGAGAACGTAAAACTTCGACAGGTCCGCGGTCGGTTGCAGCACGGTTCCGAGCGAGCACGCCGCCGCGCACAGGGCGGCGAGGCAAACGAACATCAGCGGAAGCCGTCTCATCGTTTCACCTCTGGGACCGCGACAAAGCGGCCGCGCACCAGAACGCTGGGATTGCGCTGCAGCAGGTCCGCCAGATTATGGACAGCGGTGGCGGCCGAGGAGAGGTCCTGCAGGGTCTGGGTAAGCTGGTAGGCGATTGGCGAATCGGGTTCGATCACGCGCTGCACTCTCGCGAGCGTCACTTGCATCTGCTTCAAGGCCTCTCCCGCCTGTTTTGAACTCTGAGTCAGGCTCTTGCCGATCGGTCCGATCTCGGTGCCCATCTTGGTGGCCAACGCGTGAATGCTCAACGCGGCGTCGGATAGATTTTTCGCCGCCACCCCAAGTTGATCGACGCTATTCTTGAGATCGTTGGAATTGACGAAGTTGTTGACGCCCTGAGCGGTTTGGCTGATCGATCTGAACAGGCCTGGAATGTCGGCCTTTCCCAACTCTTCGATAACTCTGGTCAAAGTTTCCTGCGCTTCCTCCAACGCGGTCGGAAGCACTGGGATTTCCTCGATGCCCTGGTAGCGCGCCTCGCGTTTCTCGATCGTGTTCATCGAGAATTTCGCTTCGGTCCCTGGATGCATGTCGAGATCTATGTAAAGCACCCCGGTGACGAAGCTCTGCATCTGTAGTTGGGCGCGCAGTCCCAGCGCGATCGCGTGCCGCATCACGGCAGGATCGCTCAGGTCGTCCTGCGCGCCGTGACTCTCGATCTTCTGCGAGTCGATATCGATCACCACCGGAATCTTCACGTTGGGCGAGGCGCTCGGGCTTTGCTGATCGATGCCGCTTAGGCTCAGCAGGATCGCATCGACAGTACCAATATCGACGCCGCGAAATTTTACCGGCGCGCCAACCCGCAAACCGTTCACATCGCGATCGAAGTAGAGTACGTAGCTCGACTTGCCGGTAAAAAATCGCCCCGAGCCGAGCAGCACGATGGTGATGATTCCGAGGCTGATCGCGCCCAGGACAAATGCGCCCACCAGCGTAGGACTGAATCGCTTACCCATTGGACCTCACCGATGAAGACGCGCCCTTGTTCGTCGCGCCCTTGATTCCTTTTTCGGCAGGCGCATCCGCGCCGGGCAAATCCCCGCGGCTCAGGAAGCGATGCACGATGGGGTTGTCGCAGTGCGCGAGCAGTTCCTTGGGATTGCCGTGCGCGGCGATGGTGCGGGTTCCGGGATCGAGAAAGATGCTGTCGTCGGCGATCGAAAAGATGCTCGCCAGCTCGTGGCTTACGACCACCACCGTCGCACCGAGGCTGTCGCGCAACTCCAAAATGAGATCGTCGAGCAGCCGCGAGCTGATGGGATCGAGGCCCGCCGACGGCTCATCGAAAAAAAGCACATCGGGATCAAGCGCGATCGCGCGCGCGAGGCCGGCGCGTTTCTGCATCCCGCCACTGATCTGACTCGGATAATAGTTCTCGAAGCCCTTCAGCCCGACCAGCGAGAGTTTGAGCGACGCCATCTCGAGGATTTGGTCGCCCTTCAAATCTGTGAACTCTTGCAGTGGCAGTCCGATGTTCTCCGCCAACGTCATCGAGGACCATAGCGCGCCCCCCTGGTAGAGCACGCCGAAATGCCGCACCATCCGCCGGCGCGCCGAGGGATCGGCCCTGGTGAAGTTGACCTCGCCATACCAGACCTCGCCCTGCGCGGGTTCATTGAGCCCGATGAGATGGCGCAGCAGCGTGCTCTTGCCGCATCCGCTGGGCCCCATAATCACGAAAATTTCGCCGCGATTGACGGTGAAGTTCAGGTCCCGCATCACCACGTAGTCGCCATACGCCATGGTGAGGTCCTTCACCACGATATGCGCTTCGTCGTTCTGCGCGTCCGATTGATTTGGCAATGTTTCTTTCAAGTCTCAGATGTAGAGGATGTGAAAGATCACGGCGAAAATTCCACATGCCACAACGATATAGACGATCCCGGTGACCACCGCCGCGGTGGCCGCATCGCCAACCGCCGACGAACTGTTGCCGCATTGCATGCCGCGAAGACATCCGGCCACTGCGACGATAACGCCGTAGACCGTGGCCTTGATGACGCCGCCGATCGCGCCACCCAGCGTCAGAGCATGCAGCGCCTCCAGGAGAAACGAATGCATTGTGATTCCGAGCATTCCCGCACCAACTGCCGCGCCACCGAGCACGCCGACGAAATCAGAGTAGATGCATAGCAGCGGCATCATCAGCAGCAGCGCGATGACGCGCGGCAGCACCAGGAATTCGATTGGTGAGATTCCCATCGTGGTGAGCGCGTCGATTTCCTGGGTCACCTTCATGGTGCCGAGCTGCGCGGCGAAGGCCGCGCCAGTGCGGCCGGCCATGATGATCGCGGTCATCATGGCACCCATGTCGCGGACCATGCCGATGCCGACCAGGTCGGCTACATAGATCGCGGCGCCGAACTGTTCGAGCTGCACCGCGCCCATGAAGGCGAGAATCACGCCGACCAGAAAACTTATCAGCGAGACGATCCCGAATGCTTTCGCACCGCAGTCCTGGATCGCGGTCGCCAGATCTACCGCGCGAAAGCGTGCCTTGCCGCCCAGGAATCTGCCGAATGCGATCGCGATTTCGCCGAAGAACGCGAGAAAATCGCCGATACCCGAGATAAATCCGAGGAACTCGCGTCCGATTTCTTCGACGAAGCCGGGCTCGGCTGCCTGACTGCGGGCGCCTTCGTTATCGGGAACCGCTTCCGAGAGCCGCAGGAGCGCCTTCAGGCCATCGGGAAGCCCGCCGCGATCCTCCTCGATCTTGAGCTGCTTGCAACGCTGGCTGGTCTTATCGACTACCGCGAGCAGACTCGAATCCCATCCGACGAGACCATCGCAGTCGTATGCGACTTTGCGCGGCCCTGCGGACTCCAATTCGCGAATGATGGGGGCGATCGGCGGAAGATCGCGAGTCAGGCGCCATTCGCCACTTAGATGAATGACCACGCCGGATGGGCTTCGCTCAACTGCGAGCTTGGGAGGCTCGCCAACAAGATCGGTTCTTCTTTGTATCGCTTCCGGCATCCGACGGGGCACATGAGGCCCATCAGACAAGCTACTGACAGCGTGCCGAGCGAGCAACGCCGTGCGATGAATGTCGGGAGCGCCAGGCCCTCAGGCCTTATTGGCGGGTTTAACCTCGCTGAGGACTTTTCTCGCGATGCGAAACGCGCCGACGCCTGCGGGCATCCCGCAGTAGACCGCGATTTGCAGCAGCGTCTCCTTCAACTCCTCGATGGTGCATCCGTTTGTCAATGCGCCGCGGAAGTGCAGCTCGAATTCCTCGGGCCGATTAAGCGCGGCGAGCATTCCAAGGTTCAACAAGCTGCGTTGCTTCTTCGACAGGCCGGGGCGCGCCCAGATCGCGCCCCAGGCATGCTCAGTGACCATCTGCTGGAATTCGCGATTGAAGTCATCGACGCCGGCCAGCGAGCGATCGACATAGTCGTCGCCCAGCACCTCGCGCCGAAGCTTCATGCCCTTATCGTAAAGGTCGGAAGCCATATCCAGCTCCTAGTCCGGAATAAATGAGGGGCTGCCGGTTTTTGCGGTCTGTCCACCGTCAGCGACAAACGCCGCGCCGGTTACGAACGATGCGAGGTCCGAGGCGAGGAACATCACCACGTTAGCCATTTCCTGCGGAAGTCCGAGACGCCCCAATGGAATCGCGCGCAGAAAACCTTCCTTGATGCGCGGATTCACCAGCGACTGTTCCAGCAGCGGGGTGTGAATGGCGCCCGGACACACGCAGTTGCATCGGATGTTGTCCTGCGCGTACTCGACCGCGACCACCCGGGTCAGATTGATGATGCCCGCCTTGGCCGCGTTGTAAGCGACAATTCCATGGTCGGCATACTGCCCCGAGATCGACGCGGTATTGACGATCGCGCCGCCGCCCTGCGCCTTCATTATTGGAATCGCCTTCTTGATGGTGCGAAAGACCGCGCTCAGGCCGACATCGATAGTCTTGTCCCACACCGAATCGGGAACCTCGGCGACGCGCGTTACGGCCTGCTCATTCTCGGGCGCGGGCGGAAGTCCAAATGCGTTGTTATGCAGGAAATCCAGACGCCCGAAATTCTTCGTTGCGAGCGTCAACATCGCATCGACGTCGGCCTCGCGCGTGACATCCGCGCCGATTGCGACCGCCTTGCCGCCGAGACGCATAATTTCTCGCGCGACCGAACTCGCGGTCTCCTCGTTGATGTCCGCGACCACGACCGCGCCGCCGCGCTTGGCGAACTCCATCGCGGTCGCTTTCCCGATTCCGGATCCAGAACCGGTGACGACCCCGGCTTTCTTGTCGAATTTCATCTCTATACCTCGCCGATAGATGCCGAACTCGGGCAGTATCAGACGAGCGCTCGCGCGGTCAAACGAGGTCAGGGCTGGATCAAGGTCTGCCGCCATCCGGCGGCGGCGCGGACGAACAATTCGCGTCGATGTAATCGATGGGGCGCGCGCACCCAGAATTCGATCTGCTGCGGAATCACGCGGAAGCCGAGCCAATAATCCGGCCGTGGCGGCGCCTTGCCGTTCAGCTTCCGCCGCAGCTCGGCGACTCGCGCGACGAGTTCCTCGCGGCTTCCGATTGGATGGCTCTGATGCGAGATGCTGCCTGACAAGCGGCTCGCGAGCGGCCGCGTGGCCCAGTAGTCATCGGCCTCGCGCGCAGTCATCTGTTCCACCGCGCCATCGACGCGGACCTGGCGTCCTTTGCGATGCCAGTAGAACACCATCGCGGCGTAGGGATTCTCTACCAACTGACGGCCCTTGGGGCTGCGGATGTCGGTGTAAAAGCAAAAGCCTTGTTCATCGGCTTGCTTGAGCAAGACGAAGCGCACACTCGGAATCGCGGCGCGACTGGCCGTGGCGAGCGCTATCGCTTCCGGAAGCTCGGTGCCGGCAGCAATCTCCTCGTTAAACCATCGAGTGAATTGCGCGACGGGATCCTGCAGCTTGGAATTTTTCGACGCGACCTTAGTGCTGCGAGGCATGGGAGACAAACTGCACCGATGCTGGTCTTCAGTCCAGCGAGGCGCTATAGCAGCGATAACGCAACGACGAAGAGAAATCTCCGCCCAGGAGGATCGCACGATGGCTAAAAAACATGGACGTCTCACTCTGAAGAACGCAGGCTACTCGATGCCGGCGGATGCCGCCGCGTATCAGAGCCCGCCCTTTTACTATCGTGGCACGCGCTCGATTTCGGTTGCCTTCGAAACCGATGCCGACGCCGCCATTGAAGCGCTGCCGGCGCCGCTCGCACTTGCCGATCCTGCGACGGCGGTGCTCTCTTTCTACGAATATCCGTGGACGACCTTCGGTCCTTATAATGAGGTGATTCTCTCGCTGCTGGTCGAGCACAAGGGCCGCCCGATGACCTACATCATGCACATCGCGGTGACGACCGAACCGCCGATGCTGGCTGGGCGCGAGATCTGGGGCTTTCCCAAAAAGCTCGCGCAGATCGAATTCAAGAGCGAGCGCGACATGATCTATGGCACCTTGGAACGGCCCGCCGGTGTTCGCCTCGCGAGCGCGATCGTTCGGCCCGAGCGTCCCGCGCCCAATGGCCATTCAGGTGGGCCACCGGCAGTTAGCATGCGGCTGATTCCTTCGGCGGAAGAAAACGGCAAGCCGGTGTGCGCCGAAATCATCGAAACGCAGACCGAGGTCAAAGTGCATGAGGCATGGACCGGCACCGGCTCGATCGCGTTCGCGGAGGCTTCGCGCCTCGATCCGTGGAATCGCCTGCCGGTCAAGAAGGTCATCGCGGCCAACTATGTCTTGAGCGAGATGACGTTGGGCTTCGGCAAGGTGATCGATCGGCTGGAATAATTCGCTCGGAGCGCGGACCGAGGCGTCCAATGAGATGCCACGGTTCGCGCCACCACCCGAGCTTGTGAAACCTTCCGCTACAGCGGTTCCGATAAAACCGTCGTGTAAGTCAGCACATCACGACTGGCATCCTCGTTGCGTCGATGCTTGCGGCCATACGAAAGGTCGCGACGACAGATGCAGCTAAACCATGAAGCCGCCGTCGACGCTGATGACTTGACCGGTAATCGCACCCGATGCGTCGGAGGAAAGCAGCGCCGCCATCGCGCCGAGTTCATCGGGTTCGACGATGCGCTTCTGGATGTTGTGATTCTCCGCATCGCGCTTGGCTTCCGCGGCGCTCACGCCGGACATCGCGCCAAGCATGTTCCAATCGACCAGCTTGGTGTTGGTCCATCCCGGGCACAGGACATTGACGTTGACGCCATGCGGCGCGGCCGCGTAGGCGAGCGACCTCGTCATGCCAATCAGCCCATGTTTCGCGGCCGAGTATGCGAGCGGGCCGCCGCCATTTTTGGCGTACCCGGAACCGATGCTGATGATGCGTCCCCACTTCTGCTTGATCATGTAGGGCAGCGCGGCGTGGGTCGCGTAAAAAGCCTGCGTGAGGTTCAGGAAGAGAGTTGTCCTCGAAAGTGACTGGATCGTGATCGATGGGATTGAGGAATTCGGGCTTCTCGGCGATCACTCCGCCGGCGTTATTGATCAGAATATCGAGGCCGCCGAGCTTGCGCGCCGCCTCATTTACGCCCGCGGTGATCTGCTCCCGATTCATCACATCGATAATGACCGTGCAGCCGCGAGAGCCTCGATCGCTGATTTCTTTCGCGACCGCTTCCAGTTCCGCAAGCGAGCGCGAGGCGACCGCAACATCGGCACCCGCATCCGCCAGCGCAAGCGCCATCGAGCGTCCGATACCCCGGCCACCGCCGGTCACCAGCGCGCGTTTTCCTTTCAAGTCGATGATTTGTTTCATAATCCCGCACAGGGTAGAGCCTCTGCCACTGGTATGACAACCGCAGCCCGATGTGTTAATTCACGCGCGAAGGACGGGAGAATGGGGTTTGGCGTCCCGCGCCTACTTTTCGAGCCGGAGGAATAGTCGATGGAATATAAAGAGGTAATTGGTCGGCGCCGAACAATTCGTTACTTCCAGTCGTGGCGTCAGGTCGAACGCGAAAAGATCCAGATCATGCTGGAAGCGGCGCGCATCGCCTCATGCGCCGTCAACGCGACGTTTCTGAAAGCGATCGTCGTCATCCGCGACGACATTCCTCGCGAGACCCTGGATGCGATCAAAACGCCGGTCTCGGGACTCAACATCGAACTCGCGCCGGTGCACATCTACACGTTTGCGGACATGGGCGCATACAAAGGTGCGCAGGGTCGACTCAAGAAGCTCGTCGATGTCGGCGCGCTCAACGCGACGCATGGATGGAGCCACAAGTTTGTCGACGAATTCGTCTGGCCGAACGTGCTCAAACCACTGGCGGAGAATGCCAATCAGCCTTCGGTCGCGGCGGCCGCGGCTTCGGACGCCGGCATCGCGATTTGCCAGGCGATGCTGGCCGCGGTGGATGAGGGCCTCGGCGTTTGTCTGTCGGCATTCCAGCACGAACACATGAATAAGATCCTCAAGGCGCCACCCGAGTGGATTCCGCTCTGGGTGTTGCTGGTCGGCTATCCCGCGGAGTCATGGGAGGCTGGCGGTCAGCGTCCACGTCCGCCGCTGGAAGAGCAATTCTTCGAGGGATCCTACGGCAAGCCTTTCAAGGCTGATCCGAAGGTGACCGAGAAGATGCGGGAAGCAAAAATGATCCAGGCGCCGGCGCCGTTGCCATGGCGCAAGGAAGAAATCAAAGCACTCGCGCGCATGTTCGGACTGCCGGAGTAAGATGGCGTCAATCAACAAACCGCTCGAAGAATATAGCTCGGTGAAGACCTGGTTCACCGGGCTGCGCGAACAATCGGGAGTCGATCCGCACGATGATCCATCGCGGGTGGCGTTCCTGAAGGAATTCTGCGGCAGCCTTGAACTCGATCCCGATGAGCTCGTGTCGGCCTGCCTCCTGAAGAAAGAAGGCAAGGAAACCAAGATCAGCATCAAGGGCCGGCGCTCGATGGCGGAGCGCATCGCGGATTTTCAGGCCGCCGGCGCCGAGCCGCGCGACCGTCCCAAGCGCGGCAACACGATTCGTAGCTTCCTGATCCACAACGGCATCCTGCTGCAGTCGGGGATTCAGATTTAGCGCGGGACAGACCTCTCCCGGCGCAGGAGCGCCACCCTCTCCCTGAAGGGAGAGGGAAACAGGAAGGAGGACAACCTTCAAAAATGCGTGTTCTAGAAGAAGGAAAAGCCGACTATCTGAACGTCGACTCCGATGGCTACCGGACGGCAGTGCGGGACAACAAACCGCATCAGATGGTTTCCAAGCTGATGACGCACAAGGACGCCGTCGAGCGCTTCGTGCACGACGGCGACTACCTCGCCTACGACTGCAATTATTTTCAGCGCGGTCCATCATCCCTGATTCGCGAGATCATCCGTCAGCGCAAGAAGCAGCTCTGGCTCTGCGGCAAGTTCACCTACGTCGCATGCGCACTGTTGGTGGAATCGGGATGCGCCGATCGCATCGATATCGGATTCATCGGCTTCGGGCCGTGGATCGCGCGCGCCGTCAAAGAGAAGCGCGTGACCATCTATGAATACTCCAATGCGCTGATGACCTTGCGCCTCAAGGCCGGCGCGATGGGGGTGCCGTTCCTGCCCGCGCGCAGCTTCGGCGGCACCGACGGCTTTCAACATTCGGGCTGCAAGATCGTCGAGGATCCATTTACCGGCAAACCGATTCTGCTGGTGCCCGCGCTCAATCCCGATGTTTCGATCATCCATGTGCATCAGGCGGATGAGTTCGGCAACGCGCGTGTTTTCGGCACCGGCATCACGCATGCGGAGTGCGCGCTGTCATCGAAGCGCGTGATTGTCTCGGCTGAAGAGATCATCGACACTGCCGAATTTCGCAACGATCCTGCGCGGACCTCGATCGCGCATTTCGCTGTCGATGCGGTCGTGCATGCGCCGTTCGGAGCGTATCCGGGAACCGTACAGGGATATTACGCGTCGGATCCGGCCGGCGTGGTCGAGGCGATGGGCGCGATGTATCGCGGCGACTTCAAAGATTACCTTCAGAAGCATGTCTATTCGGTTGCATCGCACGACGAATACCTCGCGAAAGTCGTGGGCCCGGAAAAAATCGCCGAGATTCGCCGGCGCGAAACCATCAGGGAGGGCTACAGCGCGTGAGCACTCCAGCTACCAGTTTTAATGAGCGCGAGTTCGTGACCTGCCAGATTTCCCGGCTGGTCGAAGACAAGTACATCTACTGGGTCGGCGGCGGCGGCGAGCCGCTCAGCTCGGTGCTCCTCGCCAAGCGGATGAGCGCGCCCAACCTGCAGTACCTCACCGAGGATGGCGTCGTCGGTCCCGAGGCGCAGGTGCCGTTCGATCCGCTGATGACGATGATCAGCTCGCGCGCCAACTATCGCGCGCTGCAGTGGGGCACGATGAACTATGCGGCCGACCTCGCGCAACTCGGCTACGTCGACTACGGCATCCTCGCGACGCTGCAGGTCGATCGCTACGGCAACGTCAATTCCACCGTCATCGGCAAATACGCAGACGGCGAGGGGCGGCGCTTCGGTGGCCCGGGCGGCGCTGACAGCATCGCCGCGCTCGCATGGCGCACGATCCTCGTAACCGATCAGCAGAAGCGCAAATTCGTCGACCGGGTGGATTTCATTTCATCGCCGGGATTCCTCGACGGCCCTGGCTCTCGGGAGCGTCATGGACTTCCTCCCAACACCGGCCCCTGGCGCGTCTACACTCCCTGGGCAATGTTTGGCTACGGACCCGACTGCCAGTTGATGCTGCAGGGCGTCGCGCCGTACGTCACCGTCGAGCAGGTCCTCGCGGAGATGAGTTTCAGGCCGGCCATCGCGCCGAAGCTGGAGACGCTCGAGGTTCCGACCGATGAAGAGCTGACCGTGTTACGCACGCAGATCGACGTTGGCGGTCAAGTAACCGATAAAGGGCGATGGATCGAGTTGGTCGACGGTAAGTATCGTTTCGCAGGGTGATCAGTATTCATCGATCACCACGGGAGCCCGAGCGATTCAGTCAGGAAGCGCATAAATGGCGCGGCGGCCTTCGACGATGAAACAAACGCGTCCATGACGGCGCCAGAGCAGGCTTGTTTCTCGCTCAAATCGGTGATGGTGACGAAGTCCTTGCGCTTGAGATCCTCGATTAGAGGATGCTGGGGATCGTAGCCCTTCGGCGGTCGTTGCAGCTTGTCGCCGGACAGGCGGCAGGTCGCGCGAAATTCCCGCTGCGAGGTTGCCCGCTTCCATCGCTCCGGATGCGTCACAATCGCGTCTCTTATTTTCGCCAGTGCCTCGCTCTCCGGATGCCACAAGCCTGCTCCAACGAAAACCTTCTCGGGTGAAAGATGGAGATAGAATCCCGGAGTGGAAATTCCTTTCTCGCGGCCGGCGACATGATGGAAGAACATTCCGGCGTGAGTCTTGTAAGGGCTCTTGTCCTTCGAGAAACGCACATCACGATAAATTCTGAACATTGAGCCTCCTACCGGGCGCGGGTCGGCGTAGAAGTGGCTGCTTATCGCGCGCAGATGCGGCGCGAAATCGCTCGATGAAGCGAAGCATCGGGTCGCGCACCACAGTTTCGAAGCGGGACTTGTTGGCCTGAAACCATTCGCGCCGATTGTTGCGCTCGAGCTCGCTGAAGAACTGGAAAAATTCCGGCCTGAAGTACACGGTACTGTTTTTCAACTAGGAGTCCTCTCCCGATTCGGATCGTGCTCGGGTAGTTTTGTCTTGAGCCCGCGCAGTGTCAAAGAGATCCGTGTTCGCGTTTTACGTCAAAGCGGGCGAGCGATATGGTGATGGCGGTTCGGGAAACCAGATTTGCGAGAGACAGGGGATCTCTTCATGAATGACAAAGATCGCTTGAAGTGGGCGTTCGAACAATCGGACAGCTTTTTTAAATTGCTCACCACCATTCGCAGCCGGCGCGTCGGCCGTGGATATCGCATCGACTCGGGCACCTCGATGAAGCATCCGGTGACCGGCCGCACGCTCACTCAGGGTGAGGGCCCGGCGAAGTTCATCTCCAAAAAAGATCCCCTGCCGTTGACCAAACTCGAAGAGGCGTTGATTTGCTGGTCAGCATGCGGCCCCAATGGACTGGTGGCGTGGGATATTTCCGTCGACGGCGGCTTTCATGAGCTCACCTGGATTGCGGGACGCACCGCGCCGGCGCCGGGAAATTCCCACGCGACCGATTTGCTCGTTATCAACGACAGCGGCGCCTACATCTATAAGCCCAGCCTCGAGCGCTCGGGCCCGATCGAAATCAAGGGCGAGGCCGATTACGACAAGGTGATCAAATGGTACGAGGATGGCCTCATCCAGATTCTCGATGAGCGCCCCGACATCGATTTCGGGTTGCGTGCGCCCGGCGCTCCGAATGCGGTGCTGATGGGCCCCTATCAGTTCAACATTAATATGCCGGGCTCGACCTGGTTTCTGCCGCTGACTGACGCGGGATGGCTCAACTCCGCGCTCATCAACTTCATGGATTTTTGGAAGTATTACATGATCGATGAGTGGAACGGTGGGCGCCCTGCGGGCCTCGAGAAATGGATCCGCGAGGGTATGCTCGAACTGCCGACCACCATCGCCGGCGAGGAGCAGCTCATCTTCCAGGTGGAGCAATTTCCTACTGGCGCGATGGTGCAGAACATGCGCCTCGCTACCGAGGCGATGGGCCTCGGCTCGTGGGTGTTCTGCGGTTTCAATCCCGATGTGCTGATGGGCGCGATGCCCGAAATCACACGCGGGCTTGGCTTTCACGTCGAGGCGCCGAATCCCAAAGCGCCGATCTCCACCGGGCAGACCAAAATTTTCGGCATCGAGGGAGTTAAGGAAGCGACCTACGTTCCCTCGCCGCGCTACAAGAGCGCCGAGGCGCTGGTGAAGGCGTGGTACAACGAAAAGTACGGCGATGGCGGCGTGCTACATCGAGGCGACAATAACTACCTGCGCAAAGTCGGCTCGCCCTGGAACAAGGCCACCGCGGAGAAGGTCATCGCGCATCCGCGCACGCGCCCGCCCGAATGGGTACAGGAAGCTTGCATTGCCTACATCGAGTATTGCGTGAAGAACTTCGGCCAGTGGCCGGTGACCTACAACCCGATGCAGGCACATTTCGGCGCGGTCATCCACAACCTCGACGTCGAGTACTACGACACCTACTACAACGAGGGCTACGTGAACGATCGCATCCGCAACCGCTCCAAAATATGGCATGACTGAGCATGTCGGGCGCGCTGCTGTTTCGGATCCTGCGGGCCGTTCACATTTACGCCGCGATCGTTCTGGTTGGGTCGATCATCTTCAACACCGGGATTCTGATGCCGGCGCTGCGCCGCATTCCACCGGCGCATTCCGCGGTGGTCTCGCAGAAAATCGGCGCTGGCCTCATGTGGATGGGCGGCTCCGCAATTTTTTTTCTGGGAGTCACCGGCTTCACCCGCGCCTGGATCCTCGGTGAAATCCCGTACCTTTTTTCGAGCGACCTGTTTCGCGATCCCCACATCGGATGGACCGCGCTGATGGCCTCGTCGTGGTTCCTGCTCCTCGTCACGGGAACCTTGTCGGGGTTCTGGTATGGCACCATCCTCACCAAAAAACTTCCCTACTCCGCCGGCTTGCGCGACCTCGAGGAGCGCCGCGCCGCGCAAGCGAAAGTCTCCGCATGGCAGGATCGTCTCGCCTATATCAACCTGACCCTCGCGATTGTCGCCGCGTTCGGCGGCATCATGGCGAGCAGCTGATCGCATGGCTAAAGCGCTGGACTTGATGGGGCATCGTTTCTATCGCGAGCGGGTCGATGGCGACTCGGCGCCGCGACCGTGGAGCCTCGCCGATCTCGAAGAGTTCGCCGCGAAGCATCCTCCCGATCCGTTTGCGGGCCGGTTGCGCGATGGCCCCGCTCCGAAATTCGCGCTGCAGTTGGAGGCAACCGAAGATCCTCCAATCTGGATCGCGCTCGAGCCGCGGGAGTTGGATCGATGGGCGGGCGTCCTCGAGCGGATGTGGAGTCGATGGGGTACCGCGCCCGGCGAGACCATCGCGTTTTTCGATTACGGCTCCAGTCCGCTCGTGCTGCTAGCTTCGAGTGGCTATGTCGGCTACCTGCGGCGGGGCGCCGCTGAACGCCTCGGCCTGAACTCGGTTTGTAACGATGGTGTCGCGGCGATGGCTGCCCGCATGGTGGCGATCATCGAGACCTTGAAACCCTCGATGCTCACCATTCGGCGCGATCTCGCGGTCCCATTGGCGATGGCTCTGGAAGCCAGCGGCGTCTCCCTCGCGGGCCGCGTGCGATGGCTCGCGATTAGCGAAGTTGAAGGCGCAATTTCGCGCGCCGAATCCGCCCAACTATCCGCGCGGCTCGGCGTACCGGCCTGGCGCATCCTACGTTCCGATGCGGCTTTCCTACTTGCTGGCGAATGCCCTGACTGCCGGACATTTCACCTGGATCGCGAGTATCGCGCCGAGGGTCTGGTGGCGGCTCATGTTGCGATCACCGCGGCCTTTGCGAAAACGTGCCCGGCGATTCGCTATGACATCGGAACTGCAAAATTGCTTCACGGCGGATGTGCGCGCGAGCCTCGCGCGACGCGGGTGGAATGTTGAACTCCGCGATCGCAGAGCCATTTGACGACATTGATCGGCTTTCGCCCGATGCGCTGCGAACGTGGTGGGCGCGAAAACTTAAGCGCGCGCTCAAGCTCGCCTTCGAGGAGTTACCGTTCTACCGCGAGAGATTCAATGCCGCCGGTTTCGATCCCGCGCGCTTTCACACTCTCGACGATCTTCGCACCGTGCCGATTTGCAATAAGGAAGATCTACTCGCGTTCGCGCGCGCCGGCGGCGGTCAGCAGTCCTACACGGCGGGGCCTGTATCACCGATGACTGTGAGTTTGAGTTCAGGTACCTCAGGCACCACTTTCGTCATGCACACCAAAAAGTGGCGCAAGCTCCAAGGATACTCATCAAGCCGCGCGCACTGGTGGGCCGGCCTGCGCCCCGGCACGCCGCTGATAATGTCGGCGCCGGCGTGGCACGCCTATGCCTCGATCCAACCGTCAATCGCGATGCATTTCGGCAATCCATGCGTGGTGGTCGCGGGAACTTTTCTGCCGCGTTTCGCCGATCGCATCGTCGATGCGATCCTCGGGTTCCATCCGCGCTTTCTCACCATGTTCCTGCCGATGGTGTTTTCGATTCTCGCTACCGCGAAACGCCAAGGTCTCAGCGGTGAGCAGCTTTTTGCCGGAATCGAAACGCTGGTGGTGACCGGTGCGCCGATAACCCCCGGCATGCGCGAGCATCTGCAGGATCTCACCAAGGTCAAACGCGTCACCGAGCTCGCAGGTTCGAGCGAAAATCTGCTCGCGGTCGATTGCGTGCACGCGCAGGGACTCCATCTAGTGCCCGACACCTGCTACGCCGAGGTAATCGATCGCAAGACCGGCGACACCACGCCTGACAACCAGCGCGGCTCGGTGGTGCATTCCAGCGTCATCCCCGCGGGGTCGCTCTACCTGCGTTACGACGGTGGTGATGTCGGCATCATGGACCGCTCGGCGTGCCCATGCGGACTTCCGTCGCCGCGCATCAAACTGCTGGGGCGCTGGGACGACTGCTTCAGCATCGGACCGCATACGCTGCTGCCTTATGATGTTCAGCTCGCGCTCGAATCGGAAGTGCCTGAGCTGCGCGGCACGGCGTTCGTGATCTCAAAGGATGGTCTGTCCGACGGTATGCTTCGCCTACTTCTTGTCGAGCCGGAAAACTCACCGGCCGCTCTTCTCGACGAAGCAAGATCGAAGTTGTCGCGGCGGCTTGCGGTGCCGGTGGAAATCAAAGCGGTGCGCGACCTTCCGCTTCGCTTCAAAGGCGTGCCTCCGATACTTTCTGAGCAGGAGGCGGCATCCGCAGTATGAGCAAGGGCGCGCTAGGACTGCTGTCCGCGTATTGGCCCGAGGATACTCCTCGGTACGCGCACGTGCCGCTGAAGACGGTGGGCGACACGACCATCTATCCAATCGCCGCCGCTGCGCCTGAGCGGATCGCACTGAAGACCGGCAGTGGAGACCTGACCTATGGTGAGCTAGCGGAGAAGGCTCGCATCTTCGGCAACGCGCTGCGCGGTCGCGTTCAGCGCGGCGCCCGGGTCGCAATCGCGCTCGATGATCCGTCGGAACTGCTGATCGCGATGTTTGGCGCATTCGAGGCCGACGTGCTGTGCTTCCCCAATGCCGGCGCACCACCCAAGGAGGCCCTCGATGCTTTCGCTCCCGAGCTGGTCATCGGTGAAAATCCTCCCGATGCGACGGCTCCGACAGTTACTTTCGATGCGTTGTTGTCGGAGCCGGGGAAGGAACGCAGCGGACGTCCTGACTTCCGGACTCCTATCCTCGCGATGGCGATGCCCGACGGTCACGGCGAGGCGCTGCACAATCATCGCACGCTGGTGGCGACCGGAATTTCGATCGGTGCGTTCTATCTTCTAAATGAAGACATCACGGTCCTGCTCCTCGAGCCGCCGACCAACTGGTGGACCATCGCGATACTGCTCGGCGCGATGAATCGCGGCGCCACCATCTGGTGTGGATGGGAGGCGGAACTTCCTAAACTCCCAGTGAGCATCAACTACGCGGTATGCGGATGGGATCGGGCCGGCATGCTGCTTGACGATGAAGTGGAAGCGCTGGCGGGAAAGATCACTGCGGGACTGATTGTGGCCATCGATCGGCCATTCAGCACCTCGCGCCGATTGCGCATCGCCCGGCGACTTCGCGCCGACGTAATGACGTTGCTGGGCCGCAGCGATCTCGGGCCGATCGTCGCGAGCCATCCAGCATGGTATCTCAACGATGCCGCGGGAATTCCATTATCGAGTGTCGACCTTCGTCCGCTGAATCCAACCGACGGGCAGCCACTGAACATCGGATGGGAAGTCGTCGATTCCGCGGAAATGGGAGTCAAATCCGCGCTGGCGCCGGCGGGCGGCACGCTTATCGAAGGATGGCTGCGCTCGAATCTGATCGCGCAGATCGATCCGACCGGCTTCTATTTCCTGATGCGCGACGATCGCCTGCGCAGCGCGTAGCTACTTGCCGCTCGCGGTGCGGAAGGCGCCGCTCTCGAAACGATCGATGGCGCGACCGACGCGATTGACGAAACCGTCGCGCTCACTCTCGGTCACGACGCCGGCCGATGCGGCGAAGTCGTCGCAATAACGGCAATCGCGGCATCCGATTCGGCAGTCGTGTTTCTTCTTGAAAAATTCCAGGAAGCCATCGAGCGCGCGATTCGGAATCCGTATCGGCAGCTTGCCGAATGGCTCCAGATGATCGAAGCCGAGAATCAGATCATTCAAGTCGCCCTTGTAGCGGCGGTCGGCGTATGCGCGAGTGACGCGTTCCACCCACGGACGATCCATTTCGCGGCCCGCGAGCTTGAACTGATTGATGCCGATCTCTTCGTAAACGCCGAGATCCTCGGGCCGGATCCAGGGCGCCTTCAGCATCTGGCCCGCGTCGCGCGCCTTTTCTTTCGAGCACCACATCAGCGGATAATCGACGTAGGTTCCCAGCTCCTCGCTCTCCCGCGAATGCGACACGAGGTTGATGTGATACTGGCGAATCGGGCAGTGCAGCAGGCATCCGACATTCGCGAGGAGGACGATCTCGGCGCGGGTGCGTTTGCGGATTTGCGCGAGCAGCGGGAAATCGCGGTTGATGTACTCGGGCAGGTAGAGAACGCTCGCGCCCTGGCCCTCGAAGAATTGCGCCTTGTCGACGCTGTCGATCGCCGCCGCCGTCGAGACCGCGATGCGCAGGCGCGGAAAGCGCTTGTGCGCGAATGCGATCAGATACGGATTCGACAGCACCACGCCATCGACGCCGAGATCGTCGAGCCATCCGAGGCGTTCAACCAGCCATCGTTGGCCATCGGCGGTGAACTCGCGATTGCCGAGGCAGGCGACATTCAGACAGTAGAAAAATGCGACATTTTTGGCGTGCGCGGATTCGACGTAGCTGGCGAGCTCGTCGGCTTTCGGCTGCGGGAGCCATTGCTGCGCGCGCAGGCCGACATCCCCGCCCATCGCGCCATATAGATGATCGATCGGAAACGGCGCGACGCTATCGAGGAAGTCGCTTTGAAAAACAGCGGGAACGACGAGTTTCATGATTGGCTCGCCGTTCCCGCCTGATCGTTGTGCCGTCTAATGGTCAAACTCCGAGGACATGGATCGACACTATATGTTCCCTCGACTCCGCTGCGCTCCGCCTCGGGTGCGGCTGCGCCGCGGCGCTTCGCGCCCCCTTTGGGCCTCGACCTCAACTTCTCAGATACCTAGGACATGGATCGACATTGCGGCCGCTTCGCCGCGCACCATGCCGCCGCCGTTCTCGGTCAGCCCGATCTTCGGATTCTTGACCTGCCGCTTATCGGCCTCGTTGCGAAGCTGCCAGAACACTTCGCAGATTTGCGCCACGCCGGTCGCGCCTACCGGATGACCCTTGGCGAGCAGCCCGCCCGATGGATTGACCGGGATACTGCCCGTGATTTCGGTGGTGCCCTCATCGATCATCTTGCCGCCTTCGCCCGGCTGGCAAAGACCCAACTCCTCGTAGGTCATCAGCTCGGCCGGCGCCGAGGCATCGTGCAACTCGATGATGCCGAGATCCTTGGGACCGACGCCCGCCTTTTCGTAGGCCTGCTTCGCGACGCGAGTCACGACGCCTTCTTCCTCGGCGGTGTGATCGGTGCCCGAGGAGAGAATCGAGGCGAGAACTTTCACCGGCTTGGTGGTGTACTGATTGGCGACCGACGAGGCGCACAGAATCGTCGCCGCGGCGCCGTCGCCGATCGGCGAGCACATCAGGCGCGTCAGCGGCTCGGCCACCGTCGGTGAATTGAGGATGTCCTCGAGGGTATAGACTTCCTGATACTGCGCGTGAGGATTGAGGCTGCCGTTGCGATGGTTCTTCACCGCGATGCGCCCGAACTGCTCCTTGGTGGTGCCGTACTTCTTCATGTGGGCGCGCGCGCCCGCCGCATAGAAATCCATGAACATCGAGCGCGACTCGCCCGCGCCCGCGGATTTTTCGATCTTCTCGCCGCGCGCTTCGCGCTCTTTGCGCAGCGCTTCCTGTTGCGCGTTCATGTCGGCGATCATCTGCTGCATCAACTCGACGTCAACGGCCGAGCCGATCGCCGCGAACGATTTCTTTTTATCGGTGTGGTAGAGCTTCTCCATTCCGAGCGCGAGGACCACGTCATACATACCCGAGGCGATATACAGCCAGGCGAGATGAAACGCGGTCGCGGAGCTCGCGCAGGCATTTTCGCAATTGATGATGGGGATGCCGCCCACGCCCATATCGCGCAGCACGACTTGCCCGCGCACGCATTCCTGGCCGGTGACGAGACCTTCCATCGCGTTGCCGACGACGGCGGCCTGGATTTTGTTTTGATCCATCCCGGCGCTCGACAGCGCGGCGTTCACCGCGTCGCGGGCGATAACTTTCATGCTGGTGCCGAGATACTTGC
Organism: uncultured delta proteobacterium; assembly: GCA_963761255.1. GTDB lineage: Bacteria > Desulfobacterota > Binatia > Binatales > Binataceae > DATGKG01. Next base: position 78,057 of record CAVXGH010000007.1, read on the forward strand.
CGAACTTCACCATGCCGGCGCCGATAACCGCTACTTCACGCATATGGATGTCTCCTCGATCGCGGGACTTGCTCGCTTCGAGCGAACGATAACGCAGTGCAATGGCGCCCGGCAAGCGGACCTAACCCCTAACCCCTTCCCCTGAAGGGGAAGGGGAACCGAAAGAGGTGCTTCGGTGAAGGAGCGTTTTGCCCCGGGGATTCGCTGGCGGTTAGGATCTGCTATCATATGGTTACGGCGCCCTTCGAGGGCGCCGTTGTCGTCTCGGACGCGGCGCGAGAAACATATGAAGTGCAAAAACAAACCCACTAAATCCTTTTGGATCAAGGGTTTTTTGATTTCAGGCTGCGTAGGTACGCGAGAAAAGGACTTTGCGACAGCGGGGCTTCGGGACGCCAGTGAATCGCGAAAACAAACCCACTGAGGACGTTCGAATCAAGGGATTGAATCGGCTGATCGACGATGCGCAGAAACGAAGCCACCGAGCGCAGGAATCGCAAAAGCAAACCCATTAAATGCTGGAAATTACAGCATCTTTTGCGATCGGCGGCCGACCGCATGCCTGACGTCGTCACACCTCGAAGTGCAAAAACAAACCCACTCCGGCCTGCTTAGCGACATCGTGTCGATAAGCCTACGCAAAGGAGCCTTTCAGCGCCGCGATGTTCTTCACATCGCAGTAGAAATCGAAGCTCCAGTTGCCCCCCTCGCGACCGATGCCGGAGTTGCGGCTGCCACCGAACGGCGCGGCGAGCTCGCGCACGAAGAAGCAGTTCACCCATACCGTGCCCGCGACGACTTGCCGCGCGAGCCGCATCGCATGCTCTTCGTTCTTGCTAAAGATGACCGCGGCGAGGCCGTAGTCGGTGCCGTTGGCGAGCTTCATCAGCTCGTCCTCGTCGCGCCAGGTCTGCCAGGTGAGGACGGGACCGAAGACCTCCTTCTGAATGATCTCCATATCCTGCGACGCGCCGTCCATCAGCGTCGGCTCGAAGTAGAGCTGGCCGGCCTGGTCGCGATGACCACCCCACAGCGGTTTCACGCCAGCCTTGAGCGCGCGATCGACGAAGCCTTCGACGCGCTTGAAGTGCTCGGGCGTGATTAGCGGGCCAATCTGGGTGGTCCGCTCGCGAGGATCGCCGACCCGCATCTTGGTGGCCTCGGCGCGGAACTTCGCGAGGAACTCATCGGCGATTTTGGCTTCCGCCAAAATGCGCGTGCCGGCGAGGCAGACCTGACCCGCATTGAAGTACTGACCGGCGGCGGTTTTCGCGGCCGCATCGAGGTCGGCATCGGCGCATACGATGAAAGGGGACTTGCCGCCGAGCTCGAATGCCACTGCCGTCAGCGAGCGGGCCGTCGATCCGCCAATCAACTTCGCGGTGTCGGTCGAGCCGGTGAAGCTGAGGCGATCGATATCCGGATGAGCGGCGAGCGCGGCGCCCGCTTCCTCGCCGATGCCCTGCACGATGTTGAGCACGCCGGGAGGAATGCCCGCCTCGTTGGCGAGATCACCCATCAGTGAGCAAGTCAGCGGCGCCCACTCGGGAGGTTTCACCACCGCGGTGTCGCCGGCGGCGAGGCACGGACCGACCTTCCAGGTGGTGAGCATGAAGGGGCCATTCCAGGGCGTGATAAGCGCGGCGACGCCGGCGGGATCGAAGCGAACATGATTCACCACTTCGGGCGAATCGATCTTCTCGTCATTCAGATGGAGCGCGCGATCGGCGAAGAAGCTGATGTTGAGGGCGGCGCGCGGGATCACGCGCGCGTTATTGCCGATCAGCAGTGAGCCGTTGTCCTCCGTTTCGACCGCGGCGATTTCCTTGCCGTGATCGAGAATCGCCTGCGAAAAACGCTTGAGGATCGCATGACGTCCTTCGGGTCCGAGGCCGGCCCACTTCGGATATGCGCGCCGTGCTGCCGCAACGGCCGCATCGATCTCCTCGGGACCGCCTGCGCTCATATCGGCGAGATGCTTGCCGTCGATGGGCGAGCAGTTGGCGAACTTGCGCTTCGATTCGACGCGCTTGCCATCGATGAAGTGATCCGTCGAAACATTCACACCCGCAACTTTGGTGGTTGCCATTTGATTACCTCTTTCGGTTCCGTCGATGCGTGGTCGGTGACGCGGTCACGCCTCGCAACTGTAGTTCAAGCATCTGGCGCAATGATGGCCGTCGCTGTTCGGGCGATTGCGCGCCACTGCCCAGCCATAGCATCAGAAATACGAAATACAAGGCGAACAGATTATATCCGAGCAGCGCCGAATTGATCTCTTTCGCGACCTCGCCACTTTCCTTCGCGCGCTCGATGAGAATGCCCAACTTTTCGAACAGCCCCTTCATCACGAGGTCGATGCCGTGGCGCTCGCCGCTTACGAACGCGAGCTCTTTGACGAAGATGCGCGCGAGGCCGACATCGCGCAGGTTCTGCCGCAGCATCACCTCGAAGACATGCACCAGTTGCTCAAGGAAGGAGGCGTCGGGCACCTTTGCGAACGCGCGCTCGATGGCGTCGCCGACCTCCTCCTGGAACATCATCACGAGCAGCGCTTCTTTCGATTTGGCATGGAAGAAGAGCGTGCCCTTGGCGACGTCGGCAGCCGCGGCGATTTCGCTGGTGGTGGTCGCCTCGAAGCCTTTGGTGCGAAACAGCTCCCGCGCGGCGCGGATGAGGCGCTCGCGTTTGTCACGCTTGTTGCGCTCGGCGCGCCCGATTTCAACGACTGCCGCGGAAGGCGACATCGATCCACTCACGCGCCGGCGGCTTCGATCCGAGAGAGTGAGGAGAATTTACAGACCAATCCGCTTTCATAAGGTTCTCGGCCGGATCACTGGCCGCATCAGCTCGGGTCGGCATTGACTGAAACAAGGCCCGACCAACGTGACCACGATTAGCGTTTTTTTATTGATGGCCTAAAGTTGGCGGCGCGCAGTTGCCCCACCCAGATCCGAGAATGACGTGATCTTGAATGCCATGGTTCTCAGTCTCGGCCGGACTATATGACGCGGCCGCCGCTGCCGTCAAAGTGGATGGCAGGCGCTCCGTCGTTATCGTGTGACCGAGGGGAGCACTATTTCCAGAATAGTGAGCGGGAGTGCCGCGCTCAGAAAGATATACAGCGACCAGGCGATCTCGCGGCGGCGCCAGCGAAAAAGCGCCATCCCCAGCGCCGTCAAGCCGCCGACGCTTTGCAATCCGCACCAGTCGAACAGCAGCATCGAGGACCGCCCGAGCAGGTGGCGGAGCGGCGGGCAAAACAAAGCCAGTATGAGAATGAGTCCCGGCAAACCGAGGAGTAACCCGATTCGCGACCGCGAGGACTGCTCGTTCTTTCTGACCACGGTGGCGTATGTTACTAGCTATCTGACTCGGAACCGAAGGTTGGAAAAACCATGATTCTCGACAGCCTCAGCCTCGACGGCAAAGTGGCGATTATCACCGGCGCGAGCCAGGGCCTCGGCCATGCGATGGCGCTCAAGTTCGCCGAATCCGGCGCCGATATCGTCGCGGCCTCGCGCACCAAAGAGAAACTCGAACAGACCGCCGAGGAAGTTAAAGCGCTCGGGCGCAAATGCCTGGTGGTACCCGCCGATGTCACCCAATCGGCGCAGGTCAACGCGGTCATCGCTGCGGCTGCGAAGGAGTTCGGGCGCATCGACGTGCTGGTGAACAACGCCGGCGGCGGCGATGAGATGCTGGGCGCGCGCCTGGAAGACATTACCGATGAGATGTGGCGCAACGGCATCGACACCAACCTGTCGAGCCAGTTCTACGGATGCCGCGCCGTCATTCCGCAGATGCTCAAGCAGAATCGGGGCAAGATCATCAACGTCGCCTCCGGTTACGGACTGCGCGGCGGCAAACATAACTATATGTATGCATGCGCGAAGGGTGGGGTGATCCAGCTCACCCGCTCGATGGCGCTGACCTACGCGCAGAACAACATCCAGACCAATTGCATCGTGCCCGGCATCTTCCCGCATAACGAAGAGATGATGCGCTTCTTCAAGGGCGGCAAGTTCATTCCGATCGGACGCGGCGGCGACGATATGGAGATCGGCCCGCTCGCGGTGTTCCTCGCCTCGGACGCTTCCAATCACATCAACGGTGAACTTATCGCTATCGACGGCGGCGGCCTGGCCGGCGGTTTGATTCCCACCGGCGTGGTCCCGCAAATGCCGAACTGACTTCGAGGAACCTCATGACACTCAAGGAATTTTCGCTCGAAGGTAAAGCGGCCGTGGTAATCGGCGCCGAGCATGCGGTGGGTCGCGCCGCTGCGACCGCGTTGGCGGAGGCCGGCGCGAAAGTTCTGATCGCCTCGCAGGAACCCGGCACTGAGAAACAGCTCAAAGACGCGGCGAAAGCGATCGGAGCCTCGGGCGCAAAGGTATCGATTCGGGTCCAGAGCGCTTCGATTCGCGGCGACTTGAGCTCGACGGCGGAACTCGCGGTGAAGGAGTTCGGCGCGCTCGATATCCTCGTCAACGTGCTCGATGCGCCCCTTTATGCGCCCGCCGAGGCTGCCGATGATTCGGCCTTCGACAAGGTCATCGAGGGCAACCTCAAGACGGTGTGGATGGCGTGCCAGGAGGGCGCACGCGTGATGCTGCGCCACGGCGGCGGCGTCATCATTAACGTTACTTCGGTGCTGGCGGATCGCGGAGCGCCGAATGCGGCCCTCTACTGCGCGGCGCAGGCGGGGGTGCTGAATTTGACCCGCGCACTCGCACTCGAATGGGCGCGCAAAGGCATCCGCGTCAACGCCATCAAGGCTGGATGGCTAGAGGAAGCGAAGAGCCCGGCCACCAATGAGGACGAATTCGCGAAAAACCTCATGAAGTATCTGCCGGACAATCGCCTCATCAAACCTGATGAGCTTGGTGGCGCGCTGCTCTACCTGGTTTCGCCGGCAGCGGCCTTTGTCACCGGCGAATCGATCGCGGTGGACGGCGGTTTGCTCTGTCGCGTCTGATCGAAGATTCAACTCGACAAACTTCGTGTTTTAATCCAGGACCCAAGCATTTCTTATGTCCAAACCAACTGAAGAAGTAATCGATTATTCCAATTTCGCCTCGATCGTGACCGGCGAGGGCGATTGGCTGCCGGCCGGCTTCCCGCAAGCCGATGGAAGCTTCTGGCAATACCAGGAGCCTAACGCGGTAGTGATAGTGCAGGATGGCTTCGTGCGCGTCGCCGCCGCGCCCTACACCCGCCATCACGATACGCAGCAGATCCTCGACAACGCGAAGCATATGTACTTCAGCGCGCGGCAGTTCGCGCCTCCGCCCGGAGGATCGATCACCTTCGCGATCGATTTCGGCGCGACTATCGTTGGCGGCGTGCCTGGCGATCTCTACGATGGGTTCGTGTCCTTCAATGTGCTAGACTTCTCGACTGGAGCGGCGCTCGATTTTTTCGTCGGCAATGACACCATCGCCACGGTTTACGGCAAGCTTCCATTTCCCGGAGTTCCCGAAGTCACTCCCGAGCGCGGCCCGCGCTACTTCTGCCTGTTCGAGGAAATGCGCAAGGCGACTTCGCAGGGGCAGGTCCACCACTACGAGATCACGTATGACGGCGCCAAAGATGACGTCTCTTTTTCCATCGATGGCAGCGAAGTTCGGCGCTATTCCAATGTCCCATTCAAGTTGGGCGCATGCACGCTGGCCTTGGGACTGATGACGGAAAAGGACCTCGATCCAGGCAAGGGCAGCGTTTCGTGTCACGGTCAGGGCGCGATCGGCAAATGGGGTCGGATACAGATCATTCGGCGGCCCGGCTGAGGAATTGGCGGGGCTCCCCGAAGCATCGGAGATTAGGATCAGGTGAAGATATGGCGATTCTCAACCGGTCGATGATATCTATTTACATCTGACGGTCTCTTTCGTATCTTTATTATCCCTAAGCTCTCTTTAGCTTGATAGCGCGAGGAATTTGAGCCTGAGAACGTTAAATTGCGGTCGAGTAGTTGCAAAATGAGACAACTCCGTTTAAGATACCGTCAAGACTGAATGATACTTGGCTCATCGTGCGGAGGACTTCTGACATGACTGCGGCTTCCAAGATTTTGACCGCCAAAGAGGTGGCTGATTACCTGCGGTGCCACATCAGCACCGTCTACCGCCTCGCCAAAACCGGCAAGCTGCCCGGCTTCCGCCTTGGCGCTGATTGGCGTTTTCGCGAAGATGCTCTGCAAAACTGGCTCGACGTTGAACTTAAATCCGGCAACAACGGTGAACTCGAAGAACTCGGGATCCAGCCGCCGCCCGACGCGCGCAGCCGCCTGTCCTGACGAGATCAGCGATCGCGGCTCGGACCACACCGAGCTTCTAACCTGGCGAGAAAACAAGGACGCTGGATAGCCGGCGTCCTTGCGTTTCTCATCGATTCGAACCGCTCACGACGCGAGGGGAAATCCCAAGGTCAGCCCGCCGTCCACCATGATGGTCTGCGCGGTGAGGTAACTCGCTTCCGGCATGCAGAGCAGCGCGACTACCGTTGCGATCTCTTCCAACGTCGGCGGCCGCTTCAGCGCGCATCGGGAGGCGGAGCGGTCAGTCATCGTTTCGAATTCCGCGCCGAAGTAGAACCGCGACGAATCGGTATCCATGTAGCCGACGTTCACTCCGTTGACGGTGATTTCGCGCGGACCCAGCTCAAACGCCAGGTCACGCACCATGCTTTCGAGCGCGGCCTTGGCGGCGCCAAGCAGGCCATGCCCGGGAAGCATCCGCACCGAGTCGATGCCCGAGATCATGATGACGCGGCCGTTCTTGCCCATGTGCTTCACCGATTCCTGCACTGCGGCAAGAAAGCCTCCGATGCTGAGGTCGAAAGTGCGCGACACGTTATGCGGTTTGGCTTCCAGCAGCGGCTTGAATGCGGTCGCGGCGGCGTTCGCAATCAGCAGATCGATTTTTTTGAAGCGCGCGGCCACCTCCGCGACCATAGCGCGCACCGCGGCGTCATCGCCGAGGTCGGCCTTGACCAGCATCGCGTCAGGTGCGAAGGCGCGAACTTCCTCGAGCGCGGCCGTCGCGCTGTCATCGTCGCGCCGATAATTGAGCGCGACCGACACGCCATTTTTCGCGAGCACGAGGGCGATCGCTTTGCCGAGGCCGCGAGTTCCGCCGGTGATTAGAGCGGTCTTGCCGCTGAGATCGAACATCGCGCGAGATTAGCATGGGTATCGCGCGGGACGTTAGAATTTCCGCCTGATGAACTCGGCCAAAGGCTCGTTAATCATTACCGGCGCAAGCCGGGGAATCGGGGCGGCGATCGCAAAACTGATGGCGCGCGAAGGCTTCGCAGTTGCAGTCAACTATTCGCGCGACGAAGCCGGCGCGGCAGAAGTCGTGGATGCGATCACGCGCGAGGGTGGCCGCGGCTTCCCCATCAAAGCTGACGTCTCGCGCGAGGACGATGTCTTGCGGCTCTTCGAAACCAGCTCGCGCGAACTCGGCCGGATTGCCGGATTGGTCAACAATGCCGGAATCACCGGCGGCCTCGCGCGGCTCGAGGCGGTGACCGCGGCGACGCTGGCGGAAGTCCTCGCGATCAATGTCGCAGGTGTGTTTCTCTGTGCGCGCGAAGCGGTGCGCCGGATGTCAACGCGTCATGGCGGCAGTGGCGGCGCTATCGTCAACCTGTCATCGCTGGCGGCGCGCATCGGAGGCGGCGGCGAATGGGTTCACTACGCCGCATCGAAGGGCGCGATCAACAGCTTCACCATCGGCCTCGCGCGCGAGGTTGCGGCCGAAGGAATCCGCGTCAATGCGGTCGCACCAGGTCTCATCGATACCGAGTTGCATGCGGCCGCCGGCGCACCCGATCGCCTCGCGCGCCTGGCTCCTTCCACCCCGATGCAACGCATCGGCACCGCGATGGAAGTAGCCGAAGCGGTCGCATGGCTGCTTTCGCCGGCGTCTTCATACGTCACCGGCACCATCATCGAAGTGGGCGGCGGCCGTTAAGTCGCAACCGCATACAGCAGCTTGCGGATGTCGGCGTGCAGCGGAGCGCCATCGAGGCGGATTTTGCGGCGATTGAAGTCGGTGTGATCGACCTCGAGGATCAGGTCGTCGTCGCGAAGATTGGCGGGCGTCGCGAACGCCGCGATGCCCATCGATGATGTAGTTGCCTCGCCGAGCAGCGCGCCGGATCCATCAAGCAGTCGTACCTTCGCGCCTTCGAGCGCGGGACGCTCACCGTCAGTTGCGAAATCGTTCTCGAACACGGTGAGTCGCAACGTCCTGTGATCATTGGCGCGCACGCACTCGAGGTGGACATCGCGCAGATAGATCATCGGCTCCGCGAAGACGCCCTTGATGCCGGCTTTGACCGGCTCGACCGTAGGATTGGCGTTGAGCGCGATGTCCTGCGCCGCCATCCCGTGATCCGACGTCACCACGAAGAGCGTCGATGCGAGCGCACCCTTCGCCTCCAGCAGCTCCAGCACCTTGCCGATGCGCGCGTCGGTGCGGTAGAGCGCCTCGCGCAGTCCCTCATGATGCGGGCCGTAGTCGTGCCCGGCACCGTCAGTTAGCACGAACTCATGCGCGACGAATTTCGGGAGCCTCTCGCCGCAATGTTCCATCAGGTTGATGAACTGCGCCATGCCGCGGATATCGACCACTTCCTCGCGATGCATCGCCGGCTTCTCGTCCGCCATCCAGCGCGGGCTGATCTCCTCCATCATTCCAATGGTGAGGTCCTTGAGGCGAAGCTTGTCGCCGATGACGCGTTTCTCGAAGACGTTGTGATCCGCCCCGCGACCCTGCGGTTCGTGAATGGACGCGGTGATAGTGTCGTCGCCGAACACGCGCTTGAAGGCCTCGTACAGCGTTTCGACCTCGGGATTCAGGAAGCGCTCGGTGTCGAAAATCAGTCCCTGCACCGGCACGGTCTCGCGCCGCGCGCGCTCGTGGTAGGTCGGATTGACGATGTCATGATGTCCGCACCAGGTGCCCGTCATAATCGTCGAATGGCTCGGCCACGTGATGCTGGGGAAGTTGACGACGGAGCCGTGCGAGAGCATCGCGCCCGCATCGATGAGCCGCGCGAGGTTCGGAATCGACTCGCGATTATTTTCCAGCTGATGCATCAGCTCCGAATGCGAAAGGCCGTCGAGCAGGATCATGTAGACTGCTTGTGGATGCTCTGTTGAGGCTTCCAGAACTTCGTGCAGCACGCGGCCGTCCTGTCGCTTCAGATAACTGCCGTCGATTTCGGGAAATCCCATCGCATGGGCGATCGATGGCGCGATATCGACATGCCGCGCCTCGACCCGATGAACTCCACGCTTCATTCCGGGGCCGGAAAAAATCAGCGGCGCGCGCGATTGGACCACATCCAAAGCGCCATGCTGCCCTGGCTGGGTGCCGTAGGTGTAGGCCTTGGGACTCACCATGAGGTCCGGTGCGCGCGGGCTGTCGAAGAGCTGCGCAATGCGCTCATACGCATACGGATGCGTGATGACGTGCGGCTCCAGAAACGCGCGATTGGAATCCGTCGCTGAATGTCCGCTCGCGGCCGACGCCGCCAGTTCCTCCGCAATCGTTGAAACCGCGAAGGGATCCTGATTCGCGATGGGATTCTCGCCGACCCGCTCGATTACCTCGAAGTGAAGTTTTCCCGCATCGGCGACGTAGCGCTTGAAGCGGATCATCCCGCGCCGCGCCCAAACTTCATATGCGCCATCGCGCCAGGTGGCGACGAGGTCAACCTGCTCGCGCGCGGGCGTCTCGTTCAGCAGCGCGGCAATGGTGCGATCGCCGGACTCGTACTGATTGGGATCGAGGCCCTGACCCTCGAGGCGCTCGGGACCATATTCTCGTCGCATTAGGTGCTAATCCGCATTGAGTGCTAATCCGCCTTAAGTAGCCATCTTGACCCACGTCGCGCATACGCGCAAAGGTTCATGTTGCCGCTTTTCCGAATGACGGGCCCGAATGCGCCCGCGGCACTGGGTGGGGGAAGCGAGGAGGTTCACATGGCGATTAATGGCGAGACGGCTTTCGAGTCGCGCATCGGCAAGGGCACCAAGATTTCCGGGAAGCTGTTCTTCAAGGCGCCCGCCCGCATCGATGGCGAGGCCGACGGAGAGATCAGCGGCGACGAGATCGTGATCGCGGCCGGGGCGGTGGTCACCGCGCGCATCAGCGCCACTCGCGTCTCGATCGCGGGCACCGTCAGCGGCGAAATCGTAGCGCGTGAGAAGGTTGAACTGCTGCCGACGGCGCGGGTCCGATGCACCATCAGCACGCCGAGTCTGGTGCTGGCCGAGGGTGCGAAGTTCGACGGCGACTGCAAGATGCCGCGCGAACGCATCGCGGCCTGAGGCCCCCATCGCGAGGCGCAGAAATAGCAAACACCTTGCTAATCCTACGGTTAGTGGATTTGTTTTTGCACTTTTACATTCGCGACTAGCAGCATAAAAACGGCGACGGCGCCCCGAGGGACGACGTCGCTCCATCGTAGCAGAGTTCAGAACAACTTCACCAACTGCTTGCCGATGTTCTCGCCTTTGAGCAGCCCGATGAACGCGCGGGGCGCATCTTCGATGCCAATGGCGATGGTCTCGCGATACTTGATCTTTCCTTCGTTGACCCATCGCGCGAGTTCCCCGGTCGCCTGCGCGCTTCGTGACGCATAATCCGACACGATGAAGCCTTGCAGCTTGACCCGGTTGATCAGCAGCATCACCAGGTTGTCGAGGCCATGCGGACGGGGCTCATTGTATTGCGAGATGAGGCCGCATAGCGGGATGCGCGCGAACGGATTGAGTTGCAATGCAACGGTTTCCAGCACCACGCCGCCGACGTTCTCGAAATATATGTCGATGCCCTTGGGTGCCGCCGCCCGGAGATCCTTCGCGAGGTTGCCGCCTTTGTAATCGACGCACGCATCGAAGCCGAACTCCTTGACCACCAGTTCGCACTTTTCCTTGCCGCCCGCGATGCCGACCGCCCGACATCCCTTGAGCTTCGCGATTTGCCCGACGATGCTGCCGACTGCGCCAGCCGCGGCGGACACGACGACGGTCTCACCCTCTTTGGGCGCGCCGATATCGAGCAGTCCCCACCATGCGGTCAGTCCCGGCATCCCGACCGCGCCGAGATACGCTGAAAGCGGGACTGCTTTTGCATCGACCTTCTGCAGCTCGGCGCCGTTGGAGACGCCGTATTGTTGCCATCCGAAATACCCGGCGACGCTATCGCCCGGCTTGAAGGTCGGATTATTCGACTCGATGATCTCGCCGGCCGTGCCGCCGACCATCACCTGCCCGATTGCAACATTGGCGGCATAAGAGGGGCCCGCATTCATTCGCCCGCGCATGTAGGGATCGAGCGAAAGGAAAAGATTCTTCACCAGCACCTGGCCCGGCCCGGGCTTGGGAATGTCGCTCTCGACGATTTTGAAATCCGATTCCTGCACCCATCCGGTAGGGCGATTGGCGAGGGTGACCTGAACGTTCTTATTGCTCATGTGTTTAGCTCCAGTGCGAAGAGTTGCACATGGTCACCCAATGCTCAAAGGATGTCACCGGTCCGCGATCTCGCGCAGGTGCCTGGCAGAGGCGTCATCGGCGATTATGAAGCGAACGCTCAGGCACCTTACAGAACGTCTAAACGTAGACAAATCAAACCATATGTTGCTTTAGCGGTGGCCAAGGGGTAGCAGTTTTTGCAAGGCGGACCGTCAGGTCGGATCGCCTCGCACGGCGTCAGATGTATGACTTTGACTCTATCGTAAGGGCCATCCAGGCCAACGCTACTGACTTGACTGAGTGGTGGAGTGCCCTCAATACCACCTATCGCGCCGCCGGATGCATGCTGATCAGCATCTTCCTGATGTGGGAGGCGACCAAGGCCAACTCCTTCGATCAGGATCGCAAGTTTTTCGTGACCGGGATCGCCGCGCTCGGACTGCTCGCGTATAGCGCCGTGTTGTTCATGCACGGCAACGTCGGATAGGTATCCGACACCGCGTAATCGACGCCAAAAGAGGCGAGAAAAGCTTCTCGCAAGCTCTCAGAGCCTTGCCATCGAAGGCAGCAAATGCCCATCGATCACGCATACAACTCCATTTTAGAGGCGATAATGCGCCGATTCCGGAAGCACGGAACTTGCTCCAAGCAACCCAGATGGGAAGGAGTCGCCACGCGGAAGGTGCAGCGCTAATGAAGAAGATCGAAGCCGTGATCAAGCCTTTTACCCTGGATGTGGTGAAGAGCGAACTCCAGCGAATGGGGGTGTTGGGACTGACGGTTTACGAAGTCCGGGGGATTGGGCGGCAAAAGGGTCACACCGAGCTGTACCGAGGCGCGGAGTATATCGCGGACTTCATGCCCAAAATGAAAGTCGAAGTCGTGGTGCGCGACGACCAGATCGAGGAGGTCGTCGATGCGATCGCGCGCAAGGCGCGCACAGGCCGTATCGGCGACGGCAAAATCTTCGTCAGCTCGCTCGAAGACGTGGTCCGCATCCGCACCAACGAGCATGGTGACGCGGCTATATAGGCGGTTCTCGTTCCTTATCCCCTTTCTGCTCAGGAGCAGTGGCGTTCCGCGCCGGCTGAGGTCAGCGAGAGCCACAATCTCGAGTGAGATAACTAGCTGAGCCACTCCGGGTTCTGCGTCGTTCCATCGAACATCAAAGTGTTCTTGTAGCCCTCAAACCGCCCGATACTTCCCGTCGGCGCCGTCTTCGCGAGGATCGCAGCGACCTGCTCCGGCGTCAGCGGCTTGAAGGTCACCGCCGCGTTGATGGCCTGCTCGACGTTCGCCACCGATTCGCATCCGGTGATGACGACGCTGGTCGGCAGGTTCATCGCGTAGTGGAGGCATTCGATCGGCGTCACCACCCCGCTCTTCAGAATGAATCCCGCGCCCATCGGCTTCATGCCGAGCACGCCAATGTTGTGCTTCACCAGCTCGGGCAACACCTTGTGGCCGAAACTGTTGTAGTGCGCGTCCATCACGTTGAGCGGCATCTGCACGGTGGCCGGCGTGAAGCCGTGGGCGAGGCATACCTCGAGCATATGTAGGTGGACCTCGGGACTTTTATGCCCGGTGAACCCAAGGTAGCGAATCTTGCCCGCTTGTTTCGCTTCCAGCGCGGCCTCGAAGCTGCCGCCCTTGGCAAAGATCTTCTCCGGATCACCCATCCTGATAACTTCGTGAAACTGCATCAGGTCGATGCGATCGGTTTGCAGGCGCCGCAGGCACTCATCGATTTGCCGCGCTGCGCCGGACTTGCTCTGACTGTCGAGCTTGGTCATGAGGAAGACTTTATCGCGATAGCCGTCGCGCAGCGCGTTGCCCATCCGCACTTCGCTCTCGCCGAGGTGATAGTCCCAGCAGTTGTCCATGAAGTTGATGCCGCCATCGATCGCGGTGCGCACGATGCGAATCGACTCGCCGGGATCCTTCGACACCGCCATGTGATAGCCGCCGAGACCTACGATGGAAACTTTCTCGCCGGTATGACCTAGAGTTCGGAATTGCATAGGCACCTCGAAATGAGAGCTAGCATCATTTTGATTCGACGTTCCAGCGGCGTCCGATACGCTAACGCCCGTTATGGTGGCATTGGAACGCGACTTCGGTCGTGCAAGGATTCTCCCTCAGTCCGAGGAGAAAAGCATGCGCCGAGACATTTTCACCCATGAGCATGAGATGTTCCGCGACCAGGTCGCGAAGTTCGTTGACAATGAGATCGCGCCCAAGATCGAATCCTGGAACCGCGCTGGAATGAGCGACCGCGAGAGCTGGCGCAAGATGGGCGCGGCGGGGTTCCTCGGCGCTAATGCTCCCGCCGAGTACGGCGGCGCGGGCGCGGACTTCACTTACGACGCCATCGTCAACGAGGAGATGGCGCGAGTGCGCGCGCATGGCCTGATGATGGGGCTGCATTCGGACATCTGCATGCCGTACGTCACGACCTTCGGCAGCGAGGAGCAGAAGCGCCGCTATCTTCCGGGTGCGATCGCGGGCGACATCATCCTCGCGATCGCGATGACCGAGCCCGGCACCGGGTCCGACCTCGCGGCGGTGCAGACCACCGCGCGCCGCGACGGCGACAGCTACGTCATCAATGGCTCGAAGATTTTCATCTCCAACGGCCAGCTCGCCGATTTGATCATCGTGGTGGCGAAGACCGACCCGAACGCAAACCCGCCGCATCGCGGCATCAGCCTCATCCTCGTCGATGGCGACTCGCCCGGTTTCAATCGCGGCCGTAAGCTCGACAAGCTCGGCTTCAAGGGGCAGGACACCAGCGAGCTATTCTTCGAGGATTGCCGCGTGCCCGTCACCAATCTCCTCGGGCGCGAGGGCAACGGCTTCAAGATGCTGATGGAGAAGCTCCAGCAGGAGCGCCTGGTTACCGCGATCGGCGCGACCGCGAGCACGCGGCGATGCCTCGACGACACCATCGCATACACCAAGCAGCGCAAGGCATTCGGGCAGCCGATCGCGACATTCCAGAATACGCAGTTCAAGCTTGCCGAGATGGCGACCGAGCTCGAAGTCGGCCAAGCCTTCGTGGACAGGCTCATCGCGGCGCATGTGCGCGGCGACGACGTGGTGACCGAGGTGAGCATGGCGAAATGGTGGACGACCGAGATGCTCAAGCGCACCGCCAGCCAATGCCTGCAGCTCCACGGCGGTTACGGCTTCATGATGGAGTATCCGGTGGCGACTGACTACGCCGACGCGGCGGTGCAATCGATTTATGCGGGCACCAACGAAATCATGAAGGTGATCATCGCGCGGAGAATGGGCCTCGACAATCGGGGATGACGGAGGAAACCTAAGCTCCGGCGTCAGTGGCCGGAGGCGCTCTGGGCCGGCTTGTGGTTGTACTGGTAGAGAAAGTCCACCAATTCTTCATCCTGTCCTTCGCTGACAGGGCATCCATACGCGGTGCGCATTTTGCGGATTTCGGTTTTCCACGCCTCGCGCGAGAGCGGCGGTTGGGCATCGATCATGCCGCGCGAATGGCACATCACGCAGTAGGTGCTGGCGGCTCGTGCGCCCGGTTCCTCGCCCGCGAACTTGCGATTTCCCTGGGGGAGTTCGATTTTTTGCGATTCCAGCACAATCGCCGGCGGGGCAGGGTTTTTGTCGGCGGCATGTGACGTAGAGTGAGCAAGCGCGACCAATGCCATCGCGGCAAGCGTCAAGGTGATGACTTTGTGGTTAAGCATGGTGGCAGGGGCTTCTTCAGACCGCCTCGACGTGGACCGCTTCGACCACCGCGCGCCCATATCCGCCGGGATTCCAGTTGGGCTGCATCGGTTGGGCGACCCCATCGAGATTGAAGGTGCGCGACATCAAGACCTTGGCCCCCGGATGTTTAGGCTGAAAGCGCGCGGTCCATTTCCGAAAGCTGAATTTGCCGTAGTCCGGCCCCAACTTTGCCGGTTGCCAATGCGCTCCGCCGTCCCATGAGAACAACACCTTGGCGACGCCGCTATCGCCTCCGAAGGCGATGCCGCTCACTTCGAGTGGGGGATGGAGCCTGGCGCCGTCGCTAACACTCAGGATGAAGGAGCGTGGCGGCATCCGGCTGATCGGCACCATCTTCGGTTTTTCGCCCGGTTTCATATTGGCTCCCGGCGTATCCGGGATCAGGTAAGCGGATTTCATCCAGAAGTTGTCGTCGATGTGGTCGATTACCTCGATGTCGTTCAGGGTCTTGACCCAGTAGGTGGCAAACCATCCGGGCACCACCAGCCGCAGCGGAAATCCATTGAGCATCGGCAGCGGCGCGTCATTCATTCCGTACGCGACCATCACCTCGCCATCCATCGCATGTGATAGATCGAGCGATTTGATGAAATCGGGAGTTTCCGGTCTCGCCCCGGAATCCATTCCATTGAAACGCACCTGAACGGCGCCTGCTTTGGCGCCGGCGCGCTTCAATAGGTCGCTCAACTTGATGCCGGTCCACATCGCATTGCCCATCGCGCCGTTGCCCCATTCGCCGCCAGGCACCCGCGGGTCGAAAAAGCCGCGGCTATTGCCCGAGCATTGATTGACCGCCGCGAGGCGAACCGGGGTGAATTCGCGCTGGAGTTGTTGGAGGCTGAGTTCGAGCGGGCTTTCTACCTCGCCATGGATACGCAGGCGAAAGCTCGCGACATCGATTTCGGTCGGGATGGTGCCCAAATGCCAGCGCACATAAAATGCGTCATTGGGTGTGAAGACATCCTTTCCGAAAACGCTCATCGGCGTTTCCAGCAGCGGTGGCCAACTCCGCTGCAATATCAAGTCACGCTTCTGTGGAAATCGCGCGAGGCGACGGGCGCCGTTTTCGAAGGGCAAATCGATTGAGCCGCCGGCCGATGCAGGGAGCGCGTCCATCAGCCCTGCCGCGGCGTAGCCCGCGCCGAGAATCATTCCGGCTTTAAGAAAACGCCGCCGCGATAGACTTCTTCGCACATCCGAACCCTGCACTCTACCTATACCCATCTCTGTCGACCCAAGCTTCCATTACTCAAACTATGCCTGCCACGGGTCGCGCGCCACATTCGGATGCGTGCTCTTTTCTTGTCATCTACGTTGATGCTCGAAAGTGATCATCGTGCACCGGATGGTCCTCGAAACCGCGGGTGAAGCCGTTGAGACATCCGCGTCGTGAAGTCATACTTTTTCATATGAAAAGTATGAAAGCGCGGATCGCCGAGCGCGGTCAGGTGACTATACCCAAGCGACTGCGCGAACGTCTCGGTATGAAGCCTGGCACCTTGCTGGAGTTCAGCGAGGAGCGCGGTCGCCTGGTTGCAGTCAAGAGCAGAGATGATGACCCAGTGAGCCAAGTCTATGGTTCCTTGGGAAAAGGAATCGATACAGACGCCATCATGGATGAGCTTCGTGGTAGACGGTGATAACCGCCGTCGACAGCAACATCTTGTTGGATGTGTTAGGTGCGGATCCGAACTTCGGTGAGGCCTCCTCGGAAGCGTTGCGTCGCTGTCGAAGAGAGGGCGCACTGATTGCTTCGGAGGTAGTCTTCGCGGAAACCGCAACTGCCGTTGCAGACGTGCAAGGTTTCCTTTCCGCGGCGGATAAGTTGTCGATTTCGTTCTCTCCGATGACCGAAGACGCCGCCCTAAAGGCGGCAGAGTTTTGGCGAAGCTACAGAAAGGCCGGTGGCTCCCGCGTCCGAATCGCCGCCGACTTTTTGATTGGCGCGCATGCGTTAGTGACTGCCGATCGGTTACTTACCCGAGATCGAGGTTTTTACCGCCGCTACTTCGCGGGTTTGCGAGTATTGGATCCCTCGGCGCGTCTCAAGCACTAGCACAAAAAGAAAGGGCCGCGTGATGCGGCCCTTTCGGTGACTCTATGTCCTGTAGCTCAGCTCGCGTAGATCGACATGATCTTGCCGAGGAGCTCCACGGCTTTGTCGTGCGGACGCTGGAAGGAGTTGCGCCCGACGATCGAGCCAAAGCCGCCGCCCTCGTGGATGCCTTTGATCTCGGCCAGTAACTGCTCGTCGCCGACGGTCGCGCCGCCGGAAAATATCACGATGCGCTTGCCGTTGAATGAGCTCTGCACCACGTGGCTGATGCGCTGGGGCAGGGTCTCGATGGGAACCTTGTTCTTCTCGTAGGCCTTTTTCGCTTCGGCCAGTTCCAGGTGCGCCGAGGGCGCCTTCACCTTGATGACGTGCGCACCGAGCTGGGCCGCGATTTGCGCTGCGTACGCGACCACATCGATCGCGGTTTCGCCTTCCTTGCTGATGTCGGAGCCGCGCGGATACGACCATACCACCACCGCGAGGCCGTGCGCCTTGGCTTCCTCGGCGAGGTCGCGGAGCTGCTCGTACATTGCGCGCGAGCCCGACGAACCGGGGTAAATCGTGTAGCCGATAGCGGCGCATCCGAGCCGCAGCGCATCTTTGACGGTTCCGGTCTGCGAGGAAACCGGATCCTTCTCGTCATGCAGCACGTCATGATTGTTCAGCTTGAGGATGAGCGGAACGGCGCCCGCAAATTCAGCCGCGGCCGCTTCGAGGAATCCCAGCGGCGCCGCATAGGCGTTACATCCCGCATCGAGCGCGAGCTGGAAGTGATACGCCGGATCATACGCCGGCGGATTGACGGCGAAGCTGCGCCCCGGGCCGTGCTCGAAGCCCTGGTCAACCGGCAGGATGACGAGTTTGCCGGTGCCGGCGAGGCGCCCGGACATCATCATCCGCGCCAGGTTGGTAAGTACGCCGGCGTTTTCTCCCGGATAGTGGCTGAGGATTTCTTTGACTCGCTTGGTCATCATCTTGAAGCTTCACCTCTTCGCAGAGGTTCCTTTTTACAGCGAAACGATTGTTGATTCAAAGTGCCGCGGCCGCACACCATGCTGCGCCGATGAGACCGGAGGCCTGATTGAGCGCGACCCGGACTTCGATTTTTGACAGCATCGCTTCGAGGCGGCCCTTTTCAATGAAGGCGTGCATAAAGCGGCCATCAGTAAGCGCGGGAAGGATCTTCGGTGCGATGCCACCGCTCAAATAGACGCCACCCAGCGCGAGTACCTTCAGCGCGAGATTGCCCGCCTCAGCGCCGTAGATATCGACGAACATCTCCAATGCGTGCTCGCATTCGGGATCGCGATGCGCCAAGGCCACCTCGCTAACCACCGCGCTCGAATCTTCCTTCTTAAGGCGCGCGGTGAGCCATTCCGGTTCGGGAACGCGTCTATGTTCGCGCACAAAACTGTAGATGTTGAACAGCCCAGGTCCCGAGAGCACGCGCTCGGCGCTGACATGGCCGAAGCGCTTATGCAGGTATCGCAGCAGCTCGATTTGCTCCTCGTTGCGGGGCGCGAAGCTGGCGTGCCCGCCCTCCGACGCGACTGCATAGTAACGGCCGTTCTCGAACACCAGCGCACTTTCGCCGAGTCCGGTTCCCGCCGCGATGATCGCGATATCGCCGCGATGCAGTTGATAGGCGCCATGCTGGATTATGTGAATCTCCGAATCGGCGAGATGCATGACGCCATAGGCCGCCGCGCCGAGGTCGTTGATGAGCCGCACCCGTGCGCCACCGAGCGCGTGACTGAGATTATCTTCCCGCATCTTCCAGTGGACGTTGGTGGCGTTGGCTTCGCCTTCGATGATGGGACCGGGCACCCCGAAGCATGCGGCCTGGATCGGTTCCTTCGGACTTTCGAGGAAATGCGCGCAGGCATCTTCGAGGCTGGCGAAATCGTGCGTCGCATAGCGATGCTCGAGCAGCAGTTTCGGCGCGCCATCGTCGATGCGAAACAATCCCAGATGAGTTTTGGTGCCGCCGACGTCGCCGGCAAGGATCACGGCCGCCATGCACACTTCCTTCCCGCGATCCGGGAACGCCGGCGAAGAGAACTAGCCCTCGGCGCGATATTCCTCGGCCATCGCGACTTCGACGCTGCTGCCGATATAGACAGGTTCACGATCGTGAATGTCTTTCGGCGTCACCTCGAGGATACGCCCTTTGCCATTCGAAGCGCGACCACCCGCCTGCTCGGCGACCATGCCCAGGGGAGCGCATTCGTACATCAATCGCAGCTTGCCTTTGCTCTTGCCGTCGGTGCTGATCTCGCCCGGATACATGTAGATGCCGCCATCGATCAGGCATCGATGAAAATCCGCTACGAAAGCGCCGCAATAGCGCATCGAGTAGCTGGAGGTCTTGTCCTTGCGGCTGGTCAGATGGCGCACCAGATTCTGCGCGCCAGGATTCCATTTGGTGATGTTGCCCTGGTTACACGAATAGTAGGGCCCGCGCTGAGGCATCTTGAGATTCTCTTTCCACAGCACGAACTCGGCGATTTGCGGATCGAAGGTGAACATGTCGACCCCGGCGCCCGAGGTATAAATGAGCTGGGTCGCCGGCCCGTAGAGAACGTATCCTGCCGCAACCTGCTGCGAGCCGGGGCCGAGCAGATCGCGAGTATCGTTAATATGGCGCGGGGCGCGTTTGCGCACCGAAAAAATGGATCCCAAGGAGCCGTTCACGTCTGTATTGGAGGAGCCGTCGAGAGGATCGAGCAGGAGCGCATAGCTGGCGTGTTCGCGGCTATGACAGTTGCGCTCGTAGTGTTTCGGGGTTTCCATCTCCTCGGAAATCAGGCTGCACACCGGGTCACAATTCTCGAACAGGCTGAGGAAGACCTGGTTGGTCCAGTCATCGAGTTTCTTCTGCTCCTCGCCGTGGACGTTGGTATCGCCCGAATATCCGAGGCCGCCGGCAATCGAGGCGCGCGCGATCTCGCCGGCGATAAGCTTCCCGGCCAATGCGATGCGTCCGACTACCAGCGCCAGGTCGGCGGCCGGCATTAAAGTTTTTTTACGAGTGTGTAAGTGATCCGCGAGTATCGGCGCCTGCTGCCCCATTTTTCAGTCCCCGGCGCCACCCGCGCCGTTTATCATAAAGTTCGCCAGCTTCGCTTGTCGGCCGCAATCATCAACGCGGACTCCAGCGGCCCCCACGAGCCGGCGGCGTACAATGGGGGTTCTACTGGAGTTTCAGCCCACACGTCTAGTATGGGCTGTATGAATTGCCATGCCGTTTCGACGCTGTCACGCCTCATGAACAGGGTCTGATCGCCGAGCAAAATGTCGCGGAGCAGGGTTTCGTAGGCTTCCGGCGAAACGCTCTGCTGATGGAAATCGACCTTCACCGGAGCCAGGCGCAAATCCGCCCCGGGCATTTTGGAAATGATGTTCAACCCCAGGCCTTCTTCGGGTTGGATCCGGATGCTGAGCAGATTGGGCGCGAGCGGAGCACGCGCCGAGGTATTGAACAGGATGCGCGGGACCGAATTGAACTGGATCGCGATCTCGCTCGCCCGCTTCGGGAGCCGCTTTCCGGTGCGCAGGTAAAATGGCACTCCGGCCCAGCGCCAGTTCTCGATGAAGCATTTCATCGAGACGAAAGTTCCGATATTCGAGTCCGGCGCAACGTGCTCCTCCTGCCGATATCCCTTCACATGCTGCCCATGGATCAGGCCCTCGGTGTACTGGCCGCGCACCACCCATTTATCGACATCCTCGCGCGCAAACGGTCGCAAGGTGCGGAGCACATCGAGCTTGGAATCGCGCACCGAGTTCGCCTCGGTGGTGCGCGGCGGCTCCATCGCAAGCAGCGAGAGCACCTGCAGCAGATGACTTTGCACCATGTCGCGCAGCGCCCCCGCATGTTCGTAATAACCGGCGCGAGTGCCGACGCCCTCCGTCTCGGCGACGGTAATCTGGACGTGGTCGATGAACTTCGCATTCCACAGCGGCTCGAAAATCGCATTCGCGAACCGCAGTACCATCAGGTTTTCCACCGTCTCCTTGCCGAGATAGTGATCGATGCGAAAGACCTGGTCTTCTTCGAAATGCTTCGCGAGGCGATCGTTGATCTCCTTCGCGCTCGCGTAGTCGTGACCAATCGGCTTCTCCACCACGACGCGGGTGAACGGGCGCTCATTGCGCGAAATCATTCCCGCGCTGTTGAGCTTGGAGGCGCAGGTCTCGATGAAATTGGGCGGAATCGCGAAATAGAAAATGCGGTTGTCGCCCGCGCCGACTTCATTGGCGATCTCTTCGAGGCGCTGGCGGAGCTTGGCGTAATCGGCCGAATTGGTGAAGCTGCCGCGCACGAACCGGAGGAGCGGCGCGAACCGGGCCCAGCTTTCGTCGGAAGCTTTCTGGCGGGAAAACTTCTCGATGCCGGAGCGCGCGAACGCGCGATACTTCTCATTGTCGAGATCTTCGATGGAGAAGGCCACGATCGCGAATTTCTGCGGCAGCAGCTTATCAACCATCAGGTTGTACAGCGCGGGCAATAGCTTGCGATGACTCAGGTCGCCGGCGCCGCCGAAGATGCACAATACTCCGGGCGGAAAATTGCGCCGCGACCATGGCGCTCCATCGGGTGAAGAGCCGGAGCGAGGCATTTCGAAAGTACTGGTCTGGGTGTCGGACATCGCGATTAACCTGATCAGTGGCTATGCGTATGGATAATTTGTATGGGATGGCGCGCGGGTTGGATGGCTAAATTCTCAGCGCACCACGACCGATATCCAACTAGGCTAACCGAACCGCCAACTCCTCGAAAGGAGGGGTCGCGGCGCTTATCGCACCGTCATGTGGTCGCCTTGCACCAACGCCCGGAGATCGTCGCGCTGGAAAATTCCCGCGACCGCCCGCGTCATCGCAACTGAGAGCACCTGGCCTGGATTATCGTAGATGCCCGCCTCATCGTCGGGGCCGAGCCCGAAGCTGCCAATGGGCGGATCGTAATATGCCTGCGGGCTGGCGCCCTGCCAGAAGGGAACTTTGAATGGCGGTTTGAAGACTGTCACCTGCAGCCTAACCTCAGCGACGGTGCTCCAGGTTGGGCCGCGGCCGTCCGGCCCGCGATGCTTTTTCACCCAGCATTTGGTGATCTGGGTCGCCAGGACATAATCCGAATTGGAAAATTTGTCTCCGGTGTAAGTGGTCGAAGCATCCGCACTCGAATGAAAGCCGGCCTCCTCGGCGGAGCGCGCGATCGCTCCCTGAACGATGGGACCGAGCGGCTGCGAATAAAGTCGTTGAATGACGCTTTCGGACTGATCGGTAACGATGCCTATCGCGGGCCGGTTGTCGAGCGGTGCAGCATTGGGACCAGTCAGATCGCGCGCGTCGGTCGGCATCAGCACTACGATCGAGCGGTGAGGATAAGAATTCTGGTAGCCCTTGACCTGATAGGGATAGTACTCGACCGTCTCGACTGAGGTTGTCGCCGAAGGTTGACCCGAGTTGCCGAGGCCGACCACCGAACATCCGGCCAGCGCCACCGACAGCAATCCGGCCAGCGCCGATGAAATCGAACCGATGACGCCGCGACGCCATCGCGGGGCGCGCTTCAGCACATTAGCCCCTTCGAAATAAATGCTCCGGGCGCCGCCGTCATGCTCATGCGTGTGCCGCCTGCGTGCGCTCACGATAGAGGAAGAGCGTGCCACCGACCTCGATACGGTCGCCATTGCGCAGCAACTGTCGTCCCGCGATGGGCTGACGATTCACCAGCACGGCTCCGCCGCTGGTCGGCGCGATCGAGTAATTCTTCCCCTCGAGCCGGATGATCGCATGATGCCCGAGCACGCTTTGGTCGCCGAACAAGCCGACGTCGCATTCCTCGGAACGCCCGACAATCGTGACCTGCTTCGCAAGTGGATACTCGCGACCTTCGCGCGCGTTGCGGCTCTGGCTGCGCACCACCATCAGCCATCCGCGCTTGAGCAATTCGCTGACGAGTCCGATGAAGAATCCGATCAGCATGCCCAATATGACGATTGCGATGGCGCGCCCGAGCGCCTGCTGAACAAATTGCGTGACGATTTGGTAGACGAAGCCGCCCAAGGCTCCGCCCAGCAGCCCGCCCAGGACGGCGTTTCTGCGCCGCGCGTTGGAGCCGGTCGACCATCCGACCCCGAGGCCTGCGGCCAGTCCGAGCACCGACCATCCGAGCACCCGGCCCGCGATACCCGGCAACAGGCCGAAGAGCACCTCGCTCAGCAGCATGCCGAATGCTCCACCGACCGCGCCGAAGGCGATTCCTGCCCATGCGCCGCGGAGGGCGAGGCGCCATTGGCCGACACTCATCGATTCAATCGATCCGAGGAAGGCCGCTATGAACAGCCCGACGAGCGCGCCGAGGATGGCGTCATGAAACCATACCGCGGGAATCCCGACGATGTAGCCGTTGAGGTAAGCGGAGGGTTCCGACGCGCCCCATGCGGCAAGCCCGCCGAGCCCGCCCGCCGCGGCATAGAAGAGGAGTTTTTCGCGAGAGACATTACTGGCCATGTGCTACCGAAAGGATTGCGCGTGCGGGCGCGTGGTTCAAGCGTCAATCGAGGAGAACTATAGCGGATGCTACTTTCAGTAGGCGCGCGCGGTCCAGGTGCCTCGTTGCCCGGAGGGACCCGACTCGAAGGTTCCGGAAAGATCGCCGCCGCTGGTTTCGCCCTCGAAGTAGTAGGTATCGGTGCCGTAGGGCACAGTGAACTGTAGATGGTTACCTCGCACGAACCCCTCGATCGGCGTCGCGCCAAATCCCGACTTATGAATCGTCAGCTCGCCGTGGAGGAAGCCATTCGCTTGCGGACGCAGGCGCAATTCGAGGTCGGAATTTCCACCGCCGGCAAGGCCCACAATGTTGCCCTTCGCGATGGTAGGACCGCTCAGCCCCGGTCCCGAAGAAGATGAACCGCCAAGGCTGGGTGGAATCAATCCGCCGCTGGATGAGGAGCTGCTTCCGGGCGGCATACCGTATGGAGCGCCTCCGGTATCGGCCATGACCTCGAAACGCTTCTGCGCGAAATATTGCCCATTGAGGTAAAAATTGACCGTGTAGGTCCCGGGTAGAAAGGCCCCGCCGGCCGAATTCCCGACCCGCCCGCTGAAGGTGACGCTGCGATCGCCAGGGCCGACGTTCTTCCAATCGTTGACGCTGCCCAAGGTCCGTCCATCGGGTGCGATGTAGGCCGCATCGACGCGATACTGGTTGCTGTCAAGTTTGTAGAGGCGATTTTTGAAACTCACCTCCCATCCGACGAACAACACCTTCGATACATCAAAGCTTTCCGCAGCGGCCGAAAGCGGGGTTCCGGTCTTGGTGCTGTTCAGAAAATCAATGTGCATCAACTCCAGCGGCTTGCGCCGGATCGCCTCGATCTTGGCGAGCTTCTCTTCTTCCTCGGCAGCCTTTTTGGCGGCGTCATCTGGCGACGGCGCCGATGGCGGCGTGAGACCTTCGGTGGCGGCCTTGGCTTTGTTTGCGAGATCCTGCGTGACGCTGAACTGCTGCGCCGCGAGATATTTGTCGTCGAGGTAGAGCGCGACTTTGTACGCGCCGGCAGGTTTGGTGGTCAGGTCAGGCATGAGGGCAACCCCACTGAAGTCGACTGTCTGCTGCGAAGGACCGACGAAGAGGCTCTGATCGCTTACCGCCAGCTGGGTGCCGCTAGGGTCATAGAACCGCGCTTCGACGTTGTCATTGCGGCCTTCCAGCCCCGCGAGGCCGTTTTTGAAGGTCGCCTGCCACTTCAGATACTTCTGATTGGTGATTTCCGCATCAGTAAACGTCGCTTTTGGGGCCGAGACGACCTCGCCCTCACGGCTCGACAGCATGATGGACATCTGCTGGAACTCCAGCGGATGCTGCCGGGCCTCGGCCACCAGCTCCTCATGCTTCCAGGGCAGCGAATCAATCAACGGCTTGATGCCGAGGCGCATCTGAAGCAGAGGATCGGAGTAAACGTAAGTCGCGCCGAATGCGATTCCGGCCAGGATCAACGAAAATGTAACCAGTCCGACGGCGCGTCGGAGAGCACTGCGCGGCGCTCGCGGCGCGATTGGCAGCTCGCCGATATCGCTCAGCGCGACCGGCGGAAGTCCCGCCGTTCCCGACTGCGAGTTGACGACTTCGCCGGTCGCGGAGATCCCGGCGCCGTAGAGCATCATGTCGCGGAAGGCTTCGATGGTCTGCGGGCGTCCTTCGACGCCATATGACAATGCTGAATCGACCGCGGCCGCGAGGTTGTTGGAAACCTCGGGCCGGAGCTCCTTCAGTTTCGGGAAGCTGAACGGGGGAAATTTTTCCGGATCGCGCGCCGTCAGCATGTAATGCATGGTGGCGGCGAGCGAATAAATGTCGCTGCGCGGATCGATCTCGCCCTTGTACTGCTCCGGCGGCGCGAAGCCCAGCGTGCCGATCATGGTGCCCTTGCGCGCCGCCTTGAACAGCCGCGCGATACCGAAATCGACCAGCACCGCGCGTCCCTTCGAGGTGAGCATGACGTTGGACGGCTTCATGTCGCGATACACGATCGGCGGCGTCATGTTGTGCAGGTAGGAGAGCACGTCGCAGAGCTGGCGCGCGACATCGACCACCAGGCTCTCGGGCAGCGGGTCGTTGTTGCGGGCGGCGAGTTCCTCTTCGAGGTTGCGCCCCTCGACATACTCCATCACCAGGTAATGGCGATTGTCGGCGTCGAAGCGATCGGTGATCGCGGGGATCGCCTGATGCTTCAATTGCGCGAGGGTGTCGGCTTCGCGCGCGAAGTAGTCGTTGGCTTCGAGGCGCTGCTGCTGGTCGATGAAGTGATCGACCATCTCTTTGATCGCGCAGGGGCGATTGGCGAGGCGCTGGTCGCGCGCGAGGTAGACCACGCCCATTCCGCCGCCGCCGAGCATCCGCTCGATCAGGTAGCGATTGGCGAGAGTGATGCCTGGGTTGAGCGGTCCTGTTCCAGCCATACTTTTAGCTGGCAAACACTACAATGACGGAAATATTGTCGCTGCCCCCGCCGGCATTGGCGGCGGCAATCAGTTCGCGCGCGGTCGGATACGGATCGTCGTAGCGCTTCATGATCTCGGCGATCGCGGGATCATCGACATGCGCCATCAGGCCGTCGCTGCATAGCAGCAGCCGGTCCCCGCGGCGCAGCTTGACCGGCACCGTCTCGGCGCCCGCCGCCCCGCTTTGCCGCGCGCCGAGCGAGCGCGTGATCACATTCTTGTGCTCATGATGACGCGCCTCTTCGGCGGTGATCTGTCCAATCTCAATCAAACGCTGCACCAACGAATGATCTTTCGTGAGCTGGCGGAGAACGCCGCCTTCGAGTAAGTAGGCGCGGCTATCTCCCACCCACGCCACCGCACCATCCGGAGGAACAATCGCGGCGCATACCCCCGTCGAGCCCATCCCGCGCGCCTCCGGCCGCTCCTTCTGGTATTCGATGATGAGGCGGTTGGCCTCTTCGAGCGCGGCGGTCAGGGAATCTCCGATCGCATGGGTTTCGCCGCGACGAAACCTGCTCTCAACATAGTCACGGATAGTTTGTACGGCAATTGCGCTGGCGGTCTCACCGGCCTCGGCGCCGCCCATCCCGTCGCATACGACGTAGAGAAAATTCTGCGAGGGCTCGACCTGGGAATCGCGAAAGAACTCTAACGTGAGGATCGCGTCTTCGTTCAGCTCGCGCATCATGCCGACATCGGTGAGCGCGGCCGCGCGGATTTTGAAATCGCCGCTCTGCTTAAGCAGCTCAGCCTTGAACGCGTCGATATTGGGCCATCGCTCGCCAGGGTTGAACTGGACGGCGCGCAGAATCACCTGCTCCAGCGAGGGCGAAACCACGTGCGGAGGATAAAAGCGGATCGGGCCGGCCTCTTCGCGCCAGGTTTCCGACTGCAGGCGATCGCCGGTGAGCATCGTGAAGAGCAGCGCGCCGGCCGAGAAAATATCGGCACGTTTGTCAACTTTCTTGCCCCGATAGATTTCCGGGGCGGTGTAACCGTCGTTGAAAATCGGATCGGACTGCAACTCGTTGTCATTGGAAACGTAGTTGAGGCCGGTCATCTTGATCCGTCCGTCCGCCGCTATCGCAACCGATTCCGGGCAAATATCATTGAGCCGCAGCCCGCGCCGATGAACGAAGCCAACCGCCTGGCAGACCTGCAGCGCCAGAGCGATCGCTTCGGGCTCGCTCATCTTCAGTCCGCCGCGCCGCCGTGACAGCGGCGTGGCTGTACTCTCAGGATAGACGAGGTAGACGCGGCCATCATTCGCGAAGCCGGAGATAGCCTTTTCGAATGCGGGATGAGCCAGCGTCATCGAGAGCGCGAGCACGCGACCGAAGACATCGCCAAGGTCGTCGGCGAAATGGTCAGGGAGCTCCTTGATGAACTCCTGCTCGGGAGTCGCTTGATGCTCCGCCGCCGCGGTTTCAGGAGCCGCGCCATTGGCATGCTCCAGCGGAGGCAGCGGCTCGGTCGGCTCGTCGCTCGCGAGGGAAGTATCCGCAGCTTCAGCGGGAGTTTCGGTGGCAACATCGATGGCGGCATCGACGCCCGATCCCGAGGTGGTTGTGGGATTCGCGGCGGCTTCGAGCGGTTTGCTCTCGCTGGATGGCGGAGCGGCATCTCCATTCGCGGACATTCCCGGCGGCGGCTTGAGTTCGGCCGTCTTTGCGTGAGGATCGACGGCGGGCGGTTCCGGAGCCGCGGCTGGTTTTGCCGCCTCGACGTCATCTTCAGAATGCTCGCGCGGTTGTGCGATGCGCTCACGGAGGGTGACCTTTTCTTCCTTTTTGTCGGGGCCGTCGGCCTTGCGAATCGCGCGGTAGCGATTCTCGACCGAGTCCTGCGAAAGCAGCTCGACGATCTCATAGCCTCGCACGACGATGCCGGGTGCGAGCGGAGTAGGGCGGGTCGAGAGCAGGCGGGCGGGCGCGGCGGTGGCAGTGAGTCCCTGTCCACAGCGGTCGCAGAATTTGGCGTCGTCAGGCGCCTGCAGTCCACATTCAGGGCAGGTGATCATGCGACCTCCGTGGCTGACAGGAGACCTAACCCCCAGCCCCTTCCCTTTAGGGAAGGGGGGTAGGAAATCGCCCCAACTGCTTTGTCCCCTCTCTCCCCGAGAGAGGGTGGCAGGCGCAGTTCGTGCGATGGCTGCGAGCACAAACTGTGACTGACGGGTGAGAGCCGGAGGGCGTCCTCGCCCGACGGTGGCGGAGTGCCACATACGTTCACGAGTGCGCTCCGTCCGGAACCGACGCGGGAGGGTCGGTGATGCTCCACCACCGGTCGCGCAGCGCGACCGGCTCTCATCCGGCTGGCACACCGGTCGCAAAGTCCGAAGAGCGACCAGCGCGCCATCCACCTTCTCTCGCAAAAAAAAGCGAGAGAAGAGATGAGAAACAGAGAGATTGCGTCAGACGGCGCTTCCAGTTCTTTCCTCACGAAGCTTTCTTCGTGGTATGAGATCGCGCCTCCTCCCACGTCCCCTCTCTCGCTCTTTTTTGCGAGAGAGGGTGGCAGGCGCAGTTCGTGCGATGGGTGCGAGCACAAACTGTGACTGACGGGTGAGAGCCGGAGGGCGTCCTCGCCCGACGGTGGCGGAGTGCCACATACGTTCACGAGTGCGCTCCGTTCTGAACCGAAGCGGAAAAGCTGGTGATGCTCCACCACCGGTCGCGCAGCGCGACCGGCTCTCATCCGGCTGGCACACCGGTCGCAAAGTCCGAAGAGCGACCGGCGCGCCATCCACCTTCTCTCGCTTGCGAGAGAAGGGACGGAGCATGAGGCGCGAGCGCGAGTGAATTGAAGCTGCATCCCCTTTAAACCTTCCGGAACTCCAATATAGCACTGCCCAGCATCATCTGGTCGCCATCTTTCAATTGATAAAGTTGATCGCGGCCCAAACGGCCGCGGCCTACGATGAAGGTGCCGTTGAGACTGCCCAGATCACGGACGAAAAATGCCTCACCACGTTTCACGAGCTCACAATGACGCCGCGAGACCCGATCCGAGGACTGCCGCAGTGGATTCAAATCGATATCGATCCCCGTATCCGCGTTGGGATCGAGCACGCGTCCGACAATCGCGCGATCGCCCATCACGGTGAATTTGAGATTTTCCGCCTTCGCCAGGAGATGGGCGGTCGGCTTGGCGGGAGCAGGCGCCGCGCGGCCGTTGGTGTTCACGGCTGCCTTCGAGGAGGTCGCGGGAGTCGCGTCAATATGCCGAATCGGCGTTACCGGGCGCGACTTACTGAGGTCCGCAGTCTTCGCTGTCGATGACGAATTTTGCGCGGGCAGCATCGTCTCGCGGACGACGTGTTCGTTGACCACCGGTGTGATCACGTTGAGGCCCTTCTTGATGCCGCGCCCAAGCATCGCGATCGCCTTATCCTTCAACTCCAGCGCCTTGCTCGAAGTTCCACCGGTAGTGGCGGGCCGCGCCGTCGATGACTGAGGCGGAGTGGCGACAGGATTGGTGAGCACGATGGTTTTCATTGCCGAAGGCAGCGGCGGTATCGGCCGGGAGGACGAAATGCGCGGCGCGGCAGGCTGCACGCGAATCGGCTCCGAGAGGACGACTGTCTTCATCACCGCAATCGGCGGCGGTGCTGACGCGGTCTGATGCGCGGGCGGAGTCGGAGTCGTGAGATAGCTGCTGTCGTCAGGACCGGGCGGCGGCAGCATGTTCAGCATCGCGCGTGCGTCGCGCGGGCGCTTGTCGAGCTCCTTGTCGAGCGCGCGCATGACCACGTCGGCGGTCTGCTTCGAGATCGCAGGATTCAAATCGCGCAGTTGCGGAAAGCTGAAGGGCGGCTCGAGCTGCGGATCGCGGCCGGTCAGCAGATGATGCATCGTGGCCGCGAGCGAATAGAGGTCGGAGCGCGGCTCGGTCTTGCCCATGTACTGCTCGGGCGGCGCGTAGCCGACCGAACCGATCTGGGTGCCGCGTCCGCCGGGCGGCAGAAACCGCGCGATACCGAAATCGATCAGCATCGCGCGCCCGTCCTTGTCGATCATGATGTTGCCGGGCTTCAAATCGCGATAAACGATCGGCGGCTTCTGGGCATGCAGAAAATCGAGCACATCGAGCATCTGGCGCGCCCATTTGAGCACCTGATGCTCGGGGAGCTTGCCGCCGGCGCCGAGCTTGTCGAGCATCCCCTGCAGATCGCCGCCCGCGACGAATTCCATTACCAGGTAATGGCGGCCGGCTTCGACGAAATAATCGATCAGGCTGGGAATCCCCGGATGCGACAGGAGCGCGAGCACGCGCGCCTCGCGCGCGAAATCCTCGATGGCTTTTTTCTCCGCGATGCCGTCGCCCACGATCATCTCCTTGCAGGCGACCGGGCGATTGGCGAGGCGGGTGTCGTTGGCCATGTAGACGCGGCCCATGCCGCCGACGCCCAACACCTTGTGGATGCGGTAGCGGCCGTCGAGCATGTGGCCGACGTTAAGCGACTGGCCGGCATTCATTGGATGTCACAAGCCTCGCCGCGCGGGTGGGTAAAAAAGAGGCGCGGCTCGATGCCGCGCCTCTTCCGGAAGCCGGATTCAGGCAATCGGCTCAACCACCAACTTGAGAAATGTTTTACCGATAATAACTTCGTCGCCATTTTTGATATCGGCGGGCGAGCCGGGCTGCAGGCGCTGGCCACGGTTCACATAGGTGCCGTTGAGGCTGCCGATGTCTTCGACGGTAATCTTGCCATTTTCGATTCGGGTCAGCGCGTGCTTGCGTGAGATCTTCGCTTCCGGATCGTCCGCATCGAGGTCGACCTCGGGGAACGAGCCGGTCTCCGGATCCCATCGCCCGATGAGGTTGTTGCCGTCTTCGAGCGGGAACTCCTGACCCTTGCGGCCGCCGCGCACCACGATGAACTTTGCCTTGAAAGCTCCTATTGGCGCCGCAGGTTCCGCTGCCGGAGCAGGCGCGGGAGCGGGCTTGTTCAACTCGCCGGTCGGCGCGTCGGATTTCGGCGCCTCGGCAGCCGGTGCCGCCGCCGCCGGTGCTTCAGCCGCAGGCGCTGCTGCGGGAGCGGCTGGCGCGGGAGCCTCGGCCGGAGGCGCTTCGGGAGCGGGCGCTGCCGGAGCCGCGCCGGCGCCTGCTGCGGGAGCGGCAGCCGCGAGCTTCGCGCCGCATCCGTCGCAGTAATCGAGACCGTCCATGTTTTCGTAACCGCATTCAGTGCACTTGATCATGTTTTCCTATGCCCCTCGTATGAGGTCGAAGGCTCACGTTCCTGGTTCCAGCTATCCTATCATCCACCATCAAGAAAAATGACGGTTACTACGCGATTTCGACGGACTACTCGTCCTTGCCAAACTCTTTCAAAGTTTCGGGATCCAGCATCTGGGTCTTGCGCACCACCGCCTGCGCCTGCAGCAGCGTAGTCTTGGCCGCTTTGGTCTGGAGCGTCTGGGTCTTCTTCACCTGATCGAGGAGACCGGCGAGCGCCTGGGTCGCCTTGGTGTTGCCGAGGCGCTGAGTACCCTGCATCGCATTGCCGAGCAGGCGCGTCGCGCGGTCGACGTTGCCGGCCTTGAGCTCCTCTTCCGCCTTGGCCTGCAGCTTCGCGATGGAAACCTGATCAACCAGGTTCATCACGCGGCCGTTGCGCTTGCTGGTCAGCGTGCGATCGAGGGTGTACTCGACCGTCATGTCAACCGAGGCATTGCGCTCGCCGACGCCGGGAACTTCGTAGGTGAAAACGTTCGAGGAGATTCGCACCGGGCCGGGTTTGCGCGGCGGCAGCACCAGCGTCAGGAGAACCGAGCCGGGAACGCCCGCTTCGAGGTCGCCGATTTGGTAGCTGATCTTGCGCTCGTCAACCAGCGGCGCGCCGAGTGTGTAAATCTCGGGGCTGGCGCGAAACGCCTCGCGCACCTGCACGCCCTGCGAAAGGGCCACATCGATCCGGCCATTGCGAATGGTAACGGCGCGAAGGCCGGAAAGTTCATCTTCGAAGAGGCCGGGAATCTCCGACGGATTGCCGATGAAGTGATATTTGCCGTTGGAGTCCTGCGCGATTTTTTGCAGCAGCTTTTCGTTGAACTCGACGCCCACGCCCATGGTCGAGAACGACATCGCCTCGCGATATTTGGTCGCGAGCTCGGTGCAGGCGGTTTCCTGGTAAGTCTGTCCATCGGTCAGCACCAGCACGCGATTGAGGCGGTTGGGCGCGTGACCCTTGTTCACCTCGTCGATGGCGGCCTGCATGCCCAGCGCCATCTGGGTGCCACCACCGATTTCGAGCAGGTCGATATCATCGAGGGCGCGCTGAACGGCGCCCTTGTCGTGAATCTGGTTGGAATCCAGGATGACCTTGGCGCGATCGGCGAATGCCACCAGCGCGACACGATCATCGCCCGAGACGTTGTTGGCAAGGAACTTGACCGCATCGATGACGAATTCGAGCCGGCGCTCATCGTACATCGAGCCGGAGCGGTCGATGACGACGCCCAAGTTGAGTGGCAGGCGCGTGCCGCCGCCGCCACCGCCGCCACCCTGCGCTATCGCTTCGAGCAGAACATACAAGATGTAGTTTTCTGCGCTTGATAGAACATAGTCACTGCTCGCAAGCGCCTGGAAGGTAAGCGGCTCGGCCATTTCGGAGTTCTCCTGAGTATCCCGACGACAATTCTACGTTTGAGTTTCCACCTCGCGCAACACGGCTAATCGGGATGCACCTCGATACCCAATCCTGCCAGCAGGAGCCATTGCTGGTCCTGACTGACCTTGAGCCCGCGCATCCCGCCGAGGGTCAGAATATTGAGACCCGCGATCTTGGCATGGCGGATGTCCGCATCGTCGAGCTTGGCGCGCAGCAGTTCGCATTTCTCGAGGTCGCAATCGCGCAGGTTCGCGCCCGTCAGGTCGGCGTCGGTCAGGTCAGCCTCGCGAAAGGTGCTGCCCGAGAGGTCACATCCGGCGAGACGGATGCCGGTCATGCTGGCGATGTCGAAGTTGCAGCGGCGCATCGCGGCTTTGGTGGGCGTCACCTTACGTCCATACGAATGGCTGAAGTCGGCGTGATTGAAGCGCGCGCCCAGCAGGTTGCAGCGGTCCATCTCGATCGCGAAGAGCTTGCATCGATCGAAATGGCAGAACGACAGGTCGCATCGGAGGAGGCGCGCCTCGCGCAACTCGCTGAAGGCAAAGGTCGCGCCGGTCGAGGCGGCCTTGTCGGTGAAGATGCAATCCTCGAAGGTCGCGCTGCGAAAATCGGCGTGGGCGAAGCGGCATCCAATGAAGCGGCATCGCAGGAAGCTGGCGCCGTCGCATCGCGCATCTTTCCAGTCGACCTCGGAAAGATCGGCCCCCTCGATGGGCCCGCCTCCGGCAAGCGCAGCCTCCAGTTCCGCGGTCGTCAGCTTTTTCATTTGATCAGGAGTAACATAAGTGTTACCCTCCAAGGGCTTATATTGAAGTTCGCTATCACATATCCGAGGACGGACGGAGTCCTTTCATCGATTGGTTCGAGTCGCTGGACTCGGCGGCTCGAGTCCGCGTCGCAACCGCGATTGAACGCCTTGCAGCGGGCAACACCTCCGGCTCAAATCGGTCGGCGAAGGCGTACTGGAATTGCGCATATTTTTCGGCCCGGGCTATCGGGTTTATATGGGACGCGAAGGCCCGCAATTGATAATTGTGCTCGCGGGTGGCACCAAGCAACGGCAACATAAAGACATCGAATCGGCAAGAATTCTTTGGGAAAACTACAAAAAACGCCTGCGATCAAAAAACGCTCGGCATCGTTGACTGGTAGCTTCAGACAACTGGTTAAGGAGCACATCGCCAAGGATTCCGCATTTGCGCAAGGAATGCTTCGGGAAGGGATCGAGCAAATGCTCGCGGGCGATGTCGAGACCGGGAAGGTAATCCTTCGCGATTACATCAAAGCGACGGTTGGTTTCGAGAAACTCGGCGGCGCGACCGGGACTCAACCGAAGAGCCTGATCCGGATGTTCGGGCCGCGCGGCAATCCTCAGGCGCGCAATCTTTTCAATGTGATCGGCTACTTGCAGAAACGGGCCGGGATAGAATTGCACGTGGCGATTGGCCGAACGTGAAGTTTTGAATCTCGATTACTCCCCCAGGGCCTTCGCGGCGAGGTTGCGCGCGACGATGCGTCCGCGCGAGCTGTTGGTGAGAATCACCACGCCGATCTTCGCGTCAGGGCAGCCGAGAAGATAGCTCTCGAAGTCCCCATTATCGCCCCATTGCCAGAAGCAAACGCCACTGGCGGTGTGATCCAGCCCGACGCCGAGGCCCCATGACACCGGATTCTTGCCGATGTGCCCTTGAAACTGGTCGGTGAGCATCAGCTTGACGAGGTCAGCATCGAGGAAGTGCGGATGCATCAGCTCGATGGCGAACTTCGCGAGATCGGGCGCAGCTGAGCATAGCAGGTTGGCGGCGTTGGGTTGCGCGATGGGAAAAAACGGCATCGGAAGCGCGAATCCGAAGAGGTAAACGTGGCCGCGCGCGATGCGATCGTCGCCGAATGCGCGAAAGAAGCTCGTCGATCCCATTCCAAGCTGCGCGAAAACCGTTTGCGTCATGAAGTCGTTGAACGGCTGATGCGTGATCGCCTCGATAACGCGCTGCAGGTACATGAAACCCACGCCCGAGTATGAGAATCGTGAGCCCGGCTTGAATGCGACTTGATGCGTCGCCTCCAGAAGATTATTCGACAGCCCCGAGGTATGCGTCATCACATGCCACGCCGTTATCTCATCGCGATACGGCGAGGGGGCGACGAACTGCTTCGCGAGGTAGCTGCTCATCGGCTTATGCAAATCGAGCCGGCCGTCCTGCACCAGCTTCAGTGCCGCATACGCAGTGACTGGCTTTCCGATCGATGCGGCCTCGAATGGAGTATCCGCGAGCACGATGCGCCGGGTGAACGAATTCGCGACGCCATAGCCTTCGCTCCAGAAGACCTGGTCATCGTGAACCAGTGCGATAGCGAGGCCGGGAATATTCTCGCGCGCCATCTCGGCGCGGATGTAGCGATCGAGTTCGGGGATCCTGCGCGCCATCGGAATGCCGGGCGCAGGGGTGAATGGAAGTGGCGCGACGTCTTGCGCTGACCGATGACATCCCGTCGCGCAGCATGCGATCAGCATCGCGAGTATCAGCGATGCGATGCCGGCTCGTCGCGGTTCTATTTCAACGATGCTTTCAGTTCCTCCGCAAGCTCGCGGGTCGCCGTCTTTCCTTGATCGATCACAAACTGCAGGCTGACGAAGCCATGCACCACGCCTTCGTAGCGCTTCACCTTCACCTTGTTGCCGGCCTTTTTGAGCAACTCGGCGAATGCCTCGCCCTCGTCGCGCAACGGGTCATGCGAGGCGGTGATGATGTGCGCGGGCGGCAGGGTTTTCAGGTCCCGCGCGCGTGCCGGCGACGCGTACGGATTCTCGCGATCCTTCGCGTTCGGGATGTAGTAATTCCAGAACCATTCCATGTCGAGCTTCGATAGCACGAAGCCGTCGGCGGTGAATTCCTGGTAGGACGGCGTGTCCATCGAACAGTCGGTTACCGGATAGATCAACATCTGATGACGGATGCGCGGGCCGCTGCGATCGCGCGCCATCAGCGAGATGACCGCCGCGAGGTTCCCGCCGGCGCTGTCGCCACCGACCGCGATATGATCGGCATCGCTTCCGAGCGACGGAGCATTCTTCGATACCCATTGCGTCGCGGCGTAGCAGTCATCGGGACCGGCGGGAAATTTGTGCTCGGGCGCGAGGCGATAATCGACCGCGACCACCGTGCATCCGGTTTCGTTGGTGAACACGCGGCAGACGTAATCATGGCTGGCGAGGTCGCCAACCACCCATCCGCCGCCGTGGAAATACACCAGGATGCCATTCGGCTTGCTCGCTGGGGTGTAGATGCGAATCGGAATCTCGCCCGCGGGGCCAGGAATCTTGCGGTTCTCGACCTTATGCACGTCGGGTCCGGCGCCCAGCACATTGAGCATCGCTTCCATCGACTTGCGCGCATCAGCCGGCGACTGGCTATGAAACGCGGGCTGGTTGGCAGCCGCCATTTGATCGAGAAGAACCTTTACCTGCGGGTCGAGCGGTTGCATGGCAATCTCCTTGTGGTGATGGAGTCTTAAGCCATGGCGCGCGCGATGTGCAAGCGTGGCTGCGGCTACATCGGCACCCTGATGAAGACGGTGCGCCAATGCGCATGGAACCACGGCTCATCCTCGCGGCGGCCGTCGACATCGGCGATGACGCGCATCTGGTCGCCGTCGATTTTGCATTCGAGCAGCGTGACTTCATCAACCGAAAAGGTCGCGCCGTACGAATTGGGACCTTCGCGATATTCGTCGAAATGCAGAAACGCGCGCAACTCGGCATAGCTGCGGCCGTCGGTCTGCTTAATCTCCACGGTGCCTTTCGAGTATTTGATTTTGGCACTGGCAACCACATCGGTCTCGCCGAAAGTCAGTTGATAAGGACCATCGCCGACGCGCTTGTAGCATAGGCGGTAAGTCTTGGGCGTCCAGTATCCGAGCTTATGCCCGCCGGGCGCGCGGGTTATCGAATCGACATTCTCGACGGTGCCTTGCCAGCATCCGCGAAAGACCGGGGGCAGCACTGGCTGGGTGTTGACGAGCGGAAGCGGAATCGTGACCTGCGGAGGAGGTGGCGGAATCGGCGTCGGTGCAGGTGTCCATGGTTGCTGCGGCGCCTGCTGTGGAATCTGCATCTCAGGATTGTAGGGCTGTTGTGGGACTCGGGTGGCTCTTGGCGCGGGCGCGATTTGCGGCTCGCCCTGCGGCACATCCTGCGCCGACGCTGAACTTACTGAAGCAATGAGCACGACAACGAAGAAAAACCGACGTGAGATGTGTCGCATGTACTAAAGGATCGTATGGCAACCGCTCTCGCCCGTCGAGCCAGCTATTCCCACCCCGCGCAATCCCATAAAACATCGCAATGGCTGGAGACACTTTCAACTTCGAGGAAGCCTGGCTGCGCAATCAGGAACCTGCCACCGGACGCCGCGCCGAGGCGCATCGGCTCGCGACCGCGATGCGCCGCGTCATCGATCATCTGGTGCAGGTTGCCGCGCCCGAGGAGAGCCTGCGCGCCGCCGCCGATGCACTCGAGAAATACGCCGAGCGGCTTGCGCAGTATCCGGTTTCGCGCGCCTACGAGGGCTTCGCCGAGACTGCCAACGCGGGCGACACGCATGCGTTTTTCGATCACAGCCCGCTAATCGGCCTCGCGAATCCCCTGGCGCCGCCGATTCGACTGGCGGTGGTCGATGACAAGGTTATAGGACATGCGAACTTCGGCGTCGCATATGAAGGCCCGCCGGGATATGTGCATGGCGGATTGCTCGCGGCCGCCTTCGATGAGGTGCTCGGCATGGCGCAGTCGCTGACCGGCAATCCCGGCATGACCGGCACGCTCTCGATTCGCTATCGGCGGCCGACGCCATTGCTGACGGAGTTGGTGTTCGAGGCGCGGGTAACTAAAACCGAGGGCCGCAAGATCTTCACGCATAGCACGGTATCCGCCGATGGAGTTGTGACCGCGGAGGCCGAGGGACTCTTCATCGCGGTCGGGCACGAACGCTTTCAGCAGATGGCGGAAGCGACCCTCGCGGGCTCGAAGAAGGAAAGTTAGCCGGGAGACGCGAGCACCGAGGTGCTATTCGGTGCTGACCGCTTCCGCCTCGGTCACCTGATGAATCGGCTCGCCCATCATGTGCCATCCGATAATGCCGTCGCCCATCACGTAGACATTTTTATATCCGGCATCGGCGGCGCGCTCGGCGGCCGCGTCGGAAGCCATGCATCGCTTGTCGAAGCAGTAGAAAACGATTTTGGCGTTCTTATCGGCGGGGAGTTCCTTGGCGATGCTGTAATTGTCGTACGAGCTGAGGAGATGCGCGCCGTCGATTACGCCCATGCGTACGCGAACGTCAGGAAAATTGGCATCGTAGACCTTGATGCGCGAATTGGAATCGGCCATCCAATTCGCAAGCTCATCGGCGCGGATGACCTTGAACTTCTTTGGGCCGTCCGGATTGTCGATGAGGATGCGGAGCCCCTGAGCGGAAGCGTGGCCGACGAACGAGAAAACGATCGCCAGCGCGATGGCCGCTAATGCTGATAAACGACGCATCGTGCTAAAGTATCAAAGGTCGCCAGCGCAGCCAAAATGTTTGCATCGGAGCGATGCTTCCATCCCCACTCGCATCCTAGCTGGAACTTCCCTCGGCCTCGGATTCGCTGACGTGGCGAACTGACTGATGCTGATCGGCCCAGCCCTGGATGCCGTCGCTCATCACCGCGACATTCTTATATCCTGCTGCGACCGCCCGCCGGGCGGCTGCGTGCGAGGCCATTCAATGGGTATCGGCGCAGTAGAAAACCAGCCTCGTGTTCTTGTCCGCCGGGAGCTCCTTGGCGACGTCGTAATTGCTCGACGAGCTCAGCAGATGCGCGCCGGGGATGATGCCGAAGTTCTCGCGTGTCGAGGGATGGTTGGCATCGAAGATTTGTACCTTCGAAGCCGGGTCGGCCATCAGCTTGGCGAGGTCGGCGACATGGATAATCTGGAAGTTGTCGGGGGCTTCCTTGTTATCCAGCAGCTGGCCGATATCGGCCGCCGCCGCGCGCGCCGCAAACGTCAGCGCGACCATCAACGTGAGTGCAATTGATGCTACTAATCGACGCATGCGGTCAGCGTAACAGAGGCGTCGCGCATCGCCAACGAGCGATTTTAAACCTTCGCGAATAAGCGCGCCCAGTCTTCGATAGCATCTTCATGGCCGGGGATCAGCTGCACGACAAACTGATTGTAGCCCGCCTCTTTGAAGGCCCGCAGGCGATCGCGCAGCACTTCCTCGGTCGCGGTGAAGGTGGTTTCGCGCAGGAAGTCTTCGGTGAGATATTTTTCTTCCTCGGCGCGCACGCCCAGCAGATGCATCTTGTGCATCTGCAGGTATTTCGCATCGGCGGGCTGATAGGTCGCATGCTGCTCGCGATACGCGCCCGCGAGCTTCTGGATGTAAGGCGGCAGCAGGCCGTCAATCGAGCGTTCGATCAATCCATGCAGCGTGACGACCGCCATCGGTCCGGCCTGCGCCTTCGCGCGCGGACTTGCCGCGGACTCGCCCGGCTTGAGCACGCATCCGAGGGCGAACGCGGTGGTGTAGAGCGTCTTCGGATCGCGACCGACTTCGCGACACGCCGTGGCCATCTCGGCGACTTCGTGAGTCGCCCGCTCCGGCGATGCCGAAAATGTGATCCATCCGTCGCCGATCTCGGCGGTCATCTTGCGCGCCTTGGGCGCGAAGGCCGAAACGTGCAGCGGAATCTTGTCGGTGATGTTGATCATGCCGAATTCGGGATTGAGAAAGCGAATCTTTTTGCGCTCGCCCTCGAACTCCCATTCGATGGTCTCGCCCTTGAGCAGGCCGTAAACGACGCGGATGTATTCGCGCATCGCCGACAGCTTCATCGGTCCCATGCCCATGGTGTTGCGGCCGGTGAATCCGGTGCCGACGCCGAAGATGATGCGTCCCGGCGCGAGCTTGTTGAGCGTCGCGAAGGCGTCGGCGCAGACCGGCGCGATGCGGTTGGTCGGAATCACCACGCCCGAGGCGAGTTTGATCTTGGAGCTATGCTCAGCCGCCAGCGCCATCGAGATGAAGATGTCCGGCGCGAGGAGCTGCGAATCGTAGAACCAGGCATGCGAGAAGCCGAGTTCCTCGGCGCGCTTGACGGTTTTCCATGCATCGACGTTCGAGAAGAGCGCGATTCCGAATTCCATTGCTGCAAGTCCTCCGTATCTGGCGTATCTGGCGTATCTGGCGTATCTCGCGTATCCCGCCGGTATTCGGCGAGCCGCATCGCGAGAAGTAGCACGGCAAATTCCGCATTTACAAAGCGCGCCCGCGCCGCCAAAACCCGATCATCTTCCTCTCCCGCCTTTGGTCGCGCTTGATTCCTGCGCCGCGCCAATTTCTTAATGATGAGATGGGATTCGGGGGGAATCAGGAGAGCCGCCCAAAAGGTGAGTGCGTCATCATCTACAATCCCCATGCGGGGAAGCTCAGGGGAAGAGGCACTGAACAGCTGCAACGCGTGCGGAATATTCTTGTCGAGGCAGGCCACAAAACTTCTTTGGTCCCGACTTCCGGCCCTGGCGCCGGCACAGCCCTCGCGCGCGGTTGCATCGCCAATGGCGCCGGCTTGATCTTGGCCGCGGGAGGTGACGGCACGATCAATGAAGTCGCCGAAGGGATGGTGCACTCGGCGGTGCCGCTCGGAATCCTGCCTGCGGGCACCGCCAATGTGCTCGCGATGGAGACCGGCATGAGCAGCAAGCTGGAAACCGCGGCGCGCGAGCTGCTGACTTTCATCCCGCAGCGGATTTCGGTCGGCCGCCTGCACTTCCACCATCGCAGCCAGGACAGCCGGCATTTTCTGCTAATGGCGGGCATTGGCCTCGACGCGCGCGTCATCTACAACCTCAGCGCGCCGCTGAAGACCAATCTCGGCAAAGTCGCCTTCTGGATTGGCGCGTTCAGCCTGCTCGGTCGCCGGTTGGAAGAGTTCTCGGTAAGAGTTGAGGATCGCGAGTATCGCTGCTCTTTCGCACTCGTGAGCAAGGTCCGGAACTACGGCGGCGATTGGAAAATCGCGCGCGACACCTCGCTGTTTGACGACCAGTTCGAGGTCGTGCTGTTCGGCGGGAAAAATTCTGCGCGCTATCTCAGGTACTTCGTCGGCGCGGTCATGAACCGCCTGCGGCGCATGAAAGGAGTGAGTGTCCTCCGCGCCGATCGGATTGAGGTGTCTCCGGTGCGGGACACGCGCGTCTACATGCAAGTGGATGGCGAATACGCCGGCCATCTTCCGGGCTCCGTCGAGATAGTAAAAGACGCGCTTACGTTGCTCATCCCTCCAGCCTATAAAGCACGATTCAAGCTCGATGAATCGCGCCTGAACGCGGTTTAGTGGGGAGTGGGCTGCGGTTCGAATCACCAAAATCGCGATTTACAAAGCGCGGCAGGTAACACAGACTTTCTGCTTCGTAGCACCGACTTCAGTCTGTGCTTGCTGGAGGGCTTCATCATCATGATCAAACTCTATGAGCATCCATTTTCACCGTACGTGCAGAAGGTGAAGATCGCGCTGTTCGAAAAGAACATTCCGTTCGAGGCGGAGATTCCCAACGCATTCAGCGGTGCCCCGACCGACTTCGGCAAGAGCAATCCGCGCCTCGAAGTGCCGGCGCTAATCGACGACGGCTTCGCAATTTTCGATTCGACGGTGATCCTCGAATACCTCGAAGACAAATGGCCGAAGCCGCCGATGCTGCCGGCCTCGCCACGTGACCGCGCGCGAGTGCGGATGATCGAGGACCTCTGCGACACCTACTACGAGGCGATCAACTGGGGCCTGATGGAAGTGCAGGCGTGGAAGCGCGTCACCGGCGACACCGCCGCGGCGATCACCAAGCGCGCCGAAGCGCAGACCGCCGGCATTTATCAACGCCTCGAACGCGAACTCGGTAGCAACTCGTACTTCAATGGCGCGGACTTCGGATGGGGCGACCTCAGCGTTTTTCCATACGTGAACGGCTCCGTGGTATGGGGCTTCGGTCCGAAGGCGGGGAGCAAGCTCGGCGGATGGCTTGAGTTGGTGAACAAACGGGACAGCATCAAGAAGACGCTCGCGGCGACGGCTGACTTCGCGGGCAACCTCGATGCACTTCCGCAAATGCTCGCCTCGGGGCAGTTCAAGCGTCAGTACCGCGACCATCGCCTCGAATGGATGATCCGTTCCGGCGGCGTCGACGTGGTAGTCGAGGGGATGCGCGCGGGCACCATTCGGTTTTCGGAGGAAATCAGTTAGGCGCCAGACTTGGTCGGGTTTGCCCCGTGCTCGCAGATGACCGATCATCAACGCATGAACAAAAAAGCTCTTGGAAAGCCGCAAGGGAGTCGGCGCACCAAAACGCCTCGCGAGAGTATCGATGGAGGCGTTCGCACGGATCAACTCCGAAAAGAGCATCGATACGAAAATGATCCTGACGGTTCTTTCGCATGGGTCGCCACTAACGCCGAAGCGCTTTATGAGAAATATCCGGATTGCTGGATCCTGATCGACCATGCGCGGGTCATCGAGTCGGCAAGCGATCCAGAAGATCTTCTGCGTTTAGCGCTGACGCTCGGAATAGAGGAGCCTTTTGTTACGATGACAAGCCCACCCGAGCGACCCGGAAGATCGGTCTATGCTGGAAAAGTCTTTTGACTTTGCCGTCCAGTTCGAACGGCGATCAAACGATTGGTTTCCAATAGTACGAACGCTCTTCATCCGAGCTGACGGGTATCAATTTCGATTGCCGCTGCTGCTCGATACCGGGTCGGACATCCTCGTCCTGCTTAACGCTTTGAACGCATGTTCAACCCGTCGTACCGCGTAGTTTCAAGGGATTGGGGGAAAGGGAATACGAGGGAAGTGAAGCAACGGGAAAGATTGAACTCTTTGGTCGAAAGCTTGACTGCACAATCGGCTTC
Organism: uncultured delta proteobacterium; assembly: GCA_963761255.1. Classification (GTDB taxonomy): domain Bacteria; phylum Desulfobacterota; class Binatia; order Binatales; family Binataceae; genus DATGKG01. Next base: position 120,962 of record CAVXGH010000007.1, read on the forward strand.
GCAGAATTCGAATTCCTGACTTGGAGAGCAGGTTTTCTTGGACGCGAATGTTTGGAAACATTCGGCCTCGGGTATTGGCAACCCGCTCGTGAATTCTATGTCAGCCTGGCTCCTTGAAATTTAGTCGGCGATGCATTTGTGCTAGGATAACGATGTGGCGTCCGCAGGAGTGGGCGCCATCGGCGTTTTCGGAGGATGAGATCGCGCGAGAATGCAAAAGTGCAAAAACAAACCCACTGCGAGCATCGCGAGCAGTGGTCCTGAGCGCTGCGCGAAGGACCTCGAATGCCCGGAAGGTGGTCGCGAAAGTGCAAGAACAAACCCATTAAATGCAGCAAATTCGCGGGTTTTTCTGAAGTGAGGGCTATGGTAGCAGAGGGCAGGCGACTTCGGCAGCTTCGGGGCGGATTACATAAACGAACCCACCTCGCGGATGCCGTCGCTTCGCGAAATCGCAAAAACAAAGCCACTTAATCGAGGAGTTTGCTGCCTTTTAGGAAAGTCCCGCCCACTATCGACATTATGTCGATAGTGGCGAGACCTCGGATGCTACTACCGATGCGCCACGAACTTGAACGCGCCGCCATCCTTCTGAATCTTCCCACATGACGGCGTCCCGAAGTGCGTCCCGAATACGATGACGTTGCTGTCGGCGTACTTCTCGCAAAACGCCCGCCGCGTCTTTTTCGCCATCGGGCCGTCGCTGTCGAAGCCGTCGTCCCACTCCGGATACGCGCACTGCACCGGATGATGCATCAGGTCGCCGGTGATGACGGCGTCCTGCCCCTTCGAGGAAATCCTCACGCTATGATGCCCTGGAGTATGGCCCGGGGTCGGCTCCAGCCACACCTCGTCGGTGATCTTGTGCGTCGATTCGACCAGCTTGGCCTTTCCCGCGTCCACTATCGGTCGCACCGAATCCTCGACCGGATCGCGCGAATCGGCGCCATCGAAGGTCGACCAGTAGTCCCATTCCGTTCCGCCGATGATGTACTGCGCGTTGTCGAAAGTCGGCACCCATTTGTCATTGACGAGTTTCGTATTCCATCCGACGTGGTCGACGTGCAGATGCGTACACACCACGTTGTCGATTTGCTCGGGCGCGTAGCCCGCGTTTTTCAGGTCGCTGATGAAGGGCAAGTGCAGCTTGCTCCAGTTGGGATTGGAGCGGACCTTGTCGTTCCCGATGCAGGTATCGACGATGATGCGCTTACCCTGCGACTCGATCACCAGCGCGTGGATGCTCATACGCAGCTTGCCCTTCTCATCGGTGAAGACTGACAGCCAATCCTTAGCCTGCCGCTCCTTGCCGATCCGATCCGGCGTCGCGTCGGGGAGCAGCCAGGTGCCGGGCCAGGAGCCCTCGGTCTCGATGATGCGGGTGATTTTGACGTCGCCGATATTCCATTGGCTCATGAGCATGACTCCTGCGCGTGAATTGAGAGTATCGCGCGAAACTTAGCGCGACCTGCCTCGCGCCGCCAAATGAAAAAGCGCGGGCGCGATGGACTCTCGGTGCTGCTCGCACTACTTGTGGGAGATTCCTGAGGTGATGTTCATGGCTATCGAAGCGCCCAAAAAAGAAGATCTCAAACGCATCGCGAAAGAGAGTCATTTCGAGCTGAGCGATTCCGAGGCCGACTCGATCGTCGGAATGATGAAGCCGATCGTCGCGTTCCTCGATACCATCGACGACGCGCCCATCGAGCCGAGTCCTTCGGTTAAGAAGTATCGCCAGCGCGATGCGGGCCGGCGTCCCACCCGCGCGGAAGATCCGCTCAATGCCGTGGTGCGCAAAATCTCGGTGAAGGGCGCGGCCTCGGGCAAGCTCAAGGGTAAGCGCATCGGAGTGAAGGATAGCGTCGCGGTCGCGGGGATCCCCATCAGCGGCGGTTCGCACGTGCTCGAGGGTTTCACCCCCGATGACGACGCCACCATCGTCAGCCGCATGCTCGACGAGGGCGCGGAAATCGTCGCGACCCTGGTGATGGACGACTTCGCGCTTTCGGGCGACGGCACCACCAGCGCGCACGGCCACGTGCACAATCCGCATCGCCCGGAATATTGCTCCGGCGGTTCCTCATGCGGCTCGGCGGCGGCGCTCTATTACGATTGGATCGACATCACGATCGGCACCGACCAGGGCGGATCAATAAGAATGCCCTCCTCATGGTCGGGCACCGTCGGCATCAAACCCACCTACGGACTGGTGCCGTACACCGGCGTCATGAGCATCGATCCGTCGATCGATCACGTCGGTCCGATGGCGCGCAACGTAAGCGATGTGGCGCTCGCACTCGAAGTCATCGCGGGCAAAGATCCCGCCGACTTTCGCCAGCAGGAAGTGCGCGTTCAGCCCTATCGCGAGGCGCTCGGCAAAAGCATCAGCGGGTTGAAGCTCGCCATTTTGAAAGAGGGATTCACGCATCCGGGCGCGCAAGACGACGTGAACGCCGCGGTGCGCAAAGCCGCCGCGCAGTTGCAGAAGCTCGGCGCTACGATCGAGGAAGTCTCGATTCCCGAGCATCGCGATGCGTGGCAATTCCTCTGGCCCATCGGCCTCGAAGGGATGGCGGCGCTCGCGCGCGGCAGCCTCCAGAGCCGCCATCATTCGGGACGCTACGATGCGGGCCTCGCGGATTTCTTCGGCGCCGCGCGGCTCAATCAGCCGACCACGCAGGCGCTGACGGTGAAGTTCATGATGAGTGCGGGCGAGTATCTGCACGAGCGTTATCACGGCCGGCTCTACGCGAAGGCGCAGAATCTGCGCGCCGGGTTGCGCGCCAAGTATGACTCCGTGTTGTCGAAGTTCGACGCTTTAGTGATGCCCTCGACGCCGATGAAGGCGCATCGTCGCGATGAGCGCGCGCCCTACGCGATGCTGACCAACACCGCGACTTTCGACATCACCGGACATCCGGGGCTGAGCATTCCGTGCGGACTGTCTGATGGCTTGCCGATCGGACTGATGCTGATCGGGCGGCATTTCGAAGATGCAACGCTGCTTCAGCTCGGCTACGCATACGAGCAGAGCATCGACTGGCGAAAGGCGTAAGGCGCCACCCTGGGTAGGCCTCGCGATCAGAAGAAGCACTTTACCAGGCGGGAGGTGCGGCAATCTCAGTAGATGATCAGTGGATCCCTTTGTTCCACTTGAGAACTTCGATCACGACCTGCGCAAAACAGATCCAGACTAGAAGCACGAACACACCGAAGTAAATTAATCGGTGATGCTCAAGAAAGCGGATCATCCCGCTCGCCACCAGGATAACGAGCAAGCCGAAGAAACCGGCGATCGATAGGAAAGCGCGGATCACTCGATTGCGCCCGGGCCGCACATCCGATCGACGACCCGCAAGATCATCTCGGGGCCGCGCTCGAAGAGTCCGCGCGCGACGCTTTCGTTGGGCTGATGGGCCTGATCGAAATCGCCCGGGCCACAGATGAGCGAAGTAATTCCTGAGAGTGCGAAGTGGCCGCCGTCGGTGCCGTAGGCCGCGCCTCCCGAGGTCTTCGCGCCGGTTGCTTCGGCCAGTGCGCGTTCGAGAGTGGTTCCGCGCTTTGAGAGCAGCGGCGGCACGATCTGCGGGCGTCCAATCTTGATGGTCGCGCGATGAGATCCACCCGACCAGTCGCGCGTGTCGATTTCGCCGATGCGACGCTCGATCTCGCGATGCAGCTCCATCGGGTCCACGTGCGGAAGCGACCGATAGCTGATCCGCAGCCGGCATTCCTCCGCGATCATATTGAGCGCGAGGCCGCCGCTGATGGTGCCGAAGTTGAGGACGTCGTTGGGCGCTTCGGGAAAGGACCCGACGAACTCCGCGACGGGTGACGACGCGCGCTCCTGCTGCAGCTTCCCGATCACGTCCATCACCTTGCCCATCACGGCGATGGCGTTGACTCCCTGAGTCGGCGCGCCGCTATGACCGCCGCGTCCGAGGACCTTCACTTCGAACGACCCGATGCTTTTGTGCGTGTGGCAAATCCCATATGAGGTAGGCTCGCCGATCCAGCATAGCTCCGGCATCGGAAGCTCGCCGAGCAGACCGCCCAACTTGGGGCCGACCAGCTCGGCGCCGCGGCATCCCACTTCCTCATCGGCAGTGAAGACGAAGACCAGCGGCCGGCGCAGCGTTTTTTTATCGAGTTTCGCCGCCGCATCGATGCATTGCGCGATGAAGCCCTTCATGTCGCTGGTGCCGCGGCCATAAAGCCGGTCGCCATCGAGGTCGGCCTTGAGCGGCTCGCGCGTCCATCCCGGCTGCCCCTCGAAGGGTACGGTGTCGATGTGCCCGGAGACCATCAGGCCATCGCGAACCGGAGGCCCGGTCCATGCGATGAGGTTGGCGTGCGGGACCCCGAAAATTTCGACTTTTTGAAAGGTGGTCTTGAAGCCGGCGCTGTCGAGCCGATCGGCAAGAAATTGCGCCGCCTCGAGATTGCTATTCGCGCTGACGGTGTCCAGCGCGACCAGGCGGCGGATGGTGTCGTAGAGATAATCCGCCATAAGACCTTCCAAAACCAGCGATTTGCTGGCGGAAGGATATCGCGAGGGACTGATGAGACGCTACCGGGGAATGCCGTGGAGCACGCGCAACCAAATCGCCACCAGCGTATCGGTGACCACCTTGGGATCGGCCTTGGACTCGCGCCCAAACTTCTCGATCAGGTACCGTTCGTTCGTCCACAGCAATGCGGTTGCGATTTCTTTTGGATCCAGACCCTCAAGGGATATCGCACCGCTAGCGGAAAACTCGCCTATGCGGCGAGCGATGTCGCCAATCGATCGGTTGAATCCTTCGCGATAGCGAGCTTCCACGTTTTCATAGACCTGCGTCGCATCAGAAAGAGCTCGCAACAGGTGTCCATGGGAGACATAAGCTTGCACCAGCTCCCGCACCGTATGGCGAATGCCCTCAACCGAATCCGAATCGTCGAACCACTTCGCGCTGAGCGCGCGGTCACGCTCATACACACGGTCGACCAGCTTGACGATCAAGTCGCTGCGGTCGCGAAAGTATTCATAAAATGAGGGGCGCGAGAGACCGGTCCGCGCCATCACATTGTCTACCGTCATCTCACGAAACGGATGGTCGCGCAGGAAGTTCTCGGCTGCGCTGAGAATTTCGGATTCGGCGGCCTCCGGTTTACGTCGGCGGCGGCGTGTGGTTTCCGGCTGGGGGCTGTATGTCTTCTTCGTCAACGTTGGGTCAGTTGATGACGCAGAGGGCGGACAAGATGTCGCATTATGACTGGGCACGAAAACGCATCAAAGAAGCCTTCCAATGGTGCCAATCCAATGCAATGCACTCTATGAGAACCTAGATTCCCCCGGACCATCCCTAAACTCGCATCCTTCAACTTTCGGCCAGAACACATACTACTGAAAATTGCGGCGAAGAAAAGGTGACTATCAGATGTTTTATTGTCCGGCTTTTGGTTACAACTATGGGTTTTGCCGGATTTAATTGACTACACGTCGGCAAGGGGTTTTGAGGATTTGCCTCCTTTCGAAACCGCAGCGCCACATTAACTACAAGTTAGCAGCCGGGATTAGTCGGCGGGGCGGGAATTGCGCCGCCGCTGGGACAGCTCGCGCGACACCAAACCGGCGCGCTTGCCTTTTATCAGTGCGGGCGCCGAACGTTCGGGAACGATCTCCAGTTCCTTCAGCCACGCGGTGGCGTCGCCGTCGCTCGGTGCGCGCCAATCGCCGCGCGGCGAGAGCGAGCCGCCCGAGCCGACTTTCGGCGCGTTGGGAATCGCGCTGCGCTTGTACTGGCTGAGCTTGAAAAATCGATGCAGGAACGTGCGCAGATGTTTTTTGATCTCGCCGATGTCGTAGCGATTGCGCAACGCGGCGGGAATGTCGGGCCATGAGCCGCGCGTAGGATCATGCCACGCCAGGTACGCCAGGAAGGCGATCTTCGAAGGCGGGTAGCCGAAGCGCAAGGTGTAGTACAGAAAAAAATCGTGCAGCTCATAGGGCCCGAGCATCGCCTCGGTATCCTGAAACGGCGTCGCCCCGACTTCTTCGCTCGCGGGCACCAGCTCGGGACTGATCGGCGTTTCCACAATGTCGCGTAGCACCGCCGAAGCCTCCTCGCCGAGCCGGCTGGTCAACGCGACCCACCTTATGATGTGCTGAATGAGCGTCTTGGGCACGCTCGCATTCACTGCGTAGTGCGACATATGGTCACCGACCCCGTAGGTGCACCATCCGAGCGCCAACTCGCTCAGATCACCGGTTCCGACGACCAGTCCATTGTGCAAATTGGCAAGGCGAAACAAATGACTGGTGCGCTCGCCCGCCTGCACGTTCTCGAAGGTGATGTCATAGACGGGGCGGCCTTCTGCATATGGATGATCGATATCCTTCAGCATCTGCAGCGCGCTCGGCCGGATGTCCATTTCGTGCGCTTCGCAGCCGATCGCAGCCATCAGGCGGCGCGCCTGCTCCAGCGTTCGCTGGCTGGTCGCAAACCCCGGCATCGTGTACGCAAGGATGTTGCTGCGCGGATAGCGCAGACGGTCCATCGCCTGCGCGCACACCAGCAGCGCATGCGTGGAATCCAGGCCGCCGGACACGCCGATGATAGCGCGCTTGATGCCCGTCGCACGCAGCCGCGTGACGAGACCCTGCACCTGGATTTCGTAGACCTCGGAACATCGCTCGTCGCGCCGCGCGGGATCCGATGGCACATAGGGAAAGCGTTCGTAGATTCGCTCCGGCAGCAGGCGCCCAATCCGATGGGGCTCGAGGGAAAACTCGACCGCACGAAATTCCTTGACCCGCGCGTGCTCGATCCGGACGTTCTCAGCGAAACTGTTTTGTCGCATCCGCTCTTGCGCGAGCCGCTCGAGGTCAATCTCGGTATGAATTAGTTGAGGTTCATCAAGAAAGCGGCGCGACTGCGCCAGGAGGTTGCCATTTTCGGCGATCAGCGCTTGGCCGTCCCATGCGAGGTCGGTGGTCGATTCGCCTGGCCCCGATGCCGAGTAGAGATATGCCGCGAGGCATCGCGCCGATTGGCTGGCGACCAGCGTATGCCGAAAATCCGCCTTTCCGACCGTGATGTTCGAGGCCGACAGATTGAGCAATACCGTCGCGCCGGCGAGTGCTGCATACGACGACGGCGGAATCGGGACCCACAGGTCCTCGCAAATTTCAATATGAAACGCGAAGTCGGGAATTTCCTCGCATCGAAACACGATGTGGCTTCCGAAGGGGATCCCGCGTTGGCCACCGAGATCGATCTGAGTTTGCGGCGCCGCGCTGCCGGGCGTGAACTGCCGGACCTCGTAAAATTCCCGGTATCCGGGCAAGTACGTCTTCGGCACAATGCCGAGGATACGACCGCGCGAAACCACTGCGGCACAATTGAAAAGCAGATTTCCCACTTCGAGCGGCAACCCGACCACGCTGACAATCGGCAGGTCGCGGGTCGATTCCACGATCCGATGCAGCGCCGCGAGGCATCCGTCGAGCACCACGCGCTGCTGAAAAAGATCGTCGCAGGTGTAGGCCGAAAGTCCCAGCTCAGGAAACAGCACGAGCGCCACCTTGCGATCGGAGGCGCGTCGAATCAGCGCGAGGGTCTGGTCGCCATTGAAGGTAGGATCGGCGACGCGCACGGCGGGGATCGCAACCGCCAAACGAATCAGGTCATGACTATACAGGTTGAAAAATTCTCTTCCGGCCTTCACTCGCGAGTCCTCGGGTGCGTTCCTGTCGTCATTCTAAACAGGCGAGGCATCGGCGCGCTATCGCTATATAACGTCTTTTTAGGAGCAAACAGGCTCAGGGTGTCAGGCGAAATAATAGAAGAACCGGCCAGCCGAAATATTTCATCGCCCGAGGATGACGGTCCGCCACTTCCTCATCGATGACGTGCTCGCTCATGTGATCGATGCGCAAATCGGAGGCCATCGCCGCGTTGATGTAGTCGCTGATTTGGTTCGGCGCGCTGCGCGGACGCACCGTCGCGCCGCTGACCGGATCATGAAATTGCGCCTGCACGTCGCGCAGCATCATCGCCGGATGCATCGCCGAAATCGCGATGAACCCGTCGCGGCGGCAGATACGCTTCATTTCGCCGAACAGGCCGGCCACATCATGGATATGATCGAGGACCAGGCAGCAGATGACGCGATCGAAGCAGTGATCGCGAAGCGGCAGCGGATGGGAAATATCGGCGACCACAAAATCGACATTCTCGCTACTGAGCTTCGCGCGCGCCTTGCTCATCATGCCGGTCGAGAAGTCGAGCGCCGTCACGCGAGCGCCGCTGGCCGCCAGCCGTGAGGAATGCCGCCCGGTGCCGCATCCGATGTCAGCGACCGCCAGTTCGCGCACGTCGCCAAGGACTTCGGGAAAGTATTTTTCTTCGAGCGCGATCAGCGGATTGCCGTCGTCATCGTAGAGATGCGACCAACGGTCGTAGCCCTCGCGAGTATCGAGGACCTCGATGCGCGCGTCATCCGCCATACGTCTTCAGCTTAGCCCTTGGCAGCTATACGTTCACGACGCGGGCAGCCCGGTCATCTTTGCGCTGACCTCCCATAAGCGGCGTGCTATGGCGGCGTCGTGGGATTCGGCGGACGATCGCGCCTCCTTCGCATCGATGAAATATTTTCCGGTGACGCCTTCCACTTCAGGCGACGACGCGAGGTAAACCTGGGTGCGCGCGCCCTTGTCGGGTGACTTCATGAACGCGCCGGCCAGCTTCCAGGCGGCTCCGATGATGGCGCCGCTATTATTCGCAAGATTGGTGGCTACCGCGCCCGGATGCACGCAGTTTACCGTCACCCCGGTGCCTGCGAGGCGCCGCGCGAGTTCGTAGGTGAAAAGAACGTTGCCGAGTTTCGATTGCGCGTAGGAACTCATCCCGCCGTAGGAGCGCTCGCCGCCGAGGTCGTCGAACTTGATCGTCGCGCGCTGATGCAAATCGGACGAGATGTTGATGATGCGCGCGGGCGCGCTTTCCTTGATGCGGTCGAGCAGCAGCAACGTCAGCATGAAATAGGCGAGATGATTCACCGCGAACACTTCCTCGAGGCCATCGCTGGTGAGCGCGCGCTTCATGTTGAACACGCCGGCATTGTTCATCAGTACATGCAGCGGTTTGCCGGTTGCGATGAAATCCGCGGCCAGCTTGCGAATCGCGGCCCGCGACTCGAGGTTAGCGACCATCAGCTCGACGTCGGGATTGCCGGCACGCTGAATCTCGCGCACCAGCTCCTGGCCGCGCTCGCGATTGCGGCAGACCAGCACCAGCTTCGCGCCGAGGCGTCCGAGTTCCAGCGCACTGGCCCGTCCGATGCCGGACGTCGCGCCGGTGATCATGCAGGTCTTGCCGCGAATCCACTCTCCGTTACTGGCAGGTTTGGTTGCCATCGCTTAACCGAAGAGGCGGCGGGTGGCGATTGCCGCGCCGTCCGCGAGCGCGCGCAGTTTTTCCCACACGATGTCATCCGCGACCATGCCAATCCCGGCGCTGGTGTCGAAGCCGCAATCAGTGCCCGCCATGATGCGGCGCGGATCTCCGACCACGCGCGCGGCACGCTCGATTCGATCCGCCACCACCTCGGGATGCTCGACGTAGTTGGTGGTTGAGTCGATGGCGCCGACAATCAGCTTCATGCCGGCGGGCAGAGGATGGCGCTCGAGCGAGTGGTAGTCGTGCTCGTGGCGCGGGTTCGCCATCGAGAGCAACAGCGCACTGACCTTGGCGCGATAGATATGCTCGACGATCTCATCGAGCGGAACATCATCGGTATGCGGCCCCTCGTAGTTGCCCCAGCATACGTGGAGGCGGACTTTTTCTTTCGGCAAATTCGCGATGGCACTGTTGATGGCGTCGATGACCACATCGACAAAATCGAGAAACTCCTTCAGTGGTTTGCCGTAAAAGCTGGTATGCCGTTCCATCGCGAGATCGGGCGCATCGATCTGGAGCAGGAATCCGGAGTTCACAATGGTTTCATATTCGGTCTTGAAGGCCGCGCCGAGCGCCTTCACATATTCGTGAACGCTGGGATAGTGCGCGTTGAGCATCGCGGCCGCGACGATTCCAGGTGACGCCGCGGTCATAAACGGTTCGACGAATTGCGACTTCTGCTCGTCGAGCGCGCGCCGGAAATCCGCGCATTCTTTTTTCACCACCTCGAGGCCGGTGTAGCGAATCTCGCCGGTGGCCTGCGGCGCGTGCATCAAGTCCACCTGCAGTTTGCTGGCATCGAGGCCGATAAATGCGAGGTAGCCGGGGTAGCGAATCAGATCGCTCATGAAGGGACGCTGGCTTTTGCCGGAGAATCCCGACATCCGATGCTGCACGTAGGTGAAGAAGCTCTCGCGCGCCTGCTCGCCGTTGTTGCCGATGTCAATCCCGCATTCGAGCTGGCGCGCGATGACGCGGCGGGTTGATTCGGTCGCCATCTGTTCCAGCGCCGCCTCGTCAACCGGTTCATGGCGGCTCTTGCGTCCGAACAGCGCGACGAGGTCCTTGGGCCGCGGGAGGCTGCCCGCGTGCGTGGTCAGGATTCTATTTTCTGAATTTGGCATCGCACCCCTGAAGTCGCTGGTGAAGACTCACTTCGCGAGAGGAGCACGAATGCGATCGCATTTTCAATCGCTGAATCGGAAGCGCGCCGATCCTCAGATTGTCACAGCCACCGCGGATTGCCGGTCGAACCAGCCGCGCATCGCCTGCGCCAACAATACGTCGCCGGCGAGGCGAAGCTTGCCGTTGACAAAACAGTTCATCCCGTCCAGTTCGCCGCCGACGATACGCAGGAAGACCGGCAAAAGGAGCGATATGGTGAGCCGCGCCGCCGCGCCTTTGGCTTTCAGGACGACGCATTTATCGTCGGCGAATTCGAGCTGGTAACTATGCACACCGTCGGGCGCGGTGATATCGAACTGAACCACCGCGCTGTCCACCACGGCTGTGCCGGGTATGTAGGCTTCGGCGATCAGTCCGAAGACCCAACTGAGCACCTCATCGACGCCGCGCCGTTGAACCTCGGCAGTGACCTGCAAGTCGGAGCGGTTTTCGACGAAGCGGGTGACCTCGTTGCCGTAAAGCTCGGCCCCGGGGTCCGCCAGGGCGGTGTTACGTTCTCTGGCCGACATTGTGTCTACATCACCATAACAAAAGGTAGCGAGAAGACTTACCTTCTGTCAACCAAAAAAGTTGCCGTTTAGTTCCCGGACCGAGGAACCAAATGTGCTTTGCCGCTCAGGACCGCCAGCCGCACCGAATTCGATTGAGTGCGCTGATCAACTGCTTGCGGTCGGTGAATCGGCTCAACAGAAACAGCCGTTGCAACCGTGCGACTTCGTCGGGGGTCACCCGCAGCGTCGCCAGCATTTCCTGATCGTTGCGAAAATCGTCCCAAACTTTGCGGCGGTCTTCGCTGTTTTGCATGCTCATGACTGCAAGCCCTCCTCAAAGGTTTCAGGAGGACGGGTCGCCGAATCCCGGATTCCGCGCTTCAGCGGCCTGTCCCACCGGTGGACGTCGGAGATCTAACCTTCCGCAGCCTTTCCGGTATCTCTACTATGAGTATAAACAATCCTACAAGAAGGCAAGAGTGGGTCTGGCGCGGCTTCCGTGCCTGAACCCACGGCATCGGGCCGTGGCCGGCAGGCGAAGGGTCGCTGAAGGCTGGGGGCGCGGATCAGAAGGTTGGCAGGAGCGGGCGCAAGTTATAGAATCGCAGCAGTACTACCGGAGAAAACCATGGATCTATTTGCACCCTCCCATTTGCTGGTCCTGCTGGTGATCATTCTGATCATCTTCGGACCCAGTAAGCTTGGCGATGTGGGCGGTGCTTTGGGCAAGGCGATCAAGGATTTCAAGAAGGCTATGAACGATGAGCCCGAAGCGAAACCAGTGGTCAAAGCCGAGGAAACCAAGCCGCTCGACAACAAAGTCTCCTGACCGGCCCGCCTTCCTAATGGGCTTCGGCGTCCAGCGGTAGCGGACGTTCGTGGGGCTGGAGCTGGTTTTTGACCGCGACCACCCCCTGAATCCCGGCCGCGTCTTTGGCCGCAGCTTTGACATCATCCGTGGATTTGACCACGCCACTAAGCGTCACGGTTCCGTGGTCAGCGTCGACCTCGACGGGATAGTCCTTCGAGATTCCATTTTCCGCCAATACGCTCTTGACCTCGGTGATGAGAAGGTCGTCCTGCGCGCGTTCGGCATCGGAGTTGTAATGATGATGTTGGACCATCGATGCGCTGTCTTTATCCAGCGACACCGATGAATCAGTGGTTCTCTTCCCTGAGGTCGGAGCTGCAGGTGCATTTTGTGCCGCCGCGGTTCCCGGCACCACGTCGGTCTTCAAATCCTGGGCATGAGCCGGGCTGATGACCAGGCAAGAGCCGAGCGCGACAGTGAACGCAAATACATAGAATCTTCGCGACGACTGCATGGGATCAATCTCCGGGAGAAATGAAAGGAAGGTGAGAGATTGAAGGATGCTCTCACCTTCCGGTCGCAAGCTCTAGTAGTTCGATTCGTAGGTCTTCTTCTGCACGGTGGTCGTAGTCGTTTCGTTCACCGGTGGCGGAGGCGTGACTGGCGTCACGGTCGTGCTTTCGCTGTGATAGCTCGAAGTCCGCTGCTGTGACGTGTTGTTACCGGTCGCATCCGCACTGTTATCAGCAGTGTCATTGACCGAGCGCTCGGTGGTGGTCTTTTCAGTTACGGTGCGCGGAACCGGCGGTGGCGCCATCACGACCGGCGCGGGCTGCACCACGACTTCCGGCGGCGGAACTGTGGTGACCTTATCCTCATGCGAACTGCATCCCGCGACGGCCAGCAATCCGGCCATACTCATCGCGGCGATAGTTATTCGAAACGTCGAGACTTTCATGTTCAGGTGTACTCCTTGAGGTAGGTTGCTCGATTGGTGCGCAATTGTGCGCAATATCGATTAGACGGATTGGGTGTCGCTTGATTCACAGCGCCGCGCGCGACTAAATGCGCGTATCGTGAGAATGCTTCGAACTCTGGTGTGGCTAGGAGTCGCGGTGCTCGGCGCCATCGGCCTCGCGACCATCGCCTTCGCGCGAGGCGAGCAACCGAGCGTGCTATGGTTCATCGTCGCGGCGCTATGCGCGTATGCGCTCGGCTACCGATTCTATTCTGCCTTTATCGCGGCGAAAGTTCTGGAGCTCGACAATTCGCATATCACGCCTGCGATTTGCCTCGAAAACGGACGCGACTACGTTCCGACTCCGCGCTGGATCACCTTCGGCCATCATTTTGCGGCAATCGCAGGTCCCGGCCCGCTGGTCGGTCCGGTCCTCGCGGCCCAGTTCGGGTACCTGCCCTCCACCATCTGGATAATCGTCGGCGCGGTGCTCGGCGGATGCGTGCAGGATTTCGTCATCCTCGGCTATTCGCTGAAGCGCGACGGCCGTTCGCTCGGCAAAATGGCTTCGGAAGAAATCGGTCCGGTCGCGGGATTCACCGCGCTCATCGGCGTGCTGATGATCATGGTCATCCTGATTGCGGTGCTCGGGTTGGTGGTCGTCAATGCGATGAAGCACAGCATCTGGGCGACCTCGACGGTGGCAGCGACGGTCCCGATCGCGATGCTGGTGGGAATCTACATGACACATCTGCGGCCGGGCCGCCTCATCGAAGGCTCGGTGCTCGGGGTCGGGTTGATTCTCCTCGCGGTATGGGGCGGGCGCTTCGTCGAGGGCTTCAGCTTCGGCAGCTACTTCTTCATGGACGCGCCCCATCTGGCGATCTGGATCATCGTGTACGGACTGCTTGCCTCGATCCTGCCGATCTGGCTGCTGCTCGCGCCGCGCGATTATCTCTCGGCGTTTATCAAGATCGGAACCATCATGGCGCTGGCAATCGGAATCGTCGCGTTGCATCCGCGCGCGATGATGCCGCCGCTGACGCAATTCATCGATGGCACCGGGCCAGTGTTCGGTGGCAAAGTTTTCCCGTTCGCGTTCATCACCGTCGCGTGCGGTGCGATCTCGGGATTTCATGCGCTGATCTCCTCGGGCACCACGCCCAAGATGCTGATGCTTGAGGGCGACGCCCGGATGGTCGGCTATGGCGCGATGATAGTGGAGTCATTCGTCGCAATCATGGCGGTGATTGCCGCGGTCATGCTCGAGCCCGGTGTCTATTTCGCTATCAATAGCCCGGCCGGAGTGGTCGGTGCAGGCGCGGCGGCGTGCGCGAAGATCTCCTCATGGGGATTTCCGGTCAGCGACCTCCATATGCAGGCGCTCGCGAGCGCGGTAGGGGAGACGACGCTTTATGCGCGCACCGGAGGCGCGCCGTCGCTGGCAGTCGGCATGGCGCATATTTTCGCGCATTCGCTCGGCGGACAGGCGGTGATGGGACTCTGGTACCACTTCGCGATTATGTTCGAGGCACTGTTCATCCTGAGCACGCTCGACGCGGGCACGCGGGTCGCGCGCTTCATGCTGCAGGACCTCCTCGGTCATATATATGCGCCACTCGGCGACAGCTCTTCGTACCGCAACATCGTGGTGACCTCGGTGCTGATCGTCGCGGCGTGGGGCTATTTCCTCTACTTCGGCACTATCGATCCATTCGGCGGCATCAACTCGTTGTGGCCATTGTTCGGCATCGCCAACCAGATGCTGGCGACCATCGCGCTATGCGTCGCGACTAGCGCGATGATTCGGTCGGGAAAGGGGCGCTACGCGTTCGTCACGCTGACTCCGCTGGTGTGGCTGGTCTCGGTAACGATGACGGCAGGTATCGAAAAGATTTTCAGCGCGATGCCGAATGTCGGATTCCTCGCGCACGCCGCGACACTCGCTGCCGAGATGGCGGCGCCAACGACGACCGCCGCGCGCGCCCTCGAGATCGAGCGCCTCATCTGGAACGATCGCGTCGACGCGGCGATGACGGGGTTTTTCATCGCGGTGGTGATCGTCATCCTGGGCGATTCCATCCGCATCTGGAGCAAGTTGATTTCGGGCAGCTCCGAACGGGCGATGCACGAGGAGGCGGCATGATGAAGTTGCGGCATCCAGAAAATGGCGCGGGGTTGGGGCGATTTATCGCCGCCTGGTCGCGAAGTCTCCACCACACGTCGCGGACACTGTCGCATCAACTTCTAAAGGAATTGCAGCGACTCAACTCGGCGCGAATGGGAAGCGGAGAGCTATCGTTGCTGGCGCCGAGCGAACGTGTGCGGGCGGTCAAGGCAGCACTGATGAGACATCACGAGGGAAAGCCGCGCTGCTGCTAAATTTGACCGCAAGGAGATAATCACAGCAAGTGAACGAAACACCGCTACATGTGTCACGCAGCAATCTTTAGTAACGTAACTAGGCAGTTTTCCCCCCTCAGTATAGGCACCCACCTGATTATGTCGCCCTCCATCTTGGAATAGCTTTGATGTGCTGATAGCAACCGTTTGTGACAAAACGTTGACAGCGTCGCGAAGCTCGGAGCGGGGTAAAAAAATGGGTACCTTAGTAACTAACTCAAGCTGGTCGGACGGCGCGCTCTTTGAGTCGTTGGCCAACCTCGCGCACGAGCTGCGCACCCCGGTCCAGGTGCTGCTCGGTTACCTCGACATTCTCCGCGACGACCACGGCGATGCGCCCGACCCATCGGCGGCTTCCGAGCGAGCCATCCTCGAGCGGATGAACACTAATGTGCACGAACTAGCACAAACGGTCGAAAACGTGCTCGAATTCGTGCTCGCTTCCGCGGGCGCCGAAACCGCTACCGCCGAGGAAATCGAGTTGGTGGAATTCTTTGCCGAGCTGGAGGAGGTTCTGGCCGCTTCGAATAGCAACCCGCGCGTGGCCGTCCGGATCAACCTCGATCAGGCGCCGGTGATCGTCGTAACGCAGCGTCGGCCGCTCCGATCGATCCTCCTCAACCTCGCCGTCAACGCGATTAAGTTTACCGCCGCCGGCGAAGTTTCAATTTGCGTCCGCAGTGACTGCGATGCTCCCGGAATCCTCGAAATCAAGGTTCGTGACAGCGGTGAAGGGATCAGCCGTGACCTGCTCGCGTCGGCATTCGAGCCGCTGGTCCAGCTTTCGCATTCAAGTGTCCGTCGCCATCGCGGGCTGGGACTCGGGTTGGCGATTGTCCAGCGTCATGTGACGGCACTTGGTGGGTGCCTCAAAGTGGAGTCGACGCCCGGATCAGGATCATGTTTCAAAGTCACAATCCCATGTCTCCGATCGGTGCCACCTGTGTGCACTTCGGGTCACTCAGGTCGCAACCTGGCTTACTAGAAGGGGATAATTCGCCGACTTTCTTCGCAACGAAACGGCACGCGGGATGCATTACCTGTCTTCCACGTCGCATCGAGTTGAAGAAGGCGAAAAAAATGACTCCTCTAGTGCTGCTACTGGTTTTGAACGCAGGAATGTTGATGGGATTTGTGTTGCACACCTTTCTCGAGGGTGCCCATCGCGAAGATGAGGCGCGCGAGCGTGTCGCCTTTCAGCCCAGCTCGTTCCGCGATGATCTTCTGCTCCCAATCATGCCGTCGAAGAGCCGCTACCTGCACTAGAAGGCGTCGGCTTACCCGGTGACCCCGCTCAGCGGTAGTGCCGCATGAGGCCCACCACCACCCCTCGGATCTGCAAGTCACCTTGATTGACGAAAATCGGCTCCATCAACTGATTCGCCGGTTGCAGTCGCACCCGGCCATCCGATTCCCGAAAGAAGCGCTTCACCGTCGCTTCGTTCCCGACCAGCGCGACGACGGTTTCTCCGTTGGTCGCGGTGTCCCGTCCCTCGACGATGATGTAATCGCCGTCGCGAATGCCGTCATCAACCATCGACTCACCGCGCACGCGCAGGCAGAAGGTATTGTCGCGCCGCACGAAGTCCTCCGGCACTGAGATGGTTTCGTTACCCTCGATCGCTTCGATTGGCTGACCCGCCGCGACCTGGCCTAACAGCGAAAGCTCCTGCGCCCCCGACATGCGCTTGCGACGCTGCGATATCTCCAGCGCGCGGCTGTGATTGTGCTGGCGCTTGATGAATCCCTTTGTTTCGAGATTGCGCAAATGTTTGTGCACCGTTGCGAGGGAGGAGAGCCCGAAGAATTCCCCTACTTCCGCAAGGGTGGGTGCATACCCATGTTCATTGATATAGTT
The DNA here is from genome assembly GCA_963761255.1 of uncultured delta proteobacterium. GTDB lineage: Bacteria > Desulfobacterota > Binatia > Binatales > Binataceae > DATGKG01. The sequence goes on from CAVXGH010000007.1 coordinate 138,111, forward strand.
GTCGAGGTAGTCAACGAGCTGCTTCTGGCGCTTGGTTAGTGTCGGCATTGTAAGTCCCCTGCGGCGTGGGATCAGCCTCGCAGCATAATGGCGAAAGTTCGGCGAAAACGCAAGTGCTGTAGCGATGTCCAGTAAGCATAGAACGGCGCGGTTTCGCATCCGCCCCGCGACGCATATTCTGAAGCCCTACCATGGCGAAGTTGCACGTCAAATTCGAAAACGGCGATCCCGACCGGGTCATCGCGTTCAATCCGGCCGATGCCCCCTTTCATCATGATGGCCGGCCCGGCTCGATCCTCGACATCCTGCTCGGGCACAAGATTCACCTCGAACACGCATGCGGCGGCAACTGCGCCTGCACCACCTGCCATGTCATCGTCAAAGAAGGGATGCAGAAGCTGAGTGGGGCCGAGGAGTCCGAGGAGGACATGCTCGACAAGGCACCGGGTCTCACCCCAACCTCGCGCCTCGGATGTCAGGCCGTGGTGACCGATCCCGATGCCGAAATCACCGTGGTGATCCCGCGCTTCACCATCAACCTAGCGAGCGAGAGTCGCGACGAGAGCTAGCCTCGATGGCCGATGAAACCTCGCCCCGGAGTTCCTGGCTTGCGGTCGTTGACCGTATCGTCGATCACAACGACGACACGCGCTCCATCTTCTTGCAGATGCGCGAGGGCGCGAGGCTCAAATTCGTTCCAGGCCAGTTCATCTCGATTCTGATCCCGCTCGGTGACGAGGTGCGGCGACGCGCCTATTCGATTCCTTCGATGGACGGCGGCGTCATCGAGATCTGTTTCAACCAGGTCGCAGGAGGCCGCGGCGTCGGATGGCTGTTCGAGCGCGCGCCCGGCGATGCGGTCGAGTTCATGGGTCCGTTCGGCAACTTCACCCTCGATGCTCCGCCGCAAGTGGAAACCATCTTCATCGCGGAGGGCACTGCGATCGCGCCGATCCGCCCGATGCTTCATCGCGCGCAAGCCGCTTCGCATGCGCCGATGTTCCTGCTCTACGCGGCATCCGATCGCGCGCACATCTTATTTAGCAGCGAACTCGAAGCGCTCGCCTTGCGTGATGCGAACTTCCGCTTCGAAACGATGCTTGTTGCTGACAACATCTACGAGCACCTGCACGATGAGGTGAACCGGCGCTGGATCGACGCCGATAGTAATCGAGCTCGGCAGTTCTACATTTGCGGCGTCGGCAAGGGTGTCATTCGCATTCGCGATTTGCTGCGAGGCTCGGGCTATGAACGCCGCGCCGTTCATTACGAGCAGTGGTAGCGCCGCGTTTGCGATGTGCGCCCGCGCTATTGCAGTATTGACCGATCGTTCAGGTAGGTGATTTTTGATGCGAGCCGATATCGACGAGATCGTTGCCAGGGTCGAGGCCGAGGGCGTGTGCGTGGTGCCGGATTTCGTCCCGCGCGACCTGCTGGCGAAAATTCGCGCGGAAGTCAACACGCTCAACCGGGCCGAGCGCGAAAGCGGAACCGGATTCCTCGAATCCGAGGGCGTCAATCAGCGCGTCTTCAATCTGGTGAACAAGGGCGAGGTCTTCGAGCAGATCGTTCAGCATGAACATGTGATGGCCGCGATGGACAAGCTGCTCGGCGGCGATTTCATCCTGTCCGGATTTTCCTCCAACACCACCGGCCCTGGCGGCGAGGAGATGGTGCTGCATTCCGATTCGGGCTATGTTCCGCCGCCGCATCCCGAGTATCTGCTGTCTGCTAACGCAGTGTGGATGATCGACGACTTCACCGAGGAAAATGGCGGCACCCGTTACGTCCCCGGCTCGCACAAGCTGCGTGATAATCCGCAACCGAATGGCGAATATCCCACCGTGCCGATCATCGGCAAGGCCGGCTCGGTCGCCTTCCTGCACGGATACACCTGGCACAAGACCGGCGCGAATGTGTCGCGCGATCAGAGACGCCGCGCGCTGTTCGCGTACTACGTGCGGCCGTTCCTGCGGGTGCAGGAAAATCATATCGTGTCGGTGCGCGAGGAAGTATGGCATCGCGCGTCTCCACGCCTGCGCCATTTGCTCGGCGGCGATCTATGGCTCAACTCGATCGGCTTCTTCGACGGCCCGCCCGCCGCGATGCGCAAGCTGGCCTATCCGAAGCGCAAATCCGGCGTCCTCTCGTAGCCGCACGCCGGAGGAAATTCGCAGGTCCGTCGGGGGGAGTGTCGGTGATGGCCTTTCCGCGCGATTCGCGGACAAGGCCGAAGCTTTCTGAGCCATCTCTGAATCCCGAGGACACGAATGGTGCGTTGACACGCGCTCCGAATAACTGGCATACGCCTCTCATTACGCTATAAAGTGTTAGCTGTTGGGACGCCGACTCGACGGCATTCCGGAAGCAATGGGGGGAGTTCGTAATGACGTTGTCGACTCGGTTTCTTGTAGCCGCCGCGACTACATTCGTCGTAACGATAGGTTTTGCACTCGCAGGCGCGCTCTCATTATTCGGCGATGTGACCTCCTCCGAAGGAGCCCTCAAGTATCCGAAGATCTTCCTTCGTGATGTGGTGGTTAGTAATACCGATAGGCAGTTGCAGGACACTGATAACTTCGCCAACAGCGAGCCTGCTATCGCCATAAATCCGAAGCATCCTAACCAAATAGTCATTTCGTCTTTCTCGGGAGGGTGGGCTTTACCAAACGGTTCCCCGAGCAACTCTCCGCTTTGGTTGAGCCGAAACGGCGGCGCAAAGTGGACCAAAGTATTTTCGATCCCCCGGCCTAACAATGTATCCGGCACAGCTGCCTCTCCCTGCGACCAGGACTTCGAGTTCGATCGCCGTGGCAATCTTTATGGAACTTTTCTGGTGGATCCCTCGGGTGGACCGGGCGAGTGCAGCACGTCGCGGGCCATGGTTGACGAGGAGACTCCAGGCAATACGATCTACAGCGGAGTAACCACAGACCCAACCAAGGCCTCCAAATGGAAGTGGCTATTGGATCAGAGCGGTAAGGCGCAACCGACGGGCCCGCAAATTGGAGTCGACCAACCGTGGTTAGTCGTAACAGCAGATGTCAAAAAGCGGTCCAAGGACAAAGTCTTTGTCGCCTACCAAGGCACCGCTTGTGAAGGGAGGCCCGTGACTATTGATATGCGGGTCGCGACTGCCGATGCCACGGTGCCACCGAACTTTCTCCTCGATCAGTCCGCGGGTTGCAGTAGTCCTGGCTCGATCAATGCCGGCCATCGAGCCGCGGGTAATCCAAAAACGGGAGCGGTGTACACGCTTTACCAGAACCCGATCGACACCTGTGAGACTCCCAATCGCCTCGGCGGAAGCGAGGTGGAATACAGATTGAATAGCTCTACTGATGGCGGTCAAACGTGGAGTTTTGGAAATCAGCCGCTTGGCACCGCGGTGGCTCAGGCTTGCAGCAATCAAAACATTATTTCCTATAGCTTTGGATCGCCGGACCCGGGAAACCCTTCAGGAGGAGTTAACTCGCTCAAAGGTGGTGTTGATGCGCTTGCAGTCGATCCCAAAAGCGGAGCGGTCTACGTCGTGTACGGTGCCTATGACAGCGAGGCTGACAGGGATCAGCTCAAGCTCGTGCGAGTTACCTCGAATGGGTCGACGGTGCAGGTTAGTACTCCGGTGCTGTTGAGTCCGGCCGACCTTCAAGCAGCGCTTCCAGCGGTGGCAGTAACCAAAAACGGTGCGATAGGTGTTCTGTACGACACCGCCGATGGATTGGTGGCTGACTCCGATGTCCCAACCTTTTCTGCCCATCTCACAGTAAGTCGCGATCAAGGCAAGTCGTTCGTCAACACCGTAATTCTGCATTTCGTCTCCCCGATTCCGGGCAATGAGAACATACGAATTTTGGGCGACTACCAGCAGCTCAAGGCGGTGGGGAACACCTTCTATGGCGTTTTCTCAGGAAATGGTCATAATCTCCCGTTTCCGTTTAATCGAAAAATCGACGCCATCGATCCCATATTCTTCAAAACCACCGTTCGATAGTGCGCCTCGTTGAGCCCTTGCATGCCGCGCGACCTCGTTATCGGAATCGATTCTTCGACCACTGCCACCAAGGCGATCGCATGGGATAGGACCGGCGCGCCGGTGGCTGAAGGGCGCGCCGCAATTCCACTCGCCCAGCCGCATCCGCGCCATTTCGAACAGGATCCCGAAGACTGGTGGAGATCGACATTCCTGGCGTTGCGCGAGCTCACGACAAAGGTTGAGCCGGCCCGCATCGCAGGCGTGGCAATCTCCAACCAGCGCGAGACCTTCGGCCTCTTCGGCGCGCGCGGCGAGGCAATCCGACCGGCCATTGTCTGGCTCGACGAGCGGGCGATGGACCAGATGCGCAGGTTCGGAGCGAGCTTCGGCGCCGAGAAGATCCACGCGATATCGGGCAAGCCGGTCGACATCACACCCTGTCTCTATCGGATGGTCTGGCTGCGCGAGAATGAACCGCATCTCGTGGACCGCGCCGCTTACGTTGCCGAGGCTCATGGCTATCTTTGCTTCCGGCTTACCGGCCGCTGGACAACTTCAACCGCGTCGGCCGACCCGCTGGGCGTTCTCGACATGGAGCGTCTGGTCTGGTCGGAGGATATTCTCTCGGCGGCGGAAGTCCCGATCGAGAAGATGCTGGCGCTGGTGCGACCTGGCCAGTTGATTGGAACCGTCACCGGAGCTGCCGCGCAAGCAACCGGCCTTCCCATCGACACTCCCGTGTTCGCGGGCGGTGGCGACGGACAGTGCGCGGGTACCGGCGTCGAGGTCATGCGCTCCGGCCGCGCCTATATCAACCTCGGTACCGCCGTGGTCTCGGGAATTCACGCTGAGCGCTATAGCTTCGACCCCGCCTACCGAACCGAAACGGCGGTCGCCGATCGAGGTTATATCCACGAGACTTGCCTGCGCTCCGGCACCTTCCTGCTGGACTGGCTGACCCGCGATATTTTGGGCATCGACCATGAGCGGGAGAGCGAGGCGCTGACCGCCCTCGAGGCCGAAGCCTCCCTGTCGCCGGTCGGCGCCAACGGCGTCATCCTCATCCCCTATTGGGAAGGGTGTATGACTCCCTATTGGGATGCGGCGGCTCGTGGTGTAATCGCCGGCCTCTCGGGATCGACCCGACGCGGCGATCTCTATCGTGCGCTGCTGGAGGGTGTGGCTCTCGAGCAGGGGCTAGCCTCGCGGCGCCTGCAAGCCGGCTGCGGACAGACTATCGATCATTATGTCGCGGTGGGCGGTGGCACCGCATCGGATCTGTGGATGCAGATCCTGGCCGATGTCACCGGCGTTCCCGTCCATCGCTCGACCAGTAAGGAAGCGTCCTCTCTCGGCGCCGCAATCGCAGCGGCCAAAGGATGCGGCTGGTTCAGTAGCTTTGCTGAGGCATCGGCCGCGATGGCCGGCCAGATCGCTCGGACCTTCGAACCGAGACTGAAGGAGAAGGCGGCCTACGCGGAACTAGGGGAGATATACGAAGGACTCTGGCCAGCGCTTTCGAGCTGCAATCGCAAGCTCGCTCGCTTTGTCGAGGAGCGGACCGCAAAGCCGCAAACCTAGGTTGGAATGAAGCCAGACAACGCCGCTCAACCTCTATTGTTCCGTAGTAGTCGATGGTCGCGGCGCAAGCTCGCATATTCGAGAACGCAAATCAGGCGTGCCTTCCTAGCGGCGAACCGGACCAAGGTTCAATGCTTCGAACATCCTGACAATCGCGGCGGACACCATTTTGGGTCGCGTCAGGATAGCGAGATGATCGATTACCTCTCGTTCCACCGCCCATCGAAGTTGTTCCGCCTCCGCTGCCATATCGTCATACGAACGGCTCAGTTGCAGATAGCCGCATCGGATCAGGGCGTCGACACTCGCGGAAGGTGCACGCTCCTCTAAATAATCAATCGGGATGCTCGGCAACTCCGCGACGAAGCGTTCGCGCACCGAAGCGTCAGGGAGCAAGACCTCGATCGTTCGCACAGGAAACCATCGATGCCACCGCGGCAGCATTCCGTTGCGAACCAGCGCCCGAAGGTGCGCCTGCAATTGCGCCGATGCGGTTTCGAACCAACTCTTTCCGGGATACGGCAGGATGGCATCGACGAAAATGCCATAGCATCGTGAGTGAAGTCTTTCCGCTACCGCCGGCACCAAAGCGCCGGCGCCGCTATGCGCGATAATCGCGACGACTTCAGCCGCGGCCGGAACTGCCGCAGCGAGACGGTCGGCCATTTGTTCATAGTATGGAAGTCCGGTGATGAGAACCTCGGAGAGGGATGGTGCGACGACCTCGTAGTCCATTTTGCGCAGCACGTCGGCACATGGATGCCATGCGGAGGACCCGACCAACGGACTGTGAATCATCAGCACATTGGGTTTGCTATCCATGCGATGAGGGCGACATCGCTATCTGAACATCTCGGCTGAGTAATCCTTCGTCAGCAGTTCCAGCAGATGCCCATTGGGATCGCGGAAGTAAACGCCGCCGCCGCCGTTCCAATTGTTGATTTTCATGTCGTCGGGGGAGAAAGGTCCGCTGCCGTAGGTCAACCCTTCCGCCTTCACGCGCCCGAAGATGTCGTCGAACTCGGCCTCCCCGACTTTGAAGGCATAGTGGTGCGGCTGGAACGATGTACGATTGTCGAAATCGAGCGACAGCGATTGACCCGGAATTCGAATCGGCGCGAAATGGCCGAACGGTCCCTCATACTTGAGGCCAAAAATCCTTTCATAAAAACGCGCGGATTGCTCTTTGTCATGCGCAGGTACGATCGTGTGGTTCAATTCGATTTTCACGACGCGTTGCCTCCGTTCAATGTGGCCAGTTCGATCATATGCGCCGCGACCAAATCACCGTCAAGTCAGCCGATCTCGCGCGCGAACAATGCCCGCATGAGAACGCTCACGCTTGCATGGCGGGCGCGACGCCTGTATGTTGGCCGCTCGATGTTCTCCGCCGACGCGCACGACAATCGCATTCTAAGCGCCCAAATCCTTGGGCTCATTCTCGTCGTAGTCGTCGTTACCGAGGCCATAGCGCCTTAGCGGGGATGAGCAAGTAACTTTTGAAACCCCTGCTGGCGCGATGGCCGGCGGGGGTTTCGTTTCTAAGCCACCCCGCCTGTCCGCCTACCCGCAGGGAGCAATCCGAATGAGGAGAGCTTCCATGAAACTGAACGGCGCCGAACTCATCATCAAGATGTTGCAACGCCATGGCGTCAGCATCGTCGCGGGGATTCCCGGAGGCGCGAGTCTGCCGCTCTACGACGCGCTCAGTCAAAGCGACTTGCGTCACGTCCTCGCGCGCCATGAGCAGGGCGCGGGTTTTATCGCGCAGGGGATGGCGCGTGCGACCGGCCGCCCTGCCGTATGCCTCGGGACTTCGGGGCCGGGCGCGACCAATCTGCTCACCGCCATCGCCGATGCGAAGCTCGACTCGATTCCGCTCGTCGCCATCACCGCGCAGGTCTCGCGCAAGATGATCGGCACCGATGCGTTCCAGGAGATCGATACCTACGGCCTCACGATTCCGATCACGAAGCATAATTTCCAGGTGCGCTCGATCGGCGAGCTGCTCGAAGTTCTTCCCGACGCGTTTCGCATCGCGACGTCGGGTCGGCCGGGACCGGTGGTCGTCGATATTCCGAAAGACGTGCAGACCGAGACCATCGAGATCGATGCGCTTCCCGATGCGGCTCGCCCCGATCGCGCGCCGGCGATCGCGCGCGAGGATCTGAAGCGCGCCGCCGAGCTGATCAACACGGCGCAGCGACCGATGTTGCTGATCGGCGCCGGCGTCATCGCCGCGGAAGCTTCGAAGGATTTGCTGCGCTTGATGGACAAGGCCTCGATTCCCGCGGCCTCCACGCTGCTCGGTCTCGGCGCGATCCCGAATGACCATCCACTGTTTATCGGCATGGTCGGAATGCATGCGGCGCGCTATACCAACTTTCTCCTCGAAGAATGTGACCTGCTGATGGGTATCGGGGTGCGCTTCGATGATCGCGCGACCGGCAAGGCCGCGGAGTTTTGTCCGAATGCGAAGATCCTGCACGTCGATATCGATCCGAGCGAGTTGGGCAAAATCAAAAATCCCTCGCTCGGCATCACCGCCGACGCCGGTGAGTTTCTTCGCACGATCGTGCCGATGATCGAGTCGAGGCCGTCGCGCGAATGGATCGGACACATCGCAATGCTGCGTGGACGTTATCCGTTGGTGACGCCGGGAGCGGCGGACCCGCTGCGCCCATATGGGATCGTTCGATACGCGGCCGAGATGCTGCCGCGCGATGCAATTGTCGCGACCGATGTTGGACAGCATCAGATGTGGGTCGCCCAAGCCTATCCGTTTTCACACCCGCGCCAGTTGCTGACTTCGGGTGGCCTCGGCACGATGGGCTTCGGGCTGCCCGCCGCGATTGGCGCGGCGCTCGCGATGCCTGAGCGCGAGGTGGTGTGCTTCAGCGGCGATGGCAGCCTGCTGATGAACATCCAGGAACTCGCGACCGCGGCGGAAGAAAACGTCAACGTCAAAGTCATCCTGCTGAACAACGAGCACCTCGGCCTGGTGCGCCAACAGCAGCAGCTCTTTTATGGAAAGCGTGTTCACGCTTCGCGGTTTCACGCGAATACGGATTTCGCCGCTATCGCGCGTGGCTTCGATGTCAACGCGATCGATCTCGGCCGCGTCGAGGATCCGATCGCGTCGCTAGCCGAGGCGCTGGCAACACCCGGTCCGTGTCTGATCAACGTACCGATCGATGCCGAGGAAAACGTTTTCCCGATGGTGCCTCCCGGCGGCGCCAATCGCGATATGATTGGAGGTGAAGCCGATGAGCGCGCCTGAAATGCATCGCCACGAAATCCACGCCGCACTGCGCGAGGGCGCTGTTTTGCGACTGATGGTGCGCAACCATCCGGGCGTGATGTCGCACATTTGCGGGTTGTTCTCGAGGCGCAGCTTCAACCTCGAAGGGATTATCTGCGTCCCGATCGGCAACGGCGCGCGCAGCGAGATGCTGCTACTGGTGAAGGATGATGCGCGTCTGGGACAGGTGATTCTGCAGCTTCAAAAACTTGAGGACGTCATCGAGGTCAGCCGCGCCCCCGCGATGCGGTCCGCATTCGAGTCAGTCGCGACGAGTTTGAACATCGCATGAACGCAGTGGACATCGTCGAGCGCCTCAATCAAGAGCGCGGCATCAAGTACAAAATCGTCGGACAGTATGACTCCGGCGAGAGCGGCGCAGCTTCTCAAATCGTCGATGCTCTCGCGAATCGGTACGTGTTGAAAATCGGCGCGGGCGGCGAGTTTCGCGCCGAGAATGCCTCCCGCACGACACAACGACTGCGGGCCCTCGGATACCCCGCGCCGGAATACATGGCCGTCGGGATCGTCGAGCAGACCTCATACTCGCTTCAGCGCGAGATGCGCGGTGAGCCTATCGGAGCGCGCGTTCAACTCGGATTGTTACCGCAGTTGCTTCATCTGAATGATCTGCAACGCGGCCAGGGCGACTCTGAGAATGACGAACCACACCGCATCATCCGAGGGGTGATGGAGGGCTACGCGGATTTCTGCATCATCGATACGCTGCGTACCTATTCCGCCGAAAGCAGCGCGCTACTCGATGCGCTGCAACGAATTGTCACCGATCGCGCGAACGAATGTCCGAAGCGCCATGACATCGTCCATTTCGATTTCCACACGACCAATATCCTGATCGAAGACGACTGCATCACGGGTGTGATCGATTGGGAGGGTTCGGAAAACGGCGATTGCGCATTCGATCTCGCGACCCTGCTTTTCTAGACCTGGCCGTTCCCCGAGTTCCGCGAGGCGCTATGGCGCGCGCTGCTGGAACGCACGACGCGCGGCGCCGTCGCGGTCTATCTCGCACACATGATCGTCCGACAACTCGACTGGTCGATGCGCAATCACCGCGGCGAGACGGTCGATCAGTACGTGCGCATCTCGCGCGACATCCTACGGAAGATCGAGCATCTCTGAAACTCGATTCTTCTGAGTCTCGCAGGGTCCGATCGAGTTACGCGCTGGATTTGCCGTTGCCTGCTATTCCGTACCCAGCGATAAGCTTCAAAATCGAAATGACTTTGTCTTTTGGTAGACCCGATGTGTTTGTAGTCCAATCTTCCAAACTACGGCCGTGCGGAAGGCATTCTTTACTGGCACCAGCGGCTGGCAGCATTTTGATAAACGGAACATGACCACTATGAGCGGCAAGAGAAAGTGCCGTCTCGCCGAAATCGTTCATTCTGTTAAGGTCCGCCCCTCTTGAGATAAGAAGGCGGCCAATCTCGGTATTGCCTTCGATTGCGGCCAACATCAATAAAGTCCACGAAAACCTGTTTTCCAGATTTGGATCGAACCCCGAGTCGAGCTCGTGACGCAGCGCGAGGAGGTTTCCCGCTTTAATCAGCCGATGTGCGTCATCAAAGTCCACTGAACCTCTTTATGGAAGAATTCAAATCGGGCCGCTCTCAATTACCAGGTGTCGATGCAGGGACGCTTTTTGCCGTGGCGCGGAGGCACCGGTGGCGCCGAGCGCAGGCCTCCCATGATCCATTTGCGCGAATCAAACGGATCGATGACGTCGTCGATCTCGAAATGCGATGCGGTGTTGACCGCCTTGCCGTGCTGATACATCCTCGCGACCATCTCATTGAACAGCGCGGTGCGCTTCTCAGGATCCTCCTCGGCCGCAAGCTCCTTGCGATAGCCGAGCTTCACCGCGCCCTCCAGTCCCATGCCGCCGAATTCGCCCGTCGGCCACGCGATCGTGAATAGTCCCGCCTTGAAGCTGCCACCCGCCATCGCCTGCGCGCCAAGGCCGTAGCCCTTGCGCAGCACGATGGTGAAAAACGGCACAGTCACGCTCGAACCGACGACGAACATGCGCGCCGCATGCCGCACCAGCGCGGTCTTCTCGACCTCGGGGCCGACCATGATCCCCGGCGTGTCGCACAGGAACAACAGCGGGATATCGAAGGCGTCGCACAGTTGCATGAAGCGCGCGGCCTTGTCGGCGCCGGCGCTATCGATTGCACCCGCCAGATGGACTGGATTGTTCGCGATGAGGCCGACCGGCCGCCCTTCGATACGAATCAGCGCGGTGACCATGCCGAGCCCGAAGTGGCGGCGCAATTCCAGCACCGAGCCCGTATCCGCGAGCGTCTCAATAACCGCGCGCACATCGTAAATGCGCAAGCGATTCTCGGGGATGATGTTGCGCAGGATGCGCTGATCCGCGCACTCCCACTTCTTCAGCGGACCCTGGAAATACGAGAGATACTTTTTGGCGACTTTTACCGCTTCGGCTTCATCCTCGACGCCGATGTCGACGACGCCGTTGGGAACCTGCACATCGATGGGGCCGACTTCCTCGGGACGGAAGATGCCGAGCCCGCCGCCCTCGATCATCGCGGGACCGCCCATCCCGATGTTGGAATTTTTGGTCGCGATCACGACATCGCAACATCCGAGCAGCGCCGCATTGCCCGCGAAGCATCGCCCAGAGTTGATGCCGACCAGCGGCACCAGCCCTGACAGCCCGCCCCAGTAGCTGAACGCGAGACAATCGAGGCCCGCCACGCCGATGCCATCGGTATCGCCGGGACGCCCGCCGCCACCTTCAGTGAAGAACACGACCGGCAGTTGCTGCTTCTCCGCGATCTCGAACATGCGATCTTTCTTGCGATGATTCTGCTGCCCCTGCGTTCCCGCGAGCACGGTGTAGTCGTACGACATCAAGATGCAGTTGGCGTTTTCCTCGCCGACCAGATCGCGATTGACGCTGCCGATGCCGGCAACCAGACCGTCGGCGGGCGTGTTCTTAACCAGATCCTCGATGGTGCGGCGGCGGCGCTGCGCCGCGATCACCAGCGGACCGTATTCGACGAACGTTCCGGGATCGCAGAGGTCGTAAACATTCTCGCGCGCGGTGCGCTGATGCGTCTTGCGCCGGCGCGCCACCGCCTCGGGACGCGCACCGTCGAGGCCGAGCGCGTGGCGCTCCTGCACTTCCTTCAGGTCATTGCGAATATGGTCGAGGTCGACTTCCTTCGCCTCCGCAGCCTGCGCGACGCCGACCTCAGCCTCCTCGATGAACGCGAGCGGATGCCCTTCGAACACCGCGTCGCCTTTGTTCACCGTGATTTGCCGCACGATGCCGCTGACCTGCGCGTGGATGACATGCTCCATCTTCATCGCTTCCATGACGAAGAGTTGCTGGCCCGCGTGTACGCGATCGCCTTCAGCCACATCGAGCGAAACTATAGTACCCTGCATCGGCGCGGCAACCGCGACGGTGCCTTCCGGACCGGTGATGTCCGATGCGACGGCCATCGCGACTTCTGGCTGACTGGTTTCCGCGACTGCCGCGCCGGCTTCCGATTTTCCATGATGCAGCACCGCAAGCGGATCGCTCGAAGCGAGTTTGACTCCCGCGAGTCGGCCGCCGGGACGCGCAGTCGTCGGTGGCGGCGCGGACGGCCGATCGAAAAATAACCGCTTGTGGCCATTCGGGCCGTTATCGGCGCCTACCAGCTCGGCGACGTTGTCCTCGATGAAGCGCGTGTATACGCGATTGCCGATGAACTCGGGATGCTTCAGCAGGCTCTGCAGAAACGCGACGTTGGCCTGCACGCCTTCGATCTTGAACTCGCACAGCGCGCGATAGGTCTTGGTCACGACGTCGGCAAAATCCGGCGACGGCGAATGCGCAATCAGCTTCGCCAGCAGCGAATCGAAATTCGGATTGGTCGTGTAACCCGCGTAGCCGAAAGTATCCACACGCACACCCGGTCCCGAGGGCAACTCGAAGGCGGTCAGCGTGCCGCCTGAGGGCTTTGCGTTGCCATCGGCGCCCATGGACTCCATGTTGATGCGCACCTGGATCGCATAGCCGCGCGGCGCGGGAATCTCCTTCTGCGTGAGATGCAGCTCGGCGAGCGTCTTGCCCGAGGCAAGCAGCAACTGGGTCTTCACGATATCTATGCCGGTGACTTCCTCGGTCACGGTATGTTCAACCTGCAGCCGCGGATTCGCCTCGATGAACGCGAAGGCCGGCTCGCCCTCACCGCGAGTCGCGTCGACGAGGAACTCGAAGGTGCCGAGGCTGTTGTACCGGACTTCGCGCGCGAGCTTTACCGCGGCGGAGGTCAGGCGATCGCGCACTTGCGGCGGCAGCGTCGGGCTCGGTGCGATTTCGACGATCTTCTGGTTGCGCCGTTGGATGCTACATTCGCGCTCCCACAGATGGGTCACCGCACCAGTCCCATCGCCGAGGATCTGCACCTCGATGTGGCGTGCGCGTGGCATCAACTGTTCGACATAGACGTCGCTGTTGCCGAAGGACGCGCGCGCCTCGGACTGGCAGCGCTTGTATGCTTCGTCGAGCTCATTGAGATGATGGACGATGCGCATCCCGCGGCCGCCGCCACCTGCGACGGCTTTGATCATGATCGAGGAGCCGGCGCCGAGTGACCTGAAGAAGGTTTTTGCGTCTTCGAGGCCGGTGGTGCCCGAGGTTCCCGCCATGACCGCAATGCCGCATTTCGTGGCGATCGCGCGCGCCTGCACCTTGTCGCCGAACAGCTCGAGGATTTCCGCTCGGGGTCCGACGAAGGCGATTCCTTCCTCGTCGCAGCGGCGCGCGAACGCGGCGTTTTCGCTCAGGAAGCCGTAGCCCGGATGGATCGCATCGCAACCCGATTCTTTGGCGATAGCGATGATCCGCTCGGCGTCGAGATACGCTTTGGCGCCGGCGCCTTTCAGCGCGACGGCGTGATCGGCTTTGCGGGTGTGCAGCGAATGAAGGTCATCCTCCGAGTAGACCGCCGTGGTATGCATGCCGAGCTCGGCAGCGGCGCGCATGATGCGGATGGCGATCTCACCTCGGTTGGCGATCAGAAGATTGTTCGGAGTCATGAGTTCGTGGCTCTACCTTTGATTCTATCGGTCGAAGTACTCCGACTTGATCTAGCATGTAAAGCACGCCGGGCTCACATCGGAAAAGCCCCGCGCGAATTCAAGCAGTGTGAACGAAACTGGACTGTAGAGAGGGCGCGTCGCTTTTGACGCGGTTGCGATCTGGATGGTTTGCGGACGCGAGAGCCGAGGTTCTACTCGGAAGTAGTCCTTTCGGGAAGAATCGAATTCGCGCGCTGGGTGTCGACCCATTCGGCGATCAGGATGGCGCATCCCTCGAAAGAATCGGGAAAAGTCGCCGAGACCTCGCGCAGGACGACCTCGATCTCGGCGGGTCCGACGATCTCGTAAACCGCGCGCTCATATTGCAGAGCGGCTTCCCAACCCTCGGGGCTGTCTTCGAGGTTCATCGCCTCGAGGAACTCGCGGCGTGAGCGAAACGAGGACACCAGAGTCGGTTCCCCATGAAATGGCAGTAGTAATACCCCGTACATAGCGCCCCCGCTGTTGTTTATTCGCGCCCTTGCGACGCAAACCCTATAGGTTGAGGCCGCCGATAGACTAAGGCTTTGCAAACACTGAGTCTATGGCCGGGCCGCCCTTCGTGAAGCGAGACTAACATCCCCGATTTCATAGCCGCGAGGCCTCCAGTGAGCCCTTACCAGCCGAGGCAGCATGCGCGCACGTTCGCAAGATCGCATTCAACAAGGTGCCCCGCTTCACGGGTTTGCTCACATGCAGATCGAAACCCGCCTGCCTCGTCAGTTGCACGGCGTCGTCGAGAGCCGACGCGGTCAACGCAATGATCGGAGTATGCGCGTGATTGGTGCGCGACTCCCATTCGCGAATTTTTCGCACCGCCGTGTAGCCGTCCATCACCGGCATTTGAATGTCCATCAGTACGAGATCGTAAGCGCCGTTGAATACCATCTCGATTGCTTTGGCGCCGTCGTCGGTTTCATCGAGGCGGTACGGAGTCCTTCGCAGATAGGCCTGGATGAGCAGGCGATTGTCGGCCGAATCATCCGCCAGCAGGATTCGCAGAGAACGCTGCACCAGCGGGTCCTGGTTTAGCGCCGGTTGCGCCTGCGCCGCGCGTGGTGCCTGCGCCGGAACCCGATCGAGCATCGCCTGAGAGATCGCGGCGTGCAGCTCGGCGCGTTTGACCGGCTTCACCACGTACCATCCGATGCCGAGGGCGCGCAATTTTGCGAGGGTCTGCGGAAGATCGGTGGAACTCAGCATCATCACTGTGAGCTCGGCGGCCGAAGACATCGCGCGGATGCGGCCCACCATCTCGAAGCCGTCCATCTCCGGCATCATGTTGTCGCAAATCAACAAGCGATACGGCTGGCCCGCTTCCCGTGCACGGCGGAAGCGCTCGATTCCTTCAATTCCGGAGGCGGCTTCGACGACGATTGCGCCGCAGGGGGAAAGCATCTCGCGCACGATGGTGCGATTAATCTGGTTGTCGTCGACGACCAGCACCCGCACGCCGCGCAAGTCCAACGCTGCCTCGCGAGATTCGGAACTGGAAGCGGAAGCCTCGCGCACGGCGAATTCGGCGGTGAAGGAAAACGTGCTGCCGCGGCCCGGCTCGCTATGGACCGAGACCGCGCCGCCCATCAGGCGCACCAGGCGATCGACGATCGCGAGGCCGAGCCCGGTGCCGCCATATTTTCTGGTAATCGAAGTATCGGCCTGACTGAACGGATCGAACAAGGTCGGCAACTTCTCCGCTGGAATGCCGATACCGCTGTCGGTGACCGAGATCAGCAACGATCCCGCCTTGTTACTTTCACGATTGCGTGTGATCCGGATCACGACGAGGCCTTTTTCGGTGAACTTGATCGCGTTGCCGACCAGATTGGTTAGCACCTGGCGCAGGCGCAGCGGATCGCCGACCAATGCGGTGGGCACGTCCTGATCGATGTGCACCGCGAGATCGAGGCCCTTTTCATCGGCGCGGACCGCGAGCGTATCGGCAACCTTCTCAATCAGCTCGCGGAGGTCGAAGTCCAGCGCCTCGAGGCTCAGACGTCCGCTTTCGACCTTGGCTAAATCGAGAATACTGTTGATGAGTTCGAGCAATGCGTTGCCGTTGTTGATGACAGTATCGAGATAGCGGCGTTGCTCGCTGTTCAGATCGGATTCCCACATCAGGTCCGCCATCCCGAGGATCGCGTTCATCGGAGTGCGGATCTCGTGCGACATGCTGGAGAGAAATTCCGACTTCGCGCGTGACGCGGCGAGCGCCTGATCGCGCGAGCGCGCGATCTCGAGTTCGGCGCGCTTGCGCTCGGAAATATTGCGCACCGTGCTGACGAGGATTGGCTTTCCGTCGGGCGAGATCGCCGC
Source organism: uncultured delta proteobacterium (assembly GCA_963761255.1). Lineage (GTDB taxonomy): Bacteria > Desulfobacterota > Binatia > Binatales > Binataceae > DATGKG01. The sequence goes on from CAVXGH010000007.1 coordinate 154,409, forward strand.
ACGGCCAATGAGTTCGCAATCCAGCCACGAGCCATCCTTGCACTTGATTGGCGCTTCGCCGCGCCCGATCGTTGCGGGTCGCGCGAACGATTCCGCGATCAGGCGGGTTTGCTCCTCATGCTTGTCGGGATGGATGAACTCGATCGTATGATGTCCGATTAGGTCGCCGAGCTCGTAGCCGAAGTCCTTCCTGCCCTCCCCTGCCGCGAACAGAATCGTGCCTTCTTCGTTGGAAACGGCGGTAAGGTCAGCCGAGCTCTCGACCAGCGAGCGATAGTACTCCTCGCTGCGCCGCAACTCGTCCTCCGCGCGTTTTCGCGCGGTGACATCGGTTGCTACAACGGTGGCGCCGGTCACGCGCTGCCGATCGTCGAAGACCGGCGAATAGAACGCTTCGAAGTTCATCGTTCCATGAACGACGGTTTCGGTTGTGCTGAAGGTTTCTCCCGCCATCGCACGTTCGATGTTTCGTACGACCGGATTGTCGGGGAGGAAAACGTCCTCGACTCGCGCACCCACCAGATGCTCAACCGACAGAGGAATACCATCCAATGCGCGGCCTCGGGCAGCGCTGATTCTACGCTCGGTGTCGAAAGCGAGAACCGCCAGTGGCGCCTTTGCCAGCACGTCGTTCAGTTGCCGCTCGGTTCGCAGCAGATCGTCCTCGGCGCGGCGCAGGTCGCTGATGTCCTTGATGAAGCCGAGCGCGCAGGGTTCGCCATCGATCTCGACGACTACCGCCGATACCAACAGGCGATGCGGGATTCTGGAATGATCGTTCAAAGTAACTTCATGATTACGGAGGGAGCCATTCTGGCTCAGAAGCTCGATGAAGCCTGCCTGTTGAGCCTCGGTCAGGATACCTAGTTCGGCGGCGGTGCGACCGACAATTTCGTCCGGCGGGAGTCGCAGCATGCGGCAGAACTCGTCGTTGACGTCGATATATCTGCCATTGTGCAGCGAGCCGATCGAAATCGCGTCACTGCTGTATTTGAAAACGGTCTTGAACTTCTCTTCGCTTTGGCGAAGTCTGTGCTCTGCCAGTTTATCTTCCGTGATATCGCGCAACATCGCGGAAAACCCTAACAGGGTTCCCTTGCGATCTCGAATTGCCGAAATCGAGAGCAGCGACTTGAGGTTAGCGCCATCCTTGCGGCGAAGCTCAGTCTCAAAGCGGAAAGTTTTTTCGCTGTCTTGAAAGCGTTTGAAGGCGTGCGCGATCTTCGCCAGTTCATCGGGCGGGACCATGAAATCCCAAGGGCGGCCGATAACCTCCTCCGCGCCGTAGCCGGAGAACTGCACCGCCGCTGAGTTCCAGACGATTACCCGGCCGTCGAGCGAGGTCGCGATCATCGCTTCGCTGCACGACTCAACGATCGCCGCGGCCAGCGGCCCGATGGCGTCGGCGGCAATCGGCGCAATCGCGCTCGGAGCGGGACGGCCCGCGTTTTCTGAAAATTCCCCCATGATGCTCTGAAATGAACTGAACCGTGGACCCCAGGAGTTCCCGGATTCAGTCCCCCACCGGTAAACGCAACGGTCATGCCATCAGCCTGCTCACTTTCGAGCCCGATCCGAGCCCGTCGCAGGATGCCTGTGATCCGCAGTGTCACAATTTGAGAAAGCCGGGCGAGCACCTGTGCCACATCGCGGTAGCCCGAATGCGACGATGAGGGCGCGCGTCTGCGTTTGCCGCGCCGCGATCATCGATCTATGGTCGCCTGAGCGACGCACATCCGAGGAGGCTCGACATGAGCGGCAATTCGACCAATGGCGATTCGAAACGCATTGTTCCCACTAAGTTTGCGCATGCGGTTTTGCGCACTAACAAGTTCAAACAGATGGTTGATTGGTACAAGACCGTGCTGCTGGCCAAAGTGGTATTCGAAAACGAGATGCTGGCCTTCATGACGTACGACGATGAACATCACCGTCTCGCGATCGCCGCGTTTCCCGGAATCGTCGATCGCGCGCCGAACAGCGCCGGCCTGGATCATCTCGCCTACACGTACTCCAGTCTTGGTGATTTGGTCGCGACCTACGAGCGTCTCAAGGCGGCGGGCATTACCCCGGCGGCGCCCATCAATCACGGACTCACGCTCTCGATGTACTATCGCGATCCGGACGGCAACAAGGTTGAACTACAGATCGACAACTTCGAAACCATGGAACAGATGAAAGGATTTTTCCACAGCAACGACTTCGCGAAAAATCCCATCGGCATCAGCTTCGATCCCGATGAGCTCGCGCGCGATTTCCACGCGGGGGTGCCGGAGGCCGAGTTGAGAAAATATCGTCCCGAGAAGGGACTCGATCCAAACGTATTTCGCAATATGGCGAAGTGACAGGAGATTCATGAAGCTCGCGAGGTTTACCCACAACAACGTCACCCGCATCGGCGTGGTGGTTGACGACTCGATCATCGATCTCGGCGCGGTGCCGGAACTTCCGCGCGACATGGTCGCGTTCCTGACCGCCGGCAAGGACGCGCTGGATCGCGCGCGCAACGCAGTGCGCGACAAAGTGCGATCGCTTCCGTTGAAGGAAGTGAAGCTCGAAGCGCCGATCGCGCTGCCGCCGGAGTTCCTCGCCATCGGACTCAACTACGCCGACCACGTCGCCGAGACTGGAATGAAGCAGCCCGAGTTCCCGATGTTCTTCAACAAGCAGGCGACCTGCGTCAATGCGCCCTACGATCCAATTCATCGGCCGCGAGTTTCGGAAGCGCTCGACTACGAGGGCGAGCTCGGAATCGTCATCGGCACTCGATGCCGCCACGTGCCGAAAGCCCGCGCGCATGAGGTCATCGCCGGCTATCTCATCGTCAACGATGTCAGCGTGCGTGACTGGCAGCGCCGCGCGCCCACGATGACGCTCGGCAAATCATTCGACACGCACGGACCGATCGGTCCGTGGATCGTCACGCCGGATGAGCTGACTGATCCGCACAAGCTCAAGCTCCGGACCTGGGTGAACGGCGAACTGCGGCAGCATTCGAACACCAGGCATCTAATCTTCGATTGCTTTGCGCAGGTCGAAACTCTTTCGACGGTTTGCACGCTGCTTCCGGGCACCATCATCTCGACAGGGACGCCTGGCGGCGTAGCGGCGGCGATGAAGCCTCCGAAGTGGCTGAAGGCCGGCGACGTGGTGAAGATCGAAGTCGAAGGAATCGGCAGCATCGAGCATCGCGTGATCGAAGAACCGGTCGAAACGACTCGAATCGGGTAGTTACTGGAATAGTCATTTCGTTAGTCAGTCGGGGCGCGACCGAGGGGATTGGGGAGAGAGCGAATGGCGATCAACATCGAAGGGACCTGCGAGCCGCGTTTCAACCAGGTCAAAGAAGCCTTCGCGGCCAACTTCGAAACGACCAACGAAGTCGGCGCATCGGTCGCGATGTACATCGATGGCAAGCTGGTGGTCGATTTGTGGGGCGGCCACGCCGACAAGGCGCGCACTAAACCATGGACGCGTGACACCCTGGTGAATATCTACTCGACCACCAAGGGACTCGCCGCGATGTGTGCGCATCGCCTGGTAGATCAGGGCAAACTCGATCTCGATGCTCCGGTCGCGAAGTACTGGCCGGAGTTTGCGCAGGCGGGCAAAGAGAAGCTTCCGGTGCGTTACCTGCTGAGTCATCGTGCCGGACTGCCCGCCATCCGCAAGACCCTACCGCCTGAAGCATTGTACGACTGGAAGACCATGACCGATGCGATCGCGGCGCAGGAGCCGTGGTGGGTGCCGGGCACCAAACATGGCTATCATGCGATTACCTACGGATGGCTGGTGGGCGAGGTCGTGCGCCGCGCGAGTGGGAAGACATTAGGCACTTACTTCCGCGATGAGATAGTCACTCCGCTCGGCCTCGATGCTCACATCGGACTCGATGCGAAACACGACACCCGCACCTCGAACATAATTCCTTCGCCGCCGCCGGGCCCCGGAGAAGTGAATCAGCTTGCCGCGATTATGGCCGACCCTGAATCGATCACCTTCAAGGCGATCATGAATCCCGGCGCGGTCCTCGCACCGGAGGTCGTCAATAGTCGCGCGTGGCGCGGGATGGAATTGCCTTCGGCGAATGGTCATGCGACGGCACGCTCGATCGCGAAGGCATACGCGGCGCTCGCTCGTGGCGGCGAGATCGACGGCTATCGGGTGCTGACGCCGGCGAGCATCGAGCGTTGCTACACCGAGCAGTCCTTCGGCATGGATGAGGTTCTCAAGCAGAGCACCCGCATCGGGCTGGGCTTCATGCTCTCGCAACCCGCAGTCATGATGGGACCGAATCCGCATGCCTTTGGGCATCCGGGCGCGGGCGGCTCGCTCGGGTTCGCCGACCCCGAGGCGAAGGTCGGGTTCGGCTACACGATGAACCAGATGGGGACCGACCCCTTGCTCGATCCGCGGGCGGCGCGGCTGTTCAATGCTCTGTACGCCTCGATGTAGGATTTTGCCCTAAATCGTTCCATCGGAGCGGCGGGATTTCCCCGTGATTTCGCTGCGTTACGTCATTCATTCTCCTGAACTGCGAGTGGGTTTGTTTTTGCCATTTCCCTGGCGCGCTCCGATTCAGGAGTGGGTTTGTTTTTGCACCTTCTTCCTGACGCCACATGAGAGCAGGTCGCGCTTTACGACCAGCAGTGAAGTGTCACCACCGGCCGCGAAAAATACAGCAATTCCGCGGATAAAGTGGGTTTGTTTTTGCATTTTTCACTTTCCACCAATCTCGCCAAAAATGGCAATGGCGCCCCGAAGGACGCCACTGCGCCATCATAGCAGATAGCGACCTGCCGCGCATCGTACGCCCCAAAAACCCGCCACGCCGACGCCGCTCCTCGACGGATTCCTTTACCCTCATTTCCCCCGCGGTTAAGATCGTCGCTTCCGGACCGTCCAATGTTTGAAGCCGAACAAATCGTCGGGTCTGACTTCGAACCTACCCTGGCTGATTTTCTTCGCCTGCCATTTCGCCAGTTCCAATTCTCAACTCCCATGAGCATCGAGCACGCCGCGCGGGTACTGCAAGCTGATGTCGAACCGCCGCGGAAGTTCGGCTGGCCATCTTCGTCGAAACGCGGATTCTTCGAGGGCTCGATTTCCGGCACTCGGTTCAAAATCCATCGCGTCATCAGCGTCCCTAATTCATTTCTGCCGATCGTCGAGGGGCGCTTGCGGCGCGAGGGCTTCGCCACCATCGTGACACTCACGATGCGGATGGTGTGGCCGGTGATTTTTGTCTGGATCGGCATCCTGCTGTTCCTGAGCTGGAATTCGCTGGTGTCCGATACGCTGGTGGCGCGAACTTTCGGCGCTCGTGTATTCGTCCTGGCGATCTCCGCCTTCATGTACCTGATGGCGACTGTTAGTTTCGCTTTCGAAGTGCGGCTCGCGATGAAGCGTTTGCTAGGCCTGCTCGGCTCGCTGCCGCCACACTCGGGGCCACCTACACTGACCACACCGTGATGATGCAAACGGAAGACCGTGCCCAACTGACGCCGGCACGACGTACGATCCACGAATGAAGGTTTAGGCAGCGCTGAAATTCTTCAGCGTGATGCGATTCCCGGTGTTGTCTTCGAGACGAACGATCTTGCCGGCCTCGTCGATCTCGATTTCTTCGACATCGCCCATCCGCGGCTCATAGATGAAGATGAATGGGTGGCCGTCCTTTTGTCGGAGCGTCTTCTTGTGGGTTTGCGCGGTCAGCGTGCTTGGATCGATGGTGGCGACACGGCTGGTCCATCGCGCCTGTGCGCGCGCCCGCGTGTGCGCGATCATCAACGCCTTGAACAGCACCAGCCCGCAATCGACCTCGCGGTAGCGTCCGAGCTTGGCCGTCTCGACGGTCCGGCTTCCGACTGCGCTGACGGTGCCGCGCAGGAAATCGGTATTCGCTTCGTAAGCTGCGCTGCGCGAGAAAGGCCCGCGGCTGTAGCGCGCCGTCAGCCGCGCGACCATCGCATTCTCATCGAGGGTCCCCGTCGCTTCGAATGAGTCCGAGCTGCCGGCGAATTTGCGAACGCCGCTGATCTCGCGGTTCGAGAAACGATCCTCCTCGATGGCGATGAGATCGCTGCCGCGTCGGATTTCGTATCGATATTGGCCGGCCGGAATCACCTGTCAGAACCTAGCAGAAATTCAAATCGAGAACGCTTGGCTCCGATTGCCAATCGGGCTGGCAGTCGTGCCCGATAGTAGCGGAGTTTATTTCGCCGGCCACGGCGGCAAGATGCTCAACCCGCCGACCAGTCAACGCTTCGTTTCAGACGACCTCGAGCAGGCCATAGAGCAGGAAATATTTGACCGTCGCCATGATCTTCTCCAGCTCGACCGCAGGACGAAAGCGTTCCGCGGCGTCCTTCACCGTCGGCGACTGATGCACCAGCGCGAGCAGCTTCAAAGCATCGGCATTCAGGTCGGCGGGCCTGACCAACAGCCACGGACTGAGTCGCGCCATCAGTTTCCACGATGTGCTCGCATCGATGCCGCCGCGCTCTTCGAGAAACGTGGTGCCGTCGGGCACCCGGAGCTTCGCTTCCAGCATCGCGCGCTCACCGCGAGTGGCGAGGTCACGCGCCGCGATCATTTTATCGACGCGCTCACTGGTCAGGATGATTTGCCCGGCGCCCTGAATATTCACCGCCGAGGTCCATCCGGTGGGAGGTTCGGTGGCATGCTGCAGGATATTGATCGCGATACGCAGGCCGCGGATGCCCATAGATTCCAGATGGTTGCGGCGCGCGAGGGCATCGCGCTCGTACTCGGCGCCGAGATTGGGATGGTCCGCGGCGGCATAAATCGCGCAGTAGTCGTTCAGGCTGCTGGCGGGACATTGCAGGATCATCAGCTTGATATCGGAGGCCGGCATCGCTGCGCGCAGATGCTGCTCGACGGTCTCACCCGCGAGCTCCGGCCATTCCGCGAGAATCACCGCGCGGCCATTGGCCGCCAGGTAGGCGGGAATCTCGCGCAAGAGGCGCAGCGGCAACTCGTCGCCGCGCGCACCGCCGGACTCATACGCGGCGGCTGCGAGGCCGGGGGGCGTGGAGACAAACGGTGGCTGCGAAACGATGATCTCGAACGTCTCTCCGGCCACCGGAGCGAACATATCGCCCTCGCGAAATTCGATATTTCCGATACTGTTTAGCGCGGCGTTGATGCGCGACAGCGTCACCGCCCGCGGGTTGATATCGGTGCCGATGACGCGATCAACTTTTGCCGCGAGGCTAAGCGCTCCGGTGCCCGCGCCGCAGCCCAAATCGAGTCCGCGCGCCAATCGCCGCGAGGGTCGGCTCGCATCGCACATGAAGGTGGTGGTCTGGCCTGCGCCCATCACCGCATCGGCGCCGTGCGACAGATGATCGCAAATCACGAAAATATCGCTGACGATGTTGAGGTTAAACGGCGAGACGTAATTTCCGTCATCGAGGTGGTGAACGAAACCTCCATCGACCAGCGCATCCAGCGCAACGTCGCCGAGCGCACTCTCAGCCTCCGCGCGCGAGATGGCATCGTCGAACATGAGCATGCGCATCGCGAGAGCAGCGGGATCGCGTATCTTTCGCAGATGCCATTTGCGAATCGGCGCGCGGGCCGCGTCGAGCATGAAGACTCCCACCTGGGTGACTTCCTGCGCGCGCGCCAGCGTAAGGCCGATCGTCCGGAATCGCGTGCCGAGGGCGCGCCAGATCGCCGGCCCGAGGCGCGCCATCCTCGAAACGTCAGGTAGGGACATAGCACGAAGCTACGTCCCTACCTCTAGCGTGACAAGTTGCTAAGCCGCTTAGTCCGGAATCGAGTCGGCGTCGCCTTTGCGCACGCCCATCAGGTAGGCCTCGATAAACGGATCGATAGCGCCGTCGAGGACGGCGGCAGTGTTGCCGATTTCGACGCCGGTGCGATGGTCCTTCACCATCTGATAGGGCTGCAGCACATAGGACCTGATCTGGCTGCCCCACGCGATATCTTTTTTGTCTTTGCTGAACTTCTCGAGTTCCTCGCGCTTCTTGCGCTCTTCGAGCTCGAACAAGCGCGCGCGCAAAATCTTCATCGCCATCGCGCGATTCTTATGCTGCGAGCGCTCGTTCTGACATGCGACGACGATACCGGTAGGGATATGGGTGAAGCGCACCGCGGAATCCGTCTTGTTGACGTGCTGGCCGCCCGCGCCGCTGGCGCGAAAAGTATCGATCTTCAGATCGGTGGGATTGATGATGACCTCGATCTTGTCGTCGATGGCCGGGAACACGAACACCGACGCAAACGAGGTGTGGCGGCGGGCATTCGCATCATAAGGCGAGATGCGCACCAGGCGATGAATTCCGACCTCGGCCTTCAGGTAGCCGTAGGCATACTCGCCGTCGACCTCGAAGGTCGCGTTTTTGATCCCGGCGCCTTCACCCGGTTGCAGATCGGCGACATCGACTTTGAAACCATGACGCTCGGCCCATCGCATATAAAGCCGCAACAGCATCTCGGCCCAATCCTGCGCTTCCATGCCGCCCGCGCCCGGATGAATCGAGACGATCGCACCGAGGCGATCGTGCGGTCCGCCGAGCATCACTTGCAGTTCATGCTTCTCGAGTTCGGTGCGCGCCGCGGCGAGCGCGGTCTCCGCCTCACGCGCGGCATCGGAATCATCGGCGCCTTCTTCCTCAGCCATCTGGAAAAACACGCGCGCCTCTTCGAGGCGATCGCGCAGGCGCTGGAAACCTTCGAGCTGGCCCTTTACCTGATCGGCCTCGCGCAGAACGGTTTGGGCGGCCTCAGGGCGATCCCAAAATTCCTGTTTGCTGGAAAGTTCGAGGAGTTCTTTTTGGCGGGCAGTCAGTTTAGGGAGGTCAAAGACGCCTCCCGAGCTTCTCCGCGCGGGATTCGAAATCGCCCAGTTGTTCTCTGATGTCGCTAATCATTAAGTGCCCTCACCCTGCCGCAAAATTGCAGCCTCGTTCAAACTCACATTGTGACAGAAAGCGAGGAGCTAATTAACCGCTACCCGCTTGCCGTTGCGCGAGGAAAGAATCTCCTCGACGTGCGCCTCCAGCGGCTTCAACTTACGCGGCCGGCGCCATCCCCAAACCAGCGCGATCGCCGTGAGCAGCAGGCATATCTGCGCGAAGAGATCGCCGATGACCGTGTACAGCGTGCGCATCGGATGCCACGCGACATCCTCGAGTTCGGTGCCACGCTTGAACAGCGGGGTCGTGGCCGTGATGCTGCCGTCATCGAGGATGATCGCGCTGATGCCGGTGTTGGCGACGCGAATCATCGGAATCTTGGTCTCGACCGAGCGCATCGCCGCCATCGCGAGGAGCTGATACGGCGCCGAGCTGGTGCCATACCACGCATCGTTGGTGATGTTCACCATCACGTCGGCGCCTTCCTTCACCGATCGGCGCGCCAGGTCCGGAAAGATGCTTTCGTAGCAAATCAGTACACTCAGTTTTGCTCCGTTCACGTCGAAGAGCGTCTGCTGCGTGCCCGGAACCATATCGCCCATCCCATGCACGATGCGATTGACGAAAAATCCCAGAACTGCGCGAAAGGGGACATACTCGCCGAAGGGGACGAGTTGAATCTTGTCGTACCATGCCGCGACCTCGCCCTTGGCTGAAACCATGTACGCGCGATTGGCGAAGCCGGTGATGTGGTCGCCGCTCACAACGAGCGCCGGCGCGCCGAAGAGAATCGGCTTGCCGGTATCGCGCGCGAGTTGCAGGAGCGAGTTGCGATAACCGGCGTCCTCCGTCGCCGCGGCCGGATAGCGATCATCGGGCTGGAAGATAAATGTCGCCGCGGCCTCAGGCCACACGATGAGATCCGCACCCTCCTTGGCGGCCTGGGTGCTCTGGTCGCTGTAAATTTTGAAGGTTGGCGCCTGCGCGGCCTCATCCCATTTAACGCTTTGCGGAATGTTGCCTTGCACCATCGCGACCCGAAAGCTTCCGTCGGGTTTGAGGGACTTCAGCTGATGCATCCGCCAGTTACCAAATGTGAGCGCAGCGATCATGAGCGCGGTCAGAGCGGACAGACTCACAGTTTGCAGTCGCCGCGAGCCACGCCGCAGCAAGACCATGAAAACCACGACATTGAAAAAAATGATGAGCGCGGAAACCCCATAGGTGCCGGTAAATTCTGCGAACTGAATGAGCGCGAGGTTGCGATATTGCGTTTCGCCGAGCAGGTTCCACGGGAATCCGATCGGAAAGTAGGTGCGAACCAGCTCTACCGCGGCCCACGCAATCGGCATCGTGAGCACGATCGGAAGGCGCAGGCGTCGCGCGGTGAATTCTCCCGTCCATAGCGCCAACGCCGTATTGAATCCGACCACGCCCGCCAGCAGGAGCATCGGAAGCAGCGACAAGACAAAATGTACGCCGGCAAATTCGTGTAGCGTGATGACGACCCAGTAGAGCGAGCCGACATAGCATGCGAGGCCCTGCAGCCATCCCCACCAGAAAACGTTTTTGAGCGGCAGGCCCTCGACGGCATAGAAGTACGGGACGAATGCCACCCAGGCCAGCAGGCTCACGTCGGATTTCGGGAATGCCAGCGCGAGCGCGAATCCGCTCGCTATAACGAGCGCGCCACGGGTTATGGTATCCGAAGAAATTCTCACGGTGCTTCGAAGAGTTCTCCGACCGGAATTACGCCCGCGCACGGAGGCTTGCCATGGAAGCGTTCGTAGATCTCATCGACGTCGCGCCAACCCGCCACCAGAGCCACCGAGAGCTGCGGTTGCAACGGGAGATCGCCGCGCAGACGCCATTCGCGCTCGAAGGTCCAGTCGATCGGCGGATTGCGATTCATGTCGATACTCACCACGCGCCACATCTCGTCTTGCTCAAGGATCGCCTCGGCTTCGGCGCTCGGCATATAGATGACCGGCCTCGCGCCCATCGAAAAAGCATACCGTTTATCGACGGCTACGCCGAAGGGCTCGTAGCGGCGCCGATTGCGCGGCGTCAGCAGATGCCCCAGTTCGTGCGGTGGCGCATCGAAGAGGCATACGCCGAGATGGCCGCCGCCAATCATCCTGGTCGAGCCGCGAATGCGACCGTCCTCGAGAATCCAGAGCAGGTTATCCAGCGCCGAGGTTTTCCCCGATGCACGAGTGAAATGCGCGAGGGTCGGTGCATGCGGCAGCTTGATGGATTCACGTTTCATCGCGACGAAGCGTTCATAAGCGCGGCCAGTTGGCGCTCGCGTGCGAACATTTTACGCGCCTCGGCGGGCGAGCGCTCGTGATCGTAGCCAAGCAAATGGAGGAAGCCATGAATCAGCAGCGTGCGAAGACGCTCCTCAGGTTCGACGCCATAATCATCAGCTTGGGCGAGGGCGGTATCGATGGAAATCACCACGTCGCCGAGCGCCATGCCTTTGATGTTGGCGACGGCGCGAGGATCTGGCGGCGCGCTCCCTCGCTCCTCAAGTTGCGAAAACGAGAGCACATCGGTCGGGCGATCTTTATTGCGATAATCGCGGTTGAGCGCGCGAATCGATTGGTCTGAGGTCAGCGTCAATGAAAGCTCACAATCGGGTAGCCGGGCCGCTTTCATCATCGCCACGGCCTCGCGCTTGAGGGCGCTGCTGTAGCGCCGACCCTTCGACGCATCGCATCGAAACTCGACGCTCAAGCTATCGGGTGCCGTTCTGGTCCGGTCCGGGCTGCGGGCCGTCATCGCCGCGATTGAATGCCTCATACGCCAGGATGATCCGTTGCACCAACCGATGCCGCACAACATCGCGGTCATCGAAGATGGTGAAGTTGATATCTGGAGTATTCGCGAGCACGGTCCGCGCCTCTTTGAGCCCCGAGAGCTTGCCGCTCGGCAAATCAATCTGCGTGATGTCGCCCGTCACCACCGCCTTGGAGTTGTAGCCCAGTCGTGTCAAGAACATCTTCATCTGCTCGGTGGTGGTATTTTGCGCCTCATCGAGGATGATGAACGAGTCGTTCAGCGTCCGTCCGCGCATGAAAGCCAGCGGCGCGACCTCGATGGTGCCCCGCTCCAGCATCCTTCGCGCGCGGTCGAAATCAACCATATCGTGCAGCGCATCATATAAGGGACGTAGATACGGATTGACCTTTTCCGATAGATCGCCGGGCAGGAAGCCCAATTTCTCTCCTGCTTCGACGGCGGGTCGGCAAAGCACCATCCGCGTCACCTGATTCTTCATCAGCGCCGCCAGCGCCATCGCCATCGCGAGGTAGGTCTTCCCGGTCCCGGCCGGACCGATCCCGAACACGATGTCGTGGTTGCGGATCGCGTCGATGTAGAGCTTCTGGTTCATGCTCTTCGGCGCGATGACGCGTTTATGCGCCGACACGTACACCGTATCGAGGAAGATGTCCTTCAGATCGGCATTGCGATCGCCACGCAGAATCCGAATTCCATATTCGACGTCGCTGCCGAACACCGGATGCCCGCGCTTGAGCAGCTCGTACAAATCGCCGAGCAGCTTGCCCGTCATCGCCTGTTCGGCATGGCCTCCCGAAATGCGCAGGGAAGTGCCGGTCGCGCCGATGCGGACGCCGAGCGCGGCCTCGATGGTGCGGATGTGCGCGTCGTGCTGGCCGAGCAAATCGGAGAACAGCCGTGGGTCGTCGAAATGAAGTTCGAGAGAGTCTTCAGCAACTAGTTGGGAAATATTACTGCTAGACCTCGCTGACTCAGGATACTTGACGCCGTTGGTATGCGGCGCGATTGCCAATCCTAACGCTTTTTCTTCTCGCATTAAAAGGCGCGGTTACTGATTCTTCCTCACATCCTCCTCCGCGCTGTGGATACTGCCACCTCGATGCCGCCGCGGAAAAGCATGCAACATAAATATAATGATAATGACGCGCCAAATCTCGCGACACGGCTGCGTTCAGAAATGAGTGAATTCGACCATCGATACGTCTGAAGTGTGTGGCTTTGAGCATCACTTGCACCTCAATTGAGAGTCCGACACTCGCTTCTTCTTTCAGCGAGTTGCCAAGTTCTGGCCCGGCGTTCGCTGACGACTCGCAACCCCGACGGCGCTGCCGATTCATTCCAAACCCTTGAGGAGCGCTGGCGGTCTACGTCAATTTCGGTTGCGCTAAGGAAAAGCGACGGACTATTAATACAAAATCTCGGCGGTTGCTGAAGGAGGAGGATATGGCGACGGCACCAATGCTCTATGTAGGAGACAACAAAGCAAGCGAAGAAGCTCGTACAATGTTGAGGAGCGCTGGACTTCCGTTTGATGAGAAGAAGGTTCCCTCGTATGACTCCATCGCGGTTGTTCACGGAACTCCGGTCCTATTCGCGCGTTTGGGTAAATTCGAGGGTGTGGAGGGCATCAACGCGTTCATAAAAAATGCCGAGTTTCTCGGATATCAGCGTAAACTTTGAGGAGTGAAGTTGCTCCCAAAAAGAGGCAGTGATTCGTCACTGCCTCTTTTTTTTGTTACGTTAACGGCCAAATATGGACGCGCCAAAACTCAGTGATAGCGAAAGCAAACTCCTTGAACTATTGCTCCTGATGACGGGTCGAGAGGATCGGCTGCAACGGACCCCACTGGTAAATCCCGATCTGGTAGCCGGGATCAAAGCGGTCGCACCCGTCCTCACTAAGGTGGACAATCGAGAGCTCCCGTCCGAAACTCGATGCGAATTGCTCAATCGCCTGCGATCAAGCCTGGCGATCAAGCCAATTTCGCTCGCGACTTTCCAAGTGGTTTTTGGCGACGCAGACTTTTCAAAATTGAGCGACGTAGAGAATCAGATCGAGCGATTCCGCACCCACTGCATGTTGCACTACGGAAGCTTTCGTTTCGGGTTTAAGCAGTTTCGGACCGGCGGCCGTGTTCAAGAGCTTTGGCACCAGCATTTCCCGACCACGCCGGAAATTCAAACGCGCGCGCAGAATTTCAAGAGCCGGATGAAACCGATTGGACTGATACAGATACCTGCCAGTCAGCTTTTTTCGCTGGGCTACTGGCAGCCGAGCACGCAGCCAGGCTGAATCCCGCCCGCAAGCAACTGGAGGATCTCATTAAAAAGGCGATCTCCGAGAACGCAGCCAATTTCGAAGATCTGTGCAAAGCCAGCGGAAAAAAAGCCGGCGAGGTACCTCCAATCATTGCAGCGGCCGGAATCCCGGGAAGCGAAGCGCTCTTCTATCAGGACTTGCCAATATTTTCTCAGGCCAAATCGTATACCGAAATCCTCCAGATCATACGCGACCTCTGCGCGAAGGTAGATGACGAAGCCATAACTAAGGCAAGACAAGACGGCCTGCAAAATGCGCGTACGTACATGTCGATGCGAGATCTGGACGTATATGTCGCCACCTCCATGCGCGATCCGCTGCACTTCACGACGAATTGGGATTTTGTGAATGGATTGTTCCATCGAGGTGCGTTGGCGGAGTGGAGTATTCGATACTTCGATCCCACGCAGTCTTTCTTAGAAGATCGAGTCCAAAAGGGCTTGCTTGAATACCTGATGATAAAGCGCGCGCGGTTGTGCGTTTATAACGCGCAAGAGAGCGACACTTTCGGTAAAGATGCGGAAGCAGGTGTAACGCTCGCGCAAGGTAAGCCAGTTGTTGTGTACGTCGCGCGCCTGTTCCCTTCGATCGATCGTCTGAAATCGGTATACGAGGCTATCGATGAAGGAACTAGGCATGGTCGCGATGCATTCCTCGATCTGCTCCGAAAGAGTGCGCTGCTTAGTGAAGACCAGATCGGGATTCTACGGGATCCTGACAAGACGACACCTGACGCAATCAATGAGCTGCTGCGCAAACATGTGCCAGCCGTATTGGAGAAACTCTCGGCGGACGTGATTGAAATGGAGCTGATTCGACAGGGCTATGACCCCACCGGCCCGGCCGATCCAAAAGATCTAGCCCTGAGTAAGATTACGCTTCTGGAGAGGCGTGCGCTTACATTTCGTAATATCCATCCGCTTTCTTTGCAAGCCTCACCAATCGACGGTGTATCGCGGGGGGTGATAGTGACGCGGTCCGTCGAGGACACGGCGAATGTAATCAGAGGCATTTTTCTCGGAACCCTTGAATATGACATTGTAGGCGACCCCGAGAATTGGTTACTGGTCGATCGCTTAACGAGATCGCCGGTGCGAGTAGTGACCAAAGATTCCGTTTTGACGACCGCATTCTGGAGCGAAGAATGGCACCAGAAGTCTTGAGCTGAAACGTCCTGAATGGTCGAATCCGCGGCGCCCCACTTGGCCCAGCGCGGCCTCGAGCTTCGGGGGCGCTTGCCGCCAATCAGTGAATCGGGGATGGCCGCTGCCGCGAGGCGCCTGCGATGCTCGGCGACATCTACAATTGGTTCACCGAGGGCTTCGACACCGCCGACCTGAAAGACGCCAAAGCGCTCCTCGATAGACTCCACGCCGCTTGACCGCTCGTCCGCTTGATGAACAAGTCTGGCCTCACAACCCACAAGGAGCAGGGGACATGGCAGGTCGAGTTTCAGGCAAAGTTGCACTCATCACTGGTGGCGGTTCTGGCATCGGTCGCGCCACCGCCCTCGTGTTCGCGCGCGAAGGTGCAAAAGTAATGATCGCCGACTACGACCGCGAGGGTGGCGAGCAGACCGTCAAAATGATCAAGACCTCCGGTGGCGAGGCCTCGTTCGTCGAGGCCAATGTCGCCGTCGCGAAACAGGCCGAGGCGATGGTCGCCAAAACGGTCGAGACCTATGGCCGTCTCGATTGCGCCTTCAACAACGCCGGTATCGAAGGCCAGATGGGCGGGAATCTCGCGGAATGCAGCGAAGAAAATTGGGGACGCATCATCGCCATCAACCTCACCGGGGTGTTTCTGTGCATGAAGTATGAGATCCCGCAAATGCTCAAACAGGGCGGCGGCAGCATCGTCAATACCGCATCGGCGGCGGGCCTGATTGGCTTGCCCGGCGGGACCGCATACGTGGCGAGCAAGCATGGAGTGGCCGGCCTGACGAAATCGGCGGCGCTCGAATATGCCAAATCCGGCATCCGAATCAACGCCGTATGCCCCGGGTTCATCCGTACTGCGATGGTCGAGCGCGTGATCGATGGCGGCTCAATTAGCGAGGATGCAATGGTTGCCGCCGAGCCGATCGGGCGCATCGGTAAGCCGGAAGAGATCGCCAATGCGGTGTTGTTTCTATGCTCCGATGACGCTTCCTTCGTGACCGGCCTTCCGATGCCGGTGGACGGCGGCTACGTCGCGCAATAGCGCCGCGCGCGATGCTCTCCGGCATTCCCGAGACCCTTCCCTAACTAAAGGGGAAGAGTCGCGCGGTCAGGTATAGCCGCTATCATGGATTCGATGTCGCCATCGAGGTCCCGAGCGCCTGTTGCTTCTGGCGCATGATGCCGACCAGCTTGTCGTAGCCGCCGTCATTGAGGACGCGGTTGAACTGGTTGCGGTAGTTGGCGATTACGCTGATAGCGTCGAGCGTGATGTCATAGATCTTCCACTGCCCGTCGTCGAGCTTCATCAGGTAATTAACATCGATGGGCTTCGGGCGATCCTGCAGCATCACCGAGCTGAACACGACGGCCTGATCGGGCGAATCAATCCGCTCCCGGATGAACTGGATGCTCGACGACTGCACCGTCTGCTGCACCTTCTCGACCGAGTACTGCTCCATCCGCGAGAGATAGACGTCCTCGATAAAGTTGGTGAAGAGCGGCACGAACTCTGCGCGCTGGGCGGGAGTGAAATCGCGCCAATGCCGCCCGACCGCGGTGCGCGCCATTTTTTCGAAATCGAAGCGGCTCTCCGCGATGGCGCGCAACTTCTTCTCGCGGTCGGCGGGCGCGATACTTTGATCGGTGAAGATCGCCTTGGCCTGATCAACGATGCTCTTCACGGACGCCATCGGACTGACCGGCGCGGCATCAGCGGCGCGGACGATCCTCGCATTCAAGAGCAGAGCGCCAATGAGGATCAGCAGGATTGCGACGCGTTCGCTTCGAGACAATGTTGATATCACGCCACAATCTTAAATGGCGCGTATCGCGATGGCTATCCATCACGACAAACGGGGTTTGCTTTCACATCCAGTGGCCGCATAATGCGCGGCATCTCAATGTCATCAGGTTTTCATCGCCGGATCTCTATCGCGATCGCCCTTGCGATTCTCGTGTGCGGGCATGCGTTCGCTCAGGTCCCGCACAAAGAGCAGCAGCAAGCCGATGCGCTCGAGAAGCTCGCGCGCCAGGAATTCGGCGAGCTTAGCGCGGCGGAGCGCATCTTCGTGCGCGGCGCGGTCTCGCGCAACCTCCTTTGGGTCGGTCCCAACGACAATCCGGATGACCCGGCGAACGATCCCGCGAAGACCGAAAAATGGAGTCCGGATCGAAATATCCGCGCGGGCCTCTTCGCCTGGTTGGTCGCGGATCCGGAGACGGCGCCGTTGCTTCATCCCAGCGGACCCGGGATTGCCGGAGCGAAGATCGTCGGCAAGCTCGATCTTTCGTACGCTGATGTCACGCGTCCACTCACTTTGGTTCGATGCGCGATTCCCGACGGCATCGATTTTTCCAATGCCTCGATCGCGGGCATCGAGCTTCGCAGCAGCGTGACTGGCCCCATCACCGGTGACTTCGCGCACATCAAAGGCGACCTCGCGCTGCACTTCGGTCATTACGGGGCGCTCAGCATTTTTCGCGCGACTATCGGTGGCGATCTCGATTGCAGCGGCGCCGACTTTACCGGGAGCGGTCTCGCCGACCCCATCTCGGCGCAGGAATCCGCGATCGGTGGCGATGCCAGTTTTGTGCAGAACTTCACCACCGATGGAAGTTTGTACTTTCGCCTCGCGCGGATCGGCCGCTCGCTCAGCTTCAATCACGCGCGCTTCGTGGGCGGTGGCGAGACCGGCCTCGATGCTCAGCGCGCGACCGTGGCCGGGCCATTTTATTGGGTGGACATTACGCTCACGCCGCAAACGAAACTCGACCTGGAAAACGCCAGCGTCGAATCGCTGTTTGACAATCGACGGAGCTGGCCCGCCCCCGGCAACCTCGACCTTGACGGATTTACCTACGGCGAGTTTGGCGGCGACAGTCCCGCCGATTCCGAGGAGCGGCTTCAGTGGCTGGCGCTCCAACCGCCCGGATATCGTCCGCAGCCGTACGCGCAGCTGGCGAAGGTCCTCAAGGACAGCGGGAGGAGCGAGGGCGAAATCGAAGTGCTGATTGCGCAGCGCATCGCGCTGCGCCAGTCCGGTCATCTTTCATTCGCGTCGCGAGTATGGAATCTGCTGCTGGAGGGAACCATCGGCTACGGTTACCGGCCGATGCGCGCGCTGTGGTGGATCGCGGGCTTCGTGCTCCTCGGCGCGCTGCTGTTCGGATGGGGTTATCGCATCGGCGTGATGACGCCCAGCGAGTCCGACGCCTACGAGGTGTTCGCGCGCGAAGGCCGCCCGCCGCCGCACTATACGCATTTTAACGCGTTCGTCTACTCGTTGGAAAATTTTCTCCCGGTCGTGGATCTCCATTTGGGAAATCAATGGCGTCCTAATGTGCGGGAGCGCGTAGTGACGGATTCAGCCACTGGCGAATGGCACACCGCGAGCGCGATGAGCGCCGGCAAGCTGCTGCGATGGTATCTATGGTTCCACATCCTGGCCGGCTGGGTCCTCACCCCGCTGTTGTTTGCCGGCCTTTCCGGCCTGATTCGGGTGGAATGATCACCGCATCGGCGCGCGATCCGATAAAATAAGCTTGACGCGTACGCGTCACTCCGATGCAGAACGCGGAAATCGCCAAATATCTCGCCGAGATCGCCGACATGATGGAACTCACGGGCGAGAACTTTTTTCACGTTCGCGCCTATCGCAATGCGGCGCGCGCGGTGCTCGACTATCCGGGAAATTTCTCCAGGCTGACCATCCAACAGATGGAGAAAGTGCCTGATATCGGCAAGGGCATTTCGTCGAAGCTCGACACCCTCATCAAAACCGGCGAGTTGGAGATCTATCGCGAGCTGCGCAAGAAAGTTCCGCCCGGCATGATGGATGTCATGAAGCTGCCGGCGCTGGGTCCCAAACGGGTCCGGCAGCTTCACGATGAACTCGGCATCAAAAGCCTCGAGGATTTGAAAAACGCGCTTGAGTCCGGCGCGCTGCGCACCATCCGCGGCTTCGGCCCCAAGATGGAGGAGAGCCTCAGGCACGCGCTGGAGCGCCGGGTGGAAATCGCGATCAAGCGGTGGCTCTATGCGGATGCGGCGATCGAAGTTGAGAGGCTCCTCGATCATCTGCGCGGATGCGCGGCGGTTACGAGGATCGAAGTCGCCGGAAGTTTCCGTCGCAGACGCGACACTGTTGGCGATCTCGATCTGCTCGCGATTTCGAATGACGCGGCGCAGGTGATGAAGCGGCTGGTCGAGTATCCGCACGTCGCGCACACACTGGGCGTCGGCGATACGAAGACCAGTCTGATCCTGCACGATGGCTTGCAAGTCGATCTGCGCGTGCTGCCCGAGGAGAGCTACGGCGCCGCACTGATTTACTTCACCGGCTCGAAGGATCATTGCGTACACATCCGGCGCCTCGCGCAACGCAGGGAACTCTCACTCAACGAGTACGGCCTTTTTCGCGGCGCGCAATCTATTGCCGGGCGTACGGAGGAGGAAGTCTATCGCGCACTCGGCCTCGAATGGATCGCGCCGGAGTTGCGCGAGGATCGCGGCGAAGTCAAAGCCGCAATGGATCATACGCTGCCGCATCTGATCATGCGTGGCGATCTTCGCGGCGACCTGCATTCGCATTCCAGCTACACCGACGGGCGCGCATCGATCGAAGAGATGGCGCGTGCGGCGGATGTGGCCGGCCTCGAATATCTCGCCGTCACCGATCATTCGCAGCGGCTCGCGATGGTTACCGGCCTCGATCCGAAACGGCTGCGCGATCAGTGGCGCGAGATCGAGGAGGTTCAGTCGCGCGTCAAGGTGAAACTGTTGCGCGGCATCGAGGTCAACATCCTCGAAGATGGCGCGCTCGACCTGCCCGACGACATTCTCGCCGAGCTGGATTGGGTGGTCGCGTCGGTGCATTACAAACTCCGTCAATCACCCGAGGAGATGACGCGGCGGCTCGTCGCCGCCATTGGCAATCCCAACGTCAACGTCATTGGTCATCCGACCGGCCGCATTTTGATCGACAAGCGCGAGCCGAGCAGCTTCGATTTCCACGAGGTGATGCGCGCGGCGGCCGGCGAAGGCTGCGCGCTCGAAATCAATTCGCAGTCGCAGCGGCTCGATCTGACCGACACCAACTGCATTGCGGCCAAGCAGGCCGGCGTGAAGCTGGTGATCTCCAGCGACTCGCACTCGCCCAATGGTTTTGGATTGCTACAGTTGGGCGTCAACCAGGCGCGGCGCGGATGGATCGAGCCCGGCGACGTGCTCAACACCCGTCCCCTCAAGGATTTGCGCCAGCGCTAAGTTCATCCCGCGCGCCACTTGCATTTCCATGCCCCGACGTGAGATGGCGTCCGGCGTGAGCGACGTATCTGCCAAAGCGGCGACGCCATCAGCCGTCGATGAACTTCGCGAACTGACGCCGCGCGCCATCGTGCTGGGACTCATCCTGGCGGTGATTCTCGGCGCGGCGAATGCCTACCTCGGGCTGTATGCCGGCCTGACGGTATCCGCGAGTATCCCGGCGGCGGTCGTATCGATGGCGATTCTGCGCATTCTCGGCGGCTCGACGATTCTCGAAAACAATGTCGTGCAGACGGTCGCGTCGGCGGGCGAGGCAGTCGCGGCGGGCGCCATCTTTACCTTTCCCGCGCTGGTGATTCTCGGATGGAAGGGCGATCTGCCCTATCTCGATGTCACCGCGCTATGCCTCGCGGGCGCCACCATGGGCAGTCTGCTGGTGGTGTTCCTGCGCCGTGCCTACATCGTGGAGGAAAAACTGCCCTTTCCGGAGGGTGTCGCATGCGCCGAGGTTCTGCGCGCCGGCGCGAAGACCGCGAACGCCGCGCCGCTGCTTTACGGCGGTATAATTTCCGCGCTGCTGAAGACCTCGCAGGATATCGCGGGCTTCCTTCCTGGCATGTTTTCCGGCGCGCGATGGATTGGCGGCGCCGCGCTGGCGGGTTCGGTCGACATCTCGGCCGCGCTGCTCGGGGTCGGATACATCGTGGGAATCCGGGTCGCGATGCTGGTCTTCTTCGGTGGCGCGGTCGCGTGGTTCGTCGCGGTTCCGATTGCTTCGGCGAGCCATCCGGAGCTGCGCGCGCTCGGTGCGTATGCGGCCGCGACCAACGTCTGGAGCAACGAGGTGCGATATCTCGGCGTCGGCGCGATGCTCACCGGCGGCATCGTGACGCTGTGGGGTCTGCGCTCGCGCATCGGAAACGCCCTGACCGACGGCATTCGCGTGGTGCGTGCAGGCGGCTCCGCCGTTGCGACCGCGCGGGAAGACACTGACCTCTCGCCCACCGCCATCGTTACCGCCTCGGCCCTGGCGCTGCCGGTGATTTTCGCGCTGTGCCTGGTGCTGACTGGGAGTCTTATGCTGAGCCTCGCGATGGCAGTGGTTCTCGCCATCATTGGATTCTTTGCAACCGCGGTGGCCGGATACCTGACCGGCCTCGTCGGCGCATCGAACAACCCAGTTTCCGGCGTGACGGTAATCGTTTTGCTTGCGCTCGCGCTGGTGCTGAAGCTGCTGGGTGTCTCGCCCGGCGTTGGCCCGCGCCTCGCGATTATGGCGGGTGCGGTGGTTTGTACCGCCGCTGCCATGGCCGGCGACTCGATGCACGATCTGGCGACCGGATATCACGTCGGTGCGACGCCGCGCGCGCTTGAGATCGCGGTTCTGATCGGCGCGATCGCATCCGCGTTTATCGTCGCGCCGGTACTCAATCTGTTGCTCAACGCCTATGGCATCGCGGGAACCGTCGGCGCGAAGGCCAACGCGCTCGCGGCGCCGCAGGCGTTCCTGATGGCGAAAGTAACGCAAGGCGTTTTCAGCGGCGGGCTCCGCTGGGGCATCATTTCGATCGGCGCCGCGCTGGCGGCCGGGCTCGCGATCATAGACGGACAGCTTGAACGAAGCGGCAGCTCATGGCGCACGCCGATCATGCCGGTCGCGATTGGACTCTATCTTCCATTCGGTTTAAGCGTCGCGATTCTGATTGGGTCACTGGCCAGCGTCGGTCGCTCACGCGAGGAGGGCGGCTCCGGCATCCTGTTCGCGGCCGGATTGGTCGCCGGTGAGGCGCTGATGGGCGTCGCGAGCGGCGCGCTGGTCACGGCCGGCGTACATCTGCCGCTCTTCTGAAGGAGGCACAGAATGTCGAGGCTCTTAGCGATGCTACTCGTGGGCGCTTTTTCAGCCACGATGGCTATCAGCGCATTGGCGGCCGAGGAGGTTGTCGCCGCGCCCAGCGGCGGTAGTACCGAGGTAATCGTCTTCAAGCCGGCGGTACCGAATTCGCCTTCGCGCGCGGGCTCATGCTGGACCTCGTCCATCGCGCTTCCTCGCGCGGGAGCGTGGCGATGTATGATCGGCAACGGCATCGAGGATCCTTGCTTCACAACTCCAGATGTTTCCAACGCCGTCATATGCGGTGCGAATCCCGCAACTTCGGACGCGGGCTTTTTGCTGAAACTTACCCAGCCGCTTCCGCCGCCAGATGCTCACCTTCCGTCAACGCCATCACCGTGGATGGTCCAGCTCGCCATCGGCCAGGGGCAGGTGCCCGGTCCTTACGCGATGCCGCCGCCGAAGACATACTGCTCGCGGATGACCGGTACCATGGCGATGGTCGATGGACAGCCGGTCCCGTTTTCGTGCTGGGAGGCGCATGTCGAATCGCAACCCAAGCTGGGCGACACGCAGTTCGGCCTGCTCGACGATTTCAAACCCGGCAAGGTCTGGACGGTGACCGAAGTTACTTTCGCGATCGATCCGAAACCCGCGCCGAATCAGGCGTCATTCAAGCTGATTGGCAAAAAGACCATCGCGCTCGAGAAAGTCTGGGAGTGATTACTTGCGCAGCTGCCGGAGTTGACGCTGAGTCATCATCCAGCGGAGTTTGGCCGCCGCGCTCTCGACGCGATCGGGAAATTCCAACGCGATCACGCCGCCCTGCTTCAGCCTTATACCTACCGACTCGGTGGAGTCCGTGAGCATCAGCGATGCCATGCGCGAGAGCGTCGGCTCGTGACCCACCATCAGTACGCTTTCCGGGAGACGCTGCTTGCCCAACGCCTCCAGCGCGCTGGCCGGCGATGCGCCGGTGGAAAGTTCCGGCAACGGTTTGGGCTTCGGGCCGCCGAGTTCAGCGGCCACGATTTCGGCGGTCTGGGCCGCGCGCGTCACGGGGCTGGTGAGAATCGCGTTGAACGCGAGGCCGCTGGCGCGCATGCCGGCCGCCGCCTTGCGAATTTTGTCGGCGCCTCTTTCAGTTAGTCTGCGCGCGGAGTCGTCGCCCTTGGGCGTGGGCTCCTCGGCGAGGCCGTGGCGCATGATGTACAGCATCATCGGATGACACCCCTTTCGGTTGAACTTTCGCGAGGGCTTTTTTCAAAGTGCGATCGGGATCGGTTTTGGCGAAGCGACTCCAATGCTTGAGTCCGCGGCGCTTCAGTCTGCGCTCGCTGCGCTGGATCGCCTGCGCCAGCGCGCCACATGCAAATGCAACACTAGCCGGCAGCTCGCGCGAGGCCACGAATTCCTTGATCCATGCGACCGCGACCACCGCGTCGTGATATTTGCCGACGAGGTCCTGCAAATCTTCGAGGTTCTTCAACATTTCGCCGAGTTGTTTCTCGTCGATGGCGAGCATCGTTTCGAGCGCGTAGCGCGAGGCCTTCGCGCGTTTGCGCAAGCGATGCAGCTCGTCGGGACTCGGATCGTCGGGAAGCTTCTCGCCGGCGCGGGTCATCGATTTAAGCATCGGCGCGAAGAGATCGCCGGCGACTGAACCGAATGCCGCATCACCCTGCGTAGTGATCGCGATAGGCGCCGAGAGCCGCGCCACCAACTCCTTGTAGCGGCGCGAGGCGAGCGAGGTGGCGAGGTTCTGTGCCCCCTTCGCACGACGCACGCGAAGCTCTTCGAACAGCGGTTCGAGGTCTTTGGCGACGACGGCATCGAGCTTCTTCGCGCGCTTGTGGATGAGCTTGTCGAGCACGTCGAGGTCGCGCACCGCGCCGGCCTGCTGGCCCACCCACTTCAAGCGGTCATCGGTTTCTTTGGTCTTGATCGCGGAGATGTAGGGCCCGAACAGACGGACCGCCGAGCGCAGACGGCGCGACGCGACCCGCACCTGATGGACGGGTTCCGCCTCGCCGCGCTGCGCCGCGGGCACTTGTGCGATCAGCGACTTGACGTGAAATGCGATCGCGCTGCGGGCGGCCGATCCGGTCGCATCATGTGGCTGGACGGTGAAGTTAGAGGCTGCCAAGGACGCGAGGTCTCTCTGCCGCGTTCAAGTTAAAGAGGTTGCGGCGGGGAATCAGACTGCCTTCTGTCGTCCCACAATCCCAGCCGACGCGTCAACGAGGGACGACTTCTTGCGGCCGTCCCGCTGCCGGAGCGCGATGCGGCGGCCGAGCAGCTTCGCGAGCAGATCGACGCGCTTCTCGCAGGTCCACAGCTCCAGGTCCGCGCGCTCCGCGCCGGAATCGACATCGATGCAGAGCTTACCCGGCGCGTGACTAATGTGAAGATTCTTGACGACGCCGAAGTGTGTGCGATCGAGGCCGTCAGCGACGCGCAGGATCGCCGCCAGCGCGCGCACCATCCGCCGCTTGTCTTCGGGGAGCGAATACAACTCGGGCGAATCAACTTTCGCGCCCTGCTTGCGATGGCCGCGGGCGACTTGCGCGATGCTCTCGATTTCGTCGGGGGTGAAACCGAACAGGTCGGCGTTCTTGATGAGGTAATACGAATGCCGATTGTGCCGGTCGTGATCGATGGTATGCCCGATGTCGTGGAGCAGCGCCGCGTACTCCAAAATCTCGCGCACGTGGGGAGGCAGTTCAAGCTCTTCCGCGGTCGCATCGAAAATCTGGCCGGCGAGCTTGGCGACCGTCTGGCCGTGCTCGTTGCTGCCTTCGAATTTCTTCGCCAGCGCGGCGATCGAATGCTTGCGCGCATCGATCGCTTCGCGATGACTTGCGATTCCCGCCAGTTCCAGCAGCAATCCCTCGCGGAGTGCCCAGGTGCATGCGACCAGTTCGGGCGCTCCCGAATGATGCAGGATGTAGTCGGTCAGAATCGCCGAGGCCGGCATCAGGTCGGCGCGTTTCGCGTCGATGCCCGGCAGTTCGAGGCGATCGGAAAGATCGCATTCCAAAATCCGTTTGCGAACTTGCGCGATTTCTTCCGCCGATGCGGTCGCGCCGCCGAGGCGTCCTAACTCCTCGCCACGCGCCGCCCGCGCCATCGCAACCAGCGTGTTGACGGTGCCCGAGGTGCCAACCGCGCGCTGGACGCCATCGCGCCGCGCGCTTTTGAGCAGGTCGCCCATTTCATCGGCAAGATGCGCTTCCAGATCGCGAACCTGACGCGCGGTGGGCGGGTCATCAGCGAGGAATTGCTCGGTGATGCGCGAGACGCCGAGCTTGAGGCTCCGCATCCACATCGCCTCGCCGTCGCGCACCATGACTAACTCGACGCTGCCGCCGCCGATGTCCACCAGCAGATGCGGCCCGCCTTCGAGGCCCATCGCATGCCGTGCGGCGACGAAAATCAGCCGGGCTTCCTCGGCGCCGGGAATAATGTCCACTTTGAGACCGGTTTCGCGGCGGATGCGGGCGACGAATTCCGCGCTGTTCTTGGTCTCGCGCACCGCGCTGGTCGCGACTGCGCGCACCCGATTGACATTACGAAGTTTGATGAGCTTCTGAAAATTGCTCAGGGTGCGGACTGCAAGGTCCATCGCTTCCTTGCTGAGCGTTCCGGTTTCGAAGGCGCGGCGGCCGAGACGGACAGTCTCCTTGACGCGATCGACCACATCGATGTTGCCGTCGCGATTCACGTCGGCGATCACCATGTGAACTGAATTGGTTCCGACGTCGATGGCAGCAAGCCGCATATATCGAAGGTAACCGTCTCAAAGACTCAAGTCATTACTCTTATGTTACATCTCATTAAAATTTCTTCGCTCTGCCCTTCTTAGGGATGCTCTCGGGCATTATTCTTGATCGCATGAGCGCCGCGGCTATTACCGGCGAGCAGCACCTCGAGTCCGGTTCGGCGCAAAAATGGCTGATTGCCCTCGCGGTAATGCTCGGCACCACGCTCGAGGTCCTCGACACCTCGATCGTCAACGTCGCGCTGCCGCACATGCAGGGCACCTTTTCCGCGAGCGTCGACGAGATCGCGTGGGTGGTGACGAGCTACCTGGTCGCCAACGGCATTATGATCCCGATGACGGGATGGATCTCGTCGCGCTTCGGGCGCAAGCGCTACTTCATGGCGTCGGTGACGGTATTCGTTGCGGCCTCAGGACTATGCGGCGCAGCCACCTCGCTCGATCAGATGGTGATCTTCCGGCTCATCCAGGGCGCGGCCGGTGCGGCGATGATCCCGTCCTCGCAGGCGATCCTGATGGAGACGTTTCCGCCCGCCGAGCAGCAACTCGCGATGGCGATGTGGGGTGTGGGGCTGATGGTTGCGCCCATCATGGGGCCGACGCTGGGCGGATGGATCACCGATAATTGGAACTGGCGCTGGAATTTCTACATCAACCTGCCGATCGGCGCGGCGGCTTTGCTGATGGTCTACACCTTCGTGCACGACCCTGTGTATCTGCGTCAGCGGCGCGCGAAGGGCGGACGCGTCGATTACATCGGCATCGTATGCCTGGTGCTCGGCCTCGGCCTGATGGAAATCGTCCTCGATCGCGGGCAGCGCGCGGACTGGTTCAACTCCGCGTGGGTGTGGTACTTCACCGCCGCGTCGGCGGCGGCGTTCATCATCCTGATTTTCCACGAGCTGCGCTTTTCGGAGCCGATTCTCGATTTGCGCATCATGGCGATTCCGGCCTTCGATCTGTCGGTGATGCTGATCGTCGCGATGAGCTTTGCGCTCTACGGCACCGGCCTCCTCAATCCGATCTTCCTGCAAGAGCTGATGGGCTACACGGCATGGAGGGCCGGCCTGGTGCTGGCGCCGCGCGGCCTCGGCACGATGGCCTCGATGCTGCTCATCGGGCAGCTCGCGCGCTTCAAATTCGATACGCGTCCGCTGGTCGGGCTCGGCTTCGTGCTGATGGCGATGTCGCTCTGGACGATGTCGAACTGGAATCTGAACGTGAGCAGTTGGGTGGTCATCTGGCCGAGCATCACCATGGGCATCGGGATGGGATTCATCTTCCCGACCTTGTCTGCGGCTACGCTTTCGGTCGTCAGCCGCGAGCGGATGGGCTATGCGGCGAGCCTCTACAACATGATGCGCAACGCGGGCGCGGCGATCGGTATTTCATACATGACAACTACGCTGGTGAATCATCAGCAGATTCATCAGAGCTACCTGGTCGAGCACTTCTCGGTCTTCGACGCATGGCGGATGAGCAACGCCGCTCCTCGAATGGCGGGCGGCCACGGCTTTTATTTCACGCCGCAACTTACAGACGCGGGTCATCAGAGCTTCGCGGGCGTCTATGGAATGATTCAGCAGCAAGCCTCGATGCTGGCATTCAACGACATCTATCGAGTGCTCGCGATTTGGATGGTTCTTCTGATCCCATCCTTCTTACTCCTCCGGCGCGGCGCGGCCTCCAGCAGCGCCGCGCACTGAGGCTCCTTTGATGAGGTTCACGCGCGTTTGTGTTGCAGCGCGTCTTCCAGCACCTGCCGGATGAAGCGCTGGTACGGGACTCCCGCCTTAGCAGCCGTAGCGCGAACCGCATTGAGGAGCTCCGGCGGCAGGCGCATGTTGACGCGTTCGGTCTTGGCTTGAAACTCGAAGCGCATCGGCCGCATCGCGGAAAGGTCGTACTCAGTCAAATCAGCCTTGGCGACGAAGTCCTCCGCTTCTCTATCGCTTCGAAAGCGCGGCAGTTTCTTTTTCATAGAGCCTATGAGGCTGCACGGTTGTACAGCCATTCGTCAACCATAATTTGCTTCGACACGAATTGGATCATCGGTCGGTGCCGGTTTGGATGGTTGGCATGCAGGTGCTGTGGCCGGCGATTTCGGCGCTGCCGGGTTTGCTATTCATCCATCGCATCGGATCACCCTATCGCATCCTGCGCGATGACCAGAAGTTTGCTATGATGTGACTCGGGCGCTCATCGAGGGCGCCTCGTGCGTTGTAGGATTGATGCGAACATCGGTGAAATTACCAAACGAAGCCACTGCGAACATCGTGAGCAGTGGTCCTGAGGCTCTGCGAAGGACCTCGATTGGCATGGATGCCTGATTGCACAAACGAACCCACCGCGAGACATCGTCGGGCGGTGTCCTGGCGCTGCGCGAAGGACCTCAAGTGAGACGTCGCATTTGCGAGTATCGAAATTGCAAAAACAAACCCACTTTATGTCGAACAACAAAGGGTTTCGCATTTTGAACATCGCGAAGACACAGGCTGAAGCCTGTGCCACTTAAGAAAATGCGAAAACAAACCCACTTTATGCTTGTAACCGTTGAACTTTTTCAGATTCGCGCATCGCTGACCTGCGCTCTTGCCGTACGATACCCTGCAGCCATACTCTTCGCGTCATCACGGGCGGTTTTTCTAAAAGGAGCGGACTGATGGCATCGATTGCGGCGACGGCCAGGAAATTCTTCGAGGCTTGCGAGACCGGGAAAGGCTGGGCTGGGTGCAAAGAATATTGCCAGCCGAATGCGACCTTCGCCGCGCAGGCCGAGCCGCTCGCAGATACCAAAACCCTCCAGCAATACGCGGATTGGATGAAGGGGTTGCTCACCTTCGTGCCCGATGGGCGCTACGAGCTGAAATCATTTGCGGTCGATGAGGAGCGGAAAAACGTCAGCGCCTATGCGGTTTTTCAGGGCACGCATACCGGGCAGGGCGGACCGGTTCCACCGACCGGCAAGAGCACCACGAGCGACTATGTCTACGTGATGGAGTTTGAGGGCGACAAGATTCGGCATATGACGAAGATCTGGAACGCGGGTTGGGCGATGAAGGATTTTGGATGGGTTTAGGCGCGCATCAAAAATGCAAAAACAAACCCACCGCGAACATCGTGAGTGATGGTCTCCAAGGAGGTCCCGAAATTACATAAACGAAGCCACCGCATCGAGCGCGCCTCGTCCAGAAAATCGCGAAAACAAACCCACTTAATGCCCAGAAATACTTGGGTTTCTCAGGGCCGAGCCTTTATCGACATCATGTCGATAATCAATGCGCCATGCTGACCTTGCCCGGGTCATTCTTCTTCATCAGCAGCACCAGCGGCACCATGAACAGCGCCGCCACGGCAAACACCCATATGACATCCACGAAGGCCAGCGCCGCCGCTTGCTGCTGCATCAGGCCATAGATTCGCCCGTACGCCTGATGGCTCGCGTCCACCGAACTGTAGCCCTGTTGCATCATGTCGGACGTCAGCGCGTTGAGGCCGTTGCGGAAGACGTGGTCATAGCGCGTCACATGCGACGCGATGCGATCCTGGTGGAACTGCGAGCGCCGCGCGACCAGCGTGGTGACCATCGCGATGCCGACGCTGCCGCCGATGTTGCGCGCGAGGCTGATGAGGCTTGACACCTGGTTGTTCTTGTTCGGAGGGATGCCCAGATACGCGATGGTGGTAATCGGCACGAACAGGAACGCGAGTCCGATCGACTGCTGAATCCGGTAGATCATCGCGGTCTGAAAATTGATGCTCGGATTGATGTTGCTCATCGCCAGGAACGCGACCCCGGTGATGAGGAAACCCAGTCCGATCAGCCATCGCGCCTGCACCTTGGACACCAGCCCGCCGACGATTGGCATCATCAGCGCGATGGCGAAGCCGCCCGGCGACAGCACCATCCCTGCTAACTGCGAGGTATAGCCCATCAGCTGCTGGAGATAGAGCGGCAGCAGGATGGTCGAGCCGTACAGGCCAAAGCCGAGAATGAACATCATGAGGATGGCGGTGGCAAACGTCCGCTCGCGGAACAGCCTGAGATCGAGGATGGGGTTCTTCTGGCGCCACTCCCAGATGACGAAGGCGATGAGCGAGGCCGTCGAGATGACGATGAACCAGGTGATCATGCGCGAGCCGAACCAGTCGAGTTCCTGTCCGCGATCGAGCACCACCTGCAGGCATCCGAGGCCGAGCACGATGAGACCGAGCCCGATGAAATCGATGTTGGCGCGCCATCCGGCCTTGCGCTCCTCCTTCTTCAGATACGGCGGGTCTTCGACCATCCGGTAAGTGAGCAGTAGCGAAATGATACCGATTGGCACATTGATGAAGAATATCCAGCGCCAGTTGAAATGGTCGGTGATGTAGCCGCCCAGCGTGGGGCCGATGGCGGGCGCGAGCACCACCGCCATCCCATACATCGCGAACGCCATGCCGAACTTTTCGCCCGGGAAAGTATCCGCGAGGATCGCCTGCTCGCTCGGCTGCAGACCCCCGCCGCCGGCGCCCTGGATGATACGGAAGATCACCAGCGTGCTGAGTGTCGGCGCGAAGCCGCAGAACAGCGAGCTGATGCTGAACAGCGCGACGCAGGTCATGTAGAAGCGCTTGCGTCCGATGAAGCCGGAGACCCACGCGCTCAGCGGCAGCACGATCGCATTCGCCACGAGGTAGGCCGTCAGCACCCACGTGCTCTCATCGACGCTCGCGGACAGGCCGCCCGCGATGTGCGGCAGCGAGACGTTCGCGATGCTGGTATCGAGGACCTCCATGAACGTCGCGAGCGTCACTGTGAACGCGATCGCCCACGGGTTGCGCGGAGGCCGCGCGACCGGAGGCGCGAAGGGGCGGGGCGCCGCGCTCATTTGAACCGGACTTTGGCTTCGACCGACATTCCGATGCGTAGGCGATGGCCGGGGTCCTGACCCGGCTTGAGACGGATGCGAATCGGCAGACGCTGCACCACCTTGACGTAGTTGCCGGTGGCGTTTTCCGGCGGCATCAGGCTGTACTTCTCGCCGCTCGCGCCGCCGACGCCCTCGACGTAGCCCTGGTAGTCGCGGCCGATCGCATCGACGTAAATCGTCGCGCGCTGGCCCGGCTGCATCCGGCGAATCTGCGTCTCCTTGAAGTTGGCGGTGATCCAGATGTCGTCCAGCGGCACGATCGCGAGGAGCAACTCGCCCGGCTGCACGCGCTGCCCATCCTCGACGGTCTTCTTGCCGATGACCCCGCTCATCGGCGCGGTGATGCGGGTGTAGTCGAGATTGAGCAGCGCCTGATCGACTGCGGCCTGCGCGGCATCGACTGCGGCTGCGCGCGACGCGATCACGGTTTTGGCCGCCTCCGCGCTTGCGCTATCCGACTCCACCGCCGCATCGGCGACCGCCGCGGCGCGCACATGGTCGTCGTGCTCCGAGTTGGAGGCGATGCGCATCTTGAAGAGCGATTCGTAGCGGTCGGCGTCATTGCGCGCCTGCAAGGCGGTGGCCTCGCTCTGCCGCACCTTGCTCAGCGATGCCGCATAGTCAGCGCGCGCGGAAGCGAGCTGCGCCCTGGCCTGCTCGAGATTCGCGCGCGCGCTCGCCAGCGCGGTGTTTGCATCGCGCGAATCGATCTGCGCAATCAAGGCGCCCGCTTTGACGTAATCGGTATCCTGCACGTAGACGCGCTCGATGGTGCCCTCGATACGCGAGCTGATCGGCGCGATATGCCCATCTACTTGAGCATCGTCTGTGGATTCATACGCGTCGAGGTATCTCCAAAGTCGCGGGCCGCCGATCATCGCGGTCGATCCAAGCAGCACCAATACCAACGTCCACACGATGCCTCGAACCGCGCGTCGCGACGGCCGCCGTCTGTTCCCGCCCGGATGCTTCGGTTCGTGGTGCGGGTGGTTGTGCGTGATCGGCTTGCCGGCCTCGGGCGCGCCGGCGGGGCTTTCGTCCAGCATCAACAGATCGTGGTCAAGGCGAAGCTCGCGCTCGCGACTCTCGGTCTCATGCACTGGCGTAGGGGATTCCATGATTTACTTACCTGCCAAACTACCTGCCAGAATCCGATCGACGTTGTCGCGCACGATCGACTGGATTGCCTTGATCTGTTCCTTGGAAAACTCGCGCCATCCAAGCTGCCGAAACACCGCCGCGCGGCTGGTGCGAAACACCAGGACCTGCCCGAGCAACGTCTGCGTCCTGATTAGAATCTTCTCGTCGTCGCTGCGCCGTCCCAGCACGATTGCGAGGAGCTTGGCGCACGCTTCGGTCAGCCGGCGCATCATCCCTTCGTAGAGAATTTCGAACGCCGCGCCGGGTTGCAGTTGCTCGCGCATCACGAAGCCGGCGAAGCTGTCGGCGAATTCGGAGCCGACGACGATCGCGGAAAACCGCTCCAGCAGCTCCTGCAGCAGCGTCGTCGCGTCCTTGCGCGAGGGCTTTTTTCCTTCCAACGCACGTTCGATTTTGCCGATGGTCGGCAGGATGTCCCGGCCGCAGTTCTCGACGACGAACTCCGCGGCCGCGCGGTAGAGGCCTTCCTTGCTGCCGAAATGGTAGGGAATCGCGGCGAGGTTGGCGCCGGCCGCATCCGCGAGCATCCGCGTGCTGGCGCCGTCGAAGCCATAATCGGCGAAAATTTTCAGCCCGGCTTCAATCAGCCGCTGGCGGGTATCTTCGCCGCGTGATGCAGAGGACGCGAGTTCGCGTTTCGCAAGAAGGATAGCCATTGGCGCTCCACTCTCTCAGAAAGTGATCAGCTTATTTAGATCAATCGAACGTTTCAGTCAATCGATTGAATGTTGAATACCGACGCTCGCGAAACTTCAGCGCATCGAAGCGAAAACCTGCTCGAAGGTCTCGCGCGCGAGGCGATCGAAAAGCACGAACTCCACCAACTTCACCGAGGCCGCCGCGCCGAGATAATCGCGCACTTCCCCGAGCATCACCTGCGCGCATCGGTCGAGCGGGAATCCCGCGATGCCGGTCCCGATCGCGGGAAATGCGACGCTCTCGAGTTTGTGCTCCTCCGCGCGCAGCAGGGCATTGCGGGTCGAGGCGCGAAGATTTACCTCCGTGGTGAGGCCGCCCAGATGCATACTCGCGGCATGGATGACGAACTTCGCCTTGAGCTTGCCGCCGGTCGTGATCGCGGCTTCGCCCAACGGGATGCTGCCGATGCGCTCGCATTCCTCTTGAATCGCGAGGCCGCCCTTCCTGCGGATTGCGCCCGCAAGGCCCGCGCCGAGGATCAAATCGTTGTTCGCGGCGTTAACGATCGCATCGAGATGGCTTGCGGTGATGTCGCCCTGCGAGATTTTCACTTGGTTGCGCCAGCGCTCATTCGCTTTCGGCATAGTTGGCCTCCGTGTAAGTTGACGCCCTCGGTCCTTAGGAGCGATTGTAGTCGCACCTTTTCAATAACCGGAGATTCTCTATGGACAAGAGCAGCGTTGTTATTCCAGCCGAAATGCAGGCGATGTACGACAACTTCCACTTCGCGCCCGCGATTAAAGACGGCGACCGCCTCTTCTGCTCCGGCGTGATCGGCGTAGGACCCGACGGCAAAGCCTCGAGCGATCCGGAAACGCAATTCAAGCAGGCCTTCGAGTCGCTCAAATCGGTGCTCACCGCCGGTGGCGCATCGATCGGCGACGTGGTCGACATCACCACCTTCCATGTCGGGCTGCAGGCCAACATGCGAGCGTTCATGAAAGTGAAGGATCAATACGTGACTGCGCCGTATCCGGCCTGGACTGCGATCGGCATCAGCGAACTGGCGTTCCCCGGCGGCCTGGTCGAAATCAAGGCGGTCGCGCGTCTGAAGAAGTAGCCGACGAATAAAGATGAAGGCGATCGACGGCGACAGCCACTTCATCGAACCGCTCGACCTCTTCGAGCGCTATATCGATCCGCGCTATCGCGACCGCGCGATGCGAGTGGAGCGCGACGCGGCGTCTGGCGAATTCACGATTTTGGTTGACCACAAGCCGATGCGCCTCGGCAATGCGGCGCAGTTGCTCGGTGCGGTCGTCAGCTACGGCGCGAAGGAAAAAGGCCACGCGCTGAACGACTTCGACGCGTACCAGTTCAGCAACGCACGATGGCAGGACATGGATCGGCGCGTGAAATTCCTCGACGATGAGGGTTTCGCCGCGCAGGTCATCTACCCGACCATGGGCATCCTGTGGCAGGGCGACGTGCAGGATCCGCTACTGGCCGACGCGCTCTGTCGCGCCTACAACACGTGGGCATTCGAGATGTGTGCGGCGCACAAGGATCGCCTGATCCCGGCCGCGCACATTTCGCTCCTCGACGCCGCGCTGGCGACGCGCGAGATGCATCGGGTCGCGAAGCTCGGGTGTAAAACCATTTTCGTGGCCTCGACGCCCATCGACGGTCATGGTTTCGGTCATCCGGATTTGGATCCGGTCTGGGCTGCTGCGCAGGAGCTCGATTTGTCCGTCGGCATCCACCTGGTCGGGCATTCCGACTACACCGGCAGTCAATGGGTGCGCGGCTACGATCCCGGGTTCATGTTCATCACGATGAATGTGATCCAGGACCCGAGGATGGCTCTCACCACCATGGTCTACGACGGAGTGTTCGAGCGCTTTCCGAAGCTGCGGGTTGCGACTATCGAGGCGATGGCGGGATGGGTCGGCGAGTGGATCGAGCGCCTCGACTATCGCTTCAAGTACATGGGTCATACCTCGAAGATGAAGCGCCCGGCGAGCGAGTACTTCGCCCGCAACATCTGGATCAGCGCCGATCCCGAGGAGCGGATGCTGCCACTGATGGTGGAATTCGCCGGCGATGATCGCTTCTTCGTTGGCTCCGACTATCCCCATGCCGAGGGCTTCGTGAATCCGGTGGCGACGACGCGCGAGCGCCTGGCGAAGTTGCCGGAAACCTCGGTACGAAAGGTTTTGTACGACAACGCGAAGGCGTTCTACGGAATTTGAATATCGCAACTCTCGAAGAACTGATTGCACGGCTGCGCAGGCTCGAGGACATCGAACAAATCAAGCAGCTCAAGGCGCGATACTGCGCCTGCTGCGACAACAACTACGATGCCGAGGGCATCGCGTCGCTGTTCGTCGACGACGGCGTCTGGGACGGCGGCGCGCTCGGCAAGGGCGAGGGTCACGCGGGCATCGTCAAATTTTTCCGCCGTGCGCCCTCCGCGTTCACCTTCGCAATTCATAACGTGATGAACCCGATCATCGAAGTCGACGGTGACACCGCGACCGGACGCTGGTATCTGATGCAGCCGCTGACGCGGCGCAACGGCGAAACCGAATCCGCGATGTGGCTGGCAGGCCGGTACGAGGACGACTACGTGCGCGTGAACGGTGAATGGAAGTTCCAACGCCTGCGATTCTTCACCCGCATGTTGACGCCTTACGATGAAGGATGGGCGAAGAAGCCGCTCGCCTGACATAAGAACGAGGAGCTCATGGATCGGAGAAAATCTATACAGCTAACGTCCGAGGAATCGCGGCGCTTCATGGAAGAAGGCCGCACCGCAACGCTCGCCACTAACGGGCGCGATGGTTATCCGCACCTCGTCGCGATGTGGTACGGCGTCAAGGACGGCGACCTCGTGATGACGACCTACGGCAAATCGCAAAAGGCGGTGAACATCCGGCGCGATCCGCGGGCCACGATGATGTGGGAAGCCGGAACCGCCTACAACAAGCTGCGCGGCCTGATGATTCGCGGGCGCGCCGAGCTGGTCGAGGACGTCAAATACACCGCCGAGGTTTTGCGCTTGGTCGGCGCTAGGATGAGCGGCTCGAGCGCGGTCAGCCCCGAGCAGAATCGCGCCCTGGAAGCGCAGGCGACCAAGCGCATCGTGATCCGATTCCATCCGGAGAGATTCTCGAGCTGGGATCACAGCAAGATGTGAGTTTCCGAGAGCGAACTTATTCGCCCTTGAATTTCGCCGGCCGCTTTTCCAGGAACGCGCGCACGCCCTCGTTGAAATCCGCCGACCGTCCGGCCTTGCCCTGCATCTGGCGCTCGAGATTGAGCTGCTGCTCGTAAGTGTTCTCGTTGCTGTCCCAGTAGAGTTTTCTGATGAGGCTGAGCGCGACGGTCGGACCACTTGCGAGGTCGCGCGCCAGCTTCTTCGCTTCCTCCATCAATTGCGCATCGTCGACGACGCGATAAATGAGGCCCCATTCAAGCGCTTTCTCGGCCGGCAGTTTCTCGCCCATCAGCGAGAGTTCCATCGCGCGAGCACGACCGACGAGGCGCGGCAGAATCCAGGTCGAGCCGCCGTCGGGAACCAGGCCGATGCGCCGAAAGGCCTGGAGGAAATACGACGACTTGGCGCACAGCACGAGGTCGCCCATCAGCGCGAGGCTCATGCCGACTCCCGCCGCCGCGCCATTCACCGCGCTCACGATCGGCATCGGCAATTCGCGCAGCTTGCGCAGCATCGGATGGTAATGGGTCTCGAGCACCGAGCCGGCGTCGCGTTGTCCGCTGACGTTGCCGGAAGGTTGCAGATTCGCGCCCGCGCAGAAGCCGCGACCCGCGCCGGTAATGATGAGGCATCGCACTCCGTTCTTCGGCTTCTCGGCTTCGGCGAGCGAGCTCATGATGCCGCCAATCATTTCAGTCGACACCGCATTCATCACCTCAGGATGGTTGAGGGTGAGGATGCCGACGCTGCTATCGATATCGAGTTTCGCGCGTTCGAATTCCATAGTCTTCTCCCGTTTCGTTTTGCAGAGTAGCGAAGTGGGCTTTCACAAAAAAGCAAATCGACGATATTGTCTGGCTCCCGGACAACCCGGGTAAGTGAGGAGAGCAAGGATGGATGTCATCAAGAAACTGAGTCGCTCGCTGAAAGGGCGTGGCGTGTTGGTCACCGGCGCCGCGAGCGGAATGGGCCGCGCGACCGCGCACGTGTTCGCGAGTGAAGGCGCTCTGGTCGCGGTCACCGACATCAATGAAGCGGGAATCGCGAGCGTGGTCGACGAAATCAAGTCCGAAGGCGGCAATGCGCACGGATGGCGTCTCGATGTGATGGACCATGACGACATCAAACGCGTGGTGCGCGAAGTTGCCGATCGCTTCGGGCGCCTCGACATCCTGATCAACAACGCCGGCTTCGGCGGATTTCATCCGCTCGACGGACCGGAGTACGACAAGATTTGGGATCGCACCATCACCGGATTACTTACCGCGCAGCAGCGCCTGGTGCGCGCGGCGCTCCCGTATCTGCGGAAATCGGACGCGGCGCGCATCGTCAATATCGCCTCGACTGAGGGACTCGGCGCGACGCCCGGCGACACTCCGTATGTCGTGGCGAAGACCGGAGTGATCGGCCTCACGCGCGGGCTCGCGGTGGATTTGGGTCCCGAGGGCATTACGGTGAATTGCATTTGTCCGGGCCCGATTCGCACCGCGCTGACCGACGCGATTCCGGAAGAGCACAAGACGATTTTCGGTAAGCGCCGCACCGCGCTCAAGCGTTACGGCTTTCCCGAAGAGGTCGCGCACATCACCGTCAGCCTGTGTCTACCGGCGTCGTCGTATCTCACCGGCGCGGTGATTCCGGTCGACGGAGGATTGACGATCCGCAACGCGTGAGGTCTAGCCGAATTGCACGGAGCGGCGCGTCAGCGATCCGCCGACGAATCCGGTGATCGGAAAAGTCGTCGGCAACTGCGCATCGGAGACCGCGCCCTTCGCGAGGATCACCGGCACGAAATGCTCGTGGGTCGGGAGCGCATACTCGACGCCGGGCGCACGATTGCGATAGTCCAGCAGCGCATCGACATCGTTTCTAATCAGCGCATCGGCGATCCATCCGTCGAATTCCAATGCCCACGCCGGAGTCTCATCGCTAATCGCGCGCAGGTTGTGGGTCAGGAACCCGCTGCCGATGATCAGGATGCCCTCATCGCGCAGCGGGGCGAGCGTTTTCCCGAGCGCGTACACGGTTTTCGGCTCGAGCCCGGGGAGCGATAGCTGCAGCGTCGGCATGTCGGCGCCGGGATACATGCATTTCATCGGCACGTAGGCGCCATGATCGAGGCCGCGCGCAGGCTCATCCATAAAGTCGGTTTTTGCTCCTTTGAGGAGGTCGCGGACGCGGGCGGCAAGGTCCGGCGCACCCGGCGCGGGATAGGTGACCTGGTAGTAGCGATCCGGAAAGCCGTAGAAGTCGTAAACGAGCGGCACGGTGCGCGTCGCGCCCAAGGCAACGGGACGCTGATCCCAGTGCGCCGAAATCATCAGGACGGCGCGAGGGCGCGGCATCGCATCCGCCCATTGCTTGAGCTCGGCGACCCAGCGGCGCGAATCGAGCAGCATCGGACTGCCATGCGCAAGGAAGATCACCGGCATCGCCGACTTGGTCATGTGACTCTCCGTTAGTGCCGATGCTGCTTTTGCCAACGGCCAGAGCGCGGCGGCCGCAGCCGACGTGGCCATCAATCGCAACACGGCGCGACGATTCATAATTCGTTGCTACCAGTCAGGGCCGCTTCCGGCCACGCTCGGAATTCCGGTGTGCGCCGTCAGCCCGCCATCGGCGACGATGGTAGTGCCGTTGACGTACGAGGCTTCGTCCGAGGCGAGGAACAACACGACGTTGGCGATTTCGTTCGGCTCGCCATAGCGCCCCATCGGGATCGCCTGCTCGGTGGACTTCGCGAGGTCCGGTTGCGCGTGGCGCATCTTCATTATCGGCGGCGTGGCGATGGCGCCGGGACATACCGCATTGCATCGGATGCCCTTGCGCGCGTTCTCGATGGCCGTCGCGCGCGTGAGATTGATGACCCCGGCCTTGATGGCGTTGTAGGCGCCGAGGCCGTAGTCAGCCGCGAGCCCGGACACCGATGCGGTATTGATGATGGCGCCCTTGCGCCGCGGCAGCATCACCCCGAGCGCGCATCGCGTTGCATAGAAGTACGAGGTCAGACCGACCTCGACGCTCTTGCGCCAGTTGTCGAGTGACATCTCGCCGAGGCGTCCGGTATAGAGCCGGATCGCGTTGTTATGCAGGATGTCGAGTTGGCCGAACTTATCGACCGCGAATTTGATCATCGCCTCGACCTCGGAGGGGTTGCCGATGTTGGCCTTCAGCGCCTCGGCCTTGCCGCCTGTTTTGCGGATTTCATCGGCGACGCGGCGCGCACCTTCTTCATTGAGGTCGACCACGACGATCGCGGCCCCTTCTAATGCCAGCCGTTTCGCCGTCGCTTCGCCGATGCCGGAACCCGAGCCCGAGATGAGTGCCACCCTGTCTTTGAGTCTCATAACCAATCCTGCGCGCGAGTTGTGTCGCGCCGGACTATATCGCCGATTGTGAAACTCGCAAAGCCGCGTCTGCTATCATCCTCGCGACTTGGACATGCGCTCGATGAAACAGCTTTTTTGCGTGGTCGCCTGCGCGCTGATGGTGATGTTCGCGGGATGTGCGCGCACTCGCGATCGCCCCGCGGCCGGTTTCATCCAGGTTGATATCGAGACGTCGCCGACCGCGCTCGATCCACGCTACGCCACCGATGCGATTTCCGAACGCATCACCGAGTTGATGTTCGATCCGATGGTGCGGCTCGATTCGCGCGGCGGCTTCACCGGCGACCTGGCCGAAAGCGTCCAGCGGATTTCGCCGACCGAGATCGTTTTTCATCTGCGCCGCGCTATCCACTTCAGCAACGGGCGTGAGCTAACTGCGCGCGACGTCAAATACACCTTCGACTTCGTGATGGATCGGAAAAACCGCTCGCCCAAAGCCGGTGGCCTCCAGCAGCTCGCGCGCATCGATGCGCTCGACGACCACACCATCAAGATGAACACCCGCGGTCCCTATGCTCCCGCGCTCGAGATGGCGATGCTCGGCGTCGTGCCCGACGGCACTCCCGCGCGCGGCTCGGATGAGATGGATGCGCCGTCAGGTACCGGTCCATTCAAGCTGCGGGCTTTCGAGCGCGATGATCGCGTCGTGCTCGATCGCAATCCCGCGCAATCGGCGCCGGCTGCCAACGCGGTTCGAGGAATCGTCTTCAAGGTGGTGCCCGATCCGACGGTGCGCGCGCTCGAATTGGTCGAGCATATCTGCGACCTCGCGCCCAACGACATTCAGCCTGATTTGCTTCCCTACCTGCGCTCGCGGGATGGACTTGAGGTCATCACTTCGGCTGGCACGTCGTATTGGTACCTGACCTTCAACTTTCGCGATCCGGCGCTGCGAGATGTGCGGGTGCGGCGCGCGATCGCTTACGCAATAGATCGCGAGGAGATCATTCGCTCGTACCTGCGCGGCACCGCTCGGATCGCGAGCGGAATGCTGACGCCGGAAAACTGGGCCTATGATGGTTCGGTGACTACCGATCGCTACGATCCCGAACGAGCGCGCCAACTGCTTGAAGCCGCCGGTTACAAGGCCGATCGCAGCGGGATGCGCGATCTCATCCTGGTTTACAAATGTGCGCCCGAGGGCACCCGCATGGGCGAAATCATGCAGGCCATGTTGCGACGGGTCGGAATCGAGGTGCGCGTTCGCAGTAATGAATGGGCGACCTTCTACGACGACATGCAGCGCGGCAACTTCGATATCGCCGCGATGCCGTGGATTGGAATCCGCGATCCGCATCACTACTTCATGGTCTTCGATTCGCGGATGACGCCGCCGCACGGACTCAATCGCGGCGACTATGCCAATCCGGAAAT
This sequence comes from uncultured delta proteobacterium, assembly GCA_963761255.1. Lineage (GTDB taxonomy): Bacteria > Desulfobacterota > Binatia > Binatales > Binataceae > DATGKG01. The sequence continues at coordinate 195,177 of CAVXGH010000007.1, forward strand.
GGATCGCCTGGTGGAAGCGGGGGATGCGACCCTTGATGAGGCCGCACGCAAGAAGATTTACGCGGAAGTGCAGCAACTTGCGGCGGATGATCTTCCGTATGTATCGCTGTGGTGGCAGGACAATGTGGTGGTGATGAATCGCAGCGTCGTGGGCTTCGAACCGTATCCCAACGGCAGCCTGCGATCGCTGGCGGACCTGAAGCTGCTCTCGCCACCGAGTGTTAGCGCTTCAGAGGGACCGGCGGAGTGACTGCGTTTTGATCGCATACCTGGGTCGGCGCCTGCTCGCACTGATACCCGTCGCGCTCGGCGTCGCGACCATCACTTTCGCGCTGATTCACCTGGTGCCCGGCGATCCGGTGGTTGCGATGCTCGGCGACATGGCCGCGCCCGCCGATATCCAAGGTATGCGCCATGAGCTCGGGCTCGACCGCTCGCTGTTTGCCCAGTATCTGACCTTCCTCGGCGGTCTCGCGACTGGAGATCTTGGCGAATCAATCTCGCAGCATCAGCCGGTCGCGCGGCTGATCGCGCAACGCTTCCCCGCGACGCTGGAACTCGCGCTGGCAGGACTCATCGTCGCGATCGCGATCGCATTTCCGCTCGGCCTCATTGCGGGCGCCGCTCCCGGAGGTGCTGCCGATCTCGGCGCGATGGGATTCGCGGTGCTCGGCATCTCGATTCCTCATCTGTATCTCGGCCCGTTGCTGATGATCCTTTTCTCTCTCAAGTTGCGATGGCTTCCGCTCACGGGACGCGGCGGCCTTGCGCATCTAATCCTTCCCGCGATCACACTTGGAACTGCGCTCGCCGCGATCCTCGCGCGAATGCTGCGTCAGAGCCTGGTGCAGGTGCGCGAGTCTGATTACATGCGGACCGCGCTCGGCAAAGGACTGAGCGCGAACGCCGCGCTGATGCGCCACGGGCTTCGCAACGCGCTGACGCCGGTGGTGACCCTGCTGGGCCTGCAACTTGGCGGATTGCTCACCGGCTCGATCATCACCGAAGTAATTTTTTCCTGGCCGGGGCTCGGACGGCTGATGATCACGGCGATCAGCGCACGCGACTATCCTCTGGTCGAAGGCTGTGTGCTGACCTTCGCGCTCACCTATGTCGTGGTGAACATGGCGACCGACATGGTGTATGGGCTGATCGATCCGCGCATCCGGCTTTCGAGCGAGGCGCGCTGACGTGATGCGGTTGCGGCGAAATCCCTCGCTCGGGATCGGTGGCACGCTGGTCACGATTCTGATCCTGCTCGGAATCTTCGGACCGATGCTGACGCGCCATAATCCGGTCGCGATCGATTTGCCGCTCGCGCTCGCGGGTCCATCAGCAAGTCATCCGCTTGGATGCGATGCGCTCGGGCGCGATATGCTCGCGCGACTTCTTTATGGCGCGCGCCTGTCGCTGACGGTGTCGATCTCGGTGGTCGCGCTGTCGCTGGTCGTTGGCAGTTTGATCGGCGGTTCGGCCGCGCTCGCTGGAGGGCGCGTCGATTCTCTCGTGATGCGCTTCGTTGACATCATTCTCGCGTTCCCGGGTTTCCTGCTCGCGATTGCACTCGCGGCGATTCTTGGTCCCGGCCTCACCGATCTCGTCATCGCGCTGACCGCGATGGGATGGACTGGCTATGCGCGGCTGGTGCGCGGTGAGGTTTTGTCGCTTCGCGAGCGCGAGTACGTGCAGGCGGCCAATACGCTGGGCGCGCCGCCGTCGCGCATCCTGCTGCGTCATGTTTTGCCCGGAATTGCGGGACCGGTGGCCGTGCAAGCCACCTTCGGCATCGGCGGCATCATCGTCGCCGAGGCGTCGCTGTCGTTTCTCGGCCTCGGCGTGATGGCGCCCACACCGAGCTGGGGCAACATGCTCGATGCGGGCCGCGCCTTTCTCCTCGTCGCGCCGCATCTGACCACCGCGCCCGGCATCGCGATTGGTCTCTCGGTGCTCGCGTTCAATCTGCTCGGCGATGGTCTCGCGCAACTGGCCGGGCGCCGCTCCTGACGCCGCGAAGTTCATGATAGAGATGATCGAATGGACGTGGCCGAACTTTCAGAGCGCCTGCGCGCCTTCATCTGCGAGCAAGGCAACTTCACCGAAGTAACCATCGCGAACCTGCACAAGATGCCGGGCGGCGCCTCGCGCGAAATCTGGTCGTTCGATTGCACCATGCAGAGCGGGCGCGGCACTGAGACGCGCGGAATGGTGTTGCGCCGCGACCCCGCCGCACAGCGTATCGAGAGCAATCGGCGTCACGAGTTCCTGATCCTTCGCGCAGCGTTTGAGGAGGGTGTTCCAGTTCCGGAAGTTTTCTGGCTCTCCGATGATCCCGCCGTGCTGGGCGCGGACTTCTTCATCATGGAGCGCGTCGAGGGCGAGACCATCGCGCGCCGTCTCCTGCGGGACGAGCAGTACGCCAACGCGCGCAAGGTAATGCCGGCCCAACTCGCGGAAATCGCCGCGGGCATCCATCGCATAGATCCGGTCAAGCACAAGCTCGATTTCCTGGCTCAGCCCGGACCGAATGCCGCGTTGACCGAGGTGCAGCGCTACGAGGAAAATTTCCGCACCCTCGCGCTGCAGCCGTATCCGGCTTTCGAGCTGGCGTTTCGATGGCTCTATCAACGCGTGCCAAGGTCGCCGCGCAAGATGCTGGTGCATGGCGACTATCGCATCGGCAATGTCATCTTTGGGCCCGAGGGCGTGCGCTCGATTCTCGACTGGGAGTTGCCGCATCTCGGCGACCCCCTCGAAGACCTCGGCTGGATGTGCACGCGCGCATGGCGATTCGGCGCCGACGAGAATCCGGTCGGCGGGCTCGGCCAACGCGAGGATTTTTGGGCGGCCTACGAAAAAGCCAGCGGCATCCACGTCGATCCCGAAGCGGCACGATGGTGGGAAGTCTTCGGCAACCTCAAATGGGGCATCATCACTATCAGTCAGGCGCGGACCCATATGGATGGCCTGGTCAGCTCAGTCGAGCTGGCGAGCATCGGACGGCGCACGGTCGAGAACGAGCTGGAATTGCTGAATCTCATCGAGCAATAGAGGCAAGCGCAAATGCAGGACAGGCCAACCTCGATCGAGCTGCTACAGGCGGCGGCGGATTTCGTCGAGCGCGAGATCGTTCCGGTCACGCAGGGGCAAAAGCAGTTTCAATCGCGCGTGGTGGCGAACGTGATGCGTATCGTTGCGCGCGAAATCGAAATTGGCGAGCCGCTGTTGCGTGCCGAGGTCGATGCGCTCGCGACGCTGCTGGGCACACAGAAGCCGCATCTTCACACCACCGGCGACGTGCTGGCGGCGGCGCGCAAATTCAACGAGGAGCTAAGCGCGCGGATTCGCGCCGGCGAAGCTGACAGCGGCGAGTTCCGCGCTCGGGTGCTGAAGGTGACGCGCCAGATCGTCGAGGACAAGCTGAAGATTGCGAATCCTCGCTACCTGGAAGCGGATTTGAAGATGCGGGGGAAGGATAAGTCATCGTAATGACCGCACCGACATGTCCTATTCTGTCCCTTTCTCAGCGAGAACAAACTCCACATGCTGTCGATCGAGCAAAGCTTCTCGACCGATACATTCGGGGCGAGCCTCAAAGGCAACTATCTTGCAACGGACTTTCGGAAGGTAAAGGTAGCCATACCGGTCCCATTGAAAGAACTCTACGAACGCGAAGGACAACCCCGCAATCGGGAATCCGTTTTCTTCCTCCCACGAAGTGTTGCCGTCTTTTTTCCGGCTGATTAAAAGCGGAATTGTGGAGCTCGTCGTTGACCTTACGACAATCTGATTTATACAATCCGCGCCCCACGAATGGTCATATTCGATCCCCAGAGGATCGCACACGAGGCTGAAGAATAGTCTTCGGTCGATTGCCTCGAAACTGTCCAACGGTTCGCATTCAGACAGACTGCCCATTCTGTCAACAAAGTAAGCGTTCCACAAATGGCACTTCGCATCAGCATACCGCAAAAGGTACTTACTTATTTCTTGTATGACGTGATCCCCCTTCGACCGGCCAATCCGCCCTTCGCGATGGCGTCCGCTGTTTGCATCGCTAATCCACTTCTGAGACGTGCAGTCTTCTTCCCGATTCCATGCCGGCGCGTTTAGTGTACCGCGGTTCGTGGGATCGTGGCACGAGAAGATTGCGCGGATTCGGCAGGGGTGGTTCGCGAATCGCCCGCTACGAATCCTCATCGGTTGTGGTCCATGGACCGCGGGGTGCGGCGAGATAGAGGTCGAGGCGGATTTGAAAATGAGAGGGAGAAACGGTCGTCCGGGAGCTAGTGCCTCATCGTCATCAAAACGTTATGGTGAAGACAGATGGATCGCTCAGGGTCACATAGCCCGGCCGGGGCTTCGAGCGAGAAGGGCCCGCCGGCGAGGAAACCGCTCCGCCGACCACGTGTCCCGGGCGGCGCGATCAAAGAGAATCCCAGGCTGGCTGCTCTTAAACGCAAACACTTTACGAAAAAAGGACGCGCGTCGCGCATCGCGCGGGCATTGAAAGCGTTGGAGCAATTCACCTGGGACTTCAGTCTCGATGACGCGACCCTGAAGTGGATCGCTGAAGATCCCAACATCGAACATTTCTGACTCGTGGCTATTCGCGATCTGCCAGACGTTCCAGCTCGAACGACGTTACTGATCGACGCCAATATTTTCGTTTATGCTCTCGACGGGCGGTCAGAAGAAAGTAGGCAGTTCCTGACTCGCTGCGCCCGCGAAGAGGTCCTTGGCATCACCACGGTCGAGGTAATCAATGAGGTGTGCCACCGGCTGATGCTGGCGGAAGCATTGGCCACTGGAGCAATCGCCAGAACGTCAGCTCTCTCGCTCAAGCGAAAACCCGACGCCGTGCGGAATTTGCACCAGTACTGGATCCACACGGTCAGCATTTTCGATCTCAACCTGGTGGTTATCGAACTTGATGAACTCAGGCTCCGACGAGCCCAGGCAATAAGGTCTCAGCACGGGTTGCCTACGAACGATTCCTTGCTTGCCGCGACGGGACAGATCTACGGCCTCGATTCGTTGGCTAGTAGAGATGGTGACTTCGACCGGATCCCCCGACTTACGGTGTACAAGCCGACGGATGTTCCTTAGTGAGAAGCGGTGCGATGGACCGCGGTGGTGGGGAGCGATAGAAGTCAGAATCGAGAATCAGTCAGGAGATTAATTATGCCCGAGCGCAAAGTGGTGCTTCTCGAAACCGATGACCTGATGCATGACAACAGCGGGGAATCGAACTTCAACGAGAGCGCCTACTACAACTTTTACGATCGCAACAATCGCGTCGGCGGATTCGTGCGGATGGGCAATCGTCCCAACGAGGGCAACGCCGAAATGACCGTATGCGTCTATCTGCCGGATAATACCGTCGGCTTCATGTTCAAACGCCCCGAGATAACCAGCAACGATGCGCACAATGCGGGCGGGCTGAAATTCGAAGTGGTGAAGCCGTTCGAGCATCATCGAGTGAGCTACCAGGGCAAGCTCTGCATGCTCAAAAATCCGCTCGAAATGGCGGAGCCGACCGTCGCCTTCAAGAACAATCCCTATGCGGCGTGCGAGCTGCGCCTCGATTACCGCGGCACCGCGCCCGGATGGGGCGGCGAGCTGCGCGAGAAGACTGCGAGTGGATGGGAGAGCCTGAAGCCCTCGGGAGATGCGACGCAGCAATTCGCCAAGGGCCACCTCGAACAGCTAGGTCATGCGACTGGTACGCTCAAGATCGAGGGCAACGGTTACGATTTCAAATTCGATGGCCTCGGACTGCGCGATCACAGCTGGGGTCCGCGCTACTGGCAGGCGCCCAAGTTCTATCGATGGCTCACGATGAACTTCGACGAAGGCACCGGCGGGATGGCGTCGATTACAGTGAATCGCGACGGCAGTGAACATCCGGGCGGCTTCATGGTGCGCAAGGGGCAGCCGACCGTGAACATCAGCAAGGTGCACATCGAGACTGAGTTCGCCGGCGAGCAGCAGCTTCACGATCGCATCAAGGTGAGTTGCGCGACCTCCGATGGCGGCGCGCCATTAGTCATTACCGGGAAAGTTCTATCGATGATTCCGCTGCGCAATCGTCGCGCCGGAATAGTCACTCGCATCGCCGAAGGAATGGCCGAATGGCGATGGGGCGACAAGGTCGGCTACGGTCTTGCCGAATACCTTGATCATTTGCAGGAATAGCTGACTGGGTAATCGTTTGACTAATGAAGGAGTGCGTCGTCAAGCGTGCTCCTTCAACTTTTTGAGGCTTCTGGTGTAGGGCGGATACGCGACGCCGCGCTCGGTGATGATCGCGGTCACCAGGTCATGCGGCGTTACATCGAAGGCGGGATTGAACGTCGCGACGCCTTTCGGAGTGATCGGTTTGCCCTTGAATTCGGTAAGTTCGAGGCCTGAGCGCTCCTCGATGGGAATCTGCTCGCCGCTGGCGCAGTTGAGATCGATAGAGGAGAGCGGCGCGGCGACATAGAACGGCACATTGTGGCGGCGCGCCATGACTGCGAGTGGATAGGTGCCGATTTTATTGGCGACATCGCCGTTGGCGGCGGTGCGATCGGTGCCGACGATCACGCAATCGATGCTGCCTTTTCGCAACACCGTCGCCGCCATGTTGTCGGCAATCACAGTGACGGGAATCTTGTCTTTATGTAGTTCCCACGCCGTCAGCCGCGAGCCCTGGAGGAATGGCCGCGTCTCATCGGCGAAGACGGCGATCTTCTTGCCGGCTTCCTTCGCGGCGCGCACGACGCCCAAGGCGGTACCGTAGCCGGCAGTGGCGAGAGCGCCCGCATTGCAATGGGTCAGGACCGTAGTCGATTGCGAAAGCAGCTCGGCGCCGAAGCGCCCCATCGCGCGATTCACTGCGAGGTCTTCTTTGTAGATGGCGATGGCCTCGGCGCGCATGCGGCGGAACAACTTCGCAGCATCGAGCGATAGATTATCTTCGAGCACGCGCCCCATCCGATCTGCCGCCCACGCGAGGTTGACCGCCGTCGGACGCGTCGCCTTCAGCGCCTTCGCGACGACCTCGAACCGCGCTTGCGCGCGCGCTCCGGCATAGCCGCGAAGACCCAGCGCAACGCCCATCGCGGCGGCTACCCCGATGGCGGGCGCGCCGCGAATGACCATCGTGCGAATCGCCTCGGCGACCCCGCGGTAATCCTTGTAGACGCGAATGGTTTCGCGCGAGGGGAGCAGGCGCTGATCGATCATGCGAACGGCGTCATCGCGCCATTCGATAGTTTTCACTGCCACGATTTTTCCGCTGAACTTTCCGAATGTGATCGCCGACAACTTCGGCAGCCGCTGAATATACGCTGTCGGCGGCTGCCGAATCCATGCAGGCGAGAACGACGCCGTGGACTAAACTTTTTCGTATTGGCCGCGTGCTTTGCGCCGCGCCGCGCCCATCTGGATCCATCGCGTGATGGCGGCAAACACTTCCGAAGGCCGCTTATCCTTGAGTCCGAGAACCTGATGCACATCGGCGGCCTTGAATTGCCGCGGCAGCTGATCGAGAACGATGCGCCAATTGATACGATTTCCGCGCGAGGTTGCCGCTCTCGCCATGCGCATCGAGGTGCGGCCGCCTATCAACATGCCGAGCCGCGATTCCTCTTCTTTGAGTCTGCGCAACTCGATCTCTTTGGAACGAATCTCCTTGCGCAGGTTGGCCATCAGCGAACGGGCCTGCTGTTGCACCTGGCGAAAGGCCGAGGTGGTCGAGTTCGCGGTAGCGCTGCGTCTAGGTGGCATCGGACCTGGATCTCCTCGCGACACTTTGAACATCAACTGAATAAGACGGAGAAGCGACATCTAAGTTTCGTGCGAAGTGGAATTCACTGCACAATGGTTTAGGTAGTCGAGTGACTATTACTCGATTGCTCACTCAACCCGCGCCAAACTTGGATGGTTCCGATGTCAGTTCGGGATTCTTATGATCGGAGCGGCTGATGGGGCACGGCCTTATACCTCCGGTCGAAGACGGAAGTCTCGCGAGAAAACGGACCCTAATGCTTCTCTTCGTGGGTTTTGTTGTTGTTTCTACCTCTTAATGAGTCTCATCGGTACTACAAACCGACGCGACGTCGAAGTAAATGCCGCAATCGTCACCAATGGCCGCATCAGGGCGCGAACCCACTATGCTTGCAAATGGCGCGATGGTATAAACGTGCGCAACGTAGTTAACAGATGCACGCCGCCAGCCTCCTTTCTTCTCGTTTGATTGCCTCCAATCAGCTTGGGCAATTACTCACCACATTGCGGTGCTACCGCATGAGGCAAATGTCTGCGTTGTGCGACGGGAGACAGTAATGGGTCGACGACTGTACGTTGGTAATCTGGCTTGGACGGTTACGGATCAGGATCTGCAGGATGCGTTCTCAGAGGCGGGCAAGGTCGATAGTTCGCAGGTCATCATGGATCGTGCGACCAATCGATCGCGCGGCTTCGGCTTCGTGGAAATGGCATCCGACGAGGCTGCGGACGCGGCTATCAAGAAGTTGAACGGACGCGATATCAAGGGCCGTCCGATCCGCGTCAACGAGGCGCAGGCGCGCAGCAACAATCGCTCGAGCGCGCGCGGCTAGCCAGTCTCCGAGTCGTACCGCGATCCGCGTTCGGCCGCTGCGGATACGCTCCGTCCACGCTCCGCGCTAATCGTTGCGCCGGAGCATCAGGCTCCTCACCGGAGTCAAGCCTTCCCCCTGTTCGATATAGTTACGATGTAGTCTGTCTCGCTTCCCGTGTTGGCGATGCGGTACGATCCGACCCACGCGAGGGAGTCATCGGTGGATTTTGTAACTATCGAAGCGCAGGCGGAGCGCGCGGTCATCGTTCCCGAGGCGGGATTTCAATGCCGCAGCTACCAGGTCGGTTCGCTCGACATCGTCGCGGGGCCGCACGATCCCGACGCCGAGTGGAAGGCGCATCCGTTCCGCTCGGGCATCCCGATCCTCTTTCCGTGGCCGGGTCGGATCGCCGATGGCCGCTTCACCTATCGAGGCCGCGAAATCCAGCTCCCGATTAACGATCCTACCCACAACTGCGCGATTCACGGCCTCATCTACAATCGCGTGTTCGAGGTCACCCGACGCGGCCCCTACTTCGTGGCCGCGCGGCTCGATTCCCGCACCGATGCTGATCTGTCGAAGCTCTGGCCGTTCCCGTTCGTGCTAGACCTGGAGTACGAAGTCGGCAATGGACTGAGGTTCCATGCGGCGCTGGAAAATGCCGGCGCGGGCCCGATGCCATTCGGTCTCGGAGCGCATCCGTATTTTCATGCACCATTGGATCCGCGCGGAACTCGTGCCGCAATGCAGGTGCAGGGCGACGTCGATCGCCACTGGCAGTTGGATGCGCGGCTGTTGCCAAGCCCCGGTAAATTGGAAGCGCCGGTGGGAAGGTTCGACGTCCGCCATCCAGTGACTCTCGGTGGCGACACCTACGACGATGCGTACAGCCTCGATCCGAATCGCGGTGAACGCGCGGCACGGCTCATCGATCCGCAACTCAAGATGGCGCTGGAACTGCGCGCCGCGCCAATCTTCCGCACCCTGGTGGTATACGCTCCACCCGCGCCACAAGTGGTGGCGCTCGAGCCGTATACCTGCGGCCCCGATGCGTTCAACCTCGCTGCCCGCGGCATCGATGCCGGCATGCTGGAGTTAGAGCCCGGCGCGCGCTTCGAGGCTTCGTTCGAGCTTCGGCTCAGTGCATATCGGCCTATAGCGCCATGAGGTCTAGGTGGTCTTCGAGCTGTATCCCGATCCAAGGTTCATTCCGAATGGCGCCTCCCATTCGTAGGGGAGATCGATCATCTCGCCGCCGCGCTTGATCGAATCGAGTGCCCGTAGCGCGTCGAGGAGAATCGTCCGCTGTTGATTCTTCGCGAATGGCTGGCCGAACGTATTTCCCATCGGAAAGTTAACGAACACGGTGCGCGGGGGCCTGACCTGCGCGCTCAGGTCGCGTCCCGTCGATACCACCACGGTCGGGATGCCGGCTTCCTCCACCACGCGCGCCACCAGACCGACGGTCTGGTGATCGAGCGGTCAGGCGGGCACCAGCACGAATGCATCGACGCTCTCATCGCGAAGCCGTCGCACCAGCGCGGGCGCGGCCTCATTGATGACCGCACTGCGAATGTAGGTGCGTCCCATGAAGCCGCTGTAATGATGCGGTGCGACGTCGCCGATGATGTGCTCGGCCGCGAGTTCACCCAGGCGTTCCAACGGGAAGATGCAATTGATGTCGCGGTCAGCGGCGGTGTGGTTGTAGTAGTCGTCGTGGATGACGAAGAAGTCTCCGGCGGTGTCCCGCGGGACCGCATCGACGCGCAGGTCATTGCGCGCCTGCGGATTGAACGGAGCGTCAACCTTGCGCGACACTCCACCCGAAGTGAGCATCGCGATGCGGCACTCGCGCAGCGGCTTGGTCATCGGGGTCAGCGGCGCGGTGTCATTGACCGTCCATTGGTAGGCGGGGAATCCCTGGCTGCGATAGAACTCGTTGAGCTGGGTGACGTATGCGATCGGGTCCATGGCCTTCAGATAGCACACGCGGCCGGATCTCGGCACACGCCATTACCGACGCATAGTCAGTAACGGCGCTGGTAGTGGCTTCGTTTGGTAAAAGCGCGAAGTCGAACATCCGCGTAGTGGGTTTGTTTTTGCACTTCTGATGAATCTCGAGGTGCGCATCTGGATAATGGCGAATGGGCGCCGGTCCGCCGCGCGACCGGTGGTGGAATGCCATCTGCCTTCATGAAAACCCAGCAATTCCGTGGATAAAGTGGCTTTGTTTTTGCGCTTTCGACATTCGACATCATGCCATCGAGGTCCTTCGCGCAGCGCTCAGGACCACCGCTCGCGATGCTCGCGGTGGGTTCGTTTATGTAATATCGCCTTCGCTGTAACGCTCCTCAAAAACCGAAGCGGCACCCCTCGGATGCCGCTTCGCTATCATCATAGCAGATGTCGAACGCCCGTGCTTACTTCCGATTCAGCGCCGCCAATGCCTCCTGCATCTCCCCGATGCCCTTCTTCACCGACGGTCGCGTATTCACGTGCGTCCACCATGCCGACAGCTTGGGCCGCCCTTCCATCGGGGGTTTCGCTCCGAACATCGGCAGCAGCGCGGTGCAAAAGAAAATCGTCGGCGCGACGGCGCAATCGGCCAGGCTGAAATCCGCTCCTGCCGCGAAGCCGCTCTCGCCGAGCATCTTCTCCAACTCATCGAGGCGCTTGTTGACCTCGGTCAGCTTCTCATTGACTACCTTCTCGTCGCGAGTCTTCGGATTCATCTGCCCGAACAGCGCGCGCAGCGGCGGCTCGAGGTAGAGATCGTGAAAGCGTCCGAAAAGGCGGACCTTGGCGCGCGCTTCCGGTGATTTCGGCAGCAACGGCTTTTCGGGAAATTTCTCCTCAAAGTACTCATTGATGAGTTCCGACTCCGGGATGATCTGGCCGGCGACTTCGAGGCAGGGAATTTTGTCGAGCGGATTGATCTTCTGATACTCGGCCGAATGCAGCCCGCCGGGCGGGTCGACGAACTCGACCTGGAGTCCCTTTTCGTAGATCGCGATGCGATTCTTGGTTGCGTAGTTGGATAGAAAGCTTTGATAGAGTTTCATCGATGCTCCTGATTGTGATCGCTTATCTCAAAACGCGGGGCGTAACTGCAAGCGCGCCTACCGGCGTGGCTTGAGGTCGAAGGCCTTGGCCAGCAGCTCGTAAGAGTGCATCCGCGCGCGATGGTCATGCACGATGGTCACGATCATCAGCTCCTCGACGTGCAGCTGGCTCGCCATGTCGATCAGCTTGTCGCGCAATTCCTCCGGCGCGCCAACATGATAGCGCGGAAATTCCGTCGTCATCGGTGGCTCAGGATCCGGGCTGGACGCGAGCTCCTTGAGCGCATCTTCCGGGGTCGGGACCAGGCGCGGGTCACCGCGCCGGATGTGTCGAATCAGAACCCGCGAACTGGCAGCGAGGCGCTGCGCTTCCTCATTGGTATCCGCGCAAATCGCACCGAGAGCGACAATCGCCTGCGGCGCCTTCAAATAATCCGAGGGCGCGAAGTGCGAGCGATAGTACTCGATCGCGGAACGCGTCGGATGCTGATCGATGAAGTGCGCGAAGGCGTACGGCAATCCAAACTGCGCGGCCGCCGACGCGCTCCACATACTGGAGCCGAGCAGCCAGACCTCGGGACCACCGGGCATCGCGGGCGTCAGCTTGATGCGGTTAAACGGATGATCGCTCGGGAAGCCGCGGTTTAGGAACGCGAGTAGCTCCGCCATCTGCTGCGGGAAATCCTCGGACACCTCGTGACGCTTGCGATCGCGCATCAACGCGAAAGTCTCGAGGCCGGTTCCTCCCGGCGCGCGTCCGACGCCGAGGTCGATACGATCGAGGGTGAGTGCATGCAGCATCCTGAAGGTCTCCGCGACCTTCATCGGGCTGTAGTGCGGCAGCATCACGCCGCCGGAGCCGACCCGGATGTGCGAGGTTTCACCCGCGACGCGCGCAATCAGAATCTCCGGCGCGGGACTCGCCAGCGTCATCATCCCGTGATGCTCCGCGATCCAGTAGCGCTCGTAGCCGAGCCGGTCCGCGAGCTTCGCCAGCTCGATGGTGTTGTGTAGCGCGTCGGCGGGCGTCGAACCCTCGGAAACCGGCGACTGATCTATGATGGAAAGTTTCACGCTCGGATATTTTGAACCACGCGAGGCCGCCACACTAGCGGCGCGCGATGATCGTCAGGCGGTTCCTACTCGCGCCAGAGCGCGCCCAGCGCCCGCTCCAGCTCGGCCTCCGGCATTTCGTTGCGGCATAGCTTCGCGAGCTCGCGATGAACCTCGCGCATCGCGTCGACACTGGCGGCTAGCGCCGATGCATCGGTGCCGAGCGCGCCGAGAATCTTGCCGGCGCGCTCATGCAGATGCGGCGGCCGCATCGCGAATCCGGCACTTTGCAGGAAAGCGCTCTTCTCGTTCATGAAAAATTGCCGATTGAGCGCGTATATCACCAGCGTCATGAAGCCGACCGCGGTCGCGAGGCATTGCGCGACGTACGCGATATCGCCGCGCGCGGCGGGTTTCTCGGCAATCTCCAGATGAAACGCGGAGTCAAATAAATGCTTGCGCACCAGCGCGGTACGCATCGGTTCGGGATACTCCGCGACCATCGCTTTGAGCCGCGCGAGTTCGCCGTCACGATCGAAAATCGGCCGGCAGAAGTGCGTCTCGCCGACATAGATTTGGGTTTGAAAACCGATCGGATGCCCGAGCTGATAGAGCGCATCTGGCTGCCCGGCGACGCATCGCTCGACGACCTCGCGCACGCGGTTAAGATCGCGATAGAGGAAATCGACGTGGTTGCCCTCGATGAGCAACCATCCGCCGCCATTCACCGCGGCGCCCCACGCGCCGATCGGGGTCACTAATCCATCGAGATGACGATCGTCGAGTTCGCGCGCAGCCTCGGCTAATTCGGCAATCGAAAATGGATGCTCGCCGTCGTAAGCGAGGCCCAGATCGATATCGGAATCGACGCGCGCGGTGCCGCGTGACCACGAACCGCCGAGCGCGACCGCCTCGAGGCCGGCGATTTGGCTGAGCCGCGTCGCCACGCGCTGGCAGATGCTGGATATGTGCGAGGGGACATCGTTCACAACATGAGCTTAGCGAGGCGGGGGAAAAACTGCACGGAGTCTTGCCAGAAACGAAAACTACTGCTATTAGTTATTTCACTATGAATAGTAGCGTGATAGGTTGGATCCCGTTGGCGGTCTTTTCGATGGCGATGAGCGCGGCGCCCGCAATGGCCGCGACCACGAGCTTCCTCAAGATCGGTGATGGCTCGATCGCGTACGAGGACTCGGGCGGCAGCGGTCCGCTGGTGGTATGCGTCCCCGGCCTCGGCGACGTGCGCCAGCAATATCGCTTCCTCGCGCCGGCGCTTCAGCGCGCGGGCTACCGCGTCGTCACCATGGATCTGCGCGGGATGGGCGAGTCGAGTGCCGAATGGCCCGACTACTCCGCCGCCGCGGTCGGCTCGGACATCGTCGCGCTGATCGATCATCTCGGCGCGCGGCGCGCGTTCGTTATCGGCAATTCGATGGCGGCAGCTTCAGCGGTCTGGGTCGCCGCGCAGATTCCCGATCGTATCGAAGGGATCGTGCTGATCGGCCCATTCGTGCGTGATATGCCGACCTCGTGGACGACGGCGGCCCTGCTGAAAGTCGCATTCGTGCGCCCGTGGGGAATCGCCGCGTGGTCGGCCTACTACGGAAGTCTCTATCCCACCGCGAAGCCCGCCGACTTCGAGGAATATCGAGCGGCGTTGCGACGCAATCTCTCGGAGCCCGGAAGGCTCGCCGCGCTGCACGCGCAGCTCGATGCGTCGAAAGCGCCGTGCGAGGCGCGTATTCCCGAGGTGAAGGCGCCGGTGCTCGTGGTGATGGGCACCAAGGATCCCGATTTCAGCGATCCCGCCGCGGAGGCGAAGCTGGTCGCGGCTCGGTTGCACGCGCAGTTGGTGATGATCGATGGCGCCGGGCACTATCCGCATGCCGAGATGCCGGATGAAGTGGAGCCGGCCATCGTCAAATTTTTGGGAGGCGCGAATGGCGGCGAAAAAACCGGCGCCTAAACGGCCGGGACTGAGCCCGGAGGTGGTCCTCGCCGAGGCCGCGAAACTCGCGGATGCGCGCGGCTTCGATCAGCTCTCGCTCGCGGAACTTGCGGCCCGCTTCCACATCAAGCCACCGTCGCTCTACAACCACATCGAGAGCCTCGAGGCGTTGCGGCGCAGTCTCGCGATGATGGCGCTGCGCGAACTGGCTGAGTCACTCGGCAAGGGCGCCATCGGCAGATCAAAGGACGACGCGGTCCGCAGCCTCGCCGGCGCCTATCGCGACTTCGTGAAAAAGCATCCGGGGCTGTATCAGGCAATGCAGCGCGCGCCATCGGAAGGCGATGCGGAACTTAATCGCGCGAGTGACGAGGTGGTCAACGTATGCCTCGCGGTGTTGCGCGGTTACGGGCTCGACCGCCGCGCGTCGTTGCATGCGATCCGCGGGCTGCGCAGCGCCATCCACGGATTCGCGACGCTCGAAGCGCTCGGCGGCTTCGGCATCCCGCTCAGCATCGATGAGAGTTTCGCGTGGCTGGTCGAATGCTTCGTCAGCGGACTGAACGCGGCGGCCTCGCGCGAGGATCGCGAGGAGCCCAGGAAATCTTCGCACGCGCGTGCGAAGGAACTAGAGCAATAGCTTGCGCGCCTCGTCGACGTGCTTGCGAACCCCGCGATGCGCGACTTTGCCGAAGCGGCTCACCACCGACGCGAACACCTTTTGCGCCTCGTTGCCGCGATTCATCGCATCGAGGCGGCGCGCCTTATTGACCATCGCGCGCGCGACCTCCTGCTGAATCTGCGGCTCGAGGCTCTTGCCGAAGCGCTGCTCGACCGCGTCGAGCGCCTCGAGCGCCTGCGCCGTGCGATTGAGCGTCGCGAGGTTGGAGGCCTTGTTCACCATCGCGCGCGCGACCCGCTCCAGCAGGCTCGGGTCGGTGGATTCGCCGAAGCGCGTGACGACCTCATTATATGTAGCGACCGCTTCCTGATGACGGCCCAGTTTGCCGAGCCGCGCGGCCTTGTTGACCAGCGCCATCCCGACTTCCTTCTGGATACCGGGATGCGTGGTGTCGCCGAAGCGATTCACCAACTGGCTGTAAGCCGTGATCGCTTCCGCGTTGCGTTCCATCTCGCCGAAGCGCACCCCGCGCTCGAACAATGCGCGCGCGACCTGGGCTTGAACTTCCTGCGCCGGATCCTCGTTGAAACTTTTAATTACGTGCTCGCAAGTCTTCAGCGCCTCATCATGCCGGCCGAGCACTGCGAGTCGCACCGATTTGTTCACCAGCGCGGCCGCCGCCGATCCGCGCAGCTCCGCCTCTTCGGCATCGGCGAATTTCTTCGCCAGCTCTTCGTAAGTTTCGATCGCATCCTCGTTGCGACTCAGGCGGCCGAGCTCGGCGCCCTTGTTCAGCATCGAGCGCGCAACCGCAACGCGGAGCTCGAAGCCATCGTTATCGGCATAGCGATCGATGACGAGGTTGTAGGTCGCGCAGGCCTCCTCGATGCGGTTGAGCATCGCGAGGTCGATCCCGGTATGGAACAGCGCGGTGGCGACTCGAATTCGAAAGCGTGGATCCTCGTCGGCCTGATAGCGGCTGACGACATCATCGAAGACCGCGATCGATTCCTCGCGCCGCCGCAGCCGCGAGAGCAGTTGGCCTTTGCGAATCAACGCGATCGCGACCAGGTCCGCGACCTCGGGATCGGTTTCGGAGCCGAAGCGCGCATCGACCTCGGTGTAGGCCGCGAGCGATTCGTCATGATGACCGAGCACTTCGAGCGTCGCGCCCGCCTCGATCAACTCGCGAACAATCGCATCCGGTTCGGTGGGATTTTCGGTAGTGTCGGGCATGCTAAATCCACCCCTCGCGGTGGATGCCGTCAGAATACCGCCTGCACCGAGGTCGAAGCGATACGGTCACCGAGAATTTTCTTGCGGGTAGTTGATGCAGCCCTTCAGGCGCGATCGGATGCCGCGGCAGCCGGGCCCGGCGCGGCCACCATCGCCTGCAGGCGCGCGATGCGTTTGCGCAGGGGCGGATGCGTCGATAACAGCCTGGCGAAAAAACCGCCTTCGTCGTCGGCATTGGCGGCAAGCGGATTTACGATGAACAAATGCGCGGTTCCGCGCACACCTTCCTTCAGCGGCGACTCGGTTTCCGCGATGCGCTCCAGCGCCCGCAGCAGCGCGCGCGGGTTGCGCGTGAACTCTACCGACGATGCGTCGGCAAGATATTCGCGCTCGCGCGACACCGCCATCGCTATCAGTTGCGAGAGAAACGGCGCAACCACCGCAAGCAGAACCATCACAATGGCGACGAGACCTTCATCCTTGCGATCCGAGTCGCGATCCATGCTGCTGAAGAAGCTCGCGCGGATCATGAAGTCCGACAGCATCGCGATGCCGCCGACGAGAACCGCAACCATCATCATAGTGCGGATGTCGTAATCCGCGATGTGCGACATTTCGTGGCCGATGACGCCCTGCAGCTCCTCGCGATCCATATTGTCGATGAGCCCCTGGGTGACGCAGATGATCGAATGCTCGGGGTTGCGCCCGGTCGCGAACGCATTGGGCGCGGGATCGGGAATGAAGTAGGCCTTCGGTACCGGGAGACGCGCCGCGACCGCCATTTCCTGGATGACGTTGAGCACCATCTGATGCTTCGGGGTGTCGGGCGTGAGCGGTTGCCCATGCACCGAGCCGAGGATCAACGGCGCGCCGGCGAAGTAGGAAACCATCGACTGCACCGAGGCGAAAATGAGCGCGAGGCCCATAAAAATCGGCGCGCCGTAAAGATGCCCATTGCGGATCTGGATGGTGCCGGCGAACAGATCGAACGCGGCGCCGATGAGCAGGAAGATCAGCATGAACGCGCCCACCAGCACTACGGTGTCGCGGCGATTCTGGCGCTCGAGCGCGCGGAAATCCGAGGCGGCCGGCATCGAGGCTTCAGGCGCGCGGGGTCAGTCCGAGGTCAACCTTCGGCACCGCGGCATCTTCTGGCGCGGCCTTGAAGTACTCGGCGCCGTGGAATCCGAAATTGGTCGCGATGAGGTTGCCCGGGAACCTCTCCGTCTTCGTGTTCAGCGTCAGCACCGCATCATTATAAGCCTGGCGCGAGAACGCGATTTGATTTTCGGTGGTGGTGAGCTCTTCCTGAAGCTGCATCACGCTCTGGTCGGATTTGAGCTGCGGATAATTTTCCATCACCGCGAGCAGCTTCCCCATCCCGGCGGTGATCTGATTTTCCGCGGCCATACGCGAGGCCTGGTCCGGCGCGCTGACGGCTTTCGATCGCGCCTCGACCACCTGGGTCAGCGTGTCGCGCTCGAAATTCATATAGCCCTTGACCGCTTCGACCAGGTTGGGAATCAGGTCGTGACGGCGCTTGAGCTGGACGTCGATCTGACGCCATGAATTATCGACCTGGTTTTTCGCGCTGACCAGCGAGTTGTAAGCGGCGATCGCGTAAACCACCAGCGCCGCGATCACGATGAGCAGGATTGTCATAGCCTTTGCCCCTCCGTTGCAACTCCGAGTATAGCAGCAGAGCCTGGGCCAATTGATGCAGCGGGAATTCTGCATCGTGTGCATGAAAAACGATAACGCCGGCATCTTGCGATGCCGGCGTCGCTCGTCTTAACCACGTCAGTTCGGAGGAGGAACGGATCGCGTTAGTTTCTCGGTCAGTTAGTCGGCGTTCACCTTGATCCGCAGCGGCTTGGTCTCGGGCTTCTTGGGCACCCGCACGTCGAGAATTCCGTCGCGATAACTCGCGGCGATTCCGTCGGTGAGCGCGTCTTCGGGCATCTTGAAGGTGCGCCGAATCGCGCCGTAGCTGCGCTCGCTCAGATGCACCTGCGCTTCCTTGGGCAGCTCGGGACGGACCCGCTCGGCCTCGATGATCAGATGACCATCTTCAACGCGAACGTCGACCGAGTCTTTCTTGAGCCCCGCCATCTCGAAGGAGAACTGATAGCTCTCAGTGTCCTCGACGATGTCGGCGGCGGGCGCATAGTGGGCTTTTTCCGTATGCCCATCGAGATCGCGGGCAAGGTCCTTCCAGATACCGGTAAGCTGACCCGCCAACCATCCGTTGGGCATGTGATTGGTGTTTAACAGCGTAACTTCCATTTTTCTTTTAACCCCTGGTGGAGAGTGTTGTTTACGAAGATCAACTTAAGTACGAACCACTCGTCGTCAAGTGTTTTTTGAGTACCTGCCAGCATTCCCGCACAATCCGAACGATCGTTCCGATAGGCTTGAAATTCGAGAGATCGTGGTTATTTCCCGCGTTCGCCCTCGGTCTGGAAGCGCACGTCTGCGAGGTGGTGCCGTTGGTTGAGAAAGAAGCGCAAGACGACGCCTCGAACGGCAACGGCGCGATGGAGGATTATCGGTCCGCTTCGCGGATCAGGATTTTACGGGGGGTTCGCGAACGCCCCCTACCAGGACCGGCAACGCCGCGATGGATCATATGGTAGGGGCCGTTCGCGAACGGCCCGTCGAATCTTCGATGGCTTTGGTCCTTTTTGTGTCAACGCTAGGGCATCGCGAAGGGGATGGAACACCAGCTTCTGTGTTGCCGGACCGGTTTATTGCCATACCGCTCAGGATTGTAAGCCGCCCTGCACGTGCGACAAGCACACCGAGACCTTCATCCCGAGCAGCGCCGGCCAAGGCGCCGGGGTATGTATGATCGGCAACTGAGAACGTGGCGACTTTTCGGCGGAGTTTCGGATTCGGACTGCGTGACCTGCGCGAGGCTGCTTCTTTTCCGCATCATCCTGGGTAAGAGGGAAGCTATGCTTCGGAATGCTGCTAACGCCTGGTCTGGATGCTACACTCCTTCGCGGTTGAGGCGGTGGCGAACCTGGTCGAAAAATATCTGGCCGATCTCCGGGAAATCAGAAGCACCGGCGCGGCGCTTCCTGAGACTTCGTACTACCCCGCTCTTCGCGAGCTTCTAAACGGCGTTGGGGCAACGCTGAAGCCCAAGGTCCGATGCGTCATTCACATCAGCCACGGCGCTGGCTTCCCCGATGGCGGACTGTTTACCTCCGACCAATTTCAGAAAGGCGTGGAACCGCTTCCGGGCACGATGCCTTCGCGCGGCGCCATCGAGGCCAAGCCCACCAGCGATGACAGTTTTGTCACGGCGAAGGGCAAGCAGGTCTCGAAATATTGGGAGAAGTACGGGCAGGTGCTGGTTACCAACTATCGGGATTTTCTGCTGGTCGGCACCGACAAGGATGGCAAGCAGGTGCCGCTGGAAGGTTACCGGCTTGCCGCTGACGAGAAGTCATTTTGGGCGGCCGCTTCCCATCCGCAGTCGATAGCGAGCGAGCACGGCGACGCAGTCGTCAACTTCCTCAAGCGTGTGATGCTGCATGCCGCGCCGCTTGGTTCACCCAAGGACGTGGCGTGGTTCCTGGCTTCGTATGCCCGCGAAGCCCTGCGTCGAATCGAAAAGCGGAAACTCCCCGCGTTAGCCGCGATTCGTGAAGCGCTGGAAGAAGCGCTCGGAATCAAGTTCGAAGGGGAAAAGGGCGAGCACTTCTTCCGCTCAACCTTGGTGCAGACGCTCTTTTACGGAGTGTTCTCGGCGTGGGTGCTGTGGACCCGCGAGCATCCGCCGAGTGACACGAAAGCTCGCTTCGATTGGCGGACGGCGGCCTTCTATCTCCTGGTGCCGGTGCTGCGAAAGCTGTTTCGCGAGGTGACCGACCCCGAGGCTCTGGCATCACTGGCCCTGCCCGAGGTGCTCGATTGGACCGGCTCCGTTCTCAACCGCGTCGATCGCGCGACCTTCTTCAGCGCGTTCGAGGATCATCATGCGGTGCAGTACTTCTACGAACCATTCCTGGAGGCATTCGACCCCGAACTGCGCAAACAACTTGGAGTCTGGTACACCCCGCGCGAGGTTGTCAGCTATATGGTCGAGCGGGTTGACCGGGTATTGCGCGAAGAACTCCATCTCGCTGATGGGCTGGCCGACCCGAATGTCTACGTCCTCGATCCCTGTTGCGGCACTGGCTCATATCTGATCGAGGTACTCCGCCGAATTGCAGCGACTTTGAAAGCGAAGAGTGACGATGCGCTTACCGCGCAGGAGGTGAAGCGCGCCGCCATTGATCGCGTATTCGGTTTCGAAATCCTGCCCGCGCCGTTCGTGGTCTCGCATCTTTAGCTCGGATTGATGTTGCAGTCCTTGGGTGCGCCTTTCTCTGACAAAGGCAAGAAGAAGGAGCGTGCCAGTGTTTATCTGACTAATGCGTTAACCGGATGGGAGCCGCCGGACGGTTCCAAACCCCAAATGCTGCTGGCGTTTCCCGAGTTGCAGGACGAACGCGAAGCCGCCGAACGCGTCAAGCAGAGCGGCAAAATTCTGGTCGTGATTGGAAATCCGCCCTACAACGGTTTCGCGGGACTCGCGATGGCGGAGGAGCGCGACCTGACCAATGCCTATCGCAAGGCGAAGAACGTCGCACAGCCGCAAGGTCAGGGCCTCAATGACCTTTATGTGCGCTTTTACCGGATGGCGGAACGGCGCATCGTCGAGAAAACCCATCGCGGCATCGTCTGCTTCATTTCGAACTACTCGTGGCTCGACGGCCTATCGTTCACCGGAATGCGCGAGCGTTACCTGGAAGCATTTGACCGCATCTGGATCGACTGCCTGAACGGCGACAAGTACAAGACCGGCAAACTCACGCCCGACGGCGAATCCGACCCCAGCATTTTTTCGACCGAGTTCAATCGCGAGGGCATCCAGGTTGGCACCGCGATCGCGTTGTTGCTGCGCCACGAAAAGTCGAGCGGAACCCAGGAAATCGAATTCAGAGATTTGTGGGGCGCGAAGAAACACGCGCAGCTTCTTGCGGAGGCGACCGATCAGATCGAACCCGATTTCGATCTCCGCCGCCCCTCTGTGGATTTAGGTTTGTCATTTCAGAAGGAGGCAGGGAACACAGCCTATTTTAACTGGCCGCTCCTGGCAGAGATCTTTCCAGTCTCATTCCCAGGTGTGCAGACGGGTCGTGACGAAGTAGTCGTGGATATCGAGCGTAACAACTTAGTCAACCGCATGCAGCAGTACTTCGATCCCAATCTCGGCGATGCCGAGATTGGTGAAATCATGCCAAGGGTCATGGTCAACACAGGGAGATTCGAAGCAAAAAAGACGCGCCGCTATCTTCTCAGGCGAGGCTTCTTGCCCGACAAGGTCGTGCAGTGCTGCTACAGGCCGTTCGATATTCGCTGGCTATATTGGGAACCCGAAACGAAGCTGCTAGACGAAAAACGGTCGGAGTACGCGCCGCACCTATTTCCTGAAAATATGTGGATAGCCGCCGTACAGCAGAATCGAAAAAACTTCGATCCACCGCTTGTTACTGCCAGGCTCTCTTGTCGCCACGTGATAGAACGCGGTGCGAATATGTTTCCTGCTTTCCTCCACCTAGGAACGCACGATAACGCTCAACCGAATCTTTCTCGCGCCTCAGCCAAGTACCTCGCGTCCTTGGCGCGGGCGAAAGAAGTGAAAGATCTTTTCACTCATACAGTCGCGATCCTGTACTCGGCAACCTACGCTCAAACGAATGCATCCGCACTTCGGCAAAACTGGCCTAGGATTCCGCTACCGCGTTCCAAAAACACACTCTTCGCTTCGACCCAATTAGGCAAAGGAATCGCCGAGCTGCTCGACGTCGAGGCTCCGGTAGACAGCGTCACGTCGGGCAAGATTAGGTCCGACCTCAGAACACTTGCCACAGTAGCGCGCGAGGGCGGCGGCAACCTAAATCCGGACGCCGACGATCTCGATGTTAAAGTTGGCTGGGGGCATTTCGGACAGGGCGGCGCGATCATGCCGGGCAAAGGCAAAGTCGTCACTCGCGACTACTCCGCCGATGAACGAGGAGCAATTGAGGCAGGTACCAAAGCGCTGGGCATTTCAGCCAAAGATGCTTTCGCACTGCTCGGCGATCGCACCCTCGATGTCTATCTCAACGGTTCCGCCTACTGGAAGAATGTTCCGCTCAAGGTCTGGGAATACACCATCGGCGGATACCAGGTCATGAAGAAGTGGCTGAGCTATCGGGAAAAGGAAATCCTGAAACGCTCGCTCAAGATGGAAGAAGTTTATGAGGTGCGCGATATGGCGCGCCGCATCGCCGCCATTCTGTTGCTCCAGCCTCAGCTGGATGCGAACTACGAAGCGGTCAAGAAAAGACACCTATGAGTGGCCCGCGACTCAGTAAAGGATGAGCGGAGGGGCTGGCGAATAGCTTCACGGAGGTCCCTCGACTCGCGGTTTTTCGCGTTACAGACCGCGGCTTCCCAAGGTTCGAGGGGTCTTCCGCTGCGCGACCCGCGCTCACCTTACAATGACAAAAAAATATCGAATTCGCTCGCGGGGCGGGCGGATGGCGCGACGGTCGCTCTGCTTTCTTTGTGCGACCGGAGTGCCATCCTTTCCTGATCCTAAAGGGGCGGCGTACGGAAATCCTCGATGCGCGGACGCCATCGGCGGACGCGCCTCCGCGTTTGAGGAGTGCATCTACCTCGAGGGTAGGTCGGTTATTTGTCGCCGTTTTCGGGACCCGATTGCGCGCGATCGCTACTGCCGAGCCATCGCCACGCGGAGTCGGTCCTCAGCCGAGATCAGATGATCGAGCTTGATCGCGTCCTTGCCGATATCGATCTCAACCCAATTGACCTCGCCGCTGAATTCATTGTCGTGCGTTCCGTACTCATAGGTCACCGGAGACCCGGCCCCGAAGCCGACATCGCAAGTTTCGTCGGCGGAGAAGACCAATGGCTCGGTCTTTTCCACGCGACCCTCACCGCACTTTTGGCCATCGAGGTAGAGCGTGACCGAGCCGCCTTTCGCAAGGCCGCCGCCATCGTATGCGAACTCCATCCGCACCTCGTGCTTGCCGGATGGAATCTTATTCGCGCCTTCGACGTAGTAACGCTCAATTCCATAGAAGTTGTAGCAGTACTTTGGCTTTCCACCTTTGGCGTAAAGGCCCCAACCCCCAGTCAGCCCGCCTTGGGCAACAATGACTCCCTCCGCCCCCGACTCAGGCACGATCACTTCCGCAGTCACCGCGTGCGACTTGTTCTTGATATTGATGACGGAGCCTTCGGTAAGCCGGCCCATGCCGCCGAATAGCAGTTGTCTGTTGCCCACGATCAACTGCGGGCGACCGGCGATGTCGGGATTGGCGCGCTCGGCGAAGCGGTCATCCAGCGGCAGCACGTTGTGTTTGACCGCCTCGATCAGCCATAGCCGTTGCAGCTCGTGCAGCCTTTTCGGATTCTCTTTTGCCAGATCTTTCGCCTGGCTCCAGTCCGTGTTGGTGTCGTACAGCTCCCACACATCGTCATCGAAGGCGAGTAATTGCACCGCGCCGGTCAGCCAAGGGGTTCGGTGCCGGGTAACCGCGGTCCAACCCTTGTGGTAGATGCCGCGGTTGCCAGCCATCTCGAAATATTGCGTTTCACGCTGCTCTGCGGCCTTAGCGTCGTTGAACGAGTACGCCATGCTGACGCCCTCGATAGGCTTTTGCGCCACGCCATTGACGATCAGCGGCTCCGGAAGACCCGCCACTTCCAGCAAAGTCGGCGCAACATCGATCACGTGGTGGAATTGCGAGCGTATTTCTCCCTTTCCTTTGATTCCCTTGGGCCAATGAACAATCAATCCGTTGCGTGTTCCGCCCCAGTGCGACGCGACCTGCTTGGTCCATTGGTAGGGCGTGTCCATCGCATGTGCCCAGCCCACTGCATAGTGGTTGTAGGCCTCGACGCCGCCAAATTTTTCGATGTGCGCTTTCAGGAACTCAGGAGACTCGAGATCGGCAAAACCGGTCAGCGGCACTAACTCGTTGTAGGCGCCTTGCAGTGTGCCCTCGCCTGATGCGCCGTTGTCGCCGATGATCAGATAGATCAGCGTGTCGTCGATGACGTCGAGGTCCTTCAGCGCGTCGATGAGAAGGCCGATATAGTAATCGGTATGCTCCATGAAGCCCGCGAAGATCTCCATCTGACGCAGGAGCACCGGCTTCATCTCCGCCGACTCCTCCTCCCAGGCGCGAATTTCGGCATGGCGTTTCGTCAGTTCGCAATCCTTCGGGATAACGCCGAGTTCCTTTTGTCGTGCGAAGGTTTCCTCGCGCAGCTTGTCCCAACCCTGGTCGAATTCGCCTTGATACTTATCGGCCCATTCCTTGGGCACGTGATGAGGAGCGTGCATCGCGCCCGGAGCGTAATAGACGAAGAACGGCTTATCGGGAGCTAGCGCCTTCTGCTGGCGAATCCACTTGATCGCCTTGGTCGTCATGTCATCTGTGAAGTGATAGCCCTCGTCAGGCGTCTTTTCGGGTTCGACGGGCGTGGTTCCTTCCCAGATCGCCGGAAAGTACTGATTCGTCTCGCCACCGATAAAGCCGTAGAAGTATTCAAACCCGCCGCCGCCCGTGGGCCAGGCATCGAAAGGCCCCACCGGACTGGTCTCCCACACCGGAATCTCGTGGCACTTGCCGAACTGCGCCGTCGAGTAGCCATTGAGCTTGAGCGTCCGGGCAATCGGCGAGACGGTGTTGGGCAAGATTGAATTGTAGCCCGGCGCGGAAGTGGCAATCTCCGTAATACCGCCCATGCCGACTGAGTGGTGGTTGCGGCCGGTGAGGAGTGCCTGACGCGTCGGCGAGCACAGCGCAGTGGTATGAAATCGGGTGTATTTCAGGCCCCCGCTGGCCAGTTTTTCGATGTGGGGGGTACGGCACGGGCCGCCAAACGCCGAGGTGGTGCCGAAGCCGACATCGTCAAGCAGGATCACCAGGATATTAGGGGCACCCTTCGGGGGACGCAGCTGCTGGATAGGAGGATATTTGGTGTCGGGGTCTTTGGCGTCATAGGTCGTCAAGCCCACATGGGCGCGATCCGGAATCGGGAGGATTGTCCTCGATAGTTTTTCGTTGTTCATTTTTGCCTCCAGATTTTAACGCCTCGGAATTCAGCGAATTCGACATCACTATTCGGTATTTGACGCGCTTCCCGCGATGGGACGTTGGTCCCACATGATCCGGCTCCTGGCCGCGTATTTCCGGCTCTGGGCGAGAGTTGCGTTTGCACCGAATGCCGAACATCCCCAGAAAGACCATCTGTGCCGCCAGATCTGTCGCGACGTCACGATAATTCGGCGATCTCTAAGAATTTGCTGCGGTTTCGCTTTCTCTACCAAGGCGAATCCGTATAACGGCGACTGCGGCGGCCATCCGCGGGTCGCCGAGCGAGCGCGCCAGCTCGACGTCCTCCTTAACCACTTCGACCGCGCGACGGGGGCGCGGGCGTCGCTCTTAATCTTGCGACGGCCGTGACGGCTTGTTGGGGTGGGGGGATGGCGCGACGGTCGCTCTGCTTTCTCTCTGCGACCGGAGTGCCATCCTTTCCTGATCCCAAAGGGGCGGTGTATGGAAATCCTTGATGCGCGGACGCCCTCGGCGGACGCGCCTCCGACCGCGAAGCGCTCTGGATAATTCTTGCTGGCGCGATCGGATGCAGCTTTCTGCCACGATGGGAGGCATCTCCGTTCCGAACGCCATCGTTCGCCGTCGAACCCGCCGATCTGCTCCGCCCTTGACGATCCTTACCACTGGTTGCCGATTGGCGTAGCTCTTGCTGCCTAGCGCTTTGCAACGGCGGGGTTGGCAAACTGCCGTATCAAGGAATTTCACCTTCAACCAAACATCCATCAGTGGAGCAATCGTATGGCGGATTCAACTGACACCTTCCATGGGGTAGAAAATGGGGTTCGACCGACGGCAAAAGCTCGGTCCCATCGGCAAGAGAACTCAACGACAGAAGTCGCAAGGGGTCCAAGGTTGATACTCGGATCCGGGAAAAAGGCTCCAAAGGTAAAAACGTCGAAGGTAAAGGCGAGCGTAAAAATCCTCACCAAAGAGCAGCGTCATGAAGCGGGCAAGGCGCTGCGAATACAATGTCCGCGCACCTCGCATGGCGAAATCGTGCTGGGGCAGGGTAGCGACCGCGATGTCATCGAATTGATCGACGCTCAAAACAAGGACCGGCTGCAGAACCTGGTCCCGATTCGCCATGGGCGGATGGTGCAGTCGGCTTTCGCGTACTTTCGCGGGACCGCGGCGGTGCAGGCATATGACCTTGCCGGCACGCCAACCAGCGGCATCATCGTACAGGCCTGTGGCGATTGCCATCTGATGAATTTCGGCGGATTCGCCACGCCCGAGAGAAACCTCGTTTTCGATATCAACGATTTCGACGAGACCTTGCCCGCACCCTTCGAATGGGATCTGAAACGGCTGGCCGCGAGTTTCGCGATCGCGGCGCGCTGGCGTGGCTTCAACCAGAACCAGGCGCGAGAAATGGCGGTCCAGACCGTTGCTTCCTACCGCAAGTCGATGAGAGCGCGCGAGAGTACCGGCGTCCTTGAGTCATGGTATTCAAGGATTGGCATTGAGGAAATTCAGGCCATCCTCGGAGACGATTTGGATCTTAACGGCCGCGCCAGGAAGAAGATCGCTGAAGCGCACAAGCAAACCCATGAACATGTGTTTCATAAGCTCACCACACCTTCCAGGGGCCTGCCGCGCATCGTCGATCAACCACCGCTGCTCTACCATGTGGATCAGCTTGAAGGGATAAGAGCCAGCGAGAGTACGATTGCGGCCTTCTTCCAGCAATATCGTGAAACTCTCGCAGAGGAACGCCGCGTGCTCTTCGACCGGTTCAAGTTGGTTGATTTCGCGCTGAAGGTCGTCGGCGTGGGGAGCGTCGGAACGCGCTGCCTGGTAGCACTTCTACTGGCGGCACCCGACGATGCCTTG
The DNA here is from genome assembly GCA_963761255.1 of uncultured delta proteobacterium. Classification (GTDB taxonomy): domain Bacteria; phylum Desulfobacterota; class Binatia; order Binatales; family Binataceae; genus DATGKG01. The sequence continues at coordinate 222,710 of CAVXGH010000007.1, forward strand.
TTCCTCCAAATCAAGGAAGCAGGTCCCTCGGTGCTTGAACGATATACCGAGACCAGGAAGGTGGAGCATAACGGGCAACGCGTTGTCGTGGGGCAGCGCCTGATGCAGGCCGCGAGCGATATTTTCCTCGGATGGTCGAGGGGACCCGCGGGCCGCGATTTTTACGTGCGCCAACTCCGCGATATGAAGGTCTCGGTCAACATCGAAACGCAAACGCCTCGGGTGATGCAGGCCTACGCCAGGCTTTGCGGGCTCGCCCTGGCGCGCGCCCATGACAAAGCGGGCGATGCCGCAATGATAGCCGGCTATCTGGGCGGCGGCGATCAGTTTGATGAAGCGATGGGTGACTACGCGATCGCATACGCCGATCAGGTCGAACGCGACTATGCCGCCTTCGTCAAAGCGGTTCGCACTGGACGATTGAAGAGCGACCTAAGTCCGAGTCGCCTGGAAACCGCGCTTCGATGAGACCGCGCATCTCCATATCTCGGAGTGCGGTTTTGTGGGCGATCGTGGTCGCGGCGCTCCTTATCGCATTGCCATTCGCGGTCGCAGAGCTTTTTGCCAGGGGTGAACTTTACCTGTTGTCGCACCGCTTCCTGGAGGACATGGCGGCCCGGCTTCATGGACCTGGCCGGCTAAGATTTGTTCTTCAGCCAACAATCGCGCTCCTGTTCGGGACGCGTGACGGCGTGGAAGATGCCCGTGCGCGCAGGCTTCCATTCCTCTGGGGCCTGGTGTTTGGCCCGAGCGAAAGGCCCGCATTAATGCGCAGCGCACTGAGCTCGATCCGGGACCTGGTAGCTGTGGCAATTCTGTTGGATATCGCCGCTCAGCTTCTCATCTTTCGAACGGTCCATCCTGGGGCCGCCCTGTTGTTGGGGCCGGTCCTAATCGCATTCCCTTATGCCTGCGCCCGTGCGCTCGCAAACCGCTTGATCCGATCGCGACGCAAAGGCGCGTTAACAACGCAAGCGCTTCGAGGCGTGAGCTGACGCCCAAATGACTTATGAATCGATCTAAGCCGGAGTTATCTGGAAACGTCGCTGAGAGGAATGCAGAGCTATCAATGAAAGCAAAGTTTGCCATCGCGCTGAGCGCAATGATGGTTCTATGGGCTAGCTTTAGCCCGAGATTTGCCCAGGCTCAAAACACCTTGACCGCCGAGGAAAAGCTGGAGCAGGACTTCAACGATCCGCTGACGACTCTGCCGCAGGTGCTCCTTCGGGATAGCTACACGCCGGCTAACTATGGACCTTGCACATCCCAGGTATGCGTCAGAGATGATGAAACCAACCAACTCATCATTCGGCCTTTGATCCCGCGCGTACCACCAAACAGCTTGCTCCCATTCAATCAGCTACTGCGTCCTACATTTACCTTGGTGACGGTACCAAGCTCACGAGGCGGGACGCGGACCGAGTTCGGTGATCTACCGATATTCGATGTCGCGGTTCTGCCATGGCCAAGTCGGGAGAAGACCGGATTCCTGCTGGGAGTAGGACCTACCTTCGTGTTTCCGACAGCTACCTCCCAAAGCGCGGGCCAGGGCGCATGGCAGGCCGGTCCGGCCCTCGGCGGAATCTACACCGGGATACCCGGTCTGCTGGTAGGAGTCATCGCGCAGAATCCGGTCAGCTTCGCGTATACCTCACCCAAGCGCCCACCGCAGAATACCCTCGAGATACAACCAGTCTTTGCGCTTCACCTATGGGGTAAGTGGTTCCTCCGGTCTGCCGACGCAAACTGGACGATGGGTTGGCGCCGACATTCACCGACCATGTTGCCCTTGAGCCTCGGCATAGGTCGAACCTTTGTCCGATCCGGTCTGCCTCCCATCAGTTTCTTTGTGACCGGACAATGGATGGTCTATCGGCAATACGCACCAATCGCGCCGCAGACGACCATCAATTTCGGGTTGACCGTTGCCTTTCCGGAACTTCGCGACTGGCTGTCTGGGTACTGATAATAAGTCTAACTCTTGTCACTTAAGACGATGCTTCTAGTGACCGCGGGGAAACAGGAAGGTCAGGCTCACCCTGGCTATCCACTGAGGGTTTCCCTCCGGACGCTTTAGAAGGTCATAGGCGCCGACCTGCAGACTCAAACTCCGCGAGCCAAGGTTGAATGCGCTACCGATGTCTGCGCCGATCGGAATCGTCCACGCATTGGCCGTATCCGCTGTCCAGTCATAAGTCATAGGAGGGTCGCATTGAAGGTACCATCCGCTCTCGAAGTTATAACTTACCTCGGGCTCGATGTAAGTCTGATTGACACTCCCACGGTCACGATTTCCGGCAAATGACATCAGTTGATAGGTAAGTAGAACGCCAAACCACGGCCCTTCAGTATAGACCAGCGCCGCGGTTGGTCCGGCTGACCATCGCCCCGTCCCTAGCCCCGCACTGCTGGCGGTAGGGAACTGGAGAATCGGACCGATGCCCCAGATCCAGGTGCTTTCGTTGGCCGGGGTAAGATAAAAAGCAGTCTGTAAGTCATCGAGACCGTACTGCTCACGCGGGCTGGGCATATAAGTGAAGTTCAAGCTCGGCCGTGCCATGAGGTCCCATTGCGCATTCAGCGCGAACGGAAACAGCGGCTGGATGTTCAAGCTATCGCCGACATTATGATGCGCGCCAACATCGAATCCCGTGGTGGATTGGATCGGAACCTTGATGAAATCCTCAAACGGATTGTGGACGCTTATCGCCAGAGCTTGCTCGCTGGTGACGCGCGGTCGGCGTTTGGCCGGGAGCTGGCGTTTGCGCGTAAGCGGATGTCGCCAGCATTGCGCTCGTCATCAACGCTAGCAGAGTGGCCGACCGCTTCAGGTTGGCTCTCACTGGGGGACGCCGAACCATTTGTCGTAAAGCTGTCGATAGGTGCCGTTCTCTCGCAAGCTGAGCAATGCACGGTCAACCTTCCTGCGCCACGGACTATCCAGCTGAAAGGTGATGGCGATGGGCGCGCTGTTAAATTCGGGACCTACAACCTTCACGCGCCCCTTGCCGGCATGCGCGGCATAGTAAAGCAGCACTGGTGCGCTAAAGACTACCGCGTCGACCTTCTTGTCCTGCAGAGCCTTAAACATTTCTTCAGTGCTGGAGAACTCCTGCAGCTGCATGTTCTGATCGCGAAGATAATCCGCCCCAGTGCTGTGCTCTAATGTCGCCACCTGTTTGCCGGGCAAATCGGCGGGGCCCTCGATCGCACCGCGAATCTGCTCGACGGTCAAGGTGGTCGTCAGCTGGGCGGTATAGAACGCGACGAAAACCACTCCAGCAAATATCCAGAAAATCGAGAATGTGCGTGCCACCCATTGATGCGGCATCCCTTCCGGTGATCCTGTCAGCGTCGATATCGCCCAATAGAACGCCTGGAAGATGCCGGGAAAATAGTTTCGGTTCGAAAGCATTCCCTCCGCGCTTCGCCGTTCAAACCACCAGACCAGGTGGGCCGGAACCAGGACCAGCAGCAGGGCGATGCCGAGCCATACAATAGTCGTGCGCGAAAACAGTAGACGCAGCAGGTCCCACAGAGGGTTAGCAGTCCGCGTCCCCTGGCCGGTATCGCGCACCATAATTTGCAGGCCGGTATCCATTATTGGATATGAGAAATCGAGGATCTCATCGCGCGCCGAGGTAATGAAAACCGGCACCACGGTCAGGTCGGCGCCCTTCGATCGCATCGCGTCCTCGACCCCGGCTGCGTTGGGCACGAGCTGATAGTTCGTCTTTATCTTCAACCGCGCACCGATCGCATCCCAAAGGTCGATGCTAAAGCCGGTCAGATTGCCGTTCTGTTGCATCACGAACGGTGGCACAACCGCCACGACCACGCGAACTTCCTGGCTCTCGCCTGGAGCCGGAGCGGCCGAGGGGCTGGCGGTTTGCGAAAAGGCGGGCGGCGCCAGGGCAACGCTCAGCATCGTTATCGCCAACAAACAAAGACCTGTCTTCAATGAGAGAGCTAGGCCTCCGTTTTTCATGCTTCCTTTTCGTCAGGAGCTTCGGTCGCGAAGAACTTGTGGTTGCTGAAGCCGAAAGCGAGTAACGAAGTCTGCGCTGGTGCGCTTTTCGGAATCTGTTTCCGCATTTGCCAGATCCTTCGTGTAAGGAGCATTGCCAACCTAGCTTGCGCGAAGGGCAATTGACAGAATGGTCCACCCTGGCAACACCGTCGGCGAAGTCTAAATCCATCGGCTATTTTTCGCGATTTTCAGAGCCAGGTTGGGCGCGATCGATCTCGGCCTGGAAGCGCGCGGCCATCCGCTCGTCGCCAAGGGAGTTGGCCAACTCGACGCCCTCCTTAAACACTTCCACCGCGCGAGCTATGTTGCCCTTGCCGAGGAAGGTTCCGGCTTTGCGGAAGATGCGAGCATAGGCCTCGCCTTTTTCGGCGGCATCCATGAAGACTACCGAAAGTAGCGAAACCTGCGACGCGATCCTAGGCGGACGGATCCGCGTCCTCCAGCCGCGCCAAGGTTACCGCTTCTCGGTCGACTCCATCCTGCTGGCGCGGTTCGTGTCGGTGCGCAAGAGCGATCGCATCCTCGAACTCGGCGCAGGAACCGGCGTCGTCTCGTTGGCGATTGATGCGCTCTATCAGCCGCGCGAAATTGTCGCGCTCGAAATCCAGGCCGAGTTGGTTACGATGCTGTGTCGCAACGCGGAACTCAACGGCGCTCACTCGATTCGCGCGATCGCGGCAGACCTCCGCAAAATGGAGCGACGCAAAATTGCCGCGCGAAAGCTTCGACGTCGATTGTGGCGAATCCACCCTATCGCGCAAAGCAAACCGGTCGCGTCAGCCCGGAAGAAGGACGCCGTATCGCGAGGTCCGAAAGCTCCGCGACCCTCGAAGACTTCATTGCGGCGGCCTCATGCTATACGCGCCGCGGCGGAAAAGCCGCCTTCGTGTTTGCCGCTGATCGATCGGCGGAATTGATCTCGATACTGCGCGAGCATCGCCTCGAACCGAAGCGGATTCGCTTCGTGCATCGCATATTAGACGCGCCTGCCGCGGCCATCCTGATCGAGACGCGCAAGGACGGCGGCATCGAGGTGGCAATCGAACCGCCGCTGATCCTGTTCGATGGGCGCGGCGTCTATTCGAGCGAGGCGCGCGAGATCCTCGGCGAAGTTGCCTCGCCGGCGCCGGCTGAGTAGCTTCGTCGTTCCCAGAGAGATCGCCAGAAAACCCACGGAGGTCATCGATGGCGGAAGTGAAGACATTCGGCGTGATGCTGTTCGAAGGCTTCGAAGTCCTCGACGTGTTCGGTCCGCTCGAAGCGTTCGGGATCCTCGCCTACGAGGGCAAGTGCCGCGTCATAACCGTCGCGGAACGCGCCGGCGCGGTGACCAGCGCGCAAGGCACCAAGGTGATCGCGGACTTCGGATTCACCGAATCGGGCTTCCACGACTGCCCGCCGATCGACATCCTGCTGGTGCCGGGCGGCATCGGCACGCGCAAAGAGGTCACCAATCACACCGCGCTGGAATGGCTGATCGCGCACGCCGAGAAGGCCGAAATCGTCGCGTCGGTCTGCACCGGCTCGGCGTTGCTGGCGAAAGCGGGACTGCTCGATGGACGCCGCGCGACCAGCAATAAGTTCGCATTCAAGTGGGTGACGGAGCAGGGGCCGAAAGTGAAATGGGTGCATGAGGCGCGCTGGGTGGACGACGGAAAGTTCTCGACCTCCTCAGGGGTGTCGGCCGGCATCGACATGGCGCTGGCAATCATCGCGCGCATTACGGATGCAAAAACCGCGGAGAATATCGCGGCGCGGATGGAATACGAATGGCATCGCGACGCGGGATGGGACCCGTTCGCGAAGCTGCATCCGCTGAAGTGAGTTGCTAGTCGAGGGCGGGTTCGGCAGCCGCGGTATCGGCGCCATTGGCATCGGAGAGGCGTTCATGCGCCTCTTGCGCCGCTGCAAACATCTTCAGTTTAGTAAGAAGGAAGCACCCGCAAAAAAGCGAAAACATTGAGCACACCATCACCGCGATGCGCGGGCTCAGACGATCGCCGAGAAAGCCGACTTCGAGGCTTCCGAGCGGTGCGGTGCCGATGAAGGACAAGGTGTAGAGGCTCATCACGCGGCCGCGCAATTCGTCGGAAACGAACAGTTGCAGCATGGTGTTGGTGGTAACCATGTGATGCATCAGGCCCGCGCCGATGAACATTTGCGCGACCAACGAGACCGGCATCGAGGGCGAAACCCCGAAGGCAAAAATCGCGGCCGCGGTGCAGAACATGCCGAACACCAGGTTCTGCCGCAGCGCGCGCGGCGTCGAGGCGCGCGAATTCATTGCGATCGCGCCCGCGACCGCGCCGAGTCCCTGCGCCGCCATCAGGAAGCCGTAACCGCTCGCTCCGCTATGGAGCAGGTTTTTCGCGAACACCGGAATCAGCACGGTGTACTGCATCCCGAAGCCGCTGCTTATCGCGACGAAAATCATCAGATAGAGCGACGGCGGATGGTGCCATACATAATGTAGGCCCTCGCGCACGCGGCGGAACATCGAGCCCGCCGCCTCGCTGACGACGCGGCGCGGCAGCTCCATTTCGAGCAGGCTCCAGATCACGGCGAGGTAGCTAATGCCATTGAGCAGGAAGCATCCGGACACCCCGATGATCGCGATCAGGATCCCCGCGACCGCGGGACCGACCATCCGCGCGCCGTTGAAGATCATCGAGTTCATCGCGATAGCGTTGGGCAAATCCTCGCGCCCGACCATCTCGACTACGAATGCCTGCCGGCCCGGCATATCGAACGAACTCACGAACCCATTGAAGGCGGCCAGAAAAATGACGTACTCGACCTTCACGGTGCCTGCCCACGTGAGCGCCGCGAGCACGAAGGCGCTGATCATCAGCAGGGTTTGCGCGACGACGATCAAGCGGCGTCGATCGACGCGATCGACTACCGCGCCGGCGAATAGCCCCACCATGATCATCGGAAAGTAGGCGGCGAAGGCGACCAGTCCCAGCGCCATCGCGGAGTTGGTGAGCTTCAGCACCAGCCACGCCTGCGCGACCGACTGCATCCAGGTGCCGATGAGCGAGATTAGTTGACCGACGAAGAAGAGCTGAAAGTTGCGATGCCGCAACGCGCGAAAGGCCGCCAGCCTTCCGTCCCAAACGCTCTCGACCGACGCATCAGTGGATTGCTCATCCGCTTCAGCCGCTTCGATTTCCGGTACCGTATCGATGATCAAACTCCGGAGGAACTTTCAGTTTGCCAGACCGCGAATCGCTAATCGAGCCGCGTTGCGATTTCGCGCGATGCGCGCATAGGTTTAGATGAGATGCCGAGTGACAAAATCGAGTTGCGATATCGTGATGGCAGCGCGTCGGCGCGGACGTTGCAACTGAATATCGATGAGCATCGCGCCGAAGCTGGTGGCGTAGCGGTCTCCACGCGCGTCGAGCGGCACGACGGACGATCGATTGTGCAGGCCTCCGTTTCGAATCGCAGCGGCAGCCCGATCCATCTGGAGTCGGTGCGGTTTCATATCGCCACCGGATTTCCTGCCGATGCGTCCGCGCGGTTTTTCAAGCATGGCTATCAATCGTGGAGCGCGTCGCATCCAGTCGCGGTCGGAGTCTATACGCATCGACGCGATGATCTGAGCCGGATCGCCAGAGTCAATCATCAGAGCGAAGTCGTGCGTCCGCAGGATGCGCCGGAGGGCGCGACCTCGGAGCAGTTCACGATCGTGGAAAGCGATTCGTCGCCGCGGTGCTTTCTCGCCGGATTCATTGGTGCGGCGCGTCAGCTCACGACCATCACGGTGCGAACGCCGAATCTGGTGATGGCGCGGGCGCTGCTCGACGACGTACTGCTCTTATCGGGCGAGGAGCGCGAGATCGAAGCGCTCGCATTTTGGCATTCGGAAGAGGGCTCGGGCCGCACGGCTTTGCGCTTCGCGGAGATGCTCGGCGACAAAATGGGCGCGCGGACGAGCGCGCCGTACCAGCGCGGATGGTGTTCCTGGTACCACTATTTTCACGCCGTCACCGAAGACGCGATGCGCTCCAACCTGCGCGCGCTCAAGGAGTTGCGCTCGGAATTTCCACTCGAAGTCGTGCAACTCGATGATGGCTATCAGTCCGCGCTCGGCGATTGGGATCGCACCAATGCGAAATTTCCCAGCGGCCTGAAAAAGCTGGCCAATGAAATTCGCGCAGCCGGTTTCATCGCGGGAATCTGGACCGCGCCGTTTTTTGCCGCGCGCGATTCACTCCTCATGCGCGAGCATGGCGCCTGGTTCATCAGACATGATGAGAACGGTGAACCACTGCGCGCCGGCTATAATCCCAACTGGACCGCCAGCGACGACAAGTACGCCTACGCGCTCGATCCGAGTCATCCGGAGGTCACGGAACATCTGGAACGATTGTTCAGAAAAATCGTCGAGGATTTCGGCTACCAATATCTGAAGCTCGACTTTCTCTATGCGGCCGCGGCCGAAGGAGTTCGGCACGATCCGAAGACGACCCGTGCGGAAACCCTGCGCCGTGGCCTCGAGGCGATTCGGCGTGGCGCGGGCGAGCGCACATTTATCCTCGGATGTGGATGCCCGCTCGGCACCGCCGTTGGTATCGTCGACGGCATGCGCATCGGACCTGACGTGGCGCCGTATTGGGGCGCAACGACGGGCGCGACCGGCGAGCCAGGGACGGCGCTCGCGATCGACGCGATCCTCGCGCGCAGCTTTATGCATCGACGCTGGTGGCTGAACGATCCTGATTGCCTGATGCTGCGGGCGAAAGAAACCCGGCTCTCGAATGATGAGAGAGAGGCGCTGGCATGGACGATCGCGGCCTCGGGTGGGATGCTTCTGATCTCGGATGATATGCGCCTACTCGATCAGGCCAGCGCGCGCCTTTATAGCGAAGTTGCGCGCATTGGCGCGGAAGTCGACGCCGCAGCGAAGATTGAACCGCCACTGGTGGCGGATGTCATGAGCGATTCGCCGGTAAGGACTCTTTCGAGTGTTAAGATCAATCTGCATCTGAACTTAAGTGACGTTCCGCAAGCCGTTAAAACTGAGGTGCTCGACCTCCCATCACATTCAGCCCGCATCGTTAAGAAATCTTAGCTGCCGAGCGCGCTCCCACCCGCTCCTGGAGCGCGCTCGGCGAACATGCGCTATTCCTTCTTTTCCGTGAAAGCTTCGATGCGATAGCCATCGGGATCCACGACGAACGCGGCATAGTAGTTTTCGCCGTAGTCTTTGCGAATCCCCGGCTTGCCATTTTCGTGACCGCCCGACTTCAGTGCTGCGGCATGAAAGCCATCAACTGCTTTGCGGCTCGGCGCCTGCAGGCAAAAATGCAAACCGGATTCCGGGTCGGCTTTTACGGGATGCTTCACCGGTAGCACCCAGAATTCCGGTCCCTCAGCGCCATAACCGAGATACGAGTCGCCTTCCACCAGGCATTTGATCCCGAGCGGCGCCAGCGTCTTGTCGTAGAAACCTTTAGCCGCCGCGAGATCCTTAACACCGATCGAAACGTGATGAATCATGACGTGCCTCCTTAAACTAACCATCTAGATAGTTAGATATAGCCGCAGCGCCGGTTTGTGTCAACCGCCATAGTGGTTAGAATGACGAACAGATGGGTACCTCTGCTGGTTCAAACGGGGACGGTGAAATCGTTCTTACCTCTCGCATCGAAATGTGCTTGGGGTTCGCGAACACGCTCGCCTACCGGGGCAGTTCGCCAAGCGAGAGCCTGCACACCTTCGCGGACCTGATTAAATGGTGCGGCGATGCGGGCGTGACGCCATCGCATCTCGTGCAGTATTTGCACGAGTGGTCGGAGAGGCATCCGAAGCGAGTTGCGGAAATTTTCGTCGAGGCGATTGAGCTTCGCGAGGTTGTTTACCGGATTTTCCATACCATCGCGTCGGGCGTGCATCCGGACGACGCGGATCTGGATCTCCTCAACCGGGCGATCGGCGCCGCGCCGATGCGTACAATTCTCACTCGCGAGGCCGACCATTTTGGGTGGCAGGTCGAGGAGTCGAAGCCGTCGGCAAACTCGATCCTCGCGCCGGTATTATGGTCCGCTGCTGATTTGCTCGTGGGCCCCCAGCTGGCGAAGCTTCGTGAATGCTCGAACGAGAAGTGCCTGTGGCTTTTTCTGGATGATAGCAAAAACGGCACGCGCCGTTGGTGTTCGATGCAAGCTTGCGGCAATCGCGCCAAAGCGCATCGCCACTACCTGAGACAAAAGGGCGCGTAAGTCTCGTTCATCGCAACTCGATTACATCCGCGCCCGGACCCGCATGAACGACGGTATGAAGCGCGCGCGACGCAGCCTCTAAACCAAGCTTCGCGTAACAGTCTCGTTCTATGCGCTTCAGTACCGCGCCCGCGTCCGCCTCAGGTACTAACGCGATGATGCATCCACCGAAGCCGGCGCCGGTCAGCCTCGCACCGAATGCGCCAGCCTCGCGCGCGCACGCCACCATCGCATCGAGGCGCGAGGTGCTGGCTTCGAAGTCGTCCCCCAGGCTGCGATGCGAGGCGTCCATCAGCGCTCCCATCTCTTCGAGGTGTCCGGCTGCTAGCGCTTCCGCGGCGGCATAAACTCGCTCGGTCTCCGTCAGGACGTGCCGCGCGCGGCGGAGGATCTCGAGCGGACGCGACTTGTCGATCACGATGCGAGTTCTGTCATCGCCGAGTATTTCCGCGCGCAACGATTCTTCGTCAGCAGTCAAAAGCTTCGATGCTTGCGCGAAGCTGACGCTCTCGGGCGCACTCCCCGCAAGCGTTTCGACGATATCGTGAGCGCTCCATTTTTCGATTTGCTTTACGAGATCGCCAAGCACGCACACGTTTTCGAGACCGAGCGCTTTGCCGATGACGCGTGCCGCGATCGCGCATTCGACCACGCGGCGATTGTATGCCTCACGCACGCGGCCAGCCTTGTCGGCAACTTCGAGACTGTCCGCGACGATAATCGCCGCGCCCGGCGGCATCTTCACCGGCGTTACGCGCAGCGGATCGAAATGGATAAGCAACGCGTGGTCGCGCCGCCCGAGCATCGAGGCCGCCTGATCCATCCCCCCAGCCATCGTGCCGACGTACCATTCGCTGCGGGCGACCATTTGCGCGGTTTCGAGGGCGTCTTGCGCGAGGTCGTTGGCAGCCATCAGGGCGAGCGCCGATGAAACGGTCAGCGCAGCCGATGAGGAAAGACCCGCGGCTGGGGGCACGCGGCCATCGACGATCATATCGAGGCCACGTAATTGCTCGACCCCAACGCCGAGCTTGCCGAAGTGATCGATGACGCCCTGGAAACCCGCCTTGACGTAGTTCGCCCAGTCGCCAGTGGGATAAGGAGGAATGCTCGCCTCGAGTCGAAACTCTCTGGCGGTAAAATGAGAATCGACGTTGTGCAACTCGACCTTCGAGTCATCGCGCGGCGCTGCCACGATGATGGTCGAGCGATCGATCGCGATCGGCAACACCGGCAGTCCGCTGTAATCGGTATGCTCACCGATGAGATTGACTCGGCCTGGCGCACGCACTGCGAAAATCCTGCTGGAGCGATTCGATGATGCGCGAAGTGTCATCGCCAGCGCTTCGGCGCGCGCGAGTTCGTCGCCGGCCCAATTCTGCGTCGCGGTCATTTTACGTGGGCCGGCTTGAACAGCTTGCGCGCCGATTCTAAATCTTCCGGCGTTCCGACGTCGCTCCAAAATCCGCGCACATCCACCGCAACTACCTCGCATCGGTCGTCGATCATCATGGCGATGGCTTGCGGCAATTCCAGCTCGCCGCGAGGCGAGGGCTTCAGCTTGGCAAGGTAATCGAAGATGCGCGGTGTTGCCGCGAACAAGCCGGCATTGTTCCAGTTTGTCGACGAGGTTCCTCGCGCAGGCTTCTCGACCAGCCGTTCAACGCGCATATCGGCATCGACGTACACCGCGCCGCCGCGCCATGGATCGCGGACGCGATTAATCGAGAGCATCAGGTCATATGACTGCGACCGCGCGCACCTAATGAAGCGCGCATAATTTTCGGCATCCATCAGGATGTCGCCCCATCCAAAAATAAATGCCGCTTCGGCGCGGACGAAATCCTTCGCGAGAAGCATCGCCCCTGCGGTGCCGTTCAGATCTGGCTGGTGGATCGTGGAGAGCTGCAACGCCTGACGCGCTCGCATCTGACTTGCACACCACTCCTCTATATGTGTTGCGAGATAGCCCGTGACGATTGCGATATCGCGAACGCCGTTGGCTGCGAGCGCATCGACGATATGGCCAAGGAGCGGCTGACCCGCGACTTCGAGCATCGGCTTGGGCATGCGCCCGGTCAGTACGCCGAGACGTAACCCGCGTCCGGCCGCCAGCAACACCGCCTTTTTGATGTCGCGCGTCACCGTGTCAGGATAACAGAAAGGGGATTCACTCGCGCTTTGCAGGATGGTTAAAATTCTGATTGGGTGGAGTGAGAATACCGCCCTTACGCCCGGAAAAGGTCCAACTGATGTTCGGAGAGATTAGCCCCCGTACCAAGGCTGCGGCGCCATTTATTTCGGTCGAAGAAGCCCTCGAGGAAACCCGCCGCGGTCATATGGTCATCCTCATGGATGACGAGCAGCGCGAAAACGAGGGCGACCTCAGCATGGCGGCCGAGAAGGCCACCCCCGAGCTCATCAACTTTATGGCCAAGCACGCGCGCGGCCTGATTTGTCTGCCGATGGCGGCGGACCGTATCGAGCGGCTCGGCCTCAACATGATGGTGGGCGACAACCAGGCGCCGCTGGGCACCGCGTTCACCACTTCGATCAGCGCGCGACGCTGCCATGGCTCCGGTATTTCCGCGCAGGATCGCGCGATTACCATCCTCGAGGCGGTGCGCGAGGACGCCACGGCGGCGGGTTTCGTTACTCCTGGTTATGTCTATCCTTTGCGTGCTCGTGACGGCGGCGTGCTGGTGCGGACCGGCCAGACCGAGGGCGCGGTCGATCTCGCGCGGCTGGCGGGGCTGAAGCCGGCCGGTGTCATCTGTGAAATTTTGAAAGACGACGGGACGATGGCGCGGCGCGACGATCTGGTCGAATTCGCCAAGCTGCACAATCTCAAAATCGTCACCGTCGCGGACATCATTGAATATCGCCTGCGCAACGAAACCATGGTGCAGCGCATCGCCGAGGCCAAGCTGCCCACCGCCTACGGCGAGTTCACCGCGATTGTGTTCCGCACGCTGGTCGACTTCACCGAGCATTTGGCGCTGGTGATGGGAAATATAGATCCGTCGCGGCCGATCCTGGTGCGAGCTCATCGCGAATATCTTCCCGGCGATGTGTTCGCGCTGTCACAACGCAACACCCGCAAGCTGCTGCGCGCGGCGATGGAGAAAATCGCGGCCGCCGGCGAGGGCGTACTACTTTATGTCAAGCGCGAAGCGAACACCATCGCGGCCGAGCTCGACGCCCTCAATGCGCAAGGCGGGCGGGCCCCGACCACGCGGGTAAACCTGCCCGACGCGGAGTTTCGCGACTACGGCATCGGCGCGCAGATCATTCGCGACCTCGGGGTGCGGAAAATGATCGTTCTGTCGGACACGCCGCCGCGGCTGGCCAATCTTCCCGGCTATGGATTGGAAATCGTCGGCAGCGTTCCGCTCAGTGACGGGCTACAAACAGCGCATCCGAACGGGAAGTGATGAGGAGAGCCGGATTTTGATCGGGGCGGAGAAAACGCTGACGACGAATTTGCGACGCAATGTCGCATTTGTCTACGGACTGATCCTGATCGTCGCGGTCCTGATGGCGCCCGCCGCGATGGCTGCGCTCAAAGTACCCGCGGTCGTTCATTTCGGGAAGGTCGGCCTCGATAAACCTCTGGCGCCGGGTGCGACCAGCACCTTGATCATTGATGCGACGGTGGATACCGGCTGGCACATCAATTCGAATCACCCGCCGAACGCGGACTACATTCCAACCAGGATCAACTTGACGCTACCCAAGGGCGTCTCGGCCAGCGAAGTCCAATATCCCGCGGCTGAGAAAACCCGCCTCGCATTCTCATCGGAGGAGCTTTCGGTCTTTACCGGCGACGTGCAGTTTCGCGTCCCGCTGAAGTCCGATGCCGGCGTCAGTGCGACGGATTCCCTGACCGTCACGCTCGATTATCAGGCGTGCAACAACAACCAGTGCCTCGCGCCGACTTCGATCAGCAATGTGGTGGGCGTATCAAATGTCTACGAAGTGGGAGCTAGCACACCGGTTGCTGTCGCCGCAGAAAGCACCGTGCCGCAATCATCGGATTGGCTGTCGCGCACCTTTTCCAGACGTGGCAATGCGATCGGATTCCTGCTCGTGCTCCTCGGCGGGCTGGCGCTGAATCTGACCCCATGCGTGTATCCACTGATTGGCGTGACCATCGCCTACTTCGGCAACCAGGGCGGCGGTCCGCGACGCGTATTGAGCCTCGCGATTCTGTTCGTGCTCGGCATCGCAATTATGTTTTCCAGCGTCGGCGTCGCGGTCGCGCTCTCCGGCGGCCTGTTCGGGGCCGCGATGCAAAATCCGTTTGTGCTCTCGGCAGTCGCCGCGATGATGCTGGTGCTGGCGGCCTCGAGTTTCGGATTTTTTGTCATCCAGCCGCCGCAGTTCATGGCGCAATGGGCGGGCGCGGCGCGACCCGGTTACGCCGGCTCATTTCTGATGGGCCTCGGAATGGGAGTGGTCGCGGCCCCATGCATCGGACCGATCGTGCTGGGGCTGCTGCTGATGGTCGAGCGCAGCGGCAATCCGCTGTTCGGCTTCGCGCTCTTCTTCACCCTCGCGGTCGGACTCGGTCTGCCGTACGTCGGCCTAGCGATGGCGGCAGGAAGCATCCGACGGTTGCCACGCTCCGGCGAATGGCTGGCGTGGGTCGAGCAGCTGTTTGGATTCATCCTGGTCGGCCTCGCGATTTATTTCCTCGATCCGGTCATTCCGAATCACCTGATGTCGCGCATCCTTCCTTATTATGCGGCGGCGGCGGGAATTTTCCTCGGCTTCTTTTCGCCGGCGGGGCGCAACTGGCGGCCGTTTTTGGTGCTTCGTAGCGGCCTCGGCATCATCGCAGTTGGCGCGCTAATCTTCATGATGATCCCGCGAGCGAAAGTTAAGCCGGTGGATTTTCAGCCCTTCGATCCGGTCCAGCTCGGCGATGCCACCGCGAAGCGCAGGCCGGTGCTGGTGGATTTCGCCGCCGACTGGTGCATCCCATGTCGCGAGATGGATCATTCTACATTTGTTGATCCCGCGGTGGTGAAAGAGGCGCAGCGCTTCGTGCGGATGCGTGCCGACCTAACCGCGCAGGATGACAAGAACGCCGCCATCAGATCGAAGTTCAATATCCAGGGAGTGCCGACGACGGTGCTGATCGATTCGAACGGACAGATTAAGCATCAGAAGGTTGGCTACATCGGCGCCAAGGAAATGCTCGACAACCTCCGCCGCGTCGATTGATAATCGATGCCGGTGGCAGCTTCGCCAAAAAAATCGAAAAACCAACCCAGTGATGCGCAAGCTTCGATGCTGCGTGCGATGCCTTCGGTTGAACGAGTGCATTCGCGCAGCCGTCGCGCACCCTGCGTTGGAAGGCCTCTCTCCGGCGTATCTCAAGGCCCTCGTCACGCGTACACAGAGTTCGATCCGAGCCGCAATCGCAAGCGGTAAATCGGATGCGGCCAATCGCGAAGACATCATTAAAAAGATACTCGCGAAAGTTGAGCATGCGGCGTCGTCAGACCAGCCGACTGTGAAGTCAGTTGTAAACGCGACCGGGGTCGTGCTCCATACCAACCTCGGGCGCGCGATTTTGCCGGAGGCCGCTATCGAGGCGCTTGCGCAGGCGGCGCGCTCGGCGGTCAATCTTGAATTCGACCTGGAAGGTGGAGGTCGTGGTGACCGCGATGCCTTGGTGGAGAGCGAACTCTGCGCGCTCACCGGAGCCGAGGGTGCGACGGTCGTCAACAACAATGCCGCGGCGGTGCTCCTAGCGCTGACTGCGGTCGCCGAGGGGCGCGAAGTCATCGTGTCGCGCGGCGAGCTGATCGAAATCGGCGGATCGTTTCGATTACCCGATGTTATGACTCGCAGTGGCGCGCGGCTGCGCGAAGTCGGCACCACCAATCGCACCCATCCGGGCGACTACGAAAATGCGATCGGTCCGGAAACTGCGATGCTGCTCAAGGTGCATCCGTCGAACTATCGCGTCGTTGGTTTCACCAGCGAGGTTACGCTCGAAGAGTTGGTGCGGATTGGCCGCGCGCGTGGAATTCCGGTGATGGAGGACCTCGGCGCGGGCGCGCTCATCGATATGAGTGCGTACGGACTTCCTCGCGAGCCGATCGTCGCCGAGAGAATCGCGGCGGGCGCCGATTTGGTGACCTTCTCCGGCGACAAGCTGCTTGGCGGTCCGCAGGCGGGCATCGTAGTTGGGAAGCGCGAAATGGTCGCCAAGCTCAAATCCAACGCGCTGAAGCGTGCGCTGAGGTGCGACAAGCTGACGCTCGCCGCTCTTTCGGCGACGCTACGATTATATCTGCGCTCCGGAAACCTGGCGGCGGATATTCCCACGCTCCGATTCCTCACCCGCTCGATCGCGGAGATGAAACAGATCGCGCCGCGTGCTCGCGACATCCTTGCCGATCACCTAGGCGCGGAGTTTCGCTGCGAGATCATCGATTCGACCTCGCAGATTGGTTCGGGCGCGTTGCCGACCGAGGAATTGCCGACCGTCGCGATTCGCGTGACGCATCCGAGGATTTCGGCGAACTCGATTGCCGATATTTTTCGCCGCGGTCATCCACCAATCATCGGCCGTATCATCGACGAGGGCTTTCAACTCGATTTGCGCACTATCGAGGATCCAGCCGTGTTCGCGTCCGGTTTCCCGCCCCTCGGCGCATAGCATTCGCTTGCCAGCCAGCCCGCGACAGCGCTACAGCACCATGAGAAGTTCGAAGGTCGCGGAGGAAATCCAATGCCAGACAAAACCTACAAGATTGTTGAAGTGGTCGGCGTTTCCGACGAGAGCATCCATCAAGCCGTCCGCTACGCGATTACCAAGGCGAGCCAAACCCTGCGCAACATCGATTGGTTCGAGGTCAAAAATACTCGTGGCTCAGTCGGCAAGAACGGTGAGCTGACCTTCCAGGTTGAGGTGCGAATCGGTTTCCGGCTCGATGGAAATCCGGTCTGACAATCCAGCATCACAAAAGTCTTTCCAGCGGGCGCATATGTCCTCTCGCGCAACGCAGCGGCGGAGCATGGTATGAAATTCGCGACGTTCCTTTTTCAGACCCAACCCTCGAGCATCACTTCGGTCACGCACAAAGCTGAGGAACTCGGCTACGAGTCGCTCTGGATTCCCGAGCACATCATCCTGCCGACCAATTACAAGTCGCCGTATCCATACTCCTCGAGTGGACGGATGCCGGCGCCGCCGGAGACGCCGCTGCACGATCCGATGCTGGTGCTCGCCTATGCCGCCGCTCTCACGAGCAAGATTCGCCTCGCGACGGGGATCTTCGTGCTGCCGATCCGCAATCCCTTCGCGACGGCCAAGGCGGTTGCGAGTCTCGATGTGCTGTCGGGCGGACGCTTCATCTTCGGCGTCGGCATCGGATGGCTCGAAGAGGAATTCGAAGGCGTGGGCATGAACTTCAAGGATCGCGCGCTGCGGTCGCGCGAATATGTCGAACTGCTCAAGGCGCTGTGGACCAGCGAGGAGCCGGTCTATCACGGCAAGACGGTCAGCATCGAGGGGTTCAAGATGAATCCCAAGCCGGTACAGAAACCACATCCGCCGTTCGTGTTCGGTGGGCATACCGAGCCGTCGCTTAAACGCGCGGCGCGCCTCGGCGACGGATGGTACGGGATCGGTGAGAAGATGGAGGAGGTCGATCGCGTCATCAAGCGCTTGCGCGAGCACGAGAAGGAGCAGCATCGAAGCAAGCCGCTGGAGCTGACGATAGCGCCGCGATTTGGCGGACCCATCACCGTCGATCAGGTGAAGCGGATGCGCGACATGGGAGTCGAGCGGGTGATCCTCGGTGCGAGCCCTTCGACCCGCGATCAGCTCATCCAGATGGAGCGGTTTCGCGACGATGTGATGGCGCAGTTCTGATTCGTACAGGTGCTGGGCCCGCGACTCCTCTGCAAGGTTGAGGGACTCCGGCACGGCATTCGGGTTTGGTTTTCACATTCCTTCGAGGGCGGGGTTATAAGGAACGGACGCAAGGTTTAGCCCGCGAGGAATGAGAACCCATGAACAAAGTTTATTACAGCACCGTGATCGACCAACCCGCTGAGCAAGTCTGGAGTGTGATTCGCGATTTCAACAGTTATCCGGTTTGGGTTGAGGGGATCGACGAGAGTCATATCGAGGAAGGAAAATCGGGTGACGCCGTCGGCGCCATCCGAAATTTCTCGAGCGGTGACACTCGCATCCGCCAACGCCTGCTGGAGCATTCCGACCTTGAGCGGTCTTACACGTTCGAGTCATGCGAACCTCTCGGCGCGATAACCTACTATCGGGGAACCGGGCGCGTCACACCTATCGTCGATGGGAATCGAGCGTTCGTCGAGTGGTCCACGGTTTTCGAGTGTTCCGACGTCGAGCAAAAAAACTGTGCGGCCTTCTTTGAAGAGGGGACGCCGCAATGGCTCAAATCACTTCGCGCCACCCTCGAACGGATGGGGGTTGCGAGGCATGATTAGAGAGTAGACTCGACCCAGCGGAAAGTGTTGGCGCGCGCCATCGCGGCCAATATCATTGGGACAGGCGCCAAAACATGAAGACCTGCCCCCGATGCAACCGAACCTATCCCGACAGCGAAAACTTTTGCGAAGCTGATAGCAGTCCGCTCGTTTCCGAGCCGGCCTTCACCCGGCAGGAGCAGCCGCGCGAATGCCCCGTGTGCGGGGGCAAGGCCGAGCCGGGCGAGATAATTTGCAACTTCTGCGGCGCGCGTCTCGACCAGAGTCAGGCCGGTGCTCCGCCACCGCCGCCCTCCCAATCGAGGACGGTTGCGACCCCGCCTAAAACGCCATCGCCATATCCGCGACTGAGCAGTTCGCCGACCTCGACGCAGCCCCCGACCGCGCAGATGTCGGCGCCGATAGAGCCCGACGAGGGTCGCTCGACGCTAGGTTTGATCGGGTACATCGTGGCGGCGATCATCGCGCTCGCGGCGGGTGCCTGGTTTGCGATTCATTTGAGCGCGGGCAAAAACCAGGAGGCTTCCGTCGCCCCGTCGCCGGTCGGCATCGCTTCGCCGGCTCCTGTCGAGGGTGGCCCGATCGTGACGCTCGCCAATGCGCTTCCGGTGCAAGTGTCGGGCGCCGCGGCGACCTCGCCGGATCGCAGCGCCGACATCATCCGCAAAGCCTTCGATGATAACCGTGGGTCCCTCGTCGATACTTACAACAACTCGCTCACCACCGATCCGAAGCTCGCCGATGGGATGTTGATCCGTCTCCACATCGGCGCCGATGGTACGGTGCAGACCAGCGCGGTGCGCACCTCGACCTCGCCCAATCCCGCCCTCGATGCCAAGGTCGTTTCTGCGATGCAGATCTGGAAGTTTCCCATCAGCAGCGCCGGCGAGGTCGATGCCGACTATCCCATCATCTTCGCGCATGATTCCGCGGAGGCCACTCGCATCGAGGCCGACTTGCAGACCAAAATGACCGCGCTCTCGCCTACTGAACCGCCCGAGTATGCTTCTGGTCCGGCGCCTGAGGCATCGCCGGCCGCGGCGCCCAGCGCCGAGGCCGCGGGCTCGACTGCCGCCGGGAGTCCCGTCGCATCGGCGCCTTCACCCGAGGCCGCTCCTTCCGCCGCAGCCGCGCCTCCGGTCACGATTGCGAAACCGCGGCACAAGCCCCGGCCTCATCCGACTTCGACGCCTTCGCTGTATGACCAGGTGCGGGCGCGCCTCAAGGCGAATCCGAAGTTGCGCCGCGTCAACGCGTACACCAGTGGCGGGACCGTCACTCTGTTCGGCAAGGTATTCGATGACAGCGGGAAGGCGCTCGCCGAGCAAACCATCCGCAATCTCCCCGGGGTGACCTCGGTAGTGGACAACATCACCACCGATGAGGCCGACTGGGCGCAGGAACAAAGCCAAATCGGTCAGCAACTCGCCAATGCGGGCCTCGGCAAGGTCACGGTGAAGGTTATCGGGCATGATGCTTTTCTCGACGGCGAGGTGAAAACCGAGCTCGAAAAGAGCCGCGCGGTGACGATCACCGAGGGCGCCGCGCCGGTAACCGTACGGACCAATCTGATACGCGTGGTGCCGGGGAATATGTTTGGATTTTAGGCGGGCAATCCGGCGATTGGATTCTGTTCGCACCGCGTCTCATCGGCATGATATGTTTGAATCAGATTTGGTGGTATTGACATCCTCAAATTGTAAAGATTCAATGCTCGCATAGCGCGGCAGCCGCCGCTCTTCCCAGGAGGGTTCCTTTCCCATGGCTGATGAAGCACCAACGACTGCCAAGCAGGCTTTCGACATAATGCCCAGTCGCTTCAACAAGGAAGCGGCCAAAGGGCTCAACGCGATTTACCAATTCGACCTTTCCGGCGACGGCGGCGGAAAGTGGCAGGTCATCATCAAGGATCAGACGGTTGAGGTAAAGGAAGGCGCGAATCCATCCCCCAACATCACGATCTCGATGGCCGCGCAGGATTACTTGGACATGCTGTCGGGCAAACTCAATGGGCAGGTCGCTTTCATGAGCGGCAAACTTCGTATCGCGGGCGACATGGGCCTCGCGCTGCGAATGCAGAGCCTGTTCCAAACCTGAGGAAAAATGATTGAAGCGCGCCGGACTGCGCGCCAGTTCCTGCGGTCCGGCGCATTTCGCTCCAGCCTTAAGATCCTTTTCAAAAAAACCGCACCAAAAACCGCCGAACATCACCACGGATTAGCGTCTGGGCCACAGCGGACATATTCAAAAATCCATCCAAATTTCACGTTTGAGATTCTTTGATGCGCTATAGCGCATGCGAAATTTTATCGAGAGTACATTTTGCGATGAGTGAGGTTTCGTGAGGTCCACAACGACCGAAAGGAGCACGAACCCATTTTTATGGAGAGAGGAGCCACATGAGCTCAAAGGTAACACCAGGCGCACAGGACGAAACGCGCGAAACGGGGGCCGACATCGTGGCGCACGATGACCGCGAGGGCAGCGACAATACCGTCGCACAGAAGCTCTCCCACGAACTCGACAACTGGCGGCGTCAACGCAACGGCTCCAAGCCGATGCGTCCCCAGGTCAGCAACGGTTCCAACGGGCAATCCTCGGGACCGGCGCGCACCATCAAGGTGCGCGGGCATGAGACGCTGGTGGTAAGGCGACCGAAGCTGCCGCCCAAGCCCGAAGACGCCGCGCCCGACAAGACCTGACCCGCCGCTCGCGCGAGCCATAGCACATCGTACCCGCCGGCACCGTCATCGATGCCGTCAGCCTCCGCATGGCCTGAAACTGGATGCGCCTCGTGGTACTTATGGATTGATCCATGTTCCCGTTTCCGCGATAAGAACAGGTCTCTTAGCGAGGAAACATGGCTGCCATCAAGAAGACTGACTTCGCCGATACCATCCTGCACAACGGCAGGATTTACACTGTCGATCCCTCGAATCCGTGGGCGCAAGCGATCGCCATTCGCGAAGGGAAGATTGCCGCGGTCGGTACTGATGGCGAGGTCAACGCATTGATCGGGTCCGATACTCGCGTCATTGACCTCAAGGGCAAGATGGTCATGCCGGGCATCAATGACGTCCACGTACATCCGATCCTCGGCGGGCGCGCCGATCTCTTCGAATGCCACTTCCTGCCGACGCTCACGCTCGAAGAGGTGCTCGCGGTGGTGCGCGCCGACGCGCGCGAGGCCAAGCCCGGCGCCTGGATCGTCGGCGGCTCATGGGGCAGCAATTTTACCACCACGCTTTCCTCGCTGGAGACATTGCGCGCACTGGACGAGGCGAGCGAGGGCCATCCGGTCTTACTGCGCGATGACAGCGTACACAATCGATGGGTCAACTCGCGCGCGCTCGAACTCGCCGGCATCGACGCGAGTACGCCGGACCCGCACGACGGCGTCATAGTTCGTGACGAATCGACCAAGGCTCCAGTCGGATTGCTGTTCGAATCGGCGGTCGCGGCGGTGGAGCGCGCGGCTGAAGTAGCGAATCCCTACTCCTTGGAGGCAAATGTCTCAGCGGTCGCGCGCGCCGTGGAGATTCTCAATTCATTCGGCGTGACCGGCTTCCAGGATGCGGCCGTGAGCGGCGCGGTGCTGTCGGCCTACAACACCCTCGACGCACAGGGAAAACTTTCGGCATGGGTGGTCGGCTCGATGATGGCGGAGCGGGCCGGATTTCTGAACGACCTCGTTGGCGACGAGCTTATCGATCAGCGCGCGAAATTCACCAGCCCACATGTGCGCCCGAGCTACGTCAAAATTTTCCTCGATGGCGTTCCGATGTCGCGGACTTCCGCGTTCATCGAGCCATACGTTGCCGACAAGGCACATGGATGCTGCTTTCGTGGCGCTACCACCAAAACGCTGCCGGAGCTGGCCCGTTTGATCGCAAAGCAGGAAGACCGCGGCCTCGCGGTGAAAATCCATTGCGCCGGCGATGGCGCGGTGCGGACCGCGCTCGACGCGATCGATGTAGTGAGATCGTTCAAGGGCGCCACGCAACTCGCGCATCAGATTGCGCACGCAGGCTTCGTCGATCGCGCGGATGTGCGGCGCTTTAAGGAGCTGAATGTCGTCGCGGATCTCTCACCGATTCTTTGGTATCCGAATCAGATCATCGACGGCATCGAGCAGGCGGTCGGCGAGCGCGTGCGCGAATACTGGCCCAATCGTAACTTGCTCGAAGCGGGTGCATTGATCGCGACGGGCACCGATTGGCCCGTCATTCCAAATCCAGATCCATGGTCTGGCCTCGAGGGATTGATAACCCGCAGCAACCCGGACGGGAAATTCGCCGGCGCGCTCTGGCCGGAGCAGGCCCTGGATCTTCCGGCCGCGATCGCCGCTTACACGGCCAATCCCGCGCGTGCGATGGGTATGGAAAACGTGACCGGCTCGTTATCAGTAGGAAAATCCGCCGAACTGATCGTGCTCGATCGCAATCTGTTCGAGATCGCGCCAGCCGACATCGCCGACACTAAAGTGGTTACAACCTTCTTCGAAGGTCGCGCAGTTTACGACCGCGCTTAGGAACGGAAAATCTCGACCGGCAATTCGTGCGAGGCTTGCCGGGCCGGATAAATCGTCGCCAGCAGGCACAGCACCATCGAGGCGATCGCGACCCAGACGAAACTGAGCGGATCGACCGCGATCGGCACCGCCGAGATCCCATAGACCTCGCGCGAGATGTGGATGAAGTGATAGCGCCCGAGCAGGACGCATCCGATCGCGCCGAACACCAGGCCGGCCAGCGTGCCGGCCCCGCCGACGATCAAGCCCTTGATGGTGAAGACGCGGCGAATTTCGGTGGGCGTGGCGCCCATCGCCATTAAAACGGCGACATCCTTGCGCTTCTCCATCACCACCATGATAAGCGTCGCGATGAGATTGAACGCGGCGACTCCGATGAGCAGCATCAGCACCATCGCGTACACGCGGCGCAGAATGGCGAAGCCGGCCGCGGCTGACTCGTTGTACTGCACCCAGCTCCGCACGCGAAATTGCGACGGAAGTGTCTGGCGGAGTGTGTTGGCGACCTGATCGGTGGCATCAAGCGAGGTGAGATGAACGTCGACGCCGTCCACGACGCCGGGACGTCCGAAAAAGTTTTGCGCCCGCATCAGATCCATGAACACGATGTTGGCGTCGAGGAACGCCATCCCGGATTCGAAAATCGCGCCGACGACGAAGTTGGCGCTGCGTGCGGTCAGGTTCCCGCCCGCGCCAACAATCGGCGCAATCACGCGAATCGGATCGCCGCGCTTGACTTTGAGCTTCTGCGCCAGCGTCTCGCCGATCGCAATTGCGCCCTGCGGCGGTTCCTGTCCCGCCGCCGTCGGGTTGTAGGCCTTGAGCAAGTCGGCCAGCGACCCGGCGATCATGTACTGAGACCATTGTGAGGTGATGACGGGATTATCCGGCTCGATGCCGCGAACCACCACGCCGCCGAGTCCGCGCCC
Organism: uncultured delta proteobacterium; assembly: GCA_963761255.1. Taxonomy (GTDB): domain Bacteria; phylum Desulfobacterota; class Binatia; order Binatales; family Binataceae; genus DATGKG01. The sequence continues at coordinate 246,917 of CAVXGH010000007.1, forward strand.
CGAACTGAGCATCGCTTGACCGATGACGAAAGGATCGGAGCCGCTCACGTGCGGGACTGCGGCGATGGTTTTCTGCAGTTCGCCGTATTTGGGGATCGAACCCTCGATGCTGACCACTTCGACCTGGAAGCTCAGCGCGAGGACGCGCTTTTTGAGGCTCGCCTCGAAGCCGCCCATTACCGAGAGCGTCACGATCAGCGCGGCGACGCCAATCATCACGCCCACAGCGCTGAGCAGCGTCGTCACCGAGATGAAGGCGTCTTTGCGGCGTGCGCGCAGATATCGCAGCGCGATGCGGAGTTCGTATCTCACGATGAGAGTTGGCCGCCATCGGCAACCGAACTCAGAATATCACGTTTTCTTTTTGCAACTGCTCGATTTCCGCACTCGAGAGCCCAAGCATCCCGCGAAAGATCTCTTCGTTATGCTGGCCGAGCATCGGCGCGGGACTACGAAGCTCGCCCGGCGTGCGGCTTAGGCGATGCTGCAATCCTTCATATGGCGAGGGACCCATGTGCTTGTGATCGAGCCAGTGCCAGAAATCGAAAGCTTCGAGATTTTCATCCTGATGGATATCTACGCAGTTCTGCACCGGATACGCGGCAACACCCGCCGCCTGGAGTCGCGTTGTTAGATCACTGGCGGCGCGATTACGCGTCAACCCGGCGACCAATTGATCGAGCGCCTCGCGATGCTCGACGCGTGAAAGCTGGGTACCAAATTGAGGATCGCTGTTGTCCGCTCCCAGAGCCTTCAGCATTGACTGCCACTCGGTGTCATTGGCAACCGCGATCGCGAGCCAGCGCTCCTCGGTGCCTTCGTCGGCGCATCGATATGCTCCATGTGGCGCGTAACGGATCGACGCGTTGCCCTGCGGCCCCAATTCGCGGCCGGTCGCGAAATAATCGATCAGCGCGGGCGCAAGATTGTGGAGCGCGGCCTCATACTGCGACATGTCGATGTATTGGCCCTTGCCCGTACGCCGCCGGTAATCGAGTGCGGCAATCAGTGCCGAGGTGAGAAATCGTGGCGCGACGAAATCGCTGTACGCGCCGTAGGGCGGAGCGGGCGGCTGCCCTTCGCCGTAGCCGGAGATGTAATAGAAGCCCGACAGCGCCGCCATCAGCTGTCCGAACCCGGGATACATCGCATTGGGGCCGGTCTGGCCCTGCATGCAAGTGGAAAACATGATGAGGTCGGATTTGATCGCGCGCAGATGCTCGTAGTCGAGACCCCAGTTACGCATCGCCTTGGGCGTGAAACTTTCAGACACAATATCCGCCCAGGGGACCAGTTTCAGAATCAGCTCCCGCGCCTTGGGTTTCCCCAGATCGAGCGTGATGCCTTTCTTCGAGGTGTTGTAGCTGGCGAAAAACTGGCTGTTATTGGGGCCGGGCTGGCCGTCCTTCCACGGCGGCGCGATGCGCAGCACATCGAGACGCGAGACCGACTCGATGCGGATCACCTCGGCGCCATTGTCCGCCAGGTACTTGGTGGTAATCGGCCCAACTCCGACCCAGGCGAAGTCGAGCACGTGAATTCCTTCGAAGGCAAAACGGCTCATGTTTTCCTCGCGGGTCAGATCGCGCCGATCGCGCGCAGCTTGGTCAATTGTCGCGAACTTAGCCCGAGCATCTCGCCGTAGATTTCGTCGTTATGCTCACCGAGCCGAGGCGCCCGATGATTGATGACGATCGGGGTCTCGCTCATTTTCGCAAACGGCCCCGGCATCGTGAGCGTTCGCCCGACCGTGTCGGTGTGATCGACCGGGATCCAGTAGCCACGCGCCTTCAGCTGCACATCGCGTGCGATGTCAGCCTCGGTGGCGACCGGCGCGAGCAGCAAGCGGCGCTTCAAAGTCTGCGCATAGATTTCATCCTTGGTCATCGTCATGAACAACTTCTCGATGCCTGTTTCCATGTCGGCGATGCGCGCGAGTTCTTCTTCGGTCGCCTGCATGAACAGACCGGGCGTCCAGGTGGCCCAGTCCATTTTTCTCATCCATTCGGAGCCAAAGCCCGCTTCCAGCACCCAGTCCATGAGATTCTTGGTGGTCGGCCCCACCCCGATGACGCTCGAGATGTAGCCGTCCTTGCATTGGAAAACCATTTTGCGCCGCACACCCAGCGATCCGACCGACACGCCGGAGCGGCCCAAATGGTTGCCGTGGAGAATCGGCATCGCCTGCTCGTTCATCAGCGTCCACACGATGCAGGCCTGCATATTGACCACGACGCGCTGACCGAGACCGTCGGTCTGGCGCGCATAGTGCGCGATCATTGATGCGACGGAGGCTTCGGCGCCGGCGTGCAGTCCGGCTTGCGGAAGCGCCATCTGAATCGGCGGCTTACCTTCCTCGCCCATCAGGTACATCATCCCGCCCGCCGCCCAGCTGATAATATCCGCCCACTTGTAGTCTTTGCCGGGGCCCTTGTCGCCGAACGGAGTTATCGAGGTGTAGACGAGTTTGGGATTCAGCTTCGCCAGCGCCTCATAACCGAGGCCAATTGAGTAGAGGTAGCCGAGCTGAAACGACTCGACCAGGAAGTCGCATTTCTTCGCGAGGTCCGCGACGATCGCGCGACCGTCGGCGGTATCGAGGTTGGCGGTGACGGATTTTTTGCCGGCCTGGTAGGCGATGAAGTAGAGGCTCCGATCGAGTCCGACCTCATCTTCGAGAAACGGCGGAATGCGGCGCGTCGAGCATCCACCGGGCGGCTCGACCTTGATCACCTCGGCGCCAAGGTCGGCGAATATTTTGCCGCACATCGCGCCCTTCTCGTCGGTGAGATCGAGCATCCGAAAACCCTTGAGAAGTTCTGAAGCCATCGTCCTCTTCTTATCGTCGAACTGGCGCGCAAAATGTGCGCGCCGGTCCGGCATTCTAACGTGACGAGGCTTGGGTAAGGAAACCGCTCAGAGTGGCTGATTGGTCGCTTTGAGCGCGGTGCGCGCCGCGCCGATCGCGGTCGCATAGTCAGCGTGCTCGGGAATCACCATGCCGCGACCGAACACGAACTCGAGCTTGCGCCGGTTCTGCATGAAGCGAAAGATTCGCGTCAGTTTCCCCGTAAGCACGATATCGTTCTGGTCGCAGGCGCGCGCAGTCGCGATCGCGAGCACCCCGATGACCTCGACGATCATGTTCATGATCGCGAGCGCCTTGTCATCCTGCGTGGCATCCGAGCTGACCTTGCCGAAGTTGGCGGCGGTGGTTCCCGGGGGAAGATCGCCAATCGGACCGCCCGCGATATCGCGCACGCTTAGATCAACGCGATGCAAATCGCCACGGCCCGCCATCGCCTCGAGAGTATCGAGGCCCGACACGCCCAGCATATGTTTCGCGAGTCCGAGCAGCGTTCCGCCGCCGACACCTGTTCCGCTGACGTGGCGAATCTCGGCCTGACTCACCGAGACGATCGCAGTGCCGGTTCCGAGCGAGACGACCAGCGCGCGATCTTTTTTGGCCAGCGACGTTCCGCCGACGCCGATCGCGGTGAATTCGTTCACCTTCATGACCGGACGCCCGAAAAGCTGGTCGCCCAGCGCGCGCGAGCCCGCACCGGTCGCGGCGACGCATTCGATGTCGCTGAGGTTAATACCTACGTCACCGACGATTTTCCCTAACGCGCCGGCAGCGGCTGCGACGGGATCATTCGCCTCGATGGTGACTACGCGGATACTGCCGTTTTCGAGAATTACGGCGTCGGTGGTTGAACCGCCGATATCGATGCCAACGATCATAGGTGGTGCCGGCTCCTGTCCAGCCCGCCTCAAACCTAGAACATCGCCATGTTTTCGCGCAAACGGCTTCGGGAGGGCCGATTTGCCGCGACTTGCCGCGCGGACTTCATATGATAGCGTCGAAGGATGAGGCGCAAAGCCGCATCCGGGAGCCTGTTCCCGCAAAAAAAGCCCGCAGCGCAGCCGCTCGCCGATCGCATCCGGCCCGCGATCCTCGATGAGGTGGTTGGCCAGGAGCATCTGCTAGGTCCCGGCAAGTTGCTTTCCGAGATGGTCGCGGCGGGCAGACTTCATTCGGTGATTTTGTGGGGACCGCCGGGCTCCGGCAAAACCACTATCGCGCTGTTGCTCGCGAAGAAGCTTGACGCGGAGTTTATCCAGATCAGCGCGGTTAGTTCGGGTGTCGCCGATCTTCGCGAGGCGGTGGCCGATGCGCGCCGCGAGCTCGAGGCGACTGGGCGCCGCACCGTGGTCTTCATCGACGAGATCCATCGCTGGAATCGGGCCCAGCAGGATGCTTTCCTGCCGCATGTCGAGAGCGGTTTGGTCACGTTGATTGGCGCGACTACCGAGAATCCATCGTTCGAGGTCGTGGCGCCTCTCTTATCACGCGCCCGGGTTTTGGTGCTGAATCCGCTCTCCGACGATGCGCTCGCGACTATCATCAATCGCGCGATGAGCGATCCGGATCGCGGCCTCGGAGCGCTCGGCCTCACTCTCGATCAAGATGCGCGCGCGGAACTGGTGCGCCTCTCATCCGCCGACGCCCGCAAAGCGCTCAACACCTTGGAGATCGCGGCTGAGCTTGCGCAGCATGCCGGCAGCAAAGAGATCCTGACCGCCCATATCAGCGAGGCGGCGCAGCATAAGGCGCTGCTCTACGATCGTGCCGGCGAGGAGCACTACAACGTTATCTCCGCCTTCATCAAGAGCATGCGCGGAAGCGATCCTGACGCCGCACTTTACTGGATGACGCGCATGGTCGAGGCGGGCGAAGATCCGCTTTTCATCGCCCGGCGGATGGTGATTTTCGCATCCGAAGATATCGGCAATGCCGATCCGCGGGCGATTCAGATCGCGATCGCGGTGAAGGATGCGGTGGATTTTGTGGGGCTGCCCGAAGGCGTAATTCCGCTCGCCCAGGGCGTGACCTATCTTGCGAGCGCTCCCAAGTCGAATGCCTCATACATGGCGATGAACCGTGCGCGGCAGGATACCCGTGAGCTCGGCGCGCTTGCGGTACCCCTGCATCTGCGCAATGCGCCGACGCCATTGATGAAGGGGCTCGGCTATGGCAAGGACTATCGATATCCTCACAACTTCGAGGGCGGTGTGGCTGAGCAGGACTTTCTTCCAGATCAACTGATAGGTACGGAATACTACCAACCGACGGAGCGCGGATTTGAGGCACGGCTGAAGGAGTACCTCGGCAAGGTGCGCGAGATCCGCGCGGCGGCGCGCGAAAAAAATCGAGCTTCCGGTAAAAATGGCGGTGGTGCGGAATGAGCTCACCCGAGTCCTCCGGGGTGGAGCAGATTCGTACTCGATGTTGCATCGTGGGCGGCGGTCCGTCCGGCATGATGCTCGGCTTCCTGCTCGCGCGCGCCGGCGTCGAGGTCGTCGTGCTCGAGAAGCATGCGGACTTCTTGCGCGATTTTCGCGGCGACACCATTCATCCGGCAACCCTGGAGCTCATACACGAGCTCGGCCTGCTGAAAGATTTTCTGAAGCGGCCGCATAACGAGGTGCGCCAGCTCGACGCCGAGTTCGGTAGCGAGCGTGTGACCGTTGCCGATTTCTCCCATCTGCCGACTGAGTGCAAATTCATCGCCTTCATGCCGCAGTGGGACTTTCTCAACTTCGTCGCCGAGCACGGCAAGCGCTATCCAGGTTTTCATCTAATGATGGAGACCGAGGGCGACGATCTCATCGAGGAGAACGGCCGCGTGGTGGGAGTGCGTGCTCACAGCAGGTCTGGTGCGATGGAGATTCGCGCGGATCTCGTCGTCGGCACCGACGGCCGCCATTCGACGATGCGCGCCAAAGCTGGTTTCGAGGTGATGAATCTCGGCGCTCCGATGGATGTACTATGGATGCGAATATCGCGGGCGCCGAGCGATCCGGGGCAAACATTCGGCCGCATCGATACTGGGCGCTTTCTCATTCTGCTCGAGCGCGGCGACTATTGGCAGTGCGCGTTTGTCATTCGCAAGGGAGGCTTCGCGGAGATCCAGCAGCATGGGATCGAAGCGTTCCGCCGCGAGCTCGCGGCCCTCGCGCCGTATCTTGGTGAGCGCGTAAACGAGATCACGGACTGGGACAAGATTAGCCTGCTGTCGGTCGCGGTCGATCGTTTACGCCGATGGTTTTGTCCCGGCCTGCTCTGCATCGGAGATGCGGCGCATGCGATGTCTCCGATCGGAGGGGTAGGAATCAACCTCGCGATTCAGGACGCGGTCGCGACCGCCAACATTCTCGCCGCGCGCCTGCGCGGAAATCCAGTCAGCGTCGATGCGTTGCGCGAAGTGCAAACCCGCCGCGAGTTTCCCACCCGGATGATTCAGGGGCTGCAAATTTTTATCCAAAATCGATTCATCAGCCGCCTGCTCGCGAGTCATGAGCGGCCGCCACTTCCAGGATTTCTGAAGCTGATGCGACGGTGGCCGATGTTGCGCCGGATTCCGGCGCGAGTAATTGGGATGGGATTTCGGCCCGAGCATGTTCACACGCCGGAGGCGCCAGCTGGGCGAAGTTCCTAAGCAAAAAAGCGAACCGCGAGAGGCATGACCCATCTCGCGGTTTGCCGGAAAAATCGAGCTGAACTATTTGGTGCCGAGGACCATGTCCTTGAGCGCCTTGGCGGCGGTGAAACGCAACCGGGTGCGCGCGGGGATCTTGATCGCCTCTCCGGTCGCGGGATTGCGGCCCATCCGGGCCTTGCTCTTGCGCTTGCGGAAAATTCCCAGCCCCGCCAGGCGAAGCGAGCCTTCCTTCTTCAACTCGCGAACTACCAGCGCGGTGAGCTCCTCGAGTGCGGTCTTGGCCTGTTTTTTGGTGATCCCGACTTTGTCAGCCAGATGCGTTGCTACTTGCGACTGCGTCATCATCCTCCTCCTTGCGCCCTGATTGTGGGCTGCCAGCAAGCCTGAACGAGCGCTTTGGTTATTGCAAGCGGGGTGGGTTGAAAAATCGCGCTTTTTCTTAAGGATCAGGCAGATTTTTCAACAGCCGTGTCATTTGGTCCTTGTGCCCGAACGCGATCCTGAAGGGCCATGCAGTTCCGCCCGTCAGGTCGCTCATTTTGCACGACTCGCGAGAGCCGTTGAACCTGGAAGAGAGGCGGACCAAGTCTGGCGTGGGATCAGTAACGAACTTCAACGAGAAAGAGGCCTTGTGGCGGGGCCGCTGCAGGAGCCATCGAGCGCTCCCGGCGCACGAGGATTTCCGCAACGAAGCTGGGTTCCATCTTGCGCTTGCCGACCTCGACCATGGTACCGACCATCGTGCGGACCATATGGCGCAGGAAGCTGCCGGCCTCGACGCGATAGAGCAGGTGGACCCCCTCGCGCCGCCATTCGCTGATGCGCACGCGCCGAATGGTGCTTCTCACTTTAGTGCCGAGGGTGCGGAAAGCAGCGAAATCATGCTCCCCAATAAATGATTCCGCGGCGGCATTCATTCGATCGAGATCGAGAGAGTCGCGGATCAGCCATGAGTATCGGCGCTCGAAGGCGGACGGCCAGAGCTGATTGAGGATTCGATATTCGTATGCGCGCGCAATCGCATGACGCCGCGGGTCGAAAGTGTCTTCGACTGTTTCGGCATTCAGGATGACGATGTCGTTGGGGAGTGTGGCATTGAGGGCGCGTTGCAATTCCACAGCATCAAACGGACGTGGCAACGTGAATGCCGCCACCTGTCCGCGCGCGTGGACGCCCGCATCGGTGCGACCGGAGGCGCGAACCCGCACGAGGGTCGCAAAAATCCGTTCCAGCGCGGCCTCGATGCGCGCCTGGATGGAATCCTGCCCGCTCTGAAGTTGCCAGCCGCAGTAGTTAGTCCCGTCGTACTCGATGGTGAGCTTGATCTGCAATCAATGTGAAGTGAGCAGGAGATTTTCCGCGATCCAGATCGCGATGAGCGCCGCCAGTCTTGCGTTGTCGAAGGCCGCGAACAAGGTCGTGCCGCTTGGATGTCGATCCAGTTTGACGACGATGGCTTCCTGCCCCAGCGCATCGATCACGCCAATGGGGCGGCTATCGTCGACGAAAAGAATTCCCGGCGCGTCGCGCAAACGGTCCGCATACGAAGCGGCGTGCTCGGATGGCGGCAGATGAATGGAAAGGACTGAGCCATGAAGGATCGGCGCGGTCATAACCTGAAGCGAAAGCGTCGGTGCATTTCCCACCAGTGCGGTGCACTGTGCGCGAACCACTTCAGAAACCTGACGTTCTACATCACCGGTCGAAAGGTTGAACGCGCGCTGATACTCGTTCTCTTCGAGATCCAGGCTGCCGCTGAGCAGGTCGGCAGATTCCTCCGCGGTTTTCGTAATGCGATCGCGACCGCCGGCGCTGGCGCCCATCAAGAGCGTCGCGGACGCGAAGCCGCTCTCGATACCGAGTGCGCGGAGTATCGTCGCGAGCGCATGGGCAGCGGGATGAGGCGTCTCAAACACCATTTTGCCGCGCAGCTCGTTGATTCGTTCACGGCCGGTGATACCTGGCGCGACGATTGGCTGCCCCGACGGTGTCCGTAGCGCGCCGCCGAGATCGATCAGAAGCGGTCCGGGGCGCGCGGCGATGATATCGGTGGCGGCGCGTTCCGGAACTGCCAGGAACGCCAGATCGAATCCGCGTAGATCTTCGGGGTCGGTAAACTCTTCGACCTCAAATTCGGCGTCCTCGATTTCGATGGTGCTGGTGGTCTCCGAAGCCCTGGCGAATAGGCGCAACTCGCCTTTGGGAAATGCGCGTGTTTCCAGCAACTCGACCAGTTGATTGCCAACCGCGCCGGTCGCTCCAACTACTGCCACTCGCGGTTCGCGTGCTGGGGACAAACTACTCAGATTCCGGTTGTTGCGCTTCGATACGTTCGCGGACCAGCCGCCCCATTGCCTTGCATCCGAGCTGCATGCCTTTGGCGGCGACACCTAAATCTTTGGTGCGATATCCATCATGCACGACGGACTCGACTGCGCGTTCGATCGATTCAGCCTCCGAGCGCATGCCGAGCGAATGATCAAGTAGCATCGCGGCGGAAAGAATCGCGGCGAGGGGATTGGCTTCGTCACGACCGGCAATGTCGGGTGCGCTGCCATGAATCGGTTCGTATAAACCGACGCGAAAGCCGGCGCTGTTGATTTCCTCGCCTAGCGAAGCCGACGGCAGCAGTCCCATCGAGCCCGCCAGCATCGAGGCCTCGTCGGTAAGAATGTCGCCAAACATATTTTCGGTTACGACGACGTCGAAATCCTTGGGCCGGCGCATCAGATGCATCGCCATCGAGTCGACCAGTTGATGCTCGACCGCGACATCTTTGTATTCCTTGGCCAGCTCCATCGCGATCTCGCGCCATAGCCGCGAGGTCGAAAGCACGTTCGCCTTGTCGACGGAGGTCAGTTTGTTGCGCCGGTTACGCGCCAGCTCGAAGGCAAAACGCAGTACGCGGGAAATTTCAGCCTCGGTATAGATACAGGTATCGATGGCCTCGCGACCGTCCTTTCCCTGACGCCGCTCGCTGGGCTTGCCATAATAGATTCCGCCGGTCAGCTCGCGAATGACGACCAAATCGACACCCGTGATTACCTCGGGTTTGAGCGTTGAGGCTCCGACCAATTCCTTGACCGCCTTGACCGGGCGCATATTCGCGAACAGCCCCAGCGCTTTGCGGACGCCGAGTAGCGCCTGCTCGGGCCGATGCTGCGCGGTTGGGATATCCCATTTAGGGCCGCCGACTGCGCCGAGCAGGACCGCGTCGCTCTCCGCCGCGTGCTTAAGCACGTCGTCCGGAAGCGGCGTGCCGAACTGATCGATGGCGTGACCGCCGATGATACCGTCTTTGAACTCGATATCGATGGCCGAGCCGCGCGCGACCAGTTTGAGAACTTGCAGTGCCTCGCCGACGACTTCGGGACCGATGCCGTCACCCCTTAGAACTAGAACCTTGTAGGCCATTTAGAAATTGCGCTGTCCAGCGCGTGAGAAGTCTGCTGCCGTTAGAAATCTGCTAAAGATGAGATGCCTCTGAAGATGGTTAACAACGGTCTAGCGTTTAGCCCAACTATCAGCGGGCGGCAAGCCCCCGGTGCGGGTAGCGAAAAGCCATTCATGTTTGAATTGCCACAGCAACCGGCATTCGTTTGATACCGGAGGCGAAGTTCGAAGCACTACGCTCGACAGCGCCAGTTAGTTCGAAACCGAGGCCTCGGGTTGTCAGCTCTTCGAGGAAGACGCGCATCTCCAACCGCGCGAGGTGGGCACCCAGGCAAAAGTGTTCGCCATAACCGAAGGCCAGATGCTGATTCGGAGTTCTTGTGAGATCGAGAAGATTCGAGTTCTCGAACACTTCTTCGTCGCGGTTAACCGAGGCATTCCAGATGACCACCTTCTGGCCGGCGCGAATTTGAAGGCCGCCGAGCAGCGAATCCTCGGTGCAGGTTCGCATCGCGTGGGTGACGGGACTAATCCATCGAATGAGCTCTTCCACTGCGGTTGAGATCACCGCAGGAGTGGAGCGGAGTATCCCGAATTGATCGGGAAACTCAGTCATCGCCAGGACGCTGCCCGAAATCGAGTTGCGGGTGGTTTCCTGGCCGGCGCCGAGCAGGAGGAAGCAATTCGAAAGCGCCTCGACCTCGGTAATTGCAGCGCGCTGGTAACATGCGTCGGCGAAGACGCTCGCGAGATCATCGCGTGGCGACTTACGTCGCTCGTTCAGCAGATGCTTGAAGTAATCGAAGCTCTCGCGCCGCGTCCGGCGCATCGTCTCGAGCGCCGAGGAACCCGCGCGATGCTCGGGCTCGTCGGGCGCGCCAGCCATCGACGCGAGGCGGAACATCAACGGCCAATCCGCGCGCGGAACGCCGAGCATTTCGCAGATGGTGGCGCTGGGAATCTTGGCGGCTACCGCGGAGACGAAATCGCACTCGCCGAGGACCAGCATCTCATCAAGCACCTCGGCGACCATCGTGCGAACACTATTCTCCAGCGTCCGAATCGCGCGAGGAGTGAAGCGCTGATTGATGATCTCGCGAACCTCGCGATGTCGCGGCGGGTCAGTCGCGATGAGACTTCGCCGCGACGGCGCGGCCTGCAGGCTTTCGCCGGCCACCGATATCGTCCCATCGGCAGACTGGCGCGCGAGGCTCGCGTTAAGAACGACGCCATCGGCGGAACTGAAACGGATCGGATCTCGATAGATGGTTTGCGCATCGCAATATTTCGTGATGGCCCAGAAGCCTCGGCCGCGCCGCCGCTCGTGCCAGTAGACCGGCGCACCGTCCCGCAGCAGCTTCCACGCGCTGTGCGGATCACCATGAACGAAAAGATCCAGATCGGTGAGATCGATTTCGGAAAGTTCCATGATGATAATTTGCGCCTCTCCCGCGAATGCACGAGAGAGGCGCAGCAAGGACTAAACGCCGACGGCGGCGTCTTTTTCTACCGCCGGAGTGCGCGCGCGTAGACGGTTCAGCGCGTTCACCAATGAGAGCGCGCTCGCCATCACGATGTCGCTATGTGCGCCCTGGCCCGCGACCGTCATGCCATCCTCGCGAATCAGGCAACTGACTTCGCCAAGCGCGTCGGTGCCGCCGGTGATCGATTTGACTGAATAGCGCTCGAGCGTCGGATTGATGCCGGCGGCTTTCAAGATCGCCTTGAAGCACGCGTCTACCATCCCGTCGCCGCTGCCGTTGGCGGTATGCTCCACGCCGTCGATTCGTAGTGTGACTTCGGCCTGCGGAGTACTGCGCGTGGAGGAGGTAACGCTGACGTCAACCAGCTCATACGCCTCCGAGGTGCGACGCGCTTCCTCATTCACCAGCGCAAGAATGTCGTCATCGTAGACGATCTTTTTCTTGTCGCAGAGATTCTTGAATTCCGCGAAGGCCTTCGGAATATCGACGGTCTTAATGTCGATGCCCAGTTCGGTGAGGCGATTGCTGAACGCGTGGCGCCCAGAATGCTTACCGAGCACCAGCTTGTTGGAAGGAATCCCGATATCCTCGGGCTTCATAATCTCATACGTCAGTTTGTACTTAAGTACGCCATCCTGATGGATGCCGGCCTCATGCGCGAAGGCATTGTCACCGACGATCGGTTTATTGGGCGGCACTGGCCATCCGATGACCTGCGCGAGCAGGCGCGAGGCCGGATAAATCTGGCGCGTCTCGACGCGGCTCTGGACGTGCATGAAGTCCTTGCGGGTCTTGAGCGCCATCACGACTTCTTCCATCGAAGTGTTGCCGGCGCGCTCGCCGATGCCATTGATGGTGCATTCGATTTGCCGCGCGCCTCCGCGAATCGCAGCGAGCGAATTCGCGACGCCGAGTCCCAGGTCATTGTGGCAATGCGCGCTCCAGATGACGTGCTCGGAGTTCGGCACATGCTCGCGCATGTATCGGAAAAGCTGCTCGTATTCCTCGGGGATCGCATGACCGGTGGTGTCGGGTAAGTTGATAATGTTTGCGCCAGCGCGAACAACCTCGGTGACGACCTTCACCATGAAGTCCCAATCGCTGCGCGATGCGTCTTCGCATGAGAACTCGATGTAATCCAGATGCTTCTTCGCATGCGTGACGGCCCAAGTCGCCGCATCGAGGACGTCCTCGCGGGTCATGTTGAGCTTGTATTTCAGGTGGATGTCGGAGGTGGCAATGAAAATGTGGATGCCGGGGGTCTTCGCCTTATCGACCGCGCTCAGCGCCGAATCGACATCCTCGATGCGGGTGCGCGACAGGCTGAGTATGCGCGGCAGAGTAAGAGTTTGGGCGATGCGACTGACCGATTCGAAATCGCCAGGCGAAGACGCGGCGAAGCCCGCCTCGATGACATCGACATTAAGCCGCTCGAGCTGGCGCGCGATGGCGATCTTCTCTTCGACGTTCATGGTGCATCCGGGGGCCTGTTCGCCGTCGCGGAGCGTAGTGTCGAAGATACGTACGTAATCGTCGGCGTGTTCTTCGGATGTCGTCGCGGGGTTCGAGTTGCTCATTTCCAATGCCTCCGTCTTTTTGACCCAAGGTCGGGAGTGGCGAAGGAGCCTGGGCGGCATAAAAGGAAACGCCCTGGGCGGCTTCTTCGGCCCACCGCCCAGGGCGCTCATCTCAGATTTTTCAGCCTTCGTTAGGCCTGTTCCTCGACGCACCCGGCGTGGGCCCCGGTTAGGGCCAGGCTAAGCAGCAGTCCGAGGAGCAGGTTGCGACTCATAGTAGTGTCATTTGTAGCGATGGCTGTAGCATCAGTCAATGGTGCGATTGATTGCTGGATGAACTGGAATCGTCGGGGATGGTTTGCGGAGTGGAGGTTGAGCCGGCTTGCTGTTCGTCCGCGCTACGTTCGATGTAGGCGGTGGTGTGAAAGTTGGTCGGCCCGATTTCTTCCCGTACGCATCCCGACGCGGCCATTGCTACAAGCGCCGATGAAGCGAGAACGACAAACGCAATGAGGCGACTCATTTCAGACCCGGTCCTGATGGGGTTTGTTCTCAAGGCTGCCGGTTTGCTTTCCATTTGCCGTCGGCGGGGCGTTTTTCCCGATCGGTACCGGAGCAGGGTGAAGAACAGGAACCTTGGGCTGCATCTCCTCGCCACGCAGCATGAGGTACGGACCGGAAAGAACGAAGGTGGCCGCCAACAGGAAAGCGGTCAACTGCGGAAGCGCGAACAGCATCGCAGCCGCCATCACCACGCCGATAGTCACTTCAATCGGCGCGCGCTTGTGAACCGTGATGGTTTTGAAGCTGGGGTAGGGAACCCGTGAAATCATCAGGAGGCCGAGGGTCAGCGTGATCGGCGCCATTGCGATCGTCAGCATCCGCGGCGACGCGAGTTCGAAGTAGCTGTACGACAGCGCGGTGCCCGCAATTAACGCGGCCGCGCCGGGAATCGGCAGACCGACGAAGCGATTTTTATCCACGGTCTCGGTCTGGATGTTAAAGCGCGCTAGCCGCAACGCGCCGCATACGACAAACATCCCCGCGATGACGATGCCGATACCGTTGAGCGGTTTGAGCGCCCAGGTATAAGCAAGGCAGGCCGGTGCGACGCCGAACGCGACCACGTCGGAGAGGCTATCGTACTCGACGCCGAACTCGCTGGAGGTGCGCGAGGCGCGCGCGACGCGGCCATCGAGCCCGTCGCATACGAAGGCGACCGCGATCATCACCGCGGCGACCTCGAAGTGTCCGTTGATCGAGGACACGATAGAATAGAAGCCCGACAAGAGGCCGAGGGAGGTAATAGTGACTGGAAGTAGGAATACGCCACGACGCAAGGGAGCCACCACCTTTTTGCGTTGTTGTCGGATCCGGCCCGAAATAAGACGCATCCGCGTTTGCGTACGAGGTTCGCGGATAGCTTCACGATTTGCGGTCATTGCGCGAGTTCTCCAATAACGGTTTCACCGGCGAGCACGCGCTCGCCGACCGCAACGCTAACGCGGTAGTCGGGAGGGATGAAATGATCGACCCGGCTGCCGAACATGATCAGTCCGATGCGCTGTCCCATTTCGATTTTGTCGTGCGGATGCACGCGGCAAACGATACGCCGCGCAAGGTAGCCGGCGATTTGCATGATGGCGTGCCGGCGTCCCGCCACATCGCGAAAGACGATCAGATTGCGCTCGTTATGCACATTGGCGTCATCGCGAAAGGCGGCCCGAAAGTCTCCCGGCGTATGCTGAACCATCGCCACTTCGCCGGCGATGGGCGCGCGATTCACGTGCACATTGAGTGGAGACATAAATACCGACACGCGACGATAGACGGTTTCGCGATCGTCGGGAAGCGTGCATTCGGAGACATCAGTCACCTTGCCGTCAGCCGCCGAGAGCACCACACCGTCGGTGCGCTCAGGATAGCGCTCGGGGTCGCGGAAAAAAGAGCCTACCGCGACGGCGAGCAGAATCAGCGGGACGCCGAGGATCGGCCATCCGATGAGAAGGAAAAATAAGCCGACGAACAGAATGCCGAAGGCGAGCTTCCCGCCCTCGGGCGCGAGGCCGATTGATTGAGCAAGCTTTCCCATTCGCAGTTAATTATAAGGCTTTTGGTTGGAAATATCCGAAACGTAGGTTCGCCCGATATTCGCCCTAGCGAACCCAGCTTTCGACCTTGAGGCCGGGCACGCGCCGGAACTCCCTCGCGTTGTTGGTTACTAGCGGAAGGTCTTCGTGAAGGGCATGCGTCGCGATCAGGAGATCCATCTCGCCGATGCGAGATCCGCGGAATTCCAAATATGTGCGAATTGAGGCATACCTGACAACTGCCGCGGCCGGCCAATCCAGAATCGTCATTCCGGCCAGGAAACGTTCCAATTCGGCCTGACTCCTTTCTCGCCGCGTTGACTTCGAGATACCAGTCCAAAGTTCCGCAACTGCAATGCACGACAGAACGACATCGCCGGGGTCAAGCTGCGCGAGTTTTCGCGCGGCCGCTCTAGGGTGACGCTTCATAGCGTAAATGCAAATGTCCGAATCGAGCATTACTTTGGACATTACCAAGGCTTCGTCTGCTTGATTGGCGTATCTTCGATTTCATCAGGAAAGTCTTCTGGCAGGGGATCTCGTCCGGCGAAGTACTCGGCCCAGGTTTTCCACGGCCGCGGTTTGCGCGGCGTCAGGATGAGTTTTTCACCCTTGCGCTCGATCAGCACCTCGTCAGTGTCGAAGCGGAACTCCTTGGGAATCCGTACCGCCTGACTGCGCCCGTTCTTGAATACTTTCGCAACCTTGGTTGCCACGATTGATATATATCATTGGTACATCACACACGCGACGCGCGAAGTGGAAGGGCGCGGCTTGACAGCTCTCCCCGCTGCGCATTTCTCTTCCGAGCTCCGTTTCGGCGCACACACTATAAGTCGGACCCCTATTCTGATCGAGATAGGCCGGTGTTCTGAAGGCGCAGGTTTAATGTAGCGATCGACGTGGCAAGAACACGCGGGAAGTTGCGGTGGGTTCGGCGGGCGAATTGAGTCCCTTGGACAATCAGCCAGGCGCAATCGCGCAGCTGATCAAGCGCTTGGCGGCATTGCACCGTGGGCGGGCCGTTTGTGATCGCGCCGAAAGAACCAGAACTATTTCCGAAGTTTTTTCACCGCTGCGAGGATGCGATCGAACGCGCCATTAATTTTATCCGTCGAGGTAGCGTACGACATGCGAATGTGTTCCGGCGCGCCGAAGTCGTTACCACCCACAGTGGAGACCTTGGCCTCGTCGAGGAGAAAGGATGCGAAGCCATCGCCATCGGCGATCCTCTTGCCATTATGACTTGAGCCGAACAGCGCCGAGACATTCGGGAACACATAGAAGGCGCCGCTCGGAACATTCGGCAAGCCGAAGCCCGGAACCGCGCGCACCCGCTCGACGATGAGTTGGCGGCGCTTGCGAAATTCCTCGGCCATCACCATGACGTCGTCCTGCGGCCCATTGAACGCTTCGACTGCCGCAGCCTGCGCGATCGAATTGGGATTGCCGCTGTTCTGACTCTGCAGACGCCCTGCCGCGCCGATGACTTCCTTCGGCCCGGCCGCGAATCCTATGCGCCATCCAGTCATCGCATAGGTCTTCGAGAGCGAGTTGAACAGGATGCCGCGACTCTTCAGGCGCGGCTCGATCTGGAAAATATGCGGTGCCGGGCCGTCATAGGCGATGTGTTCGTAGGTGTCATCTGATAGCACCCAGATGTCCGGGTTGGCCTGGATGACCGCAGCGAGCTCGGCGAGCGGACCGGCGCTGTACACGGTCCCGGTCGGATTCGAAGGCGAATTGATCAGCACCGCGCGCGTGCGAGGCGTGATCGCCCTGGTCAGCGCATCTGGGGTGAGCTGGAAGTTGAGATCCTCGCGCGCGCGGACCTGCACCGGCTTGGCGCCCGACAGATCCACCATCGCGGAAAAGCTGACCCACGCCGGCGTGGGAATGATGACTTCGTCGCCCTCGTCGAACATCGCAGCAATCACGTTGGAGAGCGCCTGCTTGCATCCTGCCGACGCGATGATCTCGGCCGGCTCATAATCGAGTTTACTGTCCCGTTTGAGCTTTGCGCGAATCGCTTCCTTGAGTTCGGGAACACCCGCGACCGCGGTGTACTTGGTCTTGCCTGCCGCGAGCGCTTTGCGAGCCGCGTCCTTGATTCTTTCGGGGGTGTCGAAGTCAGGCTCGCCGGCATCGAGCGAGATGACATCGATACCAGCGGCGCGCATTTCCTTGGCGCGCTGGTCGGCGGCGAGAGTAGCGGACGGCCGCAAAGCGGCGACTCGGCGATTCAATTTGAGCATGTCACTTTGTAGCACAGGCTTCAGCCTGTGTTCCCGGAGCAGATTCGGCGGCGGAAAGTTTCACCGCGCGGCAATCTTACCGTGCGCGGCGATCTATGAAAACCGCTCGTAACGATGTCGCTAGCGCATCCGCTTTTTGCAATTGAAACATCGCTGCGGGTCGTTCGCGAAGGGGATTAGGTTGCTGTTGACTCTCTCCACAGATTGTGCGATTATAATCCCATGATGACGCTAGATGCATTCGATCAACGGTTTCGGACTGAGGAAGATTGCCGACAGTTCCTACAGGCGCGCCGCTGGCCTACTGGCGTACGTTGCCCTCGATGCGGGAATGAGAAGCCGTATCCGCTCAAGGCGAAGCCGTTCTACTGGCTCTGCAAGCCCTGCAAGAACTATCGATTCAGCGTCATCAGCGGGACGATCTTCGAGAACACGAAGAAGCCGCTAAAGACGTGGTTCCGAATCGCCTACTTCATGCTGGTCAGCAAAAAGGGGATGAGCGCGCTGCAAATCCATCGGACTGTATTCGGGGAAGAATCCACGTCCGACTACCACACGACTTGGTATATGTGTCAGCGTCTCCGCGCTGCGATGAACAATGCCGCTTGGGGCGCTCTGATGGGCAATGTCGAGGTCGATGAGACGTGGATCGGCGGGAAAGAAAAGAACAAGCATCTCGGTAAACGGCAGAGCGGGAACACTGGCGGCAAGGGTAAAATCGCCGTCATCGGCGCAATTGCTCGAAAGGGCAACGTGGTTTGCCGCGTCATCGAAAAGACCGATAGGCCGCGCATGATGCAATTCGTCCGGCAGACGGTGAGCCAGAACGTCGATCTAATCGTGAGCGATGAACATCACGGATACGACACGATCAAAGATTCCGGCATCCGGCATGAAGTCGTGAAGCACGGCGAGGGCGTCTATGTGCGCGGCATCGTTCACACGAACACAATTGAGAGCTTTTGGAGTCTGCTCAAGCGCGGCGTGATGGGGAGCTTCCACAAAGTCAGCGCAACCTATCTGCCGCTGTACCTCGCGGAGTTCTCATTTCGCTTCAATCATCGAAAGAATCCGGACATTTTTGGAGAGTTAGTTTCGCGTTGCTAGCCTTCCATGCGTCCCGCCGGTAAAGTGGATGCGTGGAGAAACCAGTCTCGAATTCGACCGAATCCGTAGAAGAAAGGCTCGCAAGAGAACGCGCCGAGGCGCGCGAGGAACTGCAAAACGCGGACATGGGCGCGTTCGATCGTGCAATCGACGCGCTGCTTAAGACCGGCGAAGGGGCGAAATTCCACAAGAAAAAGAAGAGCGGCTGACCTCTGACAAGGCCGCCGCTCTAAAGATCCAAACGCAATCCCTCGCGTTAGTCAACGCATAACATCTTTTTGTCTTGCGAACAAGTGAGGATTGCCAGATGAAGCACAATGTTAACAGAACTTCACGACGAATTCCTAAGATTGTGGATGCAGTTAGCTGAAATGCTGCTGGAAGTAATGTCGAACGCTCCAGTCGCGATAACAGCGCGGTTCGCGCCGCGCGTTGCCGACCTCAGGCGACGTAGTGACGAGGCTTTAAAGACCTACCGTTCGCTTCCTGAGAGTGACCGGCTGCAATGGGGAATTGCCCACTTAGAAGGATTGAACGAGGAAATGCGCCTATTGGTAAAAGAGATTAAAGCGGCGCTCGGCCAAGAGTGAGACGTATCGATCAAGACTGGTGGGGCTGGCATGTTCTCTGGATCGCTGGTCTCGCCTTATTCTTCGGCTGGCTGCTTTTCTACCATCCTGGTTGCCTCGGTCCGCCTACGGGCCAGTCGCAGGAAGCGGATTAAAGCGTTTAGGGCTTAGCTTTCTTTGGCAGATCGCTCGCGAGCCTACGCATGAAAGCAAGCGTGGCGTTCATGATGTCTTCGGCAACGCCATCCTGAATCTCGCTGCTCAGCAAAATCAGATCGTTAGCGACATGACTAATCTTGTCTCTCCACGCGCGTTCCATTGCGATCATCAGCGGGCGAACCTGCTCCAGAAAAGGAAAATGTTTTTGCTCAAACGGCGTCAATTTTTTGAAGTTGGCTCCGTCTACGATCCGGTCAACTAACGTTCTGACACTTCGCCATCCCGGCTTTGGGTCTTTAGAATCGAATACACGGCCTATCTCGATTATGCCGCGCTCAGTTACTCGGACCATGTGGAAAACAGCACCAGCGTATCGATCAAGGGCGAAACATTTACAGCCTTCCTCAATATCCGTACTGGTTTTGTGGAAGCGTTTAATTACGGCTTCCCATTTTTCCAGTGGAGATTCGTAAAACTCGCTTCGTTGCTGTGGCACGTAGAGGAATAGAGTCCGCTTCATTTCACGCTGAATGCCCTTGGCTATTTCGCCGAGATGCCAGCTTACGCGCTCATAGGTTGGCCCCCACGGTTGCGGTGACAAGCTATTCCTGAATTCAGTTATGCCATCAGCGGAATCGCGGAGACCGATCTCATTACAGTGGAGCGCTAGATCATCGAGGCTTCGTTGTAGACGCTTGCATTGATTCCAAGTCGGGTTCGCATTCGGATGCTCACCGACGTTGGCCCGATACCACGCTGCTTGATGCTCTATCCAAGCCGCGAGAACACAGAATTGATCGGCTGCGAATCGCTCCACATCCCACCAGCTTACGAGGCGACTCGCGAACCATGGCGGACTCGCGGCGTTCCTATTGTTAGTGTCGTTTTCGTGCGCTAATTCTATCGCGAAGTTCGTAGGAGTCAACATTCACCTAATCCCCTTCGCGAACGACCCCTACGAGGACGAGATCTCGCCTTAACCCATGGTGGTTGAATGGACTATCTTCCAATCCGAGGTTCAGTCCACTTTGAGCTTCGCACGAAGACGATTCATCACGAATTCGGGGACCAGCTCGGGAACCCGCTGGCCGTAGCTCGCGACTTCCTTAATCAGGCGCGAGGCGCTGAAGAACAGCTTCGGATTCGCGAACAGGAAAACGGTTTCGACGTTGGGGCGCATCTGCTTGTTCATCGCCGCCATCTGCAACTCATAGTCAAAGTCAGTGACCGCGCGCAGACTCCGGATGATGACCTTGGCGCCGATGCGTTCGGCATAGTCCACCGAGAGTCCGCTGAATTTGTCAACTCGCGCTTTGGGCTCCAGGTCATGGAGCGCCTCGCGAATCATGTCGACGCGTTCATCGGGGGTGAAGAGCGCATGGTCCTTGTCGGGATTGTGCGCCACTGCGACGATGACCTCGTCGAACAGCTGAACGCTGCGCCGCACCACGTCGATGTGGCCGTTGTGAATCGGATCGAAGGTGCCAGGATAAACCGCCAGCGACGTCCTCGATTCCTTGCCCTTGGTTGTCATCTGTCATCCGCCTGCTATCTCAGCGCCCGCGAGGGTTCGCCGGTAATAAGTGATCCTATGATCGCCGATCGTTGCAACTTTGAACTGCTCGAAGCCATTCGGCGCCGCGGGAGGCTCCGGGGCGCGTTTGAATTGCCGAATCACCACCCATCCGCTATCGGCGATGAGATGCAACTCTGCCAGCATTCTCATCACCTGGTTGCTGATGTCGTCGCCGAACGGCGCGTCGATGAAAGTCAGCCCGAAGGATTTCGTTTGCTGCGACAACTGCGGCAGGGCGCGACGTAAATCATTCGCGATGATGCGCGCGCGTTGCGCCAACCCCAGCGCCGCGAGATTTTCGCGGATAACGGCGGCCGCGGCTTTGGAGGAATCGATGAAGGTCACATGCGCGGCGCCGCGCGAGAGAGCCTCGATGCCGAGGGAGCCGCTGCCGGCGAAAATGTCGAGGACCGACAAACCGTCGAAATCGAGTCGCGCCAGCAATCGGGAGAAAATCGATTCGCGAATGCGCGCCGTCGCGGGGCGCGTGGTCAGTCCCCGTGGCGCTTTGAGCTTTCGGCCACGAGCATGTCCGGCGATTATTCTCACTATGGTTGCCTGTATGCTCCGCGCGTCTTTACGAAGTAAGGTCAGCGCGATAGATAACCCGTCTATCGCGAGGCTGCAAGTTCATCGCGCGGAGCTTGCGCTGAGGAAATAATTAGGGAATCTTAGGAACCTGTCATTAGAATTCCACAACGGAACCATCTGACCTCGTAAGGTTGAGTAATAGAGCCGCGCATGTCCGACGGCGCTGAGATAAAGTTCTCCGAAGCCGCGCTCGCAGAGTATCGCGAGCTGCTAACCCATTATCCGACGCGTCAGGCCGCGCTGTTGCCGACCTTATGGCTGGCCCAGCGCGAGTTTGGATGGCTCAGTGGCGACGCCCAGCTTTATGTCGCCAGGTTGATGGAACTTCCGCCGGCGCATGTTCGCGCGGTGGTCACCTTCTACACGATGTTCTACCAACATCCCGTCGGAAAGTGGCACCTCGAAGTATGCACCAATCTTTCCTGTCGCCTGCGCGGCGCCGACCAAATAGTAGAAGCGATTAGTGACAAATTAGGCATCAAGGTTGGCGAAACGACTCCCGATGGCAAATTTACCCTCGGCCGCGCCGAATGCCTCGCCTCCTGCGGCACCGCGCCGATGCTCCAGCTCAACCACGACCGCTTCTACGAAAACCTCACCCCCGAATCCACCGTCAAGTTGATCGAAGAGCTGGCCGAACGTGGCGATTGACCTCCTAATTGGCGCTATAAAAGCCATTGTTATCCTGCTGCTGGTCCTCAACCTGTCGGCTGTCCTGCTATGGTTCGAGCGCAAGGGCAGCGCGCTGATTCAGGACCGCGTAGGCGCCAATCGCGCCGCAGTCTTCGGCATCGGCAAGCGCCTCGGGATGCCGAATCTTGGCCTTCAGAACACCTTGATGGCCGATCCGCTGAAGCTTTTCACCAAGGAAGACTTCGTTCCCGATGGCGCCGATAAGTTTCTTCATGCCTTAGGCCCGTTTCTCGCGCTATTTCCCGTTCTGGTGACGTTTGCCGTGGTTCCGTTTGGCGATACCTTCCATCTCGGGGGTCATACCGTCGAACTTCAACCGGCGACTATCAATGCCGGGGCGCTCTATATTCTCGCGACCATCGGCATCGGCGTTTATGGGGTCGCGCTCGGCGGCTGGGCCTCCAACAATCGATGGGCGCTGCTGGGCGGCGTGCGCGCGACCGCGCAGATGATCTCCTACGAAATCGCCATGGGGCTGGCGATTATCGCCTTGGTCATCACCTATGGCACGCTCGATTTACAGGACATCGTGCGCCAGCAGGGCGGCGTGTGGTTCGGATTTCTGCCGCGATGGGGAATTTTCCTGCAGCCGGTCGCATTCGTGCTCTTACTGACGGCGGGGATGGCGGAATCCAAGCGCGTCCCGTTCGATTTGCCCGAAGGCGAATCGGAGCTCATCGCCGGATATTTCACCGAATACTCGGGCGGCAAGCAGGCGGCCTTCATGCTCACCGATTTCGCCGAGGTGGTGCTGGTCGCGGTGCTGCTGACGCTGTTCTTTTTTGGTGGATGGCAGGTGCCATGGCTATATCCCGACGGCTTTCATTTCGGTTCCCATGCGCTGTTGTTGCCGCGCGCGCTGGTGATCGTGATGGGCGTCGTCGCGTTCTGGGTCAAAGTCGTCCTCTTCTGCTGGCTGCAAATCCTGGTGCGCTGGACGCTGCCGCGCTTTCGCTACGACCAGTTGATGAGCCTCGGATGGAAGGGGCTGGTGCCGCTCGGATTGCTTAACGTCCTGGTCACCGCGTTCATCGTGGTGCTCGCGACGGGGGCGGTGGGCTGATGCCGATCGCGCTGTTCATCTTCCTGGCGGTGGTTTCGCTCATCTCGGCACTCGGCGTGGTGGTGCAGAAAAATCCTATCCACTGCCTGTTGTCGTTGATCCTGACCCTGGTAACGATCGGCGCGCTGTTCGTGGCGCTCGACGCGGTCACGGTCGGCTTTCTGCAAATCATCGTCTATGTCGGCGCCATCATGGTGCTGTTCCTGTTCGTAATCTGGCTGCTGAATCTGCAGGCGGAGCCGGTTCCGATCGGCCATCTCGGCCTGAAACTCTTCGCGACGCTCGCGGTTGCGGGCCTGGCGGCGGAATTGTTTGCATTCCTCGCGCATACGAGGATCTCGCTCCGCGCGATGCCTGAGCCGGCCGGCTATGGCTCGATCGACAGCCTGGCCCAGACGCTGTTCGGTCAATACCTGATGGCGTTCGAGACCACTTCGATCCTGCTGCTGGTCGCGGTCATCGGCGCGGTTGCGGTTGCGCGCCGCGCGCTGCCGGATCGCCCGCGCAGCGCGCCAACGCAGGGAACGCCCACATGATGGTTTCATACAGCTTGCTGATGGCGCTCAGCGCCGCGATTTTCGCAATCGGCGTCGCCGGCGTGCTGCTGCGCCGCAACATCCTGATCATGTTCATGTCGATCGAGCTGATGCTGAATGCGGTCAATCTCGCATTCGTGACGCTGGGGCGGCGGATGGGCTCGATGGATGGCCAGGTGATCGTGTTTTTCGTGATGACGGTCGCGGCCGCGGAAGCGGCGGTCGGTCTCGCGATCATCATCTCGATTTTCCGCAATCGCGAAACCGTCAACGCCGACGAACTCAACCTGATGCGATGGTGATCGCAAACGCAGTCCGCACACTAATTCAATGACCGCCCAGTTCCATGCCTTAGGCCTCATCCTGCTGTTCCCGCTGCTCGGGTTCCTGTTCAACCTCTTTTGGGGCGACAAGATGGGGCGGGGCGCGGTGAACGTGGTCGGCCCCGGCGTCATCTTCGCGGCGTTCGTGGTCGCGGTGACCGGGTTTATCAAGCTGCATGGCATGCCCGCGGGCAGCGTGCTCACAGTCACGCTGTGGCCATGGATTCATGCCGGGCGCTTCAGCGCCGACTTCGCCCTGCAAATGGATGCGCTGTCCGCACTGATGACGCTGATCGTCACTGGCGTCGGCGCGCTCATCCATATGTATTCGGTCGGCTACATGGCGCATGACGAGGACTTCGCGCGCTTCTTCGCGTATCTGAACCTGTTCGAGCTCTCGATGCTCATCCTGGTGCTCGCCAACAACCTGCTCCTGATGTTCATGGGGTGGGAGGGCGTCGGGCTGTGCTCTTATCTGCTGATTTCGTTCTGGTACACCGACCTCAAGAATGCCTACGCCGGGCGCAAAGCCTTCGTCGCCAATCGCGTGGGCGACGCCGGATTCCTGCTCGGCATGTTCACAATTGTCGCGGCGCTGGGTGCGCACGGCATCTGGAGCCTCGACTTTTCAATCCTGAGCGCCAACGTACGCCAGATGGAGCCCGCGATGATTACCGCCGCGGCGCTCCTTCTCCTGGTCGGCGCCACTGGCAAATCGGCGCAGATTCCACTCTATGTCTGGCTGCCCGACGCGATGGCGGGTCCGACTCCGGTGAGCGCGCTGATCCACGCGGCGACGATGGTGACCGCGGGCGTTTACATGATCGCGCGGATGCACTTCCTCTATATGCTCGCGCCGGCCGCGATGGAGCTGATCGCCATCATCGGCGCGGTGACCGCGATCTATGCGGCGTCGATCGCGCTGGTGCAGCCCGACATCAAGAAGGTGCTCGCGTACTCGACCATCAGCCAGCTCGGCTACATGTTCCTCGGCGTCGGGGTGGGCGCGTTCGCTTCGGGCATCTTCCACGTCATGACGCACGCTTTCTTCAAGGCGCTGCTCTTCCTGTGCGCCGGTTCTGTCATTCATTCGCTCGAGGGCGAGCAGGACATGAACAAGATGGGCGGATTGCGCAAGCATCTGCCGATCACCTACGCGACGATGTTGATCGCGACGCTGGCAATCTCGGCGATTCCGCCCTTTTCAGGCTTCTTTTCCAAGGACGACATTCTCGACGCCGCGTATAACTCGGGCCACGAATGGCTGTGGCTGCTCGGCATCATTACCGCCGCGATGACGTCCTTCTATATGTTCCGCCTCATCTTCATGACCTTCCACGGCGATTCGCGCGTCGATGCGGAGAAGGCGCATCACATCCACGAATCGCCGCCGGTGATGACGATACCGCTGATGGTGCTGGCGCTGCTCGCGGTGATCGGCGGATGGGTCGGGCTGCCGGAAGGATTTTTGTGGGGCGACAAAATCAGCGAGTTCCTCGCCCCGTCGGTCGGCAACTATGCGCCCGTCCTGCATGGCAGCTTTGTCGGGCTGACCAGCGCCTCGCTCGGCCTGGCGGGCCTGGGAATCCTGCTGGCCTGGTATTTCTACATCAAGGCGCCGGGCATGCCGTACCTCATCGCGTACCAGGCGCAGTCGGTCTACAACATCCTGCTCAACAAGTATTACGTTGACGATTTCTACGACCTCATCGTGTCGCGGCCGCTGTTCTGGATTTCCACCTTCGTGCTCGGCGACGTCATCGACTCATTCATGATCGACGGACTGGTCAATGGCGCGGGTCTGACGGTCGAGACCGGCGGACAAATGTCGCGGCGGCTGGAAACCGGCAACGTGCAGCAATACGCGTTCGTCTATGTGCTGGGCGTGCTGGGGATCATCGCCTACTACCTCTACCTGGTGACGCACTGATGGGCAGCGGAATCCTGACCGTGTTGATATTCGCTCCGCTGATCGGCGCGTTCTTCGTGCTGATGCAGAGCGAGGAGCGCTCGATCTGGAACTCGGCGTTTATTTTTTCGCTGCTGCCGCTGCTGATCAGCTTCTACCTGTTTCAAAAGTACAACCCGGGGCAGCCGGGCTATCAATTCGTCGAGCAATATAGCTGGATCCCGCAATTCGGAATTACCTATCACCTCGGTATCGATGGCCTCAGCCTGGTGCTGGTGGTGCTGACCACCATCCTCATCTCGCTGTCACTGCTTTACTCCGGTGGCGGCGATATCGACCATCGCCCGCGCGAGTTCTGCTTCTTCATGCTCGCGCTCGAGACCGGATTGCTCGGCACGCTGCTCGCGGTGGACTTGTTCCTCTTCTATGTGTTCTGGGAACTGATGCTGTTCCCGATGTATTTCCTGATCGGCATCTGGGGACACGGCCGGCCGATCTACGCGGCGGTCAAGTTCGTGCTCTATACGATGATTGGGTCCTTCCTGATGCTGGCCGCGATCATCTACCTGGTGATGACGTTTCATTCGCACAGCGGCGCCCTCACGTTCGACCTCCCGACTTTGTACAACACGCAGATGACGCCGACCGAGGCGCGCTGGATGTTCGCCGCGTTCGCGCTCGCGTTTGCGATCAAAGTCCCGATGTGGCCGGTGCATACGTGGCTGCCCGACGCGCATACCAACGCGCCGACGGCGGGCTCGGTCATCCTTGCGGGCGTGATGCTGAAGATGGGGACCTACGGCTTCCTGCGCTTCGCGATTCCGCTGTTTCCGGCGGTTGCGATCGAAGCGACGCCGTTGTTCATGGCGCTCGCGGTCATCGGCATCATCTATGGCGCGCTGGTGGCGATGGTGCAGCCGGATCTGAAGCGGCTGGTCGCGTATTCCTCGGTTAGCCATCTGGGCTTCGTGATGCTGGGAATTTTCGCGCTCAACCCGGAAGGTATCGACGGCGCGATGTACCAGATGCTGAATCATGGGGTCTCGACCGGGGCGTTGTTCCTGCTGGTGGGGATGATTTATATGCGCCGGCACACGCGCGAAATTTCCGAATACGGCGGCCTGTGGCACAGCGTGCCGATCTACGCCTCGATCTTCATGTTCGCGATGCTGTCGTCGATCGGCTTGCCCGGCCTCAACGGATTCGTCGGCGAGTTTCTCATCATGCTCGGCAGCTACGTGCATTCATGGCCGGCCGTCGCCTTCGCGGTTACCGGAGTCATCCTCGGCGCGTTGTACATGTTGTGGATGTACGAGCGGATGATGTTCGGGCCTATCACGCACAAGATAAACGAGACGATCCGCGACCTCAGCGGGCGCGAGATCGCGACCATGGTTCCACTGATGGTGTTGATGGTGGTGATGGGACTTTATCCGCGCTTCATCATCGACAAGATAGAGCCCTCGGTGGCGCTGGTGCTGCAGCGGGTGCAATCGGCGCAGGCGCGCATCGACCACGACAAGCACGCGGTGCATTTCGCGGAAAACCTTACCCCCGACCCCTCTCCCTTCAGGAGAGGGGAGTTAGAAACGAGAAGCAGTCTTGCGACATCAGTAGTCGCTCTTTCCGCTACCCCTTCTCTAAAGGGAAGGGGCCAGGGGTTAGGTCTCCCAGGAGCGCTGGATAACCAATGACCCCCTTCAGCCTTGCCGCCATCGACTTCCAGTGGCTCCCGATTCTGCCGCTCATCACCATCGCGATCGCAGCGATCGTGGTGCTGCTGGCCGGCGTGCGGGTGGCCGACGACGAGAGCGACGGCCTCGGATGGCTGGCAATCGCGGCGATTGCGATCGCCTTCGTGCTGACGCTGGCGATGTCGGGGCAGAACACCACCGCATTCGCGGGCTCGCTCGCGATCGATGACTTTGCGGTGTTTTTCCAACTGGCGATCCTGTTCGTCGCCGCGATCATCGTGCTGATGTCGCTCAATTATGCCGACGAAGCCCGCCTGCCCGGCGCGGAATACTACTCGCTGATACTTTTCGCCGCGCTCGGCATGATGCTGATGGCGGCGGCGGGCGACCTCATCATCATTTTTCTCGGCCTGGAAACCATGTCGATCGCGATCTACGTGCTGGCCGGCCTCAAGCGGACCGACCCGCGCTCCGGCGAAGCCGCGATCAAGTACTTCCTGCTCGGCGCGTTTTCCACCGGCTTCCTGCTCTACGGCATCGCGCTGGTTTACGGCTCAGTCGGCACCATCAAACTCGATCCGATTCGGGCGGCATTGGATCACGCGGTCGCGCTGCGCAGCCCGATCCTGCTGCTCGGCATCGCGATGATGCTGATCGGATTCGGCTTCAAAATCGCGGCGGTGCCGTTTCATATGTGGACGCCCGACGCGTACGAAGGCGCGCCGACTCCCATCACCGCGTACATGGCGACCGGGGTGAAGCTCGCAGCCTTCGCCGGATTCCTGCGCGTGTTCCCGCTGCACCTGGGCGCGGTGAGTGCGAACTGGTCGTGGGTGCTGTGGGTCATCGCCGCGCTCACGATGACGGTGGGCAACGTCGTCGCGCTGGTGCAGACCAACATCAAGCGCATGCTCGCGTACTCGGCGATCGCGCACGCGGGATATCTCCTCGTCGCGATGGCGGCGGTGATCCCGATGGCGGGCGCGGCGATGCTCTACTACCTCATCGGCTACGTGGTCGCGAACCTTGGCGCATTCGGGGTGGTGACGGCGTTGGAGCGGCGCGGTGAATCAAACGATCTGATCGCGGATTATCGCGGCCTCGCGCAGCGCGAACCGGCGCTGGCGGCGGCGATGGCGATTTTCCTGCTGTCCTTTACCGGCGTGCCGCCGCTGGTCGGCTTCGTCGGCAAGTTCTATCTCTTCGCGGGGGCGCTGCAGGCGGGCCTGGTGGGACTGGTGGTTATCGCGGTGCTCAATGCGGTGATGGCAGCCTACTACTACATCTACATCATCGTCGCGATGTACATGCAGGAGGGCGGCGCGGAAGTTCCCTCGCTGACGATGCGACCGGGTCTGATGGCGACCATCATGATCGCGCTCGCGGCCACGATCCTGATTGGAATTTATCCCGCGCCCTACATGACGGCGGCGACCACCGCATTCAACTCGGCGCTCGGCCTCGGCCCTGTCCACTCCGCGTCACTGCTGCCCTAGAAAAAGCTAAGCCGGGTATACCTCGAAGGCGCCGGTGTTGTCTTTCATGAAGCCGAAGCCCTGCAGCATCCGGCCAATCATCATGATGGGCGCGGCATACCAGTACTTGCGCTGCACCAGGCCCATCACCCGGTCGCGCTCGGCGGCCTCGGTGATTTGACTCACAGTCGCATCGAAGGTTTCGCCGCCGGCTTTGATGATGACATTGGGTTTCACCTTGATGTTGCGGACCCAGTTGCGGGTCTGATTCGCGGTGCCGAGGTACATGCGCTGGCCCTCGACCACGAACCAGATGATGACATCGTAGGGCCGGCCGGATTTGCGCCCGTAATGAGTGAGCGTCAGGGTGTGCAGCGGCGCGATTTTCGCGAGGCTCTGGGCGGTGCGTGGTTCCATAATCCTACTGCGAGACGGATTGCATCACCTTGCCGCTTTGCGCATCGACGAGATCGACCTGCACCGGCCCGGTGACGTGATTGGCGGCCTTGGCGGAATCGATACCGGCCTTCAAATCGCCGAGGAACTTGTCCTTCGCGAAGGGCGGCATCTGATCCATCGGGAAGTGATCCATCGTGACGGTGGCCTTCTGATTCTCCGGCCAGGTGACGGCGCTAACTTTGGGTCCAGCGAACGGGATGTTGCGGATCATCTCCTCGAAGGAGGAATGGAAACCGCCGGCATGCGGCTTCGGCGCGGGCGCGGTGTCGGAATCGTCATCCTCGTCGGTGTTCCTGGCGACCTTCGGACCCGGCAGCGTCGAGGCGACCTTGTCAGCCTGCTCCGGCGGCATCCCGGTATACTTCGTGAACGCCTGCTTGGCCTGGTTGCGTCGGTCATCATCGGGGGCGAGCGAGATCGCCTTGGTGAACGCGATGGCGGAATCGCCCTTGTCATTCTGCTCGCCGTACGCGACCCCGAGGTTGTAGTAGGGCTGGAACAGGTCGGGCTTTATCGCGATGGCCTTTTTGTATTGCACCACGGCCTGGTCGGGATTGTTGGTGTAGAGGTACATGGTGCCGAGGTCGGTGATGACCTCGGGATCGCGCGGCTTATGCTTCAGGTAATGCTCGTATGCGGCGGCGGCCTCATCATAATGCTGCTGGTCGTAATCGATGTCGCCGATCCCGCGCAGCGCATCGGTGTTCTCGGGATCGAGCTTCAACACGTGCGCATACGCCTCGGAGGCCTTCTTATAGTAGGAATTATCGAACAAGGCGGCGCGCATGGTCACGGTGCCGAGCTTCACCCATGCGGCGATGTCGTCGGGGTTGTCATTGGCGGCCTTCTCGACCTTGTCGATGAAGGTGCGCGCCTCGGTCGGCAGCTCGATCTTCGGATGCCCCGGGGGCAGCGAGGCGTCCCCTTGCGAGGGCGCGGCTGCGGGTGCCGGCGGCGGCGCTTCGGGCGCGCTCGCCATCTGCCGCGGCGCCATCGGGCGCAGATACAGATACGCCGCGGCTCCGAGGCCGAGGATCGTGATCCCGAGGAACACCACGATGAACGCCGTGGTAAGCTGGACGCCGGTGGTGGATGGAGGCTTCGGCGGTGCCTGACGCTGACCACCAGACGCAACCGCGGCGCCCGGCGCGGCGCCCTCGCTCACCGCCTTGCCACATTCGACACAAAATTTTGCGCCTGCCATGAGCGGCGCCCCGCAGTGCGGGCAAAATCGCATAGCAAATTCCTACATACGCATGGGGGCACAGGCAACACACCTGAGCATGATGAGTCGAATTTGCGGTTACCCGCGATCGCGATGACTGTTGTATAGTTCACGCGCCCGCGTCTTGCGGGCATAAGAGAGGACATCATGTATCTATATGATTCGTTTGGACCCAATCCGCGCGCGATGCGCATGTTCATGGCCGAGAAGGGAATCGACATTCAGCGCAAGGATGTCGACTTGATGAAGGGCGAAAATCGCAAGCCTCCCTACACCGATCGCAATCCGGGCGGCCAGCTTCCCGCGCTCGAACTCGACAACGGCAAGTGTATCGGCGAGACGGTCGCGATCTGGGAATACCTCGAAGAGAAGCATCCCAATCCTCCCCTCATCGGCAGCAACGCCGAAGAGCGTGCCGAGGCGCGCATGTGGCAGCGCCGCATCGAATTGAAAATCACCGAGTTTCTCTACAACGGTTTTCGCTTCGCGGAAGGCCAGCAGCTTTTCAACGGCCGCATGCGCCTGATTCCGGAAGGCGCGCCGGGAATGAAAGCCACCGTGCAAGATAACTTGAAGTGGCTGGATGGCCAGCTCGAGGGCAAGGAGTACATCGCGGGCAACCGCTTCACCATCGCCGATATCATCCTGTTCGCGGCGCTCGATTTCGGCGCCGGCGTGGGCCAGAAAATCGATCCGTCGCTGAAAAATGTGAACGCATGGTTCAAGCGCGTCGATGCGCGTCCGAGCGCCGCGAAGAGCCTGCATCCCGCGCACGCGCAAGTTGGTATGAAGGGCTGAACGATGCCGGCAAGTATCGATGAGATAACTCGTCAGGCCACCACGATGGTGCGCGCGAAAACCGGCGACCCCGGCGCGCGCATCAGCGAGGTCACGCCGCTCCCCGGCCATGCGGGATTCGGCTACAGCTTCATCCTCGAGCGCACCACGCCCGGCGGCCCGTCAGGCAAGCTGGTCCTGCGCGTCGCGCCCGAGGGCGTAAGGATCGCCGGCCCCGCCGATGTGGTCCGCCAGGCGCGCATCATGAAGTCGCTCGCGGACACCGACGTCCCGGTGCCTCCGATCCTGTGGCATGGCGACGAGGCGGAATTTTTCGGGCGGCCATATTTCGTCGATGGTTTCGTCGACGGATTCAAGCTCGCCGATGTCGTGCTGCCCGCTGAAGAAGCGCGCGCCTACGCCCGCACTGGAATCGAAACGTTGGCCACGCTCCATCGCGTACCATGGGAGCCGCGCCGCGACGCGTGGGGCAGCGTGACCGAGCTGAGCGAAGAGATGAAGCGCCTCGACCATCTGCTCGATCGCGACACCCTGGATCCGAAAGTCGTCGCGCGCGGGCCAGAGCTGCGCGAAAAGCTGCGCTCGTCGTTGCCGGCCAACCCGCGCGTCGGCATCGTTCACGGTGACTTCCAGTTCTCAAACATCCTGTTCAACGACCACCAGGTCAGCGCGGTGATCGATTGGGAGATCTCGATGATCGGGCCGACGCTGCTCGACCTCGGATGGATAAGCTTTTTCGCCGATCGCGCGAGCTTCGTGGAGAATGGCACGGTGCAAACCGCGACGCCGCTGAGCCCGGACGAAATCGTGGACATCTACTCGAAGAGCGCGGGAGTACCGATTCCGGCTGACCAGGTGCGCTGGTTCCGCGCCTTTGCGGGATATCGCTTCGGCGTCATCACCTGTTTCAACGTGATGTTGCATCGGCGTGGCAAGCGTGACGACCCGCATTGGGAAGACATCGCGCTGTCCGCGCCGACGATGTTTTCCCACGGGCTTGAATTACTGGCGATGTAGAGTTTTGCGATGGGCTGCTCCCGCGCTTTGGTACTTGCGTCTCCAGAGACGAAAAAGCGCGTTACATCCCTGCTCAAAATCTTTCGAGAAATCGATCCGTTGAATCGAATCGAGCGTCCAAAATTTCCTCCGAAAATCACACGGACGGAGGAGAAGAGGGACTATTCGCTCGTGGTAGCGTCTGTCCTGAAGTGCGTAGAGCAGTTCACGTTTTACCCACATTGAACGTAGCGCGGCAGGAGAGAGTACGAGGAGGAACCAATCGCAGCGACGAAGCGCGTTGCCAATCTCGTCATGCCATCGCTGCGCGCCGATGAGGTGAGAGGGGCTATACCAAAATCGAATTCGGTGACGACGAAGAACCAGAATCAGACGATTAACAAAGAGCCGGTCGCTGGAAGCGTGCGAAATAAAGAGCTCGCGCGGTGCGCCCACGGCGGCTCACGCTTCAGTCATCTTCAAACGTTGAATGATGCGTTTGCTGACCTCCGCAGGATCGCCTTTCTCTGGATTCAACCTTTTTAAGATCCAGGGCATCTTGCTCGTCGGCCGAACGATCACGGGAATCAGCCGGTCCTTGAATTTCTTTGAACCGAGCGCGTAGGAAATTTCTTCCAGCAGCATTTTCGAGTCGGCCGCGGCGGGTGACACCAGCACGATCATCGCCTCGGCTGCGGCGAGCGCTTTGCCAATCTCCAAATGCCAATTGTCGCCGGGCCACAACTCGGACTCCGGATCCCAGACTCGCAGGCCGGCTTCTTTAAGTCGTGCTGCAATCTGATTCGCCCAACGTTTGTCTTCGTCCGAATGGCTTATGAAAACGCGCACCTTCTCGCTCCGAACGTGATTCTAGCATTTAGTACCCGCTGGCGCATTGCTCGCTGAGCATTTGCATCGAATGGGCATCGCGCTATAGGTGGCGAACATGTTCTCGCATCGGCGGAACCCATCGTAGAGTGAGATTTCGATAAACGGGGAGGATGTTATGGCTGCGGCTCCGAAGATGACCGTTCATGAGACGGTGAACGAAGACCATCCGGCGATCAATTCGATCCTCGGCGCCAATCCCTTCATCGACCTGCAACCCAAGCAGCTGCTCGGGATGGTCGCCGAGCTGGGACGTTTCCTCGGCTCGCGCCCCGATTCCGTCATGTCGCGGATGGGCCAACTCGCCATCGATTTGGTCCAGATCGGGATGGGCAATTCGGAGATCGCGCCCGCCGCGAGTGACAAACGTTTCGTCGATCCCGCATTCGCGCAAAACCCGATCTACAAGCGGGTGATGCAGAGCTATCTCGCGTGGCGCAACTCGCTGCTCGACCTCGTGCAGGAGGACCAGAGCATCCACTGGCAGGATGCCGAGCAACTGCGCTTCGCCACGATGCTGATTACCGAGGCGCTCGCGCCGACCAACACGCTGATCGGCAATCCTGGCGCGCTGAAGCACGTCTTCGACACCGCCGGGATGAGCCTGGTGCGCGGGATTCGCAACTTTTTCGGCGACGTCATCAACAACGGCGCGATGCCGGCGCAGGTCGACAAGCGGCCTTTCGAGGTCGGCAAGAATCTCGGCGTCACGCCCGGCTCGGTGATCTATCGCGGCGATCTGTGCGAGGTGATCCAGTATCGAGCCTCGCGCGCAGAAGGTTTTCGCGCGCCCGCTGCTGCTGATTCCGCCGCAGATCAACAAGTTCTACATCATGGACCTCGCGCCCAAACGCAGCTTCATCGAATACGCGCTCGAGCACGGCGTGCAAGTCTTCGCGATCAGCTGGCGCAACCCGACCGCGGCGCTGCGCGACAAGAGCCTCGATGACTATGTCGAGGCATGCCAGAAAGCGATGGCGGTCGCGTGCGAAGTCAGCGGCAGTCCCGATTGCAACGTGCTCGGGATCTGCGCGGGCGGGATCACCACCTCGCTAACCCTCGGTCATCTCGCGGCCATCGGCGACAAACGCGTCAATGCGGGCACGCTGCTGGTGACGATGCTCGACACCAGCCTCCCGTCGATGACCGGGATGTTCGCGACCGAAGAAATCGTCAAGGACGCGATCGAACGCTCGCGCAAAAAAGGCGTCCTCGCGGGCGAGGACATGGCGCGGGTGTTCGCGTGGCTGCGCCCCAACGACCTGGTGTGGAATTACTGGGTCAACAATTATCTGATGGGCGAGCAGCCGCCCGCGTTCGACATCCTCTACTGGAACGGCGACTCGACCAATCTTCCGGCCAAGCTGCACGAAGGCTTCCTGAAGCTGTTCCTCGACAACCCGCTTGCGAGGCCGGGCACGGTCGAGATTCTCGGCACGCCGATCGATCTTCGCAAGATCAAAACCGATATGTATTTGCTGGCCGGTCAGACCGACCACATCTGCACCTGGCATTCATGCTACCGGGCGACGCCGTTATTCGGCGGCAAGGTCGAGTTCGTCCTCAATTCGAGCGGGCACGTGCAGAGCCTGGTGAGTCCGCCGGGAAATCTGAAGTCGCATTACTTCACTAACTCGCGGCTACCAGAGGACGCCGATCTATGGCTTCGGGGCGCGACCGACAATCGCGGCAGTTGGTGGGATCACTGGCTGAAGTGGATGGGTACGCGCTCCGGCGAAGAGCGCACCGCGCCCTCGAAGGTAGGAAATTCCGCCTATCCGGCGCTCGGCCCCGCCCCGGGCTCCTACGTCCTCGATCACCACTGACGCGCGGTTCTGCTATTTGTCATCCCGAGCGAGGCTGCCGAGTCGAGGGACCTCCGCGAAGCGATGCTCTTTACCTGTCGGGGTGATGACGCTTACGGAAGGAAGGTTGTCCGAACTGCTGAGTCCAACCTCCGGTGCATGTATGAAACCATCGAGAGCAGATCAAGGGCGTCCTGCTCGCTGACTTTCCAGACGAGTTTCGGCGCGGGCGGTCGGGTTTCCGGAGGAAAAAGGCAGTGCGAACGCGACGAGAGCGCGGCTGAAGAGAATCGCTTCGCGGAGGTCCCTTTGTAGACGCGCGCTTCGCGGGTTTGGCGACTCGGCGGCCTCGCTCGGGATGACAAAAAAATGTGGCGGGCAGCCTGGGATCTATCGCGACTGCTCGGCCGCCAGCCGCCGATCGATGGCGCGGCGGGCGTGGATGCGCGCCGCGTCGCCATGAATCTCCACTAGCGGGCCGTCGGGAATCTCGGTCGAGCCGCTCCTGCTGCGCTTCGAGGACTGCCCGGTCCTGCTCGAAGGTCCTCGCGATCTCGTCGAAGAGTTGCTGCGTCGCGTTCGGATCATCCTGGTTGTAGCCATTCGCCGAAGACCAGAAATAGTAACTGGTGGTCTCGGTCGCGGGCGTGATGCCGTGGAACAGGCGGAACGAGAAACAGTTCTCACGCGGACTACTATACTTCCAGTCGTGCAGCGCGCCGGTTCCCGCATCGATGGCGCCGTTCCATTGAATGACAGAGTTA
Source organism: uncultured delta proteobacterium (assembly GCA_963761255.1). Taxonomy (GTDB): domain Bacteria; phylum Desulfobacterota; class Binatia; order Binatales; family Binataceae; genus DATGKG01. The sequence continues at coordinate 282,792 of CAVXGH010000007.1, forward strand.
GGCGCGACGAATTCCAGCTCCTGCCACCGATCGACATTGCCCTTGAAGCCGACCGTTTTGACGTAGGTCGGCGGCGGTACCGAATCGAGCATCCAGCGCTCGAACCTGACGCCATTGGGCGTGCGTACGGTCCGCATCTTCGCTTCGACGTGCGTATTCGCGTCGCCACCGACGGTGCCTTTGTGTACGTAGCCGAGATGCGAAAGATCCATCAGGTTGTCGAGGACGAGCAGGTAGTCGGCGCGCAGATGCATCATCGTATGTTGATGCGGCCACGCGCTGGAATCGTTGTGGTAGGGATAGCGGATGATTTGCGCGCGATCAGCTTTCTCCGGGTCGCCCATCCACAGCCATACAAAGGCGTCGCGCTCCACCACCGGATAGGTTTTGACTTGCGCGCCGGGCGGCACCTTATGATCGCCCGGCACCAGCACGCATTTCCCCGAGGCGTCGAAGACCAGCCCGTGGTAGCCGCACTGGATTCCGCGCGGCACCACTTCGCCGAGCGAGAGGGGCGCGCCGCGATGGCAGCATCGATCCTGCAGCGCCGCGATCGCTCCTGAAGAGTCGCGAAACAGGACTATCGGCTCGCCCAGGATGCGCCGCGCGAGCGGGCGCTCGGCGATTTCGTCGGACCATGCCGCGATGTACCACGCATTGCGAACGAACATAGTCATTCTCTCCGTGTGAGGATTCGCTTTTAACGCGCGGCGAGTATCTCCGCAAGGTGACGAGTCTCGACCTTGTCGCCGGCGCGATGCAGCCCGCCGCCAATCTGCATCAAACATCCGCAGTCGTTCGAGACGATTACTTCGGCGCCGCTCTCGCGAATGCGCTTCATCTTGTCATCGAGCATCGCGCCCGAAATGTGCGGGAATTTAACCGAGAACAATCCGCCGAAGCCGCAGCATTCTTCGCGATCGCGCAGCTCGACGACGCGGATTCCGTTCACCGCCGAGAGCAAGGCGCGCGGCGGTTCGCGTACTCCCAGTTCGCGCATCAGATGACACGAGGGATGATAAGTCACGGTGTGCTCGAAGCGCGCGCCCACGTATTTCACCTTGAGCACGTCGACCAGGAATTGTGAGAATTCGAATACCCACGGGCGAATCGCATCGGCCTTGGCAAGGAGCTCGGGATCATCGGCGAGCAAGTCGCGATAGAAGATTTTCACCATGCTGGTGCACGAGCCCGACGGGATGATAACCGGCGTGCCCGGCTCGCACGATTCGAGGAAGCGGCGCGCGAGCTGTTTGGCCTCGGCGCGAAAGCCCTCGTTGAAGGCCGCCTGCCCGCAGCAGAACGCGCGCGGCATCATCCGCACCTTGACTCGCAGTCGCTCGATGACGGCCGCGGCGGCGTCGCGCGCCTCGGGAAAAAATTCCTCCGCGAGGCAGGTCGGGAAGAGCACTACTTCATTCATGCGTCATTTATTCTTGCGGCCAGATTATCGCGCCGTAGAGCATTTTGGGACCGTGCACGCCCATCACGATGCGCTTTTCGATGTCGGCGGTGCGGCTCGGCCCGGTGATGAAGGAGATGCGATTCGTCGAGATCGCATCGACGCCGAAACCCGCGATGGCCGCGGCGAGGTTGGGCACCACCCGATCGATATTCACGATGATGACGCTGATCGGCGGCAGCAGAGTCAGCGAACTCGGCCGCGCCTCGGCGGTCATCACCGCGAAAGTGCCGGTCGAGGCGATCGCGAAGTGCGCCTCCGCCACGCCGATGTCGCAGTTGGCGAACTGCGCGATCATCGCGGCGCGATCGCTCTCATGGCCCTTGTCGATGCCGCGCGGCTTCATCAGCGTGCATCCCGCGGCTTCGAGCGCCGAGCTGAACAGCGACATCTTCGTCACCACGCCCTCGCCAATCGCGGCGCTCTTGGCGGCATTGTCGCGCGCCAGAGCGGCCACGCTCGCGGCGGCCTGCTGCGCGCTAAGACTCCCGAGGAAGCGTCCACTCACAGCTTGCAGCTCGCGCGCGAAGCTCGATACTAGTTCGGCGCGCTGGGCGACCGACGCGACGGGAACCGGCGGTGGTGCGGCATGATTCTCATGCGCGGCCGGCGCCTGCGGCTTTTCCAATGCGCCCTTGAGGCGCGCGAGCAGTTTGTAGAACTCCGCCACGATCCTAGGCCGCGGTATCCGGCGGTTTGCGGATGCTATGCGGATGCGGGCGCGGAAAATCGCGAATCTTCGTCCATGCGCTGAACGGCGGCGGCATCCGCTTGAGCCAGCCGTCGCGTGAAAACGGCCGCAGCATCCACGCACCGATTTTCCCCAACGCCCGAATCATCCGCGGATGACGTGCGAGCCTGGCAAATCGCCGCGCGCCTTTGCGCACCCGAGTCGCCGCGCGCGGCCACTTGAGGTGACTTTGCCCCTCGGTCTCTTTCCAGCGCAGATGCAGCAGGATGCGCGGGATGTCGATCCGAACCGGACAGATATCGCGGCACGCGCCACATAGAGTGGACGCGAACGGCAGATGACCCGCCGCGCTACCGAACAGATTCGGGCTGATGATCGATCCGATCGGACCCGGATAGGTCGAATTGTACGCATGCCCGCCGATGCGCCGATAAATCGGACATACATTGAGGCACGCGCCGCAGCGAATGCAGTAGAGCGCCTCGCGCATCACCGGGTCGGCCAGCATCGCGCTGCGCCCGTTGTCGAGAATGACGACGTGAACCTCGCGCGGCCCATCGATCTCGGCCTTGCGCCGCGGCCCGTTGATGAAGTTGGTGTAGGTCGTCAGCTTCTGCCCGGTCGCGGTGCGCGCGAGGACCTCGAGGAAGTGGCTGACGTCCTCCAGCTTGGGAATCACTTTCTCGATGCCCATCACGCCGATGAAAATTTCCGGAATCGTACTCGAGAGGCGCCCGTTGCCCTCGTTCTCGATGACGACCAGCGTGCCGGTTTCCGCGATTGCAAAGTTGACGCCAGTGATGCCCATCTCCGCCGCGAGGAAAATCGAGCGCAGCTTGTCGCGCGCGTGAGCTGTAAGCTCCTCGGGCTCGGCCGTGTACGGCGTATGCAACTTGTCGGCGAACAGCTGGCCGATGTCTTCCTTCGAGAGATGAATCGCGGGCGTGATGATGTGCGAAGGCGGCTCATGGCGCAGCTGCACGATGTACTCGCCGAGGTCGGTCTCGGTGACCTCGATGCCGGTGCGCATCAGCGCATTGTTGAGGCCGATTTCCTCGGTAGTCATCGATTTGCCCTTGACCACCCGCTTCACATTGTTCTTTTTTGCTACTTCGAGGATGTACTCGCGCGCCTGGGCCGCGTCGGCGGCGAAGAACACCACGCATCCGTTGGCTTCGAGCTTCGCCTTCAGCGCGATGAGGTACTCATCGAGATGCGCAATGGTGTCTTCCTTGATGGCGCGCGAGCGGTCGCGCTCGGCCTCGAAGGGCGGGAACTCCGCGCGCATCTCGGCGACGTGCTCCAGATGCCGTCCGCTCGCATTTTCCAGCTTGCGGCGCAGTTCGAGGTCGGCGACTCCTGCGCGGCTCGCCTCGAAGAAGTCGGCTTTGTTGGGAACTTCCGCCACTTAATCCAGGATTCGACTCAGTTGATCCGATCGACCTGGCGCGACAGCCGCAGTATGGCCTCGCGCGCGGTTTCCGAAGCGGTGTGGTCGGGCGCCTGCGAGAGAAAACTCTGGAAGTCGTCGAGCGCGGCCTTGAAGCATTCGAGGCTCTCGTACAGCGCGCCGCGCTCCATCAACTCTTCGAGTGAGCGCGGGTCGAGCAGCAGGATGCGATCGAGCGCTGATAGCGCGCGCGTCGAGTCGCCAGCTTTCAGGTAGACGGCCTTCAGGTTGCGCAGCATCCGCACCAGGATGTGACGGGTGCCGACCGGTTTCAGATGCGCCGGCGAGACCTCAACCGGCTGACCATAGACCTGGGTGAGGCGCGCGCGGATTTCCTCCAGCGTCAGGATCGCGCCCTCATAAAAGGGATCGATGATAAGCTCGCCGCGCTCGTCGACCGCCTTGACCAGGAAATGAGTCGGGAAACCCACGCCATAGAGGTTGAGGCCGAGGCGCCTGCCGACCTCGATATAAAGCACCGACAGCGTGATCGGGATGCCGCGGCGGCGATCGATGACCTCATTCAAAAACGAATTTCGCGGGTCAGCGTATTCCTCGCGATTGCCTTCGAAGCCCTTCTGCTCGAACAGAAAATGCGACAGAAGCTGAATCTTCTCGATGGTGTCGCTGCCGACCTTCACCACCAGCTCAGCCTCGCGCGCCAGAGTCGCGATCTTGTCCATATAACCGTCTAGGTCGAGCGCGGGGTATTCCTCTTGCGCGATGAGCAGCGCTCCGCGGGCGAGCGGGATCGGCTCGCGGGCGGCCAGCGTCACAAAATCGCGGCGGATGTCAGCGATATCAGGCATCGAAACCAGTGTTCATTTATGTCGCGCGTTTGACAAGTCCACAGTGTTCGGAAGTTGCGGCGATGGGCCCCGCCGGAAACAGGCGGAAACGGGCAATGCTCGACGGACACGCCGCGATCGCCTGCGATTGGCGGCCGACGGAACTTGTCACATTGCGCTAACTAATGGCGAACGCCTATTTTACACAACGAGGACGAACGGCAGCGATTACATCGTTTACGTCGATGAAAGCGGCGACCACAGCCTCACGTCGATTGATCCCAACTATCCGATTTTTGTGGTTGCCTTCGCGATTTTTGAAAAGGCGACCTACGCAAATGCGGTCAAGCATTTGCTCAAACTAAAATTCGACACATTTGGCCACGACATGGTGGTCATGCACGAGCGAGACATCAGAAAAAGACGGGGAGATTTCGCATTTGTTCGGGATCCCCTGCCGGGGCCACGATTTCTGACGGATCTCACGAGCTTTGTCCAAAATGCCACTTTCACCTTAGTCGCCGCCGTGATTCGAAAAACCGCCTTGGTCGCACAGTACGCGCATCCCGACAATCCTATGAAATGGCTCCGACATCTTGTCTGGAACGAACCTTTGGCTTCGTTAAAGACGTGCATCAGGAGACGCGTCAGGCTTACATTGTCGTGGAGAGCCGCGGGAGAAGAGAAGATCAGGATTTGGAATTATCCTTTCGTCGCACGTGCGCGGGTCACAACATCTGGGGCCTTCCCCTTCCTTTCGAAATTCGATTTTCCGACAAGAGATGCAATTCGACAGGAATGCAGTTGGCCGATCTGGTCGCCCGCCCTCTCGGGCAGGAAGCCCTCGTGCCTGGATCTCAATCGAGAATATTCCCGATCATTCAATCCAAGTTTCGGCGAGGCCCGAAAGGAGAAATCGACGATTGGGATTTGAAGGTGTTCCCATGAAAGCGAACAGCCCCGGTTTACCCGAGGCCGGACGCCGACCGAGAGACCCGATCCACTTGCAACTATTGGTAAGCGCTGATGACCTTAAAGTCAAGATATTCGCCAAAAAGTCGCTTTTGTCCTGAAGAATCAGCACTTAGCGAAGGCGAAAAGATCAACTACCTCGCTGACCGCGATGTCCGTCGTGTTCGCGGCGTGCTCGTTGAGGAGTTGCATCCCCTTGAGGAACTCGGCTTCCGATAGTTGCGCGAGAATCGAATCGGCGCTGGCCGCGATCTTGTCCGTATAGATGCGCCAGTTCGCCGCGACCTCATGGCGGACCAGTTCATGCCGAACGAGTTCGAAACCCGCGTCACGAAAAATCGATTCGATACGTCCTTGGGATTGTAGCGTGGCTTCGAGGATGGCGCGGCTCTTCGTGAAGAAGGGCACATAGGGATAGGTGGCGATCCGATCGATAGTGGCGGCGCGGATGCAGACCGTTCCGCCGCGTAAAACCCGCCGGCATTCGCGAGCCGCGCGCGGTTGGTCTTCGAAATGATGGAAGACCATCGACATGAAAACCATGTCGATCGATGCGTCGCGGAGCGGAATCGCTTCGCCGGACGCGCGCGCATGGTGCACGCGAGGCGCGGATTTCTTACGCGCCTCGGTGAGCATCTTCGCGGAACGATCGATGGCGATTACTTGCGCATCGAAATGCTCGGCCAGCGCTCCCGAGTAGCGTCCGGTCCCGCATCCAAGATCGAGGATTGTGGAGATCCCGCCGCGCGGCGCGGACTGCGAGATTCTATCGAGCCACAGCGCGAGCGTCGCCGGCGAACAACCGCGCCCTGCGTCATAGGAGGCCGGAATGTTGCCCTTGTCGTAATCCACGTTACTACGAGGTCGCCTCCAGAGCTGATTCGATTTCCACCGTCACATCTTAATCAGCGATATGTAGCATCGGAATCAGTGTTCGGTTCCGGCCTGCGTTTGATACGGGCGCTTTCGCGAAAGTTGCGTTTCACCCCGGATGCGCGGCTACCTCGATGGTCATCTTCCGAGTCTTGCCTCCGCGTTCGATCTCGATAGGAACCTTGTCGCCGACAAGAGTCGCGGCGAGCAGAGTAATCACGTCGCCATCGCTCTTCACCGGTTTGCCATCGAAACCGGTAATCGCGTCCCCAGGCTGCAGCCCAATCGCGTCTGCCGGCGAAGCGCGGTCGACGGAGTCGATTTGTACTCCGCCTGTCCCACGGCCAAGCACCACGCCGAGCCATCGATGCGCCCCGATCCGCGTATCGGCCAGCTCCAGGTGGAAAGGCCCGAGCGTTGAACTCACGATTTGTAGCATCGCAATCTTTTTTCCATCGCCGCCAAAATCCGAAAACCGAAACTTTACTTGAGCCCAATCTTTGGAGGCGATGAAATACTTCGTCGTAGGGGTTCCATCGGCCGGATACAGCGTGATGGCGTATGTTTTGCCGTCGCCTCGCGCCCAGAAAGATATCTGCGGGATGCCGGAGAGATCCTGATTCGCCATCGGATACGCGAGGGTCGGAACGTACTCGATGCCGGCGTAGAGAAATCCTTCGCCCGGTTTCACCTCACCGTCGAGGCGCGCGACAATACGCGCCTGATTGGGACCGCCCTCCACCGTGCTGATGGTCACTCGCGACGGGGCCTTCAGCAACGGCATCCATCCGGCGCCGAGCCGCCACGCTGCATTCTCCTGCGCGATCTCCTCGCGAACGCTGTCGCGATCGACGCGCGCGCCTTGCTTCCAGATGGCGACAATCTCGCGGGTCGTGCGAATGTCGCGGGTCGGGTCGCCATGCACGAGCAAGAGGTCCGCGCGCACGCCGGGTGCGATTCTTCCGCGATCCGTTAATCCGAAAACTTTCGCCGGCACCGAGGTGGCATCGGCCAGCGCTTCTGACGGCGTTAGCCCCGCCTTCACCATCAATTCCAGTTCGATATCGAGCACCGCACCCACAGGGTCATCATTTATCGAGTCGGTGCCGGCCAGAATTGGAACTCGTGCGGCGTGGAGGATGCGCAACGCGGCTTCGTTGGCAGCATACGAAATAGGTTCCGGGCTGTTCCATGCCGGCTGCGCGAGCGCTTGCCGATAGCGCGGCCGCAGATACGGTGCGAAGAAAGGATCGTCGGGCATCTTGGTCGCGAGGCGTTCGGTACCGAAATGGAAATCGGTAAAACCCAGCGTCGTGATCGCGAAGATGGGATGAGTTTTCAGCGCGTCGGCAAACGCCGGCTCCGGCAGCTTTACGATCGGCACGTGCGCGAGGCCATCGGCGCCCGCATTGATGACGTCGAGTATTCCTTGCGGCGAAAAGACGTGGACAATCACCATCTTGCCGCGTCGATGAGCCGCTTTGACGATTGCCTCCAACACCTCTTTTGGCATTGCCGCGAAGCGCGGCCCGTTGTCGTACATCACCTTGATGTAATCGGAGCCGTGCGCGATGCGTTCATCGACAAAGGCCTGCGCCTGATTGGGCGTGCGAATCGGCACGATCGGCGGGAGATCGGCTTCAGTGCCGTGGCCTCCCGCGACGGCGAAGCAGGTTCCGGCGGTGCGGAAGTCCGCGAGGTCGAACGCGGCCCTGGATTCTTCTTTTTTCCACTGCTGTGCCTGCTCCCATCGCATGTACATATCGAGTTCGGTAGTGACTCCGGTGACGAGACCCATTCGGACCAGCTCCCGCAGCCAGATGTGCACATGTGAATCGATGAGCCCGGGAAGCAAAGTGTCTCCGCGGCCATCGATGATTTCCGCGCCGGGTGGAGCTGCGATGTTGTTGCCAACTATCGCGATTTTCCCATCGATGACGGCGACGCTGTTGGCAGGAATTATTTCCCCGCCGTCGAAGATGCGAACGTTGCGAATAACGAATGCGCGATGATTGGTCTCGACCGCGCGCGAAGTAATGGGGGCTAATTCGACCGCTATGCAAATAGTCGAAATGATCAGGACCAGCCGACTGACTGTGCGTACCATCTGGTCGTAGCCCATCGCTATGTCGCTTCGAGCGCCGAAACGATTTCGGTGGCGACATCGGAATCGGGTTCGCGTTGCATCGAGCGCTCGAGGGCGCGTTTGGCCGCCGGACCACCCAAGGCGCCGAGGGCCCAGGCCGCATGCGAGCGCACCAACGGCTCGGGTTCATGTTCCATCGCGCGTGTAAGGACCGGTATCGCCTCGCGGTTGGCCGTGTTGCCGAGCGCGACGGCGACATTGCGCAGCAGGCCGCGGCGCTTGGCGCGTTTGATCGCGCTTTTGGTGAAGCGGCGGCTGAAGGCGGCGTCGTCGAGCGCCATCAGGTCCGGCATGAACGGCATCAGCTCGGGAGCGATGGTTTCGGTAAACGGCTCATTCCACGGACAGACTTCCTGGCAGATGTCGCATCCGAAAATCCAGTAACCGAGCTTCGGGCGCAGCTCACGCGGAATCGGCCCTCGATTTTCAATGGTGAGATACGAGATGCACAGCCGTGGCTCCATCAAATAGCCGTCGGTGAGCGCGGCGGTCGGGCAAAGATCGAGGCATCGAGTGCAGGTGCCGCAATGCTCGCGATAGGGGCCGCGAGTCGGCTCGAGAACGAGGTCGGTGAAAATCTCAGCGAGGAAAAAGTAGGAGCCGTGCTCGCGATTCAGCGTTGTGGTGTTTTTGCCGAACCAACCGAGGCGCGCCTCTGCCGCCCATTCGCGCTCGAACACCGGACCGGTATCGACGTATGCGCGAGTGACGGCGCCATCGCGAAGATTGGCGATCGCATCCGCGACGGCGCGGGCCTTTTTGAGGACCACATCGTGATAATCGGGACCGAGCGCGTAGGCGGCGATCCGGCCGCGCAACTCGGCACGCCAATCGAGCTTGGGCGGCGCGGGTGAATGATACGGATACGCGAGGCTGATGACGGTCCGGAATCGGGAATCGAGGGTGCGCGGATCGAAGCGGCGTTCGGGCTCGCGCGCGAGGTAGCCCATCGCACCCTGGCGGCCCTCAGCGACCCATTCGCGATAGAACTCGCGGCGCTCATCGAGGGGCCGGAGAGTGGCGAACCCAACCATCGCGAATCCGAGGTCGCGCGCAGTCACATTGATGGTCTGGTTCAGGTTCGACATCGTATCAATGGGAAAAGCAGACCTCTTAAGTCTACCTTGACTGTGGCATCGAGGGGCACTAACTTTGAACCATGTCCGAAGAAATGAACAACCCCGAAGTTTCGCCCGAAGTAACGAGCCATCAACGCCGAATTGAGGAAAATGCCGCGCTTCCCGACGTCGTGCTGACGCCCAAAGCCGTCGAAATGGTCCGGAAAATGAAGGCGAAAGAGGGACTCGGCACCGAGCAGGGCCTTCGCATTGCGGTCACCGGCGGCGGATGCTCCGGGTTCCAGTATCAGCTCAACTTCGATGCCGAGAAGGAAGGCGACCGCGTCGCGAAATTTGAAGACGTACAGTGTCTTCGTCGACGAGATTTCGTTTCCTTATATCGCGGGGGTCACGCTGGACTTCGTCGAGGGGCTGCATGGCGCGGGCTTCAAGTTCGACAATCCTCGCGCATCGAGGACCTGCGGATGCGGATCGTCGTTTAGCGCATAACGTCGCGATTCACTCTGACTCAAGAGGCCGCCTGATGTAGGCGGCCTTTTCATTTGTATGCTACCTCAGTTGACGCAATGCTTTCCGGGCTCATCTACTGGCTGTCCCCGCGACGGCGACGCTTCATGCGCCGGCTGGGGCGTCCGGCCCTGGCTGGCTTGGAGGCGCGGGTTAAGACGGCAGGATCTCCCGCTGCCGTATCATTCTGTACGATTTTGCTTCATGCGAATGCGGAATTCCTCGCCTTCGCGATTTCTTCGCCCGATGGCGCGCTAAACCGATTCGCCGCTGACGCCACGCCCGCGCAGATCGAGGCATGCCTTGCCGCGATGCTCATCTACTCGGGCGCCCAGTTCGCCCGCGAGGAGATGCGCCGCGACGACGGCGAAATGATCCCGCTGCTCGCGCACATCACCCGCTTCGAGGTGACGCAAGTGATGCTGCGGCGCGACCAGCTGCGCAAGGCGCCGCGCTCCGAGGAATGGATGCTCTACGGCTGGCTCGTCGCGGCATTGGGCGGCGAGCGCCCCGCCTACGATGCCCAGCTTGAGCGCGCCTTCTCATACGGCTACCTATCGTACATCGGACAGTACCGGCCGGCGCTCGAAAGCGCGCTCGGAGCGCTGGAATCCTGAGCGACGATTAGTAGGAAATGGAGACACAATGAAGGATCTTGAGGGCAGGGGAGTTATCGTTACCGGCGCCACTCGCGGCATCGGCCGCGCCATCGCGCTGGAAGCGGCGCGCCGCGGCGCCAACATCGCGTTCAACTACCTCAAGAGCGAGGAGCAGGCGGTCGCTCTCAAATCCGACCTCGAGGCGCTGGGCGTCAAGGCGCTGCCCTTCAAGACCGATGTCGGCGATTTGAAATCCGTCCGCGAGATGGTCAACGCAGTCAAAAAGGAATTCGGCGCCATCGATGGGGTCGTCAACAATGCCGGCCTCACTCGCGACAAGCTGCTGGTGATGATGACCGAGGACGAATGGGCCGATGTCATCCGCACCAATCTGACCGGCGCGTTCAACTTCGCGCGTGCCGCCGCGTTCATGATGATGAAGGCGAAGCGCGGCTCCATCCTCAATATCACTTCGGTCAGCGGCCTGGTCGGGATGGCGGGGCAGGCGAACTATTCGGCCTCCAAGGCAGGGCTTATCGGGCTGACCAAGGCGCTGGCGAAGGAACTCGGGCGCCTCAACGTGCGGGTCAATGCGCTCGCGCTGGGTTTCATCGAGACAGATATGACCGCGTCGTTGCCGGAGGAGAATCGCACGCAGGCATTGAACATGATTCCGCTGGGGCGCTTCGGCAAAGTGGAAGAGATCGCGCCGGTCGCGGCGTTCCTGCTGTCAGATGCGGCATCCTACATCACGGGCGCGGTCATCCAGGTCGACGGCGGCCTCGCGATGTGATTTTTTTCAAGCTTCGTCAGTCACTTGAGGGTGAGACGACGAGGCCATTATCCATGTTGTGCAGCGCCTGGCGATTGGTCGAGGAAGCATATTCGATAGCCTCCGCCGAGACGGTGACTTTGCTCGCATCGGGAGAGATGCTCTCCTTCTCCTTGATGAGCGCATCGAGATGGTCCGGCCACTTCTTGTAGGCCATCGCTTTCAGCTTGTCGTTCTCGCTATGCGAATCGATGGCGTCGGGTGAAAACGGCACCGTATATTCGACCGGACCCAGAACCGTGTAGGGTTTGCCGGGATCGGGCGTCCCCGGAGTAACCCACACATGAGCGAGGTCAACCCTCGTGACAAACTGCTGCTGTTTGACTTCCTCCGCGTGGCGCTCAGCCTGAACCGCGGCGCATCCGCAAAAGATCACTGCCGCCAGACCCGCCAGGAAGCCGATCCCAATCTTGTTCCACATGACACCGACCCTCACTTTTTCAGCAAGATCGATCTCTTAACCCGTATGGTTAGCGCGCAACCCACGGTTCTGCGTCCGATGGGCCACGGGTTGTGGTAAGACAGGCGGGAGAAATTGGTCTGTTAACAGTAAGACGACGGCGTCACAATTGTATTCAATAGTAAAAAGACGCCCGGATGAGGTGGCAGTGAAGAGTGACTTACTTCGTCTTCGCGAGAAGTGATGCTATGATGCATCACATGAAACAAGCCAGCGTGCGCGACCTGCGCTACAACTTCCCAGCGGTAGAGCGGATGCTGCGCCAGGGCGAGACTATCGAGATCACCAAGCGCAAACGCGTTATCGGAAGGCTGTCGCCGGTGGTTCCCGCAGAGAAGCCGAAGATGCCCGATTTCATGGCGAGGCTGAAGCGGATCTACGGCACTCGGGTCCTCAAGGTAACAGCGGCCCAGCGCATCGCTGAGGAACGCGACCGCTATTGAGAGCCTTTGCCGACACCAGTTTCATCGGGTCGCTTTATCTCGATGACGCCAACTCCGAGACGGCCGCCGCTGAGATGGCGGAAATGTCTATTCCGCTTTTGCTGTCCTCACTCGGAGAATTGGAGTTGATCAACGCGGTGCAACTTCATGTCTTCCGCAAAGAGATACATGAATCGGACTTGCGTGCGTCGCTCGCCGCTTTTAGGGCTGATGTGAGCTCCGGCATATTGGCAATCCGGCCGATATCAGAAGCGATGTTTATCGAGGCCAAACGGCTTTCCACGCATTGGAGTGCGAAGCTCGGGACACGTTCACTCGATATCCTTCAGGTGGCGGCCGCCATCGTGCTGAAGGCCGACAGCTTTCACACCTTTGATGATCGCCAAAAAAAGCTGGCCAAGGCGGCGGGTTTGAAATGTCGATAGCGATGCTGTCCAAAACGCGAACTATCGAGGAGACCATATCATGAGCGCCTACCAGTTCGGCCCTGACCATCCCGCGACCTATGTTGCCCATGCATTCGCCGAGCAAACCATCGATACCGGCGAGGCGACCATCAACTACGCAGTCGCAGGAACGCCGGACAAGCCGGCGCTCCTTTTGATACCGGGGCAGACCGAGTCGTGGTGGGGCTACGAGCAGGCGCTCGGTTTGCTCAAAGAGCATTTTCAAGCTTTCGCAGTCGATCTTCGCGGGCAAGGACGATCAAGCAGGACGCCGGGACGCTACGCCGTGGATAATTTCGGCAACGACCTGGTGCGGTTCATCGCCCTCGTCATCAAGCGCCCGGTGGTGGTCAGCGGACTCTCTTCGGGAGGCGTGATCGCCGCGTGGCTTTCAGCCTTCGCGATGCCGGGGACGATCCGCGGCGCGCACTACGAGGATCCGCCGCTGTTCTCTTCCCAGGTCAACACTTCATGTGGACAGAACATCCGCCAGTCGATCGGACCGATCTTCGCGCTGATGAGCAAATACCTCGGCAATCAATGGAGCGTCGGCAATTGGGTGGGAATGCTGGAAGCGGCAAAGAGCGAGCTGCCCGAATGGATCGCGCGTGCGATTGTGCCCTTGATGCTCGGATCCGGCGGCGAAATCCCGCAGAGTCTCAAGGAGTATGACCCGGAGTGGGCACGCGCGTTCTGGGAGGGTTCGGTGTTCGCGAGCTGCGACCATGAGCGGATGCTGGCGCGGGTCAAATGCCCGGTGTTGTTCACCCATCACTTCCGTCATATCGATGAGAACACCGGCTACCTCTTCGGCGCGACCTCGGACCTGCAGGCGCGGCGAGTCTGCGAGCTGGTCGCCCAGGCTGGCCAGACCATCGAATATAAATCCTTCCCGCAAATGCCGCATTCGATGCACGGTACCAACGCCAAGCTGTTTACCGAGCTGCTGGTCGAGTTCGAGGCCCAGCTTAAAGATCAGCAACGAAGAGAATAGGCGCAAGAAATCGGTAAATTGCCGAAGACCTCGGTACGAGTTGCTTATTGCCTTATCGCGCGTAAAACGTCACGCTTTTTCTATTCTAAAGGGGACTACGCTGCCGAAAAGCTGTTCGCGGTTTGGATGCTTCGCAACCGCGGCAACGCGCACTGTGAGGATGCAATTTTTGGGGGAATTTCCGGGGGAATATCGAGACGGATTTCCGCCGCCAGCCGGTTTGGTTCACCGCCACGGCCGGGTACATACGCTTAGCGATAACCCTATCCCACGGCTGCGCAATTTACGGCGGCTTGCGCATCGGTACCAATGACCAAAGTAGTGTTTGCTCGCCGAACAAGAATAATTGGCACGATTCTCGGACTGATGGTCGCGGTATGCGCGATCGGTTTTTCCGCCGTTCTTTTCTCCTCCAACACCGGACACGCCGATGACTCCTCGGTGCTTACCGGCAATCATCCGCGCGCGGCGGAAACTTTTCGCCAGCTTGGCGAGGCCGATCCTTCCCTGCGCCTGCCGATGGAAATTCGCTTCGCGCTGCGCAATCAGAAGGGGCTGGAGATGCTGCTGGCGGAGCAACAGGATCCGAAATCGGCGAACTATCGCAAATGGCTGACCGGTGACGAGTTCATCCAGCGCTTCGGCCCGACGCCTGCCCAGGTGGCGGCGGTATCAGACTGGCTGGCGAGCGAAGGTTTTGCCGTCACGAAGCGTTCCGCCAACGGAATCGAATTCAACGGGGTGGCCGCGCAAGCGCAGCGCACCTTCGCGGTGCACATCGCAAAATTCGGCGATGGAAGCGTTTACGGCAACACCAGCGACCCGGTCATTCCGAAACGATTCGCAGGTGTAATTGCCGCTGTCCGAGGCATGGACAACATGGTTCATGCGGTGGCGACGGGACATCGCGTGTCGCCGGAAATTGCGCCGGCAAAAGCCGGCTCCGCAGCCGGATTTGCTCCGGAAGAGTTGCCGCTCCAGCTCGCGCTGGCAGAGCGCGACAGCAGCGAGGTCATCGGGGATCCGGAGACCGTGGTGGGCGCCCAGGCGGCATTTGGACCAACTGACTTGCGTAATTTTTATGATGAAACGGTTGCGCCGGGAGCCGACGGGACCGGGAGCTGCATCGCAATCATCGATGACTCCGACTTTCTTGACTCGACCGCGACCACCTTCGATGCGCAATTTGGATTGCCCACGCTGAACTATACGCGAGTCATCGAAGGCTCCAATCCCGGCATCACGGCCGACGAGTCTGAATCCGAGCTCGATGTGCAGTGGTCGCACGTGTCGGCGCCAGGCGCATCGATTAATTTTTACCTCGGCCCCGACCTGATCGCCGATGTCAGCGGCGCGATCAATGACAACTCATGCGGCGTGATCAGTTTTAGTTATGAATTTTGCGGGCTGACCTCCTCGTACATGATGAGCACGATGGATCCGCTCTTCATGCGCGCGGCCGCGCAGGGGCAGACCGTGCTGGTTTCTTCGGGGGACCAGGGTTCCGCGGGCCTCGCGCTCGCCTCGGGTGGTAACTCCTGCCAGATCAGCACCACGGCCTCGGTAAATGAGATGTCGACCGACCCTTACGTGACCTCGGTGGGAGGCACGCAGTTCAGTCCGGTCTACGTCAACGGTGTCGATCAGAGCTACCAGACTGAGAGTGTATGGAACGATGGAACCGGTGCTTCGGGCGGCGGCGCCAGCCAGATCTTTCCCAAGCCGGCATTCCAGACCGGGCCGGGTGTGCCCAACGATAACGCGCGCGACGTGCCGGATATCGCGTTGATCGCGAGCCCGAGGTCGCCGGGCGTTTTTTGGGCGCACGATCGGCTCGGAACGGCCACTATCTCGTGCTGTATCGGCGGTACCAGTCTGGGAGCGCCGCTGTGGGCCGGGTTCGTGACCGTCATGGGGCAGATGGTCGCCAATCGGCTCGGTAACCTGAATCAGATTGTTTATCCGCTCGCGAATACGCGCTACGCCACCGCCGGTTTTCATGACGTCACCAGCGGCAACAACGGCTACAACGGGGTTCCGGGTTTCAACGCCGGCTCAGGTTACGATCAGTCCACCGGATGGGGCAGCATCGATTTCAATGTCTTCGCCAATACGGTGAAGAGTTTTGTCTCGGGTTCCTTTACCCCGACGCCGACCCGGACGATCACCCCAACGCCGACCGCCACGGCGACCCCAACCTCGAGCATCACCTACGTCGGAGCCGGGCCGCTGTTTGATTCCAGCACCGCGGTTACGACGGTGACTGTTGGTCTACCGAACGGTATCCAGCCGGGCGACGTGCTGCTGGCGCAGATTGTCGTCTATGACGGCAGCGGCTCCGATGTGCCGGCCGCACCGAGCGGGTGGAGCGGCATTCGTCACGATGCGGTCAGCAACGGAAATCAGGCCACTTCATGGCTCTACTACAAGATTGCGGGTGCGAATGAGCCTGCGTCCTATGGATGGAACCTCAGCTCGAACTTCGCCTCCGGAGTGATGGGTGCATGGCGAGGAGCTTCGGGATCGCCGATCGAAAATGCTTCGGGTGCGACGGCCTCGGGCAACAGTCCGGTGACAGCTTCCGCGCCGTCCTTGACGCCGGCCAACAACGGAGAGTTGCAGCTCTACTTCTATGGCTCCCAGTCGCGTAGCGCGCCGACCGTAGGGTTGTCGAGCGCGCTAACTCAGCGCTTCAACACCAGCTCGTCGAAGGAAGGCTTCACCCTGGCATTCGCGGACCTTGCCGCTCCCTTTGCTAACAATGCGTCTCCAACCTATCCCGCCACCTCGACAGTGTCAGGCGGCGCGGCGATGACGGCACAAGCGATCCTCCTCATACCCGGGTCGCAGGGCGGGACGCCGACCCCAACTTCGGTGGTGACCAGGACCGCAACACCAACGCCAGCGGGCACGCCGACTACCGCGCCGACGACGACCCCCACCGCGACGCCGATACCAACCATTCCTCCAGCGACTCCGACCGCGACCGCCACGCCTACTTCTTCGGGTATTACCTTCGTGGGGGCCGGGCCGCTATTCGACAGCGGATCGGCGGTAACCACCGTCACCCTCATCTTGCCGAGCGGCATTCAGTCCGGTGACGTACTGCTGGCCCAGATCATTATCTATGATGGCACCGCTTCGGACGTTCCTACGGCGCCGTCCGGATGGACGAGTATTCGGCATGACTCGGTGAGCAGCAGTAACAAGCTTACCTCGTGGCTTTATTACAAGGTCGCGGGAGCCAATGAGCCTGCTTCGTATGGATGGAGCATAACGTCGAACTTCGCCGCTGGCGCGATGGGAGCGTGGAGAGGAGCCGGGGGGTCGCCGATCGATAGCGCCTCGGGAGCGACGTCGGCTGGTTCCAGTCCAGTATCGCTTTCCGCGCCCTCGCTTACGCCGGCCAGCAACAATGAGATGCAGGTCTACTTCTATGGCTCGCAGTCATTTGCCGGGCCAACTATCACCCTGTCGAATGCGCTAACTCAGCGTTTCGACGCGGCCTCTTCGAAAGAAGGCTTTACGGTGGCTTTCGGCGATCTCGCGGCGCCCTCCGCTCACGTTGCGTCGCAAAGCTACCTCACTACGGCCACTATTTCCGGGACTTTGGCGATGACTGCGCAGGCGGTCCTGTTGGTGCCGGCCTCGCTCGGCGCTGGCCCCACTCCTACACCGGTGGTGGCGACTCCGACGGTTACACCGACTCCGACGACCGGCGGCATCACCTTTGTCGGAGCAGGTCCGCTTAGCGATTCCGCCAGTGCGGTGACGACGGTAACTGTGAGTCTCCCCAGTGGGGTGCAATCGGGCGATGTCCTGGTCGCCCAGATCATTGTCTACGACGGTAGTGGATCGGATTCGCCCACGCCGCCCAGTGGATGGAGCAGCATTCGTCATGACGCGATAAATAGCGGCAACCAGGCGACCTCGTGGCTGTACTACAAGGTCGCGGGCGCCAATGAGCCCGCCTCCTATGGATGGAACCTGGGATCGAATTGGGCGGCGGGAGTTATGGGTGCATGGCGAGGCGCTTCCACTGCGCCGATTGACAACGCTTCGGGGGCTACGGCGTCAGGGACGAGTCCGGTTTCGGATTCAGCGCCGTCACTAACTCCCTCCAACAACAATGAGTTGCAACTATACTTCTATGGCGCGCAGTCGCACGCGGGTCCGAATATCACCATGTCGAACTCGTTGAATCAGCGCTTTGACGTGGCTTCGACCAAGGAGGGTTTCTCGCTCGCCTTCGCCGATCTGGTCGCGCCTCCCGCTAACAATGGGTCTGCCACCTACTCCGCGACCACGACGATATCCGGTACCGCGGTAATGACGGCGCAAGCGGTGCTGCTGATACCCGCAGCGCACTGAGAGGAGCTAGGTCGAAGCGTTGGTCGCCCCGTCCAGATGCCGCTTGCCTTGTAGCGCTTCGCTGTAGACCTTGGGCGCGCGGATCGAACCCATCTGCTGCATCACCGGATGGTCGAGGACGTGCAGTACGAATATCTGATCGATCCAGGCGGCATTCTTGAAGATTCGTTGACCGCGCAGAAATCGATGGCGATCGATCTTGCGCATCGGATGCGCCGCGTTGAACTCCTCAACCGCCAGCAGCTCGCCGGTGAAGCGGCTGTTGCTGATGTCGTTGATATCGTCGAGATATAGCAACGTTGTCGGCAAGTACTTGCGCGGATCATGATTCGCGAACAACGCCATCGCCTCCACCGCGGAGGAGTAGTAGTCGATATCGATCGCGGCGAAGCCTAATGGCGAATGCGCGTTAAGTCGTCGCGCAAACTGCGGGACGGTGTCTCTTAGTTCGCCCAGCAAGAGTTCCGCATTCGGCGGCAGCGCCGCAATCAGGCGCTCGACGTTCATCGGGAAATCGCCCGCCTGGTAGAGATCCGGATGGTCACGATAATCGCGCGGCGGCGGCATCCCGCGCCCGCTGTCGAAGCCAACGACCTTTACTTCAACACCGGCGAGCGAGGAGACGTGACGCGCGATCTCGCACAGATTCAGAATGCCGTCGCCGGAGGCCACCCCGAACTCCGCAACCGTGATGGAGTCGAGCCCGCGCTGCCTCGCGAGGTCCGCGGCGGTAAGAATGGCGTATGCATAGTGGCGTCGCCGAACCAGATCAAAATCAATTTTAGTGCGATAGGAGCCGAATGCCGCAACCAATGCCGAGGCAAGGTTCAGATGAATCGGCTCGGCCAGCCGTTCGCGAAATCTATCGATCCAGCCCCGCCTGCGAATCAGGTTCAACGTACATGGACTTGGTTCTGGAGCTCGCATGGAAAGCCTCGCTGGTGGGATTGAAAATGAGCCACGCGACGAGATTTAGACGCCGACACGAAGTGCCTATTCAGAAAAAACAGTACAGACGAGCTCTACTTCATCAAGCAGTCAGGTCACGGGTATTACTGATTTATGTCAGAAAGTCGTCATCGGTGGTCAATGTTGCGAGCCCCATTCGGCCGAACAGCTGAGAATATCGATCTGATGGCCATGCATTACGTTTTGGTATTTTTCCCAAAAGGCGTTGTCGATCGCGCGCAAAGGCCGGGCTTCATGCGTCCGCCACCGCCGATATGAGCCGGGACCGCCGTTGTAAGCCGCATAAGTGGAGCGCGCCAGTTCATCGGGATTTTGCGGGCTGAACGCGCCGCGCTTGCTCTCGGTGTCGTTGAGCAGGCGCGCTAGGATTTCCATTCCGGCGCTTGCGTTGTACAGCACGTCCCATTCGAGGCGGTCGATATTGTAAAAACCGCGCCATACGTATTTGTTGACCTGCATCAACCCAATGTCATGAGTGGATGATTCGAGGTAGGTCACATGATTGCCGTTCAGCACGAACTGCCGCCAACAACTCTCCTGCCACGCCGCGCTTTTGACCAGGCGCAAGTAGATGGGGCGGAATCGCGCATCGATACTCTCTTCGTTGATTTCGCGCTGCGCGCCGTATTGCAACAGCTGATTGTAGTCGCCGCGATACTCAGTTGCATTGCTCGGACTGACGATCGCGCGTTTCAGCTTCCTCGCCAGCGCCTGGAGCTTCGCGATGGTGTCGGTTTTGTTGGCAGTAGGTTCGGCCGCATTCGCATTGTCCGGACTCAAAACCCACAGCGGGATTCGCCACCATGAGATCGGCGAAGGCGTCGGCGAGACTTGCGCCGAGGGCTCAGGTGTCGAGATGGCGGACGGAGTTCCCGCCGGCGTCTGCCAAATAGTTGGCGTGCTCATGGCTGATGGCGTCGCTACGGTTGACGACGTCGCCATCGGTGAAGCGATTACGGACGCACTTGGTGAAGGCGTAGCTGAGGGCGATGCGGTGGTCGTCGGGGTCTCGACCACGTTGCTTTCGGTATCGAGCGGGCCTTCCGAGGAGAGAGGTTCCTTCACATTGAACATTTTGCGCAGCACCGGATCCTCTTCGAAGCTGAACGCCAGCGGATTCGCGGTCGTCGGTCCGATCATCTGTGCGAGGCGCTTCAAATCATCGGTCGAAATTCTCATCCCGAGCGCGGGCGCGGCCTGATCGAGGGCAAAGAGCGCGTCGCCGGCCGACATAAACGAGAGGAACTGTAACGCCTGGCTGCCCAAAGTGCCGCGGCGCGCCGCCTCGCGGATGATCTCGCCCAGCCGCTGCCATTCGTCGAGGAAGAGGATCCTGATGGGATCGGGTCCAGCCGACCGCGGATGTGTGAGCGCATCAATCAGCCGATAACGGCTATCGAGGAGGAGCGCGAGCAGGTCGTCGCGCAACTGCACATCCTTGCTGGTGACACCGAGTTGCTTGATGGCGAAAACCAGGAAGGCGTCCCATTGGTCGAGGTTTTTTTCGAATGCCGCCAGCTCCTGTGGCGTCAATTGGACAGGTGCGGAAGGCGTCGGAACCGGCTCGAACGCCGGTACCGTCAAATCGAGAGTCGCCCGCAAGCCGTTATCTTCGGCGAGCAATTGCGGTTCGGCGTGCAGCGTGGCGATGGTCTGACTGACGCGCTCGGCAACCTCGGGCGGTGCGCCCGCTTTCACCAGGTCTTCGAATTGCTGAAATGCGGGACTGAGATCGAAAGTGAAAGTTTCCATCCGCGGGATGTAATACTGCTTGATGAGATCGAAGCCTTTCCCGACGAGCAACGTCTTCTGATGATTTCGATCGTAGAGGTTAATGTCGGTGATGCGGAACTTGAGTTGCAGATGCGGCGCGACGTAGGCCGTCGTCTCGGCCTCGATGATCCCGTTCCATACAATCGGGCTGATGCACTTGTCGGCGACCATTACGCCGATCATCAGGCTGCCCTCCGTCTCGAGCTGGACGTTGTCGCCGGCCCGAGCGAAGCGCGGATTTTCGGCATAGAAGAACTGGCACTGGTCGTCTCCGTTCCAGAGCGGCGCGCGGCCATTGTCGGTATAGAGTTGCTGCTTCATCGCGGCGCCCAGCGCAAGGTAATCGATGGTCAGCGGAATACGGACCAGATGCGGGACTGGCGCAGGGGCCGGAACCGCCGCGATGGCGGGGGTCGGTGCCGCCGCCGCAGGTTCATTCGCGGAAATTATTGCGAACGGAGTGGCCGACTCAGCGCGCGCGTTTCCGGCAACGATCGGAATGGCGCCGAGCAGCGTGGCTATCAGCAAAATGAATTGGGTTAATCGCGGCGCGACGGCTTCAGGTGAGGGCAACAGGAAGAGGCGCATATACAATTTTTGATTAGCCGAAAGGAATTTGAAATAGCCCCGCGAAATGCGGAGCGAACCGTCTCGCGTGAAGCAAGCAGACCTATGAACAACCCCGCCTTGCAACAAATCGGAAAGCGGAAGAATAATCTCCTTGGGTGGCGTCCATGAACACGGACAGACAGACCAGTTTCTATGAGGCGGAAATTCCGCAGGCCTCGCGCGAGTTGAGGGAATTCCGACTCTCGCCGGCCTACGAGCCGCCATTCGAAATAATCCGCCGGCGCATCATCGACGACTTCTTCGAAGGCAAGTTGACCATCGACGCGACCATCGTGATTCGCGTCGGCGATCTCGAAGAGACCGAGGCCGCGCGCGGGGTCGGCGTCGTCAATGCGCTGGATACCGCCTTGCGCAAGGCGCTGCTCAAATATTTCCCGCAGGTTTCGATCATCAAAGTCACCGAGACCTACACGCATGGCAGCGGCGAATCGACCGAGGCCGAGGTCATTTCCGTGAAGAAATTCTCCGATGGCGTGCAGTCGTGGACCACGATGGCGAAGTCGTCCGACGCGGTCGAGGCGAGCTGGAAATCGCTGGTTGACGGCTACGAATGGCGCATCTACACCGAGCTGCGCAAGGCGCGCCGCGCCGCCGAGAATCCCAGACTGTCGAGGCGCTAGAATTTCGCTAAAATAAAAGGATGCAGCAGGCGCAGGCGTCGTCCCCAGCCGCATCCAATGGCAAAGCCTCCCGCGGGATGCTCGCCATCCTCTACGACGGTGGATGCGAGATGTGCCGCACCAGCATGCAGGCGATCGAGCGATTCGATTCGTCGGGCAAAATCGAACCCATCGATCTTCACGATCTCGCAGCGCGGGCGAAGTTCCCCGCGTTTGAGATAACCGACCTGCTCGAAGAGCTGCACGCCGTCGACGATCAAGGCAATGTCTTTCGCGGCGCGCGCGCCATCAATGAGATCCTTCGCCGCCAGCCCGGCCTCAAGGGATGGCTCGCATACGCGTGGTACATTCCGGGCTACGCTAGGCTCGCCGAATGGCAATACCAGCGCATCGCGGCCAGCCGCTACCGGCGCGACGCCTCGGGCCGCCGACTCCCGGCCTCCGACCATCACTGACACCTTCATGCAGAAACTCGCGTTAATGTTGTTGCTCGCGAGTTGCGTGGCCGGATGCGCGGCGCAGCAGCCGTATGTGGTCGCGCCACAAATTGCCGGCACGCCACAAGTCGCCGATGGTCATCCGAATGATGTGCGCGCGAATGATGTGCACGCGCTGCCGTACCAGGGCCGTCTCGTCGACGGCGATCCGGCCGAGCTTCCACCGGCGGTTGCGAAGGCGCTCTCGAAGGATGCGCCGCTGACGTTTACCTATCGCGAGGAGCTGACTCACGACGAGTACCACATCCCGCTGATCATCTCCGCTTTTGATCCGGTAACCTATGCTGGAGCGCCGATCGGCGACTATGGGGTCACGGCGTTCGCGACGTTGACGATTTCCCAAGGCGACAAAGTCGTCGCGGACTACACCGCCAAGGTGCATGTTTCGAAATCCTACAGCCTGTATTCCGAGCCGAAGCATTCGGAACTGGACCGCGCCGCGCGTGACGCGGTCCGCGAGCACATCGATCAGAAGCTCTATGCCGATGCCGATCGGGTCGCGCACTTCGGTCCTACCGAATGACGAGATTCATGGCGGCTGCGGCATTGCTTTCGAGCATCTTCGCGGGATGTGCGGTGCAGGGCGCGCCCTTTGAAAAATCCGCGCTCAAACCGAATGAGCAGGTGATCTACGTCTATCGTCCCTACAGCTACTTCTCGTCCGCGCTGCGCCCTACCGTGACTTGCGGTGAAGAAACCGCGCGCATCGGACCCGGCGGCTATCACGCGTTCGTGCTGCCGCAGGGCAAAGTGACGTGCAGCGTCGAAACCTCTGAAACCGGTGATGACGTCGAGTTTCAGGCCGACTCGCGCGTCCACTACCTCCGCGAAGAAATCGCCAATGGTGTCTGGACCGGCCACCCGCATCTCAATCCCATCGATCACGATGTCGCGCAGTCCGAAATCCAGAGCTGCTGCGTGCAGCAGCCCGCGATCGATGCCGCTCAATCGCCGTAACCACTTCGCCCGGCCGACGTACCTCAATTATCTACAATTATCGACGGGCGCTGCGGGTCGTCCACGCGCCCGGCTTCCAATCGGGGGACAGGCCTATGCGTCAGGCTTACGGTGTCGCCGCGGTAGTGGCCGTTATGATGTTCACCGCCGGCTGTGGTCTCGCCTACCAGGCGGCTTCGGAGCATCGGGCAAGCAAGATGGAAAAGGACCTGACGCCCGGCCTTAGTATGGCGCAGGTGCGCCAACAGTTCGGTCAACCTGACATCGAAGACAAGCCCGACGACACCACCGAAATCTGGAGTTACGCGAAGCGTGCCAACCGCAATGATATGACCGCCGAGGTTTTGTACACCTCGGCGAAAGAGGGCGATGTCGGAACCTTCGAGGACCTGAAGTTCGTCAATGGCAACCTGATCTCGTGGGGCGAGGGTCAGCACACGATGGCCGAGAAGGATACCTCGGGTATCAACACCAGCTTCGGATTGGGGCATGGCGGCGGCCGCCACGGAGCACGGAACCAGACTGCCAACCAGGGCGCAACTACGAATTCTTCGACGGACTCTTCGTCGGATTCCTCCGAGTCGACAAGTTCTCCGGAGCCGGCGTGGCCCACCACTTACTAGCGGTGAAGCTTTCTCCATCGCGTCAAGCTGGTATCCTTCAACGGAGTGAAGCCGTTTAGCATCTTCAATACCCTCAGCCGCAGCGTCGAGGAATTCCATCCCCAGCATCCGCCAGCGGTCAGCATGTACTCATGCGGTCCGACGGTGTATCTGCCGCCTCACCTGGGCAACATGCGCGCTTATCTTTTCGTCGATACCCTGAAACGCGCGCTCAAGTTCAATGGCTACCGCGTCAAGCACGTAATGAACGTCACCGACGTGGGCCACATGACCGATGATGCCGACGCCGGCGAGGACAAAATCGAAAAGACCGCGCGCGCGCAGCAGAAATCCCCGCGCGAGATCGCCGGCTATTATCTCGGACTGTTTTTGCGCGACATGGATCTCCTGAAGATTCAGCGCCCCGACGTGCTCAGTCGCGCCACCGATCACATCGCGGGGATGATCGCGCTCACCCAGCGCATCATCGAGCACGGCTTTGCTTACGTCACGCCGAGTGGGGTTTACTTCGATGTCGAAAAATGGCGCGGCCCGGGTGGCATGGGACGTCTCTCGCGCCAGAGCCTCGACGAGCAGGCGTCGGGCCAGCGCCTCGAGCATTCGTCGGACAAAAAGAGCCCCCATGATTTCGCGCTATGGGTGACCGGCAAGCCCGGCCATCTGATGCAATGGGATAGTCCGTGGGGTCGCGGCTATCCGGGGTGGCATATCGAGTGCTCCGCGATGTCGATGGAATATCTCGGCGAGACGATCGACCTGCACACCGGCGGCACCGATCACATCCCGGTCCATCATGAGAACGAGATCGCGCAATCAGAGAGCGCAACCGGCCATCCATTCGTGCGCTACTTCGTCCACAATGCGTTCCTGGTCGAGCGCGCCGGCACCAAGATAAGCAAGAGTTCCGGCAAGTTTCCGGTCCTCGACGACATCATCGGCGCGGGCCTGAATCCGCTGGCGTTTCGACTGCTATGCTTCGGCGCAAAGTACCGCTCGGAAGTGGTGCTGAGCGACAGCATCCAATCGGCGCAAAAGAACTATGACTATATCGCCGAGTTCGTGCGTGGCGTGCCCGATGAGTTCGCGAAGGCGGCGGAGGATTCCGCATGGGCGAGCGAATATCGCGAGCGCTTCGGCGACGCCATCAACAATGACCTCAACACCGCGCAGGCACTCGCGGTCTTCCTCGATTTGATTGGCGAGGCGTATCGGCGCGATGACCATCGCATCTGGAATACGCTGCATGCGCTGGATTCGGTGGTCGGCCTCGACCTCGATGCGATTCGCGATGCTTCGCGCCAGGCGGAGTTTCCGTCCGACATCGCGAAACTCATCGAGGAACGCGCGGCGGTGCGGCGGGGCAAGAATTTCCAGCGTTCGGACGAGCTGCGCAAGGAACTCGAGGAGCGCGGCTACGAGGTGAAAGACTCGCGCGAAGGATCGAAATACGTCCGCCGCGCAAGTTGAAGTGCGCTCGTTCAAGCGAAAGCCCTGTTGCACCGAAGCGAACACGCGTCATCAGGTGCCATTGGCATTCGGTTTCGGCTGGATATGCAGGTTCACCTTCACGGTGACTGAATGATCCACCCGCACCAGCGGGACATTTTGCGTCATCCCGAAATCGCGCCGATCGAATGAAAGATCGGCGGTGATTCTTCCACCCCCGCGGCCATTGCGAACGAGGGTCACCTGGAACACGACGGGTTTGGTGACCCCGCGCAGAGTCAGATTTCCTTGCAGTTGGAATTGGTTGGGATCGCCCGAAGGGAGAACACTGGTGGAAGCGAACGAGATCGCCGGATAGTTGTCGACATCGAAGAACCTCGGTCCCTTGACCATTTTATCCTTGATGGCGCTACCGGTGGTCATGCTCCCGGCCACAATCTCGAGACTGAGGGTCGCGCTCTCAGGAACGCCGGGGTTGGCGACATACAACCTGCCGTTCCATGAATTGAATACGCCGTTTACGTCTCCCGCCGAGGATCCGACAAAGAATTCGACCTTGCTGTTGGGCACGTCGATGACAAACTCGCGTCCGGCTTGCGGCGGGGTTTGTGCGTACGCGGCGGCGCTGAAACCGAGGAGCAGAAAAGTGATCGCGACGAACTTTTTCATCAAGCAACCTTGTTGGAAGAATCCCTCAGCATCGCATCGCGAGATGTCCAAGGATATGGATTCGCTCGTCGATTGCAGCAACAGGCCCGCATTTCGATTATTGTTCAGATTGAGGAACCCGCGATGGCAATGACAGTCCGAGACGTGATGACCGGCGAAGTTACGACGCTCAAACGCAACGAGAGCCTGACCCTGGCGGACGACCTGATGAATCTCGGGCGCATTCGGCATCTGCCGGTGCTCGACGACGACGGCGAAACATTGATCGGAATCATCACGCAGCGAGACTTGTTCCGCGGAGCGTTGGCGCAAGCGATCGGCTATGGCCAATATGCGCGACGTAAGTTGCTGAATTCTCTGGTGGTGAAAGAAGCGATGACCACCGACCCGACCACCACGACCCCCGACACTCCGCTCACCGATGCGGCGCGCGTGCTGATGGAGAACAAGATCGGATGTCTTCCGGTGGTCGAGAAAGGGCATCTGGTGGGTATCCTGACCGAAGGCGACTTCGTCAAGCTCTATGCCCGCACCTCGGGAAAATAGCCGACTCATCCCAGCGGACCCGCACGAGACGCGATAGTTGACCTTCGTTGCGTCATCTACTATTTCCCTAATCTCTATTGAATGAGTGGTCTTCTCTTGCGTCCCGCTGCCGAGATGTATATAACTTCCAAGACTAACTAAGTAATCTATTCGGAGACAGTCCGATGTTTGGTCTTGGCACCGGTGGAATAGTTCTCTTCGTGATTGCGCTCTTCGCGGCTACCGTCAACGGCGCAATCGGCTATGGATTCTCTTCGCTGACGGTTCCCGTCGCGTTGCTTTTCTTCCCCAATAAGATGCTTAGCCCGGCGCTGGTGCTGGTCGAGCTGGCGATTAACACCTGGGTCGTCATCCTCAATCGTGGCAGCCTGTCGGCCGTTTACAAGCGCGCGCTGCCGATTCTGGTCGGACTCGTTCCCGGCATCATCATTGGAAGTTTTCTGCTCAAGGGCGCCAATCCGGGGATGCTGAAGTTCGGGACCTATATCGTCCTGCTCCCGATCATCCTCCTACAAGCGGCGGGCTATCGCAGGCCGATTCAGTCCGAGCATTTGGCGGGACTGCCGCTCGGGCTGGGAGTCGGCACCCTATACGCGACGACCACCATCTCCGGCCCGCCGCTCGCGATGATGTTCAACAATCAAGGCCTCGACAAAGAGGAGTTCCGCGCGGCGCTCGGGACCGTCCGCGTCGTCGAGACGACCCTGACCGCCATCGCGTACGGATTCCTCGGATTGTTCAGCACCACCAGCTTGCGCCTCGCCGCGCCGATTGCGCCCGCCGTGCTACTCGGACTTCCACTCGGCTCCTACATGATTCGCTATATGAAGGGCGAGACTTTCCGCCGCATTTGCATGAGCTTCGATGCGTGGATAGTCGGTTTCGGCCTGGCGCGCAGCATCATCGATTTGAAGCTGCTTTCCGCAGCGGGAGCGTACAGCGTCTGGGGCGCCGTGATCGTCTTCGATCTGGTCCTGCTCTATCAGTACTTTGCCGGCGGCCGCATCCGCGCACGCCACGAGCGCGTCGACTACCCGGCAGCTTCGGCCGCCGGTCGATAATCCTCGCGCAAATCCCGGGCGCGCTGGCACGCGACGTTTTGACCATTGGGCCGGCTCGGTGTTAGGTTCCTCCAAAGAGCCACGCGGCACTTCGATGGCACCGCTCTCTGGAGGCAACTATGAGCGTCGAATCTGCGACTGATGTTGATTCCGTCTCGCGTCCTTCCGATCCTTCAACCCTGATGAGCGGGCTCCGAATTGAGAACCTGCGCCTTCCCGACGGCATCAAGGTCCAGCGTGCCTACGGTCCCTGCGGAACCATTTTGCGCGGCGTCGATCTGTCGGAAGATATTTCACCCGAAGTCATCAGCCTGATTCTCACCCTCTTCCATCATTCAGGCGTGTTGGTGATCCCGGGCCAGAACCGGCTGACGCCGGAGCGCCAGATGGAAGTGACCGAATGGTTCGGGCGTCCTTACAACCGCGAAGGCGGCGGCAAATTCGACGACATCCCGATGGTGGGCGAGACCCGCGTGCAGAACCTGTCGGGGGGCAAGGAGTTGAAGCCTCACAGCGACGTTCAGGACTATCCGATTCCGCCCGATGTCACCGTGCTGCATGGCGTCGAGGTGCCGCCGGCGTCGGCGGGAGGCAACACGCTCTTCGCCAATCTGTTTCAGGCCTATGACGAACTCGATGAAGCGACGAAACGCCGCGTCGAACCCATGAAATGGCGGCCTGCGAGCACGCTGGCGACGGCCTACGGCGTCGGTATTCCCCAGGCGATCGAGTACGTGAAGAAACACGGGATGGGCGTGCTGGAATCCGATGTGACGCAACCCGTAGTGCGGACGCATCCGGTTTCGGGGCGCAAGGCACTGTGGGTCTCGACGTTCACCGTCAGGCTGGTCGGAATCGAAAACGAGGAAGAGAACAAGCAGCTCACCCATTTCCTCAAAAAGCACGTCACCCAGCCGCATCTCTGGTATACGCACCAATGGACACAGCATGATGTCATCATGTGGGACAACCGATGCGTCAATCATTGGCGTCAGAACTGGGATCATCAGTATCGGCGCGTGATGCATCGGAGCCAGGCGGGAGGTTCGCGGCCCTTCTAGGCTTTCGGATCATGTCCCCTCTCTCACTCGGTGAGTCAGGGTGAGAGCCGGGCGCGCCTCGCGACCGGTGTTGGAGTGCCACAGATCTTGGTTCGCAGCGGTGGGGCGGTCCGCTCGCGACTACATCGCGCGCGCATCGAGGATTCCGAAACCGCCCCGGCGGGTGGGCACGCGCGTCGCACAGCAAAAGAGCGACGCCCGCGCCCACCTACCCCCTTTGCTCTTCTTGGTAGATTGTCGGGAGTCCCGATTGGGACTACCTTGAATTTGTGAGGCGCGCGATCGTTCTCTCCGGTGACGCTCTGCGGCAGTTTCGCAAGCTGGGTGCGAAAGATCGCTCCCGTCTTCGTTCGGCGATGGCAGTCGCGCTTGTCGAAGATGATGCGGCAATAACGACGCGCAATCGATTTCGCCTCCGCAAGCCGTCGGAGTTTGCAGAATTCGAGTTGCGAGTGGACGAGCTGCGAGTGTTCTACCGGATCGTCAGCGATCAGGTGCGGGTTGTACTGATCGGGAGAAAGGAAGGCGACCAGCTAATCATCGAAGGCAAACGGATCAAGCTATGAAGATCGAAAGTATCAAAGCTGTGAAGGCGCGCTTCAATCGCATCGTCAACGATCTCCCACGCGAAGGCTCCATGGTCATCACCAAAAACGGCAAGCCATGTGCGGTGCTGATGCCGATCACCAAAGACACGGATCTGGAAGTCGTCGCGCTCTCACAGAACAAGCGATTTTGGCGTCTTTATGACGCGGCGATAGACAAGGCGAACCGGGAGGGATGGACCCCGCTCGAGGACGCATGATCCGGCGCCCGCTTGCGTGAAAAAAGCCTGTCGATCGAGTCCGCATCGCACCGCCTCTCGGCGGTATCATCGCGCAAATAGTGCGACGGCGCAGCGTGCTTGCGCCGAACTTCCCGCGGCAGCTTACTGTGATCGGTGAGGTTTGAAGACTACATCGCCATCTCGCCGGATGTGCGCAGTGGCAAACCGTGCATCAAGGGAACGCGGATCACGGTGGCTGATGTGCTGGAATATCTGGCGGGCGGAATGACGGAGGCGCAGATTCTGGCCGACTTTCCCGTGCTTAAGCCCGAGCATATCCGCGCCTGCCTCGCCTTTGCAGCCGCGCGCGAACGCCGGCTTGCAAGCGGCACCTCGGTGTGAAGCCGAGCTAATCGCCGCGGAAGAAGCGGGCATCCACCGTGAAGGCGCCAAAACCGACACCCCCGAAGCTGAAGGCCAGCAAACGAAAGCAGCGCGACTAATCTTGATTTCCGCCGAAACGCTTCGTCAGGATATTCCACGACCCGAAGTCTGTTAGTGTGCTGCCATCTGGTGATCTGACGCCAGATACCACTTGCACATTGCCGTTGGGATCGACGATTGCTGCCGGCACCTCGAATCTGTATTGAGGCTTCCAACCAGGATGAACAACTTTACCGGTAGGAGTCTTGGGCATTTCCGTGGCGAGAGCAGTTGGAAAGAACTCGGGATCTTGGTATCTGAAGACGACCGATATTTTGCCTGGGTTTCTTTCGATCCATTGAGGCCCGTGCTCAATCGTGATGGCAGAACGCAGGATGCCGTTGACCCGTGTCACTTCCCACTTCTCCGTAAATACTCCATCGCGGCAGCTTATTGACACCGTATAGTGCTGACTGTTCGGGTTGAGAGGGCTCCACACAAAGCTGCCGACCGTTCCCTCCGGGCTGGCTTCTTGAACGTGGAAGTGCTTTTGCGATTCGCCTGCTAATCCGGGCGGCGGATAAGGCGAATTCGGATGCTTGACGAGCCATTCATGTTCAATGTTCTTGCGGTCGCTGTCGTAAAAAACGATATCGCAGTTGTAGGCAGGGTCGGGTCCATAATGTTTCAACATCATTATCCATGACGCAGAGGCGTTATCTCCGAGTGGCGCACCGAAGACAAAAATTAAGCTTGGATTTTTGGCGATGTTCGTAGGTGGTGCGGTTTGTGTTGCTGGTGTCTGCGCTCGGGTCCGAGAAGCCCTCGCATCGATCCACAACAAAGAATAGAGAAGCGCGGGAACAACGATGATTCCGGCGACCGCTGCTAGAGCCACGCGCGAAACATTATCTAATTGATCGCTCGCGTACAGTTTCCATACCACAAGGCCGAGCAAGTCCATCGCGGCGGCAATGAAACATCCGCGAGCGAACCAAATCTCTCCGCCACTCGCGTCACCCAACACGGCAAGGCACATGCCAATGCCAACGAGCAATGGGAATGCCACGCCAAGAAGAATGTCGGTCAGAGCCAACCGCCCCCTCCAATTCTTTGGAACCTAAACTGAACGATAGACTTTCTGGCCGTTGGGCATCAAACCTCACGTATTTGCGTTCTAGACTGAGATCCGGGGGTGGGAGCGGCGTGGTTCTCGCTCTTCGGATTTGCGAAAACCATGCCGCAGATGGGCCGGCTATCGGGGAATGATGCGGAGCTACCTTTTTCGGGTTCGAAAGCCGCGCGATCCGATATCGCGCGTCTAACGAAGCCTGATACGCTCAAATCAGGCGCGCGACCATTCGCGAACTTCAGCTTGAACATTAACCCCATGCTCTCTTAGAATCGCGCAGGCGCGCACATCACAGGCGATGCTCATACAGGTTAGAAATGGCGATTGAACTGAAGAAATTCGATACTCGTTCGCAGACCACCGAAGGGCCCGAGGTCAAACACCTCGACCCTCATCATGCGCCGTACTACCTGCCGATCGCCGACGAGGTCGAAATCTTCGAGGCCGCATACAAGGCGCGCCTGCCGATTCTGCTCAAGGGCCCGACCGGATGCGGCAAGACCCGCTTCGTCGAGCATATGGCGCATCGGCTGTCGGCGCTCGAGAACGGCCCCAATGAGCTCATCACCGTCGCATGCCATGAAGACCTCACCGGCAGCGACCTGGTCGGACGCTTCCTGATTCAGGCCGACGAGACGGTTTGGGTCGATGGTCCCCTGACCCAGGCGGTGCGGCGCGGCGCGCTTTGCTACCTCGATGAGATCGTCGAAGCGCGCAAGGACACTACCGTGCTCATCCACCCGCTGTCGGACCATCGGCGCTTGCTGCCGATCGAGAAGCGCGGTGAGACGCTCGAGGCGCATCCCGGGTTCCTGCTGGTGATTTCCTACAATCCCGGCTATCAGAGCATCCAGAAGAACCTGAAGCATTCGACCCGGCAACGCTTCGTGACGATCGAGTTCAACTATCCGCCGGCGGATAAGGAAGTCGCGATCATCGGGCATGAGGCCGGGGTCGAGGCCGACATGGCGATGCAACTCGCGGTGCTCGGCGAGAAGGTCCGCCATTTGAAAGCCTCGGGGCTGGAAGAGGGCGTATCGACGCGGCTTTTGATTTACGCAGGCGAGCTGATTCGGCAGGGAATCACGCCGCGGCGCGCCGCTACCGTCGCGGTGACGTGGTCATTGACCGACGAGAACGACAGCAAGCGCGCCATCGATGAAATCGTAAAAGCGATATTTGCATCCTGATATAAGGCATAACCAACAACCACAGTCTGACGAGTTTCGCGTATTCGCGAGGGGGTAGGAGATCCATGATCAATCGGCGTTTGGGGACGGCTCTGCTGGGATTGGCAATCGCCGTTGTCGTGGGAGTGCCGGCGGCTTCGCGGGCGCAAGTGCCGGAAAACAAGGCTGACACCGGGCCGCGGCTGGATTTTCCCGGCGGCCTCGCCACCGATGGGCAAGCGATCTACGTCGCTAACAGCCGCAACAACACCATCGACAGGATCGATCTCACCTCGCATAGCATTTCGCTGCTAGCCGGCACTCTGTTCAAGGACGGTAGCACCGACGGCACGGGCGCATCGGCGCGGTTCTCCAGCCCCAGCGGGGTAGGCTTGGCGGGTGATTCGCTTTATGTGAGCGACACCAACAATTCGATCATTCGCAAAATCTCGCTTCCGGGCGGAGTGGTGACCACCGCCGCGGGAGCGCCCAATATCGCGGGCACCGACGACGGCAGGGGTCAAGCGGCCCACTTTAATCTGCCGACCCAAATCGCGGTCGACCCGAGCGGCAGCCGGTTGTTCCTGACCGATACCGACAACAGCACGGTGAGAATGATCCAGCTTCCCGATATGATCGTGAAGACCATCGCGGGACAGGCGCAGACCGACGGCAAGGCCGATGGACCGCCGAACAAATCCGCCTTCAATCGCCCGCGTGGCATCGCGACCGACGGCAAATTTGTTTATGTTTCCGACACCGGCAATGATCAGATTCGTAAAATCGATCTTTCCAACCTGACTACCTCGACCCTTGCCGGCACTGGCGAGGAAGGCGACAAGGACGGCGCGGGTACCGAAGCGCAATTCAACAATCCCGGCGCGATGGCGACCGACGGCACCACCATTTATGTCCTCGATGCGGACAACCACGCCGTGCGTAAGATTAACGCCGCCACCGGTGAAGTGAGCAAGCTGACGCTGGTCAATGGCCACATCGGATCGGGATGCACTTTGAGCAAGGACGGCAAGATCCTGTACTTCTCGGATACCACCGAGAACGCGGTGCAGCAGGTTGACACCGGCAACGGCAACGTCACTGCTACCTTCCCGCTGGGGCAGTAGCGCCGCCGGTGAGTTGGGCAAGTTTTAACTTTTGATTGATCTTCGCAGCGACACGGTAACTCTGCCGACCCCCGCGATGCGCGAGGCGATCGCGCGCGCGGAACTAGGCGACGATGTTTACGGCGAAGACCCCACCGTCAATCGCCTCGAGCGGACCGCCGCGGCCCTGATGGGCAAGGAGGCGGGCTTGCTTGTCTCCAGCGGCACGATGGGCAACCTCATTGCGCTGCTCACTCATTGTGGCCGCGGGACCAAGGCGATCGTCGGCAACCAGTCGCATACGTATTGCTATGAAGCCGGCGGAGCCTCGGCGTTGGGCGGCATCATGCTGGCGCCGATCAGCAATCGCGACAATGGCGAGCTCGACCTCGAGGAGCTTAAGGCCGAAGTCTTCACCGCCAACGATGCTCACTTCGCGATGCCCTCGCTGGTGGTGCTGGAAAACACCCACAACCGATGTGGCGGCTCGCCGGTGAAGCTTTCGCATCTCGCCGAAGTGCGCGAGCTGGCGAATCGGCGCTCGCTCCCGATGCATCTCGATGGCGCGCGCATCTTCAACGCGGCGATCGCGCTGGAAACTTCCGCGAAGGAGATCGCCGCGTATCCCGACACGGTTACGTTCTGCCTGTCGAAGGGCCTCGCGTGTCCGATCGGATCGGTCCTGTGCGGCAGCAAGGATTTCATTGCGCGCGCGCATCGGATTCGTAAGCTGCTCGGCGGTGGGATGCGCCAGGCCGGCATTATCGCGGCAGCGGGTCTGGTCGCCCTCGATGCGATGATCGATCGCCTCGCCGAGGATCATCAGAATGCGCGCGCGCTGGCGCAAGGCCTGACTCTGGTCGCGGGCATCAACGTGCGTCAGGTCGCACAGCGCACCAACATGGTCCATTTCGACATCGATGGTGACGACACGAGCGCGAGCCGTTTCGGCGTGGCGATGAAGGAGCGCGGGGTGTTGATCTCGGCGCGCGAGAGCATCTCATTCAGAGCGGTGACGCACTACGGCATCAGCCGCGCAGATATCGATCGCACGGTGTCAGCGGCTTCGGAAGCGGCCGCGGAAGTTTTCGGCGACCAATAAAAAATGGATTCACTACAAGCTTTGTTTGGATTGCGCGGCCATCTCGGTCTCGTCACCGGCGCATCGTCGGGACTTGGCGTCGAATGCGCTCACGCGCTGGCGCTCGCGGGCGCCGATGTGGCTCTCGTCGCGCGCCGCGCCGATCGATGTGAGAAGCTCGCCGAGGAGCTCGCGAAAAAATATGGCGTCCGCGCGATTGGCATCGGCGCCGACGTCGCTATCGAGGCTGACATCGATCGAGTGGTGGAAACCACGCGCGCGAAACTCGGCGATGTCGACATCCTCATCAATAATGCTGGCGTGTCGCCGACCGGGCGCGCCGAAAATTTCAAGCGCGAGCTGTGGGACAACGCGATGGCGGTGAATCTGACCGCGCCGATGCTGCTCTCGCAACGCGTCGCGCGCCGCCTCATCGAGACGAAGAAGCCCGGGCGCATCATCAACATGGTTTCGATCTACGCGGGGGTTGCGAGCTCGGTCTACCGCCTGTCGGCATATTGCGCCACTAAGGCGGGCCTCGCGAATCTCACGCGCCAGCTCGCGGTCGAATGGGCGCCCTACAACATCCTCGTCAATGCGATCGCGCCCGGATGGATCCCGACCGAAGCCACCGAAGGTGGTATCGCGAAGGGCGCCAACAAAGAGCGGATGGAGACCTTCACTCCGCTCGGACGCCTCGGTCAGCCGGAAGAACTGCGCGGCGCGGTGATTTTCCTCGCGAGTCCGGCTTCAAGTTACGTCACCGGCACCGTGCTCTCCGTCGATGGCGGCTATCAGTCGTGGTGAGCCTTTTGGTGATCCACAAATCCGCAATTTTCGAGAGGGGCGGGCGCGAGGATGGATGATCGTGGCAAGCTGAGGCGGCAACTCTTCCGGCGCAAACCCGCCGCGACCCTGATGTCCGATGCGGAGACGCACGCGGGCGGACTCAAACGCGCGCTCGGCGCACTCGACCTGACGCTGCTCGGAATCGGCGCGATCGTCGGCGCAGGAATCTTCGTGATGACCGGCGTCGGCGCGCGTCAGGCCGGGCCCGGACTGATTCTGTCGTTCGTATTGGCGGGCACCGCGTGCACGATGGCGGCGCTGTGCTATGCGGAATTCGCCGCGATGATCCCCGTCGCGGGCAGTGCGTATTCGTACTCCTACGCAACGATGGGCGAGCTGGTCGCATGGATCATCGGATGGGACCTGGTGCTCGAATACGCCGTCGGAGCGGCGGCCGTCGCGGTCGGATGGTCTGGCTACTTCCGCGTGATCCTCGAGGGCCTTGGGATCCATCTGCCGGTGGCCTTCACGCATGCCCCTGGAAGTGTGCCTGGCGCGATCATAGATTTGCCCGCGTTCATCATCGTAATGCTCATCACCGCGGTCCTCTATGTAGGAATTTCGGAGAGCGCGCGGCTTAATTCAATCATCGTCGCAATCAAGCTCGCCGCGGTCGCGGTCGTAATCGCGGTCGGCGTGTTCTATGTCCATCCGTTTCACTGGGTGCCGTTTGCGCCTTATGGGATGGGTGGAATCAGCAGCGCGGCGGCATACATTTTCTTCGCGTACATCGGCTTCGATGCGGTGTCGACGGCCGCCGAGGAGGTCAAGGACCCCGCGCACGATTTGCCCCGCGGCATTCTCGGATCGCTCTTCATCTGCACGCTGCTGTACATCCTGGTCGCGGCGGTTCTCACCGGCATGGTGCCATTTCGCGAGATCGATCCGACTGCGCCGCTCGCGTCGGCATTCGTCGCGCGAGGCTTGAACACGGTGGCCGGCATCATTTCGGCGGGTGCGGTGGCGGGACTCACTTCGGTGCTGTTGGTGCTGCTGCTGGGGCAATCGCGAATCTTCTTCGCGGTCTCGCGCGATGGTTTGTTGCCGCCCGCATTCAGCAAAATCCACCCGCGCTTCCGCACGCCGTACATCCCGACCACCGCCACCGGTATCGCGGTCGGCATCACTGCGGCGCTGCTCCCGATCGAGGAAATCGCCGAGCTCACCAACATCGGGACGCTGTTCGCCTTCGTCCTCGTATGCCTCGGGGTGTGGATTCTGCGCTATGCGGATCCCAAGCAGCATCGCCCGTTTCGGACCCCCTGGGTGCCGGCGGTGCCGATCACCGGGATCGCGTTCTGCCTCTTTCTAATGGCGCGCTTGCCGATGGTGACGTGGATCCGATTCTTCTTGTGGCTTGCGATCGGGCTGGTGATCTATTTCACTTACGGGCGCTACCACAGCCGCGTCGATCACGACGCGAGCGCCGCGCTGAAATCCGGCACCGGAAGCTGAATGATCGCGCGAGGATGAATCGCGCGTAGCGTACCTTCGCAATCCATCGCGAGGACGCTCACGATGAACCAACAGCGATGCCGTTGGTCACTTGCCGTGGCAACGTTTGTATTTCTTGCCCGAACCGCAGGGGCAGGGGTCGTTGCGCCCGACGCGCTCGCCTTCGCGCTTGGCCTGCGCCGGTGCCGATTGCTGCACTTCGGCGCCATGACTCATCGTCACGCGCGGGGGCCTGGCCACTTGCTGTTGCTGCACCTGCTGGACGTCTTGCGGTTTCTGGACCTGCACCGAAAAAACCTTCTCGACGATGTCCTTCTGCATCACCACCATCAGCGATTCGAACATCGAGAAGCCTTCCTTCTGATATTCGACCAGCGGATTCTGCTGCGCGTAGCCGCGGAGCCCGATGCCTTCCTTCAGATGGTCCATCGCGAGCAGGTGGTCTTTCCACAACGAGTCTAGTGTCTGCAGCGATACGATCTTCTCGATTTGCCGCATCACTTCGGGCGAGAATTCCGCCTCGCGCGCATCGTAAAGCGATTTGATCGGCTCCAGCGCGAGGTCGATGAGATCGTCGGGCTGGCGGACTTCCTCTTTGAGCGCGATTTCCTTCAGGCTCGGGCGAAAACGAAACTGCTTGAAAAACGCATTCTCGATTTCGTCCCAGTCCCACTGCTCGGGATCTTTCTCGACGTCGCAATGCGCCTCGATGATCTCCTCGATCGAGGCCTCGCACATCTCGATGACGTCGTCTTTGAGCGGCTGCGGCGACAGCAACTCGCGGCGGCGATGGTAAACCACCTCGCGTTGCTTGTTCATCACGTCGTCGTATTCGAGCAGATGTTTGCGGATGTCGAAGTTGTGCGATTCGACTTTCTTCTGCGCGTTTTCGATGGCGCGCGAAATCCATCGATGCTCGATCGGCACGCCGTCTTCCATCCCCATCTTGCCCATCAGGCCCTTGAGGCGGTCGGCGCCGAAAATTCGCAGCAGGTCATCTTCCAGCGAAATGTAAAATCGCGAGGAGCCCGGATCGCCTTGCCGTCCCGACCTCCCGCGCAACTGATTGTCGATGCGGCGCGATTCGTGCCGCTCGGTGCCGAGGATGTGCAGCCCGCCGGCCTTGAGCACCTGCTCGCGCTCGCCCGCGCATTGCGCCTTGTACTTTTCCAGCGCCGCCTGGAAATTCGGATCCATCGGATCGCGGGTGCCGGTCTCGGCCGCCGCCATGAACTCCGGATTGCCGCCGAGCACGATGTCGGTGCCGCGGCCCGCCATGTTGGTGGAAATCGTGACCGCGGCGAATCTGCCCGCCTGCGCGACGATTTCGGCCTCGCGCTCATGGTTCTTCGCGTTCAGTACGTGAAATTTGACGGCGGTTTTCTTGAGCTTCTCGGCGACGCGCTCGGATTTTTCGATCGACACCGTGCCGACCAGCACCGGCTGTCCCTTCTCGCTGCACTCGATGATCTCGTCGATGACCGCGTCGAACTTCTCGCCTTCGGTCTTGAAGATCATGTCGTGATGATCGATGCGGATCATCGGCTTGTTGGTCGGCGCGACCATCACCGGAAGATTGTAGATCTCCTGGAATTCGACCGATTCGGTATCCGCCGTGCCGGTCATGCCCGAGAGCTTTTTGTACATGCGGAAATAATTCTGGAAGGTGATAGTCGCCAGCGTCTGGTTCTCGGACTCGATCTTGACCCCTTCCTTCGCCTCGACCGCCTGGTGCAGTCCGTCACTCCAGCGCCGCCCCGGCATCAGGCGCCCGGTGAACTCGTCGACGATGATGACCTCGCCCTCTTTCACGACGTAGTCGACGTCGCGCCGATAGAGCGTGTGCGCGCGCAGGCCCTGGTTTACGTGATGCAACACCAGGATGTTGCGCGGGTCGTAGAGATTCTCTACTCCGAGTAGCTGCTCGGCTTTGGTCACGCCTTCTTCGGTCAGCGCGACGGTCTTCAGCTTCTCGTCGATGGTGTAATGCTCTTCGTTGCGCAGCTTCGGAATCGCGCGATCCACGATGTAATAGGTGTCGGTCGATTCTTCCGACGCGCCCGAGATGATGAGCGGGGTGCGCGCCTCGTCGATGAGAATCGAATCGACTTCGTCAACGATCGCAAAATTGTGCTCGCGCTGAACGTAGTCGTTCAGGTTGAACTTCATATTGTCGCGCAGATAATCGAAGCCGAATTCGTTGTTCTGGCCGTAAGTGATATCCGCGAGGTAAGCGGCCTTGCGATCCTGGTCGCTCACCCCATGAACGATGACGCCGACGCTCAGGCCTAGGAAGTTGTAGATGCGTCCCATCCACTCGGAGTCGCGGCGCGCGAGGTAATCGTTGACGGTGACGACGTGCACCCCGCGCCCGCTGAGCGCGTTGAGCACCGCGGGCAGCGTCGCGACGAGAGTCTTGCCCTCGCCGGTCTTCATCTCGGCGATCTTGCCCTCGTGCAGCACCATGCCGCCGATGAGCTGGACGTCGAAATGGCGCTGGCCCAGGGTGCGCTTGCTGGCCTCGCGCACCGCCGCGAAAACCGGAGACAGCAGGTCCTGGATCGCCTCGTTCTGCCGTTCGCGTTCCTCGATCGCGATTAGTTGCGCGCGCCATTCGGCGACCTTCGCGCGCAGCTCGTCGTCGGAAAGCTTTTGGAATTCCGCTTCCAGTCCGTTGATCTCGTTGACGTACGGCCGGAGACGCTTAACTTCGCGGTCGTTCTTCGAGCCGAAGATCTTCCGCCCTATGGTTGAAAAAGATGATGCCATTTTTTAGCGGGCGAAGCGGCGGCGCAGGCCGCGGCGCTCTTTTGCCCGACCCATCATTGTAGCAAGAGTGGCAGGCTAGGGCAGTCCCGTGTCATCGCTCAATTCTAACCGCGGATTCGACTTCCGGCCCGAAAAATCGCCGGCCCACGCGCACGAAACGATCCGGCATCTCGGTCACAAAGAAACTCTGGCTGCCGCGCGCGGTACGCGCCGCGATCCCGAGCGCGTCGAGGCGCTCGCGCACCGCCTCGGCGGTCGCAATCGCGGAGTCAACGATTTTCACCCCCGGTCCCATCACGCGCTGAAACAGCGGCCGCAGCAGCGGGTAGTGCGTGCATCCGAGGAGCAACGTATCGATGCCGCTGGCTTTGAGGCTCTCCAGATAGTACGCGACGGTTTTCTCGGCGATTTCGTTATCGAGGAAGCCTTCCTCGACCAGCGGCACCAGCAGCGGACAAGCGCGCGTATAGATCTCCGCGCGCGGCCGCGCCGCCTGAATTGCGCGGGTGTACGCACCCGATCCGACAGTGGCCTCGGTGCCGATGACGCCGATTTTTCCGGAGCGCGAAGCTTTCGCGGCTGCGCGCGCGCCCGGCTCGATCACGCCTATCACAGGCACGGCGGTTTCGGCGGCGATGCGATCGAGCGCCACCGCGCTGGAGGTGTTGCACGCGATTACTAGCATCTTGATGCCCTTGGCGAGCAGAAATTCGCTGTTCTCGCGCGAATATTTGATGATGACCTCGTTGGTCTTGGTGCCGTAGGGCAAGCGCGCCGTGTCGCCGAGATAGATGAAATGCTCGCGCGGCAAAACCGCGACCAGTTCCTTCAACACCGTTAGGCCGCCGATGCCGGAATCGAACACCCCGATCGGCCGCTCCGCCGCCGTGTTGCTCGACCTCCCGCCACGCGCGGAAGCCGGAGCGCGATAGCCATTGGGCGAGCGGCGCGGCCCAGGCGTCAGGCGCGAGGGCACCGCCTTGGAGGTTGGTAGAACGCGACGGGTCATCTTATCGCCAGCCGCTCGCCGACGGTTGCGGGGGGTGCGGCGGGTGCGCCGAACACGCGCTCGTGGACGCTGGAATTTTCCATGCACAAATAGGATGGGATTTCGGCGCCGGCGCTTTTGAATTTGTCCGCGAGGATTTTGTACAAGCGGATTCGCATCGGCGCAAAGGTGCGATAGCGCCCGTCCTCGGCCATCACGTCCTCGCCGAGCAGCATTGCGTCTTTGGGGAATCGCCGCCGGGCCGCGGCGCGCAATCCCGCCGCCATCCGCAATCCGCCCATGCTGATGAAGGAAATCTTCGCGGGCGGGATCGTGGCGAGCAGCTCGTCCATCAAATCAATGTAGTCACGTTCCGCATCGTCATACGCGATCATAGGATCGAGATGAAAAGCGACGCGATAGCCGTTGTCCAGCACGCGGCGCGCGGCGGCAATACGCTCCGAGGGCGACGCGGTGCGATGCTCGCAGGCCTCGAACACGCGGCGCGGCGACAGCGTCCATGAAACCAGCACGCGACCGCGGGGATCGAGGGTCAGCAGATTTTCGATTTCATTGGTCTTGGTTTTTAATTCGAGGGTCAGATTTTCGCGCGCGGCAAAAAAGTTTATCAGGTCGATGCTGAGGCCGGTGAGCGAATCCATCGCGAGGGAATCGGCGAGCTCGCCGGTGCCGATCCGAAAATGGCGCGTGGGCGCGCTCGCGCTGAGTTTGTCGATCTCGGTGAACGCATCTTCATAGTTCGCGTAAACCTGGAAGCCCGGATTGTCGGCGACGTATTCCTGCAGGAAGCAGTAGCTACAATCCATCGGGCAATTCGACGCGAGCGTGAGGACGAGGTATCCGCAGCAGGCAAACTTCGCCGAGCCTGCAGGGCAGGCCATCATGAAGGGACTGCGCCGGCGCATGATGACCATCCGGCGCTTACCGGACGCGAATGAATCCGTGACGTTGGCGATCGGCCGCGCGGCGATTCGGCCATCCTCGATGAAGCTGACCTGCGCGAGCGAGGAGGCGCGCGCCATCACGCGCCGCGCCAGCGCGGTGTCGCGGCACGCATCCTCTATATAGATGTGGTCGAGGTCAAACTTCATTCTTCGTTGTTGGCGTCGTCGCCGCCCATCAAATTGACGATGCGAACCAGCGCGGCCTTTTTCTGTGCGATGGCGTCGATGAGATTTTCCATCTCCGGCGCAGTGCGCGCGCTGATGCGAACCACCAACTCATCAGAGCCGAGGTCCTTGGGCAACTCGACGCGCACGCCCGAGGGCAGCTTGAGCGCGGCAATTTCCGCGGACAGACGATCGACGGCCTCCTTCAGGCGTGGAAAACGTATCTTCCGCAGCGCCTCAACGAAAGCGGCGGCGCGCCACGGACCAGAGCCCGTGACTTTGCACGCGCGTTGAACATCGTCGCGCAAAAGAATTTCGGCGGGCGAGACACCCTCGCGAATTTCGATTTCGGTAAGGAGATCGATCGCGGCGACGAGCTGGCCGGGGCGCAGATTGAGGCGCTCGGCGACGTCGAGCAGGCCCATGCGCGATGGGGTCGGCATCGCGAGCCACTTTTCGGTTTGCGCCTCGGAAAGATGGCGGTTCGCGGAGCACGCCCGAATGGCCGCCGCAGTAGTTTCATCGCGCATCATCAGCGGTCCCTTTCCGTAGGGGTCGTTAATGAACGACCCGCAGCGCTGTCAGGCGTGTGTTCGCGAACCGCCCCTACCAGCGTTTGACGCTGTGTGGACATTAGTTTTGAAAGCGCTTGATCTCCGCCGATGTGACCCAGCGACGCGACATCCTCATATAGATTCGCCTCGGCGGCGCGGCCGCGACGCGATGCGCCCTTTGCCAGGATGCCGCACTTTTCGTGCAACACGTTGACCACTGCGGCGCGGCGCGCCGGAGTGAGGCGATCATTCGCGAGCAACTTCATCAGCGCGAGGACGCGGAAGCGATCCAGCGCGGGAATCGAGGACGATAGCTGATCGCGATGACCGGCGCGGCGCGTCACCAACGGCTCATCGAGGAGGCCGACTTCGTGATCCACGAGGATGCGAAGCCACAAATCGTAATCCTCGGCAGCGGCGAAATCTTCGTCGAAGCCACTGAGCGCGCGAAAGAGGTCGGTTTTCATAATCACTGCGGACGGACTTATGAGGCAGGTCCGCAGCGAATCGAGAAAAATGTCGCCGCCACGTTTCAAATGGCGCAAGCCGGGATTTACGCGGCCTCCGTCGCGAATCCAAATCTCGGCAGTCTGGGAAATCACGCAGTCAGGAAATTCGCGCATGAATGCGAGCTGGCGATGGAGTTTGTCGGGGGCCCAGAGATCGTCGGAATCGAGGAACGCAATGAGTGGCGCGCGGGCGATCTCGACGCCGCGATTGCGCGCCGCCGCCGGGCCGCGATGCTCGGTGCGCTCGACCCTCACGTCATTAACTTCGGCCAGCATCTCAGACGTGCCGTCGGTCGAGCCGTCATCGACCACGATCAACTCGAAATTCGCGTCGCGCTGTGCAAGCACCGATGCGACCGCCTCGCGCATCATCGCACGGCGGTTGTAGGTGGGAATGATTACGCTGACTTCAGGCGTCATGGTGTTATCGCGCGAGTTTGAGGATGCGGCGGCGGAGCTCGTTGACGCCTTCACCATCAGTCACCGAGCATAGCATCGGTTCGACCTTGAGTGGCTTGAACGCGGCGATGGCGCGTGCGCGCTCGGAGCGCTTGAGCTTGTCGCATTTGGTCGCGACGACGATCAGCGCGAGGCCGCGCGTGCGAATGATCTCCGCGAGGTCGAGCTCCTCGGCTCCGGGACCGCGACGCGAATCGATCAACATCACCAGACCCGCGAGATTTTCGCGCTCCTGCAGATATTCGCTCATCGACGACGCGATGCGTTGCGCGACCGCCTCGGGCATTTTCGCGTAGCCATAGCCGGGTAGATCGGCGAGCGCGAGCGAATCGCCGACCTTGAATAGATTGATGCTCTGCGTGCGGCCCGGGGTCTTGCTGGTGCGCGCGAGGCCTTTGATGCCGGTCAGCGCGTTGAGCAGCGAGCTCTTGCCGACGTTGGAACGGCCCGCGAGTGCGACCTCGGCGCGATTCCAGCGCGGACAACCCTCGAGGGAAAAAACTGAGGTCACGAATTCGGCATCGAGTTTCATGATGATGCGCGGCGCGTCAGGGCGCGAACTCGATGCGTGGCGTCGGCGGCATCGACTCGCTGTGGGCGAGCAGGCGATCGAGTTGTACCGTCAGCGCATTGCGAAACTCGCGCAGCATGATGCCTCGGTGGCGATCGGGGTAGGGCGCGAGGAATTTGAGCGCCGCACGCAGGTGCAACATCGCGCTATCGAGAAGTCCGTCGGCGAGCTTGTGATTGGCGACCGCGGCGCGCAGCAGGCCGAGATAAAACTCCCAGTCGGATTCGTCGCCATCAAGGAGGTTCATGGCCTCCTCCATTTCCTCGTGCGCTTCGAAGAACTCGCGGCGGTTGAACAGCTCGATGCCACGTCGGAAATGCGCGCTGTCGGATTCATCAGGCATCAGGGCTCGTCGTTATCTTCGCCGCTGTCAGCTTCGTTCAGGTTAAGCGCCTTCTTGAGGCCCTCGAGCTGCGCCAGAAACACTCCTCGGATGACCTGCTTGATGACGCCATCGGGGACCGGGAGCGATTGCCCGACTTTGGTCGATTCATGAAACTTCATCAGTGTCGAAGAGCCTTCGTCAACGAGATTATATTCCGCGGTCGTCGCGAAGGGGCCGTCGCCGAC
Source organism: uncultured delta proteobacterium (assembly GCA_963761255.1). GTDB lineage: Bacteria > Desulfobacterota > Binatia > Binatales > Binataceae > DATGKG01. The sequence goes on from CAVXGH010000007.1 coordinate 327,285, forward strand.
GGTGTGGTAGACGATGCGATTGTCGGCCGGGAAATACTCGAAGGCCAATCGCGTCGTGATGTCCTGCCCGCCCGGCCCGGCGATTTGCATCTCGACGGTCTTCGCATTGGCGGTTTGCGATATCACCTGAACGCTCTTCACCTGCTCGGACTTCGCGTGTTCCACATCTTTGATGGCATCGAAGACGCGCGGCTCGGGCGCTCCGATGCGCGCAGTAAAGTCCGCCGTCCAAGCATCGCCGTCATGGGTGATATTTTCCGTCAACATCCCCGCCTTGCGCGCCCGGTGCTGCTGATAGAGGTAATAGCCGCCGACGACCACCACCACGATGATCACCAGCGTGCTGACAATTTTATAGGTTTTGCCCATCGATGGATGATTTTCCGCTTAGCGGCCGAAGATGCCAACCAGTTCCGCGCTTTGGATGACGTGCGCGTTCATCGCTTCGCGCAACGATTGCGCATCAGCTTTGCGCCCGAAGGCAATCCTGGAATCGAGCGCAAACAACCTGAAGTGGTAATGATGCGGGCTGCCGGGCGGTGGACATGGGCCCAGATACCGGTCTGAGCCGGCGCTGTTGGCACCCTCTTTTCCCTCGGAACCGCCGGCCTTGAAGCCCTCCGAAGTGGGTGGAATGTCGTAGACGACCCAATGCACGAAAGTTCCTGCGGGGGCATCGGGATCCTCAACTATCAGGGCCAACGACTTCGCGCCTTGAGGAACGCCACTCCAGGACAGCGGCGGCGATTGACCGGCGCCACTGCAGGTGAATTGCGTTGGAATGGTCGCCCCCTCGGCGATGGCGGGGCTGGTGATTTGAAGCTGCGATGGCTCGGCGGCCAGGATGCCGGAGGGCAGCATCGAGACGATGAGCGACATCAAGCCAGTCAGAACTAGGTTACGCGACTTCACGCCAGTTAGAATCCTTGGAAGATGCCAAAAATGCTACAGGACACCTAGCTAAATATCACCGTATAAGTTACTCTACTGAGAATACGGCTTCTATGAAGCCGGGGCGGGGCTTTCGAACAGAATAAATCAGGCATTAGCGCCTCTTGACCTGTCCCCGCAGTTTTGCGAGTTACAAGAGAAGTTAAGGCGGGCGTAAAAACGTAGCGAAGCCGTTTTGCAGACCATCAAGAAAAACTTTCCGACCACGTTCAAGCGGCGCGCCGAACTTTCTTTACCGGGAGATACCATGGCTACGGAATCCAAATACACCTTGCCGCGTGTGATGACGGTAAAGGAACTGTCCGACTACCTTCGCGTTCATCCCTCGACCATCTACAAGCTCCTGCGGCGAGGGGAGCTGCCAGGGTTCAGGATCGGGACCGACTGGCGCTTCAATGCCGAGGTCATCGACAAATGGTGCCTCGAGCGCAATATGAAGTTGCCCGACGATCCTTCGACGCGAAATTAACCTTCGCGCGTTTCGAAACATCTTCGTCGTTCCGCGCTAGCACCTAGCTCGCCGATCCAGCTCGTCAAAGGCGAAAAGGATTCCCTTGCGCGACCCCGTAAGCGTAATTCGGGGCGCGAGGCTTGATCTCGCCGCCGATGTGCCGCACCATTCCGTTCGTTCAATTGAATCATGATTAATGCAGCCCGAAAATCAGCTCCCACGGAGCCTGCCGCTCCGCCCCCGCGCCGCCGCGGCTCGCTCGATCAGGTTCTGATCGATGCCGCGATGGATTTGTTCGCCTCCTACGGGTATCGCGGCACCTCGCTCTCGCGCATCGCGCGCGCGGCCGGCGTCACCAAGGGCGCCCTCTATTGGCACTTCAGCGACAAAGAGGAGTTCTTCCTTGCGGTGGTCGACAAGGTCCTCGAGGAATGGGGTGAGCCTTATCCCCGCAAGCCGATCGACACCAAGAAGGAATTCTCGCGCGCCTTTCTGTGGACCTTCGAGAACATGGCGGTGCTCAATGAGAAGAATCCCTGGGTCAGCCGCCTGCTCCTCATCATCATTTTGGAATCGCACAAGATAAGCCCCCGCGTGCTGCGTGCGATGCGCAAGGCCAACCTCGGCTTCCTGCGCAACTTTCGCGTGCTGGTCGAGCATGGCAAGGAAGTCGGCGTCTTCGATGCCTCCCTCGACGCGCAATGGGCCGGGACGCAGATGTTCGCGAGCTATTTGGGCCTCGCGAATCTATGGTACCTCCACGGCCCGCGCTTCGACTTGCGCCGCTCCCTGGCGCGTCAGGCACGCGAGTACATGCGCCAATGGAGCGCAAAAAAATGAAAGCCGGGCTGATCTACGAGATCGAGACGGTCAAGCCCTTCAAATCGCCCACCTACGAGGCCGACATTTATCGCGAGACGCTGGAGCAAATCGAGCTGGCCGATCGGCTCGGCTTCGATTCAGTCTGGACCGTCGAGCATCATTTTCTCCACGAATTTTCCTATTGCTCCGCGCCCGAGGTTTTCCTCGGATGCGTCGCGGGCCGCACCAAACGAATACGCATCGGACATGGCGTCGTAGTGCTGCCGTTCAATCATCCAGTGCGTGTCGCCGAAAGAATCGGTGTGCTCGATATCGTCTCGAACGGCCGCGTCGAGTTCGGCACCGGCCGCGCCACCACGATGGACGAGATCCTCGGCTTCGGCATGACGCCCGCCGAGACGCGTCCGCGCTGGGCCGAAGCGGTCGAGATGATTCCGCGCATGTGGCGCGAGGACCCGTTCACGCATCACGGCAAGTACTGGCCGGTTGAGCATCCGATCTCGGTGGTTCCCAAGCCGGTGCAGAAACCGCATCCGCCGATGTGGGTGGCATGCACCAATCCCACGACCTTCGAGCTCGCGGCGCAAAAGGGCCTCGGCGCGCTATGCTTCACGCTCGGCGTCGAGCTGCGCGACGTTGCCCCGCGCATCAAACTTTATCGCGAGACCATCAAACGCGCGCAGCCGGTCGGGCAATCGATCAACAATCAGGTCTCGCTCAACATCATGGGCCTGATCGATGACAATCCGAAAAAAGCCGAGGACCTCGCGCATGATGCGGTGCTCTGGTACGTGCGCAAAGGCTTTACGCTGGTGTCTTCGGTCGCCGAGGCGAAGAACAAGGACGAATCGTATAAATATCTGAACACCGCGTCCAAGTTCGACCCGAAGCAAATCACCGGCGACTATTACCGCTTCCTGAAGGGCGATGACCTCATCGCGGTGGGAGGCGCGCCCGAAGCGTTGCGCATCGCGAGGCGCTATCGCGAGCTTGGCGCCGACCAGGTGCTGTTCTTCCTGCAATACGGCGCAATTGCGCATGAGCAGGTGATGCGCTCAATCGAGATCCTCGGCGAGAAAGTGCTTCCGGAAATCCAGTCATGGCCGACGCCGGGCGGCATTACGGTTTGCGAGCCCGGGCCAACGCCTAACCCCTAACCCCTAACCCCTAACCCCTAACCCCTTCCCCTAAAGGTGAAGGGGGACCAGAAAATCCTTCTAGCGTTTGTGTCCGTTGGTCCGAGTAGCTGCGGCGGGCATGAATGAAGCGTCGCGAAGAAGCTGCGCGTCCCAAGGACAGGATTGAGGGAAAAGGCGCTCCCAGCGCAACTTGTCCAGTCCCACCTCAGCGCCGGCCGTTCGCCGCGCACGCCGATATGCGACCTCGATTAATTTGCTGACCTTTGGTACCAGGCTGGGCGACTGCTCCAGGCGCTCTTCGATCTTGTCCCGCGCGTTGTCGATTGAGGCTTGCCAGCCGCCGCCTCGATGGGCTGGTTGGTACGCCCACTTCAGAAGATGCGTCAGCAACCGCTCAAATTGACTTTCGAGTCCGCGCTCCTCTCGTCCCGCTATGGCCTGGAGTTCCTCGGCCAGTTCCGCCCAATCGACAGACTTGGGGCTTCGCTCCCGTAAGACTTTCGCCTGACGCAGCAGCCACCCGTGAAAATCCGAATCGCGCGAAGGTGTTTCCACGCTTCTGGGCGTTGGCCGGGAGATTATATGCGCTGACTTACCCGACATCGCGCGTCCATGCTATCACACATCAACGTCTCTCGCCGCTGTGAAGTCTCTGGCTGGCGGCACTCGCAAAGGAGAAATCGATGGACCTTGGACTGCAATACGAAATTCAGCGCTCGCGCCCGCATTACACCGGCTTCATGTACGACATCTACCATCAGGCGACCGAGCAGGTGATCCTCGCCGATAAGCTCGGCTTCCACTCGGTGTGGACAGTCGAGCATCACTTCCTCAATGAATGGTCCTATTCATCGGCGCCCGAGGTCTGGTACGGCGCGCTCAGCCAGGTCACCAAAAATATCCGCCTCGGTCATGGCGTGAGCCTGCTGCCGATTCCCTTCAATCATCCGGTGCGCGTCGCCGAGCGCATCGCGGTGCTCGATATCATGTCCAATGGGCGGGTCGAATGCGGCACCGGCCGTTCCATCACCGAGCAGGAACTCGGCGGATTTAACATCAACCCGGAAGATTCGCGTCCGATGTGGGAAGAAGCGGTCGCGCAGATTCCAAAAATGTGGACCCAGGAAGTTTACGAGGGCTACCAGGGCAAGTACTTCCAGATTCCACCGCGCGAGGTGATTCCCAAACCGATCCAGAAGCCGCATCCCGCGATGTGGGTGGCGGCCACCCAGCCGTCCACCTGGGAAGTCGCGGGTCACAAGGGCATCGGCGCGTTAGGCTTCGGCATTTCCGAGCCGGGCGTTATCGACAAGCTGGTCGAGACCTACAAGAAGGCCATCGCCAATTGCGAGCCGGTGGGGTCTTTCGTCAATGACAAGGTCGCGGCGGCCACCGTATGTGTATGCGCTCCGACCCGCGAGGAAGCGATCGAGCTCGGCAAGCATGCGATCGATTTCACCACGCGCAAAGGCGCGGAACTCTTCACCCCCTTCGCCAACAAGGACGTCAAGGGCTACGAGTACTACAAGAAGATGGCGCAGCAGGCGGTTGCGATCGGCGACTACCGGATGTCCACTGAGAGCCTGCAGAAGCGCATCGATTCGGGCTCGGTGATGGTCGGTGATCCCGAGGATTGCCTGAAAGTCGCGAAACAATACCAATCGGCGGGCGTGGATCTGCTGATGGCATTGGTGCAGGTGGCCGCGCTCCCGCATGAAAAGGTGATGCAGACCATCGAGCTGCTGGCTAAACATGTGATGCCAAAGATCCGGAACGGTTCCTCGGCACAATCAGCTGCCGCCGGCGCCTGATTTTTCGCTTCGTCCCCTCTCTCACAAGGTGAGAGAGGGTGGCCAGCGCGCTTCATGCAATGGCTGCAAGCATGAAGCGTGATGGCCGGGTGTGAGCCGGTCGCGCTTCGCGACCGGTGGTGGAGGGCCACCTGCGTCCGTAAATTAGAGCAATTCCGCGGATTGCTACAGTTCGTGCCCGCGATGCTCGGATTGCTCCTGCTCTTTCGCCGCATTCACCGCCCAATCATAAAGCTGAGTCGAGAAGTCGTCGCGCGCCTCGAAAATGGCGACGAACTTCAGATCCTTGAGCGTATCTTTGGGCCGCTCCAACCGTGCAAAGGTTGCCGCGCGCCGCACGATCAGCTCCGGGTCCTGAGGCGACAGCTCGTTGGCCCGCTCGAAATCCGCCAGCGCCTCCTGGTAACGCTCGCGATGCAAGTAGCTTTCGCCACGACTGAAATAGAAACCGGAATAGTCGCCGCCTTTCTCGATTGCCCGCGTCAACGCGTCGATGGATTTATCGAGCTCGCCATCGATTGCGAGCGTTTCCCCCTCCTCGCGATCGACGAAACCGAGTAGCCAGTGGAGGCATGGATTCTCTTTCGCGTAAGCCTGCGATTGCTGCGCGAAGTCGGTCATTGCCTGATGATCTCCGCCCCAGCGCGGATAGCGATTTTCCATCGCTTCCTCGCGAACCAGGAAGCTGGCGGGTACTGCGGAAAGCGCCTTCACTTCGATGTTCTTGGCGGCTGCGTGATCTTCTTCCGCGCGCGCATCGCTCAGTAAGGTCGCATAAGCGATGCTGAGCTGTGGTCGAATTTTCAGTGCGGTTTTCAAATCCTCGGCGCTGCGATCGAAGTAGTTCTGCATCGAGTTGGACTGGGTCGGCGCGGCTCCACTATCGACCAGATTTCCGCGCGTGCGCCATCCGCGCCACGAAAGGTAGCGTCCGCGCGCGAGATGGGCTGCAAAGGACTTCGGCTTCGCGGCTATCCATTTCGCGATCAAGTCGCCGACCGTGGGATCGTCGGTGGCGAAGGAATCGAAGGCCAGCTTCTCGTTGAGCTCCGCGGCCGGATTCTTCTCGAAGGCCTGCTGATACCGCTCGAACTCGGTATCGAGGCTGGTGAAGTCCTTGCGCCGCAACTTCGCGAGGATGGCCAGCTTGTTCGCGGTGAAGGGAGGCGCAATACGCTGCAACGGCGGCCGATCCCTCGATGCGACCTGCGTCCGCGCCGGCGACGCCTTGAACATTGCCATCGCCACGCAGATCGCGGAGAGGAGCAAGAGAATTCCCAGGCTAGGACTCCGAGTCATCACCCAGACCCTCGACGATCTTGCGCAGGATGTCGAGCAGCGCATCCTGCTCCGGCGCGGAGAGCCGCGAAAGCATCTTGCGGCTGAGGTCGAGCTGCATCTTCAGATGCTCCTGGTAAAGCGCGCCGCCCTTCGCGGTGAGGCCGATCCGCACGACGCGGCGGTCTTCCTCGCTGCGCTCACGGATCACGATGGCCTGCGCCACGAGGCGATCGATAATCGCGGTCAACGCGCTCATCGAGGAGCTCATCTTTTCAGCGAGGGCGCCCATCGTCGCGGGGCCGCCGCGCCCGAGCGCATTCACCGCGAAGCCTTCCTGGCGGCTGAGCTTGAGCCCGCCCTGGCGGGCGGCGCGGAGTTGTATCGCGGCGGAATAGCTGACGATCGCATCGAGCCGGCGGGTGAGGGTTTCAACCTTGTCGGGCGGATGCGGTTTTTTGGTTCGGGCCACCCAAGGATTTAACGTTGCGCGCCGCGCGACTTCAACATGAATTATATTCCACAATATTGCATATCCATAAATAGTTCAGATATAAGAACTATTTATGGAGGTGATTCTTTATGAATGCAGCGATCGTTCTCATCGGCCGGATATTGTTCGCGCTGATTTTCATCGTGGCGGCGCCGCGGCATTTCTCGGCTGAGGGCATTCGACATGCCGCGGAGCTCGGGGTGCCGATGGCCGGTGTGCTGGTTCCGCTTTCCGGCGTGATGGCGATGCTCGGTGGCCTATCGATCGCGCTCGGTTACAAGGCACCCTTGGGTGCGTGGCTGCTGGTCGGGTTCCTGGTGCCGGTGACGTTCAAGATGCATGCGTTCTGGAAACAGACCGACTCCGCCGCGGCGCATACCCAGCAGGCGATGTTCGCCAAGAACCTCGCGATGCTCGGCGCCGCGCTGCTTCTCACGCAGTTCGGCTCGGGGCCCTTCAGTCTCGGAGGATGAAACCGGAACCCGCGGCGTGCCTGCGATTCGCGGATAATTACACCAAAAGTGATACTGTAGTATCGTGGAGTGAGAGTCCTCAGGGTGGGGCTCTACCGCGATGAAGTCGAAGCACTTTCTGGTCCCCAAACGCTTCAAGCTGGCCTCGGTGAAACATCACCCCGAGGTCGAATATGAAGAATACGAGAAGCGGCTGCGCGAGATTCAACGCCTCCTGCAGCAGGTTCAGCAGGCCTACCTGGGAACGCCGGAGCGCGCGATGATCGTGCTGGAAGGATGGGACACCGCGGGCAAGGGCGGGATCGTGCGCAGGCTGGGGTGGGCGCTCGATCCGCGCAGTTTCCGCGTGCATCCGATCGCGGCGCCGACCGCGCAACAGAAGGCGCAACATTATTTGCAGCGCTTCTGGGAGCGGCTTCCGGAACACGGCCAGATCGTGGTGTTCGATCGCTCATGGTATGGGCGCGTGCTGGTCGAGCGGGTCGAGCAGCTGGCGACCGCGCGCGAATGGAGGCGCGCCTATCGCGAGATCAACGAATTCGAGGCCGCAGTGAAGGCCGATGGCATCCGGCTGGTGAAGATTTTTCTCCACATCACGCCGGAGGAGCAGATTCGACGCTTCAAAGATCGACTGACCAATCCGCTCAAGCGATGGAAACTCTCGTACGAGGACTTTCGCAATCGTTCGAAGTGGGATGAGTACGTGGAAGCCATCGAGCAGATGATGGTTGAAACCTCGATCCCGTCCGCACCGTGGTACGTGGTGCCGGCCAACAACAAGAAGTATGCGCGATTGGCGGCGCTTAAGATTCTGGTCGATCTGCTCGGCCGTGGAGTGCCGCTGGAGCCGCGTCCGGTCGATCCCGCGATCGCCAAAGAGGCCAGCCGCCTGTTCGACGTGCCGCCCTATGAATTGGAATAGGAACCCTGGATCCGTTTAACGACGGAGCAGTTTAGGGCCGAGGAAAACCAGCCAGGCCGCCGACCCGAAAATCCAAATCGCGCTGGCCCATCCGAGGTGCTGGAAATAGTTCTCGCTGGAATCGGCGGTGAAGCGGAGGAACAATGCCAACGCGAACGCCACGCCCATCAGGATGATTGCCGGCGGACGGCCTAGCGCTGACCGCTGCAGATCCAAGTGAGTCAACGAAACATGAGTCGCGACCCCGAACGCCATCAAGCCGAAGCCGCCGATGAAGAGGATGTGCAACGCGGGGACGCGGTAGTCCGGCCACAACGCTGAAGCGAGCAGTCCGACCGGCATCATCCATGTCGCTAGCCATACCAGCTTGCGATGGACGCCGGTCTTGCCCGGCAGTCGCCACGCGCCGGCGCCGATTCCGAGGCCAATTGCGACGACGATCGCGCGCACCAACGGCCCGATACGTGGGAAGCCGAATTGCTCGAGGATCAAGCTTAGGAAGATCGCCGTTCCCGCAGTCGCGTAAGCGATAGCCTTCCATGATTCACGTGGCGATGATCCCAGATCCGGCGGTGGCGGCGTGCCGCTCATCAGCGGCAGAATCAATCCGCCGATCCCTATCGCGAGGCATAGGAACACGCCCTGCTCGATGAGTAACATCCCGAGATGTTCGGCGCCGGGTGGCGCATTCTGAAACTCGCCGAGCGCGACGAGGACCGCGCCGGCGATTCCGTGCAGGGCCGCAATCGGCACCATCACGAAAGCGGCTGGAGGTCGGCGTCCCGCGGCGCGCCCGATGAAACGACGCATCGCAAATTGGGCCAGCAGCACGAAAACTCCCGCGTACGCGATTTCGCTGATGAGCCATCGCTCGGATAGCGCGCCGGCTGTGGTGACGATCAGCGCGGCGGTCAGCGCGAAGATTTCGATCGCGCTAACTGAGGGTGTTTGGGTGCGGCGCGGCACGGCTGTGAGGAGGAAACCCACCGCGAATGCCATCATAAAAGCCTGCATTTGGATCAGGCCGTGAATCTTGCACGAATATGTCGAGGACACGCCGGTGGTGTACATCAGCCAGTGGCCGACTCCGATCCAGGCGAAGAGCACGCCGAGCAGGAAAAAGATCCGAAACGGTTCGCCGCGCCAGATCGATGGGGTTTCACTCAAGGTGAGTCACTGAACTTCGTTCGTCGTCGATACGTGCGGGCCGCGATAGAAAGCCGACCACAGCGACATCAATCCCGCGATATTGCCGCACCAGAAGACAATCCAGAACGATGCTTCCGAGGATGCGGACGAGATTCCCGAAACGATCAGCACCACCATCGCGAGGCCGGCGGCTGCGACGGTGACGCCGGGCCATTTTAGGTAATCCGCGCGATTCGCCACCGTCCCGAGAATTGCGAGCGCCACGCCGGCGATGACCAGCAGTGTGTGTTGCGAGTCGAGCGCGGGCCGGTCGAGCACCGCGATGCAGACCAACACGATTGCGATCAGCGTGCTGATGAGGTCGGGGACCATTGTAGCCTCTCCTCTCGATGTAGTCGCGCGAGGTAGCGCCACGTCAGCGGCGGAATAACCAGGTAGACGATGCAACTCGCCGCGATCAGGATTTTCCATCCGAGGTGTAGGGGCGTGAAGGCCATCAGAGCGAATGCGATCACGCATAATACCCCATAGCTGGCATAGCCGCCCGCGCGCAGCGCAGCGCGATCGGACATCCGCGCCGCGCAGTAGAGCAGGCCATACGCGCCCGCCGCGAGGACGAATCCGCCAAGCAGCGACGCGGTGACGATCATTTCCGCCGGGGTCATGATCCTCCTGCCGCGGCCATCGAATCGCTGACCTCGGCCGTGCGCGGTCGCGCCGCGAGGAGATCGTACACCAGGATGCCGTAGCCGGCGGCGAACATCAGCCCGAATGCGAAGCGGGTCCACATGCTCTCGATGAACCACGGCCTCCCCTGCATCGCAAGGAACGCGTTCCAGGTCGAACCGCCAATCGCGCGTTCGTAAAAAGCCTGATCCATGCCGGCCACCAGCAATGCGCCGGTCATGCCTAGCATCCCGAGGTTGAGGAGCGCGAATGACCATTTCCAGGCGCTCCCGCTGAGGCCGTCATAGCCGCGGCTTTTTTCGAGCGCGAGATAGAGCACCGCGATGACGCCGCATCCGTACGCGCCCCAGAATGCGAAATGCCCGTGCGAGGCGGTCCACTGCGTGCCGTGCGAATACATATTGATTTGCGGCAGCGTCATCATGAAGCCGAAGACGCCGGCGCCGATGAAATTTCCGAACGCCTCAGCGAGCGTCCAATAAAATGCCGGCCGATTTCCCGCGCGCATCTGATGACTGCCCGCGTCATACACCGAATGCACCACCATCCCTAGCAGCGGCAGCGGTTCCAGCGCCGAAAAAAATCCGCCGATCGCAAACCAGTAGCGCGGCGTGCCGATCCAGAAATAATGATGCCCCAGCCCGAGGATGCCGGTGCCGAGGACCAACGCCACTTCCACATAGAGCCAGCTTTCGACCACCCGGCGCGACGCCCCCACCAAATGAATCAGCGTCCACGCCATGATGCATCCGATAAGAACTTCCCACGTCGCCTCAACCCACAGATGCACCAGCCACCACCACCAGAATAGGTCCTGCGACATATTGCGCATCTCGGGGAACGCATCGACATAGAGGACGACGAGCGGAACCAGGTCGACGATGAGCACGGTGAGGATGCCGGTGCTTTTGCGCTTCTTGAGAGTGGTGCCGATGACGTTGTATGCGAACACGCCCATCACCACCGTGATGCCGATGGCGGCCCAGCGCGGAGCCTCGACATATTTGCGGCCCTGGTTGATGAACCACATCGACATCTCATTGGCGGAGCCATACTGGACGAACAGAAATACCAGGACCACGACGCTAACTGCGGCGCAGAAGACCCAGAACAAAATTTCCGCGAGCGCGATGCCTTCGACCTCGCAATCGAGTTCCTGCGGCAGGAACCAGTAGATGGCGCCGAGGAATCCCCATAGCAGCCAGATCACGAGGCCATTGATGTGGATGATCTTCGCGGTGCTGAAGTTGAAAACGTTAAGCAGAAAACCGGGCCAGATGTAGTAAATAGCGGAGAGCAGCCCGAAGGCGACCATCGCACCGAACATCACGGTCGACGCGGTGAGATATTTCAGGCCGAGCCGTTGCGATCGATACATCGCGCGCTCCTTCCTCGATGCCGCTATTGCCCGCTCGCGGCGCCGAAGCGATCCGGGAATCCGTTGGTATCTATCGACGACATCCACTTCAGGTATGCGACGGCGGCCTCGGCCTCATCGCGCTGGATGTGGAGATCCGGCATCGCACGCGCGCCGAGACGCAGCGGGTGCATCAGGAACAGGGCGAGTTTGTCGGCGCGCTTCGGTCCCGCGTATCGCATCCACACCGGGTCCATCCACGCGCGCGTCAGGTCGGGTGCGTAATATCCGCCGTTGCCGAAAAATGTATGACAGTCCATACAGGCGCGGCTTTGGATGACGAGCTTGCCCTTGCCGATGAGATCGTAGGCCTCGTCGGCGGAGTACTTGTGCCCGAAGATCAACTCCTCGCCACCGATTTTTGGCGCATAGCCGGCGCGCGCCGGATCGAATTCGTAGGCGATCGAGTTGTTGATGACGTCGTAGGAGGGAACGCGCGCGCTGCCGGGGGTGATTTGGCGCAACGAGTCGATAGTGAGGGCCGCGAGCACCATCGACATGAAGATCGTCGTGGCTATCGCACCCGCGCGCCAAAACAGCGGATCCTGCGTATAGCGATGTCTCTGTTCGACCATTGCCAGCTCCCACACCCAGTCGCGGCAACGAACAGTTACTCGTTACAAGACAATAGTGATTAACACAAGCGCTACATTTGTAGACTAGCAGTGAGCCAGAAATGACGAATCGCGCCGGCGGGTCGCTAGTCGGCGAGGCCGTCGAGCTTGGGATAGACGTGGAGTTGGCGCATCATCGAGGTCTTCTTGACCTGGTGATCCTGCATCCGGCGCAGGATGTCATCGAGGACGCGAACCGCTTCGGCAATGTGCGGTCCCTTGTTGAGCATCACGCATTCGGCGCGCTCGCCCATCGCGGCATCAGTCACTTCGGCGCGCGAGGGATACCCCGTCTTCGCGAGGCCTTCCAGGACCTGGGTCGCCCAAATCACCGGCATATGCGCCGCCTCGCAGAACCAGAGCAACTCTTCCTGCACCTCGGCGAGGCGCTCGTAGCCGCATTCGACGGCGAGATCGCCGCGCGCGATCATGATGCCGCAGGACTTGTGGCGCATCACCGCCAGCATCAGGTCGGGCAGCTTCTCGAATGCCTGCTGGGTTTCGATTTTCAGGATCACGCCGAGGTCGCCGGCGCCGAGACGTTCCATCTCCTGATGCAATCGCAACACGTCCTCGGCGCGGCGCACGAACGACATCGCAACCGCGTCGGCGTGTTTGACGATGAATGCAAGATCCTCGAGATCTTTTTCCGTCAGGGCGGGGAGGTTGATGGTGGTATCGGGCAGATTGATGCCCTTGTCGGCGCCCAGCTTGCTCCCGGCTTCGGCCGCCTGCGTGATTTCGATTTCGAGAAGCTCATCGGTCACGTTCCTGATGGTGCCGCCGATTTTGCCGTCGTCGAACCAGACTCGCTCGCCGGCGCGCACCGTCGCAAATACTTCCGGCAGCGTGCAGGAGATGTGCGCCGGCGCGATTAGGCTTCCGCGTTCGTCGTACTTCGCATCCGCGCCGAGGATGGGATCCTTGGTGAGCACGATGGTGTCACCGCGCTTGAGCGTCAGCCGTTGTTCGAGGCTCGGAAGATCACCGATGACAGTGTCGACATATCCGACCGAGCGGTCGTTGCGACGGAGATGCAACTCGATGCCGGGGGTCACGTATGCGGTGTTTCTCGATTCAGTCCAAAAACCGTCGCCGGATTTTTCGGTCACCTTCAATTTTCGCGAGGCGCCTCGCGCGTCAGAAAATTCAACTTCATCTTCGAGGCGCAACTTCGCGAGCCATTGCGCTGGAACCGGAAGGATCGCATCGCCCCTGCACTGCGAGACCTCAAGGCTCTCCCTCGGAAAGAGACCGACGCGCGCCGGGGTGGTCACAAATCCAAGCGAATTGCGCTTGGGGCGGAACTTCACCACCGATGGCCCAGGCTCGATTGCGCCGGTACGCAGCTTGGGACCCGCAAGATCCATCGAGATGCGGCATTTGCGCCCGGTCTCTTTTTCCGCCTGGCGCAGATTATTGACCATGCGCTGCCAATCCTCGCGCGAATCATGTGCGCAATTGATGCGCATGCAGTCCATCCCGGCGGCGACCAGGTCGCGCACGAAGCCGTAATCATCGGCAGCCTGCGTCGGCACGGTCACCATGATACGCACCTGGCGTCGCGTCGAGCTGGTTCCGAACAGCGCCTCCGTATGCGTATCGAGCAGCTCCTTGCCATCCTCGAAGCTCACTGCCGCATACTCCGCGGCTGAACTGAATGATTGTCCCGCGAGCTGGCGCAGCAGGTTGAGCACGCTGTCGATGCTCGCCATCACATGCCCCTCGCAGCGGCCGAGCGACGAAAGCCCGAGCGTGGCGAGCTTGCGTTGCAGGCCTCGCACATCGTGGCGGCGCAGTGCGACATAATGAAGGAGGTTCTTCGCGCTGCGATTATAGAGCGGTTGTTCGAGGCTTAGCTCGCGCTTGAAACGATGCTCGAGGCGCACCATGTCAGAGCGGATCGCTGTCAGCTCCTCGATAAGTTCGCCGAGTAGCGAGGAATCCCAATTGTCCTTGTGCGAGATCACGAGCAGCTCCTGTAGATGCGCACCGGCGCCGCGACAACGACGATGCCGAGAATCAGCATGATGTCTTGCCGGCGATCAGGCCAGCGAATCGATCTTAGGGCGCGAAATTTAATCTGCGGGAAATATCTTGGCCAGCGGAGGATGCCGCGATCGGTTACATCGGATGAGGCTGGCTACTTGCCCTCGATTGCGGATCGCACCAGGGTGCGCAGGAAGTGGTCTACTTTCTCCGGTGAACAGCGGGTGAACTTCATCTGCGCGATCATGTGTGCCGACCCGACGATGAGGCGCGCGTCGTCCTCGGCTTCTTCCTCGGGCAGGCCGCGCTCGCGCTGCCAACGGCGAATCGTATTCGCGATAAGGCCGACTACGTTTTCCTGGAACTTCAGATACAGCGGCCAGATCTCATCGCGCATCGCGGTGCTCCAATCGAGCCACACCCGCGCATAGTCAGGATGGGTATCGACCGAATCCGCAAACGCCTTCGCATGGGCGAGCACGATTTCCGGCGCCCGTCCCTGCGCGGAGTGAATCTCGATGGTCATGTCGGTGAGAAATCGCGCGACCTCGTCGAGCACCGCTTTCACCAGCGCCTCGCGGGTCGGGAAATAGAAGAACACCGTCGGCACCGATACTTTCGCTTCCTTCGCGATCTCCGAATGGCGCGCGCCACCGATGCCGCGCCGCGCAAACACGCGCATCGCGCATTCGAGCAGTTGCGGGCGTCGCTCCGAAGGATCGAGGCGGCGCGCCCTGAGATGTGGCGAGGCGAGTTTCTGTGGCATTAACCTCGACGGTACCTGTTGCGCGAATTCTGACAAGAGGGGCTATTGACACTTCTATCAATAATTTACTAGAAGCATGGGTAACAAGTTCGGGGAGAAGCTCTAATGTCTGAAAATTTCCGCATTGACTCGCTACGCCCATTGCCCGCATCGCCTTCGATGAACGAGGAGGCCGTCGAGCATTACGAAACTGAATTCAAACAGCACGCGACCAAATGGCAGGAGATCCTCGATCGCAACGTCGAGCGGATGAAGAAGGGCACCTATTCGCTGCATTGGATGAAGACTGACAAGGCCAACTGGGGCCGCCGCGCGAAGCCATCCTCACGAGGGCTGACCTACACCGACATCAACAATGTCCCTGGTTACGGCGCCATCCCCGAAAAGACCGAGTGGCGCAACTTCGCGCCGCGCGGCGCGGTCCGCGATGAATACGCGTCCGAGATGCCGGTGGTTGACGACTACACGCTGGTCGATCGCGACGAGTCGTGGGCCGAGAACGTCATCACGCTTTATGAGGAAGCGAAGGCGCGCCAATGGAACGCGACCCGCGACATTCCGTGGAGCGAGCTCGAGCGCCTGCCCGACGACCTCGAGAAAGCGACCTGTCAGCTATCCACGTTTTTAACCGAAGTAGAATTTGTCGCGGGGGATTTTCCCGCGAAGTGGCTGTACAAGATTCCGCAAGACTACCTCGAAGTGAAGAGCTTCATCGTCACTCAGATGATGGATGAGGCGCGCCATCAGGAGGTCTTCCGCAAGCGCGCGATCGCCGGCGGCGGATTGCTCCACGCCTCGCCCGGCTTCGAATGGGCATTGAAAGCGATTTATGACGCCCCAACCCACACCATGGGCACCTTCCTGCTCAATCTGCTCGGCGAAGGCCTGGTGCTGTCGATCTTCCGCTCCGGCGAGATGATCGCGAAGACGCACGTCGACAAGGAAATCTTCCGCCGCTGCTTACAGGACGAGGCGCGCCATGTTTCTTACGGCGTGCTCGAACTGAAGAACTATCTCGACCATGCGCCCGATCGCGAAAAGGCGCTCGAAGAGATGCATCGTTTTGCCGATGTCGGCGAGCAGGTCATCCTCACCTCGTTCAGCGAATCCGCGCTGGTTGAACCGGTCGCGATCCTGCTCGGCGGCGGCCTGGACAAAATCGATCAGGGGATGGAAGGGCAGGCGAAGCTCTGGCAGATGTCGATCGAGGAATATCTCCAGCGATGCGATCGCGCGGGCTTTCCTCGTCGCGAGCGCTGCACCCTCCCGCCCGAGATGCAGTGGGGATGCTGATGGAGATGGAGCATACCGAAGTGGCAACTGAACGCGAGGCGGTCGCGTTTCCCTCGATCGAGTGGTTCGAACGCCTCGCGCAGTTGATGAAAGCCAGTCGCGCGCGCAATGAGCATCTCGGATACATCGATTGCGTGGCGAGTTTCACCGTGCTCGATGGCGGCCTGCGCGGCAAGCCTTGGAGCGCGCAGGTCACCTTCGAGGAATTCGAGGCGACCGATGTGCGCGAGGCGACCAGCGCTGACCTCGCGCGCGCCGACTTCACCCTCGAGGCTACCATGGCGACCTGGCGTGAGATGATCGAGAGCATCGCGCGCGGGCACGGCCGCCCGGACCTGACGCATACGCTCAACTACCTGAGCCATACCGGAACGCCGATTCGGGTCTGGGCCGACGATCCGCTGCGCAAGGACATGTTCTTCCGCTTCAACCAGAGCTTGCAGGAATTCATTAACGCCTCGGGAACGTTCCGCACGATTTTTCCAGACTGATGGCGCACAAGGCGGGACATTACTACATCGACGAAACCTGCATCGGATGCGGCGCGTGCGATCATGCATGCCCCGGCAAAGTCGATGCGATCTATTGTGTCGAGGGCGATTTCCTCGGGCGCTTCGCGATCGTCCTCGACGAATGCATCGACTGTGGCTTCTGCGTGCCACTATGCCCGGTCGATTGCATTCACGATGCGCGCAAGCAGGGCATCGTCGAGGGGAGCGGCGGCTATACCAAGATCAAAGAGTTGCAAGCGTGGGCGCGAGCCCGCGCGTAAAGCTCTTCTCCTGCTTCCTCTATTTCGGTAGCGGTGCAACACTGGACTCATGGCGAGCCGTCCCAACGATCGAAAGAAGAGCGTGCCGAAGAAAAAAGTTCTTGTGACAACGCGCGGCAAGAAAAAAGCCAGCCTGAGCAAAACGCAGGTTGCAAAGGATTTTTCCTTCACGCCTAAGACTGAACTCGGACGGGACCTTTGGGCGATCCGCCAGCGCATTGTGGCTTCCGGCGCTGAGCTATTGGATTGGGATGGGGTTCATCGGGAATTAATGTCGCGACGAGGCGGTGTCGACTCAGACGAACAATGAGGCGGACCTTCGTAGATAGCGGCGTTCTGATAGCGGCCGCTCGCGGTACCGATCGTACGTCCCAGTCCGCGTTTACGATCTTGGACGATCCTGAACGCCAGTTTGCATCGAGCGTTCTGGTTCAGCTCGAAACGATCCCCAAGGCCACCTACCTGCGGCGTGATGCGGAACGTAAGTTTTACCAGGACTTTTTCAACCGCGTTTCAGCCTGGGCCGTCTTTGATTTGAAGCTGGCTGAAATCGCTCTTGTGGCCGCCTGTCAGGCTGGTCTTCACGCGATCGATGCGCGGCATATTGCCGCGGCTTACCAGACCCGATGCGAGGAATTCGTCACGACTGAGAAGCTGAACAAACCGATGCATCGAACGAATTTGGTCGCTATCAAGACCATTCATCCGTAGCGCGGCTATTTCGCCCAGCCTTTTTCGTACGGCGCCGACATCCTGCCGATTGCGCGCAGATGCTGGAATTTCCACTGCCCGTTGACTTTCACGTAATCCTCTTCGTAGCGCGCCGCCAGCCATACCGCGTTGTTGCGCTTGCGCATGGTAAACGGCCCGAGAAAATACCACTGCCCCTTCGCGCGATCGCCGTTCACCTCGATGATCGGGTTCATCACGTTGTGCTGCGAGAAGCTGATGCGGTCGCGGAAGCCCTCGAAGAGTTTGCGAATCGCCGCATGCCCCTTATGCGCGCCGATGTCGGCGCCTTCCCAGATGCCATCCTCGGCGAACAGCGTGACGATGTCGTCGGGATTGTGATCGTTGTCGCAAACCGAGCAGTAGCGCGCCTTGAGTTTCTTGATCGCCTCGATGTCTTCGAGCATCGTGATGCGCTTTTCCAGTTCGGCAATGTCCATCGTCGCAGCCTCCGCGGGAGATGTAGCCACCTTTAGAATGACCGCCCTCTTCGCGTCAACTTTCGCATCCGCATCGAAGGTGCTATTGCGCGATAGATGAAAGCGCTATTCACCGTTCCAGGCCCGACCGGCGGCATCTTCGAGTTTCGCGATATTCCAATGCCGGTTCCGGGCGCCGGCGAGGTTCTCATCAAGGTGCGCGCGTCGGGAACCAATCGCGGCGAGCTGCTCGCGCGGCCGCTGCTTCGCTCCGACAATCCCGCGTTGCGCCCGATGCGCTCCGGCAGCGAATTCGCCGGTGAAATCGCATCGGTTGGCGACGGCGTCACGGCGTGGAAGGCGGGTGATCGTGCGATGGGCCGCGCAATCGGTTCATATGCGGAATTTACCGTCGCGAATCAGCGCGCGCTGATGAAAATTCCCAGCGGCATGGCATGGCCCGAAGCTTCTTCGATCCCAAACGTATTTGTCACCGCGCATGATGCGATCGTGACCAACGGCCGGATGCAGCGCGGCGAATCGGTGTTGATCACGGCGGGATCTTCGGGGGTCGGCACCGCGGCGATCCAGATCGCCCGCCATCTCGGCGCCAATGTGGTACTTGCGACGTCGCGGTCGCCTTCCAAAACCATGGCGCTGCGCGAGCTCGGCGCACATGAGGTCCTCGATCCCGGGAAGCCAAAGTGGGTCGATGAGGTGATGATGGCGACCGGCAAACGCGGCATCGATGTGATCATCGACAATGTTGGCGGACCGATGCTGGCGGACAACATTCGCGCGCTCGCGATCAAAGGACGTCTGCTGAGCGTAGGCCGCAACGCGGGGCAGGTCGGCGACTGCAACCTCGATGAGGTCGCGCGCAAGCGCGTCAGCATCATCGGCGTGACGTTTCGCACCCGTACGCCCGAGGAATCGCTGGTGTGCGGTGAGCGGTTCGCCGCCGATTTGCTTGGCGCGTTCGAAAGCGGCGCGCTCAAGCCGGTGCTCGATCGAACTTTTCCGCTGGAGAAAATCGCCGACGCGCATGCCTACATGTTGAGCGACGCGCAGATCGGCAAGATCGTGGTGACGATGAACGAATAGCAAAGCAATCAATTCAACCGATGGAGGACCTCTCGTGAAGGAACGAACGCAGCGAGTACCGTTTCGTGATTTCTCAACCCTCGACGAAAAAGACCGTGAGATGGGCGAGCGCAGCCAGGTCAACGGCAAAGTCATCAACATCTTTCGGGTGCTGATGAATCATCCGAAGCTGGCGCGCGAATGGGGCCGTTTCGGCGCCTACATTTTGTCGGAAAAACAAACTCTCTCCCCGCGCGATCGCGAATTCGCCATCCTGCGCATCGGATGGCTCAATCAGTCGCCCTACGAATTCGAGCAGCACAAACGCATCTCGAAACAGCTCGGCATTAGCGACGACGAGATGGATCGCATCACCAAGGGGCCCAAGGCCGGTTGGAATGCGCACGATGCCGCCATTTTGCAGGCGGCGGATGATTTGTTCGAGAACTCGATCGTGTCGGATGAAACCTGGAAGACGCTTTCGAAAACCTACAACACGCAGCAGATGATGGACCTGGTCTTCACCATCGGGCAGTACAACCTGGTGTCATGGGCGCTCAATAGCTGCGGCGTGCCGCTCGACGATTACCTGCCCGGCGCAAAAAAAGCCTGAAAGTTAAACGGGCGTTCCCTCGCGCATCGAGCGAACGCCCGTTCCTCTTAACAACTCTGCCTAGTAGTTCGTGGTGGTCGAGCGGCGTACGGTGCCGTTGTCATTGGTGGTCGTGGTGGTCGTCTCGCTCGAAGTCGTCGGCGGGACCGTCACCACGGCGGGCGCCGGCGAAGTGGTTTCTTCCTTTTTGTAGGTAAAGCAGCTCGCCATGAATTGAAGCGACAATGCCGCCATCGCGAGGGTGATCAAACGTTTGCGGTTCTTCATGATTTCCTTCCTTTGTGGTTGAGTCGGTAGCGGTCGGAAATGCGACAGGTATGCCGATGCCCGAGCCTGCCGGGCTCTCACTGACCCTCTCTAGACGCAATCGAGGCGGCAATTCTTCAGGGCGAAAGGGAAATGAGTCAGGCGCTGGCGATTGGAGTTGCTGAGCGACTCATTTTGATAAGACGATCGCGCATCAGCAGAATATCGCGCGAGTAAATGTTGCGAAATTCAGACGTGGTGCGCGGGGCGGGACTTGAACCCGCACGGTATCACTACCACCAGCCCCTCAAACTGGCGTGTCTGCCATTCCACCACCCGCGCACGCTCGCGAGAAAGTCAGCTTGCGCTGACGAGGGTCAATTGCTCGCCGGAGGCGCCAGCGGGTTGGCCGGCGCTGCCGGTTCCGCATTCGGCACCAGCGGATTCGAATTCGGCGCCGGCGCCGCATTGGTTCCGGTCGCATTCGGCACCAATGGCGCCTTGGCCGCATGCTTGGACATCACGCTCGAACCGCTGCCGAAAATGCTGCCCGAGGCCCGCTGCGACGACGCGTACGCAAGATACAGGGAGGTCGCGAAGAACACTACCGCCAGCGCGCTGGTGGTGCGCGTGAGCACATTTCCCGCGCCGCTCGCGCCGAAAACCGTATTGCTGGAGCCTCCGAACACCGCGCCGACCTCGGCGCCCTTCCCCTGCTGGAGAAGAATGAGGATCACCAACGTGATGCATACGAGTACGTGAACTCCGACGACAGCCTGAACCATTAGCGATTAATTCCTAAATACCCGCGCGAAAGATTTTAGCGCACGAGTCAGCCCTTAAGCTTGCCCCGCCGACCAAAGCCCCGTCAATATCGGGTTTCGCCAGCAGCGAGTCAATATTCTCCGGCGTGACGCTGCCGCCATAGAGGATGCGGGTTTCAGCGGCGGCCGCCTTGCCCCATGAATCGTCGAGAAATTCCCGAATCGAGCCGTGTACCAACTGCGCCTGCTCCGGCGTTGCGGTCTTGCCGGTGCCGATGGCCCATACCGGTTCATACGCGATAACGACGGTCGCGGCGGCCTCGGCGGGAATGCCCGACAGGCCGTTTTCCAGCTGGCGCATGACCACTTCGACGGTCTTGCTCGCCTCGCGTTCCTGCAAAGTCTCGCCCACGCACATGATCGGAACGAGGCGATGCTTCAGCGCGGCGGTCATTTTCTTATTGACGAATTGATCGGTCTCGAAGAAAACGTGGCGGCGCTCCGAATGCCCGATGATGACGTGGGTGACGCCGAAGGCTTTCAGCATCGGGGCCGAAACCTCGCCGGTGAACGCGCCGCTATCCTCCCAATGCATATTCTGCGCGCCGAGGGCGAACGGCGATCCGGCGAGCGCCTGCGCCACCGCGGGAATTACCACCGTCGCCGGCGCGAGGAGCAGGTCGCGATCTTTGATGAGCTTCGCGGCGAGCGGATCGACTACCTTGCGGAGGTCGGCAATCATCGCGCGCGCCTCGATGGGTCCCAGGTTCATCTTCCAGTTTCCCGCGATCAGCTTGCGACGCATCTCAGACCTCCAGCGCCTTCACGCCCGGCAGCACTTTGCCTTCAAGGTATTCCAGCGTCGCGCCACCGCCGGTGGAGATATGGGTGAAGCGCGACGACCATGGCTGATGCCCCACCGCGGCGGCCGTATCGCCACCGCCGATGATAGTTTTCGCGCCGGTCAGATTCGCCAGCGCCTCGCCCACCTCCATCGTGCCGTGAGCAAATTCCTCGTGCTCGAAGAATCCC
This sequence comes from uncultured delta proteobacterium, assembly GCA_963761255.1. Classification (GTDB taxonomy): domain Bacteria; phylum Desulfobacterota; class Binatia; order Binatales; family Binataceae; genus DATGKG01. The sequence goes on from CAVXGH010000007.1 coordinate 349,198, forward strand.
AGCGGTCCGTTCCAAATCACGGTTTTCGCGGTGCGCAGCCGCTCGATGAAATCCTCGATAGTGCGCGGACCGATATCGAGGCCCATCAGGTCGGGCGGGATTTCATCTACCACGAGCAGAGTCTCGGGCTGATCCGGCGCCGCCGCAACCACGTGGTCGATCGGCAGGCAGAACTGGACGTTGTGTTTCGCGGCCTCGGCGGTCAGCTCGCGCGCCAGGTCGAGCTTATCTTCTTCGACGCGCGACTTTCCGACCGGCTGCCCGGCGGCTTTCATGAACGTATATGCCATCGCGCCGCCGATCAGGATCGCATCCACCTTGGGCAGCAGGTTACGAATCACACCAATCTTGTCGGAGACTTTTGCGCCACCGAGTATGGCGATGGATGGGCGCGCGGGATTTTCCGTTACCGCCCGCAGCGCGTCCAGCTCGCGCATCATCAGAAAGCCCGCGGCGCGCTCCGCGATAAAACGCGTGACGCCGGCCGTCGAGGCATGAGCGCGATGCGCGGTGCCGAAAGCATCGTTGACGTAGGCGTCTTTCGCGCGCGCCAGCTCATGCGAGAAATCGCGGTCGTTGGCCTCTTCCTCTTTATGGAAGCGCAGATTTTCCAGCAGGATCGCCTCGCCGGGTTTGAGCGCGGCGACCATCCTGCCGGTTACATCGCCAATGCAATCGGGTGCGAGGCCGACCTTCTGCCCCAGCACGCCACTGAGATATTCGGCGATCGGCTTGAGGCTGAGGTCGGCGGAGCGCTCCTTGGGCCGCCCCAGATGCGAGCATAGAACCGCGATGCCGCCCTGCTTGAGGATGTAGCGGATGGTGTCGAGGCTGGCGTCGATGCGCGCCGGGTCGGTGATCTTCCCCTCTTCGAGCGGCACATTGAAATCGCATCGCACGAGCACCTTCTTGCCCGCGAGTTGCAGATCGGTAATCGGATGAACAGGCATCGTCGATTCCTAAAGTCCCTCCGAACTACAGCCGGTTGGCGACGTAGGCGGTCACGTCGGCGAGGCGATTGGAGTAGCCCCATTCGTTGTCGTACCAGGAGAAGATTTTTGCCAGCCGCTTGTCGATGACCTTGGTCAGCGGCGCGTCGAAAATCGAGGAATGCGGGTTGCCATTGAAATCCGACGAGACCAGGTTCTCCTCGCAATATTGCAGGATCCCTTTCAAGGGGCCATTTGCGGCGGCCTTCATCGCGGCGTTGATGGCTTTATCATCGGCGTCTTTGCCGATCACGACGGTCAGATCCACCACCGATACGTTCGGCGTCGGGACGCGCACCGCGATGCCGTCGAGCTTGCCTTTCAGCGCCGGCAATACGAGGCCGATCGCTTTTGCCGCTCCGGTCGAGGTCGGGATCATCGACAGCGCAGCCGCACGCGCGCGCCGCAAATCTTTATGTGGCCCATCCTGCAGGTTCTGGTCCGACGTGTAGGAGTGCACGGTCGTCATCAGGCCATGCTGCACGCCGAAAGAATCGTTGAGCACCATCGCGACCGGCGCGAGGCAGTTGGTGGTGCATGATGCGTTCGAAATGATGTCGTGCTTCTTCGGGTCGAAGGTCTCGTGATTCACCCCCATGCAGATTGTGACATCGGCGCCATCGGCAGGTGCGCTGATGACGACCTTCTTCGCGCCCGCGCCGATATGGAGCGAGGCCTTTTCCTTCGAGGTGAAGAGTCCGGTCGATTCCACCACCACCTGCACGCCGAGGTCCTTCCATGGGAGCTTGGCGGGGTCACGCTCGGCGAGGACCTTGAGCGGCTTGCCGTCGACCATGATGCCGTTGCCCTCGGCGCGGACATCCTGGGTCAAGGTGCGATGAATCGAGTCATACTTCAGCAGATGAGCGAGCGTCGGGGCGTCGGTGATGTCGTTGACGGCGACAATCTCGAGCGCATCTTTATGATATAAGGCAGCGCGGTAAAACATCCTGCCGATTCGTCCAAAGCCATTGATTCCTACTCTGATTGCCACCGGTGGTGACCTCCTTAAATTGTAGCTCGACTCCGCTTCGCTCCGCCTCGCAAGCGCCTGCGGCGCGGCGCTTCGCGCCCCCTGCGGTACTCTGCCGAAATATCTCCCGATTTCCCCGACTCTCGCCTCGTTCGATGCGGCTATGCCGGAGCCTTTTAATAGCCCATCTGGGATGCTGAGGGAAAACCATCACAGCAGTGCAACGATTCGCCTCGCCGATCGTTCTATAGGGTGATGGGTAGTGTCCTAACTCGGGCAATAATATACTTGACTCACTGTATGTGGTAAAGTCGGGTCTGACGTGACAGGTCGGATTTTACGGAGTCCGTATTTCGCGGATGTAGTCCCATCGGAACGCCGCAAACGTGACGGCTCCAATGAGGAGGGACCAGACTAGAATCGTGAAGACGATCCCGTTGGCGACTCCGGCGGTTTTTAGGAAGGCAAGCCAGAATTGGCAAGTGGCGCAATAGCGCGGACCGTGATCGCGAGGTCGAGGCATGGCGCGATCTAATTGGTCGCGAACAAATAACGCAAGGATGATCCGCGCCAGCGAAGCTATGGCGAAGGGTTTTCCACAGGGATCGGTTGCAACAAGTGATCAGTGGGGATATGGCGAGGCACCTTCTTGCGTATGCGCGCATGTTCACCTAAAGTCTGTGGAGGTAGTAGCGGTGGTCTTGACATAAGAATTATTTTGTGATCCGTGGGGGTTGCTGTCTCCGCCTACCTGAAGGAACGAGGGTGCCGAGACTGAGTATTCCGTCTGAACAGACGAAAACCATAGATGAGCTGTTGAAGCTCCATCAGAAACATTTCGACGCGTTATTGGATGCGTTAGCTGACGCTCCGCTCTCGGTCGATCTTAGCGACTGGGAAAGGGACGCTGCCGCTAGGCTGTCTCCGATACTGCCAAATGCTGCGAGGTTTATCCACGCGATCATCGCACTCAACGTAACGCGTTCTCATGCTGATTCGGACATTTCTGATTTTGCGGACGACGTTATCGATGCGGTTAATGCTAGCGATGCTACTAAGCGAAACGGAGTAGCGCGGACTAAGGAGCGTCTTTTACGTCTTCTAGGCATTCAATCTCTGATCGTTTCCTCGAAAGCGATACATCTCAAGATTGACCGAGAAAGACTATTCGGGCATGCGCGCATTCTAACGGACGCTCGGCCCGTGTTCGGCCCAAAGGTGACCGACCCGCCCGTCGCGACTCTCATTACTCATACTTTGAAACTAGCCTATTACCAAGATGACGAGTCTAAGGACTTTTACCTAGCCTTGGACGAAGACGACATAACCGAACTTGAAGAGGTACTTTCCCGCGCGAAAACAAAAGCCGCCACTCTAACGAAACAGCTTCAACTGTCAAAAATGATGATCGTAAAAGGCTAATCCAATGGCATTGTCACAATTGGCAGCTTACGACTGGCGGCAGGGTCCCGATCCTTCACCTGCTATTTCTCTAGGGGCGTCTAGAAAAGCAGATTTAGTTCCACAATGGCCACAAGATAGGGCGGCCGCCAGACTAAAGAAGCAACTAAGGTCCAGTCTTTTTCTTATAGTTGGTTCGAAGGATAGAGTAGCTCAAAGATTCAACGAGTATGTATCTCAGTGGCGCAAAGATACACTGGCGCTCTCTTCTATTCCTGAAAAAGTAAGCCACGCCAGTTACCTCAAGATCATAGCTCTGCGAGTGAATCCTACACCGCTTATACTACGAGAACTTCGAGACCGGCCCGCGCATTGGTTTGTAGCTTTAGAAGCTCTAAATGAAGATGGTCCGCGAGGGACATTTCCAAACTTTGATGCTCAGCGAACAGCATGGCTGACTTGGGGGGTCAACTGTGGCTACATTGGAGGATTTCAAACAAGAACTTTATCAAACGTTCCCAAAGCTCAGGCCCGGAAATCACAGAAGAAAAAGTCCATTCGATCCAAATTATAACTGCGTGGCTTTTGCTCTGGGGCTGCCGAGTTGGAGAAATCCCGAACCTGGGCACGTTCGCAATACCATCCGATGGATACAAAAAGAATTTGGATATAAGCGAGTACGCGATGGGCGCCCCGAACCGGGCTTCGAGAAGCTGGCTATCTATGTCGATGCGAATAAAGAGTTCAAACATATCGCGCGACAAGTCGGACCAAGATGGGTCAGCAAGCTCGGCGATTTTCACGACATACAGCATCGCGATTTAGACGTTCTGACCGGCCCGCTCTACGGAACCGTATTCGCCTTCTTACGAAAGAAAACCGCCAAACGAAAGAGAAGGCATGGACAAACCGCCCAAAAAAATGACTCACAATTCAGCAACTTTACACGACTGCTGAAGGGACTCGTCGCCGTTCCGAAAAAGGAAGTCGAAGCTGAAGAGGCGAAGTGGCGCGAAGCTCGGCGCTTGAAGAAGAAAAGCGCGCCCTGACTAGCCCGCGCTTCCCTCTCTCGCTCTGTCTCTTTCAGGTCGCGGTAGTTGCTTCCCTGCCGGTCAGCTTCTGATAGGTCACGCGCTTTCCTGTCACTCCGCGCATCACATCCACGAACCGCGATCCATCATTCGTCTGGCGATTGTTGTAGCGAAACGCCTGTTCGTCCAAGTAGCGGAAGAGATGGAAAGGCTCGACGCTGACGTAGATTCCCTTCAGGCCGCGCTTTAGCAGTGACCAGAAGTTTTCGATCCCGTTCGTATGTACGTTACCTTTGACGTAGGCTTCGGCGTGGTCGATGACCTGATGGATATGCTCGCGATCCAGCCCGTTGTATCCCGCGAACGCGTCGCTGTAGACATACGAGCCTCCCTCCACATGCTCGCGGACAAATCCTTTGACTGTCTCGCCCTGAACGTTCTTGACGTGCCCGATTCGAATCCTTTTTGGTGTTGCGATCCAGCAATCCCATCACGACTTCTTTACCGGCCCGCCCGTGCCCGTGATCTTGGCTTTTCGGTCTTTGTGCATGAAGCGGGCGAGGCCGCCGATAAAAGATTCGTCTACCTCGAAGTCGCCGGATAGCTTCTCGAAACTACCAGCCTGCATCGCGAGCCGGATGCGGTGGTCCATAAACCACGCCGTCTTTTGGGTGACGCCTAGCGCGCGATGAATTTCGTATGAGCTAACACCGTTTTTGCAGTTGGCGACCATCCACGTCGCCGCGAACCACTTATCGAGGCCAATGGGCGAATCCTCGAAAACCGTCCCGACCTTCGCGCTGAATTGCTCCTTAGGATGCTTGGTTTTGCACTTCCAAAGTCGCCGCGTCTTGAGGAAAGCCAATTCCTTGCTTCCGCATCTCGGGCAGATCACGCCGTCAGGCCATCGCATACTGACCATGAAGTCGAGGCAAGTATCAGGATCGGAGAAGTACCGGATCGCATCCCGAAGCGTTTGTGGTGTCGCCGCTGTGCTCATGTCCAGAACAATAGCTCAAGTCGAGTGGTGAGTCAAGTATATTAGTGCCCTAATTAGGACACTGCCGGGTGATGGACACGGTTTTGGCTCGCGCGAAAGCCGTATAGAATCTATCAGGGTTGACGATGTTCATTTCAAACCCTGCCCTCCGAATGGTGGAGGGAACCTGGAGAAGCTATGGGCGGTGAGGGCGGAATGAGTGTGGTGGGGCTGCTACTTGGGACGGGACCGGTCGTCCAGGCCGTCATCGTGATCCTCGTCGCGTTCTCGGTCGGGAGCTGGGGCATTATCATACACAAGCTCTTGCAAACTTCGCGCGCGCGCCGCGAGTCCGACCGCTTCACCACGATTTTCTGGGAATCCAAGAATCTCGCCGCGATAAATACCGCCAGTATCGGGCTGGTGCATTCACCCGTCGCGCAAGTCTTTCGCGCCGGATATCAGGAACTCCTCCAACTCACCCGTGCCAAGCGTCAGGTGGTCGGCGGCGAGGACCGCATGAGCACCGACTTCGGCGGGGTCGAGAACGTGACGCGCTCGATGAAGCGTCAGCAGAACGTCGAGATGACGAAGTTGGAGTATGGGCTGACGTTCCTCGCAACCACCGGATCGACATCGCCCTTCGTCGGCTTGTTCGGCACCGTATGGGGCATCATGACGGCATTCCTGGGATTGTCAGCCGCACATTCGTCGAGCATTCAGGCGGTCGCCCCCGGTATTGCCGAGGCGCTCATCACTACCGCGATTGGCCTCGTCGCCGCCATTCCCGCGCAGGTCTTCTACAACTACCTGACCGGGCGAGTGCAGGTGGTCGCCATCGATATGGAAAACTTCATCAGCGAGTTCCTCAACATCGCGGAACGACATTTCTTTTCGTAAGCCATGGCATTCGAACCCGGACAGCGCGGCAAACCCGTATCGCAAATCAACGTCACGCCGCTGGTCGACGTGATGCTGGTGCTGCTGATCATCTTCATGGTGACCGCGCCCATCATCCAGCAGGGCGTCGAGGTTTCGATACCCAAGGTCAAGGCCGCGGCGCTCAAGAGCAACGAGCAGGAATTCGTCGTTTCGATCACACGCGACGGCCAGACCTACCTCAACGACGCCAAGCTGCAGCCGGCCGAACTGACCGACAAGCTCGAGGCGATATCGCATACGCGCCCGGACCTGCAGGTGTTCATCAGGGCGGATGAGCAGGTTGCCTATGGCGAGGTGATCCGTACCATGGCGGCGATCAAGGCCGCGGGTATCGAGAACGTCGGAATGGTCACCCAGGAGCCCGCGAGCGGCGATGCCGACGCCGGCAAGCACGACCGTGGAAAGACCAGCCCTTAGCGACAATGAGCGGCCGGGATGGGCCGGCTATATCGCGGCAATCGCGGTTTCGGCGCTGGGCCACGTCGGGTTCCTCGCGTTCGCGCTGCTGGTGCTGCCGAATTGGCTCCATTCCGCGACCGTCGAGCCGCCCAGCATGACGGTCAAAATCGTCGATAACATTCCGGCGGGCGATTTGGGCACGCATCTGCCGAAGCTGCATAAAGAGACGGAGCAGGTCGCCAAGGCGGAGGTGAAACCCGAGGAGCCTCCGCCGCCGGAGGAGGTCAAACCTCCGCCACCACCGCCGGAGCCTCCCAAACCGGATGACAAAGGCGCGGTATCATTGAATTCGCCTGCCGCGATGCCTACTCCCACGCCCATCCCGCCTCCCGCGGTGATAGTGGCGACGGCAGAACCCACCCCGACCGAGACGCCCAAGAAGGTCGCCGAGCCTCGGCCGACGCAGACGCCGCCTCCAGTGAAGCCAATACGTCATGAGAGGGTCATCGCGCATAATCCGCCAAAGCCGAAGCATACGGAGGTTTTGATGGCCAAGGCGGAGAAAACTCCCGATGTCCAGGAACAGTTCCGCAAACTTAAACAGGAATTGCTGAAAAGGCGCCTCGAGGAGGCCAAAAAACAGCAGGCCGCCGAGGATGAATCAACTGACGACGACGATACCGATACCGCCGCGCCAGCCTCATCCAGGAACGATAACGGCGCGCGCGGGCCGGTTGCCTCGACATCCAATACCGCGGGCTCCGGATACGGCATCGGTTCGGGAGCCGGCAGTATGGGCAAGCTGGAGGACCTCCAGTACCTGCTCTATTTCCGCACGGTGCAGCAGCGTGTAAAGGATGCCTGGACGTTTCCAGGAGGCTCCAATGAGCTGAGCGCCGATGTCGAGTTCTCCATAAGCGCGGACGGCACCCTCAATAGCGTAAAAATCGCGAAAAGCTCCGGCGATTCGGCCTTCGATGAATCGGTATTGCGCGCCATCCGCCGGGCGGCGCCTTTCCCGCCGCCACCGGACCGCTACCGCGCGCAATTCTCCGATGTGGTTTCGACCTTCAAACTCGGGGAATTGAAATCTTGAAGATGCCGCACCGTAGTGCTGCTAACCGGCTTCGCACTCGGTATTCTGATGAGGGGTTGGAGTGTAGGGGAAACATGAGGCGTCTTATACCTGTACTTTCGGCACTGGTGCTGTGTGTGTTTGCGTTTCTTCCTTCCGTTGCGGCTGCGCCAATCATTATGCCGATCACAGGCGCGAAAAGTGGGACTTGGCCTATTGCGGTCTCGGGTCTGAAGAATCTCGGCGGCGACGATAGCCAAACTCTCTCGTCGCAGTTCGATCGTATCCTGTCGCGCGATCTGACCCTGTCCGGTTACTACACGCTGGTCGATCCGCACACCTTCATAGAGGATCCGCAGAAATCCGGCTACGAGCTGGGGCAGTTCAACTTCGATGATTGGAAATCGATCCGCGCTGAGTTTCTGGTCAAGGGTTCAGTGCAGGTTTCCGGCGACAAGGTTCAGCTTACCGCCCGGCTGTTCGACGTATATCAGCAGCGCAGCCTGATGGGTAAGAACTTCGGCGGCGATCCCGCCGAGGTGCCGCGGATGGCGCGCCGTTTTGCCGATTCCGTCCTGGAAGCCGTGACCGGAACCAGGGGGCCCTTCGATAGCAAGCTCGCATTCGTTTCGACGCGTCGCGGCCGGTTCAAGGAAATTTTCACCCAGACCATCGATGGCGAGGATCTTTTCCAGGTCACCAACAATCCCACCATCAACCTGTTCCCGATGTGGGATCATAACGCGGATCAGCTGCTCTACTTGTCGTTCAAATCGATGGCGCCGGCGCTGTACATCGCGAATCTTCGCGAACAACGCGAAGTCCGCATCCCAGTCCATCATGGCCGTGCCATCGGAGGCGCGATCTCGCCCGACGGGCATCAGGTGGTCGCCGCCATCGAAAATGGAGGCGAGACCAACCTCTACCTGATGGATGCGGACGGCAACGAATTGCGCCAGTTGACCGATACCACGGGTATCAATGTGAGCCCGAGTTTTTCGCCCGATGGACAAACACTCGCGTTCACGTCGGATCGATCAGGCACGCCGCAAATCTATACGATGAGTATCTCCGGCGGATCGGCGAAGCGCGTGACGTATTCGGGAAACTACAACACCACACCGGCAATCTCGCCCAAGGGCGACAGCATCGCGTACCAGAGTCGCGAGGGCGGCCGTTTCGACATCTTTCAAATTCCGATCGGCGGCGGAACTCCGGTGATGCTGACCGATGGAACCGGCTCTAACGAATCCGCTTCGTGGTCACCTGACGGGCGATATATCGCGTTCGCCTCCACTCGCGGCGGCCATTCACGCATCTACATTTTGCAAGTCGAATCGCACAAAATCATATCTGCACTGACGGAGGGCAATGGCAATGATACGAATCCATCGTGGTCGTGGTGGCTCGGTGACTAGGACCGCGGCGGTCGCGCGCATTATCGCGGCGGCGCTGATTTGTTTTTCACTCGGCGTGACAGGATGCTCGTCCAAGAAGACGCAGGGCGTGGAAGGCCTCGGCAACGGCGGCGCCCCGGTCGGCGACATGACCCAGAAGAGCACGCTGGATGAATTCAAGGACAAGGGAACTATCGGCGGCGGTACCGGTGGCCCGTTGTCGGATATTCACTTCGGATACAACGACTACACCGTGCAGCCGCAGGACAGTTCCATCCTTCGCAGCAATGCGACCTGGTTGCAGGATCATCCGAGCACCCATGTGCAGGTCGAGGGTAATTGCGACGAGCGCGGGTCCGAGGAGTACAACATCGCACTCGGCGCCAAGCGCGCGCAGTCGGCCAAGGATTACCTTTCGACGCTGGGAATTTCGCCGAGCAGAATCTCCACCATCAGCTATGGTAAGGAGCTGCCAATTTGCCACGAGTCGGATGAAAGCTGTTGGCAGCAAAATCGTCGCGACCACTTCGTCGTGAGCGGCAACCAGGCGAACAAATAGGAGCAACCAGGTGCGCTTCTCTTCCATCACCATCCGCGCCGGGATGATCGTTGCCTTGGGGCTGTTCACCGGATGCTCCGATCAATCATCCAACATCAACCAGCTCAACCAGAACGAGTTCGCCTTGCGCGGAATGATCGCGAGCGATCGCCAGCAAATCGACGCGTTGCGAGCGGACCTTCATCGCACCCAGGACGAACTCGCCGAAATGAAACATGGCTCCGCCGCCAGCACCAGCGCCGAGGCGCCCGCCGATGTGAACGATCGCCTCGCGAAAGTCGAATCCGAGGTGAACGCGTTACAGGTCGCGCTTCCGACTGCACCTGCGCCGGTTGCCGGAGCAGAAACACCGGGCGCGCCTCCTGGCGCGCCCCCCTCGACGATATCGCCACCGGCTCCCGGTGTCGCAGCTATAACGCCACCTCCGGGCCCCGGTGAAACCGCACCGGCCGCAGCCACCAGCACCGAGCCTGCTCCGACTTGGCCGCAGGACCTCGATAAGGAAATCGCTGACACAGCAAATTCAAAGGAGCCGGGCGCGAAGATTTATCGCAAGGGTCTCGATGCGATGAAGGCGGGCAACTATCCGACCGCGATCATCAACTTCGCCAAGGTTCAGCATAGCTATCCGAAATCGCCGCTGTCGGAGCCGGCGCAATATTTCACCGCCAACGCGTTCTTCGAGAGCAACAAGTATGAGCAGGCGATCCTGCAGTTCAACGATCTGACCATGCGTTTTCCCAACAGCCGCTTTCTGTGCGAGAGCTTGCTGCGCGAGGGCGAATCCTTCGTGAAGCTCCAGGATCGTATCGATGCGCGCCTGACTTTGCAGAAGCTGGCCGGCAATTCGAGCTGTTCAACGCAATCTGTCGCGGCCAACAATATGCTCAAAGATCTCGGGAGCGATTAGGCAGAGCTTCTAATGGAGATAATTCGGGATCTCAACGCGATTGCGCGGCATCCATACCCGGTGGTCGCCTTCGGAAATTTCGACGGTGTCCATCTGGGGCATCGCGCGATCATGAAGGCGGCGATGGATCGCGCGCGGGCCGCGGGCGGCACTTCATTCGCGTTGACCTTCGATCCGTTGCCTTCGAAGGTGTTGTTTCCCGAGCGCGCGCCGAAATTGATTCTGCTGCCCGAAGACAAACTCGAGTTGTTGCGGATTTCCGGCATCGACGGAGTGATCGTCGTCCACTTTACCCGCGAGTTCAGCCTGATCGAGCCGCGTGACTTCGTGCGCGACTACCTGGTCGGCAGAATCGGCGTGCGCGAGGTGGTCGTCGGTCATAGCGTAAACTTTGGACATAAGCGGGCGGGCAATGCGTCGGTGATGGTCGAGCTCGGACGCGAATTCGGTTTCGATACCACCGTGGTCGGTCCGGTCAAACAGACTGGATTGGAAGTATCATCGACCAAGATTCGCGAATTGATTTCGAGTGGCGATGTGCGCGTCGCGGCGAAGCTGCTAGGGCGCTACCACTTCCTACACGGCACGGTGGTACGCGGACGCGAGCGCGGCCGCACCATTGGATTTCCCACCGCGAATCTAGAGAGCGAAACCGAATGCCTGCCGCCCGATGGCGTGTACGCGACGCGCGTGGTGCTCGATCATGGACATCACGGCTCCATCACCAACATCGGGATGCGTCCGACGTTTAACGAAACCGCGCGCTCGATCGAGGCGCACATCTTCGATTTCAATCGCGACATTTACGGGCATCGCATCAAGCTGGAGCTGATCGAGCGCATTCGCGGCGAGAAGAAATTCGCCTCGGCCGACGAGCTGAAGCAGCAGATTGCGCAGGATCTGAACCGCGCGCGCGAAATCCTCGCCAGCGCGTAAAACTCCGTGACCAATGAGCGCAGGCTGACGGGGCTGGCCTACGCCTGCCTGCTGATGTTCGGGCTCCACGCCGGGTGGATCGGACCGTTCCTCGCGCAAATTTCGCATTCGCTTTTCATTCCCATCGATGACGCGGGGTTGGTCATCAGCGCGGCGTCGGCGGGCTACTTCGTGGCATTGCTGGTGGTCGGCTCACTCAGCCATCGATGGAGCGCGCAGAAAATCCTCGTGCTCGCGATGTTACTGTTTGGCGCCGGCCTGATCGGCCTGGCGCTGGCCTCGGGATTGCCATCGCTTCTCGGCGCGGGCGTGCTGGTTGGCATCGGCAATGGCGCGATCGATGTGGCGGCCAACGCGATGGTGGTTGACCTCAATCGCGAGCGGCTCGCCGCCGCCCTCAATTATCTGCACATGCTCTTCGGCGTCGGCGCGTTGATGGGGCCGTTAATCGTCGGGTTCGCGCTCGCGCGAACGATTCCGTATTGGTGGATCTTCGCCTGCGGCGGACTCGCCTGCTGGATGGTCGCGATCTCGCTATTTGCCTCTCCGGCAGTCGAGGTCCGCGTGCCTGCGACCCCGGGTAATTTCCTGACGCTGCTCGCGCGCCCGCTTATCTGGGCTCTGGGCGGGATGCTGTTCCTTTACGTCGGGGGCGAAATGGGGATCGGCGCGTGGCTCTTCTTGTACTTGCGCACCGCTGCGGCGCTGGGCGCAACGATCGCTTCCTGGGGCGTATCGTTTTACTGGCTCGGCCTGATCGCAGGCCGCATCGCCGGCGGCCGTCTCGCGCATCGGATTGCAGTGCGCGAGGTCACCATCTTCGCCTCGATACTCTCAGCCGTTGCGCTGGTCGGCCTGATTGCGGCGCCGATGGCGCACGCCCTCGCGGCCGCGATGGTGTTCCTCATCGGCTTCGGCTATGGGCCTATCTTTCCCAACATGATCGCGGTGGGTGCGACGCGTTTTCCTTCGCAGGTGGGCAGGATGTCATCGATCGTGATCGCCGGCGGCGCGCTGGGCGGAGTTTTCGTGCCATGGCTGATGGGCCGCGCGATGGCGAACTCGACCGCGCGCTCCAGCATGGAATTCGCACTCGGCGTCACCGTCGTGATGGCGCTTCTCGCAGTCGCCGTGCGTGGTGGCGACGACCCTATCGTTTAATGTCTGGCCGCTCGTGGCGTGCTAGCGTTGCGCGCGGAGTTAATCGCCATGGATGACGCGAGCGGCAAAACCAGGACCTCGATTACGCGGCAAACCGTTGACCTGAGCGGCTATCCCGATCTCGTCGTCATCTATCTCGGGATGCGGGTGCTCAATCTCAAGGGCATGCTGACGCTGATCCGGACCGGTAAACGCATCCGGGAAGCCGTCGATGCGAAACCCGACGGACTCCTCCTGCATGAATCAATCATCTACTCGCTGCTGCCGCCCAATGTTGGGATGCGGCAGTACTGGCGCGATTTCGACTCGATGGAAACATGGTCGCGCTCGCTGCCCCACCAGGGGTGGTGGAAGGATTTTCTGGGTGACACGGAAGGGACCGGCTTCTGGCACGAGACCTACTTCATGCGGGGCGGAATGGAAGCGGTGTACGACAACATTCCCACTCAAATCGGGTTCTTGAAATTTGCGCCCTTCAGCGCGGCCCGCGGCGGCATGTTCTCGGCGCGCCGGCGCCTTGGACTCGGTCAGGAAAGTCCAACGCCCCCGGCCGTTACGGAAACGGAGCAGTACGAGTAATGGACCTTGCGACTCAATATCAAGCGTTCGCGCGCTATAACGCCTGGATGAACAAGAATATCTACAACCTGGCGGCGCGCCTTTCCGATGAAGAACGCAAGCGCGATGTCGGCGCATTCTTCGGTTCCATCCACGGCACCCTGTCGCATCTGCTGCTTACTGATCGCGTGCAACTCGGCCGCTTCATAGGTCCCGATAAGACGGTATCCCTCGATGCCGATGGGAAGCCCATCGCAATCAAGTCGCTGGATCAGGAACTATATTCAGATTTCGAAACTCTGCGGCGCGAGCGCGAAGCCACTGACGCGATGATCGAAGATTGGACCGAAAAGATCAGCGCCGAATGGCTGAGCAGTACCATGCGCTATCATGCGATGGCGGACGGCGGCGACTGGGACGTTCCACTGTGGGTGGCGGTTACGCACTTCTTCAATCATCAGACCCATCATCGCGGGCAAGTGACAGTGTTGCTCAAGCAGTTCGGCCTCGATCCGGGAGTGACGGACTTGATGCCGCTATTTCGCTATCCGGTGAACGCACACTGACTCATTCGGCAAGGATTTGATCCGACGCCGCTGAGACGGGAGGGAAAACACCTCGGGGCGGAAGCGCACGACGCAGCTCGACCGGGAGCGTGTTCGGTCCCTATGGCGAAACCGGGAATCCTAGCACGTACTGATTGTCCAACTCGGATACGATCTCACTGGCGTGGACACTAGGCGCTCGCGGTCGCGCCACATATTGACAACGAAGGTCAATCCTCGGGTCTCGGCGGCGATGCGGCCCATGCCGCTGCTGATCGACCGCGACATTAGTCGGCACATCGGGCACTCCTGAAATCGTCCGCACAGCAGGTGCGGCAAAGGCGAGGCGCGATCGCGAGATCGTCGAGGCTCGACGCGTTAGATTTCAGGTACGCCGTGCGTCGAGTTAGATCAGGTTATATTATGGCGATCACGAATAGTTAGCGAGATTTCAGCAATGATCTTCCTGGCCGGTCTTTTCCAGGTATCGTTGATGATATTCTTCAGCCCTGAAGAAAGGTCCCGCCGCGACGATTTCTGTCACGATGGGATCGCTCAGCTGCCCCGAAGCGTTTAGACGCTTTTTCGATGCTTCCGCCGCGCTATGCTGATTCTCATCGTGGTAAAAAATCGCCGACCGATACTGCGTTCCGAAGTCAAATCCCTGCCGATCCGGCGTCGTCGGGTCGTGCATATTCCAAAATGCATCCAGCAACTGCTCGTATGAGATTACCGCCGGGTCGTAGGTAACCTGCACGACCTCCGCGTGTCCGGTCTCATCGGTACACACCATCTGGTAGGTAGGATTTTTCACATGGCCGCCCATGTATCCCACTGCGGCCTCGACGACTCCATTGATGCGCCGAAACCTCGCTTCCGGTCCCCAGAAGCATCCTGCGGCGAAGGTAGCAATCTTTGTCCGCGCCATCTCTTTCCTCGATGAAATGTGGAGGGCGCCCAACGTTTTTAGGCGATGGGACGCCCTCCGATGTTCCTACATCTTGACGGAATTCACGACCTGTATCTCGGTGAACCCGAGCAGACCCCATGGCCCGTTCTCGACACCGATTCCCGACCACTTCGCGCCGCCGAACGGCAGATTGGGCGCGATCGCCAGATGCTGATTGACCCACGCCGATCCGGTTTCGAGCTGCGCCGCGACTTCGGCCGCCTTGTTCATGTCGTTCGACCATACCGAACCTGACAGGCCGTACTTGGTCGAGTTTGCGCGCCGGACCGCATCGTCAACATCCTTATATGCGATGATCGGGAGCGCCGGACCAAACTGCTCCTCATCCACCAGCCGGACCCCATCGGAAATGTTCCCCACGATGGTCGGCTGATAAAAGTACCCTTCGCTGCCCAGCCGCGCGCCGCCGGTCATGATCTTCGCGCCATGCTTTTTGGCGTCCTCGACCAGCTCGGTCACCCGCTCGAACTGCGGCTTGTTGTTCAGGGGTCCGATTTGGGTACCCTCGGCCAGGCCGTCGCCGACCTTCACGGTCTTGGCGATGTCGCTGAGCTGCTCCAGCATCGCCTCGTACTTGTCCTCGGGGACATAGACGCGCTTGATGGCGCTGCAAATCTGCCCGTTGTTTTCGAACGCGCCCCAGAAGATTTTCTGCGCCACTGCTTTCGGATCGACATCGGGCAGGATGATGGCCGCATCGTTGCCGCCGAGCTCGAGGGTGACGCGCTTCAGATCCGGCGCCGCCGCTGCTGCGACATGCTTGCCGGTCTCGATCGAACCGGTGAAGGAAATCTTCCTCGGCACCGGATGGCTGGTCATCATCGCGCCGAGCTCATCGCCACCCGACACGACATTGAAGACGCCGGGAGGGATGATGTCGCGCAAAATCTCGCCGAGCATCAGCGAAGTGATCGGCGTAAATGGCGAGGGTTTCAGCACCACCGTATTGCCGGCCAGCAGCGCGGGCGCGATTTTCCACATCGCCAGCATCAGCGGGTAGTTCCACGGAGTGATCGCGGCGACCACGCCCAGCGGCTTCCGATGAATCTCGATGCGGCTGTTCTCGGAGTTCGCAAGCACCTCGTTGGGCATCTGGAGGCTGGCAGTGTACGAGCACCACATCGCGGTGCCCATCAGCTCTTCAGCGGCCTTCGCCAGCGGCTTGCCCTGCTCCATGGTGAGGGTCTTGGCGAGGCCCTCGGGATTGGCCTGCAGCGCGGCGGCGCATTCGTTCAGCACCTTGCGGCGCACTTCGATATCGCGGCTCCAGGCCGGATACGCTTTTTGAGCGGCATCGAAGGCCTGGTCGAGTTCGGCTTTGCTGCAATCCGGGACCTGGGCGAAGACTTTACCGGTGGCGGGATTAATCACGCCTACGGTCTTCGACCCTTTGACCGGCTTGCCGTTGATGGTCATTGAGTATTGTTCGGCCATTTTGGAATGCTCCTGTTGATAGGGCGGCGATTTAGGCGCACACCCGTTCTAGTTTCGTACAATGCTTCGCATGAGGCACGCAAGCGCGATTGCGAGAAACGAAGCCGCGAACGACTCCGGGCCATATCGAGAAAGCTCGCGCCTCTTCGCACTCCGCGCCTGCCCGTTATTGGAGCTTCAAATAGGACTTGATCTGCGTATAAAGTTCCGGCGGATGTTTCCCAACTCGCGCGCGGAAACCCGGCGGAGCCTCCTTGCCGATCGCTTAGGCATGCGGCCGGTAGTCAGGGCAGGATCGGAGGTGATCGAGACTCCGATGGCGATGCGCCGATCTGCGTCGTTTATCTCACAATTCCCGAAATCGGAATCGACACGCTGCCGTTGTTCACGCCGTATGTATAGCTGAACCCCACGGTGGCCGACTGCGCGCCGGTCGCGCCGATACCGGGGTGAACTCCATCGTGATGACGCAGCCGCCCGGTTTGCGGACTAACGTGCCCGTGCAGGTACTGGTCCTAATTTTGAATGCGCCGGGATCGGTGCCGCCGATGTTGGTTGCACCGAGGTCAACGCTCACGGCCGCGGGATTCGAAATCTTGATCGTTTTTGGCTTACCGGTGCTGCCTTTCGTGACTGGCGAGAAGATCTCATGAACCGGGGCGGCGAGAGTCACCGCGATGCCATTGCCCTCCAGAGCCACAGCGGGACTTGTACCGTTATAGGTTACATCGATCGATCCGCCGGTCACATTCGCCACCGTCATCGGCGCGAATTCGATGTTGAACGCGCACCTCTTCTTCGGCGCGATGCTGGTACCGGTGCAGGTGTTCGCGCCTCCGCCAATCATGAATGGTGCCGTTGCGGTCACCGACGAGATCAACGCAGCCGCTTTGCCCTTGTTGGTCAGCGTAACTTTCTTAAAGCTGCTGGTTCCGGTCGCATCGACCTTCCCGAAGTTGAGCGTCGCGGGCGACGCATTCAGGGTCGTGGTCAATGCGGGCGTGGAAGTCGCGGTCGGTGTCGCTGTTGCGGTTGGCATCGGCGTTGGGGGCGTTGATGGGATGTTGGAAATCTCGAACACCGTCCCCTCACCGTGCGCTCCGCTGAACTGGGTCGTGCCGTAGAGATTGCCGCTTCGATCCGCGAACAGGCCGGCCTCGCTGCCAGCGTCGAAGACGATGGACTCGCTCCAATTGCCTCCGCTGGTCGTGGGCGGGGTCAGCTCGAAAATCGTCCCTGCGGTGCCGTAGAGGTTGCCTTTCGCATCCATGATCAGGCCCGCCGCGGGGTATTCGGCGGCGTCGGTGCCGTCAAAGCTCCAGAGGATTGACTTGGTCCAATTGCCCCCGCTGGTCGAGGGCGGGATCAGCCTGAACACCGTACCCCCGGTGGCGGCGTACGGGTCGTAAGTCCCCCCATATAGGGTCGTGCCGTAGAGATTGCCCTTCGCATCCGTGATCAGTCCGGCATAGGGGAAGTTGCCGTCGGTGCCCCCGGCAAAGTTCCAGAGGGTTGACTCGGTCCAATTGCCCCCGCTGGTCGAGGGCGGGGTCAGCTCAAACACCACCCCTCCGTCGTAAGTACCGCCATAGGAGGTGGTGCCATAGAGATTGCCCTCCGCATCCATGATCAGTCCGGCATGGGGGAAGTTGCCGTCGGTGCCCCCGGCAAAGTTCCAGAGGATTGACTCGGTCCAATTGCCCCCGCTTGTCGACGGCGGGGTCAGCTCAAACACCGTTCCCCTATCGCGAGGACCGCCGCCATAGAGGGTCGTGCCGTAGAGATTGCCCTCCGCATCCGTTATCAGTCCGGTGTAGGGGAAGTTGCCGTCGGTGGTACCGCCGCCAAAACTCCAGAGGATTGACTCGGTCCAATTGCCCCCGCTGGTCAACGGCGGGGTCAGCTCAAACACCGCGCCTGCGTCGTGAGTACCGCCGGAGAGGGTCGTGCCGTAGAGATTGCCCTCCGCATCCATTATCAGTCCGGTGTAGGGGAAGTTGCCGTCGGTGGTACCGCCGCCAAAACTCCAGAGGATTGACTCGGTCCAATTGCCCCCGCTGGTCAACGGCGGGGTCAGCTCAAACACCGCGCCTGCGTCGTGAGTACCGCCGGAGAGGGTCGTGCCGTAGAGATTGCCCTTGGCATCCGTGATCAGGCTGGCAACCGGCCACTCGCCGTCGGTGCGGTAAGAGCCAAAGCTCCACAGGATGCTCTCGGTAGCAAGGAACGCGATATCGGGGCTGCTCTCCGTGAACACGATCGCTGGCGACGTCCCGCCGATGGGACTGCAGGGGCCCACCAAGGTGAGGCTGTTCGTCTCGGACGTCAAGCCCTCCTCCACGCAATTGGGAGCGTTGGTGGTCCCGTCGTCTACGCTCGTCCTGACGACGATCGTCGATCCGTTGTTGAAGTTGGCCTGGGAATCGCCACCGGGGCCGAAGACGTTGAACTCGGCGGCCTGCCAGCCTTGTGCTTGGTCGATGTCGTCATCCGACGACGAGTAGAGATCGGTGCCCGTTAACAAAATGACCGTATCCATGCCGCCCGAGCTGGCATTGCCGGTTAAGCTTAGCTGACCCAGGTCCGCGATTGTCTGGGCAGGAACGACCGTGGCGGGGCTGTTTTTAAGGCAAGAGCCCCCATCCTCGGTCCAACCCGTCGGGCACGTAACTCCGTAATTGTTCAACCAGTACTCGATAAATACGATGAACTCTGCCTTCAATTCCACGTTTGTCGAGCTGTCTAAGACGAACTGCTGGAAACCCGAGCAATCCGACGGGGTCGCGGCGCCACTACAGATCGAGGTCTTGAAAGCATTCGTGTTGAGCTGGAGACTAAAGGAGTTGGGTAACCCGCTGCTTTCCTCGAAAGTCACGCCGGCGACGCTGTCGAAAGACCCTACCGCCGAGGATATGTGGCCCGACACTTGGGCAGAGTAGTCACAGCAGTTCCCCCCCCACGGTACCGGGCCTGGGCCCTAGCGCCGGGACGAACCGACGTAGCGGCGCAGTCGTGCACGCAACCTGCTGCCACTGGGTGTTCGGATATGTGACCCTGAAGCACCCCTTCGACATGGGAACCCGCGTCATCGACGCACGCCAAGCCTCAGACTGCGCCCGCGACGGCTGCGCGGTCGCGCACGTCGCGCGGCTCGGCAGGGCCACCGACAGAAGAATCGCGGCAACTATGATCAGGTCGGCTTCGGGCAATCGGCCGATGGCGGTGGCACCAAAGCTCGACAGGATGCTCCACCGGATTGTCCAGCGCAGTATACGCAATGCTTAATCCCCCTGGAGAAACTCGTGCACCGATGGTCAAGTCAAACGAGTCAGCAAGGACGCGAGCATTACGATAAACCCAAGTTGAACACAAGACTCGCGGCAATCTGAGTTTGAGGCCGCAAAAGGATTTTGCGAGGCTAGGAGTTAGCGAATGTATAGGCGCCGGCCTATACTGAATTCGTGAATGGCATGCGAGAGTGATCAGGAAATATGATCAGGAAATATGAACAGGAAATTGCCCGCGCTCAAAAGCGATGAGGAAGCAGCCGAGCTTCTCGACCAGGATTTGACCGCCTATATCAACCGCGACAACCTGGCGCCTTCTCCGTTCGAGTACCAACCGAAGCAGAAATCGGTGAATCTTCGCATCTCTGAGGAACTTCTGAATGCGGTCCGAGCCGCGGCGCGCCGCCGCGGCATTCCGTATCAACGCTTCATCCGCCAGGCGCTCGAGAGCGCGCTGAGCCGGCGCTGAGAGCATCAAAATTCCGCAAACACCTGCGCAAAATAAATCGGGACGAAGTAGGGCGCCGAGGAACGCATCCAGAGAGAAAGAATCCGGACATTTCGCCGGCTTCGATGGTCTGCGCTTAGTCGGCGCATTGGCGGTGATATTTTCGCACTGTTTCCTGATCGCGAAAGGTTCCGAAAGCGCAGAACCCCTGGTCAGGGTCTTTGGCCCGCACAACAGCGCCGGACTCTACGGGGTATTTACCTTTTTCAGCATCAGCGGATTTCTGCTGGCGAAGTCGCTCAGCGCCAATCCGAACCCGATCCGATATGTAGTGAATCGCGTGCTCCGAATTCTACCCGCCCTCGTGTTCTGCATTCTCGTTTGTGCGCTGGTCATCGGCCCGCTGTTCTCGGCGGCTGGAGTTCGAGGATATTTTTCCGATGCGGCTGTTTGGGGCTATTTGAAATCATCGCTCGACAGTCTCTGCGATATGAAGCTTCCCGGGTTGTTCGCCTATGACGGCGAACTGGCCAACGTCGTGAACGGTTCGCTATGGTCACTTCGCTACGAAGCTCTGAGCTACGTGGTCTTGCTGCTCTTGTGGACGGTTTTTCGGACGGACGGTTTAGTGGCGGGAGCGATTGTCGTAATCGCCGTGCTGACCCGCATGTCGCCCGCGGTAAATGGCGCGCTGAAAGGTATCGCATACACACTGCCGTATTTCGCAGCCGGCGTCCTGATGAGCTGGGTCCACGCCAGATTCGGAACCCGAAGACTGGGAGTGTTGATCGCAGGGCTGGCGTTGCTCGTCAGCGGCTTCTTCGGATGGCAGCTTCTCGCCTTCGCCCCCTTCGGCGCCTACCTCATCGTTTTCCTTGGCGAGCGCCCCAATCCGTTGTCCCGGCTAACGAGCAAGATCGGCGATTGTTCGTACGGTTTGTATTTGTTCGGTTGGCCGGTGGAACAGATGGTCAAGCAAATGACCGGAACGGCCAGTCCGTGGCTGATCATGGTCATCGCGCTACCGATCGCGGGTGTGCTGGCGTTCATTTCCTGCCGCCTCGTTGAAACGCCCGCGATCGGACTTAAGCGGATGGCCGACGATTTTCTGCGCCGCGGTTTCCATCAGGCCGTTTCGTGGTTCGGACAGGCTGGGGGAGCGGCTGTCTGGGGCGCGAGGGTAGCGTTCGTGATCGGTGCGAGCTTCGTAATTATTTCCGACAAACGATGGTTCTATTTTCTCGAATCGATGGGTGAAGTGCTTTTAGGCATGGTCGCTGGATCATTGATTGCCATCGTCATCTATCGCGCTCTGGTGTTCGGCGGAATTGTCGGTGACCTGGCGGAGCGGCGGGCTGCCTGAGGGCATTCTTATCCGCGCCGGCGCTGAGACATCGAAATTCAGCACGCACCTTGCGACATTAGCTCTACCAGGGTGCCGAGGATCGCATCTGGAAGACCACGATTCCTCGGCACCATTAATGGCAAGTCTACTGGAGCTTCACGTACACCGACTTGATCTGCGTATACAACTCGATCGAATGCCTGCCGAGCTCGCGCCCGATGCCCGACTGCTTGTAGCCGCCGAAGGGCGAGATCGGATCGATGTTGTTGTAGCAGTTCACCCATACGGTGCCGGCCTTCAGCGCGCGCGCCACCTTATGCGCGCGGGAAACATCGTTGGTCCACACCGCGGCTGCCAGACCGTAAGTGGTGTCGTTGCCCTGGAGCACCGCGTCGTTTTCGTCCTTGAACGGGATCACCGACGCGACCGGGCCGAAGATCTCCTCGCGCGCGATGCGCATGTCGTTCTTCACCCCGGTGAAGATGGTCGGATCGACGAAGTAGCCCTTGCCCTTGCGCACCTCGCCGCCAAGGCTGGCCTGCGCGCCTTCCTTCTTGCCGATGTCGAGGTAACCCTTGACGCGCTCGAGCTGTTCCTTCGAAACCAGCGGTCCGATGGTGGTCTTCGGGTCGAGCGGATTGCCCGCCTTCGATTGCGACGCGTACTTGGTGAGCTTGTCCACGAACTCATCGTAGAAGTCGCGTTGCACGAAGACGCGGGTGCCGGCGCAGCAGACCTGTCCCGATAGCATCGTGAAGCCGAAGAGCGAAGTGGGAACACATTGCTCCATGTTCGCATCGGCGAACACGATGTTGGGCGACTTGCCGCCGAGTTCGAGCGACACGCGCTTCAAATTTCCTGCCGAGGCTTGCAGGATGAGTTTCCCTACTTCAGTTGATCCAGTGAAGGCGACCTTGTCGATGTCGGGATGGCTGGCGATGGCGGCGCCTGCGGTTTCACCAAACCCTGTTATAATATTGACGACGCCCTCAGGAATCCCGGCTTCCTGGATCAGCTCGCCGAGGAATAATGCCGTCAGCGGAGTCTGTTCCGCAGGTTTAATGATGCATACGTTGCCACAGGTGAGCGCAGGCGCGATTTTCCACGCAAACATCGCCACTGGCCCGTTCCATGGAATTATTTGACCGCATACCCCGACCGGCTCCCGCAGCGTGTAGTTGAACATCGAGGGGTCCGATGGGTTCGTTTCGCCATAAATCTTGGTCGCCCATCCCGCGTAGTAGCGGAAGGTGTCGGCCGCGCCGCTCGCCATGCCCTTCGCCAGCGAAATCGCCATCCCATTGTTGAGGCTCTCGAGGATGCCGATCTCGTCGGCATGCTTCTCGATCCGGTCGGCGATCTTGAGCAGGTAGTTCGCGCGCTGATGCGGGCTGATGGTGGACCATTTGCCGTCGAGCGCCTTGCGCGCCGCCTTCACCGCTTCGTCCACGTCGGCCTTGTCGCCCTCAGCCGCCAGCGCGAGAATCTCCTCGTTGGCGGGATTGATGGTTTCGAAAGTCTTGCCGGACTTCGCGGGAACCCATTTGCCTCCGATGAGAAGCTGCTTGGGTTTGCGCAGAAAATCGATCACGGCATTGGAGCTGACGCCCTGCGCCGCTCTTTCAATCGATACTGTGGCTGCTGCCATATGCGCCTCCTGCTAACTTAGAGTTTAACGTAGACGGATTTGATCTGGGTGAAGACGTCGATGACGTGCTTGCCGCCCTCACGACCGAATCCCGACTGCTTGTAGCCGCCGAAAGGCATGCCGACATCGCTGGCGCCATAGTTATTGACCCATACGGTGCCGGCCTTGAGCGCGCGCGCCACCCGATGCGCGCGGCTGATGTCGCGGGTCCAGACCGCGGCCGCGAGACCGTAGGTGGTGTCGTTGCCCTGAAGGATGGCGTCGTTTTCGTCCTTGAAAGGAATCGCCGCGGCGACCGGGCCAAAGATCTCCTCGCGCGCGATCTTCATCTTGTTATCGACATCGGCAAACACGGTCGGCTTGACGAAGTAGCCCTTGCCGCCGACCGCCTCGCCACCGATGGTCACGCGCGCGCCTTCCTTCTTGCCGATCGCCATGTAGTTGTTGACGCGATCGAACTGCTCC
This sequence comes from uncultured delta proteobacterium, assembly GCA_963761255.1. GTDB lineage: Bacteria > Desulfobacterota > Binatia > Binatales > Binataceae > DATGKG01. The sequence goes on from CAVXGH010000007.1 coordinate 372,650, forward strand.
TTGGAAACCAGGGGTCCCAGCCGCGTGTCAGGATTCAGCGGATCGCCGGTCGTCATCGCGGCGCTGGCCTTGGTGAGCTTGTCGACGAAGCCCTCGTACTGATCCTTCTGCACGAAGATGCGGGTTCCCGCGACGCAGACCTGGCCCGAATTGAAGAACACGCCGTTGACCGCGGTGCGCACCGCGGCATCTATGTCGGCGTCGGGGAGCACGATGTTGGGTGATTTGCCGCCGAGTTCCAGCGACACCCGCTTCAGGTTGCCCGCCGACGCTTGCAGGATGAGCTTTCCGACCTCGGTCGAGCCGGTGAAGCTGACCTTGTCGATATCCATGTGCTCGGCAATCGAGCTTCCGGCGCCCGGGCCCATGCCGGTGACGACGTTGACGACGCCCTCGGGAATGCCTGCTTCCAGCAGAATCTCGCCGAGGCGCAGCGCGGTGAGCGGAGTCTGCTCGGCCGGCTTCAGCACCATGGTATTGCCGCATGCGAGTGCGGGCGCGATCTTCTGCACCGCCATCAGCAGCGGGAAGTTCCACGGCACGATGAGGCCGCATACGCCCATCGGCTCGCGCAGCGTGTAGTTGAACATCGATGGGTCAGATGGGTTGGTTTCCCCGTAAATCTTGGTCGGCCATCCTGCGAAGTAACGGAACGCGCCGGCCGCGCCGCGCACATCGATGTTCTTCGCCTGCGTCACCGGCTTGCCGTTGTCGAGGCTCTCGAGCATCGCGAGTTCATCGGCATACTTGTCGATGAGGTCGGCGACCTTCAGCAGCATGCGGCCGCGCTCGTGCGGACCCATCGCGCTCCACTTGCCGGCCTCGAAGGCGGCGCGCGCGGCCTTCACCGCTTCGTCGATGTCGGCCTTGTCGCCCTCGGCGATCTGACAGAGGACCGCTTCGGTGGCGGGGTTGATGGTTTCGAAGGTCTTGCCCGACTTGGCGGGAACCCATTTCCCGCCGATGAGCAGTTTCTTGGGCGAGTCCTTGATAAACTCGGGAATCGCGGTTTTGGAGGTGGATTGGTCGGTTGCAGTTTGAGCTGTAGCCATGTGATCGCTCCTTTTTTGGTTTGGAACGCTCGCCGAACGATGCCAGTATACGAGCGAAATGCCAGCATAATTGCATAGGCGATGGCTACTCTGCCAGCCGAAACATTCGGCGCCGCAGCTCGCAGGGCGGCGGGGTCATTCAGTGGAGTTCGGCGGCCGCGCCCGGCCCGCGGCCTGACTTAATCTTATCCGCATCTTGCCCGCATCTGGCGCGTGGGCTTCCGGGTTACCCCCATCGGCAACTCTGGCGGCCCAAAATGCGCGGGGCCGCCGGTTATTAAAGCCAGGCTGCCTGCAAACAATTTGCTTCGTTTGCGGCGATGCCTTATCCAGAAGAGAGGAACAGCGTTTTTCTCCTGGGGGGGCGGACGACTTGCCGGATTCATCAACCGCGGCATTCGTCCGAAGCACGTGAGTCAGTCAGTCAACATCGCGGCCGCACGCGAATTACTCCCTTTATGGGTCACCTGGCTCGGTCTGCTTTCGATGCCGGTCGTTACCTTCGTTTTGGCTTCGGCGATGGCATACGGATGCGCGCGCGTCATGTTGTTCCGGTCGCAGGATTTCTCCAGTTCGTGGACCGAGCGCGCTCGGAGAACTTTTCCCATCCGCTATGCGAAGACGGCAGTACCGTGGGCATGCTTTGGCTTTCTTTGCATCTTTTTTCGAGAAAACCACAATCCGTTGTTGAACATCCCTACTCTCGGCATCGCCGTTTTGCTGTTTCCCGCAACGCTTCTATCGATCACGGTCGCCGATCGCGCGATTGCACCGTTGATTGGAGATCCGGTTTACCCGTGGACGCGATGCTTAAAGCATACGGCAACCAGGGCGTTCCTGCTGAGTCCAGGATTGCTGATCCTCGGCGTTACTTTTGGCGCAATGCCGGACCACCTCGGCATGCGTGCGATTATAACAGCGAGCTTCGGATTTGGGGCCTTTGCGGCTTTGAGCATGTTCGGAACCATGCGGCTTTTGTATCGAGTCGGCCTCGTCGATGCCGCCTCGCCGCGACTGCTTGCGGCGGTCGGTCAGGCGGGAGAAGCGGTTGGGAATACTCCTTCAGCAGTGTTTGAAATCGATTTGCCGGCGGCGAATGCGTTTGCGGTGGCTTTTCCGCAACAACTGGTTTTCACCCGGCGAGCGCTGGAAATTCTTGACCACGAAAAGTTGGTCGCGGTTGCTTGCCATGAACTCGCGCATCTTTCTGAGCCTCCAAAGGTCCGCTGGCTCCGCCTTGCGCAAAATCTCACGGTTTTCCCGCTGGTGTTCGGCGGCGTCGTTTATGAGCGCTTCGGACTGCATGGAATCATTTTGTTGATCGCGATCTATTCGCTGACACGCAGGAGGTTCACCGCAATGCGAAGACGAATGGAGGACAGAGCCGATGCCACGGCGCACGAGCACGAACCCTACGCGGGTGTGTACGCGGCCGCGTTGGAAATGATCTACCGAGCGAATAACGCTCCTGCTGTCCTGCGCAGCCGCCGCGCGCATGGCAACCTCTACGACCGAATGATCGAAGCTGGGGTCAGGCCTGCCTATGAGCGTCCGGCACCGCCGGCATACATGCCCATTTACGCTGCGTTTATCGTCTGCCTCGTTTTGCTGTCGGGACTGGAGTTCGGTTTCTCGCGATGGTCGCGCAGCCTGGCGGTTGTAAAAGGTAGCCAATTTACCGAGGCGGCCTCCCTATGGCGCCTCGCGATTGGCGCAGGCGGAGCGAGCACCGCCGCCCAGATAGCGGCATCGAGAGAGTTAGACGGTCGTCCCGAGGAAGCAGCAGTACTCTTGAGAGCGGCGAGCGAACTCGACGACAACTCTGTTTTGTATCCGGCGAGATTAGCCACCGTGCTCTCGTCGCTAGGCCGATGCAAGGAAGCTTTCGAGGCATTGGCAGATGCCGAAAGCAATTTGGAATGTTGCTCGGGCCGTGAAACCGGTGCGGCGTTTGCCGAAGTTAGCGCCAAATTGGCAGTGACCAGATGTGCTTCTACCCACGGAGACGAGAAGCTAAGCGAACAGCTCCGCGCCGCCGACTAAGTTCAGTCGCCCGACCGCTATCGAGACCTCACATCCCGCGCGTCATGCTTTGCCGTGCGCCAGATTACGGGCAGAATGCTTGCATAATTGCATCGCGACGAGCGAGTCTGCTACATCCGAAGTTAGCTGGCGTTCCGGGCCGGCCTGCAGAGCGTTCGAGAAAAGATCGGCGAAGGCGAAACTCATGGCGTCAGACACGACTCCCAATCCTCCCTCCTATCGCATAATCGGCACGCGCCCGATTCGTCATGACGGCGCGGACAAGGTCACCGGGCGCGCGAAGTACGGCGCCGACTACACCTTTCCCGGCATGCTGCACGGCAAGGTGCTGCGCAGTCCGTACGCGCATGCACGGATCAAATCGATCAATACCGAGGCGGCGCGAAAGCTTCCGGGCGTGTTCGCCGTCGTTACCAGCGCCGACCTTCCGCAGCTTGCGGACAAGACCGAGGACCTCGGCGAGGGCGCGGTCAATTCTAAATACGTCTCGATGAACGTGCTGGCGCGCGAGAAAGCTCTGTATGACGGCCATGCGATTGCCGCGGTTGCCGCGGTCAACGGCCATGTCGCGGATCAGGCCCTGAGACTCATCGAGGTCGAGTACGAAGTGCTTCCGGCGGTCAGGACCGTCGACGATGCGATGAGGAAGGATGCGCCAATCATCCTGCCCGAGTTGCGCAACAAGGAAGAGGGGCCCGCGAAGGAAACCAACGTCGCGAATCATCTGCGCTTCACGCGCGGAACTCTCGCGGAGGGCTTTGCGGCAGCGGACTACATCGTCGAGCACGAGTTCAACACCGCGATGGTGCATCAGGGGTACATCGAGCCGCACAATGCCGTCGGCGTCTACAGTTCCGACGGCCACGCGACCGTGTACTGCTCGACCCAGGGAACCTTCGCGGTGCGCTCGCTCACCGCGCAGGTCCTACAGATGCCCGAGGGGAGCATTCGCGTGGTGCCGGCCGAAATCGGTGGCGGCTTCGGCGGCAAGCTCACCATCTATCTCGAGCCGCTCTCGGTGCTGCTGTCGAAGAAGACCGGGCGGCCAGTGAAGATGGTGATGACGCGCGGGGAGGTGCTGCGTGCGACCGGGCCCACTTCGGGGTCCCGGATTCGATGCAAGATGGGCGCGACCCGCGAGGGCAAACTCGTCGCCGCGGAAATCTGGATGGCCTACGAAGCCGGCGCGTTTCCGGGCTCGCCGGTCGGCGCCGGCGCGATGACGATGATCGGCTCGTATGAGATTCCGCACTTCGTCATCGATGCCTACGACGTCATCGTCAATCGCCCGAAGACCGCGGCCTATCGCGCACCCGGCGCCAGCAACGCGGCATTCGCCAGCGAGACGATCATCGATGAGATGGCCGAGCGATGCGGCATCGATCCAATAGATTTCCGCCTGATGAACGCGGTCAAAGAGGGCAGCGCGCAAACCGCCGGGCCTCCCTACAAGAAGATCGGCTTCATCGAAACGATCACCGCGCTGAAAAACAGTGAGCACTATCGCGCGCCGCTCGGCGGCCCCAATCGCGGGCGCGGTCTAGCGGCGGGCTTCTGGTTCAATGCCGGCCTTCAGTCATCGGCGGTCATCAATCTCCATGCGGACGGCACCGCCAGCGTCATCACCGGATCGGTCGATGTGGGCGGCTCGCGCGCTTCGATGGCGATGATTGCGGCGGAAGTGCTGGGACTCGGCATCGATCAGGTGCGCCCGATGGTGGGTGACACCGACAGCATCGGGCATACCGATGTGACCGGCGGCAGCCGCACTACCCTCGCGACCGGACAGGCGGTTTATGAGGCGGCGCACGATGTTATCCGTCAGCTCAAGCAGCGTGCCGCGATACTCTTGGAGAAGAAGCCGGAGGAAGTCGAATTCACTGACGGAATTTTTCGCGCGGAGGGCGAGGGCATCACGCCGATGACGGTCGCGCAGCTCGCGCGCAAACTGGCCCGCACCGGCGGTCCGGTTTCCGGACGCGCCAGCATCAACGCGCGCAACGTGGGACCCGCATTCGCCGCCACGATGGTCGACGTCGAGGTCGATCCCGATACGGGCAAGCTGAAAATCCTTCGCTGCACCATCGCGCAAGATGCCGGCAAGGCGATTCATCCCAGCTACGTCGAAGGGCAAATGCAGGGTGGCACCGCGCAGGGCCTCGGCTGGGGAATGAACGAGGAGTACGTCTACGACAGCAAGGGGATTCTGCGCAACATCGGACTGCTCGACTATCGGATGCCGACCTGTCTCGACCTTCCGATGATTGAAACCATCGTGGTCGAGGTCGCAAATCCCGCGCATCCATTGGGCATCCGCGGCGTGGGCGAAGTTTCGATCGTGCCGCCGCCGGCCGCGCTCGCAAACGCGATCTACCGCGCGATTGGCGTACGCATGATCGATTTGCCGATGTCACCGCCGCGCATCCTCAAGGCGATGCTGGAGCATCGCGCGATGGAGCAGGAGATTCACAGCGCCGCGGCGGACTGAATGAAGGTTCTCTTTATGCCGAGCCGGAAGCGCGCGGACGAGGAGAAATGCCCGGCACGACGCGCGAGCCTGGGTGTCCCGCCGATGAACTTCCGCTGCGTCGCGTGCGGTCGAAAGTTCACCCGCAGGTTCATTTCGGCGCATCGGCGCCGGGACAATCAGCTAGCCTGCCAAGGGTTCATCAGCTCCGCACCGCCGAGCGACACTCACCCATAGCAGTTTGCTCGGCTACTTTTTCGGGTCCAGTTTCAGCGACGCCGAATTGATGCAGTAGCGCAGGCCGGTCGGGCCTGGGCCGTCATCGAAGACGTGCCCGAGATGGGCATCGCACTTAGCGCACATCACCTCGGTGCGAAGCATCCCATGGCTGGTGTCCCGCGCTTCGGCAACGCCGTTTTCGGTAGCGGGCTTGGTGAAGCTGGGCCAGCCGCATCCGGCATCGAACTTGGTGTCGGACTCGAAGAGAGTTTCGCCGCAGCAGATGCATCGATAAGTGCCGGGCGTGGTAGTGTGCTCATACTCGCCGGAAAACGGCCGTTCGGTGGCCTTCTCGCGCGTCACCGCATATTGAATCGGCGTGAGTTCCTTGCGCCATTGGTCTTCAGTCTTTTTGATTTTGTCAGCCATGTTTCCTCCGGAAGAATCAACACTCGGTGGCCGGAAAATATGGTAGCAGCCCGGTCTCGGGATGGCAGTTGATGTGTTCGAAAAGCTGACCAGCGCCCGGCAGCACCGAAACCTCGTTCATAACGCGCGGGGTCGGTCCAGTACGCCACCGAAATGAGATTGCGGTGCCCGCTCCGATCGATGAAGCCGGCGGACTCGACGTTGGCGGGAGCGTGGGGCCTTCGAAGAATTCACCCATCCGATGGGCGTGCGGTGCGAGGTCGCCGGCTTCGAGTTGCGTCCCGAAATACCCCATCACCACCGGCGTCTTCTGATCCGGAAAGCTGGTGGCCCAGGCCGGCCCGGGTGGCGTCCAGTCAGCCGGCATCCGCCGCGGGGATTGCGCAAGTGAGACCAGGGTGCGCTCTGCGCGCGGCTCATGGCTCATCGGCGATCATACTCCGCATCGTTCCCTCGCATGACGTCCGAATGATGAAGGCGGCCCCGACGGACCGCCTTCATCGGAGGAATGCTCACTTAGAGTTTCACATACACCGACTTGATCTGCGAGTAGAGCTCCAGCGCATGCTTGCCGAGCTCGCGGCCGAAGCCGGACTGCTTGTACCCGCCGAACGAGGAAATCGGATCGAGCTGGTTGTAGCAGTTGACCCATACGGTGCCGGCCTTCAGCGCGCGCGCCACCTTATGCGCACGGCTGACATCGCGGGTCCAGACCGCGGCGGCGAGGCCGTACTCGGTGTCGTTACCCTGGAAAATCGCATCGCTCTCGTCTTTGAAAGGAATTGCGGTCGCGACCGGGCCGAAGATCTCCTCGCGCGCGATCTTCATGTTGTTGTTGACGTCGGCGAACACCGTCGGCTTCACGAAGTAGCCCTTGCCGGTCCCGGTCTCGCCACCGGCAGTCACCTTGGCGCCTTCTTTCTTGCCGACCTCCAGGTAGCCTTTGACGCGGTCGAATTGTTCCTTCGACACCACCGGCCCCATGACGGTTTTGGGATCGAGTGGATCGCCATACGACATGCCCTTGCTGAAGGTGGTGAGCTGATCGACGACGTTGTCGTACATGTCCTTCTGCACGAAGATGCGGGTGCCGGCGCAGCAGACCTGCCCGGAATTGAAGAACACGCCCATCATCGAGGTCGGCACCGCCTGCTTCATGTCGGCGTCGGGGAAAATGATGTTGGGTGACTTGCCGCCGAGCTCGAGCGACACGCGCTTCAGATTGCCCGCCGAGGCCTTGAGGATGATCTTCCCGACCTCGGTCGACCCGGTGAAGGCGACCTTGTCGATCTCGGGATGCTCGGCGATCGAGCTTCCCGCGCCGGGACCGAATCCGGTGATGATGTTGACGACGCCCTCGGGCAATCCGGCTTCGAGGAGCAATTCGCCCAGCCGCAGCGCGGTCAGGGGCGTCTGCTCCGCCGGCTTGAGGATGACGGTGTTGCCGCACGCGAGCGCGGGCCCCAGCTTCCATGCCGCCATCAGCAGCGGGAAGTTCCACGGGATGATCTGGCCGCATACGCCGACCGGCTCGCGCAGCGTGTAGTTGAACATCGAGGGATCCGACGGGTTGGTTTCGCCATAGAGCTTGGTGCACCATCCGCCGTAGTAGCGGAAAGTCTCGGCGGCCGCCGGAACATCGAAAGCCTTCGAAAACATGACGCCTTTGCCGTTGTCGAGGGTCTCGAGCTCGCCCAGTTCGTCGCGATGCGCATCGATCAGCTCGGCAATCTTGAACAGGTAGCGCGCGCGCTCATGCGGACCGATCTGGCCCCATTTGCCGTCGAGCGCAGTGCGCGCGGCCTTTACCGCCTCATCGACGTCGGCCTTGTCGCCCTCCGCGATGAGAGCGAGGACTTCCTCGGTGGCGGGATTAATGGTCTCGAAGGTCTTTCCCGATTTGGGCGCGACCCATTTGCCATTGATGAGCAGCTTCTTAGGCGATCCCTTCAGAAAGCTGGTGGCCGCGCTGTTACGCGCCGGCGTTGCGGATGTTTGTTCGGTGCTTGCAGCTCCCATAATGCCTCCTGTTCGGCCCTTTAGGCAGACAGATAGATTCGTCGTTTGATACCAGTCCTAGCAGGGTGCCGAGGTTCTCATAAAGAGGAAACCCGCAATTTTCCTTAAACGGCGAAGCGCTCGCCGACCATCTCCTCGCTCTTGCGCCAGAGCGCTTCCGCAGTCGCCGGATTGAGCGCATAGGAGCGCACGCCGGCGCGCGAGGTCGTATCGTCATTCACCTGGCATACATGGCAATCCTCGCAGTATTGGCCGCCGACCGCATCGGCGGGAGCGACGAAGCTTGCCCAGACCGTGGTCGCGGCGCCTTGCGGAACGTTCTTGAAGCGAAACGCCGCGCCCTGTTTGCTCGCAGCGATGCGCCTCTGCATTTGCGCGATGAGCTCGGGCGTCATATGGCGGCCCAGCTCGGTCTGGATGCCACCAGGATGAAGTGACGTCGCGCGGATACCTCGCGCCTTAAGGCGTTTGTCGAGCGCGACCGCATAAAGAATGTTGGCGGTTTTGGAACGGCCATAGCCGGTGAAGGGGGCATACTCGGTGCGCTCGAAGTTCGGATCCTCGAGGTTTACATCGCTGATCTGATGACCCGCAGAGGAGAGCGTCACGATGCGCCCGCCCGGTTTGATCAGCGGCACGAGCTTGTTGACGAACACGAAATGCCCGAGGTGATTGGTACCGAATTGCGTTTCGAAGCCATCGGCGGTCTTGCCCCGCGGGCAGGCCATTACTCCGGCATTGGCGATGATCACATCGAAGGGCTGGCCCTTCGCGAGGAGTTCGTCCGCGGCCTTGCGTACGCTCTTGAGCGAGGCGAGGTCGGCCTCGACCAGCTCGACCGGAAGCTTCGACTGATTGGGAAATACCTGCGCCAGCGCGGTGCGCGCCTTGTTCAAATCGCGCGCGGTGCCAACCACCGTCGCGCCATGCGCTACGAGCGCGCGGGCAGTCTCGACGCCGAGGCCTGCTGAAACGCCGCTGATGAGGACGCGCTTGCCGGAAAGATCGACACCCTCGAGGACTTCGTCGGTAGTGGATTCGAAACCGAAATTCTTTGCCATGATTCTTCTCTCAGTTTAGGAATGGGCGAGGCGATCCAAGTGCGACGCCTCCAGGGGATAACGCGAGTCGCTATCTTATAGTGTTGCGCAGGCGGATTTCATCAATCTCCAGCCTACTGTGCCGCGATTTTTTCCGGCGTCAGCGTCACGTCCGCATGCTCCCATCCCTTGGTGAATCGCTCCTCTACCACCGTGGCTTCTTGCGTTTTTCCCTCGGTGCGCAAAGCTTCCGCGAGGCCGAATAACGAGCGTGGATTGTCAGGATTGCGCTCCAGATCGGCACGATAGACCGCCTCAGCCTGCGCGGGTTTTTTGCTCGCGAGCAATTCGGCGCCGAGGGTCTCGCGCACCGGGTAATACCACGAAGGCGGCTCGTCGTAGCCAAGTGCATCCTGCATGCGAACCGCCTCGGTGTAATCGCGAATCGCCTGTTCATGATCGCCGCGTGCGCCCGCGATGGCGCCACCGAGAATCTGCGATGCGAGTTTGGTGAGGGCGTCGGCCTTGTTGTTGGGACCAACCTCGAAGTCCGCCGGGATGCGCGCCGCGTTCGCGTCGAGTGCCTCGCGTTCCTTCGCTGCGTCACCCGGCTTTCCTTTGGCTGCGAATGCCAGCCCACGTGCGTAATGCCACATCGCGGTGGTGTTGGCGAACTCCCTTGGCGGCACCGGTTCGGCGAGAATATCGTCCCAGTCCCCGAAGCGCGCCATCGCGAAGTACAACTTCGGCCACATCACCTCGGCCATCGGCATCGCCTTCACGGCCTCGAGCGGAACGGCGTTTTTGAGATCGTGCGCGGTGTTGAGCGAGTCGTGTTTGCGCCCCTCCATCATCTCGCTGTAGAGCAGAAAATCGATGTTGTGGATTGCGTACATCGCGGGATAGACGCCGGTCTCGTGCGACTTTGCGAGGAAGTATTGGTCGGCCCTGATTGCGGCCTCGTTGGCATTCGAGGAGTCGTGATATCTGCCGGTGCGGATGTAAACATGCGCCGGCATATGCACCAGATGGCCCTGCATCGGCGCCATCGTGGCGAGGCGCCTGGCGCTCGCGAGCGCTCGCTCCGGATGTGGCGAGGCCTCCATCGCGTGGATGTAGTAGTGATTTGCGCCAAGATGATCAGGGTGCTTCTTGAGTGTGCGCTCCAGCGTGCTGACGATCTCGGGGGTGTTCACCCCCGGCTTGCCATCGGCGGTCCAGAGCTCCCACGGATGCAAATCCATCAGCGATTCGGCGAACAGCGCCTGCACGTCGGGATCATTCGGATATTTATGCGCAACCTTGCGCATCGCATCCGCATATGCCTGCGCGCGCTCGGGAGTTTGCTTGCCGTCGGGACCATAGCGCTTCGCGAGTGCCTCGATCAGCGCTTTCTCTTCGGGACTGGCCGAACCTTCGAGAGACTGCGCGCGTTGAATAGCGCCATTCGCGATTTTCATCGCGTCGGGATTGCCCGGCAGGTTGTAGTTGGGGCCGAGCACCAGCGCGATGCCCCAATTCGCCATCGCCAGCGTGGGATCGAGTGCGGCCGCCGCGGCGAATGACTGGTAGGCCTCCAAGTGGTTGAAGCCGTAATCGAACGCGAGCCCCTGGTCGAAGTACTGCTGCGCCAGCTTCGATTTGGTGGTGACCGGATGATACACGTTGCCGAGCCCGCCGTAGAGTTGCTCGGGAGCCGGGGCCGGACTCGGCGCGGCATGTTGATGAGAGGCTTCATCGGCGAAGGCGGGCGCGGCGAGCACGGCGGCGAGCGCGAACAGGACGAGCGAACGGCGCATCATCATAGTGCGAGACCCCACCGAAAAATTGCTAGCAATCCTGCACGCGAATGCAAAGCCCATCGCAATCGCGCACTTGGGCGGCGGCGCTCCGACAGGATAGACTGAGGCGGCCATCACAATGGAAGCTGAAACCCAAGTTATCGAAGAATCCGCCAACTTTCGCGGCCTGCGCGTCGTCGCGTTCGAAAGCCGGATGGCGGCCGAAACCGCGAAGATGATCGAGCGGCGCGGCGGCGCGGCAATCGTCGCGCCCGCGATGCGCGAGGTTCCCCTCGAAGACAATCATGCCACGCTCGATTTCGCCCAGCGCCTGCTGGCCGGCGGCTTCGATATCGTGATTCTCCTTACCGGCGTGGGAGTTCGCGCACTCTTTCAGGTGATGGAGACCCGCCATGCGCATGCGGCGCTGGTCGCGGCGCTGGGCAAGACCACCGTCGTCGTGCGCGGACCGAAGCCGACCCGGGTGGTTCGCGAGCTCGGCCTCGAACCCGCAATCGTCGCGCGTGAGCCGAGCACCTCGCGCGAGCTGCTCGATGACCTGGCGAAGCAAATTCGCCTCGACGGAAAAAAAGTCGCGGTACAGGAATACGGAGTTTCCAATCGCGATCTCCTCGCGGGCCTCGAGGCTCGCGGTGCGCGTGTCACTACTGTGCCGGTCTATCGATGGACGCTGCCCACTGATCGCGGTCCGATGCGCGAGGCTCTCCAAGCGATCGCGGCGCGCGCGGCCGATGTCGCGCTCTTCACCAGCGCCAGCCAGGTGGTGAACCTGATGCAGGTGGCGGAGGCCGAGGGCATCGGCGCGGAAGTTCGTCGCGGCTTCGCGGCGATGGCGATTGGATCGATCGGCCCGGTCTGCTCGGCGGAGTTGGCGACCAACGGAATTCATCCTGACTTCGAGCCCGCGCATTCAAAGCTCGGCCATCTGATCAAGGATGCGGCGCTGAAGTCGCGCGCGATCCTCGACGCGAAACGCGCTCGTGCATCGAGCGTCGAGGTTATTACGCCGCCGCGCCCGAAAAAATCGCTCGCGGAACATCTCGTACGCTCGCCGCGATGGGACCATCCATTCATGAAGGCGTGCCGATGCGAGCCAGCATCATATACGCCGATCTGGCTAATGCGGCAGGCAGGCCGCTACATGCCGGAGTATCGCAAGATTCGTGCAGAACATGGCTTCCTCGAAATGTGCACGCGGCCGGAAATCGCGGCCGAAGTGACTGCGTTCGCGGCCAAGCGTCTGGGTGTTGATGCGGCGATCATTTTCGCGGACATCCTGCTGCCGCTGGTTCCGATGGAAGTTGGGCTGCACTACGACAAAGGCGAAGGGCCGGTAATCGATCGCCCGATTCGCACCGACGCCGACCTCGATCGCATTCCTGATCTCGATGTGTCCTCGCTTCAGTTTGTAGGCGAATCGATCAAGTTGGCGCATCAGGCGCTGGGCGGAAAAACGCCGCTTATCGGTTTCGCGGGCGCGCCGTTTACGCTGGCGTCGTATCTGATCGAGGGCGGCGGCTCGCGCCAATATCAGGCCACCAAAACTATCATGTACAACCATCCCGAAACCTGGCACCGCCTGATGGAGTTGATCGCGCGCGTTACGACGGCCTACCTCAACATGCAGGTGGACGCGGGCGCCGACGTGGTGCAGCTGTTCGATTCATGGGTCGGGAATCTCGGGCCCGACGACTACAGGCGCTTCGTCCTGCCGCATACCGCGTCGATTATTTCCGCGATCAAGCCGGGCGTGCCGGTCATGCACTTCGGCACCGTGACTGGCAATCTCCTCGAGCTGATGCGCGAAGCCGGCGGCGATGTTATCGGGCTCGACTGGCGCGTCAACCTCGGCGAGGCGTGGGCGCGCCTCGGCTACGACGTTGCGGTGCAAGGCAACCTCGATCCAATCGCGCTGTTTGCCGACGTTCCCGAAATCCGGAAACGTGCGAGCGCAATTCTCGATCAGGCGGCGGGGCGGCCTGGACACATCTTCAATCTCGGTCACGGAATTCTTCCCGAGACTCCCGTCGATCATGCGATCGCGCTGGTCGATGCGGTGCATGAGACGAGCGCGGCGCGCGCGAGTTCGTAGTCGGATGCTCGATGCGGTGCTTCTGATCGGATTCGGCGGACCCACGCGCCCTGAAGAGATCCGTCCCTTCCTCGACAACATTTTGCGCGGTCGTCCGATCCCGAAGGAGCGCTATGAGGAAGTCGTTCATCACTATGAGCTGATGGGTGGGCGATCCCCGTACAATGAGGAAACGATGCGTCAGGCCGATGCGCTGCGCGCGCGGCTCCGGCGCGACGGTATCGAAATCCCGGTTGCGGTCGGCATGCGCAACTGGAATCCGTATCTCTTGGAAACACTACGCGATCAGACGGCGAGTCGTTCGAAGAAAATTCTCGGCTTCATCCTCGCGGCACATCGATGCGAGGCGAGTTGGGAGCGATATCAGACCGCGGTCGATGATGCGCGCGCGAAAATCGGTCCCGAGGCGCCGCGGATTGAGTATCCTGAGCCCTGGCATACGCATCCGAAATTCATCGAGGCGGTCGCGCAGCGCGTCGATGAGGCCTTCGCGAAGCTCGATCAATCTGACGCAAAACGCGCCGAGCTGATCTTCACCGCGCACAGCGTCCCGGTACCGATGGATGCCGCGAGCGGCTACGCCACTCAGATTCGCGAGTCGGCGATCGCCGTGGCCGCGCGGCTCGGCCGCGTTTTGTGGGCGCTTGCCTTTCAAAGCCGCAGCGGCGCGCCTCGCGATCCGTGGCTGGAGCCCGACATCTCGAAGTCCATTCGCGCCCTCGATGGCCGGCCCGCGGTGGTGATGCCGATCGGATTTCTCTGCGACCACGTCGAGGTGCTGTACGATCTCGATGTCGAAGCGGCGAAGACCGCCGCCGCGTGCGGAGTGAAGATGGTGCGCGCCGGAACGGTGGCGGACCATCCTGGGTTCATCGAGATGATGGCGGATATCGTGAAACGGCATCTGGAGCGCTGAGCCAATGAGCGAAGTTCGGCGGAAAATACCGCGCATCGCGATCATTGGCGGCGGGATCACCGGCCTCGCCGCCGCGCATCGCATCAGCGAGTTGACAATCGCGCGCGAAATGCCGATGGAGGTGACGATCCTCGAACGCGGCGAGCGCGTGGGCGGACCACTGCGAACTATCGTGCGCGACGGCTTCGTCATGGAGACCGGCACCGATTCGTTCCTGACCGAAAAGCCGTGGGCCACGCAACTCGCGCGTCGCCTCGGACTCGAATCCGAGCTGATTCCGACCCGCGCGGAGTTCCGCAAAACCTACGTCGTGCGGCGCGGACGTTTGGTGGAGATTCCGGTCGGCTTCTCACTGCTCGCGCCGATGAACATGTGGCCGGTGATAACGAGTCCGCTGTTCTCGCCGTGGGGCAAACTCCGGATGGCGCTCGAGCCGATGATCTCGAGGCGCGAGGACGGGGGCGATGAGAGTCTCGCATCGTTCGTGACGCGCCGTCTCGGTCGCGAGGTATTGGATCGCGTCGCGCAGCCGCTCGCAGGAGGCATCTACACCGCCGATCCAAACGAGCTCAGCATGAGCGCGACGATGCCGCGTTTCGTGGAAATGGAGCGTCGTCATGGCAGCCTGATGCGCGGCATGCGGGCGGCGGAAGCGGCGCGGGCGACGCAACAGCGCGGGACGAGCGGCGCGCGATGGAGTCTCTTCCTGACACTGCGCGGCGGTGTCAGCACCTTGGTGAATGCGCTCGCATCGCGGGTGGAAGGCTCGATCCGTCGCGGCGCCGACGTCGCCTCGGTCGAGCGCGAGAGCGATACCTGGCGCATTACGCTCGCCGATGGCTCGCAGCTCGGGGCCGACGCGCTGATTTGCGCGGCGCATGCTTACACCGCGGTGCGCTTGCTGCGCCATATCGAATCGAGCCTCGCGGATCATCTCGGATACATCACGTATGCATCGGCGGCGACGGTAAATCTGACCTGGCGCCGCGCCGATTTTCCCAAGCCGCCGGACGCGTTCGGCTTCGTGGTGCCGACGATCGAAAAGCGCAAAATCATCGCGGGCAGTTTCTCCAGCCTGAAGTTCGAGGGCCGCGCGCCCGAGGGGTTCGTCCTCGCGCGGGTGTTTCTCGGCGGCGTGCTGCAAAGCGACATGATGAAACTTTCCGATGCCGAGATGGTCACCGCGGCGCGCAACGAATTCCGCGATCTGCTCGGCGTCACGGCCGCGCCTGGCATGACCGAGGTGCAGCGATGGCCCGCCGCGATGCCGCAATACGCGGTCGGTCATCTCGATCGCGTCGCGAAGATCGAGGAAGTGGTCGCACGCGTTCCGAATTTGTTCCTCGCAGGGGCCGCATATCGCGGTGTCGGCGTTCCCGATTGCGTGCATAGCGGAGAGAACGCCGCCGAGGCCGCATGCGAGCGCCTCGCCGCTCGCGGCTAGGATCTTTCCATGGGCAGCCCTGGAGATAACCCGCGCTGGCCGAGGGTTATCGCGCATGCCGACATGGACGCTTTCTATGCATCGGTCGAGCAGCTCGACAATCCCGCATTGCGCGGCTTGCCAGTTATAGTCGGAGGCCGGAGCGCTCGCGGCGTCGTTACGTCGGCATCGTACGAGGCGCGCAAATTCGGCGTGCGCTCCGCGATGCCGGGGTTCGAGGCGCGCCGCCTGTGTCCCGAGGGCATTTTCGTTCCCGGCCGGATGGATCGCTACGTCGAAATCTCGCGCGTGGTGCGCTCCGTGTTCGAAAGCTTCAGTCCCGCGGTCGAGCCGCTTTCGCTCGACGAGGCGTTCCTCGATTTGGGTGGCACCGAAAAGCTGCTCGGTGTACCACTCGAAGTGGGCGCCGCGTTGCGACGTCGCGTGCGCGAGGAAACCGGCCTCGTCGTCTCGGTCGGAATCGCGCCCACGAAGATGACGGCGAAAATTCTCAGCGACATGTGCAAGCCCGACGGATTGCTGGCGCTCGGCCCCGAATACGTACGCGAATTTTTGTTTGCGCTGCCGGTCGAAAGGCTATGGGGCGTCGGGCGCGTGACCTTGCGGCATATGCACGATCTCGGCATTCAGACCGTCGGCGATCTCGCCGCGCGAGATACCGCGACGTTGCGGGCAGAGTTCGGATCGTCGGGAAGTCATCTGTGGGAACTTGCCAATGGCATCGATCCGCGCCCGGTGATTGCGGATTGGCAACGCAAATCATATGGCGAGGAAAACACCTTCGAGCACGATCTGGATTTGCACGGGCTGGAGTTGCGCCGTGTGCTGATCGCGCATGGCGAGGCGATCGGACGGCGTCTTCGCGATGATAATGTGTGTGCGCGCACCGTGACTTTGAAGCTGAAACTGGCGCGCCCGCTGGGGCAAGGGCGCTTCCCGCTCGTCACGCGGAGTTCGTCGCTGGAGCATCCGACCGACGACGGCGCGGAGATAACCAGGCTCGCGATCGAACTCATTTCGAAGGTGAAAGAGAAAGACAAAATTCGCCTCGCCGGCGTGCAGGTGCATAATCTTGAGCGCGCTGCATCGAAGCAGCTTGGCCTCTTCGATGCGGCCTCCGGTTCCGATGCGAAGCGTGAGAAGCTCAATCGCGCGCTCGATACACTGGCGCAGCGCTTTGGCGACGAGGTCGTGACACGCGGTCTGGCCAAGGCCGAGCGCGTCACCCCGACGCGGCGAATCAAGTAGGCGCTCAGATCACGTCGTTGCAGGTGCGCAGGAAGCCGCAGCGGAGGCACCAGTATTTGCAATGCCCCATCGGCTTCATCGGCGAGCCGCATGCGTCACATCGCGTGGCAGTGCGATCTACCTCCGCTTCCATTTGAGGGACTTCAGCTTCGCGAGATTTGTCCGACTCCATCGCCATCACCTCCACCGCCCGCTCGTACTTTGCTACACGGTCCGGCGGGTTTGACAAATACTTAACGTCAGTTAATAATCTCAGTCGTGAAAGTAGCTAAACCGGCGAGCGTGCCGTCCGCGAAGACGCGCCGCATCCATCAGGCGATCGAACAACTGGCGACGCTGGTGGATGTTTTCGAGCGCAGGCGCGATATCCTCGCGGCCGAAGCAGGCGTGACGGTCGAGCAGTGGCGCGTGATGGAGGAAATCGGCTCACGCCGCTTCATGCCCTCGATGTTTGCGCGCCGCCGCGAAAGCTCCGCTGCCGCGGTTTCGCGGATCCTGCGCCAGCTCCTCGATGCCGGACTCGTTTCGGTCGCGATCTCGCAGAGCGACGGGCGCAATCGCGAGTATCGGCTGACTGCGGCGGGCGAGCGCGCGCTGGCGGAATTGAAGCGCAGCCGCGAGGCCGCGATCGAATCGGTGTGGATGACGCAGGACGCATCGGAGATAGAATCCTTCAGCGAGTTCGCGCGCAAACTGGTGCATGCGATCGAAGACTATTCGCGGCGTGGCAACCGGCCGCTTGATGAAATCGAAAATTCAGTAGGGGAGTAACTATGGCCGCCCTGACTTTGTTCGAGAAGATTTGGCAAGAGCATTCCGTGATGGAGAAGGCCGGACAGCCGGCGCTCATCTATATCGACCTCCACCTGATTCATGAGGTCACGTCGCCACAAGCCTTCGAGGCGATGCGCGTGGCGGGGCGCAAGGTTCGCGCGGTCGGCCGCACTTTCGCGACGCTCGACCACAACATCCCGACCATCGATCGCGACCGGCCGATTGCCGATCCCGATTCGGCGCTGCAGGTCGAGATGATGAAGAAGAATTGCCGCGAGTTCGGCATCCCGCTGTTCGATCTTGCCTCGCCCGACCAGGGCATTGTGCACGTCATCGGACCGGAGTTGGGCCTTACCCAGCCGGGCATGACGATCGTATGTGGCGACAGCCACACTGCGACGCATGGCGCATTCGGCGCGCTCGCATTCGGCATCGGCACCAGCGAAGTCGAGCATGTGCTGGCCACTCAATGTCTATGGCAGGCGAAGCCCAAGACCTTCTCCATCAGCATCGATGGAAAACTGCTGCCGGGCGTATCGGCGAAGGACATGATCCTCGCGATCATCGGGCGCATCGGCACCGATGGCGCCACCGGATGCGTGGTCGAGTATCGGGGCAGCGCGGTCGAGGCGCTCTCGGTCGAGGAGCGCATGACCGTATGCAACATGTCGATCGAGGCGGGTGCGCGCGCGGGCATGGTGGCGGCGGATCAGAAGACCATCGATTACCTGCGCGGCCGCAAGTATGCACCGAAAAGCGCGGACTTCGAGGAGGCCGCCGCGAAGTGGCTTTCGTTCAAGAGCGACGCGGGCGCGCAGTTCGACCGCGAATTGCATCTCGACGCCAAAGACATTGCGCCCCAAGTCACCTGGGGCACCAATCCCGGCATGGTGATCGAGGTCACGGGAAAAGTTCCCGATCCCGCGGCGATGAAAGATGAAGGCTCGCGCAAGTCGGCGGAGGCGGCGCTGGAGTACATGGCGCTCAAGCCCGGCACAAAGATCGAGGAGATCAAGATCGATCGCGTGTTCATCGGGTCGTGCACCAATTCGCGCATCAGCGATTTGACCAACGCTGCCAATTTCATCAAGGGACGCAAGGTCGCGAAGAATGTGCAGGCGATGGTGGTGCCGGGTTCGCAGCACGTCAAGCAGGAAGCCGAGAAGCTCGGCCTCGACAAGATTTTCACCGAGGCGGGGTTCGAATGGCGCGAGTCAGGATGTAGCATGTGCCTCGGGATGAATCCCGACATCCTCAAGCCCGGCGAGCGATGCGCCAGCACTTCGAATCGCAACTTCGAAGGGCGCCAGGGCAAGGGCGGCCGCACCCATCTGGTCGGTCCCGAGATGGCGGCCGCGGCGGCAATCGCGGGCCACTTCGTTGACATTCGCAATTTGGGGAATCACTAAAATGAAGCCATTTACGAATTTCACTGGATTAGTGGCGCCACTCGATCGATCCAACGTCGATACCGATCAGATAATCCCCAAGCAGTTCCTGAAGGCCGTGGTGCGCAGCGGTTTGGGGCGCGGACTTTTCTTCGATTGGCGCTTTACCCCCGAGGGCAAGGACAACCCCTCATTCGTGCTCAACCATCCGCAGTTCAAGGGCGCCGAGATCCTCGTCGCGCGCGCTAACTTCGGGTCTGGCAGCTCGCGCGAGCACGCGGTGTGGGCGCTGCAGGATTATGGCTTCCGCGCCGTTATCGCGCCGTCGTATGCGGACATCTTCTTCAACAACTCGGGCAAGAACGGATTTCTGACCATCATCCTCAAGCCCGAGGAGGTCGAGGCGATTTTCCAGGCTATCGCGAAGCACCCCGGCTACAGGCTTTCGGTGGACCTCGCGGGGCAAAAGGTTTCCGATGACGCAGGATGGTCTGCTCACTTCGAGATTGCGCCGCATTCCAGGCGCGTCCTGCTCGAGGGGCTCGATGATGTGGCACTTACCCTGGAGCATGCCGGCGCGATCGCGGCATACGAGCAGGCGCATCCGGTTCCTTATCGATGATGCGGTTTGGACCGCGCAGGAGCGGTTCCTAGCTTTCAGCAGCTCGGGTTCGTTGCGAAAAGCTCTTCGCTGATCCATGCCGACCCGGTATCCTCTTTAGAGCTGCGCTAACTAATGCGCACGATCGCCGGCGGCATAGTTTAGCTTCAGAGCACGCGCGATGCCGGCAGCAGGCGGCGCTTCAAAAAGGGGACCTCGCATGAAACGTCATCTGACGGCGCGAATGGCCATTGCCGTGATTCTGATCTGCGCCTGCGCGGGAAATTCTCGGGCGCAGGAAACGGCGCGCTTCCACGTACATTACAAATCGATTCCGCTCCACGGATCCGATGTCACTTCTTCGAGCGGCGCCAGCAACTCCGGTCCTGAGGCAGCTGCCGCAGTATCGACGACGCCGTCCACCGTAGCGCTGTGGAAATACACCACCACGGCTTCGCGCAACCACGGAAAGACTTACAGCGGCACGATGGTTGGGCGCAGTCCTTTTTTCCACGGCGCCCGGAGCACCAACGTCAATACCATCCTCGTGCCGGTGACGGTGACTGTAGTGGATCGGCAGAAGAACAAGACGACGTTCGATCCCAATCAGACCGACGCGACATGCCTGCCGAGTGCAATCCTTTCGCCGGTCGCTCTGGTGCAACAATCGCCGATCCTGACAGCTACCAATTTCACGATGAATGGCGTTATCGAGGAAGACAGTCAGTATGTGGACGCGTTCCAGCGGGCAAATTTGTTTGCGGTGATCAGCCAGACCGGCGATCGCTACCATACCCGGCTGAATCTGCTTAAAACGGTGCCTATATCGATCACCGTCGCGGCCCCTTCCGGTGTGGTGTCTGACACATCCGCCTTTCATGGATGCGAACCGGTCGCGATTGTGAACGTGAACGCGGCGCAAAAAATCGCCGAGAAAACTCTGCTCCCGAAGCTCAAGGCCCAAGGCGTGGCGCCCACCAACTTCCCGATCTTTCTCTTCTACAATGTGCTCATGAGCGATGGACCC
The DNA here is from genome assembly GCA_963761255.1 of uncultured delta proteobacterium. Lineage (GTDB taxonomy): Bacteria > Desulfobacterota > Binatia > Binatales > Binataceae > DATGKG01. Next base: position 393,211 of record CAVXGH010000007.1, read on the forward strand.
CCAACCGACGTTAACAATCCCAACTGCTGCATCCTTGGCTTCCACAGCGGAATAGGGTCGGCCTCGAAACCGCAGTTGTACTCGGTCGTCGATTACGACAGTACCGGGATTTTTACTGAGGACAGTTCGGGGCTCGGTACCACCATTCTGAGCCATGAGACTGCTGAATTGACTGACGATCCGCTGGGGAACAATGCGACTCCGGCGTGGGGGGATACGGGTCAGGACCAGGACAGTTGTCAGGCCAACCTGGAGGTCGCTGACCCGTTGACCGGGACGGCGTTTCCGCCGGTCACGATGCCTAATGGCGTCACCTACGATCTGCAGGAGTTGGCGTTTTTCTCCTGGTTCTTCGGCGAGCCCTCTATCGGTGCGGGCGGCACGTTTTCGGATAACGGCACTTTCGATACCGATGCGGGAGCGATCTGTCGATGAGCGCCCCAGTGGAAAGCTCGGGAGTGCGAACAAAAATGGCGGCAAATATGATCCATCATGGGTCTTTCAAGGACGGAGAGGCCATTGTGGATAGACATACGTTCAGCGGCGGCCTCTTCGGTTTGATGCTCGCGCTCACGATACTGGCATTTCCGTTCTCTGCGCATGCGGCCAAGGCCGACGTTGTGGTCATCGTGACCAGCCAAAGTGCTTTGAACCCCAATGATTCGGTGCCGTGGTCGCAACTCGGTGTGGACGCTACGATGCTGTCGTCCAGTTTCAGCGCGCACTCGTTGGGCAACCTCCCCATCACCGGAAGCCTCGCGGCCAGCGGCAGCCTGATCGCGGTGGTATGCCCGGCATCCTCGTGTAGCTGGGGTTCGCCAGGGAGTAATGGCTTCAATGCGGACGACTCGCTGATCTGGACCTCCGATACATCGAACGGCGGTACCGGGCCACTTAAGCTGTCATTCGGCAGCAGCGTGCAGGGTGTCGGCGCATTTATCCAGGCTGACGGCCCCGCGACCTTCACCGCACAGATCCAGGCCTACAACGGCAAGAAATTGCTCAAGGCCTTCAACGCCACCAGCGATGCGAGCGGCGACGCGGTTTTCCTCGGCGCATTGGACGAAACCGCCGCGCACATCACTTCGGTGGTCTACAGCCTCACAAAATGCACCGGCGCGTGCAGCGATTTCGCCATCGACACGCTGTTCATCAACTCGGGTCAGTGATGCTTCGCCATCCGGCCGCGTCAGTTCGTGATCGTCAAAACCATTTTGCCGTTCTTGTGCGCCTTGCCCGCGAGAATCTCATGCGCGAGGCGCGCCTCACTGAGCGGTAAGACCTCGCCCACATTCGGCTCGAGTTCGTGGGCGTCGAACATTTCCGCGAGCTTCGTCAGCCCGGCGCTAGTCACCGAAACGAGGAAGAACACGGCGCGAACGCCGAACTGAGCGGCCTTCTTTTGATCTGGCGGAGCGACCGCCGATACCATCACGCCTCCACGCCGCAGGACGGTGAAGGAACGCGTCTGGATGTCACCGCCAATCGTGTCGATGACCGCGTCGACCGCTTTCACGTGTTCCTCAAATCTCTCAGAACGTAGATCGATGAACTCCTCGGCGCCGAGCCTCATGACTCGATCGCGCTCCTTTGCGCTTCCGGTCGCGATGACATAAGCGCCGGCGCGCCTCGCGAGCTGCACCGCAAATGCGCCGACATTTCCCCCCGCACCGTGGATGAGCACGCGCTCTCCTCTATCGACGTGAGCATGCTCAAAGAGCATCTGCCATGCGGTGCTCGCAACGACGGGAATCGACGCCGCTTGAACATGAGTGAGCGCGCGAGGCTTGGGCGCCATCATCGCGGCCGAGGCTGCGGCAAATTCGGCATAGCCGCCGGTGAATTGAGCATTGGTGACGCCATAGACTTCATCGCCAACGCGCAAACTGGTGACTCCCGGACTGACGCTGTCGACCACGCCTGAGATATCGGATCCGAGGGTGAGCGGGAGCGGTTGCGGCAGCGCGCTTTTGCCCGCTCGCACCCACGCGTCCCATGGCCCCACTCCCGCGGCGATGACTCGAACAATAAGCTGTCCGTCGAGCGCGCGAGGCCGAGGAATTTCTTCATAGCGAATCACCTCGGGCCCGCCGTACTGATGGACTCGGGCCGCCATCATCATTTGATTCGGAAGAGAACTCATCGAGGCCAGGTTTCCTTTCTCATGTTACAATGATCGCGCTGGCTTGACCTGTAAGCGATGACCTCCTACGGATTGAACAGATGATGCGGCAGCCGGTCGCCATAGTAATTATGTGGTTGTTAGCGCTGACGGCGTTGTCGATCCCCGTGCCGGTCTCCCGCGCCGATGACGCAAAACCCTACTTTCTGGTGGCCAGCCCCGAAATGGGCGACCCGGTCTTCCGCAATTCGGTCATCATGATGGTGCCGACGACCCAGGAGCCCCTGGTCGCGGGAGTCATCATCAACGAACCGACCGGAACCACCGCGCACGAGGTCTTCCCACATTTTCCGGCGCTTAAGGACGATCCGAACAGCGCCTACTACGGTGGTCCGATCGACAACGGGACTCCAACCATCGCCATCCGCGCGTCGCATCCACCCGACAAGGCGGCGCAGATCATCGACGACGTGTACGTCAGCACCGACGCCGCGGTCATCGCGCAGGTGCTCAAGGAACATAACGGGCCGGCAAAACTGCGCATTTTTCTCGGCCGCGCGCAGTGGCTGCCGGAGCAGCTTCACTACGAAATCATGGAAGGTGCATGGTATGTCATGCCCGCCGATGCTGACCAGGTCTTCAGCGCCGACCCCGCGCATCTATGGCGCAAGCTGGTCGAGCGCGGCCAGCTTCAGGAGACGCGATTCATCCTGCCGATCGCCGTAGCGCCGCGGTAGCGATCCTTAGAGGCTGCGGCCGTCGAACTGACCCACCTTGATGCCCGCAGTGTCGGCGCCCTCGAGACACCGCACATTGATCGAGGTTCCTTCATCAGACGTGATGAACGGCGCGCATCCGCAATTCGGGCAGAAGTGATGCTTGTACTTGCCGGTGCGGAAAGTATAGGTGCCGACGTTCGCCTGCGGCGTTTTCAGATGGAGTTTGTCGTTGCCCACGAACCAATGGAGATAGCCGTGCTTGCTGCAAATCGTGCAGTTGCATTCGGCGAGCGAATCGATTTTTCCGTCGACCTCGAACGCGATCTTCCCGCAGTGACATTTGCCCTGATAACTCATCGTCAATTCTCCTGGAGTTGGTCGTTCAATTCTTGCTGGAGCCGAAGGCCTTCGCGATCAGGGCCTGCGCCTCTTCCTGAATGCTCTTAAGATGATCGGCGCCCTTAAAGCTTTCCGCGTAGATTTTGTAAACCTCTTCGGTGCCGGAGGGACGCGCGGCAAACCAACCATTCTCGGTGACAACTTTCAACCCACCGATCGAGGCATCGTTGCCGGGCGCTTTCGTAAGCGTCGCAACAATTTTATCGCCCGCGAGGTCTTTGGCGGTGATCTGATCAGCGGTGAGCTTGCCGAGGATCTTTTTCTGCTCGGCGGTCGCGGGCGCATCGATGCGTTCATACACCGGGGCGCCGAATTCCCGCGTCAGATCGCTGTACGCGACGCCCGGATCGCGGCCGGTCAATGCCGTGATCTCCGCTGCGAGCAAACCGGGAACAATGCCGTCCTTGTCGGTTGTCCACACCGAGCCATCGCGGCGCAGGAATGATGCGCCCGCGCTCTCCTCGCCGCCGAATCCGATCGAGCCATCGAGCAGGCCGTCGACGAACCATTTGAAGCCGACCGGAACCTCGACCAGGCGGCGTCCGAGCGACGCCGTCACGCGATCGATCATGCTGCTGCTGACGACGGTCTTGCCGACTGCGGCATCCTTGGGCCATCCCTCGCGATGCTTGAACAGGTAGGAAATTGCTACTGCCAGGTAATGATTCGGGTTCATCAGTCCCGCGCTCGGGGCGACGATGCCGTGGCGGTCGTTGTCAGTGTCGTTGGCGAATGCGACGTCGAAGCGATCCTTCAGCTCGACCAGCCGCGCCATCGCATACGGGGAAGAGCAATCCATGCGGATCTTGCCGTCCCAATCCACGCTCATGAAACGAAAAGTTGGATCGACCGCATCATTCACGACCGTCGCCGTGATGCGATAGCGCTCGATGATGGGTCCCCAGTAGTGCACGCCCGCGCCGCCCAGCGGATCGATGCCGATGCGAACGCCCGCGTCGCGAATCGCATCGAGATTGACGACGCTCGCGAGATCGCTGACGTACTCCTCGATGTAGTCGTGACGATGAGTGGTCGAAGCATTGAGCGCGCGCTCCAACGGAATGCGCTGCACGCCGCGTAGCTGCTCGGCAAGGATCGCATTGGCGGATTTTTCGATGGCGCCGGTGACGTTGGTATCGGCGGGGCCGCCGTTGGGCGGATTGTACTTGAAGCCACCGTCCGCCGGAGGATTGTGCGACGGCGTGATGACGATGCCATCGGCCAGCCCGCTCTTGCGCCCGCGGTTGTAGGTCAGGATCGCATGCGAGATGACCGGCGTCGGGGTATAGCCGCGCGCGCGATCGATCATCACCTGCACATCGTTAGCGGCTAGCACTTCCAGCGCGGAAGCGAACGCCGGTTCCGACAGCGCATGCGTATCCATCCCGAGGAAGAGTGGCCCGTCGATGTTGCGCTCCTTGCGATATGCGCAAATCGCTTGCGTGATGGCGAGGATGTGGGCCTCATTGAAGGCGCGCTCGAAGGCCGAGCCGCGATGTCCCGAGGTGCCGAACGCGACCCGCTGCGAAGCGATCGCGGGGTCGGGGCGCTCGGAGTAGTACGCGGTGATCAGGCGCGGCACGTTCACCAGCATCGATGCCGGCGCAGGTTTTCCAGCGAGCGGATTCAGCTTCATAGAAATATTTTACAGACGCGGCATCACATCAGATGCGAGGCGCTCCAGATGCTCCATGTCATCGAAAACCGGATTGAGTAAGAAATGTTGCGCACCTGCGCGCACCAGCTCGCCGAGCTTGTCGACGACTTCGGGCACACCACCCCAGATCGACACGCGCGGCGCCATCTCGGCGTTCTTGTAGCGCGCGCCAAACCATTCGCGCAGGCGCTTTTCGGCGCGGTCGCGATTGTCGTCGAGGGCGAGATAGACGCGCTTGGAAATCGGAAACTTCGCGGGGTCGCGATGCGCTGCTTCGAGGAGGTGGCGGAACATCGCGCTTTGCTTGATGAAGTCGGCCGTTGACGACGACCCGGCGCCCATCCATCCATCGCCATGGCGCACCGTGCGCTTGAGCGCGACCTCATCACGCGCGCCGAACCAAATCGGCGGATGCGGCTTCTGCAGCGGCTTGGGTTCCATCGCGACATTTTCAAACTTCCAGAACTCGCCGGCGAAGGATGCGCGCGGCTCGGTCCATAGCGCCTTCGTCACCTTCAGCACTTCGACGAAACGGCGCGAGCGATTTTCCTTCGAGATGCCGAAAGCCGGCTCAGGCACGTGCGCCCCGCCCATCCCGACGCCGAGGATCAAGCGTCCCTGGCTGAGTTGATCCAATGATGAGAGCGACTTCGCCAGATGAATCGGGTTGCGCGTCAACGGCAGGATCACCGAGGTGCCGAGGCGCACTTTCGAGGTGAGCGCGGCGGCGAAAGTCAGCAGCGTGATCGGCTCGAGCATCGGCGAGTCGCCGAGGATTTGCTCCTGCACCCATACGCTGTCGTATCCGAGTGTTTCGGCACGATGCAGGTATTGCGCGAGAAAGCGGACATCGGCCGGGGCGCTGGTTTGGGGAATCGCGATGCCGCATGGAATCTTACCGGTCGCCATATTCATGGTCCTCGGCGACTAGTAAACCACACCGGACGCGAGATTCGTAAGCGAGGCGCGAGGCTACGGCGCTTTTGGATGCGCCTTGAAAAAACTCCAGATGACGTCGGTCGCGTTGATCTTGTCGCTCGCCTTGCCAACGATGCGCGCGGGCAGCCGATTGATGCCGCCCGGCCACACGTGGCCCATATCGTCGATGAAGTACTCCACCACCTCGGTCCCATCACGGCAATTGTCGAAGGTGATTGTTTCGACGCCTTCCCTGCTCGCCGCGCGGTCGGGCTGGATCGGGCATCCGTCGAGTTGCCGCCACTGTGCGAGGTTCTGTTCGATCGGCGGTTGCTCGACCTCTTCGCCGCGCATCCTCAGCACGCCACCCTTCGGCAATTCGAGCGGGTCGTCGCGTCCGATGATGTAGAGCATCGACAGCGGGCGCTTCAGTTGATGATCGTGAATCAGCAAATGACCGGCCACCGGCGCAATCGCCGCAACCTTGTTCGACAGCTCAACGCCGACGCGAAAAGTCATCGATGCGCCATTGGAAAACCCCGTGACGAAAATGCGGTTCGGATCGGCGCCATAGTGGGCCTCCATCGCATCGATGATGTACGCGATGAATTCCACGTCGCGATCGTTGCGCTTGCCCGAGGCGTGCCGCCCCGAGCCCTCGTTCCAGGTCTGCGGATTGAAAAGGAAGCTCGGCGGCCGCTTCGGAAATTCCGGCACCCCATCGGGAAACACCGCGATAAAGTCCTCGCGGTCGGCTTTATGATCCCATCCTGTCTGCTCCATCGCCTGCTGCCCGGTGCCGCCCGCGCCATGCAGCATAATGACCACCGGGAGTTTGCGCTTTGGATCGAAGGTGGGCGGAACATGCACGATGAAATGCCGATCGAAACCGCCAAGCTGCACCTGCTCGACGCGATCCCATGGCGCCAGCGGCGGGGCGGAGCTAACAGCGGCCTCCGAGCGCCGATTCGTTCCCATCACCGCCAGGATCGCGAGAGCGGCGGTCATCAGGCACATCTGGCGCCGTATTTTCATCGTGATGCATAGTACGCTGGCTGCGGCCCGAGGTTTCAGGATGCAACAGTGTTTTCGATTTGGTAGGTTGCGTTTGAAACCGGAGGACATCTTGCGTATCGCGCTGATTGGACAGGCGGCTTTTGCCGAAAAGGCTCTCGACTCGCTGCTCAAGCATAGCGACGAAATCGTGCAGGTATTCGCACCGCCCGATCCTCCCGCCGGGCGCCCCGATGCGCTCGCGGCTAAGGCGCGCGAGTTGAAGCTGCCGCTCAGCCAGCCGACTTCGTTCAAAACGGATGAGGCATTCGAGCAGATCAAAGCGCTCGATGCCGACCTCGCCGTGCTGGCCTTCGTGACGCTGGTGGTGCCGGAACGCGTGCTATATGCGCCGCGTCATCAATCGATCTGCTTTCATCCTTCGCTGCTGCCGCGTCATCGCGGCGCGAGTTCGATCAACTGGACACTGATTGCGGGCGATGCGGAAACCGGGGTCACCTGGTTCTGGCCGGATAAGGGCCTCGATACCGGCCCGATACTTCTGCAAAAGAAAATTCCGGTCGAGCCGAATGACACGGTAGGAACGATTTATTTCAACCGGCTGTTCCCGCTCGGCATCGACTCGATGGTCGAAGCGATCGAGCTGATCAAAAGCGGGGGCGCGCCGCGCATCGTTCAGGATGAAAGCAAAGCCACCTACGAGCCGATTTGCCGCGATGAGCATGCGAAGGTGGATTTCTCGAAACCCGCAAACGTCGTCCACAACCTGATTCGTGGATGTGATCCGCAGCCGGGTTCCTATGCTGAGGCGGAGGGACGCCGCATCCGTCTCTATGAGCCGTCGCTCCAGTCAGGCGGCGCGAGTGCGGAGTCCGGAACTATCGTCGCGATTGATGTCGATGGGATGAAGATCGCGCTCGCGGGCGGCATTCTCACGATCAAGCGCGCGCGCCTCGATACCGAGGCGAAAAAAGTCGCGCCCGCCGATCTCGCATCCTCGGGCGCGATTCGGGTGGGGATGCGGCTGGCGTAGCATCGCTTTACTTTTTCAGCTTCGAGGTTTTTGCATCCTTCGGTTTGGCCGCTTTGCCGACGCCGAGCTTTTTCTCCACCGCGACCACGGCTTCATGCGCCGCGTCCTTGAGTTGCTCCGCCGACAACTCGACATCCTGCTCGATGGCCTCGACGAGGCCGGATGCAGTGACGCGACGGTCCTTCTTCGGTTTCTCTTGGGAAGATTTTGCCATCGCTCAATCTTGCCAGCATTGCAGGAAGGAACCCAAACCTGCGCGCGAGGCTTGCCCTCGCGCCGCGGTGCGTTAGGATCGAAAAGCGATGCGGCTCTGCGTAGGGACATCCAAAGGGATCGTCATACTGGATCCCGATCGAGGCTCCACGCCCGTGATGGTGCTGGCCGATCCGTCACCGGTATGGTGCATGGCGCAGGACTGCGAGGATCCCGGCTGTATCTATGCCGCCTCCAATGATGTAATCGCGCACGGCCGCGCGGTGTTCGCGCGCTCCATCGACGCCGGCCGCACGTGGATCGAGATGATGCCGCAGCATGCGCGCGAAGAAGAAATCTGGGCGATGGCGGCATCGCCCAGCGTGCCGGATCAGATCTTTATCGGAACCTCGCACGGCCGTCTGATGCGTAGCGATGATCGCGGGCGCAGCTTCCACGAGCTCACGGCTTTCCTCAAGGTGCCGGGCCGCGATAGATGGAGCTTTCCGCCTCCGCCGCACATCCCGCACGTGCGTTCGATTTCCTTCGACCCTAATCTTCCGGGATTGATGTACGTGGGAGTGGAGGAGGGCGGCGTGTTCCGCACGCATGACGGGGGAAATTCGTTCGAGTCGCTCAACAGCGGTCTCTATGACGATATCCACACGGTGGTGGTTGATCCGGGCAATTCACGTCGTCTCTACGCCACCACCGGACGCGGGTTTTATGTTTCGAGTAATGCGGGCGGGTCGTGGCGCCACATCAAGGCCGGATTCGATCGCAGTTACACGGTGCCGCTGCTGGTGGTTGGCGGCGAGCATCAGGTCATCTATACGGTGGCAGCCGGCTCGCCTCCGCCGATGTGGCACGTGGGCGTGCGCGGAGCTGACTCGGTGATGTTTCGCAGCGACGACCAGGGCGAATCCTTCGATGCGGTCGAACGCAGCGCGCTGGTGCATCGCGGGATGACCATGCGATTTCGCGCCGCCGCCGATGCCGAAAATGATTTCTTCTCCGTAACTGATGACGGCACGGTGTCGAGAGTCATCGCGGCGGGCGAGGAGTCCGCTCTGATCACGATCGCGGAAAAATTGCCGCCTGCGTACGACCTGGTGATTATCCCGTAGCCACCACCATCGATCCCTTGCCCGCTCTCTACTGGCGGGAGAGAAATCACACTCTCAGTTACAAAACGATGAACAAAATGCCAAATATTTGACATCCTCTCGCGGCAACGGGGGTCTCCGAGGCTCAAACTTCATGTAGCGTCCACCCAACGGGGAATGGCCCGCGCAGTGTCTATCTTTCCCGCCGACACGCGAGTCAACACGCCAGCACCATTCGCAAATGCTGTCGGCATCCTTCTTTTGTTCCATAAAGGGCGCTTTCGGCGTCTTACTGGCATATTCCCTACTCGATATGCTAAGCAGAATTCTCTCCGGTTCGGGTTGATTGCTTAGCACGATAACGAGCGTACTGCTGATAGGATTGTCAGAATGTTGGCCATAGCGCGTCATTGGGCGAGGGGGGTGCTGGTAGGATGGGCTTTCATCATGACCATCGCTCTCTTTTCCTCGGCCAACGCAGGTTCGTTACAGGGTTCGCTAGGCTCGAGCGGCACCTACATTCCATCCGGACCCGGTCGGATTCTCTGGACCTACTACCAGACCGTTCAGCTCGGTGAACTGTGCCCTCCTGATGCCACCCCTGGTGAGGCGCCCTGTAATACTTCGAGTAACGGCGACAACATCATTCGCCTGGTCAATCCAAATGGTGCTGCCAACGCTTTGCTGGTCGGAGCTCGACCCCAGACCGTCTGCGCGATGTTCTATGTTTTTGATGACGACGAGGAAATGGGCGAGTGCTGCGGTTGTCCGGTCAGCTCGGCGGGACTGGCGACTTTTTCGGTGCAAAACAATCTGACCTCGGATTGGTCGCTTGCCGATGCCGGCGATGGTCCCAGCGATCTGGACCCCTCCAACGGAATTGGTGCAATCGCCATCGTAGCTACGACCCAGAATGCCACTTATCCCACGACCTGCGCTGGGGTTAGTCGCGGGTGCCATGGCGGATGCGATCCGAGTAACGCACCGGGCTATAGCGTCACTACCGTCAATAATCTGCTGGGGAGCATCACCCATAACCAGATGGTGGCGCGCAAGCCATTGAACGGATTGGTGGTCACCGGAATTGACGAGGTCAGCCTGTTCGACGATGGGGGAGGAGATCCGGTTAACTTGGTTTACCTGCGCGAGCAATGCGGCGCACTGCTCGGCAATGGCTCCGGAGGCGGGATCTGCACCTGCCCGACCGAGTAGAAACCTCTCTCGAGTCGGGCCAAATCTGCTATGATGATGAAACAGCGCCCGCCGTGGCGCTTTTGGCCTTTCAGAGCCCTGCTGTCGAGAGATTAAAAATGCAAAAACAAACCCATTAATGGCCCGGAATATCGAAGGAATCGGGAACGAGGTGGTGAAAACAAAGGCAGTTTCAAGCCACAGCTCGGGGGTATCGAACAGAACGAACCCAAATGTACAGCGGAGGGCTTTATCGTACGAACCGCAATTCCAGGCCAACCGCAAAATCGTAAAAACAAACCCACTAGATTCGTCAAAGTTTCGCCTCGCTTGACGGATAGCGAATAAAAAGCGAAACTAGGCTCATAGGAGTTTTGCCTATGAGTGCCGCCCTCGACCTCGCCTTCGACCTCGATTCCCATGATGACGCCCTCGAACCCCATCAAGGCGTCGAGTTCCATGAGATGCCGGTGCGCCAGATCCTCAACCGGTGCACCAACCCCAGGATGTCGTTCCGATGGACCATCAATCCCTACCGCGGGTGCGAGTTCGGATGCGTCTACTGCTATGCGCGATACACCCACGATTTCCTGGAACTTCGGGACCCGATGGACTTCGAGCGGCGCATCTTCGTCAAGCGGATGGCGGCTGAAGTGCTGGGACGGACGCTCTCGCGCACGCCGATTGGCGACGACTCGATCGCCATCGGCACCGCCACCGATCCTTATCAGCCGGCCGAGCGACAGTACGGACTGACCCGCTCGATGCTCGAGGTGTTCGCTCAGCTCGCGGGACTGCATCTATCCATCACCACCAAGTTGACGCTGGTCGCGCGCGATATTGATATCCTGGCGAAGATCAATCAACGCTCGAAGATCTCGGTCAACTTCTCCTGCATCACCCTGAACCCGCGGCTGGCGCGGGTGCTGGAGCCTCGCGCGCCGCGGCCCGAACTGCGGATGCGCGCGCTGGCTACGCTGGCGAAGGCGGGCATCCACTGCGACGTGCTGATGATGCCGATGATTCCGGGACTGACCGACTCGCGGCGCTCGATTGAGAGCGTCCTCGTCGCGGCGCGCGATGCCGGAGCGAAGGGGGTATGGTGGCGGCCACTCTTCCTGAAGCCGGCGGCGGCCAGGCGCTTTCTTCCCTTCATGCGCGAAAGGTTCCCGGAGCTGGCGCCGCAAATCGATGCATTTTATGGCCGGGCGGTGTATGCGCCGACCGACTACGAGAACCGCATCGGCGCCATCATGGATCGGTTGCGCATCAAGTACGGCTTCGCGCCCACGCATGAGCGCAACGCGCCGCCGACGCCCTCCGCGCGGCGTCCGGCGCAGCTCAGCCTGGGGGTGGGATAACGCGAGAGCCCGGCAAGATGTGGACAGAAATCATCGACATGAACGCGAGTCACTGACTCTCTAAGCTCATCGTACCCGTTGTCTGCGAGCGGGTTGGTTATTTATTCATCCGGAGCGCGCCGCGAAGTCACAACTTATTCACAGCCAAGTTTGACCGAGAGCGACTGCCTTGATAGCGTCCCGTTCGCCCTAGGGGAGTAGTTTCACACCGATCCAAAAACGGCGTCGGGGAGATCGACATGCCAGCCTTCGGGCTCGGTCCCCCACCTTGAGACAAGGCGAACGAGACCCTCGGTTCAGGACGTATTGCTGCCTGGCCGAATCTCGTTTAAGCGACGACATCCGGCCACCGAGGAGGCCGGAAATGTCGAAGCGGGTTGACGGCGAAGAAAGCTGGTCGTTCATCCGCGCGGTTGACCGTCGCGCGCGGGTCGCGGACAACTTTCGCGATCGATTGAGCGTCCCAACCAGCCTCAGGAAGTTCCACCGCCGTTGGCCGATCATGAGCCTGGCTCGACGAAGCCAAAATGGCCAGCTACCATGCCGCGCAGCTGCCATCCTGAGGGCCAAAGGTCCGGCGGCCGATATCTCACCGGCGCAGGCTTATCGCTACAAGTACGGCTTCGGACTCAACTGGGAACAGGAAGTTGCCAGGAGCGTCGGCGTCTTCTCGCGGCTGGGCTGGAATGACGGCGAAAACCGGGCGCTCGAGTTCACCGATGCTAATTGGACCGCATCACTGGGTACGAGCATCAAGGGCGATCGCTGGCGGCGGCCCGGCAACACCTTCGGCCTCGCGGGCGTTTTGAGTGGGGCTTCGCGCGAGAACCAGAATTTTCTCGCGGCGGGTGGCGTGCGCATACTGGACGGCGACGGAGCACTGACCTACGGCAGCGAGAAAGTCATGGAAACCTATTACGAGATCCAGGTTTGGAAGAATATCCATCTGGCGGCGGACTATCAGTTCATCAGCAACCCGGCCTTCAATCGAGATCGCGGACCGCTGGCAGTCTTCCTTGGGAGACTCCATTGGGAATTAAACGGATGAAAGTAATCCGCCCCGACTTTCGGATCGCGCGCGGATTTGGCGCGTTGGAATTTTGCCGAGCGGGACTACGAACTACTCGGAAGACTAAAGCGGAGAAATTATGGCCTCCTTGCCCAGCTCGGTTTTGCCGAAGAACTTCACTCCCAGTCTCAGGCGCGCCCCCGGCTCGATAGAGTTTTCTCCCAAGCTGTCGAAATACGCTTCGATGACGGCGGAGCAGGTGCTGGCGGAACTCGAAAGCCAACTGCAAGGGCTGTCGGAGGAAGAAGCGGCCAGGCGACTCGAAGCCCATGGTCCCAACATCGTAGCCGAAGAGCAGCGATTCACTCGACTCAGGCTCCTTGTCCGAGCATGTCTGAACCCTCTGGTAATTCTGCTCGTAGTGCTCGCGGTGATTTCCTTTGCGACGGCCGAAGACACCTCGGACTACGTCGGCGGCGCTTTGATGCTGATCATGGTGGTGCTCGGGGTCTCCTTACGATTCGTCCAGGAGGTTCGCGCTGACGCGGCCGCCGCCAAGCTGAAAGCTATGATCCGGGTTACCGCGACGGTAGTGCGCGCCGAAACCGCGCGCGAGATCCCGCTCGCGGAGCTGGTTCCCGGCGATATCATCAAGCTCGCGGCGGGCGACATGATCCCCGCTGATGTCCGCCTCCTTTCCTGCAAAGACCTCTTTCTCACACAAGCCAGCCTGACCGGCGAATCATTTCCGGTTGAGAAGTTCGATCGTCCGGAGCCGCTGGGCAAGAAATCGCCGCTGGAACTGAGCGACATCTGCTTTTTGGGCACCAGCGTCGAGAGCGGTTCGGCGACCTCGATAGTCATCGAGACTGGGTTGAAAACCTACCTTGGCACCATGGCGAGCGCGATCACTCAGAGACAGCCGCCGACCAGCTTCGATCGGGGCGTCGCATCGTTCACCTGGCTGATGATCCGCTTCATGGCGGTGATGGTGCCGATGGTGTTTTTCATCAACGGGTTCAGCAAGCATCGATGGGGCGAGGCTTTTCTGTTCGCGCTCGCGGTAGCGGTCGGTCTAACTCCGGAGATGCTTCCGATGATTGTCAGCGTATGCCTTTCAAAAGGCGCGATGCTCATGTCGCGCAAGAAGGTGATCGTCAAGCGGCTTAACTCCATCCAGAACCTGGGCGCGATGGATGTGTTGTGCACCGATAAGACCGGCACCCTCACGATGGACCACGTCATCCTTGAGGATCACTGCGATGTTGCGCGGCAGAAGGACGAGGCAGTCTTGCAAATGGCTTTCCTCAATAGCCATTTTCAGACCGGACTCAAAAACGTTCTCGATCGCGCCGTCCTGCAGCATGTGGAGGTGCACGAAGACGTTCACATTACCGACTATTCAAAGGTCGATGAGCTGCCTTTCGATTTCAGCCGCAAAATGATGTCGGTGGTGGTGTCCACCCCAGAAGGCGTGCATCGTCTGATCTGCAAAGGCGCACCGGAGTCAGTCTTCCAGCGTTGTACCCAATTCGAGCTCGAGGGCGATATCTATCCGATGGATCCGGTCATCCTGGAAGACCTCAAGGAGGAATACGACAAACTGTCAGCGGACGGCTTTCGCGTTCTGGCGATCGCCTATCGCGACTGCACCACGAAGCAGATCTACGGGCGGGAGGATGAAGACAACCTGATCCTTAAGGGCTATATCGCGTTCCTCGACCCGCCCAAAGAAACCACGGCCCCGGCCATAGCCGCTCTCCAGAAGCACGGGATCGTGGTCAAAGTTCTAACTGGTGACAACGAGCTGGTATCGCGCAAGATCTGCAGTCAGGTCGGCCTCTCCCTTGAGCACGTACTGACCGGCGCCGCGATCGAGAAGCTCAACGACTCGGAGTTGGCAACCGCCGCGCAAAGCACCACGTTGTTCGTTCGCCTCTCTCCCTTGGACAAGCAGCGCATCATCAAGGCGCTGCAAAAATCCGGGAGCGTGGTCGGATTCCTTGGCGATGGCATCAACGATTCGCCCGCTTTGCGCGCCGCCGATGTCGGCATTTCGGTTGACACCGCGGTGGACATCGCCAAGGAGGCCGCGGATGCGATTTTGCTGGAAAAGAGTCTGCTGGTCCTCGAAGAAGGTGTCCTGGAGGGGCGCAAGGTCTTCGCTAACATTCTTAAGTATGTGCGCATGGGCGCCAGCTCGAACTTCGGAAATATGTTCAGCGTCCTCGGTGCCAGTCTCTGGCTGCCGTACCTGCCGATGTCGCCGATAAAAATCCTTACCAACAACCTGCTCTACGATTTCTCCCAGGTGCCAATTCCAACCGACGAGGTTGATCCCGAGCAGGTCGCGAAACCGCGACCGTGGTCGATGGGTGAGATCGCCAGATTTATCATTTTCATCGGACCTTGCAGTTCGATCTTCGACTACACCACCTATCTGATGATGTGGTTCATCTTCAAGTGCAACAATCTGGGTCTGAGTACCTCCGCCGGCATTAGCCGCCCGGTTTGCACACGCGACTCTCGCCAATCCGGATTCGACTTACGCGGCGGCATTGTTTCAGACCGGATGGTTCGTCGAATCGCTACTAACTCAGACGCTCATCATCCACGTCATTCGAACCAACAAGATCCCGTTTATCCAGAGCCGCGCCAGTTGGCAGTTAATCATGACTTCGGCGGCCATAATGTTAGTCGGGATGTGGCTGCCATCTTCGATGGTTGGATCGTGGTTGGGAATGGTGCCGCTCCCCTCCGAGTATTGGCCGCTCCTGTTGCTGACTCTGCTGGCCTATGTCGCGCTGACTCAGCTGGTAAAGGTGTGGCTGGTCCGCAAGCAGTGGATCTGAGAGATGCCTCCGCTGCAAAAGAAGAGCGGCGGGCCCTTCGAGGACCCGCCGCTTTGACACTGGAGGAGGACGGTCAAGTCTTACGCGTCGAAATACATCGCGAATTCGTGAGGATGCGGACGCAGGCGCACCGCGCTCACTTCTTTGGCCATCTTGTAGTCGATCCACGTTTCGATCAAGTCCTCGGAGAAGACGTCGCCCTTGAGCAGATATTCGTGGTCTTTCTTCAGATTCTCGAGCGCGTCTTCGAGCGAGGCCGGCATGCTCGGAACTTCCTTCAGCTCGGCCGGGGTCAGCGCGTAGATGTCCTTGTCGAGTGGCTGTCCGGGATCGAGGCGGCGCTGGACGCCGTCCAGGCCAGCCATCATCATCGCGGAGAACGCGAGGTACGGATTGCAGGTCGGGTCGGGGAAACGCACCTCGATGCGCTTGGCCTTGGGCGATGGCGAGTACATCGGGATACGCACCGAGGCCGAACGGTTGCGGCTTGAATATGCGAGGTTAATCGGCGCCTCGAAGCCCGGCACCAGCCGGCGATAGGAGTTAGTCCCGGGGTTGGTGAAGGCCGCGATGGATTTCGCGTGATGCAGAATGCCCGCGATGTAATGCAGCGCCAGTTCCGACATCCCCGCATATCCCGATCCCGCAAATAGCGGCGTTTCGCCTTTCCACAAGCTCTGATGCGTATGCATGCCCGAGCCGTTGTCGCTGAACAGCGGCTTCGGCATGAAGGTGACGGTCTTGCCGTGACGCCACGCGACATTCTTGCAGATGTATTTGTACCAGGTCAGCGAGTCCGCCATCTTCACCAGGGACTGGAAGCGCATGTCGATTTCGGCCTGACCGGCGGTGGCGACTTCGTGATGCTGTTTCTCGACCCGAATCCCGACTTTTTCCATCTCCAGCACCATTTCGGTGCGAAGGTCCTGCAGGGTGTCGTTGGGCGCAACCGGGAAGTAGCCTTCTTTGTAGCGGGTCTTGTAGCCGAGGTTGCCGCCTTCCTTGCCGCTGTTCCAGGCGCCTTCCGCCGACTCGATGTAGTAGTAGCTGGAGTGCTGATTGGTGTCGTGACGGACGCCATCGAAGACGAAGAATTCCGGCTCGGGACCGAAGTACGCGGTATCGGCGATGCCGGTTGACTTGAGATAGGTTTCGGCTTTCTTCGCGATATTGCGCGGGTCGCGATTATAGTCGGCGCGAGTGATCGGATCGGAGACATCGCAGATGATGCTCAGGGTGGGATCCTTGGTGAACGGATCCATCACCGCAGTGCTGCAGTCGGGCACCACCAGCATGTCGCTCGACTCGATCGACATCCATCCGCGGATCGACGATCCATCGATGCCAAGTCCCTCGGTGAACGGTGCCTCGTCTTTGAACTCCGAGATTGGAACCGAGAAATGCTGCCAACTGCCGAGCAGGTCGATGAACTTGATATCGACCATCACGGCGCCCTTCTCTTTGATCATCGCTAAAACTTGTTTCGGCGTCATCGAAGCGGTAATCCTCCTCGCCAATTTTGGGAACGGCTAACCCTCAATTCGAGATCATTCCGCGGACGCGATTAAACCGCGCCCGCCACAAACCCAGATTGCAAATTGCAGTGAATGGAAATTCTGAAACCAGTAATTGCCAAACTTTCTCTCACGAAACCTCTCGTAACGCAACGCCTGTTCAGGCGGCAAATGCTGCCCGTTTCGGCATCATCCGGCGGCACAAAATTCCCGGCGTCATCGTTTTGATGACATTTTGGAAAGTCTTTGCGCCTCTCGCGAACCAATGAATTTCGCGATTCCTCAAACTGCAAACTAGATGCCCACTGCTTCAGCTCGGTTTACGAGCGAAGCGGATATTTTTGGACGCACGCGTCCATTTACCCGCGCTGCGTTTATAGTACAGTGGAGGTCCGCCCGATCGCATTGATGAAACCGAATCGTCTAAACCTGTCCGAAGCGCAACTCGCCCCGCTGATCGTCGGATGCGCGCTGTTCATGGAGATGCTCGATGCGACGGTGATTTCGACCGCGCTCCCGGTGATTGCGACCTCGATGCATGAGGATCCGATTCGCCTCAACCTCGCGATCACCTCGTACCTGCTCAGCCTCGCAGTCTTCATCCCGATCAGCGGATGGATGGCCGATCGCTTCGGCGCGCGCACGGTGTTTCGCACCGCGATCGTGCTCTTCACCTTCGGTTCGATTTTGTGCGGCATCTCGCATTCGCTGCCGCAGCTTGTCGCCGCGCGCATCGCGCAGGGCTTCGGCGGCGCGATGATGATTCCGGTCGGCCGTCTAATCGTGCTGAAGATGGTGCGCAAGTCGGAACTGGTCACCGCGATGTCTTACCTCACGGTGCCCGCGATCCTTGGCCCCGTAGTGGGACCGCCGCTGGGTGGATTCATCGTCACCTACTATTCCTGGCGCTGGATATTTTTTATCAACGTACCGATCGGAATCATCGGCATCACGCTGGTCACGATGTTCATCGAAGACGTGCGTGAAGATACCGTCGCTCCGCTCGACTTCAGCGGCTTCATCCTGACCGGGCTCGGCCTGGCCGGACTGGTGTTCGGCTTCGAGATGGTCGGCCGCAGTGTGCTTCCGGTCAGCGTGGTCATCGCGATCATCGGCGGCGGCGCGCTTTGCGCCGTGGTCTACGTGCTGCACGCGCGGCGCACGAAACATCCGATCATCAATCTGAAATTGATCGGTATCCCAACTTTCGCGGTATCGACGATGGGCGGCGGATTGTTCCGGATGGGTATCGGTGCGTTGCCGTTCCTGCTGGCGATGCTGTTGCAGCTGGTTTTCGGACTCAGCCCCTTTGCCTCCGGCATGCTGACCTTTACCAGCGCAGCGGGCGCGCTAGTGATGAAGATCACCGCGGTGCCGATCATCCGCCGCTTCGGATTCCGCACCGTGCTGCTCGCAAATGGGGTGATTGCGTCGATCATCCTGATGAGTTATTCCCTCTTTCGGCCAACCACGCCGCATCTTGTGATCATAATCGCGCTGTTGTCCGGCGGATTTCTGCGCTCGCTTCAATTCACCGCGCTCGGCTCGCTCGCCTATGCCGACGTACCTTCGAATCTGATGAGCAACGCGAGCAGTCTGGCGAGTATGGCGCAGCAATTCTTTCTCAGCCTCGGCGTCGCGATTGCCGCGCTGCTCTTACATCTTAGCCTCGGCGGTCGTCCGGCATCGGCGCTCACCTCGCACGATTTCACCATACCGTTCCTGGTGGTGGGAATTCTCGGGATGCTGTCGTCGCTGCTGTTCCTGCCGCTGGAGCATGACGCGGGCGAAGAAGTGAGCGGCCGCCGCCGCGAGGTCGACATGTCTACCGTCGAAGCCGAACCTGCCGCCAGCGTGGACTAATTCCCTACATCGAGGAGCACAAAAATGGACAGCGCGATCGAAACCGTCCTGCGCGAATACGATGAGCGTGCCGCGGCCGAAATGAAGCGGATGCAAGCGCTGGGGCCGGCCGGGATGATGCAGCACATCGACGAGTTCCTGCTTCCAGTCGGTCCCGCCACCGGTCAGTTGATGAGCATCCTCATCAAAGAGGCCAGGGCGACCACCATCCTCGAAATCGGGACTTCGCACGGATACTCGACGGTGTGGCTCGCCGAGGCCGCGCGCGCGACCGGCGGCAAAGTCATCACCCTCGACGTGCACGCCGGCAAGCAGGAATACGCGCGCAAAGCGCTCGGCAAGGCCGGCCTCGCCAATGTGGTGGAATTCAAGCTGGGCGATGCGCGCGAATCGATCGCCGCGCTTCCCGGCCCGATCGATTTCGTGCTGCTCGACTTATGGAAAGATCTCTACATCCCATGCTTCGAGCTTTTTTACCCGAAGCTGGGATCGGGCGCGCTGGTCGTCGCTGACAACATGTTGTTTCCGGAATTTTCGCGCGCCGACGCGGCGGAGTATCGCAAGCACGTCCGCGCCAAAGCGGATATTCAGTCGGTCTTGTTGCCGGTCGGAAGCGGAATCGAATTGAGTCGCTGCACCCGCGGCCTCGAGTTCAAATGATCACGCGTGCTTGTTGTCCACAACCGGTCTGAAGAAGCTTTGTTTCTCGACGCCCAGGACGCCATATTTCTTGAACCAGGCCAGCGTCCGCGCCCATCCATCTTTGGCCTCTGCGGGACGGTAGCTGGGACGATAGTCGGCATTGAACGCGTGCGGCGCGCCCGGATACACGATGATCTCCGATGATTTTCCGGCCGCCTTAATCGCCTCGCGCATCGCATCGATTTGCGCGGTGGTAATCGAGGTGTCGGCGCCGCCATAGAGCCCGAGCACCGGCGCGTTCATATCCTTGACCACATCGGCGGGATTGACCGGCGAAAGTTCCGATTTCGGAAATTGCAGCGGCCCGTACCATGCGACGCCCGCCTTCAGATGCGGGTTATGCGCCGCATAGAGCCACACCTGGCGGCCACCCCAGCAAAACCCGGTGATGCCGAGCCGCGAGGTATCCGCGTGGCCGGTGCTCTTCGCCCACGCTACGGTCGCGTCGAGGTCCGAGGCCACCTGCGCCTCTGGCACCCGCCGCACGATCGGCAAGACCATCTTCATGTCGGATTTGCCCGCGACGTCGCCCTCCCGCGCATACAGGTACGGCGCGACGGCGAAGTATCCCGCCTTGGCGAGGCGGCGGCAAATATCCTTGATGTGCTCGTGGACGCCGAAAATCTCGTGCACCACCAGGATCGTTGCGAAAGGACCACCCGTCGCGGGCATCGCGCGATAGGCGGGAATCTCGCCACCTGGTACAGGGATCTTTACCTCGCCGGCGACCAGGCCGTTGGCATCAGTGGTGATGGTCTGCGCGGAGACCGGCAGCACCGAGAGCGCGAAGCCGGCGGCGAGGCTGACCACGACGAATTCGCGGCGCGAGAATTTGCTCAGCGCTTGAGGAATCTCGAAGTGGCTATCCTTTTGGCTTTCAGGGCGATTGCTTTCCTGGTCACGGGGTCCGTCGTAGCTCATAGTCAACTCGCCGCGCCACTCAGGATCGCGCGCTTCTGCTTCTCGGTGAAGGCGTGCAGCTTCAGCATGTAGTCGAAGCGCACGTGATCGCGTCCGGCCGCGGACATCTTGTCGAACCAGTCGTCCTCGCCCAGCATTTCGCCGAGGCGCGGCGAATTGCGATGCAACATTTGCACGTCGGTCTTCTTCGGCTCGAGGCTGCGGAGAATGCCGCGATTGAAATGGGCATGCAGCGTGACGCGGTCGCCGGGCTCGGTGCGGTCGCCCTGCCAATGCCACACGCCATGAGTGAAGAACACCACCGAGCCTTTGGGCATGATGATCGGCACGCCATGCTCACGTCCCTCGCCAGGTCGCGGCGGGCGGCGAAATTTGTGACTGCCGGGAACCAGCCAGGTCGGCCCTGATTCCAGCGTCCAATCTTCCAGCGCCCAGACGCCGACTCCGGTCAGCGCAAATTCGGGATACGGCTCCGGCACGTGCGCATAGTCGGTGTGAACGGGAATCACGCCCGGTCCCGGCCCCTTCTTGATACAACTGAATGAAGCGATCACTGCGCCGCGCCCCAGCGAAGCGTCGATAAGCGTCATGAGCAGAGGATTCTGGATGAGCTGCTCGAACTCCCGCCCATGATAGAGCATCCAGTTCATCGAGAAAGTCTGATGCGGCAGCAGTGCGCGTAGCGTGGCGGCGCGCACCTCGTCAGCGAACTGCGGCGATATCGCGCGCTCGATGACGGTATAACCTTGCTCCTCCATCTCCCGGATTTTTCCGCTGAGGTTCTGATGCGCCGCGCGATGCGCGAGGTCGGGATTCTCCACCGTCCGCCGCGCCATGTGATCGTGCAGCAGCATGAGAACTTCGTTAGCCGGTGGTCCTTTGATAGCGCCGGTGCTCCGGAGCGCGTCCTTGCCGTACATCGTGGCTACTTCGCGCCCCATCGCAGCCATCGCGCCGGGAGCGAGCACGCCGACGAACTGCGCCGCCGCGAGGACGGCTTGATAGTCGCCTTCCACCTTCAAATCCGCAGCGTCGTTGAAGCCGCGCGAAACGGAAACATTCTCGCCGTCATAACGGAAATCCCACGCCGCGATGTTGTCCGGTAGCTTGAGATGCGGCGGCGCATCGGTGAAGCGCTCGCTCAGCGAGAACCGGCGTCCCGCGAGTTGTTCCTTGCGATGTTTGCATTCGCGCTCCAGGAATTTTCGCGCTTCGTCCAGCCATGCATCGGAGAGAAACTCGCAGCGGTGCGGTAACGTGATCATCAGCGTGCTTCCTTTTCACCTTCTCGCGCGTACGTGCCAGGACCCGCGGTTGGTCAACGATCATTTACCACGTTCGGTGGGGCGGATCATCCCACACATGCCAATTTGACTCGGTCGTGCCCGCGCTACAGCAGAGATTCATTCCGCGCTGGGGATGCGGAGCGCGATGCCGGCGCCGCGGCGGCCTAGCTTACGCCGAATCGTCGATACCATCGCAGCCGTCGAGGCCCAGAACGTATCAATCGATGCGTCGCGGAATTTTCCTTGGCGCAGCTCGATTCCCGCGCGGCCCAGATGCCCTCGTATGTGACATCGCACGTTGTCGTCGCCGAGATTGTGCGCTTGCGTGTACAGCCTTAGCGCATCGTCGAGGTAGCCGGTCTGGCGCGCGATGCGCGCCTCGCGCAGGCGCGCGCGGCTCTCGGACCAGCGCTGTTGATGTTCGGAATCCATCGATAGCAGCCTAGAACATTTGCCGGATTACAAAAAGAAGCGGGCCCGCGTGAGCAGGCCCGCCTCGCTTCTTCAGGTGGTCTGGTCGAAACCACCTGTGGGTGGGAAGCCAGTGTTAGAAGGCGTACAGCACGGCGCCGAGCAGGGTATCCTGACCCCTCCAGAGATGCTGCTGTAGGTCGTTGGGTCGACGAAGTTGTTGTTGGTAAATACGTGTTCGTTGCCCTGGTCGTGCCGGTATTCAGCACGCACCAGCAACCCGGTTACGTCGGGCACCTTGTAGGTAAAGGTCTGGGTTATTTCCCACAAGGTTTGATGGGTGCCACTGCGCGCGCCGTCCTCATCGTCGAACAGCTCGCCGCGGGTCGCGAATTCCCAGGCATTCCAGTCATAAACGATGTACTGGGCGAAACCCTGCCAGGTTGCGCTGTGCCCGTTAATCACATTGCCGGTCTCGCTGGCGTACAAGTACTCGGAAGCGAGGGTTACATTAGGTATGAAGGCCGGTTTGAAGGTGAAGATCGGGTCGATCGCGCCCAGATTCGAATTCGAGTGACCGAGCTGGTTGGGACCGTAAATTCCGTTGACGACAAGGGCAAGCGACTTGTCCTTGTTGTTCAGCGTCAGCTCGCCTTCGTAGTTAGGACCACCATTGTTGAGGCCGGTACCGGAATCCCAACCGTTGTTGAGACCACCAGTGGCGGCGACGTAGTCATTGAACGTATATGAGGCGCGGATTCCCGTGTGGGTCAGCGGCTCACCGAGGTTAAACACAAAGCCTCGCGTTTCGTTGAAATTCTGGCTCGTGTAGGTCGGGATAATTTCTTCGCCGAGCAAGGTCACGAATCGGCCTGCTGACAAGCTGACTCCCGAACCCACCGGAAGCGTGTAGGTCAGGTAATACTGGGTCGGATCGATAAAGCGTCCGGTGGTGCGGTCCGCGGGCGAATTGGAGTAATTGGTCACTCCATTAATCGCCTCGGCCACCTGTCCGACGTTGATGTCGCTTACGAATCCAACCGTGCCATCCTTCTCGATGTGGAGGTTGCCCTGCGTAAGCTGGAAACCATCCTGATCCCATGCGCGATAGAGGTTGGTATTGCCATTAGGCTGGTTAAAGTTGTGCTCGTAGCCCGCATCAACCAAGCCATGGATGCTCACGCCCAAGTTGGTCGCGAGGTCCTTTTTGGTCTGCGACAGGTCGTTCTCCAGCACCCCGACATGCTCGCCGATGGTAACCGGACTGGGGGCGGCCGCAGGCGAAGGAGCATTGGAGGGAGCGACCGGCGCCGCCACCGCCATCTGTTGCTTCATGTCCTTGATCTGCGCCATCAAGTCGGCCTGCTGCTTCTGCATCGCATCCAGTTGTGCGCTGAGAGCGTCGATCTTTTTCTGCTGCTCCGATGCCGCGGTGGTCGTGGTCGTGGTAGTTGTGGTCGTGGTTGTTTTGCTGCTCCTCTTCTTATGGTGGGTCGGCGTCGCCGTCGTGGCGGTCTGCGCCCATGCCCCTCGCAGTCCGGGCGCAAGCGCGGTGCCCACTGCGATCAGCGTCACGACGGCCAGTCGTGTCGTCCTCCCGGTTGACGTCCTCATTCTCACTCTTGTGTCTCCTCCCATGCGGCGGTGGCCGCGTTGTCGTGCACCCACACACGTCGGGCGTGCTCGTTGCTAGAGCCGTTGCGCTTGTGTTCAAGATTCGTACCGCGCTGTAATCAGAAATTCCGGAATGAAATGCGGTGCTGGCTATTGACGAATTAGGCTGCCAAGCAATCGGGCTGACGCCTGTAAAGCGTGCATGTGCCACGGGATTACGCAAAATTTGAATCGTGCATTTTGCATTGGCATTATTTGACGGCGACCAAAGAATGACGGAGAGGATTCAGGATGGACTTTGAATTGACCGCGGCTCAGCAGGAAATCGTGCGCCAGGTGCGCGCCCTTTGTGAGAAATTCGATGACGAATATTGGCGCGAGCGCGACGCCAAGGCGGAGTTTCCGCATGATTTCTATGCCGCCGTCGCTAAGGCCGGTTACCTCGGCGTCGCAATCCCGGAAGCTTACGGCGGAAGCGGGCTCGGCATCACCGAGGCGGCCCTCGTGATGAAAGAAGTGGCGGGCTCGGGCGGTGCGATGGCGGCGGCGAGCTCCGTTCATCTTTCGATCTTCGGTGTGAGCCCAATCGTTTTTCACGGCACCGAAGAACAGAAGCAACGATTTTTGCCGCCCGTGGTCCGTGGTGAAGTGCATGCGGCATTCGCGGTGACCGAGCCTGATGCCGGCAACGATATTACGCATATAAAGACCGCGGCGCGGCGCGAGGGCGACTATTACGTCATCAACGGGCGCAAGGTCTTCACCACCAAGGCGCGCGAAGCCAAGAAGATGCTGATCCTCACACGCACCACGCCATTCGAGAACGTGAAGAAGAAAACCGACGGCATGAGCCTGTTCTTCGCGGACCTTGATCCGGCGGCGGTGGAAGTGCGCGAGTTGCACAAGCTCGGGCGCGCGGCGGTCGACACCAACATGCTCTTCATCGACAACCTGAAGGTTCCGGCATCGGATCTGATCGGTGGCGAGGGGCGTGGATTTCATTCGCTGCTCGACGGGCTGAATCCGGAGCGGATATTGATCGCGGCGGAAGCCATCGGCATCGGCACCATCGCGATCAAAAAGGCGGTGCGCTACGCCAAAGAGCGTATCGTGTTCGGTCGCCCCATCGGACAGAACCAGGCCATCGCGCATCCGCTCGCGGACTCGTATTCGAAGCTGGAGGCGGCGGACCTCATGATGATGAAGGCGGCATGGCTATTTGATAACCGTCAACCATGCGGCCCCGAAGCCAACATCGCGAAACTCCGCGCGGCCGACGCCGCATGGGAGGCATGCGATCGCGCGGTGCAAACTCTTGGTGGATACGGATACATGCGCGACTACGATGTCGAGCGGTATTTTCGCGAATGCCGTCTGTTGAAAATCGCGCCGGTCTCGCAGGAGATGGTGCTGAACTCGATTAGCGAGCACGTGCTCGGGCTGCCGCGCTCGTACTAGGTCGCAGGCCGGAGCATCGAGCGTGAAAATCGGCCGAGTGGCAGGACTCGCGATCGCGGCGGGCTTCGTCGGATTTGTTGCCTACAATTTGTTATGGTTGGAGTCCGTGAAAGTGCTCCATCCAAAACTGCTGCATTCCGCCGACGGAACCTTCGTCGCGGGCGCGGTCGAGAATACCGGAAGCTCCGCGGAATCGGTCAGCCTCGAGGTGCATTACTATGATGGAAGAGGGCGTCCGATCGGGTCCGATACCATCCACATCGATAACCTTGGCAGTGGTGCAACAAGGGATTTCAAGCTCCCGGGCCGTGTCTTGCCGGACGGGGCCAGCTACTCGATCTATCTGAATCATGGCCGAAATCCTTACGGAAACTGACGATCTCGTCGTCACGAACATGAATTAAATTAATGTTAAACATTCGTGCAACTAACTCTGTTCTGTCGCGGACCCTGCCTAAATGAATCATTTGTACGCTGTTGGATGATTCCGACACCACGTCATGGTTTACAGCGGTGACACAATCGCCGCAGCACCGCCAACCTGAATTGCCTCGATGGTGCATGAATGCTACATACAGTTAGTAGTGACTTTGCATCTATCAGATTGTAGAGGCACGGCGGAGGAGCCGAAGGGCTCGGGGAACCCGCACTAACAGGAGTTACACAGTATGGCTAAAACAAAAGATCGCTCTTTCGGACAGGTAATTCGCGACCGCCGGCGTCAGCTCGACCTGACCCAGGAGGAGGTCGCCCGTCGCATCAAGACTTCCACACCGTATGTTGGCCACCTGGAGTCTGGCAAGCGTCACCCGTCCGACAAGATCGTTTCGCGGCTGGCCGAGGTTCTGGGGCTCGACCGACGCGAAGTTTTTTTCCTCGCCAATCCGCGCGCGCAGGCGCTGCTCACTCCGCGCGAAGAACCGGTGGAAAACTCGGCGTGGGAAGACTTCCGCAAGAATGAGCAGATACGCCGTCTCCACAACATCAACAACGAGGAGATGGAAGCGCTCTCGCGCGTCGCTTTGATGGGTGATGTCCGTTCGCAGCGCGATTTCATCTACATCCTGACCACCATCCGTCAGGCTCTCGGCCGTTAAACCAGGCCTCTTTTTAATAGCTGAGCGACAAGGCGCGCGGGGATAGCTCCGCGCGCCTTGTTTTGCGCCGTCGCGCTGGCATTCGCGCGGGGACACGGGCTAACCTCGCGCCGATGCAGCCCGAACTCGCGCAACCGATCGCGCGGCCAATCGCATGGCCCCGGCGATTCACGGTGGTGGCGTTTTTCTTCATCGCCACCGTGCTCTGCTATGTCGACCGCGTCAGCATCTCGGTTGCGATCATCCCAATCTCGCGCGATCGCGGTTACGATGCGGCCGCGCAGGGCATCATCCTGTCGGCATTTTTTTGGGGCTATCTATGGCCGCAGTTGCTCGGCGGATGGATGTCCGATCGCTTCGGCGGACGGCGCGTGCTTGCCGTAGGCGTCGCCGTATGGTCGATCGCCACGCTGTTGACGCCTCCGGCTTCGGTCGCCTTCGGTCTATTAATCGCGATGCGAGTGCTGCTCGGCTTGGGCGAGGGCGTCAACTTCCCCGCCATCCACAGCATTACTGCGCGATGGACCCTGGCTGAGGAGCGCTCGCGCGTTATCGCGCTCAACTTCAGCGGCATCCACCTCGGCACCGTGATGGCATTCCTCGTGAGCCCGGCGATCATCGTTGCGTTCGGATGGCACGCGTTGTTCTACCTCGCCGGGTCGATCGGCATCGTCTGGGTATGTGCCTGGTTGTGGCGAACGTCCGAAACGCCCGACGACGATCCTCGCATCACGCGCGATGAACTCGCCACCATCATCGCGGGCCGGCCTCCGGCGCCACCGGCAGTGGACATCCCCTGGGGCGCCATCTTGCGCGAGAAAGCGGTCTGGGCCATCGCCATCGCGCATCTCTGCACCAACTTCGGCTTCTACATCCTGCTGCTATGGCTCCCGACCTACCTCGACAAGACCTTCGCGATGGCGTTGCCGCGAGTCGGCCTCTTCTCGTTGATTCCGTGGATCTCGACCTTCATCTCGAGCAACCTCGCCGGATGGATCGCCGACCGGATGATGCTCAGCGGCTTTCGCGTGGTGACCGTGCGCAAGACATTGCAAAGCGTGTCGTTCATCGGTGGCGCGATCCCGCTGCTGCTATTGCCGTCCGTCTCGACGCCGGTCGAAGCGATAATCCTCGTGACCATCTCGGTGGCGTGCAATGGATTCGGCACCGGCGCCTTCGCCGCGAATCATCTCGATATCGCGCCGCGCTACGCCGGCATCCTGATGGGCATCTCCAACACCTGCGCGACGATCCCCGGCATCATCGGGGTCGCGGCGGCGGGTTTTGTCCTGCGCGCCACGGGCTCCTTCTCCGCCGTCTTCTACGTGATCGCGGTGGTCTACTTTGTGGGCGCGATTGGCTACAACTTGTGGGCCTCGGGCGACCAGAAGCTCTGAGGTGCGAGAATATCGGTGCCGCAGCCAACCACCTTATCCGTCACTCCACACGCCAGTCGCGCGCCGGTTCGACCGCCCGACCTGATATACGCCCTCGATGAACGACCGCCGCCGGCGCGCGCGCTGGTGCTTGGCTTCCAGCATGTAGCAGTTATCTGTCCCTACCTGGTTTTCGTGACGCTGGTTTTGCAGCAGGCGCATGTCTCGGCGCATGTCGCCGTCAGCGCGGTCAGTCTCGCGATGCTCGCCATCGCTATCATGACCATTCTGCAGGTGCAGCGTTTTGGATGGATCGGTTCCGGCTTCGTTGCGCCACCGGTGGTTTCGGCGATCTACTTCGCACCCGCGATTCACGCGGCTGAGCGGGGCGGGATTGCCGCGGTCTGCGGCATGACTATCCTCGCCGGTTTGTTCGAAGCGTTGTTCGCGTGGATTTTGCCGCGTGCGCGCAAGATATTCTCGCCGGTCGTTTCCGGATTGATCGTGATGGCGGTGGCCGCTGAACTTGGTCTGATCGGAATTCGTGCTTTTCTGGGCCTGAGCGCATCGGACCAAAACATTTCGATCGTTCACATCAATGTCTCTACTCCCGTCCTGCTGACGGCCTTTCTTACCCTCGCCGTGATGGTCAGTTTCGGCGTATGGGGACGAGGGCTGGCGAGGTTGCTATGTGGGCTGGTTGGCCTGTCAGTAGGGGTCGTGATCGCGATTCCGATGGGGCTCTTCGCTGCGCACAGACTGGCTGCGATCGAGACCACTCCAATGTTCTCGCTGCCGGACCCCCGGATTCTCTCCTACGCCATCGAGCCCGACCTGATCATTCCATTTCTAATTGCCGCGCTCGCCTCCGGTCTGCGTACCATCGGCGTGATCACCACCGCTGAGCGCATCAATGATGCGGGCTGGACGCGACCTGACCTCGACAATGTGCGTGCCGGGGTGATGGCCGATGGAATCGGATGTGCGATTGGTGGGTTATTGGCCGCGCCCGGATTGAGTACCGCGCCGAGCCTGGTGGGTCTGGAAAAAGTGACTGGCGCGACCAGCCGCATCATCGCGTATGCGATCGCTGCGTGGTTCGTACTGCTGGCATGTTTCCCTAAAATCGGCGCGCTGCTGCTGACCTTGCCGCTGCCCGTGATTGGCGCTGCGCTGGTGTTCAATGCTTCCTCGATGTTCGTGGGCGGCGTGCAGATCGTTACCTCGCGGCCGGTTACCATGCGCACCACCTTTATAATCGGGATCTCATTCCTCTTTGCGCTCAGTCGCGAGGTCTATCCCGACTTCTATCTGAGCCTGCCGATGTGGACGCATCAGTTCACCGGATCGATCCTGACTATCGGTGTAGTCTGCGGTGTCGTTCTCAATACGCTGTTCCTGATCGGCGAGCGTCGGGTGCAGAGTGTGGTTGTGAAAGCGGCCGGGCACGACGCCAGCGTCCAACTCGATGAAGTGCTCGCGAAACAGGCCAAGGAATGGCAAATCAAACCCACCGATCTGGAGCGGGTGGAGCATTCGATCGACGAGTTGCTGCGGCTCATCGAGTCCGGTGGTCATGCTGACGGGCCGATCGAGGCCAATCTTGCCTACGATGATTTCGATCTGATCGTATCGTTCGCCTACCAGGGCAGCCTTCCGTATGTGGCATCGGAACAGAAACTTCCTGCCGGAATGGTTGAAGAGCAGATCTTTGCGGTCGGTCTTTCCGGGTTTTTATCCGCGGTGGTCCCCGATCGCCTCGACAGCGCATGCGATAATGGCCAGTGCAAAATCACCCTGTATTTCGAGGTCTGATGGGCTAACGGCTCGCGCCGAAAATTCATGCTGGCAATGCCCCGCGGCGCCGCGTTATAGAGGAGGGCTACCACTGCGGGGTTTTATTTAATGAGTGATGCAAATCGTCTGTCGCCGTATCGTTGGGTCATTGAGATCCTGCTCCTCTTCACCCTGCTGGCGCAGTCGCTGACCTGGCTCGCCCCGGCGCCGTTGCTGGTGCCGATAACCAATAGTCTGCACATCCAGCCTGCCAGCGCGGGGCTCATCATTTCGATCATCGCCCTCTGCATCGCCATCTTCTCGATGGCGGGCGCGATCGTGATGGAGAAACTCGGTGCGCTGCGCGCGCTCATCGCGGGCATCTGGCTGATGGCGATCGCGGAAATTCTGAGCGGCTATGCCGGCAGCTTCGGCTCGTTGCTGTTCTGGCGCGTGCTGGAGGGCATCGGC
Source organism: uncultured delta proteobacterium (assembly GCA_963761255.1). Lineage (GTDB taxonomy): Bacteria > Desulfobacterota > Binatia > Binatales > Binataceae > DATGKG01. The sequence goes on from CAVXGH010000007.1 coordinate 423,273, forward strand.
TACGGCGTCATCATCGCGCCGCCAGGCGCGCTCACGATGCAGTGGTTCGGCGAGCACGAATGGCCCTACATCAATATGATCAACGCGCTGTGCGCGTACATCGGACTGTTCGCGGTCTTTCAGTTGACCGTACCGATTTACACCGCGGTCGGCTCGTCATGGCTGATGGTGCTGCGCGATTACGGAATCGTATGCGCAATCGTTGCGCTCGCGTGGTCGATTTTCGGTTATGAACGCCACGTTGCAATAGTCGATTCGGCGATAGCGGAATCGGCGGAAGTTCGCGGCTCGGCCCTCGGCGAGGTCGCAAAGCGGCGCGAGATACTCCTCATCGCGGCCGGACTCTTCGGCGGGATGTGGGTCTTCCAGCTATACACCGCGTTCCTGCCGACCTACTTCAGCCAGTTTCGCGGACTCGGACTCGCGGAAGCCTCGGCCCTAACGTCGGTGCTGCCGCTGACCGGAATCTTCGCGGCACTCGCGGGAGGCCTCGGCACCGGAATGTCTGGGCTGCGAAAGCCGTTCCTATGGCCGGTCGCAATCTGCACGCTATTCGGATGCTTCGGGGCCATCATGCTTCCGGATCCGATGTTGATTCGCGCGTCACTCGTGCTGGTCGGCATCGGCGCCGCGGGATCGCTTGCCGCGATCACAACGCTGGTGATGGAACTTCCGGGGATGACGCCGGAGAAGATGGGCGTCGGTCTCGCCTTTGTATGGTCGGTGGGCTATGCGGGCGCGTTCGTATCGCCGATCGTGGGCGGTGCGCTGGCCACCTCGATCGGGCTCAGGAACGTGATGCTATTCTTCCTGGTGTTCCAGTTCCTGCCGATCTGTTGCATGTACCTGTTGCCGGAAACCGGCAAAGGGCGAACTCCGCAGGTGCAAACTGCGACCGCCGCCGCCGGCTGATCAGATCAAACCGATTAGGGCAGCTGCCCGCTCGCTCACGAAGGCGCGCCATTCGGGGTCGCCGACGAGATGCGGCGCCAGCGTTTCCATGTGGGTCAAGCCCATGATGAAGACGCTGAAAGCATGGGCCGCGAAGATTGGATTCAGATTCGAATCGATCTTGCCTGCTTGTTGCGCGGCCGCGATTATCGCGCTGGTTCCTGCAATCGCCTGCTCATTCGAGACCGCCACCGCGCGTTTTACCTTGGCGTCCTTGGTCGCCGCGGAATGGACCTCGATCGATAGCTGGCGCAGCAGCTTGAGTTCCGCCTGGGTATAAATCGCCGCCAACGAAGTCAGCGTGGCGGTGTTGGTTTCCCGTTGCGCGGCCTGGACGAAGAGCGGGATCGAAATCAGCGCGCGCCGGGTCACCTCGAACAGCAGGTCGGCCTTGCTTTTGAAATGCTTGTAGATGGCGCCGGCGGTCACGCCGCTAGCCTTCGCGATGGCAGGCATCGAGGTGCTCGCGAAGCCCTGTTCGGCAAAGAACCGCGTGGCCGAGATGAGGATGCGCTCGCGGGTTGAGGGGTTCCCTTCGTCGCTACCGGCGGAAGCCACATTCGTCGATGCCTGCGAGTTTTGCGCGCGTGATTTGCGCGGCTTTTGTCGAGTCTCGGCTGTCGCCCGAAGGGCTATACGTTTTTCGTCTACCATATTGGGCGGCTGATGATGACCGATTGCGCGACCAAAACTAGCGCGAGAGTATCAGTTTTGCGCAGCCGACTAAATGGTCATTTACCAGCTTCGTGGACGTGATGATACGGCAGAGTGAAAGAGGGGGGCGCTACTTTTTGGCGTGGTAGCCGCTATGATGCGGCGCGACCTTCATCAACTGCTCGTGCAGCAACCCATTGGAGGCGATGAGCCCGGCGCATTTGGTGATCTTCTTGTTAAACGTCATCGGATGGCCTTCGATGTCGGTCATCGTGCCGCCGGCCTCGATGATGAGCGCGGCGCCCGAGGCAATATCCCATTCGTTCTTCGGCGAGCGGGTGAAGGTCGCGTCGGCTTTACCACCCGCCACCATCGCGAGTTTGTAGGCGACACTGCCGGTTGGTACCGCTTTCATCACGCCATGAAAGACTTCCCATTCGCCGCGCTTGATTTCGCTGCGGCTCGCCAGCACGTTGGCGCGATGCAGCATCCGCGTCCTGGTCAGGTGCGCGCGATGCTCCCCGAGATGGCACCCCATTCCGCGCCCTGACCACCACATTTCATTGGTAATCGGATTGTAGGTAACGCCTACAACTGGTTGGCCGTGGTCGGAGAGCCCGATCGCGACGCAGAATTCCGGCACCTTGTTGATGAACTCCTTGGTGCCGTCGAGCGGATCGACGATCCATACGCGGTCTTTGGAGAGGCGCTCCTCGCTGTCGACGGTTTCCTCGGAAAGCCATCCGTAGTCGGGAAACGCGTGCATGAGAATCGCCTTGATGGCGGCGTCGGCTTCAGTATCCGCGATGGTGACCGGGTTATTTTTTCCCTTGGAGCCGATCTCGTAATCGGTGCCGTAGTAACGCATCAGGATCTCGCCCGCCGCCAATGCCGCCTTGCGCGCGTATTCAACCTCGCGCGTCAGATCGAGATCGCTGGTCACCGTATTTTTGATCGATCGAATCACCCGGCCTTGCCTCATCGGATCGCTGATACTCTTCATTCTACCTCAGGCTACGATTCGCCGCGCGCCACCCGCTTCCTGCGAACCTTCTCGTATGCCGAGGTTAGCTCACCCATCATCTTTTCGCGCTGCTCGTAAAGTCGCCGCAGCTTGCGCGGTTTGCGTTTGTTGAGCGCGTATGCCGTGATGAGCGGGAGCGCGACGGTCGAATCAACATAGCAGACCACCGAATCGGGAAGCTGGTCGGGATCGATTTTCCCCCAACTGACCGCCTCGGACGGCGTCGCTCCCGAGAGCCCGCCGGTATCTGGACGCGCATCGGTCACTTGTAGGAAGTAGTCGTGACCCTTCTCCGCGACGCCCATCACTTCCTGGATTTGCGGTTCGGTCTGCAGCACGAAATTTTTCGGCGAGCCGCCGCCAAGAATAAATACCGCGCTCTTGCCGCCGCTCTTTTTCGCCGCATAGACGATCGACGCGGTTTCGTTGACGTCCATGAGTGGATCGATGCGCAAGGCACCTCCCTCGAGTTCGAGCAGCGCCAGGTTCATGCCGATCGACGAATCACCCGGCGACGAGGTGTAAATCGGCACCGCATGCTCATACGCGGCCGCCAGCAACGACCGGCGCGACAGCTTGAGCACGCGCTCGCGTTCCGCGACGTAACGCCCGGCGCGATAATGAAATTCCGCGGTGCCCATCGGATGCTGAAATTCCTCGTTGCGCGCGACTTCGCGGAAAAACGCGTCGGTCGAGAGCAGCACGTGATAATCGAAAAAGATGTCGTAGATGCGCACCACGCCCTGATCGCGCAGCGCGACGTCATCGGCTTCGGCCGAGCCCTGGAACATCTTCAGCCCGATACCGAAGTGGGTGTCATGGTAAAGATTCGCGCCGGTCGACACGATCCAATCGACGAAGCCATTTTCGATGAGCGGGATGAGGCACGACATGCCGAGGCCCGCCGGCGTCAGCGCGCCGGTCACGCTCATGCCAACTACCACGTCGCGCTCGAGGATTTTCTCGGCGAACAGGCGGCAAGCCTCGCGCAGGCGGCGCCCGTTGTAAGCGAGGAACGAGCTGTCAACGAGGTCGGCGGCGGTCATATCGCCGCGCACGGCTTGCGGATTTATCTGCTGGCCGCCGAGCAGGTCCGGCCGTTTCTTCTTCTGCGCCATGGGGTCTCCTGGCAACTAAGTCAACAGGTCCGCCGGCGGAGGCCGTGCGGCTTGCGCGTTTCATCTTGATCCTCGCCTCGACGCGAGGGCTGAGGCTTGAATGACCGCCGAAATCCTACTCATCCGGAGCGCGGCTTTCCACCTTTTCGTTTGCGCGAGCTGGATCGCAAATCCTAGGATTGCGACGGGGCACGAAAATTTTTCTGCTTGGGGTGCGCGATGGCCATTATCGCTATCAACCAGCAACTCGGCAGCCGTGGCGATGAACTCGGGCAACTCGCCGCGGATGCGCTCGGGTACCGCTTCTGGGGCCGCCGTGAACTGATCAGCGCAGCGTCGCGCGCGTATCGCGTCGAACCGGATCAGTTCCTCATCATCGACGAACGCCAGCCGCATTTCTGGGAGCGTCCCAAAGTGGACGCCGATCGATTGCGCGCCTTTCTGCGTGCGGCGCTCTTCAAAGAAATCGCCCAAGACCGGATAGTGTTTGCGAGCAGCTCCGGCACGCAACTGCTGCCGGCCAATGGATTCGCTCTTCGAGTGCGTGCGCTCGCGGCATTTCCGATCCGCGTGCGCCACATTGCCGATCTCGAAAAGCTTACGCCCGCTGCGGCTGAAAAACGGGTTCGCGCCCACGACACCGAAGTGAAAGCACGCGCGCAGACGCTGTACAACTTCGATATCGATGACCCGCAAGTCTACGACCTGGTCCTCAATACCTCGGTGTTACCATTGGACACGATGGTCGAGACGCTGCGCTCCTGCACCGAAGCGATCACTGCCTCGCTCGATGGGCGCGGATTGCAGGAACTCCGCGATGCCGCGGTCGCCGCGCAAGTGCGTGCCGCGTTGCTCTCGCATCCGAAGTTCGGCGGCGCGGATATCAACGTCGATTGCACCTACGGCGCGGTGCGAGTGGATGGCCCCGGGCTGGTCGCGCCATGGGACGACCTCGCGCGAAAAGTCGCGGCCGAGGTCGAAGGCGTGAAGTCCTGCGACATCGGCGCCGAGGACACTCCGATGCCGCTGCGCGCCGAATAGCCGCTCCCAAAATACGGACGGCGCGTGCTATGGTCGCGGCTTTGCCGAATATCGCATGCGCCAGGTAATCATCTTTCTCGCCACCGGAATTTACACCGGATACTCACCCGTCGCGCCCGGAACCGCGGGCTCAGTGGTGGGGCTTATCATCGGATACCTATTCTGCGCACCGATTTGGAATCACGAGCCGATGATGTTCGTCCTCATTTTTGCCGCGGTGATGTTCCTCTCGTGCCTCATTGCGGGGCGCGCGGAGGAAATCTTCATCGAGCACGACAGCTCGAAAATCGTCCTCGATGAAGTGCTCGGCATGATCGCGACGATGTTCCTCAATCCGCTCGGATGGGGATCACTGCTCGGCGGCTTCCTGCTTTTTCGGCTGTTCGACATCATCAAGCCGTTTCCTGCCGATGTGATCGATCGAAAAATGCCAGGCGGTCCGGGTGTCATGCTGGATGATCTGTTCGCGGGAATTTATGCGAATATCGTCCTGAGAATTTTGGTTCACATACTGTAGGAATTGGCGCGCACCATGCGCTTCGGGAGGCAGCGATGATTCAAAAAGCGGTCATTCTTTCCACCGGTGATGAAATCACCACCGGGAAAGTTGTCGATACCAACGCGAACTACCTCGCCGACAAGCTGCATGAAATCGGCATCGACCTTGCCGCGGTGATAACAGTTGGCGATGTTCCCGACCGGCTCGAATGGGCGTGGCGCACTGGTATCCAGCACGGGGACGTGGTGCTCTCGACCGGCGGCATCGGGCCGACCGCCGACGACCTCACGACTGAGACCATCGCGCGCATCACCGGGCGCAAGCTGTTTCGTCATGAGCCGAGCGTCGAAACGATGCGGCGCATGTTTGCGACCATCAATCGCGTGATGCCCGAGAACAATCTCAAACAGGCCGACTTTCCCGAGGGCGCTGAGGTCATTCCGAACCCGCTTGGCACCGCGCCAGGATTTCATTTGCCGGTCACCGATGGCAATGGCGGTCGCGTCAGTCATTTGATCGTGATGCCGGGCGTGCCGCGCGAGATGAAACCGATGATGGAGAACTGGGTGATTCCTTGGCTGGGGAAGAATCGCGGCACCAACAAGGTTTTCGCGGTGGGGATTTTCCAAACTTTCGGCATCAGCGAGTCGGGCCTCGATCAGGCCGTGCTGGGACTCATCAAGCCGGAGGAGGGCAAGGTCGGATTTCGCGCGAGCTTTCCGCAGATCTCCATGAAAATCGCTGTCGAAGGCGATCCGGGCGAGGCGGAGAGAAAACTCGAGGAATTGAGCGAACGGGTGCGCGCGAAGATCTCCAACTACGTTTTCGCGGAAGGCGACGCCTCGATGGAAGAGGTGGTCGCGCAGTTGCTCATCCATCACAACATCAAGCTGGGGGTCGCGGAATCATGCACCGGCGGCCTCATCGGGCATCGCCTAACCAATGTGCCGGGGAGTTCCAAATTCCTACTCGCGGATCTCGTCACCTATTCCAACGAGGCGAAGCAGGATCTGCTCGGTGTCACCGGCGCGACGCTCGATACTCATGGCGCGGTGAGCGAGGAATGCGTGCGCGAGATGGCGGCTGGAGTTCGCAAGCGCGTCGGCGCCGATGTTGGTATCGCCACTTCGGGCATCGCGGGTCCCGATGGCGGCACGCCCGACAAGCCGGTCGGCACGGTATGCATCGCGCTCGATTCCGAGGACGTCAAAACCTCGCGCCGCTACCAGATGCGCGGCACGCGCGATTGGGTGAAGCTGCTCAGCTCGCAGGTGGCGCTGGACTGGTTGCGCCGCTACGCGCTGAAAATTCCCATCGAGGAATCGCAGCTCTTCCGGCGCTAAGCGCTACTTCAGGCGCGCGTAGGAAACCGAATCGCTGCCGGTGCCCGAGAGCGCGAGGCTCCCTGGCGACGAGGTGCATCGCACCGGGTTCGGCAGCGTGTTGTCGCTGCAAACAACCACATCAGAGGGACTCGAAAAGCACGAATCGGTGACGGTTGCGAGGCCGTCAGTCAGAGTCACGCGTCCGACACAGCTACTGCCGGAACTAAAGCTGAAGCTGCCGGTCGGACTCCACGCGGTCATCGAGGTGGGCGGAGGAGGCGGCGCGGAATAGGTGAAACATCCGGCCGTCATCAAACCGCTCAACGCAATAAGAATGATCAGGGTGCGCATCGCTCTATTATCTCAGCGCATCCGCGCGTATGCGATAACGTCGGCGCCGCTGCCGCCGATCAGCAGCGAGCCGGCGCTTGGGGTGCATCGCACCGCGTTTACGCCGGTCGTGTCGGTGCACATCACGATGTTGGTATCGCCGGTGAAGCACGCATCTTTCACGGTGGCGTTTCCGTTGCTGAGCGGGACGCGGCCCGCGCACAGGATCACGGCTGTCATGTTGACCTTGGCGCCGCCGAAGATGCCGAACGCATTGACGACATCGTTCGACACCTTCACGTCGCCCGGAGGATTCGTCCTCGCCGCGTGAGGCGGCCCCGACTGGCAGGCCGCGAAGGTCAGGCCTGCCAATGCTAATGGAATAATCGCTGTGCGCATGGGATTCGGCATCGACGAGGCTCTCCGTTAGTGGCCCGCGCCGTTCGAGGTTCCGTTGGCGCTGTGCTGGACGAACGCATCCATCGGGACCAGGCCGCGGCGCCGACGCTTGATGTCGTCGAGCTCGGCCTCCGCCTTGGCTTCGGCATTGCGACGGCGGATCTCCGCGAGCTTCTCGTCGACTTCGGCGCTATGCAGTTCGCGATTGACGCCGGCCTGTGCGAGGGTCTGCTGGATCGACTCGCGCACTTCCTCGAGCGAGCGCACGTCTTCGTCATACGAGAGGCTTTCGAGCGCCTGTTGGATGCGCACCCGCGCCTGCGCGTTGCGAAGCCGCGCCATCATGCGGACCTTCTCGACTTTCAGTTTCTCGATTTCGTCCTTGAACGCGATCAGGTTCTTCTTCGCATCCTCGGCTTCAGTCGTCAGCTGGGTGAGCTCTTCCTTTAGGCGGTCGGTCTCCGCAGTGAGCTCATGCTTGCGGCGCAGCAGGATGAGCGCGCACTGGTCCTCGTTCATGTCGGCGGCCTGGACGGCCTGCTCGGCCACTTCGACCAGCTCGGTGGTCTTGCCCTTCAGGTCGCGCTCCAGCTTGCTGCGCATATAGATGACGCCGGCGGCGGCGTTCTTAAGCTGCTGATAGCGCCGGACCCGGTCCGCGATTGCGGATTCATAGACAGCCTCGGGGTCGCGCGACTCGCGCGCTTTGACCCATCGCCGTAGCTTGCCGCCGAACAGACTCAGGATTCTTTCGATAAACATTTTGCAACTCCTTATAATTTTCTTTATAGCCAGCGCCGAACGCGCGTCTGGTAATCGAGGTATGACGGGCCAAACAGCCGCTCCAGGTTTTGTTCTTCGAGCGGAATCACCATTCGATCGACGATGATGAAGTACGCGATCGGCGCGAGCAGCATCGCGATCGAGGCGAAAAAAACCGCGAACCCAAATAGCACCAGCGTCGTTCCGAGATACATCGGATTACGCGTAAAGGTGTAGGGTCTCTCGACCACGAAGACGGTCGCTTCACCGCGCGGATCGAGGCCGGTCTTGCGCGCCTGAAAAAGCGCCGCCGCGTACGCGGCAATCAGAACCCCGCCCGCGATGATCAACAGCCCGAGAACATGATGCGCGAAGACCAGCCGCGGCCCATGCGACATCCCGTGTAAAAGCAGTCCGCCCGCGAGCAATAACAACGCGAGCAGCGGCGGCGGAATCGGAATGCCGCGGGCCGTGGGCGCGGAATAATTGTTATGTATCGAGCCGGTCGCGTGCCCACTGCTCGATGATGCGGTGGAAGTTTCATCCATGACAGTCAGTCCTCATTCCTCTTCGGCTTTCAGTCCCAGCTCGGCGACGCTGATGCTCAGCTCGCGCATTTTCTGCTGGAAGCTCTGCCGGTACATTCCGACTTTCTCCGCGGCGCGCGAGATGTTGCCATTGGTGGAGCGCAGCGCGCGCACGAAATAATCCCGCTCCCATTCGCTGACGAATTTTTCTTTCGCCTCGCGAAAGCGCAGCCCGTTGCCGTTCTCATCGAGCTGCGCATTGAGGTGGTTGTCCACCGGCTGTGAAGATGACGCGCCGGCGCCGTTTTCTAATTTCATAGTTGCCTCCGGGGCAGCGCCGCCGAACAATTCGGCGGGCGTGATTTCGTCGCCAGATGAAAGGATTACCGCCTGCTCGATCGCCGAGCGCAGTGAGCGCACATTTCCGCGCCACGGATTCTCGACGCATGCGCGCATCGCCTCGGGCGTGAGCTGTTTATGAATCGGCTTTTGCGCGGTGCCAAAGCGCTCGCATGCCTCTTTCAGAAAATGCTGCACCAGGCGCGGAATGTCCTCGCGCCGGTCGCGCAACGGCGGCACGCGAATCTCAACTACCTTGATGCGATAATAGAGGTCCTCGCGAAAGCGACCCTCAGTTACCATCGCTTCGAGGTCCTGGTTGGTCGCGGCGATGATGCGCACATTCGCCGACAGCGACTGGTTGCCGCCGATGCGCTCGAAGCGCTTCTCCTGGATGACGCGCAGCAACTTCGCCTGCGTCTCGAGGTTCATGTCGCCGATTTCATCGAGGAAGAGCGTGCCGCCTTCCGCCGCTTCGAATTTTCCCTCGCGCCGCGCGATGGCGCCGGTGAAAGCTCCCTTCTCATGACCAAAGAGCTCGCTTTCGACCAGCTCTCGCGAGAACGCCGCGCAATTGACCGCGACGAACGGCCCTCGCGCGCGCGGGCTGCGGAAATGGATCGCCTTCGCAACGAGTTCTTTGCCGGTGCCCGATTCGCCGCGGATGAGTACCGTCGCATCGGTCTGCGCGACCTTGTCGATGGTTTCGTACACGCGCACCATCGCGAGCGAGCCGCCCACCATATCGGCGAAGCGGCCGGCCTCGCGCGCCGCCTGCTCGCTGAGCTGCTGATGAGCCAGCTTCAGGAGCTGCTTCTCCATCACCTTGCGCACCTTGATGCGCAACTCGTCGTTGTCGAACGGCTTGGGAAGATAATCTTCGGCGCCTGCCTTCATCGCCTCGACGGCGATGCGCTGTGAGCCGTAGGCGGTGATCATCAGCACCGCGCATTCCGCGTCGAGCTGGCGCACCGCGCGCAGCAGATCCAGGCCGCTCATTCCCTTCATGCTGAGGTCGGTGATGATGACGTGGAAGGGCGCGGCTTTGACCTTCTCGAGCGCCTCCTCGCCAGACTCCGCGGTTTCGACCTCGTAGCCTTCCTTGGAGAAGAGTCCCTTGAGCGCGATGACGATGCCGCGCTCGTCGTCGACGATCAGCAGTCGCCCCTTCATTGCCGTCCCCTCATCGAGTCAGCCGCCGCGCTGAGTCGCGCGGTCGGTGACGGATCCAGAATCGTGGTCGAATGATTGTTGGTGCTCGCAACCGGCGCACTCGCGGTCTCAGGCTGTATCGGCGCCGCCGAACCATTTTGACTGGCAGTGGGCGATGCGCCGTTCATGTCGGCATTGATCCAGGCACGCGCCGCATCAGCCAGCGGAATCGAGATCGACAACTCGGTGCCTTCGCCGACGCGGCTGCTCACCTCGATCCTGCCGCGATGCGAATCGACGACTTTCTTCGCGATGCCCATGCCAAGGCCGGTGCCGGTCTGCTTGGTGGTGTAGAAAGGATTGAAAATCTTCGCGAGTTTATCCTCGGGGATGCCGCATCCGTTGTCACGAATCGTCACCGTCGCCATGCCGGGATTGTTGCTGCGAATGGTGATATCGAGGTGACGGTCGCTGGTATTGGCGTCCATCGCGTCGATGGCGTTGTCGATGATGTTGGTGAAGACCTGGCGCAGCTTGTCGGCGTCGGCGCGCACCGTGGGGCCGCCGATGTAGTTGCGCGATATAGAAACGTTCCTGGTTTCCAGCTTGGCGCGCATCTGGGTCAGCGACGCATCGAGGATCGCGGCCAGGTTGAAATTGTCGAAGCTGTAATCTTCTTCCTTCGCGTATTTAAGAAGATGCGACACGCTCTTTTCGACCCGCTGAAGTTCATCGAGCGCGACCTTTGCGTACTCGACGTTTTCCTGCGAAGTTGGATCTTCGCCCATCTGTTGCACGAGGCTTTTGGCAGCGGCGATGGGGTTGCGGATCTCATGCGCGAAGCTGGCGGTCAGCTCGTCGAGCGAAGCCTGCTTCTCGGTCGCCATCACCTCTTTTTCCTTGGTGACCTCGGCGCGCACTTCGCGCTGGATCGCGGGTTCGAAGATGCGCTGGCGAATGACATCCCATCCGAAGACCGCGGCGGCGTGACTCACGATGCCGAAGCCCCACCCGAACGCGGGCCATTGCCACCACCAGTTGAACGGGCTGGTGAACATGTTGAGCAGGAAGAGGAATCCGATGGTGATGCCGTACCACATCAGGTGGATGTAGAAGCCGGCCTCGCGCGAAGCCTGCTTGCGCGCGAGCTCGTAGGCGCGGCGCTCGTCGTCGCTCTTGAACTTGGGATCTTCGCTGGGGTTGGAACGCGAATCGCGCGGAGCCTCCGGCGCGGCAGCGGACTGCTTGCCGCTGAACTTCGATGACTCGCGGTCAAAGGTTTCGTGCAGTTTGCGCTGAAAATCGCGCGCGGCCGTCTCGATATCCTTGGCGCCGCTCTTCCAGTCCTGCTGGCGCGACCACGCCTTGAATTCCTTCCATTCGGCGCGGCCCCAATCCTCGAAATCCTTGAAGTCTTTGGGCCAGTTGCCGCGATTCTCCGCAGTGGCGGCGAAGCGATCTGAGGGGTTCCTGCGCTGCTCGTATCTGCGCATGTGACGCTCCCATTTTCTCGACCATCTATCGAAGCCTTGATTGCACGACATGCGCCGGTACCTGCGTCTTTGGATCAATGCGAAAATGATTATGGCGGCGATTATAAAACCCATGATTCCTGGCTTGGCCGCATGATTGCCGTCCAGCGTTTGGGAACAGATTGGCGGCGACCTTCTTGCAGCTTAGCTCTCATGCCAGTGGATTGGGAGCAAGCCGGATGCCATCAGGCCATCGCCAAAAATGGCTTGATAATCAAGCAGTTTCCGGGAGCGGGATTTCCTCGAGCGCTCGAACGCAGTCCGTCTACTGCATTAGCCCGACTGCGCATAATCGGCGCGGGTTAGAAATCACGAATCGAATCGGTGTACAGTTTTCTCGGACACCATTTCCATGAGTCAGTATTGGCCGTTTTCAGGCCTGACCCGTTACGGCGCGCTGCGCGAGCGCCTCATCGTATCGCTCGATCTCGGCGGTCAGCGCGAGGCGCTTAAGATGGTCGATCAGCTCGGGCGGCTGGTCGGCATGTTCAAGATCGGCAAGCAACTGTTTGTCTCCGGCGGCCCGGATTTCGTGCGCGAGGTTCGCCGGCGCGGCGCGGAGGTTTTCCTCGACCTCAAATTTCATGACACGCCGCGCGCTTTGATGCGCACCGCGATGGAAGCTACCCGGCTCGGCGTGCGGATGTTCGATGTGCATCTCAATGGGCATGCGGATTCGGTCGGGCGCGTGCGGGCGGAAATCAACCGGCTGTGTCAGAACGAGGGACTGCGCAAGCCGCACATCGTCGCAGTCGCAATGCTGATGGGAGTGACGCGTGAGACAGCAGATAGTGCCTCGCGCCCCGGCAGCGATGGGATGGCGGAACTCGCGCGCCATGCCGCGACGGCCGGTCTCGATGGAGTTTTCACCACGGCGCAAGGTGCCCCGCGAATCCGTAGCATGTGCGGGCGGCGCTTCATCATCGTGACGCCGCTGCCGACTGTGCGCGACAGCGAGCGCGAGTCCGTCGATGGCGCGGCGGCGATTCAAGCGGGCGCGGATTTCCTGGTGGTCGGCAGTCCGATCTGGAAGGCGAGCGAGCCGATGCGCGCGGTGCGTGAGATCGTCGAGCAAATCGATCATGGGCTGCGCATGGGACCGCCGGCGGGTGCGCTGACCATCATCCCGCGTCATCATTATTAGCAAGGTCGCTAAACCGAGGCCCGAAGGGGGCGTGCAGCGCCGCGACGCAGTCGCCCCGAGGCGGAGCGAAGCGGAGTCGAGGGAAATAGAAATGTCTCGCTTGAGCATTCCTGGAAATGAACAACTGACGGACGACCTCCGCAAGCAGGCGGAATCCATCGAGGCGACCGGCGCGGATTCGACGGTTATGCGGGTCTTGGGCCATCGCCCCGACATGATCGAATCCTACTTCAAGTTTTATTACCCGCTACACAATGGCGGCATCGTTGATCCGGCGCTGAAGGAGCTGGTGCGGCTCAAGATCGCATCGCTCAATCAGTGCCTCACTTGAAAGAAGGCAAGATTTCCATCGGCGATGGAAAAAGGACTGACCGAAGAAAAAATTTCGCGGCTGGAGAATTATCGCGATGACCCGGTATTCAATGAGCGCGAGCGCATCGCGATCGAATTCGCGGAGAAGATGGCGACCAATCACACCTCGATCGATGACGACTTCTTTCGCCGCATGCGTGCGCAATTCACCGATGCAGAAATCGTCGAAATCGGGATGGCGGCGGGCCAGTACATCGGCTTCGGCCGGTTGCTGATGGTGCTCGATTTGGAGCGTCCAGTCTGTGACATCTGATTCGAGTCCCGAAGGGGGCGCGCAGCGCCACGCCGCAGGCGTACCCGAGGCGGAGCGAAGCGGAGTCGAGGGAAAAGGAAAGAAGTTCTCGATTTGGAGCGTCCAGTCTGTGACATCTGATTTGCCCGCGAGCGCGTTTTAAGGATCACCTTTGGGGGAAATACTTCTCGGTCTGTTTGCGCTATCGATCGCCTCCGGCTTCGTCGGCGCGCTCTCGGGGTTGGGCGGTGGCGTATTTATCGTGCCCGCGCTGGTAGTGCTCGCGAAGATGCCGATGAAGGTCGCGATCGCCGCCAGTCTCATCTCGGTGGTCGCGACCAGCGCCGGCGCCAGCGTCGCCTTCGTGCGCGATGGATGGACCAACCTCAAAGTTGCGATGGTGCTCGAATGCGCGACCGTCACCGGCGCGCTCACCGGCGCATATCTCGCCGGCGTCGTCCCCACCTGGATCCTCGAACTGCTCTTTGCGCTGATGATGCTGCAATCGGCGTATTTTTCCCTGCAAAAACAGGAGGACGATCTCATCGAGCATGGCGACCCGATCGCCAAGCGCCTGCATCTGATGGGCGAGGTCCAGGACGAAACCGGGAAGCTCACCCACTACGAGGTGATTCATTTTCCCGCTGGTGCGGCGCTGATGGTCGTCGCGGGCATCATGTCGGGGCTGCTCGGCATCGGCTCGGGCGCGCTCAAGGTGATGGCGATGGATTACTTCATGCACCTGCCGCTGAAGGTCTCGAGCGCGACCAGCAACTTCATGATCGGGGTGACGGCTGGCGCGGGCGCGCTGGTGTTCTTATCGCGTGGCGATGTTGCGACGGCGGTCGCAGCGCCGGTCGCACTGGGCGTAACCGTCGGTGCGCTCGCGGGCAGCAAGCTGCTTCCGCATGCTAATGTGCGGGCACTGCGGATGGCTTTTGTCGTGATCCTGGTGTTGATCGCATTGGAAATGGGATGGCGCGCGCTGCAAGGAATCTAAATGCCTGAAGTAATGGAACGGACGCTCAACGAGGAAGATCGCATCCTGCGCGCATGGACGCCGATCCTGCTGCGAACGATCCTCATTGCGGCCGCCATCGTGCTCGTGATCGGTCTCTTTCTGATGGCGACCAAAGCTCCGGGTTTTTACGCGCAGCGCTTCCACTCGGTTCAGGCAGGTCATCTGCACCCTCCAGAGAGCTTCTCGCAGGAGTTTGCCCGCGCCTTTCAGGGCGATCCTCATTCGGTCATGACCCTGGGCCTCTTCATCCTGACCCTGGTGCCGCTGGCCCGGGTGGCATTTTGTTTCATGCTTTTTCTGACCGAGCGCGATTACACCTACGTCGCGCTGACCGCATATGTGCTCATCGGTTTGGTGGCGGGCGTGCTGCTGGGAAAGATTGGCTAGCCGGTCGCCATTGAAACGATCGATACTTTCTCGCTAGGCCTAAAACCAACCTCGCACGAACCATCGGAGATCAAAATGGAAATTCGCGGAAAAGTCGCGGTCATTACCGGAGCGGGATCGGGCATCGGTCGCGCAACCTCGGTGCGTCTCGCCAACGATGGCGCTTCTATCCTCGTCGCCGATGTTGACGAGGCGGGCGGCACGGAAACCGTCAAGCTGATCGAAAAAGACGGCGGGCGCGCGCTGTTCGTGCGCGCTGATGTCACCCTCGAAGCCGACGCGCGCAACATGATTGATACCGCGGTCGCGAAACTCGGCGGCCTCGACATCCTCTATAACAACGCGGGAATCGGAACCGGCATTCCCGGATTTCCCGAGGCCTCGCTGCCGCAATGGAAGCGGGTCATCGACATTGATCTGACCGCGGTGATCATGGGGACCTGGCTGGCGGCGCCCATCATGCAGAAGCGCGGCGGTGGCGCGATCATCAACACCGCCTCGATGGCGGGGCTCTATCCGCATCGCCAGGATCCGATTTATGGCGCGGCGAAAGGCGGCGTGGTGCACTTCACGTATTCGTGCGCGGCGTGGGCCTCGGAGCGCAAGATTCGCGTCAATTGCGTATGCCCGGGGATCGTCGACACGCCGATGGTGCGCCGTGGTCTCGATGCCGCGAATCGCGCGGGCCTCAAGTCGTGGGCGCCCGCGAAAATGCTGCGCCCGGAGGACATCGCGGATGCGGTGGTGCGACTGATTCGCGACGAATCGCTGTTCGGATGCTCACTGGAAGTGCGGCCGAACGGCCCGCACATCGTCGATCCGCGCCCGGCGCCGGGAACGAAGCGCTAGCGTTCAGTCATCCAACCCGCGAGGAATTGCGGCCGCGACCAATCCAGCATCACGGCGGGAAGCGGCCGCTTTTCATTCCACGCAAGCGTTTCCATCGAGAGCGCGCCGTGCGCATTGATGACGATGCTGATGGCAAGCAACGCCGCGGCGATCATCATGGTGCGATTGCGCGCATTGCGCAGCGCCGCCGGGATGGCCGCGATCGCCAGGATTGCGAGCATCACGAACCACGGAATCGCGTCGCTCATCAGCCGCGGCCCGTATGAATTTCCTCCCCACCACTCGGGATGCGCGGCGATCGCGATCGCGATTGCGGCGATGTTCGAGATCGCGAGGATCGCGATCGCGTGGTCGGTAATCGATCGCCAGTTTCCCGCGATGAGATACACCACGACGGCGAGCACCGGCGAAAATATGAATACGCCGCGCGAGGGACTCAGCAGGATCCCATCCAGCCCCTGCATGAAATGGATGCCCATCCCGTGCGGGTCGTTGCTCAAGTAGTAGAACGGCACGATAGTGCCGAAGACGCGCATCGAGTAGCCGATGAATGCTGCGAGCCAGAGTCCGCCTGTGATGAGATAGGGCAGTAGCTCGCGGCGACGACAGATCAAAATGTAGATGCCGACGGCCAGCGCCGGGATCGCACCGACCGGCCGCACGAAGAACATCCATGAGAGCAGCGTGGCGAGGAGAACCGGGCGAATCGAGCGGCGATGCGTCGTGCCCGCCAGCAGCAGGTACACCACGATGCCGCCCAGCATCATCTCCCACGTATGCGCCCACATCCCGCGCGATGCGGTGCTCCACATCGAGGTGCCGAGGCCCGCGCCGATCGCGATGATGGCGCTCCAATACCAATCGAGCATCAGCGTTGCGGTCCGAAAGAACACCACCGCTAGCGACGCTATCAGCAGTGCGGCCAGCAGCTTCTCGATGATGACCTCGCCCGCGAGGTTGTACTGCCCGTCGGCGGTCGCGGGTGAGACGCCGAAGAGATCCATCAGCGCGACGAATGGAACGGACAGCATCGAGGTGCCATGCCCGAAGCCATAGAGCAGCCGGCCATTGGTGCGAGCCAATTGATACGCATGCCTGCCCACCGCGGTGTTAAAGGGCAGGTCCGCGTCGTAATTTTTGATGGTGTAGCTCGACAGGTCAGGCGTGTGATTGTGCAGGATGCTCTCGGCCGTAAGCATCGAGTATTGCGAGTCGGTCATCTGTAGGACCGGGGAGGCGAAATAGACCGCGAACATCGAAACCCAGATCGCGGCCTGGAGAAGCAGCATCGCACGTGCGCCGACGGCTTCCTCGCGCGGCCATTGCGCCGACCTCGCCACTGATGCCGATATAGCAACTCCCCCGCTCATTCTCCTCCGTCCTACCAAGATGGAGCAGATTGCTTCACATGGTAGGATCATTACTCTAGGGTCATGGGCTGGGGGAGGCAACCGGGCGTCGCTGCCCGCCTTATGCGATTCGCTCGCCGTGATTTCGCGCTGTTCATCGCGCTGGGATATCTCGGTCTTATGGTCGGCGGTACCATCGCCGCGTCGTTGAGACTGAATGGCGGAGTGTTCGTCTACGGCCGGGACGATGCATACATCCATATGGCGATGGCGAAGAATTTGGTTCTTCATCATCTTTGGGGCGTAACCCCGTATGCTTTCGCTTCCGCATCATCTTCGCCGCTATGGACTTCTCTGCTCGCTCTCAGTTACCGGCTTTTCGGAATCGGAAATAAAGCGCCGCTGGTTTTGGGCCTAATCTCCGCGGTCGGCCTTTTGACGCTCCTATCTCGATTGCTGAGGGGCCAAGGAATCGGTGATTGCGCAACCCTGGTTACGCTCTTGTTGGTGGTCTTTGCGATGCCGCTGCCCTACCTCGTTCTGGATGGGATGGAGGCGCCACTCCAACCCTGTTATCCATTTGGTTCTTCTACCTTGCCAGCGAGCTCTTGACCGTTGAAGGGAATCAGCGCCGCGAATCGACAGAATTGGCAATCTTGGCGCCGCTAGTGATAGGCGCGCGCTTCGAAGGCCTGTTTCTTCTGATCCTGGCGGTCGGCCTCTTTATGGTCAGACAGCGCTTTGTCTACGCGCTACTCCTTCTCACCTTGGGAGCGGTTCCGGTTATGATTGTTGGCATCCCCTCGATGCTGCACGGAGGTTGGATTCTGCCGAACTCCGTGATGCTCAAGGGCAATCGGCCCTCCGGGGGGGTGGTCGAATCGCTCAGCCGTTTGGCGATTAGCGCAGTCACCAACCTCCGTCTCTCTCCTGCGCTCGCGCTGATGACGATACTGGCGTTTTTAGCGTTGTACCTGTGCGCGGACGGAAAGAACCTGTGGCGTCTGCCGAGCGTGCAAGTCGCTCTGTTTCTTGGCATGCTCCTGGCGCATCTTGCGTTCGCACAAGTCGGTAATCCATTTCGCTACGAAGCCTATCTTGTCGTGACTGGGATCTATGTGCTGGCCTCATGTCTGAAAGAGCCATGGTGCGAAGAGCTGATGGCCCGGCTTCGGACCTGGTCAACGCGGTCGGCCTTTGCCCTTGCAGTCCTGGTGCTCGTGGTGGCGTCGCCGCTGGTGCGTCGAGGACTAGACGCGACGTTTCGCGCCGCGCGTGCGTCACACAATTGTTTCGAGCAGCAATACCAGATGGCGCGATTTGCCCAACGCTTTTATCAAGGGCAAGCGATGGTACTGAACGATATTGGCTTCGTCAGCTATCTGGCCGACATCCGGCTGATCGATGTTGTCGGGCTGGGTAGCACCGACATAGCAAGACGAAGTCCGAAACTGGATAGCGAAACTTTGGGCGCAATCTCGCGCAAAGCGGGCGCCCGAATCGCGATGGTTTACCCCAATTGGCTTCCAGGCGTGCCCCGCGGCTGGATCAAGATTGCTGACTGGGAGCTAAAAGACAAACCCTACGCACTCGGCGGAAGAACGATCGCTTTCTACGCGACCGATCCAGCAGAGGTCGAGCAACTGAAAGCTCATCTCGACCAGTTTGATCACGAGCTGCCAACTGAGGTCGTCGCGCATCTGGTGAATAGCTCCGACCTCGATCGACTTACCGCCAGAAATGACCTGCGCTAATCGGACTTCAGCCGCCGCTCACGCTCAGGCTACTTCCTGCGTTTCAGTTTCGCGGCTTTGGCTTTCGCGACCGGGCGCGAAGAGGTCTTCACGGCGGGCTTGGGAGCTCGCGCAGCCGGGCGCTTCGCTTTCGCATCCGATGCGTGAACTTCGGTCGCTCCGGATCCGCCGAACGCATCCACCTCGATCTCGATCAGCATATCGGGATGCACCAGGCGCCTGACTTCGACCAGCGTCGAGGCGGGAGGATGAGCGCCGAAGAGTTCCTTGTGTGCGCGCGCGACTTCCGCGAAGCGCGAAATATCGGTGACGAAAACGCGCGTGCGAATCACGTCGGCGAGGCTGAACCCCGCGCTCTCGATATGATGTTTCAGGTTGGCGAGCGCCTGGCGCGCCTGTACGTACATCTGACCCGCGCCAATCACCATCCCGCGCTCGTCAGTCGCCGTGGTTCCCGAGATGGCGAGCCAGTTGCCGGCTTTCACTTTGCGGACGTAGCCGAAGACCGGCTCCCACGGCGTGTTGCTCGCGACGCGCTCGATTTGACTCATCGTGCAATTCTCCCCGCGGCTCACCGCGTTGGCGATCAATTACACTTTCGGCGGGGCCATTGCAGCCCTCTGTTTTCAGCGCTCGTCGGAGGGAAAAATTTCCTCGATCTCGCGCGCCACCGAGCGCATCGGCGGGCCGATGGTGTTGCCTTCCGGCAGCATCCAGCGCATCAGGCGGGAAAAATTATGCGCGAAGATCGAGCGGCGCGGCGCGAGCCGTCGCATGTCGATATCCGCGTCCACCGCGCGCGTCATTCTATTTGGGGAAAATTCGAGCTCTCTGGACGATCGCCATTGCCGCAACGCCACCGCACATCCTCCCGCAACATCCGCCAAGCCGTTTGCTGAACCACCGGATCGCCACCCCGCGATCCGCCCCCGCCACCATCCCAAGCGTACTGAGACGCCTACAGGATGATTGGAAATAATACCGACCGGCGCGCTTTTGTCAAAAAAATTCTCGCTATAGGCACCGAAAGCACCTCAAGCGACGCGTAATGGACAGCGGTCGCGATTATGCCAAGCCGAGCTTGAAGTTGCTTTTCGCCTACAGTATTGTGGCCCACGTTTGCACCCTCTTGTTGATGCGCTACTGGAAGCGCCGAGGTCTCAAGGAGAAAAGCGATGCGCAAGGTCCTGATCCTGGTTCTACTTTCATTCTTTTTCGCGGCAGCTTGCAGTAAGTCGGAGGAAACCCCTGCAGCTCCCGAAGCAGCGGCTTCGGCGGCGGCGCCTGCGGAAGCCAGCCCGGCCGCGGCTGCCAGCGATGCGGCGGCAGCACCTGCACCGGCTGCCAGCCCAGCTCAGTAAGCAGCTAGATTTGTACGACCGTCCCTGCGCGCCGGCTAACCTCCGGCGCGCAGGCGACTCGTCGCTCGAAGGTTCGAAAGCGCGGCGCGACGGGACGGCCCATAGTCGCCAGTTGCATCGACAGATGTGTGTCGCGTGCGCAGTTCCGCTCGCACCCTCATTTTCTTCCCACCTCCTGAAAGTTATCTCGCCCGAAACGAATGGCTCGGCGTCGGGGCTGCATCCTGATGGAAAGATATCGGCTATAATGATGACTGCGTCCCGGGGGGCGCTTTTTGCGTTATGGGCGAGGAAGTGTTCGACAATCAAAAGTGCAAAAACAAACCCACTTCTCGGCATCGCCGAGAAGTGGCCCTGAGCGCCGCGCGAAGGACCTCGGATTGCTCGATGTCGAATATCGAAGCGCGAAAACAAACCCACTTTATGCTTGGAATTGCTGGGCTTTTTACGGAAGCAGGTGGCGCTCCACCACCGGTCGCGCAGCGCGCCCGGCGCTCATCAGACCGTCACGGTTCTCGCAGCGAAGCCATCGCGAGAACCGCGCCTGTCACCTTCTCTCGCCGGCGAGAGAAGGGACGGAGCGGAGAGCAAAAACAAACCCACTTCTCGGCATCGCCGAGAAGTGGCCCTGAGGCTTGGCGAAGGACCTCGAATAGGATGATGTCGAGGGATGAAAGCGCAAAAACAAAGCCACTTTATGCCCGAAATTGCTGCGTTTTTAACGGAAGCCGGTGGTGCTCCACCAACTATGATTCGGGCTTCCGTTCCGGATGGACCTCCTCTTCGATCGACGACTCCTCGGGTGACTCCTCGCGTTCGATGGTTTCCGCAGCTATAGACTCAGTTTCCACAGTAGAAGATGCATTAACATCAATAGACTTGCTTTCGCTCATTATGATGTCTTTGGCACGCCCGGCCGAGTCCATCGCCAGTCTCCCCAGCTCCTCCGACTTGCGCTTCAGCTCCACGGTGCGCTGGCGTAACTCCTCGCGTAGTTCGGCAATCTTTTCGACGGCCTGCCGGCGCGCGGCTTCACGCTTGTCGGCATCGCCAAGGGCTTTCTTCAATTCGCGAGTCAGATAGCTGCCCTCGTCGCGCAAGGTCTTGAGCTGTGCCATCAGCGCCTCGCGCGCCTTCTTGGCCTCGGCGACCACCTTCGATGCGGTGGCGTTGGTCCTGGCCTCCTTCTCGAGTCGGGCCTTCAGTTGCACCACGGTCTTCTGAAGCTGCTTCAGCTGCGCCGAGGCCATCGCGGAGACACCTCCGCTGGCGGAGGTCTTCTTCTTCGCGCTGGCGGGTTTGCGTAATGGCGAGGTCTTTTTCCTGGTGGGCATTGGAGGGCCTCCTTCGGCGTGCGCTGCTCACTAACTCCTAGGTTGACGGTCACGCGTAGGTCAACATTCGAAGGCCGCAATTTGTGGAAACTGTGGACTAATCGTCGCCGCGCGAGTTTAGTGGAGGCGATGCAATCGAGGCGAGGGGGGAGGGGACGTGGCAAACACTTCAGGGGCTGAAGCGCCGGCCGTCCGCGTCGAGGGGCAATCGCTCAAGCCAGGCCTGTCGCTGTTCGATTCCGTCACCCTCGTCGCCGGCTCGATGATTGGGTCGGGCATCTTCATCGTATCCGCCGACATCTCGCGCCAGGTTGGATCACCCGCCGCGCTCATCGCGGTATGGCTGGTCGCTGGCTTGATGACGATCGCGGGCGCGCTCGCGTATGGAGAGTTGGCCGCGATGATGCCTCAGGCCGGCGGTCAATACGTCTATCTGCGCGAGGCTTATGGCGGGCTGGTCGCGTTCCTGTTCGGATGGACGCTGCTCCTGATCGTGCAGACCGGAACGGTGGCGGCGGTTGCGGTCGCCTTCGCGCGCTTCAGCGGCGTCATTTTCCCGATCATCAAACCCGATTTGTGGATCGGCATCGGCGGCGTCGGACTTTCTGGTGAACGATTGCTCGCGATCGCTGTAATTGCGCTGCTGACCTGGAGCAATCTGCGCGGGCTCAACCTCGGCAAGCTGATCCAGAACTTCTTTACCAGCGCGAAGCTGCTCTCGCTGTTGATGATCAGCGTGGTCGGATGTTTCCTCGCGCGCAATCCCGCCGCCGTCACCGCGAACTTCGGCAGCGCGGTGGCATTCCTCGGCACCCATCCGCTCGACTTCGGATTCGCCGCGACCTTCGGCGCCGCGATGGTCGGTGCGCTGTTCTCCGCCGATGCGTGGGCGAGCGTGACCTTCGCCGCCTCGGAGATTCGCAATCCTCGCCGCGACCTTCCGCTCGCGCTCGCGTTCGGCACCGGGGTGGTGATCCTGCTCTACGTTCTGACCAACTTTGCCTACATGGGCGAGTTGCCGGTGAGGGGCGATGCGGCGGGCGCGACGCTGTTTGCGCGCGGCATCGCGCATGCCACCGGCGACCGTGTCGCGAGCGCCGCGATGCAGATGGTGTGGGGCAGCGCGGGTGCGTGGATCACCGCCATCCTGGTGATGATCTCCGGCTTCGGATGCGCCAACGGCCTCATTCTGACCGGCGCGCGCGTCATCTATGCGATGGCGCATGACCGGGTCTTCTTTCCCGCGGCGGGTCTGCTCAATGTGGAGAGCGTGCCCGCCTTTGCGCTCGTCATCCAGGGCATATGGGCGTCGGTGCTGACGCTCTCGGGGACGTATTCGCAGTTGCTCGACTACGTGATCTTCGCGCAACTGCTCTTCTATGTCGTTACGGTCGCGGCAGTCTTCGTGCTGCGCCGCAAACGTCCCGATGCGCCACGGCCGTATCGCACGTTCGGCTATCCGTGGATTCCGATCGCCTACATCCTCGCGGCGGGCGCGATGATGCTCGACCTGCTCGTGGTCAAGCCGGCCTACACCTGGCCGGGCCTGCTGATCGTGATGGCGGGCGTGCCGGTATATTTCCTGTTCGCGCGCCGCGGCGCCGAGGCTTAGCCGAACAGGATGTCCTTGGCCTTCTGCGTATCGACGTACTCGCGGATGCGGCGGATCTTGCCGTTCTCGATCTCGAACACGAAGCAGTACTCGTTCTCGTAGAACTTGCCGTTACTTACTTTGCCGCGATTAGTCAGCTCCAGGATAACCGCGTCATCGGTCGCGTGCGCTTTGGTGATTTCAGTTTGCATGCCTTCGGGGAAAACGTTGCCGAGTCCCGACATGAACTTGAGGATCTCATCCTTGCCGCGCTTGACGCCCGAGGTTCCCGGAATGTTGCCCGGGATCAGCCAGCTCACATTGTCGGCCATACTGGCGAAGGCGGTTTTGATATCGCCTTTTCCAATCGCGGACCATGCGGCCTTTACCATTTCCTTGTTCTGTTCAGCGCTCATAGCAGTGCACTCCTGTTGATCCATTGATAACGCGATTGCGATCGAATTTGCCAATCCTCGGCCTCGTCGAAACCGCAAGCGATCGGAGGCTCATCCGATCCCAGGAGTTGTACCAATGTCGGAGATTGCCGAAACCGTAAAAGATTACTTCACCAGCACCAGCTTCAAACGCGACGCGCTGATGGACAAACTCAGCGAGTTCCTTACCGTCGAGAACGGCGGGGTCGAGCTCTATGCGAACGCCATCAAGATCGTGCGCAATCGCGAGGTCAAGGATAAGTTCCGCGAATTCCACAAGCAGACTATGCGTCATGTCGAAATCCTGACCGAGATCATCGAAAAGCTCGGCGGCAAGCCTGCGTATAAGAGCGTCGGCGCGAAACTCGCCGAGGCGAAGGCCAAAGCGCTGCTCAAAACGATGACTGATGGCAAGGCCAGGACGCCCGCGGAAGCCGAGCTCAACGCGATCGAGAACATCGTCATCGCGGAGACCAAGGATCACGCCGATTGGGAACTGCTCGGCCACATCGCGCATCGCTCGGAGGACTCGCGGCTGTCGGAATTGCTGAAGCCCGCAGTCGAAGAAGTGGAGGCTCAGGAAGACGAGCATCTCCATTGGACGCAGAAAAAGATGGGCGAGCTGGCTTTGGCGGGAATCGAGAGGAACGGCAAGAACGGAAAGAGCTCGTAGTTGCTCTCAGCAGTAAGGGGACTGATGCCGAAGCGGATGACCTCGTGTCGTCCGCTTCGGCGTTGTCTTATGTGTGATTTCAGCCTCCGCTAAATCGCGCCTTTTCCCTGATGCAACTTGATTTGTCTCGCTGACGCAGATACCTAAGAATGTTCGTGCCGCTTCGCTCGTGCTCCCCGGTAGCTCAGTCGGTAGAGCGGGTGGCTGTTAACCACCATGTCGCTGGTTCGAGTCCGGCCCGGGGAGCCAAAGTCTTTCATCGTCGGGATCTGTCGCGCCGCATATGCCTACCGCTCGCGAATACAATGACATGCGCAAGGGAACCTGGGTCGGCGACCTCGGCATCGAGATCGTCAGCGTCGAGGCGGGCAGGCTGACCGGCATCGTCGCGGTGCGGAGGGAATTCCTCTCGCCCAATGGCTTCCTGCACGCGGGATGCGTCGTCACCTTCGCCGACAGCATGTGCGGTTCGGGCACGATGGAGAATCTGCCCAACGGCGCGCGCGGGTACACGACCATCGAGCTCAAGGCGAACCTGCTCGGGACCGTGCGCGACGGCCACATCGAATGCGAGGCGACGTTGGTGCATGGCGGCCGCACTACGCAGGTTTGGGACGCCAAGGTGACATCGAAAGAAAGCGGCAAAACTCTCGCACTGTTTCGATGTACCCAGCTCATTTTGTATCCCGAGCCGGTCCGCGCTAAGTAGTTCCCATCCTGAAACGAGGAACCACTTTGATGACCAATCTTCGGATGGCCACGCGCATCGCGACCTCACTGGCGGCGTTGGTATTAAGCGCGACGTTCGCGTTCGCTGCTCAAGCGGACGCGGTGGCGGAGGCTAAAGCCCTCAACGATGCGTTCACCAAAGCCTTTGAGGCATGCGACGTTCCCGCGGTCATGGCTCTGTACGAGGACGACGCGGTTCTCATCTGGCCGGGGCAAGGCGAGTTTGCGATCGGCAAGCCCGCGATCGAGAAAGTCATCCAGGGGTATTGCACGAGTCCCGTGAAGCCGTCGATCAAGGTCATCAGCAGCGACGCGCGTCCGGTGGGCCTCGACCACATTATCCACTTCGGGCAGCTCGATACGACCGCCGCGGGGCCCGACGGGAAGCCCGTCACGGTACGGGTACGGACCAGCGAACTGCTCCACAAGTCGCATGGCAAATGGCGCTACGAAGTTGATCATGCGTCGGCGGGACTGGCGCCGGCGCCGGGCGCCGATGCCGGCAAAACCCCGTAGCTCCGCTCGCGCTGCGCGCGATGGCGAGAAAGCGGCTTTCGGTCTGGAGCGGCGCCATCAGCCGGTCCTGCCGCGCGGCCAATTCATCCTTCGCCTCGGCAGGTGGGCTGGGGTGGCTGCCGGTGTGGTGATCGTATCGCTCACCGTCGGGACCTGCGCGTATCATTTCCTCGAAAGCCTGTCGTGGCTGGATGCTTTTCTAAATGCCTCGATGATTTTGGGCGGGATGGGGCCGGTGAATCCGATCAAAACCGACGCCGGCAAAATCTTCGCGTCGTTCTATGCGCTCTACAGCGGGCTGGCGATCTTGAGCGTCGCGGGTTTGATTCTCGCGCCGGTGGTACATCGGTTCCTGCACAAATTTCATGTCGATGACGACCGTCGCTAGCTTCTCCGTAATGGTACCGTTCGCGCGGCAAGCTCGCGCCGGCCTGTTAGTATCGATACATCTACAGGATGTGTAGATTTCGCGGTGGTGTTTTAGTCTGCTAACCCTTGCGCTGACGAATTTACAGCAGTTACGGTAGGTCGCGGGGGAATTTGATGCCATCGATACAGGAACATGACCTGCGCGTCCGTCAGCGGCCTCGAATCCTGGTGGTGGATTCGGAACCGGCCTCGGCACGGCAGACTCTCACGACGCTTACCGGCGCAGGCTACGAATGCCAAAGCTTCGTCGAATGTGATTCGGCCATCGCGATCTTGCAGGAAGGCGGTGCGGACGTGATCGTCGTGGATTTTTCCTCTGAGAAAAGCACGACCGAACTCATTCGCAGGGTGAGGATGCATTCGCCGGAAACGGCGGTGGTGTTGATGGTGACGAATCCGGCGGTCTCCGCCGCGGTGTCGGCGATGCGTCATGGCGCTTTCGACTACCTCACCAAGCCCATCAACACCGACGACCTTACGGCGGTGGTTGGCAAGGCGATCGAGATCGCGTCCCTTCGCCGCGAGAATCGGCTGCTGCACGAACAACTCGATGTGGCCAGTATGGCAGCGGCGTTTATTGCCGAGAGCGCCGCGAGCCGCAACCTAGCCGCGATTGTACGCCGCGCCGCGCCGGCCAATTCCCCGGTGCTGATTGAGGGCGAGAGTGGTACCGGCAAGGAACTCATTGCGCGAATGCTGCATCACTGGAGCACTCGGGCGCAGGGGCCGTTTGTCAAAGTGAGTTTCAAACTGCTCGCGTCGATGGAGTCGACATTAGCGATGTCGGACCAGCTTGCGCGGCCGCAAGCAGGCATCGCGGCGATGCTTTCCGAGTACGTCGAGCGCGCGACCGGCGGCACGCTTTTCCTCGATGAGATTTCCGAGGCGACGGCGGAGTTTCAATCCGCGCTGCTACGACTGCTCGGCGACGGCGCGCCGCTGGGACGTTCTCCTCGCACCGCGGGCGTGAGGATTGTGGCCTCGACCAATCGCCCGATCACGCGCGAGGTTGCCACCGGCCGCATCCGTCCAGATCTGTATTTCGCACTCAATGTGATCGCGATCGAGGTCGCCCCTTTGCGTGAACGCCGCGAGGACGTCCTGCCTCTCGCGAGACATTTTCTCGCCTTGCATGCCGCCGAGACCGGACGCTCGCTGGTGCTCACTCCTGATGCAGAAAAGGCGCTGCTCGCGTATTCATGGCCGGGCAATGTGCGCGAGCTTGAGAACGTTATCGAGCGCGCGGTGGTGATGAGTTCCAGCGAGCGGATCGCCACCGATGCGTTGATGCTTCGAACTGAGAAGGCAGTTGTCGGAGGGCCTGCGGGGCGGATATCTCATTCAATGCCGCCGGCCGAGGCCGCACACAAGGATGCCGTTCAACCAGCGGAAACGGTCGCCGATACCGACGAGGCCGTCGATACTGAAACGGTTGCGAGAGAAGAGGTCGAGGCGGCGTCGCCGGTGCCGACGGAGGGCACTTTGCAGGAGTTCCTCGATCGTGCCGCCGCGGTCCGAATCAAGAAGGCGATCGATTCCGCCAAGGGCAATCGCAATGCCGCCGCCACCGCGCTCGGCATCGATCGAACCACGCTCTATCGCCTGATGCGTCGACTCGGACTTTAATCCGGGCAAGATGGGGAGCGCCCCGGGCCTGCATTCCCGCACGAACACCGGACCAGGAGCGGGTGAGAATTGCCGTGGGCGTCTTAGCGAAGTGTCTTCATGATCTGGATCATCGCCGGACCGACGATCACCATGATCATGGCGGGCAGGACGAACAACACCAGCGGAAATAGAATCTTGACCGATGCCTTCGCGGCCATTTCCTCGGCTCGCAGGCGCCGACGCGTACGGAGCGCATCGGAGCTCGCGTGCAAAGCCGGTCCGATTTGCGCGCCCAGCTGTTCGCTCTGGATCAGCGTCGCCGCCAGTGGTTTGATGTCATCGACAGCGGTCCGCTCGGCGAGGCTTCGCATCGATTGTCCGAGACTGGCGCCCGCCGAGATCTCCGATGAGACGAGACTCAGCTCAGTTCCGATCTCCTGCTTCTGCCGTTCGGCCTCGGTGCCGACGACCTTGATCGCTTCGTAAAGTCCGAGCCCGGCTTCGACGCATACCACCAGCAGATCGAGGACATCGGAGAGTTGTTTCGCGATGGCAGCCTGGCGCTTTCGCGCGCGCCGGCTGATGTAGTAGCTCGGCATGAAGAGGCCGAACGTAACTCCCGCGAGGGTGAACATGATGATGCGGCCGAACTCGGCGCCCGACACGGCCGCGAGGAGGAAAGCGGTCAGCGCCGACCCGGCGGCGCAAAATACCCGAATCACCTGAAAGGTTTGGGCCGCGCCGGATTTGATAAAGCCCGCCTGCGCGAGCGTCTGCGCCAGTTTCTCGCCCTTGGGCGTATTGAGATCGGGCGGCGGAATCCGCTGCGACGCCCACTTGAAGACCAACGCCGAAATGGTTGCCTGCTGAGCCTCATCGTCCAGCCCACCCTGCGCGACTCGCATCTTGAAGGCGAGATCGGTGAAACGCTCCTCGATGACGCGATTCTTGGCGAACATCGCGAAGTAGATCGCGAGGCCGCCGGCGCTGAGCAGGCAGAAGAACATTATGGAGATAAAGAGGGAGCTCATCTTAGTAATCCACTCGGAGCAGGCGCCGGATGGTAAGGAGCGCCAGCAGGTCCATTACGAATGCCGCCTTCAAAATCATCTGGCCGGTTGGATCATGAAAAAGAGTGTCGGTGTATCCCGGCTGGATCAGACTGAACGCGCACAGCACGATGGCGGGCAACAATCCGACTACCAGCCCGCCCATTCGCGACTGTGCGGTCAGCGCCTTGATTTGCAACCGGAGGCGCTGGCGGACGCGCACGATTTCGGAAAGCCTGCCGATGATCGCGGCGAGGCTGCTGCCGATTTCGGTTTGCACTTTCACCGCCACCACCAGCAGTTTGAGATCATCTTCGGGCACGCGCTGAAGCATGTCTTCCAACGCGCGGCCGAGCGGCAAACCGATGCGAGTCTGCTCCAGCACGGTGCGGAATTCGCCGCCGAGCGGATCCGAGAATTCGCCGATCAGAACCTGCAACGCGCGCGGCAGCGAATGACCAGCCTCGAGTGATCCCTTGATCAAATCGAGCGCGAAAGGGAGCTGGGTGCCGAAGGCTTTGAGGCGGCGCTTGCGGCGAAAACGGATATACAGAATCGGCACCGCGCCGAGGCCGATCGCCGCGCCGAGCGCAAAATAGAAATCGCCCCAGAACGCCTCGCCGCCCGCATATCCCGCGGCGAACAGCAATGCGATGATGAGCAGGACATCGGACACGCGCCAGTAGATACCGGCCTGCCACATCGTTTGCTCGAGGTTTCGCAGCAGGTTGATCTGGCGAAGGATGATGGCGACGGCGCTTTGATGATCCTTGCGCTTGCGGGTGATGTCGATATCGATATCGCCCTCGACCGGACGCAGCATCATTCGCGAGACGTATTCCTTTTGCTCCGATCCTCCTCCGCGCGAGAGCGCCAGGATCACCACGATCGCGAAGATGGAGGCGAAGATGGTCCCCGCCATTACCAAATCCATAGCTACTTCTCTCCTCGCGCGAACACCTTCATATCGAATTTGAAGCCCGCCTGTTCGAGCTGCGAGGTGTACGCGGAACGGATGCCGGTGGGGCCGAACGCGCCGAGCACCTTGCCGGTTGAACTCACGCCCGCGCGTTTGAACTCGAACAGGTCCTGCATCATGATCATCTCGCCTTCCATGCCGGTGATCTCGGAAATCTTCAGCACCTTGCGGGTACCATCGGAGAGCCGGCTCACGTGGACGATCATGTTCAATGCGGATGCGATCTGCTGACGCATCGCGCGCTGCGGGATCGAAACCCCGGACAGCAGCATCATCATTTCGAGGCGCGCCAGACATTCGCGCGGATTGTTGGCGTGGATAGTTCCGATCGAACCATCATGACCGGTGGACATCGCCTGCAACATGTCCATGACTTCCGCGCCGCGGACTTCGCCCAGTACGATGCGGTCGGGCCGCATACGCAGGGCGTTCTTGACCAGGTCGCGCTGGGTGACCTCGCCCTTGCCTTCGACGTTGGAGGGCCGGGTCTCGAGGCGCACCACATGCGGCTGCTGCAGCGAGAGTTCGGCGGAATCTTCGATGGTCACGATGCGCTCGTCGAGCGGAATAAATGCCGACAGGCAGTTGAGCATGGTGGTCTTACCGGAGCCGGTGCCGCCGCATACCAGGATGTTGAGGCGTGACTTGACAATGGTGTGCAGGAAGTCGACGCACTCCTGCGTAATCGAGTCCTTCGCCACGAGATCGTCGATCGAGTAGCGACGCTTGCCGAAACGTCGAATCGAGAGCGATGGCCCGTCGAGTGCGAGCGGCGGAATGATCGCGTTGATACGCGAGCCATCGGGCAGACGCGCATCGACCATCGGCGAGGATTCGTCGACGCGCCGGCCGACCTGTGAAACGATCCGATCGATGATCAACATCAGATGCTGATCGTCCTGGAACTTAACCTCAGTCGGGCTCAGCTTGCCCTGCCGCTCGACGTACACCTGATGGGCGCCATTGACGAGAATATCGGTGATGGAATCATCCCACAGAAGTGGCTCCAGCGGTCCCAGCCCGAGGAGCTCGTTTTTGACTTCCTCGATAAGCCGCGTCCGATCGGTGTCGGTGAGAAGACGCCCCTCCTCGTTGAGGATCTCGGTGATCGCGCCGGTCACCTTTTGCGAGGCGAGGTTGGCTTCGAGACTTTCCAGCCGCGAGACATCGAGCGATTCGAACAAGCGGTTGTGCACCGCCAGCTTGAGCTGTTGGAAACCTTCGGCCTGTGGATCCTTGCGGACCTTGTCCTTATTCACCGCCAGGGCGCGCTGAAAGCCCGGGGCCGGCGCGTTGTTCTGATTGCTTTGGATCTTATCGAGCAGCTTCATATCTGATGCCTCATCCGCGTGCGCCGAACGAGCTCAGCAGGCGCGAAACCAGCGAGCCGTTGCGCGACGAATCCAGGTCAGCAACTCCATCGAGCTTGCGCGCCATCTCTTCGATAGTCTTGGTCAGCGGAGAATTGGGCGCCACTTGCCACAAGTCCTGTGCGCTGAGCTGAACCCGCTCGAGGACTTTTTCATCGCGCGGAATCTTCGCGTAGATCGGCCGGGCCAGCGTATGAGTTAATTGCTCCTCGCTGATCGGATGGTTCGAAATGAAACGGCTAATCACGAAGGATGGTTCCAGATTGTGCAGCCCGAGACGGCCGCATAGATCAACAAACCGCCATGCGCATCGAGCCGCGCCGATCGACTGATCGAGGACATAGAACAAGTGCTGCGAGCGCTCCCATGCGGCGACCTTGGCGGCGTCGATGTGAGTGCCGCAATCGACAATCACGTAGTCGAACAGCTGACGCATGATCTCGATTACGTTTCCGACCGCGGCATCAGTCACCAGCTCGCTGTCCTCGATGCGTTTGGGCGCCGCGAGCAGATAGATGCCCGAGCCATGCTTGCTGAGCGCGCCTTCAAGTTGGATGGAATCGATTTTTTTCTCGCCCTCGGTCAACGCCATCACGGTGCGCTCGGGTTCGACATTGAGAAACACCGAGAGCGCGCTGGCTTGTAGATCGAGATCGATGAGCGCTACCCGTTTGTCGAGCGAATAGCGCAGGGCCAGCGCGAGGTTGCCGGCCAGGCTGGTCACTCCGACCCCACCGACCAGGCTTACGAGCGATACGACGGTGCCCATCCCGGTCTGGTCTTCGCGGCGCCGCGATTCACTGATCTTGAGCAGCGCGCGAGTCGCGTCGCCGGTGTCCAGCGGTAGAAACAGGAGCTCATCCGCGCCGGCGCGCAACACGCGCTTCATCAAACCGGGCGAGCGCTCGCGCAGAAGCGCGAAGATGGCGGGACGCGGCTCGGTTTCGCCGACACCCTGGAGATAGTTGAGGGACTCCTCTTCGTTGCCGTTGAACACCACCATCACCACATCGGGTGCGATGTGGCCATTGCCGTTGGCTTTGCCGTTGCCGTTACCGGATGCGAGCGCATCCGGGGACTTCTCGGTTATCTCGAGCGGAGGCTCAGGCAGGTTCTGCAATGACTCCAGTACTTCAGCACGATAAGCTTCCGGCGACACCAGCAGAACATGGAGAGCTCCGCGCTTGCCTTCACCCTTTCTCAATACCGACACTTCACACTCCCCCAATTCGACCGTTGCTAGAACCGCGGACGCGCTGCATTCGGCGTGCTGAGCGGCTCGGTCTTGATCTCCTCGGCGGTCATCGGCGGCCGCGAGGTGGGGAGATAGACCTGCGCTCCCGACGGCAATGGACGCACGATTTCCGGCGTGACGCTCATCACCAGGTCGGTCTCGGTGTCTTCCCAATCGGTGTTGCGGAATAAACCGCCCAGGTATGGGACGTCACCGATGTAGGGAACCTTCTGAATGATCTCTTTCTTCTCGTGCAGGATCAGACCCGCAACGATCAGCGTTTGGTCATCATGCAGCCGAACCTGGGTCTCAGCCCTGCGCGTGACGAACGCCGGGACCTGGAATCCGAACAGCTCTACGCCGTGTGCATAGTCGGGCTCTGAAACCTCCGGCTGAACCAGCAGTTCGATGTCGTTTACCCCAACCACGGTTGGCACGAAGGTGACCTTGGTGCCGAATTCCTTGAACACGATCGAGGTGTTGAGCGCCTGCGCGACTACGATGGGAATTTCACCGCCCGACAGGAACTTCGCTTTCTCGCCCGTGTTGGCCAGCAAGCGGGGTTGGGCGAGGATCTTGGCCATGTTGTGATTCTCGAGATACTGGAACAAGGCATTGGCCGCGACATTCGAGTTTTGGGCGCTGATTCCATAGGTCGCGCCTTGCGACAGCAGCAGCGGGATGAGCGAGCCACCGGTAGGCATTTGCCCCGGAGCAGCTATGGTCGTTCCGCTCGGAAGCAAGGTCGTCGGTATCAGGTTCGCGGTTGCGCTGTAGGGCGTCCCAACTGCGCCTGGTATGCCGAACAACGAAACCCCCGCCTTCTCGAGCGCGACGGTAAAATTGGTCCCCTGATTTTCAACTTCGCCGCGATTGAGCTCGGCCACGATGCAATTGAGCAGGACCTGCTGTTTTCCATCCGGACTGATACGGACCTGGCGCTCCTCGTAGTGACCCTGGCCGGTCCATACGGTTAGCGTGGTGAAGCCCGGTTTATGTCCAATCAGGTTGAGCTCGTAAGGATTGATGACCTGCACGTCGGCAACTGAAGTGTCGGCGATCGAAACCCGCCGCATGCGGCTGGGGAAGTCGATCACTTGCGAGGTCCCGTTCATCATCGAGATTCCATCGGCAGGCAGAAAATGACTGCCACCGGAAGAAGCGACGCCATCAGTGGAATAGGAATCGCCCGAGGAAACAATCGAAGGATCGCTGGTGAACCTGCCCTTTTGGGTGATCGATGCGGAAACGTTCTGGCTCGGTATCACCGAGCTGCCTTTGGGACCCGAAGGTACCGGGGCCGCATCGCCCATTCGCGGCCCATCGTTGGGATCGGTTACCGCCAAATCGGCGCCGGTGCCGGGGATTAACCGGGGCTGGCCGTCAGGAGGCGGCGCCGCAGGTGCACTCATGGTTACGGTTTCAGTCGCCGGCTTTGCGAGGGGTCCGGTGCCGCTGTCCAATGCTGTCGCACCCGCAGGCATCGAAGGCGCGCTAGAGGCGGTCGCGCTGCTGGGACCACTATCGTTGATCGCGGCTGGCGCGATGCCGGGCTTAAGTGGCGCGGACCAGTTTTTAATCGCGCTCACGGTGACGTTGTACGTCACATCCTCGCCGTCCTTGAGCTTCACCGAGATGTCCCACTTACCCTCTTCGGCGCCGAGCAGGACCAGCTTCGAGGGATCATCGTTGTGCACCACCAGTGCGTATGGGTTCTGCACTATATGGATTGCCGGTTTAGTATCCGGATCAAGATTTTCGATGACCTGCGACTGTCCGGCGTTGAGGGCAATAGCCTCCTGCCGTGCCGTGCTGTCAGATGCCTTCGCAGGCTGGCTCAACAGCAGACTCATCGCGATCAGAAGCCACGGAAGCAAATCGGTAGTTCCACTGCCACGCGTTTTGATTGCTGGATATCTCATCGCCCCGCCTCCCCTTACGGTATGTCGATGGTCTTGCCCTTAGGGGCGAAAGAAGCCGATTGATCGTCCGGTACCGTCTCCGAAGGCGGCAGCGTCGGACCGCGCGAATTGGCCACGTGCGATGGGATCCCTTCGTCGTTGCTGGCGGTAGGTTCGCTCATCGCGCCGGAGCCGGAGTTGTGATCCTGATCGACCGCCGAAAAGCCGTCGCCTTCCGCCGCTGCGGGCGCGTGATGGGCGCCTCCGCCTGCTATCGCCTCTCTGATGAAGGAGACCGACTCGGAGCTCTTGCCGTCACGATAAATCTGGACCTCGAATTTTGGCGGCGGCTGATAGGGCGCGCTCACGGCATGCTGGACCGCGATGACGGGTGCGCTGTTGACGCTGTACTGATGCAGCAACTCCTGCACGTCAGTACCGCTGGTTAGTACGATCTTGTTGTCGGCGTAGTTGCGCATCGCAAGATGGAGCACGCCTTCGCGCGTAGCCAGCGCCAGACGTTCAGCATCCTGCGGAGTAACCAGCACAGTGACGACCTTCACCAGCTCGGGCTCGTCCTTCTTGTCTTCGACCTCCTGCGCGACCGCCAGGACTTCGACGTTTTGAAGGACGATCTTGGAGAATGGCTGGTCGGCGCGACCCCCGCCCTGGTTTGCGACTGCCACCAGGATATCGACGCGAGCGTGCGGCAGAATAAAGCCCGAGATATCGCTGACCTCATCCACCGGAACCGAAACCGCGCGCATCCCGGGTGGGATTAGGAGCGGCATCACGCCGGCGGTCTTTTGACCGAGGAACAGCTTGGTCGCGACGATCGGTTCGTTGGTGACGAATTGATTTTTCACGAAGGCGCCGGCCACCTGGCTGGGATTGGTGAACGCGCCGTCCGGGATTGCGTCGGCGGACCATCGCGCCAGCTTCAACTGGCCGGGATCGATCTTGCTGCCGAGCGGCAAATCGGTTGCGGCCACCACGATATACACCGTTTTGGCCATCGCTCTCTGGACCTCGGCCTCCCTCTTTTTGAGGGCGCTGTACACCACGACCGAGGCCAGCATCGCCGCCAGACCCGCGAGTGCGACAAAAATTACTGGCCGTCTCATTCTTTCTCCCCCCGCCGGTCCAGCGTGCGGCCGGCCAAATCTCTACTGCATAGAGCCGATCTCCAAGCCGCCGACTTCGATAGCGCCTCGAACGAGAAACGCGCGAGCAAGTTGCATTGCCGCGCGCCTTTGAAGATCCAATCTGCTGGTCATTGTCGCGGTTGGACGCGATACGCTCAGAGGGAACCGTCGATGGTCCTGAGCAAGCCCTGCACGATGGTTCCCGAAGTTTGATAGAGCGAAACCACAACGGCTGCGACGGTAGCCAGAATCAGCGCGTATTCGGTCATCGTTTGACCGTCGATTTTCCGTATCCTGTGGACAGTTCTGGTCCGCCAGTTCATATGATAATTCCCGAGTCGCTGGTCGAATTTTGTCAGGTAGGAAGCGGGGTGCGGCCAGCTTCCTACCCGAGCCGATTAAAGATTGCCGTCGATCGCGGTGAGCAGACTGGTGATGTCGCCACCCATGGTCTGGTAACCGATGTACACGACCACTGCGACCGCCGATAAAATCAGCGCATATTCGGTCATGGTCTGGCCCTGGCTCCATTTGCGAGCCGTCAAAAGTTTGCGGGTAATCCACTCCATGTTGCTTGACTCCCGTTGCTCTTCTGGCATCGCGGCGGTTGCCCTCGCCGGATGCGGTTGCGGAGTTGTCGATGCAAACGTTTACTTCGCGACGGAGTGGGCCGGGCCCGGACCGGCGAGCGCGATCGCCCTCATCGAGCTGATCAACGCGAGCGCCCGAGGTCTGAGCGTCGCCGTTCATCAACCCTCGATGATCCGATCTCATCTTGCCTTCCAGCTCGAGGTCCTCCCGCATCGCATCCATAGGTCCGCGCCGGCGGCGGAAGCTTCGGACTAACCGCCGCCGGCGTCTTTCCCCTCTCGTTGATTTGCGCGTGGCGAATCGGCCCGCTCGGCTAGAGGTTGCCGTCCACGCTGGTGAGCAATCCGGTGATGGAAGTGCCCATCGTCTTGTAGCCCGCGTATACCACCACGGCGACGGCTGCCAGGATCAGCGCGTATTCCGTCATGGTCTGACCTTTGCGCCAGTTCTGCGCCCTGACCAAAAACCTGATACCAAAATTCATTCCCGTGTCCTCCCTCGACAGTTACAAATCGGCCTTAGCGGCCGGTTACCCCTTGCTCAGTCCGCGTTTGAGCGCGGCGAATGGTTCCTTGATCCGTTCCGGAAGGCCGGAGCGTGGGCGGGTAGCGCCGGGACCAGGTCGATCGAAAATCTGCCCCTCCAGGCAGTGCGCCGAACAGTAGGATTTACTGATCAGCCTGGTCATATGTTCCGGCGGCCAGCCCGCCCTGCGCATCATCGGTCCCCCCTCGGGATCAAACCAAGGCATCCTCCCCCCTTGCCGTAGCAACGGAGATGCACAAATGGTCCGAACAAAGGCCGATTGAGCATCTCCCATGCCAATAGGGACAAAGCGAAAAGGCAGCGATTGCGCGGCGCCCACGTGCTCCGCGACCAGCCCCGATGCCACTGCGGTTGCGTTCGAGCAACAAAGCTTCGAGGACCGGGCCTTCAGGCATTCGCAAATTTCAGCCGGGCGCAGCGGAATTCCTACAATTTGTAGAGAGACGGCGAGCGCTTTTTGGACGGCGCCTTTCGATGCAAATTCGCATCGATGGATCCTTTGCCGCGCCTATCCCCAATCGTGGCAGGCTATATTCTGCTGGGGCGAACTCAGCCGCGCTTCGAGTTGCCCGCCGCGCAACAAGCATGCACTCCAGTATGTAGAGAAAATCTACCGACGCGAGGTAAGGGCGCTAGCGCGCGCCGATCTCGACTTGATCGCCCTCGATGGTGCTGCTTCGCGCGGCAGCCCCTGCTTCCAGCTCCAGCGCGCGCCGCGCTCCCAACACCATCGACGAGAGACGCCACGGCCGGAGGCTGTGATTGATGCGAAGCACCCGGTCGGCTTTGTCCAGGAAAACGATGTCGATGGCGAAGCGCATGAAGAACATGTGCATCCACATCAGCGGAATCACTCCGCTCTCGAACAGCATTCCGGCCCCGGGCGCGAGGCCGTCGCGCCCCAACAGCCCGCGGCTTTTCGCGGCCATGCTCCCGGCAACTTCGAGGCGTTCGCACAGGATGGTGCTCCTGGTTCGATTCAGCACCCGCAGTGTTTTTTTCGACCCCTCGATGTTCATCCCCTAATCGCTTCCGATGACAGCCTGGGCCCGCTTCGCGCCACTGTCTAGCAGCCCTCACCTATAATAGGATCAGCGCGAGCGAATCGATGGCTTATCTTCCCATTTTTCTCGACGTCTCGGGGCGCCGATGCGTCGTCGTCGGCGGTGGCGATGTCGCCGCGCGCAAAGTCGCGAGCCTCCTCGATGCCGGTGCCGAGGTCGTCGTTGTCAGCCCATCGCTCGTCGCCGTGCTGGCCGAGCTCGCGCGCGACGGCCGCATCATGCACATCCAACGCGCCTACGAGGCCGGCGACATTACGGGGGCGGCGCTGGTCTATGCCGCCACTGACGATGCCGAGCTGCATCGGCGCATATATGATGAGGCGCGTGCGGGCGGCATTCCCGTCAACGTGGCGGACGTTCCTTCTTTATGTACATTTATAACTCCCGCGGTGATGACGCGCGGATCACTGAAGATTGCCGTCTCGACCGGCGGCGCCAGTCCCGCGATGGCGAAGCGGATCATCGTGCGCCTGCAGCGCCTTTTTGGCCCCGAATATGGCCTTGCGCTGGAGGTGCTGCGCGCCGCGCGACTCCATCTGCAGGCGAATGAGCCGAATATCGCCATCCGCGCGAAGAAGCTTACCGCACTTGCGGCGGGGCGCATTCCCGCATATCTCCGCAATGGCGAGCTCGAGGCGATCGAGAAAATCCTTCGCCGTGAGCTCGGCGTCGGCCTCGATGCGCTCGGACTGAGCAGCATCGGCGCCGCGCCTGAAAACATCCGCAGGGAAAATCCGACGGCTCGTTAGCATAAACATGATTACCCTGTTCCTTCCGCCCGCCCTGATTTGTTATGCGCTGTCTTCCGCCGGATTCATCGCCGATCGCGCGATGGGCCGCATCCGCTGGACCGGCTATGCGGCGCTGGCCTTGGCGATCGGCGCCATCTTTCACGCGCTCGATTTGGTCGCACGCGGCATTCAGACCGGCAACATCCCGGTCGCCAATTTCGCCGAATCGCTGTCGTTCCTCGCATGGCTCGTCGCCCTGGTCACGCTGGTTCTCATCGTCCGCTTCCGGATGGCAATCATCGGCGCGGTCATCGGACCGATTGTTACCATCGCGTCGCTGATCGCACTCATGACAATGCGCACCACGCATCTCGTGCTGCCCGAGAGCCTGCGCAGCGTATGGCTCCCGATTCACGTCACCCTCGCGTTCCTTGGTTACTCGATGTTCGTGCTCGCCACGGCGGTGAGCCTCGTGTACCTGGTTTACGAATCGAAGCTGAAGGCCAAGCGCGTGATGCGCTCCGCGAACAGCGACGTTCCGAGCCTCGAAAAACTCGATCGCATTAACTATCGGCTGCTGGTGTGGGGCTTCCTGATGTTGAGCCTCGCGATCGTCACCGGCGCGATTTGGGCCGACGCGACGTGGGGACATTTCTGGAACTGGGAGCCAGTCGAATCGTGGTCGCTGGTGATTTGGATTCTCTATGCCGCGCTGCTCGAATCGCGCCTCACCGTGGGATGGCGCGGGCGGCGCGCGGCGGCGCTGACCATCGTGGTGTTCACGGTCCTGGTCGGATCGTTTGTCGGTGTAAGTCTCGCGTTTCCCGGCAAACATGGCGGGACTTTCGGCTAAATGGAAAACACGCTCTTCATACTCGGCGTGAATCATCGTACCGCGCCGGTCGCGGTTCGCGAGCGGCTCGCGTTTGCTGAAGCTGAGATCGCGCCCGCGCTGCAGCGCCTCAAGCAGGCCAGCGGCGTCGGCGAGGCCGCGCTACTCTCGACCTGCAATCGCGTCGAGGTCATCGGCGTCACGTCCGATCCCGACCGCGCCGAGGAAGAAGTCGTGCGCTTTCTCGCGGCCGACCGCAATGTCGAGCGCGAGTCGTTCAGCGCCGCGCTCTATCATTTCAATGGGCGCGACGCGGTGCGCCATCTCTTCCGCGTCGGCGCCAGCCTCGATTCGATGGTGGTGGGGGAGCCGCAGATTCTGGGCCAGTTGAAACTCGCCTACGCGCAAGCCGCGGAGGCCGCGACCGTCGGCCTCGTGCTTCATCGCGCATTTCACAAGGCGTTTCAGGTGGCGAAGCGCGTGCGCAAAGCCACTCTCATTGGGCATGGCTCGGTCTCGATAAGCTCGGTCGCGGTCAGCCTCGCGGGGCAGATTTTCGACACGCTCAGCGACAAGACCGCGATGCTGATGGGGGCGGGCAAGATGGCGGAGCTGACCGCGCGTCATCTGAAGGCGCTCGGCATCGAGTCGCTGCTCATCACCTCGCGCACTTTCGATCGCGCGGTCGCGCTCGCGCGCGAGCTTGGCGGCACCGCGGTCCCGTTTGAGAATTATCGACCCTACCTGCGCATGGCGGACATCCTGATCGGCTCGCTGTCGATCACCAAACCGATTCTCACGCATCACGAGATCGAGGCGATCATTCGCGAGCGCAAGTATCGCCCGATGTTTCTCATCGATCTCGGGGTGCCGCGCAATTTCGACGAGCGACTCAACGAAATCGAAAACATCTATCTCTACGACATCGACGATCTCGATGCGGTCGCGCAGAAATCTCTGGGTGAGCGCGAGCGCGAAGCGGAAAAAGCCGAGGAAATCGTCATCGAGGAAATCGAAGCGTTCCTCAAATGGCTGGCCGAGCTCGAGATCGTGCCGACCATCAAGGACATCCGCGTCAGCATGGAGAAGCTGCGCGACCTGGAGCTGACCCGTCATCGCGCATGGCTGAAGACGCTCGAACCGGCCGAACGCGAGCGCATCGAGATGCTCACTCGCGGTCTGGTCAATAAGCTGCTGCATCGGGTGATGTCCGGCCTGCGCCAGAACGAGAGCAACTCCCCCGAGGCCCTTTACACGGCCGAAATCGCGCGCCGCCTGCTATTGGGAACCAACGGCGAGCCTTCCCCTGCGATGAACCTCGTCGATCTCGACGAGGATCTCATCGAAGACTCCAGCGACGACGACGGCGACCCACTGTAAGTCCCTAAGCTATTTATTCGATGGCCTCTTCGACGATGGCACTGCCGTTGTCCTCGTCCTTCTCGACCTGGGCGGGCGGCGGCGTTACCGAAAGCGTGACCTTGTCGATGGTGCCGGTGAATTTGTTGTCGCCTTCCTTATAGTCTTCCGTCACCGGCGTTCCGAGATCCTCGCCGACATCCTCAGTCTCATCGGCTGAAAAGATGAACGGTTGGGTGCGCTCGATTCGGCCTTCGGCAACCTTGTCACCGTTGACGAAGAGTTGCCCGTTGCCGCCTTTTCCGAGACCGCCCCCATCATAGTCGAACTGAAACTTAACCGTGACCTTACCGGCGGGCAGGGGATCCTTTGACTCGATGGAATAGTGTTCGCGGTCCAGCCAGTTGTAAGAGTATTTGAGCTTCCCGTCCTTTACGTAGAGACTCCAGCCGCCGAAACGTCCGCCTTGCGCGATGATTACGCCTTGCGCGTTTTCTTGCGGTAGCTCGATTTCCGCGGCGATGGTGTGCGAACGGTTCTTGAGGTCGAGGGCGTTGTTTTCCAGCATCGCGACCATGCCCGGATACAGAGTCACCGATGTTCGGCCCCACATGGTTGAAGGTCTGCCGGCGACGGTCGGCACAAAACGTTCGACGCGACGGTCATCCAGCGGAAGAACATTGTACTTCTCGGCTTCCGCCAGAAAAACCCGCTGAAGGTCCTTGAGCTTGTCAGGATACTTAGACGCCAGGTCCTTTGACTGACTGAAATCGTCGTTAGTGTTGTAGAGCTCCCATTTGTCCTCAGTAAATTTGGGCGGCACGCTAGTGGCGTCCCATGGAATACTGTGCCTCGTCACCGCGGTCCAGCCGTCGCGATAAATGCCGCGGTTACCAAACATTTCAAAGTACTGAATGGTGTGAGTGGTTGGCGCTTGGGCATCGGCAAAAGAGTAAACCATACTTACTCCTTCCATCGGCTTCTGCTTAATACCGTTGACGCTCTTAGGCTGCGGCAGTTTTGCTGCGGCCAGAATCGTGGGAGTGATATCGACCACATGATGCCACTGGCTGCGGATGCCGCCCGCGTCCTTTATGCGCGCCGGCCACGAAATCACCATACCGTTGCGCGTCCCGCCATAGTGCGAGGCCACCTGCTTGGTCCACTGAAAAGGGGTATCGCCCGCGAGCGCCCATCCTACCGGAATGTGCGGAAAACTGTTCGGGCCGCCGATGTCATCCAGGTGAGCGAGGATGTTTGCGGTTGTATCAGGAACCCCGTTGAAGGCCGCCATCTCGTTGAGGGTCCCGGGAAGCCCTCCCTCCGCACTCATGCCATTATCGCCCGCAATGTAAATGACCAAGGTGTTATCGTAAACACCAAGCTCTTTGAGGGTATCTGTAAGCCGGCCAATCTCATGGTCAGCATACTCACCAAAACCCGCATAGTTCTCCATCAGCCGTACCGCGACCTTTTTTTCGTCGGCGTTGAGCTGGTCCCAGTGCTTGACACTCGCTGGCCACGGCGCAAGCTG
Source organism: uncultured delta proteobacterium (assembly GCA_963761255.1). GTDB lineage: Bacteria > Desulfobacterota > Binatia > Binatales > Binataceae > DATGKG01. Next base: position 465,044 of record CAVXGH010000007.1, read on the forward strand.
GGTGGTCTGAGGCACCAGGTCCAGCTGTTTCTGGCGCGCCAGGGTCTCCTCCCGGTACTTATCCCATCCCTCATCAAATTTGCCCGCATACTTGTCGCGCCATTCTTTGGGCGTGTGATGGGGCGCGTGCAGAGCGCCGGGCGCGAAGTATACGAAGAAGGGCTTGTCCGGAGTCATCGTATGCTGAAAACGCATCCATGCGACCGCCTGGTCGGTCATATCGGTCATGAAGTTATAGCCGGGTGTGTGGGGAGGCTCGACGTGCGTCACGCCGTCAAAGATCAGCGGCGCCCACTGGTTGGTCTCTCCACCCAGAAAGCCGTAAAACTTTTCGAATCCATCGCCAATCGGCCAACGCGTGTAAGGACCCGAGATACTGGTTTCCCAAACCGGTGTCTGATGCATCTTGCCGAAGGCCGCGGTGTTATACCCATTCATCTCGAGGATTTGTGCGACGGTGGCGGCGTCGTTCAGCCGCATCCCGGTATTTCCAGGAGCGCTCGTAGCCAGTTCGGTGATCGATCCCATCCCGACCGAATGATGATTGCGTCCGGTCAGAAGCGCCTGCCGCGTGGGTGAGCACAGCGCCGTGGTGTGGAACTGCGTGTAGCGCAGTCCCTGCTTCGCGAGCGCATCGAGGGTCGGCATATTGATTCCGCCGCCGAAGGTGCTGGGCGCGCCGAAGCCGACATCATCGAGCAAAATCACGACTACATTTGGCGCTCCTTCGGGCGGCCGTAATGGTTTGATGGGGGGGAATTTTGCGTCGCGCGCATCGAGCGGAATCTTGCCAGGATACTTGTAATGACTGTCCGGTATAGGCAATTGGGTGCGATCGATTTGTTGCGCATACGCGGGCAACGCGGTGATGCTCGCGGCCAGTTCCAGAACGGCAAACACAACTGCCAGAGACCAGGTTCCCATTGCGGATTCCTCAAATCATAATTCGCTGACGAATGGCTGGTTTCGTGTTTAGCCCAAGGCCCGAAGCCGTTTCTATGCGCCTTTGGTCCCAGTATGCGAACTTTGCATTGAATCACCGGCTCGCCGATGTTTGTAAGCATGTCGAAACATGGCGCTGGACGGCTATTATGTTCGTGAACCATGAAGGCGAAGCTCAGAATCGGATCGCGGCCCAGCAAGCTTGCGATCATTCAGGCCGAGATGGTGCGCGATGCGATTGCCGCCGCGTCGCCGGGCCTCGCGATCGAAATCGTTCCAATCAAAACCAGCGGCGATAAAATTCTCACCCCCTCGCTCGCCGAGGTCGGCGGCAAGGGACTCTTCATCAAGGAGCTGGAGCAGGCGCTGGTCGAGCGGCGCGTTGATATCGCCGTCCATTCGATGAAGGATCTGCCGGCGGTGCTGCCGCCCGAGTTTCGCATCGTCGCGACGCCGCCGCGCGAGAATCCATATGATGCGCTCATCACTCAGAGTGGCGCGTCGCTCACGTCATTGCCGCAAGGCGCGAGGCTCGGAACCTCGTCGCCGCGCAGGAAATTCCAGGCGCTGCGGATCAATCGCGGCCTCGAGGTGGTGCCGCTGCGCGGCAATGTCGATACGCGGCTCGGACGGGTAATGTCGGGCGAAATGGATGCGATCATCGTGGCGATTGCGGGGTTGAAGCGCCTCGGCAAGCTCGCGGAAATCAAGTACGAGGAACTCGATGAGCGCGAGTTCGTGCCGACCGCGGCGCAGGCAGCGCTCGCGATCGAGTGCCTCGCCGATGGGAAAATCTGCGGCTCCGAAGAAATCGAGCGCGCGGTCGCGTCGTTGAACCATCCGCGGACCGAATGCGAAACGGCGGCCGAGCGCGCGTTCCTCGCGTCGATTCATGCCTCGTGCGTCACGCCGGTCGGCGTCAAGGCCACGTATATAGATGACCAAATCGCGATGCGCGCGATCCTCTTCAGCGTCGATGGCGTGCGCGAGCTCGCCGATGAAATTTCCGAACACCTCGACGCGGGAGACGCGGCCGGTGCGAGGCGCATCGGCGAGAAGCTCGGTGTTAGAATGATTTCGCGCGGTGCGCGCGAACTCCTTGATGGACTCTCATAGCAGCGGAAAAGTTTTCCTGGTCGGCGCGGGACCCGGCGCTGTCGATCTGATCACGATGCGCGGCGCGGAGATTCTCAGCCGCGCGCAGGTCGTGGTCTACGACAGCCTGGTGAACCCCGGTTTGCTGCGCCTCGCGCCGGCGTCGGCGGAACTGATTCATGCGGGCAAGCGCGGCGGCGCGCACAAAGACCTCGAACAATCCGAAATCAACGCGATGCTGATCGCCCACGCGCGCAAGGGGATGGCGGTGGTGCGCCTGAAAGGCGGCGACCCCTTCATCTTCGGGCGCGGAGGCGAGGAGGCCGAGGCGCTCGCGGCGGCGGGCATCGCGTTCGAGGTGGTGCCGGGCGTGACCTCGGCGATTGCGGCGCCGGCGTTCGCGGGCATTCCGCTCACTCATCGTGAGCACGGCTCGTTCGTCGCGTTCGTGACTGGCCATGAGGATGCAAGCAAGGGCGCGGCGTCGGTGCCATGGGATGAGCTGGCGCGCGCGGCGAACCCGCGCGGCACCCTGGTGATCCTGATGGCGACGGCGCGTCTGCGCGGTGTGCTGAAGCGCCTTGCCGATGCGGGTTTGCCGGCGACGACCCCGGCAGCCGCGATCCAATGGGGCACCGTCGCGAGTCAGAAGACCGTGGTCTCGACGCTGGCGACGCTCGCCGATGAGGTCGAACGCGCGCAGCTCGGTGCGCCCGCGGTGGTGGTGGTCGGGCAATGCGCCGATTTGCGCGAGCACTTGAAGTGGGCGGAACGGATGCCGCTGTTTGGACGGAGGATCGTCGTAACGCGCGCGGGCGAGAAGGTCTCGAACTTTGCGCGGGAGCTGCGCGCGCTGGGCGCCGAGGTGGTCGAGTTCCCGACGATCGCGACGGTCGCCCCCGATTCCTATGCGACCATGGATAAGTCGATCGCGGGCCTCGATGCATTCGATTGGATCATCTTCACCAGCGCGACCGGGGTTGAGGCGTTCATTGGCAGGCTGAAAACCCTACAAAAAGACATTCGCGCGATGGGGTCGGCGCGCCTCGCGGCGATTGGTCCGGCGACCGCCGCGGCGCTGAAAGAATACGCGCTCCTCGTCGATGCGATGCCGGCCGTGTATCGCGGCGAGGCGATCGTCGAGGCAATCGGCGCGGCGAGAATTCGCGGGGCGCGCATCCTGATTCCTCGAGCGCAGATAGCACGCGAAGCTTTGCCACGGATGCTGCGAGAAAAGGGAGCTGCGGAGGTGGTCGTCGCGCCGGCCTATAAAACTGTCACCCCATCTGGCGCGGCTTTCGATCGCATACGCCAGGCGCTATCCGTGAGTGGCTACGATCTCATCGCATTCACCAGTTCCAGTACGGCGGCAAACTTGGTGGAAATTGTTGGAAAGCCGCGGCTCGGAACCAAAGCCGCGGCGATCGGTCCGATCACCGCTGCTACCGCGAGCGAACTCGGCTTCGAAATCGTGGCGATGCCGCGCGAATACACCATTGCCGGGCTGGTCGCGGCGATTCGCGACTACTTCGCGTCATCGCAGGGCGCGGACTAAGATGCAGAGGGAACCACTGAGGCACAGAGACACAGTGAATCAGACAAGAGCTTCGACGTCCCCTTGTCGGCTGCTCTCTCAGTGTCTCTGTGGCTCTGTGGTGACTCCGATCGCGAGGTGCGAACTATGGGATTCCCGATAAATCGGCCGCGCCGGCTGCGTCGAACCGAGACGCTGCGGCGCATGATTCGTGAGACGCGGCTCTCGCCTGATAATCTCATTCAGCCCTACTTCGTCTGTCCGGGGCGCGAGGTGAAACGTCCGGTGACCTCGATGCCGGGAGTGGCGCAACTCTCAGTGGACAACATCGTCAGCGCGGCGCGCGAGGCGCATGCGGCGGGCGTGCCGGCGATCATTCTCTTCGGGATTCCGGAGCGCAAAGACGCCGTTGGCAGCGAGGCGTGGAATGACTCCGGCGAGGTGCAGCGCGCCATTCGCGAGGTCAAGGAGCGGGTGCCCGGCCTGTGCGTCATCACCGATGTCTGCATGTGCGAGTACACCGATCACGGCCACTGCGGCGCGATTGCCGGCAACGAAGTTGACAACGATGCGAGTCTCGAGCTTTTGGTGCGCGAGGCGCTTTCGCATGCGCGCGCGGGCGCCGATATCGTGGCGCCCTCCGACATGATGGATGGCCGCGTCGGCGCGATTCGCACGGCGCTGGATCAGAGCGGATTTGCGCATGTCGCGATCATGGCCTACTCGGCGAAGTTCGCGTCGGCATTCTATGGTCCATTTCGCGAGGCTGCGGAATCGGCGCCCAAGTTCGGCGACCGCCGCTCCTATCAGATGGATCCGCCCAACGGTGATGAGGCGATGCGCGAGGTTGCGCTCGATCTGGAAGAGGGCGCCGACATCGTGATGGTGAAGCCGGCGCTGCCGTATCTCGATCTCATCTACCGCGTGAAGCATGAGTTCAACGTTCCGGTCGCGGCCTACAATGTGTCGGGTGAGTATTCGATGATTCGGGCGGCGGGCCTCAACGGATGGCTCGATGAGGAGCGCACCGTCATGGAGGTTTTGACGTCGATTCGCCGCGCCGGCGCGGATTTGATCCTGACGTATTTCGCGACCGAGGTGGCGAAGAAGATTCAGAAGTAACCACAGAGGCACGGAGACACTGAAGGGCAGCGATGCGTTGGGTGCCACTGTCTGTGATCGTACCGTGACTCTGTGATGCTCCGTCCTTGACTAGAGCCAGCATCGCAGATATTCGGGAAGCCGGAGTTCGAAAGTGCAGCGACCCGACCCCGTTCCCGGATTCATCAACGAGATTTCCGGAAAGATTGTTGACGCAGCCTTTAGCGTCCATCGGGAACTTGGGCCGGGGCTGCTCGAATCAGTTTACGAAGCCTGTCTCTGCCATGAACTGACTCTGAGGAAAATAGACTTTCGTTCTCAAGTTGCCCTGCCTGTGCGATACAAGGGCCTTACGGCCGAAGGCGGCCTCAGGCTCGACTTGCTGGTCGCAGAATCTGTGATCGTGGAACTGAAATCGGTTCAACGGATACAGCCGGTCTTCGAGGCGCAACTCCTCAGTTATCTGAAGCTCACCGGTTTTAGAGTGGGGTTGCTGATCAACTTCAACGCACCCACGTCTAAAAGACGGCATTTTCCGGTTGTTGTCTGACCTAATCTGTGTCTCCGTGCCTCTGTGGTTACTGCCTGCTCTTCGGCTTGATGTGCGTTTCGTAGTAGGGGCGCATCGCGCGGAGAGCCCGCATCTGATGATAGGCGAGCTCCTCGTCAGGATAACGATGTTCGGGGCCGAGCACGCATCCGGCGCGCGCGTGACATCGCGGCGCGCAATCGGCTTCCATTTCAACCCGATGGGTCAGGCACTTGGGGATGTCCCATCCACTGGCAGACACTGCTTCGGCCGGGCACGAGCTGATGCAGGTGCGCGGGATACATGAAGGGCACGGATCGAATTGGTAGGCTTCACCGGGCGCATCGATCGATTGATTGAGTAAGATCGCGGCGCGAAACGCGATCCATGGTCCATAGACTGGATGTACGACGACGCCGAGGATGCTGGGTCCGCTGAGTCCCGCAGCCTTCCCGGCTTCCATGAAATTCAGCGTCGGACCGCTGCTCATAAATGGATAGATGATGGTGTGCGCGATTGCCGAACCGGCGAGCACGGGCGCGATATCGCGTTCGATGACAACGCGAGTGAAATCATCGAGGGGATTGTCGCGCATCATCCAGCCGGAATTTTCATCCGCATGCCGTTTGAATGCTTTCCAGAAATCGCTGCCGCCATTTCCGATCACCACGATGGATCGTGCGCCGGGTGCGATGGCGCGAGCCTGATACTCGGGCTTTACCGCGCCGTCGTAATGATCGGTTGGGGTTGCGGCAACGAGGTTCAAACCGCTCAGCGCAGCCGCCGAACGAATCGCGTCGAGGATCTGGTTCACGGGATCAGATGTAGCACAAAAAGAATCGCGCGAAGGTTTTAACCTCGCGCGATCTCATCGGCACGAAACTCATCGCGCCGGCCCCCATTCAATGCAACTAAACCGTGGTTGATCCTCGTCCCGCGACCAGGCCGACGAGGAAAAGAATCAGGAACACGAAGAACAGAATTTTCGCGATACCCGCGGCCGTTCCGGCAATTCCGCCGAAGCCGAGAACGCCCGCGACGATCGCGATTACCAGAAACACCAGTGCGTAATGCAGCATATCGATCTCTCCATATGCGGGCGGCGTCGGATTCAGTTGGAGATTGATGTCGATGTTCGCGCGCCCGACTAGAGATCAGACGCTGCGATCTTTAGAAAATTCAACGCGCGACTTCAAGGAAAAAGTTCAGGCGATTTTGTAGGTCACCAGCGCATCCGCAACCAGCGCATCCGCTCGATCGCGAATTTCGACATTGATACTCGCGACCCGTTTGCTATGGCGTCGCACCGTCGCGCGTGCCACCAGATCAGATCGGATGCCGGGGCCAGTGTAGTTCACCGTCATCGAGATGGTCGCGCTGCGCTGGGTAGCCGCGAGGCTCCAAATCGCGACGCATGCAGTGAAGTCCGCGAGCGATGCGATCGCGCCGCCATGAATCGGAACGTTGGGGCCGCCGTCGTTGAGGAGCTTGTCGGAAAATGGCATCCGCACTTCCGCCACGCCATTTTCGGCGGAGATGATTTTCAATCCGAGCAAGGCGGAGAAGGGTGCGCGTTCGAGCGATGCCATCGCCATTTTTTGTGCGGGGTTCATCGTTGATCAGCCTCGCGAGCGCGAAGAAAAGATTTCACCACAAAGGCACGGAGGCACAGTTAGGTCGGACAAACGCGTGAGTCTCGAAACGTAAATTCACTGCAGATTCTTCCTCGGTGTCTCCGTGCCTCGGTGGTTACCTCTGATTCTCCAGCACCTCGGGCAGTTCCGCGAGGTCGCGGATGATGTAGTCCGGTTGCGCGACGCCCTCGGGAAGCGGCAGCGCGTGACGGCTGATCCATGCCGCTGACATCCCGACCGCTTTCGCGCCGCCGACATCATGATGAGGCGTGTCGCCGACGAAGAGGACCTCGGGCGCGGTCAAGATTCAGCATCGCGAGCATGCGCTCGAAGATTTTCGGATTCGGCTTTCGCAGGCGCAAGTCCGCGGAGATGATGATGGCTTCGAACTTATCCTTGACCCCGGTGTCGGCCATGATTTCCCATCCAGTTTTCGAATCATCGAAGTTCGACAGCAGCCCGAGGCGATAGGTTTCCGCGAGCCGCCGGACCGCATCTTTGCGCGCGGCCGGCGCCGAGGTGACGTTCCGCACGCCGCGCATGTGGATGCGGGTCAGCTCTTCGGCCAGCTGCTTCGAGGTGACGCCGTCTTCGACGCCGAGGCGCTGCAGGGTACGTTCAAAGCGCTCGAAGCACGTGATCTCGATACCGTCGCGCTCGCGCTCGTGATTAATTTCCTCGTACACCGCGGTATAAGCCGTCATGAACACTTCGAGGTCGTATTTTCTGCCGAGGACTTCCTGCACCTTGGGCAGAATCCAGGGGACCGTCGAATGGATGTCGCGGCCTTTCCAATGCATCAGCGGAAGCCCGTCAGGATCCCAATTGACCAGCGTATCGAAGAGGTCGAGAACGATCGCTTTGAACATTTCTATTATGGGCGGGGCGCGAGCGCGGCGGCGGTGCCGAACAATGCGATCAAGTCGAGCAACAGGACCGCGCCATTGAGCCTGACAGACAGTGGTGGAGGCGGTCGAATTCGGCCTTGGTTGCGGGATCTGGATTTGGGTCCTCGGACACCGTTCGGATGGCATGGACCCGGGGACGGATTACGGTTCCCGCATAAACGCTGCAGCCGAGTGCTATGCCGATAGTCAGGACGCTCGCCAGCCACCATCCGCGAGGTCCGCCGCTGGCGACCAGAAGATAGATCGCGAGGATGAATGCGATGCCGCCGGCGATATAACCGAGCATGTAGTAGCGCGGAAAAAGAACGCTGACGAAATTTCCCGCATCGGGTCGCGCGAGCACCTTGAAGGCTGTCGCAGTACAAAACACGAAGAAAATTATCGAGCCCAGCCAGCATCCGAGTGCGAGCAAGTATATAAAAAGGAGAACGATCATTTAGAACATCCGTTCCGAGGCGACCTGTTGTTAAGCTATCACTGGTTTAGTTGAGCAACGGTTTCGAGGCGCCGGGGAGTGGCTGGCGCTGCCCGAAGCCGCTCTCGACGCTATGCCATGCTACGACGCGCTGTTCGCCATACTGCCAACATAAGAAGACCACATCGTCCTCCTCGTCGGCCTCGCCCTCGATAAGAAAGGGGAAATCCACCAGGCCCTGATCGATATCCTTGAGGAAACAGCCCATCTCCTGAATCTCGCTGGCGATTTCGCTCATCCGGGCGGCCAGGGGCTGCAGCTCAGGATAGCGCGCGATTACCTTCGGTAGGTCAAGCTCGCCAAGCTTATCGTCAAAACGGGACAGGTCGCCGATTCGCTTACGCATCGCGCCGGCCTGGATTTGCAGGTCGCGCACCAGGATTTCGAGGCGCGGGATCAGCTCGATTGGCTTCATCCGCGCTGAAGAGTTTTTCAAATCGATGTTTGGCCAAGATTTTTTCGCCGCTGGCGCGGTCCCACATCCATGCTTACGTTTGATCTCACGGAGATTATCTTGTCTGCCTTGTACCCGTATACTACGGTAAACCCAGAGCCGGTCGGAAGCAGCGGGGGGACGATTTGGGCGGCGAGTTCTCTCCAAAAGGGTATAACCGCTAATGTCAGATAAGCCCAAGGGTGAGAAGAAGTTCGACGTTGACGAGGATCTCAGCCAGGTCGAGATTCCCGAAATCCTGCCGGTACTTCCGCTTCGCGGAATCGTCATTTTCCCGAGCCAGATCCATCCATTCCTGGTTTCCAGAGCAGCGTCGTTAAAACTGATAGACAGCGTCGGCCAGGGCAATCGCATCATCGCGCTGGCCGCGCAGAAGAATCCGGAAGAGGAAAATCCGGGGCCGGAGGGCGTGTTTCAACGCGCCACCGCGGTACGCATCCTCAAGATGCTGCGCTATCCGGACCAGAGCGTGCGCGTCCTCGTGCAGGGACTCGCGCGCCTCGAACTGCTCGACTTCACGCAGCGCGAGCCATACTTCAAGGCGCATGTGCAACGGCTCCATGATGAGCTGGTGGCGGATAAAGAAGTTGACGCGCTCCAGGCGCATTTGGTCAGCCAGTTTTCGAAATTTGTCTCGCTGGTTCCCTACCTGCCCGATGAGTTGCAGGGAATCGCGATGCAGGTGCGCGAGCCGGGACGGCTGACCGACCTGGTCGCATCGTACCTGAAGATTGCCGTCGAGGAAGCGCAGGACCTGCTCTCGAGCATCGACGTTCGGCAGCGGCTGGAGAAGCTCATCGCCATCCTGACCCGCGAAATCGAGCTGCTCGAACTGGGGCATAAGATTCAGTCGCAGGTTCAGACTGAATTAAACAAGAATCAACGCGAGTACTACCTCAGGCAGCAGTTAAAAGCGATTCAGAAGGAGCTCGGCGACGGGGACTCCCGGAGCGGCGAACTCGAGGAAATCGAGAAAAAGATCGAGGCGGCTAAGATGCCTGAAGAGGCTCTTAAGGCGGCTAATAAGGAATTAGAGCGCCTAAAGATGATTCCGCCGGAGTCGGCGGAGCATACTGTGGTGCGGACCTACCTCGATTGGCTGGTGACCTTGCCGTGGGCTGTATCAACTGAGGACAACCTCGACATCAAGCATGCCCGGACCGTCCTCGATGAGGATCATTACGACCTCGACAAGATCAAGGAGCGCATTCTCGAATTCCTCGCGGTGCGCAAACTGAAGAACGATACCAAGGGTCCGATCCTTTGCTTCGTCGGGCCTCCGGGAACCGGCAAGACCTCGCTTGGACGCTCGATTGCGCGCGCGATGGGTCGCAAGTTCGTGCGCCTGTCGCTGGGCGGCATCCGCGACGAGGCCGAGATTCGCGGGCATCGGCGCACCTACATCGGATCGCTACCGGGTCGCATCATTCAGGGCATTCGCAACGCGGGCGCGAATAATCCGCTGTTCATCCTCGATGAGGTCGATAAGCTCGGCGCCGATTTCCGTGGCGATCCGGCCGCGGCGCTCCTCGAAGTCCTCGATCCCGAGCAGAACAACACCTTCCAGGATCACTACCTCGACGTTCCGTTCGATCTGTCGAAGGTGCTCTTCCTGACCACGGCCAACGTGCTCGACTCGATCCCGCACGCGTTGCTGGACAGGATGGAAGTCCTGGAGTTGCCCGGCTATACCGAGGAAGAGAAGCTCGAAATCGTCAAACGCCACATCATTCCCAAGCAGCTGATTGAGAATGGGCTGGGTAACCTCACGATCGATTTCACTCAGCCCGCGGTTTCCGAGGTGGTGCGCAACTACACTCGCGAGGCGGGCCTGCGCAATATCGAGCGCGAGATCGCGCACGTATTCCGAAAGATCGCGCGCAGCGTGACCGAAGGTGAGCAGCCGCCGGAGAAGATCGTTCCCGAGATGATCCAGAAGTATCTCGGACCGCCGAAGTTCTTCGCCGAAGTTGCGGATCGCACGCAGGATCCCGGCGTCGCAACCGGGCTCGCATGGACTGCCAGTGGCGGCGATATTTTGTTCATCGAATCCACGCGGATGAAGGGGCAGAAGGGCCTGACGCTGACCGGCTCGCTCGGCGATGTGATGAAGGAATCGGCGCAGGCGGCGCTGTCGTACATTCGTTCGCGCGCCGATCGGCTTGGCATCGCGCCCGATTTTTACGATACCTCCGATATCCACGTGCACGTGCCGGCCGGCGCGATTCCGAAGGACGGGCCATCGGCGGGCGTCACGCTTGCGACGTCGCTGGCGTCGCTGCTGACCGGGCGTCCATGCCGTCCGTACGTCGCGATGACTGGTGAGATCACGCTGCGCGGCAAGGTGCTGCCGGTCGGCGGCATCAAGGAGAAAGTGCTGGCGGCGCGTCGCGCGGGCATCAAGACCATCATCATGCCGCGGCGCAACGAGCGCGACCTCGAGGATATCCCCGAGGAGCTGCGGCGCGAGCTGACTATGCACTTCGTCGACACCGTCGATGAGGTCCTCGGCTATGCGCTGCGCAACGGCGACGAGCCCGATCAGATTGAGGAGTCGCGGCCCGAGCGCACCGTGCTCAACTGATTCGAAATGTTCACGAATGGAAGGGCTGCCGAGAAATCGGCGGCCCTTTTTCTTGGGCGGCATCCCCTTCATGATCGCGTGGTGAATCGCGACTCTCATCGAAGCGGATCTGCAGTGATGATTGCGCTTGCTCTATGTCTGATTGTGAGCCGCGCGGCTATCGCTGCTGAGAGCACATCCCCTCCGGAGAAACTGCAGGTGGCCGGCCTCGAAGTCATGGCGTGGCTTCCGAAGCCGGGGACGCCGGGTCCGTGGCCGGTCATCATTTTCTCGCACGGCTTTCATGGCTGCAGCACGCAATCGAAGTTTCTAACTGAGGCGCTCGCGGATTCGGGCTATGCGGTGTTCGCACCGAATCACCATGATGCCGCATGCCGGAATCTTCGCGCGTGGTTCGATCGACCCCAAGCGCCGTTTCGCGATCCGACCGAGTGGAGCGATACGACCTACGCCGATCGCGCTCAAGACATCGAGAAGCTCATCGATGCGCTCAGCAATGATCCGCGTTTTCGCGATGCGCCATATGATTGGAATCACCTCGGGCTCGTCGGTCATTCGCTGGGCGGTTACACGGTTTTAGGCGTCGGCGGCGGATGGGCGCATTGGAAGGATCCGCGCGTGAAGGCGATCCTTGCGCTCTCGCCTTATGCCGCGCCGTTCATCAACAAGGAAACTCTTAGTGGCCTCGATGCTCCCGTGATGTACCAGGGAGGCACGCGCGATATCGGCATCACGCCGTTCATCAACAAGGGTAACGGCGCGTATCCACAAAGTCCCGCCCCGAAGTATTACGTCGAGTTCGACGGCGCCGGACATTTCGCCTGGACCGACCTCAACCCGAAATATCAGTCCGCGATAATCGACTACAGCCGCGCGTTCCTCGATAAATATCTGAAGGGCAAGCCGTTCCCCGCGGCGCTGGCGACGTCGCATCCGGGGGTCACGGTGGTGGAAATCAAGGAGTGAGCATCAGCCCTTGATGAAGCTGCCTAAATCGCCACCGATCCAGGCTGTGGTTTGACGAATGGCGCGGGCGCGCAGGTCCGCCAGGGCTTGCAGGTCGGCGTCGGCGCGGTACTGCTCGAATGCCTGCTGGTCGGGAAACGTGACGATGTGAACCTCGTGCGGCTGGTCTGTGCTCGCTGGAAATCCGATCCTTCGCTCCAGGCGGCCGCCATGGCGTTGCATGATGGTTTCCGCGGCGGTTTCGAATTGCGCGAATTCGGCCTCGCGACCGGGATTGACGTATAGGGCTGCGACTATGGTTACTTTGTTCGGCATGCGAAAATCGACGCGCGCGCGGCGGCGCGGAGTCCGTAGTCTGTCACGCATCAAAAAATGGCGCCAATCGGATATAAACTGACCGCTCGGCGATTTTATCGCGACGCGCTGCCGTTGCGATGGAACCTCGGCCTTCGCTACTCTTCGCTATTCTCGCGGAAGCAGCCGTGAGCGGTTACCTACCTCATTACGCAGGTCTCGGTTTCGAAATGAAAATTGCGATCGTCGCGGCAGAAATATCACCATGGGCCAAGGCCGGCGGGCTGGCGGATGTCATCGGCGCGTTCCCGGTCGCGCTGAAAAAGCTCGGCGCCGATCCGGTCCTGATCCTCCCCGGATATCGCTCGATACTGCGGCAGCTAAAGACCACTACCGTCGCTGAGATCGATGAAAACCATTTCGGCCACGGCGTCGAGAGCTTTTCCATTCTGCAGGCCGAAGGACCCGCCGGCATTCCGATGTACCTCGTCGGGCACGACGGCTTTTTCGATCGCGAGGGCATCTACGCCGATCGCGGCAAGCCCTTCTACGACAACGTGATGCGCTACATCTTCTTCGGACGCGCCGCAGCCGCGATCGCCGCCAACTATGTTCATCCCGACGTGCTCCATGCGCATGACTGGCACGCCGCCGCGGCCACGATCATGATGAAGGCGGACGAGCACATCAGCGCCAAACTGCGCGACGCGGTTTCGGTTTATACCATTCACAATCTCGCCTACCAGGGAGTTTTCGATCCGGTCGATTACTCGCTGCTCGGTATCGACTGGAGCTATTACACCGTCGATGGCCTCGAATTTTTCGATCACGTCAATCTGATGAAGGGCGCGGTCATGATGAGCCAGGCCGTCAGCACCGTAAGTCCTAGCTATGCCGCCGAGGCGCTCAGCGATCCCGACTACGGCTTCGGACTCGAAGGCGTGTTGCAAAAGAAGGGCGCGTACTTTCGCGGTATCCTCAATGGTGCGGACTACGCTGAATGGAATCCCGCCACCGACGCCGACATCGCAGCGAAGTACACGCCGGATCGCCTCGATGGTAAGAGCGTCTGCAAAAGCCAGTTGCTCAAAGAGATCAAGCTGGCGCCGCGCGAAGGCGCGCCGCTGGTCGGTATGGTGTCGCGGATGACCTCGCAAAAGGGCTTCGATCTTTTACGCGACGCCTTCGATCGCAGCATGCAGATGAACCTGCAAATCGTGATGCTGGCGAACGGAGACACCACCTTTGAGGCCTACTTTCGCGACGCACAGCGCCGCTACCCGGACAAGTTCCGCATCGTCGACGAATTCGACAACGTCCTCGCGCACAAGATTCAAGCCGGCTGCGATTCGTTCCTGATGCCCTCGCGCTTCGAGCCGTGCGGCCTCACCCAGATGTATGCGATGAAGTACGGCGCTCCGCCGGTAGTCCGCGCGACCGGTGGCCTGTGCGACACCGTGAGCGAATTCGATCCGAAGACCGGCAAAGGCAACGGCATCGTGTTCGAGGAGTATCGCGCGGATGATCTGCTCGGCGCGCTGGGCCGAATGACCATGCTCTTTGGCAATCGCGAGCATTGGCGCAAGCTGATGGCGAATTGTTTTGCCGCCGACTTCTCCTGGGAAAAATCTGCGCGCACCTACCTTGATTGGTTCGAGCAGCTCCATCGCGAGCGCCGCGCCGCCTTCACAAAACCAACGCGTTAATGTCTGAGTCGACCCGCAAATACGTCATCTATGCCGACGGCGCCTGCCTGGGAAATCCAGGGCCCGGCGGATGGGGCGTCGTCATCGCCGAACCCCCCAGCGAGTATCGCGAGCTGAGCGGCGGGCCGTATCCGGCGACCACCAACAACAAGATGGAAATCACCGCCGCGATCGAAGGCTTGCGAGACATCGAGCCGGGCTCCGAGGTCATCGTGCGCAGCGACAGCTCTTACGTCGTCAACACGATGATGCTGGGATGGAAGCGCAAGGCGAATGACGAGTTCTGGCGCGACCTCGATCGCGAAGTCGCGTCGCGCAAGGTCCGCTTCGAATGGGTGCGCGGTCATGCCGGCGACAAGAACAACGAGCGCGCCGACAAGCTCGCGGCTTCCGCTGCCCGGGGCATCAAGCTGGAAATCGAATCGGCATCATCGGAGCGCAGCGAGAGCGACCTCGAGAAACTGGAGCCGCTGCTCGCGCCGGGAGAATCGATCCGACGCTGCGCGCGATGCGGCCAGTCGTTTGTGACCGATTCGGTCGAGCGCGCCTACTGCGCGCTGGTCTCGTGTCAATTGAAGGCGCGGACTAGGAAGTGACCGCGCGTCATCACCACAGATTAGGAATCATCGCGTCGCTGGCGTCCTGATATTTTCGATAGTCCTCGCCGTAGCGCTCGAGCAAAAGCTTCTCTTCGCGGCTGATCAGGCGCCGCATCACGATTCCAATGAAGGTGATCGCGAGCAGCGCCGAGATCGGTGCGCCATATGCAATTGGCCATGCGACCAGTGCGACATACATTCCCGCATAAACCGGATGACGGATGAAGCGATAAAAGCCGCTCTGCACCAGCACGTGCTTATCGATGCCGTTGCGCTTCTCCCATGAGAAGAATCCCAACTGGATGCGCGCCCCCAGCGCGAGCCATAGCCCTCCCAGTTCCATCGCAAGTGCCAGCCCGCTGAGCCATCGCGGCGCTTCGCCACCCCATAGATAGGTGCGCTCGAAGGGGGCGGCGAAGAATAGCAGCAGCAATGGTCCCTGATCGGCAACCCGCCGCGCGACCGCATCGCGCGATGGATCGGGACCGTATTCGTCGCGCACCAAAAGATCCGCGCATCGAAAACCCGCATACGCGAGCAGATACGCGGCGATGTAGGTGTGGGCTGTGAAGTAGCTGGTGATCGCGAGGCCGAGCGCGACCGCGCCCACGACCGCGACCAGGAAAATCGCCACCTCGCCAAGCCGCAGGAAGAAGTCTCGATCCGGCAGGGTGGGGGGAATGGCCAAGGTAGAAGCCTCGGGCGCGGGTTTAGTTGCGATCGGCGGCTCGACGAGGGGCCCAGTCGATTTTGTCCCGGGCTGGCTCGGCGACGAATCGGAAGCATCGGTCATGGACGAAATCTCTCAAAAGCCGGGGAGGAATGATAGAGGCGCTCGATGGTGGCTCTTCGCAGTAAAATCACTGCATGGTTCGGCATGCGCAATTCGCGAACTGCGACAATCATTTGCGAATGCGCGCGAATCGCGAATTACCTCTCGCGTAATGCGATATTGCTGAGATGCCCGATAACCCTTGAAAAACCTAAGCATTTTCAGATGTGAAGGCATTTACGATTTCGTAAATCGCGACAGGTCGGCTTAAACCAAGCATTTCATCGCTGGCATCGTGCTTGCTCAAGTCTCCCCCATCGAGTTCGCAGGAGGATCAAGACCATGAACGCACGAAGCAGTGAAGCAACCATAAACGGATACATCCGCAACGACGAACAGACCAGCGAAGGCACCCATTTCGCGCAGTACGCGATGCTCAATGAGGTGCCCGGCGTGGTGTTCGGATTCCTGACCCTGGCGTGGATCATCACCTCGCTGTTCGGCCTGGTCTAAGCGGCATCACCACAACAACTAACGACCTCGGAGGAAGGAACATGAACGCACGAATCAATGAAGCAACTATCCCAGGATTGGTGAACAACGAAGAGCGCGCGACCGAGGCCACCAATCGCGCCCGCTATGCGATGCTCAACGAGCTGCCCGGCGTGGTATTCGGTTTTCTGACGCTGGCTTGGATCGTCACCTCGCTCGTTGGATTGGTGTGAAACAGTATCAACCATCGCGTTGATCGAAGCGCTCGCGGTTTCACTGACCGCACGCTTCATGACGGTGAGAGACACGAAGATGATTGCGGCGGTGAGTAAAATGGTGACCCAGATCATGGCGCGGATGCGGCGCAGCATCGAGTTAAGCCGCTCGACCGTGAACGGCTCGCCGTCGCCATGCGCGGCAACCTCCTCTTGCCGCCCGATCCTGAACGTCAGCCCGAACGTGATGTAGGTCTGGATGAAGATGAGCAGAAACGCCAGCCCGAGCTTCAGCGACAGCGCGGCCCAGATGCGCGTGAAGTACTCGAACTTCATCTCGGCCTTGACGTCAGTAAGACGCATCGCGCCGGTGATGACGACGATGCCGAGCATCGCGATCGTGAACGGATTGTAGAATTTGAATCCGGTGATGAGCGCCGCCCGGCGCCGTGATTCATCGCCCGCCTGCTCCGCGACCGGCAACAACATATAGATGACTGCGAACTGCGCGCCGAAGTACGCAGACATCGCGAGGATGTGAACCCAGATCAGTAGATTGGCGCTGTCCATTAGGAACTAGACCGAGTATCGGACTGGAAGCGCCGCCGCAAGATGCTGCTCACTCGCGCGGATCGTAATCGAGCATGTTGGTGCGCGCGAGCTGCGAGTACCAATGCCCGCTTTCCTTGACGATGCGCTGCTGAGTCTCGAAGTCGCAGTACACGATGCCGAAGCGCTGCTGAAAGCCTTCGGCCCATTCGAAGTTGTCGGTGAAAGTCCACAGGAAGTAGCCGCGAACGTCGGCGCCCTTCTCGATCGCGCGTCCCATCTCGCTGATATATCCACGCAGGAAACGGATGCGCCGCTGATCGCGAACCTGGCCATCGGCGTCGGGCTTCTCGCCATATGAAGCGCCATTCTCGGTGACGTAGATCGGCAGCTTCGGATAGTCGCGCGAGATACGCAGGATCATTTCCGAGAGGGCCTGCGGATAAACCTCCCAGCCGAAATCCGTCAGCTCATTTTCCTCGCCATGATATGCCGGCCGCGTTCCCATCATGGTGTCGTGCGGGTCGTGCGCGATCGTCATCCGCGTGTAGAGATTGATGCCGATGAAATCGAGCGGTGCTTTCACAACGTCCATGTCGCCCGGCTGCACATCGAGCCACTCCTCCTCGGTGCCCTCGAGGAAGATTTTCGGATAGCGGCCCTCCATCGCGGTTTCGAGGAACCACACGTTGTTGAAGCGATGGTAGCGCTCGGCGGCCTCGCGATCTTCGACCGAATCGGTCTTTGGAAAAACTGGCTGCATGCTGAATGCGGTCCCGACCATCTCGGGCCTGGTGTTGGCGCGAATCGCGCGGACGCCCAAGCCCTGCGCGAGGTTCACGATGTGGCCGGCGCGCATCGCGAGCTTGCGATTCTGAATTCCCGGCGCGTGGATTCCGAATATGTAGCCGAGCACGGTGAAAATCCACGGCTCGTTGAACGCCATCCAATGCTTGACGCGATCGCCGAAGTGCTTCGCGCAGATGGCGGCATAATCACCGAAGTGACGCGCGGTGTCGCGATTGGTCCATCCGCCGAGGTCCTCGAGCACCTGCGGAAGATCCCAATGGTAGAGCGTGACGAAGGGCTGGATGTTGTGCTTCAGCAGCTCGTCGATGACGCGATTGTAAAAATCGATGCCCTTCTGATTGGTCTCGCCCTTTCCATCCGGCACGATGCGCGGCCATGCGAGCGAAATGCGCGCGGCATTCAGCCCGAGGTCCGCCATCAGCGCGATGTCGTCGCGATAGCGATGGTAAAAATCGCATGCGACATCGCCGGTATCGCCGTGCTTGATCTTGTTGGGCGTATGCGAGAAGCGATCCCAGATAGACTCGCCCTTGCCGTCCTCATTGTGCGCGCCCTCGATTTGGTAAGACGCGCTTGCGGTGCCCCACAGAAAGTTTTTCGGAAACGAGGTCGATGCCATGTGATTTTATAACTGTGCGAGCCGCCGCAGGGAAACCCCGCTGGCGGAATCGGTCATAATGGAAACGCTTGCGCGCTCGGCCCAAAATGTAATAACACTACAATTACATTTATGAAGATGGATGCCATCGTCCAATTGGATCGCGTCTATGCACCCCGGCAGGCGCGCAGCCGCCGGACCCTGGAGCGCGTGCTCGACGCGTTCGTGGAATTGCTCGAGAAAAAACCTTTCGAGGAAATCACCATGGCGGAGCTGGCGCGCCGCTCGAAGATCGCGGTGACCTCGATATACGCGCGCTTCGAAAACAAACAGGCGCTGGTGCTGGCCGCCCATGAACGGCATCGCGAGGAAATGATCTCTGCGGTCGACAAAATTCTCGATCCGGCGGCGTGGCGGGGAGCGCCGCTGGAAATGATTATACGCGAAGTGATCGCGCGAGTCATCGCGGATCGGCGCGCGCGATTGCCGCTGCTGCGCGCTGCGCTGCTGATTAACGATCGTGAGGTTTACGAACGCGCCGCCCAGATTTCGCGGCATGTCTCGCAGCGGATGGCGGCTCTGCTCGCCGCGCATCTCGACTGGATGCCGCCGGGGGAACGGGAAAGGGCGATAGATTTCGCGCTCCGTGCGGCAACCGCGGTATTGCAGCAGCGCCTGCTGTTCGGTGACATCGAGCCGGTCCGCTTTCATTTGAGCGAGGCTGAGTTGGGGCAGCGGCTCGCGGATCAGTTCATCGCCACGCTGATTGGCGCGCGCGCGGTTTCGCCCGGGCCGCCTGGAAAATCTGCACACTCGAAGCATTCCGTTTCGAAAAGCTAGTCCGAGAAACCTTGAAGGCGCGAAGCCGAAGGAGGCTGAGTCATGTTCGAATATTTCGAAAACAACTATCCGTGGAATCTGGCAATTATCACCGCGCTGGATATGGGCGCGGTCGCGTCCGACATCGACATCGCGTGCAGGCCGCTGCGCCAATTCGCAGGTCCTGATGCGCCCGGCGCATCGGCGGCGTGGGTGCAAAATTGGTCCGCGCTGGGCGACCGGCTGAAGCGCCAGTCGGATGACGATGAGACTGAGAGGCATTGGCGCAGCGCGGGGCAGAAATTGCTCCGCGCTGCACTCTACAAACTGATGGCGGAGCGAATCGTGCGGCCCTCGAATCCATGGAAGCTCGAACTCTATCGCGAGGCGATCGCGCTGTTTCGCCGCGGGGTCGAGGCGCGCGGCGACGATGCTGAATACGTCGAAGTTCCCTATCAGGGGACCACACTGCCGAGCATCTTTGTGATGCCGCGCGCGCAGCCGCCCTATCCATGCATCATCCACTTCAACGGCTTCGACTGGATCAAGGAGTTCAACTACCTGAACCTCGCCGAGGAGTACGCGCACCGTGGTATCGCGAGCCTGTTTTGCGATCAGCCTGGGAGTGGCGGCGCGCTGCGTTTGCGAAAGCTCGCGGCGCGGATCGAATCCGAGGAATCCGCATCCGCGTGCGTCGACTACCTCGAAACTCGCGATGAGGTTGATCGTTCGCGCATCGGCATCCAGGGCGTGAGCCTCGGCGGCTACTATGCGCCGCGCGCGGCCGCTTTCGAGAAGCGCCTCGCTTGCTGCGTCGCGCTGGGCGCCTTCTATGACGCCATCGAAGTATCGCAGCGGCGCGCGAAAGAGGGCGAGAAATACTCCAGTTCGGTGCCCGATCTTAATGAGCAGATGATGTGGGTGACCGGATGCGATTCGATGGAGGCGGTGGCCGGCTTCCTCGCGAAGATAACGCTCAAGGGCGTCGCCGACAAAATTACCTGCCCCCTGCTGGTAACTCATGGTGGCGCGGATCGGCAGATTCCGGTTGACCATGCGCAGAAGACCTACGACGCCGCCATCAACAGTCCCAACAAAAAGCTGGTGGTGCTCGGCCTCGAGGATGGGGGCGTTGAGCATTGCTCGATCGACAATGGTCCGCTGATCCGCGAGATCGCATGCGACTGGATCGCCAGCGTCTTACGCGCCGAACCCGACCCGAAGGCTTGATCGCCGCAAATGCGATCGCGATGGTAAATGAGGAGGTCCGCCGCGAATGCATGCAAATGAAATCTGTCAGATGAGCGCCGTCGATCTGGCGGCTCAGATACGCGCGAAGCAAGTTTCTCCGGTCGAGGTCATCGATGCCGTGCTGGCGCGGATGGAGAATCTCGAACCTCATCTGCATGCGTTCTGCACGCCGACCCCGGACCTGGCGCGCGCCGAGGCGAAGCGCATCGAGCAGGACATCATGCGTGGCGATGCAATCGGGCCACTGGCCGGCGTACCGGTCAGCATCAAGGACCTCATCTTCACCAAAGGCGTTCGCACTGTCTCGGGAGGCGTCGCGTATCGCGATTTCGTTCCCGATGAAGACGACGTCGTCGTCGAGCGGCTCAAGGCCGCCGATGCGATCATCCTCGGGAAGACCAACGTCACCGAGTTCGGCTACAGTCCGGCCAGTCATAACCCGGTCTTCGAGACCACGCGCAATCCGTGGGACCTCGCGAGAACTTCGGGTGGTTCGTCCGCGGGCGCGGGCGCCGCGATTGCCTCCGGGATGGGTCAACTCGCGATCGGCAGCGACGGCGGCGGCTCGGTGCGAATCCCCGCGTCGTTCTGCGGGACCTATGGCATCAAACCGTCGTTCGGAAGAATCCCGCTGTATCCCGGCTCGCGCGACGAGCGCTATCCCGGCGCCTCGGGATGGGAATCGATCGAATGTTACGGCCCGCTCACGCGCACCGTCGCGGACGGCGCGTTGACACTATCAGTCATCACCGGACCTGATATGCGCGATCGCCACAGCTTGCCGCGCGCGGATTTCGACTGGATGAAATCATGCGAAGGCGGCATCCGAGGAAAAAGGGTCGCATTCAGCCGCGACTGGGGTTACATGGCCGTCGATCCCGAAGTGGCTGACGTCGTCGCAAAGGCGGCGCGCGTATTCGAGCGCGACCTTGGATGCATCGTCGAGGAAGTAAACCCCGGTTGGGAAAATCCCGCCGCCGCGTTCGCGGCCGTCATGATCGGCGAGACCGACCTGCGCGGGATGCGCGAGATGATCGCGAAATACGGCAACCAGATGTCATCGCATATGGTCGATCTGATGAGCCGTCCGTGGACCGCCGAGGAACTCACGACCGGCAACATCCAGCGCAAGGCGGTGGTGAACAAGATGGCGCGGATGATGTCGCGCTACGACCTCCTCATCACGCCGACCCTCGCGGTCGCGGCGTTTCCGGTTCACATGCAGGGTCCCGAGAAAATCGCCGGCCGCTATGTTCGCCCGGAGAGCTTCCTCGGATTTACCTATCCAATCAATTTCACCGGCCAACCTGCAGCATCAGTGCCTGCAGGCTTCACCAGCGAAGGCTTGCCGGTCGGCTTGCAGATCGTCGGGCGTCACCTCGACGACGCGATGGTCTTGCGCGCCTCCGCCGCCTTCGAGGCTGCCCAGCCGTGGGCTCATCTATGGCCACCGATTGTGGAGGATTTCGATCGGCCTTAGCCAGTTGCTAGGCGCTGATCCAGTCGTCCCGATCGATGTTGGCGTCGCGTAGAATTCGGCTCAGCAGGTCGACACTAATTTCTCCACGATGAGGATTTGGAACGACGATGTTGGGTTTACCCATAGCTGACATGAGGTGATGTTTGGTTCCGGCGAAGGGACCGCTGTAACCGAGAGTTCGTAACTTCCGGATGAACTCGGCCCGAGTGCAAGGACTGAGGCGGGGCACCGAGATTCACTAGCCATCGACGGTCGGCGGGGGAGCACCGAGTGCCACTCCGTCGAATTGGGGCAACTCCAAATGCGCCACGTAGGCGTTGACATACAGCCAGTCTTCGAGTGTCGACAGAAGTTCGTTGCGGGTGTCCTCAACAGTTTTGGCGCTAGCCCAAAGACCCGCGAGGCCAGGAATGTGGGCGTACCAGTCTCCGTTGTCGAGGCGCTCGTATTCCGCGTTGCGCATGGCGGCGTGCTGATATTCAGAAAGCGATGCCATTGTCGATCAGAATAGCAGTTGCGTTTTCCTCACGGTAGCCAAATGAGCAGTGGCGCGAGGTCGATGACCTCGCGCCACTGCTAGTGGAACCGAATCAGGGTCGACTATGCGTGGCCGTGGCGGAGCAGCTTGCCCGGCGTCGCGCCCGTGCAATTGTCTTCGCTGAAGGTCTCCACGCCGTTCACGATGATCGAGCGATAGCCCCGCGCGCGCTGCACCCGGCGCCATTCGCCGCCCGGCAGGTCATGCGTCACTTCGCCGATCCAATCCGGCTCGATGTCGAGACGCTTCAAGTCGTACACCACCACGTCGGCCGCCGCGCCCTCGCGCAGGATGCCGCGATCCTTGAAGCCCGCCGCGTGCGCGGGAAGCGCCGAAAGACGATAGTGCGCCTCTTCGAGGCTGACACGGTTCTCGTCACGCACCATCCAGCGCAGGAAGTCGGTGGTAAACGCGCCGCCGGTGAAGAACTTGGTGTGCGCGCCGCCGTCCGATACGCCCGGGAACGTAAACTGCGAGTTGTTGATGATCTCGGCCGCATACTCCGCGTTGAATTCCGGATACGGCTGCAGGAACTCGGCCTTCAAATCGGTCGCCAGCGCGAGGTCAACCATCACATCGACCGGATGCTTGCCTTCCTCCTGTCCAATCTGGCCGAGTGACTTGCCGACATACTTCTCCAACTCTGGCTTGTTCTCGACCCATTGCACGATGAGCTTCACCAGCCGCCCGCCGACGCCTGCCGAGCTCTTGTCGAGGATGTACATCGAGCGGTCGCTCTTCACGGCCTCGCGGATGACAGGATCGTGCATCTTGGCGATGCGCTCTTCCTTGGTCCCGGTCGTCATGTCACGCCACGCCGGCGCCATGTCATACAGGTTCCAATGCTCCAGGGTGAAAGCGAAGCCGCTGCGGATGGTGCCCGCCTGGCCGAAAATCGGCAGACCTTTGTCGCGTACCTTCTGCAACCAGTTGAGGCTCTTGCGATGAACATCGGGATTCTTGGTCGCCGCAGTGATCGCCTGGAAGAGAATCGGACGCTTCGCGGTCGCGGCCAGCTTCTCGACGAAGGCCAAATCATCTTTGATGTGACCGGTCGCCTGCGTGATCTCGATGAAGCCCTCGTCGCGCTCGGCCAGCACCCGCGCGAGATTGAGGATGTCCTCATCGCACATCGTGTCGGTCACCATCGGCGAGCCGTCGAAGTCGGCCTGCGCCGAATGCTTGCCGAGGCGCTGAATCGAGAAGCCGCAGAGTCCGGCGTCCATTCCTTCATTTAGTAGGCGCGCCATTTCCGCCCGCTCGGCATCGGTCGCCGGACGAGTCTTCGCAGCCTCGAGGCCCATCACGTAGGTCATCAGCGATGCGGTCGGCATGTACTGGATGCAGTTGACGCCCTTGGGCGCGCGGGTCAGCGAATCGAGGTACTGCGGAACGGTTTCCCAATCCCACGTCATCCCGACTTTCATCGATTCGTAGGGGATCGCTTCGGTGCGCGTCATCGTAAGCATCGAGCGGTCACGGAAGTCCGGCTTGACCGGCGCGAAGCCGAAGCCGCAGTTGCCGAGCACGACTGAGGTGACGCCGTGATAGCCGGAAATCGTGCACCACGGATCCCAGCGGATTTGGGCGTCGTAATGGGTGTGCAGATCGACGAAGCCGGGCGCGACGATGAGTCCGTCGGCTTCGATGGTCTTTTTGGCGAAGCCAGGGGCGCGTCCGCCGATTTGCGCGATCTTGCCGTCCTTGATGAAGACGTCGCCTTGATAGCGCGGGACGCGGGTGCCATCGACGACAGTGCCGCCTTTGATTTGGAGATCGATATCCGCCATTGGTTCCCTCCTCGAATGGGTTGGGACGTTGTAAAAAGTTAAAGGTTTGCGCCGCCGAATGCGGCGAGCTTGCCCCTTATCGAATGAACCTGAAAAACTTATACAACTTTTGCCGATATCCAACAAACCGATCGGTATGGTCGCGAGGGGCAAAATGGCGGCCCTCTTCATAACCCGCTAACCTGTCTGTCAATGCCAATCGGAGGCCGACCGTAGTTCCCTACAAAATGTATGAAAATCCGTCGCTTTATTATATTCACCAGTCGGATGCCGGCGATGGCGGCATTTTATCGAAGCGTCCTCGGGCTCGAACAAACCGCCGATGAGTCAGGATGGAAGGAGTTCGATGCCGGCGCCATCGCCATCGCGCTGCACAACGGAACCTCGGAAGTGGGGCGGCGTCCTCCCAAGATGGTCTTCTACTCGGACGACGTCGCCGCCACCCGCGACGCGCTCATCGCGCGTGGCGCGAAGATGGGCAAGGTCAAATCCGGGTCTGGCCTGGATCTCTGCGAGGGGCAGGATCCCGACGGCAATCCGTTCCAGATATCCAATCGCAAGTGAGCGGTTCGACGACGAATATGCAATCGAATCCAGCATAAAGTGGGTTTGTTTTTGCGTTTCGGAGCATCTGCGAACTTCGCGTCTCCTCTATGCTCGGTTCGCCTTTCACTTCAGCGCAAGGCGCGAGGGGTTAGGTCTCTTTCCCCTGCCGGGCCAGAGCTTTTGCACGTCTGCGTTCATGACGATTGCCGGTAAACATTGAACTTAATGGGTTTGCTTTTGCATTTTTCAACTCACCGGAATGTGCCGCTTGAGGTCCCTCGGCAGCCTCGGGACCACTTCTCAGCTTCGCCTCGAAGTGGGTTTGTTTTTGCGTTTCCCCACGCGGCGCCATGCCACTTGAGGCCCTTCGCGGAGCCTCAGGGCCACCATTCGGCGCTGCCGAGTGGTCAAATCGCTGCGCGCAGGCCCTTCGCCGAGCCTCAGGGCCACTATTCGGCGCTGCCGAATAGTGGGTTTGTTTTTGCACTTTTGCGTGGGGTCGCGATGCGCCGGGGCGGAGCGCGCGCAGGCCTTCCAACTCGGCGGCCGCGCGGCGAATCGTCCGATCGAGGCTTCCGGAGTAGCGGATGATCGCTTTTGCCTCGCGCGGCCCGGGAATGGTCGGCGTCCATAGTCCGGCACGGCGTAGATTCTCGCGCTGCGCTTCCAGGCGCGCCGCTTCGGCCGCATTCGCCGCCGCGATGCGATCATTCAGCTCGCGGTCGCACTGCTCATGGTATTTCAGCGCCGCGATATTTTCGTAGCGCAGCATCGCGGCCATCCGAACGTAAGATTCGGCTATCAGCGCAAGCCAGCTTTCTTCGGCGACGCTTTCCGGCTTGAAATCCTCGCGCAGTCCGTCGAAGGTTTCCACGAAATCGCGCTGCTCGCGGAGCGTCCACTTGGCCGGTTCGGTGAAGAACCCATGCTTGATGGGGTTGCGCGCGACCTTCGCCTTTCCTTCGGCCGTGCGCGGGCCGGTCGAGCGCATAGCGTTGCGCCGATTCGCTGCCAGGCGGCGCTGGGTGAGGGCCAGCGGTCGGCGCCGTGAGATGGAAACTGAAGCGGGAATACTAATGATGGGGCTCGCTGCCATGGCGAATGCCTCCTTGGATAGCGCCGCGAAGACTCGCGGTCATAACCATTAAGCATTTACCTATGACACACAGTTGTCTACCCTGGCGCGAGGCGAACGGGCGGCGAAGGCCGAAACATGATGATAGGCCCGAACGGCAGCGCTCGCGGCGAGATCACAACTTGTTCATGTAAATCTGCTATGAAGTCGGGCAGATGTCCTCCCGCATCGTCACCATCACGCTTAATCCGGCCGTCGATCTCGCGTGCGAAGCCGAGGCGGTTATCCATACGCGCAAGGTACGCACGTCAACTGAGCAATTCGATCCGGGCGGCGGCGGAATCAACGTCGCGCGAGTGGTGCGCGACCTCGGTGGCGAGGCGCTCGCAGTGGTGCTCATCGGGGGCGGCACCGGGCGATTTCTTCAGGAGTTGCTGACCGACGCGCGTGTCGAATGCCTGACCATCCCGGTTGCCGGCCGCACCCGAATCTCGGTCGCGGTGCATGAACGATCGACGGGGCTGGAGTACCGCTTCGTGCCCGAAGGGCCGCCGATGACCGCGTCGGAATGGGAAGCGGTTCTCGATGCGCTCGGGCGCGTCGAGGGTGGATGGGTCGTCGCGAGCGGCAGTCTGCCGCGCGGCGCACCCGAAGATGCCTATGCGCACATCGCCAGGATCTGCTCGCGACGCGGGCAGCGCTTCGTGCTCGATACTTCCGGACCGTCGCTCAAGGCCGCGCTTGGCACCGGCGCGACCCTTATCAAGCCCAGTCTGCGGGAATTCGAGGGGATGGTTGGTCGCCCGATGCTCGATCCTCGCGAGCAGGAACTGGAGGCGATCGCGCTGGTGCGTGGCGGCGCCGCCCAAATGATTGCGTTATCGCTCGGCGCGGGAGGCGCGATCCTCGCGACTGCGAGTGGAGCCATTCGAATGCCTGCGCCGCAGGTTCCAGTGCGCAGCGCGGTCGGAGCAGGGGACAGCTTCGTCGCCGCGATGACGCTGGGGCTTGCGAACGGCCTCGCACCTGAGAAAGCCTTCGCATATGGCATCGCGGCCGGGTCAGCCGCGGTGATGCGCTATGGCACCGCGCATCCGCGCCGCGAGGATGTCGAGGAGCTATATCGGCAGATGACGACTAGTCGGGATGGTTAGCCTCCAGCCAGCGCTCGGCATCGATGGCGGCCATGCATCCGGTGCCAGCCGCGGTGACTGCCTGTCGATAGACTGAGTCTGCGATGTCGCCGGCGGCAAACACCCCCGGGATGTTGGTGTAGGTCGAGCCGGGCTGCGTCTTCAGGTAGCCGACATCATCCATATCGAGCTGACCCTTGAAGAGCTGCGAGTTGGGCTGATGGCCGATCGCGATGAAAACGCCATCGGTCTTATGATTCTTGGTCGCGCCGCTGTTGGTGTCCTTCAGGGTGACGCCGGTGACGCCATCCTTTTGGGTGCCGTGGATGACATCGATGGCAGAATTCCAGACGAATTTGATCTTCGGATTCTTGCGCGCGCGCTCCTGCATGATCTTCGAGGCGCGTAGATCTCCGCGCCGATGGACGACATCTACCTTGGACGCGAACCGGGTCAGGAACGTGGCTTCCTCCATCGCGGTGTCGCCGCCCCCGACCACGACGACATCCTTGTCCTTGAAAAATGCGCCGTCGCAGGTTGCGCATGCGCTCACGCCATAACCCATCAGAGCTTTCTCGGATTCGATGCCGAGTAACTTCGCGGTCGCGCCGGTCGCGATGATCAGTGCCCGCGCTTGATGGATTTCCTTTTCAACCACCACCTCGAACGGCCATTTGCCGAGTCGGACTTCGGTCGCGTGCCCGAAGATGAACTTCGTGCCAAGCGCTCCGCCTGGCGCCGGAAGATTTCCATCATCTCGGGGCCCTGGATGCCCTTTTCGAAGCCGGGGTAATTTTCCACCTCGGTGGTGATGGTCAATTGACCGCCCGGCTCCGCACCTTCGATTAGCACCGGCGCGAGGTTGGCGCGCGCGGTGTACAGCGCGGCGGTGAGGCCGGCGGGTCCCGAACCGAGGATCAAAACGCGATGCGAATGGTGTTCCATATTTTCTCTGAGCGAACTTTCGTATCGAGGGCTCGATGCGGCCCGCCGATCAATTTCAGCTGAAGTTTATTGTATATCCGATGCGGGTCAACATAAGCTCTTATCCGCTCCACCGATGCCTCGCAAGAAAGCCATTTCATCGCTCACTGATCTCGATGCCCGCGGTCAGTTGTCGATGGTTGATGTGGGCGAAAAAAGCCGTCACCCGCCGCGAGGCGGTCGCTCGCGGCAGCGTGAAGATGGCGCTTACCACTCTCGATGCGATCGTTGGCGGACGTCTCAAGAAGGGCGAGGCGCTCGCGGCCGCTCGTTTGGCAGGCATTATGGCGGCCAAGAAGACCTCCGAGCTCATCCCGCTATGTCATCAGATCCCGCTGCAAGTGGTCGAAGTCGAATTCACCCCCGATCGCGCGACGGCGACCCTCAACATCGAAGCGCGCGCGGTGACCGAGGCGCAGACCGGCGTCGAAATGGAGGCGATGGCGGCGGTGAGCGTCGCGGCGCTGACGATCTACGACATGGCGAAAGCCATCGACCGTGCGATGGTCATCGAGGCGGTGCGGCTGGTGTCCAAGAGCGGCGGCCGCAGCGGCGACTTCAGACGGCCCGGCGAGAAACCGTCGTCATCGAAGGGCTGAGCATCTCGGATGGACAAAGTTTTTCTCAAGCCAGGCCGCGACGCGACAGTGCGCGGAGGCAATCCGTGGATTTTTTCCGGCGGCATTGAACGCACCGAACCGCACACCATCGAGGCGGGCTCGCCGGTTGAGATTCACGATGCCGCAGGCGGTCTCATCGGGCTAGGCTACATCAATCCCGCAACCACCATCGCGGTGCGGATGCTCGCCTGGGGTGAGACGATACCCTCGATTCCCGAGCTTATCGAGCATCGTTTGAAAGATGCGCTCGCGATGCGACAGTTGGTGGTCAGCGAGCACAGCGATTGTTATCGGCTGGTCAATGGTGACGGCGATGGGCTGTCCGGCGTCGTCATCGATCGTTACGCCGATGTCCTGGTGGTTCAGCTTTTGACCGCGGGTGCCGACCGGACGCGCGATGAGCTGGTTCGGCAGCTCACCGAGTTGCTTCATCCGTTTGCGATTCTCGAACGGAGTTCCGGCGCGGTGCGCAAGAACGAAGGCCTCGAAGATCGCGAGGGCCTGCTGGCGGGTGAGGAAACCTCGGAAGTCGAGGTGCGCGAGAACGGCAGTCTAGTCGTGGTCGATTTCGACCATGGGCAGAAGACCGGCTACTTTCTCGATCAGCGCGACAATCGCGCGCGGCTCGCGCGGCTGTGCCGCGGCGCCAACGTCCTCGATGCGTACTGCTATGCGGGCGGCTTCGCGCTGGCGGCCTTGAGCGGAGGCGCCGCCAGGGCGGTGGGCGTCGATACTTCGGCGCGCGCCATCGAGTGGGCGCGACGCAACCTTGAGATGAATGGCCATGAGAGCCTGGCCGAGCTGATTCGCGCGGATGCGGCGGAATTTATGCGCACCACCAGGGAGCGCTTCGACGTTATCGCGCTCGACCCGCCACCGCTCGCGCGCAGCCGCAAGGATGCCGAGCGCGCCGGACGTCTCTATGTGGAACTGAATGCGCTGGCGATGCAGGCGCTGGCCCCGGGCGGCCGGCTGATGACATTCAGTTGCTCGACGCATTTTCGCGGCGACGATTTCATTCGCGCGGTGAGCATCGCGCAGAACAGGGCGAAGCGGAATTTTCGCATCCTTGCGCATCTGGGGCCCGGCCCCGACCATCCTGTTCTGCTCGGTCATGGCGAAGGCGGGTAAGACCGACCGGCCTGCTGCTCCAGGATTTGGGCTGAATATTTCACCGATTGGCTCGTCCTATCTTTTCAGGCATCAAACCAGGCTTTAGAATTATAGACTTGCCGTCGCGCTTCGATTCCTCCAATGCTTGACTAGAAGTGGATGTGCGAGCCGTTGAATCCGACAAGGGGGGACGCTTTTGACCGCAAGTAATTCGATTTCGGCTCGATTGATCGTCTGGACATTATGGATCGCCGGGGGATGGTTGCTTTTAAGCCCGCCCGCGTATGGGCAGGGCGATACGGTGGTGCCGCGAAATCATCCCAAGCTCGCCGAGACAATGGTCGCCTCGGGGGGCGTGGAGGCGTCACGCACGCTCTCGATGTCGGTGACGCTCGCACTGCGCAATCAAGGCGAGCTCGCACAATTGCTGGCCGATCAGCAGAATCCGTCGTCGCCGGATTATCAGCATTTTCTGACTCCCGAGGAGTTCGCGGCGCGCTTCGGCCCGCAGGATTTCGACGCGGTGCGCGACTGGCTGGTTTCGGAAGGGTTCCAGGTCAATAACGTCAACCGCGCGACCCGCGTGATTCAATTTGCGGGTACTGCGGCGCAGGCCGAGCACACTTTTGGAGTTGCGATTCAACGCTTTGCCGGCGGCACTTTTGGTCCCGCCAGCGACCCGCACATTCCTGCGCGCTTTGCGGGCGTGATCGGCCATATCCACGGACTGGACAATCTGTCGGCGAGCGCGGCGGGAGTGATGCCGCGCAATCTCAAGCCGTTAGCGCAGCCCGCGGCGTCGGCCGATTCAGCCTTGGACAGCACGGCTCCGGGGATCCGGGTGAACGGTTTCAGCAATCCATTTTTCGGGGCGAATGATTTTTACACCTTCTACAACGAGACGCCGTTGATTGCTTCCGGGCTCAAGGGCGCGAGTTGCATCGGGCTCGTC
>CAVXGH010000008.1:0-84626 GCA_963761255.1 uncultured delta proteobacterium
CTGGCGAGAATTTCTGAAGGGAGAAGCCGCGAAACGCTGGAATGAGATAGTAGAATTTAGAAACGGAAAAACACCGGATGACGGATCGGTTCGCAATTTTGTGGCCGATCTTGCGGACCAGATACCTGATCGCCGAATACGTGCGGAGAATTCACCATGAGCGAGCCGGCGAAATCATCGCTTTGCACGAAATCCCGCTCGGCGGCTTTGCGATGGGTGACGCTTATTTACGCCAAACTATTTCAGACGTTTGCGTGGCCCATGGTTTCGACAGGAAAAGGTTGGATGATCGAAATAGGTTTCCACTAGCCCGCCAGATCAGGGGGGAAAATGCTAACGTCCGACTCCTCGCAATTCTGCTACGGCTTGGCGATTTGCTTGATCTGGACAGCAGCCGCGCCTGTCCTATGCTCTTAAGTGCTGCCAATCCTTTGCCGGCGGAGAGCACAGCGCAGTGGTCTCAATACAAACGGATCACCCAGCGCTACGTGTCACCCGAAAAGATAGAAATCAGCGCAGCCTGCCAGTCCGCGGAAGAGCATCGGGTGCTGAGGGATTGGTGCCAATGGATTGTCGATGAAGTGCGAGATGCTCCGTATCTTCTCGCGCAGAGCGATCCGGCTAAACTGTGGAAACCCCCACGTGCCTCTATGGATGCGGAGAGGACGATTGAGATTGGGCGGGCGCCCGGCGCAACCTACTTGGTGCAAGACTGGCGCTTCACGCTTGATCAGGACGCAATTTTCAAACGACTCATATCGGACGTCTACGGCGATCGAGATAGGTTCGTCGTCGAACTTATCCAAAATTCCTTAGACGCTATGCGCTGCCAGATGTACGATGAACATAAGTCCAGCAACCTCCCCTCAAGACCTTCGGCTGCTCCCGAAGCTATCCGTAGCAGCTACAGGCTGAAAGTGTTCTTTTCGACAGCGCAGTCAGAGAATCCGTTCACTGGAGATAAAGAGACGAGGCAGGCGGTCGTCGTTGAGGACTGCGGCATTGGCATGGACGAGCGAGTGATCAGGGAGCATCTCCTACAAGTGGGGCGCTCGTTCTATACCACGGAGGGTTCCGAAGCCGATACTCGTTTGTACCGACGAGTCGCTTTGGAATTGGCTTTTTGTCGGTCTTTGCTTTGTCCGATGATGTTGTAATCGAATCAAAGACGGAGAACGGGAGCGCGATTAAGCTACAGCTAAGAGGACCCAGGAACTACATTATTGTCGAAGAAGGAACCCGCACACAACGAGGTACGCGGATCGAAGTCAGACTAAATCCGGACGACCAGATGGCAGAAGGTCGGCTAACCTCAATTGTACAGAACGCCTGCAAGATGGTGGAATTTCCTATCGAAGTCAGCGACTCCGGGCAGATCCATCATCGTGAAAGCAGAACGCCCGGACGACTTCGATTTTGAGCTATCGGACGTAGGTGTCCACGGCAGAAAACTCGTGCTAAGACATTTCCCTGTTGCGACTGAAGAGTTTGAAGGTTCTCTCAATGTTTTTCTGACGCGCGATCAAACAGGTGCGGAAGATTGGACGCAACAGAGCTGGTACCGGAGCGACTATCGGCCCGCCTACCCGCACGCCGAGTATCGGGAATTACCGGATACGATTCTTTGCTTCCACGGAATTAAGATTGACGAGCAGGAGACCGGATTTCG
The DNA here is from genome assembly GCA_963761255.1 of uncultured delta proteobacterium. Classification (GTDB taxonomy): domain Bacteria; phylum Desulfobacterota; class Binatia; order Binatales; family Binataceae; genus DATGKG01. The sequence goes on from CAVXGH010000008.1 coordinate 1,670, forward strand.
AGCGCACGAGATCGAGCGCATCGACTACCGCGGTCCCGGAATGATCCCCGATTTGTCACGTAGCGCTGTCCATCGACGGCGTTCTGATCCAATGGCTTTCCATGTCAAGGACTGCTGGGCGAACATTTTATCGGAACACATGCGTGAGTCGCCCTTTTCTATCGGAAAAGACTCTTGGATATATAGAAATCGACTAGCAGGGTGTTATGAAGTTGATCTCAAATATTGGTCGGAAATTTCAAACATGATTCCGGTTTTCGATCACAACAAGAGGCATCTATACGCATATGCGGATCTCAGCAGTCGTGATTACGTAGTTGAAGTATTTCACTGGACCGAAAGTGAGAGTGGCTGCTTTCGGAAACATGGGACCTCGTTTATGCCGGGCCTTCCTTCCAGATCCGACGACAAATTGCCGCGCGTTCTGGAAGACATTCCATTGGCTATTTGTACTCGAGATATTCGCAAATGGGCAGACGTTTTCATCGCTGACTTTTTCGGAGGGCGTTTTGTTGAATCCTGCCAATGGCTGGACGCCAATTATTTTGCCGTCCTCTTGAAAAAACGCTCAAACGATAAATCGGCTCAATTACATTCGGATCAAGCTGTTTTCTGCCCTCTTGGAAATGACTCGGCAGTCGCCATTCTAATTGAAAGTTACTACCCTCAGCCAAAACTCCTTCTTATCAACACACAAAATGTGTTCGGTCGATGGTATGAAAACGTACTAGAGAAATTGAGCGGTCGGCCTGACTACGCTGAACAACTCGCTGCACTAGAGAATCTGCTTAAGAGAGCAGCGGGATTCGCTCAGTTCGCAAAAGTTAGCCATGAAGTCGAAGCGTTGGCGAGGCATCTCGACGGATGGGCCCGTATGATGAATCTTCCCCAAGAGCTCAAGCCCCCGACTTTCGAAATCTCTGCCGAAGCGTTCCATTTGCTTTCGCCAGGCGAAGACCCCGGGCCGCCTCGATAGCATTTAGATCGAGCGTATAGCTTTAGCGGAGGTTCGTCGAACTCCGAATGCTCGCTCAAGGGGAGCACGCATGGAACGGGGATCGTCGCCACGTGACAACGCTGGCGCTCGCGAGGATCGCGATTCTTCGGCTGCGCGCTTCGCGCTCACCTCAGAATGACATGCGGCAGGCGGAGGAATTGTATTTTTTAAAGGACCCTCACCAGGTCGCGATAAAATCGCGACCCGCCTCTCCCTATCGGGGAGAGGGATTAGTAAAGAACATCGCTTCGCGTAGATCCTTCGACTTCGGCAGCCTCGCTCAGGATGACAGAATAGCAACGGATCGCTCGGGCAACCTCAATCCGAGCCTAATTCGGACTTGAGACGATCCGCGACGAACATCTTCAGCGGCGACTGAGGCAGGCTGCTAAAAACTCTTCGATAGCCTGCTCCCTCACTCTTATCTCTCCCAAGGGGAGAGAAGATGAATGAAGGCGGACCGTTTTTGGATCTATCGGGGCACATCGCGCTTGTTGGCGAGTTGCTTGAGCCGATCGAGCATCGGTTTCGGCAGGCGCAGGGAAATCGTTTGCGAGGTCGGCTTCAGCTTCGGGAGTATCGTGCGCTGGCCGGCGCGCCAATCGAGGTAATCGGTCGAATCGTGAGTCGCCCAGAACTTCCGTTCCGCGTCCTCATTCTTGAATTTTGGCAACCGCTTTTTCATCACGACAAATACGAACCAAGGATAGCACATCGAAAGGCTTGAGAGCGGCTGCTCGGGCACGCCTCGCGGTCGAATCGCTTCGCGTAGATCCTTCGCTCCGGCAGCCTCCGCTCAGGATGACAGAGCGGGGAAGCGGAGAAGCATCGAGGCCGACGAGGATTCTAAGCGCGCGGTTCGCGAATCGCCTATCGACGGAAAAGAGGCAGGCGGCGGAATTGTATTTTCTAAAGGTCTCTCACCAGCTCGCTCGCCAAGCCTCGCGCCTAACCTCGCCCGGGCAGCGAGAGAAGAAGCGTCAGTCGAAAAACAGCAGCGCGCGCGCTTCGATGCTTTCGCGCGGAGGCGCAGCGGGCGGCGTCGCCGGATCGAGGAATGACGCGTGCGCGGTGAAACGCGCGCGCCCATCCAGCATCGAGTCGAAGCCCTTGATGAGCAGCGTCTCGCCGGTCAGCATCCGCGGAAAATAAAACCATCGATGCGCCGGGTTGAAGGTCAGCATGAAGACCTCGTGCTTGAGGTAGCGATCGGTCGGGACCAGATCCGCGGGCGCGATGCTGCGCGCATCGCACACTGCCAGTGGCCGTTCGAGCACCGGACCGCGGATCGGCTTCCAGATGTTGATCTCCGCGTAGCGCCTGCCGAGCCGATGCTGCGCTTCATCGAGAGGAAGATTCTCGCGCACCATCTGCGGCGCCGACTTGGGCGTGTAGTCGTTATGCACCGAGGAGACCGGCTCGCGAATGCTGTCGCCGTTCTGCTTCGCTTTGTCCGAGGAGCGGACATCATGCGCGAAGATGACGACCTTCGAGGCTCCGGTAACTTCGCTCAGCAGATGCGTCAGCTCCGGATAGTAAACGTGGCGGACTTCTTCGGGGTCATAAAAATTCGCGACCGCCGAATCATGCCGCACCAATTGAAATCCCGCGCGATCGAGCGACGGCTCATCGCCCATACGGGCATCGAGAATAGAGACGCGGCGTGGCGCCGACCGGCCGGGCCATCCGGTGGCGGCGTCCCTCGCGGCCTCGGGGCGATCCATCAGGTAAAGGAGCGTCGTTGCGACGGCGCCCTTCGTTACTGCGGTTTCGGTTTTTGCCATCAGCTATCAGCGCGCCTCCCGGTCATGATGATGAGCGATGAGTTCGCAGCGAGCGGCCTGCCGCGATAGTCGCCCACCGTCCGCTCGATTTCAAAGCCGGCGTGGATGAAAAGCAACTCCAGCTCGCGTGGGAAAAACACGTGGCTGGCGAAGTCATCGATGTAGCTCTCGACGGCGCGGCCGTGCTGATACTTTTCGTAGAGAAAACGAATCTCGGCCAGTTGCCGGTCGCTCCGGTAGCGGGTGGTCTTGCGGCGAATCAGGCGGGTGCCGTCGCTTTCATCGGTGCGGTCGAGGTCGATTTCGAGCGGCGTGCGCGGCGGCACGCTAAAGGAATCGGCATAGGCGGCCAGGTTGGGCATGGTGACCTCGACCATGAAGCGGCCACCCGGAGTCAGGTTTTGGTAGCATCGGTGGAAGACCGCGATCTGATCTTCGAGCTCGAGCAGATGGCTGATCGACGAGCACGGAACGACGATAAGGTCAACCGGCGGCTCCGCGCAAAAGGTTCGCATGTCGCCGGCGACAAAGCGCAGCCGCGCGCGAGCTTCGGATGAGATGCGGGCGCGATTCTGCTCGGCCTGCTCCAGCATTTCCGACTGGTTGTCGAGACCGATCACCTCGCAGCCAAAGCGGGCGACCTCCTGCGCTATCGGCACGCTGATTCTGCCGGTCCCGCATCCGAGTTCGAGAATTCGGCGCGGCCGGAGGGTGCGGACGAGGGAGACATAAAATCCGATGTCCTCCTCATCGCCGAGGTGTTCGAGGTCGTATTCGTCAGGGTGTCGGTAAATGTCGCTCATCGGGAGGATGCTCCGGGAATTTGATGCTCAGGTGCGACCGCGGTCGGTGTCGAATGAAGCCCAGCTTCGATAATAGCGGATAATTGAGGCATTCCGCACGATTGCGCACGGGCCTGACTCGCGAGATTCATTGGCGAGGACGAACTCCCTTGATTTATGACCACCGAAAATTGGCGGTATCGCCACTTTTTTGCGATTTGGTCATAAACAAACCACATATGGTTGCTTGGAATAGGCGCAAACTAATCATTTCAACGAAATATTTTTTCAAACTGATAGGCATTTCATTTGCTTCTACTGTGCTCTCGCGTTAACACATAGTCACAGGACTATGACACATCTCACACGCGAATCGGAGGGAGGCCAAATCATGGCGAAACGCGTTCTCACGGTAAAAGAAGTCGCGGACTATCTGCACGTCCACCAAAGCACCATCTACCGCATGCTCAAGCGGTCCCAACTGCCCGCTTTCCGGGTTGGCAGCGATTGGCGCTTCAACGTGGAGACCATCGATCGATGGAGGCTTAGCGCAGACTCGCGCTCGACCAGCAACATGTAGACGCGCGACGTTCACTGCGGGGATGGGGAACCGAGGGGGATCGGGTGTAAGTCTAACCGCGAATGAGAGGCGGCGGGAAAGCCTCGCCGCCGTCTCAGCCGGCGCAATGCCGGGCTAATAGCGCTTGACCCTGGATCTCTTCAGTTCTCTTCCCCAGGAGACACTGAAACCGAAATGCTTTAGGCAATTACATTCTCAATGTCGCCATTAGTTTCTATCGGATGCTAAAGCGACAAACCTAACCCAATCCATGCAATGAGAAATTCTATCGGGTACTGATTGGCTCTGCCGAACTATAGGCATCAATTTTATCTCTCAAAATGGATATTAATCCATCCTGCTGAAGACTCTCAGCGCTCCCACCACCCGGCCATGCACCTTGATTTGGTTATGCACCTCGCCCCGCGCCACGCGCCATGGAGGCGTCGCGGGATTGGGCGCCGTTAGCAGCACCGACCCGTCCAACTCGTGAATCACTCGCCTGAAGCCAGTCATCCCACCAAAGCTCAAATGGCAAATCTGATCTTGCGTCGGTAGCAAATCCGTCCGTTCCAGGACGAACAGATCATTGGGGCCGTATTCGGGAAGGAAGGCGTCGCCTTCGGGACGCACGATATCGATGCGGTTAGGGTCGAGCGCTCCCGAACCTATTGAAGATTCAAGCCATTTCATGAGACGCGCCAGGACATCGACGAAGGACGGCATCGGCTCGCGCATGCCTTCGCCGGTCAGCAGCCAGTCAATCGATACGTTAAACGCCTGTTTCAGCGCGATTAGGTTTTCCGCGCTGGGATTCGGAGCTTTATCGGATTGATTGATCCATTTATTTAGTGTGGCAAGCGGAATCCCCGCGCGCTCGGCAGCGTGGGTCTGATTGAGGCCTAATTTCTCCAGTACCGTGCGAAGGCGATGCGCTAAAGTTTGCGCTTTTGGCGAAAATTGTTCCTCCTCAATGCTTGACACAGATTTCTCTCTTACGATATTTATCTCGCACTGTAGAAGTACGGTTGTCAAGTAAGAGACTTTTGGCTGGGTCTCACAACCGTATCGAAGCACGCACTGGGGGGGAAGTTTCTCTTAAGGGAGGGAACCCAGTGGGTCAGGATGCTCAGGTTTCGATCGGTCGGGGCACCGATCAGTCTCGCTTCCAATCACGTGCGCTCTTCGCCGGACTCGAACAAAGCGAAGGGGCGCCAAAACTATGGTTCGCGGTGCTCGCGCAGGCTTTCCGCGACTACTACGGCGACATCCCGTCGGAAGGGCCAAGCCGCTATCGCAAGGTCCAGGTGAACTACTGTCAACGTACCGCTCGCGCCTGGTTCCTCAGCGATTCTACCGCGATGGGCAGCTTCCGATGGATCGCCGAGCTGTTCGAGCTTGATGTGCAGGCGGTTCGCAAGCGCCTGTTCAGCGGCGCGCGCATCGCGCTCGACACCGCGTTCGAGGAACCCGTCCCTGCCGTCGCCGCGATTCTCGATGATGTCGTAATCGATGAGGCGGAGGGTATGGACCTCGGTCCGGCGCTGGTGGCATCGCAGGTCGTCGAGCCGATGGTTGCGGCGGCGTAGAACCTCGCTGCTCGCGCGGATGTGGCCGGCAACTTCAGCTTCTATGGGTTGCCGGCGGACATCCGCGCGATCATAAGGTCATCGCCCGAACGGCGGTTGCATATCGCAACTGCAATACCGACCTTATCAACATACCGCTCGTTCAATTTTGCTTGCCTACAGCATAAGCATTGCTGTAAAAGCAAATCATCACGGGCGAGACGCTTAACCGATGCGCCGAGTCCCAACCTTGTTTCCCAAGGAGGGAACCTTAATGGCCGAATACGATATTCAAATCAAAGGTGGAACGATCGTCGATGGAACGCGAGTGCCGCGCTTCCAGGGCGATCTTTTCATCAAGGATGGCAGGATCGCCCAGGTCGGCGGTCGCGCCAACGGCTTCGCGAAGAAAGTCATCGACGCCGATGGCCTAATCGTTGCGCCAGGCTTTGTCGATCTGCACACCCATTACGATGCGCAGATTCGCTGGGATCCGTACTGCACGATTTCCGGCTGGCATGGCGTCACTTCGGTGGTGCTCGGCAATTGCGGCTTCGGCTTCTTCCCGGTCAAGCCCGAAGGCCGCGAGCGTTCGATGCTGATGATGACGCGCACCGAGGCAATCCCTTACGAATCGATGAAGCAGGGCATGAACTGGGATTGGGAAACTATCCCGCAGTACATGGACTCGCTCGATCGCCAGCCCAAGGGCGTCAATGCGATTCAGTATCTCCCGACCTCATCGCTGATGGTTTATGTGATGGGCATTGATGCGGCGAAATCGCGGCCGGCCACCGAGGCCGAGCGCAACGAGATGCGCCGTCTGCTCGCCGAAGGAATGGATGCGGGCCTCAGCGGCTTCTCCATCCAGCGCCTTGGCGAGGATTCCACGCAGGCCGACTTTGACGGCTCGCCGATGGTCACCGACCTGATGTGCGATGAGGACATCCTCAATCTCGCGCGCGTCCTTCGCGAGCGCGACGAGGGCTTCATCCAGATCACCCAGGCGACCGGCAAGATCAAAGATGACCTCGCGTTCGTCGAGAAGCTCGCGGCAGCGGCCAATCGCCCCATCCTCTACAATGCGATCGCTCCCGCGCGCAAAGATCCCCTACCCCATCAGCGCAGCCTCGCATGGCTGAAGCGATGCCGCGAGAAGGGCCTGCCGATTTTCGGACAGACCGCGACCCTGCGCACCGGCTTCGCCTTCACCCTCGAGCATTGGAATCTCTACGATGCGAGCCCGGCGTGGCGCGCTGTCACCACCGGCACCACCGAAGAGAAAATCCGCAAGATGCAGGATCCCGAGCTACGCGCGGCCATCAAGCGCGAGCACGAAGAGGCCAACAAGAAGCTCGAAGTCATCCAGAAGGGCGTCGGCGGAGAGATTCGTTATCTCATCGTGCAGTGGGCCGACGACAAGCCGGAACTCGAGAAGTATGTCGGCAAGACCATCGGACAGATCGCGAAGGAAGAGAACAAGGACGAGATCGATGTGATGCTCGATCTGTCGGTCGCCGGCGACCTGAAGGTCGAATTTCTCGGCCCCAATCGCGGCTTCAACCTCGATTTCTATTCCGAGATGATCAACGACTCGCCCTACACGATTCCGGGCGTGTCGGACGGCGGCGCGCACACCAAGTTCTTCACCGGCGGCGCCTACACGACAGATTTCCTTGGATGGCTGGTGCGCGACGAAAAGCGCATCACCCTGGAAGAGGCGCATTACCGGCTCTCCGCGCTCCCCGCGCATGCGGCGGGCTTCCGCGATCGCGGCACGCTACGCGAAGGCCTCGCGGCCGACGTCGTGGTGTACGACCTCAAGGGACTCGGCGTCGAGCCCAGCTGGGTCGGCGAGATCGTCAAGGATTTCCCGGGCGGCGAATGGCGGCGCGTGCAACATGCGCGCGGCTACAAGTCGATCATCTGCAATGGCGTGGAAACCTGGGATGAGGGCAAGTGCACCGGCGCGACCCCCGGCCAGTTGATCCGCACCGGCCAGCACGGCTGATCGATTCGAATTTGTAACGACGAGGGCCGGAGCGCATCGAATGCGCCCCGGCCCTTTCTTTTTGATAGACAGCTTGCGGCTATGGCTTTTGACGGGCGCGTTCGCTCGCGGGGCGCGAGACGCATTTGGTCAGCCATGCCATCGTTTTCGGTGCGGACGAAAAATCCAGCCCGACCATCGTGCCGATGACCCAGACCGAGGCCACATCGAGGTCGCCGATGGTGAAGTCCTTATTCACCAGGTATTCGCGATTGCTCAAATGCTGCTCGATGACTGCGAGTGGCGCCTTGAGCTTTGCGGCCGCTTCGGCGGCGACCGCCGGGTTCTTTTTGTCGGCCGGCGCAAACATATTTTGCAGCATGACCACCAGCGACGGCTCGACTTCCAGCATCGCCCAGTAACTCCATTGATTCGCGAGCGCGCGTTCTTGAATCGACTCGGGCCACAGCGGCGCCTTGCCGTATTTCGCCGCGAGGTAAAAGTTGATCGCCATCGATTCGAAGAGCACGAAGCCGTCGTCATCGATGACCGGGATGTGCCCGTTGGGATTGAGCCTCAGATGCGCCGCTGATTTTGCCTCGGGCACTGGCGTGGGAATCTGTTCGTACTTCACTCCCACTTCCTCCGCGGTCCATAGACAGCGACTCGTCCGCGACTGCGAGCTTCCATGAATTTTCAGCATGCAAATATCCTCCGCTTGCTACAGTTCTTGTAGCACAGGCTTTAGCCTGTGTTCCCGATCAATTGGAAGTCACGATCGAGTCTTGGGTTCGATGAGCACTACCTCGAGCGGATGCTCGCCGGCGTTCTCGGTCTGCAAAGTCTCGCCCTCGAGCCATGCCGCGACGCCTCGAGGAGCGCCGCGCTCATCAGTATGGCCATCGGCGAAAAGCAGTTTCACCGCGACGTCGGTGAGTGTCGCGAGCACGCGCGGCGGATGCTCCACCATCATGCCCTTTTCATGCGGCCCGAAGCCGAGCCGCACGATCCTCACGCGGTCGTTCTCGAAATCGATTTTGTAACGCTCGGGATCGATACGGACCGCATCGAGTTTCATCGCAGCGGCTTTGGGAGCCCTTTTCAGCTCGATGCGAATCTCCCGCATCGTATGGCCGCGATCGTCGGGCATCGTCTCGCAGTAGTGCGTGCTTCCTTCCCGCAGCCCCGGATCGTCAGATTCGAAGATGATGCGCACCATCGGCAGCGCGGCGGGCCGGAAGTTCGTGGGTTGATGATGCGCATCGAGCGTCACCTGCACGATGCGCACGAACTCGTTCTCGGATGCGACCTGATAATTCTCGGCGTTTTCCATCCTCAAACCCTAGACCCTCGACCTAACTCCAGAGTCAATCCGTGGCATCGGCGGGGTTTGATCGGTCGCGCGAACTTGCTAATCACCCTGCATGTCCCAAGTGAAAATTCTGCTCGACGAATCCGAGATCCCGGCCAGTTGGTACAACGTGGTGGCCGATTTGCCGAATCCGCCGGCGCCGCTGCTCGGCGGCGACGGCAAGCCGGTCAATCCGCAGTCGCTCGCCGCGATTTTTCCGCCCGCGATCATCGAACAGGAAATCTCGCGCGAGCGATGGATTCCGATTCCCGAAGCGGTGCGCGAAATCTATCGGCAATGGCGCCCGACTCCGATGTTCCGCGCGCATCGCCTGGAGGTGGCGCTCGGGACGCCCGCGAAAATCTACTATAAGTACGAAGGCGTCAGCCCCGCCGGTTCGCATAAGCCCAACACCTCGGTACCGCAGGCCTACTACAATCGCCAGGCGGGCGTGCGGCGCATCGCGACCGAAACCGGCGCGGGACAATGGGGCTCGGCGCTCGCGATGGCGGGCCAGATGTTCGGCATCGAGATCCGCGTATACATGGTGCGCGTCAGCTACGAGCAGAAGCCGTTTCGCCGCTCGATGATGGAGGCGTGGGGAGCAGAGGTCATCGCGAGTCCGAGCCCGCGCACGAATGCGGGCCGCCATATCCTCGAACGGCATCCGGATTCGACCGGCTCACTCGGCATCGCGATCTCGGAGGCGGTCGAGGAAGCGGCGAGCCGCGCCGATACCAACTATGCGCTCGGGTCGGTGCTCAATCATGTGCTGCTGCATCAGACGGTGATTGGCCTCGAAGCAAAGAAGCAGTTCGAAAAGGTCGGCGACTATCCCGATGTCATCATCGCGTGCTGCGGCGGAGGCTCCAACTTCGGCGGCGTCGCGTTTCCATTTCTCGCCGACAAGGCCGCCGGGAAGAACGTGCGCCTCATCGCGGTTGAGCCCGAGTCATGTCCCACGCTGACTCGCGGTCACTATGCCTACGATTCCGGGGACACCGAGGGCCTCACGCCGTTGATGCTGATGTACACGCTGGGACGCAACTTCGTGCCGCCCTCGATTCACGCGGGAGGCCTGCGTTATCACGGCGATTCGCCGCTGGTTTCGCAGCTTCATCATGAGGGCATCGTCGAGGCGGTCGCGGTGCCGCAACGCGCGACCTTTCAGGCGGGATTGATGTTCTCGCGCACCGAGGGGATCATTCCCGCGCCGGAGAGCAATCATGCCATTCGGGTCGCCATCGACGAGGCGCTCGCGTGCAAGCGCAGTGGAGAGCGCAAGACGATTTTTTTCAATCTGTCGGGCCACGGCAATTTCGACATGGCGGCGTACGACAGCTTCCTCAGCGGCAAGCTGGAGGATTCGGCGTACCCCGCGCATGCGATCGAGGAAGCATTGGCGGAGCTGCCCAAGGTCAATGCACCCAACCTGTGAAGATTCGATCCGATTTGCTGGTAGGAGCCGTTCGCGAACGAGCCGCAGCGATGGTGCATCCGCGAGGGTCTTCCCACCCGCCACATCGTTGCGGTCGGTTCGCGAAGCGCCCCTACGAAAAACCGTCCGGCGTAGGGGGGCCGCAGATGATTAAGCCTTATACCGCGGTTGGTCTGATTCCCACCGTGCGGGGGATTCGCAAGCGCGAGGATATCGCGATCAACCTCGAGAACCTGCGCCATCTGGTGAAGGCCGCCGCATGGCTGTCGAGCCTGGAATTGCCGGTGCGATCTGATCGCGCTTCCCGAGGGCGCGCTGCAAGGGTTCAACGATGAGGTCCTCGACCTCGATCACGTTCAATTCGCGCGCGAATGCGCCATCGATATCCCGGGCCCCGAAACGGACGCGCTCGGCGCCATCGCGCGTGACTACAATTCCTACATTATGGCGCAGGCCAAGGCGCATCATCCGGATTGGCCGGATAGATTTTTCAACGTCGGCTTCATCCTCGATCCCAGGGGCGAAGTCATCCTCAAGCATTACAAGGTTTCGCCGCTGTTCCCCGTCGAGCATTCGATGTGTCCCCATGACATCTTCGATTGGTGGGTCGCGAAATACGGCCTCACCCTCGATGCGTTCTGGCCCGTGACGGATACCGAGGTCGGCCGCCTCGGCATCATGATGGCGAACGAAGGTTCGTATCCCGAAAACGCGCGCGCCCTCGCGATGAACGGCGCTGAGGTGGTCTATCGCGGCTCGTATCCGCATCCCGCGACCGGCAACGGCTTTTTCGAGATCCAGAGCCGCGCCCGCGCGCTGGATAACAATATGTATGTTATTGCGCCTAACCTCGGCGCGTACGCGCTCGACGCCGACAGCGAGCCGATCGATACCTTCGGCGGGCAGTCATTCATCATCGACTATCGCGGCCAGATCGTGGGACGGCAGGATTACGGCGGGGTCGCGACTTATGTCGGCGGCGTCATCGATATCGAGGCGCTGCGGCATCATCGCGGAAGCGCGCAGTGGGATAACTGGATGAAGGATCTGCGCACCGAGCTGTATCAGATGCTTTACAAGGAGCCGATTTACCCGAAGAACCTGTATCTCGAACGCGAGCCGATGAAGCATCGCGAGTATCGCGAGCAGGTCATCGAGAAGCAGATCGCGCTGATGCATCAGCGCGGCATCTGGAAAAAATCGTCCTACGATTGACTACGCAAGGTGCAGAATCGATTTGAGATCGCACTGATGGCGAGTGTCGAACTTCGCCGCGTGCTCGACGATGCTCTCCAGTATCGATAGCCGATGGCCATCGGCGGCGACGCCAAACGGAACGATTTCCCCATCGCCGCGCGCAATCGCCCCGGGTGCGCGCGGTGAAAGCTTCATCCCGGGCATGGTGGCGACGAGCATTCCGACCTCTCGCTCCATTTCGTGGAACAGCTCGGCGCCGCGCTCGGTAAAGGTCGCGAATCGGCGCAACTGCGCGACGCCGATTTGAAGGTCCAGCACCGCGCGCACCGCTTGATCCACCGCATATTCGCGTCGCGGCCCGCTGGTCTCGCCACTCCGGCAGACCGAGAACCAGAACTTCGCAATCCCGATATAGACATAGACCGCGTGCAGCAGACCACTCAGAGGACGCGGATCGTCACGCCACGGAGAGTAGAATTCGCCGCTCCCGGCTGCGCCGGTCTCGGCCAGAAGCTCGCCGCCTTCGGCAATAAAAAACAACCGGTTGTGGAGAAACTCATGGATGAGCGCATCCGCCATCCAGTAGGGTTCTCGTACCGCGCTCAGAATAAAGGCGCCGGGCAAATCCGAGAAACTCACGTTGGAATAGTCCGCGGTGGCGGGAGGTTTGAATGCGATGACCTGCACCAGCTCGCGCATCTGCTCGAGGGCGTCCGGAGCATGCCGCTCAACCAGCGCCAGGCCTTCCTGAACCAGCGTTACGAATTGTTCCTGATAGTCGTCGGCGAGATCGAGGAACGCACGAGCCGCTTCGACTCCGGCCACGCAGAATGTCTCCGGTTTGAGGGTCAGCTCGAAATCGCCGTAGCGCACCAGGGGGCGCTGGACGAGCCGAGGGAACGAGGAATCGGAAAACTCCGCGCCCAGTTCAAGGCGCATCGCGGTTTCTTTGCGCGTGACTTCCAACATCCCGTCAGCGACGCCGTTCACCAGGATCGGGCCGCGTCCGAGCACCGCAAGCCTCGTACCCGGAATCGAGAAGGGAAGCATCGTTTCCAGCGGATGATCGAATCGACGCGTGGTGCCCGACTTAAGATCCAACGCCAGGATGAACTTCTTGAACTCCCCGAGATGAAGCGCGAGCGCGCGATGGGGATCGCCGGCGCCCATCGCGGCGCAATATTTCGCGAGCGCCTCCGGCAGCGGCTCCGGGTTCAGACACCATCCGACCAGCTCGTAGGCAAACCGCGCCCAGAAGTAGGCGTAGGGATCTTCCCAGATCGTGGTGAAGGTTTCGGGATCGGCAGCTTCGAGTGCGGAATAAAGCGCGAGAAACTCATCCTCGCCGCCACCGAGCGGACGGCGCGCCCGTAGCACGCGCTCGACCGCCATCAGCGCGGTCGCGGTTTTCTCGTAACGACGCTGATAGACCTCGGTGTCGGTCCAGAGAATGGTTTGCGCGTCCACCTATTACTGCATCAGCGAGAATGGCTGGCCGCCGCGTTCGAACGATACGCGAAGTGCGGCCGGAGGCAGAGATCCTCGGCGGGCAACGTGGACAAGGCGATCGGTTACGGAGGTGACATTTTGCCGGACGCCGCGAAACGCCGACTCCAGGGCGCCGGTTTGGCAGCCTGGCGGGCATCGGCTTTTTCCTCGCCGGTCAGGTCTGCGACCATCGATCCTAACGCGGCGGCCGATTTATGCGACAACTTGCGCAGAACTATAGGGGTCCTTTTTCTAGCCATCCTTATCCTCTTGTTGATTTGGTCGATTTGGCAGATTTGGAAACTATTACTATTCCCGGATCTTGAGGGCGAAGTTTTTGCCGGACGCCGCGAAGCGCCGAGCCCAGCCCGATGATTTGGCGGGGTTGTGGCCGGGCGCGGTTTTCAGCCCGGAAATCTCAGCCACCATCGATTTCAGTTCGAGGTGTGAAGCTTCGGTCAGCTTCGCCAAAACCACGGATTTCCTTCTCGTCATACTATTCGCGGAATTCCTCTGCTTAGAGTCGAATGCGCGGAGCTGGGGTGCACAGACCTTTGCCCGAAGTGGCGAAGCGCCTGCTCCACCGATGGGCCTCGGGTTCGCTCTGAGGATTGGTGGTCTTGTCGCAAAGCTCATTAACCATGGCGGTTAAATGGCGCGCCGAATCCTGGGACAGCTTGCTCAGAACGATATTTCTGCGCTTTCTCTTCACGTTTGAAGTTCCCTGTGCCCTTTAGTCTACTTGGTTGTACGTCCGGGACGATGGCTATGTCAAGTTTCACCTATAAAGACACCTCAACCTTCCCATTCGGGGTGACAACATCAAATCGCCCTTGATTTCGATTCCTCTTTCGTGAAGCTATCTCGCTAATGGGCAAACTACGCATCCTGCTGCCGCTCATCCCGAAGTATGCCCACCTCGTTCGTTCGCAATATGCGAGTAAATCCGCGCTTGAGGCCGAATCGTCGCTGCGCCTCGAAGCGAGCCTGCGCGCCGCCGCGGAAATCCCCTTTTATAGGGAACACTTCCGAGGGACCGCATCGGCGGACCTGCGCGACTATCCCATACTGAAGAGATCGGACATCCCCGCACTCAATCGTTCGGTGCGGGAGCGAATCGGCAGCCGCGCCGATTTCTACCGAGATAGCTCATCGGGGTCGACCGGAATGCCGGTCGAGTTTCTCTTCGACGTGGGCCATCAGACTGGACGGTACGCGGCACGGATTCGCTATCTTTTCGCTAACGGATGGAATCCGCTGCGACGCACCGCGTGGATCCTCGCATTCACCTCGCGCGAAGACGACAGCGCCGACTCGATGCTGGTTTACTCGCGGCTGCGGCTGCGATCGACCTTCATGCGGCTGATATTTCGCCCCTTCGAGGAGCAGGTTGAGGCGCTGCTCGCGGCGAAACCGGAATTCCTCTATACCATGCCGTCGAACCTCGAGGGGCTGCTTCGGGTCTTCGAGCGGCGCGAGGTTCGCATCGGGGAGCTGAAGCGCATCTTTACCGGGGGCGAGGTCCTCGATGAATCGATCCGCGAACGCACGCGACATATCCTCGGATTAGAGATTAGTGACAACTATGGCTCCACGGAAGGCTTCATCGCATGGCAATGCCCGCGCGGCAGCTATCACATCAATGCGGAACACATGGCGGTCGAGATCGTCGATGAAGCCGGCCTGTCGGTCTTGCCCGCGCAGATGGGAAGAATCCTGATCACTACCCTCGAGAATCGCCTGATGCCTCTCATCCGCTATGAGATCGGCGACTACGCAATCGCATCAGATAAGACATGCAGTTGCGGCCGGACACTTCCCGTGATCGGCAAGGTGATCGGACGCGGCATTAATCTTTTTCGCCTGCCCGGAGGCGAACTCAAATCGCCATGGCCGCTGGTGGGACCGATAAGGGCGCGACCCGAGATTCGCCAATTCCAGATCGTACAGGAAACTCACGATCATTACGTCGTGCGATACGTTTCGGATCGCGGGTTGGATACTGACGCTCAAGCTTCAATCCGCGTTGGTTTCGACAATCTTCTCGGAATCAGGGCGAGCGTTTCCTTCGAACATATGAGTGTAATCCCGCGCACGACCGGCGGGAAATTCATGACCGCACTATCGAAGCTAAACGACTGAAACCTGCCCCACTCTTTTAATCTTCCTTCGTTGCGACTAAGGATGATGAACTTTCCGCACAGTGGAGCCTCGAATGATTTCTCTTTCCGATTATAGCTCGCATGACGGACTCGGACTCGCCGCGCTGGCCGCGCGTAAGGAAGTTAGCCCGAAAGAACTCCTCGACACCGCGATAGCCGCGGTCGCAAAGGTAAATCCCAAGCTCAACGCAGTGCTGCAAACGCTGCCCGAAATGGCGGAGGCGGAAATCGCTGCGAAATCTCCAAGTGGTCCCTTCGCCGGCGTGCCGTTCGTCATCAAGGAGCTGGTGCTGCACGCGAAAAATGTTCGCTCCGATTCAGGATGCCGGCTCGCGCAGGGCGTGGTCCCTGACTCCGATACCGAGCTGATGGCACGCTTTCGTCGCGCCGGTCTCGTGCTGATGGGTACCACGCAAACTCCCGAGCTTGGGTACAATCCGACTACCGAGACGGTGCTGTTTGGCCCGGTGCACAATCCATGGGACTTGAGTCGCAGCGCCGGAGGATCCAGCGGAGGCTCAGGCGCGGCGGTCGCAGCCGGAATCGTCCCGGTTGCGCATGCCAACGATGGCGGTGGTTCGATTCGTATCCCAGCGGCATGCAACGGGCTGGTCGGACTTAAGCCGACTCGCGATCGCACGCCCACCGGACCGGACTATGCCGACCCGCTATGCGGCTTGGCGATCGAATTCGCGGTGACACGCAGCGTTCGCGATGCCGCCGCTCTTCTCGATGCAGTCGCGGGTCCCGATATCGGCGCTCCCGCGATGATCGCGCCATTCGCGCGACCACTCGCGCAGGAAGTCGGCGCCCCGACCGGCAAGCTTCGCATCGCATGGACCACCACTCCCGCGTCGGGCGAGAAGATCGATCCCGAATGCGTCAAGGCAGTGCATGAAACGGTTCGCACCCTCGAAGGCCTGGGCCATACGCTTATCGAAGGTGGGCCCCAGTACAACTGGGATGCGTTCCTCAACAATGTGCATGTCATCTGGGCCGCGTTTACGGCGTTGTCGGTCGATGTCGCGGCCAAGAGCCTCAATCGGAAACCGAGCCTCGACAACCTCGAAGCGGTCACCCTCGCATGCTACGAGGACGGCAAGCGCATCACCGCACTCGAACTGCTCTACGCGGAAGGGTACGGCAATATGCTTTCGCGCTCGGTCGGCGCGTTTTTCGAAAATGTCGATGCGTTCGTAACGCCCACTATTGCACGTCCACCCGCGCCTCTCGGCGAGATCAACCAAAACAAACAAGACATGACGGCGATGGCATGGACCCGCCAGGTCTTCGCCTATTGCCCGTTCACACCGCTTTTCAACACGACTGGCCAGCCCGCGATTTCGCTTCCTCTATATGCGACTCCAGCGGGCCTTCCGATTGGCGTGCAGATTGCGGGGCGCTTCGGCGATGAGGCCACGCTAATCCGGCTGGCATCGCAACTGGAGCAAGCGCGGCCTTGGGTCTCGCGCAAACCACCACTCCATGTGAGCAACTGATGCACCCGAAGATCGTAAACCGCGTCACCAAGCTGCTCGGGACCGAATATCCGATCGTGCAAGCGCCAATGGGATGGATCGCGCGCGCGCCACTAGCCTCGGCAGTGTCGAATGCAGGCGGCATGGGCATCATCGAAACCTCGTCGGGCGAGCTCAGCGAGATCAAAGAAGAGATCCGCACCATGCGCTCGCTCACCGACAAGCCATTCGGCGTGAACATCGCGCTCGCGTTCGTCCGCGATCCTGGCATCGTCAAATTTGTCGTCGATCAAGGCGTGCGATTCGTCACCACTTCGGCAGGCGACCCCGGAAAATATTGCGGCGAGCTAAAGGCCGCAGGGCTGACGGTCTTCCACGTGATCCCGACGCTCAAAGGCGCCCTGAAAGCGGTCGAAGCGGGCGTCGATGGCCTCATCGTCGAGGGTGGCGAAGGTGGCGGCTTCAAGAATCCGCAACCGGTCTCTTCGATGGTGCTGCTACCGCTGGTGCGCGAAAAAGTTGAGGTGCCGATTATCGCAGCGGGCGGCATTACCGACGGGCGTACGATGGCTGCGGCCTTCGCTCTCGGTGCTGAAGGCGTACAGATGGGCACCCGCATGGTGTCATCGGCGGAGTCACCGGTGCATGCGAATTGGAAGAATGCGATCCTCGCGGCAGCGGAAACCGACACGGTCTTTCTCAATCAGTTCTCGAAGCCGGCTTTGCGCGCGTTGCGGACGCAGAAAACCGCGCGGCTGGAGCGCGAGCCCGGGCCCAACATGATGAGCGAATTCGGCAACGCAAAGGACCTCTATTTCGGCGGCAACATGGAAGCAAGCATCGCGTTGTCGGGGCAGGTCTGCGGTCGCATCGATGCGATCAAGCCGGTCGCGCAAATCATCCGCGAAACCGTGGATGATTTTTTTAAGACAGTTCAGAGTTTGTCGACCAACTATCTCCGTTGAGAGAGCGCTTTTCCGACACAAAGTGCTGATGCGAGGCCGCACTCATTTAGGCAGCGCGATGGAAATCCTGCATTGCACGGCCTGACTCGCCCCTGCCCTCAAAACCAAATTTGCCTACTGCCAGTTTGTCGGCGTAGCCTTTTTGTATAGGGCATGCAGCCCTTCGACTTCCCCCTCCGGCGACACTTCCGGAGCATCGGGTAGTTCAGCCTGTAAGGAGTGAAAGTGATGAGTAACGAACAACGTCCGAACAATCCCAACCAGCCGAACCAGAATAACCCGCAGCAACAGAATCCGGGTCAGCGCCGCGACGACCAGCATCAGCACGACCGCCAGCAGCATCAGCAGGGGGATTCGCAGCGCGATCGGCAGAATCAACAGGGTGGCAACCAACCGGGCGGCAATCGCCAGGACGAGGAGCGACGCCGCACTCAGGAACAGAATCCGCACAACAAATAAGCGGGAACCAGTTTGATAGCGATGCCGGGCGGCCTCGATGGTCGCCCGGTTTATTTATGTACATAGAAGGCACCCCCGCACACCAGCGCCGCGAGGCCATCACGTCCAGGTAAAGCCAGGTTCGATGCGCCAGGGTTACCAGTCGGGGCGCGCGACATCGCTCGACGCGCATCGGGCATACTGCGCCTTGGCCGCAACTTCATCTTGTCGCGAAGCCTGGACAGGTTGTATCAACGCCAATCGCTCTTGAGCCGCATCAATGTTATGCGGCTTGAACGCGGCGACCGCAGTCTCACACTCGGGCTGAGTCTTGTAGGGCTTGAAAATGTCCCAATCCTTAACCGGCACATTCGGATTCAATCGGCGATCAGCATCTAGCGGCGGCAGCATCAGGTACCAAACTGCGACCTTTGGTATTCTCACGCATCCGAACGCGAGGAGTCTGTGCTCCGCCAGTGCCTTGCCACATGAAGAGACGAACGGACCGCCCGGAACCCATGAACATGGCGGATTGACGACCGCAACAAAGTGATCCATGTCCCGAGACGCAGGACATTTCCATCCTGGAATCAGAGGCGGTTGCGCACTGGCAACCGGATCGGGATCAGGGATCCGAATCAGGCCGTCAACCGGCAACGCGCAACCTATCAATGCAACCATAGCGACGAAGACAACAAAATCACGGACGCTCACTACGAATCGAACCTGCCTTCCCAATTTGTCATCAGAATTTATCATCCGGAAGTCCACTGCTGGTGGATAGCAGAAAAGACCTATTCACAAAAACAGCAGCCGATATGGAAGAGCTGCGCGGATATGAGCTCTCCCGCTGCTGTTTTCCCACCGCCACCGGAAATGCTAATTCTTGGGGTTCGCAAGGAGTCGAAAACGATGGCCCAGCAAGAAATCACCGAAGCTGATCTGCGCGCCCGCACTCGCAAACTGCTCGAGGAAGCGCATCCCGACAAGGTCGATCAGTTCACCTTCCGCGGAAAACAATACGACCACGGTCTGGCGTGGGTGCATTTCCCCAAGGGCTACGGCGGACTCGGTATCAGCCCCGGTATGCAGGCGATCGTTGCCGATGAACTCGCGAAGCATGCGAAGACCCACTACGACGACATGATGATCAACGCTATCGGCATCGGGATGGGCGCACCAACGGTGCTCACCCACGGCACCGACTGGATGCGCGACAATTTGCTCCGGCGCATTTTCACCGGCGAGGACATCTGGTGTCAGATGTTCAGCGAGCCCGGCGCGGGCTCCGATGTCGCCGGCCTCTCCACGCGCGCGGTGCGCGAAGGCGATTCGTGGACCGTAAACGGGCAGAAGGTGTGGACCAGCCTCGCGCATCTGTCGAAATGGGGCATGCTGCTGGCGCGCACCAATCCCGACGCGCCCAAGCATCTGGGCATGTCGTACTTTCTCCTCGACATGCAGAGCCCCGGGGTTGAAGTCAGACCGCTTCATCAGATCACTGGAGAAGCGGAGTTCAACGAGATATTCTTCACCGATGTGAAAATTCCCACCGATCGAATGATGGGAAAAGAAGGTGAAGGCTGGAAGGTCGCCATCACCACGCTGATGAACGAGCGCACCGCGATCGGAGGCGCTCCCACGCGTCCGGGCGGCGGCTCCATTGGAGTTCTGATGGATCTGTGGAAATCGCGCGATAGCAAGCACTTCACGCCCGCGAGCGAAACCGTAATGCGCGATCGGATTGCAAAACTCTACATCGAGGCGGAGTTGCTTCGCATCACCGTGCAACGCGGCAAAGCCGCACGCAAGGCCGGGAATCCGGGGCCAGAAGGATCGGTCGCGAAGCTGGCGCAGGCCGAACTCAACAAGCGCATCTGGGAATGCGCGATGGATGTTATCGGCGGCGACTCGCTGGTATATGAGGCCGGCTATCAGCGGCGGCGTCCGACCTCCCGCGCCAAAGAAGGCCGCCTTGGAATGGCGAAGTACCAATTCCTGCGGGCGCGGGCGAATTCCATCGAAGGCGGAACGTCAGAAGTGATGAAAAACATCCTCGGCGAGCGCGTGCTCGGGCTGCCCGGTGAGCCTCGCGGCGACAAAGACATTCCATGGAAAAACATCCCACGCAGCGCCTAAGCGCATCGCTATTCGATTCTTAGACTCAAGGACTAACTAGATGGACATTTCCTTCACCAACGAGCATGACCAGCTTCGGCAAACGGTCCGGCGATTTTTAGAGAACGAATCCGGCGAGCAGACCGTCCGCAAGCTGATGGAAACTGACCGCGGCTACGACGCCAGGACGTGGGAGCGCATGGCATCGGAGTTATCGCTCCTAGGGCTCATCATACCGGAGCAGCATGGTGGCGCAGGCTTGGGACCGGTCGAACTCGGAATCGTGATGGAAGAAATGGGACGCGTATTATTCTGCGGACCATACCTCTCAACGGCTGTTCTGGGTGCGGCCGCTTTGCTCCACATCGCGGACGATGCCAGCAAGGCAAAACTACTGCCTGCGATAGCGTCCGGCAAAGCTATCGCGACGTTGGCATTCGTCGAGGAGCATGGACGATGGGATGCGGAATCGATCGCGTTGCGGGCGACACGCGACGGCTCGAAGTGGAAGCTCTCGGGAGTCAAGGATTACGTCCTCGATGGCGCCATCGCGGACATCGTGTTAGTCGCGGCGCGCACTGACAACGGCTTGGGGCTCTTTCTGGTGGAGGGAAAATTCGAGCGCGCATCCCTACCAACTCTCGATCTGACGCGAAAGCTCGCTCGCCTCTCCTTTTCGGATACTCCGGCTGCCTTGCTATCCGGAAGCGGCGATGTGACGGTCGCTACCAAGCATGTCCTCGCGTTGGCGGCGGCAATGTTAGCGGCCGAACAGGTAGGAGGTGCGCAGCGATGCCTAGAGCTATCCACTGAGTACGCGAAAACACGGCTTCAATTTGGACGCCCCATCGGATCATTTCAGGCAATCAAGCATAAGTGCGCCGACATGCTGGTCGAAACAGAATTAGCGCGCTCGGCCGCCTACAACGCGGTGTTTGCCGCCGCCGAAAACGATGACGCTCAGTTGCAGTCCGCAGCGCAAATCGCCAGATCCTATTGCTCTGAGGCTTATTTCCGCGCCGCCGCCGATAACATTCAGATCCATGGCGGCATGGGTTTCACATGGGAGGCTTCAGCGCATCTCTATTTCAAGCGTGCGCAAGCGAGCTCGATGATGTTTGGGGATCCTATCGACGAGCGTCAGAAACTGGGAGCATCGCTAGGCCTCTAGGCCGGCATCGAGGTCAGCGGCTTCTCATTTCCTCGCCGACTTAGAAGCCCAGAGAGAGCCAATAGAAGCCATCATTCTTATGGGCGGTGACCAGCGCGCCGGAGATAAAATCCGACATAAAGATGCCGGTCGCAGGTGTGAATCCTACCGTTTCCATTACCAGCTTCCCGCAATTCGTATCCGCGGTACCATTTGACAGCGATGCGAGAGCCCATACGCAAGCATTAGGAAACTGAATTGGCCAGGTCACGGCGTATGTCTGATCTTGAACGAGGCCGCCGGCGGGAAACAGGGCGCCCCACTGTATTGTCGCAGTGAACAGTCCCCTATTCACGTCGAGGAAAGGCATTTGTGCGTATCCATTACCCGACATCAAGCCTTTGAACAGTCCGGCAAAGGCCTGCAGTGCTGCTATATTCCCTATGTTGGTGTCCTGGCGCTGCTTCAGAAATGCAGTCCGATTGGCGAGCTGCTGGTGAGGCTGATTCGAGAGCCCCAGCCCGCCGAAACTCGCCCCGGTGGCGGCGCCTTCAACCGCGTCGGTCGCCTGGATCTCGTACACTTCATTCGCGGTAAAACTGGGGCTGTCGATCAATAATGCCATGTGACGCTCCTTGGTTGGATTTTCGGGGGCGGTCTAGAATGTCAACGTCCAGACCCCGCTGAGACTCATGCTCGAGGTAAACACTATGGGACTGATAGTTTTGCGCGCCAACATCGGAGTGGGTTGAGTCGTGCCCGGCAACACGACAGTGGCATTGTTGGCGAACAGCCCCAACTCCTGAATCGTAATTCCAACTGCACCGGTATCGCCTGTGCCGAGACTCCAATTGAAGGTCACGCTGCCCGCACCGTCTTCCGAGTGCGAGTCCAGCGACTTATAGTACGAGGGTGCCGTCAGACCGGAATCCGTTAGCATGGGACCGGCGCTGCCGGATCCGAAGCCCACCGCAGAGGCAAACTCTCCGCTAGTGTCCCCCCCCATCAGCGCCGCAAGCGCAGGGAGGCCGGCATTCACGAAGAGATTGTGATCTTCGATACTCGCAATGAGCCGGCTACCTTCGAAAATCTCGAAACGGACCACCCCGAGAGGACGAGTGCTTGAGCGGCTCAGCCTGCGACCTTGTGTAACTGCGGTAAAAGGCTGCAAACCAGCCATATTGCTTAAGACCGTCGATACTTTCATTTCTACCTCCAACATCGATAACACGTGTGCTTGATGAACAATCGCGGGCCGACATCCGGCTATCCGCCTTGGAGAACTGCATTGCCGTTTACAACTAAAGCCGAATCAGCGACCGCAGGCTGGTTGACTCCGTAGGTGATCCCGCTATGACGATAGTGACCCGAATAAAGTGGCGCAGCGGGTCCGTACGAATCCGGCGACGGTAAAAGGCTGATGGCAATTGAAAGGACTGCATCGGACGGACCCGGTGAGACGTCGAGTTGGTAGCTGGCAATTCCCCCCAAGGTTAAAGCATCTGAAGGCGTTGGTGCGGTATCGAGGATCGGTGACAATGCGAATACTAACGCATCAAGCAGCGACCTTGAGGGCTTGAAGAAATTTATCGCGGATACTGCGAGATCGGGCGCGCTGGGCTCAATAGTCTGGTCTGAGCCGAGCCGAATCACTACCCGAAAGACTGCCCAACCCTCGTTCGATGGATATTGAATGCCGCCCCAACTGGCTTGTCCCTCTAATAAGGAGACGTTCACCCATCCCAAGCTTGCGAGTGCATTCTTGATTGACCATGGGGTTCCGCGAAAACGATGCAATTGGACGGCCATCTTTACCAGCGATCGTTGCGCCGCTATCGTAACGCCCTGCTGGGCAGCTCCTATGGAAGATGCTTCGGTCAGGGTATCAATATCGATCAGCAAGTCCACATTCGTAATCGCGTCAACACTCGCAATGACAGGCGCTACTGTCTGCCAAAGCGGCGACAGAATATCGAACTGCCAGGCGAGAAACGGTAGCGCAGCGGAGGGAACGGAATCGATCCGATAGACCAGCAGCGGAGTGAGATCGACCTCTCCCAGTCGTTCGATCAGGCCCATCAGCGCCTGACTCCGGCTATCGTTTATCGAAGATGGAATCTGGAGCTCGGCCATAACGACTTCCTGCTTGATGCGCCACGGTTCACAGAGCGTCTAGCTGTGCTCGGTGCTGACGGCTTGAGCTAGTGTGATGTTCGTACAATTGGGCCACTGGCCTGCGGTTAGCTGGGTGTACGAAGGCGAATTGAGCGTCACCTCGTAGACCCCGGAAACCGACAGTGCGGCAATGATTTGGCTGGGAACGATGTCTCTCTGAATCTTCGATGCCAGATCCACCGCAAATTGCTGGACAGCGGTCGAGGCGGCACCCATGGTTAAGCTGGGATCTGCGTCGGAATACAAGGTCAAAGTCGCGTTGATTTGATAGTCAACTTCACTAACTGCCGATGTTACCACCGTGTCTGTCAGCGGACGAACCGTGTCTGAACCAAGCGCGGCCTGGACATTGGTGAGTAGCGCAGGGCTCGCTATGGCAAGAGAATTTGGCGACGAGGCGGGTTGCACGGAGATAGGTCCAGTAAGAACATAAACATTGACGGTTCCGGGCGCGGGACTAACGACCTGAACATCGACTATTGAAGGGTCGACGCTCAACGTAAAAAATCGATATGCTCCTACGGGACCCGCTGAGCTGAACTGGTTAGGCGCGGCCTGGATCCTGGTGCGAAAGTGATCGTCCGTCTCAGGGGCTGAGCCGCCCGAAGTCGTGCCGGTATTGCTCGCGCTTGACAGCAGCGCGCTCGGATCCAGCAGTAAATCTATCTGACCAGGCAAAAAACCATTTCCGCCGGCGCCTGCGACCGTGGCAGTCGCGTCGATGCTCGCGCTGGTGATACCCGAGGCAAATATCAGATCGGCGTTGGTTGCAAATACTACCTGACCGTCGCCGCTGCCGACCCGGGTCCCGGCTGTAACTGTGTATTCTATGGTTAGTGGATTTGAAAGAATAAATTGAAGGGTTGTGCTGGCCGCTTGAGCCTGGAGACGGATAACACCGACCAAAGCGCCGAGGTAATCGATCATAGGGAAGATCGCGAACGCGAGCAGATTCTGCTGAGCCGCATATTGAATCGCATTGCGGACGAGTGATTCTCGATATGCATACAAATCAATAAGGAGGCGCTCAACCTGTGCCGGTTGCAACGTGCGCCCCGACGAGGATTCGAAAGCGGTTATCATATCCGCAAGAATTAGATTGGGATCGGTTCCGTCAGCATCGTTCACAAACACTGGCGCCGGCAACGAAGAAATTCCTTGCCCCATCACATACCTCCTTGAAAACCGATTACGGTCACGCTGGACGAGGACGAAGGACCCGCGAGCTTGAGTTGCCAGGTGATTGCGACATTCAAATGAGCCCCAGACTGAGAGCTAGCGTTGTTTGCCGGGGATACGCTCACGGATTGGACAGTAACGCGGGGCTCCCACATTGCGATCGCGGCACCTACTTCGCGCACGATCGAAGGAACGGCCACGCTTATCGGATTGTCAATATATCGCCACAAATCCGCGCCGAAGGTAGGGCGCAGGGGATCCGCGCCTCGTGGTGTCGTGAGAATAATTGCGATGCATTGATCGATATCACCCATGCCCTGGACAACAGATCCGATCATACCCAGTTTCAAAGACCAATCTGCGGATGTGATATCAGCAAGGGTGGCGGCATTAGTGCTCATTGTCGTACCGGGGAACGAGTGCTATTTGGTCGGACGTGGTTTATCGCGCTGCTGATTGTCATTCGGTCGTTGATCGTCAAGTCAGCGGTGGGTGAATACTGACTCCACTCGGGAGAATAGATACGTAGGAATCGCCGGACTCAAGTGTGATTCCTACCGGCGCACTCATTGTTACAGACACTCCAGCGGCTCCCACCATGGTCAAGGCATGATCAGAAGAATCGTATCTTAATACCGTTCCATCGCTGAAGTTGATCGCCAGAAAGTGGGCTGACGCATCATAGTTGATTGCCGCCTGGTCTGCGAAGTTCAGCGTCAACACGTGTCCCGCGGCGTCATACTTGAAAGCCGCCGAATCCTGGAAGCTTAACGCGAGAACGTGTGCCTCACGATCATATTCTATAGCAGTTCCGTCCTTAAACCCGAGATGGATCTTATCACCGCTTTGGACGGGGGTCGTATCGGCTTGCGAATAGATCGCGCCCAAGACGACCCCAGCCTCATCTCGTGCGTCCATGAGGCACACGACCTGTTCTCCAATATCGGGGAGCCAATATGCTTTGTCGTTTTGCGTCTTTGGCACCACCACAGGCAACCAGTAGCTAAGCATTTGATCGAACTCGTTGAACTTCACTCGCAGCCGTGCCAGCGTCAGATCCTGATCTGTAACAATTCCCAGCCGCAAAGCCGAGCGCACCGCGCCCGGATCACTCCCGGAGTTCCCAATAGACGAATTAAAAAACACGACTGACCTCAATGTAGGTGGTATATCCATGCGCCCTGTCTAGTCGGTGGCTCGCGACTAGAACGATGTAAGCGCCGTCGAACTCACCGAACCCTGACAGCTCAATGGTCATACCTGACGCCATCGCGATTGAACCCGGCATGACAAGACTGGCATCAATGAACCACATATTCCGGGCCCGCAGGGCTGCCTGCGCTCGGATTAGCGCTTGCTGTCCATTTTCGCATCTCGATACGACCTTTAGCACGTCACCGGTGGCGATTGGAGCGACAGCGAGAGAGCTCTGGTATATTAAGGACTTGCTGAACGGATTTTGATAGGTGACTTGAGAGCTACGATACGTGGTGTGGGCACGATTCCGAAACTGAAAGCGCTCGCAGTCTGCTCTAGACAGCGTTTCAACAGGCGCCACGGCTTCGAGACTGATTCTCGAGTAAAACACAAGTACCAGCCCGCGGATGGTAAAGTCGTAGTCATGCTCCAGCGCAAGTCGCTTCAGAAACGCCAGGTCGGTTTCGTATTTTTGAGTGACTCTGTCGAAGGCAATGTCGATAACGTCGGGAGCGCTTACCACCTCGAGTCCGTATTTCTCGGCAATCGTTGCTGCGATTCCCAGCAAGGTCTCGCCTTCATAACCGACGCTGTTGCGCGTACGCATTGCGGGGGTGATGTAGGTGGCGAGACATCGCATTGTGAAAGTGTCCGGCGGGCCTACCAACTCCAGTTGATCGATCTGGAAGCTTCCGCAAGGAAGCAGCCCCTCGCCCTGATAACCAATCGCTAATGCCAGCTCATCTCCCAACGTCGGATACCAAGATGACTGCCACTTCTGATCGTGGTCCTCAACCACGATCTCGAGCTCGCCCGACAATTCAGAAAGATAGTCGCTGTAGCGGATGCTCAAAACCATGGGCGAAACGTCTGCCGTAATGTTGATGCCTTGATACGTAAGCACCCACTGAGGCGAACGTGTGGGTATGGAGACGAGCGATGCCATATTGGTCTAATCGATCCTAGGCGTTAACTCGTTTCCATGGCGGCAAATTGCTTGAGACGACGCTCGCGCTTTGCAACACGGGAACGACAACGGTCAAACCCGCCGAAAGCACCGGCTCGATTGTTATACTTGGATTAGCCATAATGATGGGCCCAAATTGAGTGGCATCGCCATAGTATCTCCAAGCCAGCAAATCCCACCGGTCGCCGTCGCCGGTGATGTAGGTGAGGAATTGGGCGCTCATCACTGCGCACTCCTGACTATCACGGAGGCGGAGACATCGTCTGGCAGTAGAATCGCGCTGGCAGGGCCCGACGGCGACATTAGCGCCGCAAGCGCGGACACTCCCGCCGACGCGACCGCCGACGCTGTCGCGCTCCCTGGTAAGGCAGCGGTCGCGATACCGATTGGAAGAAAGTTGGGGATGGGGGATGCCGACGGGTCGAACTCAATCGGCGACTCCCGCAATGTGAGTCGTACAAGTATGGCGAACATATCTCCGACACCACTCAGTTGACGCGATACCGTGTCTATCGTCACGATGACAAAATATCCGCGGAAATCTCCATTGCCAAAGACCAGAGGTAAAGCCGCGTGCGTCGAGGCTGTCTGCTGCAAAACCAGGAGACTAGCAGCGGGGTCCGTAAACGAACGATGCAATAGCATCTCGATCCGAATCGTCACCAGATCGTCTGCTAGCCACTGGAGCACGGGGCGGGCTTGAACTACTCGATGTTCCGCATAGTCATAGCTCCTCGAATCGCTGAATGCTTCAGGCGAACCCACCACCTGGAACGGGATGTCACCCAATACTGCAAACATCAGAATTCCGTCCTTTGACGCCGCTGAAGCTCGCGCGACCACTGCGCAAAGATCGATTCACGATGCTGTCTCAGCGCTTCTTCAATCCGACGCTCAATGCCGTCCGATTGGCATCCGTTAATTACGATCGTCGGGGTCGAGTTGAATACCATCGATACACTCGCTTCCTGGGTTGTCGTCCGATCAGGCGAAACAGTCGCCATCGCGGGAGCTACCAAGAGCGGTGAGCTTAGGATCGCCAGGGCCGCAGCTCGCCCCGTCCTAAGACCTCCCATTAGGATTCCATCCCACCTCTGCAATGGCTCAGTTGTTCGCAATGATCGAAGTGTGATCGGAAAGACACCGGCAGGGAAAGAAGCGACCGCCCCAGATGCGAAAGCGCGCAAGGCTCGGACCGTTCGTTCGTGCGATGTCCCATTCTCGGCCGTGGTGCCATTCTCCGGTCCGACCACCACCGATGCCATTTTGCCGATTACATTGATCATTTCGCGGGAGATCGCGGCAGTGAGTCGTCCGATGACCTTCACAATCGCGCTCCAGTTGCGCCAGACCAGGTACGAGACTGCGGTAAGTAGTGCTGCGGTCGCAGTCAAGAGGACTGCAGGGCTCGCTGTCAAGGTGGCCAGAACGGCAGCCAATTCTACCGCAGTCTCCGAGATGGCAGCCAAAGCCTCAGACGCAGCCACCACTTGCCATAGGGAGACAGCAACTCGCCCTAGCGCGACCTTAACACTCCAGAAAAGCGGTAGACCAGTCGTCCAGATCCATTTTAACGCCTCCACTAAGACTGCGGTTGAAGCCAAAAGAGCTGTTCCCGACACGAATATTTGCTGAGCCCTGTCCAACCACGACGATGAGAAAGATGACTTGCTGGTGGATTGCGAGTCTGTACAGTGACACGCTGTCGTTAGACGTTGACAACTCGCCATCATCTGTGCTGCACTGCTAGACAGTTTGGCGATTTGAAGGGCTGCGAGGTCGGACGCATTGGAAAGCGTATTCAGTCGAGCGCTGAAATTGTTCACTCGTGCGGTCCCTGCCGATATCGCGACTGCGAAGGCCGTAAAACGCGCAATATCGACTGGATGTAGTTTTTTTCTCATTGGTATTTACGGCCCGATTCTCCGATTGGAAGTTTGAAACCAATGCACTGCTGTTGGCATCAATTCGTACAGCTGTTCTGGTGGGCTGGAACTCCTGAGGGCACCGTTTTCATGCTCGGGCTGGGAGTCGTGGGCGGAGTGGTCATGGGTATTTTGTTGCTCGCAATCAAGCTCGTCTGGATGCTGCCCGGAACGGTCAAAGAATCCTGGAACCAGGTTGCCGCTGAGTACCGCCTCGCAGGGATAGAGCCGGCCTTCACTCGCGGTTGGAACCGCGGTCTCGCAAAGGCTCGCGCTAGGCGTCTTGCCAAGCAGGGAGGCCGGCCTGACACTTCCCCTCCGGCCCCGCCCACCAACGAAATACCGCCTACCAGCGACATTTGACTAACTCCCTCCACCCGCGACGTCCGAGGCTTTGCGATTGTACTCATTGACCGCCTGTAGCCAGTAGCTCAGCTCGCTGAAGTCCATCGCCGCCAGCTCTCCTACTCCGAATCCGAAGTGAACGAGGGCTGCGAAGGCGCCAGCGGAGGGCCCTGAAAATTCGCTCCCGCCACCTCCGATTGCAGCGCCAGGACGTCGTTGAGATCCATCGCGAGGAGATCCTCGTAGACGATCTTCTCGCCATCGATCTCCACCAGCTCGGCAATCAGCGCAAAGACTACCGCGCTGGGGTCGCTCGATGCTCCTACCACTCGTTGTGCGCGCATCAGGTCGCGTCCGAAGCCTTTCCGGATGACGGCCCTCTTGCCGGAGGGGAGGACAAGCAAGCTGCGGTCTTTCGGTTCGGCTTCGGACGCTTCCCGAAGTCGTACTCCATTTATCGTGAAATCCTCGGATCTCATTGAAGACACTCCTTGGTATTTGCTAACTCACGCATTCGAGCGGCTGTCACCCGCCAAGGTTGGATCGGAAGGTGGAAAGCTGATCCACCCCACCCACCACATAGACATTCGCAAACACGTCGTAGAGGTAAATCTGGGTTCCCGCAACATAAAGTTCGCAATGGTAGACGCTTAGGGTTGAATTCGTCTCTACCATCGCCTGTTGCTTGAAGCCGGCAGCCCCAGCGTCTTTGAAAACTCCCGTCATCAGATAAACCACCGGGAGCTCAGCGGATCGGCCTTGGCTGGTGTATTGCTCGAGGCTCCCTCGCACCTGGAAGGCGTGAGTTTGAAACGGGCTGGCCGCCATGGTTAGAGTTTCGGCGTCGAAGGACACCCATTTGATCTTGGCTTCGAGCTTATCCACGCCGCTCCACAGTTCCGCGGTGCCGACCATCCCGAGCCCCTTGTAATCGATCATCTTATGGCGTGGCTGCGGGATTTCGACCTCTTCGGCTCGACCGAGCAGAC
Organism: uncultured delta proteobacterium; assembly: GCA_963761255.1. Taxonomy (GTDB): domain Bacteria; phylum Desulfobacterota; class Binatia; order Binatales; family Binataceae; genus DATGKG01. The sequence goes on from CAVXGH010000008.1 coordinate 31,912, forward strand.
CAACGCCATCGATGTAAACGTTTGCGTTGGTGAGTGAATTGATCTGGATATTCATCCGATTACCTCGATAGGTCTTCGATCGTTACTAGGCGGTTGCCAGGGCCGAAGTCGTTAACGCATTGGTCTGACCCAGCTGCTGCAGCAGCGATACGTCAATGAAAGTCTGGAAGGTTAGACGCTCGGCGGGAGGCGGCGGCATCACATCGATATCGAACACCAGCTGGCCTGCCGAAATCTGCGCCGGAGGATTCGTCGCCGGATCGTAGCTGGCGCTTCCAGCCACCAATGCGCCACGCTGAATAAGAGTCCGCAGAAACGAATTGACGGATGCGACAATGGCGGTGATGAGTGCGTTGGAGATTGGTTGATCGATGAACTGCAACATCGCGAGCTCGACCGATTCCTCGATCACATCCATCGTCCGCCTGACGCTGATGAAGTTGTCAGGTGCGGTCGAGCTAGGATAAGCGGACGAACGATTTCCCCATACGCGGAAGCCGGTGCCGAAGGAGTTGAACACAGTTACTATCCCGTTGGAGTTTAGATTGTTCACGTCCGAACTGGCGTCGACGGCCGAGGCATAGAGCTGCACGTCCGGTCCCAGGATGCCTTCTACCTCCACATTCGAGGGCGACCACCAGTAGCCGTTTGCGAGGTCCTGGGCAGCGATAGAGCCGGCAACCCATGAGGAATAGGGGCTTACCGCGAGCGCGTTGAACTGTGAAGTCACCGGCAGCCCGGTCGAGCTAAGAGTTACTCCGGTAGCAACAGTCCCAGTGTCGTAGAAGGTTTCCTGGGGATAGCAAAGGATGGCGCGCTTACTCGAGGTGTTAAAGGCATTTCCCGTCGTTCCCCGATTGCTGATTGCGCTCGCGACTGGTGTTGACGGCGGAGAATCGATCAACGCGACAGCTCGAATCTGGTTCGCGAGGGCGACTTCCGCGGTAGCGACGTCCGCAAACTGTGAGTATCCGGGTGCGATGAGAATCTTGCCGAAGAAGCCCATCGTGCCGAAAGTCGTCAGAAGCGCCTGCATCCCGCTGTACACGCCACCGCTAACCGCGCCGATGATGTCAGAATCCTGGATCTTGGTTGGATCGGCATAATTGAAGGACACCAGCACCGTTGCACCCGATGCGATGTGTCCACCTGAGGTGGTGGGGACGATGGTTACTACCCCGTTCACGACGTCAAGGGTGTAGTCGGTCCCCGCAGCATAGGTAGTTCCGGAGGGATCGCTCGTCACGACCACACTTGCGACTCCCATGTGACCGAGATTGATCGTCCCTTGCGCGCTGAACGGAAACGCCGTCGCGGCGACCGAGGTGAAGTGCCGGGTCGGGTCGAAGACGTTGACAACAATGACCTGGCCCGCGCCCTGATTCTGAATCGCCGCGAGCGCGTAGGGAATCGTATACCCTTGGATGAGCGACCCGAAGTTGGCGGCGTCGAGCGCGGAGGATACCAGCGTCGGCGCGTTGGCCGCGGGTGCGGTTGCGGGAGCTTGCACCGCCCAGGAAGGTGCGGTACCGACCAGCCCGATGACAGCGGACTTGACTACCGTCACCGGAACCGGGCCGCTGCCTACTTCGATCACTTCAATTCCATGTAAAAAGCTTGCTGGCATTGTTTCACCGTTGATTTTTGATTGAACGCCGGCTCAGGCCACCGCCCTTAAACGACTGGCGATGATTCTCCGGCGGTAGCTACGACTGCGTCGGCATAGCTCCATGCGATATTGACGGTAGCTCCGGCGGCGATGCCGCCCGAGGTTATCCGAGTGACAATTCCGTTGGTCGGATCGACCGAGAAATCTGTGCCTAAGACGAACGCCGAACCGCCGAGTGTGCTCACAGCGAGTGTTAGGATGTTCAGATTCGAAAGTTGAATCTGATCCAGCGAATCGAAGGTGAACTCGGTTGCGCCGATTGTCACCGTGCTCTCGCCCGCGGTATCGGTGGCTACGCCCTTGATGAAAAGTGGGAAGTCGTCCGTGGTCGAAGGCTCGATCGCCATGGTCAACAGCGCGATGGTCAAGAGATACATCCATACCCCGCCATCGGGGTCGCGCTCGACGAACTTCTCGCGCACCATGTAGATCTTGCGCGCACCCGGAATCTGATAGCCGGTCAGCGCGGCGCGGATCGCTTCCAGAATGGCATAGGCTCCGGGAGAGGTCGCTCCCGGACTTCCGCCGACGCTCCATCCCAGGTCGCGGACGAGAACGGTGACGTCAAACTCCATTTTTCGTTCCTGGATCATCGACGCAGTGTCTTCAACCTGCCCGTACTCGGATCCGCGATATACGATCAGCGCCGCGCCGATTCTATGCGTCAAACGATAGTTCTTGGGACTGTCCGGAAAGTGAACTATCTCGATCGAGGTCACCATCGCCTGCAGCCGCGACACGATCGCGGTCTCGATAGTCGCGAGGTCGAGCGCGGTGGGCGGCGAAAACTGCTGCCCGATCCATGGCGCGTCGAGGATAACTCCCATGACCCTAGAATCCCCTCATTCTCTTGCGGCTGAAGATGCGTAGCGGCTCTTCGGCCTGTTCGGCGCCTAGCGCGATCGAGGTTTCATGACCATCGGCGCCGATTCCTAGAGTCATCTCGCCCGTGGCCACCCTGGTCAGCATCGCAATCGCGTCGTCATAACGGCGACGCGCATCGGCGAGGTCGTGGATCGGGCGCAACGACTGCAAGCGGTAGATAGCGACATCACACGCGAGTCGATCTAACACCTCGGGCACGTCGGTTAGAGGTAAGATGAAGCGCCCGCCGAGATATCCGTCTATCTCGGCCGAAGCATCATCAAGTGCCTGCTGAAGAACCGTGGTGTTGATGGTGGTAATCGTCGGATCCTCGTTAGTCAGTTGGACTAAGTCACGATTGGGATAGCGATTAATGAGATCCTGTGGTGTCGCGTAACTCATGGGACCGTTTCCTCGTCCTAGGCCAAATACTCGCTCACGATCAGGTCGGCACTGTTTCTCCAGATGTTAGTGGTCGAAACACCTGAGCTGGCGCCGGCGCCCGCCATAAACTCGGAGTTTAGAAGCTGACGAGCCACTTCCTCGAGAGCGGGCGGCACCAAGAGATAGACTCCTTTACCGCTCGACAGCGTCCCGAACGGCATCGCGCCGTCGGTCTTCAGCGAACGCATCGCGGTGCGCGCGGCGCCATAGTTGGTAGGATTCGATAGGTCCTGATTGCTCGCATAGGCCAGCTGCCAAAGCCCTACCCCGGTATTGGCGCGCCCGTCGACGCCGTAGCGGAACTCGCGGCGATTGAAGACCGCTTCATCATTGATAGAGCTCATACGCGTTACCGCGTACTCGCGACGGAGCTGAAAGATGAAGGGCCGAATCGCTCGCGAGGCGTCGATGAGAAACCAGTACGGGCCCGACCCCGAGCTGTTGATGTTCGAGGATGTTGAATCCGCATCCGAACGTCCCAGGGGGCCGACCGGGTGGGTCGAGGAGAAGAACGGCTGGCCATCGTAACCGACGACGCTCGAAGGAGTCGTGACCGAGTTCTTAATCATCTGAAAGAGCAGCATGTCGGGGTGTACCTTGGTGTCCCATCCGAGCTGCTCGATGATCGGTTCATAAACGCCATAGGTGTCGTCTTCGATGTCATTGCGATCGATTGACACGGTGTCTTCGAAGTTGCGATTGGCGATGGTGTAGGAATGCGCCTCGAGCGCCTGGATAACCCTGTCACCGAGCCATTCGCGAAACCTGGTCGTGCGGCCCAGCCATGGATAGGTGCTAACCCGGCTCGACGACCGCACGATCGAGCAGATCGATTCGTAGTAGGATGGCGGCTTTTCGAATCCGCGCTGAAAGACGACATCGAAGCCGGTGAAAAGCGCCGATAGGTTTTGCGGAGATACTTCCATCTTGGTTCTGACTCCTTAAGTTTCGAGATCGCCTTATGCGGCCGGCGAATCCTGATGCCAGAAATCGACCCACACTTCGCCCGACGCATCGATTGCAACCACCTGTCCCGCCGCCGCGTACTGCTGCACCGATGCGCCCGAAGCGCGGTCGGTCGCGGTCACGTTGTTATCGTCGAGCGCGAAGCATGGGCTTCCCACCGAGGCCGACGTTATCGAGCTGTCCTGCGAATACATGAAGACCCCCTTGCGAACCGCGATCTGCATCGCTCCGGCTGCGCCGGGATTGTTCACCGCGTTCTGCGCCGGGATCCCATTGACCACGTATTCCGCGCGTCCGATCACCTTCAGCGCGTTGGCGGTGGTAGTAGTCGCCGAGGCCGGCACCGCATTGCCGTTGGCATTAATCGCGACCATGCTGCCCAGGAAGATCGTCGTGTTCGCTTCCACGTCGATGACCCGGATGCGCCCGCCGTCGGCCATCTCAGGCGTGTTTCGAGAATTTGTTAGTGCCGCCATCTTGTCACCTTGCCGCTTGAGTTGGAGTTAGAGATTGGGATCCGCCAGTTCCTTATTGAGGCGAAGGAAATCCGCGCCACTGCTTTTGCGCTTGACGAAGTCGTTGGCGGTCACACCGAGCAGTCCGCAGATTGCGACTTCGGTCGCACTCAGCATCGCGCCCGCATGCGATCGCGACAGCGCCGTGCGCGGATCGCCACCGAGGTTCAACTCGCCCGGCAACACCACCGGCTGGCGCGCCGCAAAAGTATCGAAGCCCCTGGGATCGGCCGCGCAGTATGCGATCGCCCATTCGCGATGCGCCGGGACCAGCTTGCCCGACCGAATCGCCGCGTCGACCGCGTGCTCGGCTTTCTCACGCGCACGCTGGGTCTTGAGCGCGTTGAGCTCGGTGAGCGCCTGTTGAAACTCCGCGACCGCGACATAACGTGCCGGATCGAAGCTCCCCGCGCGATGCGAGGCCGATGCATCGGTGTCCGACATGGCGCTTATCCGCTGGAGGATGTCGTCGGTCGACGCGGAAGCATCAAGCCCGAGCGTCGCGCGAAGCTGGGTAAGAAATTCATCCATTTTGTTTTCCTCGTCTCCGGCCGCCGAAATCGCGGTCAGATAAAGATTCGGATTGTTGGTAAGGCCGGCGCGCAGCAGCCGCGTGATGGCGCCGTCGCTGGGCGCGTACTGAAAAACCGGCGAGATGTAGCGATACTCATGCGCCTCGATGGCTTGTGCGGCGCGCTCGGTCCACTCGACGCGGCCCCAGATCGCGCCCTCGCGCACGGCGAACTCTGTTATCCAACCGGCGGCCGGCGCGGGATTCCCCTGCGGCGTGCCGAAGTCGGTCGCGTGGTCATAGTCGATCGGAATCCCTGCTCGCATCCGCAACGCCATGGTCGCCTTGATGACCGCCTCGGGATTGGAGAGCAGATACGGTCCGCGCCCATCGCGGCCATGAAAGCTTCCGGCCGGGATGAGTTGGATCCATTCCGGCGCTACGAGGTTGCCGGGCTCGACGCCGAAGGCTGGCGCGCTGGCGGTTTCGACGTGGGCAAACCCTAAAACTTTGCGCGGATTGGCACCCGAGTCACCGCCAGCGCGTGTCATGGAGGAGGCATCCATGGGGCGCATTGTGCCGCCAATTCACAAATCCCATAAGGATGAACTAGTTCAGCCACGCGATCTCATACGCAGAGAAGGGGAAAGTGCATGAAAGTCGCTCTCTGCTGAACATCCGGTCAGTGAAGAGCGTCACTTTATGAGGTCGTTTTTGTCGCGCTCCGCGTCGCGGATAACAAACTTCGTGACCCGCGGATGCATCCGTTTCGATTTAAGTGAATTTATCCATCTCATCTCGCTATACCGCGTCGATCACTGCCCGTTACTACGTGGTCCGTCTCGTCGATGCGGTCGGGCCTTCGTTCGTGCTGGTCAACAATGTCCTGTTCATGCAGGCGCGCGGGCTCAGCCAATTCCAAATCAGCTGCTGGGCCGCAACCTATTTTCTGGTCGCCTTTCTGACCGATGTGCCGATGGGTGCGTTCGCCGACGCCATCAGCCGTCGCGTTGCTTATGTGCTCGGATGCGCACTCGGCGCCGCTTCGTTTCTGACCTATTTCTTCGCGCATCAATACCCGCTCTTCATTCTCGCCGCGATCATCGGCGGCACCGGCGACATGCTGCGCAATGGCGCTGTCGATGCGTGGGCGGTCGATCGCCTGAGTCATGCGGGCTACACGGGCTCGATGGATTTGCTGTTTTCGCGCGCCTCGCAACTGATGCAATTCGCGGGAATCCTCGGCGTCGTCGCAGGCGGCCAGCTCGCGATGCGCAACATTGCGATTCCATGGCTACTCGGCGCTATCAGCCAGATGCTGATGGCAATCGTCGCGACGCTCCTGATGCGCGGCGAGCGTCCGCGCACGAAATCGTTCCATCCGCGCGAGGTTTCGCGACTGGTTGGCCTGCGGATGTTCGAAGGCATCGCCGCGGCGTTCTCAAGTCGCGCGATTCTCACCCTCGGCATTGCCAACGCGATCACGATGGCCGCATGGGCGCCGTTCTGGTACGAATGGCCGCAATTTTTCAGCTCCGGCTTTCATCGCGGGCCGCAGGTCGCGAGCTGGATTTATTGCGCCACCGCGATCGCGACGATGCTCGGCGCTGAGGTCGTCGCACGACATCCCCCCAAGCCCTGGTCGCGTCCGTGGTTCATGTCGGTGGTCATCGTCGCCCAAAGCGCGATGCTGGTTGCGGCGGGCCTCGCGATTCACAACCCCTGGATCGTGTTGGCCCTCTTCGTTGGTTCCAGCGCATGCACCGGCATCGCGACGCCGCTGGGCCTGAGCTGGTACAACGACCAAATCGATGAGACGCATCGCGCGACGTTGCTCTCATTCCAAAGCACCTGCGCGCGCCTGGGTTCCGCGGCGGGATTGCCGGTCGGCGGCCGCATCGCCGACGCTTACGGTTTCGGCATCACCTGGCAGGTGCTGGGCATCTTCGGCATGCTCGCGGCGCCCTTTTATATGTCCCTGGGCTTCGGCTTCCTGCGAAAGATCGTGCAGCTGCGACGCGCGGTGACGTCGCGTGAATCGGAGTGAGGAGCACCAGGCGCAAGGTCGGGACGCAGTCTTTTTAACTTAGTTGTGTTTTGCGGCGCGCATCGCACTTGCTAGATTTTCTCAGACAACTTCACCAACGGGGGCAAAGGAGCGGGGTTCTGATCATGTCCTGGACTGAAAAATTCTCACTCATTGTCGTGACTGCGGTATTCTCCCTGGTCGGCGGTGCGGCCGCGGAGCATTTCTGGCCAAGCGCCGTGCCGGAATTGGGCGCGGCCTCGATCGCGAAGAACATCAGCGCCCATGAATTCACTCTGGTCGATAGCTCCGGTGCGACCCGAGGAACGTTCGACGTCACGCCGAAGGGCGTTGCCGAATTGCGCCTCCTCGATGATACCGGCAAGCTGCGCGCCGGCTTGGGTGTCGCGCATGACGGCGCTCCTGCGCTCGGCCTGTATGATTCAGACGGCAAGACTCGCGCCGAGGTCAGCCTTTCGCGTGGAGTTTCGCGCGTGCGCCTGTTCGACGATAAAGGCGCTCCTCGGGCGGGCATCGCGGTGAACGATACCGGCGCTTCCAATGTCGGACTGGTCGATGAGAAGGGCGCCCAGCGCGCCTCGATGGAAACCACTGACAGCGGAGATTCCACCCTGCGCCTCTCGGATGCCACTCAGCCACGCATCGGACTCACCGTCACTCCGAGCGGGACGGCTGGAATCGCGGTGCTGGGCGGCGGGCTGACTCGTGCCGCGCTCTCGCTCGATCAGCAAAACCGCGCGGCCCTCTTCATCTACGGGCCCGACGGGAAGCTGCTCGCGAGCGTGCCGCAATAGCAGTTAGGCCTGATTTGGTTCCAAAATCGGCGGCAGCGTTCGAGGCTATCGGACGCTGTCGCTTTTTTTCGCACTAAACAGCATCGCGCCTGCTCGGCTTACGATTTGCCGCGCTCCATCGCGCGTTCGCCGGCGGCCTTGAGCTGCGCTTCCGCAGCGAGCCAATCGTCGAGATCGCTGCCGGGCTCATCGGGAAGCCGCGCGAGGTAGATCTCGTAGGCGTGGTTGCGGATCTCTTCTTCGGTTGGCCAGGATTGTTCGTCTTCGCCAGGTTTTGCCATGTCCTTTCCGCCCTTTTTCGATTAGTTCAGCGATCGACATTTCTAAATCTGAGCCTGCAACCATATTGTCGCAAGCTGATTGCATCGACCGCGCTCTATGATTGGACGAAAACGACGCGTAGGGCTTCGGGGTGGTAATGATCGTTCGGTGAAATTACTTTTTTCGCCGCGCCGGCTTGCGATGAACAATCGGCATCGCGCGCGCGAGCAGCGCGGCGAATGCGGTTCGCGCACGCCGGTCCGCGTCCGCCGCGCGCAGAAAGCGATGCGCCGCATGGTGCCCGAGATAGATTGCTGACAACTCCCACACAAACTGCTCGACGTCGAGGCGCTGGTCGAGATGCCCCGCTTCGACCGCCTCGCGCACCAAGTGGGTCAGCAGATGACGCCACCTCTTCTCCAAATCCAGGATCTTGTTTCTGACCGCGCCTTCCACGTCGTCATACTCGAACAGACCCGCCGCCACCGGGCATCCGCCGGGGAGGCCCGCGCGCTGCGCCCATCCGAACCAGTTCACGACCAGGGCCTTCAGACGTGGCAGCCCCTGCTCCACCTTCATCGCGGGCGCGAGGACCCGCGCGTTGGCAAACTCCGCGGTATACTCGAGCAGGCTGATTTGCACTTCCTCCTTGGACTTGAAGTGCGCAAACAACCCGCTCTTCGACATTCCGATCTGGTCCGCGAGCACCCCGAGGGTGACCCCATCGATTCCGGCCTGGCTCATCAGCGCCATCCCCTGCTGAAGGATGCGCTCGTGGGTGGATGTGGCACTTCCCATCGACGCAGATTAGCACGACCGGTCAGATGGGAGACAATCGCGCGCCTTTGCTCCGAGCTCGCAATCGCACGATCGGTCTACGACTTCTTCTCCAAAAGAAGAAGCTTCACCCCGGAGAAGTTCAGTTCCTGGACTACTTGTGCATGGCGGAGCACCAGCGGCACGAAGGTATCTTCCAGCCCCTCCCAAGTGGCAAAGGTCAGCCATACACGATGACGGGGAGTCGCATCGCCGGTACCGAACAATGCATTGAGCTCTTTTACCGGATGCCAGTTCCGGTTAACTCGCGACTCGATAACTTGGGCCGGATAGGTTTTGCCGTGGTCGTAATGTGATACGTAGTATTCGACCGGTGGGCCTCCGTCATAGACCACCAGCATATCTCCGGGTTGCGCATGTCCGGCCACATATTCGACCGCCCCGCGCCAATCCTGAATCGCGGGCGCGCGATAGTAAGCACTGACCTCAACCAGACTGAGCAGCGAGATAGCGACTACTATCGAGAGCGCGAAGGATGGTTTCAGGCGCTGGAATCCGATCGCGGCCAACAACGCGAAGAGCGGTAATCCCGCCAGCAGATAGCGCGAAACGAACAGCGGCTTGACCGCCGAAACTACGATGGTCAGGCCGATCGGCACGCCGATTGAGAGTAGAAGGTACCCTCGCGCACCCCAGTCCCGTTGTGGCCAGGGTAAGAGCGCCAGCATCACGCCTAAAATGTACAACGCCGCCAGCACCCCAGTAACAACTGTAATCTGTCCGTCAAACGCGCCGGAGAGGCAGAGTAACATGTCACTTAAGGAGTGGGGCGACGTGCGTGGGATCCATGACTGGTTGCCATGGTGACCGAAGATCGAAAAGTAAAATGCCGGAACGCTAAGCAATCCTACGACGACGATGCATGCGGTCAGTCGAATCGCGACTCTCCTATACGGCCGAAATAAGAAAAGCGAGAGCCATTGGGAGGGCAAGGCGAAAATCCCAAATAGTTGCGCATAGACAGTGCCGGTCGCGCTCGCCACGTAGGATGCCAGCTGACCCGACTCGCTGTCTCGTTTAAGGCTGCGGATGAAAAATACCGAGCTTAGGGTGGCAAGCGCCAGGTACATCGCATAGCTGCGCGCGGTTTGTGCGTATTCGATCGAGGTCGCATTGACGGTCACCATCAGCGCGGCTGTCAGACCCGCGCGACGATCCCATAGCTCCACTCACAGCCTATATATGAGAGCCACCGTCGCAACGTCGAAAAGTGCCGACGGAAGCCGCAGCATAAACTCGCTGGTCCCTGCCATCGATGCCCATCCACTGAGCATCAAATAGTAGAGAGACATATTCATGTGGCCGTGGCGGATGACCTTCCATAGCTCACTGAGAGGTAGCATGGCCCGGCGCGCGGTCAGGCTTTCGTCCAGCCACAGGCTCTTCGAATCGATAAACGCGATCCGCAGGATCGCCGCCGCCAGCATCAGCAACGCGAGAAGAAAAGCGGGATTCGTCCACCGCCGGGCGGCGACATCGTCGGCGCCGGAAGCGGCTTGGACCTCTGCACCTGCTACCTCTCGTCCAATCATGAGACTGCGGCAGCATATCGACAAAGTGGGTGCCTGGGTATGCACCCTCGAGGGCGCCCTAATCGCCCTCTTTGCTCGTTAGGTGCAATTGCATACATTTTGTAGGAGTGCGGAGGGGCACATGGGGGCAGCAGCCGCCGAACGAATTCCGACACCTGAACTGATGGCGCAGGTCCCGCGCCTGGTTTCCCTGCCCGGGGAGCCGGTGCGTCAGCATCGCATGCTGCACAAGCGCGTCATGATTGGCAGTGGCGGCGAGGCTGATTTCGTCCTCCTCGACCCGACCGTCTCGCGCCGCCACGCGCTGATCAGAAAGCATCACGGCAAGTTCCTGCTGTCGGATCTCGGCTCCGAAAAGGGCACCTTTATCAATGGCAAACGCCTGCCGCCCAATCTCGAGTACCCGCTCGCCGGCGCCAACGACATCGGCATCGGCACCCTCCACTTCACCTTCATGCTGCCGGAGAACGGTCAGGATGCGCTGCGCAGTTCCCTCAAGCGGCGGATGCGGGTCGAAGGTTTCGTCACCGTCCTCCTTCTCGTATCCATCGTGCTCTCCTACATCATTCCGCCGTCATTTTGGCAGAGTCTGATCCCGCATCGCGCACCGCAGCGCGCCGTTGATGTAAGCAACACGTGGCTCGGCAGGCTTAATCAGTATCGCGACGCCGCCGGTCTTCCACCGTTAGTGGAGAGCGCGGCGCTTTCGACCGGCGATGCGAATCACGCGCGTTACCTGGTCGCGAATGACGCCGCAATGATTCGCAGCGGCAAGATCGACGCCTCGATTCATGATGAAGATCCGCACAAACCCTTCTACACGGCGGAAGGAAAAGCCGCCGGCGCCGTCAGCGACATCGATGCGGTCTACACCGATCCGCCCGAGACTCCAGACTCTCCGTGGGCAATCGAAAACTGGATCACCGGCCCCTTCCACCGCATGTGGCTGCTCGATCCCGCGCTGCATAGCGTCGGCTATGGCCAATATTGCGAGAAAGGAATTTGCGCCGCCGCGCTGAACATTCGCGGTGGAGCGGATGGCGCCGCGCTGACTCCGGCCCCGGTGATGTACCCGCCCGATCGCGCGACTATCAGCAATGGCAAATTCAGCGCCGACGAGGCCGAATGGCCGGATCCCTTAGCCACTTGCGGTTATCATACGCCAACCGGTATGCCGATAACGCTGCAACTAGTCGGCAAAGAGCCGGTCCGACTCGGCAAATGGTCGCTCTCGCGCAACGGCGCCCCGGTCGCGAGCTGCGCCTTCGACGCATCTTCATATAGGACTGGCGATCCCGTCGCGCTGGATCGGGTGAAAAAGCAACTCGCGCATTTCGGCGCGATCGTGATGGTGCCAAAAGAACCTCTGGTCCCCGGCGCCACTTATGCGGTCAAGATCACCGCCGCGGGCGAGACCTACTCCTGGTGGTTCGCCGTCGAACCTTAGAAACCAGTTCCGTCCGCTACCCGGCACATTCATTGAGTTCGGTTTCTTACCTTAGACCGCATCCGCTTGCGATGGTGGCCGTTCGCACACAGAATAGTCGCGGGTATTTATTTTGAAGATTTTCACCGCCTCGATATTTTATGGCTTCGCCGCCGCGATCCTGCTCACGCTCGCGGGATGCGCCGCTTTTCAGCCTGATCCGCAAGTAGCTGCCGATCAAAAAGAATCGCTCCTGGCCGCGGCCGGCTTCAAAATGCTTCCGGCTGACACGCAGGACAAACTCGCGCACGCACAATCGTTGCCCCAGCTCAAGGTGAAATACTTCACCGATTCCGACGGCACCCTGCGCTACTGGATGGCGGATGCCCAATACTGTCACTGCGTCTACATCGGCAACGAAGCCGCTTACCAGAAGTTCAAGCAGGAGCAATTCCAGGCGCAGCTCGCCGCCGAACAAAATCAGGCCGCGCAGATGCAGGCCACCGCCGCGCAGGAAGAGCAGATGGAATTTATGAATCCGATGTTCGTCGGTCCGATGTGGGTCTATTGATCGCCACCCTCGCGAGTGCCGCTGTAAGTTGAACTTCGATGCTTTCATCGCGGCTTGCCGCCGCAACTGGCCTGACTTCGATCAGCCCAAAAAGCTCGAGGCCTCGCGCCAACCGCAAGATCGTCGCGTCGCCGACGTCCTCGCGGAAGTTCCCGGCATGGCGACCGAGAATAAGCTGATGCTGCTCAACCTCGCGGTCGCGCACCTCGCGCCCGGCGAGGTTTACGTCGAGGTGGGATGCTACAAGGGCGCGAGCATCGTCGGCGCGGCGCGCGGAAATCCTCGCGCGAAGATTTTCGCCTGCGATAATTTTTCCAAGTTCGACGGCACCGCGGAAATCCTGCAGGCCAACCTCGAGCGTCACACGCCCGGCCAGGTCCAGTTCTACAACATGGAGTCGCGCGATTTTCTGCGCGAGGCGCCGTGGCGTCCCGCCCGCATCGGCGCCTACTTCTTCGATGGCGGCCATAGCTTCACCGATCAGTTCGAGGGCCTGCAGTATGCCCTGCCCTCCTTCGCCGACGACGCCCTCATCATCATCGATGACACCAACAAGCGCGAGGCGCGCGCCGCCGACGCGCTCTTTGCGCGGATGGTGCCGGGCTTCGAGCTGGTGCTCGATTTGCGCACCCCGCGCAATCATCACCCGACCTGGTGGAACGGCGTGCAGGTGTTTCGCTTTCGCCGGCTCGCCTCGACGCCACTCTCAGTGGACGAGGCCGGGGCGCCCTTCCGCATGCGCCGGCTCACCTACGATACGATTGCGCTCAACTTCAAGCATCGCCGCCGCGCGTTCAATCGCCGCGTCAAGGAGCTGTTCCGCCGCCGCTAGACTGCGGGTGCGCGACTCGCCTCCATCAGCGCCTCGCCGCCTTCCGGCTCCTCGATGCCCAATCTTTCGAGCACCGCCTTCTGCCCGATGCGAACTCCGTGGTCGGCCAGCTTGCTCACAATGTCGACGAACTCGGAGGCGCCGGTATCATCCGCGATGCCCAACTGGACACGCGGATACTTCGAGCGCGGACCCAGGTTCAGATCGACCAGCGGCTTGACCAGGTCGCGGTTGATGGTCGCGGCGAGGCGGCGCGCGTCGGCGCTCAAAATGTCGCGGCGCACCGAATCATGCACTTCGGCCGCGGCGCGCGAGCCGGCGCCCTGCGGAATCTCGGTGGTGAGCGTCTGGCCCAGCACCGCCTTGCTGATCTGCGCGTCGAGGTATTGGCAGAAGCTTTGATAAAGCTCGATGCTGCCGGTCTGCCGCGCCTCGGTGAATTCGATGAGCATCGAATCAGGCACGATCGCGGCAGCATCGGTGCCGATATTTGCTACTGCCTGTAGCAGCGTCTCCTTGTCCTGCTCGGTCGCGCCGGCGCCGTATTTGCCCACTCGCAGTGGCTGCCCGTAGACCTCGGCAAAGGTGACCCAGTCCTTGAGCACGTAGTTCTTGAACAGGTATACCCACCCCGCCGCGCGCGCGAGGCCGCCGCGGATCGGCAGCCCGGCCTTGGCCTTGGCGATGTGCACGATGAACTTGTAGGGCAGCAGCGGTTCGGTCATCGGCTGGATGCCGATGCCGCCGCGCAGCGCGCCGTAAAGTCCGCTGCCGTTGAAATGCGACGCCCGCGCGGTCTGCTCGCCGTCCACTGCGATCGAGGGGCCCTCATCTTTCAGGCTGCGCACCAGCAGCTCTTCGCCGGAGACCCAGTCGAACATGAACCAGCGCGGATCGCGCCAGCGCAGGCGGCGCGGGAACCATTCGCGCTCCGAGGTCTCCCACACGATCTCCGTGGCGGAGAAGCCTTTTCCGATCGCGTCGAGCATGTCGATCATCGCACTGGCGAAATCGAGGTCGTCGTTTGCGAGCATCGCGCGCACCATCTGTGCCGCCCGCAGGTCATCCTTGTCGCCGGAAGCCGGCAGCACCTGCAAATCGACTTGACTGACAGCTTCCTTACGGCTGCTCAACACCGAAAGATAGTGCAGGTCCTTCTCTTCCATCTCCTCGGCCAGTTCCAGATAGAGGAATGGATCGCCGAATTCGGCCTCGCGCAGAATCCGCGTCAGCCGCTCCGGGGTCAGCCCCACTGACGGATGCATCGAGGAGTAGATGTTGCGGATGCCGGTCATGGTAGGGGCGGCCTGCTCCTGGAGGAGCCTCGTAGGGTCGACCTCGCGCCCGAACGCATCGTAAAGTGTCATCGTCATATCCTTTGCGGCCGCGCCTCGGAGCGCGCGCGACGCGCTCCTTACCACCAGGTCGTGGTAGGGTTTTTATCCTTGGTGTCGGATTCGCCTACTTTGAGAAACCACTCGCCGGCACAGCGATGGCACGGCCGGGGCATCTCGGCGAGAGTCAGGGTGAATTCGTGACCGCATTGCTCGCATTTCCATTTCCAGAATTTGCTCATTTAAATACCTAACCCCTAACCCCTTCCCCTGAAGTGGAAGGGGGACCAGAAATCCAGATAATTCCTCCCAAGGGCCGCGTGCCTTTTCTGAGCCCCTTCCTGGAGGGCGAGGGGTTGGGGAGAGGTCACCACGCGCCCTCCGCGAAGCGCGCGCGACCTTGGTTCGCAAACACCGAGTCTTCATCCGGCGGCGGGCCCCATGGATCGCGGCGGCGCGCGTGCAGCGTCGAAACCGGCCGATAGTCGATTTCTGCTACATCCTGGCGCGAGGCGAAATACGCCAGCGCCGCCGCAATCGCGCTGTCGCCGTGGCGCGGCTTGCGATCGCTGCCGCGCATCCGCTTGTCCCCCACCTGCGCGATGCCGTGGTTGATGACGATCGCGCGATGGTCGAGCAGGATGTCCGCATCGCGGGGAATCGCGAGGGTGCCGTCTTCGAAGGCCGCCTTGAAACGCGGCATCTGCTCGCGGTACCACTCGGTCGAAAGCATCACCTGCGCGATGCGCGCGCCGTAGCGTTGGCGCGCGGTCTCCGCGAGATACTGCCCGTTGCCGCGCGCGTCCATTGC
The DNA here is from genome assembly GCA_963761255.1 of uncultured delta proteobacterium. Classification (GTDB taxonomy): domain Bacteria; phylum Desulfobacterota; class Binatia; order Binatales; family Binataceae; genus DATGKG01. The sequence goes on from CAVXGH010000008.1 coordinate 47,326, forward strand.
GCCGCCCAGCAGGCGCGGCAACCGATCCGCTATATAGAAGAGGATCTGTTCCTGCTGGCGGAACGGAATGTTGCGCAACTCGACCACGAACGGGGTGCGGCGCTTGAGGTTGGCCATGACTTGCAGTGGCCAGATGACGGTAAGGTCACCGAGGCGTCCGAAGTCCTCGCCGAAGCAGGTCGCCAGCGCCGGATCGAGCGTATCGAGGATCGGCTCAATATGGTCCTCGAGAAACGCCGTGGTTTCCGCGCGCCGCGCATCTTCCGAGCGCTCGCCGAATTCCGCCGGCATCTCCCATCGAATGACCGGCACCTCGGATTCCATCCGCGCCTCGATCAGCACCGAGGAGAGGAACGCGCCGGCCGGCGCGCGCGGGACGCAATGCAACTCCTCGTCAGCATTGTCGCCATAGAAATCCTCCAGCTCGCGCACCCACGCGGCTTCGCTCTCGGCCGACCACTCGCGGTCCATGCGCCGCGCGATCTTCTTGTAGAGTCCCTGCGCCACGGCCTGCTCGAGGGCGATGCGATGCAGCGAGTAAGGTCGCCGGCCCGCGCGGATGTCGCCGATCAATTCGTTGAATGCGCTATCGGCGCCGTTATGCGTCGAGATGACGCGCACGCTCCCGCCCCACATGGTGAACGCCAGCGCCGCCTTGAGCAGCCCCTGCAGGTCGTCATGGAACGCGGCCTCGTCAATCACCGCGCAACCCTGCTTGCCGCGCAGGTTGGAGGGACGCGAGGAGAGCGCGACGATTTTGTGCCCCGAGGCGAAGCGGATGCGGTACGCGAGGATGTCGCGGCGCTCGTCGCCGACCGCGATCTCCTCGATCTCGCGCGCGACCCGGTCGAACTCGCGCGCCCACCACGCGGCGGTCTCGACGAATTCGAGCGCCATGTCCTTGTTGTAACCGATGTACCAGGTGTCCATGCCGTCTTGACTGGCGGCGGCGAGCACGCGATCGGCGGCCTCGCACCAGGTGAGACCGACGCGGCGGGATTTTTCGCAGACCTTGACCTGCGCGGGATCGGCGATCCAATCGCGCTGATAGGGCAGCAGAATATCGAGGCCGCCGCTTTTGGCCCGCGCCCGTTTCACAACTTGATCTCCATCAGCGCGGCGCGAATCTTCTGTTCCGCCGCAGGCGACAGTCCGCCCTCGCGCGCGGCTTCCGAGACGCGTTCGCCGGTGACCGCGATTGTCCGCGCGAGCTTTTCCGCCACGTGTTCGCGCCATCGCTTTAATTCAATATTCGCCCGACTAACCGTAGCGACGGTCTTCCCGAGCGCGGCGATCGCGGCAAGTTCAAGCCGGTTCGGGGGTTTGAAGGATACCTGCGGGTCTTCGGAACCCTCCGGCTCCGGCGTTCCGTTTTCAGCGCGATGGCGACTGCGAGTTGCTAAAATCGCCGCTGAGCGATGCTCCGCGGCGGGGATCATCGCCAGCAGATAACGACTCCGGTTCAAGTACACCAGCAGGTCAAAGATTGCGGTCTGGACGAGTCGAACCAGCGCAAGACTCATCTGGTCGTCGTCGCCGGCGCACTCGCGCGCGATTTCCGCGGCCTGCGCGGTCGCAAGCTTTACCGCCTGCAAGGTCGGATCGACCTGGTGTTTCAGGTAATAAGCCAGGGACGAAGGCGAAATGAATTGTCCGTGGTCCTTCTCCAACCATTCGGAAAGCGCCGCCAGGCTGCGGTAGTCCCCCGAGCCCAGTCGTTCATCGAGTTCACGGTGCACAGCGGGGGGCAGGCTTCTGATTTTGAAGCGCACCTGGCTACGGCGTTTCTTGCCCGGCTTCTCCTCGTTGGCGGATTTTACGACTTCCGGTTCAAGCGGTTGCGCCATAACTCACCAGTACTTGCGCGGCCGCGCGACCCCGGCCGGCGCCTTGGCGGTATATTCGACCACGTCCACCCCGGGTGCGGTCAGCTTCGCGAACCAGATGTCGCATTCCTCACCCTCCAGCTCGAGCAGCCCGAGGTCGCGCAGATAGGCGAGCTCGCGGCGCAACTGGTTGAGCGAAAGCAAAATCTTGATGTCCGTGAGCACGCGCCAGACGATCTGCTCGGACACCGCGATGGGGCGGCCGGCATCGACCACCCGCAGGATTCGCCAGCGCGCTTCTTCGCGCTGGCGCTGTTCGAGATCCAATCCGTCAGACATAGAGTTTTTCCTTTATCGGTCCGATTTCCTCGCGCATCTCCTCGCGCAGCCCGTCCATCTTGGCGTCGAGGGTGGCGGAAAACCGGATCCAATCCTCGCGCCGCACGTATTCGATCGGGAGCAATACGCGCAGCTCGTAAATCGCGCGCTCCAGTTGTGTCCACCGTTCGTCATCGTGGTTCACCAGGCGCTGGTTGCGCTCGAACATCGAGCGCAACGCGGCCAGGTTAATTCCGACGAACGTCACCATTACCGACGCGAAGGTCGCTACCGCTTCCCAGCTCATTTCGCTCCCTGCCCCAGGCTGCGCCCGGTTCCGGCTCCGTGCTGCGTTTGATCGTGCATGCCCCCGCCATCGCGAGCAGGACCACCGCCAGCCCACGCCCGTAAGCGTCGGCGTCGCCGGGGCCGAACCGCCGCGCGAGCGCGACCTGCATGCACCAAAATCCGATGTAGGCAAAGGCGCCCAGCACGCCGACCACGCGTGCCGCGTCGTAGGTCAGATTGTCTTTGCCGGTAAAAATGTCATTCAGTACTTTCACTCACTTGCTACCTCATTTGATTAATCAGTCGAGTCGAGTGATTTTTCCGCTCGGGTCGTCGCGGTAGACTCCGTGTCAAAGCGGCGGACCTAACCCCTGGCCCCTTCCCCCGAAGGGGAAGGGGAACCAGAAGAGATTCCAGCCTCAGCGCAATAATCTGCGCGTAACTGCGATAGGCTGCGATCGGCGATTCGGCTTGCAATGCGCCCTTCCGGACCTTTGCGCCGCCTGGAGGCGCGATCCTACAAAAAGGCGCTGCCTCCATTTTGCGATCAGCCGCGAGGCGGGCCGACGGCGGCCCACCCGCCGCCGGCCCAGATGCGCCAACCCGTCCGGTCTCACGCACCCCGCCCGACCTCGCCACGTTCATTTGGAGTTGCTCTCCGGCGCCGTCGGCGCCGCGGGCCCGGTTGCCGGTGAATCCGTTTCGTCAAGCGGCGGCGCGGCGCAGCCTGCGATAAGCAGATCGCGCTCGCGCACCGCGCCCTTCAAAACCGCGACCGTCGCGGCATAGGCTCGTATCGTGTCATCGGGAGCGGAGTCGGCCTTCAGCGTCGCGAGCGGAAGCTCCGGCTTGGCGAGATTTGCTACGTTGCAGTAGACCGGAACTGCAACCGGCACCTTGACTTCGACCGGGGTCAGAATCGGTGCCTGCGGCTGCGCCGCGCATCCACTCAGCGTCAGCAGAATCAGCACCGCGGCCAGCCTTTTCACCACGACGACAACCCTCCGGCCTGCGCGTTGCCCCATTTGATCGCGCCCTCGCAACCCGCGGTGGCATCGATACGCGCCGCGGCCAGTGCCCGTTCCTGCTGTTGCGCCGCGTCCTGCTCCGCCGATGCCGCGCGGGAGGCCGCAGCTTCGCTCGCGGTCATCGCGTTCGCCACCGCATCCGCCCGCGCCTTGAGTTGCGCGACGGCCTGGTTCTGCTGCTCCACCGTCGCGCCGAGGGCCTGATTGGCGGTGCGCAGAGCCGCGGCCTCCGCGCTCAGCTGCGCGGTTTGCGCGCGAGCATCGTCGCGCTCATGCAGCAGGACGGCGCGATAAGCGAGCGCGGTGGCGACCAGGACCGCCAGCGCCAGCGGCTTCCAATAGCGCGAGAGAAGAATTCCTATCAATGGCATAACCGCTCGAGCCTCACCGCCACTGGCGGTCTAGTTTGCCGCCGATTTCGGAGCCGCGTGGGCCTCGGTTGCCGCGGCCGGCTTCGCAGTCGCCTCCGCATGCGACTTGACGGCCGGCGTAGCCGCGGAGGTCGCAGTTTTTTCGCTCGCGCCTGACAGGTGCAGCGCGGTCTCCAACGCCGTGACGCGCGACTCCAGCGAATGCACCAGCGACGCGAGTTCCGAGGCAAGGTTGCGCCCGAACAAAGTTCCCAACACCGCCCCGCCTGCGAACACGGCCGCGTATCCGAGAAAGTTAAGGGTCATCAATGTATCCATTTCCATTCCTCCAACCGTTGTGGGGCTAGTGCCGCCGTTTTCCTATCGTAGTTGACATCGAGCTTCTCGGTTGCTCGCGCAGCTTTCCCGTCGCGTCGCGCTCGCTTGCCGCTTCATTGATAAGCGCGGTTGAGCCACCCCTCCAGAAACCGCGCCTGCTCCTCGGCGCGCACCCCGGTCCTTTCCGCGAGCATGCGATAGTAACCCGCGGCCTCCGAGCGCACGGCGGCGAGCAGCGCCGCAGCACCGGCGCGACTGGCCGCGGCGACGGTCCCGTTGCCGAGCGCGCCGTCCTGCACCACCGCGATTCCGCAGGCTCGGAGCGCCGCCTGTAGACATTCAGTCGCGTGCGCGGCGCCCATATTCACCGAGAGATCGAAGAGCTTGATCGCGATCGCGGGCGGGAGTTCACCGTAACGCCCGGCCTTCCAGAAGTCGCGAAAGTAGATCGCAATCGCCTCGCTCTGCGTGAGGTTTGCGATGTCGAGGCTCGGGTACTCGCGCTGCGAGATTCCGTACTTGGTCTGCCCGCCCGGGTCGCCGGAAACACTCGCGAAGCCGCCTTCATTGACCAGCACCCGCGTCACGGCCTGGGTGAACAGCGCTGGATAACTGGGAGTAGAGATTTCCACCGTAGCTGACATAGATGGCGTCCGTTCATTCATCACGAAGTTGCGCCAGGACCTTGTAGACATATCGTTCGCTGACCCGGACTTGGCGCGCGATCCGCGCCACACTCGACCCCCGCCGCCGCAGCAGCGAGATGCGCCTGCGGGTCAGATGCCCGGCATCGTTGGGGAACCAGATTCGCTCTCCGCCGAAAATCGCGCCGAGCATCGCGGCCGCGTCCCCGCCAATCACCCTCGCGAGCGCGTCCGCAGGCCCGGGATTTTTCGCGATGTAGACGCGACCCCCACCAAAAGTAGAAATAAGCCGCGCAGTGGCGCCCGCCCCGATCACCCGCGCGATGTTCTCCACCGCGGGCGCGTTGGGATCGAGCCGCCGCTGCAGCCGCGACGAGACCAGCGAGATCGGTGCGCAGCCAACATCGGGACCATCCGGCATATTCATTTGGGCGCTATTCATAACTTGTAGGCGGCTCGCAGATTCGCCGGTATTTGGCCGAGGTTTTGCTCGCGATCGTAGACCGTGCGCCAGCTGAGCTCCTCGATCTCCGAAGCGCACAGCCGGCACACCCCGGCGTTGCGCATCGCATCCGCGAGCAGGATCGGATCGCGGCAAAATACGCACTTCACGGAACGCTCGGCGGTCGCAGTCGGCCTTACTGGCCGGGGTCCTGACTCCATTTCCCATCCCTCCGTATGTATTGACGTGTGCTTCATCTCTACTACTGTGGAAATCGACAGAGGAGCGGCCGGTCGAGGCAATAAGTCACGCCGCAAAGACTCGAGCTTTCAGAAAAAGCTGGCTTACCTCATCAGAAACGCCATCGAGCGGAAGCGCCATCTTGCGTTAGCGAAGGAACCCATGCTTAATGGGTATTTCACAACTTCAGGAGAAAGTCAACTACAGTAGGAGGGAACGTGGACGACCAATCGCTTAAGCTTCGCCTGGATCAGGTCCTGCGCAAGTTCACCTCAGTAGCCGAGCTAGCTCGCGTAATCGGCGTATCGGACAACGCTATCTACAAATGGCTTTCGGGTCGCGGCCAACCGAGCGTGGCAAACCTGGTTGCACTCGCGGAGGCCGCGAAAGTGTCGCTCGAATGGCTTGCGACTGGCCGCGAGGTACCCCTCGCCATGCGTGGCGCGGTTCGAGCCGCCGAGCAGAGCGCATTTGTTTATGTACCGCGCTTCGACTTCAAGGCTCCCGGCGAGCGCGGAGCGTCATTACGCAGCGAGCAGATAGTGGACTACCTGGCGTTTAAGAAGGAATGGGTGGGATCGCGACTCGGGGTGGATCCGCGCAATCTTTTATTGATTGAAGCGATCGGCGACTCGATGACTCCTACTTTGGAGGAGTCGGATTTGCTGTTGGTGGACTTGAGTGAGCCGCGCTTTCGGCATGACGGGATTTACGTCATCCGTCGAGAGAATGAGCTGGCGGTGAAACGCCTCCAGCGGCGACCCGACGGAACCCTCAGCATCATCAGCGACAATCCCGCTTACGAATCATCGGCTGTCGCGACTGAGAGTGTGCATATAATCGGACGTGTGATATGGGCCGCAGGGCGTTTGTGATCTCGAGCGTAGTTAATCCGTGGTGCCGCGCGGTCTTCACAACCGAAACGGCGCGGCGGCGCCTAAACTGCTGATTGGCGGAGGGGGTGGGATTTGAACCCACGAGGGACTTTCATCCCTGCCGGTTTTCAAGACCGGTGCCTTCAACCACTCGGCCACCCCTCCAGGCCTAATAAATCGAGCATTTTTGTAATTGGGCGCTCCCTGCCGACGTCGATTTGTCCACTTTCTGCCGACCTTTCTTCGATGCCGGAATTGGGCCGCTCAATTTATCGACCTCTTCGGTATCCTGCGCCTTGGGCCAGTGCAAGTAAATCCAACATGGCTGCCGGGGACGCGCGACTACTGGAGTCGCCACTCGAAGACAGCTAAAACTTGCGCGACTCGAAAGCTTTACGGCCGAGCAGAAAGCACCGTGCGATGCCCCAGATGCGATGCGCTACCGAGGTCAAATCGCTGGCCCTAAATGCCATGAAGCGCACCACGCTACCGCCGCATCCGAGTTCGCTGACGCCTCCATGGATGTCGGTCCAATCGCGCAGGGCGGATTCGATTGTTACACTCAGCGCGGACCAATCATAAGCGCCGCCGTCGTCGACGATGGCGATGCTAGCGAAGTAGTTGTAATCTTGGCCCCATCCGAGTTGCGTGAGCGGCTGGAACGCGGGAACGATCCGCGCGCGGTTGAGATAGAGTGGCTGGGTTTTTCGCATGAGGATGGTTTCCGTCCGCAATTCGCGGAATGCCCATCGCTCGCCGCGCCCGATACGACCGGCCGCAATCGCGTCGTAAATAATCGCGCGGCTGCCCTCTTCCATCTCGACGCGCAACGATTGATGAACCACCGCGCCGGGATGCGGGATAAGATGATCCGGCAGGTATTCGAGCGTCGCTCCGCGTCCTATTCGAATGACGGTTTCCGAAATCGCGGGCGCACCAAGCGTGCGATAGGCCTTGCTTGCCGAGGCGGTGATGAGCGCGACCGCGGCATCCGAACCAAGCTCCACGGTCGTGCGAAGACGATCGCCGCCAACCATTCCGCCGCTGTTGTTAAGCATCATCAGGTAGAGCGAGCCGTCGTCAGCGCGCACCGGATCGAGCGCCAGCAGCGGATGCGTAAAGCGGCGGCGCGCCAAGATGGTCTCCTCGCCGCGGCGAGCGAAGACCAGATCGAGCAGGCCCTCGCGCCCGATGCGCTCAAGCGGCGAAGAGCAGTTCGTGCTTAATCCAGCTAACGATCTGCTCGGCGCCGGCTCCGGTCTTGAGATTAGTGAAGACAAATGGCCGCTCTCCGCGTGCACGCCGCGCGTCCCGCTCCATCACGCCCAAATCGGCGCCAACATAGGGCGCGAGATCGATTTTGTTAATGACCAGCAGCCCCGACCGGATGATGCCGGGACCGCCCTTGCGCGGAATTTTGTCGCCCTCGGCAACGTCGATTACGTAAATCGTCGCGTCAACCAGTTCGGGACTGAAGGTCGCGGCGAGATTATCGCCGCCGCTCTCGATTATCAAAAGATCCAGGTCGGAGAAGCGATTGGTGAGCTGACGCACCGCCTCGAGGTTGACCGAGGCATCCTCGCGAATCGCGGTATGAGGACACCCGCCGGTTTCGACGCCGAGAATCCTGTCCGCCGCAAGCGCCTGGCGGCGGGTGAGAAATTCCGCGTCCTCGCGCGTGTAAATATCGTTGGTGATGACTGCGAGTTGCAGCGGTCCGTGCATCCGGCGGCACAACGCTTCGACCAACGCGGTCTTGCCCGAGCCGACCGGTCCGCCGACTCCGACTTTGAGTGGTTTTGGTATCATGATCGGAACAGGCGCGCTTCCAGGCGCGCGTGCCTCATCGCGGCGATTTCCAATCCGGGTGCGAAACTGGTCAAGTCGCCGATGTTGATCCGCGTCGCGTCGTCTGCGAGCGTCGATATCAACGGCGCGAGCGAGCGAAGAATCACTTGACCCTGGGTTTGACCCAGCGGGATGAGCCGTAGTGATGCGCCGACAATCGCGGCGGCAGTGCTGTAGAGAAAAGCCGCCGCCGCGTCGACGGGACGCCATCCGAAGGCCGCGCCCGCGATACCGAACACCACCGCATGATGACATGGGGTCGCGTCGCGATCGGCCAACCGCGCGAACTGTGCGATTAGCGCGTGGTCGATCAGGGTTGTTGCGATGCGCAGCGACTGGCGTCCGAGTTGCCGGCTGGCCGCGCGCGCCTCGGCGGCGACTTTGATCGCCTCGAGAGTCGCATCGAGCTCGACGCATGCGCGAAGATCGTTCGCCTCCGCGGAGCGCATCGCGATCACAGTCGCGGCCGCATCAGCGTGGCCAACGGTGCCTTCGAGGTAGGCGCGCAGGAATTGTTCGACGCCGACCGCGTCGGAGACGGCGCCCTCGCTGACAAAAGTTTCCAGGCCGCACGAATGTGCGTACGCGCCGGTGGGAAAAGTCCCGTCGGAAAATTGCAGCAGTGCGAGCAATGAGCCGCTACTCATGCGAATGACCTCGCGCGATCGGTTTGAAAACCGCGAGCCGGCGCGTCCACTCGACGCCGAGCCGCGTGAGCAGTTGCACCATCGCGCTGTCGTCGGGCACCAGCAACTCGTCGCCATCGAGCGCGAGCGGAAAATGATGATTGCCGACTTCGAACGCGATGCGGATGGCCCCATCGCGATCGTGCGGGCGCATCGCGAGCACGCTCTCGGGCGCGGCTTCGACTTCGAGATACCAGTCGGGTCCGATCGAGATGATCGCGCCGGGGACGAGCGTGGTGCCGGTCGGAAGTGCGAGAGCTATTTCGCGCCCCGCGGCCGTGGTCGCGCGGCGACGGCACCAGCGGCGTTCCTCGGAGGTCATCACGATGGTGTCGCGCCGCAGGCCCGCGAGGGTCGCCGCCGTTACCGGTTTGGGGAGCTCTTCTATAACGTGCATGCTCAAAACAGAAAATACCTTTGTGCCATCGGCAGCACGGCCGCGGGCTCGCAAGTCAGCAGTTCGCCGTTGGCGCGAACCTCGTAGGTTTCGGCGTCCACTTCGATGTCGGGCAACAGGCTGTTGTTGATCATGTCATGCTTGCGCAGCTTGCGACATTCGCTCACCGCGACGGTTTTGCGCATGAGCCCGAGCCGGGCGCGGATTCCCGCAGCCTGCGCGGCCTGCGAAACGAAAGTCAGCGAGCACTCTGCGATCGCGCCCCCGAAAGCCGCAAACATGGGACGATAGATCACCGGCTCGGGAGTCGGAATCGACGCGTTCACATCGCCCATCGCCGCCCACACGATCATGCCGCCCTTGAGCACCAACTCGGGCTTGACTCCAAAGAACGCCGGCTTCCATAGAACAAGATCGGCGAGCCGGCCGATCGCGACCGAGCCGACGTGATGCGATACACCATGCGCGAGTGCCGGATTGATGGTGTATTTCGCCACATAGCGGCGCGCGCGCAGATTGTCGTTGCGTGCGGTGTCACCCGAGAGCGCGCCCCGCTGGCGCTTCATTTTGTCGGCGGTTTGCCAGGTGCGGATGACCACTTCGCCCACCCGCCCCATCGCTTGCGAGTCCGACGACATCATGCTGATCGCGCCGAGGTCGTGCAGGATGTCTTCCGCCGCGATGGTTTCAGCGCGGATGCGTGACTCGGCGAAGGCCACGTCTTCGGGGACGTTGGGATCTAGATGATGGCAGACCATCAGCATGTCCAGATGCTCATCCAGGGTGTTGACTGTGAACGGCATCGTAGGGATTGGTCGAGGATGGCAGGCAGTTGGCCTCGCCGCAGACCTTGATGATGTCGGGAGCGTGGCCGCCGCCGGCGCCCTCGGTGTGGTAGGTGTGAATCGTGCGGTCCTTGAAGGCCGCAATCGAATCCTGCACGAAGCCGGCCTCGTTGAGCGTATCGGTGTGAATCGCGACCTGCACATCGTATTCGTCCGCGACCGTGAGCGCGCAATCGATCGCGGCCGGCGTCGTGCCCCAATCCTCGTGGAGCTTAAGCCCGACTGCGCCCGCCTCGATTTGCTCCCGCAGCGGCGCGGGCGCGGCGGCATTGCCCTTGCCGAGAAAGCCGAGGTTGACCGGAAACCCTTCCGCCGCCTGGAGCATCCGGTGCATATTCCACGGTCCAGGAGTGCAGGTAGTCGCGTTGGTTCCGGTGGCCGGACCGGTGCCGCCGCCGAACATCGTCGTCACGCCGGCAGATAACGCCTCCCAGACCAGTTGCGGACATATGAAGATGTACGTGCGCGTCGATGGCGCCGGCCGTCACGATGCGACCCTCGCCGGCAATCACCTCGGTGCCGGGCCCGATCACCATCGCGGGGCTGACGCCGTCCATCATGTCAGGATTGCCGGCCTTGCCGATGCCGACGATGTGGCCGCCGCGTATTCCGATATCGGCCTTGATGATTCCCCAATGATCCAGGATCACGGCATTCGTAATCACAAGGTCGAGCGCGCCGGATTCTGCGGTTGCGGTGGCAGATTGCCCCATCCCGTCGCGCAGGACCTTTCCGCCACCGAACTTTGCTTCTTCACCGGGGGTGGTGAGATCGCGTTCGACCTCGATTAGCAATTCGGTGTCGGCGAGCCGGATGCGATCGCCGGTGGTCGGACCGTAGAGATCGGCATATTGGCGGCGCGAAATTCGAAGCGTCATGGCTCGTTCACCTTGAAACCCTTCTGCCGTGCGGCGCGCATCGCCACCGGCCGCTCGGCCTTGGTCGTCGCACCACTGGTGAGGTCGTTGAAGCCATGTGCGATGGCGGCACCACCAAGACGCACCACGGTGACGTTTTTGTCATCGCCGGGCTCGAAGCGCACCGCAGTACCGGCGGGAATGTTGAGCCGCATGCCGAATGCGCGCGCGCGATCGAACGCCAACGCGCGGTTGACCTCGAAAAAATGGAAGTGGGAGCCCACCTGGATCGGTCGATCCCCGGTGTTGACAACGCGCAGTTGCGCGGTCTCGCGTCCCGCATTGGCGACAATGTCATCGGTGGCCAGGAAGTATTCGCCCGGAATCATCGCTTCGCGCCCTGGGTTACCATCTCAGCGGATCGGCCGATGGACGGTGACCAGCTTGGTGCCGTCGGGGAAAGTCCCCTCGACCTGGACTTCGTCCAACATCTCTGCGACTCCCTCCATCACGTCGTCGCGGGTCAGAATAGTGGCGCCGAATTCCATCAGCTCGGACACCGAGCGCCCGTCGCGGATCGCTTCGAGAATTTCCGCACTGATAAGGGCATTCGCTTCCGGGTAATTGAGTTTGAGGCCACGTGCCTTGCGCCGACGCGCCACCTCACCGGCGTTGAAAATCAACAATTTGTCAATTTCCCTCGGAGTTAGCCGCATCAAGCACCATCGAGCTTCAAACGTTAAGTAGATGCGCGACCATATCGGGTGACTCCTGCCGGGTGTCGCCGCTCCTCACGATGCGGCCGCGCTGCATCACGTAGTAGCGGTCCGCGATTCCCCATGCGAAGCGCAGATATTGTTCGACCAGCAGGATGGCGATTTTCAATTCGCCGCGAATCCGATTCAGCGCATTGCCGATATCCTTCACGATCGACGGCTGGATGCCCTCGGTCGGTTCGTCCAGCAGCAATAATCGTGGCTGCGCCACCAACGCGCGTCCGAGCGCAAGTTGCTGTTGTTCGCCGCCGCTTAAGACGCCGCCTTTGCGCGCGCGCAGCCGGTCGAGCGCGGGAAACATTTCGAAGATATAGCCAGGGACCACCGCGGCCGGCGGCGGCTGCCGTCCGGTCAGCGAGGAGAATCCCAGCATCAGGTTTTGCTCGACCGTCAGATGCGGGAAGATTCCGCGTCCCTGCGGTACCAGCGCGATTCCGGATCGGGCGCGCTGATAAGCGGGCATCGCGGTCAGATCGTTGCCCTCGAACATGAGGCGTCCGGTGGTGATTCGATGCAGTCCCGCGATCGAGCGCAGGAGCGTGGTCTTGCCGACGCCATTGCGCCCCAGCAGGGTGACCGCCTCGCCGGGACCGATTTCCATTTCCACCGCATTAAGCACCGGGCTGACGCCGTAAGCGGCGCCGATTTTTTCAAGTGTGAGCAACGGTCTCCTCCTCGGCGCGTCCCAGGTAGACCGCCTGCACCTGCGGATCGTTGCGAACTTCGTCGATGGTGCCCTGGCGGAGCAAGCGCCCCTGGTGCAGCACGGTGACGGGGGCGTTCAGTGCCTCGACAAAATCCATATCGTGATCGATTACGACAAAAGCATGCCGTTGCGCGAGACTCTTTATCAGGTCGGCGGTCTTCGCGCGCTCCTGATGAGTCATGCCGGCGGCGGGTTCATCGAGGAGCAGGAGGTCGCCGTCGGACGCGACCACCATCCCGATTTCGAGCCATTGCTTGGCGCCATGCGCGAGATGGGCGGCCAGCATCTTGCGCTTCTCGCTGAGTGCGATGAGTTCGAGGATCTCGCTGACCCGCACCCGTTCCGAAGGAGCGATTGAGGTGCGCAGCGTGCTCATCCACCCGCGGCTGCGCTTGGCCGCCACCATCACATTTTCCTCCACCGTCAAGGTGGACAGAATGCCGGGGGTTTGGAACTTGCGGCAAATCCCGCGGCGCACGATCTCATACTCGGGCAGGTTCGTAATGTCTTCGCCCTTGAAACGAACCCGTCCCGAGACCGGATGAACCCGTCCGATGACGGCGTCCATCAGGGTGGACTTGCCGGCGCCATTGGAACCGATAACGACGGCCACGGAGGTCGGAAAAACGCTGATGCTGACGTCGTCAAGCGCCTTGAAGCCCTCGAAGGAGACCGTGACATTTTCGACTCGCAGCAGCGGCTCCGCCATGGTCTATCGAACCCCTGATTGATTTTCCGGCTCGGCCGGCGAATCGTCGGGCACCGGCACCAGCACCCGAGTTATCACCGTTGGGCGCGACTCGGAAACAGGCTCGCGTACGAAGAAACGCAACAGTCCGCCCAGACCATCCGGTAGCACGGTGACCACCAGCACGAACAGCGCGCCCATCATGTAAAGCCATAGCTCGGGAAACGCGCTGCTGACTTTGTCTTTGCCAAAATTGACGATCAGCGTGCCGAGGATGGCGCCGACGAGACTGTCGCGTCCACCCACCGCGACCCAGATCACCATCTCAATCGAGGGCACCACGCCGATCATCGCGGGCGAGATCACGCCGATGTTGAGCGTATACAGCACCCCCGCGATACCCGCCAATAGAGCGCTGACTCCGAAGGCCGCGACCTTATAAGGAGCCGGATCGTAGCCCAGAAAGCGCACGCGATTCTCGCCGTCGCGAATCGCGCGCAAGAGTTTGCCGAACTGCGTTTCCAGCAGCCATCGCGTGCTGAGAAACGTTATTCCGAGAACCACCACCGTGATGAAGTAAAGTCCGGTCTGGGTTGTTTGGTCGCCGAGTGAAAACCCAAACGCCGAGCCGAAATCCGTCAGGCCATTGAATCCGCCGGTATAGGGCTGCTGGCTGATGATGAAGGTCGTGGCGGCCAACGCCAGCGCCTGCGTGATGATCGCGAAATAAACTCCGCCTACGCGACGATGAAACAGTAGCCATGCGAGCGCCGCCGCCAGCGCGGTGGGAATTATTGCCGCAGCGATCAGCGACACCGCGCCGTTTTCGAACGGAAGCCATAGCCACGGCAAAGATTCGAGGCCGTTCCATTGCATGAAATCGGGCAGTTCGCCGGGTCCCAACGCGGCCAGTTTCAGATGCATCGCGAGCGCATAGGCGCCGAGCCCGAAAAAGAGGCCATGGCCAAGCGGCAGGATTCCCGCGTTGCCCCATACCAGCGCGATACCCATCGCCAGGATACCCATCGCGAGGAAACGCCCGAGCAGCGAAAGGTTATACGGGCCAATGTAGGTCGGCGCGAGAATCAGCAACACGAACGCGACGCCGAGGGCGACATTTTCCATCCGCCGCATGTCAGGTCTCCTCGAGCGACCGCGAGCGAACGCTGACGATGCCGCGCGGGCGGAACTGAATGAACGCGATGACGAAGATCAACAGCAACACATCGGAGGTGCTGACGCTGGTGAAAATTTGCCATCCGGCCGAGAGGAGACCAATCAGCAGCGCCGCGAGCGCCGTTCCGGTCAGGCTCCCGAGACCGCCCACGATCACCACCAGAAACGCATAGACGATGTAACTCTGTCCGACGGTGGGGGTTACCGGCGCGATGAGGGCGAGCGCCGCTCCCGCCAGTCCCGCGACGCCCCCGCCAATCGCGAAGACCACCAAGTCGACGGTGCGGGTGTTGATTCCGAGGCCTTCCGCCATGGCGCGATCCTGATGCACCGCCTGCACCAGCAATCCCATTCGGGTGCGCGTGAGCAGGAGCGCGATCACGGCCAGGACGCCAGCCGAGAGCGCGATGATGAACAACCGCGAGAGCGGGAGCGCGAAACCCTTGAGCGGTCCGCTCGCGAGGGTAATCGATCCTGCGAGCCATGCGGGCGCGGTGACTTCATTGCCGATGGGGCCGAAGATGCTGCGCGCCGCCTGCTGCAGAATCAGGCTCACGCCCCAGGTCGCGAGCAGCGTGTCGAGCGGACGGCCATAGAGGCGGCGAATTAAAGTGATTTCGAGGGCGCCGGCAAAGAGCGCGGTTCCCACGAAGGCGACGATGAGCCCGACAGGGTAGCCTATCCCATGCGGGAGCAATTGCAGCGTCGCGTAGGTCAGGTAGCCGCCCATCATGAGCAGCTCGCCATGCGCCATATTGATGACGCCCATCAAACCGAAACTAAGGGCCAAGCCGAGCGCTGCCAGCAACAGGATTGAGGCAAGACTTATTCCGTTGAAGGCCTGACCGGTCAGCAGCGCGAACTCAGTCATATGCTACCCGCGCGCGGGCCTCGGTAGCGTATCCGGTTCCGAGGCCCGCCATCACGGAAGGTCGATTCTCAAGTCCTAATGCAGGACGCATTTTTTACCCGGAAAGGCCAATGGATCGTAAGGTTCCGGAAAGATCGGCTTTTCGGAATTCCACAGGATCTTGAACTGACCATCGGGATCGAGCTCGCCCACGTAGGCGGTTTGATAGAGACTCTGGTTGGCGGCGAACTTGGTTTTGCCCATCACGACGTCTTTCCACTCCAGTTTCACCGCGGCCTTACGTACCGCGTCGACGTCAAAGCTTTTGGCCTTTTCGGCGGCCGCCGCCCACATGTAGACGTCGAGATATCCATGCGCCATCGGATCGTCGACCACCGAGTCGGCGCCGAACTTGGCTTTGTAGCCATCCACGAATTTCTTGCTGGCCGGATCATCCAGACTCTGGAAGTAATTCCAGGCCGCATAACTGCCCTGCACCAGCGAGGGACCCATCGCTTTCGCTTCCGGTTCGGCGATGCTGAACGACATCACCGGGAGCTTCGAGGGAGGCAACCCTGCCGCGGCCATCTGCTTGAAGAACGAGACGTTGCTGTCGCCATTGAGAGTGTTGAATACGACGTCGGGTTTAGCGGCCACGATCTTGTTGACAATGGCACTGAAATCGGTCCCGCCGAGGGGAACGTATTCCTCGTCGACCACGATGAGGCCATCATGGATGATGTGTTTCTTGAGGATCAGGTTGGCGGTCCGGGGAAACACATAGTCGGAACCCAACAGAAAGTAATTTTTGTAGCCTTTCTGTTTAGCCCAGTCGAGCGCGGGGAGAATCTGCTGATTAGGTTGCGCGCCGGAATACATAATGTTGGGTGAGCATTCGTTGCCTTCGAACTGGACCGGATACCAGAGCAGATTTTTGAATCGCTCAAACACCGGCAACATCGCTTTGCGGCTGGCCGAGGTCCATCCGCCGAAGACGGTCACTACCTTATCTTCCTGAATGAGTTTTTGCGCCTTCTGCGCAAACATGCCGGGCTCCGAGGCTCCATCTTCGACCACCGCGGAGATTTGTTTGCCGTTCACGCCGCCCGCCGCGTTGATCTCGTCGATCGCAAGCATGGTGGCATTTTTGACGGTGACCTCGCTGATCGCCATCGTGCCGGTTAGCGATTGCAGGACCCCGACCTTAACCGTGTCCTGGGCCTGAGCAGTGCCTTGCAGCGCGCCCACGGCAGCAACCAGAAGCAGTGCAGCGATCCCCCTCGCCGCGGATTTCAGCTTTGCGTTCATCGAACTCCTCTTTTTTCGGTTCGCAGCGTTCATTTTTTCGTCAGCCTCCCGCCGCCTGCGGTCAGAACATCAGTTGGGTTTGAACTTCGACCCGATTGGCGCCGAATCCAGCGTTATTGAAGCCACTGCCGGCAAGGTACGAATAATCGGCCTGGATCTTCGCGTTGTGTCCGTACAGGTAATAATTCACGCCAGCGCTGTATTCGGTTATGCGATGATAGGGAAAGTTGGTCGGGCCGCTGAACCAGTTGTTCTGATTTCCGCCCGTCGAACCGATCTCCCCCTCTCCCCACCATACGCCGGTAATGCGTTCGGCGAGTTCCAATCGTCCCGGCACCAGGTAATATCCGGCCTGCTCGCCGTAGCCCCACGAGTCATAGTTGGGTCCGCCGCCTTGGGCCTGGAGGGTGTGGCGGTAGTAGCCCGTTCCCTGGAAGCTCAGGAGTCCGTAGCGGAACAGAATCGAGGGCGTACCGCCGAAGGTGCGGTCGCCAGGTCGTGAGTTTTGAAACCCGCTCGCATAGTCAACCGGGTTATACATTCCGGAGAGCCACAACGTGAGCTCCGGCTTCGCTGCTCCGGTGGGACTCGGATCTGATTCGATCCAGCCGTAGGGCGCCAGCACGTCGTAGTGCAAATGCCCGAGATAGGCCAATTTGCTGCCGATATTTTCCTGCCCGCTCGCATCGAGCCCGGGCACGCTGTTCATTACTTCGCCCGCGTAACCGAGATTGCCGACCTGGCCGGAAGCCTGGAAGCCGATCGCACGCTGCAGCAGGAAGGCATATTCGGCAGTTGAGAGATCCGCGAAGAGATAGTTGCCGGGATTGTCGTAGTATTCGTAGGTGTACGGGATAAACGATCGCCCGGTCTGGAGGGTCAGGTACTGGTTGAAAGTCTTGGAGGTGAACCAGTCGAGCATCGAGATGCTGCTGCTGTTGCCCGCGGTGTTCACCTGGGTCTGCGCAAAGTATTTCAAATCGGGTTCGAAGATCGATCCCGAGAATGCCAGTCGGCCAAGGAACACGTCGAAGGTGTTCTGGAAATTATTTAATGCGCCGTACTGCCCGACGTCGTTGGCTTTAAAAGCGGTGTATCGAATCTGGAACAGTCCATTGACGAAGAGTGAGAAGCTTTTATCTTCGGATCGAAGGTAAAAGCCCTTATCGTAGATGTCCGCGGGAGCCAGCCCGGTTTTGATGCCCGGGGTAGTCTCCGGCCCGCGTCCGGCCTGGACCGGTAGCTTCGGGATCTCGCTGATGCTCTTTGCATCGGTCTGCTGCTGTTGCTCAACCTGATCGAGGCGCCGCTCCAACTCTTCGGTGTGCTGATGCTCCTCCTCGATCTCCTTGCGCAGCTCGCGGATGGTTTCAGCGGTCGAGGTTTTGTGCGCGCTAGCCAGCACCGTGGGGCCGGAACTGTCCCCCGCATCTGCTGCCATTGCATTCAGCGGACAAAGCAGGACCGTGAGCGCTGCCGCCGCGGCAAGTTTGCCCAGACAAGCGATCTTCTCGTTCCCTCGGTACGACACAGAATCCCTCCCAACGTCAAAGGCAAAAAGCGTTAAATGAATTGACGCCGCGTTCAGCTTTTTTCATTTCGGCTGACGCGCCGAACGAAGTTGCGCTAAAGCAACCGCTGTACCATCGGGACTGGAACTCGATCGGTTGCGCGGAGCCGCAAGCATCCTCGCAGTTGGCCGGTGCGCGCTTTTTGTCGAACCCGCCTCGGGCGTCGGAGCGCGAAATCCAGAGGCGGGTTCCTTCGCTAGTCCAACGCCAGCGGAGCGAGGAACGGAAGCGGAGGACCACAGGCGGTTCGCCGAGTGAGGATGGCGCAATGTCCAAGCTCCGAGTACGGGTGTGATCCGGAAAGCTTTGCAAGCAGACCCGCCGGATCGCTTTCAAGAGGAGCCGGCTTGTCGGGCGGGTGCCTCGCACGGCAGCATTTGCATAGGCCGGATTCAGGAACCCTGTTCAGTATCAAGGCATCGCCCGCACTCTCTGATCATCCAAACAATCCCGATTGACGCTCGATAGAGGGTGGAATTTGACGCTCAGTTAACGCATCCTTAACGCTGGCTGGTACCACGCTGACAGTCCTCCGATGGTTCGTGCGGCTCGCAAGACCGATTCATATCGAACCGAGCTGGGGGTGGAGAGCGCAATTGGTAAGCGTGATTAGTGGACGGCAGGGACGGAGAGCAGCGAATCGACGAAGAGATTCCAGTCGCGGGCGGAGCGCGTATCCGGGTACGGCTCGGGACGCATCGGTTTTTCAGAGCTATAGATGACCTCGAATTGGCCATCCTCGCGAACCTTGCCGATGCGTATCGTTTTCCAGGTGTGCTGATTATCCGGATCGATATGGACCAGACCTTCCGGCGCGCTGAAGGCTTGATGGCGCAGCGCAGTGCGGACCTCGGCAGGATCGGGCGAGCCTACCTCGGCCACCGCCTGGGCCCATAGATTGACCCCGACGTACGCCGCCTCCATGGGGTCGGAAGTGACGCGCTGCGGACCGTAGCGCGAGCGGAACGCGTCGAGGAAAACCTGGTTCTCGTGGCGCTCGATACTTTGAAAATAGTTCCACGCCGCGTAGTCGCCGCAGATATCAAGATTGCGCAATTCGTTCTCCCCGACACTGAAGGAGAGGGTGGGGATTTTCGCCGGGGTAATCCCGGCCGCGCGCAGCGAGCGAAAGAATGCCATGTTACTGTCGCCGTTGATGGTATTTACGATCAAATCGGGGGCGGCCGCCACGATCTCGCGCACCAGTTCCTTGACCTCCAGGGAGCCCGACGGAATGTATGACTCGCCGGCTATTTGAGCGCCGATTTCCCGCGCCTGGTCGCGCACGATTTGATTGGCGATGCGCGGAAAAATGTAGTCGGAGCCGACCAGAAACAGCCGCCGACAGTTAAGAAACCCGAATGCCCATCGGATAGCAGGTATGATCTGCTGATTGGGCGCCGCTCCGATGTAGAAAATATTCGGCGAGTGCTCCAGTCCCTCATACTGCACCGGATAGACCATCAGGCTGTTGTATTTCTCTACAATCGGCAGCACTTGCTTGCGATGAGCCGACATCCAGCATCCGAACAGAGCGCTGACCTTGCGCTCGGCGAGCAGGCACTCGGCTTGACGCGAGAAGGTGGCGGCGTTGGATTTTCCATCGGCAATGATCGCTTCGACGCGGCGTCCCAGCAGCCCGCCGCGGCGATTAAGCTCATGAATCGCGAGCAGCGTCGCATCGACCACCGGGCTCTCGCTATAGGCCATGGTGCCAACCAGCGAATGAAGGATGCCAACCTGAAGCGGCACCGCGTGGACTCCGTTCGGCGGATGGGTGGCCACGGCGGGTGCCGCGCGCTCCATCCCTTCGGCATTGGGCTGCACCGAAGAATCGCCTCCCGCGGCGTCATCCGCCCCATCGGCTTGGCGTTCCTCGAGCCGCACGTGCGGAACGAAGCGATAACCGCGTCCGCTGAAGGTTTCCAGATAGCGCGGCGCGACCGCGGTATCACCCAGAACCCGGCGCAGTTCCCAGATGTAGGCGCGCAGGAGACCACCCGAAACTTTGCTGCCGGTCCATACCCCGTTGACCAGTTCGTCGCGGGTGATGAGCCGGCGCGGATTTCGGACTAGATAGAGTAAAACCTCAAAGGTTTTACGGCGAACTTCGACCGGCTTAGGGCCGCGCCAGAGTTCCTGATTGATAGGGTCGAGTCGAAATTGTCCAAAGCAGAATATTGGAGATTCGTTCATCGCGGTCAACGCAGACATTCTTTCCGCCGACAGCTCGCGGCTGCACCATCACCGTCAATAAGGAACCGCTGCCGACGAAGACCCCGCACCCGGACCTTTTGCCGCACGAAGACCGTCCCGCGCGCCGCCCCATGCTACGCCGCGGCCAACTTTGATCCGCCACGGAATCGACGCCTCGCTCCCACGCCGACAGCCTCGTCTGGTTGCCAATGCCGAGCGACGACAACCAGCATCCTAGGTAATGATCTGTGAGCGCCGTCGTAGAGAAGCACCCTAACGTGCCAAGCAAGCGGGGTGCCATCCATCATGCTCATTTGAGATCACCATGTGCGCCCGAGTTGCGAAAAAATTCTCTCCTGATCCGCAGTCGCGAGCATCCCGCGTTAATCCGCAAAACGCACGGAAACTATGGTTAGTTTCAGTCCCTTGTTCGCTTATCAAGCATCCCGCGCTACTTTGGCAGGTCGCCCATTCGGGCCGCGAGCGGTCGGGAAATTATCTTTTTGCAAGCACCCACCTCCTTCGTGTTGCCTCGCAAGAAAGCAAGTGCTTTCTGGGTGCACAAAAGGTCCCCGAAAGATGCAGGGATTCTTCCAGCGCAGCAGCGAAGACCCACGTGCACGCTTCGAGCTCAATTTGAGTCTCGAACGATTGCAACCAATCCATCAGGTGCTCGAAAGGACGTCAGCTTTGAGCTTTCAGGACCGGTGCCTTCAACCGCTCGGCCACCCCTCCAAGGGTTTCTGGAATGTCATTTATTCCGATTCTCGGCGATGGCGCCACGCCTGCTAAACACGCCACGCAATGGCGTAGCTCTATGCGCGCAGCAGTCCTTGAGCATTGAGCCCCAGGATCTTTTCTTCGTCCTGCGCATTCAATCCCAGGGCTTTGACCTCTTGAACCGGATGCGCGAGGCCTGCCGGTAACGGATAGTCAGTCCCGATCACGAAACGCTCCGCACCATAGGTTCTAACCAGGTGACCCAGCATTTCGCGATTATGCGCGATAATGTCGAAGTGAAAATGCGATACATAAGATGAAGGCGGCCGGGGAATTGCCTCGCGACACTCAGGTACCAGCCGATAACCCATATCGAGACGGCCTACCAGCGCGGGCAGCGCGCCGCCAGCGTGATAGAGAACAATTCGCAACTTCGGGTGGCGCTCCAACACTCCGCCATAGATCAAAAGAGCGGCGGCAAGGCCAGTGTCATAGAGGTTGCCGACCAGGTTGCCGAGAAAATACCGCGCCATCGCTCCGGTGGGCGCAGCTTCGAAGGGATGGATGCATACCACCATGCCGAGCGCTTCGGCGGCTTCCCAAAAGACCTCGAAGTCGGACTCGTCGAGGTGACGCTCGATGACCTTGGGTGGAATCTCGACGCCTCGAAGCCCCAGCGTGGCGGCCCGTTGCAGTTCTTTCGCAGCCGCCACTGGATCCTGCATCGGCACCGATGCCAGCGGAATAAAATGTGCGGGATCCTTTATGGCCAGCGCAGCCATCGCGTCATTATTTACTTGTGCGATAGCTAGACCCAGAGTGGCGTCCACATCGGGATACATGAGGAAGGGAACGCAGGATATCGCCTGGCTGGCGATGCCTTCGCGCTCCATGTCAGCTAGACGCGCAGTGGCGTTCGAGATTGGCCCATCGATCGGCCGCAGCGCTTTTTCCCGAATCAAAAAGAATCGCCGGCCCTCGCGCTCAACGATGCGTGTCGCGTAGTGGCTTCCGTCGCGAGCGAGATGATCTATCACCTCGGGCGCGATGAAGTGGTTATGCATGTCGATGACATCCATGCGCCCTCCGATAGGAATAGCTTAGCTACAAAATGAAGCTGATCTTTCCATGCGGGCGCAGCGCCTCGTTATCGAGGATAGCCCGCCGCTCGTGTATCTTAAGGACCTGGCCGGCGCGTACTAACTTCAAGTCGTAGTGGCCGATATAAGTATCGACCGACTCGTAGCGCATGCGGTACACGGCAAAGTTCGCAGTCGCCAGAATGTCGTCGCCATCAACGCCGAGCACTCGAACATTTGAAATCATTCGCCGCGTGCGTGATTGCGGATTTTCCGCCCAGGCAAATCTGCCGAGGAGTTGTTTGACGCGCGACCGGATCCGAACCGCGTCATCGGCCACGATGAACAGCGTGTTGCGCGCGTCTCCCTCGGGAACATCGGTCGGCGGAATCTGGTAGACCGCGTCGTCGGTCAGGAGCTCGAGCCAGTCTTCGAGTCGCCATTCGTCGAGCAACGCGGCTTCCCGATAAAGCAGATCCTCGACTTCGAAGCGGCTGGGAAGTTCAACGCTCATGCTACTTTCCTTGCGCGACGAATTTGCGGCGCGGTCATCAAATGATTCCAGCGACGCCAGAATGCGCGCATCTGAACCTCATCGGTGAGTGCGGGCTTCTCGCGTTTCATGCCCCGCGAAATATCCGACCACGCCACTTCGCGATTGGCGAAGCCACGCTGGCAGGTCTCCAGCATTTCAACGTCGTCGGGGGTGGCGAAACCGCCCGGCCCGAGGAAAGTCAGGAAGTTATCGAGTCGAAGCGCGGAGTCCTCGGCGCCCTCATCGATGGGGGCGAGCGCCCACGCATTGACTTCCATGTAGTCAGGCGAAACGGGAAAGAAAGTGCGCACCGTGATCGCCATAATGTCGTTAATTACCAGGTTAGGAAAAATTCCCAGATTGCGGCTGGTCTCGCAAATGCGCCGCGAGCGCTCGGCGCCGAAGCGTTCGTCGAAGCGGCGCCGAACCGCCTCGAAATGCGGCTTGCGCTCCTTGCCGAACGGCTCGACCCAATCCGCGATGGGCCGGCCCCAGCTAGCCTGGTATTCAATCACCGCGTGGCCATTGCCGAGATCGACCACTTTCTGGATGGGTGGGACCGAGATATCGCGGCCTTTGAAATCGATCCCTATGTCATTAAGGAAGGTGAAATAGCGCTGATGGGTTGGCAGCCCATGATAGCCGTCATAGCTATTCTCCACCAGCAGCTTCCAGTTAGCGCGCGCGCTATAGGCTTGCTGACCAGCAACGATCTTCATTCCTACTTCTGATTGATCGGCGACCAGGTCGAGATACTCGCGCGCCCCCGCCAGGTAGTCATAGAGACTTTGCGCGTTGCGATCGAAGCAGGCGAAAATGAAGCCGCGATAGTTGTCCACCTGGGGTGGTGAAACCAGCGCCATGTCCTCGCGCTTGAAAGCATCGCTATAGGCGTCTTCGCCGGGCACGCCAACCAGGAGCCCACGCGAGTTAAACGTCCACGCATGGTAAGGACACTGGAAGGTTTTCGCGTTGCCGGTTTTCTGCCGGCACACCATCGCACCGCGATGGGTGCAGGTGTTGAGGAGCACGCGGACCTTATTGTCATCCCCGCGCACCAGAATCATCGGACGGCCCGCGACATTGCGTGAGCGGAAATCGCCGGCGTGCGGCACTTCCGAATCGTGACCGACATAAATCCAGCACTTGTCGAAAATACGGCGGCGCTCTTCTTCGAGACATTCAGGATCGGTGAATGCGCGGCGATTCACCTTAAACAAGCCCGCTTTTTGATCGTCGATGACGTAGTCTTGTGTCGCCCTATTCATAGTCGTCCCCTATGCTAGCCGGTGGTTAGCTTTGTTTGGGATCCCAAGCCCAGTATTGCGCGATAGCGCCCGCATCGACACGAAGATCGATCCCGGTAATCATGGCGGCGTCATCGGACGCGAGAAAGGCCGCGGCCTTTCCATAGTCACTGGGGCCGGGCAATTTCTGCATCGCGACCCGATGGCGAAATGGATCGAAGGCCTGCCTGAGCCGGTGGGATTGGTCGGCGCTCGGCGCTTTGCGACCCCACCTGGCGGCGCGCTCCAGCGACTCCGATGGATCAGTGGCGGTCGGCGTCAGGCTATTCACCCGAATCCCCTCGCCGATAAGTTCCATCGCGGCGGAGCGGGTGAAGTTCAGCAAGCCGCTTTTGCCGGTGCAGTAGGCGATGTTACCAGGCTCACCCTGATGACCCGCGGTGGAAATGATATTGATGATGCTGCCCTTGCGCTTCTGATCGATCATCAACTTCGCGGCATGCTTGGTGAAGAGGAACGTGCCGCCGAGAATAATCGCGAGCTGCCGATCCCATTCGCTCAGCGGCATATCCAGCACGCCTTTCTTGTTAAAGATGGCGGCGCAGTTCACCAGGATGTCGAGGCCACCGAAAGTTTCGCGCGCGGCCGCGACCGCACCTATCACTTGCCGCTCATCGGTCACGTCGCAGGTCACCGCGCTGGCGCGAGCATTGGTGCTTTTCAGGTAGCGCGCGCAATCTTCGGCATTTTCGGCGCGCGCGTCAACGCAGACTACGGCGGCGCCTTCGACGGCGAGTCCCTCGGCGATACCGCCCCCGATGTTAGGGCTGGTACCGGTAACCAGAGCAACTTTTCCGTTAAGTCTCATGTCCACTCTCCACTACTATGGGCTAGCGCGGCGGCGGCGCGCTCAGGAAACATTTCGAGGAATTGAAAATCCAGGTGTCGATGAATTCAGTTTCCGCCGGCTTGCGCTTCAACTCCGCCAGCGCGCCCGCCAGGCACATCCAGTTGAGAATCTCCTGCTGCCCGCTCGCCTCCACCGAAGCCGCCGGATAATTTCGCCACGCGTCATAGTTCCCAGCCTTCAAGGCGTCATACAGGCCGCGATCTGCCGGAGTGTCGGGGTACAGGAAGTAGTTTTTTTCGGTCAAAAAGGCGTGTGACCATCCCGATGACGCTAGCAACGCGACGCGCCACGGACTCTCGGCCATGATTCGCGCGGTTGCGGCGCCGAGGTCGAACAAGCGCCGCGGCGTGGGCGCGGGCGGATCGAGTTGCGCGCCCGTGGGTGGATTGTCGAAAATTGGAAAGCCGCCGCGCTGCGCGATCACCTTGCGCCCGTAGCAATTTATCGCGAAGGGAATTATCGGATGGGAAAATCCCTTGCGATCGTAGTCGAGATAGAGAACCGCGTTCGCGAACGCATGACCGAGCGGATGATGTAACGGCTTGTAGGAATAGGCAGCATCGAAACCCGCATCGATTAAGCCGGCGGCAAGATGTTTCGCCGCCGCGACGTTCCCGGGTACGTGAAACTTCCGGTCTGAGGGTTCGTTCCAAATATTGTTAGGTATAGGTCCCGGCCCGAATTCGAAAGACTCGTGAGCGTAAATGCAGTAAGGAGGAACCACATCTTCGCGAAAGTTCTCGTACTGATCATCGCCCCACACCACGATGAAATCGGGGCGGAACGCGTCGATTTCCGCGCGCGTCTTGCGCAGCGCCGCGAGCAGTCGTTCGCGATGAATCCGCGCGGCAGCGGCGCCTTCGTCCGTACTCCATTCCTTGCGCATCGCCTCGGGCCAGTTTTCCGGGTGACGCCATTTCTCAGGCAAGTGCGGATTTTCCAGCATCCGCTTCAGAATGAACGCCATCGACTCGTCGCGTCCCGCGAGCGGAGGATAGTGCGTAATTCCGGCCGCCAGAATTTCACCCATTTGTGTGTCCTCCACCGTCGCGCAGAATTCGCTTCTCGGAGAGCGCCTTGATGCGATCCTTTGAATACCCCAAAACGCCGGAAAGTACACGCTCGTTGTCGGCGCCCAGCGCGGGCACGTAGTTGCGCGCCTTCGCGGTGGCGCGCGAAAATTTGAAAGCGGGATTTGGCACCTTCAGTGGCCCGGCGCCGTCATCGACCACCTCGAAGCTTCCGTGCTCCGCCAGATGAGGCTGTGCAAGCGTCTCGCGGATAGTCAGATGTCGCGAGCAGGGAACATCGCCCGCGGTGAGTATCGCTTCGCACTCGGCGGCGGTCTTGTCGGCAGCCCATTCATCCAGCATCGCCACCATCGCCGCGCCATTTTGAGCGCGACCTTTTCCGGTACCGAAGCGCGGATCGGACTCATACTCGGGATGGCCGATGGCGCGCCACAGAGCAGCAAAGTTGTTGGGCTTCACCGCCGCGATCATTATAAAGCCGTCCTTCGCGCGAGTCGGCGGAAACCCATTCGGCTTGGCCGGCTGTGGAAACTGCGCTTCCTGAAATTCATAAGTCAGCATGCCGAGCAGGCCGTCCATCATCGCAAGGTCAATGTAGTCCCCGTGTCCGTTGCGCTCGCGCGCGAGCAACGCGGTCTGAATCGCACCGAAGGCATAGGTGCCACCAAGGATGTCGCCCACCATGATGCCCGAGGTCAGCGGACGCTCCAGCCCTTTCTGATAAGACAGATTGACCAGGTCGAAGCCGCTGGCCGCGTGCAGCATCGGAGCGTAGGCACTACGGTTTGACCATGAGCCGGTCTGGCCGAATCCGGAGATCGAACAGTAGACGATGCGAGAATTGATTTTCTCAAGGCGCGAGTAATCGAGTCCTAGCCGTTGCATCACGCCCGGACGCGAATTCTCGACCACCACATCGCACTTCGCGGCAAGCTCGCGCATCAACTCGGAAGCACCAGGCTGACGTAGGTCAACCGCGAGACTTTTCTTACCGCAATTGAGCGACGCGAAGTAGGCGCTCTTGCCATCTCGAAGCGGCGGCTGCACTCGAATGAAATCGCCTTCCGGCGGCTCGATCTTGAAGACCTCGGCGCCAAGGTCCGCCAACAGCCGCGTGCAGTACGGCCCCGACACGATAGTCGTGAAATCGAGAACGCGCACTCCGGCAAGGATATCGCTATGCATTCGCGGCCTCGGCGCGATCCTTTTCCTTCAGCAGTGACAGGTAGTGGCGATTGAGACGCTCCAGATGCTGCTCCATCTCGGCCACCGCGCCGTCGCTGTCGCGCCCTTCGAAATGGCGCATGAAACGCCGTCGCGAAGGCATGACCCACGGATTGCGCTGCTGCCCGATGGCGCGAATGAAGTGCTGCATCACATCGAGCAGCGCCTCCATGACGATGACCATCACCGGATTCTTGGTCGCGCGCGCGAGGATGCGATGAAAATCGAGATGGATCGCGGCTTGCTCGTAGAAGTTGATTCTCTCGCGACCGGCGCGTTCGGCGCACGCGATGTTCGCCTTGAGCGCCTCGATGTCCTCGGCGGTGGCGCGCTCGCATGCGACGCGCACGGCAATCGATTCAATCAGCACTCGCGCCTCGGTGAGATGCTCGGGGGCAATCGCGCCAAGATGGAACATATCGCGCAGACCGGTGATGACGGCGTCGCCGGTGCTCTCGCGCACGAACGCACCACCGGTGGCGCCCTTCTGCAAGCGCAGCAGGCCGGCATTTTCCAGCGAGCGTAGAGCCTCGCGCAGAGTATTACGCGAAACGCCAAACTGCTCGGCCAGAAGGCGCTCCGCGGGGAGCCGATCGCCGGGGCGGAGGCGCCGGTTCGAGAGCTCGCGCCGAATCTGATCGGCGATCTCATCGAAGGCGCGCGGCGTCTTGATGGGCCGGAAGTTCGCGAGGCCCAGCGGCGGCGCGGCCGGCTCGCGCTTGACATTGGTCTTTCGCATATGCACCATTGGTTGAACCATTGAATCTTAACTGCCGCCCGCCAAATGTCAAGCGCGATCGGTAAATCATTTGGCCCCAGCGCGATATGGAGGACATGACTCTTGATTTCATTCGAGCTCACCGAGGAACAAACCCTCGCGCAGTCGATGGTGCAGACGCTGGCCACCTCCGCGCTGCGCCCCGCGGCGCGCGACGCCGATGACCGCGAAGCGATTCCTGCATCGATTCTCAAGCAGATCTGGGCGACCGGTATCGTGCAGTCGCAAGCCGACTCCGGCGCCGGCGGTTCATTCGCAACGCTGAACGCGATTCTCCTCGAAGAACTCGCGGTGGCCGATGCGGCATTCGCAATCGCCGCCGCCGCACCGATCGGGTTCCTCAGTGCGATCGCGTCGCAAGGCTCGCAAGCACAGAAGGACAACCTCCTGCCGCTCTTCGGAGGCGATCAGTATCGATGCGCGGCGGTCGCGATCATGGAGCCCGACTTCGCCTTCGATGTCTCCTCTATCCGCACTACCGCGACCAGGACACGCGACGGATATCGCCTCGCCGGCGTCAAAGGACTCGTGCCGCTCGCCGCGCAATGCAGTCATTACCTGGTGATAGCGCGATGCGAGGGTAGGCTCGAAGCTTTCATCGTCGAGCGCGGCGCCAAAGGTGTCAGCGTCGGCGAAAAGAAACCCAACATAGGTCTCAGGGCGCTCGAGACCGCCACCGTGAGTTTCAAAGACGTAGAGTTAGCGGCCACTGCGCGTCTTGGAGAGGCAGCGGGTTGCGACGTTCAACGCATCATCGATTCTGGTCGCACGGCGCTCAGCGCAATCATGACCGGAGTAAGCCGCGGGGTGATGGAATTCGTTATCCCCTATGTCAAGGAACGCGTGGTGCATGGCGCGCCGCTCGCGCAGAAACAGGTCATCGCGTTCCGCCTGGCTGACATGCGGATCGAGACCGACGCGATGCGCTGGATGACGTGGAAGGCAGCCTCGATCCTCGAGAAAGGCGGTGACGCGACGAAGCAGGCGCAGCTCGCCTACACCTATGCCGCTGAACAGGCGATGTGGATCGCCGACGAAGGCGTGCAGATGCTCGGTGGGCACGGCTACCTGCGCGATAACCCGGTCGAGATGTGGTATCGCAACACGCGGTCTATCTCGGTCATCGAAGGCGCGGTCGGCGTCTAGGAACCAAAGGAAATCATCATGATAGATTTTGAGCTTACCCCGGCAGACCAGAAGGTCCTTGATGAGGCGCATCGCCAGGCACTCATCGGGAGGCACTATGCCCAATACTACGACCATCACGAGGATGAACTTCCGCCCGAGCAATTTCCCGAGGCGGCCAATCTTCCCAGCATGGCGCGCGTCGCCGAGGAAGGGGTGGAGGGCAGCAGTGGCCCGCGTATACTCCACTCGCTTGTGATGCTGGAGGCTACCTGGGGCGGGCTCGCGCTGCATCGGAGCAAGTGGGGCCTCGGTAACACGGTGCTCGAGACGGTCGCTTCGCCGGAGCAGATCAAGAAGTGGAAGGACTATACCATTTCGATAGGTATCACCGAGCCCGGTGCGGGATCGGATCCCGCTAACATCAGGACTAGCGCGACGTTCGATCGCGAGATGAACGAATGGGTCCTCAATGGCGAGAAGATTTTCATTTCGCAGGCACAGTCCGCCGACGCCGCGATGGTGTTTTCGCGCTTCGTCGCACCCGATGGCACCCGTGGTATGACGACCTTCCTGGTCGAGAAAGGCACTCCAGGCTTCACGATCGGTCCGCAACTCAAGAAGCTCGGCATCCGCGCGCATGACACCTGCAACCTGGTGTTCGAGAATTGCCGGATTCCCGAATTCAACCACATCAAGGGCGACTTCAAGTCTACGATGTCGGTGTTTAACGATTCGCGTCCGATGGTGGCCGCCACCGCGCTGGGTGTGGCGCGCGCGGCGCTCGATTTCACCCGCGAGAAACTCGCGGAGCGCGGGACCGAGGTGGATTATCGCGGCGGCTCTGGAAGCCGCTCAGCCATTGCCGATAAGTTCATTCGCCTGGAAGCGGCGCACGAGGCAGCCCTACTCACCGTGATGCGCTCCAAGTGGCTCGAGCAGCAGAATGTTCCACCCAAAGTGGAAGCTTCGATAGCGAAAGCGGCGGGCGGCAAGGCGGCGCGCAAAATCACCCAGGGGTGCATCGAGCTGCTGGGTTCCGAGGCGCTTTGCGAGGATCACATCCTCGATCGATGCTTCCGCGACGGACGTATCTACGACATCTACGAAGGCGCCGGTGAGATTCAGCGCCTTATCATCGCGCGCGCGATTCTGGGCTATACCAACCGCGACCTGCGCTAGGACTCAAGTAAATGAGGCGGCCTTCGTGACATCGAAGGCCGCCTCGCCTGGTTGCTCAAGGGGCTGGCGTAGGTGTCGGCATCGCGGTCGAGCAGCTAGCCGGTGGATTCACCGGTACATAGTGCGGGAACTGGCTGTTTAGTCCTCCATCCACGGAGCGAGTCACGGCGTTTCCGGCCACTACGAGTTTAGCATCGAGGGCCGGCGTCGCAGGCGTGCCGTAGGTCATATAGGGGTCCGGACAGGCTGACGCCGCGGGCGTCCAGGTGGAATCGTTGAGTACTATGCCGTAATCCCAGCATCCCTCAGCCGGACACACGTAGTAACTCTCACCGCCATTTTGCGAAGGACAGAAGTAAGGATCCGCGTTAGGACCAGTGGTAACCCCGGTGCACGCGCCGAGCGGTGATGGACCGGTCGCATTGGCGCGGGCTTGGGCTACGTAAAGGAACATCCAGCCGGTAGCAGGATCATAGAAATATTTATCCAGGGCTGGCTGCCCATTGACCGTGAGATCGGTGATCGCAGTGGCCGCGGTCATCGAAGTGGTCGGATAGAAACAGAGCGCCCTAGTTGGGTCGGGGTTCGAGCCGGCCGGGCATTGCCCATTTATTTTAGGAAACACGCCCTGCGCGGGACAATTCTGGTCCTTCACGTAGTTCTGATGATCAAGGTTGAAGCAGGCTTCGGTAGGTTTCAGTCCGTTAGACTGCCCATCGATCTGGTTGTAGGCCAGTCTGAGTGCGGTGTCGTCAGCTTCCACGCTTCCACCGCCCCAAGATCGGTAACCACGAGTGACCGCAAAGGAGCCGGCCTTCGGATGACCGTTCACGGCACTGCTACCGCTGCCCTGGTAACAGATACCTACTCGAACATAGAACGGCGAGTTGGTGGAAATATCCGGTTTAACCGTATCGACCGCGGCGACGTGCACCAGGTTGGGAATTCCGGCACTCGCAGTAACGGTGTAGCCATAGCCGCTCTGGACCTTAGGCTCCCAAATCCCTTGACCATTGCGACCTCCCAGGACCATATCGGGATGCTCCAGAAGCATTCCGCTGAATTCGGTAGCGTCTTTGGTGAAGGTGACCATCTGATCATGCCGACAAGTATTCTGGGTTTTGTCGTGGACGCAGGGCTTCGGCGCGCCCAGTGGAGTAATGTCGGGAAACAGCGCCTGAAATTCCAGCGCGCCAACTTCGCCGGGCGAGAAGTTTGCGGTCGGTCGCCCTTCCAGCTTGGTATCTTGCTTGCCTTCAGCCTGACACTCATCGACTGAGCCACCGGGATCGCCACCCGCCGCATTCAACTCGAGGTTGTTGAGTGAGATGGGGTGAAGGTGTCCGCTCAAGCTATCGCAACTGCCGGCCATAACCCCGCTACAACAAGGCGCGGGGTTAGCAGGTCCCACGCAAGAGCTATTGGGGATCGACGCCGATGCGTAACCACCCAGGGTCCCATCCAGATCGATGATCGCAGTGTTTTTGTCACCATCCTGGAAGGACGAAATGTTGACCTGCTGAGTGTAGACCTGGTGGCGAAAATTAACATTGTCCCAGCTCAACTCCTCGCTCGCGGTGGCGACCGGGTAAGAACTGACGTTACCTTGAAACCACCCCAGCGCCGCATCGCCTTCGTAGACCCCATTAGTCGGAGGAGGAGTCGGTGGAGGAGGAGTATTGAGGTATTTGGCGTCGTCAGTGGTTAAGAGAGAAGTTGGGTCGCTCAGGAAGTTGACGAAATGGTCATGAAAAATCAGCGCTGGACCGTCATAAATCATATATCCGGCCAGGTTCCAGTTGTTTCCGGGATAGCCGAGGTTGATGAGATCCCCGCCGGTACCAATGGTGCCCTTCTTGGCGGCTGTCTTATCGATGCATCCAAAGGTCCATCCGCCCGCGGAACCGAAGCCGATAATCAGGCGCAAATCCGGACACGGCCCCCATCGATCGACGTTGTTCTGGCTAACTCCGATCACCACCGAATCCTGGAGCAGCGAATATATTCCGGGATAGTTCCCATCCGGGCCACCAGAAGTCACCAGCGAGATACTGTCGCGATTGGTCGCCATGCGCGCGTCCTTGACGGTGTAGAAGCTGGGCCGCAGCCAGATTCCGCGAAAGCGGTTGCGCGTCGCGGTAACGCCGTCGAATTCCGCCATGGTCGCGTGGCTGGCAGCCGACTTGACCCCGTTCTGATAAGGCAGCAGTGCCGCCGCGTTGATGTCCTGTTGGTCTCCACTATAAAGGCCGGAGTCACAACCATGAGCGCGATTGTTAGTAAACTCGCCGTGGGTGTTGCCGATAGTTGAGTAGGTACCGACAGGAATGAAAGCCTTGTTGGTGAAGCTGCCTCGGAACGGCGGAACGTACCAGTAGCCCTTACCCTCGCCCTGGCATCCTCCGATCGAATTACCGTGAAGCTTTGCACTGGGATTGACGATCCAGAACCCGGTCGCAGGTTCGATATAGATCTGGCCTTTGTCACAGGGCGGTACCGCTTTAGCCAGGATAAAAGCTCCGTTGTCGGGGGTATCCTTATTGCCAAACATGAAGCACGAACCGACCGTTCCATTAGACGGGTCGTCGGTATCCGGGACCCGGAAACCGTCATAGGCGAGCTTCCTGGGATCCGCATTTAGTGGATCGACGAGGTTATCGCCGACCCACCAGTAGGCCTTGATCAGATCGTCGCGCTTGTAGCCTGATTTGTCCTTTTCAACGAACGACTCATTTATATCGAAAGAGTTACTCATCGCGCCGAGGCCGAGGTTGTTGTTGAAGGTAATGTTATCCTCGCTGCCCATCTCCTCATAGAAGATATGGCCGATGATCCTGGCGCAGACATTGTTGGAGATAGTGAGGTTCTGCGTGGCATGAACGGTGATGCACTTGTTGTAGCTGTGATCGATGCTGTTGGAGTCAACCAGCACCTTGGCGTTGGTCAAGTCACCATCCATATGAAAGTGAAAGGGATAGCTCCCGAGCTGATCCTTGCCGAACTTCTGCAGCTCGACGCCCTGCACCGAGACCTCCGCAAACTTCGGAAGGAATCTTAGCTCGCCGCCCCAATGATTACTGTCGCCGGTGGACGGAGTGTCAGCGGTGAATTTTATGTTGCGGCTGATGAGACCGACTTCAGCGCGTTCATCAACTCCCCAATTCTTGTCCGCGCCGTCACAGTAGGAAGCCAATACCATTCCGTTACCGCAGCTGGGTGAAGTACCGGTCAACGGCGGCGCCGAGCCGAAATGATAGAACTTCAGCGGCTGCACGAGATTGATCACGCGTCCACTGGCGGTCAGCGCGCCGAAGCTCGCAATCTGTACGAACTCGGTCTCGAAGGGACTGAAGCCGGTGCCTGAGACGGCGATCCAGTCGTTGACCTGCCAATTCGCGCCCGGGGTCGTCGTATTCCCCATGACGTCGCTGGCAACCGTAATTGCGGTGGCGGATTGCGAGGGAACCAGCACGTTACTGGCGGTATTGTAAGTCGTGGGACCGGCCGCACTGGCCAGGTAGGTCCAGCTCACTCCGCCATTCCCAACCACGCCTTTGGAGCCGTAGAGCCTCAGGGATGCGTTCGCGGCGACCTCGATACCCTTGGTGGATCCAGCGCAGTCTTTCTTGTCCGCGCATGCGGGCTTGTTTCCCTTAAAGGTGAAGGTGACGGTGGTGGCAGGATTAATCGTGCCGATCGGGCAGGTCGGATTGCCGATTTGGAGCGTCCCGAGCTCTTCGATTCCGGTGGTTTGCAGATTAACCGGTAACTGCGCGGTCCGATCGAACACCGTGAGTGAGCTGCCGGCATTGATGGTGATCTGGCCGACATTGGTCGCCGCCTGATCGACATAGACGCTGGCGAAAGTATTGGCGTCCTTGGTCTTGCACTCACCGGTCCCCTTGGGACCGCCGATGATGACCGGGTCGGTGGGTTTCCCAATACACTTGGAAAGTTTGATGACCCCCGAGGTAGGAATCTCACATGAGGGCGGAACCGCGCCGGTGGTCGCCTCCCGCGAGGCCGCCGTGGGGAGAGCTCCCACCTGAGCCAGGAGACGCAGGTTCGCGGAATGCGCCGCGGAGGTAACCAGGCCCGAGAACGAAGCCAGCACCGCGAGTAGTGACATCGCGATGACGAGGCTCAGCCAGATGCGGCCCGAAGGGAGTTGGCGGAGTTGATTTTTCCCGCGGTTGAGAAGTCCGGTCGCGGACGCCTGGATTGATTGGATTTTACTCATGACTACCCGCCCTTCGAAAAAACAAATTTATGAAACAGAGATTCCTCGCGAACTCTCTCGCTGTTTTCCGGTTCAATGATGACCGCGAGTCAGTCCGATTTGCTTGGCTGCCAGACGCGCGCGAAACGCGGTGGAACTGAATTGAGCCGGCGGCTGCTGCTCCGCGGTCGGCGAAGGTGCGGAAACGGGGAAGAATTTGACGCCGTTGCCGTTATCGCATTGGAAGGTGGTGGAAACTCCGGCGCAGCTCCCAGCCGGGAGCGCGGTATTAATTGAGGAAGGACTCTTCTGGAAAGTCTTCAGACTAATCTGGGCGAGGAAGCGGTAATCCGCACTCGCGACGTATCCAAGGTTGTGACAACTATCGACCGTCGTCGCGTACGGAAAGTTGGCCGACAAAAATGGGTTGCCATTCGGATCGTTGGGAACCGCGCCGTTAACGCCGCTGACCCCCGAGCTTGAAAGCTGCCCGACGGCGCGGGTCGGCAGCGAAAGCAAGGCTATCTGATTGCCTCCCTGAGCAGTCACAAAGGCCTGATGCGTGATGGCATTGATCGCCACTCCCGGCATACCCGGGGCGCCGGTGCCGGTGTCCTGGTTCACGGAGTTGGGCAGTTGGCCACCTTCGTCCAGGAAGCAGTTAAAACTTCCACCGTTGTCGAAGGTCGCGCCGTTGAGGTTGATCACGGTGGCAAGTGGCGACTGGAAGTTTCCCACCACCCAGATATTGGTGGTCGGATCGACTGCGATTCCGTCCGGATCGGCGTCGAGCTGATCGGTGTTGATATCCTCCAGGATGCAGGATTGCTGGCCGGGAAGGTCGAGCGCGAGTAGTTGGGGAGTGATGATGTCGGCAGATCCGACCGAAGTTCCGGTCGAGGAGTTTTCCGCGAAGCTATCCGCGCCGAAAAGGGTCAGGATTAGCGGAGCGAAACTGCGCGAGTGGAGATTGAAAATGGCTTGACCGGTGCAGCCTCCCAGCGCGCTGGGGCAGTCGAGGCCATCCTCCATCGAGACCAGTGCAGTGCCGTTGGGGTCCGCCACGACCCCCGAGGTTTCCGCCGGACGGCTACCGGTAGGAAACGGCACCGTAGTCACGGAATCGTCCGACTCGTCAATCAGCACCATGGTTCCGGTGGTGGCTCCATTGTCGGCCGGAACGTAGACCGTGCCCGATTTGAAATCCGCGGCCACAGAGCGCGGCAGGGCGGTAATGCCGATATCGATGATTTTAACCAGCGGATTTTTGCTGTCCGGATCGACCGCCAGATCGAGCACTGCGACCTGGCCGTGCAGGCTGGAATTCAGATTGGGCAGCGGAACATAACCGCGCTGACGGGAGCAATCGACGGCGATAACGCTGGTAGAAGTAGGATCGGTAGCCGCGGCATGGAAGGAAGAGCCACCGCTGGAACCGCCGCCGCATCCAGCGATGGCGAGCGCCATAGAGAAAGATAGCAGGAGTAGAGAGGTTAACGATCGACGCGCGCAATGACTCACGCTAAGCATAACTATGTCCACCCCCATGGAGCATAAACTGCCTGTTTCACCAGGCAGGGACGCATTTCGATTGAGTGGAAAAAAGTTATCGCGCAGAAATGCGAAAGTAAAGGCCGTATCGCGGGCAAGATGGGCTAAAAATACATTTTATTGGCCATACGCACACTAAGGCTACTTAGCACCCTGTGAAACCGCCTCGATTAAATCATCCGGTGGTCCCGGCCCACAACTTGATGCCTCCCAACAGGCCTTCCATGTTGCTGACCAGTTTCACATTCGGTGGAAGTTTGCCATCGAGGAGCCGCGCGTTGCCGCCACCGATGTAGAGGCGGTCATAGTTGAAGGTTCTTTGCAGCTCGCCAATGGCCTCCATCGCGAGCTTGTACCATTTCTTCTTGCCCTTCTTCGCCAAGGCGCGATTTCCGAGCTCCTCCTCGTAGGTTTTCCCCTTATGGAACGGGTGATGCCCCAGTTCCATATGGATGCGAAGCCCATCTACGAATATTACCGACCCCACCCCGGTACCGAGCGTGATAACCAATTCGACTCCGTGCCCGCTGATGCATCCGAGGCCCTGCACATCGGCGTCATTGGCCATCCGCACTGGCTTACGAAGCTTTTTGGCGAGCTCCTTTTGCAGTGGATAGTCATTCCATCCCTTGCCGAGGTTGGCTGCGGTATAGATGACGCCGTTCTTGACCACCCCCGGAAACCCCACCGACACGCGGTCGAATGCCCCATGCTGTCCGGCCAGTTCTTCGACGATCTTGGCGACTTTCTTCGGAGTGGCGTTGTTCGGGGTCGCGATTTTGACCCGTTCCGTTACCGGCCGCCCGGTCGCATCGAGCTTCTCCGCCTTGATTCCGGTACCGCCGATATCGACCGCCAGGGTGAACGGCCGTGGACCCGATTTCGCCGGTTGCTCGCCCGCCCCGACCTTGGGCTTTTTTTCCTGCCGGGTCTTCTTCGCGGCTTCGTTGATGGTCTGCTCGGTGGTCATAGCGATGTCTGTTCACTCCTCCGCGATGCGGTAGCACAGCGCGATTGCGGATGCTATCACGCCAATCTACGTTCCGTTTGACGCGCTGGTACACAAAATTATGCCATTTCAGAGGCTGGGTTTGACATAGTCGCGGCCGACCTGTACCTCAGATGCAGCATTCCTTCTAAAGGGGAGTTCGATGATGCAGCACAACACGAAGATCAATCTGCTCGACCTCGCAAGCGAGACCGCAAGCGAAGTTCCATCGATGGTGCGGGAACTCGAAGGCGCTGACCGTCAGGATGCCACCGCGAATCTGCGCTGGCCCGCGCGCTTCATCTCCGCTGGAGCCAAAGAAGCTCCTCCGCGCTGGCGAATGCGCTTCGTCGCGGCAGGCCCGAAGAGCGCTCCCACTCGGGACTAAGATCGTTCAACCCGGCGAGGCACAGCATCATGAAAAAATCCATCAAAGTCGATCTCGGGAAAGTCGCGGC
>CAVXGH010000009.1:0-6825 GCA_963761255.1 uncultured delta proteobacterium
ACGAGCACTATGTCGGCGACCGCCATCATGCAGGTCCAGAATTCGGGGCAGAACGGATCGTGAGCATGATACGCGACAAATCCCGTTCCCGTGGCCAGTCTGCGGTGGAATTTTCAATGGTCGCGACTGCCTTCCTGCTTTTTCTCAGCGGCGTGATGTTCATGGGAGAAGCGGTGATGGCGTACAACAGCATGTCGTCAGCCGCTGAAGAAGCGGTCCGCTATGCGGTCGCGAACGGTCCTAACAGTCTGAGTCCGGCCACTCAGGCCACCATCGAACAAGTGGCGGTCAACATCGCGCCCCAGCTGCATCTGACCTGCACCGGATGTCCTGGTAACAGCGGCAGCGGCAACGTAACTTCGAGCTGGGTTAGCGATCCCAGCCTGAGCGGACGCAACGATGCGCTGGTGGTGATCAATTACAATTACAGCCTCAAAATTCCCTTCATGTCAGCCGTCACACTCCATCTGACCGCGACCTCGCAGATGTTGGAATCGCAAGGTCCTACCGGTTGAGGGTTGCGCCCTCGAGACTCGGCTTTTAATAATCGCGCGCTTGAGATACGAAGGGGCGGGAGCAACCCTATGTCCACCCCCTATTACAAGCAGCACTGGATCGATATCGAACCCGAGCGCCATGCGGCGTATGACCAGATCCTTGGTTACCATCCGGCGCTGGAGCCGATCATTCGTCCTCTCGAACTGAAGCCGGGATTGCGCGTGCTTGATGTCGGCTCGGGCCCCGCCCATACGACGATGGAGCTTGCGCGCCGCGTAGCGCCGTCGGGAAAAGTCACCGGCGTTGACATCAATGCCGAGTTCATCGCGCGTGCGAAGGACCGTGTCCGCGAGGCGAAACTTCCCATCGAATTCACTCATAGCGGATTTCCTCCATTGCCGTTCCCGGATGCCGGTTTCGATCGAGTGTTCTGCAAAAATGTTCTTGAGTATGTCGATTCCGCCGCCGATACGGTTGCCGAAATGGCGCGGGTGACGGCACCGGGTGGAATCGTGGTCGCCGCCGATAGCGACTGGGACCTGCTGGTGCTCGAAACCGGCGCGGCTAATCGCGAGCGCAATGAGCGGGTGCTGGCGGCGTCGAAGTCGATCGCCATTAATCAGCCCCGCATCGGACGGATGCTGTATGGCTACTTTCGCGATGCGGGCCTGATCGACGTCAAGGTCGAAATCATGGCCGGTGCCGATACTGCCGGGCGATCGCTCCCGATGCTCAAGGCGAGCTTCGCGCGCTATGCGCACGACTCGGGCAAGGTCGCCGACGATGAGATCGCGGCGTGGCTTGCCTCGATCGATCGCGCGGTTGAACAGGGAACGTTTTTCTTTGTACTGCCGCAGTTCGTGGTTCGCGGCATCAGAAAGTGATGCTTATTCGACACTTTTCTCCAGCGGGGAAATTATGATCATTGCGTGGCTCGCGTTCTTCGACAGTTTGCTGGCCGTGGCGATGCTCGGCGCGGGGGTCATCGGCGCGCACTGGCGGATGGTTACTCCGATCCTCGGCTTTTCGATTTTTCTGCTCGGCACCCTGGTTGGCCTGATCGCTTTGATCCTCGGGTTGATCGGGATTTTCGCCACCCGCACTCCGATGCGCGCCGCCGCCCGGCCGCGCGCGGTGATTGGAACCATCCTCGGAGCGCTCACCATCTTGCCGGTGGTGTTAATCGTCCTCACCAGTCCCAAGGTCCCGCCCATCAACGACATCACCACTGACTTCAACAGCCCACCCGAGTTCAGCAATGCTCAACAACTGAATGCGAACCGCGGCCGCGACATGAAGTATGACAAGGCCAAATATGCCGATCGCCAGTTGCAGGGCTACGGCCCGCTGCCGCCGCTCAAGATGCCCGAACCGCCCGATGACGCTTTCAAGGCCGTAGCGCGCGCCGCCGCGCAAATGCCGACCTGGACGATCACGGTTTCCGATCCCGCGACCCGCACCATCGAGGGCTACTCGACTTCGAGCCTGTTCCATTTCAACGACGACTTCATCATTCAGGTGCGGGCGGGTGACGGCAGTGGCAGCCTGCTCGAGATGCGATCCAAATCGCGCGATGGCATCGGCGATCAGGGCGTCAACCATAAGCGTATTGTGGACTTCTTCGCGGCGGTCCAGCCCGGATCGAGCGGCAGCTAAATTTTAATTTTGCGATCCTGACTTAAAGTTGTTCGCTCCTTTGTTCCGACCCCCTTCCCTCAAGGGAAGGGGCCAGGGGTTAGGTTCGCTTGACGCGCAAGCATTGAGGATGAAACTTTCAGACTTCCCGGCTCATCGAGCGGCAATCAATTTCAAATATCGATAGGAACTATCTATGGCCAAAACCAAAATCGCGCTTGCCCTTTCGGCGATGCCCGATACTCCACCGCAAACCATCGTTGACCTGTCCAAAAGCGTCGAGGACAACGGCCTTGCCGGCGTTTTCATGACCGAGGCCGGCAACGACTCGCTCGCGTATTGCCTCGGCATCGGCCAGCATACGCGAACCATCAAGCTCGGCACCGCGATCACCAACATCTACCTGCGCCATCCCGCGCTGCTCGCGAATGAGGCCGCCGCGGTGCAGGAGTTTACCGGAGGCCGCTTCATCCTCGGTCTCGGCACCGGCCACAAAGAGATGAATACCATCCTCGGGATTGAAATGGGCGAGCCGATGACGAAGATGCGCGAGGTGGTGACCACCCTGCGCAAAGCGATCGATGGCGGACGCACCGGTCCGAAGGTCACCTCCAAGCTGCCCATCTATCTCGCAGGCGTGTCGCGTCCGATGGTGAGGCTGGCGGGCGAAATCGCCGATGGCGTTATCTTCAATTTCTTCCCGCCCGCGCGGGTCAAGCAGGCGCTGGGCGAGTTGGCTGAGGGTGCGCAAAAGGCAAATCGCAACGTCGCCGATATCGAGCCGACGCTGTTTGCGACCGCGTTCATTTCCGATGATCTCGAAGCGGCCCGGCGTCCCGCGCGCAAGCTGCTCTCGCGCTATGGCGCGTTGCGCTACTACGGCAACATGCTCGCCAATGCCGGCTTCAAGGCGGAAATCGAGGGCATTCGCGCCGCCGGTCGCGACGAACCCAAGGCGATGGCCGCGGTTAGCGACAACATGATCGATTCCGCGCTGCTGGTCGGACCCGAATCGCGCATTCGCGAGCGCCTGGCGGAGCTGGCGGCACCGGGCCTCGGCACCGTGATCGTGTTCGTCAATCCGGTGAACGAGGATCGCGTGAGCGGCAACAAGCGCGCCATCCGCGCGCTGAAGGCCTAATAAGAAGGAGACAAACCACAGAGGCACAGAGACACTGGGAGGAAGAAGCCAGCGCACCCCCATGGCAACGGTGGCGTAAATTTGTCTGCCCTCTTTCCTACTGTGGCTCGGTGCTTCTGTGGTGCGTTCTGATCAGCGATGAGGAAAAACTAGCATGGCTTACGCAATTGTTACCGGCGGAGCACGCGGCCTCGGCCTCGGAATCGTCAATGCACTCTTCGAACACAAGGTCGTCGATAAGGTCGCGGTCATCGATCTCAGGCTCGCACCGCCTCCTGACGCAATCGCGAAAAAAGTCCATGGCTTTACCGCCGATGTCACTGACGAAAAACAAGTCCATCAGGCAGTCGAGGCAATCACCGCGAAGCTCGGGGCCAATCCGGCCGTGCTATGCAACAACGCTGGCGGCGGAGAGCGCGCGTGGTTCGAGCACGGGCGCGAGGGCGAATGGGAAACGGTCGAGATTTTTCGCCGCTATGTCGACCTGAACCTGAACTCCGTTCACATCGTGACACGCGAGGTCGCGCCTCGAATGAAGGCCGGTGCAGCGATTTGCAACACCGCCTCGATCGCCGGCCAGCTCGCGAGCCCGTTCCTCGCGGCCTACGCAGCCGCTAAAGCCGGCGTGATTTCCTACAGCAAGACCTGCGCGCTGCAGCTCGGACCCAAAGGCATCCGTGTCAATGCGGTCGCGCCCGGCCTCATCTACACCAAGGTGTGGGAAGACCTCGGCGCGGCGCTCGGCGGTGGCGATGCAAAAGCTCGCGCGACCTTCGAGGCAACGGTGAAGAGCATCGTGCCGCTCGGACGCGAGCAGACCATGCAGGACATCGGGCGCACGGTCGCGTGGCTCTGCTCCGAGCAGGCGCAAAATGTTACTGGCCAGACCATCGCGATTGATGGTGGCATCACCCTCGGTGGCCGCTTCGACCGCCGCGAATAGGAAATCACCACAGAGGCGCAGAGACACAAAGGAAGAAACCGGCAAAGCTACTTTGGCGCGCGGCTCCGTGCTGTGCGCCTCTTTTTTCTGACTCTGTGTCTCTGTGCCTCTGTGGTTTCTCTTCTCTCTTGGTCCGCCGCCCACGAAAAAATAGAATGATGCCGTCATGACCCCGAAGGAGGAACAAGCGCGCGCGATCCTGCTCCGCCTGCGCGACAACGGCTTCATCGCGCTCTTCAATGGTGGATGTGTGCGCGATCGCCTGCTTGGCATCCCCATCAAGGATTACGATATCGCGACCAATGCGCGCCCCGAGGTTGTCCAGCGCCTGTTCGACAACACCGTCGCCGTCGGCGCGCAGTTCGGCGTCATCATGGTGATCGTCGCGGGCGAGCCGTTCGAGGTTGCCACTTTCCGCGCGGACGCTCCCTATGTCGATGGCCGCCGTCCCTCGTCGGTCAGCTTCGGCACTATCGAGGAGGACGCGAAACGCCGCGACTTTACCATCGGCGGCATGTATTACGATCCCTTCGACGATCGCCTGATTGACACCGTCGGCGGCATGCGCGACTTGCGTGCCGGTATCATCCGCGCCATCGGAAATCCCTACGATCGCTTCGCCGAGGATCATCTGCGCGTGTTGCGCGCCGCGCGGTTTGCCGCACGCCTGAATTTCACCATCGAGCCCGAAACGCATAAAGCGATGCGGCTGACCGCGCCGATGGTGCCCAAAGTTTCCGCCGAGCGCCTCGGCGAAGAAATCGTGCGCCTGATGACTGAGGGTGGCGCCGCGCGCGGCATGGACATCATGGTCGAGACCGGCCTGATGAAAGAGGTCCTGCCCGAAGTGTTGCCGATGATCGGATGCCAGCAGCCCGCGAACTATCATCCCGAGGGCGACGTGTACGTGCATACGAAGATTGCAGTCGCGATGCTGAATCCCGGGTGCACCGAGAGCCTCGCGTTCGGCATGCTTTTTCACGACATCGCAAAACCGCAGACCCGCGCCGAGCAAAACGGCAAGGTTACCTACTACGGTCACACCGAAATCGGCGCGGAGATGGCGATCGATATTCTCGCGCGACTGCGCCGCTCGCGCGCGGTGCAGGAACGCGTCGCCTACCTGGTGAAAAATCACCTCAAGCTGACGATGGCGCCGCGGATGCGCACCTCGACGCTCAAGCGCATGCTCAGCGAGGACGGCTTCGACGAGCTGCTCGAAATCAGCAGGATGGACGCACTCGCATCGAGCTCATACCTCGGCTTCTA
This sequence comes from uncultured delta proteobacterium, assembly GCA_963761255.1. Lineage (GTDB taxonomy): Bacteria > Desulfobacterota > Binatia > Binatales > Binataceae > DATGKG01. The sequence continues at coordinate 5,487 of CAVXGH010000009.1, forward strand.
CCATTTCTGCCGCCACGCGATGGCGCGGATGACGCCGGCCCAGATGCGTCCGCCGCGCTTCATCAGCGGCACCGATCTCATCGGAATGGGATTCAAGCCGGGACCCGCATTCAAAAACATTTTGCAGGAACTCGAAGACCTGCAACTCGATGGCGCAATTGCCGACCGCGAGGCGGCCATCGCTTACGTGCGCCGGCATTATTCCGCGGCTGGAAACTGAGCGGCTTGCTCGAAGCCAAATCCATCTCCCGGCGCTTTGGACCAACCGTCGCTCTCGATGGGGTCGACTTCACCGCGCGCGCCGTCGAGATCCACGCACTCCTCGGCGAGAATGGCGCCGGCAAAACCACGCTGATGAATGTTTTCACCGGCCGCGTTCGCCCCGACGCGGGTAGCGCGCTCCTCGAGGGAAAGCCGCTCCCGTTCGGCACGCCCGACAACGCGTTGCGGATGGGTATCGCCGCGGTGCATCAAAGCCCGATGCTGTTCGAGCGTTTCACCTGGGAGGAACCTCGCGCTCGGCGGCTTTGGCCGCGACGCAGGCGGCTTCGGGCCGCAGCGGATTGATTTGGTGCGGTGGTGTCGAAAGCGCGCGCCCTCGCGCATCATCTTGGCTTCGAGTTGCCTCCGCCGCGTGCGATCATAGCCGACCGATCGGTCGCCGAGCGCGTGCGCCTCGAGGTCCTGCGCGCATTAAGCTTCGATCCGCGCGTTTTGATCCTTGATGAGCCCACCGGCGTCCTCGCGCCCAGCGAGTTGACCGCGTTTCTGGATCTTCTGCGACGCCTTCGCGGTGAGGGCCGGATAGTGATTCTCATCACTCACAAGCTTGCCGAGGCGCGCGCGGTCGCGGATCGTATCACGGTGCTGCGCGGCGGCCGTTTGGTTGGGGAAACCATGCCCGCCGAGTCCGATGAATCCGCATTGGCGCGCTTGATGATTGGTGAGTTGACCACCCCGCCTCCCGGCTAACCTTCGTCCTGTAGCAAATGCCGACATCCTGCTCGAAATCGAAAATCTTACGTATCGGAACGACGGCGTTACGATCCTCGACGGAATTTCAATGCGCCTGAATGCCGGCGAGATTGCGGGCGTCGCGGGCGTCGATGGCAACGGCCAGGTTGAACTGGTCGAGGTCCTGGCCGGTGCGCGCAGCGCAACGTCGGGATCTGTTCGCGTTCACGGAAGTGCCAACGGTTCGTCGATGGCGGTTATCCCTCAAGATCGCGACCTCGATGGGCTCATCCTCGACATGCGTCTCTGGGAAAATTTCCTGCTGGCCGAACCGGTTCGCGCGAGGATGACGCGCCGCGGATGGCTCGACGTTCAACGCGCGATG
>CAVXGH010000010.1:0-183545 GCA_963761255.1 uncultured delta proteobacterium
ACACAGTTGTCCAGAGGGCTACTTGATCCGCGGTTCCATCAGCTCGACGCGATTGCCGAAGGGATCATCGACGTAAACGCGATCGTAGCCTTCCAGCGGCTCGTCCTCGATGACGCGATGCCCGGCGCGCTTGAGTGATGCGACCAGGGTCGGCAGGTCTTCTACGATCAGCGCGGGATGCGCCTTGCGCGCCGGAACGAAATCTTTCTCGACCCCGAGATGAATCTTGAGCGCGCCGCGCTCGAACCAGCATCCGCCGCGCCTGGCGAGATGCGGAGGCTTCGGCTGATCCGAGATACCGAGGAGGTCCCCATAGAACGCGCGCGCGTCGGCCTCGCGCCCCGGCGGCATCGCAAGCTGCACGTGATCTAAAGCGACAACTTTCATCTATCCTCGAAAATTGGCGCCCGGCAGGCGACGCTCAACTCTCCTGGCGCTGCGCGAACTCGTCTTTGACCGATTTCAGCAGCGCCGGCTCCGCGAGAAGGTCGTACGCGGTCATCGCGAGCGCCTTCGCGACGCGGATCATCGAGGCGTAGCCGTATTCCGAATCGGTATGCTTCACGAACGCGTCTTCGTGGCAGGTTCCCTCGCCATGCTTCGCGACCTGGAAAATCGGATGAATCGCGGGCATCGCATGGCTCACGTCGCCCATGTCGGTGCTGCCCGTCGGCGCGTCAGCGGGAGCCTCGGGCGAGCGGACGCCGAGCGATTCAGAGAGCGCCGAGTAATGCAGCGCCATCGCGCGATTGTTGATCATGTTTTTGTAGCCGCCAATGACCTCATGCGACATCTTGGTCCCGGTGGCGAGCGCGGCCGCCTCGGCGCAGCGCAGCACGCGGTCGGCGATTTCGCGGGTGTACTTGCTGGTCTTGCCGCGCACCAGGAACTGGCATTCGGTTTTTTCCGGCACGATGTTCACCGCCTGGCCACCGTTGGTGATGATGCCATGGATGCGCGCGCCATCGCGGAAGTGCAGTCGGGCGGCATCAACACTCTGGAAAGTCTGAATCACCGCCGACAGAGCGCTCGCTCCGTCCCATGGTGCCGCCGCCGCGTGCGAGGCTTTTCCGTGAAAGGTGAGGTCGAGATGACGCGTGGCGAGCGCCGGCATGGTGCAGGCCTCGGCGTCGAACGGATGCGCCATCATCGCAGCATCGACGCCGTTCAGCGCGCCCTTGTCGAGCAGGATGATTTTGCCGCCGCCGCCTTCTTCGGCCGGGGTTCCGAGAAACACGATTTTTCCGGGCAGATTCTTCGCGCCATTTTTCAAGCCGACCACCGCCGACAGCGCCGCGCATGCGATCAGGTTGTGGCCGCATGAATGGCCGTTGGGCAGCGCGTCATATTCGGCGAGGATCGCGACTGTGGGTCCGCTGCCGTTGCCGAATTCCGCACGAAACGCCGTCGCCAGGCCGCCCACTCCGGTTTCGACCGGCAATCCCAGTTCGCGCGCGGCGCCGCTGAGCAATCCGGCCGCGAAATGCTCCTGGAACTTCAGTTCAGGTTTTTCGTGGATCTGATGACTGAGCGATACCGCCTGGTCCTTATACTGATCGATGGCGCGGCAAATCTCGGCGTGTGCATCCATGACGGGAAGACCTCCCGCATCTGACTAGCATCACGCGATCACTGCGTCCACGGCACCGGTCTGCGGCTTCAATGGATGACGCGTTCGCGCACCCGGAACCCATCGCCGATTTGATATTCATATTCCATCACGAAGTAGCGCCTGGTCTTGGTGCTGTGGCCCTCGAGCACGAACAGGAGCTTGTTGGCGGAGAGCCATCGAATGGCATGCGCGTAATTGTGATCGTAGTTGACGTGATCGGCGGCGAGCTTCTTCTCGCGATCGGGACGGCGCGATTTCAGGAACTCCTCGCGCAAATCCAATTCTTCACGCTGCGGAGTCAGGACGTAGACGATGCATTGTGACTCCTCGCCGGCGCCCCAATCGTTTATCGCGAGAGCATTGGAGCCCGGCGACCACAGCAGATCGACCTTGCGTGGATACGAATGCAGCAGCCAGCGCTGCCCGGTCTTCATGTCAGTGAGGAAGACCGAATGTGGCGACTTGGGGTCGTCGGGCGAGTGGTTGACATTATTCGCGACAAAACGCGCGTCGGGCGACCAGCTCACCTGGTCATGCGGAAAACTGACGCTGCCGCTGCCGCCGGGCGGCTTCGCATACAAAGACGCGGGGTGAGCAAACCCAAGGAAGAGTATGCCGATAGCTGCGAGGATGACTGCTTGTGACCGATGGGGAATAGACATTTCAGGTCGCCTCCAGGTGGGCGCAAGTTGCGTGATGGATAGAATCAGGTGCGGTAATTTTTCGGTTGCGGTGGCACCACCAACGCGACCGAGCAGCGTACGTTGCGCAGGATCTGGCGCACCTTCGGACCGAAATACAGCCGCTGATCGGAGGAGCGATAGAGCACGCCCATTATCAGCAGATCGAAATCTCCATTCGACGCCGCATTGACGATGACATCCTCGGCGCGGCGGCCCGATCCGATTTTGGTGACCACCGAAATGCCGAGCTCGTCACCGAGGCGTTTGATCTCGTCGACGAATTCTTCGCCGCCGTCGCTCGCCTGCGAAGGAGCCACCAGCATCGCGGGGAGCGCGAGCGCGGGCCGTTCACGCACGTACAGCGTCGTGAGCTGACCTTGAAAGGTATGCGTATATTGCATCGCCACCGCGGCGCCCAGGCGCGAGAAAGCCGCACCAGTGATGGGCGAGAGAATCCGCTGTAGCGGAACCTTCGCGCCGGCGTCGCGCACGATGACCACCGGCGCCTGCGCATTGGCGACCAGCTCGCGCAGCACCTCGCCACTCAACGCGGCGTGGCCATCGAGCTGCGAGGCGCCGGCGAAAATCGCGTCGTAGCCGCGCGCGGTTTCTTCCTCGATAGCCTCGGAGATGGTTTCCGCCGTGCCGGTGCGCTGCAAAATGCTGTTGGCGCCGGATGATTCCGCGATCGCCTTGATGCGCGCGAACTGCTCGTTGAATTGCGCGGTGGTGTCGGGAGTTTCCGGCGTCATCGCGCGAAACACCGTGATGCTCGCATCGTGATGGCTGGCAAGCCCGGCCGCGATATGCGCGGCCAGGTCGGCATGTGGTCCGCCGCCGCTGAGGACCAGCAACTTGGCGCCCTCGCGGTTGAGCGGAAGCCGCGCCAGTAGCTTCTCGCGCTCCATGCGTTCTTCTTCGCCGCGGGTGTACTCCACTTTGCCAAGCGACCACTTGAGTGCGGGGGGCGCCGCGATCGAGGTTACGATCGCGACCATGATGATGATGGTGTACATGTCGTCGGTCAGGATCCCGAGGCTAAGCCCGATCAGCGCGACGATGATTCCCATGCCGCCGCGCGCGTTCATGCCGATCGCTACCGCCAGAGCTTCCCGCGGTTTAAGCTTCGCGAGGATTCCGCCCAGGCCGCATCCGAGCAATTTTCCCGCGCACGAAATTCCCAGCACCAGCAGCGGCACCAGGGGATGAGCAATCAAGCTCGCGGGGTCGGCTTTCAACCCGGAGTAAGCGAAAAAGATCGGCGCCATAACCCCGAGGCCGATCGCCTTTAACTCGTCGAGATCGGCCTCGCGAATGCGTGTCGAGCTGCGAATCATCAGGCCGGCCACGAAGGCACCGAACACCGCGTGCAGTCCGATGAACTGCGTGATGACGCCGCAAATAACCGCGATGATGATCATCGCGCTGAATTTTCCGTGTTCGATGTAGGTGCGGTCGTCGATCCATCGCATCAGGCTGCGGACCAGGCGATAGCCGGCGAAGTAGCAGAAGCCGAGAAACGCGGCGCCTTCGATCACCAGCACGCTGACTGATTTGACATCGATGGTGCCGGCGGTCGCGAGGCCCGCGACCAGGGACAACATCAGCCATCCGGTAGTGTCGTCAACGATGCCGCCGGCGAGAATCAGCATTCCGAGCTCGCGCTTGATGAGGCCGAGGTCGAGCAAAATCTTCGCGATCACCGGCACCGCCGATATCGACATCGCGACCGCCATGAACAACGCGAAAATCAAACGGCCGTTGGGATTGGCGAGATAACTGGCCGGCAGCAGGTAGCCGAGGGCGACTCCGCTGGCGAATGGGAGCGCGATTCCCAGGCTCGAAATCATCGCGGCGGTTCGCCCCAATCCGCGCAGCAGTTCGAGTTCAGTTTCCAGTCCGATGTACAGGAGCAACATGATCGCGCCGATCCACGCGATAGATTCGAGCAGATGCATCACCAGTGGATCGGTGCTGAAGAGATAGGCATACAGCGGCGGCGCGAGATGTCCGAGGATGGATTTTCCGAGCAGGATTCCCGCCAGCAGCTCGCCGATGACCGGGGCCTGGTCGAAGCGCTTGGCGATTTCGGCCAGCACCCGGCTGACAATCAGCAGCGCCGCGATCTCGATAAGGAATCGCAGTAGTTGTGATTCGGAAAGTGGGGCCAAGAATTTTCCTCGGGAGGTTGGATAGGGGTAGGCCGCGGGAGCGGCATACTATCAGACGAACCGAGGGCGGAAAAATTCTGCCGCGGCAAAACCTAAGCTGCCGGAGCTTTTTCCACGATGCGCGCGAAGGTCGGGAAGCGGTAGCTCTCGCCCTCGCGTTCCATCGAGATCTCAATCGAGACGGGAACTTCGGCACCGCTGCGATTCAGCGTGGTGATCTGGATCGGCTTGCCGATAAACTTCCCCTGGCCGGTCGCCTTGTAGCGAGTGAGTCCATACTCATGCATCGAGCGCTGATGCTCGGGTATGATCAGTTCCGAGAGTCGAGCGCCCAGAGCCTCGTTGCGAGTCCAACCGAAGATTACTTCGGAGGCGTCGTCCCATTCGACGATGTTGCCGTCGCCGTCCATCACGAAGTATGCGACGCGTCCAACGTCGGGACATACAGACGGTTGGTGTTTGCTTGCCATAGTTCGCGCCAGTAACGGAGATGTTAGGCATACAGCCCGACTTCACTCAAACCCGCGAAACCGGCTCGCCCTACATCACGTACGTTCAAGAGAGGGGTTTGAACCCTGCTTGCTCGGGACCGTCGCAAATAGGAAGATCATTGTGATCGGCGCGATTGGAACATCGGTGAAGACATTGATTGCCAGGCATTGGTGGCAGACCGCGAAGACCGGGCTCGCAACGGCGTGCCTGCTCGGCGCGATGCTGTGGGCTCTCCCCGTAGCCGCGCAGCAGAATGTGCGCCCGGCCGACATGCAATCCGCGCCGCCACCTTCGCTGCCGATGGTGATACCGGGGAATCAGGGCGGCGGCAGTACGACGCTGGAGCTTCCCGCGACGGCGCCCTCGCGCCAGATTCAGCCGAACATTCCGCCACCGGAGCCTCCCACCCAGGAACTCGTCATCCCGAAGCGTCAATTGCGCGATGAGCCCGGCTATCAGCAGGTGACGGTCACCGTGACCAATCCTAACGGCAGTTATGTCACCGATTTACAGAAGCAGGATTTCACCCTTTACATGGATGGCCAGCAGCGACCGATCGAGTTCTTTCGCCAGGACCTCAACACTCCGGTGTCGGTGGGAATCCTGGTGGATACTTCCGGGAGCATGGAGCCGAAACTGCGCCAGGCGCGCGCCGCCATCGTCGAGTTTCTGCGCAACTTGAACGATAAGGACGACGTGTTCCTGTTCGCATTTTCAGGCCGGCCCTTCATGCTCCAGGACTTCACCACCGACCACAGCCTGGTGGCGGATCGCCTCGCCCTCCTGCATGCCTATGGTTCGACCTCGCTCTACGATGCGGTCGTGACCGGCCTGGTGAGGCTTCAGCGCGGCCGCTACGACAAGCGCGCTTTGCTGGTGGTGACCGATGGGATGGATAACACCAGCGCCCATTCGCTCGCCGATGTCGCCGCGCTCGCGCGCCGTCAGGGCGTGCTGATTTATTCAATCGGCATCGGCAATCCAAACGTCGGTAGCGGCGGACCAACCATCCGATTTGGTCCCCTCGTGCTCCGCGGCGGCCCAGACGAAGCCGAAGAGGTCGACGTTGAAACCTTGCGCATGCTCTCGACGGAGACCGGCGCGAAAACTTACAACATCCGCGCGGTAGGCGACGGAAGCGCGCTGGCCAGCGCATGCAGCGAAATCAGCCGCGAGCTGCGTCAGCAATACACGGTGGGGTTCCTCGCGCCCGACCCTGGCGCCGGTGGCTATCGCGGGTTGCGCGTCGACGTCCCTACGCATCCGGGAGTGGATGTACGAGTGCGCAAGGGCGTCGATGTCGGCTCGCGCTCGACGGCGGGCTCGGCCTACGCGGGAGCACCCTACTAGAGTTGTACTCTTTCCTCATTCCCTCTCCTCAAGGAGAGGGTGGCGCTACTGCGCCGGGTGAGGTCTTGACAGTCGCCGTCATTCCAGTTTCCGCTTACCGTAGTAGGGCAGGGTGGTCCCTTCACTGTCGGCAGGCTTCTGGTCGGGAGATTGCTCGGGCTTCTTAGGCGCGCCAGCGCTGTACATCGCGAGCGTTCCCGGTTCTACGACATCCGAGTCAGTGACAATGTTGAGGCAACTGATTCGCGAGCCGCCGAGCGCGCGCCTCATCGCGGGCGCGATATCCTCCGGGCGCTCGACCAGTTCGCCATTGGCGCCGAGGCCCTGCGCCGCCTTTTCGTAATGCACCATCCCTAGTTCGGTGGCGACATGGCGGCCCTTTCCCCACATGATTTCCTGGCCGTGTTTGGACATCCCCCACTGCTTGTCATTGTTGATGACGACGGTGATGGGCAGATTGTTTTTCGCGCCGGTATGAAACTCGGAAAAATTCAGCCCCGATGAGCCATCGCCGATGATGCAGAACACCTGCTTGTCCGGATGCGCCGCCTTGGCCGCCAATGCGAAGGGAAGTCCTACTCCGAGGCAGCCGAGATAACCGTGGGTGAGAAAATGCCCGGGATGGCGCGCCGTCCACGCATTGCCCATCCACGCCGCCGTCTCGCCACCATCGGCGACCACGATCGCATCCTTGTCGAGGACGTTGGCGATATCGTGCGCGAGGCGCGCGGGATGAATCGGACCCTTGTGATTGGCGATGGCGTCATCGAAGCGATGCCGTCCGGCCTCGCGAATCGCGGTGAGGCGTTCGATCCATTCCTGATGCGGATCGATCTTCTCGCCTTCGAGCGCATCGATAGCCTGGCGGACAAACTCGCGGCAATCCGACACGATGCCGAGCTGGATATCGCGATTGCGGCCGATCTCCTCGGGCTCGATATCGATCTGGATCACGCGCGCGTCGGACGGAATCACCGAGTTGCGACCGCCGGTGAACATACCGATGCGCGTGCCCAGCATGATCACCAAATCGGCGCTGCCACTGCCGGACTTGCGATGCGCCGCGGGATGAATCGCGCCGAAGCCGCCGAAGTTCAGCGGATGCTCTTCGGAAACAGTGCCGCGCGCCTTCGCATTGCTCATCACTGGAACATGCGCGAGTTCCGCGAGGCGGGTGAGTTCGGCCGCCTGCGAAAACCATACGCCGCCGCCGGCTAGAATCGCCGGACGCTTGGCCTCGCGCAGCCAGGTGAGCGCCTGGCGAAGTCCCTCACGGCTCGTACCGGCGCTCATCTTAGGACGATAATCTTGCGGAAATTCGATCTCGGATTCCTCGGCGCGCCGGAATAGCACATCGATCGGCAATTCGAGGAAAACCGGGCCCGGGCGCCCGGAGATGGCGTGACGAAACGCCGCGGCGACGAACTCGGGAATCCGTTCGGTATGCGTGACCGAGCGCGCCCACTTCGTGATCGGACGCAGGATGCCCATCTGATCGACCGCCTGCAGTGGAAGTCTGTCGTCATCGGCAAGCGGACTGCGACCGCCAATCAGCACCATCGGAATCGAATCCATGAAGGCATTGGCGACGCCGGTGACCGCATCGGTCACGCCCGGACCGGCGGTGACGATCGCGACGCCGGGGCGGCCGGTGGTGCGCGCCCATCCGTCGGCCATATGCGCCGCGGCCTGCTCGTGGCGCGTGTCGATGACGCGGAAGTCGTGCCGTGCGGCGGCCGCATAAATCGAATCCAGATGCCCGCCGTGGAGAGTGAAGATTTCGTGCACGCCCTCGCGCTCGAGCGCGCGCACCATCATTTCGCCGCCGTCGATTTTCGCCATCGCCAGTACCTCCCACGGGCGCGCCGGAAATCATCGCGCTCGCTGTGCGAGGATTGTACGGCGGTCCTGAGGAAACCCCCAAACGCCGCGAGAAGGCTATTCGGCCTTGGGTTTGCGAGGGGGAATCTTAAACGGCGGAATAAACGCGCGCTCGGGGTCGGGCAACAGGTTCATGAACTTCACTTCGGAGAAATCGCCTACAATCTGTATCGCCGAGAAAGTCGCATTATCGACGCGGATGCGCCGGAAGTGCTGCAGCTCCGACCCGATGAGGTGGCAGAGCACGGTGCGAATGATATCGCCATGGGAAACGAACAGGATGCGCTTTTCGGGATTCGCCTCGATCGCGCGGCGCACCGCGCGCATGCCGCGCTCCTGCACCTGCGCGATAGTTTCGCCACCGGGAGTGGGCGTCGTCAGCGGATGCTCGCGATAGCGAACGTACTCGGGGTCGTCGATGAGGTCCTCGAACACCATCCCTTCCCAGCGCCCATAGCGGACTTCCTCGAGGTCAGGGTCCTCGGCGACCTCGAGGCCGCCGATACCCGCGGCGATGATCTCTGCGGACTGCTTCGCGCGCGGCAGCGGGCTGCTGATGATGAGGTCCGGCCTGATGAGGCGCGCCGATGGCACCGCCTGCTCGACCTGCGCGCGCCCCGCCTCATCGAGCTCGATGGGATTATGGCCCATCACGCGCCCGATGCGGTTCCATGCGGTCTCGCCATGGCGCATCAGCAACGCGGTTCCGCGAATGCCTTTGCCCGATCTCAATTTATCCGCCACGTAAAAGGGTCCGAGCGCCATAGTGGTATTTCTAAAATGAAGCTTGTGATGCTTGCACGGCATCGCTCGCCGCGCCAAGTCGTTTCGAGCAGCATACGGGACTGATAGTCTGATTCAAGGGTTGATGGAATCGGCGGTGCTTCAGAGATCATCCAAATCGGTGTAGCCCTCCTTACTGCCGCGTTCGATCGCCTGGTCGATGATTTTCCAAAAGCGTTTGTTTTGGGAAAGGGCCAGCACTTCGAGATCGGTATCCTCGGTAACGGGTACCAACGCGGCACAGGGCCGGCCGTTTTTGGTAATGAGGACCGAACCACTTTTTGGTAACTCATTGACATAGCGGCTGAAGCGCGTTTTGACTTCGCGGATGTTCTCAACTTTCATAAAGTTACCCTGGCACCAGCGATAAAAAGCTGATTGCCGCGCTTTCGCCCGATCGCGTCAACCCTCACTTGCTCACCTACTACCCTGTAGAAGACCCGCAGATCACCGTCGCGTAGCTCGAATTCGTATTGACCCGAAGGGCGGCGCAGTCGGAAGCGATTGTTGTTTTCCAGCGCCGCATCATCTCCGCCGAGAGCCGCTAGCATCGCTTTTTTGACACGCGACCGCTCGGCAGCGCTGAGCGCCTTGAAATGTTGGACCGCGTCGGGGCCGAGCTTGACAGCTCGCTTCGGCATCTCCAACCAGTGTAGTTCAGATTGTGACTACACGCAATCAGGCCGCACAGCCCAAGCGGTCTCCTGCAAGTATGAAAGGCTAGCGGCCCGCCGGATGCGCGGCGCCGTTGGCATCGGCGTGATGACTCGCACCATCGCTCGTCGCAGCCGGCACCGGAGCCAGGCCGCAGAACGCCTCGTAATCGATGAGCGTAGTCTGGGTCGGATGCTCGCTGCACACCGGGCAGTTCGGGTCCTTGCGAATCTTCAGCGTCCGCACGTAGTCGCGCGTCGATAGCGTATCGAAGTAAACCATCCGCCCGATGAGCGGCTCGCCCGCATTGAGCAGAATCTTGATGGTCTCGAGCGCTTCGATTGAGCCGATGATGCCGGGCAGCGCGCCGAGCACGCCAGCCTCCGCGCATGAGGGCGCCATGTCGGGCGGCGCGGGCTCAGGATAGAGGCATCGATAGCAGGGGCCACCCTTCGCGGTGTGATAGACGGTGGCCTGGCCTTCGAAGCGGAAAATCGCGCCGTCGACCAGCGGCTTCTTCGCGAACACGCACGCATCGTTGATGAGGTAGCGCGTCGGGAAATTGTCGCCGCAATTCACGATGACGTCGTAATCCTTGATGATGTCCATCACGTTTTCCGACGACAGCCGGACCTCGTGACGATTCACCTTGATGGCGGGATTGAGCGCATGAATCGCGGTTTCCGCCGATTCAGTCTTGCGGATGCCAACCCGGTCGGTCGTATGGATGATTTGACGTTGCAGGTTCGATAAATCGACCACATCGAAGTCGACCAGCCCGATGGTGCCGACGCCGGCCGCCGCGAGATACAGCGACGACGAGGAGCCCAGCGCGCCCGCGCCCAAAAGTAGAACTTTCGAATCGAGGAGTTTGGCCTGGCCCTTCTCGCCGACCTCGGGAATGACGAAGTGGCGCGAGTAGCGCGTGATCTCATCCTGGGTGAACTGGCGATCCGCGACCCATGGCAACCCGCGATCCTTCCACGAGTTAAATCCGCCTACCAGGTTGTAGACATTGGTATAGCCGAGTTCCTTGAGCGCGCGCGCCGCCAGCAGCGAGCGCGTGCCCGAGGCGCATTGGAGGATGACCGGGGTGTTGTGGTCGGGGACTTTTTCTTCGACGCGCAATTCGAGGAAGCCGCGCGGAATCGCGACCGCGTTGGGCAGATGGCCCTGGCGCCATTCGTCGCTCTCGCGCACATCGATGGTGACGGTGCCGGGCTGATCCATCAGCTTGCGCGCCGCGTCGATGTCGAGTTGGGGAATGTCCTTGCGCGCTTCGTCGATTATATTTTTTGAGGTCTTTGCCATATGCTTCCCACCACTAAGGTCAGGCATCGAATCTAATCATCTTCCTAATCAGCGGCCCGCCGCGTGCATTTCCGCCGGCTGCTCGTTCCGCTTCTTCACGAACTTGATGGCCGCGTTGTCGATGTTGATGGAGCAGAGCGAGCCGCACATCGAGCAGACGTTGGAGCCCGACGCCTCGCTCTCTTCCTTGTAACGGCGGGCCTTGTCCGGGTCCATCGCCATCGCGTACATGCCTTCCCAGTTGAGCGCCTTGCGATAGCGCGACATCTGGTCGTTCCACACTTTCGCGCCGCGTACGCCCTTTACGAGGTCGCCGGAGTGCGCCGCAATGCGGGTGGCGATTACGCCGTCACGCACATCATCTATATCGGGCAAGCGGAGATGCTCCGCAGGCGTGACATAACAGAGGAAGTCGGTGCCGTTGGCCGCAGCAATCGCGCCGCCAATCGCGCCGGTGATGTGGTCGTAGCCCGGCGCGACGTCGCAGGTCAGCGGCCCCAGCACATAGAAGGGCGCGCCCGCGCATACGCGCTTCTCGAGCTTCACGTTGGCTTCGATTTGATCCAGCGGCACGTGGCCGGGTCCTTCGATCATCACCTGGACGCCGAGTTTTCGTGCGCGTTCGGTCAGCTCGCCCATTACAAGGAGCTCGCCGATTTGCCCGCGATCGGTCGCATCGCCAGTGGCGCCGGGGCGCAGCCCGTCACCCATCGAGATCGTCACGTCATGCTGGCGGCAGATTTCGCATACTTCATCGAAATGCTCGAAGAGCGGATTCTCGTTGCCGGTGCGCTCGATCCATGCCGCCAGCAACGCGCCGCCGCGCGACACGATGCCCTCGATGCGTGGATGATTGCGCAGGCGCTTTACCGTCTCGCGCGTCACGCCGCAGTGCAGCGTCATGAAGTCCACACCCTGCTTCGCCTGGCGCTCGATGACATCGAGGAATTTATCGGCGCCGAGCTCCATGATGGAGCCCTCGGAGCCGACCTGGTAAATCGGCACTGTGCCGATCATCACCGAGCATCGCGAGACCAGCTCGACGCGAATCTTGTCGAGGTCGGTGCCGGTGGAAAGATCCATCACCGAATCGGCGCCGAAGCGGACCGAGGTGTAGAGCTTTTCGATTTCCTCTTCGAGGAACTGATGGAAGTTGGACGCGCCGATATTCGAATTGACCTTGGTGCGCAGTCCCTTGCCGACGCCAATTGCGCGGAACTCGTGATGGATATTGCGCGGGATCACGATCTCGCCGGTCGCGACGCGCTCGCGGATCAGTTCGGGCGCGAGGCCCTCGTCCTCGGCGACCTCGGCGATCTGTTGAGTGATAACGCCCTTTCTGGCGGCTTCGATTTGAGTCATGAGGTTTTCTCCCAACACTGAAGAATGCGCCTGGACTGGAACAGCCAGTATAGCTTAGATCGCGCGGCTGTGGATGAAAAACAGAAACGGATGTTAATCCTCTCCGTAGGCGATACCGTTTTTCTCGCATAAGGTTCTAAGCTGCTGAATCATGCGTTCTGCGCGCGCCAGATGCGCGATCGCGATAAAGTTTGCCAGCGCCACGAAAAACAGCGCGGCGGTTGCCCAATACATGTGGCTGAGAACATCGCCGCCGTGAATGACGCTCACGCCTTTACCGTAAGCAACGAATAAAATGACGAGGCCGAGGATCGTGAGCCCAATCGTAACTCGCGTCATCGACAGTTACTTGCCGCCCGGCGCATGCTGATGGCGATCGATCGCCGGCAGCTCTTCCGGCTCCGGCGCGGGATGCTTCTCGGCTTCGAGCGGAATCGCGCGGTCGGTATAGCGCTTCAGCTCGGGACGCTGAGGATCATAGACGGCGGCATCCTGCTGTTTGTACCACTCCTGCATCTCCTGCATGTTGCCGTCGCGGCCTCTCTCGGCGAGCACCGTCGAGCGATGCATCAGGAATTCCTTGTTCTCGACGAAATCCTTGCGATCGAACCCCCAGATGCGCGGATGTACGTAGGTATCCATGCGGATGGCGTCGCAGGGGCAGGCCTCGACGCATAGCCCGCAGTAGATGCATCGCAGGGTGTCGATCTCGTAGCGCAACGGATACTTCTCGACGTGAGGATCAGGCGACTCTCCGGCCTCGATGTAGATGCATTGCGCGGGGCAGGCGGTCGCGCACAGGAAGCATGCGGTGCATCGCACCGAGCTGTCCTCGCGCAGGGTCAGCCGATGACTGCCGCGAAAATGATCAGGATAATGCTTGCGCTGCTCGGGATACTGGCTCGTCTCGTTGGCGCGCCGGTCTTTGGCGAGTCCGAACAGGTGGCCAATGTTGATGGCGAGGTTGCGCATGAAGTGGAAATTGGTGACCGCTAGACCGCGAAGGATTTCGGGCACGTAAGCCCATTCCATCAGGGTCATATCTTCCCGTCTTTTCATTCTTCGACCTTATGCGCGAGCAGCGATTGAATGCCCGAAACTTAATGGACCTTATGAGGCAACTATAAAGACCGCATCCAAGGACAGTCAACCGCACCTCCAGCGCGCTCCTAGCGCTTCTCGAATTGCTTGTTGCCGTACAAGATCGAGCGCTGCTCTTCGGTCAGCGGCGTTTGCGGACGATCCGCCATCACCGCCAGGCCTTTCTTGACGGCCGGACGCGCCTCGATCGCGTCGAGCCAGCGCTTGAAGTTAGGCCGGCTCTCCAGTTGCTCGGGCTCGCGCCGCGTGCCGACGACCCATGGAAAAGTCGCGATGTCAGCAATCGAATATTCGCCGCCGAGGTATTCCGCCTCGCCGAGGCGTTTGTCCATGACGTTGAGCAGCCGCCGCGACTCATTGGTGTAGCGATCGATGGCGTAGGGAATCTTCTCCGGAGCGGCGCGCATGAAATGGCCGCGCTGGCCGAACATCGGGCCGACGCCCGCCATCTGGAACATCAGCCACTCGATGACTTTGTACTTCGCACGGGGCTCCTTCGGCAGCAGCTGGCCGGTCTTCTCGCCGAGGTAAAGCAGGATCGCGCCCGATTCGAAAATCGCGATCGGTTTCCCATCGGGGCCATCGGGATCGACGATCGCGGGCATCCGGTTGTTGGGGCTGATCTTGAGGAATTCGGGTTTGAACTGCTCGCCGCTACCGATATTCACCGGCACAATTTTGTAGGGCAGGCCGGCCTCCTCGCAGAAAATCGTAATCTTGTGTCCATTCGGGGTGGGCCAGTAATAGATGTCGATCATCGCGTCCTCCGTCGTCAGTCATTTGCGTATCGGTGGATCGAAGGCGGTCACCGGCGGCGGCTCGCCAACGAATTTCTCGATTTCCACCAGTGTGGTTTGCGCGCTTGGGCCTTGCGCCAGGCGCGAGGTTCCCTTGTCCAGCGTCAACACATTCGGATTGCCATGCTTGTCGAGGGTGCCGATGACTCCGGGATACTCGGGGTCATACCACGCGCCGGTGGACATCTGCACCACGCCGCGCCGAATCTCGTCACTTACAGTGGCGCCGGCGAGAATCGCGCCGCGATGGTTGAACACGCGCACGATATCGCCGCTGCTGATGCCGCGCGCCGCCGCATCGTCGCGATTGATACGAATCGGCTCGCGTGCCGCAACCTTGGTCGCCTGGCTGACACGCCCCATGTCCATCTGCCCGTGCAACCGCGTGCTCGGCTGCGTCGTGATCAGATGGAGCGGGAATTCTTTCGCGACGGGACTGCCGAGCCATTCGGCGGGTTCCAGCCATGCCGGATGTCCGAGGCAATCGTCATAGCCGAAGCCGGCGATCCGCTCGGAAAAAATCTCGATGCGTCCGGAGGGCGTCGCGAGCTTATGTCGATTGGGATTGGCGCGGAATTTCTCGAACAGCACGATCGGCTTCGGCGATGCGGGCATTTCGAAATAGCCGCGCTCCCAGAAATCATCGAAGGAGATCCACGGCCTGCCGCTCTTCGCGCCTTGCTCACTCGCCGTCTCATACAGATAGCGCACCCATTCCATTTCGGTACGCATTTCGGTGAACAGATCGCGAAATTCGAAGCGCTCCGCCAAATCGGAAAACACCTCGAAGTCGTTGCGCGCGAGGCCGACCGGCGCGATCGCCTGCTTCATCGCGATGATGAAGCGATCGCGCGACGCCGCCCCGAGGTCGTTGCGCTCCAGGCTCGTGGTAGCGGGCAGCACGATATCCGAATGGCGCGCGGTCGCGGTCCAGAACGCCTCGTTCACGATCACCGTGTCGGGCCTGCGCCATGCGCGAATCAGCCGATTGATATCCTGATGATGATGGAACGGATTGCCGCCGCTCCAATACACCAGCTTGATGTCGGGATAGATGAGATCCTGGCCGTCGTACTGAAACGGCGCGCCCGGGTTCAGCAGCAGATCGGCGATGCGCGCGACCGGAATGAAACCGCGCACCGGATTGTGACCCATCGGCAACGACGGCGTCGGCGCATCCTGGCGCAGACCCGCGAGACCCTCCATGCTGCCGTAGCCGAAACCGAAACCGCCGCCGGGAAGGCCGATTTGACCGAGCATCGCGGCGAGCGCAATCGCCGCCCAGAACGGCTGCTCGCCATGATCGGCGCGTTGGAGCGACCAGTTCATGGTGATGAAGCTGCGGGTCGCGGCCATCCGGCGCGCGAGGTCGCGAATGGTGTCGGCGGGAATCTCGCTCAGGCGCGCGGCCCAGTCGGCATCCTTTACAATGCTGTCGTCGTGTCCGAGGAGGTAATCGCGAAAGCGCTCGAAGCCAACGCAGTAGCGCGCGAGGAAATCCGTATCGTGCAATTCCTCGGTGACCAGCGTGTGCGCGAGCGCGAGAATGATCGCGGTGTCGCTATGCGGGCGCGGCGCGAGCCATTCGGCGTCGAGGAACCCGGCGGCATCGTCGCGCATCGGACTGACATTGACGAATTTCACCCCCGACGCTTTGAGGCGCTGCAGCCATTCGCGCGTGCGATGCTCAACCGCGCCACCGGGAGTGACCTGCGTATTCCGAATCGGCAGACCGCCGAACATCACGATCAGCTGCGTGTGCTCCGCGATACTCTGCCAACTGGTCCCCGGGCCATTGATTGCGTTATGGGTCCCGAGGACATTGCGCACCAGCACCGCGCCGGCCGCGTTGCTGTAGGTCTCTTTCGAGTTGGTGAAGCCGCCGATAGTGGCGAGGAAGCGGCGCAACTGGTACTGCGCATGATGAAAGCGGCCCGCGCTCGCCCATCCATAGGAGCCGCCGAAAATTGCGCGATTGCCGTGCTCGCGAATTACTCGCTGGAGTTCATTGGCGACGAGATCGATGGCGCGCTCCCATGAGACTTCGACAAAGCGATCGCCTCCGCGGCCCTCGTTTGCCGCGCCCGGTCCATGCTTCAGCCATCCCTCGCGAATCGCAGGCCTGGCGACGCGGCTATGATGATGCACCGCGTCAGGAATCGAGCGCAGCATCGGCGACGGATAGGGATCATGCGCGAAGGGCGCGCAATCGATCAGGCGTCCGTCCTCGACGACCGCATTGAACGCGCCCCAATGCGAGCTGCCGGGAGTTATCTGAAGATGATCCGATCTCGATGCCATGAGGGTGTAGCCACTACTATGCGGGAAATTCTAGCGGAAGAGGGTAGCGATCGTTTACCGCGCCGGCGGCCATCCTCAGGCTTTCGAAATGGCCCAGGTCGAACTCGCAGTCACCGCGACCTCGCCGCGCTTATTCGCGATCGAGGCTTCCATGAACGCGAGCGCGCGCGTGCGACGGATGACTCGAGCATCGCCGCTTAGCGGACCGGGATGCAGCGCGCGGAGGTACGAGAGTTTGACCTCGGCGGTGACGGCCCATTCGCCGGCTTCGAGGACCGAGGCAATCGCGGTCCCGAACATCTCGTCGATGAAAATCCCAAGATAACCGCCTTGAATGATGCCGAACGGATTCAGCACTGCCGGCGGCTGCGATTCCCATGACCATCGCGAGGCGCCAACGCTGAACTCAAGCGGCTGCATTCCGAGCGCGAGATTAGGCGACGAGAAATCGGCGATGCGATTCTCCCGGATGAGCTGATTAATGGAATCGACCGGGGCCAGCTTGTTCTCTGCCACGACGCCTCACCAATGAAATCAATCATAGGCGTCGCGAGGGACAAATCCATCCACCTCGATTCCGGAGGCGGAACCGACCTGACGGATTTGCTTCGGGTTAAAGCCGGAGGGGCTGGCCGCCGGCTGGAAGGCTAACCCGCCATTCCGTTCAGCATGCCGGCCAGAAAGAGGGCGCCGAGGGTAACTGCAGATGCTAATCCGACAAAGATGATCATCTTGCCCATAGCCATGTCTCCCTCGTCGAAGGCTTTTTCCACTCGCGCCTTCGGCGTTACGACCATTCGAGGGACTTATCTGAAAAAACAAATACGCTTATGCCACCCTAACGTCAACTATCCCAACTCTGAGTTGATGCGAGGCTCAGGCGGGCGCGCGATCGAGCGATCGATACTGGATCGCCTCGCTGATGTGGTGCGCCTCGATCCGCTCCGACGCTTCGAGATCGGCGATGGTCCTCGCCACCTTCAGAATCCTCGTATAGGCGCGCGCGCTGAGGCCCAGGCGGTTGATCGCGAGCTCCAGCAGGCGCTCACCGGCGGCTTCAATCTGGCAATGGGCGCGCAACTCGCGCGAGCCCATCTGCGCGTTGCAGTAGAAGCTCATCCCGGCAAACCGCTGGAGCTGAATCGCTCGCGCGCGATCGACGCGCTCGCGAATTCGTTCGGAGGACTCGCCGTCGGACTTTTCCGTGAGCTCCTTGTAGCGCACCGCTGGTACCTCGATGTGGATGTCGATGCGATCGAGTAGTGGCCCCGAGATGCGCGAACGATAGCGCTGAATCACGATCGGCGAGCATGAGCATTCATGGGTCGCGTCGCCGAAGAAGCCGCAGGGGCAGGGATTCATCGCGGCCACCAGCATGACGGACGCGGGAAACGTCAGCGTGCCCATCACACGCGAAATGGTGATGCGCGCGTCTTCGAGCGGCTGGCGCAACACCTCGAGGACGTTCTTGCGGAACTCCGGCAGCTCATCGAGGAATAACACGCCATGATGCGCGAGGCTGACTTCGCCCGGCCGCGGCACCGGTCCGCCGCCAATCAGCCCCGCGTCGGAAATCGTATGATGCGGCGAGCGAAATGGCCGCGTCGAAATCAGCGCGCGCCCATCGAGGAGGCCCATCACCGAATGCACCTTGGTGGCCTCGATGGCTTCCTCGAACGTCATCGCGGGCAGGATGGTCGGGAGGCGCTTGGCCAGCATCGTCTTGCCGGAGCCGGGCGGCCCGATCATCAACACGTTGTGGCCGCCGGCCGCCGCGACTTCGAGCGCGCGCTTGGCCTGCTCCTGGCCTTTCACGTCGGAGAAGTCGACGTCGTATTTGTTATGCGCCTGGAACATCGCGGCGACGTCGGTCATCGTCGGCGTCAGCTCGCGATGGCCTTCGAAGAACTCCAGCGTCTCGCGCAGCGTGTTGACCGGCAGGATCGCCACACCATCGCCGACCACCGCGGCCTCCATCGCGTTCTCGCGCGGCAGCACCAGGCCGTCATACTTGGCCGCGCGCGCATGCAGCGCAGTGGACAAAGCGCCCTTGATTCCGCGCACCCGCCCATCGAGTGCGAGTTCGCCGATGACGAGATATCGTCGCAGGCGCTCGCGGCTGGTGAGGCGTCCAGTCGCGCCGAGCAGCGACAGCGCGATGGGAAGGTCGAATGCGGAACCATCCTTGCGCATGTCCGCGGGCGCGAGGTTGATGGTGATGGTTCGGTTGGGAAACGAGAAGCCCGAATTGGTGACCGCCGGTTTGACCCGATCCTGCGATTCCTTGACCGCGCCCGCCGCCAGCCCGACGGTCTTGAGGACCGGTTGCGTGCCATTACCGATGTGGACCTCGACTTCGACCCCGAACGCATCGACGCCATGGAGCGCCGCCGAGAGTACACTTGCTATCACCGAGTCAACTCCGTGGATGGAGTATTACCGCATGGCGACGATTGGTCAAAGCCCCACGTAGGAAAGGCATGATTTTGCCCTAACGCGGCGTCGGAAATCGGCTAGAAGTCTCGCATCGGCGCGGCGCTTCGATGTTTATTCTCCTGAACTGCGAGTGGGTTTGTTTTTGCACTCTGAATTGAATCATCGCGGACGGAGTGGGTTTGTTTTTGCACTCGACCGCGAGGCGCGTCCGCGCGGTGGCCCTGAGCGCAGCGAAGGGTCTCGAATGCCACCAAAGCCGGCCGGGGTCGATGCCGTGAAATGAAAAACTCCTTCATTATCAAGGCATTAACGGGTTTGTTTTTGCACTTCTTTATCATCGCGAAGGTCCCTCAAACGACGAGCGGCGCCCCTTCGGGCGCCGCATCATCAGTATAGCATTGTGGTTCGTGCGAATCACTGAAAGTTCTCAGACTCGCGGCACTTGAGAAATCGAGGCGGCGGAGCGATAAGAGGGCCATGGGATTGGAACGCGCCCTGGAGGCAAGTCGCATGGCCATGACGATAGAGTCGGCAATCGCTCGCGAGAGTATCCGCGAGGCGCTCGCGCAATATTCCATGCTGCTGGATGGCGACGGCATCAAGCCCGATGCGCGCAAGTGGGCCGACAAGCTGTTCACGCCCGACGCCGTATTCGTGTCGCATTATCCGGATGGAACCGAGCAGATTCGCCTCGAAGGCAGGGAAGCCATCTTCAAGACCTTCGGGCGCCCGGGCTCTCCCGAGGTCGCGGGCCGGCACTTCATGGTGAATACGGTCTTCGACGAGCTCACACCGACGAGCGCGAAAACCCGCACCTCGGCGCTCATCCAGGTATCGAAGCGGGATCAGGATTGCGCCAAAAAGAAGGGCATCCTAAACGGCGGCCAGCCAGTGCTATCGGCGATCCTCGTGTACCACGACACCTGGGTCCTCGAGGCGGGCGAATGGAAGAAAAAGCAGAGCATCCTGCGCAGAGATACTTGATCCCTCGTCCAAGGCCGTGAGCTTCAGGCAGGGTTAGAAATCTCGATCTTTGCGCAACTCGTTCAGGTCAGTTGAGAACTTAACCTTGCCCTGCATCATCCGAAGATGCTCGTAAGCCCAGTCCCTCGTGACGAGTTCGAGGCCCTCGCGAACTGTGGCGCTGATCCCTCATGGCCTTTAATTCTACGGCCAGATCGCTCCCGAGGCGATCAGCGCGTCGCGTTCGGCCCGCGACAGGCCTAAAAGATCGCCGAGGACCTGGTCAGTGTTCTCGCCAACATCGGGTGCGATGGTGCGCACCGAGGCCGGGGTTCCCGACAGCTTGAACGGGATGCCGGTGATTTGCGAAAGCTCGCCATCGGCGCGCTTCACGCCGGGCCAGAAGCCGCGTTCCTTCAACTGGGAGTCGCGCGCGCAGATGTCGCCGCCATTAGCGACGATGCCGGCCGCGACTTTCGCGCGTTGGAGGATCATCATCACATCTTCGGCGCTCCGCTCGCGCGTCCACTTTGAGAGGTGGGCATCCAGCCCGAGGTGATTTTTCATCCGCAGATAGAGCGTCTGGAACTTTGGCTCCGCGGTCCACGCCGGCGCGTCGATCGCTTTCACCAACCGCTCCCATTCGCCTTGGGAGCGAGCGGAAATCGCGACCCATCGATCATCGTCGTCGCCGAGCGGAGCACATCGATAAACTCCATGTGGTGCCGCCGGACCTTCCTGCGAATTGTAAAGTGGCGGTTTTTGCTCGCGCTCGTTCACCGCGATATCGAGCAGGGAGGGACCGACCACGCCGACGACCGCCTCGAACTGCGAGAGATCGACGAACTGGCCCTGCCCGGTGCGGCGCTTATGATAAAGCGCGATGAGCGCCGCGAGCGCGCCGGTATAGCCGCCCGCCATGTCCGCGTACGAATAACCATATCCGGCGGGCTCTCCTGTCTCCTCAGCCATCAGTTGAGTATAGCCGCCGAGCGCTTGCAGCGTGGGGCCGTAGCTGACGTAGCTCGCGCGCGGTCCAGTGTGCCCGAGCCCCGACATACTGATGCAAATGATGTCGGGTTTGATTTTCACCAGGCTCGGGTAGTCCATCCCCCACGCCGTCATGACGCGGGCCGAGAAGTTGTCCATCACCAGGTCGCTTTTCATCGCGAGCTTGCGCGCGAGTGCGAGGCCGTCGGGATGTCCCATATTTAGCGCGACGGAAAATTTGTCGCGATGGAGGTCACATTGTAGGCCGCGCTTGCGATCGCCGATCATCGACGGCAACTTGCGCTCGATCTTGATCACCTCGGCGCCATGATCTGCCAGGATCCGCGTCGCGACCGGACCGGCGACGACCCAGGTGAAATCGAGCACGCGCACGCCCGCGAGCGGCAATTGTTTGGTCGCTATCAGATGACGCCCTCGGCGCGCAACGCCGCCAGCTCCTCAGGATCAATTTGGAGCTCCTCCCGCAGAATTTCGCCGGTATGCTCACCCAGCAGCGGAGGCCGCCGATACGCGCGCCATGGGGTGCCATTAAAAAGATACGGCGCGCCCGGATAGAGGAAGCTGCGGCCCAGCTCGGGATGCTCGACCTCCGCAAAAAATCCGCGGTCGTCGAGTTGCTCATCATCGAGGAGCGCCTCGGGCGAGTGCACGATCGCGTAGGGCTGGCGCAGCAGTTGCGCGCGCTCCAGCAGCTCGTCGCGATTGTAATTCGCAACCCATTCGTCGAGGACATCGAAAAGATGCTCGGCGTTGACCGAGCGATACGTCACGTCGTTCCACTTCGGGTCAATGAGGTCCTGCGCCTTGCCGTCGCCGTTGACCCATTCGATGAGCGAGGTCCAGTCGCCCAGCGTGCAATGCATGATGTAACCATCGCGACATTTGCCGACCCGAAAAAATCGGCTCCAGTGCAGCGTGCCGCGTCGCGGCTCGGTCAGCCCGCGCTCGAAGTAGCTGCCCGCGACGTGCTCGACCGCCGAGGCCGTCGCCTCCTGCATGCTGAGGTCTATCCATTGACCTTGTCCCTGACCCTCGCCAATGGAGTCACGCGCGAGGAGCGCTATCATCGTGGCGATGGCGCCGTAGTACGCCGAGGAATGATATGCCTGCAATCCGAGCGGGCGCACCGGAGGGCGTCCCGGCGAACCGTTAACGTAGAGCATGCCACCCATCGCGGTGATGACGGTGTCATCGGCGACGAAATCGCGATAGGGGCCGGTCTGCCCGAACGGCGCAATCGACAGGAGAATCAGGGAAGGGTTCGCCCGATGGAGCGCCTCCCATCCGAGGCCGAGCCGCGCGATTTCGCCGGGCGCGAAACTCTCGATGACCACATCGGCGGAGCGCGCGAGCGCTAGCGCCAGGTCGCGGCCGCGCGGATGCGCGAGGTCGAGCGTCAGCGAGCGTTTGTTGAGATTGTAGAACCAGAAAAACAGGCTGCGATCGTGATGCGGCAGGTCATTGTAGAAGGGACCGATGCGGCGTCCGTCGTCGCCGGAGGGCGGCTCGACCTTGATGACATCGGCACCCATGTCGGCGAGCAATCGCGCGCACAGATACGCCCGATGCGTGCTGAGATCGAGCACGCGCAACCCTCCGAGCGCGCCGACACTAGCCACGTTTTACTTTTTAACTTCGGGCGCCCGGTGGCGGTCCTGGGTCGCGAAGGAGGTCAAATCGAGAGTCGGGTCGATTTCCTGTAAAACCTCGCCATGGGGACCGGTGCGCGCGCCGCCGCGAACGCGGATAGTCTCGAAGGTCTCGGGATTGACCCATCGGACGCCGTAGACGTTGGGCTTGGCCTGGTCGTCATCGGTTTCAGGATACGGAATCTCGCCGGGCTTGTCGAAATAGGTAACTTTTTTAAGTGCCATAGTGATGAGCCTCGAATGATATGGCCGAGGCTGAATCTTTTCAAATGGACTATCGCGGTGCGATATGAAAGCCGAATCCAATTTGTCCGACGATCCCAGACTTCTACAAATCGATTCCGAGACTTTGTTCACGATGTCGCCGACGAAGCGCATCGAGCGGCAGAACGATCCCGATCGATCGCCAGGGCCGAGGCTGTTCCTCGCGGGATGCCCACAAGGAAACCTTGCGCGCGTGCGTTATGACATCGCGGACGAGGTGGCGGAGCAACTACTCGCCATCTCGGCCACTGAACCTCCCTGGCGCGATCCGTGGGTTTTGCCTCAATGTATTGGAAAGCTCCTCGATGTTTTGTCCAACCATGCGCCATCCGCGATTGGGTCTGCTTCGAGGACGCCTCTGACTGTCGGGCCCGGGGTGATCTACCACCTTCCGAACCATCTGAAATACAAACACTCAGCGACGATTGTGGGCGGAGATTCGGCGCAAGGCGCGCAGATGATGGCACGGTTTGCCGAGCAGGGATTTCCCTCCACGCTGGTTGAAGCGGGATTTAAGGATGTCAGCGATTTTTGGGAGCCGTGGGTGGTCGCCTTGGAGGATGGGGAGATTGCCGCAATAGCGTTCGCAGCGCGCCTACGCGACATCGGAGCGGAAATCGGCGTCCATACCTTCCCGAAATTTCGCGCGCGCGGATTCGCGGCCGCAGTTACAGCAGCATGGTCATCGCTGCCGAGCCTCGATGGCCGCGCGCTCTTCTACAGCACCTCGAGGTCGAATCGCTCATCGCAGCGCGTCGCTTCCCGCCTCGGCCTCCGGATGATCGGCGCGAGCGTTAACATCAGCTGATGGCTCTCTCGTCGGCCGAACTGACACTCGCGCGGAAGAGTCGGCTAAGTTAATCTGATCCACTCGACATCATCTAAAATACGCGGCGCCCCAACGGCCGCATCGTGCGAGTATCCAGTGCCGGAAACCGATTACAAAGCCACCCTCCAACTGCCCAAAACTGATTTCCCGATGAAGGCCAACCTGCCGAAGCGGGAACCCGAGATGCTCAAGAAGTGGGACGACGCGGACCTCTACGTGCGCCTGATGGAAACGCGCAAGGACGCCGTGACCTGGATTCTGCATGACGGGCCGCCCTATGCGAACGGGCGCGTCCACCTCGGGACCGCGCTCAACAAGATTCTCAAGGACTTCGTGGTCCGCTCGCGCTCGATGCTCGGCAATCGCTCGCCGTTCGTTCCCGGATGGGACTGCCACGGCATGCCGATTGAGCATAAGGTGTCGCGCGCGCTGGGGCCCAAGGCGCGCACGATGCCGAAGCTCGAGCTGCGCAAGCTGTGCCGCGCCGAGGCGGAGAAGTGGGTCGATCTGCAGCGCGCCGATTTTCGCCGCCTCGGATGCATCGGGGACTGGTTCAATCCGTATCTTACGATGGCGAATGAGTACGAGGCTGCCGAGATCGGCGTGCTGCGCAAGCTGGTCGAATTCGGCTACGTCTATCGCGGCCTGCGCCCGGTGCATTGGTGCTTCGATTGCCGCACCGCGCTGGCCGAGGCCGAGGTCGAATACGAAGAGCACAAGTCGCCATCGATCTATGTGAAGTTCGCGCTCAATGCGAATGTTGGCGATGCGGCGAAGCTGGCCGCCGATCAGGATGAAGGCGCGGAACTCGCCGCAGCGCATAAGGCGGGAAAATTGTTCGCCGTCATCTGGACGACGACGCCATGGACGCTGCCTGCCAATCTCGGAATCTCACTCAATGAGACTTTCGATTATGTCGCGCTCAAGTCCGGCGACAATTACTACATCGTGGCGCAGAAGCTCACCGAGGCAGTCATCAAGGCGACCGGGATTCACCTCGATAAAGGAATTCCCCTCTCGCGCGAGGACCTCAAGGCGCTCGATGGGCAGGATATCTTTCGCCATCCGTTTCTCGAGCGCGATGTGAAGCTGATGTATGGCGCGCATGTCACCGCTGACGCCGGCACCGGCCTGGTGCATACCGCGCCGGGCCATGGCTACGAGGACTTCGTGGTCGGCAATCAGTACGGCCTAGCGGTGATGACCCCGGTCGACGGCACGGGCATTTTCACCAGCGGCGAATGGCAGGGGCAGAACGTTTTCAAGGCGAATCCCGCGATCGTCGAATATCTGAAGAGCATCGGCGCGCTGCTGCATGGCGAGACCCTCGCGCATAGCTATCCGCACTGCTGGCGATGCCACAATCCGCTGATTTTTCTCGCTACCGAGCAATGGTTCATCAACATCGACCATCAGGGACTGCGCGAAAAGATGGTCGCCGAGATCGACGCCGTCACCTGGACGCCGGCGTGGTCGCGCGATCGCATCCGCAACATGACGCAGACGCGGCCCGACTGGTGCATCTCCCGCCAGCGCGCGTGGGGCGTGCCGATTCCGGCGCTCAAGTGCGAGGCCTGCGCGAACGTGATGCTCGACCTTGCTTCGATGAAGCGCGCCGAGGAAATTTTCGCGCGCGAAGGCACCGATGCGTGGTACATTCGGCCGGCGAAGGACTTCACCGCGCCCACCGCCAAGTGCCCCAAGTGCGGCACCGATTCGTTCACCAAGGAGGATGACATCCTCGATGTGTGGTTCGATTCGGGCAGCTCGCAAGCCGCCGTGCTCGGGATGCGTCCTGACCTGCGCTGGCCCGCCGATGCTTACCTCGAGGCGGTCGAGCAGGCGCGCGGATGGTTCAGCTCGTCGCTTGTGTGCGCGGTCGCAACGCGCGAGTCGGCACCGTTTCGCAACGTCATCAGCCATGGCCTAACGCTCGACGACAAGGGCCGCAAGATGTCGAAGTCGCTGGGCAATACCGAGGATGCGCAGGATGCGGTCAATCGGTTGGGGGCCGATGTCATCCGCCTCGTGTATGCTTCCTTAGTTTACTCATCTGATATGAATCTCGGTAAGACGATTTACGACGCGGTGTCGGAATCGTATCGCAAGCTGCGCAATACCTGCCGCTTCGTGCTCGGCAACCTCGCGGATTTCGATCCGGCGCGCGACGCGGTGCCGCACGCGCAAATGCTGGAATTCGATCGCTACATGCTGGCGCGCACCGAGAAGCTCAAGGCCGACGTGCGCAAAGCCTACGAGGCGTTCGACTTCCAGGCCGTCTATCATGCGGTGCTGAACTTCGCGGTTATCGATCTCAGTTCGCTGTTCATCGATGTCGCGCGCGATCGCCTCTACTGCGGCGGCGCGAATTCGCGCGAACGCCGCTCTGCGCAAACCGCGTTATATAATGTCCTCGATGCGCTGGTCCGCATCCTCGCGGTGCTCATCCCGTTTACTGCTGACGAAGTATTCTCGCATATGCCGGGAGAAAAGGTTGCGAGCGTGCATCTGCTGACGCTTGCGCCGGCGCACCCCGAGTGGGCCGATGAGAAGCTGCTCGCGCGATGGGACCGGCTCCTCGACGTTCGCACCGAGGCGCTGAAGCTGCTCGAAACGATGCGCCAGGCGGGCACTATCGGCGCTCCGCTCGAGGCTGCCCTGCGCATCAACTGGGGTCAGCTTTCTGATGGCGGTTCGAATGGTGCGACGGCTCCCTTCGCCAACCAGGACGCCGAGTTGTTGAAGGAATTGTTCGTCGTCTCGAACGTCAAGGTCATGAGCAACGAGGAGGCGGCGCCGCGTTGGCGGCATGAGGATGACGATGACCTGAAGTCGCAGGGCGAGTTCATCCACGAAGGTGCCAGGGCGCCGGTGCTGCTGATTGGCGCGCGTGCGAGCGGCAAAAAATGCCCGCGATGCTGGATCTACTTCGAGGATGACTCCGGGTCCGACCTCGATCCGCGATGCCGCGCCGTCGTGGGCGCCTCCGCATGAGCGCGTTCCCCGAGCCCGCGATGATCGAGGCTGGTGGGAAGCCGCCGCGCAGTTGGCGACCATTCGGAATCCTGGTCGGCCTCATCGCGATCCCGCTCATCATCATCGACCAGCTCTCGAAGCTTTACGTCGCATCTCACATGACGCTCTACGAGAGCATCGCGGTGGTGCCGAACTGGTTCGACATCACCTACACGCAAAATCCCGGCGCGGCCTTCAGCATGTTCATCAACTTGCCGCCTGCGGTCCGCCTGCTGATGCTCTGCGCGCTGTCCACGATCGCGTGCGTAGTGCTGCTGGTGCTGCTCGCGCAGAGCGAAAAAATCACCCTGATGTCGTTCGCGCTGTCGCTGATTTTAGCCGGAGCGGCGGGCAACTTGATCGACCGCGCATGGCGCGCCGGCCGCGTCATCGATTTCATCCGGGTGCACTACTACGACGCCAGCTACCCCATTTTTAATGTGGCAGACAGCGCCATCACGGTTGGCGTCGCGCTGATCATCCTGTCGAGCCTGTTCGGGAAGAAAGAAAGCGTTTGATCCGAATTTCGGGTGTCCTTTGACCGGCGTTACGTGACGCATTACACTCATCATGGTTCGATCGATCCGGCACAGAGGGTTGCGTCGCCTATACGAGCGCGATGACTCGCGCGGCCTAATTCTCGAACACGCGCAAAAGCTCCGTGACATTCTCGCAAGGCTTGATGCGGCGCAGACGATCGAGGATCTGGACCTGCCCGGTTTTCGACTGCATCGGCTAAGAGGAGATCTGGGAGGTTTTTGGGCGGTAACGGTGCGGGCCAACTGGCGTGTGATCTTCCGCTTCGCCGATGGAGACGCTCGCGACGTCGATTTGATCGATTACCATTAGGAGGCAAACGGGGATGACTATGAAAAATCCTCCGCATCCCGGCTACGTGGTCTTGCGTGAATGTGTTGAACCGCTGGGTTTGACTATCACTGCTGCGGCCGCAGCCCTGGGAGTAACACGGACCAGCCTCTCGGAACTTGTCAACGGAAAGCGCGGCATTTCGCCCGAAATGGCAGTCCGCTTGTCTCAAGCATTCGGCGGCAGCGCAGTGAGCTGGCTTACGCAACAAGCTCAGTATGACCTTGCGCAGCTTCCCACCGATCGGATCAAGCTCCGGCGACTGCAGCCCGCTTAGAAGTTTCCTGTTTGACGGCGCCTATCTTTCGGCACTAGTTTCGGGTCACGATCGCCGACAAGGAGTTGGACCCATGAAACAAATCAATACGGTCACCGGAACTATCGCGCCGGAAAAGCTCGGCACCACCCTGATGCACGAGCATCTGCTGATTGGATGGGCTGGATGGGAGCTCGATTGCTCGATTCCCAAATTCGATCGCAAGAGCGCGCTCAAGAACTGCATCGAGACGCTCAAGCCGCTCAAGGACCTCGGCCTGCAATCGATGGTCGATCCCTGTCCGATGGATATCGGGCGCGATGTCAGCTTCATGGGCGAAGTCGGCGAGAAGTCCGGCGTAAACATCGTGTGCGCGACCGGACTGTATAAGGAAGACCTGGGCAACACCGCATATTTCAAGCAGCGCTCGGTCGAGGAAATCACCGAGGTCTATGTCGGCGAGATCACCAAAGGCATCGGCGATACCGGGATCAAGGCCGGCATCATCAAATGCGCGACTGGCAAGGGCCAGATCACCCCTTACGAAGAAAATACACTCCGTGCCGCGGCGCGCGCGCAGAAGCGAACCGGCGTGCCGATAACCACACATACCGAAGAGGGCACGATGGGCCGCGAGCAGGTTGCCATCTTCATGTCCGAAGGCGTCGACCCGGCCAAAGTGATCATCGGGCATAGCTGCGGCATCGCGGATCTTCGCTATCACACCGATATGCTGGACAAGGGCGTGCTGCTTGGCTTCGACCGCTTCGGACTCGATTTCGCGCAACCCGACCGCCTCCGCATGGCGTCGCTGATTGGGCTATGCGGTATCGGCTTTGAGAAGCAACTGGTGCTCTCGCACGACAGCGTCGCATGCTGGCTCGGGCGCGGTCTTGAGATCACGCCGCAACTGGCGCGGATGGTCGAGAACTGGAAGCCTTCGCACGTGTTCCAGAACGTGGTTCCGAAGCTTAAGGAGGCCGGCGTGTCACAGGCAAAGATCAACGCGATGCTAGTTGATAATCCGCGCCGATATTTCCAGAGCTAGAAAGATGCGAAATTCTCGCGGGGTGAGGAGACAGATGCCGGCCTATAACGACCGCGTCGGTCTCAGCGCCCCGCTGAATTTTCGCGAGGCCAGCTACTTCGAGGCGTGCTGCTCCGGCTGATGATGCATCTCGGGCTGAGACATCTGCTCATCGGCACGGCCTAGCGCGCCCTGCTCGGCTTCGGCGCGCCACTTATCGATAGCCTCGACGGTGAAACGCCAGTCGCTGCCGACTCTAAAGGCGGGCAGCTGGTTCTTCTTCAGCATCCTGTAGATGGTGGACGGATGCACTCGGAGGTACTTGGACACTTCCTGAACGGTAAGTACCCGGGTTCGGACGGTTTCGATACGATCCATAGGTCACCTCATCCCCCCGCCTCAAAATAATTGCGTCGGCGCGCGACCTGCCATTTCGCACGACGCCCCCACAACCTTAACTACACCCAACGGATAACGAACGCTAGTCCAGCGATTCGTTCCGCTGTCTTAGCCCATTACGGAATGCCTTCGTGGTGCAATGCATATGACCAAATGGTCCGGACGCATTGCGGCGATAATACTTGAATTAGATGATTGTTCATTATTAAGAAGCATCAAAAGTATCGTAGAAGGAATTTACGCTATCTCGAACGACGTACTCGTCAGGCCTGATATTCAATAAGACGGGCAGAAGGGACTGAAAGTTGCGTTAGTCGAGCACCGAAAAGATATCGTCGAATGGGACTTTCCTAGTAAACGCATGGCCGAGCCTGTCAATCAGCACGAACTCGATGTGCTTTTCGAGGCGTTTCTTATCCAGACGAAGCGCGCGCACGAAATCTTCGCTTCGATGCGCTGATGCCATCACGACCGGCAGTCCGGCGCGCGCAATCAGTGCTTCCAGGCGCTGGCTTTCCGGCTCCGCCAGCCCGGCGAACTTCCGCGACATCGCGCAGGCGGCCACCATGCCAATCGCGACCGCCTCGCCATGCAGGTATTTGCCGTACCCCGCCGAAGCCTCGATCGCATGTCCGATGGTGTGCCCGAAGTTGAGGATTTTCCGCAATCCACCTTCATGCTCATCGTTCTCGACGACGTAGGCTTTATGTTTGAGACTTCGCTCGACCATCCATTCGAGGGCGGCGAGGTCCCTTCGCAGGATGGCATCGAGGTCGCGCTCCAGGTCGCCGATCATAGGCTCATCCATGATGGCGCCGTACTTGATGACCTCGCCGAGCCCCTCGCGAAACTCGCGCTCCGGCAGCGTCGCCAGCGAATCAACATCGGCAACGATGAGCTTCGGTTGGTAGAACGCCCCGATGAGGTTTTTCGCGTGGCGATGGTTGACCCCACTCTTGCCGCCCATCGCCGAATCAACTTGCGCGACCACGGTGGTCGGAATCTGCACTACCGCGATCCCACGCAGATAAGTCGCCGCCGCAAACGCGCCGAGGTCGCCGGTCACGCCGCCGCCGAGCGCGAACACCACGCTTTGGCGATCGAGTTCTGCCTCGGTCATGCGGTCATACAGCGTCGCGAGCATCTCCAGCGATTTGCTCGCCTCACCGGCGGGAATCTCGATAAGGGCCGCATCGAAGCCCGCCGCCTGCAACGAAGCGCCGACGCGTGGCGCATAGAGCTTGGCGACATTGGAATCCGTGATCAGCGCGGCACGGCCGGGTTTGAGGCCGGCCTCGCGCGCGAGCTCACCGATGCGATCGATCAGCCCGGCTCCGATGTGCACCGGATGCGCATCGCGCCCGAGCTCTACGCGGAAGGTGCGCATCGTTTCGCTCCATGCTTGATGAAAGTTTCCAGCACGCGGTCCGCCGCGCGCTCGACGTTTAAGTCCGACGTATCCACGATGGCCTCGGCGCGCGCGTATGCGTCCTTGCGTTGCGCCATCAGCTCCGCGATGCGCTCGCCGAGTGGCTTGCCGCCTTCGAGCAGCTTGGGGCGGCGGGTGCGCGAGCGCTCGACGCGGCGCGCGATGACTTCGGGCCGCGCGCTCAGGCAGATGATCACGCCGGCGTGATTCAAGGCGTGGTAGTTCGCCTCATCCATCAGGACGCCTCCGCCGGTCGCGATGACCGCCGGAAGCGGATTTCCAGACAGCGGGCAAATCGGCCGATGACTCGAAATATTCGCGATCACCTCGCGCTCGAGTTTGCGGAATTGCGCCTCGCCCTCGCTTTCAAAGATCGCCGCGATGGATTTTCCGGCGCGCGCAACCAGAACCTCATCGCTATCGATGAAAGTCCACGCCAGCCGCCGCGCGAGGATTGGCGCGATAGAGCTTTTGCCGGTTCCCATAAACCCGGTGAGGATGAGGCACGGCGCCATAAGGGTTCAATTTAGTACTGGCGGACTTGTTCGAGGTAGCCGCGGTAGTTGCGCATGATCTCGACCATCGAGTCGCCGCCGAACTTTTCGAAGAACGCATTCGCCAGCTCGAATGCCACCACCGTCTCGGCGATCACCGCCGCCGCCGGAATCGCGCATACGTCGGAGCGCTCGATGGCGCCGGGCGCGTCCTCTTTGCTCTTGATATCGACCGACCGGAGCGGCCGCATCAGGGTCGAGAGCGGCTTGAACGCAACCCGCACTCGCAGCGGCTCGCCCGTCGACATCCCACCCTCGGTGCCGCCTGAGTTATTCGATAGCCGGGTGAAGCGGCCTTCCTCGCGATCGTAACCGATCTCGTCGTGCAGCTCGGAGCCGCGCACCCGCGCCGCCTTGAATCCCCATCCGATCTCGACGCCCTTCACCGCTTGCAGGCTCAGCAGCGCATGGGCGAGGCGACCGTCGAGTTTGCGATCCCATTGCACATGACTGCCGAGGCCGACCGGGAGCCCGGTCGCGATCACCTCGACGATGCCGCCCAGCGTGT
This sequence comes from uncultured delta proteobacterium, assembly GCA_963761255.1. Classification (GTDB taxonomy): domain Bacteria; phylum Desulfobacterota; class Binatia; order Binatales; family Binataceae; genus DATGKG01. The sequence goes on from CAVXGH010000010.1 coordinate 31,706, forward strand.
CGCCGGTTTTCTTGCACGCGTCGATTTCCGCGATGACGGCGCGTTCCGCTTCTGCATCGGCCATCCGCACCTGCGATTCCTCAGTGATGCGCTGCAACTCCTCGACGGAAAGATGCTCCGGAGTCTTCGCTTCGGTCGCGCCGATGCTGATGCAGTATCCGAGCACCGAAATTCCGAACGGCGCGAGCAACTCCTTGGTCAGCGCACCGATGGCGACACGAGCAGTCGTCTCGCGCGCCGAGGCGCGTTCGAGCACGTCGCGAATATCGTCTAGGTTGTATTTCAGCACGCCGGCCAGGTCGGCATGGCCGGGGCGCGGGCGCGTAACGACAGTGGCCTCGCCGCGATCGGCGGGGTCGGCGGACATGCGCTTCTGCCAATTCTTGTAGTCGCGATTTTCGATGATGAATGTGATCGGGCTGCCCATCGTGCGCCCGAACCGAATGCCGGAAACCGGACGCGCTTCATCCTTCTCGATGAGCATGCGGCCACCGCGCCCGTAGCCTTTCTGGCGCCGCGCGAGGTCGGCATTGATCTTCGCGATATCGATATCGAAGCCGGCCGGTACGCCTTCCACCATGGCCACCAGCTCGGGGCCGTGCGATTCGCCGGCAGTAAGAAAACGCAGCATTCTCGAAATTCCTTGTGGCACAGGCTTCAGCCTGTGTGCCGTTGCGCCCGCCGAGCTCGAACCCGCGGCGGAGCCTCGATTCAATCAGAGTGAGGCGGCGCAGGAAAGAACATCGCGACCAGTGGCGATTTCTGCCTCGCGATCACCGCGAGTACCGACACGCTTGGGGTACTTCAATCCTGAACGGAGTACCGCGATAAAGATGTTTGACAAAAACGATCCGAATGCTTCATAAGTGCGACAGACCGAAGATTTAAGCTCTACTAACGCTACTTGTGGAGGGAAAGCGAGCGATGAGAATGCGTGGTCATCATTTATTCCGTTCCCTGCTTGCGATTATGGCGGGTATCTTGTTCATCGCGGGAATCTCCGCGCCGGCTGCTGCCGATGAGATAAAGCCTGGAACCAAGATTACGCCAGCTAATGTCGATTTAGTAAAAGATTTGGTTTCGCCTGGCGTCTACTGGCGCGCGAAAAACGGGATGGTCATGAACATCATCCCGACCGGACGCATCGACTGGCCGCCGCCATACCGTGAGGCGACTGAGAAATATTCCGCGCAGGTCCGCCTCGCGCCCAATCATCTTTCATTGCAGGGATATGTCGCCGGGCAACCGTTTCCATTGATCGATGCGAATGACCCGGACACCGGCGTCAAGCTCATCTGGAACGTCATGTTCCGTCCAATGTGGACCGACGACTTCGACTCGCGCTACTTCGGGTGCGTCGAGGTTTACGAAGGGCTCGGCAATCCTTACAAAGAGGTCGATTACCAGATGATCGGTCACTACGGCGCCTACAACACCGTTGGCCGCACCGAGGTAGATCCGCTTCCCACCGACCCGGAATACAAACAATCCAACATTATGTTCCGGGCGCGCGCGTTCCCGTGGCTGTCGCCACAGGCGATGCGTGGTACCGGAGCGCTGCGTTATCGCTATGGTGATCCGGGCCGCGCCGACGACGCCTACACCTACTCGCCCTCGACCCGGCGCATGCGCCGCCTGGGCGAGTCGATCATGGGTGATGCGGCCGGAACATTGCAGTTCAGCTTCGACGATGCGGAAGGGTACAACCCGAAGGTCGAGAACTACACCTATAAATTCCTGGGGGAGAAACCGATGCTGGCGGCGATGCACGTCGCGACGGTGCCCGGAAATGTTTGTCCCTACGATGGCGGCGGCACGGTGTGTCCGGCGGAATGGGAAATGCGCCGCGTTTACGTGGTCGAGACCACCCCCAACCGCAAGAAGATCAGCGAGGAGCTTTATTCCAAGCATCTGGTGTACATCGACAGCGAAGCGGACGTGGTCGTCTATCATGATATGTACGATCGCCGCGGTGAACTGATGGTCAACTTCTGCAACTGGCTGACTTATCGCGACCGTCCGGTGCCCGATGCGAAAGTCGCCATCTATCCGTTCAAGCGCGTGTTCCAGGTCAACGGGACCAGCACCAACGTGCAGAACGGGATGTCGAGCTTCTGCGATCTGCCGACCCCCGGCGCTCCTGAGAAGGAATGCTGGTACATCAACATGGGTGCGGTGACGCCGGCGGATTTCACTACCGATGCGGTGGTCAAGTCGGCGATGGGCTTCTAGAAAAATATTTTTTCTGACCCGCTGCGAAGGCGCGCATCTCAGTCAAGATGCGCGCTTTCGTTTTTCTGTGGAAAGACGCGCAAATTTTCAGTGATAAGATTTTCACGGCGCGGTAGATTTCAGCCCTTGCGACGCCGGCGATGCGTCGCGCAAATTCAATGCAAGTTCGGATGGTTGTTGTTGGCGCGGTCCGCGGAATCGAGGAACTCACTTACCTGGTTCCCGCCGAGCTGGAAAAGCATGTCCGCCCCGGCCATCGCGTGCTCGCGCCGCTGCGCTCACGCAAGGTCACTGGCGTGGTGCTCGAGACCGCGCAGAGCTTTCCCGGCACCAATGGCAACCTGAAAGCGATCCTCGAACTCCTCGAACCACGTCCGCTGTTCGATCGCCCGCATCTCCAGATGATGGAGTTTCTCTCGACCTACTACATGGTGCCGCTGGCGGAAGTTTATCGCAGTGTGATTCCCGCCGTCGCGCGTGTCGAATCGCGCCTCATGTACAAGCTGGCGCATCCGCCCGATGTGCTGCGGATGTCGGCGGCCACCGACGCCGAGCGAGAAATCATCCAGGCGCTCGAGAAGCATCCGATCAATTCGCGCCAACTGGCCAAGCTCGGAGCCGAGCGCGCGATCGCATCGGCACTCGCCGCGCTGATGGCGGAGGGCATCGTCGAGGCGGTTGATTCCACCCGCGGACGCCATCGCGACGCGAGCGATCCGATGGTGCATCTGGCGAGTGGCACGGACCCGACCACGCTGCGCGGAAAAAAACAGCGCGAGGTGATCGAGGCGATCGCGGCGGCGGGCGGAAGCCTCGCGCTCTCGGAGCTTGAGAACCAAAGTGCCGGGTGCGAAGCTCGCGCTGAAAATCCTCGAACGGCGCGCCCTCGTGCGAATGGAGCTTCCAGCCGCGCCGGCGACCGTCACGTTGTCGACTAACGGCACGATGCCGCACGTGTTACCGCCCTATGAACTTACCAATGACCAGCGCGCCGCCGTTGACGCCGTCGCGCGCGCCATCGAGGAGAAGCGCTACGAGAGTTTCCTGCTCCATGGCGTGACTGGGAGTGGCAAGACCGAGGTTTACCTTCAACTCGCCGCGCGCACCCTTGCGGCGGGCCGCAACGTCATCGTGATGGTGCCGGAAATCGCGCTGGCCGACGAGGTCGTGCGCTCGTTTCGCGCGCGCTTCGGCTCGTTGGTGGGCATCGCGCATAGCGCGCAGAACGTCAGCGAGCGATGGGCGAGCTGGACGGCGGCGCTGTCGGGCGAGGCGCGCATCATGATCGGACCGCGCTCGCTGATTTTCGCGCCGCTGCACGACGCCGGCCTGATCGTCGTCGATGAGGAGCACGACCCCGCGTACAAAAATGAGGAGGGCATCCGCTACCATGCGCGCGATCTCGCAGTGGTGCTGGCGCGCTTCACGCGATGCCCGGTGGTGCTCGGCTCCGCGACGCCGTCGGCCGAATCCTTCGCGAACACGCGGCGCGCGAGGTATCACCTGCTGCGCCTGCCTTCTCGCGTCAACGAGCGAGGGATGGCCGCCGTCGAGGTTATCGATCTTCGAATGGGACTGGCGCAGGCGCGCGCCGCCAAACCGGCCGAGAAGAAACCCGATGCAGTCCCGCTGTCACCGGAGCTGATTGCCGGGCTGCGCGAGAATCTCGCATCCGGCGGCCAGAGCATGGTCTTCCTCAATCGCCGCGGCTACCACAATTTTCTGCAGTGCAATGTATGCGGCAATGTCATCGCGTGCTCGAACTGCAGCGTCAGCATGACGTTTCATCTGCGTGACCGCACGCTGCGATGCCACTACTGCGGCAATCGAAAGGCAGCGCCCGAGCAATGTCCCGAATGCAACGAGCTCGGCCTCAGCGGGCAGGGCTACGGCACCGAGCGGCTGCAATCGGCGCTCGCGGAGCTGATGCCGGCCGCGCGCATCGAGCGCATGGACAGCGACACCAGCGGGCGCAAGGGCGCGCGCGCCGATATCCTCGCGGCATTGCGCGCGCACGAGATCGATGTGCTGGTCGGCACGCAGATGATTACCAAGGGCTTCGACTTCCCGGGCGTGACGCTCGCGGCGGTCATCTTCGCCGATGCTTCGCTGAATCTCCCCGATTTCCGTTCGGCGGAACGAACGTTCCAACTACTGACCCAGGTGGCTGGACGCTCGGGGCGTGGCGAACGCGCCGGCCGCGTCATCATCCAGACCTACGCGCCGCATCATTATAGTGTTCGCGCCGCGCGCGAGCAGGATTACGCGCGGTTCATTCGCCGCGAACTGGAACTGCGCCGCGAGCTCTCTTATCCGCCCTTTGCGAAGCTCGCGATGGTGCGGATCGAGGGCGAGGATCCCGAGGCGGTGTCGCGCGTCGCAACCTCGGCCGCGCATGCGCTTTCGCGCGCCGCCGACGCATATCGAAGGACCGCGTCGCCGGACATCATCCGCGTGCTCGGCCCCGCGCCGGCGCCGATCGAACGCATCAAGAAACGCTATCGATGGCAGGTGATGGTGAAGTCCGAGAATCTCACCGCGCTGCGCACCGCGCTCTCCGCGATGCAGGCCACGCTTGCGCGGCGCGCCCGCGAGGCCGATGTTCACCTCAGCATCGATATCGACCCGGTGCGCATGCTCTGAGAAAATCGGCGTGTGAGTGAACATCAGACACATCCGACCGCGGGCATCGTCGAGTTGCCGAAGCCCAATCGTATCCTCGATTTGAAAATGGATGATGGCGCGATCATTCGCGTGCGTCGTCACGGGAATCCAGCCGGCCCGCGCCTGGTGCTATGCCACGGCAACGGGCTCGCCATCGATGCGTATCTCCCATTCTGGAACCTGCTGCGCGATCGCTATGACCTCATTCTTTTCGATGTGCGCAATCACGGCGAGAATCCATTGCACGGCGGCGCCGGTCACGACATGGCGCATTTCGTCGTCGACCTCGAGAGGATACTGAGCGAAGTCGATCGCGAGTTCGGTCCCAAACCGATCGCGGGGGTCTTCCACTCGCTGTCGGGGCTGATTGCGATTCGTCATGCGCTGGAACATCCCGAAAGGTGGCGTGCGCTGGTGCTGGTCGATCCGCCGATCTACCCGCGCGATGGCCATCCGCTGCGCAACGCCCAGCAGGGCGACAAGGATCAGCTCGCGGTGCGCGCGCGCAAGCGCACCGAGCGCTACCCGACCCCGCATGATTTCGCGAAGCAGTTGGCCTCGCGGCCGGTGTTCTCGCGATGGCGTCCCGAGGCCTACGACCTGATGGCGCGCGCGACGCTGCGCGAGGAGCCTTCGTCCGGCGAATGGATCCTCGCATGCCCGCGCGAACTGGAGGCGCGCGTGTTCGAGGAGAATCGCGATCCTTCGCTATGGGTGAAGCTCGGGCACGTAAAGGCGCCGGTGAAGCTCATCGGCGCGGATCCGAACATCGAAGGCCCGAGCGTTCCCGGCCTGCTCAGCAAGGCGGTCGCGGAGGAAACGCCGGTCGAGTACGAGGCGATTCCCGACACCACGCATTTCCTGCAAATGGAGCGGCCAGAGGCATGCGTGCGCGCGATGGAAACTTTCCTTGCCAGGCACGGGATGGCCGCATAGGGGCATTCGGAGGCCGCTTTTTAGGGTTTTCGCCGTTTGATAGACTGGGTAGTTCGCAACACCATGGCACTGCTCAGAATTCTGAAATATCCCGAAGCGTCGCTGAAAGAGAAAGCACAAGAGGTCGAGAACATCGACGGCAAGCTGGCGGCCTTCATCGATAGCATGACGCAGACGATGTATGCCGCGCCCGGGGTGGGCCTCGCGGCGCCGCAGGTCGGGTCCTCGCAGCGCATCATCGTGCTCGATACCGACCACGACAATCCCGGCAAGTCGCTGCTCAAGCTGATCAATCCCGAGATTGTCGAGGCCGAAGGCTCGATCATCTGGGAAGAGGGATGCCTGTCGATTGTCGATTTCACTGCGGACGTGAAGCGCGCCGAGAACGTCCTGGTGCGCGCCTGGACGCCGGATCAGAAGCAAATCGAGATCGAGGCGAATGATCTTCTCGCGGTGGCCTTGCAGCATGAGATCGATCATCTCGATGGCAAACTCTTCATCGATCGCATCAGCCGTCTCAAGCGCGAGATCTATAGACGCAAAGTCAAGAAAATGATCAAAGATGGCACCTACGAAAAGGCGAGGCCGCCCTCGGTCCAAATCTGAACGCCTCGCTTCCCTTGAAAATTGTCTTCATGGGCACGCCGGAGCTGGCCGCCCACATCCTTGAAAGACTGATTGCCGCGTCGGGTGAGAACCATCAGGTCGCCGGAGTGGTGACGCGGCCGGATCAGCCGCGTGGCCGCGGTCAGAAACCACAATCATCGGAGGTCGGAGCGGTTGCGGCGCGTTATGGAATCGCGACGTTGAAGCCGACCAGGATTCGCACGCCGGAATTTCTCGCCGAGCTGAAAGCATTCGAGCCGGACCTGCTGGTGGTCGCGGCCTATGGACGCATCCTGCCCAATGAGGTCCTCGCGGCTCCGCGCATCATGCCCATCAACGCGCACGCGTCGTTGCTGCCGCGTCATCGCGGTGCATCGCCGATCGAAGGCGCGATCCTGGCGGGCGATCGCGAGACCGGCGTCACCATCATGCGCGTCGTCGAGCAGATGGATGCGGGCGCGATGCTGCATGCGCGCGCGATTCCGATCGCGGATGACGAAACCACCGGCTCGCTCAAGCGCAAGCTCGCGGAACTCGGAGCGGAGGCATTGTTGGAGGCGCTGGAAAAAATTCGGCGCGGCGACCTGACGGAGACGGCGCAGGATGAGAGCCTCGCGACCTACACCAAAATCATCGCCAAGGCGGACGCGACGATCGATTGGCTAAAGCCGGCCGCGCAAATCGAGCGGATGACGCGCGCGTATGATCCGTGGCCGGTCGCGCGGACCACTGTCGGTGGAATCGATCTGATGATCTATCGCGCCCGCGCGCTCGCATCCGATTCGGACGCGCAGCCGGGCACCATTGTCAGCCTCGCGACAAACCCCATCGTGCGATGCGGTGACGGCGCGCTGGAGTTGCTCGAGGTGCAGGCACCCGGCCGCAAACGCATGCGCGCCGGCGACTGGGCACGTGGGCGTCGCCTCGCAGTCGGCGACAAACTAGGCGCGTGATTTGGCGACTCCGAAAAAGGAATCGGCGGGAATAGCGGCGCGCAAGGCGGCGCTTGAGATTCTGTTTCGCGTGAATCACAAGGGCGCCTTTGCTGACGCGCTCCTTGGAGATCGCCTCCCCGAATTTGAACTCAACGATCGCCGGCTCATCACGCTGATGGTGCTCGGAACGGTTGCGTGGCGCGCGCAGCTTGATTTCGAAATCCAGCGGCTGGCGTCGCGACCGCTGGCGAAAATCGATGCCGCCGTTCTGGAAATCCTGCGCCTCGCACTCTTTCAGCTGCGTCATCTCGATCGGGTGCCGAAGCATGCCGTCGTCGATACTGCCGTTACTATCGCGAATTCCGAGCGGCGCACGCGCGACGCCTCCGGATTCATCAACGCGGTGTTGCGCAAGGCGACGCGCCAGAACGCTCCGGTTTTCAGGATCGCCAATGATGAGATTGGATCGCTCGCGCTCAAGTATTCGCATCCGCGCTGGATGGCCGAGCGCTTCATCGCCACCTTCAGTCTTGTAGGCGCCGAGGCGCTGATGGCCGCCGACAATGAGGCCGCACCGACCGCGATTCGACTCAACCTGGCGCGCGCGCCGCGCGAGGAGATTCTCGCGCGCATCAGGACTGACGGCCTCGAAGTCGCAGGTGAGGGCCGCTTTCCCGAAACGCTGATTCTCAAGGGCTCGCCGCATCTGGATTCGGAAAGTTTTCGCGAGGGTCTCTTTCAGGTGCAGTCCGAGGCGTCGCAGATCATCGCGAGGATGCTGGCGCCTGCACCAGGAGCCATTGTCGTCGATTGCTCGGCGGCACCGGGCGGGAAGGCGACGCATCTCGCGGAGATCATCCGGAGACCTAACCCCCAGCCCCTTCCCTTTAGGGAAGGGGGGTCAGAAAGAGGGAAGGTCATCGCACTTGATCTGAACCTTGCCGGATTGCGCAGCGCGCGGGGTGTGGCGGAGCGGCTCGGGCATAAGAATTTGCTCTTCGCGCGCGCTGATGTCGCTAAGGAAATTCCGCTTCGGCTCGCCAGCTTCGATTATGTCCTCCTCGATGCGCCATGCACCGGGACCGGCACTCTGCGGCAGCATCCGGAGATTCGATGGCGCCTCAAGCCGAGCGATCCCTCGCGGATGGCGGTGCTGCAACTCGCAATGCTGCGCACCGCGGCCGCTCTGCTTCGACCTGGCGGCGCGATGGTGTACTCGGTTTGCAGCCTGATGCCCGAGGAAGGGCAGGGCGTCGTCACCGAGTTTCTCGCGGAGCATCCGGCTTATGAGATCGATGCACACCCTGCGGCGCATGAACAACTTGACGATCTCCTTCGCGCAGATAGCACGCTGCTCACGCGTCCCGATCGTTCCGGGCTCGATGGATTTTTCGCCGCGCGGATTGTGCGCCGCTGAATCTTTGCGGGCGCGGCGTCAAGCCGCTATCTTGCGAGGATGACGCGCGCCGACAAAATCGCTCCTTCGCTGCTCGCCGCCGACTTCAACCGACTCGGTGAAGAGATTGCAGCGGTCGAGCGCGCGGGCGTGGACCTGCTCCATTTCGACGTGATGGACGGGCACTTCGTGCCGAACATCTCGATGGGTGTGCCGATTCTGCAGGCCATTCGCAAGGTCACCAAGCTTCCGCTCGATGCGCATCTGATGATCAGCGAGCCGGAAAAATACGTCGAGGTGTTTATCAAGTCGGGCGCCAATTCGGTTTCGGTTCACTGCGAAGTTTGTCCCGACATTCCGAAGATGGCGAAGCGAATTCGCGACCTGGGCGCGCGCGCGTCGATCGGCATCAATCCCGAGACTGCAATCGATCGCGTGATCGCGGCCGCCGAGCATCTCGACATGATCCTGATCATGAGCGTCCATCCCGGTTTTGGCGGGCAGCATTTCATTCCCGAGTCTCTGCAGAAGCTGCGCGAGGTCCGTCGCGAACTGAAGCGGCGCGGCTTGTCGGTTGACGTCGAGATCGATGGCGGGGTGAAGGCGGACAATATCGCCGACGTGAAAGCCGCCGGCGCCAACGTGTTCGTGTCGGGCTCAGGAATTTTCGGCGAGAAAGACTATCGCCAGATCGTCGCGGAGATGCGCGATCTGATCGCCCACGCGCAGAGCTCCGATCAATAGACGCGCGATTTCCTTTTAGTGCATCACCGGGAACGCGCGCATCGGGTACGGCCCCTGCGCTTTGGTGGGCGAGGGCGTCGGCGACCTGGTCGGAGTCGGGCTGCGTGTGGGCGTCGGACTTCCTTTGCCACTTCCGGACAAGTTCACGCGATTGGGACCTGCGGCGTTATCGGTGATGTAGATCTTGCCGCCGATGGTGCCATTGCGGTCCGCCTGAAAGCTTACGCTGATGGTGCATTGCGCGCTCGGTTGCAGCGTCGTTGGGCAATTGTTGGTGAGAAGAAAGACGTCCGGGTTGCTCGATGAGATCCTGCTCAGGATAAGTTGCGCCGCGTTACGGTTCGACAGCGTAACGGACTTGCCGGGGCTCGGCGAGGCGCTCACTTCAGCCACCGGAAAACTCAGCGACCCGGGATTGATGCTGAGGGTGCCCTGTTTCGCATGCCCCACCAGCGCGATGCTCGTGACATTGCTGGCGTTGCTGTTGATTAGCAGCACCGCAGGGCGCCTCTTCAAGCCGTTAGGTTGGAAAACAATCGGCACCTTGCATGGAGCGGCGCCAGGCTGGATGACCGTGCAGTTATTAGCCTGAACGATGAACTGCGGCGGCGAAGGATTCTGATCCGAGACCATAATCGATTCGATCGTCACCGGGTCGGCCTGATTCTTTGCGACGCTGAGCATGATGTTTTGCGGCTTGCTGGCAACGCCATTGGGCGGCAGCACCACCTGGAAATCGAAACTCAGTGTGGCGGGCTTGACGGTGAGAACGCTGGTGACCGGAGTGACCGTGGGCGAGGACTGCGCGCGCGAGGCTCGCAAGCCGAAGAGGCTCGCCATCATCAGGAGGGCATAGCCGGCCACGCCCGCGAGCTTGAGCCAACTCCTCGAAGAAACGCCTGTAATGATTCGCGACACAGGCGCCTGCTACTGGCGGCAAACTCCGATTCTGACGCTATTGGCCGAAGTAACGCTGGTACTGTTGATGTCCTGGGTAAGGATGAATTGGAGCTCCGTGTTGGCGACATTCGTTACGAAGGACAGTTGAGTCCTGGTATTAGATGCGGTGCCGGGAAATGTGATGATCGCAGGTTGGCCATTGATGCCCGTTGTGCAGCTGCCCGTTAATACGGAGGGTGATCCAGATGTCGCAGTTCCGATCGCGCCGACCGTACCATTCACATTCTGTTGCCCTGTCATCGTAACCGTCGAGCCCTGGAAGGCAATGTAACCGACGTATACGTCGGGTTGTCCGGCTGAACCTACGTTTTTCGAGGTCACCAGCGACAGCGTTTCGGCAGCGCTGAAGGCGCAGGTAAAGCTGGTGGGGCAAGTGGTCGTTATCGTGGTCGCCTGCGCGAATACCATCCCCGACCGTCCGAGCGCAAGAAAACACGCCAGAGCCGCGACACATCTCTTAATCGACAATTTCACTTCTCCCCAAGCCGTTGGTGGTAGGATTCGACATTGCACCGCACGCGATGTCAAGAGCATGGCTCAAATCGCGCGACTATCCGCCTTCGATGGCATATGATTAACCCCATTGAGCCGATGCTCGCGCGCCGGTTCGCACAACCTATCGATGGATGCTATAAATTTGGGTCGGTTCACGTTCGGCCAAATTTCCCGCGGATCGGGGTGTAGCTCAGCCTGGCCAGAGCACTGCGTTCGGGACGCAGGAGTCGCTGGTTCAAATCCAGTCACCCCGACCATCTTTCTCTTTGCATCTGACAATCGAGGCGCGATCGAACTATGACCATCGCGCTGCTAATCGTCGCCGCTTACCTCATTGGATCGATTCCCTTCGGCATCATCGTCGGAAAAATGCGCGGCTTCGATCCGCGCGCGGTCGGCTCCGGCAATATCGGCATGACCAACGTCGCGCGGGCCGGAGGAGGCATCGCGGCCGCGATCACCTTCGTCGGCGACATCCTCAAAGGAGCGATTCCGGTCGCCGTCGCGCGTTTGATGGGATTTCCTCCCGCGATCCTCGCATGGGTCGGGCTCGCGGCATTCGTGGGATCGATCGCCTCGGTGTTTTTGGGATTCAGCGGCGGCAAAGGAATTTCCGCCTCGCTCGGCGTATGGGCAGTCCTCGCGCCGCTCGCGCTGCTGTTCGCGCTGGCAGCCTTCGGCATCACGATGGCGGCCTCGCGCATCATGTCGCTGGCCTCGATCATCGCAGCGATCGTGCTGGTGCCCGCAGTCGCAGCGCTCTCGCTGCCGCGGCCATATCTGCTCCTCGCGATCGTGATGTCCGCATTGGTGCTGTTTCGGCATCATGAGAACATTCGCCGGCTGGTCGCTGGCGAAGAGAAGCGGTTCGAAGTCGGCAGGAAGGCGAACGCGGGGTGAGCTTTCATCGATAGGGCTTGCGTCAGGGCGGGTATATAAGGAAAAGGTAGAAGAGGGCGCGTTGCGAGCGCCCCAGGTTCTTGACGAGAAGGCTGGGCAATTAAAATGAAAAAGGTCGAAGCAATCATCAAACCTTTCAAACTCGATGAGGTTAAAGAGGCGCTCTCCAGTATCGGGGTGCAGGGCCTCACCGTCAGCGAGGTCAAGGGCTTCGGCCGGCAAAAGGGCCACACCGAACTTTATCGCGGCGCGGAATATGTGGTGGATTTCCTGCCCAAGGTGAAGCTCGAAATCATCGTCGCGGACGAGCTCTGTCCGCAGGTGGTGGAAACCATCGAGCGCGCGGCGCGCACCGGCCGCATCGGCGACGGCAAAATCTTCGTGATGCCGATGGAAGAAGTGGTGCGCATCCGGACCGGCGAGCGCGGCACCTCAGCGCTGTAGCTTGCGACAAAATTTCGCGCTCCAAAGGAAAGCGGCGAAGGCCCGAGGCCTCCGCCGCTCGTTCATTCGCGCCAATGGCTACAGTTCCGTCTTGAAGCCGTGCGACCTCACGCCGCGGCCGAAGTCGTAGGTGCGGCCGTCCTTGAACTCCTTCAGGATGCGCCGCGCCACCACCATCCGATGCACCTCGTCGGGGCCATCGTAAATCCTCGCGAAACGCGCATGCCTATACATCTTCGCCAGCGGAGTGTCTTCCGAAACCCCGAGCGCGCCGTGCACCTGGATCGCGCGATCGATGACATCGTGCAGCACCTTTGCGCCCCAGAACTTGATCAGTGAAATCTCGACGCGCGCCTCATCGCCCGCATCGACCTTCGCCGCCGCGTTGAGGGTGAGCTGACGCGCCGCCTGAATTTCCGCCGCCGAATCGGCAATCCAGTTCTGCACCGTCTGCTTCTCCGCGAGCGTGCTGCCGAAAGTCTTGCGCGAGAGCGCGCGCTGGCACATCAGCTCGAATGCGCGCTGCGCCTGCCCGAGCCATCGCATGCAATGATAGATGCGGCCCGGGCCGAGCCGCTTCTGCGCGATCTTAAATGCCTGCCCGCGTGGCCCGAGGAGATTGGTCAGCGGCACGCGGCAATCTTCGTAGCGAATCTCGCAATGTCCACCGGCAGTCTCACCCATGACCGGCACCGGGCGAATGATGTTGAAGCCCCTGGTATCGGTCGGCACGATGATCATGCTGAACTTTTCGTAGGTCGGCGCGTTCGGCTCGGTCACCAGCATCACGGTGGCGAAGGCCGCTCGATCGGCGCCACTGGTAAACCATTTGTGCCCGTTGATGACCCATTCGTCGCCGTCCTGCACCGCGCGCGTTTGCAGCCCGGTCGGATCGGCGCCCGAGACTTCCGGCTCGGTCATCGAAAAGCATGGATAGATGTCGCCATTGACCAGCGGTTGCAGCCAGCGCTTCTTCTGCTCGGCGTTGCCGTAGAGGTAGAGCATCGTCGCGTCCTGCGCCGAATGCGTGCCGAGTCCCGCGATCGCGAACTCGCTGCGCCCGACGATCTCGTTGACGAAAACATAGTGCATGAAGGGCAAACCACCGCCGCCGATTTCTTTCGGCAGGCCGAGCGCCCATAGCCCGCGCTTCTTCGCCTCGTTTTGAATCGACTTCATCGTCACGCGCGAGGTGTCGTCGTAGCGATCGAGAATTTTTTCGTTGGGGTAGATGAACTCGGTAAGGAAATCGCCGACCTTCTTGCGCAGGTCCTGGACCTCGGGAGTGGATTCCAATTCAAGCACGCTGCTCATTACGAACCTCCATCGCCCTGCCGACGCGGGCCGATAGAAAGTCATTAGCGCGTCGCCCTCGCCGCCGACAAGCGAGGTTTCGCTTGACGACAGCAAGCTCTCGGTAGTCAGATGGCCGGAAGCTTGGGGCATCTATCAAATGCGGTATTCGTCGCTGCGAAACACACATGTCGTTGACCTGACGCATCACATCGCGGGTCCATATGCGACCCGGCTGCTGGCCGAGGTCGGCGCCGACGTCATCAAGGTTGAGCCGCCATGGGGCGAGGGTGCGCGCAAGGCAGGGACCGCGTCGGCCGGAGCATCAGTCGAACGGGATCGCGGCGGGCGCTTCGCCTTCCTCAATACCAACAAGCTCGGCGTGACGCTCAACTTGAAGCATCAGCGCGGGGTCGAGTCTGCTGATGCAGATGCTCGACGGCGCGGACCTGCTGATCGAGAACTTCGCGCCCGGCACGCTGGAGCAGTCTCGGCCTCGCATCGGAGGAATTGCTGAAGCGATTTCCGAAGCTCTCGGTCGTCTCGATATCGAACTTCGGCGCCGATGGTCCCGATCGTGATGCGCGTCTCAACGACCTCACGCTGTTCGCGCGCGGCGGATGGACCTATCCAGTCGGCGAGCCCGATCGCGAGCCACTAACGCCGCCGGGATCGCTCGCGCAATACATCGGCGGGTTGTTCGGCGCGATCGCGGCGATGCAAGCGATGCTCGCGCGCGACTTGACTCTCGGACACGGCCAGCATGTCGATGTAGCGCTCCTCGAAGCGGCGGCGCTGACGATGATCTACGAGCCAGTAGGATTTCAATACAGCGGGGTCGTGCGCGAGCGCGCCGGGCAAGCGCTTCGCCGTCGGTCCGTTCATGATCGTCACGCTCAAATGCCAGGACGGATACGCCGGTGTGCAATGCGTCACCGACAAGCAGTTCGAGAATCTATGCGAGCTGATGGGCAAGCCGGAGCTGATCACCGACGATCGCTTCAAAACCGCGCTCCAGCGTTATGTCAACAATGACGCGCTGCTCGCAGATCGTCGAGGAATTTTTCCTCCAGCACGACCGCAAGTGGCTCCATCGCGAGGGGCAGGCGCGCGCGATTCCGCTGGTCGGCATTCCCAACGTCGCCGAGCTTGCTGGAATGGGAGCAGCTCACTTCGCGCAAATATTTCGAGACTATCGATGATCCGGTGCTGGGGCGAATCCGAATTCCGGGCGCGCCTCTGCGGATGGGGTCGCATCGGCCGGAGCCGTCGCGTCCGGCGCCGAAGTTGGGCGAACATAATCGGGAAATTTTTTGCGGGCGGCTCGGCTTGAACGATCGCGAACTCGCGGATTTGAAAGCGGCGGGCACCATATGAAGACAATCGTCGAAGGAAAACTCAGGGCCATCGATCTTTCGATGGGATGGGCCGGGCCGCTGCTCGGCGAGTTGCTGGCGGAGATGGGCGTCGAGGTCATCAAGATCGAGGACACACTCCATTTCGACTGGTGGCGCGGCTCGCTCTCGATGGGTCCGCCGGAGATGCAGGTCATCGAGCGCTCAGCGCCGTTCAACACTGCCAATCGCGGCAAGATTGGCGCGACGCTCGATCTCGACGAGCCCGCGCGGGATTGAGATCGTCAAGCGGCTGGTCGCGACCGCCGACATCGTTGATCGAGAACTACAGCCCCGACGTCATGCCGAAGCTGGGGCTTTCGTGGGAGACGCTGGCGCCGCTCAATCCGCGCCTCGATGATGATCTCGATGCCGTCATTCGGTGCGGAAGGGCCCGAGAGAAACGCGCGCGGCTACGGCAACACCATCGAGGCCGTCGCGGGCGTGACCGGGCTGGTGGGATATCACGATGGCGGACAACCCTACACTTTGAGCAATGCGCTCGGCGATCCTTCGGCCGGTCTCAACGGGCTGTTCGCGGTGCTGGTCGGACTGCGCGAGCGCGAGGACACCGGGCGCGGGCAGCACATCGAGCTGGCGCAGGTCGAGGGAGTGGTTCCGTTCGTTGCCGAAGCGATCATCGAATGCCAGGTAACCGGCCAGGTGCCGAAACCGCGCGGCAATCGGCATCCGGCGCACGCGCCGCATGGAATTTATCGATGCGGGTCGGGATTCGTCGCGCTCGCCGCTGACTCCGATGAGCAATGGCGCAAGCTCGCCGGCGCGCTCGGCCTCGATGCGCTCGCAAATGATTCCCGCTTCGCGAGCGCATCGGATCGCAAGCGCAACGAAGATGCGCTCGACGCGGAGTTATCGCGCGCGCTGAAGGATCTCGGCGCTGAGGAAACCTCGCGCAAACTGATCGATGCGGGCCTCATCGCGGGGCAGGTGCATTCGGCGGCCGACATCCTCGGCGATGCGCAATTATCGGCGCGAGGATTTTATCGTTCCGGTCGAGCGCGCAGTGGTCGGCACGCATCTCTATCCGGGCGTGGCGGAACATTTTTCCGAAACGCCGCTGGTCGCCTGATCGTCCGGCGCCATTGCTGGGCGAGCACAATCGCAAAGTCTTCGGCGAGATCCTCGGAATGTCCGAAGCCGAGATCGAAGCGCTCGAACGCGAAAAGATCATCGGCACGCTGCCGCGCCAATTCACCACGCCGAAGGCGGCCTAGCGCGCGAGCGATTGGAATTCGTCGTCGCTGAGTTGGACGTTCGCGGCGGCGACGTTTTCTTCCAGATGCGCGACCGAAGAGGTTCCCGGAATCGGCAGCATTACCGGCGAGCGCTTCAGGAGCCATGCGAGCGCGATTTGACTCGGTGTGGCGTGGTGATGTTTCGCGATCGCATCGATGCGTGAACTGCCGCGCGAGAGACTGCCGACCGCGAGCGGGAAGTAGGGCAGGAAGCCGAGACCTTCGGCCTCGCACCGATCGAGCACCGAGTCGGATTTGCGATCGTTCATGTTGTACATATTCTGTACCGAGAGCGATCGGCGCGATCTTTTGCGCCGCTTCAACTCAGGGACTGAAAAGTTCGAAACCCCGATGTGGCGAATTTTCCCGCTGCGCGAATTCCGCCAGCGCTCCGATGGAATCCTCCACCGGCACACGAGGATCATGGGTGTGGAGCTGGTAAAGATCGATGCGATCGAGTTTCAGCCGCTTCAAACTGCCCTCGCACGCTTCCTTGAGATGCGCGGGCTGGCAATTGGGACTCCATTGACCCGGACTGGGCCGCAGCAAGTCCGCCTTTGGTCGCAATCACGAGGCCTGACGGGATACGGATGCAACGCCTTCGCGATGATGCGCTCCGAAACTTCCGGCCCGTATGAGTCCGCAGTGTCGATGAGATTGACGCCGAGTTCCACTGCGCGGCGCAACACGCGGATGGCTTCATCTTCGTTCGCGGGCGGTCCCCATATCCCGCGGCCCGTGATGCGCATCGCGCCGAACCCGAGCCGTCGAACCTTAAGATCGCCGCCAATGGTAAAAGTGCCTTCGGGAAAGTCCATGATGAAAACTCCGCTCAAGTTTGAAGGATGTGGGTTCGAGGCTAGCGCGCCCCGTGCCGAGGATCGAGAAACGGTTAGTGCATCTGAACTTTCGCGGCGGTGAGTTGCGCGGCCTCGAGGGCCGCCTCGGCATTGAGCTTGGCGGGAAAGCGGTTATGCAGCGGACTCAACGAGCATCCGACGTTGACGATCGCATAGGTGATCCGCGCGAAAATCGCGAAAGGCGCGGGAATCAGATCGACCGCGTCCTTGAACTCCCGCAACTCCTCGTCATCCCATCCGAGCAGTGCGCTGATGAACATATAGACTCGGGAGTGAGCCGATCAGCGTGAGCATGACGACCAGCCAGGTATTCGCCGTATGCCCCGGGCCGTGCCACAACGCGGTCGCGATCGCGCGCAGGATGAAGTAGTTGGCGAAACGCGGAAACGATTGGGTTCACGAAGGTCTGCCACACGCTGAAGACCGGCGCGATGACGTAGCGCGCCATCACCGGCCACACGAACAGCGCTTTGATCGCGGCGGAGGCGGAGAAGGCCCAGAACAGTCCATGGAAGCCCCACCATTTGATGAAGAACCAGGTCATGCCGATGCGAAAAGCATTTTCGATGATCGCCGCGATGGTGAACGTTCCCGAGCGTCCGACCGCCTGAAAAACCTGGTCTGGCTCGCGCACGAAAAAATCGAACAGCCGGAAAATATGAACCAGGACCAGGACCCCGACCGCGCGCGAAAACTGCGGCGGCAGCAGCCCTTCGATGAGCGGGCCGCAGAACACCACGTATGCGCCACCCATCATCGTGGTCGCCATCAGGCCCCATCGAAGGCCTTGGTCGATGTAGCGCTGAGTCAGCTTGATCATGTTTTGCGAATAGCTTTCGGAGATCGACGGCATCAGCGAGAGGAAGATCGAAACGCCGGTTTCGAGGTAGGCAAACGTCAGCCCGTATACGACGATCCAGATTTCGTTCAGTTCGAGGAAGTTCGGCAGCAGCGCGCCCATGATGACCGGCACGGTGCCCCAGGTGAAAAACGGCATCACGGTGCCGGCGGTCAGCTTGGCGCCATACGCGAGCGATTTCTTGATGGTGTCGCGGTTGAAATGCGCGAGCATCATGGTCAGCAGGCGCATCCCCATCCGCTCGTAGAAGACGCAGCTGATGAGTCCGAGCGTCAGGTTGCCGACGATGTAGCCGAACGCGAAGCCCATCACCACGCCCATGCCCTCGCCGTAGGCCGGATGCATCAGGCCCCAGTGGCGTCCGATGCTCGCGCCAATCATTTGAAACGCGGGATTCATTCCGAAGAACAGCAGGGTCTCGAGCTGTGCGTAATCGAAGCGTTGCTGACCGCGGAAAAGGGCGGCGAAGATTGGAAAGAAGGGCGGTACCCACGCCAGCGAGTTGAGCACCACAAACCAGCTCAGGTACGCGAATGCGGTTTCCGGGTACCGCGAGTGCTCCCAGTACACCAAGCGCACCGAGCGCTCCTACGCCAAGCAGCAGATGAAACCAGACGAAAAACTGCATGTACATGATCGCGCGGCCGGGCTCTTTGACCCGATACTCCGCATAGTACTTGACCATCGCCTGGCTGGTGCCCAAATCGAGCAATGGAATGAGGAAGAGCATCACTTGCGCGACCGCCTGGCCCGCGCCGCGCGCTTCGAGGAACGGATTGATGAAGTTGCGATCGATCCAGAACGTGATGAGGAAGTTGAACGGGATGAGCCCGAAGACATTGAGCATGTAGTTATAGATGAAGCCCGAGAGCGGGCGATGGAAGCCGACGATCTCCCAGCGCGGATCGCCATGCGCCACCGGAGTTTCGGGCAGCTCCTGCGGCATTGCCGCGGCGCCGAGCGAGGCCGGCTGCGGTGGCGCCGCACCGCGCCGATAAAAATGCTCGACCTCCTCCGGATGGCGATTGCTATAGCGGCGCGCCCAGAGGACCCCGACTAGCAGCGCGCCGAAGGTGACCCCAAAAATTCCGATCAGCACCGCCTTCGCGAACGGACCCGGCACCGGCGCCGCGACCCAGTAGCCGTAGCGGACGGGAGCGATTCCCGCGGACTCGCGCGTCATCGCGTAGAGCAGCCAGTTGAAAAAGAAGAAGCGCTGGAAGTCGTAGTTCTGCGCGCCATGCGCGCCTTGCAACATTCGCAGATAACTTGTCTCGCGCTGCGCGAGGTCGCCCTGCTTGAGCCATACGTTGAGGATGTAGAGGGTGCCCTTGCCGACCCTGGTGCGCAGCAGGATCGGCGTGCCGGGATGAATCGGATCGAGACTGGTTGTGGACACCATCACGGTCGCCGCGGAAGAAACCTTCAGCAGGCTGCGCTCCTGGATTCGCACGGCAGACTTCCAACTCACGTTGGTCGCGATAGGATCATCGGCCGGGCCGACGTAGCTGATGACCGCGGCGAGCTTCTCGGCCGCCATCGCATGACCGGGGCCCGATGGCGCCTCGACCACGCCAGTTTGTTCGATGGCGCCATCGGTCAGAGCCTCGAGCGCGGCGGCATCGACATCAGCGCCGAGAATCAGAACCACCCCCATGCCCGCTTCGAGGCGAGCTTTCAGCGCATCGAGGTCGGGTCCAGGTGCCGGAAGTTCATCCTGATAGACCGCCGCTTGCGCATCGTTGGGCGAGATGACGATGTGCGTGGAGGGATCGAGTTCGAGGCGATGCAGCGCCAGCGATTCGCGTCCCTGGTAGAAGAGCGAGAACGGTGGTTCAGTCTCGGCGGCAAACCCGCTTCGCGCGATGCCGGCGACCACGAGCAGCAGCATCGCGAGAACGAGGCGAAAGCGTACCGCGCTGTGGTTAGATAGAGATGTAGACATCAAGCCCCATCGGCACCATACGATATGTGCAAGTGAGCGCCAAGGAAGTTTTCCGAATCGCACCGCGACGGGTAAAATGCGACATCCCGCGATCCACGGAACAGAGCATCTGGTTCATTGAGTTCGAAGAAGCAACGTAACGCCGCGCGGCGCCGGCCCGATCGCATCGAGGCCGCACCCGAGAGACCTTCGCTGGCGCGCCACATCTGGTCGCTCGCAACGCTCTCGGATACGCCCCTCGCCGCGCTCGCCATCACGCTCATCGTGTACCTTCGATGCGTCGGGAATGCCTTCGTCTTCGACGACAACGAGATGATCGTCATCAATCGCTCGATCGGCGACCCGGCGATGGTGTGGCGATCGTTCGTCAATGACTCGTGGTGGTTCCGCAATCCGAACAAACTTCCGCAGAGCGCGTATTACCGGCCCCTACAAGATGTATGGCTATGGGTGAACTACCAAATGTTCGGCCTCGCGCCCGCCGGATGGCACCTGATGATGATCGCGGTGCACCTCATCGCGGTATGGCTGGTGTTCCGCATTGCGCGCGAAATCACTGACTCGCGGTGGACGCCCATCATCGCGGCGACGCTGTTCGGGGTGTTGCCGGTTCATGCGCAGGCGGTGGTATGGCCGACGGCGATTCCGCTGCCGATGAGCGCGGTTTTTATGCTCGCGGGATTGCTGTGCTTCATCCGGAGCGAGCGCGTTACGCATGCGAATAAGATCCTCGCGCCGGTGTTCTATACGATGGCGCTGCTCAGCCACGAATCGGCGGCGGCGTTCCCGCTGATCGTTATGGCGTACGTGGTTCTCCTCCGGCGTGAGGAGAAACCTGGTACCGTGCGCGAGCGCATCGTGCCCGCGGTCATTGCGGCGGCGCCATTCTTCGTCGAACTGGCCATCTATCTCGTGATTCGATACCTCGTGCTCGGGTTCCTCAGCCGGCTCAACCTCACCAGCACGATGACGCGCGCGCAGGAGCTGCTCACGATTCCGCGCGTGCTCGGAACCTACGTACTGATGCTGATCGAGCCGTGGCGTGCGGCGCCGGTGCATCCGGTGGACATCGTATCGTCGGTGCTCTCGAGCGCTTTCTACCTGCCGCTGTTCGCGCTGATGGCTCTCGCCGGCGCGGCGATTTTCGCGTTGTGGAATGATCCTCGCCGACGGCTCTATCTCTTTTGCGCAGTGTGGATGGCCGTCAGCATCGGGCCGGTGCTGAACCTTCGCGCGTTCACGCCGATCGCGCTGGTCGAAGACCGCTACCTCTATATGGCGTCGGTCGCCTTCTGCATCGCGGTCGCCGAGCTCGCGACGACCTACCTGCCGAAGCTTGAGCCGTCGAACCGATTGCTCGCAGCTACGACGGCGATCGTTACCATCGCATGCGCGGGCATCCTGTTTCATGTCGAAAGCTTCTGGCATGACGAGTACGCGTTGTTCTCGACCTGCGTGGAGCGGTCGCCGCGCTCCAGCTTATGTCACGACCGTCTTGGCGTCGCCCTCGTCGATCGTGGCGATGTGGATGGTGCCGAAAAACAGTTCCAGCTCGCCTACGACATCGCGCCCGAGAGCGGCGTGAATCTCTACCATCTCGGGTCGGTGCACGTGAGGATGGGTCGTATCGACGAGGCGCTGGGCGAGCTGAAGCGCGCGCTCGCGATGCTGACCGATGCTCCGGCCGGCGCCTACATCGAGTATGCGAAACTCGCCGATTCGGTAGGCCGGACGGCTGAGCGCGATTCCGCACTGGCACACGCCGAAAAACTTCCCGGCGGCGCCAAATCGGTGGAACTCGCGCGCGCGGAGATCATGCTAAACCGTGGCGACTTCGCCGGCGCGGAAGCCTCGATGCGCGCTGCAATCGCCAGAGATCCGGGGGACGCAAGCTACTGGACGATGCTGGGGGTGAGTCTCTCGCGCCAAGGCCGCAACAACGAAGCAATGGAGGCCTACCAGCAGTCCTTGCGGCTCAAGCCCGACCCGGCTCTGCGGCGGTTGGTTTCGCAGATGAGTTCTGGGACAACTAGACGTTCAATATCGCCATGAACCTTCGCGATAGCGCTAGATATCTATAAGCGCCCAACTACCTCTTTAAGCTTCCTAATAGCGCACATTCGTATTGAGGTAGCCGTTGACGCGGCTTGGCATTTTAGCAACCTAAATTAACTGAATTCTGCTTCGCCACACTTATTGTCAAGAGCGTGATATTTCAGTACCTATTTATCGGCTGATGTAGGCCATCCTACGATTACTTCGGCTGAAGCGGGCCCGGGCCTTTCTGACATTGCAGGAGGGGAAGAATGTCGGTTTGTGTTCGGGCCCGTCTCAATTGGCGTCGTTTACTGCCTAAATCGGTCTCGATCATCTGAAATGAAAAACCCGGCCCTCGCGAGGACCGGGTTTTCGATTTCTCGTCAGGGCTTGCCTACTTGTTGGGCTGTGGGGTCATGCGCAGATACGGCCGCAGCGCCTTCCATCCCTTGGGGAACTTCTTCTTGAGTTCCTCGGGATCCTGCAGCGACGGCACGATGATGACGTCGTCGCCCTGCTTCCAATCCGCGGGCGTCGCCACCGAATGGCTATCGGTGAGCTGCAGCGAATCGATCACGCGCAGAATTTCCTGGAAGTTGCGGCCGGTGCTCGCCGGATAAGTGATCACCAGGCGCACCTTCTTGTTCGGGTCGATGATGAAGACGGAGCGCACGGTCAGCGTGTCGTTCCACTCCGGATGAATCATGTCGTAGAGTTTCGATACCTTTTTGTCGGCATCGCCGAGGATCGGGAAGTTCATCTTCACGCCCTGGGTTTCTTCGATGTCGCCGATCCACTTGTTGTGGGAATCGACCGGATCGACACTGACGCCGATCGCCTTGATGTGGCGCTTGTCGAACTCGGGCTTCAGCTTCGAAACCGTGCCCAGCTCGGTGGTGCATACGGGGGTGAAATCCTTAGGATGCGAGAACAGGATGACCCAGTTGTTTCCGATCCATTCATGAAAATTGATCGGCCCCTGGGTGGACTCCTGAGTGAAGTCGGGTGCGATGGCTCCGATATGGACTGACATGCTTCTTACCTCGTTAATTTTTTAGTTTTGCCGGGCTCAATACCACGCGAGTCACCGATCGGAATTAATCGGCACGATCTGACTCCAGGAAAAGATGATAAAAGAGACTCGCTAAGTTATGTATTTCTATCCCTGCGCTCCCGTTCAATCAAGCCTCTATTCCCGCTAAGGCTTGATCTTTTTAGCGCTTGATGCGCGAGAAATCCGGCTTCCGCTTCTCCATGAACGCGGTCACGTATTCCTTGTGCTCCGCGCTGACGTAGCATTTTTCCAGCGCGAACATCTCGAACTGCATCGCCGTTTCGAGGGTCCCGTCGAGCGCCTGATGGATCGCATGCTTGGTGAACGCCTGCGAGGTCGGGGAGCATTGCAGCATTTCGCCCGCCAGCGCCCGTGCCCCGTCCATCACTTTGCCGGCCGGCGTGACCTGGCTGATGAGGCCCATCTGGAGGCATTCGGCGGCGGTGTACTGCTTTCCGGTCAGCATCATCTCGGATGCGCGCGCGAGCCCGATCATGCGCGGCAGCAGATAGGTCGAGCCGAGCTCGGCCATCACGCCAACGCGCCCGAAGATGACGCCCATCTTGGCGTTCTCCGACGCGATACGCACATCGAACAGAATCGGAATTGTCATCCCGACGCCGAGCGCATAGCCATTGATAGCGGCAATGGTGGGCTTGGAGAGATTGCGCATCAGGGTCGGCAGCGGCGGCAGCGCGACGGTGCGACGGCCGGAAAATTCGCCGCGTCCGCCACTCTCGCGAGTGTTGACGTCTTTGGCGAAACCGCCAATATCGGCCCCGGCGCAGAATGCGCGATCGCCCGCCCCGGTCATTATGATGACGCGGACATTGGGGTCGCCCTCGGCCTCCATGATGGACTCGCTGATTTCATAGCCCATCTGCGGGGTGTAGGAGTTCATCTTCGCGGGCCGGTTGAGGGTGATGGTCGCGATCTGGTCCGCAACTTCGTAAAGTACCGTTTCGTATGCCATAGGTTGACCCCTGGGCGACTAGGCGCGCTTTTTCTTTTTGGATTTGCGGGCGACGCGGATGCGTTCCTTGAGGACTTCCTTACGCCGCTTGCGGCGACGCCGCAGTTCCCGTTCTCTTTCACTTGCCATCGATATTCCGTTCCATCCTGTAGAGCGATTGCGAAAGATGAATCCTACTCCCGCGCATCGAAAAGCGGGAGAGGCGCGAAATCCCGAAAATCTCAGCGGGTGGGACGAAGGTCCCATTTCACTTTCGCTCCGATGCGGTGACAATCGTCCAGAAATCCTGTCTTAATCCGTGAGGCTCCAGGAATCGTGAGAATTTTGAACCGCAACGATATTAACCCTCGATCGATCACTCGCCTGTCCGCTGTAGTCGCCGGCACGTTGATGATCGGCTTCATGTCGGCATGCTCCACTGCTTCGACTCCTCCGCCCCCGCCTCCGCAAATGTCACAACCGGCCGCGCCAGCCGGCGAGCATCTGGCCGGAATCGGCTCCGAAACCATCGTCACGATTCACGGCAAGATCGTTTCCGTCGATCGCGAAAAGCAGCTAGTCACGATTCAGGGCCCGGACGGCAAGACCTTCCCGATTCACGTTTACAATCCCTACAATCTGAAGGCCGCCAAAGCCGGTGAACCATTCGTTGCGCGCTTCTATGAAGTCGTGACGGTGCGCAAGAAATTGGCGAATGAGAACATCCCCAGCGTCTCACTTCAGCAGGGACTCATCAGCGCCTCTCCGGGACAGACTCCAGGCGCGGTAGCCGGCACGCAGACGCAAGTCGTCGCCACGGTCAGCGCGATCGATACGGTAAAAAATACGGTCGAACTGACAGGGCCGGATGGGACAGTAGAAACCGTCAACGTGGAGAACCCTGAAAACCTCACCCAGGTGAAGGTCGGGGAGCAAATCGTGATCACGCTGACCAATGTGGTAGCGATCGCCCTCGAGAAGGAAGCCGCAACCTGATCTTTGTCTCCTCTCTCGTTAGTTAGTGAGAGGCGGGATGGCGCAGTTGTCGCTCTGTGGTTAGGCGACAACTGTGCCATCCGGGTAGAAGCCGGAGGGGCGTCCTCGTCCGCCGGTGGTGGAGTGCCACTTCTTTTCTGTAAAGTCGGTGCGCCAGCGATCGCCTGCGCACTTTCCTTCGAGCCGATCTCCCCTCTGTTTGTCATCCCGAGCGAGGCTGCCGAGTCGAGGGACCTCCGCGCAGCGATTTGCCTGCCTCTCGGAGCCGCGATCTCCATGCCGGACATTTGCGCTCATCGAGGACATGCGGTTGATATCTAATACACTATGAGTCACGCTCAGCGTCATGCGCGACTATTACGTTTATATAATGAGCAACCGGACGTGCACTCTGAATATCGGCGTCACCAACAACCTGTACCGGCGCGTCGAGGAGCATCGCGCCGGAATACTTGGCGGCTTCACCAGCAAGTACAAACTGCGCCGATTGGTTTATTTCGAGCACACCAACGACATCGGAGCGGCAATCGCGCGCGAGAAGCAGCTCAAGAACTGGCGGCGGGAAAAGAAGATCATTTTGATCGAGCGGTTGAACCCAACCTGGACCGACCTAAGTCGGGAACTCTTGGGTGAGATCGAGGAGCATCGGGAACTGAACCTGGAGGTGGCGGAAGAAGAGGCAGGCAAATCGCTGCGCGGAGGTCCCTCGACTCGGCAGCCTCGCTCGGGATGACAAGTAGAGAGAAATCGGCGCGAAGAAATTCTGCCGTACCAACGGCGCTTCCGGTCACAGCTGATGAAGATAGAAATAGCGGAAGAAAGTCCGGGTGGTTGATGCGAATTCCCTTCGACCCTGGCCCCCCGCCATAGAGCCAACGATTTCTATCTTCTCCCGGACTGTTCTCTCTTTTTTGTCATCCCGAGCGAGGCTGCCGAGCCGAGGGACCTCCGCGCAGCGATTTGCCTGCCTCTTGGGCCGCGAGCCTCCCTGGGAGCATTCGCGCTGACTGAGGACATCTGGTTGATATCTAATACACTATGAGTCACGCTGAGCGTCATGCGCGACTACTATGTGTACATAATGAGCAATCGCACGCGCACTCTGTACATCGGCGTCACCAACAACCTTCTTCGACGCGTCGAGGAGCATCTCGCCGGGAAGCTTGGCGGCTTCACCAGCAAGTACAAACTGCGCCGACTGGTTTATTTCGAGCACACCAACGACATCGGAGCGGCAATCGCGCGCGAGAAGCAGCTCAAGAACTGGCGGCGGGAAAAGAAAATCAATTTAATCGAGCGGCTGAACCCAACCTGGACAGATCTAAGTCGAGAGCTCTTTGGGGAGATCGAGGAGCATCGGGAATTGAGCGCAGAAATGGTGGAAGAAGAGGCAGGCAAATCGCTGCGCGGAGGTCCCTCGACTCGGCAGCCTCGCTCGGGATGACAAACAGGGGGGAACGCGGCGCCAAAA
Organism: uncultured delta proteobacterium; assembly: GCA_963761255.1. Classification (GTDB taxonomy): domain Bacteria; phylum Desulfobacterota; class Binatia; order Binatales; family Binataceae; genus DATGKG01. The sequence continues at coordinate 58,135 of CAVXGH010000010.1, forward strand.
TATAGAAAGCGTTGCCGGTTTAGCGGAAAAAAGCCCGGGGGGATTCGTCTCAGCAGCTTCGGTTTTTTCCTCAGAGTTGGCGGTTGTCAGGGAGCCCGTTTGCCTGAGCACTTGTCTTCGAGCCGATCTTCTCTCTTTTGTCATCCCGAGCGAGGCTGCCGAGTCGAGGGACCTCCGCGCAGCGATTCTCTTTTTGAGCATTACTATCGGGAACAGTCACCACAAAAATTTGGAGGGGCGATGCTTTCGCACCGCCCCTCCTGCCGTTCCCACATCCTCAACCGCCACACCACATCATGAAGCGGTTTTACCCCGCTCGCTTTCTTTGCGGGCCCCGGAGGAAGCCCGCATCATCCAAACCCGAGAGCCTTAATCAAGCGCCGCCGCGCGCCTTCTCATTCATCCGCAACCGCCCCATCCCCAAAGGCTCTCCCCACCACCACGCGTTCCTCCGGGGCCTCAAACACCCCCCGCCACTGCAACACCTTCGCTCCCCGCACCGCCGCCACAGGCTGAAGCCTGTGCTACGAATCTCATCTGCTGCGCGCCGCGATGCTCTGCCAATGCGCATGAAACCGCGTCCGCCTCATCTCTTCCGCCATCGCGATGCGCATCCGCTTCGTAACGCAGGTCTCGAACACCAAGGGATCCGAACTCTCCACCAGCCGCCACTCAGAGTGAGCGGGCTGGTCTATCTCGCCGCGAAACACGAACACCGTCGCGCACATCCGGCACTGGACATCGACGCGATGGACATCGCCAATCTCGGACAGCATCCCCTCGCATTCATCAAGTGGATGCCCGAGTTTGCACAGCGCGACGAAGTCATCCGCCACCGAAAGTTCACTCACACCATCTGACTCAGCTTCCACCGCAATCTCCCAACTGACCTGCGTCACGAATCCGTTTCGGGCTGTATCAGCGCTCATCAAGCGTTCCAGCGTGTTGCCGAAAGCTATCCTCCAACTCGCCTCGTTGGCGGCGTTCTCTACGTCTGCGCAGGCCTCCTCGAGCAGATCTCATCCGACCTCTCACCCGATTTTGCGACCGTTCTGGAAATTCAAATACGGTCGCGCAGCGCAGCCGTTACAAACGATTAGACACGCGAATTACTCCGCCGCTCAGTCGAACTCAAGTAAGTGGCCTCTCGCCATAGTGGAAATGCTTAATTCCTTTGCGCGCTCGATAAACGGTCGCGCGATTGCGTGCAGATTCGAATAGATCCTCTAAGCATTCTCGCTTAAAACTCCTAGTTACGAACACCCGCTCGTACTTCCACAATTCATGCATTTGTAGCAGGCGCCGTTGCGCACCATGATGCATCCGCAATCGGGGCACGGAGGCGCATCCGCCTGGTTCACGAATGACTGCCGAAGACCGCCGTCCTTGCCCTCGCGCAGAATCGGCGTCGAGGGTTGCGGCGCGGAATGCGCAAGCGTCAACGTCGGCTTGTCTTCGAGGCCTTCACGCGCCTGCTCGACGATGCCGACCTCGCGCTTCGCTTCCTCGTCGAGGAACTTCGACGCCATCCAGCGGAACAGGTAGTCGATGATCGATTTCGCGTACGGGATGTTCGGGTTCTTGGTGAAGCCCGACGGCTCGAAGCGCATGTGCGCGAACTTGTCCACCAGGAACTGCAGCGGCACGCCATACTGCAGCGCGTAGGAAATCGCAGTCGCGAACGAATCCATCAGCCCCGAAATCGTCGAGCCCTGCTTCGACATGCTGATGAAAATTTCGCCCGGATTTCCGTCCTCGTACATGCCGACCGTGATGTAGCCCTCGTGTCCCGCGATATCGAACTTATGCGTAATCGAATGGCGCTCGTCGGGCAGCTTGCGGCGGCTGAGATGACCTTCGCTCGCGGCCATCGCCTTGATTTCGGCGGGCGCCGCGGCCTTTTCGGTGCGGCCGGTGTTGAGCGGCTGGGTGCGCTTGGAGCCGTCGCGATAAATCGCCACTGCCTTCAGCCCCAGCTTCCACGCCATCATGTAGGCTTCTTCTACATCGGCGGGAGTCGCCTCGGCGGGCATGTTGATGGTCTTGGAAATCGCGCCCGAGATGAACGGCTGCACCGCGCCCATCATCTTGAGATGGCCCTGGTAGTGGATGGTGCGGGAGCCGGCGCGCGCTTTGAACGCGCAATCGAAAATCGGCAGATGCGCATCGGCGAGTTGCGGCGCGCCCTCGATGGTGTCGTGCTCATCGAGGTACTCGACGATTTCCTGGATTTCCTTGGAATCGTAGCCGATGCGCTTGAGGGCGCGCGGCACCGTCTGGTTGACGATCTTCAGCATCCCGCCGCCGACCAGCTTCTTGTACTTCACCAGCGCGATGTCGGGCTCGATGCCGGTGGTGTCGCAATCCATCATGAACGCGATGGTGCCGGTCGGCGCGATGACGGTCGCCTGCGAGTTGCGATAACCGGCGGTCTGGCCCAGGCGCAGCGCCTCATCCCATGACTCGCGCGCGGCGCGGAGCAGATCGAGCGGAACGTACGAAGGGTCGAGTTTGTAGGCATGCCCGCGATGGCGCTCGATCACCTTCAACATCGGATCGCGATTGACCGCATAGCCGGAGAAGGGGCCCATCTGCTCGGAAATTCGCGCCGATTGGAGATACGCCTCGCCGGTCATCAACGCGGTGATAGCGGCGCTGTAGTTGCGGCCCTGCTCGGAATCGTAGGGCAGTCCGAGCGCCATCAGCAGCGCGCCGAGGTTGGCATAGCCGAGGCCCAACTCGCGGAAGTCGCTGGCGGTCTTCGCGATCTCAGCGGTGGGATACGAAGAGTTATCGACCAGGATATCCTGCGCCGTGATCATCACATCGACGGCGTAGCGGAACGCGCGGACGTCGAACTCGCCGCGCTCATCGATGAACTTCAGCAGGTTGATCGACGCGAGGTTGCATGCCGAATTGTCGAGGTGCATGTACTCGCTGCACGGATTGGAGGCGTTGATGCGGCCGGTGTTGGGGCAGGTGTGCCACAGGTTGATGATGGTGTCGAACTGCATGCCGGGGTCGCCGCACGCATGCGCCGCCTCGGAAATCTTTTTCATCAGCTCGCGGGCGGGAAACTCGTCGCATACGTCGCCGGATTTGACATAGCGAGTCTGCCAGTTGGTGTCGTTCTGGACCGCGCGCATGTACTCGTCGCTGACGCGCACCGAGTTGTTCGCGTTCTGGAAAAACACCGAGCTGTAGGCGGGGCCGTCGAGGGAGCCGTCATAGCCGGCATCGATGAGTGCCCACGCCTTCTTCTCTTCTTCAACTTTGCAACTGACGAATTCGCGAATATCCGGATGCTCGGCGTTGAGGACCACCATCTTGGCCGCGCGGCGGGTTTTGCCGCCCGACTTGATGACGCCCGCGGAGGCATCGGCGGCTTTCATGAAGGAGAGCGGTCCCGAGGCGGTGCCGCCCGAGGAAAGCTTCTCGCGCTGCGAGCGCAGGGCCGACAGATTGACGCCCGAGCCGGAACCGCCTTTGAAGATCATCCCCTCGTTGCGATACCAGCCGAGGATGGACTCCATGCTGTCATCTACTTTGAGGATGAAGCAGGCCGAGCACTGCGGTTTTGCGTCGATGCCGACATTGAAATAGACCGGGCTGTTGAACGAGGCCTTCTGCGTCAACAACAGATGTAGAAGCTCGGCGCGGAAGGTCTCGCGCGCATCGGAGGTGGCGAAGTACGCCTGTTTTTCGCCCCATCCCGCGATGGTGTCGACGACGCGCAGGACGAGCTGACGCACCGAGGTCTCGCGCTTGGGTCCGTTGAGGTCGCGCGGGTCTTCCTTCAGCGGGCCGCGGAAGTACTTCGAAACCACCACGTTGGTCGCGGTCTGCGACCATGCACGCGGGACCTCGACGTCCTTCTGCTCGAAGACGACGCGGCCGTCCTCGCCGGTGATAACGGCGGTGCGGAGGTCCCATTCGAGCTCCGACATCGGATCGACGCCGGGTCGGGTATTGAAGCGCTCAAGCGCGAATCCGCGCGGTTTGGGCGCGGGATTCGAGTGGGTTTGTTCCGTCGCTTTTGGCATCCTACCTTCCAAGTCTACAGCTCCCCCAGCCATCCCCGCCTCCATCTTTATCGCCATCCGAGTGGCTTTGTTTTCGACCAGTCTCGGTGGGTTCGGAGATTATCAATTGGCGATCGAAACACAACCTGTAGTATCCGCCATCAATCCACAATACCACATAATAGCTGTGGATAAGTCTTCGCCATAGCTTCGCCGGTATGAAATTTGATGAAATGATAGTGACGTATCAGTTAAGGATGGCTAATGTTGAACTGATCCTGGCCCGGGCAGAAATCCATTGGGAGAGAACGCTCATCGTAGATTCATCGAAGAATTGAGCAGCTTCGACGAGTGTATCAACAACCATCGCGCTTTCGGCCTACTATCCACTGCGCTATCTCTGTTGATGATGGGGACAAGGTCGAAATATCGCCCGCCCGAGCGCATCGCGAGCGCGCTGCAACCGATCCTCGACCGCTTCGATAGCGAGGGTCACTTCGGCATCGTACGCCTGATGCGGATGTGGCCTGAGGTGGTCGGCGAAACCATCGCGCGCCGCACCGAGGTGCAATCGCTCAAGTTTCATACGGCGGTCGTGAAAGTATCGGGCGCGATGTGGATTCAGGAACTCAACCTGATGAAGCTGCAGATACTGTCGCGACTGCGCGATTCGCTGCATGACGACAGTGTGCGCGATATCCGTTTTGTGAAGGGAACCCTGAGCCGTCGCGAACGGCCGAAGCTGCGCGCGGTGCCGCGCGCAACGCGGCATCATGTGGAGTTACCCGAGCTGAAAGACCCCGAGCTGCGAAAAGCATTCGAGGATCTCATCGAAGCGTGGGGCAGGGCATCCAGATAGGAAAAGAGTCCAGGCAAAACACCAAGACACCAAGGGAGGATAAGCGGCGCGACGTCGTTAGGCGCATGATCAAGGGGTCGCGGCTTAAGGAAATCCATGCCAGCAGATGCGGGCCGCAGCGGCCCTCCTCGTACACCACGGGAGGAGCAAGAAGAAAGGACTCCGCACAATATCAGGAGCTGCTGGATTGTCTTCTTGGTCTTCCCCTGGTGTTCGAAAAGGCCCGCCGCGGGCCGCATCTGGTATCTTATTCCGAGGCTGCGAAGCCTTGATCAAGCGCCTAAGCATCGATGACCACTTATCCTACCTTGGTGTCTTGGTGTTTTGTCTGGTTCCTGCTCCCAACTGCTTCACCATCAGATAGTGGCTATGCCCCTTGGGATGATCCTCTTCCACGCCGAAGACGCGGTACCCGAGCTTCTCGTATAGTGGCCGCGCCTGGAAGCTGAAGGTGCCGAGAAACGCGTTGCCGCAACCCTTCGCAAGCGCCTGCTCTTCGGCCGCCGCCATCAGCTTAGTCGCATGTCCCTTGCCACGCAGCGAGCGATCGACCCATAGATACGCGATATACATCCAGTCGCTCCAGATATTCCCCAACGCGCCGCCGAGGATCTCGCCCTCGGAATCGCGCAAAAAGAAGTTGTGGGGCGCCCATTCCCTTTCCGGCAGACCGATCGCGGCGTAGGCATGCGTGGTGATGCCCTGGCGCACCACCATCTCCGCATCTTTCGAAGGATAAGGATCGATCTCGATGGCCTTATCCTTCACATGCAGCCGCGTTGCATCATTGTGGTCTAGCGCTTTGCTCAGGAAGTAGCGGCTATGGGGCCGGGCGGGGTGATTTTTCAGCTCAGCGTAAACGTTGTAGCCGAGCCCTTCGTATAAAGGACGTGCTTCATAACTTCCGGTCTGAAGAAATGCGTGCGTACAGGATTTTTCCAACGCGTATTGATGCGCGCGCGCCATTAGCTCGCGCCCATAGCCGCGCCCGCGAATCGATTCGCTGACCCACAAGCTGCCGACATGAAGCCATCCACCCCAGATATCGCCAAGCAGGCCGCCGATAACTTCGCCGCCGCGCCCCTTCACAAAGAAGCCTACTGGGTAGTAGTCAGGCAGCCCGGTTACCGCGATGTTGTGCTGATCGACGCCGCGAACGACGGTCTCGCTCCAGGCCCGCGGCGGATAGGATTCCGCGATGATTCTGAGATCGCGCATTGCCGCTCTACTATCAAAGTGTTCGCCATCGAACCATCGGAAATTGCCCGGTTGCATCGCGAATCGCACGGGCACGTAGTTGATCATGGAGCCTGAGGGCGATGCGTGAAGCGGGCGACATGACCAGCAGCGAGCGCGCGATGCATGCGCTCAATCGGCTCTCATTTGGGCCACGCCCGGGCGATTTCGAGCAGGTGCGCGCCGTCGGGGTCGAGGCCTATCTCCATCAGCAGTTGAATCCCGAGACCATCGCGATTCCAGCTTCGCTCGTCGCTCGTGTGCATGACCTGCATACGTTGCACATGACAGCGGGCGCGCTGTTTGTCGAATATCAACGCCCGATCATGATGGCGCGCAAGCAGGATCCCAACGACAAGGATAATCAGAAGGAGCTGCGCGAGCGCCGGCAAATCGTCATGCGCGAGGCAGTCCAAGGCCGGCTGCTGCGCGCAATCGAGGGTCCGCGGCAACTGCAAGAAGTGATGACCGCGTTCTGGTTCAATCACTTCAACATCTTCGCCGGCAAGGAACTTTGCGCGGTATGGACCGGCTCCTTCGAGGAAGTTGCGATTCGCCCGCATACGATGGGCCGCTTTCGCGACCTGCTCGGCGCCACCGCGCATCATCCCGCGATGCTCTATTACCTCGATAATTGGCAGAACACCGCGCCCGGATCCGCGGGCGCGAAGGGCCAGTTCCAGGGCATCAATGAGAATTACGCGCGCGAGCTGATGGAGCTGCATACACTCGGAGTCAACGGCGGATATTCGCAGAACGATGTCATCGCGCTGGCGCACATCCTCACCGGATGGGGGTTGGCGAAACGCGGCGGCGATGGCGGCAAAGGCCAGCGTCGCTCCGAGGAGGAAGGCGTCGAAGTCCTTCGCGGCGGCCAGTTCGGCATGCGTCGCTGGATGAATCGCAGGCAAGCGCCGCCTCCGGGATTTGGTGATGGGAGCGCCTTTTACTTCGATGCCGAGCGGCACGACTTCAGCAATAAGATGTTCCTCGGACATACTATCCACGGCGGCGGCGCGGGCGAGGTCGAACAGGCGCTCGATTTGTTGGCGCGGCATCCGTTGACGGCGAAGCATCTCAGTTATCAGCTCGCGCAGTACTTCGTAGCCGATGAACCACCTCCACAACTAGTCGCCAGGATGGCGGCACGTTATTCAGAGACCGACGGCGATATCCGGCAGGTTCTCGCAACGATTTTCAGCAGCGCTGAATTTTGGGATCGACGCAACTTCCGCGCGAAGTACAAGACCCCTTATGAGTTCGTGATTTCGTCGGTGCGCGCGACCGGCGCGCCGGTGACAAATTTCCGCCCCCTCGCGGGCACCATGCAGCTTCTGGGGATGCCGACCTATGGATGCCTGACGCCCAATGGCTACTCCAATACGCAGGACGCGTGGCTAAACCCCGACGCGATGATGGTGCGCCTGAGCTTCGCGACCGCGCTTGGCAACGGCAATCTTCCGCTCGAGGCGCCCCGGTTCGATGGCGACGGCGAGGGCGCCAATCGCGGCTACTTCAACAAGAAGGGGATTACCAAGATCAAACTGGACTCAACTCCTGCGAAGCCGGACCGCAAGATGGAACCTCCTGACGCGACGATGCTAACGGCGACGCTGGGCAATTCTTTTTCGACCAGTACGCGCGATGCGATCGAAGCAGCACCACCGCAGCTTCGCGCCGCGATGGTCCTCGGGTCGCCAGAATCGATGATGCGGTAGACCCTGACCCCAATCTATTCCGTTGAGGGAAGGGGAACCAGAATGGATCGATTTATGAGTGATAGAAACAACGAATCATACGCGCCGCAAGATTTCCTCTTTTCTGACTCCCCTTCCCTAAAGGGAAGGGGGCGGGGGTTAGGCCGCCGCGAATTTCTCCGGCGCGCCACACTAATCTCCGCCGCGGGAGTCCTGCTGCTGGGCCCCAACGCCTGGGCGGCGCGAGCGCTCGAAGGTGATTCCAGCAGGAAGCGGATTGTCGTCATCTTCCTGCGCGGCGCGGTCGATGGCCTCAATGTTGTCGTGCCGCATGGCGAGCCCAACTACTACGATGCGCGCCCGACCATCGCGATCGGACAGCGTGGTGGCGAGGGCGGCGTGCTCGACCTAGATGGATTTTTCGGGCTCCATCCGGCGCTCGCGCCGATGCTGCCGTACTGGAAAAATGGCACGCTCGGCTTTGTTCATGCGTGCGGCTCGCCTGACCCGACGCGCTCGCATTTCGACGCGCAGGATTACATGGAGAGCGGCACGCCCGGCGTCAAATCCACCAACGATGGATGGCTCAATCGCACACTCGCAGTCATGCCAGGGAATCACAGCCCGACGGAAGCGCTGAGCCTCGGCGCGACGGTGCCGCGCATCCTGGCGGGCAAAATGTCGGTGGCGAATATACCACTTGGGCGCGCGGCCGCGCGTCCGATGCCTCTCGATCGCCCAATCGTCGAAGCCTCATTCGATCGGATGTACGACGGCAGCGACCCGCTCAGCAGAACCTACAAGGAAGGGCGCGACGCGCGCACGCATCTGATGTCGGAGCTCGAGGCCGACATGAAGGAAGCCAATGGAGGCGCGCCCGGGCCGCAAGGTTTCACCGACGATTCGGATCGCCTCGCCAAGCTGATTCGGCGCGACCCGAGCATCCGCATCGGATTCCTCGCGCTCGGAGGATGGGACACGCACGTCAACCAAGGCGGCGCATCCGGCCAGCTCGCGGGTCATCTGAAGCCATTGGGAGAGGGACTTGCGCACTTCGCTGACGCGCTCGGTCCCGCATCTGGCGATACCGTCGTCGTCGTGATTTCGGAGTTCGGCCGCACCATGCATCAGAACGGCAACGGCGGCACTGACCATGGGCATGGCAACGTGATGTGGGTGATGGGCGGCCCGGTGCGCGGCGGGAAAATTTACGGGCGATGGCCGGGGCTTGGGACCGGCGAGCTTTACCAGGAGCGCGACCTCGCGGTAACGACGGACTTCCGCGACCCCCTCGCGATGGTCCTCAAATCCCACATGGGCTTGCAGGACGCGCAACTCGCGAAAGTTTTCCCAGCCCATCCAACCTCGACAGGCAATCTTTCGGGTCTGATTCGCGCCTAGGTTTTCTTCTCCTCTGAGCGAGGGCGAGCATCGAAGCCATCGCGCTGCGTGTTGCGCCAGTAGCCCCACGGAAAGTGGACGAGCTCCAGTTTCATGCCGTCGGGATCGGCAAAGAAGACCGCATAGTATTGTGGGCCGTAAATCTGATACTCGGCAGGCGGATCGAGTATAGGCAGTCTCTCGGTTAGCAGGAAGCGATGGAACTCATCGATGGCAGCGCGGCTCTTCGCCCGCAATGCCAGGTGATGAAGCCCGACCCGGTAGCGATCGAAGTCAGCGCCGCTCGTAGCAGGGCGAATCGCGAAACTCAGATGCGCATTGGCCCAGCGGATGTTGTTGCGATCGTTGTCCGGCAGCCGCCGGAAGCCGAGCGCGGGCATGACCTTGTCATAGAAGATGATAGAGCGCGCGAGGTCATTAACCGTCAGATCAATATGTTCAACGCCGAGCACCTCGATCGGTTCCATTTTCCGATGATTGCGCGAGCGCGGTTGCCTTCACAACCGGCGCGCGGGAAGATTTCCGCACCATGGAATACGACGTCATCATTCGCGGCGGCACTATCGTCGACGGTAGCGGCGCCGCGCGTTTCAAATCCGACCTCGCACTGAGTGGCGGGAAAATCGCCAAATTGATTCCATCCGCCGAATCGTCGCGGGCAACCGCTGCCCGCGAGGTCGATGCGGCCGGCCGCGTCGTCGCGCCCGGCTTTATCGATATGCATTCGCACTCGGATTGGGTCGTTCCCATTTCTGAGCATGCGGAAATTCTGCGTCCTTTCCTGCTCCAGGGGGTAACTACATTCGTCGGCGGGAATTGTGGCTTCTCGGCCGCGCCCATCAGGCCTGAACGCGCCGCGATGCTTGATACCTCGGCGCAGATGCTTTCTGAACGACCGTTCCAATGGCAATGGCGCGAAGTCGCGGAGTTCGGTGCGCATCTTAAACGCCAGGGCCTCGCGATGAACGTGGCGCATCTCGCAGGCCACGGCAGCATCAGATTGTCGGTCATGGGTGCCGATGCTGGTGAGCCGTCGGCGGAACAGCTCAAGGAGATGCGCGCGATGCTGGAGCGCGCGATGAGTGACGGCGCGGTCGGCGTGTCATGCGGGCTCGGATATTTTCCCGGCATGATCGCGAAGCCCGCGGAACTCGGCGCGCTGGCGGAGGTCGCGGGTCGCGCCGGAGGAATTATCACTTCGCATCTGCGCGCATACTCGACGCGCTCGCTGTTCTTCGACAGCAACCTCGCGCACAACCTGCTCGCAGTGCGCGAGATGGTCGAGGTGGCGCGCCGCGCGAAAACGCCGCTGCAAATTTCGCATCTGATTTTCGTCGGACGCCGCACCTGGCCGACAGTGAACGACGTTCTCGCCGACATCGCGGCGGCGAACAACGACGGCGTCGATGTGACCTTTGATACTTTTCCCTACACCGCCGGCAACACGACGATCCGCGTGATCTTTCCCGCATGGTCGCAGAACAATCTGGCCGGCCTGCTGAACAGCACCGACGGATGGACGCGGCTGCGCGAGAGCTTCCGCCCGCTCAGTCCATTTATTGCGGAGGGTGCGCAACTGATGTGGGCCGCGAATCCGAGCTTCGCGCATCTGGAGGGAAAATTCTTCGGCGAGATCGCCGAAAGCCTCAAGCTCGACCCGGTGGAGGCGTATCAGACTATCGCGCGCGAGAGTCGCGCGCAGGCGCGCGTCATGATGCACCTCTACAGTGGCGACGACGCGCATGAGGAGACTCTCTGCGCGGCGATGGCGCATCCCCTGAACATGTTCGAGATGGACACGATTCTCACCTCGCATCAGTATCAGAACCCCGCGAGCTTCGGCGCCTACCCGAAAATCCTCGGGCATTATGTGCGCGAGATGGGCTTGCTCTCACTGGAAAGCGCGATTCATAAGATGACCGGAATGGCGGCCGCGAAGATGCGCCTCGGCGGTCGCGGCCTCATCCGCGAGGGTTACGCCGCTGACCTCACGATTTTCAATTCCGACACGATCGCGTGCGAGGCGGACTTCACCCATCCGGAGATTTCGCCCAAGGGCATCGAGCACGTGATAGTTAACGGTCGCTCATTGGTAGCGAACGGCAAATGGTGCGGCGACGGCGTCCTTGCGGGCGAGTGGCTGACGCGGGCATAGCGCATGACGTCGTTCGCTCAGTCTGGATACGAACTGCGCTTCGAATGGGGTCCGCGCGGCGCCGAAGCGATCGGTCCTGAAGCGCGTGCGATCATCGTGGTCGATATCTTGCGCTTCACCACAACCGTTGTGACCGCCGTCGAGCGCGGCGCGTTGGTTTACCCGTACCGATGGCGCGACGATTCCGCCGCAACATTCGCGGACAGTATCGGCGCGTCGCTCGCGGTGAGGCGCCAGGACGCGACTGCGGAGCATCCATTCTCGTTGTCGCCGCTGTCGATGGCGGCGGCGACCGCCGGGATGAAAATCGTGTTGCTATCTCCTAATGGCGCGGAGGTCTCGCTCGCCGCGGCCCAGAGCGGCGCCACCGTCTTCGCCGGATGTCTTCGCAACGCACAGGCGGCCGCGGCGGCGGCGCGAGCGGTCGGAGGGCCGAATGCCATCATCGCGGCCGGCGAACGATGGCGCATCGACGGCTCGCTGCGGCCATCATTCGAGGACGTGCTGGGTGCGGGCGTGATCATCGATGCGCTCGATGGACTTAAGATGTCGCCTGAAGCGCTGGCCGCGCTTGCGGTGTTCAGGAGCGCGCGCGCCGCCCTCGAGCGCCTGCTACTCGATTGCGCCTCGGCCCGCGAACTGGCCGGTATAGGTTTTTCCGACGATGTGATTTGGGCGGCGCGATTGAACGTCAGCGGCATCGCGCCATTTCTGCGTCATGGCGCTTACACGGCGAACTGATGGCGAGGCGGAGAAGGTTCGTCGGCTGAGCTAGCGCTCCATCTCCTGGAGCTTCTGATCGAATTCGCGCAACTTGGAAAGTCTCTCATCGGTAGGCTGAATCATTTTTGCCTTCTGCGCCGCCAGCTCAGTTGAATGCTGACTGGGCAACTCGCCGTCGATCTTTTCGATCGCTTCCTGAGCGAGGCGCCGCACCATATCGCTCTTATCGTTCGCTACGACCTGGGAGAGAAGTTCGTTGGATTTGTCGCTACCGATCTCGCCGAGCGCAAAAACCGCGGTGCCCCGCGCGCGATCGTCATCACCCGCAGTACTCTCCTCCTGAAGGTATTCCATTACCGGAAGGGTTCCGCGTGCATCGCCGATGCGTCCCAGCGCCGCGGCTGCATGCAACTTGACCAGCGGTTCGGTCGAGCGCAGAAACAACATTTGCGAAATCGGTGGAACGCCCTCGTTAGCCTGGCGCACGCCGAGCAAATCCACCGCCTTGATGCGGACCCGAATGTCGGGGTCCGAGAGCGTATCCATCAGAATCTTGTTAACTTCAGGGTCCTGGAGATTGCGAAGCTTCTTGAGCTCCTGAACGCGCACATTGGGGTCCGCGTCCTTAAGACCGAGCTTCACATCCTTGATGACTTTGAAAGGAGTTTCTTCTTCGCTGTGATGGCGGATGTCGTCGATGCCGGCCTGGACCTTGCCCTGATGCGACATCGGGTCGGCGCTCAGCGCGCTTCCCATGCCGGTGCCGCCATACTGCGCGTAACCCACCGCCGGCAAACCAGCGAGACCGATGAGCACAGCACCCGCGAGCATCATTCGAGGTCTAAACATTTCCCCAACCTCCGAAATTAAGCCAAAATTATTGGTAAACGGACAACTCATTGCAAGTATGCCCATCGGCTTCGCGCAGATGAGGTATAATGTTTCAAGAGCCCCTTTGTTGGTTTAAGCCTGACTTGATTAGGAAGTCCTCAATCGTAACGATTCCTTTACTCGCCTTATTGATGCTGGGGCTAGCATCGCCATCGCGTCCCGACCCCGGCTTCGAGCTGGTCCGTCTGAAAGCTGCTCCGACCGCCATGCCTTCCCCCAAGGCACTCCCGGACGGCGTCTCTGAGCCGCCGGTCTATAAGCTAACCAGTCCGGCCTTCCACGATGGTCAAAAACTCGTGTTCCAAGCCTCCTGGATTGGGATTCCGGTGGCTACCGCCAGAGTTGAGTTGCATAGCAAAAAAAAGGATTCGAACCTTTGGTCGGCCGAGGCGTGGGTGCAGACCAACCAGTTCGCCGATGTGCTCTTCAAAATGCGTGATTACATGAGCGAGGACCTCGACCATCGGTCAATGATTTCGCGCAAGATGTACATTCGCCAGAGCGAGAACAAACGCCTCAACGACTTCAAAGCTGATTTCGATCGGCGCGCCGGGATCGTCACGCTGGTCAAACATAATCGCAAGGGCGACCAGGTCAAGCGTTTCCTGTCAACCAATCCATGGGGTCCGTTATCCGGTGCGATGATGGCGCTTTCACTGCCGATGGAGCCGGGTCATCAGTACGCCGTCGACGTGTTCACCGGCAGCACGCGTTACGTTTTCAACTTCAAGGTTGCCGACCGCGAGAAAATTACGACCGCGCTCGGAACCTTCGACGCCTATCGCCTGGTCCCCGGAGTTGAGTACGAAAGTGACGGGAAGCTGAGCGAGTCGGCAACCGGAATCGTGATTTGGGTGTCCGCCGATGACCGCCGGTTGCCGCTGCGCGCCGAATCGCAAGCCTTCATCGGAAAAGTTCAGGCGGATCTCATCCAGACCGGCGGCTGATTCGGGTCGCGAACTTTTCCGCGCCGCTTGCCGTGCGCCATCGAATCGTGGGAGAGGGAAGTACTCACTCGTGGAGCAATAGCGATGGCCAAAAAACTGGAATTCTTTTACGACTGCTCGAGCCCCTGGACGTACCTGGCTTTCACCAGGATCGAAGAGGTTGCCAAACGACATAGCGCGAACCTGCTGTGGAGGCCAATCCTGGTCGGCGGCCTGTTCAATACCGTCAATCCCTCCGTCTACGAGAGCCGCGAAAAGCCGGTCAAGGTGAAGGCGCGCTACTACACCAAAGACCTTCAGGACTGGGCCAATTTCTACAAAATCAAAATCGGCAATCCTACCGTGTTCCCGGTTAATTCCGTGAAAGCGATGCGCGGGGCTTTCGTTGCCCATGAGCATCAGAAAATCTCGGCGTACTCGCGCCGCGTCTTCGAGAGCTATTGGGGCGACAATCGCGACATCAGTCAGGATGATGTTCTGCGCGATATCGTGCGCTCGGTCGGCCTCGAAGAAAAAGAATATTTCGAGAAAATCAACGCGCAGCCTTATAAAGACATGCTGCGGAAAAACGTCGAGGAGTTGATTGAGCGCGGAGGTTTCGGCTCGCCGACCATCTTCGTCGAGGGCTCGATGTTCTTCGGGAACGATCGGCTGCCGCTGGTGGAATGGGAGCTATCGAAATAGGAGAAGAAATCACCACCGAGGTACAGAGACACAAAGGTCAGAAGGAAGAAACTGACCCAACGTTTCTCCTCCTTTTCAGTGCCTCTGTGCCTCTGCGGTTGTCTGCCTCGGGTGTCACCCTCCGACGAAAAGATTCGCGCGTTCATCGCGATTCGCGTCAGTCCTGCGGTCGTGCGCGCCATTGAAGATCTGATTGGCGAGCTGCGCGCGCATAACGACGGCATCAAATGGGTGTCATCGTCGAACCTTCACCTCACGCTGAAGTTCCTGGGCCCCGCCGTCCCGATTGAAAGGATTCGTCAACTCCAGCCTGAGCTGGAGAAGATCGCGACTGATAGTCACCTATTCGAGGTCGAGGCATCCGGCCTCGGAGGTTTTCCCGACCTCAAGCATCCACATGTCTTATGGGTCGGGTTTCGAAGTGAGACACTGCAAAATCTTGCTAGGTGCGTCGATGACGCGGCCGCGCAATACGGTTTCGACCGCGAGCAGCGCGCCTTCAATGGGCACCTCACAATTGGACGCCTCAAGCGGCCCCGGCTGCATTCCGAGACGTGCAGCCGCATCGATGCCGCAATAAACCGCGATTTCGGGACCTCGACCATTCGCGAAATGACACTATATCGAAGCATCACCGCATCGACGGGCCCGATCTATGAGACGCTTCGCGATTTCGCATTCAGCGATTGATGTTTGGGAGCTTCCGGGGCGCTGCGTTTTTCATCCGGATGTTCGAAAACTCCAGCGTCGAAGCAACGACGGCGTCGGCGAGCGGCCACAGGTCGGGCACGAAGCGCAGATCGACCTCGCGCCTGAGCATCTCGCCGATGAGGTCACGAATCTCGATCATACCGATCGGCACCACCGCCGTGCGCGCGATGTAGTAGCCTGCCTCTTCGAGCGCCAGCGCAAAATTCGCCGGTGCCATTTCATAGACGAAGAGTGTGCAAGCCAAAATTGCCGGCGCCCATCGCGATTCGACCGCGACAATCCGCTGCGCCGTCGAATGCGCAAAGAAGCGTGCGCGATCTTCATGGGTGGTGCGCTTGCCAACCCCATAGGTCACGCGGGGGCAATCACGCGGCAGAAAGAAATTTGGCAAATGGGCCTCATCAACCGCCCACACCGCATCGCCGGTCACGCCGGAGTCCGGCGATGGAACCGGACGCGGATCGAATCGCGCAATACCGGCTTCTTCGCTGACGTGAAAAAGACGCATCGCAGCCTAGTATCTCGCACGGGCGATGAGGCAGTCACGTGGCGAATTTTCGCATTAATGCCCTGATTCGGTCTTTTGCTCCACAGCCCACGACGCGATTTGACCGGACTTGGGGATTAGTGATGCGATTGGCTAGCGCGGTTGGTTTGATTTTGTGGCAAGATTCAGTCTAGCGGACCAATAATTTTGCGGAGCGGGGATGGCGATGGCGATTGAAATCAAAAGCAAAGCGCTCGACTTGGCGCTGAGTCAAATCGAGAAACAATTCGGCAAAGGCTCGATCATGAAGCTCGGCGAGCAGGCGATTGTCGCCGACGTCCCGGTCATCTCGACCGGCTCGTTGGGGCTCGACCTCGCGCTAGGCGTCGGCGGATTGCCGCGCGGCCGGGTGGTCGAGATCTATGGTCCGGAGTCCTCGGGCAAAACCACCCTCGCGCTCGAATGCATTGCCGAGGCGCAAAAGAAAGGCGGCATCTGCGCCTTTATCGATGCGGAGCACGCGCTCGACGCGGGATACGCGCGCAAACTCGGCGTCAAGGTTGAGGACCTGCTCATATCGCAACCTGACAACGGCGAACAGGCGCTCGAAATCGCCGAAACGCTGGTGCAATCGGGCGCCGTCGATGTGCTCGTAATCGATTCGGTGGCGGCGCTGGTGCCGCGCGCGGAAATCGAAGGCGAGATGGGCGAGCCGCAGATGGGCTTGCAGGCGCGTCTGATGTCGCAGGCGCTGCGCAAGCTGACCTCGATCATCTCGCGCTCGCGCACCATCGTCATCTTCATCAACCAGATCCGCATGAAGATCGGTGTGATGTTCGGGAATCCCGAAACCACCACCGGCGGCAATGCGCTGAAGTTTTATTCCTCGGTCCGCATCGACATCCGGCGCATCGGCGCGATCAAAACCGCTACCGAGGTCATCGGTTCGCGAACCAAGGTGAAAGTCGTCAAGAACAAAATGGCGCCGCCGTTCCGCGAGGCCGAGTTCGACATCCTCTATGGCACCGGGATTTCCAAGGAAGGCGAGCTGGTCGATCTTGCCTCGGAGCACAATATCGTCGAGAAGCTGGGCGCGTGGTACTCGTATAACAGCGAGCGTATCGGGCAGGGGCGCGAGAATGCGCGCGACTTCCTGAAAGCCAATCCCGCGATATCGGATGAGATCGAGGGGAAGGTACGCGAGAAGCTCGGAGTCAAGAACGTGCACGTGTTGCCGCCGACCGCCGAGATTCCTGAGGAACCCGAAGAAGAGGAGCCGGCGCCGGCCCCCTCATCCTCGAAGAAGCGCGGCTAGCCAATCTTAGAGCGCCACCGCCGGTTGCCTCGATGCGACCGGTCGGTGGACCTCTACGCGCCTCATTCCCTGTGATTGCTCTGGAAGGAGCAGCCGATCGTGTCTCAACCGCATCGCTGGATTCGTGCGCTTGCGGCGCTTTCGTTGACTGGTGCCTTGCTCGCCCCTGCAATGCGCAACAATCGCATTCAAATGCTCGTCAGCCCGATTTTCGCCCGACCGCGGAACCCGTGGAGGACCGCGGCCTGAGGGTATTTTGCGTACCTCTTCGTTCGCCCTGGTAGCCAGACCATGAGTCGATCGACGAGACTATTAGTGTAGCAATGGTCGCAATCACCGATTTGAAGATGTAGTGGGTGGGGCATCGATGCCGCCTCGTCAGCCTTCCGATGCTTTTAGCCGGGCTGCCCAGGTTGACCTGCGCCGGCCATCCTCTATGGTCTCCTGCGCCTGATCAGCATGGCCCTCAGGAATTCGGTAGCGATTTTTCCCTCAGATCACTACATCAGCGATGATGACAAGTTCATGCGTCACGTCGAGACTACTTGCGAATCGACGCGGCTCCATCCCGAGCAAATCGTGCTTTTAGGCATTCGAGCGACGGGGCCCGAGACTCAATACGGATGGATCGAGCCGGCCGCGGCCATCGGCTGCGATCACTCGGAGTGGGGAACGGTCGTACCCGTGCGCCGCTTCTGGGAAAAGCCTGTTCCTGCGCTCGCACTTGAATTTTGGCGTCGCGGTTTTCTATGGAACAGTTTCGTGATCGTCGCCTCGATCGAAGGGTTACTCGACCTTTTCGCAAGGGCGCTCCCGAAAATTGTATATCTCACTCGCTCAACTACTGCCGGTCCTCGGAACTGATCGGGAAGCCAGCGAGATAGCTGGCGCTTACGCCTCTATCGCGTCAGCCAGCTTCTCGGACTCAATATTGGCCGATTTCGCGGAGCATCTGTACTTCCGGTTTCCGGGACGGAATGGAATGACCTCGGCGAGCCAAGCCGCGTCCTGGCAACCATCGAGAAGCGCAACCTCAACCCCGGCTGGATGAGGCAGCTTCGTTTATAAGACGTATGAAACTTAGCGAGTGCCTATTGCGACGGAGCCGCTTATCAAATCGAGAATCTCGGTGGTTACCGATTCCTGGCGAAGCTGCTGCATTAGCCTTGTAAGTTCTCCGGATTTGTTGCGGATGTTCTGCTGCGCCGCTTCCATGGTGCGGAAGCGAGTCGAGTTCTCGCTGAAGAATGATTGCATCGCGGCATTCTCAAGCGCGGCAAAAAAATATTCGCTGACTATGTCATCGAATAGCCGCTGCGCCGGAAGGTTGATAAGCGGTGGCAGTAACACAGAAGACTTTTGTGCCGCTGGCACCTCAAGTGGCAACAACCGCTGACGCTCGACGCGCGGGAGATCGGCCCCCGCATGTTGCGCAAAAACCACCTCCACGCCTGCGATGCGGCGTTCACTGAACATCCGATAGATTTCCGCGGCAACGCGGCGTGCCGCGCCCGTGACTCCCGCACAGTGAGTAGCCATCGGCAGCACGAGGTCCGGAATCAAGCCGCGTTCACGCGCGATCTGAGCGCCGCGAGTTCCGACGATAATAAGCAACAGTTCGCCGTCGCTGGTATTCCTGGCGCGCTCGGCGGCATACAACGGATTCGCATTGAAGCTGCCGCACAAGCCGTGCTCGGCGCAAAACACTACCAGGCCGGTTTGGTTTGGTGGCGCTCCCCCTTCCACCACTACGGTGGGCGCCAGCAGGTTCGCGGCTTCGGAAAGGGCGGTGCGAATTTGCTCTGAGTAAACTCGAATCCCGTCCAGCGATCTCAGCGCCTGCTGCATCTGCGATGCGGCCATGGCGCGAATGGCGGCAACAATCTCCCGCAGCTCGTTCAGTGATGTGACGCGGATAGCGATTTCGCGTTCCTGGGCCATCGAGCTATTTCTTGTCCGGTACGGCGCCTGCGCTATTCAAGCGTTGCACCAGTTCTCGGAGGACGGCGACGAGTGCCACTCGCACCTGCGGCTCCAATTCTCCGGTTGCGTTGATTCGCCTCATCACTTCCGCGGCCTGCTCGTTCAGCCAGGGCCCGACTTGTGCCTGCCAGTCGCCCACTTTGTCCAGCGGCAGCCGGTCAAGTAACCGTTCGTCGATCGCGACCAGCAGCGCCACCTGATGCGCGACCGATAGTGGGGCGAATTGCGGCTGCGTCAGGACCGCGCGGATTCGGCGTCCATGCTCGATTATCTCCCGGGTTCGCTCATCCACCATTCCCCCGAAGCGGGTGAAAATTTCAAGCTCAAGGAATTGCGCATATTCGAGGCGGAGATTTCCCGCCAGCTCTCGCATCGCATGTGACTGCGTTTTACCTCCCACACGGGATACGCTCTTGCCTACGTTGACCGCGGGCTTCTGCCCTTCATGAAACAGGCGCGGCTCCAGAACTATCTGCCCATCGGTGATCGAAATCAGGTTGGTTGGTACGTAGGCGGACAGATTGCCTTCCTGGGTCGCCGCGATAGGAAGCGCAGTCAGCGATCCTCCGCCACGCTCGGGGCTGAGCTTGGCCGCGCGTTCGAGCAGCCGTGAGTGGATATAAAAGATGTCCCCGGGGTACGCCTCGCGGCCCGGTGGATTGCGTAGCAGCAACGAGAGCTGGCGATAGATCACCGCATGCTTGCTCAGATCATCGATGATCAAAAGCGCGTCGCCGCCGCGCTCAGAGAAATACTCGGCCATGGTGCAGGCCGCATAAGGTGCGAGCCATTGGATTCCCGGCGGGTCATCCGCCGGAGCGAATACGAAGATGCATCGCTGCGGCGCGCCGTATCGCTTGACCGTCTCAATCACATGGCTGACGGAAGAGGTCTTCTGCCCGACCGCGCAGTAAACACAGATCACGCCGGTATCCCGTTGATTGATCATGGCGTCAAGCGCGATCGCGGTCTTCCCGGTTTCCCGATCGCCGATAATCAATTCGCGCTGGCCGCGGCCCAGCGGCAGCATCGCGTCGATGACGAGCAACCCCGTGTTGAGCGCGGTGTCCACGAAATCGCGATCGACGATCGCAGGCGCCGGCCGCTCGACCGGTTCGATTGCCGCGGCTTCGATCTCCGGGCCCCCGTCCATCGCAACGCCGAGTGCATTCACGGTTCGGCCCAGCAATTTCTCCCCCACCGGCACGCTTGCGACCGAGCCGGTGCCGCGCACCAGATTGCCAGCCTCGATGTGAGCGTCGTCACTCAGCATCGCGCATCCGATAAGATCCGGATCGAGCGTCAATACGATCCCGACCGCTGGCTCACTGCCATCCGATCGTTCGAACAGCAGCAGTTCGCCGAGGCGCGCTTCCGGCAGGCCGCGTACGTTGGCGATGTTGTCGCCGATTCGATCGACGCGGCCGATAATGTCGAGTCGCGGCTTGGCCGTGAACTGATTGAGGAGCCGAGTGGCGTTGCCCAGCCGACCCTTTACCGATTCAGCCAGCGTGTTCATTGCGATGGATCTCGTTGGCAACCACAGTCAGCGCGTCGCGCCAACTGAAACGGAGAATTGCGGTCGGGAAGGTGATTTCGGCGCCGGCGATAAGCGCCGCATCGCTGTTGAATTTGATGGTTGCCACGCTGCCAATCCGTTTTCCCAATTGTTCCCGCCAGCGCGCTTCTTCAGCCGTGTCGAGCGGATGCGCGGTAGTTACAACCGTTGAGCTGGCCCCCGGATCCGTGCCCAGCGCAGTTTTTTCCGCGTCCGGCAGGCGATCCAATTGGTCGAGTACGCGATCGAGAAAGGCATGCTCGATCGACGGAACTGCTACTTCGCCAAGCAGCCGCTGTGCGATGCTCACCGCTAGTTCGACGGTTTGGGAAAATAACTCTTGCGCCGCCGCGCCACGCTCTTCGCTGAGCTGCTTGATCGCCTGGACGCGGATTTTTTCGGCTTCGGCGCGGGCTTCGTCGATCATTTTACTGCGTTCGGCGGCTAGTTGTCCGCGTTGCTCTTCGATGGCCTTCTGGCGCTCGGCATCAATGCCCGCGCGTTGCGCCTGAAGCTCACGTTGCAAATTTATGGCTTTCTCCTTTTCAGCCGACGCCTCAGCGGTGCCGCGCGCAAGCTCCTCTTTACGCTGGACGACGATCGCCATCACCGGCTTGAACAGAAAGCGCCTGAGCAGCCAGACCAGGATGAGAAAGTTGATGGCCTGCAGCGCGAATGTCCACCAACTGAAACTCATCGCGCGAAGGGATTGGCGAACAGCAGCAGTAAGGCGACCACCAGGCAGTAGATCGCCATGGTCTCGATCATCGCAAGGCCGACGAACAGAGTGCGTGACAGCGCGCCCGCTGCTTCGGGCTGGCGCGCGATACCTTCCATCGCGGCCGTAATCGCGCGGCCCTCGGCCAACGCCGGCGCGACCGAGCCGACCGCAACCGCGACTACCGCGCCGATTATGCTCAGCATTTGAACCGTCATCTTCTTCCCTCCCTCACTTCTCGAGCGTGCCGATGCCGCCGCCGATATAAACGGTGGCGAGGACACTAAAAATATAGGCCTGCACCAGGCCCACCAGAATTCCGAATGCCATAAATGGAATCGGCACCAGCAAACCGGCCAGTGCGAGGACGATCGCACCGACGAGCTCCTCGCTCATGATATTCCCGAACAGGCGCATCGCGAGCGAAAATGATCGTGTCAGTTCAGACAAGATGTTGAACGGCAACATCACCGGATTCGGCCGGAGATAGCCTTTCAGATACGGGATGAGACCCTGGGTGCGCACACCATAGTAATGCACTGAGAGAAAGACTATGACCGCGAGCGCGGCGGGCGTTTCGATTGAGGCGGTCGGCGCCCTTACTCCGGGGACAATCCCGCAAAGATTGGCGAGGACCAGGAAGATAAACAGCGTTCCCAGCAGCGGCAGGAACGGCGCCGCATCGCGATTCAAGAGCGCGGCGATCTGCTCTTCGATTCCGAGCACCACGGTTTCTACGATCGTCTGCCATCCGCCGGGGCTAACTCGAAAGCTCCGGGTTATGGTCCAGCTAGCGATGGTCAATACCGCGATCAATCCCCACGTGGTCACCACGGTGCGGCTGATGGGAATCGTGCCGAGGTGAAAGGCGATGGTGGTCTCGAGCGGCGAATGGCTCACGGAATACTCAGCCTCCGGTCGGCGAATCCATGATGCGTGAGCACAATCGTCCGCATGGCGAGGAATCCCGCGAAGGTTGCCAACAGGGGCAGGGCACCTTGCTTTGCGCAGAGGGTGAAAGCCGCGACGGCAAAGCCGAGGCGCGAAAAATGGAGGAGCACCGGCTTCCGTGCGGCCGTGCGCGCAAAGTAGAGCCGGACATTCCATCCAAGCGCCGCGAAATAAGCCGTCCCCAACCCAGCGCCGAGCGCCGCGTAAGTAGCTATTTGCGCACCAGTGACTATTCCGATCATTCGCTGTTCATCCTCTTCCAAACCGCCCAGAAGCCAAAGGTGGCGCCGAGAAAGACCAGCGCGGCGCTCCAGAACACCCCGCTTTGGAAAGTGCGATCAAGCCAGCGTCCGACGAACACGCCGAGGAGAATCGGTCCGACGATCGTCCATCCAAACCGCCCCATCATCGCGAGCGCACGAGCCATCGGCCATTCTCCCGTATGCAACCAGTGCTCGCGGCGGTTCTGTGCACGCTTTACGGCTTCTTCCAATTCGCGCTCTTCGGCCACCAGCTCGTGATCACCGTGATTTCGCCTGGTTGCCACCACTATCTCACCGGCTACTTAGGCGGCTCCGCTTTGAGCGGTCCCTCAGTCGGCCGCAGGTAGCGATAAATTTGTTTAATCGCCGCGTGCTCCAGGCTGATAATGCCAGAGCGGGCCGAGCGTTCGGCCTCGAGGTTCTCCGTCATTCGGGAAAGAACTTCTCCGCGCAAATGGGCCAGGTCGTCGTTGATTACCGCTTCACGAGTTGCGATCTCCACCACCTTGCCCTCACGAACGCGCAGGACACCGCCGCGCACTGCGACGTAATGTTCGGCGTCACCTCCGCCGTTACGCCATCTGATCACACAAATTGAAAGCGTGGTAAGAAAATCGGCGTGGCCGGACTCGATGCCGAAGGCGCCGCTCGGATCTTCCGCCCTGACGTGGCTAACGGAACCTTTATCAAGGACGATAGCGGTAGGAGTGGTCACGATAAGTCTCATCGATGATGGCTCATGGTTGCACTTTGCGCGCGGCAATCTCCTTTTCGTGCGCATCCTCGAAGGTTCCAACCATGTAGAATGAACTCTCCGACCACCCATCACCTTCGCCGGCAAGTATCGCGCGGCAACCCCTGATTGTCTCCTCGATGGTGACGGATTTCCCCGCAATCCCGGTAAAGTGTTCGGTGACGAGAAACGGTTGCGTGAGGAAACGCTCGAGGCGGCGCGCTCGTGCCACGACGCGCCGATCTTCGGCGCTCAGCTCCTCTACCCCTAGCAACGCGATGATTTCCTGCAGCTCTTTGTAGCGCGCGATGGTGCGGCGCACTTCCTCCGCGACGGTGTAGTGCTCGTCGCCGACGACCCGCGGATCGAGCAGGACCGAGGTTGAGGACAGCGGGTCAATCGCTGGATATAGTCCCTCCGAGGCCATGTCCCTAGAGAGGACGATCGATGAGTCCAGATGGCGAAAGGTTTCGACCACGGCGGGGTCGGTAAAGTCGTCAGCCGGCACATAGACCGCCTGGATTGCGGTCACGGATGCGCCCGCGACCGAAGCGATTCGCTCTTCGAGTTCGGCGATCTCGGTGGCGAGGGTCGGTTGATAGCCAACCCGTGACGGCAACCGCCCGAGCATCCCCGACACTTCGGAACCTGCCTGTACGAAACGGAACACGTTGTCCATCAGTAGAAGAACGTCGCGCTTCATCACGTCGCGAAAGTATTCGGCGATGGTCAAGGCCGTCATGCCGACTCGCCAACGCGCGCCGGGCGGCTCGTTCATTTGCCCAAAGACCAGGGCCGTGCGGCTCAGTACTCCTGATTTGCGGAGCTCGGCGAGCAGTTCGTGCCCCTCGCGCGATCGCTCGCCGATGCCCGCGAACACGGAGATGCCCGAATACTTTTCAACCGTGCTCCGGATTAACTCCATGATCAGTACGGTCTTGCCCACGCCGGCGCCACCGAACATCCCGGCTTTGCCGCCGCGCGCGAGCGGCGCGAGAAGGTCGGCCACCTTGATGCCGGTGCGGAAGACCTCGCGCGTGTGGTCCTGATGACTGATCGTCGGCGAGGCGCGGTGAATCGGCCATCGCGTCGCATCGGACGCGAAGGGGCTTAGACGGTCGATCGGATCCCCGATCGTATTAATCAGGCGGCCGAGCACCTGCTCTCCCACCGGAACTCGGATGGGACCGCCACTACGCCGGACGGCGGCTCCGCGGTGCAGGCCCGAAGTGTTCTCCATCGCGACGGCGCGAACCGTGTGAAGATCGAGATGCTCCTGAATTTCGGCAATCAGCTCAGTTCGCTCATCTACCGCGATCATCAGTGCATGATTGATTGACGGCAACCTGCCCGAGGCGAACTCGACATCGACTACCGAGCCGCGCACCCGGGTGACGATTCCGCTTCCGGCATCGAGCCCATCCAGTGAACTGTTCAAAGGTTGTTGCATCGTAGTTTTCGGCTCGTTCCGCACATCCTGCTTCATCGAGCGTTTCGCAACAACAGGATCGGACAGGAGGCATGGTGCAGTACCTTCTCGGCAACGCTCCCGATGAGTATGTGCGCTAATCCAGTCCGGCCATGAGTTGACATCACGATCAAATCGGCTTTGACGTTCTTTGCCGCTTCGAGGATCGCCTGGTAGGCGATTCCGAACTCAACGCGTGGTTGGCACGAGATGCCGCGCCTGCCAACATTGTTACAAATTTCTTCGAGTTGCTCTCGAGCGGCTCGCGCTCGCTCATACAGATCGGAATCGGGCCCCAATACTGCCGATTCAGTCCGCGCGACCGCGAACATGACAACCAATTCCGCCTCATAGGGTCGGCTGAATTCGACGGCTTCGTCGAGTGCTTGCATGGAAGGCGCCGAAAAATCGATTGGCACCAGAATTCTTTCGATCGTCAGCATTTAGCTATGCCTCACGCCTGAGGCTCGGTACGGTCTCGCCAGCCGTCGCCGTCTACGAAAGCTCGCATGCTCTCAATGTCTTGTTGCTTAGGGCAGTATCGCAAGGGCGCGCGCAGGAAATCCCAATCCATTCTCTGGCTTCGGCCAGCTTACGACAAGCAAAGCGCCGGTGGCCGGAACCTTGTCCAGGCTGGCCATCACTTCGATCTGCCAATGACCATGCTTCAAGAGCCAGGTTTCGGATTTGAGGTCGTCAGTGGTGTCAGTATCCATAGATTCATGACCGTTCGCCACGATGCCGCGCTGTTCATATAGAAATCGAATTGCTTCCAGCGACCATGCCGGAAATGGCGAGCGCTTGAAATGCTTCTGATTACTGTCCCAATCCTTGTACATATCGGTGCGCAAAGCCGCGAAACATCCGGCCGGAACCCGGCCATGCTGATTCTCCCATGACTTAATGTCATCGACGCTGAGAGCGTGATTGGGATCCGTCTTCAGCATCGGAGTTATGTCGAATACCACCAGCGGCAGGATCATTTGTTTGATCGGAATCTGGTCCATGGTTTGGCCGGCGGGGTCGAAATGCGCGGGCGGATCGATGTGGGTGCCGTACTGCCCCACCATCGAATAGAAGAACGTCCGAAAGCCATCCTTCGCGATAGTGTACGGACGCCCGGTCGCTGGATCGGCGGCGGCAGAGAAAGTCGCCGGACCGAACCCTTTCCATACCGGAGTCAGCGGGCTGAAGGTGTGTGTGAGATCGACAAACTGTTTGGAGGCGATAATTCGATACGCCTCGGCGAGCGAACCTTGCGGCGCTGCCGCAGGTGATTTTGCCTCCGAGGCTTCCTGCGCCATTGCGGGTGTCGATACCAGGGCGAGACTGAACAATATGGCCAGCAACATGCGGCCAAGGCACTTGGCGAGCTTGCGGTTCAACGTGGACCTCCGGCCGGGTCGCGATCCGGCTTTCACTTGAGTATCTGTCAAATATCAGATCGTCGGAGGTTTTGGATTTATGAAGCCGCTGGCGCGGCTGCTTGCCACGGTTGGCTCCTGCGGGGAGGGGGGAACGCCCCGGGGAGTTACCCGCGACGCGCGCGCCAGCGGACCGTCTAATTATACACCTGCATCAGGGACTAAAAGCATAGAATCGGCTTCGATAAAACATTGCGCTTCCACGCGAGTGAAGCCCCTTGCCTCCCACAATTTCAGCTTTGCTTGAGCGGGGGCTGATCAGGGTGGCGTGAGAATGAGCCGGCGAAATAGATCGCGGATCCGACGGCGAGGCCGAACAGGGAATACAAATAGTAGAGCTGCTGCAGAAGGAAGCCGCCGATCGCGAGGCGCGCGCCACCCTTCCTGAAGAGCATTCGGAAGAGGCTCTGGTTGAGCACAAAAGCGACCACCACCAACGCGCCTACCGATAGCCAAAAATATGGGATTCTGATGGCAAGGAGGGCGACGATCACCATCGCAACGCTCACCAACGCCCCCAATCGTTGATCATAGGAAAAGTTAAGATCTTTTTGCATCCGGCGCCGCTCCATCCAGAGCATCGTCCATGGAATCGCACGCCGAGTCACATCGGTCGCGATAAGTGAGGTGAAGGTCCATTTTTTCAGATGCTTCACCTGCAGCTCGGGGTCTAAAACGATCCGCACGCCGCGATCGATCATCCGATAGCCCAGTTCAACATCCTCAATCGATGGCAGCTTGAAGCGTTTCTCATCGAATTCGCCGGCCGCAAAAAAACAGTCGCGCCTGACCGCGCCGCACGCGCCCCAGAAGCTGGTGGCCTCCGCGCGCGAATGTTGGTGGAAGTGGTGGTGCGCGAGATTTTTGAATCGGCTGACAATCGAAGGGTCGTCGGGATCGCCATCATAGGAGCCAATGAGAGCATCCACTTCCGGTCGCGCCATCGCGGCGAGGACGCGGCTGATTCCACCGGGAGCGAGCACCACGTCAGCATCGAGAAAGAGCATGATCGCGCCATGCGAGGCTTCCGCGCCGCGGTTTCGCGCGGCCGATACTCCCGCATGCTGAGGGAGCGCGAGCAGCTCGACCGGATAGCGCGCGGCGATCGCGGCGGTGTCATCGGTGGAATGGTCATCGATGACGATCGCCTCGATATCGTCAGTGGTTTGCGCGAGCAAGGCGTCGAGGCATCGCGCAAGAGTCGCGGACGCGTTGCGAGCGGGGACGATCACGCTCATTCGCGGTGGCGGAGACAAGCTTCCTCGCTGCTAGCGAAGCACGCGCTGCTCGGCCGCGACCAACAGATGACGGCGTTGCATCGCGAGCAGATTCTGCCGCATGAAGGCCAGTAAGGTAATCACTCCGGCGGCGATGGCGCGGCCGATCGTCGCGTGACGGTGGAGGAATTGCACAATCAGCATTATCAAGCCGATGTTGATGAGATAGCAATCGGCGCCATCGGCCAGCACGATCAAGACTCGCCGTGACCATGGCAACGACCCGAGGTCTTTGCGCTCGGAATGCTGAATCGCCGCGCCGACCATGCAACTGAATGCGAACGCAACCGGATACCAGACGTGGAAGTAGTAAATAAGTATCTGGTAGACGATGAGGTCGAAAAGCAGCGGAATGCCCGCGGCGCCGATGTAGCCGGAGCGCGTCGAGATCGCATCGAGCGCCGGAATGCCCCAGACCTCACCCTTGTCATCGATGGGATTTGGAACCGCGCGACCGTCGGTCACGGTGTCTTCCGAC
Source organism: uncultured delta proteobacterium (assembly GCA_963761255.1). Classification (GTDB taxonomy): domain Bacteria; phylum Desulfobacterota; class Binatia; order Binatales; family Binataceae; genus DATGKG01. The sequence goes on from CAVXGH010000010.1 coordinate 86,116, forward strand.
TCGAGGTACTCGGCGTCGGAGTTGACCCGCCACAGGTCGTAGGAACCGCCCATGATGTTTCGCGCCGCCATCAGGCCAGTCATCATCGCGTGATCCTGATTGTTGTACTTGTGCATGCCATTGCGCCCGGCCACCTGGAGATTGGGCGCTTCGACCTCGAGGAATTCGCGGACCTTGGCGACATTGGTGCGATAATCGTGATCGTACAAAGGGTAGGCTTTGGGCTGCCGCACCACCGCGCCATCCACGACTTTGGATTGGTCCGCGAGGCCCAGGGTCGCGATTTCATTTTTCGCGAGCGCGATCAGCTGCTCATCCGTCGATGACCACAACGAGTCATTCTCGCTGCAGAAATACTCCAGACCTAAAACCGTGAAGCGCGGATCCGGGACCATATCCGCGCTCCAATTTTTGAAGTTCTGAATGCGTCCGACCCGCACTCCGGGATCGTGAATATAGATCCAGTTGTCGGGGAACAGCTCCGTTTGATCGATGACGAGCGCGACGGTGATGAAGTCGCGATAGCGCAGCCCTCGCGCACTGGCGAGCACCGCTTCCGGCGCGGGCGGGTCGAATCCCGCGATCAGTTCCGCCAGCGGCATCGTCGAGACGAAGCTGTCGGCGGAGTGAGTTTGCGGTCCGGCGCCGTTTTGACTGGTGACGGCTACGATGCGACCATCCTTGCGATGGATCTCGAACACCGGATGGCCCATCATGACCGCGCCGCCGGCCTCGGTGATGACTGCCGCCGTCTTTTCCCACATCTCACCCGGTCCCTGGACGGGATATCTGAAGCGATCGACGAGGGTCTTGATCACGGCGCGATTGTGATTCGGAACCCGCAACAGGCTGCGCATCACCGAAACCAACGACAGCCCGCGGATGCGTTGCGCCGCCCAATCGGCACTGATCTCGCTGCATGGGATGCCCCATACTTTCTCGGTGTAAGTCTTGAAGAAGATCTCATAGAGCCGGCGTCCGAAGGCGCTGACGACCCAATCTTCGAAGCTGATGATGTGCGAGGGTGGTTGACGCTGTACCTGGAAATAGCTGATGAGACTGCGCAGGGCCTCGAGCGGGCCGAGGTTTTTCAGCGCATCGAGGGGTTCCAGCGGATACTTGAAGAATCGCCCGCGATAGTAGACCCGCGATAGTCGGCCACACTCGCGCATCCGAGGACCGAGGAGCTCGGTCCACAGCGCCTCGATTTCACGATTCTTCGAGAAAAAGCGATGCCCGCCAATATCGAACCGGAAGCCATGATATTCCACGGTGCGCGATAACCCGCCTACGTAGCGCGAGTCGGCCTCGAGGACCTCCGCCTGGTAGCCATGGCGCGCGAGCTCGTAGCCGGCGGTCAGGCCCGCCGGTCCGGCTCCGATTATGACGACGCGATGCTTCCGATCGGATTCCGATGACAACTCTGCCCCCGCGATGGCTTCACTACTCCGGCATTGAATCGAAGGTAAAGCGAAGCTCCAAGAATACTAAAAATACAATAGCGTAGTAGAGCGTATCACAAATCGGAGGCTGGTATGCATCAGCCAGCGAGAGTTATACGCGAAATCGTGCGCGGAAGGATTGCTCAGTTGGGGCGGAGCGCGATCGTCAGATGCGGATAGACGGCGATGTTGCGATTTGCCAGCGCGCTCACCTCGGCGCGTTCGAAGTTTATGCGGTTGCCGTTCTTGAGCGCATGAAGCCGGCCCCGCTTCATCAGCCGCAGCAGCGTTACGCGATGGCAATGGAGCAGCGCCGTCGCTTCGTTCACCGTCATCATCGCTGGATCGGTCGCGACCCTTGGCGCAGGCGGCTTGCGCGCAGGCGGCGGAGCGATCGGCAGATGAGGTTTCATAGTCCAGCTCGTTGTTTCACTACCGCATGGATTCGCATCCAGGTTTCCTTGTCACGGCCCTGCGCTTTGGCCTTGCAACTCGCGCATACCGCGACGCGAATCGTTCGTTCACTCGATCCCGCCGACAACATCGCGGAGACATTGGCTTCGGCGGGATTCAAACCGCAACAATCACACACGCGGAATCGTGGCAGCGATAAGCATGCCAAGATTGCGAGGTGATGTTTTCGGATGGTTAGGCGACCCGAACTTAGCGCATGTCAACTTCGGCACTGGCGCATTTCGCGCCAATGTAACGAAAAGACCGCCCGCGACGAGGGAGAACCTGGCCCGGCGATCTGACCGGCGCGAACCTCCTCGCGCGAAAATCCGGTCCGTCTCCTAGTTTAGAAACCTGCCACAAAGTTAGTAAGGCGCCGCTTGATGCACAAGCCGGTTTTCCATCGAATCGTCAAGCTGCTTTCGCGGCGTGCGCGCGGTTGATGCGGCCCGGCGTCAACTCTTCGCGACGCCGTTCTGACCGAGCGGCCTGCCGCGCAGCGGAACCGCCCAATCCCACGAATAGTGCTGGCGCGCGGAATCGGCCTGCACGCGACCCATGATGGAATCGCCGCACTGCGCGCAGAACATATAGGTCAGGTTCTCCTGCCCGACTGCGGCGCTCAGGGTGCGCTCGCCGGTCGGCGCGGAAGCGAATTCCTTGCCGCATGCGACGCATCCGTCCGACACCACCTCCGCGCGGTTGACGATAAGATGCGGGACTGAATGCCCGTTGCCTTCTGACATAACCAAACTCCTCCCTGCCTGTTCGATTCTCCAGAACATTGCGGGTGCTTACGCGTAGCGAGAATTTGAAGATCCCCAGATACTCCGAAGAGATAACCCCGCGCGGGCGCGACAAATAAGTTGGTTATCGCCGCGCTACACCATAATAAAGGGCCTTAAGCAAAAGACGATAGCCAAAATATCGACCGGAAGTCTATGGGGAATCGAGAACCCCAAAATAACCCGGAAGAGCCGCCAGTTTGGTTTGTCGGCGGCCATCGTGGAGGTGTAAGAAATCGGGACGATCTATAAGGAGCGTCTCCATGGAAAATCGATTAGGCTTCGGCGTCTTTCTCGCGCCGCATCATCCGACCGGCGAAAATCCCACCCTGCAACTGCAGCGCGATCTGCAACTCGCCACGCTCCTCGATGATCTCGGCTACGACGAGTTCTGGGTCGGCGAGCATCACTCCGGCGGATGGGAGACCATCGCGTCGCCCGAGATGATGCTGTCCGCCGCCGCGATGGTCACCCATCGCATCAAGCTCGGCACCGGCGTCGTCTCGGTTCCGTATCATCATCCGTTCACCGTCGCGCAGCGCATCGTGATGCTCGATCATCTGAGCCGCGGCCGCGCGATGCTGGGGGTCGGGCCGGGCGCGCTTCCTTCCGACGCCTTCATGCTCGGCATCGATCCGATGACGCAGCGCGATCAGATGGACGAAGGCCTCGGCGTCATCCAGCGCCTGCTGACGGCGCGCGAGCCCATCACCGTCGACGGCTCATGGTATCGGTTGCGCGATGCGGCGTTGCATCTGCGCCCCCTCCAGCGCGAGTTGCCGATTGCGGTAGCCTCGATGATCTCGCCGGCGGGAATGAAATCGGCGGGCAAGCATGGCGTCGGCGTGCTCTCGGTCGGTTCGTATCTGCCGGAAGGGCTCAGCGCGCTGAAGACCCAATGGTCATTCGCCGAGACCGCGGCGAAGGAGCACGGCCAGCGCGTCGATCGCAACAACTGGCGCATCGTGATGCCGTTTCATATTTCGGATTCGAAGGAGCAGGCGATTCGCGAAGTCGGCGAGGGCCTCAAGCGCTGGAACAACGAGTACGTGGTCGGCATCCTGGGGCGTCCGGACGGCAAGATTTTCGAGAACGGTTACGATGCCGCGAAGTTCATGAATGACATGGGCGGCGGCATTTTCGGCACCCCCGATGACGCGGTCGAGAAACTCACCAAACTTCAGGAACTGGCCGGCGGCTTCGGCACCGTGCTCTCCTTCGCGCACGACTGGGCGCCGCGCGACGCGATGTGGCGCAGCTACGAAATGCTCGCGCGCTTCGTCATCCCGCATTTCAACGGCACTCTTGCCTCGATCGATGAAAGCGCGGCGCGAGTCAGCGCCAACAAGGCCAAGCTGATGGGCGCGGCGACCGGCGCCATCATGAAGGCGATCAGCTCCGATCAGAAAGCGGTCGAAGCGTTCGCAAAGATGACTGAGAGTGGGCCGTTCAGCCTCGCACCGGCGCAGCGCGCCGCGGTCGATACGGCCAAGAGCGCGAAGTAGCATGCGTCAAGACCAACGCATCGAAGCAAAACGGGATGTCCTCGCAAGGGCATCCCGTTTCTATTTCATTTCGAGGTAGGCCCTCAGGGATACGATTCGGGTCCCTTCGAATTCTTTCAAAGCGAGCAATTCGCGATCGCCAGTGACGATAAGGTCCGCGCGCCCCGCGACCGCGCATTCGAGGATGCGGTTGTCGGGATCGTCCTTGAGTAACTGAAGTCGCTGTTTTGTCGCGACGATTTCGCCGAGACGCGCTAGCAGGACAGCGTCAGCGGCAAGCCGTTCGGCGTTGCGCTTGAACTTTCGCGCAAGCACGGTCAACGTTTCATCGATAATTGCTCGTGAAATGAGCAAATAATCGCGATGCTCGAGGACGCGATCTATCGGTTTTTCGGCTTGACGCCCCGGAAACATCAGGGCGGCGACGAAGATGTTTGTATCAAAGACGACCTTCACTTGGCCAAATAGCGCCGAAGGTCTGCTTCGGTAAGAATTCCCCTCTCTTTGGCTATCCGGCTCCAGTAGTTCTGTGAAGCCTTAAACTCCGCCCGCAGGTCTTCCGCTTTTTTCTTCCGCAGCGCGTCCTCGATTACGGCGCTGATGCTCCTTCTCTCGAAGCGCGCGGTTTCCTCGACCTCGCGCGCGAGTTCGCGTGGCAGGGAGATCGTCTTTCTTACCGTCGCCTTCATCACGAATATTCTAGCGCAGGCGCATGTTTGATTCCTCTTTCGGTGGCGCGGTTCCCGCGAAGGAAATCGTGAAACGAAGATGGCGCTCGTCGCGGGCGGCTCGCGCTATGGCGTGGCTAAATCATGCGCATGCTCGAGGTCGGGAAGCAGGCCCACCTCCGTCGGACGCCATCCCAGTTGCTTCTGGGTTTGCTGTCGGCGCCAGTCCCCGCAATCCCATTGTCATCAAGATAGCGATTGGGGAAATACGATCTATGCTATAGAGTCCGTGTCATCTTCGTGATCGTCCGGCGATCGTCCGGCGGTCGTCCGGCGGTCGTCCGCAATGACCGATGGATGGGCTACGTCTGCGCTTGGGGGGCAAGCATGGTTGTCATAGCTGGAGACAGCAGCGGACCGAGTATGAGGGCCGACCGCCGCATGCGCGCGCTAGCGGTCTTTTTTTTCGTCCTCATCGCTGCAATTGGTGGCGGTTTTGGTGCCGCATCGGATGCGCAGGAGGCGGGGCCGATGCCAGTTGCGCAGCAGCCGCAGACGTCCTCTTTGTTGCCGCCAAATCCCGAGGATTGGGTTTGCCACGACACGGCCCCGGTGACCCAGAAGGAAATCGATGCGTGGTGTAAATCGCATCCGAAAGGATCGCGCGGTCTTCCGCTGCCGGACGCGCTGAGGAATCCGCCCCCGATCGCGGACTTCGCGGCGTACACAACTTATAGTGAGAACCTGAAGAACTTTTTAAGTGTCCCCGATCAAAACATGCAGTTTGGGTACACGAAATTGGGCTGGATTTCCGACGCGCATTGGCGCCTCAGCGGTCCCTCCGTGGTCCCGGCGAATCCGATGCCTTCCGACTTCTTCCATAACTATGGCCCCCATTTTCCACTAAAAGTTTACTATTCGCCGGAGATGGTTGATTGGCTATGCAGCGGCCGTAAGGGCGCAATTCCCGACGGCGCCATGATGGTCAAGGCGATGAATGTTTTTAACAACCTGAACATTTCCGTGAACCAGGACGACGGCTGCATGCAGATCGCTGATCCGGTCCAGCCCAATCTCTGGACGCCGATGATCAAGTCGAGCAAGTCTTCTTATGACGGATGGTTGTGGACGATTCAGCAGGCGCCGGCTGACCCAGCCCTGAAGCCTCCGCAATTCCCTCCGCCGCTGTTCGGCCTGTCCGCATTCACGGTGCCGATCCCCGACGACCCCACCACCGATGATCCAACCTGGTATCCGACCGGCGGCCTCCAGGAGTTGGGAGGCTTTCTGCCCGGCTTTCCGGTGAAAAAGCCTGACGTCGTCATGCTCAATACCTTCGCCGGATTTCCCTACTGCATGAGTTGCCACGGCACGGCCGAGAAGCAATCCACCTTCGCTTCGATGGATAACATTTTGGGGAAGGAGCTGCGCTACAAGGCATTCGAGGGTCCGCGGGTATCGATCGGGCTGCCGCTTAATTTTTCACTTTTCCCCACGCCGCTAGCCACACCCTCAGCGGATTTTGGGACGTTCTTCAATCAACTTGATCCCGTGAGTTTCGCCGACGCGATGAACTCGCGGATGCCGGCGGAATCGTACGATCAGCAGGCCGTCTCCGCACATGGGGGAGCGCCGCAATTTATCACCGCCGCGCAGTGCAACGGCTGTCATAACGCCACCGCCCAAAACCCATTACTGCCGAACATGGTGTTTGTGGAAGACCAACCGGCGCGCTCGAGCCGTTTGCGCAACCTTTCCCCCTACGGCGAATGGCGGGTGTCGCCGATGGGTCTGGCGGGCCGCGATCCGGTCTTCTTTTCGCAGTTGCAGAGCGAGACCAACAATTTATCCGCGCTCACAACCTGCATCGAAAACACCTGTCTCCATTGTCATGCGGTGATGGGACAACGTCAGTTGGCGATTGATACGATCGACAAGCATGACGCGGCCTGCCGCGATATTTTCCCGATTGCGCCGCCGGCCGAAGTGCCGTTCGGCACGCCTTTAAGCCGCAGCGCGCTGCAGCAATGGCCCGGTTCGAGTCCATCTGACCAACAGATCTATGGAGCTCTCGGACGCGACGGCATCTCGTGCGCCGTGTGCCATCACATCTCGGGGAAAAAACTGGGTAGAGAGGCAACCTCGACCGGCAATTTCATCACCGGGAAACCCGACGAGATCTATGGTCCTTACAAGAACGGCACGGTGGTAACCAAGCCGATGGAGCATACGCTGGGGATCAAGCCTCGCTTCGGGGATCAGATCAGCAATTCTGAAATGTGCGGGAGTTGCCACGACATCCTGCTTCCGGTCTTCGACAACTCCGGTCACCTCATCAGCGCGGGCTACGAGCAGGCGACGCATCTGGAATGGCTCAACAGCGACAACGGGCGCCCGGGCCGGAATTTCCGCTCCTGCCAGGATTGTCACATGCCGACCCAGTACAAGGGGAACGATCTCCACTTCAAGATCGCCAACAACGAAAACCCCGACGATTTCCCGCCGACCACCAATCGGCTTGCCGACAAGGACCTGAAACTGACCGAACGGAACCGCTATGCGCGCCATTCCCTGCACGGCTTGAATGGGTTCCTGAACCAGTTCTTCCAGCAGTTTCCGCTAATACTGGGCTTTCAGCAGGTCGATTGGATGTCCGAACAACCGTCGTTTCTCGATCCGCCGGCGCCGCCGTTTCTGTCGAACTTCCTGATGGAGCTGCCGCTGTTCACCGGATTCGAGTCAATCGTCGATATGGCCGAAAACCAGACGGCGACGCTGGCGATTGGACCGGTGCAAAAGACCTCTGATGGAGCGTTGCTCAGCACCGTCACGGTTACGAATCTTACCGGGCATGATCTTCCAACTGGGGTCGGATTCCGGCGCATGTTCCTGCAATTTCTCATCCTCGACAACCAGGGAAATACCCTGTGGGCGTCGGGGCGGACCAATGACCTGGGCTTCATTCTGGACGGCTTGACCGACAACGTGCTGCAGAGCGAACAGCCGCTGAGCTTCCCCAGCGCGGCGGTTCAGCCGCATTATCAGATCATCGATTCTGGCAGCGAAGTTCAGATTTACCAGGAATTGATCAGGGATTCGGACCAGGCGCTGACTACGAGTTTTCTCAAGCGCGTCAACATCGTTAAGGACAATCGCATCCGGCCCAGGGGCTTCAATCCGCAATTCTTCGCCCGGTCGCCATCGCAATATATCCGCGCGCTCGCGAAACTTACTCCGGAGGAGGCCGCGGATCCTTACTATAGCGATCCCAAGCTCACCGGCGCCGACGTCGTCGAGTACAAGATTCCATTGGATCCCGCCACGCTGAGCCGCGCCGACCATGTTCAGGTTACATTGTACTATCAGTCGATCCCGCCGTTTTATTTGCAGGACCGTTTCCACGACGCGACCCAGGGTGCGGCGCTTCAGGACGACATCAAGCGTCTTTACTACATAACCAGTCATCTGAATCTGGACGACGCGAAAAGCGAAAGCGGCGCGGCGGTACTCCAGGGATGGAAACTGCAACTCTCGCAGCAAGTGGGGGCGGTGCAGTAGGCGTCGGCTTTCGCGCCGGCGAGCCGCATTCGGCTCGCCGTTAGAGTGAGTTCCACGCTAGGCGCCCAACTCGATGCCCCACTTCATCGCGTTGCGCAGCAGGGTTTCGAATTCCCGCGTCTCCCATGAGCCGCGGAAGGTTTTGGGCGTCGCGCCGGAAGCCTCGACGCTCGTATCCACGAACGGCTGCACGTTGCTCAGCGGCGAATGGCAATGGCCGAGCGCGAGGTAGGTCACGCCTCCCTTGCCGGCCTCGCGCGTGTAGCCGAGCACGCGGGTCTTGCCGTCGGGCAGCACCGAAGTGTCGCGATCGTAAACAAAGCCGAAGCCTTGCGGCGATGGATCTTTCGCGAGTTCCGTCGTCAACAGCACGTGGCAGCGCGCGGGATCCTGCACCTCGATGAGGTAGAGCTCGTCCATTACCTCGAACGAAGATGGCAGTCCCGCAGTTAGCGGACTCGCGGCATCGGCGACGTCGACGCGGAACTTCCGCACCGGCGGATGATTCAGGAAGAACGCGCCGAGCGTCGCATGGTAGTTGCCCTTCACCATTTTGCGGATGTAGCGATTCTCGCCGACCGGTACCGCTTTGCCGCCGCTGGTACCATGCAGCGCGAGCCATCGCCCACCCGCTTCGAGCCACGCGCGAAGGCAATCGTTCTGCGCGTCGTTGGGATACGGACCGGCGACATAAGTGAGGAGAAAACTGCTGCCCGCCAGCCACTTCGCGATATCGGAGTAGTCGTTGGCGGTCGTCGTCAGCAGTTGCGGGTTTTCCTGCAGCATGCCGAGCAGCCGCAGCCGCACGTAATCCATGTCATGGCCGGCGAACGAGCCGGGCGGGTAGCCTCCCGCGATTAGATGGACGCGAATCGGTTTGGCGCGGCTCATCGCGCTACTCCTTGTTCGACGAAGTTGGGTTTACGCTTCTCGATGAACGCCTTCACCGCTTCTTTCTGATGCGGATGGTTGAAGGACATCATCTCGTACGCCAGCGAAGCATCGAGGATGAGATTGGCTTGCTGCTTCAGCCACTTATTGACTGAGAGTTTGCTCCATCTGATGGCCCAGGTCGGCCCGTCGGCGAGCTCCTGCGCGAGCTCGCGCGCTTTCGGCATCACCAGCTCGGGTGCGAGCGCGTAGTTCACCATGCCGATGCGGCCGGCCTCGGCGCCGTTGATGAAATTGCCGCGCATCAAAAACTCCTTCGCGCGATGAGGCCCGATGAGCAGCGGCCAAATCACCGCGCCGCCGTCGCCCGCGACGATGCCCACTTTGACGTGGGTGTCGGCGAAACGAGCTTTCTCGGAAACCACCGTGATGTCGCAGAGCAGGGCCAGCGTCGCGCCGAGCCCGATCGCATCGCCATTGATGGCGCCGATGATCGGCTGCTCGACATCGAGCATGTTCTCCACCAGCCGGCGTCCATTGGAGGCCGCGATCGGACCGCGCCCGCGCCCCTTGCCCTGCTTGCCGGTGGACGAGGTGAGACTGCCGGCGGCCATCCCCTTCACATCGCCACCGGCGCAAAACGCGCGTCCGGCACCGGTTAGAATGATCGCGTTGACGTCGTGGTCGGCGCGCACATCGATCCAGATTTGTTCGAGCTCGTGATGAACTACGTTGTTTACCGCGTTGAGCGAGTCGGGCCGATTGATGGTGATGGTGGCGACGCGATCGGCGACCTCAACCTTGAGAAATTCGTATTCGCTGTAGTCGATAGCCATGCGGGTGACCTCCTGTCCCTATGGCTTCTATACAACTTGCGCGTGCGATCTGCCTAACTGGCGGCCCGCGAAATTTACAGGAACGGATTCAGCAGCGGCTGGCCGAACGCGAGCGCGCCGTGCATGCGGGCCGGCGTGTCCACATTGAGGTAGGCATGGCCGAGCATCGCCTTGATGTCCTGGTAGCGTCGCTGCAGGGGATGATCGAGGAAGATCGCCTTGCCGCTGCTCGCCTCGAAGAGACGATCGACGGCGCGCGCGGCCAACTGCGCGGAGCGGCATGCGTTGTAGCGCATCGCGGCGCGGCGCTGAAAAGAAACCGGACGATGGGCGCGAGCGGCATCCATCAACTCATCGAAGTTGTGGCGCATCGCGAGAAAACCGCCCTCGATAGCATAGGTGCTTTCCGAGAGCAGGCTCTGACAGTAAGGATCCTCGGCGATGATGCCGCCCATACCGCCCTTGCGAGAACGGCTCAAGTCGATCCAGCGATCGAGGAATCCACGCGCGGCGCCGAGGACCGAGGCCGCTAACGCATAGTTGAAGACGATCGCGAACGGAAGATGAAAAAGCGGCGAAGGATTGGCGAGCCAGCCGGGGAGGTCGCGGCCCATCGCATAATCCCAATGCGACTGGCTCCGATGCTCGGGAACGAAAGCATCATCAACTACGATGTCCTTGCTGCCAGTCCCTCGCAGTCCGGCGACATGCCAGTTGTCGTCGATTTGGTAGTCGCGGCGCGGCAGCATGAATGAGCGCGTGTCGGGGAGTTGCGCGCCTTCGATTTCGACCCCGCCCGCGATGCCGCCGAGATTCACCCACTGGCAGTGGTCACATCCGGTCGAAAAGGACCAGCGTCCGCTCAATCGATATCCGCCACTCACCTTGCGCGCTTTGCCGGTCGGCGCGTACGACGACGAATGCATCACGCTCGAGTCGCTGCCCCAGACTTCCTGTTGTGTTTCGAGCGGGAACAGCGCGAGCTGCCACGGATGCACGCCGATGATTCCCGCTACCCAGCCATGCGAACCGTCGGCGCGCGCCACTTCCGAGACCGCCTCGAAGAAATCGGCGGGATGTTCTTCGCCGCCGCCCCAGCGCGACGGTTGAAGTCCGCGCATTATCCCCGCGTCGAGCATCGCCTTCCACGTCGCCTCGGGCAGGCGGCGCAACTCATTCGCTTCGTTGGAGCCCTGCTCAAGGATCGATGAGAGCGCGGTGGCCCGCTCGATGATCGATTTGCCCGCCGCGCCGTTTGTGCCCGCGCGTGACTGACTGCGAGTTTCAGTTTCCGAACGATCCATGAGCATCTCCTGCGAAGCGAATTGGATTTAAGAAGCGGCCGGCGTGCGACGCTGCGAAAGCTCGAACGCAACTTCGATGATCATATCTTCCTGGCCGCCGACCGCTTTGCGCCTGCCGACCTCAGTGAGGATCTCGCGCGCATCGACGCCGAATCTCTCCGCGGCGCGCTCGGCATGTCGAAGAAAGCTGGAGTAGACGCCGCAGTATCCCAGAGTGAGCGCGGCGCGATCGATTTGCGCCGGCTGCTTCATCACCGGCGGCACCAGTTCCTCCGCCACGTCCATCAGTTGGAAGACATCGAGGCCGGGATTTTTTCCCAGCCGCTCCAGCACCGCGGCGAGAACCTCGGTTGCAGTGTTGCCCGCGCCTGCGCCGAATCCGCGCGCGGCCGCATCGATCCAGGTCGCGCCTTCCTCGATGGCCACCAGCGTGTTGGCGACCGCAAGCGACAGATTGTTGTGGCCATGAAACCCGACTTCGCACTGAAGCGCATCACGCAGCGCGCGCACCCGTTCGCGCGCACCATCGACGGTCAACGCGCCGGCAGAATCGGTGACGTAAACCGCCTGCGCGCCGTACGATTCCATCAGCCGCGCCTGCGCCGCGAGGTCCCGGGGCGGACTCATATGCGCCATCATCAGGAACCCCGCGACATCCATGCCGAGCTGGCGCGCGAGGTTGATATGTTGCTGAGCGACGTCGGCCTCGGTGCAATGGGTCGCGACGCGCACTACCTCGGCGCCGAGGTCACGCGCGGCTTTCAGGTCATCGCGAGTGCCGATTCCCGGCAACAACAGCACCGTGAGCTTTGCATGCTTCAATACCGATCGCGCGGCGCGAATCAAATCGAGTTCGTTGACGCGCGACTCGCCATATTGAATCGAGGATCCGCCGAGGCCGTCACCGTGCGAAACTTCCACCATGTGCACGCCGGCCGCGTCGAGACCGCCTGCGATCGAGGCGACTTGTTCGCAGGTAAACTGATGACGAATGACATGGGAGCCGTCGCGCAGTGAGACGTCGCAGATTTTCAGCTTGTGATTCATGCCCGCACTGCCGCCGCCTCATTCTCTGAGCGCGTGCTCATCAGATGGCGCGCGGTTTCTTCGCCGACGCGAACCGCCGCCGCCGTCATGATGTCGAGGTTGCCCGAATACTTCGGCAGAAAATCACCCGCGCCTTCCACTTCGAGCATTACGGTAACCTGGTTGTCCTCGTACAGCGGCTCCGCGCGCAGGCGATAGCCGGGAACGTATTGCTGTATCTCGCGCACCATCCGGCGAATCGACGCGGTGATTTCCTCATGCGAGGCGCCCGCCGCGAAGCGAACGTAAATCGTGTCGCGCATCATGATGGGTGGGTCAGCGGGATTCAGCACGATGATCGCTTTTCCCTGGCGCGCGCCACCAAGGCGTTCGAGACCGCGCGCGGTCGTTTGGGTGAACTCATCGATATTCTGCCGGGTGCCCGGACCCGCGCTCGCCGACGCGATCGTCGCGACGATTTCCGCATACTCGACCGGCGCGACGCGGCTTACTGCCGCGACGATCGGAATCGTCGCTTGGCCACCGCAAGTCACGAGGTTGAGATTGTCACTGCCGACGCGTTCGCCGATGTTTACCGTGGGCACCACGTATTCGCCCACAGCGGCGGGCGTTAAATCGATCGCGATGATGCCGGCCGCGCGAAGTGTCGGCGCGTGTTTGAGGTGCGACTGCGCGCTGGTCGCATCGAAAACGATTTCCGGAACAGGATTCAGCGACAGGAGCCCGTCGATGCCATTTTCGTAGGTCACCAGGCGAGCGGAACGTGCACGCGCGAGGCCCTCAGAAGCCGGATCGACTCCCGCCATCGCGACCAATTCCAGGATCTCGCTGCGCAACAGCTTCACCATCAGATCGCTGCCGATGTTTCCGGAACCGAGAATTGCGCATCGGATCCGCGGGATCGCATTTCCGTTGGATCCCATCAGACGAACCTCATGCTGACAGCGCCAAGACGGTCGAAGCGTGCGACGATCAAGTCGCCCACTGTAACGTCGACCGCGCGGCATAAAGCTCCCGGTATGATAATGCTACCGGCGGCCAGAGTCTGGCCGAATTCGGCGAGCTTGTTCGCCAGCCATGCGACCGGCTCGGCCGGATGCCCCAGCACAGCCGCGCCGACACCCCTTTCAACCGCGATACCGTTCTTCTCCAGCGTCATGCCGACTTCCGCGAGATCGTGCGCGGTGGGCGAAGATTTTTCCGCGCTTAGCACCACGCGCGCTGACGAAGCGTTATCGGCGATAGTATCGGCGAGCGTGATTTTCCAATCGCGAATTCGGGTGTCGATGATTTCCAGTGCCGGAGTTACATATTCGGTCGCCGCGATCACATCGGCGCGCGTCACGCCGGGCCCGCGCAACTCGCGCGCCAGCACGAATGCGATCTCCGGCTCGACGCGCGGTAACAGCAGCGCGCCAACGCCGCATTCGCCACCGGACTTCAGGACCATGTCCTCGAAGAGATGGCCGAAATCGGGCTCGTCAACTCCGAGCATTTTCTGCATTGCGAGGCTGGTGAGCCCGACCTTACGCCCGACGATTTTTCGTCCCGCCGCGACGGCGCGCTCGACGTTGATCATCTGGATGCGATAGGCGTCGGCACTCGATAGTTTCGCCTGGGCCGCGGGCGGATCGATCGCCCTGCGATCGCGCTCCGCGCCGGCTAGCCGATGGGCAACCTCTTTGAGGCGCGCGTCTGCCAAATCCATATCAGTCACTCGCAGTCAGAAAATCGGTGACGAGGCGATTGAACTGCGGCGCCTTTTCCCACTGCGCCCAGTGTCCGCACTTGCCGAACACATGCAGTCGCACGTCCGGAATCTGGTTGAGCATCAGCCACGCGTTGTCGAGCGTCACGGTGCGATCGTCGCGGCCCCAAATCAGCAGCGCTTTTTGTTTGATCTTCGCGAAGTCTTTCCAGATCGGCTCCGGAACGAACGGACGACTGCGCGAGATGACCGGGTTGGCGATCAGATCGGGCTGAATGCTCGCCTCGTAACGCTCCTTGATCAGTTGATCGGTGAGCTGCGAGCCGTCATACACCATCACGTTGAGAAAATTGCGCAGCTTCTCCATCGAGGGTCCGGGCTTCTCGTAATAATCGAGCAAATACTTGATGCCTTCGGCGGGCTGCGGTGTGAAGACAGGAAGTCCAGGCGCGCCCATCAGCACGATGCGCTCCGCGCGGTCGGGATAATCGAGCGCGAACTTGAGCGTGGTCCCGCCGCCGAGCGAATTGCCGATAAAGCTCGCGCGCGGAATGTCCAACGCGTTCATCAGGTCATGCATCGCCTTGGCCATGAAGGTGAAAACGCCACCTTCGAGTTTGGGCTTGTCGCTTTTCGCAAAGCCCGGGAGATCGGGAACAATGACGCGGAAGCGCTCCGCAAAATGGTCTACATTTCGGCGGTAATTGCTCCAGCCGCCGGCGCCCGGCCCGCCGCCGTGAATCATAATGAGCGCCGGTCCCTTTCCCGCCTCATGATAGTGGAGCTTGAGCGGCCCCGCTTGAACGAATTTGCTGGTCCCTTCCTCTGTGAGCGGCATGTGATCCTCCCGATTCGGTAGCTGATTGTCTAACGGTTAGCGCATCGCGGGGCGGCGATGGCCCCAGATGCTGGGGGCATGATGTTTTTGCACGTGCCAGGTCGCGTCATCGACTTCGCGCCCGCCCCATCCGTACTCGATTTCGAAACCCGATGGCGTGCGCATATAAAACGACAACATGTGATCGTTGGTATGACGGCCGAGTGTAGATGCGATCTCGACACCTCGGTCCTGCACGAGATACATCGTCGCGCCGACATCGTCGATCGAGTGCAGCTGCAGCATGAAGTGATGGAGCTTTTTTGGTGCCGGCGCCGGAACCAGCGCCAGCGTGTGATGGCGCGCGTTACAATGCAGGAAAACCATCGTCATGCTCATCGGGCCGAACTTCATGTCGATGGTGTCGCTGACGCGGAACCCGAGCCCCTCGCAATAGAAACGCAGACTCTTTTGAATGTCGGGCGCCGCAACCACGATGTGCCCGACGCCTTGCTGGCCGGTGACGAAGCCGCTAATCGCGCGCGGCGAATGGAACGGACTCTCAAACTGGATCGAGGGCCCGAAAAAGGCCTCGCCCGCGATGCCGTTCGGATCGGTGAAGCGAATCATCTCGGTGACGCGGCGCGCCTTGGCTTCGTCGGGCGACGCGGGTTTCGCTTCGACGCCGATGGCGCGCATCCGCTCGGCCACCTCGCGCAACCCGGCGGCATCCGCCACCTCCCAGCCCGCGTAGGCGATGTCGTCGGCGTCATCGCGATGAAGCGCGAAGCGATAAGCGTTTTCATCCATGCGCAACAGCAACCGTCCGTCATCCGAGACGCCGCTGCTTTGCAGCCCGAGGATCTGGGTCGCGAAATTTTCCCACCCAGCAAGGTCTTTCACGCCGAGTCCGAGATAGCCGAGGCTAGTTACTCCGCCCATTCGATTTCTCCTTAAAGGTCGCGTCCGCCGGCCGCGTTGTCACCGAAGCCGCGGATGCCCATCCCGCCTTCGCAAATGATCACGCCGCCAGTCGCGGTCGAAGAATTTTCGTTGGATGCGAGCAGTACGTACGAGCCGGTGTAATCGCGCGGCTGCGGCAGCTTGCCCAACGGCAGTCCACGCTCGACCATCTCTTTCATCGGCAGCGCGGAAATCGAGCGCTCCGCCATCTCCAGCGAATGTGGTCCGCGCAAGTCGGTCGGAATTGCGCCCGGCGCGACGCCGTTGACGCGAATCTTCGGCGCGAGTTCGTACGCGAGCTGACGAATCAGGCCGACCACTGAATGTTTCGAGGCGGTGTATAAAGGACCGCCGCCGCATGGATAAAAGCCCGCGTTGGAGACCGTGTAGATGATGCAGCCCCGCGTCTTCGCGAGTTCGCGATACGCAGCCTTCGCGCCGAGCAGGTAGCCCTTCACATTGACGCCGAACAACTCGTCGAACGCTTCGCCGATGCGATCATCGGGCAGGTCGACCAGCGACATGTTGAAATCCCAGATGCCGGCGTTGCCGACGAAGACATCGAGTCTCCCAAAGCGTCTGATGGTGTCTGCGACGGCCCGATGGTTGTCGGCGAGAATCGTCACATCGCCGATGGTCGCCGCGACGTTGGGGCCGAGGCCTTTCGCGAGTGCCTCGCTGCGCTCGCGCGAGCGATCCAGAATCGCGACGCGCGCGCCTTCCTCGAGGAAGCGCTCAACGATCGCGCGTCCGAGTCCCGATGCGCCGCCGGTGATGAGCGCAACTTTTCCTTCGAGCCATCCCATCGCGAATCTCCTAATCGACTTCGATGAAAACTTCGCCGCCTTCGATCCGCACCGGATACGTGCGCAGCGCAACGGTTGCGGGTGGCGAGAGAACGCGTCCGGTGCGCAGGCAGAAACGCGCCTCGTGCAGCGCGCATACCACCTCGTCACCTTCGACGTAGCCATCGGCGAGCGAGAATTTCGCATGGGTGCAGGTGTCATCAGTGGCGAAAAATTCTTCGCCGACGTGAAATATCGCGATCGGCGGTTCGCCCTTGATCTGACGCGCGCACCCGTCCGCGATGTCATCGACGCCGCATACTTTCTTCCAGGCCATCGCGCGTCCTCTAAAAAAAGAAACTCAAGTTGCGCGCCATCAGGATCGATTGATCGAGGATGATGGTGCGAGCTGCGATCATGAAGCCGGCCGGATTGCTCGCGCGACGGATAACGTCGTGCCGCATGCCGACGAACATCTCGACCTCGCGCTCCAGCCGCGATCGATAGACCATGAAGTAGCAGTCGACCGCATATTCGCTGTTGCTGCGCGCGCGAATCACCACGTTGCTCACCATGTGTCGAGTGCGCGAAGGAGGATCCTCGGCCCACGCCATGCCGGTGTTAAGCCGCCGAATGCGCTGGGCGATCGATGGTTTGTCTTCGTCGAAGAAAGCGGCGTCATTCGGCCCCGAGAATTCCTTGTCGGCCTCGCGCTTGAGGCGGTTATAGCGGGTCGGCATAAAGTAGTGGATGTCGTCGGTCAGTAGGCTGTACCACTCTTCGAATCGATGCTCGTCGAGCACGCGCGATTCGTAATAGAGGAACTGCTCGATTTCCTGCTGCAACTCCGGAGTCACGCGCTGGAGGCTGGATGCATGCGCTGTCGATTGATTGGCTGCTGCGGCGCTCATGCCGGCACCTCGGTGGAAATCATTTCGGCCCAGTGGCGATAGAAACCGCGCGCGGCCTCCTCGCCATAAACATTGTTGATCTTGCCGGGAAACCGCCGATCATCGGTGTGAGCGTGACCGAGCCCCATCGCGAGGTTGAGCTTCTGCTGACGGGCTTTATAGCCGCGCAGAACTTTCTGGATTTCGAGCCAGTTCTCGCCGTCGTCCTGCTCGAAAATTCCGCCGGCGCTGAAAGTGCGCAGCACCCCCAGGCGCACCGCGTTCTTGACTTCGAGTGGCGCGTCGCGATCGACCAGCGCCCACGCCCAGACCTCGATTTCGCCGGGGCCGCGCGGATGCCATACGCGCAGGGTCTGGATTTGCGGCAGGAACGAGAAGGTCGGGAACACCGTCATATGGCCGCCGTAAATTTGCGAACCGCGCGGCTCGCCGAGACGCTCGATGGCCCGTTGCTTGTGCTCCCCCTGGTACCATCCCGAGGCGATGGGGCCATTGATATTTCCCACGGTGCCGACGCCCGGATCGGTGAAGAATCCAGTGCCATGACCGTTGCGTGCGCTGAACTGACTGCCGGTGGTCGGCAGCCGGCCCATCGCGTCATCGACGCCTTCCGGCAGTTGCGCGATGAGCGCCGAGATGTGGCTGAAATCCGCGTGATACATATCGGAGCAGAATTGTTCGGCGGCAAATTTCCAGTTGCACCGCAGGACCCATCGATGCATCCCGCCAATGACCTCGGTGCCCGCAGCCGTGCGATCGAAGTAGCCGTCGAAGTAGAAGCGCATGTCGCCGAGATACTCGAGGAAGCTGGGCGCGCTTTCATTCCAGGTGCCGAAGACGAGCCCGTGATGGCTCTCGAGGCGCGGCACTTGCAGTGGACCCCATTGGCTCTTGTCGATTTCGTTGCGATAGCCGTCGGCCTCATGGGGAACCGAAACGAGATTGCCTCCGAGGTCGTAGCCCCAGCCATGATAGGAGCAGGTGAAGGCGCGGGCGTTGCCGCAATCGGCGCGGCAGATGCGCATCCCGCGATGGCGGCATTGATTGAGGAAGGCGCGAATCGAGCCGTCCTTCTGCCGCACCACCAGCACCGGGTCTTCCGCCATATAGGTGGAAAAAAAGTCTCCCGGTTTTGCGAGCTGGCTCTCATGGCACAGATACAGCCACGAGCGCGCGAAGATGCGTTCCAGTTCCAGTTCGTAAATCGCACGATCCTGATAGATGCGAGGGTCGAGACGGCCACCCTGTTCATCGACCAGCGCGCGAAGGGCTTCCGAGCTGAGCTTCCCGTTTCCGTTGCTTGCTGCCACACCCATAAGGTTCAAGCCTCCGTCTTCATCGCGACGCTCCGTTGAGCCGCGACGCCGAGCCGTTCACATATCCAAGCTGGGCCGAGATTTCGTTCGCAGCCCTGATGACATGAGCGGCGAACTCGGCAACTTTTTCCTTGGTGACGCGCATCGTCGGCCCCGCGATGCTGATGGCGGCAATCACGCGCGTGCTGTGATCGCGCACCGGCGCCGCGACGCATCGCACCCCTTCCTCGCGCTCCTGATCATCGATGGCGTAGCCCGTCGCGACGATCTGGCGCAGGCTCGCTTTGAGCTCTGCCGATGTTGTGAGGGTCCTTTTCGTAAACGGCCGCAGCCTCGTTTCATTGAGGTATGCGGCCAGTCGATCCGGCGCGAGATGCGCGAGGATCGCCTTGCCCACTCCGGTGCAGTACGCGGGATTGCGCTGCCCGACCGCCGACGGAATGCGCAGCGTGCGAGTGGATTCCACCTTGGCGATGTAGACCACATCGGCGCCGTCCAGGATGCATAGATGCGCGGTTTCGCCGCTGACATCGGCGAGGCGATCGAGAATCGGATGCGCATGCTGGTCGAGCGCGAGCCGTTCCACCGCTCGCGAGCCCATCTCGAACAGCTTCATGCCCAGGTGGTAGGAGCCGGAATTTTCATCGAAGCCGATCAGGCGATGCGCGCGCATCGCTTCCAGCAGCCGGTAGAGCGTGCTCTTGTGCAGGCCGGTCGTCGCCGCAATCTCGATAAGACGCAAGTCTTTTTGCTCGGCCCCGAAGCAATCGAGAATCTGAACGACTCGATCGAGTACCTGGCTGGAGTATGTGCGCGTCGCGGTCGGTTTCATTATATGAAACTCAGCTTCAAATGCTGAAATTTCAATAGCGCGATGGCGCGCGAACTGTCAAACGCCCCCGGTATGCAAAAAAGGCGAAAAGTTATGGCGACGCGGCGGCCGCCGCCTCCATTTTGTTCGCATAAGCGACGATGACCCACTCGCCGTCAGGCCGCGGTATCGCCCAGACTGATTCGATTACCGGCGTACCTTTTTCGTATTGAGTCTCGTAGCGGAAAAGGATTCGATGGGCATTGTTCGGTCCCGGGCTCAGCTCTTCGGATTCCAACTTGCGTGAAATCGGCATTCCTCTTCGGGCGTGAAACTTTTGTTGGTTCTGCGCCCATTCGTTTCGCGGCACCAGGAAGGTCGATTGATCCCACGCCTTGAAGTATCTGCCCTCATCGAGAAGGCCGAGCCAGGCGGAAACCGTCTTGAGCGCTTTCTCGCGATCCTCCGCTGCGACACCGGGGACGTCGATCGATACTTGCGAGGCATTCGTCGGAAGGTGCGCCGTTTCCACCGCAGCCGGACCGGGCGCCGCCGCAATCGGTGGTGCTGCCGGCGCCGAAGCAAGTTGCTCGGTCGCAGACTGAACTCGGCGTTCGCGCCGTTCGTGCGCGGCACGGAAGAACATCCCTCGAATCACAAAAAACGCTGCGATGGAGCCACCGATCAGCAATCCGCGCCTGCGCCGCCACGGGTCATTGCGCTCGCGCCGCGACCTGCGCCGTCCCCCTTCTTCGCGCGGTTCGCGAGGCGTGGTGTCCTCGGCAGTCTTCCGCGCTGCCGCATCGACGATGGTCACGCGAGCGGGCTCCTCGCTATGGCGCGCCAGCGCCTGGTCATCGTCCGACCACAAAACGCGATGGACCCGGTAGGTTCCGGTGAGGCCTTTGAGCTCAACCTCGTGACCTTCGTCGAATTGGAGATCGCCCGCACTGTCAGTCACCGCCTTGAAGACGGATGAGACCAGGATTTCGCCGGCGTTCGCTTTCGACGCGATGCGCGCCGCCATGATGACGCTCTTGCCGTAAAAGTCGCCGCCCTCGGAAATCGCCTCGCCGGTATGCAGTCCGATCCGCACCCGAATCGGCTGCTCGGGATGAGTGCGGGAATAATCCGCGACCGCGCGCTGGATGCCGATGGCGCACAGAAGTGCGCGCCGGGCGCTGGAAAACGCGACCATGAAGCCATCGCCCATCGACTTCACTTCGAAGCCTTTTTGTTCGGCGACCTGGCGGCGCACCAGTTCGTTATGTTCGCGCAGAACTTCCTGCGCGCGCAAATCGCCGAGACGCTCAGTCATCACTGTGGAATTCTCGATATCCGAAAACAGGATGCTGACGGTTCCGTCGGGAGCCGCGTGCGCCTGCAGATTCGGCCGCTCCATCACCACCGACGCGGCGACATCGTCGAGAGTGGTGGGGGCGGGCGTCATCATCGCTTCGAGGATGGCGCGCACCGATGCGGCATCACGCGGGCGCTGGTCGGGATTTTTCGCGAGCAGCCTCAGAGTCAGCGCGTCCAAATCGGGCGGGATTCCCGCGACCTTCTTCGAAGGCGGGTCGGGCTCCGCATTGATGTGCTGCGCGATGACCGCCAGCAGATCGTTGCCGCGAAACGGCGGCTCTCCGCTGAGCATTTCGTAGAGCATCGCGCCGAGCGAATACAAATCGCTGCGCGCATCGAGTGGCTTGCCGAGCGCCTGTTCCGGCGGCAGATAAGCCGCGGTGCCGACGATCATTCCCGCCGCGGTCAGGCGCGTCCGATCGCTCGCGATCGCGAGGCCGAAATCGCCGAGCTTGGTGATGCCGTCGGCCGTCAGCCATACGTTGGCCGGTTTCAGGTCGCGATGAATGATTCCGCGCGAATGCGCGTAGTCGAGTGCGCGGCAAACGTCGCAGGTGATGCGCATCGCATCGGCGGGGACGATTCGGTGATTCGCTGCGCGCCGCAGCAAATCATCGACGGAGCCACCCGCCATATACTGGCTGACGATGTAGGGCTGGCCCTGTTCCTCACCGACATCATAAATGCTGACGATGTAGGGGTTGTCGCCGAGCTTGCCCATCGCGCGCGCCTCGCGGCTGATGCGTTCGCGGCCGGAAGCGTCGAGACCCGAAGTTTTGATGAGCGCGAACGCGACGTCGCGATCGATTTTGTCGTCGTGCGCGAGAAAGACCGTTTTGCTGCTGCCTTCGCCGAGGGGACGTATCACCCGGTAGCGGCCGCCGACGAAAGACTCCGGGCGCGCAAGATTCGGCGAAGTCTTTTGCGCCGACGCGGGAACCGACCATCCGGATTTGCTCAGCGCCGCGCCGCACGCGCCGCAAAACTTGACCCCGGCCTGGTTGCGCACTCCGCAGGCCGGACAATCGATCGGCAACGCCTTCCCGCACTCGGCGCAGAAGTTCCGGCCTTCGCCGTTATCGTGATTGCATGATGAGCATTGCATGCCCGGCCCCGCCTGCCGCGTAAACATATCGATTGGCGAGAAGAAACGCAGTAGCCGCGTGGCGACCTCAAGTTAGCTGTCGCGGGGCTTGAACTTGGCCAGCGTGACCTCCGCGGTCACATCATCGAATACAATCTCGACCGGCATTTGCGCGCGGATCGCGTCGTTGCTGATGCCGACCAGGTTGGTGAGCAGGCGCGGACCTTCCTCGAGTTCGACCTCGGCAACGTTGTATGGAACGTCCGCTTCGAAACCGCGAAAGTATGACTGATGAAAGACCACCCATGAACTGACGCGGCCACGGCCGCTGACACGCGTCCAGGTGAATTTGCGCGACCAGCATGACGGACATAGAGGCGCAGGCGGATACCAAACCGAGGCGCATTCGTCGCACTTTTGCAGTTTCAATTCGCGATTGCGCAGGCCCTCCCAGTAGGGCTGGTTGAGCGACGAGATCGCGGGAAGTGGTTTCTGGTATTGATTCTGCGGCATCGATGCGGACCTCGGATGTGCGAAATCAGATGTGGTAGATGAGTGAGTCGCCGTAGGCGTTCGCCCATTGGATAATCTTCGCGTCTTTGACCTGGCGCGGGCCGCATTCGCCGCGCAACTGGCGCACGATCTCGATCTGGTGATTCCATGCCATCACGTGCGATTCCGAGAGCAGGCCGCCGTTGGTGTTCATCGGCAATTCGCCGCCGACTTCGATACGGCCGCCCTGGGTGAAGGCCGGCGCTTCGCCGGGCTTGCAGAAGCCCCATCGCTCGAGCGCGATCCATGCGAGGATCGAAAATGCGTCGTAGGTGAAAAGCGCGTCAACATCGTCAGGCGTGATTCCCGCCATTTTGTATGCCGGCTGAAGCTCAGCCTGGTAGTCGAAGACCGATTGCTGAGCGATACCAAGACCGGGGTATGACCAGATAAATTCCTCGCGGCTTCCTGGCAGGGCCTGCATGCCGCCAATGAGAACAGGGCGCTTCTTGCAATCGCGCGCACGCTCGGCCGTCGTCACGATCACGCACGCCGCGCCGTCGTTGATAAGACAATAGTCGAGCAAGTGAAGCGGTTCACATACGTAGCGTGAGCGCTGATGCTCTTCGACGCCGAACGGTTCGCGCATAATCGCGAGCGGATTCATCGCGGCGTGCTTGCGAAACGCAACGGGCACCGCCGCGAGTGCGCGGCTATCGGTGCCATAGCGTTCGAAGTAGCGGCGCGCCACCATCGCGGCGCCCGCGCCTGGCGACGTCATGCCGAACACCGGATCTTCCCCATGTCCGCCACCGGCTTCGCGGCCCCCTTCACGATCGCCACCGCCTCCCATGACCGGACGGCGCATGCCCGAAAAACTGACCGACGCCAGACACGCGACCGCATCGGCGAGACCCGCGTTGACCAGCATCGAAGCCCACTGGATGCAACTTCCGGTGAAGCGGCCATGCGCCCAGGTCTGGTTATAGGCGCGCAGATTCAGGCCCAGCACCTGCGCGAGGGTGTCGCCGTCGGCGCCGATCGGCGAGCCGAAGCTGACGATGAGACCGTCGAGGTCGCGGCGCGTCAGTCCCGCATCGTCGAGGGCATTGGCGATCGCAACCGATGCGAGGTCGATGGGACTGCGCATCAGGCGGCGGCCGTAGGGCGACTCGCCCACGCCGACGATCGCGGAGCGATCTTTCAGATCGAAGTTCGCCATAGCTAGAAAGTCGGGAGATGCTGAATGTCCTTGTATTTGTAGTAGCCGGGGCCGACCCCGTACTCCATGATGCCGTAGCCGACGTCGTTGCCCGAGCGCCATTCGATCAGATGATCACTCAGAGTGCTCGCCTCGGCGAGGATGGCCGGATCGCTCAGGTCCCAAACATCGTGCTCGGCGTGGTATTCGCCCTTGCTGTCGCCGTGATACCAGCCGCGATAACCACCATAGCCGCCGCCCTTCAGATGCCACCGGGGTGGATGGGTGACAAACGAAACCTCGCGCGTCTCGCCGTTTTTGAAGTGCAGTGCGAGGTCGCCGCCCTTGAGCGTTTGCACCGGACCTGAGCTATCCCAGCGAAAATCCTGCTCGGCTTTGTCCAGAATCCAGCCGGGATCATGGGGCTCGCCGAAGGGCGAAACTTTTTCGCCGCTGAAGTAGCTGTATTTTCCCGCCGCCCGTTCGACGAAGCGCCAATGCAACGCATAGCCGGGAAATTGCGCGACCGACCAGCTGAACAGAAACGGCGCAAAGGTGGTGCGTTTGGAATCGGATTGATCGGTGCGCAGTGCGCGGCGCGTGCCCCAGGAGCGATCGCGATGCGCCCACCATGCGTCGTCGGTGAGCGTGATGGTTTTTCCGCCAAATTGTAGCGTGCCGCGCGCGCGCCCAACCTGGTCGAAACGCGAGATGTCCTGCACCACTTTGCCGCCGCTCTCGCGGTGGTCGTGTTCCTCCTCGTGCGGATTCATCGCGGCAGTCCATTCGATATCGAGGCGCAGGGTTGACGGATTGTCATCCAGCTTGATGCGGAAGCGGCGCAGCCCTTCCAGCGTCTCGACCGCGAGCGGGCCGATTTTTATTTCGTCGATACGCGGGCGCAGGATTCGCGAGGCACGAAAGTTGTACTGTTTGCCCTCATGCCAGACAGTAGCAAATCCATCCTGCACATTTTTGTTGGGATATTGCCCGATTCCAAAGCCGAGGATCGTGTTCTTGTCACGGACATTGTAGATGCTGACGTAGATGCGTTCGGTCCACTCTGGATTGGTCGTATGCACGTGGTCCATCGTCGCGGGAAGTTGATGGCACATGAGTTCGTCCCACGCAGTCAGCATCGCAAATCACCCCGTCAGGTAAGCAAAGTCAAAAGCCCAGCGCCCTGGCCGCCATGTCGAGAACTACCGGCACCGAATAAGTCGTGCGCGCGAGCCGGAGATCTTTGTTGCGCCCCTCGGCGAAGAGTCCCGACGCGCTCAGCCAAAACGCCGTACTCCGCATGGTGTACAGCATTTCGTAATAACGGCAGACCTCGAGATCGATCTGAATCCCGGTGAGCTGCTGATAGTAGTCGAGAAAAAATTCGCGCTCGACGACGCATGAGAGCAGCGTTGACCCCTCGCGATTCAGGTCCGACAAGACGTACGCGACGTCGTACATGGGATCGCCAATCACCTGGAGCTCCCAGTCGATGATCGCGGCGATCGCGTCATCTTTGACAATCAGATTCCCGGTCCGATACGCGCCGTGGACGAATGCGAGGCGCTTGGCCTCCGGCGCATTTGCTTTGAGCCACATCAGAAGTTCGGTGAGTACCGGTTCCGGCTTGCGAATCGATTGATCGATCAACGATTCCCATTTCGCGATCTCGCGCAGGACGAAATCTTTTCCCGCGCTGGGCACGCCGATGAAGTCGAGGCCGGCGCCGCGCCAATCGAGATTGTGCAGCGCGGCGAGAGCCTCGACGAAGCTGTGCGGCAACTTTCCGCGTCCCGCAGCCTCGGCATAGTACTGCTTTCCGGCGCGCGACCACGGATTCGGAACCTCGCCCTCGACCTTTTCCATCACGAAGAAAGGGCCGCCCAGCAACGATGGATCTTCTTCGTACCAATATGCTTTCGGTGTCGGCGCGGCGGTCGGTTCCAGCGCCTTGATAACGCGAAACTGCTCGTGAAGACTCGAAAGCTCGCGCAACAGCCCGGCGCCGGGATCCTTGCGCAGGCAGAACCCTTGCCGCCTCGCGCGCCCGTCCTCATTCCAGTTCGCGTAGAAGAGGTAGATCTCATGCGACCACCCGCCGGCGCTATGAACGAAATCCGCGAGTGCGAGGTTCCGCGCGCTCGGCATTTTCGATTCGAGGTAGCCCGCGATTTTTTCCTGAACTGAGCGCTCCGTACCCATCGTTTAATCCCGTGTCCGCGCGACCTTGAGGTCCTGATCGAGGAGCTGCCTGAGGGCCTGGCGTACGCGCCGATTGGTTGCCGAAAATGTCTCCTCGCCCAGGCGGCTCCGGTTTGCATACAGCTGTTCGATCAAATCGCACAGGACTTTCTCATCAAGCTGATCACCGCGCAGGATTCCCTCCATTTCGGGCATACCTGACAAATCGCGGAGCAAGTCCATCATGACCGAATGCTTCTGCTCTTCGAGGTCGCCACGTTCCTCAACCTGGCGCGCGACGAATTCCAGAACGACCGCCGCCATGTAGGCCTGCGACTTCGCGTAGGGCTCCGTGACTGCGGGAGCTATGACCTCACGCAACGCGGTCACGACATCATTGATGAGTTGCTTGGCGGGAATCATCTAGCTGAACACACTGGGCTGTGGTGCTCGAATAGTCCGCGCGGTGCTTCGCTGTCAATCGCGCGCTTGAGCCGAACGCCCGGCTGGTTGCGTTTTTCTCATGAACCGTGTTACCCGCACCTCAAGTGGCCGAGATTGAAAACCTGTTTGGAGCTTATGAGGAAAAGCGATCGGGGAACGCCCCGTCACGACGTATCGAAATATCGCGCGAACGAAGCCAACCGCCTCGCGCTCAGACTCATCGCCGGACTTGTTATCTTCACCACAACGAGCGTAAGTAACCTCGATGGGGCACGCGCAGAGACCGGTTCGCCGCAGGGTGTGACGATGATTGCGGCAACTGACGGACAGAAAATTCCCGACACCGCACGCGCAACCGCGGCATCGTTGTTTGGGGATCGATGCGCGGTCTGTCACGGACCGAACGGCGACGGCAAAGGACCCGGCGCGGCGAATCTGAATCCGAAGCCACAAGATTTTCGCAGTCACAGATGGCAGCGCTCAGTGAGCGATGAAAAAATAGCGAAGGCGATCGTCTACGGTGGCCCCGCAGTAGGGCTGAGTTCCGCGATGTCGGCGAACCCCGACCTCGAGTCGCAGCCGAGTGTGGTCGCCGCGCTGGTGGAGCGCATCCGGAGTCTGGCGCACAAGCGATAATCTTCTGAGGGATTGCACAAAGATGAAGCGGCGGGAGTTTCTGAAAACGGGCGCCATGGCGGTGGTAGGAACCGCCGTTGCGGCATCGGGAATCGTTGCGGATGCCGGGCAAGAAGCTGCACCGAAGTTCTCAACCCTCCAACCTCAGGAGGCGCAGACCCTGCTCGCCATCTGCCGGCAAATCTTTCCGCACCGGAAACTGAGCGACGCCCCGTACTGGAATGTCGTCAGCCAACTCGATGTGGCCGCCCAAGCCGATCCCGCGGTCGCAAAGATGCTTGCCGACGGGGTTGCGCAGTTGGATAGCTCTCAAGGAAAATTCGTCGACTTAAACGACCAGCAGAAGGTCGAGGCGCTCAAGTCGATCGAGACCACGCCATTCTTTCAAAAGGTCCGCGGGGTCGAGCTTCAAACCTTGTATAGCGACCCCATCGTGTTCAAGGCGTTGAAATATCAGGGCGCCTCCTATGCGATGGGTGGCTACCTTCATCACGGCTTCAACGATCTTGCCTGGCTGCCTGACCCTCCCGAATCAGCCAGTCCGAAGGTGGCCTAGGGGCGACGAATGGCTAAGCATGCGCTAAGCGATGACTCGGTAATCGTCATAATCGGCTCCGGCGCCGGTGGAGGAACCCTCGCTAATGATCTGTGCCAGAAGGGCTTCAAGGTAGTGCTCCTTGAAGCCGGGCAGCATCAATCGTTCGACCACCTTCCACAACGATGAATGGTTCGCCTTCAACCAGCTGGCATGGCTCGATAAGCGTACGACCTCGGGCAACTGGCGCGTGGCGAAGGATTTTCCCAATCTACCCGCATGGATTTGTAAGACTGTCGGTGGAACCACCACTCATTGGGCCGGCGCTTCGTTGCGGCTCCAGGAGCATGAGTTTCAGGCCAAGACTCATTACTCGGGAATCGATGGCGCAAATCTCCTCGATTGGCCTCTGACTCTGGCCGAGCTGCAACCTTACTATGCCAAGGCCGAGACCAAGATGGGTGTCACTCGCACCAATGACATTCCTGGGCTTCCCGGCAACAACAACTTCAAGGTGATGTATAACGGCGCCACGCGCGTCGGATATAAGACCGTTCATACCGGCAGGATGGCTATAAACAGCCGGCCTCGCGATGGGAGGTCCGGTTGCTGGCAGTTGGGATTTTGTTTCCAGGGATGCAAATCCGGCGCGAAGTGGTCGACCCTCTATACGGAAATTCCCAAAGCTGAAGCGACGGGAAAGCTCGACCTGCGGCCGGAGTCGATGGTCATGCAGATTCAGCATGATGCCAATGGCAAGGCGACCGGCGTGCTTTATGCCGACAAAGATGGGCAGCATCAATTGCAGAAGGGGCGGGTGGTATGCGTCGCCGGTAATTCCATCGAGACTCCGCGTCTGCTTCTAAACTCTGCGTCATCGACCTTCCCTAACGGGTTGGCAAATTCGTCGGGCCAGGTCGGCAGGAACTACATGCGCCACACGACTGGTTCGGTGTTCGGCGTGTTCAAGAAGCCGGTGCACTTCTATCGCGGTACTGTCATGGCTGGGATCATCCAGGATGAGGCGGTGCTCGATACCAAGCGCGGCTTCACCGGCGGCTTTGAAATGGAAACCATCTCTTTAGGCCTGCCTTTTACCGCCGCATTCCTGAATCCGGGCGCATGGGGGGCGGACTACAGCAATGTGCTTGAACAGTTTCCTAACATGGCCGCCATGTGGATTGTCGGCGAAGATATGCCGCAGGAAAAGAATGCGATAACCCTGCATCCTACTGAGAAGGACAAGTTCGGGCTGCCTATTCCCAATGTCCACTACGACGATCATGTGAACGACCTCGCGATGCGCACCTATGCTTTCAAGAAAGGCGCCGCGGTCTATGATGCGGTAGGTGCGACTCGAACCATCGAGGTCCCACCGTACCCATCCACACACAACCTCGGCACCTGCCGTCAAAGCGAGAAGCCGGGGGATGGCGTGTGCAATAAGTGGGGACAGACCCACGACCTCAAGAATCTTTTCGTCTCGGATGGCTCGCAGTTCACGACCAGTGCGGCAGAAAATCCGACTCTAACTATAGTGACCCTCGCCATCCGGCAAGCCGACTACATCGGCGAACAGTGCGGAAAGCAGAATATCTGATGGCTAACTAGATGTTGCGCGCGAAGTCACAACTCTTGCTCTGCATCCTTCTGACGATCGCCGTTGGATGGCTCTGGCAAGGCGTGGCTTTCGCCCATCGATTTGGTGGGCCGAACGATCCTTGCGAACGGAAGATTGGTAACTCGCTGATTCATATTACTTTGTATCAGCCGGAATTTGATCCGGACGCGGAATATTGCGATCAGATTCCTCGTGCGGGAAATACCGTGCTGGTGGTGGATGTCCTCGGCGACGACCTGCGAAGACTGCCTTTAGGAGTAAAGGTCTTAGCAGGTGGTGCATCTGAAAGCGGACGAACTGTGCTCTCGCTGCCACCCACAGTCTATCGTCGCGGCGTCGCTGACGCGCAGGTATTTCTCGACGATGGCAGTGCGTATGTCACCGAGATTTCGCTGGGCGAAGGTGCTTCGCAACAGGTGTTGTCGTTTCCCGTTCGAGTCGCCGCGTGGTATCGGCCACTCATTAAACCCGCCCTGATATTGCTGGCGGTCTTTATCCTTATCGCAATTTCCATGATTCGCTACTTCATGACTTCGGGCCATGACGAGCCAATGTTGGAGCTGGTCGAGGGCAAATCGAGATCGCCGGCGTCCGCGCCAAGGACCGAACGTCGAGCGTCGGGCACGAGGCTTCGATCATCTACGATTTTAGTTATTCTCGTGGGGTCGCTGCTTTCACTTGCAGCCTGCCATCGCGAAGTCGTTCAGCCCGCAGCCTCGCTGCCTGATGTCCAAGTAGTGGACGACCACGGTAATCCCGTCTCGTTGGGCTCGCTCAAGGGAAAGGTCGTCCTCCTGGATTTCATCCATGTGGGCTGTCCCGGCGTTTGTTCGAATCTGGTAAACAAATTCGGGCAAGTGGCTGACAGTCTAGGTCCCGAATTGGGTTCGAAAGTTGTGCTCCTGTCCATTACCAACGATCCCGAGCATGACCATTCAGCCGAACTTCTGAAGCTCGCGCGCAGCAGTCAGGCTGATATGAAAGGATGGTTGTTCGTAACGGGAAAGCCGGAAGAGGTCGATCGTGTCATCAAGGCTTTCGGTGTCAACAATACTCGGATGCCGGATGGCTCGCCTAACCATATCACTCAAGTGTTTCTGCTTGGCCCGGACGGTCATCAGAAGCATGAGTATCAGGGCATGGTGATGGATTCGGCAGCAGTGGTGGCTCAGATAAAGGACACCCTCGAGCACGCAGGGGCGTCGTGACGCGGAAAAGTAGCTCTGATTTGGATTTTCTTCAGACCGGCCCAACCGCGCAGGTCGAGGAGTAACGTATATGGCTCAACCACAAGCAGTCCAAAAACTCCAAAGCGAATTCGAGAACGGCTCGTCGGCGACCGGACACGCCAGAAATCCCACCGATTGGGGCGTTGGTTGGAAGTCGCTCTTCTGGGGTAGCGCCCTGGTTATGGCGGCCAACATATTCCTCTGGTTTTGGGACTACGAGTTTGCCTTTTCTGCCGGACTTAACTCGGCAAGTCGCGAATTCACGCTCTACTATCGCACCTTGTTCTGGGGCGAATTGATCACCTTGGGCGTGTTCACCGGGATCTGGTATGGCTGGCTGATTAGAACTGGCCGCGAAATAGCCGCCCAGCCATTTTCCCGCGCCGAAGAGGTTCGCCGCATCGCGGTACTATGGAGCATCATCGGAGTCACGAGTCTCTCCATCTACATCGAAGCGAGCTTCTGGCCGAACTGGGATGGCGCATGGCATCAGACCCTGGTACGCGATACCGCTCTAACACCGACCCACATCCCGATGTTCTATTTTTTCTTTCCACTCTCGGTGGTGTTGGCGCTCGGAGCCTATCTCTATGGCAACTCGCGGATACCGGCGCTGTATAGCCGCGACAAAGGTTTCCCATGGTCCTTCTTTTTGCTCATCAGCGCCGCGGTCCTTGAATGTATGGAAGTAGCCTTCAATGAATGGGGACATAGCCTGTGGATTTCCGAGGAATTTTTCGCGGTTCCATTCCACTGGCCGTTTGTCGCCTATGGATGGCTCGCCAGCGGAATGTTCGCGGTTTGGGGCGAGACGATCCTGAGACTCTACGAAGTCGAGAAGGCCGAAGAAGAAGAGAATGCGCAGGCACCGTCAGAGACCCATGCGGTCGCAGACTGACTCAAGTTACGAGGCGAACAAATAATGGCGGCAACACCTGCAACGTTGGCGGAAAGGCAGAAGCGTCTCGAGCTTCGCGCTTTACTGCAGAAAAAATATAAGTGGATCGATCGCAAGTGGGATTTAGTGTTCTGGATCACGGCGATTTTCATCGTCGCCGGAGCGGCCGATATCACCAAGCAATTGTTCGCCGGTGACTGGGATTTCTGGACTGACTGGAAGGACCCACAATGGTGGCCGGTCATAACCGCATTCGCGACAATCATCATTCCCTCGGCGCTCCAATACATCCAATGGGCCGCGTGGCGCTTCCCCACCGGCGCAACCTATACCGCCGTATGCTTCTTCATGGCGGCATGGGTGGGGCGCTATTTCCAATGGCACGTCGCCGAGAGTTACCCACTCAACTTCGTGTGGCCGATTTCCACGGTCTGCGCCGCGATCATCCTTGACTGGCTGCTTATGAAGACCAAGAGCTTCGTCCTGACGTCGCTCTTTGGAGGACCTATCTGGGCTTTCCTGGTCTGGGGGTTCAACTATATTCCGCTCGCACCCTTCCTGCAGCCGGCGCATTTTATGGGCCACGTTCTTACCGTCGCGGACGTGCAGGGTATCGTCTACATCCGGTCGCAGACCCCTGAGTATCTTCGCCACATTGAACGCGGAGCGCTCCGCAGTTTCCTTGGTGAGACTCAATACGTCTCGCTAGTCTTTGGCGGAACGCTGGCGGTACTCGGCTACTGGATAGGCCAGTTCATCGGACGATACCTCGCGGTGTGGCCGATACGACGCTACATCAAGACGGTATAGGCGAATGTTGATGCGCATTCACATTCAGCGAAAGGTCAAGCTGGCACTCGGCACTGTCATAAGCCTGATTGCAACCGCATCCGTGGCCCATGCGCACGGCGGCATGGCCGGACCAGATGAGTTAGGGCCACCATTGTTTACCTCTGGGGCCCTCGCATTCGTCTGTTACTGGGTAGTCATTCTGTGGCCGCGATCGAAGCGCAAGAACTCCGATGAAGCGCCTCCGGGGCGAAAGATGCCAGGCAGTGAAAATCGGCGCCAGGCCGGACAAGTCCGGAAGACCGCCGCACCGCGCCAGACCGCGCAGTTGCGAAAAGTTGAAGGCAATCGTGCACGCCGAGGAGTGGTCGCCGGGAGGAAAGCGAGCGATGTATAAGCGGCTGGTGCTGTTTCTGATCCTGGCGCTAATGCTCTCGACGCTCAGCGCGCCAAAGGTTTTCGCGCATGGCGAAGCCGGCGACGAGCCATTTCTTAAGGACCTCACGACCGCTTTCTATGACGTGAAGATTTCGCCGACTGAGATTAAAGTTGGACAACCAGTCACTATCACCGGCACCGTAAGAATTCTGGAGACCTGGCCGTACACCCTTGATCCTCCGAACAAGGCTTACATCACTCCGGTGGTGCCGGGCCCGGTGTTCGCTTTGCAAGACCGGACGGTCAATGGCCAGCAGGCTCCCGGCTCGTTTTTTGTCGAAAAGGGCGGCGTTTATCAATTCAAGATGGTGATCCTGGGCCGTAATCCCGGACGCTGGCATGTCCATCCTGGCATATCGATAGAAGGAACGGGCACCCTGATTGGTCCAGGTGAGTGGGTGAACGTGCAGCCCAGCGCGACCGGGTTTGTTTTTCCAGTAACGCTGCTCAGCGGGCAAACCATTAATCTCAACACCTACGAGGGAGGCTTCGTGTGGTGGTGGTCCTTCGCGGGATTTCTGATTGGCGTGGCCTGGATGCTTTACTGGACGCTGTCGAAACGCACCGTCACGAATCTCGCCGTCACTTTGCAACTGCCAGTCAATGATGACGCTCCCGACATAGGTCTCATCACGCCGAAAGATCAGGCCTGGATGAATGTGCTGGCAGGATTGACCGTCGCGATGCTGGTGATCGGCTGGACCTACATGGCGATGAACTATCCTGTCCGGCTACCTCAACAAACGGACTGGTTCGGTCCCAAGTTTATCTCCTCGGGTGAGAAGATGGCTGAGGTTGAACCCGAAGGTTCGACCTATGACGACGGCACTGACACGCTAATAATGAAGGTCAGCGTCAAGAACACCAACGACAGCCCCATCACCGTCAAGCAGTACATAATGGCGATGACTACCTTCGTCAACGGGGGCGTCGATGAACAGGCCAAGGCTGGTCCTCACGATTATGTGGGTCAGCTTGAAGTCGAGCCTAATACTCCTATCGCTCCCGGCGAGACCAGGGAACTGACCCTCAAGATAACCAATCCGGTACTGACCGATGAGCGGCTGATTCCTCTGCGCGATCCGCAGCAGTTCATCGCCGGCCTCCTTCGCTTCGAAAACGCGTTGGGTAAACAGGAGATGGTGACTGTGCGTGAGAGCGTAATTCCGACGCAGTTCCGCTCGCAATACCTCTTCTAATTGTAAGGCTTGCGATAAAGCTTTAAGCCAACCCATCGGCAACAATTGTGCTAGGATTCTTTCGACGGCACCTTTCGGGGTGTCGTCGGCGTTTTAGGGCCGGAGTGCCGGGTGCTTGTGAAAAATGCAAAAACAAACCCATTACGGGGACAGGAGAACGAAAGGCGTAACGCCATGATTTCAAACGTCTTTCGCGATGCGGCTGCTCATGTTCCAAGGGCAAAAGCCGACCGCGACCAATGTTTACGACCGCGCCACTCTAATGTGTTGGGTCACGATCGGTTTCGCGCTATCTTGGCCGCCGTGAGAGCAGGACGGAAATTCCCAGAGGCATGGCTTGCAGCTACCAGCGCGATGGCGGCCGTCGCGCTCCCTGGGTGCGATCCGGTCGTCAACATCGCGGGCGCGAACTTCCCGGCCTGGATGCTATGCGCGATCGTGGGTGCGATAGGCGCCGCGGTGCTAAATCCGCCGCTTGCAGCGATCGGAATCGAACCGCATCTCGGGCCGCGGATTCTCATCTACCCGTGCCTCGCCTTCTTGATTGGATGCGTGGTCTACCTCATCTTCTTCAACAGGATTTGAGGAGGGGAAAGTGGCGGATGCGGACGCGCCTCATCGCGATAACCTCGCGCTCACGATAGTCGGCCGACTGCTCGGCGCCGCGATCGTGGTGGGCGCGATCCTCTTCGGACTCTTCGTCGCGCGACTCTACTATGTCTATCCGCGTACCGATGACGCGTACGTGCGCGCCAATATTGTCGGAATCGCACCGCATGTGAGCGGTCCGATCGTTGAGTTGCCGGTTCATGACAACCAGCATGTGAAGCCGGGCGACTTGTTGTTTGTAGTTGATCCACGGCCTTACAAATCGGTGTTGGATGCGGCGCAGGCGCGGCTGACGCTGACCAATCTCGATATCCAGGGACTGGACGCGTCGATCGCATCGGCCAAGGCGCGCCAGGCGCAGCTCGAGGCGGACGCCTCGTACGACAAGCAGTATGTCGATCGCATCGTGCCCTTGCTGCCGCGACATTTCGTCACCGCCAACGACGTCTTCAATGCGAAGAGCCGGCTTGCCGCGGCGCAGGCCGCGATCGAAAGTGCGAAGAACGATGTGCGCAAGGCGGAAAATGACCTCGGGCAGTTCGGCGACATCAACGCGCGGCGCAAGGCGGCGGAGGCCGCGGTCTACGATGCCAATCTGAATGTAGAATATTGCTACGTGAAGGCTCCCTTCGATGCGTACGTTACCAACCTCAACATCGCGATCGGCCAGTACGCCAACGAGGGCAAGGAAGTCATCAGCCTGGTCGATAATCGGACCTGGTACGTGCTCGCCAACTTCCGGGAAAACTTTCTCGATCACATCCGTCCCGGCATGCGTGCCGAAGTTTTCCTCCTGAGCTACCCGAATCACCTGTTTCGCGGAAGCGTGCAGGGCGTGGGATGGGCGCTTTACCAGGACAACGGCGCGAGCATTGCCGGCCTGCCGCAAGTGGAGCCGACGCTCAACTGGGTGCGGCTCTCGCAACGCTTCCCGGTGCGCATCACGCTGGAGGATCGCGATCCTGAGCGTCCGTTCCGAATGGGCGCGACCGCGGTCGTGACAGTCCAGGGAGTCCACTGAGCGTGGCTGCCGCGACTCCGGCGCCGGGCATCCGGATAACACCACATCCGGGAGCGCTCGCTGCGATGAGCGCGCGGCTCGACAATTCCGTTATGGTGCTGGGGCAGCAGCTGGCCTCCAATCCGCATCGCCTGCGCACCTCGACGCGGATGGCTCTGATCGCGGCGGCCGGCGCGGGCCTTTCGGCGGCGTTACACATCGATGAACCGATCGGTGCGTATGTTTTGTGGTCCATCATCTCGGCGCCCGCCGCGATGATGGTGCCGATGACCGGGCTGGGGCTCATCGCAGCGTCGGCGATTACGCTGGCGATCTCGATGCCACTGGCGGGCAGTCTGGTCGAAACACCATGGCTGTTGGTGCCATTTTTTTCGCTCGCCGCCGCCGGATGGAGCTATTATTTCACCGATGCGCAGCTGAGCAACGGATGGCGCATGCTCGAGGTGGTCTTCCTCACCACTTTCTTCATCATCATTTTCGATCCGAAGAACTTCGGCTGGTCGGTGGGATACACCTTCGGCGGCATGTGCGTGGCGTTCGGCCTGGTGATGCTGTTCGACAATGTGCTTTGGCCTGATCCCGCTGCCGCCCGCCTCCGGCAGTTGTTGGCCGAGGAAACCCTCGCCATGCGCACGCGGCTCGGGTTGGTGGCACGCGCCTATCTCGACCTCACCGGTGCGATTCCGCTGCCGCAGTCGTCGTTCATGGGGGCGTTCAGCCTCCACCTTTCGCTGCTGGCGCGCGCCGATCGCGAAAACCTGTCGCCTCGTGGCCACATCCTGTTGCTGGGCGCCGTCTCCACCACCGAACGCCGCAGGATCGAAATCGACCGTCTCCTCGGGATCGCGGATGAGCCAGTGCCGCGCGCGATTCGGGAGTGGTTGCGGCCGGAAGTTCAGGCGGTTATCGACGCTATCGATGTGAGCCTGGCGGCCGAGGCCGCGCACTTCGCCGGCGATTTCTACCATAGTGATCCGCCTGACTCGGTGACTCCGGTCGAGAACGCGCTCGCCATACTTAATCAAAGAAGTGCCGAGCAGCATCCGAAATTCGTCACCAATGTGCGCGCCGATGAGCTCAGCAACATGAGCGCGTTTTTCATTGGTATGCAGCGGCTGGGACGTCTGTTTCGTCATCCGCCGATCGCGCTGCGCGATTCCGCCCATACCGTGGCGGCGAAGAAAATCTCCGCGGCGCGAAACGATCCCGCGAAGATCCGTTACTGCATCAAGCTTGCGATTGCGATGGCGATCGCGTTCGGCGTTGCGATGGTCGCTCACCGCGTCGACCTCAAGACCATCATTCTCACGGTTATGATCGCGGGACTGCCGACTTATGGTGGCTCACTGCACAAGATGATCCTGCGTTTTGCCGGCGGCGTGATGGGCGGCGTGCTTGCGCTCAGCGCGATCATCGTCTCATCGCCGAACTTCGAATCCGTCGTCAGTTACATGATCGTGTCGTTCCTCGCGTTCTACCTCGCAGCCTATGTCGGACTCAGCGGGGGCGGACTTGGGTACGCAGGCAAACAGGCGGGGACGACCTTCGCGCTGGTTTTTATCGCGCTCAGCCCGAGCGCCGACATCTACGTGCCGTTGTATCGGCTCTGGGGAGTTTTTCTCGGTGTTATTGTGGTGGCGCTGGTCTTCCTGATCCTTGCGCCGGAATACGCCGGCGATTCGATGGTGCCGCGATTGGAAAAGATGCTCGAGGCAATTCTTACGCTGATGCCCGGTGCGCCGCATCGCGCAACCGATCGTGAAATCGAATCGATCGAGATCGCGGCGGCGAAGACGCTGGGCGAGTTGCTCGAGATCGCGGACGACGCGCGAATCGAAGGACGCCGCTCGATAGTGGACCCCGACGCAATCATCGAAACGGTCGGCACCCTGCGGCGCATCACACATCGGCTCGCCAGTGCGGCGGCCGCGCGCGAGGTAATGGAAATTCCCACTCTTACGCTCGCGTTCGAAGCGACGCGCTCGCGTTTCCTCGCGACTTTGAGTGAGCATTTCCAGCAATGCCTCGATTTTGTGAAGCGCCGCGCGAGCGGAATCCAGCGAGCGATCCCGCAATGGGCCGAGGACCAGGCGCGCAAGCTGCTGGAGGCGGGCGAGCAGGAAGTGAGTGCGAACAATTTCGCGATCCTGTCGGCGCTCTCGACGGTCGAGCGCCGCGCGGTGCTCGCAGAAATGGAAAATGCCCAGCGCCTGACCGTGCTCGCGGGCGAGCTCTCGGAGCAACTTTCGCGAATCAGCCCCGGCGAACATGCCGCGGCAGCGGTTTATGCAAGCGCCGGTTCATAAGGATAGTAAGATCCTCGCACCGCTCAGCTTGTTCCTCGCGATCGGCTGGGGGCTGATTTCCATCGCGGGATGCAACACGCTCGCCGACAGCCCCGAATTGTCGCCGGACCGATACGTGCCGCCGAATGCGCAGCAGGAATGGAAACCCCCGGTCGCCGTCGCGCGCGCCGACGCGATGTCTCCGGCTTTACCTCAGCCATCGATGGAGACCAACTCCGGACAGACCTATGATCTTGCGAGCCTGATAGATGTTGCTCTTGGCGCCAATCCTCGCACCCGGCGCGCATGGGAGGCTGCGCGTTCGGCCGCGGCAGCGTATGGCGCATCGCGCGCGCCCTATTATCCGCAAGCTTCGGTGGAGTCGGATTCCGGTTACGCCCGCATCCCGTTCGAGTTGCCCGGCAACTTTGGCGTGGTGAAGCAATGGCAGAGCGATAGCCAGGTTGCGTTGACCTACACGCTGCTGGATTTTGGGCGGCGCGCTTCCGCATCCGCGCAGACGCGCGAGGAACTTATCGCGGCGAATTTCTTATCCAACCGCACCATTCAGGATGTAGTATTTGGCGTCGAACAGACGTTTTATGCGTTCGATGCGGTCGAGGCCGCGGTCGAAGCCGCCCGGCAAAATCTCGAGCTCGCCAAGTCCGATTTCGATTCGGTCAAGCAGCGTGTCGATCTCGGCCTCGCCACGCAGCCGGAACTTCTGCTGGCGCAGGAGCGGCTCGCGCAATCGCGATTCGATCTGGCCAATGCCGATCAGCTTTTGCGCGATGCGCAGGCCAATCTCGCCGTCGCTTTAGGCATCGCCGCAGACACCGAGTTCAAGGTCGAGCCACTCGACAACGAAGCAGTGCCGAAGTCCCTCAGTCAGGATGTCGAGACACTTATCGCCGAAGCGCGCCGATCGCGGCCGGACCTCGCCGCGAGAAAGGCGCAGGTGCGCGCGAGCAGCGCGGCGGTCGAGGAGGCACGCGCACAGTGGTATCCGACGGTCGATGCGTCGGGCGTGTACGGCGAGAACCTCTGGAACTATACCTTCAAAGGTCCGCCCACGATTCAGCTCGGGACGCCGCAATACTCCGCGATGCTGACCATCAGATGGGACATGTTTACCGGCTTTCGCCATCTCAACGATCTGCGCAAGGCCGAGGCCGAGCGCGAGGTCGCGAGCGCGGATCTCAAGACTCTCGAAATCGACACGGTGGCGGAAGTGTGGCGCGCCTATTTCGAATTCCAGTCGTCGCTCAGCAAGTACGAGTATGCGGTAAGCCTGCTGGCGTCGTCACAGGAATCGTATTCGGCCAACAGCGAGAGCTATCGGCAGGGGTTGAGCACGATCGTGGAGCTCCTCACCGCGCAGCGCGATCTGGCGAATGCTCGCTACACCCTGATCCAAAGCAAGTCGGAACTGCTGACCGCCTATGCCGCGGTCGCCTATTCGATCGGACGCGTCGATTTGCCTTCGAAGTAAGCGTCCCAACCCGCCTCCGAGGCGACATTTCATACATGAAAGTGCTAGAGTCCGCCGCTCAGATGGAGTCGTCCGCCGAAACAATAACCGTTGAGCCCGCGACGGCGAGCGTAAAACTCGCGTCGCCGCGATTCCTGGCTTTTCTGCTCGCGCAATTCCTCGGGGTGGTAAACGACAACGCGTTTCGAGTCACCCTGATTCTTTTTGTGCTGTCGATGGTGACCGGAGAGGCGCGGCAGGTGCGCTACTCGAGTCTCGCGACGGCGCTGATTCCGCTGCCGTATATTTTGTTCTCGCCGCTGGCTGGCTACCTCGCCGATCGCTTTCCCAAGCACCGCGTATTGTTGTGGACCAAGGCACCCGAGATCATCTCGATGCTGCTGGCCGCGGTCGGGTTCTATCTGCGCAGCCTTCCGTTCCTGTACTTCGTGCTGTTTCTGGTCGCGTCGCGAGCCGCATTTTTCTCCCCCGCGAAATTCGGAATTCTGCCGGAGATTCTTTCCGATGCGGGGATTTCCGCCGGCAACGGCATCCTCGAGCTGGTCAGCGATATCGCAATCCTCGCCGGTTCGCTGCTGGGCGTTTATGCGTACACTTTGTTCGCATCGAATCTCGCCAATGCCGGCCTCGTGTATGTCGCCATCGCCGGCTTGGGCACCGTCGCGATTCTGTTCGTTCCGCGCACGCCCAGCGGACATCCGGGCGCCGAGTTCGCGTGGAACGTGCTGCGCTCCTTCGGTCGTGACTATGCCGAGGTGCGCGGCAACCCGACGCTGTTTTACACCCTGGTCGGTATCGCGTGGTTCGGTTTTATCGCTTCCTTTTTCCTGACGGTGATCCCTGTCTTTGGAAAGAATGAGCTGAACCTCGACCAGACCGGAGTGGGTCTTCTGTTTGCGCTCCTCGCGATCGGAATCGGGATGGGCGCGGTCGCCGCCGGGCGACTTTCGCGCGGGCATGTCGAGATCGGCCTGGTACCGATTGGAAGCGCCGGGATAACGATCTTTTCTTTTCTCCTCGCGCGCGCAGGTACCGGTCGCGTGGTGCCATTGTTCGAACTGCCGCTCGATGCCGCACTCGACATCGTAATGATCGGCTTCTCGTCGGGATTCTTCGTCATCCCAC
This sequence comes from uncultured delta proteobacterium, assembly GCA_963761255.1. GTDB lineage: Bacteria > Desulfobacterota > Binatia > Binatales > Binataceae > DATGKG01. The sequence continues at coordinate 126,557 of CAVXGH010000010.1, forward strand.
TCAACGCCCTGCTGCAGCAGCGATCGCCGGCCGGAATGAAAGGACGGTTAATCGCGTTCGCAAATGTGTTGATGTTCGGTGCGATCCTGATTGCCGCTGGAGTGCCATGGATTCTCACCAGCGTGTTTCGTCTGAGCATCCGCGAGGTTATCTTCTTCGCCGCGATCGTTACGCTCGTCGGCACTGTCTATGTGCTGCGCCGGTTGCCGGATTTCCTGACCCGCTTCCTGGTATGGGTTCTGACTAACACGCTCTATCGTCTCCGCACTGTCGGTGCGGAGAATCAGCCCAAGGGGGGAGCACTGCTGGTCGCGAATCACGTGTCGATGGCCGATGGATTCCTCGTCAGCGGCTCGACCAGCCGGTTCATTCGCTTCCTCGCCTATCGCGAGTACTACGAAATGAAAGCGATCAATTGGTACTTCCGGTTGACGCATACGATTCCGGTCGCCGCCAATGATCCGCCGGAGCGAACCCAGGCGGCGCTCGAGCGCGCGCGCGAAGAGATCCGTCATGGCCACGTGGTGTGCATTTTCGCCGAGGGGACGATGACGCGCACCGGCAACATGCTCAAGTTCCGCCGTGGGCTTGAATTGATTGCGAGCGGCGCCAATTGCCCGATCATCCCGGTGTACCTGGACGGCGTGTGGGGCAGCATCTTCAGCTATGAGCGCGGGCGCTATGTTTTCAAAATGCCCAAACACCTCTTCCAGCCCGTCACCGTCGTGTACGGCAAGCCGATGCCGTCGACGTCCACGGCAGAGGAAGTGCGGCGCGCGGTCCAAGACCTTTCGACTCAAACCTTCGAGACTCACAAGGACCGGCAGATCCCGCTCCACCTCGCGTTCATTCATCGTGCGAAACGCCGCTGGCACGCAATCCTCGCGACCGATGCGGATGGCACGAGCATCACATTTGGCGGCACGTTGACGCGAGCGATAGCGCTCAGCCAGGTGTTGTGGAATCGCGGTGCAACTCTGGGGGAAAGAGTCGGAATCCTGATGCCGCCCGGTATCGCCGCGTTGGTGGCGAACCTCGCTACGCTGATTGCGGGTCACATTCCGGTGAATATAGACGCGGAAGATGTTTCGCATTCGGCGGTCTCGCACGCGAATCTGACGACTATCATCACTACGCGCGAATTCGCCCGCCGGGCGGACCCGGACAATAAGCTAGCGTCGGCCACGGTGAAATATTTCGAAGACACGGAAGCAGCGACCAATGAGAAACGGCATCGCCAGCTCAACACCATTTGCCGGCTGACGCGGGCGAAGTCGATCGCGCGACTCTTCGTGCGCGGCAACACCCGCGACGTCGATCAAGTCGCCACGATTCTCTTCTCCTATCGCGCCGATACTCTCGGCGCTCCGCGCGGCGTGATGCTGACGCATCACAACCTGCTATCGAACCTGGAATCGCTGCGGCAGATTTTCCGGGTCACGCGCGACGATTGCATCCTCGGGTTGATCCCCTTTTCCAACTCGATGAGCTTCGTCAGTGCGCTGCTCGTTCCGGCGCTGGCGGGCGCGCGGGTGGCTTTCGGCGCCGAACTCCTTGGCAGGCCGGGACTTGGCGCGTTCTGCCGCTCGAATCAGATCACGCTGATCGCGGCGAATCCCGCGATGATCAAATCGATCCTCGATGGAGTCGAAGCAGCGGACCTCTCGCATCTGCGAAAGGTCGCCGTCGGTGGCGGCGAACTCGACGATGAGACGCGTACGCGATTCGTCCAAAAATTCAGCATCGAACCTTTGCAGGGTTATGGATGTCCGGAGTGCGCGCCGCTCATTTCGCTTAACGTCCCCGACTACGAGAAGGACGGTTCGAAGCAGCCGGGATTCCGAGCCGGGAGCGCGGGGCATCCAGTGCCGGGAGTTTCGTTGCGTATAGTTGATGCATCAACATGGATGCCGGTTGCGCGAGGCATCGAAGGGATACTGCTGGTCAGGGGACCCAACTTGATGAAGGGCTATGTCGAGGGTCCCGAGGCTACCAGCCTGGTCATGCACGACGGATGGTACATCACCGGAGATCGCGCGCGCATCGACGCCGACGGCTTTATAACCATCGCACGGCCACAGACAATCTCATCAGTAATCTAGCACAGCCGTCAGCGTGGCATGCGAGACATCGGCATCCGGCCCATACCGGGCATGTCGATCATCATGCCCAGATGCTCCTGCCGCCGCGCCTCGGTCGCGATAGCCGAGGCCTCGCCGGTGCCATGCTTGCCGACCAGGCTGCGGACATAAGCGGCGATGGCCCAGGTCTGCTCGACGCTCAGCGAATCCGCATAGGAGGGCATCGGCGTCCCGTCGAGGCCGGTGCGCACGGTAACGAAGATATCCTTCATGCTGGGACTGCGGCGGAAGACTCCGCTTGGAAAGTCAATAGGGCGGATAGGGCGTCCAAAAGCGTCTTTAAGCGTGGAAACCGAGGGCCCATCACCCATCCCCTTCACGCCGTGGCATTCGATACAGCCGGCCTCGCTAAAGGCCTTCTGACCCTGCGCGACCATTTGCGGAGTTTCGACGGGAGGGGTGGGCACCTTGATCGAGGGCGGTCGGGATTCGTGGGCAAAGCGCGGCGAGAAGTTCTCGATGTATGCGACCAGTGCCCACCGGTCGTCATCGGTAAAGGTGATCCACGGCACCATCGCGGTTCCGTGGATGCCCTGCGAAACTACCCTCCATAAATCTTCGTCAGTAGGCAGTGAGCCGCTGGCAGTGGAGCGGAACTCGTAGATGCCCCTGGTGAAATCGCGCGGCCGCGGCGACAGCTGATTGGCTCTCGGGCCGTTGCCATCGCCCTTGATGCCGTGACATGGGGTGCATGACTGGCCGTACCATGCCGCTCCGAGGAGGCGCAGGTTGTCGTCGAATTTGGGCTCAGTTCCGCCCGGGCGCGCGTCGAGTGAGGCGCCGTTGGTCCATGCCATCAGAGCTTGCCGCGATCGCATCTGCGAGTCGCTCATCGCGCCGGAGCCCATCATTTGAGCACTGGCGATGAACGATCCGGCCAGCCAAACCCATCCAGCCAGGAAAGCTATCCCGGCAAACTTTCGACTTTTGCGCGAAGGCAAATGATGACTCCCCTGCGACCAATGGTCCAAGCATATTCACGCAGAAGCGTGAGGGTGGAGAAGCAGGTCAGATTAGAGGATCGGTCGAGTCAAAGGGAGGGGTTGTCACCGGGCCCTTGGGGGGGAAGAACCCGGTGACAGATGGGGAACGGCGCCAAGTACGCGCCATGGAGCATGGTAGAAGCAATCGACATGCCTAACCAAATCGTGCCCATCAACGAACTCATTTGCGATATAATGTGCCATATTCGCCAAGACCAACCGAATCGTCGCGCGACTGTCGCGCAACTGTCGATTTTTTGGCGCGACACTCTCCCCTAACTAATTGTTGAATCGCTGGAAAGCTGGCGTGCCAGGTTCCTCTGAATCAGTCAGCTCCATCCGAGGTTTGATGCCGGGTATCGTCTCGAAAGTATGCAGCGGCATCCGCGACCCGAATGAGCGAAACACCCCAAGCGCCCCATGCAAGACCGAACAGTTTTTCTACGATCGCGCGCCGGACTCGTTGCGTTCAATACAGCGGGCCCTATTCTCCCGAAGCGAGAAGGTAGAGAATCCCCTCAAAGAGCAGCACTTTAGGGTCTTCCTTGCCAGGGTCTTCCTTGCCGCTCGCGCCAAGCTCTCCATCCGGCTACAAATATCGGTGAACCAGTGCCACTCGGTTGAGCGTTTCATCAAGATATTCGACCAACTGCGACAACGTTCCTGGCATTTGCCCTGCCGTCGTCTCGGCGGAGCGTTCCTTGTATAATTTCTTGCGTAATTCTCCGCGAGAGACGCGCTGCTGATATTGACCCGGTTCAAATATCTCGCTAAGGCGTTGGGCCGACACGATTGAGGTCTTCGGCTTCGTGGGCGAGGATTGTGCCATGGCGAATGCAACCGAAATCTATAGCGAATTGGTCAATTTCCTCGCCAACCAACTATCTCTCGATTCATTTCACGCCTGGCTGGTTGCCAGCGCTTGGGATGCTCCCCCCAATTCTCCAAGTTGGAATCTTGCGGGAGATATCGAACTCGCCTTGGCTGAATATTCAAATGGAGATATCAGCAAGCTAGACCTCCGCAAGCGCTTGTCAGAGATCGGTTCGGTGCAGCACATCGGCTCGCGCGAAATCGCTACGGGTACTACGGCTTCGGTTGTGGTTCGGGTGCCGGCGGGCGCTCAAGCAGCTTGAACGGAATACGTGTCACCTGTTCGCCGTTCCACGCTCACGTCAAACCAGTACGAGCCGAATTCAATGGCGCTGGCATCCAAGCCACCTTTGATAATCAAGTTGGCCGCGGTCGTTTCACCTTCGAAGATAAAGGATGCCGTCGTAATTTCACTTGCTTGACCAAAGATCTTCATTGTCTTGCCGGATGGGCCGTGCAAAACCAGATTGACGGTATGTTTCACTGATGCGTTTTCAGCGTGCGATTTCTTGAAGCTCAGCACCGTCACAAAAGAAATAATCGGCGTCGCTTCTTTTGGTAAATCTTTTGGAGGGGCTTGGACAAAATAGTTGTCTACGATGCGGATCAGGCTCAGAACACGATCCTTCTCTTCAAGAACCCGCTCGCACATCAGCGCAGCAGCGAGATAAGGTCTATCGTCAGGCATTATCGGTCTTTCAAGAACAGCAAAGCGGCTTGATCATGCGCTTGAACTTCTCGGGTTCGGCGCTTTCCAATTCCCGCTCTAGCCGCTCGTCACTTTCGCGCTGCTTCGCGCCCATCGGCTTTCGCTCTTTCGATTTCTTCTGAGGCACGCGGGAAGCATACCGCCTTCAGGTCGCTGCTTCCACTATTGGCTGCACGTCGTAATCAGGTCTGCAAACAGGTTGTCGTTCTTCCGGTTGTTGAAGCGGGAGGAAAACTCGTTCAGCTGGAACGGCACCCACGCCGCCGCGCTTGATGAGGCTCCGCAACATTCTATGTTGAGGCTAAGACTCATCTAATCTCCTGAGGGTAGGTCTCGACCGACTGCTGCCGTATGTCCATTTCCATCCCAGTGCGGACTAAAAAGCCGCAAGTAGAAATACGATGCGGGTCACCATGACTTCTAATCGACGCGTGGATGCCTGGTACCCAGGATTCTTCAAGGTTTGCCGCGCAGGCCTTCGAACAAGCGCTCGACCACCCCGCTGACTTCGCGGCGCGCGGCGACTTTATCGCCGGCGTGCGCAATTAACATCGCCGCTTCATTCAGCGCGCCGAAGATGATGTGCGCGAGCGCATCGACCGACTGCTGCTGAACCAGACCCATCGCGATCGCGGCCTCGATGCCGGCCTTGGTGTTGGCCAGATAATAACTCTGGTCCTTCTCCCGCCATTGCTCGAGGCCCAATACCGCGGGACCGTCGATGAGCACGATCTGCTGTACCGCATGATCGAGGCACGCATCGAGGAAGGCATTGGCGCTGGCGATCATCGCGCTCCACGGATCAGGCTGAGCTGCCGCGACTTCCATCGCCCTGACGGCGAGCTTTTTCTGCTCCTCGTCGAGCACCGCCATGAAGAGATCTTTCTTATCGCGAAAGTGATGGTACAAGGCGCCGCGGGTGACATGCGCGCGGCGCACGACCTCCTCGGTCGCGGTGCCGGTGTAGCCGTGTTCGGCAAACAGGCGGCGCGCGATGCGCACGAGGGCGGCGCGGGTGGACGCGGAGTGCTGGGCCTGGCGGCTCTTGACTGCCATACAGAGTGTTTGTTACATACACGCTGTATGTAGGTCGATGGGACCCGCATCGCGTGCGCACCGCGAGCTTAGCGAACCAGACGCGCGCGAGCAATTTCCGCCCTGGCGGATAATTCGATGCGCGTCGTTGCGAAGACCTACCAAAAGGAGACTTTCGATGAACACGACCGAATTCCACTCCCTTCGCAAGTTCGCCGACACCCCGAATGCCAGGGTTGCCTACCTCGAGCGCGGCTCGGGGCCGGTCACGCTGCTGCTACACGCCTTTCCGCTCTGCGGATTTCAGTGGCGCGACGTTATCGATGACCTCGCGCCCGTCCGCCGCTGCATCGCACCCGACCTGATGGGCCTCGGATACAGCGAGGTCGGCGCCGGCGCCGACATTTCGTTCACCGCGCAGGCCGCGATGCTGGCGGGCCTGCTCGATAAGCTTGGCATCGACCAGGTCGATGTGGTTGGCAACGATTCGGGCGGCGGAATCAGCCAGGTCTTCGCCGGGACTTACCCCAGACGCGTGCGCACCTTGAGCCTGACCAACTGCGAGGTGAATGACCTGTGGCCCACGCCAATGCTGGAGCCGCTGTTCGGTGCGCTCACTGCCGGACTGGGCGGCGAGATGATGAAGGCGATGGCGTCGGATGTCAGCGTCGCGCGCGCACAGCTCGCGCAGGTCTATGAAAACCTCGAGTGGCTGACCCCCGAGATCGCACAAACCTACTTCGGTCCGGTCGCGGCGACAAAGGAACGCGCCGAGTTGCTGCGTGGATTCGGCGCGGCGTTGAAAAACCGCGATCAGATGGTCGCGCTGGCGCCGCGGCTGCGCGAATCGAAGTTTCCGGCGCAAGTGATCTGGGGCGACGCCGATACCGCCTTCGATACCGCCGGCTCGCTCAAATGGCTGCGCGGCAACCTCGGCGGGATGCGCCGCATCGTCAACGTGCCGCGCGCGAAGCTGCTGTTCCCCGAGGAGCATCCACGCGCGGTGAGCACGCTGCTGCGCGAGTTCTGGGAAAATAACTGACATGGAGGCGCGAATCCCCGCGGCATTCGGAAGTCGCGGGGATTCGCAGTTAGAGTATGCCTCGCGGCTTCCAGTAGCCGTGGAATCCGACCGGTACGCGACGGTCGAGGTGAGCGCGCGCGATCGGCCCCTGCTCGACTCGCTGCGCATCGAAAATCGCCAGATGGCTCGCGTTGCGATCCTCGTCGAAGATGTTGGTTAGCAGGTAGCCTTCACCCTCGGCGGGGTCGCGACTTCGCGGTACGAAGACCGGTTCCGCAACGGCGCGGTGCGGCCCGGCCGGATATATCTGCATCTGGCCGGTGGCGTGATCGAAGTGCCCGATGCCGCGATGAAAGATGTCATCGCTACCCGGACCGCCGATGCAGGCAAGATAGCCGTGCCGATAATTGCGCCCGCTGAATCGCTCGTCGATGCGCGGGTATTCGCATCGTTCGGCGCTCAGCCGTTTGGCCGTGAAGCTTCCAGGCTTGCTCCAATCAAATTCCCATCGCGTCAGTAACTGCGTTGCGCGGCGAAGGTCCGGCGGCGACCCGTCGGCGAAAGGAAACACCGCGGCGTCCTGTTGGCATACATCGACGACGATGCGGTCGCCGTGGTTGAACGCATTCATCGAATGCCACGCCATACACGCCGCGCCCTCAAACCATTTGATGTCTTCCGCACCGCCGCTCCTCGTCATGATGCCGACATGGGTGCCCTTGTCCGGTTCCCACGCGATCGCGGGTGCGCCGGCCATCGCACGCTTGATCGACACGGTGACCGGACACATCGGAATGATCACGAAATCTTTGGTAATCGCAAAGTCATGGACGAGGGCGGCGAAAGGTCCCTGGATCAAATGCGATTGCAGCAACTGCCCGGCCGAATTCGCGCGGTAGACTTCGAGGTCGCCGGTGATGCGCCCGGTGGGAAAGTTGGCGAAGAAGAGCATCTCATTCGAATCGGGATCGAGCTTCGGATGCGCGGTCATCTTGCGCGGCAACTTATAGTCAAAGGACCATGCGCCGATGGTCTCGAGGGTCTCGGGATCGATTTCGATCGGCGCGTGACCTTCTTCGAGCGCCAGAAGTCGATTCGCATGCCACATGAGATTGGTGTTCGCGACGCCATCGGTCCGCATCGCGGCCACACTCGGATCCGTATCTGATGGCAGGCCCGAAGTGCCGAAGAGCGCGCGCCCCGCGGCACGTTCCAGATTCCACTGCTGCGTGCGAACCCAACGATTGCGATAGGAAACGTTGCCCGCGCGGAGATAAAACGCATGCACCATCCCGTCGCCATTGAGAGGATTGTAAATCCCTCGGGGCGCGAACTGCGGGTTGGGGCCGATCCGATAGAAGGTGCCCTCGAGGTCAGGCGGCACTTCGCCCTCGATGGTCAGGCGGGCGTAGTCGCATTCCATTCGAATCGGCTCGAAGCCGTGCGACAGATACGGATTGGCCGCGACGTTGTTCGTCATGCAAATACCTCCAGTTCTTCAGGCCTCGATCCGCTAACAGGCGCCATGAACAGGAGGCAATGCGTCGCGGGAAAATTTTGCTCTTGCATTCGGATTTCATCTGGTCCGAAGCCGCTCGGCTGAGAAAAAATTTCATGTCAATATCCAAAAACGAATTTTCTCTCATCGCACCGGAGCCAGGCGCGACTATCGGGCTCGAATCTTCGCGGTTGGATTGGAAACGAATCGGGAACGTGACGGCTAGGACAGTTCGGCCAGCAACTCTTTCGCGGCGAGCAGGTCCCGGGTCTCGAAGCCTTCCTTGAAGCGGCCGTACACGTTGGACAGGAGCTGGCGAGCTTCTTTCTTTTTCTTCTGATGCTGGTACAGCGTGGCGAGGCTTACCGCCGAGCGCAGCTCCCATTTGGCCGCGCCTTGCGAACGCGCGAGCTCGATGGATTTCAGCAGGCTCTCTTCGGCGTCCTTCTCACTATTCTTCGCACCTTTCGCGCCACGCCCATTGCGATGCTGCGCGAGCATCAATTCCGCGTTGGCGCGCAGCAGCTCGGGCTCCCAGGCATGTTCGTCCTTCAGCTTCACGAAGCGAAACGCGTCGATGATCGCATCATGCGCCGCGCGAAACTCACCCGCCGCGCGGTACGCTTCCGCGATCATCAGGTACATGCCGGTCAACCCCGCCTCGACGCCGATCGCGAGGCTGGTCTGAATCGCCTGTTGCATCATCGGCAGGCCGTTTTCCGCCTGGCCCTGCTGCGAGATCGCGGCGCCGAGCATGTGCGAACCCATCAACTGGTAGTAGGGAAGGCCATGCTCAGTCGCGAGCTCGATGGTCCGCTTGGACCAGTCAGCGGCCGTGTCCCACTCCTGCCGAAAGCCATACAGGACCGCGGTGAAGTAGGTCGCATAGATCACGTCGTGCGCGGTAGCGAATTGTTCCGCGGCCCCCAGCGCGCGCCGGCTCATCGCGAGAGCCTGCTCCGGGAAACCGCTCAGCTCGAGCGTCCATGCGAGAGCGCTGCGCGCATCCACCTCGACATTCGAGGTGTACGCGAAATGATCAAGCTGCGGCTGATGGCGTCCGCACAGCGCGATCGCTTGCTCGAGATTTGCGCGCGCCTCGGCGAGCTCGCCCAGAAAAAATCTGCCGTGGCCGAGCGAGCGCCATGATCTCGCCAGTTGCGCGGGTTCCTGCAGGCGTTCCGCGAGGCGCAGATTTCTCTCCGCCAGTTGATGGCTACGCTGCCAATCGCCGCGTCCGACTGCGAACGACCAGAGGCCCATCAGCGCGGGAAACAGTTGCGGCGTTTCGCCGAGGCGCTGGCAAAGTTCGCCGGCCCGTTCGTAGGCTTGTTGAACCTCGGGAGCGCCATAACCCCTGGTGGCTTGCAGCGCGGCGCCCATCGCGAGTTGCAGTTGCAGCTCGCGCTCCAGCTTCTGAATGCCAATGGGAAGATGGCCGAGGGCGTCGATCGCCGCGGTTAGATGTTCGACGGCTTCACGCGCGGCGCTGGCGCGCAGCGCATTGTGGGCGGCCTGATGCCGATAGCGAAAGGCGCGCTCGAAATCGCGGCCCTGGGTGAAATGACGCGCCAGCCCGGCCGCAATCTCACTCGCGCGCTCGCCGTAGGCGGCCTCCTCGCGCTCGCCGATCATTTGATGGAGACGGGCGCGGCGCGCCGCGGTTAACCTGCCATAAACCGATTCCCAATAGAGCGCGTGCTGAAAACGAAAACGCGCGGCCACCGTTCCATCCGGCCACTCGGTGTCACCGGCGTCCTGCAGGAACGCCATCCGGGTCGCGAACGCGGCGCATTGCCGTTCGACGTCCATCAAATCCTTGCCGATGCCCGCCGCGATTGCCGCCGCGGAGAATTCCGTGCCCGCGACGCTGGCGACTTCGAGCAGCGCCTGATCCTCGGCGCCGAGTTGCGCCAGTTGCTGCGCAATCATTTCCATCACGGTGCCGGGTGCGATTCCATTGGAATCGTCGGCCAGTTTCTCCAGCGAGATTTTCGAATCCCCGGAATCCCCATCCGATGAATCAGAGCGACGCAGCAACGAATCCACCACGGCCGCCATGAAGAGTGGGTTGCCTTCGGTGCGGTTGTGGATTGCGGCAGCCGCGCGTTTGATCGCGGCACCGTCCGGTGGGTTTGTTTCGTCGATTCGATGGCGCAAATACTCCGCGACTTCAGACGATGAAAGCGGCGTGAGCTTGAGGTCTTCGCAATAGCGGCCGGCCAGTTCGCGCACCGTCGCGCGCAGCGGATGCTCCGCAGGCAGCGTGGCGACCGGACGATGCGACGCGACGATCATCAGCCGCGCTCGCTCGGGCCGGCGCGCGAGCAGGTCGAGGAGGGTAAGCGTCGAGGGGTCGCTCCAATGGAGATCCTCGAGTGCGAGGATGACGATTCGATTCGCGGTGAGCCGTTCGATCGCCTCGGCGATCTCGCGCAGCATCCGCGGTTGAGTGGCGCCTTGCGCGGTGGGCGCCGGGGCCGGCGAATCTGCATCATCGAGCAGCGCCGGCATTTGCGCGAGCCAGGTCGGTGCGTGATGGCGAATGGTTTCTGCTACGCGGCCTCCATTGTCCTCGCGGCACAGGCGGCTCAGCGCGTCGATGACAGGCAGATAGGGCTCGCTCTCGCCGCGATGCTCGACGCATTGCCCACGTCCAGTCAGCACGCCGTCGCGGGCGCCAGCCTGGGTGAGAAAAGCTTCGATGAGAGTGCTCTTACCGATGCCCGCCTCGCCACTGACAAAAATCACCTGGCGCATGCCGGTGGAAGCTTTAAGGAATGCGGACCGGAGGCGCGCAAGTTCGGCCTCGCGGCCGACGGTGCTGGGCGATTTCGATGGCGCCGCAAGCGCCGCTTGCGGAGGGTTCGCGAGATCGTCGGCGTCGCCGGTGCGCTTCACCTCGGGGATGAAGCGATAACCTCGGCGCGCGATGGTTTCGATGAACTTCGGCGAATCCGCGTCATCTCCGAGCGCGGAGCGGACTTCGCGCAGGTACAGACGCAGGACGCCCTCGCCAACGAAGGTCGCAGGCCAGATGGCTTTGCGCAATTCCTCGTGCGACACGAGGCGACCGGGATGCTCGACCATATACCGCAGCAGCGCGAAAGGCTTGGGGCGCAGCGGGATTACCTCGGAGCCGCGCAGAAGACGCTCGCTGCGAGGATCGAGTTGGAAGGGAGGGAAGAGGCGGTAGGATGGTGCGCTCATGATTCCCGCTTACGACAGGCCGTGCTCATTAAATAAACCAACCGAACCAGAAACTCTACACTTCGTATAGTCACACAGGACCAACGAGAGCGCCGGAAACTTTGTCATGCGTCGGAGCTTCCAGCATCAGGAATTTGCAAATCGACTGAAAACCATACGCTCGCCTAACGCAGACCTAACGGATGCGCCATCGCAGCTAACGGAAGCGATCCCTAGTCTCCACCTCTGTCAGGGAAGAGTTGCACAAACGAATGGTCAATCGAAAGCTCACAAAACATTCAGGGAGTTAAAGCAATGAAAAACGTAAACCCAGCCATCAACCAACACAGCCTCGCCCAGATCACCATCGGCTTTATGAAGCGGATTGCCGGCGGGTTGCTGGCCACGAGCCTGATTCTCGGGGCATCAAGCGTCGCGCGCGCCGATGGTAACAACATGGCGTCCCATCTCCAGGTGCTGCCACGCACAACTCCGAGTGGCATTCCGGTCGCGCCAGGGCTCCTCGGCGATTCCAACCCCTACGGCATCCAATTCGTACCGCAGAATTTCCAGGGCAGTCACGGAATGCTTCAGACCAACGATGTGCTGATCGGGAACTACAACAACACCACCACGATGGACGGAAACACCGTCAGCACCCAGGGCTTGGGCACCACGATCACGCGGATTCGGCCCAATGGGCAAGGCTCGGTGTTCTTCAATTCCACCGCGGCGGGCATCACCGGGTTTACCAACGCGCTGGATATCATTCCGCATGGATTCATCTTTGCGGGGACAGTTCCGACTACCGATGGAACTTCGGCGACCGTTCACGGCGGTCCTGTCCTGATCCTCAATGGAGAAGGAACCCAGGTGGGCATGATTCCGGTCGGAGACGGCACTAACCCCGGCATCTATGGGCCCTGGGGTTCGACCATCAATATGCAGAAAAACGGCAACATCCAATATTTCGTTGCTAACTGCCTGGCGCCGGTGGCGGGTAGCCCGGGAGCGTTTCAAGGTACCATCGTGCGCTACGAGATCAGCTTCAATCACAAAGGCATGATGGAAATCAGCGCTCCGGTACAAATCGCCTCGGGATACACTGCGGGACCTAATCCTGCATCGATTGTCACCGGACCTGCCGGCCTCGCGTACGATTCCAAAACCGATACGCTCTATGTCGCGGGTGAAGGTGACAATGAGATATTCGCGGTCGCTAACGCCTCGGGTACGACCAGTGACGGCGGTACCGGCACAGTAGTTTACAATGACCCTGCGCATCTGTACGGCCCGTTAGGGTTAGTCCTCGCGCCGAATGGCGACCTGCTTACCGCCAATGCGGACAGCATCAATGCGCAGCCGACCTTTGCGAGCCAGATCGTGGAGTTCACGCCGAGCGCAGCTTCCGGGCAGACTCCGGCAGGAACCTTCGTCATGAGTCTGCAGGTCGATCCACTGAACGGCGGTTCGTTTGGGTTGCGCTTGATGGAAAACAACGGCATCGCGAAGCTGCTCGCAGTGGATGACAATACGGTCACCCTCAACGCCTACAACTTTGCACTGCTACAGAATCCTTTCTGAGCTGCCTCTCCCTGACGCAGCGACGCCGGAGGTTAATCCCTCCGGCGTTTTCTATTGGAATCGATTATTCGATCAACGATGTCTAGCTCAAAAAATCCGCGTCGTCGCCGAAGGTGATTTCAACATCGCTGGTGGGGCGGGAAGAACAGGTAAGGATGAATCCCTCAGCCCGCTCGTCATCGAAGAGTGCGAAAGACGAAGTCTCACTCATGTCGATCGTTCCCGAGAGTAACCGAGCTTTGCAGGTCCCGCACATTCCGTGCGCACAGCCGTACGGCCAATCGATCCCCGCCGCAAGCCCAGCTTCGAGCATGGTTTGGCCCTCGGTGGCCTCGATTACTTTCCCCATTGGCTGGACTACTATTCGGAAAGACATCGCGATTAAAGATATTTGCGGCCTGCGTTAGGATCGGGAATCGGAAGGCCAACCTTATTGAGCAGGTCGTTAACTTCTACAATGAAATCATCGCGCATCTGTTTGTTCGAGCGCTTGCGGAGACCCCACTTAATAAAATCATACTGCCGCTTGGAGCTATCAGACCCGAACATATCCAACCCGGCGGCATACCACTTAGGCAGGTAGTGCTTGGCGGCCTCGCGGCCTTCAGGTGTTTGGCAAACCCGTCTAAGTAGCGTATAGCCAAATGCCGCGTGACCGATTTCCTCGCGCCATACTCGCTCTGAGATCTTCGCCAGCGGAGAGTACGTGCACCCGACCCACTCGAATCCCATATACGCGCCCTGCCGATCACCGAAGAAACTGAAGTATGCGTACTCAACCCACTCCTCCGAGAGGTCGCGCATTTCGAAGAGATAGAGCGGCATCGGAGTGGACATGAACTTATCGTCTATCTTGACTCCGAGTCCTTCAAGTATCCGCCACCAATAGCTGCCGTGCCGGACTTCTTCGGCCCAGAATGCCGCATACTCGGCCTTGTCTTCCGGCTGGGGCGCCTTAGCCAAGGGCCGAACCAGAGTGCGCTGAGGGACGAGCATATATTCGAGTTCGATGCGAGCCTGGATGGAAAGCATTCGGACCAGAAGATCTTTGTAGTCGGCCGGTAGATTGTCGCTCTGTTCGAAGTTCTTCGCGCCCGTATGTGCGCGGTACTCATCGTGAAACTGTTGCTCGGTCACTCCAAGGCTGGCGTGAGTTGCCATGGCTACTTCTCCTGTATCTGCGCCGGATCGTGGTTCCGCTCGCGCGCGAGTATCTGTTCGATTTGTTCACGAAGAACTTTTTTTGCGATTTTCCCGACCGCGGTAGTAGGAAACCTTTCGACTACCACGAGGCGCTCGGGAAACTTGAATTTCGCGACTCGTTTGGTCTCGAGATGAGTTACAATTTCGGCCAGCTTAATGCCCACTCCCGGTTCGCATACGACGAACAAACAACCTCGCTCGCCGACTACCGGATCGGAGATTGGTACTAACGCCGCGGCATGAACCTTGGGATGGTCGATGACGAGATTTTCGATCTCCTCGGCACTAACCTTTTCACCGGCACGGTTGATCATGTCCTTGACGCGGCCCGTCACGACGAGTTGTCCCGAATGATTGCGTAGCAGCATGTCACCCGTGCGATAGAAGCCAGCTTCGGTGAAAGCACGCTGATTGTGCTCCGCTGCCTTGTAGTAGCCGCGAATAGTATAAGGTCCACGTACGAGGAGCTCGCCTACTTCGCCGTCAGCTACATCTTCACCATTTTCATCTACGATGCGATACTCATCGTAGGGCGAAACTGGACTTCCGACCGTTTCAAGGACCGCCTGCTCGGGATCACTAAGTCTCGTTGTGGTGATAAATCCTTCCGCCATTCCGAGCACCTGCTGCACTTTGCAGCCGAAGATCTCGAGCGCGCGTTTTGCCGAGGTCGGCAGGAACTTAGCGCCGCCCGCGAGGATCTGTTTTAGCGACGAAAGATCTCGCGGCGCCATCCGCTGGCGTTCCATCATAGTTATGTGGAGCGCGGGCACTCCAGGTATACAGGTGATCCGCTCGCGCTCGATCGCAGCGAGGAGGTCGTCGGGCGCGGCGGACTCGAGCAGAACTGCGGTGCCATTCGCCAGCAACGTTCCCATCAGGCCGGGAGCCGCGAGCCCGAAATTGTGTGACACGGGAATCGCCACCAGCATGATGGTCGCGGAGTCGACCGCGCACACCTCATTCATGATGCGAGCATTGTAAAGATAGTCAGCGTGCGTCCGCGGGATCAGTTTCGGTACGCCGGTGGTGCCACCTGAGACGAGAAACAGCGCGACGTCGAATGGATCCGCACGAAACTTCGGCCGGCGCGGGGCTCGGTTTTCAATCAGCTTCCGGATGCTCAGGAATCCCGGTAAGTCGGTCGCATCGTCACCCGCAGTGAGCACAAACTTTAGACCGGGCCGTCGTTGCCGAAGGGACTGTGCCATCTCCAAATAATCGAAATTGCGATAAGTCGGCGCGACCGCGTAACCAGCCGCAACGCTGTGTTCGAGGAAAAAACCAATCTCCGTTTCGCGATGCGCCGGGAGCGCCATGATTGGCAGCACGCCGAGCTTCGAGACCGCCAGGTAGAGCATCACGAACTCAGGATTGTTCGGAAGCTGGACGACGATCCGATCACCGCGCCGGAGGCCCGCATGGTACAGACCATCCGCGAGTCGTTCACTGCGTTCGACCAGTTGGGCGAAGGTGATTCTCGACTGGCCCGCAACGATCGCAATCTTGTCCGGCGTGGAGAGCGCTGCTTCTACGATCGCTTCGTCGATCGTTTCGTCACGCCAGATACCCACGCGGCGATAGTGCTCGACGGTCAACGGCGGCCATGGCACGCAATCCTTAAGCATGGCAGCACGTATAGAGTATCGATGCGAACGTCAGTTCAAGCATGAGTGAACGCTCGTCAATGAAATCACAGCCGATGGCAGACGGTCCAATGCCTGGCGACGTCGCTGCTAAGAACGCCTTCGTCGCCTCGGTCCGCGACCGTGGGCATGAGATTCACCATTGTTTCGCGACTGAACACTTATTCAGCCATAGCACGGAAGCAAGTCAAAACGCTGATTTGTTTGCTATCTTCGGGCGCGAGGTTGAAAGGAAGTGCTCTACATTATCGGCGGAGCGCCGCGCGCGGGTAAATCGATCCTCGCGCGACGAATGCTGGAGGAACAAAAGGTCGCATACTTTCCCACCGACACCCTTATGATGGGGCTGGCGACGACGCTGCCGCTGCTCGGCCTGAAGCCGTCCGATTCGCCATCCACGCGCGCGCCAATAATGTGGCCGATTTTGCGCGCCATGGCTCTGAAAATCCTCGAGAATGGCGAGGACTATCTGCTCGAGGGCGACGTTCTCATGCCTGCTCATGTGGTCGAGCTCCGCGCGCGCTTCGGCTCCGCAGTCAGGTCATGTTTCCTTGGTTATGAGAGGGTGGACTCGGTCACGAAAGTGAATGATATCCGTCGCCACGCAGCAGGCAACGCGGACTGGACTAACGAGTGCGACGACACCCACCTTCTGAGAATCGTCGAGGAATTCAAAAGCCTGAGTACACAACTGCGCATCCGATGTGCGAAATTCCAAATAGCCTACTTCGATGGCTCCGCGAACCTCCTCGCGGCGGTTGATCAAGCAGCCGCCCACCTCCGAAGCTGAGCGGACAAAAATACTGGTTCAGTCACCGAACCTCAAACCACAAATCTTCTAGTGCGGCGCGGTTTGACTATGGATCGCCCCGTTGGCCGACTTGGCGATGATCTGCCGCGCACCGGCAAGGCTCAGCACATCGGTGGTGCCATCCTCGATGAGCGAGGCGCGCGCATCGCGGAAAAATTTCTCCATCGGGTATTCCTTGCTGAGCCCATTGCCGCCGAAAATTTGCAGCGCATCGCTGGTCACTTCGAAGGATGCCTGGGTGCAGAAAGTTTTCGCCGCGATCGCATGCTCGAGGGATGCGGTAGCGGGACTATGGTTGTAGATCATCACAGCGCGCGACAGCGCCCGGCAGGCCTCGACCTTCGTGAACATCTCAAACAGATGCTTCTGCACCAGCTGATGCTCACAGATAGCTTTGCCGCCCTGCACGCGATCGCGCGAATAGTTGAGCGCTTCTTCATAGGCGGCGCGCGCGAGGCCAGTGAACGCGGTAGACATCGCGGTGTTCGCAAAAGTGAGCGTGCGGCCCAACTCTGCCTCGTAGCCTTCCGCGGCGGTGAGCATGTAGTGGCGAGGAATCCTAACTCCGTCGAAAAAGATCTCGCCCTGATTCAGCGCGCGCTGTCCCAGCTTGTTGAGCGGCTTGCCCCTGGAGACGCCCGGCAGATCGAGGGGAACGAACGCGATGCCGCCGCCAGCCATCCCATGCACCGGCTCGGTAGTGCAATAAAGTGCGGCATGAGTCGCTAGGGTCCCATTGGAAACCCATGCTGCCTTCTGACCGGTGATGACATAGTGATCACCGTCGCGGCGCGCGAGGACCTGCCCATTGACGCGCGGGTTGTGGAAATCCGGGGTGCCGACGATCAGCGTATCGGAACCGTGATGCGGTTCGGTGATAGCCCAGCATCCAATCATCGCGCCCGAGCGATCCTTGATGAACGGCTGCACGAATTCTTCGAAGAGTTGCGGACTTCCGCTCGCGGCTGCGGCGGAGAAGGGAAAACTCGCGCATAGCAGGCTCAGCGCGAGGTCGACGGCGCCCCACGAAAGCTCCTCGATCAGGATATGGGTGCCGAGGCCGTTCAGCCCCATGCCACCCACCTCAACCGGCAGGCTCGCGATGTGGTAGCCGAGCTCATAGCCCTGTTTGAACACGCGACGCAGGGGTGAATCGAGCGCGATCACATCGCGCGGATCGGCGACCTGATCGAGGTCGATCGAAGCCGGCCGCAAAACTTCCTTAGCGAAACGATGAGCGGACTCTTTGAGCGCCTGGAATTCCGGGGGAACGTCCAGCGCCAACTCCTGATAGGTATGCATCGCGACCTCCCGACGAACGGCGGTAATCTACCGGATGGTAGGTCCAGCGTGCATAAGATATGCCCCGCAGCGTTGTCGTCGCTAAAACGCTGACGGTCAATGATTGCGGACTACTTCGGCAAAATCTCGAAAGGCGACAGTCGAGGTTGCATCGCTTCGCGCCATGGCGATGCCGCGATCGGTTACAGACCGGCAGCGGTCGGATTTGCAACATCGCGAGTGCTCCAAATCCCAATGTTTTGAAAGGGGAAATCGTAGCAAAGCCCTTGTCAGCGTTGGCTCAACCGTTGCGCCGATGATGCTCGTGATTTTGCCACTCTTGCAGATGGCCGGGATCAATCTACGGCGAGGAGATTTTTAGCGAGGTAAAACCGAGGTTCTTCATTCACTGCGAGTGCGCGAGCACGCTCCTCCCATTGAGGCCTTGGCAGTACGTGGAATGCGCAGGGTGACTTAACGATTCGCTTCAGTAGGCTAAAAGAAAGCAGCGGCGCAGGATGTCTGCGTCGCTGCTTTTGATGCGATACTTTCTACCAGCGGTTGCCGCCGCGGCCTCCGCCTCCACCCGGTCCTCCGCGGTCACGGTCGCGAGCGCCGAAGCCGCCACCACCGCCGCTCGGACGCCCGCCGCGACGCTCACCGCCGCCTCCTCCGGCGCGAGGTCCGCCGCCATCGCGCGCCTGATCGATCTTGATGCGGCGTCCCTTCAAATCCGTCTCGTTGAGGGTCTCGATCGCTTTGGTGGCGCTGTCCTGATCTGCCATCTCAACGAAACCGAATCCCCGTGACTGGCCGGAAAATTTGTCGGTCACCACGACAGCTTTTTCGACCGTCCCGACCTGCGCGAACAACTCCATCAGGTCTTCGTTCGTGACTGCGTAGGCGAGATTACCCACGTACAACTTGCTGGGCATAGGAGCCCTCCTTCTGAATTGGTGCCGGAAGCTCTTAAACGGGACCCGACCAGGATTAGGGGGTGCGACGCGATAAGGGCGGTCCGAGCGTTCGTATAAAAAGCATACACCCGGACATGTAAGTGTAAAGGTGCTTTGGATGGACTCAGGTAGCCGTGCGCATCATAGCCGTCAGGAACTTTAACACGTAGTCGCTAACCAATGCGGGCTTTTCCTGCTGCACCCAATGTCCGGAATCCGCCACATAATGGATTTCGAATGGACCGGTGAACAGCTCTTTCATGCCGAAGGTCAGCTCTTTGCGCAGTGCGACATCGTGCTCGCCCCATACGACCATCGTAGGAGCCGCGATTTTATGCTCCATCCATTCGGGCGCTTGACGATTGCGAAGATTGTCGCGGAACAATGCGCGATAGTAGTTGAGCGCGGCCGTCACCGAATATGGATTACGAAACGCGGCGCGAAAATGCGCGAGGTCGTCGTCGCTGAAGGCGGATTTCTGGATCGCGCTGTCGCGCAGCATCCACTTGATGACGGCGAAATCACGCGCGCGCAGGACCGCCTCGGGCAGCCGCGGAATCTGGAAAAACAGGATGTACCAGCTCTTCAGCATCTGGCGCGGATTGCCGCGCAGGTTGTCGCGAAACTTCTTCAAATGCGGGCAGTTCATCACGATGAGCCGCTCGACCAGCTCCGGACGTTGCAGCGCGGTAGCCCATGCGATCGCGCCGCCCCAGTCATGCGCCATGATAATCGCGCGCTGACGCCCGCAGGCCTCGATCAAATCGGCGACATCGCCGATCAGTTTGTCGAGGGAATAATTTTCGATGCCGGCCGGCGCGTCACTTCCGCCATAGCCGCGCAGGTCGGGCGCGACGCATTCAAAATGAGGCGCGAGCGCGCGCAACTGATGCCGCCATGAATACCAGCATTCCGGAAATCCATGCAGCATCACGATCAGCGGCTTGCCCGAATCCTGCCCCGCGCGCGCGACCTGCATATTCAGGCCGCTCTTTAGATGGAGCCTTTCGAAATGCCACGGCTCGGCCATTGATGCTTATCCTTAGAGTTTGTGAGGTGGGCCCGATTGTCCCTCATGGCGCTGGGTGATTACGAGGGGCGTGATCGCGTGGCCTTTCCGTCTCAGCTCTTCATTCGGTAGACTTTGGCGCTGGATCACCGCGTGGGTTCTTTTGCCCACGCACAACAAAAACCTCCCATACTTTCCGCAGGAGGACGCCATGACTCCAACCAATGCCACCTCGAGTGGCGACCAAGCGGCTGACAGGATCCACTACCGTAGTGCCGAGGTTAACGGCCTGAAGATTTCGTATCGCGAAGCCGGCTGGCGCGACGCTCCAACCCTGTTGCTATTGCACGGGTTTCCGACGGCGGGGCATATGTTCCGCGATCTGATTCCTCTGCTTGCCGATCGCTTTCATCTCGTAGCTCCCGACCTGCCGGGCTTCGGTCAATCGGACCTACCCTCGCGCGAGAAATTCAAATACACGTTCGAGAACCTCGCTGAGACGATTAACGGCTTTATCGAAAAAATCGGGCTGACGCGCTTTGCGCTGTACATCTTTGATTACGGCGCACCGGTGGGCTTGCGGATTGCCCTGAAGCACCCGGAACGCATCTCCGCGATCGTTTCCCAAAACGGCAATGCGTACGTGGAAGGGTTGAGCGACGGTTGGAATCCGATCCGGGCGTATTGGGAGAACCCCTCGCAAGCCAACCGCGACGCACTCCGCGGCTTCCTCAAGCCCGAGACCACCGTTTCGCAATACACCCACGGCGTCGCTGATGCGACGGGGGTTTCGCCCGACGGATACTCGCTCGATAACTTCTACCTGGCGCGGCCGGGCGCGGACGAGCCGCAGCTCGACCTCTTCGGTGACTATAAGTCTAACGTCGCGCTCTACCCGAGCTTCCAGAAGTATTTCCGAGAGCATAATCCGCCACTCCTGGCGGTATGGGGAAAGAACGACCCGTTCTTTCTGCCCGCCGGGGCAGAGGCCTTCAAGCGGGATATCCCCGCCGCGCAGGTGCGCTTCTTCGATACCGGGCACTTCGCGTTGGAGACGCACGCCGCCGAAATCGCGGCCGCGATCCGCGATTTTCTCCGCTATTAGTTTCGTCGCCGATCAGTTGATCGCGCAACACAAGGAGAAAACCAATGCCGCATGACAATGTCAGTGTCGTGCTAGTGCATGGCGCCTGGGCTGACGGATCGAGTTGGGCCAAAGTTATTGCGCCGCTGGCTGCGGAAGGCATCGAGGTGCTCGCCGCGCCGTTGCCCCTGACCTCGTTTGCTGACGATGCGGCGGCGGTGGAGCGTACCCTGGAGCGAGCTTCGGGACCGGTCGTTCTTGCAGGTCACGCGTATGCCGGCGCGGTGATCGCGGCTACCCGGCGGGAGAACGTGAAGGCGCTGGTTTACGTCGCCGCGCTAGCTCCCGATGAAGGCGAGACAGTCGCCGATGTCTTTTATCGTAACCAGCCTCATCAGCTGGCTCCCAAGCTGGCGCCGGACCAACATGGGCTGATCTATCTACCACACGAGGCCTTCGCCGCGGCGTTCGCGCAGAATGCCGCTGCCTATGAGTTAGCGCTGCTTGCGGCGGTTCAGCGGCCCCTTTCGCCCGCATGCATCAGCGTGCCGATGAAGCGCCCGCTGTGGAAAGACCGCCCCAGTTGGTTTCTCATCGCGGAGCAGGACCGCATGATCGTCGCCGACACGCAGCGCTTTATGGCGGAGCGGATGCGCGCCCGGGTCCGGTCGCATGCGGTGGACCACGCGCCGATGGTTACCGCGCCTGGCCTCGTGGTGGACATCTTGCGCGAAGCTATAAGAAAAGCAATCGGCCACTGAGGGCCT
The DNA here is from genome assembly GCA_963761255.1 of uncultured delta proteobacterium. GTDB lineage: Bacteria > Desulfobacterota > Binatia > Binatales > Binataceae > DATGKG01. The sequence continues at coordinate 148,350 of CAVXGH010000010.1, forward strand.
TGGTGTCGTATGCGTTAGGAACGGCATCACAACAATCGGGTGGGCGCTCATGCCGCGCTGCTGAGAGCGTTATATTCAGAACTCGGCTCCACCATCCAACGATGGTCGGGGGACAGTTGCAGGATATTCCGATGAAACTTGAGAAGAGTGGGGCGATGTCCCGAACTTAAAAATGGAATACGTTGCTTGACCAGTAATTCGTACAGCAGGCGCTCATTGCCAACATCGAGTGCGCTGGTTGCCTCGTCCAGAAAAGCGTAGCGCGGATGATTGAGCAGAAGCCGCGCGAACGCCAACCGCTGCTGCTCACCCGGCGAGAGCACGTCGGCCCAATGCATTTCTACGTCGAGCCCGCCGAATCGGTCGGCCAGGCTTGGAAGATTTACCGCTTCTAATGCAGCGAGCAGGCGTTCGTCGCTCGCCCCGGAGGCTCGCGGATAGGTCAGTTGATCGCGCAGCGACCCCAGTATCATGTAGGGACGCTGCGGTAGAAACATGATTTCCGCAAGCGGGGGACGGTTCACCAATCCGCTACCCTCGCGCCAGATTCCGGCCAGCGCGCGCATCAGCGAGGTTTTCCCGGTTCCGCTAGGACCTTGAATAAGCAGCGGCTCGAGCGCGCTGGCATCCGCGGTCAAATCGTCAACCAGGGTCTTGTCGCCACCGGGAGTGAGCACGGTAAGATGTTCAAGTGAAACCCCGGGACCTTCGACGAGATCAATTTTCCGACGGCCATCAAGCGCGAAATCACGAGCCGCTTCAGCTTCTTCCAGAAACTCACTGAGTCGGTGTACCACGTTCGCGTAGGTGGCTAATGACGGGAAATTCGTCACTACGATCGAGAGCGCGGCATGCAGTGAGGCGAATGCGGTGGCTGCTTGCACCACTTGCCCGAACTGGAGCCGGCCGGCTACGAAGGTCGCCGCCAGAAACCAATACGGGACCAGCGTAGCCGCGTTCCCATAGGATTCAGTGAAGAATCCGAGATTGCGCTGCCAAAGAATCAGTTCCTTGAAATTTTGCACAACTCTGGAAAAGCGCCTGCGTAGCTGGGCCTTCTCCTGCTCTTCGCCTCCGTAGACAAAAATCGGTTCCACGTTGTCGCGCACATGAACCAGCCCGAAGCGGAAATCGGCCTGATATTTTTCCTGGTAGTAGTTAAGGCCGACCAGGCGGCGTCCGATCGCGACCGAGAAGTAGCTGCCTGCCACCGCATAACCGATCAGAATCAGCGCCAGCGAGGGCGAAATGGACCATAGGATTGCGAAGTAGGTCGCCACCCCGGCCAGCGCAAATACCAGCGTTACGGTGAAGGTCTGGGTCGCGGTGACGAATGAGCCGATGTCGTCGCTGATACGCTGATCGGGATTGTCAACCTTACCTAACAGAGACATTCGATAAAATGCGCGATTAGCAAATCCAACGTCGGTGAAATAGTGGGTCAGCCATTCCCGCCATTCGATGAACATGTAGCTGCCCCAGTATAGCCCGACGACCTTGGTCAGCATGTTGACGATGTTTACAACCACCCAGATCAACATGAAGTGATAGAAGAGGGTCAGGTGTTTTCCCACCAGGGCATTGGTCGAGTCCCGATTCAGGTAGGAAGAGTAAGCCCCGGTCGCGATCGAGAGGCCGCTTAAGAAAGCCACTCCGATGAGCAAATAGACGCCAAGGCCGCGTTGCGCTGAGGTCCAGTATAACTTTGTAAGAACCCAGACCTTCTTCCAAAAGACTCGATCGAATCTGTTCAAAGCATTCCTCGCACTAATGAGCGATTTGCAAAGCGATCCGTCGCCTCGGCCGGCCGTGACGATGACTTTCGCCGGCGAGCACTCCCGTATCCTGGCCGTCGAACACGTTCACCGTGCCGCTGACGATGGTGGCCTTGTGGCGGCCCGGCGTATGACCTCGGGACCCATCCGCGTGAGTGGCCTTCGGTGGATGCAGTCCGCTAAAGCCGGGCAACCAAAGATCGCGAGGTTCAAATATCATCACACCGCTCCCGCAGCAGGCCCGATGATGCTAATGTCTTGCGTCGTCGAGCCGGCGGTTACCGGCCATTGAGCTTCTATCATTCAAACTACGAGGTTTCATGTCCCATCCACATCTGTTCGTGTCCGCAATCCTCCTCGCATTGACTGCGGTACCGTTAGTTTCCCAGGGCGCTCATGCCGCCGGCGAGGTCACCACTCCCAGTGGCCTGCGCATCATCGACGTCAAGCAGGGCACCGGACCGATGCCGCGCACCGGCCAGACTGTGACGGTGAATTACACCGGCTGGCTCTACGTTGACGGCAAGAAAGGCAAGAAGTTCGACAGCTCGGTTGACCGCAACGAGCCGTTTTCGTTCACGATCGGCCAGGGCCAGGTGATCAAGGGCTGGGACGAAGGCGTCGCCACCATGCATGTCGGTGGCCAGCGCACGCTGATCATTCCGCCGGACCTGGGTTACGGTGCGAGCGGCGCCGGGGGTGTCATTCCGCCGGGCGCGACGCTGATCTTCGACGTCGATCTGCTCAGCGTGAAGTAGCTGGCGCGCTCCTCCGGAAGGAGCCCAGAGGCAGGTAGGCGCGACTATCACGATTGCGCTGGTTAGATAGTCCTTCGGGATGCTGGTTGATATACGAGGGGCGGGTCGCAGAGGTTCTATCTAAATCGATGCGCTGCTCGAATTGTCAGGCGGAAAATCCCGCAGGGAAGAAATTTTGCGCCGATTGCGGAGCGCCGCTTGCCAATCTTTGTCCGCGATGCGGAGGCGATAATCCCGCAGGGAAACGCTTTTGCGGAGAATGCGGCGGGGCCCTTTCGGCCGACGGCGCGCCCGCGCCGCCACGCTCTGACGGAATTCAGGTTGCGGCCGCACCACGCGAGGCTTCCACGATTGCCGATGGAGAGCGCCGCCATCTGACGGTTCTGTTCTGTGATCTCGTCAACTCCACCGAAATCGCGGCACATCTGGATCCCGAGGAATGGCACAAAATCGCCGCGCAATATCAACGCGAAGCGGCGGACGCCGTAACGCCTCGGCGGCCACGTCGCCAAGTATCTCGGCGATGGATTAGTAGTTTACTTCGGCTATCCGCAAGCGCACGAGGACGATGCGGAGCTGGCGGTTCGCGGCGGCCTCGCGATCGTTGAGGCAATCTCGCTGCTCAACGATGGTCTTGCGGTTGAACATAGCGCGATAAGACTCGCGGTCCGCGTCGGAATCCATACCGGCTCGGTGGTGGTGGGCCAGGGCGGCGGTAAGGAGGCCGATGTGTTCGGCGACGCGCCCAATATCGCCTCGCGCGTACAGGCGGCGGTTCCGCGCGCGCATCAGGCCGATCCCGCACCTCTGGATCGAATCCGCAGGCGAGCAGTTTTTCGCGAACACTCCCTTTCACGCGGTCACCCAAATGCTCAACCAGGGCCTTGGCTGGCGCGGCGATGAGAGCACAGAGGAGCGCCTAAGCCAAATCGAGCGCTCGCTCGAACTGTCCGGGATAAAGCTCGGCGAGACGGTGCCGCTGATCGCGGAGATGCTGAATCTCCCGATCCCTGAGAAGTATCCGCCGTTGCTGCTTGCGCCTGATCAGAAGCGCAAGCGACTGCTCGCCGCATTGGCGGGATGGGTCTTTGGCGCAACCAGAACGCAACCGCTGGTGCTCGCGCTGGAGGATTTACATTGGGTCGATCCTTCGACGCTGGAGCTCATGCATACCCTGGTCGAGCAGGCCGCTACCGCGCGCCTGATGCTGCTCTTCACGGCGCGCCCGGAGTTTCGCGCGCCATGGCTGATGCGTGCTCATCACGCGCAGATCACTCTCAATCGGCTGAGCGACCGGCAGACACGCGAGATGGTCGCGGGGGTAGCTGCGCGCTCAGCGCTCGCCAAGGACATGATCGAGACGGTGGTGAAACGCACCGACGGAGTGCCGCTGTTTGCCGAGGAATTGACGCGGCTGATCCTCGAGGGCGACGGGCGTTCGGCGGCACGAGAGATTCCCGCTACGCTCCACGATTCACTTATCGCACGGCTGGACCGGCTCGGATCGGCAAAGGATGTGGCGCAAGTCGCCGCAGTGATCGGACGCGAATTCTTCTACGAGTTGCTGCACGCGGTGTTGCCGATATCCGAAGCCGAGTTGCAGGCGGCACTCGCAAAACTTGCTGATGCCGAATTGATCTATGCGCGCGGCATCCCGCCGGAAGCGACCTATCAGTTCAAGCACGCGCTCATCCAGGATGCCGCGTACGAAGCGCTGCTCAAGAGCAGGCGCAAGGAACTGCATCGCCGCGTCGCGGAGACCATCACGGAGAAATTCACCGCGGTGGCCGAGACGCAGCCTGAGGTCCTCGCGCGTCACTGGACCGGCGCGGGTGAGACTGAGCGGGCGATCGCAGCGTGGCAACGGGCCGGAGAGGCCGCCGATGCGCGTGGGGCATTGAAGGAGGCCGAGGAGGACTTCCGGCAGGCACTCGCGATGCTCAACACGCTCCCCGCATCGCCGGAGCGTGATGCGCGCGAACTCGCTATTGTGGCGGTGTTGGTCTGGCTGCTGGTGCGCACCAGAGGGTACTCCGCAGCCGAAACTATCGCGGTAAGTGAGCAGGCGCGGGAGCTCGCCGAGAAGACCGGCAACCTTCCCCAACTCATTGTTCAGGTGATAACCACCTACGCCGCGGTCTTCGTAGTGGGTGACTATGCCGGCGCGGCGGCGCTCGCGGACCAGTTGCTCGACCTCGCCCAGCGCGAGGGCAGCAACCTGAGTCTGATTATCGCGCACGTCGCGCAGGTCAATGTACGCTTCAATCGCGGAGACCTGCTCGGACTCGAGGAGCATTTCGCCAGCCTCCGCAACCTGGTCGAAGCGTCCGAGCGCGGGCAGTTTGAGGGACCCATCGCGAATGGAATCGTAACTTCCATGGGTTACGCAATTCTGGGCGCGTGGATGCTCGGTCATAGCGAAGAAGCCCGCCGCCGTATCGCCCAGGCGATCGCTTTCGCCCGCGACCAGAAGTCTCCTTACCTTCTGGCCGGCGGCCGATTGTTCGAAAGCTATCTCTGCCGCTGGTTCAGAGAGTCCCCACCGGCCGCCGATGCCGCCGCCGAGTCCGTGGCGATTTGTGAACAGCACAGTTTTTCCTACTCCGGCGATTCTTCGCGCATCATCCTGGGCTGGGCGAGAGCGCAACTTGGCAATCCGGGAGAGGGAGTCGCGCTCATCCGCCAGGGTATGGCCGGCCTCGCCGGGATTGGCGCGCGACATCACCAATGCCCTCACGATTTTGGCAGAGGCTCAGGCGCTTGGCGGTGCAAGCGACGACGCGCTCATGACCCTCGACGAGGCTCTGCAGGCAAACCCGCAGGAACTGGTCTTCCGGCCTAATATCCTGAAATGGCGCGGGGAACTTCGGATCAGACGGCACGAGCCCGCCGAGGCCGACTTCCGCGAGGCTATCGCGATCGCACAGAACATGCGCGCGAAAGCCTGGGAACTGCGCGCGTCGGCGAGTCTCGCCGGGCTGCTCGCGAAGCAAAACAAACGCGACGAGGCGCGCGCGATGCTCGCCGAAATCTACGGCTGGTTCACCGAGGGCTCCGACACCGCCGACTTGAAGGACGCAAAGGCCCTGCTCGATGGGTTAAGCGTGTAGCCGGATTTTTCGAGGCCGCTAGAACTCCGCTTTGAAGGTGTCGTGCCCCTCGCCCGCGTATGACACGCGCACGCTCTTGAGCAGCACCATCCGCAACGGCGGCGCGTTGAAAAATGGCGCCTCGAAGGGATTCTTCTTGAGGAAGATTGCCTTCAGCGAATTCCACTCCTCGCTGTCGCGCGGCACCACCCTCGCGATGCTCTGCACCACCGCGCGGGTGACGCGGAAGGTTTCGACGTCGCCGGTGTCGCGCATGTCGATGAGCACGGTTGCCTTCGGCCGCTTGACTAGGTTCTGAAACTTGTCGGCGCTCTCATTCATGATGAAGATGAGATCGAGGTCGTCGGTCTCGCCGAATGCCTGCAGCGTCGCGGTCGGCCACTCCTCGCCATCGGTGACCAGCACCGCGATGTGTTGGGTGTCGAAGAGTTTGCGAAGCTTTGATTTTTCGGATTCGTCGAGCATGGGGTTTTTCCTGCTTCCTTAGTTTACGGGACTACTACGGGAGCCTTCGCGTTCGATGACGAACTTATATTCGATAGCATCGATATTAGCCGAACTACTGCGCTGATACTTCACCACCAGTTGCTCCCGCGAGCCGAACACCACATCCGAATCGATGTACTTGTCGCCTTCGATGTACAGCGCCGTCACCAGGGTGCGATATCCCGGCGCTGATATTATGAAGTGTATGTGCGCGGGACGGAACGGATGCCGCCCCAGCGCATGCAGCATCTCGCCCACCGGGCCGTCACTCGGAACCCCATAGCTCGATGGCTTGACGCGTGGCGAAATTGAAGGTGCCGTCCGCCTTGGAGCGAAAACGCGCGCGTAAATTCATCTCCGCACCCTTAAAGTTATCGAATTGCAAATCGTACAGCCCGCCCGACGAGGCCTGCCATACGTCGATCTGCGCGCCCGCGAGCGGCTGGCCCTCCGCCGATGCGACCTGGCCCTGAACCCGCAGCGCTTCGCCTTCAATACTGCGGGCGATAGTGGCGCCGTCGGGGAGGTCGGGCGCGCCCTCGCGAAAGAAGGGGCCGAGCAGGCTCGACTCGGTGGTCGCGGCCGATTTTCCTCCATTGGCGAGGATGTCCACCAGCGCGCTCAAGCCCAAAGTATCTGACAGAAGAATAAATTCCTGGCGTTTGTCATCGGTGATATGCCCGACGCCGGTAAGAAACTCGATGCCCTTCATCCATTCATTGGGCGTGAGCTTCACTTCGCGCGCGAACTCATGCACATGACGAATGAGCGCGGTCATCACTTCCTTGAGCCTCGGGTCGGGACATTGCGCGAGCCGCTCCAACGCAGCTTCGGTGATGGTGTTCTGATCAAGATTCCGCATGGATGATTCCCTCAGGCTTTTTCGAATTCCAGCATACGCTAAACGAATCAGGCGGCGTTAGACTACTCCAACTCCGGCGCGGACTTCAGGCTGACTATGAAGAAGAAAATCGGTAGAAAATCGGTAGAAAATCGTTTCGGTGTCTGCGTCAGGAAAGCTCCGAACCACGCTGGTGGCCTTGTCCGTGACCGATATGCTAATCGAGCACTCGGCCTGGTTGACGGTTTTGCGGTTCGCCGTTCACTCCGGGAGTAGAGGCCATGAGGAACCACAAAAGTGTTTTGGGTTGACTCGGGGTTTGTCTCTTTCACGGCGCACCAGAGTCAGCGAGGGAAGACGAGCTTTCCTGATCCAGCACGATCGAGGCAACGGCGATAGACATGAACGTGCGACCAATCAGGCGTCGTGACCCCAAACATGTGACGATCGCGCACATCTCGGATCTTCACTTCAAACCGACTACCAGTTTCCCCCGCTTCGTTGCCGCTCATGGCAATGAACCGGCAATCATGGTTGAGGGTGACGCTAATCTAAGAGAATTGGTCCGCGACCTCGCGGCACAAAAGCCCGATATCCTGGCGGTGACCGGAGACATTGCTGACAATCCGTTCTCGCAAGCGTTGAAAGAGCTGCTGGTTCCGCAGGACGAAAGGCAGCTGTCCGAGTGGAATAGCTCGCTGACGAAGACGTTTGCGGATGCGCGGGTTTTTCTTAACGAGGTGTGCCGCGTATGCGGGATTGAACCGGCGGCGTTGTTCGTCATCCCGGGCAACCACGATTTTCGTCTACAAGGGACCTATTCCGGTTGGGGCTGGAAGAAAAAATACCAGGCGGAATCAATCGCATCGTCGTTTATGCAAGCGTTTCAGGGTTGTGGCATGGAAGGCCCGGGTGCGGTGGTTTGTTATGCGCCCGATGCGGGAGATCCGACCATCATCCTGAGATTGGTATGCGTCGATTCTAACGACACGGACGCCTATCTGAATTTTGCGACCGGAGCGGTGTCACAATCCAACCTGGAAAAGATCGACCGATTGAATGCGCCTCTACCAGCGATAGACCCGGAGCCGATCAATCCTTCGGTATTTCGTCTTTGCCTGGTTCATCACGGATGGAACGCCGGTCGGCGGGAATATTTTCGCTCCCGGCGAGGGAATCGCGGGCCAGGCGTTTCGCAGTCGAGAACCGATTTTATTCAGCAATCGCCGCCAGCTGGGCAGCCAATTCTACGTGCGCCGCGAGAATCAACCGATCCACTCAGTTTTGTACAGCGTTCCACTTCCTGTTATTCGATCGGCCGGAGGCGACGTGCCGGTCTATGGGGTGGTCTCGATTGGCAGCTATGCGGAACGGTCGGCACTGCAGGGTTTGGAGGCCGATGATGAACTTCAGGGATTTCTGATCGACATTGTAATCGGCCGGCTCAACCAGCAGATTCAGGAAATCCTGAAAAACGACGCAACTTAAGGATCGGCCCCAAACCGAACAGTTAGAGATTGAGCCAAAAGACACTGGGGCATATAATCTTGCGCATGGCGATTGTCTTTCGCAGCAAGAAACAGCTCGATTCGCAGGTGCTCAAGATCTTCGCCGAGGGCGAGCCCCTTTCCAACTCGGAAAACCTCTCCATCGCCGACGTTTATGAGCAGTACAAGGGACGTCGAAGCTCTTTTGACCAGTTCCGCGACACGTCGGAGTCGTCAGGCGGCACGGCGCACATCGCACCGGTTGCCATCAAAGCGAATCAAAGCTGACAGGTTCCAGCTCGCCCAGCTTCCGAACTTCCCACACGCCAAAGTCTGATCGGCCAGGTTCTCAGCGTCCTTGTATCTCCACTATTTGGAAAACTGAACCGAGGTTTGCTTGCAGCTTTTGCGCCGCCGGGAGGAACCGTATCGCATCGAGGCAACCGCCGCTGTTCGTGTAGTTCGTTGAGCACGTCTTTCAGATCGAGGGTGTCGAAGCCCTCGGTGAACCATCCATAGATGGAGGCTCAGTAACCTTCCGTTCATTGTCAGATCACGGCGTTTGCAGATAGCGGACCAGCAGGCGCGTTACGTCGTCCACAAACAGTCGTGCTTTTCCATCGGCGAGGAGGTCTGGGCGACGCAGCACCGCCGCATGGGTCAGCGCCTCCACTACCGTCACCAGGATGAAGGCCGCGAGATCAGGGTCGGCGACGTCGATCTCCTCGCGATGGGCCTCGAGATAGCCGCGGACCAGCGCATAACCCTCTCGGAGATTGGCCTCGATATTTTCCAGTCGCCCCACCCGTGGGATCTGTTCGGCAAGGACGCCATGCAGCTTGGGATTGACGCGGTGAGCGTCGATTGCAACTGAAACGAAATCGCGGGCTGCGGCCTCGATCGGGAGCGCAGCTGCCTTGACCAGGGCCTTGAGCGTCACCTCGGAAATTTCCTGCTGATGATGGTCGATGACCGCCGCTACCAGCGCCTCCTTGCTGGGGAAGTACTGGTACAACGAACCGATACTGACCCCCGCCACCTCGGCAATCCGGTTGGTGCTCGCGTGGTCATAGCCTTCTTTCACTAAAACGCGAGCAGTCGCTTCGAGCAGGGCATCGACGGTGAACCGCGATCGCTCTTGAGAAGCCAATTTTCTCGGGTTGGTTTGAATTTTCTGCGCCATTAGAATCCGCCGGGAATGCGAGTTTACGATTATGAGTGATAGCTTATATTGTGCTGTGAGCCGAACGCAAGCGCGCCAGAGCGCTGCAATTCGCTCCATGCGATGGGAATGGCAGTCCGCGCCGGCGCGCTGACAAGGAGGACCTGAATGAAGACCGCAATAATCACCCTGGCCATTGTTTTTGCCCTGGTCGCAGGACTGGCCGCCGTGGAATGGACGCCGGACCGATCCGTTGAATCGCTCCAGGCGCGCTGGGCCCCGCCGCCCTCCACCTTCGTGACCATCGATGGCGTGTCGGTACATCTGTGTGATGAAGGACCAGGCAACGACCCGCATCCCCTCGTTCTCATTCATGGCACCGCATCCAGCCTCCTTACCTGGGAGGGATGGGTGACGGCCCTGAAGGGGCAGCATCGCGTCGTCAGTTTCGATTTCCCGGGCGCCGGCCTTACCGCGCAATTCCCCAACCACGATTACCGGATCGAACACTACACCCGCTTCATGGAAGACTTGCTTGACCAGTTGAGGATCAAACACGCCACCCTGGTCGGCAATTCATTCGGTGGGCGCATCGCGTGGGAAACTGCGATCGCCAGGCCCGAACTCGCCGACCGGTTGGTTTTGATCGACTCCACCGGCTATCCCGACAAGGCGGAATCAGCTCCGATCACGTTTCAAATGGCGGAGATTCCCGTCTTCCGTCCCTCGATCGAGCACATCACGCCGCGAAGCTTTATCGAGAAAAGCCTGACCGCAGCGTATGGCGACCCGCACAAGGTGAGTTCGGATCTGGTGGATCGCTACTACCAGTTGTTCCTACGCGCCGGAAACCGGCAGGCATTTATTGCGCAGTTCGAGCAGGACTCCGAAACCGATTCGGACCGCATCAAGACGATCTCGATTCCGACCCTGATCCTATGGGGCGGCCGTGATTCAGTGGTGCCCGCACGCGACGCGGAGCGTTTCCACCAGGACATCGCCCATAGCCAGCTGGTCATTTTCGGCCAGCTAGGCCACGTGCCGATGGAGGAGGATCCTGCGCAAAGCGTAAAAGCGCTGGAGCGCTTTCTGGCCGGTTGAGAATCGAAAGAATGCGAACGATTCACCGCATCAATAGAAGAAAGCTTCGGACCTGAGCAGGAGGAATGTGCGCGACCAAAGACGGCCGGCTAATTGTTCAACTCCTCGAGCAGCGCCTTGGCGTCGATGAGGTCGGCGGTGTCGAAGCCCTCGGTGAACCATCCGTAGATGGCGGCGAGCATCGCGCGCGCCTCGTCGCGATGACCTTGCGTCATCAGCAAGCGCGCGAGGCTGATGGCCGCGCGCAGCTCCCATGATTTGGCACTCATTTTTCGGGCGAGCGCGATTGCTTCACGAAAGTCGGCCTCGGCCACATCGGGTTTCCCAACCATCAAGTGCAGCGAGCCGCGATAGGTCAGGATATTGGGCCGATAGACCAGTTCTTCGGGATTGATTTCGAGCGCCTCCGCGATGGTGGCGAGGGCGTCATCGGGCGCGCCACTCAGCGTCTGGGCTTCCGCCAAACAAACATAACTGTCAGTGATGCCGAAGCGAACGCCGGATTCCATCAATGCTGCAAGCCCCTCGCGGATCTGCGCGACGGCTTCGGCGGGATGGCCAGAATGCGCGCGCACCCAACCTATCGCCACCGGCGCCTGCACTTTGAAGCCCGGGATATCGTGTTCCTCGGCCAAGCTCGCCATCTGGGTCGCCGCAATCTCGCTGTGGCGCGGTTCTCTCGCCGATCGATAAAGCAGGTGTTCGAAGAAACGCGCAAGGACGAGATCATAGGGGCTGTTACCATCGCGCGCGGCCTCGAGGGCTCGGGTGATTCGTTCGCGGGCCTGGTCGGGATACCCCGCGGTCCAGGCGCACAAGCTTGCCGCGCCGAAGGCTCCTACCACCGCTGTCGCGGCCGTTTTGCTGTAGGCGCCGGCATCGTGGAATTTTGTCCATCGCGTGAACTCCGCTTCCGCTTCCGGGAGCTCGCCGAGATAGAAGTGCGAGGGAAACCCGCCATGGTGAGCGTATGCGAAACTGACCACTCCGCCTTCGCGCTGCGCGACCTCGAGCATCCGGCCGGCGATCGCGGCCGCCTTGTTGTGCTCACCGGCGGTCATCGCGCCGACCCGGCTCAGATGCAGTTGCAGGACGATCTGGCCGAGGTTCCCGCTTTTCTCCGCAAGGTCGGCCGCGCGTGCGGAAACCTCGATAGTTTCGGGCGCCGCGAACCCTTTGGTAATCAGCAGCACTACACTCAGTTCGGTCAACAGATCCAGTTCCGTCGCCTCGTGCGCGGCGGATTCGGGCAGCGTTCTAAGCAATTGAACTCCGCGCTGCAGCTGCGCTTGCGCCTCATTGTAGGCGAAGCGCTCGCGCGCCTGCTGGCCGGCCCGGCGCAGATACTGCACCGCCTGCTCGATATTTGTGCTGCGCCCATAATGATGCGCGAGCTCGGCCAGATGATCGTCGAGCGAGCCCGCGTAGAGCGTCTCGATCGCCGCGCCGGTTCGCTCGTGCAGTTGCCTGCGACGCTCCATCAGCACCGAGCTGTAAGCGACCTCCTGGGTCAGCGCGTGCTTGAAGGCGTACTCAGTGTCGCCCACTGCCGGCTGCTCGAAGATGAACTCGCCGAGCTGCAAGTCGTTGAGCATCCGGTTCAGGTTGTCCTCCGATGCAGGAACCACCGCGCGCACCAGCGCGAGCGGAAATTCGCGCCCGATGACTGCCAGTGTTTGCAGCAGATCTTTCGCGTCGGAAGGGAGCCGGTCGATGCGCGCCGCGAGGATCGCCTGCACCGTCGGCGGAATCTTCAACTCGCCGAGCGGTCGCGAGAGCCGGGCCGACGAGCCGTCACGCACCAGCGCGCCTTCATCGAGGAGAACCTGCACCATCTCCTCCATGAAGAATGGATTGCCTTCGGTTCTTTCGATGACGAGCCGTTTGAATGGATCCAGCTCGGGGTTGGCGCCCAGCAGCGCGGACAGCATTTCCTCGGCGCTCGCGACACCGAGTGGATCGAGGCGCAGCTGCGTGTAGCAGGTCTTGTTGCTCCAGCCATGACGATATTCGGGCCGATAGTTGACCAGGAGCAGGATGCGCGCGGTGCCGATCGAATCGGCGAGCAGATTCAGAAATGCCTGCGTTTCGTCATCGATCCAGTGCAGGTCTTCAAAGATGACCATCACCGGATGGTTGAGCGATTCGCGCAGGAGGACGCGCTTGATGGCCTCGAGAGTGCGGCGGCGCTGGACCTGCGGGTCGATCGGATCGCGGACATTGGTCTTTTGGATCTGGCGCAGATACTCATCGAGACGATCGAGGTTGTGCTCCCATTGCTGATGCAGATCGAAGTTCGCGGAAATTCCCAGCAGCGAGAAAATGTAAGGCCGCGTATCTTCCAGCGCGGGGTCGAGGATCGCGAGCCGGCCCGCAACTTTTTCGCGGCGGGTGCGATCGTCGTCTTCTTCGCGGATGTTGAAGTAGTTGCAGAGCAGCTCGATGACCGGCAGATATGCGCTGGCCTTGCCGTGCGAAACCGAAAACGTTTCGAGCACCATCCAGTCAGGTTGCGCGGTCGCCTTGAACTCGAAAAGCAGACGAGATTTTCCGGCGCCCGCCTCCGCCATCGCGGCGACAATCTGGCCGTGTCCGGCGCGCGCTTGCTCGGCCGCATGCTTCATCGCGTCCATCTCGCGACTTCGCCCGACGAACTTGGTCAGCCCGCGTCCGGCTGAACGCTGTAGCCGCGTGCGCAGCGGCCCGAGGCCGGTAACCTCGAAAACATTGACCGGCTCGCTGACGCCTTTGACCCGCGTCGGGCCCAGCGCCTTGAAGTTGAAGTATCCCGCGCAAAGCTTTTGGGTCGTTTCGGTGACCGCGATGGAACCGGTCGGCGCGAGGGTCTGCATCCGCGAGGCGAGGCTGGTCGAATGCCCAATCGGCGTGTACTCGGTGTGCGCGTCGCCGGTTTGGATCGAGCGCACCACGGTCTCGCCGGTGTTGATGCCGACCCGCGCCTCGAGCGGAGGATTCCCGGCCTCACGCAGTTTGGTCGAGTAGCGGCGCATCTCATCCTGCATTCGAAGGGCCGCATAGAGCGCGCGTTGCGGATGGTCCTCGTGCGCGACCGGCGCGCCGAACAGCGCGAAAATCCCATCGCCGGTGGACTGCACGATGTAGCCGTCGTAGCGCCGGACCGCATCGATCATCAGCTTCAAGGCAGGATCGACAATCGCGCGAGCTTCCTCGGGATCGAGGTCTTCCATCAGCTCCATCGAGCCTTTGATATCGGCGAACAGGGCGGTGACCGTCTTGCGCTCGCCCTCGAGTGCCTCGCCCGCTGAATGTTCGGCGCTCACGCGAATCGCGGGAGCGATGCTCGCCGCTGGTGCGGAAAGCAGCGCCGCACCGCATTCGCCGCAAAACTTCTCCCCCGCCTCATTGGAGGCGCCGCATCGAGAGCATCGGAGCGCGAGGGGCGTGCCGCATTCGGCGCAGAATTTGCGCCCTTCGCGATTTTCCGCGGTGCATTTCGAACAACGCACAACCCCTCTCATATTTCTTGGCGGCGATTGCGACAATTGGTCTGGCAACCATACTTATACAGGAAATGCAATTGATTCCCCGCCAAGGAAGGCAGACGGTTCTCACTCGTCGCAGTTTTCTTACTCATGTTGCCAGAATCAGCGGCCTGGCGGCGGCGTTTTTATCGATGCAGGGGCTGGGTCTCGCCTCAACCCTCGCCGCGGAACCTGCGCCGAACCTTCCTCCCAAAATCGGCACGGGTACCCATGTCGCCATCCTCGGCGCGGGCATCGCCGGACTCGTGATGACATACAGACTGGAACGCGCCGGCTTTGCGGTGACGCTGGTGGAGGCGCGCCATCGCCTCGGCGGGAGAAACTGGACGCTTCGCCACGGCGACAAGGTTGAGATGCTCGGTGAGGCTGAACAGACTGTCGGTTTCTCGAAAGGAATGTACTTCAACGCCGGGCCGGCGCGGATTCCAAGTCATCATCAGGGCCTGCTGAGCTACTGCAAACTGCTCGGAGTGCCACTCGAAGTGGAGGTCAACTTCAGCAACAGCGCGCTGCTGCAATCCAGCAGCGCCTTTGATGGTAAGCCGATCCAGGAACGCCAGGCGATCAACGATTTCCGCGGCCGCATCGCCGAGCTGCTGTCCAAGGCGACCAGCCGCGGCGCGCTCGACCAGGAACTAACCGCCGATGACAAGCAGCGTTTGACCGAGTTCCTGCGCGACTATGGCGACCTGGCAAAGGACGGCCTCTATAAAGGTTCGGATCGCGCGGGCTACAAGGTGCTGCCGGGCGCGCAGGATCAGATTGGCGTCAACCGGGGTCCGTTGAGCTTGCGCGACCTCCTCAAGGATGACGCGCTGGATGACATGCTGTTCGAGGACAGCATCGACATGCAGGCCACGATGTTCGAGCCGGTCGGTGGGATGGATCGCATTCCGGCCGCGTTTCGCCGCGCGATCGCGAGCCCCATCCTGCTCGGCGCCGAAGTGAGCCGCATCCGGCAAAGCCCCGAGAAGACCGAGATCCTCTATATCGATGGCGGCAGTGGACAGACCAAACGACTCTCCGCTGACTATGTCGTCTGCACCATACCGTTGCCGGTGCTCGCCGGGATCGATACCGACTTCAGCGCACCGGTGAAGCAGGCCATCGGGGGCGCGAAATACGGTTATGCCGCAAAAGTAGCCTTCGAGGCGCCGCGCTTTTGGGAAGCGGAACAGATTTACGGAGGCCTGTCGTTTGGCAGTGAGGATACCGGCGCTGTGTGGTATCCCAGTAGTAACTTTCAGTCGCCGCGCGGCATAATTCTCGGCGCCTATGTGGCCGGCAAGCGAGGCGAGGCTTTCGAGGCATTGCCGGTGCCGAAGCAAATCGAGATGGCGCGCGGCGCGGTCGACAAGCTGCATCCGGGCCATGGCACCGATTTGACCGCCGGTGTTGCGGTCGATTGGCATAAGATTCCCTACAACCTCGGTCCCTGGAGTCATTGGAGTGATTCCGCCTCCGACCACGACGCGTACGAACTACTCAATCAACCCGAAGGCCGGATCTACTTCAGCGGCGCGCATCTCAGCCAATTGCCAAGCTGGCAGGAAGGGGCCGTGGTTGCCGCGCATCGTACGATCGAAATGATTGCCAGCCGCGCCGGCGCGACACGATCAAGCAGCGATCGATAAGATGCTCACATCCAGACTAGCCTCATTGGTTGTCGAGCGGTGCATAAACCAGCTCGCCGCCATCGACAACGAATGTCGGCCCGGTCGCATACGCGCCGGTGGCGGCCTTGCCTGCCAGCGAAAAATTGACTTCCGGCATGGAATTTCTCCCCTGTACGGTTCTGTCAGTTTGACTGTGACTTTAGAGCGCGATGCAACGAGCGTCCATCATGAGCTTAGGTCAACCCGATTCGGGCCTGCCCTGAATGCTTAGCTGCTCGCCTGCTTGAATAAAATCGACAATCGCGCCGTCTAGTTAAATGTGTGTGTGGGAGCGTCCGTTTCGTGTAAACGCCGTTTCTGACAGTTAGGAGCACCGCGAGTCCAAGGAATCGCGCAGATGCTCGGTAAAATCATCGTTATCTTTCTGATGCGAAAATAATTCCGCGTCCCCGCGGGACTTGGCGAACTTTTCACGGTCGCCAAACGTCTGCCGAATTGAGAAGCAAATTCTCGATCGCCGCGGAACGGAAGAATTTTGCCATAAAGCGCGTCAGAAGCGGCGACGAGAGGAACGGCTCCCTCATTAGTTAAGAAGGAGAACCAACATTAACCCCGGTCAATTTCATTCCATCGCGGAAGTTGACGCCTGGCTCGATCGCGAGCGCCTGCTCTGCCCAAGATGCGGCGAGCGCTTCGAGCACCTCGGCCGTCATCTTGCCGCGACTCACGAAATGAGCGCCGATGAGTTTCGCGCGCTCTACGGTATTCCCCATAACCGCGGCCTGGTCGGCGCGCGTCTGAAACAGCGCCTGGTCGACAGGCAACGGCTCAAGCTTGCGCGCGATGTGGCGCATCGCGCGAAGTTTGTCGGCGCTCAGCGCAGACGGCCGTACTCGGTTCATTCGCCGTCGGCGGCGCAGCTCGGAGATCTTCGCGATCGCATTCAGCCGATGGGAAATCGCAAGCGCTGGGGAGAATCGGAGTGACCGCTTAACCGCCTCCGCGAAGGTATGCAAATTTTGCCGATTCGCTAAACTGCGGCCAGCGCAAGCTCGAGGAGGGCGGCTTATGGCTCTGCTAACCGGCGGTGGCGATCACCTCTACGAAGTAGTCGAAGAATGGGGCGAAATGCCCAAGCGCTGGATGTACGACATTGCCGGCGTGGCGGTCGACTCCAGGGGCAGCGTCTACATGTTCAATCGCGGCGAGACCCCGGTCATCGTGCTCGATCGCAACGGCAAATTCCTCCATAGCTGGGGCGACCAGACCATGTTTCCGCGCGCCCACGGCATCACCATCGGACCTGATGACAGCGTGTGGTTGACCGATGTGTATGACCATACGGTGCGCAAGTGCACGCCGGAGGGAAAAGTCCTGCTGACGATCGGCGTGAGTGGGAAGCCAGCCAAGGCCATGAGTGGAGCGCCATTCAACCAATGCACCCACGTCGCGCTCAATCCGCATACCGGCGATGTCTTCGTGTCGGACGGCTACCTCAACCCCAAGGTGCATAAGTACGCGCCCGACGGCCGCCTTCTTTACTCATGGGGTCAGCCCGGCAACGACCCGGGTCAGTTCAACCTGCCGCATAACATCGCGACCGATCGCGACGGCTATGTCTACGTCGCGGACCGGCACAACAATCGCGTCCAGGTCTTCACTGCAAACGGCAAGCTCGAACACATCTGGTACGGGATGGCGATGCCGTGCGGGATGTGCATCGACACTCGCAGTCCCGAACAACTGTGCTACATCGGCGAGCTAAGCTCGGTGTGGTGGGCGCAAGGTCTGTACGACTTCTGGGAGGCATGGAATCGGCCCGGTATGGGACCGCGAGTTAGCATCTACTCGTTGGATGGAAGACTACAGGCGCGGCTCTGCGACAATGGCCAGGGCGATGGTCCCGGCCAGCTGGTGGCGCCACACGGGATCGCGGTCACGCCTGAGGGCGACATCCTGATAGCGGAAGTTTCCTGGACTATTATGGGCAACCGCCTCAAGCCTCAGCGGCCGGTGCGCAACTTCTTGCGGCTGGCAAAGCTCAAGAAGTCCGAGCAGCACGGGCATATGTAGTTCAGTCACTTGGCGGCGGTGAACGACCCGGCCTCGGAGGCGGAAGGCGCATCGCCAGAGGATGCTTCTTCGGCTACGGCTTTTCGGACTATCGGGCAACTGTGGGTGGAGAGGCAGTAGGCCGGGAAAACTCCACTCGCGAGCGAACGCCGCATTTCCTGCAAGGCCGGACCATTGCGCGTCTCCTCGATAAACTGCTCGACCGAGCGGCTTCCCTGCTCCGTCCACCGCGCCAAGGACTTACGCCCGAAGCAACAGGGCAGGATGCCGCGGTTGAACACATAGAGGCTCTTCCACGGCTCGCTGCATAAGGGCTCCTTCCCGGCGGAGCCGTGGTGCGCCCGAAAATCCTTCCAATCGAGGTACAGGTCGAGGCCGATTTCATCCGCCGCTAACTGGGCGTCATGCCCAAGCGCGTCGAGTTCAGCGAGCGGAATAAGCTCCCGGTCGTAATCGAAGACAAACTCCCCGCGCTGCTGAACGCGGCCATCCAATTCCATGCAGTCTTCGCGATGGAGGCTCATGAGCTTGACCCGATCGACGCCGATGGTATGCATCAGCGCGATAAAATCGCGCAGCTCGTGTTTGTTGGAATTCATGACGATGAAACTGACCGTCACGTGGGGCAGATTGCGATGCGACTTCTTTTCTCGACAAAGAGTTCGCAAGTCCGCGATGATTCGATCGAAGCTGCGATCGCGATAGCGCGCGAACCCCGCCGAAGTAGCCGAATCTATCGAAATATAAAGCAGCACGTTGCGCCCCAGCAGCGCTTCCCGAATCTTGCGGCGCATGGTGTTGCCGTTGGACGTAAAGGTGAAGGCGCGCTCCTCGGTAGCCATCAGATCGACGATTTGCGCAAATTCGCGATGCAGGGTCGGCTCGCCGATACTGCAGTCGGTCACCTGCCGGGCGACCGACCAATAGGAATCGAGGCCTTTGACGAATGCGAGGTCGGAGGGTGGCGAACCCATTTCCTGCTGCTTCACCAGTTTCCACGCGCAATAGACGCAGGCCTTATCGTTCGCGATATTGCAGCGCACCTCCATGCTGAAATGGAGATAGGGCGGAACGGATTCCATCACCACCGCGCCGGATCGATACTCCTTCTCGTTCAGAATCGTGTTGGCTCGCGCGAGTTCGACTTGAGCATGACGCTCGATGCGGTTGTGCCAGGAGACCGATCGCAGCATCACGCCCAGCTCGCGCGAATCTCCGGGCGCAATCACCGGGCAGTCAATCGTCAGCTCGACCTTATCGCGATCCTCGGGCCCGAGATCGAAGCTGTAGCGATGCCAGCCTTCGATGATTCGCGTATCAATCGGCGGATCAGCCGCAATCAGGCGCGCCGCCGAGTCCGGGCGTCCCAGATGGAGGACGAGGTAACGCTGTCCGGCGGGCCGACGGAGGGCGAACCGCAGACGCGTCCAGCGAAATGGGCCTTCGCCATCAGACTCGGTAGGAAAAAAACCGTCGCTGAAAGTGATGTCGTCACGATCGCTCTCTAAGCTCGAATCACGCGCCATTGCGCCCCCCAGTTTGCGATGAATCAGAAATCCACCGGATTGGCCTTCAGCTTGCCGGTCGCGTACTTCTCCGGCAAGGTGCTGTCGGCGTTTTCCCACACCAGCAGCATCGAGCGTTTGGGCGAGTACCCCTGATGGCGAATGTCAGCCGGCATCGCGGCCACGTCGCCCGCCTTCATCACCGCACGCGCGCGCGGTGCGCCGGTGTCGCGATCCTGGATGTCCCAATGAATCTCATCGCTGAGCTGCACGAACCATTCGACGCGATCGTTGCCATGGATAATCGGCAGGATGAACTCCTCGGTGGTGGCGCAGACCTGGCTATCTTTCACCGTAGAACAAACTGACGGATTCCACGTCACATCGGAGCGCGAAACGTAGGCGAAGAAGTTGAACGCATGCACTTCGTTTTCGAATCCGGGCTCGGCGTGCACCTCGGGCTCATCCTGCGGCACATCGAGGAATTGCCGATTGATGGGATTTCCCGCCGCATCGCTGCGCAGCGCGATATCGCCTTTCATCCCGGTCATCCGCGCCGCGACCAGCCGCTGGCGATTGATAGCTTTCAGATTGCTGCCGCGCTTGGGCCCGAAGGGCGTGCCGGTTTCGGCCGGCGCGGCGAAAGGATCGAAGCCTTCGTTGGTCCAGTCGGCGAGCATCTGGGCGAACAGTGCGCGGACCTCGTCGCCCTTCAGATTTTCGACATAATGCTTGTTCTGCGCGCGATAGCCGGCATTGTAGAGGCCCGCGAAGACGTCCACGGTGCCGTAATGATTGGCGGTGCCGAAGACCGCGTCGAAGTTCACGATGCCATAGAAAAAATTCCACGACACATCGCGCATCAGCGAGCGCAGGAAGGCATCGACCGCCGTGGTATGGCTGCCGCCGGGCCAGCTGAGGTGCGCGAAGTACTCATCCCGGATGAAGTGAAATCCGCCTAACTGAAAGCTGTTATATCCATACTCATTGACGTGAGACATTTTGGCCTCCTACTTCTGGCAGATGTCTTTCCAGCGCTCGAGGGTGAGATCGCCCGCGATGGTCTGCAGCAAAATCACGCCGGGCTTGCTCGCATGAAACTGGTATGCGGCGCCTTTCGGCAACAGCGCCATGTGGCCGCGGCGTGCGACGATGTAACCCATCTTTTTGCCGTCGGGATTGCCTTCCAGCATAGTGGTGCCTTCGTGATCTTCGGCGACGATCTCCTTGTTCAGTTTCACCAGCCGAATCTCGACTTCGCCATCCATGATGATCGCGGACTCATCGTGCGAGGCGGTGAACCACGGCGAAGTGCCCTCGGCGCGGACCGCCTCGAGGACATATTTCAGATTTTTACCGACCGCGATTTTCTCGTAAGGCTCGGCCTTCGACGCGACTTCGTAGATGTTCGAGAAGACATAGTTGCGGGCGTCATCGTTAATGACCTCGATGCCGCCCTTCTCAAAATGTTCCAGCGATCCGAATTTCGTCTTATGCGGCATCGCGAGTCCTCCTTAATGATGCCCCGCGGCTTTGATGACCGTAGGTGGCCAGTTGGGCACCTCGGGCGGGCGCTTGCGCGCCATCGCCTTTTCGATGATGCGCTGTTTCAGCGCCGCCTTTTCCCTCGTGCGTTGGATATCGCGCTCCTTTACTTCCGGTAGCGTTTCCTTACCGAACAGCTCGATCGAGGACATCAGCATCTCATGCGAGAGGCGGCCGGCTTGCGACAGCAGGATGACCTGGTCGATGCCGGAATCCTCGAATTCCTTCAGCCGCGCGCCGATCTGCGCGGGAGTGCCGACGCAATCCGCCGTGCGACCCTCCGGCAGCGCGAAATCCTTGGGCTTGTTTTTGAAGCTCTCCCACAAATTCGTCTTGCCCGGCTCATGATTGCCGAAGAAGCCGTAGTGCCCGAGGCCGTAGATGAAAAACCCCTGGTGTTCGGCGGCGAGCGCACGCACCTTGTCTTCATCGCGATCGCATAGGAACGGGCAGGCGATGGCGATATTCGGATTGACCGCATAGCCGACCGGCTCGCATTCGTTTTCCAGCGTCGTGTAATAGTCGTTGACCCACTGTCGCGCCTCGTCGGGCGAAACAAATGAGAAGGTCAAGGCGCCGAGGCCAAGTTTCGCCGCGAGCAGGATGGTTTCGCGTCGTGAGCACGCGAGCCATAGCGGAGGATGCGGGCGCTGCAGCGGCTTGGGCACCACGTTGCGCACTGGGACCTTGAGATATTTTCCTTCGTGACCATTGAAGGGCTCCTCGACCAGCATCCGTGTCACGACGCGCAACCCTTCCAGCCACATCGCGCGTTTTTCTTCCTGCGCGATGTTGAAACCTGCGAGCTCGATTTCCGCCGCGCCTTCGCCGGTGCCGAAGTCGCATCGCCCGTCGCTCACCAGGTCAAGCGTTGCGATACGCTCGGCCACGCGCGCGGGATGATTGATCAGCGGCGGAAGCTGCACGATGCCGTGGCCGAGGCGGATATTTTTCGTGCGCTGGCTGGCGGCCGCGAGGAAAATTTCCGGCGCCGAAGAATGCGCATATTCCTCGAGGAAGTGATGCTCAGTCGCCCACACGTAGTCGTAGCCGAGGCGGTCCGCCATCTCGACCTGATCGAGCGCGTCCTTGAACAGCTTATGTTCGGAGTCGCGCGCCCATGGACGCGGGAGCTGATGCTCATAGAAACCGCCAATTTTCATAGCCACCTCGATGCGAGCGCGCAGAGCTATCGCACCGCTATCATCGGCGAATTCCGTGGTCAAACGACAGGGCCGCCAGAGTTAGGAAGTGAAACGTCGCGGACCTACGGGCGAAACTAAGGCGAAAGAATTTCCGCGGCAGATAATGTTTGCGTTGGGGCGATTTTTTATCTACAAGAATGTTTGCTCTCTCTAGTGGCTGTACCTGATGTCGTACCTGAAGGCCTCTAAATCCGAGCGCTCCGGGTCTGGTCCCGGAACTCCCCCGAATGCACCCCGCCGGATGTGTTCCGGTCACTATGAAGGCTAGCTGTCCCGGTTGAGCTTGTTATGTCAGCTACCAATCAAACCGAAGAACCTTGCGTTCTGATTGTCGAGGACGATGATGGCGCGCGCGAGGCGCTGTCGGACTGCCTCGAGATGGAAGGGATCAGCGTAGCGGCGGCCCGCAACGGCAAAGAAGCGCTCGAATATCTCCATAACGCGCCGCGCCCGAAAGTCATCCTGCTCGACCTCTTTATGCCGGTAATGACTGGATGGGAATTCCGCACCGCGCAGAAACAGGACAAAGCGATCGCCGACATTCCGGTGGTCGTGGTGACCGCCTTCGGCTCCGCGGTGACGAAACAGATCGATGCCACTTTGATCATGCATAAACCCCTGGACCTCGATCGTCTAATTAATGTGCTTCGCGCCTACTGTTAGTCGCCGGGGCCTGCAATGGACTCCTCGCAAAATCAGGCTGAGCTGGAAATCGAGAAGTTGGAGCTGCGTGATGCGGACGCCGCATTGCGGCAGGATCTCGATACCATCGAAACGCTGTGGTCCGACAAACTCGTCGTCAGCGGTGCCGCCAATCTGCTCTTCAGCAAAGCGCAGGTCCTGGCGTTCTTTCGCGCCGGGCTGGTGCGTCTGAAATCATTTGAGCGCCGCGTCACGCGTGTCGTCATCGACGGCGATACCGCCGTCACTACCGGCAGCGACACCGTCGTGCCGCTAGTCGGAGTGGATGCCGGTAAGACGGTCTTTTGCAGCTACCTGAACTGCTGGACCCGCGAGAGTGGCGAATGGAAGCTGCTCGGCCGCCAGGTCAGCGTCGTCGGCAAGATGAAACCCGACGGCACCTTTGAAGCCGCAGGCAGTTAAGCTCCTAAGGCTCCGCAAAGCCTCGGAGAACCGGTTGTGTTAGAATGTCTGAACGGTGTTCTTGAGCGCCACGTAAAGAGCCTCGATTACATAAACGAAGCCACCGCGAAGAGTGACCGCATTTGAAAAAGTGCGAAACAAACCCACTCGCATGACAGGAGAACGAAAGGCGTAACCATGTGATTTTGCAGGGCTTTTTAGAGACTTAGAGAGTCAGCTTAAGGGCAAAGCAGACCTATGGTTGGCCACTTGCTGGTCAGTAAAGGCCGGGCACGAGCCGGAAGGGTACCAGCCGCCGATACTTACGATAGTCAGCATCCGCATTGAGGAGATCCTCTTCCAGCCGGATCCGCCACATCATGAAGGGCAGGGTGGCTAGTGTGATGAGTAGGTTCATCCACGAGGGATACGCGGCCAGGTATCCCACAGTGAGCAGGAACCATCCCGCATAGATGGGGTGACGTACCAGCGCGAACGGCCCCTTCGATACGATCCCGCGATTGCCGGGCAGGATGCCGAAACTGCGCCCCATGTAGATCCGCGAGACTTGCGACAGCGCGACGCCGGACAGTTCGAGGCTTACTCCGCTCCACCAGAACAGCCCGGTCGATGCCACCTCGGCGCGCATCAGACAGGGAAACAGGAAGACCGGGAAGATGGTGGAGAGAAATGCGTGGAGGTCGATGCGCGATGCTTTCGGCGCGATGCGCACCAGCGACATCGCGGCCATCAGGATGGCGCCGACCGTCCATATCGCATCAGCGGGGCTGCGCAAGAAATGCCTCGCGTTGGGAATCGCGGCGACGGCGAACGAGGCCGCCACCAGCACATTTCCCAACGC
This sequence comes from uncultured delta proteobacterium, assembly GCA_963761255.1. Taxonomy (GTDB): domain Bacteria; phylum Desulfobacterota; class Binatia; order Binatales; family Binataceae; genus DATGKG01. The sequence goes on from CAVXGH010000010.1 coordinate 172,483, forward strand.
GTGGCGAAACCCCGGCGGGAGGATCGCCGAGACCGCCAGTCTCGGTTTCGCGACCGTATCAATCGCGCCGATACCCATCGCTATCCCATCTCATCGGCGCTGATAAATTGTCGACGACCACCGCCGGCAGTTGCGGTCGAGGCGTGCTTTACGCCGCGTTCAGCGATGCGGTGACTTTGGTGATGATACCGTTGATTCCGGTCTCGAGGCCCTGGTACGCGATGTAACCTGCGACCGCGATGGCGGCGACAATCAACACATACTCGGTCATGGTCTGGCCGGCTTGATTACGCTTCGCCTCGGTCAGTCTAACCATCATTTTTCGAAAGAAGTTCATTCCCTTTCCCCTTGCGTGATGTTTGCTCGCAAAGAGTAAGTGCAGTTCACGTGCCATCGATCAGAGATAGAGGTCGTGCGCGATTGTGCGATACACTGTAACGCAAGTCTCATAAACATGCAGTGGATGTCTCACCAAGGGTGCCATTGCGTGACGAGCTGCTTCAGACTGACATTCGCCAGTCGGGGCCGGCTTTGGCGGCGCGATGGCGTGAGAGAGATGCTGGAGGGGAGTCGTTAGCGGAAGGAATCGATCGGAAACATCAGCCGGGAGGACATTCGAGCGCGGCCGGGCCGATGGCTGGGCGCAGCGCACCTGCGATTTCCAACCCCGCGATTTGCGAGCGGAAGAGCTTTCCTAGCTCGAGGACGGATTGGTCCTGTGGTGGCGCGAGCTCAGGGGGCTGGCTTTGCGCTTGCGCGGGTCGAAGCGAGCGATATCTGGACTCCAGTTCGCGCAGTTTCAGGGCCCATTGCGTGGCCAGTTTGTCGAGTTGCGTGGCCGCGGATTCCTCCAGCCGAGTCCGCGCCATCAAGACCTCGGGCAGGTTATGGCTGTCGGTCTGGACGGTGCCGACTCGACGCAGCAGGCCCTTGCGCCGCAAGCGCGAAAGCAATTGCGCCACGTAGGGTTCGCGCGCGAGGGCGGGAAAATCCTCGATCAGTTTTGAAAAGTGGAAAGGCTTGTCCTGGTAATGTTCGATGGACGGCCACACTTTGCGGAACAGGCTCGAGGGATTCGGCTCGAGCAGATTGGCTTTTTTCCATCGATGCAGACGCTTGACGATGCGTTTCAGGCGCGCCTCGTAGCGAGCATTGAGGGCATCGAGGCGCCGCTCGAAATCGCGGTAAGTCTCCAGGTGGACATAGCTGGCATTTTTCTTCCACACCATTTTGCGCGGATTGGCCTTTGCCCCGCCGGTCGCCGATTTCGACAGCACTGCGCGCCGGATCATTCGAGTTTCAATCTGACTGACGCGCTGGCGGGTGATGCCCAGCGTCTCGGCGATCTCCCTCAAACAGCATCCCTGCTGCCTGAGATCCCACAGCAACCGCTCGCGGGGAGACTTGGCCTCGTGGCGGATTTCAGATGGCGTCAAGAGAATGTTGCCGGTCGAGGCCACGCGCCGCCGCGCCTTGAAGCTCTTGCGGCGCTTTCCAGCAGGAACGCTAACCGGTGACTTCTTACCGCGGGTGCCCGGCTGATGGTGCTGGCGGGGAGCTTTTGATGGCATCGGCACTCCTTTCAAACGTGGAAAGTCAGCCGGCTGGTTAACGATCGTTGGAGAGACAAAGGGCGGCCACAGTTTCCTGTAGCCGCCCCCGTTTGCGAATCAGGTTGAAGACCTAGATTTCATAGCTGAAGGTCGCCTCGAGCTCGCTCATGCGCTGGTTGACGCTCTGGAAGAATGGGTCGGTAAAGCGGCCGCTGCGGCCGAGGTACCAGATCGCATTCACCCCGAGCAGGATGTTGCGCGAATAGCGATAGACGTTGGTGCTGCCGAGATCGCCGACATTATTGTCGATGTCCCACACGAACGCGTTGGTCGAGGTCAGCTGTCCGTTGACCAGCCAGTTGGTCGCCGCCAGGAAGGCGAAGTTGCTGAGCCCGCGGGTCTTGCCGGCAGTTCCGAAGACACCCTGCGCCGCGTGGTCGGGCAGATCGGGCATCCAGGTGGCGACGTACTGCGCGACGATGAAGGTGTGCTGCTTGGAAATCCACGGAATGTAGGTCGGACGATCGCCGGCGACGATCCAGCGGGTCATTTCCGTCCAGTCGCTGCTGGGACCAAATGGCGAACTGCCACGTTTCGCCGGGCTGCCGGCGATGTACTGACCTACTTTTGGCGCATACAGGATGTCGTATCGATAAACGATGTCGGTCAGATCCTTATCGTAGTAAGTTCCGGTCAAACCGAAGAAGTGGTTGCGCCTGAAATCGGTGACATCGGGCACGCGGATGGTTCCGATGACCGGGACGCCAGCTGCCGGAGTTCCCAAATCGTTTACGCCTGGGACCAGGAAAAGTCCGGTGGTATGTCCGCCGATAACTTCAAACAGCGGAATGCCGAGGCCCTTGCCTCCGCGACCACCATTGACGGCGTTTTTCGAGTAAGCTGCCGAGCACGAGGAGCAAAGTGAGAATCGCGAGTCACGCGCCTCGTACAGGTAGATGAAGCTCGCCTGCAAGCCGTTGCCGACCGGAAGCAGCGAGGAATAGCGGAAGCCGAACTCGCTGTTCTGGATGCTATTGGAGGGCGGGTTATTCGCCGCGTAAACGTTCTTCTCGAAGAAGTCGTTCGCTCCGAAAGGCTCCAGCGCGACTCTCTGAAGGTCGGCGAGGGTCTTGTAACCAACCGGCTGCCCTTCGAGATTGTAGGTGGAGTTAGGATTTGCCCCACCTGGGTCGGGGAAGGGGCCGGGTGTCTGCCAGGAAGCCAATGGCAGACGCAGGACGTAGGGGTTACGGATGTCGCCCTGAATCACCGCACCGTTACCCTGGTAGTCGCCCGGAATCACGAACGCTTCCGCTTCGTTGTTCGCGGTCTTCAGAAAGTCCGGCAGGATGTAGTTGAACTTGATCATCCGGACGTTCTTGCGCAGGTTTTCCGCGGTCTCGAAATGGGTCCAATGATATGACAAGTCCGATGAGTTGGTCAGTTCGGTGCCCGATAGCGCATCGGCTTCCGACCAGATGACCTGCTGCTTGCCGACGCGCATCGAGAAGTTGTCGGTAAAGTTCAGCTGGGCATAATACTCGCGCAGGTCATTGCGGAAATATTCGTGCTGCAGATCCGACTGGGTATATTTCCCACCCAGTACGTTCTCGTCGAAGTCGCGGTCCGGCTGCGCAGTACCAGTTGACTTCAGCGTACCCTCGGCGTCGTACCAGGGGCGATAGAACGCGAAGAAGTCCGCGTCCTTCAGCACCAGCGTATCGAGGCGGCCCAGGAACTTGTAGTTCTTGACCATGTGGTAATCGGGGCGGATGTCGGCCAGTTGCCGCATTTCGACCAGGTCCCAATGGTTGAAGTCGAAGCTGCCACCGGTATGGCTCGCCGCGACCCCATAAGTGATGGTCTGCGTGGGAGGGGTTCCCGTTGGCGCGGATATCTTGGTCGGGATTTGGGCGCCATTGGAGCCACCCTCGCCCCATCGGCCGGCTTCTCTGGTTTCGAAGAAGCCGAACACCGAGAAGTCACCTTGCGTGATTGTTGCGTTGGCTGCGGAGGTCCACAGCGTTGCGACCCCGGCGCATGCGGCGATTAACAGATTCCGCCAGCACACTCCGCGATCAACTCCCGATTTTCTTTTCACCATATGCTCCCCAAAGCCGACTGCGATTTTCAGAGATCAGCTATGCCCCGTTCCGAGCAACTCTGTCCGTCACACCTCATCCATTACGGCCACGTTAACGCGGCCCAAATAACATTCGAGTCGTACATTTGTCAATCACCCCGATCAGATGAACTACTGTGAATCAATAGAGAATCTAATTTTAGAATCGCTTACATGAAAAATCCGAGGGGAGGCCGGCCCAGCTTTCCGCTCGCATTGGCGGTTATTACGTCCGCCCAAGCGGCGTCGAGCTGCGCAATCAAACCTCAGAAATACCCTCAAATACGGAAGAAATTTCCGAAAGGACGGAGCAGCTACGATAGAGGCCAGACGCCTGGCGTTCGAGCACGCCGCCGTCCGGATTTACCGACCAACGCCAAATCATCACTGTGGCAAAAAGTCAGCGACAGACGATCTAATATGTTGAGATCAGATTCATCATCAGAAAGACTATCGATATACGTTAGATAGACTAATGTTTGAGGGAGCGATCGCTGAAAGCCGCTCGGCTCTAGCGCGGTTGGGCGATGGGAACGATGTGGTACAGGGACACCGAGACCGAAGCGTCATGAACAACGCGCTCGCAATGGAAGCCATCTCGCGACGGCAACTCTAACGCAAGATCCGCATCACTGAGATGGCTCACCAGCCAGGCTCCGCCGTTGCTGTGGGCGGATTCCTCGATCCCTTCGCGCGACTGGGTGGGGCGGAACGGATTTATCGCGACGCGTGGGTTCGGCCCCTCGAAGTAGTAGTCGAACGGAATGCGCAGGTATCCGGCCGGCAGAACTTCCATCAGCGAATCCGCGTCGAGACCCTCGGCTTGCCGAATGCTCATCACGTAACCCGCCTCGAAGAACACCGTTTGCGAAGGCGAATGAACCTTTTCAACCGCGCGCGCCAGCTGTCGCCATAGCTCAAACCGCGGGTGATACAGATGGAAGAGAATTGCGACTATCAGAAATGATGACGCTAGCGAGACGGCGGCGAGATTGCGGACTCTGATCCAGGCCAAGTTGAGCGCGGCGGCAGCCAGGATCGCGAATCCCGCCGTCACCGGCGCGATGTACCGAAGCTCGAACATCGGATGCAACGCTAACGAACCAGCCATCAGCGCCAGGACCGGTAAGATGGACCAGATCGCGCACCACCGCATCGGTTCGGAAGCATCCCGAGGATTGGCCCGATCGAATGGCAGCTTGGGACCGAACAGCAGCATCAGTCCGATCGCCCCCGCGATGAGTAATCCCGCGACTTTGATGGCGAGGGCGGTTTGGTGCGCGCCTCCGATCCAATCGAACCGATGTCCCATCGCGGAAGAGTGGACCTGTGCGAACGAGACCGGAGCGATCGGTGCAAAGAGGATCAAAGCGATCGCGATGCCGACGCATCCCGTCCAAATCGCGCGCCCCCGCCATCGATCGCGCGCAAGGAGGGCAGCCTCCGCGCCGAGCATCAGCGCGCCGCCCAGATGCGTATACAACATCGCCGCGCCGAGGACTCCAACCGTCGCGACCCGCGCCGCGGTTGGATGTTGCTGGAGTTTGCGCAGCGCAAGCAGGCTGCCGAGGGTCAGCGCGATGAACATGCTGTACATCCGTGCCCATCGCGCGACGATCAGCGCCATCGGATTGAAGGTCCACAGCGTCGCGGCGATCAGCGCCGTTTCCGCGGTGAACAGCTCACTTGCCAGCGCGAACACGAGGATAACATTGGCCACGGCGAATGCGGCCGAGAACGCGCGCAAAGCGGCCTCGCCGGTCCCGAAGAGGGCGCAGTACCAGTGCAGCGCGAAGACGTAGAGCCCGCCGCCCTTGCCCGGGTCCAGGTTGATGCTCGCATCGAAGACCGCCCGGATGCTCGGCCGGCTGGCGATATAGGCGCTGTATGCCTCGGCATCATCGAAGCCTGCGCGCCCGAGCTGGAAGAAATAGATCGTCGCGGCGAGAACCGTCAGCATCGCGAACAGAATGCCGATGCGGCCGCGAGGCGAAAATCGACGCAGAATGTCCGCTCCTATGGATGATATTGCATGGTGTTGCTGCGACCTCTTTAGAAGGGTTTGGCGGTTGAAGGTAGCGGGTACTTCGAGGGAGGGTGGCAAAGGCGCGCGCGAACTGGATCCGGAGCCTCGCGCGCGGTTGCTCCGAGGGCGTCGGGCGCGTAACTATTTCAATCCCTGCATTATCGACCGGGCGCGGAGAGGTGGCCGAGTGGTCGAAGGCACCAGATTGCTAATCTGGCGTACTGGGTAACCGGTACCGAGGGTTCGAATCCCTCCCTCTCCGCCATGGAGTCTTGCGATCGGAGAAATTCTCCGGGCCCACTTCGCATCTCGAAATCGGGGCTCGCCGACGGCAGGACGTTGGTGCGTGACCCGTTCTCAAGCCAGCCGCGCACCGGCTCAATCAGCGAGCGCTAAGCCACGAATCATTCAGCGAATCATTCAGGTTGATGGCAAACGGCCTCGATGTTATTGCCATCGCGATCGAGCACAAACGCGCCGTAGTAGTTGGGATGATATTGCGGGCGAAGTCCGGGCGGCCCGTTATCTTTGCCTCCAGCGGCAATCGCCGCATCGTAAAACGCTTTGACCGTCGCGCGATTGGATGCGGCGAAACAAATGTGGCTCGCCACGACCGACTTGCCCGAGGCAATCCAGATCCCCCCCGGCCTGCCGTCGCCCAGCCCGACCGCCACCCCGACGTCCATCACGACCTTATAGCCGAGCGGGGCCAAAGCCTTCTCGAAAAAGCTCTTGCTTTTCGCCAGGTCGGAAACCGCCATACCGATATGGTCGATCATGATTCGCACCTCCGCCAATTCTCGCGAGTTTAAGCAATCCACGAATAGGAAATCCAACCGCTTAGCGGTGTCAGGCGGCGATGACTAAAGCCGAGAGAATTAGCCTGCACTTCCTCCAGCATCTGCAAACAGCGCCGCATGTCTCCCTGATGAGCCAAAGCTACAGCCAGCCAGAAATTCACGTAGGGGATTTTAGTGCCTCCGGCCAGCAACCGCCGAGCGGAAGCGATCGTTTCGAGTTCTCCCCATTCTTGTGGCGAGCAACCAATCGCGTGGGGACCTTCGTCCAAGCTCTTGTTCCCTAAATGAGCTCCCACCCAGAGGCGGTGCATTAGCGTCAAAGCGCGATCATCACCTAAGATCTTGGGGGCGTACCTTTCCAGGTGGCTAAGTGCCTTCTTCGCCTCTTCGCTACCAATGACCTTTCCAGTCTGGCTGTCTATCGCGTCGAGACGTGCAAGCAGACAGACGCCACTGAAATGTCCGAGCTTCGCATCTTCTTCTGCTCTTTCGTGTGCTCCCTGAACGTTCCCGAGGTACATCTGCAGCTCAACTAGCCGTTCGTTGAGCTTCCTGGCCTGATCTTGGTCTAACTCCCCTAGTTCGACGGCTTTATCCAACGCATCCGTCATATTCAGAAGAGCTTGTTGTCGCTCGACCTGTATCTGATCGCTCTGAGGTTGTTGCGCCAAATATTTGTAGAAGTCTCGATTCGTCCAAAATGCCGTGTCTAGCGGATGGTACGCCTCTGTGTAGGCTCGTGATTCGCTAGCCGTCTCAAGAGCTTTCTGCACGAGTTCTCTGCACTCGTCTTCATTGAGTTTCTGCGCTCTGGATTGTGCATTAAACGTATGGCCAATCGTCGCAGCTATCGCGTTAAGAACCATCGAAAGCTCAAAATTGCGAGCCGGCGACGGACGACGTCGGATGTGGATATCGCGTGCTCGCTCCAGTACGGTTCGGCTTAGGCGGTGATACGTGAGAGCGTCAGCGAGCCGATGATCATCGCCCAGAGCGTCACCAATATTTCGTAGAATTATTCCCTCGATTAACAAGAGCTGAGGTAGCACTGCCCCGAGCTCCTCCCGTATCCGCCTCAGCACGTCGGCCAGAGCACGAAGATCCTCTGTACGCCCATATTCTTCTTGGAAAGATCCGTTCGGAGGTGAAATGCTGCGGATTACGTGAATCAAAAGAGCTTGCTGTGGTGATTCAATAGGGCGGACGTCCGGGTTCCAGGGAAACTCAAGGAGCAGTCGTCCGAGGAGCTCAATTCGCCCGACCGATGATGGAAGACACTTGCTAAGCAGGAGTTGCGCAACCAGAGGGTTGACGGTAACTAACCCGATGTCATTCTCTTTGTCGAGAGCCATTTCCGAAAACAGGCCGCTGTTCTCAAGCGTCGCCCTAAGGGTCTGATATACTCGCAGTAGACCCGGAAACCGTTTCGTTAGCAAATCTAGAGATATCGCTTCATCCAAACTTGAGAATAGCAGCACTAGGGAAGCTCTGCATAGGTTGTTTGGCAACGACTTTTGGACATCAAGGTGACGACAATCGGGAGACCATCAGGCGAAAAGGCAACAGCGCGACGCGTTCTTGGTTGCTCGCAAGTGGTCGCAGGCGTTCGCGGTCCTCTCGATTTGGGTCACAACACGGAACTCGCTCCTGCCGGGAGCAGTTGTCTGCGGACCTGGTAGAGGTTGGCCAGCGCAAACATGGTCTGCGCGCGCGCCAGGTTCTTGGCCAGACCGCGGTATCTTACTTTGGCGAAGCCCCACAGTTGCTTGACCACCCGAAAGGCGTGTTCGCCGCGCGCCCGGGTCCGCGAGCGCGCCCGATTGATCAGCCGCCAGCGCTCGCTCAACGGCCGCTGCGAGGTTGGGCGCCGGTTGATCCGATAACTCACCCCCCAGCCTTCGAGAAACGCTCGATCGTCTTCCTTCCAGTACGCTTGATCCCCGAACAACTCCCGCTCCTGCCCATGCAGCAGCTCCGGCAGCTGGGTGATGTCGGCTACTCCGGCGTGGGTCGCTCGCACCGTATGGACGATTCCGCGCGGGTCGGTTCCGACGTGCAGCTTCATTCCGAAGTACCAGTTCTTGCCCTTGCGGGTCTGCTTCATCTCGGGGTCACGGGTCGCACTGGCGTTCTTGGTCGAACTCGGCGCCGCGATGATGGTCGCGTCCACGATGGTTCCCGACCGCAGCAACAGTCGACGTTCTTCCAACAGCCCGCTGATCGAATCGAAGATCGCTTGAGTTAACCCATGGTGCTCCAGTAGGTGGCGAAAGCGCAGAATCGTGCTCTCGTCCGGCACCACCTCCTCGCCCAGCTCGACCCGGGCAAAGCGCCGCATCGACTCGCTGTCGTAGATCGCGTCTTCGGCCTGCGGGTCCGACAGGTTGAACCACTGCTGCAGGAAGTAGATCCGCAGCATCTTCTCCAGTCCCAGTGGCTGGCGACCGTTGCCTGCCTTTGGATAGTGCGGTTCGATCAGTTTGAGCAATCGCGGCCACGGAATCACCGCATCCATCTCGGCCAGGAACCGCTCGCGCCGGGTAACCTTGCCCTTCCCATTCCACGCCATCGAGGCGAACGTCCGCTGATTGCCCATCTCCGCACCTCCACAACGTCCCCATCCAACTAATTGTTTATACACGGAAAGGAACACTTGTGCAGAGATTCCCTAGTTGAGGAAGCTGTGTTGCAATGTAGTACCAGGGATCAGTACGTCGCAGGCCCGAACTATGATCTGCGAGCTCCTGCGAACGGTTTCGCTTTTTCATCCAGGCGTTCAGCTGTTCTCGCAATGCGCCTGTTCCAACCTGCTCCTGCGCGGGTGGACGAAACGAACTCAAGCCCTCAGCAAGGGACTGATATTCCTCGATAAGAACTGCGTGAATGCTGGGTCGTGTGTCGGGTATCAAGCGATACAGAAGAGAAAATAGCGAAGGATCCGAAGACAGCAAACTCACAATGAGGTTGACGTAACTGAACCATAGTTTGTCTCCAGATACACCCGAAATCTTTCGATCTCCCGCTCGGTCAAGGCGTAATGTAAACGGATCTCAGTGGCCTGAGAACTGTCTTCTTCTAACTCAGCGTCTTCTGTCGAACTTACAAAACCGCTCTTTGGTCCCATCTTGGGCGCTATCGAGGCGATCACCAGCGCACGACGCCCTGCGCTCCTCAAGTGACGGTCCAGATTCGCCGCGATCCGTCGGTCCGTCCTGTCGAGCAGCACAACCGATGCCGGCGCGCCCCGGCTTTCCCCAAGCCTGAGAATTTGTTCAACTGCGGCGTTATCGACCATTCCACCTGAGGGAAGAAGTTGTACAACGAAAGCGCCGCTTCGGCGGAGGTGATATCCGAGCCAGAGTAAACCTACGGTGCGTCCGGAAGCTGGAGGGCCGGCCAAAAAGATCGGGGCATTATCACCCCGACGTTTGTCTGATAGGCGCCTGGGTCGAAGGCCTGAAAGCACAGCTAGACGTTCGAGCACTAGATCAAGTAGTGTGCCATAAGCATCTCTTTGAAAAGCGAACCCGGCCGCAATGCCCTGCCACGCTTGCTGATCTGGCGTCTGTCTATTAGTAGAGAGGAAGCTCATGAACTCCCGTTTTCGTCTCGATAGTTCAGGCGCAGGGGCTTGGGCTTGAAGATCCGGCAGGATTACTAAGTGTCTCCGGAATTCCCTCAGCTCGGCGGCGCGAAACGTCAGAGCGCGTTGCTCGCCCGCACTCCTCACCGTAACGACGAGGTCCTCGAGTTCTAGGACCTGACGCTTCAATGCGGCAAGATGTGTTCGCTCCGGTGCGTTCTGTGCATAAAGTTCTAGAGCCGATGCTAGATCCGACTCGATGAAATTGATGTTCGGAGCCAACTTTCGAAGCGCCGCGATGTCAAGCCTATCGGACGGCGAGATGAACCAGTAGACGTTTTCCGGATCGAGTTCGTTGACAAAGTCTGCGATTAGGCTTGCATCGATGGGATCATTGTTTCCGATTCCCGCGATGCAGACTAAGTGCGCTGGTCCCGCAGCCTGAGGCAGGTTGCGGAAGACGCCAGGAATAAGAAGCCTTTGTGCGCGTGCCCAATGGCGACCGTAAATTGGGACGCCGGTAGACGTTTGCTCGTTTGCCAAGTGAGTTAGGTGCAACACGGTGAGGACATCGTTGCGCCGAGGAAAGAATGCCGGTAACTCTTCGTCGACACATAGATGTCGCAGTCGACGACCTTGTGCGTCTTGAGCAGCCAATTCTGAAGATAGTTCGTCGTCCAACGCGGATGTGAAAACTGCGGCCCAAGGTACTTCCGCTACCCGTCGAATGGTAGAAGGCGTACCTCCGATGTGCGTTGACTTCAAAGCCTCGGCGATGGCCTTGGCATCCGAGGCGTTTGAGCACGCCTCGGGAAGTGTGGCATTCGGTGAGAGACCCTGAGTTTTCACGAGGCTCTCCCGTAGCCGCTCTGTAGAACCGGGATTGAGTTCTTGGCCCGCTATCAGAACGGCGCGGCCAGAGAACGCAAATTGAATCAAACAGAGAAGCATCCCATCTTTCGCATTGCCCTAGACATCC
>CAVXGH010000011.1:0-83931 GCA_963761255.1 uncultured delta proteobacterium
GTTGCCCAGGGTCTTGCCGGTCACCTGCCCGATCAGGTTCGCGATCCCCGCAAAGGTGGCGCGCCGAGATGCTGGTGCCGCCGACCATGCCGTCGATGAGGCCGGCTTTCCCGGTGCAACCAGTATTTTGGTTGATCCAGCTCCGGCTCGTCCACAAAAAGGAGCCGGGAAAATTGGGGTTCGCAATCAGCGACAGGTCCGGCACATCGCGCATCCCGAGTTCCATTGGGGACACCGGGCCCACTCTGGAACGCCGGTTTGGAGAAGATCGCACTCACCCCGCCGCCGGTTGCGCCGCCATCGCCAATCCCATCTTCGGGATCATTCCACACTCGCTGCGGCACGTGGCCCACGTCGTTGCCGCTGGAGTTGAAAGTCGGATTGAATGACGTTCCACTCATCGCCGTGACGTTGGGATCGGCGGCCATCTCACTGACCGCAACCGTGTTGCCTGCGACACAGCGTTGCAAGTCCGTGTCGTACTGCAGATATCCGGCCCCGTCGTCATGGGTAATGGTGATGATGCTTTGTCCTTGCGCCACAGCTTGCATGAACAGTGGATCGAGCACCCGGATATAGAAGTCATCAGGCGCGCCGCAGAAGCCAAAGCTGATGCTGATAACCGGGCATCAATCTTCGCTCACCGCGGCCGCAATCGCATCGGAGATGGGGTCAACCTGAAAATTTGAGTCGTTGCCAAGATAGAAGCGCGTCGCCGCGCCGGGCGCGACTGCATACGACCACTCGGTGCGAGGTCGGCTTCGACTTCATCATCGTTGAACTGGGCCGGGCCGGGGTCGGCCAGCACGGTGGTGATGTGCGAGGCACCCAGCTTGAATTTCGCGTTAAACGCCGCAACCGCGCTGGGCAGGAATTTCGAATCCCCGACGAGCCCGATGCAACTCGCGCCCTTGAGCCCGGAAGCAATCAACGGCGTCTCGTTGTAGAAGGTGTAAAAATCATTCGCCCCGAAAAATGGATTGCTGAAACCGTTCACCCGGATCCCCGGAGCCGTGCTGTCCGAGGCTGAATCGGCCAACGCCGCGGGCTGCGCTAACGGCTTGAGATTGCGCGGCATCACTCCCGCCGCGCTCGCCGACAGATTATCCAGTCCGTGGATATGGCCGATCACGCCCTCAAAGCGCGCCGGAATGTGCGGATCGCTGGCGGACCAAAAGTGCCGCCGGCAAAGCGTTGAATCGCGACTCCAAAAGTGTGCTCGGCCTGCGCCACAGTACCGGCGAATTGAATCACGCGGGTCGCGCGGTTGACGGTATTGACCTGGAACCCTTCCGAAACCAGCCAGTCGCGCACCGCGTCGAAATCCTGCGGGCCGAAGCGCGCCGCGAACTCCTCGGGAGTCAGAAAATGCTGATAATCCGGCGACGACGGATTCTGCTGATCGGCCAGCAATTGTCGAGCTCGCCTTGATTGCGCAGTGCGAGCGTCACCGACATCGAGAGCGTGCGTGACGCTTCCACGCCCCCCGAGGCGACCATTGTCTCGGCGAGCTTGGGATGGTTTCGCGGCACCACCGTATCGCCCTGCCCATAAGCGGGCGGGCTTAAAAGCAACCATCCCCCGGCAATCCATAATGTCCAGACGATCAATCGAGCCGAAATCGAATTACTTGCGTCAAAAGCGTCCCCCCTTGTCGGATTCAACGGCTCGCACATCCACTTCTAGTCAAGCATAGGAGGAATCGAGCGCGACGGCAAGTCTATAATTCTAAAGCCTGGTTTGATGCCTGAAAAGATAGGACGAGCCAATCGGTGAAATATTCAGCCCAAATCCTGGAGCAGCAGGCCGGTCAGATATTCGCCTTCGCCATGACCGAGCAGAACAGGATGATCGGGGCCGGGCCCCAGATGCGCAAGGATGCGAAAATTCCGCTTCGCCCTGTTCTGCGCGATGCTCACCGCGCGAATGAAATCGTCGCCGCGAAAATGCGTCGAGCAACTGAATGTCATCAGCCGGCCGCCCGGGGCCAGCGCCTGCATCGCAAGCGCATTCAGTTCCACATAGAGACGTCCGGCGCGCTCGGCATCCTTGCGGCTGCGCGCGAGCGGCGGCGGGTCGAGCGCGATAACGTCGAAGCGCTCCTTGGTGGTGCGCATAAATTCCGCCGCATCCGCGCGAATCAGCTCGGCCAGGCTCTCATGGCCATTCATCTCCAGGTTGCGCTGCGCCCATTGGATGGCGCGGGCCGAGGTATCGATCCCGATCGCCTGTCGGCCCCACCGCTAAGGCTGCGAGCGCAAACCCGCCCGCATAGCAGTAAGCATCGAGGACTTTGGCGCCGTGGCACAGCCCCGAGCCGCGCGCGATTCTCGCGCTGATCGAGAAAGTAGCCGGTCTTTTGCCCATGCTCAAAGTCAACTATGATTAGGTTGCCGTTTTCGCGCACCTCGACTTCCGAAATCTCCTCGCCCGCCAGCAGACCCGCGCGATCTTCGAGGCCTTCATTCTTACGCACCGCGCCGGAACTCCGTTCGAGAATCGCAACCGGATGAAGCAGCTCGGTGAGCTGCCGAACCAGCTCATCGCGCGTCCGGTCGGCGCCCGCGGTCAAAAACTGGACCACCAGCACATCGCCATAACGATCGATGACAACGCCCGCAAGCCCATCGCCTTCGCCATTGACCAGCCGATAACAGTCGCTGTGCTCGCTGACCACCAACTGTCGCATCGCGAGCGCATCTTTCAAGCGATGCTCGATAAGCTCGGGGATCGAGGGTATCGTCTCACCCCAGGCGAGCATCCGCACCGCGATGGTGGTCGCGGGATTGATGTAGCCTAGCCCGATGAGACCGCCTGCGGCATCGTGAATCTCAACCGGCGAGCCCGCCTCGATGGTATGCGGTTCGGTGCGTTCAATGCCGCCGGAAAAAATCCACGGATTGCCTCCGCGCACTGTCGCGTCGCGGCCTGGCTTGAGAAAAACTTTGTCCATCCGAGATGCTCAGCCCTTCGATGACGACGGTTTCTCGCCGGGCCGTCTGAAGTCGCCGCTGCGGCCGCCGCTCTTGGACACCAGCCGCACCGCCTCGATGACCATCGCACGGTCGATGGCTTTCGCCATGTCGTAGATCGTCAGCGCCGCGACGCTCACCGCCGCCATCGCCTCCATTTCGACGCCGGTCTGCGCCTCGGTCACCGCGCGCGCTTCGATGTTGAGGGTCGCCGTCGCGCGATCGGGGGTGAATTCGACTTCGACCACTTGCAGCGGGATCTGATGACATAGCGGGATGAGCTCGGAGGTCTTCTTGGCCGCCATAATGCCTGCCAAACGAGCGGCCGCGAGCGCCTCGCCCTTCTTGAGACGTCCGCCAACGATCGCATCGAGAGTGGTAAGCGCCATCTTCACGCTGCCGCGAGCGACCGCCTCGCGGCGGGTGACGGCTTTTTCGCCCACATCAACCATCGACAACTGACCGCGGGCATCGAGATGAGTGAGCGATGAAATGGCTTTCTTGCGAGGCATCGGTGGAGCGGATAAGAGCTTATGTTGACCCGCATCGGATATACAATAAACTTCAGCTGAAATTGATCGGCGGGCCGCATCGAGCCCTCGATACGAAAGTTCGCTCAGAGAAAATATGGAACACCATTCGCATCGCGTTTTGATCCTCGGTTCGGGACCCGCCGGCCTCACCGCCGCGCTGTACACCGCGCGCGCCAACCTCGCGCCGGTGCTAATCGAAGGTGCGGAGCCGGGCGGTCAATTGACCATCACCACCGAGGTGGAAAATTACCCCGGCTTCGAAAAGGGCATCCAGGGCCCCGAGATGATGGAAATCTTCCGGCGCCAGGCGGAGCGCTTCGGCACGAAGTTCATCTTCGGGCACGCGACCGAAGTCCGACTCGGCAAATGGCCGTTCGAGGTGGTGGTTGAAAAGGAAATCCATCAAGCGCGGGCACTGATCATCGCGACCGGCGCGACCGCGAAGTTACTCGGCATCGAATCCGAGAAAGCTCTGATGGGTTATGGCGTGAGCGCATGCGCAACCTGCGACGGCGCATTTTTCAAGGACAAGGATGTCGTCGTGGTCGGGGGCGGCGACACCGCGATGGAGGAAGCCACGTTCCTGACCCGGTTCGCGTCCAAGGTAGATGTCGTCCATCGGCGCGGAGATCTACGCGCCTCGAAGATCATGCAGGAGCGCGCGCGCAAGAATCCGAAGATCAAATTCGTCTGGAATTCTGCCATCGATGTCATCCACGGCACCCAAAAGGATGGCGTCACCGGCGTCAGCCTGAAGGACACCAACAGCGGCGCGACCAAGAATCATAAGACCGATGGCGTTTTCATCGCGATCGGCCATCAGCCCAACTCGCAGCTCTTCAAGGGTCAGCTCGATATGGATGATGTCGGCTACCTGAAGACGCAGCCCGGCTCGACCTACACCAACATCCCGGGGGTGTTTGCCGCCGGCGACATCGCAGACTCAGTCTATCGACAGGCAGTCACCGCGGCTGGCACCGGATGCATGGCCGCCATCGATGCCGAGCGCTGGCTGGAGGCTAACCATCCCGACTAGTCGTCATCTGCCGATATAGCTCCTCGACATCCTCGCGGCGCGGATGCGCGGTGCCATAGCGCATCACCGCGGCTGACCCGGCCGCGATGCCATATGCGAAGGCCTTCTCAGGTGCGAGGCCGTTCGCAAGCCCCAGCGTCATCGCGGCGACGAAGCTGTCCCCTGCTCCGACCGCGCTGCGCACTGGAACCTGCGGCGCAGGCATTCGAATGGCTCCACTCGCAGTCGCGAGGATCGCGCCTCCCGCGCCGAGCGATAACGCAATCATTTGGGCGGCGCCGCCACGCACCAGCGCGATCGCCTCCAGTTCCTGCTCGCGAGGATCGAGCATCGGGCGACCAACCATCCCCTCGAATTCCCGCAGACTGGGCTTGATAAGGGTCGCGCCGGTGCCAAGCGCGGCCTTGAGCGACGGTCCGGAAGTATCGAGCACGAAGCGCTGCCCGCGTCGCGAGCAGATCCTGGCGATGTGCGCATAGGCATCTTCGGGTGCGCCGCGCGGCAGACTGCCGCTCGCGACGACCCATCCACCCTCGACGCGCCCGAGCGCATCGAGAACCGCTTCCCATTCCGACGCGGTCATCGGCGGCCCTTCGGGCACGAAGCGGTACTCCAGCCCCGTCGATCGTTCATGCACCGCGACCGAGATTCGGGTGCGGCCGGCAACCGGGATGGTCAGGCATTCGACACGCGCGTCGGTCAGCAACTCCTGAAGAAATCGCCCGGTGCCGCCCCCGATGAGCACCACTGCGAGCGCCTCGCCACCGAGGTCGCGCACCACTCGCGCGACGTTGATTCCGCCGCCGCCCGGATCGAATTGCTCAGTCAACGTGCGTACCTTGCGCGTATGGATAACCGCCTCGGCTTCGCACGCGAGATCGACGGCCGGATTAAGCGTGATGGTGACGATGCGGGAGGACATCTGCCCGACTTCATAGCAGATTTACATGAACAAGTTGTGATCTCGCCGCGAGCGCTGCCGTTCGGGCCTATCATCATGTTTCGGCCTTCGCCGCCCGTTCGCCTCGCGCCAGGGTAGACAACTGCGTGTCATAGGTAAATGCTTAATGGTTATGACCGCGAGTCTTCGCGGCGCTATCCAAGGAGGCATTCGCCATGGCAGCGAGCCCCATCATTAGTATTCCCGCTTCAGTTTCCATCTCACGGCGCCGACCGCTGGCCCTCACCCAGCGCCGCCTGGCAGCGAATCGGCGCAACGCTATGCGCTCGACCGGCCCGCGCACGGCCGAAGGAAAGGCGAAGGTCGCGCGCAACCCCATCAAGCATGGGTTCTTCACCGAACCGGCCAAGTGGACGCTCCGCGAGCAGCGCGATTTCGTGGAAACCTTCGACGGACTGCGCGAGGATTTCAAGCCGGAAAGCGTCGCCGAAGAAAGCTGGCTTGCGCTGATAGCCGAATCTTACGTTCGGATGGCCGCGATGCTGCGCTACGAAAATATCGCGGCGCTGAAATACCATGAGCAGTGCGACCGCGAGCTGAATGATCGCATCGCGGCGGCGAATGCGGCCGAAGCGGCGCGCCTGGAAGCGCAGCGCGAGAATCTGCGCCGTGCCGGACTATGGACGCCGACCATTCCCGGGCCGCGCGAGGCAAAAGCGATCATCCGCTACTCCGGAAGCCTCGATCGGACGATTCGCCGCGCGGCCGCCGAGTTGGAAGGCCTGCGCGCGCTCCGCCCCGGCGCATCGCGACCCCACGCAAAAGTGCAAAAACAAACCCACTATTCGGCAGCGCCGAATAGTGGCCCTGAGGCTCGGCGAAGGGCCTGCGCGCAGCGATTTGACCACTCGGCAGCGCCGAATGGTGGCCCCGAGGCTCCGCGAAGGGCCTCAAGTGGCATGGCGCCGCGTGGGGAAACGCAAAAACAAACCCACTTCGAGGCGAAGCTGAGAAGTGGTCCCGAGGCTGCCGAGGGACCTCAAGCGGCACATTCCGGTGAGTTGAAAAATGCAAAAGCAAACCCATTAAGTTCAATGTTTACCGGCAATCGTCATGAACGCAGACGTGCAAAAGCGCTCGCCGCGCGCCATCGGAGGCCTGAACATTAGACCGAGGCCGAAGATCGTGGATTACGGCGCAGCTTCCCTGGTCTGATAGCCGAGGCGGGTCAGCGCGTGGATGGCGGCCTCGGTCCCGAAGCTGGCGCGCGGGGCGCCGACGCCGACGCTGACGGCCTGCTTCACCGGAAATTTGCGTCCGTCAATCTCGACGAAGTATTTGCGAATCGACTCGGGTTGCGCCTTCATCAATCGCGCCTCGAAGGCTTTGCGATCGAGGGGATAGGACACGCCTCCCAGCCGGAGGTCCGACGACTCCGAAAAATCGGAGCCGTAGGCGCGCGCCGCATAGGAATGACCACGCGTCGCGATCTCATAGGCGCCGAAAAGTATCGCCGCGAGGATCAGGAACATCGCGGCAAGCGTCATCGGACGGCGAAAAAATCGGCTCGCATGCGCGACATGCGCGGTCGTATCCTCGGCGGCATCTGCTAGGCGTTCCAGCGGGCCGGCAGCCTTGTCGATGGCGGCCATCAAATGCGCGGTGATGTCCATCAGGTTCACCGCGACCCATTCGGGCGTCAGCTTGCGCGGAGGAGGCCCATCGGGGCCAGCGAGCGCCTCTTCCTCGATGCGGCGCGCTTCGTCCTCGTCGGCTTGCCGTTTGGCAGGGGGAACGCTATGTAATCGCTTCGCCAGTGCGGCCTCCAATTGACCCCGTTGTAACAAATTGTCGGGTTTAAAGAAACGCCGAGATTATTCTATATAAATGATGCAGCCGATCATCGATACGCACTGCCACCTGGCCGATCCCAAGCTGTATGCGGATCTCGAGGGCGTTCTTACTCGCGCTGCGGATGCGGGAATCGGCACGATGGTCTCGGTCGGCGCGATTTCTTCCCTCGCAACTGATCGCCTCACGGTCGAGATCGCGGAGCGCCATGCGAACATCTACGCGGCGATCGGGGTCCATCCGCACGATGCGAAGGATTGCGATGCCGATCGCATCAGTGCATTGCGCGAGCTGGCTCAGTCCAAGAGAGTGGTGGCGATCGGCGAAAGCGGCCTCGATTTTCACTACCTGCATTCGCCGGTGGAAGCGCAGGAGGCCGCGCTGCGACGCCACCTTGAGTTAGCGGCGGAACTCGATTTGCCGATAACGATCCATTGCCGCAATGCCGAGGACCGGCTGACCGCGATCGTGCGCGAGGCCGGCATGCCGGCGCGCGGCGGCGTGATTCATTGCTTCACCGGCAACACTGATGCGGCGCGGGAGTTCGTCGCGCTCGGATTCCATATTTCATTTTCGGGAATCGTGACGTTCCGCAACGCCCGCGACATCCAGGCGGCCGCGCCCACGGTGCCCGCCGATCGGGTGATGGTCGAGACCGATGCACCCTATCTGGCGCCCGAGCCCTATCGCGGCAAGCGCAATGAGCCCGCCTACGTGCGTCGCACGCTGGAAGTACTCGCGAAGCTGCGCGGCATCGAAGCGGATGAGCTCGCGAGGATCACCTCGGAGAATGCACGGCGGTTATTCAAAATCGGATGAAGAGACAGCAAAACCACAGAGGCACGGAAACACAGAGGATCGGATAAGACCCCGAATCAGATGCAGGCCGGAGCGGCCCTGATAGGAATTCTAACAGGCCAGTTT
The DNA here is from genome assembly GCA_963761255.1 of uncultured delta proteobacterium. GTDB lineage: Bacteria > Desulfobacterota > Binatia > Binatales > Binataceae > DATGKG01. The sequence continues at coordinate 8,218 of CAVXGH010000011.1, forward strand.
CGGGCCGCATCCGAAACTCTGTGTCTCCGTGCCTCTGTGGTTTGGTCTGCTTCTTTCCTATTCCCCCAGCAAATCGCGCGCTCGATACAGCCCGACGATCGTCTTCGCATCGACGATCTCGCCACTGCGAATCATCTTCATCACCTCATCGAAAGACATTTTTTGCACTCGAATCACCTCGTCGAGGTCGGGCGTTCCAGTCGCCGCGTCCAAGTCGCGCGCGAGGTACAGATCGATGCGCTCATCGCAAAAACTCGGGATGGTGACGATGGTGCCGAGGTGATCCCATCGCCGCGCCGAGAGTCCCGCCTCCTCGGCCAGTTCGCGATTCGCGCACTGAAGCGGCGTTTCGCCCGCGTTACGGCAACCGGCGGGGATCTCCCACAGATAGCCACCGATCGCATGCCGATACTGATGAAGCATCGCGATCTGCCCGCTCTCATCGAGCGCCACGATCGCCGCCGCGCCGGGATGGCGAATTACCGCGAGATCGATTTCCACCCCGTTGGGGAGTGAAGCGTGCTCGACGCCGAGATCGACCACCCCCAGTTTCAGGACTTGCCGCCGATTGGATTCCATCTATTCAAAGATGCCAGAATTCGTGGTCGATGGAACGCGTCATCATTCCGATCTATTTCGATTACGCCTCGACGCTGTGCTACATCGCATGGCGCATCGTGAGTGAGCTCGAAAGCGAGCTGGGCTTCGAGTCGTTATGGAAGGGCGTGCCGATTTCGATCCGCGATTTCAAGGCGCGGGCGGGCAATCAACTCGGTCCGCGCGAATATCAAAAAGTGCTGATGGTCGCCGCCGAGACCGGCATCCTCGTCGCGCCGCCGAAGACCTGGATCAACTCCGATGCGGCGCTGATGGGCGCCGAGCTCGCGCGCGAGGCGAAAGTGTTTCCCGACTATCATACGGCGGTTTTTCGCGGCGCCTTCGATGAGGGCCTCGACATTTCCAACCGCGATATACTGGCCGACCTTGCGCATCGGGTGGGGATGGATCGCGCTCGCTTTCTGGCCGACCTCGAAAGCGAGCGGATGGCCTCGCGCATCGCCGACAACAAGCGCGAAGCTGATGGGCAATCCGCGCTGGGCTATCCGACGTTTATTCTTGGCGAATTTCCGTTGATCGGGATCCAGCCGAAGGAAACGATGCGATTGATCATCGCGCGATACATGCGTCAGCGCGAGGAAAATCCCGGGAATTAGGAGCCAGCCAAAACACCAAGACACCAAGGTAGGACAAGTGGCACTCGGTCTGTAGCCGCAGGATGAAGGGTCGCTGGCCAAAAGAATCAGACAGCAGATGCGGGCCGCAGCGGCCCTTCCCGTACACCAAGTTGGGATCAAGAAGAGAATTCCAAAACCGGAAATCGTTAACCGGACCGGTGTCCAGTTCGGAAGACTTTTCTTCTTGATCTTCCCTTGGCGTTCGAAGAGGGCCGCTGCGGCCCACATCTGCCTGGCCTGCTCTTCACGCCGCGATTCCTTGATCCCGCGCCTAACGAGCGCACCCCACTTATCCTACCTTGGTGTCTTGGTGTTTTGCCTGGCTCCCCTCTTTCTCTTCTTCACCGCGACATGAACACCGGGCAGGTCGAGTTCCTCAGCACATACTCAGTCGTCGACCCCAGCACCATCTCGATGATCCTGCTGTGCCCGTAGGCGCCGATGAACAGGCAGTCCGCGTCGCGCTCCTTGATGAACTTGATGATCTCCTCGTTGGCGTGACCCGACAGCAGATGGAATTCGGCGCGCGGGGTGAAATGCTCGAAGTACTTGCGCGCCTCCTCCAGGGTGCGCTCGCCGAGTTTAGGATCGCGCCCGACAGTGATGACCAGGAGCGGTATGCCGAAGCCGGCGGAAAAATCCGCCGCCGCGCGCATCGCGCGCGAGGCCCGCTCGCTGCCGTCATAGGCGAGCACCGGCCGCTTCATCTCGCGGAAATTCTTCGGTGAGATGAACAGCGGACGTGGACATTTGCGCGCGACGCTTTCCGCCGTCGAGCCGAGCAGGCCGGTCGAAAAACGCTCGTTGACCCCGCGATGCCCGATCATCACGAGGTCGGCGGATTTGGCGCGGTCGCAGATCTGATTCGCGACGATACCCATGTCGAGCATGGTTTCCACCGGCACGCCCTCGCGCCTGGCAGCCTCGACGAACGCTTCGAGCACCGCTTTTCCGCGCTGCGTCAGCACATCGCGCATCTTGGACGAAAAGTCCATGTATGGTTCAAGTCCGAGTGATCCTGAGATATCATGGAAGAACGAACCTTCGATCGAAACGATGTTGACGACGTGCAGGCCGATCAGGGCCGCGTCGAGCTTGCGGGCGATGTAGAATGCATACGCCTGCGCGTTGCGCGAGTGCTCGGAGGTGTCGATGCCGACCAGGATTTTCTTTATCATCGGCTGCCCCGTGTGCCGTGTGTGAAGTTGGCGATACCATGGCGGTGGGGCGAGGCTCAAGAGGAAGGGGGCGAGGGGTTAGTTGAGATGAGTGAGCAAACCGGTTCACGCACAGAGCGCGTGCTCGACGAACTGATCGAGGCGGCCGAGCGAGTCGGGCTGAAGGTGCGCCGCGAACGCATCATGCGCGAGGTTGGTTATCGTGCGCGCGGCGGCGTCTGCAGGCTGCGCGACAGCGACATGGTGATTATCGATCGCGATCAGTCGCCGGGCGAGCAACTTGAAATCGTCGCGGAGGCGCTCAAGGGCCGTGACCTCGAAGCGGTGTATCTTTCGCCGGCCGCGCGCAAAATCCTGCAGGTAGGTCCGCTCGGATAACTGCGATGCCACGCACCGAGGAGATCCAGGCGCCCAAGCGCACCGTCGTCGATCGCAAGACGCGCGTCGATGCCGATCATCAAATGGAGCTCTTCCATTCGCGTCTCAAGGATCGCGGGCTCAAATCCACCGGCCAGCGCGACGACATCGCAAAAGTGTTTTTCAACCTCGGCCAGCATATCAACGCCGAGCGTCTGTATGCCGAAGTGAAGAAGATCAATCCTCACGTCGGTTATGCGACCATCTACCGAACCCTGCGCCTGCTCAAGGAATGCGAGCTGGTTTCGGAGCGCCACTTCGATGACGGCCAGGCGCGCTACGAGGTGGTCAGCGACAAGCATCATGACCATTTCATCTGCGAGCGCTGCGGCAAGATCATCGAGTTCGAAAATGAAGGCCTCGAGCGGCTGCAGGAAACCGTGGCGCATGAGCTCAAGGTGACGCTCACGCGCCATAAGTTGGAACTGTATGGCATCTGCGCCGAATGCCTCGCCGACGGCGGCGCGTAGTCAGCGAAGAATCCAGACAAAACACCAAGACACCAGGGTAGGATAAGTGGTGCCCGGTCTGTAGGCGCATGATCAAGGGACCGTGGCAGAAAGAGCAGGCCAGCAGATGCGGGCCGCAGCGGCCCTTCTCGTTCACCAAGGGAAGATCAAGAAGACAGGGGAGTCAGAGAGCGATTCTGACAATGCCCTCTCTGATTAAGGGAACGTTGAAATTGATTAGGAAGCCCAGCTTTAGCCCCGAAAGCCGCAAATAAGATAGCAGCTGAGCTTTGAAGATCGGTTCTATTCGAGCGACAGATTTCAACTCGACGATGATCGAATCGCGCACTAGCAGGTCCAATCGCAGTCCGCTATCGAGGCGAAGGGTTCGATATTTAATCGGGAGACCGATTTGTTCCTGAAAGGAGATGCCTCGGGATTTCAGCTCCTCACAAAAGCAGGCCTGGTAAACCGACTCCAACAGTCCTGGCCCCAATTCCTTGTGGACAGTGAAGGCACAATCGACCACCGATCGGGCGACCAGATCGAGTTCACCGCTTATCGTTTCCGAGTTCGCCATCGTGTCGGTGATTATCTCGACTCTCGGAGTTGATGGAATACCGCCTCTTTCCTGTCTTCTTGATCTTCCCTTGGTGTTCGAGGAGGGCCGCTGCGGCCCGCATCTGTCTGGCCTGCTCTTCACGCCGCGATTCCTTGATCCCGCGCCTACCGACCGCACACCACTTATCCTACCTCAGTGTCTTGGTGTTTTGCCTGGCTCTTCTCTTCTTCCTCTTCACCACGATGCGGTTGATCATCGCGCGATATATGCGCCAGCGCGAAGAAAATCCCGGAAATTAGGAACCAGACAAAACACCAAGACACCAAGGTAGGACAAGTGACACCCAGTCTGGAGGCGCAGGATCAAGGGTCCGTGGCCGAAAGAATCAGACAGCAGATGCGGGCCGCAGCGGCCCTCCTCGTACACCAAGGGAAGATCAAGAAGACATCGGAAGGAGATCGGCCACGCTTCCTTCAAGGCTGAGAGCGCGATATTCACCGGTACGAAATGCAGACTTCGCAATCGATCAGCGACGAGCTTGATCAAATCGCGCGAGCGGTGGTCGATTGTGCCTTCACTGTCCACAAGGAATTGGGGCCAGGACTGTTGGAGTCGGTGTACCAGGCTTGTTTTTGTGAGGAGCTGAAATCTCGAGGCATCCCCTTTCAAGAACAGGTTAGCCTCCCGATTCAGTATCGAACCCTTCGCCTCGATAGCGGGCTGCGATTGGACCTGCTGGTGAGCGATTCGATTATCATCGAGTTGAAATCTGTCGCTCGCGTCGAACCGATCTTCAAAGCTCAGCTGCTGTCTTATCTTCGGCTTTCGGGCCTAAAGTTGGGTTTCCTGATCAATTTCAACGTTCCCCTGATCAGAGAAGGCCTCTTCCGAATTGCTCTTTGACCCCTCTTCTTGATCCTCCCTTGGTGTTCGAGGAGGGCCGCTGCGGCCCGCATGTGTCTGGCCTGCTCTTCACGCCGCGATTCCTTGATCCCGCGCCTACCGACCGGACACCACTTATCCTACCTTGGTGTCTTGGTGTTTTGTCTGGCTCCTCTCCGATCTCGGTGTCCCGGAGAAAGACACCAAATGGGGGCTCGGCCCAACGATTGACGATAGGGTCAAGAGGAAGATTTCCGGACCGCGATTCCAGATCCGATTCCCATGTCTTCTTGATCTTCCCTTGGTGTTCGAAGAGGGCCGCTGCGGCCCGCATCTGCTGGCCTGCTCTTTCTCCGCCACGATCCCTTGATCCTGCGCCTACAGACCGGACACCACTTATCCTACCTTGGTGTCTGGTGTTTTGTCTGGCTCCTCTCTTCCTCCTTCCAATCGGCATAGGGGGTAGCGCCGCAGCGCTACTCCCCTGCCACACCACCGGACATGCGGGTCCGCATCCGGCGGTTCGGAAGGTTGAGGTTAATCGGCAAGTCTGGGTACTCCAAGTCGGTCGTAGTAGCGGGCAGTGAGTCCGGCGTGGACCGACATGGCGGCCCGATGCCACCAGCGTCGGTTAACCCGTGCGGCTTGCGCCGCAATCGCGTCCGGCAGTCCGAGGCGGCGCATCGCGGTATAGATCTTCGAGCCGCGCTTCCACTGTTTGAGTTGCAGCGCTCGCAACCGGTGGCGGAGCCATTTGTCGTAGTCAGCGAAGGTCTTCGGCGTGTCCGCTAGTTGGAAGTATTGCTTCCATCCCGGCAGATACTTCCTCAGCTCCGCGACTACGCTTCTCATGCTCCGTCCGCCGCTGCGTCTGGTTATCCGCCGCACGCGCTGCTTGAGCGCGCGCAGCGCCTTGGGTGCGACCCGGCATGCCACCGCGCCGCCCCTGGCGTACCAGAAGCTGTAGCTCAAGAGGCTGCGCTTGTGCGCGAGGTCCACCTTGCTCTTCTCGCGATTCACTTTAAGTCGGAGCTTGGCGTACATTCGCTCCAGCGCCGCCATCACTCGTTCTCCCGCGCGCCGCGACCGCACATAGACGTTGCAGTCGTCGGCATAGCGCACGAACGTGTGCCCGCGTTTCTCCAGCTCCTTGTCCACTTCGTCAAGCAGGAGATTCGCCAGCAGTGGCGACAGTGGTCCTCCCTGCGGCGTTCCCTCAGTGCGTTCCATCACCACTCCGTCGGCCATCAGGCCGGCGTTGAGATAGCGGCGGATTAGCCGCAGGAGCCGCGAGTCATCGATTCGCCGCGCTAGTCTTCCCATCAGCACGTCGTGGTTGACCCGGTCGAAGAACTTCTCCAGGTCCACGTCCACCACCCAGTGGCGTCCTTCCTGCACATAGCGCTGCGCCGCTAACACCGCGTCGTGCGCGCTGCGCCCCGGCCGGAAGCCGTAACTGTGCTCCGAGAAGCTGGGGTCGAATCGCGGCTGCAGCACCTGCAGTATCGCCTGTTGGATCAGCCGGTCGAGCACGCACGGAATGCCGAGCTCTCGCATTCCGCCGCTCGCTTTCGGGATTTCCCGTCGCAGCACCGCTTTGGGCTGGTAAGTTCCGGCGAGTAGTTGCTCGCGGACTTCCTGCCAGTGCTCCATCAGGTGCTGCGGCAGTTCTTCCACCGTCATCCCCTCGACTCCGGGGCTGCCCCGGTTCTCACGTACCCGCGTCAACGCCGCCCTGACATTGCCGCGCGCAACCACCGCTTCCATCAGGCGGTCGCTTCCCGAGCGCTCCTCTCTGTTCGCCATCGTCAACGCTTCGCCGCTGCGCTGGACCCTCGAGGCTTCACCTCTACCTTCCAGCGGCAGCCCCAATTGCTCGGGCTTCTGGCGCCTGGCGTCTTTCGGACTCACAGCGGCTTCGCTCTCCCTTCCGTTCGGCCCTTCATCAGCGCGGACATCGAGGCCTCTGCCGTGTCCCGCTGACTACTACGGCCTCGGCTGACTTCTCGCTCCGCGCTCCTGCGCGTCGCCCTTTCAGGCGTGAAGCGAGATCTCCCCAGGTAAGACGCCGTGACCTTCGCCGCACAAACCGCCGGATCTACGCGATGACTCCTTGGCCGATAGAGCTTCGCGGTCATTTGCCCGCTCGCCCTGAGCCACCTCGCCCTTGTATCCGGTTCCTGTTCGTCGGCTCGCGGCTTTGCTCCGCGCTTCCTCCAGACCCCATCTCACGATGACGCCCTTGCGCTTCGCTAGTGCTCGACGCGGCCTGCTCGCACAGAGGACTTTCACCTCACAAGTCACGCGCCATGCTGGGCGCACAAATAAAGAGGCCGCACCCTCGCGAGCACGGCCTCTTACGACTTCTCTTACGATTTCTTACGCGGCGACTTTCGTGGTTCCCTGCATCGCCGGTAACTCCGGATTGCAGATATACCTGACCTTTGGCAGCGTGATATCCGCGGTCGTGAAGCATGCCATGATCGGATTCATCACGTTCAGATTCGATCCGTTCGCGCCGAATGCCTCATGATCGAGCGCCACCACCCGGGGCTTTCCGCGCTCCGCCTTGGCGAACACGTACTCCGGATCGACCTGCACCAGCACCAGCTTGTCATCCTGCTTATTGCGCGCCAGATGCATGCTCGCGATGTACTGGATGTCCTGGCCGCCGATCGATTCGCGATCCTGCTCCTCGATCTCGTAAACAATTTTGCCGCCCAGCTTGACGCGGCCGACCACGCGGTCATGCAAAACGCGCATATTCACGTCGCCCTTCGCCACCGGAAAACCCCATCGCGAGGTCAGCGCTTTCGCCGCTTCGTCATTGTCGATGTAGCTGCGCAGCACGAAGCCGCGGGGACGAACGCCGGTGCGGCCGGCGACGCGAACCTCGGCGATGGTGAACGGACCCCATTCGCTATGCGGCGCATGCAGCACGTTAAAAATCGCATACTGCGGAATCGCCGGATGCATCGTGGCGGGGATCAACTCGATCGCGGGATCGTCATCGATCTCCATATGCAGCTCGAGGATCTGTACGCCCTTGAGCGTGAGCGCGTCGGTCTTGTAGCCGTCGATGGCGCCGGCCAACTTGCCAAACTTCGCCAAATCCAATGTTCCGAAACGCGGAGGCATCAACGACCTCCCGCAGCGGCCGTCGCCGAGTCGCCTTTCTGGAAATGCGGCATAACTTCTTTGGCGAACAGGCGCAGGCTGTTGAGCACCTGCTCCTGCGGAACCGTCTCGAGCGCGTTGAGCAGGAAGTTGACCTGATCGGCGCCGGTCGATTCCCATGCCTTGATGGCCTTGATGATGCGCGCGGGATTGCCGATCGCGATCCCTTCGGGCGCGCCCGAGGCATCGCCGGGGCCCGAGGCCTCCTGGCGCAGCGACGGCAGCAATCCGAGCGACGGATACGACTTGGTCGGATACGCCTCGCGCGCGGCGAGCAGTTGCGACGCGAGATAGTTGAAGGTGCCGGTCAGGCGCATGCCGGTCTTGACGCCGACCTCGTCATCATTGTGGCAGAAGAGGAAATTGACCGTCGCCACCTTCTCGTTGATGAACTTTCCGACCGGCTCACAGTTGCGGATGATCTTGCGATAGTTGTTAACCTTCATCTCCTGTTCTTTAAAGCCACCGAAGGTCAGTCCCAACGATCCCATCCCGCGCTCAGCCGCGTCGATCTCGGTGCCAGGGCTGGTGACCGCGACCCACATCGGCGGATGCGGCTTCTGGTAGGGCTTGGGCACGATGGTACGCTGCGGCATCGACCACGAACGGCCCTGGTAGGAATAGCGATCCTGCGTCCACATCTGCGGAAGGCATCGCACGAACTCGTCCCAGGTCTTCTTGGTCTCGTCAGGATTGGCACGAAATCCACCGAGCTCGGTCCAGGTCGCCGAGCGTCCGGTACCGACTTCGAGCCGGCCGCCCGACAGGATATCGAGCACCGCGGTGCGCTCCGCGATTTTGATCGGATGATTGAACTCGGGAACGCATACGATGATTCCGTGTCCAACGCGAATCCGCTTGGTGATCATCGCGCACGCAGTGAGGAACAACTCCGGCGCGGGGCAATGAGAGTATTCCTCGAGGAAATGATGCTCGACGGCGAAGACGGATTCGAAGCCCAGCTCGTCGGCCAGTTTCACTTGTTCGAGGCATCGATCGTAAACGGTTTTTTCGGTTTCACGGGTCCATGGACGAGGAACCGAGATCTCGTAGAAGAGTCCAAATTTCATGTTAGGGTACCCTCCGCATACCGATCGTTTAGCAATGTCTACCGAAGAATGAAAGTGAACCGACAGTGGGTTGGTCGGGCTTTCGAGAGATTCGGGAGCATCCAAATCGGCAGATTCTAGGGTTTGAAGGCGTGTTGCGAGCTCAATCGAAAGTTGTACCGGCAATCTTATTAATAGCATCTTGACACTATGAAATACGAATCAACATTATGATTAGCTATATCTAGCAGTAGAGATATTTATCCGGCTTGAAGTAACACCCAGCCTTCGAATACTCTTATCTGTATGGGGCAATCTCTATTCCGCATTTGCCTGCCTGGGTGGCGAGGCACTGAATGACAACCGACAGCATTAAACGCGCGCAGTACTACCGCGCCGCGATGGACTACCTCGAGATCGCCGAACGCAAGCGCGATTGGAAGTTGTTCGACGATATCCCATGGGAAAAAATCGACCCCTCGAAGAACTCCGACCAACTGGCCACCTGCATCGAGCTGTATTGCGCCGAGGAAATGTACCTTCCCGACTACACCTCGAACGGTTCGCGGATGACCCGGGAGATTTTTGGGGCGGCATGGTTCCAGGCTCGATGGAGCTTCGAAGAATCGCGCCATGGTCTCGCATTTCGCGAATACCTCTTGCAATCGGGCATGCGATCGGAAGAGGAATTCGATGCTTTCGACCGGGCGCATTTTTCGCGCACCTGGACTCCTCCGTTCCCCACCGTGCGGCAGATGTCCTGTTACGGCGCGCTCCAGGAAGGCGCCACCTATGTCGCATACAAAGCGCAGAAGGACAGAGGGGAAATCGATGGCGATCCCGTGCTGAAGGCCATTTTTAGCAACATCGCCAGCGACGAGGCCGCGCACGCGGGTTTTTATCGCAAGGTGGTGGAAATCGAGCTGGGCGCTGATCGCGAGGCCACCGTATGCGACTTTGCGCACGTGCTGGCGAATTTCAAGATGCCGGGTGAGGGCCTCATTCCTAACTACCACGAACGGTTGAAAATCGGCGGCGGCGGCATCTCGCCACGTTTGTTTATGGAAAGTGTGGTTCTTTCCACGATGCGGAGCTTGGGGATCAGCCGGCCCGAATTGAAATCCGCCACCGCCCAGAACCATGCCCGGGCGTCGCTAACTCCGGTCGTCGAGAGTTCGATAGCGTCAGCGAAATAGTCCGCATGCCGAATCGCCGCGGCTATTCGGCGTGGAGGCTGCCACCCGCACGCTCACGCCCGAGCAGCACGATGATGGTGCCGAGCGCGAAGGCGCTGAATGCCACGATCCCCATCGCGTTGGCGAAGCCCATTCGCTCCGCCATCAGGGCCTCGACGAATGCGGCATTGGCGGCGAGCAATACCCCAATTTGGTATGCCATCCCGGAAAAGAATCCGCGCACCTCGGGCGGCGACAGCTCGCTCATATGCGCCGGGATGACGCCGAAGGCGCCCTGCACCATAAATTGCATCAGGAACGCACCGAGAGTTAGCAGCGCGATAGATTTGGCCCCGATCCAGAGCGGGATCATGAAAATGGCGAGAATGAGCGCGGTCGCGATGCTGCGTCTGCGTCCCCAACTGTCCGAAATATAGCCAAAGAATAGACCGCCGATCACGGCGCCGATGTTGTAAATGATCGCGATCTCGGCCACATGATGTGGTCCGAGCCCGCGCTGCTTTTCGAGGAAGGTCGGGTATAGATCCTGGGTGCCATGCGATACCAGACTCATCGCGGCGAGGAATACGCATAGGTAGAGGAACATCGGCCAATTTTTTTTCAGCGCACGCCAAATCGCCGCATGGTCTGGCCGCGTGCGCTGCCACGCCTCGGACTCCGGCACCTTCGCGCGGATATAAAGCGTGAGCAGGGCCGGCGCGCCGCCGATGAAAAACATCGCGCGCCATCCGAAAATCGGGAACACGAAAAAATACGCAGCCGCGGCGAGCAGGTATCCAACCGCATAACCTTCCTGGAGCAATCCTGAAAAAAATCCGCGCCACTTCGGCGACACGGCTTCCATCGCGAGCGATGCGCCGACGCCCCATTCGCCGCCCATGCCGATTCCATACAACGCGCGCAGAAACAGGAACCATCCGTAACTCGGCGCGAGGCCGCTCAGCACCTCAACCACCGAGTAGAGCAGCACGTCGATCATTAAAGGGGTTCGGCGTCCGTAGCGATCCGCGAACCATCCGAAGATCGCGGCGCCGACCGGACGCATCGCCAGCGTCAGCGTGATGGCGAATGCGATATCAGCCACCGAGCGATGGAAATCCGCGCCGATCCTTGGCAGCACGAACACCAGCACGAAGAAGTCGAACGCATCGAGGGTCCATCCGAGGAAGCTCGCGAACAGCGTATGGGCCGCCTCGCGCTGTGTCATCGCGCGGATCGGTTGGGGCGATATCGCGGAGATGTTGGCAGTGGCCATTGGCCGTGTGTTTTATTCGATGCCGCCCTCCGATTCCACGCCATCGTACCGTTTCGGTTTCCCGGTACACGGTCGAATCTGTCCTTGAGATAGAGGGTCACGTTCGCGATAGAATCTTTCCGGGATAAACGGGGAGAGCGCTTCAATGTTCAACGGAATCAAGGTCATCGATGCCGACGGGCACGTGATGGAGCCCAACGAGCTCTATGATCAATACCTCGACCGGAAATTTAAGCCCGACCTCGAGGAGCTGAAGAAATTCGCCGCCACGCGCCCTTCGAAATGGTTCTTCGGATATTTCCATCAACTTAACACCGGACGCCCACTCGGCGTCGCGCAAGTCGACAAACCTCTCGTGCGCGGCGGGCGGCAGCCTAAAGGCGAACAGCCCAATCCCCGCGGCGGTTTCGACCCGTCTATTCGCATCAGGGATATGAATCGCGAAGGCATCGATGTCGCGGTCGTCTTCGCGACCGTGGTGTCGAGTTTCTGCGCCCTCAAAACCGTTGACTTCGAGCTGGCGATGATTCGCGCCTACCATCGATGGCTCGCCGACTACTGCTCCGTATACCCCAATCGCATCAAGGGTGTCGCGGTGGTGCCGATGCGCGCGCCGGAGCTGGCCGCGAACGAAATCCATCGCGTCGCGAAAGAACCGTGGTGCGTCGGCATCTATCTCTCTGGGCATATCGAGGACAAGCTCCTCGACCATCCGGATTTCCGTCCGATTTGGCAGGCTTGTCAGGATGAAGACCTGCCTGCATGTTTCCACGGCGGGACCGCGCGGCCGCCCTACGGATGCGGCACATTCGAGTTCGGCAACAATCTTTTCATCCAGCACTCTGCCACCAATCCGTTCGAGGTGATGCGCGCGATCGCCTCGCTCATCGGCGGCGGCGTGCTCGAGATGTATCCGCGCCTGCGCGTCGCGATGCTGGAGGCGGGCGTCGGATGGCTGCCATTCTGGATGGAGCGTCTCGATGAGCACTACGAATTGATGCCCGAGTACGTGCCGTTCCTGCATCGCAAGCCCTCGGAGGTGATCCGCTCCGAGAACTTCTTTATCTCCTGCGATCCCGACGAAGCGACGCTGCCCTATGTCGCCAGCGTGGTGGGCAGCGATCACATTTTGTATGCTTCGGACTACCCGCACTTCGACGGCCGCTTTCCGAACACGGTGAAGTTCACCGCCGACCGCCCCGAATTCAGCGCGACAGATCAGCGCCGCATCCTGCATGAGAATCCATCGCGGTTGTATACGCGATTGTAATCTCGCTTCTACTCCTTTCCTCTGTTCCTCGCCCGCGATTGTTCCTCCCCCATTGATTGGGGGAGGTGGTCCGGCGCGATTTTTCGCGATGGCTGCGCGCGAAAATCGTGACGGACCGGAGAGGGTCCTCAGCTCCGGGTTCTGCTCTGGTCCTTTCTGCTTCGGCTCTTCCATCAACTCTTAGATTCCGCCATACCGCTGTCTGTTATGCGCACACCTTACCAAATACGCGACGATGTCCGGCGACTCCGTCGCGAACAGACTCCGGCCGAAGGGCTCCTCTGGCAAAACCTTCGCGCCAAACGTCTCAAGGGCGCGAAGTTCCGCCGTCAACATCCGATCGGCAATCAGATAGTCGATTTCTGCTGTCTGGCTCATCGACTGATCATCGAAGTGGATGACGGACAGCACGCGGAAGAGGCGGAGAAAGACGCCGCGCGGACCAAACGCCTCGTGGCTCACGGATTCAAAGTCATTCGATTCTCGAACCACGAGGTATTGCGGAATCTTGAAGGTGTACTAACCAACATCGCCGAAGCGTTGCGGACGCCCAGGTTCGAGGAGTCCGACGAAGCGGACACAGAAAGAGCAGACGCAGAATCCCAGCGCTAACGGGGAGAAAGCTTCACCCCATAACATGTGTACCGCAATCGATAAAAGTAACATTGCCGGTGATGTGGCGTGCGCCCTCGCTTACCAGAAAGGCCGCTATTGCGCCGACATCGGCGATGAGCGGCGTTTCCTGGAGCGGTGACTTGCACCGCGCCTCGCGCAGCAATTCCTCGAAGTCAGCCAACCCACCCGCGGCCCGCGTCAGGATCGGCCCCGGCGACAGGGCGTTGACGCGGATATGGCTCTTGCCCATTTCCGCCGCGAGATACTTGACGATACCTTCCAGCGCCGATTTCACCGGCCCCATCAGGTTGTAATGTTCGACGACTCGTTCGCCGCCGTAATTGCTGGTGGTGAGCAGGCAACCGCCTGCTGTCATCAGCGGCTCGGCCAAATGCGCCATGCGAATAAAGGAATAGCAGGAAATATCCATCGCGGTCAGAAACCCCTGCCGTGAACAGTCCGCCACGCGACCTTGCAAATCCTCTTTCGGCGCGAAGGCGATCGCATGGAGCAGAAAATCGAGCTTTCCCCACTGGGCTTTGATGGCATCAAATACGGCTTCCATCTGCGCGTCGTCGCGCACGTCCAGCGGCAGAATGACCGATGCCTTTACCTGCTCCGCCAGCGGGCGCACATAGGGTTCCGCCTTCACATTTAGATAAGTTACGGCCAGTTCCGCGCCTTCGGCCTGAAATGCTTGCGCGCAGCCCCACGCAATCGAATGCTCATTGGCGATGCCGACGACCAGCCCTTTTTTGCCTGCGAGCGTTTGGATCATGGCGCTTTTTCTTAGCTCCTGTTTTGCCGGCAGGCGGTGAGCTTGGACCTGGCGAACTGGTACCCAATCCTAGTGCAGTTTCTCCTTGTCTCCCAGCAGCCCCGCCGCTTCGAGGGCCTTGTTCTTCGCGCCGGCCAAATCATAGTGGCGGCGGGTCACGATGCGCTGCGCATAGAGGCCGCCGCCGGCTTGCACGTTCGTCACCGCGCGCCATCCGCCAAAGGCGTCGGCGGTCAGGTCGCGGATCGCGTGGAAGAGCCGCACTCGATATTCGCCATCGACACCTTTGCCGGTGCTCATGTACTTGCGCACCAGCGCGCCGGTCGCCTCGCTCTCGAGGTCTGACACCGAGGGCGCGGTGAGAATCGAGCCGCCGCCAATATCATGTAGATGCCGCACCATCAGGCTGTAATTCGCCGCGCCATGATACTTGCCCGCATTGGTATAGAGCTCGTTCGGGAACGCGCTGCCATCGGCGCTGATTTCACAATTCGCGATCGCGGCTTCGAGGGCCGAACGAACCAGCGTCGCATGAATGATCATCTCGGAGATTTTTTCCCGCACGTGCGACTCGCGTGCGAGGCCATTGGCCTCAGCAATCAGCTGCGCGAAGCCCACCAGCTGGTCGGCCGTTTCTGCCAGGTCGTGCAGCCCGCCGAGCCGCTCCCAGAGCCCCAGCGAATGCGCGAAGATAGCGGCGTCATCGACTTCGCCATCGAGGAAGATTCGCTCGCGCGGAACGACCACGTCGTCAAAAATAACAAAACCTTCCGGCATGTGGTTCTTCGAGGAAAACGGGAAGTCACGCACGTCGGCGTGACGCGGCGCATACGTCGTGTTGACGATTTTCACGCCCGGGGAATTGACCGGCACCATGCAGGCCACCGCGTATGCTTCTTCGCCCGCGTGCATCGCCTTGGTCGGGATCACCATCAGCTCGTGGCCGAGCGCCGCCGCGGTGATGTGCAACTTCGCGCCGCGAATGACGATGTCGTCGCCGCGCCGATCCACGATGTGGGTGTACGCATCGGGATCTTCCTGCTTGCCCGGAGGCAGACTGCGATTGCCCTTCGCATCGGTGATGCATTCCGTGATGCGGATGTCGTTTTTCTGCGCCTGCTCGACATAGCGCTGAATCCGCTCGCGATACTTCGGCAGCTTGGCGCCGATGCGCGCGCCGGCCGTCGTCAGCGTCATTACCGATTGATAGGTCACCAGCGAGAGGATGTCGGCTCCGTGCTGCTGCTTGATGCGCGCGCGCAGTTCCTCCGACGAATGCGGAATCGACATCAGCGGGTTGAGCGCTCCGGCTTCGGGCGAGTACCAGCGATCGTATCCGGCCGCGATCTGGTCGACCGACTGCCCGAGAATCGGATGGCGCGGGAGATCTTCGACACGTTCGCCTTCGAAAAAAATCGCGCGGCCATCGAACAGAGACTTCTTATATTGTGAGCCGGTCAGCATCTCGCGTTTACCTCGTTGATTGTCAGCTTGAACGATCGGTCAATTGCCCGTCGTCGAGTCCAAAGAAAACCAGAATCAGGAGGTTGATTGCAAACCGATTCAGTTCCATCGCTTGAGGGTCGGCCATTGCTGGGACAGCGACGGATGAAGACCGCGACAGATGCGGATTCGAAAATGTTCCTCGGCCATCGAGTACGGATCGTCCAGCATCGGACCGTCCTCGACGCTTTCGCATCCCATCTTGAAAAGTTCTTCGCGATCGTACTGAAGCGCGATTATCACCTCGCCGCTGTAACTGTCCGCTCCCCAATACCAGTAGTTCTGATGTCCACTGATAGCGCGCGGAAGGCCGAGCGGTGGACCGAAGAAATTTAGCGCGCCGGCCTCGCCGTAATTTTTGGCAAAGATGGCGGCCTTGCCGCGTTCGCCAGGTGGGAGCGCGTCGTAGACGCGCGCGACTGCGGCCGCCATCTCGCGCCATCCGAACTCATCGCCGAAATGCTCCGGCAATAGACCCTCCTGACCGGTCTGGCTGCGCGGATGGTTGACGCCGACCGCTTCCTCGTAACGAACCAGGTTCTCGGGCGAGAGGATCGGCAGCGCCAGCGGCGCGGCAAGCAATCCATCGATGACGACGAGGCTCGGGATCGCGTATCTGACCCATCGCGGCGCGGAGTGTCGAACGAAGATTCCGCTCCAGAACGCGCCGCCGGCGGCGAACAGCAGCGGATATATCGGTGCGAGGTAATAATCCTTGGCGCCGAGCACCATCATGATGGAGAGCAGCGCCAGGTACGCGAATCCGAACACTCGCCATCGCGTCTCGCGGAGCAGAAAGTACAATCCGGCGACCCAAACCAGGGCCGAAGCAGCTCTCAGCATCAGCAACTGGTGCAACATGAAACCCAGTGCTGATGTTTCCTCGTTCTTGTGCATGCGCCGAACGTTGGCGAGCATTTGCCACGTCGGCCACTCGCGGTGGTATTGCCACATCAGCGTCGGTAAGAAGCAGATTGCGGCGATGAGTATCGCGAGCACGATCCAGCGGCTTCGCAGGAGATTTCTCGCGGGCGTCAGCAGCATGCCGATGAAGATGGCCGCGCAAAAGAAAATCATGGAGAGTTTGTTCTCGATGCCGAGCCCGGCCAGCAAGCCCATCCAGATCAGCAGATGCAGACGCTGGTATTTGATCGCGAGGATCAGCAGGTACGCGATGCCCATCCAGAAGACCGGCTCGAAGGTGTTGGCCGCGAACTGATTGTCGATCACCAGGTAAACCGGCGCGGCCAGCACGCATAGACAGGCGAGCGCGATACCGTACATATCGGCGCCGAATTCGATCGCCATCAAGCCGGTCAGCGCGATTTTAATTGCGGCCGAGAGCACGGGCAGCAACCGCAGCGCATGCAGGGAATCGCCGAGTAGAGCCACATTCGCCCGTAGCAGCCATGCCGTCAGCGGTGCGAAATCGACATAGCCCCAGTCCAGATGATGCGCGGCGTCGAGGAAGTACAATTCATCGCGGAAGTAGCCATAGCGGCCATCCGTCGCGACGTGGATGAGAAAAACGCCAATCGCAAATGCGTAGACTATCTGACGAGAGCGGCTTCTTTCGGAATCGATGGCCAAGCCGCAATTCTAGTGCGTCACTCTTCTACTTCAACGGCGAGTCAGATGCCCCACTGAGGAGCGCATACGCCGCATCGCTCAGTGGAGTCGCGATACCATGCTTGCGCGCCAGCCGCACGACGACGCCATTGCGCGCTTCGTACTCCAACGTCCGACCCGCGATGCGATCGTAGTAGAGCGAATTGCCATGATGCTCGGCGTCGGGAACCGCGGCCATTTGCTCGACGATTTGATTCGCCAGCGAATCGTCGAGCCGCGCGCCCTCGGCGCGGCCAACCGCGATGCATTCGAGCGCGAGCTTGCGCGCGAAGTCCGCCACCAGCGGTTGCCGAATGACCGCGATCGTCCGCACCGTCAGGCCGCATACCGCGCCGTTGACGGCGTTCTGACAGAGCTTCACCCACGACTCGGTAAGAAAATCGCTCGTGCGCGGAACCGCTACCCCGGTGCCCGCGAAGAGCGCGGCGAACTCGGCGCCGAAAGCATCATCGCGGACGACCAGGCTCGCGGGACCTTGCTGATTGACTTCGCCCGGCGCGAGGGGTTTTGCGGGGCATCGCACGATCACCGGAAGAATTGCCGCGCCGTTGGCGATCGAGGAGACGCGCGCGACGTGCTCGACGCCGTTTTGCAGCACCGCGATCTTCGCGGGCGTCAGCGCGCGAAGCCATCCCGCCGCCGACGCGGTTTGATGCGCCTTGGTGCAGAGCAACGCCCATTCGACCGGCCGCGCTTCTTTCTCATCGATGATTGGTGATGCGGCTACTTCGACGACGCCATCGCGTGTGCGAATCACCAGCTTGGTGAAGGTCGCACGATGCGCGCACAAGGTAAGCTCGTGCCGATGCGATGAGATCAGCGCCGCACCGACGACGCTTCCGATTGCGCCGACCCCGATGATTGCGATTTGCGCCATCGCCGCGACTTTTCCCTAAAATCGCGGCGGCGGCAAGGAGCGCATCGCAGGGCATCCGCTGCGCGGACCAGACAGCGCGACGGATGCCCTGCGTTATGCCACGGTATTTCGGACCTTAGGCGGCACTTTTCGCGCGACGCTTACCGGCCTCTTCCGCGCGCTTGAGATCCTCGCGCTCCGGGCCATCGAGGGCGGCCTCGGCTTCCTTCATTTTCTCTTCGACCTTGCCATTGGCACCGAACCTCGTGGCATGATCGTCATAGGCGCGGGTCGCATCCTGACCCGCCGCTTCACCTGAAAACGATGCTTCCGGCGCCGCCTCGCTGCCGAGAACCTCGCGTTCCGCCTGCAGCCAATGCTCCTCCGGATTGCCGTCGTGGCCATTGCCTTCCCAAATCTGATACGCGCGCTCACGGATACGTTCAATAAAGTCGCTAGCCATAAAAAACTCCCTTCCTGAAGATGTCGAAGATGTACATGTACTGGCTAAGTGACGATTAATTTCCGATTTTCTTCGCAATAAATTGTCACACTTCCGACCACCGAAATTATTTTTGAAAAACAGGGATCACCTCCTCGGCAAACGCCTGTACCTCATCTTCCACGATCAGTGGCCATACCCCCATGAAGATGAAATGCGTGACTCCCGCTTTGATGAAGCCTTCGATTTTGTCGATACACTCCTGCTTGCTGCCGATAACGATTCGGTCGCGCGCTTTTTCCGGCGTCGTCTGCGCCATCATCGCAACCAGGCCGCTCAGCATCTCGGCGCGCTGCGTGGGCGGATTGTATGCCATCGCGATCATCACGCTTTTCTCAATTTGATCCGAATCGCGCCCCACCGTGTCCGCGTGCCGTTCGATAACTTCGATCAGCCGCTTCATCTCAGGCGCATCGGCATTGGTCATGTTCCACATATCGGCGTGCCTGGCGACCAGTTTGAGCAGGACGCGCTCGCCATGGCCTCCGATCATCAGCGGAAGATTTTTCTGGATCGGCTTCGGATTACAGACCGCATCGACGACATTGTAATGCTTGCCGGCGAGCGTGGTTTTGTCCTGCGTGAGCATCCCCTTGATGATCTGACATGACTCGTCGAGCGCCTGCAGGCGTCCCGCGACCGTCTTGAAATCGAACCCGAGGCTTTTATGCTCATGCTCGAACCATCCCGCGCCGAGGCCGAGGTTGAGGCGTCCGCCGCAGATTTGATCGAGCGTCGCCGCCATCTTCGCCGTCAGCGCCGGATGGCGATAGGTGTTGCCGTTGACCAGCGCGCCGATGCGCGCGCGCTTGGTTACCTGGCTGAGCGCGCTGAGCAGCGTCCAGCTCTCCATGCATGGCCCGGTCGGGTCGGGCACGAAGATGGGGTAGAAATGGTCAAAGTTCCACAGCGAGTCGTAGCCCCATCCGTCGACCTTCTGCCAGAAGTCGCGCATGCGTTCCCAGGTGACATCCTGCTGGCCGGTTTGTATCCCAAAGCGAATTGGATGCGTCGGCATCGAGTTCTCCTGTCGTGAGAAGTTGAAGGAGGGCGAGCGTTCGGTATTTTTAGTGTCCGCCGCCGAAAACCTCTTTTAAAAGTGGAGTAACCTGCGCGGCCGGGTTAGTGCGGATTTTCTCCTCCTCCTGCCCTACCATATAGAAAAGTCCATCGAGGCTCTTGCTGACGACGTAGCTGTTGATGTCGAGATTCGGCGTCGCGCCATGGCCACCGAGCATGCTGCCCAGGCTGCCCATCGCACCACTGGAATATTTTCCCATCAGATCGTCGTACTGCTTGGTCACCGAATTCTGTTCCATGGTCTGCTTGACGATCGGAGTGAAGGCGGTGGTGAGCTCGGGCGTGGTTTTGCGCTGGAAGTAGTCCGTCGCCGAATGGCCGCCCTTGGTGACGATTTGCTGCGCGTCGCTAAAGCTCATGCTCTGGATCGCGTTGACAAAGATGGGTTGCGCCTTCGGCGCGGCGGCCTCCGCGGCGTCGTTCATACTTTTGACGAATTGATCGATCTGCGGACCATAGCCCATCCCGCGCAGCGCGGTCGCGATCATCTGGAGGTTTTTGGGAAACTGGATCTTGACCGCCGGGTTCGAAGAATATCCGCCCGGTTTTCCCAGCATGCTGACCGCGTCGGCGGTGCCGGTCGTGAGCGCCTCCTTGAGTCCGGCCGCGGCATCCTGCGCGTGGACCGCAGGTGTCAGCAGCGCGACTATCAAAAGCAACATCATGGAAATGAGTGCGGCGCGACGGTTCATATACAACCTCCCTGATGCATAGCTGCGTGACTGTTGCGCAATTCGCGCGCCTCCGCCACCGCGAAAAAAGGGCCTAGCCAAGACAACCCATCGTGTTACGATTCGGATTCGATCGCTTTCGGAACACCCACTCCAACTTAGAGGAGGTTCTCCATGGCAGGAGACAGTAAAAATCCGAAACCCTCGGCGCTGCCGCCCGGCACCGTCGCGCCGGACTTCAAACTCCACACCACCCCGGACCAGATGGTCGCCCTCAGTGAGTTTCGCGGCGCCCCGGTCATCCTCGCTTTCTACCCGGCGGACTGGAGCCCGGTCTGCGGCGACCAGATGACGCTCTACAACGAGGTGCTGTCGGAGTTCCGCCGCTTCAAGGCCGAGCTGGTCGGCATCTCGGTAGATGGCGCCTGGTGCCACATGGCATATGCGCAAGCTAACAAACTCCACTTTCCACTGATGTCGGATTTCGAGCCCAAGGGCGCGGTCGCGCAGGCCTACGGCGTTTACAATCACGAAGCAGGATGCTGCGAGCGTGCGCTGTTCGTGATCGATAGCGAAGGCGTCATCAGGTGGAGTTATCTCTCGCCGATGGGAGTTAACCCGGGCGCCGACGGCATCCTCACCGCCCTCGAAGCACTTCCCGCAAAATAGGAGACCACCATGCTGACTCCACCGCTGAGCGCACATGACCATATCCAGGGATCTCGCGACGCGGAGATCCTCCTCGTCGAATATGGCGACTACGAATGCCCATACTGCGGCGCGGCATATCCGGTCGTGAAGGAACTCCAGAAGCGCCTCGGCCACAAGCTGTCTTTGGCGTTCCGAAACTTCCCGCTGGCCAACGCGCATCCGCACGCTGAATTTGCCGCGGAAGCCGCCGAGGCGGCCGCCGCGCAGGGCAAGTTCTGGGAAATGCACGACATGTTGTATGAAAACCAGGCCGCGCTGGAACCTGCGAACCTCATCCAATACGCCACCAAGCTAGGCCTCGATCTGGACCGCTTCACCAAGGAGATGAACGAGCACGTTTATGCTCCGCGCGTGCGGGAAGACTTCCGCAGCGGAGTGCGCAGCGGAGTCAACGGGACGCCGACCTTCTTCATCAACGGCGAGCGTTACAACGGCTCGTACGATGTGCGCTCGATGCTGGCGGCACTGAGAGAAGCGGAGGCCTGAGCGAAGAATATTCTGCAAGAAAACGCGCGCATCGCGTTCATAGTTTACGAGGCCATGAATCGCGATGCGCGCAAGAATTTCCGCATTCGGGCGTCTATGTAACTGGAAGCTTCCGGCCGCATTTGGCGATCCGAGAATTTTCCAGATCCTGTGCCTCGGCATCCTGCTCGCCGCGGGTGCGTGGCTGCGCGATTTCAGCCTCAGCGGCGCGCAGATAATTCTCAGCTTCGCCGCGGCAATCGCAGCGCAATATCTCTCGTTTCCGATGCGCCCGGATGCGGCGCGGTCATATCGCAGCGCCATCATCACTGCGCTCAGCCTCACCCTGCTGTTGCGCGCGGATAATCTCTGGGTTCATCCGGCGGCCGCGTCAGTAGCAATTCTCTCGAAGTCGGTCCTTCGTTTTCGCGGAAAGCATTTTTTCAATCCCGCCACCTTCGGCGTGATGTTCGCGATGATTCTCTTGCCCGGCGCGTGGATATCGCCCGGCCAATGGGGTCAGGATGTCGCGCTCGCGGGATGGATGATTGCGCTGGGCGCATTCGTGGCGACGCGCGCGCGCCGTGCCGACATCAGTTGGAGCTTCCTCGCCTTCTATGTCGGCGGGTTGGCGCTGCGGATCGCGTATCTGGGGCAGCGCTGGGCGGTCCTCGACCATCAGTTGATGAACGGTGCGCTGCTGCTGTTCGCCTTCTTCATGATTTCCGACCCGATGACCTCGCCAAATCATCCGCGGGCGCGCGCGTTTCATGCCGCGATCGTCGCCGCGATCGCATTTACCTGGCAGTTCGGATTTTACGCACACAACGGAATGCTCTGGACGCTCTTTCTCGCCGCGCCGATGGTGCCGATGTGGGACTTGGTCCTGCCTGCGCCGAGATTTCAATGGAAGCAAACTGTAGTTCCCGGAATAGATGAACGCTGCGCGGATCAGGATTCAACGGGCCGTTCGCGAACGGCCCCTACGAATCGCGCCGCGGTACCGAGTCAAAAGGGAACCTCTGCCGGACGGCGCTTCAATCTCGGGCAACCTGGGCTATCGGCAGACCGCATCGAATCGTAGGGGGCGTTCACGAACGCCCCGTCGAATCCTGGACTGCTTTGGTCCTCAGTTCCGAATGGCGAAAACCAAGGAGATAAGAGATGAACAAACCCACGATGAAGCTCGCGCTTCCGATTCTCGCGATGCTCACGCTGTGCGCGATCGCGCGGCCGCCTGACGCGCGCGCGTTTTGCGGATTTTACGTCGGCAAGGCCGACAGCAACCTCTTCAACCACGCGTCGCAAGTGGTGATGGTGCGCCATGGCGACAAGAGCGTGCTCAGTCTGATGAACGACTACCAGGGCGAGCCGTCTGACTTTGCGCTGGTGGTGCCGGTGCCGCAGGTGCTCCAGAAGGGCCAGATTCATATCGGCGATCGCGAGATCTTCAAGAAGCTCGACCAATACAGCTCGCCACGGCTGGTGGAATATTTCGATCCGAACCCGTGTGAGATTTTATTCACAGGCCGCCTCAGCGTATGGCCCTCTCCGGAACCGATAGACTGCATCGGATGGAGGCCGTGGCACCTCAAGCCAACGCGTTAGGCGTGACCGTCGAGGCGCGATACACCGTCGGCGAATACGATATCGTTATCCTGTCGGCAAAACAATCGGATGGCCTGGAAACCTGGCTGCAGGAAAATGGATACAAGATTCCGCGTCGGAGCGCATCGAGCGCTCGAACCCTACATCCGCCAGGATATGAAGTTCTTTGTCGCGAAAGTGAACCTCAAGGAGCATCAGGCGACCGGACTCAGCTACCTGCGTCCGATCCAGTTCGCCTTCGAATCGCCGAAGTTCATGCTCCCGATTCGCCTCGGAATGATTAACGCGCAAGGCCCGCAGGACCTCATCGTCTATGCCCTCACGCAGGATGGCCGGGTCGAGACCACCAACTATCGCACCGAGAAGGTGCCGACCGGCGAGAATCTGCCCGAATACATCCAGCCGAAGTTCCAGGACTTCTATAAGGCGATGTTCAACAAGCAGGTCGATGACAACGCGATGCGCGCGGTCTTCACCGAATACGTGTGGAACATGGGCTGGTGCGATCCCTGCGCCGGGCCGCCGCTCTCGCGCGAGGAGCTCCGCAGCCTCGGCGTGTTCTGGCTGGATGAGGCCGCGCAGCCCAATGCGATGCTGTATCGGCGGCCGCCGGTATTCAACGGCGGCCCGATGCCGGTCATGCTGACCCGGCTGCACGTGCGATACACGGCGGACAGCTTCCCCTAAGACCTCGCATTTCAGGAAACCGGTGACACCGAGAACTACCAGGCGCGCTATGTCCTCCAACATCCGTGGAAAGGGTCCCCAGAGGCTTGTTCTGCTGCCGCGAACTACTTTAAGCAGGTTCACGAGCGCGAGAACCGCGAGGCGCAGACGCTCGCCGATCTGACCGGATGGGATTTGGGCGGCATTATGAAGAATGTCGGGCTGACTGAGATTCCGGCGCCGTGGTGGAAAGGTCTGTGGGATTGATCAGCAAGTATTGGGCAAGTATCAGGCGAGGATCAGGCGAGGATCAGGCAAGGATCGGGCAAGGATCGGGCAAGGATCAGGGTTGACCGGCAACCAAATC
This sequence comes from uncultured delta proteobacterium, assembly GCA_963761255.1. Taxonomy (GTDB): domain Bacteria; phylum Desulfobacterota; class Binatia; order Binatales; family Binataceae; genus DATGKG01. The sequence goes on from CAVXGH010000011.1 coordinate 32,339, forward strand.
AGCGGGACAATCCGAATTACGATCGGCGGGAGTATCGGGTGTGCTTCCGCCGATCTCGCGTATAACGGAGATGGCTGGGGCGCTGGACCGCATCGAATAAATACCCGCATTGACAGCAATTCCGTCACCCGGCGGCTGGATTTGACACCGTGAAGAGGGTAACCTAGCCTGCTGGCTTCGCCGTAACCGGAAACCTATTAAATCTGGAATCGCTTCAACATTTCACGAACCACTAGTCCCCTCCTATGTTTGACACGCTGAGCGACCGCCTCGACGGAATTTTCAAGAAGCTCAGGGGCCAGGGGCGGGTTTCCGAATCCAACATTGACGAGGCCCTGCGCGAGGTCCGTCTCGCCCTGCTCGAAGCCGACGTCAACATCAAGGTGGTCCGCGACTTCGTCGAGCACGTCAAGAAAAAGGCGCTCGGCCAGGAAGTCCTGCGCTCGCTGACCCCCGAGCAGCACATCCTCAAATTCGTCGCCGACGAGCTGCGCCATGTGATGGGCGAGCAGGCCCGCGAGCTCGACCTCAAGGTCAAGCCGCCGGTCAAGATCATGGTCGTCGGTCTGCAAGGTTCCGGTAAGACCACCTCGCTGGCGAAGCTCGCGCTGTGGCTAAAAGATACGCGCAAACGCCATCCCCTGCTGGTCTCGACTGACGTACGCCGCCCGGCCGCGATGGAGCAGCTTCGGGTGCTTGGATCCCAGGCAGGCGTGCCGGTTATCGATAGCAATCCGAATGAGGATCCGATCGAGATCGCGACGCGCGCGCTGGCGAAAGCCGAAGCCGGCGGCAACGACGTCGTCCTCATCGATACCGCGGGCCGTCTGCAAATCGACGAAGACTTGATGGAAGAGCTGGAGCGCCTCAAGGCGGTCGTCCGGCCCCATCATATCGTGTTCGTTGCCGATGCGATGACCGGCCAGGAGGCTGCGAACGTCGCCGAGGGATTCCATCAGCGGCTGCAGGTTTCCGGCGTCATCCTGACCAAGCTTGATAGCGATGCGCGCGGCGGCGCGGCACTTTCGGTTCGCGCCATCACCGGCGCTCCGATACTGTTTGCGGCGACCGGAGAAAAGCTCGACGCGTTCGATATTTTCCATCCGGATCGGCTTGCGACCCGCATCCTCGGCATGGGCGACGTGCTCACGCTGATCGAGAAAACGCAGGCGAACTACGATCAGAAGAAGGCGAAGGAACTCGAACGCAAGTTTAAGAAGAATGAATTCACCCTGACCGATTTCGCCGAGCAGATGAAGGCCATCAAGAAGATGGGATCGCTGGGCGACCTGGTCGGGATGATTCCGGGTTTGAAAAAGGTCGCGGGTCAGGTTGATTCGGAGGAGTCGAAGCGCGAACTGGTGCGCATCCAGGCCATCATCGATTCGATGACTATCCAGGAGCGCGAGAATCACCTGATTCTCAACGGCAAGCGTCGCGCGCGGATCGCGGGCGGAAGTGGAACCAGCGTGCAGGATGTTAATCGCTTCCTGAAGCAGTTCGAGCAGACCCGCAAGGTAATGAAGAAGCTAACCCGAATGGGCGCCGGCCGCGCGATGATGCGCGGGATGGGCCTCGGGTGACATACTAGAAACAGGGAGAGATACAGATCGCATGGCACTAGTGATTCGACTGCGCCGTCATGGCAGCCGCAAGAAACCATTTTTCCGGATCGTGGTGGCGGACTCGCGCTCGCCGCGTGATGGCCGCTTCGTCGAGCAAATCGGCACCTATGACCCGGCTTTCAAGCCGGCCAAAGTGACGCTCCAGAAAGAACAGGCGGAGCACTGGCTGAAAGTCGGCGCGAAGCCGTCGGATACCGTCCGTGAATTGATTCGGCAGGCTTCAGCAACAGCGTAAACTCGCGTAAAGTTCATAAAGAAGATGATGGCTCGTACTACAACCTCGCAAACCCCGCCTGAACGGAGCCGATTATGAAGGAGCTAGTTCAGTTTCTCGCGCAGCAACTGGTCAACAATCCAGCCGCAGTTGAGGTCAAAGAAACCCAGGGCGATACCGCATCGGTGCTCGAGCTGCGGGTGGCCAAGGAGGACCTCGGGCGAGTGATCGGCAAGCAAGGCCGCACCGCGAAGTCGATTCGCACGATTCTCAATGCTGTGGCCTCGCGCACCAATCGTAAAGTTGTGCTTGAAATCATCGAAGACAAGTAGAGATGATTTCCGCGCGCAACACTGGGCTCGGGCGGCGCAGCCCGCATCGCACCTGATTAACCAGGATTAGGGCTCATCGCTAATAAACCTCCCGATAACCCCACCTCATTGATTCGAATCGGCCGCCTCACGGGAGTCCATGGGCTCCGTGGTGGCCTGCGATTTCGCCCCGATTATCCCGAATCGGAGTCGATCGAGAGGGTCGAGCGGATCTTCCTCGCCGATGGTGACGTCGCGTCGGCAAGCACCGCCGACGCCCGCGAATATCGCATCGTCGAGGTAGCGCAGGTCGGCCAGGGCGCCATGCGGGTGATCCTCGAAGGCATCACCGATGCCAACCTAGCGCAACTACAGAAGGGTAAAAATGTCTTCGCGGCTGAAAATGATCTTCCGCCGCCCGCGGACAACGAGTTCTACTATCGTGATGTCATCGGATGCGAGGTCTTCCTGACCGACGGCCTCCGCATCGGCGTCGTCGAGGAGATCATCGCAACCGGCGCCAATGATGTCTTCGTCATGCGCAGCGACGGCAAGGAAGTTTTGGTCCCGGTTATCGAAGATGTCGTTAAAGAGATCGATGTCGATGGCAAGCGCATCGTCATCGAGGCGATTCCGGGCCTCCTAGATTGACGCCGCTCTCCCGTCTGCAGACCTAACCTCGCTACCGGCAAACCGCCGTCGCGGTGCAATCGGTGCTGCTGCTGAAATGATTGGGCAGAAACACCATCCCCTTTTTGTTAGGGCAAAAGGTGAAGGAGCCCGAGTGATACCATCCGCCCTTGTCGCCGTCGAAAGCGGCTTCCTTCTTATCCGGCGCGCCGATTTTCCAGGCCCCGTGGTCGTCAATCATAAAGAGGTCGAGACGGCTGACCTCACCTGGCGGGATGTCCGAGGAATCGGGCTTGAAGAAATTGGCGCCGACCACCGCGAAGTTTTTTCCGGTCCGCAGAATTTTGACATTGCCATCGAAGGCCACGCTGACCTTCGGTCCGGTGTCTCCGGGCCGCAACTCTTCAGGGCGCAGTTTGCGATCGTATTTGGACTGCACCAGGGTCCAGAGGTCATCGATTTTGCTATCCGCAATAGCCTGGTAAGCCTTCTTCGCTGCGTCCGTGATTGCCGCCTGATCGGCGGGTGCCGCCGCGCCACTTGCGGCATCTTGAGCAAGCGCGTAGGTCGAAGCCATCAATGTCAAAGTCAACGCCGCAATTCCGATCCGGCCGAGAATCTGTCGCATGTGCCCCATCCTGTCGTTGTTGAAGTTATCGTAAGTAGCATCGCGCAATCGACCGCTGCAAGACTGCGAACATCATCGCTTGACGCAGTCGCAGGCCGCGCACTAGCTACAGGGTCAGAGGAACCCGCAAATGACAGACGCATTCACGGATCGCATCGACGTCCATTTCCACTACCTGAGCCCCGATTATCGCGCGCAAATGATCGATGCCATCGGCAGTTGGCCCGATGGGTTTGCCGCGCCGCAATGGAGGGTCGAAGGAGCCCTCGCGATGATGGATCGAATGGGCATCGCGACCGGGATGCTGTCGGTCTCATCTCCGGGAGTCCATTTTGGCAACGATGCGCGAGCCCGTTCGCTCGCGCGCTCGGTCAACGAATTCGCCGCGCGCACGATGGCCGATCATCGCGGGCGCTTCGGCGGCTTCGCCAGCTTGCCACTTCCCGATGTGGATGGCGCGCTGGAGGAGATCGCCTATGCATTCGACACCCTCAAGCTCGATGGTGTCGTCGTGTTGACCAACTTCAATGGCGTGTACCTCGGGGACAAACGGCTTGATCCGGTGTTTGATGAACTCAATCGCCGCGCCGCGGTGATCTTCATTCATCCCACTTCGCCGATGTGCTGGCAGCAGAGCGCGCTCGGGTATCCACGCCCGATGATCGAATTCACCTTCGACAGCACCCGTGCCGTCGTCAACCTGATCTTCAGCGGAACGCTGGCGCGATGCCCCAAGCTCCGCATCATCGTTCCGCACGCGGGCGGGACGCTGCCGTTTCTCGCGCGCCGCATCGGCATGTTCGCACGCGGCCTCGCGGGGAGCGGCACCGCGCCTGACGCGGAGGGGCAACTGCGCCACCTCTATTACGATCTCAGCGGGATCGCCGGGCTCGAACGCGCTCGCGCCGCTGCTCGAGATGACCGAACGCACCCATATCCTCTATGGGAGCGACTATGTTCACACGCCGGAGCCGATCGTGGCGGCGCACGTCAACGAATTGATGGGGAGCAAGCTGTTGTCGCCCGAAGACTTCCGCGCGATCGGCCGCACCAACGCGCTGTCGCTATTCCCGCATCTGCGGTGAAAAGATCCGGTTCAGCCTGGCCTCCGTGCCCACTCCTCGTGGGGGTCCTGCGCGAACGACCCGCAGCGTTAACGTGCGCACGGAGATCTTCGTAACCAGCACATCGTAGGGGCGCTCTGCGAAATGCCCCAACGAGGAAAAGCCCGAACCCGGGCATCAAGCGGCGTCGCTTGACGCGGTCTCGTACACCATCGAAAATTCAGCGCAATGAGCAATCAACCAGTTGTCGAAGTCGTGCAACGCATCTACAAAGCGATCGGCGAAGGAGATATTCCTGCTCGCTTGAGCTTGGTGACCGACGATTTCGATCTGCGCTTATACGGTTCCGACAAGGTTCCGATGGCGGGTAGGTGGCGCGGTCGAGAAGGTCTCGAACGATTCCTTTCGATCATCGCTGATTCGCTTGAGTTCCAAATTTTCCAACCTGACGAATTATCATTGCCGGAAACGACGTAGCTGTGCTCGGCCACGAACGATGCGTGGTGCGAGCAACCGGCCGGGTGGTTGAGGTGAACTGGGCCCATGTTTGGACGGTCCGCGACGGGCTGATCTGCCGGCACATCGAATACACCGACACCGCTGCTTGGGAGCACGGGTTTGCAACCAGGTAAACCGTCATTAGCCGTGAGGATGCTTGACGCCATCGCGGGAGGCGCGCTAAGGCCACCTGCATGAAGACCGCGTACGCCGCGACCACCGAATGGGGTACCGTCTCGGGCCATCGCTCCGGAGGCATCGATTTCAAGCGACTCATCCAGGGCGACGATGGCGCACCGGACAACTTCGAATTCAGCCTGGTGCGCACGGCCGGCGACTACTACACTCCGCGTCATCGCCACAACTTCGATCAGATCCGCTTCTGCCTCGAAGGCTCGATGAACTATGCGCCGGGCAAGAATCTCGCGGCCGGCACCGTCGGATATTTTCCCGAAGGCACCTTCTACGGACCGCAGCAGGACACGATTGGCTCAATCGTCTGCATCGTGCAGATGGGCGGCGCGGCGGGCTACGGCTTCATGAGCTATCGCCAGCTCAACGATGGATACCAGCGACTTTCCGACCTCGGCAATTTTGATAAGGGCGTCTTCACCCGCGCTAGCAACGACGGCCGCTCGCAGCGCAAAGACGGCTACGAAGCGATTTGGGAGTACGTCAACAAGCGCGATTTGGAATATCCGCCGCCTCGATACGAGGAGCCGATCGTGATGCATCCGGAGAACTTCGGATGGCGCGCCATCGGCGGTGGCTTCGATTACAAACATCTCGGCTCATTCGGCGAGCGTGGGCTGGAAGTCGGTTTCATTCGCGGGCCGCGCGGCGCGACCCATACGCTCGGCGCGCTCGCATCGCCGGAGCTGGCGCTCGTCACGAAGGGCGCGTTTGCGGTCGAGAGCATGCCGGGCGAGGAGCTCGATAAACATTCGGCGTGGTATGTCGATGCGCGCGATCAGGGCGCCAAATTCGAAGTGCTGGAAGACACCGAGTTCTTCCTGATTCGGATGCCTACTTTCAATTGAATTCGCGAGCGGGGGAAATCAACATGGCAGCAGGCGCGACGCATACGGCTATCCGAACTCGCAAATCAGTTGGCGGTAAAAAAGCCGCCGGCAAATTCCATCAATGCTGGTATGCGATCGCGCGCTCCGATGAGGTCGCGCCGGGCCAAGTCATCGGGCGCGACTTCCTCGAAGGCCGTGCGATCGTCTATCGCGGCGAAAGCGGCAAGCCGGCGGTGATGAGCGCATGGTGCCGGCATCTCGGCGCCGACATGAGCATGGGCAAAGTCATCGGCGACGATGTGCGCTGCGCGTTTCATCATTGGCAGTATGGTCCCGATGGCGTATGCACCAAGATTCCCGCATCCGACACGATTCCCAAAGCCGCCAGATTGTTCAAATTCCCTACCGCGGAGAAGTGGGGCCTCATCTGGGCTTTCAATGGCGCCGAACCGCTTTTCGATGTTCCCGATTTTCCCGGCTATAGCGCATCCGATCTCGATTTCCGTACCGCGGAGGCCTTCGATCTTCCCGTCGAGCCATGGGTGCCGTTCACCAACTCGATGGACTTTCAGCATTTGCGCGTGCTGCACGGCCTCAAGATCGATTGCAATCCCGATCAAATCCACGTCGGGCCGTACAAGATCGAATACGACGTGCGCTTCGAGGATCCGCAACTCGGCATCTTCGATCAGTCGATTCGCGTCAGCGGCACCAACACCATCGCGCTGTCGGGGAAGCTCAACGGGATGAGCGTGCTCTCGATGGCGACTGGCACGCCGACGCCTGATGGCCGCACCCACGGATGGTCAGTGACCGCGACGCCGCTCACGGAGGGTGACGATGAGACGCGCGCACAACGCATCCAGATCGGGCAGGCATTCTTTCATCGACTGATCGAGGAAGACACGCCGATCATGAGCACAATTCGGTTTCGCGAGGGTCTGCTCATCGACGCTGACCGCGCGCTGGCGATGTTCTTTCAATATGTGAAGAAGTTTCCGACCGCGCAGCCTGCAGCGCGCTTCGCCTGATTAAGCGGCGACCTCGCGTTCGGCGCCGTAGAGTGCACTCCATTCTATGCCGCGCTGATAGACCGTCGATGTAAGGACCATTCGCGGCTTCGCGAGGCAGTTGGGCGACGCGGCGTGCATCATCACCGGATGCATGAGGTAAACGTCGCCACGCTCACCGGTCATCTCGACCACGCGGACTTCGACGTCTTCGAGCGTGGTCCCCTGCCGCATGAAGCGCTCCGCGCGGTCGAACGCGCCATCGTGCGAGCACAGCTGGTTGATCCACTCGTATCGCTGCCTCAGGCCGTCGCGCAAATCGGCTGAGCGCATCTTCGCGAGACCACGGGCGTTGGCGAGCGCCTGCGCAAGCCGCGGTGAACCCGCGAGGGCGAGCGTCGCGCCGCCTTGCGGCTCCAAATCCGCGAGGCAGGTGAAAATCCGTACGCCGTAAAGATCCGGCAGCGCGCGCACCATCGGCGCATCGAAATGCCAACCCGCGTGCGGTACCTCCCATCCATTAGGCGCTTCGGGAAACGCGCCGGGAAACGACACGAGCAGCGAACCCCAATGCTGGTCGCACTCCCATGGGGCCGGCGCGAGAAGCTGATCGAGGAGCGCGCGGAGCGCGGAATTCACGACCTGCGCAACGGTGATCGCTTTAGGACGCTCTTTGGTACCCACGATGCGCCTCGTCTTCCAGGTCTCGGGATCGTCGCCACGGATCCTGTAGCGTCGCCCGAGCATCTTCCAGACCGAATCGCACATCGCCGCCGCCTCGCGCGAGGGAATCACCTTTCGGACTAGCAGAATTCCCGATCGATGGAACTCTGCTTGTTGTTCGGGGGTAAGCATCTATCGATTCTGAAAGGCTAACGCCTATAGAGTGATGCCATCAGTCGCGATGGAATTTCACATCATAACCCTGTTCCCGGAAATGTTCGAGTCGCCGTTTCGTGGCGGGATGGTGGGACGCGCCATCGAACAGGGAATCGTGGTGGTCAAACCACATGCGCTCCGGCCGTTTGGACTAGGCAACTACAAACAGGTCGATGACCAGCCGTATGGCGGTGGAAGCGGGATGGTGATGCGGCCGGAACCCATCGCGGCAGCCATCGATACAGTGATCTCCGAGCACCCGCATCTTTGGCGCATCCTGATGACGCCGCAGGGCGCGCCGCTCACACAACATAAGGTGCGCGAACTGGCATCGCGCAGGCCGGGAGTGCTACTCCTCGCGGGACGTTATGAAGGCGTCGATGAGCGCGTGCGCGCGATGGTCGATGAGGAAATCTCGATCGGTGACTACGTGCTATCGGGCGGCGAGCTTCCCGCAATGGTACTGATCGAGGCGGTCGCGCGGATGCAGCCCGGGGTGCTGGGCAATGCCGAGTCGGTGATCGAAGAATCGTTCAGCACGGATCTCCTTGAGTATCCGCAATACACGCGACCGGAGGAGTTTCGGGGAATCCGGGTGCCCGAGATCCTCCTGAGCGGTGACCATGGGAAGATTCGCACATGGCGCGAGGCGCAGGCGCGCAAGCGGACCGAAGAGCGCAGACCCGATCTCCTCGGACGTCGAAAGCCGTAAATGTCAGATCTGTTCCTCGCGCTGATTCATCATCCGGTCGTCGACCGCAATGGGCGCATCGTGACCTCGGCGATCACCAGCCTCGATATCCACGACATCGCGCGCTCGGCACATACCTACGGTGTGACGCGCGCTTACATCGTGCATCCGATTCCGGAGCAACGCGAGTTTGCCGCAACGGTGATCGATCATTGGCGTTTCGACTTCGGGCGCAGCTTCGATGGGCGCCGGCGCGAGGCGCTGGAGATAATCAAAATAGTCGACACCCTCGATGACGCGATCGCCGATGCATCCACCGTCGCGCAATCGCGACCGCTGATCGTGCATACCTCGGCGCGCACTTCCGGTGGCGTGATGACATCCGAGCTGCGTCAAAAGCTGGAAGCTCCCGACGGTCCACCCGCGATGATCCTGTTCGGGACCGGGTTCGGTTTGGCGCCCAGCGTCCTCGATCGCGCAGACATCGTGCTCAACGCGATCCTCGGCCCCGGCGATTACAATCATCTGTCGGTACGGGCGGCCGTCAGCATCATCCTCGATCGCCTGCGGAGCCGTTGAGCAATTTGATGAGTCACGAATGAGCCCGATGAGAAAGGCCGCTAGCATTCTGATGGCGGGTATTTATGTCGTTCTCTGGATGCTGACGTTTCTCGTGATGACCACCGCTGCACCACTGGGTCGCGCGCTCTTCCACAGTGCTGTGATCGGCGCAGTGATCGGTGGCATCACATGGCATCTAACAATGACGGTTTCGCGCGTGGTCCGTCGGTTCAGTTTGGTAGTCGCGGTTTTGGGATTCATTTTCGCTCTTTGGTTCGGCGCAGCTGTTTTCGTGGATACTTTCGACCCGAAAAATCCTCCGACTTGGCTGGATGTTCTCGTCCCCAACCTGCTCATTTCACTGCCGTATAGCGTTGGTGCCTGCTTTCGATCGTCATTTGGGTCGGATGGGCTGTTGGGAAAGTTAGCGATCGCCATATGGTCTAGAGACGCTTGGCGACAAGGTTGAGTCGCGCGGGCAGTTCCGATAAATTGACCTGCTCTACCGAGGGCATTTTTCCATGAATAGCATCATCCAGAAGGTCGAGGACCGAGGTCTTCGAAGCGACCTCCCTGAGTTTCGCGTCGGCGATAGCGTCCGCGTCCATGTGAAGGTTCGCGAGGGCGAGAAGGAACGCGTCCAGGCGTTCGAGGGCGTGGTGATCAAAATCAATCGCGGCGGCAATCGCGCGGCGTTCACGGTGCGCAAGATTTCCTACGGGGTCGGCGTCGAGAGAATCTTCCCACTGCACTCCCCCCGCATCGACAAGCTGCAGGTGCTCTCGCGCAGCAAGGTCCGTCGCGCGAGGCTTTACTACCTGCGCGGATTGTCCGGCAAGGCTGCCCGTCTCGATATCACTGGCTGAGGCTTCCCGACAAAGCGCGCTACGCCGTAGTCTGAGGCTCCGGCCGGCGTGAGGTCATCTTGACGTTGCCGCTGAAGTAGGCGCCTTCACAAACTGTAAGATTCTCCGCCGTGATGTCGCCATACACGCGCGCATGGGAGCCGAGGTAGGCGCGTGTCGCATCCACGATGTCTCCGCGCATCTCGCCGAGCACGACCAGCTTGTTGGCCTTCATCTTTCCTTCGACCATTCCTGTTTCTGCGATTACGACCAGCGACCCCGAGGTCACTTCGCCCCGAAACGTTCCCTCGATACGCACCGGCTCATTGAAGATCAGTCGCCCGGAAACGTTGACGCCCTGCCCGACCGCGACGCGGGTGCGTTCTTGAGTCCAGGCGTTCGCTACCGGCGTCTCGATGCCGCTTTGCGCGACGTCCTGTTTCGATCGCGAATCAGGTCGCGAAGGATTTTCCGCCAGTCGGCCTCCAACTCTCAGAAGTCCGGGTCGATCATTTTGCGCAGCCATTGAAACAAACCTCAGGTCGCAGGAAAAACGTGACACGCGACCGCATGCCCACCGTGGCCCCGCTCAAGCGGCGGCTCCGTCGTCCGGCAGATATCCTTCGCATATGGGCAGCGCGGATGGAAGCTGCAGCCGCTCGGCGGATTCACCGGACTCGGCACTTCGCCGGGAAGTTTAATCCGTTCCGCCTTCGCTACGGGACTGACCGACGGAATCGCCGAGAGCAGCGCGCGGGTATATGGATGTCGCGGATTCGCATAAATCTCATCGCGGCTGGCGATCTCGACGATCTTGCCAAGGTACATGATCCCGACGCGGTTGCTGATGTGCTCGACCACCCGCAGGTCGTGCGCGATAAAGAGATAGGTCAGCTTCAACTGCTCCTGCAGGTCCTGCAGCAAGTTGATGATTTGTGCCTGGATGGAAACATCGAGCGCCGAGACCGGCTCATCGAGGACCAGGAAGCGCGGTTTGACCGCGAGCGCCCGCGCGATGCCGATACGCTGGCGCTGTCCTCCGGAAAATTCGTGCGGATAGCGCGTCATCGCGTCGGGCGACATCCCCACCATCTTCAGCAGCTCGGCGATGCGATCGAGTTTTTCCTTTCCGCGCGCGAGGCGATGAATCTCGATGCCTTCGCCGACGATCGCCCGCACGCGCATCCGCGGGTTCAGCGAGGCATAGGGATCCTGAAACACCAGCTGCATGTCGCGCCGCAGATGGCGCAAGTCGGAGCGCGTGAGCGTCGATAGATCGCGGCCCTCGAAAAATACCCTTCCCGAGGTCGGCTCGATCAACCGCAGGATGAGCCTCCCCAGCGTCGATTTTCCCGAACCCGACTCGCCCACCAACCCGAGCGTTTCACCCGCGACGATTTCGAGATCGACGCCGGTGACCGCTTTCACGGTGAGCTTGCCGCCGCCGAGCACGCCCGCCGATCCTGCCGCGAACTCCTTCGAGACGTTTTCGGTTCGGACGAGCGCGCTCGACGCGGCGATGGCGGCGCTCTGAATGGCGCTAGACGCGGATGCAAGCGACATGATGATTCGGTCTCTTCTCCTCCAACGGAGGATCTACCTTAGCGCAGTTGGGTATCGCCATCGGGCAGCGCGGATGAAATCGACATCCCGACGGCGGCTTGAGCGCGCTCGGAATCGTACCGGGAATCGCCTGCAAGCGATGGTGCCGCGTGCCATCGACACCGGGAATCGAATCGAGCAGGCCCTTGGTATACGGATTGAGCGGCTCCTTGAAAAGCACATCGCAGGGCGCCTGTTCCATCACGCGGGCAGCATAAAGGATCGTTACCGCATCGGCGTACTCGGCGACAATTCCGAGATCGTGCGTTACGAGAATCACCGCAAGTTTGAGGCGCGACTGCAGATCGCGGATCAGGTCAAGAATCTGCGCCTGGATGGTGACATCGAGCGCGGTCGTCGGCTCGTCGGCGATCAAAAGCTGCGGATTGCATGACAGCGCCATCGCGATCATCACGCGCTGACGCATGCCGCCGGACAACTGATGCGGGTAGTCATCGACGCGCCGCTGCGGGTCCGCAATCCCGACCAGCCGCAGCGCCTCGATCGCGCGCTCACGCGCCTCGCCGCGCGAGGTCTTCTGATGCAGCCGCACCGCTTCGGCGATCTGGCTACCGATAGTGAAAACCGGATTGAGCGAGGTCATCGGCTCCTGGAAGATCATCGCGATCTTGGCGCCTCGAATTGCGCGCATCTCCGGCTCCGGCAACTTAGTGAGATCGCGGCCGTGGAAGAGAATCTCACCGCCGACGATTTTCGCGCTCTCCGGCAGCAACCGCATGATCGACAGGACCGAGGCGGTTTTCCCTGACCCCGATTCCCCAACGATTCCCATCAGCCTGCCGGGCTCGACGGAAAAGCTTACGCCATCCACCGCGCGGACCTCGCCGTCGTCGGTGAAAAATGATGTACGAAGGGACTTTACTTCGAGCAGCGCCACTTGGGGGCTTAGATTATCACCGGCGCGAAATCACCCATAGCGGGTCCTCTACTAAATCGCAGGCTGAAGTCTGCGCAATTCAAGCAACATTCTCTTGTTTGCTTGTAGCATAGGCTTCAGCCTGTGTTCCGACTTTCAACAATCACAGAAGCGCGTGCAAATGGCGCGATCATGGACGATAGTCCACGCCGCGAACAAATAGCCATTTATAAACGTCCGGTTGCGCGACGAGTCCGCGCTTCACCGGGTTTTGCCTGACATATTCGATTTTGTCCTTGAGCTCCTCCTCATAGCGAATCACGTGGTCGAAACTCTCCTGTATCCAGAGTGGCCCCGTTCGAATCAAGATCTGATTCGCGAGTCGCGCGGCTCGACCTTTGATCATTCTGAGAACTTCGCCGAGATTCTTATCGCTCAGTAGCCTAAGAATCATATGGACGTGATCGGGCATCACGACTGCGGCATCGAGATCGATGCTTTTTCCTTCGCGAGTCGAATCTCGATCATGATGATGTCTCGCGCTTCAACTGGTAGCAGAATCCTCGAGCGAAAAGTTACAAAGTAAGTAGCTCCGGCCGCTCTGAGGTGCGGAAGGTTGCGGCGTTTCAGTTCTGAATCTGCCTGATTCCAAGGATCGGACTCGATAAATTGCTTCGTTTGACGCACTTCAAGCGGACTCTTCGTTTTGATTTCCAAACAATCTCTGGTTGGCAGAACAAATCTATTAGTTCACCGACGCTATCATACAGATTAGTCGCGAGGTAGCCGGCTTGGTTTTTTTTGCGGACGCGCGCGAACACAACATGGAGAACGGACACAGGCTGAAGCCTGTGCTACTGAGATTTAGGAAGACGAAAAAAACGACTCATCTTCTGTGACAAAAACTCCCGTTTTGTCGTTCCGGTCCGGACCTTAGCTGGCTACCGCCGAGTCGAAGGGTCGAGGCGGTCGCGGAGATGGTCGCCGAGGAAATTAAACGACATCACGGCGAGGAAGATGAAGAGCCCGGGAATCAGGATCCAGGGATAGCGCGCGAGACTTTGCACATCCTCAGCTTGCGCCAGCAGGTTGCCCCAACTCGAGGCCGGTTCCTGGATGCCGAGGCCGAGCAACGACAGCGCGCTTTCGCCGAGGATGAAGCCCGGAATCGAAAGCGTGGCGGCGACGATCGCATAGCCGAGGACAGAAGGCATCACGTGCCGCGTCAGCACGCGCCATCGCGAACCACCCAGCGCGCGTGCCGCTTCGACGAACGGGACCGAGCGCACCGACGCCGCCATCCCGCGGATGATACGTGCGAAGCCCGCCCAACTGATGAAGCTCATGATCGCGACGATCATGAAAAACGTCGCCACCGCGCTTATGCCCGATGGAATGATCGCGGCCAGTGCGAGCAGGAAATAGAACGACGGCAGCGACATCTCGATTTCCGACCAGCGCATGATGAGATTGTCGAGCAGTCCGCCGACATAGCCGGACAGCGCGCCGATCGTAATGCCGAGGCCAAAACTGATCGCCACGCCGATTAGTCCAACGAACATCGAGACGCGGGAGCCATAGACGATGCGCGAAAAAAGATCACGTCCGAGGCCCTCGCTACCCATCAGAAAATATGGCGGCGCACCGGGTTCGGTCGTGAAGAGGTGTCCATACGACAGCAGGTGGACATAAGTTTTGCGGCTGCGATCCTCGGCGAACTTGCGCGCCTCGGGATCCACCATCGTCGCCGGATACGCATAGAGGAACGCATGCGACCACTCGGACGGGGCGCTGAGATGCAACGCCATCGGAGGGCAATCGGGCAAGCGCCGATTTTGATAGGTGGGATCGTACGGAGCGATAATCGGCGAAGCGATCGCGAGCAGGTAGAACAGCAACAAACAAATCGCCGAAAATCGCACCGGCCAAGACGCGAGTCTCCATTCGCGTCGCAAGCCATCGAGATAACCGCGGCTGTGCTCCGGCGGAGCTTCCTGCAATGAGGTGAAGGGGCGTGGCGCGGCGCTCATTGCGAATCCATCGAGGAGAAGTCGACGCGCGGATCGACCGCGACCAGCGCGACATCGGCGAGCAGATTGCCGAGCAACAAGAGCACGGTGCCCATCAGCACCGAACCCATAACCAGGTAGATGTCGAGCGAGCGGACCGCATTGAGGAGCAGCAACCCGAGGCCCTGAAGGTTCATCACCGCCTCGACCAGAGCGGCGCCGCCCAGCAGATCGGCGAGCCCGTAACCCGCCATCGTGACAAAGGGATTCAGCGCGTTGCGCAATACATGCTTGTAGATGACGGTGCGCTCGGTAAGGCCCTTGGCGCGCGCGGTTCTGACAAAATCGGAATTCTTGATTTCGAGGATCTGCGAGCGCATCAGGCGCATCAGCGAGGCCATGCCGGCGATGCCGAGCACGAAGACCGGCAGGATTAAATGATTGATGCGGTCGCCGATTTTTGACATCCAATCAAGTTGACTGTAGTCGACAGAGTATGTGCCGCCGACCGGCAGATATGGCGAATTGAGCTTCATGGCGAGGTACATCACGAGGAAGGCGAGGAAGAAATTCGGCACCGACATGCCAAAAAATGCAAGGAATGACAGGATTCTGTCCCAAATAGAATTCTGTTTTACCGCAACGATGATCCCGATCGGAATCGCGATCACCCACGCGAACAGCATGCTCGCCGCCGACAAGATAATCGTGTTTACCGCACGAGAGCCGATGAGACTCGTCACACTCACGTTGAATGCCAGCGAGGTGCCGAGGTTGAGATGCAGCACCGCCCACAGCCATTTTCCGTAACGCACCAGGAGCGGCTGATCGAGGCCGAACTGCGCCTCCATCTCCTTGATCAGTTGCGGCGAGATCGCGGGATTCATCTTGAGGTTGGAAAGGAAGTTTCCCGGTACCAGCGACATGATCATAAACGACAGGAAAGTGATTCCGAGCAGTAGCGGAACCATGTTGAGGATACGTCGGATGAGAAAGCGCGCCATTTTTCGCCCGTCTCAGTCGGGAGTGAACTCGATATATTCGCGTTGATACACGCCCCATACGGTGGGCTGAAAGTTCTTCAGCGTGTTCCGGTATGCGACGTAGCGAAGCTGCCGGACCGTTTCAAGGATCGGCAGCTGATCATGAAGGATCTCCTGGATGCGCCAGTAGTAGGGCACGCGTTTTTGGGTATCCATTTCGGCGGTGCCCTGCTCCAGCAGCCGGTCGATTTCCGCCTCCCACGGCGTCGCCGGGGTTTTCTGATCGGGATACCAGATGTGCAACTGGCCCGATGAGCGCAGGACATTGGCGCCATTGTTAGGCTCCACGCCCCCGCCGCCGAATCCGATCAGCACGCAGTCCCAGTCGAAATTGCTGTCGAGTTTTTCGACCATGGTGGTGAACTCGAGCGGACGATAATTCACCTTGATGCCGAGGGTCGCGAGGTCCTGCTTGAACATCGCGCACATCTGGTCCCGCACCGGCACCCCGGTGTTGGTCATCAGGTTGAACACCAGCGGATGACCGTGCGGATCGACCCGGACGCCACCCGCCATATGGTATCCGGCGGCTTCCAGGAGCTCGGCGGATTTTTTCAGGTCGTAATCGTAGTCGGTCAGATTCGGATCGTAAAAAAGTTTGTTGGCCGGCGAGATGGTGCCGTAGGCGGGAACCGCGAGTCCGTGGAAGCAGAGGTTGATCATGCCCTGCTTGTCGATCGCGTGCGCCATCGCGCGCAGAAAATTGAGATCGGTGAACCAGTCGAGCTTCGGATCGCGACGACCATTGACGATGTAATGATTGGGGTTGCGGTTGAAGGAAAAGAACAGCTCGCCGGTATCGACGCCGGTGCTCGTCACCGTGAGGTTAAGTTGTTTGGCGTTTTCTTTCAGCGACACGACTTCTTCCGGCCGCGGAGTGTAGACGTCGAGCTGGCCGGCGAGGAATTTCAGATACGCCGCGTTGAGATCGGAAACTATCAGTGTGGTCTGGCCGCGCAGCCGCGGAAGCCGCCCGCCGTTTTCATCGCGCATCCAGAAGTTGGGATTCGCCGCATACTGTAGAAGCTGGCTTTGCACGTAGCGCGTCATGACGAATTGCGCGAGTGCGGTCAAATCGCGCGGGGGCGTGTTGATGTTCCACGCCTGGTTGAAATGGCCGGCTTTGTAAACGGGTTCCAGAACATGGGCCGGAAGTATCGCGGCGCCGATCGAGTAGAGCAGCGGGGCAAACGGACGCGGCAGCCGCATCACGATGGTGTACTCATCCGGCGCCTCAACCTCGATCGGTTTACCGTCGATGGAGAGCAGGGACCGCATCGAATTCGGGACCGACTTGTCGTAGATGACTTGCATCGTGAAGGCCACATCGTGCGAGGTAAATGGCGCGCCATCGGACCACTTAACCCCGTGGCGTAAGTGAAAGGTGATCGACTTCTGATCGGGCGCGATGTCCCAGCTCTCCGCGAGACCCGGCTCCGGCAGCATCGTCAACTCGTTCATCCTCACGATGGAGTCGAAGAGATCGCGGACGGCGTCATCGGAGCTCGAGTCGGTCGCGAGGACGGGATTGAAGGTGCGGGGATCCCCGAGCGAGGCCTGGTAAAAAATCTGCTGCCTGGCGTGGTCGTCGCTGGCGTGCTGGACGCGGCATCCGGCGATCGCAATCGCGGCGAGCGCGGCGAAAATCAGCCGAACCGGCTTACCCATCGTGACGACCATTCACCGCGGGGCTCATGCCGAGGTCAACCTGCTTCGCGTCGGGACCGGGAGTGAGCGTGAAGACCGAATCGGCGATTTTGCCGTTTACGATCGGACGCTTGTAGGCGAAGCTGACGCGGGTTTGTGCCGCGGGAAAATCGGCGGCGACCTGGTAGGCGAACATCACCCCACCGATATCATGATAATCCGCATAGCGGATCTCGAAATTGATCGCTCCCGCAGCGGTTCGTTTGCGTACCATCGCGAGCTGATCATTTTGAAACCCCAACTCGCGCCGCGAATGATCAGCCTCGGTATATGCCAAAACTGTCATGTCGCCCTCGGTGGTGACGGAATCGGGCGGCGAGGTGATTTGCGCCTCGGGCACGATGCCCATCAGCAGACCAACCGCGTCGCGCGGCGCCATCGGGATGCGTGCGAAGCGTGCGAGCGTGGCCGCATCGGCGGTCCCGCGCATCAGCGTGTTTTTGGAGGGTTCGAAAATCTGCAGCCGCGAATCCTGCGCTGCGACGATGAGCGCGACGCCAAACGGCGACATCGCCTCGACGCGCAGGCTGTCGGGGCGGCGCACCACGATGTCCTCGCGCGCCTTCACGTGGTCGCTGCCGTGGGTGTATTCCATCACGGCGCTGCTCTGGAGCGATACGAGCGCGCGATCGCGATGCGCCATCGCAGTGGTTAGCGACGAGACATCGATTTTACCAACCGGCGCGGAAGTTTCCGCTTCGGGCGGAGCGTTAGTCGCGCAGGCCGACAGCATCAACAGCGAAATCGTCAGCGCGAGAATCGAGAGCCGGCGCGCGACCGCCGCGGCATACGTGACGGAAGAGATGACGAATCCTCAGTGCCCAGCGGATGCCGCGCCGCCGCCCATCGCGGTGCGGAGGTCCTGAATCTTGTCCTTCAGGCGCGATTGCTGATCGGTCTCCTGCGACTTCTTGAGCGCATCGTCGTACTGGCGGCTGGCTTCCTTGAGCTTGCCCATCTTGCGATAGGCGTCGCCGAGATGCTCGGTGATGGTGGGGTCGTTGTTGGTGATATTGACCGCGCGTTCGAGCTCTTCGACGGCGCGCTTGTACTCGCCCTTCTGGTAGTAAACCCATCCGAGGCTGTCGACGTAGAAGCCGTCCTCGGGCTTGACGTTCAGCGCGCGGCGGATGAGACTTTCGGCCTCGTCGAGATTCTGACCCGATTCCGCGTAGGTGTAGCCGAGGTAGTTGAGCGCCTGCGCATTCTTCGGATTGAGCTCGATGGCTTTTTTCATTTCGTCAATGCCGGCCTGCTTCTGCTTGGTTTCGTCGAGCAGCGCACCGAGAGTGAAATGGAAATTGTCGCTCTTGGGATCGATCGCGATCATCTTGCGGGTGATGTCGATGGCGGTCGGGTAATCCTTCTTTTCCTGGTAGATGCCGACGATGAAGCCCATGATCTCAGTATCGTTGGGCTTCTGCTTGAGCGCCTCATTCAAAGCGTTGATGGCGTCGTCGTAATTGTTGGCTTTGTCGTAGAGATAGGCGAGCTGGAGCCGCGACTCGACGTAATGATCGCTTGATTCGGGAATCTTGTTGTATTCGGCAATGGCCTTGTCGTTCTCATCGAGCTCGGTGTAGGTGGTGCCGAGGTAGTAGTGGACGCGATAATTGTTCGGCTCCGATCCGAGCACCAGGTTGAACTCGGTGGCCGCGCGGTCATAGTCGCCGCGCTCGAGATAGAGCAGGCCGATCTTCATGCGGGTATCGGCGGGGTTGGTTTCGACGCCTTCGAGTTTCTTCAGATCGGTAAGCGCGCTCTCGAAGTTCTTCTGCCCGACGTGAAGTTGCGCCAGCAACTTCAGCGCCTGCTGATTGTTGGGATTAACCTCGATGACCTTGTTGTAATATTCCTCGGCCTGCTTCGGCTTGCCCTCGATCTCGCGCAGCATCGCCATGTCGAGGAGCACCAGCTCTGACTGCGGATCGAGGTTGAGCGCCTTAGCGTAGTAATCCTCGGCGGCCGGATAATTCTTCGCCGCAACCATGACGCGGCCGGCGTAGTAGTAGCCGAGGAAAGAATTCGGATCGGCGTCGATCAGCTTTTTGAAGGTCGCCTCGGCGTTGGTGTAATCCTCGCGCTTCGCGTAGAGCGTGCCGAGGTAGAGATAGGCTTCCTGGTTTTTCGGATCGGTGCGCAGAACGGCTTTGTAATCCTGTTCCGCATCCGCATCATTGCCGAGCGCGGAGTTGATTCCAGCGGCGAGCAGGAGCGCATCGGGGTCATCAGGCTTTTCCGCGATTGCGTGATTGACCTGCTCCAAGGCCTCCTTGAGCCGGCCCGAGCGGACGTACATCGTCGCCAGTTGAACGCGGAGGTCGGCGCTGCCGGGATCGTACTTGACCGCTTCTTCGTATTGGGTGAGAGCCTCGGCGCGGTCGCCCTCATCCATCGCATATTCGGCGATGAGGAAGGCACTCATCGCCTTGGCGTCGTCGGGGATTTCAACCGCGGGGGCACCGCCGAAGGGATTGAGGCCCTCGGTGCTGACAGTCTGCGTATAACTATGGTGCGGGTGCTGCATCGGAGTGCATCCGGCGAATGCGGCGGAGACCACAGCCAGAAGTATCAATGCGGACGTGGAGGGAACTTTGCGCATGAAACGGGAATCTCGCGAGCGTCCTTCAGTCACAGCTAACATGGCACTTTCAGACCGTCAACGCATCGCCGGTCAGGTTCAAATATCTGGCTCACTGATCAACATTATTATGGTTTTACCTGTTTGACGCGACCCACCAATCGCGGTTACAGCAATCTTCCTGCGCGATTGCGTGCCGCCGCCGGCTCCCATACATGAGAATTCCCGAGGGTCGGGAGCCCGTTACGATTTGACCGCCAACCCACAACCATCCGCAGCATCAGTACGATCGCCTTCGCCGCGATCTTCGACGGAAGCGCGGGCGACCAGGCGCACCCTGACCCTGATGCCGCTGGTATGCGTGATGTACCTGGTGGTCAGCGGCGGTGCCTACGGCCTCGAAGATGCGGTGCGGCTGGCGGGCCCGCGCCTGACCATCGCGCTATGCCTCCTGGTGCCGCTGACTTTAAGTCTCCCGACGGCGCTGATGGCGGCCGAGCTGACCGCGCTGATGCCGATCGAGGGCGGCTTCTATTTCTGGGTCAAGGAGGCCCTCGGTCCGTTCGCCGGTTTCGCCGAAGCGTACCTCACCATCCTCTATACCGCGGTCAACATGGCGATATATCCGGGGCTGTTCGCGGCGTACTTGTCGTTTCTGATTCCGATTGGACCGGCGATGCAGATCGTCCTCGCCATCGCGCTGATCTGGCTGGCCGGCGGAATGAACCTGCTGGGCATCCGGCCGGTAGGATTCAGCTCGATCGTGCTGGCCGCGCTGCTGCTGGCGCCGTTTGCCGTTCTCGTCATGGCCGGGTTCCCCCATCTCATCCATTTCATCCCACCGACGCAGCCACTCTATGGGCCCGGATTCCTTGGCGCTCTCGGTGCAGGACTGACGGTGGTCATCTGGAATTTCGGCGGATGGGAAAACTTAAGCGTCGTGTCCGGCGAGCTGGAAGATCCGAAGCGCAACTATCCGCGCGCGATTGCGATCGCACTTCCAATCGTCATCGCAGGCTATGTTCTCCCCTTGCTGGTTTCGGTATCCGGCGCGAAGAGCACGGCGGATTGGCAGATGGGATGGTTCTCGCACGAGGGTTACCGCATCGGCGGACCCGCGCTGGGCGTCGCGCTGGCGCTGGGCGGCGCGGTGATGTCGTTTGCGGTCTTCGAGGCCGCGATGCTGTGGGTCTCGCGGATGCCATTTGTGCTCGCGCGCGAGAATTACCTGCCGCCCGCGTTCGGTGAAATCCTTGAAGCTACCGCGACCCCATGGAAGGCGATCGTGCTGTGCTGCGTGGTCTTCACGCTGCTGGTGCCGCTCGGATTTCTGGCGTTGGTCGTCCTTGATGTCTTCTTCTATATGGCGGCGCTGGTGCTCGAAATGCTGGCGCTGCTGAAGCTGCGGCGGCTGCGGCCAAATCGCGACGGCTTGTTCGTGGCCGGCGGCGGCAAAGTGGGACTGATCCTGATCGTGACGTTGCCGCTGCTCACCTGGACCGCGACCTTCGGGCTGGCGGTTTCGCAAGGCGGCGCGCACATCGATTTCCTGGTTGCGATTGCACTCGGAGTCACCGTCATCCCCGCCTACGCATTCGCGCGACGCCGATGGGGTGGTCCCAGGGATCGAATTATCGCGCAGTGACGCGGTAAAGATCGATCAAGTCCGATTGCGCCACCGATTCAAGATTGAACGGCGTGTTTAATTGCGAGAGTTCATCCTTCAGGAGATCGGCGTAGTCCTCGCGCTCCGGCCGCGTCACAAGAAGGTAGGCCGCGCGGCCGGAATGGATGGCATCGGAGAGAGTTTTCACCTCGCTGTCATCGACATGCTGTCCCGCGAATAGCACCGGCGGGACCGGACCAGACCATCCGGCGGCTTTTTTCACATAGAGCCGAGCCAGATGGTAGTCGGTGAATTGGCCGCCCGGGTCGAAGGCATTGAGTCCGATCAATTCGGTCTTCGGCGTCGCCAAATAGAGTTCCAGAAATTGTAGCGAGATGTTGCTGATCACGATCGCATCCGGTTGCAGTTGCGGACGGATCGCAAGCAGCGTGGGCACCATTTTCGATTGCTGCGGCGTGGCGCTTATGCGACTGCTCGCCTCGGCGACCATCGAGATTGCGAGCATCAGGTCGAGCGCAATCACGCCCGCGATGACGGCGTGGTGGCGCGCAGTTTTGCGCGCGCTCCCATAGGCCTCGAGCATCGCGGCGTTGCCGGAAACGATGCCATAGCCGGCGGCGGCAAACAGGATGAATGCCGCGGGCAGGATGAACGCGATCTCGGTGAAGAAGTAGAAAAAGTAGAACAGCGCGAGGACCGCGAGAAAGGAGAGCCCGAACCACATCACGCGCCGGACGATTCGAGATGGCGAGCGAAAGGCGCCGGCGATTCCAACCAGGGCGAACACCGCCGCCGCAAACGGATACATCAGGTAACGAGGATCGCCGGGATCACCCAGCATCCCATCGAGGCCGGTCAAGGTCAGAACGTAGGACAGCACGTTGCCGTAAGGATTTCCCGGCATCGTCGCGCCGAACAGAAAGCGCGGGTTGAAGGTCTTGGCGAACGAGCCATAGACCTCGGGAACCCAGAACACATAGCCACTGTTGGTCAAGCGGCCGAGGTAGCGATAATTCGCCCATGCTTGCCAGATCGGAAAAATCGCGAACGCGATTCCGAATGCGATCGCGACCGGGATCATCTCGGCGATCTGGCGTGGCGAGCGGACGATCATCATCGCGATGGCGAATCCAAAGAGCATCAGCGCGTTGGACGGCCGGATCATCGCGGTGAATCCCGCGAGCAGGCCGCAAACCGCCGCCGGAACCATCCACGATGAGGACGGGGCAGTGGCGTCTTCCGCCGCGTTCGCATACCAGAAGGCGAGCGCGGCGAGGATCGTGAGGGTCATGGTCGGGATATCGCTCAAAACCAGCGTCGAATAGGTGATGAAGACCGGCGACATCGCGAGGAGTGCGCAGGACGCCAACGCGCTCGTGCGGCCGAACATCCTGAAGGTCAGGATGTACAGCGCGACGATCGCGATGAGGCCCATCACCACCGTCGCGAGGCATAGCAGCTCGACGCGATGGCCCACGAGCGGGTAGGCGGCGGCGAGAATCAGCGGGTAGCCTTCGGTGTAGCGCGAAGGGTATGAATAGCCTCCAAAATGGAGGACAGGACCCATCCC
The DNA here is from genome assembly GCA_963761255.1 of uncultured delta proteobacterium. Classification (GTDB taxonomy): domain Bacteria; phylum Desulfobacterota; class Binatia; order Binatales; family Binataceae; genus DATGKG01. The sequence continues at coordinate 55,333 of CAVXGH010000011.1, forward strand.
GCGATCGAGGTTGACCGCCGCGGCGGCGTATTCGAGGCCGTCCGGCCACGGCATCAGCTCCATCCCGCGGCGAAAACCACTGCGCGCCATCATGAAGAGCGCGAGCGTGAGCAGCATCGCGACCAGTGCGCCGTCGAGAAGGCTGAGGCCGGAAGGAAGTGAGGCGGCCTCGGGTGGGGATGCATTTTTAGATGGCGCGGGCTTCTTCAAAAGGCGCTCCGGCGACGGCGACGCGCGACGAAATCGGCGCCGCGCTGCTGGTCATCCTCGCGCTTCCACGATTGGTGCGCCTGCTGTATCCGGCGATATGGGTGGAGGACGATTTTTACCTCGAAGCGGCGTGGCTGGTGAGCGTCGGGATGCGGCCGTACCTGGATTTTGTGCATCCGCACTTCCCGTTGCTGGAGTACCTCAGCGCGGGGTACCTCAAAATTTTCGGCGCCAGTCATTTCTCGATCGAAATCCTCAACGAGGCGGCCATCTACGCGACCAGTCTGTTGACCTTCAAGCTCGCCGCGCGGGTCACGACTCGGCGCGCCGCGACAAGCGCGGCGATTCTATATGCAACCAGCTCGCTTGTCTTTCGCTATCACGTCTACGAGCGCGAATGCTTCATCGCGCCGCTGGTGCTGATAGGGGCAATCCTCGCGCTCGAGGAGCGGCGCTGGATCGCATGGATGGCGGCGGCGCTGATCGCAGCATGCCTCATCAAGCTGACCTCGTTTATCGAGGTGGGAGTGATCGTCGCATTCGTCGTAGCAGGCCGGCATCGATGGCGCGATGCGAGCATCCTCGGCGCGGCGATAGGCCTGGCGATGATCATTGCGACGGGATTCTGCTACGCGATATATGGCCGCGAGTTCCTCTTCCAGACCTTCATCTTCCACTTCATGAAGGGCCGCACCGATTGGCTCTCGGTGCTGGCGTATCCGCTCGCGATACTCGACCTGCAGCTTCCACTCTTCGTCATCGGATGCATCGCGATGAGGCGCCAGGTTCGCATCAGTTCGGGATTGATGCTGGTGCTCGCGATGGTGGCCGCTGAGTACCTCTTCTTCGGCATCCTGAGCCCGACCTCATGGGCGCACAACTATCTCGAGGTGCTGCCATTTATCACCATCATCGGCGGCATCGGCGTCGATTGGATGATCGGCGCGGCGAGGTCCGCATCGAAAGATTCGCGAGCTCGCCTGTTGCTGACCGGATGTGGGATTTTCATCCTGATTTCCCTGCTGTGGATCGCGCCCCTGGAAAACGAAAACTGGATGCAGGGCTCGTTTTATGGCTTCGGGTTCGTTCCCCGCGAGGAGGTTTCGCGCATCGGCGCGGCGCTCCACGATGCGAGCCGCCCCGACGAGGATGTCCTCGCGCCGTCCTTCATCGCTTTCCAGGCCAATCGGCGACAAATGATCCGATTCCCCGAAACCTACGGCGTCCTGCGCGAGGCGGAACTGGAATACGACCGCGATGGTTTCGCGGCGGCGCGCTCCCATCTCGGCGGCGAGAATTTTTTCAAGCTCATCGCCGAGACCGCGCATTTCTGGCGCGATCCGATTATCAAATCGATTCAGGATGGGAAGCTGAACGCGATCGTTCCCGATTCGCCGGTTCAGCTCCTGCCCCTGGTGCTTCCTCCGGTCATGCTCCCGCCGGATTTTCCGCAGCTCCTGGTCGATAGCGGCTTCCAACCGGTTTTTCGGACTGATCAATTCGTTTTATGGCAGAGGAAAGCCGCAAGCCTTCCGGCCGCGCGGTAAGAATGCGTTCTCGACCGGTCGGGACTTATCCTGGAAGGCGCACGGTTGCGTACAGTGGAAGATTGTCCGATGAGTCGCCGACGAAAATTCCGTACTGACCGGCAGTGATACGCCATCGTCCCCGCGCGACGTCCCAGATGCTGAAGGCGTCGGAACCGAGTTTGAAGGTTAACCGCATGCTCTGGCCCGGATTCAACGCGACTTTTTGGAAGGCTTTGAGCTGGTGAGGCGGTTCGCCCGCGGCCGGCGGGTCACCGACGTAGACTTGCACAACCTCCGCGCCGGCAATCGAGCCGGTGTTCGTCACGTCCACATTTACCACGGCGCTTCCCGGCCCGAAGCGTGCAACCCGCAGCCGGCTGAAGGCAAAGTTCGTATACGAAAGCCCATGGCCGAAGGAGAACAGCGGCTGGATTTGCTTCGCATCGTACCAGCGATAGCCGACCTCGAGTCCCTCCGCGTACTCGACCATTCCTCCCACCCCGGGCCATTGACTGGGGGTTGCGGCGGGAACGTCCGCCAGGCTCACGGGAAAGGTCACCGGGAGTTTGCCCGATGGATTGACGTCGCCGAACAACAGCCCCGCGATGGCGTCGCCGTTCTCCTGTCCCGGATACCACGCTTCGAGCACGCTGTTGACTTGATCGATCCACGGCATGGTCACGGCCGAGCCGGTATTCAGCACGACGATGGTATTGGGATTCGCCGCCGCAACCGCCGCGATCAAATCATTGGCGTCCGGTGACAGATCGATGTCCGGCAGGTCGAGACCTTCGGTTTCAGGCTCGCCTACAAAAACTATTGCAGCATCCGATGACTCGGCCAGCTCGACCGCTTCCTGTCTCAAGGATTCGATCGTTGGCTGCCAGCCCAGGCTCAAGCTCGATCCGCCGGTATTCTGGTAGTAGTCGACTTCGATCGGAGTTGGCTGACCTGCCGGCAGGAAAGCGGTACCGCTTCCGGTGTGAGCCGCTCCGTCAGACCAGTTGTCGATGATTTCCTGGCCGTTGATGAAGAGCCTGCTGCCGTCGTCGCTGGTAATCGAGAAGGGGTAGGTGGCGCTGGTTGGCACCGTGATCGTCCCGGTCCATCGAGCGGACCAGTTGTCGGCCGGTATTCCCGCGATCGGCGAGGCGTTCCAAACGAAATCCACCTGCGGCGAATTTTGCGTCACCACCGGCGAGCCCGCGAGCGTCATGTTGCTGAAGTACTCACCGGTGAGCCCGCTTCCGGAGCCCACGCGCGGGGTCAAATACTGCGCCGGTACAGTGCTCAGGGCAACCGCGGCCAGCGCGTCGCCTTGGGCGTACTGAACATTTGCCGAACCGCCAGCGCGCTGCACGATACCCTCATACGGCGTGACCAGGTAGGGCGCCACGACGTAGGCGGAGCCATCCTGTTGGTTGATGCTCAGCGTAGGGCCAGCCGCTTCGCCAATGACCGCGATCGACCCCCCGGCCGGCAACGGTAGCAATCCCGTCGAATTCTTCAGCAACACGGCTCCTTGCTCGGCGACTTCGCGCGCGAGCGCGGCGTGTTGTGGAGTGGTGACGGTCGCCGAAGGACCTCCGCTCGGCTGGCGGGTGAACAGCTTGAAGCGGAACATCTCGGTGAGGATCGGTTTCACCATGCTGTCGACGGTGGCGATGGTAACCGTCCCGTCCATGACGGCTTGCGTGAGTGGAGCGCCGAAGACCGTGTCGTAGGGCATCTCGATGTCGAGTCCACTGTTGGCATCGAGCAGGGTGTAGGTTGCGAACCAGTCGGACGAGACAAAGCCGTCATATTTCCACTGTTTTCTTAGTACATCCTCCAGCATGTAGGCGTTTTGACAGGCGGAAATGCGGTTGATGAACGAGTAGGCGCATAGGACGGATGCCGGGCCGGCGAGCTGGATCGCGGCCCCGAACTGCGCCAGATAGATCTCCTGCATCGTGCGCTGGTCTATCACCGCATCGTCAGCGAGGGTGACGCGATATGTCTCCTGGTTGTAGACCGCAAAATGCTTGAGCATCGACAAGGTTCCGGTGCTCTGAACGCCATTGATGTAGGCGGCGGCGATGCGGCCCGAAAGGTAGGGATCCTCGCCATAGGTTTCGAAGGCGCGCCCCCATCGCGGATCGCGCACGATGTTGGCGGTTGGGCCGAGATTGATGGTGGCGCCTTTTCCTGCCTCCTCCGCGCCAACGACAACACCGTATTGTGTCGCGAGCGCGGTATCCCAGCTTGCCGCCACTGTGACCGGCGACGGCAGTTGAGTAACTCCGGTCAAACCGTCACCGACGCCGGCCGGGCCGTCTTCCAACTTCAAGTCGGGGATGCACAGACTCGGAATTCCGGTGATGAATCCGGCGTACGCCGCCGGGGGAACATCGGCACTCAGGCCATGAAGCAACTGGAGCTTCTGATCCAGGGTCATCGCGGCCATGAGCTGATCCACGCGTTTCGCGATCGAGGCGTGCGAAGTGACCCAGCGGCAGTCGCTGGTGACCGAGAGCGCGGGCGACGTCAGCATCAGGATGAACGCCGCGGCGGAAGCGATTTTGAAAGCTGCACCCCGACTGCCGCTTTTCATGATCCCCCACTCGGAAAATGACTATTTCGGACCTGAACTCTTCCCCAAGCCGCTCCGAGTGCGTGTCGTAGTACGCCGCCGCTCGTGCGATTTCTCGTTCCGCTTCAGGATGGAACCCAACTTTTCTCAACCACGAAGCGACCTGCGAAGGCGTTCAGAAACCGCTTCCGCAGGAATAGTTTCGACCTTGCCGCTACCAGGTTCGTCGATGCGGCGGTCCACCCCAGCGATCCAGGCCGCGAGTACGTCGCCATCGCGTTCATCCGGTTCTATCGGGATGCTGCCCATCAATTTCCGCCGCGAGGCGAGCATGCTCACGCTTCGGTAGTTTCAAGACCTCGGTCTCGATTTTTTTCGTAGTCATGTAGCGTCCCCAGCGCTGTGACCATAGCACGAGACCTTACTTGATGACTTTCGGGATAGGCCGCGTCTTGCCGCGAGGATCCTTGTGCCGGCGTCGCGCCTGCGCTGCCCATGCCGGCTTGGGCGGGTTGTACACGTGGAAGAAGGAAAACGCGGATATGGTCAGCGAATGCAGAATCTTCTCCGCGGCGATCATCTTGGGAATCTCGCGCAGGGGCACCAGCACGACCTGCGTCTCCTCCGCACCGGTGGAAACCGGCTTGGGCACCTTATGAACGCCGCGCGCCAGATACGAATAACAATAGTTCGCCTGGATGGCGGGATTCGGATGCACCCGGCCTAACTCGATGATGTCCTCGGTGTCGTAACCGCTCTCCTCGATCATCTCGCGCCGCGCCGCATCGCGCGGATCGGGATCCTCCGGGTCAACCATTCCACCCGGCAACTCGACGGTGAAATCCTCGATGCCGTGGCGGAACTGCCGCACCATCACCACCTCATCCTTATCCGTGAGTGGAATGATGTTCACCCAATTGGGCGCGTCGAGGATGAAGAAGTCTTTCTGCCCGCGATGCGGATGGGAGGAGCGGCGGCGGTGGAGATCGAATATCGGCGTGCAATAAACGGTGCGCGTCTCGACAGTCAACCACTTGCGAATTTTCAAATCGTTCTCCGCTTCCGAAAATCAGAACAGCCGGCGGTATTCGATCGCCGGGCAGCGGTCCATGATGACCGTGAGGCCGGCTTTTTGCGCCCGCGCCGCCGCCTGCAGATGAATCACGCCAAGCTGGCACCATAGAATGCGCGCGCCTTTAGCGATAGCGGCCTCGGCCACCTCGGGCAGAAATTCGGAGCGGCGAAAAACATCGACGATCTCGACCGGGCCGGGGATCGAGACGAGGTCGGGATAACATTTTTCGCCGAACTCTTTCAGCAGCGCGTCGGGCGCCAGCACCGGATTGACCGGGATCACCCGGAAGCCATGCGCCTTGAGCAGCTTCGCGATCGTGAAGCTGTCGCGCGCCGGACTGTCGGAACATCCGACCACCGCCACGGTGGTGGGATGCGAAAGAATATTCCGGATCTCCGAATCAGAGGGATTTTCGAATTCCATGGAAAAAGAGACTAGACAATCAGTCCTCGAGCGACCAGTCCGCGCCGAGGATACGATCGGCCACCGCCGGAATGAGCCGCTTGATCTCGACTCGAACCTCGGTGAACTTCTCGTCACCCTTTTCGAACGGATCCTCGATGTCACCGGCTTCATCGGCAAATTCGCGCAGCGTGTGCACCGGCTTACCGTCGGCGCCGGGGAACAGCTTGAGCAAATCCGCCTTCTGCTGATCGGTCATCGCGATTACCACATCGCACTGCTCGAGCAACTCCGGATGGCGCTTGAGGTCGGTCGAGGTCGATTCTTCGCCGAGGTGGATATTGTCATCCCGCAGCGCCAGGCGCGTATCGAGCGACACCAGCGCACCATCGCGCGCATACGGCGCAATGCCGGCGGACACCACCCGGACGTGGCTCTCGATGCCGCGTTCGCGCAGCTCCCGGCGAAGCATATGTTCCGCCATGATGCTGCGCGCGGTGTTGGCAGCGCAGACAATCAGCACGGAACGAAAGCGCGGCCCTTTGCGGGCCGCGCTCTCCCCATACTGCCTGGGTTTTGAATCGTGTTTAGACGCCACCGGCCATCACTTGTCCCATGCTCTCTTTCTTGGTCGCGCCCTTGGTCAGTTCTTCCTTAACCTTGGCGCCGAGCTCATTGGGATCCCACACCGCCTTCTTCTGGATGCGGCCCACTGAATGCCATCCCTGCATCATCCAGACTGAGCCCATGCCGACGCGGAAGACTTCGCCGTGTACTTCTTTCGCATCGTCGCTGCCGAGCCACGCCACCAGGGGCGCGACGTTGGCGGGGCCGAACGTATCGAACTCGCCGGCCTTCGCCGCGGGCATCCCGGCGGCGGTCTGCGGGGTCGCATCGACGGTAAGGCGGGTGCGCGCGACCGGCGCGATAGCGTTGGCGGTGACGCCATAACGCTGCATCTCGCGGTCAACGATAATCGCCATCGCGGCGACCGCCGCTTTGGCCGCGCCGTAGTTGCTCTGGCCCGCGTTACCGAGGATGCCGGAATCGGAGCTGGTGTTGATGAGGCGTCCGTTGAGCATGTTGCCGCCCTTGTGCTGTTCGCGCCAATACGCACAGGCATGGCGGGCGACGTTGAAGCTGCCTTTGAGATGGACGGTGACGACCGCGTCCCAGTCCTCTTCATTCATGTTGAAGATCATGCGGTCGCGGAGGATTCCGGCATTGTTCACGATGATGTTGAGCTTGCCGAAATTATCGGTCGCGCATTCGATGATGCGCTTGGCGGCCTTGAAGTCGGTGACGCTTTCGAAGTTAGCGACGGCCTCGCCGCCCGCGGCGCGGATTTCCTTGACCACGTCTTCCGCGGGTGAGCGCGACTGCCCAGTGCCATCGAAATGACCGCCGAGGTCATTGACGACGACTTTCGCGCCATGCTTCGCCATCAGCAACGCTTCCTCGCGTCCGATGCCGCGGCCCGCGCCGGTTATAACCGCAACCTTTCCGTCCAATAGTGCCATTTTCTAGTTCCTCTTCGCCTTATTTTTTTGGCTTGTCCTTCGCTTGCGAATCGTTCTGGGCCACCGGCGTTACCGCGCCTGGCGCGCCGGGGCCTATTACGTCGAATTCTTCCCGCGGCTCCAGCAGGGTCTGGTCGATGTTGCCGGGGACTTCATAAATGAGATCGATGGTGGTGGAGGTCTTGTCGTTGTCGGCGGGATAGAGCATCACGCTTCCGGGCCGCCCCTCTTTGTGGAAATCACACGACCAGGTTTTCCGCCCGCGCATGATCAGCATCGAGGTGATCCTGAAGTCGTTTTTCTTCAGCCCGTCTTTATAGAAGTTCACCATGTCGTCGAGCGAGGGGGAATTCTTCAGCTCGAAGACGATTTCGCGCATGGCGCCCTTGGGTTTGCGCACATGCTGAACCACGGCGCCGGGATAGATCGGCATCCCGGGATAAAGGTCAGAAGGAATCTGCTTGGAGGCTTCGTCCTGAACTTTCGCGACCGGTGGCGCGGCGGGCTGGGTGGTGGCCTCTGGTTGTCCGCGATGACATGCAGCGAGTGAAACGGCGGCGATCAGGCCGAGGCTCAAGGCTATCGATTTGAACAGGACGACTTTCCTCTCCGTCATATACCGATTGGGAAATAGCACGATTTCGCGACCAAAGACTCGGCTTCGAAAAAAAGAGACCGCCGAGCGGTCAGACTCTGGATTAGACTTGGGTGCGCAAGAAGTCAAGGCAGTCCGCGTCTTATGAGTATAGAGTCGCGACGGCGTGGAACGGTTGGCCGGGGCAAATTCGGGGCGTAGCTAAATGGGAAAGATCTCGCGCATCAAGATTCGCTTGCGCAGGGTGACCTGTATGGGCGATTATAAATTGACTTTGCGCGAACCTCTCTGCCTTCCTTCATCGCGGCAATCTCGTAAGCCCGTGCAGCATCAAAATACCGTTTCAGCGATCGCTCTTGACAAAATTCCGCCTTTGTCGCATTTACACAGTCCGCGGCACCGAATCGGTCTGCGGTCGTTGCGACAGGGGCAGAATCGTCTGTTGCGGTTAGAGTGCGCGAAGCTACCGGATGACGCAAGACTGAAGGCATCTCAAGTTCGCAGTTAATCAAAGGTTGGAGCGGGACCTTATAAGCGCCGCTCAAATCTCGGGACAGGTGAAAGGATAACAATGGGCAGTCAGTTCAGTATTTTGGGGATGATCCAGCAGGGCTACTACGCGACCTATCCGCTGCTTTTCATCTCGGTGGTGTGCTTGGCGATCATTTTCGAGCGCGTCTGGGCCCTCATGGGGATCTCAGGCCGGGCGGCGAAACTCGCGGACACCCTGGTTCCTGCTTTGCGGCAGGGCAAGTTCAACGAAGCGCTCGCGGCCACCCAGGCGCGCGGCAACGCAGCGGAGCGCATCTATCACACGCTCGTGACCGCGGCGCAGACCCTCGATCGCGACCATCTGGTCGAGCTCGATGAAGAACGCCGCTTCCAGGAGACCATCGAACTCAACCGCTACGTGTGGGTGCTCGCGACCTCGGGAGCCTCGGCGCCGTTCATCGGGCTGTTCGGGACGGTGGTCGGAATCCTGGTCGCCTTCCAGTCGATGGCGATCATGGGTACGGGCGGTTTCTCGGTCGTCGCCGCCGGTATTTCTGAGGCGCTCATCTCGACCGCGCTCGGACTCGCGGTCGCGATCGTCGCGGTTATTTTCTTCAACTACTTTTCGGTGAAGATCCAGAACATCAACGCGCTTCTGCAAATCAATGGCGATCGCGTGATCGACGCGGCACTGCAAGGGAGACAGGCCGGTGGCCGTTAGTGGACCCAAAGGTGGCGGCGGTGTCTTCGCGGACATCAATATCACGCCGCTGACCGATATCTTCCTGGTCCTCCTGATCATCTTCATGGTGACCACCTCGGTCACCGTGGAATCGGCGGCGCACGTGGACCTGCCGCTCGCGGAAAACACCTCGCCCGAAAACAAGGGCGTGATCGTGACCTACACGTCGCAGCACGAGTTGTTCGTGAACTCGAAGGACGTTCCGGAGCGCGAGCTGGTGTCGAGTCTGCGTGAGGCGCTGGCCAAAGTGGACCCGAAGATGGTGGTCTTCCAGGGCGATCGCAAGGTTCTGTTGGGCGACATGGTGCGCATCCTGAACACCGCGAAAGCGGCGGGAGCGGCCACTATCGCCATCGGGGCCAAGCGCGCGACCAGCGGACAAATCGAACACAACGCGTCGTCGGGAGGCTAATTAGATGGCTGTTAGCGGACCCAAAAGCGGTAGCGGCGGCGTTTTCGCCGACATCAACATCACGCCACTGACCGATATCTTCCTCGTCCTGTTGATCATCTTCATGGTGACCACGGCGGTGACGATCGAATCGGCGGCGCACGTCGACCTTCCGAAGGCTGAGGCGGCGGCGAAACCCGACGAGAAGCCCAAGGGCGTGGTGGTGACCTACACCGCGGATCATCAGATCCTGGTGAACTCGACCAACGTCACGCTTCCGCAGTTGCAAGGCTCCATCCACGATGCGCTGGACAAGTCGGCGGACAAAATCGTGATTTTCCAGGGCGACCCGAAGGTCATCCTGGGCGACATGGTCCACATCCTCGACATCGCGAAGAGCGCGGGCGCGGAAGCAATCGCCATCGCAGTTTCGCAGCTACCTTCCGGTGGGGGCGGCGGAGCTCCGGGCGGAATGTAACCGGCGGATGCGATCTTCGGTTCGACAATGCTTAATTTCTGGGTAATAAAAAAAGAGAGGCGAACGGAGATCCCAACCCAGGTCGGCTCGACCGATAATGGTGGGAAAGCAATCTCGATATGCTTGTAATAGGCGTAATAATTTTGGTCATCTCGACCGTGGTCGTCGCCGCGGTGCTGTACCGTATGATGGGCAGGAAGGAAGCCGCTGCGGAACTTGCTCGCGACGATGACGAGGCCGATGCTGAGCGGCTGCAGACCTGGAGGGACTACCTCCGGCTGATTGCGGGGCCCTTCCCGCTTTCGGTCCTTCTCCACGTCGGTCTGCTGCTGTTCCTGATTATCACCGTCCATGAACAGCGCGGCCGCGAACTGATCATGGTCAACCTCGAGGCCGGTGGCGGCGGAGGCGGCGGCAGCGAGATGAACGATCTCGACATGCCGGAAGTCCCGATGCCGGACACCGCACCGCAGCAGATGGATCAGCCCACTGCGGTCGATACCTCGCAGGCGGTCGGTCTGGCGAATGACTACGTTCGCGCAGCCGGCGGCGGCGGTATCGGAATCGGTCGTGGCGGTGGCGTCGGCTCTGGCTACGGCAAGGGAATCGGCTCCGGCTTCGGCGGCTTCATCGGCGAACTGCGCAGAAAGGGCCTGGATGTCGTGCTCGTCATCGACGGTACCGGATCGATGCAGCTCATCATCGACGACGTTAAGGCGAAGATGGGCCAGCTGATTCATGCGATCCATCGCCTGGTACCGATTGCGCGCGTCGGGATCGTGGTGTTTGGCGGCAAAGGCGAGAAGATGAACGTGCAGCCGCTGACCCTCAATCCGCAAAAGTTGATCGACTTCCTGGGTAGCGTTCACGCCGAAGGCGGCGACGAGTGGGAAGAAGATCTTGCCGGCGGAGTCTATACCGCGATTCAGAAAATGGATTGGAAGCCATACGCCAAGAAGGTCATCGTGCTGGTCGGCGACTCGCCTCCGAAGAAGGAAGATTTCCAGGGCGTGATCGCGGCGATCCATCAGTTCAAGGCGAACAATGGCACCTTCAACACCGTCGATGTCGCGGCGGAAGAGCACGAGCGTTTCGAGCGCGAGTTCTGGCTCAAGGTGCATCGCGAGGAGCCGCCGAAGATCTCGCCGCTGCCGGAGTTCTATCAGCAGACCCGCGCGGCCTTTAAGGTTCTCGCCAACGCGGGCGGAGGCGCGATGCGCAGTCTCAGTAAGGACTCGCACATCAACCAGCAAGTGTTGGTGCTGGCCTTCGGCGAACAATGGCAGGGACAGGTTGCGGCTTTTGGCCGTGGTATTACTGCCAGCAGCACCCCGTAGTAGAATAGAAGGTCAACGACTTCATCAAATTTGATGGAGAAGGGGACCAATGATGAAACGGATTCTAGCAACTAGCGCGGTCGCCCTTGCGACCGCGCTTTTCTTTCTCGGCCTCAGCACTTTCGGGCGCGGCTCGGTCGCCCTGGCGCAGAACTACACGATGCGCAGGGTGCGCCAACCCAAGGATCTTCCGGCGGGGCTTCAGAAGTCACTCGACGATAAGGTATCGGAAGATGCCGGTCCCTATTTGGACAAAGAAGATCAGAAGAAGGCGGCGGGCAAACCGTACACCGACTTCGTGCCGAAGTTTGAATACCTGCCGAACTACGGCCCCAACGGCCAGCTCTCAACCGTGAGCGTGAAGCTCGGCGGCGCCGAATACGATCCCACCGACAAATCCACCACCAAGGGCAAAGCGACCGGGAAGCTGAAGTACCTGGTCTTCAGCTACACGCGCGAGGGCAGCAAATGGGTGCCGATCGCCGCGCCCAAGTGGGAGTCGCAGGACCTCGGCAAGAAGGCCGCGACCGAGATGACCGAGCATCAGAAGATTGGCGATCACAACAAGGCGATTACCGAGAAATATCAGGAACAGCAGCAGGCCAAAAAGAAAGCTCTCGCCGACGCCTTGCAAAAGAAATTCGGCAACAGCGACCAGTAGCACCCCCCGAAGGAATCTCGAATCCGGCGGCTGCCGAGCTGCTCATCTCGCCAGCCACTGCGGCACGGAAGAGCGGGACACCCGCGTCGATGCTGCCGATGACAACGGAGGGGCGGTTTAACCTTCCACTGCGCGCCGCTGGTGTCGGGATGACAAGAGGCGGTCTCTGATGACTCAAAGTGTACGCGCAAGCCTCGGGCAACCCCGCGCAGTCGAGCCGTGCTTTTAGCTGCGGTCGAGCGGGCCCGCTCGGCTCGAAGCAAAGCTCTCGCGCTCTATAAGCTCGCGCTTTTTCATGACAACAACTCGCGCGAAGCGGAGGCAATCCCGCTCTATCGGAAAGCGCTCGCGGCCGGCTTGCCTGCGAACCTTCAGATGCAAGCGCTCGCGTGGCTCGCAAGCAGCCTCTATAAAACCTATCGGCCACGCAACGCGTTATTGCGTTTGAACCAGGCGCGAGCAATCACGAAAGATCGCGTGCTACTGAAGTTTCTCGACCGTCTCGAGGCTCGTATCAATCGTTGTTTTCACTGATTCACCTTCCTCTGCGGGGAGCGGTTAAGGTTTAGGTCGGAGGCCGCGAATTTCGTAACACGAAATCATTTGATCCTTCGCCGCGCGCTCGTATAGTACGGCGCACGGAGGATCATGATGCGCGTTAACGCTGAGCCCGCAGTGGTGCGAGGCTTTCGCTTTTCCGGCGTGAGTGCCGGTTTGAAAAAGGCCGCCGGCGCCAGGGACCTGGGCCTCATCGTCGCCGATGCGCCCGCCGCCGCGACCGCGGTGTTCAGCGCCAATCACGTCAAGGCCGCGCCGGTCTATGTCACGATGGATCGTATCCGCGCGGGGCGTCTGCAGGCGGTGGTCGCGAACTCCGGATGCGCTAACAGCTTTACCGGCAAGCCCGGCCTGAAGCTCGCGCGCGATTCATGCGTAATCGTCGCGAAGGAACTCGGGTGCGATGCCGAGTTGGTCGCGCCGTCATCAACGGGTGTCATCGGGCATCTTTTCGATTTAGAGAAATTCGAGGCCGGCGTACGCGAAGCGGCGAAGGAACTTCGTCCCGACGGGATGGAAGACTTCGCGCGCGCCGTTATGACCACCGACACGCGCCCGAAAATCGCGTCGGTGTCGATTCGAATGGGCGGCGCGAATGTGACGATTGCAGGCGTCGCGAAGGGCTCCGGCATGATCTCGCCCAAAATGGCGACCATGCTGGCCTACCTGGTGACCGATGCCGCCGTTTCCACGTCGCAGCTCAAGGCCGCGCTCAAAGCCGCTCTGCCGCATAGCTTTAACGCGATCACCGTCGACGGTGACATGTCGACCAACGACACCGTCATCCTGATGGCGAGTGGAGCGGCGGAAAATCGCGCGCCCTCGCGCAAGGACCTCGACGCTTTCAATGCCGGGGTCGAGGCGGTCTCGGCGCAACTCGCGCGCGAGCTTGTCTACGACGGCGAAGGCGCGACCAAGCTGGTGACCGTCGAAGTGAAGGGAGCGAAATCACCCGCCGATGCCGAGCGCTGCGCGCGTCAAATCGCCAATTCGCCGCTGGTCAAGACCGCTTTCTTCGGGTGCGATCCCAACGTCGGCCGCATTCTGATGGCCGCGGGTTCGTCCGGCGCGAAGGTGGAATCGGATCGGCTCGTACTCGCGATCGCGGGCGTGAAGGTTGCCGCGCGCGGCGCATTGCTCGTCGATGCGTTGCCGGCCGCGGCGGAAAAAATGCGCGAGCGTGAGTTCAAGGTGAGTCTCGATCTGAAACTTGGGAAGGCAACCTCGACCATCCTGACCTGCGACTTGAGCTACGATTACGTTAAGATAAACGCCGAATACACCACCTAATCGCAGCTGCGTTTTGGGATGAGGCGCGAAGCGGGCGTAGCTGCGGCGCAGCCGCTCCCGAGGCGGAGCGTAGCGGAGTCCAGGGAAAATAAGGAGTTTTCACATGGCCACGAGGGTCGCATCGCGCGCGGAAATTCCCGAGGGTACCGGCAAGGTCGTTGACGCCGCAGGCAAAAAGATCGCGCTGTTCAACGTGGGCGGGAAATTTTATGCGATCGACAATGACTGCAAGCATCGCAAGGGCCCCCTCGGCGAGGGCACCCTCGATGGCACCACGGTGACCTGCCCGTGGCATGGATGGGAATACGACGTGACCACCGGCGCGAATCTGGATGATCCGAATGTGAAACTCGGATGCTACCCGGTCAAGCTCGAGGGCGACGACATCCTCATCGACGCCTAGCGCGGTCCGCCGAATAGCCGGCCGGCGCCATAGGTCACGGCACCGGCCGCGATTCCGGTCAGCATGCTCTCCAGCCCGCTGCGCCACCATGAGCGCGCGGTGATGATCGTCTTCAAGGCCCCAACCGCGAACAACACCAGGACTGTGATGATTGCCGAGAGCATGATTCCCGTGGCGGGCGCGATGAAGAGATAGGGTGCGACCGGCACCGCCGCGCCAACCAGATAGGAAACTCCGACGACCATCGAGGATCTTATTGGCGATTCGAAATTGTCCCCGATGAAGCCGAGTTCTTCGCGCATCATGACATCGGCCCAGCGCTCCGGATCGCCGGTGATGTGCTCGACGATCTGATCGAGCAGCGGTCCCGAAAAGCCTTTCTGCCGGTAGATGCCTCGAATCTCGTCGCGCTCGTGTTCCGGGAACCGCCTGATCTCGTAGCGCTCGCGATCGACCTCGCTCTCATAAAACTCGATCTGCGACCGGGCCGCGATGAACGCCGCCAATCCCATCGAGACCGCGCCGCCCAGCATCTCCGCGAGACCCGCCATGATCACGACGCTCGGAGTATTGCTGAACGCTCCTGCGACGCCCGAAGTCACGGCGAATGACGCGACCAGGCCATCGTTGAGCCCGAGCATCACATCGCGAAGATTCGCGCCTGCCGCGACGTGGCGTTCGGCGTGATGCTTGTATTCGCGCTGTCGAATCGCGTGGGCCATAAAATCGTGGAACGAAGTTGCAGTCGCTAGGCGCGGCGGCGATGAGCGCGTTCGACGGTGCGCCTGATTTGCAGATATTCCGCGAGCGCTTTCCGGCGTGCCTCGCGGTCGAGCTTCCTGCCCAGATAAGCGTACAGGAAATCGAGGCGCCCGGCGCGCGAGACGAACCTGCCGATGCTGCGATCGAGATGCACCAGGTTCAGCATCCGGCGTCGATGTGACACGCTCGCCGCGCGGCGAAAATCTTCCAGATCGAGAAAATAGAACCGCATCGCATCGTCGCGCTCCTCGACCATGAGGTTGGTTTCCTGGAGGTCGCGGGTGTAGATGCCCGCCTCGTGCATCCGGCGCAACTCCGATGCGAGTGCATCCGAGACTAATTTGCGGCGCGCGTACCCATGGCGTGCTTCGCCCTCTCGCCCTAGCGCGAAATGACTCAGGATCTGCGCATTCTCGAGCGCCTCGCTGACAAGATAGCTGGCGCGCACCGCGCCGGATCGCATGACATCCATCGCCGCCAGCGGCGTCGCGCAATGAAATCCGGCCGCGCGCAGAATCTTCGCGCCATGTAGCGCTCGCGAGGCTCGCGATCCCGCGGCCTTTTGCGAGAGGCCGTTGAGGATTGATCTCACCGTGCTCCGCTTGATGAAAACCGGAGGCGCATCGGGACGGGAAAGGAACCCCGCGCGAGTTTTTCCTTCGGCTTTGACCACCCGGAATGCCGGCGAATCCATCAGTTGATCGGCTTGCTCGATAAGCGCCGCCATCGCGGGCGACGCGGCGTAAAGCACGCGCTTAGCCATCGAGGCCTACCGTACAAGATCGGAGTGCCGATCGCATCGCGCGAAAAACGAAGCGGTGGCGCATCGACCTCGAGGCACCACCGCTTGCGCGATCAGATGAATCTTCGCGTCAGCTATTTTCCAGCCGCCGGTTCGACCAGCAATTGGCCTCCGACATGGCCCGGATGTAACTGGCAGTAGTAAGGATAAATACCGGGTTTGTCGACCGTGAAGTGAACCACTTTCGGTTTTTCCCCGCGCGTGACGATCTCGCTGATGTGATAAGCCGGAAGTTCGAAACCATGCGTCACCGCGGTGCCGGGAACTTCATTCTTCAGCACCAGCGTGACCTTGTCGCCCGGCTCCGCGACGATCGTGCTCGGCAGCCAGAACTTGGTATCGCCAAGCTGTTCCGCCACGAGGGTGAATTTGCGTTCGCCTGGCGCGACCTCGCTCGATCCCGCGGTCGAGGTTGAAGGCGCCGCCGCCGGCGCTGCACCTTGGGCGCGCGCCGATGAACTGAAGGCCGCCGCGACCGTGCCGAGAATCAGGGTTGCCGCAAATGTGCGAAGTGCAAGTTTGATCATTTCTCCTCCCCTGGCGCCACGTGCGGGCGCCCGCGAACGTTAACCGTTGAATTGTTTATTGAGCTTGCGCCACTCAGTCTCGTTCTTGCCCGGATGATACGGCATATAAAACGCGATGCGATCGAGCAAACCATCGTAGCGCTTCTTTAGCTTATCGCCGATATCGTCCCATGTTCCGGTCACAGAATACACATCGAGCATTTCGTCCGTGATCTCGCTCGCCATCGCGGCCCACTCGCCTTTCGCCGCTTTCTCGTTGAGGCGATCGGCAACCGCACCCCATCCGTGAGTCTCGAGGACCACCCGATAGGTGCGCGTCGAAGCGTAGAACGAAATCTGCTGACGGACCTGCTCGCGCACCTTGTTCTGTTCTTCCTTGTTATGTCCGACGATCGCAAAGGCGATCGCCGCGATCTTGAAGTTCTTGCGATCGCGTCCGGACTTCTTGAGTCCCTGTTCGACATGCGGAAGAACGAAATCCGCGAGGTACTTGGGCGAGTTGAACGGATGCGCATGCAAACCGTCGCATTGTTCACCGGCCAGCCGCAGGATGTGCTCATTGAGTCCCGCGATGTAAATCGGGATGTTCGCCCAGCTGTGATGCGGCGGGGTGAAGAACGGCGTCATCAGCGAGAAATTATAGAACTTGCCTTCGTACTTCAGCTTCGAGCCGCCCTTGTCCCAGCATTCGAAAATCGCGCGCAATGACTGCACGTACTCACGAAGCTTGGGCACCGGCGCATCCCACTTGGTGCCGTAACGGCGCTCGATGTGCCCCTTCACCTGGGTGCCGAGGCCGAGAATGAATCGACCGTCCGACAATCCCGCGAGGTCCCACGCGACTTGCGCGGTCGCCATCGGGCTGCGCGGAAATGCGATCGCAACCGCGGTTCCGATTTTGACTTTCTTGGTATGCTCCGCGACCAGCGCGGCAGGCAGGAAGGCGTCGCTGCCGGCCTCCGCCGTCCAGATCGCATCGAAGCCGGCGGCCTCGGCGGCTTCGGAAGCGGGCGCGGCTTCTCTTAAATTGCGTGCGAGCAAAGTTGTATCAAGCTTCATCGACGATGACTCCCTTCAGGTACTGGAAAAGCGAGACGGTAACAAAGCCGCATGCGATCTGGAAAGCGCTCCGAGCGACCCTGAGCCTGATGGCGACGAGAAAAGGTCAGTCAGCGGCCGCGGCTTTGTAGATGCGCGCCACATCGGGCACCAGCGCGTGATGCCGGTGGCGCGAGGTCAGGTGCGGCGTCAGCGTCACATGGTACTGGTCGGCGAATGACGAGATGGCGGGCTTGCGCGAAATCGCGGCCGCGAACTGGCTACCGAGATTGGGCAGCTTCGCGAGCGCGGTCTGATACCGGGTTTTGAGATTGTCGAAAAGCGCCTGCATCCGAGGCGAGATCTGATGATGCACACCGAGGGTCTGGGTCAGCGGGTCGACATTGAGGCCACGCTTCTCGATCGCGAAATGAAGATGGGGTCCCGTCGACAGACCGGTCGAGCCCACCTGCCCGATAACCTCGCCCATGCGGATGTAGCTGCCCGGAGTGGCATTGGAGCCAATCTTCGAAAGATGCCCGTAGATGCTGACCGTGGCGTTATCGTGATCGATACGGATGCAGTTGCCGAGTTCGCCGCACCATCCCGAGGTTTCCACCCTGCCGTCGGCGATGGCCTTGACGGGGGTTCCATACAGCGCCGCCAGATCAACCCCGAGATGAGGCCGATATTGGTGAAGAATCGGGTGGTATCGATGCCACGTGAAGCCGGACGAGATGTACTGGAAGTTGACCGGGAAGCGGAGGAACTGAGGACCGAGTGCGTGCCCCTCTTCGTCGTAGAGATGCGCTCGTCCGTGCTCATCGCGGAACGCGAAGGCTTTGATGGTGTGAGTTCCGTGACGGATTTCGGCGGCTTCGACATCGCCGGGCACGCGATGCACCCCATCGCGGCTCACATGCTCGTCATAGATCAACTTGACCGCAGTGCCGGCCGCCATATGGTCGAGGTCGTAGCGGCTGGAAAAAGCGTCCTCGAGCGACTCGACGATGGATTCCGGAAGATGCTGCTTCAGCGCGCTGGCGTGGAAGTTATTGTTTTTGATCTCGAAAGCGAGGCTGACGGGCCGGACCGTGTATCGAATCGGCTGCCGATAGGCCTTGATGATTCCGGCGCCGAGGGTCGATTCGTAGATTTGGACCCGATCATCGATGTCGTACTTGAAGCCGGTCACTGACCCGGTTTCGGCGTCTTTGTAAACCGTGACCGGATGGCCCTTGTGAAGCAGATTGCTCTTCGCGGCGCTCTGGAAGAATGCCGCCCACGCGTGAGCGTTCTGCTGACCGAGGCCGGCCCGCATCAGGTAGCGTTCGATGGTCGCGGTATGGTCGAGGTCGGTTTGAATCGCTATCGCGGGAGGTGCCGGTGCGGCGGATTCCGCGGCTTCGGCGTAGGTATCAACATCCTGCGATCCGGCGCCCATCAACGCGACGTCGGAACTGTTGGAATTGGTTCGCGAAATGAAAAGGGTAAGCGCGGTCGCAGTTGCCAAAAATGCAACAACGAGCGCAACCAGCGCACGCGGATGGCCCCCCCAGAGCAATCCCCGAATCCCCATCGGTGCGAACCTTAAATTATTCGCCATTTGGTAGCAAGGATTTCTTGATTCATTTACTAACACCTCGCTGGTCGAGTTTCGCCGCCGGTGTGGATAGCATTACGCATACCACTTATGGCGATCGCTGCTTTGGACTTGGGTGCGCGCAGAATCGGTCTCGCTGTGACCGACGCCCACGGTCTTTCAGCGCATCCTTTACGCACCATTGAACGACGCTCTTTCGGCGCCGATTTGGAGGCTATCCGACAGGCACTCGGGAGCCGTGAAATAGACTGCCTTGTTATAGGGCTTCCCGTCAACATGAACGGAACCGAGGGTCCGATGGCTCGGCACGCCCGAAACTTCGCCGCCAAGCTCGGCGCGGCCCTCGGTATCGAGGTCAAGCTTCAGGATGAGCGTCTTTCCAGCTTCGAGGCGGAGCGGCGGCTGGGTAATTCGGTGCCACGTGGAAAAAAGAAACACGCTATCGATGCGGTCGCGGCGGTCATCATTTTGGAGAATTATCTCGAATTGCACCCATCAGGGTCGGGCAACAACTAACGACTCAGACTCAACCGGCGAGGTCGCGAACGATCGCAGCTTTCTCCGGGGCGCACTCTCCCAGCACGTCGCTTGCTTCGAGATGCTCAAGCAAGGATTCCCCGACGGAAAACTGTCGCCCGCCCCGAATTAGCGGCCGCAGAGCGCCGCTCCTGGTGATACCGATGACCGGCGTCTTGAGAGTTAGTCCCAAAGCGTCAGATTCTTTCCGAGCTTCAGCCGCCTCGACAGCCAAAGCCTCAACGATTTCGGCCCCCAGCGGCGTCAGCTTCGCATGACGGTGTAACTGATTAATTCCCATTTGCAATTGCACCGGGATGCGCGCCATCTGCTCACGCGCAAATCCCAATTGTTCGCTCAGCGCTCCGTCGCGCAGCACGGCGCTCCAGTAGCGAAATACCGGCACAAAGACATACACCGCGTGCAGGATGCCGTGCAGCGGCCGGAGCGTTTCCACCCATGGGGAGTAATGGTTCTCGCCCTCGACCGCATCTTCTTCTTGCATCTCGAAGAACGGGCCGCGCTCCTCGATACCGAACAGCGTGTTGTGATGAAACTCATGAATGAACGACGATGCCAAAACGTACGGATCAGCCGGCACTTGACATACGAATGCTCCCGGCAATTCCGATGCGGTGACGTTGACAAACGTACCGTCCTCGGGCTTGAGCGCGAGCGTGTGCAGCCCAGCCGTGAGATGCCCGAACGTCATCGGCTGATACAAACGGATGGCCGCGAGCGCGGCGCTGACCAGATGCGCGTGCTCGAATTGGAACGAGAGCGGTAGCTTGGTCCATTCGCGAGGAATGCCCAGCCCCGGAACCCGGAACATCGCGGGATTCAGAAAGACGCTTACCTCATCGCACCCAATGACGGGGCAAAGCTCCAGGTGCGCACCTTGGTCGGATGCGCTGCCGACGTCGCCAATCGGAAGCCGGCGCACAGGATTCAATAGCTCGATCGCGCCGGAACGGAAGCCGGCAGTCGTCGCGCCCCCTTCGCCTGTGAGGACATAGGGCGTGCCGGGAATCGCCATCGGTAGCGAAGCCTCATACGGTTCATCGAAAGAGAGGTCTTTACCAGCGATAATCGCGAGCGCGAGTGCAAATCGCCGGAACCCGCGCAGATGATGTTCCAAGGCCGCAGTGGGACTATCAACTCCAACTTCGGCGCAGTAGTCCCGCTCCGCGGTGCCTAATGGCTCGCCCCGGCAACTCGCGAGGAAATGGACCGCTCGCCGCACCCAGAAATAGGCGCTCGGATCGCGCCAAACCCGGGTGAAGTGATTAGGGTCGGCACTCGCGACCCATTCGTAGAGTCTGACGAACTCGGCACTACCGGCGAT
Organism: uncultured delta proteobacterium; assembly: GCA_963761255.1. Lineage (GTDB taxonomy): Bacteria > Desulfobacterota > Binatia > Binatales > Binataceae > DATGKG01. Next base: position 76,181 of record CAVXGH010000011.1, read on the forward strand.
CGATTGAGATGTTGAGCGCAGGGCGCGTTGAACAGCAACTAATGCGAGGGCGCTTTTTTCGAACCGGCGTTGATAACCATCGGAATCGGCCCACAGCAATTCCTTGGGACTCATTGATTCGCGATGCTACTGGTTCCGACTGGAGTCGGAAACGCTACAGATTGTTGTTAGTATCGCTCTCGTCGACAGTCGAATGCCCGCATACCTTTCCGCCGCGAATCGCCGCGCGCATCTGACCGGTCCACAGAATCGCATCAGTCGAGCCGCGAATACCGGCTAGGATTTGGTCAATTTCATCGCCATGGTTTCACGAAAGATTATCTAAGCTAATCGGGTCTCGATGCGCCATAAGCACCTCTTTTGGCAGTTGCGCGATTCTGGTCTTCAGCCTTCAACCGGTTCCTCGATTGCGGCACCAATCATGCACTTGCCGCCGCGGGTGGCGGGTCGCATGGTGGCGGTCCACAAAGCGCCTCCAGCATCCCCGCGAATGCCGCCCAGCATCTGCTCGATCTCGTCAACCAACTGGTCGGCCAAATGATTCAAATTGATAGTCTTCGATCCTTTCATTGGAGGCTCCCCTGTGGTGCATGTTTTAGGTAATAAGCAGAACTAGATCAAGTGAAGCTTGGCGATGCTAAGGTTAGACCGGGCTGCTGATGCAGAGATTGGACGGGCTTTTTGGTGCGCTGCCGCAATACTTGCTGATGTTGCGGTCGCAATATTGGTCGAGGGAACAGCTTGATGCATACGTTAGCCGACATCTCGACTCGTCCCTCGAAGCGGCACTCCGGATACCATTCTATCGTGAGCGCCTCCCGTCCACGACGCCCAAGCTATCTGACCTTCAGATTTTGCCGATTTTGCCCCGGCAAGAGATCCCCACCCTGGCCAGTTCGGTGCGCGCCATGCACCCCGATGCCTCGCTGTTGGCGTCGGGCCTCACTTCGGGATCAACCGGCAATTCCGTCTCTTTCTTTTATGACCACGCACATCAGGCGACCCGCTTCGCCGCACGGGCGCGCTATCTGCGCGAGAACGGATGGAACCCTTTGCAGCGTAATCTCTGGATCGTCTCCACCGCGATGCACACGCCCGACCTTCTGTTTACCCGGCGTTCGCGGCTGCTCGGCATCAGCTTCATGTCGCATCTGACGGAGATGGAACAGTTGGCGGACGCGTTGCGAAAGATAGATCCGGTCTTCCTCTATTCGTATCCGGTGAATCTGGATGGGCTCGCGCGCATCTTCGAGGCGCGCCGCGAACGCCTCCCTTCGTTGCGGCGGGTCTTCTCCGGCTCCGAAGTGCTGGAAGACTCCCAGCGCGAGCGCATCCGCCGCGTGTTCGGGGTGGAAATATCCGACAACTACGGCTCGACCGAGGTCTTCCTCGCGTGGCAGTGCCCGATGGGCAGCTATCACGTGAATGCGGAACACGCGATCGTTGAGGTCGTCGATGACGCGGGCGCGCCGGCCGCGCCGGGGACGCTCGGCAGGGTATTGGTTACTACGCTCCGCAATCGCCTGATGCCGCTAATACGCTACGAGATTGGCGACTACGCCAATGCCGCCGAAGGAGCATGCCGATGCGGCCGAACCTTGCCTCTCATCGGCGCGATCGGCGGCCGCGACATCAACCTGTTCGTCGATCGCGCGGGAAAATATTTCACCCCCTGGCCGCTTTTTCGCCCGCTGCTGGTGCGCGAATGGATAACCCAGAATCAAATCGCGCAGCGCGCGATTGACTCCTTCGTGGTCCGCTATGTAGGCGATCGCAACCTCGCCGCCGAGGATGAAGCGGAATTTCATCGCCATTTCGATTCGATTTTACACTCACCCTCGACCATCGAGTTCGCACGCCTCGAGCGAATCCCGCGCGCCCCGTCGGGCAAATTCATGATGGCGATGAACGAGATGCCCGACCCGGCCGTGCCAGGCTGAAACAATCGCTGCGTCCGACTATGATTACGATTGGTCCGCTTGATGGGGAAGAACTTCATCCGCATCGCAATATCGATTTTCGGCGCATGTGTTCTCGCCCTCGTCGCGGCATGGCTTTTTCTGTGGGTCGCGCCCGCACCGATACTCGCGCCTCCAGGTCAGGTCGCAATCGAAAAGGGTGAATCGTTCCGGTCGGTCGTGCGTCAGCTCAAGGCGGCCGGGGTCGTTCGAAGCTCCACCGCTCTCCTCATCTATGGCGAATTGACCGGCAAGGCCCGGCGCATCCAACCCGGCGACTATGAGTTCAAGGGGGGAGAGCGCATCCCCGATGTCATGCGGCATCTGGTCAACGGCGACTTCATCTCCATCGTCGTGACGATTCCCGAGGGCCTCACCGTTCATCAAATCGCCGAGCGCCTCGCGATGACCGGACTCATCTGCCAGCCCGACTTCGAGAATGCCGCGCGCAATGGCCCCCTGGTCACCGCGCTAGGTCTGCTGCCGCTCGGCGCCGAGGGCTACCTGTTCCCCGCGACCTACAAGTTCTCACCTCGCGCGAAGGTGCCGGACGTCCTGAGCGCGATGCTGATGCGATTCTACGCGGTGCTGACGCCGCAGGCCGAGGAGCGGATGTTCCAGCTCGGGCTGACGCCGCGCGAATTGGTCACGATGGCCTCGATCATCGAGAAGGAAGCCAAAATTCCTGGCGAGCGTAAGCTTATTGCGAGTGTTTTTTACAATCGATTGCGCCTTGGAATGCCGCTTCAATCTGACCCCACGGCTGAGTATAGTTTCGAGGGAGAAAGTCAGTCTGCGGCAGCCGCGGTGCGGGTCCCATCAACCTTCAATACCTATTCGTTCGCGGGACTCCCGCCCGGACCGATTGCAAATCCGGGGCAGCAATCGATTGAGGCCGCGCTCTATCCAGCGAAGAGCGATTACCTGTATTTTGTCGCGCGCGATGACGGCACCCATGTATTTTCCAAATCGTACCAGGAGCATCAGAAAGCCATCGCGATGCTGCGCAAGACCGTGTGGCATGATGAAGCCAGGCCGTCGTCCGCGCCGCGCGCCGTGAGATAAGTAGAACCGTGGCCATCAATCCTGTCGAATTGATTTCCCTCGCGCGCCAGCGGATTGCCCGCATCGCCGCGATCCGGGCGGCGATTTATTTCCTCGCGCCCGCGCTGACCGCGATGATTTTGGCCGGATTGCTTCCCGCGCTGGGCGAGGTCACCTGGGAGCGCGCGGGATATTTCATGCCTTCCAATCTGATGCTGGATGCGCGGCTGGCACTGGTCGCGGCCGCTCTCATCGCGATCGTCATCGGTGTCTATCGAGGCTGGCGCGCCTACTCCGTCGCGGATGACTTCGTCGGCGCGGCAATCCAGATCGATGCGCGCGTCCATGCGAATGAGCAAGTGGTGACCCTCGCGACGCTGTCTGATCCGGCGCTACCCGAGCCGTCGCGGTCACCATTGTTTCCCGTTCTAATACGCAACGTGATGGGAGCGCTGAGCTCATTCAACCCCGAAAAAGAATTCGTGGTCGAAGTCGGCGATCCGATAAAACAATCCACGCTGCCGGCGGTTGCGATCATGGTCGCCCTCGGAATCCTCGCGCTGGCGCTGATTCGGCCACCCTTGCCGATCGATACCACCGCAATCCAACTGCGCAAACTCGCCAACAAGATCGAGGCTTCCGCAACCACGCCGGAAGAAAAGCAGATCGCGCAGAAAGTTAAGAAGGTTGCCCGGAATCTTACCAATCCGAACATCCCGCCCGAGGAAAAAAAGAAGCAGCTCGACGAGGTCCTCGCCGAGGTCGAGAAGAAGCAAGCCAGCGCCGGTGACCAGGCTGGCGCGTCCACTGGCACCAGCAAGGGTTCGGGCTCGGGAGCGTCGGCATCGGCGAACGCCGCCGGCGGCAGCGAGGGCAAAGGTGAAGGCGGCCAGAGTCAGGGCAATGGCAAAGGCTCGGGAAAGAGCGAAGGCAACGGGAACGGCAGCTCGCAGGGCAAAGGCAGCGGCAAGAAAAACGGCGAGAAGAACAATGGCACCGCGGACAGCGTCGAGCTGAAAAATGAGCTCGCGAAGGCGCAGGCCCAGGTCCAGACCGATGACCTCGCGGCGAACCAGACCCCCAACAAACCCGCGCCCGATGCGAAAACCGCGCAGGCGCCACAGCCCGGCAACAATCCCAATCAGCAGGGCGGCAGCAACAAAAATCCCAATGAGAAGGGCAGCGCGCCGATGCCGGTGCCGCAGGCCGGCAACAACGCCGGTAACAAAATGCCCAATGGCCAGGGTCCCAAGCCGAATACCGGCGGCACCGGCGGCGATACCCATCTCGGTGAGTTTCCGACCGCGGCGAATTATCAGCGCTTTCTCAAACCCGGCGAGAAAGGTCCCGGGCTTCATCTTAATGATGCGCGTTACGTGGTTTTCAAAATTCCTTCCGGCGTGGCTTCCAGTGACGACGGAAAAACTGTAATCGACACCGAGCGGCCCAAGGCCACCACCGCATACACCAATGCGCCGCTCGCAGCGTCGGCGGATACCGCGCCTCCCGATGAGAGGCAATTGGTACCGCCGCGCTATCGCGATCTCATCAGATGATGGATCGCGACTCGCAACTGCAAAAGTAGAGGACAACGGATGGGAGCGGCTCCGAAACAATCGCCCGACCAACGCGTAACTGAATTTCAGCAAGTCTTCGGGCGCGCCGAAGAGGAAGTCGGTCGCGTCATCGTCGGCCATCGCGAGGTGGTGCGAAAACTTCTCACCGCGCTCTTCGCCGGCGGCCATATTCTGATCGAAGGCGTCCCCGGCCTGGGCAAAACGCTGATGGTCAAAACCGCCAGCGAGGTGCTCGGCCTCAGCTTCAAGCGCATCCAGTTCACCCCCGATCTGATGCCCGCCGACATCATCGGCACGCAGGTGCTGACCGAGGCCAACGGGCATCGCGAGTTCGTCTTCAAGCCCGGTCCGATTTTCGCGCACATGGTCCTCGGTGACGAGATCAATCGCGCGACGCCGAAAACGCAGTCGGCCGTCCTCGAAGCGATGGAAGAGCGCCAGGTCACCGTGTTCGGCGAAACTTATCGCCTCGATCCGCCCTACATCGTGCTCGCGACGCAAAATCCCATCGAGCTCGAAGGCACTTATCCCTTGCCCGAGGCGCAGATGGATCGCTTCCTCTACAAAGTCGTGATCGGCTCGCCGAAGCCCGACGAGTTGCGTGAGATTATGCATCGCACCACCGGAGCGCAGACCTACAAGGTGCAGCCGAGTTTCGCCCCCGGCGAGGCGCCGGTGAAAATCGAGGAACTCAAGCAGCTCGCGCGCGAGGTGATGGTGTCGGAGCCGGTCGAGCGCTACATCATCTCGATCATCACCGCGTGCACACCGGGCAGTCCCGGCGCCACCCCTGAGATCACGCAATACCTGCGCTTCGGGCCTTCTCCTCGCGGCGCGCAGGCGCTGATTCTCGGCGGCAAGGTCAATGCGCTGCTCGCGGGCCGCGTCAGCGTCAGCTATGAGGACATCGACGACAACGTTGTACCGGCCCTGCGCCATCGCCTGCTGCGCAACTTCCAGGCCGAGGCGGAAAACGTTTCGACCGAGCAACTCCTCGAGCAGGTGACCAAGAAGATTAAACGTCCTGCGACCTCGCGTAGTTAAGGAAAGGGGCTCGGGCATTCCGATTGCGGACTCTATGAACAGAGTCTCCAGGTGCACTTCCCGATGAAATCTCGGCGCAATGTCTCGATCGAGACACGAAGTGGGCGCGCAGCGCCGCGACGCAGTCGCTCCCGCGAAGCCGACGAGGCGGAGCGCAAGCGGAGCCCGAGTCGAATTTGAAAAGCCGAGCGCAGCGGAGTCGAGGGAAAATTTAGTGTTCGGATTACCCGCCGAGTTCACGCCGACCTTCCTCGGACGGCTGGAAGAGTTGCGCATCAAGACGCGCCGCCAGTATGCCGGGATGGGCCGCGGCACCCATCTGTCGCCCAAGCGCGGGTCGTCGCTGGAGTGGAACGACTATCGGCATTACTCAGTCGGCGACGACTTTCGTTACATCGACTGGGGGATGTACGCGCGCACCGACAAGCTCTACGTCAAGCTGTTCAAGGAAGAAGAAGACCTCCTCACCTACATTTTCGTCGATGCGAGCGCGTCGATGGGATTTCCGGCGGCCGACAAAAAATTCGCGCGCGCCATCCTGACCGCGCTCGCGATCGCCTACGTGGCGTTGGCTTCCGGCGATCGCGTGATGATTCGGGTGCTGGCCGGCGCGGGACACGGACCGCCGCCGAGCTTCGTGCTAGGACGCCATCGCATCGTGGAGCTCGCGCAGCGTCTGGAGAGCATGAAGACGAGCGGCGTCACCGATTTTGCGGCCGACATGGCGCGCGACCTGGTCGGCCTGCGCCGTGCGGGCAAGGTTTTCGTCATCTCGGATTTCCTGATGCTGCCCAACGTCGCCACTCGCGGTCTGGGGGTCTTCAGTGCGGCGACGATGGATGTCACCGCGGTACAAATCCTCGGCGGCCGCGAAATGTCGGGGCAAGGGCTCGACGGCGATGTCGAAGTTGTCGATGCGGAAACCGGCGAAGCGCTGCGGGTATCGATCGGCAGTCGCGAGCGTGCGCAATATCACCACACCCTGGAGCGGCTGTCGCGTGAGATCAAGGCATTTTGTCTCAAGCGCGGGATGCATTACGCGCTGCACACGACGGACCAGGACTTCCACGAATTTTTCCTGAAAGCGGTCGCCGATTTAGGCCTCGCCAAATGACGCCCTCTTTGCTGCGCCACGCACCTAACCCCCGGCCCCTTCCCCTGAAGGGGAAGGGGAGAAGAATTGATAGCAGTGTCCAACCTATTGCGATGAGATCGAGATCTTTTCTGGTCCCCCTTCCCCTTCAGGGGAAGGGGTTAGGGGTTAGGTCTCTCCTTCCACCAGGAGCCACGTTATGGGTCTCCTGAACCCCGGCGCGCTCATCTTCTTCGCCATCGTGCCCGCGCTGATACTCGCCTACCTCGCACGCGAGCGGCCGGCGCGCGTGACGGTTTCCAGCGTGCTCGCCTTTCGCGCGCTCCATGCGATGCGCAAGGAACGCTTCGGCGGCTTGCCCAAACTGGACTGGACGTTCTTTGTCGAGCTGCTCATCCTGAGCCTCGCCGTGCTCGCGATGGCGCGGCCCTACCTCATCAAACACGGCAATCCGATCGCGATCGTGCTCGACAACTCCGCTGCGATGCAGGCGCGCACGCACGATGGCACCACCCGCTTCGAGCAGGCGCGCAAGGAAGCCGACACGATGCTCTCGAACAGCGACCCGAGCACCGTCGCGCTGTATCTGACCGCGCCGCAACCACATCAGGTGAATGGCGCGCCGCTCTCGCCCGAGGACGCGCGTTTTCAAATTGCCGAGGCCAAGGCTTCCGATGCGCCCGGAGATCCGGCCGCGGTAGCCAACCGGCTCGGCGAAATATCCTCGAGCGGACGCGTGAGCAAGGTGATTTTTGCAAGTTCGCGGCCGCTCGCGCCCCCTGCGCCACCGCTCATCGATGCGATCACGGTCGGCGATCCCATCGACAATTTTGCGATCGGCTCCTTCACCTTGCGGCGCGAGACTTTCGGCGCCGAGGCGCTGCACGCACGGCTTACGGTCGCGAACTTTTCGCCCAAGCCGAGCGAGATCACGGTAACCGTGAGTGGCGACGACAAGCCGCTCGGCACCGCGAAGGCCAGCCTCGGTCCGCGCGAGACCGGCGTCGTCGAGTTCCCTTCGCTCGGCCCCGCGAA
>CAVXGH010000012.1:0-14527 GCA_963761255.1 uncultured delta proteobacterium
GCAGCGACGACGAATCCGCCGGCGACGCGGACAATCGGTAAGGTGATGCCGAAAAATTCGAGCACGTAGGAGCCGACCAGCAGCGAGCCGAGGAGCAGGCAGAAGCTGTTGAGGGTTACGCGAAGCGCGAGCGAGTTGCGTTCGCCCTCGGTGCAACGGCGGGTGAGGCCGAGAAAAATCGGTGCGTTGCCGATCGGATTGATGATCGGAAACAGGCCCGCATAGACGAGCAGGAAGGCGTTGACGATGTCGCTGGCGCTATCAGTCAGCATCGTCAGGTTGCTTTCGTAGGAGGCAGCCAGGGCTTGTTCAAAATGCGATGGACCATCGGCGCGAAGGTGCTGATCGGCTCATTTGGATAGTCAGGGTCGAAAGACACTTCTTCAAATGTGGTCCAAAAATCCATCCGGGTGAAATGCATCTTCTCCATGGCGCGCCTTCCTCGAGCAAATCCGTGACAAATCAAATCGAAGTGGAGGATGTGAGACAAGCGCCTGATGCCGCTGCTCTGGAAGCAGCCGTGATTTACCCGGCTAGCCTGAAAGTATAACTTCCAGACTTTATGCTAAGAGGAATTCGCGGGGAGGCGTCGAGATCATCGTGAGTGGAGAGTCTAAAAGACCCATCGTACGGCTGCTGACGCCGGATGACGCCCGCGGGGTTCCCGAACTCGCCACCCGCGTCTACGGCGCGGCGTATTTTCATACCGAGGTTTTCACTCCCGAGGAGCTGCTCGAGAAGAACCGTCGCGGCGAATTGACCTCGGCAGTCGCCGTCGATGACGAGGGCCGCGTGCTCGGTCATTGCGCGCTGGAGCGGCCCAACCTCGAGCGCTTTGTAAAGATCGGTGAAGCGATGGTCCTGCCCGAGGCCCGCCAGCATCATCTGCTGGCGCGGACTGGCGCGCTGCTGCTGCGCGAGGCTGAGAGGCAAGGCCGCATCGGCGTATATGCCGAGCCGGTCACGCATCATGTGTTCAGCCAGCTGGCGTTCGATTCGGTTCAAGGAGTTCCTACCGGTCTGAAACTCGGTGCCTGGGTGGTATCGGGATTCGGGATCGATTTTCCGCAGCGCGTGACGCCGGCCGTTTATTTCAAGTACTTCCGGCGGCCGGAAAAAACCACGGTCTACCTTCCCGAGCGCCACCATGAGATAGCGCGCGCGATTTTTTCGCGCCTCGGTCGCGAGCTCGCTTTCGGTATCGCACCGATGGGCGAGGGCGCGGGCGAGGTCCGCTCCAACTACGATCGCGTGCAGCGCGCCGGCTACATCACGGTGGTCGAAGCCGGCTCTGAGAGCACCCGGCGCGTCGATGCGGCTCGCGCGGCTCTCATCGCGGAAGGCGCGGAGGCGATCTTCGTCAACATCTTCATCGACAATCCGGCCGCTTCGCGGGTTTGCGATGAGCTCGAGAGGAGCGGGTTTTTCTTCAGCGGCATTCAGCCCGATATCAAAGAAGATCGCGACCTGATTCGCCTGCAGATGCAGGTCGTGCCGATCGATCTGAAACTGGTTCAGGCCTCGACCGACTTTGGGCGCGAACTGCTTGATTATGTTGGCCGGGAGCGAGCGAGGTCTGCTTAAAGCGCGGGCACATTAACCATCGCAACAATCGCGATGCTGGTTACCTGGAAGTCGGCGGTACGTGAAGTTTTCAAGCGCGTCGGAGTGCGAGGCGGCCGCGCCAGTAGCCGAAGAAGTTTGCGCATTCGAGCTGATGGAACACGACGCTCTCCCGGTCACCTCGAAGCGCGGCGGCGCACATACGAAATAGATTTTTCGCGAGCTTATCGAGATGGTTATGGCTGTTGCCGCCGGCAACCGCGCTGCCGAAACCGTATGCGAAACTCTTGTGGCGCAGGTATTCTCGCGTCATCCGCTCGGGGCCAATTAGATGATGCACGATGGCACCGGGGACGAATCCCATTTTGCCGCGGCTCGCGATGATGCGCGCGAAGAGCTCGGTATCTTCCCCCGACATTGGATTCTTGCCGACCACGCCGAGGTCTTCGCGAAAGCGCCCGAAGCGCCCGAAGGCCGAGCGCCGAAACCCTACGTTAGCGCTGAAGTAGTTATCCAGCACCTCGACCGCCGCGGCGGGCGCCGCCTCGATTGCCGCGCGATCATGCACGGCGAGCTTCACCCATAGCTTGGGCCCGAGCCACGGAGGCGGAGGCATACTCCATCGCGGCAGCACCATCCCACATGCGGCGTCGAGATTGCGCGTCTCCATCGCTGCGAGCATCGCACCCAGCCACTGCGGGTCAGCGACCGCGTCGTCATCGAGGAAGAAGATGAAATCATCGCGCGCCTCATCGACGGCGCGATTGCGTGCGAAGCTGGAACCCTGGCGCGGCTCGAGCACGCGACGAATCGGAAACTGCGACGAAACAGCGGCTTGCTCGACGACGCGTGGCGTATTGTCGGTGGAGGCATTGTCGATAACGACGCAATCGAGCGCGACATCATCGGGCCTCGCGAGCGCCCGCAGGCTATCGAGTGTTTCGCCCAATGTTCGCGCACGATTATGGGTCGGAATCGCGATGGTGACTGAAGTCGGCAAACCGCGAGGCTGAACCTCCATAAACTACAATCGCAGAAAAACAGAATCGCGAAGGCAGTTAACCTTCGCGATTCCATTATGCACTCGTTCGCGCGGCTTCGATCAATGCGCCGGCGGAGGAGGTGGTGGCGGCGGAGGGGGAGGTGGTGGTGGCGGAGGAAGCGCCGCTCCGGGGCTTCCAGCAGCGCCAGGTGCTCCAGCAGCCGATGCCGGCGTCGGCGTAGGCTGTGCGGGTGGCTTCGGCAAGGGCGCCTTGGACTGGGTGAACACGACGCCGCTCACTTCGAGGTCGGGGTTAGCTTTGTTCTGGATCTCGGGCGGCGCGGTCAGCTTGAAGCCGAAGCTGCGAGTCTCGCCGGGCACGAACGGAACCACGGGACGCGAAAAGTTGAGGAACTCGATTGGGGTTACGACGATCGAATGCTCTTCCGAGAAGACCTGTTTTTTCTTGTTACCCTTGCCCTCGGAGTAGGTCACGGTGACGACGATTTCATCGATCGCCTTGTCGCCGTTGTTGGTGATCTTGCCGAAGATTCCCGGCACCCGTGAGGCCGCCATCTTCATGTCAACGTCGCTGAGCGCGAGCTTCGGAACGTAGGCGAGCCCTTCGGGAATCTGCGCCTTGACGTTGTTGATATCGTCGAGTTCCCTCTGCAGGCGGAACTTTATGCCGGCGTTGCCGGTAGCCTCTTCCTTATCGAGTTCCGCAATCGCCGCCTGGTAAGCGGCGATGGCCTTGTCGTAATCGTGCTTGTGGTAGGCCTCGATGCCTTCCTTATGTTTCTTTTCGACGGCTTCCTTTTCGGGATAGTCGACCAGGATTTTCCACTCGCCGCCTTCCTTCACTGTGACGATGTCGTCGTCGTAGCTCACCTTCGGGAAGGTTTTCTCGGTGAGGGACTTTTGCGCGGACTGGTCAGGACCGGAGTTCGGATCGGTGGTGGCGTCGATGGTGCGTTCCCATAGCGGCAGATCGGGACGCGTAACCTTGACCGTAACCACCGCCTTGTCGTCGCCTTCCTGCTTCACATCGCCGACCACGAATTCCTGAGCGCCGAGAATGCCTTTGAACCAGTCGCGGCTAACATCCGGCGCGAGCGGTATTGCGCTCAGAAAGTCGTCCATCGTCTTATCGATCTGATCCTGATGCGACAGGGCCTGGTAGGCGGCGGGATAATTGTACAACTTCAGATTGTCAACGTAGGTCTGCGCGGTTTTCGCGGGTCCGCCGCCCGAACATCCCGACAACGCCGCAGCCCCTATAAGCGCGACCACCGTGAGGAATGGCCGCAGGATTCGAAAGTTGGATTTTATCATCGGGAGAGATTCTAGTGTGGTAGCAGTCAAAAACAAGCGCTCCTTGACACAAAAGCTGCGAAGTGTTTCCTGCGCATAGGGATCGGCCAGGACCGGAATTCGGTCACTTGGGCATCTGCTTCAGCTCGATGACGTTGCCTTCGGGATCGTGGATATAGATCGAAAGCCCCATTCCATGCGCGCCGTAGCGGGTCACCGGCCCCTCGATAATGTCGACGGAGGCGTCTTTCAGGTACCGCGCGATGGCGGACATATCGGTGGCCTCGATACCGAGGCATACGTGGTCGACGTCTTTCGATTTCGCGTCGGGTTTGTCCTCCGCGGGGACCAAATCGATCATGCTGCGGCCGGCGCGGAGCTGGATGAGGCCCATCGGCTCGAGGCGGCGCTCTTCGGTCGAGGCCCATCAGCCGCGTGTAGAAATCGAGCATCTTGTTCTGATCCCGGCATTTGAAAACCACGTGATCGATTTCGGCAATCTTAACCTGCGAATCCATGTCCGAATTCCTCCGCGACTTGAGCAAGACATACGACTTGATCGCGCGATGCTCAATCGGGATCATTTCACGAGGTCGCTTCTTCCTCCAACCTGATGACCCACACCGCCGCCGCACTGACCATCTTCATCCTGACCTACTCGGTCATCGCGATCGGAAAATTCCCGTGGCTGAGGCTCGATCGCGCCGGGGCGGCGTTCGCGGGCGCGGTAGCGATGGTCATCAGCGGTGCGATCTCCGAAGCCGCCGCGCGCGACGCCATCGATTATCGCACCCTCGCGCTGCTGCTTGGGATGATGATCGTGGTCGCCAACCTGCGGCTCTCGGGCGCGTTCACCTCGTTTGCGCGCGCGCTGCTCCTTAAAGCACGTTCCGGCTATGGCCTGCTGGCGATGACGGTGGCGGCGTCGGGCGTCCTCGCCGCGTTTTTCATCAACGATGTCGTATGCATCGCGCTGACGCCCGCTGCTGATCGATACCTGCGAGCTGCTCGGCATCGATGCGATGCCGTTTCTGATCGCGCTTGCGACCGCCAGCAATATTGGAAGTGCCGCGACCATCACCGGAAATCCGCAGAACATGATCGTCGCGGGCTTCGCGCATCTGCACTACGCGCGCTTTGCGCTGCGCCTCGCTCCGATCGCGATAGCCTGTCTCGCGATCGACTACGTCATCATTGCGTATGTCTATCGTCACGAGCTGTCGCGCGAGCGGCTACCGAATCGTCGCGATTGCTCCCGGAGCCGGGGGACGATACCCGGCTTGATGGTGAAGTCATCGATAGTGGCGCTCGCCGCGCTGGTCTGCTTCGCGCTCGGATTCCCGACTCATCTGGTGGCGCTCGGTGCCGGCGCAGTCCTGCTTTTCACGCGTCGCCTCAAGCCGGAGCGCGTGTTCGCGATGGTGGACTGGACGATGCTCCTGATGTTCGCAGGATTGTTTGTGGTGGTCGGCGGGTTGGAAGCGACGGGTGTCGATCGGGACGCGATCAAATGGATCGGCGTCGAGCGCCTCGCCAATCCGATCGAGCTGAGCGTGGTGGTCACGATTCTTTCAAATCTGGTGAGCAACGTTCCCGCGGTTCTGCTTTTCCGTCCGGTCTTTCCGGCGCTGGGCGGCAGCGAGCATATCGCCCTCATCATTTCGGCGGTGAGCACGTTCGCGGGAAATCTTACCGTCGTCGGCTCAATCGCAAACCTGATCGTCATCGAACAGGCGCGCCGCCATGGCGTCTGCATCACATTCTCGGAGTATTTGAAGGTGGGAATTCCGCTCACGATTCTCACCATCGCGGTCGGTCTCGCGATGATCGAAATCGGTTTCTAAGCCGGTCGCGGCGGGAAGCTCAGCCGCACCACCTCGGTTTGCGCGAGCGCGTCATTCACCATCCGATCGACCTCGAGTCTCGATTCCGATTCCTCGACCTCTTTCATCCGCGCATGCGTCTCGGGATGTGGCGGGGTGAACAAGGTGCAGCAATCCTCGTCCGGGAGTATCGAGGTCTCGAAGGTCCCGAGCTTGCGCGCCTCGACGATGATCTCGTTTTTGTCCATCCCGACCAGGGGGCGCAGAATCGGCATCGGTGTGGCGGTCTGAATGACCATCATGTTCTCGAGGGTCTGCGACGCCACTTGGCCAAGGCTTTCGCCGCTGACGAGGACCACGGCGCCAACCTTGCGCGCCAGCTCCGCCGCGATACGCATCATGAAACGCCGATACATCACCACGCGCAGTGGACGGAGACTCTTCGCGACGATCTCGCGTTGGAGAATCCCGAACGGCACCAGCATCAGGGTCGCGCGGCCCTCGAACCGAGTCAGATGACTCGCCAGTTCGAGCGCCTTGTCGCGACTCGCAGTGGTCACCAGCGGATGGCCATGAAAGTGCACGAAGTCCACATGCAGTCCGCGCTTCATCATGCGATGCGCCGCGACCGGAGAATCGATACCACCGGAGAGCAGCGTCAGGCCGCGCCCGGTAATCCCAACCGGCAAACCGCCGGCGCCAGGGACCTTGCCGGCCGAGACGAAGGCGCCGTCGGGCAGGATTTCGATCGAAATCGTCAGCTCCGGATCCTCGAGATCGACCTTGAATCCGAACTCATCGGCGACGGCGCCGCCCACCTCGCGGTCGATTTCCATCGAATTGAGCGCGAAGCGTTTATTGTCGCGCGTGGTGCTGACGCGAAACGTTTTCGCCTCGATGCCGCGTGCGCGCGAAATCGCTTCGCGCGTGATGCCCTCGATATCCAGCGGCGCCGGATAGCTGATGGAAAAATTCTGCAAGCCGAAAACCAGCGCGGCGCGTTCGCGAACCACCTGGTCGGAAATCGCCTCCGGAAGTTCGATCATCAGACGCGAACCGAGCGAACGCGCGCGGCCGAGGTCGTAGTCGCCGAAAATCGCGCGCAGATTATTTTTGATTTGATCGACGAAACGCCATCGATTGCCGCCTTTGAGCGCGACTTCGTGATATCTGCCGATGAGGTAACGCATCTTTTTCCGCGTGAGAAGAACGCGGCGCTTCATGATATGCTATCCGCACAACGGAGCCAGCATGTCCAAGTCGAATCACAACGCCGCAGGTGCAGTGGCGGATGAATCTCTCATCGTTACCCGGCATCAGCAGATCGAGAGGCTGCGGCGCGCATTGCATAAGAGCGACCCCGACGATCGTCCCGCTCGTGATGGGGTGACGCGCGCGGCCGCGGTGCTGGTTCCGATCGTTCATCGCGACGGTGACTTGCACCTGGTGTTCATCCGCCGCTCTGATTCGGTCGAAAGCCATCGCGGGCAGGTGGCGTTTCCGGGCGGCCGCGTGGATCCGACCGACACTACCTTACTCCACACCGCGTTGCGCGAGGCGCACGAAGAGGTCGGCATCGAGCCGCAGGTGGTCGACGTGCTGGGCGGTTTTCC
This sequence comes from uncultured delta proteobacterium, assembly GCA_963761255.1. Lineage (GTDB taxonomy): Bacteria > Desulfobacterota > Binatia > Binatales > Binataceae > DATGKG01. The sequence continues at coordinate 7,296 of CAVXGH010000012.1, forward strand.
TACTATGAGTACAGTTTCGAGCGGGATGCAGGTGGCGCCGTTCGTCGGCCTGCTCAAGCGCCCGGTCGATTATCGAATCCAGGAAGTCGAGGTTGCCGAGGTCTTCGAAGTGCCGCTGCGAGTGCTGGCGGATCCGAACTACCGCGGGCAGTACGAATGGCGCCGCGACAAGGATCGTCCGTCGTCGAATTTCCCGGCGATCTTTTACGGGGGTCAGACGATCTGGGGCCTGACCCTGCGCATCACGGAAAATCTGCTCGACATCATGGAGATCCCACGCCCGACCTGACGAGCGACAACCTAACGTCTCCGGAAAGATTTGCCCTTGTATTTGCACTGACAATGTAATTATATTTTTCCTCAATGGAACTGGCGGTTGACGAAAAGATCGACGGCCGGCGTGCTCGCGGCGAGCGTGCCCGAACCGCGGTCGTCGATGCGATACTCGATCTTCTGCAGCAGGGAGACCTGAAGCCTACCGCCGAGCGGGTTGCTGAACGCGCCGGAGTTTCGCTGCGCCTGGTCTTCCATCACTTTGCCGACCTCGAAGCGCTTTATGCCGCCGCCGCCGATCGCCAATTTGAACGCCTGCGTCCCTTGATCAAGCCGATCCCCAACGACGGCGCGTTTGAACGTCGCCTCGAAACCTTTCTCCGCCAGCGAGTTCGGATGTGGGAACGGATCGCGCCGATCCGCCGCGCGTCGCTCCTCCTCGAACCGTTTTCGAAAGAATTGAGCCGCTGCCTCGACCACGCGCGCGCCTTCGCGCGCGAGGAGGCGGCCGCCGTGTTCCGCTCTGAAATCGAAAAGTTTCCACGTACGGCTCGAGCCGAGGTGGTCGCCGCGCTCGATGCCGCATCGGCATGGCAGACTTGGGAAGTGCTGCGCCGCCATCAGCAGCTCTCGATTGAAAACGCCCGCCGAGTAACCGCGCGAATTATTGCCGCATTGCTGAATTCGCGCGATTGACCATTCAGGAGGTTCCGATGAGTTCCATCATGCCCACGCCAGAGGCGATGCAAAAAATCGCCCAAGCTCCCGAAACCGGAAAAGTGGTGATGCTGAACCTGCTCAAGTTCAAGCCCGGCAACGGTGCGGCATCCTACAGTGAGTATGGACGCCACGTCGCCAAGATCCTGGAAAAGATCGGCGCGCGCATCTTGTTCGCGGGCCAGGTCGCACAATCAGTGATCGGCGTTGATGGCGATTGGGACGCGATCGCGATCGTCGAGTACCCATCGCGCAAGGTTTTCATCGAGATGGGGATGAGCGCCGAGTACCAGGCAATCCATCATTTTCGCGACGAGGGCCTCGAACGGACGGAGCTGTACGCAATCAATCCGATGCCGACTCTATAGGAGCTCGCACCATGGGCCGTAACATCCTTTTCATCACGACCGACCAGCAACGCTACGACGCCCTCGGCTGCAATGGCGGAAAAATCGCGAAAACGCCGGTGGTCGACCGGCTCGCGGCAAGCGGCATCAATTTTCGCCGCGCGCACAATCAAAATGTAGTGTGCATGCCCGCGCGCTCGACGATGATCACCGGCCAATACGTGCGAACTCATGGTGTGTTTGCCAATGGCGTCGCGCTGCCGCCTGATGCTCCAAGTGTCGCGGCCTATTTGCATGAGAGGGCCGGATATCGCACCGCGCTGCTGGGCAAGGCGCACTTCGAACCGGCCTTCGACATGGCGGGAAAGTGGCCTGAGAACACGATGGGACGGAAGGGCAGCACCGGTCCATGGCGCGGCTTCGAGCGGATGGAACTCGCGATGCATGTGCCGCTGGGCGGATGGCATTACTCAGTATGGTTGCAGAATAACTATCCGAATGAGCTTACTGGATTCGCTCCATTACTCAGTGCGACTGGCGGCGGAGACACTAATGCTCCCGAAGTGAAGTACAATCCCATCCCGCGCGAGCACTATCACACCGATTGGGTGGCGGATCGCACGATCGCATTTCTGGACTCGCTCGATCCGAACGAAAACTGGTTCGTATGGATGAGCTTTCCCGACCCGCATCATCCGTGGGATCCGCCCGAGTCGGAGGCACGCCGGATCAATTGGCGCGACCTCGAGTTGCCGCCGGGACATCCGGGGTCGCGTGAGAAGATCGAGGCCATCCTGCGTCAGAAGCCGCGTCATTGGCTCGACTGGTACGAGGGCCGCTTCCGAAATTTTGAGGGCGGTCCAGTGAGATTCATCCCGGCCGAGATGACGCACGATCAGGTCCGTGAGATTAATGCGATGACGCATGTCGAGAACGAACTCATCGATCAGGCCTGTGGGCGTGTGCTGCGGCGCGTCGCCGAACGAAAGTGGGACGAGCGCACCGATGTGTTCTTCACCACCGACCACGGCGAACTGCAGGGCGACTTTGGCCTGGTGTATAAGGGGCCGTATCATGTCGACGCGTTGATGCACATCCCGATGATTTGGCGTCCCGCGCCGAGCGCGCAGATGAGCCCGCTGGAGATTTCCGAGCCGGTCGGTCAACTCGACCTGGCGCCGACATTTTGCGCGATCGCCGGCGTTCCGGTTCCTTCATGGATGGATGGCAAGCCGCTGCCGTCGGTGGCGAATTCCGGACGCGAGCGAGTGATTACCGAATGGGATAGTCAGTTCGCGCAAATTGGTATGCACATGAAGTCCATTTATCGCGACGGCTTCGTCTGCACGGTGTATGAAAAGAGTACTCGCGACATCGGTTTCGACATTAACGCGATCCTGCGCGGCGGCCTCGGCGGCCCTGATGTTCCGGCTCCCGACATCAGCTATGACGGTACCGAAGGTGAGCTATACAGCTTGCGCGAGGATCCGCTGCAGTGGCGCAATCTCTGGAGTGATGCGGGTTTCGCGAAACTTAAATCCGACCTGATCGCCGACCTCTACGACTATCTACCGCCGGCGCGTGATCCGCAACTTCCAGTCGAGGCTCCGGCATGAAGCCGCTTACCCTGGTTGGCGGTTACGGCTCCCCCTATTCACGAAAGATGCGCGCGGTGCTGCGCTATCGGCGCATCCCGTTTCGATGGGTCATGCGTGGCTCCGTCGAGGATGTGAGCATCCCGCCGGTGCCGGTCGCGCTGATCCCGGCGCTCGTTTTTCCCGGTCAAAACGGCGCGCCTGACGAAGCAATGATCGATTCGACCTTCGAGATCCTCCGCCTCGAAGCTGCGTTCAAGGATCGCTCCCTGATTCCGCCTGATCCGGCGCGCGCCTTTATACAGTCGCTGATCGAGGATTACGGCGATGAGTGGCTCACCAAGCCGATGTTCCACTATCGATGGAATTACGAGCCCGACATCAAGAAAGCGTCGTACGTGCTCATCCTCGATCGCATGCCGCATGTCGATGGCGCGCGGCTCGAGCGTTCCGCAAAGATGATCGCCGATCGTCAGATCGCGCGACTGACTGTGGTCGGCTCGAATCCGACTACGCGGCCGGTCATCGAGGATAGTTATCGGCGCCTGCTTGCGATTCTCGATCGGCACATCGCCAGCGGCTCGCTGTTCCTGATGGGAAATCGGCCCGGCGTGGGCGACTTCGGACTCTTCGGGCAGCTCACTCAACTGACGCATTTCGATCCGACTCCGAGTGCGGTTGCGGCCGAAGACGCGCCGCGCGTGTACTCGTGGGTGAATCGACGCAACCGACGAAGACCGCGAAGGCGAAGCGATCGCGTGGCATCTCGTGAACGCGCTCGGACTTGATGAAAAGAAAGACGGCGCGGCCACCGTACGAGCGCATCGCGTTCCACGAGATCACGAAGAATGCGATATTGGAAGCGCTCGAACATCCGCGCGCGCTCGACATCAACCTTGTGGACGCGCAACAGGCGCGGCGCGTGCTCGACCGGCTTGTCGGCTACGAACTCTCGCCGTTCCTCTGGCGCAAGATCCGCTACGGACTTTCCGCCGGGCGCGTGCAGAGCGTGGCGGTGCGGCTCGTGGTGGAACGCGAACGTCTGATCCAGGCATTCAATAAAGAAGAGTACTGGACGATCGAGGCGTCATTCCTGCCGCCAAAGGGAAAAACGGCGTTTCCCGCCGTGTTGAATTCCGTGGATGGTAAGGCGGTCGGTAAGATGGGCATCAAGAATGCCGCCGAGGCGCACCATATAATAGAGGGATTGAAGGGGGCGGATTACCGGATAGCGGACATCGCCGTAAAGGAAGTACGTCGCAACCCGTCCGCGCCGTTCACCACATCCACACTCCAGCAGGAAGCGGCGCGCAAGCTCGGCTTCAGCGCCAAGCAGACGATGGTCATCGCCCAGCACCTCTACGAGAACGGTCACATCACGTATATGAGGACCGACAGCGTGAACCTCGCGGCGTCAGCGCTCGCGACGGCGCATACCGTGATCGGCCGCGAGTTCGGCAAAGAATATCAGCTCCCTTCCCCGCGCATCTACTCCACCAAGAGCAAAGGCGCGCAGGAAGCGCATGAGGCCATCCGCCCCGCAAATCTTGAGATGATCCCGGGCGTCGGCTCGGGCCTGAAAGATCGCGGCGAGATCCGACTCTATGACCTCATCTGGAAGCGCACGATCGCGTCACAGATGAAGGAAGCGACGCTCGAGCAGACTTCCGTGGACATCGAGGCGAGTACGCCCCGCCATGAAATCTTCCGCGCGAACGGCCAGACCGTCGTCTTTGACGGATTCATCCGCGTATACACCGAAGGCCGTGATGACGACGCGAGCGACGAGATCGAAGGCGGCTTGCCAAAGCTCGAAAAAGAGATGGCGCTCAGCTCGCTCGCAAAGACTGACGGCACAAAGAAAATCCCGCGGGCGTCCAGCACTTCACCGAACCGCCCGCGCGCTACACGGACGCCACGCTCGTGAAGGCGCTCGAGGCGGACGGCGTCGGTCGTCCTTCCACGTATGCGCCGACGCTCTCCACCATCCAGGAGCGCGGCTACGTGGAAAAAGTTGATAAGAAGTATGCACCGACGGAGATTGGCGTGCTCGTGAACGACCTGCTCGTGGAAAATTTTCCGGAGATCGTGGACATCAAATTCACTTCGCACATAGAGGAAGAGTTTGACGAGATCGCCGAGGGCACAGATGAAATGGACGGAGGTGTGCCGCGAATTCTACGGCCCGTTCAAAAAGAATCTCGCGGAAAAGGAAGCGAGCGTGGAAAAACAGGTGGAGATCTCCACGACGCCGTGCCCGCACTGCGGCAAGCCGATGCTCATCAAGTTCGGCCGCATGGGAAAATTCCTCGCCTGCCCCGAGCCGGGCGTGAAGGTGACGCTCCCGATGCCGGAGGAAGCGGCGCAGATCAAAGCGCTCGAGGAAAAAACAAAAGACGAGCGCTGCCCGATCTGCGGCAAGCCGATGAAGGTCACGCGCGGCCGCTTCGGCTTCTTCCTCGGCTGCACGGATTACCCAAAGTGCAAAGGCATCATGAAGATCTGGAACAAGACCGGATTCAAGTGTCCGAACTGCCTCGCGTCGCCGGAGCGCCCGAAAAGCCCGGCGACATCGTGGAGAAAAAATCACGCGGGCGGGGCAAACCGTTCTTCGCCTGCACGCGCTACCCCGATTGCACGTTCGTGATGAACAAGAAACCAGAATCAGAAGAGGAGCTCCAGGCCGCGCTCACGCACTGGATAGAGAATCCGCCAAAGCCGAAGAAGAAAAAATAAAATAACCTCTTCGCCTCCAGGCAGATGACCGTTCGGCGAAGACGGTTATTTTATTTTAGTGCGGTGGTATAATAAAAACACTATTATATCGCATGAAAAAAGGATTCACGCTTATAGAGATCATGGTGGTCGTTGCTGTCGTTGGAATCCTTGCCGTCGTCACGGTACTCGCCATCAATCCCGTCGAACTGCTCCGACAGGGGCGCGACGGGGCGCGCGTTTCCGATATGAGCACACTCAACAAAGCGATCTCGCTCTACTATTCCGACGCCATGAACAGCCCGAGCACGATGTTTATGGGGACGTCTTCCGTTATGTATGTCTCCATACCAGACCAACAGGCAACCTCTTCCGCTGGCAACCAGTGTAGGGGCTCAATCTCCCCTCCCCACCAAGTGGGTACACGTATCATTGCGCGTCATCATCTACCTATAACCACATTGACGGCACGGGGTGGATACCCATCAATTTTAATTCATATTCCGCAGGAGCGGTCATTTCAAAACTTCCCGCAGATCCAATAAATGCCACCTCAAGCGCTCTTTATTACACATATGCATCCGACGGCATCGGCGGTTATAAGTTAACCGCAAAACTTGAATCCCAGAAATACGCGTCGCTTGCGACGGGCGACGGCGGCATTGATTCGGGAAAATATGAGAAAGGAACCAATCTTACGCTTTTGGATATAGGAATGTAGGGAATAAATATTCATGACCATCAAGGAAAGCGTTAAAAAAGACCCGAACGGTCTCATCGCGCGCGCGTACGCGTTCGCGGAGCAGGCGCACGCCGGGCAGAAGCGCAAGAGTGGCGAGCCGTACTTCAACCACTCGCTCGCGACCGGCGGATATTGCAATCGTGGCATATGGATGACGTGACGATCGCGGCGGGGATCCTGCACGATACCGTGGAAGACACCGGCGTGCCGCTCGAGACGATTAAGAAAGAGTTCGGCGCCGAGGTGGCGTTCCTCGTGGACGGCGTCACGAAGCTCGGGCACATCAAATACCGCGAGGCGCCCGCGAAGGAAGCGATATAATTGGCAAGCCGGACAAGGGCGCCGCGGCGGAGGAACTGAAGGCGGAGAACCTCCGCAAGATGGTGCTCGCGCTCTCGCCAGGACCTGCGCGTCGTCTTCATCAAGCTCGCCGACCGGATGCACAACATGCAGACGCTTACGTCCCTGCCCCCGCCAAGCAAAAACGCATCGCGCTCGAGACGGATGAGATCTACGCCTCGCTCGCCTACCGGCTCGGCATGCACAACGTGAGCGGCGAACTGCAGGACCTCGCGTTCCCCTACCTCCATCCGCGCGAATACGAATGGCTGCTCAAGACCGCGAAGGAACGCTATGCCGACGCGCGCGAAGTATCTGGAAAAGATAAAGCCGGAGCTGAAAAAGATATCGGAGAGTCACGACATCAATCCGCTCGATATCGAGATCCGCGCCAAGCGCTACAGTAGTTTGTATAAGAAATTATTGAAGCGCGACATGGACATCGAGCGCGTACACGACCTCGTCGCCATGCGCGTGATCGTGGAAACACTGCCGGAATGCTAT
>CAVXGH010000013.1:0-137628 GCA_963761255.1 uncultured delta proteobacterium
CTTAAAGCGATTGTTGTGCCATCGAAACCGGCCTGCACCGAATACCGTAAGATCACACATGCTCGGACTTATAGCGCCCAAATGTATCGATCGGCGGCACATCATTGAATCTGAATGCTCCAGCGACATTTACCATCTAAAATATGGATCGAGGCGTTGATCCCTCGATTCGGGAAATCCCCAGGTGACGCCAAGGGGAACATGGTGTTTGCCGGGTGCGCCCTGTGGGAACAGCCCTTCAGGTTTAAGAGGAGCAAAATGCGCCCGTAGAAGCCCGAAAGCCCCGCCATGGGGTTGGCACAATTCTCGCTCCAACGATTAGGGGCGTTTCGATGCTTTCGCTGGCTACGGGCCATAATTATCACCCAATGGCTCGGTATCATGCGCATCGGAACTCGGGGGAAGTTACGAGTTTGCAATTAATAACGGGCATTAGGCCGTCCACCAACATGCGTGAGACCTCAAACAGGATGGCGGCAATTCATCGCGATCGCGGCGCGCGAGGCATCGAGACGGCGGCGAAGCCCGCCACCGAATCGCTGCGCTTACCGGCTCCGACGCTGGTCCTTTTCTCATCGGATAGGGAGCTGACGGCGCTGGTCAGGAAGACCGTCAAGGCGCCATGGAAGATCGAGCTGTGCGAGGACCCGGCCATCGGTCGCGAGGCCCTCTCGCGACCCTCGGTGCGCCTCGTCATCGTCGATGATGGCGCTGTCGATGAGGAAGCGCGCGGATGGCTGCTGGATCGCATCCGCAAATTCGTCCCGCACGCACTGCTTATCTATATCGCGAGCACGCATAGCGAGGCGGATGAGCGTCGCGCCCGCGGATATTCGGCGCAGTACTATACCGCCAAGCCCCTCGATGCTGACCGGACCGCCCGCGTCATCGAATCGTTCGTGCGCACGGCATCGGCCAAAGACGGCGCGCGTCCGTCCTGATTCCAGGACACTCGCCAAACTTCGGCTGATCCCGCTTCACCGTCGGTGTAGGCTGGATCGATGGTCATTGTCGTGATGGGAGTGTCGGGCGCGGGCAAGACCACCATCGGCAAGCTGCTCGCCACGCAGCTTGGGTGGGAATTTCACGACGCCGACGATCTTCATTCCGAGGCCAACAAGGCGAAGATGAAAAGCGGCATCGCGCTCACCGATGCGGACCGCGCGCCATGGCTCGCGAGCATCCGCGACCTGATCGCGAACAGCCTCGGCCGCAACCTCAATGTGATCCTCGCGTGCTCCGCGCTGAAGCAATCGTATCGCGATGAGATCATCGTCGATCCCGGGCGGGTGAAGATCGTCTACCTGAAGGGCAGCCCGGAATTGATCGCATCGAGAATTGCGCATCGCACCAGTCACTTCATGAACAAGGATCTCCTCGGCAGCCAGTTCGATACCCTGGAGGAGCCGCGCGATGCGATCGTGATTGATATTGCGCCGCCGCCGGAAACCATCGTGGCAAACATCCGCAAGCAGCTCGGGCTATGAGCACGCGACGAAACGCTATCTTGCTGATGGTCGCAACGCTGGCGCTGCTCAGCCTCAACCTCAGGAGCGCGCGCGGCGCCGATGTCGTGTCACTGAAGGGAAATCATCCCCCGGATGCCGCAAAGCTCGCCGCAGTCGGCGCGGCGGACCCGAACCTGCGGCTCTCGATGGAAATCACCTTCGCGGTGCGCAATAAGGCCGAACTTGATCAACTCCTCGCCGGTCAGCAGAATCCCTCCTCGCCGAACTTCCACAAATGGCTTCCGACCGGCGAATATAATCAGCGCTTCGGCCCAAGCCAGGCCGACCTCGATGCGGTTTCCCAATGGCTTCGCGGCGAGGGCTTCAGCGTCCAGCCCGCCTCCAATGGCACGCTGAAATTCTCCGGTACTGTCGCGCAGGCCGAGCATGCGTTCTCGACGCGCATCATGGGCTTCGGCGATGGCGCCACTTACGCGAACGTCGAAGATCCCTCGATCCCCGCGCGCTTCGAAGGCGTCATCGCCGCGGTCTTAGGCCTCGATAATATGATGCATGCGGTCCCAGCCTCGTCGCACTAACCCGCTCGGCAGCCGACCTCTGCTTGGATCTCCGCTACCGTCGAATCATAACGTCTGCTGAAATTTTATGTTAATTTTCTGTTACGGCGATTCTGTCATCAGTCAGAGCGCGAAATCACGCGAGCGATCAGTCGAAGAAAATAAAGATGGGGAGCGGGGTCACTCAAACATCAAGAAGCGCGGCCTCGCTGACCGCCGTAATTGCGAGCCATTCCTGGCCGAGCGGTGACTATACGACTGCGCTCAGCCTGTTGAAGCTCGGCGCCATCGTCAATTTGTATTTCCTCGCGATGACGCTCGGGGCGGGCGCCGCCGATCCTTATGTCGTACTCCCCGCGCTGATTCTCTTCGCAGTGTCGACCTATCGATGCGTCTACCCGGTGCGTTACGAGCACGACGTGGTTTTCCATGCTTCCCTCTTCTCGTCGATCTTCGTGACGCGGCTGCTCGCAACCTTTGCGGAGGTCGCCTGGATCTATTTGTTCGCGTACGTGCTGCGCCTGTTCAACCTCAATCGTGTCGGATGGGTCACCGCGCTCTCATGGCTGATGGTCGCGCAGGTCGTCATCAGCCAGTGTTTCGTCTGGACGGCGATCCTGACCGAGCGCCTCGAACTCTACTTCTATGAAGAATCGGGCTGGCTGCTGATCTTCAGCGCCAACGCGATCGCGAGCGCATTCCTATACCTGACTGTCGGTGGCGCGCTTGGCGGTAAAGAGGTGCTGCTCCTGCTGAGCGTGCTCTTCGGCATCGCGTATTTGCCCTTCGAGGGACTCCATCTTGCGAGCTTGCACGCCGAGATGAAAAGGAACCCGTCGCCCTCCGCAACCTCCTCGATGCCGATTCTGCGGCGCCTTGCGATGGGAGTGACGCGCTCGATGATGGTAAAAAATCCTCGCACCGACGCGGCCTCATGGGGCGGCTTCGTCGGCATGCTCTGGATGTATGGTTACTGCGCGACGCTGGTCCCGCTCTGGTTGTACTACATCGTGACGGTTCTTCATGCGCACTGATCTCCTCACCCAAAAGGGAGAGGGCCGCGCCATCCGATGGCGCGGGTGAGGGTCTTTTAGAAACTACGATTCTTTCTTCCGCCTGTTTTTCTCGCTCCTGTCATCCCGAGCGAGGCTGCCGAGTCGCCAAGCTCGCGTGTCGCGAGCGTCCCCAAAAGGATCTCCGCGCAGCGATTCGCCGGGTGCGATGCTCCGCGCCCGACGTGGCCTTGAGACGCACAAAGCTCCTCGACCAGCCGCGTTCGCTGCTGGATGGAACAGATTTCCCGCCACCGCATCTTCCACCTCCTGCCGTGGTCAGGCGTCCGAGTTAGTTTTGTTCCTGGCGCTCGCTGTTGAGCCGATCCATCTCTTCCTGGTGGCGCTCCTCTTCCTGCTGCCGCTGATAGTCGTTTTGCTCCTGCTGCTCCTGCATCTGCTGCTGTTGCTGTTCCTGCTGATAGCGTTCCTGCTGCTCGGCGTCTTCGTCGCGTTGGCGCGCCTGGTCGGCCTCGTAGGCCGCGTTGTCATCGTCAGCACTGGCAGCCGCGGGACCGAATGCCAGTCGATGGTTGGTGAGCACCGGGGCTAGACCGATAGTTAGCACCACAAGGAGTGGCATCATGCCTATGCCCAATGTCTTCAATTTCCCGGCCTCCAGGGGCGGAGCTACTCGACCGCCTGTTTCAGCAGCGCTGCCACGCCCGCAATGTTTTTGATCAGGTCCTCCGGAACGCTGTGCCGCCGCTGCAGGTAATCGGCACGATTGTAGGAGAGCCAGTTCTTGCCTTCGGCGTCCTGCCACGCCAGCGCCTTCAGGGGCAAATCGATCGCAAGCGTCGGCGCGGCGACCATCAGCGGAGTGCCGGCGGCGGGACTGCCGAAAATCAGCAACTGCGTGGGAAGCATCTGGAGGCCGGCCTTGGCGGCTTCGCCACTGTGATCGACGCGGGCAAATATCGCGAGGTGATGAGCCTGGAGAATATTTTCCAGCCGCGCGAGAGTTTCGGAAACCGAGTAGCGACTGCTGAGGTGAATCAATCCATTGTCCGGCACGGCAGCCATGCGAAGACTCCTGCATCGTCGGGGAAATTGTGCGCGCCCAAGGCCCGAGTCTAGAGGCACTCGAAGTGGAGTTCCAGAAGCGCATTGGGCGGCCGTAAAATGGGTCATTTGCAAATCGAAGCAGCATTCGCATTCTGCGAGCATTGGAGCGGGCAAAGGCCGCGTAAATCAAAGCATAATGGTCTCGGCACGGTTCTCGCTTGCCCTTTTCGGACTCATCGGTCCAAAATCATTTGCAGAATTATTTGTAGAATTATTTGCTCGACCGGTCGTCTAAATAAGGTTCAGGTGAACGCGGGGCATTATTGCGCCCGCTTTCGTCATTCGATCGTGATCTGTTCAAATTTTTCCGCGCCGCCGAGCAGGCGGTCATGCTTCGGAGCATTCTCCCTATGATGGCGCTGGTTCGTCTCGCCCTCCGTCGGCCTATTTCCGTAGCGGTTATGGCGCTTCTGATGCTGGTATTGGGCGTTTTGTCATTCGAGTTGATGAACGTCGACATCTTTCCGGCGATCAACTTGCCGGTAGTCCTCGAGGTGTGGAACTACCCGGGACTGTCCGCGCTCCAGATCGAACGCCGGATGGTCTGGATCAGCGAGAGGGCTGCATCAACTACAGTCAACGGCATCGAGCACATCGATTCCGCCTCGATGAATGGGCTCGGCATCCTCAAAATTTATTTCTATCCCGGATCCGATATCGGCGGAGCAATCGCGCAAATCAGCAGCGTATCCGAATCGATTCTCTCGCAGCTGCCGCGCGGGACGGTTCCGCCGCAGGTCATCTCCTACGATGCCGCAAACGTGCCGGTCGCGCAGCTCAACATCTTCAGCGACACGCTCACCGAGCCCCAACTCTTCGACTACGGACTGAACTTCATCCGCATCCAGCTTTTTACGATTCCAGGATTTTCGAGTCCCGCGCCCCTCGGCGGCGTGCAACGCGCTGTCATGGTGAATCTGGATCCGACCACGTTGTATGCGAATGGCTTATCGCCGGCTGACATCGGAAACGCGCTCGCGGCGGCCAACGTCGTAATCCCATCGGGCACCGCGAAGATGGGCGATTACGAGTACGACGTCGACCTCAACATGAGCCCCAACACGGTGCCGGATTTCAACAAGCTTCCCATCAAGATCACCAACGGCACGCCGATTCACGTCGGCGATGTCGCCCCGGTTTCCGATACGCATCAGCCGCAAACCAATGTGGTCCGCGTCGATGGTCAGCGCGGAACCTACCTGATGGTGATCAAGCATGCCGATGCTTCTACGCTGACTGTAGTTGATGCGGTTAAACACAAGATTCCTCAAATCCTTGCCGCCGCGCCCAAGGGCCTCAAGATGTCGCTTTCCTTCGACCAGTCCACCTTCGTCCGAGGCGCCCTGGTCGAGGTGGTCCGCGAATCTGTCATCGCCGCTGTATTAGTCGCGCTGATGGTGCTCGTCTTCCTCGGCTCGCCCCGCAGCACCCTTATCGTCATCACGTCGATACCGCTCTCGATTCTGACCGCCATCATCCTGCTCAAGCTCACCGGCCAGACCCTCAACATCATGACTCTCGGTGGCCTCGCACTCGCGGTCGGGATGCTCGTCGATGACGCCACCGTCGAGGTCGAGAACATCCATCGCAATCACGCGATGGGCAAGCCGCTGCTGGTCGCGATCCTCGATGGCGCCCATCAGATTGCCACTCCGACGCTGGTCGGCACGCTCTCGATTTGCATCGTGTTTTTTCCCGTCGCGCTGCTTTCCGGCGTCGCGAAATTTCTTTTCACCCCGCTCGCCTTCGCCGTCGTCTACGCGATGCTGACCTCGTACCTCCTCTCGCGAACCCTCGTCACGACCATGGCGCATCATCTGCTCGCGCAGGAATCCGAGGAGCACGAGGGCCCCGGCCGCTGGGATCGTTTCGTGCGCTGGTTTGATGGAGGCTTCAATCGCTTCCGCGATCGCTACCGCGAGCTGCTCGCGATGTTCATCGTGCGCCGCACCTTTGGCCTCATCTGCGTCGCGGTCGCACTGGTCGCCTCGATGAGCCTGCTGCTGGTTACCGGCGAGGATTTCTTTCCCACCGTTGACGCCGGCATGATGCGCCTGCACGTCAAAATGCCGAGCGGCACCCGCATCGAGCATACCGAGTTCGTCGTCGACCGCCTCGAGAAGGACATCCGCAGCGTCGTTCCGCCGGCGGAAATTCAGGGCATCAGCGATAACATCGGTCTGCCGATTTCCTACGATCTGGCGTTTTATCAGACCGACAGTACTGGCCCGCAGGATGCCGACGTACTCATCCAGTTGAAGCCCAAACATCAACCGACCGCTATCTATGAGAACAAGATTCGCGGCTTGCTCGCGCGCGACTTTCCCCAGGTTACCGGATACTTCCAGGCCGCCGATATCGTCAGCCAGGTTCTCAACTTCGGGTTGCCCGCCGCGATCGACACCCAGATCACCGGCAACAATCTCCAGAGCGATTTCAAGATCGCCTCGCGCCTCAAGCAGCGGATGCAGCTCATTCCGGGCCTCGTCGATGCGCGCGTCGCCGAGCCGCTCGACTATCCCGCCTTCCAGGTCAACGTCGATCGCGATCGCGCGCTCGAACTCGGTGTCACCGAGCAGGAGGTCGCCTCCAGCATGCTCACCGCGCTGAGTGGTAACAGCCTGTTGCAGCCGGACTACTGGCTCGATCCGGTCAGCGGCGTCAATTACACCGTAGTCTCGCAGTCACCGCAGCATTTCATCGATTCGGTTGCGGCGCTGGAGAACATTCCGATTCTCGGCTCTTCGGGATCTTCGGCCACTACCGCCGCGCCGGCGGGTAATGGCTCCACGATGAACATCTCGACCACCGACACCGGCGCGCCGGCCTCACCCGCGCCCGCCAATGCGGTCACTCCGCCGAGCCAGGTGCTCGGCAATGTCGCGACCGTCGAGCACGACGTCGATCCTTCGGTAATCGCGCATTACACCGTGCAGCGCGTGATGGACGTGAACGCCGGCGTGTCCGGACGCGACCTCGGCAGCGTGAGCAACGCTGTGCAGCGCGAGATCAACAATCTCGGCCAGCTTCCGCCGGGCACCCAAATCACGATTCGCGGTCAGAGCCAGGCGATGAAGCAATCGTTCACCACGCTGGAGCTGGGCATTCTGCTCGCGATCCTGCTGGTCTATCTGCTGATGGCGGCGAATTTTCAATCCTGGCTCGAACCGCTCATCATCATGATGGCGGTGCCGGGCGCGCTCGCGGGCGTGCTGTGGATGCTGGTGATCACGCGCACCACCATCAACGTCGAATCGCTGATGGGCGCGATCATGGCCATCGGCGTCGCGGTCGCGAACGGAAATTTACTCATCACCTTCGCCAACGAATTGCGCGAAGAAGGTTACGGTCCGGTCGAGGCCGCGATCGAGGCCGGCCGCATCCGTTTGCGCCCCATCCTGATGACCGCGCTTGCTATGATTCTTGGTATGCTGCCAATGGCGCTCGCGCTGGGCGAGGGCGCGGAGCTCAACGCGCCGCTGGGCCGCGCCGTCATCGGCGGGCTGATTGCCGCGACCGGCATGACGCTGTTCGTGGTTCCCGCGGTGTACTCGATCTTCAGCCGCACGTTGAAAGGTAAGAAAGAACGCGACCAGGAGATCGAATCGGTCTCCTTGCCGGGTGCTTAAGGACGATGATGAAAGACGAACCAACCCGCGAAGACCAACCCGCGGAGAAAAAAGAAGACGACCCGCGACAGTATCAAGGGCCGCGGCCGGGAAAACTTTACGCCTTCGGCCTCGTGGTCGCGGTCGTAATCGTCGTCGCGCTAACTGCCGGTCTGGTTCTGGGCCACGACCTCATCGTAAAGCGCCAGACTTCGCAACTGGCCGATCGCGCGGCACAAGGGCGCAACGTGCTGGTCGCCAAGGTCTTCGAGCAGCCGACGTCGCGCTCGATCGATCTGCCCGCGACCATTCACGGCTATACCGAAGCTGCCCTCTATGCGAAGGTGGCCGGCTATCTAAAAACCATCGACGTCGATAAAGGCGATCGCGTGCAGCGCGGCCAGGTCATCGCCATCCTCGAAACCCCCGACCTCGACAAACAGGTCGCCGATGCCAAGGCTGCCTACTGGCTGCAAACCGTTACCAACCGGCGCGAACAACTGCTGGTGCGCCAGGGCGTCATCGCCCAGCAGGAGGCCGATACCGCGAATGCCAGCATGCTGGAAGCCAGGGCGACCTACGAGCAATTGCTCGCGGAGCAAGGCTACAAGGAAATCACCGCACCCTTCGATGGCATCGTGACCGCGCGCTATGTGGACCCGGGCGCGCTGATTCCGCAAGCGACCACCACCGCCAGTGGCGTTCCTATCGTGGCGGTCGCCACCGTATCGCCACTGCGAGTCTATGCCGAGGTGCCGCAGAATCTCGCGCTATGGGTCAAGAATGGCGATCCGGTAACCATCACGACCTATGAACGGGAAGGCAAAAAGTTCGAGGGCACCATCCTGCGTCATCCGGAGGCGCTCGACACTTCCAGCCGCACCATGCTGGTCGAAGTAGACCTGCCGAACACGGACCGCGCGCTGCTGCCGGGCATGTACGCGAAACTGGACATCAGCGTTGATGCATCCGCGGCCACCGGCAGTATGGTGCGCGACGACGCGCTGGTCTTTCGCGACAACAAGGTGTTCGTGCCGCTGGTCCGCCAGGGTCATCTGCATCTGATCCCGGTGAAGCTGGGCTATGACAATGGCAACACGGTAGTGGTCGAGGGCGACATCCATAGCGATGACCTGGTCGCGCTCAACGTCGGCCAAGCCGCCACCGATGGCGAAGTGGTGCATCCTGTATACGCGCAGAAATAAGTGGGTTCGTTTGATAGGCGTTTCTCTTGCAGCCAGCGAGGCTGCAATCGCGAACATCCCGGGGAATAAGGACCAAAGCCATCTGAAGATTCTATCGGGGCGTTCGCGAACGCCCCCTACGGTTCCAAGGTGATCGCCGTTGCCCGATCCTTGGTGGCAACTGGGCCGCGCCCATCGGTCTCCAGGTTGTGCCGACGCCCTCCACAGCGCGGATTTTTGTGGACGTTCTGCGGATGCCGACCCTTGTCAGCAATCCGCGATCGTAAAAATGGTAGGGGGCGTTCGCGAACGCCCCGTTAGAATCTTCCATCCGCGCAGCGGTCCTTCGCTATGATCACGGCCGATTCCCATCGATATCAACCGCGTGCGCCCGACCTTCCCTCAACGACGCAAACTGCGGTTGCCGGACTATGACTATTCGTCCGCAGGCCTATATCTCGTGACAATTTGTACGCATCGCAGGTTTCACCTGTTTGGTGGTATTGGCAATGACCGCATGATCCTCAGCGACGCGGGAAAAATCGTGGATGAAATCTGGTCGGAAATGTTCCGCTGGGCCGAGGACGCCCAGACCTGGATCATCATGCCGAATCATCTGCACGGCGTTGTCGCTATCTCTGACGCAGATGAAACCGCGCGGAGACCGTCTGCAACATCTATAAAAGATCACGTTCTGGAAGATGTCTGCACGATCTCGAATTTGCAGGCGTGCTTCGATCGCCACCTCGATCGAGAACCGCCGGTCACCGTGGAACCGTAGGGGTCGTTCGCGAACGACCCGCAGCGATGCTGCAATCGCGAAGATCCCAGGAAAGGAGGGCAAAGCCGTCTGAGGATTCTAACGGGGCGTTCCCGAACGCCCCCTACCAGTTTTACAACCGCGGCTTGGCGAGGAGGGTTCTGCGCGGTGCAACATCTATAAGAGATCACCTGCTGGAAGATGTCTGCACGATCGCAGAGCTGCCCACCAACAATCCAGCCCCGGTTGACGCGATGGTTTGGGTTGCCGACGATAGGGTGTGCCCGAGCTACCTGATGTAAATGTCTATGTCGAGGCGTTGCGAACGCGCATCCTCGGGCGTCAATTCGTGCGCGCCATCGTCAAATCGCCGTTTCTGCTCCGCTCCGCCGAACCTCCCCTAAGCGCGACCTTCGACAAGACCGTGCACGGTATTCGCCGCGTCGGAAAACGCATCGCCATCGGCGTCGACGACAACCTGTGGCTGGTGCTGCATCTGATGATCGCCGGCCGGCTGCATTGGGCAACCGCGAAGCCCAAGCTCGGCAGCCGCAACAATCTCGCCGCCTTCGAGTTCGACAACGGATGGCTATGGCTGACCGAAGCCGGCACCCAGCGGCGCGCATCACTCACAGTGGTGAAGGGCGAGGAAGGTTTGCAGTCGCTCAGCGCCGGTGGTATCGAGCCGCTCGATGCTACCCGCGAGGCATTCACCATCGCGCTCCGCGCGGAGAATCACACTTTGAAACGCGCGCTAACCGATCCGCACATCTTCAGCGGCATCGGCAACGCTTACTCCGATGAGATCCTGCATCGCGCGCAACTCTCTCCAATCGCGATGTCGCAGAAACTCACCGACGACGAAATCGCGCGGCTTCACGAGTCCACCCGCGCGATCCTCATCGAATGGACCGACAGGTTGCGCGCCGAGGCCGGCGACGGTTTTCCCGAGGGCGTCACCGCGTTTCGTCCCGAGATGGCGGTGCACGGCCGTTATCATCAGCCATGCCCGCGCTGCGGCGCCAACATCCAGCGCATCCGCTATGCTAACAATGAGACTAACTACTGCGCGCCATGCCAGACCGGCGGTCGCCTGCTCGCCGATCGCGCGCTTTCGCGCCTGATGCATCAGGACTGGCCGCGCACGCTCGATGAGCTGGAGGACCTCAAAAAGCGCCGCGCGACTTAGTCTTTCAGTTCCTTGCCTGTTTGGCTTCCTCGAGCTTGTCGTCGATCGCCTGCTGGATGACGAAGGCGCGAATCGCATTGGCTTGTTGCCGATTGATGTTCTTGGTGAACGACACCATTCCCTGATCCTTGAACTTGCCCCCGAGCACGACCTCGTACCACCCGTCGTCATCGAGGAGCTTGCTGTAGCGCAGGTCAGGATTGATGCCGCCACTGACCACATCGACGCCATGACACATGACGCAGTTGCGGCCGTAGAGTTTTTTACCCTCTGCGATAACTGCCGGGCTGGCGGTCTGCTTAGGCGGATCGAGGACCCTCACTTCCTCCGCGGCGGGCGGTGGCAGAGTCCCGGAGGCGCCCAGCTTATAGACCAGCAGTCTGCTTATGTTGCGTTGCGGTCCGGATATTTTGGCCAGTCCGCCGCCGAGGATCGCGTAACTGCCACCCCATCCTACCAGGGTGGCAACGTATTGTTCGCCGTCGACTTCATAGGACATCGCACCCGCGAGGACGGCGGTCTGGGTCGGCGACGACCACAGCTTGTCGCCATTGTCCGCGCGATAAGCCGCGAACTCATGGGTGGCATTGCCCTGAAAGACAAGGTTTCCGGCCGTAGTCATAATGCCGCTATTCCAGGGGCCGGCGTACTGATGACGCCATACTTCTTTCTGCTGGATCGGATCCCATGCGAGGAGGAATCCCTTCTCGCCCTTGAGCGCTTTTTTGAAGGCCTGTCCGGTGCCGGCGGTGACTTCGGAGAGATCGATCGCCATGTTGTTGCCGACCGTGGTGGGCTTGAAGTGCTTGTCCGTTTCGAATTCGAAGCCTTCCTCCTGCGCAGGAATGTAGGCCAGTCCGGTCTGTGGATTGAAGGCCATCGGCTGCCAGTTGTGCCCGCCGCTCGGAGCCGGGATCGCAACGAAGGGTTTGCCGGTTTTGTCATACCGCGCCGCCGCGATCTCGATCGGACGCCCGGTCTTCATGTCGATTCCCTTGGACCAGTTGACCGGCACGAAGTTGTGAGCCGAGATCAGCTCGCCGGTCTTACGATCGAGGACATAGTAGTAGCCGTCCTTGCCCGCCTGCATCGCAACCTTACGAACCTTGCCGTCGATGGTCAGGTCGGCGAGGACCACATCCTGGGTCGCGTCGTAATCCCAGACATCACCGGGAACGACCTGGTAATGCCAGACGTATTCGCCGGTCGAGGCGTTCAGCGCGATGATCGATGCGAGATATAAGTTGTCGCCACCCTTGGGGCTGCGATGCTTCTGATCCCATTCGGTGCCGTTGGCGGTGCCGAAGTACATGAGGTCGAGGTCCGGGTCATACGAAATGCCGCCCCAGGGAGTTCCACCGCCGCCGCTCTCCCACCACTTTCCACTCCAGGTCTTAGCCGCCAGTTGCATCGCGGGATTCTCGAAACCTTTGGCGGGATCGCCGGGGACGGTATAGGTGCGCCAGATGAGCTTGCCGCTGGCGGCGTCGTAGGCCGACATATATCCGCGCACGCCGTACTCAGACCCGCTGTTGCCGATGACGATTTTGTCATTGATGGCGCGCGGCGCGGACGTGATGGTGTAAGGCTTCTCCCGGTCGGTGGTCTGGACGCTCCACACCGGCTTTCCAGTCGCCGCATCGAGCGCGATCAGACGACCATCGATGGTGCCGACATAGACTTTGCCCTTCCACACCGCGACACCGCGATTGACCGCATCGCAGCAAACGTGGATGAGGATTTCGCGGCCGACTTTAGGATCGAAGTCCCACAGCAGCTTGCCGGTCCTGGCATCGAAGGCCTTCACCATGCTCCATGCGGTGGTGATGTACATGACGCCATCGACGACCACCGGCGTCGCTTCCTGCCCGCGATCGGTGTCGAGATCGTAGTACCAGGCGAGGCCGAGGGTTTTGACGTTATCGGCGTTGATTTTGGTCAGCGGACTGAAACGCTGCTCACTGTAAGTCCGGCCATAGATCATCCAATCGCCGGGATCCTTGTCGGCGCCGATCAGCCGCGCCGCATCGACCTCGGCTGCGGGCGCAGGCGCGGCGGGGGCCGGAGCCGCCGCGGCGGGCGCCGAATTAGCCTGCGCATGCTCACTGGAATGCATGCATCCGAATGCGAACCCGCCGATCATCAGACCGATCGCGACCGCTGCGAGATGACTGGACTTCACAATCATCGGGACCTCTTCATCATGTCAGTGTGTGATGCGACGCTCGCCAGCCAGCCGCCCAAATTTGCCCCACGGCGGCAGCCCGCGAAACTATCGCGCGGTATCGACATACCACGCTGTCGCGGAAAGTCCATACCCGCGCCGCCGATGCTAATCGTCAGCGGGCCGGTCCAAGCAGTAGCGCCGTTACGTGATTGCCGAGCGCGATGGTGCCCAGCGAGATCAACAATCCCAGCGCGAGCATCGAGGCCGCGGCGAGCGCGCAGGCGGTAAGTTCCCGGGTGGTCTCATGCCGCAGAACTTCGGGACGCAGCAGAGCATCCGCATCGGGACGAACCCAAACGCCCATTGCCCACCCGATATTTGCAATCACAATCTCGGCGATCAGCAACAGCATCGAATCGGGTTCGACGAGCGCGGCAGTCTTGAGCGCAGGGGCCTCATATGATGATGCGAGAACGAACGCCGCGGCCTCGACTGCCGCGGCAATCAGCAGTCCGATCGCGATAGCGCTCCAGGCCTTGGCCGACCATCGCCGATCGATTGCAAAACCGCCCAGGTATCCATTGACGGCGCAGGTTGGAACGATGAACCCCAAAAAAGAAGTCGCGACCGCGAGCAACGCGCGCACGGCGTTGCGCAGCGGCACATCGCGAAGTCCCGCCGACGGGCGCAGGAAGTAGAGCTGCACCATCGCGAAAATCACGAGGCCCAGCCCCGTCGCCACGCCGGCGATCAAGCCATACCATCGCGCCTGCGTGCGCCTCACGCCGTAGATCCATGCGAGCGTGATGAGGGTGGGGGCGACCAGCGCCGTCAGCAACTGCTCCAGCACCACCATGCCTTTGGCGCCGAGGCTCTCGCTGAGGTGCGCATGCAACAGGCCGTGGAGGAAAGCTGTGGCCACGATGGTCAGAAACGCGCCGGCGCGAATCAGAACATCATCCTCGCGCTTGAACGATCGATGCGCGCGCACCGGCCCGACGCGTTCGAGGATCGGCTCGATCGCGAGCAGCATTCCGACCGCCGTTACGGTGATCACGATCAACTCTTTCAACTGCTTATCGGATGGAAGGTGCAGGAACTCCTCGAGGGCCTGGTAGAGCACGCTGAAAAACGTGGCCACCAGCCCGGTCGTCAGCGCGAGCATCAGTGGATATCGATGGGTCGAGTCGCTCACGGGATTGATAACTGGCAGGATACCGGCGCCGGCAAATCAATCCCAGAGTGTCCGGAGTTGAGCGAGGACGGGAATTCCCACAGTATCACCCTCACGAGATGCGAGGGTGGTGTTGCGACTCGGGTTTTCCAGCACAGTCGGGATGATCGTCGGCATGATGGTCGGGCTGCTCATCGCGGCCCCCATTCAATCGAGCCATGCGGCGGAACAACAGCGCATCGAGGGCACCATCAGTGATTCCCTGGGCCGGCCCATCGCCGGCGCCGAGGTTAACCTCAAAACCGCCGATGGTCACCTCGCGGCGAGCGCCGTCACCGATAAAAACGGGAAGTTCGTTCTGCGCGCCGCGCCAGGAACTTTCGAGCTCACTGCGACCAAGGCCGAATTCAATCCGGCCGCGATGGCGCTCGTGGTGACGGCAGGAAAATCCTCGCCGCCGGTCGCGCTCGCGATGATATCGAGCAAGGCGCTGACGCTGCAGGTCCTCGCGCCGCGCTTCGATCGCGCGCTCAACGATCTCTCGCCCGAGACCGGCAGCACCGCCTATCAATTCGATCGCCAGTCAATCCATCGCCTGCCGGAGGGTGACAACTCGAACCTCGCGCAGGTGCTGCAGCAGGCGCCGGGGGTGAGCCAGGATACCTATGGCCAGGGTCAGGAGCAGATTCACATCCACGGCGAGAACGGCGGCGGAGTCCAGTATCGCGTCAATGGGATATTTCTGCCGGATGCGGTCACCAGCTATGGCGAGATTTTCAGCCCGCGCTTCGTGCACACCATTACGCTGTTGACCGGCGCGATGCCGGCCGAGATTGGCTTTCGCAATGAAGGCGTCATCGACGTCCGCAGCAAGGATGGCTGTATCGATGCGGGCCCGGAGCTGAATAACCTCGAGCTGTACGGCGGTCAGCGCAACACCTTCCAGCCCAGTTTTGAGCTCGGCGGATGCACCGGCAGGCTCAGCTACTACGCCAGCGGTTTCTATCTGCGCGATGACCTCGGCCTCCAGCCACCGACCGCGGCGGCGACACCCAACCACGATCATACCGATCAGGGACAAGGCTTCACCAACCTCTCGTACCTGCTCGATTCGCAAACCCGGCTCTCGTTGATGGCGGCAACCGCGGTCAACCAGTTCGAGATTCCACCGACGCCGGGACTGGCTCCGGGATTTGTTCTGGAGGGCGTTCCGGCATTGCCTTCCTCGGATATCGACGAAAACGAATTGGAGCAGAACTACTTCGGTGTTGTAGGCCTCCAGGGCGCCATCGGACCGAACATCGACTATCAGTTATCAGCCTTCAGCCGCTACTATGCGCTCAATTTCTATCCCGACTCGACGCAGGATCTCATCTACAATGGAGTCGCGGCGAGGATTTTTCAGAGCGGCTTCATCAACGGCCTCCAGGGCGCCGGCAACTACAAGCTCGGCTCCGGCCACACCATCGGCGCCGGATTCTATTCCAGCGGCGAGGCAATCGAGCTGGATGACCATGCGCAAACCTTCAAGGTGGTGGGCGGGGTGCCGGAGACCACCCCGATCACCATCATCGATAATCACAACCAGGTCGCATGGCTGTTGGGTTTCTATTTGCAGGATGAATGGCGTCCGCTGCCGCAACTCAAGATTAACTTCGGCGGCCGCTGGGACTGGATGAGCGCGTTCGTGACGCAAAATCAGTTCAGTCCGCGGCTCGGCGCGGAGTACGAGGTGCGCCGCGGCACCATCCTGCATGCGGGGTATGCGCGCTATTTCAAGGTCCCGCCGTTCGATGAGGTCGCGCTGGGCACCGTGCAGAAATTCGCCGATACCACCAATGCCGCGCCGGTCAACAGCGGTGACGATAAAATCGAAGCCGAGACCGACGACTACTTCGATGCCGGCATTCGGCAGCGGCTCCTCGAGCATCTGAATGCCGGCCTCGATGGCTTCTTCAAGCTGGGACACAACCAGCTCGACCTCTCGCAGCTAGGCAGTCTGGTAGTCACCGCGCCGATCAACTATCGCCAGAGCCGCGCCTGGGGGTCGGATTTCAGCCTCGCCTACGAGGACGAAAAATTCACCGCCTATTTCAATTTCTCCTATGCCATCCTGCAGGCGAAATATATCAAGGCGGGCGCGTTTCTCGCCGACGATGCGGATGAGATTGCCTATATCGCCAATCATTGGATCAACACCGACGACAATCAGATGTTTACCTCGTCGGCCGGAGCGTCCTACCGGCTCTGGGGATTTCTGCTGACCAGCGACGCCATCTGGGGCAGCGGCTACCGGCGCGGTTTCGCCAACAGCGGCGAACTCCCGCCGATCCTGCAATTCAATGCGGGTATCGTGCGCAGCGTGAAGCTGCCCGCGCTGGGCGAAGCGGAGTGCAGACTCAGTGTTATCAATCTCTTCAACCATCCGTACCAGGTCCGCAATGGCACCGGGATCGGAGTGTTCTCGGCCTCGTATGGTCCCCGGCGCGCGGTGTACGGGGGCATCAAGATTCCGCTGACCCGGGCGCCCTAGCGGCGGGCCTGCGTTGTAACTGAGAATAGCTATCAATAACAATCGGTATTTTTGATTTGCTCTCGCTAGCGGCGGGAGTAACATGCGTTTGATTCGGAAGTGCGCCGACACATCCTCCTCCAACCCATCGCCGTCGAAGCCAAAAAAATCTGAGGCCGAATTGAACTCGCCTCAGTCTGAATCAGCGGGGAAACCCGAGGAGCGGCAGTGTGTCGTCGATTGGCATCATCAAGGAAGAAAAGCGCGTCATCATCGATCGCTACGCCCGCGCCGAGGATCTCAAGGCGCTGACCCAGGTGCTGACCACGATGACGTGCCTGGTGATGGTCTGGTGGGCCGCGGTGGTGAGCGTCGCGATTTCTCTTTGGCTGACCGCCGCCGCGACGCTGCTCATCAGCCTGTTCACCTTGCGGGTTTTCACCCTGATGCACGAATGCGGTCATGGCGCCCTCTTCCGCACCCAGCGCCTCAATCGCGCGTTCGGTTTTGTCCTCGGCGTCGTCACCGGCATGCCGCAATATGTGTGGTCGCAGCATCATAGCTATCACCACAACAACAACGGCAATTGGGAAAAGTATCGCGGACCTTATACCACACCGTCAGTGGATGAGTACGCGGCGATGACGCCCGGCCAGCAGTTCTATTATCGAGGCAAATGCAACATCGCGTTCGCGCCGCTGGTCGGCTTCATCTATCTGATTTTCAATCCGCGCTTTAACTGGCTCAAGGGCAGCCTCGGGCTGGCGAACCATCTCATTCGAGGAAAAATCGCGGAGCCTCACAAATCGATGAAGGCGCTCACCGCGAGTTTCCATACGCGCTACTGGCAATCGCCGAAACAGTATTGGCATATGTTCTGGAACAATGTCGTCCTGCTCACCGCATGGGTTCTGATGTGCTGGGCGGTCGGGACGGTGCGCTTCTTCGCGATTTATCTCATCAGCGTATCGCTCGCCGGCGGCGTCGGCATCCTGTTGTTCACCGTGCAGCACAATTTCGAGCATTCCTATGCCAGCGATACCAGACATTGGGACTATGACACCGGCGCGATCGAGGGCACCAGCTTTCTGATTCTGCCGCGCTGGCTGAACTGGTTCACCGCCAATATCGGCTACCATCACATCCACCATCTGTCGTCGCGGATTCCCAACTATCGCTTGATCGGATGCCACAACGAGTACCGCCATCTCTTTGGCGATGTCACCCGGGTGAAGCTGTCGCAGGTTCCGCGCGCGTTGAAGTACATCCTGTGGGATGCGCGCGCGCAGCGAATCATTTCGGTCGCGGAATATCGCCAGCAGATGCTCCATCCGCCCGCGATTTGAACCACGCGTCGGGCGATGCCCGAATTCATCCGTTCAGCAGTTCGCGCAGCGCGGCATCGATGAATTCGTCATCGGGAGGATTGGCGCCAAAGGCCGCGACGTGGCCCCATATCGACGGGATCGGCCGCAGTTCCGCATTCGGCATCTGCGCCACTTCGAGTTCATTGTCACGCACGCGAAAATAAAGGTCGGTCGTGCTCGGCATCACGATGGCGCGCGCGTGGATAGCTCCCAAGGCCGCCGTGAAGTCGCCCTTGTACTATAGGGTTGGCGCTGATGTCGGCGTGCTGCCAGGTCCATAGCATCGCGAGCAGATCGTTCGCATCGCTGCGCCGGAAATTTCCCTCCATGAAACGGAGCGTGTCTTCGACCGAGGCGAGGCCCATCTTGCGATACTCCGCTTCGCGAAAGAAATCCTGCGAGAAAACCCAGCCGGCATAAACACGGCTGAAGGCCCGCAATCCTTTGACCGGCTGCGATTCATACCAGCCGTCGGCAAATGCCGCATCGGCTTGCAACGCCGCCTTCACCCCTTCGAGGAATACATAGTTGTGCGGCGACGTCCGCGCCGAGCCGCACAGCGGAGCGATGCCGCCGATCATATCGGAATATAACGCGCCCCAATGGAAGGCTTGCTGCGCCCCCATCGAAAAGCCCACTACCAGTCTAACCCTGTCGATCTTCAGATGCTCAGTGAGCAGGCGATGTTGGCATACCACGTTGTCGTACACCGTGACATTGGGAAACGCGGCCCGATTGAATGGCGCCGGAGTATTGCTTGGCGACGATGACAGCCCATTGCCGAACATATTGGGCACAACGATAAAGTATCGCGACGGGTCGAGCGCGCGTCCCGCACGCATCATAGGCTCGGTGTCGGGATGATGGGCGCCATAGTAGGTGGGCATCACGATGACATTGTCGCGCGCGGGCGCGAGCTTGCCGTAGGTTTTGTATGCGAGTTTGGCCTGCCGCAGGGTCACCCCCGACTGAAGTGTGATGTCGCCCAGCTCGAAGATTTCATGATCGGGCATGTGCTCGGTTCCTTTTTGTATCCACGGTCTTTCGAAGCGCCAGCGCATCCGGTCGCTGATTGATCTTCACTTCTGCACAGGACATTTTCATTCTTTGCTCTGGTATCGGCGTTCGTCGTCCCTTTTTTCTCGCGAAACATCGCGATAGGTCACGGCCGAGTTTCAAACTCTCTTCCATGAAATATCTGCGCAGGTCTCTAGCGTAGCTATCTTCACAACTGTCATAGATTTATCGCTAGCTCTAGGACGCGGCCGACAACGGAGATGAGACCACGTCTAACGTGACTGACTCGGCCGCGACCCTGACGATGTACCTCTGATAGGTACGCGCGGTGCCACACGAGCTCGGATCTCGTCATAAATATTCACCGTCTGAGTTTCCGCGATTTCCAACGTGGCCATAAGCCCATATCGGATTTCTTCATCCAACTCGCCAGCATCTGCACGGCAGTTAACTTGTACATCGATCGTTCCGCTGCCGGTAAAAGCCACGGCTTGCTCGCACTCGAACACTTCGTGCTGAAGAGTTCCTCTTTGGCATGCACGGAAGTCGACATCCTTTCTGGTGAAGCTAAATGGCGATGTGGTATCGAACCATAGCGCCGCTCGTCGATAGGATCTGTGGAGGCAGTTTATTGGGCTGAACCACGCTAGGGTAACAATCAACCGACGCCAGAGCCGCGTACTACTCAAGCTGACGGGAAGCGGAAATGAATAAATGTGGGCCTCTTCAGCACTAAGTTTCCCGGCACCCAAGAGCGTGACCCTTTGCTCCGTACAGCCCGAAACTCGAGCAAAGTTCGTTGCACCGTAACCTAGAAAACGAGCGAAATATTCCCGTAACTCACGTCGCTCTCTCGATCCTCGAAAAGCTGAGTCAAGCTCGGCACCTGAGATTCCCCAGTTTGACCCGTGAGCCAGTGCTGCCTTGAGCAAGACCGGATCGAACTCTTCTCTCAAGGCGTTGTCACCAGCTTCTCTCCGGATGCTCTCTAATATCTCGAAGAACAGTCCGCCTTCGCGCGTACTTAACGCAGCCGCGTTGCTCGTTCCGCATGAAACGTCGGTCGCAGTGAGCATTCCTGGTGCAACTCCGGGCGCCGCAACCTTCTGGCCAATTAGATTTTGTTCTCTGGGAATGAGAACTGCCTTAGGATGGGCATTCCCTAATTTTTCTGAATAGAGCAGTCGTCCACCATTAGCGAGCAAGTCGGGTTTAATTGCGCGGCGAAAACCGAGCCCGAGTGCGTTGAACGGACTCGGAACAAGTGCTCCCTCGTAGGGATCAATAGAGTTGTTCGGAACCGTTGTAGTCGATTCGTCCGCATGAAGGGCCCCAGTAGTGAGGGCGTTGATCGATTCTGCTGGCGCCAACAGCCTGCTAGCCGTTGCGTTGTTCGCGACTGCCTTGAGGGTTTCCGCCCGCAATTGCTCGCGGGTGAGGCTGCGAAACTCACTCCGAGCGACTTCGAGTTCGAGCTGAGATACGTGATTGCCAGCGCTGACGATGAACAGCACATTATAATTGTAAGAGAGCCAATCCAGAATGCGGGCCCAAGAACTGACGGTGTTGAAAAACAGACGCGAAGGATCTCCGATCGACAGATTCACGACCTTAGTCTTGGGAGCAACTGCTGGTTGGTCTTCACTTTCTTCGAAGAGTCGCCTTATCGCGCGCTGGATTAGATCTGGAAACAGAACATCGGAAGGTATCGACTCGTAATCTTGCCGCCAGCTCCGCTCATCAGGCCGCAAAATTGGCCGAATATATACGGGTCGTGCAAGGGCTACGCCTCGGTTTTGTAGATCCCCGCGAGTGACAAGAGATGCCATGGCCGTGCCATGGCATCGTAGCGCCGCCGGGTAGTTTGCACCCCAGCCGTCCGGGTCATCAACAATGAGACGCCCTCGGAGAACGCGGTGGTTTTCCAAGGGCATGCCGTCGAAAATGGCGACGATAGACTCGCCGGCGCTAGGCGCAGGTTCATTGTCCTCACCGCGGTCTGGAGCGCGGTCTCGACGCGGAGATCGAACGGCGGCCTGCGCGACTGGGCGGAAAAACATCACGTCGTCGCACCGGAGCAGTGGTGCATTGTTTAGGTTCCGCAGTACTCGGCGAACCGCTGCTGCCGGCAACTCCGCTAGGAAAGCGTGGTAAGCCGCTTCGGGAAGCATTGATTGTGCGAGAACGTGGCCGTCTTCGGCGGCGACGACTTTGCGGAAAGAGTTTTCCGCACGCTCCCTCGCTCGGGGGTCCCTGAACCACAGCTCGGCTTCGAGTCTTACGTTATTTTCGTTATGGCCGAGACGATCCGTCCAATCCTCTATTGCTCCGGTCTGACGCAATCGATCTTCTGGTCCCCAAGGACGAATGTTACGCAGCTGTCGAAAAACGTGTCGCCATTTGTTTAGACCGCGCGGAAACTGCCTCTCAGGCTCTTTCCGATAAGCGTCCCAGAAGCTCAGTAGCTGTTGCAGCGCTTGCTGATTTGCGAGAATCAGAAACAGCCGACCTTGGACTGGTTTATCCGGATGCTTGGAATCGCGAAAATCGTCGTCGGGGGTAAAGTCCTCTGTCTCCCACTCGGCCATCCACTCCATGCCTTCAACCCGTCTGACTGCTGCCATAAAGTCTTCGACCGAACCTGCCGTTTCGAAAACCAGCACCTGCTCGGGCACCGCTCCCGTGACATCGCTCTGGAAGGACATCCTTTTGTTTTCGAAGGCCTCCGCGAGACGTTGAAACTGCGGATTGAGACGGCGGGCCTGGCGCCGGGCAGAAGGGAATTGCAAATTAGCCGATCCGCCGTGCAACTTCTGCCGTGAGGCGGTCGAAGGTTGCGGAAATACTAGGAGTGGTCTCCCGTTCATCGAGAGCTGGGCGGTGTCATCTTGTTAACCTCGAATCGTTCTTCCCACTGTCGCAAACGATCCGTCACAATCTTTCGCAAGTTTGCCTCGGGGAGTGCAAGGACGTATTGCCGCTGAATGTCCGTCGCAAATTCTTCGACTTCCGAGAAGCTAAGGCCCACAAGCTTCGAAACGATAGAACCAATCGAGTGATCGAGCGAATGACCGAAGGTCTCCTCAAATCGACGAAGCCAAGCGGTGATCTCATTCTTTCCGGGTGACGGCAAATAAATCCTCAACTGAAAACGCCGCCATACTGCGCGATCCAAAAGTTCCGGGTGGTTAGTCGCCGTGACGACGATCACATAGCTCGGCAAAGAATCGATTTGGAGCAAAAGCGAGCTAACGACTCTTTTGATTTCCCCGGTCTCGTGGATATCCCCGCGCTCTTTCCCAATAGTGTCGAATTCGTCGAAAAAGAGAACACATTGTCGAGTCCGTACGTATTCGAACAGGATTCTTAACCGAGCCGCCGTCTCCCCAAGAAAGCTGCCTATAAGACCCTCGTACCTCACAATTAGCATCGGAACAGAAAGTTCGTTAGCCAAGGCCTCCGCAAGGGACGTTTTTCCGTTCCCCGGCGGACCGACTAAGAGTACGCGGTGGCGGGGCTCGAGATTGTGCGAACGAAGCAAGTCAGCGCGGTTGCATTCTTCCGTGAGTTCGTCGCATGCGCGGCGTACCGATTCGGGTAGAACGAGGCTGTTAAGTGTACGCCGTGGTCGGATTTCGAACAGGAGATTCTGAATCCTATCGTCAACTGAAGCGGTCGGTCCGTGCCCGACCACACCGTTACCCGAAACGAGTTGTTCGGCGAGGCGGTCCGCCAGAACGTGATGCTGCTTCGCGCGTTCCTCGGCGACTAGCGCCTCCACCGAACGCTTAAAAAGTTCGCGGTCACCTTTGGTGCCGGCCTTTATGAGGCTGAGCAACAGGTCTGAGCGCGCCATCTCCGCTATTCCGAGTCCTAGTTTCTTCTTTTTCTGTTGGTGACCTTCGAATCTTGCACCGTTCATCCAGCAAATCCAAGGGATCGTCGTTCAGAGAGTTGAGCGGTGTGTGGCTGGCACGTGCTTTTGGTGAAGAAGATGGCGCGACGGTCGCTCTGCTTTCTCTCTGCGACCCGCCAAGCAGCATCGCTTCGCGTAGGTCCTTCGACTCGGAAGCCTCGCTCAGGATGACAGACGAAAAAGAGCCGGGCTGGGGAGGGGGCCGGGCGGGGAGGCGGCATCTCCGGAATCCTCGCTGCGCGGACGCCATCGGCGAACCGAAGCGGCTAAATTGGAACCTCCGGCGAGGCAACTAAGGCATCAGGATTTCGGTTCACAATTTTACGCTTGTCGCTAACTCAGCGTTCTGATATCGAGACTACGCGTGGACGAGCGTCAGCCCAGAGGACGAGCCGAGATGCTTGGCGATACCTTTCGCGAGGCAGCGGTACTGTTTCTGGTGTTCATTCCTCTCGATTTAGGGCTTGGCCTCGCCGAGGATCAATTGTCTCTTTCGCGATTTCAGATTATCGTGATCCTTGTCGCCGGCCTGGCAGGGAGCGCATTGCTGGAGTGGTTCGGTATGGTTCTGGAGCGTCGCCGGTAGATTGAGTTAACGATGTCACAGTTTTTCACGCCATTTGTGATTGTATCGCTGATGCCGCTGTGGGTGGCTATCGCGGCGGGTATTTTTGTACTCACCTTGGGACGCCGAATCGCACGACAAGACCGTGCTGAACGGCTGGCCCGCGAAGCCACGAAAGCCGACGAAGCGAGACGGCTTCACGAAGCGCATACCGCGGCTCGGTAGATCGATCTGCCCGATGGGCTGGCCAGGCGGCGGGCCGTAATCACCATTGCCCATAGAAGAGCAGACGGGGGAATTGTAGTTTCTAAAGGACCCTCACCAGGTCGCGATGAAATCGCGACCAACCTCCCCTATCGGGGGAGGGGGGCGGGAATCGCGGCGGAGGGGGGATGGCGCGCCGGTCGCTCTGTTTCTCTCTGCGACCCGCCAAGCAGCATCGCTTCGCGTAGGTCCTTCGACTCGGAAGCCTCGCTCAGGATGACAGACAAAAAAGAGCCGGGCTGGGGAGGGGGCCGGGCGGGGAGGCGGCATCTCCGGAATCCTCGCTGCGCGGACGCCATCGGCGGACGCGCCTCCGCATTTTGGCCTCGCATCAGCAGGAATTTCGGTTGCCCGGAAAGAAGCGCATCACGTATAATTTTCGCACGGGGTCAGAGATCATATGAACGATTGGAAAACGCCAGAGTTCGTCGAGCTTCGCTGCGATGCGGAGATCAATTGCTACAGTTCCGCGCTGCCCGAGTCGGGCAAGGTGCGTATCCCCAACCGCCAGCTAATCGAGGCGGCGCCGGAAGAAAATCCGGAGTCATAAGCCCGGCATTTTGTGCGGGTCCATGTGCTTGGCTCCGCGGCGGGAGGCGGCTTCCCGCAATGGAATTGCAACTGCTGCAATTGCCGCGGGCTGCGGGCCGGGACGATTCGCGCGAAGGCGCGGACGCAATGCTCGATTGCGGTTAGCGGCGGCGCCTCGAAATGGACGCTGCTGAACGCGAGCCCGGACCTGCCAGCCCAGATAGCGTCGTTTCCGGAACTACTTCCTCAAAATAGCGCGCGAGGGTCATCGATCGCCTCGGTGATGCTTACCGACGCGGAGTTGGACCATATCACCGGACTGCTGTCGCTGCGCGACAACGAACCCCTCGAGCTTCGATGTACTCGACGTGTGTTCGAATGGGTATTTGAGTCGAATCCTATATTTGCGGGCCTCATCCAGCCCTCGCGATTCAGATGGGAGCCGATGGAGAATCGGCAATCGGCCAGCATCGAAAACCTGAGCATCGAGGCGGTATTCGTCGAGGGAAAGAAGCCGACCTACGTTAAAACATCGTTTGATGGCATCGAGGGGGGTACTTTGGCATACATTGTCAACTACAATGAGGCATCGATGCTGTACGTCCCGGCCATCAAAAAAATCAGTGATGATCTCATCGATATTGCCTCGCGATGTGATTGCATCTTCTTCGATGGCAGCTTCTGGTCTGATGATGAGATGGCGCGGCGCGGCGTCGGCACCCGCACCTCGCTTGCGATGGGGCACGTTCCCATCGATGGCCCCGAAGGCAGCCTCGCGCAGCTTAGTCATCTTCGCGCGCGCAAAGTCTATACGCATGTGAACAATACCAATCCCATCCTCGATGAGGACTCGCCGGAGCGCCGCGCTATCGAGGAAGCTGGCTGGGAGGTCGCCGAGGACGGCATGGATTTCATGGTGTAGCTTCGCGCTGAGAGTGTCATGAACGAACAATCTCGCTCTGCCAATGCTGCTTCGCTCCCGGCTGACTCGCCCGAGAATTTCGTCGCGAGGTTGCGCGCGATTGGCGCCGCGGCTTATCACGACAAGCATCCCTTCCACATCCTGATGCATCAGGGGAAGCTGACGCGGCGCCAGCTTCAGGCGTGGATCGAGAACCGCTTCTACTATCAGTGGAGCATCCCGAAGAAGGATGCGACCATCCTCGCGAAGGCTGACGATCGCGAGTTCCGCCGCGCGTGGATCAGGCGCATCACCGACCACGACGGCATCGGTGATACCGAGGGCGGCATCAGCAAATGGTACCGCCTCGCCGAGGCCGCCGGCCTCGACGCTGCCGATGTCGCGAGTCTGCGTTACGTGCTGCCGGGCGTGCGCTTCGCGGTCGACGCCTACATAAATTTATGCACAACGCGGCCGCTCACCGAGGCCGTCGCGTCATCACTTACGGAATTGTTTGCCCCGGTTCTGATGGCCGATCGTATCGTCGTGCTGGAAAAGCTTTATCCATGGCTCGATAGCCGCGGCCTTGATTATTTTCGCGGGCGTCTGGTGCAGGCGCCGCGCGATTCCGATTTCGGCCTGCAATACGTCGTCGAGCATGCCGTTACGCGTGAGTCGCAGGATCGATGCGCCGAGGCCCTCACCATCAAATGCCACATCCTGTGGGGGCTCCTCGATGCGATCCATTACGCGTATGTTTCTCCCGGCTACTTGCCGCCACTGTGGAACGACGCGCGCAAGCTCTGATGGATCAAGATTCAATATGGCGGCCACGGCTCGCGTCACGCGCGCGCCTCAAGTTCGATTCGGTTGCTAACCAGGAGATGCTGCTGTTTCCCGAAGCCGCGCTGCTGCTGAATGAAACTGGCGCGGCCATCGTGCGACTCTGCGATGGAGCGCGTTCGATCGATCAGATCGTCGATGATCTTGCGGAAAAGTTCTCCAGCGCCAATCGAGATACCCTCCGGCTCGAAGTCGAGAAATTTCTTGCCTCGATACGGGCGCGCGGGCTGCTCCAATGAATGCTGCCCCGCGTCCATACACCCTCGTCGCCGAGCTCACCTATCGATGTCCTCTGCGATGCGTCTATTGCAGCAATCCGATCGACTTCGCGAATGCGCGCGACGAACTATCGACCGCCGAATGGTGCCGCACTATTTCCGAGGCTGCCGAACTTGGAGTCGTGCAACTGCACCTTTCTGGTGGCGAGCCGATGTTGCGCGACGATCTCCTCGAATTGATTCGCCATGCGCGCGCATGCGACCTCTACACGAACCTCATAACCGGCGGGACGCTGCTCGATGAGGATAAGCTACGCGATCTGCGCGACGCGGGCCTCGAGCACATTCAACTGAGCATTCAAGGCGCAGCGGTCGAAACCGCTGAAGTTGTAGCCGGCGTTCGATCGCATCGTAAGAAACTCGAAGTTGCCGGCCTCATCACCAAACTCGGCTTCCAGTTTACGCTCAACGTCGTGCTTCATCGGCTGAATATCGCGGAGGTCCCCGAACTGATTCGACTGGCGGATGAATTGGGCGCGCAGCGTCTCGAACTGGCGAACACTCAATTTTATGCATGGGGTGCCGAGAACCGCCGCGCCCTGATGCCGACCCGTGAGCAATATCTGCGCGCCGAGGAGATCGCCGTTGAAGCGATCCCGGGCTATCGCGGCAAGCTCGAAATCGTGTTTGTGCAAAATGACTATCTGTCGGGCGAGCCGAAACCGTGCATGGGAGGATGGGGTCGCAGCTACATTTGCATCAATCCTTCGGGCGAAGTGCTGCCGTGTCATGCCGCCAAAGTGATTCCAGGCTTGAACTTCGAAAGCGTGCGCGATGGCTCGCTTGCGAGAATCTGGCGCGAGTCACCCGGGCTCAACGCGTTTCGTGGCGATGCCTGGATGCTGGAGCCGTGCCGCAGTTGCGCCCGCAAAGATGTGGACTTCGGTGGCTGCCGATGCCAGGCCTTCATGCTCGCGGGCAATGCCGCCGAGGCGGATCCGATTTGCCGGCTATCGGCGCATCACTCGCTAGTCCAGACCGCCAGTGAAGAAAGGGCCGATGACATCGCGCTGATCTATCGTGACGCGAAAAACAGTCGTCGCCTGGCCCGCATCACTCCCGATCAGTAGCGCTCTTAGCGAATGGTGTACTCGCTTGCGATCGGATGCGGCCTCGCACTGCTCGGCATTCTGGCGGCAACGATGTTCGCCGCGCTGAGGCAGTTACGGTTCATGTGCCGACGCGAATTGCTTTGGGTCGCTGGATTGCTCGCGGCTCTGGCGATGATCAAATGCCTGATGCTTCCCCTTTTTCCCGGATATCCCCACGACATTTTTGAATTTCTGTTATGGGGAGAAGTGATGACGCGGAATCCCGCGCACGTCTACGATCCGCTTATCAATTGCCGCTACATGCCCGGTTACCTCTATGCGTTGTGGGCGTCGGTCGCGCCTGCGCGTGAATTTTATCTGGGCCCGCAAGTGACGGATGCCTCGGTCGCCTTGCTCCGAGTGCTGGTTAGGATTCCGCCGGTCATCGCGGATTTTTTGCTCGCGCTGGTCGTGTTCGCCTGGCCTCAAGATGTCGATCGCCAGGCGCACGCCGGTCGAGACTGGCGCGGGCTGGCCCCCGCGATGCTCTTGGCGCTCAACCCAGCGCTGGTCTTCACTTCGGTTGCATGGGGGCAGAATGATTCCGTCCTGACTCTTCCGTTGATGCTGGCGTTGCTGCTCGCCACGCAAGGAAGTTATGCACTGGCCGCGGCGGCGGCAGCGCTGGCGGTGATCATAAAGCTCCAAGGCGTCATCGTCCTGCCGATTCTTGGAATCTGGATTCTCCTGCACAGCCGCAGTCGCGATTGGATAACGGCCACGCTCGCGTTCGCCGTAACCGTGATCATTGGCTTCGCACCATTTCAGGTCGGCAGGCCCTGGGACTTCCTCGCGCGGGTCATCGCCAGCTCGGCGGAGTATTTTCCGTACACCTCGCTGAACGCGTTTAATCTGATGGCGCTGGTGGAGGGCATGCGGGTGCGTGATTCCGCTGCGCTGCTCGGCCTCTCGGCATTCGCCGCGGGCATGGTGCTGATGGCCGCCCTGTTTCTGGTCGCCGTCTTCATCGTCTGGCGCGGGCGATCACCTCGCGCATTGCTGTACGCCGCGTTTCTCGCGTACTTGGGATTCTTCGTGCTGCCGACGCGCATCCACGAGCGCTACCTGTATTTCGCCTTGGCGCTGTTGACGCCGCTCGCGCTCGATTCATGGGCCACGATCGTGATGTATGTAACCCTGACCGTTACATTCCTGGTCAATCAGGTCGTCACCCTACGATTTCTCAACGCGATGACGACGCTGCCACCGCATGACTCGACCGCCAACACGATCGCATGCATCAATCTGGCCGCGCTCGCGGTTGCGATTATCTACGGACTATTTCTGGTTTCGAAAGATCAGTCGCGATGGCCATCCGCGGTGCGCCCGTTCTTCGCGACTTCGCCACCGCCCGAGGAAGCGCCGGCGAAGCCCCATCGCAACAACCGCTCGCGATCGCGAAAAGTCTAACCGTCCGAGAGCATCGCGCGCGTGCGATCACGCGCGGCTTCGTATTCGCGAATCGTCTGCTCGATAAGTTCCGCCGCACTTTGTATCCGCGTTACACCCGACACTGAATGGCCCGCACTCCAGATGTCCTTGTACCTGCGCGGCGCATTCATCTCGCCCTTGCTGCCGAAGTTGCGCGCCGCTTCCTCGATCGAGACTCGCGGAGGCAACGTCTTCGGATCGAGGCCCGACGCGATCATCGAAGGCGTCAGCATGTTGGTATCGAGCCCGGTAAATGCCTGCGTGAGCATGACGTCGTCCATGTCCGAGTTGATCAGCATCCGCTTGTACGCATCGGGCGCCATGCTCTCGTTGGTCGCGATGAACTTGGTGCCCATATAAGCAAGATCGCATCCCAGGACTTCAGCCGCCCATAGCGCCGCGCCATCGCTGATACCGCCCGCCAGCACGATGGGGCCCTCGAACATCTCTCGGGCCGCGCGCACGAATGCGAGCGGATTGAGCCATCCGGTTTGGCCGCCCGCACCGGCAGTTAGCAATACCAATCCATCGACGCCTGCCGCGATCGCTTTCTCGGTATGCCGGATCGTCGCGACATCCGCGAACACGATGCATCCAATGTCGTGCAGTGGACCGACCGCCTCGGTCGGAGAGCCGACGCTGGTGATGACGACTTCGATGCGATGGCGCAGCAGGCACGCGAGTTCCGCTTTCATCTCCGCGCGCTTGATGATCAGGTTGGGGCAAAACGGCGCAGGCGAATGATCGGGGCTCTCGTCGGCCGCGCGCTGCAAAGTGGTCTCGATTTTCGTCAGCCACGTATCGACATTGTCGATGGTACGCGCATTCGCGAGTGGGAACGCACCGATGACGCCGGCCTTGCAGGCCGCGATCGCTAACTCTGGCCCCGACACCGCGAGCATCGGAGCCGCGATCAGCGGAAGTCTTAGTCGTCGGGCGATCTTCTCCGGCAGTCGTTGGCTCATCCTTACGCGCCCTTTTGCAGAATGTGCACCACGCACACCGCACCAATGCCGACCATGTGCGCGAGGCCTAATCTCGCGTTGGGTTGTTGGCGCGCACCCGCTTCGCCGCGAAGCTGCCGCGTTATCTCGGCGATCTGACCCGCGCCGGTGGGCCCAATCGGATGACCCATCGCGAGCAAACCGCCCGAGGCGCTAATCGCGCATTTGCCGCCGATGTCAGTCGTGCCGCTTCCGATCATGGAAGCGCCTTCACCCTCGGCGCATAGCCCCATCGCCTCGACGTAGAGCAGTTCCTCGATCGTGAACGCATCGTGCAACTCGATGAGGTCGAGATCTTTCGGCCCCACGCCGGCTTCTTCATACGCCTGCGCGGTGGTCTCGCGCGTGAGTTCGGCGTCGAAGTTTTTCGCGCCGCGATAAACGTGCTCGGTCCGCGTCACCGACGCGATCACTTTCACCGCGCGCTTGCGATCGATGCCGAGCTTCGCGATCGCATCCTCGGACGCGACGATCACCGCCGCGGCGCCCTCGCCGACCGGGCAACATTGCAGGCGCGTGAGGCTGCCGGAAATCGGCGGACCCGCCATCACTTCTTCGAGGGTGACCGCCTTCTGCCGCTGCGCGTAGGGGTTATGCGCGCCATTGCGATTGTTCTTCACCGCGACCGCTGCGACCTGCTCGGGCTTCACCCCGTAGCGATTCATGTACTCGTTGGCGAGCAGCGCGAAATGGGTGAAGGGCACCACGCGCGAGCCAACCAAATCGCGGATGTTGGCTTTGCTCGCTGCAGCCGCAAGCGGCGCGGGCTTATCGACGCCGATCGCGAGCGACACGTCACTGATTCCGCTGCCTACGTCGATGCACGCCTGGCGAAACGCGGTCGATCCCGAGGCCGATGCGTTTTCGACCTGCGCCATCGGAATTCCGCTCGCGCCCAGGTGGCGCAGGATCGGACGCGTCACTGCCATTCCGATCAGCGCCGTGCCGGTGTAGGCCGACTCGATGTCGCGGAACTGGATTCCCGCGTCGGCGAGCGCCTCGCGCACGGCGGTCAGGCCGAGCGTCACGAAAGTCGTTTCGCTCATGCGCTGATATCGATGCAAGCCGATTCCGACCACATACACGGGCCGCATGTCACGGATGGTTTTCTTCATCGCGCCGCCTCCGTCTTCGCGAAGCGAAGCTCTACAATCTGTTTTCCATCGTCGTCGGTTCCGGCCGGCGCGAGCACCGAATGCATCCGGTCGCCGATATGAAGTCCCGCATCGGTGCGCTCAGTTAAAATTGAACGCACCGCCGGGCCCTCGTCGAGAACGATTAGGCCTACAGTGAATGGCGCCTGTAAACCCTTGCCACCGCGATCCTGATGGAGATGCACGGTGGCAAATGAGTGCAATGTTCCAGATCCGGCCAACGTTGCGGGCTCGAGTTGATCGGGAGTCGCGCCGCACGATTCGCATCCGTAGCTTTGCGGAGGAAAAAAAATATAGCCGCACTTCCTGCAGTGGCCGCCATTGAGTTTCGGCGCGGCGTCGGCTGTGTAAAGTGCCGGCTGGGCCAGTACTTGATCGGGCATCATCGACCTCTCATCGCTCTTGAGTTCCCGCGTAGGGTAACGCAATTGTTAGTCAACCAACATGATGGATACCAGATTCACATTACCGCCGCGCTACGCGCGAGAGAGCCGGCGCGATGCTTAGCGAGGTTCGCGTGCTCGAAGTTTCCTCGCCCGAGACGATGCAGGCCGGAAACATCCTCGCGGCCCTCGGCGCCGATGTGGTGGTCGTCGAACCGCTGACCGGATCGGCGGGGCGCAGGATGGAGCCGTTCTTCGACGAGATTCCCGGCCTCGAGCGCAGCCTCACGTGGCACGCGCTCAATCGCAACAAGCGCGGCATTACGCTCGATATGCATAGCGCCGATTCGCAAGAACTGCTGCGCGGACTGCTGGCGAAGTTCGATATCGCTTTCGATTCCGCCACCAATGGCATCGCGCCACTCGACAACT
This sequence comes from uncultured delta proteobacterium, assembly GCA_963761255.1. Lineage (GTDB taxonomy): Bacteria > Desulfobacterota > Binatia > Binatales > Binataceae > DATGKG01. The sequence continues at coordinate 31,918 of CAVXGH010000013.1, forward strand.
TTGAGATTCCCGAGCGGCTGATCAGAATTCGCATTGCCCCGTTCGGAAGTACTGGTCCCAAAAGCAATTATGCATCCTCGGATTTGACCGTTATGGCGGCGAGCGGCGCGCCTGGTGTCAGTGGGGATCCGGATCGGCCGCCACTCTTTTTCTCGGTACCTCAAGGGATGATGGAAGGCGGCTCCGATGCTGCCATCGCCGCTCTGGCAGCGCTCGGGGCACGCGATCGCGATGGCCTCGGTCAAAGCGGTTACGTGTCGGAGCGTATCTCCGCGATGATGAGCGCGATGAGTCAGCATCTCGCGCCGCCTTCTGGCAACCCCGAAACCCAACGTAGCTTTGGCGCGATGACCATCGCGGGAGTGCAGCTTCCCAGCATGTATCAATGCGCGGATGGCTTCGTAATGATCAGCGTCGCATTCGGGCCAGTGTTCGGGCAGATGACGCAGCGGCTGGCGAAGTGGGCGGCGGACGAAGGCCACGTCGCACGCAACATCGCGGAGATCAGCTGGCCGGCGTTTTTCACCGACTTGCAGCAGAAGAAAGCCACACCCGGAGATCTCGCCGCGCTGATCGAGGGCCTTAAATCTCTCACCCGAAACAAAACCAAGGCTGAATTCGGCGTGGCCGCGCGCAAGCTGGGGCTGCTCGCCTCGCCGGTCTTCAGCATGAAGGATGTCGCGGAGTCGGCGCAGTATCGCGAGCGCGGATTGTTCACCTCGGTCAACGTCGGCGGGCGCGAGATCGACGTGCCATCCCGCTTCGCGCAGTTCTCGAACTTTTCGATCGAAACGCGCAGACCCGCGCCGACGCTGTCGGAGCACACGGTCGAGATCCTCGAAGGGGACCTTGCACTCTCGCGCCTCGAAATCCAGGCACTCTTCGCACACGGGGTCATATAGGAGATCCGCATGGCGACGCCGCTTGATGGAATCCGCGTGCTCGATTTGAGTTGGGTGATGGTCGGTCCGGTGAGCGGCCGCTATCTCGCCGACCTCGGCGCCGACGTGGTCAAAGTCGAAAGCTCGCGCCGCATCGATCCGGTGCGCACTCTCGGTCCGTTCAAAGATGGCCGCCCGGGACCGGAACGATCGGTGAGTTATCACAACCTCAACGCCGGCAAGCGATGCATCACGCTCGACATCCGCAAACCCGACGGTCGCAAGGTGGTGATGCGCCTCGCCGAGTGGGCTGATGTAGTGCTGGAAAGCTTCACGCCCGGCGTGCTCGAAGAGTTGCAACTCGGCTACCGCGAACTCAGCGCGCGCAACCCGCGGCTCATCATGGCGTCGACGGCGATCCTCGGGCAGACCGGACCCGAGGCGAAAGGAACCAGCGGGGTTGGCACGATGGGCGCGGCGATGTCCGGCGCGACGCATCAATTCGGATGGCCGGATCGCGCACCATGCGGACCGTTCGGCCCGTGGACCGATGGCGTCGCGCCGCGATTCATCGTAAGCAGCATCCTGGCCGCGTTGCATCGCAGAACACGCACGGGAGAGGGATGCTATATAGATGTGGCGCAGGCCGAGGCGGGCGTGCAGTACATGATGCCGGCGTTTTACGAATACGCGGCGAATGGAAAAGTTCCCGAACGCCGCGGCGTCGCGGGTTCGCCGCTGCGCGCGCCCGACGGAGTCTATCCATGCGCCGGAGAGGATCGATGGGTCGCCATCAGCGCAAGTACCTCGCCGCATTGGATGGCGCTACGCAGCATCATTGGAGGTGGGCTACTCGATTACCGCTTCGACACGCTGCTGAGCCGGCTTCGCCACCGCGACGCGATCGATACGGCGATTTCCGAATGGACGCGAACCAAGGAGTCCGATGAGGTCGAGAAGTTGCTGCAGTTCGAAGGCGTTCCGGCGCACATTGCCAGCCGCGGCCTCGACCTCAATCGCGATACCGATTTGATTCACCTCGGCCAGTTCAAAAAATTCACCGATGAGGTCCTCGGCGACGCGGAAATCGAAGGCCCTCGATGCGTGCTGGAGCGCACACCTCTGCCGGAGACGCGCCGCGGACCCCGCATCGGTGAGCATACGAAGGAGATTCTGGAGAACGTTTTGCATTTGACGAGCAAAGAAATTGCACAACTAGCCGAAGCCGGCGTGCTGGCCTGATATCGCAAGGAGAAAACCATGGGCACAAACATTCTCGATTTGAAGGGTCGCATCGGACTGGTGACCGGCGCGGGGCAGGGCGTCGGCCGTTCGGTCGCATTGCGCTTTGCGGAAAACAACGCGGGCGGCGTCGTGGTCAACGATTTTCGGATGGAACGCGCCGAAGCGGTTGCCGCTGAAGTCGAGAAGCTCGGCGTCAAGGCGCTTCCCGTGCAGGGCGATGTGACTGACTTCGCATCGGTGACAGCGATGTTCGATAAGGCCAAAGCGAAGTTCGGCGGCGTAGACATTCTCGTCAACAATGCCGGCAATGCTGGACCCGATCCAAGTCGTGTCGCACGCAAACCCTTCTGGGAGCAGGAGCCGAAGGATTGGGACGCCTTCATGGGCACCAATCTTTACGGCGTCATCAACTGCGTGCGTATCGCAGGTCCCGCGATGATCGCCAAAAAGTATGGAAAAATAGTCACCGTGATTTCCGATGCGGGCCGCGTCGGCGAGCCGTTTTTGGAAATTTATTCCGCCGCGAAGGCGGGTGCGGCGGGTTTCATGCGCGCGATGGCGAAGCAGCTCGGACGGCAATCGATCACCTGCAACTGCGTCGCGCTCGGCACCACCATGACGCCGGCGATCGCGCCGCGCATGCAGGATGAAGAAGCACGCAAGCGGATTCTCAAGGTCTACCAAATCAAGCGCCTCGGCGAGCCCGAGGACGCGGCCAACTTGATCCTGTTTCTCAGCTCCGATGCGTCGGAATGGATCACGGGCCAAACTTATCCGGTCAACGGCGGCTATTCGTTTTCGATGTAGAGGAAAGGCGCGTGAACTACGAAACGATAATTCTCGAACGCAAGAACGGCATCGGCTACCTGACTCTCAATCGACCCGAGCGCGCCAACACCATCAGTTTTCAACTGATGATCGATGTGGTCAACGCGATGGAGGAGGTCGAGAAGGACCCTGAGTATCGAGTCGTGATCGTTACGGGCGCGGGCGGAAAGCATTTTTGCGGCGGCGCCGATTTGCGCGACTTCGCGGAACGCGCGCGTGCGGCGAAAAGCAGTGGTGACCGCCAGGGCGGTGGAGATTTCGTCTCGCCCCGGCGCGATCTGTTCGCCGCGCTGGAAGAATCGCGCGTGCCCGTGATCGCCGCGATCAATGGCGCGGCGATGGGTGGCGGATGCGAAATCGCGCTGGCCTGCGACATTCGCGTGATCGCCGACGGCGCCACCATCGGTCTGCCGGAAATTCGCTTCGGCGCGCTCCCCGCGGGTGGAGGCACGCAGCGTTTGCCGCGGCTGGTCGGGTCGGGTATCGCCAAGGAAATGATTTTCAGCGGCCTGCCTTACACCGCTGAGGACGCGCTACGGATTCGTCTGGTGAACAAGGTGGTGGCTGCCACGGAGCTGATTTCGGAATGCGAAAAGATCGCGAGTGTCTATATCGAGCGTGCGGCCTATGCGCTCAAGACCGCCAAGGCCCTGATCAATCGTGGCGTTGAGCTTCCGCTTAAGGATGGACTCGCGCTCGAGCGCAAGATGATCGCCGAGATGGCGACGCCAGAGGAACGAAAGAAGGCGCAGGACGCGGCCGCGGCTACCCAGAAGACCTACGCGCGAATCTTCAACAAAACATGAGCACTCGATTCAGTTGGCCGGCTGGTCTTTGCGATGTGCCAACAGCCGGTCGACGTCGAAGTTGAACATCCGCGCGGCGTTGAGTCCGAGGATCTTCGCGCGGTCGTCCTCATTCAGGCGGCCCATCTGGCGTTCGATGGCCTGCGCCGAATGCGGCCACGACCCTTCGTGGTGCGGATAGTCGTTCGACCACAGGAAGTTGTCGATGAGCCCGAATTCCTTCGCCAGGCCGAGTCCCGCGCGATCCTCCTGAAACGCCACCGCGCCGTGCGCGCGAAAATATTCGCTCGGCAGCATCTTCAGTTTCGGATACGCCCACATGTGATGCTTCACATAGCCCTCGTCCATCGCGTCGAGCATCCACGGAACCCATCCGATGCCGCTCTCGATCGCCGCAAATCTGATTTTCGGGAAGCGCTCCAACACGCCCGATGCGCATAGCGAGGTGACCGGCTCGATCGCCTGCACCAGCGCATGCGCGACATAGTTGATGACCGCGCCGCCTTCGCGACTTGCCGCGCGCGGATCGCGCCCGGTGCCGATGTGAAAGGTAATCGGCATCCGGGTTTCCTCGATCAGCGCCCACATCGGGTCATAGACTTTCTGGTTGTAGTTCGGGTCGCGCGGATCCTGCGAATTGAAGACCGGCTTGCACGGCAGCGTGAGGCCACGGAATCCGCGTTTCGCTGCCCGCGCGATTTCCGCGAGCGTCCCCTCGATGTCGGCGGTCGCAAGCGCCGCCATCGGCGACATGCGATCGTTGTACGCTGCGTACGTCTCCCACGCCCAATCATTCCAGACGCGGCACTGCGCTTGCGCGAACTTCGCATCCGAGGTGGCCCACATGAAGAGGCCTTTGTTAGGGAAAATGATTTCGGCATCGACGCCGTCGCGCCGGCGATCTTCCAGCCGCTCCGAAATGATCGCGCCGGCTTTGTTGCGAACGAGATCCTCGCCCTCGAAAATGCTGTCCTGCAGCCGCGTTCGGCGCAGACCGTCGCTGATCACCCACTTGGCGCCCTGCGCATCGACCTCGATGCGCGGAAGCCGCGAGCGGTACTCCTTGTCGAGGCGCTCCGACCACAGATTGAAGGGCTCATTAGCGTGACAGTCGCACGAGATCATCAGGTAGCGGCTGGGGTCGTCGGGACGTGCGGTGCGTCTCCACCCTTCGTGACCGGGAGTCTCCAGTCGCCATCGATTTGCGGTATCGATTGTCGCTGCGTCCACTTTTCCTACTCCTGGTTTCTACTCTTCGGTCAGCGCCTGCATATCGCTCAGCGCTTCGGCAAAATCCTGCATGAACTCATTCACCACGCTGCGGCAGGTCTTCACGCTATCGACTAGCCCGACGCCCTGCCCAACGAAGTAGGTCACCAGCTCGCGCGCCTTGGGATTTCCTTTGGCGGCGGCGCGCTGCGCGACTTCGAGGGCGGGCTCGCTGATGAGACTCTGCAGCGGCATCGGCAGCGCGCCAGGCGTGCCCGAACCTTCCCAGGCGTCGGTCCACGCGGATTTGAGTTGACGCGCGGGCTTCCCCGTTCGGCCTTTCGAACGGATGGTGTCGCGCGAGCGCGCTTCAATCATCTTCTCGCGGAAAATTTCCGAGGTCTCGGATTCCTGCGTCGCCAACCATACCGAGCCGGTCCACACGCCCGCCGCGCCCATCGCCATGCACGCCGCCATTTGACGCCCAGTCATGATGCCACCGGCAGCGACCACAGGGACGTTACGAATCGGTTTAATCGCGCGCAGCACTTCCGGGATGAGCACGATGGTCGAGACTTCGCCGCAGTGGCCTCCCGCCTCGCCGCCTTGCGCCACGATGATATCGACACCCGCCTTCGCCTGACGAACCGCGTGTTCCGGCGCGCCGACCAATGCGGCAACTGGAACGCCATGCTTGCGGCCCATTTCAATCATGCGTTCCGGCGGTACTCCAAGCGCATTGGCGATCAGCTTGATCGGATGGCGAAACGATACCTCGATGAGCTTTAACGCGTGCTCTTCCTGCATCGAGAAATGCGCGTCGGGCGCGCGCGTGCTTCCTTCCTCCAGCATCTGCGAAGACTCGATGCCGTGTTTGGCGAGCAAGTCGCGCACGAAGTCCTTGTGCTTCTGCGGCAGGCGTTCCGCCAGCTTCCCGCGCGTTACATCCTTCTCGCCTTTGATGGAAAGATTCTCGGGGATGAGCACGTCGATGCCGTAGGGTTTTCCGTCAATATGATCATCGATCCACCGCAGCTCCTCTTCGAGCTGCGAGGGAGAAAATGCGGTGGCGCCAAGCACGCCGAAGCCGCCCGCGCGGCTAACCGCAGCGACGACGTCGCGGCAATGCGTGAACGCGAACAACGGAAAATCGATGCCGAACATTTTGCAGACCGGGGTATTCATCGTGCACCTACTTCGCGGCGAAGTTCTCCTTCGCGGCTGCGACAGTCATTCCGTTGCCGGACATTTTCGGCGCGTTCGCGGCGACCAGTCTCTGACTGATCTCCGGCGTCCAATGATCCGGTTGATCGGCCCATAGATCGCGCAAGTATGGTGCGACTTCGTGGCCGAACAGGCGCGTGTTCTCGGCCGCGATATCTTCCGAGACGTTGCCCATGTGCGGCGTCGCGATGAGCTGGCCGATGCGCAGATCCTTGATCAATTCGCGCAGGCGCTGGCGCACTCGCGCGGGTGTCCCCGCGATGATGTAACCCTTTTCGTCGTACTCCCAGAAACTCATCTCGCCGCGCGCGGCGCGCAGACGATCCTCGGGCGTCAGCTTGCTATGCGTTCGCTTGGCGAGCTCAGCCATGAACCTCGTCGACTTAGGCGTCGCATAGCCTGCGGGATTTGCGAATTCAGCTTTGGGCGCGCTGTTGCGATGAAAGTAGCGAACCGCCTGATAGTAGTTTTTTTCTGCCTCGGCATCGGTATTTGCTACACAAACGATTTGCGTGAACGCCATCCGATGCGGATTGGTGGTACCGCCTTTCTGATCGACGTACTCCCAGAACGCATCGACCAGTGGCTTCGAGGAGTACAACCCTGAGAACGACAGATGCCCATAGCAGTAGTCGTGCTTGATAACGAGATCCCAGGTCTCGACGCTGCCGCCACCGCCGGGCACCCAGATCGGTAGCTTCTTCTGCACCGGGCGCGGCCACAGGTTCACATAGCGAAGTTGATTGTACTTGCCGTTGAAGGCGAACGGCTCGGGCTCGCTCCAAGCGCGCAGGATGAGCTGGCGCGCTTCCTCGAAACGCTCGCGCATTTCGGTCGGCGGTTTTCCATAAGCAAAGACCGAATCCATCGGGGTGCCGAGGACGAAGCCCGCGGTCAGGCGACCGCCCGACAAGCAGTCCAGATATGCATACTCTTCGGCGACCCGGGTCGGCGGGTTGTAGAGCGCCAGCGAATTGCCAACGATCACGATGGTCGCGTTCTCGGTGGTCGATGCGAGGCTGGCCGCAAGCAGGTTGGGCGAGGGCGACATCGCCAGCGGAGTCTGATGATGCTCGTTGACAGTGAGGCCGTCGAAGCCCACTTTGTCGGCGAGCTGCATCAGCCGGATAAACATTTTGTAGGTTTCGCCCGCCTTGATCGGGTCGCATAGATGCGCCGGCGGGGTCACCCACGCGGAGTCATAGCGCTCGCGAAAATCAGGCGGAAGATGCGGGTAGGTAACTTCGGCAAACCAGTGAAATCTCATCCGTTGGAGGCCTCCGAGCTAAATCTTAGCGGAAACAATTCCGCTCGAAACAACGTGAAACTAGCTTTTGATCCTGAGCGCTCCCGAGGGACAGGCTTTCACGGCAGCGAGCACTTTTTCATCCGATGCCGCGGCCGGATCGATGACGAATTTCCCGCCTTCCACCTTAAACACTTGCGGCAGGGTCTTCACGCAATTTCCGGAATGGCTGCAAACCTTCGAATCCCATTCGACTTGTACGGCCATGGTCTTTCCTCCGTTCCGTTACAGATAGCGTCAATCCCACTCCATCGCGAGCGCGGCGGGGCCGCGAAATTGAAAGGAATCGATGTAAGAGACTGATTCGGTAACGCGATGCGAACGCGCCAACAGCGGAATCACGCGCTGGAGCGCGGCGGTGGCTTCCATCCTCGCCAGCGAAGCGCCGAGGCAGAAGTGCGCGCCGAAGCCGAACGCCAGATGTGGATTCGACATCTTGCGATCGATGCTGAATTCCGCCGCGTCGCTGCCACATGCAGTCTCATCGCGATTGGCGGAGGCGATCAGCACCGTGACCATCGCATTTTCAGGAATCGTGGTGCCCGCCACCTCGACATCCTGCGTGGCGCGACGAAAAACATAATGCACCGGCGGATCCCATCGCAGGGTTTCCTCGATGGTGGCCGCGATCAGTTCCGGATTCGCCTGCACCCGCGCGAGCGTCGCCGGATGCGTAAGGAGCGCGCTAATCCCGTTGCCGATGAGGTTGGTAGTGGTCTCGCTTCCGGCGAAGAGCAGCAGGTTGCCGAAATTGACGGCTTCCTGAGCAGTCAACACGTCACCCTCTTTGGCGCGCACCAGCACGCTGATCAGATCGTTGCCTGAGTCGGAGGTCTTCCGCGCGATGATTTCCGCAAGGTACTTCGACATCTCGGCGCTGGCAGCCGCGGCGCCGCTGCCTGCGAAACCCAAGTGCCGCTTGGAGCCGTTCATGCCCTGCGTGATGGTGGTGGCCCACTTCCTGAAATCGGCGTAACGCGAGGGATCGACGCCGAGTACATTGGCGATCACGATCACCGGCATCGGATTGGCGAGATCGGCGACGAGGTCGAAGGCCTTCTTCGCGCGCATGGTGGCAACGCACTCGTCCACGATCTTCTCGACTGCCGGTTTCCATGCCGAGATCTGGCGCGGGGTGAAACCGCGATTGACGACGTCGCGCAACGCGGTATGCACCGGAGGATCGCTGGTCACCACGCTGGGGCGCGGCGCCCCGGGCGTGCCGTCATATGATCGACGCGGCGTGGAACCCACCAGCACGGTCGCCATCGCATCGGAGGAAAACCGCGTGGTGTCCTTGAGCACGCTCATCACGTCGTCGTAGCGCGAAATGACCCAGGTCTTCGAGCGCTCGGCCCGGTAAGCCGGCGCGCTGCGGCGCAGCTCTGCATAGGTCGGATACGGATCCTCGTTATGCGCGGAAAAAAATGGATCGTAGTCGATGTTCATTTGAACGCTACCACTCACAGTGGCTGTTGGAGCGCGCCTTTCTTCTCGTTCCACTGCGCGGCGTCGTGGCCGAAGATCAGCCGCGCGCCCGCGCGCTCCATCGCGCGATAACGCATGATGACCTCGCGCATCGCATCGTAGCTGTGCGCGAATGGCGGCAGCACCATCCCCTCGAGCGCCTGGCGCATGTAACAGGAGTCCGCAGTCATCACCACTTCGCCACTGTCGAGGCGCACGCGCAGCGACTGATGCCCGGCGGTGTGGCCGTAGGTCGGGATCAGCGTTACGCTGCCGTCGCCGAAGAGATCGTGCTCCCCGTCAACGAGTTGGAGCTTGTGGCCGAGATCGAAGTCCTTGCGATTGTAGCCATTCTTGCGGATGAGCTCCGGGTTCGCCGCCGCTTCCCATTCGAGGCGCTGCACCACCAGCTTCGCGTTTGGCAAATCCTGATTGCCGCCGACGTGATCGAAATGCAGATGCGAATTGATCATGTAGTCGACCCGCGCCGGATCGACGTTGAGGGCGCGCAACCGAGCGCCGAGATCCTCGCCGGGACGGAAAAAGACCTGGAACATTTTGCCGAGTGGTCCGAGGCGGTCAGAGTTGCCTTGCAGCTCGCGATGCAGACCGGTATCAAAGACTGCGGTGCCCTTCGGATGCACTATCAGGTAACTGGGAATCGGCAACCGCAATCTGCCGGGCTGCTTCGCCATGATTCCAGCGGCATCGGTTTCGAGCACGCCGCACAACATCGGATGGATTTTCACCGACATAAGTCTCTCCTTTCGAACACCGCTTAAGCTGCCGCGCGCTGGCGGAACTGCGGCAGCACTTCATTGATGAGCGCCTGTTGCGAGGTCGCCCATGCCTCGTGTTCTTCGGAAAAATCGAAGGTCAAGACCAGCATCGTGCCGAAGCCGCCCGAGGAGCCGTACATGTCGGCGAGCTTCTGCGTGACGGTGCGTGGCGATCCCACCAGCCAGTTGTGCTCGACGAGGTACTCCGGGGTGACATCGGAATCCGCAACGCTGGGGTCATGCTTGAATAGCGATAGCAACCCGAAGTCACCGAACAGCGGCAGCAGATACTCGCGATATGCGCGCGCGAGCATCCCCTTGAGCGCTAGACGCTTCGCTTCGGCATCGGTCTCTGCAATGTAGACCTCGCGCACCACGCGCCAGTCATCGCGCTTCGGCGTGCGGCCAGTTTTCACGGCGCCGCGCTCGACCGAGGCCCAATGCTCCTTGAGATACGCGCTCGACAGGTTGAGGCTCATCGGCATGAAGCCGCGCTCGCCCGCGATTTCGAGCGTGTCGGATTTTGGCGTGAGACCCGCGATGCCGATCGGCGGATAAGGCTTTTGATATGGCTTGATATGGAACTTCAGCGTCTTGAGCATCGTGTCGATGCGATTGACGGTCCAGAATTCGCCCTTGTACTCGAACGGCGTCTCGGATTCCCACAGCTTGAGAATGATATCGAGCGCCTCGCGCGTCATCCGGCGATTCTGACCGCCGGTACCATCGACATTGAACAGACGCCAGTCGCTCGGCAATCCGCTCGCGCCGACGCCGAACATGAAGCGTCCTTTCGCGATGTGATCGAGATACGCGACGCGGCATGCGAGTTCCGCCGGATGATGATACGGCAGCAGATGCGCGCCCGGCGCGAGCTTCATGCGGGTGGTGCGCAGCAGGCCTTGCGCGATGAGCAGATCGGGCGCGGGATTCGGTTCCCATGGCGAACAGAAATGCTCGCCGATCCACGCCTCGGAGAAGCCCGCGCGATCGCATAGTTCGAGATGCTTCAGGTCCCATTCGAAGCCCTCGCGAAACCCGCGTTCCGGCGGATGCGAGGGCATCATGAAGATTCCGATATCCATAGCGTGTCCTTACCACACTGGCCGCGAAACGCACGAGGCGGCGCGATCGCTCGCACCGCCTCGCACTCCAGATCTGGTTCGAAATTTCCTAGGCTGCTTCCGCTTGCGCGCCGTTGAGCTTCTTCAGCTCGGGCATCACTTCTTTCGCGAACAGCGTCAGGTTCTTCTCCGCGTCTTCCCACGGCATGCCCGCATAGCTGAACACGCCGGTGAAATGGTTAGCATTCACCTTCTTGCGGATCTCATCGATCTTATCGAGACACATCTCGGGCGTGCCCCAGACTTGCAGATTGAGGAAGTAGTCGATCGAGGCGTCCTTGCTTCCCGTGCCCTGCAGATTCTTCGCCATCTGCTCGTAGTACTCGTAGCCTTTCGCTTTGCCGAAATGGTCCGCCGCCATCTCGTAGTGGCGCAGCGCAGTCTGCCAGTAGCCGCCGATGTACTTCACCGCCATCTCATGCGCGCGGTCGACGTTCTTGTCGCAGAAGACCCATCCGGCCGCGATGGTCGGGAGCGGCTCGCCGCCGTTGACCTGCTTGTAGATCTGGCGATACTCGGCGAGCTCTTGCGCGACCGCTTCCCACGGCTTTTGCGGGATGATCAGGATGCCGATGCCGAGCTTCGCCATGATGCGCGAGGACTCGGGCGACACCGCCGCGGCATAGGTGCGGCCCTTGAACGATTTGAACGGCTTGGGCCGGATGTCCACGCGCGGCTGCTTCAGAAATTTGCCGTCGTACTCGCAGTAACCCTGCTCCAGGCCCTTGATGATCATCTCGGCGTATTCGACGAAGCGCTCGCGCGACTCGCCCATGTTCACGCGGAAGCCGTCGTACTCGATGCGCGCGAGTCCGCGCCCAAAGCCGAGCAGCATGCGACCGTTGGATTGATGGTCGATCACCGAAACCTGCTCTGCCACCCGAATCGGATCGTGCCACGGCAGCACGACCACCATCGAGCCGAGCTCGATGGTTTTGGTCCGTCCTGCGTAATACGACAGGAACTGCAGCACGTCGGGACACATCGTGTAATCGTCGAAATGATGCTCGACGCTCCAGATCGAATCGAAGCCGAGCGGTTCGTACATGTCGCCGATCTTCAGGTCATGCTGATAGACTTCGCGATCCGATATCTGGTTGTGAGGGTTCTGGAAAATTACTGCGCCGCCTACTTTCAATGTATCTCTCCTTAGAGTGTGGTTTCGGTGTTATCTTGCCGCCGCGCTCGCCTGCTCCTCAGCAGCGAGTGGCTTTGGATTCAGTTCTTTGAGGGCCGGCATTACTTCCCTGGCAAACAGGCGCATGCTCTTCTCCGCCTTGTCAATCGGCATCGCGCCATATTTGAAAATGAACATGATCTCGTCGGTGCCGAAGGCATTGGCCAGCTCGGTCGCGCGCTTGATGGCGCGATCGGGCGTGCCCCACGGATGGGTGTTGTAAAAGCCCTTGGTGAACAGCGTGGGATCCTTGCGCAGCGCGTCGGACTGCGCGCCGTACTGCTCGTAGCCCTTGATGCTCTTCAAATGAGTCCCGAGCAGCTCGTAGTGGCGCAGTGCGGAATCGCCATACTCCTGCATGTGGCGCGCGCCCTGCTCCGCCTCGCTCTCGGTCTCGGCAACGTAGGTCCATAGCGCGAGCCTGGTATGACTCGGTGCAAAGCCCGCATCGCGGCGAATTGCGGCATAGCGGCGCATGCCTGCGAGCGAGATATCGAGACTGGTAGTGGGGATGGTGAGCGGTTTGACATCGTTCTTCGCGATGATTTCCACCGTCTCCGCGGTGCCGCCCGCGCACCAGAAATTCGCGCTCAGATCCTTTTCCGGCTGAGGCCGCATATGCAGTCCGTGAATCTTGTAGAACTCGCCGTCAAAGTCGCACTTCCCGGTGGACAGGAGTTGCTTGAGCACCTTCAACGATTCGTCGAAGCGGCCGCGCGCTTCGTTCTGATCGATGCCGAGGCCGGCATACTCGCGCCGACCAAGTCCGCGGCCGACGCCCAGAATGACGTTGCGCTTGGGTCCCAGGAACGCATCGAGCATGTTGACGTCTTCGGCGACGCGCACTGGATTGTGCCACGGCAACACGACCACCATGGTGCCGAGGTCGACGCGCTTGGTGATGCCCGCGATGTAGGTCAGGTACTGCAGCGGATTGGTGACCATCGTGTAGGGGGTAAAGTGATGCTCGATGGTCCACACCGCATCGAAGCCGGTTTCATCGGCGATGCGCGCGATGTTGAGCTCTTCGTTAAAAATTTCGCGGTCCGACTTGGCCGGCCGCTTCGCCACCGATTGGCCTTTCTCTTCCGCCTCGTAACGATCCCAATCGTTATAATTCTGATTGAAGATGGTTGCCCCGACGCGCATTGCTTTTCTCCTTCGCGATCCTTGACTGCTAACTCTCAGCCAACTGGCTGATGATTTGATCGATTAAACTTTACCTATCCCACCGCCACGTTGAATTCGGAGATGTGAGCCTCGTTCCTGGCGCTCGCTTTGACTTCGCCGAGCGTGTCGCGCGCCAGGGTTTGCAGGAAGCGGTCGATCCGCGAGTCTGGCAGGTTCGCCATTTTCATCTGGACGAGGACGTAGCCGGTCGATGCGATCACGCGCGCGTCGTCCTCGGCGTCAGGGTCGCGCTGACTTCCGGTTTCCATCCGCCAGCGCCGAATCGTACGCGCGATGATGCGGATGTTTTTCTCATGGAATTGCAGATAGAGCGGCCACACTTCATCGCGCAGCGCGGTGCTCCATTCGAGCAGCACGCGCGCGTAGTCAGGATGGGTCACCATCGCGTCGGCGAAAACCCGACCGTGCTCGACGACGATGTCCGGCGCGGGCCGTTTCGCGCCGTGGACGCGTTCCGTCATTTCGAGGAAGAAACGCGCGACCTCTTCGAGGACCTCACGGACGAGTGCCTCGTGGGTAGGAAAATAAACGAACACCGTGGGCACCGAGACCTTGGCCTCGCGCGCTACCTGCGAATGGCGGGCGCCACCGAGCCCGCGCTCCGCGAACACGTGGATCGCGGCCTTGAGGAGCAAGGCTTGACGCTCGGGCCGCTCTAAAGGACGAGCCCTGCGCGGTTTGGCAATCGCATTCGACATCGAGCCTAACAGCTACTAAATGATTGAACGGGTTGTCAATCACGATTGACAGAATTGTCAATGAACTGGGATACGGCGCTGCCTTGTCTATCGACATCATGTCGATAGACATTTGAGCGGGGTTCGCTTCTGTCGCAAGAATCCCACCGATCATAAGGACAAAGTGGCTTTGTTTTTGCGCGATTTTGATTCTCGCGAAGCCGAAGTGGCTTTGTTTTTCGCACCGTCTTCTTCGCCGACGCGATCGCGCCGAGCGAACTTCGCGACGGTGATCACGGATTACCTAAAACCATAAAGTGCAGCGATTCCGCGGATAAAGTGGGTTTGTTTTTGCGTTTTTGACCCTTGACATCGTACCGTTTACTGAGGTCCTTCGCGGACTCACGACCATTACTCGGCGTTACAGAGTAATGGGTTTGTTTCCGCGTATTGGCATTGGTTGAAATGCACCTTCCGAAAGACCAATGGCGCCCTCTCGGAGGAGCGCCATTGACGCGATGATAGCACATCTTGTCTGGACGTGGACGATCGTTACAAATACCTCACCATCCAAAGCCTACCGACCCGCTGTATTGCTGGAATGCCTGGCCATTGCCGAATCGGTTGTAGCGCCACTCCGCGCCCACGAAGGTCTTGTCGAGGATGCGCTGGATCGGCTCCAAATGGACCATTCCCAGGGTCATCTCGGTGCCGAGGCCGAATACGCCGCCACCCTGGACATCCGCATCGTAATGACGATAGCCGGAGCCCGGGCCGCTCTTCACCACGATCGGCGTGCTCATCAGATTGATCCACATCCCAGGTCCCGCCAGCGCGTAAGGTTTGATTGCGGCGAGTTGCGGAAGCCCTACGAGGGCGGGATCCAGGTGATACTGCACGGTCGGCTGGATTTCGACGGTGTCGATCCATGCGCTGGATTCGCTTTTGGTGAGCACCGCCAGAAGATTGCCGTTGGTAGTCGCGTGATTTCCCTGCACCCATCCCGCCATCAACTCGCCGGTCACGAAACCGCCGGGAATTCCATCCTCATGTGATAACAACCCATGGTTAAGGAAAGCACCGTAGTAAAACCCGCCCGGCATGTTATAGGGCGATTCGGACCATCCGGTGCGGAAACCGACCTCGAACGGTACACGAATCTGCGCCTTTTCGACGGCCGCGACCTGCTCCTGAAGTTTCGGAACCTCATGCTGTAGGCTCGCCACCGGTTGAGTAGACACCTCAACCTGCTGTTTCAGGCTATCGATCTCAGTTTTCTGCGCTGATAGTTGACCCTGTATGGCGCGGTTTTGCTCTTCCAGCAGTTGGTTCTGCCGCTCGAGGGCCTCGAGGCGAGCTTCCATGGCGCGCGATGACGAAACTTTGGCGCTGCCTCCGGCTGCCGATGCCGCTACCGGAGCCCCTATTGCCACCATCAGTATCCCAAGTACCGCTAAATATGCTCCTGAACGCATAGTCATGCCGCGCTAACCTCCTCGGTCACGAACGAGGTCGTTAGAGCATGCGGCGTGCCCAAGATTGTGCTGGATGGCTATCGATTCAAAGCTGACGACGAAATTCGGCCAGCGCGTCCCCTAACGTCCGTTGGACAATCGGCCCAGGATGTCGGCGGATGATTCATCGCTCGACCGTTCCGTCGATCTGGCGTGATTTTGACGTAGCCGTTCGATGCAGTGGCGCGACCCGCGCCAGCGCATTAGCTATTTGCAGCTATGGCGAAAGGTTCCTCGGCCGGATCGTTTGAGAAATCCGAAAGCCGCGCGATGTAGTCTTTGCCGAAGCGCAGCTGGTCGTGCAGATGAGTATAGAAAAACTGGCCACCGCGACCGATCAGATCGAGGTTGGATATCGATCCGAGCGCCTCGATGATTCGCGCCACCCGCGCCTGGTAGTTGAGCGAATAAACCGGGTAGGCATTCGCTAAAAAGTGATGCCGCCATTCAACCACCTTCGCCGTACTGATGATCCCGATGCTGTCGAGTTCGGCAAGCACGCGGGCCGCGAGGTCGTCGGTCGGGGTCGCATAGATCGCATCGTCGGTGAAGCAGGGCACCTCAACCACCAGCGAAGTCTCGCCGGACGGCGCCATCTTGGGCGAGCGATTGCGGGGTTCATACATACGCGTCACGCACATCTTTGGATCGGGGATGTAGATCGATGCGTTGTCGGAGACGCGCGGCTGCGCGAGGCGCAGGAAGAACAGCCTGATGTGGCGAAAGCGCAAACCCGAGGCCGCCTCACGAACTTCGTCAGAGACATCGTCGCCGAGGAATTTTACCGTCAGCGTGAGCGGCAAGGTCGAGACGACGCGAGATTCGGGATCGTAATGAGGTCTGTCTTCGAAGTGAATCCGCCGGAGGCGATTGCGATCGCATTCCAGGCGCACGATATCGTGCCCGGTGCGCACCGACTCGCCGGGTAGAGTAGCTTCCAGCGTCTCGACGATATGGCCGTAACCCTCGCGCGGATAAAGGAAGCTTCCGTCGATGTGGGTAGTCTTCTTTTTCGGAAACAGCACCTCGAAAAACAGCGAGGTCAACGTCATCCCTTGCAGGCGGCGCGTAGCTACATCGGGGGAGAGCTGATCAGCGGGCAAGCCCCACAGCTTCTCGGAATAGTTCAGCAGCAATCGACGCGCGAGCGTCTCACCGAACTGACTCACGGCGAAATCGGCGAATGAAACCGCAGGGGTGGAGCGGCGGCGCGACCGAATCAGCTCGACGCCGATACGGCCGGTTTCCCACAAGTTGAAACCCGAGAAGAGCACGTTGAGCGGGGTGGGAGGGAAATCGATGAAGCGTCCGCGGTCGTAGATCTTGCTGGGCGCGGTGACGGAAAGCAGCTCGTCACCCATCATCGCACGAACGTCAGCGGTTATCTCGGGGTCGCGATCATGGAACCGATGCGCTCCGCAGTCATAGGAATGTTCGCCGAGCCGCAGGGTCCGGCAGAGGCCGCCCAGACGCGAGGATTTCTCGAATAGCTGGAATGGCACGCCCGCGCGATGGGCATAAAAGGCGGTAGCTAAACCGGCCGGCCCCCCGCCGAGGATGGTTACTGCTTGCACGTAGCCCCCATTGTTGCTCGCAAAGCCTTAGCATAAGCCGCGACCGGAAGCGCTAAGGAGCCGTACCACACTATTTGGCGTAACCCGCCCGAGGCAAGTAAATCCTACGCATTTCAGGATCGGTGGCGAGCCAGCGATAGTACGCGTGCGATGGCACTTGGCGTCACCGTCCCAAAAAGCCTTCCAGCGTCATGAGTCGCCGGACGCCCAGCCATTCGCATAGGATGTAGAATAGACCATCCGCGCGGCGGCTCGATAAAGCGATGGAAAGTGTTCGGTGATAGTGACCGCAAACGACTATTGGTTAGCGCTGGAAGAGCCGTGGCGGACGGCAGTCACACTGGCGTGGGAGGGTTACGTCGGCGGCAACGTGGGAGTTGGCGCGGTTCTGACTGATCCTGACGGACGTGTTGTGGCAGTTGGACGAAATCGCGGGTCGGACATCGAAGCACCGCCAGGCAGGCTTCGCTCGACGCCCATCGCCCACGCCGAGCTTGATGTCCTGGGACAATTGAGGCCCGGGGACTACGGACGCCACACGCTCTGGACCACGCTCGAACCCTGCCCGCTCTGTTCCATGGCCATTATCATGAGCAACGTCGGGGATGTTGCTTTTGCAGCAAGCGACCGGCTCTGGGACGGAATATCCCGGCTCACAGAACTCAACGAATTCATCGCAAGCCGTTGGCCTGTCCGGCGCGGACCACTTGGCGGCGCGATTTCCGTCTTCTCGGAATTGCTTCCCCTTGTTTGGTTTCTGGAGCATAAGCCGAGTGGAAGTGTCGTCGCGAAGTACGAAAGCCAACATCCACGACTTCTGGCGCTCGCCGGTACCCTTCGCAAAGATGGGCGATTGAGGGCTCTCAGGGCCGATTCGGTCGATGTTGCGCTGAGTCAACTTTGGACCGATCTTACAGCGATCGAAGCTGCATAACTGTCGGACGCGACCAGCCGACCGTCACAAGTATCTGATCTTATTGGGAGAAAGATTGGAGCGGGCGACTGCGGTCGAACCTGCGGGGTTCAGTTTGGGCTGCGCAACGAGCCGGGACAGTCAAGGAAACACGAGAGGATGTCGAGGAATTCTGGAGTTAAAAGATCTGGGACACGTACGTTGACTCAAAGATTTTTTGTCCTCTCCAACTTCCATCCTCTGAAGACGAAAGAGCTTCCAATACGAGAGCCAGACTGGGTCGGCCAGCGCCGAATCGACCATCTCGACGATCCCGAAATCGACGCGGCGGCCGCTTTGCCGTCAAGGAAGGCCGACAAATGCGTTTCGCGCTCGGATGGACGTTTGTGCTAACCATATGCGTTAAATTAGTCCTCTCGCATACAGATTGGCCGCCGATTTGAGGGCAACAGTCTCGCGGCTGGTGAGGCCCGGTATCGTCGGGATAAAATGATGCCGTGCCTACCATTCGTTAGGTAAAGGCGATAGGCCCGCGGTGGAGAGACAAGGGAAGCGAAATTGTGAGTTCCGGAGAAAGATCCGCTCGTTAAGAGCGGCGCACGATGAATGAACCAATCAAGAACCCTACCCGGATAGATCCACCGCGCTATTTCCATCTGCTCTGGGACGAAGACCTCGACGAGTTGCGCGGGGTCCTGACCGCGGTGCGCGATCGGCGCGCCGAAGTCGTCAGCGTCTGGTACGAACTATATCAACTGCATTTCGGGGATCGGCGCGCGCTGTCGGAAGCCGAGTTCCGCAGCATCTTCGAACCCGCGCTGCTGCGCAACCAGGAGTGTCTGCTGCAGAAAGACATGGACGGCTACGCGCGCGCGATTCTGAAACTCGGCGAGGAGCTGGCCGAGCATCATGTGCCGCTGCAGGAAATCATCGCGTCGCTGCATCTGTTTGAAGAAGCGGCGCAGGCGGTGTTTCCTCAAGAGCCGGCCCCCACGACTGAAGTTTACAACAAATTCGACAAGCTCAGTCACATCCGGATTATTCTGCTGGTCGATTCGTATTCGCGATCGCAGTGGGCTTCGGCCGCGACCCGCATCCACGCGCTGGAACTGGAAGCCAAATACCTTCCGCCCGAGGAGCGCACGCGTTTTCACGGGCTGGTCGGGAAGAGCCTGGCGATGCGCGAACTCTATCGGCGCATCGAGGCGGTCGGGCGCGCTCGTGCCATCGCGTTGATAGTCGGGGAGAGCGGAACCGGCAAGGAACTGGTCGCGCGTGCGGTCCACGAATGCGGCCCCAATCCGAACTCGCCCTTCGTGCCGCTCAACTGTGCCGCCCTTCCGAAGGAACTCATCGAGAGCGAACTGTTCGGCTACAAGCGCGGCGCATTCAGCGGCGCAACGGCGGAATATCTCGGTCTGTTCCGCGCCGCGGAAGGCGGCACGCTCTTCCTCGATGAAATCACCGAGATGAACCCGGACACGCAGAGCAAGCTGCTGCGCGCGATCCAGGAACGCAAGGTGCGGCCGGTCGGCGCGAGTGCCGAGGTTTCCGTCGATGTGCGCGTGATCGCCTCGACCAATCGCGATCCGGAGCAGGCGCTGCAGGATCGGGTGTTCCGCCAGGATCTGTACTATCGGCTGCAGGCGAGCATCCTGCGCGTGCCGCCCTTGCGCGATCGCGCCGAGGATATCCCGCTGCTGGCCGGGCATTTTATCGATCTGTTCAATCAGAAGCTGGTGCGTCCGACCCAGGTCACCGGCATCGAGGAGAATGCGCTGCAGGCGCTGCGGGAATATCCGTGGCCGGGAAATGTGCGCGAACTCTCCAATGCGATCGAAGGCGCGTTCATTTTCGGCCGCACCGCGATGATCGAGCTATCCAACTTGCCCCCCGCCATCAGCGGCAAACGCGGTCAGGGCGGCGCGCAGCCGGGCGGGGTCAATGTCGCGGTCGGCACTTTCGCGGAGGCCGAGCGCGATATCATCGCGCGGGCGTTGGAGATGGCGGGCGGAAACAAAGTGCATGCGGCGCGGACGCTGAAGATCTCGCGCAAGCGGCTGTACGCGAAAATCGAAAAGTACGGCCTCGAAAACTAGCGCGTCTCAGCGCATCGCCTGGCGGCGATCCTGGATGGTGTCGAGGTAGGCGACAATTTTGCCGATTATCTCGCTGATGCCGAGTTCGCCGCGCTCGCCCTGCCCCATCGCATAGAGACGCTCGCCCCACACCGGCATGTCGGCGGTGCCATGGGCTCGGACCGCATCGCGTCCGTCGATGAGTTCCGCAAGCTTCGCGGCCGGAAGCGGCGAGCCAAACCGGTCGGAAAGCAGGCGCAGGTTGGCGGGCGGCTTGGTGAGGCTTTTCGCGACGGGGCCATCGCCGGTGCCGTTGGTCCCGTGGCAGGAGGCGCAGTAGCGGACGAAATATTTCCGGCCGTCGCGGACGTCATCCGCATTGACGTTCTTGTCACCGGCCCGAGCCATCGACCCGAATGCGAGGCTCGCCAACACAGCCGCTATCAGACAAAGGTTTCTTCGCTTCATTTTCACTCGCGCGCGACGATGATGCAGCTATCCTTGCCCGCGCGGTTATCGGTGCGCAAGGTCGCGTTTAGACTTCGGTGGGTATTCAAGTTCTCGCGGGCGCGTGGACTACTCCGATTTCACGATTTTTGAAATCTTGAAAATGTTTAATCCGTTGGGTCCAGTTTCAGAGACAACTGAATAGCTCGGATCTGGATTTTCGAGGTTGGGACAGCAATATGTTCCCGCCGGAGACTGCCATTCCGCATAACACATGCTGTCATGCTCTCCGGATTTCCCGAGCAGGACCACCTCAGCGAAGAAAGTGCCATCCCCCGATGAACCAATAGTGTGGGGGTGGAGAATCGTCCAGTTCGACATGGCATCCACCGTTTCACTGGTCGATCCCAGGGAACCGAATCCGCAGATAGCGATGTCGATGTAACAGGCGGCGTTAACGGCCGTAGTTACCAGCGACAGGGCCATAGCGGTCGAAAGAATGGCGATCGCCTTGAGCCTCATTGCGGTTTTTTCCCGTTCTGCAGATGGAGGAGGCGCTGCATCAGCAGAATGACGTCGCCGGGAATCAGCGGCTTCGCGGTGTAGAAGAGGACGCCGCGGGTGCGCGCCTGTTTTTCATTCTCGTGATCGTGGTTGCCGGCAACATAGATGATCGAAGCCCTGGAGGCGTATCGTTGGATCTCGCTCAAGGCGTGGCCGCGATCCGAGGCCGGCACGGATTGATCATCGAAAATCACCAGCCGCACGTTGGGCTCGCGGACCAGATTGGAGATCTCAGCGATTTTGGGCTTGATTACCGACCATTCAGGCTGTGCAACGCCATCGATGGTTTGGATCAACTGCTCGTCATTGGAGAGCAGGGCGAGTATCGGCATCACGCCGTTTGAAGCAGGACCTCGCGGTTGGATTTTTCGCGCCATCTGCCGGATCAACTTTGCGAAATCGAATCCATAGCCGCATGGTCGACCCATGCACCATGGCCTTCCGGACACGCTAACAAATGCGTTTTGCCGACGGTCGCTGGACGCAGGGTGGTTCCGCACTTGAGGCAGTGAAGCGCGCTGGTCGATTTCTTACGAATCTGCTCGAGCAATTCGGCGTCTTGCTGGCGAGCCCATTGATTTTCCAGCGCAGCCTCAGCGTCGTGGAGGGTTTGTCCGAGCCGGTCTTTCTCGCTAGCCATGGTCGCCTCCAAAGTTGCGTGCCTCATGAGGGAGCAGGATTGCAAACCTCCTGCCAACGACTTCGCGGTATGGAAATCATTCAAAAAGCTCGCGTTGCGATGGCTTGGGCAGTCCGGATCGCGGCAGCACTTGAGGTCCGCTGGCACCGATCGCTACATCTCATCGGTGATGGGGCGCCCGCTGAACCTTTTGATGGGCATAGCAATCGATTCGCTCATAAATGCTATGGATTACCGACCCATCCTTATCAGCGAGGATCCGATGCGCGGGATAGCAAACCAGACCATATTTCTGGCCGCATTCATTTTGGCAATGGCGGCTGGAAAGGCCATCGCGCAGTCATCCGGACAACAAGACTTCATGCGGGATTGCGCCGAGTGTCACGGCACCGATGGCAAGGAGGCGCAGGCGGAGAAACGCGCCGCGCCCGGCTACATCTCGGTCGATCTGACCCAAATCAGTAAACAGCATGGTGGTGAGTTTCCCCGTCAGCAGGTTTACGACGCGATCGACGGGAGCCATCGTATCGCGGCGCACTTTCGGGGTGATATGCCGCGCTGGGCCGGACGTTATAAAATCGATGAGAAGGATCAATCCGGCGCCGGGCAGCGCGTGCATCAAAGGATTTCGGCGCTGGTGGACTTCATCCAATCGATCCAGGAAAAGTAAACAGAATTACGCGTATGGCAGCGCCCGCGAAAACCACGGCTGAACCCACCACCACGTCGCTTCCGGCGATAATGGAAGCCATGCTGCAGCCCGGGTTTTTTCCCGAGCATCCGGATAAGGTCGAACTGATTCAGACCCACATCTCGTATGTCTTCATCGCGGGCGCCTTCGTGTACAAGCTCAAGAAGGCAGTGCGCTTCTCATTCCTCGATTGCCACCAGCTGCGCGATCGCCGCCATCTTTGCGAGGAAGAAATTCGTCTCAACCGCAGGCTAGCGCCCGATGTCTATGTGGGTATGTTTCCGATTCTTCGGGCCGGTTCCGGCTTCGTGTTGGGTGAGCAGGCGACTCATCATCAACATGCGATCGACTACGTCCTGAAGATGCGACGTCTGCCCGACGAATGCATGCTCGATCGCAAGCTGGCGCGCGGTGAAGTTGACCGCGCAACTATTCGTTCCATAGCCTCGGTCGTCGCCGGTTTTTATCGGACCGCCGACTCCGCGCGAGCCTCGCGATACGCGGTGGCGTCCGAATTGTGGCGCCTCGTCATCGGCGAGATTTCTCAAATGGAGCGCGTGGTCGGAGCGACGCTAAACGCCGAAGAGCTTTCCACCATCGAGAATTACCTGCGCGGATTCATCACCTCGCATTGGAAAATGCTCAACGGGCGAGTGGATGCCGGCCGCGTGCGCGAGGGGCATGGCGACCTGCGCTGCGAGCACATCTGCATCGAGGACAGCAAAATCTCGATCTTCGATTGCGTGGAATTCAGCGAGCGGCTACGCACCTGTGACCTCGCATCCGAGGTAGCGTTCCTTGCGATGGATCTCGATCGTCTCGGTGCTCCTCAGCTCGCGGATGAGCTGATCGGCGCCATCGCGGAAGCGACCGAAGATGAGAGCCTCCCGCTGCTCGTGCCGTTTTACAAATGCTACCGCGCCATCATTCGCGGCGTGGTGGAAACCCTGCGCAGCCGGGAGGCGGAAATCGGCGACGCGCAGCGCGAGTCCGCGACCGCTCTCGCCAGGAAATACTTAGCACTCGCAGTTGCATACGCGCGCGATTCCGCGCCGACCGTCATCGTGGTATGCGGCCTGTCGGGCACCGGCAAATCCACCGTCGCGCAAATGCTGCATTATCGATTCGGGTTCCCCATCATCAATTCGGATCGGACGCGGAAGAAGCTCGCTGCGATGCCGGTCGAACGCCATGCGGCCGACGCCTACAAGGCCGGCATCTACACCGACGCAATCACGGAATCGACGTACGCGGCGATGCTGGACGATGCCGCGCATCAGTTGCGTGACCAAAACGGCGTCATTCTTGATGCGACATACCAGGACCCGAGGCATCGCAAGGCCGTGCTCGAACTTGCCGCGCGGGCGAAGGTGAAAATCCTTTTCATCGAATGCCGCGCCGATGATGCGGAAGTCCGCCGCCGACTCATCGAACGTCAGCAGGCTGGCAAGAATCCCTCGGATGCGACGGTCGAAGTTTACTTGCGTCAGCGTTACGATTTCGTCGCGCTGACGGAAATAGCCGCATCGAGTCATCTGACAGTGGACAGTACGCATCAAAGCGAAGATATCCTGAGCGCAGTGAAAAATGCCATGGAGCGGCTAAGCCGCTAAATGCTTGCCGTTAAAGCGAAATTTATTGCCAGGCCGTTTACTCCCGCGCATAAACCACGTATAAAGTTGTTGAAACCGCTCGGACGCATCCCCTCACCTAAGCGCCGGAATTTCTCCCCGCTTTTCTGTTCGCGAGCTTCCCAGCACTAAAGTAAGGAGGCCCCTAAGTGGCCAAAAAGTTGTATGTAGGCAATCTTGCCTACTCAGTCACCAATGAGGATCTGAAAGACCTCTTCTCACAGTCCGGCACCGTCGAGAGCGTCGCGGTTGTCTCCGACAAGTTCTCCGGCCAGTCCAAGGGCTTCGGCTTCGTCGAAATGGCGGATGCCGGCGAAGCAGCCGCGGCGATTCAGTCGCTCGACGGCACCGAGTTCAAGGGCCGCAACATCAAGGTGAACGAAGCCAAGCCGCGTGAAGCGGGCGGTGGCGGCGGGCCCCGTGGTGGTGGCGGCGGACGCGGTGGAGATCGCGACCGCAGTGGCGGCGGCGGACGTGGAAACCGCTGGTAACCGACAGCGCTAAATAAGGACGAGCCGTACGGTTCGTTCTGAACCTTCGCGGCGGGAAGTGGACTTCGGTCTCTTCCCGCCGTCGATTTTCGGGACAAATTTTCAGGGACCTGGAAAGGGGCGAAGCGACATGCCATCGACGCGGGACCGGACGCCTTGGGAGAGTCACGACTGGAAGGTTAAGACCCTGGAATCCGTCAGCGCCGGCGGCGGCTCCCGGCTCGCCTTCACTTGTCGCGGATGCGAGCGGAAGTTCATCTACACCACCGGGAACAATCGCGCATGGGCAACCAGTGGCGATGGCACCGCGCTCTCCGACGAGGTCAGCTCGCGATGGCTGGCGCAGAGTTGCCCGGGCCGTCCCGGTGAACTCGACGATCAGGATCGGCAGGCGTTGAAGTATCCAGCCAAGTCCGAAGCGCCGAAGTAGCTCACCCTCAACCGCCGGTGGCGAAGCCCGGATAGAGCATCATCCCGCCGTCAACATACAGCGTCGTGCCCTGCACGTAATCGGAATCATCGGACGCGAGCCACACCGCGGCGCGCCCGATATCGTCAGGCTGCCCGATGCGACCATCGGGAATCAGGCTTAGGAGATCCTTCATCCCTTGGGGCGTTCCCCATGCTTTTTGATTGATGGGCGTTTGAATCGCGCCGGGCGCGATCGCATTGACGCGGATCTTATGTGGTGCGAGCTCCTGCGCGATGGTTTTCATCAGCATGTTGATGGCGCCCTTGCTGGAAGCGTAGTTCGCATGCCCTGCCCATGCGATCTCCTGATGCACCGAGCTCATGCAGATTATTTTCCCGGCGGCCCGCGAGATTCCGGGATTGACGCCGCGCCGGATGAATTCGCGCGCCGCTTCTCGCGCGCATAAAAATTGCCCGGTCAGGTTGATGCCGATTACGTGATTCCATTTCTCCAAGGACATTTCGACGAATGGCGAATCGTCCTGGATACCGGCATTCGCGCACAAAATGTCGATGGTGCCGAAGGCGTTGAACATCGCGCTATACATCGCCTTCACTTCGTTCTCATTGGAAACATCGGCCTCGATTGCGATCGCATCGCCGCCGTCGCGTTTAATGTCGCTGACGATTTTCTCCGCCGCTTCCGGATGCGTGACGTAGTTGATCGCGACGCGTGCGCCGGCCGCGGCAAAGCATCGTGCGACGCCTTCGCCAATTCCCGAGTTGGCGCCGGTCACCAGCGCGGCCTGACCTTCCAGAGGATTGCTTCGCATTTGGAAATTCTCCGCCGGCAAAAACCGGCAGTAAAATCAATTCGCGCGAGACTTCGCGGGTCCTTTCGAGAGCGAGAGATTATGCGCGGTGTTGATCATCGATACATGCGAAAAGGCCTGGGGGAAATTTCCCACCTGCCGCTTGCCGATAGTGTCGTATTCTTCCGCAAGCAAACCCACATCATTGCGTAGCGACAGCAATCGCTCGAAGATCGCGCGCGCCTCTTCGTGGCGGCCCATCAAAGTGAGGTTATCCGCATACCAGAAGGTGCACGCGAGAAAAGTTCCCTCGCCCGGCGGAAGACCGTCGACGTTGGAATGGGTCTGATAGCGCTTGACCAGGCCGTCGCTGAGGAGCTCGCGCTCGATTGCCGCAACCGTGCTGATAACCCGTGGATCCGTGGCGGGAAGAAACCCGATCAGCGGCATCATCAGCAATGAACCGTCAAGGAGTTCCGATCCGTAATCCTGCACGAAGGCGTTGCGCCGCGAATTGAAACCGCGCGCGAGAACGTCGGCGCGGATCTCGTCGCGCAGCTTCTTCCAGCGGTCGGCGGGACCGCGGTTGCCGAATTTCTCGATCAACTTCACCGCGCGATCGGCCGCCACCCACGCCATCATCTTGGAATGGGTGAATTGGCGCCGTGGACCGCGCACTTCCCAGATGCCCTCATCGGGCTCCTTCCACGCGCCCTCGAGAAATTCCATCAGCGCGTTCTCGACCGCGTCCGCTTCCGGCTCGGGTTCGAGCTTCTCTTTTCGCGCGGTATAAAAGGAATCCATCACCTCGCCGTAAACATCGAGCTGAAATTGTTCATGCGCGGCGTTGCCGATTCTGACTGGACTGCTGTCCGCATAGCCGGGCAGCCATGGCACTTCGAATTCGGTAAGACGGCGCTCGCCACGCAGCCCATACATGATTTGCATCTTGGCCGGCTCGCCGGCGATCGCGCGCAGCAGCCATTGACGCCACGCCTTGGCTTCCTCGTGATAACCGGCAATCGAGAGCGCATAGAGCGTGAAGGTCGAATCGCGCAGCCAGCAGATTCGATAATCCCAGTTGCGCTCACCGCCGATTTTCTCCGGAAGCGAGGTGGTCGCCGCCGCGACGATACCGCCGGTGGGGCCGTAGGTCAGCGCCTTCAAGGTGATGAGTGACCGCATGATCGGTTCGCGCCACGGCTCTTCCACCGTGCAGCGCCCCGACCACTCGTGCCACCATGCCTCAGTTTCTTTCAGCATCTGATGCGGATGTTTCTCGCCCGGCTCCGGCTCGTGCGATGGGTAGTACGTCAGCGTGAACGGGATGCGCTGGCCCTCGGCGACGGTGAAGTCAGCCTTGGTGGTGAAATCCTCGCCTCGCATCGGGACCGAAGTGCGCAGCTTGATGGCATCGGGGCCGGCGATCGCGCGCAATCCTTCATGCTTCGCGGTAACCCACGGCATCACGTGTCCGTAGTCGAAGCGGAAGACCGCTTCCATATGCATCGGAACGCGACCTTTGCGACCCTCGACAATCCGCACCACATCAACCTGGCCCATCCGCTCGCGAATCGGCATGAAATCGATGAGCGCGACCACGCCATCGGAGGTTTCGAACTCGGTCTCAAGGATCAGGGTGTCGCCACGATATCGCCGGCGTGCGGTTTTGATTTCGCTCTTCGGAGCGATCAGCCACCTGCCGTGATCCCTGGTGCCGAGCAACGCCGCGAAGCAGGCCGGCGAATCAAAGCGCGGTACGCACAGCCAATCGATCGATCCGTTATTTCCGACCAGCGCGACCGTGCAGGTGTTTCCGATGATGGCGTAGTCTTCGATCCTCAAGCTCATGAAGGCGCTCCTGGTGGCCTAGCGGGAGACCCAATTTTATCTGGCGAATGCGGCCAGCGTAATTGCCAGAATTCCGACGCCTCCGGCGGTTGTGCAAGTTTCGCGACAATGAGGTATCAGTTGGCGAGAATCTTCCTCGGAGCGATGCCATGCGCAAAATAAAAGTTGGTTACCAGCTGGACTTCCGCAATCCTCCCAACTCGGGACGAAGTTTTCAGGAAGTCTATGCCGAAATGCTCGCCCAGGCTGAGGTGGCCGACGCGGCAGGCTTCGATTCAATCTGGCTCACCGAGCATCACTTTACCGATGATGGCTATCTTCCCGCGATGATGCCCGCCGCCGCGGCGATTGCCGCGCGCACCAAACGCGTCGAGATCGGTACCTTCGTGCTGCTCGCGCCGTTTCAGCATCCACTGAAACTCGCCGAGGATGTCGCGGTCGTCGATGTGATCTCCGGCGGGCGCATCCGGCTCGGTATCGGGCAAGGCTATCGTCAGGGGGAGTTCGACGGATTCGGCGTGCCGCGTGAGCAGCGCCTCGGACGCACGCTCGAAACGCTGGAAATCCTGAAGCTCGCGTGGAAGGGCGAGCGCTTCGATTTCCACGGCAAATATTTCCATTTTCATGATGTGCGCGTGCTGCCCGCGCCGGTCAGCCAGCCCTTTCCCGAACTGCTATGGGGTGTCGGCGCGCCCAAAGCCATCCAGCGCGCGGCGCGTCTCGATATGTCGTTCGCGTGCGTGGGCGGGCGCAAGGAGATCGGCATCTATACCGACGCGCTCAAGGCCGCAGGCAAGGATCCCGCGCGCTACAGCATCGTTAACAGCCGCGCTTTGTACATCGCCGATTCGGAAGAGCAGGCGTGGGCCGACACGCGCGACGCCTTGATGTATCAG
This sequence comes from uncultured delta proteobacterium, assembly GCA_963761255.1. Lineage (GTDB taxonomy): Bacteria > Desulfobacterota > Binatia > Binatales > Binataceae > DATGKG01. The sequence continues at coordinate 60,345 of CAVXGH010000013.1, forward strand.
GCGGAGCTGTACGGCAAATGGCTCAAGACCGCGCAGTCGCAGGATGGTGGAAGGGGCGAAGTGCTGATTCGCCCCGATGCCGAACGGCTGCGCCGCACCACGGTGCTGGGCTCGCCCGCCCAAGTCAGAAAGCGGCTCCAGGAGATCGTCGAATCGGCGCCCATCACCGAGTTGGTAATCGCGATGCAGCTTCCCGGCCTCGATCCGAAAAAGGCGCGCCGCTCGCTGGAGCGCTTCAGCGCCGAGGTCCTGCCGGCGCTCCACGGTGCAGCGTAAGCCAGATCCTTTGCGATGGGGTTCGACAAGTGACAATTACCACTATACAATCGACCAAACGGATGTGATTCGACAGTTTAGACACCGAGGCCTGCGACGACTTTATAAGGACGATGATCGAAGGGGTTTGCGCTCGGAGCAAATCGATAAAATCGCCCGCGTTGCTGGCGTTTCTAAATCGGGCGCGACGTCCTCAGCATATGAGCCTGCCCGGGTTCAAGCTGCATCCGCTCAAGGGGAACCTCGCTGGATATTGGAGCGTGACCATCAGCGCTAACTGGCGGATTATTTTTCGTTTTGAAGAAGGCGACGCGACCGACATCGATCTTATTGACTACCACTGAGGGAAACTCCGAGAACGATGAAAATGAAGAATCCCCCGCATCCGGGCCTTGCCGTCAGGCGTGATTGCCTGGAGCCGCTTGGCTTGAGCGTCACCGCCGCAGCCAGAGCACTGGGCGTTACTCGTCAGGCGCTCAACAACCTTGTTAACGGAAAAAGCGGGGTTTCACCCGAAATGGCGGTGCGACTCGCCCAGGCTTTCGGCAGTAGCGCGGAGACCTGGCTCGGAATCCAACTTGACTACGACCTCGCACAGGTTCGGCGTCGAGAGCGCGGGCTCGCGGTACGCAAGGTGACCAGGATGCCCAGTCGGAAGCGGGCAACTGCCTGAACACTTTCCCTTTTAGCGCGCCTGGAGTACACGAAACATATGGCAGTCGCATACATTCCGCGGACACGCGAGCTCTATAGCGATTTCAAACCCTATCAATGGGTCGTGAACGAGACCGTGCCCTGGACGCCGCTGAGCAAGCCCATCGCGCAGTCGAAAATCGCGCTGATGAGTTCCGGCGGCATCATGTATCGCGACCAGACGCGTTTTCATCGCGAGGATGCGTCTTATCGGCGGATTCCGAAAAATGCGGCGCGCGAAGATCTCTTCATCTGGCATTTCGGTTACCCAACCGCCGATGCCGAGAAGGATCCCAATTGCGTGTTTCCGCTTGAGCGGATGCGCGAACTCGAGGCCGACCGCGTCATCGGTGAGCTCTCGGATCCGGCCTTCAGCTTCATGGGCGGGATCTATTCGGCGCGCAAAGTCCGCGATGAACTCGCGCCGAAAATCGTCGAGGAGCTCAGGCGGGCTCACGTCGATACGTTCTACCTGGTGCCTGCCTGACCCGTTTGCCATCAGTCCGTTGGACTGATTGCGCGAGTGGTCGAGGAGGCGGGAATCCCTACGCTCTGTATGACCTCGGCGCTGGACATCACGCAATCGGTGAAGGCGCCGCGCGCGGTGTTCGTGAATTTTCCCCTCGGCCATCAGACCGGACGCCCTAACGATCCGGCCATCCAGCGCAAAATTGTTCGCGATGCGATGCGCGCCTTCGAAAGCATCAGCAAGCCCGGCGAAATCGTTCAACTTCCGTACGTATGGGATCCGAATGACCGCGGCTGGGAGACGCGCGACTATACCAAAGGATGGATGCCGGAGCGCCCGAACCGCGAAGCGGCAGACCTGGCCGAAGCCCTGCGCGTGGCGAAATACACGACCTAAGGCATCGCGCGGTCGGTTGTTTACCCAGCGACCTCCAAGCCGCTAAAGTCAGCTCTTCGAGAGCGCGTTTTCATTTCAACTTCACACAGGAGATTTATCCATGGCGGAAGAACGTAAAGGCGCCGTTACGATGCGCGGTAACCCGTTGACGCTGGTTGGAGCGGAAGTCAAAGCCGGCCAAAAAGCACCCGAGTTTCATTCGGTGGACAAAGCGATGCAGCCCATCGGGCTCGACAAGTTCAAGGGCAAAGTAAAGGTCATCAGCGTGATCCCTTCGATCGATACGCCGGTGTGCGATGCGCAGACGCGGCGCTTCAACGAGGAGGCCGCGAAGCTTGGTGACGTACAGATTCTAACGGTCTCGATGGATCTACCGTTCGCGCAGGCCCGCTGGTGCGGCGCGGCGGGGGTCAACAAGATCACGATGGTCAGTGACTTCAAGGACCCCCATGACTTCGGGAACAAGTACGGCGTGCTCATTAAGGAGCTTGGCCTGCTCGCGCGTGCGGTGTTCGTCGTCGACAAGAACGACAACGTCACCCATGCGGAGTACGTGAAGGAAGTCGCGAGTCATCCTGACTATGAGGCGACCCTGGCGGCGGCGAAAAAAGCGGCCGCAGCCTGAACAGAGCTATGGCAAGGGGTCGGCGTCGCGCCGGCCCCTTTTTTTCATCTCGCGCTACCAGGTCTGCTAATTCGCTTGTAGGATCATCTCTTCCACATCACGCAGGCGATCCTTACCAAAGAAGATCTCGTTGCCAACATAAAAGGTTGGTGAGCCGAAGGTTCCGCGCTCCACAGAACGATTGGTATTCTCCAACAACCGATTCTTTACCTCGTCGGTTTGAATCAAGGTGAAGAATCGTTCGGGGTCGAAGCCCGCCTCGATGAGCGCCGCCCGATAGACCTCGGGATCATCCATCTTCTTCGGCTCGGCCCACATGTGTCGATACATCTCGTCAACGTAATGCTCGAACACACCTAGCGGCCCCGCGGCTATAGCACCTCGCATCATCATCAGCGTATTGACGGGAAAGAAGGGATTGCTCTTGAAGCGCGTGATCCCGTGGCGTTTTATGAAACGGTTCATCTCGATCCGCTCATACTCAGGTTTGTTTTTGATTCCGGCCAGACTCTGTGCGGGCGAGCGGTTGTTGGTCAGCTTGAAGACGCCACCCAGCAGAACCGGCACGTACTCGAACTCGACGCCGGTCCGTTTCTCAATCTCGGGGATCACAAGATGACTTAGGTATGCGTTGGGGCTGCCGAAGTCGAAATGGAATTCCACCTTAACCATAGGATCACCACTTTTCTCCGAAAGGACGAATTTCTTGTTCAAAGGTCCACGCGTCGCGAGGTTGCAGATAGAGCTGCCAGTAAGCCTCCGCCACTGAATCAGGCTTCATCAGGCGGCCGGGTTCAAGGGTTTCCAGCGCAGCCGCTCCCTCATGTTCCTTGATGCGATCGCGGACCCATGCGGTGTCAACTCCGGAGTCGATGACTAAATGCGCGACGTGGATATTCTTCGGACCCAGCTCTCGAGCCGCGCTTTGCGCGACTGCGCGCAAGCCGAATTTAGCACTCGCGAATGCCGCATAACCGACGCCACCTCTCAGACTGGCAGTGGCGCCGGTGAAAAATATGCATCCTGCCTGACGTGGAGTCATAAGCCGCGCGGCTTCGCGGGCCGTGAGGAAGCCGCCATAGCAGGCCATCTCCCATACTTTTCGAAAGACGCGCTCGGTGGTTTCGATGAGAGAATAATTGACATTTGCGCCGACGTTGAAGATACACACTTCGAGTGGCGCGTGACTCTCGGCTTCCTGCAGGAAGGCATTTATGGCTTCTTCCTTTCGGGCATCGAGGGATCGTCCAATAAGTTTTCCGCCCTGGGCCTTTACTGCCTCAATCAGCGGCGCCAGTTTGTCACCATTGCGGCGGCCTGCGAACACCATGAAGCCTTCGCTCGCGAACTTGCTCGCGATAGCTCCTCCGATATAATCCCCCGCCCCTATGACTGCCACAGTGGCATTTCTCGCCCGCATTATCTGTTCTCCCGCCGGCTTGATTTTGGTGAGCGCTTGACTATGCGTCGTCGCCGGGACGCAAGTTCGATCGCTCCGCGCGTCGAAGTCTTCAAAATAAGCTCCGAGAGATGTTCGTCACTCACCGCGCGTGCCATGATCAGGCCGCCGACCATGCAGGCGAAGGCTGCAATGGCATTCTCGCGTCGATGAGCCGGGTTCTCGCCAGCGATTTGGTCCGCCAGGTAATCGAGCGCTTTGACGGTTTCGCTGGTGAAGGCCTCGCGGACTGCATGCGGCTGCCGCGCGACATCCGGTCCGAGGGCGGCAACCACACACCCCTTGCCGGGCGCGTCGCGATGCTCGCGCGACAGATATCCCGCGGCAATTTCGGCGAACGCTTGTTTTCCACCTCTGCGCTGCGCCGCGCGCTCCCAGACGCGCTTCCCCCGGCCCGCCGCGAAGCGAATAGCCTCGATGGCAATCGCTTCTTTTGAACCGAACTGGCTGTATAGGCCGCCGTGCGTAAGGCCGGCATCTTTCGTGATCGCGTCCACTCCAGTCGCGCTGATTCCGCGTTCGCGAAACAGCCGCGCGGCCGCCCGCAGTATCTGTTGATGATTTTCTTCCGCCTGCTGTTTGGAAACTCGCACTCGCATGCCCCGTAAGCTGAATGCTCTTGACACGATAGATTACGTTCGCCATGAATAGTACTAAAGATTACGAGCGCCATCAATGCCCCAGAATGTTTAGCCGAAGGAGCCGAAGTGATCATGAATCATGATTTGACCCTTTGGGGCATCGGGACCAGCCGGACGATGCGGGCGCATTGGATGCTGTTGGAACTAGGCCTCGACTATGTTTTTTATCCTGTTCGCTCGCGAACTGGTGAAACTCTTACGGAGGAGTTCAAGCGTCTCAATCCACGGCATAAGATCCCGGTTCTTCAGCACGGCTCATTCGTGCTCACTGAGAGTGCCGCGATCCTTCAATACCTGAGTGAAACCTTTGGGAGACCTTCCGCGCTTTATTCTCCCGATAGCGTCCAGAGTCGCGCAACCATGAACGAGTGGTCTTTTTTCATTATATCGGAGCTAGACGCAGGGTCGCTTTATGTGGCACGTCGCCACGAGAGCCTGGCTGCCACCTATGGCGAAGCGCCGGCCGCGGTCGAAGCCGGCAAAGCCTACTTCCTTCACAACCTCGAGGCGATGGCTCCGAGGATCGCGGCCGACTCCCCATATTTGTTCGGTGACCGGCTAAGCGCAGCGGATATTTTGCTGATGACCTGCCTGGATTGGGCTCTGCTTGCCGGTGTTGGCCTGCCGAGAATCCTCGGCCCGTATCGGGACCGGATCGCGCAACGGCCCGCATACCAGGCCGCTACCAAGCGGAACTTCCCGGAACTCCTACGCTAACGAGAATCGTGGAGAACTGTCATGCCTGGACCTCTGGATGGTGTTCGAGTGGTTGATCTCTCGACGATGGTGGCCGGACCCGTCGCAACTATGATGCTCGCCGATCAAGGCGCCGACGTTATAAAGGTGGAGTCTCCTAGTGGCGATCTGATGCGCCACTTCGCATACGGGCGCAGTGGGATGTCGGCTTCTTTCCTATCCTGTAACCGAAACAAACGCTCGGTCGCTATTGACCTCAAGACTAGTGCTGGATTGGAGATCGTTCAGAAGCTGGTTTCAACGGCTGACGTTGTGGTCCATAACTTTCGTCCCGGAGCCGCCGAACGAATCGGGCTGGAAGAAGACGCTGTTCGTAGCATTAAACCTGACATCGTCTATGTGTCGATCAGTGGCTACGGAGAGACCGGCCCCTATGTAGGACAACGCGCCTACGACCCGGTGATTCAAGCTCTAAGCGGTCTCGCGGAAATCCAACGCGACCGCGATACTGGTCGACCGCGCATGATTCGTACCATTATCGCGGACTATACCACCGCGTTGACCGCGGCCCAGGCTATCAGTTCTGCCCTCTTTGTGCGTGAGCGAACCGGACAAGGGCAACACGTCCGCATCTCGATGTTAGACTCGATGATTGCCTACCTATGGCCCGAGGCGATGCCTAGTCTCACCTTCGTGGGAGAGGAACAGGACCCGTCCCAAGGAGAAACCGGGCCTGACCTTGTATACGCCACCTACGACCGATACATCACCGCAGCCGCGCTCTCTGATGATGAGTGGGCAGGTATGTGCCGCGCCTTAAAACGCGAAGACCTCATAAGCGACCCGCGCTTCAAAACGGCGCGCGATCGCGCGATCAATGCAGTTGAACGCCGCACGATTACCGCGTCTGAACTGGAGAACTGGAGGGCATCTGAGATTCTGCCACGTCTCCTTGCCAACGACGTACCTTCAGGTCCGGTCCTAAGTCGGTTCGAACTCCTACAGGATTCCCAAGTACGCGAAAACAAGATCCTAGAGGAACATGAAAGCATAGACTTCGGAAAAATCCGGCAACCACGTCCAGCGGCTCAGTTTGATCGCACGCCATCGAGCATCCGGAAGCTAGCCCCGATGCTGGGCGAACACAACGCCGCTATCCTCGATGAGTTGGGGTACAAACCAGCTGAGATCGCGACCCTTGAACATGAACGAGTCCTGCATTCGCAAACCTCGAGGAAAGATCAATGAGCAAACAACCCGTCGCTCTCGTAACTGGTGTTGGGCCTGGGACGGGAACGGCTATAGCGCGGAAGTTTTCGCATGGCGGCTATGCAGTCGCAATGTTAGCGCGCGATCGCCGCCGTCTCGCCGCGCTTGAAAAGGAACTGCGGGGATCCACGGGATACCCCTGCGACGTAACTTCGGAAGCGCAACTCGACGCAACCATTGCTGCTATCCGGGCGGATCTGGGTGCACCCACGGTTCTGATCCACAATGCGGTAGGGGGCACTTTCGGCAACTTCCTGGAAATCGATCCCGAAGCGCTGAATCGAAACTTCCAGGTTAATACTATGGCTCTGCTACATCTTGCACGGCGTCTTGCTCCCGCAATGATCGCCGCGGGCGATGGTGCGATAGTCGCCAGCGGCAACACCTCCGCGCTTCGCGGCAAGGCCGACTTTGCGGGCTTCGCGCCAACTAAAGCCGCGCAACGGATTTTAGCGGAATCGATGGCTCGAGAGCTGGGCCCAAAAGGTGTCCACGTAGCTTATGTTCTCATTGATGCCGTCATCGACTTGGAGTGGACCCGGAAACGTTGGCCCGACGCTTCAGATGACTTCTTCATCAAACCGGCAGCTATCGCCGATGAAGTATGGCACGTCGTTCACCAGGAACGCTGCGCATGGTCTTTCAACGTCGAGGTCAGGCCTTTCCGCGAAACCTGGTAGGCGCCACGGGGTAAACATGAGCCAGTTGCGAATTTTCTCGTATTTACCGAATCCCAGAATATGGAAGGCCACCATCGCCGCGCGGATATGCGGAGTCGAAGTGGAGGTAAGAGGGGCTCCGGCTAAGGAACTCTCGACCTGGCTCTGGGACTTCGATGCGCGCCCGCTTTCGTCGGGCGAGAATGATCAAGCGGTTGAAAGTGTACGAGCCAAGATCGGCTTCCAGGGAAATCTCCGTAAAACTGAGACTTTCATGGAAGCCCACCCATTCGGCACTGTCCCTGCGGCTTTCAGTCCCGATGGTAAAGTCGGGATCTTCGAATCCAATAGCATCATGCGCGCAGTCGCGCGTCTCGGACAAAACAAGTTTTCTTTGTACGGCCGTGACCCATATGAGGCCTCCGGGATCGATAGCTTTCTAGATGCGGCCCTGGTGTTCGCGCGCGATGCTCAGATTTATCTGTTGGCGCTTATCAGTGGGCAGGTCTCTTCCGAGATTCACGCCCGAGCCCGCGAGGGATTCGCAATATACGCCGGCGGAATCAATCAGGCTCTCCTGCCCAATCGTGAGTACATCGTCGGCGATAGTATAAGTCTTGCTGATATTTGCTTCGTCGCCGAGATGAGTCTCTTCCTCAACGAAAGAGTGCGCTCGCTAGACCTCGAAAAACTAGGACTCGAACCTGTATTGAACAAATCCATCGAAGCAGAGTGTCCACGAGTCATGGCGCATTTCGCGAAGCTCTCGCGACATCCCGCCTTCGCGCCCGATGTCCAGCCTTATCTCGCCAGGCTCGACAAACTACAATCTCGCCACCCGCAGTCGAGTAGGTGAGGTTCACGTCCGATACCCCGCGCAGCTATAATGACGATCTAAGCCTGCGAACCAATATGAAGAACACCGGCACGAACGGTATCGCGAGCAGCGTCGAAGCGACCATCCCGCCGAAGACCACCGTGCCCAGCGATTGTTGACTTGCGGCGCCGGCGCCACTCGCAGTCATAAGAGGGACCACGCCTAGAATAAATGCAATCGACGTCATAACGATGGGCCGAAAGCGGCGCCGTGTCGCTTCCACCGCCGCGTCTTCCACAGACATTCCATTCGCGGTGAGCTCTCTGGCGAACTCGACGATTAGGATGGCGTTCTTCGCCGCCAAAGCGATCATCAGTATCAGTCCAATTTGCGTGTACAGGTCGTCTGGAAATCGCCGGATCAGCAGGGCAATTACAATTCCTAGCAGCGCCATCGGAACTGTCAGGATGATTGCAATCGGATCTGACCAGCTCTCGTATTGGGCGGCGAGAACCAGAAAGACCAGCGACATCGATAAAGCAAACAGGAAATATGCCTGATTGCCGACAAGGGTTTCCTGATAAGAAAGGCCGCTCCATTCGTAGTCCGTTCCCAGCGGCAAGGTTTCCGAGGCGAGGCTTTGCATTATATGCATCGCCTCGCCCGAGCTGAACCGCGGCATGGCTATACCCGTGATCGGTGCCGCAGGATACAGGTTATAGCGAGTCACCAATTCAGATCCCAGAACCCGGCGGACATCCACCAGCGAACCCAGCGGGACCATCTGTCCTCCGCGATTATTGACATAGAGATTCGCGATATTATCGATCTGGCTTCGATAGTCAGCCGAAGCCTGAACGCGAACCTGAAAACTCTGGTTGAACTTGTTGAACAGGTTCACGTAGGTCGAGCCAAGATTGGTCTGGAGCGTTTTCGAAATGTCGTTGATCTCGACTCCCAGCGAGCGCGCCATGGTGCGGTTGACATCGAGATAGAGTTGCGGGCTGCTGGCGCTGAAGGTAGTAAAGCCAATTCGAAGGAACCCGGGCCGATTGTGGGCATTGCGCAAGATTCCACGAACGGATTTCTGAAGTTCTCCAAGACCAGAGCCACCACGATCCTCAACGATCATTTGAAATCCAAAGGCATTTCCTAATCCCGGAATCGGAGAAGGAGGTAACACACCGACCTGTGCGCTGCGCAGCGTTAACAAACGTTGTAACTGGGCGATTATCTTTGCCTGGGTCATCCCGGGTGGGCGCCGGTTCCATTCGTCAAATACCACGAACTCAGTGAGCTCGGTGGATAGCTTCGCTGCATCGAGCGCTGAGTATCCTCCGATTGTCACCCATCCTCTGATGCCCGAGGCTTGCTTGAGACGCGCGTCGATTTCGTCCGCTACCTCTCGGACCCGTGGCTGCGAGGCTCCCGCGGGAAGCTGTGCTACGACGATGCAGTACCCCTGGTCTTCGAGTGGCACAAGTGTGCTGGGATAGATTCCAAACGCTACCACTGCCAGTCCTACGACCACAAAGAACACCGTCGCCATGGAGCGCGGTCGATGCGCCATCCATGCCACCATCGCAACATATCTCCTCTCCACGGCCGCATAGCCACGATTGAAGAGCTGATAGAATAGGTTCACCTTCCGATCCTTTGGGACCGGGCGCAGATACAAAGCACATTGGGTGGGCTTAAGCGTTAATGCATTGATCGCGCTGATGATCGCTGTTGCCGCTATCACTAACGCAAATTGGCGGAACATCTGCCCAGTGATGCCCGGCAGGAAGGATGCCGGAATAAATACTGAGGTGAGTACGAGCGTAATACCGAGAACCGGTCCCGTCAGTTCCTCCATCGCTTTGATAGCGGCATCCTTGGGTGTCAGGCCTTGCTCGATATAATGCGACGCATTTTCAACGATCACGATCGCGTCATCTACCACGATTCCGATTGCAAGAATCAAGGCGAACATCGTCATAAGGTTGACAGTGAATCCGAGCAGCGCCATCGCCGCGAAGGCACCTATGATCGTGACTGGTACCGTCGTCGCTGGTACCAGCATTGCGCGGTAGTTCTGCAAGAACAGCATGATGACGACCAGCACCAGGATTCCTGCCTCGAAAAGCGCCATATAAACGCCGTGGATAGAATCCTGGATGAACTCCGTGGTGTCGTAGAGACATACATACTTAAGGCCGGTAGGAAATGTTTTACTCATCTCGGCCATAAGCCCGCGTGCTTCTGCCGCGACTGCCAGAGCATTGGCATCCGGCAGAGCAAAGACCGCGAGATGCGCGGTCTTCTTGCCGCTAAGTCCCGAAAAGACGGAATATTGCTGCTGGCTAAGCTCCACCCGTCCGACATCTCTCAGCCGGACAACGGCAGAAGCTTCATTGATTGCTCCGGCGTCCAACCTCGCCTGGTCTATATTCGAGACCGGCTTGCTCTTGACGATTATGTTGGCGAACTGATCGGTATCGGCGAGCCGACCTAAAACATTGACCGTGAACTGAAAGACTTGATTTGGGGCGGCGGGCGCGCCACCGAGCTGTCCCGACGCCACCTGTGCATTCTGATTCTGGATAGCGCGCTCAACATCCTGGACAGTGAGGTCATACGACTGAAGCTTCTCAGGATCGAGCCAAACTCGCATGCTATAGGGCCCGGCGCCAAAGATTTTGACCTGTCCGACGCCCGGCAGGCGTGCGAGCGGATTTTGTAAGTTGATCAGCGCGTAGTTGCTCAGAAAAGTCTCATCGAAACGATTGTCGTCCGAGTAAACGCTTTCAATGAGAAGGATGTTGGTACTGACCTTCTTGACATTGACTCCCTGGGCTCTGACTTGTTGCGGCAATTGTGGGAGTGCGCTGTTGACGGCATTCTGAACCAATGCCAAGGAGGTATTCAGATCGGTGCCGATGTTGAAGGTTATGGTTAGTGTGTAGCTGCCGTCGCTGCCGCTGGTCGACTGCATGTATATCGATCCTTCGACGCCGTTGACCGCCTGCTCGATAGGTATCGCGACGCTGGTGGCCAGCGTCTCAGCGCTTGCGCCTGTGTAAGTGGCACTGACCTGGATCGTAGGCGGGACGATTTGTGGATACTGGGCGACAGGCAGCTCGTAGAGACAGACTGCTCCCAGCAGGATCGTGATTATCGCTATCACGTTCGCAAGAACCGGACGTTCGATGAAGAATCTGGACATACGAGACAGCTACACTACGCCGCCCAGAGCGCCCGCCATCAATGCCAGAGACCGCATCTTTGAAGCAGCCAATCTCTACTGCCCGCCAGTAGTCGGTAATACAGCACGAGCGCCCTTCCGACCTAGACGCCAGGCATTGAATTCTTCGACGATTATGTAAAAGACGCCGACAAAGGGTATGGCAAGGAGGGTTGAGGCTACCATGCCTCCAAATACCACCGTGCCTAGCGACTGTTGGCTAGCCGCGCCGGCTCCGGTTGCCGTCAGAAGAGGTACCACGCCGAGGATGAATGCGATCGAGGTCATCAGAATCGGCCGGAATCGGCGGCGAGTTGCTTCGATCGCGGCATCAACTGGCGACATGCCTTCAGCCGTGAGCTCGCGCGCGAACTCGACGATTAAAATCGCATTTTTCGCCGCCAGCGCGATCATCAACACCAGACCGATTTGAGTATACAGATCAGTCGCGAAGCCGCGAACAATCAGGGCTAACAATACTCCCACCAACGCGACCGGAACCGTAACCACGACCGCCGCTGGATCAGTCCAGCTCTCGTACTGTGCGGCTAAGACCAGGAATACCAGGATGATCGACAGCGCAAAGATGAAGTAGGCCTGGTTACCGATCAGCTTTTCCTGATAGGACAGGCCCGTCCAATTGTAACCCATGCCCAGTGGAATATTCCCATTGACAGTGTCCTCGACCGCGTCGAGCGCCTGACCAGAGCTGTAGCCGGGGGAGGAACGGCCAATTATTGGCGCTGCGGGATAAAGATTGTATCGCGTAATGAGCTCGGTACCGAGCGTTCGTCGGATGCTCATTACCGCACCCAAAGGGACCATCTGGCCGTCGCGATTGGCTACATAGAGATTGGAGATATCTTCGAGCTGACGGCGATAGTCGGCTCCCGCCTGGACCCGAACCTGAAAGCTTTGATTGAACTTGTTGAACAGATTCACGTAGCTCGAACCCAGATAGGTTTCGAGCGTTTGGAATGCATCCTTGATCGTGACTCCGAGCGACTCAGCCATAGTTCGGTTCAGCTCGAGTTGAAGTTGAGGGCTTTTGGCGTTGAAGGTAGTGGTGGTGCCGCGCAATTCGGGGCGATGATCCGCTTCCACCAGGAGATGCTGTCCGACCTTCTCGAGCTCGTTAAGACCCATGCCGGTGCGATCCTCGAGCATCATCTGGAACCCGCCGGCACCACCCAGTCCGGGGATCGGCGGAGGCGTCAGGACATCGAATTCCGCCTTGCGAATCGACCGTAACCGCTGGCGAAGATCGGCGACTATCGTAGCCTGCGAAAGGCTCGCGGGCCGTTTATCCCAGTCCTGGTACATCACGTATTCGGTGATGACATTGGAAATGTTTGCAGAATCCGGATCAGAAAAGCCGCCACTCGTTACCCAGCCTTTAAGTCCGGGCACTTTCTCCAAGACCTCGTCGATATCAACCGCTAGCCCGTGCACCCTTGGCTGTGAAGCGCCGGCGGGAAGTTGCGCCACAACTATGCAATACCCTTGATCTTCGGTTGGCAGAAAAGCGGTAGGGTGGCGTGCAAAAGTGAAAGCAGTCAGACCGATGACTACAAAAAAGACGGACGCCATTCCCCTTGGGTGATGAGCCATCCATGCAACGATGGAAACATACCTGTGCTCGAGGGCGGCATAGCCTCGATTGAAAGCCTGATAAAACCAATTCACTTGTCGGTCCTTGGGAACCGGGCGAAGGTACAACGCGCACTGCGTCGGCTTAAGAGTCAAAGCGTTAATCGCGCTGATGATCGCGGTTGCGGCTATGACCAATGCGAACTGCCGGAACATCTGCCCAGTAATTCCTGGTAAAAAAGAAGCCGGGAGGAATACTGAGGTAAGCACCAGAGTGATTCCCAACACTGGGCCAGTCAGCTCTTCCATCGCCTTGATCGCGGCGTCCTTCGGTGTAAGTCCTTGCTCCACATAGTGCGACGCGTTTTCCACGATCACGATCGCATCGTCGACAACGATGCCGATTGCGAGGATCAGCGCGAAAAGCGTCATCAGGTTTACCGTAAAGCCGAGCAGCGCCATCGCTGCGAAGGCACCGATGATCGTGACAGGGACGGTCGTCGCAGGTACCAACATCGCGCGGAAGTTCTGCAGAAACAGCATTATAACCAGCAGGACCAGGATTCCCGCTTCGATCAGTGCCGTGTAGACGCCATGAATGGAGTCCTGGATGAAGGCGGAGCTGTCGAGCAGGGCGGTGTACTTCATGCCCTTGGGGAACTTCTCACTCATCGTGGCCATCAGCTGCCGGACTTCCTGCGCGACCTTCAGCGCGTTGGCGCCCGGCAAGGTATAGACATTCATCTGCGCGGCTTTCTTGCCGCTCAGTCCAGAAAACGTCGTGAACGCTTGCTGGCTAAGCTCGACTTTGCCGATATCGCGCACGCGAACCACCGCGGCGGCCTGGCTTATGGAATTAGGTGATGATTGCTCGGAACTCTGGTCCGAGGGTGTCGCGACCTTGACGATAATATTTTCAAATTCGGACACAGTGGAAAGGCGTCCCATGGTGTTGACCGTGAACTGAAACATCTGGTCAGACGACACCGGCGGACCGCCCAGCTGTCCCGATGCCACTTGGACATTCTGGTTCTGGATGGCTTGCTGTACATCGAGGACAGTCAACCCGTAGGCGTTCAACTTGACCGGATCAAGCCATACGCGCATGCCATAGGGTCCAGCTCCTAAGACCTGGACCTGGCCGACACCGGGGAGCCGAGCGATTGGATTTTGCAAATTAATGATTGCGTAGTTGCTCAGAAAGGTTTCGTCGAAACGATTGTCATCGGAAAAGAGACTACCGATGAGGAGAATGTTAGTGCTGACTTTCTGAATGCTCACGCCCTGAGTCTGAACCGCGTCAGGCAACTGCGACAGGGCGCTATTAACCGCATTCTGAACCAGCGCAATGGCGGCGTTCAGATCGGTACCGACGGCGAAGGTAATCGTCAGAATATAGCTGCCATCGCTACCACTGGTTGATTGAATGTAGAGCGAGCCTTCGACCCCGTTGACCGCCTGCTCGATAGGTATGGCCACCGTGTCCGCCACCACTTCCGCGCTCGCACCCGGATAGTTGGTGCTCACCCGGATTGTGGGTGGTACGATTTCGGGATATTCCGCGACCGGCAGTCTCAGAAGGCATACCAGCCCCAACACGATCGTTACGATTGCAATGACATTGGAAAGGATCGGCCGCTCGATGAAGAATTTGGACACTACTGAATCTCTGAATGCTATTCCAATGCGGTCTTGGGTGGATGATTCTCGACCTGCCGTTGCGGAGAGACCGCGCGGCCCGGAATAGCCTGCAAGATGCCCTCGACGATCACCCAGTCGTCGGGTCTAAGTCCCTGTTCAATGGCCTGCAACGTGCCAACCTGCGGACCAAGGGTCACCCCGCGACGTTCGACGAGGTTCTTGTCATTGACGACCAGGAGATATTCACCCTGCTGATCAAAGCTGACTGCCTCGCCCGGAACCATCAGAGCATCGCGTGGCAAGGCAGCGGGCACGCGAACTCGTGCGAACAGACCCGGGAGTAGAGAGGAATCGGGATTGGGAAAGATTCCCCGCAACTGCAGGGTTCCTGTCGTTTGTGAGACCGCCAAGGAGGCAAAGTCGAGTAATCCGGAGTGAGGGTAATCGTTCTCATTAGAAAGCTCGAACTGTACGGGTATCTGCCTTTCGGCGAGTCCCTTGCTGGTGAGATTCTTGTTCCGCGCAACAATGCGAAGGAGATCTCGTTCGTTGATAGTGAAATAAACATACATCGGATCAATCCGATCGATCTGAGCTAGCTGCGATTGCTGTCCCACCGCGCCGACAAGATTGCCTGGGTTCACCAAATGTCTGCCGATACGTCCATCGAAAGGCGCCCTGATGATGGTGTAGCCGAGATTCAGCTTTGCAAGCTCCACTTGCGCCTCGGCCCCCAGGAGAGCGGCTTGCGAGCTGTCCTTTTCGTATTGCCAGTGATCGACGTCAGTCTGCGTGGCGGCGTCTTCTTTAAGCAGGCTCGTGTAGCGAGCCAGTTCCCGCTTCGCATGCCAGAGCGCGGCCTGCTGAGCCGAGACCTGCGCCTGGGCCTGTTGCAATTGGGCCTTGTATTGCTCCTGTTGAATGGTGAAAAGAAGGTCACCCTTCTTGACTCGAGCGCCATCCACAAAATGGATGGCCTGGAGATATCCCTCGACGCGGGCGACGAGATTCACCGAATCGGTGGCCGCAGTGTTGCCGGTGAATTCGAGGTAGTCGGTCACAGCCTGGACGATGGGTCTGGCGACGGTAACTTCAGGTGGCGGAGGACCCGACTCCTTACTTTGGCATCCTGAAAGAGCACCTAGCAAAAGAATCGCGAGAATCGTCCGCGCAAGACTAAAGCGAGCGCGCGGACAGATATTTAATATCACAGGTTTGCGTTTCGAGATTCTCATCAGTCCTAGTGGCCTGTAACCGGTGAAATGGTATCAATACTGATTCGATGTGTGGGGTCGCGGTAGGTCCACTTGATGGGTTTGGGGGCGTGATTATCGTGACCGATGTAGCGCTTAAGTTTGCGCGCCAGATGCTTGACCGAGGTGAAGACTCCGCGGGCAATGACATCGCGCTCGATCTTGGCGAACCAGTTTTCTACCTGATTGAGCCAGGAGGAGTAGGTCGGGGTGTAGTGGAGATGGACTTTCGGGTGGGCGGCGAGGAATTGCCCAACCCGCTTGGTCTTGTGGGCCGAGAGATTGTCGGCAATGAGGTGAATCTCCTTGCCGCGCGGCTGATTGGCGACCAGCTCGGCGAGGAAGGCCACGAACTCCTGGCTGGTGTGACGCGCGGCGGTTTTGCCCACCACCGCGCCGCTCTTGGTGTCAAGCGCCGCGTACAGCGAAAGCGTGCCGTGGCGATAGTATTCAAAACCGTGGCGTTCCAGCCGCCCGGGCGACAAAGGCAACACCGGATCCAGCCGGTCCAGGGCTTGAATGGCGGTCTTTTCGTCTACGCAAAACACCGCCGCATGCTGCGGCGGTTTGACGTACAGTCCGATAATATCGGCTGCCTTAGTCTCAAAGTCGGGATCGTCGGAGGCCATGTAGCGTTCGATCCGATGCGGCCTAAGCCCGGCGCGCTGCCACACCCGCGCCACCATCATGTGGCTGATGCCCAGGTGGCGGGCCAACTTGCGGCTGCTCCAGTGGGTGGAGCCATCGGGCGGAGGTCTGCGGGTCCATTCCAGAATTTTGGCTTCCAGCGCCGGGGTTCGTTTCTCCACCGCGCGTCCGCGGTAGTGCGAGTACAAGCCCGCCAGCCGCTCGGCTTCGAAACGACCCTTCCAGCGACTGATATAGTTGGGGTTGCAGCCCAGCACCTGGCGGATGGCCGAATAAGATTTTCCCTCCACCAGCAACAGGATCAGCCGCGCACGGCGCACATCCTCGGCCGGCAAGGTCCGCGAGCGCATCCTATCCCTCAGTTCCGCGCGCTCACTCGACCTCAAGCGTAACTCCCCTTTAGGCATGCCTCATGATACATGAAGCCCATACCAATGTCACTGTTACAGGCCACTAGAACTCCGGCGGACGCACCAACGGTTTCTGCTCGTCATCGGCCGACGGTAGTCCCGGAGCTTTGGGCCGTATTAATCCGGGCGTTAATAGGGTTCCCCAATTGGTTCGATTGGTCATTTCGTGTTGCGTCTGGATCGGGATGAAGTCATGACCCTCACGAAGCTCCCAGCCACCGCCGAGCGCTCTATAAGTAGAGATTAGCCCCAGCGCAACGCTGCCAGTTGCGAGCGCGAGGTTGTTTTGCGCCTGGAGGAGATTCTGCTCGGCTGTTAGTACAGTGGTAAAATCAGCAATGCCCTGGCGATACTGAATCATTGCGATGTTATAGGCCCCGGTGGCGGCGGTGACGCTCGCCTGCAGGAACTGCACCTGCACACGGGATTGCACGAAAGTCGTAATGCCATTTTCGACGTCCTGCTGGGCACTCAGAACCGTATTCTGATAGTTGATGAGTGCTTCCTGGAATTTCGCGTCCTGTACTCGGACATTGTTAGTTATCTGGCCATAGTTAAGGATATTCCATTGCACGCCAGGGCCTGCACCAAAGGCTAAGGTGCTTTTTTGGAAAACGTCGCCAAGGCTGGCCTGACCGATGTTGGTGGCGAACACTCCGACATTGCCGGTCAAGGCGAAAGTCGGCAACAAATCCGCCTTCGAGAAGCCAATCTGAGCACACTGCGCAGCGGCTAACAGTTCCGCCTGTCTGATGTCGGGCCGCCGCCGCAAAAGGTCTGCCGGTATACCGGCTGACAGCTTGATGTTGGTGGTGGGAATCTTAGCTGAACCGCTAAGCGCATCGCTGAATTGTTCCGGGGGCAGGCCGAGAAGAACACTCAAGGCATTTTTCGCCTGATCGAGCTGGATGCCAAGTTGAGGGATAGTCGCCTGGGTTCCACCGAGCACGTCCTCGGCCTGATAGACGTCGCGCTTGGTCGCGGTACCGTAGAGAAATTTTGCGCGTGCGATCTTCAGCGCCGTCTTCTGGCGCTCGACGTTTTCTTGTGCGATCGCAATTTGGGCCTCGACGGTGCGAATCTGAACGTATGCCGTCGCGACATCGGCAACGAGGCTGACCAACGCGTTGTCATAGTTCGCGACCGAGGCAAGAAAGGCATCATCGGCTGATTCGATCGCGCGTCGTAGCTTGCCCCAGAAATCGATCTCCCACGTCGCCTGAGCGCCGAAAGAATCAGCCCAGTAAGTGTTTTTGCTGAGGAGATAGGGAAACGAGCCCGGGATGCGATTGTAGCTCAGCGAAGCACTGGCGGTCTGCTGTTGCGGATAAAACTCGCCGATCGCCACACCGAGTTGTGCTCGGGCCTCAAGCACCCGGACGCCCGCGGAGCGCAAGGACAGGTTATTACGATACGCAAGCCCAACCAGGCGAGTCAGATCCGCGTCATTAAAGACTGTCCACCACTGGTGATAGTCTGCATATCCACTGTCATCGAGACTGGGGTCGCCGGTCGCGCTCCACTTAGCAGCGATGGGCGCGGAGGGACGTTTGAAATCCGGCCCGATGAGCGCACACCCGGCAACTGTGAATGCGAGCAAGCAGAGAAGTCGGCGCGCGAGCGGCTTCCCGCGAGGTTTCATCCTCTCCCTTCTCCGCATTCTTTCAGATGCCGGAAGAAACCCTTTCGATCTTTCATTGAGCAGCATGCGTACCATGGACCAAGCAACAACGGCAACACGCTGAATGCGCGCTGGCACGTTGGAGTTGTCGAGCATCGCTTACCTCGAATGGTCGAAATCTTCGTTGGCGAAGAGCAAAGTGTTATCCAGGAAATTTATTAGGAGCGAGGTGAAATCGCGCGCTATGAGAACGCCACTTTTCGTTTGCTTGATCGTCGCGCTTGTTGGACTCGTTGGGACGGTTAATGCTGATCCGACGACGGCGGCCGGCACCGTTCACGAAGTTTTCCAACAAGCCGTTACCAAGATGCCTGGAAATGAGGTGACGGTTGTTACGGTTGACTATGCCCCGGGCGAGTCTACGCCGCCGCATGAACATCCGGGCGCGACCTTCGCCTACGTCTTGAAAGGCGCCGTGGTATCGCAGCTGGACGATGCGCCGCCGCATACCTACGCCGAGGGCCAAATGTGGTCGGAGACGCCGCATCAGCACCATACGGTTTCGAAGAATGCGAGCGCTACCGAGCCTGCAAAGCTGCTGGTCTTCTTCATCGCTCCCAAAGGTGCGAAGTTGACGACGATGTTACCGGCCGCGCCTTGAGTCCGCCTAGGCTCGAATCCTGAAATGCATCGGCATGTGCTTGATGCCGCAATTGAAGTTGGTGCGCAGCCATTCGACGGGTCCTGCCAGTTCGACGTCGGTCATTCGCCTGATGATCTCCTCGAACATCACCCGCATTTCGAGTCGCGCGAGACCCGATCCGATACAGAAGTGGTTGCCATGACTGAAAGTCAAATGATTGTTAGGTGAGCGGTCGAGGTGGAAGTGCTCCGAGTCCTTAAAGACGTCCTCGTCGCGATTGGCCGAGGCGAACCACATCACGATGCGCTGATTCGCGAGCACGCGGTGGCCGCCGATTTCGCAGTCGCGCCGCGCGGTCCGCATTGCATGCGTGGCGGGCGCAGTCCAGCGCAGGATCTCTTCGACGGTGGAGTCCATCAGCGCGGGATTCGCGCGCAGCCTGGCGAGCTCCGCCGGATTTTCAATCAGTGCATGCATCCCGCCGACGATTGCGATGCGCAGACTTTCCAATCCGCCGAGGATCAGCAGGAGCGCATTCCACAGCAGTTCACCTTGTGACAGACCGGCGCCATTGATGGTTCCGGTGACCAGCGCGCTCACCAGGTCGTCGCCGGGATGTTGCCGTCGCTGCGCGAGCAGGTGCTCGAGGTAGTCGAACATTTTGGTTCGCCCGCTGTCCTCGGTTTCGGTTGAACTCCGCCCATGTCGATATTCCAGATCGTCGGCGCCCAGCATAGTCTTGCCCAACTCGAAGAGGCGGTCCCAATCCGCGCGCGGGATACCCATCATCTCGCAGATGACGGCGGTGGGAAGCCGGCCCGCAACCTCGACGGAAAAATCGCACTCGCCGCGAGGCGCAACCTCATCGATGATCGAGTTGACGATCTGGCGGATGTGCGGTTCACGCGCGTTGACCTCAGGATGGCCGAAGTGGCGATTGACCAGCGCGCGGATTTTTTCGTGGCGCGGCGGATCGGTCCAGTTGAGCATCTCGCCGATGCCGGTATCGCCGCCGGCGCGGTCGCGATTGAGCACGAAGTTGAGCACGTTGCCCTGGAGCTCGGAACTGAACAGATGCGCGTCGGCGAGAACCGCGAGGCAGTCGCGCATTTTGGTCAGCGACCAGAAACCCTCGCCGGGCTTGCGCTCGTGCCAATAGACGGGCGCCTCGGCGCGCATGACGCGCCAGGCTTCGAAGCGATCGCCGTCGCGGAAGAAATCGAGATCGGTCAGGTCTATCTGCTCGAGCCGCATCAACGCTCACCTCAGAAATCGCATCGCGTGATTTTCTATTCTTACCGGAAAATGCGGTACGTCGAAAAAGGCTCCCAAGGTCTCGGGCGAAGACAACAGCAATTGCCATCTGGTAAGGCAGGGAGTTATCAACTTTACGATTCCAATACCCGCGGCGCGGATGATATTTTCGAGGCACCGAGGGATCAGGTGGTTCCAGTCCGCTACAACCTGCGAAGCCTGCTCGAGCGGCGCGCAACGTCGCTGATGACCGTGCTCGGCCTCGGCATGGTCGCGATGATCTTCGTCATCCTGTTCGGTTTCATAGGCGGTTTGAAGAGCACCATGTTGAACGCGAGCGCCGATCGCAACTGGGTGTTGCTGAGCAAGGGCGCGCCCAACGAGACTGCCAGTTTCGTCGGTCACGATGCGATCGAGATCGTGCAGGTGCGTCCGGAGATCGCGCTCGATGACGATGGGAAGCCGCTGGTCTCGAAGGAAGTCTTCGCCGGGGTGAACATCAGCCGCGACAAGCACGTGCGGCAGTTCGTCCAGATGCGCGGGGAGACACCGATCGCGGGCTGCGAGTCCATCGCAACATGCATCTGGTCAGCGGGCGCTGGCCAGTTCGCGGACAAGGCGAATGGACCGTCGGCCAGAAGGTGCAGGCGCGTCAGCCCTATCTGACGATCGGCAGCCAGGTTCATTTCGGCCGGCGCAACTGGACCATCGTCGGGGTCTTCACCGACGATGACAGCGCGCGCGAGTCCGAGATTTGGACCGACTACAACGATCTGATGAGCGATGTGCAGTACAAGGGCGGCCTCGACACTAACTCGCTGCACGTGGTGCTTAAGCCCGGGACGTCAGCGTCGTTCGCCCAGGCGCTCAAGAGCGATGGACGCCTTCACCTCGATGCTTTCACGGAGCGCGACTACTATGACTCACAGACTAAGGTAGTCGATCAGTTGCGATCGCTGGGACTCATCGTAGCGCTGGCGCTCGGCATCGGCGCGACCTTCGGCGGGATGAACACGATGTACACTGCGGTCGCGCGGCGCAAGCGCGAGATCGGCGTGTTGCGAGTGCTGGGGTTCTCGCGCGGTAACATCATCAGCAGCTTCATGATCGAGAGCGCGTTGCTCGGCCTCGCGGGAGGCGTTGCCGGAGTGGCGCTTGCGTTCATCGTCGCGTGGGCCACCGGCCTCAACAGCCGCCTGCTCAGCGTGGGCTCGACCTTCTTCTCCTATCGCCCGACACCGAAAGCGATCGCCGCGGGACTCATTGCCGCGGCAGTCATCGGCATAGCCGGTGGACTCGCGCCGGCCTGGCGAGCGGCGCGCATCGGGGTGATCGATTCGTTGCGGGAAGCCTGATGCTAGCGAAGCTGTTGATCGTCGCGATGCGCAACATGCGCCGCCAACTGCGGCGCACGATACTTACCGCCTTGACCTTCGCGGTCGCGGTCTTCCTTTATACGGTGCTGGTCGCGGTGCCGATCTCGATGGATCGCATCGCCGCCGATGCCGCCAAGGGCCTGCGCCTCATCACCATCGCGCATAACTCCTACAAGCTGCCGGCGAAGTACTGCAATGACATCAAGAAGATGCCGCACGTTCTCGCATGCGCGCCGGAGATCCAGTTCACCACCATCTATCGCGACCCGCGCGACTACATCACCACTTTCGGTGTCACGCAGGACATCTTCACGGTCACGGGCGACAATGATTTCCAGGTCTCGCCGGAGACGCGCCGCAAGATGGCATCGGACCGGCGCTTCTGTTCGGTCGGGAAGGTGCTGATGCACGAACAGGGTTGGAAGATCGGGCAACAGATCATCCTGCGCGCTCCCGACGATGACAAGTTGAAGCTGACTCTGATCCCGATGCTGGAACTGCCCTCATTGCTCACCGCGCGTGCGCTGTTCTTCGATCGCAGGGTACTCGACGACGCGGTAAAGAACGCGTTCGGCAGGGATATCAGCGACCGTGCTAACTTTCTGTCAGTCAAGGTCGACCGCGCCGAGAACATGGATCAGGTCATCGCCGAGATCGATGAGAACTTCCACAACTCCGATGCCGAGACCGAGACCACCGAGGAGTCCGATGCGCTCGCCAGCGTCGTCACCGGCATCGGCGACATCAAGACCATCATGTACAGCCTCTGCATCGTGGTGCTGCTGACGGTGTTGCTGATCGCCGCCAACTCGATGGCGATGATGGTGCGCGACCGCATTACCGAGGTCGCCGTGATGCGCGCCCTCGGCTTCGAGCGCATCCATGTCGTCGCGCTGCTGCTCGCCGAGGCCGGGCTGATCGGGGTCACCGGAGGACTCGTCGGAGCGGGCGCCGCGCTGATGGCTTTCCATCGTGGCATATCGCTCGGCCAGATCACCGGCGGGCTGGGGTACATGGCGGTGGCGCCGGACATTGCGGGGTGGGCGGTGGTCATCGCACTGATAGTGAGCATCCTAAGCGCGTTGCTGCCTGTGATTCAGGCGGCGCGCATCCCACCTGCGATGGCATTCCGGAAGGTCATCTAACGCGATCTATTGTAACCTAATAGCACTTTATAATCGTTATTGCTATTGAATGATCGTCTTGCTCAGTTAAATCATGGCTTATCGGCACAGTGGGTTTGTTTTTTCATTTTTGTATCTGTAACGGATGCGAGGCGGTGGGTTCGTTTATGCATTTGAGCACATCGCTCGAATGCCGAAGTCGCTTCTTTTTCTGACCGATGAGCCCGGGCGCGATTCGCGACCGGTGGTGAAGCACGATCGATTTTCAGGAACCCCAGCATTTTCCTGATGTTTTTGGCTTCGTTTGGTAAATCTCGGTGACAGCATCCGGTTTGACTTTTTCCCATGACACTGTGTCGGTATGGTGATGACTTCCGGCCATCCCACATGTTTCATTATTTACCTATACCCGTGCTCGCGAAAGTAGGCCTCCTCGCCGTTTGGCCCACGATGGCTTACTTGCTAACTTCCATCTTCGATGAGTATTGCCCGCTTTATCGCGCTCCGATTGCCTAATTGATGGCGATGGATGTTGCGGCCCCCTCATATGATCGCGTCCTGCCGCGCGCCAGCGTCCTCGTTTCGCGAGGCCTCCTCTATCTAATCGCGCTCATCCTGGTCGTAAGTCTCGCGTGGGCGTCGGTTACTCGCGTCAACATGGTCGTCCGCGCCGAGGGCCGTCTCGCGCCGCAAGCCGAGCCGGTGCGGTTGTCGGTGCCGCAGGGCGGGATCGTTTCGAAGGTGCTGGTCGAGGTCGGCAGCGAGGTAAGGGCAGGACAGCCGATTCTCGAGATCGATCCGTTTCGTGAGGCCGCCGATGCCGCCTCCGATCGGCATGAACTGGAGCAGGCCCGGGGCGAGCTGGCGCGCTATACCGAAAGCGCGCGGATGCTCGAATCCGCCACCGCCAATCTCGCCCAGGAAATCACCAGCGAGCAGAAGGTCATGAAGCTGATGGCGGACCAGGCTGAAAAAATGCGCCAAGGGTACCAGGGCGGCGCGGTCTCGATGTTCGAGGTGCAGGCCAAGGAGCGCGATGCCGCCGAAACCCAGGCTCGTCTGGCGCAGCTAAATTCCGACCTCAATCGCTCGCAAGCCGAGAGCCTCCAGAACCATCGGATGGAGACCGAGACTGCGCAGAAAATCAAATCCCTCGAGATCAAACTCTCGCGCGATGTCGAGGTGAAGCAGAAAACCGTGCTGGCGGCGCCGACGGCCGGAATCGTCACCACGATGTCCTCGACACGCCCCGGACGCTATCTCGCCGCCAATGACATCGCCGCGACGATCAATCCCTCCGATGAGCCACTGCTCGCGGAGGTATGGATCCCCAACGACCAGATGCGCCGGGTGAAACCGGATTTGCGCGTGCGGATGAAGTTGAAGGCCTATCCGTATCAGCAGTTTGGCTTGTTGCCGGGGCGGTTGGTATCAGTCGATCCGGATGCCGACGAATCCGGCAAATATCGTGCGTGGATAAGGCCCGACCGGTTGACGCTCACCGGGGCGCATGGCGCCGAGCGGCTGGGGCCGGGTTTGGAGCTCACCGCCGAGATCGTGGTCGATCAGCGCACGATTCTGGATGTCGTCCTCGATCCGATTCGTCGCGTCAAACGCGGCTTCTCGATCGGGGAATAAGCCCCTCAACCCCGATTGCGGAGCGCGTGCCGGAGCCATCCGAGCAGATCGCGGTAGACCTCGGCGCGATTAGTTTCGTTGAACATCTCATGACGGCCGTCGAGGTAGTACTTCTCGGTCAGGTCCTTGATGCCGGCCGCGCGATAGCGCTCGGCCACCGGCCGCAGCCATTCGAGGTGGTGGTTAATCGGGTCGCGATCGCCCGCCATGATCCAGATCGGCAGGTCTTTGCGGATGCGCGCAAGCTGCGCGGGATCGACGATGCGCATCGAAGCGGCCGCCATCGTCGCCATCGAGCGCGCGATGACGCCGAAACCGCAGAGCGGGTCGGCGATATATTTGTCGACCTCCGCGGGGTCGCGGCTGAGCCAGTCGAAGGGGGTCCGCGCCGGCTCGAATTCGCGATTGATCGCGGTCAGGTCCGCGTCGCCCGAGGAGCTCATCTGCAGCTTATCGACCGCCGCCGATCCCGAGAGCGCTGCCGCCCCGATGAGGTCGCTATGATCGAGCAGGTAGGCCTGGGTCGCGAAGGATCCCATGCTGTGACCGAGCAGGACGACCGGCAGGCTCCCCTCGCGCTCGCGAATGAGGTGCGTCAGGCGCGCCATGTCCTCGACGACGGCATCCCATCCGCCGATGCCAAAATCGCCCAGCGTTTCCTTCGATGTTGCGGTGCGGCCATGCCCTCGATGATCATTCGCATAGACGTTGAAGCCGGCCTGATTGAGGAACGCGGCGAGGTCGGCATAGCGCAGGGAATGCTCGCCCATCCCATGGGATACCTGCACGACGCCGACCGGCTTGCCTACGGCGGGCCATCTATAACATGCAACCGTGATGGGTTCAGCTCCGGTCTCCCGGCTGGTGAATGAGAAATCTTCTCGCGCCATGCCCAACTCTAACCGATGAAGCTTAAAGGCGCGACTGCAAAGCCCTGCCCATTTTCGCACGGTGTGTTTTGCGCTAATACCAGTTAGACCACAACCATATCTCGGAGGGGGAAAACGCGATGTCGTACCTGCGAAGAGGGATTGTCGGCGTCTTGGCCGTGCTAGCTCTGTCACCCGGCGTCGTTTGGGCAAAGAATCTCTGCGTCACCGGTTTTCCGAACAGCAGCTTTGTCCTGGTGGGTAAGGGCTTCACCGCTCCAGGCAAGGGTGCCTGCAAGGCATGGTTGGGTTTCAATCCGATCCTCAACCACAACAACCCGGTGAGCGGCGTCGGTTGTACTTCCTCCGACGGGACGAACCTTAGCCTCAACCTGACCATCGCCGAAGCGTCGCAGGTCGAGATCATGAACATCAGCATCACGCTATCCTCACACACTGCGACCTTCGGTGGTCAGATCATCCAGAACGGCGCCGTGACCTCGGTCTCGGGATCTGGCCTCACCGCAGCGGCGTGTACCACCAACACCATTCCAGCAGTAGAGGACACGGGAGCGGTCGAGGCTGGCGAAGGGGCATCAGGCCCCTAGCCCGCGCTATGAGGCGCCGCGTTGGCGCGATCTCCATCGCGTAAGCCTTACGCTCGCGCGCGCTGGATACCCCCTTGCCTCAAAATGGTCGCGATGCCAAACTGAATGTACGTTCAGTTGACTGAACGAACAGTCGTGGCCACCAAAGAAGAAGTTTTAAAGAATTACCGCGTCGGCGAAATCCTCGAAGCTGCTCGCCGCGTCATCGGGCGTTTCGGCTTCGAAGGCACCACCATCGATCGCGTCGCCGATGAGGCCCGCATCGCTAAGGGCACCATCTATCTGTATTTCCCGAACAAGGAAGCGCTGCTGCATTCGGCGGTGGTCGAGGGCATCCGCGACTTGACCGTCGATC
Organism: uncultured delta proteobacterium; assembly: GCA_963761255.1. Classification (GTDB taxonomy): domain Bacteria; phylum Desulfobacterota; class Binatia; order Binatales; family Binataceae; genus DATGKG01. The sequence continues at coordinate 86,601 of CAVXGH010000013.1, forward strand.
TAAAGCGCCTCGATGATCTGACCCGCTCGCCCATCGAGCGGCTCGCAATCCTCATCCGCAGCATGTTCAGCGTTCAGAAGGACCATCAGGACTTCTTCAAGGCGCTGATCCTCGATTCCCGCTTCGTCAGCTACGAGCCCGGCGATCGTCGCGGCGAGGAGCTGCGCAGCGTCTACCTCGAATGGGTGGATTATTTCGCGAGCGTGCTCAAGGCGGCTGCCGAGCAGGGCCAGATTCGCGCGATGGATCCTCAGCTCACCGCATTGACGCTTTCCGAAATGATGACGGCCCCATTGCGGCGCCGCCTCTTATCGCTGACCGACACGCCGCCTGAAACCGACGTCGAGGCGATCCTGGACCTCTTCTTATATGGCGTCCGCGGAACCCATCCCGAGCGCAACTGCAAAGAGAGCCACGGCAAATGAAGTATCGCATCATCATATGCTTTGCCGTCGCCGCGGGACTTTTCGCGAGCGCATGCAGCGGGCCCGCGCCCGCGAAGGCTTCAACCGTCGCCGATACCGAGCGGATCGTCGTCGCGATTGCCACCGCCCAGCAAAAGGACATGATGCGCACCGCGACCACCCAGGGCGCGCTCTTCCCGAAGGAAAAAGCCGTGCTGGCCGCCGAGGTTGCCGGGGCTCTGGCACAAGTCTTCTCCGATATGGGCGACAACGTGGCCGAGGGCCAGGTCCTCGCGCGCATCGATCCTCGCGAATACCAGCTTCGGCTCGATTCCGCGCAGGCGCAGTTCGAGCAGGCGCAGGCGCGCGCGGCTAACGCGCAGTCTAATTTTCATCGGATGAAGGAGCTTAACAATCAGCATCTGGTTTCCGCCCAGCAGTATGATGAGTCGACCTCCGAGATGCGGATGGCGCAGGCCGACGCCGACGCGGCCGAAAAGATGGTCGGGATCGCGCGCAAGAAGCTGGACGATACCTACATCCGCGCGCCGTTTGCCGGCTCGGTCCAGAAGCGGATGGTTTCCCTCGGTGAGCACGTCGGCGAGGGGATGCCGCTCTACGAGTTGATCGCGTCCGATCCCATCAAGTTGCGCGCGCCGATTCCCGAGCGCTTCGTGCCGATGGCCAAAGTCGGGTTGCCAATCGATCTCACCATCGATGCGCGTCCTAATCAGACTTTTCATGGCGCGGTGACCAGGATTGCTCCCGCGCTCGACGAGAGCAGCCGCACGCTTCTCATCGAAGCCGAGGTGCCCAATCCGACCGGCGTGCTGAAGCCGGGTTACTTCGCCCACGTGACGATGAACCTCGGTCACGATCGCGCGCTGTTCATCCCCAACTCCGCGATCCTTCGCTACGCCGGGGTGGCGCGCGTGTTCATCTTCAAGGACGGCGCGGTCCGCTCACGCGAAGTTAGCACCGGCAGCGTCGAGGGCGACCAAATCGAAATCATCAGCGGGCTCAAGCCCGGCGAGAAAGTGGTCGTCAGCGATGTTGACCGGCTGGCCGATGGAACCTCGGTAATCGCAAAGGAGCAGTCGTGATCCTAGCCGACCTATGCGTGCGACGCCCCGTCTTCGCCACCATGTTCGTCGGCGTGCTGGTGGTGCTCGGATGGTTTTCCTACAAGCGCCTTGGTGTCGACCTCTATCCGAAAGTCGATATGCCGATGGTGATGGTGCAGACCTATCTGCCCGGCGCCGCGCCGGAAGAAACCGAGGCGCGCGTCACCAAGCCGCTCGAAGAAGCCATCAATACTGTTACCGGCATCGATGAGTTGCGGTCCATCACCCAGGAAGGCATGTCGCGGATCATGGTCCAGTTCAAACTGGATCGCGACGTCAATGCCGGGGTGCAGGACGTTCGCGACAAGATTTCCACCGTGCTGGATCAGCTGCCCGACGGCACCAAGCCGCCGCTGGTCGGCAAATGGGACATGGATTCGCTGCCCATCCTGACCTTCACCATCACCGGCTATCAATCGATGAAGGAGCTGACTGAGATCGGCCGTCGTATGCTCAAGGAACCGATGGAATCGGTCGATGGGGTCGGCTCGATCGAAATCGTCGGCGGCCGCGAACGCGAGATCCACGTGCTCCTCGATGCGGACCGGCTGCGCGCCACCGGCCTGTCGGTGGAGCAGGTATCCTCCGCGCTGGCGCGTCAGAACGTCGAGTTTCCCGGCGGCCACATGAAGCAGGGCCCGTCCGAGCAGGTGTTGCGCACTCTGGGTCGCATCACTGACGTGGCGGATTTCAACAAGATCGTCGTCAGCGAGCAGAACGACAAGCCCGTCATGATCAGCGACATCGCGACGGTCGAGGACGGCATCAAGGAGCCGCGCTCGCTCTCGCGATGGGACGGCAAAAACGCGGTTTCGCTCGTCATCCGCAAACAGTCCGGCACCAACACTATCGAAGTGGTGGATAATATTTTCGAGCGGCTGCAGGAGCTGAAAAGCGCGCTGCCGCCGGGCGTCGATGTGATCGCGTCGCGCGATTCCTCGGAGTACATCCGCGAGTCAGTGCACACGGTGCAGGAGCATCTGGTGCTGGGCGGCATCTGCGCCGCGATCGTGGTGTTCTTCTTCCTCGGCTCGTTGCGCTCGACGCTGATTGCGGCGGTCGCGATTCCGGTTTCGATCGTCTCGACCTACACGCTGCTGCTATGGATGGGCTTCACGCTCAACACGCTCTCACTGTTGGCGCTGACGCTGGCGGTCGGCATCGTCATCGATGATGCGATCGTGGTGCTGGAAAATATTTTCCGCTTCATCGAAGAAAAAGGCATGTCGCCGATGGCCGCCGCGAAGGCTGCGACCGCCGAGGTCGGACTCGCGGTCAGCGCAACGACGCTCTCGCTGGTGGTCATCTTCGTGCCGGTCGCGTTCATCCATAGTGTCACCGGCCGCTTCCTCAATACCTTCGGGCTGACGATGGCGTTCTCGATCATGGTGTCGCTGCTGGTCGCGTTCACGCTGACCCCGATGCTGTGCTCGCGCTTCCTCAAGCACACCAAGGGTGAGCGCACCTCGCGCGATTCCTGGTTCTTCAGCGCCATCGAGCGCGTTTACGAGCGCGCGCTGAACTGGTCGCTCGACCATCGATGGGTGATCATCACCATCGCGGCGGCGCTGGTGGTGTCGATTCCGGTGCTGGCGAAAATCGTCGGCGCCAACTTCATGCCGGCCGAGGACTCCAGCGAATTCGCCATCAACCTCCGCACGCCGCCGGGCTACTCGCTCGAGCATACCGATGCGGTGGTGCGCGAGATGGAAGCGAAGGTCCGCGCCATCCCTGAAGTTACGCATATGTTCACCACCGTTGGCGACACGACCGGCGCCGGCGACGTGACGATCGCGCAGATCGTCGCGAAGCTTAAGCCGGTCAACCGGCGCAAGCGCTCGCAGCAAGCGGTGATGGCCGATGCGCGCAAGATGGTCGCGGGTTTTCCCGCGATGCGCGTCAGCGTGGACGACATCAAGCCATGGGAGCAGGGCGGCTTTCGCGAGGCCGACGTCGAGTATGACGTGCGCGGTCCGGACCTCGAGAAGCTGCAAGCGATCATCGCGCAACTGCGCGCGAAAATGAAAAATGTTCCCGGCGTCCTCGATATCGATTCAACCTACGAGGCGGGATTGCCCGAGCTTCAGGTGCAGATCGATCGGCAGAAGGCGGCTGACCTCGGCGTGTCGGTCTCGGATATCGCGGCGACCATCCGCACCATGGTGCAGGGCGACGTCGTCACGCGCTTTCGCGAGGGCCAGGACACCTACGATGTGCGCCTCCAGTTGAATGACAAGGATCGCAATGACCCGGCCGTCGTTTCGAGCCTCACCATTCCGTCGTCGTCGGTGGGCCAGGTGCGCCTCGATAACGTCGCGTCACTGGTGAGTGGAACCGGGCCGGTCGAGATCGATCGGCAATCGCGTCAACGCCAGATCGGACTGGTGTTCAACCTCGCGCCCGGTGCGCAGATGAATGCCATCATCAAAACCGTGATCGACGACGCGAAGACGGTCGACATTCCGCCCGGCTACACCACCGCGCTCGGCGGGCAGAGCAAGATGTTCGGCGAGATGGTCGGCGGCTTCATCATCGCGTTCGGTTTATCGATCATCTTTATGTACATGGTGCTGGCAGCGCAGTTCGAAAGCTTCACTCATCCGATCACGATCATGTTGTCGTTGCCGCTGGCGGTGCCGTTCGCGCTGGTCTCGCTGATGTTTTTCAATCAGCAGATGTCGATGTTCTCAATCCTCGGCATCCTGCTGCTGTTCGGCATCGTCAAGAAGAATTCCATCCTGCAAGTCGATCAGACTATCAACCTGCGCAATCAGGGGATGGAGCGTCGCAAGGCGATCCTGCAGGCCAATCGCGAGCGGCTGCGCCCGATCCTGATGACTACGGCGGCGCTCGTCGCCGGCATGATCCCGGTCGCCTTCGGCCGCGGCGCCGGTTCGGGCGAACAGCGCGGCATCGCAATCGTCGTCATCGGCGGGCAGACGCTATGCCTCGTCATCACGTTGCTCATCACGCCAGTCGCATACTCGCTGTTCGATGACCTCGAGACGTGGTGGAATCGCTCGGTACTTCGCAAACGTCCCCAACTAAAGCTGGTCGAGCCGGAGTTCGCCGACGATCGCCAGGCCGTGGACTGATCAAAACGCTTTTCTTTTTGTCGTCCTGAGGTTCTTTTTTCTGTCATTCTGAGGTGAGCGCGAAGCGCGCAGCCGAAGAACCTCGGATGCGCCTGATAACCGCCCGTCACTTCAGCAGGCGAATGAGCATCCTCACGCCACAATCATCGCGAAGACACGCACCCTACGAATGCTGAAGTGACATTTGCAGCGCCACCTCATCCAAGGTTCTTCGGCTGCGCGCTCCGCGCTCACCTCAGAATGACAAGCTGCCCGGTTGGCTGGCCTTGCCCCTACCGCGAGCGCTGGCTAGATTCGGCGCGTGGACAAGCCGCTCGAACAAATGCTCAATCTGCTGCTCGAATCCGAGCGCGCCGGTGTGCTCGCATTGGAGCATCTTGCGCCCGAGGTCGAGCAGGAGGAGTTGCGGCAATTTCTCCTCGGCGAGCGCGACCAGGAACAGCGCAATGTCGACGGCCTCGACCAGTTGATTCGCGACCACGGCGGAACTCCCTCGCCAGCGGTGGGGCCGTTCGCTGCCAAGGTCGCCGCGCTGGGAACGATTCGCGAGCGCCTAAGCCTCATGTCGCACGGCCAGGAATGGGCGGCGCGCAAAGTCGAAGAAACCCTCGCGCTCGCCCCCGCTGAAGGGCCGATTTACGATTTCCTGCGCGCCATGGCCAATCGCCATCGCGCGGAAGTCGAATGGGGCCGTGCCGAAGTCATCCGGCTGCTGAATTCAGACAAGTAGATCTCTCGCGTGCAGACCTAACCCCTTCCCTTGAGGGAAGGGGAATCAGAAAAAACGTTGCCCTATTTCGCCGGAGGCGCCGGAACCTCCTTCATCCGCGACGTGGTGTCGTTGTCGAATTCCAGATGCAGCGCGCGCACGATCATCCCATGCATCCGCCACAACCCGATGACATAGAAGAGCTCCATGATTTGCGGATCCGATAGATGCTTCTTCAGCTCGGCAAAAGTTTCATCCTCGACGAGATTGCGTCCGACCAGCTCATCGGTCGCCGCCATCACCGCGCGTTCCGGGTCGGTGAACTTGTCGCTGGTCGACCACGATTTGATCGCGTTCAATTTGTCGTCCGGAACCTTTACCATCCGGGCGACTTTCAGATGCTGCGAATATTCGAAGCGCGAGTCGCCGACGATGCCGGTGCGCACGATCGCCAGCTCGCGCAGAGGCGCAGGCAACACGCGCCCGGGCTGCATCAGCGCCATCAGGCTGTTGCGCGCGTTGAAGAGCAGGTCGGGCACCAGCGCGAAGGTGGTCCAGTAATCGCCGGGAGTGCCGGTCGCGGTGCCTGGTTGCGCGACCGGATCGCGGTCGCCGAAAAATTGTTTGTAGAGTTCCTGGATTTCCGGCGAGGCCTCCGCCCTGGTTACCTGCTTGAGTCGTCCCATCGCGATTCCTCCTGATGCGCGCTCGGTCGGCGTCAGAATCGTACAGTCGTCGCGCGCCGTCAATGAACACTTCGCCGGGAGATGTTTCTTTGGATGACTTGCGGAGGGAACCGCTCGGCGCGATAATCCTTGCTCCGGTGGACGCATAGCTCAGCTCGGTTAGAGCACTTGCCTCACATGCAAGGGGTCCCAGGTTCAAATCCCGGTGCGTCCACCATCCAGTCCCTCCCGGGAGAATGGCCGCGACGAAGCTTGGGGGGCGAATCTTTGCGATACTTATAGGGAGGCGTTTCCCGGTGGTCCACATCGATTAGCGGCTGGACCTCGAACCGCGGGAGCGATCATTTTCCGGAAGGCGCAGCGACGAGGGCAGCACAGGCCGGCGGCAGGTCGCCAAGCCACAGTGGTTTTGATACCGGCGACGGTCGCGGATGGCGCGCCTCTTCGGTGAACCACCATTCAAGCTCTTTGCCACAGCCGTCGCCTGGCGGTGGCATTTCTTGCGCACGACATTGAGGGTTCCCGCTTGGACAGAAAAGCCGGACATGGAAATGGTAATTGTGTCCCCACCACGGCCTGATCTTGGTCAGCCAGGTTCGCTCCGGTCCGCTCTCGCGGCACAGCGCGCGCTTGATCGCCGGGTTGACAAAAACGCGCTCCACCAACGGCTCTCGGGCGACCGCCTCCAGCAATCGACGATGCTGCGGCGTCCACACTCCCGGGTCGATGTCCAATCCATTCTTCGCGACCACGTCGGTTGCCGAAATATTGTCCCGCTCGGCCGGACTGAGCCGCCGATAAGGCATTGGCGTCAGCCAAATATCGGCATCGAGCCCGATCTGGTGCGAGCCATGGCCGGTCAGCATCGGTCCACCGCGGGGCTGTGCAATGTCACCGATGAGAAGCCCGGGCCAGTCAGCCTCGCCCGGCAGTTTTTCTGCCAACCGCTCAAGAAAGGCGATCAGGTCCGGATGGCCCCAGGCGCGGTTGCGTGATGGACGCATGACCTGCCAGTCCGGCCCGTCGGCTGGCATTGCGACGGCGCCACTTAGACAGCCGCGATCATAAAACCCGATCGCCTCCGGCGGCCCCGGCGCAGGGATGCTCTCTTGTCCGAACAAAACTTTCGCGGCATCTGCCGGTAGCTGCGCTATCAGCATGGCGCGGTGCTGCGCCTCTTGTGCGGCGGTGTCCTGCGCCGATGCGTCTCCCCAGGCAAGACAGGCCAGCACCGTCAAGATGCCGCACATCCAGAGGCTTCTCACGACGATGGCTCCCCAACGAGTTCGTCTGAGGTTCTGCCCAGAAGGCAACATCGGTTAGTTGCGCGGCCACCCAGGCGGCATCTGTTTCTTCGTCGCGACGACAACCTTCATTGAGGGGGATTTTGCTTTGCGTCCTCCACCAGCTTGTAACTGCCGATGATTGCGCCACCGCTGTAACAGCAACTGGGATCGCTGCGATTGTAGATTGGCTCGAAGAACTTCCAGGTTCCGCCCTCAAAATAAGCTTCTCCATATTCCCCGCTAGCCGGAACCGGGACCAATCGATCATTTTCGATCTTGTAGAAATCGTTACCCTGATAATGAAAACCATCAGACGAGGGGATCTCTAGAAAGAAACCGCTGTGCTCAGTGAGGCCGGAATCGCTGATGCGCTCGTAGTTCGCCTTGAAGATGGATGGATGCTCGAAGTGGACTCCCGTTCCGTCCTCCTCCGGGTCGGAGTACATCACCTGCTCTTGTTGGTATTGATCTGGCGCGACTTTCTTCCAGACCACCAATCGATCGGAGCGGTCCTGTCCCGCATGCACAGTGATGATCAATGGCGTATTGAGCCCGGAGCGATTTGCGAGCGGCACCTTGTAGACCAACTGCGACGGATATTCGTGATCGGAATCGGCGGGAATCATCGCGTCCATCTCCTTCGCGGCGTAAAGACGATTATCCGGACCAGGAAGCCCGTGGCTCGGGGGAGCTTCATTTTTATGCGCGGCCTCGGCAGCTTTTTGTGCTTCACCACCAACACGGAGGAGGGCAGTTGTCGCGCTGCCGCGCACGTCGGAGCTCGGGTCTTTAAGCGCCTCCGTAAGCGCCTTAATCGCGTCGGGCGGAATCGGTTTCATGCCGGCTAGTGCCGCGGCCGCGTTTTGTCGGACATACAGGTTGGAACTTTTGAGAGCGCGCGCGATCGCCGGCACGGCCGCAGGCCCGATCTCCGAGAGCGGGTCAACCCAATCGGAGGGCGGTCGTTCGCCCAAGTTAGCGATCAGCATCGGCGCCAGGTTCGGACAGGGCGGCTTGATCCCCAAGATCGTGCGCAGCAGGTTGTTTCGATTTTCCGGGTCGTGTGCGAAGGCATTCTCCAGCGCGGAGCACGCGCGGACACCTTCTAGCTTCGCCAAGGCTTGTCCAGCCGGCGCCCGAATATAGGATTCCTGGTCTTTGGCGAGCGCATGTTCCAGAGCGGGAATCGCCGGCTTGGCCGCAGGTCCCATGTTTTGAAGAGCCTCGATCGCGGAGCCGGCAGAAGAGCCATCTCCCCCCATGACCAGCCGGATGAAAATCGGAAGCACCCGCAGATCAGTTGGATCGACGTAGTAAAGCGTGAAAGCCGCATAGCCTTGCGTCTCGGGATCGGAATCCTTGAGCGCCCCGGTCAACTCGGGCAACACGGGATCCAGATCCTTGGGCTCGATTCTGTTCTTGTTTCTGCGCCCCGCAACGGACATCTGGGACCAACCGGCCATGATGTCGATTGCCCGCAGCGCGCCTTTCCTCATCTCCGGGTCACTGCCGCGCAGTTGGTCGAAGAGCAGCGGAAGCACAGGCTTACCTACGGACGCCAACTCGGACATCGCGTAGGCGTATCCATTCTTCTTCGAGATATCGATCAAAATCGGCCATACCTCGGGGGTCTTGGGCGCGAGGCATCCCAGCAGATTGACTCCTGTCTGCTGAAGGAGACCGCCGGGCTGAACCGTCTGGACCCAGCGCTGCAGGGTTGGAATCGCAGCGGTCCCGGCATTACAGATAGTCGACTGGGCGTAGCCTCTGACCTGGTTGTCCCGGTCCGTTGACTCCACAATCGTGATCATTGTTTGCAGCGTCTCGGATGAAACCGGTTCGATGTTGCTGAGCGCTTTGGCCGCGTCGCGCTGTTTCTGGATATCCTGATCATGCAACTGCTGCAGGAGGTGCGCGGTGTCCTTGGTACCCTGGGCGGCATGCGCGATCCCCGAGCAGGCTGCCCCGGTCAGAGCGACGACGCTGACGAGCAGCGCGATGTGAGTGCCGGTGCGAAATACTCTGATCATGGCAGTCACAGAGTTTACCACATCTATCAGGATGACTGGTCGGATTTTGAACACGAAATCCGCTTTGGTCGCCGGCTCACGAGGATGCCTGACCTGCGCTCACGCCGATCCGGTATCGAGGCGCCGCGCGGTCGTCTCCGGTGAAGGAATCTCTCCCAATGCCGCCGGATTACTGGCCGTAAAAGACCTGACCCGCCGGTGACGACATGTAGTCCATGATCCGCTGCTGCGACTGGTAGTCGTCGATCGCCTCGGCGCGCTCCTCGGCCTTTTCGTCCTGCAGCAGTTGCCGGTAGGCATCGTAATTCTGCTCGCTGCCCTTGAAAAGACAATGGCAAACATAGGGATCGGCGAACCAATAGGCGGTCTTTCCGTTCTGCGTAAAATAACGCACCTTCAGCGGCGTGATGTCCTTGAGCTTGTCTTCCCGCGCGGGCGTGTTGGCCGGAACCTGGCTGAACCCGGCCTGCGAGAGCATCGGCTCCAGGCGCTGCGCGCGTTGCGCCGATGATTCGGCACATCCGGCCAAAACACACATCAACAAGACACAAACGATGCGGAGTGAATTCGTGGCGATGGTATCCATTTTTTCGCCACCCAGATTCGCATCAACACCCGGCATTCCGCAACGCAGCGATGCCTCAGTCGGCGCTTTCGCGATGATGGACGATTGCGATCGATGCTGACAAAATCGCCACCGTACCCATGAGCCAAACGCCGGGGTAATTTTTCCGGCGACAGAATTGCGGAGGAATCATGAAGTCATCCATCATAGAGGGCGTAGTGGCCGCCCTACTCATCGCATTCGCGTTCTCGACCGCGCTCGCCGCGGATGCGGACAACCTCGACGCCGCTTTAAAGCTCGCGCCCGTCACCCTCAAATATGATGCGAAGGATCGCGCGGCGATCGCGCGCGGCAGCTATCTCGCCAATGCGGTCGGCGGATGCGTCAGTTGCCACACCATGCCCACCTTCGAAAAGGACGGCGATCCCTTCAAGGGCGAGACCGAAAAGGTCAACACAAAAAATTACCTCGCAGGCGGAAAATGCTTCGGGCCGATCAAATCGCCGAACATCACACCCGACGATAAGGGCCTCCCCGGCGGCCTGACCCTCGCGCAGTTCATCGAGAGCATCCGCACTGGCAAGGTTCACATGATGGAGGATGGCAAGAAGCCCGACCCCAACGACATTCAGAAGGTGATGCCGTGGCCGGAGTTCCGCAACATGACCGACGAGGATCTCGGCACGGTCTATACCTACCTCGCGGCGGTTCCGCACGCGGATCCCTCGAACATGAAATGCCCGCCGCCGAAGCATTAATCCCATGAAAGTTGCCATCATCACCGGTGCGGGAACGGGAATCGGGAAAGCCTCCGCTCTCGAATTGCTCAAGGAAGGTTTTGCCGTGGTGCTGGCGGGACGGCGGGTCGAACCGCTCGAAGCCACTGCGGCAGAGGGTAAATCGTCGGGGTCGCCGACGCTGGTCGTCCCTTGCGATGTCGCCGATGCGGCCTCGGTGAAAAATCTTTTCGCCAAAACCCAGGAACAATTCGGCCGCCTCGATGTGCTCTTCAACAACGCCGGCTTCGGCGGCCCACCGGTGCTGCTGGAAGATCTCCCGCTCGAGAAATGGAAAGCCGTGGTCGATACCAATCTGACGGGCGCATTTTTATGCACTCAGGAGGCCTTCAAGATCATGAAGGCGCAGGACCCGCGCGGCGGCCGCATCATCAATAATGGATCGATCTCGGCCCACAGCCCGCGCCCGAATTCCGCCGCCTACACCGCCACCAAGCATGCGATGACGGGGCTGACCAAGGCGACCTCGCTCGATGGCCGCAAGTACGACATCGCATGCGGGCAAATCGATATCGGCAACGCCGCCACCGAGATGACTCGCGGGATGGCGCGCGGGGTGCCGCAGCCCAACGGCACGCTGATGCCGGAGCCGACCTTCGAGGTGCATCAGGTGGCGCGCGCGGTCGCATACATGGCGACCCTGCCGCTCGATGCCAACGTGCAGTTCATGACCATCATGGCGACCAAAATGCCGCTTATCGGCCGCGGCTAACGCGCTCAGCCGCGCAGTCGCTTCACGCTCGCGGCCGGCCAAACCTTGGCGAGGTCGGTGTAGATGGACTCGAACGACCGCACGCCCTCAGGAAGCCGAACCCACGGCAGCTTGCTGCGGGTGAAGATGTGGACATCGGGCGTCACCGCTTTGGGCGTGTCCAGCGTGCCGGCGCGCACGAAGAGGCAGTCGCCCGGCGCGATGCTGTAGCGGCTCCATAGGTAGGTGCCGCACGTCGCGCAGAAGAAGACCTCGTGTGTTTTGCCGCTGCCGCCCTTGAGCACGAACGATTTTGGCTCGGTGCCGGTGGCCGCGACGAACTTGCGCTCGATCCAGATGTTGATGACGTGCGGGCCGCCGGTGATACGCTGGCAATCGCGGCAATGGCACGCGTGAACGATGAGCGGACTCTCAGTCAGCTTGTATCGGATGGCTCCGCACGAGCATCCACCTTGCAGCGTCATGACTCCTGGACTCCTTTTGGAACTTCGCACCGCGGGATTATAATTCGGCAGCAACTCGGAGACTTGGTAAAAATTGCTCTCCTCCGAAATTTCCCGGGAGATTTCCCGCCGCGATCCGTTGACGGCCGCGCTCATCCGCAAGGCGCGCGATGGCGTGCCCGCCGCATCGGTCGGGAACGTCATTGCCGAGGGCGCCGGATGGCGTGTTCTCGACATCGTATGCACTGCAGGGCCACGCGATCGTCCCTTCGAGGAGCGCCACGCCTGGATGTCGATCTCGATGGTGCTGGCTGGGAGCTTCAACTACCGAAGCGATCGCGGCTACTCGCTGATGTCGCCGGGCGCGCTGCTGCTCGGCAGCGCCGGACGCAACTTCGAATGTTCGCATCAGCATGGCAAGGGTGATCGATGCATCTCGTTTCAATTCAACCCGGATTTCTTCGCCGGCCTCGCGCGTGATGCGGGTGCTTCCCGCGCCACGCTTCGGAGCGATCGCATTCCACCGCTGCGCGCGCTTGCGCCGATCACCGCGCGCATCGCGACTGCGGCGTATCGCGGCGCGGAGTTCGAAGAGATCGGGCTCAAGCTCGCCGCCGCGGTCATTCGGATCGATTCCGCTTGCGATGGTCCAAACCGCGCGCCTGGTGATCGCGGCGGCATCGTGGACGTGATCCGTTATCTGGAAGCGCACCTCGGCCAATCGCATCCGCTGGCGGACCTCGCGAGCATCGCGGGACTCAGCCGCTTCCATTTCCTGCGGACCTTCAAGCGCGTGACCGGCGTAACGCCGCATCAATGGCTACTGCGCGCGCGCCTGCGCGAGGCCGCCCGACGGCTCGCGTCGAGCCGCGAACCCATCACGGGGATTGCGCTCACCGTTGGCTTCGATGATTTGTCGAATTTCATCCGCAGCTTCCGCGCCGAGTTTGGAATCTCGCCGCGCGGATATCGCGCCGCATCATCTTAAGGAGCATTGACATGAAAGGAATCTCGCATCTGGCAATCGGCGTCAGCGACATGGACAAGTCGCTCAAGTTCTATCGCGATCTGCTCGGCCTCGAGGTGATGTTCGATGCCGACGAGACTGTCGGTCAAGGCAAGCGCCGCGCGGTCTATATGCGATGGGGGCGCGACGGCGGCTTCCTGGTGCTCTCGCAGACGCTCGGCCGCGAGCCGTCGGGCAAGCCGCTGCGGTTGCATCAGGTTGGGATGCATCACTTTGCGTTCCTGGTCGATGATCTGCGCGAGCGGCTCGAAAAACTTTCGCGCGCCGGGGTCAAGATCCTGGTGCCGGCGTATGAGGCCGACGCGACCGCCTACGGCGAGAAGGGCGGCGCGAAAGTGCTGACTTGCCTCTTCGAGGATCCCGACGGCACCATCCTGCAATTCGATCAGCGCTCGCACTGAACAATGCTCAGCCGCGGAGCCGCGCTGCTTTGCGAAGAGAACCCGTGTGGAGTTAACTGCCGGTTGGAAACACTCCAACCATGGAAATTCTCGACGGGAATGAAGCGGCGGCCTCGGTTGCCTACCGCCTGAGCGAAGTAATCGCGATCTACCCCATCACGCCATCGTCGCCGATGGGCGAGCTGTCCGATCAATGGAGCGACGCGGGCCGCAGGAACATCTTCGGCACCGTGCCGAAAGTCATCGAGATGCAAAGCGAGGGCGGCGCGGCCGGCACGCTGCATGGCGCGTTGCAGGCGGGTGCGCTCGGCACCACTTTCACCGCCTCGCAAGGCCTGCTTCTGATGATTCCGAATATGTACAAAATCGCGGGGGAGCTGACCGCGTGCGTGATCCACGTCGCCGCGCGCACCATCGCGACGCATGCGCTTTCGATCTTCGGCGACCATAGCGATGTGATGGCGGCGCGTGCGTCCGGCTTTGCGATGCTGTGTTCCGATTCGGTGCAGGAGGCGCACGACTTCGCGCTCATCGCGCATGCCGCAACGCTCGAATCGCGGATTCCGTTTCTGCATTTCTTCGACGGCTTCCGCACTTCGCACGAGCTCAACAAGATTCATCCGCTGACCGATGAGGACCTCGGCGCTCTCATCGAGGCGAAGCATGTCCGGCAGCATCGCGATCGCGCGCTCAGTCCCGATCGCCCGATGCTGCGCGGTACCGCGCAAAATCCCGATGTGTTTTTCCAGGCGCGCGAGGCCATCAACCCTTTCTATCGCGCCTGTCCGACCATCGTGCTCGATGTGATGGAACGCTTCGCGCGGCGCACCGGTCGCGCCTACCACCTCTTCGATTACGTCGGCGATCCGAAGGCGGAGCGCGTCATCATCCTGATGGGATCGGGCGCGGGCGCCGCCGAGGAAACCGTCGAGCATCTCCTCGCGCGAGGAGAGAAGGTCGGCCTGCTCAAGGTGCGGCTCTTCCGCCCCTTCGATGCAGCCGCGTTCGCCGCGGCGTTGCCGAAGACGGTCCGCGCGCTCGCGGTGCTCGATCGCACCAAGGAGCCCGGCAGCGTCGGTGAGCCGCTCTATCTCGATGTGGTGACGGCGCTGAGCGAGGCGTGGCCGGCGCATGCGATTGACGGCCGGTGGCCGCGCATCATCGGCGGGCGCTACGGGCTGTCCTCGAAGGAATTCACTCCCGCCATGGTCAAGGCGGTCTTCGATGAACTACGGAAGGACGGACCCAAGAACCATTTCACCATTGGAATCAACGATGACCTGACTCATTCGAGTCTCGCGTTCGATCCCGCCTTCTCGACTGAGAGTCCCAACACCGTGCGCGCGCTCTTCTATGGGTTGGGATCGGACGGCACCGTGGGGGCGAACAAGAACTCGATCGCGATCATCGGTGAGCACACTCCGAGTCATGCGCAAGGCTACTTTGTGTATGACTCCAAGAAGGCGGGATCGACCACCGTATCGCACCTGCGCTTCGGGCCGGATCCGATTCGTTCGACCTACCTCATTACCAGGGCCAGCTTCATCGGATGCCATCAGTTTGCGTTCCTCGAACGGATGGATGTGCTCGCGGCGGCCGATCGCGGCGCCACGTTCCTCCTCAACGCGCCGTATGCGCCCGACGAGGTGTGGGAGCATCTGCCGCGCAAGGTGCAGGAGCAGATCCTCGACCAGCAACTGCGCGTCTTCGTCATCGATGCGTACAAAGTTGCGCGGCAGACCGGCATGGGCGGCCGCATCAATACCATTATGCAGACCTGCTTCTTCGCGGTCAGCGGAGTGCTGCCGCACGATGCGGCGATCGCCGCGATCAAGTCGGCGATCCAGGAAACCTACGGCAAGCGCGGCGATGCGATCGTGCAGAAGAACTTCGCCGCGGTCGACACTACCCTCGCACATCTAAATGAGGTCGCGATTCCCGCCGCGCCGACCAGCAGCATTGATATCCTGGCGCCGGTGCCCTCGCATGCGCCGGCGTTCGTGCGCGATATCCTCGGCGCGCTCATCGCGGGCTACGGCGATTCGGTTCCGACCAGCGCGCTGCCGCCGGACGGAACTTTTCCGAGCGGCACTTCGAAGTGGGAGAAGCGTAACATCGCGCAGGAGATCCCGGTGTGGGACGAAGACCTATGCATCCAATGCGGGAAGTGCGTGCTGGTCTGCCCGCATGCGGTGATTCGCGCGAAGGTCTACGAGCCGAGTCTGCTCGATGATGCGCCCGCATCGTTCAGGTCGGCGACTCCGCGATGGCGCGGCCTCGAAGCGATGCGCTACACCCTGCAAGTCGCGCCCGAAGACTGCACCGGATGCCGTCTCTGCGTCGAGGTGTGTCCGGCGAAGAGCAAAAGCGAGGTGCGGCATCGGGCAATCAACATGATGCCGCAACCTCCGCTGCGCGACGCCGAGGCGCGCAACTGGGATTTCTTTCTGACGCTGCCGGAGTTCAATCGCGACAGCCTCGCGCATGCGCAGGTCAAGGATGCGCAACTGCTCGAACCGCTGTTCGAATTTTCCGGCGCGTGCGCAGGATGCGGCGAAACGCCCTACATCAAGCTGCTGACCCAGCTCTTCGGCGATCGATTGCTGATTGCGAATGCCACCGGATGCTCATCTATATACGGCGGCAATCTGCCGACCACGCCGTACACGTCCAATGGCGATGGGCGCGGACCGGCGTGGTCGAATTCGCTGTTCGAAGACAATGCCGAATTCGGGCTCGGGATGCGCCTTGCGATCGACAAGCGCCTCGACTACGCGCGTGAACTGACGCGGCGGCTTTCGCCGGAACTCGGCGGGCGTATCGTCGCGGAAATCCTCGAAGCCGACCAGTCAACCGAGGCGGGCATCGTCGCGCAGCGTCAGCGGGTCGCCGAGGTGAAACGGATCATCGCGGGCCTCGAAACCAACGATGCGCGCGATCTGATGGCGCTCGCCGATGCGTTGGTGCGCAAGAGCGTGTGGCTCGTCGGTGGCGACGGATGGGCATATGACATCGGTTTCGGTGGCCTCGATCACGTGCTCGGCTCCGGCATGAATGTGAACGTGCTGGTACTCGACACCGAAGTCTATTCCAACACCGGCGGTCAAATGTCGAAGTCCACTCCGCGTGGAGCGGTCGCGAAGTTCGCCAGCGGCGGCAAACAGACCGGCAAGAAGGACCTGGCAATGGAGGCTATCAGCTACGGCTCGGTGTACGTCGCGCGGGTGGCGATGGGTGGCAACGACGCGCATACGGTGCGCGCATTCCTCGAAGCGGAAGCGCACGACGGACCGTCGCTGATCATCGCGTATAGCAACTGCATCGCGCACGGCTACGACATGGCGTTCGGCATGAACCAGCAGAAGAACGCGATGCTCTCGGGATACTGGCCGTTGATGCGATACAATCCAGCCCTGCGAGCGGAGGGCAAGAATCCCTTTCAGCTCGACTCGAAGGCGCCCAGCATCCCGCTCAAGCAGTACGCCTATCAGGAGGCGCGCTACACGATGCTCGCGCGCAGCAATCCCGAAGCCGCGCGCGAGTTGCTGCAAATGGCGCAGGCGGACGTCACGCGGCAGTGGCGCGTCTATGCAAACCGCGCGGCGATGACCGGCAGTGGCATTCTTCCGGCCGGCGATACCGAAGCCGGCGCGGGAAAATCGGCGAAAGGGGACAAGCCATGATTGATCTGACGACCACCTATCTCGGGCTCGACCTGAAAAATCCGCTGGTCGCGTCGGCCTCGCCACTATGCGACTCGCTCGACAAGATTCGCGGCCTCGAGGATCACGGCATCGCCGCCGTGGTGCTCCCTTCGCTCTTCGAAGAGCAACTCGCGGTGGAAGGTGAAACGCTCGACGAGGATCTCTTTCGCGGCGCTGACAGCTTCGCGGAATCGCTCGACTACTTCCCCGACCTCGTCACCTACAACCTCGGTCCCGACGGCTATCTCGATCTGATCCGGCAGGCGAAGGCGAGCGTTTCGATTCCGGTCATCGGCAGCCTCAATGGAGTTTCGCCCGGCGGATGGATTCGCTACGCGCGCGAGATCCAGCAGGCCGGCGCCGATGCGCTGGAGTTGAACCTGTACTCGATCGAAACCGACGCCGAACTCACCGCGAGCCATATCGAGCGCGCCTACCTCGCGCTGGTTCGCGAGGTGAAGCAACATGTAAAGATCCCCGTCGCGGTGAAGCTGTCGCCGTTTTTCAGTGCGCCGGCTAACTTTGCCAATCGCCTCGATCGCGCCGGCGCCAACGGCCTCATCCTTTTCAACCGCTTCTATCAGCCCGATCTGGATCTCGAACAGCTCGAAATCGTGCCGAGTCTCAGCCTGAGTACGCCGCAGGAACTGCTGCTGCGATTGCACTGGGTGGCGATCATCTTCGGGCAGGTGCAGGCCGACCTCGCAATCACCGGCGGGGTGCATAGCGCGCACGATGTTTTGAAAGCCATGATGGCGGGCGCGCGCGTCACCATGATGACCTCGGCGCTGTTGCGGGGCGGCCTCGAGCACCTCGACGCGGTCTTGCGCGATCTCGCATTCTGGATGGAGGAGCATGAGTATTCGTCGATCCGCCAGATGTGCGGCAGCATGAGTCATCGCAAGGTGCCGAATCCCGCGGCCTTCGAGCGCGCCAACTACATCCGGGTGCTCAGTTCGTATTCGCTGCGCGGCGCGTGGAACGGCTGAAGTCATTGCGCGTTCAGCGTTTGCACGCATCGAGGCTGATGGAGCAAGATCGCGCGCAGAGGATTTGCAGATGAAGTACGATTTCATCTCCGCCGATTGCCACATTGATCTGATTTGGCTACCGCCTGATTTGTTCACCGCCAACGCGCGCGCCGATTTGAAGGAGCGGATGCCCTACGTCGTCGACACCCGCAAGGGCAAGATGTGGGTCGCGAAAAACGGCGCGATGTTCGGCCTGATGAACGGCATGGGCTCGGCCGGACGCCAGTATGTGCCGGGTCAGATCCATCGTTCCGATCGGATGGCGTCGACGGGTCTCTACGATGACGGCCGCAACGGCATTCGCCGCCTGACTGATCCGGAATTGCGCCTGAAAGATCAAGAGCGCGACGGCGTTCAGGCCGAGGTCCTCTACGGCATCCTCGGCGCGAGCATGCGGCTGAAGGACGACGAGGCCGCGACCGAAATGATTCGCATCTACAATCAATGGCTCGCGGGCTTCTGCCGCGCGCATCCCGATCGCTACGCGGGTCTCGCGTCGATTCCCAGCCATAGCATCGAGGCCGCGGTGGCCGAGGTGAAACGCGTCGCGAAAGAAGGTGCGCTGCGCGGGCTCGATATCGCCAATCGCCCCGACATCGAGCCGTTCTGGGATCCGGTCTGGGAGCCGCTATGGGCGGTCGCCGAGGAAGCGAAGTTGCCGGTGCATCTGCACACCATTGGCAGCTCGCTGCCCGATCTGAGCAAGCTGCAACCGAAAGTCGCGCGCGCCGCGTTCGCGACCATGATCAGCAGTTTCCAGATGTACATGGCGGTGCCGCTGATGGCGATTATTTTCGGCGGTGTGCTCGAACACCATCGCGGGCTCAAGATGGTAATCGGCGAGAGCGGAATTGGATGGCTGCCGTACATCCTCGATCACATGGACCTCGAATGGGAAGATCAGTTCGCCGACCTCGATCTGAAGATGAAGCCGAGCGAGTACTGGCATCGCCAGTGCTACGCGACGTATCAGAGCGATCGCATCGGCATCAAGATGCTCGACGAGATCGGCGAGGACAACATCATGTGGGGCAGCGACTTCCCGCATCCCGACGGCATCTGGCCCGATTCGCAGGAGTACATCGCGCGCGAGCTGGGGCATCTGCCGGCCGCGACGCGCCGCAAGATCGTCTGCGGCAATGCCGCCAGGTTGTACGGTTTCGATGCTAAGTGACTAGACGCTGAAGTCGCTCAGACATGGTTGAGCAGCATCAGCTCTTTCGGATGCGGATTCAGATAGACCTGGCCCGCGAGGTAGTCGACCTCGAAGCGCCGCACGTAGTGGCGAATCAGCGTGAGCGGCACGATTAGCGGCACCAGGCCGCGCGCATAATCATCGACAAGACCGGCGAGCTCGCGGCGCGCCGACTCCTCAAGATTTTCCCGAAAGTAGCCGAGAACGTGCTGCATCACGTTGACGTGACGCGGCGGCGTCGCGAGCTTCTTCAGGGCACTCATGAAGCGCGATTCGTATGCATCGCGGAATTCGGCGCGCGGAATTTTCTTCGCCTCGGCGACATAGCGGCCCAGCTCACGGTAGGCGGTGGGCGAATGCGCAAGCAGCACCAACTTGTGCGCAGTGTGAAACGCGATGAGGCCGCCCTGCGTCCATCGCTCGGCAAAGAAATCCTGCAAGCGCCGGTAAGCGAAAACGCGCTCGACGAAATTCTCGCGCAGCTTCGGATCCGAGAGACGTCCCTCCTCTTCCACCGGCAGATTCGGGAAGCGCAGCATCAGTGCCGCGGCGAACATCCCAACCCCTACGCGCGAGGGCATGCCATTTTCGGCATACACGCGCACGCGCTCCATCCCACAACTTGGCGAATCTTTCTTCAAAATGTAGCCGCTGAGGTCCTCGGCTCCGAGTGCGCGCGTGCGCTTCTCGGCGTAGGCCTTCATCTTCGCGGTATGATCGGTCCCGCTCCGGTTGCCGAGTAGCCGCACCTCGCCATCCTGACGCCGCAACGCGATACTCTCGCGCGGCGTGCCCATCCCCATCTCCACTTCGGGACAGACGGGCACGAACTCGACGAACTTACCGAGGATCTCGGTGATGAATTCGTTGCGCTTGTGGCCTCCGTCGAAGCGAACCTCGTTGCCGAGCAGGCACGACGACACCCCGATGCGAATTTTGGCGCTCATTTGTCCTCGCGCGGAGCCCATCGCGCGAGGTAGGCGCGGCTGTCGAATTTGCGCCGTGTGCTTTCATACGACATGTAGCGAATCTTGCCATAGACCGGGCGCTCGGGTCCCCACGCGCGGTCGTGCTTGCCGCCAATCGCCCACCCGATGCCGGCGTAGCCGTTAGGATCGCGGCCGTCGAGTTCGTAGCGATCGTTCATCGCCACTGCGGCTTCATAGGCGGCGTCGGGCGACTCGGACCATTCGAGAATTTTTTTGGCCCAGTACATCCGCAGGTAGTTATGCATCCATCCGGATTCCACCATCTGGCGCTGCGCCGCATTCCACAATGGGTCGTGAGTTTCAGCCTGCTCCATCACGCGCGACGAGTATACGAACTTGCGAGGGTCCCGCGAGTGCTCACCGAGAGTGCGCATCGCCCACGGCTCGCAACTCTGGAGATGCAGATAGTGCGGATTGAAGCGCACGAAGTTGATCGCCAGCTCGCGCCGCACGATGAGTTGTTCGAGGAATGCATCGCGAGATTTCTTCGATGCTGTGGATTCGGCCACCGCCAACGCGATCGTATGCGGTCCGAGGTGGCCGAAGTGAAGGTATGGTGAGAGGCGGCTGGTGCCGTCGAGCTCGGGATGATTGCGCGCAGCGTCGTAGTCGTCGAGGCGTTCGCGAATGAAGGTGCGCATCGAGGCCACACCCGCGGTGGTGCCGCCGCTGAAATCCGGCGCGATGCCGACGCTGCGATCGAGCGAGATTTTCTTTAGCGGGTCCATCGATGCCGCGACTCCACCATCGATGCGCGATTTCCACGCGACATGCACCGTGCGATTGCCGAGCGGCTTCAGGAATTGATCGAGCAGCTTATGAATTCGAGGGCGAATCGTGCGCGCAGCGAACTGCTCTTTCATCAGCAGGCGCGACGGCACGATCACATCCGCATCAACGCGCCAGGTCGACCGCGATGATTTGCTCGCGGGATCGCGGCGCATCGGATTTTCATCCTCGATGACGAGCGCGGGTTTGACCCGGGCGCAGAATCTTTCGAACTCCGTGGTCGAATCGGAACCGTGGCAAATCGTCAGCGCGAAACCGATCCTTCGATGCTTTAGTCGCGCGGCACTATCGAGCAGGCCCTCCAGCATGAAGTGGTAAGCGCGTAGAGTCGCGCCAGGCTTGCGCGCGAGCAGCCCGAAGAAAACCACCACCGGAAGTTTCAACGCATTCGCAGCCGCGATGGCGGTTTCGAGCGCGGGATTATCGAACGCGCGCTGCGCCCGCCGCATCCGGTACACGACGCATCGACCGTCGGGATTTGGTTCCCATTGCGGCGCGGCGACGATTCGCGGGTCGGTCAGAAGTTTTTCAAATCGGCCAGTCACCGCTCGCCGCGATGCAGCACGCCCTCGCGTTCGAGCGAGGCGACCTGGCTTGCCGAGTATCCCAGATACTCACGCAGCACCACCTCATTATGCTCACCGAGAGTCGGCGCCGAGGTTTCCGGATTGCGGCCATAGCCCGAGAACCGAAGCGGAAAACCGGGGACCTCGAATTCGCCCAAAAAACGATCGTTCACGGTCCGCACGATCTCGCGCTCGCGCAAATGCGGATGCGCCATCGCCTCTTCGGTCGACAGCACCTGCGCATACGGCACCCGATGCTCGTTGAAGAGCCGGTAAACTTCCTCGTCGCTCGCCGTCGCATCGAACCAGTCCTGGATGAGGCGTTTCAACTCCTCGACGTTCTCCATCCGCGCCGCGTTGTTGCAAAAGCGCGGATCGCTTATCCACTCGGGCCGCCCCATCGCGTGACAAAGGTAGCCGAATTGATTCTCGATGCCGGCCATGATCAGGATCGGATTGCGCTTGCCCTTGAAGACTCCGAGTGGCGCCATCGCGAAATGATGTGCGCCGTTGCGCCGCGGAGAAATCGCGCCCCCGCTTAGACTCGCAGTCGCTACCGGCATGTCATGGTAGCTGAAGTAGCAATCCAGCAGCGAGGTTTCGACGTATTGCCCCTCGCCGGTGCGCTCGCGATGAAGCAAGGCGGTCACGATCGCGGCCAGCGCGTGCACCCCGGTCGTAATGTCGCCAAGTCCTACACCTGGTAGCGAGGGCGCGCCGTCGCGCTCGCCGATCATGCTCAAGACGCCGGAATAAGCGCATCCGATGAAGTCGTAGCCGGGGCGATTGGCCAGCGGCCCATCCTGACCGAAGGTGGAAATCGAACACATGATGACTTTCGGATTGAGCGCGCGCACCGCGTCGTAACCGAAACCGAGCCGGCCGATGACTCCGGGCGCGTAATTCTCGACGACCACGTCAACCTTGGGAATCAGCTCCCGGATGATTGCGGCCGCGGCGGGAGTTTTCAGATCGAGGCACAAACTCCGCTTGCCGCGATTTTGCTGCACGTAGTAAGCGCTGCGTCCGTCGCGAAGATACGGCACGGCGCGCGAGATATCTCCGTTGGGCGCGAATTCGACCTTGATGACCTCGGCGCCCATCTCGGCCATGTAGCGGGTGGTGGTCGGCCCGGCGAGCACCTGGGTAAAATCGAGTACGCGATATCCTTCGAGCATGCGCGTGGATGTTGCCATTTGAAGTTGCGCCTCCTCGCTCGCGCAACTGATCGCTCCTCACGCTCCAAAACGCAAGCTGGTTCAATCCGATCGCGCGTGCCTATCGCAGCCGATTCACTGGAAGGGTGGCGGAGTTAGTCCTGCGACGCAGCTCGTATCAGGGGGCGTGGTGGGGTCGGCAAGGAAAGATGCCAGCACACTCCGGGCACATGGCGACTGCGGAAGCACCCAATGACCGATGCCTGGAATTACGATGGTAGTCGAATTGGACAGGGTCGTGGCCGCGTACTTCGCCCACATCGGTGAGGTCTTGGAATCAAAGCTACCCGCGGTTACCAACGTCGGGATTTTGCTGGTGGTTACATCCTTTATCGAAGCGGGCGCTTTGGGGACATCCCATATCGCGCAATCTTCGGTTTCGAATGGCAGTTGCGGCGCTTGCGAGAGAACCGTGTCCGGATAGCTCGGAAATGCCAGCAGACCTTTCGCGAGTATTTCGGATTGCGGCTCGAATGGAATCCATTCGCTGCAAAACACGCCATAGGTCAACCCATATCCGAAGGTGCTCACGATGGCAGGGTTCGCCGCGGCGGCACGAGAGTTAGCAATCTGGACCGCGTTGCCGTTGACGAGTTCCTGGATCGCCGATGGCACTGTTTGAAAAAATCCGAGGCCGCCGGCCACCAGCCAGTTCACCAGCGCCCCGCCGTCGAGGACGACTGTAACCGGAGGTCCTCCCGGCGTGTACACACCGGTGGTGGTCAGCGGATTCGCCTCGAGCTGCTGCACCTGAGCGGTAAACTTCGCCTGCACATCTCCATATTTCGCAGCGCAGGCAGGCTGCGCGGCGCACGCGTCAAACAGGTTGCCGAAAGCTTCGCCGAGGTTGCTCCAGGTCCATCCGAGGCTCGCCACGCTAGGCGGCACGACCGAATCGATCATCACGCTCACGATCTCCTCGGGATGCAGGCGCATCATCGTCAGCGCGAGATAAGTTCCGTACGAATATCCATAGATGCTCCACTTGGGGATCTTCAGCACCTTGCGCAGATCGACGAAATCCTCGACGTTCTCCAGCGTGTTATAGGCTCCGAGATCGATGCCCATCGCTACCAACCGATCATGGCAAGCTTTGGTTGCCGCGACATGCAAGACGCCGGTCGAGGGAGCATCGTAGACCAGGCCTACCGCGATCGCATTGAATTGGTCGATCTCGGGGCAAAGCAGTTCCGGGTCCGCGTCCAGCGTTCCGCGTTGCCCCATGATGATAAGATCGCGGTCCTGGTTTACTCCCGCTGGGACCAGGAACTGGGCGTCGCCGAGCGCGTCGCCGCCGGGTCCACCCGTCATATGGACGACCGGCTCATGTTGCGGTGGCTGCGCAATCGACGGGATGATCGCGACCGGGAGGCGGATGGTCTTTCCGTTTGGCTTGTGACGATTTTCAGGAACTATCAGCTGACCGCATTGTGCGTCGGCTAGTTCCGGGAGCGAGGCGACGCTGGTTGGACAGGCGCCCGGCTCGAAGCTTGCCGGGGCAACTCCCGGTTGCGAACTGCCTGAGGAGCCGCCGCATGCGGCCGCAACCAACATCAGAACGACTGCGAGCAGCGCAAGGCGAACTGTTTTCGTCGATCGCATCGAGTTAGGCGGCGCACTCGCCGCACCGATGAACTCCGCGGGCATCAATAGTGCGACTCGATTAGCGAGAGGTTATCCAGTTCCGAACTCAGTTGATCAGGTGACAATGCGCTAGCGGAAGTGGTGAAGGGATAAGTAGTCAGTGAGTTGACACAAGTGGTGTCGGGCGCGATCGGATTGGCGAGAAACGATGCCACCACACTCATGGCGCAAGGTTTTGCCGGCGAGTCATCGGGCAAGCCGTACAGGATCAGCGCCCCGTGGCCACCTCCCGGAATGACCACGCTGGTCGAGTTTTCCAGCGGACCCGCTACATAGAATCCCCATTGCGGCGAGGTTTTGCCATCGAAGCTCCCGGACATCACCAGGGTTGGTATGCTGCTGATGGTGATGTCACGCACGCTGGCAGACGCTTTCGGAACATTCCAGACCGCGCAATCTTCCGACATGAAAGGAAGCCCTGAAGCTAGCGATAACACGGAGTCAGGATAATGCGGAAAGGCGAGCCGTCCCTGGATGAGAATCTGCGATTGCGGCTCGAACGGGACCCATTCGCTGCAGATGACCCCATACATAAGACCATAGCCGACACCGCCGATGAGCGAGGGATCTGCCAGCGTGGCTCGTGAAGTGGCGATTTGCGTCGGCTGTCCCGCCACCAGCTCCTGAATTGCCGACGGAATCGATGGTATCGGAACGATGGGGTCGGGCAGCGAGCCGAGCCAATTGACGATCGCTCCGCCGTCGAGCACCACCTTCACCGGAGCGCCATTGGGGAACGGCGCGGGCACGGTGATCGTTAGAGGATTGGCTTCCAGCTGCTGGACCTGAGCCGTAAAGGTCGCGCTCAGATCGCCGTACTTCGCGAAGCAGGCGGGCTGATTGCTGCAATCGCGGAAGACGTTGTTGATGGCTTCATTGGCGTTGGTCCAGGTCCATCCGAGCGATGCCGCCGCCGGGGGCACCACCGCATCGATGATCACGCTGCGAATCCCCTGCGGATGATCCCGCATCAGGCTCAGCGCGAGATCAGTCCCGTAGGACAACCCATAGACATTCCACTCTTTGATATGGAGCGCCCTGCGAAGGTCGGCGAAGTCGGCGGAGTTTTCACTGGTGTTGAAGGCGCTGAGGTCGATGCCCTCGCCGACCAGGCGATCATGGCAGGCCTTGGTCGCCGCCACATGCATGGTGCCGGTATCAGGCGCATCGTAGGGAAGACCGACCGCGAGTGCATTGAAGGTGTCGATCTCGGGACAAGTCAGCGACGGTTCGGTGTACAGGACCCCGCGCTGGTTCATGATGATGAGATTGCGGTTCTGCGTAAGGCCGAGGCTCGCGAGGAGTGTCGCCTGCCCAATCGCATTCGCGCCGGGACCACCCGCCATATAGACGATAGGATCCGGCGCAGGCGGCTGTATTTTCGACGGCAAGATCGCGACCGGCAACCTGACCTTGCCTTTGCTCCCCTTGCTGCGATTTTCCGGGACAGTGAGAGTTCCGCAACTCGCGTTGAGTGCCGCGAGCGCCTGGGCCTCGGGCGTGGGACATGGTCCGGCTTTGAAGCTGGCCGAGGTGCTACTGGACGAGCCCCCCGACGAACCTCCTCCGCAAGCGGCACATACGAATGCCAAGACCAAGGCGAGCGGAACAATCCGCCACTTAAATGCTCTAAAAGCTTTCATTTCCCCCAACTTTCGTCTCGAGGTCGCACTTTTTCACCCGCAGAGCGGGCAGAACTGAGGAATTTCGCCATAATGCAAAGTTGAATTCTCATAGTCAAGAGTAAATAAAAGACAGGATGATTGAGGTTGAGCATCCATGACGTATTTGTGACAAGTCAAACGCGACAGAAGCGCAATTGTTGTGCTATAGGCGCGTCATGAAAATTCGTCGCGTCAGGTTCCATGCGCTTACGGCCGCCTCCATGGCTCTAATGGTCGCCATGGTCACCTCGATGGCGGGATGCGGAGGATCTTCCTCGGCAGCCAGTTCATCGAACTCTTTGCTGCCGCGCAATTTTGTGGTTCTGCTGAATCTCGTTGGTCAATATTTTGATTCGATCACCCAGCAGGAAAGCACCGGCGAGGACTCCACCGCCCAGGGAAATCCGGTTGCGACCAGGGCGGTCTTCTTTATAAATGACGGCGGCTCGCTGCTGGTGACGATCACGGCTGATCGCTATCGCAACACTTCCGACGCTGCCTCGGCCTACCAGACCGCGCTGCAAAAGAGCGAGGCCGTGCCCGGCTTCACCCCTATTTCGATTCCTCCGGTGGGGCAGCAATCATTCGCGGGCAGCGTCACCCAGGGAACGGAGACGCACGTCGGTCTAGGTGCGCTGGACGGCAAGTATGTTTTCGGAGCGACCTTGGCGGGTTTCGATGCGACGCCGGATAATGTGCCCAACCTTGTGGGCCTCGCGCGCGCGCAAGACGCCGCCATCGATGCCGCCAGCGCCTGCCGGTAGTCTCCGAACCTGCTTGCGGACTCAACCCAGGGGTACAAGGTCAGAAGTGGCAATTGTCCTGTGGGTTGTCGACATCACAAACCTGTCCGCGCAACAGCGTTGACAACTCACCCGCAGTGATGGTCCCGTTTGCCGCCGCCGTGTGGCTGGCTTTATCGCCGGTGGTGCCGAAAACAGATTTGTAGGCGGGGTCATCGTTCTCCGCTAAATTCCCCGACGCGGGACAATAGTATTGGGCGGGCACAAATCCCGCAGGGAAACCCATGTACTGATCGAAGCTGAATTTGTCCTCCAGCGCGCCCGTCACGGACGGATTAAAATTGAAGCATTGTAAGTAATTGCCGGTCCTGGTGAAGGTCTGGTTGCTACTGTCGTATGCGAATACATAGAACGAATTTCGCGGCGGCTTAGTATTGTCGCAATCGAAGCCGGGGAGACTCGTCCCTAACGTCCCGGCAACCGTGCACATCCCCTGACTTGACCAGAAGATGGCAACCGAGTGCGATGCTCCCTGACTGTCGGTTAGCTTACTTTTGATATCGGTGAGAAAGGCTGGCCCTTCTTTCGGTAAGAACTCCAATAACTTGCGCGTCCCGAGTGTGTCCTGCGGGGTCTTTTGCGGCAGCACATTGGCCGAGGGGTACCCGGTGAAGTAAGGGTTCGAGGTTCCGATGCTGCCGTTCGCGTTATAAGACGACATCGCATAGACCCAACTCAAGGGGCAATTGTTCCCCTGGAAGCCCTCGATCATGCTGGGGTAAAGTTCCGCATGTTGATTGCCTACGCGCAGAAGACTGTTGGTAGTTACGCCGCCTGGTTTTTCTTCCGCATGCCGAAACAGGTAGACGACAGGCTCGCACGCCGCGGCGGGGAGGCTCGAAAGGGCGGAACAAAATGTCAGCAGTGCTATCAGGCTCCTCAAAGTGAGAGCTGCGCGAACCGAAAGCAATCGTCGAAACATTGCTTTTCCCCCTTGGCACCGAAGCTTCTTAGTGAATTTATCGTTGGCGACCTTCCGAAGCGAGCGACTTTAACCCGCAAACTGGCTCGGCGCCGGTATTGTGCTGAAAACCGCTGTCCGATGAAACTTGCGTGCGAAAAGCGGCCTCGATGCGCTAACCCCTTGCCGGTAGGGACAGCGTATCCCTCGCTACACACCGATCGGCGAGATTTCTGCGCAGCCAAGAAAACTTCTTTCCGAAAGTGCAACCGATTTCGTGGCGGAGATCAGAATCTCACGTCCGGATTCTGAATGGTTGAGCGCACCTCGCGTCCAAAAGGAATGCATCGCCGGCGATCCTAAGAACGCCGAAACAACAATCTTGGTGCACCAAAAGAGGAGTTGTGCGGAATTAATCTCACCAGGCCATTGGTGAGCTGAAGCCGTAATGAGCCAGCATTGAATTTGTGTCCATGAGTGGGTTGTGGCACACTCATTGTGTACGTCACATGGAAACCTGCTTAGCATCAGAGTTTTGGATCGAGGGTCAAAGAACACAACCGCGCGGATAGAGCACCGATACTTCGACCAATGCTTTCGTCCGACAAGATTAGAGCTTCTGTTGCCTATTTGCTGAGGCACTGCTGGCACTTAGCCTCGAAACCTCCGATCGCGACGGTTCCTCTCTCCTGCCCGGAATGCGGTTCCGCGGTAGGGATATACAACATCTTGTCGCTTCCCTCCCTTTGGAGCGACGAACCCGAGCGCCGGATGCGAAGGAATTCGCGCGCTAAGGCTGGACAATTCGGACCGTGCAAGTACTGCTTTAATGGCCTTATATACGACGATTCCAGCGGCATTCTGAAGCTTCGCCGGGTGAACACCGACGAAATTGTGAACTCGAAAATTGTTAGGCCCGGCCGGTTAGCAATGGAGCCTGATCACTCCGATGCGCACGATGCGGAGGACTTCGAGGCTGTCGCCCAGATTCTAGGCCTCGAGATTACCGAGGGAACGCCGGAAAAGAATCAGCAGGCTCTACTGATCGCACGCTCTGGGTGAAGCGAGCCGATTGCTTTCCAAGGATGCAGTCGGTGGGTTCCTTTCTGCGCTAGCTATTTCTTCGTTTGAAGAGCGGCGTGATCTCTTTTTGGCCTTGTTCTCAGACAGCTCCGATGACGACAAACGCAAGCTGCTCGTATCGGTCTCCCATAACGAAAATGGGCAACGATGGGCGTTCGATCCGTAATCCATTTTTGGTAATGCCCATCGATCTCAACTGGCGGCTCACTAACCAAATATTGTGGGACGGCCGCGCCAAACGAATCATCCTGCGGGATCAGATCGAGTGGTGAGGGTACGTGGTCGTCAGCTTCGGGAGCTTGAGGCCGAGTTGGGAGGCGCGGCGCTCCAGGACAGTTACATACATCTCGGCGAGTTCCTGATTGTCGCGCGTCTTCAGGCCGTAGCGGATGCAATCGTAGGTGAAGCCGCTGCCGGGAGGGCCGAAGAAGTTGACTGCGCGTGGAAGCCATTGCTTGAGCGCCGCCTGCACTGCGCGCTTGCCGAATTTGTTGACCGCATCGCCGAGCAGCTCGGAGGCGAAAATTTCGTGGTCGGCTTCATCTTCCATAATGAGCTCGGCGGCTTTCGCATGCGGCGCGTAGCTCGAGTCCTGGTAGTTTTCGCCGATCATCATGAGGCCGGTCATGTCGAGCGCAAGCGACGCCATCAGCAGGTCCATCTCGCCGCTAGCCTTTTCGGCGAAGTAGCGCGGCGCCTCGAATGACGGCGCTTTCATCAGAGGAAGCATCATGCGGTCGGCGGCCTTCTGGCTGACGCCAATCTCTTCGAGCGCGCGATAGACCAGGCGCGCGTGCGTGGTTTCTTCTTTAATATTTTTTTCGATGACTTTTCGAAGCGCCGGTTCATCGCCGCAGGTCTCGAGCGCGCGCTCGTAGCCGAAGGCGGTCAGCTTCTCGGCCATCGCGTGCGCGGCGAGCAGGCGCACGAGGATTTTTTGGTAGTGAGGATCGATGCGGCCGGCGCGAAGCTCGGCCGCATTGATTTCGCGTGGCGCGTACTGACGCCGGATCGGCATTTACAAAATGTACCTAGTGGATGTTCTTTGAGGGAAGGACCACCGTCGCGCTACCGGGAGTAGTCTTTTCGCCCTTGGAGTTTTCCAGCCAGATTTCGCAATCGACCATGTGATGGCCGCCTTCGACATATTTCTTGCTCACGCGGCCGCGACAGACCACCTTGGTGCCCGGCTGATCCATCCCACGATACTGCACGCCGAGCTTCTTGACCCATCCATGATTGCCGGCGAAGTCGGTGGCGAGCTGCCCGAGGAAGGCGTTCTTCAGCGCACCGTGCAGGATGACGCCCGGGAGTTTGTTTGCGAGCGCGAAATCCTTGTCATAGTGGATTTGATAGAAGTCGCCCGACGCGCCCGCATACTTCACGAGCTGCTGGGTGGTGGGATTTTTTTCGATCGGACCGAGCTCGGTGCCGACTTCGACATCTTCAAAATATCGCTGCTGAGCCATGATGATCTCCTATGTAGCGGATCGCGCTAATAACGAATTGCGGTGGACCGCTGTGTCACGCACAGTTCGCCGAACTGGTTGGTGTAACTGGTCTCGATGCTGATGAAGACCATCGGGCCGAGGCGGCCTTCCGACTCGCGCAGATCGACGAGTTTGGACTGGACCGTGATGCGATCGCCGGGGCGAATCGGTTGGAAGTATTCCCAGTCGGAGCCGCCATCGAGGCCGCGGAATTCCGCGCCGAGGCCCTTGAGCGACACATTGGGAATGGGCGAGCCCATCGAGCGGCAAAAGGTCGGCGGCGCGACCATCCCGCCGAAGACGTGGCGCGCCTCCCTCTCGTCATTGAACAGCGGATTGGGATCGCCAATCGCTTCGGCAAAGCGGCGGATGGCGCCGCGCTCGACATCGTAGCTGCGCGCCTCGCCGACCGTGCCGATTTGCTTGCGTGCTTCGTCGTCGACAACTTTGTTGGCCATGGAAGTGATCCTCTCGTTGAATATGGTGGTAACTGTGTTCATACCACAGGCGCCGCGATGTCGTATAATGATGGCGACATCAAACCTGCGAAGGGAAATATCATGCCGAAACTTGGCCCCGACCAAATCACCGAGAAGCTGAAGGCGCTGCCGGGATGGGAGCGCAAAGGCGAAGCGATCGCGAAACAGTACACCTTCAAGGCGTTCATGGAAGGCATCCGGTTTTTGAATCGCATCGCGGAGATCGCCGAGCAGATGGATCATCATCCGGACGTCACCATCAACTATCGAAGGATAACCTTCTCGCTATCGACGCATGACCAGGGCGGCATCACGGAGAAGGACTTCAAGCTGGGCGAGGCAATCGAGCGCGAGTTCAAAGCTCAGGCATGAGGCGCGGAACCGCAGCCGCCTCATCCGCGTTGTACGATATGAAGGCACTCGCGCTGGAGGATTAATGATCTCTCGATCATGGTTGTTCTCGATACTCGCGACTCTGATGCTTGCCGCTTCGATTGGAATGACCACCAACGCGCGCGCCGCGGATGGCGCGGGGGCGGGCCTCCAAAAAGCCACCTTCGCCGGCGGATGCTTCTGGTGCATGCAGCCCGCCTTCGATCACATTCCGGGCGTGGTCTCGACGACGGTGGGATATACCGGCGGCGACAAGGACCATCCGAGCTACGAGGAAGTTTCCGACGGCGGCACCGGTCACGCCGAATCCATCGAGGTCACCTTCGATCCGAAGAAGGTCACCTATCAGAAGTTGCTCGAGGTGTTCTGGCACAACATCGACCCGACCTCCAAGGATCGGGAGTTTTGCGACGTAGGCCATCAGTATCGGACCGCGATTTTCTATCACGGCCCCGAACAGGAAGCCGAAGCGAAAGCATCGGAGAAGCAGATCGAGGAGACCAAGCCCTTCAAGGATCCGATCGTGACGGAGATCGTGCCCGCCTCAACTTTCTGGCCGGCGGAGGATTATCATCAGGATTATTATCTGAAGAATCCAGTCCGCTATAAATTCTATCGCTACAACTGCGGCCGCGATCAGCGCCTGCGCGAGCTATGGGGCGCGGCCAGCGGCGGCCACTAAGACCGCTCACCCCTTGCGAGGAACGTAATGCTGCACGCCCTGCCCGGCCCGGTCGATCTCGCGAATCAGATCGGCCAGGTCGCTGGGATTGTTCACGAAATCGATTTCTGAAGTATCTACCACCAGCAGTGGCGCCTCATCATAATAGAAGAAGAAATCCCGATACGCCGTCGACACCCGCTCGAGGTACTCGTAGCTGATGTCGCGTTCGAAATCGCGATTGCGCCGCCGCAGCCGCTCCGCCAAAACCTCCACCCGCGCGAGGAGATACACCACCAGGTCCGGCTTCGCCATCTTCGAATCGAGCAGCTTGTAGACCTGCTCATAGAGAATCAATTCGTCGGGCGCGAGGTTCAGATTCGCGAAGATACGATCCTTGGCGAACAGATAGTCCGCCACCGTAGCCTGCTCGAGCAGCGGATGCTGCAGCAGTTCGCGCTGCTGATTGTAGCGGGTTAACAGAAAGTAGAGCTGAACCGGGATCGCATATTTATCGGGATCTTCGTAGAAGCGCGCGAGGAAAGGATTTTCCTCGGCCTCTTCGAGCAGCAGTCGCGCGTTGAGCTCGCGCGCGAGGACCTGCGCGAGGGTGGTTTTGCCGACGCCAATCGGACCCTCGAGGGCGATGTACGCGCGCCGCTCCATCAACCCCTTGCGTTCGGCCTTCGGCTTTTTCGCCGGCGCCGCACGCCTGGGGGTTTCAGGCAGGCCGAGTTCTAATGATGTCTTTTTGCTTCGGCGCGAAGTTTACTCACCTCTGCATCCGGCGCGCCGGCCCGCTCCATGAGGTCAGCGGCCGTCGAGTAATCGGGTGGATCCTGATGCAACGATAGCTGGGCCAATTCCATATTGGCGGTTTTATTATCCGGGTCGAAGGTCAGGACATCATTGAGCAGCGTCGACAGCATCTGCGAGGCTTGCGGTCCGCCTTTCTGCGCGACTTGACCTGCATTGTGCATCACCGCATCGACGGCGGGGTCCAGCTTATCCTGCTTGGTCGCGAGTGCGAGCAGCATGTACCCGCGCACTGCCTGGTCGTAGGTCTTCATCGCGTCGTCAAACTTCTGTTGCTGCGCCTGTTGATCGGCTTGCTGGACCACCGCGGCGACGCCTTGGCGCAGATCATCGATCATATGATCGATGGTTGCCTTCGACAGGTTCGCTTTGCCGGCCTCCTGCAGCGCGCCCTTCAGATCGGACATCCCTTCGGTCACGTCGCCGGACTTGATGGTATCGAGCGCGGTATCGGCCTGCTTGGTGAGCTGCTGCAGATGACGGTAGTAGCTCGCCTTGCCGCGCATCCGCTGGTCGGTCGGATCGAGTGCGGAGGCCGCCATGTATTCCTTCCCGGCCTCATCGTAGTCATGCAGAACTTCATCGACGTTGGCGAGCGACCGATGCGCATCGAGCAGATTCGGATCGGCTTTGACCGCTTCGCGGAGCTCACTTTGCGCCTCTTTGACGAGGTTCATGTCGTGGTCGCCGCCCTGAAACTTGCCGAGTAGATCCTCGGCTTTGTTGTAATGCCTCTTGGCCGGTGAGCATCCAGCGGCGGTAAAAAGCAGTGTGAGAAGCGCCAAGGCAAGCGCGCGCTGAGTTCCCTTTCGCATCACCTTTTCCTTTTCCTGTAAGTCGAGGTTGTCCCCAAGCTCGAACGACGGAAGAGTTTCTATGCCGATGGCGCAAATTGTCAAGCGAATCTCGGCAGCGCCGAGATTCGTCCCGAGCGCTTCGCGAGGGACCTCGGAAGACACTCCCGATGCGTTCTGCGCGCCTCGCGAGGTACGGAAAAGAAACGGCTACGCGCGGCCGTAAACGGGAATCACCGCGCCGGCCGTCACTCGATTATCCTCGGAGCACAAAAACGCGACCGTTCGCGCGATATCCTCGGGCTTCACCCAATTCTCATGCTTGGCCTTCGGCATCGCGGCGCGATTCGCCTCGGTGTCGATGGTGCTCGGCGCGATCGCATTGACGATGATGTTGTCCGGCAAGCATTCTTCGGCGAGTGAAGCGGTAAACGTCGCAATGGCGCCTTTCGCGATCGCGTATGCGGCGAAATCACCCGCACCCATCAGGCCGCTGCGCGAGCTCACTGAGACGATGCGCCCGTAACTGTTCTTCTTCATCGCGGGAACGGCGGCACGGCAGCATAGAAAGGTTGGCTTCAGGTTGAGATCGAACATCGCCTGCCATTCGGACATCGAGGTATCGGCGATCGACTTGCCGCCCCAGAATCCGCCGACCAAGTTCACCAGGATGTCGAGCTTGCCGAACTTGCCGGTCACGTCATTCACGAAGGATGCGATCTGGCCCTCATCGCCGACATCGGCACGCTTGAGGAAGACATTCGCATCGGAGCAGCGATCGCCGAGCCGCTTCTTGAGCAGCGGAACTTCGGGCTCGACCACCCATGGGATGGCAACGCGCGCGCCCGACTCGACAAAGTAATCCGCGACGGCGCGCCCCAGCGCCCCGGTTCCTCCGCTGATGATGGCGACGCGATTTTCCAGAAGTTTCATGATGATGAGCCTCCAAGGGATTGCGGCCATGATTGCTCGCCACCAACCCGATCGTCAAATGGGTCGATTTGTATGGGCGTCCCGCCTTTTGGCGACGTTTGCTGTATATCTGCCAGTCAACCCAGGCTTGACTCTCAGCGTGGCGCGATGGTAGTCGAGCGTCGAGTCAAACGGAGGTGGAATCATGGCGGAGCACTGCATCAGATGGGCATACGGACGGGTCTTGAATCCGCCCGCGACCTCCGTTGTCAGCGATGGTCACTCAGTTTGCGTGGTTGGATTCCAACCTGACGACACTGAACCGAACGGGGGATTTTTCATCTTTCGCAACAGTTGGGATGTGTCCTGGGCATATGCGGCTCCCTCGCTAGGCAACGGCTTTTCACCCGAACGCGGTTACGGCGACATTTCAGCGACTTATATTGAAGATTACATGTGGGAGTTGTTGCAGTTATAATGTGCCAGAGTACCCGGCCTACATGATGAAGCAATTAACCATCGCTGCAAGTAGCTCGGAATCGCCGCCCGGAGACTTCGCCGCCACCATCGACGAAACTAATTCGCGTCTGTTTCTACCGCGTGATTTTGCCAACAGCCTCGCCTCCCACGGAATCCAGACCGCCGCGGACATGGTTTCATACCTCCAGAGTTTTCCAACCGCAGCCGCAGAAGATTTGGATTGGTCGATAGAGGACGTATCCCGTGGTCTCGATCGCTTGAAAGATCTACTGCGCGGACACGTCGACGACTTCATTTTGCATCCGCCGGAACATCGCACCCACGGGTATGGCGGACTCAATGCGGCTAACCTCAAACGGAGAAGTAACTAAGGGCTGCGACGGTTATCGGCTGCTTGCGCTACGAAGACCGCCAAACAGAAGCGCCGGACCATCGATGGCCCGGCGCTTATCTCATTCGAGATTTTTGGAGTAGCTGCTCAGTTTCAGTTCGCGAGTGGTTTCCTCAGATGAGATCCTTCGCGCAGCGCTCAGGATGACCGCTCGCTACTGCTCGCGGTCATTTCAAATTCTGATTCACGAAGTCCCAGTTCACCAGGTTCCAGAATGCCTCGATGTATTTCGGGCGCGCGTTGCGATAGTCGATGTAATACGCGTGCTCCCAAACATCGCAGGTCAGCAGCGGATGCTGATCGTGCTTGATGGGGCAGTCCGCATCATGGGTGCCGGTCACCTTCAGCGAGCCATCTTTGTCGCGTATCAACCATGCCCATCCGGAGCCGAAATGACCCGCCGCGGTGTCGCTGAACTGCTTCTTGAAGGCCGCGAAATCGCCGAATGACTTCTTGATCGCGTCCGCGATGGGTCCCGTGGCCTCGCCGCCCGCTTTCGGCGCCAGGCTCTTCCAATAGAAGCTGTGATTGAAATGCTGTCCGGCCTGATTAAAGAGCACGCCCGACGCGCTCTTGATGATCTGCTCGAGCGACTCGTTCTCCTGCGGCGTGCCCTTGGTCAGCTCGTTGAGCCGGTTGACGTAAGCCGCGTGATGTTTGTCGTGATGAAACTCCAGCGTCTCCTTGGAAATGTGAGGTGCCAATGCATCATAGGCGTAGGGCAGATTGGGAAGTTCAAAAGCCATAGCAAGCATCCTTTCAAGGGTTGAGCCATCGGCGCGAGGATTCGCCCGAGGGCGGGGTTCGTTTTGATTCCGGCGAAGCTGTTTCTGCCAGGATCACAGCACGGATTGCGCCGATATTTCAACCGCGTGCGGATTCGCCTTTATGGTGATGGCGAGGCTTGAGGTTCCGGTTTCTTCGCCGCCGCAAGGAACGCGACGAGATTGCCGATCTCGGGCGCGAGGGTCGGGATCGCGCGCATCGCTTGCGTGTCGCGCTTCGGTTTATATCCGGGTGGATAGGCGAGGTGCAGGACCCGCGCCTCGACCAGCGCGCGCGATGATCCCGCGATCGGCGGGCCCTGGCTTCCGGGCAAATTGGGATCACGATTGTGGCAGACCACGCAGTTGGCGTTATAGATGATATGCCCGCGCTCGACCGGCGTGACCTTCTTCGCCTGGCATCCCGCCGAGGCGAACATCACGAGGATGGCTGCCACCCATCGGAGCCTCAAATCGGGGCCGCGCTTTCCTCGATCAGATCTCGCATCGCTCTGAGGCTAACAAAGCTCTGACCCGCGAAACAGATCGGTCGCGCGCACCAGCTCGCGCGTGATGCTCGCATTGGAGGCGTCATGGCCCGCATCATCGACGATCACCAGGCTTGCGCGCGGCCACACCCGGTGGAGTTCCCAGGCCCATCCGACGGGAGCTTGAACATCGAGACGCCCGTTCACCATGATGCCCGGAATATCGGCGATTGCCCCGGCATCGCGAAACAGGACGCCATCTTCGAGGAAACCGTTGCGTCGGACGTAATGCGTGACGATGCGCGCAAACGCCAGCGCAAAATCGGGATCGTTAAATCGCGGCGATAGATCATGCGACGGTGGCCACGTCAGCGTCGCGGACTCCCATCGGCACCACGCGGTCGCGGCCTGTCGGCGCACCTCAGGATCGCGATCGTTGAGCCGTCGATGGTACGCCGCGACGATGTCGCCGTCGCGATCAGCGACCGGCAGGGCATCGCGCAGGCGCTCCCATTGGGCCGGGAACAAAATCGCCGCGCCGCCGCGAAACCACCAATCGAATTCCTCGCGTCGTCCGGTGGTGACACCGAACAAGATGATCTCGCTGACGTGATCCGGATGCCGCTGCGCATAAGCCAGCGCCAACGTGCTGCCCCACGAGCCGCCGAGCACCAACCATCGATCGAGGCCGAGATGTTGGCGCAGCCGCTCGACATCATTGATGAGGTTCGAGGTGTGATTGCTCGCGAGGTCAGTATCGGGAGCGCTCGCCGAGGGCGTGCTGCGCCCGCAATTGCGCTGATCGAACAACACGATGCGGTAGGCGGCCGGATCGAACAGCCTGCGATGCCACGGCGAGCATCCTGAGCCGGGACCGCCATGCATCACGAGCGCGGGCTTGCCCGCATCGTTGCCGCAAGTCTCCCAATACACACGGTTGCCGTCGCCGACCTCGAGCATGCCGTGCTCGAATGGCTCGATCGCCGGATACAACTCCGTCAACCTCGCGTGCCCCGGCTACTCGGCGCGGCTGTCGCTCGATCCGCGATGCAGCTCGGCCCATGCCGCGATGAGACGGTCGGCCTCCTCGGGCTTAAGGTTCCCTCGCGCACCGCGTTGAGAATTTTCATCATCGCGGCATCGCGAGTTCCTTCCGAGCCGGGCGTGGGCGGCTCATCCGAGGATGCTGAAGATGCAGTCGATGCGCCAGCCTCACTAGACGCCTCATCGCGATTGCGACGCCGATCACGCCGGCGCTCGCGCGCTTCGTCGACCGCGCGCTCGACCGCGTCACTGATTTTGCGACCCAGCCGCGTCAGCTTGTCACTGACCTCATGCGGCACTTTGTCATCGAGGTCAGAGATGGTGCGTTCGACCTCGCGCAATGCCTCACCTACCGAGCGGGTGACATCGTGCGCGATAGTGCCGGTGAACTTGCCGCTCTCGGCCACGATGCGGCCGGCGGCGCCGAGGATCTCGCCGACGAATTCCGGAATTTCCTGCCGCATATCATCCGCAAAAGTTTGCGCGAAGTTTTCGAAGGGCGCGCTAAAGCGATGGCCGAAACGAAACTCGCTGGAGCGGCGGCGGCCGTCATAGTCGCGCGCATGCTCATCGCCGGCGAACAGGATGATGTCGGCGTCGGTCGCCTCCAGGCTGAGATCGAGCCCGCCCGCGCCGAGTGTGCCCTCGACCAGGTCGCGCGAGGAACGCGCAAAGTTGCCCTCGGGAACGCCGTAGAGGCGGACCCTGCCGTTGCGCGCAATCGCGGTAAACTTCGCCGAGGTTTCCGGCGACACCTCGACGCTGATTCTGCCGCGGCTCACGATCTTCCAGATGCCCGCCTCGGGCAGAGGGCCGAGCAAATCGACCGCGCCGCTGATCTTCGGCAGCGCCACCGCGCCGCGAATGGCGCGCAGTCCGGCGTGGCCGCCGATTTCTTCGGCCGAGACGCTCCCCGCAATGTCATGGCAACTGAGCCGCCCGCCAACTTTTCCGAGTGCGACGTCGCCCGCCACCTCGATGGCCTTGACCTTGTTGCCGACGTTGCCGGCCTTGAGCGATGCGACCCCCTGCACTTCCAGCTTGCCCGCCACCCGATGCGCCTCGACGGGACCCGCGACCGACACGCGCAGGCGTCCCCGCACTTCCTCGAAGCTGACCTCGCCCTCGATCGTTCCACACTCGGCGTTGCCCGCGACGGTGCGAAACTTGATTGAGCGCGCGCCTTCGACGCGCAGGTTGCCGTTGACCTGCTCGCCCTCCAGCGCATGCGCTTCCTCGAGGCTCAGGTTGCCCGCGACCTCGCCCCGGATGACGACCGAGCCGACGCGGCGCGTGCGCAGGTTGCCGCGCACCCGGCCCAGCGAGAGCGGCGCGGTGATGTCTTCGATGTCGAGGTTACCCGCGCATTCGAGGATCTCGAACGCGACGCCGGGTGAGACCTCGAGGGTCGCGTTGCCGGGGATGAGAATCTCCGCGCGATTTTCCACCCGGCGGATTTGCGGCTCGCTGTCGCATTGCAGCAGCGTGTCGCCCGAGGTGACCCCGCGCACACGCAGGTTGCCGCCCGCGCGCATCACGCGAATCGCCTCGACATCATTGAGTCTGAAATTATCCATGGCCGGGTTCCTCCCGTTCGGGTTTTTCTTTTTTGGGTGTCGATGCTCTGCCGCTGAGCGCACGCATCGCTTCTTCCGGGGTCATCTTGCCGGCGCTCAATTGCTCCAGCACCGCGCGACGCGAAGCGGGGTCATCGTCGCGCTCATCATCGGCAGCCTTCGGCGCGAGGTTGAACCCGATCGCATCGAGCACCTCGTCGAGGCGCGCGCGCACCGTGGGATACGAGACGCCAAGCTCGCGTTCGACCTCGCGGATGTTGCCGCGGTTTTTGAGGAAGACCTCGACGAAGTCGAGCTGCGCACGACTCAGCCGCAGCAGCGCGGGGATACCGAAATCACCCTCGATAGCGATTTCGCAGGCATGGCAATGGAGCTTGCTGACGGCAAGGTCGCCATTGCATGAGGGACATTTGAGGATGAGAGGCCGCATCGCGATATACATATATTTAATCCAAATATTGAATATATCAATACTCAAATTCATATCCACGCGATTTTGATGAGTTTGATATGCCATCTCAAGAGTCTCCGGGACTCACGCGGAGTTCGTTCGGCAACCCGCCTGGATGCGTGTCAGCGGATCGCGCAAATGGCAGTTTACTGTGCTAGGGTTTCCCAGCTTCCGCAAAATCGAACCCTGCTTCGGAATGACTTGGAGTGGATGACCATGAGTGCAACGACGCCATCGATCGACCTCGAAAAAGCGAAAAAAACCGCCGAACAATTGTTCGGCCTGCTCAGCGGCGCGATGGTATCCGCGATGATCTATCTCGGCGATCGCCTCGGGTTGTATCAGGCGCTGAGCGGCGCGGGCCCGGTGACCACCGAGGAGCTGGCGCGCAAGACCGGGCTCCATGAGCGCTGGATTCGCGAATGGATTCATGGCCAGGCCGCCGCCAACCTCATCGATTACAAAGGCGACGGCCGTTTCGAGCTCAGCCCCGAAACCGCGCTGGTGCTCGCCGATGAGAGCAGTCCGTTTTTTCTCGCCGGAGGATTCTGCGCGATCCCGCAGCAGATGGCGGTGCTCGATCATTTGCCGGAGTCGTTCAAGACCGGCGTCGGTCTCACCTACGACCAGATGGGCCCGGAAATTAATCGCGGCGTCGAGCGGCTTCTCGCGCCATGGTTTCGCACCCAACTGGTGCCGATCGCACTGCCGAGGCTCGACGGCGTGGCTGCCAAGCTGGAGAAGGGCGCAAAGGTCGCGGACATCGGATGCGGGTCAGGAGTAGCCCTGGTCGAGATGGCGAAGGCTTATCCGCGTTCGAACTTCCACGGTTATGAAATCGCGAAGACCGCGCTTGCGCGCGCGGCGGATAACGCGAAAGCGGCGGGCGTGAAGAACCTCACCTTGCATGACGCGAGTATCGATCCGCTCGCCGGCGATGCGAGCTGTGACCTCATTACGACCTTTGATTGCCTCCACGACATGACGCGACCCGACCTCGTGATGAAAGCGATTCGCAAGGCGATCAAACCCGACGGCACGTGGCTAATCGCCGACGTTCATGGGATGCCTACCTTCGAGCAGAATCTTACCGAGAATCCGCTCGCGCCGTTCATGTATGGCGTCTCGGTGATCTGTTGCATGTCCTCGGCGTTATCGGAGCCGGGCGGTCTGGGGTTGGGGACGCTGGGCTTTCCGGAACCGGTCGCGCGCAAAATGACCGCCGAGGCCGGCTTCACGCGCTTCGTCACGCGCGACTTTGAGAATCCCATCAACGCGTACTATGAGGTGCGGCCCTAACGGCGTTGCGCTTCAACCGTCTGTCATCCCGAGCGAGCCTTGCGAGTCGAGGGACCTCCGCGAAGCGATGCTCTTTCCCCTCTCCTGATGGGAGAGGTTGCGCCACCTGATGGCGCTGGCGAGGGACCTTATCCAGCGCGCCTCGCGCGGTTCAGGAATGGCTGCTCTTTCCGACCTCGCAATCGATTTCGTTGCGCCTGCCCAAGCCGATGCTGGAGCGGTTGAAGCAACTCGCTAACAAACGGGATGTGCTCTATCAATCGTTACTGAAGATGTTCGTAGCGGATCGTCTCAAAGCCGAATTGGGCCCCGATTGAGGTTGCCCGGTTCTTCTTTCTGTCCTCCCGAGCGAAGCCACCGAGTCGCCAAGTGAGCGCAACGAACGTTCCACAAGGGGATCTCCGCGAAGCCATGCCCCGTTCCGGAGAAAGGCCCTGCCGAACGAGCGTTGATATGGGATCCGGCTGGGCCGAAGTTTTCTTCTGTGCCGTTCGTCCCTTCGGAATAGGAAAGCGTTCGTCTTGAGGCGATCGATCGTTGTGGACGGCACTTAAGGAGGTGTCTTTATGGGAACCCGTGACCGTACTACGCTTCGTGTTCGTACCATATTGCATATTAAACGTGGAGCGTCAGCAGCCCCTTTGGCGGAGTGTGGGAACTTTAAAGAGAGTGCAGCGTGCCGTCGGACCAGCGTAACCCAGGTGTCAACAGGACTAAACCCGACCGTTGGAAAGCCGATATCATCAACTCGGTCGATATGTACAATGACTGGTTCATGAAGTTCGCA
The DNA here is from genome assembly GCA_963761255.1 of uncultured delta proteobacterium. Classification (GTDB taxonomy): domain Bacteria; phylum Desulfobacterota; class Binatia; order Binatales; family Binataceae; genus DATGKG01. The sequence goes on from CAVXGH010000013.1 coordinate 128,292, forward strand.
CCCTCTGCGTACCGCGAAACACGAATTAAGACTACTAAGGACGTCGAATCGACGCTGACAAGGACATCAAACCTCAAAGACGTAAGTGCGGCCCTGTTGCGGCGAGAGCCCGCTGTGCTACCAACCTTGCGGATGTCAACGTGCCCGCCCTTGGCAGTAGACCGACTAATCGGCCTCGCTGGGGTTTCGAAAAACCTGGTCGGTCAAATGGAAAAAGGCATACTCCCTCTTCGTATGAACCCGAGTATGCTTGGGAAGGATCTTACCAAAATCGGAAATATTATCGAGCGAATGGCCGATCCGGATATCTTCGTGTGGCTGCGCCGCAGCGCGCCTGCGACCGAGTCTGAGATCCACCGGGCGGCCACAGTCGTCGCTGATCGTCTCTGCGGAGCTATCGCTAATCCGATCATCCGAAATGCACAGGAGAAGCGTCAGCTGGCTGCGATTGCGGGTTGGCTACAAGCGCGAGGCTATCAACCTGTCCCACCGAAGACCAAGTTCGACGGCATGGCGCCCGGAACATTCAGCTTCCGCCTGAACGCAGCCGTGAAGCTTCAGGGCCTAGAAACGCAAATCAATATTCCAATCGACGCTGTTGTCATGCCTAAGACCGCGAAGAGACGCGAATTACCCCTTCTGATCGAGGCAAAATCGGCAGGCGATTTTACGAATGTGAATAAGCGACGCAAAGAGGAAGCGATCAAGATGAGCCAATTGCGCACGACCTATGGCGCGTCTGTTCGCTTCATACTTTTTCTGTGCGGATATTTTGATAGCGGATATCTCGGCTACGAGGCGGCGGAAGGCATCGATTGGGTGTGGGAGCATCGAATCGATGAGCTCGCAGAGTTCGGACTATGAGCACGGCTGGGTTGACGTCCATCGAAGAACGCCGCGTCGCGATCCAGAAAGAGCTCGACGGCCGCAAAACACAGAGAGAGCGGAATCGCCTGGGGCAGTTCGCAACGCCAACCATGTTGGCTTCCGACATACTGGCACATGCCCGAAGATTGCTCCCAGAGCATGTGCCGGTACGATTCCTCGATCCTGCCATCGGCACGGGCTCCTTCTTTACTGCCTTGCTGCGTCATTTCCCTTCAGATCGCATTGATGCCGCCGTCGGTGTGGAGATCGACCCGTATTATGGCATCCCAGCACGCGAGCTCTGGCACGGTCGAGCACTCAAGATAGAACTCGGAGATTTCACCTCCATGAAACCTCCCGAAGCTGCGGATCGTTACAACCTGATCATCTGCAATCCGCCATATGTGCGCCATCATCATTTGGGATTGGCTGCAAAAGAACGGCTTCAGTATGCGACCGCCGCAGCTTGCGGCGCGCGCATGGCTGGCCTGAGCGGACTCTACTGCTACTTCCTAGGACTCGCCCATGCATGGCTAGCGGACGATGGAATTGCAGGCTGGTTGGTCCCGAGCGAGTTCATGGACGTTAATTATGGCGGACCGGTTAAGCGCTATCTTCTGAACGAAGTTGAGCTACTTCGCATTCATCGGTTCGATCCAAACGATCTGCAGTTCGGCGACGCGCTCGTGTCATCAACAGTGGTCTGGTTCCGAAAGCGACGCCCGGAGCCAGAGCACCATTTAGAATTGAGTTTCGGCGGGTCCCTCGCGGAGCCGGCACAGTCGCGCATCGTTTCTTCCACAGCTTTGCGAAATGCACCGAAATGGACTGGCTTGGCCGCAGACGGTTTCAAAGAGCCGCGGCGCGGGCTTCGGCTCGCAGATTTCTTTTCCGTCAAGCGAGGCCTCGCGACCGGCGACAATAGATTCTTCATTCTATCTCGCGCAGAAATCGAAGAGCGCGGTCTGCCATTCGAATTTTTCAAACCGATCTTGCCCGGACCCCGCCACCTCCCCGCGGATCTTGTTGAAGCTGAAGAGGACGGTACGCCGAAGATGGACCGGCCACTCTTCATCCTCGATTGTAGGTTGGAGGAGGAAACTCTTCGGAGCCGCTTTCCCGTGCTTTGGTCTTATCTCCAAACAGGCAAACCGAAGGTGTCTGATACTTATTTGTGCAGTCGTCGTACTCCCTGGTACGCACAGGAAAACCGGCCGCCTGCTCCATTCGTCTGCACATATATGGGCCGGAATCTCGCGAAGCGTGAAAAACCCTTCCGCTTCATTTTCAATCGCTCACGTGCAACTGCGGCGAATGTGTATTTGCTATTGTATCCCGTCCCAGCAGTGGCAAAAGCCCTGGAAAGTGATCCGGAACTGGGACCACTTATCTGGAAATTTCTTGATTCTATTCCACCCGAAATTCTATTGGGTGAGGGGCGAGTGTACGGAGGCGGACTCTACAAGATGGAGCCGAGAGAGTTAGGTAACGTGCCGGCTGATGCGATCGCTGCTCTTCTCCCTTCAGTTAAGCAGCTTGGGAAACAGAGCGAACTTTTCGTCTGAGGCGACTAGCGTCGGCGTCGCGGTCATCGGAATGTGGCCGGTGAGAGAAGTCATTCAGGGTGTTGCGCCCAGCGGCAGAGGACAAAGCCATCGCCGCGCGGAGGTCCCTCGGCTCGCAAGGCTCGCTCGGGATGACAAATTTAAAAAGTCGCTCGGGATGACAATCAAAAAAGACGAAAGGCCGGTGAATGAAAGCGCGCCCCTTTTTGGGCGCGCTTATTTAAACCTCGCCGCATCATCGGCTGGTTGGTTGCGGTGGATTCGAAACCGCCGAACCTGGCCGGCGATCATCTTTAGGCCGCGATCATTTTGCCGTGCCGTGGAGGGCGCGCTTCAGCGCCGACTCGCGGTCGGCCTTGAATTGCTTTGACACCATCGCCGAGGGGGCGAACATATCGAAGCCATGAAACGCGCCCGGGTAAACATGCAGCTCGGTCGGCACCCCCGCCTGGATGAGGCGCTGCGCGTACTCGATGTTCTCATCGACAAAAAGATCGAGCGCGCCGACCGGAATGTAGGCGGGCGGCAATCCGGTCAAATCGGTGGCGCGCGAGGCCGCCGCATAGGGTGAGACGTCGGCGCCGCCGCCGTCGCGGCCAAGGTAGGCTTTCCATCCGAGGCGGTTGCTTTCGCGATTCCACATCCGCGGGTCGGTGATTGCATGCGCGGCCGGCGTGCAATTGCGATCGTCGATCATCGGGTAGATGAGAAGCTGGAAGGCGACCTTCACTTCGCGACGGTCGCGAGCCATCAGCGCGAGGCCGGCGCAAAGGCCGCCTCCGCCGCTGGCGCCGCCGATGGCGATGCGCGCCGGATCGACGCCCAGCTCGCCGGCGTTGGCGAACAGCCACTTCAGCGCCGCATAGCAATCCTCGACCGGCGCGGGAAACGGATGTTCAGGCGCCAGGCGATAATCGACCGACACCGCGACGCATCCGATGCGCGTGACAATTTGCTTCATCAGGCGGTCGTCCTGCTCGATGTCGCCCATCACGTAGCCGCCGCCATGAATCCATAGCAGCGCGGGAAGCTGGCGCGGCGAGTCGTTGGGCCGATAGACGCGGACGGGCACCGCGGGGTCGCCTTTGGGCCCGGGGACCTTGCGGTCCTGGCTGGATGCGCCTTCGACCGGAGGCAGGTTGGCGAGCATCGCGGTCACCATTTTTTTCATCGCGGCGCGGGCCTTGGGAAGCTGGCTGAGATCGATGGGGCGATCGGCCGGCATCTTTTCCACCATCGCGCGAAGCTCGGGGTCTAACTGGTCGATGAAGCTCATAGGCGGATCTCCCTCAGCAAACGGTTCTACTCATGTCGCGCAATTTATCGAAGGATTCAAGCGGAGACCTAACCGCTTCTGGGAAGTGGGGCGGAGGGGCGGGGGCGCGGCGGGGTTCTCGCTCTTTGGTTTTGCGAGAACCCTGACGCGCATCCGGGGGATGATGCGCAGCCACCGTATACTGCTGCGATGCGCCGCCATCCACGCGGCTACGTTTTGCCTCGAACACAAACGACGCTCGGCTTGACGGCCCGCGGCAGTCCGAACTACCGTGGGATTCCGTATAACATACCGATCGTTTAGCTTATGCGATCGCTTTAGCTTTTGGATGAAACCCATTTTTCCCCGAAATGTTGATGGCGCCACGGCTGGCCGAGCGCACATCGCCCACAAGGAACTCATATGAACGATGCAGTCCGAATCGACCCTGAGACAGGCCTGAAGGTTTTCAACACGCGAGCGGCGAAGGCATCCGAAAAGATTGCCGGCAAGGGTTATTCCATCACCACCGATCAGAAGCTGAAGGAGCTGCCGGAATTGCCTCCGGGGGCAACCTTCAATGCGCAAGAGCAGGCCAAGTACCTCGCGTTCAAGGAAGCCCGCCGCGGCGCCGCCGACTACATCAGCATGGAGGGCGAGTTCAGGAAATATCTGGATGATGTCTATTCGGAGCCGCCGATTCCGCGCGAGGCGCTGACCGACGAATGCGAGATCCTGGTGGTCGGTGCCGGCTTCGGCGGCCTGCTGCTCTGGCATAAGCTGAGCGAGGCGGGCTTCACCGACGTGCGTTTCTGCGAGAAGGGGGGCGACGTCGGCGGGACATGGTATTGGAACCGCTACCCCGGCATCGCATGCGATGTGGAATCGTACAGCTACCTGCCGCTGCTGGAAGAAACCGGCTACATCCCGTCGATGAAATTCGCGTCGGGGTTCGAGATCCTCGAATATTGCCAGAAGATGGCCGAAAAGTTTGGCTTTTACGACCATTGCCTCTTTCACACCACGGTTGCGGCCACTACTTGGGATGAGGCGTCGGGGCGATGGATCGTGGAGACGGATCGCGGGGACAAGATGCGGGCGCGAATCGTGATTTTAGCTAACGGTATCCTAACCACGCCTAAATTAGCGCGCATCGCAGGGATGGAAAAATTCAAGGCGAGTCGTTCCATACCTCGCGCTGGAATTACAATATCAACTTAAATGGCAAAACTGTCGGCATCATCGGAACTGGCGCAACCGCCGTCCAGGCCATTCCGGAACTAGCAAAAATCGTCGGCCAGCTCTATGTTTTTCAGCGCACGCCATCCTCGATCGACATACGCGATCAGCGCGCCACCACTGAGGACGAGCGAAGGGCCTGGGCCAACGAGCCCGGATGGGCTCGGGCGCGGCGTCAGCGCTTCTCGAAGATCTCGGCCGGTCGCAGCGCCATCCAGGCCAACGACGATTACCTCGCCGGGAAGGTCCAGGAAGTGAGGCAGCCCAAGAAGCATGATCATCCGATAAGCGAGGAGGAGCTGATCCAGAAGCAACTCGATGCCAACTTCCGCATCATGGAGCAGATCCGCGCGCGCGTCGATGCGATCGTCAAGGACCCGAAGACTGCGGCCGCGCTGAAGCCCTACTACCCGTATGGATGCAAGCGCCCGACCTTCCATGACGAATATCTGCCGACCTTCAACTTGCCCAATGTTCATCTGGTCGATACCGCACCGCGCGGCGTGGCCGAGATCAACGAGCGCGGCGTCGTTCACGAGGGGGTCGAATATCCGCTCGATGTGCTGATCTATGCGACCGGGTTCCAATGGATGGGCACCTCGACCTTCAACATGGTGACCGGCCGTGGCGGCCGCACCTTGAAAGAGAAGTGGGAGACCGAAGGGACCAAGACGTTCCTCGGTCTGCATAGCCATGGCTTTCCCAATCTCTTCATCGTCACCGGTCCGCAAGGTGGCGGCGGCAGCTTCAACTTCACCGATGCGATCGATGCTCACGGTGATTATCTCGTGTGGATGCTCAAGACCATGCGGGAGCAGCGCGCGCGTATCGTCGATGTCCGCAAGGAGATGGAAGAAGCGTATGCCGAGCATTGCCGCGTGGTTGACATTGCGACCGCGCCGCTGCGCGACTGCATCTCGTACTACAATGGTGAAGGCAACGCGGCGCCGGGGAGCCTCGCCTATTATGGCGGTGGCAAGTGGCATAAGCACCGCATCGCCGCGCAGTCGACGCTGGAGCCCTATCTCTTCGAAGGCTGATTCAACGCCTGAGTAGAAGGGTGAAGGGCCGCGCGCTCGGCGGCCCCTCACCGAGCTTTTGTGATGCCTGAGGCTTCCGCGGTCTTGTCGCGCACCAGCGTGCCGTTTTCGTACAATTCGCGAATGCGCGCGTCGGGAAGCCCGAGGTAATCACGCAGGACTCGCTCGTTGTCCTCGCCCAGACGCGCCGAACGGAGCTCGGTGCGATCCGGCCACGCAGAGAACTTCACCGGCACGCCGGGAATCGCCACTTTGCCCAGCAGCGGATCGTCCACCCAACGCACAGTCTTACGCTCGTTCAGATGTGGATGCGCCATCGCCTCATTCACTGTCAGGACGGGTGCGCATGGAACCCGTTCCTTGTCCATCGCGGCGATCGCGTCTTCACGGGTGGGGAAGCTCCCCAGCCATTCCTCAATGATCGCCTGGAGCTCGAAGCGATTCTTATGCCGTTCGCGTGCGCGCTGGAAGCGCGGATCGGTTAAGAGCTCGGGCTTGCCCATCGCGCGAACCATCTGCGGCCATTGATGCGCCGAAATAAGAATCATGATGTATTGGTCGCCGCGATAGCGGAAATTGCCGGCTGGTCCCGGTCCATCGGCCTGCGAGCCGGCGCGCTTGGGCCGCACTCGATCACCCGCCAGTGCGATCTTCGGCACATTGAGCTCGTGCATATGGAAGTAGGTATCCGTCAGCGATGCATCGAGGTATTGGCCCTCGCCGGTGCGCTCGCGATGCAGCAATGCGGCGAAGACCGCCATCGCCGCCGCCACGCCGGTCGAGATGTCGCCGATCGCCATCCCGATCATCACCGGCGCGCGATCCGGTTCGCCGAGGTTATCGGTGATTCCGGCGTAGGCCTGCCCGATGGTGTCGTAGCCTGGCTTGTTCGAGAGAGGTCCAGTCTGCCCCGCCATCGAGATCGAACACATGATGATTTTGGGATTGACCTTTTTGACTTCCTCGTAGGAGAAGCCCATCCGCCCGATGACGCCGGGCGCGAAATTCTCCACCAGCACGTCAAACTTCGGCAGCATCGACATCACCAACTCCCGTGCGCCTGGCCGCTTCATGTCGATGGCGAAGCTCAGCTTGCTGTGGTCGTGCTGCATGTAATAGGTGCTGTGGCTGCTCGCCTTGTCGTCGCGCGGCTTGAAGCCCGCCTCGCGGATGCGATCGCCGCCCGGTGCCAGCTCAAGCTTGACCACTTCGGCGCCCAACTCCGCCATCAGGCGGGTGCAAGTCGGTCCGGCCACGAATTGGGTAAAATCGAGAACACGGTAGCCCTCGAGCATCCTTGGCGTGTTGGCCATGGCAATCGATCCTCCGAGGTTCGGTCACAGTGCCGCGAGCTGCTTCAATATCGCTTCAGCCGCCTGCGGATTTTTCGATGGCTAGCACATAGTCGGTCTAGTGGACAATGAGCGGGCGGGAAATCTTATCGTGGCGAAAGTTTTTCGGACCGACCCCCAGATACATAGAGACTAATGCAGACGGTGTGTTAATGTGAGCGGGTCTTAGTGCCTACGAATTGGAGGGGGGATACGTGAAATTGGCGGGGACGATTCGCTTTGCCGCGCTCGCGGCGATTGCATTAGTTTGGGTTTCGCTCGCAACCTTCCCCGTCGGAGCGTCGCGCGCCGATGACTGGGGCGGGGCGACGCCGCTCGATGGCACTTCGTGCGCATCGAATGGCACGGACCCTGACCTCAACACCGGCATTGCCGCGACCAATGATTACTCGCCCACCGGCACCACCAAAGCGACGACCATCACTCCTCACAGCTCCGCCAACCAGTTGTGGCTCTACTATCCGAATCCATACGGCATCACCCAGGGTAGCGGCTCGATCGATATGAGCTACACGGGCAGCAGTTCGTTCGGATGGACGACCAACCTCAACGGTCTCAATACCGCCGGGGTGGTTGCCTATCCGAATATCTCATACGGGCGCAGTCTCTTTTCGGGCAACGGCCCTGAGGGTCAGCCGCCGCAGTTTCCGGCCGAGATCAGCAACCTCATGTCGATGCCGATCGACGTCGCATACACCATCACCGACAACGAAGTGGAATCGCACAATATTGATGTCCTGTTCGACGAATGGGTCACGACCGATTCGAATACGCTCTATACCGACATCGGCCATTGGCTGGAAGTGGGCGTCTTCCCCTACCTCGACTTCCCGGGCGGATACGCCGGGGCCTTGGTGAAAACCTTCCAGGAGCCGGTCACGCTGAATGGCACCGCGACGACCATCTCATTTTACGAATATTCCGCGTCGAGCGGCACCTGCTCCAACAATCAATGCGGGCAGGCGGTGTTCTTCTATGCGGTGCCGGACCAAAAGGTCGCAAGCGGAGAAATCGCCTTCGACATGCTCGATTTCATCAAAGAGGCGGTAACCACTTCGGGAATCGCGGGCCTCAACTATGTGCAGGCACACCAGCTCGGAACCGAATTTGGCGGCAGCTCCGAGCAGAATTTTTCCTTCACGATGTCGAAGTTTGGATTTGGACTGGTCCCGCAGGTATGCCCCACTGCAACCGCGACCCCAGTGCCTCCGGCCTCGATCTCAGTCGCGCCGACCACGTTGAGCTTTCCTGTGACTGGTGTCGGCGTAAATCCGACCACCAAATCTTTCACCATCCGCAATCTCAGCAAGACGAACGCCTTGATCGGACAGCTCGTGATTCCGAACGGTCCATTCTCGCCAAACCCGAACGGGCAATTCACGATTCAACCGCGCGGATCGTCGAAGGTCGAGGTCAGCTTCGCGCCCATCGATGCGATGCCTCATTCGATCCAGCTTCAAATCGAAAGCAACGATCCGGCGCATCCGACCGTTATCATCACACTCAATGGAACAGGCGAGGCCGGCATCTTGTCGGCGCCGGCCTCGATAAAGTTTCCGGCCACGCGCGTAGGCTCAACTTCGTCGCGCAATAGCGTGCTGCGCAATCGTGGCAAAGGAACCTTGAGCGGTACGATTCCAACCCTCAGCGCGCCGTATTCGATTTCGCCGACCGGTCCGTTTACGATTCAGGCCGGAAAGCCCTTGCCGATCGCGATAAGCTTCAGGCCGCAGACCGCCGGCCCCAGCGATGCCAGCGTGAACATTGCGGTGGGCTCGCCGAGCACGCCGCAGCCGGGCGTGACGATCCAGCTAAGCGGCAGCGGCAAATAGCGTGGCGGCAGCGAGCGCGAGCAGATCCGAAAGCGGTTAACGAGGGAAACCCGGATAGTCACAGTAACAATTCGGAGTCTCCCAAAATCGCAGATTGGTCAGCTCGCCGATGCCGCCGCTCTGTTGCCTGACCGGCAATTTCAGGCGGCCAAAAAAGTGCTCGGCTAAACGCTCCGAGGTCGGGATA
>CAVXGH010000014.1:0-472500 GCA_963761255.1 uncultured delta proteobacterium
AAATGATAGCACAAGTTGACCCGTCATGATCGCGCTCCAGATAACCTCAGGACGATCCCCAGCCCCGGTGGACGCTCAATGCATCCGGCGGAAGCGCGGCCACACCTCGGCGAGCGGGTGGTGCAGGCCGTGGCAAATGATGATGGAGCCGTTCTCGTAGGGCACCACATACGGTCCGCCGAAGTGCGCGACCACCTCGCTTCGCTCACATCGTCGCGACCATCCCTCGGGGTCGAAGCCGACGGCGATGATGACGCTGCCGTCATAGCCGTGCGTTCCCCAAAGCCAGTACTGCAGCTGACCGCTCAGCGCGGGTGGCAATCCGTCGGCGCGCCCATAGACGTCGATGGCTGCCGCCTCGCCATAGTTCCTTGCGAGGATGGCGGCGCGAGCGCGCTCATCGGCGGGCAACGCGTGATAGACAGACGCGACCTGCTTTTCGAGCGCGCGCCATCCGAGCTCATCTGAGAGCACCAGCGTCAGTGGGACACCGATTGCCTCGCGCTCATCGGGTGGCGGGCGCAAATGGGTATCGTTGAGATAGCTCGCCAGCGCGGGTGGACTGAGAATCGGGAGCACCACCGGCAGGAGGATCGCCGTCATTGCAATCGCCAGGGCGAACCATGCCATGCGTAACCAGCGCGGAATCTGTGCGCACACGACGGCGCCGATCGCGAACATCGTCGGATACGCCGGCGCCATGTAGTAGTCTTTGCCCTGCGAAGCGATGATGGTCACGGTAACCACCATGAACGCGATGGCGAGAAAGCGCGCATCGCGCACGCGTGCGCTGACGAATGGCGCGATGATGCCGGCGATCCAGAGGGGCGCCAGCACGAAATTCATCGCGAGGATCTGATGGATTTCGAAGCGAAGCGGCGGGCCGGTGAAATTGCGATGCTCTCGCGCGTACTGAATCGTCTCGCGAAATGGCCACCCGTGAAGCTGCTGCCAGAGGAGGCTCGGTGCGGCGATTACGATCGCGGCGGCGATCCCGATCCAAAGCTCGCGCCGCGCCAGCAGCCGGCGCGTGGAGGTCAACACGATTCCCAGCGCCAGGCCGCTCATCCATCCTGCGATGCTGTATTTGGTTTCCATCGTGATGCCCGCGACGACGCCGGCCCAAATCAGTGCGTGGTTTTCGCCGCGACGAGCCGCGCGCGTGAGAAGATACGCGCATAACGTCCAGCCCAGTGGCTCGAAGCTCGGGGTGCCGAGGGTCGAGGAGACACCGAGCAGCAGTGGCGCGAGCGCGACCGCGAGCGCGGCCATCCACGCCGAGGTGCGATCGCCGCCGAGCAGGCGCGCGAACTCCGCGGTCAGCGGTATCAGCGCAAGCGCCGCAAGAATCGACGGCAGGCGCAGCAGGAAGGTGCTGTTGCCGAAGAGCTGCGTCGTCGCGGCGATAAGCGGGACCAGCGGCGGCAGGTCGGCATAGCCGAACGCCGGATGGCGTCCGCATGCGATGAAGTAGAGCTCGTTGCGAAAGGTGTCGTAGCGTGAAGCGGTCAAAAGATAGAGCAGGGCGAGGATAGCGGTCGTGATCCAAACGGCGGGGTCGCGACGTATCCAGTCGCGCGCGCGTTCGAGCAGGGTTGTCCAATTAGTAAGCAATGCGTTAGAGTCCTGGTGGTCGCCATCAAAAATGTCTATGAATCGTCCAGAAAATAGTACACATGAGCGTACTAAATCAAGAATCCAACGATAAGGCTGAGCTAACCGCGGAAGCGCGGGCGCTGCGAGCCGGCCTGACTCGGCTGCAGCGCAGGATGCGCGCGGCGCGCGGCGACATGCGCATCGGATTGTCGGCCTACAGCTCGCTGGCCTGCATCTTTGAGCACGGCCCGATCTCGGCGCGCGAGCTGGCGGAGCGCGAGCGCCTGCAACCGCAGTCGCTGACCCGCATCCTCGCGCGGTTGGAAGAAGAAAAATTCCTCAGCCGCACGCAGGACAAAGCCGATCTGCGCCGCGCGCGGCTGCTGATCACGCCGAGAGGGATCCAATTTCTGCATCGCAACGCGGTCGATCAGGAAGCCTGGTTGGCGCGAGCGATCGCTGCGACGCTGACCGAGTCCGAACGCGCGATGCTTCGCATCGCAGCGCAGTTGCTCGATCGAGTAGCCGCAAGCTCCGACTAAACATGAAAAAAAACGGCGGCTGCCCTCTTGGGAGCGACCGCCGTCTTTGCGCTTCCAGCGAAAATTACTTCGCGAGCGTTACCAGCTTCACCCCGACGCGCGAGGGCGCCGCGTCGGTATGCGTCGCGGGATTTGCCGGTGCTGCTTGATGCGATAGCGCCGGCATCGCGGCGTGACCCGAAGTTGCCGGTAGATGCGTCGCGGCGGTCGCGGGCAGCACCCGGATGATCGCCATCATGCCGTTATCCTCGTGCTCCAGGATGTGGCAGTGATACACGAAATCCCCGATGTCCGGGCCGCGGAAATCCATTCGCACCTTCACGCTCGGAAAGGGGCCTTTGCCCTTCCAGAACGGGACATTGACCATATCGAGATACTGCCGCTGCGCGGGTGGTAACGGCTTGCCATTAATCGCGAGCAGCAGGAAGTGGATCTGATGGATGTGAAATGAGTGCTCCTCCAGGCTCCGATTCTCCACCGTCCAATCTTCCACTGAGCCCTGCGTAGTAGTGATCGCGGGTGGATTGTCGGGACTGAAGGCAACCGGCGTGGCCCCATCAACGGTGATGAAGAAGGTTTGTTCCTGATTCGGCTTTGGTGCGGTCTCGGAGAAGTAGAGTTTACGTTTCGCGGTGACCTTCGCAGTGGCGAGGCCCTCGAAGCGCTCGGGACCGGGCGCGCCCGACACTTGCGGCATCGCCGCGACTGTTGTTGAGGCCGCCGCGGCCCGGTTCGAGGCCGCTGTCGTAGGTATCACCTGGATCGATGCGAGTGGACGGGTCGGATCGCTATCTCCGCCCGGGCCGGTGTTGAACTTCAGCGTGTACAGCGTCGCTTTTTTAACTTTCGCGGAGGGACCAACCACGATGAACTCCGCGCGCGCCGCCGGTGCGAGCACGAGGTGATTGTGGTTTTGCAGCCTGCCTTTCCGCTCCCCATCCTGCGACCCGATCGGCACCCCGTCGAGTGAAACCAGTTGGAGTCGTTGCGGTTTGTTATCGTACTTGAGCTGCAGATCGATGATGGTGTCAGCCGAGGCATTCACCACGCGCCAGAACTCTTTGTCTTTCGGCGGCATCTGGATGATCGCGGGAGTGTAAGCGGGGTAGAGAATCGGCACGTAGTTCAGCGATACATCCCAGGCAGGCTCATTCGGATCATTGGTCATCACGGAGTCGGGGACCGGCTGATCGCGAATCACCAGGATCCGTTCCGGCAACCCGGCGACTTTGGGCTGCACGTTCTCGATCCCGTCCACGATGATGGTGCCGGTTCCTCCACCTTGCACCGCCATTTCCGATTGACCATGAACGTGAGGATGGTACCAATACGCGCCCGGAGGCTCATCGGTCGGGAAGGGCACGTTGTAGGTGAAATTAGATCCCGAATTGATCAGCGTATGAATGACCTCATCGGAATGGCAGGTCGGAGGCGTGTTGGTGCCGTGATAGTGGATGTTGACCGACGAGGAATTCATCGTGGTGTCGCCGCAGACCGTGTCGGCCGAGCTCGACATCTTCATGCCGCTGGCGGAATCCGGCGGCGGGACATCGTTGGTTACGTTGACTGTCAGCGTTCCGCCCGGACTCACATGCAACGTCGGCGATTCGAGGCCCCCGGGGGTGGTGAAGCAAAACAGCGCCAGCCCGTTAGCATCAGTCTCGGTGTGGTAGCCGAAATTGACCGTCAGCGATCCGCTCGGATCGGCGAGATCCGGCGGATTTTGCACCACGCTGCCGGGCGCATAGCGAACGCATGGCGCGGGTGCTTGCGCAAAAGCCGGAGCATTCAGCGCACCGAGCGACAGGCAGACCGAGGCACAAATTGCCGCGACGAGGGCGAGAGGTGCGTGATGTTTGAAGTTGTACGCACGTCGTAGAGGCATCTTAATAAGCATTGATATCTCCTAATCATCCGAGATGATGAGGGATCTGCGCGGCGAATTCAACGATAGTGAGAATCAGATTCAAATTATTATGAGAATCGTTATCATTTGACGGGTCGAAATTGCCTATTTGCCCGCTCATACGCGGCTCAGATATGGTCGTTTTCGATAGCCAAGGTGGGAAAGGTCGGCGTCGAATTTTGCTCAGCTCCCAGCAGATCGAGAAATTCCGTCGTGATGGGTTCGTCGTCGTTGACGGATTATTGACGGAAACCGAGGTGGAAAAATTCGGCGCCGCGGTCGATCGCGCAGTCGCCGATCGCAAGCGCAATGATCCTCGCGCACTCGCCGAGAAGTCCCTCTACGAGCAGTCCTTCACCCAATGCATCAATCTGTGGGAGGACCATCCCGAGGTCCTGCCGCTCACGTTTCATCCGAAGATCTCCGAAGCTGCCGCGACGCTCATCGGTGTCGAACGGCTTCGACTCTGGCACGACCAGGCGCTCTATAAGGATGCGGGGGGGCGCTACACCGAGCCGCATCAGGATCAGCCGTACTGGCCGATGGAGGAAATCGATACTCTTACCGCATGGATTCCGTTCGACGGCTCGACGCGCGAGAACGGATGCATGGCGTATGTGGCCGGATCGCATCGCGCGGGAGTGCGGAAGTTCATCAACATTTTCACCGCTGACGAGAAAGTGAAGATCCTCGAGGAGCCGGCGATCGCGTCAGTTCCCCCCGTGTACGTCGAGGTGCCGCGCGGCAGTGTCGCGTTCCATCATGGCTTGACGGTGCATCTCGCGGGGTCAAACAAGAGCGACCACACGCGCCGCGTCCATACGATGATCTACTTTCGCGATGGAGCCGTTCGGACCAAACCCCACGTGCATCCGAGTGTCGATCGCCCGGGCATCAAGATCGGCGCGGCGATCGATAGCGAACTGACGCCGCTGGTGTGGCCGCGCGCGGCGGGCGACCTCCCGAAGCCGCCGGGATTTCCGCTCACGCCAATTCTCGCGCAGCTCAACAACCACGGCGCCCTGCCCGATATAAAATAGGCCGCGATGCAGTTCGCGTTGGCGCACTTGCCTCGCTCGCGATATATTCGGCTCGATGCCGACCACGCGCGAAGTCCTCGACACGACCATCGCTCTCGAGAAACAGAGCATGGCGCTCTATGCGAGTTTCGCGAAGGTATTCGCCGCCGAGAGCTCATTGCACGATTTCTGGTTCGGGATGGCGCGTGACGAGGCGCGTCATGTCGGCGCCTTGGACCTCGTCAGCACGGTGCTCAATCTGGAAGGAAAACTCGATCAGCCGAGCCCGGTCTCGATCGACGATGCGACTATCGTGCGGCTGCGCGAGCTGCATGCGCAATTCGAAAATCGCGCGAAGCCCGGGCTCTCGTTGGAGCAGGCATTGAAAATCGCGCTGGAGGTCGAGGAAACCGAGCTCGAGGACCTCGTCGCGGATCTCCTCAAGGCGCTGAAGTCTGACGAGTATGAGCGATGCCTGCGGTTGCTGGTGCATGACCTCGGCGAGCTGAGCTACATGATCGAGCAGAATTCGCAGGATCCTGATCTGTTGTCGCGATGTGACGCGTTGGTAAATCGTCACGCCGAGGAGTTGCGCAAAAGCGCCGCGCATTGAGCGCTTGCGCGAGGCCCTTTTACCATCGCGCGGCGCTGGCTATAGTTTGAACCCGGCGCTGAGGAGTCGGCTAATTGGCAAGCCACCTGACTCTGGATCAGGCGATTGAAGGTTCGAGTCCTTCCTCCTCAGCCAACCACCCTTGTTTGTTTAGGGCCCTATCGTCTAGTGGTTAGGACACCGGCCTCTCACGTCGGTAACGCGGGTTCGACTCCCGCTGGGGTCATTCCTTTTTCGATCGTAATCGAACCTTCATCTGCCCCTGGGGATGAACCCCGGGATGCCAGTAGTAACTACCGAATTGAGTCTGACCCGCGTGCTGATCCCGCGCGTGATCTCGTCGATGGCATCATCGGGAAGGGCCGAGATAGCAAAATTTTCCTCGATGTGGCCGACGCTGGTGGCCGTAGTGAGAGGAGCGGTTCCGCGCTGCAGCGCCCACGCCAGCAGGACTTGCGCGGGGGTTTTGTTGACCCGCCTCGCAATGGCGGCGATCACGGGATCGTCGATCAACTTGGGTTCAGTCCCGTGACCCAACGCCGCGAAGGCCTGGATCACGATGCCCTTGCTCTTGCAATACTCGAGCAGATCCCATTCCGGGAGATAAGGATGAGATTCGACCTGAACCACCGTCGGCTTGATGCGAGCCTTATCGAACACCCCTTGCAACTGCACCAGATTGACGTTCGATAAGCCGATCGCCCTGCACCGACCTTCGTCGACCAGGCTCTCCAAAGCCTTCCAGGTATCCGTCAGAGTCACCCCATCGTCATAGATCACTTTACCGTTTTGGTCTCGCGGGTCTTGCTCGTCCCCGGGTTTGAAAGCGAATGGGGTATGGGTGCTGTATAGATCGACGTAGTCGAGTTGCAGTCTTCTCAGACTTGCCTCGAAAGCGGGCTTAACGCGCTGGGGACGATGATTGTTGTTCCAGAGCTTGGTACCGACGAAAACGTCCTTCCGCCTGACCTTGCCTGCGTTGAACACCACCCGCATCGCTTCGCCAACTTGTTCTTCATTGCGGTAGCGTTCAGCGCAATCGAATTGACGAAAACCCACCTCCAGAGAGATCGTAACTGCTTCTTTGGTTTTGATCGGATCAGGAATCAGCGTGCCAAACCCGAGCGCCGGAATCTCAGCGGAGCCATTATTGAGCGGTAACCTGGTATAACGAAGGCCGTCGGCGTCACTCATCAAACCCTCACTTCCGGACGAATCGCATTCTGGGTCGATTGTAACAAAGCGCTCCGAGCAATGACCAATCATGCTCGGCCCGCTCCACGATCGTTGGTCATTGGAGCTTGATGATCGTTCACTGTAACCGATTCCGTTTTTCCAGCATCTGACGGTTCGTGAATCGAAAGTGCCGTTGTGGGTCCGCGTTTCAGTCCCCTCGGATCGGGGATTGGTTTGAAGCAATTGACTCTCAGGAGAAGCCTGAGGTGTAATCGCTGCACTTGCAGCCGATTGGGTCGGAAAGGGCGTCATTATAAAAACGGGTTTGGCCGCCGCCATTCGCCCGTCAGGAGGAAAAACGATGAGCATCATAGACAAGGCGCTAGAAGCAAACCTCAACTATGCAAAAACCTATGATCCAAAGCTGGGCGGGCGTCCGGCGCCCAAAATCGCAGTGGTAACCTGCATGGATCCTCGGCTCTCAGATCTCCCCGGAATCCTGGGGCTGCCGCAGGCCGATTTGGACGTTATCCGCACCGGCGGACCCGCGGTAACCGAAGATGTCCTCGGAGAACTCGTGGTTTCCAACCGTATCCTCGGAACCACCGAGATCCTGCTTCTCAACCACACCGGCTGCGGGTTCACGACCTTCACCGATGCTGAGCTGAACGCGAAGCTGAGCGCGTCGACTGGCGATTCATCGCCGGCTCCAATGCGTTTCTTCTCCTATAAGGACCCCGAGCAAAATACCCGGGAACAGATCAAGAAAGTCAGGTCGCATCCGTGGATTGCCAAAGAGGTCGCCGTCCGCGGATGCATTTTCGACGTCGAGACGGGCAAATTACGGGAAGTCAAATAGTTGAACACGAGCGCGCCGCCTGACTTAGGATCACTGGTCAGGAGAACTCGCGCCTCGTCCGACTTGCGATGCGGTTAGGTTACAGCGGCGGTGTTCGGTGTAACCGATTCCGATTAGGAGCATTGGACCATCGCGACTGCCGCGATCGCTGAGCCAACCGCGTGGCCGGATTCATAGACCAACCGTTCGGCATCCTACGGCCACTGGCCTGGCTGGATCGGCTCGAAGCGCTGGTCGCGCATGAACTTGCTCCGAGCGCCCGGAAGATCCGCACCGCCCTGCGCATCTCCATCATTGTGACAATCGCGATCGGACTGGACGCGATTTGTCACGTCAACACTGTCCTGGGCGCGGTAATTGTCTGGGTCCTGGCGGGCGCGGGACCGATGATGTCGATGCGCAGGGCCCTCGCATGGCAACTCGCGGTGATGCTCGCGCTTATCACGGCGGTGGTGATGGCGCGCGCACTGGTCGAGACGCCGTGGTTGATGCTGTCGTATGTCTTCGCGTGGATTTCAGTTTCGACCTACGTGGGAGCGACGCGCAAGCTTGGCGCGGGCGTGATCATTATACAGATAGTCTGCCTCGTTACCTTCTACGGCGTGGTATTTTCACCCAAGGAAATCGGTTGGAATGCCGCGGCGGCATTCGACGGTAGCGCGATTGCCTTCGGCGTGATCGTTCTGTTCGACAACTGGTTGTGGCCGGACCCGGGCGAGCCGCGCCTGCTGGAATCTCTCGGCGCGAGCGTCGCGCGTGCCCGTGCGCGGCTTATCGGGGCTGCGAGTTTTTTCCTCGCCGGCGAAAGTCTACCGCGACCGCTATTGCCGGCCCCGACTTCGGACCTGCCCGCACATATGGCGCTGCTTGAGCAAGCGGTGGCCGAGGGCGCCTCCGAGCATCGCCGGGCGATCCTGCTTGCCGCAATCACGCGCGCGGCGCGCCTCACTCTCGAAGTGGATCGCTTAATCACCGCGGCACGCGAGAACCTGCCGCGGGAAATTCGCACGATGGTCCGCGGCGAAATTCAAAGCTCGGTTACTGCGATCGCCGCCGCGCTTGACGAGATCTCGCACAATCTTGCGGCGTGCGTGGTTGCAGGCGCGGACGAACAGACTCTCTCTACGCGCACCCAGCTGCGCCTGGCGATTGAGGAGCTGGACGCGCGCGTCATTGCGATCAGACCAGCATATGTGGGCAAAGCCGGCGCGGCCGAAATCGAAAATTTCGCGGAATTCATCGACTCGATGGCGGTGCTGACCAGGCACATCGAGAGTCCCACTGGATGAACCTCCGGGGCCCACGACGGCGGATCGGTCAAACAGCCCGATGCCCCGATTGAGCAGGGGTGCGGATCCGACGGCAGTGCGTTACAGCCTGAAAGTCGGGTTATGCGTCGTGCTCTGCTACATAATCGGCCTGATTAGTCGGCGTCCGGACTTGTTCACTATCCTGGTGACGGTGATATCCATCGCGACGCCCACCTATGGCGCGACCTTGCACAAGATGTACCTCCGAATTGCCGGATTTGTTATCGGAGGAGCGTTGTCCCTTCTCGTTATCATTACAGTTTCGCCTAACTTCGAGGCACTTCCAGCCTATATGCTCGCGGTCTTCGCGGTCTTCTATACGTTTGCATATGCTTCGCTCGGCAACGCGCGGACCTCATATGCGGGCAAGCAAATGGGCGTCATTTTTTCGTTGGTGTTCATTGGCTTGAGCCCTGCGGTCGATATCTACGCTCCTCTTTGGCGCATTTGGGGAGCTCTGCTCGGTTGTGGTGTGGTGGCGATGGTCTTCTTTACCTTATGGCCGGAATACGCTGGTGATTCGCTGTTACCGCGGCTGCGGAAGCTACTTGCCAACATCCTGGCGGTAGCGCCAGGCGGTTCTGCGGCGACCAGCGAGGATCAAATCCTGAAGACGAACTCGGAAACAATGCGGGTGCTGACCGAGTTCCTCGAGATCGCCGAAGACGCGCAGATGGAAGGACGCACCTGCGCCGTCTACCACGATGGGATCGTCGAAGCGGCTGGGACTCTTCGCCGGATTTCGAACCTGCTCTCCTCGATCGCGACAGCGCGGGTTCTTATTCAAATGCCGCAATTCGACCCCGCGACCGAGGTTGCGCGCGAGCGGCTCTTCAACACCATTCGTGGGCGGCTCAGCTCGTGGCTGCATTTCTTCAGCGGCACGGAGTGGTCCAGCGCAGCTGCTGCTCGATCGGTCGCGCAGAAACATTCTGTCGATGAGTTGGCGGAACCGCTCAACGAGTTCAGTTCGCGCCTGGAGGAGGGAGGGTTCGCCCGCCTGGCATCGTGGCCGCTGGAGCCGCGCCGCACGATGCTCGCAGAACTGCAGTCCATGCGACGGCTTGAGTTGCTATTCTCCGAGCTGAATCGGTATCTGTCGGATATTCCCAGCCCCGCACGTAGCGCCTCGCGTATAGCGTCTCTCGAAGGATGATTCATGGACAAGGGCGACTCGACCACGCGTCAAAAGGCGTTGGCGATTAATCTCGACGCCACCACCTATGGAACCTTCGCCGAGATTGGCGGCGGCCAGGAGGTCGCACGATGGTTCTTCCTGGTCGGCGGCGCTGCCGGGACGGTGGCGAAAACGATCTCGGCTTATGACATGTCGGTCAGTGATTCCCTCTATGGTTCAGCAAAGCATTATGTGAGCCGGGAACGCCTGGAAGCGATGCTGCGACTGGAGTTCGCCCAATTGCTCGAACGCCTCGGTCCCTCCCGTGGCGATACGAAGAGGTTCTTCGCCTTCGCCAACACCGTGGCCACCAGCCGCCATGGGGACTCCGGCAAAGGACGCGGATGGCTCGGGGTTCGATTTCAATCCCGTCCTCGCGAGGAACCGTCCAGCATCATCATTCATGCGCACCTCCTGGACTCGACCACCGAATACCAGCAGGACGCGCTCGGTGTGCTCGGCGTCAACCTGATTCATGGCGCATTCTTGCGCCGCGCGAGTATTGCGGACCTGATCGATTCACTGATGGACGGACTGTCTCGCGAACGAATCGACATCGACATGATCAAGCTCAGCGGACCAGCTTTCGCGAGTGTGAACAATCGCTTACTTAGTCTCCAACTGGTGGAGCGCGGACTGACCGACGCTGCCATGTTCACCGCGGACGGTCAGGTCGTGCAGCCTTCGGAGGTCCTTTACAAGAAACCCATCCTCGTCGAGCGTGGCAGCTTCAGGCCCGCGACGAAGCTCACCCTCGACCTCCTGACCAGGGCGCTCGAACAGTTTTTGCAGGAGCCGGGGGTGGAAGGAAAAAAGCCCGTGGTGCTCGCCGAGATGACGCTGCGGAGCCTGAGCGAAAGCCAGAGCCTCGCGCACGAGGATTTTCTCGCCCGGGCGGAAATCCTCGGGGTCCTTGGTTTCGACGTTCTCATCTCGCGGTTCGAGCCCTACTACGAATTGGCCGAGTACCTCGCCGGCTACACCGACGGCCTGATCGGGCTCGCGGTTGGCTTGCCCGCGGTTCGACAATTGGCCGAGGAGAGGTATTTCACGGGTTTGCCAGGTGGCGTACTTGAATCCGCGGGACGCCTCTTCAAGCGTTCGGTGAAGATGTACGTCTATCCGACGCGCGACCCCGCTTCCAACGAGATCCATACGGTGCTGCAAGCACCGATTCCGCCACCATGGCATCACTTGCGTGACTTGCTGCTGGAGATCGGGCGCATCGTGCCCATTCACGCTTACGACGAATCACTGCTCTCGATTCACACGCCGGAAGTCCTGGAACGCATCCAGCGGCAAGACTCAAGCTGGGAAGCGATGGTCCCTGCCGTTGTAGCTACGGCGATCAAGACCAAGAACCTCTTCGGTTTGAAATCCAACAGCTAATGTATTGTCAAGTGCCGCGGGCATGAAGAAGAATCCCGTGACCTGCGAGGAATTCGTAGCGTCATTGCGGGCGTTTCGAGATAACGAGCTGACCTCGCGGGACCGCATTCGTGCGCGGGAGCATCTGGTCGGCTGTGCGACGTGCTCCGTCTATTTGCGCGGATACCAACGGACGATCGAGCTTGCCAGGAGTTGTGCTCCTGGTAGTGATGATGCACCGTACTCAATGAATTTCGGCACGCGTGTGCCTTTTACAGTTCGCGGTGATCGATATCCGGGTCAGGAATCACGAGCGTTAAGAGGTGTGAACGTAGTTTTCACCAAAGCGATCGAGGCTGCCGCGATCGCGGCGCCCGCGATCATATCCGACAGGTAGTGATTTCCCGCCGAGGGCACCGACAGGAGCATCAAGCCACTGAGCGTCGCAACAATCGGAAAGGAGCGCGAGGGCGGCCGATGAACCCAAATCAGCGCTAGCGCCATGACAGTGTGATATGAGGGCATCGTCACGATGCCTTTCATGTTATCGAGCGCAAAAGACTTTACGTCACTCGCGCGAATCGTAAGCAGTACCTTCGCAAACTCGGGCTGATGCCCCGGAATACATGGCCCGACGGCGGGCAGCAGGCCGGAAATCAGCGTCGTCACCACCAGCGACAGTATCGCGAGCGTGAGGAACTCACGGTTGCGCGCGGTCTGGCCGGTGTGAGCGAAGTACAGAATCGAACCGATGATCTGAGACAACATCGATTCATAGGCGACCTTCAGCGGCAGATTCAAATAGCGATGGTGCGCGATGAAGTAGAACCACGGTGTCCAGTGAAATCCCAGCGCGGCGTCGAAAGCGCTTAGTTGCACGTCGCGCAGGGGCATCCTCATCGTTGCGACGACGTAGGTAAAAACCGAACCGGCTGCGGAAAAGGCCACCCACAATGCGGCATAGTTGCCGACATCGGCGAGCCGCGCGTTGCGTCCAGTATAGTCGTAAGCAAACCCAATCGCGGCGAGGAAACCCACCGTCAGCACGACGCTGCTCCATCCGATGAAGCCGATTCCGGCCAGATTCGCCCAGGCGAAGTCGATCGCTCCGAGCGCGAACACGACTCCCCATGCGACTGGCAAAAAGGAGAATTTTCCTACGAAAAGGCGCGCAGCCGATTCGCCGTTCCATCGGCGGCCTGCGGCCGGGCTCGCGGATGCCGCAATTCTCGTGTCCGCAAGCGCGTCGGAGCGGTTCATGTTCGTGGCAACTCCCCCCTGCATCGATGGCAGCAGACCCTGTGCCAAGGAGGATCGCATACAGCGCTGATCTTTCGCCGGTCGAAAGGCAACCGGATGCAACTTCGGATTGCATCGCAGCAACAATCGCAACCGTTCGCGCCGTCCTAGACAGCGAGCCGCGCAGATTGACTACCAGCCGCGCACCGACAAAAGTGCGATCTCGATGAGCACCTCCGCTTCCGGAATCGAAGCCGCCGGGCCGGATCGATCCGCACCCTTTCTAAGCACCTCTTTGGGCGAGGTGCTCTGCATCGGGATTTCGGCGGCTTGCTATTTCATCGCGATCCGATTCATCGATCTATGGTTCTTTGCGCTGCTGGCGCCGCTGCCGATGCTGGCGGCGACGTTCGCCGCGCCCTCACGGACTCGCGCCGTAATGTGCGCATTCGTGCCCCTCTTCATCGGGGAATTCGGGGTATGGAGTGCGGAATCCTTCTTACTTCCACTGCCGGTCTTCATCGCGGCGAGCGCTTCAATCGCCCTGACAGTCACCCTGGTCGCGTTGTTGGCGCGGTCGGCCGCGCGAGACTGGAACCACGCCGCGACCGCATTAGTCTTCCCCATTCTCTATGCCGCCCTGAGCTTCATCTTTTCGCTGCTCGCCTACGATGGTACCTGGGCCAATCCCGCCTACCGGATGGATGGGTTCCTGCCGTTGCTGCAAATCGCCTCGCTGACGGGACTATGGGGCGTCATCTTCGCGATGTCGCTCCCAGCCTCGGGGATCGCGTTCGCATGGTATCGCGCCGAGACCGGCAAACCCTGGCATGAGGCGACCGCCCTCGCGCTGGCGATCTTCGCGGTGGTGCTTCTGTTCGGTGCGGGGCGCCTCGCGACATCGTCGGATACGCCATCGGTGCGCGTCGCGATGATCGCCAGCGATCACAATTTGAAATACTCACGCACGACAGATGAGGACCAGGCGGCGGAGTTGTTGACCTTCTACGCGAGTCTGGTACCGAAGGCGGCCGCCCAAGGGGCCAAAATAGTTGTCTTTCCCGAGAAAATCGTAGGCATCACACCCGAGGACCGGTCGCCTCTCATAAGGATTTTGTCGGATGCCGCTAACTCCTCGCACGTATGGCTGGTCGCAGGTGTCAACGAAATCGGTCGCGCGCCGAAAATCAACGGCGCGTGGATCTTCATTCCGAACGGTGCGCTGGCCGGCGACTATCACAAACACTATTTTGTGCGCGGCTTCGAAGACGGCTACCAATCTGGCAACAACGCGTACGCAATTGATGCGCAATGGGGCAAGATGGGCGTCGCCATCTGCAAAGATCTGGACTATCCGTGGTTCATTACCGAATACGGCGCGAAGAATGTCACGCTGATGTTAGTGCCCGCGTGGGACTGGGAAGGGCCTAACGCGGTGATGCACGAGCGGATGTCGGTGGTGCGCGGAGTCGAGAACGGCTTCGCGATGGCGCGATCGGCAAAGACCGGATACGTCACCGCTCACGACGCATACGGACGCACACTGGCGTCGAGTTCCACCTTCTCCCAGGATCCCGCGATGGTCGTCGCCGATGTGCCCCTCGGTCCGGGATCGACGCTCTACACCAGTTGGGGCGACTGGTTCGGATGGCTATGTGTGTTAGCGTCGCTGATCATTGTCATGATGGTGATGATTTTCCGCCCGCGCTCATCGCGCGGCCTCTGAAACTGAGAGCTGGCAACTGTCGCTCGAAAACCATTTTGCTCACTCGATGCCGCCTGTGTTACCTCTCGCTCCATGAGTGATTCCGTGGTCCTGGTTGCAACAGAAAATCGCCTTGCGACGGTTACCCTGAATCGTCCCGAGAAACTCAACGCTCTGAATGGGGAACTGCGCTCGACTTTCTGCAAAGCCATGCAGAAGCTGCGCAGCGATCCCGAGGTAGGATGCGTGATCATTACCGGGGCCGGTCGCGCGTTTTGCGCCGGCCTCGATCTGCGGGAGCTTTCCACCGCGCAGCTTCGCGAGATGGGCGGCGCCAACTTCATCTCCGTAATCGAGGACATGGAAGTTCCGGTAATCGCGGCGGTGAACGGTTTCGCCGTCACTGGAGGATTCGAGCTCGCGCTCGCCTGCGACATCATGCTCGCGGCCGACACGGCGCAGTTCGCCGACACCCACGCGCGGGTTGGCGTCATGCCGGGCGGCGGGATGACCGCGCGCCTTCCACAGGCGGTGGGCATCCGCAAGGCGAAGGAGCTTTCGCTGACGGGGAATTACCTCACGGCGCAGGAAGCGGAAAAGCTGGGCCTGGTGAATCGGGTCGTACCGGGCGCGAAGTTGATGGAGGTCGCGCGGGAACTCGCGGCCCAGATCCTTAGTTGTGATCCATTGATGGTGCGGCAGATGAAGCGTCTCTACGATCTCACCTCGCGCGCGAATCTCGCCGATGGCTTGCGCATCGAGCAGGATTTCTCACGCGCGCATGCGCTTAGCCGCGACCTCGGCGATATGGATACGCGGCGGCAGCGCGTGATGGAACGCGGGCGCGCGCAGAAAGCGAACAATTAGATGCAAAACTTTCGACCATGGAGATCTGAATGATTCGACGATCAATCGGGCTCGGTGTCCTCTCGACAACGATCGCGCTCCTGTTCCTCGCGATCCCAATCCACGCGCAGATGTCGCCGGCGGTGATGGCGGCAGTGCAGGAAACCGCGCCAATTCCTCCCGACCAGATTCCGAAGGTTGATAAGGATGCGGTCGCTTCCCCGGATCGCCCCGCCGATGATCTGAAGCTCGATGCCGGGCGCAAGCCCGATCAGATGCTGGCCTTCTTCGGCATCGCGCCCGGGATGCAGGTTGCCGATTTGTTCGCCGGTGGCGGATATACCACCGAGTTGCTCTCCCTCGCGGTGGGGCCGACCGGCAAAGTCTATTCGCAGAATATTCCGTTTCCGCCGAAATTCAAAAAAGTCGGGGAGACATGGGACGCGCGTCTAAAGAAGCCCACCCTCAGTAATGTCGTGCGAGTGCAAAAACCTTTCGATGCGCCGGATCTGCTGCCGGTGCCTCCCGGCTCGCTCGACGCGGTGGTGATGAACATGAACTATCACGACCTGGTGCTGTTCAAGTTCGATCGCGCCAATGTCAATGCCGCGGTGTTCAAGGCGCTCAAGCCCGGCGGCTTCTATGACATCGTCGATCACAGCGCGAAGGATGGAAGCGGCATCCAGGATGTTTCGCTACATCGTATCGATGAGAAATTCCTGATCGATGATATCCAGAAGGCAGGCTTCAAACTCGCCGCGGCCTCGAGCGCGCTGCGCCATCCCGAGGACGATCGCACCTGGAATGTTTTCAAGAAGCGCGGCGAAACCGACCGCTTCATGTTGAAGTTCGTGAAACCGCAATGAGCGCGGCGAGGATTCGGCTATGAAGATTGGACTGTTCGCACTTGGGATCGGCGCCGGCGCCAATCCTGACGTTATTCGCAATGCGGCCGAAACCGCGGAACGCACCGGCTTCGGCACCGTATGGGCACCCGAGCATGTGGTGCTGTTCGACCGCCATGACTCGAAGTATCCGTACTCCGACACCGGCAAGTTTCCGCTCGCCGCAAATGCTGACTGGCTCGACCCATTTATCGCCCTCAGCTTCGCGGCCGCGGTAACCAGCAAGGTCCGGCTCGCGACGGGAATCTGCCTGGTGCCCGAGCACAATCCGCTCGTGCTCGCGAAGGTGATCGCGAGTCTCGACAAGCTCGCGAAGGGACGATTCGCGCTGGGCGTCGGCATCGGATGGCAAGCTGAGGAGTTCGCGGCCATCGGAGTTCCATTCGAGCGTCGGGCCGCGCGCACTCGTGAGTACATCGAGGTGATGCGCAAACTATGGAGCGAAGGCGTCGCGACTCATCATGGTGAGTTCGTAAACTTCGACAAGGCGGGCAGCTATCCAAAACCGCCGCAAGGCGCGAAGCTGCCGATAATTTTCGGCGGCGAGAGCAATCCAGCGCTGAGGCGCACCGCCGAGTGCGGCGATGGATGGTTCGGTTTCAACCTCGATCCGGCCGAGGCAAAAGAGCGCATCGGCAAGCTCGAAGAGCTGTTGAAAAAAAGTGGCAGGAAGCTGAGCGACGTCGAACTAATCGTGTCGCCCTATACCAAAAAGATCACGCCCGATGATCTAAAGCGCTACCGCGATCTCGGAATCAGCGAAGTACCCATAATGACGACCTTCGATGACGATCCTTCGAAGGCCTCCGCTCAGGTCGAGCAAGTCGCGAAGAATTGGGTTGAGCCGGCCGCGAAGTTGTAGTGTCGGGTGTGAGCCGAGGCCTATCGACTGGCATCCCGTTGCGGTTAATCCAATGGAACCTCGTGCGAGACCTTCGCGCCGGGGTCGAGGTGGATTCCATTTAGCATCGAGTAAGGCCGTCCTTTGCCCGAATGATTCTCTACGAAGACATCGTAGTCACCCGGTTCCAGGGTGATGCGATGCTCGGGCGCGGGTTCGCTGACCGCGACCCGGCTCTGGGTGCCCGCGCGATAAACAATCACGCGCGAGGTCTTGTCCACCGCCAGTTTCGATAGCATCGGTTGGATCGTCAGCTCGGCATGCTGCACTTCATCCAACGTCAGGGCTTTCCGATGGCCGGGAATGAGGGTGACCGCATGCCAATCGTAACCCTGCGGCGGCGCATCGACTTTTACGTCAACCATCGATGGCGCGAATAATATCTTCTCGCCGGAGAGGAACGTTGCGAGCCGAGTACGCGGCTCGTCGGTCTGATTCACTGTCACGCTGAAGCCTGGATCGTGACCATCCTTGTCTTTCACTGACACCGTGAGGACCGCGGCATCCTGAATCAGCACCGTGTGGGTGCGACCGGCCTCGATCGCGATGTCATCCTTGTTGATGGTCCCGCCAATCAGCGGAAGCCTGAGCTTGTAGACTCCCGGTGGAAGCGCGATTTCCGCGCCGGGTGTGACTTTGGCGACAACCGTACCATTGGGAGCAATAACCTCCGCCTGGTTTTTCGCGCCCGCGCCTAGATCGCCCATCACATCGAGCTTGAGGTTGCCGGTCGCGCTCGCCGCGATGGTGAAAATCCAAAACAGCGTAGCGATCGTCGGAATCGTTAAGCGTCGGCGCATAGTAGCGGACATCATACATTTCGGCGGCGATGGTGCGTATGCGTTTTTCGGCGGTTGATGCGGGTGGGGGCCCGCGCTACAAGCCACATCAGGATAGGAGTCGATCATGGCGAAAATCATCTTCGAGAAAAACCTCGAAATCCCGATGCGGGACGGATGTGTGCTGCGCGGCGATTTGTTCCGTCCCGACGGCCCCGAGAAGCTGCCGGTTATCATCAATCGCACGCCGTACAACAAATCGATGCCGATGGTTTTCGCGCTAACGATGGATTCTCTCCGCGCGGCCGCTGCCGGTTACAACGTCTTGATCCAGGATTGTCGCGGCCGCTTCGCATCCGACGGGGTGTGGGACTGCTTCACCGTCGAGGCGAGCGACGGTTACGACACCGTAGAGTGGGCGGCGCGTCAGCCGTGGTCGAACGGCAATGTCGGCATGTACGGCGCATCGTACATGGGCGCGACGCAGTGGTTGGCCGCGACGCAGGCGCCCCCTCATCTTAAGTGCATCTCGCCGCTCATTACCGCCAGCGACTATCACGATGGATGGACCTACCAGGGCGGCGCGTTCTCGCTGTTTTTCAACGTGAGCTGGACGATGGGTGCGCTGGCCCCGGCGCGGCTGCTACGCGAGCGCGAACAAAACGCCGGCGATGCCGCACTGCTCAGCGAACTGGGCAAGACCGTGGGATCGATCGATCGCATGCGCGACACCATGGAGCATTTGCCGTTGCGCGATTTTCCGATGTTCCGCAAAGGAGCGCCGTATTTCTTCGATTGGATCGATCATCCGCGCTACGACGAATACTGGAAGGCGATTTGCATCGAGGAACAGCACAACAAAATCAATGTGCCCGCGCTCAACATCGGCGGCTGGTACGACATCTTTCAGGGCGGCACGATTCGCAACTACACCGGCATGCGCGAGAGTGGCGGCAGCGACGGCGCGCGGCGCGGACAGCGGCTGGTGCTCGGCCCGTGGCATCATGCGGTGCCGCTTGCGAACCTGGTCGGCAGCGTCGACTTCGGTATGGCGTCGAGTCCGATTTCGATCGACCTCGATGGCATGCAGCTTCGATGGTTCGATCATTGGCTGAAGGGCGCGCGGGGCGGCTTCGATGCGGAGGCGCCGGTGCGCGTCTTCACCATGGGCATCAATCAGTGGCGCGACGAAAAGGATTGGCCGCTGCCGGGCACTGATTTTCGCCGCTTCTATCTGCATAGCCGCGGGCGCGCCAATAGCATCATGGATGACGGCGCGCTTTCGACCGAGCATCCCGGCGATGAACCGGCGGACGTATATCTCTACAATCCGCTCGATCCGACTCCGACCATCGGCGGCGCGCTCTGTTGTTATCCGGGCGCGCTGCAGGGCGGCGCGTGGGATCAGCGCGAAGCTGAGGTGCGCGCGGACGTCCTGGTCTACTCGACCGAGCCGCTCACCGAAGACCTCGAGGTCACCGGCCCGGTGCGGCTGGTGCTGTACGCGTCGTCATCGGCGCGTGATACCGACTTCACCGCGAAGCTGGTTGATGTAAATGACTGCGGCTTCGCACGAAATCTTACCGAGGGAATCATCCGCGCGCGCTTCCGCGAATCATTCGCGCACGAGAAGATGTTGGCGCCGGGCGAGGTGACCGAGTTTACCGTTGACATGTGGTCAACCTCGAATATGTTTCAGAAGGGACATCGGATTCGGCTAGAAATCAGCTCCAGCAACTTCCCACGCTTCGATCGCAATCCGAACACTGGGCATCCACTATTTGCGGACGCGAAGACGCGGCCCGCGATTCAGACTGTGATGCACAATCGCGGCTTCGCATCGCACCTGGTGCTGCCGGTGATTCCCGCGCGGCGATGAATGGAGGCATACGATGGGATCACCGAGCACTCGCGTCCTCGCATGGGCGGCAGCATGGGAGAGTCGCAATCCCGACAAAGTGGCGGCGTTATATGCGCGAGACGCGACCCATGCGAGCGCCGTCGTGAGTCAGCTTTATCCTGAGGTTCAGGCGTCGGTTCTTAAAGGACGCGATCAGATTCGCGAATACGCACGCCGCGGGATGGAGCGGTTCACCACTCTGCGCTTCGAAATTGTTTCAGTGGTCGAAACCGACAGCAGCGCCGCGGTCGAATATCTTCGCCACTCGAACCTCGACACCGACCAGCCTAAGCATGTGCTGGAATTGATTGAATGGGATCGTGAGCGTATCAAATCCGTTCGCGTCTTCCATTTTTAATCGAACGAACATTTGAGAACCATTTGGTGAAGATTCATACTTGTCATCGGAATAGGTTGGTCTTATGGTGTTGGTATGAGACGCGCCACGATTACTTTGGATCGGGAAATAGCACAAGCACTCGATGCCTACGTCAGCGATCAAGAAGCGGCTCCGGCCCTGACCGCGGTGGTTCAGGCCGCTTTGCGCTCATTCCTGGCCGAACGTGGCTATCTGCCGGCGCGTCGAACGCCAAGGATCACACCGGCGCCACGCGGCAGTGGTAAACGAGATATCAGCGTCGCACACGATAAATATCTCGCAGAGCGATGAGGCTCGCCGTGCTGGCCGATACCGGTCCGATCTACGCGGCGTTAGATCGAAGTGATCAATACCATCAGCGCGCGCGATCGGAACTCACGAAGATCGCGAAGGACCAACGGGATATCCTGATCTCGTTTCCGACCCTGTTTGAAGCGCATGCGCTGATTCTTCGCAGGTTCGGAACCGGCATCTCACTTCATTGGCTTACTGATGTTCACCAAGGTTTCACGCTCGTGGCGCCTACCCTCGAAGACTATCGCGCGGCTCATGAAAAGCTTCTGAAGTACCGCGATCAATCGATTACGCTTTTCGACGCCCTGGTAGCGGTGCTCGCGAGTCGCGCAAGAATACCCGTTTGGACCTACGACCATCACTTTGACGTGATGCGATCGCGAGTCTGGCGCTAGTTGCATCATGAAACTGACGACGCGGCTGTTCGGCAAATCGTACAAGTTCAAGTCCATCAAGGATGTTCTCGCGCGCGCCAACGAAGCGCGCTCGGGTGACGAACTCGCCGGCATCGCCGCGGCCTCCGAACAGGAACGCGTCGCGGCGAAAATGGTGCTTGCCGATCTGACCTTGCGCGATCTGCGCGAGAATCCCGTGGTGTCGTACGAACGCGACGAGGTCACCCGCGTCATCGACGATGCGCTCGATCGATCCAGCTATAACGAAATCGCCAACCAGACGGTCGGTGAATTTCGCGAATGGATTCTCGACGATGAGACTTCCGAAGAGCAGGTCGCGCGCGCGGGCCGCGGATGCACCGGTGAAATCGCCGCCGCCGTGGCGAAGCTGTCATCGAATCTCGATCTGATCACCATCGGCGCCAAGGTCCGCGTCGTCACCAAAGCGCGCACCACCATCGGTCTGCGCGGGCGTCTCTCGACGCGACTGCAGCCGAATCATCCGCGCGACGATCCCGATGCGATCGCGGCATCGATATATGAAGGTCTCGCGTATGGAAGTGGCGACGCGCTCATCGGAATCAATCCATGCGTCGATGAACCGGCCAACCTCAAGCGTTTGCTCGACCTCACCGCGGAGATCATCGAGCGCACAGGCGCGCCGACGCAGAACTGTCTGCTCGGCCACGTGACGACGCAAATCCGCGCGCTCGAAATCGGCGCGCCGGTGGACATTCTTTTTCAAAGCCTGGCAGGTACGGAGAAGGCGTGCGGTGGTTTCGGAATCAACGTCGCGATGCTGGATGAGAGTTATCGCGCGATTCGCGAACGCGGCTCCCTAAGCGCTCCGAACCTTACCTACTTCGAAACCGGCCAGGGCTCGGAGCTTTCTGCCGACGCGCATGAGGGCGCCGACCAGGTGACACTCGAGGCGCGATGTTACGGCCTCGCGCGGCGCTACAACCCGTTCCTGGTCAACACGGTCGTCGGCTTCATCGGACCGGAATATCTTTTCGATGCGAAGCAGATCACGCGCGCCGGCCTCGAGGACCACATGATGGGCAAGTTGCTCGGCGTGCCGCTGGGCGCCGATGCCTGCTACACCAACCACGCGCGCGCCGACCAGAACGATTGCGAAAATCTCGCCCTGTTGCTCGCGGCGGCCGGATGCAACTACTTCATGGCGTTGCCGATGGGCGACGACGTCATGCTTTCGTACCAGTCCACCAGTTTCCACGATGCAGCGGCGCTGCGCGCGGTTTTGAATCTTCGGCCCGCGCCCGAGTTCGAACGGTGGTGCGAAGAACGCGGAATTATGCATGACGGTAAATTGACGCGGCGCGCCGGCGATCCATCGCTCGTCAGCGGAACGAGATGAAGAGCCACGAATCCCGCGGCGCGGAAACGCCGGCGCGGCTGGATATCGGCAGAGCGGGTGCGCGTTACACGACCGCCGCATTATTGAAGTTTCGCGCCGATCACGCGCGTGCGGTGGACGCGGTGATGACCGAAGTCGGCCCGGACTGGGCGCGGAAAAACGGCCTGGTCGAGTTCCATAGTGAGGCCGCGACCCGCGATGAATATCTTCATCGTCCGGAGCGTGGCCGCCGCTTGCGCGCCGACCAGATCCCTAAACTCAGGGTGCTGAACAAGCCGGCATCCAGGAAGGCGGCATCGAAGCCTTCGGTGCTGATTTTTGTCGGCGATGGTCTTTCCTCGGCCGCTCTGGAAACCAGCGCGGGACCGTTACTGCGCAAGCTTGGCAAAACGCTGGCGGAAAAATATCGCGTGCTCAAACCGATCTTCGTCAGGAATGCGCGAGTCAGGATCGAGGATCATATCGGCGAGATTCTCCGCCCCGTTGTGGTGTGCATGCTCGT
Source organism: uncultured delta proteobacterium (assembly GCA_963761255.1). GTDB lineage: Bacteria > Desulfobacterota > Binatia > Binatales > Binataceae > DATGKG01. The sequence continues at coordinate 22,790 of CAVXGH010000014.1, forward strand.
CGGCGAGCGGCCGGGCCTCGCGACCGCCGAGAGCCTTAGCGCGTATATCATCTACCGGCCGCGGCTGAGTTCGCTGGAACCGGATCGCACCGTCATTTCGAATATCCATCGCGGCGGGATTCCGATTGTCGCGGCGGCGAAAAAAATCTCTATCCTCATCGACGCTGCAATTTCTCATCGCGCCACCGGCGCCCGGCTGGCCGCATTGCTCCCGCCGGACTAGCCCATTTGCGGCGATATCTCTCGGCGACTAGGCTGATTCCACATCCCCAACGCCGGGTTCCAAATGTCCGAACACGAAGCAGTAGTAAAAGCGAACCGAGAGTTTTATCGCGCGTTCGAAAGTCTCGACATGGAGAAGATGGAAAAGGTCTGGCTTAAGGATCGCCAGATCGTCTGCATCCATCCCGGATGGCGCAAGCTGTTGGGATGGGGTCCGGTGATGCAGAGCTGGGAGCGCATTTTCGAAGGCGTCTTCGAGATGAGCTTCGATATCGGCGACGTCAACGTCATCATGACCGGCGATCTCGCGGTGGTGGTGGTCGAAGAAAATCTGACCCAGCGCGGTTACGATGGCATCATGAAAACCCAGGTCCTCACCACTAACGTCTTCGAGCGCGTCGGCAATGAATGGTTCATGGTGATGCATCATGGATCGCCGGTGATGGAACCGCCGGGCTCCGAACCGCAACTGCAGTAAGGAAACCTCGATGCTAAAACGCGTTGACCGAGTTCAAATCGCGGTGCGCGACCGCGCAGCGGCCGAGCGCGTCGTGGTGGAAGTCTTCGGCGCTGAACTTCTACGCCGCGATGACATTTCCATATTACACGCGAAGCGCTCGACAATGCAGGCTGGCAGCAGTCTCATCGAGCTGCTTGTGGCCGACGGTGCTGGACCGATCGCGGACTTCATCGCCAAGTATGACGGTGGACTCTACGGCGCAGGTTTCTCGGTCGAGGACATCGATGCGGCGGCGCGGCAACTCGACGCGGATGGCGTGCGCTTCGAGCGCGCTTCGGGTCAGCTCTACCTCGATCCGAAGGCGACGTTCGGAATCAACGCGGTATTAAGCGCGCATCATGAGCGCAATCCGGTCGGTGCGATTAAGTGGATCTACGAGGTTACTAATGTCGTCGCCGATTGGCGCTCCGCCGCGGATCGCTATGCGGCGATTTTCAACCTCGATGCGACGAAGTTCAGCCCCATCACCAGTCCGGAGTTCGGCTACACCGGCACGCTGACGCTGTTCAATTCGCCGGAGCGCCTCGATCGCATTGAGCTCTCGCAAATCACTGACTACGAAAAAGCGATGGGCCGCTTTCATCGCAAGCGCGGCGACTCGCTCTATATGTTCTTCGTCGAGACCGACGACGTTGATGCGCTCGCCAAACGCCTCGAAGCGCGAGGATCGAAATTCGCGCCGCGCCCGCGCGACAAAGCCGGCATGCCTGAGCTGTTCATTCATCCGAGCGCGTTCAATGGCGTGCTGGTCGGCGTCAGCCGCACCGAGCACGCGTGGACCTGGTCCGGTGATACCGAACGCGCGCGCCGCGCCGCCGCCACGCGCGCATCCGTTTAAGACTGCCGCTTCAGCGCATCGAGGACCTTGGTTCCCGCCGGAGGATCGAGATCGGTGCGCGTCGTTTCCGTCAGCCGCGCCGCCATCATGTAAAACCCGATCGTGAAAATCAGCTCGACGATCTCGCGCGGCGACAGCAGCTGCATCAGCTCGCGCACGATGCTCTCGTCGGCTTTCACGCGATTGACGACCTGCTCGGTAAACCGCATCGTCAGCCGCTCCAGCGGCGTGAGACTCGGCGAATCGAGCGCCTGATTCTTAAGCGCGTCGACTTGCGCCTGCGTGGCGCCGACGGAAATCGCGATCGGCACATGCTGAATCCATTCGTACTCGCCACCTTCGATGTGCGCGACTTGCAGGATCACGAGTTCGCGCAATTTCGCGTCGAGCTTCTGGCGGCTGAGGATCGCGCCGCCGAGCCGCGTTACCGGCAGGATTAAGGTGTCGGCGTTCGCCATCATTTTGAAGATGTTGAGCAGTACCGGCGCCTGCGCGAGCGTGTCGCGTGCTTCCTCGCACAGGGTTGATTGATCGGGATATGGAACCAGGCTCATCGGGACCTCCACGTAGCGATGGAGTCTTATTAGCGAGATGACGGGGTCGTTGTGAAGCGTGCGGGCGAAAGTATCGAGGCATCGAAACGATCGGTGGTGCCTCGCGCAATCAGGTCGGCCGCGATCTGGCCAAGCGCGGGACTGCTCTCGATGCCGAAGCCCTGCTGGCCGGCGAGCCAGAAAAATCCTTTGATGCGAGGGTCCTCCCCAACCACCGGGATCGAATCGGGCGAGAAGGTTCGCAGTCCCGACCATTTGCGTTTCAAGCTGGCCGGCACCAGCGAGGGAGCCAGTCCGCGCAGACGCTCCATTGCGGCCGCGATTACTTCGTCATCGGGCTGCACATCGCAAGGCTGGATCGGTTCCTGATCCATCGGACTCAGCAGCAGGCCGCCGGATTCGGGAGCGAAGTAAATCTGGTCGGCTTCGCTGATGAGAAATGGCCATCCGCTCACTGAGAGATTCGACGGCGGCGCGAAGGTAACGATGGTGCGGCGTCGAGGCTCCAATGGAATATCAGCGGCGCCCGCCATTTTGGCGATTTGGCCCACCCACGCGCCGGCGGCATCGACGACCCATCGCGCAGTGAGCCTCCCCGCATCGGTCACGACTCCTGCGCAGCGGCCATTCTCAACGATGAGCTCGCGCACTTCGCTCGAGGTGCGAATCGTGGCGCCGTGGCTGCGCGCATGACGCAGGTAGCTGGTCAGAAGCTCATGCACCTCGATGCGACCGTCGTGGGTGAGAACGACCGCGCGATCGGCATCCTCCAGCGCGAGCGCGGGAACCTGCGCGATAGCCTCGGACGCGCTCAGCACCTTGAACCCGATGCGGTCGCGTCGCAGTCCCGCAACCTTGGCTTCGAACTGCGACAGATTGCCGCGCCGATAGAGCAGCATTACCGGACATGGATTGAGCAAAGCGTTCTCGGCAAAGCCCTCGGGCGGATTGCGCAGGAACTTGCCGCCCAAGGCCTTGAGTTGCTGCACCGGCGCGATGGGATCGCTCTCGACCAGCGTGGCGGCGCTGCGACCGGTCGAATGGTAGCCGTGCTGGCTTTCGCGCTCGAGCAGCGCGATGTCGGTCACGCCGCGCTCGGCGAGAAAATACGCGAGCGACGCTCCGGCAATTCCGCCGCCGACTATGACAACCTCAAAATCGCTTCGCTCGCGCATCGATCAAGACTCTATGTTGGGGTCGGCGCGCCATGCAAATGTTGCGAGACTTCGGACAACGGAGTGATGATTTCGCATGGTGATCAGGCAGGCGACTCTTCGGGGAAGCACTGTGCAATACCTGGAATGCGCGGTCGAAGGTGCGCCGATTCGAAACAATTACGAGTTGAACGACCTCATGAGCATGGCCTGGGAGCATCGTGTGACGCTGGTGGCGATTCCCGTAGTCCGGCCGGGCGAGGACTTCTTTCGCTTGAGTACCGGGATCGCCGGCGAAACCGTGCAGAAGTTCGTCAACTACCATCTGCGTCTTGCCATCGTGGGCGACATCTCCGGCTATGTGGATGAGAGCACGGCGCTGCGCGATTTCGTGCGCGAATCAAATCGAGAAAATCAAATCTGCTTCGTGAACAGCCTTGAGGAACTCGAGCAGCGACTTCAACCCGCCGGCGACCACTAGCCGGGGTCATTGCGCGAGAAGCAGTAGCCCGCGCCATGCAACCAGCATGATGACTCCCTGTCGTGATGCTCGCGGCGCAATGAACGCACCGCGCTTATCGGCGTGTTCCAGGCCTGCTGCAATAATCGATCGGCTGCGCGATCCAGCGCCCCGAAGCATGGAAACATGCCGACCGGCCCAACAAATGATGCCGCATATTGATCCATTGCGTCGCGTTGCACTCGCATCATTGCGCCGTGCCCCGCGGATGATCGTTCGCCAAAAATGCTGCCCGCGAGCCGGCGCACGCGCATCATCGCCCCCCATCCAGCAATCCCTTGACCGAAGATCGCGCCCAGCGGCCATCGCACCAGCGGAAACACCATCCGCCCGCCTTCCTTCATCGAGTCGAGCCATAGATTGAGCGGATGGGTCGCGCCCGCGTTGATGAGAATCGCATCTGCCGGGCCGGGATCGTACTTCGATGCATCGGCAGCATGCACTTCGACATTTGCGAATGACCGCAGGTTGGATTTAGCCTTTGCCGCGAGATCCGCGTCGATGTCGTATGCGACAACTCTTCCGCGCTCGCCCACCACTGCTGCGATCAACGCCGTGTAGTAACCGGGGCCGCATCCCGCGTGAACGACGGTGTCGCCTTCGTGCAGGTCCAGCGCATCGATCCACTTGATGAGGCCGCTGGGCATCCCATTGTTGAGGCCTCGCGATGGATCGATGCTGACGAGCACATCCTGATACAGATGAGCCGGATTATCGTCGGAGGTGTAGCGAGGCTTGAGCGACAAATCGCTAAGAATCCAGGGTCCCCGCCCGAGGAAGTCCTCGCGCGGAACCTTCGCGAGCGCCTCGATTAGACGCTCGTTGCGCAGACCGCATTTCTCCCGCAGCATTTCGGCATATTGATGGCGCGCCGCTTCGACTCTCTCGATGTTTGGCATTTCGGCTTGCTCGCGCGAGCTAAAACAAATCGTAGGTCCGCGCGCTGGGATCCGCCAGCGATGCGGGTTGAACTCTAATCTGACTGCGCTAAGCTGAGCGCTCTATCTGCGATGGGCGAACTGATTTACATCCGCGAGCGCGCGCTCCGACGCGACATTGCCAAAAGCCATGCGCGCGATCGCGAGAGCTTGGAGCGCGCGGTCAACATCCTCAAGCAGAATCTCCATGCCACCTCGGTTGAAATCGTCGATGCGCCCGCTCACGAGCAGACTGATTTGCTTGACCGCGCGGAAAAGTTCATCGCGCTGATCCGCTACGGAATGCGGATGCTCGGCGATGACGATCCCGAGCCCCAGCTCTCAGTCGATAAAAGATGAGCGACGAAGGCATCAACCTCCGCATTACGGGCATCGAACCCGGCCCCGAAGTCGCCGGCGCGCGATGGCTCCAGATTCAGACCACGCGCGGCCCCATCCCGATGATCCTCCATGCGGCCGCGGAACCGGGTCGCGCGGCGCTTTGCGTCAGCGGCGCGATCGGCGGCTATGACGGTCCGGCGATGCTCTATGCGAGGCTCGGATTGAACCTGCCGAAACAGGGCATCAGCATCGCGCGCATCAACTATCGGTTGCCCAATGACTTCGGCGAATGCGTCCTCGATACGCTCGCGGCGATGGCCTTTCTCAAGGGCACCGGCTATCCGCGCACCGGGCTAATCGGGCATTCATTTGGGGGCGCGGTGGCGATCAATGCCGGCACGCTAAGTCCGAATGTCACCACCGTCATCGCGATTTCCAGCCAGCTTGCGGGAGCGCATACGGTGGGCGAGCTGGCGCCGAAGCCGCTGCTGCTACTTCACGGGATGGCGGACACCATCCTGTCGCATCAGTGCTCGGAGATGCTGTACGAGCGCGCGGGCGAGCCTAAGACGATGAAGCTTTACCCAGGCACCGGCCACATCATGATCGAGTGCCGCAAGGAGATGACCGAGTTAGTCTCTGAGTGGCTGCTCGAGAAAGTGTAAATCGTTCGATTTCGGCCCTCGCGGTTCGTCCGCAGAGTGATCTACATTCTCCACGATGCATACGGGGGACGCTCCAACATCGTTTGACAATTTCATCGGCCGCAAGCGCGAGCTCGCCGAGCTGAACGCCGCGCTAGACGATGCGAGCAGTGGGCGGGGGCGTTTGTTACTTATCTCGGGTGAGCCCGGTATCGGAAAAACCCGGTTGGCGGAGGAGGTCGGTCGCGAAGCCGGCGCACGCGGAATTCGGACGGTCTGGGGCCGCTGCTGGGAAGGCGGTGGCGCGCCCGCGTACTGGCCATGGATTCAGGTGATTCGCGCACTGGTTGCCGCACTGGATTCAACGACCCGACGAGCCATCATCGAATCGGAGCAAACCTACTCAACCATTGAGGCGGTAGCGCAGATTGTGCCGGAGTTGCATCGGGGCCCGAGTGCCCGAAGGCTCCCGCTCTTACCACCGATGGATCCGGAGCAGGCGCGTTTTCGCCTCTTCGATGCGGTCGCGACGCTGCTCAAGATTTTTGGCGGGGTGGGACCGCTGGTCATTATCCTGGACGATCTGCATGACGCCGATATTTCATCGTTGCTGACGCTGCGGTTCGTCGCACGCGAACTGGACCGTATCGCCATGCTAATCGTTGGGACGTATCGCGACCTCGAAGTGCGGAGCGTGCCGGAGCTTGCGCAACAGATCGGCGCTCTCTCTCGCGAGGCGCGCTCGTTGCCGCTTGTGGGATTGAGCGAGGCCGAGGTCGGCCAATTCTATCGCGCGATGGCGGGACAGGTGCCCGAGGGCGAACTGGCCTCCCGGCTGCATTCCGCCACAGCCGGCAATCCTCTCTTTGTGGACGGCATCGTGCGCGACCTGGTTTCCGAACGCGAAGGCGGTCGCTTGATTGCGCCGAGTGAGCATTTCCGGACTCCCCATACTTTGCGCGAGGCGATACGGCGCCGGCTGGCAACGCTTTTGGAGCCGACCCAGTCACTGCTTAACATTGCCGCCGTGGTCGGCAATGACTTCGCGGGCGAGCTCTGTCGAAAGGTTGCTGCGATCTCGCAAGAAGAATCCAACTCGAGACTGGATGAGGCGGCGGCAGCGGGAATCCTGATCAAACTCGAGAATGATCGCTTTCGTTTCGCGCATGCCCTCATCCGCTCGGCACTCTACGAGGCATTGGATACCAACCGAAGGATCAGCTTGCATCGCGAGGTCGCTGAAGCGCTCCAGCAGCTCCACGCCCAAACCCTCTCCGCACATCTGGACGAGCTGGCGCATCATTATCGCGCCGCGGGTCTGACCGAAAAGGCCATCGAATACTCGTCGCGCGCCGCCAAGGCCGCGTATGGGGTGTATGCCTACGTACTCGCGGCGCGACATTGGCGTGCCGTGGATAAGATGACCACGGGTCATCGCGACGCGCGTCGCGCGGATATGCTGTTTGGCTTGGGCCAGGTGGAAGCATTTCAGTTAGATCCTGCCGCCGGCATCGCGCATCTGGAACAGGCGTTGGAACTTTATCGCGAGTTAAAAATCCACGAGCGCATAGCCTCGATAAATGTAACGCTAGGCCTCGCACAGGTTTTCCTCGCGGATTTCGCGCCCCAAATGAACGTCGAGCGCTCGCTCGAATATTTTCGCAAGGGCCAGGAATGGCAGGGGGAGTGGACCGATCCGCTGACGCCCGGATGGCTGCATCGGGGCATGTCCGTCGCGCTGTTTCAGCAGGTCCGTATCGAGGAAGCGCTGGCTTCGGCTAGACGAGCAACGGAGCTTTGGCGCGAGCTTTCCGGTCCGATGTGGATACATGCGGGAGCGTTTTTTGCTCAGCTCCTGTCGATCAAAGGGCGCCATCGCGAATCCGCGGCGATGCGGCAGGGGGTGATGCAGGCGCTGCAGGAGACGCGTGATCCCACTCTTCTTCACGTCGCGGTGTGGTCCGCCGGCTGGACCAACATGACGATGCTGAACCCTGCCGAGGCGCGGCGGCTCTTTACGATGGCGGTTGAGCGCGAAGGGATGCCGCCCAATCTGCGCCAGCGCGCTTTAGAGTTCCTCGCAATGACCGAGATCAGTAGCGGAAATTCGCAACGCGCGAAGGAAATCGCCGCTGCACATCCGATAAATCCGCAGTTCCAGGCTTCCATCGCCATGTTCGACGGCGACTTCGAAGGCGCAATCGAGAGACAACGGACGATGATCGAATGGGCTCGCCGGACCGGCCATCTTTGGGATGTAGCGACGTCGTTGCCCGCACTGGCCGGCAGCTACAGGCTGGCAGGGGATCCGAAGCAGGCTCTGGAACTTATTGAAGAAGCGCTGCGGCTGTATCATCCAACTGACTATTGGCTTGAGAGCGGCGTTCGGCCGCTTGCGGCGACGCTGGAGATCGAGGCGGACCGTCCGGAACGCGCCGATGCTCACTTGCAGATATGTCGCGAAATCCTCGCGCAAGGCGAGGACTGGCTCGGCCGCGCCGCTATAATCGAGCGTGCGGAAGGTAGGCTAGCCGCCGCGCAGCGGCGTCCATTCGCGCCACACTTCGAAAAAGCGGTCGCGATCTCCAAAAGATTCGCCTTGCCTCTCGAAGAAGCCGACACGCTGAGCAGTTGGGGTTCGGCGTTGCTCTCGACTGGCAATCGTGCGGAGGCCGACGCGAAATTCGCCGCCGCGATCGAGATTTACCGCCGATGCGGCGCCGGGCAGTGCTGGATCGATAGGGTCGCGGCGCATCGCAGCGACGGCCGTGGGACGGTTCAGCCAAACGCGAGGGCCGCTGCCAATTCGATGTTCAAGCGCGAAGGTGACTGGGTCATCACTCACGACGGCCAAACCTTTCGGATGCGAGGCATCAAGGGCCTCGCGTATATCGCGCACCTACTTGGTCGTCCCGGAGAACGCGTCCACGTTATCGACATGGTGCAGGCGATCGAAGGTGGCGCGGCAACTGAGAACAGATCGGACCTCGTGGTGCTCGAGGGAATGAAGGTGCAGCGTGGCTTGGGCGATGCGGGCCAGACCCTGGATGCTCAGGCGCGCGACGAATATCGGCGCCGCCGCGATGAATTGCGCGTGGAACTTGAGGATGCGCAAGGTCAGAACGATCCAGGCCGGATTGAAGGTGCCCGCCGCGAGCTCGAAGTTTTGACCGACGAATTAAGCGCCGCAATCGGACGTGGCGGGCGCGCTCGCAAAAACTTCGCGCATGGCGAACGCGCGCGTTCGCTGGTGACCAAACACATCCGCACCGGCCTCGAGCTGATCAGGCGCCATGACGCCAGGCTCGGGGATCATTTGGATCGAAGCATTCGCACCGGCGCGTTCTGTGCCTATCTGCCCGAGGCCGGCGAAAAAATCGCCTGGGAACTTTAGGCCGCGCTCGACCGCCTCCACTTCACATTCTGTAACTCTATTTTTCACGCCATAGCGTTGGGAGCCTCAAGCGCGCCGATAGAGCGGTGAGGAGAGAATCAATGGTGAAAACGACTTGGGGGTTTTCCGCTTGGGCCTGCGCCTTTATTGTGGCCGTCTCCGCGACGGTTGCGCTGACGGGCTCGATAGCGCGGGCACAAACCGGATGGGGCGACGATTCCTCAGACGCGTTGGCGGCGAAAAAAGTTCCGCCGCCTCCTCCGCCTCCGCCGCTTGCGGTGGCCGGCGCCTGGGCTGGAAATATCCAGGACAGCAAGCAGGGATTGGGCAACATCAGCGTCGCTTTCACCGAAGGCAAAGCCGCGAAGGGAAAGTCCACCTTGAAGGGAAGTTGGACCATCAGTTTTCCCAACGCGCCCGGCGGGGCATTTACCGATGTGGGAACTTTAGCGGGTTCGGTGACTGCTACCGCCGTAGCTTTGACGCTGAGTCCTACCAAGGGCGACGTGTTGGGCAATTGCAAGATAATCCTCAGCAGCGTCGAGGCGACTCATGAGCAAATCAACGGGACTTATCGTTTCGGGGTTTGTGCGGGCAACAATACCGGAACCATAACGTTGACGCCGGGAACCCAGGTTACCGAGGTTTTCATAAGTATCGGGGATGACTTCTTTTTCCCCAACAATCTGACTATCAACCAAGGTCAGACCGTACACTGGACCAACAAAGGCGGCGAACCGCATACGGTCACCAGCAATCCCGGAACCGAGAGATGCAAACCGATCTCAGCTGAATCATTCCCCTCGTCGATCCTCAATCAGCACGACACCTTCGATCGTACGTTCAACAGTCCAGGTACCTTCGCATATCACTGCGAAGTCCATGGCTGCATGATGAAGGGAACCGTCACGGTGAAATAATTCCTCGACTGCTGCACTTGATAAGCGCGATTATTTTAGCCGTCGCCGCGCTACCGTCTTCGGCCGTCGCGTTGGCGATGATCGTCGAGCGACCGCAAAGCTCGGGACGGATGATGGCTCGCATCAGGTAATCACCATCGGCAGCTACGTAGGGAACGCGCTGGATGCCGAGCACTTTGTGCGCTCCCTTTGGGCCGCGCAAATCGAGCGTTACCGTTACGTTCGAGGCCGGCGCCGACTGTGAGTGGATGCGCAGATCGAGTTCTCCGCGAAGATCGCGCGCTGCTGTCCCCACCACCGCCATATCCGCGATGCTCAATGTCTCACCGCCCTGAAGCGCACCGATAGGCGCGTTCTTGTCCGCGATGAAGAAGGGCGAGTTCACCGGGTACATGCCGATGTTGTTGCTGTGCGCCTGGGTCGGGACATCGGTTATCTGCGTGAATGTCAGGTTGGTTGGGTCCGCCGTGAGCCCATGATCAGGCATCTCGGGAACGAGATTGCCGCCGGCGTCTTCCATCCAGGCGACGACCCAGAACACCATATACTGACCGCCACCGTAGGGAGTGGTGTCGAAATTGACCGACACGTCGCGCCAGTTGGGGCCGGTATGGCGGGTCGATTTGAGCGCCGGGATATATGGCAATGTGGTCTCGCCGATGAGGAAGCTGTCTCCGTCGAGTTCTCCTTCGTTGTAAAGCTGGCCATAGATGCGCGCATGAATCGAGGCCGCCGGATCCGTGAGAGCAGGATCGTCGGTATCGCGCAGGCTCAGGTCATAGAGCCGCGCCGAAACTGTCAGTTGATCTCCCTGCCGAGCCTCGCTCAACGTAGGCCCTCCGCTGGTTCCCTGCTCGGTGATGAAGAACCCATTGGCATGATAGAACGGCTGCACCAGCGGCGAGACGCCGGGCTGCGCGGGATTGAAGGTCGTGGTCTTATTGGATTTGGACCAGTCCCAACGCTCGGGATGAATCAGCGCAACATCGGGCAGGTTGTAAACCTGCTGCCACCAAGCCGGCGCACCGCCGCATGACAGCTCGTCGCTGCTGTTGGGCGTCGGATTGCTGACAAAACCAACGACCAGGGGCCCGGTGGTCTGAACATCGATGGGTTTTCCCCCCGAGTTCGTAAGATTGAATGACTGGAAAGTTCCGTTTGGATTCGCGAGACCGAACAGATAGCTGCCGAAGTCGTACAGACAGCATTGAGCCACATCGCTCCCGAAGACCGGCTTGTTGATGGTGATTCCTTCCGCGGCCGAAAGCGTTTGCGTGCTTTGCTGCAGCGTACTTACCGAGGAGCTATCCGCCACACTCACCGAGGCTTGATCGCTGACGCCGAATGCGCTCCCGGCGACCGAGAGCGAGACATCGGTTGAAAATGCATTACTGGAACCGCTGGTCTGGCTATGACCCGAACCGCTGCTCCAGGTAGTCGAATACGCGATCTGCGAGGTGTCGGTGCCGCGACATGGCGCCGGGTTGGTAGTTTCAGGGGAAAGATTTTCCGTGTACTGGCTCTGTAGATGATTCAAGTCCCACGGATAGGTCAGGATGTTTCCCGGCTCGTGTCCCGGTTGATACCAGTCCAGCGTGGTGGCATCGATATCGCCCTGGGTGACGCGGTCGGGAGCGGAGAACGCCACATACAGTTGCGTCATCTGGTTGGGCGCGCAATTGGGAATCGTCGAAGGACAGGTCAACTGGCCCAGGACCGGATAGTAGTAGATGTTCTGCCGCACCTGGCTGAAGAAGATGTGGTCCGCAAACCCGGTCGTCGCGGTAAGGCTGTCGCTCCGGGTGCTGTAAGTATTGAATGACTTCGCGACCCGATTATCATGCGTGTTCTGCGCCGATGCCTTCAGGTTGACCGAAACGCTGGCGATATCCGGCAGCCCATAACTGACCTTGGTCTGGTTGCTGCCTTTGATCCCCAATGCCCAACTCGTGGTGCTGGTGCGGTGGGAACTGCTGGACGAGCTGGAAGCAAACTGGAACTCGGTGGAGAAGCCGGTGCCGGGCGCGGGGACACTCGGGCGCACAGTCAGATTCAGATTGCATGGAATATCGGCGTTCTGGCATCCGGGATGGTTCGCCGGATTGAAGACAAAGTTAGGCTTGATGTAGTCCACGTGCATCGGCGGGATGCCCAGCACGATATCCGGCTGAATCTGTCCTTCGATGGTCACTTTGTCCGGCGCGCCGACCCGCAGCGATCTTCCCTGGGTATCGCCAATCGCCATCTGGGCTCCGGCCAGTCCACTAATGCCATTCGGAAACGTGCTCAGGGTGTACTGATTGACCGGCGCCAGCCAGTCGGAGCCGGTGGCATTTACCTGGTAGATTTCCGCCATCAGGTTTTGCGCACCTGAATTGGCGCCTGGACAAGCGAAGTTCTCCTGATTATTTCCCTGCAGATAAAATGCCGCTATCTCATAGTTAGCGATTCGCTTGCCGTTGCTGTCCCGATTGTCGAAGTTGCCTGCCTCGAAATTGTAGAGACAGGTCGGTTGCGTCGTGCTCAACTGCGTGGTGCTCTCGCGATGAAAGAGGAAAGTATCGTCGAAGGTGCCGATGTCCATGATTCCGCCGAAAAGCAAAGAGGTAAACCCGACCATCAACTGATCCTGGACCCCGAATTTGCCCGTCAGCGGCGCGGTTTTCCCGATTACGTTGGAAATCGGAAACAGCACCGATTCCGCTTTGACGCTGACGTACGCGGTTTGACTGACCGTTGGCGTAAGGGTGTCGCGATCGATTGCGATGGAAATGACCGCGAGTTTCTTCGCGCCCGCTACCTGCCCGATTGCCGCCAGCTGGTCATGACCGGCGTCGTTGAAGCGGCCCGCTACCAGCGTCTGGTTCCCTCCGCCGGCCAGCGCGAAGGGCAGTTGCACGGCTTGCCCAGGCGTGATCTGCAGCGTCTGAGGATTAACCGCGAAAAGCTGGACCGTTTGATTGTCCGACATCAATACCGCCAGACCGGAGATTCCATTTCCCGCGAAGTCCCCCGCCACCAGGGTATTCCCGAGCGGGGTCAGATTGGCTCCGATACTCGAGTACGCAGGTCCCAGCACCAATGCCGAATCGTTGGTGTTGACGTCCGATGCGGTCGCGATGCTCATGCCGAACAGCGGAGGACTAAGATTCACGAAGTAGGCGATGGCGGCGTCCTGGAAGCCGTCGCCGGTGAAGTCTCCCTTGGCAATCTGCATCCCGATCGGAATCTGAGCCGGCTCCGGGGGAAATAAGCTGGGAATCTGCTGTGAGAAATTCGTCCCCGTCCTCGGATCGCGCAGCGTTGCCGCCCACCCGAAGTTACCATTGATGAGCTGCTGGCCGACCGTAAGAAGGTCATCATACCCGGTGTTGTAAAAGCGTCCCAGCGCGACTCCGGTGAAAGGGGTGAAGCCGGAACTGGTCAACGAGGTGGTAAAGCTCACGACCGGACCGCTGAAATTCGAATTCGAGCTGGGCACCACGGTCTCGATGGCCTGGTAGCTCGAACTGCTTCCTAATCCTTGAAGGAAGATCAAATCGTCGTCGCGCAGCAGATAATGCTGCCCTTGCAGGATGTCCGGGACCTTGGACAGATCGGGTTGCGCCGCGAAGGATGCCGGACTGAACACAAAAGTTGTCAGCAGCAAAGGAATCGAAACCAGCGCAATTTGGACGAACGAATTCGAGTGCGCGGGCCGCGCCGCCCGCAATAACGCGAGATTAGACTTCATGTGAAATGTAGTTCCCCCCTGCGAGGCGTAGCCGGCGACATTATACACCGAACTATTCGATTCAAACCAAGGATGCAGATAAACTGGCGCCATGGCTAATGGGCAACGTGTCGCAGTAGTTGGCGCCACCGGTGCGGTGGGCCAGACCACCCTCAAAATCCTGGAAGAACGCAACTTCCCGGTGCGAGATATCCGTTTGCTGGCGTCGGCACGCTCGGTCGGCAAGAAGATGACCTTCAAGGGCGAGCAGATCCCGGTCGAGGAAGTCACCGCCGAATCATTCAAGGGCATCGATTTCGCCTTCTTCTCCGCCGGGGGAGAGCAGTCGAAAAAATTCGCGCAGCATGTCGTGAAGGCCGGCGCGATCATGATCGATAAGTCGAGCGCGTTTCGGATGCAGCCGAAGGTGCCGCTGGTGGTGCCCGAGATCAATGGCGCCGCGGCACGCAAGCATCAGGGCATCATCTCATGCCCCAACTGCACGACGATCGTCACCGTGATGCCGCTCAAGCCGCTGCACGAGGCGGGCAAGCTTAAGCGCGTCGTCGCAACCAGCTTCCAGGCGGTGTCGGGCGCGGGCGTCGGCGGCATCGACGAACTTCGCGGCCAGGTGCTGGCGTGGAGCAAGGGCGAGAAACCGGTGGCGAAGTTTTTTCAGCATCAGATCGCGTTCAACCTGCTGCCGGCCGGCGATATCGGCGAGGGCGGCTACACCGGCGAGGAAACCAAACTCGTCAAGGAGACGCGCAAGATTCTTGAGATGCCCGATCTGCCGGTCTGCCCGACCACGGTGCGGGTGCCGGTTTTCACCGCCCATTCGATTGCGGTCAATGCCGAAACCGAGCGGAAGGTGACCGCCGCGCAGGCGCGCGAGGCCTTCGGGCGCTTCCCGGGGCTTCGCGTCTACGATGATCCCGCGCAAAACCAATATCCGATGCCAATCATGGTCGAGGGTCAGGACGATTGCTTCGTCGGGCGCATTCGCGAGGACATCAGCATCGCCAATGGCATCAACTTCTGGGTGGTCGGCGATCAGCTGCGCAAGGGCGCGGCGCTCAACGGGATCCAAATCGCGGAATTCCTGATCAATTAGGCCGCCCACTTCAAGACAACGAAAAGCGCCGACCCCCGCTAACAGGGATCGGCGCTTTGTTTTTGGTGCGAATGTTTCAGCCAATCATCAGCTTCCGCTGCCGACGAACATATTGTCGAAGTTGGCAATCGCGCCGGTGCTGCCCGCCGAAGTCGCCTCGAACCGCAGCGTCACCGTCTGTCCCGCGAACGCGCTCAGGCTGAAGGTCTTGATGGCGGGAGTGGTGCCAGAGCAGCTGGAATCGGAATTCATGATCTGAGGCGCGGTGAAAGTGCCGATTGCCTGCGCGGGCCCGATCGCGGGTACTACACTGACGGTGACTGTCACCGCACTGATGATGCCCCAGCTTTTGAAGCTGACCACTTGGCCGGCGGTATTCGGCACCGTGACCTGCTGTTCGAAGAAACCATCGGCGCTACTCGGCACACTCAGGCTGGCGAACGGATTGCCCGCGGGCGGCGGCGTTGTTGGAAGGCAAGTTACGGGACTGGTATTGATGCTGATCAGCGGGGAACCGCTGACCACGCCCGTGGTGTACGACCCGAATCCATCGTTGAAATCCCCGTTCTTAATGAAGTTCGTCTGCGTCGAGGCATTCACCGGCACATAGGCGATCAGGTTGTTCTGCAGCGGCTGGAAGTTCGGGTCGAGCTGATGTCCATCGGCCTGCGCGCGCGGCCCCGCGAGCAAGCCATCAAGGTCAACCACCGCCAGGTAGGTGCGCTCGTTGTTGACCACGAATCCGATTCCCTTCGGCGCCGTGCCGAGCGCGATGCTCCCGTTGGAGATCATCAGGTTGATGCGAGCGGCAACCAGTCCGTGCGGATCATTTGGCATGTTCCACGATGCGTTGTCAGGCGTGGTTGGCATATGCGCCACCACCCAGTCCTGAATCGACGGCGTTCCGAATCCGGCAACGGACGGTAACTTCATCGCGCCGATACCGGCGCCGAAGCTGGCCGTGCCCTCCTCGTCCTCGAGGAAGACCTCGTTAGCGCCGGCGGCAATTGCCATCCCGGTGATGCCAGAGCTGAAGTAGCCGAATGTGGGAGCGAACTCCGGCAGAGTCTCGATCTGATTCGGCGCGTTCCACAGCGGGGGAGAAGTGGAAAACGTCGCCTGGCTCAAATCGCCGATTAATAAATTTCCGGAATTCTCGCCGCCCGCGACTACGATGCCGGTGGAATCGACCGCCGACGAATCGAACGAGGGGCGCAACGGCGCGCCGGGCAAAGCATAGGCGAACGGCGATGCAGGATTGGTTATGTCGATCAGGTCGAAGAATCCTTGTTCGTTCGCCGACAGGATCATGTTAGTCGCGGTGTTGAGGCCGAAGCTCTCCGCTATCCCATCGGTTCCCACCGGACTGATCGGCGCGCTCAGCGTGTTGTTGGCGAGATTGATGACCTGGTAGGCGCCGGGCCCCGGTGGCGGCGAAGGATTCGAGTTGGCGTTGTTGGCGATGCTGATGACCGCCCGATTGTGCAGTGAATCGACGACTACGCCGCAGGTGGTGCAGCTGCCGCCGGAGAAAGTCTTCTGGTTGACGCCGCCGCTAGTTAAGGTCTGCGAAAGTGTGTTGCCGTTGATCAGATACACTCCGGTGAGGTTGTCGGTGCAGATCACCGTACCGGTGGTCTGATTGCCGGCGCAGGAGTTGACCGGGGTAGTGGTCGCGATCGTCGCTCGCGAGGGTCCGGTTCCAACCACCGGCACCACTTCGATATTGGCAATGCCGTTGTTGAAGTCGCCATCAGGAATGTACGCGGTTATTCCTCCCGTGCTCGCGGCGCCGATGCCTGTCGCGCCAGCTTTAATGTCGCCCGATGCGCCCGGACCGCCGAAGCTGCCATTGATAAGTACCGTGATCGCTTCCGCAGGCGCTCCGCTGAGCAGATTGGGAATCGGGGTCGCGGTCGGAGTCGGGGTCGCGGTAGTGGTCGGGGTCGCGGTGGCCGTCGTGGTGGCGGTGGCCGTCGCCGTTGGAGTTGATGTCGCAGTCGTGGTGGCGGTCGAAGTCGCCGTGGGCGTCGGGGTCGAGGTTGGCGTCGGGGTCGAGGTCGCTGTATGAGTCGCGGTAGGCGTCGGCGTCGGGGTCGAGGTGGCGGTCCGGGTGGTGGTCGGAGTCGCCGTGGTAGTCGGGGTCGGTGTGGCGGTTGAGGTTGGGGTGGCGGTCGAGGTGGCGGTCCGAGTTGTGGTGGCAGTGGCGGTCGCCGTTGACGTCGCAGTGGCGGTCGCGGTTGGAGTCCTCGTAGGCGTAGGTGAGGCTACTTTATGGGTGCAACTGGGACATGGGTCACAGCCCGGTGCCGAGGTCACAGCAGCCACGGAGAAACTGGCGATCAAAGCAAGTAACGCATAGCGAACGAACATTAGGCACTCCGGAGCGACTGAGAGATACGGTTACGGGTGCGAGCCGCAAACCGATGATTTGGGCGGACGATATCGAAAGGGACTGCGTAAGAGCAAGTCTAGTGAAGGTCAAAATAGCGTTTGCGTCAGCTTACCGATGCTGCCGCGTTTTGGCCTATCTGCATCAACGGACCCTTCGCGCACCCGTTTGACAGGCGCGGTGCGGCTGTATATCTCTGATGATGCTGATTTGCCTTATCGAGAGCGGCGGAGGGACAGGCCCGACGATGCCGCAGCAACCGGCCCCGCGAGGGCGCAGGTGCTAACTCCTGCGGGGATTACGTTCCCTGGAAGATAAGGCGAGAGTTAACTAACCCTCGTCCTTATCGCAGGACCGAGGGTTTTTGTTTTCCCTCGAAGCCGCTCTCATCCGGATCAGCGAGAGCAAATGCGCAAAAACAAAGCCATTTTAATCGTTGGCGTCGGCGGGCTCGGAGCTCCGGCCGCGTTGGCGATTGCTCGCGCGCATCGCATCGGCAGGATTGGCTTGGTCGATCCCGACCCGGTGGAGGTGACCAATCTCCATCGGCAGATCATCTATAGCGGCGCCGATGTCGGCCTGCCCAAGGTCGAGGCCGCCGCGCGTCATTTGCACGATATCGACCCCAGGTTGGAAATCGAGCAGTTCCCGGTCGCCCTCGATGCTGACAACGCCCGCAATATCATCGAGCGCTTCGATTTCATCATCGATGGGACCGACAGCCCGGCGACGAAGTTTCTCATCAATGATGTTGCGATCGCGACCGGCACGCCTTTCGTCTATGGGGGCGTCCTCGGGATGACCGGCCAGGCCATGACCGTGTTCCCCGGATATACCGCCTGCCTGCGGTGCTTGTTCGAGGACGCACCCGATCCATCTGAGGTCGCGAGCTGTCGCGAGGCTGGCATCCTGGGGCCAGTCGCGGGTGCGATTGGAAATTTGCAAGCTCGCGAGGCCCTCGCGATCGTATCCGGGGATGAACCAACGCTGACCGGAGGCATCCTGACCTACGACGCATCGGGGCCCACGCGCGTCCGCTTTGCCCGGGTCTATCCGCGAATGCGATGCGTCTGCGCTGCGTTCGAGCGAGTTACCATAGAAAATGACCAGGCGCTGACGCGCCATTAAGAAGGAACGCGATGAGCTACATCACCAATCTGAAATGCCGCGAATGCGGACAGGAATATCCGATCAGCCCGCTGCACGTATGCGAAACGTGCTTCGGTCCACTCGAAGTCACCTACGACTACGCGCGCATCCGCGCTGCCATCTCGCGCAAGCTGATCGAGTCGCGCCCCCACAATCTGTGGCGTTATCGCGAGTTATTGCCGGTCGATAGCGAGCCCGAGGCCGGGCCGTTTTCCGGCTTCACGCCGCTGGTCCGCACCAAGCGCCTCGGCGCGGAACTCGGCATCAAGAATCTCTACGTCAAAGATGACACCGTCAATCATCCGACGCTGTCATATAAGGATCGCGTGGTTTCGGTCGCGATCACCAAGGCGCGCGAGTTCGGCTTCACCACCGTCTCATGCGCCTCGACCGGGAATCTCGCGACCGCGGTCGCGGCGCACGCAGCCCGCGCGAATCTGAAGTGCTACATCTTCATGCCCGAAGGCGTGGAGTCGGGAAAGATCGTCGGCTCGACGATCTACGGCGCGCAAGTCATCACCATTCGCGGCAACTACGATGATGTGAACCGGCTGTGCAGCGAGATCGCCGACAAGTACGGATGGGCCTTCGTCAATATCAACCTCCGCCCCTACTACACCGAGGGCGCCAAGACCTTTGGCTACGAGGTTGCGGAGCAGCTGGGATGGAAGGTGCCGGATCACATCGTAGTGCCGACCGCGGGCGGCACGATTCTGCCCAAGGTCGCCAAGGCGTTTAAGGAATTGAAGGAAGTCGGCCTCATCAAGGACGCTAACTTCAAGATTCATTCGGCTCAGGCTGCGGGCTCCGGGCCGGTGATTCACGCGCTGCACAAGCACACCGACCTGATCGAGCCGGTCAAGCCCAACACCATTGCGAAGTCGATCGCGATCGGAAATCCGGCGGACGGATTTTACGTCTTGAAGGCGGTGCGCGAGTCCGGCGGATGGGGCGATGTCGCGACCGATCCCGAGATCATCGACGCGATCAAACTGCTCGCCCGCACCGAGGGAATTTTTGCCGAGCCCGCCGGCGGCACTACGCTGGCGGTAACGAAGAAGCTCATCGAGCAGGGCCGCATCAAGAAGGATGAGACGGTGGTGGTTTCGATCACCGGCAACGGCTACAAAACCCTCGAAGCGGTCGCCAACGCGATCGAGCAGCCGGTTATTATCGAAGCGAAGCTCAAGGAATTCGATTCGCTGTTCGAACGGCTGGAGAATGGCAAACGTCAAATCGCGGGCGCGGCTTGAGCAGCGCGTCGCCGCGCCGATAGCATTTATCAAAGGATCAGGAGGTCATCGCCACGCATGGCAATTAGCGTTCGAGTCCCCACTCCACTTAGGCGTTTCACCGCCGGCAAGGACGAGGTCCCGGCCGAGGGCGCGTCGTTGCGCGCGATCATCGAGAATCTCGAAACCCGCCATCCCGGCCTGCGCGAGCGTCTGCTCGACGACAAGGGCGAGATTCGCCGCTTCGTGAACATCTATCTCAATGGCGACGATGTCCGCTTTCTCGAGCAGCTCAACTCGAAGGTAAAGGATGGCGACGAGATCTCAATCGTCCCCGCAATCGCGGGCGGATACTGAGCCGGAGTTCGTACCGGTCGAGCGCGCGCCCAATGTTCTCGATCTGATCGGGAACACGCCGCTGCTCGAAATCACGAAACTTACCGAAGGCATCATTGCGCCCGCGGTGCGCATTTTTGCGAAGCTCGAGGGGTTCAATCCGGGCGGCTCGGTCAAGGATCGCGCGGCGCGCAGCATGATTTTACGCGGCATCGAAAGCGGCGAGCTGAAGCCCGGGAAAGTGATCATCGATTCGACCTCGGGCAACACCGGCATCGCGCTCGCGATGGTGGGCGCGGCGCTCGGCTATCCGGTCGAGCTGGTGATGGCGTCGAACGTGAGCCGCGAGCGCAAACGCATCATCGAGGCCTACGGCGCGAAGATCATTTTCTCCGATCCGATGGAGCAATCGGACGGCGCGATTCGACTGTGCCGGAAAATCTACGCGGAGAATCCGGGCCGCTATTTCAAACCTGACCAATATAACAACGAAGCCAACTCATTGGCGCATTTTGAAACTACCGGTCCGGAAATCTGGCATCAGACCGAAGGCCGCGTGACGCATTTCCTCGCCGCGATCGGGACCAGCGGCACCGTGATGGGCACCGGACGTTTTCTCAAATCGAAGAGCCGCGACATCAAGGTGATCGCGGTTGAGCCCGACGATCCGATGCACGGCCTCGAGGGCCTCAAGCATATGGCGTCGTCGATCGTTCCCGGCATCTATCACGAGCACGAGCTCGACTCGAAAATTCCCATCGCGACCGAGGATGCGTACGAGATGGTCTACATGCTCGGGCAGATCGAGGGGATGGTAGTCGGGCAATCCTCGGGCGCCGCGCTGCTGGCCGCGATGCGGCTGGGGCGCACGCTGCGCGAGGGCACCATCGTCACGGTTTTTCCCGACTTCGGCGACAAATATCTGTCCACCAATCTCTGGATCGGATGGCAACAATGGCAGCAGGAACAATGGCGAGAACGCCTGGAAAAAATGGTCGCGGAGCCTCTTCAATGACCGATCGCATTCACGAGCGCTACTATCTCAGCTATCCGCGCGCGCTCATCAAGGAGCCCATTCTCTACCAATTGGTAAAGAAATTCGACTTGATGTTCAGCATCCGCGGCGCCAGCGTCTCCGAGGATATGGGGCTGGTCGCGGTTGAATTCGAAGGCTCGACCGATCAGATCGAGCGCGCGATCGAGTGGCTGCGCCAAACCGGCGTAACCGTCGAACCCATCGAAAAGAACGTTATCGAGTAGGATCTTCTCTCGTTTCCATAAGGGCGGTTAGGCGAACGACTTAGCTATTCACCAGTGATAGTTTTCATCCAGGAGCGCAATTCCATGGGAGTCTTCCCGGGCATTTCGATGGATCCGAAAATCCGATTCGGAAAGCCGTGCATCACGGGAACCCGGATCGATGTCGCGACCGTTCTAGGTGGGTTGGCTTCCGGAGCAACTGCAGAGGACCTCGAATCGGAATACCGGCTTTCCCACGAGCAAATCGTCGCCGCGCTCAAGTATGCCGCCCACATAGCCGGGGCGCGACCTAGCTGACTCGACGCACTGAGGGGTAGACAACCGGATGTCATAGGTAAATGCTTAAGGGTTATGACCGCGCCTTTATGCGGCCCTATCCCAAGGAGGCATGCGCCATGGCAGCCAGCCCCGCTTTTGTTGTTTCCTCTCCCGTTTCCAATGTTCGGCGACGTCCGCTTGCGCTCACTCAGCGCCGGCTTGAAGCGAATCGTCGCAATGCCACGCGCTCGACCGGGCCACGTAGCGCCGAAGGAAAGGCGAAGGTCGCGCGCAATCCCATCAAGCATGGATTCTTCGTCGCGCAGGACCGATGGAGCTCGCAGCAGCAGCGCGATTTCGAGGAAACCCTCGCGGGACTTCGCGATGACTTCAAACCAGCCACTGCGCTCGAAGAGAGCTGCGTCCGAACCATTGCGGAGTCCTACGTGAAGCTGGCGGCGGTATGGCGCTACGAAAATATCGCCGCGCTCAAGTGCCACCAGGAACGCGAGCGCGAGACGAACCGACGCATCGCCGCGGCGAATCCGGCTCAAGCGGCGCATCTCCGGGCCGAGCGGGAGCACTTGCGCCGCGCCGGACTATGGAGGCCGACCATCCCGGGTCCTCGCGAAGCGAACGCCATCCTGCGCTATCAAGGCAGCCTCAATCGCACCATCCACCGCGCCATCTTTGAGTTGCAGGAGCGGAAAAGTCCCAGGATTGGCTGGACATCGTCGCGATCGATAGTGCAAAAGCAAACCCACTTCTCGGCACCGCCGAGAAGTGGCCCTGAGGCTCTCCGAAGGGCCTCGAACGGCAGGATGGCGAGTGCGAAAACGCAAAAACAAACCCACTATTCGGAATCGCCAGATAGCTCCCTTGAGGCCCCCGAAGAGCTTCGCACGCTACTAGCTTTGCTACAAAAGGTGCAAAAACAGACCCACTTGGAAGCATCGCAGATTGATCAGGAGGAACCCCGGATTGCGCCCTCCTCATCCAATGAAAATGTAAAAGCAAACCCATTAAGTTCAATGTTTACGGGCAATCGTCATCAGCGCAGACGTGCGAAGGCGCTCGCCGCACGCCGGCGATGAGGTCCGCGCGCCGAATGCAAGCCGGCGGAGTCCTACCGAGTCGCCTCGCAAGCCGCTATCCTCGCGGGTATGCCGCTTACCAACGACCAAATCGCCCGCTACAGCCGCCAGATCATCATCCCAAAAATGGGTGGACATGCGCAGGAACGCCTGCTCAGCTCCCGCGTCGTCGTCATCGCGGCGCGCGAGGACCTCGAAGAGCCGCTCGCCTACCTGGTCGGCGCGGGCGTCGGCGATATCGATCTGTATGTGCCCGGATGTGACGGCGCGCAACTCCGTTCGCTGTGCGAAAAGATGCGCGACCTGAACCCCGACTCTACCGTTAGTTATGGCAGCCTCGCGCAGGTGCCGGACCTGGTGTTTGCCCTGCTCGGGAACCCCGAGGTGGTGCAGTTCGCCGCCGCTGAGGCTCCCAATAGCGGGCCCGCCGTAGTGGCGAGGCTCGACGCGCCCGGGAAAATCGCGCTGCTGCCCGCGCCTCCGCCCTGCCTCCGATGCGCGTCCGGTGGCCTTCTCGAGGCATTCGGTGAGCGCGCCGTTAACGCGGGATTCATCGCGATGCTGGCGACCACCGAGGTGCTGAAAATCCTCGGTGAGTATGACACCAATGCGGCGCCATCGATGATTCGCTTCGATGGACCTCGCACCATCACCGAGCCGCTGGCGCGTTCCAGGACTGACTGTGCGTGCTCGCGCTAATGGCGTTGCGTTAGGTCGCGCCTCGCGAGGCTCGAAGCCTCGGCCGCTGGTCCGCAAAAAGCTGTGGATTTTTGATTTCGACAACACCATCGCGCGCCTCGAGCCCGAGGTGGATTGGGCGGGTGGGCGGCGCGAACTCGAACCGATGCTGCGCGAGTTGGGCGTGCCCGAGGATCTCTTCGAGAAATTTCCGCGCGGCAACCTTCCGCTCTATGGCGGGATGCATTCGCGGATGCTGGAGCTCATCGAAGATCGTTCGAGCGGCTTTAACGCGTCGCGGATGCGCGCCATCATGCGCGCCGCATCGAAGATGATCGAAAAGTACGAGCTGGCGGGAGTCGATCGCGCGGTCTCGCTCGATGGCGCAATCGATCTCCTCACGCGGCTCAAAGCGAAACGCGCGAAGATTGCGATCGTGACTTCGAATTCATCGCGCACGATTCGGCGCTGGTTCGCGATTCATCGGCTGAGCCGGCTGATTGATGTGATCGTCGGGCGTGACAGCCTGCTGGCGCTGAAGCCGTCGCCTGAAATGATTTCCCGCGCGCTCGATCGATGCGCGACGCGCGCGCAGGATTCAGCGTTTGTGGGTGATGCGGATTCCGACTACCTTGCCGCGACGCAACTCGGAGTCGAGTTTTTCGGCATCGGGTTCAGCCCGGGTCTTCGCGACCGCCTCGCCGCGGCCGGCGCCAGGCAAATTTTTGCCTCGCCCGCCGCTCTCGGCATCCATTTGAATCTGTTCGATTCTGCGGTACTCGCAACCGGGAACGATGCCGAGGCGCGAGCGCCTGATCGATCGTAGTGGAGTCACGTTATCGAGGCCCCCCAAGGCCAGGCACAGCAACTCTACATTAAGGCACGTAAATCACAACAGAATGTAGAGTCTGACAACTGTAAGTCGCCGCCTGCATTGAGTCAAGCTGGATGGCCGGCGAAGAGCGCAACCGCCGCGGCGAGCGTCAGCGCGATGCCCATCGCGATCAGCGCCGCGGCAAAGTCGTGGGTCCGCTGCACGATAAAGCCCGCGACATATGGGCCGGCGAAGCCGCCGAGATTTCCCACCGAGTTGATGAAAGCGATGCCGCCGGCAGCCGCGGCCTCGGTCAGGATGCCGGCCGGGATCGCCCAGAACGGCCCGACGCATGACGAGGTTCCCGCCGCCGCGAGCGTGATGCATGCGAGTTCGAGGGCCGGGCTGCGGGCATACGCGGCGGCGAAAAATCCTGCCGCGCCCGCGAGCGCACCGAGCGCGAGATGGAACCGGCGCTCCCCCATCCGATCCGAGGATCGTCCCACCAGCACCATCGCGATGCCGCCCGCCGCGAACGGAATCGCCGAGGCGAAGCCGACCTCGAGAACGCTCATAGTGCCGAAGCCCTTCAGGATCTGCGGCAGCCAGAAGCTGATCCCATAGAGGCCGAATGCGAACAGAAAGTAGAAGAGCGTCAGTATCCAGACCCGCGCGCTGAGGATCGCCGGCAGGAGATCGGCATGCACGAGTTTCCGCGAAGCGGAATCCTCCTCGAGGATCGCGAGGAGCGCGTCGCGCTCACCGGCGGTCAGCCAGGTCGCCTCCGCCGGACCATCGGGAAGATAGCGCCACACCGCGAGACCCATGATGACCGCCGGAATTCCTTCGACGAGAAACATCCATTGCCATCCTGACAAGCCGCCCGTTCCATGCAGCGTCAACAGCGCACCCGAGAGCGGTCCCGCGATCACTCCCGCGAGCGAAGTCGCCGTCATGAACAGCGCGATTGCGCGCGCACGCTCGCGCTGCGGAAACCAGAAGGTGAGGTAGTAGATGATGCCGGGGAAGAATCCCGCCTCGGTCACGCCGAGCATGAAGCGCAGCGCGTGAAAGCTCGCGGCGCCGCGCACGAACAGCATCGCGGCCGCGGTGATGCCCCATGAGATCATGATTCGCGCGATCCAGCGCCGCGCGCCGACCCGGCGGAGGATCAGGTTGCTGGGAATCTCGAAGATGAAGTAGCCGAGGAAAAAAATTCCCGCGCCGAGTCCAAACGCGGTCTGGCTGAGACCGATCGCGCGATTCATCTCGAGCGCGGCGAACCCGACGTTGATGCGATCGAGATATGCCACGATGTAGAGCGCGAAGAGAAACGGGAGCAGGCGCTTCCGCACTTTGGCAAGCGCCGCCCCCGCATCGATTATGGTGTCATCAACGGCCTCGATCGATCCCACCCCTCACCTCATTCGCGCATCACCCGTAGCACATCGCACGAGCTATGTAAGTGCGACGCCATGCCGATAAGCTCCCCAAATGCGTGAAGCGATCCGTTCAGAATCGCCGCCGATTCCGTAGCGCTCGAAATAGCGGCATACGTTGGCGATATCGCGATGCAGCAGCTCGCGCGCGTCGGCATTGAAGCGCGAATCGATCGCCTGCGGGAAATCGATGATGGTGACCGCGCCGTTCCAATACAGGATGTTGTAGGGCGAGAGGTCGCCGTGGATGCGATCGAGATCGAGCCATAACCCGATGTTGCGCAGGATGCGCTCGAACAGCGGCCTCGCCTCGTGGCGCGACAGCTCCACCTGCGCGAGCCGTGGCGCCGCATGGTTTTCGTCGCCGATGTATTCCATCAGCACCGCACCTTCGCCGAGTGCGATGGGAAAGGGAACATCGGCGCCCGCGCGATGCAGCATCTCGAGCGTCTCGAATTCGCCATTGAGCCACGCGCCATACTGGACGCTGCGCCCGAAGCTGGTCTTCTTCGACATCGCGAGCCGCTCGCGCCGCACCGCCGGGCCGCGCAGGCGCTCGTTTTGATAGACCGCATCGTTGCGAAATTTCCGCCGATGCAGTGGATGGTAAACCTTCGCCGCGACCAGCTCGACGCCGGCCAACGGCCCGCCGCGGCAACAATATACGATGCCCTCCTTGCCGCCCTCGATGACGTGGAGGATTTCGCTCAGGTGTCCGTCGTTCAGGAAACTATCCAAACTCGACTCTGGATAATAATTTTTCAATTCTCGTCTCCGGTCTGTTTGCGGAGTGGATGATCCGAAATCGATTTCCAAATCGACGACTCAAAACGGCTTCCATGGGTGGCCTCCTATCCGATGAATGAGTTGAACCTCGCGCATGCGCAGAGGGTGCGCCGCGCGCAAATGAAAAAGGGCCGCGGGCGGAAAGCGCGCGGCCTCTAGAGCGACGATGTGATGACTAGCTGTCTAAGAGGAGGCAGGCGCATTCCGTTGCGACGTAGGTTGAATGACAGTTTCCATTGAATGCGCCTCCTTTGAGGGGATTCGACATAGATAGCATCGCGCTAAGGCATGATCAATCGGACCGAGGGTCTTGCGCCTGGCGCTCCTCGGCGACGAAGCGCGCGGTTGTCTGTAAGACCAAGGTCTCATGGTGGGTGCGTGCTGCTTCCGGCAAAATCCGGCGCGCGGGAACGATCACCTGCCAAGAGATCGCAAGGAAGAGGAATATGCATATGAGGTCGACGCTCAGATTGCTCGCGATGGCCCTGGCCTTCACGGTGCTTGTCATCCTGCCGAGCAAGGCTGACGTTCAGGCCGACGAAGGCAACGCCAGGATCGCTGAGGAAGCCTTCATCTATAGCTTTCCGATGGTCATGAATTATGCGGTCTTCTACGATTATTTCGTTGACAAGTCCTCGCCTAATTACAAGGCCCCAATAAATCAGCTCTACAACACCGCGCGCGTGTATACGCCACGGGACACGGCTGTGGTAACGCCGAATAGCGACACCCCGTATTCGTTCGTCGCGATGGATCTGCGCGCGGAGCCATTCGTACTGTGTAATCCCGAGATCGAAAAGTCGCGCTATTTCTCGGTCCAGCTGGTCGACCTGTACACGTTCAACTACGGGTACATGGGGAGCCGGACCACCGGCAACGGCGCCGCTTGTGACATGATCGCGGGGCCCGGCTGGAATGGCGAAAAGCCCGAAGGTATCGCCAAGGTATTCCGCAGCGAGACGGAATTTTCGATTGCACTCATACGCACGCAGTTGTTCAACCCGGGTGACCTCGAGCACGTCAAAAAGATTCAGGCCGGTTATCGCGGTCTGCCCCTTTCGCAGTTCGAGAATCGACCTGCTCCGCCTAAGGCTCCCGCTATCGAATGGCCCAAGGTTGACCGCAAGCTGGCCTCGGCCAATCCGTTCGCCTACCTGAACTTCCTGCTCCAGTTCTGTCCACCGGTGGGACCCGCGAAGGTGGAGATCCCGATGCGAGCGCGCTTCGCGCGGATCGGCGTCGAGGCGGGCCAGCCTTTCCCCGTAGGCCAACTCTCGCCTGAGAAAAAAGCGGAGCTGGAGACCGCCGTGAAAGCTGGTGCGGTCAAAATCAAACGGAGCGTCGCGGCATTCGGTGAAGATGAGAACGGATGGCTGGTCGCCCGCAAGGGTTTTGGTGACCGTCAGGTATATGCCGGCGACTGGACCTATCGCGCTGCGGTAGCGATGGCCGGAATCTACGCCAACGATCCGGCTGAGGCGTTGTATCCGTTACTAAAGACTGACAGCGAAGGAAAAAAACCTGATTGCTCCAGGAAGCGCTACACGCTGACGTTCCCCGCGGAAGTGTTTCCGCCCGTCAACGCGTTCTGGTCCGTCACAATGTACGACGGCAAGACGCAGTTGCTGATCGACAATCCGATTAATCGGTATCTGATCAACTCACCGATGCTGCCTGGTCTTAAGAAAGGCTCAGACGGTTCGGTCACGATCTATATCCAAAAGGACTCGCCCGGCCCAGACAAGGAGTCGAACTGGCTGCCGGCTCCGAATGGCCCCATCTATGTGGCGATGCGACTCTACTGGCCAAAAGAGGCCGCACTAAATGGATCATGGAAGCCGCCCGCCGTGCAGCCGACGAAATGATCCGGCGCCGCGGATGACGCGAAGATTCTGCTCCGAGGGCTGAGTCAGAATGGCGGGCATTTTACCAGCCACCGAATCCTGCCGGTTCAACTCACCGTCATCGGGAGCGCTTTCAAGCCGCGCAGGAGGTAGGAGCCGCGATACTCCAGCTTAGCCTCGGGATCGGAGAGCCGCAGATTCGGCAGGCACTTCAGCATGGAGGAGATTGCGATCGCGCCCTCCATGCGCGCCAGATTTGCACCGAGGCAAAAGTGGATGCCCTCGCCAAACGCTAAATGGTCATTCAACGTGCGCCCGACATCGAAGGTATCGGGATTCGCGAACTGTCGAGGATCATGATTCGCCGCCGCGAGGATCACGAACAGCAGCTCACCGACGGCGACATCGGTGCCGCCGACATTCGCGGCCACCGCGCAGGTCCGCACCGTGGACTGCACCGGGCTGTCGAAGCGCAGCATCTCATCGATCGCGGTCGGTATCAGCGCAAGATCGCCGCGCAAGCGTGAAAGCTGATCAGGATGGCGCATCAGCGCGAGGGTTCCGTTACCGATGAGGTTGGTTGTCGTCTCATTGCCGGCCAGCAGCAACAGCACCACGAATGCGAGCAGCTCATCGGCGGCGAGCGCGCCGCCTTCATCATGAGCCTGCACCAGCGCGGTGATGAGATCCTCGCCAGGTTCGCGCCGGCGCCGCTCGATCTGCGCGGCCAGATACGTGCGCAGCTCCTGCGAATTGTTCTTCGCCTGCTCGCCGGGAGCGACGCCGCGAAACGATCCGCGGCCTCCTTCGATGATTTGATTCGACCAGGTTTTGAACTGCGTATGCTCCTCGGGCGGCACCCCGAGCATCTCGGCGATGACGATGACCGGCAACGGCCCCGCGAAATCATCCATCAGATCAAAATCGCCCTTGTGCGCGATGCGATCGAGCAAGTCATCGGCGATCGCGCGGATGCGTGGCTCCATGTCCTTGACCCGGCGCGAGGTGAAGGCGCGATTGACCAGGCGACGCAGGCGCGTATGCACCGGCGGATCGGAAGCGAGCATCGTGGTCGCGCCGGCAAAGGGCCCGAACTCGGCGCGCAGTTGCTGCAGCATCGCGGGCGGCCGACTCGAGAAATGCTCGGGGTCGCGCAGCACGGCAAGGCAATCGGCATAGCGCGCGACCAGCGTGGTCGGAATGAAGACATTGAATTTGCGCGGGGCGCCGGACAGCAGCGCCGGATAGTGCGGATAGGGATTGTCGCGAAACGCGGGATCGATCGGATTGAAGTAGAAGTCATTGGGAGCTTGGGACGCGTGCGACGCCTCGGGAATTGCCACTTCAGCCATGATGCTAACCTCGCCCGTCGAATTGAAGGGCAATCCTAACAGACGTTAGGATGAATGCATAGCGCGGCGGCGGCTTCGGGATGTTACGTCCGTGTGATACTGCGAAGTCGTCAATTCGTGTACAATGGACGCGCGATGAGTCCAGAGTATTCCGCCAGCGCATCGACGCGACGAGGCATTTTTCTTTCCGTGATGGCAGTTCTGTTCCTCGTCCTCGCGATTTCCGACTTCACCAAGGTGCTGCAGCATGCCGGGAATCCCGCGGTGGGAGGGTTGGTCATCCTGGGGCACAAATTCCGCCGACCAATCGCAAATCTAACGCTGGGACCGTTGTTTGGAGTTTTTCTGCTGACCTATGCGTACGGATTGTGGAACATGAAGCGCTGGATCATCCCGCTTTCCGTCTTCTATGCGTTTTACGTGCCGGTGAATCTGGTGCTGTTCTGGTCCCTGCATCAGTTATCACCCCCTACCGTCCGCTTTATTGTCTTTTATCTATTTGTAGCGTTGACAGGCTCGATCGGAACGGCGCTCTATCTGGCTTTCCACCGGGAACAGCTCGAATAACTTCGCCAAAGTTTCGCTAATGTCAAAGTCTTGTCTCATTCTCAGAAATTAAGTAACTTAAATGGCTCGACAAGTAATCTATTCCCGGGAGTATGACTAACCTCACATGAGCAACGGCTTTACCCTGTGGTTCACAGGAATGTCGGGCGCCGGCAAATCGACGCTCGCCAATCTTCTCGCCGACGAACTTCGTGCGCGCGGTCACCTCGTCGAGGTCCTCGATGGCGACGAGATCCGCACCCATCTTTCCAAGGGCCTCGGCTTTTCCAAGGAAGACCGCGACACCAACATCCGCCGCATCGGTTATGTGGCGCGCCTGCTTTCGCGCAATGGCGTCATCGCGATCTCGGCCGCGATCTCGCCCTACCGCGACGTTCGCGATGAGTTGCGCTCGCAACACGAGCGCTTCTTCGAGGTGTTTATGCATTGCACCATCGAGAAGCTCAGCGAGCGCGATGTGAAGGGCCTCTACAAAAAGGCGCTGGCCGGCGAGATCAAGAACTTCACCGGGATTTCCGATCCCTACGAGCCGCCGGTCAATCCCGACCTGGTGCTCGACAGCGCGACCGAAACCGTCGAGCAGAGTCTCGGCAAGTTGATCGGACGCCTCGAAGAAGTCGGCTACATCAATCGGAGGGCCAAATGAGTTCGGTGTCCAGTGATGCAATCACCGCGCACGGCGGCGGCGAACTCAATGACCTGAAGGCGCCGGCCTCCGAGCGCGCCGCGCTCAAGTCGCATGCGGAAAAACTTCCGAGCGTAAAACTCGGTGCCCGCGAAACCGCTGACTTGGAGATGCTGGCCTCGGGCGCGTTCACTCCGCTCACCGGCTTCATGGGCGAGGCGGATTACAAAAGCAGCCGCGACAACATGCGCCTCGCATCGGGCGCGCCGTGGTCGATTCCGATCACCCTCGGCGTCGATGAGGCGACTGCGCGTTCGCTCAAGACCGGCACTGATATCGCGCTCGCCCATGACAATGGCACGCGTCTCGCGGTGATGAAGCTCGCCGAGATTTATAAAGTCGATCGCGAGGCGGAAGCCAAAGCGGTGTTCGGCACCTCCGAGGATGCGCATCCGGGCGCGAAGAACGTCACCTCGACGCCGCCCTATAGTCTCGGCGGGCGCGTCACGCTGTTCGACGAAATTCCGGCCCGCACCTTCATGGAGTATCGCCTCGAGCCGCGCGAGACGCGCGCCGCGTTTCGCCAGCGGGGATGGAAAAAAATCGTCGCGTTCCAGACGCGCAACCCGACCCATCGTGCCCACGAGTACATCCAGAAGGCCGCGCTGGAAATTTGCGACGGCCTCCTGCTCCATCCGCTGGTCGGCGAGACCAAGGGCGACGATGTGCCCGCCGCGGTCCGGATGGAAACCTACAAAGTGCTCATCGATCTCTACTATCCGAAGAATCGGGTGATGCTCTCGGTGATGCCCGCGCATATGCGCTACGGCGGACCCAAGGAAGCGATCCTGCACGCGATCATCCGGCGCAATTACGGATGCACCCACTTCATCGTTGGCC
Source organism: uncultured delta proteobacterium (assembly GCA_963761255.1). Lineage (GTDB taxonomy): Bacteria > Desulfobacterota > Binatia > Binatales > Binataceae > DATGKG01. The sequence goes on from CAVXGH010000014.1 coordinate 54,367, forward strand.
GCGATCACGCGGGGGTCGGCAGCTACTACGGCACCTACGATGCACAGAAGATTTTCGACAACTTCAAGCCGGCGGAAATCGGCATCACGACGCTGAACTTCGAGAACACCTTCTTCTGCAAGAAGTGCGAATCGATGGCGTCCTACAAGACCTGTCCGCATGAGGATGCAGACCGGCTGTTACTGTCGGGCACCAAGGTGCGCGAGCTGTTGCGCGCGGGCCAGGCGCCGCCGCCCGAATACACCCGCCCCGAGCTGGCGAAGATTCTCATCGACGCGATGCGCGAGAATAAGTAGCTCACGATTTATCGATCGATATTTCACAGGCGCTCCACCGATGGTGGAGCGCCTCTTCTGTTGTCAGGGCGCGGTTTCCACCGTGAGACTGGTCACGTTGTGGACCCATCGCGCGTGACGCTTCTCGCCCGGCGCGATGATGCGAAAGGGTCCTTCGGCAGGACCAAGCTCTCTGCCGTCGCGCTGATCAACCAACAGCACGCGACGATCGGTGAATGCGGGATCGAGCTCTGCTAACGCAAAGACTGCGTGATAGCCATCCGCAGCGCCGACGAGAACATAGAGCGCCATCTGCTTGCCGCGGAGGTCCTTGCCGGCCGGTGTCCCGGCGCGGCCGAGGATTTCGAGGAGAGGAACTCCGGTGTAGGTGGCGTGGTTGCCTTTCTCATCGACCACGTTGACCGTCTCGCGCGGCATCGCATCGAGGTCGTGGATGCCGAGCTCGACCGACTGCCCGGAGGGCCCGCTAACGTGCAGTGTCTGCGCCTGCGCGGCGGAGGTTTGTCCCCACGCCATCGAGGGAAGCGCGAAAACCACCACCATCAGCAGCAGCTTCTGACAGGTGCGCAAGCGATCGCTCAGTCTTTTTGGATCATCACTTCAGTGGCTTTGATAACCGCGATGACGTGGTCGCCTTTCTTGAGTTTCATCTCCTCCGCGCTGCGCCGGGTGATGACCGACTCGACCAGCTCGTTTCCTACTTTAACCGTGATGAGGGCAGTGACCGTGCCGAGCAGGACATCGGTAACCTCACCCTTCAAATGATTGCGTGCGCTGAGCGCCATGATGGTTCTCCTTGATGGCCTCGATCATAGGATGCGAGCGCAAGGAAAGCATTACTTCCGTTAGAAGGTCATCCGACCGGTGAGGACCCAGGCATTGTGATAGGCGTTGTACTTCGTCACCGCTACCTGGAAACCTGCGCCAACGTTCGCCTTGACTCGTTGCCAAATCGGGAAGCGCCCGAGCAGCAGGCCCGGTGTAATGAAGAGCTGATTCTTACCGGCATGCTCGCCATCGGGATACCAGGTGTAGTTGGTTTCGACTTCGGGCCAAAAATAGGTGAGCAGGTGGTACTGGAACGCGGTGTTCCAGGCGACCGGCTCGCCGAGGCGATCCGAACCGCCGTTGGGCAAAGCCACGCTGGCGGTGCTTTGGATGTCGAAGTCGCCCCATCCTTTGCCGCCGGCGATGGTAGGCGTGAAGACCGCATGCCCGGTGCTGTTGCCCTCGGTGCCGGTTGGCGCGCTGAAGCCTATAAACGCGCTCAGGATGTAGTTGCCGTGCTCCTCGTTGGCGGAAAGGATCCGATACTTGATGAGCGCGGTCCAATCGCCGAAGTCATCGGAGCCGCGCGCCTTTGCCCCCGCCTTCCCCGGCTGCTCGTGCGACTCGTAGTTGGGGATACCAAGGATCACCTCGACTGTTTCCCACGGGATGAGTTCGATGCCCTTTCCCGATCCATAATTGGTGAGCATCGCGCCATGTTGCATCGACTGGAAAGACTGGTCGTAGCGTATTTCCTGTTCCAGGCGTGGAGTGACGGTGACCAGCGGCGTCATCCAGCGTGGTTGTTCGGCCTGGGTGCGAGTCGCCATGTCGAACCACGTTGCGGGAAAATATCCTGGCGCGAGCAGGCTGTAGGGACCGGGAGGCGCGGTGTTGATTAAATCCGCGCTTCCGACTGAAGCGCTGCCGAGGAGGATTGCGCATGCCGCCATCAACAGAAAGCAAGTCGATCGATTACGGGAAGATTTCATAGCCGTTCTTATGCCAGCTATCTAGCGAACGAGCAAGTATCGTGGCATAAAGTCGCAAGGCTCGATAGTCGGTTCCATCAAACAGGCAAATCTTCAGTTGAAAGGCGGCACCAAGTGAATAGATGTCCTACTAAATCGGCGTGGAAGATTTTCCCGATGGTCGCGGCGCTTCTGCTCCTGCTGAGTTTGCAGCCTCTTGCCCCCGCGCATGCCGCGGATGAACTGACCGTCGCGGCGGCGGCCGATTTGACTTTCGCGTTCAAGGATATTGCGGCGAAATTCCAGGCGCAGACCGGTGACGCGGTGAAGCTCTCATTGGGCTCATCGGGGAATTTCTTTTCCCAGATTCAAAATGGCGCGCCCTACGATTTGTTTTTTTCCGCCGACATCGGTTACGCGAAAAAGCTCGAAGCTGCCGGACTGATCGAACCCGGCACGCTCTACGAATACGCCATCGGCAAGATCGTGCTATGGGTTCCGTCGGCCTCGAAGCTCGATGTGAGCAAAGGCCTGGCGTTACTGACCGACCCCGCCATCCGCAAAATCGCGATCGCCAATCCTGAACATGCTCCCTACGGCCGCGCGGCGAAGGCGGCGATGTTGAAAGAGGGCGTTTACGATCAGGTCAAAGATAAAATCGTGCTGGGAGAAAATATCTCGCAGACCGCGCAGTTCGTGCAGTCGGGCAATGTCGACATCGGGATCATCGCGCTCTCATTGGCGCTGGCTCCGACCATGAAGGACAAAGGCCGGTATTTCGAAATTCCCGCCGATGACTATCCCGCGATCGAGCAGGCCGCGGTGGTCCTGAAATCATCGAAAAAGAAGGAGCTGGCGAAGAAGTTCATAGCCTTTCTCCGCCAGCCCGAAACGATTGATGTCATGCAGCAATACGGCTTCGTGGTTCCGAAGTGACCACCCGCCAACGGCGGTGGTCATCTTGAGCGCTGCGCGAAGGATCCCGCGCCAGGCCGAATCTGATCAGCTATAAGCTGATCGCCTAGCGCAATTTCTTCCCGGCGGCGCGTTTGGCCGCGAGGGTCGCGTGACCGCCCTCGGCGGCCCATTTGGTGTGCTTCGCGATCCCGTTGATGATCTCCAACTCGCGCGGAGCCAGCCCACTGCGCGCAAAAATTCCGCGCAGGGTGAACATGAGGTGGTCGGGATTTTCCTCGGGCAGAAACCCGATTGCGAGGAGCGATTCTTTCAGGCGCTCCATCGCGGCATCGACCGCCGTCGCGCTCGCGAGCTGCTGAGGCTCCCTGGCTACCCGCTGATCCATCGCGAGCGTCATCCGCAGTTCATAAGCGCATAGGATCACCGACTGCGCGAGGTTGATCGAGGCATACTCGGCCGAGGTCGGAATCGTGATGAGCCTCTGGCAGAACTTGAGCTCCTGATTGGTGAGGCCGGTATCCTCGGTGCCGAAGATGATCGCGATGCGATTGGCGGCTGCCGTCTGGGCTAGTTCGATCGCGGATTCACGCAACGGACGCACGGCCTCGCGATACGGCCCGCCTCGGCAAGTGGTGCCAACCGTGAGGTGGCAGTCCTCGACCGCGTCGCCGAGGGTCGCAAAGATTTTCGCGTGCGCAAGGACGTCGTTGGCATGCACCGCCATCGCATGCGCAGCGTTTTCTTTGGTCGAGGCTTCGGGCGCGACGAGCCGGAGATCGCTGAAGCCCATATTTTTTATCGCGCGCGCGGCCGAGCCGATGTTGCCCGCCGATTTGGGCCGCACCAGCACGAACGCGAATTGGTCAAAAGGCATCGCCACCAATAGAGATTCCCATTCTCCGACCCGGCAGGAAAGGCTAACCTGAAGCCTCGATATGAAAATCGTTTCCATCAGCGATGTGCATATGGCGACCCGCAACCTCGCGCGGATGAGCGAGGTTTGGCGCGACACCGACCTTGCGATCATCGCGGGCGACCTGACCAATTTCGGCGGCGTCGAGGACGCGCGGAAAGTCCTCGACGATGTCCGCGCGTGCTGCAAAAACGTCCTCGCGGTGCCGGGCAACCTCGATCAGCCCGAGACGTTTCCCTACTTCGAGCGCGAGGGCATCGCGCTGCACGGCAAGGGGATGGTCATCGAGGGAGTGGGGCTCTTCGGATGCGGCGGCTCCAGCATTACTCCATTCAAGACGCCGAGCGAATTTACCGAAGACGAGATTTATGCCGCCCTGGCGCAGGGCTACGAGGCGGTGCGCGAGGTGCGCCCGCTCATCATGGTTTGTCACACACCGCCGCTTGGAGACGAAGTGCGATCGCATCGTGAACGGCAAGGCGGTTGGCTCAGCCGGCCGCGCGCCACTTCATCGAGGAGCATCAGCCCGAGGTATGCATCTCGGGGCACATCCACGAATCGGCGGCCGTCGACGCGATCGGGCGCACGGTGGTGCTTAATGCGGGACCATTCAAGGGCGGCGGCTACATCGTCGTGAACATCGATAGCGGCAACGTCGACGCGAGGCTCGAATTTCTTTGACGTCCCGCGACTGTCGCGCGCGAGCCAGTCGATGCAGGTATATTCGGGAAAGATTCGCCACGGCTGGCCGCTCATCATCCGCAACATCTTCACCCTGCTAAGGCGCTTCAACCCCATCGCGCGCGAGTAACAGCTTCGCCGTTGAAAATTGGGACCCCTACGAGAAATTGCCGGCGCGGTTAGCAATCCTATCGACATCTTGATCGAAAGATGATTTTGTCCAAGGTTCATCGCGAGAAGGAGTGACGGTTTCACATGATTGAAGGGGTGCGGATGCGCTTCGACCACGTGTCGATCGCCGTGCGTTCAATCGATCGCGCGTACCAGTTTTTCCAGCGGTATTTCCCGGTCCATTTCCGCAACGAAAAGCGCCAGGACAACCAGGTCAGCGGTAGTTTTCTGTGGCAGGATTTCTGGCTCGGCGGCTTCGCCATCGAGATGATCGAGGATCTGCCCGGCCAGAAGACCTTCGTCGGCAAGTTTATCGATAAGCATGGCGAGGGGATGCATCACCTGTCGATCGAGGTCGATCATCTAAAGCCGCTGACTGATGCGATGAAGCGCGACGGCGTGCGCATCGTCGATGAGCAGACTTTTCCCGATGGCTCCGCGACCGCGTTCATCTCGCCGCGGTCGGCCTTCGGTGCGCTGATCCAGTTCTGGCAGGTTCCCCATTTTGATGACCCGAAACGGCCGCCCTCCGATGGCCTCGCGCGGTTCGATCACGTGTCGCTCGCGGTAAAGGACATCCGCAAGGCGCAGGAATTTTTTATGCGCTATTTTCCGGCCACCATGGGGCGCGAGCCGCATACGGCATCGGAAGGATTCATCCTCGGGAACCTCAACATCGAGGGATTCAAGCTCGAGTTCATCCAGAGTCCCGGCACCGGCGGCAAATCCGATTTCGTCGGCAACTTCATCGAGAGGTACGGCGAGGGGATGCATCACCTGACCATCAACCTGAAGGAGTTCGACCAAACTGTTGCCAAGCTCAAGGCCGATGGCATCCGCGTCGTTGACGAGGGCAAGGACTGGCGCGGCGATCGCGAATTCTACATCTCACCGCGGGCGGCCTTCGGCGCGCTGATTCAGGTGTGGGATACCATCTGAACTTCACGCTGACGCAATGCTGAAAGCCGTTTTCTTCGATGCCGCCGGAACGCTGTTCGAGGCGCGCGAGCCGGTCGGCCACACCTACGCGCGCATCGCGCGCAAGCACGGGTTGAATGCCGACGATACGCGCGGTCAGCGCAGGATTTCGCCGCGCATTCTCCTCGACGCCGGGGCTCGCATTCGGGCCCGGCCGCCGCGCCGATGAGATCCGCCGCCTCGAACGCGAATGGTGGTATGGGCTCGTGCGCCGCAGCTTCGAAGGCCTCGGCCAGTTCGACAGCTTCGATGCGTTCTTCGAGGAGTTGTTCGCATACTTCGGAGATCCGGGAAATTGGGAGCCGTTGCCCGAAGCCCATTCGGTCTTGCGACGGCTGAAAGGCAGCGGACCTTCGGCTCGGCATCATCTCGAACTTCGATGCGCGGCTGTATCGCATCCTGGAAGGGCTCGAACTGAGGCCATTTTTCGAAACCGTGACGATTTCGTCGGAGGCCGGCTACGCCAAGCCCGCACCGCAGATTTTCGCGACGGCGCTATCTGATTTGGGCGTAACGAGCGCCGACGCGGTCCATATCGGGGACTCCGAGCATATGGACGTTCGCGGCGCGCAAGATGCCGGACTTCGCGCGATCCTTATAGATACGGGGAGCAATGGGGCGCCCGTGATCGAGCACAATGTTGCGCGCGTTTCTTCGCTTGCCCAATTGATTGAGGTTATGCGACTACTGAGGTTTACTTAATAAAAGGTACGGGCCGAGGCGCTGTTAGCCGAATTTTGTCCCGCACGCGAGCTTAGGGGATTTAGAAGACCATGATTTCATCCATCTCGATTCGCCGACTGATGGCGACCACCGTAATCGGGGCTTTTCTTGCGCTGGGCGTTGGGGCTGCCCGCGCGCAAGACATCAACAGCCAACTCAGTGCGCTCGAATCACAAATGAGCGGCGCCTTGAGCAGCGACGCGCAAGCTCAATCGATGGTTGAAAAGCTCGACAGCGCGGAAAAAACCTTCGCGCAGATATCGTCCAGCCCGAAGGCCAACAAGGCCGAATTGCAGCCCGCGTTCGATCGCCTCGAATCGATGCTGTCGCGCATGCACGAAACCTATTCGAAGAAGAAAGACGACTGCATCGAACAAATCGATAATGGCGGCCAGTGCGACTATACGGCCCCCGAGCAGGTGGCGCTGGCGGCGGCCTACCCACTGGCATGGCTAAGGTTCCAGGGTGCCTCGACCATCTATACCGACCAACCCGAGCGCGCCAAAAAGCTCCTGAACCAGGCCATCGATGACTTCACTCAGAGCAGCCTCGCGATGCCCGATCCAAACCTGGTGCGCGAGAACGTGCTGGGCCGCGCCTACTGCGAACGCGAACTCGGCAAATACGACAAGACGGAGTACGCGAAGGCGATCGAAGACTTCAAACAGATCATGAGCGAGGGTTCCGGCACCGCGCAGTACAAAGCCGCGCAGCAGGGCCTCGCGACCACCTATGCCGCGATGGGAAATGCGAGCGAGGCGCAGAAATACAGCGGTGGCCTCGGAAATACCGGTGGCGCGGAATTGTTCAAGCTGCAAACCACCTATGCGGCAATGTATGCCAATTCGGGCAAGAAGGCCGAATATCTAAAGGAGATCGTCGATACCGCGCGCGCCAAGGAAAATGAGAAAGCCGGCTGGGACATTGCAGTTGCCGGTATCGCCAAGTATAGCCACAACCCCATCGAAGAACTCGGCGGCTCAGGTGATCCGTTCCAGTCGCACCTGCTGGCCAACGTGCTGCTGGCTAAAAAGGATCAGGGCGCGGCGGCGAAGTATTTTCTCGAGGCGGCGCATAGCGGAAAGTACCCCAAGGATTACAAGCTCGCAGCCGACATCTACTTCCATCAGCACAACATGGCGCAGGTCGAAGGAATCTTGAACGACCTCGCCAAGTCCTCGAGCAATCCGGACGCGCAATGGGCCAGCTACATGCGCTACAAGCTTCCGCGCGGAACCTGGGAAGAGAGCGGGATGAAGAACGCCCAGGCGGAGAACGCCTGGTTGGCCGCTGGCGACGATTACCTGAAGAAATATCCACACGGTGAATATTCCAACGAAATCCGCTTCCGCGAAGGCGAGCATCTGCAGGAGCAGAAGGATTACGTCAACGCCGCTAAAATTTACAAGGACGTGAACGGCGGCGAATACGGGTTTGCCGCTAAGTTCAACGCTGCCGAATGCGAATACATCGCGTTGGTTGCCGCCAGCAGCAAGGACAATAAGGCTAAGGGTGCGGCGGCGGCGAATCCAGCCGATCTGCGTAATGAATCGATCACGTTGCTCCGCGAGACCATCAAGGATGCGCCCGAAGCTGAACGCGCCGCTCCCACGCAGTCCCAGAAGAAGTACGTTCACGATACGACCGGCCGTGCCAAGTACATGCTGGCGGGTTTGATCCAGAGCCCGAACGAGAACAAGCAGGATGCGCAGGACATCGCTTCGCTGCTGGAAAACTTCGAAGACCAATATCCGAACATGAAAGAGAAGTCGCAGGATGTCTTCGAGTGGCGTCTGCAGGCCCTCAACACCCTCGGCCGCTACGACGATATTCAGCGTGACCTGAGCGCCTTCCTCGAGCGCAACAAGGGCAACTCGCAGAACTCCGATTTGATCAAGACGCTGGGTATCGATTTCTGGAAGAAAGCTGTCGAGTTGCAGGCGGCGGGCGACCAGAAGGGCTATCTGCAGAACGCCAAGCTGACCGAGACCGCGTACTCTTATTTTGAAGACATGGTCGCCTCAGGGAAAATGCAGCCCAAGAATCTGACCGGTACGCTTTCGATTCTCGGTCAGGCTTACATGGCTACGGGTCAGGAACCCAAGGCGGAGACGATTTTCCACGAAGTCGTGAAAGCCGATCCCGCATCGCCGGATGCGAACGCGGGTCTCGCGCGAATCGCGCAGTCCAAGAATGATCTGAAGGACGCCGTCACTCTATGGACCACGGTCGAAAGCACCGCGGCGGAATCCGACAATCAGTGGTACGAGGCCAAATACAACATTGCCGTGATTTATTCGGACCAGGGCAACCTCCAGGGAGCGTGCAGCAAGCTGGCGCAGACTCGCGCCGAGCATCCCGGCCTGGGTTCGAAAGAGATGGAGATGAAGTGGAACGCGCTTCAGACCAAACTCTGCCTCAATCGCAAGGGCTAACTGGACGGGCATGCTGAAGCGAATTCATCATGTCGGCGTGGTGGTGCCGAACCTCGAAGAAGGACTCAAGTTCTGGCGCGATACGCTGGGGCTTGAGTTTATCAAGAGCGCCACTATCGCGGACCAGGGGGTCAAGGCCGCACTCCTCAATGCCGGCGGCAGTGAGATCGAGCTGCTCGAACCGATCAACCCGGATGGCGGCGTCGGCAAGTTCCTCGCGCGCCGTGGCGGTGGACTTCATCATGTGTGCTTCGAGAGCGACGGCGTCGATGCCGACCTCGAAGCCGCGCGCGCGAAAGGAATTCCGCTGATCGATCAAAAGCCACGCCCGGGACTCGCGGGGATGATTTGCTTCCTCCATCCCAAGGCGACGCGCGGGGTGCTGGTCGAGTACGCCCAGCAAATCGAAGACGACGGAGCGCATCACTAATGCCAATCTACGAATATCGATGCGGCGACTGCGAGGTATCGTTCGAAGCGTTCGTGCGCCCCGGCCATCTGGACGACGCCGAATGCCCTCATTGCAATGGGCACGACCTCAGCCGCGAGATGTTCGACCTTCGCCGCGCGCTCCAACGGCAATGGCACTTCGGCCGCTGCGCAAGCCATCAATGGCAACGGCCTCAGTGCTGCGCTAAATGCGCCTCGCGGGGGATGCTGCGGCGGCGGTTGCGGCTGCCACTGACCAAAAGCGATTCAGACGGCTGCGGAGCTGGGCTAAAGAAGTGGATTGACCACTCTGAGACTGGGGAAACAGCTGAAATCGCGATCCGCTGACCATAGTTCGCGCAGTCCATGTTGAAGACACAACGCTGCGATCTTGCCGTCATGCGCCAGCGGTCCAGCGACCCGGTCGGCTTCGAGCAGATTTGTCGCCGCATAGAGCTCAAAGCGCGCGGCCGTCTTAGTTGAACCGAAGCTAGCCATTTCCTCTCGTATGACATAACATGTGATGTCATACGAACATGACGTTGAGTATATATCTTGATGAGAAGCTAGCGGCGCGCCTCGAACAGACGGCGAGGCAAAGTGGCAAATCGCGTAACGCGCTCATTCGCGAAGCACTCGCTGGATGGCTCGGCCAACGCCACTCGGATCAGTGGCCGGAAAAGGTGAGAAGCTTCCGCGGTATTAAGAACGCGCCGCGATTTGAAACGGCTCGAAAAACTCTCCGATCTCCGCGCGATCCGTTCGATGCGATTTCTTCTTGATACTTGCGTTGTCAGTGATTTCGCGCGCGGCGACCGGCCGACCTTGGCGCACCTTTGCGAGATCTCGCCCCGCGAGGTTGCGGTGAGCACCATCACGGAAATGGAGATCGCCTATGGGCTCAAACTCAACCCTCGTCTCGCACGGCGGTTGAGGCCGATCATGGACGAGCTTTTGGGCGCTATTACTATTCTGCCGTACAGCCGCGAGGCGGCGGCCGCGACCAGCGAGTTGCGGGCGGTGCTCAGGAGGAAAGGAACGCCGATTGGCGCTTATGACGCGCTCATCGCGGGCACCGCCCTCGCGCAGGACCTGACGCTGGTCACTTCAAACTCGCGCGAATTTCAACGCGTTGACCAAATTCGGGTCGAAGACTGGCGTCGCTAGAGTCTTTGGATCCGAAGTCACCGCCGAGGTGAAAGCCTACGCGGCGGCGGGAGCCTGACTCAATTCGAAAGCGCCGGGTTCGAGGCCGTCCTTGGAGCGCAATACAATCTTCGAGTTGAGCTGATGCTCCAAATTTTCGAGATCCTTCGCGCCGAAATCATATAGATAGCGCGCCACCTGCGAGCTCACTTTAACCATCAGCATTTCGGTCGGAGGCTTCTTGAGCGCCTCGCGATGCACTCCGCGCAGGACCTCGGCCGCCAGGGTCGGCACTGACTTTACGACGCGGCTCCCCTGGCATCGCGGACACGGATCGGTGAGCAACTCCTCGAGACTCTCGCGCGTGCGCTTGCGCGTCATCTGCACCAGTCCGAGCTCGGAAATTTTCAGCGCCGAGGTGCGCGCCTTGTCTCGCCGGAGAGCTTCCTTAAGCGCTTCGCTGACGCGTTTGCGATCGGCCTCGCGCGTCATGTCAATCATATCGACGATAATGATGCCGCCGATATTGCGCAGCCGCAGTTGCCGCACCACTTCGTCGGCGGCTTCCAGGTTGGTCCGCAGGATGGTTTCATCCTGGCTCTTCTTGCCGACGAAGCGTCCGGTATTGACGTCGATCGCAGTCAGCGCTTCCGCCTGATCGATGATTAGGTAGCCGCCCGATTTGAGCCATACCTTGCGCTCCAGCGCGCGCTCGATTTGCGGTTCGACCTTGAAATGCTCAAACAGCGGTTCGTTCTCCTGGTAGAGCTGCACCCGCGCGCGGAGTCGCGGCATGTAGGTTTGCACGAACTGCACGATGCGGCTGTAGGTGTCGTGATCGTCGCACCAGAGTCGCTCCACTTCGCTGGAAAAAAGATCGCGCACCGTGCGCAGAGCTACATCGAGGTCGCTGTATAACTCCGACGCGGGCGGCGATTTTTCATTTTTCTTGAGAATCGAGGACCAGGTCTTGGTGAGAAACGCGACGTCGCGTTGGATCTCGCGGCGGCTCACCCCTTCGCATGCGGTGCGCACGATAAAGCCGCCTTGTTGCGGGCGCATCTCGCTCAGAATTGCGCGCAGCCGCGCGCGCTCCTCCGCGCTCTCGATGCGCCGCGATAGTCCAAGGTTATTGCTGGTCGGCATGAAAACCAGGAAGCGGCCCGGCAGCGATATCGAGGAAGTTAGCCGCGCGCCCTTGGTGCCCATCGGCTCCTTGGCGATTTGAACGATGATTTCCTGGCCGCGATGGAGCTGCTGCTCGATCGGGAGCCTTATGCGTCGCGCTTGCGGGCCTCCGCCGCGGCGTCGTCGGCGGCGTCCGCGGCCTTGCTCCGGTTGTTGCGCCTGGCCATCTTCCGTGAGCGGCAGATCAGGAGCATCTTCGCTCGGCTGCTCGACAAATTCCTCGGGCGCGAGCGGTTCGACGGGCTCGGTCTCGACTTCTTCGCCAAGCATATCAGCCATCGAGCCAACCGCGTCGATGCCGGTAAGGAAATCGGACACGTGCAGGAAGCCGGCCTTCTCGAGGCCGATATCGACGAACGCGGCCTGCATCCCAGGCAGGACCCGCGTCACCTTCCCCTTGTAGATATTTCCTACGATGCTGCGCTGCTGGTTGCGCTCGAGGTAGAACTCCGCCAGCGAGTTATCCTCGACCGCCGCCACCCGCACCTCGAGGTTGCAGGCGTTGATTAAGATTTCACGTTTCACTGTAAGTTATGTTTCACTGCACTGTTTTGAACCGCGCCAGAGTTCCGGTCAAGCTGCGAACGAGAATCGCGGCTTCGAGACCGCGCCGGATTCCGTGCAGAGCTGTAATGAACGTCCAGATTGACTGGATGGTCGAATGCGAATGTTTGCTTCAATGCGGATGTCCTGCCCCTTCCCCAACAACCCCTCGTCCCTCGGGGATCATACGAACCATGTTCTATGGGCGCAAGCGGCATGATCATGCCGGAATCACTTGTCCACAAGTATCATCGGTGAGTGTCAATAAAGTGAAGAATCGGCGAATACTGCCTTATCCGCCTTGACATATTATGCAGTGGTCTATAGCAATTTGAGTAATGTCCGCGGTGGCCGAATCAATCGCGCTTAACGGGCAAGGCGGGGCTCTCCTCAACAGCAGGGTTCTCGTCCTGAACCGGTCCTATCTGCCGGTCCATGTGACCTCGGTGAAGCGTGCCTTTGCGTTGCTATACCAAGGCATCGCCAAGGCGGTCGACGAGCAATACCGAACCTTCGATTTCGATAGCTGGCGCGACCTCGCGATTGAGATGCATCATGAACGGCTCGGTATCGTCGGCGGGTTCATCCGCGTGCCGAGGGTCCTGATCCTGGTGGCCTACGAGCGGGTGCCGAAGCGTCATGTGCGCTTCTCTCGGTTCAACATCTTCGCGCGCGATAACAACACCTGCCAGTACTGCGGCAAGCGCTTCTCTCGCACCGAGTTGAACCTCGACCACGTCAATCCGCGCTCCCAAGGCGGCGTATCGACATGGGAGAACATCGTGTGCTCCTGCCATGCCTGCAATCGCCGCAAGGGCGGACGCACCCCCGAACAATCCAATATGATGCTGATTCGGCGGCCTCGGCGCCCCGAATGGACCCCATTCACTACCGAAATGTTCAGCCTCAAGCATTATCGCGAATGGATGCCGTTCCTCACTAACGTTGATTCAGCCTACTGGAACACCGAGCTCCTCCAGGATTGAAGCACAACTGGCATCTGCGGTCTGGCCCGCTTATCCACAATCCCTAGCGCCTCCGAAGGGTTTTCCACACCTTCCATTGCGACTATGCTTGACGCTCGCGCCTGCTAGCAGGTAGCTTCGTGGTGGCTGAAGTGGTGTGGTGGAGGCGAGGGTAGATGCGTCTTAAAAGCCTCGATTTAGTAGGCTTCAAGTCTTTTTTCGAGCAAACCAACATCGGTTTCGCGCCGGGCGTGACTGCCGTTGTAGGTCCCAACGGATGCGGTAAGTCCAACGTCGTCGACGCGATTCGATGGGTGCTCGGCGAACAGGCACCCACGCGCCTGCGCGGCAAGAGCGCCGAGGACCTCATCTATGCCGGCAACGAGACCAATCCCGCCGCTGGGATGGCCGAGGTTTCCCTCATCCTCGAGGCCGAAGAGGGCGCCACCCTGCCCGAGCCCTACGCGATGCTCTCCGAGGTCGCGGTGACCCGCCGCGTCTATCGCTCCGGCGAGTCCGACTACCTTATCAACAAGATTCCCTGCCGCCTGAAGGACATCACCGAGTTCTTCATGGCCTCCCAAATCCATTCCCGCAGCTTTGCGATTATCGAGCAGGGCCGCGTCGACGAGATCATTCAGAGCAAGCCGCATGAGATTCGCGGGATGATCGAGGAAGCCGCCGGCCTGTCGCTGTTCAAGGGCCGCCGCGACATCAGCGAGCGCAAGCTCGAGCGCGTGCGCGAAAACCTCGCGCGTGTCGACGACGTGTTGGCTGAGATCGAGCGCCAGCTCAACTATGCGCGCCGCCAGGCCAAGAAGGCCGAGGCCTACAAGGTCATCAAGGCGGAGCTGTCGGAGCTGGAGCGCCTGCAGTCTGGGCGCCGCATCCTCGATCAGCGCATCGAGCTGGCGAGCGAGTCTGAGCGCGAGGTCGATTTGCGCGCGCGCGCCGAGTTGACGCGTGAAGCCCTCGCGCAGCTTCAACAGGCGGTCGAGGGCGCGAGCTCCGCAGCCCAGGCTGCCGAATCCGACCTCGCGCAAACGCGTCGCGAGCTGGAAAGTATCCATGCCGGATCGCAGCAGCGCGCGCGCACCCGCGACTTCCTCGCGCGCCGCCTCCAGGCGATCGCCGAATCCGATCCGCAAAATCTCGCGCGGCTGAAAGAGCTCGAAATCAAGGCGGTTGCCGCGCGCGCCTCGCGTGCGGGAGCGGGCGCGGCGCTGGCGCTGGAAAATAATTCCGGTGATGGGGGAGAGACTGAACTCGCGCAGCTGCGCGGCCGCCACAACGCCTCGCAGGCCGAGCTCAAAAGCATCGAGCGCGGCGCCGAGGATCTCAAGGACGAGCTGTCCGAGACCGTTCGCGAGGCCGCCGTCATTCGCGGCCGCCTCGGCGATCTGGCGGGCGAGCGCGCCGAACTCGAGGAACGCTTCGCGCGCGCGGAGGCTGAATCCCCCACGCTGGCCGAAGCGGTATCGATCGCGAAAGACAACGTGCAGACCGCCGAGGATGCGCTCGCGGCTGCACGAACTGAAATTGAATCGCTCGAAGAGGGGCATCGCGTAGCCGCGGATCAGGAGATGGAAGCGCGCGCCGCGATCGAGCATACCGGGGCCAAACTCGCCGCGCTCAAACAGGGGCTGGAGGCCACGCGCCTTCAGATTGCGGCGGTCGAAGCGGCACGCAACGCCGCGCGCAATTCGAGTCCCTTGCGCACCGTGCTCGAATCCCTCAACGGCGATCGTCCTGCCGTACGATCCGGAAATTCTCGCCAACGTGATGCGCGCGCCGGTCGAGCTGAAGCCCGCGCTCAGCGCCGTTTTGGGCGAGAATCTCGAAGCGGTCATCGTCGATTCGGAATATTTCGCCGCCAAGGCGATCGACATCCTGAAGGAAAAAAATGGCGGCCGCCTGAGTTTCATTCCCGAGCCCGAAGTCGGCGTCGCCCCGCATGAGGCTATTCAGGCACCCGGAATCGCCGGCCGCCTGATTGATATGATCGGCGTCGATCCCCGCTACGCGAACGTGGTCGAGCTGATGCTGGGTCACGTGATGCTCGCGGACGACGTCCGCGCGGCGCTCGAGGCTTCCAACCTCAACGGCCACGGCACGCTGTTCGTTACTCGCGACGGCGACCTGGTTTCGCCCGGCAGCATCATTCGCGGCGGTAGCGCGGCCAGAACTGAAGTCGCGATCGAAACTCCGGTCATCAAGCCAGTCGAAGAAATCGAATCCGAGCTGATGCACGCGGAGTTCGAGCACGAGACGCTGAAAGAGCGCCTTGCGCAGCGGACCGGTGCGCGGGTCGAAGTGGCCGCCGCGCTGGCCGCAACTCGCGGGCGCGCGCACGAAGCTGAACGCGCGGCGATCGCGGCGCGTGGCGAGGCCGCGTCGGCCGAGCAAAAGGTGCGCATGGCGCATGTTCTGCTCGACAGCGCGCGCAAACGGCTCGCGGAAATTCGCGAGTCGTCGGTCGCTTCCAATGCGCGGCTCGAAGAGCTCGCGCGGATCGAGCAAGCCTCGCGCGCGCAACTCGCGACCATGCGCGATGACATCGCGACCCGTCGCGCGGCGCTGGAACAACTCGGCGCGGTGATGATGGAAGCGGCGTCGCGTGTCGAAGCGCGCCGCTCGCGCCTGACCGCGCTGGAGCAGGAGTTCCGCCACGCGTCGGTGGTGACTCGCGATCTCGAAAATCAAATCGATGAAGGCGAAGCCCGCCTCGTGCGCGCGCGCGAAGAGCGTGCCGAGTTCGAGAGCGAGCTCGCCAAGCTGGCCGAGCAGGATAACGAGGCGCGGCTGCGCGAAGCCGCGCTGGCGGATTCGCTGGCGCAGTTGGAAGCGCGCTGCGCCGAGCGCGTCGCCGAACTCGAAGCGCGCCGCGCCGAGTTCAAGCAGGCGCAGGCGGAACTTCACGCGATCGAGACCGAGGCCGTCGACTGCGCGATCAAATGCGAGCGCGCCCGCACGCTCATCGAGGAGTTGCTGCGCACCTTCATCGAGAAATTCGCCGCCGAATTCGACGCGATGGCGGCCGACATCGCCGCCGCGATCGCCACGCGCGATTGTTCGGCCGACGACACCCGCATCGCCGAGCTGCGCGCCAAGGCCGAGCGTATCGGCGAGGTGAACCTCGCGGCCGAAAGCGAGGTCAAGGAGCTCGAAGAGCGCTCCTCGAAACTGCAGGCCGAGCGCGCCGACCTCGATGCCGCGGTCAAAGACCTGACGCAGACCATCACCAAGCTCAACCGCGAAGCGCGCAAACGCTTCGCCGAGACCTTCGAAGGCGCGGCAAAAAATTTCGAGGAGTTGTTTCCGAAGCTGCTGCCTGGCGGCAAGGGCCGTCTCGAACTGGAGCAGAGCGATGATGTCCTCGAGGCCGGGGTCAACATCCTCGTGCAGCCGGCCGGCAAGAAGGTCAAGGAAATCGGCTTGCTCTCCGGCGGTGAAAAGGCGCTCTCCGCGATGGCGCTGATCTTCTCGCTGTTCCTGCTCAATCCTTCGCCGTTTTGCGTGATGGACGAGGTTGACGCGCCGCTCGACGAGTTCCGCCTCAACGCCTTCACCGGCCTGATTGCGGAGCTGAAGGCGCGCTCGCAGTTCATCATCATCACGCACAATCAGCGCACCATGCAGCGCGCCGATCACATCCACGGCGTGACGATGGATCGCCCGGGCGTGTCGAAGATCATTTCGCTGAAAATTCCGCAGGCGGCCTAGCGAAGTCCATTACCGATTCTTCCCCTCTCCCGCGCAAAAATGCGGGAGAGGGAGCAGGTGAAAGCAGCGCACCGAGGCTAATCTGGAATGGTCCTGGCGTTGACGGAAGGTTGACGCGCGCCGGTCAGCGGGGCGACGATTTACGGGGGCGCCGCGGCAAAGATTTTTTTGGTAGTTCGTCGCCTGCACGCGGTTTTTCGCGCGTGCCAATTCGCTCCAGAATTTTCAACGCGTGCGGGACGTCGGCTCGCGCCGCGCGTTCGCGAAAGTATTTTTCGGTCCGCAGCACCGCGAGTTTCTCGGCGATTGCGATGTTGATGAACTGATTGAGGGTGACCTCGTCCGCCGCCGCGACACCGCGCAATTCGTTAAACAAAGACGGCTGCAACCTCAACGCAAAATTGCTTTTCCTCATGGCCGGCCTCCCAATTCTCGCAGCGCCTGAGCCGGGCGGACTGTCTGCACGCCGAATCGCCGGGCGACGAGAACAAAATGTCGTAGATTGAAAGTTGCGATCAAATCCGCGCCGCCGCTTACGGCCGTCTCCAAAACCATCTCGTCCGCCGCGTCGGTCATCATTGGATGCCATGGGATGCCATGCGAACGTCGGCGTCACCGGCATCCCGATGGCTGCCAGCGCGATTTGCTGCTTCGCACCGCGGCGACTATTGCGTCGGTGTCCAAAACCACTTTCACCGGCAAGTTATCGTATCATATTGCCAGCGATATTGCATTTTCGGCGTAACAGCGAAGACCAATGCCGCTGATGAGTGCCCCACTCGGCCTGGCCCCCCGCTCAGTGGAGGAGCTGGCCGGAGAACCGCTACATTTCGATTAGGCTTTGGCTTTCTCGATGCGCGGAAACAGCGGGATCGGCGGCTTCACCCCATGGCCGGGTTTGAGGCCTTCGCCATAGGGCGCGCGCAAGGTCCTCTCATCGACGTTCAGCAAGTCCACCAGCTTCGCCGCCATCGTCGGCAGAAATGGTTCGAGGAGGTCCGCGGCGACGCGCAACGCTTCGAGCAGGTTCGCGAGGATTTGCTCGACCCGCGGCATCTGCGCGGCGTCCTTCGCCATTTTGAACGGCTCGGTGATGACGATGTACTTGTTGGCGACATCGAGCGCCACCTGGATCGCATCGAGGGCGCGATTGAACTGCAGCGCTTCGATTTGGGCGCCAACCGCGTCGGGCAGTTCCTCAAAAGCATGAACAACTTCGCCGTCGATCTCGTCGCGGATGCCGGGCGCAACTTTCACTTCGCCGCCGCAGTAGCTTTGCGCCATCCGTAGCACGCGGCTCGCAAGGTTGCCGAGGTTGTTGGCGAGGTCGGAGTTGTAGCGCTCGATAAGCCGATCGTCGGAAAAATCTACATCGAGGCCATAAACGATGTCGCGCATCTCGAAATAGCGCAGGACGTCGGTGCCGTATTTCTTCTCGTACTCCATCGGGTCGGGAATGTTGCCCGAGCTTTTCGACATCTTCGAACCGCCGAAGTTCAACCATCCGTGGACGTTGAGATGGCGAAACACCGGCAGACCCGCAGTCATCAGCATCGCGGGCCAATAGACGATGTGCGTCTTCAGGATGTCCTTGCCGATGAAGTGCTCCGTGATCGGCAGGATCTCTTTCAGCGCGGCGTCATCGGTGTTCGGCAATTCGCTGAGATAGGCCCAGAACGCGTCGTACCAGACGTAGGTCACGTATTTGTCGTCGAACGGCAGCTCGATGCCCCAGTCGAGTCGCGCCTTCGGCCTCGAGATGCAGAGGTCTTCGAGCGGCTCGCTGAGCATGTTGAGCGCCTCGTTGCGATAACGCTCGGGCCGAATCAGATCGGTCGTGCTGACCAGCTCGCGGACCTTGTCGCGATACTTTTCCAGCTTCAGGAAATAGTTGCCTTCCTTAATCAGCTCGGTGGGCGTGTTATGAGTCGGGCAAACATTTCCCGGCAGCAGTTCCTTTTCGGTGTAGAACCGCTCGCAGCCGACGCAGTAAAGGCCCTCGTAGTCCTGGTAGGTGATGGCGCCCTGCTCGAACGCGCGCTGCAGCATCTTCTGCACGAACTTCTGATGCTGCGCGTCGGTGGTGCGCACGAAAAAGTCGTAGCTGATGTTGAGCAGGTCGAAGCCGTTGCGAAAAACCTCAGCGATGCGATCGACGAATTCTTTCGGCTTCAGTCCTGCCGCCGCGGCCGCGCGATAATTTTTGTCTCCGTGCTCATCCGTGCCGGTAACGAAGGTGACGTTCTGCTTGCCGAGCTTGCGCCGATAGTGGCGCGCGAACACATCGACAGCGAACGCCTCCGAGGCGTGGCCGACATGCGGACGGCCATTGCTGTAGAAGATCGCGGTGGTGAGATGTACTCGATCCGGCATAGGCGAAACTAATTCGGGCGCGATTGTTCAGGTGGCCGATTCGTCACCAGGTCCTCGCGCGTCGCTTCGACCACGCCGCCGTCTTCCTCGCGCTGAATCAACACGGTCTGGGTAAAAATGTTTTGCCTGATAACCTTGCCGTCGCCCTTCACCGATTGCACACGCTTGCCGAGCGCCGGAAGTCCGCGCTTCAGTTCGACATAGGTCGCGTACTCATAGCGCAGGCAGCACTTGAGGCGTCCGCACATCCCGGCCAGGCGCGAAGGATTGAGCGCCAGTCCCTGCTCGCGCGCCATCTTCACCGTGACCGCTTCGAAGTCGCGCAACCACGACGAGCAGCATAGTTCGCGCCCGCATGGACCGAGACCGCCAGTCACCTTGGTCTCGTCGCGTGCGCCGATCTGCTTCATCTCGACGCGCACCCGCAGCGTATTGGCGAGGTCGCGGACGAGGTCGCGAAAGTCGACCCGGTTTTCAGCGATGAAATAAAAGACCGCCTTGCGCCCGTCGAATGCGTAATCGACGTTGACCAGCTTCATCGCCATCCCGCGCTCGTGGATGCGCTCGACGCACAGCCGCCGCGCGCGCGCCTCGCGGCCGAGGTTTTCCTCCTCGGTACGCAGGTCCTGATTATCCACGAGCCGAATGACCGGCTTGAGGACCGATAGATCCAGCGTATGCGCCGGCTCATGCGGTTCGAGCTCGACGGTGCCGACGCGCACGCCGCCGTCGCTGTCGACCAGCACCCGGTCGCCGCGGCGCATCGCGAGGTCGCCGGCCAGATAATTGAAGAGATGTCCGGTCTGCTGAAGACTAATCGCGACAATCCGTGGAGAATCGTCGCCGCTTTGAAATGAATCCGTGTCGATTGCCAAGTTATTCGCCTCGCGCTGCCTGCCCCACCGTCATCCAGAGTTGCTCGGCCTGCAGCCTGCAATTCGCCATCGCTTCGACTGCCGCATGCGCTCTGACCGCGGCTTCCAGACAGGTAACCAATCCTTCGACAGTATATGAAGAGGCGACCTCTTTCATAATAGGCGCGGCCTCAGGCGAAGCGGAGGCGAAATCGTCGCCGAGTAACTTCGAGGATAGTATTTCTTCAATCAGTCGCGCCATCAGCTCGAAGTTGTCGGCCGCCTGCTCGCGATTCCCGAAATGTTGCTGCGCGATAGCGTTGGCGCCTGCGAAGTCCAGCTTCTTCGCGCGCTGGAGCGCCTCCAGCAGCTCTTTCAGCGGCGGTTCGTCGCCATCGATGAGCGCGAGTCCTCGCGCCGCGCTGCCGCGCGCCAATCGCGCGATCGCATGGACGCGTTTCTTGTCGATATTGCCCCGCCCGACGATGATCTCCTCCACTTCCGCGGGAGTCAGCGGCGGAAAGCGGACCGGGCGCAGCCGCGACCGCACCGTATCGAGCAGCGCGCGCTCACTCGAAGTGATCACGAAAATGATCGCATGGCCGGGCGGCTCCTCCAGCGTCTTGAGCACCGCGTTCTGGCCGGGGACGTTGAGGGTCTCGGCGTCATCGAGGATGGCAAGCCGCATCGGCGCGCGCGACGGCTTGAGCGCGAGCTGCGCCATCATCTCGCGGACCTGCTCGATCAGCACATCGGTGCGATTGGCGGCCTTCTCGACGTGCGCGACGTCCGGATGAACCCCGAGCGCGGTCTGCACGCAGGCGGGACAGCATTCGCAGGTTTTCGCGTCACCCTTTCCACGCGCGCGCGTCGTTTCAGTGGTGCCGACGCCGGCGCGAATCGGGCATCGATCGGGAGTGCAGCAGAATTTTTCGCCGGGCGCGCGCTCGCAGACCAGGCTATGTACGAGGCCCTGCGCCATCAGCGATTTGCCGACGCCGCGCGGTCCGGAAAACATGTACGCATGCGAGGGGCGCGTCTCCAACTCGCGCAGGATGCGCTGGTAGATCTCGTGATGGCCGCGCAGCGCGTCTAGGGGCATCGGAGTCGAATCAGCTCCCTCGCGGCCGCGAGAATTTCGCCGGTCACGGTTTCATAGGGTTGTTGCGCATCGACGATCCTGACGCGATCCGGTTCCGCCTTGGCAATCGCCAAAAAGCCCTCGCGGACGCGCCGATGGAACTCCACCATCTCGCTCTCGAAGCGATCGAAGCGATGCACCTTGCCCTTCACCCGCTCGCGCGTGCGCGCGAGTCCAACCTCGGCGGGGCAATCGAGCACGAAAGTGAGGTCGGGAATCATCCCGGAAGTCGCCATCTGATTGAGTTGGCGGAGCAACGGAAGATCGAAGCCACGGCCATAACCCTGATATGCGACGGTGGAATCCGAGTATCGATCGGAGATGACGATCTCGCCGGCCTCGATGCCGGGCCGCAGCTTCTCGCGCACGTGCTGCGCGCGATCGGCTAGCACCAGCAGCAACTCGGATGCGACATCGAGCGAGACTTCGGGATCGAGGAAAATTTTTCGAATCGCTTCGCCCGCGCGCGTGCCGCCCGGCTCATGCGTAACGCTGACGGCGCGGCCTTCCTTGCCGAGCGCCTCGGCTAGCGTCGCGGCCTGGCTGGTTTTGCCGGAGCCCTCGACGCCCTCCAGCGTGATGAATAATCCGCGCCCCATCAGTGGCCAAGATACCAGCGCGTGATTTGCGGTTGAAAGAGCGCGAATACGCCGGCGGCCAGCGCGAGGAACGGGCCGAAGGGAACCTCGGTACGCAGGACGGAAGTTTCGGTCTCGCCGGCGCCGGCCGCATCCTCCGCGACGGGTGGCGCCGGCGCACCGCCCGAGACGCGCGGCCAGGATTCCTCCCACCGATCCCAAAATCGAGCCGACAAAAAGAGTGAATGCTGCTCCCTGCCATCCGGTGAACGCGCCGACCATTCCAAGCAACCACACGTCGCCCATCCCGACGCCCTCGCGATTGCGCAACCAGAAATAAACCTCGCCGGTCAGGAACAAGAATCCCCATCCGACCGCGATGCCGAGGAGCGAGCGCTTCAGTCCTACCTCCGGGATCATAAACGTCGCGGCCAGCAGACCGATGGGAATTCCTGGGAACGTGATGATGTTCGGAATCAGGCGCCAGTCGTAATCGATCAGCGCGACGATGAAGAGCGCGGCGCACAAAACGAAGCGCGCGAACGCATCGGCCAGCGGGTAATGCAAGTACAAGTAGGCGGCGGCGACCGCGAGCGCCAGCTCCGCGAGGAAATGGCGGAAGGCGATCGGTGCGCCGCACATCAGGCATCGCCCGCGCAGCCCGAGGTAGGCGAGTATGGGAATGTTCGCCCACCATGGGATGGGGCGATTGCACTCGACGCAGAATGAGCGCGGCGTAGCGATCGAGATTTCGCGCGGCAATCGATAGGCGACCACGTTGGCGAAGCTGCCCACGCTCGCGCCGAACAGAAACGCGATCAGCGCGCCGAGCCAGTCCGGAATGTCCAGCCCCATGCGCTAAGCCTTCACCACCGTCACCATCAGTGAGCGATCGCGCGGGCCGTCGAACTCGACGAACATCACCCCTTGCCAGCGCCCGAGCGCGAGCTTGCCGCCGCGCACCGGAATATTGATCGAGGTGCTCAGCATCACCGACAGGATGTGCGACTGTGAGTTGCCTTCGCCATGACGAAAGCCGCCGTCGCGCGGAACCATCTTTTCAAGCTGCATGATCATGTCGCTGGTAACATCGGGATCCCAATTCTCGGAAACGATGATGGCAGCGGTGGTGTGCGGAACGAAGAGGTTGCAGAGGCCGCTTTTCACACCCGAATCGGCAACCGCGCCGTTCACCTTTTCGGTGATGTCGATGAGCGTGATGCGGGAATCAGTATGAAGTTTGAGTTCCTGCATAGGGAAAAGTTTACGATCCGGATCGAAGTGGTGCCATCGGGGCGCGCTGGGCCGCGGCATTTACCGCGCGATGCACAACTTTGTCGTCAAATCGTAAGTTGCGCGGATGCCGCGATTGAGATTGTCGATGGACAGGCGCTCATCCACACCATGGATGCGCACCGCTTCCGGCTCCGACAAAATTATCGGAACGAAGCCATAGGCGGGGACTCCCTTGACGCGCAGGAATCGCGAATCGGTGCCACCCGAAGTCATGTTGGGCGCGACGATCGCATCCACGAAGTCATCGGCCACCACCTGCTTCATCGCGTCCCACGCTTCGCCGCTCATCGGCGAGGTTGGCGACGGATCCGGGCGCTGAATGAATTCGATGTCGATTTTCGGGCCGAGCACGTCGCGCACATGCTTCAGGAACGCGTCGGCATCGGTATCGGGGAGCAGGCGGCAATCGAGGCTTCCGCTCGCTATCGAAGGAATGACGTTCACCTTGATTCCCGAATCGAGCATCGTCGGCGCGATAGTGTCATGCATCAGCGCCTGGATGGTGTAGAGCGAAAGCGGGCCGTGCGCGGCAATGTCGATCATGTAGGGCCACGAGAGATGCGCGAGCTCGAAAGATGCGGTGGAAGAATCCATCCTCGGCGCGAGGGTGCGCATCGCCTCGTCGAACACCGGCGTCAAGCGAAAGGGCGGCGGCTCGGCGAGCAACCGTGCCAGCGCATCGATGAGAATCAGATTGGGATTGTTGGCGTTCGGCATCGAGCCGTGACCCGCCTGGCCGTGCGCGGTCAAGCGCAGCCACATCACCCGCTTTTCAGAAACCGCGACGCGAAACGTCACTCCGCGACTGCCAAGCCAGTTCGGCGTCCCCTCGCCACCTTCGTTGAATCCGAATGCGGGATCGAAGGCGTCCCAGTGACTGTCGGTCATCCATCTCGCGCCGTCCGCGCCGCCGGCCTCCTCGTCGCAGTTCACCATCATCTCGACGCCGCGTTTTAGTTTGGCGCCGCTGCGCTTGAGCGCGAGCATCGTCGTCAGCGCCATGATGCCATGCGCCTTGTTGTCGATCGCGCCGCGTCCCCACACGAAGTCATCGGCAAGGTCGCCGCTGAACGGCGGATGACTCCAATCTTTCGCCACCGCGGGGACCACGTCGGCGTGCGACATCAGCAACAGCGGTTTCACACCCGCGGGGCCCGGCAGCTTCGCGACGAGGTTGGCTTTGCCGGGCTTATCGGCAAACACCTGCGACTCGATACCTTCCTTGTCGAGGATCTGCTTCAGGAAAGCGATCGCATCGGCGGTATTGTCGGGCGGATTGCTGGTGTCGAAGCGCAGGTAGGATTGAAAATATCCGACCGCTTCGGCGTCGAGCTTGTTCCAATCGATTTGGGCGGGCTCGGCGAATGCCAGCCCGGACACCGCAAGCATCGCGACGAATGTGGCGATAATCGCGCGTTTCACTTCTGGCACTTGGGGCAATAGAAACTCGCGCGTTGCCCGATCACGACGTTGCGGATTGGCGTCCCGCACACATAGCAGAGGTCGCCCTCGCGCCCATACACCATCAGGC
Organism: uncultured delta proteobacterium; assembly: GCA_963761255.1. Taxonomy (GTDB): domain Bacteria; phylum Desulfobacterota; class Binatia; order Binatales; family Binataceae; genus DATGKG01. Next base: position 78,988 of record CAVXGH010000014.1, read on the forward strand.
GCTTGGAGAATGCGCCGGGCTTGCCGCGCGAGTCGCGATAGCTGCGAAAGGTGGTGCCGCCACTGCCGATTGCCGCGCGCAGAACCTTGCGCGTGAATTCGACGATAAGATCGATCTCGGGCCACTTGACCCGGCCGGCGCGGCGGGTCGGCCGCACCTTCGCATGAAACAGGATCTCCGAGGCGTAGATATTTCCCACTCCCGCCACGATCTTTTGATCCATGATCAGATTCTTGATTGCGACCTTTTTTCCGCGCGCCTGCTCGCTCAGGTAATCGGCCTTGAAGTCCGCGCTGAGCGGTTCGGGACCGATTCCTTTCAGCTCGGCAATCACGCCGAGGTCGCCGCGAGTGATCAGCCGCACCATGCCGAAGCGGCGCGGGTCGTTATAAACGAGCCGGCTCGTATCGTCGAGCGCAAACTCCAGGTGGTCGTGCTTGACGTCAAACTCGCGCGCATCGAAGCCATCGTGGCGATGCGTAATGCTGCCGCTCATGCCGAGATGGGCGAGGATGATGGAATCGCCACTCAGCTCGAACAGCAGGTACTTGGCGCGGCGTGAGATGCGCTCGATGGTGCGTCCGGTGATCATCGCACTGAAGTCGGGAACGACGCGCCGGCGCAGCGGCAGCTTGCCGATGCGCGCGCCGATGATGGTGCGTCCGACCGCGGTGCGGGTCAGGATGCGGCGCAGCGATTCAACTTCGGGAAGCTCGGGCATCTTCGAAATCCAACGCGCGCGCCAGCCTAACGAAGTCCGGCGGCGAAAGCGACTCCGCGCGCGCGGTGGGATCGATGCCCGCGCGGGTGAGCGCGGCAACCGCATCTTTCGATGCGATAGCGAGCCCTCCCGCCAGCGAGTTGCGAATCATCTTGCGCGGCGCCGAAAACGAAGCGCGCACCGTTTCGAGCACGCGTTTTTCTTCTGCTGCTTCGAACAGTGGATTTTTTAGCGGACGAAACCGGAGCACCTCGGCATCGACCTTCGGTTTGGGATGAAAGCTGCCGGCTGCGACGCGAAAATGCAGATCGATGTCGAAATAAAGTGCCGCATACACCGAGAGTGCCGAATATTGGGAATCGCCGGGGTTTGCGCGAATTCGTTCCCCGACCTCCCGCTGAAACATCGCCACGACCATCGCAATCAAATCGTGATGATCGCAGAGGATACGGAAAATCGCCGACGCGGCATTAAAGGGCAGGTTGCCGATCACCTTCACCCGGGTTTTCGCAAGCGATGGAAAATCCAGCTTCACAAAGTCCGATTCGATGACCGTGAGTCGCGGATCGCTCTTGTAGGTTTGCCGAAGTCGCTCTGCCAGTTCATGATCGAGCTCCACCACGGTGAGGCTGCGGACCTTGCGAGCGTGAATGCGCTCGGTCAGGATGCCGAGGCCGGGGCCGATCTCGATCACATCGTCAGATGAGTTGAGATTTGCGCTCGCGATGATGCGGTCCGCGATCGCGCCCTGCGTCAGAAAGTTCTGACCCTTCGATTTGCTTTTCGGCAGCAGCTCGATAGCGTCGCCGCAGTAGAGAACAAAGTCACCGTCGGTGGAGGCGAAATAGGGATTCGGCTGGGTAGCGCTGGAACTGACTGCATACGACGCCGATAGCGATCCGGCGGAACCCGTTTGTCTAGCTTGATCCTTCCGCACAATCCACTCCTCAATTCCGGAACGATTCTGCATTCTATACAGCCGCCGGAGCATTTCCGAGCACTGGCTTATCCAGTTTTCCCCAGTCTTATACTCAAGGCAAAAGGAAGGCCCCCTCGCGAGGAGAGGGGGCCTGGATTTTCGAGGCTGCTGGAGTTGCGCTATTCGGTCGCGGCGGGAGGATTCGGGGCACTCGCGAGGTCCATCGCGCCAACCGATTTCGCTGATCCATTCGCCGTCGCCGTCCCGAGTACATAGCGCGGTTTGATCAGCGTGCCGAGCGGGAACAGATTCAGCTCCGCCGCGCATTCTTCGACGGCGCGATAGGCGAGGCGGCCGGATTCAGCCATCGCCGCCATCACGCATACCGCGAAGACCAGGGTCAGACCGCTGAGGCCGACCGACAGCAGGTGCATCGAAAGCGCGGTGGTCACAATCGCCGAGATGGCGCCGACCGCGAGGGCAATCGCGCTCAGGCGGCTCATCCGGATGTGCGCGGCGACGTGGTTCTTCAGCTTGCCCTGCTCATGCTCCTCGTCGGCGGTCTTGATCTCGACGGTAGTGAACGGGCTCGGACGCACTTCGAGGTCGTAGTCCTTCCAACCGGGTTCAATCATTGACGGATGACCCGACTTGGCGAAGAACTTGGAGAGGCGGTCGAGGAGTACGTCGCGCGGGGTCCAGTCCTCGTTCCAGTAGGCGAGCTTCACGGTGCGCTTGAGCCATTGGATGGTGGGACGCTGACGGACCGCGGTTTCAGCGCCGAGATTTTTTTGCGCTTTGGCCATGGTCTTGTACCTCGTAATGGTGCGGATGACGGGGCCGGTGTACGCGAGGTACGCGACCAGCATCCGCGCGGAAAAGCTGAGGTGAGATTTTTCGATCGGCGCGTGCCATGCGTAGTAGAGCGCCCAGATGGGGCCGAGCGCCAGCATCGTGAGCGCGGGAATAATGGTCAGGTGCAGGGTGAACGAAACCAGCACGAGCATCATCGCGGCCAGCGTCCACTCCAGCGTCTGCGGCAGGAACCTCATCAGGGTGAGTGCCGGATCGAGCACCGTCGCGACTCCGGGCCGCTTCGCCGCCCAGAAAATGTTCTTACGCGAACCGCCGGGGACCGTGCGCAGCAGACCGGGGATGGTTCCGCGCCATTTGATCTGGCCCAGGATGTTGAAGCGCTCGGGATAGCGCGAGTAGAGCATCGCCTCGGCGCGACCATATCCACGTTGCTGGCCGTAGTAGGCCTTGATGGTGTTGCGGCGGAAGTGCCACACGAAGGCCGACGGGCAAAAGCCCAGCCGCATGCCCGAATCGAGGATGCGCCAGCATACGTCAACATCGTCGCCGGCGGAGGTGAACTGCGGATCGAAGCCGCCGACTTTAAGCAGAGCGGCCTTGGTGAAGACCATGTTGCATCCTGCCAGATGCTCTGCCACATCGTCGGCGGTGAGGACATGACACGGTGCTCCCGGCGAAGCAGCACAAGATGCCTCGATCCATCCTTCCTCGTGAGGCGCGTAGTTGGGCCCGCCGCATCCGTCGAAGTCCTTCTCCGTAAGCGTGCGAACCATCAACGTAAGCCAATGAGGGTCGACTACGCAGTCAGAATCGGTGTAAGCGATGAGGTCGCCGCGGGCCGCATGAAGGCCGACATTACGGGCGACGCTGAGGCCCTTGTTGGGCTGGCGGATGAGGCGGAACTCGGGAAAATCCATCGAGATTTCGGCGGTGCGATCGCGCGAGCCGTCATCTACGATGATGACCTCGAAGTTGGGATAGTCGAGCTTCCGCAGCGATTCGAGGCATGGAAGCATCGTGCGCTCGGCGTTGTAAGCGCAAATAATGACCGAAACCATTGGGGTTTTCGGCAGCGCCGGCGGACAGGTGCCATTGAGGGTGACGAACGGCATCAGCTCGGAGGCCTTCATGATGATGGCGCCGGTGAAATCGGGCGACGCCGGAGTCGGAACGGGCGGCGCGACGACTCCTGCGGCTCCAGTCCCGAACGCCATCGCCACCGCCTCGTCCTGCCCCGGCGAGGTTTGGCTGAATTCGATTACCACCGGCCTCGCTTCCGCGAGGTTGTGTAAACTAATGACATAGTCACGCAGCTCGACTGGCGGAAGCGCGGGAACATCGCCATAGATGAAATCTTCTTCGAGCATCGTCAGCGCGCGGGTGTCCGGTCGATGACGTATCGCGACGAGAGCCGAGGCGTTGCGGGACTTTATAGTCCCAATGATGTCGCGTAGCGCGCGGCGCACCTTGGCGAGGCCAGAGGCGCGGAGCACATCCTGCGAGATCGGGCAATTTATTAAGAAACCCAGGAGGCCTGGACGACCATTGAAGATACTCACGGTGTGCGCGTTACGTGCGGTCGTTTCACACCGCTTCCGGTGGTCGAGGATCTCTTCGGGTGCAATGTCCAGCTCCAGAATGCTATACAGTCCCACCGTGCCCGCCAGATCGAGGATCAGGTTCGCTTGCGCCTCGGTCAAGATGAGCGCGGTGGTATGCACCTGCTTCAGCTGATCGAGGCGGACGAGGAGCCGTACCTTGGCATCGAAGTCGAGCGTGGCGCCGACACCTTCCAGCCGCATTGCTTTGAGAAAAAATTTCTGGCCGTTGCGGGAGAAGAACTTCCCGTGCGGAGTAACCGAGCGAAGCGGCTCGAGGTCGATCATAGTGGCGATACCCTTCCTGACGAGAAGGCGCTATCAGCCAAAAGGATGCCATCGATAACTGCGCGCCGATGTTGAGTATTTCGGAGAATCGCGCGGAATCGTCAGCCGAATTGGGTTGGGAGCCTGCACGCTTTGCGACGAGACGTATCCTGTTGCAATCTCTGCTTCGGCATGCATTTCTCGCAACCTGCGAGACATTTCTGCCCGTAGTTTGGCATTTTGCTAGGTGCTAGTCTTGATATTTGCGAATTTAGTATTAGATATGTATTAACAATCCAACGCCGCCGCTGATATTCTCGAAGCTAGAGCAACCCCATGAGATCACCCCGACTTCGTGTCTGCTGCAGTCCCAACAAGACTCCCTTAAAACGTGTTCCGTCCGATACCTCGATGGAGGGCACGCCCGAGGAGCTCGACGCGATTCGGCTTCATCTCGAAAGAATCGATCAACTGCTTCAGGGTCTCTTCGGCCCTATCTACAGCAATGCGCCCGAGAGCCTGCAGGCTCGCGCCGACGTCGCCGAAATCATCGACCAGCACTTCGATGCGATCGTGTGCGAATGGGAACAAGCTATCGGCGCGATTTTTGGCCTTCCGACCGTCAATCGCGAGCCGGGCGAGGCGAGTCCCGATCTCGTAAATTCGCTGATTCGATTCACCGATCATCTTCGCGATCCCAATGACCTCCGCACCTACGTCTATCTGCGCAAGCATTGTCAGCAGGGAATGCTGCAACGCGCGCAGCCGTCGCAGTTCAACACCATTCACATCGCGCTCAAGCAGATCATCCTCAAGCACATCTATGCGAGCGCGCGCGGAAAAAAGGGCGAGCAGCTGCGCGATGTCGCGGTGGCCTCCATCGATGAACGGCGCCTGATGGTGTCGTGGTTCTATATCGAGACGCGCGAGGCGGCGCTGCGCGCATCCGAGGAAAAGTATCGCAACCTGATCAATCACGCGCCCGATCCGATGTATGAGATCGATGCCGACACGCTAGTCGTGCTGGGCGCCAATTCCGCCGCCGAACGACTGCATCGCAAACTTCCCGGCGAAGAGCATCTGCCGCTCATTGGTCGTCCGATTACGGATTTCGTGCCCGAAGAAGCCCGCGCAGGGACCAAGGAACATTTCCTGGATGTAGTTCGCAACGGTTCAGGGCAGACGCTCGACTTGCCGCTCGGGTCATTCTTCTTCGATGAGAACTCTTCGCTGATCACCTACGGCAATCAGCGTTTCATCCATATGATTCTCCGCGACGTCACGCATCGCCGCGAAATGATGGATGAGCTGCTGAAGGCCGAGCGCCTCGCCGCCGCGGGCACCTTTGCCGCCGGCGTCGCGCACGAAGTCAATAATCCGCTCGCTTCGATCTCATCTTTGGTGCAGTCGTTGCTCTCCGGCGAGAACGATTCGACCCGCCGCACGACGCTGCATACGATCCTTTCGCAGATCACTCGCATCTCGGGCACGCTGAAAGATCTTTTCAACTTCGCGCGGCCTTCGACCGCGCAGCGCAAGGCGGTTGATCTCAATCAACTCATCACCGAGACGCTGCGCCTCGCGAGCTACAACAAGCGTTTCAGCGATGTGACCGTCGAGCCGGCCCTCGCGACCGATCTCAACTTGGTGTACGCCGACAACAACGAGATTCAGCAGGTCGTGCTCAATCTGCTCTTCAATGCCGCCGATGCGACCCAATGTGGAAGCGGCGTCATCAAGGTAGTGACAGAAAACTTCCCGCCCAAAAATGGCGAGAAGCAGCGCTACGTGGTGATCCGCATCATCGACAACGGGATCGGCATTCCGAAGGAACATCTCAAGCGCGTTTTCGATCCGTTTTTCACCACCAAACCCGCCGGCTCAGGCGTCGGCCTCGGCTTGTCGCTCTGCCAGCGCATCATCATGGCCAATGGCGGAATGATCAAGCTCGAGAGCCAGGTCGGAAAAGGTACCAGCGTCATCATCGGGCTTCCGGTGATGGAATCGATGCAGCATATGGTCGGCCTCACGCCGACGCAGCAGGCGCAGCAAACTACCAATTGACTGCGCCCTTTTGACTGGGGCACATGGTTTCAGAACAGACCGCTTTTTCGCCGGATACCGGCCGTCGCTATCGCGTGCTCGTCGTCGAAGACGAAGCGCTGATGCGTTCCATCATCACCGACCTGATGCGCGGCGAGGGCTACGAAGTCGTCGAGGCGCCGTCGGGCGAAGTTGCGTGGCAGATTTTCGAAAAAGAGAAAATCGACCTCGCGATTCTCGACCTGAACCTGAGCGGCGGCAGCAGCGGCCTCGACGTCCTCAAGAAAATGCGTGATGTCGATAGCGAGGTGATGGCCATTATCGTCACCGCCTACGCCAGCGTCGAATCCGCCGTCCAGGCGCTGCAGCAGGGCGCCTACGACTACATCACCAAGCCGTTCGCCAACGATCATCTTAAGAACCAGGTGCGACACGCGCTCGAAGCCAAGGCGCTGTTCAAGGAAAACCATTTTCTGCGCCGCGAGCTGCGCGAGAAGTATCGCTTCGAAAATATCATCGGCAAAGGCGATGCGATCGAGTCCGTCTTCCGCATCATGGAGAAAGTCGCGCGGACCGATTCCAGCGTGCTCATCACCGGCGAATCGGGCACCGGCAAAGAGCTGGTAGCGCGCGCGATCCATTTCACCTCCGAGCGCGCCAACGGACGCTTCCTGCCGATAAATTGCGGCGCGCTGCCGGAAAATCTTCTCGAAAGCGAGCTGTTCGGCTACAAACGCGGCGCCTTCACCGGCGCGATGAATGAGAAAATCGGCCTGCTCAAATCGGCCGACAAGGGCACCGTGTTTCTCGATGAGATCGGCGACATGCCACTGGCGCTCCAGATCAAACTGCTGCGCGTGCTGCAGGAGCGCGAGGTCTATCCGCTCGGTTCCAACGATCCGGTTTCATTCGACGTGCGCGTGCTATGCGCGACCAACAAGGACCTCGAAGTCGAGGCCAAGGCCGGCCGCTTTCGAGAGGAACTGCTCTATCGCATCAACGTCATCACCATAAAGTTGCCTCCGCTGCGTGAGCGCAAGGACGATATCCCGCTGCTGGCGAGTCATTTTCTGAAGAAGTTTGAACGCTCGCTCAGCCGCGGCGGAATGCGCTTTTCCAAGGGCGCGATGAAGCTGCTGCTCAGCTACGCGTGGCCGGGCAACGTGCGCGAGCTGGAGAACACCATCGAGCGCGCGGCGATCCTCGCGGAGACCGACGTCATCCATTCGCACGACCTGCCGGACAAGCTGCGCAGCAACGCGTTGCCTGCGGGCGCCGACTTCGAGACCGGCAACGTGACGCTGGAAGACCTCGAGCGCGAGCATATCAAGCGCGTACTGGGCAAGGTCGAGGGGAACAAGGATCGCGCCGCGCAGATGTTGGGCATCCACGTCTCGACGTTGTATCGCAAGATGCAGCGCTACCGCCTCGACGGCCCCGGCGACCCGCTCCCCGTCCCGCAGGCTCGTTTGGCGTAGTTGGACCGGGCGAAGTGTAGGGCCGCGCAGGTCCCGGTACTTATAGCAGCCCGAGCTCTTTAGCGAGTTTGGCCAGCCGATTGGCGCTCTTGTCGGGATCTAGATGGCTGGCGAATTTCTGGCCGTTCGGAGATCCTGCATAGCCAGCGATCCCGGCGTTTGCCATTCCAGACAGTATAACCGCTTCCTCGAGACCTCGAAGCGCCTCGACCAAATGCTCAACGAGCGTAATCTGAACTCGAAGGCGCTCCTTATCTTGGGTTCCCAGACTGCCCTTAGCGGTCGCTTCGTATAGCTGTTCAAAAGTAAATGCTGCCATAGACTCTGCCTCTACATTTCTTGTCGAAACCCTACTTCTTCGCCTTCTGGTCGAATCTATCTCCGATTCTTTCATCGAACGGAATTCGCCTAGTGTGCGAAGCAACGTAGGGATTCGAGCTTGACTTGCATCGTCACCCGGCACGTGTCCCGGCAGTGCCTCGATGAACTCGCGATTGTCCAGCAAAGCACCGATCTCGTCGGCGATATAACCGCGGAGATCCGGCGGTGCGGCTTTGACTTCCTTCAGCAGAGAAGGCCTACCGTCGACGACGGAGATGAGATCTTCGAGATCGCGACTTGCATGGTAGTCTCCCGCGCCGCGGCCGTGAAAGGCCTCTAATTTGGTCCCGATAAAATACGGCGCGGTGACCACCCGCAAGCGAAGGTCGTTTATGAGAGTCTCCGCGGCCTCGCGTAGAGCCGCGCTGTACCATCGATTCGAGAAGCCGAAGATCTTCCCGTCAGTAGGCATGACATCGAGTACCATTCCTTCCGAGGTCCAACGACATATAGGTGCTCCTTCGCTTGAGTCCTCCGAAAATCCAAGTTTCCTCAGTCGTTTGGATAATTTCGCGTATTGGGAATAGGAAGCGACCTCAACGATTACGTCCACATCGTAAGTGATACGCGGCTCCGCGGCCGCGGGATCTGTTACAAGCAGGGCAGTAGCGCAGCCGCCCACGAACGCCAACTCGGGTAGCAACGGCCCCAACTTTCGCGCCATTGACAGGACAAGATCTCTACTCGACTTTGGGTTCAAGAGATGCCCTGAGCCTCTTCGACAGTTCGCGCGTCGCCAAATCACGTTCTCTTGCAGCTCCGCCCCGAATTGCGTCGAGTAGCGCGAGCATTTCGTAAAGATGCTGGTCCTTTAGCGCCGCTTCGGGAGCTCTCTTATAGAGTGGCAGGAACGCGTAACCGCGCTTCGGCCCGCGCTCGAACGGCCAGACTGGCGTAGGCTCTTGCTGCGTCAACTTTTGCCTAAGCGGCTCAGCCGCGTGAGCTGTCGGAAGACCTCTCGTCATTGCGCCAATCTCTGGAGGAAAAGCATACTTGACGCCGTGAATGAGAAATTCCTCCAATGCCTGAACATTTGGTTTATCACCTAACTCTGGCCTAGGCAGAAGCTTCGCGTCACGGGCGCGCCGAATCGAGGCGTGTACTTCTGACGGGCTCATGAGTAGATCGTTCGCCAGTTGCGCGTATGTTGGCCGTCCGTTCGGCGCACCGAGAAGTTTAAGCAGCACGACGACATCTTGCGGCCTAAGGACTTTCATAGAGAGATTCCATTCGATATTCGCGATTCTAGAATACCGAACAGAACGGCGCAATAGCCCGAAGTCTGGCGACCGAAACGCTACTTGGACCTGTGCTCCCGGTAGCGGCGAATCAGCGCGTTCGTCGAGCTGTCGTGCTTAAGCGCGCGGTCCGTCGAGGCTTCGAGTTCCGGAATGATGTTCTTCGCCAGCACCTTCCCAAGCTCCACGCCCCATTGATCGAACGAATCGATGCGCCAGATGGTGCCCTGCGTGAACACGCTGTGCTCGTAGAGCGCGACCAGCTTGCCGAGCGCCTCGGGCGTCAGCTGCTCACCGAGGATCGTGGTCGAGGGACGATTGCCCTCGAACACGCGATGCGGCACCAGCGCGTCGGCGGTGCCCTCGGCCTTCACCTGCTCGGCAGTTTTGCCGAACGCGAGCGCCTCGCTCTGCGCGAGCACGTTCGCGATCAGAATGTCGTGATGATTGAGCGAGGTTGTTGAGCGGCTTTGCGAACGCGATGAAGTCGCACGGAATCAGCTTCGTTCCCTGGTGAATCAGCTGGTAGAACGAATGCTGCCCGTTGGTCCCCGGCTCGCCCCAGAAAATCGCGCCGGTCTGATACGTCACCGGCGTGCCGTCGAGGGTGACGTGCTTGCCGTCGGACTCCATCGTGAGCTGCTGCAGGTAGGCGGGGAAGCGCTTCAGGTATTGATCGTAGGGCAGCACGGCGACCGTCTGCGCGCCGAAGAAGTTGTTGTACCAGACGCGAGGAGGCCCATCAGCACCGGCAGGTTGCGCTCGAACGGCGCGGTGCGGAAATGCTCGTCCATCTCATGGAAGCCGGCGAGCATCGCGCGGAAGTTGTCGGCGCCGACCGCGATCATCGTTGAGAGGCCGATCGCGGAGTCCATCGAGTAGCGGCCGCCGACCCAATCCCAGAAGCCGAACATGTTGCGCGGTATCGATGCCGAACTTGCGCACCTCCTCCGCATTGGTGGAAACCGCGACAAAATGTTTCGCGATCGCCTTGTCATCCTTCAGCGCCGCGAGCACCAGTTCCGCGCCGTATGCGCGTTGGTCATCGTCTCGAGCGTGGTGAAGGTCTTCGACGAAATGATGAACAGCGTCTCGGCCGGATCGAGGTCGCCGCGTCGCCTCGGCGAAATCGGTGCCGTCGACATTCGACACGAAGCGCATCGTGAGCTTCGGATCGGCGTAGTGACGCAGCGCTTCGTACGCCATCACCGGGCCCAGGTCCGAGCCGCCGATGCCGATATTGATAACGTTGCGGATCGGCTTGCCGGTGTGGCCCTTCCAGCTGCCGTCGCGGATGCGCGTCGGAAAACGCCGCCATCGCATCCAGGACCTTGTGCACCTCGGGCACCACGTCGTGCCCGTCGAGAATGATTTTCGCGCCGCGCGGCGCGCGCAGCGCCACATGCAGCACAGCGCGATTCTCGGTGATGTTGATGCTGTCGCCACGGAACATCGCATCGATGCGCTCGCGCAGCCCCGACTGCTCGGCGAGTTCGAGCAGCAGCTTGATGGTCTCCTCGGTGACGCGATGTTTCGAGTAATCGAAGTACAGCCCGACCTGCTCGAGCGAGAAGCGCTCGGCGCGCCGTGGGTCGTCGGCGAACATTGTGCGCAGATGCGTGTTGCGGATTTTCTCGAAGTGCGCGCCGAGCGCCTTCCATGCCGGGGTCTCAGTCAGAGGAGCGATTTTGTTTGCCATGATGCATCCTTCTCGGAGGAAACTGTTGGTCTATTTTTGCGCGGGTCCTGCCTTGAGCAGCGTGGGCAAATCGTAGGCGACCAGGTTGCCGATGCTGTCGATGGTGATGTCGGGCTTCGGATAGCTCGCGACGTCGGGCGCCAGTGCGTAGTGGCCCTGGCGCGGGAACACGGTCGTCACTCGCGCGCCCCAGGATTTTTTTATCGCCGCGAGAATTCTGACCTTGTCATCGACCATCACGTAATGGTCGGCGGGATAGCGCCGCTCGACATCGGCAAGTTCGAGTTCCTTGTGAATATAGATGAGGATGTTGCCCTCGACCTCTTCGAACAATCCTGAACATTCGACCTTGCGCGGCTGAAAAACCACGTCGCCATCCGAAAGAATCACCACGGGACCCATCGACTTCAGATGCTCGATCACATCGAGCGAGCCGGGGTAGAGGCGATTCGCGAACGGATAATTGATCATGAAGGTCGAGACCGCGAGGAGATGGCTGTCGTGCGGATTCTCAATGCGATACCGCTGCAGCGCGCCGAGATAGTCCGCATAGCCGAGCTCGATGCGCAGCTCCTCGAAAATCGCCCAGTAGCGCTCCTGGCGCTGCGCGCCAACCTCGCGCGTGAGATGACGCCGGAGGTCGTCGGAGATGCGATCGTTGTTGAGCAGCGTGTTGTCCACGTCGAGGAGAAATACGACCGGACTGCGGCGTGGGTTCCCTTTGGTCATCTGGTGAAGGCTCCTGGCTCGGGTTGCTACGATTCTGATACGCGGCTGCGGCTGTCACAACTCCCGCAATTTCAAATTGCGATGAAGATTCATCGCGCCGTAGCCGTCGAATCGATGCGTTGATCAGCTCGCCCTCCAAATTGGATAATTTTCCTTCGTACTTCACTCGAGAATCGCGGAGAACCTGTGCATGCCTGCTGCAACCGCATCTCAAACCTCGGAAATTTTCGAAACCCTGATTCCCGCGCGGCTCGATCGCCTGCCATGGAGCCGCTTTCATTGGATGCTGGTGGTCGGGCTCGGCATCACCTGGGTGCTCGACGGCCTCGAGATCACGCTGATGGGCGCCATCAGCGCGGTGCTGCAACGACCCGACGTACTACACTTCACGGCCTCGGAGATCGGCTCGATCAGCTCGGCATACCTGACCGGCGCGGTGATCGGATCGCTGATCTTCGGGCATCTGACGGATCGCTTCGGGCGGCGGACGTTCTTCTTCGTAACGCTGGCGATCTATCTGCTCGGCGTCGGGCTCACGGCGCTCTCGTGGAATCTGTGGAGCTTCGCGCTGTTCCGCTTTATTACCGGGGCGGGAATCGGCGGCGAATACTCCGCGGTGAATTCCGCCATCGATGAGTTGATTCCGGCGCGCTTTCGGGGCCGCGTCGATTTGATCATCAATGGCAGCTTCTGGCTCGGGGCGGCGCTCGGCTCAGTCTCGACGCTGGTGATCCTCGATCCGCACCTTCTGCCGGTCAACCTTGGATGGCGCTTCGGCTTCGGCGCCGGCGCCATCATCGGGCTGGTGATTCTCTACTTGCGCGAGTTCATTCCGGAGAGTCCGCGATGGCTCATTACCCACGATCGGCGCGACGAGGCCGAGAAGACGGTGCGCGATGTCGAAGACGAGGTGCATCGCGAGACCGGCGAACGGCTCGCCGATCCCGACCGCGAGCATGCGCTGCGGATTCATGCGCGCCACGATTTCGGCCTCGGTGCGATCCTGAAGCCGTTGGTAACGAAATATAAAACCCGCGCCATTCTCGGCCTCACCCTGATGAGCGCGCAGGCCTTTCTCTACAATGCGGTACTGTTTACCTACGCCTTGGTATTGAATCGATATTACGGAGTTCCCGCCGACAAAACCGGGCTATATATGCTGCCGTTCGCGCTGGGAAATTTTCTCGGGCCGGTCGCGCTCGGCCATTTCTTCGATACTATCGGACGCCGGCAGATGATCGCCGCGACGTATGCGGTTTCGGGTCTGCTGCTGATCCTTATCGGTTATCTCTTCACGCACAACGCGCTTTCGACGATGGGGCAGACCGCGCTGTGGACGGTGATGTTCTTTTTCGCGTCGCCAGCCGCGAGCTCAGCCTATCTGACCGTCAGCGAAATTTTCCCGCTCGAGATGCGCGCGCTGGCGATTGCGATTTTCTATTCGGCGGGCACGGCCGTCGGCGGTATCGTCGCGCCATGGTTCTTCGGACGCCTCATCGACACGGGATCGCGCGACGAGCTGTGGCTGGGATACATCGTCGCCGCCGCCCTGATGTTGCTGGCTGCGGTCGTCGAGGTGACGTTCGGCATCGCGGCGGAAGGTCTGGGTCTTGAAAAGATCGCCGAGCCCCTCTCCAGTGCGATGGACTGAACGACTGCCTCGCGCTAAGAGCTACCTCGCATGCCTTACGACTCGCGAGAGTGGCTCGAAGCCGATGGTCTGGGAGGATTTGCGTCGGGAACCGCCGACGGAATTCGTACCCGACGCTATCACGCCATCCTGCTGAGCGCGACCGCGCCGCCATCCGGACGGATGGTGCTGGTCAATGGATTCGAAGCGTGGGTCGAATCCGGCGGTCATCAAATTGCGCTGACCTCGCAGCGCTACGCACCCGATGTCGTTAGCCGCGACGGCGCCGATCGCATTCGCGAGTTCAAAATCGATCCGTGGCCGCGCTGGTTCTATACGCTTCCCAACGGATGCGAGCTTGAGCATGGCATCCTGATTCAACCCGGCCGCGCCGCGAGCATCCTGTACTGGCGCATGCTCAAGGGCGCGGGATATACGCTCGCTGTTCGCCCCCTGATGTCGGGGCGCGACTATCATTCGCTGCATCATGAGAATCCCGCCTTTAACTTCATGCCCCAGGTGACGAGTCAGCGCGTGGTTTTCCATCCTTACAATGGGGTTCCCGCCGTGGCGTTCCATTCTTCAGCCACTTACAGCCATCAGCCCGAATGGTATCGCAACTTTCTGTACACCAAAGAGCAGGCGCGCGGTCTCGATTGCGAGGAGGACCTCGCGTCGCCCGGAGTCTTTCGATGGGACCTGTCGAAGGGCGAGGCGACCTTGACCATCGCGACTGAGAGTGTGCAGATCGCGGATGTTGCGCGAGTGCGCGAAGAGGAGCGACTGCGGCGCGCGACATTTTCCTCGCGTCTTGCGCGCTCCGGCGATACCTACATCGTCAAACGGCGCGCCGGTAAAACCGTTATTGCGGGCTATCCGTGGTTTCTCGATTGGGGCCGCGACACCTTCATCTCGATACGCGGGCTATGCATTGCTACCGGCCGCCTCGATGATGCGCGCGCGATCCTGCTCGAATGGTCTGGCGCGGTCTCGGAAGGAATGCTGCCGAATCGCTTTCCCGATTATGGAGAATCGCCCGAATACAACGCCGTCGATGCATCGCTGTGGTTCATCATCGCGGTTCATGAGTACCTGCGCGCCGACCCAAGGATCATTGACGCCGAGCGCCGACAGTTACAAGCAGCGGTGAATTCGATCCTCGAAGGGTACTCGAAAGGAACTCGCTATCGGATTCATCGCGATGAAGATGGACTCCTCGCGGCGGGACAGCCGGGCGTGCAGCTCACGTGGATGGATGCGAAAGTCGGCGATTGGGTGGTGACCCCTCGCATCGGCAAGTCGGTGGAAATCGAGGCGCTATGGCTCAACGCGCTAAAGCTCGCGAGCACCACCGAGGCCAAATGGTCGCCGCTCTTCGAACATGGCAAAGCTTCTTTCCTCGCACGCTTTTGGGATGAAACGCGCGCCTGCCTATTCGATGTGGTCGATTGCGATCACGTCGCGGGTAAGGTCGATCGCGCGATGCGCCCCAATCAGATTTTTGCGATCGGCGGCCTTCCCTTCGCGCTAATCGAGGGGCCCAATGCCCGTCGCATAGTGGATACGGTCGAGGACCGATTGTTGACGCCGATCGGCCTACGCTCACTCGCCCCAGGAGAGCCGGGTTACGAGCCGCGCTATTCCGGCGATGTCCGCGACCGCGATGGCGCATATCATCAGGGCACCGTATGGCCATGGCTGATGGGACCCTTCATCGAGGCCTGGGTTCGTACTCATGGTGAAACCGACGGCGCTAAGGCCGAGGCGCGCAAGCGATTCCTCGAGCCGCTGCTCAACCATCTCGATGCCGGCGGGATTGGCCATCTGCCAGAAATCGCCGACGCGGAGCCTCCGCACATTCCGCGCGGATGCCCCTTTCAGGCCTGGTCGATGGCCGAGGCGCTGCGCGCCGACCGCTTTCTCCGCCCAATTATCGCCTGACGGTCCAGTAGACAAATCCTACATTTGGATATAGTCTGGTTTGGTAGGTTTCAACGTCAGATGTACAAGATCAGGCGCCGCCGCGAAAAGCTCACTGGCTCCAGGGGCCAGACGATGACGGAATACGCGCTGATTCTGGCCGGGATCGCATTGGTCGCCCTCGCGGGTTTTGACAACACCGGCTCCAGCATTCTCACCGGCGCGCTCAATACGGTGACCACACTTATTTCCGGGGCCAGCGATACCACCACTACCTCGAGCGGAGGCGGCGGAGGCTCGAACGATAGCGGGGGCGGTCACCAGGACAACTTCAGCGACGATTATTGATCGCGATTGGCCAGCGCCGCCCGGTCCATATCCTCGAATGCCAGCGCGAGCTGTTCGCGCCACGAAGGTAATCTTACCCCGAAGGTTCGCGAGATCTTGTCAACCGAAAGCACCGAATAATGCGGGCGCGCGGCCGCGCTTGGGAACTCCGTGCTGGGGACCGCGATTAGACGTGAGAAGCGAAGTGGCGGCAGGCCGACGATTGCCGCGCGCTGATGGTAGAGCGCCAGGATTTCCTCAGCGAAGCGGAACCGACTGGTGTGCTGCGCGCCGCATACGTGAAAGACGCCGCTAGCCTTCGCGATCGCATCGACGAGGCCGGGTCCGCCGCGTCCCGACAGGCTTATCAGGATCCGGGCCGTCGCCTCGGCGACTGCCTTGCTCCAGTTGGGCGTCCCGATCTGATCGTCGACCGCCCTCACCTCTTCGCGCTCACGCGCCAGCCTGATGATGGTGTTGAAAAAGCCCTTGCCGCCAATGCCGAAGACCCAACTGGTGCGCAGAATGAGATGAGGTACGTCAACCTCGGCAATCGCCTTCTCGCCCGCAAGCTTGGTCTTCCCGTAAGTATTGATCGGATCCGGCGCATCATCTTCACGATAGGGACGCTGAACCGAGCCGGAGAAGACATAATCGGTGGAATAGTGAATCAGCGCCGCATGGGCACGGCGCGCCTCTTCCGCCATAACCTTGGGCGCGCGACCATTCACCATCATCGCGAGCTCGGGCTCGGCCTCGGCAGGATCCACCTCGGTATAAGCGGCAGCGTTGACGATGAGGTTGGGGTTGGCGCCGCGCACGGTCGCGCGAATCGCCGCCTCATCCGTAAGATCAAGCGTCGAGCGATCGGTAGCGATGATCTCGCCCAAGGGGGCGAGGGTCCCTCGCAGTTGCGCACCAACTTGGCCGGCCGCGCCAATGAGCAGAATCCTAATGGTGCAAACTCCTGCGACGTTCGTCGTCGGTAACATTGAAGCATGATATTTCGCGAACTTCGAATGGGTCCGGCGTCGGCTATCGAGACTTCGACTCAAAGTCGCTGAGGCTGGTCGTGGCTGCGAAAATGAGCATACTTTTCACGACCGGTAAAAAAGCGTACGACTCTTGTCGTAATCGATTCACGAAAGCCACGAGCTCGGAAAACCGTTCACTCGCTTTGCACCTTGCGGTTGTTATGCAATGAAGGTCGTGCCGAATTCCGGCCAGGTTCAAGATCCTGCTCGACAACCGGATTTTCTCCATGCCGATGTCGAATACCGCGAAAATCCCGCAGACCGAAGCGCACTCTCGGTCCCGTACGCCGTTCTCGTGCGCCCGAGACTCGACTCGCTGATCCTCGCTTCGATGCTTTCGGCGTGGGTGGTCTACGCCGCCGCGTTCATCTACTTGTCCAGCGCCATGATTGGAGGCGTGCGCTACTTCCTGCTCTTCGACGACGAAATGATCTCGATGAGGTACGCCGCCAACCTTGCGCATGGCTTCGGACTGGTCTGGAATCCACATGGCCCTCATGTCGAAGGATTCACCAACCCGCTCTGGGTCTTCATCATGGCGGTTTTCCATCTGCTGCCGCTGTCGCCTGCTAAGATGAGCCTGCCGGTAGAGCTACTCTGTGCCGCGCTCGGTGCGATCAATCTGGTGCTGGTCTGGCGTCTCGCCAAGAAAGTGTCCGGTACCAGGACTGCCGCGATACTGGCGGTGTTGCTGACCGGCGCTTATTTCCCGCTCAATCAATGGGATTTGCGTGGTACCGAAGTCGCGTTGCTGGCTCCCTTAGTCACGCTCGCGGTCTTGATGGCAGTCGATACCGTCGAAGGTGGCTCCGCACGATGGTTATGGCCACTGCTCGGTTTCTGCACGGTGACCCGTCTCGATATGGCCGTACCTGCACTGGTGATCATCGCGATGGTGGCGTTGTTCGATGCAAGGCGCCGGCGCGAGCATCTGCTCTATGGACTCAGCTGGCTGGCGATGTTCGTCGCCGTCCAGCTGGCCCTGAACCGATGGTACTTTGGCAGCGCGTTACCCAACACCTACTATCTCAAAGTCACCGGCTTTCCAGTGGCACTTCGAATTTACAACGGAGTGCGCAGGGCATTGGCGTTCCTCGGCGGGATCGGACTGGTGATTCTGACTCTGATCTGCATAACCATATGGCGCAGACGCGATGCCAAGGTCCTGCTCTTACTCGCGGTGTTTGCCGGCCAGATCGCCTATAGCATCTGGGTCGGCGGCGATGCGTGGGAAAACTATGGCGGCGCGAATCGCTTCGTCGCGATCGCGATGCCGCTTTTCATGATACTCTTCGCCACTGCGCTCAAGGCAACTTCCGATGCATTGTGCCGCCTCCTGCTTCCGTCGTTGCAAAACACGGCCAGGTTGTGGAGAGAGGCAGGGGTGTTGGCCGCGATGACGCTGGCCGGCCTCCTCATTCTCAGCACCTCGACCAAAGCGACCGCGCGCGAGATGTTGCTGCTCGATGCGCCCCAGCAGACCGGGCACCTTGATCACCTAAAGTGGGCGCTCACCCTCGATCGGATCACCGATCGCGATGCGACTCTCGCGGTAGCGTGGGCAGGCATCATTCCCTACTTTGCGGATCGTACGGTGGTCGATCTGCTCGGCAAATGCGACGCGACCATCGCTCATGAACCGATGCATCTCGACCCCAAGGGCGGCTTTTATCCCGGCCACATGAAGTGGGATTACGACTACTCCATCGGCAAGCTCAAACCCGACGTCATCGTCGAGCTGTATCGGCCTACGCCCGATGAAGTTCAGCGCGACATCGATCCCTCATACAGTTACGTCCCCATCGATGGCGAGCTGATGTTCCTTCGCGTCGATTCGCCGCATATCAAGTGGGAAGAGGTGGACAAGTTGCGCGGCGCGAGATGACGACGCTTTCAAAGACCTCGGCGCGATGCGATTATGTAGCGCGATGGAATTTGCCGATCGACTCGTCGAAGTCTCCCGCGCCAAAAAAAGTGTCGCGATTCTCGGTGTCGACCCCCAACTCGACAGCGCCGAGGCTCCCGGAGTACCCGCCGGCTACACCTTGGCAAAGTTCTGCTGCGAAATAATCGAGGCCTGCGAGAAATCCATCGTCGCCGTCAAGCCGCAACTCGCATTCTTCGAAGCGCGCGGGATCGACGGAATGCGCGCGATGACCGAGGTGCTGCGCTTCGCGCGCGGGCGCGGCCTCATCACCATCGCGGATGCGAAGCGTGGTGATATCGGGTCTACTTCGGCGGCGTATGCCGAGGCATTTCTTGGCGAAGGCGATTTCGCCGCCGATGCCATCACCATCAATCCGTATCTCGGCGCCGACGCAATCATGCCATTCGTCAATCGCATCCGCACCGGGCACGGCGTGCTGGTGCTGGTGAAAACTTCCAATCCGTCGTCGGGCGAGTTCCAGGACCTCGAGGCCTCGGGCAAGCCGCTGTGGGAGGTGGTCGCTGGACGCGTGCGCGGATGGGGCGATGACTATGTCGGCAAGAGCGGCTTCAGCTCGATCGGCGCCGTGGTCGGCGCAACCTATCCAAAGCATCTCAAGCGCGCGCGCGAGCTGATGCCCAATGCGATCATCCTCGTGCCGGGTTTCGGTACCCAGGGCGGAACTGCCCAAGATGCGACGATGGCGGCGCGCGGCGATGGCGCCGGCATCATCGTGAATTCGAGCCGCGGATTGATGTACGCCTTTCTGAAGCAAGCAGGCGCAACTCCCGGTGCTGCGGCCGCTGCCGCCGCCGAGTCGATGCGCCTAGCGCTCAACGCCGCGCTGGAAGTCAGTTCAAGCAAGCGCTGACGCCTTTGCAGCGTCATGGCTGACCTCGCGGCGCGTGCGTTCCTCAGCCAGCGGACGGGTCGCGCGGATCGCGAGCGAGGAAACCAGCGTCATCGCAGCGAAAAGGATTAGCGCGGTGGTGTAGCTACCAAAGACATCGAAGATTCGCCCGGCGATTATCGGCCCGGCGGCGAACCCGAGGGTGGTAAAGAACGCCAGGATTCCGAGCAGCGCTCCGAGCCGCTTCGCGCCGAGCGATTCACTAATCACCAGCGGCAGCAAAAACGTCTCTCGCGCCAGACCGAAGAGCAACAAGAAAACCACGAGCGCGGCAACATGGGTTGCGCCAAGCAGGCCCGCCACACCGATCGCACACGCGAGAAAGACTATAGCCAGCATCGAGCGTCCCCCGAATCGATCTCCCAGTCGTCCCGCCAGGAAGCTTCCGGCCGCGCTGAAGAGAAACATCGCGCCGAAGATCTGCGCGGCGTGCGTGGGCGTGTAGCCGATGCCGGTTAGATACGGCACCAGGTGCAAGCGGATGCCGACTCCGGCGGTAGCGAAGAGAGCCTCGGCGAGCGCGACCATCCAGAACGATCGCGAGCGAAGTGCCTCGCGCACCTCGAGTCCCGGCAAATCCTGCGCGGCGACTCGCGCGCCCGCACTGGTTTGCGTGACATGCAGAAAGATCACCATTAACGGAATGACCACCAGCAGAATCGGCAGCGCCATCGCTACATAGCCGGCGCGAAATCCATGTTGCAGGACCACATGACTCGCGAGAATGGTGATGCCGGTACCTCCGAGCGGAAGTCCCGCAAACACGATCCCGAGCGCGAGCCCGCGCCGCTCGCGAAACAAGTTGGTTATCACCACCGCGCTGGGAATAATCGTCGAGGCGGTGATGCCGATACCGAGCACGATAAAGATCGCCAGGAAGGCTGCCGCTGAAGTCGCACGGCTCAGCGCGAGATAACTGAGCGCCACCATCGCGGCGCCAGTTACCATCACCTTGCGCGGACTAACGCGGTCGAGTAGCGCGCCGACCACCGGACTGCTGAGGCCGGCCGCGAGCGGCGCTGCTGCGACCAGCGTCGAGAACAATCCGCGCGACCATCCGAAATGGGTGATGACCGCGAGGAAGAACACCCCGGCCGCATTCACCGGCCCCCAGATGAGGAACATGGTGGTAAACAAGACGCCGACAATCACCCAGCTTCGTTTATCTTGCGTGTTCATAGATTCACCGCCGCTATGGCTTGACGAATTTCAACATGAAGCGGTCGCTGGTGCCGCGCCGCGCACCCAATCCCTGCGGATTGGTTATCCAGGTGCGGTCGTCCTCGGGATGACGCAGCGCGCTCGACGCCGCGGCGAGTTTGAAGCCCGATTTTTCGACTTCGCTGATGACAAAGTCCTCGTCGATGCGGTGCAACTGAGGTCATTCAAACCGCTGCCGGCCTTGGTGCTGTGATCGACGATGCAGTACTCGCCGCCCGGCTTGAGCGCTTTGAAAATCGCGCCGTTGATCTTGTCGCGATCGGCTTTGAACAGCACCAGGTCGTGGTAGTTCATGTTGGTGATGACGGCGTCGAGCGAACCTGCGGGCACGCCGAATACGTCGTCGGTGTCATAGCTCTTGCTGATCGCGACGACGTTCTTGAGCTGTGGATTGGCGAGCCGCTTCTGAAACGCATCAGCAATTTGCTTGCGCGCGGGCGGAAAGACCGGATTTTGCGCATACACGGTTCCGTCCGGACCGACCGCCGCGGAGAGCAACTGGGTGGTATATCCGCCGCCTGCGAAAATCTCGCCGACCTTCATTCCGGGTTGGATGCCGAAGAACGCGAGCATCTGATCGGGCCGGCGTCCCGCATCGAGTGCGCGGTCCTGCGCTGGGCGACTCGGCGAATCGACGGCGGCCTTGATGTTTTGTGGGATCTGCTCGGGCGCAATCGGCGACGCCTCCGCGACACTTGCGGCAGAGCCGCCTTCGGCGCGCGCCGATGGAACCGCCGTCCACGACATGGCAGCCATTCCCGCCGCGATCATCAGAACCGTGAGTGAGCTTCTTTTCATTGCTTCTCCCCCGGGCGAGACTGGTCTGAGCATCGCCGCGATATTTGGCCGATCTTGGCCGCCATCGGGACGCGAACAAAAGTGCGAATGATCGCACCGCTGGTGTGCATAAATGCACAGGAAGAATTGTTATTTGCCGGAGCGCGGCCGATGGCCGTAGCGGAGAAGCTGCGCGTTGCGCTGGAACGCCTCCGCGATCGCGCTGGAGAGCAGGCGGATGCGGGCGGCGCGGCGCAGGTCTTCATGGATTACCATCCAAATCGGCCGCAGCATGGGCGCGTCATGCGGCCAGACACGGTTCAATCCCGGATACTCGTCGCCGAAGACACAACTGAGCTCGCAGATCCCCAAGCCCTCGGCCGCCGCTTGCGCCTGAACGGTTTTGTCATTGCTACGCAGCGCGATCTGCGCGCCCTCGACCGACTCCTTCATGAACAACGGTCCGAAGCCCGCCGAGGGCGTGCCGACATAGCTGATCAGAAGGTGACCCCGCAGCCCACGTCCTCGGGTCGGAGTTCCGTGCCCGGCCAGGTATCCAGGTGAGGCGTACAGCGCGAAGCCGAATTCGCCGAGCCTACGACACACCAGGCTTGGGGCCGTGGGCTTGACCGGCCGCACGGCAATTTCGGCCTCGCGCCGCGCGATGTCGAGCAGCCGAACCCCGGTGAGAATCTCCACCCGCAGTTGCGGATAGCGCCGGTGCAAAGCAGCCAGCTCCGGAACGATCACATTGGTAGCTAGGACTTCGGTCGTGGTCAGCCGGATGCGGCCGCCGTACTGCGAATCGTGACCCGCCACCAGGCGCTCGATATCGAAGGCGGAGGTTTCCATCGCCTCGCACTGGCGCAGGATCGCCTGTCCCGCCGAGGTTGGCGTCAGACCCTCAGGGGTGCGGGTCAGCAGCTTGGCGCCGAGGCGTTCTTCGAGCGCGGCGATTCTGCGCCCGACTGTCACATGATCGACGCTGAGTGCGCGCGCCGCCCCCGAGAGGCTCCCCTCGCGCGAGGCGGCGAGAAAAAATCGCACGTCATCCCATTCCCAGGTTCCCGCCATCATGTGCAGTTTCGCACATCATCAGGGAACCAGAAACCACCGCACGATCAGCTTTGCGCGAACGCGATCAGGTCGCGGTTGAAGCGATCCATATGGGTGAACATCAGCCCATGAGGCGCGCCCTCGTATACTTTCAGCTCGGCGTCCGGAATCAGCTTCGCGGTCCTGCGCCCGGTGAGATCAAGCGGGGTCGAGGCGTCCTTGTCACCCTGGATGATCAAAGTGGGAACGCTGATCTTTGGGAGCTCGGCGCGGAAATCGGTTTGGACGAACGCCTGGTTGCAATCGAGCAGCGCCTTGAGCGAGGCGATCGTCATCATGCCCAACACCCAATCCATCATCGCCTGCGAGGTACTGGCGACGAAGAATGGACGCGCGTTGTCGACCAGCCACTTCGGATAGTCCGTACTCAATTGCGCTCGTACCTGATCGAAGGCTTCCTGCGCAACGCCATCAGGATTGTCGGCTGTCTTTAGTAGGAAAGGCGTGGTCGGCGCGACCAATACAATCCGGCTGATATGGCCGGCGCCGTGACGCGACAGGTAGCGCACAATCTCGCCACCTGACATCGAGTGGCCGACCAGCGTGACTTCGCGAAGATCGAGCTGTTCGATAATCTCGCCAAGATCGTCGGCCAACGTATCGTAGTCGTATCCGTGGCCCGGTTGCGCGGAGCGGCCGTGACCGCGGCGATCATACGCGATGCACCGGAATCCCTGACCGACCATCGGGGTCATCTGGTATTGCCACATGTCGGAGTTCATCCCCCAACTGGATGCGAAGACCACATTCCGGCCCGCGCCCCAATCCTTGTAGTAAAGTGCCGTTCCATCTTTTGCCGTGAGGAAGGGAAGTCGCATGGTTTTTACCTCCGAAGCTTTATGCTGGTTCGAGAAGATAAACCGCGCGGGAAAAATGTCGATTACTTAAGAGGTAAGCAGATGCGACTGAGTGTGATCGCTACTTCGAATCGTTCTTCAAATACTTATCGAAAAATTTGATGCCGCGATCCCATGCGTCGTTGGAAAAGCTGGGTTTGTACCACATCAGCGCGGCAGGAAAATTGAAGGCATGTTCGGCGCCCGGATAAATCTTCATCTCATGCGGACGGCCGGCCTTGGTCATCGCCGCATCGAGGTCGCGGGCCTGTGAGACCGGAACCATCCTGTCTATATCGCCATGAAGGATGAGGACGGGCGGCAGCACGGCCACGCGCGGATAGAGCTCGGGTGACAAGCCGCCATAGTATTCGACAATCGCGGAAACTTCGTCGGGATAAGTCGCGCCGTAGTCGACCGCGAGATAGGCGCCGAGCGAAAATCCCATTAACCCGATCTTTCGCGAGTTCACGGTCGGATTTTTCTTCA
This sequence comes from uncultured delta proteobacterium, assembly GCA_963761255.1. Taxonomy (GTDB): domain Bacteria; phylum Desulfobacterota; class Binatia; order Binatales; family Binataceae; genus DATGKG01. Next base: position 103,064 of record CAVXGH010000014.1, read on the forward strand.
GCGCGGCGACCCCGGAATGGATTTCATTGAGCCAGATTGGATAGTTGCGATGCATCCCGTCGAGATCGCCCGGCGAGACCGCATCGGTCTGGCTGTAGTACTCGATAAACTCGGCGTAGTAGCCGGCGTCCGCGAGCTTCGAACACATCGCCTCGTAATCTTCGGTTCCGAAGTCCCGCGCACCGGAACCATGGAGGATGATAACTGCGGGAAAGGGTCCGTCGCCGGCCGGAACACAATGATTCTCCTCAACCGGCTTGCCGTCGGACTGGAACTGGCCCCGCGTCCATTCCGCCCGCGCCATCGGTGCAGACAGCGAGAACAGAGCTATCGCGAGAGAAGCGACCAGGACGCGTTTCAAAGTCGAGCCAGCGTAAGAAGCCACGCGCGTATCATGCGGAGTTTATCGAGAGTTGAAAAGACTCCACCGCCAACTCGTACGCCTCAAGCGTTTCTCCAACACCCTGCTACGTCGACCAGATCGTCGAGCGCGCGCAATTCGGGAAAAGCCACCTCCAGATTCCAACCACCGCCAAAGTCCCGATGCCTCCGATAATCACCGATGGAACCGTACCGAGTGGTGCGCCATTCTCACTCAGAAGATTCCACGCTCGGGGGAAAACGTAGCGGTCTGACCGATGGCCGGTGGAGTCCACGGGACGTATACCCCATCGTGCCAGCTCATCAAGCGCAACGACGAATCGTCGAGCGGGACGGGAAACTCATATAACACCTGTTCCGGATCACCGCGCGCATCGAGAGACTCGACCACCACCGAGAGACCCGGCAAGTCGAAGCGTTGGCCCGCCGAAAATCGCTCATTCTGACTGCGCACATAACGACTGAATGCGGTTGGAAAGAATCCAGCGGGGAAACGTATCTGCAGCGAGCGAGGACCGACCCGGGTGACCTCCAGCTCACCCCCAGTCGAGAGCGCACGGATGTGCCGCGGAATCGGCAGGTGTTCCAGCAGATGCACCGCCCAAATCGCGGTGACGAGGTAGATGTGGTCGGGTGGGTTGATCAGCACCAGGTCCTGGGACGCGACTCGTGGATCACTGGGGACACTCGCCACCGCACGCATCATCCTGGAGTTGATGTTTTCCTGATAAGCGATCCGCCCGAGCCCGAGTAACGGAGCGGCGATCAAATGCACCAGCAGGAGGATCAGAGTTGCGGCCCACGCGAATCCCTTCCAGATCCGCGGAGCAACCAGCGATCCAGCGAAAACCGCCTGCGTCAGTTGAGCAAGCAGCGCCATCGAGCCCAGGCCGACGAAACCCAACACGCGATTTTCCGGGCCGACGGCGGCAATCGGGAGCAACGAGAGCAGCGCACCGAGGCCCCAGAAGCGCGCCATTCGATCGCGCACGACGAGCGGCATAAAGAGCACCACCACCATCGCGACGGCCGCAAAGCTGAAGATACTCAAATGCACAGCCGCCGACGTGCCGGGCGCGTAGGCCATGCTCATCTCGGCCGGGATGGGCGTCCACTGTCCCATCATCAGGAATGCGGCACGCTGACAAAACAAACCGGCGAAACCCAGCGGGTTATGTAGCGGATCCACGTAAAAGCCCGAGCCGTGAGAACCGAAATTGCCCAGCTTGTAGATCAACGCCCAAGCCCCCAACACCGCGCCATGAGGCAGGAGCCGCATCAGCTTCGCTCGAATCCCGTCGCGGTTGACGATCAGCGCGTAGGAAACCAGGTATGCCGCCGTAGCCAGACCCATCTCGTAGGCGGATAGCGACAGCGCGAGCATCAACACGCTCAGCCATCGAGTCCGCGCGAGTCCATGTTTTCGCCATCGGACAAATGCGAGCACGCTGATGAATCCAAAGCAGCAGGCAATCAAGGCGTTGCGGTTGGCCAGGTATGCGGCAGGCACCGCGTGCGCGCCGTCCAGCGCGTACATCAGCGCAGCCAACCCGGCGACCCAGGTAGCACCCATGACTTCACGATAGAGAAGCGCGGCCGCCAGCACCGCCGCTGCGAGCCAGAGCAGACTGTGCAGGTGCATCAGGGCCGGATGGTTCGGCCAGAGGCGATAATCGAGCATCATGCTGAGCGCGCTGGTGTAACGCAGAAACGCCTGATGCAGGTCCGGCGAAGCCCACCATGGCATCGTCCCGAAATCGATCTGGCTCAGGTTGCGCGCGCGATCGATGAATGGCTCGAAGACCTGAATCGGTCTGGTATCGCCGAAACCGAGCATGGTGACGCGCTGAAAATAGTCATCCATCTGCCAGCCGCTGGTTAGCGCGGGCAGCATCGCGAGCGCGGCCAGGACCGCGACCCCCAGCGGCAGGCGGCGATCCGCGAGCGCAGCTCTGATGCGGGCCGCAAGCCGATCGCGCGTCGAGGCCGGCTTCGATTGCCCCGCGGTAGGGGCAAATGTCTCGGTGAGTTGATTGCCTGACATTGGATCGGGACGTTCCATCGAGATTTGCATAATATTGAGGTAGACTAAATATATATGGTTAACTAAAGTCAACGCATGAGAGTAACTGCGGCATCCGAACCTTCGGAACGGCGGTCTTTCGCTGCGAGGTTCCCTTCGCCACCAGCGAGGGGTAATTGATTGGGCGATGAGTTTGCGTGAGGAGAAAAAGGCCGAGCAGCGCCGCGCCATCCTGCATACGGCAGCAGCGCTGTTCCGCAAACGCGGCTACGAAGAGACCCGCGTCCGCGACATTGCCGAGCGGCTGCGCATCAGCGAGGTCACCTTCTTCAATTACTTTCCCACCAAGGATGCGCTGATCATGGCGTTCGCGGTGGAGATGCTCGACTACTCAATCGCGTCCGTGAAACGCGAACTGGAACGTCACGATTGCAGCGTGCCTGACCGTTTTCGCAGCATCATCCGTCAGTGGGCGACCTCGTGGGACGAAGATCCCAGGTTCCATGGTCTGGTGGCAAAACAATCGAGGTTGATGACCGATGCGACCGGCGTGCTGCGCGACAAATCTTTTCAGCTCTACAAGCAATACGAACGGCTCTTCGCCGAAGGCCAGCGGCGCGGCGAAATTCGCACCGATCAGAAGCCGCTGCATCTCGCTGAAATCATGGAAGGGATGCTCATACTTATTGCCGGCAACTGGGTTGGCGGATGGTGGCAAAACCGGGCCGATTCGCTGGAAGCGCGTTTCATGAATGCGATGGATGTCTTTCTGGAAGGATGCGCGGCGCCCGCCCCCGCGAGTTCTCGGCCCCGCCCGCCGGGTCGCAAATCGAAAGCACTTCGAGTGCGCAATAAGTGAATACTACGAACGGTCGGCCCGTGACCGGCCGAGAGAGTTCGCATCGAAAGAGCCTGGAGAGATTCGTTACGAGCGGATCAGTTGCGCTTCGTCGGCAGCCAGCGTCGCGTAGACCTCTTTGTCGATGCCCCGGTACCGGGCACCCGCATCGGCCAAAAGACGAAGGAGCTGTTGCCACGGATGGCGCGGACGACGCCTGCGACGTGGATAGCAACCACATAGATTGTGCGGACATTTTCCGCTTGCGCGTCCTTCGGGGATCATAGTAAGGAGGTGCGCTGCGCGAGATGACGGATTCTAACGGGGCGTTCGCGAACGCCCCCTACGGTTCCGAGGCTTTCGCAGGTTCCCCGATTCAGGTGGCGAGCGCCACGCCGCTATCATCAATTCTACGCGTCCAAGGATGCACCAACCTTCTAACGCCGGTGCGATGGTAAAACTGGTAGGTGGGCGTTCGCGAACGCCTCGTTAGAATCCCCAGATAGCTTTGGTCCTCATCGCTATCCCCGAATTCCTGGAAGCCTTCGACTCGACAGCCTCGCTCCGGATGACAGAAGATGAGGCAGACGGAAGAGTCCCTCACCCGCGCCATAAGATGGCGCGTCCTTCTCATTTCGCGTTCGTTCCGGGAGAAGGGCTACGAGCGCATCAGTTGCGCTTCGTCCGCGGCCAGCGTCGCGTAGACCTCTTTGTCGATGCCGCGGTAACGCGCGAGGGCTTCATCCGCACGGGTCTCGTCGCCGGTTTCCTGGACTGCAATATCGCGCATCTTTCGTTCGATCCAGGACAAATGCCAGGTTTCGTCTTCCGTAACGGCCTTCAGCACTTCCATCGTTTCGGGATCGACGCCCGGAAGAGCAGCATGCGCCGTATAGCGGCTTTGCGCGCGTTCCTCGACCACCACGGTCAGCGCGAGGAGATCGACGATGTGCTTGGGGAGGCCGACCCGCAGCCCGAGGCGGCGCTGGTAGCCGTCCTCGACCGGGAGCGGGGAGCCGCCGAGGTCGGCGATGCGCTTAGTCCAGAGCCATGCGTGGCGGGTTTCGTCGGACAGATGCTTGGACATTTTGAGTTGAGCATCAGGATCTTGAATGCGACCCAGCAGGTTGAACAGAAGTCGTGCGCCGCGGAGTTCCGCGTCGCGGTAGAAACTGAATATCAGAATCTGCTTTTCGGTCGCAGACATGCGGCTCAGATCCATTAGCCCTATTACTCCTCCGCCCCTTTAGAAACGCTCATTTAATATACCAGATGCGTGAAAAACGAACCGATGTGACAATCGTGTGAACGAGCGGTCCCTGAACAGTATGCTATTGAAAAAGTACCGTCAATAAACCTGCCCGCAAGTAATCACCCGATTTCCCTTAAGCCCAGCTTATTGTCAGAGTACGCCCCGACGACCTCGAAGGTTACCATTTTTCAACGGATGCGCATGCCTACTCCCGATGCATATTGGCTGGCGCTGCGGTGCGTGCGCGGCATCGGGCCGCGAATGTGCCGCCTGCTGCTGGATAAGTTTCATTCGCCGGAGGTCATTTTCGGCCTCGAAGAAGCTGCAATCGTCGCTGCCGGAGTTCCGCGACCGGCTGCCCGAGGCATCAAGGGGTTCCGCGACTTCGATTCCCTCGAAAAGGAGCTGTGCGAATTGCCTCGGCTCGGCGCGCATCTCCTGAAATGGACCGATGATGACTATCCCGCGAGCCTGCGTGAAATCGCGGACCCGCCGCCATACCTGTTCGTGCGCGGACCCGCCCCGCTCCATCAACCCCCATGCCTGGCTATCGTCGGGGCGCGCGCCGCGAGCGAGGCTGGCCTGCGGATGGCACATCGGCTCGGCCTCGAACTGGCCGCCAAGGGGTTTACGGTCGTAAGCGGCCTGGCCCGGGGCGTTGATGGGGCCGCGCATCAGGGGGCTCTGGATGGCGGAGGCCGCACCGTTGCGGTGATGGGATGCGGCATCGACGTGATCTATCCACCGGAGCATCGGAAGCTGGCGGAGGCGATCATCGAGGGCGGCGGCGCCATCGTGAGCGAGCTTGCGCTGGGGACGCAGCCGATGGCGGAAAATTTTCCTACTCGCAACCGGATACTTTCTGGGCTATGTCTCGGCGTGGTTATTGTTGAAGCAGCAGAGAAATCTGGCTCGTTGATCACGGCCCGGATGGCGCTGGAACAGAACCGGCAGGTCTTCGCAGTACCCGGCAGCCCCTTGACTGGGAAGACTCGCGGTAGCAATCGTCTATTAAAGGACGGAGCCAAGCTGGTCGAATGCGTTGAGGATGTCATCGAGGAAATCGCGCCTCAGCTTTTGGGCACGCGAGCCGCGGTATCGAAAAAAGGTGTGAAATCATTAGAGAATTTGTCGACGGCGCCCAGCACGGCTGCCGATAATGCCTCCGATGAGGACAAACTTATTTTAAGACAACTAAAGCAGGACCAGAGGCTTCATGTAGACTCGCTAATAGCGGCATCCGGGCTGACGCCCCAAGCCGTGCTTAGATTGTTGCTAGAATTGGAACTCAAGGGCGTCGTCGCCCAGCACCCGGGCAAGCTTTTCTCGCTCGCCTAGGTCAGGCACCATGAAGCAAATCGTGGGAATTAGGTCGGGGGCACAAAAAGAAGGCATCTGGATAAAGTGGCAAAGAACCTCGTCATAGTAGAATCGCCCGCCAAGGCGAAAACCATCAAGCGATACCTCGGGGGCAGCTACCAGGTCATCCCCTCCGTCGGCCATGTCGTTGACCTGCCCAAAAGCACCCTCGGCGTCGATATCGAGCATGACTTCAAGCCCGAATACCACATCATTCCAGGTAAGGCCAAGGTCATCGACGACATTAAGAAGCAGGCCAAGGGCAAGGACCATATCTACCTCGCCACCGACCCGGATCGCGAGGGCGAGGCGATTGCTTTCCACATCGCGGACCGCCTCGGCAAGGGCCTCAATGGGAAAGTCCAGCGCATCCTGCTCCATGAAATCACCAAGGATGGCGTAAAAGAGGCGATCGAGCATCCGACCGAGCTCAACCGCCCCCTCTTCGATGCGCAACAGGCCCGCCGCGTGCTGGATCGCCTGGTTGGATACCGCATCAGCCCGATCCTGTGGGAGAAGGTCAAGCGCGGCATCAGTGCCGGACGCGTCCAGTCCGTCGCTCTGCGGATAATTGTCGAACGCGAGAAGGAGCGCGAGGCCTTCCGCGCCGAGGAATACTGGACCCTCGAAGCCCTGCTCGAGGGCAAGAATCCGCCGCAGTTCAAGGCCAAGCTCTTCAGCCACGCCGGCCAGCGAATCGACAACAAGAATTACAAGCTTCCCGAAAAGGAAGCGCGCGAGGTGATCGCGGCATGCGAGAAGCTGCCATTCACCGTCAAGAGCATCGAGAGCAAGGAGGTCAAGCGCAGCCCGACGCCTCCGTTCATCACTTCGCGACTGCAGCAGGAGGCCGCCCGCAAACTGTACTTCTCGCCCTCACGCACGATGAAGATCGCCCAGCGCCTCTACGAAGGCGTCGAGCTTGGCGAGGCGGGTGCGACCGGTCTCATCACCTATATGCGTACCGATTCGCCGCGCGTCTCGCCGCAGGCGCTCGAGATGGTGCGCGGATACATCGCCAATCGGTACGGCAAGGAGTACCTGCCCGACCAGGCCAACTCATATAAAGGTTCGAAGTCTTCGCAGGATGCTCACGAGGCGATTCGTCCGACGTCCACCGAGCGCGACCCCGAGTCCATCGCGCAATACCTCGACAAGGACGAGCTCGCGCTCTACACCCTCATCTTCAATCGCTTCGTCTCGAGCCAGATGCTGCCGGCGGTGTTCGATCGCACCACCATCGACATCGAGAGCGGCGACGCGATTTTCCGCGCCACCGGCCAGGTAATGAAGTTTGACGGCTTCATGCGCGTTTACATCGAGGGGCAGGACGAGCCCGAGGAGCAGGAAGGGATGTTGCCGCAGCTTTCCGAGGGCGAAATCCTGAAGCTGTTGGGCTTCGACCCTGAGCAGCATTTCACCCAACCGCCGCCGCGCTTCAGCCAGGCCACCCTCATCAAGGAGCTCGAAGAAAAAGGCATCGGCCGGCCGTCCACCTACGTTTCCATCATGAACAGCCTGACCAAAGTTTATGTCGAGGAAGACGAGAGCAAGCGGCTGCGTCCGACCTCACTCGGACGCGTGGTCAGCGATCTTCTCGTCACCGGATTCCCCGATGTTCTCGAAGTCGGCTTCACCGCGAAGCTTGAGAACGAACTCGACGACGTCGAAGAAGGCCGCGACGGATGGATTCCGACGCTGCATCGATTCTGGAAGCCGTTTGAAAAGCGCCTCGGTGAAGCGCAAGACAAGATGCCCGAGGTCAAGCGCACCGGCGTGAAGACCGGTCTCGTCTGCGAGCTCGATGGCGGCGAAATGGTCATCAAATGGGGCCGCAACGGCGAATTCCTCGCATGCTCCAACTATCCGGAATGCCGCAACACCAAGGAATTCAAGCGCGACGACCAAGGCGGCATCCAGATCCAGGAATCAGTTGCCGCGACCATGACCGACGTGGTTTGTGACAAATGCGGCAAGCCGATGGTGCGTAAGCGCTCGCGCTTCGGCGAGTTCCTCGGATGCTCCGGCTATCCCGATTGCGACGGTATCAAGAAGCTGAAGGCCGAACCGGTCCACACCGGCGTCAATTGCCCCGAATGCAAAGAGGGCGAGATGCTCGAGCGGCGGACCCGCCGCGGCAAGATTTTCTGGGGATGCGGCCGCTATCCGAAGTGCAAGTTCGCGAGTTGGGATAAAGTCATCCCGCAGCCGTGCCCGACCTGCGGCGCGCCGTACCTGGTGGAGAAAGTCACCAAGAAGGAAGGCGCGCGGTGGCAATGCGCCAAGGAAGGCTGCGAATATCGCATCCCGGTTCCCGAGAGCGCGACGCCTCCGTCAACTCCTCCCGCAGCCGGCAGCAATGGCGGCACCGAAGCCCGCCCCGGCGCCTAACGGTAGCTGTGTTTAGAAGCCTTAAATGCGCGGGCCTCCTCGGCTCAGTCTTCATCTTAGGAGGGGATCTTTCGCCATTCCGGAATAGACTGAGTTAGCGATGATGGATATCCAGCAGGGAGCTGGGCGCTGGGACGCGTATATTTGTAAAGCTCGTCTGCCGAATTCTTGATCTCCGCCGAAGTCGGCACTGGCTTCTTGTAGTCGGTGATCTCGTCTACGGCGCTTCCTAACAAGGCGCGAATCCACGTCTCAACGTTTCGCTTCGGTATCAACACGACGACCGGCTCTGTGGCAGAAAGCTTTTCTTCCTCAGCCGCGTCAAGCGCATCCGAGAGTTGCGCGGCGCGCGAAGCGGTGGTTTTGGTGTCAGCATCCACTACGACAATCAAGAGGGCCGAAGCTCGCTTGCCCAACGCCGAACGGCATCCGCGAACTTCCTTGGCCATACTGGTCACGCACGTATTTCTCCCCGCTCCCTCCGGTTGTTGCGAGGAGCCGTAAGCGCCGGGTGTCGTGGCCGCATCGCTGCAAATATCGTAAGACAAGGTTCTGCTGCTCCTTGTCTTCCGCCAATACGATCACGTTAGCGATGCGATCAGGCACGCTCCCAGCCTCTCGCAACAATCTCGGACGGTTTCAATCCGCTATCATCGGTTGACGGAAAGGGCAAAATGCGGGTTTCGCCATTGTTCGGCCTATCGAGTAAGGCTCCGCCGTGGCTAGCCAGTTGATCAAGCAACTCGGGATGATGCGAAACCAGTATGACCTGTCCGTTCTTCTCATCGACTCGATCAAGTAGTTTGATTAGCCAAGGTTGGATTTCGGACAAGGCGATAAAGTTGTCGGGCTCGTCAATCAGCAAGGTCGAGTCTTCGGTGACTCCGCAGTACAGTAAGACGTAGAGCGCAACCAGAGCTCGCTGGCCTTCGGAGAATTCGTTGAAAGGAAAATCCTTATTTCTTCCGTCCGGGCTGCGTAGTTTCGCCTGGAGGACTTTCACGTCCAATCCCGCTTCCTTCGCGTCAAGAGCTTCCAAACCTGGAATAGCTTCTCGAAGACTCCTGATTGCTTCGAAAATCGCATCGCTATCAACCCGGAGATAGCGAAACCAGTCAGCAAAGTTGCTTAAATCCTTCGCCGGATTTCGTGCCTCGTGTTCCGACCGCGCCGACATTGCCCAAGGGTTTATCTGCACCTGCAACAGCCGATCGAGCCAGCTCTTGAACTAGCTGAGTTTTTTGTTGTCTTTCCGACCAACTTCTACTGTTGCGAGGCCCGAGCGGTGCCAATCGAAAGGAAACTCCACGCTCGGCTTGCTTTTCTGTAGATCGCTAAACAAGCCGATAGATCCTTGCTGGAAACGAAACAACGGCTTGCGATTGAACTCCAGGGTTTCCTGCCGTACCCGTGGCCGGGATGGCTGGCCGATCTCGTCCACCACCAGGGTGTAACGATAGGCGCCACCGTTGCCACTAACGTCGAGTTCAAATTGCTGCTCGCTGACCTGCTGCCATCGGGTAAGGGTCTTCCCCATAACGAGACCCTCGCACGGCAACCCGCGTACCGCGAAATCGCGTAGCATGGCCAGAACGTCGAATACGCTCGTTTTGCCCACGCCGTTTCGACCAACTATGAGCTGTTTGCGAGTTGGCTTGAATTCGAAATTGACCAAACAGCGATAGTTGGTGGTGTAAAGTCGTGCAAGCATAGCGCCAAGACCAGCTTATGTTCATCTCGGTACTTCCTTCAACCGGCGCGCCCTGTCGAGGGGAGTTCCTTCGAATCTCCGAATAGAGCGACTCCACCAATTATTCAGTCATCGCCGACCTCAAGCGGCCTTGGCGGGGATCGACTGATGGTAGTCGCGAATCTCTTTGATCTTGTCGTCAACGATCTCTACCACTTCCGCGCCGATCGCTTCAATTTTTCCCTGCCCCGTTCGAGTCCCGGAAAAGAATGATTCGGCGACGCCGCGACCGCTATTGCCGGCGCAGACACGCAACTCGCAGTGGGCATCAGGAAACATCGCGAACTCGGTTTCGTAAGAACGGCGCACTTCCGCGAGGCCTTCGAGGCGCTTGCCATTGGGACCGACCAGCACGGCCTGATCGTGAAAACATGCCACCACCGCTTCGAGGTCGTGGCGATTGAACGCATCGAAATAGCGGTGGATGAGTTGCTCTTCGGGATTCACTGGAGTCCTCCTGCGCGATCAGTACGTCTGCATTGAGCGGCGGTCAATCGACGCTTAGGCTGTCCGCGCGAGTGCTTCTGCCAATCGGCGTTCCAGGAAGCGGCGGTCGGGGTTGCTGGTTACCACCTCAAGAGCGCGGCGATAGGCGGCTGCGGCATCGGTAAAATTCCCCATCCGGCGCAGGAGCTCCGCCTTCGCCGACCACATCAGGTAGTAGTCGCTCAACTCGCCCGTGGCTTCCAGGTCTTCGATTAGCGCCAGTCCTGCGCGAAGTCCGCGCGACATCGCGATCGCTACCGCATGATTAAGCGCGATAATCGGCGTCGGATTCATTTCGAGCAGCAAGGCATATAGCTCGGCGATACGGGGCCAATCGGTTTCATCGGGGCGTTTCGCGCGCGCGTGCTCGGCCGCGATCGCGGCCTGAATCGCATACGGACCTGGCGCCGCGAGCTTCATCGCGTTCGCCACGAGCGCGAGCCCCTCCATAACCTGTCGCTGATCCCAGCGGCGGCGATCTTGATCTTCGAGCAGAATCAAATCGCCGTTGGAATCAGCGCGGGCGTCGCGCCGCGAATCGTGCAGCAGCATCAGTCCCAGAAGGCCATGAGCTTCCGGCTGATCGGGCATCAGCGCGGTAAGAATTCGCGCCAGTCGAATCGCCTCCGCGCAGAGATCGTGCCGCACCAACTCATCGCCAGAGCTCGCGAGGTAGCCTTCGTTGAAGACGAGGTAAATCACCGCCATCACGGATTCGAGGCGTTCCGGCAGCGCATCGCTGGAAGGCACTTCATAGGGAATCCCGGCGCGACGAATCTTTTTCTGCGCGCGCACGATGCGTTGCGCCATCGTGGCAGTCGGAGTCACGAATGCGCGCGCGATTTCCTCCGTCGTCAGTCCACACAGAGTTCGCAGCGAGAGCGCGATCTGCGCCTCGCGATTAATCGCCGGATGGCAACAAGTGAAGATGAGACGCAGGCGCTCATCGGGAAACGAGTCGAGGTTGCTATCGGAAGCCGACGTCATCTCGAACTCGAGCAGCCGCTGAATTTCGTCGCGCCGCTCCTTGAACCAGCTCTGCCGCCGCGCCTTGTCGATTGCCTTATGCCGCGCGGTCGAGGCGATCCACGCGGGAGGATTGTTCGGCATGCCCTCGCCCGGCCATTGCTCGACCGCGGCGGCGAAGGCGTCCTGCAGCGCATCCTCGGCGAGGTCGAAATTTCCCAGCGCACGAATCAGCGTGGCGAGGATACGCCCGTAGTGCTCGCGATAGAGGCTAGTGATGTCCGACTGCTGCATCCGCGGTTTCCCACCGAGGATCGTATTCCGACCGTCGAGCGAGATTCCATAGCAGGTCGCAGGGTCAGAATTAAGACTCGCAGACGATTGTAGAGGGTAACCGCTCGCCTGTAGGCTGATATTGGTACGAAGACAGTTTGTAGTCTTTCGCGCCAGTTATAACTTCAGTTGGTACTTCAGTCTGGGAGGGATTTGATGAAAGTTTTCGGAACGAGTGCGAAAAACTATTCTATCGATAAGCGCGGGAATGGCTCTTTCGGGTTTGCTGAGTCTCGCGGCGCCACTGGCAGCTAGCGCCGCGACTACCTGCGTCAATCCGGCAGGCACCGGTGGATGCTTCAAAACCATCGCGGCCGGGGTCGCTATGGCTGGCCCGGGAGGGATCGTCCAGGTTGCGAAAGGTACCTATACCGAAGACGTGAAAGTCCTCGCGAGCGTTTCGATCGTCGGCGCCAATCCGAAGAACACCATCATCGATGCGACCGGGCTGGGCAATGGCGTATTCGTTGACGGTATCGATGCGCCCGGACTGAGCAATGTGGTGATCAGCGGATTCACCGTCGAGAATGCGAACTTCGAGGGCATCCTGGTCGCCAATGCATCATCGGTTAGCGTATCGAACAACATCGTTACCGGTAATGACAAGGCGTTGTCGATGCCCGATACCGCGATGGCCTCGTGTCCTGGCCAACCGTCATTCGAAACCGGGGAAAGCGACGACTGTGGCGAAGGCATCCACCTGCTCGGAGCCGATCACTCGATCGTTTCGAACAACCTGGTCGAGAACAACGCGGGCGGAATTCTGATCAGTGACGATACCGCGCTTGCCACCCTCAACTTCATTACCGGCAACACCGTACAAAAGAATCCCTTCGATTGCGGAATCACGCTGGCCTCACACGGGCGAGCGTCAATCGCCGGCTCTGGGTTTCCACTGGGGGTCACGCAGAATACGATCTCCAACAACCTTTCCACTCAGAACGGACTTAACGGCCCTGGCGACGGCGCAGGAGTAGGAATCTTCGTCGGAGCAGCCAATGGCACCAACTCCGGCAACGTCGTGATCGACAATACGCTCACCAAAAACAGTCTGCCCGGCGTCACGATGCACGCTCACGCCCCCGGCGAAACGTTCCTCAACAACGTCATCGTGGATAACACCATCTCGGGCAATCAGGCCGACACCGAGGATGCGTTCACTGCTGCTCCGACCGGCATCAACGTCTATGGCGCCTCCCCCGCCACCGGCACCATCATCTCGGGCAACACCATCACCAAGGAAGGCATCGATGTCGAGGTCAACACGCCCGCCCAGGTCGACGTCAATCTGAACAATCTCGAGGGCAACGGCGCCATCGGCGTGCAGACCTCCAATGCCGGCATCGCCAATGCTACGCAAAACTTCTGGGGCTGCGCCAAAGGTCCAGGCGCCAAAGGATGCTCCACTGCGAGTGGCGCCGGCGTCACTTCCACGCCGTTCTCCAGCCGCAGGTTCTAAAGTCAGCTTGACCATCCGAATCGGCATAGGGGGTAGCGCCGCAGCGCTACTCCCCTGCCACACCACCGGACATGCGGGTCCGCATCCGGCGGTTCGGAAGGTTGAGGTTAATCGGCAAGTCTGGGTACTCCAAGTCGGTCGTAGTAGCGGGCAGTGAGTCCGGCGTGGACCGACATGGCGGCCCGATGCCACCAGCGTCGGTTAACCCGTGCGGCTTGCGCCGCAATCGCGTCCGGCAGTCCGAGGCGGCGCATCGCGGTATAGATCTTCGAGCCGCGCTTCCACTGTTTGAGTTGCAGCGCTCGCAACCGGTGGCGGAGCCATTTGTCGTAGTCAGCGAAGGTCTTCGGCGTGTCCGCTAGTTGGAAGTATTGCTTCCATCCCGGCAGATACTTCCTCAGCTCCGCGACTACGCTTCTCATGCTCCGTCCGCCGCTGCGTCTGGTTATCCGCCGCACGCGCTGCTTGAGCGCGCGCAGCGCCTTGGGTGCGACCCGGCATGCCACCGCGCCGCCCCTGGCGTACCAGAAGCTGTAGCTCAAGAGGCTGCGCTTGTGCGCGAGGTCCACCTTGCTCTTCTCGCGATTCACTTTAAGTCGGAGCTTGGCGTACATTCGCTCCAGCGCCGCCATCACTCGTTCTCCCGCGCGCCGCGACCGCACATAGACGTTGCAGTCGTCGGCATAGCGCACGAACGTGTGCCCGCGTTTCTCCAGCTCCTTGTCCACTTCGTCAAGCAGGAGATTCGCCAGCAGTGGCGACAGTGGTCCTCCCTGCGGCGTTCCCTCAGTGCGTTCCATCACCACTCCGTCGGCCATCAGGCCGGCGTTGAGATAGCGGCGGATTAGCCGCAGGAGCCGCGAGTCATCGATTCGCCGCGCTAGTCTTCCCATCAGCACGTCGTGGTTGACCCGGTCGAAGAACTTCTCCAGGTCCACGTCCACCACCCAGTGGCGTCCTTCCTGCACATAGCGCTGCGCCGCTAACACCGCGTCGTGCGCGCTGCGCCCCGGCCGGAAGCCGTAACTGTGCTCCGAGAAGCTGGGGTCGAATCGCGGCTGCAGCACCTGCAGTATCGCCTGTTGGATCAGCCGGTCGAGCACGCACGGAATGCCGAGCTCTCGCATTCCGCCGCTCGCTTTCGGGATTTCCCGTCGCAGCACCGCTTTGGGCTGGTAAGTTCCGGCGAGTAGTTGCTCGCGGACTTCCTGCCAGTGCTCCATCAGGTGCTGCGGCAGTTCTTCCACCGTCATCCCCTCGACTCCGGGGCTGCCCCGGTTCTCACGTACCCGCGTCAACGCCGCCCTGACATTGCCGCGCGCAACCACCGCTTCCATCAGGCGGTCGCTTCCCGAGCGCTCCTCTCTGTTCGCCATCGTCGACGCTTCGCCGCTGCGCTGGACCCTCGAGGCTTCACCTCTACCTTCCAGCGGCAGCCCCAATTGCTCGGGCTTCTGGCGCCTGGCGTCTTTCGGACTCACAGCGGCTTCGCTCTCCCTTCCGTTCGGCCCTTCATCAGCGCGGACATCGAGGCCTCTGCCGTGTCCCGCTGACTACTACGGCCTCGGCTGACTTCTCGCTCCGCGCTCCTGCGCGTCGCCCTTTCAGGCGTGAAGCGAGATCTCCCCAGGTAAGACGCCGTGACCTTCGCCGCACAAACCGCCGGATCTACGCGATGACTCCTTGGCCGATAGAGCTTCGCGGTCATTTGCCCGCTCGCCCTGAGCCACCTCGCCCTTGTATCCGGTTCCTGTTCGTCGGCTCGCGGCTTTGCTCCGCGCTTCCTCCAGACCCCATCTCACGATGACGCCCTTGCGCTTCGCTAGTGCTCGACGCGGCCTGCTCGCACAGAGGACTTTCACCTCACAAGTCACGCGCCATGCTGGGCGCACAAAAAAGGGCGGCCGCGTAGTTTCGCAGCCGCCCTTTCCAGATCAGGTTGAGGAGTTAGATTTCGTAGCTGAAGGTCGCCTCGAGCTCGCTCATGCGCTGGTTGACGCTCTGGAAGAATGGGTCGGTAAAGCGGCCGCTGCGGCCGAGGTACCAGATCGCATTCACGCCCGAGCAGGATGTTGCGCGAGTAGCGATACACGTTGGTGCTGCCGAGATCGCCGCAGTTGTCATCGATGTCCCACACGAACGCGTTGGTCGAAGTCAGCTGTCCATTGACCAGCCAGTTGGTCGCCGCAAGGAAAGCGAAGTTGCTGTCCTCACGCGTCTTGCCCGCGGTGCCGAAGACGCCCTGCGACATGTTGGCGGGACGATCCGGATACCAGGTGTTGACGTACTGAGCGACGATGAAGGTGTGCTGCTTGGAAATCCACGGAATGTAGGTCGGACGGTCGCCGGCGACGATCCAGCGGGTCATTTCCGTCCACGCGCTGCTGGGCCCGGATGGGGCGCCCATGCGGGTCGCGGGATCGCCCGCGATATAGGCTCCAACCTTCGGCGCATACAGAATGTCGTAACGATAGACGATGTCGGTCAGGTCCTTGTCGTAGTAGGTGCCGGTCAAACCGAAGAAGTGATTGCGCCGATAGTCGGTGACATCGGGCACGCGGATGGTTCCGATGACCGGGACGCCAGGAGCCGGGTTTCCGAGGTCGAACACGCCGGGAACCAGGAAGAGACCAGTGGTATGTCCGCCGATCGCTTCAAACAGCGGGATACCGAGTCCCTTGCCGCCACGACCGCCGTTGACCGCGTTTTTCGCGTAAGCTGCCGAGCACGAGGAGCAGAGCGAGAAGCGATCATCGCGCGCTTCGTACAGGTAGATGAAGCTGGCCTGCAAGCCATTGCCGATCGGAAGCAGCGAGGAATAGCGGAAGCCGAACTCGCTGTTCTGGATGCTATTGGAGGGCGGGTTATTCGCCGCGTAAACGTTCTTCTCGAAAAAGTCATTGGCTCCGAAAGGCTCCAGCGGAACCCTCTGCAGGTCGGCAAGGGTCTTGTACCCCACCGGCTGGCCTTCGAGGTTGTAAGTCGAAGACGGGCTCCCCGCGCCATTGGGGAAGGTGTTCGGCGTCTGCCATGAGGACAGCGGCAGGCGGAGGACGTAAGGGTTACGGATGTCGCCCTGAATCACCGCGCCGTTACCCTGGTAGTCGCCCGGAATCACGAACGCTTCCGCTTCGTTGTTCGCGGTCTTCAGAAAGTCCGGCAGGATGTAGTTGAACTTGATCATCCGGACGTTCTTGCGCAGGTTTTCCGCGGTCTCGAAATGGGTCCAATGATACGACAAGTCCGATGAGTTGGTCAGTTCGGTGCCCGATAGCGCATCGGCTTCCGACCAGATGACCTGCTGCTTGCCGACGCGCATCGAGAAGTTGTCGGTAAAGTTCAGCTGGGCATAGTACTCGCGCAAGTCATTGCGGAAGTATTCGTGCTGCAGATCCGACTGGGTATATTTCCCGCCCAGTACGTTCTGGTCGAAGTCGCGGTCCGGCTGCGCGGTACCAGTTGACTTCAGCGTACCCTCGGCGTTGTACCACGGGCGATAGAACGCGAAGAAGTCCGCGTCCTTCAGCACCAGGGTGTCGAGGCGGCCCAGGAACTTGTAGTTCTTGACCATGTGGTAATCGGGGCGGATGTCGGCCAGTTGCCGCATTTCGACCAGGTCCCAATGGTTGAAGTCGAAGCTGCCACCGGTGTGGCTCGCCGCGAATCCGTAAGTGATGGTCTGCGTGGGAGGGGTTCCCGTTGGCGCGGATATCTTGGTCGGAACATTGGCGCCATTGGAGCCGCCCTCGCCCCATCGGCCGGCTTCTCTGGTTTCGAAGAAGCCGAACACCGAGAAGTCACCTTGTGTGATAGTTGCGTTGGCTGCGGAGGTCCACAGCGTTGCGATCCCGGCGCATGCGGCGATTAACAGATTCCGCCAGCATACTCCGCGACCAACTCCCGATTTTCTTTTCACCATATGCTCCCCAAAGCCGACTACGATTTTCGGTGATCAGCTGCCGCACCGAAAAACTCTGTTCCTCGCACCTAACTCATTACGGGCACGTTAACGCGGCCTAGGTAGCATCTTGCGGAAGAGGTTGTCAAGCAGGGGTCCAGAAACGAGTCAAGCCCCGATGCTCGTGCGAAATCGGGTATTTAGCCGATTTAGGACGCGCACGAGACGTTTTTTAACGAATCACGGGCGCTTTCCCCGATAGACAATTCGGATAATGCGGCGCAATACGATGCCGCTAAGGAGGCCAGTTCCAGAGGCTTGTTTTCGACGCCGCTCGCATCAGACGTCCACGCATTAGCCGGAGTCGCAGTGGCGCAATCAGGCTCTTATCTGTGAGTTGAGAAAGTCTGAACAGGGCTCGCCGCTAAGCGCGATCGATGGTCAGGTCCTCGGCCAGCGACCCGGCCAAATCGCCGGCAATTTTTGCCTCGGCGCCGAGGTTGGGATGATCGGCCTGAATTGCGACCTGATTAGCCAACGCGAGTTTCTGAAATGCCTCGTTATCCAGCCCGGCATCGAAGCGTACGAACTGAACTGAACTGACGCGCTCGGAGGACATTTGCCGCTCGTCGAATTTGAGCGGAGCTTTCACATCGCCCAGCTTCAGCCACAGATGTTTCTCGATTCCCACCAGCCGGCGCAGCGCCGCATCGCGTTCCTTCGCCTCGGCAAACTCGATGAGGAGGGTGGCGGAAATTTCGCCGCGCGCGGGAATCAATTCATTGTAGGTATCGATCTCATGCTGGATAGCGGCCGCGTCGGTCATCCGCTCCGAACGGATCATCTCTTCGATCTGGTACCAGACCGTCGCGGTGTTCTCGAAGAGAAACGTCAGATGCGATCCGACCGCGAGGCGCCGGCGTTCCTTCTCATGAATGAAGACCGGGCGCAGTACGTTGCGCACGCGTTCCCAATGTTCCAAATCCAGGATGTCGTCCTTGCTGACTTTCTTCATCGTGATTCCTCGGGCGCTTCAGGTGGCGGCACCTTGTTCGGGAAACCGTTGTCCTCGTAGGCCGCGGCGAGCACTTCGAGCGGATGAATCGGATGCACTCCGGTCGCCTGTTCGATCTGGATCGCCGAGAGCGGGCAGTCGGTGGTCATGATCTGCGCCTCGGCGTCGCGCATCCCATTAAACGCCTTCGCGCCCCATTTCATCGAGAGCTCGAAGTACTCTTTCTTCATCGCCCAGATGCCGTCGTGCGCGGTGCAGGCATCGACGCTGACGACCTCGGCGCCCGGCACGGTACGCATCATGTCGCGCGAGCGGAAGCCGATATTCTGCGCCTTCAGATGACACGGGATGTGATACGCGATCTTTCCCGGGGTGGTGCGAAAATCGCGATTGAACTTGCCCTGCTTCTTGAGCTCGAACAGCAACTCATTCGGATCGACCACCGCGGCGGCAAATTCCTTGACGTCGGCGCCAGGCAGCAACAGCGGATACTCACGCCGCATCGTCATCGAGCAGGTCGGATTGATCGCCGCGATTTTGAAGCCGCGCCGCACGTAGGGCAGCATCGAATCGATATTGGCGCGCGCCTGCTTTTGCGCGAAGGCGACGTCGCCGCCATCGATGGCCGGCATCCCGCAGCAGTTCTGCTTCGGACACGCCATCTCGCAGCCGTTTTTCTCGAAGACTTTCACCGCGGCTTTGCCCGGCGCGGTGTCGTAATAGTTGATAAAGCAGGTTGGGAACAGCACGACCTTCGCGGTTGGATTCGCGGGCGGCTTCGGCAGATTATCGCGCAGCCATTTGTCGAGGGTCTGCTCGGCGAACTCGGGAAGCTTCTTATCGCGATGAATCCCGAGCAGCTTCTCCATCAGCGCGCGATTGAGGGTGTTGCGGCAGCCGAAGTTGGCCAGCCCCGGCAGCAGGCTGCCGAGCTTTCCGAGGCGGTCGGGATTGGAGAGCATTTTGTCGCGGAACTGCACGCCCGATACCTTCGCGGTGATCGCCTTGTCGCGCTGCATCAGGCGCGGAAAATCGAGCTGGAACTCGTGCCCATCGCCGGGAGTGTACGGGCATCGCACCTCGCACATCTTGCACAGGTAGCAGAGGTCGATGACGTTGCGTTTCTCGCCGGCAGTGAGCAGGCGAACATCGGCGTCGGGCTTGGAATCGACCGCATCGAAGAGCGCCGGGAACGACGGGCACAGATTGAAGCACAGCCGGCATCCCTGGCAGATGTCGAAAACCCGGGTAACTTCCTTATCCAGACCCTCGCGACTCCAGTACTTTGGTTCCGTCGCGTTGTAGGTAAGCCCGTCAGTGGGTAGAGATGAGATCCGGCTCATTCGAGAAACCTTCTTGCAATGTCGTCCGAGGTTCGCGCAGCGAGAAAAATCATCGCCGGGTGAGAGTTCGCGTCTACACCCGGCGATGAGCTTGTCGAGGCCGGCAACGCAGGCGGCCGGCCATCAATCAGAATCGATTACCGGAGGGTATCGGCAGCCTTGCCGAAGCGGCCGGCGTGCGACTTCTCGGCCTTCGCGAGGGTCTCGAACCAATCCGCGATTTCGGCAAAACCTTCCTCGCGGGCGGTCTTCGCCATACCCGGATACATATCGGTGTACTCGTAGGTCTCGCCATGCACGGCGGCCTTGAGGTTGAGCAGCGAATCGCCGATCGGGAGATCGGTGGCGGGATCGCCGACCTGCTTCAGATAATCGAGATGGCCATGCGCGTGGCCGGTTTCGCCTTCCGCGGTGTCACGGAACAGGCCCGCGATTTCGGGCTGACCTTCGACATCGGCGACCTTGGCGAAGTACAGATAACGGCGATTGGCCTGGCTCTCGCCGGCAAACGCTTCCTTCAAATTTTGATGGGTTTTGGTTCCTTTTAGACTGGGCATTTCTTCCTCCTGACCTGTTGGACCTATTTATAAAGGTAGTTACTAAGCAGATTTATGGCTCGCCGCCGCTTTCGCGCGGCGCGGACGATCTTTCTCGCACTCGGAACACACCGCCTGGATTTCGAGCGAGCTGCCGAGCACCTTGAAATCACCGATGGCGGCGCGCCCTTGCAGCACCTGCTCGAGTTCGGGGATCTCGATGTCGCGCACGCGCCGGCACTTCACGCATACCACGTGATGATGCGGCGCGAGGTTGCCGTCGTAGCGCGCGCTGTCGTGCAGCGTGGTGACCTTGCGCGCCTCGCCAATCTCGCACAGCGTCTCCAGCGTCCGATGCACCGTCGCCAGCGAGATATAGGGGTGTTCGCGGCGCACGATCTCGTACACGGTATCGGCGCGCGGATGCTCGGCTGAGGTGAGCAGCGCCTTGATAATCGCGAGGCGCTGCGGAGTCACCGCGAGCCCGCCCTTGCGGCAGCGCTCGGCAAACTCGCCGAGACGGCTGGCGGCATACCCGGCGCGGCGTCCTTCATTTACCAGCTTTAGTTCCATCGATTACCTGATAATAATTATCATTTGGTATCTACAATCGTCAAGCGAGGGGACGCGACCCGGTGCAAATAAAAGATCGAATGCATGCATCGCCGTTACCCTTCTGTCATCTTGGGACAGTTTGGTGAGTGGGTGGAATGAAGATATCCCGACTCGGTATCGCCGCTATTTTTGCGCTCGTTTTCTCTTTAGGATTCGCCGGGCTCATTTCCTCCGCGGATGCTGATGCTCCTGACAAGCCTGCCGCATGGACTGCATTCAATGAGTTTACCGTGAAAGTCACGTCGCCCGGCATGCACGGCTACTACTCGATCTGGAAGGGTCGATTCGACGGGACCTCGGGCGACATTCGCATCGATGGTGAGGCGTCCGGGGATAACGCGATCAAGCAGGAAAAAATCCTCCTGATCGGCGGACGCGTCCTCGCATTAGAGGGCAACCTCGCCACCCCGGGCTACGAAATCGATGCCCTCGACAGTCCGGTGCTCCTATATCAGTACGTGGTCCGCTTGCTCAGTGCAGCTCTGCCTGGTGGACCATCGGATATCGCAGGCGCACGCGCGATCGATTTCGCGGATGACAAGCATGGCCTGGAGATTGGAACCCAGAGCGCGAGCGGATTCATCGCGCCGCCCTGGCGTGTCAAGGGAAGCGTGAACGCAGCAGCGCCAGATGTCGTCGAATACGACCTCGCGTTAACGGCAGCGGACAAGGACAAGCCCGGGGGCCGGCTGAGCCTCAATTTCTCCGGCCGTCTATCGAAAGCAGCAACCGCACGACTGGATGATTCGATGAAGTTGGACGGTTGGACGCTTTTCAGGATAGGCCCATACGAGAAAAAGGTTGCGGGCGGAACTATCTACGATTACGGCGCGACGCCGGCGCCCGAACTCCACAGATCTGTCGGTGCGATTCGCGTCGATATCCGCAACAAGGACGCGGCTGACGCTGATCCGGGCAAACGCGACGCGAGCAAGGATTTCACCGGCTTTTGGAAGGAAAAGTGCGATGACCCCTTCGGCTTGCAAGTCATGCATTACGGATCGGATGGCGAGTACTCCATCGCTTTCTGCGGCCCCGGCGGTTGCGGAGATCAGAGCCAGGCCCGCGAGTCATTCATCACGGGAGATAAAAGACACTTCGAGGTCGTTAACGAAAATGAGTTCGTTCGGATCGGTCGCGCCGGCTCCAGGATTAGGTATCGTCGATGCACCAGGGACACCCATCCGGTGCTGAAATATCAGAAACAGTAGGTCGCGGTCGTCGAGAAACTCCCTCGCCGCGCGACGGCGATCGTGACCGGCTCGACCTCTCCCTTGCCATGGAAGAGAAAAGAACCCTGCCTACCGAATCGGTAGCAGGTACGCTTTCAACCATCTGCGGTTAATTCATTCAGTCGGGACGCCGCCGGTGGTGGGTTCGCTTGGCAGGATGCCCGTGCTCGGGACCACATCATCGAAGTGCGTGTAATCGATCGAGAGTTTGCCTCCGGGCGCGCGCTCGAGGATATCGACGAAACGCTGCCCCCATAAGATGTCGGCCGCGCGATAGCTGTACCGAGCGTGAACTGTTTGCGCGAAGGTTTCGTCGAGTCCGAGCACCGACACGATAATCTCGGCGCTCGCCGCTTCCATCGCTTCTTTGCTGACGCCGTTAATCGGCGAGTCCTCGGCGATCGCGTGGATCACGGTCCACGAATAGATGAAGAGCGAGTTGCGATCGCGCTGAAGTTTGAGATCGTAAAACCGCCGCATCTCCTCACCCTCGAGCGTCCTTTCCTGGCGCGCGAAAACCACCCGCGCGCTCGCATCGACGATGCGATTGGCGCGCATGTTCGCCAACCGGAACTGCAGACTCGGAACCCCATCGCGATTGGAGACGATCGCGACCCGGCTGAAGCGCACCCGCGCGGTTGGGCGCGAGAACTTCGCGAATACCAGCCCAGTCACCACCGCGAGCCCGACCAGCCCGGTGAGCGCCTCGATGCTCATCATCACTTCGGCGAGGAAGGTATCGGGATCCATCTTGCCGTAGCCGATGGTGGCCATGGTCTGCACGCTGAAGAAGAACGCATCGGAGAAGGAGCCGGGGCGCGCGTTCTCGACGCCTTTATCGAGCATGTACACCACCGCGAAAATCGCATTGACCACAACGAAAATGAGGACGATGCCGGCCAGCAGCACCGGCCACGATTCGGTGAGCAGGAAATGGTAAAGGTCGCTTAAGCGGCTGTCTTCGAGTCCGAGGATGGTCGCGCCGGGTTGCGTCGGCCCGGCGCCTGCGATGGTCCTTCGGCGAGTGCGCGTTCGGTTGAACATCGTGGGCTAGTTTAGCGCAACCTATTTCCAAGCGGCCACGTTATGCGCTGGATGCACAGCAGTTGGCTAGCCTCCTAATGGTTGTAATTTGATACAACATGCTATATTATCATTTACAGCGTTTTGTCATGCTACTTGACTCTTTAATAACTTATTGACATGCTATCTTCATCAATAAGCCACGCGCGTGCGAAATTTCACCGCTTGCACCGGTCGAGGAGCGCAACACGCTGGTATCACGCTGGAATACAAGATGACCAAAAAGAAACCTGGAACTCTGATAAGGGAAGCTCGCCACGCGCTGCGTCTGACCCAGCGCGATTTGGCCGAGATGGTGGGGGTTAAAGCCAGCCACATTGCTTATATCGAGAGCGAACAGCGCAATCCTTCGCTCGCGCTGCTGCGGAAACTTGCCGATACTTTGGGGCTCAATCGCCGCGAATTGCTTTTCATGATTCATCCCGACGCGAAGCATTTGACTGAAGAGCCCAATCATGAGGCCAAGGCGGGCAAACCCGACGGATGGCGTCAGTTCTCCACCAATCAGGCTATCCTGCGCCGTTATAATATCACGCCAGCCGAGCTCAAGGTGCTGAGACACGTGAATGCACTGGGTCCGGTTTCCAATCCGCGCTGCTTCCTGTTCGTCCTCAATTCGATTCGGATGGCTGCTAACGGCAACCTCTAGCCGTCGAGTCGATCCCTACCGACGCGCGACCATGGATTTTCGACCCGGGTCGACCTAGGCTATGGTCGTCCCGGCGGGGAACTTCCGCGCCAGCGGCTTTCACGGAGAGGATGTCATGGACTTACGCGCCAAATGTGCCATCGCAGGATTAGGCCAGACCCGGATGGGCAAAAACTTCGACCATCCGAATGCCATGGGCTTCGCGATCGAAGCGATCTCGCTCGCTCTCGACGATGCGGGCCTCAAGCGCGAGGATCTCGACGGTCTGTTGGTTAACCCGGGTATTACCTGGGGCGACAACACGATGGCCTCGTTCTCGGTGCAGCAGGCGATGGGGCTGCGCGACTTGCGCCTCAGCGCGACGATGGGACTGGGCGGCGCGACTGCGGCGGCGATGATCATGCACGCCTCGCAATCGATTGCGTTAGGGATGGCGAATACGGTCGCCTGCGTCTTCTCCGATGCGCCACTGAAGCCGCCGGCTCCTAAAGATGCGAAGGGCGGTGGCGGAGGCGGTTCGGCGGCGGCCTACGGCTTCGCGCGCGGCCTCAATGCGGCCTACGGCCAGTTCGGCGTCAATGCTCACTATGCCTTCGTCGCGCGCCGTCACATGGATTTGTACGGGACGACGCAGGACCAGCTCGGCGCGGTGGCCGTCGAGCAGCGCAAGTGGGCCAATCAGAATCCCGAGGCCCAGTTCCATGACGCACCGATGACGATGGAGGATTATCGCTCCTCGCGATGGGTCGTGGAGCCATTTCATCTGTATGATTGCTGCCTCGTGTCAAACGGCGGATGCGCCGTGATCGTCACCTCGGCCGAGCGCGCAAAGAGTCTCAAGAAGCCGCCGGTGTACCTCCTCGGCATGGGCCAGGGGCATCCCGGTGGCGACCCCATCGACACGCTGCTCTCGGGCGCGCCCATCGCCAAGGAAACCGCCTTCAAGATGGCCGGTGTAAAACTAGGCGATCTTCAGTTTGCACAACTTTACGACTGTTATACCTTCACGGTGCTGGTCACGCTCGAAGACTACGGGTTTTGCAAGAAGGGCGAGGGCGGGCCATTTATCGCAGACGGCAAGACCGGGCCGGGGGGCTCGATTCCAGTGAATACCGGGGGCGGACAACTTAGCTCATTTTATATGTGGGGGATGACGCCAATCTCCGAAGCGGTCATTCAGATCCGTGGCGAGGGCGGCAAGCGCCAGCTACCGAAGCATGAGCTCGGACTGGTGTCCGGCAATGGGGGAATTCTCTCCACGCATTCGACTCTCGTCGTTTCGTCTAATCCTTAGGAGAATTGGCGATGGCTGCTGCTGATCGTCATCTGCTTGGGCCAGTAGAGAAAAGGTGAGGGCCTAATACAACCTAAAAGGGTATAATAAGTGGCAAGCGGACAGCCGTTTTGCTGCCACCTCAGGTTCATCATCGCGCGAGCACATCATGCCAGAAGTTAATAAATCAGCTCCCATCGCCAAACCGATCCCGAGCATCACGCCCGATATGGCCGAATTCTTCGAGGGCGCGCGACGGGGTCAGTTGATGGTTCAAAAATGCGCGACCTGCGGCGAGTTGCGCTTCCCGCCGCATGAGATCTGCACCCGATGCCTCGGCACCCGCGCCGGATGGGTGGCTGTGTCAGGCCGTGGCGAAGTGTATAGCTTCAACATTATGCATCAGGTTTACCACCCCGGTTTCGCGACCGAGGTTCCCTACGCCGTGGTGGTGGTTAAGCTCGATGAAGGGGTCAAATTCGTCTCTAACCTCGTGGGGGTTAAGCCGGCGGACATCAAGTGCGGGATGCCGGTCGAGGTGACGTTCGAAAAACTCAACGATCAGGTAATGCTGCCAAAGTTTCGCCCTCGGGCGCATAGCTGACGCGGCGTTGCAGGAGCGGGCGCAAGCCCAACGACCATGTTTTCCCTTGATCAGAAATATATCCAGCGGCTCGTCGAAAGCTCGCCGGACATGATTGTCGCCGTCGACTCCGACGGGACCATCGTCTATTACAACGACGGCGCACGAGCCAGTCTCCATTACAGTGGCCAGGAAATGATCGGCGGCAAGGTGCTCAGCATCTACCCCTCCGTCGAAGAGGCGCGCCGCGTCATGAAGGCAATGCGCGACTCCGGCGATGCTGGTCGCGTCTCCAACTTCGAAACCGTCTTTCGCGACAAGGGCGGCGAGCTCATCCCGGTCATGATCTCCGGCTCCATCATTAAAGATGACGAGGGCAAGGAGATTGGCTCGATTGGCTTCGCGCGCGATATCCGCCGGATGCGCCAGCGCGAGCAGCTCGCCACCGCCGGCGAAATCGCCGTCAGCCTCGCGCATGAGATCAACAATCCGCTCGAATCGATCACCAATAACCTCGAGCTGCTGGCCCGCGCCATCGAGGGCCATATGAAGGATGCCGAGCTCGCCACCGAGAACGAGCATCTCGACGCGATCCGCTCCGGTATCGTGCGCGTCAACGCGATCGTCCGCCGCCTCGATGAGATGAGCCGCCGCGGCGTTTACGAAACGCGCGACTACATGAACGGCAAGCGGATGGCGGACCTCGCGCCGCGCGAAGCGGTAACGCTGCCGAAGCATTTCAATGAGCATCCGCAATCGACTCCCGCATCGGAGCAGAGCTGGCCGCTCGCGGGGATGGCGGTGCTGGTGCTCGACGACGATGTCGAAGTCGTCACCTCGCTGGCCGACGTGCTGCGCGCCGAGCGATGCATCGTGCACACGGCAACGCGTCCGTCGGCGGCGCTGGGCGTGCTGCGCAACATGAAGGTTGATGCGGTCATCTCGGACGTCGTCATGCCCGAGATGGATGGCTACGAATTTTACCTGCACGTGAAGCAGGAGATGCCGCAAATTCCGGTGGTGCTGATGACGGCCTACTATTACGACAAGGATCACATCATCAAGCGCAGCAAGCTGAAGGGCCTCGAAGGGGCGATTTTCAAGAAGCCGGTCAATCCGGCCAAGCTGCGCCAGATGCTGGTGGCGATTCGGCAGAAGGGCCCGGCCGCGTTGAAGCCGCCGATGCCGACCCCACCGCCGCAGGCAGGCGCGCCGAGCTAGTCGTTACCTAAATGGCTACCAAGACGCCGGCTCCGAAGCGAAAGCGAGTCGCGCCGGCGAAGAAGCCTCGGGTGCGGAAACCCACTGGCGCGCGCTTCCCGATCCTCGAATACGATCCTGCGCGCTCTGCGGTTATCGAGCCGCACGTCACTCATCCCCGGCGCGAAATCCCGGAACATTGCGTGCTCTGCTTCTTCCAGGACGTCATCGACGACGTCTGCCGGCACGCCCGCGTCATCTACAGCGGCAGCGGCGAAGAGGGTGTGCATCGCCCCATTTATGAATTGGAGTTTGGCAACCGTCGCATCGCGGTAAGGCATCCTCGCGTCGGCGCGCCGATGAGCGCTGCGGCGCTCGAATCGCTGATCGCGCTCGGATGCCGCAAGTTCATCGCCTGCGGCGGCGCCGGCGTGTTGGTTCCTAACGTCGTCCTCGGCCATCTGGTGGTGCCGACCTCGGCGGTGCGCGACGAAGGAACGTCCTACCACTATCTTCCGGCCGGTCGCGAAGTCGCGCCGTCTCCACGTGCCGTCGCGGCGATCAAATCGGTGCTCGAAGCGAATGGCCACGACTACCTGCTCGGCAAGACCTGGACGACCGATGCGCTCTATCGGGAGACCCGCGCCAAGGTTGAGCGGCGCAAGCGCGAGGGATGCCTGACGGTGGAGATGGAAGCGGCGGCGTTCTTCGCGGTGGCGAAATTTCGCGGCGTCGAGTTCGGCCAGATTCTATACGCCGGCGATGACCTCAGCGGCGAATGGGATCATCGCAACTGGATGAAGCATGAGATCCGCGAGCGCCTGTTCCATCTCGCGGCGGAAGCCTGCCTGATGCTCTGACCTGACAATTGCTGTGACACCGCCTATTTTCGGCCGGAGTAGACTGCGAAGATCAGATTTCGATACGCCGCGCTGACCTCGCGGAAACCGACGTCCCGCAACCAGTTCATCTGCGCGTCGAGGGTCGCGCATCGATCATGCTTCTGGCGTTCGATCGCCGCCGCGAGGTCGGATTCGCTCGCGCCCGCATCGCGCGCGGCGTGCATCCACTCAGCGTTAGCGCTCCGCTCGATATCGTCGCTCTCGCCCAGGATCACTTCAGCATTGATGAAGATGCCGCCCTCACGCAGCGCAGCATAGATGCGCGTGAAGAGTGCTCGCTTCTCGTCGTGTTCCAGGTGATGAATCGATAAGCCGGAAACGATCGCCCCGAAGCTGCCGGGGATGGGTTCCTGGCCGTGATCGAGCAAAAGGTAACGCAGTCGTGAATTGACGCCGTCGCCCTCGCGGGCAAATCGTTCCTGCGCCAGCTTGAGCATCTCGGGCGCGATATCGGCGAGGAGAATTTTGGCATGCGAAAACTTCGCCGCGATAAATTGCGAGAGGACGCCGGTTCCCGCGCCGAGATCGAGTACATCGAAGGCGCGATCCTTCGGGAACGGAATCAAATCAGCCGCAGTGCCGTACAACTCATCGAAGCACGGCACCATCTGGCGCCGGCTGCGATCGTAGATCTGCGCGTCAGTATTGAACGCGTTACGGACCGCCTCATGCGAATTCGCCATCGCGCAAGAATAGCATCGAGAGCGCGATTCTAAAGATGCACCGTGGCGCTAATCACTTGCCGGTACCTTCGAGGGTGAATAACGGCGTGGGATTTTTCGGGTCATCGCAGTTGATGGTGAGCGGCTGCGAGACCGCGCCGGTACTCGTCGGCATGAACTGCACGCTGAATGACTGCGAGGTTCCCCTGGTTACATTGAGCGTCCCGGTACCCAGCACCTGAAACGGAGACTGCGCCGATAACATACTGACGTGCAGGTCGGCATTGCCCGCGTTATGTATGGTGATGTTTCCGGTTTTGGTCGAGTTGACTGCGACCTTGCCGAAATTGAGTCGCTTGCCGATTCGGATGGACCCGGTTCCTCCGGCAACCGTGGAGCTGACTCCAAAAACTTCCAGCTCCGAGCCGGAAAAAACGTAGACCTTGCCGTTGGCAACTGTAGGAATGAGCCACGGGTCGTTCTGGTAGTTCCAGGTTCCCGCGGGAATATCGAAAACGATTTGGTTGGTCAGATCGGTGGCCGAGTATGCATCAAGCGTGAGCGGGCCGGGACCGGCGGAAGGCGGCTCGGGATGTCTTACCGCCCAGAGAATGGCCGTCGAGGGATCACCGCCATTGGAAGATATAACCGGGATGGTTCCGCCATGGGGAAAATTATACGTCGAGCTTAAAGTCTGATTGGGATTGCCGCTGCCATTGAGACCGGGAGTTAGCGCTCCATTGGCGAGGTCGAATTCGACGACCGGAGAGTAATCGCCGGTGTAATACACGTACTGGCGCCCCGATGCGTCCGCGAAATACGCGGGCGCGCCCCAATACGCATCACGATTGGCGCCGTCCGAAGACGTGACCGGGGTAGCGCCGATAACTCTCCATAGTTCCTGAACCACGTTGTTGGTGCATTGGATATTGCAGGGCAGGCCCGGCGTGCAGACGGTGGTTGGCGTATAACCGCCCATCGCCGTGCGATCGATTAGGTAGATGGAGCCTTCCTTACCGGCAAAGGTGAGTAGCTTGGTGGGGCCGCTGGTTTGATCCGGCAGGATCATCGGTCCTCCGGAACCGAGGTCCACATCGAAGTCGCCCAACTCCTGCTGGTTGCAGGGTGTAAACGAGTCCGCAACGTTCAGCGTCGGCCCGAGCCGCAGCGCGGTATCGCCCCAATCCGAGGCGTCGAAGGGTCCGTTGGAAGTAATTGCGTAGATGGAAGCATCGTCGGCAACCATGCCCATGCTGGCTTGCCAGATTGATCCTCCACCATTGCCGTTGGCCGTAGGCGGGATGTTTGGCGAATCATCGAATACGGCAGTCTGCTGCAACGAGGTCTTGTCGTAAGCGATGACCCATCCCTGATAGTTCCCGTTGTCCTCGTGCGCGCTCCAGGCGGTGTAGATGTTGGTGCCGAAAAGGGTCAGTGCGGACCGGTTGAACTCGATGACTGGAGAGAAGAGCTCATGACCGTTTCCATCGATAGTACCGCCGGTGCCCGAAAAACTCGCGACGATATCGACCGGACTGTTGGCGCGCTCCTTTCCCGTCGTGATGTCGAGGGCGTGCAGACGCTGATGGTACACCGGCGAGGCCGCAGTCGTTTTGCTGGCCGCGACGGCATAAAGAGTGCCGGTGGTGGCATCGATTACCGGAGTACCGGTCACCCCCATTTGTGGAATCCGAAGGTTATCGTAATCGGCAGTCACCTGCAGGGCCTCGCCAGCAGGCGTCAGCTTCGCCGCCCATAAGGGACCGCGCGCCTTGTCCGCATCGAAGGCATAGACGAGGTTGTTCTCGGTCGCGACGAAAATCACGTTATGGGTTCCGAGCCTCCCCATATTGAGGGCCGGAACGTATAGCGGCTGGGAATAGGTTTGACCGGCAGCTTTGTCCTTGAAGAGAAGTTTGAAATTCGTCTTCACATTGGCGACGTTCAACTGCGTTTCTTGATTGTTCCAGCCGGTGTGCTGGTTGTTGTACATCTGCGTGGTTATCGATGGCGGCGCGGCGTGGCTGGTGGACGCGAGGAGAAAAACGCCCGCCAACGCGGGCCAAATCGCATTGCAGACGCGCGGCTGGTATTGCTTCATATAGTTATCATTATCATATTGTACGATATCAAACCATGTTGAAAGTTAACCGTCGTCGTCGGGCTAAGTGGCTTTGTTTTTACGTTTTTACCCTCGAATCGGTTTCCGCCATGTTTTAGACATGTCCTTCATCCGACGAGCAGATTGCTTAGGGCATTCAATCCCGCGATAACGGTTGCGTGAATGCGCAAGCCACCGGGGCCTCGACCGTCGCGCAACCGCTTCTGAATGAGCAGGCGCTCTCGTCGGTCCATTACCGGATCCTGGCGCTATGCTTCGCGGCATGGATTTTCGACTTCTATGACCTGATCCTCTACTCATTTCTCCTGGTTCCGATTGCGCGCGACCTTCATTTCACCACCACCGATTCCTCACTATTGCTCGGCACGTCCTTTCTGATGACCGCCTTCGGGGGCGTGATGTTCGGCTTCCTCGGCGATCGTTTCGGCCGCAAGCCCATCGTGGTCGCGACGGTCACCATCTATGGTCTCGGCACGCTGCTCTGCGCCACCAGCCATTCGCTTCTTACGTTGATGCTCTATCGATCCTTCACCGGACTCGGCATCGGCGGGGGATGGGCCTCCGGTCAGGCACTCATCGCGGAGAGCATGCCGGCGGCGCGGCGCGGGCGTTATGCGGGATATGTCCAGACCGGCGCTCCGCTGGGGGTGCTGCTTGCCGCGGCGGCATCCGGCTACCTAGAGCCGCATTTCGGATGGCGCTGGGTATTCGCGATATCTTCGCTGCCCGCGGTCGTAATCGCATTCGCCGAATGGCGCTTTCTGCCCGAGAGCGACGTCTGGCAGCGCACCGGCAAACGCACCTTCTTCGGGGCCGCCGAATGGGCGGTGGTGAAGGAGCATCGCCACATCATCTTTCTGCTGGGATTGTGGCTGCTGCTCAATTCGGAAGCCTACTGGTTCACCTACAGCTGGATGCCTGGCTATCTGCAGATACAACGCGGGCTGAGCACCGCTGCCAGCGGACGGCTGATGATCCATATGCAGTATGGCGGCGTGTTCGGCTACGCCATTTTCGGGATGCTCGCCGATCGCTTCGGACGGCGTCCGATGTTCACCATATTCGCACTCGCGCTCGCCCTCGGGCTCGTACCCGCGACGTTGATGTGGCCGCAGGCCTCGCGCATACCGGGGCTGATCGGCCTCGCGATGATGTTGACTGGCTTTGGCACCGGGCTGTGGGCGGGCGCCGCACCCTATATGTCGGAGCTGCTGCCAACCAGGGTGCGTAACGCCGCGATGGGCGCCCTCCTGAACATGACTCGAGGTTTTCAATTCTTCACGCCTTTGGTCATCACGGATTTGGGCCGGAGTTTCGGCCTCGGCGCTGCTCTCTCATTGGGCGCAGTGTTCTCGCTTTCGGCGGCCGCGATGGTGTGGATGTTGCCCGAGACGCGCGGCCGTTCGATCGTCGAACTCGACCACGTCATCGGCACCGGCTAGCGTTTTGCCCTTAAGCGGCCCCCGATTCTGTCGCAAATACTCAACGATATCGGTGCGTTACGCGATCTTTTCTCCTGAACTCGCGGTGGGTTTGTTTTTCCATTTTTTACTGATCACGTCGCAGAACATCGACATCTTTTTGTCTCATCGGGTGACACTATGTTATAGGATCGCGACTCCCGGATAAATCGCAAAGGCATGGCGATCGAAGCAGAAGACCACCGCGAATCCGTCCCGCATATGATGAGCGAGTTCCTTTCGCGAGCTGGCAGCACTCGTCCTGGTTTTCGTCCCACTGGACTATCTCCTGAAGGGTGACAACATCGGCTCCTACTTTTGGTACGAAACAGCGGCGGTACTTGTCTTCTCTTTATTCCTGCTTGTGATGGGGATATTCTTCGAGCGAGGTATGAGTAAGTGATCCATTTTCTCTCGCAGCTACATTTGGCAATAGCTGCCGCGCTGATGACCGGTAGTGCGTTGGTCGTCGGGGGAGTCGCCTTTATTCTAGCTTCGCTTTTCGAACGGTGGAGCTTGAGTCGGACGCGTCACGGCGACGCCGATACGCGAACCGGCGAGTCTTCGCACGAGAAGCCCAAAGCCGCGCATGCCTGAGGCTACTTGCGCTAGCTGAACTTCGGCATCACCTTTTCCGCGAACATTCGCATCGAATCTATCACGTTGCGATGCCCGCTCTGACCGCCCACTTCGAACCAACATACCAGCCGTGAAAAATTGAAGCGCTCGCGCAACTCCGCGATGCGGTCGATGCAGTATTGCGGGTCGCCGAAAATTCCCATCGTAGTGTCAACGGTTTCGTACGGTACCGAGCGCAAGCGATCTTGCATC
Source organism: uncultured delta proteobacterium (assembly GCA_963761255.1). Lineage (GTDB taxonomy): Bacteria > Desulfobacterota > Binatia > Binatales > Binataceae > DATGKG01. The sequence goes on from CAVXGH010000014.1 coordinate 135,706, forward strand.
ATCTTGAACTGCGCCTGCTGCGCGGGTGAGGGCCCTTCGGGCTCGATGATTTCGCCCACCGATTTGAAATAATGCTGCAAGCTGGGTTCGATGATGGCACGCACTGACGCACGATCACGTCCGACCTGAACCATCAGCGCGGCCGCTAACCAATCGTCGGGAGCTTTCTTGCCGGCCTTCGCCAGCGCGTCTTTGTAGATGACTAATCGCTCGCCGAGCACCGGGATCGGATTGACTGGACCACCCGCGAAGATCGGATATCCATGCTCGCCCGCAAAGGTGAAGGTATCAACGCTATTGGCCGCGAGCCGAATCGGCGGATGTGGCTTCTGCAATGGCTTGGGGACCACGTTAATGTTTTCGACGTTGAAGTGCTCGCCGTGAAAGGTCAGGCGATCCTCGGTCCATGCGCGCCTGACCAATTCCAGGTTCTCCGCGAAGAGCGGGCGGCTCGCGATCATATCGACGCCGTAGCCGCGATAGTTGAGCACGAAGGCACCGCGACCGCCGCCGAATTCCACCCGGCCGCCGGAGATCACATCCAGCGTTGCGATCTCCTCCGCGAGGCGCAGCGGTTGATGCAGCGGCATCAGGTTAACCGCGGTTCCCAGCCGCAGCTTGGTCGTGCGTTCCGCGATCGCGGCAAGGAGCAGCAGCGGCGTCGGCATCGTCGAAAAGCGCGGCGCGAAATGCACCTCGGCGAGCCACACCGTATCGAATCCGAGGCGGTCGGCTTCGATTGATTCATCGATCAGCTCGCGATATCGCGTCTGAACATTCTGCGTGTCGGCCGCCGGCAGTTGATAGAAGATGTCGAACTTCATGTCTGCTTCCTTGCACCCTAATGGCGACCTTCAAGCCGCTCGCGAGCTGGTTGCAGGCACCTTAGCATTCCGGCGTTAGCTGGCAATTGTTGCGGGTCTGGAATTCAGGGTTGTGTCTGCGGCGCAAGATGCGCCGCAGACACCGGTTTTCTCAGGCTTCGAACGCGTGCGCCTCTTCGAGGTCGGGAATCATTCCGCGCTGCGTCGGCCGCCATCCCAGCCGCTGCTGCGTCAGCGCGCTCGAAGCGGGAACATCGCGGCCGATGAAGAACCCGAGCCAGCCAAAATGCTCTGCCGCCTTTTCGGGAGAGAGACTGACGGTGGGCACCTTGAGTCCTCGCCCGATTGCCTGCGCGATGTCTCCAAGCCGTACGCCTTCTTCGCCGATCGCGTGATAGTGTGCCCCGGCGGCGGCCTTCGCCAGCGCGAGAACGTAGAGATGCGCACAGTCGAGGAGATGCACCGCCGGCCAGCGATTGCTGCCGTCGCCGATGAACGCCGAGACTCCCTTCGCGCGCGCGATTTCGATCAAAGGTGTAATGAGACCAAACTTGTTCCGGTCATGCACCTGCGGCAGACCGACCACCGAGACGCGCACTCCCCGGCTCGCCAGCGAAGCCGCGGCCTGATCCGAACATACGCGGGGAAGTTCGGCGGAGGGCGGATCGTCCTCCGTCGCCGGGCGACCGGGCGTAATCGCAGTGACCCCGGAAGTGACGATCAACGGGCGGTCGGAGCCAATCAGCGCGGAGCCCATCGCCTCAATCGCGCGCCGATCGATCTCACAGTTTTCCTGGTATTTCGAAAAGTCATGGATAAACGCCAGATGAATCACGCCATCCGACTTGGCCGCGCCGCGGTGCAAGCTCTCGGTATCTTCGATTGAGCCGCGATGCACCTCCGCGCCTGCCGCGGCGAGGGCGCACGCCGAATCATCGGAGCGCGCGAGGCCGAGAACCTGATGGCCGCCGCCGATGAGCTCGGCGACCACCGCGGAACCGATAAAGCCGGACGCGCCGGTAATGAATATACGCATGAGAAAAAGCCTCCTGATGTCAGAATCTGACATCACTTCTACTATGTGATGTCAGTCACTGCAATCAGGTAAGATGGCGCGCATGGGGCGATGGGAACCGAACGCGCGGGGACGGCTCGAGCAGGCTGCGTGGGAACTCTTTATTGAACGCGGCTACACGCAAACCACGGTGGAGGATATCGCCGCGCGCGCGGGACTCACCGAGCGGACTTTTTTCCGCCACTTCGCCGACAAGCGCGAGGTGCTGTTTTGGGGCGCGGCCGCGTTGGAGAAACTTATCGTTCAACGCGATTGCGGATGCGCCCAAGACCGCCGCGCCGTTTGGTGCGGTCGCGCTCGCGCTCGCAGCCGCCGCCGAGATACTACAGCCACGCCGGGAATATGCCGGTGCACGCCAGACCCTCATTGCCGCACATGCCGAGCTTCAGGAGCGTGAGTCGATCAAGCTTCGATCGCTCGCCTCAGCCGTCGCCGCCGCGCTGCGCAAGCGTGGGGTCGGCGAACCAGCCGCCAGCCTGGCCGCCGAAGCCGGAATGGCGGTCTTCAGGGTCGCGTTCGAACGTTGGATCGAAGACACCAAAGCGCGAGACATGGCCCATCACATTCGCGCGACCTTGGACGAACTCAAAGCCGTTACGGGAGCCATGCGCACCCCGCCTTCGACCTCGCGCACGCCGAAAGCATCGCGAGGCAAATCCTCGCGAAATCGGGCTTCCAGGTTCGGGGCGAAAAATACCGATTAAGGCTCGCCCTCGGCCTCGTATGGCCCTGTCTGTCAGTAGCCACCCAACTGCGCGACGCGTTCGCGATGGTACGGCGGCGAGCCGAAGTACGATTCGTCGAAGCGCGAGCGCTTGAACCATAGATGGATGTCGTGCTCCCAGGTGAAGCCGATGCCGCCGTGCATCAGCACCGCGCGATCGGTGGCGCGGCTATAGACCTCGGAGAGGCGCGCCTTCGCCATCGCGGCGGGTCGCGAAGCGCCCTTCGGGTCCGCATCGAGGGCGTAGGCGGCATACCATAGCAGTGAGCGCGCAGGCTCGAGTTCCGAAACGATCTCCGATGCCGCGTGCTTGAGCGCCTGGAACGATCCGATCGGTTTGCCGAACTGTTCGCGGACTTTCGAATACTCGACCGCCATTTCGAGCGCGCGCTCGGTGCCGCCGAGCGAGTCTGCCGCGACTGCCACCGAGGCGATATCGATTATGCGCCGGTACGCGGCGATTCCACCCTTCAACTCGGCACTCGATTTGACGCGCACATCTTTGAGATCCACCGAGCAGATGCGCCGCGTGAGATCGAGCCCCTTCAGCAGCTTGATTTCCAGGCCCGCCGCGGATGAATCGATCGCGAAAAAAGTCACGTCATCCGCGGCATCGCCAAAACGCGCGGCGACGATAATGAAATCGGCAACGTTCGCATACGGCACGAACATCTTGCGTCCGCTGATGACGATCTCGCCGCCATGCGCGCCGCTGCGGGTGCGGATGCTCCTCGGTTCGATGCCATCGTCCTCCTCGGCAAGGGCCATCGTACCGATCGCCTTGCCCTCCGCGAGCGCGGGCAGCCACTTCTTCTGCAGCTCATCGGTGCCGAATTCCTTCAACGCCGATGCCGCCAGCACCGAGGAAAACAAAAACGGCCCGGGCATCGCGGCATAGCCCTGCTCTTCGAGGAGCATCGCCATGTCGAGCATCCCGAGTCCTGCGCCGCCGAAATTCTCCGGAATGATGAGACCGTTCCATCCGAGCTTCGCAATTTGCGCGTAAAGGTCGGGAGCCGCGCCGTCTTCCGATGCCATCACTTTGCGCACGAAGGTGGTTGGGCATTCGCCGGTGAGGAATTCGCGCGCGCTGGTTTTCAGATGTTCCTGTTCTTCGCTGATTCCAAAGTCCATGATTCAAATCCAATCCTTAACCACGGAGGCACAGAGACACAGTAGAGAGCAGCCAGCGGAGAGTGTTCTTCTTGCCTTTCCTCTCAGTGTCTCCGTGCCTCTGTGGTTTTGTCTTTTCTTATCTGCTCTTCGGCATTTTCAGGCCGCGCTCGGCGATGATGTTTTTCTGGATGTGCGAGGTGCCACCGCCAATCACCAGGCCCAACGAGAACATCCACTCATACGGCCAGTAGCCGTTATCGAGCGCCTGATCCTCGTCGCGCGAGAGCATCGAATAGTCACCCATCGCTTCCATGGCGGCGGTCGCGAGGTCGTGGTTGAGCTCGGTGCCGACCAGCTTGTTGATCATCGCCTCGACGCCGGGATTCTTCCCGCGCATCTGATCGGTAAGCTGCCGATACGAATGAAAGCGCATCGCCTCGACCTTGATTTCGAGATCGACCAGGCGCTGGCGAAAAACCGGATCCTCGATGAGCGGCTTGCCGTTGCGGCGAATCTTCTTCGCCAGCCCAAGCAGCCGATTGAAGCGCTGCTGACTGCCGGTCGAGGCGCCGAGCATATTGCGCTCGTGGAACAGCGTCGCGTTGGCAATCAGCCATCCTTCGTTGAGCTTGGCGACGAGATTCTTGCGCGGGACATGGACGTTGTCGAAGAAGACTTCGTTGAAGCCCTTGTCACCGGTCATCTGCACCAGCGGGCGCACCGTGATGCCGGGCGTTTTCATATCGATCAAAATGTAGGAAATTCCGCGATGCTTGGGCGCCTCGGGATCGGTGCGCACCAGGCAGAACATCCAGTCGGAGTACTGCGCGCCCGAGGTCCAGACTTTCTGGCCATTGACGACGAACTCATCGCCATGAATCTCAGCGCGGGTCCGCAACGACGCCAAATCGGAACCCGAGCCGGGCTCGGAATATCCCTGGCACCAGATTTCCTCGGCGGTCAGGATTTTCGGCAGAAAACGTTTTTTCTGTTCCTCGTCGCCCCATGAAATCAGCGTCGGCCCAAACATCCCGAGGCCCGAACCGCCGACCAGGTATGGCGCGTTGGCGCGCACCATCTCTTCATTGACGATCGATTGTTTGACGGGGTCCATCGCCTGCCCGCCGTATTCCTTGGGCCATGCGAGGGCGACATAACCGGCGTCGTACAATTTGCGCTGCCACGCCTTGGCCTTTCCCAGCCAGGCCTTGTCCTCGCGCCCCTCGGAGGCGGACTTGAGGCCGGACTTGGGCATCTCCTCGGCGAGAAAGTTGCGGACCTTCTGGCGCAGCTGTTCTTCTTCGGATGTGAAACTGAGATCCATGTGAGGTACCTCGCGTCATCTCGACGATTGGCAGCATAGTCAAAATCGCGGCAACCCCCCAATGCCTTCGGAGGTTGATTGCGGGGGAAAATTCGCGGTTGATAGAGTTTCATCAGGCTGAGACATCAGCACTTGTGTGTTTTCCGGGAGCTAGAAACCGTCGATGGCGACTATCATCACCAGCGATTGCATCAACTGCGGGGCCTGCGAGCCCGAATGCCCCAACACCGCGATTTACGCGGGGGCAGTGCCATGGGAACTCGGCGGCGCATCGAATCCCGCGATTGCCCAGGACATCTTCTATATAGTCCCATCGAAGTGCACCGAATGCGTCGGCTTCTACGATCATGAAGCATGCGCGGCGGTATGCCCGGTGGATTGCTGCGTGCCCGATCCCAACAACCCCGAAACCCCGGATGTGCTCCTCCAGCGAGCGCGCGCGCTCCATCCCGAATTGACGATTCCCGATGACGCGCCCTCGCGCTTCAACAAGGAAGGTGGCGAGTCCGCTCCCGCACCGGCAGCCGCGGCGAATGGCGCCGCAGCCGCTCCAGCGGCAGCCGCGCCGGCCCCCGCTCCAGCGCCGAAGCCACAACCAGTGGCCGTCGCGACGCCGGCATCGGCAGCCTCGGTGGAGGAATACGATCCCGCGACGTGGGCCGTGCCGGTCATCTGCAAGGATTGCAACGAGCAGTTCCCGATTCCCTATCGGCACTTCCAGGCGGGCGTCGTGTTCTACTGCCCGAACTGCTCCGGCTCTTTCGTGCCCAACACGAAGCTATGCCGCAACGTGCGCGAGGCTTTCGAAGGCTACTATGCGCGCCGCCGCCGCGAGCGCGAACGCCTCGAAGCGCGGCAGGTGAAAGAACGCACCGACCTCGAGGAGCGTCAAGCCGCCGAAGCGGAAGCATTCGCAAAGCAGCTTCAGGAAATGGCCGAGTCCGCCAAGCCGTCGGGCAAGATGGTGAAGCCCAAGGGCCTCGCCGCGATGTTTACCTAGAGCCTTAGCTCGCTCACCGTGATCGGATATCCTTCGGACTGGCCGGACCGGTTGGTTCTACGCTTCGGCTCGCAAACCGGGTCGCGTCGAGGTGCCACATGGAGGCCAAAAAAGTCTACCTGCTACTGAGTGTGGTGGGACTGGTTCTACCCTACTGGCAGTTCATCGCATGGCTGCTTGCGCACGGCGTCGACCCGTCTTTTTTTCTGCGGGAGATGCTCGCCAATCGAGTGGCTGCCTTCTTCGCCGCTGACGTGATCGTATCGGCGATCGTCACGATAATTTTCATCGGCCGCGAGGCGAAAAGCGCGACCACGCGATGGGTTCCGACGCTCGCGACCCTCGTGGTGGGAGTGTCGCTCGGCCTTCCGCTATTTCTGTACTTGCGCGAACTCGAGCGCGAACGACAGGCCTATTCACCCGCAGTGGCGACGATTCGATAACCACGCGCTTCCAGGTGCGTGCGGACCAGCGCGATATGATCCGGCCCGCGCGTTTCCAGCTCAAGCATCACGCGGGCGCTGCCGATTGGGACATCGCGCCGGGTGCGGTCGTGCTCGATGGTATGCACGTTGGCGCCCGTCGCCGCGATCTCGCTCAGCAGTTTGGCGAGTTCGGCGGGACGATCGTGCATGTCGATCGCGAAGCGGAAAAGCCGCCCCATCTTCGCGAGGCCGTGCCCGATGATGCGGTCGAGCAGGTTGATATCGATATTGCCGCCGCTCACCAGCACCACCACCGTTCTGCCCTTGAGCTCATCGGCGATCTTCAACGCACCCGCCAGCGCGGTCGCGCCGGCGCCTTCTGCCAGCAACTTCATACGCTCAAGCATCAGCAAAAGCGCCTCGCCGATTTCGTAGTCATCGACGGTAACTGCGCGTCGCACCAGCGTGGAAATCGCTTCGAAGGGAATCTTGCCGATGCGGCCGGTGGCGAGGCCATCGGCGATGGTATCGACCGGGCGGCCAATCGAAGACGGCGCGTTTTGCGCGAGACTGAGGCTCAGTTGCGCGGAGCCCGCCGCCTCGACGCCGATAACCTCGGCATTCGGGCAGCGCTGCTTGATTGCGATCGCGATTCCCGCAAGCAAACCGCCGCCGCCAACCGGAACCATCACGACATCCGGTGAGCACTGCGCGGCGATTTCGATTCCGAGCGTGCCCTGCCCCGCGATGATCAACGGATCATCGTAAGCGTCGACGTACAGCGCTCCTTTCTCCTCGCATAGAGCCTCGGCAGCGCGGCGCGCTTCCTGGTAGTCGACGCCTTCGAGGACGACCTCCTGCCCATAACCGCGAGTGGCCGCGACCTTCGCGATCGCCGCGGTCCGTGGCATCACAATGGTCGCTTTCACACCAACGCGAGTCGCGGCCCACGCGAGCGCCTGGCCGTGATTTCCCGCCGACGCCGCCACCACGCCACGCTTCTTGTCCGCCTCGGTCATCGCGGCGACGCGATTGAAGGCGCCGCGAATTTTGAACGACCCGGTCTTCTGCAGATTCTCCGGCTTGATGAGCACGCGCGCGTCGATCATCCGATCCAGCGTGGTGCTGGTCATCATCGGCGTGGGTTTGACGACTCCCTCGAGGCGCACGCGGGCGGCTTCGATGTCAGCGTAGGAAACGCTCATCTACTTCTATGCTTCGGCTCGAATTGCCACTTGCGCGTGGGGCCGAGGCGGTCGCCCTCGAACTCGACGATGGTGCATTCGCCGCTCACATAGTCGAGATCGAGCAAAAGGTTTCGCACCATGCGTTTTTTGACTTGCGCGATTAGCCCCGCGATCGACTCAGAGTCAGACGCCGCGATGGCGACGACATCGGAAACCTCGAGCTTGCTCGCCGCAATAAACTCGCGCGCGTTCGCATCACTCGAAAACGCCAGTACGCCGAGCCACGAAGTATCTTTTTCCTGGTACACGACCAGCGAGCCGGCGCCATCGAGCAGGAAATAAATCTCGCTGAGATTCGAGAGGCTCACGCGGCTTCGACCTTCAGGGTGCCGGCGCGAATCGCCTCGGCGCGCTCGCGGACCAGCGCCGGATAAGTGTAGTAATGCTCGCCCGACAGGCGCAGGAACGAGTCGATATCGACGTCTTCGAGATCGAGTTCGGCGATTTTCGCTTCCGCATCCGCGCGCGACGACGCGTTCACGATGACGTCGTAGATCTCGTGACCCTGCTCGGACTGGAAATCCTCGCGCGGCGGAATCGCGGTGCGCGCGATTTTTCCGGCGTGGAAATTATCGAGGATAAAGCGCAGCGCCTTCAGTTCGTGGCGCAGGATATCGATTCGTTTGAGGGTTTCGCGTGCCATTGGATTGAGCTTATCCAATCGCGCGCGCGGCGGGGAGACGTGTGCTACCGCGTCAGCCGTATCGCAGAACCTTGCGGCCTGTCGTGGCACGATGGGGCGTGGCAGCGGCCGACGAAAAAGTCGCCGCGCGCGGCAGAGGCTCTCGGCGAACTCGGACCCGGAAACCCAACGCATCAGCAATATCTGCGATGGTCCGGAGCGTTAGATTTCTATTTCCGGACAGCACTTGAGTGACGAAACCCTTGGTCTTGCCGAGCCGCTTGGCGAGTTCCGACTTCGTAATCCCTTTATCTTCCATGGCGGCACTGAGCAGTTCGGTCATATCGAGAATCAGATCCTCCTGCCGAAGCAGTCTCCGATTCTTCGGGGACGAGGCCTCGAAGAGCTCTATATCAGTTGGCGTCGGTTTCATTCGTTCAAGCTCTATTCGATCTTTCGTAGCGGTCATTGGCGGCAAGCATTTTTATGGCGCGAGCAACGGTGGCAGGATCTAATTGGTCCTTTTTCTTCCTCGAGTAGGCTGCAACGAGAAAGCGCTTACCGGGCCGGAAATCTCCAATGAATCGATCCTGAAAATTCTTAAACTCCCAAAGATGCGCTCCTTTTGTTCCAAGGCTCTTGAACTTTTCGCGATTCGAAATTTTCCCCGAGTCGGCGAGCCTTCGAAACAAAGAAAAGGCCTTGGCTCTATCGGCCGGGCTCAGGTTCTCGAAATCCAGCTTCGCCGGCAGCTCTCCTTTCTCATCCATGGCCCATTCAACCGAACCCCAAGGGCCTCTTGTGATATGGCGATCCACGCATATTTATCTGGTTAAATGCGTTGCACGTTCAAGGTTTACACATATGTAAACCTTGAAACAAGCCTCCTGTGATAAAAAGGAACTATTCTAAAAAAGGAACCCTTTTTCAGTCGCCCTTGATCAGGCGATGGATCGCGCTCAGATGCTTGATGGAGTCGCGTTTGCGCCCCACCTGGTCGAACAGCTCCGCGAGATTGCGATGCGCCTCGACCATGGTGGGATCGCATTCGAGCGCGCGATTGAGGCTCCGGATCGCCGCGTCATGCTCGCCGGTTTTGCGATAGAGCAGGCCAAGCTTGTAGTGGACGTCCGCGCTCGCGGGCAAAATCGCCGCCGCGCCGAGGAAATGGCGCATCGCGCCTTTGAGGTCGCCTTCGTGCTCGAGCAGCGCGGCGAGGCGCATGTGCGCATCGAAGTTAACCGGCTCGCGATTCACCAGCTCGCTGTAAATGGTCAGCGCCTTCAGCGGGTCTTCTTCCGCCATCCGCCGCGCCTCTTCGAAACGCTCGCGCGCGCGCGCCGCTCCGAAACGCTCTTCGACCTTGCCCTTGGCGCGTTTCTCAAAGTTGAAGACGAGCTGCCCGGATTCCACTTCGAAGCAGGACGCGCCGTCGCGCATCACGATGTGGCCGTCGATATTTTCCAGCTTCAGCGAATGCACCGGGCGCGAGGGTCCGATCATATTGCGCACGCGCTCGAAGCAGCGCTGGATCGGTTCGAGATGGCGGCGGGTGGGAAGCAGCTCCTTGGCAAGCCGCATCAGGATGAGGTCGTTGAATGCGAAACGAAAATTGCGTCCTCGCACCGTCGAGGGATTGATGAACTGCCGCTTGACCCAGTAGCGGATGCGCTCGGGAGGCACCGCGAGAATTCGCGCCGCCGCCCGAGTCGAGAAGGTCTGATTTGTGCCCGCCGCCTCGCCCATACACCCAACGAGAGCAGAGTATAGGAAGCTCGATGCGGATGCTCAATGCACCTGCGGGTCTTTCTTAAACAGCCTGTGGGTAGGATGGCCCGGCGAGATCTATTCGCCGAGATCCTTGAGCACGGTCGCGACGCGCACCACCGCTTCGACCGCGTTGCGCGCGTTGTCGATGCGCTCGGCGGCCTGCTCATCGGTCATGCCGGGCCCGGTAATGCCGAGGCCGACGGGCTTGTCGAATTGCACCGCCAGCTTTGCCGCGATGTTCGCGATTGCATGCGCGATAACCTCATCGTGCAGCGTCTCACCCTTGATGACTGCGCCGATCATCACGACCCCATCGACGTCCCATCGCTGGAGTAGGCGCTTGACGATGGTCGGCATGTCGTAGATTCCGAACACATGCACCGTATGTGTGATCTCGGCCTTGAGGGCGGTCGCGTGCGCGATGGCGCGGCGCAGCATCGGCGTGGTGACTTCGGAATTGAAATCGGCAACGACAATCGCGATCTTCACGCGGCGCTCTCCTCCAGGTTGACGGCGTCACGAATTTCGATGCCGCTGTTGCGCAGATAGCGCTTCAAGTCGGGAATCGGATGTTCTCCGTAATGCACGATGGATGCGACGATGGCGGCATCCGCGGCGCCGCGCGTGAAAGCATCGCGCAAATGCGCGGGCTCGCCGGCGCCTCCCGAAGCGATGACGGGAATCGACACCGCCTCGCTGATCGCGCGGGTGATTTCGAGGTCGTAACCTTCCTTGGTGCCGTCGCGATCGATCGAGTTGATGCACAACTCGCCGGCGCCGCGCCGCTCACCCTCGCGCGACCATGCTATCGCATCGAGGCCGGTCGGGGTGCGGCCGCCATCGATGACGACCTCGTAGCCGCTGGGAATTTCGGCGCGTTTGCCGGTCAGCTTAATCTGCATCGAGAGCACGATGCATTGCGCGCCAAACGCCTTCGATCCTTGCGTGATGATTTCCGGATTGCGCACCGCGCCCGAATCGATGGAAACTTTCTCGGCGCCCGCTAGCAGCACCGCGCGCATGTCTTCGAGGGTGCGCAACCCACCGCCGACGCTGAACGGAATGAAAATTTCTTTCGCGACCGCGCTCACCACTTCGAGCATGATGCCGCGCCGTTCGTTCGACGCGGTGATGTCATAGAATACGAGCTCGTCCGCGCCCTGCTCGTAGTAGTAGCGCGCCATCGCGACCGGGTCGCCGACATCGACGTTGGCCAGGAACTTCACGCCCTTGGTCACCTTGCCGTCGCGCACGTCGAGGCACGGAATGATTCGTTTGGCGAGCATCTAAAATTTCATCCGGCAGAAATTATCCAGCATCCGAAGACCGGCGGTGCCGGATTTTTCGAGATGAAACTGGGTCGCGATGACGTTGTCGCGCGCAATCGCAGCGGTGAATGGAACGCCATAATCGGAAGTCCCGATCACCACGGATTTATCCGCTACCGGATAGTAACTGTTGACGAAATAAAAATGGGTATTGTCGGGAACGCCGGCGAAAATCGGATGCGCCTTTTCCTGGTGCACGCGATTCCAACCGATCTGCGGGACCTTGAGCGGGCGGCCATCGATCGAGGTAGGGAATTTCACGACGCAGCCTGGAACGATGCCGAGGCAATCCACGCCGCCATCTTCGTCGCTGCGATCGAACAGCACCTGGATGCCGATACAGATGCCGAGGAAGGGGCGACCTGCTTTCGCGACATCGCTGCGAAGGCATTCGTCGAGGCCGAGCGCGCGCAGGTTTTCCATCGTCGCACCGGCCGCGCCCACACCCGGAAGAATCACGCGATCGGCGGCGCGAACTTTCTCGGGGCGATCGGTGATTTCGCATCGATGCCCAAGATGGGCGAGAGCACCCGCCACACTGGTCAGATTTCCCGCCTTATAGTCAACGATCGCGATCATTTGGAGGCTCCGGATAAGACATCATAATAGCCGCATTCGCGATTTGTCCCAAGGCACCGCTTGATGCGCTATAGCGACGTCCCCCACCATGCGGTGAATGGCTATGGAGCCCTGATCGTCTCACAGGTATGAGCAAACTCACCGGACTTGCAGCGGTGGATTGGGTTTATCGCTGCAAATACATGCAGGAATTAGAGGAATCAGGCCGGCGTCGGTTGCAGCCTTGGGAAGACGAGCTGAAGAATTGGGATCCCAACGACTACCAGACCATGCCGAGCGGCTACGCGCTTTCTACTCTTCGCGTTCATCTGCAGGATCTGCATCAAACCTGACCCATTTCCGTCCTAAACGTCGGCGCGGATATCGTCGTGCTCCGATAGTACTCTGACCTTGACGTGCTGGTCTTCGCCCGCGAGCGTTCCCCAATGCATCGCGAAATTTTCCAGCTGCACGTCGGGATGGAAGCGGGCTGAAACGCCCATTACTACTTCAGTTGCGCGAAGTTGATAGGCGGCGCGCGCGATGGCGTGCACCTGGTCGTTCGACACGATGACCAATGGCGCGACCTTGCGGCCGTGGTCCTCGCATACTTTCACGACGCGGCTGAAGAGTTTCTCCTCGGCATCATTGAAGACCTGACCGCCGTCGCTCGACGCGAGGCCCTTCTCCAATCGCACCGTGAGCGCGATCAATGCCGCGTTGTCGGGATCGGCTAAATATCGATGTAAATGGGTCAGGTTGTTGGGATCGCGAATCGCGATGATTTTCTTCTCGCCACCGTTGAGGCCGAGCTTCTCCGGCACCAACTCGCTCTCATCTACTAATTCCAGGTTGAACTTCTCCGGCTCTTCTCCATATGCATGCTCGACGTCGCCTTGGATGCGCTGAGATATCGAGAAGATCACGAAGAATCCCAGGGTGAAGATGATTCCTGAAATAGTCGCGACTTCCTTGGTAAAGAGATTTACCGACGCGGTCGCGAGCAGCACCAGGAACGTCACAATCAGGCCGACGGGAAAATCGGTGCCGCCGGGACGGAAGAAGCTCAAGTTAGGCGGCATCCTCCACAGGCGGTGATACTTCGATTTGTAGCGCAGCACGATTACCGACAGCGTCTTGAACACGAAACTCCAGATGACGCCGAACGCGTACGCCTCGCCCAGCACATACATATCGCCACGCGAAAGGATGATGGTTGCGATTTGCAGGCCGGCGACAAGGTTTACGATGCGATAATTGGTGCCGAAGCGCTTGTGCGGATGGCGAAACCAGTCGAGCAGGACGCCATCTTCGGCGACGCGCGTCAGCACGCCGACCGACCCGACGATCGAGGTATTCACCGCGCCCGCGAGAATCAGGAATCCGACCAGCACCACGAACGCGCGCAGCGCGATACGCGCCCATAGCGGCCCAACCACGAACATCGCAAGGCCGCCGATCAGGTTGTCGCTGTACTGCGCCATCCTGACGCTGTCGGGGATGATCATGACCGCGAAGAACGACACCAGCGAGGTCAGCAGCAGGCTGTATATGAAGATGATGAAGCCGGTGCGCAGGAGGTTCTTGAGCTTCGGCGCTTCGATTTCGCGATTGATTTGCGCGAGCGATTCTTCCCCCGACATCGCGAGGATCGAATGGCCGAAGGCGATCACAATTCCGAGCGCGCCAAACGCGTGCGCCGATGGCAGATGATTCAGCCATCCGAGCGATTCCTTGTTGAAGGATGGAACGAACGGCGGCAGATGACCGCCTTTTACCATTAGCGTAATTCCGCACCAGACGATCATCGTGACCGCCATCACGGTGGTCACCTGCATGATCGCGATGGCTTTGCTCGAGGACTCCTCGATGCCGAGGGTGTTTTGCCACCAGAAATAAACCGTGATCGCTATCGCCAGCACCGCCGCCGTCAAATCGGGCGGCAGAGCAAACGGCGAATGCATCACTTTCAGCAATTCATTGGCGAGACCGGCAATATATTGTCCCGCCGACACGCCGCTGGTCGGCCCGGTCAGGATGTAGTCGAACATCAGCGCGGAGACCGACAACTTCGCGAGGGTCGATCCCATCGCCTCTTTGACGACGCGATACACGCCGCCGCGGGTGAACATCGAGCACGACTCGACGTAGACCGCGCGCATCAGGTACGAGAACAGCATCACGGCGAGGATGAAGTAGGGCGCCGATTTGCCAACGGCTTGCTCGACGATGCCGCCGATGTAGTAGGCAGTCGAAGCCAGATCGCATAGCACGATCGCCGACGCGCGCCAGAACGAGATGAACACCAGCATCCCGCTGGTGACCACAATCGCCTTGGTTTGTTTTCCGAAGGCGGGCGAAGGCTGATGAGGTTGTTCCGGCACGGGTTCCGGATGCTTACGGACCGATCGAAGATGTGATGCCAATCGAGTAGGACTCCCCAGGGTGAGGCAAAATTTCCTCCCCAAGACCAGCATGCAGATCGCAAGGTTCAGGCCGCGAGAATTCCCTCGATAATGCACTCTGAATTCCATCGCTGCCGTGCAAATCGCATGCATGCGCTGAATGGTTACTCGTGCATTTTGCAATCTCGGGCTGGATGGGCTCGCTGCTGCGATGCCGATACTTGTTTTCTGCCGGCGCGGAAGGGCTAAAATACCAAGCTTCGCGCAATGACCGAGGTCATGCGCACAACGATTTGAACATCGCGCTCCTCATCATTCTGTTGATCGTGGCATCTGTGGCTTTTTTTGCCGGCCGTCGCTCCACGCTGCGCGCAATCGAGCGGATGCTCGATTCTTTGAATGCCGCGAAAATGCCGCCGGACGATTCCGAAACTCCCGTCGCGCCGCAGATACGCCGGATTCTGCAGCGCTTCGAAACCCTCGAGAAGGAGAAGCTGGGTGCTTACGAATCCCGGCTTTCCGAACTCGACCACGAACGCTCCAAGACCGACGCGATAATCGAAAGCGTCGAGGACGGCCTCATCGTGCTCGGACAGAATCACGCCGTGGTTCATATGAATGAGGTCGCATGCGCGATCCTCGACCTCGATCCGAACGAAGTCGAAGGGAAGCGGCTCGAAGAAGTTTCCTCGCGCAATATTCATGTTGCGAAGTTGCTTGCCGCGACCCAGGAGGGTGCCGACACCGCCGGCAATGACAGCACCGAGTTCAAGCTGTTTCTGCGCGGGCGCGATCACAGCTATCTGAGCCGCAATCTTCCGTGGATGGGTCCCAACGGCGAGCGCCTCGGCACCATCGTGCTCCTGCAGGATGTGACCTACGTACGCGATCAGGAAAAGAGCCGCACCAATTTGATTGCCACCCTTTCGCATGAGCTGAAGACGCCGCTTACGTCGCTGACCATCGGCGCCGAGTTGCTCACCGAAGCGATTCCACCTGAAGTGGCCTCGCGCCAGCGCGAGATCCTCGACACCATCCATCAGGATGTCGCGCGGCTCAATGCCATCTCGACCGATCTCCTCGATGCGTCGCGGAAGAGCTCGGCGCGCATCGGGGTCGAGCGCCGCGCCATCATGCTCGACAAAACCGTGCGCGAGGCATGCCGTCCGCTCGCCATCCAGGCGCGGGAAAAAAAGATCAGCTTCGAAATTATTTCATCAGATGATCGCCCGATTCCGATTTGGGGCGACCCGATCAAATTGCCGTGGGTGGTCACCAACCTGGTCGGCAACGCATTGCGCTACACCCCCGAAGGCGGGACCATCCGAATGGAAATTCGCCGCGAGGGTAACATCGCGCGCACCGTCGTGAGCGACAGCGGGCCCGGCATCGCGCCCGACATCCTGCCGCGCATCTTCGAGCCCTTCGCGCAATTTCCCGATGACGCCGCGCATGTCGGTTCGGCGGGGCTGGGTTTGTACATCGCGAAGGAAATCGTCGAGGCGCATAACGGCAGGATTTTCGCGCGCAGCGAGCTCGGGCACGGCACCACTTTCACGGTGGATATTCCGGTGCGGGAGGAAGCGATTGGCTAACATCCTGGTCGTCGATGACGACCGCAACATTCGTCGCATGGTGGCCGCGACGCTGGAAACCGCCGGGCATCATGTCACCGAAGCCGATAGCGCCGAGCAGGCGCTCAAGCTCTTTCCTGAATCGACGGCGGACCTGGTGCTGAGCGACGTGCGGATGGCGGGGATGAACGGCTTCGGACTGCTGACTGAGCTGAAGCGCCTCAATCCCGCGTTGCCGGTGATCATGATGACGGCGTTTGCCTCGATTGCCGATGCGGTTGAGGCGATGCGCCATGGCGCCTACGACTATATTCCCAAGCCCTTCACCACCGAGCACATTCGCCGCGTGGTGGCGCGCGCGCTCGAGCTGCAACGTCTGCGCGCCGAAAACCGCTCGCTGCGCACTCGGCTCGAACGCCTATCGCAGCCGCTGCCGCTGCTGACGCTGGGGCCGCAGAGCCGCAAGCTCGCGGAACTCGCCGCGCAGGTTTCCAACAGCGATGCGACCGTGCTGCTCACCGGTGAAAGCGGGACCGGCAAGAGCATGCTGGCGGCCTATATCCATCGGCTCAGCCCGCGCAAAGATGGGCCGTTCGTCGAGGTCGCATGTACGACGCTGAGTGAGCATTTGCTCGAGAGCGAGCTGTTCGGGCACGTGCGCGGATCATTTACCGGCGCCATCAAGGACAAACCCGGGCGGCTGGAAGCGGCCGAGGGCGGCACGGTTTTCCTCGATGAGATCGGCGATCTGCCATTGCTGTTGCAGGTCAAGCTGTTGCGCTTCCTGCAGGAGAAGACTTTCGAGCGCGTCGGCGGCGCGGATACGATTGAGATCAACGCGCGCATCATCGCGGCGACCAACCAGAACCTGGAAGAGTTCGTGCGCGAGAAGCGCTTCCGCGAGGATCTGTACTATCGCCTCAATGTGATCGAGATCCGGGTGCCGCCGCTGCGCGACCGCCCGGGCGAGATCGTTCCGCTCGCGGAGTATTTCATCGAGCGCTCCGCCGAGATGCATCATCGGCCGGCGCTCAAACTCGCCGACGAGGCGCGGGGCGCGCTCTCGGGCTATTCGTGGCCGGGCAATATTCGCGAGCTGAAGAATCTTATCGAGCGCGCGGTAGTGCTGAGCCGCGGCGACACCATTACGCTGAGCGATTTGCCCGACAAGGTGCTGGCGACCTCGCGCCGCGAGGATCAGGGGCTGACGCTGGAAGACCTGGAGCGTCGCCACATCCAGTTAGTGCTGGAACAGGCGGTGACGCTGGAGGAAGCGGCCGACATGCTCGGCATCAACGTGGCGACGTTGTGGCGTAAGCGCCGCAAGTACGGGATGGATTGAGCGTGTGCGCGGCTAATGCTCTCCGGCGGCTTGCTAACCCCCCAACTTAGGGCTATCGTCCCCGCGAATTCCGATAAAGCGAACACAAGGAAACAGTTTGATGCATAAAGTACTGAGCAGTTTCGGCGCGGCCGCGACCTTGGGCGCCCTGATGTTGGCGGGAGTTTCAGGATGCAGCATGTTTTCCGCCAATAACACCCCGGTCGATTGCAATGTCGTGAAGACCCAACAGGCGGCGGGCAAGACCGACGCACAGATTGCCAGTGACCTTGGCGCCAAGGAAACCGAAGTTGCGGCGTGCAGCGGTCCGGAAAGCTCAGGCAACAAGACTTCCGGCACCGCCATTCCACAGAGCTACTGATCGGCGCGTTTCGGCTATCAGTCCCCGCGCGAGGCACGCCTCGGAAGAGGCTTATGTCCGCGGGTGTAGGTTTCACGATATACGTGCAGGAGCGACGCGAACACCGAGATTATCGCTGGGCCGGCGAAGATCCCGATGGGCCCGTATGCTTCGAGACCGCCGGCGAGTCCGAAGAATAGCGCAATGGTCGGAAGCCCGGTGCCATGGCGCATTGCCAGCGGCTTGATGAAGTTGTCGATGATCGCGACCCACAGCACGCACCATATCGCGAGCACGATCGCGATCGTCCACCCACTGAAGTAGCCGAGGTAGAGCACCGCCGGAATCCATACGATCGCGGTTCCGCCAAACGGCAACAGCCCGCACGCCGCGGTCAGTACCGCGAGGAATGCCCAATAGGGCACGCCCGTCACCAGCAGACCGAGCCCGATCGCGACGCCCTGGATCAGCGCCGTGAGCAACAACCCGCGCATCACCGCCGACAGCGTCGAGGTCAGGGTGTCGTAGACCTCCGCCTTGTCCTCATCATGCAGCGGGGTCAGCTCGCGCAGCGAATGGTAATAGTCCTCGCCATCGCGCAGCAGGTAGAAAAAGATCATCAGCACGATGCTGAAATCGATCACCATCGAGACGATATTCTTCGCGACTCCGGTCAGATTCTTGATGAGGTATTCGCTGGTGCCCTGGGCGCCCTGCACGAAAAACTTCGGCACGTCGGTATTGAGGTCGAAGTGCCTGCCGCCGGTGAAGCGCCTGATGGTGGAGCCGAAGTAAGGGGGATGCTGAATCCACTCGTTGACTTTGCCGACCCCGCCGTTCTTCACGAACTCGTTGGCCTGAACGTAAAGCGTCTGCGCCTCGATGACGAGGCGCTCCGAGAGCCATATCGCGGGCAGAATTACGCCGGTCGCCACAACTATCGTGATGATGACCGCGGTCAGGGTGCGGCTCGCGATATACTTGCGCAGTTCGAGCTGCACCGGATGAACCATGAAGGCGAGCAGGATCGCCCACGCAATCGGCATCAGGAAAGGAGCGAGCAACGCATACAGCTCGTAGGCCATCAGGGCCAGAAAGCCGAAAAAGAAAACCTGGATTAAGCGTTCGCGATCCATCGTCTATGGCGGCGCAGCTTAGCAGATGCGGCCCCGAACAGCATCGTATGCCGTTGCCCCCCTTGATGAATTTTGTTACCGCTTGGGGCTGCTTGGTTTTTCTGCTTCAATACTCGGTTCGACACTCGCACCCACAGGCACGTAGCTCAGCGGGAGAGCACTTCCCTGACACGGAAGGGGTCGGCGGTTCAATCCCGCCCGTGCCTACCACCTTCCCCCTTTTTTTCGCTACAAATTGTTCGTGAATTTGCCGTTCATCGCAGGGGCATCAGACCCGCGTTTGTTGTATGATGAGGCCACTTTGAGCTGCTACATCTGTATTCCATCGATGCGATACGCCCCTTCTAAATGAGTTCCCAGATCACGGTAACGGTGGATGGGGCCGGCCGCTCCGTCGAACGAGGCACGCGCATTCGCGATGTTCTCCTCGATGGACCGCGCAAAATCCGCGATATCGTCGCGGCCAAGCTCGACGGCAAGGTGGTCGATCTCAGCTTCCCGCTCGAGGCTGATGCGACTGTCGAACCGATCCTTACCGACAGCGCCGAGGGCATCGATGTGTTGCGCCATTCGACCGCGCATCTGATGGCGATGGCGGTGCAGGCGCTCTATCCCGGCACCGAGGTGACCATCGGCCCCGTCATCGAGGACGGATTCTTTTACGACTTCGCACCCAAATCGCCTTTCACCGTGGACGATCTGCCGAAGATCGAAGCCAAGATGAAGGAATTCGCGAAGGCCGACCTGCGCGTCTATCGCACGATGATGTCGAAGGCCGAAGCCGTCGAGAAATTCCGCGCGATGGGCGAGAAGTACAAAGTCGAGATCATCGAGGGGATTCCGGAAGACCTGGTTTCCATTTACAGCCAGGGCGAGTGGATGGATCTGTGTCGCGGACCGCACGTTCCTTCGACCGGCTACCTCAAGGCATTCAAGCTGACCAGCGTCGCGGGCGCGTATTGGCGCGGCGACGAGCATAACGCGATGCTCAGCCGCATCTACGGCACTTCGTTCCCGAACAAGGACGCGCTCGAAGAGCACCTGAAGATGGTGGAGCTGGCCAAGCAGCGGGACCATCGCAAGCTCGGGCGTGAGATGGGGCTGTTTTTCTTCGATGCGATCTCGCCGGGCAGTCCGTTTTTCCTTCCGCGCGGCGCGACGATTTATAACGAGCTGGTCGCATACGTACGGCGGCTGTATGCGCGCTACGGATTCACCGAAGTCATCTCGCCGCAGATTTTCCGCAACGAGTTGTTCAATACCTCGGGGCATTGGGAATTCTTCCGCGAGAATATGTTCCTGACGCCCGACCCGGAAGCCGATCAGGGCAACCTCGTCGACACCAGTCCCGAAGGATGGCGCGTCGGTTACGGCGTCAAGCCGATGAACTGCCCCGCGCATCACATCATGTATCGCTCGGAGAAGCGCTCGTATCGCGAGTTGCCGATTCGCTTCGCCGATTTTGGCCGGCTTCATCGCAATGAGCGCTCGGGCACGCTGCACGGCCTCGATCGGGTGCGCTCGCTGGTCCAGGACGATGCCCATGTCTACTGCACCGAGGATCAGATTGAATCCGAGGTCGACTTGAACCTGCGGATGGTTCACGACGTGTACAATTCCCTCGGCTTCGAGCAGGTTGAATTCAAAGTTGCGACGATGCCTGAACAGCATATGGGCACCGAGGAGCAATGGCGCGCGAACGAGGCCAGGCTCGGCAACTCGCTCACTCGCAACGGCTACAAGTGGGAAATCAATCCGGGCGAGGGCGCCTTCTACGGGCCGAAGATCGAGATCTACGTTCCCGATGCGCTCAAGCGAAAGTGGCAGGTCGCGACCATCCAGCTCGACTATGCGGCGCGCGAACGTTTCGGGCTCAGCTACACCGCCAGCTCCGGCGCCGAGGAGCGCCCGGTGGTGATCCATCGCGCGATCCTCGGATCGCTGGAGCGCTTCATCGGCGTGCTCATCGAGCATACCGGCGGAGTGCTGCCGTTCTGGCTCGCGCCTGAGCAGGTGCGCGTGCTCTCGCTAAGCGAAAAGGTCGAAGGCTATGCGAACGAGCTGACCTTCGCGCTGAAGAAGGCCGGCTATCGCGCGGCGGCCGACATTCGCAACGAGAAATTGGGCTTCAAGGTGCGCGACGCCGAATTGCAGAAAATCCCTTACATGATCGTGGTCGGCGAACGCGAAGCTGAGGCGCGCACCGTATCGGTGCGATTGCTGCGCGGCAACAAGAACGAATCGATGTCCATCGACGCTTTGATGGAGCGGCTCAAGGCTGAGCCGCTCCCGGCATGATTAGATTTACGACGCGGCGATAGCCGCAGGAGGTGCGTTAT
The DNA here is from genome assembly GCA_963761255.1 of uncultured delta proteobacterium. Classification (GTDB taxonomy): domain Bacteria; phylum Desulfobacterota; class Binatia; order Binatales; family Binataceae; genus DATGKG01. The sequence continues at coordinate 156,855 of CAVXGH010000014.1, forward strand.
TCGTCGAGATTTCAGAACCCCGCCATCCCGAGAACCGGCGATCAAGGTCAACCAGCAGATCCGCGCGGCGGAAGTCCGCGTCATCGATGTCGATGGCTCGCAAGTCGGCATCCTGGGCCTGCGCGAAGCCATCCGCGTGGCGGAGTCGAAGGGACTGGACCTGGTCGAGGTATCGTCCAACGCGAACCCGCCCGTATGTCGCATTACCGACTTCGACAAGTATCGCTATGCGCAAAAGAAGAAGGCCCACGACTCCAAGAAGGGCTCGACTGCCAGCACCGTCAAGGAAGTGAAGATTGGTGCGCGCACCGATACCCATGATGTGGACTTCAAAATTAAGCACATCAAGCGCTTTGTTGAGGAAGGCAACCGTGTTAAGTTGTCGGTTTCGTTTCGCGGACGTGAGATTACCCATCCGGAACTCGGACGTGCTCTGATGGATAAGATCATTCTGGCGGTGACGGATGTTGCGGCGCCCGAAAGCCTCCCGAGGATGGAAGGCCGCAATATGTCGGTCCTGCTGACGCCGCGATAGAAACTCATTGCGATAGAAATCGTTAAGGAAGGCGGGCCGCATCATGCCCAAGATGAAGACAAATCGCGCTGCCGCAAAGCGCTTTCGGGTTACCGGCAGTGGCAAGGTCAAACACAAGAAGGCTTACGCTCGCCATCACGCATGGGCGAAGAATCGCAAGCAGAAACGCCATTTGCGTCAGCCTAATATCTGCACCGACGTGCAGGGCTACAAGATTAAGGTCTTGATTCCCTACGTGTAACATCACGTATACTTCGACATATACTTTCGACTGCGAAATTCAGAAATAAGGAATACGACCGATGCCTCGCGCAAAAGGCGGACCCAAAACCCGCCGCCGTCATAAACGACAGCTCGAATTCGCCTCCGGTTTCGTCGGAGGACGTGGACTTTATAAGCAGGCCCGCAACACTTTCGAAAAGGGCCTGACCTATGCGTATCGCGATCGCAAGGTAAACAAGCGCGAATACCGCACGCTCTGGATTGCGCGCATCAATGCGATGACTCGCGAGTTCGGCATGTCCTACAGCCGTTTCATCGATGGCTTGAACAAGGCGGGCGTCGAGGTCGATCGCAAGATCCTCGCGGCGCTGGCGCTCGAGCGCGATAGTTTGTTTACCGAGCTGGTGCGCATCGCGAAGGATGCGCTCGGCCTGAAAGAAGCGGCCTGAGCCAAAACATCCTCGGATACGCACCTTCAAACCATGTGGCCTCGATGCCACATGGTTTTTTGTTTAATAACCGCGGAACGCGGTCATTATAGCCCTCTCCCGCGTCGACGGCGTAGCCGCTCGGCGCAAGCTGGGAGAGGAAGATTCGCGCTACGCCTTTGGCGTAGTGCAAATCAAGTGAGGGTGCTTCGAGCACCACAACCTCCTGGGAGATTGCCCAAGTGCGAGAACAACTCGAAGAGATCAAAATTCGCGCGATGACTGAATTGTCCGACCGCGCCACCGACGAGCAAATCGAGGCGGTCCGGGTGCGCGTCCTCGGCCGCTCCGGCGAGCTCACCGAGATCATGCGCGGGATGCGCAATGTCCCCAATGAAGAGCGCCCCGCGATGGGCCAGCTCATCAACCAGATCAAGCGCGAGGTCGAGGAGCGCATCGAGCAGCTTAAGGAGGTCCTCAAGCACGCCGAGTTGGAGCGCTCCCTCTCGGAGGCGCGCCTCGACGTGACCCTGCCCGGCATGCGCATCCCTCGCGGCCGCATCCATCCGGTGACGCAGATGCTGGAGCGGATGCTCGATATCTTCGTGGCGATGGGATTCGAAATCGAATGGACCCAGGACATCGAGGACGACTTCCACAATTTCCAGGCGCTCAACTTTCCGCCTGACCATCCCGCGCGCGAGATGCAGGATACTTTCACCGTCGATGGCGGCCTGCTGCTGCGCTCGCATACCTCCAACGGCCAGGTTCGCGTGATGGAGAAGCGCAAGCCTCCACTCGCAGTGGTATGCCCCGGGCGTTGCTATCGGCGCGATGAAGTTTCGGTGCGCGGCCTTCCGATGTTCACCCAAATCGAAGGCTTCATGGTCGACGCGACCGGCAAGGTTACCATGGCGCATCTCAAAGGAGTCCTCAGCGATTTCATCCGCGCGCTGTTCGGGTCCGACATCGCGGTGCGCTTTCGCTCCAGCTATTTCCCCTTCACCGAGCCGAGCGTTGAGGTCGATATGAGCTGCATCCTGTGCAAAGGCGCCGGATGCCGCGTCTGCAAGCATACCGGATGGACGGAAATCCTCGGCGCGGGAATGATTCATCCCAACGTGCTGCGCGCGGTGAAACTCGATCCCGAGGCTTACCAGGGTTTCGCCTTCGGGATCGGCGTCGAGCGCCCCGCGCTGCTGAAACTCAGAGTCAACGACATGCGGCTGTTCATCGAAAATGATGTCCGCTTCTTGAACCAGTTCCCGGCCCTCAGTGGAGGCGCGCAATGAAACTTCCGCTCAAGTGGTTGCGCGAGTTCGTCACTATCGATGCGAGCGTCGAGGAAATTTCGCGCCGGCTCAGCGTCGCGGGCCTCGAAGTCGAAAATATCGAGCGGCTCGCGCCGGCCTTCGAGGGCGTCACCGTCGCGCGCGTGCTCGATGTCCAGAAGCATCCGAATGCCGACCGGCTTCATCTTTGCCAGGTTGATAGCGGCGCCGAAAAACTTTCCATCGTATGCGGCGCGCCCAATGTGCAGGCGGGGATGACGGGCGCGCTGGCTCGGGTCGGCGCGCGCCTCGGCAAGGAGCCTCCGCTCCAAGCCGCGATTATTCGCGGCGTCCGCTCCGAAGGGATGCTCTGCTCGGAGCGCGAGCTGGGACTTTCTACCGAGCACGCGGGAATCCTGTCCCTGCCGCTCGATGCTCCCCTCGGCACGCCACTCGCCGATTATCTCGGCCTCGATGAAACGGTCTTCGATGTCGCCGTGCTCGCGAATCGCGGTGACTGCCTGTCCATCCTCGGCCTCGCGCGCGAGGTTTCCGCGTTGTTTGACCTGCGGCTTACGCTGCCGCGCCTGCGCACCATCAAGATCGATCGCCGCGAAGGCGCTGCTGGAGCGGACGCGGCCATCACCGTCGAAATGGCCGCTGCCGATCTGTGCCCGCGCTATGCCGCGCTCAAGATGACCGGGATCAAGATCGGGCCATCGCCATCGTGGATGAAGCGCCGCCTCGAACTATGCGGCACGCGCTCGATCAATAACGTCGTCGACGCCACCAACTATGTGATGCTGGAGCTCGGACAGCCGCTTCACGCCTTTGACCTGACGAAAATTCCCAGCGGCAAGATTGTCGTGCGCCGTGCCGGCAACGATCGCGAATTCATCACGCTCGATAACGAAAAGCGCGTCCTCGAGCCCGACGATCTGCTGATTGCCGATGCGGAAAAGCCGCTCGCGATCGCCGGCATCATGGGCGGGCAGAATTCCGAGGTCAGCGAGGCGACCACCGCCGTGCTCCTCGAAAGCGCCTACTTCGAGCCGATGACGATCGCGCGCACCGCGCGCCGCCTCGGCCTGCGCAGCGAGGCGAGCTATCGCTTCGAGCGCGGCGTCGATCGGATGGGGCAAATCGCGGCGCTGTTCCATGTCGCGGATCTTCTCCGTCAGATCGCCAACGCGCGCGAGGACGGCCCGATCCTCGACTATGATGTTCGTCCCGCTCCGGCGCGCGAGATCAGCCTCGATCCGAAAAAACTCGCGGCGCTGCTCGGCGTCGAGATTCCCGCCCCCGAAGTGCGCCGCCGGCTGCTCGCGCTCGGCGCGACAGTCAAGAAGAGTGCGCAAGGAAAAAATCTTCTGAGCGTGGTGCCGCCGCCCTATCGATCTGATTTGAATGAGCCCGCCGACCTCGCCGAGGAGGTCGCGCGGCTGACCGGGCTCGAAGACGTTCCCGCCGAGCTTCCGGCGCGCCGGTTCGGCTATGCGCCGCCGAATCGCGAGCGAGAATTTTTCCGCGGCGCGCGCGAGATCGTGCAGGGCGCGGGTTTCACCGAGATGGATACCCTCGCGTTCGCTACCACCGCCGACAACGACAAGTTTGCCGCCGTCGCGACGGGCGAGCCGGTCCACGTGCAGAATCCGCTCTCCGAGGAACTCCGCCAGATGCGCCGCTCGCTGGTGCCCGCGCTGATCGAGGCATTGCGGTTCAACCTGAATCGCCAGGCGCCGAATTTTCATGCCTTCGAAATTGCGAAAGTCTACTCGCTCGAAGCCGGCGCGCCGGTCGAGCGTGTCGCGCTGGCGGCGCTCAGTTATGGCGACTACGCGATAGCGGAAGTCGGCAAGCCCGCCATCAAGGCGAGTTTCTTCACGATGAAGGGCGTGCTGGAGGTTTTCCTCGGCGCATTGGGCATCGGCGCGCGTGTCAGCTACGTTCCGCCGGCCGACGGCGAGCTGAAGTTTCTCCATCCCGGCCGCTCCGCCAAGGTCATGCTCGATGACGCCTTGCTCGGATACCTCGGCGAAATGCATCCGCGCGAGGCGATGGAGCGCGATCTAAATGAACTCTGTGTGGTATTTGAACTTGACTTGGAAAAACTCAAAGCCTATGGTTTCACGCCGCGCGGCAGCATCGAGCCGCCGCCGCGTTTTCCGGCGGTGCGGCGCGATCTCGCTTTAGTGATTGACCGTGAGTTTCCGGCCGCCGCGATGGTAAACGCGATTCGCGAGCTCGCCGGCGAATTGCTCGAGGACGTGACGGTGTTCGATGTGTACGAGGGACAGTCTGTAGCTTCGGGGAAAAAGAGTGTCGCCCTGGCTCTCACATACAGGGCAAAGGATCGCACGCTTACAGATGAGGAGGTTAATCGCGTTCACGCAGCCTTGGTCGAAGCGGCGAGGGCGAGATTGGGGGCGGAGCTGAGGCAGTAAATGTAGGTGTGCTCATAACGGCGGTCGGAGTGGGGCCAAGTACGCCGCGGAGCATGACCAAAGCCGAACTCGTAGACCTGATCTACGAGCGGGTGGGCTATTCCAAAAAGGAGGCCGGAGCGGTCGTCGAAGAAGTCTTCGCGATTATTCGCGATGGTTTGTGCGCCGGCGGCAAGGTCAAGATTTCGGGCTTCGGCACCTTTATGGTAAACCATAAGAGGTCGCGCCGCGGCCGTAATCCTCAGACCGGGGAACCGATTACTATCGAATCGCGGCGCGTGCTGTCGTTCAAGGCCAGCGAGGTCCTCAAGGAGCTGGTCAACAATAACGGCAAGAAGCCGCGCTCATGAACCGAAGCAGCCGCCGAGCAGACAAAACCGAACCCAAAAAGCCCAGGGCCGCGTCCGCGGATTCAGCTCCTGACGATCGCGGTCTGAAGATTGGCGAGGCGGCCAAGGCCCTCGGCGTCGAGGCCTACGTGTTGCGCTTCTGGGAAACCCAGTTCCAGATTCTCAAGCCGAAGCATGCGCGCTCCAAGCATCGCTTCTATCAGCCGCGCGACATCGAGACGCTGAAGCTGATCAAGCGCCTGCTGCATCAGGAAGGCTTCACCATCGCGGGGGCGAACAAGTACATCCGCGAAAACGGCATCGACCCGGCGAACATCGAGAGCGCCTCGGCAAAACCTGAAAAGACCCCCGAACCTGCCTCGAAGGCCTCGGCATCATCTAATAGCGACGCGCGCCGAGCGCTGGCCGAAGTCCGCCGCGACCTCGAAAGCATCCACAAGCTGCTCAACAGCGATTGATCCGCGACTGGACAAAACGACGAACGCTCGCCGCTGGCGCGGTCGTTATGGCAACCGCAGCCTCGATCGAACTTGCGATGGGGCGCAAGATTTGGGGGATCAGCGGTGAGCCGGGCCTCTGGTCCGGCGACATCACGAGCGCACACAACTCGCAATACTTCGCCGACCCATACAGCTTCAGCCACATCACCCACGGCATCCTTCTTTATGGCCTGCTATGGCTGACCGGCCGCAACCTGCCGGTCCGGGTGCGAGCGCTTATCGTCTTAATGCTCGAGGCCGGCTGGGAAGTGCTGGAAAACACCAACGTCATGATCAATCGCTACCGGGCGGAAACCATCTCGCTGCACTACTATGGCGACAGCGTGGTGAACTCGATGAGCGACATCATGTTTTGCATGATCGGTTTCACGCTCGCCTATCTGCTCCCGACGCGACTCGGAGTCGTCCTCGTAATCGCGCTGGAAGTCGCCCTCGCACTATGGATTCGCGACGGCTTCTTCTTGAATGTGATCATGTTGATCCATCCGTTCTCGGCGATCCGGCATTGGCAAGCTGGAATCTGAACACGACAAGCGACTCAGGTGTCACAGTCTTCCTTTGTTGGCTTTCGCGACGAAATGCTCAAGATCGGTAATAGTGATGCGCTCGGTGTGTTTTATGTAGTCAGCCAATCCGCCGGCGATGTAAAAGTCGCGCAATGTCCAACCCGTACCTCCGAGCACCAAATACGCGGCGCGAAATTTGTCCGCATGTTTGGTCATGATGTCCACCAGACAAATTACCTCGAAAGAGACTTTCTGTTCCGCCGTTCCGCCGACCTGTTGCCACTTCATAGATATTAGATACGAGTCCCCGGCATTGTCTTGCGCAAGAACATCGATCTTGTGGTCTCGCCCGCCGGGACGAGCACCAACGAGGACCTGCTTACGAAACGTGTACCCTCCCTGGGTGAGAGCGGGAGTACGATGCTTTCCAAAACTGCACCGGTTCGCGTATCGCGCGGTGGCATGATTGAACTGTTTAGAGAAGCTTAGTTTGGGCGCTCTGCCGCGAATACCGTTTGATAGCTAAATCAAGGAAATTGCTATCGGTATCGATTCCGATAAATCGGCGGCTATGTTTCACCGCGGATATCCCGGTGGTGCCGCTTCCGGCGAAGGGGTCGACCACCAAATCGCCCGCATCCGTGGATGCCAGTATGATTCGATCGAGGAGTGCAAGCGGCTTCTGCGTCGGATGGGATCCTGATTCCTTTTCCGACGCGGTTGGAGCAGTTAATCGCCACACAGACTTCATCTGACGATCGCCGGCCTCCGCTCGCATTAGCTGATAGTTAAACTTGTGCTTGCTTTTGCTATCTCGTGCCGCCCACAGGATTGTTTCTGTCGAATGAGTAAAGTAACGGCAACTGAGATTGGGAGGCGGATTGGGTTTTTCCCAGGTGATCTCGTTCAGCAGCTTAAACCCGAGTTCCTGCATCGCGAAGCCGACTGAATAAATGACGTGCCGCGTTCCTGAAACCCAGATCGAGCCGTGCGGCTGTAACATCGCCTTGCATGTGTCCAGCCACTGCCGGTTGAATTCATGCATGAGTTTTACGGAATCAAGCCTGTCCCAAGCCCCTTTGTTTACCGAAACCATTTTGCCCGCATGACAGGTAATACCGCCATTGGAAAGAAAGTAGGGCGGGTCGGCGAAAATCAAATCGATAGATGATTCGATTCCAATCGGCGTCAGACCGGCATCCGACAAAATGCTTCGCGCGCGCGATGAATCGGAAGTGGTGCGCACGTTAGAGCGAAAGATTCGCCTCGGCATCGAGGTCGAGGCGATCGCGTTCCCCGCGCAGCAGGCGATAACTGCCCGCCATCGCGATCATCGCGGCGTTATCGGTGCAGAACCGGAAGGCCGGCGCGACGACGCGGCGGTTCTCCGCCTCCAGCGCCTGCGCGAGCCGTTCCCGCAGCCGCGAATTGGCCGCGACACCGCCAGTGAGCGCGACGGTGCTCGCGCCGGTTGCGTGCGCGGCGGTGATGGTCGGGCGGATCAGCATATCGACCACCGCCTCCTGAAAGCTCGCCGCGAGATCCTCGCCGGCGGTCGCGGCGCCGGTCTCGGTGCGGAGAAAATTCGCGACCGCGGTTTTCACCCCGCTGAAGCTGAAATCCATCGGCGCGCCTTTCACGTGCGCGCGAGGAATTTTCACCGCCTTGCGCTGACCGCGTTTCGAAATATCGTCGATGATTTTTCCGCCCGGGTAGCCGAGTCCCATCAGCTTCGCGACCTTATCGAAGGCTTCGCCCGCCGCGTCATCGCGCGTGCTGCCGAGACGCCGATAGCGGCCGAAATCCTCGACCACGAACAGCGCGGTGTGACCACCGGAAACCACCAGCGCGAGATACGGCATCGCGATTTCGTTTTCCAGCAGCGGCGCGAGCAAATGCCCCTCGATGTGATTGACGCCGACGAATGGAATCCCGCTGGCCTGCGCGAGCCCCTTCGCGCACATCAAGCCGACCAGCAGCGACCCGACCAGCCCCGGTCCACGGGTGACCGCGATACCGCCGATATCGGCGAGAGTGCAGCCGGCCTCGGCCATCGCGCGCTCGATGATCGGCATCATCGTGATGACATGGTTGCGCGACGCGAGCTCGGGGACGATCCCGCCGTAGATCCGATGGATGTCGTCCTGGTTCGCGACCGCGCTGGAGCGGATTTTCCCGAAGCCCGCGCGGTCGGTTTCAAAAACCGCCGCCGCGGCGTCATCGCATGAACTTTCGATTCCGAGGATCAGCATAGTCAGATTATAAGTCGTCAACCGGCCGGTATGGTGTCGGCACCGGCGCCGGGGTGTCCGCGGGCGCTGGCGGCGGCTCATTCGGCGGCGGTGGGATGGCGCTTCCCTCCGCAGGGGCTTCCGGAGGTCCCGCGGGTGCGGAGGCCGGTTCGATTGCGGGTGCGGCTTGCTCGCCGCTCAACCGGGTCAAACCGACGCGAGCCATCAGGTTACCGGGCACCGCAACCAGTGCCTTCTGATAGTAAGCGATCGCGGTCGAGGTCTGGCCCGCTTGCTCATTGGTCAGACCCTCGAAGGCGAGCGTCTCGCCGAGCCATTGCGGATTGGCCCCGAAATGGGTTTGGGCGCGATCAAAAAAAGTTATCGCCTGCGCGTAATTCTTTTTGCCGAGGTAGGCGCGGCCCAAATAAAAATAGGCGTAGGGATTGGTGGCCTCGATCGAGATCGCGCGCGTGAGGTTCTGGATGGCGTCGTCATCCTGATGTTTCAGGATCTGCTCGCGAGCCTGATCGGCCATCCGCAGCGATGCGGCGAGAGCCGGCTGAGTGGCGCCGACGCTCTGAATCAGGCTGTCCAGCGAAGCGTCGCTGATTTGGCCCTGCGGCGCGATCGATCCCACTTCAAGTGGAGCGACGTCGGTGGGCGTCGCGACCGGGGTCGGCTCGAGCTGGGCGGCACTGGTCTGGGCGGGCAACGGTGAGCTTTCAACGGTGGGTGGCGCTCCTGCCGCGTTGGCCGGAGGCGCGAGGGGGGCGGCACCCGATGACGCCGAGGCCGGAACCTGCTCCCAATCGCCACCCGGAGTCACCATCGGGGTCGCGACGAGGCTGGGCATATCCTCTGCCGGAAGGGTTTCCTCCGAGAAGCGCGCGAGCTGAATGTTCTCGCCGGCGGATGCCGAATGAGATTCGAGGATCCCAAGGCCACACATCACTACTGCCAGGCCACAGACTGCTCCGACTGCCCTGAGCCTCGCGCGGGATGATGCGTGACGGGCGCGGCATGATGAAGGATTGGTAGACATCAATCGTTGGGGTCTACCGAATCATCTACCTCAGGTTCCGAGGCAGTGGGAACCACGCGATTGGCGCCGGCGCTGGCCTGCAGCGGTCCGCCGTGGAAGGGACAGACTTGAGTTGGCGCGTCAGCCTGGGGAAAAACCCCGGTAATCTTGACTGGACAAAATGGAGTGGCTTTATAGCCGGTAGTAGGATCGACGGTTTCCTCGACCAGGCCCGGCGGTACTACAAATCCGAGCGCGGGCCGGGTAGCGGTCGCGGCCTTCATGAAATTGCTCCATGCCGGGAGCGACGCCTGCGCGCCCGTCAGCCCTAGAACCTCCTTCTGATCGAAGCCGGTCCACACCACGGTAAGCAGGTTGGGAGTGAAGCCCGCGAACCACGCGTCTTTCGCATCGTTGGTGGTGCCGGTCTTGCCGGCGGCGGGACGCCGGAAGCCGTAGATGCTGCGCGCGCCCGCGCCGGTGCCATGATTGATGACCTGCTCGAGCATGAACTGCATGATGTAGGCGAGCTGCGGGGAAATCCGCTGCTCGGCCCGCAACTCGTGACCCTCCATCACTTTGCCGTTCTGATCGACGACGGCGGTGACCGCGTAGGGATGCACGTCCATACCGTCGCTGGCGATGATCGAATACGCCTCGGCAAGCTGGAGCGGCGAAACCTCGATGCCGCCGAGTACGATCGACGGGTACATCGGCAGATCGCCGAAGCCGAGCCGCTTGCCCATCGCCACCACGCGATCGAGCCCGATGGTATTGGCGATGCGCGCGGCGGCGGCATTGAGCGATTCTTCGAGGGCAAATTCCAGCGTGACGTGACCGAAGTAGCGGTCTTTGTAGTTATTCGGCGTCCAGCTCATGTTGTCGGCGTAGTTCCACGTCCACTGGGTGTCGTCGACATAGCTGGTGGGGAGAAATTTCTCGGGACCGCCACTGAGAGTCTCATCGAAGGCGGCGGCATAGGTCACGATTTTGAAAGCCGAGCCGGGTTGGCGTTTCGACTGCGTGACGCGATTGAACTGCGAGCGCTGGTAGTTGCGCCCGCCGATCATCGCGCGAATCTTGCCGCTGCCCGGCTCCAACGAAACCAGGCATTCCTCCAGCTCCTCCTTTTGTTCGCGCCGCCGAAGCTTGGGATGCTTCGCCTCGAGGTCGGTGAGATTGTCGTCAACCGCTTTCTCGGCCAGCTTGTTCGCATGCACATCGAGGGTGGTGAAGATCCGCAATCCTTCCTGCGTGAGGACCGACGATGAGTAGCGTTCCTCCAGCTCCTTCTTCACGTAATCGACGAAATAAGGGGCGTCGTTGGTTTCGGTGAACGTCTCGCGCGGATGCATCGGCTCCGCGTGCGCGGTCTCATAGGCGGGCTGGCTGAGGTAGCCGAACTCCAGCATCGAGGCGAGCACCTCGTTGCGGCGAGTCTTGGCGAGGTCCGGATGGCGCATCGGATTGAGGCGATTGGGCGAGCTGATCATCCCCGCGATAGTGGCCATCTCGCCGATGCTCAGATCGCGCGGCTCCTTGGAGAAGTAGTATTCGGAAGCTTCCCAGATTCCGTAGATTCCTTCCTGCCCGCGCTGACCGAGATAAATATCGTTGATGTAATTCTCGAGGATCTCGTCCTTGGAGTACTTGGTCTCGGTGATATACGCCATGATCAATTCCTTGATCTTGCGTTTGAACGAGCGTTCCGGAGTCAGGAAGAAATTCTTCATCAACTGCTGGGTCAGCGTCGATCCGCCCTGAATGCGCGTGTGATGAGAAGTCAGATCGATCCATCCCGCCTTGGCGGTGCGAATCAGATCGAAGCCGTGATGGTCATAGAAGCGATGATCCTCGGCGGCGAGGATCGCATCGATGAAGGCCGGGGGGATCTGATTGAGCGGCACCAGGCGGCGCTGCTGCCAGTCGCCCTCGAAGATGCCGGTCAGCAGTTCCGGCTCCAGCTCCATCGAGTACAGCGGCTTGCGCGTGTCGGGATCGCTCATCCCCTGAATGACTTCATTGCGCGAGACATCGATCTGAACTATCTCGCCGGGGAAGTTCCGATACGGATACGCGAAGTTGTGGAGAAAGATAACCAGCTTGCCAGTTTTGAAGTCGTAGCTGTACTCGCCACGCTCGGTCACCTTGCCGGCCTCGACATGATGATAGTTGAGGCGCGCCAGCCGCTCGAAAAAGCCCAGGTCCTTCAGCGTCAGCCCGGGGTAGATGATCGTGGAATCGGAATAGATTCGTGAGGGGATGTTCCAGTGCTTCTGCGAGAAGCGCGTGACCACTTCCTGTTCGAGCGAATGATAATAGGTCAGGAAAAAGTATAGCGCGGGGATCGCCGCGAAGAGGATCAGCGCAACCACGCTTATCAGCGCAACTTTGACGATGGTTCTAAGCGACATCAGATGAGTTGAGGAGCCGCATCACTTGCGAGCTGCGATGCGACCGGGGCCATGACGCCTATGCCTCCGGCTTCAGCGCGAAGTAAATCGTGCTATCACCGCGCTTCACGAGAATCAGTACAATCTTGCTCTTGCCGCCGGCGTTCATCGCTTGCTGATACGAATCGACGTCCTTCACCGGCGCGCGATTCACCTCGAGGATGACGTCGCGGGCGCGTAGCCCGGCCTCATCGGCACGGCTGCCCGGCTCGACCGAGGAAATCACCACCCCGGTGGATTGTCCGAGGCTCAGCTCCTTCGCGAGGTCGGCGCTCAGGTCCTTCACATACAGTCCGAATGACGATGCGGTCCCGCGATTGGGTTTCCCCACCGGTTGCGCCGAGGCCAGTTCTTCCTCGTGCGATTGGGTGATGGCGATCTTCAGCTCTTGCGGCTTGCCCTGACGTATCAACTTCAGCGTCGCGACATGCCCGATGGGTGTGCGGCCCACCAGCAGTGGAAGCTCGCGCGAATCGACGATCGGCGTGCCATCGAATGAGGTGATGACGTCGCCGCGCTCGATGCCCGCTGACTTCGCGGGGCCACCCTTCAGCACTTCGGCGACTAGAGCGCCGGTCGGCGACGGCAGTCCGAGCGATTCGGCGATCTCAGGCGTCATTTTCTGGATGTAAACCCCGAGCCATCCGCGCACCACCTTGCCCGAAGCGCGCAGCTGGTTGAGTTCTTCTTTGACGATATTTACCGGGATGGCGAATCCGATGCCCATGTTGGAACCGGTGCGCGTATAGATCGCGGAATTGACGCCGACCACTTCGCCATGCACCGAGATGAGCGGACCGCCCGAGTTGCCGGGATTGATCGATGCGTCGGTCTGGATGAACTCATCGAAGTTGCCCGGGATGAAGCGGCCCTTCGCGCTCACCACGCCCACCGTCACCGAATGATCGAAGCCGAAGGGATTGCCAATCGCCATCACCCATTGGCCGACCTTGACGTCGTCGGAGTTGCCCAGCGGCGCCACTGGAAGCTCATGCTTCGGGTCGATTTTCAGCAGTGCGATGTCGCTTTTCTCGTCGCGTCCGACCAGCTTCGCCTTGTATTGATTGCCGTCCTGAGTCGCCACCGAGATGCGCCCGGCGTCCGTGACTACGTGGTCGTTGGTCACCACATAGCCGTCCTTGCTCACGATAAATCCCGACCCGAGGCTCTTCGCGTGCGGAGAGTATTCCTCGAAGGGGCTATGCGGGGTCTTGCCCTGCGGCGGCGGCGAGGGCTCGTCCTCCTCGGGATTCGCTCCGGGCTCATCGGGCTCCTCGCTGGAGATGTTCACGACCGCCGGTGACAGCTTCGCCGCGAGGTCGACGAAGTCCGGCAGACTTTGCACCTTCGCTACGTGGCCGCTGTCGGGAAGCTCAGTCCAGAAGCGCGCCGCGTCAGCCGCGTAGGAACCTCCGACAGGCAAAGCAATCAGCGCCGCGAGCGGAATCAAAACTCGGTACAAACTGAAACGCATCTAGGTTCGGCGCGCGGAGGCCCTCAGCGGGGCGACTGGCGCGCTTTTTCAACGTATTTCATCCGGAGGTCAAAGAGAATCGCATCAATCAGCGTGTCCTCATCATGACTGAGGTTGCCCCGCGTCTTGTCCTGCAAAATCCCGACGATATCGATGATCTGCTGCGCGCCGATCAGATCCAGGATGCGCTCTCCGGTCGCCGGATGCGGCATTTCTCCCATCAGCGCGAGTGCCTCGGTCGACAGCCCCACCACGAAACTCGCGAAGGTCAGGTCCTGCGGTCCGAGGTCCGCGGCGCCCGGTTGCGAAGATGCGGCCTTCTGATATGCCGCCGAAGCCTCGGCCTGCGCGCCCTCGCTCGGCGAGTGGATGTGCGGCTCGTCGTGCGAATGCGAATGCGGCTCGTCGTGCGAATGCGAGTGCGCCTCGGCATGCGAATGCGCCGCGGCGGGCTTCTCTATTGGCTTCGCAGGTTCGGCGGCAGGCTTTTCCTCGACCTCGGGCTTGGCTTCACCCTCGGCAGAAAAACGGCGGCGATCCGCGACCTTGAAACCCCGTTCCTTTCCTTCTTCCTCGGCCATTGGCTTGATCAGGTCCTTCCCGCAGCCATCTGTTCGAGACGGCGGATTCGTTCTTCAATTGGTGGATGAGTCGAGAATAGCCGCATCATGCCTTCGCCGCTGAGCGGATTGACGATGAAAAGATGCGCGGTGGCCGGACCCGCATCCAGCGGCATCCGCTCGTTGGCGGATTCCAGCTTGCGCAGCGCATTGGCGAGGTAAAGCGGATGATGCGAGAGTTTCGCCCCGCTTGCATCGGCCTGGTATTCGCGGGTGCGCGAAATCGCGAGCTGAATCAGCGATGCCCCAATGGGGGCGAGAATCGCGGCCGCCAGCAGTCCGATCATGCCGCCGCGTTCGTCTTCGTCTCGGCCACCGAACCCGCCGAAAATCGCGCCCCATCGCGCAAACGTTCCCAGCATCATCACCGCGCCCGCGAGCGTCGCCGCGATCGAGCTGGTCAGGATGTCGCGATTGATGACGTGCGACAGCTCATGCGCCAGGACGCCCTTGAGCTCGTCGCGCGAGCAGATACGCATGATGCCGCGGGTGACCGCCACCGCCGCATGGTTGGGGTTGCGGCCGGTCGCGAATGCGTTGGGCGTGTCGCTGTCGATCATATAAAGGCGCGGCATCGGGATGTGCGCCTGCAGCGCGAGTTCCTGCACGATCGCGAAAACCTCCGGCGCCGAGGCGGCGTCGATCGGCTGCGCGTGATACGCCGCAAGGACCATCTTGTCGGAGAACCAGTAGCTGAAAAAGTTCATCGCCACGGCGAAGATCAGCGCGATTTGCACGCCATGACGCCCGCCGACCAAGCCGCCGATAACCATCAGCAGGCCGGTCAGCGCACCTAGAAGGATAGTGGTCTTGAAAATGCTGCCCATTTAGAAGTTCTTCGCGCGGCGAGCCGCTAAAAAACATGCTCATCAGCGCTCTTTGCAGGTGACGAGATCGAGGCTACGCCACCGAATTTTCACAGTCAACGTAACCATCTTTTGCGCCGATTTCATCGGGTTCTGGTGGTTAGGGCAGCGAGGACTTCCGCGGCATCGATGGATTCTATCGGCTCGCGGCGGATTACGGTGATGCGTCCCAGCGGACGCCAGCGGGCGGGATCGGTGTGACCAAATAGCACGACGCCGGGAGTTCCGGTCGCCGCCGCAAGGTGCGAGACGCCCGAATCATTGCCGACGAATGCCGAGGCCATCCGCGCGATCGCCGCGACAACTCCGAGTGGCTGATTTCTTATGATGAGATGACCGGACGCGCGCACGACCTGAGCGAAGGAATCTTCCGCGGGCCCAAGGATGAAGACGGAGCGGGTTTGGTCATTCAATTGATCGGCCAGCGCGCAGAAATTTGCGAGCGGCCAGTTTTTCGTCGGACTGCCGCTGCCGGGAAAAATCGCCACGAACTTTTTCGGTTGAGCGATCCCCTCAAGTGCCCGCGATGCGTCTGCCATGTCGCTCGGCAGGAGGTTGATGGATATCGCCTCGAGATCGTCGCCCGTCGCGTCCTTTAGATATGCGGCAGCGACGTGGCCCTCCCCCCGCGGCCGAAACGGATGAAAGGTTACCGCATCCGGCGCGGATGCCGCACTCAACGCGCGGCGGAAGACCGGATCATCGGCATTGAAGAAGCAGTAGATTCGGTTGAAGACACCGAAGAATCGACGGATACGCTCGCCGTCGTCATCAGCCGATTCGCGGGCAGACTCGCGAAACAACATCGCGACCTCGCGCCGATCGATCGAATACGCGCGCGCGATGCCGAGCCGTCCGATGGCAAATTCCGCCAGCTCATTGCGCGCCATCAGGTCGAGTTCAGCATCCGGATGACGCCGCGCGATTGCCGCAAGCGTCGGGGCGAGGCAGATGAGGTCGCCGAGCGCGCCCGGGAAGATGATCAGCACGCGCGATGTCATCGCGTGGCTCTAGGCGAGACGGCGCAGGATGTCGTCGAGGTCGGTGTCGCCGAGCGATTTGCGAATGAGATCGGCACCCGCCAGTTCCGCGTCGCTCACGCTGGTGGTGAGCGCGAGCACGCGCATGCCGGCGCGTTTCGCCGCCTCAACACCCAACGGCGTGTCCTCGATGGCGAGCGCCTCGGCCGGCATGATCGCATCGCGCTGGCGCAGCAGAAAACCCAGCCGGCCCAGCGCCATCGTGAAGCCGTCGGGCTCGGGTTTGCCGCGCTCGACATCCTCCGCCGCGACGATATCGACGAACAAATCGCGCAGCCCGGCGCGGCGCAAAATCATTTCGGCCTCGGCGCGCAAGGTGCCCGTGACGACCATCAATGGAAATCGCGCCGCGCACTGGCGCACAAACTCGGCCGCGCCCGGATACATCACGTCGCGATTGCGGATGATGTCCTGGTAGCTCTCGGCCTTGCGCGCAATCAGCGTGTCGAGGTGCGCCGCGCTCGCATCCTTACCGTTTTCCTTGAGCACGGTTTCGAAACAGTCGTGATCGTTGAAGCCGATGAGGCGTGCGTAATAATCCTCGCGCAACAGCTCGACACCTTCGGGGCGCAAAGTCTCCCGGAACGCATCGAAGTGGAGCGGTTCGGTTTCGGCCAGCGTGCCGTCGAGGTCAAAGAGAATCGTTCGAATCATGCTCGTACAGGTTCTACCCTCAAGAGGGATGGGCGCGAGCGGTAGTGTGTCAGTTTGATTCTCCGTTGCTGTCCCATGACGGAAGACGCAGGCCGCGCGCTTTCCAACGAACCATTCCGCTCAAAGTTAGCCCGAATACAGCACCGCCGATCCCGCATACGATGAGATGTGTCGATTTGTGAAAGATACAGTAGTAGATTGCCATCGCCACGCCGAATAGAGCGCCTTCTAAAACTGCCAACGACCAGAAATCAATAAAGAACGGGGGCGGTGCATTGATACCGATTTTCCAAAACATTCTGAAAATCGGTGGAGCAATTGTATGCTGACTGAACCCTTCAGCACCCAACTCCGAAACAGCCTTGTCAACTTTCTCGCGATGCGTCACGCTGTGCCCCACTTAGTCCTAGCGCTATACAATCACTAATAACCTGGCCGACTCCAGGCGCGAGAATCGGCGAGAATCGCAATGACCTCGCGCTGGACAGCATCGGCGCTGATGTGAGCGACGCCGTTTGCGATGTACATGTCGAGTTCACTCCGCACGCCGAAGCGCCCCGGCAGATAAATTCCCGGCTCGACCGAGAAGCAGGTGCTATCGATCAGCATCCGATGGTCTTCGGTTTCCAGCGAATCGAGATTGGCGCCGGTGCCATGAACCTCGCGCCCGATCGAATGCCCGGTGCGATGGAGAAAACGCTCGCCATATCCGGCGGCCTCGATCACCGCGCGGGCTGCGCGGTCGGCCTCGCGTCCGCTCACCGGTTGTTGGTCGGCGACGCGTTGGCGGACCAGTTCGACTGCGGCATCGCGCGCATTTGCGACGATGGAAAAAATCTTCGCCTGCTCGTCCGGCACCTTCTCACCGACGAAAGCGACCCAGGTGAAATCGGCATAGACAGAATGCTCGCCGTGCTCCTTCGCCCATAGATCGAGCAGCACGAAATCGCCGCGCCGGATCGCCGTTGGATGCTGCGCCGACGGTTCGTAGTGAGGGTCCGCGCTGTGCGCATTGGCGGCCACAATCGGTGGAGACGTCGTAGTGAGACCATTCGCCGCGAACCGCTCCATGACGAAGTGCTGAATCTGATGCTCGCAGACCTCGCTACCAAGGCGGATGCGGCGCGCGAGTTCGCCAAACGCCTCGTCGACGACCGCGCGCAGTTTGACCGCCGCGCGCCGATGGCTCTCCATCTGCTCGGGCGTCAGCGTGGCTTCGAAGCGCTGAATCAGGTCCGCGGCGGAAATCACCTCGACGCCGAAGGAACGGACGAGCTCGATCGTGCCGGCATCGACGCGCGAGATATAAGGAATCGCGCAATTCGGTGAATAAGCCATCGCGATGCGTTTGGCGCCGCTGAGAATATGCGCGAGACCTGCACGCATCTCCTCGATCGATCGATAGACGGTCGTTGTGCCAGCGATCGAATCAAGTCGATGTGATTCAACTGCAGAAACCAGCTTGTGCGGTTCGCCGGCGCGCGGAACGAAACAGAACCATCGGCGCGTCGCGATCCCATGCTCGGATAATTCCAGGATGCGATAGGCGAGCGGATCGTTCTGGCGGAAATCGTAGAAGAGCCATCCGTCAAGCGCGGCTTCAGCGAGCGCGGCCTGGATGTCGGTGATGCGGCTCATTGCGAATCGGCCGCGTTGAAGCGCGCTCCCCAGGCATGCACCCGGCGCGGCTCGATGCGGACCATGAGATTTTTTTCCTGACTCAAAAGCATCGCGCGATATTGCGTGTACTTGTCTCGCAAATGCTCAATCGCAAGCGCATACTCGGCGGCGTCCTCGACGATCCATGCGTCGCCATGAATAAGAACGTAGGCGAGACGGCGCCAATCCACATCGTAGTGATCGATCACGAGCGCAACGCGCAGGTTCTCCGCAATATTCCTCATCCGTTTGATTCCGGCGCCGGTTTTTCGCTTGGGCTTTTCATCTATCACAAAATAGAACCTCAAGCCGTCGAACCAGTAGCACAGCGGAACATTGTGCGGCTCGCCCTGGCCACTCACAGTCGCGAGATGACCGATGCGCGCGGTTTCAATGAAGTTGCGCACCGCCGGTTCTTTCAGGCGATCGATCACGGTTTGGCTCCCAGACGATGGAGCGCGCCTTCCGCCGCGCGCTTCATATAGATGTCGCCCTCGGCGTTGACCGCGCGCGTAAGCGCTTCGGTCACGAGCGACGAGCGATTGCCGAGGTGGCCGAGCGCGACCGCCGCGCATCGCCTCACTCCACCATCCGGATCGCCCTGGAGCAAGCGAATTGCCAACGCGGCCGCGCGCTCGCCGCCGTCGGGGATGCGCGTGAGCAGCGACAACGCCGCCATCTTCAGAAGTATGTGATGGTCGCCGCAGCATCGTTCCGCGACCGCGAGAAGCGCGTCGCGCGGACCGCCGACGTCGCGCAGACAGTAAAGCGCCATCTTGCGCGCATTGAGGTTGCCGCGTTCGGCGAGCTCGATCAGTTGTCCACTGACAGTGTCGGGATGGTTGCGGCCGAGGCGCACGACCAGCTCCGCGGCCGCCCAGCGCACATCGCCGTCGTTACTCGCGAACGTTTCGAGGAGCACCGGCAGCGCGCGCACATCGAGCGCATCATCCAGAGTGACGAGGCCGAGCGCATACGCCGCACCCCATCGCGCGCGCGGATCATGATGAGAAAGCATCGCGCGGACTTTGTCGACCACGCGCGCATCGTGCGGCGCCGCCGCGGCGAGCGCCTCCGCGGCGCGCCGCTGGATGACTTTGCGGCTCGCGCCGAGGCATGAAATCAGCGCATCGAGCGACGGCTCGGGTAGCATGATTTGCGGATTTTCCGCGACCTCCAAAATCGCGGCTTGCCGCACTTGAGGATCGGCATCGTTCAGCGCGATTGCGAGGGTCTCGTGATTCATTGCACGCTCGTGATGAGTCTTACCAGATTTGACAGGTCGCCGATTCCGAGGATGAAGTTGTCGCCATGGCCAAAGACTTTCATCACCGCCGCGGAAACGGAAGCAAGGTCGAGGCGCCGGCCGGCCATTTCCGCTTGCAAGGCGTTGATGCCGTGCGAATTCGCGATGAAGTCGCCACTGAGAGTGAGCGTTTCGACGATACCGGCAGGCGAGGTTTTCACGCGTGCCTCGATGCTGCCGAGCTGGGACGCCATGCGACTGCTGAGCGTGCCCTCCGCAGATAGCGTCAGCCATCCGAGCTGCTCCATCGCAGCACCGCGGCGTTCGGCCTGCGCATTTTCCAGCGCGGTCAGCTCGCGCCGATCGCCGCCGCCGAGGAGACTCGAGTAGCCGCGCGCAACCGCCTCGGCGATTTCGGTGAAAGTGATATCGCGATCGAGCTCGCGCACCAGCTTGGTCGCGGCATCGGGGCCATACATCGCGCAAGGAAGCTGACCCGCGGGATCGAAGTGCTCGAGGTCGTGGACCACCTCCTCCATGCCCTTGTTCACTGCGAGCGTGGCCTCCAACAGCATCGCGCCCGCGGCGTCGGTCTCGAAGGTGCACATCGCGAGTTCGCGGCGCTCGAAAGTGACCGCATCGCGGCCGGGATAGAAGCATTCGAGGCCGAGCGCGCGCAGCCCGGCGAGCAGGCCGCGGACGTAGCGATTCATCACCTGGTCAGGCTTCAGGTTGAGGTCGTGCGCGGGCAGGAG
Source organism: uncultured delta proteobacterium (assembly GCA_963761255.1). Lineage (GTDB taxonomy): Bacteria > Desulfobacterota > Binatia > Binatales > Binataceae > DATGKG01. The sequence continues at coordinate 177,133 of CAVXGH010000014.1, forward strand.
CGCGTCGCGCGAGGGGAGGATGAGCGCGAGGTTGAACCATCCGGGGCCGGCGCCAACGACGCGGCCTCCGGTGAGCCGACGCCACGTCGAAAAGCCTGCGCGCTGGGCCGGCCCGGCATACAGATGGTAGCGTCCGAGCGGCAACCCATAGCAGTCAGTCGTACACAGAAGCAGAAGTGGCCTGGTTTCTCCCGCCCCAATTTTTTCGAGGAGATAGGCCTCCAGTCCGAGGAGCTGCGACGGCTCGATGCCCGGTCGCATCACGATGTCGAAGGCGCCCACGCCTCAGCGCTCCTCACCGAAGAGGAAGATGCCGCCGGCGAGCATCGTGAACAGAATGTTCGGTGACCATGCCGCGAACCATGCGGGCATGAAACCCGAGTGCCCCAGCGACGAGGTCAGTCCCGCCGCGAGCCAGTAGCCGAATCCGATCAGAATCGCGAGGCCGAAGCTGCGCCCGAGGCTCAGATGGCGCGGCAGTGGATCGAGGCTGAGCGAGATCCCGAGCGCCACCATGATGAGGCACGCGAGCGGCATCGCATACTTGAGGTCGCGATCGACGAGATAACCTCCGGGGTCGAGACCCTTACGCTTCAGATCGTGGATATAGCGGTTGAGTTCCCAGATGCTGAACTCTTCGGGCTCCAATCGCAGCAATCCCAAATCCGCCGGTGTGATGTTGATGAGAAATCCGGGCGGCTCCGATGATGACACGGTGCCGTCCGCGATTTTGTAGCGGGTGACACCTTCCGGTATCCAATGCTTGCCGTCCCAGTGGGCGCCGTCGGCATGGAAGATGTTGGTGACGGTATAATTGGGGCCGAGCCGATACAGCGTGATGCCCGCCAGCTGAAACTTCTTGCGATCGTAACTGTCGGCGGAAATGAAACCATCGCGCACACGCATCCAGATGTGCCGGTTGGCAAAGACGCCTTCGAGTTGACGCCCCTTCAGTTCGACTTCGAAAAGATATTTCGCCTCACGCGTCGCGGCCGGCACGACCGTTTCGCTCAGAGCAAATTGAAATGCGGAGATCAGCACGCCGACCAGCAAAACCGGAATCATCATTTCAATGCGGCTGACGCCGAGTTGCTGACAGGCGAGGACTTCGCCGGTGCGGTTGAGAAGGGCGAAGCCGAGGAGAACTCCCGCGAGACACGCGATCGGCAGCAGCTGGGTCACGATCAATGGGACCTTGAGCGCGAAGTATTCCAGGCCCAATGTCCCGAGGCCGCCGTGATGCACCAGGGTGTCAAACCGATCGAAGAGGTCGCCGAGGAGATATGCCGCGGTGAATCCCGTCAGGCACACCAGGAATGGTCCGAAAAAAGTCCCCGCCAGAAAACGATCGATGGTGGGTGACAGGCGCGGCCGCAGAGTCATGCCGCACTCCGCGAACGTTCGAAGCGTTCGATCATGTCCCACACTATGTCGCCGGGGCCGCGGCCTTCGTTGCCGCGATCCTCGGCCGCGCGGATGAACAGCCAAATCGCGAGCATGATGAAGACCACGTCGGGGATCGCCATCGCAACAAAAGCGTTCAACACGCCGCGTTCGCCGAGCGTCTGCCCTACCCGCATCAGGGAATAATAAAAAAAGAACAGCGCGACACTGACGCCGAAGCGTTCCGATTGGCCGCCGCGAGCGGGTTTGAGCCCGAGCGAAATTCCCAGCAATGCGAACAGCAGCGTCGCGATGGGGATCATGTATTTGCGTGCGAGCTCCGTTTCGGCTTCATAGTTGCGTTTGCCCGACGCGCGCCCGTCGCGTATCGCCGCCATCAGCGTGGGGTAGGACATCTCATCGGGAGAAAGCCACGTCGCTCCGAAAGTCTCGCTCGGCATAATCGCGAGGTCATAGGTGTTGAAGCTGGTGACGTGCGAGGCGTCGGTCTTGGGGTCAACGCCGAAGATTGAGCCATCGAAAAGCCGCAGGGTGAGCTCGTTGCGGCTCTCATCGGGTATTAGGGTTCCCCGCTGCGCGATGATGGTGTTCTGCTGGTCGGGCGTGCGCGCGTCCGAGATCATGACGCCTTGCAAACCGTCGCCACCCGCGGCGACCTTGTCGACGTAAACCACCATCCCCTTGAAGCTGCTGTTGAAGACCTTCTCCTTCAACACCGACGACACCCGCGTGCGGGTCAGATAAAAGAGGCGCTGCTCGAGGCTGATGTTCGCCCACGGCCGAATCGAAAATGCAAACCAGCTCGAGAGCCCATACACCACCGCCGCCACCATCATCACCGGCACCGCGATGCGGTAGAGACTCAGCCCGCAGGCGCGCGCCGCGATCATCTCGCGATCCCCTGACATCCTGCCGAACCCGAGCAGCACGCCCAGCAGCACCGCCATCGGGAAGGTCAGCTCGAGGAAGGCCGGCATGATGAAGGCCATCAGGCCGATGACCTCAATGACCGACACCCCGTGATTAACCACCATGTCGGTCAGCTTCAGCAGCTTGCCTGTCACCAATGCGAATGTGAGCAGGGCAACACCCATGCCGAATGGCGCGAGCACCTCGCGCGCGACATAGCGATCGAAGGTGGTGATTTTGAGCATCGAGGGTTCAAGTTTATGCATTCCCCTGCGCGACACCAACCCTGATTTGGCGAAGCGCTGTCAATGCATCGAACTCTTTGCGCGGATTCTTTTTCTGATAACATTTTCCCGCAATGAAAAATCGCGGTGACAGAGGACGCCCGAAGTTCCGTGACGACCGCCGCGGGCCTCATCGGCGTGACGAGGGCCGGGGCGCGCCGCCGAATCCGCGCGAGGGCGATCGCAATCAACATCCGGCGGGACATCCGGCGCGCCATCCCGACCATCATGAGGCGATGCGCACCGATCTGGTGTTCGGCATCGAGCCGGTCCGCGAACTGATTGCGGCCGCGCCCGGCAGCATCCGCACGCTTTATGTTCGGACCGGCGACGGTCAACGCTTCGAAGAGGAAATGGACGCCGTTCGCATCGCGGGCGGGCAAGTCGCTTTCGCCGAGGAAGCGGAGATTTCCCGCAACTGCGGCCGCGACGCGCGTCATCAAGGGATCGCCGCGGTCGTGCGCGAGTATGCCTACACTGAGCTTGAGGACATGATCGATGCCAAGCCCGATCCGATCTTGATCATCGATGGGGTCACCGATCCGCGCAATCTCGGGGCGATTTTGCGCTCCGCGGAAGGCGCCGGTGTCGGAAACATCGTGATCGCGAAGGATCATACGGTCGCTATGACCTCGGCGGCGATCAAGTCGTCAGCCGGCGCGTGGATACATCTCAAAATCGCACGATGCGGCAACGTTGCACGCCTGCTCGAGGATCTAAAAGAGGCGGGCTATTGGATTGCCGCCCTGGTGCCGGGCGGGAACGTATCCATCTATAATCTCGATGTCAGCAGCAAGCTGGCAGTTGTGATCGGTTCCGAGGGCAAAGGCGTGCGCGAGATCGTCAAGAAGACGACCGACTATATGGTCGACATTCCGATGCGCGGCAAAGTCGCGTCGCTGAATGTGTCGGTCGCCACGGCGGTGGCGCTCTATGAGATCTCTCGCCGCCGCTCCACAGCGCGTGTTCCCTAGAGCACCCTGGAGCCGGGTAGATTTCGAGTATGATCTTTACGATAAATCATAGCGTTGTTTATTCGCGCTAGCGGTAGCATCATTTAGTCACCGGGAGCGATTGCGTAATGCAACCGCACTATTGCCATCGCTTCTTGCCGCTGCAATTGTTGGTTTCCGAAAATCGAGAACTGAAACTATCGGCTTGGGGTCCTATCGACAGTGAAGAAAGCGTCCAAGTCACCTCGTCCTGCTTCCGCTGCGAAGCCCACTGAATACCGGGCTCCCGAGCAGTCCTCTCAACTCGAAAAAGCTCTCACCGGCATCGATGGTTTCGATGAGATAACCATGGGCGGTCTCCCCCGCGGGCGCGCCAGCCTGGTGTGCGGCAGCGCGGGATGCGGAAAGACTCTTTTCGCGACCGAGTTCCTCGTCAATGGCGCGCGGAAGTTTTCTGAACCTGGCGTCCTGATGGCCTTCGAAGAGACCAGCGAGGAACTCGTCGTCAATGCAGCCTCGCTGAAGTTCGACCTCGATGACCTCAGCCGCAAGGGGATGCTGGTCATCGATCATGTCCAGGTCGACCCGCATCAAACCGCCGAAACCGGCGAATATGATCTGGAAGGGCTCTTCATCCGCCTTCGCCACGCGATCGAATCGATCGGTGCGCGGCGGGTCGTGCTCGATACCATCGAGACTCTGTTTTCAGGATTTTCCAATGAGGGCCTGCTGCGCAGCGAAATTCGCCGCCTGTTCCAGTTCCTCAAATCTTTCGGCGTTACCGCGATAATCACCGGCGAGCGTGGCGAGAAATCCCTTACCCGCTTCGGCCTGGAGGAATACGTCGCCGATTGCGTGATCCTGCTCGACCATCGCATTACCGACCAGGTTTCGACGCGGCGGTTGCGAGTGGTGAAGTATCGCGGCAGCACCCACGGCGCCAACGAATATCCGTTCCTCATCGACGAGCAAGGCTTTTCGGTGCTGCCGATCACCTCACTGGGACTGCAGCATAAGGTTTCCAACGAAGTCATCAGCACCGGCGTTCACGACCTCGACGCGATGCTTGGGGTAGGCGGCCTCTACCGCGGCAGCACGGTACTGCTCTCGGGGACGGCCGGGACTGGTAAAACCAGCTTTTCGAGTGCCCTTGCGCGGTCAGCCGCCGAGCGTGGCGAGCGAGTTTTATACCTGACATTCGAAGAATCAGCCGGGCAGATCGTCCGTAATATGGGCTCGATCGGAATCGATCTGTGTCCCCATCTCGATAGCGGGTTACTGCAGATCGTGGCTCAACGTCCGTTCCTGCATGGTTTGGAGATGCATCTGGTTGCGATCCACAAGGAAGTAGAGCGCTTCAATCCCAGCGTGGTAATCGTGGATCCAATCAGTAATTTCATCGCCAGCGGTAACCCGCGCGAGGTCAACGCGATGCTCACGCGGCTGGTGGATTTTCTGAAGATGCGCGGCATCACAGCGTTCATGACCTGCCTGACCGAAGGTGGTGGTGCGTTGGAAGCGACCGAGGTCGGCATCTCGTCGATCATCGACGTGTGGCTGCTGGTACGCGACATCGAGCTGTCCGGGGAACGCAACCGGGGCCTATATGTGCTGAAGGCCCGAGGCATGAGCCACTCCAACCAGATTCGCGAATTTCTAATGAGTAATGAGGGCATCAAGTTGGTGGATGTTTATCTCGGCCCGGCCGGGATGCTGACCGGCTCGGCACGGGTCGCACAGGAATCGCTCGAACGCGATTCCGCGCTGCGGCGCACAGATGAGACCCGGCGCAAACTCGCGCAGCTGGATCGCAAGCGCGAAGCGATGGAGGCACGGATTGCCGCCATCCGCACGGAATTCGATGCGGACGAGACCGAAATGCGTCAGACTTTGTCCACCGAGGCCGAGCAGGAAGAGCGAATTACAGAAGATCGATCGGAAATGTCGCGCAGCCGCAAAGCCAACGGCGCCCCTTCGAGGCGGAGCGAATAGTGAAGAAAAAACCCGTTTCTCAGAAGAAATCTGTATCGCGGGTCAAGACTGCGAAGAAGACCCCGGCTAAAAAAAAGGCGGCGGCGCCGATTGGCGACGGTTTTTGGACGATGCGCCTCTATGTGGCCGGCCAATCGCCACGCTCCCTCTCGGCAATCTCCAATCTGCGCCGCATCTGCGACGAGCACGTGCCTGGCCGCTACGATCTGGAGATAATCGACCTGGTCCGCAACCCGGAACTTGCCAAGGCCGACCAGATCGTCGCGATTCCCACCTTGATCAAAAAGCTGCCGATTCCGGTCGGTCGCATTATCGGTGACCTTTCCGTAACCGAGCGGGTCTTGGTAAGCTTGGAACTGACCAGCAATTAACCTGGGGCCTTATGGGTAACCTGCGCAAACTTCGCCCGCGAGCAAAATCTTCACCTGCCCCCACGCCACCGACTCCCAATTTTGTGCTGCGCCTTTTCACCACCGGTACCACGCCGCGATCTACCCGCGCACTGCAGAATCTGCGCGACATTTGTGAAGCCCTGTTGAAGGGGCACTACAAGCTCGAGGTAATCGACATCTACCAGGAGCCGGGCCGCGCCAGCGAAGCGGACATCATCGCCGCGCCCACTCTGATCAAGGAAGAACCGCAGCCGGCATGCCGGATGGTCGGTGATCTTTCGGACCGCAATAAGGTTATATCGCACCTTGCGATTGTGAGGGCCTCGAAGTGAAAGCCCAACGCTCATCCATTAGATTTGAAATCGACGAACTGCGCCGCCGGCTCCAGGAAACCGAAGAAACCCTCGACGCCATCCGCAGCGGTGAGGTCGATGCCCTGGTTGTCGCCGGTCCCGAAGGCGAGCGCATTTTCACCTTGCGCGGCGCGGAGCATCCGTATCGCGTGATGGTGGAATCGATGAACGAGGGCGCTATTTCGCTCGCCCTCGACGGCACTATCCTTTACTGCAATGGCGCTTTCGCCCGGATGATCGAGACGCCGCTGGACCAGGTCATGGGCCATAAGCTGAGAGAGTTCGTCGACGATGCCGAGCTTCCCGCCCTCCGCGAGCTCATTGAGCGCGGGCGCTCCAACGCCATCCGCGCCGAAATGTCGCTGCTCGCGACGACAGGCGCCGTACTGCCGACGCAAATGTCGCTCAATCCGGTTGAGATGGATGGCGCCGAAGTCATCGGAGTCGTGATCACTGACCTCAGCGAGCGCCGGCGCAAGGAACAGGCACAGGAAGCGGTACGCTTGCGCGATGAGTTCCTCTCGATCGCCTCTCATGAGCTGCGCACGCCGCTCAGCACGCTAATCCTGCATCTTGGCCTGTTGGAGCGACTGACCAATCGATCCGATCCCTCACGCCTCGAACAGAACGTGCGCAAGGCCAAGGGGCAGGCCGACCGCATGACCGAGCTGATCAACCGGCTGCTCGATGTCACCCGCATCGCGAGTGGAAGGCTCGAACTGGAGCTCGCGCCGCACGACCTCGGCGAGATAGTTCTCGGGGTGGTGGAACAGGTATCCGAGGAAGCGACCAAATCGCGCTGCGAGTTTCGCCTGCAAATTGACAAGGGCGTCCTCACCCGATGCGACCGCTTCAGGCTGGAGCAGGCGATCGTCAATGTCATCTCGAATGCGTTGAAATATGCCCCCGGTCATCCGATCACAATTACCCTCGAACGGCATGGTGCGGAGGCAGTTTTGATGGTTGAAGATCGTGGAGTGGGGATCGACCCCGATGCTCTCGGACGCATCTTCAATCGCTTCGAACGCGCATCGGCCTCGACTCAATCGGGCGGGCTGGGACTCGGACTCTATATCGCGAAGGAGATCGTCACGCAGCACGGCGGATCGATTCGCGCCGAGCGCCGGCGCGGTGGAGGCTCGCGCTTCAGTGTTACGCTCCCCCTGGCCGCGAGGTCCGAATAGGCGCCTTTCGATGTCGTGATTTGTGCGTCGAGCTCCTAACATCCTGCTGGTTGAAGACGATTTCGATCTTGCTGACGTGATAGTCGAAGTGCTCCGAACCGAGGGCTACCGGGTATCGTATGCTCCCGACGGGAAGGCCGCGCTCGAGCTCCTCAAGGAGCAGGAACTTCCCGACCTCATCCTGCTCGATCTCATGATGCCGAACATGAATGGCTGGGAGTTTCGCGAGGCGCAAATGCGCGACGCGCGGATCGCCAAGATCCCTGTGGTTGTCCTCAGCGCCACCGGCGAACGCGCGCGCCCGATCGATGCGGCATTGGTTTTGCGCAAGCCGGTCACCCTCGAAACTCTGTTGCGCGCGGCGCAAGAATTTACCCGGACATCCAAATAGAGCGCTCCGATCCATCTTCATATGGCTTTGGGTGGGAAGCCGGTTGTGCTACTTCGGACGACGACCGGTGGTCGTAGAGGGAGCGGAGAAAATGGCTGGCCGATTTAAAGTCGCAACCGTGCTGATCGGGTTCGCGGTTGCCGCGATTCTTTGCCTGAGCCGTGCTTCAGGAGCGCCCGCGCAAGGGCCCGCGGATGAAGCCGCGTTGGAAAGTAGCTTCGATGCGCAAATCCAGCCCAACGATTTGCGCGATTGGATGAAGCTCCTCACCGCCGAGCCCAACCATGTCGGCTCGCCGCATGACAAATCGAATGCCGATCAAATCCTTAGCTGGTTCAAGGCCTGGGGATGGGATGCTCACATCGAGACTTTCTGGGTTTTATATCCGACTCCTATCAGCGAAACCCTCGAATTAAGCGGTCCCAGGCCTTTCAAGGCCACTTTGCAGGAGCCTCCGATTCCGGGAGATTCCAGCGCTACCGCGACCGAACCCGCGCTTCCCGCGTACGTCGACTATCAGAGCGATGGCGACGTAAGTGCGCCTCTGGTTTATGTGAACTACGGGATGCAGGACGACTATAAGACTCTTGAGCGACTGGGAGTCAGCGTGAAAGGCAAAATCGTCATCGCTCGCTATGGCGGCGGATGGCGCGGGCTGAAGCCTACCCTGGCGCATGATCATGGCGCGCTGGGCTGCATCATTTATTCTGAGCCCAAAGATGATGGCTACTCCGTCGATGAGACCTATCCGGTTGGGCCGATGCGTCCGCCGCGTGGCATCCAACGCGGCTCGGTCCTCGATATGCAATACTATCCCGGCGATCCGCTCACTCCCGGTATAGGTGCGACCAAAGACGCGAAGCGAATCAAAATGTCCGAGGCGCCGACCATTCAGAAAATTCCCGTGCTGCCGATTTCCTATGCCGATGCGCAGGTGTTGCTTGAATCGCTGGGCGGCCAGGTTGTCCCGCCCCCATGGCGCGGGACTTTGCCGATCACTTATCACGTCGGACCGAGCAGCGAGTTAGTTCATCTCACTGTCAAATCCGATTGGAGCATCAAACCGGTCTACGATGTCATCGCGACGATGAAGGGCTCGACCTATCCCGATCAATGGGTGATTCGCGGCAACCATCACGACGGGTGGGTATTTGGCGCCAGCGATCCGATGTCTGGGCAAGTCGCTTTGCTCGCAGAAGTAAAAGCTATCGGTGGACTCGCGAAGCAGGGTTGGCGTCCCAAGCGCACTCTCGTTTACGCCAGTTGGGACGGCGAGGAACCTATGCTGTTGGGCTCGACGGAGTGGGCCGAAGAGCATGCTGACGAACTCAAGAAAAAGGCCCTCCTGTATATCAACTCCGATGGCAACGAACGCGGCTTCCTTGGCGTAGGAGGCAGCCCCGACTATCAGCATCTGGTGAATGAGGTCGCGGCGGTCGTCATCGATCCTGAGACCGGCGTCCCAGTAGGCCAGCGACTTCGTGCGAAGATCCGCGTTGAGGCGCTTACTTCTGGCGATGATCGCATCAAGGGCGAGGCGAAAATCGCTGCCGACGAGGACCGGGACTTTCCAATCCAGCCGTTAGGGTCGGGGTCAGACTTCTCGGTGTTTCTCGATCGCCTGGGCGTACCGGCCTTGAGTGTCAGCTTCTATGGCGAAGGAGATGCCAGCGGCGTTTACCATTCCCGCTACGACACCTTTGAGCATCATAGCCGGTTCGTTGATCCTGGGTTCATTTATGATGCCCTATTGGCTAAGACTGCCGGTCGCATGATGCTGCGACTTGGAGATGCTGACGTACCGGTCCAGCGTGCGAGTCCTTTCGCCGATGCGGTCGCGGAGTACCTCGATCAGGTGAAGAAGCTCGCTGATGCGAAACGCGACGAAGCGGAGGCGCAAGCATCGTTGCTTCGTGACCGTGCGTTCCAGCTGGCCGGCGATCCTACCAAATCGAGCGGACTACCGAGCGCTCTCGATCGCGTTCCCCACATTGAGTTTGCAGCGCTCGAGGACGCGGTCGATCGCCTCAAGCGCAGCGCCAAGGCTTATGACGATGCGATTGCAAAGACCGCCGCGAGCCTATCGGCGGCTCAGATTGCCCGCCTGCAGACATTGATGTTCGACATCGACCAGACTCTTGCGCCCGACGTGGGATTGCCCGGGCGCACCTGGTATCGCAATCTCATCTATGCGCCGGGTCGCTTCACCGGCTATGGAGTCAAAACACTTCCTGGTGTGCGCGAAGCGATTGAGGAGCGTCGCTGGGACGACGCGAATCGCTACGTCAAGCTCACGGCGCAGGCGCTCAATACCTATAGCGATCGGCTGGATAAGGCTACCGCCGTATGTTCCACCAAGTGACTGCCGGTTTCATGGTAGCAATCCAAACACCACTACGCTGTTCGGGGTTCCCACATAGACCTTGCCGTTAGCGATCGTTGGTGTGATGAACTTGTTGTCCTGAAAATTGTCCCTGCCGTTGGCGGCCTGGTTGCTGTTGTAAAGCTCGCTGCCCAGATTGCCTGCACTATAAGCGTGTAGAACTCCATTGCTGGAGTTTTCAACCGCCCATACTATAGCGTTACTTGATCCATTCGCCGAAATGCCTGGCGTGGTGCCGGGATAGCCAAAACTCTCAGTGGAGCTCGAAGATGGAGTGGTGACGAGCCGGGCGAGTGAAAACGCAAAGGCTTTAAGCGGCGCGCTCACTCCACCATAGTAAAGAGTGTTGTTGAAATAGGCGGGCATCGCGTATTCGCCACTGGGTAGCGCGCCTGCGAGGGTCTGATAAGCGTTGGCGTTGTTCGCGGTGGGGTTGTACTTACCCATATTATCCCGGTCCACAAGGTAGATGTTGCTATCCTTGCCGGCGCCGACCGCAAGATGCCGCGTAGTTCCATTTACGTCCACCATATCAGGCAGCACCAACGATCCACCCGATCCAAGGTCTACGTCGCCCGAAGACTCCGAGCCGGTGTTGGACATGGTGAAGTAATCAGCGACATGGAGTCCACCCGACGTCGATAATTTTACAAAAGCGTTTCCATAATCGCCGCTACTTGGGAATCCACCCGTGGTGGCCGTATCGAAGGTGCCGTTGGCATCGAGGAAGTAGATGTTGCCGGAGCTATCTGTGGCCGGACCTGCACCAGCCATCCAAATCGCACCGTCACTGCCGTTGGGAATAACGTTCAGCACCGAATTTTGTATCAGCAGGTTCTGAGCGCTAACCGCGTAGGAGATTATCCAGCCGGTATAGCTCGGTATATCGCAATGCGAGGCCCAGGTCGTGTACACCACGCCATCGAGCAGCAACAGTCCCGCGCGTTCCTTGTATTGCTTCGCGACGAACGGAAGCTGTCCATTACTGCTGCCGGCGCCGGTTCCACTAACGGTGGCCGCTACCGTGACCGGTCCGCCGAATTCCTCAGCTCCGGTGGTGAGATCCAACGCGTGGATGCGCTGAAAATAATTGCCCGAAGTGTCCTTGGACATTGCCACCAGGTAGATAACGCCGTTAGGCCCAGCGGAAGGATCGATAACTGGAGTCGAGGTGATCCCGATTTCAGGTGAGACCTGGCCGCACGATCGAGTATCCGACGGAGTTTCGCTTCCTTCCAGCATTGAGAGATTCCAAAGGATGGAGCCGTTGTCTGCATCGAAGGCATAAACACTGTCGTGTTCAGTGACGACATAAACGACATTGTGAATGCCCTTGCCCGGGATACTTAGCTGAGTCTTGATAAGTGGCTGGGCATCAACCCTTCCATCAACTGAAAGCGTAAGAAGTTTGCCGAATGAAGACGGATTGACATTGCTGAGAGTCAGCGTCTGCTCGAACAGATTCTGTCCGGTGCGAGCATTGTCGTTGTGATAGGTTAGAACGTCGACGGTGGAAACCGCAGCGGGCGTACCGGTTGCGGTGGGAATCGTGCTCTGCGATGCGGGAATTAGGAGTACGGCCTGCGCGGTCATAACCGGAGAGCCACCGGCGATCGTAGCGAATGCCGTATAGATGGGGGAGGTGTTACCGGACGATGGAGCGGCGAGGTCGCCAAATCCTAGCGAGAAGCCTTCTTTCGATGAGATAGTGTCGAAGCGCTGAGTTATCGCTCCCGGTAAAGTAATAGAAGGACCGGCGCCGCTCTGAGCGCCGTAAAAGTAGACCTGTAGCTCATTGTTATTGGCGGGAGTCAGTGAAGGAGCCGCATCCGAGAGCGGACTCGATCCAGCCTTGGCGGCTCCCGAAGAGTTATCGATCGGTGCAACGGAAGCATTGCGCCATGCGCCCATGGCACCGGCCGCCCATTGCGAGCTGAGGTTCCATCCGTAGGAAGAAGGTTCGTTCCCGCCCGCAACCTTGTAATACAGCCACGAGGTTATTTTGTTACCGTTGCTTATCGCGTCATGACGAATGGCGGTCCAGCCGCTCGGCGCAGTAGGAACATCGGAGCCGCTGCCGTCCCACACCAGGACTTCGGCCAGCAGGGTGTCGCCGGACTGAACTCCAGCCGGCAGACCGATAGTCACCGTCGATACCGGGCCGCCGAAATCGGCCAAAGAACTTGCACCTATAAAGATGATGGCGCCCGATCCTGGAGTGGAGACCGGCGTGGCCGCTGCCGTCGCCGTGGCAGTTGGAGCGACCGAAGTCGCGGATGGCGTCGGAGTCGGAATCGAGGTACGGGTCGCGGTCGGTGTCGAGGGCAGCGTGCCGGTTGGGGTTGCGATGGTGGTCGCGGTGGGAGTGGCGACCATCGTTATCGTAGGAGTGGCCGTGGCGATCGCCGTAGGAGTTGCGGTTGGGCCGCCCGATTGCGCAGGAATCAACAGCACCGACTGGGCGGTCATCACCGGCGCGCCGCCCGACAGCGTCGCGCTTGCCGGATAAGTCGGAGAGGCAGTCCCAGCCGACGGCGCGGCGAGGTCTCCGAAACCGATCGAAAAACCTTCCTTCGATGAAGTGACGTCCAGACGCTTGGTTATCGCGCCGGGCAGGGTAATGGCCGGGCCCACGCCGCTCTGCGCGCCATAGAAATATAACTGCAATTCGTTGTTACCGGAGGGAATCAAGGACGGAGCAGCATCTGAGAGTGGACTAGCGCCCGCTTTTGCCGCTCCCGAAGCCTGATCGATCGGCGATAGCGAGGCGCCGCGCCATGCACCCATGATCCCGGCGGCATATTGTGAACCGAGGCTCCATCCGAAGGAGTTCGGTTCATTCGAACCGGCGACTGTGTAGTACAGCCACGAAGTAATCTTGTTTCCGTTGCTTATCGAATCGTGTCGGATGTTGGTCCAACCCGCCGGCGGAGTCGGCACATTCGCGCCGTTGCCATCCCAGACTACGAGTTGGGCGAGCAGGATGTCGCCCGACTGAACGCCGGAGGGCAGGCCGATGGTGATGGTGGAGGCTGGGGAACTGGAGTCGGTCAGCGGACCGGAGCCAACGAAGGTGATCGATGCGGCGGACGGCGCCGACGCAAAGGTCAGCGTCGCCAAGGCCAGAACACCGATGATGAAAGCCTTTGAGACCACAACAGTCCTCCGCTCCGAGGGAGCTCTACCGAGTGTAGCTGAATCTCTACATCGAGGCAGCAACACATTTCCCCGTTTCCGCCCGCCGGCCGGGAATAGCTTGCGAGAATCTTCGTGATTGATCTATACAAGTTGTAGGATGCCGAACCGGCATCTTCACTTATTGTTCGCATCGATGGAGGGGAACTCATGCCGGCCAAAAAGAAAGTCGCGAAAAAGATGACCACCAGGCAGATGAAGAAGACCAAGGGCGGCGCGAGCGCCGCGGTCGACCCGCAATCCGCGCTCGCCCGCCGCGGGAAGCGGATGGCCGACGCTTAAATTTCGCATCCTGCTACTGCTCGGCCGCGGTGCGCCTTGAAACGCACCGCGGCAACAATTCATGCTACGGCCGCATGTCACCGCTGAGAACGCCCATTCGGGCCTGGATCAGGCGCTGAACCACGGCAAAGATAACCGCGGTTGACACCCCGAACATCAGCATTCCATCGGCCGCTTCGAGCGGCCCTAACAACTTCCATCGCGCCGACATCTCTACGTCGCCGTAGCCCAGGGTCGTGAAGTTGACCGCCGAATGATAAAAGGCGGTCGCGAAGTCTGAAAACTCGCCGCACCATTCGAATACCAGCGCCCAGATTCCCATCTCGATGAGGTGGCCGACCAGCGCCAACGTGGTTGCGGCCGCGATAAATGTCAGGTCGATCCAAAAGTGCACGCCAAGTCTGCCCCGTTTCAGATCACGGCGAACTTCACCGGCTATCGTTCGTACCACGAGGCCTTGAATGGCGATGGTGCAAAGAGCGCTCCCTGCGCCGACCAGGAGGGGATTTAGCAGCGCGATTGGGTTTCCAGAAGTCATCACTTACACGTCGCGATGGCCTGTTTCATGATGATGTCCCCGCTCCAGTTGATGTCCCGCGCGGCAATCGATGAAAACGTCGCGGACGCATCTATGATGTCTCTCCAAACGAAAATCACCACGCCACCAGATGACTGCCAGAAGCGGTCGCATCTTTCAACTTGGGGTCGGGGCTGGGAGAGTCGCCACCTTATCGCGATGATTGGCGGCGCCGCTTGCCCAGCACCTTCGCCCTCCTTAGTTGATGACGATTGCGCGCAGACATTGAAGAAAGTGGGTTTGTTTTTGCACTTTCGCGACCGCCGCCTCGACCCCGGGTCGCCGATTCTTCACGCGAAGGCGGCCTAGTTTGATTTCAGGCGCGGATCGTCGCTCGCGACACAGGTCGCCATGGTGAGATACGAGCTCACAGTACCTAAGTGTCCGTGTGGCTTGGACATTTCGGCTTTGAGTTTATTCCGCGCTTTTTCACATTTCCTGGCCGAGTCGTAACTGGCACGGATGGTCCATTGGCCCAGCGGCGCTTTGGAGTCGGCGTAATAGTCGCCGTTCTGATTGACCGGCGGCACCATCAGATACCAACCGAGGGCAAGCACGAGCGTGGCGGCGTGGCGAAGCTTCATGCGGGATGTTTTACCGCCTGCGTGGTGCCGATTGGAATGCCTCAAACTGGATGCAGCCTACTTTCGAGGCCAAGTGACCTGGTTCAGGGGGAGGCCGGCCCACTTTGGATTGGGGTCGGCGTCGGCGCTGTACATAGCTCGCACAATGAGACTGGGAGCGGAGACTGTGGAAATTCATACATGGGATGGCATTGGCCCGGATGAAGGGCCGTGCATGTATTCATCTCGACATGCGAGGGACAGTAAAGTTCATAGGGTGCCGTAGTGGGTATCGGAGGCGTGCCGGGCGGGTTGATGAGGTCCTGGAGCTCGGATGCCCACGTAGGCCCTCCGTTTGCGAACCCTATGGATGCGGCGGGGCTTATCGAATAGCACCCGGTTTGTGAGCTTTGGTGAACGCTTTTCGGCGTCAATGGCAAAGTACATTCGGGGCACACCGCAACTATTATCGCGAGCGCAGCGGCGTGGCGGAGCTTCATCTCGTATGTTCTACCGCCTGCGCGGACCGCGTTGAAGTGCCCAAATCGGGTACTGGCCTAATTTCAAGCGAAGTGGCCTGTTTGGGGGGGGCGAGTGGCCTGATTCGGTTTGGGAATCGGATCGTCTGACGCGACACACTTAGTCGTTCCGCCGGGTATCTCTATCGTTCGGGTCGCTGGATTGCTAACAAGCTTTGTGCCCGGCAAACGTTCCGCCATGCAATCATCGATGCGGTCAAAGGTCTTTATCCGCGTCCAGGTCGAAATGGGGGCCTTCACATCCGGCCCTTTGCCGGGGACTGCCGGGGCTGTCATCAGATAATATTTGGGCGAATCAACGGAGGCGCAGCCGATTAACAAGCCCGTAAGCGCGAGCGCGTGCCGGAGCTTCATTTACCCGCATCCATCAGAAAGACCCGAATCGCGGAAACAGCAGTTTAGGATAATGTGGGGATCCGGTCCAACTCCTTCGCCAGCCGCATGGTCGCCTCCCTCGCATCGTAAGCCGCCTGCATCCGCAACCAGAGACCGGGTCCGTTGCCACACAGCTTCCCGAGCCGCACTGCCATATCGGGCGTCACCGCGGTCTGGCCAGCCATCACCCGATGCAGAGTCTGCCGCGTCACTCCGAGCATTGCAGCAATCTCTGCGATGGTGCGGCGGCCGCCGTCGAGCTCAGGCAGGAGGTCGGCGAACAGCAATCCAGGATGGCTTGGCTCGGCGATCGGGCCGCGGGCCGGATATTCTCGTTTGCGACGCATCGGAGTTTCCTCTCAGTGATACTGTTCAAGATCGAGCCGGAATACATCGGGGGCCGTCCATTCGAACGTCAGTGCCCACGGGCCATTAACGTGGATCGAGTATCGAACCGGTGTGCGCCCCTTGAGCGTATGAAAATTGAATCCCGGGACGTTCAGATCGGACAAGCTGAGCGCCTGATCAAGCGCCGAGAGACGCACCTTGCAGCGTCCGACCAGCACCGGCCGGATCAGCGCGCTTCTCCCACTTTCGTACAGCTCGGTCAGCCCTTTATGGATGAACGTTTTGATCAGATGCTAACGACTGTAACATAACGTGTTTCGTTTGTCGCGTGAGATGTTACAATAATTGGGGATCGCCCGGAGCGCAGCTCAGTGGCCTAATTCGGCCAGTGCCTCAAATTGGGTACTGGCCTATAATTCGGCCAGTGCCTCAAATTGGCTTGTTCTTGACAGCGTGGTAACCTGCGCATAGTTTTCCCTCTTTAGCCCTCTGCCGATGTAGCTCAGTTGGTAGAGCAACTGACTTGTAATCAGTAGGTCGTCGGTTCGATTCCGACCATCGGCTTCGGTTCGAGATATCGCGGCGCAAGACATAATGGCGCAAGACATATAGGGAGAGGTTCCCGAGTGGCCAAAGGGATCAGACTGTAAATCTGACGGCGAACGCCTTCGGAGGTTCGAATCCTCCCCTCTCCACCACACATAATCCGGGATGCGCGGGCAGCGGGGGGAGCTGGCGATAGATTGCGATAGCATTGGATGAGGCGCGAAGCGGGCGAAGCCGCGCCGCAGGCGCCCCGAGGCGGAGCGAAGCGGAGTCGAGGGAAGGCTTAAGAGAGAGCGGGAATAGCTCAGTTGGTAGAGCGCGAGCCTTCCAAGCTCGGGGTCGCGGGTTCGAGTCCCGTTTCCCGCTCCAGACAACAGCGTATGATTGAGGGCATCCCGGAGAGCGGCCGCCGCAGACCTCACCCGGCGCAGTAGCGCCACCCTCTCCCTAAAGGGCGAGGGAACAAGGAAGCAGCGACTTTGGAGGGCGAGGGAAAAAGGAAGGCGGCAACTTTTATAGAGGGCCCATGTAGCTCAGTCGGTAGAGCACTTCCTTGGTAAGGAAGAGGTCACGGGTTCGAATCCCGTCGTGGGCTCCATAAAATAAAGACCGGAGGCGCCCCGCAGCGCCACGCCGTAGATGCCAAATCGCTGCGGGTCGTTGGCGAACGACCCCTAGCAGGAATAAGAAAAACGACCCCCACCGGAAGAAGTACGGGGCCTCGAAACGGACGGAATTTAGGAACATCATTAGGATATAACTATGCGAGATCTAATCGGGATGGCCTGCGACGGATGCAAACGCCGTAATTACACCACCACCAAAAACAAAAAGAAGCAGACCGACAAGTTCGCCATCAAGAAGTTCTGCCCGGCTTGCCGCTCACACACCGTACATAAAGAATGTAAGGTGTGAGGTTCGGTCGCGGCGGTCGCGCCCCTCGCCCGGCGCCGTAGCGCCTCCCTCTCCCTGAGGGAGAGGGGAAAAGAGGCGCGCGCGAAACTAGTAGGGTGCGGTTGAACTTGAGGCCCGAAGGGGGCCCGCAGCGCCACGCCGCAGTCGTCGCGAAGCCGATTCGGGCTGTCTGAGGGCCGAATCAAATTTACGATGAAGTGGAGCGCAGCGGAGTCGAGGGAAAATTGAAGAGAAGCGATTTCTGGGGTGGGCCAGTAGCTCTAATTGGCAGAGCATCGGACTCCAAATCCGAGGGTTGCAGGTTCGAATCCTGCCTGACCCGCCACGCTTTTTCACGAATGCAAGAACGATGCTTGAAATAGGACGCGATAATGGATAACTTAAAAAGTTACCTCGATCAGTCGGTGAGTTTTGTTCGCGAGGCATACACCGAACTCGCGAAAGTCCACTACCCGTCGCCCAAGGAGACGATGCAGGCCACAATAGTGGTAGTCGCGCTTTCTTTTGTGATGGCCCTGTGGCTCGGGCTGGTGGATGTGGGTGCGACCCGCGCGGTGCGTTTTCTGATTGGATAAAAGCGAGGCATCCGGCGAGGCATCCGGGACAACCCGGAGGCCATTTTGATGGAAGAAGAAGCCAAAATACCAGAAGCATCCCCTGCACCGGCGGCCGACCTCAAGGCGAGCTGGAAATGGTATGTCATCCATACTTATTCCGGCTACGAGCAGAAGGCCAAGGCGGCGCTCGAGGAACGTGTGCGCTCGATGCACATGGACCATAAGATTGGCGCGGTGCTGGTTCCGGTCGAGCGGGTGCAGGAGCTCGGCAAGGGCGGCCAGCGCAAGATTTCGAGCCGTAAATTCTTCCCCGGCTACATCTTCGTGAACATGCTGCTGGACGACGAAACCTGGCACGTGATCAAGAATACGCCGAAGATCACCGGCTTCGTTGGCCATGCGACCAATCCTCCGGAAGTGCCCGAGCACGAAGTCAAAGAAATCACCCAGCAGATGGAAGAAGGGGCGCTGCGGCCCAAGCCCAAGGTTTTGTTCGAAGTGGGCGAAGCGATAAAAGTAGTCGACGGCCCCTTCCAGGATTTCAACGGCACGGTGGAAGAGGTCAAGCCGGAAAAGGGGAAGGTGCGGGTGCTCATCTCGATTTTCGGTCGCGCGACTCCAGTCGAACTCGACTTTGTACAGGTAGAAAAGGCGTAGCAACAACCCGGGCGCTGTCGGTCGCGGTCCCCATCACAGCAGGATTCGCGAAGGAGACGGGCTCGCATCGACGTTTCTGGATATCGGTTAAGTGGCAAAAAAAGTCGTCGGACAGATCAAATTGCAAATCCCCGCCGGTGCGGCTAATCCCGCGCCTCCGGTCGGACCCGCGCTCGGACAGCGCGGCGTCAACATCATGGAGTTCTGCAAGGCGTTTAATGCGCAAACGCAGAGCATGGCGGGATTCACGGTGCCGGTCGTGGTCACGGTCTTCAGCGATCGTTCCTTCACCTTCGTCACCAAAAGTCCGCCCGCTTCGAACTTGTTGCTCAAGGCGGCCGGCGTCGAGAAAGGCTCGCCGACCCCGAACAAGAACAAGGTCGGCAAGGTGACCAAGGCGCAGATCGAGGAGATCGCGAAGACCAAGGTCAAGGATCTCACGGCGGCCAATATCGAAGCGGCAATGAAGACCGTTTCGGGAACCGCGCGGTCGATGGGAATCGACATCGTCGAATAGCGATTCGGAGAATTTCAATGGCGGGCAAGAAATACAAAGCAGCGGCCAAGAGCATCGATTCGGAAAAGCGTTACGCGCTCGATGAAGCGATCAAGATGGTCGCGGGAAATAAAGTCGCGAAGTTCGACGAGACGGTCGAGACCGCGATTCGGCTCAATGTCGATCCGCGTCAGGCCGACCAGAACGTCCGCGGCACCGTCGTGCTTCCTAATGGCACCGGCAAGACCGCGCGCGTGCTGGTATTGACCAAGGGTGACAAGGAGCGCGAGGCGCGTGAAGCGGGCGCCGATTTCGTCGGCGGCGAAGACATGATCAAGAAGATCCAGGAAGAGAACTGGCTCGACTTCGATCGCGTGATCGCCACCCCCGACGTGATGGCGTTGGTCGGGCGCATCGGTAAGATCCTCGGACCCCGCGGTCTGATGCCGAATCCGAAAGTCGGCACCGTCACCTTCGACGTCGCCAAGGCGGTGGGCGAAGTGAAGGCGGGCAAGGTCGATTTCCGGGTCGACAAGGCGGGCGTCGTTCATGCCCCCATCGGCAAGCTCAGCTTCGGCGAGGAGAAGCTCAACCAGAACGTGCATGCGCTCCTCGATGCGATCTGGAAGGCGAAGCCGTCCACCGCGAAAGGCAACTACATCAAGAGCATCGCGTTGTCCTCGACGATGGGTCCCGGAATCCGGGTCGACGTCACCAACGCTTCGAAGAATTACCAGACCGCGGCCTAACGAATTGGAACGAGCGTTCAGTTAAATGAGAAAAGAACAAAAAACCGCGGTCGTCGATAATCTCGCGGGTACCTTCAAGAAGGCTACTATCGCGCTGGTTTCCGAGTATCGCGGGATGACGGTGGCGGAGACCACCGAGATGCGGCGCAAGCTGCGCGCGGTGCGCGGCGAGCTCAGGGTCGCCAAGAACACGCTCATTCGCCGCGCCATCAAGGATAGCGGCTACTCCTCGCTGGAGGACAAGCTGGGCGGCCCGGTCGGACTCATCATCAGCACCGAGGACCCGGTCGAGATCGCCAAGACGGTGGTCGGCTTCAAGGACCTCGGCGAGAAGTTCAAGCTGCGCGGCGGCGTGGTCGATGGCTCGCCGGTTACCGTCGAGGAAATCCAGGCGCTCGCGACACTGCCTCCCAAGGGGGTCATCTACGCGCAGCTGCTGGGACTCCTGAATGCGCCGGCGACGCAGCTGGTGCGATTGCTCAATGAGCCCGGCACCGAGCTCGCGCGCCTCATCGACGCGATCGGCAAGAAAAACGGCGAAGGCGCGGCCACCGCGGCGCCGGCTTCCGAAGCGCCTCCGGCAGCGGACGCACCACCGGCGGCTCCGGCGAGCGAGGCACCTCCGGGTGATGCGGCGCCATCGGCCTAAGTGATTAGATTTTGAGATCGGCCCTCAAGGGCGGGAAAAGTTACTCATAGTAAGACAGCGTCAGGGGCGCTCCCACATTCGCCCGGTACGCGAGGACAAGGAGACTAGCGACAATGGCAGAAGCACAGCTCAGCCGCGATCAGGTGAAGAGCTATCTAAAGAATCTGACGCTGATGGAAGCGGCGACGCTCGTTAAGGAGCTCGAGGCCGAACTCGGCGTTTCAGCGGCGGCCCCGATGGCGGTGGCGGCGGCTCCGGGTGCGGGCGCGGCGGCGGCTCCGGCGGCGGAACAGGATGAATTCACGGTGATGCTGACCGGGTCGGGCGACAAGAAGATCCAGGTCATCAAGGTCGTGCGCGAACTGACCGGACTCGGACTGAAGGAAGCCAAGGACCTCGTCGATGGCGCGCCCAAGGCGGTCAAGGAAGGGGTCAGCAAGGCCGAGGCCGAGGAAATCAAGAAGAAGCTTACCGACGCCGGCGGCAGCGCGGAGTTGAAGTAGGCTGCGAGGCTCAGGTATCACCACCGGGTTATTTAAAGTTTCCCAGGAGAGCCGTGCAGGAGATTCGGTATTCGAATCGATAAGCTCCGGTTTTCTGACAGAATGTTTTCATGGCGGCGGATGCGCGGAAATCCCGGCAACGGATTTTCGTGCGTCCGCGGCTGCTATTTTTATTTCCGGCTCATCGCGCGCGGTCCGTCCGCGCGCCGAGGCCTGCGTGCCGACAGGCGCGCGCCTAAAGGATAGATGATGGCTGCTCAGACTCAGGTCACCAGCAATCTTCGCCTTCGCCGTTCGTTCGGGAAAATCAAGAAGATCATCGAGATCCCGAACCTGATCGAAATCCAGAAACGTTCCTACGAGGAATTCCTCCAGGCGGACGTGGCTTCCGATCAGCGCGAGGACAAGGGACTTCAATCGGTTTTCAAATCGGTCTTTCCGATTAAGGATTTCAACGAGACCGCCTCGCTGGAATTCGTCAGCTATGACCTCGGGACGCCGAAGTACGACGTCGAGGAATGCCATCAGCGCGGGATGACCTTCGCCGCGCCGATCAAAGTAAAAATCCAGCTCGTCATCTGGGACGTCGAGAGCGGCCGCCGCTCGATCAAGAACGTCAAGGAGCAGGAAGTTTACTTCGGCGAGATTCCGCTGATGACGGGCAACGGCACCTTCATGGTCAACGGGACCGAGCGCGTCATCGTGTCGCAGCTCCATCGCTCACCGGGAGTGTTCTTCGAGCACGACAAGGGGCGCACCCATTCGACCGGCAAGCTGCTCTACTCGGCGCGCATCATTCCGTATCGCGGGAGCTGGATCGATTTCGAATTCGACCCCAAAGACATCCTGTATGTGCGCATCGATCGGCGCCGCAAATTCCCGGCGACGGTGTTGCTCCGCGCCCTGGGCATGACCACCGAGGACCTGCTCAACTACTACTACAAAAAAGATGTCATCAGCCTCGATCCCAAGGGCTACACCAAGAAGTTCGAGCCCGAGCAGTTGCTTGGGATGCGGGTTACCCGCGACGTCAAGGATCCCAAGTCGGGTGAGGTGGTCGCGCGCGAAGGCCGCAAGTTCAACAAAGCCATCGTGCGCCAGCTCGAAGCGGCCAAGGTCAGCGAGATTCCGATCGCGATGGAAGAGATCGTCGGGCGTATCTCCGCGCACGACATCATCGATTCCAACACCGGCGAAGTCCTGCTGCAGACCAACGAGGAGCTGACCGAGGAGAGCGTCGAGAAGCTCAAGGAGCACGCGGTCAAGAAGATCGAAGTGCTCTTCACCGAGGATCAGCCCGGCGGCGGACCTTTGCGGATGACGCTTTCATCCGACAAACTCGACACTCCCGAAAACGCCATCATCGAGATCTACCGGCGTCTGCGTCCTGGCGATCCGCCGACCGCGGAAACCGCGACCACTTTTTTCAACAACCTGTTTTTCAACCCCGAGCGTTACGACCTCTCCAAGGTCGGGCGCCTGAAGCTGAATCATAAGCTCAAGATCGATGTGCCCCTCGAGCAGGGCACGCTGCGCCGCGAGGACATCCTCGAAGTGGTGCGGTACCTGGTCGATTTGAAGGGCGGCAACGGCCAGATCGACGATATCGACCATCTGGGTAATCGGCGCGTGCGCGCGGTCGGCGAGCTGGTCGAGAATCAGTTCCGCATCGGCCTGGTCCGGATGGAACGCGCGATCAAAGAGCGCATGTCTCTGCAGGACATCGAAACCCTGATGCCGCAGGAGCTGGTGAACTACAAACCGGCGTCGGCGGTCATCAAGGAATTTTTCGGTTCCTCGCAGCTCTCGCAGTTCATGGATCAAACCAATCCGCTTTCCGAGATCGCGCATAAGCGGCGCCTCTCCGCCCTCGGACCCGGTGGTCTGACGCGCGAGCGCGCGGGATTCGAAGTCCGCGACGTGCATCCGACGCACTACGGCCGCGTATGCCCGATTGAAACGCCGGAAGGCCCCAACATCGGATTGATCGCGGCGCTCTCAACCTACGCCCGGGTCAACGAGTACGGATTTATCGAAACGCCGTATCGCGTGGTCGAAAATTCCAAGGTCAGCGATCGAATCGTTTATCTGTCGGCTCTCGACGAGGAAGACAAGGTCATCGCGCAGGCCAATGCGCGCCTCGATGAGAAGGGCCGCTACACCGACGAGCTGGTCTCCGCGCGTATCGGCGGCGAATTCACCACCACCCGCGCTGAGGATGTCCAGTACATGGACGTGTCGCCCAACCAGCTGGTGTCGGTTGCCGCATCCCTCATTCCGTTCCTCGAAAATGACGACGCCAATCGCGCGCTGATGGGATCCAACATGCAGCGCCAGGCAGTGCCCCTCCTTAAAACCGACGCGCCTTTGGTCGGCACCGGCCTCGAAATGACGGTGGGCCGCGACTCGGGCGTTACCGTGATCGCGAAGCGCGACGGGGTGGTCGAAAGCGTCGATGCCAAGCGCATCGTCGTGCGCGCCGACAAGCAGACGCGCGACGGCCGCGACGCCGGCGTCGATATCTACAACCTCATCAAGTATCAGCGCTCCAACCAGAGCACCTGCATCAATCAGCGCCCGGTCGTAGTGCGCGGCGAGCGTGTTAATGCCGGCGACGTGCTGGCCGACGGTCCTTCGACCGATTTGGGCGAGTTGGCGCTGGGGCGCAATACGCTGGTCGCCTTCATGCCGTGGGGTGGCTACAACTTCGAAGACTCGATCCTCATTTCCGAGCGCGTGGTCAAGGAAGACCTCTTCACCTCGGTGCATATCGAGGAATTCGAGTGTATCGCGCGCGACACCAAGCTCGGTCCCGAGGAAATCACCCGCGACATTCCGAATGTCGGCGAGGAAGCTCTCAAAGACCTCGACGCCAGCGGTATCATTCGCATCGGCGCCGACGTGAAGCCGGGCGACATCCTGGTCGGCAAAATCACGCCCAAGGGCGAAACCCAGCTTCAGTCCCGAAGAAAAACTGCTGCGCGCGATCTTCGGCGAAAAAGCCGGCGAGGTCCGCGACACCAGTCTGCGCGTTCCGCCGGGCAACGAAGGCACCGTTATCGATGCGCGGGTGTTCTCGCGCCGCGGCGTCAGCAAGGACGACCGCACCCAGGAAATCGAGAATACCGAAGCCGAGCGGCTCAAAGTGGACGAGGCCGAGGAAATCCGCATCCTGCGCAGCGAGACGTTGCGCAAGCTGAAGAAAGCGCTGGTCGGCGAGAAGCTCGCGGGCCGCGTCATCGCGGACGATCGCCACGTCATCCTGAACAAGGGCGACAAGCTGGAGTCCGAGCAACTCGACGAACTGGCGCCTCCGCTATGGGGTCAGTTGCGAGTCGAGGACGACTCGGCGCAGGCCACCGCGACCGCAGCGCTGCAGGCGATGACCACCAACGTCGAGGCGATCCAGGCGCATTACGGCGCCAAGCAGGATCGGCTGAAGGCGGGCGACGAGCTCGCTCCCGGCGTCATCAAGATGATCAAGGTGTTCGTCGCGATGAAGCGGCGCCTCCAGGTCGGAGACAAGATGGCGGGACGCCACGGCAACAAGGGCGTGCTCTCGCGGATTCTGCCCGAGGAAGACATGCCGTATCTGGCCGACGGAACGCCGGTCGATATCGTGCTCAATCCGCTGGGCGTGCCCTCGCGCATGAACGTCGGCCAAATCCTCGAAACCCATCTTGGCTACGCGGCCCGCGAACTGGGCCGCCGCCTCGAGCAGGATTTGAAGACCAACACCACGCCCGCGCAGATGAAGCGTAAGCTGAAGGAAGTTTATCCCGATAAGGAAAGTCACGACTTTATCGACGAGCTTCCCGAGGGTGACGTGTTCCGCCTCGCCAGCAAGGCGCTGGCGGGAATTCATGTCGCGTCACCGGTTTTCGACGGCGCGCGCGAAGAGGAAATCTTCCAGATGCTGGAGCGCGCGGGCTTGCCCGATACCGGGCAGTCGATGCTGCATGACGGCCGCACCGGCAATCCGTTCGAGCAGCCGGTCACGGTCGGCGTGATGTACATGATGAAGCTGCATCATCTGGTCGAGGACAAGATTCACGCCCGGTCCACCGGACCCTACAGCCTGGTCACCCAGCAGCCGCTGGGCGGAAAGGCGCAGTTCGGCGGGCAGCGGCTGGGAGAAATGGAAGTGTGGGCGCTGGAAGCGTACGGCGCGGCCTACACCCTCCAGGAGATGCTGACGGTCAAGTCCGACGACGTGGCGGGTCGCACCAGGATGTACGAGGCAATCGTCAAGGGCGAGAACACGCTGGAGCCCGGATTGCCCGAGTCGTTTAACGTTATGGTCAAGGAACTCCAGTCGCTGTGTCTAAACGTCGAGCTCCTGGAACAGGCGCCGCGTGCTTAGCGTAAGGGGTAATTAAAGTTATGGAAGATCTTTTCGGCCTATTCGAAAAGCCCAAGAACCCGCTCGCGTTCAACGCGATCCGCATTTCGATCGCGTCGCCCGAGATGATCCGGTCATGGTCGCACGGGGAAGTGAAAAAGCCCGAGACCATCAACTACCGGACCTTCAAGCCGGAGCGCGACGGACTGTTTTGCGCGAAAATTTTTGGTCCGACCAAGGACTACGAGTGCAACTGCGGCAAGTACAAGCGCATGCGCCATCGCGGCGTGGTATGCGAAAAGTGCGGCGTCGAGGTCATCCAGTCCAAGGTGCGCCGCGAGCGGATGGGGCATATCGACCTCGCCGCGCCGGTCGCGCACATCTGGTTTTTGCGCTCGCTGCCCTCGCGTATCGGCACCCTGCTCGACATGACGCTCAAGGAGCTGGAGAAAATTCTCTACTTCGAGAGCTATGTGGTCGTCGATGCGGGCGAGACCACGCTCCAGTATCGCGAGCTTTTGACTGAGCGGAAATATCGCGAGGCCAAAGAACAGTTTGCCGACGGCTTCAAGGCCGAGATGGGCGCTGAAGCGATTCGCACCCTGCTGACCCAGCTCGAACTGGAAAAGCTGTCCGAAGATCTGCGCGTCGAGATGAAGGCGACGGCGTCGGAAGCGCGGCGCAAGAAGACTGCGAAGCGACTCAAAGTCGTCAACGCGTTTCGCGAGTCGGGCAACAAGCCGGAATGGATGATCCTGACTATCCTGCCGGTCATTCCGCCTGATCTGCGTCCGCTGGTTCCGCTCGATGGCGGCCGTTTCGCGACCTCGGATTTGAACGACCTGTACCGGCGTGT
This sequence comes from uncultured delta proteobacterium, assembly GCA_963761255.1. GTDB lineage: Bacteria > Desulfobacterota > Binatia > Binatales > Binataceae > DATGKG01. Next base: position 203,527 of record CAVXGH010000014.1, read on the forward strand.
CATCAACCGCAACAACCGCCTGAAGAGACTCATCGAGCTGAATGCTCCCGACATCATCATCCGCAACGAAAAGCGGATGCTGCAGGAAGCCGTCGATGCGCTGTTCGACAACGGCCGCCGCGGCCGCGCGATCACCGGGCCCAGCAAGCGTCCGCTGAAGTCGCTCTCCGACATGCTCAAGGGCAAGTCGGGACGCTTCCGGCAAAATCTACTGGGCAAGCGCGTCGATTACTCGGGCCGCTCCGTCATCGTGGTCGGCCCCGAGCTGCGCCTCCATCAGTGCGGATTGCCCAAGAAGATGGCGCTCGAACTGTTCAAGCCGTTCATCTACAACAAGCTGGAAGAAAAGGGCTACGTCACGACCATCAAGAGCGCCAAGAAGATGGTCGAGAAAGAGGGCAAGGACGTTTGGGACATCCTCGATGATGTCATCCGCGAGCATCCGGTGCTGCTCAACCGCGCACCGACGCTGCATCGCCTCGGCATCCAGGCATTCGAGCCGGTCCTGATTGAAGGCAAGGCCATCCAGCTGCATCCGCTGGTGTGCGTCGCGTACAACGCCGACTTCGACGGCGATCAGATGGCGGTGCATGTGCCGCTGTCGATCGAGGCGCAGGTCGAGTCGCGCGCGCTCATGATGTCGACGAACAACATCCTGTCACCGGCGCATGGCAAGCCGATTATCGTGCCGACCCAGGACATGGTGCTGGGACTTTACTACATGACGCGTGAGCGTCCGCTGGCGCTGGGCGAGGGGAAATTCTTCGCCAACTCTGACGAAGTGCGCATCGCCTATGACCACGGCGAAATCAGCCTGCACGCGAAGATCAATGTGCGGATGGCGGCGATTCGGGTCGACGGAATTCCCGGCATCGACGATATCGCGCGCGAAAAAGCCGAGCATGCCGAGAAGGCTAACGGCAAAGCGAGCACCAAGTCGAAGAAGGCTGCCAAGCATGCCGATGCGGATGGCAACGGCAACGGGGCGCCGCAGTTCAAGCGCGTCGAGACGACAGTCGGTCGAATCCTGCTCAACGAGATCGTGCCGCCCGAGATTCCCTTTGCGGAAATCAACCGCACCATGAAGAAGAAGGAACTCGGCAACCTGATCGACCTCGTCTATCGCAAATGCGGCAACAAGGCGACGGTTATCTTCGCCGACCGCATGAAGGATATGGGCTACGAGTTCGCGACCCGCGCGGGAATCTCCATCTCCATCAAAGACATGAAAATTCCGCAGCAGAAGGCGCATCTGCTCGAAGAGGCGCAGAAGCAGGTCGCGGAAATTCAGAAGCAGTACAATAACGGCGTCATCACTGACGGTGAGCGCTACAACAAGGTCGTCGACATCTGGGCGGAAGTGCAGGACGAAATCGGCGGCGCCGTCATCAAGGGCCTGTCGACTCAGGTCTTCGGCAAGGACAAGGACAACAAGGACATCGTCGGGCCGTCGTTCAACCCGATTTTCATCATGGCCGATTCGGGCGCGCGAGGTTCCGAGCAGCAGATTCGTCAGCTCGCGGGGCTGCGCGGTCTGATGGCGAAGCCGTCGGGCGAAATCATCGAAACTCCCATCACCGCGAACTTCCGCGAGGGGCTCACGGTGTTGCAGTACTTCATCTCGACTCACGGCGCGCGCAAGGGACTCGCCGACACCGCGCTCAAGACGGCGAATTCCGGTTACCTGACGCGCCGGCTGGTCGATGTCGCGCAGGATTCGATCATCACCGAAGACGATTGCGGCACGCTCGACGGGATTGAGATGACGCCGCTGGTCGAAGGCGGCGAGATCATCGAGAACCTCGGCGACCGCGTGCTCGGCCGCGTGGCGCTCGAAGAAATCCGCGATCCATTCACCAACGATGTGCTGGTGCATGCCAACGACTCGATCGATGAGGACAAAGTTCGCAAGATCGAGGAGGCCGGCGTCGAGCGGGTCAAGATTCGCTCGGTGCTCACCTGTCAGTCGCGCGTCGGGCGTATGCGTCAAGTGCTACGGACGCGACCTCGGGCGTGGACATCCGGTCAACCTCGGCGAGGCGATCGGAATTATCGCCGCGCAGTCGATCGGCGAGCCCGGCACGCAGCTTACGATGCGCACCTTCCACATCGGTGGTACCGCCAGCCGTCGCGCTGAGCAGACCACCCTGGAAGCGCGCAACGACGGCGTGGTGCGGCTGCACGGCGTCAATACGGTGAAGTCGCGGGACGGCAGCCTGGTGGTCATGACGCGGCACGGCGAAATCACCGTGGCCGAGCAGGTCACCTCGGATACCGGCATTGTGCGCGAGCGCGAACGCGAGCGCTATCCATTGGTTTACGGCGCGAAACTGCGCAAGGGCGACGGCGACAAGGTCAAGGGCGCCGAGCTCATCGCCGAATGGGATCCGTACACCACGCCTATCATCACGGAAGTGGGCGGGACGATTAAGTACGGCGACATCCTCGAAGGCAAGACCATGGAGGAGCGCGTCGATGAGCGTACCGGCGCGCGTTCCAACGTCATCGTGGAGAATCGCGAACTCGATGTGCGTCCGCGTATCTCGATCAAAGACGCGCACGGCAAGACTCTGAAGCTGCCCCATAGCGAGAATATGGCGCGCTACTTCCTGCCGGTGGGCGCGTATATCAACGTCCCCGAGCATTCGGAGGTTTTCCCCGGCGACGTCATCGCGAAGATTCCGCGCGAGACCACCAAGACCAAGGACATCACCGGCGGTCTGCCTCGAGTTGCGGAATTGTTCGAGGCACGCAAGCCCAAGGAATTCGCCGTCATCTCCGAAATCGACGGGCAGGTTTCCTTCGGCAAGGATACCAAGGGCAAACGCAAAGTTGTGGTGACGCCGGAAGTCGGCGAGCCGCGCGAATATCTCATCGCCAAGGGCAAGCATATCGGCGTGCACGAGGGCGACATGATCCGGGCCGGCGAGCCGTTGATGGAAGGCTCCTCCAATCCGCACGACATTCTCACCATCCTCGGCGAGAAGGCGCTGGCGAAGTACCTGGTCGACGAAATCCAGGAAATCTACCGGCTGCAGGGCGTGCGCATCAACGACAAGCATATCGAGGTGATCGTGCGCCAGATGCTGCGCCGCGTCCGTATCAAGGAAGTCGGCGACACCGATTTTCTGGTCGGCGACCATGTCGAAAAATGGCGCTTCGACGAGGAGAACGCCAAGGTCATCGGCAAGGGCGGCGAGCCCGCGATCGCGGAGCCGCTGCTGCTCGGGATCACCAAGGCCTCGCTGTCCACTGAGAGCTTCATCTCGGCGGCGTCGTTCCAGGAAACCACCCGGGTGCTTACCGAAGCCGCGATCAACGGCCGCATCGACCGCCTGGTGGGTCTGAAGGAAAACGTCATCATGGGACGTCTGATCCCGGCCGGAACCGGACTGGCGGGTTACCATGAGATGGAGCTCAAGGTCGAGGGCGCGCCCGCGGAAGCCGACGAATTGGAGAAAAGTGTCCCGGTGGAAGCCCGGATGCCGGCCGGAGATTGACACAGCTTACCGGTTAGCTTAAAACCTTATATTCCCCCAAGGGACCAGTGCCCTTGGGGGGTTTGTTTGAAACACCCGCTTCCCGCCCCTGACGAGAATCCGGGAAAACCGCGCAAGCCCGAGAATCGAGTGCGCGGGTTTATATAAAAAAGATCGAAGTAACGCCGGGATGCAGGGGGAGCGGCCTGGCAATCGGAAAGAAGCAGAGAAACTAGTGCCGACGATTAATCAGCTCATTCGCGGAGCGAGAGAAAAGAAGCGCTTCAAGAGCAAGGCGCCGCAGCTCGAGGCCTGCCCGCAAAAGCGCGGCGTATGCACGCAGGTGAAAACCACTACGCCCAAGAAGCCCAACTCGGCCTTGCGCAAGGTGGCTCGTGTGCGCCTCTCCAACGGCTTCGAGGTCTCGACCTATATCCCGGGCGTGGGACACAACCTGCAGGAGCACTCGGTGGTGCTGGTGCGCGGTGGCCGCGTAAAGGATCTGCCGGGCGTTCGCTACCACGTCATCCGCGGCACGCTGGACTCGATCGGCGTGAACGATCGCCGCAAGGGCCGCTCCAAGTACGGCTCCAAAAAGCCGAAGTAGAAAATCATGTCACGTAAAGGTCAGGCCCGAATCCGGGAGATTACCCCGGACCCCAAGTACCACGATCGCACGGTTGCGAAGTTCGTGAATATCGTGATGGAGCGCGGCAAGAAGTCGACCACCGAACAGATCCTCTACGGAGCGATCGATCTGGTCGGCGAGCGCACCAAGGAACCGGGGTTGGAAGTTTTCAAAAAGGCGCTCGAGAACATCCGCCCCGCGGTCGAGGTTCGCTCGCGGCGCGTCGGCGGCGCCAACTACCAGGTGCCGGTGGAAGTTCCGCCGCTTAGGCGCAACTCATTGGCCATGCGATGGCTGGTGACGGCGGCGCGGGCGCGCGGGGAAAAATCGATGGAAGAGCGACTCGGCGCCGAGATCATGGAAGCGGCGCAAAATCGCGGCGGTGCGGTCAAAAAGCGCGAAGACACGCATCGCATGGCCGACGCCAACCGGGCATTCGCGCATTACCGCTGGTAACATTTAAGAAGTATTTGTAATGGCTCGTGAGACGCCAATAGAACGGGTGCGCAACATCGGCATCATGGCCCATATTGATGCCGGTAAAACGACCACCACGGAGCGGATCCTTTACTACACCGGGATTAACTACAAGATCGGTGAAGTGCACGAGGGTACCGCCACGATGGACTGGATGGTCCAGGAGCAGGAGCGCGGTATCACGATCACGTCCGCCGCGACGACGTGTTTCTGGCGCGACCATCGCATCAATATCATCGATACTCCCGGACACGTCGATTTCACCATCGAAGTGGAACGCTCGCTGCGCGTGCTCGACGGCGCGGTCGCGGTGTTCTGCGCGGTGGGCGGAGTCGAGCCGCAGTCCGAGACGGTCTGGCGCCAGGCGGACAAGTATCGCGTTCCGCGGGTCGCGTTCGTCAACAAGATGGATCGCGTGGGCGCCGATTTTCCGCGCGTGGTGCAGGAAATCCGCGACAAGCTCAAGGCCAATCCGGTTCCGATTCATCTTCCGATCGGCGCGGAAGAAAAGTTTACCGGCGTCGTCGATCTGATCGAAAACAAGGCGCTGATCTGGGACGAGGATCGCCTCGGCGCGAAGTTCCGGGTCGAGGAAATTCCCGCTGATCTGCGCGAAACCGCAGCCGGCTATCGCGATAAAATGATCGAAGCGCTCGCCGACCACGACGAAAAGATCATGGAGCTCTACCTGGAAGGGAAGGGCGCCGAGATTTCTCCCGAGATGCTGCGCAAGGCGGTCCGCACCGCCACGCTTAAAATTGAAATTATTCCGGTCGTGCTCGGTTCCGCCTTTAAGAACAAGGGCGTGCAGCCGATGCTCGATGCGGTAGTGGATTTTCTGCCGTCGCCCAACGATCTGCCCCCGGTGGTCGGCATCGTCGACGGCAACAAGGAAAAGAAGGAAGAGCGCTGGCCGCGCGATGACGCGCCGTTTTCCGCGCTCGCCTTCAAGATCATGACCGATCCGTTCCTCGGCACGGTGACGTTTCTGCGGGTCTATTCAGGCACCCTGACCACCGGTGTGTCGGTGCTGAATTCGACCAAGCAGAAGCGCGAGCGCATCGGGCGTCTGTTCAAGATGCATGCGAACAAGCGCGAGGAGCTGACCGAGATCTACGCGGGCGATATTTGCGCGGTCGGTCTGCGCGACACCACCACCGGCGACACGCTATGCGATCCGGCCAAGGCGATCGTGCTGGAAGCGATCGAGTTTCCCGACCCGGTCATCCAGATCGCGATCGAGCCGAAGACCAAGGCCGACCAGGAAAAGCTCGGCGAGTCGCTGCAGAAGCTCGCGAAAGAAGATCCGTCGTTCCGCGTGAGCGTGAATAAAGAAACCGCGCAAACCTTGATTGCCGGGATGGGCGAGCTTCATCTCGAGATCATCGTTGACCGGCTGCTGCGCGAGTTCAAAGTCGATGCGACCGTGGGCAAGCCGCAGGTCGCCTATCGCGAGACCATTCGCAAGCTGTCGGAAGCCGAAGGGCGTTTCGTGCGCCAGACCGGCGGCCATGGACAGTTCGGTGTAGTCGATCTAAGGATCGAGCCGCTGGGCAAGGGCAGTGGCTTCGAGTTCGTCGACGGCACCAAGGGCGGCTCGATTCCGCGCCAGTTTATCCGCCCGGTCGAGGACGGCATCAAAGAGGCGATGGAAAACGGGGTGTTGGCCGGCTATCCGATGGTGGATATCAAGGCGACGTTGCTCGACGGCAAGCATCACGAAGTCGATTCGTCGGAACTCGCATTCAAGATCGCGGGCTCGATGGCATTCAAAGAGGCTTGCTCGAAAGCGGCGCCGCAGTTGCTCGAGCCGGTGATGGAAGTGGAAGTGGTCACCCCGCAGGATTTCATGGGCGACGTCATCGGCGACCTGAATTCGCGCCGGGGCAAGATCCTGAACATGGAAGGCCGCGGCGGCGCGCAGGTGATCGAGGCGCGGGTCCCGTTGGGCACCATGTTTGGTTATGCGACCAAGCTGCGCTCGGTCAGCCAGGGGCGCGCGACCTACACCATGCAGTTTGCGGCCTATGAGGCGGTTCCGCAGCAGTTACTGGAAGAGATCACAAAGGGCGAGAAGGCCGCGTAAGCGGCGTGTGGCCGGCGTGCTTATATTGAATGATCCGTCCGCGGGCGTGAGGCTCGCGGCGCGTTAAATTTTTGGGAAGGATATTCGCGCATTGTAGGCGCGAATTTATCCGCAAATCATCCGGAGGATGAGCAATGGGAAAGGCTAAATTCGAGCGCACTAAACCCCACGCCAACGTCGGGACGATCGGTCATATCGACCACGGCAAGACCACCTTGACCGCGGCGATTACCAAGGTGCTCGCTTCGAAGAAACTCGCCAACTTCATCGCCTTCGATCAAATCGACAAGGCGCCGGAAGAACGCGAGCGTGGTATCACGATCGCAATCGCGCACGTCGAATACGAGACTACCAAGCGCCACTATGCGCATGTCGATTGCCCGGGACACGCCGACTACATCAAGAACATGATCACCGGCGCGGCCCAGATGGACGGCGCGATCCTGGTGGTCGGCGCCAACGACGGCCCGATGCCGCAGACCCGCGAGCATATCCTGCTCGCCTACCAGGTCGGCGTGCCCTCGATCGTGGTGTTCATGAACAAGGTCGACATGGTCGATGACCCCGAGCTGCTCGACCTGGTCGAACTCGAAGTGCGCGAGCTGCTCAAGAAGTACAACTTTGACGGCGACAACGTTCCGGTCATTCGCGGCAGCGCGCTCAACGCGCTCAACTGCGGATGCGGCAAGGATGACTGCGCCAACTGCAAGCCCATCCTCGAGTTGATGGACGCGGTGGACAGCTACGTGCCGCAGCCCAAGCGCGAAACCGAAAAGCCGTTCCTGATGCCGATTGAAGACGTGTTCTCGATCTCGGGCCGCGGCACCGTGGTGACCGGCCGCGTCGAGAAGGGCAAGGTCAAGGTCGGCGAGGAAGTCGAAATCGTCGGCTTCAAGGATACCACCAAGACCGTGGTGACCGGCGTCGAAATGTTCCGCAAGATCCTCGACGAGGGTCAGGCGGGTGACAACGTCGGTGTGCTCCTGCGCGGGACCAAGCGCGAAGATATCGAGCGCGGACAGGTGCTGGCGAAACCCGGCAGTATCACCCCGCACACGACTTTCGAGGCGTCGGCGTACATTCTGACCAAAGACGAAGGCGGGCGGCATACGCCGTTCTTCAGCGGCTATCGTCCGCAGTTCTACTTCCGCACCACCGACGTGACGGGCGTGCTGAGCCTGCCGGAAGGGACGGAAATGGTCATGCCCGGCGACAACATCAAGATCCAGGGTGAGTTGATCACCCCGGTCGCGATGGACGAGGGACTGCGCTTCGCAATTCGTGAAGGCGGCCGGACCGTCGGCGCGGGCGTGGTTGCGAAAATTATAAAGTAGGGGCATTTTGTAAGGCCCGCTTTAGCAAAGAAGATCGTAGGGATCGTTGCAGCGATCATCGGAAAGAGGTCGCTGCAACGATCGATTTTTGAGTGCAACGAAGGAACTGACCGGAGAGCGCGCACGCCCTAAGGTAAGGACGCGGAACATAAGGAACGATGAACGAAAAGATACGCATTCGCCTTAAGGCGTACGATTACCGGCTGCTCGATCAGTCGGTGCGCGAGATCGTCGATACTATCCGGCGCACCGGCGGCCGCGTGGCGGGACCGATCCCGCTGCCGACCCGGATCGAACGCTTTTGCGTCAACCGCTCGCCGCACGTGGACAAGAAGTCGCGCGAGCATTTTGAGATCCGCACCCATAAGCGGCTGCTCGATGTCCTCGAGCCGACCCAGCAGACCATCGACGCGCTGGGCAAGCTCGATTTGGCGGCGGGCGTGGATGTCGAGATCAAACTTGAATAGCCGGCGGCGCGAGTAGAAGACAGTGATTAACGGACTTATCGGAAAAAAATTGGGCATGACCCAGGTCACCGACGCGGCGGGCAACGTCAGCGCGGTCACCGTCGTGCAGCTCGGACCGTGTACCGTGTCGCAGATCAAGACCGAGCCGACTGACGGTTACGAAGCGATCCAGGTCACCTTCGGCAAGAAGAAGCTGAGCCGGGCGAGCCACGCGGCGCGCGGCCATTTCGCCAAGAGCGAGATTGCCCCCGGCATCAAGACCACCGAATTTGCCAAGCGCGGTGACGGCGAGTTGAAGCTCGGGCAGCCGATCGCGATTGGCGACGTGTTCAAGATTGGCGACACGGTTGACGTGAGCGCGACCTCCAAAGGTCACGGCTACCAGGGCGTCATCAAGCGGCATCACTTTGCGGGTTTTCCTGGCTCGCGCGGAACCCACGAGTATTTTCGCCATGGTGGCTCGATCGGTAACCGCTCGTATCCCGGACGCGTGCGCAAGGGGATGCGGATGGCGGGGCAGATGGGCAACGTCAAGGCCACGGTGTTGAATCTTAAAGTTATCGACATTCTGCCCGAGGACAACGCGGTGCTGATTTCCGGCGCGGTCCCGGGTTCCGACGGAGCGATCGTGATCGTGCATCATGCGGCGCGCTCCAAGAATCGCGGATTGCAGGTGGCGGCCAATGCCTAAGGCGGCGGTAGAACATAGTCCGGTCAAGGTGCCGCTGTTTTCGGCCAGCGAGCGCAAGGGCGACTTCGAAGTCGCGGGCGCGGTGTTCGGACGCGAGGGCGACAACTCGCTGTTGCATGAAGCGGTGCGGATGCAGATGGCGAATCGGCGGCGCGGAACCGCCTCGACCAAGACCAAGGGTTTCATCTCGGGCGGCGGCAAAAAGCCGTGGCGCCAGAAGGGCACCGGCCGCGCGCGTGCGGGATCGACTAGATCGCCGCTGTGGAGACATGGCGGAACGACCTTCGGACCGCTGCCGCGTGACTATTCGTACAAGATGCCGAAAAAGGCGTGGCGGCAGGCATTATGCCTCGCGCTGTCGGATCGAGCGAAAAACGGCAAGCTGGTAGTGGTCGAGTCGCTGGAACTGGCGGAGCCGAAGACCAAGGCGGCGAATGCGTTCCTCGCGGCGCTCGGCGTGAGTCATGCGCTGATCGTCACCGGCGAGGAAGACGCGAATTTTTTCCGCGCGGCGCGCAATCTCGCCCGGCATAAGGTGCTCCCGGTCGCCGGCCTGAACGTTTACGACGTGCTCAATTACGATGAAATCGTGATGACGACGAAGGCGGCGAAGGCCATCGAAGCGCGCTTGACCGAAAAGGCGAAAGCCGGAGCGGAGGCATAAGTCACGATGACGAACGATCAAGTCATTTTGTCGCCGCTGGTCACCGAGAAGAGCACGATGGCGACCGAGAAGGCGAATCAGGTGGTTTTCAGGGTCCGGCACGAGGCGGGCAAGGACAAGATTCGCGGCGCCATCGAGGAGCTGTTCAAGGTGACGGTGGTGGCGATACGGACCAGCAACTATATGGGCAAGCTGCGCCGGCGCGGAAAATCGTCGGGGCGTCAGCGCAACTGGAAAAAGGCCTACGTCACCCTTAAAGAGGGCGACAAGATCGAATTTTTCGAGGGGCTCTAGTCCTTCGAGGTTAGACGTAAAGTTAGCAAGAGAAAGTAGCGAGACCTCGCGATGGCAGTAATCCAACTCAAACCCCGGACTCCGGGTCAGCGCTTCATGCAGATCGCTGACTTCTCGGCGCTCTCCAAAAAGGAGCCCGAGAAGAGCCTGCTCGCGCCGCTGACGCATTCGGGCGGGCGCAACAACCGCGGCAGGATGACTTCGCGTCATCGCGGCGGCGGGCACAAGCGCCGGATGCGCATCATCGATTTCCGGCGCGACCACGACGGCGTCGCCGGCGTAGTTGCGGCGCTGGAGTACGATCCGAATCGCTCGGCGAATCTCGCGCTCATCCACTATGCCGACGGGCGCAAGAGCTACATCCTGGCGCCGGAAGGCCTCAAGGCCGGTGACAAGGTCGAGTCCGGGCCGGATGCCGACATCAAGCCGGGCAACGCGCTGCCGCTGAGGAGCATCCCGGTCGGTACCATCGTGCACGCCATCGAAATGAAGCCGGGTGCGGGCGCGCAGCTTTCGCGCGGCGCGGGCACGCAGACCCAGCTGATGGCGAAAGAAGGCAAGATGGCGCTGCTGAAGCTTCCCTCGGGGGAGCAGCGGATGGTGCTGGCGGAATGCCGCGCGACCATCGGCCAGGTCGGCAACGTCGAGCATGAGAATATTTCCATCGGCAAGGCGGGCCGCTCGCGATGGCTCGGCAAGCGCGGGCACGTGCGCGGCGTGGCGATGAATCCGGTTGACCATCCGCACGGCGGTGGTGAGGGCCGCTCCAAGGGCAATCATCCACAGTCGCCGTGGGGGCAGCCGGCCAAAGGTTACAAGACGCGCAGTCCCAAGAAGAGTTCCAACAAGTTCATCGTGAGCCGCCGTCCGCGCGGGAAACGGGGCTAGGGGTTTATGGCGAGGTCGCTGAAAAAAGGTCCGTTCGTCGACAAGCACGTCCTGAAAAAGGTCGAAGGCGCTTCCGCCACCGACCGCCGCATCATCAGGACCTGGTCGCGACGTTCGATGATCACGCCCGACATGATCGGGGTCACCTTCGCGGTGCATAACGGGAACAAGTTCATCCCGGTGTACTGCACGGAAAATATGGTGGGGCACAAGCTCGGTGAGTTTTCGCCGACGCGCACCTTCCACGGGCATGCCGGCGATCGCAAGGGCGACGTGAAGAGCTCGGCGGCTCCGGCCGGCGGCGGCGCGGCGACCCAGGCGGCGACGGCCAAGGCGCCCGCGGCGAAGGCGTAGGACCAACAGCATGGAAGCCAAGGCGCATAGCCGGTTTATCCGGATTTCACCGCAGAAGCTCCGGCTCATCTGCGAGCTGATCGCGGGACAGCGAGTTGACCGCGCGATCTCGATCCTCGAGTTCACCCCGAAAAAGGGCGCGCGCTTCGTGCGCAAGACCCTGATGTCGGCGGTGGCCAATGCGGTCGATCAGCAGAACGTCGATGAAGACAACCTTTTCGTTAAAAGCGCGATTGCGAATGCGGGTCCGACCTGGAAGCGTTCGATGCCGCGCGCGCACATGCATGCGACGCCGATTCTCAAGCGCTCCAGTCATCTGACTGTGGTGGTGGACGAGCGCGCGTCGTGAGGAATTTTTAGATGGGCCAGAAATCACATCCGCGCGGGCTGCGGCTCGGCGTCATCGACACCTGGGACTCGCGCTGGTTCGCGACCAACGACTACGCCGCCTTGCTGCACGAGGACATCCGCCTGCGCGAGTTCATCAAGAAGCGCCTCTATCATGCGGGCATCTCGAAGATTGAAATCGAGCGGATGGCCAACAAGGCCAAGATCAATATTCACACCGCGCGGCCCGGAATCGTGATCGGAAAGAAGGGCGCCGAGATCGAGAAGCTGAAGAGCGAAATCGGCAAGATGATGAAGGGCAAGGACGCCTTTCTCAACATCCACGAAGTCCGCCGTCCCGACCTCGATCCGCAGCTGGTGGCCGAGAATATCGCGCTGCAGCTCGAACGCCGCGTCGCCTTTCGCCGCGCGATGAAGGAAGCGGTCACGCGTGCGATGCGGATGGGCGCGCAGGGTGTCAAGGTTCATGTCGCGGGACGTCTCGGCGGCGCGGAAATCGCCCGCTCGGAATGGTATCGCGAGGGTCGGGTGCCGCTGCAGACGCTGCGCGCCGACGTGGCTTATGGATTCGCCGAAGCGAAGACGACTTACGGCGTCATCGGCGTGAAGACCTGGATTTTCCGGGGCGAGGTGCTGACCCGGCGCGAAGAAGACGCGCGCCGCCTCGGCACTCCGGCGCAGAATCAGTAGCGGTACACGCCTATGATGCAACCGAAGAAAGTCAAGTATCGCAAGATCATGAAGGGTCGCGTCCGCGGCGCGGAAAACCGCGGCGTCGAGCTGGCCTTTGGCGATTACGGACTGAAGAGTATCGAAACCTGCCGCATCGACACGCGCGCGCTGGAAGCCGCCCGTATCGCGCTGACGCGGCATATCAAGCGCGGCGGCCGGGTATGGATCCGGGTGTTCCCCGATAAGCCGTTTACCAAGAAGCCGGCCGAGACCCGCATGGGCAAGGGCAAGGGCGCGCCCGAAGGATGGGTCGCGTGCGTGCGCCCAGGCCGGATTCTGTTCGAGATGGAAGGGGTGGACCGGGCGACTGCGATGGAAGCGATGCGCCTCGCGTCGCATAAACTGCCGGTCAAGACCGTGGTCATCACGCGCGAGGAGGGCAGCCTTGGAGCTTGACGAAATCCGCCAGATGGCGCCGGGGGACTTGCGCATCAAGGAACGCGAGATGCGCGAGGAGCTGTTTCGCTTTCGCTTGAAGCTGCGGACCAATCAGATGGAAAATCCGAGCAACTACAAAAAGTCGCGCCGTGACCTGGCGCGGCTGCTCACGGTTATTCGACAGAAAGAAGGCAAGCCCGGGAACGCGGGCGCGAAGGCGGGCAATGCGGGAACGAATTAAACGGCGCGAGGGTACCGTAGTCTCCGCCAAGATGACCAAGACGGTGGTGGTCCAGGTCGATCGCCTCGTCGAGCATCCGATTTACGGCAAGCGGATGAAGCAGCGGCGGCGGTTCATGGCGCATGACGAAAAGGGCCAGTGCGCCGAGGGCGACCGGGTCGCGATCGTCGAGAGCCAGCCGCTTTCGAAGAACAAACGATGGCGCGTCAGCAGCATCATCACCAAGACCGCGGGCTAAGGCCCGCAGGGCAGAGCAGGAAGATTTAATCATGGTGCAGATGCGAACCATTTTGGATGTCGCCGACAATTCGGGCGCGCGCAAAGTCCAGTGCATCAAGGTGCTGGGCGGCTCGCGCCGGCGCTATGCGGGGGTGGGCGACGTTATCGTGGTGGCGGTCAAGGAAGCGATTCCCAACGCCAAGGTGAAGAAGGGCGAAGTATCGCGCGCCGTGATCGTGCGGACGGCCAAGGAAATCAGCCGCGACGACGGGTCTTATATCCGCTTCGACGGCAATTCGGCGGTGCTGCTGGACAAGGAGCATGAGCCGATCGGGACGCGCATTTTTGGGCCGGTCGCGCGTGAGCTGCGGGCCAAAAAGTTCCTGAAAATTATTTCGCTCGCCCCGGAAGTTCTCTAAGCGAGCACGACAATGCTGAAAGTCAAAATTAAGAAGAACGATATGGTCATGGTGGTCAAAGGCCGTGACCGCGGCAAGACCGGCAAGGTCATGCGCGTGATGCCGGAGGCGGGCCGTCTGATTGTCGAGCGCCTCAACATGGTCAAGCGCCATTCCAAGCCGCGTGGCGCGACCAGCCCCGGCGGGATCATCGAGAAGGAAGCGCCGCTGCGGATCGAAAACGTCATGATGTTCTGCGATCGCTGCAACGCGCCGGTCCGGGTGGGATGGAAGCATAACGGCGACGACACCAAGTCGCGGGTGTGCCGCCGCTGCGACGAAGTTTTGGGGAATGAATAATGGCCGATAAAACCGACAAGCCCGAAAAGGGCAAGCGCCAGGAAAAAGGCGACCAGGGCGCCAAGGCCCAGAAGGCTGAGGGCGGCAAGCAGCAGCGCAAGAAGGGCGCGGAGCAGGAAGCCGCTCCCGCCGCGCCGGCCAAGCCGCGCGAGCCCGAGCCCAAGATTCCCGCCCGGATGCGCCTCAAGTACGAGGCCGAGATTGCGCCGATCCTGATGCGCGAGCTCAAGATCGAGAACAAGATGCGAGTGCCGCGGCTTAGCAAGATCGTCATCAACATGGGACTCGGCGAAGCGCGCGACAATATCAAGCTTTTGGAAGCGGCGGCGGAAGAGCTCACCGTCATCGCGGGCCAGAAGCCGATCATGACCAAGGCGCGCAAGGCGATTTCGAATTTCAAGCTGCGCGAGAACGTGCCGATCGGCGTGATGGTGACGCTGCGGCGCGAGCGGATGTGGGAATTTTTCGATCGCCTGGTAAACGTCGCGCTACCCCGGGTGCGTGACTTCCACGGCATCAGCGAGAAGTCGTTTGACGGGCGCGGGAACTATTCGCTGGGTTTGCGCGAGCACACGATTTTCGCGGAATTGAATCTCGACAAAATCGAGAAGGTGAAGGGTTTAACCATAACTTTCGGAACCACGGCGCGCAGCGATTTCGAGGGCTTGACCCTGCTGCGCACGCTGGGGATGCCGTTTAGAAACGCGGCCGGCGATCGCAGCACCGGACAAGCCGCGGCAGCATAGGCGCACAAGCACAGGAAATCGACGAAATGGCGAAGAAGTCTCTCAAGATCAAGGCGGTCCGGCCGCAGAAATTCAAAGCGCGCGCATATAATCGCTGTCCGCTATGCGGACGGGCGCGGGCGTTCTATCGCCGCTTCAAGATGTGCCGGCTATGCCTGCGCAAGTACGCGCTGCGCGGACAACTGCCCGGTGTGGTCAAGGCAAGCTGGTAGGGAAAAAGCTCTAATGTCGCAAACTGATCCGATCGCTGAACTGCTGACTCGAATTCGCAATGCCGCGCACGCGCGCCATACCGAGCTGGAGCTGTCGTATTCGCGGATTCGCGAAGCGATTGCCAAGGTGCTGGTGATCGAGGGATTTCTCGAAAGCGCCGAGACCGGCGGCGAGGGATTCAAGAAAACCATCAAAATCAAGGTGCGCTACTCGACGGCGCGCGAGCCGGTGATGCAGGGGATCGAGCGCGTCAGCCGCCCCAGTATCCGGCGCTATCGCGGCGCCGCGGAGCTGGGCAAGATTTCGCGCGGGATGGGCATCGAGGTGGTGACTACTCCGCTCGGGGTGATGACCGGGCGCGAGGCGCGGCGCAAGAAAGTCGGCGGCGAAGTGCTCCTGAGGGTTTGGTAGCGAAGGGTTTGGTAAAAAGATGTCGCGCATAGGAAGACAGCCGGTGGTCCTCGACAAAGGCGTAAAAGCCGTCGTCGCGGGACGCACCATCAAGGTCGAAGGCCCCAAGGGCAAGCTCGAATTTGCGATGCCGGAAGGGTATCAGATCGAAATCGCCGACTCCGAGCTTCACGTCAAGCGGCCCGGCGACAACCAGGAACAGCGCTCCAAGCACGGCCTGGTCCGTAAGCTCATCTCCAATATGGCGACCGGAGTGAGCAAGGGCTTTACCCGGGTGCTGGAAATCAACGGGGTCGGTTACCGCGCCGAGGTCAAGGGCACCAACATCAACTTCCAGCTCGGCTATTCGCATCCGATCGTTTATCAGCTGCCGGCCGGAGTTACCGCGAAGGTCGATCGGCAGGTGACGATCACGCTGGAGAGCGCCGATCGGCAGTTGCTCGGCACGGTGGCGGCGCAGATTCGTGAGTTGCGTCCACCCGAGCCGTACAAGGGAAAAGGAATCAAGTACGCGGAAGAGACGATCCGCCGCAAGGCCGGCAAAGCGGCTGCGGGCGCATCCGCGAGTTAAGGCATCCATATGGCTTTCAATCGGGCAATCAATCGCGCGACGCGGCAAACCCGCGTACGGCGCAAGGTGCGGGGATCGGATACGATGCCGCGGCTGAGCATCTATCGTTCGCTGCATCATATTTATGCACAGGTGATTTCGGACGACAGCGGCAAGACGCTGGCGGCGGCCTCGACGCAGACCCCGGAGTTGCGCGACGGCTTGAAGAGCAAGCGCAACACCGACGCGGCGAAAAACGTCGGCAAGGCGATCGCGCAGAAATGTCTGGCCAGCGGAATCACCCAGGTAATCTTCGATCGCAACGGGTTTCTCTATCATGGCCGGCTCAAGGCGCTGGCCGACGGCGCGCGCGAAGCGGGTCTCAAATTTTGAACGCAAGCTTTACGGCTGAGGCAATCTAAGTGGCTGAACGTCGCAATCGTTCCAATCGGGTCGACCCGCAAGGTCTGGAAATCAAGGAGAAGGTCGTCCACATCAACCGCGTCGCGAAGGTGGTGAAGGGCGGACGCCGCTTCAGCTTCTCGGCGTTGGTAGTCGCGGGCGACCATAACGGGATGGTCGGCTTCGGTCTGGGCAAGGCCAACGAAGTCCCCGAGGCGATTCGCAAGGGCGTCGAACGCGCCAAGAAGAGCCTCGTCAAAGTGCCGCTGCGCGAAGGCACCATTCCGCACGAAGTGCTGGGGCATTTCGGCGCGGGCAAGGTGATTCTGAAGCCGGCGGCGGAAGGAACCGGAGTTATTGCCGCGGGTGGAGTGCGCGCGGTGGTTGAGTTGGCGGGAATTCGCAACATCCTGACCAAGCGCCTGGGATCGTCGAATCCGCATAACCTGGTAAAGGCGACTCTCGAGGCGCTCAGTCAGTTGCGCAGCATGGATGAGATCGCGAAGGTTCGCGGACGCTCGCCGGAGCCGCAGGCTGCGGCTTGAAGAAGGATTTTTAGATGTCCGACATGATTAAAGTTCGCCTCGTCGGCAGCGTCATCAGCACCAAGCGACGAGTGCGTGAAACGGTTAAGGGACTCGGTCTGCATAAGATCGGCAGCGAGAGCACTGTCAAGCGCAGCCCGCAGGTCGAGGGGATGATTCGCCGCCTGCAGCATATCGTGGTCGAGGTCAAAGACTAAGATGAACCTCAGTGATTTGAAACCCGCCAAGGGATCGACCTCGAAGCATGTCCGCCGCGGACGCGGAATCGGCTCGGGTCTGGGCAAGACCTCGGGCCGGGGACATAAGGGTAAGGGCTCGCGTTCGGGCGGCAATACGCCGCCGACCTACGAAGGCGGGCAGATGCCATTAGCGCGGCGGATCCCGAAGCGAGGATTTCGCCGCCTGCTCAAGAACAAGAAGCGGCGTGACGAATTCGTGATTATCAATCTAAAGCAACTGGCGGATTTTGCCGACGGCGCCACGGTCGATATCGCGGCATTAGTCGGAAGAAATCTCGCCAAGCCCGGACTCAAGATCAAGGTCCTCGGCGACGGGGACTTGAACATTAAATTGAACGTGCGCGCCGATGCGTTTTCGCAGAGCGCGAGAGAAAAGATTGGTAAGGCGGGAGGCACGGCCGAGCTGACCCAGCAAGCCGCCACTCCCTAGGTCATGCGGTCGAGCGCTAAGATTAACGCCTGTCGTACAGGCAGCGAGACCAGCAATGCTTGAGGGTTTTTCAGGCGCCTCGCGCATCCCCGAGTTGCGCCGCCGGCTGATTTTCACAGCCTTGATGCTGGCGGTGTATCGCATCGGAGTCGCGGTGCCGACGCCGGGTATCGATGGGCAGGCGCTCGCGTCGTTGTTCGATTCGGCGCCGGGCACCTTGTTCGGATGGGCGAATATGTTCTCCGGCGGCGCGCTGGAGCGCTTTTCGATCTTCGCCCTCGGCATCATGCCGTATATCTCGGTTGCGATTATCCTCGACCTGCTCAAGGTCGCGTGGCCGTACCTCGACGAGCTCTACAAAGAGGGCGAGGCGGGCCGGCGCAAGATCACGCAGATGACGCGCTACTTCACGGTGGCGCTCGCGGTGGTCCAGGGCTCGATGATCGCGTACGGCCTCGAAAGCGTTCGCGCGCCTTCGGGAGCGCCGGTGGTGTATTCGCCCGGCATCCAGTTCATCGCATTGACGGTCATCACGGTCACGGCGGGCTCGATGTTCGTGATGTGGATTGGTGAGCAAATCACCGAACGCGGCATCGGCAACGGCATCTCGCTGGTGATCATGGCGGGAATCGTGGCCCGGCTGCCGAGCGCGATCAGCACCACGGTGCAGTTCGTGCGCGAAGGTGAAATGAGCATGTTCCTGCTGCTCTTCATCCTCGTGATCGCGGTGGGAGTTATTTTCGGCATCGTCTATATCGAAACGGCGCAGCGGCGGATTCCGATTCAGTATGCGCGCCGGATGCAGGGGCGGCGGGTTTACGGCGGGCAGAGTTCGCATCTGCCGTTGAAGATCAATTCGTCGGGAGTTATCCCGCCGATTTTTGCATCGTCGCTGTTGGTGTTTCCGGCGACGCTGGCGACGTTCATTCCGGCGATCAAGGCCTACGCGGCGTATATCACGCCGGGCAGTTTGGTTTACGACATTATCTACGTCGGACTGATCGTGTTCTTTTGTTATTTCTACACCGCGGTCAGCTTCAATCCGGCCGACGTCGCGGACAATTTGAAGAAGTACGGCGGATTCATTCCGGGTATCCGGCCTGGGCGCTATACCGCGGAATATATCGATCGCGTGCTGACCCGAATCACCTTGGGCGGCGCGATTTACGTCAGCGCCGTATGCGTATTGCCGACCATCCTCGTGATGCGCTTCAACGTGCCGTTTTACTTCGGCGGTACCGCGCTGCTGATCGTGGTGGGCGTCGCGATTGACACCATCGGGCAAATCGAGACGCATCTGCTGACCCGCAACTACGAGGGTTTCATGAAGCGCGGGCGCGTCAAGTCGCGGAGGTCCAGCTAACTTCGTGCGACTGGTGATGCTGGGCCCGCCGGGAGTGGGTAAGGGTACGCAAGCGCGGATGCTGGGGGAGCGGATTCATGCTCCTCAGATTGCCAGCGGCGACCTGCTGCGCGAGGCGGTTCGCAATCAGACCCCGCTCGGCATCCAGGCGCGCGACTACATGGACAAGGGGTCGCTGGTGCCGGACGAATTGGTGCTTAAGTTGATAGATGCGCGTCTGGATCAAGCTGACGCGAAGCCGGGATTTATCCTCGATGGGTTTCCGCGCAGCGTTCCGCAGGCGGAAGCGTTGGCTGGGATGCTCCAGCGGCGAGGCGAAACGATATCGAAAATCATCGCGATTGACGCTCCCGACGAGGAGTTGGTTAAGCGCATTTCGGGTCGTCGCACCTGTCGAAATTGCAACGCGATGTATCATATGACCTTCGATCCACCGGCCAAGCCGGGGATTTGCAACAAGTGCGGTGGGGAACTCTATCAACGCGACGATGACCATGAAGAGACGGTGCGCAATCGTCTTCAGGTCTACAACAATGCTACCAGGCCACTGCTTGATTACTACGGGAAGGCTGGGCTGCTTGCGCAAATCGACGGCATCGGACGTCCGGACGAAATCCTCGCGCGGATAATGGCGAAACTCCAATGATTACCCTCAAAACGCCGGACGAACTCGCGATCATGCGCAGAGCATCAACGATAGTCGCAGAGATTCTCGAGGAACTGGCGGTCGCCGTACATCCTGGAGTTACCACTTTCGAGCTCGACAAACTGGCAGAAGAGTTGACCTACAAGAAAGGCGCAAAGCCCGCGTTTAAGGGCTATATGCCGGGTGATGTTCCCTATCCGAAGACGCTTTGCGTGTCCGTCAACGAGGAAATCGTGCATGGCATCCCCTCCAGCCGCAAGCTGAAGCAGGGCGATATCGTCGGGCTGGATTTTGGTGTGGTTTATGACGGCTTCTATGGCGACAGCGCCCGCACGGTCGCCGTAGGTAAGGTGCCCGAGGCTACAGAAAGGCTGCTTCGGGTGACGCGGGAAGCCCTCTACAAAGGCATCGAGCAGTGCCACGAGGGCAATCGGATTAGCGACATCGCCAGCGCCGTGCAATGCCATGCCGAAAGCGCCGGATTTTCGGTGGTCGAGGAGTTCGCTGGTCATGGCATCGGGAGGCGGCTTCATGAGGATCCCCAAGTGCCGAATTACTTCCGGCGCGGGATGCCGAATCCTCGGCTCAAGGCGGGGATGGTCATCGCGATCGAGCCGATGGTGAATGAGGGCACACCGCGGCTGCGAATATTGAAAGACGGATGGACAGCGGTCACGGCAGACGGTAAACTATCGGCCCACTTCGAACATTCTGTCGCTATCACTGACAACGGCCCGGAAATTCTGAGTGAATTGGATCATCATAACTAGGGTGCGCAAATATGTCTAAAGGCGATGCCATTGAAGTACAGGGCAGCGTGCAAGAGGCGCTGCCCAATGCGATGTTTCGGGTCACTCTGGACAACGGACACAAGGTGCTCGCGCACATCTCGGGAAAGATGCGCATGCACTACATCAAGATACTTCCCGGCGACAAGGTCACGGTGGAACTGTCGCCGTACGATTTGACTCGCGGGAGGATCACCTACCGCATGCGGTAGTCGAGCTGAAGGATTTTAGAAATGAAGGTCCGCGCGTCGGTAAAAAAGATTTGCAAAAACTGCAAGGTGGTGCGCCGCCAGGGCGTGGTGCGCATCCTCTGCTCCAACCCGCGCCATAAGCAGCGCCAAGGTTAAGGCGGGATCAGGAGGTCTTAAGATGGCTCGTGTAGCTGGCATCGAGTTGCCCAAGAACAAGCGCATGGATATCGCGCTCACGTATGTCTACGGAATCGGTCGCGCCGCCGCGGTCAAGATTCTTTCCGAGGCCAAGGTGGACGGCGAGCGCAAGACCGACGACCTCTCGGCCGAGGAGCAGGTGCGTATCCGTAACGTCATCGACGGCGCCTTCAAGGTCGAAGGCGACCTGCGCCGCGAAGTGCAGCAAAGCATTAAGCGCCTGATGGACTTGGGATGCTACCGCGGCCTCCGTCATCGCAAGGGATTGCCGGTTCGCGGGCAGCGCACGCATACCAATGCGCGCACTCGCAAGGGACCGCGCAAGATCGTCGCGGGCAAGAAGGCGGCGCCACCGAAGTAAAGAAACCGTACTCTCTGTTCCCTTCCATGAAGGGGATGGGGCTACGGCTTAGGTTAAAAAATAGATGGCTGACGAAAAAGAAACCAAAGAAGCTCCTCAAGCTGAGGCTCCCGCCAAGGCGCCTCGTGCCGAGCGGGCGCAAGGCGCAGGTGGCGCTCCTGGCGCCTCGGCAGGCGGAGCCGCGCCGGCGGCTGCCGGCGCTCCGGGAGCTGCGGGTGCTCCTGCTCCACGGCGCGCGCGACGCGCGCGCCGTTCGGTGCCCGAGGGCGTCGCGCATGTGCACGCGACCTTCAACAACACCATCGTGACCATTACCGATCAGCAGGGGCTGGTCGTGGCGTGGTCGAGCGCAGGTTCAGTGGGCTTCAAGGGCTCGCGCAAGGGTACTCCCTTCGCCGCGCAGATGGCGGCGGAAGCGTGCGCGCGCAAAGCCTCGGAAGTAGGGATGCGCAGTTGTATCGTTCATGTGAAGGGTCCAGGCGGCGGGCGCGAATCAGCGGTGCGCGCACTGCAGTCCGCCGGGCTCAACGTACTATCGATCAAAGACGTGACGCCGATTCCGCACAACGGATGCCGTCCGCCAAAACGGCGCCGCGTTTGAACGGAGCAAAGGACTAAAGCAAGGTGGCGAGAAACCTGGGTCCAGTATGCCGGCTATGCCGGCGCGAGGGGCTGAAGCTCTTCCTTAAGGGCGAGCGATGCTATTCGGATAAATGCGCGATCGAGCGCCGGAACTATCCGCCCGGGGCGCATGGGCAGGCGCGCACGCGTTTTTCCGAGTTTGCGATTCGGCTGCGCGAAAAGCAGAAGGTTAAGCGCATCTACCGGCTGCTGGAAAAGCAGTTCGCGCATTACTTTGAAGTTGCGGAACGGATGCCCGGTATCACCGGCGAAAGTCTGCTGGTGCTGCTCGAGCGACGGCTCGACAACGTCATCTACCGGCTGGGATTTGCCAGCTCGCTGTCACAGGCGCGCCAGTTGGTCCGCCATGGGCATTTCGAAGTCAATGGCAAGAAGGTCACGATTCCTTCGTACCTGGTTGCGGTCGGCCAGATGGTCAGCATCACCGAGAAGAGCCGTACCAAGAAGGTCATCGTGGAGGCTCTGGAGATGGCGCAGCGGCGCGGCGTGCCTCCGTGGATCGCATTGGAGCGCGATCAGTTTCGCGGCTCCCTGCGCTCGTATCCGGCCCGTACGGACCTGACGATGCCGATCAGCGAGAAGCTGATAGTCGAGCACTATTCAAGATAAAAGACGGCGACGGCGCGGCTCTCGGGAGGCCTCGATGAACCGCGAAAATCCATCCCGTCAAGAGACGACAAATTATGCAGAATGATTGGCGTGATCTGATCAAACCGAAAGCAGTCGAGTTCGACGAGAAGGAATCCACTGCGACTTACGGGCGGTTCCTCGCGGAACCGCTGGAGCGCGGCTATGGCACCACGGTCGGCAACGCGCTGCGCCGCATCCTCCTCTCCTCGTTGCCCGGCTTCGCGATCACAGCCGTAAGGATCAAGAGCGTACTGCACGAGTTCTCGACCATTCCAGGGGTTAAGGAAGACGTCACCGACATCGTGCTCAACCTCAAAGAAGTGCGGCTGCGCCTGCATGAGGGCGACCAGATTACCGCGACGCTCAAGTCCAAGGGCGAGGGTGTAGTCACCGCCGGC
This sequence comes from uncultured delta proteobacterium, assembly GCA_963761255.1. Lineage (GTDB taxonomy): Bacteria > Desulfobacterota > Binatia > Binatales > Binataceae > DATGKG01. The sequence continues at coordinate 226,318 of CAVXGH010000014.1, forward strand.
GACATCAACGCGGGGCCGAGCCTCGAGGTGCTCACTCCCGGTCAGCATATCGCGACGCTGGACAAGGGCGCCGACCTCGACATGGAAATCGTCATCAAGCGCGGTCGCGGTTATGTTACGGCCGAGCGCGGCGGCGAAGACGAGCCTATCGGCACCATCCGCCTCGATGCGGTTTTTTCGCCGATTCGGAAGGTTAACTTCACCGTGACCAATGCTCGCGTCGGCAATCGCACCGATTACGATCGCCTCGCGCTGGAGATTTTCACCGACGGCTCGATCTCGGCGCGCGATGCACTCACCTATGCGGCGCGCGTGGCACGCGATCAAATGTCCATCTTCGCGGGCGTCGAAGAAGAGGTTGAAGCTCCGGGCGGGCAGATTGAGACCGGCGCGCAGGAAGCGCGCCCGACCATCAACGAGCTGCTCTATCGGCCGGTCGAAGGACTGCCGATTTCGGTGCGCGCATTCAATGGTCTCCAGAACGCCGACATCAAATACATTGGCGAGCTGGTTCAGCGTACCGAGCAGGACATGCTCAAGATCAAAAACTTCGGCCGCAAGTCGCTTAATGAGATCAAGGAAGTGCTGGCTGATATGGGGCTCTCGCTGGGGATGCGGCTGGAGAATCTGCCGGCGCGCAGCGAACTCGACAAGATGTGGGAGGAGCAGGAGCGCCGCGAATCCACCTGATTTCCTCTCCCGAGTCCGCGAATTGTTCGCGGACAATTGATGGGAGAGGACGCGAGGCAATGTTCACGTTGCCAGGCTGGTGAGGGTGCAGGCGATTGCCACAGTCGCCTGAAGTTTCGGAGCTCGGAGATAGTCCATGCGTCATCTTAATCTCGGAAGAAAACTAAACAGGACCAGCGCTCATCGTAAGGCCCTGTTCAAGAACATGTTCCTCGCGCTGGTGAAAAGCAGCCGCATCACCACCACTGATCAGAAGGCTAAGGAACTACGCCGCTTCGCCGATCGGATGGTGACGCTGGGGAAGAAGGGCGACCTCGCGGCACGACGTCGCGCGTTTGCGTATCTCCAGTCCCACCAGGCGGTAAAGAAGCTCTTCGATGAGATCGCGCCACGCTACAAAGATCGCGCGGGTGGATATACTCGCGTGGTGAAGTTCGGCTTCCGCCGCGGCGATGCGGCCCAGCTGTCGATCATTGAGTTCACCGGCCTCGAAGAGAAGGCGCCATCGAGGAAGCGTCCGCGGCGCAAGAAGGAAGGCGCGGACGAACACGCCGGCCATCAGCACGCCGCTACGGCCTGAGCGCCACATACCTAAGGCACCAAAGGCCCGCGCTTCGCGCGGGCCTTTTTTTAACCATTCAAGAGCAACTCGCCCAAATTTCCCGATGATTGACACTGCTCCGCCACCTCATGCTAAGGCCTATTGAACGATGTCAAAGCCGTCACGTCTCAATCCAGCGCTCTCGGATGAGAACAGCTTTCTTTTGCGCGTGCTGGGCGAGGCTCCCGCGCGGCTGTGGGTGAAGGACGCCAGCGGCCGCTATGCTTACGTGAATTCCGAGGTGACCCGAATTCTCGGCGTTCCCCGTGAAAAATTTCTCGGCTCAACCGACGACGAGTTATTTCCTACAGTTGGGCATGTCTATTGGCGAAAGGATCAGCACGTCCTCTCGACCGGGCAGCCGCTGGTTACCACTGATCAGGTCGAGCAGAATCGCTTTCTCTTTTGTCTCCGGTTTCGACTCGACCTTGATGGCGAACCGCATGTGGTTACGCTCGGCGTCGATACGACGTCGCATATTTCCGCGCTGATGGGGTTTCTCAGTCTGCAGGAACAATTGTTTCGCAATGAGCGGATGCGCTCGATCGGCGAGATGGCGTCCGGCCTCGTACACGATTTGAACAACAGCCTGAATGTCTCCAGCTTGCGGTTGCGGGTTCTGCGATCGAAAGCGGGCCCCGATCTCCTACCCGATGTGGACGCGCTCGCGCGTTCCATCGAGGCGGCTACTGAGCGGGTGCAGAATGTGCGCGAATACGTGACCTCGCGTCGCGATGAAAATCTGTCGCTCGCGAACCCCGAAGCAGTTTTGACCGCGGCGATCGATATGGTGGATTTTCTGATCGAGCGGACCCCGACCACCAATGGTGGAATGATCCGCATTGTCAGGCGCACCCCTGATGACATACCGCAGGTATCCGTGCTGCCGAATCAGCTGAAGCATGTGATCGCGAACCTGCTGCTCAATGCTCGCGATGCGATGCCCGATGGCGGCGACTTGACAATCGAAACTCGGCGCACGCCTTCTGCGGTCGAAATCCACGTCGCCGACGAAGGCACCGGAGTCCCTGAAGATTTGATCGCGAAAATCTTCGAGCCGTTCTTTACCACCAAACCGACTGGCAATGGTTTGGGTCTTTCGATGGCCCAGGACGTTCTCTCGCGGATGCGCGGCAGTATCGCGGTGGCGAACCGAACTCCGCGCGGCGCTGAGTTCATCCTCAGCATTCCGCTGATATCAGAACAGGACTGAAGTTGGCGCTATGGCGGCCGACCGTCCTATTGGCCACGCTCCGACTTCCGGTCCATTACTTCGTCGAGCCAATCGAAAGCGCGTTGATGAAACAGCGATCGATTGCCATCCTCGCAATGTTCACCGGCGCCTTCCGCATTTGTGAAAGTCAGGAACTTTTTTTCGCACGCGAGCGCATCGAACAGCACCTTCGCAAAGGCGGCGATGTCGTCGTTCTCAGCGGCGCAAACCAACGTTGGGCAGCTGATCCTTTCTGCCCGTCCTTCGAGCGAATATTCTCGCGTCAGGTTGATGTAGTCGAGCGGAGTCGCGACGTGATGGACGAACATTCCGCGCCGAAGTGCCCACCCTCGAGTCGGATGCCGCACCATCGAAGCGAAGATGCGCCGGAGGATTGCCGCGGCGACCCTGCTTTCGCCGGAAAGGCCGCGGCGCAGGAATCCCGGCACACGAGTTTTTGCTGCCTCATACAAGGAGAACTGTCCCGGATCCGCGATCAGCGCCGCGAGGCGCGGCTCACCGCTGGCGGCCCGCGGCGCGAGATAACCGCCGAAGCTGAGTCCCATCAGGGCGATTCGTGAGGAATCGACGTCGCTTCGCGTCAGCAGATAGTCGACCATCGGCCGGATCACGTTTTCCCAATCGGGTCGGAAATGGATTCCATGTTTGATCAAGGCCGCACCCTGACCGGGTCCATCGAAGCATAAGCAGTTGTATCCGCGCCGAATGGCCGCGGCAGCGTTGAAGAAGTAAAGCTCCTCAGCAGTCGAGTCGTATCCGCCGGTCAGGATGAGAGTGCGCCGCGGCGAAGCATCGCTGGTCGCCCGATAGAAATAACCCGCCAACGCAACTGAGCCCTCGTAGGGAATCTTGACCAGCTCAGGTGGAGGCGAAAAGAATCCGGCGGCTTTCTGAAACGCTTCGGCCTGGCGATCGAAGGCCTTCGATACACGCGGGTCCAGCGGCGCCTTCATCAGGAAGATGTAGGATGTGCGGAAATAGTTCGACGCTCGCAGATACGCTTCGCGCGCGCTCTGCGTATGCCCTTGCCGAAAGCTCTCCTCTCCTAGCGCATAGATACCTTGGGCGGTCGCGTACCATTCGTCGTGCCACTGCGAGGGGTCACCTTCGCGGATACGAGCGGCTGTGGCAAGACACTCGCCCACATCAGCGCCGCCGTAGTAGACATGATTGAGCGCGCGCAGCAATTGACCGTCGAATAACGGATCCTTGAAGAAGATTTTCACCAGCTAGAATCCTTCGACAACCAAATCGGCCTTCCGATGTGGTGCAATGTGTTCGAGGTACCAGTCTTCCGCGGATATCCACCGATCCATCCATCCGATGCTGGCCTGCGGGCGCGCCAACATCCGCCGCATTCTTTCCTCGCGCGGAGTTTCGATGAAAATGGCGACTTCGATCAGCGTCCGCAACTCCGGTCGTGTCGAGAAAACACCCTCGACGATCACGATCTCGCGAGGCTCGATCTCGATCCATTGGGCGAGGCGATCGGTGCTCCAATCGTAGCGCTGATAGCGCGCGCGATTTCTCTCGCGCATGAGCGTCAGCACCTCATCGCGAAGGCGCCGCCAGTCGAAGTAATTCTCGTACGCCTCTTCGGGAGTAAGCCGCGAATACTGCGCGCCGATAAGCGGACGATAGAAGTCATCGCAGCTGATGATCCCGGCGCGGCCGCCAAGTGCCTCATTAATGCCGCGTGCGAGGGTGGATTTTCCCGCGCCGCCGCATCCATCTACACCGACGAGCGTTGGGTAGCTGCCGCGACGTCCTTCAATAATCGCGCAGGCCGCGCGCACCGCATCCGCAGGAGTCATAATGATTCGCTACAGCGCTTCGGCGATTTTCGCGCGCAGCGCCATGTGCGCGCTCTTGAAGCCCGACAGGATGCCGTCTTCGAAGTTCCATCCCGAATCCGCGATCAGGTCGGGGAAGTCGTGCGGATTGCGGATATCCTCCGAGCTGAGCCCGGGATGAATCTTATTGGCCAGGTCGAGGACTTTTTTCCCCTGCAGCGCGATAAGCTCCAGCATGAGTCGGTCTATCGCGCCAAGGGTCTCGCGTGTGAATGCCGCCATCGTCGGAATCCTATTCCTAAGCGTTGCTGCCGAAAATGTCTAAGACGACGGCGCCGACGCCTTGGGCGACTTAGATTGAAATGTGAGGGCTTGCGTACAGGGTCCGGATGCCTAATGCTTTCACATCGGGATCGCGAGCTAACCCGCGAAACAAAGCCACTATTCGAAAGTGAAAATTACCAAACGAAGCCAAATAACCATTGATAATACAGCGTCTTCGCTATTATTTCGTCTACGAATCGAGCCAATTTCGGCTCTGAGGATGACCATCTGATGGCAACGGAACTGACCAAACCGGAAAAGTTTTTCCAAAAGCGGTTCGGCATGAACGAACCCGCCTTTGAGCAAATCCTGGGGACGGCTCTCGAACGGAAGGCCGACTATGCCGACCTCTATTTCGAGTATCGCAACGCCGAAGCTCTCGCGCTCGAGGAATCGATGGTGAATCACACCAGCAAGAGCGTCAGCCAGGGCGTCGGCGTTCGGGTATGCGCCGAGGATCGCACCGGCTACGCCTACTCGGACGAGGTTACCGTCGATCGCATGAAGATCGCGGCCGAAGCCGCGCGCGCCATCGCGGATACGCGCACGCGCGAGGTCGCGCCGGTTCAAGTCGGCAGAGCGGTCCGCCGCCACAATCTTTACGAGCTCGAGAGCACGCCCTTGGAGATTCCGGTCGAGGAGCGCGCCAAGCTCCTTTACGAAATCGACAAAATTGCGCGCGCCTACGATCCTCGCATCAAGAACGTGATGGCCTCGTTCGTCGCCGAACAAAAGATCGTAATGATCGTCACCAGTGAAGGCAAAATCGCCGCCGACACCCAGCCGCTATGCCGTTTGAACGTGAGCGTGATTGCCGAAGAAGGCACTCAGCGCCAGATGGGGAGCTTCGGCGGAGGCGGTCGCGTCGAGTGGCGTTATTTCCTCGAAGGCGAAAAGTGGCGCGACTATGCGAAAGAGGCGGCTCGCCAGGCAATTGTGAATCTGGGTGCCATCGATGCGCCCGCCGGCGAGAGCATCGTCGTGCTTGCGCCCGGATGGCCCGGAATCCTCCTTCATGAAGCAATCGGGCATGGACTGGAAGGCGATTTCAATCGCAAGGGCACTTCGGCCTTCGCCGGGAAGATCGGCCAGCGCGTGGCCAGCGAATTCTGCACCGTTGTCGACGATGGCACGATCGCGAGCCGTCGCGGCAGCCTCAATGTCGATGACGAAGGCACGCCGACCTCGCGCACGGTGCTGATCGAGAAGGGCATCCTGCGCGGCTACATGCAGGATCGGATGAACGCCAAGCTGATGAAGATGGAGGCGACCGGCAACGGCAGGCGCGAGAGCTTCGCGCATGCGCCGATGCCTCGGATGACGAACACCTTCATGCTCAACGGCGACCACGACCCGAAGGACATCATCAAGTCGGTGCCGCGCGGCCTCTATGCGGTCAGCTTCGGCGGTGGTCAGGTCGATATCACGAACGGCAAATTCGTGTTCTCGGCGAGCGAGGCATACCTCATCGAGAACGGCGAGGTGACCAAGCCGGTCAAGGGCGCGACGCTTATCGGCAACGGTCCCGATGTGCTGACCCGAGTGACCATGGTGGGCAACGATCTCGAACTCGATTCGGGAATCGGAACCTGTGGCAAAGACGGGCAGTCGGTGCCGGTGGGCGTCGGCATGCCAACCATTCGTATCGATGGCATCACCGTCGGCGGAACCAGCAATTAAGGTTTAGACAAGTAAATGGCGGAATTAGATCTGAAGCTTGCCGAATGGGCTCTCGGTGTAGCGAAAAAAAGTGGCGCTACTGCGGCGGAAGTGCTGCTCGTCAGCGGCGAATCTCTCGCGGCAGGGGTGCGTCTCGGCGAAGTGGAGAAGCTCAAGAGTTCGCGCGAACGGCGCCTCGGCCTGCGGGTCTTCGTCGGACAATCGTCGGCGACCTCGTCGACCGCGGAGATCGAAGAGGACTCGCTCAAGGATTTCATCAAGAGCACGGTTGACCTCGCCAAGCTGACCGCGCCCGATCCATGGTCCGGGCTTCCCGACGCGACACTGCACCCGAAGTCTTTTCCGGATCTGGATCTCGAAGACCACACGTATCGAATAATCGAGGCGACCAAGGCGCTGGAACTGGCGCGCATCGCGGAGAAGGCGGCCCTCGGCAGCGATCCGCGCATCAAGAATTCCGAGGGCGCCGAATTCGACTCGGGCACCTACCGGGTTATTTTCGCAAACAGCCAGGGCTTTGCGGGCGAGTATGCGGGGACGAATTATCATCTCGGCGTCGCGCCGATTGCGCAGGACGACAGCGGGATGCAGACCGGCTACTGGTACACCTCGAACCGGATGTACGAGAAGCTGGATGACCCGGGGTCGATTGGGAAGAAGGCGGCTGAGCGCGCGCTGCGAAAACTTGGCGCCCGAAAAATTAAAACCACTCGGGTTCCGATCGTCTTCGATCCCCAGATGGCGGCAGGGTTAGTCCATACGATGGCAAGTGCCGCCGCGGGCCCGTCGTTATACAAGGGAGCTTCCTTTTTAGTAGGAAAACTTGGTCAGAAAGTAGCATCAGCAAATGTCACCCTGGTCGATGACGCTCGTATGCCCGGTGGGCCGGGCTCGAAACCTTTCGATGGCGAAGGACTGCCGACCAATCGTAAGAATCTGGTCGAGAAAGGCGAGCTCAAGACCTATCTGCTCGACAGCTACTCGGCGCGCAAGCTGAAACTCGCGCCGACCGGAAATGCCTCGCGCTCGGTCGGTTCGCCACCGGGAGTGAGCACCACAAACTTTTCCCTGGTTCCGGGCAATTATACGCCCGAGGAGATTATTCGCTCGGTCAAAGAGGGCTTGTATCTCACCGAACAGATCGGTTTCGGGGTGAATATGGTCACCGGCGACTACTCGCGCGGCGCCGGCGGCATTTGGATCGAAAACGGTGAGCTGACCTACCCGGTGCAGGAGGTTACCATCGCGGGAAACCTCAAAGAGATGTTCAACGCGATCGAGATGATCGGCAATGATCTGGTCTGGCGATCGTCAACCACCTCGCCGACCATCAAAATCGCCGAGATGACTATCGCGGGAGCATAGGCGATGCGCGCCTCGCGCTGCGCCACAGTGCTGCTGTCGGTGGCATGGCTTCTTGCGGCCGAAGCCCGCGCCAATCCGCCGAGTGCCGTCGGTGGTTCTATGCGATGCGGCCTCAATGGCTACGGGTGGCCACTCTCAACCAATGATGCGCCTATCGCCGCGGACGCCGGTACCATGGAAATCGTTTCGGATGGAAACGGCAAATTTACCTCCGGCCAGATGACTCGGCATGTGGGCGACGACACCCGGATGGCAGGCACCAATGTTTGCATCTTCGACCTTGAGAACGGAACTTACGTTCAGCACTCCGATGGAACTACGGCGAATACGCTTAGCTGGAAATTACGACCGGGCAGCGATCCACATTGCGGCGCGATCGTGACCAAATCTAAGAACCTGGGTTTTGCGGAGAGTCCGCGCGATTTCCGCGCTGTTACCTATACTTCCACTTCCTACACGCTGGAAAATGGTCGGATCGCCTACGTCGGGTCGAGTCCACAGGGAGTGGTGATTGGCGTCTGCGAGCCAAACGGGAAATGAACGCCGCTCACGATGAGACCTCATCAACTCGCGTTCGCGCTCTGTTCGTTGCTCCTTTTCGGAAGCAGCCCGATGCGCTTAGTGCGCGCCGCATCAGCTAAGGACACTGTCATTGGAGTCGCGCTGTCGCCCGCGCATTTTCCGAATTTTTCGGATCATGATTTCCAAACCTTCTTCGATGAGGGCGCGCAGATCGGAAGTCATGTCACCTGGATCTTCCAATGGGGCTCGCCGCCACCCGCGGGAGCGTTTACGGTTGTGCAGGGATGGGCGAAACAGCGCGGGCTTAGATTTCAGCTCTGGCTTAGTCCCACCACCTTGTCGAATGATCGCAAGGAACCGGACTTGCCAAAGTCATTGGCGGGCAGGACCTTCGCTGATCTCGAGGTGCGCCGCGCATACATCGATGAGGTCATGAGTCTCGCGGCACTGAAGCCGGAGGTTCTCGGCCTCGCAACCGAGATCAATTTCCTCCCGCAGAATCCCACGGAATTCGCTTCGTTCGTTAGCCTTGCCCATGAAGCCTACGCGGCGGTGAAGAAGAAGTATCCAGCCCAGACGATGACTATCAGTTTCCAATGGGATGTGATGCGCGCGCATCAGCAATTCGACATGCTCAAGCAATTCGCGGACTGTGTCGATGTGTATTCGTTCACCAGCTATCCCGATGCGTTCGGGGATCCCTCCAAAGAGACGGTGCCCGATGACTACTACTCCTCGGTGCGGACGTATCTTCCGACCCAGCGCATCGCGATTTCCGAGATCGGGTGGAGCTCCGCGCCGCCCTCCAGCGAAGAAATTCAGGCGGCGTTTTTTTCGCGCCTTCCGGATTTCACGCATGGCGCGAGATTCGAATTCATGACGCTCGCGCTGCTGCACGATGTGTCATTGTTTCGAGGCGAGCTTGAACGCCTCAATCATGTCGGCCTTCGCACTATTGATGATGCACCGAAAAAAAGTTGGGATGTGATACTGAATCTGCCCGCACTGCACTAAGGAGTTTCGACATGGAACGCGCCAAGCTGATCGACCTCACGCGACACTTCACCGATGCGTTCAATCGCAACGACCTCGATGCGGTGATGGCGTTTTTCTCCGACGACGGCGTATACGACGAGTTCAACGGCAAGCGCAACCGCGGCAAGCTCGCCATACGCGCGGCCTTCGAGCCGCAATTCACTGGCGCCTTCGGCGACATGAAGTTCCTCGAAGACGACATCTTCGTTGATGCTGAGAGCGGTAAGGCGATGATCAGCTGGCGCTGCACACTCTCTATTAATGGCAAGCCCACCTCATGGCGCGGATTAGACCTGCTTCATTTTGTCGATGAGCGTGTCATTTCGAAACACACCTACGCGAAGGCAAGGGCTCCACTCTTCGAAGATCGATGGAGCACTGCGAGCGAATAGCAGCCTGCCAGTTTCGTAACCATCGCGCTCATTTTGCCAGCACCCGATTGCTGACTATTGCGAGGGGACCGGTCCAAAATCCTCGCGAAAACGCGAAAGCCGTAGCAAAACGCGATTTCTCCGGCGCTATTGGCGAAAATTCCTAAGCACATACCGATCGGTATGTGATGGCACCTCGATTGCTCATTACTTGGGCTTTAATTTTTGCGGTGGCGGAGCTGCATGGTCTTTTCGTTTCGGGCAAAATTATTGGTGGTGGATGACTTGCCGCGAAGGTCCGGTCCCGGGCGTTCGCATCGCAGTTTGCCCCGTCCAGAAGTTGTAGCGGACGATCGTAATCTCGGCCCCGGTCTCAAGACCGATATCAATCGCACAAGTTTCGGGTCAGCGCAGTTTCACCTATCGCACATTTTTTCGCAGCGAGGTCTATCTCTTCCGCGCAATCGCCACGGCGGAGCGCGAGTGGAGTCGGAAACAAAATTGGCAAACCACAAATCGAATCGAACAAGAATGGCGGCCATGATCGGTCTCTGGGGATTGATGGCGTGCGCCGCGGTCCTCTTCGCAACTCCGGCTAAAGCGGTGGTCTTCGACATCGGCGGCCCCGACGGTCCCGCCGGTGTCGATATGAACACGACCTCAGGCTTGTACGCGAGCGGTCGCGATGAGGTCGCGACGCTGATCGCTCAGCTCGGCGCGATTGCGCCCGGCGGCGATGTCTTCGAAGACCTTGGCGTTCCGTCGATCTCTCCCGAAGGCGATGTGGTGTTCGGTGCGGAGACGGTGGGGCAGGATGATCAACCGCGCTGGGACATCTATCGCGCGAATGTCGGTGCGCCCGGCAATTTGCGCATTGTCCGCGTGCTGGATGGGACCTCGATCGACGGAGGTTGCCATCCAAAGTTCAAAGTAGATCCGTATCCGGTGGCGGGCGCCAATGGAGTAGTTGCGTTTCTCGCCCCCGAAGCCTCGGGGCATGACGCGGTCTTCCGCTATCAAAATGGACGACTGAGTTGCGTAGCCAAAGTTGGCGATCGCACTGCGCAAGGTCACATCTTGAAGCTTTTGTATTTCGGCAGCGCCGATATTGCCGGCGATGGCGCGATGGCCTTCCTTGGCCGCGTCGAAGATTCCGGCATCGAGAAGTCTGCGGTCGTGACCCTCACCGGGGATTCTTCGATGCATGAAATAGCGCGCGAAGGAGATCGCGCTCCCGGCGGAGGCAGTTTCGGTCCGAGCTTCGGCCGGCCTGCGATCGTGCACTCGACCCTGGGCGACATGATCGGATTCACCAATCGGGGTTCTTCGTCCGACGCGGCATATGTGAGCAATGGCGGCCGCGTGTCGCGCAGCTTCCGCACCGGAGCTCCCACCACGCTCGGCGTCCTGACTTACATCTCCGATGGGCGTCCAGGTTTGCTGTCGGATGGAACACTGATCGTCAGCGGCGCCTCGAAGGAACGCTCCGCGGTTTTCAAGGCCAAAGATGGCGAGCTGACTGCCATCAAGCGCGAAGGCGACCTGACCCAGTTCGGCACGCGGCTGAAGGCTTTCGTGGATCCGTCAGTGACCTCGTCGGGATTGGTTTACATCGGCGGGCATGATGATACCGGCGAGGCGCACCTGTTCGTTTTCGAATCCGGCGCCGGTCTCCCGGTCCCGCTGGAATCGAGGGCGGATACCTCAGCTTCGGGCCGCTGGATGCCGCCGTTTTTTCCCGGCAGTCTGGCAGTGAATCAACGCGGCGACCTGGCCGCGCTTGGTGCCGTGCCGAGTTCGGAAACCGCGAAACTGCGTATGGTGGTTTTCGACTGGTAGAGCTCAGGGCCGCGCTTCCGCAGGGTCGGGGTTGACCATGTCAGGAAGCTTGAAGCTCGGGGGCGGGGTCGCATCGACCAGCGCAAGCAGGCTGTCGCGGCGCGCGGTCAAAAGATCCTTCAGTTGTTGTCGTTGCTTGTCGTCGAGGCTTAAGTCCTCGCTGAGATGCTCGAGGGTGGGCCGGTAGATGACCATCGAGACGAAGATGGGGCCCATTCCAGGCGCACATCCCGGAAGCGGATCGGGGAAGCTCGCGAGGCGTTTGGTGATGGTGTCGAGCTTCTGCTTCTGCTCGGGCGTCAGGATCGCATCGAATGAGGTCCGGAAGCGCTGCTCGATAGCGTCAACCTTCTGCTGAAAATCGGCAATCTGCGGAATTATCCCTTCGATCTGGGTGCGAAGCTCTTGCGGACTTACGGGCTGACGGCCATTGGCGCCGGTTCCGCCGATGAACCATGGTTGCCGGCGCGGCGGTGATGGCGGGGCAGCCATCGAGCCCGGATGCTGGAATTCTCCCATCGGGCCGACCGGCGGCGGCGGGACCGGTCGCGATCTCTGGGTCCATACTCCTACGAAAAGTCCCGCCACAAACAGCGCGACCGTAGCGAGTACGACCAGGACGTTTCCCCTCATATCGATTCCTCGAGCACCCTTATTTGTTCGGCGGTGGTGGTCCAGTTTTGCAGATTTTGTTGCTGCACATACTGGGTCTGAATCCAGTGCATCGACACCGCGCCGGTAACGCATAGCGCGCCGGTGATCGCGACCAGGCGCAGCCGCACCGCGAGGCTCGCGCGTCCGGCGTTCTGCCGAGCCTCGTCGATGACCAGCCGGGCAAAGTTGGGCGGCAGATGGGTCCCGGCGTAACGGCGCTGATGTTCTACATAAAGCGATTCAATCTTCATCGGAGGTCCTCTGTCGAAGATATTCCCGTGCACGGAACAGGCGCGATTTCACCGCGCTGACGCTGCTATGGGTGATTTCGGCCAGTTGTTCGTATGACCAGTCATTCTCCGCGAGCAGGAGAATGAGCTCTTTCTGATTGGGCGGCATGCCTTCGAGGGCGGCGCGAAACGATTCCAGCCGGCTATCGGCGCGAGGAGCCTCAGCGATCTGCTCATGTTTGGGCTCGAACGGCACGAACATGCGCCACAACCGCTTGCGGCGCAGGGAGTCCATCGCGACGTTGCGCGCGATGCGAAATAGCCAGGCCTCGAAGCTTTCGGGATTCTTGAGGCCAGGTAAGGCGGAGATCATCTTGATGAAAATGTCGTGGCAGAGATCCTCGATCGCGTCATCGCGGCCAATCAGCGAATAGACAAAGCCCGCGATGCGGTCCTGATATCGCGTAATCAGGATCTCCAGCGCTGCTTCGGATCCGTCTTGAGCTCGCCGAATCAGCGCGGCCAGGTCTTCGACTTCCGGACTGATCTCAGCCACCCTCGACACTTATCTTGGGAGGACGAAGCAGCTCGGCAAAAGTTGCGCGAAAAAGCGGCATCTCCGATTGGTCCACAATTCCAGAGTAGCTGCGACATAGGGACCAATAGAATGCCGATAGAGCAGTTTTCGCCGCGCCATTTCGCGCTTCGCGAAAAAGGGGAGGAGGAGGCCCTCGTCAATGTAAACTCGTTTGCGAAACGGGGGGGAATTTCGCGAGCGAGGGAGGAGGAACGAGGGCCTCCCAGCTTTCATGTCTTTTGCACTTTCATAGATATAGACGCCGTCCGGTACAGAAAGTTGCGCGACCGATTCGACATCGGATCGAATTGCAGGATCTCCGTTCGAAAGCGCTGCCGGGCGGTGCGAGGAAGGATACTCCTACAATTTGTTCTAATGACCCAAGGCGAGGGGCTTGGTGGCGTCAGGCTGGTGGCGTATGTCGGCGAAACCGGCTACTGGTCGCTAGCATGGAAAAGAACGACCTCTTCATCGTAAGACCTTCGCTCGGTTTGATCGCTCGTATCTTGTTCACGTTGATTTTCTTCCTCTCCGGCATAACTCATTTTACCGACCTGAACTCTTACGTGAGGCTCATGCCCGCAGGCATCCCATTTCGTGCCTTCTGGGTAATCATTTCGGCGGTGGTAGAACTCGCCGGTGCCGCTTTGATCCTGTTCAACTATCGTCCGCGATTAGGCGGATGGCTGATAATTCTGTTTCTCATCCCGGTGACTGTAGTTGTTCATGGTACCGCGATGGTTTCCGATCCCGACCCGCTCATGCGCGCGATCAATGTTTCGTTCTTCCTCAAGGGTCTGGCAATGATTGCGTGCGCCTTATTCATCACACAATTCGGCGTAAAGGCCGCGGCTGAATTATGATCATGATCACTGAGCTAGCCCTGTAAGAGTAAGAATCGACCTACTCCCTATTGCCAAATGGCCTCTGCTGCTGTTTAGTCAACTAACTGTAAAGATCAAACTCTCCGGAGGATAAGGACATTGGACCTGGAAAAAATCGTGGCGGAGTTGAAGAGTGAGATGGATCGAATCGGGAGAGCTATAGGACTGCTCGAAACCCAGGAAGCTCCCAAACGCAGAGGCCGGCCACCAGGTTCGGGGATGGCCAAAGCCGCTTCTAAGAAGCCAGGTCGCAGGGGACTCACGCCGGCCGGAAGAAAGCGTCTGTCAGAAATGATGAAAAAGCGCTGGGCCGAACGCCGCATGAAACAAGCCTGACAATTTGGACAGCTAGGGGGTGACCATCCCCGCTTCATTGGCAGCGATAAATCGGAGCATCAAACTTTGCAGCTCCGTCGCATAGGGACCGTAGAGAATCGCGGTCCCATGCGCATCACCCGGATAGACTTCCAATGACTTTGGGGCGGTTGCCAGCTTGTAGAGAATCTCGGGCTGGCCCGCAACCAAAGGGTCATGAGCGGAAGTAACGAGCAAAATCGGCGCGTGAACTAGGTGAATTACCGGTTCGACATTAAGCCCGCCGAAGCTGGTTGGAGTGGAAATCAGGATCAGGCCCGCCACGTGCTCATGCGCGGCCACCAGAATTGCGGCTTCGGAGCCAAGGCTGGCGCCTGCGATGAAAATGCGCGAGACCCGTGGCCGTAAAAATTGATAGGCCGCCAGCAAGTCGCGGTCGGCGAATTCCGTTCCGGACTCTCCCTCCGATTCAGTGAATCCGCGAAAGTCGAAGGTCAAAGCCTGGTAGCCATGCGCTGCGAGCACCCGTGCGAAATCGGTCCAATCCGACTGATCCGCCGGGTACATGTGCGCGAGGATCACGCCGGTCGAGCCGCGTCCATACAGATGTCCGCGCAACAGCACACCATCGGAAGTGGTAAAAGATACGTGCTCTCCGCCAAGGTCTTGAACGCTTCGCTGCGGATTGAAAAAACATCCACCAAGAGTGGCCGTCAGGGCCGGCAAGATGAGCGCCCAAACGATTTTTCGGGACCAGATGCTTACTCGCATTGAGCCACAGCTCACCGTCCGTACTTAGCCATGACGGCAAGCAGCCGATCATGCGCAAGGGCATGAATCGTCCGCCCCTCAATCCCGGACATGGTTTCGGCCGCTATCAATGCATTGATTATCGCTTCGTCGGTCGCCTGTACCGCGGCAGTGAAAAGGGGATCCATCGCGGCACTAGCCAACATCTTCAGCGACTGAATCGCACGGGTTTGTTTGTTCGCAGGATTAGCAGTCGAGAACGCGATGAAGATGTCGCCGGAACCATTGCCAGACACGCTACCTGTTCTTGCAAGTCCCATCGTAAGTCGTCGCGCGACTCTCTTGAGCTGGTGCGGCAGCAATGGTGCATCGGTCGCGGCAACTATAATGATCGAGCCTGACTCACGTGTGCGCTTATAGCTCTCGGGGATCAGTTCGAGGCCGACGGGCACTCCCGCAATAACTAACTCGCCGGCGCGTCCGCAGTTGAGCTGGACCAGAACGCCAATCGTATATCCACCATCAGCATGCGAGAGCTTTCGCGAGGAGGTTCCGATGCCTCCTTTCCAGCCATAGCCGATCATCCCGGTGCCGCCCCCAACATTGCCTTCCGCAACCGGCCCGGATCGCGCCGAATCAAGGGCGGCCCAGGCATCATCCTTGGTTACATGGAAGCCATTTATGTCGCTCAGAAATCCATCGTAAGTCTCTGCAACCACCGGCAGCGACCACGGCTGACTCATTGCGTTATGACGAACTTGCCATTCGATCACCGCGTCGCGCACCACGCCAACACTATGGGTGTTGGTAAGCACTATGGGTGTCGATAGGTATCCGGATTCTTCAATCCAGGTAGTACCGGTCATTTCGCCGTTGCCGTTTTGCGAGAACCATCCGGCAAAGACCGCAGTCCCATCGCGCTTTCCTCGCGGTAGGATGGCTGTTACGCCCGTGCGGACCGGTCCGAGGCCTACTACCAGTTTACCTTCACCATGGTTGATTGTCTGATGGCCAACTTCCACTCCGGCTACGTCGGTGATGGCGTTGAACTGGCCGGGAGGGCCGGCAAATGGAATTCCAAGCCCGCGCGCGCGAGGTTTTTTCCTCGTGGCGGGTTTCGGCTGCCGCGATTTTCTCATCGCGCCCACAGATAGCCGACCCGATGTCGAAGTGATAGAGGGAGTGCTTCAAGCAAGGAGAGATCAAGGGTGGCGAAGCTTCTTGACGGCAAAAGCGCGATTATAACCGGTGGGGGTTCCGGAATTGGACGCGCCGCCGCGCTGATTTTTGCCCGCGAAGGTGCGCGCCTGCTTATCGCGGATGTTGTCGAGCAAGGCGGCCGCGAGACCGTCGAGATGATTCGCGGCAACCGCGGCGAGGCGCAGTTCCATCGCTGCGACGTGGCGAAAGCCGCCGAGGTTGACGCTCTGGTCTCTGCCGCGGTGAAGGCCTACGGCCGGCTCGACTGCGCCTTCAACAACGCAGGCATCGGCGGCGCGCAACGTAGAACCGCCGATTACGAAGAAGATGAATGGGATCGCATCATGGCGGTCAATCTCAAGGGCGTATGGCTTTGCATGCGCGCCGAGATTCGCCAATTCCTCGCGCAAAAGTCGCCCGGCGCGATCGTCAACACCCCGTCGGCAGCGGGGCTGGTCGCGTCGCATTCGATGCCGGCCTACACCGCTGCGAAACACGGCGTCGTCGGTCTGACCAAGTGTGCCGCGATCGAATATGCGCGGACCGGAATCCGCATCAATGACGTTTGCCCGGGCGTGGTCGATACACCGCTGGTGGCGGACATGATTGCGCAAGTGCCGAAGCTCGCGGGACGGCTGGACCAGGTCGAACCGGTCGGCCGCAAGGCGCGTCCCGAGGAAATCGCGGAGGCCGTCGCATGGCTCTGTTCCGATCGCGCGTCTTTCGTGACCGGCTCGTCGGTCTCGGTTGATGGCGGCATCACCGCGCAATAGCCGATGGCCGTGCTCATCGATCCGTTCATCGAGGCGTGGGAGCTGCGCGAGCTAGTTCGTAGAGGCGAGCTGCATCCGCGCGAGGTCGCGGAATTTTTCCTGGCGAGAATCGAACGCCACAATCCCACCCTCGGCGCGTATATGACGGTGCTCGCCGATCGCGCGCTAGCCGACGCCCGCTCGATCGAAGCTTCGCGTCAGCACGCGTCGCAGCTTCCGCTATTCGGGATTCCTTATTCGTTGAAGGATCTGACGCCGACCAAGGGCATCGCGACCACCATCGGCTCGGCGAACTTTGCCAACTCGATTCCTCCTGAAGACGCCGAAATCGCAACCCGCATGTTTCGCTCCGGCGGGATCTTTCTCGGCAAAACCAGCACGCCCGAATTCGGCGGCCGTCCCACCACCGAAGGAGGTTTGTGCCCGATCGCGCGCAATCCGTGGAGCCTCGAACACAATGCCGGCGGCTCCAGCGGCGGCGCGGCCGCGCAGGTCGCGGCGGGCCTCGGACCGCTTGCGGAGGGTAGCGATGGTGGCGGCTCGATTCGCGGACCCGCCTCGAATTGCGGCGTGGTCGGACTGAAACCATCGCGCGGCAGACTCACTTATGCGCCACATCGCGGCGAGGCCTGGGGCGGGTTTGCGACGCGCGGCCCCATCGCGCGCACGGTGCGCGACGCCGCGCTGATGCTCGATGTTCTCGCGGGACCAGTCGTTGGCGATCCGTACTGGGCGCCACCTCCGCCGCGACCATTTGTCGAGGCGGTGGAAGTTGTGCCGCGCAATCTGCGCATCGCAGTGATCGGCGCCAGCGCGCTGGGCGAGAACGATCCGGACGTCACGGCATCGTTCGAGTCCGCATGCAAGACATTGGGAGCGATGGGTCATCGCCTCGAGCCAATCGATCTCGATCCGGGCGCGATGCTGCTGAGAATGCGCGCGAACGCTGATATGCGTCGGCATCGCGGCGATTCCGATCGAAAATATTGCGACGGTTGATCCGGTCGTACGCGAGATGCACGAGCACGGGCGCAAGGTCAGTGCAGCCGATTACATCAACCTCGTCACGGTGATGCACAACACCGCGCGCACCATCGTGCAGCGCCTCGATCCATATGACGCACTGGTCACGCCGACGATGACGAAGCCTGCGATGCGCAATGGCACGTTTCCATCGCGTCCGGAGCGCTACCTAGACGAGTTGTGGACATGGATCGCTTTTGAGTATCCGTTCAACGCGACCGGACAGCCGGCAATCACACTACCCGCGGGATTTTCCAAGGAGGTCTTCCAATCGGATTACAAATTGTAGGTCGTCCAAATGGCGAGTTGGATTTGCTGTCGCTGGCTGCATCCTATGAGTCGGCGCGTCCGTGGAGGCGTCTGCGTCCGCCTGCATTCGACGAGCCATCGGGGGCCAGGTAGAGTTAGTCAATGAAAGCTATCGATCCCGTGAAGATCGAAGACTACCACGCGCATATTTATTACGAGTCCTGAAACGCGCAAGATCGCGGCGCGGCCTACGCGGCCTGATCGAGAAGAACTTCACCGTAGAAATGGGGCGCTGGCGCGATGAGCCGGTCGGCCCGCATCCGCAATCCATGTACCAGGTCAAATTTGCCAAGAGCAAATTCAGCCGTATCGTGCCATGGCTGATGCTGAATCGCCGCGGCCTCGACATCCTGGTGCATCCTAACACCGGCGACGCATACGAGGATCATGCAACGCACGCGTTCTGGTTCGGCAACAGGTTGAAGTTGCGCCTTAACGTTCCTCCGCGATCTCCCAAAGCACTAACCCGCGTCAGCGATTGAGCTCGGGGATGACGTGCTTCCCGATCAACTCCATGCTGCGCGTGATCTTGCCGTGTTCAAGTCCGCCGAACTGCACCCAGGTCAGCATCTGATCGACGCCCATCTCGCGATAGGTACGGAAGAGCTTCAGGATTTCCGCCGGCGTGCCGACCGCGATGATACCGTCGCGAATGCGCTGCTCAACGTCACCTGCTACGGCGCCCGCGCGTTGCTGCTCGGTCAGGTACTTGTAGGACTCCGCCTTGCGCTCGCGTCCCTTCTCCGCCCACGGAAGAAACAGCTCGGCGGCGAGTTGCGCGACGATCTCCAAAGGCTTGGTGACATCGGCGACGGCCTGCTCATGGGTCTCGGCGCAGTAGGTCTGAATCAGCACCGCGCGATTGATCATTGACGACGCCCGACACCGGTTCCGCATGCTTGACCGCTTCCTTGTAGGCGGCGATGCGTGGCGCGACTTCGTCCGGCGTTCCGGTCACGAAGCCAAGCATCCCGAGGCCCTTGCGGCCCGCGAGGTTGAAGGTCTCGGGATTGGTGCCGGCCAGCCACATCGGCGGATGCGGCTTTTGAATCGGCTTCGGAACCACGTAGCTCTTCGGGATGTTGTAGAAGCGCCCATTGTACTCGATGGGCTCGTCTTTCCAGCTTCGCACCAGCACTTCGACGGCCTCGGCCCACATCGCCTGGGTGTCGTCTGGATTCACTTCGAAGCCGTCGAGCTCCTGCAGCGTCACGGCGCGGCCGGTGCCGAGCTCGACACGTCCGCCGCTGAGGATATCGAGGACGGCGGCGCGTTCGGCCACTCGCAGTGCATGGTTGAAGTTGCGCGGCAGAAGCGCGATGCCGTGTCCGATCCTGATGCGCTTGGTGATCTGGCTAAGCGCGCCGAACAAAACTTCCGGCGCGGGGCAATGGGACCATTGCGGGAGCAGGTGATGTTCAACTGCCCAGACATAACCCCAGCCCAGCTTATCCGCGAGGACGACCTGCTCGAGCACCTCGCCATAGGTTCGCGCCTCGATGCCGGGCGTCCATGGTTTCGGAATCTGAACTTCGTACAACAATCCAAGTTTCATTTCGTTTTCCTTTGCCTATGCCTTAGTGGCGAGGGCCGAAGTTTCAGGAATTCCGGATGCCTGAATGGGTCGCCCGGTTTCAGCGTTTCCGCAATTTTCGCCAAAGCTGACCGTGTGTCTTCTTGTCCGGGCTCGCGACGAAACGGCGGCGTGGTCGCCTCGACGTCGGTGGGACGCAGCTTGTAGGTCGCATCGTCGCCGAAGAATCGCAGCGACAGCGTGCGACGCCGAATGCTTCCGTGCGTGGCCGCACCGCCATGCAGCATCGCCGGATGAAACACCACCACATCGCCGGGATTCACCGCCCACGACACGATGTCCCACTTCGCGCGGTCGGCCTCGATATTCGGCAGTCGCGGCAGTACGCCATTGCCGTAGACCGGCGCGGTATCATCCTCGGGATCGAAGCTGGAGCCGTCGTAGAGCACTCCGCGATGCGAGGCGCGCACGAACTCCAGCGCATTTTCCTTCGCGACGGGTTCGAAGCTGATCCACACCACGGCGATGTCATTGCCCTCGACGGCAGATACGAAGAATCCTGATGCCACGGCGTGCGGCGGCTCTCGCCGCCTTCTTTCAGAAATACCTGCTCATACATGAACCACACGTCGGGCTTGCCCCACAGCGCGGCGGCGATGTCGGTGGTCGGCGACTACTTCGAGCATCGCTCGATAGGCGGCGGGCGCTTTGCGGATTCGCGAGGTCCTGATAAAACGTCGCGGCGGAATTTTTGGTCACGAAGTTCGACGCGCCCGGGCTCGGATGTGCGCGGCTCCAGTTGTACGCCTCTTCCGCTGCTCGCAGCGAGGCAGCGTCGAGCGCCTTCTCGATGAAGACCGCGCCGTTGTCGCGGAACTCAGCTGCCTTGGATTCTGGCAATGTCACGTGAAGCGACCTCTCATCGGATCATGAATCGGTGGCGCGAAGATCGCGCGCCGATGCGTGATTCATCGCACATCCGGATGCCTCGCGCCATTTCGATCGCGCGATTTCTCAGAAATCAGTCGAGCTTTCGCATTGCGGGAAGAACTTCGCGATTGAAGAGCTGGTCGTGCAGGATGAGATGGAAGCAATCGACGCCGAGCGCATGAAACTTTCGCATCCGCTCGATGATGGTATCGGGGCTTCCAATCAACCGGCTCGCGTAACCCTCGTTAGTGTCGAGGAAGCTCAGCTTGTCGTCCGAGGCCCACATTCCTTGCGCGCCGGAGGTCTTTTCGAATTCGCCGCGCGACGATCGCGGGATCGATCGCGTCGACCATCTTCGCGATTTCCGCCTCGGCCTCGGCATCGGTGTTGCGGCAGAGCGGGATCGCATAGAGCGCAAAGCGGACCGGCGTCCCAATGCGGTCGCGCGTGCGCGCACCTTCTCGATGATGCCGCCGATTTTCTCGGGCGGGCCGCCATTGAGGAACATCCAATCCGAATGTCGCGCCGCCATTTCGATCGCGGCAGGTGATTGCCCGCCTTGCCAGACTCGCAGGGGCGCACTCGGCCGCGGCTCCAGTCGCAGGCCGCGCGTCATGATAGAAGCGGCCCTCGAAGTTCACTTCCTCGCCCGACGAATCCCACGCGCGCCGCATCACCTCGATGAATTCTTTCGATCGCGCATAGCGCTCGTCATGCTCAAGCAACTCGGCGCCGAACATTCCGAACTCCGCCTCATGCCATCCCGAGGTGACGTTGATCGACCATCGGCCTCCGCTGAGGCGATCGATCGTCGCGCCCCATTTCGCGATCGCAGCGGGAAGAAAAAATCCTGGATGAATGGCGGTGATGAGTCCGATGCGGCTGGTCTGTGCGGCATAGAATGCGGTCATCGCAAGGCAGTCGTAGGTGGAGCCTTCGATTTCAGCGCCGCTGCCCCACCATCGTTGCGCGACCAGCAGATAATCGATGCCGAGTTCCTCGGCGATGCGCACGCCCTTCAGCATCCGCTCCTGTAAGCGCGGGCCGGAAGATTCCGCGAGGCCGCGAAGGCGATCGTCGCCGGCGCATTTTTGCCAAGCTGGATATTCGCCATCGCGGTCGGCGCAAAAGTGCTGGTGAGGATTTTATTCATCGTCGTCAATTCTCTCATAGCTGAACCTCACCCGGTTGCAAGTCCCGCGCATTCTCGGTTCTGATGGCATAGTTTCCGCGATTAGTTCGCCAGTGGTATGAACCTTCGCGAATTTGACTTTGACGCTCGTCGCGGACGAAAGTTGGGGCGAGCATTCTGATCTGGTGGGCCACTCGACCGCGTGAAAATACTGCGCAAACGAATCGTTCGATGGAGTGCGGCGTTTCGCGCCTTGCGGTCCACCGAACTGTTGTTGATTTATTCCGATGCCGCGCCGCAAAGCGGGACGGCAGTTCGCCACAGTCATCCGGGTAACCATCATCCGCACGTCCACGTAGAGGCGCGCGAACATCATCACCATCACGATCACGAATCCGACCATCACGAGAAAACAACCGCCGAGCCCGCGCATTCGCACGGGACGCAGCAACATGAGGCAGAGGGCCATTGGCACCTCGCGATTCCGGCGCATGAAATTGGGGGAATTTATGCGCTGCTGACATCCGCATTCGCGACGGTGTGGATTGTCATTAGCGACTGCGTGTCTACCACCGTCCCCCGCCGATCCTGCGCTTCAGCAAGAGCTCCTCCCGGATCGGTTTAGTCATCGCAGAAATATTCCTCTCAATGTTCTGATTAGACAGCGCTGATTCTATTTCTCGGCCCGGTGGAGTTGTGTTTTGCCGCCGACCGACAGTGGAGCAGCGCCAAGGGGAACTCTTGTGTCCGGACAAATTCGGATCGTCGCGGTAGTGTGTCTGCTGCTCGCGGGGATTTGGTTCCCTGGCCGAGGGACCGCGTGGGGCGCGCAAAAGCCGTCCTTGCAAAATGTTACAGGAAGCGTGAGCGATGCCCTCGGGCGGCCCGCGGCTAAGGCCGAAGTGATCTTGCGAACGGCTAGCGGGGTGGAAGTGGCCAAGACTGCGACTGATGGTCAAGGACACTTCGAATTGAAGCGAGTGCCATTGGGCACTTACGTCCTGATGGTGCGGAAGGAAGGGTATAAGCCCGCAACGAAAGTGGTCGAGGCATTGGGGCCTGCCGCGAATTCAGCGAATATCGTGCTCGAATCGCAGCAGCCTTTGACGGTCGCCGTGCGTGCTTCTCGCCTCAGCGCGCAGAACGGCCTATCGCCGACCGGGAACAACAAATACACGATGACCGCGAAGGACATCAGTAATCTGCCGGAAGGGGACAGCACGCCGCTGAACAATGTCATGCTGCAAATGCCGGGGGTGGCGCTCGATCAGAACCAGGAGATTCATATCCGCGGCGAGCACATGGGCATCCAGTACCAGATGAACGGCATCATGCTGCCGCTCGACATCAATACCGACCCGACCTTTACCCAACTGTTGAACGCCACGTTCGTTAAGAGCGTCAGTCTGCTCGACGGCGTGCTTCCGGTGCAATACGGATATCGCACCTCGGGGGTTATCGACATCGAGACTAAGGACGGGTGCGGCAATAACCACAACAACGCGACGATCTTCGGAGGTCAGCGCGACACGGCGCAGGGGAATTTTCAGCTCGGTGGATGCGACGGGAATCTCAGCTACTATCTGACCGGACAATTTCTCCAATCGAACTTAGGTTTCAGCTCCGCGGTGCCGGCGCCCGATCCAATTCATGACGCGGTGACACAGGGACAGGGCTTCACCTATCTCACCTACGCGCTGAACTCGACGATGAGGCTAAGTCTCATCAGTGGGATGACACTGTCGTTCAATCAGTTTCCCAACCAGCCCAATCAGCCGCCGCAGTATCAACTCGACCACCTCAATCCGGCCTTATATCCATCCAGCGACATCAACTCTGGTTTGAATCAGCAGGACTACTACGGCGTCCTGGCCCTCAACGGAACGATTGGGGACAAGACCGGCTATCAGCTCGCATATTCGGCGCACTACAACACTCAGAGTTTCTATCCCGATCCGATCGGCGACCTGATCTACCAGGGCATCGCGTCGAAGGTGTTCACCAGCGATTTATCCAATTCGTTGCAAGGCGATGTGACCTACCGGCTGGGGGAGTCGCATCAGCTTCGCGGCGGCTTCTACCTCGGTGAGTATGGCGTCGAATCCGATCAGACCTCGGAGGTCTTTCCGATCATAATGGGAGTGCCTGAGACCACGCCGGTCTCGCGCATCGCCAATTTGAACAAAATCAACCTCGTCTATGGGGTCTATGTGCAGGACACCTGGCAGGTCAGTGACAAGGTGAGCGTCAACTTCGGTTCGCGATGGGATCGGGTCACAGGCTTTACCGTGGATAGCGAATTCAGTCCCACGGTCAACGTGGTTTATAAGCCGCGAGTGGATACCACATTGCACGCGGGCTTCGCGCGAAATTTCCAGGTCCCCAATTTCCAGAACGTTTCCCCCGGAATCTCCAAGCTACTCGCGGGAACCAGTGGCGCGGTGGGCCTGGACCTCAACGGGCGGACAGAGCCATTCGCGGAGACCGATTACACCTGGGATATTGGCTTCACCCATCAGATCACGCCGCAGCTGGCCTTCGCGCAGGACAACTATTTCCGGATCGATCGCCACTACCTCGATGAGGGGCAATTCGGCTTCGTGCCGATCGATGCGCCGTTCAACTACGTTCGTGGCTATGGTGGCGGAACTGAAAACTCGCTGACTTACAACCTCGAGAATTTTGCCGGACGCATCAACTTTTTCATCGCGAGAGAAGAAGACATCGGGGTGGCTTCCGGGCAATACAATTTTCCGGTCGCCGAGAACGCCGCCATCGATCGCCATTACATCGTGCTCGATCATACACCATTGGTGGGCGCGTCAGGCGGCGCTGCTTGTCGATGGCGCGAGTACCAGTTCACCTTCGACGGGCTTTTCAGCAGTGGATTGCGCGGAGGCTTTGCGAACCAGACCCAGCTCCCCAAGGTGTGGCAGTTCAACTTGAGTGGCGCGCGCGATTTCATCATTCCGGGATTCGGTAAGCTCACCAACCGCATCGTTCTTATGAACATATTCGATCGAACGAATCTTATCCGCCCCGCCAGCGGCATCGGAGTCTTTCAAGCTGCTTATGGACCGCGAGTCACCGCGTACGATGCGCTGACGATTCCGCTGCCATCGTGGTAGCTGCACGAGGAAGCGCGCTCCTGCTCATCGCCTCGAACGGCGGATTGTCTGAACCAGGTTGGGACGTTGCAAACTAGGTCACCTCGAGGTTGGAACGGAGTAGCTGATCCAGCGGAATAGTCGGAAGGACTTAGAACTTCACGATGGGCACGGCTTTTGCGCCAATAGTTTGCCGCGATCCTAAGTCCTCAGCTGTGGGTCGGCGAGGAAGTTCGGATGCCGGAAAATGCGGGCGACAGAGTTCGTCCCTTGTCAACATGGCGGTGGAACGACGGCTTCGGGTCACGGAAGCAGTTGGCCCAGGTCGGCCTGGTCACGGCGATATCGATGACCTGCCTTGAAACGGCGAAGCATGTGCTTGCCCCACATGTCTCGATGTGGGAAGCGCATTCGATAACGATCGCCGTCGCCGTCATTGCGTCGCTCGCCTGCACCAGGTGGTCAGTAAGGAAGCATACACTGAAGGTCAAAACGCAAGCGGCGCGGGCGGCCAAAACTGCCCTTCTATCCACAATGAGTCGCGAGGTCCGCACTCCATTAAATGTTGTATTGGGAATGGCGGACGTGCTTTGGGAAACCGAGTTATCTATCGAACAGCGACGCTATGTGACGATGATGACGCAAAACGGCGACGAGCTCCGAAAAGTCATCGACGGGCTGCTGGATATCGCCAGAGTCGAAAAGGTGCTGGTAACTGAGGGAGACCAAAGTTGGATCTGGCGGAGAATTATGCCGAATCACGCACCCCGTTGGGCCGTGAACTCTGCCGGTCTTTTCCGATGGTTCCGCGCAGTCATTGCGCGCCCCGCAAGGAACCTTACAGCCGGAGAATAACCGGGCTGGATTCCGCACCGACGAAAGTTATGGCGATGACACGTATGTTCTGATTTGATCCTACCGCGCGGCTGCGTTGAAGTTGACGTGCCGCGCCGGAGGGACGTTTGATCCTGAAAATTCTTGGGATTTTGATTCTCGCTGCCGCGCTCGAAGTGGGAGGCGACGCCCTGGTGCGGATTGGGCTGGGAGGGCGGACTTATCTCATCGCCGCGGGAGGAATCACGCTTCTGGTCTATGGCATCCTGGTGAACAAGAGCGGCCTCGATTTCAATCGCCTGATGGGCGTCTACATCGCGATCTTCTTTCTCGTATCGCAGGTGATTTCATTCCTCGTTTTCAAACAAATACCTGACGACCGACTGCTTCTGGGCGGCGGATTCATCGTTGCGGGTGGCTTGGTCATCATGTTGATGACGTGACGCCTTTACTCGATGCGCGCGCTACTTCGCCGATGCTTTAAGCTCGACCGGCTCGTAGTAATGCTTGTCGCCCAACGCCATCACCTCGGCGAAGAACTCCGGGCCCGAAGCTTTGCCGGCTTGCTCCAGCTCCCAGGTCTGACGCTTGAAGCTCCAGCTTTCCGGGCGCAGACGGCGTGCCTCAGCGAAATACTTGAGCGCACCCTCGCGGTGGCCTTTCTCGAAAAGGTACTCACCTAGTCTGAAAAACGCCGTCGCCAGCGCGTCGGTGTCATGGGGTTCGGGCGCTCGGCGCCGGGCTTCGTCGGGAGGAAGAACGAATTCGCTGCGCTCGCCCTTGGCGACCCAATCGCGGACCGCATCGTAATAGGCGCGGCGCATCCGCTTGCCCGCGTCCACCGCATCTTTGGGGATTTGGAAAGTTGCGGGATCGATCGAGCGCACGATGTCGGCCACGCCGGAGGCCTCGGTCGGCCGCACGATGTGTCCTTTTTCATCGATCCAGACATTCATCGGCACGTTGATAAATTCGTAGAGCTCGCCGGTGATGTGCTTCTGATCGATCAGACATGGATATTGCGGAACGCCGGCGCGGCTCATGAAGGCGTCGTCCCATCCCATGATGTCCTGCAACATCGGCGGAAGTTCGAGGGATGCGGGCCGGATGAAATCGCGCACGGCGGGCGCACCCGCGCTATCGAGCGCGACCGCGATAATCGTAAAATTCTTGTCCTTCAGCTCTTCGTAGAGGCCCTGCCAGACTGGCAGGTCATAGCGGCATCCTCACCAGGAGGCCCAGGCGGCGAGCAGAACCTTCTTGCCGCGATAATCGGACAGGCGATGCATCTTGCCGTCGAGATCGGGGAGTTCGAAATCGGGCGCCTCGAGCGAGGTGAGAGTGGCGCGTCGCGTGGCAGCGGCTTCGCCGAAATACCACACGCCGTGGTTGTCATCATGCACAACCGGCTCGCCAAGATAGCGCGCGAGCGCAGCCAGGTTGAAGGCGCGTCCACTGTCGCGAACGAATTCGGCCGCGCGCGCAGGCGGAATCGGAACGCATACGTCGCCGATGCAAGCTCCCTCGGGCTTGAGTTCCCATCCGCTCGTGCGGGTCAGGTCCGCGGCGCTTAGCCACAGATTGTCGCCTTCGGCCTGCGCGCCGACGCCTTCTGAAACCCGGCCCTTGTAGACGATGTCGATAGCCATGCCGCGATCCTCCCTGGTCCGATTCGCATCGACACTATTACGAAATGCGGGGGGAAGCCCAAGAGGCAAAATTTCGAGGGTTGCATAGCGGCGGCGCGCGAGGTGTGCTGTATGATTCGGTGAACCTTGAGCATGACTAAGCACACGAATCCTGAAGTGGTGATCGTCGGCGGAGGCATCGGCGGAAGCGCGATGGCGATTGCGCTGGCGCGGGCCGGAATCGCGGCGACCATCCTGGAAAAATCTACCGTTCACGTCGATCATGTGCGCGGCGAGTGGATCGCGCCGTGGGGCGTGGCGGAAACCGAGCGCCTCGGACTGTATGACCTGCTGATTCGGGCCGGCGGGCATCATTTGAAGCGGCATGTTCCGTACGGCGACGAGGTCGATATCGAGACGGCGCAGGCGCAGACGCTCAGTTTCACCGCATTCGAGGGCGCGGGCCTGAAGCCGCCGCTATGCATCGGGCATCCACAGATGTGCGACGTCCTCAATGCGGAAGCCGTCGCGGCGGGAGCGGAATTGCGACGCGGTGTGGGCGAGGTCGAAGTGACCTCGGGAGCCTCGCCGCTGGTGCGCTTTCGGCATGAGGGGCAGGCGCTGGAAATCAAACCACGGCTGGTGATCGGCGCGGACGGCCGCAACTCGATGGTGCGGCATCAGGTGGGAATCGAGGAGCATCGCGATCCGACGCATCATTTGATGGCCGGGATGCTGGTGGACAACGCTGAAGGATGGCCGGAAGACCTGCAAATTTTCGGAACAGAGAATAACGTCAACTTCCTGGCCTTCCCGCAATCATCGAGTCGGGTGCGGCTGTATTTGTGCTATGGGCTCGATGATCGCCGCCGGTTGGCCGGTGCTGACAATCAGTCGCGGTTCCTCGCGGCGTTTAAACTGAGTTGCGTACCCGGCAGCGAATACCTCGCGAATGCGTCGCCGGCGGGACCCTGCAATTCGTATGGAAACGAGGACACCTGGACGGATCTGCCGTATGTGCCCGGCGTGCTGCTAATTGGCGATGCGGCCGGTCACAACGATCCAATCATCGGGCAGGGACTATCGATCACCTATCGCGACGTGCGCATCGTGCGCGACCTGATGCTTGAAAATCGCGACTGGTCCGCCGATACGTTTCGTCCTTATGCCCAAGAGCGTCGCGAGCGGATGCGGCGCCTGCGTCTCACCGCGTGGACCTCCTCGATTTTGAATGTCGAGTTCGGAGCCCATGCGCACGAGCGGAGGCTCAAGGTGCGCGAGCAACGCGCGCGCGGCGATCTGCCGGATCTCGGGCCGGTTGCCTTCGTCGGCCCCGAAGTCCTTGCTGCCGAGCTGTTTTCGGAATCGCTACTCGACCGGCTGCGCGCGATGTGAGGGTCGGATGCCTTCGTTGGAAGAATCTCTCGCGCAATACATCCAGCTCAAAATGCCTATCGTCGGGCCGGTGCGGGTCGATCAGTTGGAACAGATCTCGGGCGGCGCATCGCGTCAGACCTATCGCTTTCGCATTGCATATGTAGAAGGCGGCGGCGAGCGCGAACGCCGGCTCATCGTGCGACGCGACCCGGCCGCCAGCCTGATCGATACCGACCGGAGAATCGAGTTCGCCGCGTATCGAGCATTTTTCAATACGCCGGTCCCGGTTCCTGAGGTGTTATGGCTCGAAGACGACCCGCGTCATCTCGGAAGTCCATTTTTCATCAGCGTCGAGATGAGCGGCTTTCAGGCGGCGCCCGCGCGGCTGCTGATGGAGCCCTATGCGGCGCATCATCAGAAGATCGCGGAGCAGAAGTGGTCGATTCTCGGCGAGATCGCGAAGCAGGATCCCGCGAAGCTGGGGCTGGTCGGTACGATGGAAGCTGTCGCGCCTGAACGGTGCTGGAAGCGCGAGCTGGATTACTGGGAAGATGTGCTGGATTCCGACGAGTTGATTCCCCAGCCGATAATGCGCGCCGCGATTCGATGGATGCGCCGCAATCCTCCGCCTCCCGCGCAGAAAATCAGCGTCGTCCACGGTGACTACCGAACCGGCAATTTTCTCTACGATGAGGAGGGCCGCATCCACGGCATCCTTGACTGGGAAATGTCGCATCTCGGCGACCCGCTGGAGGACCTGGGATGGAGCCTCAACCGCGTGTGGTGCTGGGCGCAGGATGATCGTCGCGGCGGTCTGGTTCCGCGCGAGCAGGCTATCGCCATATGGGAGAAGGCCAGCGGGATGAAAGCCGATCCGGCCGCGTTGCATTGGTGGGAACTCTTTGCCTGCGTGAAAGGGCAGGGGATTTGGGTTTCCAGCGCGCATGCGTGGGAGACCGGCGACAACAAGGATCCCATTCTTGTCCTTAGTTCATGGAGTTTGATGAATAGCCAGGATCGCGCGGTGCTCGAGCTGATGGGGCATTTGCAATGAGACCGGCTGTGGAAGCAGTTTGCCGAAAAATGGCCGAGGATCTCCTCGTCCGGGTGCTGCCGGCTATAAGCCCCGCTTATCACCAGGGCACCGTCGGTATGATGGCCACCATGTTTTCCATCATCGGCGAGGAGTGGGATCGCGCCGCCAGCCGCCGTATCGAGGAGAACGATCGCATTCGCGAGCTCTTCCGCGAAGCCACACCATATGTGGCCGAGGTGGCGCTTCGAGCTCGCCTTCTCACCCTGGCCGATTCCGCGGATCGCGACTTTCACATCTCGGCGTTGGAGAAGAATAATTGCGACCTTCGCGCCGCGCTCATCGACCTTCACGCTTATGTCGAAACGCTGAGCGAACCGGATGCGCGCCGTATCGAGGCGGCGATTTGGAAAGAATTGTTGCGATCGACCGAGCGGCGGCGTCTCGCCTCGGCTCAGTTCTGACCGCCGCGACCCGAAATCGATCCTTTCGCGAGGGCCCTTACCCGCGCTATCAGTATCGAATTGCAACTGAACAATTCTACCGAGGAGCGGACATGAAGACCGAAACTATCGAGTACAAAGATGGCGACGTAACGCTGCGCGGCTATCTCGCCTACGACGAAACCAAAACCGGCAAGCGCCCGGGAATTCTCGTGATGCCGGAGGCGCTGGGCCTCGGCACGCACGCTAAATCACGCGCCGAGCGTCTCGCGCAGTTGGGGTACGTCGCCCTGGCGGGAGATCCATACGGCGGCGGCAAGGAATACGCGACGGTTGCCGAGGCGATCAAAAGTGCGACCGAGCTGATGAGCGATCCGGTCAAGACCCGTCGCCGCGGACGAGCCGCGCTCGACAAGCTGGCTTCGCTCCCGCAGGTCGATCCCAGCAAGCTGGCGGAAATCGGTTTCTGTATGGGTGGAACCTTCGGCCTCGAACTCGCGCGCGACGGCGCTCCGCTCAAAGGTGTGGTCACCTTCCATTCGGGGTTGCAGACGCAAAAGCCCGCCGAGCCGGGAAAGTTAAAGGCCAAGATTCTCGTCAACACCGGAGTCGATGATCCGATGGTGCAGTTCGACGTCGTCAAAGCCTTCGAGGACGAAATGAACAAGGCTGGTGCCGATTGGCAGGTCATCAGCTACAGCAACACCAAACACAGCTTCACCAATCCCGACGCCGCCAGCGCCGGAATGCCGCAGGCCCTGGAATACAACAAGCAGACCGACGAGCGTTCGTGGAAAGCGATGGTCAACTTTTTCGAAGAAATTTTCGCATAACCGATCGATTCCTGAAGCCTACAGAAAGGAGAGAAACATGGCTGACCCGATGGCGGAGTTCAATAAGAAGGTAATCGACGAGTTTCGTTCCAGCGGCGGCAAGGTCGGGGGTCAGTTCGCCGGCGCCCCGATGATCATCATCACTCACACCGGCGCCAAGAGCGGCAAGACCTACACTTCTCCGCTGGTCTACAGCAAGGACGGTGACCGCTGCGTCATCATCGCGTCGAAAGCCGGCGCGCCGAAGAATCCGAGCTGGTATCACAACCTGGTCGCCCATCCCGACGTGACCGTCGAAATCGGCACCGAGAAGTTCAAGGCCAAGGCCAGCGAGGTGAAGGGCGCCGAGCGTGATCGTCTGTTCGAGGCGCAGGCCAAGATGATGCCGCAGTTCAATGAGTATGCAAAAAAGACCGCGCGCAAGATCCCAGTCCTCGTGCTGGAGCGCGTGAAGTAGGATTGCCTCGAGTGCTGCGCTTCTTCGAAACCATCGAGGAAGCGCGGCGATTCAATCCTGGCTGACTTTTTCGCTACGCCGGCGCAGCAGCAATTCGACGTCGAACTTGAAGAACTTTGCAGCGTTGAGGCCGAGGATCTTCGCGCGCGACTCTTCCTTCAGGCTGCCCATCTCGCGCTCGATTGCTTCCGCGGAATGAGGCCATGTCCCTTCGGCATGCGGGTAATCGTTCGCCCACATGAAGTTGTCGACCAGGTTGAACGTCTCGGCCAGCGCCAGGCCGGCGCGATCTTCCTGGAAGGTCGCGGCTCCATTGCTGCGGAAATACTCACTCGGCAATTTTTTGAGCCTCGGATATGCCCACAGATGATGCTTGCGGGCCGCCTCGTCCATCGCATCGAGCGCCCACGGCACCCATCCGATGCCGCTTTCGATCGCGGCGAACTTGATTTTCGGAAATCGTTCAATCACTCCCGAACCGCACAGGCTCGCGACCGGCTCGATGGTCGGCGAGAGCGAATGCGCCACATAGTTGATGACGGCGCCGCCTTCCTTGCGCGCGGCGCGCGGGTCGCGTCCGGTCGAGACGTGAAAGGTAATCGGCAGGTCAACTTCTTCGATAACGGCCCACATCGGATCATAATCCGCCAAATTGTAGTTGGTATCGCGTGAGTCATGGCCGCCGAACAGCGGCTTGCAAGGTAGGGTCAAGAAACGAAAACCGATTTTCGCGACGCGCCTGATTTCCTCGATGGCCAACGCGACATCGGCGGTCATGATCGCGGCGGCGGGCGACATGAAGTCGTTGTACTTGCCGTACATCTCCCACGCGAAATCGTTCCACACCTTGCACTGCGCCATTCCGAAGCCTGGGTCGCGGGTAGCAAACATCATGAGACCCTTGTTGGGGAAAATAATTTCGGCATCGATGCCATCGCGAATGTGATCCTGAATTCGCGCGACCGGATCGGCGCCGGCGTTGCCGCGCAAGCGATCTTCACTGTTCTCACGCGGAACGTTGGCGATCATTCGCGCACGCACGCGCGATTTGCCCAGCCCCTCGGCGATGAACCACTTCTCGCCCTTCTCATCGACTTCGACATGGGGCAGACGATCGCGATATTTCGCATCGAGGCGCTGACGCCATAAGCTGCCGGGCTCGTTGGCATGGCAGTCGGCGGAGATCATCAGGTACCGTTGCGGATCATCGGGCCGCGCGGTGCGTTTCCACCCGGCATGGCCGGGGGTCTCGAGGCGCCAGCGGTTTTTTTCATCGACCAGAGCGGATGGTTCCTGATTCATGACACGATCTCCTGCATCCATGTGTAGTGCGAGGCTTGAAGGTCGTCAAATCAACGGTTTGGTAGGTAACTGGCCCGTTCGACTTTTTGCCGGCAGATGTGCCACATCAATCAGATGACCCGCCCGCGATCGCGCGGCCCAAAATGCGAGGTGCAAGATGGCTGATTCCAAAGCTCGACGAATGTGGGCTCTTCCTGGCGCGCAACTTTCCGCGCCGATGTCGCTCCTGATGCAGGGCGGCGACAACAGCGTGATTGATCTGCCGTGTCCGTCATTTCTGATTGAGCACCCCAAGGGCCTGGTGCTGTTCGACACCGGCTGCAATCCCAAGGTCATCGACGATGCGGTCGGTTACTGGGGACCGATGGCGGAGCATCTGCCGCTGGTCTGGAAAAAATCCGACACCCTGGATCAGCAGATCAAGAATGTCGGTTACAAACCTGAAGACGTGAAATACGTCATCCTGTCGCATGCGCATCTCGATCACGCGGGCGGCATGACCTATTTTCCCAAGGCGAAGTTCCTCGCCGGTAAAAATGAGATTCGTTACGCCTACTGGCCGGAGGCGGAGAAGCGCTGGGCATTCATCCTCAATGACTACATCCCGACTCGCGACTACGATTGGCTCGAGCTCGACCAGGATTTCGATCTCTTCGGCGACGGCGCGTTGAAATTTCTGCTTACTCCCGGACATACGCCGGGCGAATGCTCGCTGCTCGTCAACCTCCCAAGTCGCAAATTCCTGCTCACCGGAGATACGGTTCACGTCCGCCAGGCAGTCGGCCCGGAGGCGACCATGCCGCTCGATGTCGACCCGATTCAGTCGGTGATTTCCATCAAGCGCATCAAGGCGATCCGTGACATGCATGATGCGACGATGTGGATCACGCATGATCCGCTGGATTGGAAGGAACATCCGCACAAGGTCGAGTAGGACGATGCCGATTTACGAATGGCAATGCGCCGGCGGGCACAGCTTCGAAGTGTTGGCATCAACGAATGCCGCTCGCCGGGGGCAACGGTGTCCAAGCTGCGGGAAAAAATCGGAGCGCGTGATTTCGACCTTCGCGATTCATGGTGGGGCACCGATAGCGACGTCCTCGGAACGGGCGGCCGCCCGCGAAGTAGATGTCGAAAGTATCACACTCCCCAACGCCGCGCGGCTCTGCGGGATGGATGATTACTCGGCGACGCGGTTGGCCGCACACAAGCTCGGGCGCGGCAACGAATTCGACGATAAGATGGCATCGCGCAAGGAGCGCCAGACTGCACGTGGCGAAGCGCCCAGGAAGAAAGCGACGGCGCATCAACACAAGCATCATTCTCATTAGCAAAGAGACGCGAAGATGATTGGACTCAAGGAACAAACGGTGCGCGGCGCGAAGTCGATCGCCGAGCTGCGCCCGAAGCATAAGTGGAACGTGCCGGCCGACTACAACGTCGTGGTCGATTGCCTCGATCGGCATACCGAGCTTCGCGACAAACTCGCGCTGGTCTATGAAGACGACGAAGGGCACTCGGCGCGTTACACTTTCGGCCAGGTGATCGAGGCCTCGATGCGGTTTGCCAACGCACTGCGAGGAATCGGCATCGACCGCGGTGATGTGGTCGCGATTCATACGCCGCAGCGGCCCGAGACAGCCATCGCGCATATGGCGCTGTATCGGCTGGGCGCTATCGCGCTGCCGATATCGAAGCTGTTTGGACCCGACGCGTTGCAGTATCGCCTCGACAACAGTTCGGCGAAGGCGATTCTGATGGAGCCCGAGACGGTCGGGAAAATGGACGCGGTCGATCGCAAGACCCTTCCCAACTTCAAGCACGTCATCGTGACCGACGGCGCGAAGGGCGGACTCAGCTTTGATGATCTCCTGAACAAGGGCGCTTCGTCCTTCACCATGGGAAAATCCAGCGCCGAAGATCCGGTTCTCCTGATGTACACCTCGGGCACCACAGGCAATCCCAAGGGC
Organism: uncultured delta proteobacterium; assembly: GCA_963761255.1. GTDB lineage: Bacteria > Desulfobacterota > Binatia > Binatales > Binataceae > DATGKG01. The sequence continues at coordinate 261,067 of CAVXGH010000014.1, forward strand.
GTGCTGCATGTCGCACGCTACGTGCTGGGCCACAACGGCATCGATTATTCTTACAACTATCTACGCGATGGCGACCTTTACTACAGCCCGGCGGATTGGGCGTGGGCAGGCGGTCTGCTCGATGGGTTGCTCGCGATCTGGCCCTACGGAATTCCCGTGCTCGCATATCGCAGCAAGGCGCGATTTGATCCCGACGTCGCGTTTAGGCTGTTGGAAAAGCACGGCGCCACCGTTGGTCTGTATCCGCCGACCGCGCTTAAGGTGCTGCGCGAAGTGAAGCAGCCGCGAGAAAAATACCAGCAGCTCAGGCTGCGATGCATCGTCAGCGGCGCGGAGCCGGTCAGTCCGCAACTCGCGAAATGGGTTGACGAGGAGTTGCAGGTCGAGTTCAACCAGGCCTTCGGTCAGACGGAGGCGAATTATTTCATTGGGACCATCAGCGCGATCGAGAAAGCGCGCCTCGAACCCCTCGGCAAGGCGTATCCCGGTCACGATGTGACGATAGTGTCGCCCGACGGCGTTCCGGTGAAGACTGGCGAGAGCGGTGAAATCGCGATTCGGCGCGACTCTCCGGTGGTGATGCGCGAGTACTGGAAGAATCCCGCCGCCATGAACGACAAGTTCAAGGGCGAATGGTGCATGACCGGTGACCTCGGCCATATGGATGATGAGGGCTACGTTTACTTCGCCGGCCGTAACGACGACGTCATCAAGAGCTCCGGGTACCGCATCGGTCCTTCGGAAATCGAAGCGAAGATCATGGAGCACAAGTCGGTCGCATCATGCGCGGTGATCGGCGTGCCCGATCCGCAACGCGGACAAGCCATCAAAGCATTTGTGAAACTGCTGCCGGGATTCACGCCCTCGGATGAGATGATCAAGGAAATCCAGCTGCATGTGAAAACGCGGCTCGCCGCGCATGAGGCGCCGCGCGAGTTCGAGTTCATGGATGAATTCCCCTCCACGGTGACCGGAAAGATCATGCGGCGCGAGTTGCGCGCGCGTGAGCAAGCGAAGAAGAGCGTGAAGCCTTAGCTCGCGCGAAGGATGCAGTCATGATTGAGATTGGAGTATTCCAAAACGGCGCCAGCGATCTTCCGGTCCTTAGAACTCCCAGTGGCGTATGCGTCAACGATGGCAACCTTGCCGAGGTGCATGAATCCAATCAGCGCCTGCTGGTGAGCCAGGTTCGCCAGGGCATCCTCGCCGACAAGCTCGGCTTCAACTATTTCTTCATGACTGAACATCACTTCCAGCCCGAGGGCGCGGAGTTCAGCCCCAATCCGCTGTTGGCGGAAACCGCGATCGCCTCGCGCACCAAACAGATTCGGCTCGGCCAGGCTGCGAACATCGTGACCTGGTGGCATCCGGTGCGAATCGCGGAGCAGGCCGCGATGCTCGATGTGCTGAGCGGCGGGCGCCTCGAATTCGGGATCGGGCGCGGCTATCAACCGCGCGAGGCCGAAGTCTTCGGCTGGCCGTTCGCGACGATTCAGGATCAGGAACGTAATCGCGCCTATTACCAGGAAGCGTACGAAATCATCCTGAAGTGCTGGACGCAGCCGTCGTTCTCGCATCAGGGGCAGTTCTTCACGATCCCGCCGGTGTTCACGCGCTGGAACCATCAGCAGACCATCGCGTACTTCGAATCGGGCAAGGCTGGGCGCAAGCTCGAAGAGGTGCTGAAGATCGGCGCGCCGGACCCCTACGGCGGTCCCAACCCGGTGATGCAGAGCGCCACCACACTAAAAGAGTTGCAGGTTTTCCCGCAACCGCTGCAGCGTCCGCATCCGCAAATGTGGGAGCCGCTGACGACCGAGCGATCGATCAAATGGGCGGCGGAGCGCGGCCTCAACGGATACTTCATCGTCGAGCCTAACTCGCGCCTCAAGAAAAACGTCGAGATCTTCTATCGTGAGTCGGAGAAGGCTGGATGGCCGGATCGACTCGGGCGCGGGCGCCTCAAGTACGGATGGGATTCCGAAAAACGGCGCGGCGTCCTCACCGGCCGCTACATCCACCTGGTGTTACCGGGGCAGAGCCGGGAACGCGAGCTCAAGCGTTACTGCGATGCGCTCGAAGTGCAGTGGGATTACTACGGGCCGTTCGGTTTCGCGTCGGTGCTGGCGGATGCTGACGAGGAGAAGCTGGATCCATCGAAGCGAGTGCCGCCGGAGTTGCTGCTCAAGAAAGAAGTCGCGCTGTTCGGCACTCCGTCGGAGGTGACGGCGCAGATCATGCGCATCAAGGAGAGCTGCGGCTACGAGGACTTCGCCTTCAACGCATGGTTTGAGAAGGGCGGCTTCAGCACCACCGAGGTCGAAGATCAGATGCAGTACTTCGCCGAGGAGGTGAAGCCTCAACTGGCGCGCGCGTGCGGCGGCCAGGTGCAGAATCCTCAGCTGGGACTGAGCTTCGAATAGCGAGGCTGCTCACTTCGAGCGTTGCTCCTCGAAGGTGCGATCGATGCGATCGAACCGGCGCCGGAGAAACTCGCGGCTTTCCTCGTGCGGCAGGATGTAGAGCCGATTGGCGACAATCGCATCGACGACCTGCGCGGCGACCTCGTCGACCTGAAGCACGCGACCCGCGAGGTTGACGTTCGCCGCGCCTTGCGGCTGTACGCCTGGCGATGCTGCAGCGCCACCGAAATCCGCCGCGCGATTGCGTTCCGATGTACCAATATTGGTTTCCACCCGCATCGGGCATAGCACCGATACTCCTATGTCGTGCTGGCGAATCTCGCGCCGCAATACCTCCGCGAGCGCGACTACTCCATACTTCGCGACGCAGTACGGTCCGAGACCTTCGTTGGGAACCAGTCCCGCAAACGAGGCGGTGAAAAGTATCTGACCTCCCTGGCGCTGCTCGATCATGCGCGGCAGGAAAACCTCGACGCCGTGAATCGGGCCCCACAAATCCACCTTGATGATCCATTCCCAATCGGAATGCTTCATCGAGGCGATGGGGCCTCCGACCGCGACGCCGGCGTTATTAAATACGATGTGTACCGCGCCCATCTTCGCGAACGCTTCATCGGCGAGATGCTGCACCGACGCGAGATTCGCGACATCGCAAACGACGCCCTCGATCTTCGCTCCCGAGGACGAAAGCTGCGCGACCGCTTTATCGAGAGCGGTGGCTTCGATGTCGGCGATTACAATCTTCGCGCCCTTCGCGGCGAGTGCCTTCGCAGTCGCGAATCCGATCCCGCTTGCCCCGCCCGTGATGACGGCGACCTTACCACTGAGGTTTTCCATGATTCACCGTATACATCGCGCGGATGCTATCGCGCGAGTCCGGGAAGGAGTTGCGCCAGCCCGCCGACGATAAATTCCACCGCAACCGCGGCGAGCAGCAGTCCGAGCAGCCGGCTGATAATGTTGATGCCGGTCTTACCCAGTAGCTTGCTAATCGGATCGGCCATCCGCAGCGAAGTCCACACTACGAGTGCAACCAGGAGGCCGGCGACAACCAAAAAGATGGTGTCATACGCGTCCTTCGCCTGATGCGCGTAGATGATAATCGTGCTGATGACACCGGGGCCCGCCAAGAGTGGAATGCCGAGCGGCACCACCGCAGGGTCTTCCTTTTCGGTCCCTTCCCGCACTTCTTCCGGCGTGCTGACTGTCCTGCTGAGGCGCGCATTCAGCATCGAAATCGCCATCAGCAGGATGACGATGCCGCCGCCGACGCGAAACGACGCAATGCTGACGCCGAACACGCGCAGCAGCGGTTCTCCGATAAACACCGAAAGCACCAACACGGTTGCGACGGTAATCGCGGTAATGTTGGCAGTGCGTTTGCGCTCCCCGGCACTTTGGCCTGTGGTCAGCGTGATGAAGATCGGAATTGTCGCGAGGGGGTCAGTGATAACGATCAATGCGGTCGCGATTTCCGCGCTGGTTCTCCAATCCTGCATCGTCGTGCCAACCTCGCGTTCCGGCATTGCCAAACAAGTCGGAAGTTAGGATAACCAGCATCGGCCGGGAGGAGAATCATGCGAGTACAGGTTGGCGATGGACGACTGTTTTTCGATGTCGAGGGCGCGAAGTTCGTACCCGACGGTCCCAAGATGCGCGAGCGGCCCACGCTGCTGCTGCTTCACGGCGGGCCGGGCTTCGATCATTCGAATTTCAAACCCGACCTGAGCCCGCTAGCCGAAGTTGCGCAGGTCGTCTATCTCGATCATCGAAGTAACGGCCGCAGCGATCGCACCTCGCCCGATCGATGGACGCTCGCTAATTGGGCTGACGACGTCCGCGCATTCTGCGAGGCACTCGAAATCGAAAAGCCGATCGTGATGGGAACCTCATTCGGCGGCTTCGTCGCGCAGGCATATGGCACCCGGCATCCTGAGCATCCCGGCAAGCTCGTCTTCTGTACTACCTCGGCAAAGTGGCGTCTGTCGCGAGTGCTCGATGTGTTCGAGCGCCTCGGAGGACAGGAAGCGCGGGAAGCAGCGAAAAACTACTGGGAGAATCCCAGCGCAGAGACGGTCGCCGATTACATTCGCGTATGTATCCCACTGTACAACCATAATCGCCGTGGCAGCGAGATGTTCACCCGCAGCGTGATGAACATGGAGGTGGTACTGGACTTCCCGCGCCGCGAACAAACCAAATTTGATTTTCTACCCGAGCTGAAGCGCATCAAATGTCCCACCCTGGTGCTCGGTGGCGAAGACGATCCGATCACGCCGATAAAGGATTCCGAAGACATCGCCGCGGCGCTGCCAAAGGAGTTGGTGCGCTTCGAAAGGTTTCCAGCCACTGGCCACGGCATCGTCAATGATGCACCCGAGCGCTTCATCCAGGTCCTCAAGGAGTTCGTCGCCAGTTGAATCGCCCTCCCGCGATGGGGGTTTTATAGGGGCTGCGGCACCGTTATCATCGTGTTTCTGGTGCATGATGAGTGGGGCCACCTCGGCATGCATCTGTGTCGATGGACAATTCGCCCAACAGCCAGGCGGCCGCGCCGCCGACGAATCCAAAGAGGATTCTTATCATCCTCAATGGTGCGATTGGCGATGTGGTCCGCGCTTTGCCGTTGCTCGGCAGAGTCCGTCGCGGATTTCCGAGCGCGCATATCGCATGGGCCATCGAGCCTAAATCGGCGCCGATTCTCGAAGCGCATCCATGGCTTGATGAAACCATTCTTTACGATCGTCGCCGCGCGCCGTGGTCGTTCGCGCCATTTCTGAAAAGAGTGCACGACCGACGCTTCGACCTCGCCATCGATCTCCAGCGCCATCTCAAGAGCGGAATCATTTCGATGGTTTCGGGTGCGCGCGAACGCATCGGATTCAGCCGCGAGAACACCAAGGAACTGAATCATTGGTTTTCAACTCGCCGAATCGAGGCGCAACCGGAGATGCGATTGAAGCTTCTCCAGTATCAGGCCTTCGGCGACGCGCTCGGATTGCCTCCTGCTCCAATCGAGTTCGGCCTCGCAGCTTCACCCGACGGAGCGTGCGAGAGTTGAGTCGCTCCTGAAAGATGTTCCGCGGCCCCGCTTCGGCGTCATTCTGGGTTCGTCGTGGCCGAGCCGGATCTATTTTCCCAAGTCCGTAGCCGCAGTGATCCGTGGGATGTGCGATCGGAGCAGCATCAATGGGGATGGTCCAGCCATTTTTTCCATTGCTGCTCGCTGGACCGGATGAAACCGCGCTGGCTTCCGAGGTGATGCGCGAGTTGGGCAGCATCGAAGCGCTCAACTTCGCCGGGAAGACCTCGCTGCGCGATCTGATCGCGATTTTTCCCGAATGCGACGCCGCATTTGGTCCCGACTCCGGACCGATGCATATTGCCGCGGCGGTCGGATGCCCGGTCGTCTCGCTATGGGGCGCAACTTCGCCGCAGCGCTCCGCGCCATGGGGCTTCGAAGACCTGGCGATCAGTGGCGACATCCATTGTCATCCCTGTTATCTCCGCAAGTGCTCCGTAGGCCGCGAGTGCATGCATCGAATCGCTCCGGAAACAGTCGTCGATGCGTTGCGTCGCGCCTGCCGTCGAAGCGTCGAGGGCGAAGTCTCTGATCCGCGATCGTGCGCGGAGCTTTATGATGAGCCACGCGATGGGCGAGCATTTCGACGTGGGCCAATGGCGCTTCGTCGTTCCGGAGTGCGCGCGGCGATCTGCCTTCGCGATGGCGCAAGGACCTGGTCGAGAACGCGGCGGCAGCGCTGGACGGGAGACGGGGCGCGCCATTTCGCCGCTCACGTCATGCGACAACGTGGCGAATTCGGGCCGCTGGACTCGGCGGCGAACCCATCAACATCTTCGTCAAGCAGATCGATCCCCCGCGCGGTATCGTATCGCGCGTCAAGGCCGGAATTTCGCGCAAAACGCTCCGAACACGTGCTGCGAATCTCCGGAAGAACTCCGAAGAGGTCGATTCGGTGTGCCCCAAGTCCTGCTGATTGGCGAAAACCACGAAACCGGGCACGAAGTCATCGTGATGAGCCAGGCGCCCGGCTTTATGCTCACAAGATGGATGAACCCGATCGCATCCCACCGGATGCGACGCTGCGCCGCCGAATCCTCCGAAAGCTCGGTGCGGAAGTCGGCAGACTGCACCTCGCTGGATATATCCACGGCGATCTCACTCCCTACAATATTTTCGCGGCGGGCGAATCCGAAATAGCGATCACTTTCATCGATCATGAAGGCACGGAGAAAACCTCGCGAGTGAGCATCAACGCCGCACGCAATCAGATGCGCAATCTCGTCCAGCTGGGGCACTTTGACATTCCCGGAGTATCGCGCACCGACAAAATGCGCGTCTTTGGCAGCTATGCGGATGCGGCGGGTTGGTCGAAAGCCCGTCGCGTCGCTCGTTCTGAGGTTATCAAGATGATCGCGCGCCGGAGCAAACGCGATCGCGCGATCAAGCGCGCCGCCCCGCAAACTGCGATAATCGCCCAGAGAGGGCGCTGTCCGGAACTAATGGCTGATCCGATCAAAATATCGGTCGTCATACCGGTCTTATAACGAGGTCAAAACGATTGGTGAGGTCATCAATCGGGTACTCAATTGCGGCTTCGATACCGAGGTCATTGTGGTTGACGATGCCTCGACAGACGGTACCCGTGAGTTCCTCCAGAACTTTCAGCACCCCAGCGTGCGAGTCTTCTATCATTCCAAAAATCGCGGCAAGGGCGCTGCCCTGCGAATGGGATTCGCGGCGGCTTCGAATCCATATGTCTTCGTTCAGGACGCCGACCTCGAATACGATCCCAATGATTACCGGGCAATGATCAAGCCGCTGATTGATGGTCGCGCCGACATGGTCTATGGCTCGCGCTTCCTCGGCGGCCCGCATCGCGTGCTCTTGTACTGGCACTACCTTGGCAACCGCCTGATCACGCTGGTCTCCAACATCATGAGCGACATGAACCTCAGCGACATGGAAACCGGGATGAAGGCGTTCGCGCGCGACAAGCTGTTGCAACTCCGGCTCAGCGCGAACCGCTTCACTTTCGAACCCGAGATCACCGTGAAAGCGAGCCGCGCGCGATGGCGAATTTATGAGGTCCCGGTTTCATACTCGGGACGCACCTACGACGAGGGAAAGAAGATCGGTTGGCGCGACGCCATCACCGCTATTTGTGCGATCGTTTACTACAGGTTTATCGATTGATTGCGGAAACCAACTATCAGCCCGATCCGGCCATCGAGGTGGGCGAATCGAACCGGCATCCTGATAGTCGAGCGGCAAACTGTGAGCAGAAACCGTTGCGCGTCCTCGGGATCGATCCGGAACTCGGGTTTGCAGGTGGCGAGACTCAAGTGCTCGGGCTCACAATCGGATTGCTGCGCGACGGACATCAAGCGGATCTCGCCTGCGATCCGCGCGGAAAGCTTTATGAGCGCGCCCGAAGCGCCGGCATCGAGTGTCATCCGCTGTCGATACGCAACTCCATCGATTTCGCGGCTGGGATGCGCCTGCGCAATCTCCTCACCCGCGCACACTATGACGTCGTGCACTTCCATACCTCGCGGGCGCATTCGATGGCGCCTTTTGCGCGTGGCCATGCGCCGGCTCTCATCGTGACCCGACGGATGGACTACCGGCCTAACCGGCTATTTGCGCCCTACCTTTTCAATCGGGCCGTTGATGCAGTCGCGGCAATTTCCGGAAGGGTTGCCGATTTGCTGAGCGAGGCTGGCGTCGCGCGCGATCACATTCAAATCATCCCATCAGGTGTGGATTGCGAGCACTTTCGGCCCGCCAGTCCATTCGAGCACGACGCAGCTCGCGCGCGCCTCGGCATCAGGTCCGGGGATTTCCTGGTTGGGACGGTGGGCATGCTCGAGGAGCGCAAGGGGCATCGCTATCTGTTGGAGGCGATCGCGACGGTGAATCGCGCGCGGGATGAGGCATCGCGGATCAAATGTGCGATCGCCGGTGACGGCGCGATGCGCGATGAACTTGCAAACCTCGCGAGAGACTCAGGCATCGCCAACGACATTCTCTTTTTGGGTATGCTTGCCGATTCCCGCCAGCTACTTGATGCAATCGACGCTTTCGTGTTTCCCTCGCTGAAGGAAGGTCTCGGGGTGGCGCTACTAGAAGCGATGGCGTGCGGGCTCCCTGTCATCGCGAGTCGCGCAGGGGGAGTAATTGATGTGGTCGAAGACGCCCACAACGGTGTGATGGTGTCGCCCGGTGACGCATTGCCGATCGCCAACGCTATCGAAGCCTTGGCGAATAATGTCGCGCGTCGAGCAGAATTTGGAACTGCCGCGAGACGGCAGATCGTCAAGAATTTCTCCATGGATGCGATGACCAGAAAAACCATCGATCTCTACCGGGCCTGCCTCGCCAGGCGGTCGCCCGATAAACAAGGGGCCAGGCACTAGATGCGCAGCATGACAGGGTTTGGGCGCGCTCACATCGAGCGCGACGGGGTGCGGGTGGTAGCGGAGGTTCGCGCCCTCAATCAGCGGTTCTTCGAGTTGAAGCTCAGTCTGCCGCGCGGATGGGGCGAGCACGAGGCGCAGGTGCGCAAGATGGTCCAGGGGATGGTTTCGCGAGGACGCGTGGAGGTTTTCATGCGCTACACCGCGACCAAGCCGCCGCCGGCCAAGCTGCAGGTGAATGAAAAACTGGCCAAACTATACATCACCGAACTGCGCCGACTCGGAAAACAGCTCAACCTCAACGGACGCCTCGGCATGGAAACCATCATGCAGCGCCCCGAGATTTTTCACGTCATCGAGGATGAGGACGATCAGATTCATCATGGGGTCAAAATCGGGTTCGAGGCGTTGGACCAGGCGCTGCAGAAGCTCGAAGCCGAGCGTATCCGTGAGGGCGCCAGCCTCAAGCGCGACTTTGGGCGTCGCATCAAGAAGATTCTTTCGGCGGTTCCCAAAATCGAAAAGCTCTCGGGCGAAACCCGCGCCGAAGTCTTGGCCAGCTTCCAGACTCGCGTGAAGGAGTTGCTCGCGGAGTTGCCGGTCAACGAAAAACGCCTCTATGAAGAAGCTGCCGGTGCGGCGCAACGTGGCGACATTACCGAAGAGCTGACCCGCTTGCGCATCCATCTGGAGGCCCTCAAAGAGCTGCTCGATCGCAGCGAGCCGGTCGGCAAATCCATCGAGTTCCTGCTGCAGGAAATCAATCGCGAAGTGAACACGATGGGCTCCAAATCGCAAAATGCCGGGCTCTCGCAACTGACTGTCGAGGTAAAAGGCGAGACCGAGAAGATGCGCGAGCAGGTGCAGAATGTCGAATGATTTTGTTCACTGTAGTTCACGGTGCCCTCCAGGGTATGACTGCGAGGCCGGCCGGATAGAAGCGGATTTGCGAGTGATGCGACTTTCGTATTAGTGTCTTTAATGACGGATTTGCCTCCCAGACGCGGTATAGTCTTTATCCTGTCTGCTCCATCCGGAGCGGGAAAAACTACTATCTGGCGGTCCGCGCTCGAGCGCATTCCGGAGATAGAATTCTCGGTCTCCCTGACCACCCGCCAGCCGCGTGGCAGCGAGGTCGACGGGACCGATTATCATTTCGTGAGCGAGGATGAGTTCATACGCAGGCGCGACGGCGATGAACTTGCCGAATGGGCGCAAGTTTTCGACGCCAGCTATGGCACCCTGAGAAAACCCCTCGACGGCGCCATTCAGTCCGGTCGCGACATCCTGCTCGATATCGATATCCAGGGCGCGCGGCAGATTCGCGCGAGGTTCCAGCATGATTCGGTGGCGGTTTTTGTCTTGCCGCCCACCTTCGACGAACTTTCGCAACGCCTGCGCAAGCGCGGCACCGAAACCGAGGACGCCATTGCGCGCCGCCTTAATCGCTCCCGCGAGGAAGCGCGAGCCTACTCCGAGTATGATTATCTGATCATCAACGACAACGTCGACGACTCCGTGGAAAAGTTCCGCGCCATCGTCAACGCTGAACGCTCGCGCGTCGCGCGGCTGCGGGAAGGGTTCGCGCCGTGGAAGAGCTAGTCCCGCAGAGCGAACCGCAGGAACTCGACGACCTGCTGCGCCGGGTCGTGGCCTACAACCCCGAGGCTGACCTCGCGCTGATCCGCCGCGCGTATGATTACTCGGCACGGATGCACGGCGAGCAGAAGCGCGAGTCCGGCGAGCCCTACGTTACGCATCCACTCAATGTCGCGCTCATCGCCACCCAGCTCAAACTCGATGTGCCCTCGATTGTCACCGCCCTGCTTCACGACGTGGTCGAAGACACCGGCACTTCGCTGCCCGATGTCGAGGCTTTGTTCGGCGCGGAGGTCGCGCGTCTGGTCGACGGCGTCACCAAGGTTTCGAAAATCACCTTCTCCAGCCGCGCGGAAAAGCAGGCGGAGAATTTTCGCAAGATGATCATCGCGATGGCCCAGGACATCCGGGTCGTCATGGTGAAGCTGGCGGACCGGCTGCACAACATGCGCACGCTCGGCCCGCTCGCGCCGGAGCGGCAGCTCGAAATTTCGCGCGAGACGTTGGAAATCTACGCCCCCATCGCGCATCGGCTCGGCATCTATTGGATGAAGTCGGAGCTCGAGGACAACGCGTTCCGCTACGTCAATCATGGCGCGTACTCGACGCTCAAAACTTTCGTGGCGAGCAAACGGGCTGAACGCGAGGACTACATCCGCGCGGTGATCCAGATCCTGACCAAGCGGCTGGAAGATTCCGGTGTCCTCGCTGAAGTCACCGGACGGCCCAAGCACTTCTACTCGATCCACACGAAGATGCAGGAAGAGGCCCTCACCTTCGATGAGATTTACGACCTGGTCGCGTTTCGCATCATCGTCGGCTCGGTGCGCGAATGTTACGAAGCGCTCGGCGTGGTGCATGCGAACTGGAAGCCGGTGCCCGGCCGCTTCAAGGATTACATCGCGCTGCCCAAGCCCAACATGTACCAGTCGCTGCACACCACCGTGATCGGTCCGCGCGGCCAGCGAATGGAAGTGCAGATTCGCACCCGCGAGATGCATCGCGTGGCTGAGGAAGGAATCGCGGCGCATTGGACCTACAAGCAGGGCGTGTCGCCGGAGCAGCGTGATACCGAGCGTTTCGCCTGGCTGCGGCGCCTGGTCGAATGGCAGCAGAACCTGAAAGATCCCCAGGAATTTCTCTCCACCGTTCGCGACGATCTTTTTCCGGAAGAAGTTTTCGTCTTTACACCCAAGGGCGACGTGCTGGATTTTCCCAAGGGCGCGAGCGTGATCGACTTCGCGTATCGAATTCACAGTGGAGTTGGAAACCATCTGGCAGGCGCGCGCATCAACGGCCGCATGGTTCCGCTGCGCTACCGGCTGAACTCGGGCGATACCGTCGAGGTCATCACCAACGACAAGCAGACGCCCGGCAAAGACTGGGCGAATTTCGTCGTCACCGCGCGCGCCAAGAGCCGGATCCGGCAGTGGTTTCGCGCGCAGCAATCGGAGCGCTCGCGCGAACTCGGCATCTCACTTTTGGATCGCGAGCTCGAGGTAGTGAAACTCTCGGTCAATCAACTGCGCAATGACAAACGCCTCGAAGGCGCGCTCAAGGAATTTTCGCAGCGCGACGTCGACGGCCTGCTCGCGGCAGTCGGCTATGGCATTATCACGCCCGGCCAGTTGCTGGGCAAAGTCCTCACTGCCGATGAGCTCAAAATCTATCGCGGCGAGAAACCGGCCGCACTGCCCGGACCGGTAACCGCGGATCGCGCGGCGAAGGAAGCGCGCCGCGCAGCCAGCGGAGCGGTGGTCGTCTCCGGAATCGGCGACATGATGGTGCGCTTCGCGCGATGCTGCAATCCCCTGCCGGGCGAGGCGATCACCGGCTTCATCACGCGCGGACGCGGCGTGACGGTGCATCTCGCGGGATGCCCGCACGCGCTGCTTTCCGATCCGCAGCGGCGCGTGCCGGTGGTATGGAAAGACGATGAGGCGACTCCGCGTCCCATCCGGCTCGAAGTGCTATGTGCCGATCAGCCGGGCCTGCTCGCCGCGATGTCGAAGGCAATCGCCACCGTCGGCGTGAATATCACCACGGCGGAAGTGAAGACCAACGGCAACGATGGGCGCGCGCTCTCGATTTTCGAACTCCTCGTGACCAGCGCGCGGCAGTTGAACACGCTGATGAGCTCGATCGCCGCCATCGATGGGGTGATGCGCGTATCCCGCCTCGGCCAGCAGAACGGCGCGCGCGACTGAATTACTTTTGGGCGGCGCATACGGGTAGCGTGGGGCGCGTTCCCCCTCTCATCCGTCCGTCACGCGGCATTCCATGCCGACGGGGCATCGGAGTTCGCGGTACTCGGTGCGCCGGCCACCTTCTCCTTTTCGCTTCGACTCCGCTGGCGCTCCGCCTCAGCGGCTTCGCGCTCTCGCCAGCGAGAGAAGGGAGTCGACTATCGTTGGGAGACTTGGCGCTTTCGAACTTCATCGCCGATAGCCGCCAAAACTCCCGTCAAATGCGCCAGAACATCGCCATTCCAAAAACGTAGAACCGAGTAGCCTCGGTCCTCCAGGGCGCGCGTCCGCTTCCGGTCATAAGACACCTGGTGCTCATGCTGAGTGCCGTCGAGCTCGACGATGATCTTTGGATGCGAGGAGCAAAAGTCGGCGATGTAGCGATCGATCACGACTTGGCGCCGAAAACGAATGCCCTCCAGCCAGCGAGCACGCAGCGCGCCTCAGAGCCGCTTTTCCGCTTCAGTTGAATCGCGGCGCAGCGACCTGGCGCGGAGGATCATTACCCGTCGGTCCGCTACTTCCTGTGAATTCATGATGACCAATAGTGTACGAGCCGAGATTCGGTATGTCTATGCCGCAACTCAAACTCCCTTCTCTCGCTGGCGAGAGCGCGAAGCCGCTGAGGCGGAGCGCCAGCGGAGTCGAAGCGAAAAAGAGAAGGTGGCCGGCGCACCGAGTACCGCGAACTCCGATGCCCCGTCGGCATGGAATGCCGCGTGACGGACGGACGAGAGTGGGGCTGGAGGTCCACGCTTGTCTATGGCGTAACCCCAGCTTCGCTCGGTCGCAAAGCCAAAGAGCGACCGCCGCGCCATCCACCTTTGATCTCGCTTCGACTCCACTAATGTTCCGCCTAAGCGGCTTCGCGCCCTCGCCCATCGAGGGAAGGGATCGGAAGGTGCGACTGGTCATCGCCAATCGCATCAGCAAAGATGCTCAAATGAAGAAGATCATTGAGACGCGCCAGGCGCCCGCGGCGATTGGGCCGTATTCGCAGGCGATCGATGCCGGCGACACCGTCTATCTATCGGGGCAGATCGGCCTCGACCCCAAGCACGGAGCACTCGTCCAGGGCGGCATCGAGCATGAGACCAGGCGGGTGCTCGATAACATTCGCGAGGTCTTGGGCGCGGCGGGCCTGGGATTCCGCGATGTCGTCAAAACCACGATTTTTCTCATCAGCCTGGCTGACTTCGAGATCGTCAACGGGATTTACGGCGAGCATTTCACCGAGAGTTTTCCCGCCCGCTCCACGGTTCAGGTCGCGGCGCTGCCACGTGGCGCGATGATCGAAATTGAGGTTATCGCAAAACGATCATAGTGTCGTCGAGCTACGAAATCGCAGTCATAATCTTGAGCGACGCGTCATCAAGATAGCGCCCCTTGGGATCGAGCTTTCGAATCGACGACGCCAGCCGCTTGAGGTTGCGTTTGCGCTGCGTTCGCGTAACCGGCCGCGAGGAAATCCGCGCCTTGTCAAAATCGAGGATCACCACGGTGAAGCCGTCACCCGCCATCGAGACATACAAATTGTGCAGGTTGAGGTCGTCATGAAACAGGCCCTGCTCGTGCATCGTGTCGATCGAGTAGCGCGCCATCCGGACCACATGGCCAAGGCTTAGCGGATCGGTTTCGACTTTGACGAATTCCCACATCGTCATCCCCGGGATCGCCTTGGTGAGAACCGCGCCGCGGTAAATTGCGGGAGAGACCTTTTCCACGATCGCGCCCATCGGCTCTGGGACCGAGACTCCGCGATTGCGCGCTTCGGTGACCAGATTGAGCTCGTAGACCATGCGCGGAACGAAACCGAGGTAGAGGTCGCCGAGCACGCGCATCATGCCGCCGCGCATCGAGCGGCGCACGAACAATTTCGGCGCGCCATCAATGCTGATGGGATAGCCGCTTTCGCGATTGCCGGCGCCTTTCTTTCCCGAGCGCAGCGTGCGATCGATTTCCACTAAGAGTTCGGCAGCGAACGGAGCGACCTCGCGATGCAGATAGGCGGTTTTGCGGCCAACCTGGCTCTTGATGAAATCTGGTCCGGGATCGCCGCTGAGATTCACGCTAACTATTTACCGTACGCACTGCGGTAAGTCTGCAACCGGCGGATTCACGCCACCATTGCGAGGTGATCGCGATCGCCGCGAGCAACACCAGCGAGGATAGGAAGTGCGCGGAAAAGAACAGCGCATAATGATTGGGGCGCGTGCCGGGAATCCAGTTGAGAAGCGCTGAAACCGCTACCAGAGCCATCGTGAGCGTGGGCGGTGCTGCTCCGCTGGGACGTTCGCTCCACGTCACAAAAGTTAGCAGCATGTAGGGAACGAGCAGGGCGACGTAGTAGCTCTTCCATGAGATCGGGACCAGCGACGGCATAATGCAAAACAACGCGGCGAGCTGGAATCGATGGGGCCGCAAAGCCTGCCCTTCTGAATCGGGCAGTCGAAAAAACCAGGTCACGACGGCGGCGACGAGGGCCAGCTCGATTCCGGTCCCGATATAAAGCGAAGCATGCGATGCAGGCGCGCCCGCTCTTGCAGCGAGGCTCATCAGCCGCGCAATTGCCGAGGTCGCGGACTGATTCGTGAGCATCGTGGTGTAGCGATCCGTCATCGAGCTCACGACCTGCAAATAAGCGACGGTTTGATCGAGGGCGCCACGCGGTCCGAAGACCAGCGTCGGCGCAAACATCAGGAGCAAGCCGCACGCGATCGAAACCAGGATCGAGCGCCATTTTCCTTCGAGCAGAAGAAACAGCGCCGCGAGGCCCGCGAATGGTTTGATCAGAATCGCGACGGCGAGCATCGCGCCCGAGGCGATCGGCCGCTCCTCCTCGCCGACAACAATCGCCCATACGGTCAGGGCGAGCGTTGGCAGATTTATCTGGCCGTGCTCGATGTTGTTATCGATAAAGCGCGCGCACAGGATGACGGGGACCAGAATCAGCGCCGGTGTCAGTTGACGCGCGCGGCCGAAGAGCATTCGCGCCGTGCCCGGAATCAGCGCGAGCAGCGAAACGCCGCTAATCAGGAACCATGCGAACTGCGCGGCGCGGAGCGGAAGTGCGGCGAAGGGAGCGAAGACGATCGCGATGATGGGGGCATAGAGAAAGTGGCTCGATTCATCGATGCGATAGATTGCTTCGCCCCGCAGGACGCGGGTTCCGGCGCGATAGTAGACATTGAAATCGCCCTGCACCCGTAGCACCGCCGCGATGCCGAGCGCGATGACATAGACACCGACGGCGATCCACGCCAGTTGAAGGAGCCGATCTGCGCGCCGCGCGTCGGCGCTCGAGCGGCTCACGTAAGCGGCTTGGCCTCGTCGATCAGCATCACCGGAATGTCCTCGCGGATGGGATAGACCAGCTTGCAGGCCTGGCACACGAGGCCGTCCTGCTTTTCGGTCAACTGCAGTTCACCCTTGCACTTGGGGCAGGCGAGAATATCGAGCAACTCCTGGCTGATAGGCATCAAAAACCTCCCGGCGTCCAGAGCGCGGCGGCCACTCCCGGTTGTGTCGCGCCGCCGATGACGATTTCATCCAGCCGCGCTGCGTCTTCCGCGCTCATGACCACTTCAAGCCGTAAAGCGTATAGAGAATCGCGCGCGAACGGAAACTTTTCCAGCTTGACGAGATCCTTCTCCGTCGTGAGCACGATGTCGGCGTCGGCCGCGGCCTTGACGATCGTCTGCCAATCGGCGGAATTGTAAACGTGATGGTCGGGATATTCGAGGACACCGACCAGGTCAGTCTCGATTTCATGCAGCATCGCGTAGAAGCCGCTCGGATCGGCGAGGCCGCTCACCGCGAGGACGCGCCGGCCCGCCATCGCGATCGGTTCCTCGCTCCAGTTGCCCTGCGCATAATGAATCAAAGCCCTGGGGCGCAGCGTCGCGTGCAGCATGGGAACTTTCGCTATCGCCTTGAGCTGGCGCGCGCTGATGGCGCTGGGACGATCCGGAATTCCACTCGACACGATGATGGCGGCATCGGCACGGCGAAGCGCCGCAAGCGGCTCGCGCATCGGCCCGGCGGGGATGAGGTGGCCATTGCCGAAGCCGCGCTCGCGATTGATGAGCACCAGGTCGACGTCGCGGGCAAGTGCGCGATGTTGAAACGCATCATCGAGGACGATCACCTCGGGATGGGCGATTTCGGTGAGCAGGCGGACTCCATCGATGCGGCGCCGCGCGACGGCGATGGGTCCGTGGAAGGATTTCGCTATCATCAGCGGCTCGTCGCCGGCTTCTTCAGGCGGAAGCTTGATGGTCGCGCCATCGGAAACCAGCGCGGCGCGGTCTTTTCCGGTGCGCCCGAAACCGCGGCTCACGATGCCGACTGACAGTCCATGCGCCTGCAGCCTCGAGGCCAGAAACAGCGTGAACGGAGTTTTCCCGTTGCCACCCACAGTCAAGTTTCCAATGCTGATGGTTCTGATCGGTACGCGCTTCTTCGCGAAATGCCAGAACGCGTTGCGGAGGTTTTGAGCGGCGCGATAGAGCAGCGACGCCGGAAGCAGACCGGCGATCATCGCGCGCTGAGTCCAGCTCAACTTCCCGAACCAGAGATCCTCGATGCGCGGGCGGCGATGGATGGTTTCGCGGCCGGGCATTATTGGTCAAGCGCAATCAGCGTCCGCAGATGCATCAGCGAGGTGCTCACTCCGCCGCTCAACTGCAGGATGCATTCGCGCGCGGCGCGCCCGGCGGTCCGTCGCGCCTCCTCACTGGCGAGCCATTTCGCCGCGACACGAACGATCTCCTCGCCGTTGTTCACGACCCGCGCGCCTCCAGCATCGATGAGCGCCGAAGCGGTTTCCTGTTGGTTCTCATAATACGGACCGAACATCACCGGCACGCTCACCGATGCGGGTTCGGCGGGATTTTGTCCGCCGCGAACTTCGTTGAGAGTGCCGCCGACGAAGGCGACCGTCGCGCGACGATACAGCGGACGCAGCTCGCCCATGGTGTCGAGGATCAGCACATCGGCACTGGTGTCGAAGCGGCTGGCGCTGGCGCGCAGATATTTGAGTGAGCGCTCGCCGATGATCTTTTCCACCTCGGGCACGCGCACCAGATGGCGCGGTGCGACGATGAGTGCGAGGGCGGGAAAATCCTTGCGCAACTCCAGGTACGCATCGAGGATAATTTCTTCCTCACCCGCGGCGGTCGAGCCCGCGATGAAAATGGGGCGCTCGCCGGCAAATTCCTGCAGCTCGCGCCGCAGCGGCATCTCGACCGCGGCATCGGGATCGAATTTGGTATTGCCGGTCACCACGATGCGGCTGCGATCGACTCCCATCGCGGCGAAGCGCTCCACGTCGTGGCCGGTCTGAGCCATCACCAGATCGGCGCATTGAATCGCGCCACAGAAAAGTTTCCCGAGGCGTCGGTAGCGCGCCAGCGAACGTTCCGAGACTCTTCCGTTGATGATCGCGATCTTGGCGCCGATCTTTTTCGCTTCCCAAAAATAGTTCGGCCACAATTCAGTTTCAGCGATCAGCACCAGATCGGGCTGCACTCGGCGCAGGAATGCACGCACCGCCGAGGGATTGTCCAGCGGCGCGAGGAGATGTGCTTTCGCTTTCGGAATCCGCCGCCGCGCGACGTCGCGTCCCGCAGTGGTCATCGCGGTGATCACGGCGGTCGCCGCGGGAGCGTCGTGCATCAGGCGCATCATCACGCTGTGGATGGCCTCGATCTCGCCGACGGAGGATGCGTGCGCCCAGATGCGGAGGGCGCCTGATTCCGCGCGCGGCGCGGCGATCCCGAGGCGTTCGCGAGCGCCCTGCGAGTCGGCGCCATTGGAGGCGAGCAGCGCGAACGGCAGCGCGGGGTACCAAAGCAGGTTGTATAGCGCGTGAAGTATCACGTGAGATCCAGCCTATGCGCGCCGCCGCGGCCCATCCACTTACAGTCTAGTTGATAACGGCCGGTTCGCCGCTTTCGGTCTCGGGCGCGCTCATGAACTGCAAATCGTAAAGCTTGCGATATTCCTGCCCGCGCGCGAACAGCTCCTCATGGGTGCCTTCTTCGATGATGTGCCCGCGCACCAACACGATTATCTTGTCGGCGCGCCGCACCGTCGAGAGCCGATGCGCGATGACCAGCGTGGTGCGATTGCGCATCAGCGTTTCGAGAGCATCCTGCACCGCGCGTTCCGACTCCGAGTCAAGCGAGGAGGTCGCCTCATCGAGGATCAGGATGGGCGCATCTTTCAGCAGCGCGCGCGCGATAGCGATGCGCTGGCGTTCGCCGCCCGAGAGCCGCACGCCCATTTCGCCGACCATCGTGTGGTAGCCCTTGGGCAGGCGCGTGATGAACTCGTGCGCGTTGGCCGCGGTGGCCGCCGCGACGACCTGCTCTTGGGTCCTGGCCTGGCTGCCGTATGCGATGTTCGCGCGGATGGTGTCGTTGAACAGGAACGTATGCTGCGTGACGATGCCGATTTGCGCGCGCAATGATTCGAGCCGAATGTTTCTCACATCGATATCATCAACCGTGATGCGACCCTCCTGCACATCATGAAAGCGCGGGATCAGATCGGCGAGCGTCGATTTTCCACCGCCGCTCATGCCGACCAGCGCCACCACTTTGCCGGCCGGAATCACGAGGCTGATGTCGCTCAGCACCCAATCTTTCGCATAGCTGAAGCTGACGTGTTCCAGCGCGATGGTGTGATTGCCGGGTCCGAGAACCGCGGCTTCTGGGGCATCATGGATCTCGATCGGCTGATCCATCATGTCGAACACGCGCTCGGCCGCGCCCAGACTTTGCTGAACCGTGTTGTTGATACGGGCGAGGCGTTTGAATGGTTCGTAGATGAGCAGCATCGCTACCAGAAAAGCTACGAAGGTGCCGATGGTGCGAGTCCCATGGATTACGGACGCGGTTCCAAACCAGAGCACGGCCAGAATCGCCACTGCGGCCATCGCTTCGATCATCGGACCGGTGGCGGCTTTGATCACGGCGGCGCGCATCGAGAACTTGAACAGGCGCCGCAACTCGACGTCGAAGCGCTCGCGTTCGTATTCTTCCATCCCGAACGCCTTCACCACGCGATTGCCCTGGTAAGCTTCCTGCAGCAGCGAGGTGATGCCGCTCATCTGCTTTTGCGCCTGCTTGGTGATCTTGCGCATGCGGCGCGAGAACGCCATCACCGGTCCGACCGCGCAGGGAAATACTACGAATGCTATCAGCGCCAGTTTCCAATCGATCCAGAATGCCGCGCCCAGCACGGCGATCAGCCGCGCACCTTCGCCGACCACCGAAAAAGCGCCGTCGGTGATGCCGTTGGAAATTACTCCGACATCGTTAACTACCCGCGACATCATCATGCCGCTGGGGGTGCGATTGAAAAACGACAGCGACATCCGTTGTAGCCTGCGATTGAGGCCGGAGCGGATGTCGAGCGTGATGTGCTGGCCGATGTACGCGCTGAGATAGTCCTCGCCGAAGCCGGAAACCGAGCGCATCACGAACAGCGCTACCAGCTCCAGCGAAACAATTTGCACCATCCCGATCTGAATGGTGCTCAGATGAGTAATCTGATCGGTAAAGTGCTTGATGAGCAGGGGAATCGCGCCGTCGGTCGCGCTGCTCACCAACATCGCGACTACCAGCATCCCCATGTAGGGAAATGCGTAGGGGCGCAGGTAAGCCAGCACGCGCCGGCTGAGCGGAGTGAGTAGTTTCATTGAATCATCGAGAGCGCGAGGGCGGCGACGCGCGCGGCGGCTCCCGGCGCGCCGAGGCGTCCACGCAAGGTGTTGAGATTGGCGATGGTTTGCTTGCGAATCGAATCATGCAGCAGCGGTTCCGCGGCGCGCACCAGATTGCGCGCGGTCAGCTCGCGCTGGATTAGCTCCGGGACGATTGGTTCGCCCGCTAGTATGTTGGGCATCCCGATGAACTTGACCCCGGTGACGAGCATCCTTCCCAGCGTATAGGTCAGCGGCGACACTTTGTAGGCAATCACCATCGGGCAGCCGAGCAGCGCGGTTTCCAGCGTCGCGGTGCCCGAGGCCACCAGCGCGACCTCGCTGGCGGCAATGATACTATACGTGTCGCCCTGGATAATACGTATCCCGTCGAGGTTGACTTTGGCCTGCTCCGCGAGCTGCTCCGGCGTTAATGTGGGCGCCAGCGCAATGACCGGAATCAGGTGATGGTCATGCGCGAGAATGCGCGCCGCCTCGATCATCGGTGGCAGGATGTAGCGCACTTCGGCGCGGCGGCTGCCCGGCAGCAGCGCCAGCAGTTTCGAATATTTCGGGAGGCCGTGGCGCGCGAGGGTTTCCTCGCGGCCCTGCGCCGGCGCGACGCGATCGAGCAGTGGATGACCGACGAAGCTCACACGATCGCCCGCCGGGCCGTAGAGTTCCTGTTCGAACGGCAGCACGACTGCCAGTCGACTCGACCGATCGATGATCTTTCTGGTGCGCCCGCGCCGCCACGCCCAGACCTGCGGAGTGATGTAATAGAGCACCGGCACGCCGGCGCGCCTGGCGATCCCCGCCAGCACCAGGTTGAATTCCGCATAGTCGATGAGAATGACGAGGTCGGGTTTGTCGGTTCGCAGGATGCGCCGCAAATCGCGCATCGTCGCGAGCGACAGTCCAATTGTCGAGATCAACTCGGTCAGCCCGAGGCCGTGGATATCTTCGATGCGCACCTTGGCCTCGACGCCCGCTGCGCGCATCTGCGCGCCCGCGATACCGAATAATTCGCACGCAGGATCGAGCGCGAGGATTTGCCGCGCGAGGTCGCCGCCGTGCAGGTCGCCCGAGGCCTCCCCGGCGACGATCATGATACGCCGTCGGAGGCGAGGTTGTTCGCTCAAGCTTGCGCTGGATTCGGCCACGAGGTTGTTTGCGCCGAGGCGATCAGCGCGGCGCGCCTTTAACGGTGAAGCTGTAGGCGCCCATGGTGTGGTCGCCGTCCTGCGAAAGCGCGCGCCATTTGACGAAATATTGGCCGGGCGCAAGCAGCTTGAGCGGCACCGTGATGCTGTGGTGATCGTCGCTCGGCTCGCCGGCACCCGACACGACATCGCCCTTTTCATTCAACACCCGAATCGAACTGGAGGCGGAATTGAATACATTGTCGAAGTGAACCACTACCTGCGGTGGCGCCGCGTCCAAAACGCTTCCCGCCGACGGTGTAGTTTGATCCGGGAAGCAATGCGCGAGGGCGACCGACACCCACATCAGGACGGCAAAACCAACGATCACGAGGCGCACGGAAAATTCGCCGAAGCGAGTCATTTCAGCCGTGGGAAATCGCACGATTAATGTCGTCGGCCAAAGTTGATGGGGTCACCGAGATACCGTCGTATTGGCGAATTTGCCGGCCGTCGGGTCCCAGCAGAAAACTCGTGGTGACGTGATCGATGGAGCCGTCGGGCTCGCGCGTGCGCTTGATCAAAAAAGTCGCGAGGTAAGCGTCGATCTGCGCGGGCGTGCCGGTCAGAAAAATCCAGTCGGCGCCGTTCGCGCCATGCTCGTTCGCATACTTGAGCAGAGCCGCTGAGTTATCGTGCTCGGGATCAAGCGTCACCGAAACCAGGCGCACTTTCTTCGCGAGGTCAGGCGTGAGCTTCTTCTGCACCATCGACATTTTCGAGGTCAGCAGCGGGCAGGTGCCGGAACATTGCGTGTAAATGAAGTTGATGAGCACATACTCGCCCTTGAGCGAGCTGAGATTGATGCTTTGTCCATTCTGATCCAGCAGCGTGAGGTTGGGTAAACAGTCGCTGCTGTTCGCGGCCGGGAATGAGCCGGTCTCGTCGTCGCTATGACAACCGGCGAGTGCGAGCGCACACATCAGGGCCGCGACGAGGGTGAAATTGCGCGCGATGGGTGAAAACCGAAACATCACGGCTGCTCCATACAGATGCGGATTCGTTCGATCAATTCAATCACACGCAGGCCGTCGCGCGCAGTAACCGCGGGTGCGCTGCGCGCGCGTACTGCGGCGATAAACGAAGCGACCTCATCGGCGAGCGGATCGGCTTCGCCCAGATCGATCTGTTCCGCGGAAATAGTCGGAAACGTCGTTCCTTCCGGCGCCGGACTCTTGCGGTAGATCTGGATGCGGCGCGCCTCGTAATCGACCGAGATATACGCATCAGGTTGAAAAAAGCGAATCTTGCGCTCGCGGCGCGCGGCCACGCGACTGGTGTTCACATTGGCAATCATACCGTTGCTGAAACGGATGCGAGCGTTGGCGACATCGATTTGATCGGTCAGCACCGCGACGCCGAGCGCTTCGACCGAGGTTGCTTCGGCGCCGGTCAGCGACATCAAAACGTCGAGATCGTGCACCATCAGATCGAGGACGACATCGACGTCGGTGCCGCGCTCGGTGAAAGGTGCGAGGCGATGGCATTCGACGAAGCGCGGACGGTTGAGAATTGTGCGCAAGCGATTCACCACCGGATTGAAGCGCTCGAGATGCCCGATCTGCAAAATGCGATCGGTGCTTTCGGCCAGCGCGGTCAGCGTGCGCGCATCTTCGACGGTGGCCGCCATCGGTTTTTCTAACAGCACGTCGCATCCGGCGCGCAGCAGATGCGACGCGATTTCGAAATGGGTGACGCCGGGCGAGGCGATCGTGACCACATCAACCTTTCGGTCGAGGGCGCGATAATCAGTCGCCGCAGCCGCGCCGAACCGCGACGCGAGTTGCGCCGCGCGAGCGGCATCCACATCGACGACGTGCGTAACCTTGACGCCGGAAATAGCCGCATACTTCGCGACATGAAGACTTCCCAGGCGCCCGGCACCGACCACGGCGGCGCGAATCTCACTCATGCCCATACACCGCGAGGTTGGCGGATTGCGCCATCGCGAGAGTGCGCTCGCGCTCGAGTATCAGACATTTATCGGCCTCGATACCAAGCATCGCAGCGCCGATTTCCACCAGCAGCTCGATGGTTCCGGGGCCGATAGCCGGCCGGTCGAAGCGCAAATCCTGCCCGGGTTTCGAAACTTTCGCGACGATCAGGCCTTTGCCCGCGATTGATGCGGCGCGCCGCAGCGCCGGATCGGTACCTTCCGCTGCTTCGACCGAGTACACCACGCCACCACGGACGGCGACGCTTTGCCCGATGTCGAACGCACCGAGGCTGCGCGCGATGGAGAAGGCGAGGGCGACATCGCGGAGCTTTTTCTCGCCCGGCTCAGGACCGGCCATCAAACCCGGCTTTGCGATCGCGTCGTCCATTAACGGCACCGGATCGATGACGGGAATGCCCTCGGACTCGATTTCGCGCGCGATGGCGCGCAGCACCGCATCGTCACTCCAGCGCGTGATCGAGGAAAGCATCTTAATCGCGCGCTCATCGGGCGCGAAGGTCTCGGCGAGGTTCGCGCGCGAGATCCCCCCGGCCATCGCGGCTTGCTCGACGCCGGCATTTTTCAGCACATCGACGATCTTTTGCAGCTCGCCGACCTTGATCCAGGTTAGCTGATCGACCTGCGCTTCGAGCTCAGGTTTGGTTTCACCGCGATGCGCCAATGCGATCAGCTTGATTCCGCGCTTGCGCGCGGCGGTGGCAACTTCGAGGGGGAAGACTCCGTTGCCTGCGATTAGGCCGAGGCTAGTCACGCTCGCGCCCAACGACTCCGCGCTTGGAATTTTGGATGAAACTCAGTAACCGCTCGACTTCGGGAATGCCGCAGAATTCCGCGCTGACTTCCTTGATGGCTTCCTCGCGCGTGAGTTTGGAGAAAAATAACTTGCGCATCGCGTTCTTGATAACCGCGATTCTTTCGGCGCTGAATCCGGCGCGCTGAAGACCGATCTCATGGACGCCGACCAGCCGCGCGCGATCGCCTGAAGCAATCGCAAAAGGAGGAACGTCGAGCTCGACGCGCGCACCGGCGGCCAGCATCGAGTAAGCGCCCATCCGCGTGAATTGCTGGATCAGCACGCCGCCCATCGCGCGAACATGATCTTCGAATACGATATGACCCGCGAGCTCGGTGGAGTTCGCGAGAATGCAATAATCGCCGATGATGCAGTCGTGCGCGATGTGGACATAGTTCATCGCGAGCACGTGGCTGCCGATTCGCGTCACCATTCCGCCGCCTTCGGTGCCGCGATGGATGGTGCAGAACTCGCGAATCAGATTGTCGTCGCCGATCTCAACCACCGAGGGCTCGCCCCTGAACTTGAGGTCCTGCGGTTCCGCGCCGACCGACGCGAACTGATAGATGTGGTTGCGCGCGCCAATCGTGGTGTTGCTTTCGATCACGGCATAGGGACCGACCACAGTATTTGCGCCGATACGAACGTTGGGCCCGATAACGGCGCCCGGTCCGATCTCGACCGACGAATCGAGTTCAGCGCGACTGTCGATCACGGCGGAAGCGTGAATCTTGCCGGCTATGACAATTTCTCCTCGGATACTTCCATCGCGGAAAGTTCGGCTTCGGCGGCGATTTCACCGCCGACGCGCGCTTCCGCGCGCATCTTCCACAGCGGGCCGCGGCTGCGAATCACGCTAACTTCCATCTCGAGCTGATCGCCGGGGACCACGGGGCGGCGAAAACGCGCCTTCTCGACCCCGGTCAACACGAACATGCGTTGACTCTCAGATTTCAGTTCGGCGAGCGCGAGGATGGCGGCCGATTGCGCCAGCGCCTCGATTATCATCACGCCGGGCATGACAGGATTGCCGGGAAAATGCCCGACGAAGAACGGTTCGTTGTTGCTGACGTTCTTCAGCGTGCGCGCCTTGCCATTGCCGATTTCAACCACCCGATCGACCATCAGAAACGGATAGCGATGCGGTAGCATCCGCAGAAAACGATCGAGCTGATGATTTTTGCCGGCCGCCAAATGCGTCTACTTCAGGGCCTACTTGGAGATCGAAGAATGCTTGGCCGCGGCGGAGCCGAAATCGCTCGGCGAGGACGCCCCGGCCTGCTGTTCGCCGCCGCCCTCATCACCACCGCCGGCTGCCGCGGGCATACCACCGCCCAGGGATCCGATCTTCACGTGCATGCCATTGTAGGTGCGGATGACCTGATCGGTGATGTCGATTCCTGGCGTACCCCAAAGGATCGAGCCCTTCTCGAACACCATCGTGTAGCCGCTCTTTTCGCCGACATCGCGAATCACTTGCGCGAGGTCATGGATGATCATGCCGGTCATCTCCTGGTCCTTGCGCTCGAGGTCATCCTTGGAGTCTTTGTAATTGCGCTCGAAGTTCTTGGCTTTGTTGAGGTACTCGTCCTGAAGGCTCTGGCGCTGCTCGGGTTTCATGAGCATGCCCTTCTTCTCGAGTTCGTCTTTGAGCCTGGCGACCTCGTTCTCCTGGCTCTGCAAGCTTTGTTCGACCCCCTGAACCTTGACGCGGAACTCTGACTTGGCCCTCTTGCCGGCCTCGCATTCATTGAGCGCGCGCTGAACATCGACGTAGGCGAGCTTCAGGTCAGCTCGCGCCGGAGCCGCGGAAAGAAGCGCGAGAAGCGTGAAAGCGATCATCGAACGATTTCTCATCGGAATTGGAATCCTCCCGGAAAGCGAATCATAGCAAGGCCGGCCCTGGCTGGGAGTCCCGAGGCGAGTCGGACCGGCGCTGTTTGAATTGCAACTATCGAGGCAGTATTTAAGCCAATTTTGTATGCCACGCGCTATAGGGGTGGTGAAACTCGCGCGCCTGCCTAGAGCGGCGCGCCGCCGCCGATCTCGAAAACATTGCTTTGATCCTGCGGACGCGGATTGATCGGGCGCGCGACGTCGATGGCAAGTGGACCGAAC
Source organism: uncultured delta proteobacterium (assembly GCA_963761255.1). Taxonomy (GTDB): domain Bacteria; phylum Desulfobacterota; class Binatia; order Binatales; family Binataceae; genus DATGKG01. Next base: position 287,554 of record CAVXGH010000014.1, read on the forward strand.
GGCGAGCGCCATCGGATGCCGACCCCGTAAGCCGCCTGCAGGGAATTAATCGTGATGCTGTCGCTGAGGCGATAGGCTTGGCCCGCGTCGGCAAAAATAACCCCGCGGATTCCCAAGCCGGTGAGAATCGGGAAGGTTATCTCGCCATCGAGGAGCAATTCCTTGCTGCCGCCGATGTTTTCAATTTGCTGGGGCTGGCCGGCCTGGTTGAGTATCAGCACCTCGGGACCCAGGGAATAAAGCTGGTAGCCTCGAACATCGCCCTGGCCGCCCACGCCGCCGGGGAAGAATCGTTCATACAGCGGAAGCTCGTTGCCCTGCCCTGGCGAGAGCGTGGTCCCGATTCCATAAGTCACGCCGGGCGAGAAGACGAATTGCCCGAAGGTCGCGCTCTTAATAAAGGTGTAAAAGAATCGCGCATGTGCGACCGTTTTCAGGAACGCCGTTCCCGGTCCGATACCCGCGATTTCGGCATTGAGGCTCTCGATCGAGCCGCTGCGCGGATCGATCGGATTATCCACCGTCGCGCGCCGGATGCTCGGCATCAGCTCGGACACCTGCGTGTAGCCCTTGTATCGCGCAATCTGGTAGGTCGTGAAGGGCGAAAGTCCCCCGATGCCGACGCTCTCGAACTGGTAGCCCAATCCCGCGCGTATATCATCCAGCGAGAAAGGGCCGATTTTTTTGAATCCCAGTTCGACCAGCGGATAGCTCGAATTGACCGCGAAACCCGCGGCATTCTGATGGAACGTGAAGAGGTCGGTCTTGCTGTCGAAGACCGAGACCGACACCGCGAGTGGAATGTCAAGGAACCAGGGCTCGGTGTAACTCGCGGTATAGTTTTGAAACAGGAAGCCGACCTGCGCGCTCAGCAGCACCGCCTCACCGCCGCCGAAAAGGTTGGTGTTGCCCAACTGGAAATGTCCGAACACCGACTGATAGCTGTCGAAGCCGCCCGCGACCTGGAATGACGCGGTGCTCTGCTCGGTCACGTTGACGTTGAGATCAACCTTGTCGGGCTGCGTCGAGGGCGCGGTGGTGATGCGGGTCTCGCTGAAGAAGCCGAGCTGGTCCAGCCGCCGCTTGGAGTCGCGAATCAGCGACGCCGAGTAGGGCTCCTGTTCCTGAACCTGCATCTCGCGCCGGATGACTTTGTCGGAGGTCCGGGTGTTGCCGCTGATGTTGATGCGATTGACGAGCACCTCGCGGCCCGGGTTGATGGCGAAGGTGATATTGACTTTGCGCGCGACCGGGTCGAGCGAGGTTTTGGGTTCCACGTCGACGAAGGCATAGCCGCGGTTGGAATAAAAATCCGACAGCGTCAGGACGTCATGCTGCATCGTCGAGCCGCGAAAATCTTCGCCCGGTTTGATGGTAATCAGGGGGACCAATTCGCTGCGGGGGTATTTCAGATCGCCGGCGACGTCGATGCTGCCGACCTTGTAGATCGGACCTTCGTCGATCGGGACCACCACCTTCAGACCCTTTGGGATGCGGCTGATGATGGGTTCCCCGACGTGGACGTTCAGATAGCCGTGGTCATAGTAGAACGACGCGATGCGGTCGGTATCTTCGCGCAGTTTCTTTTGATCGAGCACGCCCGCGCTGGTGATCATACTGAGCAGCGGGATGTACTGAGCACTATCCATCTGGCCGCGCAGGTCGCGCGCGGAGAACGCATGATTGCCGGTAAAATCAACTTCGCGGATGTAAACCTTGGGTCCCTCAGTGACGACGAAGGTTCCGACTTCGGTGTTATTGGGGCCGAGATCTTCGCGATAGGCTACCTTGGTGTCGGTGTAGCCCTTGCTCTCGTATGCCTCCTTGATTCCCTTTTCAGTCTCCCGAACGCGGGCGGGATCCTCGATCGATCCGGGATGGATTTTCATGGCCGCGATGATCTTGTCGTCGGAGGGCCGAATTTCCTTCATCCCGGTGATTTTAACGTCGGTGACTTGCGGACGTTCAATCACCTTGTAGACCAGGTCTACCTTGCCGTTCTTGCTGCGCGTTTCGGTGATTACGTTGCGAAAAAATCCCATCTGGTAGATGGACTTGATGTCGTTGCTGACCGCGTCGGGATTGAGTGGTTCCCCGACCCGCTGCGAGATGTGGAGCCGGATCGCGTCGCTCTCGACGCGCTGGTTACCTTCGATCTGAATATCGGAAACTATCGGATTTTGGGCGAGCGAGGTGCCGCCGCTGATCAGCAGTAAAAACGATAACAGTACCCCGATCGCGCGAAACCGCCGCGCGCTGCATCTTCCGATTGCCACCAATATCCACCCAAACGCACGCCAACCTAACCAATCACCCCCGCTATGTAAACCTGAGCGGCCGCGCGCGCGCTTCATTGCGATGCCGAACCGCTACGCCCGCGGCTCATCGAACAGCTTGCCGTCTTTGAGCCGCAGCGCGCGCCCCATGCTCCGGGTCAGCCGTTCATTGTGCGTCGCGACGATCAATGTCACATCGAGTTCGCGGTTCAATTTGTGAAATAGCTCATGGACCTCATCTGCGGTATGCGGATCGAGATTGCCGGTCGGCTCGTCCGCCAGGACCAGGCGCGGACTCTGCACCACCGCCCTGGCCACTGCGACACGCTGCTGCTCGCCCCCCGAAAGCTCCGCCGGCCGGCGATGGAGTTTGTCGGCGAGCCCCACCATCGCAAGCATCCGCTCGGCGCGCTCGCGCGCTTCGCGCTCCGGCACGCGACCGATCAGCGCCGGCATCATCACGTTTTCCAACGCGTTGAAGTCCGCAAGCAGGTAATGGAACTGGAACACGAAGCCGAGTTTGCGATTGCGGAAATCCGCCAGCGCGCGTTCGTCGAGGGCGAAGAGATCGAGTCCTTCGAAGAGTACCTTACCGCTGCTCGGCCGCTCGAGACTGCCGAGGATGTTCAGCAGCGTCGACTTGCCGGTGCCCGACTGCCCGACCACCGCGATCAATTCGCCCGGCTGCACCGTGAGCGCGAGATCCTGCAGCACCAGAATCTCGCGGTCGACATCGTGGAAACTTTTGTTGATGCCGGTAGCGACGATCAGCGGGCCCGATGCCTGCCGTGCCGCCTGGGGCGCGAGTACGCTCGCCGCCGCATCGCTCATCGTGCGTCACTCATAGCGCCGTCACTCATAACGAATGACCTCGACCGGGGACAGCGAGCGCGCCTTCAACGCCGGGTACAGCGCGGCGACGAGGCATAGCAGCATCGACGCAATCGCGACCATCACGAAATTCAGCGGATAGATCCGCACCGGCACGTAATTGATCATGAACATGTCGGCGGGCAACTTTATCAGATGGTACTTACCGATCGCCCATGAAGTTACAAAGCCGGTGCCGGTCCCGAGCACCGTCCCGACCACGCCGAGCAGCGCGCCCTCGGTGAGGAAAATCGCGGCAACCGAACCGGCTCGCGCCCCCATCGCGCGCAGGATGGCGATTTCCTTGCGCCGCTCCATCACCACCATCACCAGGGTCGCGATGATGTTGAAGGCCGCCACCAGCACGATCAACATCAGGACCAGGAAGTAGGTAAATTTCTCCAGTTGCAGGGCCGAGAAGAGCGGCGCGTTTTCTGTGGTCCAATCCTTTACCGAAAAGCCCGGGCCCGCGATCGCGGAAATCTTATGCGCGAGCGCGGGAGCCTCGAACATGTCCCTCAGCCGTGCCTCGAGGCCCGATTCGAGTTGCGGATCATCGGCGAGGAGGGCGCGGCCAGCTTTGAGATCGGTGAAGATGAGCGTGGAATCGAAATCGTACATGCCGGAATAGAAAAATCCGCTGACCACGAAACGCTTGAGGCGCGGACTGCCCGCCGCACCAGCCAGGCTCGCGGGCGAGATCAACGTGATGGTATCGCCGATCCGAACCGCGCCGAGATCCTGCGACAAGGTGCGGCCGAGGATCGCGCCGGGCAGCTCGACCTGGCGCTTGACGCCGTTGTCGACAACTTCCACCGGATGCATCTCGGCCAGCGAGGCGAGGCTGCCGGCCTCCAACGTGCTTTGCAGTTCGGTCAGAACCGGATTGTCCTTTGCGATGACGCCACGCAGCATCCCGCCGGACATGTACGAAGGCGCCCCGCTCGGCGTCGTCCCCACCGCCATCACTTGCGAGGTGACAAACGGTGCGACCGCGACGACCCCCGGCAAGGAGGCGATTTGCTGGCGGAGCGCGTCAGGATTCCATACTTGACCATCGGAACGCTCGACCACGATTTGCGGGGTGAAAGCCAGCAGACGGGCACGCAAATCAACCTGGAATCCGCTCATCACCGAGAGCGCGACAGTCAGCGCAAAGGTGCCGAGGGTGACGCCCGCGAGCGAGATAATCGCGATGAGCGAGACGAAGCGCTCGCGCCGTCTGGCGCGGAGGTAGCGCATTCCAATGAGGTATTCGAAACGCATCGAGGATGGCCGCGACCTATGCTTTCTGACCGATGCGCCATTTGCAACGGTGGACATCGCGGCAGCGATCCGAACGCGCGACCGAGAAATGCGCTTGGTTCCAGACAGATAGGAAATACGTGCCCTTTGGATTCTGGGTCTGCTCACAGCCTCGCGAGCGGAGCATTCCCCAGGCAAGATTCGGTTTTCCTATCAGATGCTCGAATGATTCAATTGGATGGGAAACCAATCGGCTTCGACTAAGTTATGGGGCGGCGACTCGATGGAGAGCGGCTGCGAATGCGCTCGAGCAGGCCAGGAATTTGGGCGCGTAGTTCCGGCGCGAGATTCGCGATCGTCGGATCGGCCGCATCTTCGAACGATAAATCCAGGTATTGCAGGGCAATCTGCCCGACCGCGCCGCCTTGCCGGAAGTCGCGCTTCCTTTTCAGCGGGTTGCGATCCGGTTGCAGGGAGAGCCACAGCTTGTGCAGCGCGAAAACGCGCGGGTCGGGAACGATTAGTCGAACCGGGAAGCCATCCTCAGCGATCGCGATCTGAGTCAACTTGGGCGCTTCAGCCAGCCACTGAAGTCCTTCGATGGAGCTGGCTACGAGGTCGCGTCCGCGGCCGATTTTCGAGCGTTTTCGGGCCGGGGGTTTGATCAAATCAACCATGAAGGTTTTCGAGTTAACTGCCCTAAAACTCCGCTCGTGCGAGATATCGAAGGTTCTGTTGACTCTTCGTAAGATGCCCAACAGTCCCGTTTTGGAGACGCTACCAGCGAGTTGAAGCGGCGGATTCTCCTCCAGCAGCGTATCGAGATCGTCAGTTTGCATCAGGCCGCTTTTCAAAAAGACGCCGGCTTTCATCTCGTAGGCGAAAATCGCGTTGCTCCCCAGAATCACCAGGTGTTCGCCGAGGAGCTTGAGGTCGTCGAGACGTCGAATGATCCTCGCGGTCAGGCGCGGAACCCGATTCACGCCGGCGGCGATACAGAATCTCGCGCGCCGTTCGAGCTCTTCCTGGGCCTCGCCCAAGGCCGATTTGGTCGATTTTTTCTGACTGGTGAAATCGGAGTAGTGCTTCTCAGTTTCGGGCGAGCGGGGTCCAAGCGACCGAACGTGCCCATATCCGTCAAGGACGCGGATGAGATACTCGCGGCGAGCGATCTTCCGCCAAACCATGCCGCCGGAGAGCTCCGCAGACTTCCGACGCAATGCCAGATATTCCTCATAGGCCTGGATGGCGTTAATGGCGATGCGCCGTTCCTCGGAGCCGATTTCTCGCCAGTCCATGAGAATTTTCCTATATCGTGTAGCCCAATCAAAGATCTATAGGAAAAGCACGCAAAGCACAATAGATTGGCTCATTTTCCTATAGTCTACGCGCAAAACGCGATGTTATAGGAAAAATCTCCGAGCAAAAGATCCAAACGACGGGCGCGACTTTTTCGAGGACTGCCCGTCCTCCGTGGAAAGTCTCTGCGGGGTGGTTGCGGCGATCTGCTCGCGTCAAAAGGCATCGACAATTTGTAACCGGATTTCAATTGATGCGTAGAAAAACCGATTGCGAAATCAGTTGTTCCAGTGGACTTCTCTTTATAAACTTCGCGGCAACCTCTATTTTTTGGTGGGGTCATGAGTGATGCGGCGTCGTAGTACGGCTGGGGTCAACGCCCTTCTTTCAATTTGCTTCGCGTCAATTTGTTTTGCGCTGCTGGTCTGCTCCGCGGCTGTGCTTCCGGCGCGGGCCGCTAATCGCGCGCCCGAAACCGAAATCACGATGAACTTCCAGAACGTGGATATTCCCGTACTCGCGAAGTTCATCAGCGAAATCACCGGCAAGAATTTCCTGGTCGATGAGAGCGTGCGCGGCAAGATAACCATCATCTCGCCGTCGAAAGTCACTCCCGACCAAGCCTACCAGATTTTCCAATCGGTCCTGCAACTGAAGGGATTCACCACCGAGACCGCTGGCCAGATCATCAAGATTATTCCCTCGCGCAACGTGCGCCAGGCGGCGCCGGTGACTGAGTCGCAGTCGCCCTTCGAGCAGCATGGCGATGAATACGTGACGCGGCTGATAAAACTTCGCAATGTCGATGTCACCTCGATGGTCAGCGTGGTGCAGCCGATGATCTCGCACGATGGACTGGTGGCCGCTTTTCCCGACGACAACACACTCATCATTACCGACGACGCCTATAACGTGCAGCGCCTGCTTAAGATCGTCGGCAGCCTGGACGTCGAAGGGAAGAACAAAAGTGTCGAGATCTTCCCACTGCAATATGCTTTTGCCGATGAAGTGGCGCCTCAGATCGAACAGCTCCTGGGAGGCTCGAATAGCTCGGGCCGCCCGGGTGAGCCTCAGCGTGGGGTGGCAGCGCCCTCGGCGCAGGCACCGTCGGGTCAGTTCAAGGTGCTGGCCGACGAACGCACCAACTCCGTCGTGGCGGCGGGCGGGCCGCTGCAAATGAGAGATATTCGCGAATTGATCGCGAAACTCGATGTTCGTTCGCCTGACGCCATGAAGCGAATTCATGTCTATCGCCTCAAGAATGCCGCGGTCTCTGAGATGGTTGATGTGCTCGGCGGACTGATTGGCGGCGGTGGCGGAGTGGGCAGCCTCTCGCCGACGACCGGGCGAGGCTCGCTCGGGCGTAGCAGCGGAGGGGGCGCGATGAATTCCGGCTTTGGAGGCGGATCCAGCGGCTTCGGTGGCGGTGGGTTCGGCGGCAGCGGCTTTGGCGGCGGCGGGTTTGGCGGAGGCGGATCTGGCGGAGGATCGTTCAGCGGGGGCATCTCCGGCGGCGGCCTCATGGGCGGCAGCAGCGCCTATGGCGGCTCAAGTGGAGGCGGCTACGGCGGTCGAGGAGCGGGCGGTATGAGCGGCGGAGCGGGTGGAGGGCCCGGCGGTGGAGGGGTGCGAACCTCGGACTTCACCAATCGAGTGACCATGACTGCCGATCCAGCAACCAATTCCCTCGTAATCAGCGCCGCGCCACAGGATTGGGAAGTGCTACGCAACATCATCGCGGAACTGGACGTTCCGCGAATTCAGGTATTCGTCCAGGCCATCATTGTGGAAGTGAGCGCCGAGCGGCAGCGGCAGTTGGGCGTCGACCTGCAATCGTCGGCCGGCATATCGCACAGCGTGTTGGGCCTGGGCAGCGTCAACTTCGGGAACATTCAAACCGCGTTGGGCAATCCGCTGGGGCTGACCGGGCTAGGACTCGGGCTCGCATCGGGGAGCAGTTGCGTGATTCCGGTGGCGGCGGCAGCTGTGTCAGGCGTCACCACCGGCACTACTACAACTATGTCGGTGCCCTGCGACGTGGCGCTGTTAACGGCGCTGGAAGCGGACACCCATTCCAACGTATTGTCGGCACCGACGCTGTTGACGGCTGACAACATGGAGGCGACCATCGTAGTCGGGCAGAATGTGCCCTTCGTGGGATCGGCGGCATCAAATGCAGGGCTGCCGGGGCAGATTTTCAACAGCATCAACCGACAAAACGTCGGCATTACGCTGGATATCGTGCCCCAGGTATCGGATGGCGACTATGTGCGGCTGGACCTGTACGAGGAAGTATCGAATGTTCTGGCGAGTACGGCGAACAATCCGAACGGACCCACGACCACCATCAGGTCTGCATCAACTACAGTATTAATACAAAATCATCGCACCGCGGTCGTCGGCGGGTTGATGTCAAACAATGACAACCTCCAGCGCCAGGGTGTGCCATGGATTTCTGATATCCCGGTCCTCGGAAATCTTTTCTCCAGTACCTCGTCGGATAAGCAAAAAGACAACTTGCTGGTGTTCCTGACGCCTCATGTAGTGCGCAACAAGACCGACCTGCGATCCCTCGCGCTTGATCAGCGCGCGCGATTCGCCAATACGCTCGGCCCTCGCGAGATGCATGACATGCCGGAGAGCTCGATACGTTCTCTCTATGATCCGACCTTCTCGGTTTCGGTTCCTCCGGCTGCCGATTTGAATATGCTTAACAACAACAAGGGCCTCAGCGCACCGGCGTCGGAAGCGCCGCCGCAGGGCGACAAGCCCACCCCCTTCAATACCGAGGAGATTCCGCCACCAACCTCCTCATCCGGTTCCCCTAATGTCACATCACTACCAGCCCCCGTCGCGAAAGCCGCCGCTCCGGCGATTCCGAGTGCGTCGCCCTCGATATCAGCTGCTCCGGCCGTGGCCTCCGTTGATCCCGGCATAGGCTCGTCGAGCGCGGTGCCTGCGCCGCCCTCCGGATCGCCATAGATGACATTTCTCGCGCACGCGCGCGGTTTACAAAGGAAGTTGCATGACGGGGTACTGCGATGCCCCGTCAGATAGGCGGATTTCGCGCCAACCTCGAATACCTTCCCGTCGGCGCTTTGGTGCGGATGTTTGCGGCGATGCCGCTGGAGCGCGCCGTCAAAGTTGGCGCTTCGCTCGGCTCGATCATCATGCGCCTCGATCTCGGCAACCGGCCGATCGCGGTCAAGAACCTCGAAATTGCCTTTCCTGAACTCGATAGAGCGGCGCGCATCGAAATTCTCACTGCGATGTATCGCAACTGGGGACGCGTGATCGGCGAGTGGCCGCACGCCGGGAAATTGAATCGCGAGAACATCGAGAACTTTGTCACCTACGATGGAATCGAGAATCTCAGCCAGGCCCTGGTGCTGGCGGAGAAGCGCGGCGCGATCATCCTGACCGCGCACTATGGGAATTTCGAGCTGCTGCCGCTCGCGCATTCGATCTATGGGCATCGGTTGGCGATGATTCATCGTCCGCTGCGCAATCCTTCGATCGATCGCGAAATCCGCCGCGTGCGGACCAGCTTCGGCGCGGAGATTATCGAGCGCAAGCAGGCGGGCCTCGCACTGGTGAAATATCTGCGCCAGAAGTGGCAGATCGCCGTCGCGCTCGATCTCGATGTCCGCGATGGAGTCTTTGTCGATTTCTTCGGGATGAAGGCGTGCACCAGCGATGGGGTAGCGCGAATCGCGATGGCGACGCGCGCACCGGTCGTGCCTGCTTTCATGGTTCGCGACGGCCATTCCCCGCGTCATCGCATCACCGTGCTGCCTGCGATGGAGATGGCGTCGGGCCGCGATCGCGAGGAGTGCGTACTCGAAAATACTCAGCGCATGACTACCGCGATTGAGATGATGATCCGACGTCATCCTGATCATTGGAACTGGATTCATCGGCGCTGGAAAACTCGGCCGGAGGGCGAAAAACGCTTCTACTGATTGGTGGCTGCCCCGTGCTTCATCTATGATCAGATGATGGATCGACGCGAACAAGCAGCGGCGGACGAGGTTGTCTCGAAAGAACAGCCCGAGGCCGGGCCATCATCCGATCCGCCGAAAGTTTACATTGCCGCGTGCGGAACGCTATGCGACGCGTTCTGGTGGGCGCGCCGCAGCACTCCCGCAAAGCCTTCCGAATAATCCTACAAATTAGCGATGACGGCGCGCGCGAACTCGCCGGTCTTCGCGCTGCCGCCCTGATCCGGCGTCAGCACACGACCCTCCGCATACACTTTGCGCACCGCGTCATCGAAACGCTTCGAGGCGTCGCCGAATCCGAGATACTCCAGCATCAGCACGGCCGAGAGCATTGTCGCAGTAGGATTGATGATGTGCTGCCCCATGATGTCGGGCGCGGTGCCGTGAACCGATTCAAAGTATGCGTAATTGTCGCCGTAACATCCGCTGGGCGCGACGCCAAGCCCGCCGATGGTGCCGGCGGCCGCGTCGGAAAGGATGTCGCCATAGAGATTCGGCATCACCACCACGTCGAGGTCATGCGGCGACTGCACGATGCGCCGCGCAAAATCATCGACGATAAAGTTTTCGTATTTGAGTTCCGGATAGCCTTTCGCCGTCTCCTCGCAGATCCCACGGAAAAATTCGTCGGCCACGCGCAACATGTTGTACTTCGAAGTGCAGGTGATCTTGCCCTTGCCACCAGCGCGCTTGCGTTTCATCGCGAGCTCGCATGCGAAACGCGCCACCTGGCGCGTGTTTTTCTCGGTGATCACTTTGATCGAGTAACGGCCATTCACCGTGGTATCGAGCGGGGCGCGCAGGATTCTGCTGTAAGGCTTCGCCGGCGCAAGCTGCTCCAGCGGGCCCTCCATCCCGAGATACGCATCCTCGAGGTTCTCGCGCACGATGATGTAATCGATTTTCTCCGGATTCTTCAGCGGGCTGCGAAAGCCCTTCAGATAACGACAGGGACGAACGTTGGCGTAGGTCTGTTTGCCCCAGCGCAGATAGGTGATGGCGGTGGTTTTACCCGAGGTCGAGCCGAATAAGGTCGAGTCCGAATGATCGATGGCCTCGCGCGCCTTGGCCTCGGCGGTCTCCTTGCGCACCCAGTGCTCGCCGGTGGGAAACTCGATGTACTCGATGTCGAGTTTCAGCGCACGGAGAACATCCATCGTCGCACCGACTGCTTCGGGTGCCGCATCGTCACCGGGTAGAACTACAACTTTTTTGGTTGCCACCTGGGCCTCCACTATCTCGTTCCGCGAATTGAACGGAGAGTCTATCGCGGTCGATCCGATTTCGTAAAACGTTTGTGCGAGTATGGCCAGCGGGTTAGGCTGCCCGATATGGCGCGCGCACCGGCAAGATCTGTGAAGCGGCGAACGAGAGCGAAGACCTCGACGCGCAGACTTCGTGCGCGCGTGCGTGGTTCCACACTGGAGTTGCTCGATCCGATGCCGACGGCTTTCCGCGAAGGCGAAGAAGTAACCGTCACGCTTTCCGAACCTGCCTGGAAGCCTGATTTGGAGGCATTGCGACGTTCTTTCGGTGGGTGGAAGGGGATCGTGGACACAGACGCTCTTCTGAAAAACATCTATGCTTCTCGCGCGGTCAAGAGCAGGCGACCGATTCCGCGCTTTTGAACGGTGCCGTACCTCGTCGACACTGATTGGATCATCCATTCGTTTCGCGGGCGGTCGGATATAAGTGCGAAGCTCGATGAGTTGTCTATCGAGGGACTCAACGTATCGATTGTATCGCTCGCCGAACTGTACGAAGGGATCTATTTTGCGACCGATCCTGCGAACGCTCAGGCGATACTCGACCGCTTTATGGGCGGTGTCCGAGTGCTGAATTTGGACGAAGAGGTGACGCGCATCTTTGGTCGCGAGCGTGGGCGCTTGCGAAAATTGCGCACGATGATCGGTGACATGGACCTGCTCATCGGGGCGACCGCGATACGCCACGACCTCACCTTGCTCATCAACAATCGACGCGATTTCGAGTTGCTCGAAAAACTCCGAATTATTTCGATTTAGCGATGGACGCGGTACAGGTGCCATTGCGAGGCTGATATACTCGCTCCATACCATGGCACTTGCGAAGTCAAAGCTACCAGTCATCAAAACGCTCCAGGAAGTCGGCCGTTATGCGATCGGAATCGTCTGGAACGACGGCCACGACAGCATCTTCCCACTCGAGACACTCCGGCGCGCCTGCGCATGCGATGTATGCAAGGGCCTCGTGAGCGGGACGATCCCCGAAGCGAGTCAGCGTCTGCGCCAATTCTCGCGATTGGGCGAGAGCGGCGTGTTTATCGCGTGGTCCGATGGGCATGAGACGCTCTACACCACCGACGATCTTCGCTCGCTGTGCCGCTGTGCCTACTGCGTTGCGGAACCGGAGAAGCCAATCACCGGCGGCTGATGTCGCTTGGGATCGGTGAGGGGGGCTCAATGTTTGGAACGCATGCTCCATCGCGGAAAGCCGCGAGCCGGATCCTTTCGGCGTTTTGCCTGTGCGCCTTTGTCGCGACGTCGCGTCCTGCCGCTGCGCAGTCTTTCGTGCAGACTCCCGGTCAGATGTCGATCGGGCGCAGTGGCGCCGCGACCGTGTTGCTTCCGTCGGGGAAGGTACTGATCGCGGGAGGAATCGGAGGCGTTTCCCTGGTGGTACCCAATCTGAACACAGCGGAGATTTACGATCCCAAGCTTGGAACCTTCATCCTCAGTCACGGACGTCTCTCGGCCGGGCGTGAAAAGGCAACCGGCACCCTACTCCCTAATGGGAAGGTGTTGATCGCGGGTGGGACCGGCAGTACCGGGGCAGTCGCCATCGCGGATTTATACGATCCTGCGACCGATAGCTTTTCGCCCACGGCGACCCCAATGACTACCTCGCGAACGGAACATACCGCGACTTTGTTGAAGGATGGCACGGTTCTAATCGCGGGCGGAAATGACGCGAACTCGAATTCCCTGGCGAGCGCCGAGATCTTCGATCCCGCGACCAACGCCTTCACCGCGCTGGCCAATTCGATGACCGATGCGCGCGTACAAGCTGCCGCGGTGCTTCTGCAGAATGGAGAGGTTCTGCTGGCGGGCGGAGGCACCAGTGATGCGTCTACGGCGGAGACCTACGATCCCACGACCAGGACTTTTACCTCAACCAACGGCCCGATGACCTCAAAGCGATTCAATCCTGCCGTGACGCTGCTCGGCAACGGCCGCGTGCTGGTGACCGGCGGACGCGATGGGCTCAACGATCTCGCGACGACCGATATCTATGATCCTTCGCAAGGCGCCTTTAGTGCCGGGCCGAACATGAGTTCGGCTCGATTACAAAATTTCTCGACTCTATTGGCCAGCGGCCAGGTTCTCGTAGGGGGCGGATATACCAACTTTCTGGAGATGCCGACTGCGTCAGCGGAGCTTTACGACCCGGAGCGCAACGCTTTTCGCTCGACTTCACAGCCGCTTCATATCGGACGGTCGGCTCCCGCGGCGACCAACTCGGTTCTGCTGCAGGACGGACGCGTCTTCGTTGTTGGTGGCCAGGACGCCCAGATGAATCTGGCCGGACTGCCGCTAGCCGATGGCGAGATATACGATCCGGAATTCGACAACTTCACTATCACCGGAGGCCTCAACTCTCCGCGCAATGGCCATACCGCGACTCCTCTGCGTGATGGTCGAGTTCTTATAACTGGAGGCGCCGATGGAAATCTCCGTCCCAGCGCCAGCGCCGAAGTATACGATCCCAGGAGTGGGAGACTTACGCCAACCGCGGGACCGCTCAACGTGCCGAGAGTCGGGCATTCCGCCGTTCGACTCAAGAACGGCACGGTATTGATCGTCGGCGGGAGCGGCGACCGCAGTGCCGAGATCTACAATCCGCGCAGCGATACCTTCACCGTGACAAGCTCCATGATGATTAGTGCGCGGGTGGCCGCGACAGCCACGCTTTTGCCGGCCGGGCAGGTGCTGATCGCCGGAGGGTTGGACAATACCGGGGCGGGACTCTCGACTGCTGAGCTTTACAATCCGCGCACCGATTCATTTTTGGCCGTTAGCGCATCGATGACGACGCCGCGCGCGGTTCATGCCGCGGTAAGCCTTCGCGGTGGCAGGGTCTTGTTGGTTGGAGGAAGCACCGACTCCAATTTTGCGCACGCGCTGGAAACCGCCGAGATCTATGATTCCCGGGCCATGACTTTTACCGCGACCCATCCAATGGTGACGGCAAGGGTCGCGCTCGCCGCAGTGTCGTTGCGAAGTGGGAAGGTCCTGGTCACGGGTGGGAGCGATGAGAACCAGAACATCGAAAGCAGTGCCGAACTGTTTGATCCGCGTACGGGAAGTTTCGCGTCGACGCTCAATTCGATGAGCTCGCCGCGGACTCTTCAAACCGCGACGCTGTTAAGCAACGGGACCGTGTTGATTGCCGGCGGTGACAAGGATTCCCAGAACGCTACCGCGACCACCGACATCTACGATCCGCGCAGCAACAGTTTCTCGGCCGGACCCACGATGACGGCGATCCGCGACTTCCAGACCGCGACCCCGATTTCCAAGGGCCGGGTTCTGATTGCCGGCGGCCGCGGTTTGAGCGTCGGGTCAGGTTATGTATGGCCGACCACCGAGTTGTTTGTGCCATAATAGAGCCGCGCCTGCGCGGGACTTGCGCAAGTTGCTTCGCTCAAATAGTTCAATGAAGGCCGCATCTGATGCGGCATACCTATGCATAGAAAAGCACCGTCACTATGTCTCGTCCTCGCTGTCGCGCTCCTGGTTGCGATGGCTTCCGCATGTCAAGCCAAACTGGATGGAGTACCCGTGCGCAACACCGGCCATTACGCGATTATTGATACCGACCGCGGCACTGTGGTGATCGAGCTTTATCCCAAGGTCGCTCCCAAGACCGTGGAAAATTTCGAAACCCTGGTCAAAAAAGGCTTTTACAACGGTCTGACGTTTCATCGCGTGGTCCCTGACTTCGTTGTGCAAGGCGGTGACCCCGACGGCACGGGAACTGGCGGACCCGGTTATACGGTCCCAGCCGAGATCGACAAAAATGAACATCATCTGCGTGGCAGCGTGGCGACCGCGCGTACCAGTGATCAGGTCAATCCCCAGCGCGCCTCGAGCGGCAGCCAGTTCTACATTTGCCTCGAACCACAGCCTGGCCTCGATGGCGATTACACGATCTTCGGTGGGGTTGTCTCCGGCATGAGCGTCGTCGATCAGATCCAGAAAGGCGACAAGATGAAGACCATCACTCTCTCGAGCACACCGCCGAAGTAGGGCGCTCAAATGGCTGACTCCGGAAGCGGGCACCGCGGAAGCGGGCCCTACTTCACCGTCGATCTTCATCTCCACACCAATCGGGGTAGCTCCGACTCTAACCTTGCGCCCAAGGATCTGATCGCGCGCTCCAAGGATCTCGGCATTGGCGCGGTTTGTATCACTGAGCACGATACGATGTGGGAGTTCCGCGAAATGCCGGAGCTCCTCGACGATCATGGCCCCAAGTTCCTGCGCGGGATGGAAGTCACCACCGACATGGGGCATATCGGCGTGTTTGGGCTCTCGCGCTACGTCGGCGGCATTTACAAGCTGGCCGAGTTGCGCAAAGTGGTCGATGCCGAGGGCGGCATCCTCATCGCGAATCATCCATTTCGCTACAAACTCGATCCGCGCTTCTCATTCATCAATCCCGATCACGAACCCATTGATGAGAATTTTCCCGAACGAGCCGCCAAGCTACCGATCTTCAATTTGGTCGATGCGGTCGAGGTTCTCAACGGCGCCTGCTCGGAAGATGAAAACGTGTTCGCGCTGAAGGTTGCACGTATCCTCGGCAAGGCCGAGGTCGCGGGATCGGATTCGCATTCGGCCGGTTCGGTGGGATGCGTCACCACGCTGTTCGAGGACGCGGTGAACGACGAGCGCGCACTCATCGAGCAGATCAAGGCGCGCCGCACTCGCGCGGGCCGCGGCCTGATGAAGGGCAACGTCGTTCCGTTCGAACTTAGCTATTAGAGCAGGGCGCCGCGGAAGGGTTCGTCGCGCGTCGGCGGATACTGGAGCAGATTGATAGCCCACCTGCGCGCTTGCCGCAGCGCCTCTTCGGCGCGTTTGAACAACCGCTCGCGATACATCGTGCCCCAGACATAGACATCGACCGAGGGCTCATCGCTGAGCGTGATGTCGAGCATCCAGTCCTCAAGCTCCGGCCCGCAAATCAGCAATCGCACCAGCCGGCCGTGATCGATGACGATGCCTCGCGCCTCGCGCGGCAGGCGGAATTCGTCCTTCACGCGCTTAATGCTATTCGGCGGAAAGTGCTCCTCGGTGAAAGGCACGTAGACCCAGTCGCCCTGTGGAGGATTGGCGGCACGCGCGATGCGCAAGTTGTTGTCGGTCAGGTCTTCCTTGGCGCGATCCTGATCGTAGTCGCGCGCGACAGTGTAAAAGGTCATCGCGATCGGAAGCTCCGGCATCTCCTGCTCGGATTTCTGCTGCTCCCGGCGCGGCTTCTTGTGCGAAGTCTCGACCCACCACCGATTTTCAACATTAGGCTTGTTGGCCATCGCGGCTAGGATACCACACTAATGCGCATCAGGCGCGACGTGCGCGCGATGTCTGCCGTCTTCGTCTAGCTCGCGTGGTTCCGCTGCTGATGCGCGGATTGCGTCCTCGCACGGCTGACTTGCGCCGAGTCGGGAGCCCGCGCTTCGATGCTCGCGAAGCTTTGGTTGCTCGGCGAGTCTGCGCGCGCAGACCGAGCACCATCCGCCGCTGGAAGGCGTCGGCCTTGGCCTCCGCATCGGTCCAGAACAGAAAATGTCCCATCTCATGATAGAGGGTTTGGATCCACATCCGCTCGCTCTTATGGATGCGGCATCGTTTCCAGTTCTCGGGATGAATGAGGTGGATGCGGCCGTCTTCGTAGGTCTTGCCGGCGGTCTTGCCCCAATCGATGTACTCGTACCATTCAATGCGCGGTAACTTGATGTGGTAGTAGCGGCAAAATGCCGAGACAGCGCGGCGAAAAGACATCGCGCGATGGTTGCGAAAAAAGTCTGAAAGGTTCCCGTCGATCTCCCTGCGAAAAGCGACGGGCGGAACTACCATTCGCACTGGTTCAAGCGACCTCCGGACGAGATAGGAAGATTCTATGGGCCCCCGCCCGGCTGGGTCAATTTTATCGGGTTATCGAGCGAAAAAGCCTCGAAAACACGAATGTTTTCGCCCGTTCAGCCGCCTAACCAATGACGCCCGCGTCCTTCAGCTTCGCGATCTCCTCCCAGGTCAGGCCGGCTTCGAGCGCGACCTCTTCGGTATGTGCGCCTAACTCCGGTGCATGCCGATACGGCGGATGAGGCTCGCTCCCGAAATCGATCGGGCTGTTGATGACGCGGCAACCGGGGATGTTGGGATGCTCGATATCGACGAACGCGCCGACCGCCTCGGCCTGCGGGTCGTTCATCACCTCGGCTTCCGTCTGGACCGGTGCCCAAATCAGTTGATGGCGATCGAAGATGGGAGCCCATTGGGCGCGGGTGCGTGACGCGACGGCCTCGTTGATGAGGTGTGTTAGGTCCCGGCTGTTTTTCCGACGCCCACCAAAATCCTTGAAGCGTTCATCATCCTTCCACTCGGGGTGGCTAAGCGCCGCGCAGAAATCGCCCCAATGCTTATCGCTCTGAATCATCACGAAATAGACCCACCCGCCGTCCTGGCATTGATACGAATTCCACAGCGGATTCGCGCGCTCGAGCCGGCTCTCCTGCTCCGGAGGCTTGCCTGTGATGAGTCCGATGGTTAGGTCGGTCGCGTTCATCCAGAGACCCATCTGGAACAGCGAGATGTTCACCTCGCATCCGTGTCCGGTGCGCATCCGCTGAAGCAGCGCGGCCGAGATCGCGCCCGCGAGGCCGAGGCCCGCCGCATGATCAATCATGCCGGGCCTTTGCGCTGGCGGCGCCTGCCCCGGCTCCGCCACGGTATGCATGATGCCGGAACGCGCCCATGCGGCCGCATAATCGAAAGCCGGCCGATTTTGGTCGGGACCGCTATGCCCATAGCCATTGAGCGAGGCATACACGAGGCGCGGATTGACCTCCTTCATCGAGGCGTAATCGAGTTTCATTCGCGCCAGCGTCTCGACCCGAAGGCTGGTGATGAACACATCAGCGTGCGCGACGATCTTCTTCGCGAAACCCACCCCTTCGGGGCGACGAAGATCGACGGCAACCGAGCGCTTGTTGCGATTGTCGAGTTCGTAGGGCGGCACGGCGCGCGCATCGGTCATCGCGCGCGTGGTGACTGCGCCGCGAATCGGATCGCCTCCGTTGGGATCTTCGAGCTTGATGACGTCGGCGCCCCAGTCGCCGAGCACCGCGCTGCATGACGGCCCCGCCACCCACATCGCGAGTTCGACGACTCGGACTCCGCTAAGCGGTCGATCGATGGTTTCAGACATAGAAAGATTTGGTAGCAGGGTTCAAAAATAAAGAGAACCTCGCGACGGATAGTCCATCGCGAGGTCCGGAAGTGTTTCTTATGATCAGGCCGAGGTCTGCGCTGTGGAGGCGCGCAAGCGATTGCGGCGGGGCTCGCGACGCCGCACCCGATTCACCGTCAGCCGCTGAACGCGGCTGGCTTCCTTCAGGCGCAGGCGCAATGGCGCCGGCATCGCATCGGCGTTGCCGGAAATCAGCGCGGCGACCCTCCATCGCAGCGCGTCCGCATCGATGGCGAGCGCATCGCAAACATTTTCGAAGGAGAGCGGGCATCGTACGCCAGACTGGAAAATCCAGTTCTTGGCCTCGGAAAACGAGTTGCGCTTGCGCGGGCTGATGGACCGATAGCCTTCCTGCACTAGGTTAATCGCGTCTGCCAGGACCGCAAGCATCAGCCGCTGCTCGCTGGTGAGCGAGCGTTTGCCGAGGGTATCGAAGAACTGGCTTTTCAGGATCACGTCCGGAAAAGGCCGCTGATCCGTGGCTTTATTTACGACCTGAGCCTCCAACATCGCTCAGCTCCTTCCATGCGAGGAATCCCTTTTCGGAGATCTCGCTTCGTCAAAATTTCGTGACTTAACATTAGCTGAACCGAAACATTTCACTTTGCTTCGCTAATGTAAATCGTCGGATTGGGAACAATAATCAGGTCTAAGGTTACTTGCAAGCAATGGCGCTTCAGGTTGCGGAGTTTGACAAGGTTTAATGGCCGCAAACGCGGTTAATTCTGCACGATTTACCGGCAGAAAACAGAACGATCGTTCAGAATGAATGCTCCGTGTATCCTTCCTTTTGTTTCGTAATTCGCCAAATCGACACGCGCCGCATGCGACAGGTCAAGCAGCTTCCCATCTCAGTGTACGGACTCATCGCGCCGATCGGAATTGGATAAGCCGGTCTGTCGCTATGTTTAATGGAAAATTAATCGAGCGAGCTCGTCCACCTTCGGCAGTTCAGGTTCAAACTCGCTCGGAACCAGGGCCGCCGAGCGGTGTAGTAGGTTCGCCGATTTGGTATAGTTTGCGGCGACCGCTACATCATCCACAACTTCCGGCACAACTTCCGGATCGAGAGCCACCGCGGCTCTCTGGAGGAATGAAATGGGCGATTACGTCGGCGTTAAGGACAGCGCGAAAGAATTCGCGAAGCTGCGCGAGATGGCCCCTGACATGATGAAGGGTTTTCTCGATTTCGATAAGGCCGTCTTCAAAGACGGCGCGATCCCGAGCAAGACCAAGGAGCTGATGGCGATCACTGCCGCGCACGTTACCCAGTGTCCATGGTGCATCGACGCGCACGTCAGCCGCGCGAAAGCCAAGGGCTGTACCGATCAGGAAATTGCCGAGGCGGTATGGGTCGCGGCCGCGATGCGTGCGGGCGCGGCATTCAGTCACGGTGCGCTGGCGATGCAGGTCGCAGAGCAGCACAAGCATTAGAAGACCTAACCGTGGCCCCTTTTCTTTGAGGAAGGGGAGTCGAATCGGGAGATAGATGGAGACGCAAACGAACATTCGCAAGACTCGAAAGATCGATATCGGTGGAACCAAGGTTGGTGGCGATGCTCCCATCGTGGTGCAATCGATGTGCGCGACTCGCACGACTGATATCGACGAAACCGTAAAGCAGTCGCATCAACTCGCCAACGCCGGCGCCGGCATCGTGCGAATCGCGGTCGACAACGAGAAGGATGCGGCCGCGCTGAAAGAAATTCGCTCGCAGACCAAGGGCGTGGTGCTGTCAGTCGATCTTCAGGAGAACTACAAGGTCGCCGATAAGGTCGCGCCGTATGTCGATAAGATTCGCTACAATCCCGGCCATCTGCATCACATCGACAAGCGCAAGACCGTGCCCGAGAAGGTGAAATGGCTGGTCGACGTGGCGCGTGACAACCACGTCGCAATTCGCATCGGCGTCAATTGCGGTTCCGTCGCTCCCTCGTTCCTCGAAAAGTATCCCGGCGATCAGCTCAAGGCGATCGTCGAATCGGCCGCGTATCATTGCGAGCTGATGGAGGATTTCGGGTTCGATCGCTTCGTCGTCTCGCTCAAGGATTCCGACCCGGCGAAGGTGATGGAGGCCAATCGGCGCTTTGCCGAGCGCCGTCCCGACGTGCCGCTGCACCTGGGCGTCACCGAGGCGGGTTTGCCGCCCGATGGTATCATCAAGACCCGCATCGCATTCGAGAAGCTGCTCGCGCAGCAGATTGGCGATACCATCCGTGTCTCGCTCACGCTGCCCAACGAGCGCAAGCACGAGGAGGTGATCGTCGGGCATAAGATCATCGAGGATGTCGAGGCGGGCCGCTTCATCTCGGTGCCCGAATTCGGCAAGGGCCTCAATATCATCTCGTGCCCATCATGCTCGCGGGTCGAGAACGAGCAATTCGTCGAGCTGGCGCAGCAGGTCAAGGTGATGACCGACTATGCGACGCCGTACAAAATCACTATTGCCATCATGGGATGCCGTGTGAACGGGCCGGGCGAAACCGACGATGCTGATTTGGGACTATGGTGCGGACCGACGACGGTGAATCTCAAGAAAAAGGATCAGAAGCTCGGGTACTTCAAATACGACGAGGTGTTGGGGCATCTGAGGACGGAGCTGGACAAGCTGATCGCCGAGCGCATCGCCACGAATTGAAGAGAAGAAGCCAGACAAAACACCAAGACACCAAGGTAGGACCAGTGGTGCGCGATCGGTAGGCGCAGGATCAAGGGTTCGTGCCAGGAATCCAGAGCAGATGCGGGGCGCAGCGCCCCTGCTCGACACGAAGGGACGATCAAGAAGCAATAGAGATTTTCAATGGTCTTCTCTTTTTGTCTTCTTGATCTTCACTTGGTGTACTAAGAGGCGCGCTGCGCGCCGCATCTGCTGTCTGTTTCTTCCGGGCACGGTCCCTTGATCCTGTGCCTATAGACTGAACACCACTTGTCCTACCTTGGTGTCTTGGTGTTTTGTCTGGTATGCCTTCCGTCCGCGATGACTCGATTGGCGCCGCTATCTACGTCGTTGCGATCGCCGGCGTCGCCTATCTCATCGTAATCCTGATTCAGCTACCGGGTGGATCGCGGCGCGGCGATTTTAGCATCTACTACGCATGCGCGGTCGCGATGCATCGTGGACTCGACCCCTATGCGATCAATCTGACCGACTTCACCCGCGAACTGGGCGTGGAGCCCGATCCCTTCGCGCATCCGGCCGATACGCCCACGTTTACCCTCATGACGGAACCGATGGCGTGGATGTCGCCTCAGTCGGCGTATGCGGTTTGGCTCGTCGCCAGTATCTTGTGCCTCGCCGGGTCGCTGTATTTTCTGTTCGGGCCAGGATGGTTGCCAGACCGACGATCGTCGATACTTCTTTCGCTCGCCGCCGTCGGATTCACCCCAGTGGCCGACAATTTCCGATGGGCACAGAGCCAGGTCTTCGCGCTGTTCGGAGTGCTGCTGTTTTTTCGATTACTGCAGATGCGGCGCGATGTCCTCGCTGCCGTACTTCTGGCGGCATTGGGGTTGTCGCGAGGGTTTCCGCTGGTGCTGGGCGGTTATCTGATCGCGCAACGACGATGGCGTGCGACCGTATTGCTGGCGATCGCGTTCGCGGCCGGCGCCGCGGCCACGGTCGCGACGATGGGGGCGGCGCCGGTAGAGAATTTTCTCCGCATCATCGGACTCATCGGCGGCCACCAATGGTTCTCGCTCGAACCGCGATGGGCAATCGCGCCGGCGAATGTTTCGCTGGACGCACTGCTGGCGCGCCCTCTGATGCTTATTTTCGGCGCCGATCTTCCGCGCGGCGCGGCGATGCTTCGACGCACGATAGTGTTCACATTCCAATTGGTGATTCTGACGATGACGTTCTATGCGACCATCGGTAGGACGGAGGATTCTCGGGGGCGCAGCCTATCGCTATGGGTCGTCACGATGCTGATTCTTACGCCCGTGGTGTGGCTCCATTACATGGTGTTGCTGATGGTTCCCTTCGGCATGATCGCGGTAGCCGCAGCTCGTGACGAAGTCGGCGCGCGTGTCTGGCGATTCGCGATGGTGAGCTACTGTTTGATCGTGCTTGCGACGCCGCTGATGTCGACGTTGACCTTCCGCAAGGACATTTTCGATTGGCGAGTGGGTGCGGTCGCGGAACTGGGATTTGTCGCGCTGTTCTCCGCATGGATCGCGGCATGGCGCTTCGCAACCGAGCCTTCCCGGGGAAGCATCGCGACGAATTGAAGAGAGAAGAAGCCAGACAAAACACCAAGACACCAAGGTAAGACAAGTGGTGCGCGATCGTTAGGCGCATGATCAAGGGTTCGTGCCGGGAATCCAGAGCCAGATGCGGGGCGCAGCGCCCCTTTCGAGACGAAGGGAAGATCGAGAAGAAACAGGGAGTCTCGAGTCATCCTTTCTCTTCTTGATCTTCCCTTGGTGTACGAGGAGGCGCGCTGCGCGCCGCATCTGCTGTCCGATTCTCCGGGCCACGGCCCCTTGATCCTGCGCCTACGGACTGAATGTCACTTGTCCTACCTTGGTGTCTTGGTGTTTTGCCTGTTTCTTACCTACGGTGCATTTTTCGGAAGCATCAGGTAGGGAGGACCGACCGCTGGCACAATCTGGTAGTTAGCCTCGATGGCGCGGCGCAGCCGCGGCCAGAACAGCGGCCTCCTTCGAAAGCCGCGCGCCAGCAGCTCGTTGTCGAGCGCGAATGCCGCAACCTGATGTCTCCAGATGACGTCAAGCAACGGTTTGTCGTCGAAGCTCCCGAGCTCCACCATCGAGGTCAGCGCCATCAGATCGATCCACTGCAGGTTCTCGCGCTCATCGATGAGCTTCAACTCGGCCGCATCGGTCAGGATAGTTCCGTTGGTGGCTCGAAGGATCTCGAGCGCGCGAGGATCCCAGGGCGCGGCGCCAGCGACATCGCAACGCATCGAGGGAGAAACGATCTCGCGCCAGCTCATCGCGAACGGGCGTGGCGTGAAGATGAAACCGAACGCGAGCAGCAGCGCCAGCACCATTCCGGCTCCCAGTTGCCGGATGGCAGCCCATGACCGCATCCATTCAAGAGCCAGGTCGATTCCGGCGCTCGCGATGATCGATAGCGCGGCCAGTAGCGGCAGAAAATAATAGGCGTTGCTCCCCCATCGCAAACATGATGCGAGGTCGTGAACCGCCGCGACGATTAAGAGGCATAGCATCATGCGATCGGCCATTCGCCGCCGGGTCAATGCGAGGATCGCGAAGATCGTAATGCCGAGATTCCCTCCAAACAGGATGGTCAGAAACAGTGCCGGCGCGCCAAGGTCGAGGTTCATCGTGCGCACCGCGCTGAATGCATTGAGCAAATAGTATGGATAAAGGCGCGCGAGCAGTATGGTCCCCGCGATCACCAGCGCGAGCCAAATCATCGCGAGAGTAATCGCTCGGCGTCTCTGGCCCGCTATCCAGCAGAAGAGCACTACGGTGGCGATGCCGACCGCATGCCCCTGCTTGATGAAGAAGCTCGCCACGAACAGCGCCATCGCAATCGCGCTCGCGCCGCCGACGAAAGCGACCAGGCCGGTGAACTCGCAGGCCAGCACCGGCACGTCCACGCGATATTCGAAGCCCCATCGCAACACGATCGGTGAAAGCATGAATGCCAGCGCCGCCAGCGACGATGCGCCACGGCTCGATCCTATCCGCCGCGCGAGGATGAAGATCATGACGCATACGATGAGCGTGGATCCAATAGTCACCGACCTGCCGGCCTCCAACGCGGCCATGGCCCCCGCTCCGAACATCGGGGCGAGCTTGCCGGTCAGCGACGGAACGATCGGCCCATAAACGAGCGGGATGCATGGCGCGATGCGAAAATCACGGTAGAGCGGCGCGCCTTTCACAAACAGATCGACGTGGATCGCGAGCTGCGCCGGGCCGTAGTCCCAAGTGATCGGCATCCCGATGCGACAGACCCAACCCTGGATCGTGTGCAGCGCGAGGATCAGCATCGCGAGAATTGCGACGCCCTCCCCGAGGTCAAACCTCGATAGCCATGTGTTCCGATTTGGCGTGGCCGATGAACTCACGCGCGCAAAAGTGACAGAATGATTGCTGCTTGCGCACCTTGAAGCAACGCGAGTACGAGCTAATCCAAATCAGTCGCGATGCGCCTCGACCAACATCGAATCGCTAACGCTACTGCGGGTCATGATTGCGACCAACTGCGATGAATGGTGCTCCGGCGAGCGTCGTCGCTCTTACGTGGGACGCCTGCTGGCGCGGTTTACCCTGAGCGGGCGAAAATTCCTGATCCTCTTCACCCTCAACCTGCGTAAAGGAGTGTTTCGTATGTCTACCGTCGAAAAATCAATTGATGTGAACGTTCCGATCAGCACCGCCTACAATCAGTGGACCCAGTTCGAAGAGTTTCCCCATTTCATGGAGGGCGTGAAGTCGGTCCGTCAGCTCGACGACAAGCGGCTGCATTGGAAAACGCAGGTCGCCGGCAAGGAAATGGAC
Source organism: uncultured delta proteobacterium (assembly GCA_963761255.1). Classification (GTDB taxonomy): domain Bacteria; phylum Desulfobacterota; class Binatia; order Binatales; family Binataceae; genus DATGKG01. Next base: position 312,254 of record CAVXGH010000014.1, read on the forward strand.
TTCGACGCGATCATCGATCAGCAGGTTCCCGATCAGCGCATCGCGTGGCACTCGACGATCGGACCGAAACAGGGCGGCGTGGTGACCTTCCATCGCCTTGGGGACGACAAGACCCGCATCATGCTGCAGATGGAATACGATCCGCAGGGTTTCGTCGAGAAGACCGGGGACTTGGTCGGCGTGGTTTCGATGCGAATCAAGGGCGACCTCGACCGCTTCAAGATATTCATCGAAAAGCGCGGCTCGGAGACCGGCGGATGGCGCGGCGAAGTCCAGCGCTAGCGGATGAAACCCCGTTCCAATGTCGACGGGCCGGCGATCGATCGTCGGCCCTTTCTTTTTCTCAGACCGCGCGTGTCAGGACGCGATGAACGGGCGCAAGCAACACGTCGGGACGCAAACCATAGACGCATGCGGTCGCGCAGGGCTTCGCTGAGCATGCCAGGCATGCTTCGGCGCCTTTGCCCAACCGCGCATACTCATCGCGCGCGAGGCGCATATCGCCATAGTCGGCCGCATACATCCGGGTCCGCAGCGCCTCGCCGATTTCGACGCCGGAGGGGCATGAGCTTTCGCAAATCCCACATCCCTGCCGGCATTGCGACGCCGCGTTGAGATGCTCATAGCGCTGGAGCAACGGGATGTCGGCCGCGGCGATCGCGCGCGAACCCGACGCCCCGAGGTATTCGTTGATCTGATTGCTGCTGGTCATCGACACGATCAGCGCATCGACATCGGGATTCGATAGCACCCAGCGAAAGGCTGCCTGCGAAAACGTCGCGCCGTTTGTTTCATATGGGCGCATATCGTTGAGGCGCGCGCCCCGCAGCGTCTTCATGACTACCACGCCGACGCCCTTCGCCTTGGCTTTCTTGATCACGCGCGGTAGGTCGGTTTGGATCGCGACGAAATCGAAGGAGCGGAAGTAGCGCTGATAGAACGCGGGGTCCTGACCGAAGTTGTACGCACACAAGATCACATCGAAGCGTCCGGAATCGATTCCCCAATCGAGGCATTCGATGAGGTGGCCGGCGTGACCCGACATCCCGGCGAAACGAATCTTGCCCTCCTTCTTCGCGGCGTCGGTGAACTCGTGCCACTCGGGATTCTTGATGCGATTGACGTCGTTGATGGCGTGATTAAAGTAGACGTCAACGTGGTCGGTCTGCAGGCGCTTGAGGCTGCCCTCCAGCGACTCCATCATCGAGGCTTTCGAATCAGTGGCGCCGGCGAGCGTCTTCGAGGTGAGGCAGACCTTGTCGCGTTTGCCCTTGAGCGCGTTGCCGATCACGGTTTCGGATTCGCCGCCCGAGTAGGTATCGGCGCTGTCGAAGTAATTGATCCCGCAATCGAAGGCATGACGGACGACGTCCTCATCGCCCTGATGGAGACGGGAGCCGCCGAGCGAGATATCGGAAATCTTGAGCCCGGTCCTGCCCAGCGGCGAATAGCGGCGGACCTCGCCCGGCGGTATCGCGGCGGTCGCGGCAAGCATCGGCAGGATGCCGGCGGCGATGGCGCTATGTTTCAGGAACTCGCGGCGCGTCTGGATGCTCTTCTTCCACGACCAGCTCATATAAATCACCGCCTCGCGAAGGATCGCTATCAGACGACGTTAGCGCGGCGAATCGGCTACGGAAAGGCATCATCGAGGATGGAATTTGCCCTTGGAGGAAGGCGTCAATCGTCCATAATTCTCAACGATATCGATACGTTACGCCATCCATTCTCCTGAACTGCGAGTGGGTTTGTTTTTGCGTTCTTGATCCGCACGGATGAGCGCCAGGCGCGCTGCGCGACCGGTGGTGGAGCGCCACCCGCTTCCGCACAAAACCCAGCAATTCCGGGGATAAAGTGGGTTTGTTTTTGCGCTTTCACACTCGACATCACCGCATTCGAGGTCCTTCGCGCGGCGCTCAGGACCACTTCTCGCGATGCTCGAAGTGGGTTTGTTTTGCATTTTTCAGATGCGGCGACTACGCCAGAAACGCCAGCGGCGCTCCTCGAGGCGCCGCCACATCAGAGTAGCAGAATATGACGTCCCGTTCAGCAACGGGAGGACTGCCGACTAGCTATTTCATTGGACGCTCGACCATGTTTCCGCGAATCGAAGCGCTCGAGCCGGGACAACTATAAGTGCCCACCGGCGATTCCCACAACGCGTAGCATAAGTCACCGCGTCCCGTGCCCAGCAGGACGACCTCGGCGAAATAGCTGCCGTCGAGCGCCTGCCCGATCGTATGCGACCGGAGTATCGTCCAATTGGGCATTTGGTTGACGGTTTCACTTGCCGCGCCGAGAGATTGGAATCCGCAAATCGCCAGATCGATGTAGCAAGCAAGTAGCACGGCCATTAGCGGTTTGAGTCTGGCGATCTTCATATGTCCCCCATCGTACCGATGCTCGCTCGGTCGATCTTCTCGAGCGGAGCAATAGTCGCGCCATCGGAGGAGGATGGCAGGCCCTCCTTTCGTTGGTCGTTCACATAAAGTTGAGGGAGTCTAATCTGTTCGTAGGCGCGCGGCTGTAATGTAGAATCGTGCCGCCAGTCCAAGAGTCCGACCGTCACTTTGATGACGATCTACAATCCGTCGAGCTTGATCTCTCCCGATGCGATGCGTTGCAGCGTCTCCGCGTATAGTTGATGCTCTGCTGCGAGCACCCGTTCCGCGAGGCTTTCCGACGTGTCGTCGGACTTCACCCGCACCCTCTTCTGCGCCAGGATGCGCCCCTCGTCGTATTCCGCATCCGCGATATGCACCGTCGCTCCCGATTCCTTCTCGCCCGCCGCAATGACCGCCTCGTGTACGTGATGCCCGTACATCCCCTGGCCGCCATACTTCGGCAACAGCGCCGGATGCATGTTGAGCACGCGCCCCCGATAGCGCGCGAGCGTCTTCGGCCCCAGCTTTTTCATGTACCCGCCCAGCACGATGAGGTTCACCCGATGCTTCTCCAAAGTGGCGAGAATTGCTTCATCGAGGCGCTCCGGATCGGGGTGGATGTGCGAGCTCAGATGGAATGCGGGAACGCGCGCCGCCATTGCGCGGTCGAGCACCATCGCATCGGAGTTGTTGCTGATGACGACGCATGGCTCAGCATCGAGGCGCCCCTCGCGGCACGCATCGAGGATCGCCTGTACGTTGCTGCCTCCGTGCGAGGCGAGAAATCCCAGCCGCAGTTTCATCAGGCGAGCATTATAGGACGTCACCGGCTCCAGCCGCATCCTTTATGGCCGCGACTTTTTCAGGTTGACCGCGGAATCCCATCGATGGAAAAGTCCTCGCGCGCGGTCGTCGGCTCGATGCCGGCGGTACGCATTGGGGGACATCGTTGTTGAAGCGCGCACGACTATTGCCACTGCTGGTCTTTATCCTGATCCAGGCGGTGCTGTCTTTCGATGTCGTCTTTCATGATCCGACGGTCGGCTACGATGCGCCCTCGCATCTGCGCTACCTCGCGACCCTGGCCCAATTCAAACTCCCCGACCGCCATCAGACGGTAGAGTTCTTCTCGCCGCCGCTACCCTATGCAATTCCCGCGCTGGTGAAAGCGATCGGCGGAGTATCACTGTGGTGGGCGGCAAAGGCCGGCCAGCTCATGAATCTGATCTTTTCCATCGGGCTATGCTGGTGCGTGTTGAAGATATGCGACGAGCTCGATGCGGGTTCGGTACGGCTTCAATTCTGGTCGCTCGCGTTACTCGCGATCGTGCCCGTCTACTACAAGTCCTTTTCGATGGTGCGCGGCGAGCCGCTGCTGGCCCTGATGGTGGTTGCGAGCGTGTACTGGACCTTGCGGGCGTATCGCAACGTCCCCCGGCGCGTCACAGACTTCGCCATCCTCGGTGTGATGCTGGGACTGGCGATTCTCAGCCGGCAATGGGCCTTTTTGATATTTCCTGCGTTGGGCGCCTTCGCGCTGCTGCTTCCGGCCGCGAATCTGAAAGGACATCTACTTAATTTGCAGCCGTTGCTGATCTCCTTCGCGCTCGCGGCGATCGTCGGCGGATGGTTCTACCTGAGCCTCGATCTCCGTTTCGGAAGCTTCGCGACATTCAGTCGCAAAGCCGGACCCTTGTCATTATCCAATCAACCGGAGCGATTCTATTCCGGGCTCGGCCTCGATTCCCTGTTTAGCGATCCAATTCGGCCTGCGTACGCTAACGAGTTTATCCCGAGTTTTTATTCGGAGTTCTGGGGCGACTATCAGTGTTACTTCGTCGTCTACGGGCGCTATGGGGCGGAGCCATTCCTCTCGGGCCGGCATCTGAAGGAAGCGCTGGACCGGGAACCATCGCCGTTTGGATTCCGCACCAATCGATACACGATTGCCGCCTCGCTCGGACGCGCGCAGGCGCTCGCGATGGTGCCGTCGTTGGTCTTTCTCGGAGGCCTGATGATGGGCGCGTGCGCGGTGGTTGGCATCGGAGGCGACCACCGCGGATGGGGGCTGGTCGCCATGGTGGTGGTGAGTTCACTGCTGGGCTATTTAGCGTTCGTGATTCGGTTCCCAAAGTTGGGGAGCGGCGACATCATCAAGGCGACCTACATGTTGCAGGTGGTGCCGCTGCTGGCGATCCTCGGCGCGCGATTCGTCATGGCCGTTGAGGACGCGGTGGCCGAGAGTTTTCCTGGTTCTGGCAGGATTGCTGGCGCTAAGCGGCATCCTCAACGCGCCGTTCCTGTTTACGCGATACGTAACCATCCCGTGGTAGGAATCGGGATAGCGCTGTCCCTATAGATTTTATCGGTCACGTCTCGCCGAACTTCTTACGCAGCGACTCGAACACCGCGCGCTGTTCATCTGGGCCTGCTCGTCGGACTTGTGACAAAAGCCAAATCCTGGTCGGTCTCACGGGCGTAAACTGCTTGGAGCCTCGATAGCAGGTGGAGCAAAGCGCACGAAGGTTGGAAAGTTCGTCTTTGCCTCCGAGACTCTTCGCTTTGATGTGATCTACGCGAAGGCGAGCCTCACGTCCCGTATATGGATCAATGTCTTCAGGCGTTACCCCACACATTTGACAGTAGTCATTTTGCAGGAGAACTTCGGACCGCAGTTTTGCTGAAATTGGCGGCAAGGACATTTCCTCCATTTTCATCGGACAGTGCTTCAAGACTTCCTGTTTAGTCCAAACGTCATCCGCGCTGGATAACGAGAAGAGTACGGGGCGCAGGGGTTGAATCAATTCGGTTAAATCACCTCGAAACCTATTTCTTTGAAATAACTGAATGTTGAATCATAGTACTCCGGTTTGCGAGTTGGGTCATCCGCATCTCCGCCAGGTACAACAATCACCATGCCCTGTCGTGCTCGCGTAAGTAGGACACGATATGCATTCTTGAGATAAATTTGTCGTTCTTCTTTCCTAATCGCGTTCCATCTATTCCCAACAAACGACCAGTGACCCCAGCCCGCAGGGCCATAGCGAAAATCCGCATCCCAAGTCACACAGGCCCAGTCCACTTCGAGGCCCTGCACTTGAAATTCGGTCGCTACGTCCTCGAGATAGTATGAGGATCGCACATCGTCTCTTCCATCGAGAAACCAATGCACCGGATCGACGGGCGACTTGACAAAGATAGCGTGTGGGCGAAGCCGTTCAGCTTGAGACGAAACAAGAATTCCGTAGCGTTCCGACCCTCGGGCTTGCGCTTTTAGCCAGTGCTTGGCACTCACCAAATCGCGAGTAACCACAATTGGATATTTGTCCCGGAGCTTTCCGAATGTCTCTTGTGACGCCCGCGCATCTAAATCGAGCAATTGCTTTACAAGCCCCGACACATGTTCTGCGCGAAAAGATCGCATTGAGACGGAAAGGTGCAGAGCATCGTTGGTGTGCACGTTTCGACGAGATTTAATAGCTTCCAAAATGCGCCCCGCACCATATTCTGTGTCCGTCAATCTCGACGAAATGTGAATGTGCCAATCCGGAAAGTGGTGTTCTAGCGATTCCATCCACTCGCTGATCCCTGCTTCGCCCCGATGTATCTCCTGACCGCCCCCAACGAGGCAGACGACAACCGCCCAATCCGGCTGCCGTTCGAGACAAGAGATTAAAAACTTGGGCTCAGAATCGGCAAAATCTGAGACGCTCTTCTTCTGCTGCATAAAGGCGGAGGTTTGTTCCTGATTCCATGCCCGCTGCGCCTCATCGAAAATCGCAACATGCTCGATCGGCGGACGCGCCGAATCCCTGAGACATTCGTCGCGAAATTCATGCACGTTCTGAATGAAGGCCTTGACCTTTCGTCTTGCTTCGCCTCGCGTCAATTTTCGACCTGAGGCTTTCTCGTTGGCCTCGTGGTCGCGCGCGAGCGCCTCTCGCAAGACCCGGACTAGTGGGTCGTTTCCCGAAAGAAAGACACTATGGAATCGATCCTCCTTATCGCGATGTTTAGTTGCGATGTTGAGACCAACCAATGTCTTGCCTGCGCCCGGTACTCCCGTCACAAAACAAATCGACTTCAAGTGTAGTTCTTGGGAGCGTTCTATGACCTCTAAAATGGCTTCTGATGTGGAGGTTAGATTGATCGCAGTCGCGTCATTCCGAGAGATGGCCTCCACCGAATGCCCGCTATATAAAGCCTGAGCGGCCTCGACGATGGTCGGAGTTGGGTCATACCGACCCATTTGCCATTCGAGCGGGTCGATCTGGGGTTCGTTCTTGGCAAGCGATAGGATGTGGTCTATGACGGTCGTCAACGACGAAGCGTTGCTGCAAATCGGACGTAGGAGGTTGTCCCGATCCAATTTCCCGGAGAAGGAGAGTTCTACGGAGGGAGCTTTAGTTGCGATCAGGACAGGAGCTACCAACGGCTTGTGGCTGGTCTCGTGGAAGTTCTTTAGGTCGAGAGCATAGTCCCAAACCTGATCCAGAGCAGCATTACCGAAGTCTTTCTCATCGACCTTGAACTCCAGAACGATAATTGCAGCGCCAATTATCAAAATGATGTCGACGCGCCTTCCCATTCGCGGGATGAAATACTCAAAAGCGATGAAGCCTTCTCTCCCGGTGAGTGCTGCTTTCATGATCGAGATTTCTTCCAACCATGCGCGCCGCTGATTTATTTCGAGGGAGAACGGATTGTTTAGGGCAAGCTTTCCGAGAATCTCCTCGGAAGGAGAATTTCGAAATTCGGAAATGAACGCCGAATAAAAATCTCGTTTCATCGCGTTCGTCGGGGGTCTAATAATTCAAACGCCGCTTAGATGCCTATCTTACCGGGACGGGGCGTTTGGGCGGAGGAGGGCGCAGCAGGTCGGCGCGCGCGAGGGAGACCCGATGCGGCGTCTTCAACGACGACAGCATCTCGGAGATCGATTGGTTCAGCTTCGGATGCATCAGCGTCGGCGCCAACTCGGCCATCGGCGCGAGGACGAAGCGGCGCTCCTGCAAGCGCGGATGCGGCACTGTCAGCGCGCGCGTGTTGATCACTTCCTTGTCGAAGAACAGCAGGTCCAGATCGATGAGGCGCGGTTTGTATTTTCCCCGCAGCGGCTTGCGGCCTTTGTAAGGCTTGCGGCCCATCGCGCGCTCGATGGTGAGCAGCCGCTTCATCAACTCTTCGGGTGTGATTTCGGTATCGACCTCGATGACGCCATTGAGAAACGGCCACTTCAGCATCAGCTCGTCGCCGACCGGTTCGGTCTCGTAGATCGAGGATTGGCGCACGACGCGCGTACCGGGGATGGCAGCGATTTTTTGGATCGCCTCCCGGTAATTACCGGCTCGGTCGCCGAGGTTACTGCCTATTCCGATGAAAGCCCTATGGGGCATCCGTGACGTTCACAGCCTGAGCGCTTTAATTCGTTCGACCGCCTCTTTTAAACGATCGCTCGACACCGTCAATGAGAATCGAACGAAACCTTCACCACCCTTGCCGAATCCGGAGCCTGGAGTGATCGCCACCCCGGCCTCTTTCAGCACGCGCTCAGTGAATGTGACCGAGGTATATCCCTTGGGGACCTCGGCCCAGACGTAGAATGTGGCGCGCGGCAGCTCGCATGCGAGCCCCATCGCGCGCAGTGCGCCGACCAGCAGGTCCCGACGCTGTTTGTAGATGGCGCAGTAGGCCTGCAGTTGGTCGCCATCGCCGCCCTCGAGCGCCGTGATCGATCCTTCCTGGATCGCCTGCGGCACGCCCGAATCCATGTTGGTTTTGACTTTACCGAGCGCGCCGACCAGCGCGGCGTTGCCGACCACGAAGGCGGCGCGCCATCCGGTCATCGAGAAAGTTTTCGACAGCGAATGGAAATCCACCGCGCATTCACGGGCGCCATCCACTTCGAAAATGCTCGGGGCCTTGTAGCCGTCGTAGGCGATTTCCGAATAGGCATTGTCATGCGCAAGAATGATGTTGTGCTTGAGGCAGAAGGCGACCGCATCTTTGTAGAATCCCAGTTCGACGGTCGCGCCGGTGGGATTGTTGGGGTAGTTGAGCCATAACAGTTTGGCTCGCCGCGCGATCTCGGCGGGTATCGAATTCAGGTCGGGCTTGAAGCCATTTTCCTTACGCAGCGTGAGGTAATATGGCTCCCCGCCATTGAAGACGCATCCCGAATAATAGACCGGATAGCCGGGGTCGGGGATGAGCACGATATCGCCGGGATCGACCACGGCGGTGGAAAAATTCGCGATGCCTTCCTTCGAGCCAATCAGCGCGCAGACTTCATTTTGCGGATTGAACTCGACGCCGAACCGGCGCTTGTACCATGCCGATGCGGCCTGGCGGTATTCCAGCAAGCCCTCGTAATCGGGATAGCGATGATTCTTGGGCGCATCGGAGGCGCGTTTGATGCTCGAAATGATGTGGTCAGGAGTCGGAAGGTCAGGATCGCCGATGCCGAGGCTGATGACATCCACGCCTTTGGCCGCGACTTCCTTCTTCAGGCGGTCGAGCTCGGCGAACAGATACGGAGGTAGGAGGCCGAGTCTCGAGGCGGTCTTGATCTGCACGTGGTAGCTGAATCTCCGTGAAATTAGAGTTGCAAAATAGAACTAACATACTTGGCGGGGGCTTCGAAACAATTGGGACGGTTTTGCGACAAAATTTCACTTTTAGCGAAAGGGCGAGCGCGCGGCGGTGGTCCGGGCCGCATCTTTCGGTGGGCAATAAAGATTGCAATAGCAAATTCATTGGGATTTGAACGCTCGTTCCAGAAGCTCCCGCCGCGAAATCCTTGTTGATGCTCAAACCCCTTCTCTCCGAAGGGAAATTTGTCCTTCCGGGAGAGTATAAAAACCCTCGTCAGCTCTCCCCTAAAACCTTCAGTATTAAAGTTGCTTGATCATCGATAGTCCTAGTGTTAGAGAAATTAACATATCGATTTCTGGCAGCGTGAACCGCCGAGGATTATTGCTGAATAGGTTGCCTGCGGGATACGTCAGGCGGTGAGAACTTGAAGATCTGAGCCGGAAGACCGATAACGAAACAGACGCCTGCTCTGGTTACCCGGAGCCGGTGCCTGGCTGGCCATAACCAGTACTGCAACCGGATTGTCTGGGTTCCTAGCTAGAACATGAACCGGACCCTGCTTCCTCTAGCTATCACCTTGCTGGTCTTCGGACTCGGCACGCTGGCGTTTTCCCAGCGTCCGTGGGCGCCGCGCGCCGATGTCGAACAGCCGATTCCGTTCAGCCATCGCGTGCACGCCGGCGTCAATCAGATTCCCTGCCAGTTCTGCCATGAGTATGCGCGCCGGTCCCAGACCGCGGGCGCGCCGCCGGTCGCGAAGTGCGTCGGATGCCATGGCGCGTCGATCGTGGGCGGGCTCGCGCCGGTCACGCGTCCATGGATGGACGACAAACAGCCGCCCTTCGAGATTCGATGGAACCGGGTTTACACGCTGCCGGATTTCGTTCGCTTCACGCATAAGCCGCATATCGCGGCGGGCGTCCAATGCCAGGAATGTCACGGCCCCGTGCAAACGATGGATCGCATCGTGCCGGTGCATGAGATCAACATGGGCTTCTGCGTCGAGTGCCACACGAAACGCAAAGTGACCCTCGATTGTGCGGTTTGCCATCACTAGGAGCATCATGCCAGACGGATTTTCTCGACGCTCCTTCCTGAAACTTGCCGCGACTGCGGGGGCCGCGGCCGCGATCCCCGGATGCCAACCGGCGGCGCGCAAACTCATTCCTTATGTCGTGCCCGATGAGAATGTCATCCCCGGCGTGCCGACCTTTTACGCCACCACTTGCAATGAATGCTCCGCCGGATGCGGCATTATCGCGAAGGTGCGCGAGGGCCGCGTCATCAAGCTGGAAGGCAATCCCGGCGATCCCATCGGCAAAGGCGCCATCTGCGCGCGTGGGCAGGCGGGTCTGCAAGGACTCTACAATCCCGACCGCTTGCGCTCGCCGATGCTGCGCGGCGCGGATGGCAAGCTCAACAAGATTTCCTGGGACGATGCGCTCAAGCTAATCGTCGATCATCTGAAGAAGGCGACCGCCGCCGGCAACGATCGGGTCGCGATGATCGCGTCGCCGCCGGGCCCGACGCTGCAAAAAATCAGCGCGGCGTTCCTCAGCGCATGGAAGTCGAACCTCGCCGTTTACTACGAGGCGCTTAGCGATGAGCCCGCACGCGAGGCCGCGGAGCTGGTGTTCGGACGACGCGACCTTCCCGCCTATCGAATCGACCAGGCCGAAGTGCTGCTCTCCTTTCGCGCGGACTTCCTCGAGACCTGGCGCTCGCCGATCGAGCTCGCGCGTCAATATGCGGAATTTCGCGCGCCGAAGAATCGCAACGGCGCGCTCACCATCGGTCGCGCGATCTATGTCGGCCCTCGATTTAACATGACGGCGGCGAAGTGCGACGAATGGATTCCCTCGCCGGCCGGTGCCGAGGCGACGCTCGCCCTGGCAATCCTGCACGTCATGCTCGCGCAGGGATGGGTTCAGCCGAACAGCGGCATCGATGTCGCCACCTTGAAGAGTTTTACAGTCTCGTACGATCCCGCATCGGTGAGCCAGAAGACCGGCGTCTCCGCCGATCGCATCAGCAAGATTGCGGAGCGCTTCGGCAAGGCCGATGGCGCGCTGGCGCTGGCGGGTGGCGACGATCCGACCTTGCACGCGGCCGCGTATATCCTCAATGCGGCGACCGGCAACCTCGGCCGCACGATGCAGTTTTACGATGGCGAGCCGCCCGAAATCGTCGCGAAGAGCGATGACGTGGCAGCCGCGATCGAGAAACTGCGCATCGGCATCGTGGGGAAATCGAGCGGCGCCGTGAATGGGCTGGCGAACCTCGAGTTCACCACCTCAGGCGTAGATGTGCTGCTGGTCGCCGGCGCATCCAATCCGCTCTACTCGATGCCGCCCGCGTGGCGTCCAACCGAGGCATTCAAGAAAGTTCCTTTCGTGGTGTGGGCCGGTACGGTTCCCGACGAATCCGCCGACCTCGCGCATCTGCTGTTGCCGATTCATCATCCGTTGGAATCGTGGCGCGATACTTTTCCGCGCGCCGGTGTGCATGGCCTCGGCCAGCCGGTCATGCAACCGGTTTTCGCCAGCAAACCGCTCGGCGATGTGCTCATCACAGTCGCTAATCAGAACGGCGGAGCGCCGCTCCCATGGAAGGACACGGCTGAGGCTGTCAAGATCGAATGGGCAAAGCTCGCAGGCGGGAAAGATGCCAACGAGTTTTGGGTCAAGTCGCTAACCGAGGGTGGGATATCTGCCGATGCCGCGCCGGCGAAGGTCGCGCTCAAGGCTGAGGCGTTGAAGAACAGTCCCAACGAGCCCGAGATCTCGAAGCTCGCGGTCTTCGCGTATCCGCATCCGTTTCTCTACGACGGCCGCGGCGCCGACAAACCATGGCTGCAGGAGATCCCCGAGCCGGTCACGCAAATCGTTTGGGATAGCTATGCCGAGATCCATCCTGACACCGCGAAGGAGATCGGCATTACCTCGAACCAGGTGGTGGAGGTCCGCAGCTCCGAGAATGTCATAACCGCGCCGGTGCTGGTCAGCGAGCGGGTCGCGCGCGGGACGATCGCGGTGCCGCTCGGACAGGGGCACACCTCATATGGCCGCTATGCGACGAATCGCGGCGCCAATGCTTTCACGCTCCTGCGCCCTCGGCATGCGCACATCGAGGTCACGGCGCGCGCGACCGGCGACTATCAGAAGAATGTCACGCCGGCGGGATTTGACTACATGCTCGGGCGCACCTTTGCCGAGGCGGTAAGTCTCGAACAGCTCGCCAACAACATCGCGCCGAAGTACGTCGAAGAGGAACTGCCCGACGAACCGTACGAGATGTACGCATCGTATGCCCCGAATCGGAAGCATATGTGGGGCATGACCATCGACCTCAACGCCTGCACCGGATGCAGTGCGTGCGTCGCGGCCTGCTATGCGGAAAACAATGTGCCGATCGTCGGCAAGCAGTTGGTCGACGACGGCCGCATCATGTCGTGGATTCGCATGGATCGCTATTTTCCCGAGCCCGCGCATCAAGAGCCGCAGCCGCCGCTCTACCTGATGCCGATGCTGTGCCAGCAATGCGATCATGCGCCGTGCGAGCCGGTCTGCCCGGTATTCGCCGCGGTGCACACCGACGAGGGCCTCAACGGGCAGATCTACAATCGATGCGTCGGGACGCGCTATTGCGAGAACAACTGTCCGTACAAGGTGCGGCGCTTCAACTGGTTCGAGCCGGACTGGCCCGAGCCGTTCCATCTTCAACTCAATCCGGACGTCACGGCCCGCAGCATGGGTGTGATGGAAAAATGTACATTTTGCATCCAGCGGATCGTCAGCGCTGAGATCGATGCGAAGGTCGAGAAGCGTCCATTGCGCGATGGCGAGATCATTACCGCCTGCGCGCAGGCCTGTCCCACCAAAGCGATTTCATTCGGCGACATGAAGGACCCGGAGAGCGAGATGATGAAGCGTCGCGCGGCGAATCAGAACCGCGCCTATCGCTCGCTGCAAGTGCTCAACACCCTGCCGGCGATCGTGTATCTGCGCAACGTCTATCACGAGCGGGAGAAATCCTAGTGGCCGCCGCGATTGAACCCATCAACACCAACCCGACCTACGCCGATATCGATCGCGGCGTGCATCGCATCATGTCGCCGCCCGGCCTGTTGTTTTGGGCCTGGATCGGTTTCTGCGCGACGCTGGTAGGAATCGCGGCGCTCTGCTGGACTCGCCAGATTTATACCGGCCTGGGTGTCACCGGCTTGAAGCAGCCCACGATGTGGGCGGTGTACATCACGAACTTCGTGTTCTGGGTCGGAATCGCGCATTCCGGCACGCTGATCTCGGCGATCCTTTATCTGTTCCGCACGCGATGGCGCACCGCGGTCTATCGGCTGGCGGAAACCATGACGCTGTTCGCGGTGTTGACGGCGGGACTGTTTCCACTCGTCCATCTCGGACGGGTATGGAATGCCTACTGGTTGTTGCCATACCCGAACGAGCGTTACCTGCAGCCGAATTTCCGCTCGCCGCTGGTATGGGATGCCTTCGCGGTGTCGACCTACCTCACCATCAGCGCGACCTTCCTGCTGATGGGGCTGATTCCCGATATCGCGAACGCGCGCGATGCGGCCAAGGGTTGGCGCAGGACCTTCTACTCGCTGCTGTCATTTGGATGGTATGGCTCGGTCGAGCAATGGCGTCATTTCCAGATGATGTACCTGCTGCTGGCGGGCCTCGCGACACCGCTGGTCATCTCGGTGCACAGCGTGGTGTCGTGGGACTTCGCGATGGCGCAGTTGCCCGGATGGCACAGCACGATCTTCGCGCCCTATTTCGTCGCGGGCGCGATTCTCTCCGGCGTCGCGATGGTGCTGACGCTGCTCATCCCGATGCGCTGGTTGCTCAATCTCGAGGGCTTCATCACTCCATGGCACCTCGACAACCTCGCCAAGGTCATCCTGCTGACGTCGCTGATCGTCAGCTATTCGTACATAACCGAAACCTTCATGACCTGGTACGGGCAGGACCAGTTCGAGGTAGTGACCTTCCAGATGCGCTACTTCGGTCCGTGGGGACCGCTGTTCTGGCTGATGGTGTTCGGCAACTGCGTACTGCCGCTGTCGCTGTTCTCGCCGCGAATTCGGCGCAGCACCATCCCGCTCTTCATCGTCACCATTTTCGTCAACATTGGAATGTGGCTGGAGCGTTTCGTGATCATCGCGGGTTCGCTGGCGACCAACTTCAACCCGTCGCAATGGAGTTTCTTTCACATCTCCATCACCGAGTTCATGATCACGGTCGGTAGCTTCGCGTGGTTCCTGATGTTGTTTTCGCTGTTCACCCGCTACCTGCCGATCATTTCGATGACGGAGTTGAAGGAAGGGATTGGCTGGCTGCGGCACTCGCTGCGCGACGATTACTATCCGGATATTTCAAGGGACGGTAAATGAGCGCCGAAGTGGAACTGGTCGGCACTTTCGCCGACGAAGAGAAATGCGTGCACGCGGTCGAAGCGTTGAAACGCGACGGCATCGCGTTCCGCGTCTTTTCGCCCATCCCCAGCGAGCATTTGCTCCATGCGATCGGTCGCGGCCTCAGTCCGGTGCGCATATTCGTGCTGATCGGCGGCATCACGGGCGTGCTGACCGGGTTGGCGGTGACGGTCGGTACCTCATGGGAATGGAATCTCGTCGCGGGCGGCAAGCCGGTCGTGTCGCTGCCGCCGTTCATCATCATCATGTTCGAGTTGATGATCCTGATAGGCGGATTGTCGGCGGCGCTGAGCTTCTTTGTATTCGCGCGCCTACCGCACTTCGATCCAGTTGCGGGATGGTCGGAACGATTCGGCGCCGACCGTTTCGGGATCGCGGTGGCGTGCGACGAGGCCGACATCACGAAGATCGAAAACTTAATGCGCGAGGCTGGTGCCGAGGATGTCGCGCACGAGGATCCGCGTCCGCGCGAATTGGTCACGCACTGAGGCTGTCAAGAAAAGAATCGCAATGAGCGCTCAATCTAAAGCATCGGTGCCCAAAGCCCCGGCGATAATTCCCGGCGCGGAAGGCGTCCGCACCCCGATGGCGCTGGTCGCGGTGTGCGCGATTCTCACGCTGATCGGCGTCGCAGGCTTTGTTGCCGGAGTCATGACCGAGACCGAACCACATGCGTGGCAGGCATTTTTGGTGAACTTTCTATTTTTCTTCAGCATCGCGCAGGGCGGCGTGATGATTTCCGGCGCATTTTATCTGACCCAGGCGCGATGGGGCGGGCCGGGCGCGTATCGGCTCGCGGAATCCTTTTACATGTTCATCCCGGTCGCGTTCGTGTTGTTCTGGGTGCTGTTTTTCGGCCGCGCCGAGTTGTGGCCATGGGTGACGAAACCAGAGCTCGCGAAGAATCCGACCTGGCTCAACACGCCATTTTTCTTCGGGCGCGAGGGCTTCTGCCTGCTCGCGCTGACGGCGCTCGATTTGTGGTTCATCCGCATCTCGCAACGCGTCGACGTCCGGCAATGGGCGCTCTCCAATGACAACATCGACATGCCACCGACCGCCATTCGCCGCATCGCACCGGCGTTGGCGATTATCTATGCCGCGGTGATGTCGCTGATCGCGTTCGACCTCATTATGTCGCTGGCGCCGCTATGGAAGAGCACGCTCTTCGGCGCGTTCTTTTTCGCCGGCGCGTTCTGGAGCGGTATCGTGGCGATGGCTCTGACGGCGGTCGTGCTGCGCGGGCGTCTCGGACCGGGAAATCTCTTCACCCGCGACACCATATTGCACGACCTCGGCAAGTTCACCTTCGCGTTCTCGGTGTTTTGGGCCTACACGCTGTTCGCGCAGTACATCGTGATTTGGTATGGCGACATTCCGGCGGAGACTTTTTTCCTCGTGGTGCGCGGCGCACTAATCGACGGCCCCGCCGGCTTCACGTTGTACACGCCATGGATGATCCCGACCTGGATCGTGCCGCTGCTGGTCTGGGTGATTCCGTTTGTGGTGTTGATGGGCGTCAAGCCGAAGAAGACGCCGGCGATCCTCGGCACCGTCGCGTTTCTCGGCCTCATCGGCATGTGGATCGAGCGCTATGTGCTGGTCGTCCCCTCGATCACGCCGAAGTACATTCCATTCAACTGGATCGAGCTGGCGGTGACACTGGGATTTCTCGGCATCTTCGGATTATGCGCGATTCCCGGCATGAAGCTGACGGTCGCAGCCGCGACGGCGCCCCAGGTGTTGGAGGCCGCGGAAGAATGAAGCTGCGTCAGCTTAGATACTTCCTGCCAATGCTCGCGATGCTGATTGCCGGATGCGGCGACGATGCCGGCCATCCGATGAGCACGATGGCGCCGAAGTCGGACCTCGCGAACTGGTGCTACGGCATGTTCATGGAGATCACGGCGTGGGATCTTCTGATCTTCGCGATTGTGATCGTCGCCTTCACTCTCGCAGTATTTTTCTTTTCGACGCGGGTGGGCGAGGCCGGGCCGCCGACCTCGGTCAGCTCGGATTTGAAACTCGAGATCGCGTGGACGCTGGGCCCTGCGCTGATTCTGCTGTTTATCTCGATTCCGACCGTGCGGCTGATATTCCGGACGCAGCCGCGCAACCCGCCGGCCAATTCATTGCCAATCACGGTTATCGCGCATCAATGGTGGTGGGAATTTCATTATGACGACGGCTCCAGGGTGGTGACCGCGAACGAGCTGCACATTCCGGTGAATCAGCCGATCCATCTGAGCCTCGTATCCAATGACGTCATCCATAGCTTTTGGGTGCCGCGGCTGGGTGGCAAACGCGACGTGGTCCCCGGCCAGGTGAATCAGATCGATCTCATCGCGACGGTTCCCGGCGAATATTACGGCCAGTGCGCGGAGTTCTGCGGCGTCTCGCATGCCAACATGCGCTTTCGGATTTTCGTCGATAAGCCCGATGACTTCGCGATGTGGGAAAAATCGCAGGCTCAGCCCGGCGTGACTCCCGTGGAAGAAACTCCCGCGAGCCGTGGCGCGAAAGTGTTTGCGAACAGCCCCTGCACCGCCTGCCACACTATCAGTGGAGTATCGAAGGGTTATGTCGGACCCGACCTGACGCATCTCGCGAGCCGCACCACCATCGCGGCCGGCGTGCTCTCTAATAATCCGAAGCTACTCACCGAGTGGATCGAACATCCCGACGAGATGAAGCCCGGCGCGCGGATGCCGGACTTTGGCCTCGGCGGTGACCAACTGAGCGACCTGGTCGCATATCTGGAAAGCCTTAAGTAGAGGACGTTTCCATCATGGCTGCCCAACCCAAAGCACTCCCGATTGAAGAGCCGAATTACCTCGAAGGCGGCCTCATCACCTGGTTCAACACCGTCGATCATAAAAAGGTCGCGATGCTGTATGCGATAACATCGCTGACCTTCATGGCGTTGGGCGGTATCGAGGCGCTGCTGATCCGCATCCAGCTGTTCTATCCGAACAATCATTTCGTCTCGGCGGAGTTTTACAACGAGCTGTTCACGATGCACGGCACCACGATGATCTTCCTGGTGGTGATGCCGCTGCTGCTCGGATTCTTCGCGAATTTTTTGATTCCGTTGATGATTGGCGCGCGCGATGTCGCATTTCCGCGCCTCAATGCGCTGAGCTTCTGGATTTTTCTGTTCGGCGGGATTTTTCTTCACCTCGGTTTCTTCTGGCATAACGGCGGACTTCCCAACGCGGGATGGTTTGGCTACGCCAACCTGACCGAGCGGATGTACACGCCGGGCCTCCACATCGATTTTTGGGACGTAGGACTGATCATTTCGGGCGTGGCGACGGTTATGACTGCGGTCAACTTCCTCGCGACCATCGTATGCATGCGCGCGCCCGGCATGACCTACATGCGGATGCCGCTGTTCGTATGGACCATGTTGGTGACCGTGGTCCTCATCCTGCTCGCTTTTCCCGCGCTCACCGTGGGTCTCATCTTCCTGTTCCTCGATCGCTTTTTCGGCGCGCACTTCTACCAGGCGATGGAAGGCGCGACGCCGATTTTGTGGCAGCACCTGTTCTGGCTGTTCGGCCATCCTGAGGTTTACATCATGGCGCTGCCGGCATTCGGAATAATTTCCGAAATGCTGCCGACCTTCGCGCGAAAGCCGCTGTTCGGCTACCCGATGATGGTTTACTCGGTCATCCTGATCGCGTTTCTGTCGTACGGCGTGTGGGGCCATCACATGTTCGCGACCGGGATGGGACCGGTGGCGGACAGCGCCTTCGCGATCACCTCGATGCTGATTGCGATTCCGACCGGGATCAAAATTTTCTCATGGATCGCGACGGTCTGGGGCGGCTCACTGCGGATGACCACCGCGATGTATTTCGCGCTCGCGTTCATCCTCGAATTCACTATCGGCGGGTTGACCGGGATCATGTTCGCGAGCCCGCCGGTCGATCTGCAGCAGACCGATTCCTACATCATCGTCGCGCATTTTCATTACGTCCTGTTCGGCGGCGTCGCCTTCGCGATTTTCGGCGCCTTCTATTATTGGTGGCCGAAGATGACCGGGCGCATGCTCGACGAGCGGCTCGGGAAGCTCGAATTCTGGCTCACGGTCATCGGTTTCAACGGCACCTTCTTTCCGATGCACATCCTCGGGCAGTGGGGCATGCCGCGGCGCATCTACACTTATGCGCCCGAGATGGGCTGGACGTTCCTCAATCAGTTCGAAACCGTGTGTGCGTTCATTTTGGGTTTCGCGTTTGTGGTGTTGTACATCAACATCATCAAGAGCCTCATCAATGGCGAGCGCGCGGCCGCCGACCCCTGGGATGGACGCGGTTTGGAGTGGGCAACAACCTCGCCGCCACCGCCGTACAACTTCGGCAACATTCCCAACGTCCGCGGGCGCGATCCTTTCTGGATTACAAAATATGGACGGGCGGGTTCGCGCGGCGTGGCGATGTATGCCTCTGGGCAGATTCCCAAGCCGGTGCCCGAGGAGGCGCCGACCGAGCCCATCCACATGCCGGCGCCGTCGTTCTTTCCGATCGTGATCGCGGCGGGCCTTTTCGTCATGGGCCTCGGATGGATCGTGCTGTGGTACCGGCTGGTCGCGCTCGGCCTGCTCACGATGTTCCTCGGCATCGTCGGAATGGCATTCGAGTATCCGACCTTCGGGCAGGAAACGCATGAGACCGAGGAAGCGTCGCGCTCGGCGGGCGCCGACGTTCGCAAAGTGGGGCTGTGGTCATTCATCGGATCGGAGTGCCTGTTCTTCGCGACACTGATCTCGACCTACGTGGTGTACAAGGCGCGCAGCCAGGGGGCTCCGGGAGCCGAGATCCTGGAAATCCCGCTGACCTCGTTCAGCACCTTCATCCTGCTGATGTCGAGTGTGCTGATGGTGCTCGCGCTCAACGCGATCCAGCGTGGCGACCAGTTGTGGAATCGCATCTGGCTGATCGGATGCGCATTCTTTGGCATGATTTTCCTCGGCGTCGAGGTCCACGAATTTTACGGCTTCTGGCTGAAGGGCATGGCGTACCAGACCAACCTGTTCTCGCAATGCTTTTACACGCTGGTCGGGACGCACGGCACCCACGTCGCCATCGGCGTCATCTGGATCTGCGTGCTGATCGTGGCGTCGTTCACCGGCAAGCTGGACAAATCGCGCGCACTGTCGGTGGAGATGGCGGGCCTCTATTGGCACTTCGTGGACATCGTGTGGGTCATCATTTTCACCCTGGTCTATCTGATGCAGCAGGTTAAGGGCGCATGAGCGACGACACCTACATCGAAAAAGAAGAGGCTCACGTCAGCAACACCGTCTACCTCATCGTCGGCGGATTTCTCATCGTGCTCACCGCGATGGAGATCACGGTGTCCTACCTGCACGCGCTGCGGCCGGTGATGGTGCCGATACTGATCGTGCTGGCAATCGCGAAATTCGCGCTCATCGCGATGTTCTTCATGCATCTGCGCTACGAGAAGTGGGCGGTTAACGTGGAATTCCTCTTCCCCTTGAGCATAGCGCTGGGAGTTTTCCTCTCATTCCTCGGCTTGTTTCTATATTTGTCTCGTCACCTGGTGACTGCGGGATATGGCCTGCACTATTTTTGATTATGAGCTGGATTAGCGACATGCATCCCAGTGTTACAATCGGCATCGCGGTGCTCGTGGCGATGTACATCGGCGCGGCCATGTTCGGCGATCATCGGGTGACGTCGCGCCACTGGTTCTGGTTCGTCGTAACCGTCGCCGTGACCGTTTTCACCCTGGGCCCCGTCGATGAATGGGCGGAACAGCGCTGCTTCACGATGCACATGCTGCAGCATTTCAACCAGACCTTCGTGATTCCGCCGCTGATGCTGCTCGCCGTGCCGGCCTCGATGCTGCGGCCGTGGGTGCTGAGCAAGTGGGTGCGGCCCTTCGCGGAATTTTTCACCCGGCCGGTGATCGCGTTCCTGACTTTCACCGCGGTGTTCGTCGTCGCGCACAATCCTCCGATTTTCGACCTGATGTGCCGGGACGAGAACGTGCACATCGCGATTCATCTGGCATTCATGGTGAGCGGCGTCATCATGTGGTGGCCGATCCTGAGCCCGCTGCCGGAACTGCCGCGGCTTTCGTACCCGCTGCAGATTTTTTACATCTTTCTGTTGATGATCCCGATGACGGCGGTCGCCGCGCCAATCACGCTGGCGTACTCGGTCGTGTATCCGTGGTACCTCGAAGGGCCGCATCCGTTCGGGCTGCGCGCGATGGACGACCAGATTCTCGGCGGCCTGCTGATGTGGGTGGGACAGGGCTCCTACCTGATGTGCGTATTCACCGCGATTTTTTATCAGTGGTCGCGGCGCGAGGATGACAGCGATGTCCCGAGCATCGAGGAGCCGCGAGCGCGCCTGCGCGTCATCTCCGGACGCATCCGCGCCTAGCTGGGAAGAACTCGCAGCGGAATGTTCGCGGCTGCCGGAACTGCCTTGCGATAGGCGAAACTCAATGTCGATAAAGTCGTCGCGCTGTAGATGAGTCCTCCGATCGCGATTGCGACCGCTCCCAGTTGTGCGAGCGCGACGGACGATAGTACAAATCCCGCGACCAGGATGGCTACTCCAGCATTGTAGGCGACGAACACCATCCATCGCGGAGGTTTGATTGACAACTCCGCGATGGTGACCGCGCGCCATCCGGCGGCATTGCGCGCATGCACCACGAAGCCGGGGAATAGTTGATACGATACCCCGATGATGAAATTGGAAACCCAGCCGAGTAGGCCCATCGCGCCATATGCCGAGGCGACGCGGTTCCCGGCGACGCCCTGCGGACCGATTATCGCGAGCGTCAGTCCGCAAACGATCGCGAGCACCAGCCAGATGATTCCCGCGATCGCGTGACGCGCCGCGAAGTCAATCGGCATCCGATGTGAGCGCACCAGCAGACCGATCGTGACCATGTAGGCGACCAGCGCCATCGCGATGATGACGCTCCAGAAAGTCGCGCCCGGCCAGCCAAGCAGCAACGTCATGCCCAAGGCGAGCGCGCCGACCGCGAGCGCCCACAGTTGCCACATCGCGCTTCGCGGCAAATGGAGCTTCGGTAGCAGGAACGCCGGCAACATCCGATACGAAACCGCGCAGATGGTCAACGTTACCCATCCGATTGCCGCGAAGTGGACGTGGCTGGCGAGGTTGGTAAGCACATCGCCGCCGAGGAAGTTGTAGGTTTTATCGAGCGACAGCACGAACCCAATCGATGCCGCGACGAACAAAAAGCAGATCGAAAGAAACATCCCGGTTTCGGCGACGCCGCGTCCGAGCTGCGAATAGAGGCACGGAATCATGTTGGCCGCGAACATCGCGATGCTCACGATCAGGATGCCCGCCGAAAACCAGGTGCCGACCCAAATCCCGTTGGCGAAGTGCGACACGAGGCCGATGGTGCCGATGATGAACAGCACAAGTTGCCAAATCGCCACGCGCGGATACGCGATCGGATGGCGCGTGAGCGAGGGCACGTAGCGATACATCACGCCCATGATCGAGGCGCTGATCCATCCGAGGGTGAAGGTATGCACCAGCGCGAGGATGGGCGGCTGGTAGAAAAAGTCGACTATCTGGCTGACGAGAAATGGCGCCGCGACGACCCCGCATGCGAACCAAATCACCGCGCTGGTGAAGAAATGAATCGGCAGCCGCCCGATTCGAAGCGCGTCGGGCTTTTTGATTTCCGCGCTCATCAACCCCACAGAATATCCGACCGCGCGAGGACTTTAGAATCGGATGCTAATCGTCGATCAAGGCCGAATCGTATCCCGCTCGCGCGAGAGCGTGCCGCGCGGCGTCGAGGATTCGCGGCGTGGTGGCATTCGGATGAGTCGGTACCTCGTGCGCGGCGAGAATTTTCGCCAGCAGTTCCGCGTGCTCGGCCGTGGTCAGTTGCTCGCAGATGTCGTAGACGCCGCCGTCGCCTTCTTCGATGGGATTGTGCGCGTCGAGCACGGTGCGAATCGCGCGAATGATCATGGACGTGGGAATCGGCATCAGCAGCGAGACGATCGCGCCGTGATCGAGGCGCAATCGCGCCGCCTGCTCCAGCGGCGTTCCTCGTAGCCGCGCCGCCGCGGTCAGGAGGATCTTTTCCTCGATGCCGATGTGCTTCAGAATGCCGCGCCGGAAGCCGTCATAGGCCGCAAGCTCCTCGGGCGTGTGGCATTCGCCGGTGCGTTCCAATAGCGCATCGAGGCGCCGATGGTCCGCGGCCAGGAATTGCCGTATCGACTCCATTAGCGCGATGACTTTATCAGGGGATGCGGGCTTATCGAAGAATTTGCGCGCGCGGATTATAGTGAGCTAGTAGTTCACAGTTGGAGTCTTCACGATGCAGCATTCCAGGTCCCGAATTATCCTCGACGGCGCAATCGCTGGACTGCTCGGCGCGGGAGTCGTCGCGCTGTGGTTTTTGATCTTCGATGCCGCGCGCGGCCAGATTTTCGAAACCCCGGTGCTGCTTGCCGCCGCGATTCTGCACGGATCGCATCCGGAAGGACTCAGCGCGATCCAGCTGATGCTGGAATATTCGGTGCTCCACTTCACTGCGTTCATCATCGCGGGGATCATCGGCGCCAATCTCCTCGAAGCCGCGGAAAATGAACCCACGCTGATGATTTCGCTGCTGGTGTTCCTCGGCGCCTTCGACGTCTTCTTCGTCGGCGTGGTGATGTTCCTCGGCGCCGGGGTAATGCACGCGGTTACGTGGTGGGGAATCGTCGTCGCCAACCTGCTCGCGACGGTCACGATGCTCTACTACTTCCTGTCGCGCCATCCGGCGCTCGCGCGCAACCTGCTCGGACCGTGGATTCCGATTCTCCAGGAGGGGCTGACCGCGGGCTTGGTCGGCGCGGTGATCGTCGCGGCATGGTTCCTCGCCTACGACCTGGCGATGGGCGAGGCATTCAAGACGCCACTGCTGCTGGGCGAAGCGATTTTCAATGGCTCGATGACGGCCCCGCCCGAAACCGTGGCGCCGCTCATCATCGGCTACACCGTCATCCACTTCCTCGGCTTCATCGGATTCGGCGTCGCGCTCGCCATCCTGATGGCGGCCACCGATCGCGAGCCTTTGGTCGCGCTCGGCGTGCTGATCGTGTTCGCGATTTTCGAGGTGTTCTTCTTCGGATGGGTGACGCTGATCGATGCCTCGCTGCTTGATCAGCTCGGATGGTGGAAGATTATCGCCGCCAATGGCCTCGCGCTGATCGGCATGGTCGCGTACGAGATGCGCATCCATCGCGGACTATGGGTCAGGTTGCAGGAACGCTGGGCTTCGCTGGAGCACGAAGGCGAAGAGGCGACGACGCCGACCCCGCGGCGGCCTTAGCGGCTACAGGCCAAGCACATCGCGCATCGTGTAGAGTCCGGGCTTCTGGCCGGCGAGCCATCCGGCCGCGCGGATTGCGCCGCGCGCGAGTGATTCGCGGCTCTGCGCGCGATGCGTCAATTCGAGGCGCTCGCCGGTTCCACCGAAAATCACCGTATGGTCACCGACCGCATCACCGGCGCGAATTGCGAGGACGGCAATCTGATCCTTCGGCCGCACCCCGGTGATTCCTTCGCGGCCGTAGATCGCCTCATCCGCGAGATTTTGCCCGCGCGCCTGCGCGATGGCGCGACCGAGGCCCAAGGCGGTGCCGCTGGGCGCATCGACCTTGGTGCGATGGTGAATCTCGATCACCTCGGCATCGAAGTCCTTAAGAATCGCGGCAACCTCGGCAACGATCTTCGTCAGCACGTTCACGCCCATACTCATGTTGGGCGCGATGACGGTGCGGGTCTTGCCGGCGAGTTCCTTCGCGCGCTTTTCCATCTCGGGCGTGAAGCCGGTCGAGCCGATCACGATAGCCGCGCCGTTTTTCGCCGCAACTTCGAGATGCTCCAGTGACGGTGCCGCACTGGTGAAATCGAGCGTGACCGTGTCAGGCTTCGCGATCGAGGTGTAATCATCGGTGATCGTCACGCCGAGCTTGCCGACGCCCGCCGGAGCGCCGGCATCGGTGCCGACTGCCGGAACGCCTGTGGCCTCCAGCGCGCCGACGAGCTTGTGCGATGAGTCGGCGGCGATCAGTTGGATGAGCATCCGGCCCATCCTGCCCCCGGCTCCAGCGACGATCAGATTAGCCATCGCGACCTTACCTGAGGTTCGGAAATCTAGGTAGCAGGAGCCGCTTCAGCGGGCGCGGCAGCCGGCGCTGCAGTCTCGGCGGCCTTCGCGTGCGCGGCGTTCCAATGCTCCTCGCACAGGCTGCCCTTTTCGCCGCGTGCCTTGCGGCATTTCTCGAAAGTGCAGATCTTATAGCGAGGATGCGGCATCTCGCCGGCCTTCCACAGGCGGTAGTGCTTGCGGCAGTAGCCCTTCGCAATTACTTCGCGTTCACAATCCTTGGCTTTGCAGGTTCCCTTCGTTGACATCGATATTTCTTTCCTGATTGACCGCGGCGCTAGAACTCGGACTTCAGCGCGCGATTGAGCAATTCATCGACCATAGCTTTTGGCGGCTCCGCTTCATAGAGGGCCCGATAGACCGCATCGACGATGGGCATCTCGACCCGATGACGCTGGGCGAGCATTTTTACCGATCGCGCGTTGACAATGCCCTCGGCAACCGGTTCACCATCGGCCTGAGTGGCGGGCATAAGGAAGCCGCCTTCGCGACCGATTTTCATCCCCAAGGTTCGATTGCGCGATAAGTCACCGGTGCAGGTCAGCACCAGGTCGCCGAGCCCGGCGAGTCCCATCACCGTTTCGCGTTTTCCACCGGCAGCTTCGACCAGCCGCGCGATCTCGGCCAGACCCCGGGTGATGACCGCCGCGCGTGCGCTCGAACCGAGGTCGAGGCCGTCGCTGATTCCGGCCGCGATGGCGATCACATTTTTCGCGGCGCCCGCCAGTTCGACCCCGATGACATCAGCGCTGCGATAGACACGCAGCATCGGCGAGGCGAACAGATGCTGCACCTTGCTGGCGGCATCTTCATCGCTGGAGGCAACCACGAGCGCCGCCGGTTTTCCCCGGGCGACCTCGGCGGCGAATCCCGGCCCCGACAGCGCAACATATGCGCGCGCGTTAGGGGCGACCTCGGCGAGCATCGCGGTCATCGGCGCGAGCGAGGTCTCCTCGATGCCCTTGGTGGCGCTGACGAGGATCGATTCCGGCCGGATGGCGCTCGCGATTTGAGCCATCGCGGATCGCGCGTATCGCGAGGGGACTGCCATCACGATCACCGACGCGTTCGCGACCGCGTCGAGCCATGAGGTGGTGAATTCGACATTGGAAGGAATTTCCACGCGGGGTAGGTAGGTCGAATTTTCGCGCATACTGCTGAATAGCCGCAGCGACTCGTCGCGGCGCACACCAAGCATGGTGCGATGGCCGTCGCGCGCCAAAATGATCGCCAGCGCGGTTCCCCACGCGCCAGCTCCGAAGATTGCGACGGTTTCCATCGTCAGCGTTTCCACGTCATGTACGCGAAGAACTCGGGAGGTTCGCCGCGCAAAATTCCGGACGGCTCGACGGCAAGAATCGCCTCGCGCAGGTCGCGTTCGAAAGCCTCGACCCGGTCGCCGAGGATGCGTCGACTACAGAAGGACATCGAGTAGAGATTTCCAATCATCGAGTCGATGGTCCAGGTCACCTCGAAGGATTCGGAATAGGAGGTCAGTCCAGTGAAGCGCGAACGATTGAGATAGGTCTGATGAAGGTCCTCGGGCCGATAGTCAAGCTGGTCCCACGGTAGCCGGCGGTTGCCGACGTATTTCCGAACGACCGCATCGATGGCTATGCGCCAGCGCGTCGGCGGCGGCGCCGGAATTGGCGCGCCCTCTCCCACGACCGCAATTCCTCCACCCTCGATCACGAGATCGTAGAGCGCCTCGAGGGTGCGGTCACGATCCATCCAGTGGAAGGAATTTCCCATCGTGACCAAACGGAAGCGGCCCAAATGCGGCGAGAGGTCCTCCGAGCTGCCGTGACGCCACTCGATGTTTGAAATATTCGAGCGCGAGGCCTCGGCGCGACCTTCGTTCAGCATCTCGGGTTCGGGATCCATCGCTACCACGTGCGTGAACAGAGGTGCCAGCCGAATCGCGACGGTTCCCGGGCCACATCCGAGGTCGAGCAACCGGCCGTCACCATCGAGGCCGAAGGTGTCGCGCAAAAGCGTGACGAGCGTCTCCGGATAGCGCGGGCGGAAGCGGGAGTAGTACCACGCGGTACCTTTGTAGATGTCCGGGTCGTGATTCGATGCTTGCGGCATCTTCAGGTCACCGATCGAAGCACGCGATAGAGTGGCTCGAGCTCGCCCCACGCATCGAGGAGTTCGGCGCGCTCGAGTCGAAGCGCATCGCTCAACCGCCACCCGAAACCCACATCGAGGACGCCGGTCTTTTTTTCGAATGCATCGGCGATCGATTCGAAGAACGCCGGCTCAGCGGAGCTGGGATGCGGAAGATGTTCGAAATCCCACTTCTCATAGTGCGCGAGTCTGGTTCCGCGAAACGCCTTGGCAAGGTTCGACGCCGTCGCGCGGATCTTCGCGCCCATTTCGGGACGATGATCGGCTTCGGTTTTCATCACCGCGCGCGCATGCAAGCCGGTCCGGGAAATACAAAGCGCCAGATAACCATACCGTTTGTAGCCCTTGGGCGACGGGCCGAACGCGGCCCAGGTTTCCGCCGGAGGATTCACGGTGCGGCGCGCATGTTTGGCGACGTGGGGAAAAAATTCCAGGTGCAGCTTACGCGACAGCTCGGGCGCCAGCTCATCGCCGAGCTTCACCAGCTTGGGACGGACGTGGCGATAGAGGAGCTCCATCCGCGCGCCGAAGTCCTCGACCGCGAAGACCTCGAAATCGCGTGGCCTGAATCCCAGGGTGGACAAAAGGTTACTTCTCCGCTGGAGCCCGTTTCGCTTGGTAACTGGCGACGTTGGCTTCCCAATTTTGGCCGTCGAAATATTCTACCCGCAATGATGAGGGGTCGACGCCCTCGAGGCACCGGATGTTAACGTCGATTTTGTCGGGGTCCGAGCGCGGGATGTAGAACGACGCGACACCGCATCGCGGGCAAAAATGATGCTTCGCGACGCCGGTATTAAAGCTATAAGTCGCGAGATCATGTTGCGGGGTGAGCAGACGGAAACTCTCGCGCGGCACGATCCAATGCAGGTAGCCCTTTTTAGTGCAGATGGAGCAATTGCACTGCTCGGCCTTTTCGAGGACCCCAGTGACTTCGTAAGCGATACGGCCGCAATGGCACCCGCCCCGATAAGTGCGTGTTTCCGTCGAAGAGTTGCTCATCGTATCTCCGTGCGAGAACGCGAAGTTTAGTCCGGCGATCGTTGGGGGACAAACGAGTGTCGGATTTCCCACCAATGCCTCGAGAAGCCTTCGAATTATCCTCGAAGGCGGGCCGTCTTCCATGGGAAGCCTTCCTGCGGAACCTTACCGCGTCCGCGCTTCCGGGTCTTCAAACGGCTCACCTGAGGAAACTTCAGAGCGAGCGATAATCAAGGAGAAAATGACATGAAACGTTTTGCAACTTTTTTGACTGCCTCGATGTTTGCCGTCGCGATGTCCATCCCGTGCGCTGCATTCGCGCAAGCCGGCGGTGGAGGAGGCGCGGGCGGTGGGGCAGGCGGCGGTGGCGCCGCGGGCGGAGCTGCTATGGGCGGCGGAGCATCCGGCGGCATGAGTGGAGGCTCGTCGATGAGCGGAAGCTCTTCGATGGGTGGATCAGGTTCAATGGGCGCTCCGGGAACGGCGGGAGCATCGTCAGGCCCAGGCAGCCCCAGTTACAGTGGCGGCGCAGCCAGTGGTCCGGGAAGTCCGAGCTACGGTGGTTCCGCAGCCTCGGGTCCGGGGAGCCCGAATTACGGAGCGGGTGCGGCCTCTGGTCCGGGAAGTTCGACCCTCAATAACGGTCCGGGCAGTGTCGGCAGCAATAACGCATGGACGGGGAACGGAAATCCTGCCAGCGGGAATCCGGGTAGCAGCACATCCACTGGCGGCGTGGCAGGCAGTTCGGGCAGCAACTCGGGAGGCAACGCGTACTAATCCGCCAGGCTTCGTTCCCCTTATCAAACAAAAAAGAGGTCCGCTCGATGCGGGCCTCTTTTTCGTTCGACGAAATCGCCGTCGATAAAGGGATTACATGCCGGTTTTTTCAAGCAGCGCGCAGCGCAGCTTGAAGAAGTGCACCATCGAAGTCAGATAGCGGACGCGCCAGACATTGCCCATCTTCCGATCGGTCAGATCCAATTCGTATTTGCTTCCAACCAATCCGTATGCGCGTCGGATACGTCCAAACAAATCATCGGCCTTCCTGACATTTTTAATCGGGCCGATTTCTTTCATGATTTCGCGATTGTAGCAGGAGAAAGCAACCAGGCTGTCGGCGAAGAGCTCGTCTTCCTCGTGAAGATGGTTGCTGAAGGTACCTTCAAGGAATGCCGCCATTGGCGCGCGCTCGCCAACCAGGGAGCCATAGATGTAGTGGCCGATCTCATGGCCGAAGGTCGCGACCACCGCGCCCGGATGATGCGCGGTGTTCAGGAAGATGACGAACTTGCTCTTCGCGCCGACATTGGCGCGGCAAAAGAAGCCTCGCAGCGCGAGGCCGGCGCCTTCCAGATATGGCTCGGCGCGAAGTTCCAGCTCGCGGCCCCCGAACAACTTGGTGATGACGGGAAGTATCTCGGGAGATTCCCAGGGCTTTTTTCCAGCCTGGTACCAATCGGCCATCCCGGATTTGATATCGGAATCGACGACGCGCGAGAGTTCCTTGAGGAGGTTCTTGTCGGGAAGGTCCGCGCCTTCGGCATAGTCGGTCGAGAGGACCTTCTTCAAATCGGCGAGGTGTCCCAGGACGCGCTTGCCGAGCGACGGGAAGGGAATCTTGACCTCGGTGAGGAGCTTGGAAACGAGGCCGTCAACTTCACGGGCCATCAACGCATCGGGCTGACCGCTGAGGGCTATCTCTCTGCGAGACGTGACTGCTGATAGCGTGCGTGCGCTCATAATAGGAACGACTTTAGGAATTACTCAGATGCGACGATGTGTCAATAACCCCTACCGTTTGTCGCATTGAGCAAAAATGCGCGGTAGCGGCGTAGGGAGGCATAGCCCCCCACTAATCGACCATCAGGTCATCGATAGTAACCACCTATAGTTCGCCCTCCCCTTTGGTGCCCATTGTTTAGGCATCAGAAATATTTCACTTTTCCACTGATTCATTTGACTTTGAAGCGTCAAATTGTGGCGCTCTTCTCATTTCGCCCTATCAGACCGTGGCAACCAGCGACTGGCGAATCGTGTTCAGGATGTAGATGAAATCGCGCGAACTGCGGACCTCACCCATCATCGCGACCTGCGAGAGCATATCGAGTTCTCGTGGATTGATCTGGTGTAGTTGATGCAATTGTTCATCGGTACGAAATTCGTCCCACGCCGAAACCTCCGATGCCTCCGATTTCGGTGTCAGCATCGCCTTGGCGTTGGGATTCGCGATGAAAAACAGCTCGCGCCGATCGAAGCCCAGCACGTCCGCGATGCGCGTCAGGATCTCGTCCGACGGATGCCGCTTCCCCGACTCGATGTGCCCGATGTACGGCGTCGAGGTGCGGATGCGCCGCGCCAGTTCGTCCTGGGTGAGTTCCAGTTGGCGTCTTCGGTCGCGAATCATCTGACCGAAACTGCTTTTGTCAATCATGCGAGCCTCCTCCTTGGCCCTCTGAGCACTGTTCCCCCGATGCGGTGGGCTGCGTACTCAATAGATTTCCAAACGCCACGAGCAGGCTGGCGTCAGTTTTCAACTTGCGCCGGCGCGCCGCAGCGGTCTTGCAGACGGCTTTTCCGATGCGGCGCTCGATGCCGCTGCGCTTGCGCTCCAGTTCGCTGACTACTTCCTTATAAATCCGCAGTTGCGAGCCGAGCTCGATCCAGTAGCAGGGCGGGCAAACCGGCGCGCAGTAACCGATTTCCTCGGGCCCGCCACACTCGTACTTTGCGCCGCAGGAGAGGCAATGATGGGCATGGCGTCCGGCCGCGGGATCGTCCAGATGCCCCGGGGCGGGCCACGCGAGAGGCTTTATGGCGAGGGCAGATCGCGGCGAAGCACTCCTGGCCGTTTCCCGACTGACGGTTACGCCGTTAGACATACTTCGAATTGTTATAGTTATCCTACAATCAGTCAATAGGGTCGTGAAGGTGTTTTTCGCGTGCTAAATCACCTGAATTGATGCGGGAGGAGGCCGATAGACCGCGGATTTTACCCTCAGCGTGGCTAGAAACTCTACACGATGCCTACTTTATGTACGCTGTTTTCGAGTCAACCAGCGCTCCACGAAATCGAGCCGATCTTTGCCCCAGAACATTTCGTCGCCCACAAAAAACATCGGCGCACCGAAAACGCCGCGTGCCACGGCGCCGTCAGTAACCGCCGCAAGCCGTGTCCGCGCGTCATCGGAACCGGCCGCGGCAGCTACCGCATCACCGCTGAGACCGACCTCCGCTCCCAGCGCGCCAATCACACCGAGGTCGCTGATATCTTCGTCGCGCTCCCAATACGCGCGCATTATCGTTTGTACGAAGTCGCCCATCTTCGGCTGGGTGTAATCGTCGCGGTTTTTACCGGCGAGACCAGGAATCATCAAGGTCGCCCGGAGGGCAGCCGCGGTCTTGATTGGAAACCGGCTCGGCTTGCGAAATGGAAGCCCGGTGAACTCGGCGTAGCGCTGATGGTCGCGCCACAGATAGCGCGCCTTGCGCGGCGTCATTGCCATCACATCGAAGCCAGTGCCGCGAAACAGCGCTGCCGAATGAATCGGCAACCAATTCACGACCGCATCATGTTTATGGCAAATCTCCGGCAGCATGAAAGCGGCGAAATAGCTGTTGGTGCTGGAATAGTCGAAGTAGAAATCCACGGTTTTCATCGACGCCTCGCCCTTTGTTTCACCGGATCGATGCGGGCGAAGGTTCGGCAGCAATCCGGACCAGCCGCATGCTTCGGCTCCGCGTTCCGCACTGATAACATTTAACGGACAGAATCTTCGACATCACAACCGGCATCACAACCTTCCGGGGAGCACCACACCTGACTAACATGAGCTCCAGAATTCCCAACGGGACCTATCGTCTTCAGCTCCATCGCGACTTCAACTTCAAGGATGCGATGGGGCTGGTCGGCTATCTGCACGACCTCGGCATCAGCGATTGCTATCTGTCGCCGATTACCGAGGCGCGCAAGGGCAGCGTTCACGGCTACGACGTAATCAACCATCGCACGATTAATCCAGAATTAGGCAGCGAGGACGAGTTCGCGCAATTTGCGGGGATGCTGCAGGAGCGCGGTATGGGCATCGTGCAGGACATCGTGCCCAATCACATGGCGATCGGCGATTCCGACAACGAGTGGTGGAACGACGTGCTCGAGAACGGCCCGAGCTCGCCGTACGCCGATTTCTTCGATGTCGATTGGAACCCGCCCAAGCACGATCTCATCAACAAGATTCTGCTGCCGGTGCTGGGCGAGCAATACGGCAAGGTGCTGGAGAACAAGGAAATCCAGATTGCCTATGACAACGGCAGCGGCACCTTTCGCGCGCGCTACTTCGAGCATTCGTTTCCGCTCGCGCCGCGCAGCCTGCAGTGGATTCTCAAGCCGGCCTTGCGCGCGCTGACCCAGAAACTCGGTGATTCGGATCCCGACGTGCTCGAACTCGAAAGCGTCCTCAACGCTGTCGAGCATCTACCCGAGCGCACCGACTCGGACCTGAAGAAGGTTCGGGAGCGGCGGCGCGAGATTCCGGTCATCCGCCGGCGGATCTCTGACCTCTACGAGAAGAGCGCCGATGTTCGCGATGCGATCGAGGATTCCCTGGAAGACCTCAACGGCGTCAAGGGCGAACCGCGCAGCTTCGATCGGCTGGAGGGTCTTCTTGCCGACCAGGCGTACCGGCTCAGTTTCTGGAAAGTCGCGTCCGACGAAATCAATTATCGCCGGTTTTTCGACATCAACGAGTTGGCCGCGATCCGAATGGAAGATCGCGCGGTCTTCGATGCAACCCATGAAATGATCCTGAAGCTGATCGGGCGCGGCCTCATCAATGGACTACGCATCGACCATGTCGATGGCTTGCTCGATCCGCTCCAGTACCTGCGCCGTCTGCAGCGCACCGCCGCGGAGGCGCTGCCCCAGAATGATCGCGGCCTCGACCCCGAGCGGCCATTTTACCTCGTGGTTGAAAAAATCCTCGGCGAGCACGAAAAGCTACAGCCCTGGCCAGTACACGGAACCACCGGCTACGAATTTATGAATCTGGTCGGGCGCCTGTTCGTCGCGAGCGAAAATCAACCGCGCTTTCGGGATCTCTATGCGGTGTTTATCGGCGAGCGGCGCAAATTCCGCGACATCGTTCATGAGAGCAAGAAGCTCATCATCCAGACCGCGATGTCGGGTGAGATGGCGGTGCTGTCGCGGCGCCTCGACCGAATCTCCGAGCAGCATCGATGGTCGCGCGACTTCACCCTCAACGGGCTCGAGGCCGCGCTCGAAGAAGTCGTCGCAAGCTTCCCGGTCTATCGCTCATATGTGCGGCCGGAGACCGGCAAGGTCGATGATGCGGATCGCCAGCACATCACGACGGCGATTCGGCGCGCGAAACGACGCAATCCCACGGTCAGCGCATCGATTTACGATTTCATCGCGTCGGTGTTGCTGCTCGAGCATCCGGCGGGGCTCAGCGAGAGCGAGCGCCTCGAGCGCGGCGAGTTCGTTCTGCGTTTCCAGCAATTCACCTCGCCGGTGATGGCGAAGGGCTTCGAAGACACCGCGCTTTATCGCTACTACCCGCTCGCATCATTAAATGAAGTCGGCGGCGAGCCCGACGCGTTCGGCATCAGCATCGATGCTTTTCATGACTGGAACCGCGCGCGCCTCGCCGAGTGGCCCGACGCGACCTCGGGCAGTTCCACCCACGACACCAAGCGCGGCGAAGATACCCGCGCGCGGATTGATGTGCTCTCCGAAATTCCCGACGAATGGGAGCAGGCGATCAAGCGATGGTACCAGATGAATTCCGGCGCGCGGAAAACTATCGAGGACATCGAAGTTCCCGATCCTAACGAGGAATATCTTCTTTACCAGACGCTGGTTGGCGTCTGGCCCGACGCGCCGATGGATGCGGCGCAGCGCGAGGACTTCATCAAGCGCATCCAGGGCTACCTGGAAAAGGCCGTCAAGGAGGCCAAGGTTCACACCAGCTGGATGAACGCGAACGAGGAGCACGATCGCGCGCTGGCCGAATTCCTCGCGGAGATTCTCAAGGACGGCACCGCGTTTGTCGCCGACCTGGCGAAATTTCAGGCGCGCATCGCGCGGGCGGGAATGTTGAATGCTCTCTCGCAGACCATTTTGAAGATCGCGGCGCCGGGCGTGCCGGATTTTTACCAGGGCAGCGAGCTATGGGCGCTGAACCTGGTCGATCCGGATAACCGCCGGCCGGTCGATTACGCGCGGCGATGCGCGATGTTGAAGAAAATTCGCGAGGGCGCCTGCCGCGATCCGCTCGCCACCACCCGTTATCTGCTGAAGGACATGAGCAGCGGCGCGATCAAGATGTACCTCATCAATCGGGCGATGCAGTTCCGGCGGGACAATCCGGACCTTTTCACGCGCGGCGACTACGTACCTTTGAAGGTTACCGGACCGCGCGCCAATCACATCGTTGCGTTCGCGCGCGTGCATGAAGGCAAACGCGCAGTGGTCGTGTGCGGACGATTTTTCATGCAGCTGGCCGAAGCGCCACCGCTGCCGGTCGATCCTGAAGCGTGGGCCGACACCTTCATCGAGTTGGAACCAGGATCATCGTTGAAGATGACCGAGCTGATTACGGGCCGGGAGATTTCCATTGCCGGCGGGCGGATCGCGGTCGCGGATGCATTCGCGCAGATGACTGTGGCGATGCTCCACGACTAGCGGCAGCGAAAATCTCGACGACAAATTTCCTACAAATCAACGGAAGTGCTTTCCTGAGGCATCGAAACCTGTGTCTGCATCCAAGCAAATTGAAATACCTTGGCATTTGGAGTTTGGTGCGCGTCCGCTTCCGTCGGACGGCGTGCAATTTCGGGTCTGGTCGCCGCTGAGCAAAAAAATGGCGGTGAAAATCAAAGCGCCGCGCGAGACCCTCGTGCCGATGGAGTCAGTCGACGGAAGCTTCAGCGTAGTCGTCAAAGACATTGCCGCAGGCGCGGACTACATGTACGTCATCGACGGCAACAAGGAGCGGGCGGATCCGGTCTCGCGATTTCAACCTGAGGGCGTTCATGGTCCCTCGCGCGTGGTCGATCCCGACGCCTTCAAATGGAGCGACAGCGGATGGCGAGGTCTCGCGCTCGAAGGCTACGTCATCGATGAGATCCACATCGGTACGTTCACGCCCGCCGGGACTTTCGATTCGACGATCGAAAGACTCGGGCATCTTCGCGAGACCGGAATCACCGCGATTGAGATCATGCCGGTCGCGCAATTTCCCGGCCGCCGCAACTGGGGATATGACGGCGTCTATCCGTACGCGGTGCAATCAACCTACGGCGGACCCGATGGCTTGAAGCGGCTGGTCGATGCGGCGCATCGCGCGGGTCTCGCCGTCATCATGGACGTCGTCTACAACCACCTCGGTCCCGAGGGAAATTATCTGCCGGACTTCATGCCGTGCCTTTCCCATCGCTACAAAAGTCCGTGGGGCGAGGCGCTCAACTACGACGGCCCGTATAGCTACGGCATGCGCCGCTACGTGATTGAGAATTCGCTCTACTGGCTCACTGAGTATCACATCGACGCGCTCCGGCTCGACGCGGTTCACAGCATCCTCGATTTTGGCGCGAAGCACGTGCTGGCAGAACTGAGTGAAGCGTTTCATGCCGAAGCCGCGAAGCTCGGGCGCAAGGCGTTTCTGATCGCGGAAAGCGACCTCGACGATGTGCGCGTGATTAAACCTGTCAGCGAAGGCGGATGGGGCATGGACGCGCAGTGGAGCGACGCGTTCCATCATTCGGTCCATACCGCGCTCACCGGCGATCATCATGGCTACTTCGAGGATTACGACGGGTTGCGCGATCTGAAGAAAGCACTCCTCGAAGGCTACGTCTATGATTGGCGGTTTTCGAAGTTCCGCAAACGTTTCCACGGCAGCTCATCGAAGGCCCGACCCGGCGACCAATTTGTCATCTCCACGCAGAATCATGATCAAGTTGCCAACGCGTTGGTAGGCAAGCGTCCGGTGACGCTCACTTCGCGTGGCCTCGAGAAGGTTGCGGCGGCGCTGCTGATCTGCGCGCCGAATATTCCGATGCTCTTCATGGGCCAGGAGTACGGCGCGACCACGCCGTTCACCTACTTCACTGATTTTCCGGACAAGGAATTGGGCAAAGCGGTGAGCGAAGGGCGCAAGAAGGAATACGAAAGCTTTCTCGGCGCGGGCTTCATTGATCCTCAATCGGAAGAAGCGTTCGACACTTCGAAGCTCGACTGGCGGCAACTCGCGCAACCGCAACATCAAGACATGCTGAAGTTTCATCGCGATCTGCTCGCGTTACGAAGACGTTGCAGATGTCTTTCCAATTGCCGCAAGGACCTTACCGCGGTCGAGTTCAACCAGGATGAGCGATGGATTACTATCGAGCGGAGGGCCGAAGCGGGGGAGCGCGCGATCGTCGTGTGCAATCTCAGTGACAAATCGATCGAGATTCCAATCGTCAATCGTGACCGCGCGCATCTCGCTCTTTTCGGCGGCGAGGAAGGCGCGAAATCGCCCGCGGCACAACTTGAAGCCGGTCGTGGCAGCGTTACGCTCGACCGCGCGGGAGCGGCGATCTACATCTCGAATGGCTAACGGCAGTTATCGCAAAACATCGTGACCTCGATCATCATTCACGGCCACTTCTATCAACCCCCGCGCGAAAACCCGTGGACCGGCGCAGTCGATCGCGAGGAAAGTGCGCGGCCGTTTCATGATTGGAACGAGCGCATCTACTCCGAGTGCTACCGCGCTAACGCCTTCGCGCGCATCGTCAACGGCAAGGGGCAGATCGAGCGCATCGTCAACAATTACGCGAACCTTAGTTTCAACTTCGGCCCCACGCTGATGCGATGGCTCGACGCGATGCATCCCGGGACCTCCGCCCGCATTGTGGCCGCCGACGAACTCAGCCGTCATCGCCACAATGGGCATGGCGGCGCCATTGCGCAGGCCTACAATCATCCCATTCTGCCGCTGTGCAATGCGCGCGACATCCACACCCAGATTCGATGGGGCGTCGCGGATTTCAAGCATCGTTTCAGACGGGAGCCCGAGGCGATGTGGCTGCCGGAGACGGCGTGCAACGACGAAGTGATGGCCGCGCTCATCGACGCGCGCATGAAATACGTAATCCTGTCGCCGCATCAGGCCGAGCGCGTGCGACCGCTAGATCCGAGCGGCAACGGCGTGGAGTGGAAGAGCGTCGCCGACGGCAGCATCGATCCGCGCAAGGTCTATCAATGCTTTCATCGCGACGGCTCGGGCCGTTCCATCGCGGTGTTCTTCTATGATGACGGTATCGCGCGCGGCATCGCATTCGAAAACTTGCTGTGGTCGAGTGAGGTGCTGCTCGATCGGCTGGTGCGCGGCGCGGGTGACGGGGCGCTGGTGAACGTCGCCACCGACGGCGAGAGCTACGGCCATCACTTCAAATTCGGCGATCGATGCCTCGCGTACGCACTCGAAGTGGAGGCCGAAAAGCGCGGCATCCACGTCACCAACTATGGCGAATTCCTCGCGCGCAATGCGCCGCGCGACGCGGTCGAAATCAAGGCCGGTCCCGACGGCAAAGGCACCGCGTGGAGCTGCGTTCACGGCGTTGGCCGATGGCAGAACAACTGCGGATGTCATACCGGTGGCGAGGCCGGATGGAATCAGGAGTGGCGGGCGCCGTTGCGCGCGGCATTCGATCTGCTGCGCGACGAATGCGCCATCCGCTTCGAAGACATGGGCGCCCGGCTGTTTCGCGATCCGTGGAAGGCGCGCGACGATTTTATCGAGGTGATCCTGAATCGCGCCACCGCGCACGACAGCTTCCTCGGGCGTCATGGCCGGCACAAACTCGACGGCGACGCCCGCTTGCGGGCGCTGACGCTGCTCGACATGCAGCGCAACGCGATGCTGATGTACACTAGTTGTGGATGGTTCTTCAACGAATTGTCAGGCATTGAGACAATCCAGACCATGAAGTACGCGGGCCACGCGATGGACCTGATGGAAAGCCTCGGCATCCCGGCGCCGCGCGATCGCTTCCTCGAAGTGTTGGGCGAGGCGAAAAGCAATCTCGCGGAGATGGGCAACGGCGCGGACGTCTTTCGCCGCTACGTAACGCCCTGCCGCGTCACGCCGAAACGCCTCGCGGCTCATCTCGCGATCTCGCGACTCGCGGATCAGAGCGAGCGGGAAACCTGGATCGGCGACTACTATTGCCGCGAGGAGGAGCTTCGCCACGAGAAGAGCGGCCGCATCGCGCTCTCAACCAGTCGCGTGATGCTGCGAAATTCCATCCTCGGGAAACGCGATGAGTTCAACTGCGCCGCGCTTCATCTTGGCGGGGTGGATTTTTATTGCGCGCTGGGCGAGGTCGCGGAGCCGGATCATCTCAAGGCGGCCAATGAGAACGTCTGGGCGAAATTCCCTACCGCACCGCTCCCCGCGATCATTCGCGTAGTACAGGCAGAGTTTGGCCGCGATGAATTCAGCCTCGAAGACATCCTGCCCGACGGACGCCTCGCCATTTGTGAGATGATTTTCGGCGATCTGATGGAAGGTTTCACCGACGAGTTTGGACGGCTCTTCGAGGAATACAATCGCGTCGTCGAAATGCTGCAGGCGTCGGGCTTCGAGCCGCCGCCGCAGTTTCGCCAGCTCACCGAATTCACTTTGGCGCGCCGATTCGAGCGCGAGATAGCGCGGCAACAACACTCTCGCGATGCAGTCCCATATAAAGGAGCGCTTGAGGTCGCGAATCTCGTCGCGAAGCGCGGCTATCAAATCGACAAGACGCGTGCGAACGGGATCTTCGGCAAGATGATCAACGAGGTGGTGACCAAGGCGGTCGAGCGGCCCTCGCGGGTCCCCGCCAACGCCGCGCTGGAACTTATCGCGCTAGCGAAGCGGCTCGAGTTGACGCCCAATCTGGAACCCGCGCAGGAGCGCATCTACGAGGCCCTCGCCACCGGTGCTCGCAATAGCGGTCAGCTCGCGCGGTTGGCCGGTGCGGTTGGCCTCGCGCATTCCGCGGTGCGACGCCCGAAAGTGCCGCCGCATGCCGCCGCGCATCAGACGCGTCAGGATGGCACTGCGCCGCCGCGTCCACACGCAGTTGAGAAAAACGGCGGCCATTCGCGCCGCCGTAATCCGCGTCCGGCCTGAGACGTTATTGGCTCTTCATCAATCCGCCCGCGAGCAGAACGACGCCGATAGCAAGCACGCCGCCGCTCAGAATTGGCGGTACCATATGGGTTTGCTGCTGGTTTTCCTGGAGATGCAGCGAGCCGACATTGGCCACATCTTTGGTCTGCTGCGTGGTGAAAAATGGATAGGCGAGCAGTATCAGTCCCACGATTGCGAGAACCGCGCCGAGCGGTATCAGTGATTTCATGATGGTGACCTAAAGGCGCCCGGACAAGAGCAATATGACCAGGATGATGACCAAGAGGCCTGCGCCGCCGCTTGGGTAGTAGCCCCACCCCGCGCTGTACGGATAGACGGGGAGTGCTCCGACAACGAGCAGGATCAGGATGATGAGAAGTATCGTAGGCATAGGTGTCTCCAGGTTGAGGTAGAGGCGAGCCACTCGTAGTGGTGGCTCCACGTATTCAGACGATGGATAGCGCCGACAAATTCGAAGCAACGAGCAGTAGTCGATTCGAATGGTCTTAAAGCGGGCGACCTCGCGAGAACTGTTACTCTGACGTGGCGGGAAGAGAATCGTGAAAAATCAGCAACCGGCCTGCGTGCGGATCGCAGATGTAGGCATTGTTGATGTCGTCCACGGTCACGCAATGACTGCCCTTAGCGGTGGGTATCGTTGCGAGGACATCGGCCTTGCCGTTCGACGAAACGCCGACGACCGCCATGGTCGCACTCGCCGAGCCGGGCAGGTACGCATGATGGAGGCTGGGCGCGTACGCGATTATGTCGACGCCATCGCCCGAACTCACTTCGCCGAGTTTGCGTCCGTCCTTCAGACTGAGCACTTCGAGCTTGCCCTCCTTGCATCCGATGAAAAGAAATCCGCGCACCGGATCGAGGGCGAGTCCCCTCGAGCCATTGCAGCCGTTTTTCCATCGCGCGACGACGGTGCGCCGCTGGAGGTCGATCGCGAGCGTGCTATCGGTCCAAAGGTTCGCGTACGCGCGGCCACGCGCGCCGTCGATCATCAATGACTCTGGGCCGTCGGCAATTTTGATGACGGCCGCATGGGTCGGCTCGGGAAGCCCATGCTCGGGCAGAGAGAAGATCTCGATCTGCGATCTGTGGGGCTCAGTGACCCAGACCTCGTTGGTCGGCGCGACGAAGCGTACATAATCCGGCCCGGATGCGAGTTTGGCTTTTGAGAGAATGGTTTTCGTGCCGGGGTCGACCACATCCAAGGTCTGCTCGCCTCGATCAGCTGTGAAGAGCGCGCCATGTCCCACGTCCGCGGAAGTAACCCCACCGCCATGGCTTCCGCCAGCGGCACCATGGGTGGAGAATCCACCAATCTCCTCCATCTTGTTCGAGCCTGGATCGATCAGAAATAGCTTGCCGGTTTGAGCGGCAGGTACGATTACCTTCCGCAGCGCGGAGGAAAATCCCAAATCATCGAAACCGATTGTGCCGGAACCATTCGCGATAGCTAGCGGAGTAGCCGACGGAACCTCACCGGCATACCCACTCGCAGTCATCATGCA
The DNA here is from genome assembly GCA_963761255.1 of uncultured delta proteobacterium. Classification (GTDB taxonomy): domain Bacteria; phylum Desulfobacterota; class Binatia; order Binatales; family Binataceae; genus DATGKG01. Next base: position 352,701 of record CAVXGH010000014.1, read on the forward strand.
GCACGCGGTCAAAAGAATGAGGGCGAACCATTGATTGCACGCGCGACTAATCCTTGATGGTACGGCGCTCAAGTTCCACCTCCTCAAACCATGCCGCGAGTTGATCGGTCATGCGCGAAACGCGCTCGGGATATTGCTCCGCGAGATCGTTTCGCTCCAACGGATCGCTGCTCAGGTTGAAAAGCTGAGCGAGCGGAACTGCATACGATGAAAGTTCTGGCAACGGGCCGCCGGCTATCTCGGTGTACTTTTCCGGATGGTATTTTGCGTCGACATCCATCCCGAGGTCTTCGCGACTAACTTCCATCAACTCACTGATCGCGGGCCGCACCAGCTTCCAGTTTCCGTCGCGCATCGCCGCGTTGCATTCGCCGATCGGAGTGTATCGATTCCATTGCCAAAAGCGCGTCGTATCAACCACGCCAGTTTCGCCCTGCAAAAGCGGCGCGATATCCAGGCCATCGATGCGCAAATCCTCTGGCACTTTGCCACGCGCGAGCGTCAGCAGCGTTGGCAGCCAATCGGTGAGATGCACCATCTGATGGAGTTTGGCGTTTTCCATTGATGCCGGCGGGCCATCGAATCACCATCGGGAGCCGGATGCCGCCCTCGTACACCAGCAGCTTCGATCCAGCGAATCCACAATTGAATCTGTCGCTGCACATCTCGCCCTTGCCGCCGAATTGCGGACCGTTATCGCTGGTGAAAAGCACGATGGTGTTTTCCGCGATGCCGCTTCGATCCAGTTCTTCGAGCACGCGACCGATGCCGCGATCCATGCATCGAATCATCGCATAGATGCGGCGCACGGCCTCAGTGAAATTGTCCGAGTCGCCGAATATCGCGAGGTCGTCATCGCGCGCTTCGAACGGAAAGTGCGGCGCGTTATACGCGAGGTAAAGGAAGAAGCGTTCATCACGATGGCGCTGAACAAACCCGATCGCCTCCTCGGTGAAGACATCGGTCAGGTAGCGCCCGTCGCCGCGCGAAAACGAGCCGTCGCGGTCGAGTTGCCACTTCCAGTACGGCTGCCATCCGCCGCAAAATCCCGCGAACTCATCGAAGCCGCGCCGAGTTCGGATGATAACGATTGTCGAACGCGCCGTTGTGCCATTTGCCGACCAGCCCGGTAACGTAACCAGCGTGGCGCAATAGATCCGCGATGGTCCGCTCGCGCAGCGCCAGCCGATCGAGACCGCGGGTTTCCAGCGTATCGATCGCGCCGGTCCGATGCGGATAGCGGCCGGTCAGCAGCGACGCGCGCGCCGGCGCGCACACCGGCGAGGCCGAGTAATGCTGCGTCAGGCACATACCCTCGCTGACGAGCTGATCGAGGACTGGCGTTCGCGAGGCGCCATAGTTGAAGCAGCCGAAATCGCCGTAGCCCATATCGTCGGCCACGATCAGCACAATGTTGGGTCGATCAGGCATCGGCACAGTATACTCGCGACGACTTCATCCGTTGAGCACCGAAGCTGCTCCGTGATAGCGATCGCACTACGCCAATGCCGCCGGAATCATCGACCAGCAAAGGGCCGCTCAGCGGCTATCGGATCATCGACGTAACGCAAATGCTGTCGGGTCCGATGGCGACCATGATCCTCGGCGATCAGGGCGCGGACGTCATCAAAATCGAGCCTCCAAAAATCGGCGATCTTACGCGGGCGATGGGCGCGACCGGTCGGGGTATTCCGCCGACCTTCGCTGTGATCAATCGCAACAAGCGATCAATGGCGATCGATCTCAAGGACCATCGCGGACTCGCAGTCATCAAGCATCTGATCGCGGGCGCCGATGTCTTCGTGCAAAATTTCCGTCCCGGGCGCGCGGAGCGAATGGGCCTCGGCGAGCGCGAGTTGCGGCGCATCAAGCCCGACCTCATTTATGTTTCCATCAGCGGCTTCGGCGAGAAGGGACCGTACGTCGAGAAGCGCGTCTACGATCCGGTGATCCAGGCATTGTCGGGGCTCGCATCGATTCAGGCCGATTACAAAACCGGACGCCCGCAGATGATGCGGCTTATCATTCCGGACAAAGTCACCGCGCTCACCGCCGCGCAGGCGATCACCGCAGCGCTGCTGGCGCGCGAGCGCACCGGCGAGGGTCAGCACGTCAAGCTGGCGATGCTCGACGCGGTCATCGCGTTTCTATGGCCCGAGGGCATGGCCAATCACACCTTCATTTCCTCGCATGCGCAGCCGGCGCGGGCTCGCTCGCGCGACCTGATTTTCGAGACCGCCGATGGCTACATCACGGCGGGCGCGAATTCGAACGCGGAATGGCAGGGTCTTGCGAAGGCGCTGGGTCGTCCCGAATGGATCGAGGATCCGCGCTTCAACACTGTGGCGGCGCGCATCCGAAATGCGGCGGAGCGGCTCGAGCTGACAGCGGAAATCCTCGCGACGAAAACCTCGGCGCAATGGCTCGCGATCCTCGCGGCCAACGACGTGCCTTCAGCGCCGGTGCTCACCCGCGAGGAAGTCCTGCGCGATCCTCAGGTTGCCGCGAATGAGCTCATCGTCGAATCCGAGCATCCTCATGTGGGAGCGATGCGTCAGCCGCGCCCAGCCGCGCGCTTCGAAGCCACGCCTGCGGGTCTGCATCGGCCCGCGCCGTTGCTGGGCGAACACACCGACGAGATTTTGCACGAGCTCGGAATTTCCGCCGACGCGGTCGCCGATCTTCGCTCCTCCGGCGTCGTGGCCTAGTCGGAGCGTCTCCACCAGTTCCAGAATCGTCTTCGCGGCTTCGGATGATTGACATTTGGATGATTGGCATTCGGATGGTTCGCATTCGGATGATTGGGGTTCATTTCCATCTGATTCAGCTGGCGCCGCGTCTCCTGCCGCTGCTCAGGCGTCATCTGCTGCCAGCGCCGATAGTTGTTCAACACGCGCTGGCGCTGCTCTGGCGGTAATTGTTCGAAACGCTGATAGCGCTTGATAATCTGCTCGCGCCGCTCAGGTGGGAGATCGCGGAAACGTCCGTAGGCCTGACGAAGTTGCTGACGCTGCGCCTCGGGCAGACTCCTCCACCGGCGTAGCGATTCGAGCGCGCGCTGACGTTCCTCGGGCGGGAGCTGACGAAACTCCTGAAAATTCTTTTGCGCCGCGCCGCGCTCCTCGGGAGTCATCGATTGCCACTTGCGATAATTTTGCAGCACCCGCTCGCGCTGATCGTCGGTTAGTTGCGACCACTGATCTTGATGCTGCTGAACGAACGCCTGCTCTCCAGCGCTGGCCGGCACACCGACGCTGGAGGATTCCGCGTGGGCGCGTGGCGTCGCGACGGACAGTGCGATGAGAAGGAGGCTGATGGTCATGACACGGCGCATCATTGCTGCACCTGCCGGTTCTTGATCGGGGATTGCGATGGCGCTGCCGAAGGCTCGTCAGCATCATCAGGAAGCGGTCCATCGTCGTTCAAATAGCCCATCGCTCGGAGCGCGCGAAGTTGCTGCAGCGTCGAGTCGCTGCCATCGGCGGCTGGTCCAGGTTTTTTGCTGTCGGGTGGCGCGATGAACAAATCGAGGTTCAACAACATCCTGGGAGGCGGCGTTTGATCCTGCGCCTGCGCCGCACGGCTGCTGATGAGAAGGATCGTGGCCGCGAAGAGAATCGTCGTAATCAAGTTACGACCGCGTGTCATGATGTTGTTCGGCGGGCAACTGATCGAGGCGTTCGATGACGTCGTAATTTTCCAGCAGGTCAAGCTGCTCGACGACCGGATAGTCGCGCAGCAGGCCCACGTCGATGGGTTCAGCCGGCTGCTCCATCGCGAGCTGGTCCACTCCCGGTGTCATCCCCGGCGCGGCAGGCCGCATCGACAGCGCGAATATCAGCGCGGCGATCCCCACACCGGCGGTTGCGAGCGACGCCCATATGACGCCCGGCCGCCACCATCGCGCGCGGCCTTCGGTGCGCTGCCCGACCTTGATTCGCAGCTCCCGTCGATAGGCGCTCCATTCTGGGGTCGGCAATTCCTCGAGGCGCGCAGACACGCGCCGCATCGTGGTGGCGAGCGCATCCATCGAATCGCGGCATCGCGCGCATCCATCAAGATGGTATTGCACGCGGTCCCGCTCCCCGGCCTTTAACTCGCCGCGAACAAACGGAACCAGCTCAGTTTCGGGATGGATGGCGGACATCGTCAATCGTCCTTCAGGATCTTCTTCAACTGCGTGAGCCCTCGATGGATATGGACGCGCGCGGTGTTTTCCGAACACTTGAGCACTGCGGCGATCTCACGGCTCGACAAGCCCTCTTGCGCTTGCAGCAGCACGGCGATTCGCTGATTGGGCGACAGATGTTCCAGCGCCTCTCCCAACTTGACGGTCGATTGAACCAGCATCGCCGCGACCTCGGGACCGGGCTCAGGTGATGCGGGATCGATCGCGGGCGCCTCGGGATCATCGGCGGGACCGGAGAGCGGCACGAGCCTCCGCCACCATTTGTCGCGGCGCTTGTGATCGATGCACAGGTTGACCAGCACGCGATAGAACCAGGTCGAAAAGCGCGAGCGTCCATCGAAGCGATTCGCGGATTCATAGAGCCGGATGAAGGCGTCCTGTGACACATCGCGCGCGTCGGATTCGCTGCCGAGGATAGAGCAGGCGAGCCGGTAGGCGCGCGCCTGATGGCGCTGGACCAAATGCTCGAACGCCTGTGCGTCGCCTTTTGCGACATTCTGGCACAACTCCTCATCGGACAGCTCCGGCAAAACCGAACCGCTCCCTCACGGATTCGGCCGTTTTAATTGCGCCTCGCGAGGCGAAGCGGAGGCGCAAAGCACATCGGCCGTGAGCTCGATGCTATCCTCCGCGACCCCTTGGACGGAACCACGGCGCGATTCGTTTACCAACAAAAAAAGATTTTTTGAGCGGATGAGGATGGTTGTGTCGAGCGGTAAACGAATCGATTCCCCCGCGCGTCCAACGCATCGAAGCAGGAGAATCGGATGCACTATAGGAAGGCGAATTTGGTTACCGGTTGTGCGGTCGTCGCACTCGCCCTCGGCACGATGGCCGGATGCGCCGCTTATGATCCCCAAGGCAGTGCCCAGCAATACGCGCCCAACTACTACAACACCTCATACGCCTCGCTCAGCCCGCAACAGAAGATGCAGCTCGAAGATCATTTGGCGAATCAAAGCAACCAGGCGTGGCGCACCACCGCGAGTGTGGTGTCGAGCGTGGGCCATCTCGCCGGCGGCACCGGAATTCTGCTGTTTGCCGCGCGCCATTGAAGAGCGCGTTTCAAACAAAACCAAATCGAAGAATCGGAGTTCTTAAGGAAGTCCTTAAAAGGAGGACGACATCATGAAACGGACACTTACCACCCTTACCGCGGCTTTGATTTTTGCGAGCGCAATTTCGACCGCGGCGATGGCGCAATATCCTCCACCCAATGCCGGCATCACCGGCGGCGAGGTGTCGCGCTTCGACAACGGTTATCTCGACGAGCATCCCGAAGTCGCGCGTCAGCTCGCGCATAATCCAAACCTCGTCGACAATCCGCAATTTCGGGCGAACCATCAGGGCCTCGACAGCTACCTCAATACGCATCCTTATGTTCGCACGGAGTTGCAGCAGCATCCGGATCGCTTCATGACCGATGAGTGGAAACATGAGCGCCGGGAAAATGGGAGCGGACCGCATCCGCTAGCGAATACCGATCACTACCTGGATCAGCATCCCGAGGTGGCGCAGCAGCTAAACAAGGATCCGCGGCTGATCGACAATCGCCAGTACGTCGACAACCATCCAGGCCTGCACGAGTTTCTCAATACTCATCCGGATGCACGCCGGCAGTGGAAATCGCATCCCTATAAGTTCACCGCGCGCGAGGATCGCTACGACCACAATCATTAGAGGTGAGGTGCGGACTTGAAGGGGAGCGGGGCCGCGGTGACGCGGCCCCTTTTATTCTGCGCAACTTAGGTGCCATGCGCCCACGCCTCGACGTACTCGCGTTGCGCAGGCGTCCAGCGATCATGGCTAAGGCCCAGCGCCCGCATCTTTAGTTCCGCGACGCGCTCGGTGAACTCCGGCGGCGGCAACTTGACGCGCCGCTCGCGCATCTCGCCACGGTTCTGCGCAATCCACTCCACCGTCATCGCCATCAAGGTGAAGGTCAAATCCATGATATCCGCCGGACTCGCTTCCGCGGCGCTCTGACCGACCAGCCGCCCCTGCGCGAGGACGAAAATTCTTTTTCCGTCGGCCAGCGTGTACTCCATCAGATTCGGGCGAATCGCGATTTTCCTCGATGCGATTCGCTCAAGACTCGCGACGTTCACCTCGACATCGAAGTGGCCGGAATTCGCGAGCATGGCGCCATCCTTCAACTGCGCGAAATCCTCGGCGCCGATAACGTCGCGACATCCAGTGGCAGTGACGAAGAGATCGCCGATTTTGATCGCCTGCTCAATCGGCATGACGCGATAACCATCGTAATAGGCATGCAGCGCGCGCGTCGAATTCACCTCGGTGACGATCACATTCGCACCGTGCCCGCGCATCTTATGCGCAATGCCGCGTCCGACCCATCCGAAGCCCGCGACGACGACGGTTTTTCCCGCGATCAGAATATTCGTTGCACGCAAGATACCATCGATGGTGTTCTGACCGGTGCCATAAAGGTTGTCGAACTCCTGCTTGAGCGGGGCGTCGTTGAGCGCGACGACCGGGCAGGGCAGGGCCTCGTCACGCGCCATCGCACGCAGGCGCATCCCCCCGGTGGTGGTTTGCTCGACGCCGATGAATTCGAGCGAATGATCGTTCTGCGCGATGAAAGTGATCAGATCGGCGCCGTCATCGAGGACGATCTCCGGTTTCAACGCGGCGACCGCGCGCATGTTCTCGTAATAGCTCTCGCGCGTTTCGCCGTAGCTCGCGTATGTCGGAACTCCTTCGCGCACGAGCGCCGCGCAGATCTCGTCGCGTGTGCTTAGCGGATTCGGATGCCCTCGAGCGGCCGGCTACGCTCGAACTCGCCGCGCAGGTACGATAACGCCGGCATCCGTCGCTCGGACCAATCGATTAGTGATCTGCCGCGCGCTGCGGATTCGGTGCACTTAGTATCTTCCGATACCGACATAAGTTCTCCCTCTCTATCGTTCAATTCGTATGCGAGGCCGGAAGCAGCGCGCGCTCTTTTTGAATTTGCCATGCCTGCCAATCGACGCCGCTGATCGCTTCCGGTTCTCGTGAATGAATCGCGATTTCCCACGGCTCCCTCAACGAAGTCTCCAAGTGCGCGAGCAGGGTTTCTATGACTTCGCCGAGCGCGCGCGGACGAGTTTCCTGCGCGCGTCGCGCGGTCAGGCTGTCGATGCGTAACCACGCGGGTGTCGTCATCGCGATCCGAACCGCGCGCGACTCGAAACTGATCGGTAATTTCGGGAATAGCGGGCGCAGCCCCCGATTTTGCTCTGCTTGCCGCGTGCGCCCGGTGCGATCGCGTGTCTCCATCGCGTGGCAAGTTAACACATACGTACATATGTGTCAAATCAATCGAAGAATCAGACAAAACACCAAGACACCAAGGTACGAAAAGTGACACGCCGCATTAGGCGCAGGATCAAGGGGTCATGCCGAGAAGATGAGACCAGCAGATGCGGGCCGCAGCGGCCCTTTTCGGCACCAAGGTAAGATCAAGAAGAAAGCCCGACGACATTTCCGATGTCTCGCTCGGAACGTTTATTTCTTGCTGCCCGTCGCTCGATCATTCTTCTTGTTCTTCACTTGGTGTTCGAAGAGGGCCGCTGCGGCCCGCATCTGATGGTTCTGCTCTTTTCGCCGCGACCCCTTGATCCCGCGCCTAAGGATCGATCTCCACTTTTCCGACCTTGGTGTCTTGGTGTTTTGCCTGGCTCTTTCTCCTCTCTTCCTCCTTGTTATCTTCCCGCTGAATTGCGATAGAAGGATCAACGCCGTTGCAAGGAGGAGGACCCCTATGGCCTCGAACCGTGTCATCTCGGCTGATTCTCACGCGATGGAACCCGCCGATCTCTGGACCTCGCGCCTCGATGCGAAACTGCGCGACAAGGCGCCGCATGTCGTCGAAACTTCCAAGGGCTATTTGTTTTCCGCGCCGGGAGTGCGCCCGTTTCCGGTGGCCGGAGGTTTCGGTATCGGCAAGAGCGGTGACGACCTCAAACAACATCTGAAGAAGGGCTACGAGGCCGCGCGCCCTTCCGGATGGGATCCCGCCGAGCGCCTCAAGGATCAGGATGTCGATGGCGTCTCTGCCGAGGTGATTTACACCACCCTCGGCATGTCGCTCTTCGGCCTCGACGACGCGGAACTCCAGCAGGCCTGCTTTCGCGCTTACAACGACTGGGTGAATGAGTACGCGTCGTACAATCGCAAGCGCCTTTATCCTATCGCGCTCATTTCGCTCGAGGATCCCAAGGCGGGCGCGCGCGAGCTCGAGCGATGCGCGAAGCTCGGCCTGCGTGGTGCGATGATCTGGGGCTCACCACCGCGCGAGAAACCCTACTTCGCGGCGGATTACGATCCATTTTGGGCGGCCGCGCAGGAGCTCGGCATGCCGCTCTCGCTTCACGTCGTGACCGGCAAGAAGGAGAACACCGCGCGCGCCAAGCCGGGTGGGCCGCCGGATCGCTCGATGCTCGATGCCGGTGATGACTCGCGCGGGCCGGCGCCGTTTCTCCTCAATGCGATGGGCGCAGTGCATTCGGTGCAGAAATCGCTGCAGCAGATGATTTTCGGCGGCGTGCTCGATCGCTTCCCCGCGCTCAAGGTCGTCTCGGCTGAGAATGACAGCGGATGGGTCGCGCACTTCATGTATCGGCTCGATCATGTTTACGAGAAATTCGGCGTGATGTGGGATAAGGTCGGCCTCAAGCTGAAACCGAGTGAGTATGTGCGCCGCAACGTATGGGTTACCTTCCAGGACGACATGATCGGTCCGATGACGTGGCGCTACTTTGGCGCCGACAACTACATGTGGGCCTCCGACTTTCCGCACGCCGATTCGACCTGGCCCGATTCGCTGAAAGTGATCGCGAAAGACTTCGAGGGAATTCCCGACGACGTGACGCGCAAGATGACTTGCGACAACGCCGCGAAGCTTTACCGGATGGATCTGAACTAGAAGGAAATCGTTATGGCGTATGACCTCCTGATAAAAAATGGCACCGTCGTCGACGGGACCGGCGCGGCGCGCGTGCGGGCCGATGTCGCGATCGTCGACGGCAAGATCGAGGAAATCGGAACCGTCACCGAACCCGCGAAGCGCACCATCGATGCGTCCGATCTGATCGTCGCGCCTGGCTTCATCGATCCGCACACTCATTACGATGCGCAGATCTGCTGGGATCCCCTGGTCACCTGCACCAGTTGGCATGGGGTGACTTCCGTAGTGATGGGCAATTGCGGCGTCGGTATCGCGCCGTGCAAACCCGAAGTGCGCGATGTCGCCGCGTGGGACCTCGTGAACGTCGAGGCGATTCCCTATGACGCCCTCAACAAGGGCATTACCTGGGATTGGGAAACGTTTCCGCAATTTATGGACGCGGCGCAGAAGCGCGGCAGCGGGATCAACCTTGGCTTCATCGCACCGCTCACGCCGTTTCGCCATTTCGTGCTCGGCGAAGAATCGATGGAGCGCGAGGCGACCCCGGACGAAACCGCGAAGATCGCCGGTCTCATAAAAGAGGCGGTCGCAGCGGGCGCTTTCGGATGGTCGACGACGACTCTGCCGCAGCACATCGGCTTCCATGGTCGCCCATTGGCGTGCCGGCTTGCGAGTCGCGACGAGATGAAGGCCTACGCGGGCGCGCTGCGCGAGCTCGGCAAGGGCGTTATCGAGGTCGCGCTGACGCGGCGCGCGGGACGCGTTTCCGAAGAGGAAGAGGACTTGCTCGGCTTCCTGGTGAACGAGAGCACGCGGCCAGTGACCTGGCTCGGCATGTCGAGTCAGCCGAAGCATCCGGAAGTTAGCGTGGACACGATGCGCCGCCTCGAGCCGATCATCCGGCGCGGCGGCGTTCCGCAGGTCCTGCCCAAGCCGTTCGTGGTGCAGTTGAACATGCGCGATCCGTTCACCTTCGCTGACACCGAATCATGGAATCCGATTTTCAACCAGCCGCCCGAGAAGCAGAAGGAAATCTATCGCGACAAGGGGTGGCGCAATCGATGGCGCGAAGAGATGAAGAAGCCGCGCCTGTTCTCCGGCAAGTGGCATCGCGTCGAAGTGCTCGAAGTGACGAATCCCGCGATGAAGAGCCTCGAGCGCAAGACCGTTGCGGAAATCGCCGAGGAGCGCGGCGCCGATCCCCTCGATACCTTTATCGACCTCGGGCTCGAGGACAACCTTAATATCGAGTACACGATGGCGCAGTTCGACGAGAGCGGCATCGAGCGCCTGATCAAAGATGACCGCACGATGATCGGGCTGTCCGACGGCGGCGCGCACGTTAACATGCTGTGCGATGCGGGTTACTGCACCTATCTCCTTGGGCATTGGGTGCGCGAGAAACAGGCGCTCACCTTGGAGCAGGGCGTCAAGCGTCTGACGACGGAGCCGGCGAATTTCTTCGGCATCAAGGATCGCGGGCGGCTTAAGAAGGGTCTCGCCGCGGATGTGGCGATCTTCGATCCCAACACGGTGGGCTCGGCCCGGCGCGCGCAGATGCGCAATGATCTTCCCGGTGGCGGCCGCCGCCTGGTGATGCCGGCGCAGGGCATCGAGTACACCGTCGTCAACGGTCAACTACTGTATGAGCGCGGCAAGCATTCGGGCGCGATGCCGGGAACCGTACTGCGCTCGACCACGAACTGAGTAATGAACTGACTATCTGACTGGGTAATGAGGAGTAATCGCGATGGCTGATTTCGGACTATTCATGTTTCCCACTGACTATGCGATCCAGCCGGTCGAATTGGCTATCGCGGCGGAAGAACGCGGCTTCGAGTCAATATTTTTCCCCGAGCACACGCATATTCCGACCTCGCGAAAGACCCCGTTCCCGGGCGGAACGGATTTGCCGAAGGAGTACTGGCATACCCATGACCCGTTTGTGGCGCTCGGCGCTGCCGCTGCTGTGACGAAGAAGCTGAAACTCGGCACCGGAGTATGCCTCGTCATCGAGCGCGATCCGATCGTGCTCGCGAAGGAAGTCGCGTCGCTCGACATGATCTCCAACGGCCGCGTGCTGTTCGGCATCGGCGGTGGATGGAACGTCGAGGAGATGGAAAATCACGGCGCGAACTATAAGAAGCGCTGGAAGACGGTGCGCGAGAAGGTCCTCGCGATGCGCGAGATCTGGACCAAGGAAGCCGCCGAGTTTCATGGCGAGATCGTCAACTTTGACAAGATCTGGTCGTATCCGAAACCGGTGCAGCCGGGCGGGCCGCCGGTGCTGATGGGCTCGCAGTCGCCCAAGACCTTCGAGCGCGTCGCCGACTATTGCGACGGATGGTTGCCGATCAACAATCCGCGCAACGATTGGCCGGCGCTCATCAAGCAGTTGCGCGACGCCGAGAAGGCCAAGGGCCGCAAGAAGTTGTCGCTCTCGCTGTTCGGCGCGCCGGCGAAGGAGGATGCGCTCAAGCAACTCATCGAGCTCGGCTTCGAGCGGCTATTGTTCCCGCTGCCGCCCGCGCCCCGCGATACCGTGATGCCGATGATCGACAATTATGCGAAGGTCATGGCGAAGGTTCATTAATCGCAGAATCACAAACTGAAGTCTGTGGTGTTGCATCCATTTGAGGATGCAGCACCACAGACGGATTATGGCAACCGCAAATGTGGAAGTAACCCGCTTCTCTCTTAGGGCCGTCCCGCCTTTTCGTCTCGATCTGACTGCATGGGCGATTCGTCGCCGTCCCCACAACATCATCGATCATTTCGATGGCGAGACCTACCGCCGGGTCGTTATCCTTGAGAGTCAGCCGGTAGCAATATCCGTCAGACAGCTTGGGCCGGCGAAATCACCCGAGCTCGAAGTGATCGCGGTTGGTCCGGGCGCATCGCGGAAAAATTCGCGTACGATTGAGGCGATCGTTGATCGTATCCTTGGGTTGTCGATCGATCTGCGCGATTTCTACCGGCTCCCGCGCGACGATGCGGCGATTGGGCCGCTGGTTAATCGGCTCAAGGGGATGAAGCCGGTCCGTTTCCCCACCAACTTCGAGGCTTTCACCAACGCGGTCGCGTGCCAGCTCGTTTCGCTAACCGCCGGTATGCATGTGGTGAATCGCATCGCGGAAAAGTACGGCCGCGCCGTCGAGGTTGATGGTGCTCGGCTTCACGCATGCGCCGCGGCTTCCGATATTGCCCACGCCGAGGTCGAGGATCTTCGCACGCTCGGTCTGAGCCGGCCCAAAGCGCGATATCTGATCGGCCTCGCGCAGCTGGCGTTGGCTAATCGCGACTTCGATGCGGTTGCGAATCTGACGGATGACGCGGCGATTGCGGAGCTGAGCAAAATTTCCGGCGTGGGCCGGTGGACCGCGGAGTATGCGCTCCTGCGCGGCTGCGGCAGGTTCAACATTTTTCCCGGTGACGATGTCGGCGGGCGCAACGGCCTGCGCGCGTTTTTAGGCATCGAGGATCAGCTCGATTACGAGGGCGTACGCAACACGCTCGCCCGATGGCAGGCGTGGGGCGGCTTCATCTACTTCCATCTGCTGGTCAACGCGCTGGCCGACAAGGGCATCGTGCGCGCCTGAGGCGGTTCGCCAAACCCTTTTCTCCGTGCGATAATCCGCGCGATTAAAAAATCAGGGAGGCGATTCGATGGAACGGAAAAACGTCAACCCGGATACTTTGCTCACTCCGCGTGGCTACTCGCACGTGGTCACGATCGAGGGCGCGCAGAAGCTCGCGTTCATCGCAGGACAGGTCGCGGTCGATAAGGAAGGCAAGCTCGTCGGCGCTGGAGACCTGACCGCGCAAATCAAGCAGGTCCCGCATAATCTGATTGCGGCGCTGGCCGGGGTGGGTGCGAAGCCGTCCGACATTGTCAAGATGAATACCTACATCGTGAACTACAAGCCTTCCGATTACGGCGCGATGCGCGAGGCGCGCGCGGTCCTTTTTTCCGGCGGCGGCGAACCGCCCGCCTCGACTCTGGTCGGCGTGACTTCGCTGGCGGTCGAGGGCTTGCTGGTCGAGATCGAGGCGATCGCCGCGATCAAGTGAGTTGACCCTGACCATGCCAGTTTGATTTCGTGGCGGCATGGCGGACTACGACGAATCCACCTACGGCCAGCGGATCGCCGAGGTTTACGACAGCGTCAACGAGAGCATGCGTTACGACGCATCCGCAGCCGTCGATTTCCTCGCGCCGCTAGCGAAGGGCAGGCGCGTGCTCGAACTCGGCATCGGCACTGGACGAATCGCGCTTCCGCTCGCGCAGCGCGGCATCAGAATGCACGGCGTCGATGCTTCCCCGGCGATGGTTGAGAAGCTGCGCGGCAAACCCGGCGGCGCGGAAATCCCGGTCGAGATGGGCAACTTTGCCAATCTCAAAATCGCCGGACGCTTCTCGCTGGTCTACGTCGTCTTCAACACCTTCTTCGGAATCCGCACGCAGGACGACCAGGTGCGATGCTTCAGCCGCGTCGCCAAGCGCCTGACTTCCGACGGCGCCTTCGTGATCGAGGCGTTCGTTCCGGACCTGACGCGCTACGATCGGGCGGGGCGGCGCACCTCCACTGCCCTGATTTCGGACACGCGCACTCTGATGGAGGTCAGCCAGCTCGATGCGGCCGCGCAGCGTGTGCGCTCGCAATTTATCGTGATCGATGACAGCGGAATCCATCGCTACCCAGTCGAATTGCGATTCGCATATCCGTCTGAGCTGGACCTGATGGCGCGCATTGCCGGTATGCGGTTGCGTGAGCGATGGGGCGGATGGGATCGGCGTCCGTTCACCTCCGAAAGCGCGAATCATGTTTCGGTGTACGAACTGATGCCACAACCAGTTGTGACATCGATCAAAAGCGCGAAGCGCGGGCGTCTGAAAGTAGTGCCGGGAAAACGTCGTCGCACGTGATGGAGCCGTGAAACCCAACGGAGAGAGAGGAATTCGATGAGTACCATCGAGGAGCGTTACTGGGCGATAACCGCGAAGTCGGCCGGCATTGCAAAGCGCGCCGAGCGCGTAATGCCCGGCGGCGATACGCGCTCGGTCCAGCAGTATCGTCCCTACGCGCTGACCATCGTCCGCGGCGAAGGTCCATTTTTGTATGACGCCGACGGCAATCGCTACATTGACCTGCTCGGCAACTACACCAGCCTGGTGCATGGCAACGCGTATCCGCCAATTGTCGAGGCGATTCGCAATGCGGTGGGGCAGGGCACCGCGTGGCCCGCCAGATCGTATGCGCAAGTTGAGCTCGCCGAGCTGCTGTGCGAGCGCGTGCGCTCGATCGAGTCGGTGCGCTTCTGCAACTCGGGCACCGAGGCCGGGATGTTGGCGGCCCACGTCGCGCGCCGGATGACGGGGCGCAAACTCATCCTGATGGCGCGCCACGGCTACCATGGCTCCTACGACGATCTCGAAGTCGGGCTGGCGGGGCAGGAGGGCGAGCGCACGTTGCTGGCCGATTTCGGCGACGCCAACGCCTTCGAGGCGCTGATTTCCGAGCGCGGCAAGGAAATCGCGGCGGTGTTCCTTGAACCGGTGCTCGGCTCGGCGGGTATCGTGGTTCCCCCGCCCGGATTTCTCGCGCGGGTCCGGGAGGCCACGCGGCGCGCCGGCACCCTGCTCGTGATCGATGAGGTGATAACTCTGCGTCTGGCTACCGGCGGCGCGCAGCAACTCTTCGACGTGCGGCCCGACATTACGATGATGGGCAAGATCATCGGCGGCGGACTTCCGGTCGGCGCCATCGGCGGGAGCGAGTCGATTATGTCATGCCTCGATCCGCGCAATCGCGGCGCGCTCTGGCATTCCGGGACTTTCAATGGAAATCCGCTCACCTGCGCGGCCGGCGTGGTCTCGGTTCGCGAGCTGACCCAGGAGCGCATCGACATGATGGAGCGCCTCGGCGACCGTCTCGCGCGCGAACTCAAGCAGGCGGCGATGGCGGTCGAGTTGCCGTTCTCGGTGCGGCGCATCGGATCGCTGATGAACCTGTTCTTTCTCAACGAGCCGCCGCCCCCAACCATCGCGCGCGACGATGCGAAACTGATCGCGGAATTTCATCTTGCCGCGATGAACCACGGACTCTTCCTCGCGCCGCGCGGGATGATTGCGCTCTCGACCGTGATGACCGACGAGCTGATGAACGAGATCATCCAGCGGGCGTCGCAGGCACTGCAGGATGTCGCCTCGATAGCCAATTGAATCAGTTTGGTGACTCCGTGTCGGAATCAGGAGCTTGTGGAAAATCTGGGGTAGGGAAATAATCGAGACGTGAGAGGCTGCGGATTCGCGCCTCCGCATGAGGCGAGCGGCAGAGTGAGATGCGGAAATTACCAAACGAAGCCAAATTACCCTTATGAAACCTCGACTTCTCAAAATTGACCATCATAAATGGCGTGATTTTCGATGAAAAACCAAGCCACTTTAGGTGCACTCGAGGTGACTGTCGGGGGATCCGCATAGGTGATGATGAAAACGCAAAAACAAACCCACTAAATGTAGAGAAAGCTTGGGTTTTTCATTTTGGAGCCCCCGCCCTGATTCGCGCGCAACCGCAATTATCGACGATGCGTCGGTAATTCTCGCACAGCAGCTTGTAATCCGCCCCCATCGGCGATAGCCGTTCACCCATCCCTCAAACTTCGGAGGCCCTCATGAAAATCGAACAAGCTCGGCGCGTCGTCACCGGTTTCGATGCCAATGGAAAATCAATCGTCGCCATCGATGGCCCACCGGGATCGATTCTCGGCGGGCTCGGCGAAGTATGGGTCACCGATGGCGTCGCCGACAACTCCATCAAGGGCGACCTCGCCAGGCGCCCGGTGATGCTCGAGCCGCCCGATGGCGGAAGCGTATGCCGCTTCTTCACGCTCGAGCCGGAAAACAAAACGCTCTCGGCCGCGCAGCTCGAAGAGGGCGCCGCCGCCGGCTTCAAGGCGATCGGCGGGGAACATTGCCGGCCTGATACGACGCGCGGTCCGGGGATGCATACCACGCGCACTATCGACTACATCGTCCTGCTCGAAGGCGAGGTCACTTTGATCCTTGACAAGGGCGAGGTCGCGCTCAAGCCCTTCGATGTCGTGGTGCAGCGCGGGACCAACCACGCATGGTCGAATCGCGGCACCAAGCCCGCGCTGCTGGTCGCCGTCCTGGTCGATGCGAAACCGCTGGCCGGAAAATCCGGCAAGGCGAGGTAGATGATGGCCAATCAAGCCGCGGTAAAAACTCGCGTGGTGCGCGCGTCGGGAATCGATTTTCATGTCCTCGAAATGGGCAGCGGTCCGCTCGCGCTATGCCTCCATGGTTTTCCCGATACCGCGCATTCGTTTCGCCATCAGATGCCGATGCTCGCGGATGCGGGCTTCCATGTCGTCGCGCCGTTCATGCGCGGATACGCACCGACCGGCGCCGCGCCCGACGGACGCTACAAGATCGCGGCGCTGGCTGAGGATGCCCTCGCGCTCATCGATGCGCTCGGCGCGAGCGATGCGATCCTCTTCGGTCATGACTGGGGCGCGGTCGCAGCATATGACGCCGCAGCCGCCGCGCCGAAGAAAATCCGCAAGCTGATCACGGCCGCGGTTCCATACGGGCCGCAGTTCTTCCAGGCGCTGGCGACCAACTACGCGCAGCAGAAGCGCTCCTGGTACATGTATTTCTTTCAGAGCGCGATCGCGGAAATGGCGGTCTCGCTCAATGACTTCGCGTTCCTGGAAAAAATCTGGGCCGACTGGTCGCCGGGATGGAAATGGGCGCCCGAGGACATGGAGGCGCTCAAGCGATGCTTTCGCGCGCCCGGCACTACGGCAGCCGCGCTCGGCTACTATCGCGCGACGCTGGGGCCGCTGTTCTGGCCGCCGTCACCAGGCGAGGCTGCCCCTGCGGCGCCGCAGCTGATCGAAGTACCCGCGATGATGCTGCACGGCCGCAATGATGGATGTATCGGCGCGGAGCTAATCGAGGGGATGGCGGCTTATTTTCCGCGCGGGCTGAAAGTCGAAATCATCGATGGCGCGGGACACTTCGTGCATCAGGAGGTGCCGGCGAAGGTCAACCAGCTGATTGCGGATTTCCTTAAATAGCCGGTGGACTAGCCGTCGATTCACCAGCGCGAGGAGACTCAGAGTCATGCCTCAGGTTTTCTCGGGAGTGCCGGACTTCACGAAATCGAGCGCCGCGGAATTCATGCAGTAGCGCAAACCGGTCGGCGGCGGTCCATCGTCGAAGACATGACCCAGGTGCGCGTCGCATCGTTTGCACCGCACCTCGGTGCGCGTCATGAAGAGACTGCGATCGGTTTTGGTCGCGATGTTCTCGGGTGCGATGGGCGCCCAGAAACTCGGCCATCCGGTCCCGGAGTCAAACTTGGTAGCGGAGCTGAAGAGCGCGGTCCCGCAACAGATGCATCGATAGATGCCGTTCTCCTTCCACTCATCGTACTTGTTCGAGAAGGGCGGTTCGGTGCCGGCCTGGCGCGTGACCTTGTACTGCTCGGGGTCGAGGATTTTTTGCCATTCGGCGTCGGTCTTCACCACCTTGTCAGTGGTAACGAGGCCCTTCTTCTGGCCCGCGTTGCTGAACTCGACGATCGAAACCTTTTGAATTCCGCCCGCTGAGCTGCTGGACGAACCGTCAGCGGCATGCAGCAGAGTCTTGTCGATAACGATTGCAACTGCCGCGGTGAGCGAGCCGACCACAAATGCGCGGCGCGATAGCAGATTAGTCACCCCAGCCTCCGTATTGATCCTCTATGATCAAGTAACAGGAAAACAAGGGTGCCGGTTCCCGGGCCTCGCCCGGCGCGGATCACTCGATGCTGTTATCGGCCGGTGCGGGAGGGGGCTTCGAGTTGGAGTTCGACGACGACTTATCATCTTTGTCGGCTGGCGCCGGACCTCCCAGCGGCTGGCCGGGAGCGAAGACGCCTTCCTTCTCCTTGTACTGGTAGCCGGTGTAGCCGAAGCCCGCGATGGGAATCAGGACGCATCCGGAGAGCAGCGTCGCCGAGACCGCCACTGCGGCGATCGAAAACATATTTTTCGCCAATTTCATGATCTTCGAGTTTAACTTGAGCTTTTGAGTAATCGTTCGAGGCGATCCTCCAGTGCGCGCATCCGCCGGATCAGTTCCGGCAGCCGCGGCAGCGCCATCGCATAGCGCCGCCACAGCCGCGCATCAACCGCGGGATAGCCGCCAACCACGCCACCATCAGCTATATCAGTATGAATACCGGATTTCGCCGCCACCATCACCCGGTCGCCAATCTTTATATGATCCGCGCATCCGGCATTGCCGCCGAACAGGCACCATTTACCGATTTTCACTGAACCCGCGATTCCCACGAACGCAGAGAAGCGGGTGTACTCGCCGATCTCGCAGTTGTGACCGATGTGCACTTGGTCGTCGAGCTTCACGCCGCGATGGAGAATCGTCGCGCCGATAGTCGCGCGATCGATGGTCGAGTTGGAGCCGATTTCGACCTCATCTTCGATCACCACCGTGCCGACCTGGGGAATCTTGAACAAGCCGCCCTCGTGCTCGCCGAAGCCGAAGCCATCGGCGCCGATTACCGCTCCGCTCAGCAGCGTCACGCGATTGCCGATCGAGACGCCCTCGCGAATCGAGACGTGGCTATGGCACATGAAGTCGTCGCCAATGGTGACGTTCGGATAGATCACCGCATGCGGATGGATGCTCGCGTTCCTGCCGATTCGGACGCCGCTTCCGATGACCGCCAGCGCCCCTATCGACGCGTTCTCGCCGATGGTTGCATCGGAGGCGATACGCGCGCTCGGATCGATTCCGGCGGGCGGCTTGAGCGGAGGAAAGAAGAGCTCCAGCACCCGCGAAAAATCGAAGTAAGGGTTGGGGCTGATGAGCACCGGGCATTTGGCGCGCGCGGCGAATTGCTCGGGAACGATGACGCATGAGGCGGTCGTTGTCTCGAGCATCGGCGCATACTTTTCGTTGGCGACAAAGATGATAGTGCCGGGACCCGCGGCCTCGATCGGCGCGGGCATGAAGATGTCGACCTCGCCGTTGCCGCGAAACTCGCGACCTAACTTCGCTGCGATTTCTTTAAGTTTCACTTCAGGGCGCCCACGCCCAACGCAAACAAAGCTTCAAGTGCTTCTTTAGGTTCAACTCCGCGCAGGCAATTGTAATGGCCGAAGCGGCAGGTCCGCGCGAGGCACGGACTGCATTCGAGGCGATGCCAAATCACGCGGCTATGGCACTTCGCGGGGCCGGTGCGAAGCGGATTGGTCGAGCCGAAAATTGCCACCGTTGGGATTCCGAGCGCGCCCGCGAGGTGCATGCATCCGGAGTCGTTGCCGACGAAGCCCGATGAAATCGAAAGCAAAGCTATAAGTTCGCCGATGCTGGTTTGGCCGGCCGAAACTATTGCGCCTGTAGTTGATAATGTCGCGACCTCCTCGCATTTGGCGCGCTCCGACGGCGCTCCAACGAGGACGCATTCGGCGCCGAGGCGTTCGGCGAGCGCATCTATGACTGCGGCGAATTTCGCAGCCGGCCACTCCTTCGCGGGACCATAGGCGGCCGCCGGTGCCATGGCGACAAGCGGAGCCGCCGGCCGCCGTCGATGCTTTGCCAGCCATTCGCGCATCGTCGCGACGTGGGCAGCATCGGCAGAAATCGCGAGGTCTTCGGGGTCGCCATCGATGCCGAGGGTCTCGCGAAGCATCGCAAGCCAGTACAGCACCTGATGGCCTTCGAGGGCATCGCGAGGCGGCGTGGCCTTATGCGTGAGCATCGCGCCGCGTGCATCGAGAGCGTATCCGGCACGGCGGGGAATTCCTGCGGCGGTCACCCATAGAGCGGATTCAAAGCTGTTCGGCATCAAAACCGCGAGGTCGAAGTGGCGCGAGCGAATCTCGCCGACGATCTTGCGGCGATCGTTGAGTCCGCTGAATCCGCCCGCAACCGCGTAACGAATCACCTCGTCAAGCCAGTTGGCGCCATCGAAAAAGCTCGCCAGCTCCTTCTTGATGAGGACCGCAAGATGCGCCTCGGGGAAAGCGCGGCGAACGGCGCGCATCGCCGGCAGACTCATCACGACGTCGCCGAGCCAGTTGACGGCCTTGATGAGAATTCGCCTCGGAGCGGGCGTGATTCGTGACGGGATCGGTCGAGCCGCGATCGAATGATCGATTTCCGGATTGCTGGCTGGCTCCATCACGCAACCTATTTATAGCCGTCCAGCGAAGAACTGTCATTCCAGCGCGGCGCGCATTGGTCTAATGTCGAATGCGCGTTTTCCATTCGACATTTGTATAAACCGTCATCGACAAGAGGAGTATCGATACCATTATGCCAAAACTACTTGGAGCCTTCGGCTCACCATTCGTGCGCAAGGCCTACGTCGCGCTGACCGAAAAAAGAATTCCGTTCGAGCATGAGCAGGTGGTTCCGTTCGGCGCGTCGGCCGAATATCGCAAGCTTAGCCCGCTCGGTAAAATTCCGGCGTACCAGGACGGCGACAAGACGCTGGCGGATTCCTCGGTCATCATCGCGTATCTGGAACGGACGCATCCGCAGCCGGCGCTCTATCCGTCCGATGCGTATGACTATGCGCGCGCGTTGTGGTTCGAGGAGTTTGGCGACGGCGGCCTCGCGCCGGTGATGGGCACCAAGGTGTTTTTTCCCAAGGTGATCGGTCCGCGTTTCTTCAAGCAGGAGCCGAACCTCGCGGAGATTCAGAAGGTCGTAGATACCGAAATTCCGCCGCTGTTCGATTACCTCGAAGGCGAGATCGGCGACAAGGAATTTCTGGTCGCGAACCAGTTTACCGTCGCCGATATCGGAGTCGCGACGATTTTCGTGAACTACGCTTTCGCTGGATACGGCGTCGATCCGAAACGATGGCCTAAGCTGGCGGCCTACATCGAGCGGATTCTCAACCGGCCGTCGTTCAAGAGCGCGATCGACAAGGAAAAGAAAGCCTTCGGAATGTAACTTACGGAAACTGGAGCTGGCGGCCCCGACGCCGCCGGCTTCAATCGCAGATTTACTTCTTCAGCGCCGCGACTAACTGATCGATAATCGCATCGGCCTTGTCGCGCATCTCATCGTCGGTCGCGTCCTGGATCGGATGCGGGACGAACACGCGATTCACTTCAGGCAATCCCAGCGCGGCGGCCTGCTTCTCGGCGGCGTCCTGAAACGCGCTCGACGCGATCATCACCGAAGGCTTGCCGTTTATTTCAAACCAGACTGAATCGTGCACACTGCACGTTGTACATGACCCTCAATCGGCTAGCGCTTCGATAACGAAGTCGCTCTCCTTGACGATCTGACGCCGCAACTCTTCGGGTGCGGGCTTGGTGAAGGTGGGTTTCTTGTAGCGGCGGATTTCCACCCCCGGCAATTCCTCGCGCAGACGCGCCGCGACCTGCTCGATAAGCACATCGCCGCGCGGCTTGGAGATATCCAGCAGCGCGACCGACCCCTTGATGTCGCCGCTGCGTTTCGCGAGCGTGCGCCGAATCGGCACTCGCTCATCGGTCGGATCAACAATTCGCATACGTCGCTATACCTCCTCGATGCGCCGGCTGACGCTGCTCGAGCCCATCGGTCCGCTGACCCATCCGGCGAAGATGGCGGAGAACTTTCCCGCCTCGCCGCCGGCCACAATCATATTGATATTTTCCGGTTTGCGAAATTTCGGAATCCGCGTCTCGAGCTGCTCGGCGGTTGGATTGGCGAAGCCGAGCGCCTTCGCAGGAACTCCCTCGCCGCTTTCCGCATCGGGAAGCAGCTCACGCAGCGGCCGCGAGGTAATCTCCTGGATGCGCGCGCGAACCTGCGCCTTGGTCCATTTTTCGCGTGCGATGGTATCGGCATGCTCCGGGCACACAATCAGCAGCACCTCGCCGGCGCCATGTTGCTTAGGATGCCAACACGCCTCGAGGCCGAGTCCGAGACTTCCACATAGCGCGTGAGCGGTGCGCGAGGTCTGGTCGGCGATTTGCCGCGAGCTCGATTCGAGGCCGAACACCGTCACGACGCTTTCTTGCTTCTTGAATCCGCGCTCAACGTGGAGCGGCTCCCACGGGCTGCGCTCCTCCCATTCGGCGAAGCAGGTGGTGAATTTGCCGATCGAACCCAGCGTCGAGCGCTCGATATCGCCCGGCTTCGCGCCGCCGACGTTGCGCAAGGTTAGTTTCACGGCGCGACCGATGGTGGCGTTGGCGCGATTGCCGTAGCCGAGCGCCATCATGCCCATGTTCATGCCGATCCGCTCGCGGACAGGACCGCTCACGACGATTACCGGCGTCGCGCCCCACGTCGTCGACATGATGCCGTGCGCGTTGAACTCGGGAGTCGCCACCGCCTCGAGCGCGGCGAGGACCACCGGCAGATATTCGGGCTTGCATCCGGCCATGACGGCATTGGCGGCAATTTTCTCGATCGTCGCGGGACCCATGTTCGGCGGCAGCGCGGCGATGACTTCGCGCGGATCGCGCCTGGTCCCAGTGAGCATGCGCTTCACCCGTTCCGGAGTGGGCGGAATCACCGGCAGGCCATCGGTGAGGCCGCGCTCGAACATAAATTCGAACTCGTCCTGGTCGCCGATTTCGATTTGCCGCGCGGTGAGCTTTTCACCTCGCGCCTCCGCTTCCATCCGCTCGGCGATTTCCGGCTCGACGGATTTGGAACCGCATCCGGGGCGTTGCTGAGGGTACTTCGACCAATCGATGGATGGTGTGCGCGAATGCGACAACTGCGCCATCTCGGCAATCAACTCCTGCCAGTCGGTTTTGTCGAAGCCGACGAAGCGGCGCATTTCGCTACCATCGGGCGCGGC
This sequence comes from uncultured delta proteobacterium, assembly GCA_963761255.1. Lineage (GTDB taxonomy): Bacteria > Desulfobacterota > Binatia > Binatales > Binataceae > DATGKG01. The sequence continues at coordinate 375,652 of CAVXGH010000014.1, forward strand.
GAGAATAATGGTCGGCACCGTATCGAGGTCATAGGCGAAGGATACCTTGAGTGCCGAGTCATCGAGCATCGGCGTCTTCATCCGATGCTGCTCGACCAGCCTGGCGTTGCCCTCGGCATCCTGCCCGATTGCGACCACCTCGAGCTTCGAGGCGAACGCGCGATGTACGGCTTCGATGATCGGCATGGTCATCTGGCAGGTCGCGCAATCTTCCTTGACGAAGCAGAGCAGCGCATTCCTGCCGGAAGGAAACTTGCGCGGCGCGCCGGCGAAGTCCTTAAGCGAAAATTCAGGCAGCTTTACTCCGTTCGCCATCGCTCATTACTCGCGCAAGATGGGGCGGGTTGTCGAGGGCGCGAGGATAAAATCGCCGCGATGCGGGGCGAAGAATTCCACCGTCGCGGTGACATTGGAGTCGCCGTTGATCCCGCCCGCGACCATTACGTCGCCGTTGGGCAGCAGCGTATCGGTCTGATTAAGCCGCGCCACGTGCAAGTTGCCGCCGCCGGAAAAAATGTTGCGCACGGGATCGAACAAATCGGCAAAGCGTTGCCCACCGATAATCGTTCCGTACGAGTTCCATCCGCCGGTGACGAGAACCATCCCGTTCTCCAGCTTGGTGGCGACCCCGAGGTAATGTGTTACCTGCATTCGTCCGACCGAGCGAAACGAGCTGGATTCAGGATCGAAAACCTCCGCGGTATTGAGCGGCGCGAGCGAGAAGAGATTGCGGCCTCCGAACGGGCTCAGAACCTTGCCCGATTTCCCGCCCGCGATCAGCACCCGGCCATCGTCGAGCAGGGCCGCCGCCTGCCCGACCCGATCCACCGTCATTTGCGCCGGGAGCGTGCTGAAAGTGTTGCTCACCGGATCGAAGATCTCCGCGGTGGTATAAACGATATAGCCGTTAGGCATGCCACCGCGCCCACCACCCGCGATGAGCACTTTGCCATTGCTGCAGCAGCGTCGCAGTATGCGCCTCGCGTGGCACATCCCATCGAAGCAATCTGGGTAAAGCTTTGCGTCCGAGGATTATAGATCTCGGCGGTAGCAGTAGTCTGAATTCCATTGGGACTGCCGCCCGCGATCAGCACCCGTCCATCGCGGAGCAGGGTCGCGGTATGTCCTTCGCGCGGAGTCGACATCGAGCCGACCGCGCGAAAGGTGCCGGAATTCGGATCGTAGATTTCCGCGCTCGCCAGTTGCGCGCGGAAGCCGATGTTGCGCGTGCCGCCGGCGATAAGCACCTCGCCATGAGGGAGCACCGTCGCGGTATGACCCTGGCGCGCCACCGTCATCGAGCCGGTGGGCGTGAACGTTCCCGCGATGGGGTCGAAAATCTCGGCGCTATCCAGCACCCCGCCGACGTTGGCGTTGCTGGTGCCGCCGCAGATCAGGACGCGTCCATCATGCAGCGTAACCGCGGCGTGCAGCGCGCGCGGAATTGTCATGCTGAGCATCTGCACATCGCCGACGCGCACCGGCAAAGGACGGGAACTCTCGCTGATTGGGCTGGTGCAAGCTGCAATCGGGAGCAGGAGGCAAATTGTTGCTAGGAATTTTCGCATCGACGACACTCCAGCATCTCTCGGACGGAGTTGGCAATGGTTCATCGATAACGAAAACGAAATCCGCTCATTTCCGTTTCACATTCACGCCATAACGGAAGCCGTTGGCCATCGCGCGTAGAAACATCATGGCGGGATTTACACCACGCGCCCGAGGCGCCGCAGGTTCGCCGGCCGGCATCGCGCGAATGAAGTCAAGCATGGCGCGCGGCTCGACCCGCATCATCATGTCCTCCACCAATGCAAACCGGATCTTGCGCTCGCGGTCGATGAGGAAGGTCGAAGGAATCGCGATACCGCCTTTTTCGTTCGCGTTGAGCACGCCCCATTCGATGATCGTAGTGCGGTCGCCATCGGAGAGCAGCGGAAACGGAATCGACAAATCCTTGCGCATCCCGGCCGACCGATCGGGCGGATCGACCGAAATTGCCACAACCTCGGCGCCGGCTTGGCGGAAGTCATGGTAGACCTTCGCATAATCCGCCAACTGGCGGAGGCAGAATGGTCACCAATGTCCTCGATAGAAGAGGACGACGCACATCGAGTCGCGGGTCAGTTCCGAGAGCTGACACGGAGCGCTGGTGCTATCGGGCAGGGAGAAATCCGGAGCGGTGTCGCCGACGACGATTTTGCGCGCGTCATCCTTGGATGGCATCCCATCACCATGACAAACACCGCGTTAGCGGAACAGCGGTATGACCTCGGCCGTGGTTGGGGAAGCTTTCTGGCCGGCTGGAGTGGATCTCGCAAGCCGGCCAGAAGCAAGGTAGGTAACGGGAACCTGTCGAGACTTTGGAAACTTCGCGGGGCACTGACATGAGCGCGCGAGGCGCACTCATTCCCGAGTCGAACACCTCTCCTCCATTTCGCGAACTGGCGGGCGCGGAGACCTCGCCTCCATCCACATCAACTGCTCGAGCTTCGTGCGAACCCGAATTCGCCGAAGCGCGCCCGTCACAAATCCGTATGCGGCCAGCCTGGAATCAACGGCATCATCCATCGCTGCCTCGGCCCAGCTCATAGCCACGTACCCCGCATAAACCGACCGGGTGTTTAGCACCGGTTCGGGACGTTGTAGAGCAACCCTTGTTCCAAGACTCATTTTGGTTTGGATGCGCTAACGCGGCGGAATGGGGCGCCGTCGCTACCCGAGAGTGGCAGCATTGCACCATCGGGAAACACATTGTGTAACGAGGGGGCGATACAATTTTACACGGTTCGAGTGAATGCAAAAAAAAACGGCGACCCGATACGGGCCGCCGTTTGGTCACGATTCGATTTGCGCTACTTGCCGACGACGAAGACGCAGCTGGTGGTGCCGCTTCCGCCGATGTTCAGCATCGCGGTGGTCTTCGCGCCTTCGACCTGATACTCGCCGGCCGTGCCCGTCACCTGCTTGTGGAGGTCGAGCATCTGGCGGACCCCGGTCGCGCCAACCGGATGACCCGCACCGATGAGGCCGCCGCTCGGATTGATCGGCAGCTTGCCGCCCATTTCGATGACGCCTTCCTCGACCGCCTTCCACGACTCGCCGGGCTTGGTAATCCCGAAGTGATCGATGGCCATGTATTCCGACGTCGTGAAGCAGTCGTGCGTCTCGATGGCATTGATCTTCTCGACGCCGGACACTCCCGCCCGCTTGAACGCATCGAGGATGGTCTGGCGCGTATGCGGCAGGACGTACTGATTTTCGTAGCTCTCCGACATTTTCACGTCGAATTCGAGCGGCGCCGTATGATGGCCCCATCCGAGGATGCGCGGAATATCGGCGAGCTGCTTGCCGTTGCGCTTCGCCCATTCGGTGGCGAATTTTTCCGACGCCAGGAAAATCGCCGCCGAGCCATCGGTGACCTGCGAGCAGTCGCTCACCTTGATGCGTCCGCCGATGACCTGGTTGAACTTCGATTCCTTCTGCGCATGGCTCTCGTTCATGAACCAGTTGCGGGTCTGCGCGAGGGGGTTGCGCTTGGCATTCGAGTAATTCACTGCCGAGATATGGGCGAGGTGCTCATCCTTGAGGCCATAGCGTTTGTCGTATTCATCGCCGAGGCGCCCGAACAGTTTCGGGAACGGGAACTCGATGCCCTTGGCTTCCTTCTCGTACCAGGCCGCGGTGCCGAGAAAATCGCCACCGGTGGTGGAATCGACGGTCTTCATCTGCTCCATGCCGACCACGCATGCGAGGTCGTAGCGGCCGGCCTCGATCTCCGCCGACGCGGCCAGAATCGCGATCGAGCCGGAAGCGCAGGCGGCCTCATGACGGCTGGTCGGAAGCCCATAGAAGGCTGGGTCAACTTCGAGGAAAAACGCGCCGATGTGCCCCTGGTGAGCATAAAGCTCGGCGGCGAAGTTGCCGACGTGCGCGGTCTCCACTTCCTTAGGCTCGATTTTCGTGGCTTCGAGCGCGCCGAGGACAGCCTCGCGCATCGGGCCTACAAAATGTTTTCCTTCCTTGGTCCAATTGCGGGCGAAGTCGGTTTGCGCTCCACCCAAAACATAAACCGGTGCCGATGATTTTGACATCGCGGTCTCCTTATAAGTCTATTTAGCCAACCAGCGTGCGCCCGTAATCGAGCATCCCGCCGCGATAGAGTTTACCACCATTCGCCGCCGCTTTTTCAACCACGGGCGGCACCACCAGATTATAGCGCGCGAACATCGGGACGATTTTCCTGGCTCCAACGAGGTCAACTATCGCGCACGGCGGCGCCCAGTTGAAGCCAAACGACATGATGGTGTCGACATCCGCGGCAGTCTGCGCCACTTCGCCAACGCGATTGAGGGCGTAGCTCACATAGCCGAGGATTACTCTTCGCGCGAGGTCAGCTTCGGGACCGCGGGCGTCGGCGAACACCTCAAATGCCTGACCATAGCGGCCCTCGCGATTGAGCTGCTTCATCTTTTCCACGAACGGCACTGAGCGCGGTTTTTCCAGCGACTGGTAGGAGCCGGTCTTCGGGTCGAGGGTCAGGGTCGCCTTGCCATCCTTGCGATAGAAGCCGCCTTCCTTGGGGGTTTTGTCTCCCAGCCTGCCTTCTTTGACGCCGCGTTCCATAAAGGCCGGCAGCCGAAATGACGAATGCGCCTCGTCCTCGGTGTTGGCGTAGACATTGTCGACGATGGCCTTGTGCACGTCCCATCCAACCAGGTCGATGGTCGCGAGCGGCGCCATCGCGCGCCCGGTATGCGGTCCGACCACATAGTCGATGAACGCAACGCCATGCTCCTCGCTCAGCTCCGCGCATTCGTTGAGAACCTTGAAACCGACCCGGTTGCCGACGAACGCCGGACGGTCTCCGGTCACGATAACTTTGCGCCCGAGCCGATGGGCGAGCATCGCGCAGGCGCTGGTGGTGACCTGCGGATCGGTGGCTTCCTGGGGTATCACTTCGGCGCCGACGATCACCTGGGGAGGGTTGAACAGATGGATTCCGAGAAAATGTTGGCGAAAGGAATCGGAGCGTCCGCGCGCCATCTCGGCGATCGATAACCCTGAAGAGCCGGTTGCGACGATGGAGTCGGGCCGGCGGCATTTATCGACGCGCTCGAAGAAAGTCTTCTTGAGGTTTAAGTCCTCGGCCAGCGATTCGAAAATCAAATCCGCGTCTTCGACAGTGCGCTCGAGGTCCCGATCGTAGGTGCCATGCTTCACGAGCTCGGCGACCGCCTCGGCCCGCGCGGCGGTTTGCGCGCCACCAACCGCGGTCTGAGCCTTCTCCAGATCGCGCGCGAGCATCACGACATCGAAGCCGGCGCCGGCAAAAACCGCACCCGCCGGGGCGCCCATCGTGCCATTCGCCCCGAGAATAACAACTTTCATTTTGTGGGCCACTAAAGTCTCCGGTCCATAACGTAATCATCAGAAAGCTATCTGAGCGCCTTGATATAGGCGAGGACCGCGGATCATCAAATGAATGGTTACCTTAGTTAATGCGTCTATACAGGCAATAGCGCTGGGTGGTCAGCACCCCTGTCCTCGCGGCGAAAGCCCATTCGCTGACCATCATCTGGCCTTTACGACCGCAACCTCCGCGCCCCACAGGAGCATCCAAGATGGCAGACATACATCGAATGGCAGACGACGCGCAGTCGAAACTTCGTGACACCGCTGATCGGGTTTCCGACATGGCGCATGATGCCGCGGATCAAGCCAGCGAAGGCATCCGCAAGGCTTCCGACAAGGTCAATCAATCCGCTCGCGACGGTCTCCGGACCGCGAAACAGTTCGCCGAAACTGCTCAAAAATATGTCGAACAGAGTGGCCTCGGCGATGTTGACGTCCGCGAAATCGTGAAAAATGAGCCGTGGGTGGCGCTCGGCGTTGCCTTCGCGCTCGGTTATGTCGCCGCGCAGATAATGCGCAAAATCTCCTGAGCGGGGACATCATGGAAAAATCAAATGGCAACGGCCGTTCCGATGGCAAGCGCCATTCGCGCGAGCGCGGCCACGACCGGACCTGGACCGAAGTCGTGCAGCAGGACCCCGTCGCCTGTTTGGCGATCGCGGCGGGTCTCGGCTTTCTGTTGGGCGGCGGCGCACGGCGAACCGGCGGTTTAACCGTCCTGACTTTCCTTGGACAGATCGTAGTTCGTGAAGCTTTGGGCGAGTCCGTATCGCTTGGCGACTTCATCAGCGAGGCATAGTGGACATGACGCCCGAGCAGGAAAATATCGCTCAGATTGAAGAGGAACTCGACGGTGCGCGTCGGGACCTCCAGGAAACTCTCAGCGCGGTCGAGGCGAAGGTCGAGCAACAGGTCGAGCGCGCCGAGGTCGCTTTCAGCCCGCAGAAGTTGCTGTCCGACAACATCGTAGGCGCGGCGTGCGTCGCAGGCGTTCTCGGCTATGTGATCGGCTCCAGCAAATATCGCAAGGTGGCCGGACCCGCGATCCTGGTCGCGCTTGGCTATGCGGTCTGGAGCGGGCTCGCCAATCAACGGAGTAACGACGATGCCGGAGAATCAACTAATTCGTAGAAGCGATCGTATCGCCCCCGACTCCGCCGCCGCGGCCGATTGGGCCAGCCTGGTAGCGCGCGCGGTCGATGACATCACGCGAATCGTGCATTCGGAATTCCGGCTCCTCGTGGCCGGGATGCAAACTGTCCTCGATGAAGGGATCGATCGCGTTCTTGGATTCGTCGCGACCGGCGTCCTTCTGATGGCGGGCGGGTTCTGCATGCTTGCCGCGATCATCATGTTCCTGCACGAATTTGCGATGCGGCCGTGGTGGCAATCATTCGGCCTCACCGCGCTGCTGATGTTCGGGATCGCAATCGCGGTCCGTGCCGCTACGACGCGGCGGACCGTACCTCCCGCAATTACCTGAACCAACCTCAGCGAGAGAGAACCAATGAGCCAGTCGTCAAACGGATCATCTGAATCATCCGAATCCTGGGGACCATGCAAGACCTGCAAATGGTGGCAAATCGAGCCCGGCGCGACGCCCAAGGCTTCCACCATGGGACTATGCATCGAGGAGAAACTTCAGCCGTTTCGCCTGCGCGTCTCCGGCAGCAGCGGATGCAACCGTTGGATGGAAGGCAAGCCGGCGAAGGCGAAGGGTTCGAGCGCCTCGCCTCCGACCGCCAAACCTACTCGCTAAGTCAACACTCCATTATCGCCTTTCGCGCGATTGCTTTAATCGCGCGGACACGTTTTTTCTTGCCTAGCCGAGTTCGCATTAATTACCAGTCTGCGCAACAGCCCTCGAACTTCGGCCTGATGCGGCCAACCAGTCCTTGCGCGGGTAATCCAATTGAGGCAAACTGGCGCGGTTAACCTGACAGCATGTCAAGTGGGGGAATGCACATGAAACGTTGGTTAAGACTGGCACCTCTCGTATTGATTGGCTTCACCTGCTTGTTCGCCTGCGCGGTAAACAAGGAGTGGGTTTCAACGGGCGGCAGCAGAGCGGACGGTACGGTGGAATTGTCCTATGAATACGGCGCATTGCAGTCTCCGAAAGTCGAACGAGGAACAAGGGGTCACGGTAGCCAGCTCAACTTGTTCTGATTGGGGCTATTCCGGATCTAAGCCATTTGGCTCAGGGCTTCAAACCTGCGTCGCCATCGGCCAGTATGGCTGTACCGAGTACAGAGTGACAAAGAAATACCAGTGCTTGGGAGCCCCAAGCACTGGTGGTCTCAAGGCAGTAAGAGTCTCCGAAACTACGCTGCCTTACTTTTCGCTTTCACGTCTACCGGCGGTGTGGTTTCGCTCATGCGGCGCGTGACCTCTTCATCCGGCATGGTCCAGATGGCGGCCTCGGGAGGGAACAGCATCAGCGGCTTTGACGGATCGCGTTTCGGCTGCGCAACCTTACCACCCTTCGACTCGAACGACGGCGGCCGCTTGTAGCGCGCGAGATCCTCGGCACTGATTCCGGCCAGCGCCTGCACTTCGGGATCAATCCACGCCTCAGCGTCGATGGAATTGCCCTCCGAGGTCGAGAATTCGAGCATGATGCCTTCGGGCGCGGCGAGGTAAATCGACTTGCAGAAGCCGTGATCCAAGGGGCCCATAATCCAGTTGCCATGCGAACGCACGCGGTCGCGAATCGCGAGCAGGTCGGCTTCGGTATCCACATTGAGCGCGAGATGCTGCATCACGCCCGGCGCAACATTGCCTGCGGTCGTACCGGCATGCGAGACGCCCTTAATCGGCGTGATCTTGGCGATATCGGGATGCTGTACAAAGGCAATCGAAGAGCTGTCATTGAGGCGCAGGAAGCCATGGAAGGTGTTGTCCACCCCATGCATCCAGTACAGCGCCACCAGCTCGGCGCCGACGACCTGGGTGAAGAATTCGATCTGCGTTTTGATGTCCTTGGTGCAGATGGCCAGATGATGCACTCCATTTGCCAGACCCATAATGTTCGCCTCCGTGGGATATTTTGTCACGCCGATGCTCTTACCACGTCTAGCACCTGTAACTGCTGAATTCTAATCCGTCAAAGCCCAAATTCCACGGCGTCGTCCACCATGGATCGTGAAATTGGTGTGCTCGCCCTCAAAAACCGCCGTTTTGTGATCACATAGTAGTCCCGTTGAACTAGGACGCACAGAAGTCTCAGGCAGACTACGTGAGAGCAAAGTCCGAACGGGCAGTCGCTCAAGGAGAGGACATCTGTTATAAAACTGGAGGTTCGCTCGCGAGCGAGATTCATGCAGATTCTGATGGCATCCTTTGGACGCTCGCGCGAAATCCAAGAGGTAGAATGGAACTTTCGGAAGCCCTTTCGATACTCAAAGCACGTGCGATTCCGGAGGCGGTGCTCCAAGCGGATAACATTTGCGTCGTGAAGGTCACCCACACACTGCAATCATGTCCACTGGGCGCGTCCGCGGTGTACACGCAGCTCGACGCGACCTTCGACACCCCAGCAGCACTCGACAGTCGTCTTTCGGAAAATCGCTCACATCTTAAGCGCCTAGGTTAGCCGTTTGCTACAGGGGGGGGTTGTGAAAATCTATCGCACTCTACCGTCATTCGCTGTTATTGCCTGGTTGTGGGCTTCGCCCGCGATCGCAGGGCATATCTCCGGGACAGCGAAAGGCGACCTAATTTCGCAGTTTAATGGTGCCTGCAATATTGGTTATAGCTCCTTCTGCCCAAGCGGTGTCTGTGAATGCGATGAATTCTCTGGAACGATCAGCGGAACTCCAATCGGCAAGGGAAGCGTCGTGGTTGCCGCGACCATAGATCTGGGCGCTGCAACGTCTAGCGGCAACACGTGCGTCCCAGTGTTCCTGGTTCTGCAGCTAGCCACACCGAAGGCTAGCCAGACCATTAACGCCGTAGGGGCAGCGTGCAACAGCGAGGGTGGTTTTGCTCTGACCGGTGGCTTTGGGGTTGCCTTTGGTGGCTCGGGCTCGGGAACCGCGACAGGAACCCTAAGCGCGCGCGGCCTCGCCACGATCAAATACTCGGGCACAGATTGATCATGATCGGTCAAACGCCCTTAATTTAAGAGCCCCGAGCGACGCAAATCAAGTAGCAGATTACCGTGCGCGGATGAGGATCCCGCGCAATCCCCTTTTGTTCCCCGACTTCTGCACAGCGAAATCGGAAAAGACAAATTGGTCGCTTCGGGGACGCCGAAGCCATGGGCTTACGCGCCACCGATGGTTAGCTTCAATGGGGTCTGCAATTTCAATGATTGCCGTGGAGACGCGCGCGATGGACAACCTCGATCAATCGACTTCGGAAAAGGCGCTGCCTTCGCCGGCGTTCGCGCCGTGGCGCGCGCCCAATCGCGATGCGGCGATCAAACAGTATCGGCGCCGCGCGAAATTCTATGACCTCGAACTGGCGCTAATCGAACCAGTGCGAAAGCGCGCTGTCGAGCGGCTCGGCTTGAAGGGCGGCGAGACCGTCCTCGATGTCGGTTGCGGCACCGGCCTCAGCTTCGAATTGATCGAGCGGCGAATTGGCGAGGGCAGGATCATTGGCATCGAGCAGAGTGCCGACATGCTCGATCAGGCTCGTGTGCGCGCCGGCCGCAACAACTTCGAAAATGTTACCTTGATAAACGCGCCCGTCGAGGAAGCCGAGATCGGCGTCCTCGCGGATGCCGCGTTGTTCCATTTCACGCACGATATTTTGCGCACCCCGGCGGCGGTCGCTAATGTCATCCGCCATCTGAAACCGGGCGCGCGGATCGTCGCCTCGGGACTTAAGTGGGCGCGGCCATGGATATCGCCCGCCAACTTGATGGTGCTGCAAGCGGCGCTGGTATCGGTCACATCGCTGGAAGGACTGACCCAGCCGTGGAGCAACCTCGCGCGATGGGCCCGCATCGAGGATGTCCAAACGATGCTTGCCCGGGGCGTCTACGTTGCGACTGCCACGGCGGGCGGCGAACTTCCGATTTTGCAATAATCTTCCAGAGGCAACCTGATATGCGCCAAACCGTTCGCAGAGCCTTGAACGATCCCACCGCTCGCTTTGCCGTCGCCGCGTTGACGGAGGTGGTTCTCCCCGGCCTCGAGTTTGGAATGCTGGTGGCCGATCCGGTTTTCTGGGGAATGGATGTGCCGCGTGGCGATGGACATCCGGTGCTGCTGATACCCGGGCTGCTCGCCAATGACGATTATCTGCGGCCGCTGAGCAACTGGCTGGGCCGCCACGGATACAGTCCGATCTGGTCGGGCCTGCGGATCGATCCGGGATTTTCAGAGTCCGCAATCAGGCGCATCACTGAGCGCGTCGAGCAGGAACATCAGAGCACCGGGTCGCGGGTTTCCATCATCGGTCACAGCATGGGAGGTGCGCTCGCGCGCGCTGCCGCGCTGCGAATTCCCAACGCGGTGCGGCATGTCATCACGCTAGGCGCGCCACTTTTTTATGGCGCGCAATATCAGTTGTCGCTTTCGGTGGCGCTGACCGCGATATACACCCGCCACGATCGCATCGTGCGCCATCCGCACGCGCTCGCACGCGATGGTCATGGGCAAAATATCGAGGTCAGCGGAAGCCATGTCGGTCTCGCGTTGAATGCCGAGGTGTATCGGCATCTGGCGCGGGTCCTTGCCGCCGCTGCTTAAGGGTCTAGCCATTCGAAGCCGTCGGCGCGGATGAGCCGGTCGGCATCGTCAGGCCCCCAGCTCCCGGACGGATATTCGCGCATCGGCACCCGAGTGCCGTCGTTCCACGCATCGAGAATGCCCTGGATGAACTCCCACGATTTGTGCACGAAGGTGTCGCTGGGGAATAGGGTGCTGTCACCAGCCATCACATCGAGCAGCAGCCGTTCGTAGGCATCGGGCGAGACGTCCTTGCCGAATTCTGTCTCGTAGTGGAGGTTCATCCGCACCGGACTTATCGCGAGGCCTAGCCCCGGGCGCTTCGCCATCACGTCGAAGGAAAATCCCTCGTCGGGCTGGATGCGAATCATCAACACGTTAGGCGGCAGATTGGCGCTGCGATTGAACAGAATCTTTGGCGCATGATGGAACTGCACCGCGATCACGGTCTCGCGCTTCGGCAACCGTTTGCCATGGCGCAGGAAAAACGGCACGCCCGACCATCGCCAGTTATCGACGTAGGTCTTCAGCGCGACGAAGGTCTCGGTATTTGAGGTCGGCGGCACGCCCTTTTCATGCATGTAGCCGGGCACGGTTTTGCCGTCGACCGTGCCGGCGGCATAGCGCGCGCGAACCGTCATCCTGGCCGCATCTGCCAGCGGGATCGGACGCATCGCGCGCAGCACGTTGAGCTTCGATTCGCGAATCGCGGACGCATCGAGCGATACCGGCGGCTCCATCGCGAGCATCGTGAGGACTTGCAGCATGTGATTCTGCACCATGTCGCGCATCGCGCCCGAATGATCGTAGTAGCCGGCGCGCGTGCCGAGGCCTTCGGTCTCGGCCACCGTTATCTGCACGTGGCTGATGTTGCGCGAACCCCATAGCCGCTCGAAAATCATGTTGGCGAAGCGCAACACCAGCAGATTCTGCACCGTCTCCTTGCCGAGATAATGATCGATGCGGAAGATCTGCGACTCATCGAGATAGCGGCTCAGCGTCTTGCTGATCTCGATGGCGCTCGGCAGGTCGTGGCCGATGGGCTTCTCGACCACCACTCGCGAGAAAAATTTGTCATGCGGATCGTGAATCAGCCCGGCTTCATGAAGACGCTCGATGGAATCGCGAATCGCCTCGGGCGGAATCGAAAAATAGAAAACCCGGTTCGGCGGAGCGCCGCGTTTCTTCTCCGTTTCCTCGAGACGCTCGCGCAACTTTTTGAAGCCATCGGGATGATCTAGTCCACCCATGTAGTCGAGTTTGTCTTCGAAGGTGGCCCAACATTCTTCCTCGACCTTGAGGCGCGAGTAGGTGGTCACCGCCTCACGCGCCGAGGTGCGGAATTCTTCGCCGCTCATCGGGGTGCGCGCGAACCCGAGAATCGAAGTCTGCGGCGGCAACAGTTCCTGACCACAATGCTCCAGGTTGTAAAGCGCCGGTAACAATTTGCGCCGCGCCAGGTCGCCCGAAGCCCCCAGTATCACAATCGAACACGGCGGGGCCGGATGTGTTTCAGAAACGCTAAGCACCATCGCCATCGACAAATCCTCCGCGGCAGAAATCAGTCCGTTTTCAGCCCCTCGAATGGCACAACATCTGCTCAACCAAGTCCCACCTGGCGTAGGGGAAGAAGAGGGGCGGACCGTTGAAAAACGATCCATACTTCCCCTCGCCAGCCATCACTTTAGCGTGCCGCTTACCCGAACAACCAGCAGCGGCGCTACCTTCGCAAGTAATCCAATTCGCCCAGATTAAACCCAGCAATACTGTTTGTAGGGTATATTGACTCGCTGTTTCAGAGAGGCAAAGCTGAGATCCATTCAGTGAGTGAATTCGATCGGCCAGCATGGGATGACGATTGGGAACGGGATCTGGGGGAAGAAGCCGGAGTCCGGTTGCGAGCAGGGCAAAGGGGAGCTGCGCGCGTTCGCCGGCTCCGGCTTGGACTTCTCAACGGCATCGCTACCCGTTTTTTTATGGCCGCATTCGCGGCGGCCACAGACATCAGTTACTGCATCAACTGAAAGCCCCTGAGAACGCGCATAGCGTTGCGTGACGATTTCCGATTTAATTCCTGGGAGCCGATCTGTCCTCATCGAAACTGCTGGATTCAATTTTCACCAATGGCGAATGATTTTGCTCTAACCGCTGATGGTTCCCCCAGTCCGCAGGCCGTGGACTGGCTGCCGGTCATATTGTGGGGTGTGGTGATTTTCACCATGTCCACTTCATCGTTTTCCGCGATGAACACCTCGAAGTTCATCGAACCGATGCTGAGCTGGCTCTTCCCACTCGCCTCGAAAGAAACCATCACCGTGCTGCATGCGCTGGTGCGTAAGTGCGCGCATTTCACTGAATATGGAGTGCTCTACTGGCTGTTGCTGCGCGGCCCGATGGCGGGGCGACCGTACCTGGCACTCGGAGTATGCGTCGTGTACGCATTCCTCGATGAGGGGCATCAGATATTTGTCGAAGGCCGCACACCTTCGCTGTGGGATGTCGCGCTCGATTCGACCGGCGCGCTCTTCAGCCGCTTTCTGAAGCTGGCGTTCGCGGAACTGGCGTAGTCGCTAGGCAGGCGGCTCGGGCGCCGCGGAGATACGATCCATCCGGCCGTAGAAAGCGCGCAGATTCGGCATCGATTCTGGAAGCTTCAGCTCACCCGAAAGGGCAGCGAGATGAAGCTGACCATAAAGCGAAAAATCTGCGAGCCCAATCCGGCTGGTGAGAAATGCTCCTACTCCCGCGCCGAGTTGCTCCTCGAATGGCGCGAGGACCTGGGCGGCGATTTGCCAATTCGCATCCAGTTCGCGGCCAATCCGATCGACGAAACCCTCGCCATATTTGCGCTCACGAATGAGCCGCCACATCGCCTCGTGCCCGGCGCCGACGCCCCGGAAATATTCCAGCTCGTCCGGCACCGCGACCCGAAACAGCGCCTCTTCGACCGCGGTGTCGATGAAGCGCGAAAGCGCAAGATGAATTCCGCGCAGCCCGGGCGGAAATATGGTCGGCTCCGGATAGAGTTCCTCGAGGCGCAGCGAGATCCGCTCCGAGTCGACGATGGTCTCGCCGTTCTCCATCGTCAGCGCCGGCACCATGATCTGTCCCGATGCGGCCAGGAGCTCCTTGCGTTCGAGGTAGTCCACCTCGACGATTTCGTAATCGACGCCCTTGTAGTCGAGGATCTTGCGGACCTTCGCGCAATACGGGCTGGTGTGGAATTGGAACAGGCGTGCTTTCATCGCGTCAGTGCTTCAGCATCTGCGACATCGTGGTCGCGTTCAAGATGCCGAAGTTCTGATAGCAGTTGTTGAACATCACGTATGCGCGCTCGACGCCGCGCTCGGCCAGCGACTTCAACTGTGCGGCTTTCTCCGCCAGCTCCCGTTCGGCATAGAGATATTTGAAACGCTCAGCCGCGGTCTGATGCTTGCCGAACCAGACGTCGCGATTGCGCCCATGGAATCGCACGTAAGCGCGATCGCCGGTCGCATCCATGAACGACGGCGGAATCGATTTATCCTCAGGCGCGTCGATGGACACGAAGTAGAGACCGTTGCGGCGCAGGAACTTCAGCGTCTCGGCGCGCTGCTTCTCCCCGCCGGTCCAACTGCGATGGCGAAACTCAATCGCGAGCGACGCACCCGGCATATGCTCCTGGAGGCCCGCGATATAGTCCATATTCGACGGCTTACAAATGAAGTAAGGCGGGAACTGGAACAGCAGCATCCCCAGCGATCCGCCTTTCGCCGGCTCCGCTCGATGGAGCGGAGCGAGTGAACTCCAGAACATTTTGAATGCCGCATCGAGTGCGTCTTTGCCGGAAAACCCGAGACGTCGCTTCGCGCGATCGGCCTCGGGCGGCATTTGTCTGATGTCCTTGGGCAGTCGCGACGCATCAGTAGGATGCTGCGTCAGCCACGCAAAAGCCTTGATGTCGAAAACGAAACCGGGCGGCGTGCGTTCGCGCCACAGTTCGGCATTGCGCTCCGCCGGGATCGCGTAGAAGGTCGAATCGACCTCGACGGTACGGAACTGCGCGGCATAAAAGCGCAGGCGATCTTCGGCAGTCTTGACGTCGGGTGGATAGAAATCGGTGGTTTCGATGAGGGTTTTGTCGGTCCACGAAGCAGTCCCGACCATAAATTCCGGCACGCTCATCGATCAAACTGTTTGAACGATCGACAACTCAAAGAGAAGTTTGGTGCCGAGGGGGGGACTTGAACCCCCATGTGGTTTCCCACGGTGGATTTTGAGTCCACTGCGTCTGCCGTTTCGCCACCTCGGCACACACGAGGATGCGCGAACGTCGCCATAATATGCGATCGGAAAGGTTTCGCGCGAGAGCGGCGGTTGATTTAGGCCAGGATGTTGACCAGCGGAATCTTGCCCAAATCGGATCCCAGCGAGACCAGCGCCTGTTCCTGCAACAATGCTTCCTGTTCGTTAGCCGCCGCTTGCGCGACGTTGACGCCGGTCAGATTCGAGATCTGCGCTTGTAACGTCGTGCTCTGATCGGTCGAACTGGTCACCAGGTTGTTCGCAGTCTGGAGGTTAATCCCGAGGTTGCCACGCACAGTGGCCAGGTTGGTCAGCGCGGATTGTAACTGCGGCAAAGCGGATGCAACCTCCGCTTGATTGCCGCTGTTAAGCGCGCTCGCCAGGGAGGTGAGCGTCCCGATCAAAC
Source organism: uncultured delta proteobacterium (assembly GCA_963761255.1). Classification (GTDB taxonomy): domain Bacteria; phylum Desulfobacterota; class Binatia; order Binatales; family Binataceae; genus DATGKG01. The sequence goes on from CAVXGH010000014.1 coordinate 391,435, forward strand.
CGCTGCTGGAATTGCCAAAGATAGACTGCCCGTCAAAGTTGGTCTGGACCTGGTTTCCGTTGCTGAACGTAACCGAATTGGCTCCGCTGTCACCCGCATAGTTGCCGGTCGTATCGTAGGGCGAGGCCTGCACCTGGTTGCCCGCGAACAAGTACGATCCGCCGTACTGCGAGTTCGCCTCGCCGATCACCTGCTGCAGGATCGATTGTACTTGCGCACCCAAGGTTGCCATCGATGACGTGCTGGTGGTGGCGTTGGAGCCCTGAGTCGCGATCGAAAGCGCGGAATCGATGGCGTTGCCAACATTCGACAGCGCGTTGTCAGCGGTAGTGAGTTGCGCCTGAACCTGTTGCGCCAGCACGAGATCATTCGACACCGCGGAGTTTTGCGCGGTCAGCACCTGGGAAGCGGCATACTCGGTCGGATTATCGGAGGGCTGAAGAAACTGTTTGCCCGTCGAGATCTGTTGCTCGATCTGCTGGAGACTGGAGGTGGTGTTATCGAGCGAGTAGGCCAGCGAATTGAAGAGCGAAAGATCGGGCACACCCATTGGTCATCACTCCAGGCTAATTCAGGTTCTGCACGAGAAACGTAGTGATGTCGTTGGCGGCTTGAACCGCGCGTCCCGACGCTTCCAGGGAGTTCTGATACTGAATCAACTGCGTCAGCTGATCGTTGAGCGAGACCCCGGTGATGCTGCCCTTGAGTTGGGTCAGCGATTGCAAGGTTGCGGCCGATTGCTGTTGGTCGTTATTCGCGGACTGCACCACGGTTCCGAAATTGCTGGTTATTTCCGAAAAAGCTTCGACCGGAGTGCTGTCGGGTATCGAGGCGACCAGGTTCGGATTGTTTCCGATCGCTGCGAGAGCCGCGGCATTGGAGCCATCGCCGGGTGCGCCACCCGCAGTGGCCGCCGCACCCAGGTTTTGCTCGGTAAGGGCGGAATTGACCGCAATCGGACCGCCACTGCCGGATACTGTGAACAACGGCGTTCCGGTGGATCCATCAAGGCCGTAGCCACTCGCAGCCTGGGTGTTAAGTGCGCTCGCGACCGAAGTTGCCAGCCCGTTGACCTGCGACTGTAGCTGCAAAACACTGGTAGCACCTGCCATGACCCCTCCCAGAGTTCCGCCGATTTGGCTTGTATCGACTGGAATGCTGCCCTGACTCAGGTCAACTTCAAGACCTAGCGACGCCCCGGAACCGACGGTTGAGAGCGTGAGTGCCGAGGTTCCGGAGACCAGCGGCACTCCACCAACAGTCACGTTGCCCTGCGCATCGCCATTGGCGCCGATCAAGGTCGCAAGCTGATTGACCAGCGCGTCGCGTTGATCCTCAAGTGCGGCGCCGCTCTGTCCGCCCGCCTGGGCGGCGGTAATTTGCTCATTGAGCTGCGCGATTTGCGAACTGGCATTATTGACTTGCGAAACCAGCGATCCCACCTGGGTCAGCTGGCTTCCCGCTATGCTACCCAGACTGGACGACAACCCTTGGTCGGTCTGCGCAAACTGCGTGAGTGCGGCGATTGCGGATGACCTAACCGTAGCATCCTGTGGGGACGCGGATAGATTGGTGAAGGCATTGAACATGGTCTGCATAGCGCCTGATAGATCATTACCGGAGCTCGGTGCCAGGGCCTGCTGTGCTTCGGTGGTAGCCTGCGAAAACGCCTGATTATAGCTGTCAGTGGACTGATTGGTATTTATATGGCTGGTTAGATAAGGCGCTTCAGCGCGGACGGTCCCGAGCACCATTACCCCGTTGCCGATACCGCCATAACCGGCGTTAGCCTCGAGGTTCACCGATTCGACGGAGTAGTTAGGATTCGAGGCGTTGGAAATGTTGGATTCCGCCGCGGATATTTCCGCTTCCGCCGCATAGATTCCGCTGACGCCGATCGCTTGAAGGTTAACCGACATGTTCGATACCTCGAACGCCGGCGCTTTCGAGCATTCTCTTTGCTACCCGGCTCATCTCGGAGATAGCGTTTCCCAGGAAGGCCAGAGCATCGTGTATCTCCAAGGTCTCGCCGCGCGAAAGATCGAGATCAGCATGTAAAAGTCGCTGGTTGAGAGCTCGAATCTCCTGCTCTACCTGCTCGAGTCCTTCGATAGTCCCTAGCCGACCGGCAAGTTCGGAGATCCGCTTTCCGAGGGCTGACATTCAGATCCTCTAGGACTTGAGCGCCGCGGCGATGCGCGCGGCTACCTCATCCGGATCGGGCTTATAGGTGCCGGCGGCGATTTGCGACTTCAGCGAAGCGACCACTTCCGGTCGAATCGAGCTTTGACTGGAGGCGAGCGCACTCGCTCTGGCGATGAAGCTTCCCAGGCTCGAGAGACTGGTCGCCTCGCCTTCGGAAGTGGGCGACGTGATTTCGCCTGCACCCTGCGACCCGCCCAGCACGGTCTGCTTCGCAGCCGCGGAGGTCCCAAGCAGGTCAATCTGTGGACTGGGGGCCGAACCGCCAATTCCTGAAATCGAGTTTGCCATCGAGCGCTAACCCTCTGACGGTGGAGGCAGCAAGACCGGTGCCGCCGACGATGGACTCGGCGGCAACAAAATCGGCCCTTCCGCATCGGCCGGCATAGTTACACCTGTGTAAATGGGTGACGAAGTGCCGGTTGTTTCAGGCGTGCCCACTAGCGATGCACCTCCCATTCGGGTGCCCCGCGCGAGTTCAATTGCTCCTGGCTTCACACCCTTCAAAGCCGAGCTTACTGGATGCCGTGGGCCGGAGAGCTCACGATCGATCATTTTGTTAAACTGACTCATAGACTTGGAACCCGCCAGCGCTTTGCCCATCGCCTGATCGATAAAGGCGCCATAGATGTCACCGGTCGCGCCACCGCTGATACCCATGGGACCATTGTCCGATCCCACCATGGACTGGCGCATCTGCTTGGCGAGCATGGTGGTGAATATCTGCGCGAATCCGGCGGAGGCGGCTTTCTGACTGGTCTGCGGAGTGGCACTCGCAAACATTGAGCGGTTGAAGACTCCTGGAGTGGACACTGACATGCTTCTAACTCCTTACTAACGTATGATTAGTTCCCCGTGCAGCGCTCCCGCGGCACGCAGACCTTCGAAAATTGCGATGGTGTCTCCGGGCTTGGTTCCGACCGCATTAAGCGTCTCAGTAATCTGCTCGACGCTGGCGTCCTTGGGGATCATGAAAAACTCGCCTTTTTCTTCCTTAACACTAATCTTGGCGCTCTTGAGGGAAACCGTCGTACCGCCTCGGCTGAACGGCGTCGGCTGTGATGCTGTCAAGGTGGGTTCGATGGTAACTGTAAGACTACCATGGCTGATGGCGGCCTTTCCGACGGTCACCGCGCCACCTACTACGATAGTGCCCGTGCGTTCGTCCATCACGACTCGATCGGACTCGCCGGCCGCCACCGCGATCTCATCAAGTGACGCGGCGAAGCCCACCGGCGAGAGCGCGCCGGGTAGTGTGACATCCAAAGTGCCGGGATCGAGCACGGCTACCCGAGCGTCGCTGTAGCGCTGCATGATAGCGTCAGCGGCGCGCATCGCGACCGCAGCGTCAGGGTCGTTCAGATCCAGTTGCAGATGCTGGTTCGCGCCGAAATTCTCGGACACTTCGCGCTCAACCGTAGCTCCGCCGGGAATCTGTCCCGCGGTTTGAAAGTTCTTGCGCTCCGATGCCCCGCCGGCGGCCGCCGCGAAATACCCCTCGACTGTGAGTGGTCCCTGCGCAAGGGCATAGACGCGTCCGTCAGCTCCGCGCAACGGAGTCATCATCAAGGTGCCGCCCTGGAGCGAACGCGCATCTCCGAGCGCTGACACCAGCGCATCGACCCGAGCGCCTACTCTCGCAAAGGCAGGCAAATCAACCGTCACTATCGCCGCCGCAAGGTTTCGAGTCTGGATATTCTGCGGGTTAAGGCTCGAGGGAATAGTTATGTCTTCGTGACGCAGGGTGTTGAGCAGAAATTGGATCGAAAACAATGTCTGCTGCGAGTCGCCGGTGTTTTGCAGTCCGACCACCAAACCATGACCTACTAAGTGGTTTACCCGCACTCCGCGAATATGCGCGAGCGTTGAAAGCGAAACCACGCCTCCCGCCGCGCCGTGTTGATAACCGAGCAGCCCACCGGCGGGTGAGATCTGAGCCGGTTTGTTGCTCTGCGGTAAATAGATCGCGTCACCGGGCGATGCGTTGTCGCTAGGCGGCGGAAGTATCAGCGGAGTGGTGGCCGTCGGACCGGACGAATCCTGAGCCCAGGCGAAGCCCCCTAACAATAGCGTGGCGACTACAAAGACTGATAGTCGTAGAATGTTCATTATAGCGGCCATATCCAGTCAAACAGTCGCGTTCCAAGGCCATTACCCTGTTTGTCGCGTACCTGGCCTTGACCCAGCATGCTTATCTCCAGGTCAGCCACCTGGCTCGACGCAATCATGTTGTTGGAATCGAGGTCTTCCGGGCGTATGACACCGCTCATATGAATGGTGTCGTCTTCGCCGTTCACTCGGACATGTCGATCGCTCTTGATCGAGAGTGTCCCGGACGGATTTACCGCTACCACGATCGCACTGATGGTCGCGGTAAAGGTGTCATTTGCGGACATATCGCCGGTGCCGGTGCTGGAGTTGTCGGTCGAGCCGTTTATCAGGCTGGACAGATTCAGCATCGGATTTTTTGCGGCCACTGACTCGAGAGCTCCGAAGAGGTTAGGCATACCGGCGGAGATGGCCCGCTTATTTTCGAGGCTGGTATTCGCCTTAGCTTCCGACGCGATAGCTTCGGCGACGTTTATGGTCACCACGTCTCCCACGGAATGCGCCTTGACATCGGAGACCAAATCCGCGCCGGCCACTCGGAGTGGGATGCTTCCTTCCGCGGCAGGTTGGAATGAGACGCGGTCGGTCTGCGGAATCATAACTCCCGCGTCTCCGACCGGCGGCGTCGCGATGGCCTTTACAACGGCTGGATCGGGCGCGTGAGGAGCGGCATCCGCAATCGGCTGAACCGTCGCAGGCGAAGGACTCGACGTAAACATCTTTGGCACTTCGGTTACGAGCGGGATGAAGGGTATTGCGGCGCAGCCCTGGCTGAGTAGAGCGAGCAACGTCGGAACCGCGAGCTTGATGATCGCTTTCATTGCATCACCAGTTCAGCATTTCTGGGACCGGTAACCGTAACCATCACTGGAATGCCGCTGACTGGATTCACCACGGTTACCGTGTCGCCAATCGCCGCCTGGGATTGGGCTTGCAGCTGCGCGCGTAATTGAACCGGGCCATTTTTGACCAACACCATGACCATCTCGCCCGCATGCACTGCGATGGGACGCTCCAAGGCGCTTTGATAAAGCGGTTGTCCGGCGCGTACTGTCGTCGCGCTGACATAAGGACCTCGATCCGGAAACGTAAGCAGTGCCCCAGACGCTCCAAAAGCATCGACCCACTGAGTCTGAAAGTCAGCTTCGGTTAGCGGTTCGTTCGGCTGGATGTCGCGACTGGCAGTCAGGACCTGGCGGCTCGCATCCATCGTGGCCGAGCAGTAGGTGGGCCGATCGTTTTTCAGCAACTCGACCATGAAGGAACGCGAGTTCAATTGCGCGAAGCCGGGAGCCACTGCCTTCAAAGTCGAACCCACCGCCGGCTTGCAACCCAGCTCGACATGGTCGACCCGCATGCCCGAAGGTACCAGCGTCGTGAGCTGGGCCTCGACTTGAGTAGAGATGTCGGCCGCGGTGTCGGACGAACCACTGGGAGCGGATGCATCGAATCTGGTTGAAGTGTCGGCGAGCGCCGGCGAGGACGTCATCAGTAGCACGCCCATCACCGCTGCCATAGCTCCTAACAACTTACTGTCAACGCTCGATAAGGCCATTGGCGGTACTCTGCATATCGTCTGCGACTTGCACGGCCTTTGAACTTGCCTCGTAAGCGCGCTGGGCCGAGATCAGTCCAACCAATTCCTGTACCGTGCTCTCGTTCGGCATCTCAAGAAAACCCTGCGCCACCGAGCCGAAACCGTTCTGTCCGCCGATTCCGGTTTGTGGCGGACCCGAGGCTTGCGTCACTTTGTAGAGATTCTGTCCCATCGGTTGGAGGCCGGCCGGATTGAGAAAGTTGATTATCTGGAGTTGGCCGACCTGGGTTGGGAGAGTCTGATTCCCAACCTGCACCGAAACCGTGCCGTCAGGACCGATGGTTAGGTTTTGCGAGCCCTGCGGCACATTGATGCCCGGCATGATCGTGTAACCATCCAGGGTTACCAGGCGGCCGTTTTGATCGAGGCGAAAACTCCCGTCGCGGGTATAGGCGATAGAGCCGTCCGGCATATTGACCTGGAAAAATCCGTTGCCCTGGATAGCCACGTCGAGAGGGTTACCGGTATTATCGAGCTGACCTTCGGTGAAGACTTGATCGACCGACGCGGTTTTGGAGCCCAGTCCGATCGATGACCCGGTAGGCACGAAACTGGTTTGCGAAGACTGCGTGCCGGCCTGCCGCTCGTTGACGTAAAGCAAATCCTGAAAGGCCGCGCGCGAGACCTTGAAGCCCGGCGTCGAGGCGTTGGCGAGGTTATTTGAAATGACCTGGATCTGCGTCTCTTGCGCTTGCATCCCGGTCGCGGCGGTCGACATGGCTTGAAGCATTGTGAAGTCCCCCCTTATGCCTGAAGTGTGAAGGCCTGGATGACCTGGCTCTGACTGGTATCTATACTCTGCACGGCCTTCATTGATGACTCATAGTTGCGCATCATGCTGAGCATCGAAGTTATTTCGCCCATCTCGGAGCCGGTCGCACCCTCGAGAAATCCCTGGTGCATCTGGCTGCTGGTAGCCGGCGGTAAATCCTCGCCATTGGCGCCACGGTAGAGACTCGCGCCTAGCGAAACCATTTTAACGCCGGTGGAATCGGCAATTCCGATCTGTCCAACCGGCGTGCCATTGACGCTGACGGAGCCGTCTCCCCCAACTACGATGGTTCCCGGAGTCTTGATCGTGATGGTTCCGCCACCGGGTGTGAGCACCGGATAGCCCGCCGCGGTCAGCGTTCCATCAGGCTGGACCGCGAGGGTGCCGTTGCGCGTATAAGCAGTGCCATTAGGTCCTTGTACGGAAATGAAGCCGGGACCGGTCACAGCTACATCCATCGGATTGTCAGTGGCGCGCAGAGGTCCTTGCGCGGTATCGATCGTGGGAGTCTCATCGGCGGCCGCAAACTGGTAGGGACTGTTGTTGCCGCTGACCGCCTGCGCCTCATTGAGCATTCGCTTGAAGCCCGGCGTGCTGAGATTCGCGATGTTGTCGGCGACCGCCGAGAGCGCCTCCAGCGTAGTTGCGGCGCCCGAAGCAGCCAGATAAAGGCCATTCATTTGGTTTCCCCCTTTCCATCCTTCAATGCGGCTCGTAGTTGTGTGACCGCCGAATTGAGCGCGCGTGACACGGAGCTTTCGGACTCCTCGAGCACCGCGGCGATTTCGGCCAGGGTCAGTTCCTCGTAGTAGTAGAGCGTAACCAGCAGCCGTTCGCGTTCGGTAAGACTAAATTCCATCAGCTCACGCAGTTGGGCGGTTTCGGCGCTATCGACTACCAGCGCGGCTTTTTCGTCCGGGATGGAATCAAGTTCGATTTCATCGCTGCCCACGAAGACCTCGTCGGAACCCACCCCCGCCGCCTTCATCGCAGTCTGAATCTCGCGCATCAGCGCGCCGTGAACGTGAGTGCGCGCGAATACGCCAAAGGCGACTCCACGCGAGGGATCGAACCTGCGAGCGGCAAGCAGCAGTCCATAACACCCGGCCGAGACGAGATCCTCGCGCGTGAGACCTAGACGCGGTGATAGCCACGAGCGATCCACCTGATGCAGCACCAGCGGGATATAGCTCTCGACCAGGCGCGCGATCTCGCGATCGTCGAGCATCGCCGGCACCGGCGCGTCAATTTGTTCAGCGTAGGCTTTCACGCGATCACGCAACTAGGAAATCCTTCCCACAATCGTAGGTTCCACGCCGGCCGGGATATCCGCCGAGCCGAGCACGACGATGTGACGCGAAGCGCGCCGCGCGACTCTCTCGAACATCCGGCGAATCTGCGGCGACACGACGACGGCCGGCATATCCATCATTTTCGAAGCAGCTTCGGTGCTAGCCTTGCGAATCGAGTCGGTGACCTGGCGCATAACCGACGGATCGGTCAGCGCCTGATGATCCTGACTCGCAGCGGTAAAGAACGGCTCTTCGATAGAAGGATCGACGACGAGCACCGGAAGCGCACCATCGGCGCGGCGTAGCGGCTCGCAGATAGCGCGCGCAATCATGGGACGAATGCGTTCGGTGAGCTCGTTAGGATCCTTGGTGGCGCCACCTTCAGCGGCGAGAGCTTCGAGTATGACAGGAAGATCACGAACAGATATTCGCTGTGCCAAAAGCATTTGAAGGACTCGAAACACAGACCCTAAGTGGATGCCGACGCCCGACAACTCCTCCACGATGCGGGGCACGACTTTCTGGGCCTGCTCCAGCATTCCTTCGACGTCTTTGCGGGTAAGAATCTCGGCGGCATTGGCGCGCAGAATCTCGGCCAGATGAGTCACCAAAACCGTAAGCGAATCAACCACCGTATAGTTGTTGAGCCTCGCGATGGTGACCTGCTCACCACCGACCCACAATGCCGGCAAACCGAAGGCCGGCTCCGTCGTTTCTATACCCTTGACGCTCGCGCTAGGTCCTTTGACTCCCGGGATTGCCAGGCTCATGGTTGCGCGTACCGCGCCACGCGCGACCTCGGTGCCGCGTAGCAAGATTCGGTAGGTGTTCTGATCGAGTGCGAGGTTATCGACTATGCGCACCGCCGGGAGCGTGATGCCTAACTCATCGCGCAGTTTGGGCCGCAGCGCCTGAATCTTCTCCGCGAGCTTCCACGGTTCATTGACGAAGGGCACCAGGGCCGCACCTAGCTCGAGGCGCAGGATGTCAGGCCAGGCACTGGCGCTGGCATCTACCGGCTTAGGCTTAGCGAGAGTAATTTCTTTGGCCGCTTCCTCAGCCGCTTTGCGGCTTCGGAATCCGAGCGCACCTAGTACGATTGCGAGAGCTACAAACGGAACATGCGGAAGACCCGGAAGCAGTCCGATGATTCCCAGCAGTCCTGCCGCGCCGAAAAGAACGCCGGGATTGCGCATCATCTCCTTGCCAATGGTGTTCGGCAAGTCCAGGTCGCTCGAGGTGCGCGATACGATCACGCCCGCGGCGGTAGAGGTAAGCAGAGCCGGGATCTGGGCGGCCAGTCCATCACCTATAGTAAGGATGGTATAGGTGTGGAGTGCTTCGCTCACCGACAACCCATGCTCGATCACACCTACAAAGAGTCCCGCCACGAGGTTGATCGCCATGATCATGATGGCCGCGATGGCGTCACCACGCACAAACTTGCCGATACCATCCATCGAGGCGAAAAAATCCGCCTCGCGCCCGAGGTCGCGGCGCCGTCGCCGCGCTTCTTCCTCGCCGATACTCCCAGAGTTCAAGTCCGCGTCGATGGCCATCTGTTTGCCCGGCATGGCGTCGAGGGTAAAGCGGGCCGCTACTTCGGCGACCCGGCTGGCGCCCTTGGTGACGACCGCGAAGTTGATGATCGCGAGAACCACGAAGACCACCATTCCAACCGCATAGTTATCACCGACGATAACGCGACCGAACGCCTCGATGACTGTACCGGCCGCGCCTGCGCCGAGGTCGCCATGCAAAAGAATGAGCCGCGTCGAAGCGACGTTGAGTGAGAGCCTCAACAGTGTCGCGATCAGCATGACGGTGGGGAATGCGGAAAAGTCGAGCGCGCTGCGGTTCGACGCCGATACGACCAGCACCACTATCGAGAGCGCCAGTGAGAGCGAGAGCATCACGTCCAGGATGGTGGCGCCGATTGGTGCGACCATTCCGGCCAGCACCAGCATGGCGGTGAGTGGAAGCGCGAGCTCGGAGGCGCTGATGAACTGTGCGGGAGTAGTTTGCGAAGCCATCAGGCCGCTCCTTTGGTTTGCTTGCGGCGTTCCTCGGCGCGCATGATCGTCGCGAGGACTTCGGCGATGGCGCGATAGAACTGGCGCGGGATGAACTCGCCGACGTCGACCACCTTGAACAACGCGCGCGCCAGCGGCTTGTTTTGCAGCACGGGAACCGCCGCCAATCGCGCGATCGAGATTATCCGAAGCGCGTTTTCACCCGCGCCCTTGGCAACTACGAGTGGTGCCTGATCGAATCCACGGCGATAACGCAAAGCCACGGCGAAGTGGGTTGGATTGGTCAGCACCACGGTGGCGGTCGCCGCCTGATGGATTCCGCGGACGCGCTTGAAGTTCTTGCGCCGCGCGTTTCGGATCGCGCGCTTGATCTGGGGATTGCCTTCGTCCTGCTTCAGCTGGTCGAGAAACTCCTGGCGGGTCATGCGAAGGTCGGCCTCGTGCTCGTAGCGCTTATGAGCGTAGTCGGCGCCGGCGGCGATCAGAGCTACTGTCGCGCTCCAGTAAAGAATCCGCCGGCTAGCAGCGGCGAGGGCGGCCAGGCCTTCCGCTATGTCATGCGCGCCGGCAGCCACTTCGAGCGCCCACTTTGCGGTACTCCAGGCGATGAATCCGATCAGGACTATTTTGATCCCGGCCTTGGCGAGTTCGAGTAGCCCGGCGCCGGAAAAAATCCGTTCGAAGTACTTAAGCGGATTGAGTCGACTCAGATCGGGAGCGAGCCGCGAAGCGGCGAAGACCAGTCCTCCTTGCGCGGTTGAGCCGACGACGGCGGCGAGAGCTAGAAGGAACATCGCCGCAATCGCAATCGCGATCGGCCATCCTAAGGCTTGCCCAACGGAGCTTGGCAAATCGCTGGACCCGGTTGCCGCGAGGGCTCGTCGGAACGCGCCGATGACGAAGTCCGACGCGAGCGCGGTGGCGCCGGCAAAAAAGAGAGTTCCGGCCACAAACGAAATCGCCGAGGTCAAATCCCGCGAGCGCGCGACCTGCCCCTGCTCACGGGCGCGTTCGCGCTTTTGTGGCAGAGCTGGAAAGGTCTTTTGATCGCGATCAGCCATTGAGCCATTCCATCGATTGGGTCATAACACTGGTCCAGGCCCGCATGATCCCCGCACCAAGCCCGGCTGAGTCCAACCCGAGCAGCACCAGTCCCGCCATCAGGATCGCGGCCGGCGCGGCGATGAGAATATTCACCTGTGGCGCTAACCGGGCGATTACTCCTTGCGCGATCGAGAGGACGAACAGCGGAACCATCACCGGAAAACTGAGTGCGAGCGCAAGCGCGAAAATCCGCCCGCCCAGACCGAGGAGGTGATGTAGGTCGGGCAGCGAAAGCATTCCCAAGGGAGCGACTAGCAGGCTTTTCGCCAGGGCGAGTATCAACATGCGATGAAAACCGCCGACGAAGAACAACAGGGCGGCAAGCGCCCCGAAACCGTCGGATAAAGCATTGGGTGACTCGATGTGGCCGCGCAGAACCGCGCCACTGTTCATTTCCATGCTTCCACCGATCACGCTTCCAGCGGTCATGACCGCGCCAACCACGATGGAAGCGGCGAACGACAAGGTCAGCCCGATCGCGATCTCTCGAATTACCAGAAGGACAATCGGAGCCACTCCTGGTGCGGCCGGCATCGTCACCGACGCCAACGGCATCAAAGCCGCGGCGATCAAGGCGGCCAGCATCAGGCGGACCTGTACCGGCATGGAAACTCCTAGCAGCGTCGGAAGCGCACTCATCACGCCACCGGCTCGTGCGAAGAGCAAGCCGAAAGCGAGTGCTACATCATTTCCGATGGTTAAATTCATCGCTGCACGATCCATGGAATAGTGATGAAGGCTTTGTGCATGAAGGTTCCGAGAGCCGAGATCATCCAGGTCGATCCGAGCCAGACAGTCGCCACCGCGGCGGCGACCTTAGGCGTGAAAGACACACTCGCGTCCTGCACCTGGGTTGCCGCCTGGAGAATTCCGAAGACCACCGCAGTCGCCGTCAAGACGGCGAGAAGAGGACCGCCGACTTCCAAAGCTGTCCACAATGTGGAGCGAAACAGGTCTGATGCCAGTGCCGATGTCATTTGCGATCCTCTTCCTTCCTCACGAGAAGCTTGCGCCCAGATTTCCCAGTAGAAGCGGCCACCCGGAAGCCAACACAAAGACTAAGAGTTTAAGCGGAATCGTAATAACTGAAGGTGGCAACATGAACATGCCAAGCCCCATCAATACCGCTGATACCACCAGATCGATCACCAGAAAGGGCAGAAAGATGAGAAATCCTACTCTAAAGGCCGAGGTGAGCTCGCTCGATACAAACGCCGGAACCAGCGCATAGAAGGGCAATTCGTTCGGAGAACCCGATGGTAAGGTGACGTTACTTTTGGCGAGCAAGCCACGCGCCATCTCTATGTCTTGCACTCGCGTTTGCCGCAGCATGAAATCACGCAGCGGCACCTGGGCATTGGCGACGGCGTCCTTGGGCGCCAGCCTGCCCGCCATATAAGGATCGACTGCGGAACTTTGGATCCGTGTCCAGGTAGGAGCCATCACCAGCATCGAAAGGAACAGCGCCAAACCTGTTATCACAATATTAGGTGGCGTTTGCTGAAGACCCAGTGCCTGACGTAGCAGTGAGAGCACTATTACGATGCGAGTGAATGAAGTCAGCATGATCAGCAGCGCGGGCGCCAGAGTGATCAGCGTCAGGAGGGTGGCTAGCTCCAGCGGGCCGGTGCCGTGAGTTCCGGTGTCGATCGCGAGATCGAGTGCCCAGGCTCCAGACGTGACGGTCAGGAATGCACCCACAGTTACGGCGCTAATCGTGATGAGCTTCAGATACTTCATTTGGTCGACCCGGCTACTCGACAAGGTAGTCAGAAAAATAAATATCAACGAGGTTATCCTGGAAGTCCTTGTGCAAGGTCGATACCAAATCTTCTTTGAGCTTGCGCTGTCCCGTGGGCGAAGCCAGTTCGCTGGAGGAACGCGCCGTGACCACGGTAACTATGCGATCGCGTACGACCGGGATCTTGTTTTCCATTGCTTCAGCCTCAGCGGCGCGGACCGCTAGTACCGGGTCGAGTTTGATGTAGTGCTCACTGCCGGAGTCCGCCAGACGGAGCGTCATCTCCCTGACTTCGACGTACGCGACCTTCATCGGGACCGGTTGTGGAACAGCGCCTGCGCCACCGCCGAGAAACCCTAACTTTAGCGCCGCCGCGGCGCCGCCGCCGAGCAAAAGCACGGCAGACAGCGCTATGATGATAACCTTCTTCACCTGTCTACTGGGTCACAATCTGCATCAAGGTGCCGAGAATGCTGTCCTGGGTTTGCAACGCCTTGGCATCCGCCTGATAGGAGCGCTGCAAAACCACCAGGTTGACGAGCTGGTTGGTGGTATCAACGTTAGAATTTTCCAGGGAGCTCGACACGATACTACCGGCCGAGCCTGCGTTGGCGCCCGATATGGTCGGCGTTCCGGAAGAGGCAGTCTGTGAGTATGCGCCTTCGCTGTTCAGCTGCAGCCCTTGCTGAGCGGTGAAGGTCGCAACGGCGACCTGGGCGACATTGACATTCTGTCCGTTCGAGTAGGCCACGGAAACTATGCCGTTGTTATCGATGCTAACGCCTTGTGGCCGTCCAATAGCATTGCCGTCCGCGGTCGCGGTGGTGGCATTCGACCCGGCGAACTGGGTCAGGCCCGAGAAATTCAGGTTGAGCGAAAGATTCGCCGCGCCGCTGATAGTAGCCGTCAGCGCGGACCCAGGCTGAGCGCCGCTGACAATGTTACCATTGGTGTCGAAGCCGACGGTGCCGGAATTGTTCGTGAGTCCGGTCGCGCTGCCATCAAGGGTGGCCGTCCAGTTCCAGTTTTCGGCCGCGGGCGAGGTGCCGGCTCCGGCATTCTGGAAATAATAGGTCAGGACATGCGCATTGCCGAGGCTGTCATAAACCTGCACGCTCACTGAAGAGCTATAAGTCGACGGATCCGAAGGGTTGATGCTGCCGGTAATCACCGGACTGGAAGCATCAAGGTTTCCGCTTACGGTATTCTGGCTCGAGGCGGACGGCGCCAGCACCCCTTGTGGGATTACGATTGGAGCGAGCACTGACCCGGCCGTGCCTGAAGAGTTCACCGGATAGCCCATCAACTCAGAGCCGTTAAAACCAACCAGCGTACCCGTGGAGTTTTCAGTTACCTGTCCGTTGCGGGTAAAACTTTGGACACCGTTGGAGTCCTGCAGCACGAAGAAGCCGTTGCCCTGAATCGCCATGTCGGTCGGCGAATTAACCTGGGTGATTGCTCCCTCGGAAAAGTCCCGCGAAACGCCCTGTACCGCGACGCCACCACCCAGAGCGTTGCCGGCGACGAATTCTCCCAGCAAAGCGCCAAACTCGACGGTTTCAGCCTGAAAGCCATTTGTCTGTGCGTTAGCAAGGTTATCGCTAACCGCCTGCATCGCCGTTTCTATGCCTTGTAACCCGGTCTGCGTGATTGAAAATGAATCTCCAGCCATTGGATCTATCTCCCCTTTTGTTGCTCGTTAGTTGGATGTCGGTTGCGCGACGCTCGCTACTTGAGTTTCCGGAATCACGAGGTTTCCGAGGTTCAGCGAAACGCCACCATTACTCCCCATCGCAACGCTGCTCACGACTCCCTGTTCGAGCAGGCCGGTGAGCGCTACGTTTTTGCTGTTGACGATTTGGACGGTATAAAGGCCTGCCGGCTGCGAGGAAGATGGGTTCCAGGTGAAGCTTTGCAGCGAACCATTTGCCAACTGTCCTAGTGAGACTGAGTCGACCTGCTGCCCGGAAGCATTATAGACGTTCGCGGTATAGGTATCTGTCGAGGCAGGTGCGTACGCGATAGAAGTAGCCTTTCCGTTTTGCACGCCGATGGTATTTCCCGCCGCCACCACCTGACGACCAATGAAAGTCGATGCGGCTTGCATGAGACTGGTCTGCGGCGTCTCGCTACTCTGTAAATCCTGATTAATGCTCTGTAGCTGCCCGAGGTTTGAAAACTCGACCATCTGGCTTGCATACTGCGTCGGATCGGTAGGCGAGGTCGGGTCCTGGTTTTGGAACTCGGCTACGAGTATCTGCAGGAAATCGCCCGCAGTCAGCGCCGGCGACAGCGCCGCCGCGGGGTTGCTGTTAGTCGGCGCTGCCGCCGCGGTGACTGAATCGGTTAATGCGCTCATTCCGCTACCTCACTTAGTGTGAATATCGATCCGTCCTTGTTCGGTGCGTCTTGCGGTGGCCGAGGTTCCTGCCCTTGACCGTCGCGGCGCCCGGTATCGTTCTGCTGGTATGAAACCTCGGCTTGTCCGAGTCGGAGACCAGCCGCATCAAGATTCTGGCGCATAGTATCAACCTCGCTGGACACCCTTTGTGCCGAAGCATCACTGGAAGTAACGATTTTGACTTCGATCGAGCCGGCGCGTTCTCGCACCGTGGCGTGCGCGGTTTGTCCGTCAGCTAGCTGAACCGTCACATCAGCGACCCTGGCGCCCTCCAGTTGGGTTCTCAAGTCCTGAGGCTGTCTGATAGGCGCAGATTCGGTAGTTCCTCCCGCTACTTCCGACCGCTGACTCGCTGTGGCGCGGTCGGAGCCAATACTCAGATGGGGCGTCTGAGTCTTTACCAAAGGCAGCGGAGGAGTTACCAAAGTCTCTGGTTCCGCGGGTTTGCCCTGCGCGAGCGCTGTGGCAGTCGAGGAACGAACCGAAGAAGGAAGCGCTTCATTTTCGAAGGCCTCGGGTAGCAACCGATTCGCACGGGTGGTGATCGCTCCGGAGATTGGAACTGCGTTAGGGTCGTCCGCGGAGCGAGACGCAACGTCGGCGTTATATTCGGAAGCATCAGAATGCGAAACCTCCCGACCATTGGGAGTCTGCGGTGAGACGTTCTCAGCCGTACCGGTAATAGCATCGACGATGTTGGTGGCTGCAGCGGAATCTTCACCAGCACTCGAACGATTCCTTTCGCGGGCTGCGATCGGCGAATTCCCCGTCACTAAAGCATCTGCGAGGCGCTCATTCCCAGGCGGGCGCGGCGTACCGTACGAAGGATCAAGAGCCAAAAGGGAGCTAGCCTCCGCGATCAATCGATCTGCCCGATCGGCGGTGGCGTTAACAGCTGTGCGTGCCGTCTGGGAGGTCGCCGGTGCCCTCTCATCGGTCGAGATAGCTACCGGCACTGCCAGGTCCTTTGCGCCGAGGCTGATCGAGCTCTTCGATGAGTAACTATCGTCACTAATCGAAAGATCGATGCGGGGCGGCTGGTCATTCGAACCACGAAAGCTTGTTGCTGTGATACCGGTTTGCTCACTGGCGGGCTTCTTAGGCTGCTCAAGGCGCGGAGTCAGATCATCGGAACGAGTAACCTCACTGCTAGTCGATATCGACGATGCGGTTGCCTTCTGAATTCGAGTGACCGGGACTTTCTCGCCTTGGGTCGTGTTAGACGAGCCATTTACGACCGGCCTGGAGGCGCGGGGCGTGTCGGTGACGCTCTGCGCGTGGTCCGAAACTATAACAGCATTGGAGATATTGCCGTGGTCCGTGAAGCCTGGAACGATGGAGAGCACCGGTGCTCCATCTGCGAGGCCATCGCGATGAGACTGATTGTCAGTGGTACTCGAGGCAGTACGACCTCTGACCGTCTTATCAAGGCTGGCAGTCACAGAAGACAGAGGCATGTTCGGCGCTGTCTGCTTAGTCACTCCAGAAACGGATTGCTCAGACTCTACGAACGAAGTCCTGCTGCTCAGGCTCAGAGGATTCGTGCTCTGCGATGAATCGAGCCGAATGTTCGCGCTAGCTGACCGTGGCGATTCTTCTGTGTCCAACGAAGGCCGCTCGAGGGGAGGCACCGCCGAAGGAGAGAGCTTCATCGATTGGCTGGAAACCAAACGCGGAGGTTCCACCTGTGCAACAATCGGAGCTTGTTCCATTCGAGTGGTAACTGGTTCCGCGGCTATCCTCACCGCATACGACGTTTCCGATGTGTTAGCTGGTCCGGTGGTGTATTCCGGAGGCGAGGCGATCGCGTGGTTGCCTTCGGGAGTCGCGGAAGTCGCGATTTTAGTAAGCGTGGTCATCTCAATACGGTGGGTACGTGGCGCGATCGACAGTGGCTCGGGCTGAATCCAAGCGAGAACTCGTCCACTTACTGTCGCGGTGGTTCGATTCGTCGCGATTGTCGGGGGATTGATGCCGGTCGTCCGAATCGATAGAGCCCCGGGTTTCGCTGCTGACAGATTTGGCGAACTCGGCGTGTGGTTGACGCTGCCGGCGGTATTTAGACTGGTAGTAGTCGGCGGGGTTAGGAAAAGATCCGCGACCGTTGGATTGTTGGAGATAACCGTCGGAGTCGAAATAAAGGCGCCCGATTTCGTTGGTGCGAGGGTTGAAGAACCGGCCTCGAGGTCGCCACCGCGAGTGTCATTCCCGCTGGCTGCTGATAGAGTAGCAGATAGTCCCGCTGGATTACCGGGACTCACGACCAGATTCGGAGTTGCCGCATGAGTTGTTTCCGAAACAACGAAACTGACAGACACGCCGCTGTTCTTAGCAGTCGCGGTGTTCGCGAAAATGCGACCGGCGCCTGTGGCATTCGTCACTTCCGCTCGGCCGAGTTGCAGGCCAGCGACTTCCTGAACCCATTCCGTGCTACGCACTGTGTTGCCAGCGGACTGGGGTTGACCCTCGCTGCTACTAATAGGCGACTCTCGCGACTCTGTAGCTCGGGTGATTGAGCGTTCTGAGTGAGCCGGAAAGGTGTGCAGCACTTTGGAGTCGGAAAGGACTGCCCCCGTCGGCCTTGGCGAGAGCGGAGGGTCCTGCCGTGAAAACGCTAACAACAAAGACTGTGAAGTAGAGCCGAGAGAGTAGTGGCTCGCGATAGTTACACTACCGCTCGAAATCCGCGCCGACGTAGTATTGCCGGGTGCTAATGGCGCAACATTAGGAATCGTGGCAGCTGACGACTGAAGGTCTAGAGCGTCGAAGGATGTCGAGGCACCGTTGACGGCATTCGACGTTGTATCCTTGAAAATCGTCTCACCTGCCACGACCTCACGATGACTTGGCGGGACTGCGACGGCAGCGCTACCGTTTGCGATTTCTTTATGGATTGGCTCGATCGAAGCGAAGACACTATGGTCGGAGTCACTATTCAGTGCGACCCCGGACTTGGAGGGAGCGCTGACTGTCTTGTCTTGTTCGATCGCGATCAAATGATTCGAAGAAGCGTTGACATTAGTGGTGTCGGCCGGGCTCGAAGCTGGGTCTGCCGCGGCCGATGTCTCCTGATAACTGTGAGTCGGCAGCGCGTAAGCCCTAACCGCCTGCAAGCTGGGTGAAGAAGACGCGGTAATCGCTGCGACTCGGAGCAAAGCCGATGGGAGCACCGAGGACCATGCCGGATTGGTGGACCGATCCGTAGCAGAGCCTGGAGGTGGGTCGAAGGGTTTTCTTGCGACCTTACTGTCTGGGGTGAACGCAGCCAACACAGACAAGTGCGATTGCGGTCCGGCTATCTGCCCATTCGAGGCAATCAGACCTTGAAGCGTGGCTGCAAAGTCCTCCGGAGCGCTCCCCGTGGAACCTTCGCTCGAGGACGTGCCTGCCGAGGTAAGTTGCTCCTCATCCGATATCAGCGCGGCCGCCGCGGCTGAGTGTATGCGCGTCTCGATCATCGCCCGAACACTTTGCTCCAGCTAAAGAACTGTTCCGCCTCGGTCTCGATCGAACGGTCTCGTTCTGCGAGGCTGGCGAGCCGGAGTTCCGCGCCGGCCTCGCGCGCCGACTCGGTAAGCTTGCGCGCATGCCCGACTTGCTCGGTCAGTCCGCGCACGACCTGTTCCGCTTTGACTGCAAGTCTAGCCAGCTTCATTCGCGCTTGGCCTAAGGCCTCGAGGTGGGCGATGGTATCCGCCGCTTCAATGGATTCTCCAGCCGAGGTACGCACCTGATCGTGCTGCTGGCGGATATCCGAAAGTCCTCGCGCGGCCTGTTTCAACTGGGCGGTCTGTTCTCTCAGCCGCGCCTCACGCAAGCGAATGAGGTTATGCACAAACTTGCGATTCACTATGAAATCGTCTCCATCAGTTGTCGCACACTGTCAGTGAGCGAGACCCGGTCGCTGGCGTTTTGCTTAAGAAAAACCTCGAGTTTGTCGTGATAGGCAACGGCTTCGTCGGTGCGGCGATCGGCGCCGGGATGATAGGTGCCGAGCGCGATCAGTTCTTCGGCATCGCGCCATCGCGCGTACAGTTCGGTGAAGCGACGGCGGGCGGAACTATGCTCGGCGCTGCAAACCCGCTGCGCGACTCGCGAGATCGAATTGAGGACGTCGATTGCGGGGTAGTGCCCACGGCCGGCCAGTTCTCGCGATAAGGTGATGTGGCCGTCGAGGACAGACTTAGCCAGCTCGCCGATAGGATCATTTTCCTCGTGAAGAAGCACCGTGTAGATGCCGGTTATGCTTCCATGGTTGGCGCTCACCCCGGCCTGTTCGACCAGCTTTGGAATTACCGCAAAGACTGATGGTGGATAACCGCGCGCGGTGGGAGGTTCGCCAGAGGCGAGGCCTACTTCGCGCTGCGCCATCGCGACCCGGGTCAGGCTATCCATGAGCAGAAGGACATTGCGGCCCTGGCCGCGCAAATAAGATGCTATGGCAGTCGCGAGAAACGCGCCCTTGATGCGCATCGGCGCGGGCATGTCACTCGCGACGACGATAAGGACTGAGCGGGCCAGCCCTTCCGCGCCCAGGATGTCTTCGACAAATTCACGCGCCTCACGGCCGCGCTCGCCGATAAGTGCGATGACGTTGACGTCGGCCGAAGTACCGCGCGCCATCATCCCAAGCAGCATGCTTTTTCCAACTCCAGGCATCGCGAAAACGCCAATCTTCTGTCCTATACCGAGAGTCATCAGACCATTGATGGCGCGCACACCCACATCGAGTTGAGTTTCAGTAAGGCCGCGCGCCATCGGATCGAGCGCAGTGGGTTCGAGCTCGATGCGTTCGCCATTTGAAGGAATCGGCTTGCCGTCGAGTGGACGCCCTAGTCCGTCGAGGACTCGACCCAGGACCCATGGTCCGGCTTTGAAGGTCAGATGCAGAGGAGCGACCAGGCTTTCGGGCGCGAGCTGGCGCGTCTCCTCGATCGCGAGCATGAGAAGACGCTCGTCGCGGAAGCCTACCACCTCGCAAACCACTTCGGATTTGTGATCGCTGACCTTCACCAGCGCGCCGACGGGCAAATCAGGTCCGGTCGATTCAAGCAGGAGGCCCACCGAGCGGGTGAGCCGGCCACAGACCGGAAAACTGACCTGGGGAATTGCGGCGAGATATTCAGGTGTCGGAAGCATCATCGCCTCCTTGGGCCGCTGTGCCTACTTTTCGTAGCGCGGCCTGCCGGTTCGCCTTGAGTTCGAGAACCGCATTGCGGATCTGTTCGAAGGCCTCGTCGATCGAGCTCTGGACCAGCAGCCGGCCGGCTTCGACGCGCGCACTGCCAGTCGCGAGGTGCTCGTCGTCGCGAATGGGAAAGTCTTTGATCTTGCGACCGAGATGCTTCGCGACCTTGGGATTAAGGAAGACCGCGGTCGGATTTTCCGGCGCCAAAGCCTTGACCGCGGATTTTATCGAGCAAAGAACAAATTCAGCGCGGACGCTATCGGCCTCGACCAGGCGCGCGACGACCGCCAGTGCGAGGTCAACGCAAAATGCCTCAGCTTCCGAAATGATCCGCGCGCGCTGAGTTTCGAACTCTCCGAGCGCTTCACGCAGCGCGCTAGCTGCCTGTCGCATCTCGTCGAGCCCTTCGGCATGTCCGCGCTCCAGACCCTCGTGACGCGACTGCTCGAGCAGCTGCTGCGCCTCGATTTGAGCCTCGCGGCGGCCCTGCGCGATGCCTCGCGCGACGCCCTGGGCGATCGCGTCGCTAAGAGCGTCATCGAGTTGCGTCTGGCGCGCGTGGTCGGCCGCTAGTTGCGACTCATCGAGCTTCGCCATGAGGGGGAAGGCGTACGGTTGCACCGCGGTGGTTCGAAGCTCGCTCATGCGGCGTGTCCCTCGCCATGCGCGCCATTGCCGTTGCCATTGCCATTGTGATTGGCGGTCCCGTTGCCATTACCGTTGGTAGGATTTTCCGCCAGCCACTTTCGGAGGATCGCGGCGGCGGCCTCGGGACTGCGATCGACCTCGAGGTTCACGCGCTTGCGAATTTCCTCATAGCTGGTTTCCTTGCGGCTGGTCGCGGGCGCCGGCGATTCGCCCGGGGCAATCGGCTCCGGCGCGGGAGTCTTCGAGGTTGTCCTGCTTCGGCGCTTCAGTCTCGACGGCTTTGGGAGCGGCCTCGCGAGCCGCGCGCCGTTTGGCCAGGCGGCGGCTGACGGAGCGCTTAGCCATCCAGAGCATCACGATCAGAAGGAAGAAGCCGACGCCAATCGCGCTATATAGATGTAGTGGGTCGGCCATCAGCGAACGCAGCTGGGTGACCGGATTCGGCACCGGCGGCACATACGGTTGCGAGAGCGCCGCGCTCTGAATGTCGACGAGATCGCCGCGCTCGAGGTCCGCTCCTACCGCGGCGGCGACCAGGCTCTTGATTGATTTGAGACGCTCGGTATCGAGCGGTTTGAAATGGCCACCATCGTAGGTGCCATCGAGGACCGCTGCGACACTGATGCGCTTGATCCGCACCGGCGCGGTGACCGTACTGGTCTCGCGCAAGGAGGGCTGATAGTTGACGATACTTTTTGTAGCGAGCGAGTCGGTCCTGGTTTCGGTCGCGGTTTTCGCCGCGGTTGATTTCGCCGTCGAGGCGTCATCTTTCGCCGCAGCGTCGTCCTCGGGCGGCGGCGGGGGAAGCGTATCCGCGCCGGGCTTGGGATTCGGATTGGCAATCGGCAGGTTCGAGGTCAGCCCCGGGATGCCGCCCACCGCTGACGCGCCGGCGGGGGTCTGCGAATGCTCCTCGCTGACGATCGCCTGGTCGCCTTTTCCATACAATTTGTCGGTACTGGTCACGCGCGAGGCATCGATGTTGACCGCGACCTGCACGGCATAGCGTCCGTTGCCCATGATGCGCTCCAGCAGCGTGCCGACCTTGCTCTCGAGCCGATGCTCGAAGTCGTTGCGCAGCCGAATCGCCTCGCCCAGCTCGCCGTCGCGATTGGTGGTTGGATACAACACGGCGCCGTCGTTGCCGGTCACGGTGATCGAATTCACATCCAGCCCGCGCACCGAGGTGGCGACCAGATGCGCGATCGCCGCGGCCATGGTGGTATCCACGGTCGCGCCGGGCGCGGTGGTCAGCATCACCGAGGCGCGCTCCGCCTCCGCCGGTCCCATCGCGAACGGCGACGGACGCCCCATCGCAAGCATCACGCGCGCGCTGTCGATGCCGCGGATGTCCATGATGGTGCGTTCGAGCTCGCCCTGCAGTGAGCGCTGATAGTTCACCTGCTCATCGAAGTCGCTCTGCCCCATGGTCGAATGATCGAAAAGGCTGAAGTCCTCGGAGCCGCCGGAAAAGCCCGGGCTCGACTCGAGCAGCGCATGCGCGCGGGCGAACTCGCGCGAGGGCACGGTGATCGAATCGGGGCCGAGGGTGAAATCGATACTGTTATGCCGCAGCCTCAGTGCGAGAGCGGTACGATCGGCGGGGCGGAGGTTGGCCGCGAGGATGACCGGCGCGCCGGGATCGATGACATACACGGCGGCGCTGAGTGCGACCGCCAGCGCGAGAGTTCCGGCGACCAGATTGAAGAGCTGACGATTGGCCTCGCGCCATTTGCCAATCACTTCGATCAACTGCTTAAGATATTTCCGCAACTGCTGCATCTTCTAATTGCTAACTCTGCGATAAGACCTAGACCTGCAGATTCATGATCTCCTGGTAGGCCGACAGCGCGCGGTTGCGAATCGCCATGGTGACCTGGAAGGTGGTGTCAGCTTTTTCCGAGGCCAGCACCGCGTCGGTCAGCCCGACTTTTCCCTGCGCATAGCCGGCCGCCATCTGATCGGCCTGCTTGAGCGTATCCGCCACCTGCTCGATGACCTGCGAGAAGCCGCCGGTGGGAGCCGCGCCGGGCGTCGTTTGCGGTGTGATCGGCGCCAGATCCTGGATGCCGACGCTGGGAAGGTTGATGCTCACTGCGAGTCTCTACTTTAGAAGATCGATGGTCTTCAGCGCGGCGGTGTTGGCGGTCTGCACCACTGACAGGTTCGCCTGGTAGGAGCGCGAGGCCTGCATCATGTCGACCATTTCGTAAACCGGATTGACCGAAGGCTCCGCCACCAGGCCGGACTCATCGGCGTAAGGACTCGACGGATCGTAGACCTGGCGCGGAGGCGACTGATCGGTGATGACACGCGCGAGCTGGACGCCGACCGCATCGCCGCCTTCGCCGATCTGGGCCGGCTCGAAGACCGGCATGCGGCGCTGATAAGGGCCGCCATCGGGCGAATTGATCGAATCCGCGTTGGCGAGGTTCTGCGCAATCAGAGTGATGCGCTGCGACTGCGCGCTGAGCGCGCTGTTGGCGATACCGATAATGCTGTCGAGACCCACGTTTTCCCCCCCGGGAAACAGACTGTCTAACTATCCGGCCACGGCGCTAACTGCTGGAAGTCGCGCTTTTGAGCCGCCCCATCGAATCTCCATAAAGTTTCAGCGTCGCGACGTAGCTGAGCGAATTCTCGTAGGCCTTCGCGAGCTGCTGGTTGATATCAATGTCGTTGCCGTCGAAGCCGAGATTCTCACGTGCGGTGACGGTGTCGAACGACGACCCCCCTTGGCTGCCGTTTTCCATCACGCTCTTGAGCGCATCGTCGAACTTGATGTCGCGGGCCTGGTAGCCCGGAGTATCGGCGTTGGCGACGTTGCCAGCCAGCAGCTCGGCGCGGGCGGCTCGCACCTGGAGGGCGGCCGTCATCACCTGCTGGTCTGGTTGTAGGATTTCCATACCAGCCGGTAGAGCAAGGGATGGGCCAACTTGCAAGAATTACAAAGTGGTTAGGATTTCAGCCAGGATAGCGGAGCAGAGGGAAAACTCTCTGCCGTCTGTAGGATTTTCTGACCAGAATGTAGGCGAAATATTAGCCCCTGCGGGCGCCCCGGAGGCAGGGAGCGGGCGGGATGGATACCCGGTAGTCGCTCCGCATCGGGAGTATCCAATGCGTATAGAAAGTAGCCAGTCAGTTGCTTGGCTTGCGAAGAGTGCGGTCGAGGAAATCGAGGGAACGGGTCCACGCGTCGGAGGCTGCCTCATTGTCGTAGCGGACACCTTCGCCGTGGAAGTTAAAGCCGTGGCCGGCGTTGGGGTAGAGGTGAATCTCATGCGGGCGGTCATAAGAAGTCAGGAGCTGGTCGAGGGTGGTCGCTTCCGTGACCGGAATGATCGCATCTTTCGCGCCGTGGAGGATGAGCGTCGGAGGCATCTGCCGGGCGCGCTCACGCAGCGGCGGAATCAGGCCGCCATAGTATTCGATGACGGCGGCGACCTGATGCGGAAACATCGCGCCACATCCAGTGGCCAGATAGGCGCCCTGCGAAAAGCCCATCACCGCGATGCGCTTCGGATCGACGGCGGGATTCTTCGCGAGCGCCTCGATGCTCGCATGAATCGCGGCGAACCAGGCGTTGAAGTCCTCGCTCTGGTCGGTGGTGGAATCGGTGTTGTCGGTCGCATCATAATATTCCAGGAATTCGCCATAGTAGCCGTGCTCGGCGAGCGCTGCGCACATCGAGTGGAATTGATCGTCGGCGGTACCCCGAATCGCCGCGCCATGGAGCATGATGACCGCGGGGTGCGGGTCCCGGCCGGTCGGCGCGCAATGGAATTCCCCGATCGGTCTTCCGCGATACTGCAGGTCGCCCTCGGTAGCGGCGGGCATATGACTGCGAGTGGCGAGCCATAGCACGACCGCCGCTAAGACGATGGACAGCTTGATAAGTGCCCGCCATCCATTTGGGACGCGAGGATGGTTGCTCAAATCTCCCTCGGAAGCAGCCTAAGCCAAACCCGGACTGCCAGCCAAGGCAACCGGTTGACGTTAGTCGCAGCTTTGGGAATTAGAGGCAAGCCAGTAGGGAAAGCAACGGCGCGAGGACGATTGTTCCTCGCGCCGTTGCTATGCAAGTTGTAACGGGTTTGCGATTTGCAGATCTACTCGAGCGGACAGTTGCAGATGCCGCCGCCGGAACCATTGCCAACGATCGCACCGCATTGAGTCTGCAGATAGATCAGATTGGTCGGGTCGCCACCGGCATCGTCAAACAAGGCAATCTCGGTAAGTCCACTGGTCGAGGCCGTAGAGCTGGTGGAACCTTCCTGCACGAGCTGGTTATGCGTAACGCTGCCGAGCAGGTTGCTGGCGGTCGTCACGCTATAGCCAGGGACGTTGGTCGGATCGCATCCGAGGTTGCAAGCGTTGTCACCATTCGCGCAGCCTTTGCCGTTGCTCCGGCCGGGGACGAACGATACTGCGACGTTTTGCGCGGCCGCGACAATGGCGATGGCGCCGTTAGAATGGTCGCCCTGCTCGGGTCCGCCGCGGAGGGCCCAGTTGCTCGTCAGGTTGTATTCGACCGAGAAAGTTGCCAGCTGCGCCGAGCTTAGAGGGCAGCCGCAGCACTCACCCATTTCCTCGTCGTCGTCAAAGACGTAGATCATGGCGCACACCGGCTGGGTCCTGGCCCCCGCGAGATTCGCGTTCGCCGCGCCGTTAGGATTAATCAAACGAATGATGTTGTCGCCGTTGCCGCCGACATTGCAGCCATCGCTGTCGGAAGTCGTGGTGCCGCACGCGGTAAAAGCTTCAGTGGTCTCGTAGTAGGTCCACATAACCTGACCCGGGAGGGCTCCGGTTACCGTGCTGCCGGACCCGGTTGAGCCCCTACGCAGGGTGGCTGCGTTCGCCGACGCTGACAATGCGACTAAGACCAGGAAAGCTCCCACCGCTAACCCAAGTCTCTTGATGATGTGATTCCTCACGCGTTCTTCCTCCTCGTTGCAAGACAGTTTGCCTCCCAATAGTCTCCCCTCTCGCCAGCGGATGGTTCTCCCCCTGGAGGCGGCTTGCGTCGGCCATCGCTGGTCACCCATAAAATCGACTTGTCCCTCCTTTCAGCATCCGGGTGATCGATGCTTGCGCGGTTTTCCTGCAACGGGAGAGACTGACGGCAAAGCATCCGCGCTGGCAACTCTGGAGTGGTTTCGCGTCGCTTCAAACTTTAGTTTGAATGAGGCAGTTGCGTCGCGCTGTTTCGATGTGAGATAGGAGCGAACCAGCCGCAATTTTCAGCGCAATTGGGCTGTGTCGTTTCGACCGACGCGCGCTTAGACCAATCCATGATTCGACGAGCAACTGAATAGGAGAAGTATGAATGTTCAGGGCTCAATAGCCCCCACCAGAAGCAGCGCCGACCTCACCATCGCGCGAGGACGGATGGGACTCGCGGTTATCGCGCCATTTTCGATCTATATCGATCCTTCCAACGACGGCATGTTTTCTCTCAGCAGCTATCAGTTGGTGATCTTGTCTTTATACCTGGCGTACAGCGTGGTGGCGTATCTCTGGGTAACCCAACGATCGGCGCCATCGCTGGGATTTAGGACCATCACCGCGATGCTCGACGTCATCTCGGCCGCGGGAGTCGCGTTAGTGACCGAAGGACCGACGAGTCCGTCCTGGCTGTTTTTCGTGTTCGCGATCTTCGCCGTGAATCTGCGCACCGGATATAGTGCCGGCACCTTCATTATCCTGTGCTGCAGCGCCATCTACCTTGGCATCCTGATGATCGCCGCGCCGGGCAAGCAATTTGAAATGCGCGCGGCTTATCTTGCGATTGTTGGATATCTGATCCGTTTTTTCGGCCAGGAAAACACCCGCCTCGAGGGAGCGATTCACGATTTGGAAAGCGAGCGTCAACGTCATGAGATAGCAAGGACCCTACACGACGGCTACATTCAGGCCCTTGCTAGCGTCAACCTGCAACTCGATACTTGCCGCAAGCTATTGAAATCGCAGCGGCCCGACGATGCCCTCTTGATGGTTGAGGATATCCAGGCTGGAGTGAAGCGCGAATACGATGAGGTCCGAGAGTTCGTTCGTTCCCTGGCAGAGGTCGCTGGCCCCATGAGCTTGAAGAACGGTTCTTCGACGGAAGAAACATATTTCGACATAACCGCAAGCTTCAAGGCTCATGGATTGATCCCGGAGCAGATCTTTCAAATCCTGATCGAAGGAATGAGAAACATTCGAACCCACGCGGCAGCCAACCTATCGAGGGTTAGCGTTAGCCAGGTGGAGGGCAAAATTCACATCGCGATCGACGATGATGGCGCAGGATCCCTCCAGGCAAACAAGCCATGGACTATCGCATCGCGGGTGGATGAGTATGGAGGGAGGCTTGAGATTGAGAGTAAGCCTGAGAGCGGTACGCATCTCAAAATCGAGCTCGCCGCCGAATGATCCAGAAATCGATTCGCATAGTAATCGCTGACGATCATGCGCTCTTTCGCCATGGGCTGAAGTCGATGTTGTCTTTCGAGCCGCGCATGCAGGTGGTCGGCGAGGTCGATCGGGTCGGCAAACTCTCCGCGGTGCTGGCTCAGACTCCCTGTGATGTACTCCTGCTGGACCTGCAGATGGACCGCTGGGTCTTTCGCGACATCGAGCGCTTCAAAAGGGTTACCTCGGTAGTGGTGGTAACCGCGAGCGAGCGGACTGAAGACGCGTTGGCGGCCTTGAAAGCCGGCGCGCGAGCTATCGTGCAGAAACGTTTCGCTCCCGAACAGCTCCTGCAAGCAATTTGCGTGGCTGCCGAGGGTGAGGTCTGGATGCCTCCAGAGATGCAGAGCAAGCTGGTGGAAGATTGGTCATCGCCGGCCTTGCCGGGGCTTTCCGGGCGTGAGCGCCAGATCGTGCGCTATGTCGCAACCGGCATGCGCAATGCCGAGGTAGCGGAACGGCTGCAGATAAATGTGGCTACGGTCAAAAGTCATCTCAACCGGATTTTTCACAAGCTGGGCATTCGTGACCGGGTCGAGCTGGTCCTGCATGCGTTTCGTATCGGCCTGGTAAAAACTCCGCGCCGGGAGTGATCCTCCGGCCGCCTCCGCGATGACTATCGACAGCTTGAGAAATGTCCTCCCGGCGACGGGACATGGCCTGCAATGGAATTCTCCAATGGGTCTGGCGCTGGATTTTCACCGCTCGCTCATGGCGCTGACATCGCTGCGGTTGAAGCGCCAGACGCGCCCGACCTTGAACGGATGCAATGTCCCTTTGCCTATCAGACGATAAACCGTGATGCGATGTACGCGCAGATAAGCGGCTACATCGATCACTGTCATCACGTCTTTTTTCAGCTGCCTGTGGGAGGAGTTTCTAGCTTCGGCGTTGGGCGCGATCATCGTCGTCCTCCGGAAGCAGGCGTTGCGGACATTCGTCGGCCAGCCAGCGCGCACTCACGCTGTCGGTTAGAAGCTCGATTTTGAAGACCCCAACGTACGCGGCTCGCCACTCAGGGGGGTCCATTTCAGAGGCGAAGTCCCGCCCACAAAGGAGACATCGGTGACGCAAAAGAGTTTCGCCGTCCTGCCTGAGAATTCGAGGAGTGTTGCTATCGGACCATGAATGCGTGTCGAACGCGTTGCGGATTTCCATGCGTACCTCGATTGCGCCGAGTACGTTTTGTAGCTGCGACGGTTCGGAGCCTTCGAGGAACTGCAGGCCAATCGCGGGAGGTTGGTCGGGTTAGGCGAGGCGATGGATTCAGCGCGGTGTTTGGAGAAGTCCTCCGCCGAGAGGACATTGAACCCATCTAGCCAGAACCTATCATTGGTGTATCCGGATAGCGAATTAAGCTTTCGCTAAGTGCCATCTGGCGGCTCAGCTCGCGCGCAATGTCCAGGTCGATTTATTCGCGCACGACAACTACCTCGGGCTGACGTTAACAAATGGGCGATCGATTGGTAGCGCTCGACGCCTATGTCGTGCGGGTGATAACCGGCGTCGGATTGGCGATTCTTCCTCGCGCCGAACCCGCGAAATAATCCAGGTTGACCAGCCGCTTTTGTAAAATGTTCCATTGGTTTTTGTAAGAAAGGTGCGGTGGGTTTCAAAGAGCCGCTTATCTCCGCCTGATTTCCTTCCAAATAGGCGGCACACGACTTGCCTTTTAGAAACTCGAATCGCCACCGTAAGGCGAATCGAAGGTAAAAACATGCTTACAAGCCATCGCGTCCAGCATGCAACCAAAGACTGCCCAGTTCCGATGCGCGTTTTTCATCGGCTGCGCTCGCTCGGCGTAGGTACGGCGAAAAGTAGTTTATGCGAGGCGGTCCGGGTCGCGGCCGGGATCCTGACGGGCGCGGTTTTGCTTTGCACTGTCAGTGGATGTCTCGCTACCCGGAGCTGGGTTTCCGATCAAATCAACCCGATCAGCGGCCAGCTAAGTCGGGACGAATCACAGCTGCATGACACGGACGCCAAGGCTGACCGCGCGCTGGCGGGGTTGCAAAATCTCCACCTCGAAAAGCGCCTGGTGCTGGATTCGCGTGAGCCGACTTTCGCCTTTGGGTCCTCCGGCTTGAGCGAAAACGCCAAGCGCGAGATCGATGGATTTTTTCAGGATGTCGAGGGATCGCCCGAGGCCGGGTCGGGGCGCCTGTTTGTGGTTGCAGGGTATACCGACAGCGTGGGCAGCGAGGACTACAACTACGAGCTCGGCCAGCGGCGTGCGGAGAAGGTAGCGGGATACCTGGTCGGCAAGGAAGGCCTCGATCCGACGCAACTTCGGGTGATCTCTTATGGGGCGAGCAAGCCGGTGGCGGACAACCGCACCGCGCGCGGACGGCGCAGCAATCGCCGGGTGGAAATTCTCGTCTATCAGGAAAAGATTGCCGCCGGGAGTTGAGGCGTCGCAGTGCCGCGATATTGCAGATCGCCATCGGCAGAGGTCGGCGTAGGACTGCGAGTGGCGAGCCATCGCACGCCCGGCGCAATGACGAGGGGCACCTTGATGAAGGTCCGCCAGAGATCCCTAACGGGACGAGCGCTGCTAAGTTTGCCTCGGCGGTAGGGTAGGAGCGATCTAGCAGGATGCGGAAAAACGAGGAGTTTTCGACTCGGTCGGATATAGTGGAGTAGGAAGCGGTTGTAGGAGGAGGTGGCGGTGATGCGTGGGGTGGATCATCAGCAGAGCGGAATGTTCAGTTACATATCCGCGGAGCGGCGAGTACCCAAGGATCATCCGTTGCGAGCTATCCGGGTCATGGTGGACGCCGCGCTTAAGGAGTCGTCGTGGCGCTTCGACGCGGTCTACGCGAGCAGCGGGCGGCCGTCGATCGCGCCGGAAAAGCTTCTGCGTGCGCTGCTCTTGCAGGTGCTCTACACGGTGCGCAGCGAGCGACTTTTGATGGAGCAGCTCGACTACAACTTCCTGTTTCGCTGGTTTGTGGGGCTCAACATCGACGACCCGGTATGGGACGTGACCGTCTTCACCAAGAACCGGGAGCGTTTGCTGGTGGGTGATGTAGCGCAGGGCTTTTTCAACGCGGTGCTCGATCAGGCGAGTGCCCGAGGCCTGCTCTCTAACGAACATTTTACCGTCGACGGCACGCTGATCGAGGCCTGGGCCGGGCACAAGAGTTTCAAGCGCAAAGGGGATGACCAGCAAACCCCGCCCGATGATCCCGGTAACCCGAGCGTGGACTTTCATGGTGAGCGACGCAGCAACGCCACGCACCAATCGACCACCGATCCGCAGGCGCGCCTGGCCCGCAAAGGACCGGGCAAAGAGGCCAAGCTCTGTTACGTCGGGCACGTGCAGATGGACAATCGCCACGGCTTGGTGGTCAACACCCGGCTTACTCAGGCTAGCGGCACCGCAGAACCCGAGGCGGCCCTCGCGATGGCGGCAGAGATCGCGGGCCAGCAGCGGGTCACGCTGGGCGCCGATAAGGGTTACGATCAGAAGGAATTGGTGCGCGGATTGCGCGAGTATCGAGTCACACCGCACGTGGCGCAAAAGGCCTATAGCGCAATCGACCGCCGCACCACCCGCCAACCGGGCTACGCCATCAGTCAGGTCAAGCGCAAACGGGTGGAAGAGATCTTCGGCTGGATCAAGACCATCGGCGGCTTGCGCAAGACCCGGCATCGGGGTGCCGATCGGGTCGGTTGGATGTTTACCTTCGCGGCGGCTGCCTACAACTTGGTGAGGATGCGCACCCTCTTGCCAATCGCCACCTGAAGCGAACACCACAGCCTGCCGGTGCTCTACTCCGCGGTCCTTAAGATGCTCCCTCAGCAATACTAATAGTTACCAACCGTGGACAAATTCACGACTCAACCGAACTTTTTCCGCACCCTGCTAGTGCGATAAGGAGTGCTTTCGAGCGGCGGTAGGATCTCCGGATTGAGCGCGCTGGCTGGGCGGTCCGAGCGCAAACCCGGACCCGGGCGGTTTGGCTGAGACTCGATCGCGTTTGCGCGGCGGGATGTTTGCGAGGTAGCGCGATTTGGCGCCCAGCGAGCGCGGCAGCACCTCTTCGGTTTCTTCATCGATTGCGCGCACTATCTGGACGAAAGCCTCGGCGGCGGGAGTAAGCGTCCGGCCCTGCGAGGTTATGATCGAATAGTTCGTCTCGAAACCCGGAATCTGCAGCGCAATCGGAGTCAGCTCGCCGTCGCGAATTTCGCGCCACATCATCGAGAGGGTCGCGGCCCCGAGCCCATTGCTGCGCGCGACGATCTGTTTGGTAGCGGGCACCGAGTAGCATTCAACCTTCGGAACTACCAGGCCGGTCTGCGGGTCGAAATCGCCAAATTTCCCGGCCTCGGCCAAATGCGCAAATTCGCGCGGCAATTTGAAACCTACGAATGGATAGTCGGCCAGGTCTTCGAGGCGCGGTGACGGCTTCTTGAACAAGGGGTGTCCCGAGCGGCAATAAAAGAATCCGGGCCGTCGCTTCAACGTCGTCGCAAGCAATTGAGTCTGAGTCTTTTGCGGATCGGGCTCGCCAACCAGAACCTCGATTCTGCCGCTGGTAACCGCATCCACCATTTCGTCAGTCGCGGGGAAGGCAACGCGCAAACTGACCTTGGGGTACGCGCTCTCGAAGCGCGCGATACAGCGCGCGGCGAGTGTCTCCGCCGAGAGCGGACCGAAGCCAACATATAGATGTCCGCTTTCCACATCCTTGAACTGCGCGATCTCCTGGCTCAGCTGATTGTGCGATGAAACCAGCACCTGAACCCGCTCCAGCACGAACCTCCCGAAGCCGGTCAGGGCAAGCTTGTGACGCCGACGATCGAAGAGCGGGCCGCCGATTTCGCGCTCCAGCACCTGCACGCTCCGGGTCAAAGCCGGCTGGGTTATGTGCAGATCCTGCGCGGCATGGATAAAGCTGCCACGCCGTGCGACTGCCTCAAAGTGCCGGAGCCGGTCGAAATTCATGGGCGCAGATTAACACCGGTCGGTTTCGATGACCATCCACAATGCAGAGCGTGCATTGCCGCGATAAAAACTTTGCATTTCTCCCTCCTCGCGTCCGAAAGGTATTTAATGACGCGTACCTAAGGAAGCGCACACATCGATCGGCTAGCCGTTCGCGCCGGGTTTCGCGGAAGGCGAACAAAGGGCGATCGCTCGCGCGGATGAGGCTTTCAGGGAGGGTCAGATGATCCACAGGATTGCAGAAAAAAATGTGCGTCCGAACGTCGCCGGCGAGACGCCTGCGAGAACCTCCGTTGCCGTGGTGGCGGATGATCAAGGCTTCCGCGAAGCCCTCGCCTTCCAGCTCGTGACCGCAGGCTTCGAGGTTTCGCCCTATCCATCGGCGGAGAGCTTGTTGGCATCGGAGCGCCTTAAAGAGAAGGACTGTGTACTCGCCGATATCTATCTGCCCGGAATGAATGGATTGCAGCTGCTGGCGGAGATTAAGCGCTCGATGAGTTGCGCCCAGGTGGTCTTCCTCACCGGTTGTGGCGACGTTGCATGCGGCATTCAGGCGATGCGGGAAGGCGCGGTCGACTACCTGGAAAAGCCGGCTGACGATCAGAGACTGTTGGACGCCGTAAGGCGAGCCGCGGAGCTCGCGCGCAGAAAAAGAGCGGAGAATGCCAGGCATATCGAACTGCGGCGGCGCGAAGTGACCCTTACCCGTCGCGAGCGCGAGGTCTTTGCCCTGGTCACCGCGGGTCTTTTGAACAAGCAGGTCGGCGCCGAGTTGGGAGCGACTGAACGGACGATCAAGACTCATCGCGGACGGGTCATGGACAAGATGAACGCCGATTCGCTGGCGGAACTGGTCCGCATGGCCGAAATGCTGCAAGTCTCCGATGGTACTAAAGTAGCATTTTCATAACCTGAAAAATTTACCACGATTATTTCCAACACTGGGTACTTGCTTCGCCGGACCCAGGTCTAAAGCACTTGCTCAAATTAAAGCGCCAGGGAGATGCCGAAATGCGTCGCAGAAAAACACTGACCACACCTATGATTGGATTGTCGCTCGCAGCACTGCTTGGATCGATGCTCACGGGCTGTTCGCAGACAGCCGCACCCGGCCCAAGCGTCATCCAACGCGCGGAAGGAGAGAAGCCGGCCGCGCCACCCTCGACAGGATTTCTGGGCAGCGACTATTCGCTCCTCAAAGCCGGCGCTCCGGGGTCCGGCCAGGAAGCTATGCTCGCGTACACCAATCCGAGCGCAAACTTTACGTCGTACAGCAAGATCATGATTGCCCCCGTGACCTATTGGGCGGACGACGACTCCAAACTGTCGCCCGATCAGCAACAGCTCCTCTGCAACTACTTTTACAGCCAATTGACCGAGACCTTCGGCAAGAATTTCACCGTCGTCCAGGATCCCGGTCCGGGCGTGGCCAAATTAACGGTTGCCCTGACCGACGCTAGCTCGGCGACGCCGGTCCTGCGCACGATCTCGGTGGTCGAACCTCATGTCCGCCTCCTCAGCATGATCAAAAAAGGGCTGACAGGAACCTACGCCTTTGTTGGATCTGCGACCGGCGAGGCAAAGCTGACGGACTCGATGACAGGCCAGTTGCTAGCCGCGTGGGCCGACCAGCGTTTCGGAACCATAGCAGTGAAGAACGCCGGCGTCTGGGAGTGGGGCGATGCCGATCATGCGATGAACTACTGGTCTACCGCGCTGGACAAGCGTCTGGCCGCGCTCGGTCTTCAGAACACAGGCGCGCTGGCGGCTAACAATTAAACCAACGCAGATCCCAAGCTTGGGGTCGCGTATGAGGAGAGATGAATACCGTGAGCCTATCTGACAAACGTGCCACCGCAGCTATCGGATTCGTATGCGGAATGTGGTTGCTCTCGCTGGCGGGATGCGCCGCTTCAACGCCCGCTTCCAATTCGAGTCTGAACCACACTGAGTTGAGTTTCAACATCAACAAATGCCAAATGCTCGGCGCGGGCTTGTACAAATGTCCCGAAATCGACAAACCGATCTGCAATCCTGACTACACCGGGACCCCGGTTGAATGCTTGCACACCGGCAAAAACGGCAGCATCACGATTCAACAGCTGCAAACTCAGTGATACACTATCGACGCTTACTAAACAATCCTGGACCGTCGCTATGTCTGGTTCAAAGAAAATAAATCTAGCTCTTGCGATTTCGTTCGTTCTGGTGGTGCTGCGCTGGCGGGAGCGGCGCATGCCCAAGATCAGAAACCCAACATTCTTTTCATCATGGGCGATGATATCGGGTGGATGCAGCCCAGCATCTATGATCGCGGGCTTATGGTTGAGGAAACCCTTAACATCGACCGCATCGGCAAAAAAGACGCGATCTTCAGGACGACGCTCGATGGCGTGGACCAGCGCGACTACCTGGAGATTAAGGCTGAGCAGTGTGCGCAAATTCGGAAAGGTTCGAGGCACGGAGCGCGAGTATGACCATCCGCTCAACTTTAAATGGAAATTAATTAGTGGCCGGAGAGACAAAAAATGGCTAAACACAGCAAGCCAAACATCCTGGTTCTTCAGGGCGACGACATCGGCTGGTGGAACATCAGCTACAACAGTCGCGGACAAATGGGATATCGCACGCCCAACATCGACCGCGTCGCCAACGAAGGTGTCGCTTTTACTGACTACTATGCGCAGCAAAGCTGCACCGCAGGTCGAGCCGCATTTATCACGGGCCAGAATCCGATTCGCACGGGCCTCACTAAGGTTGGCATGCCAGGCGCCGATGTTGGTTTGAGCGCGGATGATCCAACCATGGCGCAGTTGCTGAAACCGCATGGCTATGCCATCGGGCAGTTCGGCAAGAACCATTTGGGTGATAAGGACGAATTCCTACCGACGGTTCATGGCTTCGACGAATTCTTCGGCAACCTCTACCACCTCAACGCGGAAGAGGAACCGGAAGACCCGGACTATCCGAAGAATCCGGAGTTCAAGAAACGCTTTGGACCTCGTGGGGTGCTCCACTGCTGGGCCGACGGCAAGGGCGGGCAGAAAATCGAGGACACCGGGCCGCTGACGAAGAAGCGGATGGAAACCATCGATGACGAAATCACCGACCACGCGTTGCGCTTTATCGATGAGTCTAACAAGGCGGATAAGCCCTTCTTTCTCTGGTACAACACTACCGCGATGCATTTCCGTACCCATTGCGCCGAGAGACATAAGGGCAAGAGCGGTCAGGGAGACTACAACGATGTGATGGTCGCCCACGACGAAGACATCGGCAGAATGCTCGATAAACTCGACGAGTTAGGCATCGCCGATGACACCATTGTCATGTACACCACGGACAACGGTCCCCATTATAACAGTTGGCCCGACGCCGGCATCACGCCCTTTCGCTCTGAGAAGAACACTAACTGGGAAGGTGGATGGCGCGTGCCCGCCTTCGTGCGCTGGCCGGGCAGGATCAAGGCAGGATCGGTGGTGAACGGCATCGTTACTCATCAGGACTGGCTCGCGACGTTCCTGGCGGCTGCGGGAGAACCAGACATCAAGGAGAAGCTTCTTAAGGGCTACAAGGTCGGAGACAAGACCTATCAGGTCCACCTCGATGGCTTTAATATGTTGCCCTACCTCACGGGTGAGGTGAAGGAGAGCCCGAGGGAGTCCTTCTTTTACATCAGTGATGACGGCGACATCATGGCCATCCGTATGCATGACTGGAAAGTGGTGCTGATGGAGCAACGTGCCAAACAATTGCAGTGCTGGCTGGAGCCATTCGTTCACTTGCGGGCGCCAAAGGTCTTCCATTTGCGCCGCGACCCGTTCGAGCGCGCCGATGAGAATTCCAACACCTACTTCGACTGGATGATTTCGCATGCCTACATCATTTACGCGATGCAGGCGATCGTCGCTCAGCAAATCGAGAACTTCCAAAAGTTTCCGCCGCGGCAAAAGCCCGCCTCCTTCAACCTGGATGCGGTTATGAGGAAATTGGTAGATGCGAGCGGTAGCGGCAGTCACTGATCGGTTGGGTTGATTTAGGGGGATGCGCCCGCTGAGTGCGGCGGGGCGCATCAACCAGATGATGCGTCCCGCGCGCGACTCGCGATCGGACAGGCGAGGATTTAGGTTTGGACGAGGCGTTTCGCATAGTTGCTTCGCGATGCAGCTTTCAATCAAAGGACTACAGACCTGGAGTATCGCGATGAATGAGGTCGCCCCCTATCGGAAGCAGCCATCTGACTTTTAGGCTATCCGGATGGCTGAGCAAATGATCAACCGCGCCACCGAGCTGGATATGTCGAGCCGGCTCGCGCTCGATCGCACGCGTGCGGCGTACGAACGCACGATGATGTCGTGGATCAGGACCGCGACCTCATTAATCACTTTCGGATTCAGCATCTATAAATTCTTTCAGATCGAAGCTCCAATCGAGCGGCCCAGAAACTATCTGATTGGACCACGCGGATTTGCGTTTGCGCTGGTAAGTATCGGGCTGTTCTCGTTGGTGTTGGCTACGCTGGAAAATCGCCAAAACCTCCGGGCCCTGGGAGCGCCGGACCTTGGGAAGCGGCGGTCACTTTCAGGCATCGTCGCCGCATTGATTTCAGTCCTCGGAATAGCCGCGCTGGTTGCGATGGTGTTGCGTCAGTAGCGCACGCTGATTCGTTCCGGGCAGTCGCCATCGGTAGAGGTGGGCATATGGAAGCATTCCGGGAGCACTGGCTCTGCGTGAGGCCACCCCGCTGCGCGGACCCAGAAGCGCCAGTTGATAAAGGCCGAGGTCAATGTCTTCGAGGAGAAATAGCCACAGGCGTCTCTATTCGAGTATACTGATGGACTACGAGTTTGCCGAAAACGAACTCCGCCGAGGTTTCCGAGAATGAACCGTAGTGACGCGCGAAATTTGTGGCTGCATCGGGCCATCGCGCGGGCCGTCGAACAGAATCCTGCGCCCATCATCGATCTCGCGCGACGGAACCTGGCCCGTCTATCGGAGCAGCATCCACGCTCTCGGTCGTATCTCGAACAATGGTCCGATATTCTCAGCTTATCGGCGCGCGAGATTGCAGAGGTTTTATCGTCAGCCGACGAAGATGCATGCAATCTGCGTTCGTGCAGTCCGTTTGCAGGTGCGCTCAGCGAATCTGAAAGACTGACGGAACTGGAAGCATTCCGGGAGCACTGGGCAAACCACCGATGACGCGAGCGGAACTTGCTCATATAGTCCGAGCTGTTTGCTCAGTACTGAAAGTGCAAGAAATATAGGTGGTGGGCAGTCAATCCATCCTCGCCACTTTCTCCGAGGAAGAGCTACCCATTCCACTTACGATTTCGACCGAGGCGGACCTTTTTGTCCCCGATTGGAGTCAAAAAGACGAGAATGACGTCGAAGCCACCTTGGGCGAGGTGTCAAAATTCGCTGAAACGTACGGTTACTATGCAGACCCCGTGTCAAGGGAAACTGTTCGCGCTCCAGCGGGATGGGAAACTCGCGTGGTCCCGTTTTACAACGAGCTGACTAGCGGTTGCACAGCATGGTGCCTGGAAGTGCACGACCTTGTAATATCGAAATTGGCCGCCGCACGGTATAAAGATAGACTATTCGTCACCACGCTTCTGGAAAACAACCTGGTTCACGAAAGCGTTCTGCGTGACCGTCTGAAGGCGGCTCATAATTTCAGCGAAGGGCTAAACAAGACGATTCAGGCCGCTCTAAATCGGATTGTCCAATCAATTCGGCGGGGTCCGCCGACGGTGGGGAATTCCTAAGGAATTTCCTCCTACGACCGGCCGTGTCCGATCGCACGGGGAGAAAGGCGCGCTGGTGGATGGTGCCGTGGCGAATTTTGCCGTGCATGTACTTCAAATATGCGTTGTAGACCATCCGGTTGTAGCGCTCGCGCTCGGTGCGGCCACCGGAGTGGTAGTTGCTGATGCGATGCCATAGCGAGCCACCACGGCTGAGACCATCCCTCAGAATTGCCGCGCCCAGCTCCAGGTTCTTGCGCGGATCGAGCAGGTCGCTGCGCGTAGCTCAGGATGACATTGTTTGATTGGGTGGCACAGACTTCAGTCTGTGGGCTGCTAAGAATCCGAATTTACAGACTGAAGTCTGTGCTACTTGCAGAAGGATGAGAGCAGGCAGCATCGCTTCGCGGAGGTCCCTCGACTCGCAAGGCTCGCTCGGGAGACAAAGGGCGAGGGTCCGGGTTGGCGGCGGTGGCGTTTGGCACGATCGAGGTTCTTCGGCTGCGCGCTTCGCGCTCGCCTCAGGATGACAAAAAGAGAGCAGGCTCGCTCCGATGATAAGAAACGGGCTCGCTTGGGTTCGACAGATAAAGAGCGGCGAGCCGAATGCGCGACTGCCAAATGCGCGACTATTAGTGGATGGTGCCGTGGCGGATTTTGCCGTGCATGTACTTTAAATATGCGTTGTAAACCATCCGGTTGTAGCGCTCGCGCTCGGCGCGGCCGCCCGAATGGTAGTTGCTGATGCGATGCCATAGCGAGCCGCCACGACTGAGGCCATCCTTGAGGATCGCCGCGCCCAGCTCCAGGTTCTTGCGCGGATCGAGCAGGTCGCTGCGCGAGGCCACGCCGCTGCGCGGGCCCCAGAAGCGCCAGTTGATTTGCATCAGGCCGATGTCGATATCGTCGGTCGGAGTGTTTTCCAGCACGTAGGAGGCTTCTTCGCGCGACTGGCAGAAGACCTGGCGGCCTTTGATGTTCAGCGCCCACGGATGATAGCCGCTCTCGGCGCCGACGATGGCGATGAGCAGGTCGGGCGGCACGTCGGCATTGCGAGCCGCCACAAGGTAGGGACTCTCTACGCGATGTTCGCCGGCGTGTGCGAGCGCGGGTGACAGGGAGCATAGGAGGGCCATGGTGACTGCGAGTCGCCAAATGCCGGAGCGTGGCAGGCGCGATTTCGCCTGCCGCGCGTGCGACGAATTCGGACTATAAGCAAGACTCCGCACCATCAGGCCATCGGTTCCTGTTCGACGCGCAGCTTGATGCGACCCTGGCGATCCATGTTGATGGCGATTTCGGTGATTTCGCGGCGCGCGGCTTTCACCTCGCGCATCGGGAGCGGACCGCTCTCGGCGATTTCCGCCTCGACCACGGCGCGGACCTGCTCGGGCAGCGCGGCGAACACCAGCGCGCGTTCCTCATCGGTCACGCCCTTGAGCGCGCGCGCGAGGGTTTCGGGTTTGACCTCGGCGAGCACACCCTGCATCGCGCGATTTTCCAGTTTGAAGAAATCGGCGAACTGGAACATCTGCGCTTCGATGAGCGCGGCGCCCTCGGGATCGCCGGTGCGGAGATGCTCGAGGATGGCGGCGGCGTTTTCGGAATCGAGCTGATTGAGCACGGCGGCGGCGCGCTTGGCGGCGGTTTTACGATCGGGATCCTCGGTGGTCGCGGTGGCGCTGACGCTCTGCTCGACGGCGCGCAGAATCGCCTCGAGGCCGCCCTTGGGCGCGGCTTCGGCGCGCGAGAGACTTTCGACCGCGGCGACGCGCTGGTCTTCGGGAAGTTGCGCGAGGACCTCGGCGGCGAAACGCGGCGGGAGCTGCGAGAGCGTGATGGCGACGGCCTCGGGGCGCTCGCCGCGGAGCACGGCGGCAAAGCGCTCGGGCTTGACGCGCTCGGCGATGGTGCGGAACTGGTCGTGGCGAAGAATCTGATCGGCGCCATCCTTACCGAAGGCGAGCGCGAGCGCATCCTTGAAATTGCTCGAAGCGCCGTTGCCCTCGGAGGAGAGGAACTTGGTGCCGGCCTGCATCAGCGAGTCACTGGAGGGCGCGCCGGACTTCGCGAGGGCATCGTGAGCCTGCACGAGGCGGGTGAGCTCGGCGCTGGAGAGATGCTTGAGGACGCGCGCGAGGACGGGCTTTTCGAGCGTCATGGT
Organism: uncultured delta proteobacterium; assembly: GCA_963761255.1. Classification (GTDB taxonomy): domain Bacteria; phylum Desulfobacterota; class Binatia; order Binatales; family Binataceae; genus DATGKG01. The sequence goes on from CAVXGH010000014.1 coordinate 431,846, forward strand.
GAGGAGGACGGCGCGGCTCAGGCCGTCGTCGTTGCTTTGTTGAGTTTCCATTGATCTATCCTTCGCCCGGCGAGGCCGGGGCCGTTGGAGAGGTGATTTTCGACGATGGTGGCGATGAGTTGGCCGTCGATGACCTCGACGGAGGCGAGTGCGATGATTTGGCCGTCGGCGATGAGCTGGACGAGGAGCGGAGAGCCGGCGCGCGGGGTGACTTCGAGGCGATCATTCGGCGAAAGAGCAGCGACGACCTCGAGGGGCATCCTTGCGCGGGCGAGTATAGCATCAACTACAGTGGTGAAAATCATAAGATATCGACGATCGCCGCATCCGCAGTGATTTCACTGCGGGCCTTGCGGATGCGGATGCCGCGCGCAGCCAGCCAGGCATCTCCGCCATCGGGCAATACGATTCGATCGCCGACCTGAAGTCGCATCAACTCGGCAATCGATGCCTTCCAGCTTCCCAGCACAACCTCGACCTCGATGGGAAGCCGCCGTACAACCTCGATGATTGCTGCGCGGCTGTTACCGTTCGCAGGCTCGGATGCTTGATGTTCGGCGAGCGTGGCGACGATACCGCCGCTCAGCGCGATGAGTAGCGACAAGTCGTCGCCGGTCCCACTGATGCGAAACCTGAGCAGCGCGATAGCTTCTTCAGGTTCGAACAGGAAGCTATCCGCGAGATCGTCGCATTCCCGGATGTTTGCGATGGTGCCGAGGCTCGCCGCAGCATATGCCTCGCCGAGACCGGCCAGCATCGAGCGCGTAGTCTCCCGCGCGATTGCGGCCTCGATTCTCGTGAAGCGAGCGCCGGCTGAATTTTCTATGGCGGTACCCATCCCGAGCCGGCCGCTTACCAGGAATCGCGTGAACGCTCCCGTCATCATCATGAAGCCGTTGATAGGCGTGGATGCGATCGAGAACAGCACGGTCTGGGCGCATGGGCTTTCTTCCACTGCCAGGGATGAAAATGCGGCGAAGTCGAGCCCTTCAAATTCCAGTTTCAGGTGGCCCTGCAGATAATCCGCCATGGACTCAGACCAAGTTTGTGCTATCGCGCGATGGATTGCTTCGAACGCCATGCGCTGCTCAGGCCGAATGATTGGGCGGCCCAATTCGTACTTGCGAATCGGCGTTTCCAGGCTGGCGATGGCGGCGGCGGTGCTCATGATTTCGGTAGTATCGGTTTCACCACGATCTCGACCCTGCGATTGAGTGCGCGGCCCTCCTCGGTAGAATTGTCGCCGATGGTTCGGTAGGGGCCATAGCCCGCAATTTCAAACCGGCCGGGGATCATCGCGGAATGTGCCAGCGCGTAGCGCAGGACCTCCGCGGCGCGCGCCGCACTCAGCTCCCAATTATCGCGAAATGCGCCACTTTGTATCGGTACCGAGTCGGTGAAGCCGTCGATTTCAAACTGATTGCCGAGCGGCGCGATGGTCTTGATCACGGCGTTGAGCACTGGCAGTTGCGACGGCGCGATTTGGGCTTCACCGCTGGCAAAAAACTTCGCCGCGGAGAGCGAAATCACCAGTCCGCGGTCGTCGATCTTCATCGTGACCCCGGAATTCGGAAAATTCTGCAGCGCCACTGTCACCTGCTCCTGAACCGCTTCGAGATGTTCAATCTCGTCGATAGTCGAATGACCGGAATCTCCGAGGTCGGGGCGCATACCTCCGCGCTCCGGATGGATACCGACTGCGCGCTTGACCGAATCCATCGCGCGGGTCTGGTCGACATGATTGGAATTCGACAGCGCGTACAGCAGGACGAACAGCGCGAACAACAGCGTGATGAAATCGGCGTAGGAAACGAGCCATCGTTCGCTGGATTCATGACCGCCGCCCCCTTCCTGTTCTTCTAGCAAGTCGGCTCTCCTGACGGTGCGCGCCCGCTGGGTGCGGTGAGCGCCGCGTCAATCGCCATAGGCTTATTGCGAACGGCGCGACGCGAAAGGCCGGCCTTGGTGATGTGATACTGCAAAGTGCGGCGGGTCATGCCGAGCCGCCGCGCCGCTTCCGCGCGATTGCCTCCGGCCGCTGCAATCGTTTTGAGGATCATTTCGCGGCGCGCTTCCTCGCGGCTGCTTTGCCATCCGCTGACTTGCTCGCCTTCGGCCGGAACGACCATCAGATGACGCCGCACATCGGCGACATCGATCAAGCTGTTGCCAGTCGCGAGCGGTGCAATGGCGAGGCGAGTCACCAGGTTTTCCAGCTCCATCACGTTGCCCGGAAAGGCGTAGGAAGTCAGCGCGCGCAACGCCATCGGCATGAACATACGCCTGGGATTGGCGCGGCGCAGGAAGAGCCGCGCGAGCATCGGCACATCGCCGGTACGCTCTCGCAGCGGCGGAATTTTCAAGCTTAAAACATTGAGCCGCCAGAACAGTTCACCACGAAACTCACCGCGCTCGACCATCGTCGCCAGCGCGCGGTTGGTTGCGGCCAGAAAGCGCGTCGAGCTCGCGGGCGCTTGCGCATCAGCCAGCGGAGTGCGCTCCAGCGATTGCAGCAACTGCAGCAGCTTCAACTGTGCGGCGTCGGTCAGCTCGCCAACCTCGTCAAGAAAAATCGCGGCGCCGAGACCTTGGGACTCGGGAATCGTGCGCGTGAGGTTTTCCACCTCCACATCTTGTAGGCTTGCGCAACTGACGCTCAGGAGCGGACCGCGATAGCGGCTCGCACTATGAATTATCCGCGCGATATTGTACTTGCCGGTCCCGATCTCGCCATTGAGAATGATCGGAAGATGACTGGTTGCCGCTGCTACTGCGCTGCGCAGCACGCTCAGCATCGGCGGGTCAGCGCTGAGCAGCGCCGGTTTGAGCCGGAGCGCGTGAGAGATCACCAATAGCGCGGCAGCTTGCCATTTGTCGGTCGCGAGGTCGGCAGTGGCGCGCGGCGCGCGCTCGCCCCTGGCAGTGAAGTCGAAACTGAGAACCTCCATGCCGGTGGGTCGGGCGCCCACGAAGTTGACATAGATTGAAGCGCGGCTACGATGCGCATATGGAAGTACTTCGACACCCGCGCGTGCAATGAAATCGGCCATCTCCGCCGGTCCATTCTGGCCGAGACAGATCCGCGGCGTGACCGACGGAGCCGAACCCGTGCTTTGGGTTGGCGGGTTCTGATCCATCGCTTAGCGAAGCCCCGAGGGGCGTCCTTCGGGACCGGTTCCGACGACCTCGATAATGCGCGCGCCGATTTGATCCTGCAGCACCACAACTTCAGCCCGCGCGAACAACGCGCCATTGACGTAGACCTCGACCGGGTCGCCGGCGTGACGATCGAGACGAATGCTGGCGCCCACTTCGAGCTCATCGAGGATTTCGCCCAGCGTCATGGTGGCGCGCCCGACCTCGACCTGCACCGTCATCGGGACCTGGCGCAGAACGCCGAAATCTACGCCACCACTGGTGCCCGGAAGAACATTCGTCGCTGCAACTGCGCCACTTGCAGACTGCTCAGGCGCGGACGCCGGGTTGCTCTGCTCGCTCATCAGAAACTCCTATTTGTTGGATCAAGAAGCGGCGCCATCCTCGATGCTCGACGACGGCTCCGGAGAATAGCACCTGATTCCCGCATTGAAGCTCCAACCTTGGAACTCCACCCTTGAAAGGCCGCAGCGTGAGTATGGAACCTGGACCCAGCGCGCGGACCGCGTCCAGCGGCATCATTACCTGGCCCATCACCGCTACCAGCTCGGCGCGGGCGTCGGCGAGACGCGCGCGCGCTTTGCGTTCAGCGGGCATGGCATCGGTCGAGGGCGCGGAAACCGGATGCGCGTGGGTGAGAGGGATTCGCGAAAAAGGCAGCGCCAACTCCAGCGCTCCGCTCGCGCCGCCGATTTGGCACATGATGCGTGCCCGGACCATCTGTTCAGTGGAATCAAAAACGCTCTCGGCGCTCGTTTGCTCGATGCGGCGGAATTCGCCGCTGTAGCCGAGCTGAGCCGCGAGCGCGCGGGTGGCGGCGCGCGTACACACCGTCGTCATCGAATTGAGCAGAAGAAATTCTTCGACCGCGGTCAGCGCGCGCTCCGCCGTCCGCTGGGAGGCCTTCCCAGAGATAACGCAATCGACCAGCGCGCTGGCAAAGGCCGTATCCGCTTTCATCAGCACCGCAACTGTTTTGTCGGTGCCCAGGAAAACCAGCTGCGAGGCCGGAACACTGGAACATACTTCCGCGAAGCTTGAGATCGACTGGACCAGTCCGCTGAGCCGGACCGCGGTTCCGGCACAGAGCGCGAGTTGCTCACGCAGCTCGTCGAAGAAAGCTTCGGCGAGCAACTTCAGTTGCTGAAGTTCGCGGCGGTCGAGACCGTAAGTCTCGGCCAGTGCAACCAGCCCACGTTTGTTCATACGGCGAGGACCTTGAGCAAGAGAAATGCCATCCGGATGGTGCGCCGCAGGCACCGCGCGTCGGCAGGGGCAAAGTTTTTTCCTTCGGCCTGTATGGCGCGGCGCGACGCGCCGTACAGTATGTTGTCATAGTGCGAAGTTGCTGTAGTGAAAAGTTACATCGAGTAGGGAGTGGCGCTGGAGTGACAATGGCTCGCCTCCTTCTACGATTAGGACAATAATTCGCCCAAAAGTAGTAGCAGGCGCGTGCGAATGCCCCGTCCCCGCGAGTCTAGTTTCAGAAACCGGAACACAACACTCCGGTCAAACAACTCGCATCTCACAGATGCTCCCGAGTAGGGGGAAAAGGGGAACTATCATGGCACTCAGTCTAGTCACCAACGTCGGATCACTGATCGCGGCCAATGCCTTGACCGACAACCAGAGCGCGCTCAACACCTCGATCTCGCAGCTTTCAACTGGTAACCGCATCGTCAGCGCGGCGACCGATCCGGGTGGTCTCTCGATCGCGGTCGAGACCCAGGGTCTGCTCGGCTCGCTCAACCAGGCCAGTTCCAACGCGACCAACGCGCAAGCTTTCCTGCAGACCGCTGATGGCGCGCTGTCGAATATCGGCAACCTGCTGCAAACCGCGCAGCAGCTCGCGACCGAAGCCGCTGACGGCTCATACAACACGACCCAGTTGGGCTCGATCGACAGCCAGTATCAGGCGATTCTGACCAGCATCAACCAGATCGCCAACGGCGCTTCGTTCAACGGAATTTCTCTGCTCACCGGCGCCGCGGTCACCTTCCAGGTGGGTGCGACGAACACCGCTAACGATCAGCTCTCGGTGACGATCGCCAAAGCGGACACCACCACGCTGGCGGTCAATAGCACCAGCCTCACCAGCCAGGCCAATGCGCAAGCTGCGCTGACCAAGGTCACCACGGCGCTGGCCACGATTGCCGGCGATCGCGCCACGGTTGGATCATCCGAGCAGTCGCTGACCGCGGTATCCAACAATCTGCAGTTGACCGAGCAAAACCTGACCAGCGCGCTGTCCAACATCCAGGACACCAACGTCGCGCAGACCTACGCGACGTTCACCAAGCAGTCGGTGTTGCAGCAGGCGGGAGTACAGGTTCTGAAGCAGGCCGAACAGACGCCGTCGCAGCTGGTGGCGCTGTTCCAATAAAGGGGTGAGATTCGCTGGGTTGGCATGTAGGGAAATCCTACATGTTGACCAGCAATCCTACATTGTGGCACGCGGCATGCTCTGAGCTCGAGGTTCTCTATCAATGGCCAGCACACCCCCAGTAACCCTGTCCAATTTCACCGGCCTGGATTTCTCCGCGATCTTGCAGGCGGATGCCGCCGCGGCGCAGATTCCCATTACGGCGCTGCAGAACCAGCTGGTGGGTGTCAATACCGCGATAAGTACGCTGGGGACCATTGCCGGAGATTTCAGCTCGCTGCAGAGCGCGCTCACCACCCTCAATACCAGTCTTACGATCCCGCCCGCAGGGGTTAACGTTTCGCAGGGTGCTCCGTTCACCGCGGCAGTTACGGGGGGCGCGGTGAACGGCACCTACAATGTCATGGTCTCGCAACTCGCTTCGGCGCAAAGCCTCGCCTCGCAGGGATACGCGAGCAGCGACGCTGGAGTTGGCGACGGCAGCGTAACCATCACTATCGGCGGTCAGGCGACCGCGATAACCGTCGATTCCAGCAACGATACGCTTTCCGGCCTCGCGAGCGCGATTAATGCCGCAGGCATTGGAGTCACCGCGCAGGTGGTGAATACCGGCGCGCCCGGCGCGCCCTTTCGGCTTCAGGTCACCAGCGACGCGACCGGAGCGGCGCAGGCGTTTTCGGTTTCGTCGAGTCTGTCAGGCGGGACGGCGCCGGACTTTGCCAACAGTGAGATTGGTCCTACGGACATCAGTGGGGTGAGCGGGACCGCGACGCCAAGCCTCGGGGGGACATACACCGGCGCGCTCTCACAGGGCTATCATTTTACTGTAGTCAGCGGCGGCACGGTGGGGGTGGATCCGATTACGATCGCATGGACATCGGATTCCGGAGAAGCGGGGACTGTCACCGTGCCGACCAGCTACGCCGGGCAACAACTCGATGTTGCCGACGGGATTCTCGCTCACGCTCGGGACCGGGACGCTTAAGACCAACGACACCTTCGGCGCCGGGGCCTTCGTGCCGCAAGTTACCTCGCCGCAGGATGCGACGGTGCAGGTTGGCAACGAGATCGTTACCTCATCCACCAACCAGGTGAGTAACGCCATCAATGGGGTAACGCTGGCTCTCAGCGGCACCGGCGGACCCTCGGTGGTCACTGTCTCGCCCGACCTCACAACCGAAGCCAGTCAGATCGGCGCCTTTGTCAGTGCCTATAACACCGCGGTCAACGACGTTACGACCAACACTCAGGCCTTGCCCAACCAAACTCCTCCCGCGCTGGCCAATGACGGCGGCTTACGCTCGACCCTATTTAACTTGCAGAGCCAACTCGGAACCTTGAACCTGTCAAATCTGGGAATATCAGTAAACCAACAAACCGGAGACCTGACCTTCGATCAGGGGACGTTCCTGACCTCAGCAACCAGCAACCCAACCACTGTCAACACGACTATCAGTCAGCTTTACTCCGCGCTGAATCCGACCGTAGCCACTGTCATCGCTCCCAACACCGGGTTGATTGCGACCGAAACCACTAACGATCAGGCGCAGACCACGCAGCTCACGAGCCAGATCAACAACCTCTCGGCTCAAGAACAGCACGAGCAGCAGGTGCTACAGGCCGAGTTCGGTCAGATTCAGGCGGCGGTCGCCGCCTACCAGGCTTTGTCGCAACTTTTCACCGACAACAGCAGCAGTAGTAGTAGTTCCTCCAGCGGCAGCTCCACACCGTCTCCCGGATCGAATCTGACGGTTTCGGGCTAGCAGCGCCAAGTCAAACAGGAAATTAAGATGGGTAACACGATAGGATATGCGAAGTATCAGGCGATTAGCCTCCAGGGTGAGGCCGCCTATGAGGAACTCTACACCCGGCTGGCGCGCTGGACTCGCGAAGCGGCAAGTTTTTATCAACACGCTCAAGAAGCCGCGGCCGAAGCCAAGCTGGATCGTTGCATCGAAGTTCTGGGTTATATGGATCGTGGCATTGATATGTCGCAAAATCGCGAGATAGCACTCGCGATTTTGAGTTTACATCGCTTCGCCATTTCGACTTTGGTCAGAGCTAAGGGCGAGCGCGCGATGGATGATCTGGAACCCCTGGTGAAGGTCTTTCTTTCGCTGGCGGAGATCTTCGCAGCTATTCGCGCCAGCCGTTCCAACCCTAACTCATAATCTCGTCTCGGCTTCGCGAATGATCGTGGAGGCCGAGATCCGTCTTTCAAACCGGATCGATGACCCTACATTAAGTAGGACAAGAATTGGCTCTCTGATCTGGCGCGGCGGGAGCAATCGCATTTCCGCGTCATTGTTAAGAGTGGGGACACTGTCGCCTGACAACTCGGCCTTTCGGGTTGCAGGCTGAACCAGGAACAAAGATGCGTCAGCGATTGGAAGCAACCTCGGCTGCCCGGTTTCACAATGAGTCGCCGCGAAGAGAAGGAGCGGTCCGGATTCTCGTCGTCGATGCTTCCACCTCATGCCGCATGACTATCGCTGGCGCCGAGGGCGTGAGCGACGGTAGTGATCGGCTCGAAGTGGTCAGGACCACGAGCGCGGAGCTCGAGCACCATGCCTCAGACAGCTGGGACCTTATGATCACGCACGTGCACGAATGCCGCGTCGATCATACCGCGTTCGCGCCCGAGATCTCCGAGGGGAACGGACTAATCAACAAACTTTTCCGTCGTAAGAAGCTTAGCCATGAGCAACGGAAAGAACGGCAAGTTACTCGGACAGTGGTATTGGCCGAAATACAGCGCGAGATTGGGATCGCGTTGAGCGCGGTCGAGATGGGCGACTTCGATACCATTGGCGAGATCGCGATGCGCATCAAGGACGACGGTGCGAACTACAATTTTGCGAAACTAAGCGGCCTCGGCGCCGCGCTCTACGATACGGTGCCGAGCCGCGATATTCGCACGGCGCGTAACATCGCGCAGAAACTGATGACTTATATGGGTAAGACCATCGGGAGTTATACCGGCTAGGGCTTACAGCTCACTCCATAAACCGGCTGTCAAAATGCGGAAGAACTCACAAATCGATTTCGCGAGCATCCTGGGATTGCTTATCGGCCCAGCCTGCATAATTGTGGGTCAGCTTCTGGAGGGCGGTAAGCTGTCGACCCTGGTGCAGGCCAGCGCCGCACTGATTGTGATCGGCGCCAGCATGGGAGCCTGCATGCTTTCCTTCTCGCCAACGTTTCTGTTGGCGGCCGCGCGCGATCTGCGCAAGGTGGTAGCCGAAACGTCGCCCGATCCCTTCGATCTTATCGATCGCATCGTCAACTATAGCAACGTCCTTCACAAGGACGGTCCGGTCGCGCTCCAAACCTGGATCACCAAAGAGCCCTATCCGATGCTATCGCTCGCCCTTAATCTCCTGGTTAGCAATGTCAGTCCGCAGTCGATGATGGGAATCCTGGAGCGCAAATTCCATGAGAATACGCGCCTCAACAATGCCGGTGCCGAGGTGTTCGAGGCGGCCGGCGGTTATTTGCCTACCTTCGGAATCATGGGCGCGGTCCTCGGACTCATCCATACCATGTCGATGCTGAACGAGCCGACCAAACTGGGGGAAGGTATCGCGACGGCGTTTGTTGCGACGCTTTATGGGGTAGGCTCGGCTAACCTGATCGCCTACCCGGTCGGCAAGAAGATCCGTGCGCGCGCTCATACCGAGAAAGAGCTCGACAAGATCGTGATCGCCGCGATCAACGCCATCCAATCCGGACAACGCGGCATCGCGTTGCGTCAAGCGCTGACCGGAGGATCGTCCGCTGGAGCAGGATCCAATCAGGGCGCATCCAAAGCCGAGAAGCCAGTGCGCATCGCGCGCAAGGGCGCCGCGTGATCGGTTATCGATACAGAGCCTCAACGGCGCGAACAGGATCGCGGGTGCCTGGCTCAAGCCCGGCTCGCTCTCATCTCGCCAGCCGATTGAGCCGCTAAATGGCGCACCGCGGCAGCCTGACTGGCGCTTCTAATGGAATCGCCAAGGCCGTGCTCGGCCAGACGATCATAGAGACTCTTGCGCGAGATCCCGAGCATCCGCGCCGCGAGCGCTTTGTTGCCACCAGTATTGTACAGCGTCCATACGATATGATCGCGCTCAACTTTCTTGAGCGAGCTGAAGACGACCGGAGCTTCCGCCTCGACTGCATCCTCGCGGATTACGGGCTCGGGCGCCGTCGCCGATTCCGATGAAATCTCCTCGGAGACGGCAAAATCCTCAGGTCGCAGAACGTCGCAAGTGCTAAAACTCATCGCGGCTTCGATCGCATTGCCCAGCTCGCGAACGTTTCCGGGCCATGAGTAGTGGGTGATTAGGTCGAACGCCGCGGTCTCGATCGCGGTCACCTTGATCGGTCTGCTGAGTCTCGCATTGAAGAGGTCTACAAAATGTCGGGTGAGGAGCCAGAGGTCTTCAGTGCGCTCACGCAGCGGCGCGGCGCGTACCACCCCGACCGCGAGACGATAATACAAATCCTTGCGCAGCTGTCCCTCGCGCACGGCCTTCTCGGGTTCACGGTTGGTCGAGGCGATGATGCGCACGTCAACCGGAATCTCGCGCGTTCCACCGACCGGACGAACACAGCGCTCCTGAATGGCGCGCAGCAGCTTGGCCTGCGTCTCCGGACTCATTTCGGTTACTTCGTCGAGAAACAGAGTTCCGCCCTGCGCCGAACGAAACAGACCGAGTTGCTCCTGGTTGGCGCCGCTGAATGCGCCCCGCACATAACCGAAAAGTTCGCTTTCGATGAGATCCTTCGGCAGCGCCGCGCAATTGAGTGCGACGAATGGCAGATGCGGCGCCGAGGCCTGATGGATTGCGCGCGCGACCAGCTCTTTGCCGGTCCCGCTTTCCCCGACAATTAGTACCGTACTCCTACCTGCGGCCAAGGCGGAAATCTTGCCGATCAGGTTGCGAATCGACGGACTCTGCCCGACGATCCCGTGAAATTGGCTGGGCTTCTCGCCCTCGAAAGCCAACACTTCCCCTCGTGTTGTCACGGTCATATGTAACCCCCGGGCGCAGTGCTCCGCAAAAGACGGGCCACTCAGTAGACAAGCTATACACTTTGTAGGGAAAGGTTGTCGCCCTTCTATGCTCGCGATTTCGCTACCGAGGACCGGTCGCGCGCGCGGATCGCCCCCGGATCGAGGAATCGATTCCATGGCGCCGGCTCCGCTAGAGGGTAGACTACTTCCGCGCATTCTGAGATACAAATTGTATGAAAATTTGTCTGATAGACTAGATCGAGGGCGAAGCTAAGCAGAAGGTACCTCTTTTGGGCTATTTCAAGGCAGAACACTCAGACGGCCGCAGAATTTGTCTATCTTAGGTCATGTTAACCTAGTGGCACCGGTCTGATACGGTGCTACCCATCTTGAGCGCTTGGCGTGAGCGATTGAACATAGTTAAGCCGAGGGGAACGTGCTTATAACCGCAGATTCATCTCTAAAAAATACCAAGCTTCTGGTAGTTGACGATAGCCAAACAAATCGACGCCTTTTACAGGCGATTTTCGGTTCCGAAGGATGCGACGTCGCGGTTGCCGAAAGTGGCGACCAAGCGCTGCCTGCTCTCGAGGCTCATTCGCCCGACATTATACTGCTCGACGTTCGGATGCCGGGGGTCGACGGCATTCAGACGCTCAGGCGCTTGCGACCCGCCGCCCCCAACATCCCCATACTGATGCTCACCTCATACGGCGACCTTGATGCGGCCCTCGAGGCGACCAGCCTCGGCGCCGACGATTTCATCAGCAGGCCCATCAGCAACGACGACCTTGTTGTTAGGGTTGCCCACGCGGTTGAACATCGTAGGCTGCTCGACGAAATGGAATCGTTGGTGACTAGACTCTCGGAGGGGCATTTCCTTCGAAGACTAATGGGACCCAGCCTCGCGATGTCTACTATAGTTGACAGTATTCGTCGCGTCGCAACCTCGAACCTTACCGTCCTCATCACCGGCGAAACCGGCACCGGCAAGGAACTCGTCGCGAGGGCGCTGCACCAGGAGAGCGACCGCCGCGACCGCCCCTTCGTCGCCGTCGATTGCGGCGCGCTCCCCGAAAATATCATCGAATCCGAACTCTTCGGCTACCATCGAGGCGCTTTCACCGGCGCCGATCGCCAAAAGCCCGGCTATTTCGAGGCCGCCGAAGGTGGCACCCTCTTCCTCGACGAGGTCGGCAACCTTCCCCCCGCCACCCAAATCAAGCTCCTGCGCGTCATCCAGGAGCGCGAACTCCGCCCCCTCGGCAGCGTCCACGCCGCGCCCCTCGACGTGCGCCTGATTGCCGCCACCAACGAGCGCCTCGATGCGCGCATCCCCGCCGCCACCTTCCGCGCCGACCTCTACTACCGCCTCGCCGAATTTTCGATCGCTATTCCTTCGCTCCACGACCGCCGCGAGGACATCCCGATGCTCGCGCGCCGCTTTATGGCGGAGGCCGCGCTGGAACTCCGCCGCCCCATCTGCAGCGTTTCCCCCGCCGCCATCGCCGCGCTGATGGCGCATACGTGGCCGGGCAATATCCGCGAGTTGCGTAATGTGATGCGCAATGCGGTGGTGCAGTGCCGCAACGCCGTCGTCATCGAGGCCGAGCATGTCCGTCTTGCGATGGGTAATGCCGAACGGCCCGAGCCGATGCTCGACTCCGAGTTACCGCCGTCGCCGCCGATGCCGCTGCGCAAGATTCGCGATGAAGCCCTCGCCTCGATTGAGCGCAAGGCCATCGCCGATGCGCTCCGCTTTACCAAGGGCAACAAGGCGGCAGCCGCGCGTCTGCTCGAGGTGGATGTGAAAACGCTCTACGCGAAGCTCCGCCTCTACGATCTGGCATCCTAAAGGTGCCGCTCCCCCGCGATGACGCGGGGACCGGGGTCTTAATTCCGGGCAGAGAAGAGGCGGGCAGGGCTGGCACTCCGGTCGCAGAGCGAAAACACAGAAAACAGAGCGACCGTCGCGCCCGCCCGGCCCGCCGCCCCTCCGCTAAGATCGGATGTCACGCCGGTCGCAAGATGAAGAGCGACCCGCGCGCCATCCATCGGATCACGCATCTCCGATCGCCTCCGTGCTGCGGCGAGAATTATTATGCACGCACCTCCGTGATGCGACCACGAGGATATTGGATGGCCCGCAGTCCCGGCCGCGGTGCTCTCTCCCAATGTCATCCCGAGCGAGGCTGCCGAGTCGAGGGACCTCCGCGAAGCGATTCTCCGGCAGACGATGTGACGTGGTTCCATGAAGTGTCTCCGAAGGCTTCCGCGAAATGATTCAACTAGCCGGCCAGAGATTCAGTGATCCTTTCGAGCCGGAGAAACGGACAATCGAAACGGCTATACGTCTTCCCGCCACCACGCGACGAAACGAGTCTGCGTCGAACGCCTCGACGGCTACGCCAACGATCTCAAGAAACTAGTGTAGTTCATCCACGCGGCCGAATACCTTTAGGCGCGGTGAATCCCCATTTTGTTACCGTGTTGACCGTAATTTCTCTCGAGATGGCTTTACTCTACGGCAGGCGAACCAAGAGCGCGGCTAGTATGTTGCCAGTGCCTGCCGTCCGTCCTGACGCGTCGAATGTCCTGTTAGCTTTTTTGTCGTATCGGCCAAGACGCCGCCCCGAAGCATCATATATTATCTGCTCTTGAGGTCGATCTTCGATTCGGCCAATTGCGCGTCCACTTCGATCTCTCAGGTATTCGCTGCTCATAAAAGCTCATGTTCCCTTGTCGATGATTCTTCTTGACTGGTGGTGTAGCGCAATACCTATGCCAGACAGAAATTAGTACATTCCTCAGAAGCAACCCAAGACATAGGGAATCTCTTAGCTACCGATCGCATCTCGAACCACCACGCGATCCTCGTCAACTGGGCCAGACGTGTCTTCTGCGGGCGTACGAAACGGTGTGGCAACGCTTCGCTGAACCGGCCGGACGCTCTTTGATGCGTTCGGCATCAGATGCTGGAAATACGATCGTTCTCTTCGATACACAGTCCGTTTACGAAGCCGTCGAGACAGATCATTTCGGCGTATTTGGATGGCACAGAGGATGCCGTTGGCCCTCGCACTGGAGAAAGTTTATGTCAAGCGAATTGATTAGGGATAAAGTAGGGCGCGTCGTCGATAAGATCGAGGATTTCGCCGGAGAGAAATTGGCGAAGGAAGCCTTGCGTCGATTGGGCGGCCCCATAATAAACGTCTTTTCAGACAAAGCAGTCTCGACGCGGCCCAAGCTGATTGAACTTCCGATCAGTGGGCGCGAGAAATACGTCCGCAGCTTGCTTCCCGTTGTTGTCGGCGTTGATAGGGTTACAGGTCCACTGCTCAGCAATTTGTACAGACTTTTCGCGACGATTGAACTTCCGAGCGAGCCCCGCCTTAAGTTGCTGGATCAAGTCTTTCGGCAAAAAAAAATCCAAGCCAGGTTGAGTGGACCTTCGACTCGTCGGAGGTTAAGACTTCGTTGGCCAAAGATGCTTTAACATTCGCGGGGGATGGAAATTCAGCGCGTCTCAATGCTGCGAATGACCTAATCGAGCGGCTTGGAATCGCGCCGGCGCACGTCGATTTCCTCAGACAGTGGGTTGCATGGGAAAACCACGTCTTGGAAAAAATCGGGCGGGGTGAGGCAGTTGTTAGCGAAGATTCGCCTACCGAGTTATTGTCCAGGGCGGCGGCTATCGGAATTCCCTTGGCCGCGCTGTACTTCAGCGGCATTGTAGAATTTTCAGCTGTCGGTATCACCTCGGGCTCGGCTTGGATCGGATCTAATAGTCTTCTTGTCTTTTTGGGTTTGAATCCGATGACCGCCGGAATTGCCGCCCTGATCGTGGCCGGAGTTAGCATCAAGAAAATCGTGGATTCGGCCCTGCCCAACGCATCCGCGGAACGGAAAACATTGGAAAGCTCGTTGGAGGTAATGAAAGCTGCCCACCGACGTTACGTTGATTACCTTCAGAATGATTGTTCTACATTGGAATCGCTAAGGGGTCATGGGAGAACTCGAAAGAATGAAATTGCGCTTCTGAAGGGCCTGATCGCCGAAGGCAACCCCAAGGAAGCCTCTGTAAAAAGTCCGGCAGATCGTTGAACGCAGCAAGTCGATCGAACGAAACGAAAACGGCCTAGTAAAGGAGGCGCAGCGTAATCGTCACGGAAGGCATCTTCGCGAAGCCCTTTGTCCGGGCGTGACGCTCCGAGACGCCATCGGGCGTGATACGGCGGTTCGGATTGCTAACGATGTACTCTGGTGAGTGAGCCTTCTTTCTGTTCTCATACAAGAAGGCAACGCATGGGGTGTCTACCTCGTGGCGCGGCGGGGGCGGTCATCAGGGCACCGCCGCCGACCGAACCTCCCACTCGCGTTCCGCCTCAGCGGCTTCGTGTCCAACGTGCGGCTTCGCAGGCTCAGCCGCGGAGGGGAGAGGGTGGAGGCGGCGAGTGGAGTTGAACCACTGAATGCAGGCCTTGCAAGCCTACCCCTTAACGCTTGGGTACGCCGCCATCGAGGTCGAACTGAAGCTCCAGACTTGGTCAGCAGGGTGTTGAGAAAATCCGTGCAAACCCGCTGTAGCAAATGCACTCAACACCCTGGGTCCGAGAACTGGTCGCCTTCCCCTACCTTCTCTCCCTGCTGGGAGAGACAAGAGTGAGGGGGCGAGCGGTTGAAAGATCTTTTTCAACAGCCTGCTCGGCAGAGGCCCATGCTGGAGCGACGCAATTACTCTCGACGCGGTCGATCCTTCTCGACCGTCCGCGCTGAAGAGCTAGAAATTAGACCGCTGTATCATCCGAATGATTCAATTCGAAAAATCCCGACGGACATTGAAATAATTTCCACATCGCGTCACTATCCAGCAGCGGTCGCATCGCGAGGGGGAGTGGGGAAGAGGCGGGACGACATCGATGGATTCCTATCTGACGGGACAGCCGATGCTTGATGCCGCGATCGGTCTGGGCATCCTCGCCATCGCCATGGTATCCGCCTTCCTCGCAGGCCGGCGCGGCAGGCGCGCGGACCAGCTCCAGTCGAAGATCGAGGTCCTTCCCGAGATGGTGCGCGACGAGGGCGAGCGCGAGCGCATCGAGGAAACCCTGCGCCGGGTCTACGAAGCGAGCCGCCTGAAAAGCGAATTTCTCGCCAACATGTCACATGAGCTGCGCACGCCGCTCAACACCGTGATGGGGTTCGCGTCATTTATCCAGGCCGGCAAGGCGGGGCCGGTGACCGACGCGCAAAAGGACTACCTGGGCGATATTCTCCAGAGCTCGCGCCATCTGCTGCAACTCATCGACGACATTCTCGATTTAGCCAAGATCGAAGCCGGCAAGATGAAGTTCGCGCCGGAGCCACTCGACCTCGCGCAGGTGGTGCGGGAGGTGGGCGACAGCATGCAGGTGCTGGCCGCCGAGAAAAGCCTCGCCCTTAGCATCGAAGTCGAACCCGCGCTGGCGCCGGCGATGCTCGATCGCGCGAAGCTCAAGCAGGTCCTCTACAACTTCCTGTCTAACTCTATCAAGTTCACCCCCGATCACGGCAGCGTAGCGCTGCGGGTGACGCCCGATCGCGGCCAAACCTTTCGCCTCGAGGTCGAAGATACCGGCATCGGCATCGCCGCCGACGAGTTGCCGCATTTGTTCGCGGACTTCCATCAGCTCGATGTAGGCAACGCGAAAAAATATCCCGGCACCGGGCTCGGACTCTCGCTCACCAAGCGCATCGTCGAGGCACAAGGTGGGATGGTCGGGGTGCGCAGCTCGCCGGGAGTGGGCAGCACGTTCTGGGCGATCCTCCCGCTCGACGCGAGCGATGCCGCGCAGTCTGTTCATCCACCGATGGTGGACATTGGCCCGCCGGCGCCCGAGGTGCTGGTGGTCGAGGCCGACCCGCATCAGCGCGGATGGCTGGTGCAGGCGCTGCGCGAGGCCGACTACGATGTGCAGGCGGTGGCGACCGGCGATGCGGCGATCAGCCTCTGCGAGCAGCGCGCCTTCAGCGCCATCATGCTGGATCTGCTGCTGCCCGAGGTCAGCGGGCTGGAGATCGTGCGGCGCATCCGCGCCACCACGCTCAATCTGAGAGTGCCGGTGATGGCAGTTACGGTGTCCTCGGAGGGGCGCGCGAGCGCGACCTTCGTGCTTCACGATTTCATGGTGACCCCGAGTGACGAGTTGATCCTCGCGTCGCTGCGGCGCGCGGCGGTTGGCGCCAACAGCGGTCCTATCCTTATTGTCGATGAAGACTCACAGTCACTGGCGAGGAAGGAAGCGACGCTGACCCGGCTCGGCTACCTCGCGATTGCCCGCAGCAGCCGCGCCGACGCCCTCGCGACCGCAGAGAAAACGCCGCCCGCCGCCATCATCATCGATCTTTTGACGCCCGCGATGAGCGGGTTCGAGTTCCTTGATGAATTGCGACGGACCCCCTCCACTCGCAGTGTTTCCGTCATCGCCTGGACCGACCGCGAGCTGCCGGAAGATGACCGCCAGCAACTGCGGATCGCGGCGCAACACAGTTCGCTGCGCAGTCCCACCAGTACCGAGGCGATGCTGGAGGAGCTGCGGCCGCACCTCGCGCATGCGCAGCGCGCGCGCGACGCGCATGCGCAAGCCGCCTGACGGCCGCTTTTACGCGAGCGCGGCGATCAGTCCAGCCTCGGCGCTATGGTCATCCGAGCCGTCTTCGAGGGCGGCCACCACCTGCGCCGGATTGAAGCGCATTTTAGCGAGGTCGAGGCCATCGGGCACCGCACCGGTCGCGAGCGGAATCAACGCCAGCAAGAGCGCGGCGAGTTCGCGGCGGCCGGGCAGCGCGAGTGATGCGCGCCGCGGCGCGGTTTCGAACTCGTCGATGTGCGAGGGGTTCTTCCATGCCTCGAGGTTGGAGCCGGTAAGCTTTTCCACCGCTTCGAGCTCGGGAAGAAATTGCTGGCGCAGGCGCGCCTCGGTGAGCGGCGAAATGGGCGGAAACGCGCGCCGCCCTTCAAGGAGAAAATTTACCACGCCCCAGCGCTCGAGCAGGTCCATCGTGCGATAGACGCGGCGCTCATGCATCCAGTCCATCACACGACCGACGCGGCGCGAGAGCCGGCGGCCGCGCGGTTTAAACTTCAATGAATTGATATCGGCGGTGCTGACGTTGACGTTTTCCAGCGCGATGCGCGGCAGCTTGATGAAATCGCAGACCTGGTCGAGGAATTGCTGCGGCGTATTCCGCAGCTCATCGAAAAGCATCACCTGGACATTGTCGCGACCGAACAGCTCGAACCATCCTTCGAGATGATGCGCGTAGCGATTAGTCTCGACGATGCGTGGATGGTGAATCTCGCGCTCGAAGCTGCCATGCGCGAGGCCCATTCGTCGCAAGAGCCGGTACTGCGAGTATGAACGCGCGACCGGGTCGCGCAGGGTAATAATGATTTTGCAATTCGGGAGATGGCTGGCGATGCGATCGCGCGCGCGGTCGGTGGCGAAGTAGGGGCACGCCTCGCCGATGGGGCGGGCGGGATCGCAATGGCGAAAATGGTCGGCATACCACTCGATGCCCTTGTGGTAGTACTGCCCCCAGAAGCGGGTTTCCTTGACTCGATGTGGCAAGCCCGCGTGTCCGGTCAGTACGGCGTGCAGCCAGGTGGTTCCAGTTCGTCCAGGTCCGACGCAGATAAAACTCGGTAAGTTCAAGACGCACCTCAAGTGAAGATGAATTACCGCAAATCCCAATCAGATGGGAGTGAGCAGCCTCGCTACCGACGACGCGTCCGAGCAAAAAAACATACGCTGAGGCCGGAAAACGGTTATCAATCGTTAGTACGAGACTACATGAAGAAAGATGAGGTTTCGTCGCCTAGGTGACAAAACCAGCGGTCTTTTTTTGCAGATTTAGCTGGTCCTCGTATCGGCCACGAGGGATTCCTCACCTCCGAGCGGTTGCTGCCCCGACGCTGTGGCCATCGGCGATTGGACGGCGGTGGCGGAAGTATTGTACATCGGAGCGCATCGCCTCGAGGAGACAAGTCTAGATGGCATTGCAAGTCGTAGGCGCCGGCTTCGGAAGAACCGGTACCTTGTCGCTTAAAAACGCACTCGAAAAAATCGGCTTCGGCCCCTGCTACCACATGATGGAGGTTTTCCCACGCCCCGAGCATGTCGCCATGTGGCATCGCTTGGCCTTCGGCGGGAAGATCGATTGGGACGTCCTCTTCGAGGGCTTCCGCGCGACGGTCGATTGGCCCTCGGCGCGATGGTGGAAGGAAATCGCCGCGCATTATCCCAACGCGAAGGTGCTGTTGTCGCTGCGCGATCCGGAGGCCTGGTACAAAAGCATGATGGAGACCATCTACCAGCCGATGAAGCATCCCGCGTCCGACCATGCGCCCGAGCAGGTGCGGATGCAAAATGAGATGGTGCGCAAGGCGATTCTCGACGAGACCTTCGACAATCGTTTCGAGGACAAGGCGCAGGCGATTGCGGTTTTCAATCGCCACAATCAGGAGGTGCGCGACACCGTCGATCCCAAGCGCCTGCTGGTGTTCGACGTGCGCGAAGGCTGGGAGCCGCTGTGCCGCTTTCTGGACGTGGCGGTCCCGAGCGAGCCCTTCCCGCGCCTCAATGATACCGCCTCGACGCAAGCGATGATCAAGCTGATGCGCGAACGCATCCGCGAGGGCTGAGGTTATAGTTCGATGTGCAGGCGAAGGCTCGGAACGACCACTGGTCCGCGGTCGCGGTTGTAGCCGGGATCATCGATGTACTGAAGATCCAAGGCGCCATAGATTCCGTTGTGAACTGGGATGGGAAGGTTGTAATAGCACTCCATTATTTTTTCCGGACCATAGGTGAGTCTGCCATCGCCGAGGACGAATCCCAGCCCACCGTGCGCAAGGTATTCGCGATGGTTGTCGGAGATTCCGTTGACCACGAATGCGACGCCGAATTTATCCCGCGGCCGATCCCATAGCGTACCGCGCAAATCGCCGCCGAACGCCACGGTTTCATCCACTTCGGTATAGTCCCACGACTCGTGCTGGCCTTCGTTCCATCCGGCGCGAACGAAGCCTCGCAACGATTCGGTGAACTCCTGCTCGACGTTCAATCCGAAGCCATATTTCAGGCTGACCTGCTGGGGATGGTCGGTGATTTCCGGCTGTGGCGTTTTGCCCGCGAGGAAAAGATCGATCGCCTGATGGTAATCGCCCATATTGGCGAAGTTGGTGAAGCCGAGCAGCCTGATCGCGCTGTCTCGGCCGTCGATTAGGTCGGGGCGAAACTCCAACTCGTAGTTTTCCGAATGCGCACCCTGCAGGTTCTTTTGCAGGGTCAGTCCATTCGCGCGCTTCGATAACATTGCTTCCCCGAAACGGAGCCCCCAATAACGATCCTCGTAGTCGATGACGGCGCCGTAGGTATAACCTCGCGTGTCCGCGGCATAGTCGAACGCGCCGTTGTTCACGACAGTCCAATTCAGAAACTGGGTGTGGCTGTCACCGGCGACGCTGTTTAGATCGAAGAAGTCCACCAGGTCGAGTTTGCCGACGTGGATATCGAGCCGGCGCGCCGGCAACCCGGTCAGCATCGAGAGCGGATTGCGCTCGACCGCAGTCGTATCGTCACTCAGCGCGATGACTTTGCGAAACCACAGCCTTGCGAGGTACGGCGTCGCATCCAGTTCCGGATTTCTCACCGCATCGACGTTGGTGAAACCTGCCAGCCCAAGTACCTCGCTGAGGCCGCTGCCGCCCGCGCTTTCCACATCGAGAATCGCTTCCGTGGTAGGATCCAGCTCAAGGCCGGAATAGAGGGTTGTTACTTCAGACGCGGCCTGCTCGGAAGCGTGCTCGAAGCTATGCGGTCCGCTGTACTCAGCGGGAAAACGCGGATGCCACTGGAAAACCAAGTTTCCTTGTCCAGACAACCACCACGGCAAGGACTCCGAGTGAGCAAACCAGGTGTCTTGTCCGCTTGCGTAATCCATGTCGGCGTATGATCGGGACCAGCACGCGGGCATCACGCACGCGAGGACGACCAGCATTCGCAGATTTTTGGACAAAACCATCGCGGACAAACATTTGTAACTACCAGGCGGGCGGAAGCGACCCGAACCGCTTCAGGTCGTCGCACGCCGCGGCCTCCGCCGCCGTCCACGGCGCGATACCACCACCACTGGACTCGATTTCCGCGCGATGCCTATCTTGTACCGTGTTGGGCGCATTTATCGTCATTTAGTAGTACGCGCCGGTATTGACGATTTATGCCCTGGTTCCGAAAGAGTCGCTTCGTCCGCTGACCGAGGGTCAGCGAATTGCGAGATTCTTTTGCTGAACACTTAAAAAGGGAGGAGAGTTCGTATGGAAGGCAATGGTCACGTGGTCCCACATCTGGTCGTCAATCGCGCCGAGGTGGTGACCGATGGTTGCAAGGCCTGCGGCAAGGATTTCGCCGCCAGTCCGACCGGCGAGCGCGCGCTAACCGCGGCGGTCGGTCAGGCCAACGACACCTACATGTTCTGCGCGCAGTGCGGCGACTCGATCATGGGTCATCTGCAGGTCGACGGCGTGCGTTCGCGCTACGGATGGGATTGGTTGATTCCCTTGCGCGGCGCTCCGCTTAATGGCGCCAGCCACTAGGCTTTGAGAGAGCGGAGAGGAGTCCTCTCCGCTCTTTACTTAGACTCGGAGTCTATTTCGTTTCCTGATATCCCAGCGGGGGCGCGAACATTATCGCCGGCTGATAGCCGGGTGTCACGGTTTTCCAGTTAATGTGGATCTGCTTTGACGGATCGGACTCCAGCGTCGTCAGCTGCACCGGAAACCGCGTCGTCTTATTCACGTACAGGGAAAACGGCTTGATCGTGGGATCCTTGGGATGGATCTCGAAGTCCTCGCATTCCTGTCCATCGATGGTTTTAGTATCGACCAGCGTGTGCTTTTCGAACCGCTTCAGCGCCTCGGAAACCAGCGCCGACCTGGCGTCCCAGGGCAGAACTTTGAAGGTCTTCGTTGCAGCGTCAAGGACATAGATGGTCTTGCTTACCTGATCGATAATGGTAACAGTCTTCGGCCCGCCCCCTGCCGGAGTTATCTCTTCGCGAATCCTGCCGTGCGAGAAATACATGACGCCTTGCTCTGGCGCATTGCCTCCGGCCTGGTAAGTAAAATCGGCTTTGAACGCTTTGGGCGCGGCGATTTTCGGTGCCCGGGCACAGGCCGGCCGCGCGGCGAATAGCAAAACCAACACGATGGCGGCGCAAAGAGCCGCCGGAAAAGACCAACCTTTCTTCATAGTCCGTGCGATCCCTCCCGAGAATTCGCGCGGCGCGACACTATCAAGTCAGCGTTACGACAGTGTTAACGGAAGACGAACAGACGAAGCTCCGGAGCTCGAAAACCGCGTAGATCTCTTAGCTGGGGTCGCTCTGAACCAGTTCCAGGATCGTGCCGTCGGGATCCTTGAAGCATACGAAACGAGAGCTTCCCGCGCCCGGCGGCGCCAGGCGAACCGGCTCCGAGATGAACTCGACGCCGTGGTCCTTGAGGATTTTCACATCGGCATCGAGGTCAGCCGTGACGAAGCAGATGCGCGCGATGCCCAGGTGATAGAGATGCGCATACGGCGCGGCGGGGTCGCGCGGCTCGCGCCACTGAAGCAAATCGATCAGCGGAGCGTTGGGCACGCCTTCGAGCGCGAGCAATGCGCCGCGCACCGTGTAGGGCGGCATGCCGACGGCAGCGGAGACCTCGGGACTGCCCTTCTCCGGCACTTCCCACATCACCTTGTAGCCCAGCATCGCGTAGAACTCGCGCGATCGTTCGTAGTCTGAGCAATTAATGTTCACGTGAAGCATGCCGCGAAGGTTCATGCTTTCTCCTCACGGTCTTGATAGCAGATGTGGGAGACAGGCGAGTAACTAAATGTAGATCCACGGGCGGAGGGTGCGATCGCGATCCTGCCATGCCGCGATGGTTGCGTCGTGCTTCAGCGTCATCCCGACCTCATCTAGGCCGTCGAGGAGTGCGGTGCGCCGCGCATCATCGATGCTGAAAGGAATTCGCAACCCTCGCGCATTGGTGATGATGCGGTTTTCCAAGTCCACCGTCAGTCGCGCAGCGGGCGTGGCCTCGACCCCATCGGCGATCGCGCGCACGGTTGCTTCCGGCAGCATGATCGGCAGCACGCCATTCTGAAAGCAGTTGTTATAGAAAATATCGCCGAAGCTCGGCGCGATGACCGCGCGAAAACCCAGTCCCATCAGCGCCCACACCGCGGGCTCGCGTGAGCTGCCGCATCCGAAGTTGATTCCGGCGAGCAAAATCACCGCATCGCGAAACGGTGCGCGATTAAGCGCGAACTCGGGATTGTCGCTGCCGTCGGGGAGATAGCGCCATGCGCGAAACGCACAGCGGCCCTGCTCGGCGCGCGGAACCGAAACGCAATCGTCGATGGGAATGATCACATCGGTGTCGATGTTGGGGCGCATCAGCGGCGCGGCGATGCCGGTCAGGCGGGTGAACTTTTCCATCAGCCACCAACCTTGCGCACGTCGATGATGCGCCCGGCAAGTGCCGCCGCCGCAGCCATCGCGGGACTCGCGAGATGCGTGCGCGCGCCGGGTCCCTGGCGTCCGACGAAGTTGCGATTGCTGGTCGAGACCGCGCGCTGCCCGGGCGGCACCGTCTCGCCGTTGACGGCCACGCACATCGAGCATCCGGGCTCGCGCCATTCGAAGCCGGCCTCGCGAAAAATGAAATCGAGGCCTTCCGCCTCAGCCTCGCGTTTGACCGCGACCGAGCCGGGCACCACCCACGCATGCACACCGGTGGCGACGTGCCCGAGCTTCGCGATCTCCGCGGCCGCGCGCAAATCGCTGATGCGACTGTTGGTGCATGAGCCGATGAAAACCCAATTGACCGGCGTGCCCGCGATGGTCGCGCCCGGCTCGAGGCCCATGTATTCCAGCGCCGCGCGCATCGATTCGCGGCGATTAGGATCGTCGGCGCGCGCGGGATCAGGAATCGCCTCATCGATGGCGATGACGTGCTCGGGACTGGTGCCCCAGGTGATTTGCGGCGCGACCTGGGACGTGTCGATGCTCACCTCGCGATCGAAAGCCGCATCAGCATCGGTCGGCAGCGTGCGCCAATGCGCGACCGCGCGATCCCATGCCGCGCCCGTCGGCGCGAAACGCCGGCCCGCGAGATACTCGAAGGTGGCGTCATCGGGAGCGATCATTCCGATCTTCGAGCCGAGCTCGATCGAGAGATTGCACATCGTCATGCGCGCTTCGAGGCCGAGGCGGCGAATCGTCGAGCCGCCGTACTCGATCGCGTGACCGGAACCGCCCGCGGCGCCGATGCGCCCGATGAGGTGGAGAATGAGATCCTTTGGCGTGACGCCGCGTCCGAGGTTGCCCTCGAAATTCGCGCGCATCCGCAGCGGCTTGCGCTGCACGATGGTTTGCGTCGCGAGGACATGCACCAACTCCGTCGAGCCGATGCCGAAGGCGAGCGCGCCCACCGCGCCATGGGTGCAGGTATGGCTGTCGCCGCAGACGATCGTCGTGCCCGGTAAGCTGAGTCCCAGCTCCGGCCCGACGATATGCACGATGCCCTGGCCGTCCTGGCCGAGGTCGAACATCCGGATGCCGAGCGCGCGGCATTCTTCGCGCAGTATGGTGACGTAACGCGCGCCGACGGCGGAGGAATCGGTGTCGCGCCCTGGTGCGCTCGAGATGGCATGGTCAGGCGTTGCGAATATCAGCTCGGGATTTCGTACCCGATAGCCGAGGCGCTTGATTTCGCGCAATCCGCCCACGCCGTTGAGGTCGTGCAGCAGATGGCGATCGATATGGAGCAGGTCGCCACCCCCAGTCATCGAATCGACGACGTGCTCGGCCCAGACTTTATCGAAAAGCGTCGCGCCCATGGACCTTCAGCTTAGGCGAGCGGCGGGTTCGGCGTCGAACGCTTTCGAGCTAGCGCAGCGAACGCGCGGAAGGCTGAGTCGCCGGATGCTGCTCGTCAGTGAGCTTTGGCAGCGCGGGAAATTCAGCCATCACTAACTTGCCGACAATCCATCCCGCGACGCCATAGCAGATAGCCGCAACGAAAATGAAATCGAGCACCACGTCGCGGCTCAAACCGAGCCAATTCTCCAACCAGAGCGAAAAAACGATTAAAAATACCGCGGCGAGGTCAGCTGCGAACACCAGCCCCGCCATCGCGAACATCTTCATAATGGTACACCTAATTATTAGACGCGCCCGATGACCGGCGGTTGCGATTTTAAAAAGGCGCGGCCTTAGGCTTTCGCGGCGCGCGGGTGCCGAGGAGATAAATGCCGCCCGCCAGCGGCGTCGCGAACAGCATCGCGAAACCCAGCCCGCCGATGACTGCGAGTGCGAGCGGTTGTTGAACCTTCGCGCCTGCGCCGATTCCGAGTGCGAGCGGAAACAGTCCGGCCGCCGTCGCCAGCGTCGTCATCAGGATCGGACGCAGCCGAATCTCTGCGGCCTCGATGAGCGCGTCGGGCGGCGTAAGGCCGCTGGCGATGCTGTGTTCGGCGTGATCGAGCAGCAGGATGCCGTTTTTGGCGGTGATGCCGGCCACCATGATGATTCCCATGAACGAGGAAATGTTGAGCGTGATGTCGCTGAGCCATAGCGCCGCGAGACTTCCCGCCAGCGACGCCATCGCGGCCATCAGGCATGCGATCGACGGTGCGAGGCGGCCAAACTCCCACACCAGGATCAAAAAGATGACGACGGCACCCGCCAGCAAAACCATCGAGAGCTGGCCGAAGGCCTTCTGCTGTTCGGCATAGAGGCCACCGTACTCGAGCGACACACCGGCGGGCAGGATCACATGACTGAGGCGCCTTTGCGCCTGCGCGATCGCGGTGCCGAGGTCGAGACTATCGGTGAGCCGCGCGGTGACATGAAGCACCGGGCGCAGTCGCTCGTGATCGATCTCGGCACGCTCGCCGAGATACTTGAGCGTCGTCACCAGTGAGAGCGGAACGCGTCCGTTAGCCGGCGTCTTCAGCAACACCTCGGAGAGCGAGCTCAAATCGTTGTGGAAGTTGTCGGGGTAACGCACGCGCACGCCGTAGAGCCGATCCCCGACGCGAACCTGGGTGGCGACGGTGCCCTCGATCACCGAGCGCAGCGTGGCATGCACATCGGTGGCGGAAATTCCGTAGCGCTCAGCCGCGATCTCATCGACCAGGATCGCCTGCTCGGGGTTGCTGAGCACGATGCCGTCGAAGACATCGACCATGCCGGGAATTTTGCGTAGCTCATCGGCGACACGGCGCGCGGTGCTCGTGATCGAGGCTTCATCGGAGCCGAAAACCTTCACCTCGACCGGCTCCGGTGTACCGGAAAGATCGCCGATCAAATCCTGGATGACCTGCGCGAACTCGACGCGCACGCCGGGCACCGTAGTGAGAATTTTGCCGCGCACGTCATCCATGATCGCATCGATGCCGCGCGTACGATTCGCTTTCAGTCGCACGGAAATATCGCCTTTGTTCGATTCGGTGAGAAAAAATCCCAGCTGGGTGCCGGTGCGGACCGAGAACGCCGCGACCTCGGGAGTGGATTTCAGAATCGCCTCGATGCGCGCGAGCATCGCGAGCGTATCATCCAGCGTGCTCTGCGGCGGGGTGCTGTAGTCGAGGATAAACGCGCCCTCATCGAGCGCAGGCAGATAATCGGTGCCGAGCGCGCGATACAAAATGTAGGATGCGCCGGCGGCGAGGATCGCAAGCACAATCGCCAACGCGGGCACGCGCACGAACGGCCGGACCGCGGCGAGATAAGCATCGCGAATCGCGGTGAAAATTTTGCCCGCCGGACGCGAGGCACGACGCATCCGCTCGAGCGCGATTTCCAGCGCCGGCGTGAAGTAGATCGCGATCAGCAGCGAGATAAAAAGACCCGCGCCGAGGGTAACCGCGAGCGCGCGAAAGAACGTGCCGGTGACGCCCGACAACAGGATCAGCGGCGCGAACACCAGCACCACCGTCATCGTCGAAGCGAACAGCGGGCGGCTCAATTCCTTAAGTGCGGCGGGAACGCCTTCATCAGCGGAGATGCCGCCGGCGCGCGCGCGATGAATCCCCTCGATCATCACGATCGCGTCATCGATGAAGAGCCCGATGCCGGCGGCGAGGCCACCCAGTGTCATCATGTTGAAGGTGAGCCCGAATGCCCTCATCACTACGAAGGTGATCGCGAGGGTGCACGGCACCACGATCGCCGCGATGATCGCGTTCAGGATACTCCCGGTGAAGAGCAACACCACCAGCACCGCGAGCACGAGACCGAGCACGATTGCATCGCGCACGCTCTTGAATGATTCGGTGACCAGCGCGGCCTGATCATAGGAAAGCGAGAAGTGCACGTCGGGATAGCGCAAGCGCAGCGCGCTCATCAGCTGTTTGGTCTGATCGGAAATATCGACGGTGTTGCCGCTAGGCTGGCGCGAAATTCCGATCAGCAATGCGGGGCCGTCCTCGGCGGCGGTGCGGATGTAATCCTCGCGGATGCCGACGTCGACGCTGCCGATGTCGCGCACCATCACGGGCTGCCCGCCCACGTTGGCGATTGGCACGGCCGCGACCTGCTCGGGCTGCGCGATGTTCGCGGTGACGACCGTCAGCAACATCCGATGCGAATCGGTGATGCGACCTGCGGACTCGATGATGTTGGCTTTGGCGAGGCCGCTGACCACGTCGTCAGGCGCCAAATCGTGCGCGAGCAACTTAGCGGGATCGATACGGACGACATACTCGCGATATTTGCCGCCGATCATCTCGACGCGATACACGCCCGGAATTCGATGCAGGCTCGGCACGATGTCGTAAAAAGCGATATCGGTAAGTTCGCGCAGCGAGCGGACCCTGGAGCTCATGCTCATATCGACGATGGGAAAAGTGCCGGTGGTCAGGAGCCGCGTATCGATCTGAGTATCGTTGGGCAGGCGTCCGCGAACTTCGCCGAGCGCGGCGTTGAGCAGTTCAAAACTGGTGGTAGGATCGACGCTCTCGGAAAAAGTCACGTCGACCTCGGTGCTACCCCGCGTAGTCGTGGAGCGCACCAGCGAGACGCCGATGACACCGTAGGCGGCTTCTTCCAGTGGGCGGGTCACCGCCACCAGCATCTGCTCGGCGGGCAAATCGCCGGCATCAGCCATGATGATCGCGCGATTGAAGGTTATCTCGGGAAATACCGAACTCGGGATCGAGAATGCGAGCACTACTCCGAGGATGGTCAATCCTACCACCGCGAGCATCGCCAGAATGGAACTCGATCGTGCCACGACGCCTCGCTACTTGCTCGCCTGCTCGAAGCTCACTTTGAGCCCGTCGGACAGCGCATAGCCGCCCGAGGTGATGACGAGGTCGCCGGGTGTGAGACCGGAAGTCACCTGCGTCTGATCGCGATTGCGGATGCCGAGCGTGACCGGCACGCGATGCGCCTTATCATCTTTGCCTACGATGAAAACGTGAAAGGTGCCGTCGTCATCCTGAAACAGCGCGGCGGCGGGAATCACGATCGCGTCGGTCACCGAATGAGTGATGACGGTGGCTTCGGTGGGTGCGCCGGCCTCGATGATTCGCTCCGCGCCGGTGAATTCGATGCGCACCGGCGAAGTCGCGCTGCCGGCGTTGAAGTTGGGAAGAATCGCAGCCACCTTGGCGGGCATTTCCACGTTCGGTTTTAGCGGCGACCTTACGATGGCCGGCATCCCGACGCTGATCGCATGCACGTCTTGCGCGGGCACGGCGGTATCCACGTAAACGGTATTCGGGTCGACCAGATCCGCCAGCGGGTCGAGGTATGCGACAACTTGTCCGCTGGCGACCGGCGGCGCCGACACCACCCCGCCTTCCGGCGCGACGACCGGAATCCCTCCGCCCTTGCCGTACTTATTCACCGACTGCTCGAGGCGGGGAGCGTCCTGCGGGTCGATTTTCTTTGCCACTGCGAGTCCATGCCGCGCAGCTTCGACCTCGAGACTCAGCACGCGTCCGACCTGCTGATTCTTGCGCACGGTATCGCCGATTTTGAGATTCATGCCGAGCACGCGGCCGCCGGTCGGCGCGCGCAGGATCACCTGATGCGTCGCCGCAGTGGTTCCCAGCAGCGTCAGCGTGCGATTCATCGGCGCGGTGGTAACTTTCGCGACGCTTACCGCGAGTGTCGGGGCGGCGGCCTCGGGCGCGGCGTCGTCATCGGAAGCCGCGCCGCGACATCCCGCGATCAGAATCGCGACCGCTACCATCAGCGTGAAGCTTCGAACCGTGCGGATGTAGGATCGATCAGTCATTGAGTCGCGCCATAAAGCAGCGCTCCTTCCGCGGCGGCCTCGCGCGCGTTGAAGTCCTGTTGGACGCGGGTGAGGCGCAAATTTTCCGCCTGCTCGTAAGCATCGAGGACTTCGAGCAGCGTCGCGGAGCCGCCGCCGAGAAAGCGCGTCCAGGTCAGCGAAAATGCATCGTCGGCGTTGGGCAGCGCGCGATTCAGGATCGTGAGCTCGTCGAGCGCGCGCTGATAGCGGAGCCGCGCGTCGTCCAGGCGACGGCGCAGGATATACTCGGCGGAGCGCGCCTGCGCGAGCGCCTGCAATTGTTTGGCTTTGGCCTGATCGATATGCGAGGTAATCAGCCCTCCCTGGAAAATCGGCATCGAAAGCACGCCGTCGTACGACGCCCCATAATGATGCCCGAAGGTGTTTTGCGGATCGATTCCGAGCGCGCCCGCGGTTAGAGCGAGTTGCACCATCGGGTAACGCTCGGCCTGCGCCGCCTGCACCTGCATTTTCGAGGAGTCGATCGCGCGCATCGCGGCGCGCATAGTCGGCGTCTCACGCAGGTCGCCGCTCGGCATCCGGGGAAGCTCGGCAATGTTGACGATATCGAAATCGTTGCGCGTGAAGTCACCGATCATTGAGCCGAGGTTTGCGGCGGCGCGCAGCTGGTCGTTGCGCGCGTCCGAAAGCGTAAGTTCGGCGGCGTCGCGCGTGGTGCGCACCTTGAGCGTGTCGTTCTCGATCGCGCGCCCGCTGCGCTGCAATTGATCGACGGTGTCGACGTAGCGGCTGAGCCTGTCCACATTGGCCTGGGTCTCGATAACCGCGCGCTTGGCCCGCATCAAATCGAAGTATGCCACCGTGACATCGAAGACAATTTGCGCGCGCACCGCGACGATGCCGAGCCTGGCGGCGTCGGCGGCATAGCGCGCGGCGCGCAGCCGTGACATCCGGCGGCCGAAATCGACCGCCGTGTAATCGAGCGCAAGCAGCCCGCTGGTCAAGCCACGATTGGTGATGACCTCGTCATAGCCGGGCGCCTGGTAATATTCCGAGCCCGCGGATATCGAGGGCATCATCGGCGCGCGCATCTCGCGAGTACGCGCCTCGCTCAAGTCGCTGGTGGCGGTTGCCATCTCCAGCGAAGGGGCGAAGCGCAGCGCCAGATCGATCGCATCATGCAGCGTAAGGGTATCGGCGCGCGCGGACGGCGCCAGGAAAAGAAGCATGGCAAACGCGACGGTGAAAACCCGCGCCGTCGAACCCGGCCAATTCCATCGGTAGGAAGCCACGTGCCCCTCCTTCGTAAGCGCTAACGTCGAAGGAGATGATACGGAAATGGCGGCGCGTGGGTAATATCAGTCGCGAAGCCTGGTCGAGACCGAGAGTGGCAGCAGAGTTTGTCAGCTCGGATCTATTTCTACGTATTCGCAGTCACTGGTTGGCGTCGGAACCGGTAAACCCTGGTCGCGGAGATCCGAGATATGAAGCGCGACGGCTTCCTTGATGAGGCGTTCTACCTCGATGCGGGTTGGTCCGAGAGCAACACAGCCGGGCAAATCAGGAACGTAGGCTCCGAATCCTGAGTCGGCTCTCTCGATGATCACGGCATATTTCATTGCGACACAGAGTCGATCGAGCGGCAGCCTTCCAAAGCTTCATAAATGTTCTTCAGCAGTTCCTCGAAGGTTTCGCCTTGGGTCGCGCAGCCGGGAATCGCCGGAACCTCGGCCCAATAGCCACCTTCTTCTGCTTCGTGGATAACGACTCTGAGCTTCATCGCAACTTCAACCTAGCACGTTCAGCATGCCCGCTATATCAGATGAACACCGACAGGAGGCCGGCGGCGATCAGGGCGCCCGCCCAGATCAGGTCCAGGTTGATCCACGCGCTGCGTAAAATCGCGAGACCGACCTTCTCGTAAATCACGATCGCGATGGTGCCCATCACGATCACCATTGCCGAGGTATGCACGAGCACTACGATCGCGCCGGTCAGCAGCGACGCGTTCATCGGCGGCATCGCGTGATGGTGATGCATCATCATGTGGCCGGCCGGCATGACGTTCATGAGGATCGGAAACAGCATCAGGCCCGCGCCATGCGCGGAGGCCATCAGAAATGACCACAGCGCGAGCTCAGCCGAGTTGACGCGCATCGCGACCCAACGCGGATGCGCATGCGGCCAGATCAGGCGGAAAATTCCGAAGGCGACCAGAGCCGCCGCGCCGCCATAGCGGATGTAGTCGGCGTTGAACGAGGCCATGCGCAGACCGCCGACGAGCGAGACGACCACCGCGATGGAAAGCAGGTGGCCGATCGCGATGGGGAGCAGCGCCCATAAGACGCGCGCCCGGCTCCTATCCTGCAAACCGAGCGCGACCGCGAACAGCCAGCCCATCGAGGGATCGACGCCGTGATATGCACCGAGCATCGCGACGGCGACCCACGGCCAAGCGCCACTCACGGATAGCAGTACGAATCAGATGATGCGTCGCCACCTTCGAGGCGAATCTGATGTGGCCGCTCGCCCTCGAAGGTCAGGAAGAACTTCGGATCGAGTTCGAGACCGCCAGCCGGATTCGCATCGAGTTTCGCAACCCATCCGCGCAGGCCCTCGGGATAGAACTGCTCGTCCCACGCGCCATATAGCGAATTGCTCATGTAGATACGTTTGCCGTCGCGGCTGATCTCTAGCATCTGCGCGCCGCCGTTGAGCGGGCCCGACTTGGGATGCGCCGCATGGGAGGTGATGCCACCCAGCCGCACGCATCCGGTCAGCTTCGGATGAAACGGATCGCTGACATCATACTGACGCAGGTCGCCGGTCCCGAAGCATGAAACGTAGAGGAACTTGTCATCGAGGGTCAGGTTGATATCGGTGATGAGCGGGGGCACCGCCTTAAACGGCTTCAGCGCGGGCGGCAGCTTCTCGGGATCGGCAGGCTCAGCCGGCACTTCGAGGACCTTTTGAATCGCCCAGTTACCGTTGTCGCTGTCGCGATGCCAGAGCCATACCGAGGCCGATAAATCCTTGGTCGAAATGACCACGCCGCAGAAGCCGTACTGCTTGGTCGGATCGTGCGAGGGGCGCAATTCCAGCGCCATCTGATTTTCTGCGCCGAGGTCGAGGGACTGCACATGCCGGCGCTTGCGCAAATCCCATATATGTACCGCATGACCATATTTGCCGCCCAGCAGTAGGTCGGGCTGCACGCCATTCTCGATCATGTTGGGCGTGCCCCATTCGCTGGTGACCGCGACGTCCCATCCGAGATGCCACCAGAAGTCATAGGCGAACTGCTGCGGACCGCGATCGACTTCCCACCGCCCGAGCACATCGAAGCTTTCGTGATCGAGCAGGAAAATTCCGCCCGGCCCGTCGCCATTGGGAGCGCCGAGCGCGCTGACATAGATCGCATCGGGACCGCAATGAATCGTATGCGGCCGGCTGTAGCCGGTCTTGGAGGCGATCTCTTCGGGCTCGATGACGCGTACGATGCGCGGATTTCGCGCGTACGGCTTGGTATCGATGATGTAGATGCGCGAGGAGCGGATCCCCGGTACGACCAGGTAACGGCGCTCGACGTGCGGATGCGGCGCATAGGGACAGAGCGCGGCGCTGCACGCATTCCACCCGAAGTGGTGAAGCTCGTCGCCGGCCTTCGGCATCTCGAGGCGGCCGACGACTTTACCGTAGCTGCTCTGCTTGGGGTCGAGGTCGATCGCGCATAACGCATCGGGTTTGGTTTTTTTCGGATCGAAGGTGACCACATAGGCGAGCGTCTCGGGCGGCGCTGCCATCGCCATGCGCGCCGAGGGATAGAAAGTCGGATCGGGTTTCCATAGGGCCATGAACAACGCTCCTGAAAGTGGTAGTCGCGGAGATTACTACATGAGGAGTTTATGACAAGACGCGGTTTTGATCAGAGCGTGAGCACCGCTTTGCCGACGATCGCGCGATCGCGATAGAGCTTCTGCGCGACCTGCGCGATTTGCTCCCAGGGCGCTTCGAGATCGATGGGCGCCTTCAGGCGTCCTTCCGCAACCATCTTCACCAGGCGCGCCAGCCCGCTCGAGGCGCTCTCGCGGCGGAATTCGTAGCCGAGGTAGAAGCCGTACCAGCTTACCCCGCCGCCACGCATCAGCGCGCGCACATCGACGGTGGCCTGCGGCGAAGCAGACACTCCCACGCTGACGCACATCCCGTCGGGGGCGAGCATGGTCAGCGCCTGCGCGACGACAGTGCCGCCGACAGATTCAAGGATGGTGTGGTAAGGGCCGAATTGCGCCGCCGCCGAAGCATCCTCGCCGATCGCGACCTCATGCGCACCGGCCTCGCGCGCGTTTTTCTCCCGCTCGGCGCGGCGCACCAGCGCGACCACATGAGCACCCGCATCGCGCGCGATTTGGCATCCGAAAAGGCCGACGCCTCCGCTTGCGCCGGTAATGAGAACCTTGCGCTCGCGAATCGAACCGTTGCGCTCGAGGCCGTAGAGCGCGGTGAGTCCCGCGACGGGAAGGGTCGCGGCTTGCGCGAAGGAAACCGAATCGGGCAGCACGGCGAGGAAGCTCTCCGGCACTGCGAGGAGCTCGGCCCACGAGCCCTGGAACATCATACCGACTACGCGCGCGCCGGCTTTTGGACCGGTGCCATCGGCGGCGGCCTTCTCAACGACGCCCGCAAAATCCCATCCCGGACGCCATCCGCCGGCCGCTTCGGTCAGAGCGTTGCGAGTCTCGCCGAGGTTGAGCGAGATGGCTTTGACGCGCACCAGCGCATCATTTGGCGTCGGCGACGGGGCGGGAACTTCCTTGATCGCGAGACGACCCTCGAGGGCTGGATCGACGACCACGGCACGGATTGTATTTGCGTCCACAGCGAGTCCTCCAGCAGCGGAGACTATACCGCCGGCGGAGCCCAAGCTCGAAGCGCGATTGTTGGTCAGGCGGTGACCGGATGATGTTCGGCGTCAGCGGGTTCGGGTTGTTCCGGAATCGCTTGCGCTTGCAGCATCGGCGCGAAGGAATCGCGGTAGGCCCACGCCAGAGATGCTTCGAAAGCCGCGAGCATCAGCGCGACCGGGATCCCGGCGGGCGCGAGAAAGATGTGGAAGAGCATGATGTTGATGATGATCGGCGCGAGCATCGCGAGCGCGAGCGGAACGAACAGGCCCACCAGCAGCATCGCGCCGGCCGCCGCCTGGGTCATATAGAGGAGGGGCAGCATGTAGCCGGTTGCGGCGAGGCCGATAAAAAAATCCAGCGCCGGGTTGCGCATCCTCAGCGGCGGGATGAAATGGACGAAGCCATTGAGCCCGAAGGCGAGGAAACAGAAGCCGAGCACTCGCTGAACCAGACTTGTGGCCTTCATTTTTCCCCACCTCGACCATCAGACGTGATTTGTAACCAAGTGTACTGATCGGTCTTAGCGAGACAAGGCGGGGTTTTGGCGCGATGCGCGATGCGGAAATGCGAAGCGGCTCTTGTCACACTCCGACAAGAGCCGCCCTCGCGGTTATGCCCCCCTGTTGCCCATCTACACTCGCGAGGCACTCCCCCAGGCTACCTCGCCGTGCGTTCCCGTCCCCCAGTCACCGTCACACCCCCGGCGATGTTTCCCTCCCGTTACGCGGACAGGCGCGTCTCCTCCCCCGAGGAGAACACGTATGCGCGCAGCGCAGTAACCAGCCGTCGTTCCGTTCCATCCATCAAATCGTCGAGCTTGACCGCGAGCCGGCAGAGAGCTTTTCCAGCCCCGGCAATCTCGGCATCGGAGCCATGTTCAAAGGAGACCGAAGCAACCGCGCGCGCGAGCGAGCGCAGATCGGAGTAGCGTTTCTCGAGAATGTTTTTCGCGGTGACCGATCCAACCGCGGCATCGCCATTAAACGGCGAATGATCGGCGTCATCGTAAAAGAGATCCTCGGCGAGCAGCCCGCGAATGATTTTCCACGAGCGCTCGGCCT
This sequence comes from uncultured delta proteobacterium, assembly GCA_963761255.1. Classification (GTDB taxonomy): domain Bacteria; phylum Desulfobacterota; class Binatia; order Binatales; family Binataceae; genus DATGKG01. Next base: position 466,674 of record CAVXGH010000014.1, read on the forward strand.
TCTCGCGCATCTCCTCATCGCGAGGATTGAAGCTGAGGACGATTCCCGCGATGGCGGCGTCGAGCAGACGCGCATCGCGCGAGAAATCCGCGCGCTCTAGACGATTGCGTTGCGGGGAATCGAAGTTCGCAGGGCGGGCAAGCCCCAGTGGGAGCGGATGCGATTTCGGCGGTTGAGTCCTGGTAGCGAGCATAGCGCCTCCGTGCGTGATGCGGTGAGGCAATTGCAGCGGGCGTGCCATTCATCGGCGTAGTCTTGAAATGGGAGGAATTTCGCTAATCCGGCTCCAATTCGCATACTATGGAGGACCGAGACTCGAAGTGGGCGCGCGAATGTGGTCCCAACGGATACAACTGATGCTGACTGGGACGCCCGGCTGATCGTTGCCGGTCAGCGTCCGCGGCTCTGTCCTGCCACCGGAGCTTCCTCAGTCGCCAGCTCCGAGGATGCGCGTTGGGCTGCCCGTCCAAGGCCGCCAAGGTCGAAGATGAGGACCAGCTTTCGCATGAAGGTATGGCCAGACGGCGGACCCGCCAAGGGGCGGGGGAACGGGTAGTAGACTTCGGCGGCATTGGCACGATAGTCCGCGATGAGGGGCTTCAGAGCATCGAATGATCCGACCACGCCGACCTGCACGAGGCCATCTTTCCATGGCCCGAGGATGAGGCCGTCTCTGCTGTCAACGTCGTCGTCGATGCCCCAACTTGGCGGAAGCAAGTTCAACTTCGCGGCGTGCGAGGGTGTCAGCGCGGCGGGGTCTGCTCCCGACGAGAGATACCTGTCAGCCGCGACGACCAGCCGATTGAAGCGATCGCGATCATAACGCGCTTCGAGGTCGATCGGCTTGAGGTTGCGATACTTCGCGATTTTGTCGGTCGCGATCGGAAAGACGATTACATCGCCGACGTGCGTCGCCGCGAGGCTGACATCGTGCAGCATCGCGAGAACCGGCAAATATTCCGCCACATGCCGCTCCTCCACGATGACGTGGCGGACATCGTGCGCCGCAAGAAACGCTCCCATCTGCATCGCGCTATCGGCAAGGTCGGTTCCATTGTAGATCGCCTGGACAGCCGGCCACTTCTGAAAATCGTCGATGACGACGGGACCGGTGTTGCCTCCCGCCATGCGGAAATAGAAATCCGCCAGTGCCTGCCAGACCATACTGTTGCCGCGATTCGAGTACGGGAGGATCACCACGGTCTCGTCTTTTTGCAGGAATGAGTAAAACGTCCCCTCAGTGAAAAAGGGCGGCGCGTGGAGCGGCAGGGTCCAGAAGCGATAGTCGAGATTCGGCAGCATGAAGATTGGGATCGCGATCGCGAGCGCATACTTTGCGAGTTTCGGCAGTTCCGCCGATGAGAGCACGATCGCCGTCATCACACCTAGAATCAGGAAGCCGTACATCAGCAGCCGGCCCGGCAGAACATTTTTCGCGAGCGGGATGTGCTCGACGATTTTCCATGGCAACCCGAACAGCACGTGACCATCGATGCGAAGGCGGGGTCCCAGCGACGCGATCGCGAGCAGCAGCAGCAGCACCGTGAGCACCTTGCCGAGCGGCTTGCGCCATCGCGCACGGAGGTACAGCGCGGCGACCACCAGGAGTGGCCATGGAATCCATCCCCCGGCCTCGGGACGGAAGCCGAATCGCGAGGTGATGCTTTCGAGCATCGCATTGGCGCCGAGCAGATTCGTATCCGTCGGTATCAGGAAGTTTAGGAAATCAATGGATACCGCGCTCGGCGAATTGACCGCGCCCTTCGGAAATCCGAACGCGAACAGGTAGTACCACAGCGGGGCGCTCAGCAGGAGCGCGAGCCCATAACTCGCCGCGAGGGGAGGCGTCGCGCTTTGTACTGCGGCGCGCCAATGCTCCGGGCCAATCGCGAATCCGATCGTCATCGCGACGATCCCGACCGCAGTGAGCGACGCGAACAGTTCCAGCGAGAGGCCGAACTGGAGCGCGAGCAGCACCGCCATCAGCGGAATGAAGATGCGCGGCCGGATAGTGCCCTCGAGCAATTGAACCATCAGCAGAATCGCGAGCGGGACCGGGAACGCCAGGATCAGGATCAGATGACTTTGCAGATGGCTCAGGAAATATGGCGAGAAGCCGAACACATAGCCGCCGAGGATCGATGCGCCGTTGCGTCCCGTCAGATGCTGGCACAGCAGGAATGCACCGAATGCCGCGAGCGGCAGCGACACGAAGCACCAGGTGTTGAACGCGGCGACCGGTCCGAGCGCGCTCGTCAGCGGCCATGCGAGGAGCGAGGCCGCCGGCATCGAGGTTGCCCACGCGACGTTCATTCCGTCCGGAGCCCATACGTAGCGAGTGAGAAATGGATCGAGATGGTGCGTGATCGCGAACGGAAACCACGCCATGTACCAGATCGGCTGCGAGGGATCGTAACCGGCATTGATGCTGACGATGCGGCCGGTGAGATCGCCGAGCAGCCCGCGCCCGACGAGGATGTACGCGGCGGCGAGGTAAATGAGCATCGCGCCCACGGTGCCGAGCGGACGCTTGAAGCGCGATAAATCGATCCCCGGCAGCGTGTCCTCGTCCAGGGTTTCCTCGCGCTTCAAATTTCGCTGAAGTTTACGCGCGCGAGGCGAGGGCAGCGGCGGCGTCGGTCAGGCAGCGCTCGGTAGTCGCCCAATCGATGCACGGATCGGTGATCGAGACGCCGTACTTCAGCGCGGCGCGATTTTCTCCCAGCGCCTGGTTGCCAGCCTCGAGGTTGCTTTCGAGCATCCCGCCGAGGATGGCATTGCTGCCGCCGCGGACCTGGTCGATCAGCGCGGCGAAAACTTCCGGCTGCTTCGTGTAGTCCTTGTTGGTCTGCGCATGCGAGCAGTCGACCATCACGCGCGGCTCCAGCCCGGCCTTGGAGAGCATCTGCACGCATTCCGCGATGCTGACGGAATCGAAGTTTGGCTTCTTGCCGCCGCGCAGCACGATGTGCGTATCGGGGTTGCCGGTAGTGCGCACGATGCCGTTCATTCCGTCCTGCGTGATGCCGAGGAACGAATGCGGCTGGCGCGCGGATTGAACCGCATTGATGGCCACCTGGAGATTTCCCTCGGTGGAATTTTTGAATCCGACCGGCATCGACAATCCGCTCGCCATCTCGCGATGGGTTTGCGATTCGGTGGTGCGCGCGCCAATCGCCGACCATGCGATCAGGTCCGCGATGTATTGCGGGGTGATGGGGTCGAGCATCTCGGTCGCCGCCGCCAGTCCCATCTGATTGATCTCGATCAGCAGCCTGCGCGCGATGCGGAGCCCAGCAGTGATATCGCAACTGTCGTCCATATGCGGATCGTTGATGAGCCCCTTCCATCCGACTGTGGTGCGCGGCTTTTCGAAGTACACCCGCATCACGACGTACAGCTGGTCCGCGACCGTCTCTTTGAGCTTGCGCAGGCGCTCGGCGAACTCGAGTGCGCATTCGGGATCGTGAATCGAGCACGGCCCGACGATGCACAGCATCCGGCGGTCAGCGCCCTTGATGATCTTGCGAATGGCTTCGCGCGCTGCCACCACGGTGGCGACAATGGCTTCGTCGACGGGCAACTGACCCTTCAAGTCCTTGGGCGCGATCAGCGCGTCGATCGAGGAGACGTGTATATCCTGTATTTTCCGCATCAGCTTAAGACATCTATTCTTAGCGGAAAGCCGCGCGATGACAAATGCCCCATTCTGGAGCGCTCCGACGCGGTGACGGTCAATCTTGCGAGGGATGGACCCTGAGGCCTAGTCTGCATGTCTTTAACCATCGATGGACCAAACGCATCCAGACAAGGCTGCCATAGCGAGTCCCGCGGAAATGGGTGCGGTGCCGGGTCCGCAACCGTCGCGGCGGCCTGCGCAGTCGCCACGCTCCGGATTATGGCGCGCGGTGGCCGGGATGGCGGTGGCGCTGGCGATCGCGGCCGGTATTGTCGCCGTCGATATTTCGCATGAGCTGGTGCATCGCGTCTCCAATTATCGATCGAAAATCGCCTCGCTGAACAAGCGCGTGGACCGCCTCAAGCAGAAGGCGGTCGAGGATGAGAAGCGCCTCGCCGATGCCCGCGCGGAAATCAAAGAGCGCAAGCTGTTGCAGTCGCGCGATCGGATGAAGGCGATTCTCCTCGCGCCCGATCGCAAGCTGATGAAACTTTTGCCTCCCAGTCGCGGCGAGACGGCAGCCGCGACGGTGACTATCAGCGCGAAGATGGGCGGCGGCGTGTTGAGCGCGCATTCATTGCCAGCGCCACCGGAGGGCCAGGTCTATGACGCATGGTGGATGCTCAAGGACGCGCCGCCCTCGAAGGCCGCCGAGTTCCGCAGCGGCGCCGACGGCAGCGCCAGTGAGTACCTCGATCCACCACCGCAGGGTTCGGTCCCACTGGAGCTCACAGTCACGCTGGAGCCGTCCGAGGGCGGCATCGCGCCAAGCGGTTCGGTGAAGCTTCAAGGCAAGGTGGCGAGCGCGATGGCTGAAGAACGCGGTGGGGGCGCCCGGAAGCATTGATTAAGAGTGCCGCGCGGACGCGGAAGTAGTAGCAGTTGAGCTCGACCAAATCGATTTACGGCCGCGCGTTCTGGCTGGTGTTCTTCGCGACCTTCGCGTTGAACTGCTGCTCCAATCTCTTCGCGTTGTTCCCACTCTGGGTGGTCGACCTCGGCGGCGGCCTCAGCACTATCGGTGCGCTGGTCGGAACCGGGCCGCTGTTCGCACTGCTCGCGCGGCCGTATGTCGGCACCGCCATCGATCGGCGCGGACGCCGTGCTACCTCGCTGTGGTTCCTCGCGCTCGATGTGGTCGCGCTCGCGCTGTATATCCCGATTCATTCGCTCGGATGGCCGATCTACGTTGTGCGCGCGATCCATGGCGCGGTCGAAGGCACTGCGCGCGTTGCTCTTTTTGCAATGGTATTCGACCTGCTGCCGGAAGGCCGCGAGGGCGAGGCAATGACGGTTTTCAGCCTCTGCGGCATGGGTCCCGCGTCGATCGCGCCGCTGTTCGCCGAGATCCTCATCAAGCATTCGGGCTTCACCGCATTCTTTCTAAGCGCGGTCGTACTGGTTGCGATCGCCACCGTGCTCGCGATGCTCCTCCCCGATGACCGCCTGATTCATCAAGAGCATCATGAGGCGCCGCGGGGACCGAGCTACCTGGCGTTGCTGCGCGATGCGAAGCTGCAGCCACTGTGGGTGGTGACGCTGCTGTTCTCGCTGGCGATTTCCTCGCGGCTCAGTTTCGTCGCGCCATTCGCATATGAGAAAGGCATCGCGACCGTCGGGGTTTACTTCTTTATCTATGCGCTGGTCGGAGTGGTGGTGCGAATCCTGGGAAGGCGCGTACTCGATCGCGTCGGTCTGGCGAGGATGCTGGTGCCCTCGCTGGTCATCCTGGCGATCGGGATGGCATTGATCGCGGGGACCGGACACGCGGGCGTGCTCGACCTGGCCGCGGTGATCGGAGGCTTCGGCCACGGGTACCTCTATCCGTCGCTGAGCGCCCTGGTCATCGCGCGCACCGACCTGAAAGCGATGGGCCGCTCCTCGAGCATCTACACCTCGCTCTACGATGCCGGCACGATGGCCGGTCCATACGTGTTGGGAATCGTTGGCGAAGCGTTCGGTTACGGGCCATTGTTCATCGTGTCGGGAGCGTTCTCGCTGCTGGGCGGGGTTTATTTCGTCGCGATGGAACCGGAGTCATTGCGCGCCGCCGATGATTAACATTTTGTAGAATTAACCGTCAATAAGTTAAATAAAGAGCGCGCGGCTCCGCCGCTGTTTCGCTTTTAATTCGCCTGCATCGGAAGT
>CAVXGH010000014.1:480000-816242 GCA_963761255.1 uncultured delta proteobacterium
TTGGATTTTTCCGGTAGTCATTCATTAACCATCCATACAAACGCGCCGATGGTATTTCTTTGAACAACCCTGGGGTAAGGAGCGCGAAGTAGCTGAGTCCCGGCTTGCGTGCCCCTAGCGCGTCGCCTGTATGCCCAACTGGAGGTTCTAACATCACATCGATAATGCGCGCTATCTGGTTTCTGGCACCATCGAAGGTCACCTGGCACGAAACGTCGGACATAACCTTGGATTCGAACACTACCGAGAACCCGGTATCCTCGCTGATGAGAATAGCATCGGCGTGGGTGAATCCCTCCAGCTTCGCCGCTTGATTCTTCTCCACTGAATCCAGCACGTAGCGAACAAGATTGCGAGACTTAATATTCTCCCTTAGCCACTTGCTATATCCGGGTGGCGAGGGGAGTGGTGCCTCCAGCAAAAACGTAGGGTTGTTACCAAGCAATTGCGCCCACGAATCGAAGCCAGCGATTAATGGTCGTTCCCCAAAGCACTTGATGAGGAGTTTTGTCCATTGCTCTTTTGGAGAACCCGAGTATTGAAACGTCAACAAGGTCGCCGCAGTCCAGAATCGCTCGTCTTTTTCGATCTGACGCGGGTACTTCAATTCACCGATGACATTGCGCAAGCGGTCTTCAGGGGTGTGCTTGTGGTATCGGGCGGCGCTTCTTAAATAATACTCAATCCCACCCCGGTCGGCCTCGACCCCGTCAACGAGTCCGTCGCGTCGCGCCAAATGTGGTTCGAGCTGTTCCGCGCTAAAGGGCAGGTAGACGCTATCAATCGGTTCACTCATTTGACCGTACCTCAGAGTGAACGGTTATAGTCGGTCTTAGACCAAATGTCACTCCTTCATCGCCGAGCTCCGACCCTCGAACGCGTCAAGAATGTCCTCTGGCAGTGGATCGAAAAAGCTCGGGAGAATCTTCGCTTTGCCTTTAGCCAGTCCGATCGGACGTTTGCCTCGCAGCGGCGGCTTCAGCGGACGAATTTCGGCGATCGGAACATTCCGCCGGCACAAAGTGATCACGTCACCAGTCTTTGCGGCGCGCCGAAGATGTTTGGACAGATGGAGCTTCGCCTCCCCGATGTTGATTCGAATCATTGAAAAATAAGGAGGCGTGATGGGCGCACAGAGCAAGAGCTAGTAGGCGCCGCCTTTGCCGAAGCCTTTTTCGAGGCGATCGATCTCCTCTTCGGTGAAGCCTGCCAGCAGCCGTGCCTCGCGCGCGATGGTTGTCGCGGACTCGAACTCGATTTCGCGATCGCCAACCTTCTGCTTCACCTTGCCGACCTTCTCAATCGAGGTCCGGGTGCCGAAGGAGAACATCTCATCGATGCCGTCCTGGAATGCCTGCGCTTTTTTGAGCCGCTCGGGGTCGCCCTCGGTCAGCTTGCGCATCCACTTCGAGCCCATCCGCACATGCGTGATCTCGTCGGCCAGCACGTAGTCGATCGAGCGCTCGATGACCTCGTCGCCCATCTTCTGCGCCCACCTTATGAGCTGCTCGAAGACATCGCATGCGAGGCCTTCAAGCCCGCGATTGATGCCGGCGACGCGCGCCGCCGGATCCTCCGCCTGCGTGCATGACCACAGCACTTCGCCCTCGGGAAATTCGCCGTAGAACGAGCCAGCGTATTCGAGCAGCTTCATATAGATTTCGGCGTGGCGCGATTCGTCCCAGACCTGGCGCGCCATGTCGAGGGTGAACTCCCACGGCGCCTCGGGGAAGTCATAGATGGTGCGGCCCGCAGCCTCCATCGCCTGGAACTCGCCGGCGCAGATGCCGTGCAAGCGCGACTTAAGGAAATCCGCCTCGAAGGGAGTAGCGTTGCCGGGCGCGAGGCCCTGGTCGACACGCGCGCGCCGGATACTGCCGAAGGGAAGCAGGACGTGGTCGTCGGGACGCGCGAGCTTGTCGACGGGAATCATTTTTTGCATGGACCGGCTCCGATGGAATCCGCGAGATTCACGGTTCCATTTCTAGCAGATTTTGCGGCGCTTGTGAGAGATGCCGAATTTGCCGGCGCTATCACTCGACACTGACAATGAGACTGAAAGTCTTCGCCGGCGCGATGCCTTTCTCCCATGGCCGCCGGTATTCGAGAACGACGCTGTCCTTTCCGTTAGATGTCGCATGGAAGATGAAGGACTGCTGGCCCGGCGCTCCGGGCATCTCGTGTGCGGAGGCACGAAAGATCGGCGCGCCGAATGGTTTGAGAATCGCGGCGTCGTTCTTTGCGACTTCCCAGCCATATCCGGTGCTCGGATTCGATTCGAGCGTGACGATGAGCGACGCGCCTTTCTCGACGACGACGGTCTTTCCGTTTTGCGCTTCGGTGACGGCTACGGATTGAGCCGCCATGACTCGATCCGAGCCCATCATTGCCGTCATCATCAGGAACCCGGCGAGGGCGGCGATAAATTTAATCATCTTGCGATTGCGACCTTCTTCCTCATAAGCATGATGGTCGAAGGTACTGAAAATCACGAATTCGGAGAATCTCCCGATGACGCTGAAACTTCGATGCGCCATGCATAGGCTTAGTTCTCTCGCGATGCTGATGATCGTCGCAACCGCTGCTATGGCGGCCGCACCCGCGAGCGACCCGACGCCGCCCGATCGGCAGCGCGATTTTCGCTTCACCTATCATTCGGAGATCTCAGTTCCATCCGGAGCCAATCATGTCGAGGCCTGGATTCCGCTTCCCCGCGAAGATGAGTTCCAGCGCGTGACCAGTCTCGAAGTCGACACTCCCGCGCATCATGAGATCGTCGAACAGGATCACGACGGCAACCGCCTCCTCCATCTCGATGCCACGGCGCCGCTCCCCGCGTCGATTCCGGTGACTGTGAGCTTCGACGTAAAGCGAATCGAAGAGGCGCCGAACCTGGAGCGCGCGCAGCGCAATATCCCGGAGCCGACTGGCGGCAAGTTCGCGGAATTTCTTGGCCCCGATAAACTGGTGCCGCTCGACGGCCGCATTGCGCAGGTCAGCAACAAGCTCGGCGATGAGACCGCATCGCCGTGGCAGCAGGCGCAGATCATCTATGAGTACGTGGTCAGCGTGATGTCGTACGATAAGACCGGCAAGGGATGGGGCCGTGGCGACGCGCTCTACGCATGCGACGTTCGGCGCGGCAACTGTACCGACTTCCATTCGCTGTTCATAGCACTGGCGCGCTCGCGCGGAATTCCGGCGCGCTTCACGATTGGATTTCCGATTGGCAAGTCCAAGTCAGGCGAGATACCCGGCTATCACTGCTGGGCCGAGTTTTATTCGGGCGGCGAATGGGTTCCGATCGACGCGTCGGAGGCGTGGAAGAATCCCGCGCGCCATGCCTACTACTTCGGCCGCCTCGATGCGTCGCGGGTCGCCTTCACCATGGGCCGCGATCTGAAGCTGACCCCGCGCCAGCAAGGCGAGCCGCTCAACTATCTCATCTATCCGTATGTTGAGGTGGACGGAAAGCCGCTGCCGAAGGAATCGATCAAGAATCATTTCGAGTACGCTGACAAGGCAAACTAGCGGGTATTAAAAAGCGCGGACTAAAAGAAGGAGCAGCGATTGCACGGCTCGGCGTCCTGGCGGCGCGCGGTGTGCTCGCGCAGACGCCGGTAGACGGGCGCGTTGTAGACCTCGAGGACGTGCTGGCGGCTGACGTCGCCGATCGGATATTTGGCCGCGCCATCCATGCAGCAGTGCGCGACGATACCGGTGGCGGTAATCGACAGATCGAACCATCTGGCACATCCAACCGCCGGCGCCGAGGCGGTCGGAGTGTCGACCTGACTGAGCCAGTCGCCGCGCTGAAAGACGCTCGCCTCGAAGAGGGGAAACTCACGCCCCGCCCAGCGCACGAATTCCACATCGTTGGCACTTCCGTCGCCGACACGCGAAAGCACCACCCGCAATGCGAGGCGGCCATCGGCGCGCGCAGCATGGATCATGCGTATCCGCTCGATGGTGCGCCGAAAAGGCAACTGCATCGTCGCTTCGTACTCGGCCTCGCGATGGTCATTCATCGATATCCACAGGTAGTCGAGGTTGCGTACCGCGCCCAGACGCATCAGTTGCTTTTCGGTCAGCGCCGAGGCGTTGGTGGTCAGCGTGAGCGACGCGTTGGGCAAGCGCCGGTTGATTTGCGCGAGGATGCTGAACAGTCGCGTGTCGAGAAAGGGCTCGTTGACTTTGAAGGGCGAAAGTTGAAAGGGCAGGGTCTGCGGGATATCGCGCAGGTCTTCGATGATTTTGGCAATCAGCGCGTCGGGCATTTTGGTGCCCTTGCGCTCCAGCGTCGGATACGGACAGAAGGTGCAGGCCGCGTTGCATAGCGCGTTGGTTTCGAGATGTACGTGCGCGGGAAAATCGAGGTACGGGCTTTTGCGGGCCGCCTCGATTTGACTCTGATACGCGGCGAGCGAGGCTTCATCGACCTTCATGATCCTTGCAATGGCAGCAACGATCATGCCGCGATGAGCGACGAAAAATCCCCGCGTAAGCGCGCGACGACAACGACCTGACGCGCGAGTGTCACATTTTGTGACATGGGGGCGGCGCGCCGAAAAGGAAAGGGCGGCCGATCAGCCGCCCTCGTCAAATCATTTGCGCAACAGTTTAGTGTTTGGTTTCGATGCGTCTGCCGTAAGTAACTTCACCCTTGTCAACGCGCAGACTAAAACCGCATTCGGGGTTGGTGCAGACCCAAGCCTTGAACAACACGGAAGCGCCTTCCTGTCCGTAATCCGAAAGAGGAATCAGGTTTCCGTTATTGCACTTCTGGCACTTCGGCCAGTCCATCAGCCACGCCTCCTTTAGCCACGACCCAGTCCGCGTCGTCGTTACCAAGGCTGAACGTATCCGACGCCAGAAAGTAAATCAACGAGCCCCGGTGAGAGTGCCGAGGTCACAGCAGACCGAGGAATTGTTCCGGCGTCAGGCCTGACTCTTCGATCACGGACTCGAGCGTCCTGCGTTTTATGTCCCGGTTATGCATCGATAGCGTTACGCGCAGGCCTGGCTTCCCGGGGTGTTTCAGAATGAGGTGGCTTCCACTCGTTCGGGCGACAAAGAAACCAGCTCGCTGCAAAGCTCGAAGCACCCGTCGAGGGCGCAGCGCAGGAAGCGGTGCAGTCACGCCGCCTTCACAGCTACCTTGAGTTTTTCTTTGATAGGTTTTTGGCGAAGCGGCTTGTCTGCGGGAACGGGAAGCCCGTCAGCGCGAAGACTTTCGAGATAGAGCGCGATCGCGTCCTTCGCCATCGCGCGTGCCTCGCGCAACGTATCGCCCTCGGTCACGAGCCCGGGTAGAGCAGGGCACGTGACGACGTAACCACCTTCCTCGGCCGGCTCGAACAGGACGGTGTAGCTGTAGAAGCCGACGGACAATGACTTATGGTTCGGGTTCTTTCGCATTCACAAAACCTACTGCAACTGGTTCGTCGTTCACCATATGCACATCACTTGGGGCGGGCTTTGAGGCGCGAGAGCTTATGCTCGACGCTGCCGGTGTTATGGCGCATCGCCGGAATGTCCTCGAGGAGTTTCGTCGCGGCGGCGTCGTTGTTCGCATCGATGACGTCGCGCAGCTCAATGACAGCATTGGCGATCGCGGCCCATCGCGCACCGCCGTACTGCGGGAAGCGCTTCCATGCGGAGTGTTCGAACATCTTGCCGATATCGACCAGTGAGCATCCGAAATCCTCGCGGAAGACCGCCTCGGCATCCTTCGCCGATGCGGCCTCGGCGGCGCGCTGCTGCGAGGGGATCAACATCTGCCAGGCGTTGCCGTCGTCGGGCGGCAGGTCGGCGAGCTTGCCGAAGGTTTTGGTCGAGGCGGCATGCAGATGGAAGATGCGGCCGACGTTGCGGCCTTCGTGATAGACCAGCGCCATCATTTCGACGAACTGCGGCAGCGCGGTGGATGATTCAACTGATGAAGCCATAGACCGATCATTGTGCCGTGTGCGGCGATCGAAGAGAACAGCCGGCTCGGTGCGCCTTCAGCGGTAGACCTCGCGGCGATGTTGGATCCTCTGCACTAGAACTCGACGTTCACGGTCGTCGATTGCGTACACGATTCGATACTGACCGATGCGAATTCGGTACTGATCGCGTTCGCCGGTCAACTTCAAGCATCCATGGGGACGCGGATCGTGGGCAAGTGCGCGTAGAGCGCCTTCGAGACGCGGCGCTACTGAGCGATCGAGGTTTGCCAAGTCACGCCGCCCGATCGTGCTGAGGCCAACCGAGTACTCCATATCACGGTCAGCGCAGACCTAGCTCGCGGAGTACCGTTTCGAGTGGAACGTAACCTCCATGACGTTTGGTTTCTCGATCGGCGGCCTTCGCCGCCTGGATATCGTTCCAGTCTTCGAGTTCCTCGAACTTCGCCATGTCGCTGGCCGAAATGAGCGCGGCGACCGGCTTGCCATGCCTGGTGATGACGACGCGGTCGTGCTTGAAGGACACGCGGCTGACGAGGTCGCCGAGGCGCGCCCGCAGGTCGGCGATGGAGATGTCCTCGTCGCCGAGGCGGCGGGGTGGTTCGACGATCTCTTTGGTCTTCCTGGCGGGGCGCTTGCCGTTCTTATGTACAATTCGTTTCATTGGTACAAATTGTACAATATGTACCGGTCTCGCGCCATCGCGCCATCATCGAGGCCTTACGCTGGTTCCGATTTAGAGAGGCGTTCGTCCGCCGCCAATTCGAAGCTTCGCAGATAGTCGAGATACTCCGTCGGGAGCCCGTGGTAGGTAGCGCCCTCGATCAGCAGGCCGATGTAACGGGGAGACGGTTTCCGCCCCAGGCTTATTCGGTTGGACTGATAGGTGAAGGCGGCGATCCGCGTACCGTCGTTGACCACGGCATCGACCGCAATCCGACGATATCCACCTCGAGGAACTCCCTCGGTGCGATCGAGGTGCTCGGCTTGTGCGGTTGTGATCAGGTACGCCACCCCCCAGACCCGCGCGTCATTGTGCGGTTCAAGGTTGGCGACCCCGCGCTCGCCGGGGCCAATCGGTAGATTGAAACAGAGGCGATAGTTTTCGAGCAGAGCGATTCGCGTTTCCAGCGGGCGCATTCCACGGCGGTCCTCAAAGATACCGCGGTTCATGTTGCTGCCGTAGCCCAGGTACCAGATCAGCGCGGTAGTCTCTTCGTTCATCGCCATCGCGAAGAATCACTCAGTGAGCATGTCATTTCAAGGTGCGCACCGAGAAGCCGCGGTCGTTGGAACAGAGCAGCGAGCGCTTGCCGTCCAGCGTGGTTTCCAGCACCACCTCACGGCCCCATAGCTTCTGCAGATACGCCATGGTCTTCTCGGCGTATTCGAGCTGCAGGTCGCGCCCGTCGTGCGAATGCTTCATGTAGAGCGTGCGATTCTGTCCGAAGTCCGCGTCATCAACCTTGATCACTGGAATCGAGGACGCGCCGACATTCTTGATGATGGTTTCCTTGACGTTGCGCCATCCGTCGTCGTCGGAAACCTTGCTGATGACGTATTCGTCGCCGCGCTGCTCGTACTCGAACATGTCCATCTCGCGCATCAGCTCTTCGGTGAGGTAGCGGCGCAGGAACGAGGAGTCGCGTTCGGTCTCGCGGACCTCGAAAATTTTCGCGTCGCCATTTTTGTTGGGCGGGCCGTCGCGCTTGATTTCTTCCTTGGTCGGACTCTCCCAGCGCCGGTGGATATCCTCCCAGATCTTGAGCCCGAGATAGTACGGATTGATCTGCCCCGGATGCGGCGTCACCACCTGGTTATGGCGAATCATAAACTCGATGTGGAGGCCTTGCTCGATACGCAGGGATTCCAGAATCCGATGGTGCCAGTAGCTGGCCCATCCTTCGTTCATGATCTTGGTTTCCATGTTGGGGATGAAGTACTTCGCTTCTTCATCGACGATGGTGAGCAGGTCCCGTTCCCATTCGGCGAGATACGGATTGTGATCGCGGATGAAGAGCAGCACGTCCTCATCGGGCTCGATGGGAACCTTATGGACCTCGGCTTCCTTGAAGTTTTCGCGCGCGTGGAGTTTCTGGAACGGATCGAAGCGCGGCTGCGAGGCGTCGATGGCGCGTTCGATCTGCTCCTTGTGCCCGACCTTGCGAATCGCGAGATTGCGGCGGCAGTTGAACTGCAGCGCGTGGCCCGCATCGAGGATGCGCTCGACCTTGTCGTAGCCGATCGAGGGATCTTCGACGTAACGCCGCACCCGCATCGCATGCGCCTTGAAGGTCTCGATGGTCAATTCGGCGCGCGTCGATTTGAAGGTGAAGTTGTTTTTGAAAAAATCGTTGTGCCCGTACACGTGCGCCATGGTGAGGATTTGCAGCAGCAGCGTGTTGTCGCGCATCAGGTACGCGATCGCGGGATTCGAATTGATGACCAGCTCGTAGGCCAGTCCGGCGACGCCATGGTCATACAGCGTCTTTAACTTTTCGTAGGATTTTCCAAACGACCAGTGCGGGTAGTGCGAGGGCATGCCGTTGTACGACATGAAGCCGATCATCCCGTTGTGGTCGCAGAGCTCGAACTCCTGCGGATAGCAATCGAGCCCGAACTCGTCGGCTTTGGCGCGGATTTTCTGATCCCATTCGAGCAGTTCGCTGAATTCGTAATTGGCCATGACTAATCCTGCCCCTCGCGCTCCTTGGCGAGGAACGCCTTGAAGGAAGGCCAGATGTCTTCCTTGCGCTCGATGAGCACGGTGTGGAAGTTGGGATTCTGGATGCGGCGGAACACGTTCAGCATCGAGGATTCATAATAGCGTGAGCCGAGCGGCTTGATCTCGCCGTAGCCGAACAGGTTGCTGATCTCAGAGAGCTCCTCGGCCGCCTTCAGCGCCGCCGGATTGTCAGACTCAAAGTTATCACCATCGGAGCAATGGAACGCATAGACGTTCCAGAGCGTCGGATGATAGCGCGCCGCGATGATTTCCAGCGCCTTCTGATAGCCCGATGAAATGAACGTCCCGCCCGATTCGCCCTTATGGAAAAATTCTTCCTCGGTGACTTCGTTGGCCTCGGTGTGATGCCCGATGAAAACGATCTCGACGTTGCGGTAGCGCGTCGAAATGAACTGGTAGAGCAGGAAGAAAAAGCTGCGCGCCAGGTACTTCTTCATCGTGTCCATCGAGCCCGAAGTGTCCATGATGCACATGACGACGGCGTTGGACTCCTCGCGCGTGTCGGTCTCGATATGCTTGTAGCGAAGGTCGCCCTGATGGAACGGGAAGCGCTTGCGCACGCGCTGAGTGGTCAGCGTCGAGACGCCGCCGCCATCGGCCTGCTCGGCAGTCTCGTCGATGTCGTCAACATCCTCGGTTGCGTCCGCCTCCAGATTATCCTGCGCGAGATTCTCGGCGATGATGTCGCGGCCGCGCTGCGTGGCCATCATCCGCATCACGCGCTGCTTGGCGCTGCGCCGCTTGTCGAGGCGCACGCGAATGCCGACATGGCGGTAGCCTTTGCGCTTGCTCGACTTGTCGGACATCACCTCGCGTAGCGCCTTGCGCTCGAGGTTGGGCAGCTCGAGGTCCTCGAACATGATGTCGATGAGCTCCTCGAGGGTGACGTCGGTCTCGTAATAATCGACGCCCGGTTTGTCGCCGCCTTGACCCTCGTTGCCCTGACCCGGCTGCTGGCCGGCCTTGCCGACCACCTGCCCTTCTTGCGCATTGCCGTCGCCGGTGCCGGCGCCGGGAGCATTTTCGCCGAACACGAAGCGATACTCCTTGATGCCGCGCAGCGGGACCTTGATCACGCGGTCCTTGTTTTTGCCGATGATAGATTCCTCGGCGATGATGTCGGCGATATTTTCGCGGATGGATTCGCGGACCTTCTGGCGATGGCGCAGGCGGTCGCCGGCGGAGCGGTCGGAGCGTTCGGCCTCGGCCGGTTTATAGTCGCGGAAGATGGAGTCTGAGGTTGGCATTCAAATCACCTCGAAAACATTAAAACGCCTTCGGCAGATTGTGACGTGGCGGACCTAACCCCCGGCCCCTTCGCTTTAGGGAAGGGGAGCAGGAGAAGGGAAAAGTCCGGTAGACACTCGATTATTTGGCTTCGTTTGGTTGAATCGGCGAACGATTGCGCTTCTGTATGTCCCCTCTCTCGCTGGCGAGAGCGCGAAGCAGCCGAGGCGGAGCGCAGCGGAGTCGAGGCTAATTTGAAAGTGGATGGCGCGCTTCTCGCGATGGCTTCGAGGCGAGAAGCGTGACAGACGGGTGAGAGCGGGACTGGCGCAGCAGACCTAACCCCTAACCCCTTCCCCTGAAGGGGAAGGGGAATCAGAACCTTAGGAAATTTCGCGATCAGTTGGCTCTGTTCTTTCATGATTGATCGACCGATTACGATTGGTTGCTGACCTAATTCGAAGCGCGCGTTCGGTACCAATCGCACAGCCGTGCCCAAGAGTCCCCGCTCAGAGAACCAACGCCAATGAAACCGCTGACCTCTTTTTCCCAAGGGTCAAGTAGAAGCTCCGGAGGGTCAAGACGTAACTTGCGCCATTCTTCACAAAGCCCGATCTGTTGCTGCCTCAAAGACTTACCGAACCTTTCAATTGAATCCGTCATTGTATTTTCCTTTTCGGCCGACCCGATCAGAGGCACTCAGCTAGTTTCCACTGAGGCGTGGGTCGTTGCTCGCAATGCACGCACATCGCTGTCCGAGGTTAGAGAGGTATGAAGGTACGTCCCGTTGGCAATCGTCCACCGAATTATACGCCCAAGACTGTGTCCATTCGCGGAGAGGTGCCGCCTCGTCCGGGTGTTTCTCAGCGCAGGCCGGCGTTGCTTTACCAAGAAGTCGCCACATAATTTCGACTCCTCGGACGCAGTAACCTCGCAGCGGCGGGCACATTAAATACCAACCCGCGAGTATGAGTGCGGCGGCGCGGGGACTCTCATTGCGCCTTTTCGTGCCGCACAGGGCGCACCCTAGCCCCTTCCCCTGAAGTGGAAGGGGAACCAGAGGGGGAGCGTCATCGGAGACGAAGTGGGTTTGTTCCTTCATTCCAGGATTCGCCAACTGAAACCACCGGGCGGCTTGGGAGGATCCTCGCCTCGTAGCATGGGGCGCCGGGACGCCACCTCCGCAGGCAGAGAAGAGAAAAACCCTTTAAAGATGGGCATTAAGTGGCTTTGTTTTGCTTCATTTGCAGTGCGAACATGTCCGCCCGTATCGCCGTCGAGGACCTTCCATTTCAACGATGGAGGAACATAGAGCGAGGAACTTTCCAGCTCGAGGCTGGAAGAAAAAAAGCCCCATGATTCGTAGGTAATTTGGCTTTGTTTTTTCATTTAACCGTTCGTTATCGCTCGTTGCTCTTTCTCTCTTCCGGCTCCCCTTCCACTTCAGGGGAAGGGGTTGGGGGTTAGGTTAGCGATACCCTAATGTCACCCTATCCCAAATCGAAACCCGAGTAATCTCTTCGATGATTTGGCTTCGTTTCGTCAATTTACGCATCCGCCATCGCTGCGCGGAGGTCCCTTTGGACACCCTTGCTGCGCTCGCTTGGCGACTCGGCCTCGCTCGGGATAACAAGCGCGGGAGGTTTCGGCGACAAAGAAAAGCGCGGCCGGCGGTCGGCGTACCGCCGAGCACCGGCCGCGCTCGATGCGCTCATTATGCCGCTCCTCAATCCTTCCAGAGGTTGTTCGCCGCGTACTTGAGGACCACATCCACGCACGATTCGCAGTATCCATTTTCCAACAGATTCTGCACCATCGCGCTGTACTTGGTGCTCTGCTCCTCGTCGCGAGTGCGCGCCTTGGTGATGATGCGCGAGATGTCCCGCACCGAGGTCATCAGCTTCTTCTCGATGGCCTCTTTCAAAGGCTCGTAGCTCTTGTAGCTGACCTTCTCGCCGCGCCGCGAGGTTGCCCATAGATACGCGATGACTTCCTGTCTGAAGCCGTCAGCCGCCGAGCCGATAATCGCGATTTGCTCCTCGATGCTCTTCAGGAAGCCCTCATCGGGCGGCAGCTCTTCCTTGGTATTGCGATCGCGCACCTTGGTCTTGTTGACGTACGCCTCGGCATGATCGAGGTAGTTCTGGAAGAGCGCCTCGGCCTGCTCCGAGTAGGAATAGACGAACGCGCGCGTGATCTCTTTTTCGAGCAGGTCCAGATATTCCTTGTGCAGGGTGTCCTGCAGGAATTCGAGGTACTGCTTGCGCTGATCGTCGGCCATGTCGGCTTCCTTGGTCATGCCGATGAGCGATTCGCGCACATTGATCGGATTGATGCAGTTGCCGCTGACGTTGTCCGACAGCGCGTTGTCCAGCGCCTTCATGATGAAGCGCGTCGAGATTCCCGACATCCCTTCGCGCTTGGTGTCGTCCTTCAGCTCCGCGACGTCGATCTTCTTGGTGCGGCCCTTCTCGACCACTTCCTCGCCGTTGTACAGCGCGAGCTTGGTCATCAGATCGCATTTCGAGGTCGGTTCGAGGCGCGACAGAATCGCGAACATCGAAGCAAGTTCGAGGGTGTGCGGCGCGACGTGCGCGCGGAAATCAGAGTTGCGAATGATCTTCTGATATATCTTCACTTCCTCGGACAGGCGCAGGTTGTAGGGCACCTTCACCACCACGATACGATCCAGGATCGCTTCGTTGGTGTGGTCGGCTTTGAACTTCTGCCATTCCGCTTCGTTGGAATGCGCGATGATGGTGGTATCGACATACACCATGCCGTGGCGGCCGGGCGCAGGAATGACTTTTTCCTGCGTTGCCGTGATCATCGCATGGAGGTATTCGGTTTCGTTCTTGAAAACTTCGATGAACTCGACCATGCCGCGGTTGCCGACGTTCAAGGCGCCGTTAAGTTCGAGCACGCGGGGGTCGCCTTCGGAATATTGGTCGAGCTTCGAAATATCTTCCGAGCCAATCAGGACCGAGGTGTCCTGGTTGTTGGGATCAACCGGCGGCACCACGCCGACGCCGACGCGATTGCGCTTGGAGAAGCTGCGCGTGATGATCGGAAATTCCTCGTAGCGCTGGCCGTAGTCCTGCTTGAGGCGATAGCGGCATACCGGGCAGAGGTCGCCCTCGATATGAACCCCGAGCATCTTCTCGAACTCGCGCCGCAGATGGCGCGGGATGAGATGCAGCGGCTCCTCGTTCATCGGGCAGCCTTCGATCGCATAGACCGGGGTCGCCTGCTCGAGGCCGCGCTGGACGCGCTCGACCAGCGAGCTCTTGCCGGAGCCGACCGGACCCATCAGGTAGAGGACCTGGCGGCTCTCCTCGCCCTTGAGCGAGGCGGAATGGAAAAAGCGGACTATCTGGGAGACCGTTTTTTCAATCCCGAAGAACTCATCGGCGAAGAAGTTGAACACCTTCACCGGCTCGTCCTTGTGCAGCCGCTTGGAGCGGGGATCGTCAGAATCCTGCACGCTGCGCACGCCCACCGACATAATCATGTCGTAGATGCGCGCGTGCGAAAGCTTGGTCATCGTCGGATCGGCTTTGACCACGTCGAGGTATTCGAGGAGGGTACCTTTCCAGCGCGTCGATTCGCGCGCCGCGCGATCTTTTTTGATGACATCTTCGAAGTTGGTATCCGCCATCCGCTGACTCCTAATAACCAAAAAGTTTCGTGCGTTGGGGAAAGGAAGCTGAAGCTGCTAAGGGGAGGATCCTTGGCCTCGGAAGCGTTGTGTTATTTTCAACACGCATTCCGAGCGACAGTATAACGGACATTTCCCAAAGCAACAAGCTAACTAACTCCTTTTCGTTTAGACATTGTTCCTCAGCGCAAGCCTTGATCATAGGACGTTCGGGAAACTCGCAGATTCATGCTGACTTCGCCTCATTTCGCCTGACTTGCGCCAAATTCTCCCCTAACCGGAACGCTCTCGCCGAGAATCAACTTGCCGCGATCATTCACCACCTTGGCCGCGAAGACGTGATCATCGTGCGCGAACGATACCCACCACTTCTCCTCGGCCGCGCGATGCAGGTAATGCGATTTCTGTTCCATCGTGCGCAACGCATCGAGGTCGTAGGCCTGATTCCACGGTCCGCGCAGATGCGAACGGGTCGGCACGATATCCGCCATATGCACGAACGCGTCGCCGCCGTCGCGCACGATCGCCACCTGATGATCATACGTATGGCCGCCGGTAACGGATGCGGTCACGCCCGGAATCACTTCGGTGTCGCCGACGATCGCCTCAATGGATGCCTGGGTCGGCGCGAGGATCTCATGCATATGGCGATAGGCGGCGCGCAGGCGCTCATTGTGGGAATCGCGCGCGGTTTCCAACTCGCCTTTTTGTACGATCAGCCTCGCCTTCGGAAATGCGGGCATCACATTGCCCGACTCGCTTTTGCGAATCAGCCCGCCGCAATGATCGAAATGCAGATGCGACAGGATGACGTGGGTGATGTCGCCGAGCTCCATCCCCATCGCGCGGAGATGGTCGGGCAGCCAGCCGTCATTATGCGAGAAGATTTTGCGCTCGACCGACGACAACCGGTTGCCGATTCCGGTATCGACCAGGATCGCGTCGCGGCCCTTGATGATGAGCGGGCAAGTGAGATTCAGGCGGATGCGATTTTGCGCGTCGGGTGGATGCTCGCGCTTCCAGAGTTCGCGCGGGACCACCCCGAGCATGCATCCACCGTCGTTCCACCACAGCCCGTCGGTGAGAAACGCGACGGTGAAAGCACCGATCGCGATTTTTTCCGGCACATCCACCCAGGGTCAATCATTTCGCAGCGGCGCAGTTGTCACAAGTACGTCAGGTTCCAAGTAACCACAGCTCATCAACAGCGCGATGCGAGTTGCGCCAATATCATGAGGTGGAAAATTTATCCGCAAACAGGGCTGTAGATTGAGTTTTTCGAGCGCGGATGATGCTGCATATGTTGCGCTGGCGTAAGCACATTTGGTGGCTGCTCATGACGCTGCTGATGACCGCGTTCGTCTTGTATTGCGGATTTTTCCAGCCCAAATGGCTTCCCAAGTCAGGCATTGTCTGCGCCCTCACGGCAGCGGGAGGGCTTTTGGTCATCGTGGCCGGCGTGTCTCGGCTTGGCGCATTACAACTGTTTTTGCTGGGACTCGGACTCGATTTCTCGTCCGACCTCATCTCGAAGTGGGGGATATCCACGGAAAACCCGATACTGATGGGACTCAGCTTGTTGGTGGGAGTGGGAGGCACGCTTTGTCTCGCGGTTGCCACCATCATCGGGATTCGAAACAAGCTTCGGTCAACGTAAACTCTATGTCTAAATCCACACGGATCAGCATGCTAGCTGCCGAGTAGCCATAGGCCCATCAACAGCGCGATGGCGCCGAGGCCCATAATCGCGAGGTTCGAAACAATCAGTCGCCGTGCCGCGCGATGCGAAACTTCAGGCTCCGATGACATCAGCATTCGCTCGGCGCGCCATGACATCGTGAGTACGCCATACATCGCGAGCAGGATCGCGATCTTCGCGACGAGCAATTCGATGAAGATGGTGGAGAACGCGAAGCCTCGCATCAGGCCCGCGAGGTAGATGTTGACGATGCCGCTCGCCAGGATGAACAGCATCGCACCGAGCCCGATGCGATTGATGAGCGGCGCGACGCGCCGCACCATCGCGAGGCCTTCCTCATCCTCGAAGCCGGTGGCGCCGGCTGCGATAACGAACACTGCGGCGGCGCCAATCCATGCGACGCCGCCGAGCGCATGCATCCACAGGATGGTGGTGCGCATCGAAGCCGAATTCATCGCGATGTTTGTATCATGTTCTTTCTAAACCCTCGCCCGATGGGCCGTCTTTACCCTCGCCCGATGGGCGAGGTCGGGCGCGAGGTTTTGCGAGCGGCCTGGAGTGGGACCTTATTCAGCACGCGCTACGCGTGCGATTCAGGAATTCTGTTCCTGATCCTCGCGACCTCGAAACGATGCGATGGCGCCGAGCAGTATCAGAAAACAGAATTCCATAATCGCGCGAGGACGCGCTGGGTAAGGTCCCACTCCAGGTTCCTCGCAGACTCGGAACGGCCCCTTTAACTTCGCTTCGGGCTCCGCTTCGCTCCGCCTCAGCGGCTTCGCGGCCCATCGGGCGAGGGTCTAAGACCGGGCGAGGGTTAAGAGGGGAAGCGCATCCTCGCTAGCGGCACATATGCCAATGATGGCGGCGGAAGTAGTGATTGTGGCACGCGATTGGACGACCGCTGAAAAGTCCGACTTGCTGGATGCCTCCAGATTGCCAATTACCCGCATCGGCGGCGCTGGCAGGGCCCGGCGCAAATAGCATCAGAAGAGAAAACGTGGCAGCTATGGCGGTGATGGTTATTTTCATTGCCGTATCTCCTGATCAACTTGACGGTTTTGGGGCAGAACGGTTTCGGTGCCTTCGATGACCTATAGCGGGCGACGGGCACCGCGATTGCTCTCTCAATTGCGAGTTTCGCGGGTGCTCCCCGCGATCCTTCGCGCATCTCGATGGGACGGGGCTGGGAAAGCAAAATGGGAAGCGCAAGCGTCGCGGAAATAGGCACTTCGGTGCCTGTTTGGTCAGCATATCCTCGCCGTGAGGGGTTCTTCGACGAGATGATCGAACTCGCGAAGTCGCCTCGCGCGGCCTGCACCAACATCACCCGCAGTCTCCTTTCGATGCAGCCCGCCAAGCTCCTCGAACTATGCGGGCGCGCCGAAATCATGTTTCGCCGGATGGGCGTGACCTTCAACGTCTATGGCGAACAGCGTGGCGTCGAGCGCATCTTCCCCTTCGACCCGATTCCCCGCGTTATCGATGCTCAGGCCTGGACCGAGCTCGAAGCGGGGCTGATTCAGCGCGTGCGCGCGCTCAATGCCTTCGTCGGCGACGTTTATGGCGAAGGCGCCATCATGAAAGACGGCGTCGTCCCGCGCGACCTCGTCCTGAGCTGCCCGCAGTTCCGGCGCGCGGCGGTTGGCATCAAACCGCCGCTGGGAAATTTCGTCACCGTCGGTGGTATCGATATCGTGCGCGGCGCCGACGGACGCTTCATGGTGCTGGAGGACAACGTTCGCACGCCCTCGGGAGTCAGCTACGTCATCGAGAATCGCGTGGTGATGACGCGGCTGATGCCGGACCTCATTCGCGCCAGCCAGGTGCGCAGCGTCGAGCGCTATCCAGCCGACCTGCTGCAGTCGCTGAGCGAGATGGCGCCGGGCGGCAATTCGCATCCGACGATTGCGCTGCTGACGCCGGGCCCGTTCAACTCAGCATTTTTTGAGCACGTGTTCCTGTCGCAGCAGATGGGTATTGAGCTGGTCGAGGGTCAGGATCTCGTCTGCGTGGATCATAAACTCTACATGAAGACGGTACACGGGCTGAGCCAGATCGATGTGCTCTATCGGCGCGTCGATGACGACTTCCTCGATCCGCTGGTGTTCCGTCCCGACTCGATGCTCGGGGTGCCCGGGCTGACCGCGGTGCTGCGCGCCGGCAACGCCGCGATCGCCAATGGCATCGGTACTGGCATCGCTGACGACAAATCCATCTATGCCTACACTCCGGCTATGATTCGCTACTATCTGGGCGAGGAGGCGATTCTGCCGATCGTCGAAACCTACCTGATGCGAGATCCGGAGCAGCGCGAGATGGTGCTGCGCCACATCGAGCGCTATGTAATCAAGCCGGTCGGAGAATCGGGCGGCTACGGCGTCGTCATCGGGCCGCATGCGACCGAGAAGAAGCTCGAGGAGACGCGCGAGCGCGTGCTGGCCGACCCGGATAATTATATCGCACAGCCGGTCATCAGCCTCTCGGTGCATCCCACGATGATCACCGATGACGACGGGGTGCCGCATCTCAAACCGCGTCACGTCGATCTGCGCCCGTTCGTGCTGCTGGGCGCGAAGCCGCGCGTGTTGCCGGGCGGACTGACCCGCGTTGCGCTGCGCGAAGGTTCGCTGGTCGTCAACTCTTCGCAAGGCGGAGGGAGCAAGGACACCTGGGTGCTGGGAGCGTAAGGGATGCTGCGTCGGATCGCGGATAATCTGTTCTGGGCGGCGCGCAACCTGGAACGCGCGGAATGGCGCGCGCGGCTGGTCGACGTCAACTATCATCTGCTGATCGAAACGCCGCCGCGTGACAGCGCGCCATGGGAGCCGTTGCTGGCGATCTTCGGCGAGATCGAGCAGTTCACCGAACGTCATTCGATTGCCGATGAGAGCTCGGTGCTGGATTTCTTCACCCTCGATCTGGAAAATCCCAATTCAATCCGCAGCTGCATCAACGTCGCGCGCGAAAATCTTCGCTCGCTGCGCCATTACGTCTCTTCGGAATTCTGGCTCGATGTGAACACGCTCTATCTCAATGCGCAGAACTGGACCCCCGAGGTTTTCATCGATCCCGGCGTCTATTCGTTCTTTTCGGATTTGCGGGATTGCTTCTATCGCATCTCCGGGATCAGGCAGAGCACGCTGCCGCGCGATCTCTCTTACGATTTTATGCGGCTGGGCATCATGCTGGAGCGCGCCGAAGAAGTCTCGCGCATGCTCGATGTGAAATATCACTTCCTGATGCCGCGGCTGGAGGACATCGGCGGCGCGGCCGATCTTCTGCAATGGGCGGGAGTGCTGCGCAGCGCATCGGCGCTGGAGGCCTATCGCAAGCGCTTCGGCAACGCGATCAAGCTCGACAACGTCATCGATATCCTGCTCTTCGATCCGACCTTTCCACGCTCCGCGCGTTACTCGATCGAATCGCTGGAGGTCTCGCTGCGGCGCATCGCGAGCAAAGGCGAGACTCCGGGAACGGTTCCCAAGGGCGTGGGCGATTTGCTCGAAGACCTGCGCCTGGAAAAAGCCAACCAGGCGATCGAGGAAGGACTGCATGAGTTCCTGCTCCACATCCAGGAATCCTGCGACGCCATCTCGACCCAAATCTACGATCAATATTTGAAGGCTGAGTAGCCGATCGTTATGGTAAAGACCGGCTGATGCTGCTGCGGATTAGTCATACCACGCGCTTCTCCTACGACGCTCCCGCTTACCAGTCGCACAATGAGGTCCGGATGCGGCCGGTCGACAGCCCGGAACAAAAGCGCGTCGAGTTTGCGCTCGAAGTCGAGCCGGCGGCTTCGATGTTCGAGTTCGACGATTTTTACGGCAATCGGGTCCATTCGTTTTCGATTTATCCGCAGCATGACGTCTTGACCATCACCTCGCGCTCGCTGGTGCGATGTATCGAGGCGCAAATTCCCGCAGTGCCGTCGCTGTCATTCGAAGAATTTCTGCGCGATGATCGCGCGCGGGTGCAGACCGAGTACGATTTTCTGGGCGCCAGTCCGTATGTGCCGTTCAGCGAGCGGGTGAAGAAATTTTTCTGGATTGCGCGCCCCGACCGCACCGACGATGTGGCCGCATACGTCCAGCAGATCGTCGCCTTCGTGCGCGACCAGTTCAGCTATGAGCCCGGGGTGACGCGAGTGCAATCGACGGTCGACGAGATCCTCACCATCGGGGCCGGCGTATGCCAGGACTTCGCGCATCTCACGATCGCGATCCTGAGACTTGCGGGAGTACCCGCGCGTTATGTATCGGGTTATCTGGCGCCGCCGCCGGGCTCGGCGCAGCAGGTGCCGCTGGAATCGCAGGCGAGTCATGCGTGGATCGAGGCGCAGGTGCCGGGCCAGGGATGGGCAGGCTTCGATCCGACCCACGGATGCCGCACCGACACGCGCCACATCAAGGTGGCGATTGGGCGCGATTATTCCGACGTGACTCCACTGCGCGGCGTGTATAGAAGTTTTGGCAAGAAGCAGAGCATGACCGTCGATTTGAAACTGGAACGCGAGACCGCCGGGCAATCGCAAAGCCAGGGCGGTGGGGCGCAGAGTCAGAAACAGTACTCGCAGCAGTAACCGTCGAGGCTGGGCGGCGTACAGAGTTGAGCAAGTTGTTATCCCTGAAGGGAGCGGGAAAAAGGAAGGCGGACTACTTTCAGTAGGCGGAGCGAAGCAGAGCCCGAGGGAAGATTAAAATGAAGAAAGAGAATGAGCGCGACTACCGACTCGACTTCTGCCGTGGCCTCGCGCTGATTCTTATCTTTATCGATCACGTGCCCGGCAACCCCGCCTCGCACTGGACGCTGCGCAAATGGGCTTTCTGCGACGCTGCCGAAGTATTCGTGCTGATCTCAGGCATCTCGTCGTATCTCGCCTATGGATCGAAACTCGAAAATTTCGGCCTCAAAGGATGCTGGGCCGCGGTTGGCAAGCGACTTACGAGAATTTACGGTGCGCACCTGTTGTTGTTCATCAGCGCGGCGCTGTTTGTCCGCCTCGCCGCGGTTTATTTCGCGCGGGTGGACTATGTTGACTTCCTGCAGGTGAAGCATCTGTTTGCCGACCCGCGGCATTATATTCCCGCCGCCCTGACGCTTTCGTACTTGCCGAAGTATCTCGACATCCTGCCCCTGTACCTGATCCTGCTCGCCGTCGCGCCCGCGATCATTTACGTGGTCAAACGCGATCCGTGGCTCGCGCTGATCCTTTCGGCCCTGATGTACGCCTTGATCCGGATGAGCGGATTCAACCTGAGCGCCGGACATGACGGCCTCGGATGGAACTTCAATCCGTTCGCGTGGCAGTTCCTCTACACGATCGGAATCGTGGTCGGACACTTCAGCAAGGTTGGTTTCGACAGCGACAGCATTCATCATCGCTACCAATGGGCATGGGTCACGCTCGCCGGCGGATTCGCGCTCTTCGCGCTGATCGCGGCGGGGCCGTGGAGCGGCAGCGAAGAGAGCCGGGCGCTGTTCAATGTCTACCTGTGGCCGGCGGAGAAAACTTTCCTATCGCCGCTGCGGGTCGCGAATGTGGTCGCGCTGCTCTATCTGTTTGCGTACTTCGTGCCGAAACAGGCAAAGTTCTTTTCCACTCGCGCCGCGAGCCTGTTCCTCGCATGCGGCCGCAACTCGCTGCCGGTCTATGGAGTCGGTGTAGTGCTGAGTTGCGCCGGATACGTCGCGCTGTCTGAGATCGACGCCACCAACATGGCCTCGCTCGGAGTCAATGTGCTGGGCATCCTGAGCCTCTTCAGTTTAGCGTACGCATTGGATTGGCGGCGCAAAAATTCCCGGACATCTGAACCGGGATACGGGTCGGCGTCGGCCCGAAAACTTGCCACCTAGCATATGTCGAGGACTGTCCTCGCGATTGAATCGAATACCAGACAAAACACCAAGACACCAAGGTAGGACGAGTGGCGCTCGTTTATTAGGCGCAGGATCAAAAAGTCGAGGCCTCGGAATCCGCCAGCAGATGCGGGCCGCAGCGGCCCTCCTCGAACACCAAGGGAAGACCAAGAAGAAAGATTTCCTCCGGTTGACGGGTTCCTTTTTTGAAATTCTCTTCTTAATCCCAACTTGGTGTACGAGAAGGGCCGCTGCGGCCAGAGAGAAGAGCCAGACAAAACACCAAGACACCAAGGTAGGACGAGTGGCGCTCGTTTATTAGGCGCAGGATCAAAAAGTCGAGGCCTCGGAATCCGCCAGCAGATGCGGGCCGCGGCGGCCCTCCTCGAACACCAAGGGAAGACCAAGAAGAAAGATTTCCTCCGGTTGACGGGTTCCTTTTTTGAAATTCTCTTCTTAATCCCAACTTGGAGTACGAGAAGGGCCGCTGCGGCCAGAGAGAAGAGCCAGACAAAACACCAAGACACCAAGGTAGGACGAGTGGCGCTCGTTTATTAGGCGCAGGATCAAGAAGTCGAGGCCTCGGAATCCGCCAGCAGATGCGGGCCGCGGCGGCCCTCCTCGAACACCAAGGGAAGACCAAGAAGAAAGATTTCCTCCGGTTGACGGGTTCCTTTTTTGAAATTCTCTTCTTAATCCCAACTTGGTGTACGAGAAGGGCCGCTGCGGCCCGCATCTGCCTGGCCTGGTCTTTGGCCGCGATTCCTTGATCCCGCGCCTACAGGACGAGCGCCGCTTATCCTACCTTGGTGTCTTGGTGTTTTGTCTGGCCTCTTCTCTCAACAGTGGGGCAAAGAAAGAGTTGCGGATCGGAAGAGACTTTTCGTGGCTGTCTGACGCCTGAGCTAGCGCCAGAGCCACGCGACGACGCCGCCGCCCGCGATGGCGATTAGTAGCGGAATCCATACCAGGCTCGCCGCTCGCAGCCCGGCGACGAATGTCATCAGCGCCGGCTTCACCAAGGTGTTCACGCCCGCCGCAATCAGCATCGCTATCGTCGCGACCGCCAGGCCAACCTGCTTCTGCGCCACCATCGAGGAGACTGACAGCGTGATCGGGGCCGCATCGGCAAGGCCGGAAATCGCGGCGAAAGTGAAGAGCCCATTATTGCCGAGGAGGGTCTGCGCCGCGCGGCTGGCTAACATGATGGCGGAAAGGAGCAGGCCGAACTTCAGCGCGAACATCAAGTCGAGCGGGTTTCGCGTGCGGAGGTCGTGCGTTTTCTGCCCGCGCGCGACCTTGCGCGAGTGCCATGCGAACCATCCGGCGGCCGCGAGCGTCAGGATCGTAGCGACGGTGAAAGCCGGAGTGGCGGCGAGGGCTAAGTCCGGCGTCAGCACCGCCGCGATGATGAGCAGGCGCGGGAACATGATTGCCGATGCTGCCAGGATCGCGGCGGCGACCACCTCGCGCTCCTGCTTTCGATCGCGCGCTATCGGCGCCAACGTCAGCGTTACGGCGGTGGAAGAAGTCACTCCGCCGAAGAGTCCGGTAACGATCATTCCGCGCTCTTCGCCGAGCAGTTTGTTGGCGAAGTAGCCGACATATGAAATGCCGGCGATGAGCACCACCATCCACCAGATTTGATACGGGTTGAGCGCCTGCCACGGCCCCATCGCGCGATCGGGCAGGATCGGAAGCACCACGACCGTAATCAGCAGCAGCCGCATCGTCGCGTTCAGCTCCTCGTGCTCGATGTGCGCGACAAGGGTGTGGAGCTCTATGCGGAAGCCGAGGATGGTCGCCATCACCACGGCAGCCGAAGAGGCGATCGTCAGATGCCCCAGCCCCGCCATCGCGCCCAGCGCGAGGGTGACCAGCGCCGCGATCGGGGTGGTGATGCTGATGTCGGCGGAGTCGCGCGTCGCGCGCCAGTAGCCGATGCCCATCAACATCGCGACCGCGAGGAGCGCGGCGGCAAGGAAAACGTCGTAATGCGGGCTCCCGAGCTGGACCGCGATCGCGCCGAGCAGCGCGATGAGTCCGAAAGTGCGGAGGCCGGCGACGCGCCCGCCTTCGGGAAGTTGGCGATACTCCCATCCGCGCTCCAGGCCCATCAGCAGGCCGATCGCGAGCGCGACTGCGAGGCGCCCCAGCAGGTGCACGTTTTCCGCTGTCATGCCCTGGCTTGGAATCATTTGATAAACGGCGCGGCGGCGAAAACGATTTCGATCAGGATGAGGACGGCGACGACGATTTCCAGGGTTATCAGGCGGCGATCGCGCGCTACATCGAGGACCAATTCGAGCGCCTCCTGGATGCTGCGCAGCTTCGATTCCAGCGCCGCATAGCGATCGACGAGGTCGAATTCCGCGCGGAGATCATCATAGATGCGATCCATCGCGGGATCGTCCCACGTCGCATCGGGTTTATCGAGCAGATGCAGAATCGAAAGAACCTCGGTGCGCGTCGTGATCGCCTCGCCGATGAAACGATGGAGCGGGCGCGTGCTGTAGGGGACGGTCCCCTTCTTTTCGAGGCGGTCAACCAGGACGTTGGTGCGTTCGAACAGCGCCTCGACGATGCGTTCGTAGTATTCCATCGCGGCGCTCTGAGCCATCGTCAGCGCGACGATGGCGGCGCGCCCCGCCGTGAAGCGATCGACGTGCAGGGTGCCGTCCTGGATGCCGGTGGCGAAGGAGGGATCTTCGAGCACCGCGTAGTCCTCGCGAATGACCTGCGCGGTCAGGCCGGGCCGCGCCTTATGGAGACGCTTGAGCTCGGAATCGCGGCGCTCAGCGGGCACATCGTGCATGACCACGGCGCCGAACGGGTAAATGTAGAGCCCGCCATCGTCATCGACCGGGATGTAGATTTCATGTGGCGACACGCGCGCGGTGGGAAAGCTCGGCGCGAGCGCGCGCAGCGAGAGATTTTCCACGAAGGCGATGGCGTAAAATTGATGAGTTCGGATCGGCACGCGCTGGAAATCGTAGCCGAGAAACGCAAGATAGTCTCGCCCGATTTAACCGAATCGCAACCCGCCGTTGAACCCGGCGGCACGTAGCCTCGCTAGCGATAAAGCGAAGTTTAAGCGGCATTATGATGGGGTGGGCGTGACCCGAGGTGCGCCTGCCTCTTTTTTAAGCATCGGCGGCCCGTGAATCTCCCTTGGACGACCGAGTTTCACACGACCTCGGGCCTTTTCCGGACGTTGAACCCACCAACGAGATTGGGGTAGCACTTGACGGTCGCGAGACTGGTCGGGGAAAATAGTGCTACGGCGCCGACCGGTCGCCGAGCTGTGGAACATCCGCCCCAGCCGGGGTTCTATTGGCGAAGGGGAAGTGCCCTCACGGTTGTTCGATGTCCAGGCCATCTCTTAATACCGCGTCGCTGGGGGACGAGGGTATATGGAGGAGGCTTGTCCATGACCAGGCACAGCAGTTTCAAGAAGGTGGTCCGGCGCCACGCGCATGACACCGGCCAGCGCTACACCGAAGCGCTGATCGATCTCGAGGGCCTCGAAGGGCGGCTGTTCCACAAGCCCACTGCTGAGCGCCTACTCGACCATCTGCGGGAGCACTACGGCATCGAGGCGATTGCCGCGACGAAGGCGAGCCGGCACAACGACCACGTCTTCCGCATCGATCGCCGCGACGGCGAACCCTGGATTGCGCGGGTGTTTCCGCCGGCGCGCCCGCGGGCTGGCGTTGAAGGCGACTCGGCGATTCTGAGGTTCCTGGAGCGGCAGGGCTATCCGGCGGAGCGCCTCGCCGTCGATGACGCGGTGTCGGCATTCGACGGGTCGTCAGTTCTGGTCACTAAGTTCATCACTGGACGATTGCTCCCTTCGCCGGCGGTCGGGCGCGAGGGCAGCGAGAAGTTCGCCATCATGGGTGACCTTCTCGGACGGCTGCACGCGCTGCCCTTCGACGAGTCTGCCGGCCGCCCCGGTGGGGCGAGTGGTGAGGACCCCAGGCATGAGGGCAGCCCACGCCACGACCTGCTGGCGGCGCTCTCGTTCCTCGATGCAGTAGACACTAAGGTCGCCGCGGACGGCCGTGAGCGATTCAATCAGCTTCGCGATCAGGCGCTCTCGTCCGATGATGGCCACGGTTTGCCCGAGGCTTTGCTCCACGGCAACCTGCTTCATGCGCCCGACCACGTGCTCGTAGGCGAGCAGGGGCCGGTGGCGATTCAATGGAAGGCGGCCGGCCGTGGCCCGCGCCTCGCCGACTTCGCCTATTTGATGTGGGGTACGTGGCTCAAGGCGGATTGGATCGACGCAGCCGTAGGCGCATACCGACGCCACGTCGAATTGACCGGCGAGGAACTCGACCGCCTCGAAGGTGTGATGTACATACGACCGCTCTACTTGGTTTGCTTCGGCTATCGGCGTGCGCTCGCCAATGGCAACCCGCCCAGCGAGAGCGAGTGGTGGTTTGGACATGGCGTCGAATACATCAGCGCAGCCGCCACCGCCATCCGATCCGCCTTACGCGGATAGCGTCATGCCTCATTTTAGGGCATCAGCGGCCGGTGAATTTGGCCTCGCGCTTCTCGATGAAGGCCTTGATGCCCTCGGCGACATCCTGCGATTTGAACAACAGCATCAACTGCATGAGGACATGATGGGTATGTGACTCGAAGTCTTCACTTAGCCCATGACGGAAGAGGCGTTTCATCGCGCGGATGGCGAGGGGAGCGTTGGCGGCGATTTTGTCCGCCCAGGTATGTGCCTCCGTCATCAGCGCGTCGTGCGCGACAACTTTGTTGACGAGACCCAACTCCAGCGCCTTGTCAGGTGAGATCTCCTCGGCGATGAAACCGATCTCGCATGCGCGTGCCCATCCGATGAGGCGCGGCAGATACCACGTCCCGCCGCTTTCGGGCACGATGCCACGCTTCGCGAATGCCGGCGCGAGCTTCGCGCGATCGCTGATGAGCCGCATGTCGCATCCGAGCGCCAGGTCGAAGCCATAACCGGCGGCCGGGCCGTTAATCGCGCAAATCACCGGAACATCGATGCGATTGAGCGTCACGGTAGGAATCTCCAGGGTGCTGATGTGCGATGCGCCGCCGCCCGACAGCGAGCCGCCGAGGCCTTTTCCCGCCGCGGTATCTTTCAAATCGAGGCCGCTGCAAAATCCGCGTCCCTCGCCGGTCAGGATGATCGCGCGGACGCTCGGGTCCTTGTCGAACTCCGCGAGGTTCTCGCCCAGCGCGGTCAGCATCTCGGTGCTGATGGCGTTCATCCGGTCTGGACGATTCAATTTGATCACGGCGACGTGATGTTGTTTTTCGCACACGAGATCGCTCATCGAAGTTCCTCCGCGCATCGAGAGTATCGCGCGGGAATCATTCGTCACAGGTCCGAGGTGAAAAAAAACGGCCCACCGATCTTTTGATCGGCAGGCCGCTTTGTAATGAACCGGAACGGGGGCCTGATTACGGCCGATTTTCCTTTTCATCCATGTAGCGATCGAAGAACTTCTGGATTTCTTCCTTCTTCTCGCCGGTCCGCTCCTGGATGCGGCCCATCATCTTGTCAACGTGGCCCTCGCCGTACATCAAATCGTCGTCAGTGAGCTTGCCCCACTTCTTCTTGAGCTCGCCCTTGATCTGATTCCATTTACCTTTCAAACGATCCTCGTTCATGTGGCACTCCTTGTGTTCGGTCGTTTTGATGGCGCGAGAGTTTCCGAATAACCAGACGGCCTTTTTCGCGCCATGTGGTTTAGACGAAAGACTCGGGAGTGAAATTCCCGCGACTGAGGGAGGAATGCATCATTAGCGACGAGAATGGCTTAAACGCACAAAGAGTCGGAGACAGTGGCCACCGTCGAGGCGGGCGCGATGTCTATTTCCTGACACCTCAGTCAGTCATTTCAGCGCCTGAGCCAAGTCGCTAGAATCCGCGAAACTGCCTCCAAAGCGAGATGAATTCATGATTCTCAAAGTCGCGCGCCTCGGTCATCCCGTCATCCGAACCCAAGCTCAACCGGTTGCGGTTGATAAAATCCAAACCCACGATTTTCAGAAGCTCCTCGATGACATGGTCGAGACGATGCACGAATATATCGGCGTCGGCCTCGCCGGACCGCAGGTGCATCTGCCACTGCAGGTCGCGGTGCTCGAAGTCGAGCATCATCCGCGCTATACCGACATGCCCTCGGTGCCACTGACCTATCTCATTAATCCCGTGGTCACGATTCTCGATGACGCGAAGATCGACGACTACGAAGGATGCTTGAGCATTCCCGATATGCGCGGACGGGTCCCGCGCTTCAAGAAGCTTCATGTCAAGGCGCTCGGGCGTAATGGTGAGACGCTGGACTTCATCGCTGAGGATTTTCATGCGCGCGTCATCCAGCACGAGACCGATCATCTCAAGGGTGAGGTTTACCTCGATCGGATGCCCGACATGCGGACCCTGGCGCATCTGCACGAATGGCAGCGCTACGTACTGCCCGAGCTGCAGCAAAAGGAGTGAGAGGGCCGATTTGTTTCAAACCGCGGCACAGCGTAGTGTGACCACATGAGGGACCACAAGGCTACGACGACGCGGGACAAGCGACCGCGCAAGCGTACCGCAGTTCAGCAGCCGGTGGGCGTTCGCGAGCTGAAGACGCACGCCTCGCGCATCTTGCGCGAGGTTAGAGATTCGCGCGCGTCGTTCGTCTTAACCCATCGTGGAAAAGCGATCGGCATGATTCTGCCGCTGGGCCAGGCAAGCAGAATTCCCGAAATGGATGATGACTCCGCGGCATGGTCGAATTTCTGGGAAGCTGGCCGCCGACTCGAGCGTGGCTTTCGTTCCGGTATGAGCGGGTTGCGCGTTCTTTCCGACATGCGGCGCTGACCATGAGCGCGCCTCGGTCAGCTCGCAGACGCTCCGGGCACGGTTTCGCACCAGGGCGGCGCTATACGATCGATGCCAGCGTATTCGTAAACGCATTCAACCCAGGCGAGCCGGGTCATTCGACTAGCCGAGCATTGCTGGGGGCGATCCAAAACGCCGCAGAAACCGTAACAGTTCCGACGCTTCTTCTTGCGGAAGTTGCGTCGGCAGTTGCGCGGATCCACCGCGATCCTATCGAAGGCGTGCGATATGCGTTCGCAATCTCAGCCCTTCCCAACGTCACCCTCATCTCACTCAGCACAACGCTGGCGCGAAACGCGGCGGAAGTGGCGGCTAACCATCTTCTGCGGGCTTCAGACGCCGTGTACCTCGCGGTTGCAGGGTTGTATGGTACGACGCTGATTTCGTTCGACAAGGAACAACTCGCGCGAGGTTCAGGTGTCGCCCCATGCCAGACGCCGGAGCAGGCGCTGGCTCATTTAGGGGGGTAGGGCAGTTTCACTTCCGGCATCTTGCCGGTCGCTTTGAAACCCGCGATGGCTTTGTTGAGCGCATCGTTTTGCGCGGCGAGGTTGGCCTGCTCGGCTTGAACCTTATCGAGATCGGATTTCAGTTTTTCATTCTCGGTCTTGAGGGTGTCGTTCTGTTGCTTGAGCGTGGCGCTCTGCTGCTGGAGGTCGGTGATCTGCTGCTGATCTTTTTTGTATTCTTCGCCCTGGGTGTACCAATTCCAGTAGAAGATGCCACCCGCGATGGTGGTGACGATTATAACGGCCGCGATTACTCGTCCCATGCGTTCACCATAGCGTGCGCCCGCCGGCTTAGAAATCGAATTGACAGTTCCGCTTTTCGATTCATAGAATGAAGATCTCTCACGGGGCAAAAAAGACAATCTGATGATAGAGGTCCAGGACCTTACCAAATATTTTGGGCCGACCCTCGCGGTCGACCACGTCTCGTTCAAGGTCGAAAAAGGCGAAATCATTGGGCTACTGGGGCCGAATGGCTCCGGGAAAACTACCATGATGCGCATCTTGACGGGGTTTTTTCCTCCCACTTCGGGGCGCGCACTGATCGGCGGTCTCGATGTGGCGGAGCATTCGCTCGAGACCCGCCGTCGGGTCGGATACCTGCCCGAGAACATGGTGCTGTATCCCGACCTGAGCGTCCTGGCGCTGCTGGAATTCGCGGCACGCGTGCGCGGGCTGGATTCCAAAACCACCCGCGAGCGCATCGAGTATGCAATCAAGATTTGCGGGCTGGCCGAGGTGCGCAAGAAACTTATCGGCAAATTGTCGAAGGGATATCGCCAGCGGGTCGGCATTGCGCAGGCGATCCTCGCTGACCCCGAAGTTTTGATCCTCGATGAGCCCACCGTGGGGCTCGATCCGCGCCAGGTGGTCGAGATTCGTGAATTGATTCGCTCGCTCGCCGGGCGCTCCACGGTGCTGCTTTCGACGCATATCCTGCCCGAGGTCACGATGACCTGCCGTCGCATCGTCATCATCGACAAGGGCCGCATCGTGGCGCAGGACACGCCGGAAAAACTCACCGCGAAGTTGCAAGGCAACGAGCAGAGCATCATCACGGTGGCCGGTCCCAAAGATCAGGTGCAACAAACGCTGCTCGGTGTCGGCGGCGTGCAGCGCGTCGAGGAGCGTATCGGCGACGCGCCGCAAAACGGCGTCTGCAGCTTTGTCGCGTTCTCCAGTGGCGAGGGCGACCAGATTCGTGGCGCGATGGCGTCGGCGGTGGTGCAGCACGGATGGGGTCTGCTCGAAATCAAGCCGGTGGCGCTGAGCCTGGAAGACCTTTTTATGCGCATCGTCGCCAGCGAACCGCGCCCGAGTGCGAACTAGCGAATTCCAGTACAAGTTTTTGAGGTAATCGATGGCAGATACTGCAGTAACGCTGGGCGCCGCGACCGCGCGCGACGAAAGCGTGGGAGTAGGCACCACCCGCACTGGCTTTTCGGTAGCGCGGATGTTCGCGGTGATGCGCAAGGAGTTACGCTCCTATTTCGCATTTCCGCTGGTCTACATCATCTCGGGAATCTTCCTGATGCTGTCGGGATGGTACGCTTATACCGACCTGAAATTTTTCACCACGATTTCGTTCTCGCGCGACATCATCCAGAACTATTGGAGCATGCTGCTGACTGACATTCGGCTCGGCCTCCTGCTCACGATTCCGTTCATCACCATGCGCCAATTCGCCGAGGAGCGAAAACTCGGCACCGTGGAGCTGCTGTATACCTATCCGCTGCGCGACGGCGAAATTCTCGGCGGGAAGTTCCTCGCCTCGGTGCTCATCTTCCTGATGATGCTGGGGCTGACGCTGCTGTACCCGATTTTCATCTACTCGATTCATTCCTTCGCCCTGTTTCCGATGTTCGCCGGGTATTTCGGGCTGGTGCTGCTCGGATGCGCCTTTATCGCATGCGGCTTGTTCATTTCTTCGCTGTGCGAGAGCCAGGTGATCGCCGGCATTGCGACCATCGTGCTGCTGTTGTTCTTGTGGATTCTCAACTGGAACGAGGCGGCATTCCAATCCGGCACCTTGGACGTGCTGCGGATGCTGTCGATCTTCGATCAGTTCAACGGCTTCGCTAAAGGAATTATCGAACTGTACTCAGTAACCTACTTCATATTCTTCACCACCTTCTTCATGTTCCTGACGCTGCGCTCGATGGAGGCACGTAAGTGGACCGGCAAGAGGTAAATGCGGCGCCGCGCCGGCGCGGACTGTGGCTCAACTGGATCACCGTCATCTATTCGGCAGTGGCGCTGGCGGCGCTGTTCGGCGTCGCCAACCTGATCATCTTCGATCACAACATCAGATGGGATCTGACCCCCAACAAGCGCTACTCGCTCTCGGATTTCGACAAACGCGTGCTCGACGGCCTCAAGCATCCGGTCAAGGTGATGGCCTTCGTGCGCACCGAGGATGCTTCTTACCTCGAGCTCGCGGACCTGCTCGCCCAGGTATCGGCGTATACGCCCCTGGTTAACTACCAGGTGATCGACGTGAACAAGGCGCCGGGACTGGCGCGCCAATACGGCGTATCGACCTACGGCGAGGTCATCGTCGAATCAGAGGGACGCCGCCGCGACTTCGACAATTCGCGCTCCGAGCTCCTCATTCCGGCGCTGCTGCAAATTTCCCACGTTTCCAACAAGCACATCTATTTCACGGTTGGTCATGGCGAGCGTGACCTGTTCGATACCGATCGGACCTTAGGCTACTCGCAGTGGCGTGGCCTGCTGGAACAGAACAACTATCAAATCGACAACGTGTCGCTGTTCGCGGGCGGCGTGCCCGACGATGCCACCATCGTCGTCTCGCTCGGACCGCGGAAGGATTTCCTCCCCGAAGAGCTGGCCTCACTCGCGAAGTATATCGGCAAGGGTGGGCATTACATCGCGTTCATCGATCCTTACGGTTCGCCGACCCTGGTCAGCTTCCTGAAGACCTACTACATGGACTTCCTCGATCAGGTAGTCGTCGATCCGGCGTATCGTCTGTCCGCCGGAGAAATTCTGACGACGCAAATACCGCTTTATTCCCGCGATAATCCGATGACCCGGTCGATGACTGCGCCGGCCGTGCTTTCGATGGCGCGCGGCATCGAGGTGACCGGCAAGCCGGGCGACAAAGCGCCCGATGGATTGGTGTTCGACCGCAGCAGCGACTTTCTGCGTTCCTCGCATGAGAGCTGGGCCTCGGGAGATACCAAGGCGGTCACCACCGGTATCACCGAGTTTCAATCCGGCCGCGACCTCAAGGGTCCGATCGCGGTCGGCAGCGAAATCGACTTCGCGGTCAATGGCGACTCGCACGTTCCGGTGCAGAACATGGCGCGCATCGTAGGATTCGGGAGCACCGCATTTCCCTCCAATCAGTTCATCGAGATGCTCGGCAATCGCGACATGGCGGTGAGCGTGATGAATGAGATGGCGGGCGACGAGATTCTCATCGCGAGCCGCGAGCGGCTCAATTCCGGTTCGACGGCGGGCTTTTTCGTCAGTGACCAAAACGCGCAGGATCTCAAATATCTGGGGGCATTTTTGGAACCGCTTATCCTGTTTATGATCGCAGCCGCGGTGTTTATGCGCAGGAGGTTCTTCGTTTGAGTCCGCGCAACGCCATCATATTCACCGTCCTGATCGCGATCCTGTTGCCGTACTACTACTACGTCGATCGCCCGGAACTGCGAATCAAAGAACTGACTACCTCGGTGCAGGAGAGCCTGTTCGATTTGCCCGGCGGCATCGACGCGCTAACCGTCAGTCGTGACAATGAGAAAGTCCGTTATACCCGCCGCTCGGATGGGCAATACAAGGTGGTGGAGCCGGACGGCAAGTTTGTCCCGCAGGATCTCATGCGGGCCCTGGCGGACCTGTTCGCGGACGCCAAGTCAGTGGAAGTGGTTTCCACTAATCCCAACGACCTCGCGGAATTTGGCCTCGACAAACCCAAAGGCGAGGTAACTATCGAGTCCGGATCCAAGAAGCCCATCAACATTTTTTTCGGCAGCGAGAACCCGACCCATACCGCGGTGTATGCGCGTATCGAAGGGGTCCCGAAGGTCTTCCTGCTCGGTGCGAATTTGCAGTACTACCAGTCGCTGATGTTCCAGTGGGTTGAGGGCAAGCAGGGCAAGAACGCCTAGCTCAATGGTCGTGGTCCTCGTGGCCGGCTTCGGTGATCGCGCGCATCTTCGTCTCCAGCGCGGCGCATCGACGAGGTTTTTCTCGCGCAATAGATTTTCCAGCGCGCGCAAGAAATACGTGTAGTAGCCGTCGCCGTCCTCGACCCATCCATGGGCGCGAACTTTGTCGGCCTTGCCGATTTCGGCAATCAGATGCGCGCGGAACTCATCCCAGCTGCAGATGCCTGATTCGCTTAGCCGCACCGCCATCGCGAACGCGCGCGCTTCCCACGGCGCGCTGAAGGTGAGGTCCTTTTCGAGCTGGGTGCCGGCCAGCAACTCCTCGGGCTTCAAGGTCTTCATGCGCGCGCCTTCACCAGGCCGACGCCGATCATCGAGTCGCGCGTGACGAGTTCCGCTGAGTTGCGCTTCGGTCATTTTCTCGGTGCCCGCCGGCCGTTGCGGGATCACGAGGTAGCGCTGCTCGGCGCTGCTATCCCATACGCGGACTTCGACTTTCTCGGGGATCTCGACGCCGAATTCCTTGAGCACTCCGCGCGGATCGCGCACCGCCCGCGAGCGATAGGCGAAGCTCTTGTACCATACCGGCGGTAGTCCCAGGACCGGCCACGGATAGCATGAGCACAAGGTGCATACGACGAGGTTGTGGACTTTCGAGGTGTTCTCGACCGCGACCAGATGGCCGCCCTCAGGGCCACCATAGCCGAGTTCCGCGACCGCCTTGGTGGCGTTGTCCAGCAGCCGCTGCCGAAAAGCCGGATCTGTCCAGGCCTTGGCGACGACGCGCGCGCCGTTGCGCGGGCCGACCTTGGTTTCGAAAGTATCGACGATGGAATCGAGCGCGGCGGAATCGACGAGGCCTTTTTCTTCGAGGAGTGCCTCGAGCGCCTTGACCCGCAATGCCGCGCCGGTCGGAACCGTGACGTGATTATCGCTCATCGTGGTTTGCCTCGTTTCGATCGCGCGACGGGCGCGGCTTTCTTCGCAGCCTTGGGTTTCGCCGTCGGGTCAGCTTCCAGATAGTCCTCCCACAGATCGATGCGCAGGGAGTCGCGCGCGGGCGCATCCTTGCCCCATAGCTCACGCGCCTGGAAAGTCACTGAATAGACGTGCTGTTCGCGCTCGCCCGCATGATGCGCGTTGCTGTCGGCGAAAACATAGGTGCCCCAATCGCGCTGGATCACGCCGCGCTTGCCTCGCACATAGCGCGGCAGCCGCGTGTGCCCGGTGGGATTAAGGTTGCGCGCGACGACGCGGTCACCCTCGCGAAAGCGCGCCCGGCGCCGACGCACCGTCGGCGGGTCTCCGCGAAAATGATTCGCGAGGCTGCGCGGGTGCGACGGGATCGGCTCCTCGCGCGATCAGCTCTTCGCGCGCGACTTTCTTCTTCTCCACCAGCAGCGTCATCATCGCGTTGAGCCATCGCTCGTAGTAACTCGAATCGAGGTAGACCGGCGCTGGAATGCGCTCGATCGCGTGGCGGAACTCGTCGATGTTGCGGAACTCGCGCGCCAGGCTCATCGCGATCGCGTACATTCTGCGCCTCCCACTCAGCGTGAAAGGCTGGCTCGTCCTTTTCGATCAGCATCGGACCGAAGCCGTCCATGCCGCCCATGTCATGCACGCCGTTCATCGCCAGAACCTCATCGAGCCTCGCGCGAATTATCATCGAGCATGGGCGGGGCGGCAAGCGGCGCGCTTGAACGCGCCTCGAGGTCTGATACATATGCCTCGCCCAGCATGGCCGCCCTTACCGAAATCAAGCGTTCGCGCTGGCCGCGCGATCTGAAAGTGTTCGCGCTGTTCGCGGCGATCTGGGCGGCATGGCTGACCGCGCGCAATCGTCATGCGTGATGTGACCTACTATGCGCAGGCGCCGATTGAGGCGGTAATCCTTGGCATGAAGTTCGAGGGCTTCGCGGCGCGGCTGGTCCTCGCGGTGCAGGCGATGGCAGTTGCGACGCTGGCGCTCGGGCTCGCAGCCGAGCGAAAATGGGGCCTGCGCTTCGCGACTTTCTGTCTGCTTGAAGTCGTCGTCAGCAACCTCATTTTCATGACGACATACATGGACGACATCGCGGCAGGGGCGCAACGTGCGACTGGCCGGAATCATCGGCATTGGCTCGGTTTTGCTGCCTTCTATACCTGTGGGTTCGTGCGCGCGATCTGATGCAGGATGAAAGTCAATCAACTTAAAACGCATTGATTTTCAGGATATCTGACCCATATCGGAGTTAGTATTTGCCGTATGGACGAAAAAATTGCTGCGAAGCTGAAGAAACTCGACGATGCCATCGCGCGCTACGTGCGACCCGACACCTTTCCACTCGCAGTGCGCATGCTGCGCTCATGGCGAAGCGGTTCCCGAGGGCGTCAAGGTGCCGAGCCGCAACTTCAATGAGAACTGGATCGTATGCCAATCGATCGGAGTCGCGCGCCGCTACGGATGGGCCATCGCAGTCGGCAAGGACGACGTGATTTGTCCGCTCTCGGCGATCGCGTTCGGCTTTCGCAAACCCAACGATGCGTATCTCAAGGGCTTCGCCGCGGTCGGGATGTATTGCGAGGATGAAGCCGGCGCGACCAAGCTCGAAGCGGAAACCTGGAAATTTGCGCCCGGCACCTACGACTACGTCTGCATCGCGCCGATTGCGCGCGCGAACTTCGAGCCCGATGTCATCGCGGTATATGGCAACAGCGCGCAGGTGATGCGGATGGTGAACGCGGCGCTGTTCAAACGCGGCGGCCGAATCGAGAGCACCACCGGCGGCCGCCTCGACTGCGCGGAAATCGTCATCCAGACCATCGTGACGGGAGAGCCCAAGGTGGTGCTGCCATGCAACGGCGACCGCGTCTTCGGCATGGCGCAGGACACCGAGATGGTTTTCACGCTGCCGTGGGATCGCGCCGATGAAGTCCTCGAAGGCCTGGAGGGCACGCAAAAGGGCGGGGTGCGCTATCCGATTCCGGTGGCAATGCGCGGCACGGTCACGCTGCCGAAGCATTACCAGGACCTCCTCGCGATGCTGAAGAAGGAAGAGCAGCTCGGCTGATATGGCAGCGACGGCGGTATCATCGGCGTCCGCGGTCCGGCCCGAGCCGGGCGGCCGGTTCTACCTTCCCGAGTTGGATATCCTGCGCTTTTTCGCCTTCCTGTGGATGTTCTTCGTGCATGCAAGCATTACCTTTCCCGCTTCGGACACTAATGCCCGTCCGCGCATCATCGACGCGGGGTTTTACACCGTTGACTTGTTCTTCGCGCTGAGCGCCTATCTGCTTACCCAATTGCTGGTGCGCGAACTGGCGCGGCGTGGGAAAGCCGACGTGCGCGCGTTCTACCTGCGGCGTGTGTTGCGGATCTGGCCGCTCTATTTTTCTTTTCTCGGCCTCGCTTTCATCCTGTCGAACAGCTTCAGCGGTTCGCCCTATGCGTCATCGTTCACGGCGAGATCTGTATATTTCATGGCGTATCTGTTTTTCGTCGGCAACTTCGCCAACGCCTGGTTGGGGCCGCCGGCGGTTATTCTTAGCCCCCTTTGGACTATCTGCACCGAGGAACAAGTCTACCTGGTATTACCCTGGTTGATTCGCAAAGCGACCCCGCTCGGGATCGCGGCGGCGGGGGCGGCGTTGGTGGTGGCCGCAAATTTCTCCCGGGTTGAATTTGTATTTCATTACAGCTCCGGGGTTCCGGTGTGGTTCAACACCCTGACTCATCTGGATTCGATCGGAATTGGAATTCTGCTTGCCGCAGTACCGCGCGAATGGTTTTCGGGTCTCGCTCGGTCGCGCCGGATCGCGTTGGTGGCGATCGGCATCGGATGCTGGTTGGGGGCGGTTAACTACTACAATGCGGAAATAGCAGCCGAGACGCTGTGGCAGGAACTTCTGAGTTATCCGCTGGGAGCGATTGGGTCGGGTGCCATTCTGGCCGCGTGTATCGGAGCAAGTGGCGGCACGATCACGAGCGTGCCGGGGCGATTCCTGGTCTACCTTGGCAAGATTTCATACGGACTGTATGTGTTTCATGGGCTCGGAATTACGTTGATCAAAGTCATTTGCGATCCGACCCTGTTTCGAATCATCGGCAATCACTACATCCTGCAACTGGTAGATTGCATGCTAAGTCTCATAGTGATCCTCGCGATGGCGGCATGTTCATATCACTGGCTGGAAGCTCCATTTCTGCGACTGAAGGAGCGCTTCACCGTGGTGGCATCGCGCCCCGTTTGAGCACGACCGCGGCATCCGGAAGGACGGAGTTACTTGATGGATGAAGTGCCGCCGAATGGCGCCTGATGCCACGCGACGAGCTTCCAGGCGCCATCTTCACGCGCCCAACCGGCCATGAAGCTCGACAGCACCCACGCGCCGGCCGGCGTGCCCATGATTCCCGATCCCAATCTCGACATAAGTTGCTGATTTCCGATCAGGAAAACCGTATCGCCCTTTACGATCGATTTCGAGATCGTGCGCTCGAGTTTTTCGAGTTGAACGAGACCGCTCTGGAAGAATCCGAAAACCTGCGCTTTGGTGAAAATGAGGTTTTCGTTTGAGCTCATGAGGAGGTCGGCTGACCACAATCGATCGAGGGCTTCGAGATCGTTGCGCAAAATGGCATCAATCTCGGCCGCCTGGGCCACCTCGACCGCTCTTATTTCATTGATCGCCACTTTTACTACCCGTCGCATCTCTTACGGAAATCGTAACCACCCCGATTACAACCCGATTTTTGAAAATGTCGGAGACCTGACCAAACTATCAAAAGGTGCTTCGGACCGCATCCTTCGGTCGCTCTGGCTCTTCGGAATTTTCTTGACTAACCGTCGCGCGATGGCGAGGACTTTTCGGACCTGGAATTAGACAGGAATTAGAGTTGATGGTGGCGACGGTAGGAGTCGAATTGTCATAACCCTACGGGGTCATTGATCTATTTTGGGTTTTCCTTGCCTCAGGATTCGCAGCAAACTCGGAATAAACGGCGCAAATGTACAAAAATTACACGGCCAAAATAACCCAAAGTAGGACGTATCCTACAATCTGCTGAGGTCAAGATAACGCTTGAACTTTCGTGGCAGCTTCTCTGGCTGCTCCCGAAACCAATTCATTTGCTCTCTCATGCGCTCCACGATTTCGTCTCTCTCCGCACCGCTGTCTACGACCTTTCCTGAGTGAAATACTGCCGGACGCAGTCGTGAAGCCCGTTCATAAATCTCATCTATGTAACCTTTTACCTCCTCACCGAACAAGAATCCGACCGCTGCACATCCCACTCTGAAATCGGAGACCTCTCCAGAAGGCGCGTCTCCTTCGCTGATGACGTAGCTCACCAGCTTTTTCACAGCTTCAAACACACGGAATCGCTTCTCAAATAGGTCCAACTTGACCTTTTGAGAGTTGGTCTTCCATTGCTGATAGGCGATCAACACCGCAAGAATTGCAACAACCGGCGTGAGCAGCCCTTTCATGTACCAAATCATCAGCGACCACTGGACTCCCCACATTTGAGTTTTCCCCAAGTTGAGATGTCAGATACCGACCGGATGTTAGCATGGAATCAGATGCCAGAAGGAGAACAAGGCGGGGGGGTGAGCTTTCTACTCCTACTTTTCCTTCACTCTGTCCCATTCTCGTTTGAGGATTTCCTTGGATCGTTCAAGAATCGCAGCGTGGCTCTCTTCGAAGTCCT
Source organism: uncultured delta proteobacterium (assembly GCA_963761255.1). Classification (GTDB taxonomy): domain Bacteria; phylum Desulfobacterota; class Binatia; order Binatales; family Binataceae; genus DATGKG01. The sequence continues at coordinate 518,367 of CAVXGH010000014.1, forward strand.
TGTTGTTACCGCTGCCCGCCGATTCGAGCGCAGACATCATGTCGCGAACAAGTGCGATCAGCCGTTCGTGGTCTGCCTCACGAGGATTTAACATCAACTCAATTTTGAACTCCAAAATTTGGAGTCGTTGATACTCTGCGTCTTTGCGCTCCTCAAAGCCGGCAACATAATAGTGGAGTGTGCTCCCCACCAATTCGGAGATAAGGTCTCTCAAATTGTTTATCCAAGCCTGCCGCATTGGGGCGATCATTTGCCTATTTGCCAGATCGCGTGCTGCCTCCATTTGTCTGTTCGCCAGATCTTGTGATGTCTCCACCTGGCGTCTCGCAATGAGTAACTGTACATACGGGCCGACTACAACGGCCAGGGCAGCTATTCCGAGCGAAATAATAGAAATGATGGAAGCATTCACTTTGAACCTCACTTCCCAAAGAAAGGGCGGCTGCCTGAGCAGCCGCCGTCGAAGCGGAGTACATGGTGGCGACGGTAGGAGTCGAACCTACGACACTGCGGATATGAGCCGCATGCTCTAACCAACTGAGCTACGTCGCCATCGAACGAATCAGAATAGCCGGAGTGGCGTGCCGGATAAAGGGGAGACTCGGCCGCAGCTCTTTCCTGCTCTTGTCATCCTGACGCAAGCGAAGCGCAGCGGAAGGATCTCGAACGGTTAAAGTGCTCCGGAATTCGGTAGCGGTGGTAACGCGGCGGGGACGCTGTCGAGCATCGAAGGAAGTGGCCGGCGACAGGAGCATCGTGGTCGCTGGGCATTCGAGATCCTTCCGCTACGCTCCGCTCACGTCAGGATGACAAGGGCAGGCGCTGCGCTTGCGTCAGGATGACAAAGCCAAGCGCTCCGCTCACGTCAGGATGACAAGAGTAAGCGCTTCACTCGCGTCGGGACCACAAAGGCAGGAAGCCTGCTCCAAGAACGAGAACAAGAACGCATCAATGTTCACCGGCTCGCAGACAAAACTGGATTCGCTTCACCGCAGCGGGGTCTGACGCGCTTTCACCCGCTTGCTGCCCCGCTCGCATTGATAAATCACGCCTTCGTTGAATTCCAGGCAGGTCAGCTTGCCGCCATACACGAGGCCCGTGTCGATGCCGAGCTTGTAGGGCAGATCGATCATCACGCCGCGCATCGGAGTATGCCCGAAGACGACGATGGCGCCCGCCTCGTGCGAATTGAAGATGAACTCCTGCCGTATCCACAGCATAGTCTTCGGAGTTCTGCTCTTCGAGTTGGCGCGCCGGAAGAATTCCCGCATGCACGAAAAAGTAGGGCGGCCGCAGATAGCTGAGCGACAGGTTGCGATAGAATTTCAGATGCTCCGCCGGCAGATGCTCGATGGCGTTGTCGAGCTTGCTCTCGCCGATGCTGTAACTGTCCATCGTCGCCGCGCCGCCATTGAAGAGGAACGATTCGCCGTAATGCCCGGACAGGCCGAGAAAGGACAGCATCATGTCCTCATGATTGCCCTTGAGCGCGACGATCTCCGCCGGTCCCTTTTGCAGGTCCATGACGATCTCGACCGCATCGCGCGCCGAGGGTCCGCGATCGACATAATCGCCGACGAATACGACCGTGTCGTCCTTGGTCGGCGCGATCGCCTTGACGATGGCAGCCAGCTCGGTGGGGCATCCATGAATGTCGCCGATCGCGAACAGCCGTCCCTTATGTTTTTGCTTGTCGCGAAACATTCTAGCCGCGGCTTCCGTTAGTGCCGATTGCGAGCAGCTCCAACAGCTTCGCGGGGTCCTCGAGAATCTTGCGCACCGCGCCGTAGGGATTCATCTGTCCGGCGCGCACGCTCGACAGCAATCTATCGACGCGGCCGTCCTTGAAGGCCCGCACCGCGCGGTCGCCGAGCTCGCCGCTGAGCACCTCGATCAGTTCATTGGTGCGCCGCTCGGCCTCGCGCGCCTGATCGTGATTCGCCGTGAGATAGTCGGCATGCTTCGCGATGGACTCGATCAATCGATCGACACCCTTATCCGCCGCCGCCTGCGTCATCAGGACCGGCGGGCTCCATCCGCCGAGCGGCCGCAGATGAACATTGAGCTCCAGCTCGGCCTTGATGCGATCCGCGCCGTCGCGGTCCGCCTTGTTGACGACGAAAACATCGGCGATTTCGTTCAACCCGGCCTTCATCACCTGCACTGCGTCGCCGCCCTCAGGCACCGTCACCACCACGGTGGTATCCGCGAGGTCCATGATGCCGAGCTCGGTCTGCCCGACGCCGACCGTCTCGATAATGATGATGTCATGCCCGAACGCATCGAGGAGCTTGGTGATCTCGCGCGCCGCGCGGCTCAGTCCGCCATGACTTCCGCGCGAGGAAATGCTGCGGATGTAAACGCCGGCATCTTTATAGTGATCGGTCATCCGGACGCGATCGCCAAGCACCGCGCCGCCGGAGAACGGACTCGAGGGATCGATCGCGAGCACGGCAACCTGTTTTCCCAGCGCGCGATACTTCGCGATCATCACGTTGACGAGCGTCGATTTCCCCGCGCCCGGCGGTCCGGTAATCCCGACGATGTGTGCGTGGCCAGTCTTCGCGTAAATGCGCTCGATGACGGCGTTGCGCTCGGGCGCGTGATTTTCGATTAGTGTGATGAGCCTGGCCAGCGCCACTTTGTCGCCGCGGTCGAAACGCTCGAGAAGCTTCTCCAGCCGCGCGCTCACATCCGCTGTGTCTTGCCCGACATCCTGACTCTTCATTCTGACCCCGAACAATCAATCATACCCGTACAGGGTTTGCATGATAACCGTAGTGGTTTTGCGCACGCAACGCGGTAGTGTCGTGGATGGCGCCCCGAGGCCTCGTTGCCGCTTATTGATCGGGGTAGGGGCGTTCGCGTGTTCAACCGGACGCGTCATGCATAGGGTCGCGTTGTGTTCGGCGCGAGGCCGCCTTATCCTCGAAGCATCGTGAAGCTGCCCGATGTCTATAGGGATTGGCGCATCATGGCCGGCCTGATGCTGGTGTTCCTCGGCGCCGGCAACTGGATCATCGGTTTGAACAAGGCCCGCGCCGCCTCCCAAATGATCGCGCAGGCCGCCGACACCTCGCCCAGCACCGACTATCGCAGCTTCGATGAGGTCGATTCGGCCGGCGCCGTGCTGCAGCCGTTTACCGAGGAGGAGGCGCGGGTTTCATACGCCACCGCGCGAATGGATTTCTATCACGTCACCTTCCTCTCCGGTCAGGCGATGGTGATCGTCGGGCTGCTGCTGACCTTCATCGGATTCATCAACGTAATCCAGCGCGACACGCGGCGCTCGATTCGCCGAATCTCCGACGACGTTCCGTTCCGCATTCGCGAGCACCACGGATGATGCGCTCGCGATGCTAAGGCTGCTAGCGGAGCGCGCCTGCGCCAAGATCAATCTCTTCCTTCGAATTACCGGTCGGCGCGCCGACGGCTACCATGAGCTCGACTCGATTTTCGTGCCGGTATCGATCCCCGACCGGGTGACTATCGAAGTTCGCCCCTCAAAAACTTCAAGCATTACTTTACGATGCAACATTGAAGCGCTTGGCGACCCGAAGACCAACCTCGCAGCGCGCGCCGCTCGCATTTTCATTGATGAATTTGGAATTTCCGCCGATGTGATGATTGATCTGCAGAAGATGATTCCGGCGGGAGCCGGGCTCGGCGGAGGCTCGAGCGATGCTGGGACTGTATTAAGGATGCTCACGTCGATGACATCGATGCTGCGGCCAGGTCCAGACGATATTCGTGCGCGGCTTGAGAAAATCGCGGTCGGCTTGGGCGCGGATGTGCCATTTTTTTTGAATCCGCGTCCTTCGCGAGTGATGGGCATTGGCGAGCAGATCGAAGCCCTCGATGGATTCCCGACGTTGCACCTCGTCATCGCGGTCCCGGCGATCGAGGTTCCGACCGCATCGGTTTTCAAAGCATTGAAAAAAGAGAATTGGAGTGGCCCGGCATCGACGAGCGACATCGCGGAAATTATGCGCGGAAAGACGTTGGCTCCGCATCTGGTGAATGACCTCGAAGCTCCGGCGATGCATCTATATCCACAGATCGGGAAGCTTAAAGCATCACTTGAAGAATGCGGCGCGATGGCAGCTTCGATGAGCGGCAGCGGCGGCTCAGTCTTCGGCATCTTCCCGGATGCGGAGGCTGCCGTACGAGGGGCGGCGTCGTTACGCCAGAAAGCGCCGGAAGCGCGCGTTTTCGTGGCAAAAACCCTCGATGGGCAATCTGCGGCGCAGGATTGACAGCGAAAATCGCTGCCCATACCATCTCTTATCCGCGCGGCGCCCGTTTCATCCCCAGCTTATCCAGAGCGCGCGCGTGACATTGTTAATCTATGATGCGCCGGACGGGTGCAGCTCTCCCGTTCGGCGCTGATTTTGAGTACATTCAGCGGCACAGGCTCAATGCGGGTTTTCAGGGAGCCCGTCTGGCCGCTTCGCTGGGCGGTCGCCAAGTTGGTAAGGCACCAGCCTTTGGAGCTGGCATTCGAAGGTTCGAGTCCTTCCCGCCCAGCCATTTGAAAAAACCTGTGAACGGAATGTGACCTCCAAACTGGATATGAAGTGATGAGCGGAACAGGGAACCGAGCAAATGTCGGAACGCGCTAAAGACGAACTCGAGATTTTCACGGGCAATTCCAACCCGGCGCTCGCACGCGAAGTATGCGAGCATCTCGATGTTCGTCTGTGCGATGCCGACGTCGGACATTTTCCCGACGGCGAAGTGATGGTCGAAGTCAAGGAGAATGTTCGCGGCGGCGACTGCTTCGTCATCCAGTCTACCTGCAGTCCTCCCAACGACAACTTGATGGAACTTCTCCTGCTGATGGATGCGCTGCGGCGCGCGTCGGCGAAGCGCGTCACCGCGGTCGTTCCGTACTTTGGATACTCGCGACAGGATCGCAAAGTTGCGCCCCGCGTTCCCATCAGCGCGAAGATGGTCGCCGATCTCATCACCACCGCCGGCGCCTCGCGCGTGCTCACCGTTGATTTGCATGCGGGCCAGATCCAGGGCTTCTTCAACATCCCGGTCGACAACCTTTATGCGATGCCGGTGCTGATTCAGTATCTGCGCAAGCGCGTCGACGGGCAGAAGATCGTCGTCGTGTCCCCCGATGCGGGTGGCGTCGAGCGCGCCCGCGCCTTCGCACGTCGCCTCAATGCCGACCTCGCGATCATCGATAAGCGCCGTCGTCGCGCGAGCGAAGTTGCCGAGATGCGGTTGGTCGGAGAGGTGAAGGATTCGGTCGCGATTTTAGTTGATGATATGATTGATACGGCAGGAACGATTACCGAGGCTGCCAAGGTGGTCGCCAATGCCGGGGCAAGCGAGGTTTTCGCCTGCGCGACCCATCCGATACTTTCGGACCCGGCGTGCGACAGGCTCAATCATTCGGTCATTAAAGAATTGATTACCACCAATACCATTCCGCTGAAGTCTAAGGCCCAGGCGGAACTGCCGCGAATAAAAGTTATCTCGGTTGGACAGCTGATAGCCGAGGCGGTACGCCGAATTCATAATGAGGAATCTGTGAGCTCGCTGTTCAGTTAGCGAGCCGCGCGAGGAAAAATGGAAACCGGAGAACTACTTTGCGAAATTCGACCGACCAGGCCCAAAGGCGCGCGCCATCAGGTGCGCCGCGAGGGTCGCGTGCCGGGCGTGCTGTATGGTCCCAAGACCACACCGACCCCCGTGTCGGTTAATGCGATCGAGCTGCGCAACCGCGTCTCGCACGCCGCCAGCCAGCGCATCATGCGCCTCAAGTCGTCAGCCTCCGAACTCGACGGCAAGCATGTGCTGGTGAAGGATATCCAGCGCTCGCCGGTTTCGCGCGAGATTCTGCATGCCGACCTGTACGAGGTCGATTTGAACCGCGCGATTCGCGTCCGCGTTCCCCTGCACTTCGTCGGCAAGCCAGCCGGCGTTGCCGAGGGCGGCATTCTGGCGCCGTTGGCACGCGAGGTCGAGGTCGAATGCCTCCCGCTGGAGATTCCTGAATTCTTCGACGTCGACGTCACTGCACTTGGCATTCACGACGTCATCCACGTCTCCGCGATGAAGTTCGGCGCTAACATCAAACCGATCTTCGACACCGACTATCCGGTGGTAGGCGTGCTTCCGCCGACGGTCGAGGCCGCTCCGACCGCCGCTGCTGCCGCCGAGGTTACGGCCGAAGGTGCTGCTCCCGCCGAGGGCGCGGCTGCCGCACCCGCTGCGGAAGGCAAGGAAGCCGCCCCGGCCGCAGGTGCCAAGAAAGAAGAGAAGAAGAAGTAACTTCGCGGCGAGGGTTTGGCCTCGCGCGAGCGAGAGTGGTTGCCCGCGTCGCCTCGCCTCGATTTTCGGGGTGAGGCCGCGCGGGATGGTGGTGGTAAGAGAATCTGGGGCGCCTGCTCTAGCTGTGTCGTTGATACAGGTTCTCTATGGCAGTGGATGAGGGGTTAATCCGCCATGAGTTTCGCGCATCTTCACGTACATACCCAGTTCAGTCTTCTCGACGGCGCCAATAAGGTTGGGCCGCTCATCGACCACGCCAAGGCTTCGGGCATGGACGCGATCGCGATTACCGATCATGGCAACATGTTCGGCGCGGTCGAGTTTTTCAAAAAAGCCAAAGAGAAGGGCGTCAAGCCGATCATCGGATGCGAGGCTTATCTCGCGCCGGGCAAGCGCACCGATCGCACCCAAATCGCCAAGAGCGACGACTTCGAGAACGGCGGCAACTTCCATCTCATCCTGCTCGCGCAGAACAAGATCGGATATCGCAACCTGTGCCGCCTGCTGAGTGCCGCATACAAGGAAGGCCTCTACTACAAGCCGCGCATCGACAAGGAGATTCTCGCCGAATGTAACGAGGGTCTGATCGTTTTGTCCGGATGCCTGTCCGGCGAAATCGCGCGATATCTGCGCGCCAACAAATTCGACAAAGCTTGCGAAGCTGCCGCATGGTACGCGAGCACCTTCAAGGATCGCTACTACCTCGAACTGCAGGACAACAAGCTGCACGGCCCCTACAATCAGGCGCTCGTCGACATCGGGAAGAAGCTCGGACTGCCGACGGTGGCGACCAACGATTGTCATTATCTCCATCGCGATGATGCGCGCGCGCATGAGGTTCTGCTCTGCATCCAGACCGGCAAGACCATGGCCGATGAGACGCGCTGGAAGTTCGATACCGACGAATTGTACGTAAAAACGCCTGACGAGATGGCCGCCGCGTTCGGGGTCGATTCCGAGCCTTATCGCAACACGATGGAAATCGCGCGGCGGGTCGACTTCGAGTTCGAATTCGGCAAGTTCCACTTCCCCGTCTACAAGGCGGTCGGCGAGTCCGCACAGATGGACTATGAGGCCGAGATGACGCGGCGCGCGCGGGAGGGTCTCGAGAAACGTCTCGCCGAAATTCGCGATCGCCGCGGCGCGGACTTCGACACTGCGCCCTACTATGAGCGGCTCAATCTGGAACTGCCGGTCATCTGCGACATGGGCTTCGCGGGCTACATGCTGATCGTGCAGGACTACATCGGGTACGCACGCGACAAGGGAATTCCGGTCGGTCCCGGCCGCGGCTCGGTAGTCGGCTCGCTGGTCAGTTACGCGCTCGGTATCACCGAACTCGATCCCATCGAGCATCGATTGCTCTTCGAGCGATGGTTGAATCCCGGGCGCAAATCGATGCCAGATATCGATTCCGACTTTTGCTTCGAGCGCCGCGACGAAGTGGTTGATTACGTACGTCAGAAATATGGCGAAGAGCGCGTCGCTCAAATCATCACCTTCGGAACCATCAAGGGTAAGCAGGCGATTCGCGATGTCGGTCGCGTGCTCGGTCTGTCGTTCGGCGAGACCGACAAAATCGTGAAACTTTATCCGGCGCCCAAGCAGGGCCGCGATTTCCCGCTCTCTGAAGCGCTCGAAATGGAGCCGCGCCTCAAGGAAGAGCGCAAGACCCATCCGGAGCTGTTCGCCAATGCGTTCAAGCTCGAGGGTCTCCTGCGTCATACTTCGAAGCATGCCGCCGGCATCGTCATTTCCGATGTGCCGCTCGACGAGACGGTTCCACTCTACGTGGACAAGGAGCGCGAAGAAGGCGGCCTGGCGATCACGCAGTATTCGATGAAGGGTGTGGATGAGATCGGACTCATCAAGTTCGACTTCCTCGCGCTGAAAAATCTGACTCTCATCGCCAACACCCTCGACATCATCAAGGCCAGCGGGCAAGAGCCTCCCGATCTCAATCGCCTCAACCTCGATGATCCCGATGCCTATCGCCTGCTCTCGCGCGGTGACACCGTCGGCGTCTTCCAGATGGAAAGCTCGGGGATGCGGCGCTTCCTCACCGACCTCAAGCCGTCGTGCTTCGAGGATGTCATTTCGGCCGTCTCGCTCTTCCGTCCGGGACCGCTCGACGCGATCGAAGACGGCAAGACGATGGTGCAACACTTCGTCGATCGCAAGCACGGCCGCGAGAAGGTCGAGTACGATCATCCGCTCCTGGAGCCGGTACTGAAGGACACTTACGGCGTCATCGTGTACCAGGAGCATGTGATGCGCGCGGCCCAGGCACTCGCCGGATACTCGCTCCAGCAAGCGGATATCCTGCGCGCCGCGATGGGCAAAAAGAACAAAGCTGCGATGGAAAAGGAGCGCGAGGGCTTCATCAAGGGCGCCGTGAAGAACGGGCTCTCGAAGGATCTCGCCTCGACAATTTTTTCCAAGATCGAGACATTCGCGGCGTACGGATTTCCGCGCGCGCACGGAGCGGCCTACGCGCTCACCTCGTATCGCACGGCGTATCTGCGCGCGCACTATCCGCGGGAGTTCATGGCGGCGTTGCTCACGCTCGACATGGACGATCAGTCCAAGACCTACAAGAACATCGCGGCGCTGCGCGAGATGAAGATCGGCGTTTTGCCGCCTGCCGTGAACGAAAGCGGCGTCAAGTTTACCGTTGCGGGTGAGGCGATTCGCTTCGGCCTGGCGGGGATTCGCGGCGTCGGCGTGAAAACCTCAGAAGCCATCATCGCGAATCGCGAGGAAAAAGGTCCCTACGAAAATTTGATGGACTTTTGCACTCGAGTCTGACGGGCAATCGATTAACCGCCGCGTGCTCGAAGCGCTGGTAAAGTGCGGCGCCTTCGACTTTACCGGCGACAGCCGCGCCACCCTGTTCGCGCAGATCGAAGACTCACTCAAGATCGCCCAGCGTGAACAAAGCGATGCGGTGAAGAATCAAATCGGGCTGTTCGGTGCCTCGGCGGCGAAGCTGCCGCCACCGCCGCGCCGCGAAGCGATCGTGGAATGGACCTCCAAGGAAAAGCTCAAACTCGAGAAGGAAACTCTCGGCTTCTACATCACCGCGCATCCGCTCGATGCCTACGAGCGCGAGCTGGCTCGCGTGAGCAAGGTGACGACCGACGACCTCGCCAACGCGCCCGACGGAAGTATGGTGCAGCTCGCGGGCGTGGTGCAGGCGGTCAAGCTGAAAAACAACAAGTCGGGCAAACGCTACGCGACCTTCGCGCTGGAAGATCGCAGCGGCGCCGTCGAGGTCATCGCATGGCCTGAATCCTACCAAAAGTATGAATCCATCATTACCGGCGACGAGCCGGTGATGGTGCGTGGCAAGCTCGATGTCGACGAGGAGCGCGCGCAAATCATCCTCGATGAGCTCAAAACCCTCGATGCCGCGTTGCTGGCCTCCATTCGCGAGGTGAGGATTCGCACGCCCAAGAGCAGCCTCGTCAATGGTGCGCTGGATCAGCTGCGCGACACGATTTCGAAGTTCCCTGGCAAGTCGATGACCTATCTGCATCTCAATGTGGAGGGCGGCCGCGAAGCCGTACTCCTTCTGAGCGATCGTTTCCGGGTAACTCCGACCGAGGCCTTCGTTGCCGCGATCGAACAGGTGCTCGCGCCCGGATCGGTGGAACTGCGCTAGCGCCGGATTTTTGCTAAGCTGCTGGGTAGCTCATTCGCTGACCGAGGTTTTCATCTGCGCAGCACTAGCAGTCAATCGCTCAAACACGTCGAGCGCGCGATTCTGATCGGAATCGAGCTCGGGTCGCGCGACGAGATTCCCACCGAGGAGTCGCTCGCCGAGCTCAAGGCCCTCGCCGAGGCCGCAGGCGCGGAAGTCGCGGACACCGTTTCGCAGAAGCTCAAGTCGGCGGACCCGCGTACGTTTATCGGCAAGGGCAAGACCGCCGAGGTGAAAGAGATCGCCCACCGCACTGGCGCTACGCTCGCGATTTTCGATGACGCGCTCAGCGCCGCGCAGGCCCGGAACCTCGAAAAGGAACTCAACCTTCGCGTCATCGATCGCAGCCAGCTCATCCTCGATATCTTCGCGCAGCGCGCGCGCACGCTGGAGGGCAAGCTGCAAGTCGAGATCGCGCAGCTCAGTTACCTCGCACCGCGGCTGACGCGGCAGTGGTCGCATCTTTCGCGCATGACCGGCGGCTCCGCCGGCGGTGGCGCGGGCGGCATGGTCGGCACCCGCGGCCCCGGCGAAACTCAGCTCGAAGTCGATCGGCGCAAAATTCGTGAGAAGCTCACCCGACTGAAGGCCCGCCTGCGCGAGGTCGAACGCACCCGCTCCATTCAGCGTCAGCGCCGCCTCGCGGTTCCCTATCCTACGGTCGCACTGGTCGGCTACACGAATTCCGGGAAATCTACTTTGATGAACGCGCTGACCGAGGCCGACGTCGAGGCCGCGGATCGTCCTTTCTCGACGCTCGATCCCACCATTCGGCGCTTGCGCCTCGCCAACAAGATGAACGTGATGCTGGTGGACACCGTCGGGTTCATTCATCGTTTGCCGCACATGTTGATCGAGGCGTTCAAGGCCACGCTCGAAGAGGTTCGCACCGCGAGTCTTTTGCTACATGTGGTCGATGCGAGTTCTCCGCTAGCCTCGGATCGTATGAAGATCGTCGACGGGGTGCTCGAGGAAATCGGCGCCGGCGCCGCGCCCCGCATCATGGTGATGAACAAAATTGACCTGATGTACGACGGCATGCGACCGCATGTCGAGCACGATTCGGTGGCGATTTCCGCTCGCACCGGGGATGGTCTCGAGGAGCTGCTGGCCGCGGTCGCGCGGTTCTTCGCGACCTCGCGCGAGGAAGTTTCGGTCACGCTGGAAGCCAATCGCGGTGACCTCGTGGCTATGGCGCGGCGCGATGGCGAAGTGCTAAGCGAGGAGTATGAAGACGGCCGGGTGGCGATGCGCGCGCTGGTGAGCGCCGCGGTGGCGGGCCGATTGCGCAAAGCCGCGCTGAGTTAGGGAGCAAGCGCGAGAAAGGCACCATGGCAACCCCGATGAACGTGCAGCCTCAAAGCAAGGCCACCGCTGCACCCACTTTTGTGCGGGTGCCGTTGCGGGATCTGCTCAACCTCCCCAATTCACTTACGCTGCTGCGCCTGTTTTCGATTCCGATTTTTCTCGGGTTGCTGGGATATCACCACTATCGCGCCGCGCTGTGGGTGTTCGGACTCGCGGCGCTCACTGACAGTCTTGACGGGACCGTCGCGCGATGGTTCGACGCGAGAACTGAGCTGGGCTCTTTCCTCGATCCATTCGCTGATAAACTGATGTTGGTCAGCGCGTTCGTGGTGCTCACGATGGACGGCAACTTCCCGCCGTGGCTGTTCGGCATCGTGATCATTCGCGATGTGATCATCGTGTTCGGATTTTTTCTGGTCATTTTTCTGACCGGCGAACGCATTCCGGTACGGCCCAGCTACCTCGGCAAGGGCAGCACCTTTTTTCAACTGGCATGCGTCGTCGCCGCATTGGCGCGCCTGAATGAGATCCGGCCGGAATATTTCAACTATCTGCTCTATTCGGCGGCAGGTTTCACCGCGCTCTCGGGTGTACACTACATGTATCGAGGTCTCGAAATTCTTTTCTATCGAGAGCCAGGCATGTTCGAATAATCACCGTCCCACAACGGGGGAATTCAAACCGGAGGCACCTCATGAAACCTGTACCTTCCCCGCTCCTGACCGCCGCGCTTGCCGCGGCACTCGCGCTCGCCGCATCGGCAACGTCCACGCCGGCGCAGCAAACCACAACCACTACCACCGTCACCGAGCAGACCGTGGTCGAGAAAAGAGTGACGCCGCCGCCACCCAAAGTCACCACCGAGATCGATTTCCTACCGGCCTCGACCGCCAACGACCTCAATGTGCGGATGCTGCGCGACTTCGGAAATGTGAAGCAGAGCGATCCGAAGGTCGCCACCGACATCGCACGCAACCCAGAGGTGGTCGCGAACAGCGGCTACGTCAGCAAGCATCCGTCGCTGCGCGCGTTTCTGGAGAAGTATCCGGACGCGAGTAACGACATCGTCAGCAATCCGGGCAACTTTGTTACCCCGGTCGCCGGCTCGAAGTGGAACAGCCACGAAGCCGCCGGCATCCCGCGCGACTAGCTCTGCAATCCTACCACCGGTAGCGCGAGCCTCGTGACTCGCGCCGCCGGTTTCCTTTTATGATTTGACATCACGTCCGTGAAAATCGTACTGCTCAAATCAATGCGCGAAATGTTTTGAGATCGTGGAGGAGTAGATGAGTTACGATCGGGCACCGGTGCGCGCGGTTCTGGACCAGGTCAAAGCTGACGGCCGCACCTCTTTAACCCCCGCCGAACGCATAATCCTGTGCGCCGCTTACGGTATTCCACAGCCCAAAGAGGCGATCGCGACTTCCGCGCGAGATGCCGCGCGCATCGCGGGCGAGATCGGCTTTCCGGTCGTCATGAAAATCGTGTCGCATGAGATCCTGCATAAAACCGAGGCGGGAGCGGTCGTGACCGGGGTCGAAACTCCGGCCGAAGCTGAACAGGCCTACGAAACGATTCTGCACCACGCCAAGCATCACAACCCGGACGCTCGCGTCAGCGGCGTGCTAGTCCAGCAGATGCTCGTCGATGGACATGAGGTGATCGTCGGTGCGCTGACCGATCCGAGTTTTGGCAAGGTGGTCGCCTTCGGCCTCGGCGGCGTGCTGGTCGAGGTGCTGAAGGACGTGACCTTTCGCCTCGCGCCCGCAGCGGAGGCGGATGCGCTCTCGATGCTCGACGGCATCGCGGCGGCGGAGATCCTGCGCGGGGTGCGCGGTGCGGCGCCGGTCGATCGCGCCTCGCTGGCGAAGATCATCGTTGCGGTTTCGCAGCTGGTCACTGACTTTCCGGAAATAAGCGAAGTCGATCTGAATCCGGTGTTTGCGACGCCGACCGGCGCGAGCGCCGCCGACGTTCGAATCATCGTGGACTTCGCGCCGCATCGCGAGCGCTATCGTCCCTCGCAGGAAGAGATCCTCCGCGCGATGAACCGCATCATGAAACCGGACGCGGTCGCGGTCATCGGCGCGTCGCCCGAGGACGGCAAGATCGGCAACTCGGTGATGAAGAACCTCATCAATGGAGGCTATGCCGGCGCGATTTACCCGATCCATCCGAAAGTACCGGAGGTGCTAGGGCGCAAGGCCTACAAGAGCGTCAAGGACATCCAGGGTCCCATCGACGTCGCGGTGTTTGCGATTCCGGCGCCGCTGGTCGCGGGAGCATTGAAGGAGTGCGGCGAGAAAAAAATTCCCGGCGCGGTGCTGATACCCTCGGGCTTTGCGGAAACCGGCAACGTGGAGTTGCAGGATCAGATTGTCGCGGTCGCGCGCGAGTACAACGTCCGCCTGATGGGCCCGAACATCTACGGATTTTACTACACCCACAAAAATCTGTGCGCTACTTTTTGTACGCCCTACGACATCAAGGGGCAGGCCGCGCTTTCATCGCAGAGCGGCGGCGTCGGGATGGCGATTATCGGCTTCAGCCGCTCAGCCAAGATGGGTGTGTCGGCGATCGTCGGGCTCGGCAACAAATCCGATATTGATGAAGACGACCTACTGACGTTTTTCGAGCAGGATCCCAACACTCAAGTCGTCGCGATGCACGTCGAGGATCTCAAGGACGGCCGTTCCTTCGCCGAGGTTGCGAAGCGCGTCTCCAAAAAGAAGCCAGTGATCGTGTTGAAAGCGGGCCGCACCGCGATGGGAGCGCGCGCGGCGAAATCGCATACCGCGGCGCTGGCCGGTAACGATCGCATCTACGATGACGTTCTGAGGCAGTCCGGCGTGGTGCGCGCGATGAGCCTCAACGACATGCTCGAGTTCGCGCGATGCCTGCCGATCCTGCCCGCGCCCAAGGGCGAGAATGTGCTCGTGATCACCGGCGCTGGAGGTTCAGGCGTGCTGCTCTCGGATGCGTGCGTCGACAACGGCCTCACGCTGATGACGATGCCGCCGGACCTCGATGCGGCGTTCCGCAAATTCATTCCACCGTTCGGCGCAGCGGGGAATCCCGTCGACATCACCGGCGGAGAGCCACCGCAAACGTACCAGAACACCATCAAGCTGGGCCTCGATGACCCGCGCGTTCATGCGCTGATCCTCGGCTACTGGCACACGATCATCACGCCGCCGATGGTGTTTGCGAAACTCGCCAGCGAAGTTATCGAGGATGCGCGTCGGCGCGGTATCGATAAACCCGTTGTGGCGTCGCTAGTCGGCGATGTCGAAGTCGAGAGTGCCTGCGAGTATCTCTTCGATCGCGGCATACCTGCGTATGCGTACACGACCGAGAAGCCGGTTGCGGTGTTGGGAGCGAAGTATCGATGGGCCCGCGCGGCCGGATTGCTCTGATCAAATGACCGAGGTCATTTGATCACGTTGCCGACGCGCAGTTCCTCGATTTGCGTGCGATCGATGCCGGCCTCGCGCAACACTTCTTCGGTATGCTCCCCAAGCTTAGGCGGCACGCGGAAAAGTTTTGCCGGAGTCTCACTGAAGCGCGGGCCTGGCGTGACGGTGCGAATCTTTCCTGCCACCGGATGCTCATAAGTGGTGAAGCTGTCGTTCGCGACGATCTCCTCGTCACTGAAAAGCGTGTCGTAACTATGCACCGGGCCCGAGGGGATGTCGGCTTCTTCGAGAATCGGCAGCCACTCGGCGGTGGTCCGCTCGGGAAACAACTTCGCGCATCCGCGCATGATGCCGCGCAGGCGCTCGGTGCGATCCGCCACGCCGCTCCACCATTCCGGATGACCCAGTCCAATGCACATCCGCTCGAATTGCGCATCGGTGAAAGGCGCGATGGTTAGCCATCCGTCTTTGGTGCGGAAGGGATCGAGCGTCGTGCTCTTGGGCGCCTGGCCTTTGAAATCCGCTTCGGGAAGAAAAGTGTATCCGTAGATGCTGTCGTTGGCGGCAAAGTTCATCATCGCTTCCAGCATCGGAACTTTGATGTACTGGCCGACGCCGCGCACGCGGGCCGCATGCAGCGCGCTCACGATGCCGAGCGCCGCGGTCA
This sequence comes from uncultured delta proteobacterium, assembly GCA_963761255.1. Lineage (GTDB taxonomy): Bacteria > Desulfobacterota > Binatia > Binatales > Binataceae > DATGKG01. Next base: position 533,749 of record CAVXGH010000014.1, read on the forward strand.
TGCCGCTGACTTTGTCGGCGAGCGCCATCTTGACCGCGGTCGGTTGTCCGGATTTTCCGCCCTGCACATTCGCCATTCCCGAGTAGCCCTGGATGACGGGATCGTACGCGGGAGCATTCGCCTTCTTTCCTTTCGGAGCGAAGCCGCAAATCGAGCAATAAACGATCTTCGGATTGGTGCGGCGGATGTCGGCATAACCAATGCCGAGGCGATCGGCGACGCCGGGACGATTATTTTCCACCAGCGCATCGGCGCGCGTTGCGAGCCTGCGCACCAAATCGCGCCCATGCTCTTTTTTCACATCGATGACGATGCTGCGCTTATTGCGATTGAAGTTGATGAAGGCCGCCGTGAAACCCGCGCGTTCCGGACGCCCGGTGCGCCGCATCGAGTCGCCCTCGGGCGCTTCGATCTTGATGACATCGGCGCCCAGGTCGCCGAGCAACTGCGTGCAGAAGGGTCCCGATACAACTTGGGTCAGATCGAGAACTCGGACACCAGCGAGAGGGCCGTCGGCCATACGTTTGTTTCCCCGGTTCAGCGCTTTGAAGAAACCCGGATTCTATACGGCGCGAGGGGCTACGTCACGCGCGGCTGAACGTTCGTTTAAGGCGACCGGCGGGTTCGCTTAGCGCGCCGCGCTGGCGGTATCAGCGCTGGGCTTCGGCACATCCATGCCGAACGCGACTTTCAAATCATCGCCCGCGAAAGGATAGACGTGGACCATCCACCCGAATGCCTGCTCGACCAGATGGCCGCCAGCCGCGGTGCATTGTCGCGCGTCGGAAATTTTTCCCTCGAAGCCGAAGCGCCCATCGGCGAGAAAGCCGTAGCGATGATTCAATTCGACCGCATTCGGCCCGGCCGACACCGGCAGCATGCCCGGCAAATTCGCGCGATCGGCGCCCACATCGTTGCGCAGTAAATCATCGATGGTGAGATCGTTGGGCAGACAAATGTTGGTATGCACGTGCCATCTTGCGATGCTTAACGGCACGATCGCATCGAGGTCTTGCGGCAATGCATTGGGCGGTGCGCTGTACATCGCGCCAACCAGCGTATACCCGCCGTCGGGATCCTTCGCATAAAGCAGCGAGCCAGGATGCGCCAGGTCGAAGCGGCCCTGATATTCCTGACCGGTCTGCGCGTAGTCGGTGAAGTGGTAGACATCCTGTGGAATGCCGGGAAGGAAAATGCGCATCCCCTTGGCGAGCGCGACGCGGAAGTTCTTATACCGCACCAGCGAGCTGCGCAGCGTTTTCAAAATATAGCGCGCGCGATCCTCATCGTCCGGCGTTGCAGGGCGCAGGTCGGTCATCCGCATATGATTTTCCATCATCTGCATATGACCACCCATCGCGGCGGGCCCCATCGGATGATTCATCGAGCCCATGTCGGCGCCGCCCATTCCATCCATCGCCGCCATGTCATGCGACGATGCGATGCCGGCTGCCAGCAAACATCCCAACGACCCCGCGGCCGCTGCGAAAGTGATCCTGCGAACCACGCTGTAGGTTTTCATCGAATGCCTCGCGTCAGGCTTTTAACTTCGCATGCGTCAGGGCAGGTAGCTCGTTGCGAACCCGGTCGAGATAGTGAAGATCGATCGGTGCGGTCACGACGCCTTCTTGATCCGATGCGCGTCCGAGCACGCGTCCCCATGGATCGATGATCATCGAGTTGCCGTAGTCGGAAAAGCCATGCACATTGGCGCCGAATTGCGCAGGCGCAATGACGAAGGCCTGGTTCTCGATGGCGCGCGCACGCAGGAGCGCTTCCCAATGCGCCTCGCCGGTAGGAAAAGTGAAACAAGCAGGCACGACGAGTATTTTTGCTCCGGCGAAGGCCAGGCGTCGATATAACTCGGGAAAGCGCAGGTCATAGCAGATGCTCATCCCGACTGCGCCTATCGATGAGGCGACGCACACGACCTCGGAGCCCGCGAGCCGCGAGGCTGATTCAGTTGCCGTCACGCGTCCGGGCAAATCGATATCGAACAGATGAATCTTTCGATAGACGCCGATCCGCGAACCGTCGGGACCAAGCATCACCGAAGTGTTGTAGGTCTTCTCCTGACCGGAGATGCGTTCGGTGATTGAGCCGGCGACGAGGTGAACCTTGAGTTCGCGTGCGAGCCGCGCCATCAGCGCGAGCGATTCACCTTCGAGAGTTTCCGCCGCGGAGGCTTCCGTGCCGCGCTTGCCGCGCCAGTTGAAAGTCTCCGGAAGGGCGATCAGCGTGGCGCCATGCGACGCGGCCGCTCGCACCAGCCGCTCGGCGCGTTCCAAATTGGCCGGCTTGTCGGAGCCGGCGCTCATCTGAATTGCTGCGGCCAGATAAGACACTGTGTTATCGCCCTCTCAATAGCGCGGCACCGACGGATCGATCTCCGACCACGCATCGATACCGCCCGCCAGATTGAGTATATTCGCGAAACCGCTGCGTGCGAGATACATCGCGACCTGCGCGCTACGCACTCCGTGGTGGCACATCACGATAATCTCGCGCTCGGGATCGAGTTCTTCCCGGCGGGCAGGAATGTCACCCATCGGGATGTTCACCGTGCCCGCGATCGATGCCGTGGTGATTTCCCACGGCTCGCGAACATCGAGAATCGTTGGTTTGTCGCCCTTGTTGATGCGACGCTTTAGTTCAATTGGATCTATCTCGGAGAGCCCCCGCATCGTTCCAGCATATCGCGACCGGCCCTCCAGATCGATCTCGTTTATGGCCGCGTATCGTTGGAAAACATCTCGACCTTGCTGAACCTTGGTAGCAGCGGCGTCGGCACGTCCATGACAAAGGTGTCGCTCTCGCCGGGTTTGAGCGGCGTGAAGTGCGGCTTCTCCTTAAGGATGCGTTCGACTTCCTCGTCATCGGAAAGGCTTTCCGCCTGGTGATTGTAGACGCTCTCGGCGTGGAGCACTTTGCCGTCCTTATCTTCGAAAGCGAACACGAAATGGACGTAATTCACCGGCTCCGCCGATACGTTAGTGACGTGGCCTGAAATGACCAGATCAGGAGGCCGGCAGCACGAACGAATGATGCGATCGCTGTTGATTGCGACCTTGAGCCTCGGATTGCTGACCGCTTCAGCCTTCGGATGGTCGTGGAGGGTATGAGAATAGGCGGCCTGGCGAGCGGCCTCCTGTGCCTCTTCGCTCGGCTTGATCTGGACCTGGGCCGCGGCAAACGCGGTTGACGCGATGGTTACAAAGAACGCCGACATCAGCAGCTTCTTCATGTTCAAAGGACCTCCGATTGCAGGGCTCAGGCCGACCTCCCCGCCAATCTGTTGAGGCGATCCTGAAACGCGGGTTCGCATAAGTCAACGTGCTATTACAGGATGATGGTTCGACCGAAACCGAGCGCCGAGGACGCCGCTTTCATGCGGGAAGCTCTCGCCGAGGCGGAGCATGCCTCATCGAAGGGGGAAGTGCCGGTTGGCGCGGTGGTGGTGCTCGATGGGATTATCGCCGGGCGCGGCCACAATCAGCCCATCGCGGGCAAGGATCCGACCGCGCATGCGGAGATCCTTGCGATTCGGGAAGCCGCTCGCACGGTTGGCGCCTATCGCCTACCCGGCGCCATTTTGTACGTAACCCTCGAGCCGTGCGTGATGTGCGTCGGTGCGGTAATCCATGCGCGCATCGCGACCATCAAGTACGGCGCGCGCGATGAGAAAGCGGGCGCGCTCGGCTCAGTCTACGACATCGGACGCGACGGCCGCCTCAACCATCGCATCGAGGTGATCGGCGGATTGATGGATGACGAATGCGCCGCGATGCTGCGCGAGTTCTTCCGCCAACGCCGCACATGAAACCTCAATAACTCACCTGCAGAAATAACCGGCTGGAAACGCGGGTTCGGCAGGGCATTGCTTTTCTAACATCGAGGGCTCGCATTCCGGCGGCAACGTGACCTCGCCGGGTTTGTTCTTGATCTTGTCCACCTCAAGCCACTCGTCGAGCGCGGGATCGAAGACGTTTTGATAGCCATAGTGCAGCATCTTGCGAATCCGACTAGAATTATGCCGTTCCACATAAATGTCGGCCTGCATGACCGGGAACCGAAATGCCGGATCGACCGATGCCGCGCCGAAAACGACGCTCACCCGGAAGTGATTAACCGGCGGATGCCTGGTTCGCGCCAATGTCTCGGCTCCCACGAAGCGCGAACTGTCCAGGCATTGATTGAGCGTAGCCAGGGGTAATTCCCCGAGACAGACGCATTTGACTGGCTGTGGGGGCACGATTTTGTCCCATTTGTAGGTCAAGGTGTACAGTTGGTCGTGATAGATGAGATTGGTAAAGTGAATCGCCTCATCTTCGCTGCCCGCAATCATTTGCATATCGCCATCGTTTCCTTGCCACGAAAAACTGACATCGACGCCAAGGTCTTTGACGAAATATCGGCCCTCCCATTGAAAATCGCGCGGGATTTGAGGCGGAGGCGGATCTGCCATCGCGACCGAGGCGCTTGCGATGAGTAATGCCAAAGCGAGCAGTAATTGGCCTTTCATTGTCCATATCCCCCCAAAAAGACCTTCTAACGCTAAATAACCTCATAACGCTGCCGAATCCGTGTCAATCGAAGTGAGCGGGGCTATCATGCACGATGAATACGGCGTGACTTTGCGGGACTTCTTCAAGCAGCGGATCGAGAGGCGTGCGCGGTAAGCGGCGGGGGAATCATCGGCATGGGATTGCGATTCTACAGGCGGGTGCATCTGTTTCCCGGCGTCTCGGTCAACGTTTCGCGCTCCGGACCGAGCTTGACGGTCGGTGTGCGAGGCGCACACGTTACGGTCGGACGCACCGGAGTGACGCGAACCGTAGGGCTTCCCGGGACGGGCATTTACTACACCTCGCACCGCGGGTATCACAGCGGATTTCATTCGGCGAATGACGCGCCGCAGCCGCCGCCGGAGCAGGCGAGCGCCGATCGCCGAGCGGAGCGGATGATGGGCATCATGGTGATGATCATCGTCGGCCTGGTGGTGCTGCTTATCCTCGCGTTATCGAAGTAGCCGCGTAGGCGCTATCCAAACCTGAGGCGTACCCTGTAAGCTAACAATCGTTAGCCATTTCGTGTTAGCCATTTTCCGAGGAGTAGATTCCGCGCACATGGATGTTTCGAGCCTGGTTGTCGATTGCGATTCGCACGTGATGGAGCCGCCCGATTTGTGGGAGCGCTACATCGAACCGAAATATCGCGACCGCGCGATCAAGATCGTTCGCGATCCCGCCGACGGCCTCGAAGTCCTGATGATCGACAATCAGCCGGTTCTGCGCGGGATGCTGGCGGGCCTCGGCGGCGCCAACCTCGAGCGGCAAAAGCTGTTCGTCCCCGGCATGGTTTCCTACATGGATGGATGTCCGCCCGCGAGTTATCTACCGGAGGAGCGCATCCGGATGCTCGATGCGTGGAAGGTCGATGCGGGGGTGCTGTTTCCCACCGTCGGGATTTTATGGGATGTCGCCGACAACGGTCTCGCGTCGGCATACGCACGCGCGTACAACAACTGGATCAATGATTTCGCGGCGCACAATCGCCGCCGCATCGTTCCCATCGCGCACCTGGCGCTGCAGGATACCGAGACCGCACTGGCGGAGTTGCGCCGATGCCTCAAGCTCGGATTCAAGGGCGTCTTCCTGCCGCCCGAGAACATCAACGGCAAGCGCTTCTCGCACACCGACTTCGATCCGATTTGGCATGAGTGCGAGGACGCGGGGATTCCGGTGTGCCTGCACGTCATCGTGCGATTTAATCGGCGCCCCGGGATCGTTGGCGATTTTTACCAGGTCGGCGAGTTTCGCGCGGTGTGGGGCTTCGCGCTAGGCGGCTTTGCCCAGGTGGTGCCGGCCGCGATGACGATGGTGGCCGACGGGCTCTTCGATCGCTTTCCGCGCCTCAAGGTTTTGTGCGTCGAGGCGGGATGCGGATGGGCGCCATACATGATGGATCGCCTCGATGAGAAGTATGAGCATCTCGGCTGGACGCATCCACTGAAGATGAAGCCGAGCGCCTATTTTCGCCGTAATCTGTGGGTGGTCGCCGAGCCCGAGGAGCGCACCATCGGCGCCGTGATGGATCTGATGGGCGAAGACCGCGTGCTATGGGGCTCCGACTTTCCGCATATCGACTCGACGCTGGAAGCCTCGACGCTGATTCGTGGCAGCATTGCGGCGCTTAGTCAGGAACGTCAAGCGAAGCTGCTCGGAGGCAACGCCTCGCGCGTCTTCCCGATCAGCTAGAATAGAAGTCCGCGGGGGAGAACATTGCCAAGCGAAAAAGCCAAAGAGAACAAGCATCTGATCGCGACCTGCATTGCCTGCGGCAAGCCGGTCTCGACCGAATCGATGGTGAGCCTGCGCGGTCGCGAGGACGGCATCGCCAAGAGCTTCGCCGCCTGCGTCGCGTGCGCGAACAAAGGATGGCGCCCGCCCGGTTTCGCCGGAGTTTACGCCGCGCGTCCCGACTAGTTCACCTCGCGCCGCTCAGCCCCACATCTTTTTTGCTTCGGCGCGCAGCTCGTTGCGAAAGTCCGGATGCGCCACCGCGATGAGTTCATTGGCGCGTTGCCGAATCGATTTTCCCTTGAGCCTCGCGATACCGTACTCGGTCACGACGTTGTGCACGAACGTCCGTGGCGAGGTAATCACGCTTCCCGGCGGCAATCCCGGCATGATGCGCGAAACCCGCTGACCCTTAACCATCGAGGTTGACGGAGTGACGATGATGGTCGTCCCGCCTCCCATCGAGGCGCCGATTACGAATGCGGTCTGACCACCGGTGCCCGTGTACATCATGGGTCCCAGCGATTCCGCATTGGCCTGCCCGGTCAGGTCAACGCTGAGCGCGTTGTTGATCGATACCAGCCCTTCTTCCTTCGCGATCAATCGGATGTCGTCGGTGAAATTGAAATCGTACAACTGGTAGCGCGGGTCGCCATTCGCGCGATCCAGTTCCGCCTGCGGCGTCAGCACAGCGAATGCCGCGCCGACCACCAGCTGGGGAAAGATCTTCTTGTATTTTCCGGTCAGCACCCCGGACTCCACCAGCGGTGTGGTACCCCACGGGATGATTTCGGTCTGCATCCCGAGGTCATGATGATTGCCGAGGTGATACATCAGCATCCCCGACATCGAGCCGACGCCAATCTGGATGGTGTCGCGATCATGGACGAATTCTTTCGCGACCGTGCCGCAGACGGTGGCAATCGCGCGCTGCTCCTCTTCATTGACCGGCGGAAGAATTCCCTCGGGAAAATCCAGCGCGCGCTCGACGAAGAAATCGATCTCCGAGAAATGCATCTGGTTGTCGCCGCCGACCCGGATGTAGTTCGGTTCGATTTCCGCGATCACCAGGTCCGCCGCGCGCGCCAGCATCTTCTGCATGATTTGGATATCGCCAAAGTTGACGAAGCCGTTTTCATCCGGCGGGGAGACCTTGATGAAGCATACGTTGAAATTTTCGAGGCCGGGCGGCAGCGAGCCTTCGCGATAGTACGAAATCGGGGTGAATTCCGCGCGTCCGGCCGCATAGACGGAGCGGTCGTAGGGCGAGCAGTACATCGACTCGAGGCGATAGCGTTCCCCGAGTCCCGGCAAATCCCAGTTGAAAGCCGCCGCGCCATGGTTGACGACGACGTTCTCGAGCTCCATCAGGCGGCCCGACAGCGCCATGCACAAAGTTAGCGGCGTCGCTTGCGCGATCGACACGACGATGCGATCGCCGGACTTGATGTGGCCGACGGCTTCGTCGGGTTGCACCAGGCGCGAGCCGAGTTGCGCGCGCCAATCATGAGTGGGCTTGCTGTAGCTGACGGTCGGAGCAGTTGCCATCGCGAATGTCTCTCTTCAATCAGATTTCCCGAAGAGAGCACACAAATCGCGCCGCGCGCAAACATTTCCGCGCGATACGGAACCGCCTCGCTGCGCCAAACTGAACCGAAAAAAAGAGAGGCCGAACCTTTCGGCTCGGCCTCGCGTGAAGAACGAAAAATGTCGTTACGACGATTGCGCCATTTGGCCGAGCGCCGGGTCGATGCCGATATCGCGCAGGAAGCCCGAAGTGCGCTCGTTCAGCAGCCCCACCTTCTTGATGTTAGTGACGACGGTGGTATGCATCTCGCGCTTGAACAGCTTGCGAAACATGGTCTGATCGGTGCCGCTGGTCGCCGCGTCCTTGCGGACCTTCTTGACCTTGTCGATTTCCGCCGCGCTCATGCCGATCCGCTCATACGCCTCTTTCGGGAACTGGCCGCCGAGCACGAGGTGGATGGCATCGCGAGTGAAGTCCTCGACCTCGCGCAGGTCGCTCGGGCTGAGCGAGCGGATTTCTTCGGGCAGGCTTAGCACCGAGAAACCCATGTGACGGGATTCATCGGAAAGGATGCGCTTGCAGATCTGACTCAGAGTCGGATCCTGCGCCGTCTCGCCGAGGAGGCGGAACAACGCGACCGCGAAGGTCTCCGCAATCAGCTGGAGGCCGACGGTTTTGATGAACCATTTGCCCTGGCCGAGAATGAAGTCGAACAGCGTCTTCAGGTTGGGCGAAACCGGATAGATGTTGCCGCCGCACTTGTCGATGAGATAGCGGCTGAGCACTTCAGTATGCCGCGCCTCGTCGACGACCTGGGTCGACTGGAAAAATTTCGCGTCGTTGCCCGGCACCATGTCGACCAGCTGGCTGCAGGCGAGCATCGCGCCTTCTTCGCCATGGAGGAGCTGCGAAATCCGCCAGCATGAAAACTCTACATTGAGGCGCGCGAGGGTTTTGGCGTCGAGATGCGCGAGGGCATCGGTGCCGTATCCGTTGACCAGCTCGTTGGCGAAGATGCCCTTGTCGAGGTCGAGCGGAGTTTCCCAGTTGATATCGCGCGAAGCGTTCCACTGGTCGCGCTTGGCTTTTTCATAAAGGCCGCGCAGGTCCGGCGCATCGACGGTGTAGGAACGCTGCCACAGCGTATCGAAATTGGTCGGAATCAGGTCAAAAGTTGCAACGCCCATCCTGGAATCTCCCTCTACCAAACGGTAGGTATTCGCACAGCCTAGCAAATTATTCGCCGATTCGGAAATGCGGATGCTAGGCCGATTGGTCGCGCCGGCGACCGAATGATTCCCTCTGACGCCCTTGGTTGGCCGCGCTTGCGAGTGTTGTCTTCGACATGAAACGCCGAAATAATTAGCGCAACACATTTTTCGAGGGGGGACCTAATGAAGATCGCTGTTTCGATTTCCGCCCAGCGTCGATGCGCTCGCATCTATGCTTCCCTTTTTGCGCTGCTGATCGGCGCGGCACTGATGGGTGCTGATTCCGCCAGCGCGAAGGAACCTTTCACCGCGTTTACCTATGCCGCCGCGCCGGTCCTATCCAGTCCGGGCCAGGGCAGTCAGGCCTGCATGGATACCGGCGTTCCGCTCTGTCCGTCCGGCCATACCTGCGATTACTACGGTTACATCGGTAACGCGGTCGGGACGCCAGGTTTCGGAAAAACCAATATCGAGGTCTGCATCAAGGAGGAAGATCCTAGCCTCGGTCAGCCAAATGCCACCGGCGGAGAATGCGCCCAAGCGTCAGGGTTTGCGCAAATCACGTATCAGATAAACCGCCGCAGTTCGAAAGTTATCGTGCTCGGTCTGGTGGGGCAGACCTGCGAGGCCGAAGGCGCTTCCATCCCCAGCCTCACCCACGACCTGTCTTTGACCCAGGGACCCTGGGCCGGAAAAATGTCGATCTCCTCGCTCGTGACGGATGGCTCTACTGCGTATCTGAGTATCTACGGCACGATTCAGTCGGGGCTGTAGCGCCGGAGGTATCCGAGCCGTCAACCGACGCCGAAGCGCGGAGTCAGCCAACTGATGAGGCGGCTTTCTCCGCGCGCCCGATCGACTTGAGGATCTCCTCGGCGCCGTGCTTGACGTCCATCCAGCGCATGACGCGCGCCCATTTGCCCGCTTCGAGGTCTTTGTAGTGCTCGAAGAAATGGACGATCTGATGGCGCAGCATCGAGGGCAGGTCGGTATAGTTTTCCACCTTGTTGTAGTACGGATTCAGTTTTTCGATCGGTACCGCGATGACCTTGTCGTCGCCGCCCGCCTCGTCTTCCATCACCAGGAGGCCGATCGGGCGGCATCTGATGATCGCGGTCGCCATCACCGGCACCTGCGTCACCACCATGATGTCGAGGGGGTCGCCGTCGCGTGACAGCGTATGCGGGATGAAACCGTAGTTGGCCGGATACACCATCGAGGTATGCAGGAAGCGATCGACGAATAGCGTCCCCGAGGCTTTGTCGAGCTCGTATTTGATCGGGAGCCCGCCCTGCGGAATCTCGATGATCGCGTTGACGTCGAAGGGTGGATGCTGGCCGACCGGAATTTTGCTGATGTCCATTCCGGCAGCTTAGGCGGTCAGCACGCGAGGTGCGACCGCCCAAGCTTCGGGTTTCAACCCGTTACACGATGATCATCGTCCCTGGCCATCCAGGAAAATCACCTGCGGCGAATTCGAAGCATTATCCTGCACCACCAGCTTTCCTTGCCGCGATCCGCTCGCCGATGGAGTGAATTGGATCGCAATCGCGCACAGCCTCCCGACCGGGAGCGTCGATCCGCAAGTGGTATCGCGCATGTCGATCGTGAAATCACTGCCGCCCTGAATCGATATGCCGCTGATGTTTGCCGGCCCGTTATTCCACCACGGGTTTAACAGGAAAGCCGTATTCGTTTGTCCATGCTGCCTGACTTGGCAATTACCGAAATCGAGCTCCGGTGGCGTCAGGTAGATGGGACCGACCTTGCCGACTGGCGTGGGACTCGGAGTGGCAGTGGCGGTCCTCGCGATGGTTGGGGTCGCCGTCGCAGTCCGGCTTGGAGTCGGAGTCGCCGTTTTGGTGATCGTTGGAGTCGCAGACCTCGTCGGCGTGGGAGTCGCTGATCGAGTCGCGGTCGGAGTCGCGGTTCTGGTTGAAGTGGGACTCGCAGTAGCGGTGTTGGTGGAGGTTGCAGTTGCGGTATGAGTCGGAGTCGAGGTTGAAGTGGCGGTCGCGGTAGCGCTTGGCGATGGAGTCGCTGAAGGCGTCGCCGTCGGAGTAGGTGTCGCCGTCGGAGTAGGTGTCGGTGACGCAGTCGCGCTCGGAGACGACGTCGGAGTTGAGGTTACGCTTGGCGACGCAGGCGCAGCGATCACGTTGAAGCCTCTTGAAGCGTGCGAGGCCAGATATCCCGGCGCCGTGCTGTCTCCCGAAAATGTCGCCGAGAGCGTGCTGATGCCCGGCGCGCCTAACGTCACCTGACAACTGGCGATACCCAGATAGTTGGTGGATCCGGAGCAATTGGCGCCATCGACGCTGAAGTTGATCGTTTCGTAAAGCAGCGGTAGCGGTGGATTAGCCGAAATGTCTAGAAACGATGCGACCAGGGTTGTCATCTGCCCGGACGTTCCACCGGTTGGACTTTGGTTGAGACTTACGGCCGTGGTGTGCGCACCAAAGCCCCAGGTAACAATCGCTTGATTGGAGTTCAGGACGGAGCCACTGAATGTGGTGGTAGCTGCGATCGTGTCCTGACCCGGCTCGAGCGCAGTATAAGTGAACGCTGCCTGACCATTGGAGTTCGCGTTCACCAGCCTGCTTTGCGGATTGGCGCCGTTAACGGTGAATAGTACCGGCGTTCCCGCCGTCGCGGTCCCGTAATGAATTGTCGCGTTGAAAGTCTGCGCGGTTCCCTGCAGCGGATTAGGTGACACCGAGGTGGGCGAGAGCACCAGCGAGGGGGTGCCAAGCGTGGTTCCATAGCCGCAGCCACCGCTGGTGTCAGTGACTCTGAACACCGTCGTGCCCTGCGACACATAGAGACATCCATCGGGGCCGAAGGTCATGAAGTTCGCGCCCAAGGCGGTAGCGAACGACGTGCTACGGGTAGGCGGACTCGTCGTCAGGTCAAGGCTGTCGATACCTCCGGCTGTCCCATTGAGGAACGGATTCTCGATGAGAAACGTCGCATCGCCATTGGGTTGTGTACCACCGGCGATGAGACCGAGGTTGTTGAGTTGGAACCCGGGCAGGTTGCTGATAGTCGGAGTTCCGCCAACATTGGTGCCGCTTACCTTTGCGATCTGGGCATCGTTCCAGACGTAGATAGTGCCGCCCGGTCCGAACGCCAGTGTCGCGTTCGGTTTCGAGGGCAGGGTCGCGTAAACCGTCGTGGTCGGCGAACTTGCCGGACTTTGGACGCGCCAGATCGACGCATTACCCGTCGCGCCGCCGGAGCAGGAATCATCGGTAAACAGATCGCCGCTTAGTGGATCGATCGAAATCGTGGTGGGGCAGATCAAATTCGAGGCCACCGTCGCTATCACAGTGCCATTGGACGGATTTATCTGCTCTATGGCTCCGGTGGTGTAATTGCCGGCGGTGGTCTCGTCGACGCTGGCAAACAGATTGCCGCTGTGGTCGAATGCCAGCCCGGCCAGCGTAAATCCCAGCGTCGCGAGCTGGGTGCCCGCATTCGCGACACCCCCAACACCGGGCGGGAACTTGTAGATGTTTCCCGACGGGAAGTCATTGACGTAGAGATATCCCGAGCTGTCGAATGCGAGGCCCGTGGCGCCCTCGCAGCCAAAATTGACGTCGGTAGTGATGGTCTGCGCGTTGAAACCGGTCGCATAAGGGGTGAAGACGAAACCCGGCGCGGCGGGCGGATTCCCAGTGCCGCAGTTGTTACTGACGAGGAAGCTGAAGCCCACCACATTTGCGCCCGGACTTGCGGGCGGAATCGGCAGGTTGCCATCAGTCACGTCCAGCGCAGTGTATGTGACAGCCTCTGAGACCAGGTCGGTGGCGGTGAATTGAATCGTGCCGGTCGCATCGGTGACCGCCGGACTGGGACCGCTGATAATCGAGCTGGCCGGCGTCGGGGACAGGTTGCTGGACTGCGAGATACTGATTTGCTTGCCGGGGGTCGGGTTGCCGTTCTGGTCGGCCAACGTGATTGTAATAATGGTTGTCGAGACACCGTCGTTGAGTACGCTGCCGGGCGCCGCCTGAATCCGCGCTGACGTCGCCGGCGGGGTAACGAAGGTCACCTGCGGAGTTGTGGCGAGTGGGATCCCGTCGGTCGCGTCAGTCGCGGTGAAGGTTACCGTCTCGGGAGTGAGGTCTGTTACCTGAAAGGTGACTAACCCGTTGTTGATGCTCGACGGTCCGCTTGCAGCACCGATACTGGCACTACTTCCGCTGTTAGCGGCCAGTGTGACCATCTTGCCGCTTACCAGGTTGCCGTTGGTATCAGCCAAATTAACGTTAACATATAGAATTGTGCTTCCGTCAGCAGGGACAGCTAGTAAGCCGAGCGGCTCCGTAGGCGAAGGTATGGTGCTATCCATGAAGCCCGCAACCTGGGAAACCGAAGGATCGACAGGACCCACGGTTTGGCCGGTTAGCTCTTGGTGAAGCACGGGAAGGTTGGGAGAACCAAGGCCAACGTGGGCGAAATCAGTCGCCATCGATGCGGAACCGTGAAATGCATTAGTTGGTGCAAGTGGATAAATGAGCGGGTTCAGGAAACCGAGATTGCTCCCCTGCGCCTGATTCAACAAGGCGGTGTAAGCAGCCCACGCGGGCGCCGCCAAACTGGTTCCTCCATATAGACCGCCGTTCGGGCATCCGCCGTTGTCCGCCTGGCACAGCACCACGCCCGTAGCCGGATCGGCGTTTGCCACCACGTCGGGCACCGAACGTGCGGTGGTCCCACTTAGCGTAGACTGATAGGAGGGGGCTTGAAAAAACTTGCTGGTACCAAAACCACCGGCTCCCGACTGAGGGTCATTCCACCACGACTCTGAATCGTAATTGAGCCCGGCGGTAAGGTTGAGCGAGCTGCCCCCGACCGCAGTTAGATTCGGCGAGTCCGCCGGGACACTCACCACGTTCGCAGCGCCATCGAGGCATGTACTGCCGGTGTCGCCCGCGCCGGTGAACACCGAAATGCCAGCGGTGGCTGCATTCTGAAGAATGGTGTCGATAGCTTGCACATCGGCCTGCGTCGTTTGGTCCTCGCAGTAGGCCCAACTGTTCGAGATGATCGAGACGCGGTCATTTATCATCTGTTGCAGAACGGGCTCGAAGCTGCCTTGGGCGCCGACGAAGGGAGCGTCATAGACAACGACCTTGGCGCCGGGCGCTATCGTCATGACGGTATCGATATCACCCAACACTTCGTCCTCGTTGGGCCCGATTGGGACAGGAGTGCCGGTCACGTCCTTCTCGCTGAGATTGTCGATCTCGGTCAGGATCCAGAAGTCCCTGTCCGGTGAAATTTAGAAAATTATTAACGTCACTCGAATTGAAGTTATCAAACTCGACTAGACCAATGGTTTGTCCAGTGCCGTCCACTCCCTGCCATGCCGGAGGTGGCGGATCGTTGCTAGTTGACTTTCCGTAGCCGGTAGCCGCGTTATTCTCAGTTCTGCATTTGTTGATGTATTTTCGAATGAGAGCTTGCTTGCACGCCTCGGTTGACCCCAACGTGTTGTATGGGGGTTGGTAGCAGATCTTGGGATTGGCGCCAAGCGCGGCGCCGGCGTTGTAGCCACCAATAATAACGCAAGCAAGAGCGCGTAGCACATCGGTGAACTCCGCGGTTGGTTTGGGAACCGCGTAGTTGGACAATCCCGTCACGGCCTGAACACGTCGAGCCAATTCGACCGGTAAGCCGGGATCACGGTCATTGGAATAGAATTGCCGATCCGCGAGGCGATAGTCGCCGATGGTTACATCGAAGGCGCGTGTCACGTCGGAACGACGGCCGCGCACCGTGAGCGTCAGGCGATTTTTGGAACCCTGCGCCAGTTTGAACCCGTGCGCTCGCAAGTATGCGAGGGTCGAGTCGTAGGCATGCTGCGAGGGGCCGAACCGACGCGCAATCTCGCGTTGCCTAAGAAAATGGTGAAAATTCTTCGAATGCGGGTCGTAAATTTCACCTAGATATTTTTCGAATCCTGCCTGATCGTCATGCTTGAGAACGATCGTCAGCGTCACCAGCTGATTCGATTCGCCCGCGCGCGGCGCGACCATAGTCGCTTTGGCGAGCGCCGGCAGGACGTGGCCCGGGATGCGAACGAGCTGCGAATTTTCTGGTGAAAGCTTCGGCGCGCCGGTGCTCGTCGCCACGGCCGCCAGTGGAAAGAGGACCATCAACGCCACAGCCAGGACCGGAACGCGCTTGAACATATGTCCCCCAAACGCCCGAATTGGAGATCGACTTTCGCAAAAACTCGGACCAGTTCACCGCGGGAGAACCTCAGTCGCAACGCGAGGGTGTGCCATTCGACGGCACAAATGCGCCGTCATGCAATCCCTCGGTCGATAAGTCCGGTATCTTACGGTCTAGGTCGTCCAGCTCGTCGGATGGTCTTCGTCGAGGGCGTAGCTGCAGGTATGGCCGGTCCTGAGGTGAGCGGCGAAATGTCGCGCCAGCTCGCGATGCGTCATGCGAATTCTGGCGATGACGTCCTTGATGCGCTTGGTCACCATCAGGCGCGCGCGCTCGCGGGCCGCATCTTCATGCAGCTCGCTTGCGCCATTGATACGTCCAGTGCGTGACGAGGCCGCTTTCTTGCGGCCCGCGCCTTTGAGGGTGGATGGGTGCGCGCCGGCCGCGAGATCTTTTGCCGAAAACTCCACTCCCGGATTCGCCACCAGTCGGCTGATGTACTGCATCCCCATCGTGTCGCGCAGCCGAAAGACCGAGCCTTCGAACAGGATGGTCCAATATTCGCCTTCCTTGCGGAACACATTCGAGCCACGAGCCTCAGCCGCGGTCGATGCCGATGACTCAGGGTCGAGCGCGACGAAGCGGAAGATCTCGGCCTGCATCCGCTCTCGCAAGAGCGGAGTTCCGATCGAATCCAGGCCGGCAAATGCGGCATTGTACTTTTCCGCTGACGCGCGATGACGCGAAGCCGCGAACAGCACCCGCGACCAGAGGAGCTGTACGCCCGCCACCTCCCACGGCGCATGATAGCGGCGAAAGATTCCGATCGCGGCGCGAAATCCCTCTGCCACCTCGTCGGGCAGCCGCAGCTCACCGCCACTATGTAGCGAAATCCTCCACACGTCGTAGGAGCCCTTCGCTTCGTGCAGGTAGTCGGCGGCGGCAACCAATGCCGAGGCGGAGGCAAACGCGCCAAGGTGCCCCCGCCAGTCCTCGCCACTGGCGAGCATCTCCCGGCATCGCGCCAGTTGCGCCTTGGCCTTCTCGACGCGTCCGCGGTCGGCATCGAGCAGTGCCAGCTCGACGCGCATGAAGAGTTCGCGATTGAGGTCCGGCCACGCCACCGCGGCCGCCAGTCCCTCATTCAGATACGCCTCGGCCTCGACGCGCTGATTGCCGAGGCGTGCGAAGCGCCCCAGCAGCGACGCGCAGTCACCGATGCCCTGCAGCCGGCCCGCCGCGCGCGCCGCCTCCAGCTCCTTGCGCCGCAGCATCACGCCGCGCTCCCAATCGCCCTCGGCGTATGCGAGCAGGAAGTGATTGGAGGCGGCGCCTTCGAATTCCTCGAGCAGCTCGCGCGCCCCCGCGAGGTCGCCCTGGCTGACCCGCGCCGATGCCAGCAGCATCGTGAGCCCATAACGCCAGTCGGCGGCGTGGCGCGAGCGCGACCGGCCCAGCTCGCGCACGCACCATTCTTCGGCGCGCGGATAATCGTAGAGCTTCGCGCAGCTGCTGCCGGCCAGCGCCGCCGCGAGGGCGCCCGCGTCCGCATCATCGAGGCGGTCCGCCACCTCCCATGCTTCCTCGAACGTCGCCATCGCCTCGCCGATGCGGCCGTGCGCGTAGAGCGCGTCAGCATAATGGGCGGCGGCGCGGCTCCACTGCGCGTCCTTCGCGATCGCCATCAAACCGCGCGAGACTTGCAGCATCTCGCCCGCGCGCATGCCGCCCGCCGCGAGGCGCGCCAGCACGCCCTCGATATCGACTCCACTGAGGGTCACCACTGCTTTCCGCCGGGCCGATATGTTTGCGGACATGCTGCTTACCACGACCGTCCCTCACGCATAGCACGCCCGATTTCGCGAGGAAAAGAAACGCGGCCGCCGGCGCGGTCGACAATCCGTCTATGCGGCGATATTTCCCGTCGCGATGAGGTTGCGCCGATGTTGCGCGGCACGCAGCATCCGCCGCGCGCGCTTTTGCCACTCGATGGGGCGCGAATTAAAATTTTCCCCATGACACCCACCGAAAAAGATGATCATCTCCACGCGCTCTGCCGCGAGGTCCTCGAGGCTTTCGATGCGGTCAATGGAGGAGTGCAGTCCGGATACCGCCCCGCGCATGCCAAGGGCATCATGCTGTCCGGCACCTTCACGCCCGCGCCCGGCGCGAAGAACCTCACCCGCGCGCCCCATCTGAGCCGCGCCGCGACCCCGGTGAGCGTGCGCTTTTCCGACTTCGCGGGCATTCCGACCGTTCCCGACAACGACCCCAATGCGAGCCCGCGCGGCTTTGCGGTCCGCTTCCATCTCGAGGGCGACGCCTATACCGACATCGTCGCGCATTCCACCGACGGTTTCCCGGTCGCCACCGCGCAGGAACTCGCGGCCTTCCTGCGCGCGATCGCGGCGAGCGGTCCCAATGCCGCGAAGCCGACGCCGATCGAAACCTTTCTCGCGGCTCATCCGGCCGCGCTCGAATTCGTGCAGGCACCGAAGCCATTTCCCAGCAGCTTTGCCAAGGAGTCTTTCTTCGGCGTCAATGCCTTCAAGTTCATCAACGCGACCGGCGCCGCGCGCTTCGGGCGCTACCGCATCCGGCCTGAGGATGGTGGTGACTACCTGTCATCGGAAGCCGCCGCCGCAAAGCCGCCCAACTACCTCCTCGAGGAGATCGCGCAGCGCATCGCGAAAGGTCCGGTCAGGATGCGCATCTTCGTGCAGCTCGCGGAGCCCGGCGACATCGTCGATGACTCTACGAAGCATTGGCCGGCCAATCGCAGCGAGGTGGAGTTCGGCACCCTCGCGTTGACGGCGGTGACGGCGAACAACGCGGCAGCTCAGCGCGACCTGATTACCGATCCGATTCCGAAGGTTGATGGGATCGAAGCTTCCGGCGACCCGTTAACTGAGCCTCGTTCGGCGGTGTATCTGATGGCTGGCCGCCGCCGCGCTGTAAGGTAGGCATAGCGGTAAATTAACATCGGTGCCTCCCCCTCCCTGATAGGTGTATAACACCGAGGCCGGCGCGCCGCCGCCCGGAGGAGTCAGGAAACTCGCGAACTGGGTTCGCGCCTGGTAGGCGGCGACAGAGCCGCCGTTGGTTCCCAATGGGTGTGCGCTTTAGGATGAGGAGTCCTTTGCAATCGCAACTACGGCAGCGCGAGTGTTTGGCGGAAAGGCGACGACCAATTCGTGATCTTCGCCGGGCTTCCAGTCTCGCACGCAATAGGAAAGAAGATCGAGATAACTAACGAGCGACCCACGATCCAATGCTGGAAGGTCCTCATGCAAGATGACGACACGACGACGTTTAATCCAGCACAAGTCTCTAAGGCACTCATCCAACGCATCCCAGTTGTTGCCGAAGTAGTCAGGAAGTTCGAGCCCTCGGTTTAATGCCTGAAATAGCTGGTTTTCCTTTACCAGTCCCGATGGTATTCGGGCAATAAAATCGCCTTTGAGATCTAGGTTAAGCTCACTCAGGTCAAATGAAAATGCCGATAAATCAATCACTACGCCTGGCCTCCTTTCATCTCAAGCGAATGAAGGTTTTGTAGTGGTCGGGCGTGTAATACACTTCCCCGTCTTGGCCAACAACGAGCCGCTCCGCTCCTGCACCGCTGACACCGGGCGTAGGGTGTACATACTCATGATAATAGCCTTCGGGCCTGGAAGAGAGCAGTCCCCGATCATTTCGGAAGACTGATCCATCATTACGGGTGGGAAAGCTCTCGCCTCTAAATATCCGATCCAGCGTGCTTTGGAAATCAGCCGGCGAACCCTTCGCGGCAGCGTTCGAGGGTGCTTGCCCCTGCTCGGACTCGGTAATGTCTCGCCTTGCTTGTCCTTCTCGCTCGCTGTCAATGCCCGGGTCTCCTCCATCTTCCTCGTCGTCTTCGGCCAGTGTGATATGGCCCTGCTGCGTGACGATGGCTCCGCATATTCCCTGAACCCCACAATAGGCTGGATGGGCTTTGCGCGAAGTGTGGGTTATGTCGAACCATGGGATCGATGTTATGCCGCCCTGGAACAAACCAGCTAACAGGTTGAAAGGATCGTAAGGTGAGACGATGTTCAATGGCGGATCTGATCCAATTGAGATCACGTCTGGGTCAAGTACACCGGCAATGTTTTGTGCCACTCCGAGAGAGATTCCAACCCAATTAACCGCAGCATGTTGGGTGCCGAAAACCGATACTTCTCGGAGCTGCGCCGCCGCCACCGCCGAGGCCTTGCGGGCCGGAGAGCGAGAGCTGGAACGGATTCGGGATTGTAAACATTCCCGCCCGGCTCCCAATAGAGCTTCCATGAGTCGGGATCCTCCTGCTCCAGCCCATGCCACAGGAAGGGCCACGGCGAACGGATGTTGCCGGGAGTGGTTACCTCGCCATAAGGGTCGTAGTAGTACATGGTGTCAAACATCACCCGAAAATCACCCCCATGTATCATTTGAAACTCCCCCCCTCTGGTGTTGGTTGAGTGGGGGAGTGTGAGGGGGAGGAACTCCCCCTCACCGCTCCTTATAAGGGCTTCGCAGTTCATGCAGCCGGCGGAGGCTCGAGTTTGGGTTTAAGCAGACCGGCCTTGAGCTTCTCCTTAAGCCTGAAACTTTCTCCTTTAATGTTGATCGTGATGGAATGGTGCAGCAGGCGATCGAGGATAGCACTGGCGATCACCGCATCGCCGAACACCTCGCCCCAGGCACCGAGACTCTGATTGCTGGTGATAATGATCGAGCCGCGCTCGTAACGGCGCGAGACCAGCTGGAAGAACAGGTTGGCGCCCTGGCGATCGATCGGGAGATAGCCGATCTCGTCAATTAGTAAAAGCTGTGGCAGGGTGAGGATCTTCAGACGCTCTTCCAGCCGCCCCTCGGCCAACGCCTTGCCGAGGGTGGCGATGAGCGCGGTGGCGGTGACGAACAGTGTCCGGACGCCTTGCTCGCAGGCCTTCATCCCGAGTGCTATGGCCAAGTGGCTCTTCCCGACTCCGGGCGGTCCGAGGAACAAGACATTATCGCCGCTGTGCATGTAGCGGCCGGTCGCGAGTTCCCGGATCAGCTTGGGATCGATCGAGGGCTGGAACTTGAAGTCGAAGCTCTCCAGGGTCTTTTGGAACGGAAAGCGCGCCATCGCGATCCGCATCTGATGGTGCTTGTAGGTCTTCGATTCGACCTCCGCGGCGAACAGTTCGTCGAGGAACTCAGCGTAGGAAACTTCCTTTTTCGCCGCCTGTTCCAGGCGCGCGGTAAGTTCATTTTCGATCTGATAGAGCCGCAGCCGATGGCAATGCTCCTGCAAACGTTCGAGTTGCGGAGTGCTCATCGCGACTCACCTCCTTGGCCCAGGCTGGCAGCCTCGTAGAGCGCAAGATCGCGCACTATGACCTCCCCGAGCCGGCCGAAGTTGGGATCGAAGCGCGGCGGCGCTGTGACTGCGGCCTGGCGGGCGACTCGCAACAATCCGGCGTAGTGCTCGGGCGCCATTGCTACGCTGTGCCGAGGGGCTTTGGGATGGCGCGCGATCAGCTGGTCCTGGTGGAAGAACTCGTAGTGCTCAGTCCTCTCATGCACGCTGACGGTCAACCCCACGTACTGGACCGGGACCGAATAACGCGCGGCGCCGACCGCGACCAGGGCATCGTTGGCCACCGTCCGCGACCGCACCAGCTCGTAGCGATAGGGAGGTCGCGTGCCCAGCGGAGTGAGTCGCTCGTGGGCAAAGCGATCGATCGGCCGCTCGTGAGTAGTTCCATGTACCCGTAGATCGGCGACTTCCGCGCTCCAGCGCTCGAGCCAGCCGTTGAGTTCTTCCCATGAATGGAAACGCCGGCCCGCCAGCGCATTGTGTTTTACGTACCCAACTCCACTCTCGACCTTGCCTTTGGTCCGCGCCCGATATGGTTGGCAGGCGCGCGGGGTGAAGCCATAGTAGCGCGCGAAGTCGTCGAACAACGGATGCCACAGCACCTTGTGCTCGCTGCGGCCCAGCACCAGGGTGCGCGGGTTATCGTACAGGCAGTTCAGGGTGACGCCGCCGAAAAAACGAAATGCGCGCTCGTGGCCGTCGAGCAAGGTCGCCAGTCGCTCGTTGCGATATCCGCGCGTGAACAGCCGGCGCGAATAGCCCAGGGTGAACACGAACAAATGGACCGTTTCCGCCTGCTCGCCGATCCAGACCTTTAGTTGACCGTAGTCAACCTGAGCCTGCTCGCCGGGCGCGGTCTCGAAGCGTACCGTCGCGAGTGCCGACCACTTCCGCTGCGCCCGAAATGGCTGCAGAAAACGTTGCACTTGCAGATACCCGCCGGTAAACCCCAAGCCCACCAGCTCGCGATGTACAACCACCCCGTTCCACCCGACCTCCGGCGCGCGCCGCTCGATGAACTCGGCAAACTGATCGATCGGCCGGCGCCGGAACTGGCTTCGCCGCGGCTGCCAACTGCCCAACTTCAGCCAGCGCTTTACCGTCTTACGATCCACCCCGAGTTCGCGCGCTATCCGCTTGGCTCCCTCGCCGCGTTCCTTTCGCGCCACCATCTCCCGTACCAGATCAGCCCGTAACATCCGCTCCTCCGCCGCACCCACTTCGGTCGGCGGTGAAACTACCCGATTCAATCTCTCTTCCATTTGCTCCTTCTCCTCTGTTCCTCAGAGGGGGGAGTTTCAAATGATGTTTACGGGGGGAGATTCACATGATTGCTGACACATGGTGGGATAATCGGTAGGATTGGACGGATTAATCCGACCCCGAATGTGGATGGCCTCGAGGTCTCGGGCGATCCGCTAACGGCGCCTCGCTCGATGGTCTACCTCCTCGCCGGCCGTCGCCGCAACTGGGAGGGTCGTTTGTGAGTCGGCATTCCGACCCATTCTTCCGTCAAGCTTCTTGCGCGGAGGGGCCGATTCAACAGCCAGCTTCAAACGAGAGCGGAAATTGGCGAACTGCCTCTCGCCACCAGACCAAAAAAGAGCCCTCGTCAAAAGCACCGACCGCTATTCCGACAATGTTTCTGGCGATTTGCTCTAAATCCTTTGGAGTGAATTGCACGGTTTCGTGCGTTGCTGGCGATGTGACGAAGAAGCCAGAGAATGGGTAGAGGCTGGCGCTATATACAATCTTGAGCATTTTCTCGTCAGATAAGCCTGCCAGCTCCGGTCCCTCGATTCGCCAGTAAATCTCCTTGCCGAATAGGACCGCTAAATTCGCTATATCGAAATCCCCCAATTCTGAGGGTTTCATTTGAGTCTCTTGGAGCAAACCGTACATAGTTGGTCTCGTATGAAAGACTTAACCAGTCGAGCAAGAAAAAGGCCCTCGTATCTTGTATGCTTTACGTTGCCGGACCCGAAATTCAGACTACTTTGGTCGATTTTGTAAGAAAGCCCGAACCAAAAACGTCCCTCTGAAAGGTCGACATGGCTGGCGACCAATTTTGCCAGCGTCGTTCCTTCCGCCAACTGTTCTAGCAGATATTCTTTCGCCGCAGATATATTAGTAACAACTTGAATCGGCATAGATAGTACCTATGATCCTACTCCTCCAGAGCAGGTGCTACCTCAACGCTGAACCACTGCTCAAACTCCTGAGACCATATTTGGAAATCCTGACCGAATTGCCTGGTTGGGCTCCTCGAATATGGAGGGGATCCAGGTCGAGATGGGTTAACGGTGGCTCATCGACGGTGTCTGGTGTCGGGCGGCTGCCGCAGTTCCCTATGGCCTGCCGTCTTGTCCCTTTGGATTTAACGAGAGGGCGGCGATTGAGGCGCGAAGGCGTGTGGGACTGCATTACCCGTGTATTGCCGGGAACCGTCATAGGAAAATACGCCCCACCAAGTAACGATAACAATGAGCCATAATGTGATTGGATACCAATTCGGATCCCGTGCACGCCGTTTCAAAATCAGAACTATCCAAGCCAGATCTAATATTCCCGAAATCACGAGAAACGGGAACGCGGTGAGCGTCCAGATGATAGGGTCGCCGGGACCTCCGAGCAATCCTTCCCCTCCCTTCGGTGCCCAGACCGCGGATCCGAAATATAGGTAGGCAATCATCGCCAAAAGGTTGAGCAATATCCATGGGGCTAATCTTAGGATTCGTCTGTTCATAAATCCTCTTCGTGGCAGAATCAATCAGTGACACACTTCCCCATTGTTTGCCGCAATCCATCCCTGCACCCACCACTCCTGTTGAGAAGCCGCGTTTGCGTTTCTCGACCAGAAGAGCGAATAAGTACCCCCAACCACATCCATGCCGAATTGGCTATAACCGGCACCGTTCATATAGACGCCGACGCCAAAATTGGAAGCGTCCGTGTAATTTGAATTGAACTTTCCTCCCCATCGCTGGTAATCGAAAGTGCCACCCTGCCCAACCGCTTTGCGCATGGAAGAGACATGCTGCCAAGGATGTCCTAAGCTAAACTTATTGTTCTGACCAGCCTGAAGCTCGCCGCAGAGGTCCGCATTCTCAGGAACCGCAAAGGATTTGCCATTCGGGGCTCTGTAATACTTAGCTTTTCCCGCTGAAGGGCTCTGATCAACGATATTCTGAATCCCCACGTATGGATAAATGTCGTGGACGCCGCGCGAAGTGTGGGTTGTGTCGTACCATGGGATCGTCGGTATGCCGCCCTGGAACAAACCAGCTAACAGGTTGAAAGGATCGTAAGGTGAGACGATGTTCAATGGCGGATCTGATCCAATTGAGATCACGTCTGGGTCAAGTACACCGGCAATGTTTTGTGCCACTCCGAGAGAGATTCCAACCCAATTAACCGCGGCATGTTGGGTGCCGAAAATGATACTTCTCGGAGCTGCGCCGCCGCCACCGCCGAGGCCTTGCGGGCCGGAGAGCGAGAGCTGGAACGGATCGGGGTTGTAAACATTCCCGCCCGGCTCCCAATCGAGCTTCCAGGAGTCGGGATACTGCTGCTCCAGGCCATGGTACAGGAATGGCCAGGGGGTGCGCACATTGTTGGGTGTGGTTACCACGCCATAGGGGTCGTAGGTATAAGTGGTTTCGAAAGTGCTCGGATTGCTGGGATCAATCAAATCGATGGTCGAGCCGAAAATATCGTAGAGCGGCACACTAACATCGGTGCTTCCCCCTCCTATATAGGTGTACAGCACCGAGGCCGGCGCGCCTCCGCCCGGAGGAGTCAGGAAACTCGCGTTCTGGATGTTAGCCTGATAGCCGATCAGCGCGCTGCCATCGTGGAGGAAATACTGCTGAAAGCTGTATGCGCTGCTGGTCAGCCGGCCACAAATCGCTCCTCATTTCGCGTCGGAAATGAGATACACTCCCGTAACCTCAAATACTTCGAGGCTTCCACCCTCGTACAAATTGGGATCATAAGTATGTAGGGCGATCATTGCGCGTTCGACAATGCGCCGCTTCCTCGAAGGTTCGGAAAAGTCCAAACTCATTCAGCTTCGGACAGAAGTAACGCCTGAGCAAATCGTCCAATACAAGTATGGGTTCCTCTGGGATTACCGCGTATGGTCCGCTAATAAATCCGGACATGAAGAGAAGAGAACTGCTTGCGCCGGCGAAAGAAATGTCAAAACCGAGTAGTTCTGAATCGATGGCCGCTGTCGCCTTGTCTTTTGATACCCCAATCAGTTCGAACTGCTTCTCAGGAAAATTTTGTCTTGCGAGCTGTAAATAAATTCGCGCCTTTACGAGGTCGCGAATACCTCCGAAATGCTCGACCTCATCTGCGAACCATAGCCACCATCGATTGATTTCGTGCTCCGCAGGAAATTCTTTCATGAAGGGAGGGTACTTCCGGTCCGTGCCACGGTAGGCACTATGCCCGAAATTTACCCCATAGATCGGACCATTAAGAATCAAATACTTCATACGCAGATCTCAAGGCAATTTATAGTTGTTTGGGACGTTCACGTGAACACTCAGGCTCTTTCCGATGATATTCAGATGCGGCCGTTGCCACGGATTACCTCCAGCGTGGCCAGCGAGGTCGGGCCTTACGTTGAGACCCAGTCGCCGTGCCTCGTGCACGATGGCGTCAGCTTGACCGTTACTAACAGGTGGACCTTGCGGATCTTGCATTTGTCTCAGCCAATTCAAAAAACCACCGTCCGTGTGAGCCCAATCAGGTTGACCCATTGTATCCAAGGTTGACTCCGCAGACATGTTTTGATCAAATTGCGCCTTCCCCTGCCCTTCTTCAAGAATCGCGTCTCCCTCATCTTCACCCCCTTCACCGCCCCCGTCACTTTGAGCGAGGATGATATTACCCTTCTGCGTGACGATCGCGCCGCATATCCCCTGAACCCTGCAATACACGTCATGGGCGCCGCGGCTCTTGTGGGTCGTGTCATACCATGGAATCGTCGGCTTGCTGTCGCCGCCGAACAAGCCATCGAGGCCGGGCAGAAAGAAAGTCCCGCAGGAGTCATTCCAGCAAATCGGAATTCCACCCGTTAATGCGACGACGTTGGCCGTGGCATCGTAAACATCTAGAGCGATGTTGGCCTGCGGATTTGATCCGGGGCCACGGACGGCGCGTGGGAAGGCGCCGCCGCCACCGCCCAGGCCTTGCGGGCCACTGAGCGAGAGCTGGAACGGATCGGGATTGTAAACATTCCCGTTGGGCTCCCAATAGAGCTTCAGGGAGTCGTAATATTCCTGCTCCAGGCCGTGGAATAGGAACGGAAATGGCGACCGATACCCGCTGTTGACCTTCCGCACCCCATACGGATCGTAGCTGTAGTTGGCCACAGTCTGCGGATTACCCAGTAACACTATTTCGATAGTCGAGCCGAGGTGGCATACTTTTTGGCTTTTGGTCCTCCGCCACGCGGATAAGCTTTGAAGACGGACAGGGTACACAACAGATACTGCGTTTTAGCCGTTGGCGTCTATTGCGGAGCTTTGACCTTCTGGTCTGAGAGATTCCGCACGGAGACGTCGATTTCTTCAATCTTGACGACCTGGAAGTCGAGACTTACTTGGTCCCCCGGCTTTGTGCTGGGCCCATACGCCACCTCCAAATGAGTAGGTGTCTGCCACTTCATTTCGAGGTTCATCCGTGAATACTGGTGAGAGAATTCAAGGATTTCCATCGGAGCTTGCGAACTTCCGACCCGTCGGAGATCGACAGTTGTGGTGTCATCTGCGGTTCCAGGTCCACCCCATTGCTGTGTTCGAGCGGAAGCAACGAATTGGCCGTCTGGCGATCGGACCTCCGCTGACCAGGTTGTCCCCACGTCCTGACAGCCAAGCGTCAGTAGGCTTCCGGCCAGGATTAGCAATCGAATGTGCCTGCAGACCCTATGGCAGGAATCCTTGGAACCAGTCATTGCCCGGACCTCCATTATGGCAGACCAAAAGTACCGTTCCTCTCGTCGTTGAAACCCTTTGTGATATTCGCGACATTTGCAGTTGGCACCGATGGATACACCGGGCTCTTGGGCTCTCCGGGACGATAGCGGCTAAAGTTAAATGCATATTGTTGTGCATAGTCTAATGTTTCCGGAAGTGTGTATCCGTGCGCAGCCATATAGACCCCAAATACATAGTTGCCATAGGCTCTTGACGCTCCATATTTCTGCGCGTCCAGAGAGCCGCCTCGATGGAATTCCCACAGATTCCACAGATTCTGAATCGAGTTTGCAGTCCTTCCCCACTGTGCATATTGAGACGGACTTGGCGCGAGAGGGCGGCCTCCTCCCCCTCCACCGCCCGAAGCGGAAGGGCTCTGATCAACAATACTCTGAATCCCCATGACCGGATAAATGTCGTGGCTGCGCTGCTGAGTGTGTGCTTTGTCATAGCGCGGGATCGATGGCTTGTCGCTGCCACCGAAGGGATCGAAGATTTGGTCGAAAATCGCGAACGCAAAGAGAGCGAGTGCTACCGGGGGAACCTGAATGGTAAGCTCGCCGGTCGTGATCATCGAATACCCTAGCGCGCTTGCCCCAGCATCCACACCGTTGAGATCGAGGCCACCGTGACCTCCGCCGCCACCGCCTAATCCTCTCGGTTCGCCGTTGCCGCCACCGCCCACGCCTTGCGGGCCACTGAGCGAGAGCTGAAACGGATCGGGATTGTAAACATTCCCGTTGGGCTCCCAATAGAGCTTCTGCGAGTCGTAATATTCCTGCTCCAGGCCGTGGTACACGAACGGAAATGGCGACCGATACCCGCTGTTGACCTTTCTAACCCCATACGGATCGTAGCTGTAATTGGCCACAACCTGCGGATTACCCAGTAACACTATTTCGATAGTCGAGCCAAAAGCATCGTAGAGCGGCACATTGACATCGGTGCCTCCTGATCCGTGTATGCCGAACCGTCTTTATCCACTACTTTTTTCTCAAGTGCGAGCTCCGAGTCGAGAGAGTGCCGCGCGGCGAGTTGCTAAGTGATTCGCCGGTGATTTCTACTTGTCGGTCGGTGAAGTTCGCACTACCGCAGCGCCAGTAAAATGGCGAGACCCGTCATACAGCTTTGCACCATACCATGCTGCGATGACAACAAGCCACGCTATGATCGGATACCAATTTTTCTCGCTTCTTCGACGTCTGAAGATGAGAATCAACCACACCAGATTTAATAATGTGCCGGCCACCATGAACGGGAATGCCGTGAATACCCAGAGGATGGGATCTCCGGGACCTCCGAGCAATCCTTTTTCTCCCTTCGGAGCCCAAATGGCGGAGGCGAAATACAGATAGGCAATCATCGCCAAAATGTTGAGCAGTACCCATGGCGCGATACCTAGGATGCGTTTGTTCATAAACCGGTCCTACTACCAGCATTAATTAGCGGCACACTTGCCCGTTACTAGCCGCAATCCATCCTTGCGCCCACCAGTCCGTTTGACTAGCCGAATTTGCGTTGTTGGACCACAGTAACGAATAAGTCTTAGCAACCCCATTCATCCCGTGAAGGCTATATCCGGCGCCGTTCATATAGACGCCGACACCAAAATTAGAAGCGTCTGTATATTTTGAATTGAACTGTCCTCCCCATCTCTGGTAGTCGAAAGTGCCGCCCTGCCCAACCGCCCTACCCACAAGAGAAAAATGTTGCACGGGATGTCCTAAGCTAAACTTATTCATCTGACCCGCGTGAAGCTCGCCGCAGAGATCTGCATTCTCAGGAACGGCAAAGGATTTGCCATTCGGAGCGGTATAATATTTAGCTTTTCCCGCTGAAGGGCTCTGATCAACAATACTTTGAATCCCCATGTATGGGTATACCGGGTGGGCGCCGCGCGAAGTGTGGGTGGTGTCGTACCATGGAATCTCCGGCGGGCCGCCACCGCCGAATGGATCAAACGCTTCGAAGATGCCAGCGGCCAAAAAAGCTGCGGCGAGCGGAGGGAAAGCAAATTCTGAAGGGAGTGCTGCTGCCGCAAGATACGCTGCACCGCCCGCGCCGAATGCCCCGCTCCCGTTCTCTGCCGTCTGCGCTAACCAAGCCCCTCCGGGGCTACCGCCTCCGCCAAAAGCGCGCGGGGAAGAGCCGCCACCGCCCAGGCCTTGCGGGCCACTGAGCGAGAGCTGGAACGGATCGGGATTGTAAACATTCCCGCCCGGCTCCCAATAGAGCTTCCAGGTGTCGGGATACTCCTGCTCCAGGCCATGATACATGAACGGCCACGGAGTGCGCTGATTGTTATTGCTGGTGGTTACCTCGCCACCTGGGTCGTAGTAGTAACTGGTGGTGGGAGTATTCCCGTTGGTCACATTCACCAACTCGATGGTGGACCCGGAAATATCGTAAAGCGGCACGTAAACCACGGCCGGTGCGGGACTGGCGTACAGCGCGAGTGCCGCCGCGCCGCCGCCCGGAGGGGTGAGGAAACTCACGTTCTGGGTCGAGGCCTGATAACCGATCAACGCGCCACCATCATGAAGGAAATACTGCTGAAAGCTGTATGCGCTGCTGGTCAGGCTTTCGCGCCGCCCCAACGGATCGAAGACGTTGGCCAGACTCCACGACCCGCCTGCCAGCGTGGTTAGCTGGGTACGCGCGTTCCACGTGTAGTTAAGGTTAGTGGTGGGGTCGGACTGGATGTTTTCGGCGGTTTTGCTTGTTCCAACCGTCTCGTAGCTGACGGGGTACCCGTTCCAGGTGGCAAGTTGATCCAACACGGAATACGTCGCGGTTTCGTTGGCCGGAGGATTGATGGACGCCAAAGTTCCCCCCTCGTCTGTTACCCGTCCGTCCAGATCATAGCCGTAAGAAAGCGTGCCGAAGCAAGAGGGAGGAGAGCCGGGACAACCGCCGCCCACGGTCTGAAATGTCTGTAGGATTGGGCGTTCGTCAACGTCGAGACTGAAAACGGTCTGGATGCCGTTTGCGATGGTGTTGGCCAGCCCGCCGTCCATGTCGTAGTTGTACGCGGTTTGGGTCGAGGTGTTTCCTGTGTAGCTGACGTTGGTTGAGGGTCCACAGCTCGGAAGTTGGCTTCCGTCGTTCGACATCGATACCAGTTCGTCGGCGCAGTCATACCCATAGTTGATGGTGGGCATTGAGTAGCCGTTGAGGGTGCTCGTCAGCTGTGTGCGACGGCCATTCTCGTCGTAGGTAAAATTAAGCGTCGGACTGGTTGGACCCGGTGTATTCGTGTAGAAATTGTACGTGCCTGGGGTTTCCGCTTCCGAGAGAACGTTGTCTACCCCGTCATAAGTATAAGCGATTGTGTCGTATTGGATTCCGCCATTTGTGTACCACGACGTCAATGCATAGGGCCGATCGAGTGGGTCGTAAAGGGCGTTGGGCCACGACGTTATCGGCCCCGGAAATACCCCAAAGGGCAGATATCCGCTGACGTTGTTTGCGTTGAACGCCGCGCCTGAAAAACGGCCGAAGTTATCCACTCCATAAGTGGTCTGGATGCCGCGTTTGTCCGTGAAGTCGATTGCCCCTCCCGAACCATTGAAGTTGGTCACCGTGGTATTGTGAGCCGGAGTCGGATCCGTAACCGTGATCTTGGTAAGAGTAGCGTTTCGGGTCCATGTCGTTCTAAAATTGTTCGGGTTGCCCCCCAGAACGTTACCGTTAGGGGGAACAGAAGACGCAATCTCGCCGATCAAATCGTAGGTGTAAGAACTGTGAAGCTTTAGCCCGTTGGGATCGACGATGACGTCCGTCACGTGGTCTTCAGCATCGTAGGCATAGGTCGTCACTTCACCCAACGGGGAGGCCTCCAGATCAGAATGCATCCTGGGCCATTAGACAGTCCGCCTGAAAGAGGCTTATTTTGCGACTACCGTGACCGCGAGTAGCGGGGCGGGATGCCGCGCTACTCATTCGCGCGGCTTTGAACTGCTTCGTGCTGCTGGGGTGCCGCAGCAGGATTTCACGTCTTCGAATTTGCTCGATATGTTAAGCAAGCTATATTGGGCTATCACATTTACCGTAGGATCGCGAATAGCAGTGAGCTTTCTACTAAGAATTTCCATCAGCGGTCTGTTCGAAGCCACGTTATACGCCCCAATACTGTTCATGATATCGAAGAGGTAAACTATATTTTGAATCGTTCGGTCGTCATTAGTCTCCGAGAGCTTCGACTCTAGAGGTTTGACTATCGTCCCTCCGTTCCGAGCGAAGATCAAAGCGAGCTGCACGTCCGGGGGTTCGACTCTCTGCTGTCCGCAAATGTATGTATTATACTGCGTTTCAAAGTCAAACTTCTGAAATTCAGCCCATCGTTGATCGGAAGGCATTCGAAAGAATCCTGTAGGTACGCCTTTACAGTCAGAGGACATACACGATGAGCCCATTACTATAGCTATACATGCTATAAGTGCTTTGGTGCCTATTGACAGCATCCTGACGCACCCTCCTTTAACAATGTTGCAAAGATATAATCTTGTTTCGCGTTGGCTGGGTCTTCATACGTGCTACGCGACCAGAGATATCCAAAAGTTCCTACTCCTGGATTTTGCCGCCACTGCCCGACGTGGACCAGTTCATGGCCCAGCAGCGCGATCCAGTCCGCCGTGCCAGGATGATACTCCCCGGGTCGTACGTAGATGTCACTTCCGCCAGGCGGCGTACATGCCCTCGCTGGAGAGTAAAGTCTTGTTAAGGAAGCCAAGCCGCTCGAAGGTAAGCCATTTGTATGAATCCTGGCACTGTCCAGATCGACCTGAGGGAAATTGAAATGGCTTAACACGCACTTTTCGCAGTCGCTCAATGGACGACCCGGATTCGAATCGGATTTGGCCGACGCCGATTGATCGACGATATTCTGAATCCCCACGTATGGATAAATGTCGTGGACGCCGCGCGAAGTGTGGGTTGTGTCGTACCATGGAATCGACGGCGTGCCGCCACCGCCGAATGGATCAAACGCTTGGAAGATGCCAACGGCCAAAAAAGCTGCGGCGAGCGGAGGGAAAGAAAATTTTGAAGGGAGTGATGCTGCCCCAAGATACGCTGCGCGCCCGCGCCGAATGCCCCGCTGTGGTTCTCTGCCGTCTGCGCTAACCAAGCCCCTCCGGGGCTACCGCCTGCCGCCAAAAGCGCGCGGGGAAGAGCCGCCACCGCCCAGGCCTTGCGGGCCACTGAGCGAGAGCTGGAACGGATCGGGATTGTAAACATTCCCGTTGGGCTCCCAATAGAGCTTCAGGGAGTCGTAATATTCCTGCTCCAGGCCATGGAATAGGAACGGCCACGGCGTGCGCACATTGTTGGGACTCGTCGTTACCTCGCCACCTGGGTCGTAGTAGTAGTTGGTAATCGGACTGCCAGGACTGGCCGCATCCACCAATTCGGTAGTCGAGCCGAAAATATCATAGAGCGGCACGTTAACCACGGCCGGCGCCGGACTGGCGTACAGTGCGAGGGCCGGTGCGCCTCCGCCCGGCGGGGTCAGAAAACTCACGGACTGAGTCTGGAACTGGTATCTGATGACCGCGCCGCCGTCATCTATGAAATTGCCGGCTGAAAATACCGGGCGGGTCCTGAGATCGTTCTGTATCAGGCAACGGGCGTCTAGACGAATTGCAGATCCGTGGAGAAACGCTGCTCTCTGGTTTTTTCTTTGCCTGCACCTGTGAACGTGGCGATAGTAAGCCGAACCTCGATGGTGAATGGCGGACCTTCGGACGAGTTTTCGAGATAGTTCATCTCAATGATCATGAAATCCTTGAAGTATTCGTCGTCTGTTGTAAGCGCAGCGACCTCCACGATCCTGTTCGCGTGAAGCGAAGATTCTGTCGCCGTTATCGTTTTTAAAGGAAAATTCCCAGCCAGCCGGGACATGGTTGAGATTGGTGATTATGGCGGATCTAATCGCGCAATCAAAACTCACTATCCGTTCCGTACTCGCGAGCTTTAGGCCTTGAAGAGATACCTTATAGCTGCGCAGGGCCAAGGGAGCGGCGGAGGAACGCGTCGGTAAAAATGCCCAACACGTCAGGAATAAAACTGCGACTGTCAGCGGAATTCTTCGAATTGTCATATTACCTGTAGCTCGTCAGGGTGTGGGCGGCTTCGGAACTATGACCCGCACGCGTATTAGCCCTTGCTGTAGACTGCCACGCGTAAGCTGTTGAAAAGCAGTCTTTGTCAAATCGATAACGCGGCCAGGCTCATACGGACCCCGATCAGTAACCGTAACCTGGACGCTTGTTCCGAGCTTCGGATATTCAACCGTGACCTTAGTACCAAGGGGAACCTTCAGCATAGCGGCTGTGTACTGGTCTTGGCTGAACTTCTGGCCATTTGCCATGCGCCGACCAACAAATCGATCGGCATAGTAACTCGCAATGCCTTCGATCGGATCGTCTCCCATACTCATCGGCGCCGATGGCGTGCTGGGTTCACCGCTGACCAGATCGCTACTCACCGGTTCGGAAGAGTCAATCTCCGCCGCCGAGGCTTGCGAGACAAGCAGATCTCCAGCGATACCCATCTGCGGATAAATCGGATGACGGCCGCGCGAAGTGTGGGTTGTGTCGTACCAGGGAATTTCCGGTGCGCCGCCACCACCGAATGGGTCAAACGCCTCGAAGATGCCAACCGCCAAAAAAGCTGCGGCGAGCGGAGGGAAAGCAAATTCTGAAGGGAGTGCTGCTGCCGCAAGATACGCTGCACCGCCCGCGCCGAATGCCCCGCTCCCGTTCTCTGCCGTCTGCGCTAACCAAGCCCCTCCGGGGCTACCGCCTCCGCCAAAAGCGCGCGGGGAAGAGCCGCCACCGCCCAGGCCTTGCGGGCCACTGAGCGAGAGCTGGAACGGATCGGGATTGTAAACATTCCCGCCCGGCTCCCAATAGAGCTTCCAGGTGTCGGGATACTCCTGCTCCAGGCCATGATACATGAACGGCCACGGAGTGCGCTGATTGTTATTGCTGGTGGTTACCTCGCCACCTGGGTCGTAGTAGTAACTGGTGGTGGGAGTATTCCCGTTGGTCACATTCACCAACTCGATGGTGGACCCGGAAATATCGTAAAGCGGCACGTAAACCACGGCCGGTGCGGGACTGGCGTACAGCGCGAGTGCCGCCGCGCCGCCGCCCGGAGGGGTGAGGAAACTCACGTTCTGGGTCGAGGCCTGATAACCGATCAACGCGCCACCATCATGAAGGAAATACTGCTGAAAGCTGTATGCGCTGCTGGTCAGGCTTTCGCGCCGCCCCAACGGATCGAAGACGTTGGCCAGACTCCACGACCCGCCTGCCAGCGTGGTTAGCTGGGTACGCGCGTTCCACGTGTAGTTAAGGTTAGTGGTGGGGTCGGACTGGATGTTTTCGGCGGTTTTGCTTGTTCCAACCGTCTCGTAGCTGACGGGGTACCCGTTCCAGGTGGCAAGTTGATCCAACACGGAATACGTCGCGGTTTCGTTGGCCGGAGGATTGATGGACGCCAAAGTTCCCCCCTCGTCTGTTACCCGTCCGTCCAGATCATAGCCGTAAGAAAGCGTGCCGAAGCAAGAGGGAGGAGAGCCGGGACAACCGCCGCCCACGGTCTGAAATGTCTGTAGGATTGGGCGTTCGTCAACGTCGAGACTGAAAACGGTCTGGATGCCGTTTGCGATGGTGTTGGCCAGCCCGCCGTCCATGTCGTAGTTGTACGCGGTTTGGGTCGAGGTGTTTCCTGTGTAGCTGACGTTGGTTGAGGGTCCACAGCTCGGAAGTTGGCTTCCGTCGTTCGACATCGATACCAGTTCGTCGGCGCAGTCATACCCATAGTTGATGGTGGGCATTGAGTAGCCGTTGAGGGTGCTCGTCAGCTGTGTGCGACGGCCATTCTCGTCGTAGGTAAAATTAAGCGTCGGACTGGTTGGACCCGGTGTATTCGTGTAGAAATTGTACGTGCCTGGGGTTTCCGCTTCCGAGAGAACGTTGTCTACCCCGTCATAAGTATAAGCGATTGTGTCGTATTGGATTCCGCCATTTGTGTACCACGACGTCAATGCATAGGGCCGATCGAGTGGGTCGTAAAGGGCGTTGGGCCACGACGTTATCGGCCCCGGAAATACCCCAAAGGGCAGATATCCGCTGACGTTGTTTGCGTTGAACGCCGCGCCTGAAAAACGGCCGAAGTTATCAACGCTAAAGGTGGTTTCGATGCCGCGTTGGTCGTAGAAGTCGGTCGCGCCTCCCATTTCGTCGAGATCGGTCACCGTGGTATTGTGAGCCGGGGTCGGATCCGTAACCGTGATCTTGGTGAGAGTCGCGTTTCGGGTCCACGTTGTCGTATAACTCTGACCGGGGGACGGCGTTGGTGACGCGTACGCTCGAGGCTGCGTCGATGATGCGATTTCGCCCATCAAGTCATAGGTGTAATTCGAATGGAGGTTGAGATGCTGGGGAGAGCTCGTATTGCCGTTCCCGTCCTTCACGCTGATGGGTTGCCCTTGGCAATTGTACGTTACTGTCGTCGATCGTCCGAGCGGGTCGGTGACGGTCATTGTCTTTGGCTGCCATCCGGCAGCGTCGCTTTTACTTCTGATACGTAGTGGCAGGGCAGGCATCGGAAGGATAGGAGTCCGTTTTCGCTCTGCGACCGGAGTGCCATCCTTCTCTGTTGCCTGAAATCCTCGATGCGCGGGCGCTCTCGGCGCACGCGCCTCCGTATTTCGGGTATCAATTACAATAGCGCGCGACGGTGCGCAGGAGCGCATCCACATCGACCGGCTTGTGCAGGACAGAAACCGCATCGATGCCGGCGGTCGCGGCGATCGCGGTGACGACCAGCACCGGGACCTTGGCGAGGTCGGGGTCTTCTTTCTGGCGCATGCGAAATTCCCATCCATCCATCACCGGCATCAGCAGGTCGAGGATGATGAGGTCGGGGCTGGGGCGGGTAGTTTGCAGATGTTCGAGGGCCTGGAGGCCGTTTTGCGCGCGCTGGACCGCGTAACCCTCGTATTCGAGGATGTCACTGAGCGCTTCCATCGCACCCCGATCGTCATCAACGACCAAGATAGTGCCCTTGTGCTGGCCGTTCGTCATTACCCCGTAGGCGCCGCCGTCCCCACCGATTGTAGTTTCGGCAGTTTTACGAGGAAAGTCGAGCCCCTGGAGGGGGTGCTGATGAGGGAAATTTCGCCATCGAGGGCGTGGACGACCTCGCGGGTGACCCAGAGGCCGATGCCGAATCTGACGTTAGCGGCATCTTTATCGAGCTTTACGAAGCGTTCGAAGATGCGCTCCTGGTCGGCCTCGGCGATACCGACACCGTTGTCGATTACGCTAAGGCGGAGGGTGTCATCGTCGGCCTCGAGGCGGACCTCGATGGGGGCCTGGTTGCCATAGAGGATGGCATTGGAAAGGAGGTTGTAGGCTATTTGAGCGAAGCGTGCGCGATCGCTTCGGATGTACGTCGAGGGAGGCATCGTGAGAGCGATTTGTGCAGGATTTGCGGCATCTTTCAGGCGATCGACAACTTCCGTCAACGTCAGTGAGGCATCGAAGTCCTCGATCTTAAGTGGGATTCGTCCGGCCGAGATGCGGCTCACATCGAGCATGTCATCCACCAGTTTCGCGAGGCGGGAGACCTGCGTCGAAGCGCGATTGAGCCTCGTGACCACCTGTTCCGATGGGAGCGGATTGGTTCCCCCTTGTGCACGCAGCAGACCCGCTAGCGTCAGATGGAGCGCGTTGAGTGGATTGCGCAGCTCATGCGCGACCGCCGAGAAGAACTCATCGCGGGCATGAAGTTCCGCTTCCATTTCTATGGGGCTGATTGTTTTCACCGGATACTACCTGACGACGAAGCCGCTATGCCGCTAATTCATGCCGCCGGCTTCGGCTTCCGCGTGCTCCCCATCAGCGCCCGCACCAGGAACGACTCCCGCTTGAAGAATCCCATCGTGTGATACGAATCCTCCAGTTGCAGCAGCGAGTAGTCGAGATAATGACCAAGCTCATGCAATAGCGTACGCAAAAATGTGCGCGGCTTCACCACTTCATGTCGCTGCGCCGTCCGCATCCACAGTACTATCTCCGGCGGCTTGCTCAACCGAAACAGCCCGTGCAGTTCCCCGCGCGCATTATGCGGCCGCACCCCGCGCACTTCGACCCGTATCACGGGCACCCCGAAACCGCGGCACAACTCGCCCATCAACGCCGCCGCGCGCTCCTGCACCTGGCGCAGCGCCCCCGCTTCCAACGCGCCCTGCAATTCGGAGAGCCGCCGCTTCGCCTCGACGCCGGCCGCGAAGCCCTCGAAGCCGGCAATCGAATCGCTTTTCAGATAACAGCGCTGCGCGCGCTGCGGCAATTTGTAGAAAAATGAGGGCAGCCGCCGAGGCGTTTCGCGCGGCGGCCCCGCAACCTTTGCCTGCTCGTCGATAGGACTTCCAGCCTCGATGCCCATCCCTCTTAGCATGTTGGTCGGCTTTCCTACAGTAGGCCGGCTTTTTCCGATTTCATCTGAACTCTGGCGCGGCGGTTTCGTCTCTCTGGGAAGAGGAATACCGGCCTCGCATCCCGCGATGGCCGCGCTTCACTCGAAACAAGGAGGTGCTGTATGCCGAATCCGAATGACAAATGTCCGTGTGGGTCAGGAAAAGCCTATAAGGACTGCTGCGGAAAAGAGCAGCACAAGTAGGATTCCCTCCCACAGCGCTTCGATGATGCGCAGGTATCGAAATTTCGGCGGGCTGCGGCCCGCCGAATGCTTTTTCTCCGCCACTCTTAAAAGCCCCGCTACGTGAAGTTATCGCCAACGCTCGTTTTGTGGGCGATACTGCACCCGAGATCGAAGCTAATATTCGGGAGAATCGCAGTGGCGAAGTTCTATCGTGCGGAAGTGATCGGTTCGATGTTGCGTCCCGGCTACCTCAAAGAAGCGCGGAGCAAACGGACCGCGGGTAAAATATCGACCCGCGCATTCAAGGAAGTAGAAGATCGCGCCGTCGATGAGGCTATCACGTTGCAGGAGAAGACCGGCGTTGATGTCATCACCGATGGCGAGATGCGCCGCACCCATTTCATCGCGCCGCTCACCGACGTCATCTCCGGGGTGAAAGAGATCCCCGCCTTCACCCGCGTATGGCGCAAACCACACGAGAAGGATCAGAAGGCGGAAGAAACCAACATTCAGGTACAGTACGCGGTAGTCGAGAAAATCCGCCGCCAGCGATCGCTCACCAACGAGGAATTCGCCTACGCGCGGCGGCTGGCGCATCTACCACTCAAAGTCACGCTGCCGAGCCCGCTGATGATGACGCTGCGATGGTCGCCCGAGTATTCGCGCGACGCCTATCGCGATCCATTCGAACTCTTTCGCGATGCGGCCGACATCATGCGCCAGGAAGCGCGGGAGCTCGCCGCACTTGGGTGCGAGTATATCCAGCTCGACGCGCCGGAACTCGGAATGCTCTGCGATCCCGAACGCCGCCGCCAGGATTTCGCCGAGCGCGGAATGGATCCGGATCGGCTACTCACCGAGGGTATCGACATCATCAACTCGGTTGCCGATGTTGACGGCGTCGACTTCGGGCTCCATCTTTGCCGCGGCAATAACAAGGGCTACTACGTTGGCGAAGGCGGCTACGAAGCGGTCGCGAAGAACGTCTTCACGCGGTCACGGAACTTCTCGCGTTTTCTGCTCGAATTCGATGACTGGCGGTCGGGCTCATTCGAGCCCCTGCGCGATATTCCAAAGGACAAGGGCGTCGTGCTCGGCCTCATCTCGACCAAGCGCATTCAACTCGAGCCCGCCGGTGAGATTATCGGGCGCATCGCCGAGGCCAGCCGTTATTTTCCACGTGAGCAACTCGGATTATCCACCCAATGTGGCTACGGAACGGTATGGGAAGGCAATCCCATTCCTGAGTCGACGCAGGAAGCTAAGCTGCGACTGGTTGCCGAGATCGCGCATCGGGTGTGGCGCTAACGCTGGGTCCTCCAGCGATGCGGCTGGCGCACGGGCGCCGCGGCTTCTTCGGAATCCGGTTCCGGAGGCCGCTGTACGACGACCTGACGGGTTGGGTTGAAATGCCGCATCTGCAGAGTGTCGTGTTTCTCGCCAGTCTGGCGAAGCATTTCCGAGACCCGCGCTTTATAGAGGACCGAGGCACAAAATATCGCAAGTGCGATCGCGGCGACGATAAACGCGTAGTCGGCCGCGAGTGCGGCCTGATGAGTCAGCAGGGCAACCGAATCTCCGAGGTCCATCGCTAGCCAGCGGCTTCGGGCGACAGATGGACTGACGCCACCCAGCGATCAACACGCTGGCATTGAAAAATTGCGGTCAAATGAATCCCCCGTTCCGGGCTCCGCGGCCCCTCATTCGTTCAAGGCAGAGCGAACACCAGAGCAGCGTACGCGAGCGGATTTAGCGAGTCTAATCGGTGCCGGGAACTTCACAAACGAAACAGGCGCGGTAGGTACTTCGCGCCTGTTCAGAGAAAATCGACGCTCACTCCCCGCTACCACCGAGTGCGTGATCGTCGAATTCGCTCGAGAATGAATAAGATGTCTTCGCTGCCGGAAAGGGTGCCGAACGGGGCGAAGGTTTTTAGGATTTCGATTTCTTCTTCGGTGACCTTGAACTTCTGCAACAGCACTGTGTCGTTCAAGAAGCCTTCCCAGATTTCGCGCCTGCTGCGTTGACCGAACAATTGCTTTGCCATTCGCGAGACCTCCGTTCAGCGGTCGATCAGAGTCCGGGCTCGAAATCGATTGTTCGTAGCGTACGATTAGTAGCAGTTGCTTTCATGGTGTTCATTTTTGCTACATCCTGCCCAACATCTTTTGCGATTGTGCCCTAACGTAATGTTGCATAGCAAGTGCTGCTTGTTGCATTTACACAAGTTTTCATCTCTTTTGTAACGACGCTGCTAACCATGAGAGCATTTCCGCACCGTAGCCGATTACTATCAGTGTGTCGGAATATATAGCCTTATGTCGCATAAGCAGCCTTTTTGTCGGACTATCGACGGTGAATCGGTAGGTTCTTGCCCGACGCAAAGATGATCCCGGCGCCGATATATAAATATCGGTGCGATGATTCGGGAAGGGTTGGTTGGACGCGTGGATTCGCCGAGGTCAGCGCAGACCGTAGTCCTTCATCTTTCGCTGCAACTGGATTCGCGATAGGCCCAGCATTTCCGCCGAATGGGAAACGTTGCCGCCATTGCGCGCGAGCACGTCCGCGATGAAACGCGCCTCGAAGCCTGATCGCGCTTCGCGTAGCGTCGGCAGTTCCTTATCCGCATGCGGCGCGTCGCTCTCGATCCTGGCCGCCGCCG
The DNA here is from genome assembly GCA_963761255.1 of uncultured delta proteobacterium. GTDB lineage: Bacteria > Desulfobacterota > Binatia > Binatales > Binataceae > DATGKG01. The sequence continues at coordinate 573,667 of CAVXGH010000014.1, forward strand.
CAACCTCAACCGGCGCAGGAGCGGGTTTGGATGAGCCCGCGCGAATCTCGGCAGAAAGTTGCGCGGGCTTGATGGTCTCGCCACTCGGAGTCAGCACAATCGCGCGTTCGATCTCATTCTGCAGCTCACGGATGTTTCCGGGCCATTCATAACGCTCGAACAGGTCGAGCACCGCCGGATCGAGGCCGCGAATCTCCTTATGATGGCGCGCGTTCGCGAGCGTCAGAAATCGATCCGCCAGAAGCGGAATATCGCGCCGGCGCAGCCGCAGCGGAGGCAGCCGAATCGGGAACGCGGCGAGGCGGTAGTACAGGTCGGCGCGGAAAGTTCCCGCCGCAACCGCGGCGCGCAGGTCGCGGTTGGTGGCCGAAAACACCCGCACATCCACGCGCTCCGGCCGCGTATCACCGACCGACATAATCTCGCCGTCCTGCAAGACGCGCAGAAGGGTCGGTTGCATCGACAGCGGCATCTCTCCGATCTCGTCGAGGAAGATGATCCCGCCGTTGGCCGCGCGAAATAGTCCGGGCTGGTTGTGAGTCGCGCCGGTGAATGACCCGCGGCGGTGTCCGAACAGCTCACTCTCAAGCAGATGCTCGGAGAGCGCGGCGCAATTGACCGCGAGGAAGGCCTTGTCGGCGCGCGTGCTCATGCGATGGATGGCGCGTGCGACGAGTTCCTTGCCGGTCCCGGTTTCACCTTCCAGCAGCACCGCGATCGAGGGAGCCATCGCCGCGCTGTCCATCAGCCGGAAGACCTCGGTCATTTCCGGGCTGGCGCCAATCACCTCGGAAGAGATCTCATGCCGTGCGAGGTCGCGACGCAAAGCGCCGACCTCGGTGCGCAATTTTTCCGCGGAACTTCGCAGCATGTCGACTCGGCTGGCGTTGTTGATCGCAAGCGCGATGCTGTCCGCCAGCGCTTCCAACAAAGCCAGATGATCATCGGTGAAGGTCGAAAGGTGGATCGGATTGAGCACCTCGATCACGCCCAGCCGGATATCACCGGCCATCAGCAGGGCCGCAATGATCGAGCGCGTCTGAAAGCCCGTATGCTTATCAACTACTGAATAAAAGTGGGGATCGTGTTTGACGCTGTCAACCCGTACCGAGCGGCCGTTACGCAGGACCGAGCCCGCCACACCTTTGGAGGCGTCAAAACGCATTTCCAAAAGACGCGCCGCGACCTTGGGATCGAGATCGGAAAAATAGGGGAAGTAAAACTCATTACGCTCCGGATCGAGAAGCATCACCGAGACGCCTTCGGCATCGAAGACTTCACGACATTTCCGAACCACCAGGCCCAGTAGTTCGTCGAGATCCAGCCGACTCGCGAAAGTATGCCCGAGTTCGTAGATCAGCCGATGCGGTAGATTGCTCTTGCCGTTTTCCATGCTCCGCGCTGAGCGTTGCGCCCGGCGAGGCATCATACAAGGAACGGCGCCTGCGCGCCTAGCGCCAGCGAAGTTCCTGTCGAGCCCGACGCAAGCAGCGTCCGCATACTCAACGCGGAGCAGGAGGTGATGGAAGGCGCGCCCTGCGGCGTCGTCGGATCTGGCCCCTCTTTAGGATTAATCAGATCGACGTCCACAAGGACGCGCCTAGTTTCCGAGCTCCGGTTCCTTACGTCCCGGAGCTTCAATCATCTCGCGCACTCGCGCGATGCCCACCTGGGTGGTCAGGTAATGCACCATGCCCTGGGCCAAGGTGGCGGCCGCAGTCATGATCGTCTCCTGCGCATCGATGGTCATCTCGTCGGTCATCTCGAAGCCGAGGCATCGCGCACCCGCGAACAGCATCGCTTCACACAAATCTGCGAGGTCGGGAGAATCGTGTTCGGTTTCAAGTCGAAACATTTTTGGTACTGATGTCATGCCGATTACGCCCCTTCTGCACTCCCCCATGCCCGTCTACAGCACAGTGCGTGCCAGCGAAAATTCGTGGCGAGAAGCCTCTCCGCGCGGGCTTTTTCCTACGATTTGTATAGGTTTGAGATGGCCGCGGGGTTTAGCTGATACATTTTCTTAGCGGCCTGATCGGAAATGAGACAGTGAGACTATATCGCTTGCCCCGCGCACCATCCGCTCGACCATGCCCATTGAAAGTTGTATCCGCCGAGCCATCCCGTCACGTCGACCGCTTCGCCGATGGCATAGAGTCCGGGGACCGCGCGAGCTTCCATCGTTTTGGAGGAAAGCGCGTCGGTATCGATACCGCCCACCGTCACTTCGGCCTTCGACCATCCCTCCGAATCGGTTGGCGTCAGGCGCCAGCGCTTCAGGCGCTCCACCATCGTGATGAGAATGCGATCTGGAAGATTCGCCATCTGACTTTCGCTGCCGGCGATCGTTTGAGCGAGTCGGCTGGGAAGAATTTCCGCGAGGATGGTTCTCAGTTCAGCCTTGGGACGCGCGCGTTTGCGATCGCGAAGGAACGCCTCGACATCGATCGATGGAGCGAGATCGATCGCGATGTCGCCCTTTTTCCAATACGACGAGATCTGGAGAATCGCCGGCCCTGACAAGCCGCGATGGGTGAATAGGGTATTTTCGCGAAAGCGCGTCGCACCGCATGAGACCTCGGTTTCGACCGAGACACCTGACAGCGAGTTGCACAAGTTGAGGGTCTCGCCGGCGACCTTCAAACCGACCAATCCCGGACGCGGCTCGACGATCGGAAGGTCGAAGCGTCGCGCCGTCTCGTAGGCGAATCCGGTCGCGCCGATTTTGGGAATCGAGAGTCCACCCGTCGCGATCACCAACGCCGCCGCTTCGAAGACGCCGCGGTTGGTCTCGATACGAAAGCGATCGGTGCGCGTGATCCCGGCGATGCGATGACCCAGGCGCAGATCAACCTTAGTCGCGCGACACTCGGTCAGCAGCATCGCGAGGATTTCGCGCGCGGAACCATCGCAGAACAACTGGCCTAGGGTCTTCTCGTGGTAGCGAATCCGATATCGCTCGACCATCGCGATGAAGTCGCGCGGCGTGTAGCGGCTCAGCGCCGACTTGCAGAAGTGCGGATTCGCCGACAGGTATCGCTCGGGAAGGCCGGCTTCGAGGTTGGTAAAGTTACATCGGCCGCCGCCCGAAATAAGAATCTTGGCGCCTGGCTGCTCGCTGTGATCGAGTAGCAGCACGCGGCGCCCACGGCGGCCTGCCTCGATGGCGCACATCAACCCGGCGGCGCCGGCACCGACGATCACGGCGTCAAAGTTTTCCATCGCCTCGTGGAGTCAAAGACAAAATTCGGACTGAATCACCTTTGCCTCTCTCGCGTCTGAAAGAAAGGGCAGCAAAGGCTCCTGAAGGTGAAGCACGATGCCACGCAAGACCACCAAAAAATACGGACCGACCGCTCAGAAAAAAGTTCGTCGCGTGATGGATGAGCGGAAGAAAGGCACCCTCAAGTCCGGACGTTCGGGCAAGAAAGTCACCAGCCGGAAGCAGGCCATCGCGATCGGACTTTCGGAGGCGCGCAAGGCCGGCGCCAAGGTTCCAAAGAAGAAGAGTTGAAAGTGCCGTGACGAATCGCGCTGATGAGCCTGCTCGATCTAATTAAACGGGAAGATGCAGTCGTGAGGATCCTTGTCATCGCGCAGTCCGAGGAACACCGGCTGGCGGAGTTTGTGGTCGGCGGTCCATTCGGCAAACGCGATCTGCGCCACTAACTTCGGCGCGAGCCAGGTGACCTGCTTTTCGCGAGGAGGGCCGATGAAGGGCGCGCTTGCGCGGATTAGCGGCTTGAAAGTCTTCGCCAACTGCGCCAGCAACTGCTCGGTAAATCCGGTGCCGACTTTTCCTACAAAATGGAGATCCGTGCTCGCATAAGCGCCCAGCAGAAGCGCCCCGATATATTGCCGCGAGCCGCGCGGCGCGGTGAACCCGGCGATGACGAATTCTTCCTCTTGATGGACCTTCACCTTGAGCCAGGTGCGGCGGCGTCCTTCTTCATACGGGGAGGCGCTGTCCTTGGCGACCAGCCCCTCGAGGCCTTTTCGCTTCGCGATGCGATAGGCCTCGAAACCATCGTCAGCCAATCGCCTGGAGGGGAACAGTTCGTTCGTAGGCTTACCGATCGCTTCCTCCAGCTCGCCGCGCCGCCTCGACAACTCCTTTCGCCGGAGGTCGCGATCATTACGATAGAGGCAATCAAACACCGCGAATGCGTGCGTCACGTCGCCGCGCTGCAGCAGCTGAAAGCGCGACACGCCTTTGCGGTCGAATGCCACGACTTCGCCGTCAAGGAGTAGCGTCCGGTCACGAAGCCTTGCGACCGCGGTGGCGATGGAAGCGAACGTTGCGGTGCGATCATTCCCGTTGCGCGAGAGTAATGTGACCTTCGCGCCTTCCTTGTACGCGAGGATCCGGTAGCCGTCGTACTTTTCCTCGTAAACCCATCCCGGTTGGTGGAATGGCTCGCCGACGAGGCTGGCCAGCATCGGGCGCGGGTGAATCGGGATGCGATCGCTTCCCGCGCTCACTTGGGGTCGCCGGTGGCGGCCTGTTTGATATCACCACCATCGTCGCGCGCGATGTCGGCAAGCATGCGCTTACTGATGGCGGATCGCGGTTTTTCGAGCGTTACGTCTTCCTTGGTCGCGTATTCATCTCGATGTTTGATGAGCAACCACGAGGGTTTGGAGGGGCTGCGGCCGAAGCCCCGCGTTCGCACCAGCACCCATGAGCCCTTCAGCTTCTTGCCTCGAAGGGTGAACTTGAGCTCGCCTTTTTTCAGCGCCGCATCGACATTCGGGATCTCGGGAACCCAGCTGCCGGTATCCCAGATCATCACGGTGCCGCCGCCATACTCGCCAGCGGGGATGGACCCTTCGAAGTCCGAGTACTCCAGCGGATGGTCCTCGACCTGCACCGCGAGCCGCTTCACTGAGGGATCGAGCGACGGTCCCTTGGGCACCGCCCACGACAACATCACGCCATTCCATTCGAGGCGGAAATCGTAGTGGAGTTGTGAGGCGCGATGCTTTTGGATGACGTAGCGCAGTAATGGCTTCGATCTAGAATCGCCCGGCGACCCGTCGCCTGAGGGTTCGGAAGTAACTTTGAAATCGCGCTTCTTCCGGTATTCGTTAAGAGGCATAGAAGCTCATCTAAGGTAGTGGAACTGCGGGGTCGGAAATCGTGAACTGATATGATCCAATGTAATTTCGGCGGCGACGTTGCGCTAGTTGAGAATCGGCCGAAGGCATCTAACTGACGCGACGTCGATAGGGTTGACGGTGCCGCCGATTGCGCTGGCTGACCGACGAAATCGGCCGTCATTTCAGTCGGTGCTTTTAAGAAAGGCCTGCATATATCAGAAGTATTTGGCTTCGTTTCGTCAATTCGTGTGCGTTTGAGTCGCTTGTCGAGTGGGTTTGTTTTTGCACTCTCGTATTCGCGTTGGTGTCGTCGGGATCTGCTTCTCGGAACCTTCCGACTCCCTTACGGATGGTTAATGCTCCATCAATAACGATCTTACCTGGTAACTCGCGCGAAGGAAGTATCAACCCTTTTCGTCACACTGTCCCGAACTGCATCAGCGCAGAGTTGAGAATCGATAGGCGAGCGCAATTTGGCATAAAGAAGTGCCTGCTCGTTGATGGCACGTCTTTCGCTTTTTACGTCTTCGTATGTGTGCTTGTTGTGGTAAGAATTCCGCGGTTACCAGCGTATCCGCCATGTTGATGGCGGGCGCGAGTCCGCGTTCAATCCGGGTCGCAGTGTGTCAGCAGTGCCGAGACAAGGCTCGTGGCCGCGACTTCGAGACCTGGCAAAGGATCAAAGCCATGGTTTCAGCGTCGCAAGACTTCAAATCATCACAGCCCTCGCTCTAGCCCGAAGCCGATCCAATCATCGGTTCGGGCCGATTGCCGCCAGATCCTCAGTTCAAAAGGATCCAGCGCCGCAGCAGTCGACCCGCGCTGACCCCGATACGATGCCTATGTTGCGGCCTATTCTATGCCGGTTTTTTGTCGGCCTTGGGGTACGCGCTGACACGCGAAACCTGTCCCCGCAGCGCGATCAGCTCCTGCGCCATTAGATGTAGCGCGCGCGAGGTACGAAGGAGTTCGTCTGAGAGCGGCTTCTCGAACACGCCTTCGACGGCAACCATGCCGAGATCATCCGCGTTCTCGTCGATAGTGTGTTGCACGAGATCGATCTGGCGCAAAACCGCGCTGCGGTCGAACTCGAACCATCGGCGTTCTAGCTGCGGAGTGATTTCCACAACATCGGAACGTGTTGGGCGGACATCAACGTGGACCTTTCGAAGCTGAGCGTTTTGACTCATAAACCCAAAAGCCTCCCCAAGGTTTATCTGCGAATCCTTAGCATCCGCGGTACCAACATTCGGCCGGATGAATAACTAATCGAAATCAAGGCTTTTTAACTGGCGGCGGATAACAAATCACCACCAGCTTTGGTTGACGCTCCAACATCGCGTCGCCTGCTCGCCAAAATTTTGCCGAGGATTTCTACTCGACATCTAGTCGATATCTGTAAGCATGCTTCAAATTGCAGGTATTCAATCCCGCACCCTCATGCTAGGGTCCCCTCATGGAGGGGTGCCATCAGTCTGTTGACACAACGATGGTGCTGACGAACAAACCGTTACGCGACCGGCAAACCCACCCGTTTGATCGATGAGGTGCGCGGCGACTCGATTCCACATGCGATCGGTTCGGGCCTCCGACCAACCGGATGAAGCTGCCGCAGCGCTGATCGGAACACACGGGCCCCGTTGCGTGCCACTGCCTCGCTCGGCGCGCCACCTCGTTGTGACCTTTCGAGGTGCTCCTGATGCGTTTTGAAAGTCTACGCCGAATCGCCGCCGCGCTTAGCCAGGATCGCTCGCTTGCGCTGCTGCTTCAGCACATCGTAAGCGAACTCGGCAACTATCGCGCCGTCGCGATAGCGCGTGTATGGCTGTTCGAGGCCGCCGAGCAATGCGAAATATGCCGCGCAAAATCCGAGGAGCGCGAGCTGCCTCCCGAGTCTCCACCTCGCTGCCAGTGCGGGCCGGCCGCTCAAGCCCAGCGAAGACTGGAGTCGCCTCGACGATCAATTTCATCACGGCAGCGGCCAGGTCAGGCGTGTAAGCGAGCGCCGCGAGCCGCTGCTGATTCGCGATATTCGCACCAGCCGCGAGTGGCAGGAAACGCCCGCGTGGTCCGGCGAGCGGATTCGTGGATTCGCCGGGTTTCCGTTGATATTTGCGGGCACGCAAGTCGGCGTTATCGGGGTCTACAGCCGCATTGTAATCGCGCCGGCCGAATTTGAGCGCTTACGGGTCCTCTCAGTCGCCCTCGCCGGCACCATCATCAATACCCGCGCATCTGCCGAAATGACCACTCTCAGGCAGCGGCTCGAGTCCGAAAACGCCTACCTCCGGGTCGAAGTCGGTGAGAGCGCCGGCGGCACCAGGATTCTCGGCAGCACCACCGCCATCCGCCACGTGCTGGAACAAATCGATATGGTCGCCCCGACCGATGCGACCGTACTGATCCTGGGCGAGACCGGCGTCGGCAAAGAGCTGGTGGCGCGTGCGATTCATGAGCGTTCCCCACGCCGCGACCACAACCTGGTCAAGGTCAACTGCACCGCCATTCCGCGCGAGCTTTTCGAAAGCGAGCTGTTCGGCCATGTGAAGGGCGCCTTCTCCGGCGCCATCAAGGATCGCATCGGGCGTTTTCAACTCGCGGATCGCGGCAGCCTGTTCCTCGACGAAGTTGGGGATTTGGCGCCGGAGATGCAACCCAAATTGCTGCGGGTCTTGCAGGATGGCGAATTCCAGGCGGTCGGCGATGATCAACCGCGCCACGCCAACGTACGGATCATCGCGGCCAGCAACCACGATCTGAAAGAGGCGGTGGTCGAAGAGCACTTTCGCGAAGACCTCTACTATCGTCTCAGCGTGTTTCCGATCGAGGTGCCCCCGCTGCGCGCCCGCGCCGAGGACATCCCAGTCCTGGCCCGTCATTTCGTCGCCGCCGCCTGCCAGCGTTTTAATCGGGCGCCGCTACAACTCTCCGAAAGCCAGATTCAACAGTTGCAAAGCTACGATTGGCCCGGCAACGTCCGCGAACTACAAAATGTTATCGAGCGCGCCGTCATAACTGCTCGGCAGGGGTCACTTCGGATCGATATCGGCGCGGTGGGGGTAGCGCCCGCGCAGGAGACCGCTGAAACTGAAACGTCTGCCTCCCCTGCGTCCGCAATAGTCACCGAGGAGGAAATGAAACGTCGCGAGCGCCTGAACATCGCCGCCGCATTGCGCCAAAGCGGCGGCAGGATTCACGGCTCGGGGGGCGCGGCGGCGCTGCTCGGAATGAAGCCCACCACGCTCACCGCGCGGATGAAGAAAATGGGCCTCCGGAAGCGAGCTTAAGTATCCGCGGCGCTTGGGCAATGGGTCAGTTTGATTTCTCCGCATTTTGAGCAGCTTTCCATTCGTCCACAAGCGCGACCATATCCTCAAGCGACCACGGTTTTGTTGTTACCTTCGCTTCCGCGCGGCGCGGCTCGTAGCGTTTGATGGACGCGCACGAAATGGTAGTGCCGGAAGTAAATAGACCAAGCATGAATATGATTCTCCAGCTTCTTTGAAAGCGCATTCGTGCGGCGGATAAAGGGCCGGATTCCTGCGGAAATGCTGAAATTTTGGCGTTCGACTTCCGAGGTGTTGGGTCGGGATCGGGGCACTCGGACGCCCGCGAACAACGGTGCGCTCGGTGCCGAGGCTGACCGGCGGACTGTATCGTCGCTCCGCTTCCGGCGAGATCTCGTAGTGCTTAACAATCCGGCCCGGTATGAGGCGTCTGGCCGGTCGCGATGTCGCTGATCATCTCGCAGGGCGAGCGGATTGAGCGGGCGTTTCCTGCGTCGTTCCGCCACGCGACCATCATCGCACCCAGCGGGCGCAGTCGCAGCGCGTCTTCAAGACGCCTGAAATTAGACTGGCCCACGACTCTTAGCCGCGGGTCAGGATTTTCTCGCGCCGACTGGAAAGATCCTCGGCGCATCGCCCGAACATTTCCGCAGCTTCTTCCCTGGTCGCGACGCGTTCCAAGATGTCCGCCGCAAATTCCGCCGATGCGTTCGTTCTCTCGCGCAGGGCCCACGCCTTGGACCTGATCAACACCGGGGCGCCATCCGCAGTCAGCCTTCCGGCGAAAGTGTTCGACGGTGCTCCGCCGTTTAACAATTGCCGATGCAGCATCATTGCGAGATCACGATCCGCTTCGCATACAAAATCGGTCAGCACTGCCGCACGTAGCTGTTTCGGCGAGACACCGAAGATTTGGCAATACGTGTCGTTGAAGGTCACCGCGCGACATTCGCGATCGACCACCGCAAACGGAATCGGAGCATGCTCGAAGAGCTGGTCCAAAACCGGCCGCAAGGGGACCGCTCGCCCCTGGTAGAGACTCGCGATCGCATCCGCGGCGTCGCCGCGGTCTTCGATCACCTCCGCGATGCGTTTAATGATCGGAATCATTGCGTGCATCTCCGCGATCGGCGCAACCATTTTGCTGATGGTGTCAGACAGCCGCGCCAGAACCGCCGGCAGTCGCGAAGCATCAGTCCTCGTCCCGCCTGCCATGCGGCGTGCCGATGGGGAGGGTTTCTCCCGCCGCGTCCGCGCCGAACCGGTCTCGGCGGTCAACCGCCAGGCATCGATACTTTCGAGATTAAAGCGCCAATCTCCGCGAAGCTTGAAGGCGGGGATCGCGGAGCGCCTCAGCAGACGATAAACGGTGGTGGGATTGACCTGCAGGTAAGCCGCGAGATCTTTGACGGTAAGTACGCGTTTCTCCAAATGTTCTTTTGCCATCGGATATACTCCTTGGCCATCGTTCGTCAGTTGCGTGCTCCCCGCTGCCTGAAAAGGTCGTGGAACCGCACTACCGCTATTCTCGCGACGAAACCCGTCCGCGACCTTTCGGAGAATGCGCCTGCGCGGGTGCGAGGGCCACCGGCGCCTCGTTGCTGGTGGCCACCCGCTGCAGGAGAGCGGCGACGTAGTCCGGCCGGGGCGGCTTTTTTCGCGGCACTCCCCAGACGTGGATTTTGACCAGGATCGAGTGCCCTTTCCGCGTCAACGCCCTTCCGACCAGGCTCCCCGCCTCCGGTTCGCCCGAGAGCAATTTCGCCAGGATGGTCGCGTACCCGGCGCGATCGTCTTCGCACATCAAGTCGAAGAAATCCCGCGCGCGCAATTGTTCGCGTGAATATTCGAACAACTCGCAGAAGGCGTCGTTATAGCTCACCATCCGGCGATGGCGGTCGACCAACCCGAACGCGATGGGAGCGGCGTCGAGCATCGTTTCAGGAGCAAACGAAAACTGCGTCATTTTTCCATCGTTTGTCGCTGCGGTCGGATCTGAACTCGCAATCTTGCCCGCGATGCGCTGGAGGGTTGGAATCAGGGCGCGCAATTCCGCCAACGGTTCCATCAGACTGCTCATCGCTTGATGGAGCCGGGCAAGCGCGGATGGCAGTTGCAGCGGGTCCATGAGCAACGGCGCGATCGGCACCGCGGCATTGCTTGCGGGCTCGGAGCGAGTTCGCGCAACGGACCTTGAGCTTGACCGCGGCTGGGTTCGAAACGTCGGCTTCGCCGAGGCCGCCAGTCGCCATGCATCGATACTCTCGAGATTGAAGCGCCAATCGCCGCCCAGTTTGAAAGCCGGAATTTCCGCTTGGCGCACCAAACGATAGATGGTGGTTTGATTGACCTGCAGGTAGGCAGCGAGGTCTTTTACCGTGAGCAGGAGCTTGTCTCGCTTTTCCGACAACATTGCCACTCCAGACCGGGCTTGCTGACAGTGCCCCACCCGGCTCGCCGCAGCCAGGTGCATGCCATCATTGAAGTGCGAGAGAGAAGCTTGGGTGGGCTAAAGGACTCCCCTGACGGACCTCGTTCACAATTAATTGGAACCTACAACGGTTTTGCCCGAGCGGCAACACTTCATGTTGATTTCGAACAACTCCGTATCGACTCGCAGTCGGTCTAAGTCGGTGCTCCATCGTCCTCGTCCCTAATGTTCAAAATTGCCTAAATTTATCCTTACGCGTGAGGAAGCATGCCGTTCACGATTTGCCTGTGGACAGACTGTTAACTTGGGCGCATTCTAACGCACACCAACACACACAAGATAGCAAGGGTTAATGAGAACATCTGCTGAGAGCTTCGAAGAGCGACGTCCAGCTTCTGATCGCCCAACTGGGCACGCTCTGGCGCACCCCCATGCATCCGACGTTCGCGGTCCGACCCGTCTCGAACCTCTTTCCACCAGCGCACGGCTGCTGGGAGAGAGTGCTGACCTGCACCACCTGCTTGAGCAGATTGAAATGGTGGCCACGACCGATGCTACCGTCCTCATTCTCGGGGAAACCGGGGTTGGCAAGGAGCTGGTCGCCCATAGCATCCACCAGCACAGTCTTCGTCATGACCATCCGATGGTTACCGTGAATTGTACCGCAATCCCACGGGAATTGTTCGAGAGCGAATTTTTCGGGCACGTCCGCGGCGCATTCAGCGGTGCCCTACGCGATCGGACCGGCAGATTTCTCCTCGCCGATGGCGGCACGCTCTTTCTCGACGAGGTGGGAGACCTGTCGCTCGAAATGCAGCCCAAGCTGCTGCGGGTTCTCGAAGAGGGAGAGTTCGAGGCGGTCGGCGACGACACCACCCGGCACATCGGCGTTCGCGTCATCGCGGCGAGCAACCGCGACCTCAGCGAGGCGATCCGCGCCGGGCGATTCCGCGAGGACCTCTTTTATCGCCTCAACGTGTTTCCGATCGAAGTGCCGCCGCTACGCGAGCGCAAGACCGACATCGCGATTCTGGCGCTGGCGTTCATCGAAGCCGCCTGTGACCGTTTCCATCGCAGCCGCCCAAATCTGTCCGAAGGACAACTGCAGGAACTCTCGGACTACGAATGGCCTGGAAACGTTCGCGAGCTTCAGAACGTGATCGAGCACGCCGTGATACGAGCTTCCGATGGGAACTTTAAGCTCCAACTTCCCAGTCGCCACGATCAACCGGCGCCCGTGCAGCCCCATCCAGTTGAAGCTCCTTCAGACCAGGTGAAAGTAGTCAGGGACGATGAGATGAAGCGGCGCGAGCGCGAAAACATCGCGGCGGCGCTGCGCCAAAGCGGCGGCAAGATCTACGGCAGCGGCGGCGCGGCCAATCTGCTCGGCATCCCACCTACAACCTTTACCGCGCGGGTGAAGAAGCTCGGCCTCAAGCAGCTTAAAGCCCATACGGAGATTTAAGGGAAAAAGCTCAAGGCGCCCAGACCCACGAAACATAAAACCAGCAATATCGCCGCGGTGCCGAGGCCGACCCGCGCCCATTCGCGGCTCGTGATGCCAAGCCGGCTCGCCGCAACGATATTCGGAATGTTTCCAGTGATAAGCGCCCCACCGCTCACCAGCAGCCCGAGGAGTGCCGCGCGCTGCTGACCGCGGCTCAGCGACGGCCCGATCTCTACCGCCGCGAGGGTCGAATTGTTGACGACTGCGGAGACGGTGTTCAGCCAGAACAGCAGTCCGTTCGGGATGTGATGGATGTAGGCGTCGACCAGCGGCCTGAGTCCATCGGAGAGCGCGACCAGTCCGGCGATAAATACATACACCCGGCCGAGACGGACCAGCAGGACCAGCTTCCATGAATCCTTGTCGCGAACGGCATCCAGCGGTTGGCGGGAACCATACGGCAAAAAGAACATCGGTACTGCTGAAAGAATGACTCCAATTACAACGAACGGGCCAAGCAGGCGGGCAAGGTACCAGAAGTCGGCGTGCAGCGAGCGCAAAACCACCGCGAAGCCCGGCATCCCCAGCGGCGTCAAGCCCGCGCCGATGCCAATGGCGAAACACGCGAAGATGGTCGCGCTGACCTCGGCTATCCGCCCGCAGCGCAGCATCGAGATCGCCTCGACGAACACCAGCGCGGCGACGACGGGAGTTATGAACGGCGCCAGGAAGCCCAATCCGATCGCCAGCGTGAAGCAGAGTACCCGCGGGTCCGTCGCTTCGATGGCCCGGCGAAAAATCATGTCGAGGTAGCCCCGCATCAGGCGAAAGATGCCGCCGAACACCAGTACCGCGGCTGTGAATCCGACCGGTTCCCTAACGGCACCCACTACCAGCGCCTCGTTGAATTGCCCCATCATCCAGGCGGTCAACATTCCGATGACAAGGAAGAACGCCTCGACGTTGCGTTCGATCGCACCGACGAAGACCGGCCCGACCAGAACCACCACGATGACCAGAATCGCGAGGAGCAGCTTCACCATCGGAAGAGCCTGCCACGATATCGAAGTCCGCGTGATTCGAACGAGGGTATCATCGCGGCTGACAAATTATGCGCCCCAAGCTTCTAGTGCGAGGGCTGCTTACCCAAGTGCATCGGATCGTAACAGAGGAGGCTGCGTAGCTGGTTCGATTCGACGGCGATGATGACTTAGCGTCTCTAACCATCCTTTCAACCCGCCAAAACGCACGGCCCATTCTGTGCATTATGCAGGGCCCGGCGGCATGCATTATGAAACCTCGCCAGCTTTCACAATGAAAAATCCCAAGCAAAACCGCCTTTTTGCCATGGCACATCGGATGCTCTCTAGCGACCCGAGGTCGCATCGCAAGGAGCACTCCAATGAAGGTCAATACTAACAATGTCCTGCGTCATAACTACGCCATCTGGGTTATGGGTCGGCGGCCCGGATGGTTCAAACCCCAGCGCTACATGTATCGATGCCTGCGCTGCAAGTGGGCCTTCATGGTGAACGACGATCACAGTGGGTCGATCCGAATCGCGGGCGACAAGGATCTCAGCTCTGCGGAAGAGCGGCGTCGGCTCGACAGCTTCGTCGCCGGACCCTGCCCCGGTTATCAGACCGAAACCGAGGAGGTCCAGCAGTCGAATGTCATCGCGCTGCGACGCGAAAATCGGCAAATCAAACGTGCGCGCGACGCGCGCGCCATGTAAGAGGCAGATAAGAGGCAACTATGTTGGACGTTGTTTGCGTGGTGGCGACGGTAATCTTTTTTCTGGTGGCGCTGGCCTACGTCGAGGGATGCGAAAAACTATGAGTACCTGGGAACTGCTAATGGGCGTCGTAATGGCGACGGGACTGACTGCCTACCTCGTGTATGCGCTTTTGCGGCCCGAAAAATTCTAAGGCCGCAGCATAAGGAACATCTTAATGACCAATGCAATTGTCCAGGTTGGACTTTTCTTCATAATCGTAACGCTCGTCAGCGTGCCATTGGGCTTATATATGGCGCGGGTTTTCAGCGATGAGAAAACCTTTCTCGATCCGGTGCTGAAACCCCTTGAGAAGCTCATCTATAAGGTGTGCGGAATTCATCCCGCCACCGAGATGACCTGGTGGGAGTATGCTATCTCGATGCTGCTGTTCAGCATGGTCGGGATGCTCCTGCTGTATGCCATCGAGCGTCTGCAGCAGCTCCTGCCCTTCAATCCTCAGGGGATGGCGGCGGTACCTGCCGACCTCTCGTTCAACACCGCAGCCAGCTTCACCACCAATACCAACTGGCAGGCTTATGGTGGCGAATCCACCATGAGTTACTTCACTCAGATGGCGGGTCTGGCGTTCCATAACTTTGTCTCGGCCGCGTCGGGCATCGCGGTAGGTATCGCGGTGATTCGTGGTTTCGTGCGCAAGAGCGCCAAGACGCTGGGTAACTTCTGGTACGACCTGACGCGCGCGACTCTATGGGTACTGCTCCCCATCAGCATCGTCTTCGCGCTGGTGCTGGTATGGCAGGGAGTGCCGCAAAACCTGAGCGCTTACACTCATGTGAAGACCCTGGAGGGCGCCGATCAGGTCATCGCGCAAGGGCCAGTCGCCTCGCAAGAGATCATCAAGGAGCTGGGTACCAATGGCGGCGGCTTCTTCAATGTCAATTCCGCACATCCGTATGAGAACCCTACGCCCCTGAGCAATCTGCTCGAAATGCTAGCGATCTTCGCGATCGGCGCCGCGTTGACCCACACCTTCGGCAAGATGGTTGGCGATCGACGCCAGGGCTGGGCGCTGCTGGCGACAATGTGGCTGCTCTTCTTTATGGGAGTCACGCCCGCGATCTGGGCGGAGCAGAAAGGCAACACGCAGTTCGCGGCGATGGGACTGAACCAGCATCCTTCAGAAACTCAATCCGGCGGCAACATGGAAGGCAAGGAAGTCCGCTACGGCATCGTGGACTCCGCGCTGTGGGCCACGGTCACCACCGACACCTCATGCGGTGCGGTCAACTCGATGCATGACAGCTATACCCCGCTGGGCGGCCTGGTTCCGCTGGTCAACATGCAGATCGGCGAGATCATCTTCGGTGGTGTCGGATGCGGGCTGTACGGGATGCTGGTGATGGCAGTGCTGTCGGTCTTTATCGCGGGATTGATGGTCGGCCGCACGCCTGAATATCTCGGCAAGAAGATCGAAGCGCGCGAGATGAAGCTCGCGATGCTCTTCATCCTGATCTTCCCGGCGGTAATTCTGTTGCCAACGGGGGTAGCCATGGTAACCAAGGCCGGTCTGGCGGGCATCTCCAATCCGGGCCCGCATGGCTTCTCCCAGGTTCTCTACGCCTTTACTGAGGCGAGTGCTAACAACGGGTCGGCCTTCGGTGGACTCAACGCCAATGCGCCCTTCTATAACTTCACGCTGGCGTTTGTGATGCTGTTCGGTCGCTTCATGATGAAGATTCCAATCCTGGCGCTGGCAGGCTCGTTGGCGGCCAAGAAAACCGTACCGACAAGCGCCGGCACCTTTCCGACTAACGGACCAATCTTCGTAGTTCTGCTGGTCGGCGTGATCATTATTGTGGCGGCCCTGACCTTCTTCCCGGCCGATGCGCTGGGCCCCATCGTCGAGCACCTCTCGATGGTGCGTCACATTCTTTACTAGGAGCTTAAGAGGCACATCCTCATGTCAGAAGTACGGAAAGCAGCAAGTCTCTGGGACAAGGATATTGTCAGCCGCGCGCTGGTTGACTCGATGTGGAAGTTCGACCCGCGTGTGCAGGTCAAGAATCCGGTCATGTTCGTGGTCGAGGTCACCGCACTGGCAGTCACGATTATCATCGTGCAGAACCTGCTTGGCGGTAACACCAAGTTCCTCGGCTTCGAGTTTCAAATCGCGATCTGGCTATGGTTCACCGTCGGCTTCGCGAATTTTGCGGAAGCCATGGCGGAAGGACGGGGCAAGGCGCAGGCCGATAACCTTCGAAAGACGCGGACCGAGACTCATGCGCGCCTGCTTAAGGACGGCAAGGAGCGAATGGTTCCCGCCACCGACCTGCGCCGCGGCGATATCGTCCTGGTGCGCGCGGGTGAGGTAATCGCCGGCGACGGCGAAGTGGTGGAAGGCGTTGCCGCGGTGAACGAGGCCGCTATCACCGGAGAATCGGCGCCGGTCATTCGCGAGAGCGGTGGCGATCGCAGCGCCGTCACCGGCGGCACCACCGTCATTTCGGACTGGATCAAAGTGAAGATCACCGCCAACCCGGGCGAGACCTTCCTCGATCGAATGATCTCGCTGGTGGAAGGCGCGCAACGGCAGAAGACTCCCAATGAGATCGCGCTGAGCATCCTGCTGGCCGGCCTCACCATCATTTTTATGCTGGTCTGCGTGAGTCTGTTTCCGTTCGCGCAGTATGGCGGCACGGCGCTCTCGCTGCCGGTGCTGGTCGCACTTTTAGTATGTCTGATCCCCACCACCATCGGTGGATTGCTTTCCGCGATCGGAATCGCGGGCATGGACCGCCTAGTCCAGCATAACGTGCTGGCGATGTCAGGGCGCGCGGTCGAAGCGGCCGGCGATGTCGACACGCTTCTCCTTGATAAGACCGGCACCATCACGCTCGGCGATCGCATGGCGACCGAGTTCATTCCGGTCGCCGGTGTTGAGGTCGAGGACCTCGCCGATGCGGCGCAATTGGCCTCACTCGCCGACGAAACTCCCGAGGGTCGTTCGATCGTGGTGCTCGCGAAGCGCGACTTCGCGCTACGCGGCCGCGAACTCGCTGACACCAACGCGCAGTTCATTGCCTTTTCGGCGCTGACCCGCATGAGCGGCGTCGATCTCGACGGACGCAAGGTGCGCAAGGGCGCCGGCGAATCGATCGTCAAGTTCGTGAAAGAGAACGGCGGTCAGATTCCCGCGGATCTCGACGGCATCGTGCAGAAGATCTCCCGCGCGGGTGGAACGCCACTGGTAGTGGCAGACACTGGCAAGGTGATGGGCGTCATCTATCTTAAGGACATCATCAAGCAGGGCATTCGTGAGCGTTTCGCGCGCCTGCATGCGATGGGCCTGCGCACCGTAATGATCACCGGCGACAATCCGCTGACTGCGGCGGCAATCGCGCAGGAATCCGGCGTCGGCGATTTCGTTGCCGAGGCGACTCCTGAAAGCAAGCTCGGCATCATTCGCTCCGAGCAGGCGCAGGGTAAGCTGGTCGCGATGATCGGCGACGGCACCAACGATGCTCCCGCGCTTGCGCAGGCTGACGTTGGTATCGCGATGAACGCCGGCACCCAGGCCGCGCGCGAGGCCGGCAACATGGTCGACCTCGATTCCAATCCGACCAAAATCATGGAAGTGGTCGAGATCGGCAAGCAGTTGCTGATCACACGCGGCGCGCTGACGACCTTTTCGATCGCCAACGACGTCGCGAAGTACTTCGCGATCATCCCGGCAATGTTCGTGCTGGGCTATCCGCAATTGCAAGCGCTCAACATCATGCATCTGGCGACGCCCGAAAGCGCGATCCTCTCGGCGGTTATCTTCAATGCGCTGATCATCATCGCGCTGATTCCGCTGGCGCTGCGCGGGGTGGCGTATCGGCCACTGGGCGCTGCGGCCATCCTGACCCGCAATCTCCTCATCTATGGAGTCGGCGGCGTCATCATTCCGTTTATCGGCATCAAGGCGATCGACATGATCGTCGAAGCCCTTCGTCTCGCGTAGGAGCATTCAATGCGCGCACTAATGATATCGATTAAGATGACCATCGTGCTGACCATCCTGCTCGGAATAATCTACCCGCTGGCGATGACGGGAGCCGCGAATGCGCTCTTTCCGCATCAGGCGCAGGGAAGTCTCATCAAGCGCGACGGCAAGGTGGTCGGTTCCGAGCTTATCGGCCAGACCTTCGCCGCGCCGGGATATTTTCACAGCCGTCCTTCGGCCGCAGGCGACAAAGGCTACGATGCATCGAACTCCAGTGGCTCCAACCTCGGACCCACGAACAAGACTCTGATCTCAACCGTGCAGCAGCGCCTGAAAGATGTGGTCGAGGCCAATCCGGGCATCGATGTGCATCAGGTACCAATGGACCTGGTAACCACTTCCGGCAGCGGACTTGATCCCGAGATCAGCCCGGCCTCCGCGGACATCCAGGTGGCCCGCGTCGCCAAGGCGCGGGGAATCGGCGAGGACGACGTGCGCCTTCTCATCCGCCAGAACACCCGCGCGCGCTAACTCGGTGTGCTTGGCGAGGCCGGAGTCAACGTGCTCGCGCTTAACCTGGCGCTCGATAAACTGGCTCCGCCGAAAGCCCAGGCACGGGTGGAAAAGTAGTATCATCGGGCCGTGGCAACCCATCCTACAAAGGATGACCATCGGCCCGATCCGGAGTCATTCCTCGATCTGGTCGCACGGCCGCTCAAAGGGCGGCTGAAGATCTACATCGGCGCCGCTGCTGGGGTAGGGAAAACCTACAAGATGCTGGAAGAGGCCCATCAACTTCGCGCTAAAGGGATCGACGTAGTCATGGGTCTGGTCGAAACCCACAACCGGGCCGAAACGGCGGACAAAGTCGGCGACCTCGAAATCATTCCGCGCCGCGCGATCGAATATCGCGGCACCACCCAAAGTGAAATGGATGTCGACGCGATCATCGCGCGCAAGCCCGAGGTTGCTATCGTTGATGAGCTCGCGCACACCAATGTTCCGGCTCCAAGCACGAAAAGCGTTCCAGGACATCGAGGATCTAATCGCGGCCGGCATCAGCGTCATCACCGCGATCAACATCCAGCATATCGAGACGCTCAACCCATTGATGCGACGCATCACCGGCATCGATGTACGCGAGGTGGTGCCCGATTCTTTCATCGCCAGGGCCGATCAGATCGTCAACATCGACGTGACGGTCGAGCAACTTCGCGAACGTCTGCGCGAGGGAAAAATCTATCCGGCAGCGCAGGTCGAGCAGGCGCTCAAGAATTTTTTCAAGCCCAGTAACCTGACCTCCTTGCGCGAACTGACGCTGCGCGAAGTCGCGCGCGGTATCAATCGACAGCGCGAGGAGCAGGAAGCGCTGCGGCGCGAGGGTGGACGGCGCAGAACGCAGGTCTTCGAGCGCGTCATGGTCGGGCTGTCCTCCAATCCCGACGATGGCAAGCGCTTGCTGCACAAGGCCGCACGCATAGCGGGCCAGCTCAACGCGGACTGGTTCGCCGTCCATGTCGAGACCCCCGGAGAATCGGTGCGAAAAATCGACACCCGGAATTTTGTCGCGCTGCTCGACAACATCAATCTGGCCGGCGAGCTCGGCGCTGAGACCGTATGGCTGAAGTCCGCGGACCCAGTTAAGGCAATGCTGGATTTCGCGCGCGAACATGGGGTGGAGAAAATCATTGTCGGACGAACCCATCAGCCGTTCTGGCGCCGCTCTGCTGGGCAAGGACGTAACCGAGCGTTTTCTCGCCACTGGAAAAGACCTCGACATTGAAATAGTCGGTGACCAGGCACTCGAGGAGAGCAAGCCATGACTTCCTCGCTTCGCAGCCGAATCCGTAACGGTACCCTGCTGTTGCTCGCACTGGTGATCGTACTCGGCGCCTATGCCTTGCCGCGGCTTAACAGCCTCGGCGGCGCGATTCGCGAGACGCTCTATCGCAACTACATCAGCATCGAGGTCGGCCAGCATCAGCATGCGGCGCTGCGCAAACTCGAACGCGCGGAACGCGACGGCAAGGGCCGCGAGGCGCTGCCTGCCGCGCGTCGCGACTTCATGCATTGGATGGATATCGAGAGCCATGACATCACCGAGGTCGGCGAACCCGAGATCGCCGACGATATCGAGGCGCGCGGTAAATAAGCTCTTCGACGAGATCGCCAGCGCGCCGCCCGGGGAGCGTCACGATAATGAATTCGATCAACTTCACGCGCGCATCGACGATCTGATCGCGCTCAATAAGGCCGCGATGTTCCGCGCCGACAGCCGCGCCAGCCAGGCTGGGAACGCATCTCACCTACGAGGTCGCGGCCGGATTCGCGATCCTGCTGCTGGTCGGCGCCGCGCTTTCGATCTGGATGGGGTGGGCGCTGTCGCGGCCACTCACCGAATTGGCGGAGCGGCTGCGCGGCATCACCCAGCGCAAAAGCCACGTCCGCCTCGGTCCGCAGACGCTGGCCGAACTCGATGAGGTTGCGCGCGAATTCAACCAGATGGCGGAGCGCCTCGAGCATTACGATCGCATGAACGTCGAGCGCATCGTCTACGAGAAGAGCAAGACCGAGGCGATCATCGAAAGCCTCGAAGACGGCGTGGTGCTGATCGATTCGGACGGCGTCGTCGCGCACATCAATGAGGTCGCCGCGCTGATTATGGGCATCGAGCCCGCCGACGCGCTGGGGAGCAGCTTCGATGACCTGAGCAGCAACCATCCGCATTACTTGCGGGTGCGCGACGCCATCCGCAACCTGAGCAAGCCGGAGGCGGAACTTCAGCGCGTCGAGGTGCAACTGCACGTTCGTGGACGCGATCATTCTTATGTGCTCAAGCCGGTGCCGCTGCGCCAGGAGGGTCGCGCGCTCGGCACCCTGCTCATCCTGCAGGATGTTACCTACCTGCGCGATCAGGATCGCGCGCGCACCAACCTGGTCGCGACGCTCTCGCATGAGCTGCGCACGCCACTTACCTCGCTCGCGCTGCTGGCGGAACTTTTGCGCCGCGACGAAGAGAATCTGACCCCCAAGCAGCGCGACGTCTTGCGCGCGATTCTCGAAGAGGCCTCGCGGATGAAGCAGATGGCGGACAATCTCCTCAATCTCGCGCGCGGACAAATTCCGCTCATCGCGGTCCAACGCGTCGCGCTCGATCTTGCAAAGATCGTTGAGGACGTGGCTGACGCGCTTCGACATCCAGGCGCAGGAAAAGAAAATTCACATCGAGACTCAAATCGAGAAACTCCCCGATATCGAGGGCGACCCGGTGAAGCTCTCATGGGTGATTTCCAACCTCATCGGCAACGCGCTGCGCTACACGCCCGAGGGTGGAACCATCCAGGTCGCGGCCGGGCCGTCGGGTAGTGATTTCGCGCAACTCGAAGTGGCGGATAGCGGGCCCGGCATCGCGCCGGAAATTCGCGATCACGTCTTCGAACGCTTCGCCCAATACGGTGCCAATGGTTATGCGCCCGGCTCGGCCGGACTCGGGCTCGCGATCGTCAAGGACATCGTCGAGGCCCACGGTGGCCGTATCTTCGTCGAGAGCAATAACGGCCACGGCAGCCGCTTTATCGTACAACTCCCAGTGGGTGCGCAATCCTGATGGCCAGACTGCTGATCGTTGACGACGAAAAAAACATTCGCCTCAGCCTCGTGCGATTCTTCGAATCGCTCGGGCATCACCTGAGCGAGGCGGAGAATGGCGCCCAGGCCAGCGCCATGCTGGCCGAGTCACGCTTCGACCTCGTGCTCACAGATTTCCGGATGGCCGAGATGAATGGGCTCGAGCTGCTGAAGGAAGTGAAGCGGATTCATCCCGATACCCTCGTCATCCTGATGACGGCCTACGCGACGGTGGAAAGCGCGGTCGCTGCGATGAAAGCCGGCGCTTATGACTATGTCACCAAGCCCTTCTCGCTGACGGAGATGCAGCTCATCGTCGAGCGCGCGCTTCATTTGCAGGACCTGCAAATGGAGAACCGCGAACTGCGTGAGGCGATGGATGATCTGCCACTGCTCGATTCGCGCGCCCTCGCCATGACGCGCCTGCTGGAGACAGCGAAGCAGGCTGCGGCGAGCGACGCCACCATTTTGCTGACCGGCGAAAGCGGTACCGGCAAGAATGTCATCGCGCGCCAGATCCATCGCTGGAGCCTGCGTCATGATCGCATGTTCGTGGTGGTAAATTGCACGACGCTTTCGGAGGAACTGCTCGAAAGCGAATTGTTCGGTCACGTCAGGGGAGCATTCACCGGCGCGGTGAAAGATAAACCGGGCCGGGTGGAAGCGGCGGATGGCGGCACGGTTTTCCTCGACGAAATCGCGGACCTCTCCGCGCAGCTGCAAACGAAATTTTTGCGTTTCGTGCAGGAGCAAAGCTTTGAACGCGTGGGTGGCGATCGCACGATCAAGGTGGACACGCGAATTATCGCGGCCACCAATCGCGACCTCGAGGCGGAAGTCGCCGCGCGCCATTTCCGCGACGATCTCTTCTATCGCCTCAACGTAATCACGCTGCGCGTGCCGTCGCTGCGCGAGCGGCGCGAGGATATCCTGCCGCTGGCGGAATGGATGCTGAAATCGGCCAGCATCCGCAATCGGCGCTCGCGCATGTCACTCTCGCCGGGAGCGGCTGCCGCGATCACCAAGTATCGATGGCCCGGGAATGTGCGCGAGCTGCGCAATTCGCTGGAGCGCGCCGCGGTGCTCACTCGCGGTGAAGTCATCCAGCCCGACGATTTGCCGGATTCGCTCTTTCGTGACCATGTCGAAACGTTGGCCGGGATCTCGCATTCCGCGAGCCTCGAGGAAGTCGAGCGCGAACACATTTCGCGCGTGCTAAGCTGAGAGCACCACCCTCGATGAGGCGGCCGCGACCCTCGGCATCAATGCGACTACGCTGTGGCGCAAGCGCAAGCGCTACGGCATCGAATGACCTGCCGGTACAACTCTGCGTTCATTGACCGGCGCGGCTAAGACGTAAGACCTCGTTGCGGGATTCGAGTTGCGCCGCGTTGCCGGTCTTATCGATGTGGCAGACGTCAACATCATTGTTATCCGGATCGCTCTTGCGCGCCTGCACGATCTGTACATCGGTGGCGCCACCCTCCAATTCGTTAATGATGTAGGTCACGCCCGTGATAGTGTGTTCCTGCGGGCCACCGCTGGTCACGATCGAGTCCTTACGAAACTCGATGGCAGTGGCGCCTGTTGAGCTTCGTACGTTGGTAGTCAATTCGTCGAGGTACGATGCGTCGACTTCCTTGTCGCGACTCGCGATGTTCCACTTTCCCAGCAGCGGATTGTGCGTGCATCCCGTCAAGGCGAGCAGCAGAACTATCATAGCGCCGCTTCGTGCCGCCTTGCTCATTCTCGACCTCGTCATCAGTCGACTCCTTACCCTTTTTCGATCAAGCGGTATGTTTCTAACACATCGAATCGATGCCGTCATCGACGCGAATTTCAGCCTCAGGCAGCGCAGTGCGGAACAAACCTGCGATTCGACAATCCACTCGTGGCGCGAACCCGCAAGTGCAATCGTTAGGATGGTTCTACTCCAATGGGAACCTATCCGTTACCACACGCGGGCGGCTAGACGTCGGCAGAGTTCCCAGTCGTTCGAATTAGAGCGTCGAGAACCTCGATCTCGACCGGTTTCGCGAGATGGCGCTCGAAGCCTAATCCGACCGAATGGGCTCGATAGGAATCCTGCCCATAGCCTGTAAGCGCGAAGAGCCGCGCCTGGCGCAGTTCGGGAATGCGGCGAATTCGATCAGCTAGTTCGTATCCGTCCATGATCGGTAAACCGATGTCGAGCAGGATAACATCAGGCTGGAATTCTCGCACAAGATCCAAAGCCGACACCGGATTAAATGCGATCTTCGTCACATGACCCTTCTCCCCCAGGGCTTCGGCCAACAACAGCGCGGCGTCCTCGTTGTCGTCGACGATAAACACTCGAAGTCCGGCAGGCGCGTCCGTTAAGTGAAGCGGCAGCGATTTATGCTCCCCAACCTGCGCCTGAGCTTGAGCTTCGAGAGCGGGCAATCGAACAATGAACTCACTTCCCTTGCCAACCCCTTCGCTCAAAGCCTCAACGCTTCCATCATGGAGAAGGATTAGGCTGCGCACGATGGCGAGACCTATCCCCAAACCGCCTTGAGATCGATCGCTACGCTGCGAACCCTGATAAAACAGATCGAAAACATGAGAGACAAGGCCAGGGTCCATGCCTATTCCATTATCCCGCACGCGCAACTCGATGTGGCTCTCCTCGCGGGTACCTTTGATCCAAATGCGACCGCGTGGTTCGGTGTACTTGGCGGCATTGGTGAGCAGATTGGAAATCGCCTGGACCAGCCGCGCCGGATCTCCGTTGACCGGCAGTCCGCTGCTGGGAACGTCCACCGCGAGATAGTGCATCCGCTCTTCGATGAGCGGGCTCGTCATTTCGATGGCTTTTGCGACGACAACGGCAAGCTCGACCTCTTCTTTCTTGAGCCGAATGTTTCCCCGCGTAATCCTCGATATATCCAGCAGGTCATCGACCAACCGCGTGAGATGGTACACCTGGCGCTCGATGATGGTTCGCTCGCGCTCGGTGGGGCCACCCTTCCTGAGTTGCATCAATTGGAGGGCGGTGAGAATCGGCGCCAGCGGGTTGCGTAGCTCGTGACCCAGCATCGCGAGGAACTCATCTTTGGAGCGATTGGCTTCCTCGGCCTCGCGCCGCGCTGCTTTTTCCCGAGCCAGCAACTGCTCGCGCTCATTTGCCGCCTGCTCTCGCAATCGATGCAGTTCCAACTGCGAGCGTATCCGACCGAGCAGTTCACGAGCGCTAAAGGGTTTGATCAGATAATCGTCGGCGCCACGTGCGAGGCCTTCGATGCGAGCTTCCTCACCGGCGCGCGCGGAAAGCATTATGACCGGGACAGTCTTAGTCTGTGCGTCACTACGCAGAGCTTCCAGAAGACCGAAGCCATCCAGCCTGGGCATCATTACATCAGTCAGGACCAGGTCAGGCCGCCGCGCGCGAGCAGCCTCCAGCGCTCGTGCGCCATCAGCGGCAGTTTCTATCTCATACTCCGGCCCTAACAGATGCTTGATGTATCCGCGCATGTCAGCATTGTCGTCAGCGAGCAGGATGCGAGCGCCACTGGGAGTGTTGGCGACCTCTGCGTCACCATCGAGCATTTCGGCAGGTATGGGTGTGCTCGATACGTGGCGGACAGCACCTGCATCCCAGCGCTGGGCCTCTTCCACAAACAGGGTCGCCGCGTTCGCGCTCGAGGTTTGCGGCCGCGCGACTCCGACGCGCTCCTTAGGCAGATGCGCATCGCCTGCGGGTAACACCACTGTGAAAGTACTTCCGCGGCCGACTTTGCTGGCCACCTGAAAGTCACCGCCATGCATCTTGACCAGCTCGTGCACCAATGCGAGGCCAATGCCTGATCCTTCATACGTCCGCGAGCGCGAACCTTCGACGCGATGAAAGCGATCGAAGATCCGCGGCAACTCTTCATCCGATATCCCAATCCCGGTATCAGTCACCGCCAGCTCGATCCTGCCGGCTACTTCGCGCAGGCTCACTTCGATCTTACCTTCGAAGGTGAACTTGAAGGCATTGGAAACGAGGTTGAGAACGATTTTCTCCCACATCTCGCGATCGACGTACGCTAACTGGGTGAGTGGATCGCATTTCACCTCGAACGAAAGTCCTGCCCGTTCAACCAGGGATCGGAAAGCCGCGGCAAGGTCCCTGGTCAGCACCGCCAGGTCGGTGGGTTCGTAGCTGGCCTGCACCCTTCCCGCCTCGATACGGGAGAAGTCGAGCAGTGCGTTCACCAGCTTCTGCAGCCGCAGGCAGTTGCGATAGGCGATAGCTAACTTTTCCTGATGCTCATCCGGCAGCCGTGCCGCTTCGACGAGCAGATCCTGCACTGGTCCCAGGATGAGAGTTAGCGGAGTGCGAAACTCATGACTCACGTTGGTGAAGAATAAGGTCTTGGCGCGATCGATTTCCGCCAATGCGTCTGCCCGCCGATTCGCTTCCTCATAGGCCCGCGCATTCGCGAGGCCGGCGGCTAGCTGCCCAATATACAGACTTACAAAAGTCCGATAGGCGTCATCCGGTGGGCGATAGGGATTCGCTCCCGCTATCAGGACCCCGTATGGAGAAGACTCCGACTGCCTAATGGGTGCGACAAAGACTCGCGAGACCTGCTTTCCCCATGAGCCCCAATCCGCCGGAGGGTTGGCGTCGAGGACTTTGATCGCATCAAACTCACTTCGAAGTGACACCGACCAGAGTTTTTCCAGTTCCTCGATATCAACGGTTTCGAGCGCGCCGCCGTAACCAGGCGGGACGTGACTCCGCGACACCAGGTGCGCGCGATTTCCCTCAAACCGGTAGAGCAGGGTGAAAGGCAGATCGCGCGAGTCGATGGCGAGGCATTTCTCGGATGCTGCGAAGACATCATCGATGCGATTGGTAGTCGCGATCTGGGATGCGAGTTCCTTCAACACCGCTAACCGGCGGTTACCGATGACGCGCTCGGTATCTTCGATGACTACGCAGAAATGCCCGCGCACCGTGCCCTCGTCGTCGGCCAACGGGCTGTAGGAGAAGGTATGAAAGGTCTCTTCCGGGTAACCGCTGCGCTCGAGGAACAGCAGCAGGGCCTCATCCCAGGTAGCTTCTCCGGTGTGCAGGACTTTTTCGATCCGCGGGCCAATTTCAGGCCAGATTTCCGACCAGACTTCCCGCGATGGCCGTCCTAGCGCCCACGGATGCTTGGCGCCCAGCGACATGGCGCTGTAGGCGTCATTGTATAGGAATGTAAGGTCCGGTCCCCATCCCATCCACATAGCGTAGCGCGAGGTGAGTAAGACCCGGACTATAGATCGGAGCGCCAGCGGCCATTTTTCCGCAGGACCCAGCGGAGTAGTCGACCAATCCATCGCGCGCATGAGTCCGCTTAGCTCCCCGCCGCCGGGAAAAAGCCGATCCGCGAACCTTACATTTTTGAGATTTTCAGGAGGTACCATCAGCGCTCGCAGCACTCGAAGTTGAAGTGACTTCGGCGAAGAAGTCTACCAGCATGGTAGCGAGCACTTCCGCGATCTCGGCAGGTCCTGATCATTTCGTTCCAAGTGTCACAAGTACGGCGCAAATGATCTCGTCGCGGCCTAGAACTACCACGAGTTTCGATCGTGGGCAACGGCCCAGGTACCGCGCAATACGTGGCGTCACTCCGCAACGGCGAACAAGCGACCGCTGATAAGCTACCGGGCCGGAATCCCGGTAGCCATCAGCATTACGGTCAGTGGGCGAACGACGCTCTTACTAAGGTGCTTCTATGAGCAACACCGCCTGCGCAGTCAGGACGACACCGCCGCTGCCACTCGAGCTCGCGTTATACGTCGGCGATGCGACCCCCTGGAATGGAGCCGCGAGGTCGCCGAACGAAAGCGCGAAGCCTTCCTTCGAAGAACGATCATTTGTCCTTGAGGTGATCGCGCTCGGTTCCGTGATGACCGGGGCGGCAGCATTTTGTGAACCGTAGAAGTAAACCTGCAACTCCCCGTTATGATTCGGCATCAACGAGGGTGCCGCAGCCGCCGCCGGATTGCCCGAGGCCGTCGTGCCGGAGGCTTGGTCCAGTGGCGATGCCGACGCTCCCCGCCATGCTCCAATCACTCC
This sequence comes from uncultured delta proteobacterium, assembly GCA_963761255.1. Classification (GTDB taxonomy): domain Bacteria; phylum Desulfobacterota; class Binatia; order Binatales; family Binataceae; genus DATGKG01. Next base: position 601,361 of record CAVXGH010000014.1, read on the forward strand.
TGCGGCATATTGCGAGGCGATATTCCAGCTGTATGAGCCCGGTTCGCTCCCGCCGGCGACCCGGTAGTAGAGCCACGAGGTTATCTTGTTGCCGTTACTGATGTTGTCATGGCGGATGACCGTCCAGCCCGCCGGTGCCGACGGCACATTGGTACCGGTCCCATCGTAGATGACGATTTGCGCGAGCATCACGTCACCGGAAATGACCCCGCCCGGTTTACTCACGGTGACTGTCGTCACCGGGCTGGCCGAATCGGTCAACGCACTCGCATTCACGAACGATATCGACGACATCGGGACAGGCGTCGCAGTCGAAGTCGCCGTCGCGGTTGCCGTCGAAGTGGCAGTGGCTGTAGGTGTGACCGGCACCGGCGTGGAGGTCGGGGTTGGCGTCCGGGTATGCGTAGCCGTTGTGGTCGGCGTCGGGGTAGGCGAGGCATTCGCCGATATGAGCAGGACTGCCTGCGCGGTGAGAACTCCCGCATTGGAGCTCGCGTTGTAGGTTGGCGATGCCACCCCTTGCGAGGGAGCGGGGAGGTCACCGAATGCGAGCGTGAAGCCTTCTTTAGTTGACCGAGTATTCGCGCGCGAGGAGATTGCCCCGGATTCCGTGATGATTGGGGCGGTCCCGCTTTGCGCACCGTAGTAGTAAATCTGTAGATCCCCGTTATGATTCGGGGTCAGCGAGGGCGCCGAAGTAGACGGCGGGCTGCTCGAGGAGGTCGCACCCGACGATCCGTCGATAACTGCCGGCGCCACCCCCCGATAATCCCCCATCTCGCCCGCCCCATATTGCGCGGCGATCAGCCAGTTGTACGAGGGCGGCTCGCTCGCTCCCGCGACCTTGTAGTAGAGCCACGTAGTCATCTTATTGCCGCCATTGATCGAGTCATGCCGGATGAGGGTCCAGCCCGCCGGCGCCGACGGCACGTTGGTTCCGGTCCCATCGTAAACGACGATCTGCGCCAGCAGCACGTCGCCTGAGATCGTCCCTGCCGGCCGGGTCACGATGATCGCCGTTACCGGGCCCGCCGAGTCGAACAATGGCCCATTGCCTTCGAAGGTGATCGATGCCAACACCGCCGGTGTAGCAGTGGGAGTCGGGGTCGTCATTGCAGTGCCCGTCGCCGTAGCCGTAGCAGTCGGGGTCGCCGCGATGGTCATGGTCGGCGTGAGCGTCGGCGTGATGGTCGGCGTCGGCGTAGTCGTCGAGGTTGGCGTCGGAGTCGGGAGCACGTTGCCGTACTCGAAGGCGCCCGAATCGCACGCCGGCGTCACCCCGAGGTCTTCGCGATCGGGCCGATGGGTCCCGCGCTGATCGGTGCTGGGACACATGGTGATCAGCTCGGCGTCGATGGCGGGGCTGGTCGATTGCAGCGCGATGGTCTTGGTCGGTCCGCCGTTATCCTGCAGGCCGGTGGGATCGAGGAGTGGATTGACGTTGTCGCCGAGGGTTTTGCCATTGACCCCGGTCCCGGTAAAGCCGCAGGAGGCGTCGTCGGAGATGTTGTAGCCGCCATCGGCCAGAGTGGTCCCGCCGCCGCCGACCGCGCAGTTACCTCCCACGGTTCATTGGCGAACAGGCTGCCGGTAACAGTCAGCGTACCGTCATTTACTGCGACACCACCACCGGCACCGCTGGTAGATGCGCTATTGCCAGAGAAAGTGCAGTTGCTGGCCTTTCCGATGCCCTCATTGCTGATTCCACCGCCGGCCAGGGCGCTGTTGCCGGAAAACGTACTGTTACTGACGGTCATCGTGTCGTCGAAGCCGTTCGCGATTGCGCCGCCCCCGCCAGCCGTGGTGCTGTTGCCGGAGAAGGTGCTGCCGGTGACGGTGAGGGTGTCGAAACTGTCGATCGCGGCGCCGCCAGCAACCGAGGTAATGTTGTTGAGGAACGTGCTGTTGGTGACCGTAAGCGTACCGAAGTTGCCGATCGCCTGGGTGCCATTGGAAAATGTGCTGTTGCTGACCGTCGCGACCCCGGCGGGATCGTTGTAGAATAGCGCCGCCTATGCCGTGGGGTGCGGTGTCGTTGGAGAAGATGCTGTCGGTGACGGTGAGTGAGCCTTTGTTGTAGATCCCTGCGCCCGCGCCTTCGGGCGCGGAGTTACCGGTGAAGGTGACGGCACTGACCGTCAGGGTTCCCTTATTGCTGACGCCTGCCACCATTTCCGTTCCCGGAGTTTCCATTTGCGATGGTCAGGTCGATCAGGCTCAGGCTGGCGTCGCTGTTTACCAGCAGCACCTGGTAGGTACTGGCGCCATCGATGGTGATGGTCTGTCCGCTCCCAGCGATCGAAACGCCGGCCTGGATCGCGGGCAGCGTGCTGTTAAGCGTGATGGTGCCGCTGACGCTGAAGGTAATCAGTTCGCCCAGCCCGCAGTCGCCGCCTGTGGTGTCCACCAAGCTGTTGGCGTTGTTGATCGCCTCGCGCAGGCTGCACAGATGGTCGCCCGAGGGACTGCTATCGCTGGTGGTGTTGACGATGATCGGGGTGGACTCGTACGCGCCGGCATCGCAGGCGGTTTGCAAGCCCTCGGGGTCGGGCCGCGGAAATCCGCGCTGATCGATCGGTCGGGCATAGTTCGATCGGAACCGCGTCGATGGCGGGGCTGTTGCCCTGCAGCGCGATGGTCTCGGTGGTTCCTCCGTTGAGCTCCAGTCCTGCCGCGATCGAGCTGCGGGTTGACGTTGTCGCCGAGGGTTTGGCCGGCCACGCCGGTGCTGGTGCCGAAGCCGCAGGTCGCATCGTCGGAAGCATTGTACCCGCCGTTGAGGATCATCCCGTCGCAGTTACCGCCGCTTTCGCCTTCGAAGACGCTGCCAGTAACCAGCGCAGGAGAATTGCCGATTTGTCCCTCGACGCCTCCGAAGGAGATGCCGCCGCCGCTATTGTCGTTGGAATTGTTGTCGAAGAAAGTGCTGTTGGTGACGACCAACGCGCCGAGGTCAGAGATCGCGCCGCCGCCCGCCGGTGCGCTGTTACCGGAAAAGGTCGAGTTGGTGATGGAGACGAAATCAATTGGAACTGGATTGCTGAAACCACCGCCAGAGCTGCCCGAACTGTTATCGGAGAAGGTGCTGCCGCTGATGGCTATCGAACTGTACGGTGCAACGTCTGATATCGCGCCGCCCCCCAAATCATTTCCAGGGTTGGCAGTCCCATCACTGTTGCCGGAGAAAGTGCTGTTAGTGACGACTAGCGCGCTAAATGGTGCGAGGACGCCGATCGCTCCGCCGGTGCTATTGTTGCCGCTGCTGAACGAGCTGTTGTTCAGGAACGTGCTGTCGGCGATGGTTATGCTGCTGAATGGTGCGACGTTAGCGAGAGCGCCGGAAGTGGGCTGGTTGCCGGTTGCGCTGTTGTTGGAGAAGGTGCTGTGGGTGATGCTCAGGGTGCATTCCACGCCTATGCAGATGTTAAACACCGCACACCCAATCTGGCACGTATTGCCGGTAAACGTAGAGTCGGTGATGATTCCGGTGTTGGGAAATCCGTGGCCGGGAGCCGGAGTCGGGACTCCACTGGGGGTTGGTTGGGAAAGAGTGATGCCGGCGCCGGCGTTACTTGCGCTGTTACCAACGAAAGCACTGCCGTTGACGGTCAGCGGCCCGTCGCTATAGATGCTCCCGCCAAAACTGCCGGTATTGACGTTGTTCGCGATGGTGACGGCGACCAGATTCAACGCGCCGTCGCTGAACACCGCGGCGCCGCTCGCTGCGTTGCCATGCGCGATGGTGAGATTTTTCAGGGTCAGCACTGCGCCGGTGTTGACCGCCATCACCCCGACCAGATTCCCACCGTCGATGGTGATATTGGGGTGGGTAACCGCGATGGTCAGCGTGTTCACGATCGCCGGCAGGGTTCCCTGGCTGGAAATATTGATGGTGCCGACCACGCTGAAGGTGATGAGGTCGTTGCCGGTCCCGGCCGCGCAGTCACCCCCGCTGGTGTCGGCTTCGGCATTGGCGTTGTTGATCGCCTCGCGCAGGGTGCAGAAGCCGTTGCCCGAGGTCGCGGTCGGATCGAGCAGGCTGTTCACCACGATGTTGAACGGCACCGGGGTGGCCACCGCGGTCGGGGTTGCGGTTTGAGTGATAATGGGGAGGCTAGTAGAGGTTGCAGTCGGAGTCGGAGTCGACGGTCGGGGTGACACTCGCGGTACCCCCGGTCGTCGGGGTTGGGGCCGGAGTTGGCGGCGTAGCCGTGACCGTCGCGGTGGGAACGATGCCGCCGGACTCGACCGCTCCGCTATCGCACGCAGGAACGGGCTTGCCGAGGTCCGCCATTTCCGGACGCTTGGCGCCGCGCTGATCGGTGCTGGGGCAATTGGACAGCGGATCGGCGTCGATCGCGGGACTGTCGGGTTGCAGTTTTATGGTCTGGGTCGGGCCGCCATTATCCTGCAGGCCGGCCGGGTCGAGGAGCGGATCGACGTTGTCTCCGATGGGGCCGCCATTGGGGCTTATAAAGCTCGAAGAGTCAAAGCCACAAGTATTGTCATCGGAAAGGTTGTAGGGGTAGCCACCAGTGTTCTGAGAGCAGTTACCACCGGATGGTTCATGGGCGAATACGCTGCCGGTGATAAGGAAATTCCCAAAGACGCCGCCGCCGCTGGCCGCGCTGTTCTGATAGAACGTGGTGTTGACAAGCTGGGGGCCTCCATTGGCTGCCGAATTGGAAATGCCCCCGCCACCGGTGATCGCGCTGTTGCCCGCGAAAGTGCTGTTGACCACGCTCGGGTACGGCGGTGTAAAAGTACCGGCCTGGTTGTCAATCCCGCCGCCATAGGCGCCGCTGGTATTGCCGGAGAAGGTGCTGGCGGTCACCGTAAATGCGGTGACATCGTTCTCGATCGCGCCGCCATTGCCGCCGGCGCTGTTGGTGGAAAAGGTGGTGGTGGTAATGCTCGCGGTGCCGCTTTCGACGTCAATCGCGCCGCCGGCGTTGGTCGGCGCGCTATTGTTGGAAAAGATGCTGTGAATGACGCTGAGCGGGCCATTGCTGGCGATCGCGCCGCCATTGCCATTGGGGGCGGAATTGCCGGAGAAGGTGACGTTGCTGACCGCGAGGTTTCCGTTGTTGATGATCGCGCCGCCATCGCCGCTGGCCTCGTTTCCGTTCTGGATGGTCAGATTCTTGAGGCTCAGGCTCCCCGTCGTACTGACGTTCAACACCTGGAATGACGTGGCGCCATCGACGGCGATGGGTTGTCCGCTCCCATCAATGGTGACGTCGGGGCTGGTGATGGTGGGAAGTTCGCTGCCCAAGGTGATGGTGCCGCTGACGCTGAACACGACCTCGTTGCCCAGCGTGCAGTCGCCGCCGGTGGTATCGGTGTCGCTATTGGCGTTGTTGATCGCCTCGCGCAGGCTGCATTTGCCGTCGCCCGAGGTGCTGCTGTCGAGGATGGTGTTAACCTCGATCGGCAGGAACGAGTACTCGTACGCGCCGACGTCGCAGGCGTCAGGCGAGCCGGCATCGTCGGGGCGCGGGAAACCGCGCTGATCGGTCAACGGGCACAGCCCGAGCGGAACCGCGTCGATAGCGGGGCTGGTCGAGAGCAGCGCGATGGTCTGGGTCGGGCCGCCGTTGTTTTCCAGTCCATCGGGATCGAGGTTCGGATTGACGTTGTCGCCGAGGGTCTCGCCGTTGAGGCCGGTGCTGGTGCCGAAGTCGCAGGTCGCATCGTCGGAGATGTTGTAGCCGCCATCGAGGAAGGTCGAGCCGGCGCAGTTACCGCCTGAGGCTTCGTTGGCGAGGATGGTACCGGTAATGGTCACCGGACCGGAGCCGAAATCGATCGCTACCCCGGCGCCCCCGCCGGTGCCCCCATTGTTTCCCGAGAAAGTGCTGTTATTTACGTCGGCCGGGCCGGTGGTTACGAGACCACCGCCATCGACCGAGCCGATGTTGGCGGAGAAGGTGGAGTTGGTGACCGATAGGAAACTGGCGACCAGGTTGGAGACCGCGCCGCCGAGGTTGGCACCGTTGCCGGAAAAGGTGTCATTGCTGATGATTAGGACACCGTCCGCCGCTGCCTGGCGATCGCGCCACCCTGGTTGTTCATGTTCAGGTTCGCTGCCCGCGCTGTTGTTGGAGAATGCGCTATTGGTAATGGTTATCGCGCTGATTGGGTGCATCGTTACGGATCGCGCCACCCGCCGCCTCTCCCCAAGCCGTTAGGAACGCGCATTATTGGAGAATGTGCTGTTGGTGACGATCAAGTCGGTGCCACCAAATCCGTTAGCACCGTTTTCGATGGCGCCACCCCCGCCTTCGGCTGGTGTTTCCCGAAAACGTCGAGCCGGTGATGGTGGTCGTAACTTCATTTGGGTTGGCCGGATCGACCGCGATCGCGCCGCCCTTGATCGGCGGTGGAGCTGTTGGCGGTGAAAATGCTGTCGGTGACCGTCATGGAGCTGGTGGTGTAGATGCCGCCACCGAAGACCGCAGCGCTATTGTTCGAAAACGTGCTCCCTTGAACATTCAGCGTGCCGTCGTTGCTCACGCCGCCGCCATTGGTGGCTTTGCCGTGCGCGATGGTGAGATTCATCAGCGTCAGCGTCGCGCTCAGTTTGACCGCCATCACTTCGACGAGTCCGCGCCGGTGACCGTGATGGTCTGTCCGGTTCCATCGATGGTGAGCGTGTTGACGACCTTCGGCAGCGTTCCATTTCCGGAAATATCGATCGAGCCGTTGACGCTGAATTGGATGGTGTCGGTCCCGGTACCCGCCATGCAGTCGCCGCCGCTCACATCCGATTCGGCGTTCGCATTGGCGATCGCCTGGCGCAGGGTGCAGAAGCCGGGCGCCGGCGTATCGCTGATGGTGTTGACGTTGATGATATTAGGGGGCTGTAGCGCGCGCAGTTTGGGCGCAAGCAGGATCACCAGTACGGGTACCGTCAGTACCAAGGCGAGCAGGAAGGTCGGGCGCGCCAGCGCGCTGGAGCCACCTCTGAGCCAGCTGAAGGCGGCAGCGAGTGCGCGGTTGGAACTGGTCCAGGAATTGAGACGGAGTCGAAAATTATCCACGGCGCCCTCCCCAGGTACATCCGTGCCGTCGCTCCTTGCGTAGGAGCAAAACCGGCTTAGGCCGTTAGGTGCGAAAAATCAGACCGGGGAGTGCAAAAATCCGCGTGGCACAGTGCGAAAAGTATCAGCCCCCCACTAATCCAACTATCGACAAAGCGTTGCTAACACAATTACGCATCATATGGCAAACGATGAGTGGAAATCGCGAAAAACTTTCGGTCAAGAGCCTGCTTGCCCACCGCAGCGCGCCGCCTGACTCCGGAATTCGCCCGGCTCAGCCCCAGATCTCGCGCGCCGTTTCCACCACCAGCCGGAGCTTGGCGATTTCATCCGCGACGGTCAGCGCGTTGCCTTCCACCGTCGAGGAGAAGCCGCATTGCGGGCTGAGGCAGAGTTGGTCGAGCGCGACGTACTTCGATGCGGCCTCGACGCGGCGCTTGAGGTCATCCTTGCTTTCCAGCGCGGCGCGCTTGCTGCTGACCAGCCCGAGCACAACGGTCTTCCCCTTGGGCACGAAGCGCAGCGGCTCGAAGCCGCCGGAGCGCGCGTCGTCGTACTCCATGAAGAAGGCGTCAACGCCAAGCTCGCCGAACAGCGCCTCGGCGACGTAGTCATAACCGCCGGTGGCGACCCATGAGGAGCGGAAATTGCCGCGGCACATATGGGAGCAAATCGTCATACCGGGCGGGCGTTTCGCGAGCGCCGAGTTGATCAGCCGGATGTAGGTGAGATGCTGGCGGGCGGCATCGCCACCGAGTTGTGCGATGTACTCGCGCTGCGCAGGATCGTTCAGATACGCGAGGCTGGTGTCGTCGAGTTGCAGGTAGGTGCAGCCGAGCGCGCCGAGTGCGGCAATCTGCTCGGCATAGACCGCGCCGAGGTCGTGCCAGAACTCCTCGAGAGCGGGATACACGGAAGCATCGATAGCCGCGCGCCCGCCGCGATAATGCATCATGCTGGGGGAGGGGATGCTGAGCTTTGGCGTGGCAGTGGCGATGGATTTAAGAAAGCGAAAATCATCGGCGAAAATGCACTGCGCGAACTTCAGCTTCGAGGAGACCCGCAGCGCGGCGGGCGTGAATTCGAGGTCGCCCTGCTCATTGTGAAACTTTACCGTCAGGTTGTCATGCGCCCGGGTGACGCCGCCGACCTGATAGAGGAAATCCATGTGCCATGAGCCGCGCCGATACTCGCCATCGGTGACGCTTTGGAGGCCGAGGTCCTCCTGCATCTTCACCACTTTGCGAATCTCCGCATCCTCGATGACGCGCAGTTGCACATTGGTTATCAGGCCATGCTGATAGTCATCGCGCGCGCGGAGCACTTCAGGCGTGCGCAGCAGGCTGCCGACATGGTCGGCGCGAAATGGCGGCGTCGTGGGAGTCATCGAAGCGAAGATAGCGCGCTGCCTCGCGCGTGCAAGCATTCAGGTAGGGCGGCGGATCGCGATTCAGTGCGCGGAGATCTGCCGCGGGCGGTGGTGATGCGGGTCCTCGACTTTGGGTGGCGCGGTTTTTTTCTCCGCCGCCGCGGTGGCGCTCATGCTCACGCATACCGGCAGGATGACGAGGCTGCGGCCCTGGATCTGCAACCAGCGCTGGATTTCATACGCGGTGTGGTTGTGCAGGAAGCGCTCGATGACGCCCTCGGATTCGTCCTCGAACACCAGGCTGCCGGCGAAGAACACGCAGTGCGAGAAGGTGTGCATCACCTCGGTGCAGGCGAGCCGCAGCTCGAGGACCACATCGGGACCGAGGCCGGCGCGCTGTTCGGCATGAAAACCGAGCTGGCCGGCGAGGTCGCAGTAGGATTGGAGATCATCGGTCATGCGGCTTTCGAGGGTTTCGATTTGATCATGGCTGCGCATCTGCGAGGAATCGACCTCGCCGACGCCGACGAAGACCATGTTGCGGAACTGCCGGGGAAAGAGCTCCTCGATTTGCAGCAGCGTCGCGAGTCCGAGGCCATTGAAACCGCTGACCAGGATGACCGCGGTAGGAGAATCGGGATCGCGCAGGCCCGGCTCGACCGGGTTGGCGGTGTAGAGCTTGGGCAGGATGTCGGCCTCGAGTTTTTTTATCGCGAGGGCGACATGCTCATAGTGGCGGCGCACGATGAAGCATAGCCCGACCAGCGCGCTGGTGATCACGATGGTGACCCATCCGCCCTGGTTGAACTTCAAGGCGAGCGTGATGAGGAGAATCGAGAGGGTGAAGGCGCATCCGATGCCATTGATGGCGAGTTTGTGCGCCCATCCGCGCTCGGTTTTCCGCACGCTCCACCAATGCGTGCTCATCCCGAGTTGCGACAGGGTGAAGGTCACGAAGACATTGATGGCATAGAGGACCACCAGCAGATCGACGCTGGCGCCGGTGCCGATGAGAACCGCGAGCGCCGCGAGTCCCATCGCCATCACGCCGTCCTGGGTGACGAGGCGCGTGCTCAAGTAGGAGAAGCGTCGCGGGAGCCATCGATCGTGCGCCATCGTGGCGAGGACGCGCGGACCATCGATGAAGCCGGTCTGCGCGGCGACGAAGAGCAGGGCGCCCTCGGTGATCATGGTAAAGGTGATGATCGGTCCGCCGAGGGTCCATTTGGAGGCGACGCGCTCGAATAGAACCGCATTGAGGGTTTTGCCCGCGACCGGTTCGACGTGCTCGAGGAGATAGGCGAGCAGGATTCCGCCCGCGATAAACGCCAGCGAGATCGCCATGTACACCATCGTGCGCTTGCCGGTCACGGTGCGCGGCTCGCGCAGAATTGGCAAGCCGTTGCTGACCGCCTCGATGCCGGTGTAGGTGCCGCCGCCCATCGAGTAGGCGCGGAAGAAAATCGCCAGCAGCACGAACCATCCGAGGATGCTCGCGCTGTTGTGGGCCTCGCGCGTGGCGGTATGAAACACCGTCGGCAGCTCCGCGCCGTGACTCACCAGCGCATAGCCGACCAGCAGCACGTGCATGATGATGAAGGCGATAAAGATCGGCAGCAGCGAGAGCACCGATTCTTTCACGCCGCGGAGATTCATCAGCACCATCAGGAACACGACCAGCGCGCAGACCCAGAGCTTCCACGGACCCCATCCGACCGGAAGAAAGCTGAAGATGGCATCGGCGCCGCTCGCGATCGATATCGAAACGGTCAGCACATAATCCACCACCAGTGCGCATCCGGAAACCACGCCGGGCGTCGCGCCGAGCAATGTCGTGGCGACCAGGTATCCGCCGCCTCCGGTGGGAAATAAATCGATGGTTTGCGAGTACGAAGTCGCGATGACGAACACCGTGACCGCCGTCATCAGCGCGAGGAACACCGCGAGATACTGATGATGGCCGAGCGCGAGGAAGGCTTCTTCGGGGCCATAGCATGAGGAGCTCAGGCCGTCGGACCCGAGGCCGACCCAGGCCAGGAATGCTACCAGCGACAGACTGTGGAAGATTCCCGGTTCGCGGACGCTACGGGGCGGGCCGATAATAAGATGCGTGAAGGTCCGCTTCTCGCCATTTTTTCCGTGCGGAATTTTCCTAACCTTTGCGCGGCGGGCCATAGTTCCTCAAGCGGCTACCGCGAGCCGCAAATTTATGAGAAGGGAGCACGCATCGCAAATGCCGCGGCAGTAGTTTGGAGCCATCGCTTCTACTCTTCGGCAAAATTTGAGGGCCGGCCCCCCTTCCCTGGTAAGGAAGGAAGGCCGACCCATCGGGGCTGAGCAAGCCCGAATTTAAGCTGCTCTCTTTTTGGATGGACGCGCGAAGGTGCGCCGCCCAACTGGCACATCGTCGATCGTCTTGGGACATCCATCGTCGCCGGTCACGACATACTCCGGATATGCCGGGAAGCCGTGCTCGTGGATGTCGAGGCCCTCGATCTCGCCCTCGGTCGGAACCCGCAGCCGGAAGATTGCCTGCGTTCCGTACATCAGCGCCATCGACACTGCGAAGGTCGCGATGGTGATCGAGAAGCTGCCGATCATCTGCGAAATCAGCACGCCGAAGCCGCCGCCGTAAAAGAGTCCGGTCACCACCGTGCTGGTGTCGGCGCCCAGCGGAGTTGGCGAGCCATACTTGCCCGCCGCGAAGAGTCCGAGGGACAGCGTTCCCCAGATTCCCGCGATCATGTGAACTGGAACCGCGCCGATCGGGTCGTCGATACGCAGGTACTCGAGCAGGTCGATACCCCATACCACCACGATGCCCGCGCCGATGCCGAGCAGGAACGCGCCTTCCGGGTCAACCCAGTAGCAAGGGCATGTTATCGCGACGAGTCCGGCGAGGAAGCCGTTAACCGTTAGTCCGAGATCCCATTTTTTGCCCTTGATGTAGGAATAGAAGAGCGAAGTTAAACCCGCGGAGCAGGCCGCCAGGGTCGTGTTAAATGATACGCGGCCGATACCTTGCGCATCGAGTGCGGAGAGCGTGCTGCCGGGGTTAAAGCCGTACCATCCGAACCACAGGATGAGGCCGCCGGTCGCGCCGATGATCAAATCATGCGGCTTCATTGGCGCGCCGCCGTCGCGTTTGAACACGCGGCCGAGGCGGGGGCCGAGTACGATTGCGCCCGCAAGCGAAATCGTTCCACCGATAGTGTGGACGACCGTCGAACCCGCGAAGTCATGGAACGGGATCGGGTTCATGTTCGCGAGCCATCCATCCGGACCCCAGGCCCAGTGGCCGATGATCGGATAGATGAAGCCGGTGACGCCGACGCTGTAAATCAGGTCGCCGATAAAATCGCAGCGGCCGATCATTGCGCCCGAGGTAACCGTCGAGCAGGTGTCCGCGAAGGCATACTGGAAAACCCAGTACGCGAGCAGCGGAACGCCGGTGGTGCCGTAGGTCGCCGGCAGCCCGTGCAGCATGAAGCCGGTGGTGCCGATCCAGGGCGTGCCGGGGCAGAACATAAACGCGAAGCCCCATAGCCAGAAGGTCACACCGCAAATGCAAGTATCGGCGATTCCTTCGACCAGGATGTTGACGGTTTCACGCGAGCGCGCGAAGCCCGACTCCAGCATGACGAAGCCGACCTGCATACAGAAAACCAGGTAGGCTGCGACCAGTGTCCATACTGTGTTGATGGCGTTGATATGCGGCGGTGGCAGCGCCGGCGCCGCGTCGGCATATGCGGAAGTGGGCAGGTACCACTTCGAAATAAAGAACACCACGATCGCGAGGCCGATCGTTTTCCCGAGCAGCATGTGCCCGGCTTTGATCCGCAGGTCCGGATCATGCCAACGCTCTTTCCATAACTCCCATTTTCCGTCTAGTCCTCTACCAAACACTGTTGTCGTACCCTCCTGTTCAGAATTGCTCACCCGATTTTCTTGCGCCGCACAGATTGCGCGACGCTTCAGAAGCAGGGGTACAGAGCAATGCCTATGCCTCAGCAGGAAAATCGCGACATCAATCTGGTGGTGGGCGCGGCTCTACAACCAACGATGGATACGCTTCTCGCCCATGAGTTTCGGATCTGGCTCGATCGCGCGCGGGGGGCGATCGAATCGCGGAAAGTGCGCGCGCCGATGCGTGGTCATCGCGCGGGCAGTGCCTTGAAATTGTGCGGCAGGAATTTTCGCTGACTGACGGTTGCGCAGGGCGAGGCCTGTTTGCCGTCGGAGAGAATCAGCTGTCGCGATCGAGCGAGACGAGGCCCGTCTTGATCGCGTAGTGCGTGAGTCCGAGGCGATCGCGCACGTCGAGCTTCTGGAAGATCTTGTTCAGATGCGTCTTGACGGTGCTCTCGCTGATCGAGAGATGTTGCGCGACCTGCGCGTTGCGCAGGCCATTGGCCACGCAGCGCACGATTTCCGATTCGCGCGGCGTGAGCCGTCTGACCGGAGAGCTCTCCTGCTCGGCGAGTTCGGCCTGCAGCGATGGCGGCATCCACACCAGCCCCTCGGCGACTGTTTTGATGGCCGTCATCAGCGTTTCGATCGCGAACCGCTTCTGCACCACGCCCTTGGCGCCGAGGCGCAACGCGCGCATGCCCATCTCCGTGCTTTCATTGGCGGTCAGCACGATCACCCGGGTGAGTCGCGAGAGCTCGGCGATGTCATCCATCGAGGAGCGCTCCATCTGCAAATCGAGCAGGAGAATATCGCAGCCGGTTTCCGCCACGACGGCGCGCAGCTCGCCGACGGTTTCAACTTCACCGGCCAGGTCGATCTCGTCGTGAAGGCGCAGCAGCGAGCGCAACCCTTGGCGGAACAAAACATGATCGTCAGCGATTATCAGGCGAATTGGTAGGCGCATATCCGGTCCACTACTCGAAACTCAGCATGTGCGTGATCGTTCGTCACGTCACGGTCCGCGGACAGTATTATATCGAGCGATTTCGACATCGCCAGTCAGTAAAGCAAAACTCAGTCCATCCGGAAGCTGGAAAAACCAGCGCTCGCCGATGCGGTGTGGATGGCCGCCCCGGCGAGCGCAATCACAATCGGATCGGATTAGAGCTTCGCGGCGGGATCGAGCCAGGTTCGCGCCGCTTCCTCCAACCGCGTCGCCGCTTCCTCGACCGTCTTCGGCGGGCGAATGTTGACCACGACCATTTCATGCACGCCCGCATCGCGATAACGCTTGAGATCATCGGGCACGATTTTCTTGGTATAGGGCGACACGATGATCTCGATCTCGGAGAGCTTGCGATGGTTCGCCTTCAGCAACTCTTCCATCTTGCGCAGCTTCGCCGCCGTGTCGTCGGGCGTCAGATTGAAGCCGAACCATCCGTTGCCGTACTCGGCGACGCGCCGCAGTGCGGGATTACTTTCGCCGCCGAACAGAATCGGCAGATCGCCGCCGCGGATCGGTTTGGGGTTGGAGCGCACGCCCTCGAACTTCACGAACTCGCCGCTGTATGAGCTAATCGCCTCGCCCCACAGTTTGCGCATCGCGTTGATACAATCGCGGGTGCGCGCCGCGCGCCGCTCCCATGGAATGCCGATCGCTTGAAATTCCTCTTCCAGCCATCCGATGCCGACGCCGAGCGCGACCCGCCCGTTGCTCATCCAATCCAGCGTCGCCACCACCTTCGCCAGCACGACCGGATTATGCTCCGGCACCAGGCAGATGCCGGTTCCGAGGCGGATTTTCTCGGTCACCGCCGCCATCGCGGTCAACGAGATGAAGGGATCGGCAATCGGCGCGTCGGTCGCCGCGGGCAACACGCCGTCGCCGCTGTAGGGATACTTCGAGGCGTATTTATCTACTAGGACGACATGCTCCGGGACCCACAAGGTTGAGAAGCCCAGGCGCTCGGCGTTGGTGGCGTACGCCTTGGTGATCGCCATCGTGTTGGTGCCGCGTCCCGCTACTGCCGCAAATAGTCCGATCTTCACGTTTCGAAACCCCTTGCTTAAGATGTGGTCCTCTATTTATCACCGACCGCCGCTGGAGGGTGAATGCAATCCGAATCGACCGCGGGCCATGTCGCGTCCGTCAACGGGATTGAGCTGTACTACGAAATTCGCGGCGCAGGTGAGCCGCTGATGTTGCTGCACGGATTCACCGGCGCGGGTTCCGACTGGCGCTATGTTTTCGATCTCGATGATCTCGCGCAGTCCTGGCGGTTGATCATCCCCGATATGCGCGGGCACGGCGGCTCGACCAATTCGCCGGGTGAATTCACCCATCGGCAGTCCGCGCTCGATATGTTTGCGCTGCTCGATCATTTGAAGATCGACAAATTCAAAGCCATCGGCTTGAGCGGCGGCGGCAACACCTTCCTTCATATGGCGACGCAGCAGCCTTCGCGGGTCGAGGCGATGGTCATCATCAGCGCGACGACCCATTTTCCCGATCAGGCGCGCGCGATCATGGCGCAGTTCTCATTCGACCAGCTCGGGGCGGAAGAGCTCGCGCAGATGCGAGCGCGTCATCGGCACGGTGACGATCAGATTCGCGCGTTGTTCCGCAACGGAAACGCATTCAAGGACAGCTACGATGATTTGAATTTCACCGCGGCTGACCTTGCGAAGATCACCGCCGACACGCTCATCGTGTACGGCGACCGCGACCCGCTCTATCCACTGAGCATCGCGACCGCGATGTACGCCGCGATCCCGCGCTCACATCTGCTGGTGATCCCGAACGCGGGCCATGCTCCGATTTTCGCCGGCGCGAAAAATTATTTCGTCGCTACCGCGAAGGCATTCCTGCGTGGCGATTGGAAT
This sequence comes from uncultured delta proteobacterium, assembly GCA_963761255.1. GTDB lineage: Bacteria > Desulfobacterota > Binatia > Binatales > Binataceae > DATGKG01. The sequence goes on from CAVXGH010000014.1 coordinate 616,568, forward strand.
AACCAGTCGCCGTGAAGAATGCGTGAAAGCTGCGTCCCTCGCTCAGACGTTCACCGTGCTCATGTCGTGGTAGCGGCCGCCGGCAGCGAAACCCTTGGGCGCGACTTCCTCGATGCGCGCGAGATCGCTCTTCGACAGTTTCACGTTGGTCGCGCCGGCATTTTCCTCGAGGTAGGTGCGGCGCTTGGTGCCCGGAATCGGCACCATGTCATCGCCCTGCGCCAGCACCCATGCGAGCGCGAGCTGACTCGGGGTGATGTTTTTTTCTTTCGCGATGGTGGTGATCCGATCGACCACCTTCAAATTGGCCGCCATGTTGTCGGCGGCGAAGCGCGGCGAAATGGTGCGGCGCGCATCCTTATCGTCCAGCTCGCGCAGGTTGCCGCTCAGAAAACCGCGGCCCAGCGGGCTGAACGGCACGAAGCCGATGCCGAGTTCGCGCAACGTCGGAATGACTTCATCCTCGTAGTCGCGCGTCCACAGCGAATATTCCGATTGCAGCGCGCTGATGGGATGCGTCGCATGCGCGCGGCGAATCGTCTTCGCGCCGGCTTCCGACAATCCGAGATAGCGAACCTTGCCCTGCCGCACCAATTCGGCCATCGCGCCGACGGTCTCCTCGATCGGCACGTTCTTGTCCACCCGATGCTGATAGTAAAGATCGATGCAGTCGATGCCGAGCCGCTTCAGCGACGCATCGCAGGCCGAGCGTACGTATTCAGGGCGTCCGTTGATCGCGCGCTTGCCGTCGGGCAGCACCTGGTTGGCGAACTTGGTCGCGATGATGACCTGGTCGCGATGCTTGCGCAGCGTCTTGCCGACCAGCTCCTCGTTGTGACCGACCCCGTAGACGTCGGCGGTGTCGAAGAAGTTGATCCCGAGCTCGATCGCGCGCTCCAGCGTGGCGGTGGATTCGTTGTCGTCGCGCGGACCGTAGAACTGCGACATCCCCATGCATCCGAGTCCCAGTTCCGATACTTCGAGTCCCTGCCTGCCGAGCTTTCGTTTCTGCATGATGTTTATCCTCTACTTCTGGTTAGGCATTTGCGCCCGTTGGTTGTGACGCCGGATGGCGCAGGTCTGCCGGCAGTCCCGCGCCCATCAGATCGATAAAGTTGTCGCAGTAAAAGCGCTGCTTCGCCGCGGCGGGCATCTCGCGGAGCAGGATTCTTTCCCTGCTCGCCGCGCGCCACTGCGGGTCATCATGGCGATGGCGCACGATCGCGAAGAGATCTTTTCCCTCGGTAGCGCCGATCCCGCCGAAGAAATTCTTCTTCCTGATCTCGGCGGCGTAGCGAGCCTCGACGTAATCGTCGAGAAAGTTGGGCGCCTCCATAATGTGCGCGTCGGCATCGTGAATCGTGCGCCCCTCAACGTAGGGCATGGCAATTTGTCCTCGACCTTGAGATGTGGAATGCAACTCTGATTGTGCGCATAAGCGCGGCTCGATCTTCAACCCTGACAATGCTTTCGTGTGATATGGCGAATCCGCGACGCGCGCTGCTGGTGGTCGACCTCCAGAATGATTTCCTGCCCGGTGGCGCGCTCGCCGTTCCCGATGGCGATGAGATCCTCGCGCCGCTGCGCCGGCTGATGAACTCCGGCAAATTCGATCTCATGGTGGCGACCCAGGATTGGCATCCGCGCGGCCACATCTCGTTTGCGAGCAGTCATCCCGGGCATCAGGTGATGGATACCATCCGGCTCTATCACCATGACCAGACGCTATGGCCCGAGCATTGTGTGCAGGGCACGCGCGGCGCGCAGCTTCATGCGGACCTTCCGTGGGACAAAGTCACTGCGGTCATCCGCAAGGCCACCGACCCGGCGACCGACTCCTACAGCGCGCTGCGCAACAACTGGAACCCGCGCGGCAAGCGTCCGCCGACGGGGCTGACCGGCTACCTGAAGAATCACGGAGTGAGCGAGGTCTTCATCTGCGGGCTGGCGCGCGACTACTGCGTGCGCTGGAGTGCGGAGGACGCGGTGAAGGATGGCTTTCGCGTGCGCGTGATTTGGGATTTGTGCCGCGCGATCGATCCATCCGGCGACGAGCGCTTGCGCCATCGCCTCAGCGCGCGCGGGGTGAAGATCATCGCCAGCGCCGACGTGTAGAATCAAAGCAAGAACATCATCGACGCCAACCTCGACGGAGCAACTCATGGCAAAAATCTCCTATCGCGTCCGACCGGAAACCGCCGTCCTCACCCGAGGCTTCGATCCCGCGCTGTCCGTGGGATCCGCGCGGCCGCCGGTCTATCGCAGCTCGACCTTCGTCTTCCCGAGCCCCGAAGCCGCGGAGCGCGCGTTCGGCATCGTGCTCGGCAAGGTCAAGCCGCTGGGCGAGGATCGCCCCGACCTGATCTATGCGCGCCTGAATCATCCCAATGCCGAAATCCTCGAGGAGCAACTGGTGCCATTGGAGCGCGGCGCGAAGACGGCCGCGGTTTTCAATTCGGGGATGGCGGCGATCTCCAGCGTGCTGCTGGCGTTCCTCGAGCGCGGCAATGCGATGATTTACACGCAACCTCTATATGGCGGCACGCAGCACCTGATTCATCAGGTGATCGAGCCGCTGGGATTTTCCGCGCGCGGCGTTCCGGCCGGCGACGCGAGAGCGCTCAGCCGCGCCATCGAGGAGACCGACGATCTCCGCCTCGTGCTCATCGAGACTCCCGCGAATCCGACCCTGACGATGTCGGACATCCAGCAGGCGGCCGATGCGGTCCGGCGTCATCCGAAGCGGCCACTGCTGGCGGTCGATAACACCTTCATGGGGCCGACGTTTCAGCATCCGCTCGCGCGCGGCGCCGACCTCGTCATCTATTCGGCGACCAAGTTCCTCGGCGGCTTCAGCGATCTCCTCGCGGGAGTGGTGATGGCATCGGATCCCGAATTGATTCAGCGCCTGGCCGGGATTCGCGCGCTGCTCGGCAACATCCTGCAAGCCGACGAATGCTGGATCCTCGATTCGCGGCTGTCCACCGTGGGTTTGCGGATGAACCGGCAGAGCAAGAACGCGCAGCGCATCGCGGAGGCGCTGGTGAAGCATCCGAAGATCGAGCGGCTGCTGTATCCGTCGCTGTTTACCGATCCCGAGCAGATACGGATTCGCGACGCGCAAACCGATTACCCCGGCTCGCTGATGTCGCTGATAATCCGGGGTGGGAAAACCGGCGCGTTCGAGTTCCTGCGACATCTGAAGATCGCGAAGAACGCGGTCAGTCTCGGCGGGGTCGAGAGCCTCGTATGCCATCCGAAGACGACCACTCATAGTGAGCTATCGGCGGAGGAATTCGCGGCGGCTGGCATCACCGATGCGCTGGTGCGGATTTCTGTCGGGACCGAGCACTGGCGCGATCTCCTCGATGAGTTTACCGCCGCGCTAGACGCGGTGTGAGCGCTAGCGCGTCCTCGCAGTGCCGGACCGCCGCGATTGCGCGCGATCGGTTTTCGAGGCGGTGGCGAGCGCGGCCTCACCGCTTACATCAGCCGCGGCGAGCTTCTTCAGTTGGGCGAAGCAGCCGCGGCAAAACGGCATCGCGGCTTGCTTCCAATGCCGCTTCGCCTGTTCGGATGCGAACAGGAGCAGCGCGGCGATGGGCTTGCGAACGTCATCGCAACGCGCGCACACCAGCGATTTGCGCGGAGTTCGCTTCGCGTCGATATAAGAGCTGACCAGCAGTGGGCGGCTGATGGCGAGAGTCTCGAGGAGGTTTTCCGGGCGAAACAGTTCGCCGCGCGGATACGCGAGGTACTCGGCCGAGGAGGCGCTCTTCGCTTTGTGCCGGCCATTCCTCGCTTCGGCTTTCTGCTGTTTGAGCAGGAGCCAATTCTCCAGTTGATCGGCGTCGAAGCGCAGGACCCTGCCGATGCGGAAGGCGGGAAGTTTGCCGGCCTTGATCAGGCGGTAGACCGTGATCGGATGGACCTGCAGGAGCTCCGCTACTTCCGTGAGCGTCAGAATCTTTTGCGTCGCCATGGAAACTATCTAGCATCAAAGGATGCTATAAGCCTACCTCGATAACATCCCTTGATGCCCCATCACGATGGGAATGCGTGCTTCTTCACATCGCCGCGCATTTCCCGAACGTAATCCTGCAGTTTGCGCCGCGCCGAATCGAAAGCGTTGCGCACCGCGATGGAAAGATCCTCGCCATGCTGCCGGTTCACCGCGAGCTCGCCGCCCGGCACGTGCAGCACGATGCTCACGTCGAACGGGCCGCCGTTGCGATGATGATGAACGGTGGGCGCCGCAAGCACCACATGACAACTGGTGATGCGATCGAAATGCGTCTCCAGCCGCTCCGCGCGTTTGCGAATCAGCGTTTCGATGGCTCCGGTCAGGGCGAAGTCGCGCGAGGTTATGCGGATCTCATGTTCCATCTTTCTAGCTCCCTTCCTCCAACTCCATTGTCATGGACCGATCCCGATGCGGCCGGTCGTTTCGATTGCGAAATCACAAGTAGCCGATCTCCTTCGCGCGCCGATGCAGGTCTTCGCGGAACTTCGGATGCGCCAGGCCGATGAGCGCCTCCGCGCGCTCCGGCGTCGAGAGGTCGCGCAGATTGACCACGCCGTACTCGGTCACGATGTATTCGACTTCGGAGCGCGGGTCGGTCGCCGGCCCTTCGATCTGCGGCACGATGCGCGAGACGGTTCCGTGCGCCGCCGTCGAATACGCGGTGAGGATCGATTTGCCACCCTTGGAGCGCTGCGCGCCGCGCACGAAATCGAGCTGGCCGCCGGGCGCGCTGTACTGGCGGCCCAGCGCGACTTCGGAGTTCACCTCACCATCGAGGCCGACCTGCAGGAAAGCATTGATGGAGATGACTCGGTCGTTGCGCCCGATCACTTCGGAATTATTGACGTAGTTGACCGGATACAACTCCATGCTGGAGTTGTCGTTGAGAAACTCGTACATGGCGTTGTCGCCGAGCGCGAGGGTGTACACGTTCTTGAACCGATTGATGGTCTTGTAGCGATTGGTGACCGCGCCCGATTTGATTAATGCGACCAGCGGCGGCGTCATGAGCTCGGTATGCACTCCGAGATCCTTGTGACCGGTGAGCGCGGCGCAGATCGCGTTGGGAACTCCGCCGACGCCGATTTGCAGGCATGCCCGATCGGGAACCATCTCAACGATCAGCTTGCCGATCGCGACGTCAAATTCACCTGGCGGCCGCGCCGGAAACTGCGCGAGCGCGCTCTCATGCTCGACGATCGCGTCGACATCGGAAATGTGTACGGCGGAATCGCCGAAGACCCGCGGCATATGCGGGTTGACCTCGACGATCAACTTCCTGGCGCTCTGCGCGGTCGGAATCGTGTAGTCGCCGTTGGTGCCGCAACTGAAGAAGCCGCCCTTGTCCATCGGCGCCACCATTACGATGAAGGTGTCGATGCCGATATCGGCCAGTACCCGCGGCATCTTGCTGAAGTTGCCGGGCATGTAATAAACGACCTTCCGGCCTTCGAGCGCTCCTTTGCGCGCGAGCTCGCGTTCGGCCGCGACCGGGAAGAACGGATGCGGCTTGATGACGTCCATGTATTCGTACTTGAGGATCGCCGACGCCGCTGCGACCGAATGCGAATAGTAAACGCGCAAGTTCTCGATCTCATGGCGCAGGATGCGCTGTTCGAGCGCGGCCAGGACCGCGGGTGGCTCACTGACGCCCATCCCCATCGAGAGGTTGCCGCGCGAGGGGATCAGTTGGACTGCCTCTTCGGCGGTGCGGAGCTTCTTTTTATATTCGGCTTCGAACATGAATCCTCCCGCAGGGCGCGGATGACGCCCGGTTGTTAATTGCGACGCCCGTCGTGCGGAGCGCGAGCCATTAACCGCCCGTGCGAGACAGCAATGAACACGTCGGCGACCTGCTCCCGCAGAGCCTGGTTGACGCCGCCGCGCAGCGAATGCCCGGCTTCATTGGCGATGTCGTCGAGGGAGAGGATTCCAGCCAGGGAGCCGTCGCGCGCGATGACCGGGAGGCGGCGCACGTGCCTGGCCTGCATTACCTCCATAGCCGCGGTCAGTTCGTCGTCGGCATGGCAGCACTCGATGCGCCCCGCCATCGCACCTTCGACGGTCAACTCCGCCAGCGGCTTGCCGCGGGTATAGGCGGCCATACAGATGTCGCGGTCGGTGAGAAATCCGATCGGCTTGGAGTGAGCATCGACGACCACCAAGGCGCCACAACTATGATTCCACATCAGTTGGGCGGCGTGGTTCAGCGAGTCCTTCGGACGGGCCGACTTGACGGACCGATTCATTATTTGTTCGACTTTCATTGGAGTCTCTCCGTCTCAGGAAGCCCTATCGCCAGAGTCGTGCCATCGCGCCGAGGTCATCTGGAAGGGAAACCGCTCGCGATGACGGCTTAATCCGGTCTGAATGGCGCGATCGGAGACAGCTTTCTGTCACCATGGGAGCCATCTGACCGATGTGTCGTCGCCATGCGCCGAATCTCGCAGCATGCGATTCCGTCTATCGCGATGCGGCCCGGCTCGCGCAATGGCGCGCCTCTTGCGTTATCGAAGCGCGGCAAAACCGCGAGGCGCGAACAGCTTGCGAGCGCAGGCACTGGAACTGGAGGAACATCGTATGACCACTCAAGCCAAGAGCACCGATGCGGCGCGACGCGAGACGCTGCGTCAGATGTTAGTGACGCTGCGCGACGAGACCTATGAGCGGGTTGATGAGCTCCGACATGAGCAGGCGGATGATGCCGAGCTGGCGCCTGGTGACGAGATGGATAGAGCGCGCGCCACCGCTGACGTCGAGACGCATGCGAGCCTGATTGCGCGCGCCGAGGAGCGGCTGCGCTACATCGACGAGGCGCTGGGCCGGGTCGAGGAGGGCCGCTACGGAATTTGCGCCGGATGCCGTGAGCACATTCCGGTTGCACGCCTGAGTGCGCTGCCATTCGCCATCTACTGCGTCGAATGCCAGCAGAAGCGCACTCGCGCGGGCCATGGCTGGAGCGACGGCACGATGATCGAACCCTACGACCAGCAGTGGACACTGCCCGAGGAGATGGTCGAGCAGCCCGAGTACACCGCGGCCTCGGAGGAAGTTTTGTCGGTGAGCTATGGCAGCCCGTTCGCGGAAGGCAAACCGAGCGAGTCCGCGCAGCCGGCGCCGATCCACCATCCGCGCCCTGCCAAGAAGTAGCCCTCGCGCCGGTCCCACCCCCGCTTGTCCCCTCTCTCACGTCGTGAGAGAGGGTGGGCGGCGCAGTTGTCGCTCTTGGCTTTCGCGACAACTGTGACGACCGGGTGAGAGCCGCGCGCGCTGCGCGCGCGGCGGTGGCGCACCACCAGCATCCGACGCTTCTCCTGAGCGCGCAGAAACCCTGCGATGGCGTCGGTCGGCGCATCGAAATTCCTAAATCAAAATGTTGGAAAAGCCGCCGGCGAGGCTAATCCCGCCAGGGAGGCGGTTTCAAAAAGTGCCGACCCGCGCAAAGTCCTCGGTCAGAGCGTGGTCGCCTCACAGCCAGGCATTGAGAGCGGGAGCTGAAGTGCTTTTCTCCTTGGCGGCGCGGGTAAAAGGGGAGGCAAACGTCCTATCCTGGCAGGGGTCGTTCGGGAACGACCCGCAACGATGCTGCAATCGCGAGGATCAAATACGCTGCGAGCGAGACGGTTCGGAGATTGATCGTGCTCCGCCACCGTTGGGCGAGGACGCCCTCCTGCTCTCACCCGTCTGTCACAGTTCATGCTCGCAGCCATGCGCATGAACTGCGCCATCCACCCTCTCTCACCTTGTGAGAGAGGGGACGCGGACTTGAGGCTCATCTCCAAAAGGATGCGACCAGACCAGCCTAAGCGGAAACTACAGCGATGACGCGTCTCGGGCTATTTTGGGTGACCTTGCGCAGGTTCCTACCGAGCAGCATCGCCGAGGAGATCATTCCTGAACCCGCGCCCGGTGGGCGAGGTTGCGCCATCTGATGGCGCTGGAGTGGGACCTTATCCAGCGCGTCCTCGCGCGATTACGGAATTCTTCTCTTGGACATCGCGGAAGAGGCGGAATTCCTGAATCGCGCGCGGAGCGCGCGCTGGACAAGGTCCCACTCCAGGTCACTCGCAAATAGCTCGCGACCCACCTCTTTAACTTCGCTTCGGTCTCCGCTTCGCTCCGCCTCAGCGGCTTCGCGGCCCATCGGGCGAGGGTAAGAGAGGGTCGCGAAGGCCCGCATCAGGCGCGGAGTTTCAACCTCTCCAAAGTGGAGAGGACGAAAAGATGGCGGACATCACCGCAGGGCGAGGTAAGAGATAGCCTCGATCAAAGATGCCGCAGTGGTGTGGGGAGTAGCAAATAGGTCGCGCCGGCAATCGACGCGATCAAGGTCGGGAGATGATTTCGTGCGCGATGGCGTGGAGGCGTTTCAGATCGTCGAGCAGCGATGCGAGCTGATCGAGGCGATATGAGTTGGGGCCGTCGCTAAGCGCGCGCGGCTTCATGCACGAGATCGGTTTGGCGGACCAGGAACGCGGGAATCTGGATCACATCGACGACTTCGGCGGCATACTTCGCCTGCGAGGCCTCGTGGATGTCGGTGAGAACAGGGACGCCGAACTCGCGGTTCACCCGCGCGAGTAAAGGGGGACCACTTATTTTTGCAGGCGACTATAAGCGTCCGAGAATTGACTATCTGTAGGTGACAGGTACAAATTGCGGGACGAAATGAAAGCGCCCTTATCATTGGACATCGTCCGCGACTTCGTCATCAAGGTGCTTTTAGCGGTCGCCGCCTTCCTACTCATCGGAGCGGCCGCGATAGCCCTGAATTTCTTCGTCGCATTTGCCGATTTCAGGGGACTGCTTCCGCCGCGGATTGTGGATGCGCTTACCGGGCTCGAGTACGTGATTTTCGGACTTGACATGATTTGCTTTGTTTATTTTCTGCTCATTGAAAGCATCCGATTCTTGAGAGACGTCACGACCCTACTGTGAGGCAACGCGCGTGGTGATAAAGTATTTCTGAGGCCTCAATGAAAGCCAACCGCAGATATCGTCCGGAACCCAGCGTCGAGATCGACCTGGACTCCTTCAAAAGATCCGCACGCGAAGGCCTCCACACGTTTTTCACCCCCGCGCGTCTTTTGTTCTGGATCATCGCGTGGCCCTTTCAGCCTTTGATTCGCGCCGTGCGGCCTCCACACTCAGACGCCGCCCCGCAACGAGACACCGCTTCGTTCTGACGACGAAGGAAATCGGCTCCGTTGCGGGTTGGCATCGCAAAAGGCCGCCGAAATGACCGGCCACTTTCTGCGCATGTCACATTCCTAAAACCCTCGCCCATCGGGCGAGGGTAAGAGATGGGCCTCGAGTCGAGATGCCGCAGTGCCGTGGGAGCAGTAGGTAGGTCGCGCCGGCAATCGACGCGATCAAGGTCGGGAGATGATTTCGTGCGCGATGGCGTGGAGGCGTTTCAGATCGTCGAGCAGCGATGCGAGCTGATCGAGGCGATATGAGTTGGGGCCGTCGCTAAGCGCGCGATCCGGGTCCTCATGCACTTCCATGAAGATGGCGTCGATGCCGGTTGCGACCGCCGCGCGCGCCAAGGCAGGGATGAACTCGCGCTGACCACCCGAGCGATCGCCGGCGCCGCCAGGGAGTTGCGCCGAATGGGTCGCGTCGAAGATCACCGGATAGCCGAAACCTCGCATGATGACCAGCGAGCGCATATCGGAGACGAGATTGTTGTAACCGAACGAGGCACCACGCTCAGTCACCATGATGCGCCGGCTGCCTGCCTCCTCGGCCTTCGCGACCGCGGACTTCATGTCGCCGGGCGCGAGGAACTGTCCCTTCTTCAAATTGATGGCGGCCTTCGTCCGCGCGGCCTCATGCACGAGATCGGTTTGACGGACCAGGAACGCGGGAATCTGGATCACATCGACAACTTCGGCGGCATACTTCGCCTGCGAGGCCTCGTGGATGTCGGTGAGAACAGGGACGCCGACCTCGCGTTTCACCCTCGCGAGAATTTTCAATCCGGCCTCGAGGCCGGGACCGCGAAACGAGGCGTGACTGGTGCGATTCGCTTTATCGAACGAGCTTTTGAAGACGTAGGGAAAGCCCGCCTTGCGTGCAATTTCCGCGATGCGGTTGGCGTGGCGCAGACACGAGTCCTCGCTCTCGATGACGCAAGGGCCGGCTATCAAAACGAGTTGCGGCCCGCCGAAAACGGCGTCACCGACTTTGACTTCCGCGACCTTACTCAAGAGACGGATCGCAACTCCCGCACCTTGGGATGTTTCGGCTGCGCGCTCGCCGCGCGCCGCGTCACGGCAGCCTTGATAAGGCCGCGAAACAACGGATGCGGATCGAGCGGGCGCGACTTCAACTCCGGGTGGAACTGGCATCCGAGGAACCACGGATGGCCCTTCAGCTCCATGATTTCCACCAGGTGATCATCGGGTGAGACGCCGGTCGCGATCAGGCCGACGCTTTCGAGCCGTTCGCGGTAGTCGTTGTTCACTTCATAGCGATGGCGATGGCGCTCGGAAATGTTGCTTTTGCGATAGAGCGACAGCGCGAGCGAGCCGGCTTGGATCACGCATGGCCACGCGCCGAGGCGCATGGTGCCGCCCTTCTGCGAGACCTCCTTCTGCGAATCCATGATGTGGATGACCTGGTCGGGCGAGTCGGGATCGATCTCGGTCGAGTTGGCCTTCGGCAGATTGAGCAAGTTGCGCGCGGCCTCGATGACCATCATGTGGAGGCCATAGCAGATGCCGAGAATCGGCACGCCAGTCTCGCGCGCATAGCGAATGGCGCTGATTTTTCCTCGCGTGCCGCGCTCGCCGAAACCGCCGGTCACGATGATCGCGTCGGCCTTCGAGAGCCGCTCGACGACGCCGCCTTTTTCGAGCTCCTCGGAATCGACGTAATCGGTGACGACCTTGGCTTCGTTGGCGATGGCGCCATGCGCGATGGCCTCGTGCACACTCTTGTAGGAATCGACGGTGTGAACATATTTGCCGACGATGGCGACATTGAGGGTGACTTTAGGATTCTGCGCGGTCTTAACGATGCGCTTCCATTTGCTTAGGTTGGGCTGGCCGGTCCAGATGTTGAGCTTCTCGCAGACGCGCTGATCGAGGCCCTCATCATGATAGATGAGCGGAACTTCATAGATCGGGTCCGCATCGGGGGCGGAGACGACGCAGTCTTCCTCGACGTTGCAGAAGTGCGCGATCTTCGCCTTGACCTTTTTGTCGAGCGGCTTGTCGCATCGGCAAAGCAGGATATCGGGTTGAATGCCGAGGCTGGTGAGTTCCTTGACGCTATGTTGCGTGGGCTTGGTTTTCACTTCGGCCGCGGTGCGAATGAACGGCACCAGCGTCACATGAGCATAGACGACGTTTTCCTTGCCGAAGTCCCATCGAAACTCGCGAATCGCTTCGAGGAACGGCAGGCTTTCGATATCGCCGACGGTGCCGCCGATTTCGACGATGAGAATGTCGCATCCTTCGGAAGCGAGGCGGATGCGGCTTTTGATTTCGTCGGTAATATGCGGAATCACCTGCACCGTCGCGCCGAGATAATCGCCGCGACGCTCCTTCTGAATGACGGTGTCGTAGATTTGCCCGGTGGTGCAGTTGTTGCGCTTGCTCATCCGGGTCTCGACGAAGCGCTCGTAATGCCCGAGGTCGAGATCGGTTTCCGCGCCGTCATCGGTGACGAAGACTTCGCCATGCTGCAGCGGACTCATCGTGCCGGGATCGACGTTGATGTAGGGATCCATTTTGAGGAAGGAGACGTGGAGCCCGCGGGCCTCGAGCAACGCGCCGAGCGAGGCCGCCGCCAGCCCCTTGCCGAGCGAAGAAACCACGCCGCCGGTCACGAAAATGAATTTGGTTTTGCCGCGCTCCGCCATAATTCCCTCCCGCCCGCGATCCGTTACTGCTGCCCCGTTTGCGAACGCCGCGCCCTGGTCAGGTCCTCGGCAGTATCTATCTCAAGCGACGGCGCCACGGAAGCGACCACCCTGATGCGGTAGCCGTTTTCGAGCGCGCGAAGCTGTTCGAGCTTTTCAACCTGCTCAAGGCTGCCCGGCGCCATCGACGCGAACTTGAGCAGGAAGTCGCGCCGATACGCATAGATGCCGATGTGGCGCAGCGCACCGGCCGGCACGCCTTCGACATCGCGCGGATAAGGAATCGGACTGCGCGAGAAATACAGCGCGTTGCCGGAGCCATCGCATACCACTTTGACCTTGGTCGGATTGCGAAACTCCTCGAGGTCGGTGATGGGCGTCGCCAGCGTCGCCATGTCGATGCTCACGTCGGTCAGCATCGGCGCCGCGACCGCGTCGAGGTCGCGCGGATCGGTGAATGGCTGATCGCCTTGCACATTGAGGTAAATATCCGCATGAACTTTCGAAGCAACTTCCGCGATACGATCGGTGCCGCTCTGATGAGTGGCGGAGGTCATCATCACCTCGCCACCAGCGGCGCGCACCGGCGCCGCGATTCGCTCGTCATCGGTGGCGACGATCACGCGCTCGATCGATCGCGCCATGCTCACCTGTTTCCACACGCGCACCACCATAGGCATTCCGTTGATGTCGGCCAGCGCTTTTGCGGGGAGACGCGTGGAGCCATAGCGCGCGGGTATGACGGCGATTACCGGCATCGGCGCCCTGATTCGATTTGATGATGTAGAGGTGAAAAGCGAAGCGGCACAGTCCACGTTAACCGTGCGGCAATGGTCTTGTCAATTTAGGGGTCGATCAGCTTTTAACAGCGGCCCGCTTCGGAGCCTTGCGCGGATGCTTCCGAGAAGTAGCCGATGCGGACCGCGCCCGCGGCTTGCGCTGTTGTTCCTGCGCCTGGACAAATTCGCGCAGGACGGCATTGATCTTCGCCCGATAGTCAATCCCGAGGTTACCGAACCATTGCACGATATCCCTGTCGATGCGAATCGAGATAGGTTCTTTTCCCTCCGGCCAGACGATCCGCGCGTTCGCCCAATCCGCTTCCGTCGTCATCGGCGCATCAGGATCGCTCGCCGCGGCGCGCTCGATGTCTTCGTCGGTCATGGCCCGCAGAGCTTCCCAGTCGGTGAGGCTCTTCATCTTATGAAGATCCTTGAGCGAGACCCTTGTAATATTCTTCTCTTTCATGGCTGCCGGCTCTTCGTGCGGTGATAATACGGATTTTATCACCGCGTCGCGTGTAGACTACGTAGAGGAGGAGCTCATCCACTTCGCCAAACACGCTGAATCGATCTTCGCCATAATCGCGACGCCGTTCCTCTTTCACCCTGATTGGGCCCTCAAACACTCGCGCCGCGTCAGCGAAGTCGACGCGATGTTTCGCGAGGTTCGATAGCCGCTTCTTTTCATCCCATTCGACGTCCACTCAATTCCGCACGCCCAAAGCAGATTTGTAAATCAAGCGCGCGAATCTACCTAGCCGCGGATGCGGGTCACGTTGCGATGGCGCCGCTTCTTGCGGCGCGAGGCGATCGGTTCCATCCGGCGTTTGCGGGAAAGTTTGCGGTTGCGACGATTGCGCGTCTTGGATGCCTGGGTCATTGATTCACCTGGTTGTATGAGGGATCTGCGTGGCTGTTTTCGCTGGCGCCCACCTGCTCGGTCGGGACCTCCACCGCGATGGGGCTGACGACCGTGACCTCGGTCACCGTTTCGCCATGGTCCTGCACCAGGACCTCGCCCACTCGCTCCCCGCTAGTCAGGGAACCATTTATAGTGGTCGGCACCTTGTATTCAAGATGCAGCAAACCTGCTTCCGCCTTCGGTACCACGACGTAAACATCGCGCGGCGAGATCGGCTGGATGGTTGCGGTCGGCCCAACCTGCACGTGAACCGGCAGCGGCTCGCCTCCACGCAGCACTGAAACGGACTGGAAATGCTCGAAGCCCCAATCCAGCAGCTTCGCCGATTGGATGAAACGCTGCTGATTCGAGGGCGCGCCGAGGATCACCGAGATGAAGCGCATGTTTCCGCGTTTGGCGGTCGCCGTGAGGTTGAAACCCGCCTGGAAAGTGAAGCCGGTCTTGAGCCCGTCACATCCATCGAAATGTCCGATCAGATGATTGGTCGTATGCAGCATGCATACACCGCCGTCGAAAGGACACTGCTCCTGGCTTGACCACTTAAGAAGATCCGTGGTGTGGATGATCTGAAAAGCCACCCGAGCCAGGTCGTGTGCGGTGGTGATGTCAGCATCGTGAGTGGGGCGCGGAGGGAGTCCATCGACGGTCTGATAGACCGTATGCGTCATCCCGAGTTCCTGCGCGCGATTGTTCATCATTCGGACCATGGCTTCGACTGAGCCGCCGACTTTTTCAGCGATTGCCACCGCCGCATCGTTCGCCGACTTGATGAGCGCGGCCTTGATCAACTCGCCCAGCGGATAAATCTGTCCTTCCTGCAAGCCGACGCGGGAGCCTCCGGTATGGGCCGATCGCTCGGAGACCCGCACCGGATCGCTGTAGCTGAAGCGGCCGGCCTTAATCTGCTCCGTGGCGACGAGGAGCAACATCATCTTGGCCATCGAGGCGGGAGGCCATGGCATGTCGGCATTGTCCTCGAAGAGGACCTTGCCCGTGTCCGCATCCTCCAGCAGCGCGCCGCGAAAGAATGGGACTGGCCCTTTTGGCTTGATGCTCTTGATGCCTTTGACGTGCCGATGATGCATCGCGGCATGCGCGGAAGGTCCCGAGAACGTGATCCCAAGGATCGCTCCGACGAATAAAATTGCAGTCCATCGAAAGGCTGCACGCACGAATTTATGATCTGTAACCCGATTAACTAGCTGATCGATCATTCCATCCCCCGCCTCGCCTCAAGGCTCGTGAGCAAGTCCGTTGCTGATATTTTCCGAGCCCTTGATTTCACCACGTTCAACCCGCTGAAGGATTACCAGATTCTGCCGCGCAGGTGCATAGTTGGGGTCCGCCTGAACTACCTCATTCCAGGTGTCCTGCGCGCGCGAGTACTTGCCTTCCTCGGCATAGATAGTGCCCAGAGTATTGCGTCCGTCAACCTGATTCGGATCGATTTGCAGCGAGAGAAGAATTTCCTGCTCGGCTTCCGGCAGCATCGCGAGACGCTGATAGGCCACACCGAGGTTGAAATGAGTTTCCGCGCGGTCAGGGCCGAGGAGGGTAGCGAGCTTCAGCACCTGCATCGCCTCGTGGACATTTCCCGCTTCCAGATAGAGCAATCCGAGGTTCAGAAACAGCTGCCAGTCATCGAGGCCAAGATCGATTGCGTCGCGATATTCGGAGAGCTCCTGCTGATGCTGCCCCATCAGGCCGTAAGAGAAACCGAGGTGGTAGTGCGCCAGCGCATTGTCAGGATGGTCTTTTATCACTAGCTGATGGCGCCGGATGGCTTCGGGATAATCTTCCATGCCGAGGAAATAATCGGCGAGCGGGTCGCAGACTTCTTCGTCCTGAGTTGATGCCGCACCGACCGCCGCAGCCGCGCGACCTTGCATCAGCAAGGTCAGCCCACATACGAGCACCAGGGCAAAACCCATTCCTCGGTGTTTTTTCAACTCAGTGGCCTCGCGCATACCACTCCTCGCGCGTGGACGTATTCGAATGTAGCAGGATTAATTCGCCGATAAAAAGCGGCAATCGCTCTCAGCGATAGGCAGCCATTCATCGCGAGCTAAGGGTGGACAGGGAATGTCGTAGAAACGCATGCGCCCGGTCCGTTTCAGCACCGGCCGGGCGCACCACATTCGTCTTGAAATGAGACCAGCTATGCGATCTTAGTAGCCTCCGGTCGGGCTGTTATCGGTGCCGGCTCGCGCGCTGGCATGAGGATCGGGCGAGATGGTGCTGCCAACACCGATGCCGTGATCGTTGCGACTCGAATCGCGAGTTGCATCGATGGTCGTGGAATTTTCTGTGCGATGCATATGACGACGAATAGCGATGGGCGAGTTGTCAGTGGGAGTGGCGGGCTCGGCGCGCTCCGCATCGGAATTGGCGATGTCGGCATTCGCGCCAGCATGCATCCCGCTGTCCGGAATATTGGCGTTTCCAGCCACGCCTGCGCCGACCTGGGCGAAGGCAGGAAGTGCGATTGCAGTTGCGAAGATAGCAGCGGTGAACGCGGTAATCGTGCGTTTCATGATCGTCTCCTTCGGAGGGTGCGGCATTCAGGGCCGCGCAAGTGGATGGCTTATAGAGCCAACCGCGTGCCACCGAGGGCATGAACGCGGCGGCTTCAATAAAGACGACAGCGTTCGTCGAAGCATTCAGTGCTTACGACGATATGAGCGCAGTTACACGATTTGAGGTTTCGGGAGATAGGGCGGCGCGGAAAAAAGAAACGCGCGGCGTGTGGCGCGCCGCGCGTTTTCGAAATGATCCGACTTCCTGACGCTGAGGTTACGGAGTTCCCGCTGCGGGGGACGCTGCCGGAGAGGCTTCGCCGCCCATCGCACCCTCGTCGCTCTTCTTGTGCTTCTTGTGGTGATGTTTCTTCATGGGCTTTTCCATGGAGCCGCCTTCCGCAGGAGCAGTGCTCGAGCTCATCGCGCCGGTCGAACGGAGCCGCTGCGGGCTCTCCCTGCGCAAATGCCGGCAAAGCAATCGCGGCGGCGAACAGCGCTGCGGTCAGGACGGTTAGTGTACGCTTCATCTTCTTCTTCTCCCTCTCTTAGGTGCGGTCGCTTAAGACCGCGGTTTCCAGTTCTTAACTACTTTGCTAATGCCGTGCCACGGGGCGTCACGCGAAATATACAGATTTCCCCGCTCCTTTTTAGCATCTCCACGCGGAGAGCTAAACCAATAGGTTCAGATAATAACCGCTTTGGGGCTAGATTTCACGAATTGTGTGAGCGTTCAGTGATGGTCGCGACGACGTTCGCTTCTAAGCTCACCATATAGCGTGAAAAGCTCCTTAAATGCGCGTGCGATAACTTTGAGATTCGCTCCCGACTGTTCCCCCGCCATCCGCGGCAGATGATGCACCCCAACTTCCTTGATTTTTGCACCCTTGCCGGCGACCCGCGCTATCAGCTCGGTCGAGATCATCGCGCCATGCGCGCGCAGTTCCATCCCGTCGAGGAACTCGCGCTTGAACAACTTGAAGCCGCAATCGATATCCGAAATCCCGATGCCGAGGACGACCTGCACCAGCGTCGTCCAGGCCTTGCCGTTGATGCGTCTCATCAGAGGGTCGGCGCGCTGGATGCGTTTACCGACGACCACATCATATTCGGGAACGAATGCCGCGAGGCTGGCGACCTCTTTCGGATCGAACTGCCCATCACCATCGGCAAGCACCACGTAGGGTTGCGTGGCGGCGCGAATGCCTGAGATCACCGCGCCGCCATAGCCTCGATTCTTCGGATGATGAACGACCTTGACGTGCGGATCTTCACTGGCGAGGCGATCCGCGATCTCGCCGGTCTTGTCGCCACTTCCGTCGTTGACGACTATGACTTCGTAGTTGTCGGCAATGCGCGGAAGCTCGGCGAGAAAACCCCGCACCACGCGCTCGACGTTGGGTTCCTCGTTGTGCGAGGGCAGAAAAACGCTGATGCCTGGCAGGCGTGAAACGGAACTCACCTGAGCGGGCTAGTCGCCGAGCGCGCGATAGCCGCCGCGGAAAAACATCAGCGGCTTGCCCTCGCGGGTTTGGGCTTCCTCGATCTCACCGACGTAGATGGTGTGATCGCCGCCGTCATAGCCGGCGGTCAGCTTACATTCGAGCCATGCGATGACGTGGTCGAGAACCGGGGCGCCATTGCCACCGGGCTTGTACGCGACCCCGGTGAACTTGTCGCCGCCGCTCACCGCGAACTTGCGCGAGAGCTCTTCCTGGTCATCGCGCAGGATGTTGACGGTGAAGACCTTGCTCTCTTCAAATGAAGCATAGCTCTCGGCTTTCTTGTCGACGCAGATGATGCATAGCGGCGGGACCAGCGAGAGCGAGGTGAAGGCGTTGGCGGTGAGGCCATGCAGGGTGCCCTCGCGATTGAAGGTGGTGATGATGGTGACGCCGGTGGCGAAATGCCCCATCACGGTGCGCAGTTCATTTTTTCCGATAGGCATGCCGAGTCCTCTCCGCGATGGAAGGCGATGCTAACAGAGCATTTTGCGGCGGGTCAAAGCTATCCTTCAATTTGTAGAGTCGCGGGGGCCGGCGAGGCTGCCATTTTGCCCTTGAACTTGTCGGCGGAATGGCTCAAAAGTCTTTATTTATCAATGGGTTATGCTGCTTGTTCTCCTGTCCTCATAGTGGGTTTGTTTTCGCATATACGCAAGGTCGCCGCTGCAATCGGTGGGTTCGTTTATGTAATCGAGACCCTTGCCGAATGATTGAATCGCTGCGCCCGAGGCTCTTCGCCAGGCCTCAGGGCCACTTCTCGCGATGCTCGAAGTGGGTTTGTTTTTGCATTTTCGCTGAACTCGAAGCGCAGCTTTATTGCGCTCCTTCTCTCGCTGGCGAGAGACGGTGGATGGCGCGCTGGTCGCTCTTTGACTTCGCGACCAGCGTGACAGCCGGATGAGAGCCGGTCGCGCTGCGCGACCGGTGGTGGAATACCACCTGCCTCCATAAAAAGATGCAGCAATTCCGCGGATAAAGTGGGTTTGTTTCTGCGCTTTCGACAGCTGACACCGTGCCACTCGAGGTCCTTCGCGCAGCGCTCAGGACCACTTCTCGGCGATGCCGAGAAGTGGGTTTGTTCTTGCATTTTTGCTTCCTGCGGCCATTGGGGCGAACTGACCTTTAAGCCCTCACAACCAGTATAGCCGATTCAACCATAAGGTGCTTTGCTCGATGCTCTGAGAGTGGAGGTGGCGGCCGAGGCCGGCCGCCACCCGTGACCTTTGCTCATGCCGAGGCGGTGCCGTTTTCGGACTCCCGCGTCAAATGAGGACTCGGCTCGACCGCAAGGCTGTCGCTCGTCTCGCCGATATGCGCCGGGAAGCGCACCGCGCGGTGGCCGTCGCGGGTTTCGAACCCGGTTGACCATACGCGCTCGATCCAGCGGCGCAGATGCTCGCCCTCCGAGACCATCGCGCGGCAATAAATCTTGCCGCCCTCCAGGGTTTTCGCATAAGGCCATTCGATCGGCTCGCCCACCGGCACCAGGTCGCGATAGAAGCCGGTCAGGTCCCAGGGCTTGACGATCGCATAACCCACCACCGCCTGCGCCTGCTTCAGGCCGAGGAGCAGTACGGCGCCGAGCTGCGCGCACATGCCGGCACCCTTGGCCAGCGACCACATCTCGCCGATCTCGAAGACCGATTCGGGCGGATAGTGGCTGAAATCGGGCTTCGAATACGACAATGCGAACGAAGCCTGATCGTGCATGATGAAGCCGGCGATCATCTGATCGGGCTGGGGCGACTCGTCATCGAACAGCGCATACGCCTGGCCGAACTGGAGGTGGATGCTGCTGATGCAGGACTTGCCGGTTTCGCGGAATCCGCCGTTGCGGAAGGCGCGGGCCTGGGTCATCCGATTCGCGAAAAATTCGCGTTCGTGCCCGTCTGTAATTATTCGTAACTCCATGTAGGTAGACCTCCTAAGCTTGACTCCTCGTTGATTTGCTCCATTTCTGAACTATAGGCCAGAGGTGGCGGCGGGGGCTGTGGGGAAAAACGACCTCGGACTGTTGAAAACCGGCCCCAACCGCTTTATAGACATGCTGTCAGTCGCTTGACATTTTGGCATCGCTATTGGTGAAATAATTTCGTCACCAATTGTTAGCGTTGGCTCAATGAACTCGAAGTCGCCAAATGGCCTCGCCGCGCTCCGCGGCATTGCCCAGCACATCCTGGCGAGTGCGAAATTGTCCCCCGACCAGCGTGCGTTCTGGCGCCAGCCGCTGCGCGATCTCGAGAAGCTGCTGAAACGCGACTACGGCAAAGCGCTGCGCAAGAACGTGGAGCGCAAAGAGGTAGTCAAGCTGATGCGCTCGGCGAGCGCGCTCTGGCCGGAACTCAACCAGGAGAAGCTTCCGGTTCCATCCCGGGCGGATTTGGCCGCCATCTCCGGTCAGCTTTCGGTGAATCTTTCGATCCGTAAATGCCGCGAACGCGATGGCATGGCGCTGCGGGGGTTTTATGTCCGTTCCCTCGAAGAAATCGCCAAAGCCCCGCAAAAGGGCGGTCTCATCTATTTGAACACCGCGCATCATCCGGCAGCGGTGGGCGCGACTTTCTGTCACGAAGTTGGCCATCACCTGGCGCTCAACATCCTGCGCCATGCCGATGAGCGTCCGGTCCATTACTTCTTCGACGCGGCGTATTCGAGTCATCTGGACGACCCGGTCGAGCTGACCGCCGACGTGCTGGTGAGCATCGCGGCCTATCCGAAAGTGGCGGCGCGCAAGATGTTCAGCAGCGAGATTGCGGCTATCCACGAGGTGAGCGGCCGTAATCTCGTCAGCTTACTGGGGTACCTAAAGAGCGGATGGGGCATTGATTTTGAGGGTCCACGGCAGCCACGCCACCATCTGATTTATCTGGCCGGAATGGTTCACTACGCAAAACTGCGGAGGGCGCTACTAACCGAGTATCGAATATGAAGAAACACACGCTTGGCGGGGTAATCAAAGAGGCACGGAACTCGCTCGGACTGAGCCAGCGGCAGCTGGGCGAGGAAATCGGGGTGAAGGGCAGTCACATTGCCTATATCGAGGGTGGCGAGCGACGGCCGTCGTTGCACATTCTCTCGAACATCGCGAACGTGCTGGGGTTGGACAAAAACGAACTTTTTCTGCTGCTCCATCCGGAAGCGCACGAGTTCGTGCCCGAACGGCGCCCGCACGCTCCGCGACCCAATGAGGCTTGGAAGCAGTTCCTCCTCAGTCGCGCGCTGCTCAAACAGAACAAAGTGACGCCGGCGGAGCTCCGCGTGCTCAAACAGGTGAACCTGCTCGGAGTGGTGATCTCTCCGCGCATGTTCCTGTTCGTCCTGAATTCGATCCGTCAGTCGCTCCAGTAGCGGCTGCTCTCATCGCGACCTCGGCAGCACCTCGAGGGTGAAGCGCTCCGGCGAGCGCTCACCTTCGCCGGTGAGGCCGGTAAATCTCCATATTGATAATCATTTCAGTAGCGGCGCCTGCCATCGATCGCGCCCGGCGAGGCGTTGTTACTGCGTCGCGGGGATCAGCAGGATGGCCTGGGCGGTCATCGCCGATCCGGAAATGCTTGCGCTGGCGGAGTAGGTGGGCGAAGCGGTTCCGGCCGAGGGCGCCGCGAGGTCCGCATCGGCCAGCGTAAATCCTTCCTTCGACGACTTGGTGTCGAAGCGCTGAGTGAGCGCATTCGATAGCGTGATTATCGGCGCGGATGACGATTGGGCGGCGTAAAAATATAGCTGAAGCTCGTTGTTGCCATGGGGCGTCAGCGAGGGAGCTGCCACGGAGACTGCACCTGACCCCGCGGACTTTGTCCCGGAACTTGCATCGAGTGGTGAAGTCGCCGCGCCCCGCCACGCACCCATCACGCCCGCCGCCCAATTCGAACTGATATTCCAGGTGTATGACGCCGGCTCACTCGCTCCCGCGAGCTTGTAGTAGAGCCACGAAGTCACTTTGTTTCCATTGCTCGCCGAGTCATGGCGAATGCTGGTCCATCCACTCGGTGTCGAAGGCACATCCGAGGCAGTGCCGTCGTAGACGATAACCTGCGCTACCAGGATGTCGCCCGCGTGAAATCCACTGGGCAGACCCAGAGTTATCGCGGTCATCGCGCTGGCGGAATCGGTCAGTGCGCCGGTGCCGACAAAGGTGATACCGGCCGCTGACGGAGTCGCGGTCGTCGTCGGCGTCGCGATGGCGGTTGGCGTCGGGGTGGGAATCGGCGTTGCGGTTGCAGTCGGAAATGGCGTCCGGGTTGCGGTTGCAATGGCGGTCGCCGTAACGGTGGGCGTCGAAGTCGCAGCCGCGGTTGCGGTAGCCGTCCTCGTCGGCGTCGATGCTGGCGTAGACGTTGCGGTCGAAGTTCGCGTCGCAGTTGCCGTCGATGCGGTGGTCGCGGTCGCGCTCGGGCTGGGCGTCGCGCTCTGCGATGACGGTATGAGCAGAACGGTTTGTGCCGTCGCGACCCCAGTGCTCACGGTTGCGGGATACGTTGGCGATGCGTTGTTGATCGCCGGGGCGGCATGATCGGCAAAAGCAAGCGTGAAGCCTTCCTTCGATGATCCGGTATCGAAGCGCGGAGTTAGCGCGTTCGAGGGCGCGATCGATGGCGCCACGCTGGACTGCGCGCTATAGAAAAACAATTGCAGCTCATTGTTGTTGCTCGGGGTTAGCGATGGCGCCGAAATAGACAGCGGACCTGATCCTGCGGCGGTTGATCCGGCAGCACTATCGATAGCCGAGGCGCCGCGCCATGCACCGATCACACCCGCGACCCAATTCGAGCCGAGGTTCCATCCGTAGGAAGCCGGCTCACTCGCTCCCGCCACTTTGTAGTACAGCCACGAGGTCGCCTTATTGCCGTTGCCTACCGCGTCATGCCGGATGCTGGTCCAGCCGCTCGGCGCGGTCGGCACATCGGTGGCGGTGCCGTCATAGACGATGAGTTCGGCGACCAGAATATCGCCTGAACGAATGCCGCTCGGTGCGCTGATGCTAATGCTGCTGACCGCGGACGCGGAATCAGCCAGCGAGCTTGCTCCGACAAACGTAATATTGGAGGCCGGAGTCGGGGTTGCGGTCGGCGTCGCGGTAACCGTGCGAACGGTCGTCGCGGTTGCGGTCGGAACCGGAGTGCCGGTCGGAGTAGGCGAGGTGGACCCGCCGACGAAATTCTTCACTGCGTTGGCGAAGAGATTGAAATCGATGGTGCCCCATCCGGTGGTTTGATCGTAGCCGGGACCGGCGCTGAAGCCGCTCACGCCATTGAAGTTGTTATTGCCGAGCGTCACATCATGAAAACCGGCGGTGGCGTAGCTGCTATTCGCCAGCGGATAAATAATCAGGTTGAGGTTTCCCAGCCGCTTGCCCACCTGCTGCCCGATGACGGTGGCGAATCCCGCCCACAGCGGCGCCGACAGGCTGGTGCCACCGATGCAGCATGTCACCACGGGGCTGCCGTTTTGATCGTCCGCCCAAAAAACTCCGGGGTAATATGGACTCGCAATCAATGCGATATCCGGCACGTCGCGCGCGTTGTCGTTCGGGACTCCTGAACCGGTCTGGTAGGCGGGCTTGGAAAAGATTTGGCTGGCGCCGCCGCCGGTCGCGCCGGCCGGATCATTCCATACGCTCTCGGTGGCATAGCCTTGATCGTTGCCGCCAACGTAGGTCGGGGTGAACTCGGTGCCGCCGACCGAGGTCACGTTGGGATCCGCCGACATTTCATTGATGGAGCGGACGGTATTGGTCGCGCATGCACCGCCGTTGGAAGCGAGGCCGGCCGCTCCCTGGTCTCCGGCAGAGACGAAGACACTTTGTCCCTGTGCCGCCGCGCGCATGAACAGCGGATCCATGGTTTGGGTCATGAAGGCAGATGAGGCGCCGCAAAACGCATAACTGATACTGATGGCGCCGCATGCGTTGTCGGCGATCGCCCCAGAAATATCATCGACCAGACTGTTACCTAGATAAAATTTAATCGATGCTCCCGGCGCGGTGACGTGCGCCCATTGCACATCGAGTTCTGATTCGAGGTCGTCGCCGCTGACGATACCGGGGTTCGAGCCTTCCAGGACGCGTGAATAATTTATCGTCGGCAAGCCAAACTGAGTGGTAAACGTCGACATCGTGGAATCGAGAAAGTCCGACACGTCGACAATTGCGATGCAGGAGCCGGTTCCGTCAGAGCCGGTCCCTACGCTCTCATCATAAAAGGTCCGCAAGTCGTTCGGCCCGAATGACCGCGTCGATCCGACCACCGCCTGTGGATTGGCGGAATCATCACCGCTGCTGTCCCGTTCAGCCGCTGCGATCTGAAGCGGCGCGTTGGTCGCCGCCGCGCTCGCGGGGCCGGAAGATCGGTGCGACAACGCGACCGCATGCAGCATGTTGTCCATCCCGCCCACCGCGCCAATCACCCCGGCGAAGCGTTTTGGAATAACCGGATCATTGGTGTTCGCGTAAACATTTCCATTGCCAAATCTTGCGATTCGGACACTGAAAGTACGCTCCGCCTGCGCGGCCGGACCTGCGAATTCGATCGAGGTTGCCGATTGATGCGAGACGGTGAAGCCTTCAGTGCCGAGCCACGTTGCGACCGCCTTCACTTGCGCGGCGGAGGGACCGAAGCGTTTCAGGAACTCATCGGAGGTGAGCCAGTGGTGATAGTTCTTGGATGCCGGATCTTGCAGTTGATCGAGCAGGCTCTGGAGGCCCTGTTGGTTTCGCAGCGCGAATCGAATTTCCATCTGCAAGGGCAAGCTCGGACTCGCCGCGCCGGCCTGGCGAAAGCTTTCGGCTTCGATGGGATGATTATCGGGCAGGATCGCGCCGTCATCGGCTTGACTGGCGGTCGAAAAGACCACGGCTGCACCCAGGCCCATCACGCCGAGCAGAAGCAACGTGAAAAATCCGCCGAAAAATCCGCCGCTAAGACCTTTCGCTCGATCCTGTCCGGCTTTGGTCATCAGTTCCCCCGACCTCAGGCTAACGCAATAAACGTTCCGTCGCTGTATGCGGGATAAAACAATGATCGGTAAGGAAATCTTGGGCCGCCAAGGGTCGGATACGGTTCAGCTTCTACAAAAAGGCGTAAAATCGGTCATAAAGTGCATAGAAGCCACGTAACGTGGACCCTGATGCAACACCCCTCTTTTTCGAATCGGAGCAACGGCTAGTTTACCAGCTTCGGGAGCACCTCGTGAGTAAAACGTTCCAGTGAGCGCATCGCCTTCGCCGGTGCGAGGCCGGGAAGCTGCATATTGATGATCAACTCGGTCGCGCCGGCCGTCTCGATGACCTCCGCCAGGCGCGCCCGCACCGTCTCCGGATTTCCGATGATGGCGCCCGCCTTCAACTGATTCGGATCAGGCTGAATCCAGTTCTGCCCCGGCGACGCGGCCGAGAGCCATTTGCCGTAGAGGCCCGCCTGGTACATCGCGGGCGCCTCGATATCGTCCCACGCTTTTTTTTCGTCATCGGCGACATACACGATGCGGCTGTTGACGATGTTGTAGGCTGCGGGATCTTTGCCGCGAGCCCGCATCGCGCTGCGAAAGATCTCGATCTGATGGCGCCCCAGATTGCACGCGAAGCCCAACTCCAGCTCGGCGGCGCGCTGGATGGCCTTGGTCGTCATCCCGCCCCATAGCAGTTCCGGATACGGCCGGCTGGTCGGACGCGGCAGCACCCGCACATCATGAAAATTGAAATGCTTGCCTTCGAAGCTGAAGGTCTCGCCGGTCCACGCGCGCTTCATGATCTCGATCGTCTCCAGGGTGCGGCTCAGGCGCGTCTTCTTCGATACCTGCAGCGCGTCGAATTCCTCCTCGCGGTAACCCATCCCGATGCCGAGGCGCAGGCGGCCATTGGAAAGCACGTCGATCATGGCGGCGTCCTCGGCGAGGCGCAGCGGATGATAAAACGGCGCGAGCAGCACATAGGTGCCGAGCGTGAGGCGCGTGGTGCGCGCGGCGATCGCGGCCAGCATCGGCATGATGGGCGCGAGGTAGCCGTCCTCGACAAAGTGATGCTCGGTGAGCCAGATGGAATGGAAGCCGGCCTTCTCGATGTATTCGATCTGGCGAAACATTTCGGCATAGAAGGTGCCGAAATCGAGCTGAGAAAATTCCGGATTGCGAAAATCCAGCATGTAGCCGAATTTGATGGGCGTCGTCATGCAGATGCCTCCTGTGCGATCGGTCGCAATCCGAATTCATTGCATAAAAAACCTCGCGAGGGGGAGCGCCGCGGCGCCGAAGATCGCGCGTGTGGCGGCATAGTCCGGCACGTCGTCAAGCGTTTGCAATCTTTCATCTTACCGGACTAGGACAAGACGGCTCGCCTGAAGAGCGATGAAAGGAGACCGGCTTCGATGAAACTCGCGCTTTATCTTCCTAACTTTCGCGACAAGGTGACCGTCAGCGAACTCGTCGATCTCGCGCACCTCGCGGAGGAGCTGGAGTTCGATTCGCTCTGGACGCTGGACCGCATCGTGGTTCCGGAAGCCTCGGATCGCGGCGAGTTGCGCAAGCCCTTCGGCTTCATGAAGGAGTTTCCGCATTCGTTGCCGGTGGTGGCGCGCGGCGAGTTTCTCCACGGCTTGCCGCTGATTCCGTATCTCGCCGCGATTACGAAGAAGATTAGACTTGGAGTGAGCATCATCGATACGCCTTACCGGGCGCCGGGTGTGCTGGCCGCGGAGATAGCGACCTGGGATCATCTGGCCGGCGGCCGCATCAATGTCGGCGTCGGCAGCGGATGGATGCCGGAAGAATTCGAAGCCGCGAGCGCGGCGCATATTTATGAGAAGCGGAACAAACACGTCATCGAGACCATCGAAGTCATGCAAGGCGTGTGGACGCAAGAGCTATTCGAGTATCACGGCGAATTTGCCTCGTTTCCGAGTTGCGGCTTTGGCGTGAAGCCGGTGCAGAAACCTCATCCACCGATTTTCTTCGGCGGGCTCGCAAGGCCGGATCTCGCGGCGAAACGGATCGCCAAATATGGTTTGTCCGGCTGGATCGGAATCCAGGACACTCCCGATGACATCGCGCGATGGCGCCTGGCGATCAAACAGGAACTCGAAAAGCTCGACACCGCGCGTTCGGTCGAGGATCTGGAAATCTCGAGCATGCTGTTTTTCGACATTACCAGCGCGAAAACCGATCAGACTCCCAACGGGAAGCTGACGCCCTCGATGACGGGGACGCCGCAACAAATCCTCGACAACCTGAAGCGCTACCAGGAGGCCGGTTTGACGCTGCCGCTGCTGTGGCCGCCGTTTCGCGGCGTTCCCACCGCGAAGACGATGGTTGATCTGCGGCGGCTCAAGGAAGACATCCTGCCGAAGCTATAGCGTCAGCGCTTCAGCAGTTCCTTGCCGCCGACATAAATATAATCCAAATCCAACGAGGTCAGCGGCTCGTCCTTTTCGCGGATGCGCACGCCCGCCATCTCCGCGATGAACAGCGTATGATCGCCCGCGACGTGGCTATCAACCACGCGCGCCTCGATGGAGATCATCGCGAGATCGAGCCACGGCATCTTGAGCTTGGGCGATAGCTCATAGCCGAGGCCTTCGAGGTTATCGGGTTTGCGCGAGCGCGCGGAATAGAAATAGTCCTCGAGTTGCTTGCCGCGCTTGCCCACGATGTTGAAGCCGAAGGCGCCGGCGCTCGCGACCATCGCGCGCGAGAAATGATGGTTGTCGACCGCGGCCATGAACAGCGGCGGGTCGCCGGAAACCTGCACCACCCACGAGGACGACATCCCGTGGTGATGGACGCCGTCGTTGACCGTGAGCACGTAGATGCCGGTGCTCAAATTAGCCATCGCGATCGCGATATCCTTATCCATTGCGGCTATTCACAGCATCATACATATAAGAATGCGTCGGGAATTGACCAAGCCAACCGGGACTTGCAAAATTAGAGAGCGATGAACGGGCGGGCCGAACGATGAAGATGAGGTCGGGGCTGATGGCTGCCACCGCCATGCTGGTTCTGCTGGCGGCGGGGCCGGCATTCGCGCGCCGGCATCATCGCTCACCAGTTGATTCGCAGGAGATGCGGATCACCAATTCGCCCACCGATGATCCTATCGTCGCGCCGCCGGTCACAGTCCCGGAGTCATCAGTTTACGACACCCCGCTCCCGCGGCTTGCCGCCGAACTTCCGCCGCTTCCCGTGCTGGCGACGGCGGCCGCGATCAATCCGATCAAAACTCCACCGGTCACGGCGGCGATTCCTTCGGGCGTCGACGGCGCGAAGCTCGATGGCGCAGGGATCGCGCACGATGGAGTGCAGACCGCCGCCATAACGCCTCCCGCGGCGGGCAAGGATTTTGTGGGACCGCCGGCTCCGCGGACCTCGCGCACGCCGGGCGCGGTTCTCTTCGATGCGACCCGCGATGACTCGGCGCTCGATCCGTTGAGCTGGGCGGTGAGTGTCTACAAGAAGCGTCACGAGCTCGACGTCTATTACAAGGGCCGCTTCTTCAAAAAATATGACGCGGTGTTCGGCCGCAACCTCGACCTCGGCGCCAAGCTATGGGCGCAGGATCGCCGCACGCCCGAAGGCGTTTACTACATCGAGGAAAAATATCGCAGCGCCCGCTTCGAATGGTTCCTGCGCCTGAACTATCCCAATCTCGTAGACCGGGTTCGCTACGAGACGATGAAGATCAATGGCGTGGTTCCGGTGGATCGCGACGGCAAGTCACCGCTGGTCGGCAGCGCCATTGGCATCCACGGCACCGACGTTCCGATCCTCAACGCGGGCCACATCAACTGGACCACCGGATGCATCTCGGTGAACAACCGGGACATCGAGGATCTGGATCGTCTGCTGCCGGTCGGCACCGTGGTAATCATCAAGCCCTGAAGGATTTTTGGTGGCGCCGAAGGGCCTCGCCAACGGCGGCCGTTACCATGACTTGAGCATGGTTAACCTGTGAATCAATCGACAGGACGGTGTAGCATCAGCTGCGGACCTCGCGATTGTGGAATTCGAATGGGATCTGGAAAAGACGGAAGGCAATCTCAGAAAGCATCGCGTTCGCTTTGCGGAAGCGCAAACGATTTTCAAAGATGACGGCCTTCTCATTGAATTTGATGAAATCGGTGACGAGGGAAGGTACACAGCTATCGGCGTTGGATCGCTGGGAGAAATTCTCTTTGTCGTCTACACGGTGCGCGATGAGACTATTCGCCTCATCTCCGCGCGAAAAGCTACACAGCGAGAATGCCGCGAATACGAGCACAGAAAATGAAACATGAATTCGATTTCAGCAAAGCCCGGCGCGGTCCTTTGATTCCGAGAGATCCGCGCAAAACGCGAATAACGATCTGGCTTGACACCAAGCTGGTTGATTATCTTCAATCAATCGTTGATCGCGCAGGGGGCGGGAGTTGGGAAGATTTTCTCAACGAACTGTTGTCCCAGCGCGTATTGTCGAGCGGACGTGAGGTTCGAGGCATCAAATCTCGATCGTCCAAAATTGACGGCGCGCAGGACAGGCTCTCCGCCGCATTGAGGATTCTAGATACTGGCGAGAATTTTGGTAATCACTCGGGCCGCTCGCATTCCGCCGAGCGAACCGCGAAGCGAGTTCAAAAAAACAAAAAGACGCACGGCGGGAAAGCCGTGCGTCTTCTCGATTTCGAACCTTAATACGCGTCAGATGCTCAGGTGATACAGCTCCGCGCAGTTGTCGTGCAGCACGTAGTTCTTCTCGTCCTCGTTCATGTTCACGGTCTGCTTGGCCAGCACATCCTGTGACCACGGCCACGTCGAGTCACTATGCGGGAAGTCGTTGGCCCACATCAGGCGGTGGATGTTGCACATGTCCTTCATCTTGAAGGCAACCCAGTCATCCTGGAACGTGGTGTAGATGTTCTCGCGGAAATACTCGCTCGGCATCTTCGAGAGCGTGCCGGCGGGCAGCCAGTAGCGATGGCGATCGTAGGCGTGGTCCATCCGGTACATGTAATGCGGAACCCATCCGGCGTCGGCCTCGACGCACACCACTTTGAGTTTCGGATGGCGCTCGAACACGCCGCCGAGGATGAAGGTCCCCATGATGTCCTGGCATCCGCGGATGATCGACAGAAATCCGTTGAGCTTGGGGCCGCGGGTTTTGAAGTTGTCCTGGCTGCTGGTCAGGATGTGGAAGCTTAGCGGCATTTCGAGATCGATCGCCGCCTCGTAGAAGGGCGCGTAGACCGGGCTGTCGTAGTCCTCGACCTGCGGATTGCCGGGCATCATGACGCCTTTGAGCCCCAGCTCCTTCATCTTGCGCAGATCCTCGATGCCTTCCTCGACCGAGCGCATCGCGGTCTGCCCCACGCCGATGAGGCGATCGGGGTGCACACTGCAGTATTCCGCGATCCACAAATTGTACGCATCAAAACACGCCTTTTTGTAGTCATAGTCGCGATGATTACAGAGGATCATGCCGACGGTGGGATAGATCACCTCGGCGGAGACGCCGTCGCGATCCTGATCGGCGAGGCGCGCGTTGGGATCCCATCCGCCCTTGTGCAGGTCCTCGAACTTGGCGCCGAAGATGCGCAGCTTCTCGGCATCGATGCCGGCGGCGGCCGCGAGTCCGATGGTGACTGGACGCGGGAAATCCTTGACGATGAAGACGTCGCCAAGCTTCTCGTCGCGCACCATGTGCGGCGCGCTGTCCTTGTACTTGTGGTCGATCCGGTCCACGTAGGTACCGGCCGGCTCAGTGATGTGGGAATCTGCGGAAATGATTGGTTTCTTCATTCTTGCTCCTCGATTTTTTCCGTGGTGGAAAACTTACCGGGAATTTTTCTCTATGATCCTAATACCGGATGCACGAGGCATTTGACAAACCTCAAACTCGACGCCGCGCGTTATCTCACACTGCGGGCGCACTTTGCAGCGGAGTTGCGTCGGGTGCCGGGAGGCGATCCCATACTGCCGCCCCCGCTCATGCGTAGGGAGAGGACCTCATGCTTGCATTCTCGTTCAGTGGCGAATCGATCAACGAGGTCCCATTCAGCAAATGGTGCGCCGACATTGAAGCTTCCTCCGGGGCCGAAGTCCTCGATTGGTGGTACCCTGACTTCCCAAACAAATACTGCCGGATCTTTATTTGAAACCTCTCCTGTCGGCGGCAGCGGCAACAGAAACATCGCAGCCACTCCAGCAAAAGCAGCTGCCACGAATATGAACGCGATGAGGGTGAGGACGCGCGCCCTTCGCGGAGCATCCTTCCAGCTTCGCTTGCGCGAAATCGCAAAGAGTTGACTTGCGTCGGGGTACTTCCTTCTCACAGAAATACTCTGCGACCTCGATGAGCGATCACTTTAATCACAGCATCCTCGGCAGATCAGAACGGATTCTCGGTCGGCAGTCCCAACGCGAAGCGGCCCAGCGCTTCGGATACGCGGTCGGGGTGTGCATTGATATGTAGAGGCATGGCCTGGAAGTCGCGATAACGCCGCTCGAAGGACTGCCCCTCGCGCAGACCATTGCCGCCCAGCACGCGCAGGATCAGCCGCATCGTATCGTCGCACAGACGCAGAGTCATCATGCTGGCGCCGAGCTCCTCGAGGTAATCGGCCTCGGTGGGAGTTTGATGCGCCGCGATGCGGGCGTCGGTCTTCGCGCATGCGTCATAGATCGTAGCGCGCGCCGCGCCGATGATCGCAGCGGCCTGACCGAGGTTTACATGGATGGTCGGCCGCTCCTCCATCTTGACGCCCAGGATCGCGATGCGGCCCTTGATGCCGCTGCACGCTTCCTTAAACGCGGCGTCCGCGACGCCAACCGCCATGCAGCCAAGCCATAGATCGGACAGAGCAACCCAATCCTCGCGATAGCGATCATCGATCATTGCGTAGGATGGATCGCGGAAGGCGACGCGATAGGGCATCGGGAACGGCACCACCGAGGCGACGGGAACTCGCGCGCCCTCGTAATAAACATGGTCAGTCGCTGACGCGCGCAGGCTCATCGCCTTCCAGGTCGGGTCGATGCGTACGCCTTTCTGATTGGTACGCACCAACGCCAGCTGCGGTGCGCGCTCGCCCTCGAAGATGAAGGTGACCCCGGCATAGTCGGCATAGCGACCGCCCGAGCCGAAGGAGGCGACGCCGTTCAACACGACCTCCTCCCCTTCTTTCTTACCGATCACGCCAGTGCCGGCGCCGGCGGGCAGGCATACCCAGTGCCGGTTCGCAGTTATGCTGCGTAGCAACTCGAGGTGAGCACTCCCCAAAAGCCCGCAGTAGAAGTGGAACAGGCAGAGATGATTCCAGAGGCACCAGCCAGTCGAGCCGCATGCCGCGGCGACGGCTTCTAGCTCGCGTCCCATCGCGGTGATGCTGCTCTCGAGGCCGCCGATGGCGCGCACCGCCGACATCCGCATGACGTCGTTGCCTTTCAGCGCCGCGATTACTTCGCCAGAGACTGATCGTGTGGAATCGGCCGCCGCCGCCTGCGCCGCGATCATCGGCAGCAGCGGTGCGACGAGGAGACCGCTCGCCTCGGCCGTTTGGTGATTTTCAGAGGAAGTTTGATTTGCCATTTTCGCGCTCATCTTCTTACATATCGCTACTATTCGATGCGCGTGTCATTTGACAAACAGACCGCATCGCTCGCATAGGTCATTTGTAGTTGGCCTCAGAACGATTACTCCCTGGAGCATGCATATGAGGATGAAAGATAAGGTCGGTATCGTGGTTGGCGCGGGGCAGACCCCCGGCGAGACGATTGGCAACGGTCGCGCGGCCGCGATCCTGCTCGCGCGCGAGGGCGCCAAAGTACTGCTGGTCGATCGTGATATCAAATCGGCCGAAGACACCGCCGCTATGATCGTCAAGGAAGGCGGCACCGCCAAATGCATCGCGGGCGACTGGACTCGCCCGGCGGACTGCAAAGCCTACATCAAGGCATGCCTCGATGCGTGGGGCCGGGTCGACTTCCTCCACAACAATGTCGGCATCGGCGCCAACGACGCGGCTCCGGAGCGCGTCACCGAGGAGGCCTTCGACCGCATCATCCAGGTCAATCTCAAGGGATGCCTGTTCTCCTGCCAGGCGGCAATTCCGGTGATGCGCGAGCAGCAAGCCGGCAGCATCGTGAACATTTCGTCGCTCGCGGCGACCGCGGGAGCGGTGCCGCTGACGGCCTACAAGATTTCCAAGATCGGCATGAATGCGCTCGGGCAGTCGCTCGCGCTCAGCAACGCGAAGTACGGCGTACGCGTCAACACCATCATGCCCGGCCTGATGGATACTCCGATGGCGATTGAAGGCATCACGCGCGCCAGCGGTCGTCCGCGCGAGGAAGTTCGCGCCCAACGGGACAAGGCGGTGCCGCTGCGCGGCAAGATGGGCTCGGGATGGGACATCGGCTATGCGAGCCTGTTCCTGCATTCCGATGAGGCCCGCTTCATCACCGGCATCGTGCTGCCGGTCGACGGCGGCCAAGGCGCCAAAGTCGGATGAGGCCCAGTTTCAGCGCCGCGGGATGAGCGGGGTTACATATTGTACAGTTTGTAGAGCCGAGCCGATCAGCACCAGGAATGCCCCGTAGCCGCCGAGTGCGCGATCCGGCAGGTTGTCGGCCCACCATTCCACCGGGGGACTCAGGGTCGTGATGGCGGTGTTGAGGGTGCCCACCACCACGCCGATCTGGATCCCATGCAGCAACGCCTCGGAGCGCCCGGTTATGGCGCCGCTGACGATGCCCGCGACGCCCACCAGTAAGCCTCGGACAACGTCGC
Organism: uncultured delta proteobacterium; assembly: GCA_963761255.1. GTDB lineage: Bacteria > Desulfobacterota > Binatia > Binatales > Binataceae > DATGKG01. Next base: position 649,938 of record CAVXGH010000014.1, read on the forward strand.
CTCGCACCACCGTCCGCTCAAGCTGCGGCCTCTGGTAGATGCGATAGGTGTTCGTCCCGTAACCGAATTCGTATGCGACCTGCATTACCAGCGCGCTCAGGATGCCGAAGGTGATCCCGAAGTCCTCCCCCACGGTGAGCCATCCGGCGGCGCCGAAAGCCAAGCCGCGAACCGCCGCCATCAGCGACCACTCCAATGTCGAAGGCCTCATCCCGCGCGCGCGCCGCCGCAGTTGGTATTGCAGGGCGGGGCCCAAAACGAACGCGCCGGCCAGACCGAACCAAAGCCCGAGCAAGGCCGCGTAGCCGAGTCCGAGTATGGCGCTGTAGGTGAACAGGCGTGCCAACAGTCGCAGCGGACCTTGTTTTCCTCCCAGCAGATCGTAGGCCAGGTAGAGGCCGCCCAGAGCGTTCAGCACCACGCCCGTGAGGCTCAGCAGCGAAATCATGTGGTCCATTCTGATGAAATGAATTCCCGACACTTCTATCTCCATCGAGGCGCCCCACGGATTATTCATCGGGCACGGAGAATCCCTCTAACCGAATTGTGACTGCGCGTCAACGCGGACTCCGAAGCCATCGGCTTGAACTTCTGATGGTGGTGCTGATGACGTGGAACGCCGGCTACGCGGCCGCGTCACGAATTTGTAACTAGGCGCGCCTTGACCTGAGCGCCGGATAGACCTACTCTCCGGCGAAACGGCACGGCGCTGGAGAAAGTGGCCGACCTACCTGGAATCATTCCGCTGTTCCCCCTTCCGAACCTGGTTCTCTTTCCCGGAGTAGAGGTTCCGCTGCACATCTTTGAGCCGCGTTATCGCGAGATGATTGCGGAGGTGGCGTCGTCCCACGGCATTATCGGCATGATGCTGCTCAAGGGCGAGTGGGAGCGCGACTACTACGAAAACCCCGACACCTTCCGTATCGGTTGCGCGGGAAAGATATCCGAGTTGGTGAAGCTTCCCGATGGACGCTTCAATCTGGTCCTCACCGGTCTGAGCGAATTCCGCGTCGTACGTGAGAACCGCGATCGCTCCTTTCGTCAGGCCGAGGTCGAATGGTGCCCGGTCGACCCCCCGATGGACATCGATGCCGAGGCGATGGAGGGGCTGCGTCAACTGCTGTTCGAGTATCTTGGCGATACGGCAGCGGCGGCCTGGAAGTCATTGGTCGAGCGCGGCTTGCGAGGGGCTGCCCTGGTCAACTTCCTCTGCTTTCACATCGATGTTTCCGCCATCGAAAAGCAGACTCTACTCGAAGCGCGCGGCGCACGGCTTGATTGCCTCTTCGATGTTCTGACCTTCAAGCTGGAAGAGCGCAAGCTCGGCGGTCCGGGACCGCATGGCGGACCCGGCAGCGTGCAGTAAACCTGCTTCATTTAGCGTCACGCGAATACACATATGGAGCGGCCTTGGAATACAGGCCGGATCGTCCGTGTCGTGTCTGCAACAGCTCCCGGCACTAATTTGGCGCGCATATAAAAGTAAAAAAGGATGCGGAATGATGACCTCGCAACTGCTAAGGCCATCAGATTGGGCTAAATGTTGTCCCAAAATGTTGCGGGAAGGTTCAAAAGAGTCACGGGTGACGCAAAAAGGCTACAAAGCTGCATTGGGAAAGCTGCTCGCAAAAGGCGCTCGGATTCGCATAATGCGAGAAGATAAATAAAAGATGTTGATATTTGCGAGCTAATTCGAAAGCGCACGCTCAAACTCGACTGTGATCAGGTGTTGCAGCGGTGCTAATCCCCTCGGGCATAGAGATTGCTTCTGATCGCGCCAAGATTAGATAGAAGTTCCGTGGACGAAGCAAGTGGGGTTCGTTCGAAGGAACAGGGGGATGCCCCAGCGGGGCACAGACTGAAATGGAATGGGAAAACACCGCGATAGGTAACTTGTTTGTGCCCGACGTGCTCACGCCGGAGCAGTTCTACGACAGCCGCAAGGACGACAGCAACATTCGTCCGGTCAAGAAGCTGATGATGGCCATCCTCGAAGATGCGCTGCGCTGCTTCCAGAACAATTGCGACGCCAAGGGCGGCTCGCGCAAACGGCTGTTCCAGGACGCTGAGCACTGGCTCTGCGGCGAGGGTGGCGAGGGACCATTTTCGTTCGAAATGGTGTGCGAGACCTTGGGAATTGAGCCGAGCTTCCTGCGCAATGGCCTCAAGGAATGGCGCCGTCAACAGCTCGAGGGCAACTCGGCCCGCCGGCTGGCGCGGCGTTCGCCGGTGGTTCGCACCGGGCGCATCAGCGCGCCATCGCGTCGCAATTCGAAAGCCGCGCAGCAGGCTTCGTAAGCCGTCCGCGACTCTTAAATCCGCATTACAAAAGAGGCGGCACCGAGCGCATATGCGTTCGGTACCGCCTTTTCGTTTAAGTCCAAGGCCCGATTACGAGCCCGTGGCCCAAAGCAATCTTAATGATTGCCCTGAGGCTGATTGCCGAGAGACGCGCCCGTGGACCCTGTCCCTGCAGAACCCGGTCCGCTGTAGGGCTGACCGCCAGGTCCCGGCATGGTCGCATTCCCGACCATCGCTGAACCGCTAGGCGGAGGTGGGATGTAGCCCTTGGGCTGCGACGCAGTGAACGCCTCGCAGGAAGCGATTTCCTCGGGGGTTACGTTCTCGTGGGACATGATCTTATCGTCATCCCACTTAAGCTTGGTCTTTTCCAGGTGAATACCCGGGCACTTCACCTGAAGGTTGAAGTCGCGCATCCCAGTCTGGGTCTGGCCGGCTGCCCCCGCACCCGCAGCCGAGCTTTCCCCACCACCAGCGGGTGCTCCCGCGCCGCCACCGGATGGCGCACATCCCGCGACCAGAACTGCCAGCCCGGAAGCCAGCGCAAAGCTAATCGTGCGTTTCATCGCATCCTCCTTCGATCTATGGGAGCAACTCCTCCCCCGATACTCGCGCGTTCGGTTTTGATGTACCCAACCCATCTCCCGAAACTGCGACAAAAATACACTAGGATTTAAAATTAGCAACCCCCCCGAATTGCGCAGTAAAACTTATGTAGCCTGAAACAGAATTCGCCCATCGCGTTCGGTCTTCTTCGCCCGACCTTCGATATAGGCGTGTTCGAGATGCGCCAGGGTTTCGAAGGTGGCCGCCATCACATGAAAAATCGGTCGTTCTTCGTCGGCGAAAATTTGCTGCGCGACATCGAATGCCGTCTGCGGCTTTTTGCGAATCAGATCAAGCATCTCAGCCTCGCGGTACTGATGATGCTCGATGAGCTGGTTGGCTCGATGACGATGATCCGAATAAACATTGCCGTGCGCCGGCAGCACATGCTCGACGTCAAATTTCTGAACTTTCTGTTGCGAGTTGATGAAATCTCCCAGCGGGTCGCCGGTCGCATCGGGATACAAACCGACGTGCGGCGTAATCTTCGGCAAAAGATGATCGCCGACGATCATCACCTTTTCCTTGCGCAGATAGATTACGCAATGACCAGGCGCGTGGCCTGGCGTCCAGATGACTTCAAACTTGCGATGGCCGACTGAGATCACATCCGCGTCATTCAGATTCGCTTCGGGCTCGGTGACCGGATCGTAAAGATCGGTGCCCATCCACGCAGGACGCATCCCGGTCGGCGGATTATTGCCGATGGGGAAGCCATGGCTCTCGAAAAATGGCCGCGATTCAGGCCGCTCGCTCATCGGACCCATCTTGCCGAAGAACAGCATTCGGTTGGCGCGTTCGGCCTCGAACTTATGCAGGTAGGTCTTCGCATGGCTGCGGCGGCGGATTTCGCTCGACGCGCCGAAATGATCGATATGATGATGGGTCCCGATGAGGACCTTGAGATCCTCGAAGCGGGCGCCCGCCTGCATGAACGCATCCTCCATCACGATGAAGCTTTCCGGCAGGTTCATTCCGGTATCGATCATCGCCCATTCACCGCCGCCACAATCGATCAGGTAGACATTGATGATGGTGGGCTTCATGGGAAGCGGCAGGAAGATTTCGAAAATTCCGGGGAGAACGTGTTTGAATGCCATCTTGTTAGGACTCTCAGTGGCGACGGTTTCGCATGAAGGCTTTCCTTGCGCTCCGGCGCCGCAAACTGCGGGCTGGATTTCAGTCCCGCGTTAAGTTGTTGCGATCGCTGACGATGCGATCGCGACACTCATCATATATTGCGTGAGATACCGCTCGCATCACTCGTGCAACTGATCCTTAAATATTTCCTCGGACTACGCTTTGCTCCACCCTCGGAGCGGCTGCGCCGCGGCTTCGCCCGCTTCGCGTCTCGTTCGAACCAGTTACCGCTTTCATTCGTGCAACTGATCTTTTACCGCGAAAGTCAGTTTGACGCTGACCTTCCAGCGCACCACCTTGTTGTTCTCCACCGACGCACTCACGTCAGTTACGTGCGCGGTATGGATTCCCGAAATCGTCACTCCCGCCCGCGCGACTGCAAGCCCCACCGCATCTTCAATCGAATTGGCGGAGATTCCGGTCAGGGCAATCGATTTTTCGACCATAAAAAAACAGCTCCTCGGCCGGCAAACATCGTGATTTGACGGGCCTCGTAAATGGGCGCTAGCGTGGCCCTGGGTTGGTGATTAGCGCACGCCGGAAGTTCAAACAAGGCGCTCCGTCGCGGCCGCTGACCGGAAGCCATCAACAATTCATCATGACCATGCAAATTGAAACGCCCGCCGATGAGATGGCGCTGGCCGAGTTCGTGCGCTTTCACGATCGTGTCTATGAGTACCGCGCCGCGCGATGGCCCGCCGCGCAGCGCCGCCAGCTTCATATCCTGAGCGGCCGCGCACCGTATGAAGGCCGCCTCGAGACTCGCTGTTTCGTCGCGCGCGACGCCGGAATGATCATCGCGCGCGCCGCCGCGGTCATCGATCGCCGCTACAACTCGCATTGGAACGAAGCGGTCGGTCATCTCGCGATGTTCGAGGCGCTGCCGCGCAGCGCTGACGCGGTCAAGCCGATGATCGATGCGGCGTGCGAATGGCTGCGCGACAAGGGGATGCACCTCGCGCGCGCCGGCGCCGAGGGTCTCCTCGATGCGCCCTTCGCCATCGATGAGTACGAGACGCTTCCCCCGAGCATCCTGCGCCAGAATCCCGGCTACTATCATTCGATGCTCAAGGACGCGGGCTTCGAGACCGAGCGTGGATGGGTCGATTATAAAATTGAGGTGACGCCCCCGCTCATCGCGCGATACGAAGGCATGGTGGAGACCGCCCGTCGCGACGGATTCGTGGTAAAGCCGGCCAGAGATCTTCCGGCCGACCTTCGTGTCTCGCATTTCACCCGGATCTGGAATCATGCTTTCGTACATCATTGGGGCATGGCGCCGCGCAGCGAGACCGAAGTCGCCTCGATGTTCCGCGGCTTCGCGCGTGGCAGCGGACTCGAGTCCACGCTCATCGCGTATCGAGGCGATGAACCCGTCGGCGTGTTGAATGCCCTGCGCTCCACGCCCGAGCATGCGCTGCTGGCGCCGGGGCGCGCGGTGCGCGAAGCGGAGAAGCTCAACTGGCTCGGCATCGGGGTGCATGACTCGGCACGCGGGCGCGGCGTCAACCTCGCGATGGCGTCCTATGCGTACCTCGAGTTCATCCGCCAGGGCGCGAAGTATCTGAGTTACACGCTGGTGCTGGATGATAACTGGCCGTCACGCCGCACCGCCGAAAAGTTAGGCGCGAGAGTATGCGCCAGCTATGTGACGTATCGACGGTCGCTGCTCTGATTGCGCTCCTCAGCCTGTCTGGGAAGCTACTTGGGCGGTCGTGCGATGCGAATGCGACCGGGTTCGACCACTGTGAAGGCACCAAGTAGGCGTTCGCCTCTCTCTGAAATTGCCTCGACCACCGCCCGCGGCTTCGAAGTGCGCGCCCGGCGGTGAAACCTCACCAACATGATCCCTGCGGAAGCGAGCGACCGGGCAAATACCAATTCGCCGAAGTCTCTATCTTCGGTGATGAGGACGCAGCCTGAATCGAGAGCTTGTGCAATTACTATCTCGTCGGAAGCACCATGCGCGGTTTCCGCGATCGAGACTACCTCGTGGCCCGCGGCGCGCAGCGCTCGAATGACTGCTCCCGCGCAACTCTCGTCCGCGAGAAGCTTCACGCTCAGGATTTGCTTGAGATTGCAGGATCCGAAAGCAGCAGGATCTCTTCATGGGCTACACTCGCAGCTCCATAAGCGATCGCCGCGCGGATGTCGGCTTGCGTGAGATGCGGATAGTCCTCGAGGAGTTCGGCTTCGGTCTCACCTTCCGAAAGCTTGGTCAGGATCAAATCGACCCTGATGCGGGTTCCCTTGATTACCGGCTTACCCATCATCACTTGCGGATTGATCTCGATTCGCTCGGTAATCATTACAGAATGATAACTCGCATGAATTTGATCAGGCAACCGACGGCATCAGTGGTATGCCCCCACCGCGCGCGGCTCTCGTTGGTCGGGCACCGTTGTCAGGTCGAGCTATCGCGAAAACAGCACCTTCCTGGTTCCCTTTCCCTAAAAAGGGAAGGGGTTAGGGGTTAGGGGTTAGGTCTGCCGAATCACGAGCGCGGGCCACCGTAAATTTGCAACACTTTCTCGAGGGCCCCCACCGCCGCGAGGATGTCATGCGTCTGGCGTTCGAGGATCGCGCGAATGTGCGGCGGGGGATTTTGCGCCAGCTCCTGCTGATATTCCTTCGCCGCCGCTTCCGCATCCTTGCGGCACCAATCGACGACGCCGGTGTCGCCCATGCTATGAATGACGTTGATCTCCATCGCCACGGTATCAAGCATGCCGCGGATGGAGCCGGCTTCGCGCTTATGTTTTCCGAGTTTGTCGCGCTCCGCCTCCAGCTCATCGGCATGACTCTTCCGCAATGTTGACTGCTGGTTGAAAAACTCCGCCAGATATTCCTTGCCGACGTCGAGCGCCGCGTGGTGATAGCGCTTTTGACTATCGACGGAAACGGCAATCAGGCGGTCGAGGGTTTTTTCGAGGTTCATCAGGTACGCTCCTCAAGCTCAGGTTAACCCCACTCAGTAGATTTAATTTTACCCGCGCGAATGCATCACTTCGATGCCCTCCGCTTTGGCCAGATATGCGACACCAGAAGGATCTGCGAGAACTAGGAAAGTTGCTCGCGCAGCATGACTTCGAGGCGATCGAGATCGATCGGCTTGACCATGTGCTCGTTGAAGCCCGCTGCAAAAGCGCGTTGCCGGTCAGATTCCTGACCATAACCGGTGACCGCGATGAGCCGCGTCGCGGCGAGCCGCGGATTCGCGCGCAGTTGCCGCGCCAAGTCATAGCCATCCATCACCGGCAACCCGATGTCGATGAGCATCACGTCAGGCCGGAAGTCGTCAACCACTTCCAGCGCCGCGGGCGCATCGAAGGCGACCAGAGTTTCGTAGCCCGAGGCGTCCAGCGCTTCGCCAAGAACTTCGGCTGCGTCCTTGTTGTCATCGACGATAAGAATCTTGCCGCGCGCGGCGACCGCTTCCTGCTCCGCCGCGAGAACCGTTACCTCCGGCGCCGGAGCCTCATCATTGCCGGGATTTCCTACCGGAAGGCGGATCATGAATTCGCTGCCCTTGCCGAGGCCTTCGCTATGCGCCTCGACGCCGCCGCCGTGTAGATCGACCAGGCTTTTGACGATCGTCAGTCCGATACCGAGGCCGCCCTGCGCGCGGTCGAGCGCGCGGGTGCCTTGCGAAAACAGATCGAAGACGCGCGGCAGCATCTCGGGAGCAATGCCGATTCCATTGTCGCGCACGCGCAGCACGATACGGTCATCTTCGCGATCCGCGCGAATCCAGATATTACCGCCCGGTTCGGTGTACTTCGCGGCGTTGGTGAGCAGGTTGCAAATGACTTGCGCCAGCCGCGTCTGATCGGCATTAAGGCGCAAGCCAACCGGCGGAATAATCGCCGACAGATGATGCATCCGCTGCTCGATGATGGGACTCGCCATCTCGATTGCCCTGACCACCACCTCGATGAGTTCCACCGGTTCGAGCTTGAGCTGGATCTTGCCGCGCGTGATGCGCGACACGTCGAGCAGATCGTCGACCAGGCTCATCAGGTGATGGACTTGGCGCTCGATGATCTCGCGCTCGCGCCGAAACGCATCGCTGCCGCGCATCTGCATCAGGTTGAGCGAAGTCAAAATCGGCGAGAGCGGATTGCGCAGCTCATGCCCCAGCATCGCGAGGAATTCATCTTTGGCGCGATCGGCGCGGCCCAATGCCTCGGCGGTCCGGCGTTGTTCCTCATGGGCGAGCGCGTTGGCGAGCGCGCCGGCGATCTGATCGACCGTCAGATCGATGAAGCCGCGATAGCGATTGTCGATCTCGAGGCGCGGACTCAGGCCCGCCACCAGAAAGCCGTAGGGACGATTTTGCCCAGCGCGGCGCAGTGGCGCGACGATCGCCTTGTGCGCCGGCTCCGGCCAGCGTCCGCCCGGCAGCGCGCCGAATCGTTGCGCGAGGTCGGTGAGGTCAACACTGCGGCGGAGACGCTCGGCCTCGCCGAGCGGCCACGAAGCCACGCCGTCGGCATCGAGGCCGACAAACTCCGGCGCGCCCGCTCCCGAGTAGCGATCGAATCCCGCCATGCTTACCCGGCGCGCGCGATGGCCTCCCGGCTCAATGAGATAGAGCAATGCGAATGGCACGTCGGCAGGATTGGCGGCGAGAATTTCTGCGGCCGCGATGCATACGTCCTCGGCGTTTTTCGCCTCCGCACAATGCGCGGCGAGGTCCCGCAGCATCTTGAGCCGCCTTTCGGTCAGCATCTGCGCGGTGGTTTCCTGCACCGTGATGAGCAAGCCGCCGACGCCGCCGGGGCCGGGAATCGGACTGTAGGCGAAGGTGAAATAGGTCTCCTCGACATAGCCGTAACGATTCATCTCGAGGAGCAAATCGGCGCTGTAGGTGGCGGGACCGCCGCGCATGATCTGCGCCGCCATCGGTCCGACTACGTTCCAGATCTCGGCCCATACTTCCGACGCGGGCTGCGCGATCGACGCTGGATGCTTGGCGCCCAGCATCGGGCGATAGCCGTCGTTGTACAGATGGAGCAGGTTGGGTCCCCACCAGATGCACATTGGAAAGCGATTACCGAGCACCACGGTGACCATGGTGCGCAGGCTTTCGGGCCACTGCGCGATCGGCCCCAGCGGAGTTGCGGTCCAGTCGATGGCGCGCATGAGAGCGCCCATCTCGCCTCCACCGGCCAGGCAATCGTCGGGCATTGGTACGGTTTTCTTGAGAGGTTCGATCCGGCTGGTCATGAAAGTCGAAGCCCGCGCGACAAGGTGACTTAGCTAAGGATTAACCACCCCGCGCCCCATCCGCAACGGCGTCAAATGAAGCTCCCTCCAGTCTTTGGGCGCCGATTTTCGCCAAGGCTGGAAAACGATTCAGCGAATCAGTAAAGATATTTTGCTCTGAAGAACAGCGCCAGGAGTCACCTTGCTAAGGGGGAATAATGAGTCATCTCTCTAGTCGTTTAACTAACCGCGCCCGGAGAACGCGAATTCTCCCGCGCATCGGCTTGATGGTACTGGCAGCGCTGTTGACGTTGGGGGCAACGCAAGCGTGGTCCGGTGCAGGCGGACCGATGCCGACCGTACAAGAAGTGCTGCCTCCGACACCGCCTGGTACCCAGCCCGGCAGCCAAATGTTTTTGCAGGCGACCGTGATAGGTTCCGGCTCGACCGAGGTGACGTTCTATCTCAGTGAAACCCCTGCGTTTGACGACCAGTCAGTCGAGATCGGCAGCGCCACCACCTCCTCCGGCACGATCGGCGTCGCCGGGTTGGTTCCGCAGGATATGCCGCCGGGAATCTATTACGTGCTGGCCTGTATTGGCAGCAACTGTGTCGCGAGCGAGGGAACCATCCAGATACTAGGCCAGGCCCTGAGCGCCCTTGACCAGAGTCCCACTGCGACCATCCATAGGCACGCACCTTACCCGGAGTATTTCCCCGAAAGGATCAAGGGCGTCGTGATAGGCGATCCGTTTCCTTGCCCGATCTCGACTCACGGGCAGTATCCGAGCACCTGTGTGTGGGTCAAGACACCTCCCAATAATGGGTCGAGGACCGGCAAAGCCTTGTGGTACTGTCCGGCGAATAATCCTTATCCTTACCAGGTAGCAATCGGATTCGACCCCTTGTGGCAGGATCTGTCGTATGGATTTTTTCTGACCACGCGACCGGTCAGCTTTACCAAATACAAAACCGACTTTTTCGGCCCTTTTTCCTACGCTGGCGTATCTGGCGGCCGGGGCTATGCGTTGATTTCCTGGACTTCGAAAGAGAAAGTTCCCCGCGCCAAGAACCAGGTGCAGTATTTATGCACCGACAAGCGGAGCAACTCGGCATATCCCTGACCGGACGAAATAGATCGACTCGCTGGAAGGCACCGCCGATGGCGCGGGTCACCGCGCCCATCTGGCCTCCGGCCGTGAGCCAATCTTCGGGTATTGGTACGGTATTTTGCGACGTTCGGTCCGACCGGTGATAGAGGTCGAGGCCCGCGAGGAGGACGCGACTTGGCTAAGGTTTAACCACCCGCGGAGATAGCCGCAACGGTGATAAGTATGCGTCCTCGCGAGGGCAAGTTTGAGTTAAAACAGTCATCGATGTGGTTTTCGGTAATAGCTCTGGGATCGCATTCTTCCCAGCGTGCGGAGGGATGCGCTCGCCGCGTTAGGACTGATTCTTCCGCCCTTTCGTGGCTGAGGACTGCGGGCTAGTAGTTAGGCGGTGTCAGGTGTTTCGCTCGGTCCCGTATTCGCCTGGCCATCCCTGACGAGATTTTCTTAACGCCCGGATCATTCTGATTGTAAATTAACCCGTGCGATGGATCGCTCGGATCGCGTGCGACAATGCAACCTTCGGCACGGACATCACCTACGGTGAATTCAGCCAGATCACATCCGGCGGCATTATTTGTCACCTTAGCCTTCGACGTATGATCCGACAAATGCACCGACATTTCCTCAGTGCGGAATACCGAACTCATGATTTTGCGGTGGCCGTTCTGATCGGCTGGCGCTTCAAGTGGATCCAGTTCGCGCCAGACAACCAGACTATCTGGGATCGATGGATCGTCTATACGTAGATTTGGTGCTAAGAGTGGCGTTATCGAAGGCAACGCCCGCTATCTTGAAGTGAGAATTACGCGCGCGCAAGTCGGACGATAGCGTCCCCAGCAGTAGTTATCGAAACGTGGCCGTCTTCGTGATCACCACGTCCATCGCTGGTGAGAAGATCGATGGTCCCGCTCCGACTGATGTTGATCTCCACCGCACGCGGACCTTTCTCCCATTCCAACTGAAAGCCGCCTTCTCGGTCCGGAGCTATTCGAGGCGAAGGCAGTGCCTTTTCGGCGCCGATCTGAGAAATCAGACTTACCGCCGCCTTGTATGCAGCAGCAGTCGGGCGCCTGACGCGCCACGACACCGCAGAATCGTCGTCGATTTCCATCAGCTTCGCAAGTTGCTGAAAAATCGCAGTTTGCCAGTCCGTGGCGGAGATATGTTTCGCTAGAGCCAAGAGACAGCGCCTCCTAGAGATCGCGTTGCAATCTGGATGCCTGCGGTCGTGAAGGTAAAGCCCGTGATTCTGTATGCGTGTCTGCCCGAGAACGTATTCTTACGTCCCAATTCCGGATGCCGCCTGCGCGGCTAACTACCACGCCGCGCGCACTTGTAGCAATAACGCTGCTCCACTTTTAAGACGGTCCACACGACTGAAAGTTTCACTTCGCCGGTCTGCCAGGCTTATGAGACCTGAGCGAAGAAAGCAGTGTTTGGTGGCCCTTTCAAGCTTCGTGAACGACCTGCTCTGACTTCTCATGCAGTCTTCGAGTTCGTCGGTTTTTTTTTGTGATGAGCAACTCGCAGCGAACTCGGTTGGAAAGGACCCAAGCCATCGACGATTTTTTGCGGGGCCGCTCGCGAAGCGGACCTTACCGGAACGCGAATCCGGTTTCCGACGATTAAAATCGGGCCTTTTCCGCCCTTTAACCTTGTGGACAAATCTGATTAAATTTCCTTACCCTTCACTGGCGGCTTCGCTATAAGGGTTTTCCATTAAAGCCCCATCGTAAAAGTAGCCCTGAGAATAGTACTGCGCGCTAATCCTGCGCCCTGCGGGCGCCGGTGATGAAAAGGTTCGACGAAAATGGCTCAACGACCGCTCCCACATCCCCTCAATGTCCTCTTCGTCTGCGAGGGCAAATCCATCAGGAGCATCATGGCCGAGGCGCTGCTAAACCGCTTCGGGGACGGGCGTTTCAGGGCTTTCAGCGCCGATCTGGAGCCGGCGGCGGAGCTGCATCCGATGACGCTGGAGATGCTGCAGGCCAGCGGCCTGCCGACCGCGCATCTGAAGCCGCGCAGCTTGGGCGATTTCATGGCGCCGGGCGCGCCGCGGATGGATTTCGTCATCACGATGGGAAAAGACCTGACGGCCGCAGTGCGCGGGGTGCCGGGCAATCCAATGCTCGCGCAATGGGGCATCAGCAACCCCATCACCACCGATGGCGACCCGGTGGCGCAACGATTCGCGTTTCGGCGCGCGTTCCGCGAGTTGGAGAATCGAATCAGGTTGTTCGTCCTGGTCAGGCATAATCGCGAGCCGGAGCGCGAACTCGAGAGAACGCGGGTGGCGCAGAACGCCTAGCATCGATTTTCTGCGGATTTCGTCATAAAGATTGCGCGAAAGGCATAAGCGTCCCTGCGTGAAGGACACTTACTGCACCAATCTGAGACGTGTTCGGCGATAAATTCGCAATCTGATCGCCGAAAAGCCTCGCGAATCGCAGAACGCGAGGATTCCTCGCCTCGTCGCATCCAAAAAGCCTAGCATTTGCGTAGAGCCTCGAATGGCACCTGCCTTGCTGAGTAACGGCAAGGCTGAAGTTCAGGAGGATACGACAATGCAGGTTACATCAACGATTAATTCCACCAACGCGAAACCCATCAACTATAGCATCGAGCCGACGGCGAGTGTTCGAGCGCTTCAGAACACAGTTCTAAGCGAACTTCCCGGAATCGCCTTCGCGGTGCTAACCCTGGTTTACGTTGTGAGCTCACTGGTTCGGCTCTAAACCACCATGAAAGGAGAGATGCAGCATGCCGATAATGGCTTTAGTCGCAGGCATCGCGGTCGCCCTGATTATTGCGGGAGAGCGTTTGCTGCCGCGCAAGAATTAGAGGCGCAAAACCGATGAAAAGTTACGAACTCATTAAATGGTGCGCGACGCGGCTCCTGTGCTGCGATTCAGGATCGGCCTCGATCGCTGATGCCGTGACCGACGCGGCTTGCGCACCATCACTCCTCGCATCCGGACCCGCCAAATAATTCTCATTCGGTGAAAGAGCATCAACTGAAGGAGTAGAAAACCTTCGTCAGTTGCTCCGATACATCCCATAGCTTCGCCGCCACCTCGGCATCCTTAGCCGCCGCGCTGCAGTTCGCTTTGGTCGGATGTCCCCACATCTCGCCGAAGCCATCGGGACCGATGTAGTCACCTCCGCGCACGTCGCTGGAAGTCGCGGCATAGAGCGTCGGCAGCGCGCCCATCGCGGCACTTTGCGCGAGGGCGCCATTGAGGGTGCCCCATAGCGACTCCATCATCGAGGAACCCTTCATGCGCGGACCGGCAGCTTGCAGATTGGTGGCGGCGTAGCCGGGATGACATGCGACGGCGAGCAGCTTCGCGCCGGCCGCATCGATGCGGCGTTGCAACTCAAAGTTGAACAGCAGGTTCGCCAATTTGCTCTGCCCGTATGCGAACCATTTGTAATAGCGGCGCTCCCACTGGAGGTCATCGAAGCGGATGCGCCCCATCCGATGCGCCCCGCTGGCCACGTTGACCACGCGCGCACCATCGGTGGCCAGCAGCACATCGAGGAGCAATCCGGTGAGCGCGAAATGGCCGAGATGATTGGTGCCGAACTGCATCTCGAAGCCATCGACGGTCTTGCGATACGGGAGCGCCATCACGCCCGCGTTATTGACCAGGACATCGAGTTTGCGACTCGATTGATGGAACGCATCGGCGAATGAATGAATCGATGCGAGGCTCGAAAGATCCAGCGCCATCACTTCGACGATCGAGCCTGGATACGCAGCGACAATCTGCCCGGCCGCGGCGTCGGCTTTGTCGAGGCTGCGGCATGCGAGAATGGTGGTGGCGTTCTTGCGCGCGAACTGCTGCGCCGCTTCATAACCGATGCCACTGTTGCCGCCGGTGACGATGACGGTTTTCCCCGCGAGGTCCGGCATATCATCGGCGGTCCATGGTTTGGCGTTGGGCATCTCGACGTTCTCCCTCGATGCGGTGATAACGTGCGTGTAGCCTATCCGACCGCGTCGGTGAACGGCGAGAGCGCCTTTGCTACGTCGCGCGGCGCGCGATATCCATTGGTCGATGATGCGAGGCGAGCCATGACGAAGCAGCGTCCATTTCGATTCGGGATTCTCGGCGCGGCGAAGATCGCGCCGAATGCCCTCACGCTTCCGGCCAAACAGGTGTCCGAGGTCGAGGTCACCGCCGTTGCCGCGCGCGATGTCGGCCGCGCACGCGAGTTTGCGAAGGCCAACGGCATTCCGCGCGTGCTCACCTCGTACGAGGAACTCATCGCCGATCCCGATATCGACGTCATCTACAATCCGCTGCCCAATTCGCTTCACTGCGAGTGGAGCATCCGCGCGATGCGCGCCGGCAAGCATGTGTTCTGCGAAAAACCGCTCGCTTCCAATGCCGCTGAGGCTGCGCGCATGGCGCAAGTTGCCGATGAAACCGGGCTGCTACTGGTTGAAGCGTTTCACTACCGCTATCATCCGCTCGCCGATCGGATTCGCGCGCTGATTCGCGACGGCGCTCTCGGCAGGCTGAACCGCGTCGAGGCGAACTTCTCGGTCCCCATCCCACCGGACAACATTCGCTTCGATTGGAGCCTCGCGGGCGGCGCGACGATGGATCTCGGATGCTATCCGCTGCACATGATTCGCTACTTCTCGGGCATGACACCGCGCGTCATCGCGGCGAAGGCGCAGCTCGGGCCGCCCAACATCGATGTTACGATGGAGGCCGACCTGGAACTCGCGCCGGGCGTGACCGCGCGGATGACCTGCTCGATGGCGGCGGACGCGCAGCTCGGTGCGAGCTTCATCGCGCGCGGGGATCGCGGCGAACTCAATGTTACCAACCCCGTCGGCCCTCATTGGGGTCACCAACTGACGGTCACGACGCCCGCGGGAAGCACCAATGAAACGGTGCCCGGGGACACGAGCTATACGCATCAGCTGCGCGCGCTGGTCCTCGCGCTAGCAGGTGACCGGAGCGCATTTCCGACCGACGCGCACGATGGTGTCATCGGGATGCGCATCATCGACGACGTTTACCGCGCCGCCGGGTTGCCCCCCCGCGGAACTTGAATCATTTCCGAACAGTGAAGCGCAGTCCGGCCCATTCATCGTCGATGCGGCTGATCCTGAAATCGACCAGCCCAATATCAAGCGCGGTTTTGCGGATGGAGTTCTGGTTTAGCCCAGGTTCGGCAGTCGCACCTTTGCGCCAGATGATCCAAAGCTTGCCCGACGCCGCGTGAGTCTTCATCGAGATTATCTCTTCCTTCAATTCTTTCGCTGAGCGCACGAACCATAACGTAAGATCGCGAGTGCGCCCGCTGAGGTGAATCTTCGCGCCCTCAGGAAGCTGACCGAGCGTCGTGCGGAATCCGGGCGGAGCATTTATCACTGCGACGGTTGCGCCTGGCTTCACACCAAGCTTTGCCGCCAGCGGCTTTCCATCGTAGGCGGCGAATACAGACAGTTTGACGACCGCCGGAAGGAGGGTTCGCCTGCACCTTGTCCAGCGCGCCAGCAATGCGCGACCAGGTCGATTCGACCACGTCCGGTAACAGCGCTCTTATGATCGCGACGCTTTCACGCGTGCCGCCAACGAGGAGGAAGGGAACGTCCACGAGACTGCGATGGGAGCGCATCGCCACCGCGGTATCGCGGCCCATGGATGGACTGCGCGAGAGATCGACTACCACCGCGCAGGGCGACTCGGCTTTCTTGCGAGCTATCTCGGGACTGTTCCAGGGGCCACTCCCGACCCGATAGCCGAGCGCACTGAGCGCCGCCGCGCGCTTCGGTTCATCGGCGCCGGGATGCACCAGCCAGATAAGAGACGCATCGGTGTTCGTATGCTTGAGCGGCTTTCGAATTGCCACGAATCGTTCCGCGAAGTCTGCCAGAGGCTATTCGCTGATCGGGGCTACTTTCCGAAATGCCCATGCATGCGACATTAGAAGGCCGACAACCCTTCCATCGTTGTCAACGCGGAAGACCAGCGGCTCACCCGCAGGCCTGCCAGCATCGAGTTTGAACACCAATGGATCATCGGTGGGTACCAATAGTTGATCGGGCGCCGGCGGAACCGTTGCGCTGCCCGGATTGAGGATCATCAACTCGCCGCGCCGGCTTACCATCCAGACCACGCCACCCATCTGCGGGTCCTCATATCTGCCGACGAAACGGCGATACTTTTCCGGAGTCGGAACCGGCTTGGATAGCGGATGCGTCGCCTCGGCGGCGGCGCGAATCGCTGGAATTATCGCCTCGAGCAATTCGTAACCGATGGTTTCGAAGGCCATGTTCGGGTTGGCGTTGGTTAGAACGATTGTTCCCACGCGATGCTGCTTGTTGAAGGTGAGCTTGGTCAGGAAACCGTGAATTCCACCGCTATGATGATGGTAGATATTCTCGCCGCGCCGATCCGCGCGCCATCCGAGCGTGTAGCCGGTCATCCAGTTCGGCTCCATGAACTGCATCCGATGCATCGCGGAAAGCGAGTCGCCCTTGAGAACCTGCGCGCCTCCACCCACGGGTGCCTCGGTACGGAACTGGAGCGAAATCCAGCGCGCCAGGTCATTGACCGTCGAGTACAGCGAACCCGCGGCGTCCCATCCCCGAAGTATCGGATGGGGTGCGATCTGCGGCTCGCCTTCGGCGATACGGATCGTATATCCGGTCGCCATCCGAGGGCGCATCGGATCAGTTAGATGAAAAGCGCTGTCGTCCATCCCGAGCGGTTCGAACAGGTTGCGTTGAATGTAATCGGCGTAGGGCTGGCCGCCGACGCGCGCGATCACTTCGCCGAGCAGGGCATAACCCAGGTTCGAATATTTATATTGCGACTCGGGCTCGATGACTATTTCGGTCCGCCCGAGCGCGGCTACCATATCGTCTATCGGAGGGAACTCCAGTTTCTCCCATCCGTTGTTGGGACCTTCTCCCGCGAGCCCCGAGGTATGCGTGAGCAGGCGGCGAATCGTCACCTCCTGCGGCTTGCCGAAGCGCGCTTTCACCGCACCAAATTCTGGAATGTAGCGGACCAGCGGATCGTCAATCCCAAGTTTACCTTCGTCGCGAAGCTGCATAATCGCGGTCGCGGTGAAGGTTTTGGTTATCGAGCCGCAGCGGAAAACCGTATCGGCGTTGGGGAAGCGATCGCTCGCCAAATCGGCGTACCCGAAACCGCGGCTCCAGAGGTGTTCCTGATCGCGCACGATGCCGATCGCTGCGCCGGGCACCCGTTCACGCTCGAGTGTCCGATCGATGATTGCTTCGAGCCTCGGAATCAGCGGCTTTACAATCGAATCTTCCATGGAACACCTCTATGCGTCGGCATCGCTTGCCACGACTCGCTCAACTGCTGCGATAACTTGCGGCCGTCAACAACCGCGTATCACTTTTTTTCAAGCAGCGTAAAATATTGGAGTGAAGCGGAATCCGTTTCCATGGTTCCCGTGGTGGCCTCCGATCGAGGAGAATCACTATCTTCCGATCATCATCGTCGGCATTCTGATCGCGGCCGGAGTCGCGTATTTCGTTCTCTAGCCCTCCGATGTCGTCGTCGAGATTCGTGAAAGTATTTCCGCTGGTTGCGAGCAGAATGCCGCCGGAAAGCTGCTGCGCGATCCCTTCCGCAACCGGAGCATGAACTGCCGCAACTGCCATCTCGGGCCGAGGCCCACAACACGTTCAATCTGAACGAGCCGCAGTCCGCTTACGATGTCTTCCTCACCAAAAATGCATTGCCTGCCGCGCCTAATCCCGGCGAGACGCCTGAACTTTTATGGCGCCGTTTCCGATATGGCTCGCAGCGGCGCGCTGCGTAACCCGTCGCCCGAGCTCTTGAATGTCTCGATTAACGCGAATGACGTGCCCTCGTTGAGCGCCTTTCTCAACGCGCTCAACGAGGACTATCGGTAACGATTATCTGTTCACCCAGCGCCCCGGCCTGCGCTCGGCGACGGCCTTGATGCCTTCGCGATGGTCCTCGGTCTTCATGAGCATCGACTGCTCGACGAACTCGATGTCGGTCTGCGCCTTGACCGCTTCCGCGAGGCCACGCCGCACGGTGGTGCGCGTCGAGACCACTGCCAGTGGCGCGTTTTCCGCGATCTCAGCCGCCAACGCGGTCGCCGCGTCGCGCAGTTTGTTCGGCTCGACCAGCACATCGGCGAGGCCCCATGCGAACGCCTCTTCGCCGGTGATCCGGCGGCCGGTAAAGAACATCAGGTTCGCCTTCTGCTGGCCGATGAGGCGCGGTAGGGTGTGGGTCAATCCAAATCCGGGATGAAAACCGATCTTCACGAAATTCGCCGCGAAGCGCGCCTCGGGCGAGGCGACGCGAAAGTCCGCCACCAGCGCGAGGCCGAAGCCGCCGCCGATCGCGGCTCCCTGGATCGCCGCGACGATGGGCTTCTTGCAACTGAACAGGCGCACCGCCTCGGAGTAGAGCGGATTGCCACCCGCCTGGCCGGGCTCGGCGCCGGTGGGCTGGCGATTGGCGAAATTGGCGCCGGCGCAAAACGACTTGCCTTCCGCCGACAGCACCGACGCGCGGCAATCGCCATCCTTATCGAGGGCGTCGAACGCGCTGACCAGGTCCCTGATCAGTTGCACGTCGAAATAATTATGCGGCGGGCGATGAATCTCGACCTGCCCGACATAGTCTTTGGTCGTGACCGTCACGTCGCCGAATTTTGTTTCTGTCATGTGAATCCTCCTCGCGAGCGCGAGCCCATCATTGCAAGCTCCGGCGTCCGCCGTCGAGAGCATCACGATGGATGTTGATCGCGCGTCATTCGCATGCGAGAGCTAGCGCATCAACCCTGATGAGCTCCGATGAATAGCGCCGCGCGTGCACCGCTTCTCGAGGCGATCGAGATCGCGAAAAGCTATGGCGCGCGCCTCGCGCTCAACGACGTGAGCCTGGCGGTGCATCCGGGCGAGGTCGCGGGCTTGCTGGGTCCCAACGGTGCGGGCAAAACCACCACCCTTTCGATTCTTTCCACCTTGATGCGGCCGGATCGCGGCCGGGTGCTGATCGACGGCAAGCCGCCGCGGTCCGATCCGCGCGTCCTCGGCCGGATGCTCGGCCTGGTGCCGCAATCGCTTGCGCTCTATCCCGCGCTGAGCGCCGCGCAAAACGTATGGCACTTCGCGCGGATGCAGGGGCTGTCGAGCGCCGAAGCGGCCGCGGCCTGCCCGCGCGTCCTCGAGGAGGTTGGCCTTAACGAGCGCGCCGGCGATCCGATGCATTCGTTCTCGGGCGGGATGAAGCGCCGCCTCAACCTCGCGTGCGGCATCGTTCATCGTCCCGCCGTGCTGATGCTGGATGAGCCGACGGTCGGCGTCGACTTGCAGTCGCGCGAGCAGATCTTGACCCTGGTCCGGCGCTGCGCGGAAGCTGGTGCGGCGGTGATTTACAGCACGCATTACATGGAAGAGGCCGAACGGATTTGCGATCGCGTGTTGCTCATCGACCGCGGCAAATTGATCGCTGATGGCACGGTCGAAGAACTGGTCACGCTGGGTGGCGGACATCCACGCCTCGAGTTGACCTATCGTGGACATCTTTCCGATGGATGGAGTCGCGATCTGACCGGCGTGCAGGAGGTCGCGCAGCCCGGGGAAGGACAGCTGGTGCTCGAATTGAAAAGCATCACGCAGGTGCCGGACGTGCTGGAGCGGCTTCGCGCCTCGAGCGTCACCGTGCTCGATTTCAATGTGCATAGTCCGAACCTCGCCGATGCTTTCATCGCACTCACCGGTCGCACCTTGCGCGACAACATCTAATCGAGGCTCCCGATGCTGCGCGCGATTTGGCTGACGATCCAGAATGAGACCCGGCTGCTCATCAAGGATCCCATCGTGCTGTTCATGCTGCTGTTCGCGCCGGTGCTGATAATCATGGTCGCCGGATACTCACTCGGCTCGTTGTATGGCGGCGGCGCCGGTTCGGTCCGTCTGCCGGTAGTAAATTACGACAAGGGAGAAGTAGGGCAGGGCATCCTCGCGGCATTGCGGCGCGAACCTTCGCTCAGCGTCGAGCTGTTTGACGATTCCGTGCAGGCGCAGCGCCTCGTGAGTCATCGCGATCGCACTCCAATCGCGATCGAAATTCCCGCCGGTACCACTGACGCGATCGCGGCCGGACGCGATCCGCATTTGATTCTGTATATCGATCCGGTCCGGCGCATCGAAGTCGACGCGCTCGAAGTCCGCATCAATGAACTGTGCCGCAGGGTCGGCGAGCAGGCGCGGGCGACCGCGCAAAAACGGCTCGATGGGGCGGACGCGAACCTCCGCGCGAACCTCGAGCGGCTGTCGAGTGACGTTGCCGGCGAGCAAACGCAATTCCGTTCCGCGGCGGCGAGCGCTCAGACCTCGATCGAGGCCTCGATTCGCCGGCAGATCGAAACCGCGCTCCGACAGACTGAGGATCAAACCGCGGCGGCGGTAAAGAATCGCGAGAATGAGGCGTGGTCGAACCTTCAGCGTCAGCTCACTGAGCGCGAAACTATCCTGCGCGAGATCCAGGACTACCTTGCGCGCCTGCAAACGAGTCAGCGCGCGTTCGAGGATTGGCTGGCCCAGCTAAAAACGCTCGCCGGCAGCCACGCCTCGGATATCCCGCCGCCGCCGGCGTTTCCCACCCCTCCCGCGCAGGCCGACCTCGCCATGTTGAGCAAGCCGATCAGTTCGCCGAAGCTCGACGCCACTTTACCGATGCCTTCGCCCGACGCCTTCGCCATCAAGATCCCGAAGCCGCCCGCGATGCGCGACACGAACCTCGCGCCCGAGCTCAACCGCTTCGAGGCCACGCGCGCACCCACGCTGCCCGGCGTGTTGGGCTTCGTCGAGCGGCCCGCGACCGAGGGCGAAGCGACCGTGGTCAACGCCTTCGATCAGTATGTCCCCGGCTTCGGCATCACGTTTTTGCTCATCGGCATGATGCTCGGCATCGCGCTGACGCTGTTCGACGAGCGCGACTGGGGCACGCTGCGGCGGATGCGCGTCAGCGGCGCGCCGCTTACTGGTTTGCTGCTGGGGAAGATAATCGCGCGCTTCGTGGTCGGCATCGTGCAGATGGTGTTGCTGTTTGCAGTCGGATGGCTGCTGTTCGGAATCAGCCTGGGTCGCTATCCCCTCGCGCTGCTGATACCCACGGCCGGAATCTCATTCGCAGCGGCGGCACTCGGCCTCGTCATCGCGTCGATTGCGCGCGCGCACGACTCGGTGATGCCGTTCGGCACCACATTAAGCATGGCGATCGCGGCGATTGGAGGATGCTGGTGGCCGCTGGATTTCGAGCCCGGCTGGATGCGCATGCTGGCGCGCTTCGTACCGACCACCTGGACCATGCAGTCCTACAATGACCTGATGATTCGCAACCAGCCGCCGTCGGCGACGCTATGGCCCTTCGCCGCCACTGTGGGTCTGGGAATGCTGTTCCTGATCGCCGGCCTGATTCGCTTCTCGACGCTCGAAGACTGACGGCAATCGCCTAGGCGTCAGTCCACTTCCAGTTCGCAATCTCGGGAATGTCTTCCAGATGCTCCACCACATATTTGCGGTGACGCTCAAGAGCTTCCTGGCATAGCTCGATCAACTGGCCGGAACCCTGGATGGTCGAGGCGCGGCGCAAAGCTTCGAGGCATAGATGGAAGCGGCTGGTCTTGTTCAGCACCACCATGTCGAATGGCGTGGTAGTAGTGCCTTCTTCCATATAACCGCGCACATGGAAGCGCGACGCGTTGGTCCGGCCATGCAGGATTTCATGGATCGCGCGAGGATAACCATGAAAGGCGAAAACGACATCGGTGGTGCCGGTGAAGAGACTTACAAAAGTCTCTTCATCCATTCCGTGAGGATGCACGTCGGGCGGCCATAGCCGCATCAGGTCAACCACGTTGACGACGCGCACTTTCATCGCGGGCAGATGCTTGCGCAGCAGCCATGCGGCCGCCAGCGTCTCCATCGTCGAAACATCGCCGGCACAAGCGAGGACTATGTCAGGTTTGCCATCGTGATCGTTGCTCGCCCAATCCCAGCGCGAAGCCCCACGCGCGCAATGCTCTCGCGCATCATCGATGTTGAGGTACTGAAGGTGCGGCTGCTTATCGATCACGATCAGGTTGATGTAGTTATGGCTTCGCAGGCAGTGGTCCGCGACCGATAGCAGGCAGTTAGCATCGGGCGGCAGATAGATGCGAGTGATAATTCCCTGCTTGGTCAAAATGCTATCGATAAAACCGGGCCCTTGGTGGCTGAAACCGTTGTGATCATTGCGCCAGCAAGTTGAGGTCAGCAGGTAGTTTAGCGACGGAATCGGCTTGCGCCAGGGTAATTCGGTGTCGCAGGTTTTGAGCCATTTAGCATGCTGCGCCGCCATGGAATCCGCGATCATCGCGAACGCCTCATAGGTCGCGAACACCCCATACCTGCCAGTGAGATTGTAACCCTCCAGCCAGCCTTCCTGGTTGTGCTCCGAGAGCACTTCCATCACGCGGCCGTCTGGAGACACGTGGTCGTCATAAGGATAGATGCTGCTGACCAGGCATCGATTCTCGACCTCGAATACCGCGCCGAGGCGGTTGGAGTTGGTCTCATCGGGGCAGAAGAGCCGAAAGTTATGCTGCTTCTCATTGGCCCTGAAGATGTCACGCATCATGGCGCCGAAGCATCTGGTGTTCTCCACCACTACCGCGCCGTGATCTTTCATCGCGACCGCGTAATCGGTGTATTCGGGGATGACGAGGGGTTCGGGAAATTCGCCGCCGTTCGCGATCGGGTTCGCGCTCATCCTGCGATGCCCGCGCGGCGCGAGCTTGGCGATCTGAGCATCGAGGCGGCCGTCGGCATCGAAGAGCTCCTCGGGCCGATAGCTCCGCATCCATTGTTCGAGCATTTTCAGGTGCTCGGGATTGTCCTTCACGTTGGCGAGCGGCACCTGATGGGCGCGGAAGGTGCCCTCGATCTGCAAGCCGTCCACAACTTTGGGACCGGTCCATCCCTTGAGGGTGCGCATCACAATCGCGGGCCATCGCGGGCGCTCCCGGACGCCGTTGCTGCGCGCGTCTTTCTGAATTTCGCGGATTGCCGCGTAACACGAATCGAGCGTCGCGGCCATCTGCTGATGAACCGCCATCGGCTCGTCGCCCTCCACGAAGTGGACCTCGTAGCCGTGCCCATTCAGAAGCTGCCGCACCTCCTCGTCGGTCTCGCGGCCAAGCACGGTGGGCCCGGCAATTTTGTAGCCGTTGAGATGGAGGATCGGCAGCACCGCGCCATCGCGCGCAGGATTGAGGAAATTGATTCCCTTCCACGAGCCTTCGAGCGGGGCGGTTTCCGCCTCACCATCGCCAATCACGCATGCGACGATGAGCTCGGGATTGTCGAATGCGGCCCCGAACGAATGTGCGAGCGAATAGCCCAGCTCGCCACCTTCATTGATCGATCCGGGGACATGCGGGCCGGCGTGACTGGGGATTCCACCCGGAGTGGAGAACTGGCGAAACAGGATGCGCAATCCTTCGAGGTCCTGCGAGACCTTCGGGTAGATTTCGGAGTAGGTGCCTTCGAGGTAGGTCTGCGCCACCACCGCGGGACCGCCGTGCCCGGGACCGGAGACATAAATCATCGAGGCGTTGTGCTCGCGGATGATCCGGTTCAGGTGAACATAAACGAGATTCTGCCCCGGCGAGGTGCCCCAATGGCCGAGCAAGCGCGGCTTGATGTGCTCGGCGCGCAGCGGCTCGCGCAGCAGTGGATTTTCTTTGAGATAGATCTGACCGATGGTCAGGTAATTGGAAGCGCGCCAGTAAGCGTCGAGGAGCTGGAGTTCGTGGGAGGAGAGTTTGCCAGGCATGATGAAAATCCTCGCAGGACAGAGTGGGATCGCATCGCGGCTGCGATTAAGAAGATCCTACCCTCGACCGATTCGACTAGGTAGCGGTTCAATTCCCGGAATGTGAACGCAACGTGATGAATCCAGCTCCTGGTGGTCACCGCGCATCGGGTGGTTCGGGTTGCGCGACCTGGGTCAGGCTCCGCCAGGGCCAGCGGCCCTCGATCTCGACCACGGTCGACCAGCTCAGGAACGTGCGCACGAGGACCAGCAATCCGAGCACCACCACGTTGTCCAGAGTAGGCTGCAACGCCACCGTCCTCACAACGTCGGCGGCCACCAGAAGTTGCAATCCCAACAGCAGCGATTTTCCCAGCTGACCTCGGTAATGCTCGTAGGACTCCGGCACCCGACTGAGGAAATGGATCACATACCGCATCGTGCCGAAGATGGTGGCAACCAGGATCACCAGCACCGCCAGCACCTCGATGAGCAAGACCGCCATTTCGACCAGCTTCCGTGTCGTTTCCAAAGTGATCTCCAAATCGAATGGTCAAAAGACGCTCGGAACGCGTCTAATCTTGCGCTCGGGTTCTCGATACCCCTTCGGCTTCTGACGCTTGGGGAGCTTCACCTTTTCCCTGGGCAGCGCCTGGTACGGAATCAGACTGAGAAAATGCGCGATGCAGTTGAGGCGCGCGCGACGTTTGTCGTCCGCATCGACGACATACCACGGCGCCAGGTTGGTGTCAGTCGCCGCCATCATCGCGTCGCGAGCGCGTGAATAATCGTACCAGCGGCGATGCGACTCCAGATCCATCGGACTGAGTTTCCAGATTTTGCGTCCGTCGTTGATCCGCGACAGGAAGCGGCGGGTTTGCTCCTCCTGGCCGACCTCGAACCAGTATTTGATCAGGATGATGCCCGACTGAATGAAGGCTTGTTCGACCAGAGGGCAATTCTTGAGAAAATACTTCGCCTGCTCCTCCGTGCAGAAGCCCATCACCCGTTCGACCAGCGCGCGGTTGTACCAGCTGCGATCGAAGATAACCACCTCACCCGCCGCGGGCAGATGCGCAACATAGCGCTGGATGTACATCTGGGATTTTTCGCGTTCGGTCGGAGCAGGCAGAGCTACCACCCGGAACACGCGCGGGCTGACTCGCTCGGTGAGACGTTTGATGACGCCGCCCTTGCCGGCCGCATCGCGTCCTTCGAACAAAATGACAATCTTCGCGCCAGTATGCTTCACCCATTCCTGGAGTTTCACCAGCTCGATGTCGAATTTTTCTACTTCGCGTTCAAATTTTGTGCGTTTGAGCTTCCGGCGATTTGAAGCCGTTCCCGCTTCAGCCCTGGGCGTTGGCAACATCGTCATTTTTGTAATTCGGGCAACTCAGGGGTCATTCCCGCCATTTTTAATCGAAGAGTCCCGGGGAGGGACAGCCTTAGCGGGATGAGGCTTCGATGACGTCGGCGAAGGCGCGCATCGCGGCGGCCACAAAGGCGCGCACTCGCGCGATGTCCTTTCTGCCGCGCTGGCCGGGCATATCTGTGTGAGTGAAGGAATCGACGCCCCATGGCTTCACGGTGGCGATGGCTTGCGACACGTTGTCGGCAGAGAGACCTCCGGCGAGAATGACGGGGATCTTCGAGCGTAGAACGACGTCTCGGCAGATAGAATACTCGTGAACTTCGCCGGCCGCGCCCTTGGCCCCCGCCTCGAGCATCAGGAAATCGGCGCAGTGTTGATGTGCATCAACTTCAGTGAACGTTTCACCCGCCGCCACCGGTATCGCACGAAGCAACCTGACCGGCGCGATGCGCTCGCGAATCCATGCGCAATCGTCAGGGTCAACTTCGCGCGCGGCGATATGCAGGATGTCCGGCCGCACCGCGTCGACCATCGCGCAAATCTCGTCGCGATCATCGAGGAGCGACATCGCCACACCTCGGGCGCGCGGCCTCGCACCAGCGAGGATTTCGCGCGCGAGCTTGGCATCGACGCCCTCGGGAACGACGCCCGGCTCCGCTACCACGACGCCGATAAGATCGGCGCCGGCTTCGGCGGTCGCAACCGCATCCGCGATCGACGAAAGGCTGTAAATCTGGACGACCATCTTCGCTCCCAACGCTTGCACAAAAATTGCCGCAATGCGATGACGAGGCAGATTGCCCAGAGCGAGGTTCGCCGTGGAAGCCAAAGGTTTGCTCTCCGGAATTCGCGTCATCGATTGCGGTACCTATATCGCCGGTCCCGCGTCCGCCACCGTGATGTCGGATTTCGGCGCCGATGTCATCAAAATCGAGCGCCCCGCCGGCGATTTATGGCGCGGCTTCGCCCATCTTCCGGGAGTCGCCAAAACCGAGCTCAACTGGCCGTGGATTCTCACCAATCGTAACAAGCGCAGCCTCGCCCTCGATCTCGAAAAGCCCGACGGCCGCGAGGCCCTGCTGCGCCTGGTTAAATCCGCCGATGTCTTTGTCACCAACTACCAGTCGGTGCTGCTCACGAAGTTTCGCATCGGCTATGACGACCTCCGCCCGCTCAACGATCGCCTCGTTTATGCGCATCTGACCGGCTATGGCGACGCCGGCGACGATGCTGACGAGCCCGCCTTCGATGCGCTCGCTTACTGGGCGCGCTCCGGCCTCTTCATGAGCATGACGGGCCGCGATGGCACTCCCGCAGGTCCGCGTCCCGGTCTCGGCGACCATCCAACCGCGATGTCGCTCTTCGGCGCGATCATGCTCGGCCTCTATCAGCGCGAGAGGACCGGGCGCGGCGGCAAGGTTGGCACCTCGCTGATGGCTTCGGGCGCATGGGCCAACGCATGCGATCTTCAGGCGCGATTTTGCAACGCGGTTTTCCCGCAGGTGGTTCCCGGCGGCGCGCCGCCCAACCCGCTCGCGGCAGGATACGCCAGCCGCGACGGCAAGGCGTTCCTGCTCATCCAGCTCGATCCCGACCATGAGTTCCCGCGGCTATGCGAGGCGCTGGGCTTCCCCGATGTTGCGACGACGGAAATGTTCTCGTCGAATGCGGCGCGGACCGAAAATCGCGACGAGCTCTATGCGTTGCTGCAATCGCAATTCGAGGCACGGGAGCTGGCGGAGCTGCGCTCGCTGTTCAAGAAGTTCGACATCAAATGGGCTCCGCTGCCGAAGCTCGAAGATGTCGCCGGCGATCCGCAACTGCGGCATGCCAAAGCGGTGGTGGAGATCGAGCACCCTTCCCACGGGAAGCTCGAAACCGTCAACAGTCCGGTCTTCGTGGCAGGAGTGGAAAAACGGAAGCCCACGTTGGCACCCGAAATTGGTGCGCACACGCGCGAGGTCTTGCGAGAGCTCGGTTATTCGCCGGATGCTATTGAGACGCTCATTCGGTCGGGCGCGGCAACCGCGGCACGGTAGAGCCCATTGCGTTCGGCTCGCGAGTCAACGTAAGGCAATAGCGTCGTTTAGCATAGCGGGCAGTTGCAAAGATTGGCCAGGCAACCGATCGCTGTCCCCGCGATCGAACCTACGAGTCTGGCAACCAAGGTGAGTCGTCTTGTGGACGGAATTTGCCAGGAGTTGAAAGATGGCTGCGCAGAAAAATTCCGGAGAAGATGCGAAGACCTTGGACGATTCAAGTGACTCCGCACCAAATGGGTCCAAGGCAAGCATGGCCAAGCCCCGTGGGTCGAAGCCCAGCGTAGACGCGATTCCCACGCGCGCTTACGAAATATTCCAGGCGCGCCACGGCGGACCCGGAAGTGAGCTCGGCGACTGGCAAGAGGCAGAGGCCGCAGATCCCGCAGATAAGCCCAAGGCTGACATCTCCAAGCAACATGTGTCCGCGTCCAAAGGTGCGCAGATACCTACTGATAGCGGGACGATACAGGAGGCGCTCACCAAGTTCCATTCGAATATCGAGCATGGACTGACCCAAGAGGAAGCGTCGAGCCAACTCAAGAAGGATGGCCCCAATGCCATCGAAGAAAAGCGCATCAGCCCCCTCAAGCGTTTGCTGACTTTCCTTTGGGGACCCATCCCGTGGATGATCGAAATCGCCGCAGTACTATCCGCAGTGGTTCGGCATTGGGAGGACTTTGTAATCATCTTTTTCATGCTGGCGCTGAATGCGGTGGTCGGATTCTGGGAGGAATTCAAGGCCGACAACGAGATCGAGGCACTGAAGAAAAATCTCGCCCTGCATTCACGCGTGCTGCGCGACAGCAAGTGGCGTGACGTCGAGGCCAAGACCTTGGTGAGCGGGGACATTGTCATGGTCAAACTCGGCAATGTCATCCCCGCCGACCTGAAGCTGGTCGATGGCGACTATCTCAGCATCGATCAATCGGCGCTGACCGGCGAGTCGCTGCCGGTCGACAAGAAGAAAAACGACGTCGCATATTCAGGATCAATTGTGCGAATGGGCCAGATGAATGGGCTCGTCGTCGCCACCGGAATGAACACGCTCTTCGGTCGCACCGCCCGACTGGTCGAGAGCGTTCAGACGGTGTCCCACTTTCAGAAGGCGGTGCTCAAGATCGGCAATTTCCTCATTCTGATCACGCTCGGCCTCGTCGCTTTGATCCTGACGGTCGCGCTATTTCGCGGCGACCCGATCATCGAAACTCTGCTCTTCGCACTGATTCTTACAGTAGCCGCAATCCCGGTCGCCTTGCCGGCCGTCTTGTCTGTCACGATGGCCGTCGGTGCATCCGTGCTTGCCAGAATGAAAGCCATCGTCTCGCGTCTCGTCGCGATCGAAGAGATGGCCGGCATGGACATTCTCTGCTCCGACAAGACCGGCACGCTCACCAAGAACGAACTGAAGTTGGGCAGCCCTGTCGTCTTCAAGGCGAGCAACGAACAGGACCTGATCCTTGGTGGCGGGTTGGCGTCGCGCAGGGAGGGCGGGGCCGGCATTGACGAGGCCGTCCTCAAAGGTCTCAGCGACCAATCGACGTTAAAGACCTATCAAATCACTCATTTCACCCCCTTCGATCCGGTCAGTAAGCGAACCGAGGCCGAGGTCAAACACGACGACGCCACTTTCAAAGTCTCGAAGGGCGCCCCGCAGGTGATTCTGGATCTGGTCCACCTCGATGCGGACGCGCGCAGGAAAGCCGAACAGCAGGTTAACGAGCTGGCGGCCAAAGGCTTTCGCACCCTTGGCGTCGCCCGCACCGATGCGCAGGGAAAATGGGAATTTCTGGGACTCCTGTCCTTGTCAGATCCGCCCCGCGACGATTCAGCTTCTACCATCGCAACCGCGCGAAGGATGGGACTGCAGGTTCGCATGGTAACCGGCGACAACCTTGCAATTGCCCGCGAGGTGTCGCTCGAACTCAAGCTGGGCCCCAACATAGCCGTAGCCGGCGATCTTTTTCCCGATGGTAAGGCTGACGATAGTGACAAGATCGACGCGGCCGATGGTTACGCACAGGTTTTCCCCGAGCACAAGTTCAAAATCGTCAAGGCCCTCCAGGCGCGTGGACATATTGTCGGGATGACGGGCGACGGCGTCAACGACGCTCCCGCGCTCAAACAGGCAGATTGCGGAATCGCCGTGAGCGGCGCGACTGATGCCGCTCGTGCCGCTGCCGATCTAGTGCTCACGGCGACCGGCCTCGCGGTAATCACCGCTGCGATTGCAGAAGCGCGCAAGATCTTCGAGCGCATGAACAGCTATGCAATCTACCGGATATCCGAAACCATCCGTGTACTGCTCTTCATGACGCTCGCGATTGTGGTGTTCAACTTCTACCCGGTAACTGCGGTCATGATCGTGCTCATCGCGGTCCTCAATGACTTCCCGATCATGATGATCGCATACGATAACACCATCGTGGCGCCACGCCCGGTGCGTTGGGATATGGAGCGCGTGCTCACCGTTAGCTCGGTTCTCGGCGTGATGGGGGTTATTTCTGCCTTCGGCCTTTTCTGGATCGCGGAGAAATACCTTCACCTGCCCCGGCCCATCATTCAAAGTCTCATATTCCTCAAGCTCCTGGTCGCCGGGCATCTCACTATTTACATCACGCGCAGCGCCGGTGCGTTCTGGAGCCGCCCATGGCCCAATTGGCGCCTGGTCGTTGCCACCGAGACAACGCAAGTCATCGGAACCCTTGCCGCGATCTACGGATGGGGCATGACGCCACTGGGATGGAAATACGCACTGGCAGTGTGGGGCTATGCGCTCGTCTGGTTCTTCATCAACGACATGGTGAAGGTCGAAGTTCACCGCCTGTTACTTCTGGGAACCGCACGCCATCAGCGCCACTTGGTGAGAGTCAACACCAGCCTCCATCCGGCCGGAATTGCCGCCAAGGTGGCGGCTCCGACCGCCAGCTAAGGATGCGGGCGCGGCGCTCGAAGGAGATACTAAAATTATTCGGCGCGTCACTTCCAGAGTCGCACGCCAACAAACGAGTTGCAGAGGCGGTAAACCCAGTCGCTTCAGCCGCACGTCCCGGCGCCCACGCAGGGGTCAACAGCAAGCCATCGGAGAACCGGCAACGAACTAGCGCAAAAGATTCGTGGTCGAGTCTGGCGCCAAGGCCGGCTCGACAAGATTGACTCGGGACTCAAAGACAAGAATGGGGAATCGCATGATAGCGCGACCGCGGAGGTCCAGACTTACTCGACCGGAGCATTCTTGTGATTGAGGCGATCGGCGCCATCGGTGGAGACAGGGCTGACCGGACAAATCTCGGATAGCCAGCGCCGCGAGATGTTATCTGCCAGCGCGACATCATGACCATCGGTGGCCCAAGTCTGATTGCTTCCGGTCATATGGGTGAATGTCCGCTCGCAGGAGCGGCAGGTGAATCCGAGCCGGGAACCTCCACGAGTAACCGAGATCAGGGTCTTCACTTTCCAGTCGTGACTCTGCCAGGGATTCTCGTTCTTGGTGATGCTGCGCATACGGTTCCCCTTGACTTCAGCTAATCGCGAAGTCTGCTATTTAGCGCGTTTTCCGGCTTTGGCTTGCTCGATTCGGATCGGTCCACCTTTTATCGATGAACCCTTCAGGGAGCTCATCGCATGCAGCGCATCGGCATCGGTTGCCATGTCGACGCATCCGAAGCCTTTGGATTCTCCTGAAACTTTGTCAGTGACGAGGAGCACGCCACGCACTTCGCCCGCGCGGGTAAAGAATTCGCGGATGTCCTCGCGGGTGATCGAGCCGGCAATACTATCGAAATATACTCTGGCCATAGGTTCCGATCGGTTCGCGAGATGCCCCACCGCAGGATGGTTTTACAGTGGGTTGATGAGCGGGCTCGCGCCCGCCCATCTAATATACTAGCAGCTTTACCAGCGGCCGCCGCCACCGTTGCGATCGCCGCCACCAGAGCGGTTTTCGCGCGGTTTGGCTTCGTTCACCTTGAGGTTGCGGCCCATGAATTCGGTGCCGTCGAGGGTCGAGATGGCCTGGGCGGCTTGCTTGTCGTCATTCATTTCGACGAAGCCGAAGCCCTTGGACTGGCCGGAAAACTTGTCGCTGATTACGGAGGCGCTGGTTACTCCACCGATTCCGGAAAAGAGCTCGTTCAGATTTTGGTCGGTCACCGCGTACGCGAGATTGCCGACGTATAGTTTCTTAGGCATGAAAATGCCCTCCAATGGTTGTGGCTGGGAGCTCGCGAGCAGAGAAACGAAGGAGAATTCCGCGTTTGGTGAAAGGATGCGCCCTGGCAGTTTCCATGACTCTACTCGCTCTGATAAGCGAATGATAGTAACGGGGGAAATATATTTTGCTCACTGATAATCAGGGTCTCCTCATCTTTCATCCTGTTTCATCCTGACTCCCTGTTCTTGTCATCCTGATGTGAGTGGAGCGAAGCGGAAGGATCTCGAAAAGACGCGGCGCCGAACATCTCCCCTCGCCGGCCACGTTCAGCGCTGCTCGCGCTCGCGAACGAAAGGCCGTGGACCTTCCGCCCGCGATCGGCTTTGCGCAACGATTGAAGCCACGCAACGTCAGAGGGGCTAGCCGGGTCGATTTCGTGGCGCCGTGCAGTCAGCTTAGATCCTCGGTCCAAACAATTCGGCTAACCCAAAATGGCCAACGAGCCATCGAATATCCGAGCACGAGAATAAAGAGACTATAGATGACATCTTGTGGCACTGGATATTTGTACAGGCCTTGCGGCCAGATGGATCTCGCGGCAACGAGCCAAAATTCCTCCACTCCGTGAATCAGGAAATAAACGCCTAATGCTCGGAGAAGAACACAAAATGCTTTTTTCTCAGTCACGCGCTCTTCATTGCCTCCTGGTTGGCTTCCGCTTCCCCTCTCAATCGATGACAGTCAATCAGTCACGCTTCGCTTACATCACTGGCGCGCATCGTAGACCTTGATGAATCCGCACGAAATATCCAGCGCCGGCGGATCGCAAGTGCAAGACATGATTTTCCGGCTGTTCGGCCTTGTCATCTTGCCATGAGAACTCGCTCGCCCTATACCGGTGAGAATGGAAGGGCGGCAGGGACGACTCCTGAACGAGGCCGAAGCCCGTCGCTCGGGCGAAGTATCATACTGACGCGGAAGCGGATAAGATAATGTTCATCCTGATTGTCAGCCGTCGTCCGTAAACATCGCTAACTCAGAACCGTCAGCGAGGAGCTTACTTGGAAAAAAGAATCAGAGAACGCGCGCGAAAAGAGAAGCAACAGGAAAAGCAGCAGCGGCGCGTCGAGCGCAAGCGGCAGTCCGAAAACAAGCCCGCGAAAGATTCCGACCTCGAAGGGATGCGGCCTGGCCCTCAGCCGGGACAGATCCTGAATATCGATTGATCCCGTAGCGCGCTCCTTCGCTTTCCACATCACCGATTCGAGGCTTCCCATGCGCGAAGTCTCGTCGAGTCGCGTCCGGGTAACCCCGATTCTTTACTATCGAGTGGCATTCGTGGGAAAAAGCATTAGAAGGTCCATCGCAGGAGGCCGCCAATGATCCAGGTTACCGAATTAGGCTACATGGGCGTCGGGGTTAAGGATCTCGACGAATGGAAAAATTTCGCCACCAAGGTGGTCGGCCTCGAGCTCGCCGAAGAGGGTGAGCGCGATCGATGCTACCTGCGGATGGACTACTGGCATCATCGCATCGTGATGCATTCGGATCCCAGCGACGATTTGATGTACCTCGGATTTCGCGTCGCCGGCGCTGAGGAATTCGGCGCGATGCAGCGCCAGCTATCCGAGGCAGGCATCAAGTTTCGCGTCGGTTCGGAGGACGAGGCGACTGAGCGTCATGTCCTCGAAGTATTGAAGCTCCAAGATCCGGGCGGGAACCCGGTTGAGATCTTCCACGGGCCGGCGGTCCAGTTCCACAAGCCCTTTCATCCGGGACGTCCGATGCATGGGAAATTCAAAACCGCCACCGGCGGCCTGGGGCATTGCATCATCCGGCAGCAGGATCCGGTCGCGGCGCAAAACTTC
The DNA here is from genome assembly GCA_963761255.1 of uncultured delta proteobacterium. GTDB lineage: Bacteria > Desulfobacterota > Binatia > Binatales > Binataceae > DATGKG01. The sequence goes on from CAVXGH010000014.1 coordinate 683,587, forward strand.
TACCATGCGCTCGGGATGCGCGGCGGGGTCGAGTACAAAATCCGCATGGGCAAAAACACCATGCAGATCCGCTTCATGCACTGTAACGATCGCGATCATACCGTCGCGTTTGGAATTCCCGACACGCGCCGGATGCTCAATCACGTCATGCTTGAAGTCGACAACCTCGACGACGTCGGGATGACGCACGACTTGGTTCGCAATCAAAAAATCCCCGTCACCATCCGCACCGGGAAGCATTCGAACGACCACATGTACTCGTTCTATTTCCGCAGTCCGTCGGGATGGATGATCGAGTACGGATGGGGCGCGCGCGCCGCGACCTATCAGTCGGAATACTTCACCCAGGACATTTACGGTCATCAGCCGGAAGAGGGCGGATTCGGCCCGATGCCGGAACAGCCGTTGAAGTAGCTCGGAGTTACCAGGATGGATCTTCAACTTAAGGGAAAAACCGCGCTGGTGTTCGGCGGCAGCAAGGGCATCGGTCGAGGCATCGCCGATGCGCTCGCGGCCGAGGGCGTGGCGGTCGCGATCGTCGCGCGCACCCAGGAAACCATCAACCGCACGGTCTCCGAGGCCACCGCGCGTGGATGCCGCATGATCGGCATCGCCGCCGACCTCGCGAATTGGCCGAGCGTCGAGGCCGCGGTGAAATCGGCGCGCGAACAGCTCGGCCCCATCGACATCCTGGTGAACAACTCCGGCGGCCCGCCACCTTCAGGTGTCGTCGGGGTGAAGCCGGAGCTTTGGGAAGCGCAGTTCCACGCGATGGTGATGCCGTTCTTCCGCGTCACCGACATGCTGATCGGCGAAATGCGCCAGCGCAAATTCGGCCGGGTTCTGAATGTCGCATCGTACAGCGTCATCGAGCCGATCCCGACCATCGGCATTTCCAACACCCTGCGTAGCGCAGTGGTCGGATGGGCCAAGACGCTCGCCGGCGAGGTCGGGCGCGACGGCATCACGGTGAACATGCTGCTCCCCGGCGTCATCGCCACCGACCGCTCGAAGTCGCTTCATCAAGGCATGGCCAAGCGCATGAACATATCGGAAGAGGAAGCGCTGAAGCGTTTTGAAAGCACTCTCCCGGCGGGTCGCATGGGCACCGCGGCGGAATTCGGCGCGGTCGCGGCATTCCTCGCGAGTCCACTCGCGGCTTATGTCACGGGCGGGATGATTCGTATCGACGGCGGCCTGACGCGCGCGGTGTAGCTTCAAAACCCTGATGCGCACGCAGGTTGGAATCGTCGGCGCCGGACCTGCGGGCCTGATGCTCTCGCATCTGCTGCACCTAAGCGGCATCGAATCCATCGTCATCGAAAATCGCAGCCGCCAGTACGTGCAGGAGCGCGTGCGCGCGGGCCTGCTCGAACAAGGCACCTGCGATCTGATGATCGAGACCGGGGTCGGCGAGCGGCTGAAGAAGCTGGCGCTGATTCATCACGGTATCGAGCTGCGCTTTAACGGCCGCGGTCATCGCATCGATTTCGCGGACCTCACCGGCAAAAGCATCGCGATCTATCCGCAACAGGAAGTCGTCAAAGACCTCACCGATGCGCGCCTCGCGGCGGGCGGGCAAGTGATCTTTGAAGTCGAAGATGTAGCGGTCGAAGGCTTCGAAGGATCACGGCCCAAGTTTCGATTTCGCAAAGACGGTAGCACGCAGGAAATCGAATGCGACTTCATCGCGGGATGCGACGGCTTCCACGGCATTTGCCGTCCGGCCATCGCGAAAGTTCTGACCGTCTTCGAAAAAGTTTATCCCTTCGGATGGCTCGGCATTCTCGCCGAGGCCGCCCCGTCATCAGATGAGCTCGTTTATGTAAATCACGCTCACGGCTTTGCGCTTCAGAGCATGCGCTCGCCGCAGCTCACGCGCCTGTACCTGCAATGCGAGCCCGACGAGAACATCGAGGAGTGGCCCGATGGGCGCATCTGGGAGGAGCTGCATCGGCGCTTCGCGACTGATGGTGGATGGAAGCTGAATGAAGGCGCGATCACGCAAAAGGGCGTCACCGAGATGCGCAGCTTCGTGGTCGAGCCGATGCAGCATGGGAATCTTTTCCTCGCCGGTGATGCGGCGCATATCGTGCCGCCGACCGGGGCCAAAGGTCTCAACCTCGCGGTCGCCGATGTGCGCGTGCTGGCGCGCGCGATGGCGGAGTTCTATCGCTCCGGCTCGCGCGACGCGCTCAATCGATACTCGGAAGCCTGCCTGCGCCGGGTGTGGAAGGTGCAGCGCTTCTCATGGTGGATGACCGCGATGCTGCATCGCTTCCACGCCGACACCGCATTCGATCGCCGCCGCCAGCTGGCCGAGCTCGACTACCTCACCAGCTCGCGCGCGGGCGCCCAGAGCCTCGCGGAGAACTACGTCGGCCTCCCGATGGGCGAATAGTCCTACATACCGTACGGTATCTTCTCGGGCAAATCGCAGTGAAATTTGACTTTGTGAATTTCTGAATTTGTTGCTTTGATGGGCGGACCATACGGCCCACAAGGGAGGCTACGCTCGATGAGCAACGAAACTGCATCGCCACGGCTGGATTTCGACGTCAACGAACTGCGCGCCAAATACCGCGCGGAGCGCGATAAGCGCATGCGCTCCGACGGCAATCAGCAATACGTCGAGGTCAAAGGCGACTTCAGGCGCTATGTCGATGATCCATATGTCGAGCCCGGCTTCACCCGCGAGCCGCTGACCGACGAGGTCGAGGTGCTGATCATCGGCGGCGGCTTCGGCGGCCTGATGGCGGGCGCGCGGCTGCGCGAAGCGGGCGTCAAAAGCATCCGCATCATCGACAAGGGCGGCGATTTCGGCGGCACCTGGTACTGGAATCGTTATCCGGGCGCGCAGTGCGACGTTGAGTCATATGTCTATCTGCCGCTGCTCGAAGAGACCGGCTACATCCCGAAGGAGCGCTATTCCTTCGCGCCCGAGATCGTCGAGCATGCCAAGCGCATCGCGAACAAATACGACTTGTATCGCGATGCGTGCTTTCAGACGGTTATCAAAGACATCACCTGGAACGAAGGCGAATATCGATGGATCATCACCACCAACCGCAATGATCGCATGCGCGCGCGCTACGTGGTGATGTCCAATGGCCCGCTGAATCGTCCGAAGCTGCCCGGCATTCCCGGCATCGACAGCTTCAAGGGACATACCTTCCACACCAGCCGATGGGATTACGATTACACCGGTGGCGATACCACCGGGAACTTGCACAAGCTCCACGACAAGCGCGTCGCCGTCATCGGGACCGGCGCGACGGCGGTGCAATGCGTACCGCATCTCGCGCAGTCCGCGCAGCAACTGTATGTCTTCCAGCGCACGCCGTCATCGGTGGATGAGCGCCTGAATCGTCCGACCGATCCGGAATGGGTCAAGAAGTTGACTCCCGGTTGGCAGAAGCGCCGGATGGATAACTTCAACGTGCAGGTCAACGTGACCGCGCTGATCAAGGGCATCGACAAGGAAGAAGATGTCGTCAGCGATGGATGGACCGACATCAAGCGCAACCTCGATGCGATCGCCGCGGCTGCTGCTGCGGATCCCTCGATCACGCCGGAAGCGACCGGGACGCATGACCGAGCTGGCGGACTTCCAAAAGATGAATCAGATCCGCGCACGAGTGGATGCGATCGTAAAAGATAAGGCGACCGCCGAGGCGCTCAAGCCCTGGTATCGCCTGTTCTGCAAGCGCCCCACTTTCAATGACGATTATCTGCCGTCATTCAATCTGCCCAACGTGAAGCTGATCGATACGCGCGGACGCGGCGTCGATCGCATCACCGAGAAGGGACTCGTGGTCGATGGCGTCGAGTACGAGGTGGACTGCATCATCTTCGCGACCGGCTTCGAGGTCGGCACCGCCTACACGCGTCGCGCGGGCTTCGAGATCTATGGGCGCGGCGGCAAATCGCTCACCGAATACTGGGCGGACGGCCTCAAGACGCTGCACGGATTTTATAGCGCGGGCTTTCCCAACTGCTTCCACATGGGCATCACGCAAAATGCGCTGACGGCGAACTTCACCCATATGCTGTATGAGCAATCGGCGCACATCGCGGATGTGGTTCAGCATGCGAAGCATCACGAGGCGCGATGCCTTGAGCCTACGCCTGAGGCGGAAGCCGAGTGGGTCGATACCATCAATCGCAAGGCCACCAAGCAGGATTTCCACATCGAGTGCACGCCCGGCTATTACAACAATGAAGGGCAACTCGATAAGGGTCCGGGATTTGTCGGCGGCCTTTATGATGGCGGCCCGATCGAGTTCCACGAGCTCATCCGCAAATGGCGCTCCGATGGCGAGTTGAAGGGACTGAAGTTCAGCTGAGGAAGTTAGTTGGATGGAGCACGTGATCCGGTTTCGGATCGCGTGCTCTTCGAGGTCTCAGGTCGCGATGGATTCAGGTGCGTTGCGGAGGGCATTGAAGACTACCGGCGGCATGCGCAGACGTTCGTCCGATTCGTAAAGCTCGCGAATCTCCGGTAAGGCCTCATCACCCGCAAGCGTCAGCGCCGCGACGCGATCGAGCAAGGCTTTTCTCCCGTCGGTCAGCGAGGCGTCGCCAATCTCCATCATTCCCCAGACATCCCACGGGAGCGCTTCCATCCGATTGAGCGAGGCGAAATCGCGCACCACGTTGCCCGCGATAAACCACATCCCGGATTCTTTGATGTGGGTGAGGCCGAAATTCTTCGGGTCGGCGCGCCCCGAGCGACACTGCTGCCACGCATCTCCCGCGATGATGAATTGATCGCGCGGCACATCGAGGGTGTTGAACTTGACGTTGAGCGCCTTGCGCTGGATCGCGTCCAGTTGCGCATCGACCAGAACCCAGCGCGACTGCTGCGCGTTCCAGTACTCGGTGACCCAATGGTCTTCGAACTTGCCGGGGGTGAAGTAAGCGCCGAAGCCGCATCGCGCCCGGGCCGGAATCCCATGCGCATGCAAGATGCCGCTGAGCATCAGCGAGAAATGGCGACAGACAGTGGGCATCCGATGCGCCGGGTCACGCGCGATCGTCAGCGGACGATCATCCAGCGCATGAATCCGATCCAGCATCTTCGCCAGCGGCCGCGTATGCCCATCGTCGCGCTGCGCCTCGGTCAGCTTGAGATCATACAACCACGGCGCGATATCGCGATGAATCAGCACGCCCTGCACGATTTCACATTGCGTGGCGAGGTCATCAGGCAACGCGCGCAATTCGGCTGCGCGCTCACCCGCGGTGGACATCGTCGCGTCGCTCTTGTAGTAGTCGCGCGGATTTTCCATGATGGTCCTCCAATCTCAGGACAATTGTTCGCAACAGCGCGCGAGATAACGCTGGAGGTTCGCCAGCGCGGTCTCCCATCCGGCCGCGCTCATCGGTTCCCACCGCGCAAAGATCATTTCATCGATCGAAAAACATGCGTCGCGCACCGCCTCGGTCTCGCTGGCTGCCGCACCGACCGCGCCGCTATCACGATGTGGATCGAGCACGAACCAGAACCAGCTCTGTTGACCATCCCATATTTCGAAATCGATTCCTTGATAGTGTCGCAGGTTACTCATGATGCCACCTTCAGATATTCGGCGAGGCAATCGAGGCTGCTGTTCCATCCGTGCTCGTGACGATCGCGCGCCTCGACCGTTTCGAACACGCCGTGACGCAGAGTCAGCCGAGTCTTGCCGCCAAGGTCTTCGAAAGTGAGCGTCACCAGCGAGTCGGGACCGGCAGGCCAGGTGAAGACCAGGCGCTCGGGAGGTTTCACCTCGCGATAGACGCCGCGCCAGTGATCGTCGTAGTTCGGTCCGCGCATGTGGAAGTGATAAGTGCCGCCGGTGCGCACGTCGCTCTCGATAACGGTGGCGCTGAAGTCCTTCGGCCCGAACCACTTCACCAGATGCTCGGGGTCGGTCCACGCTTTGAAGACCAGTTCGCGGGGTGCATCGAAAATCCTGCTGATAACAACCTCGCGCTCGGATGCGGCCAGGTTACTGCCTGCTCCCATTTTGCTACTCCTCGTGTCGATGGGATGAACTACGCGGCCACCTTGAGGTAATCGGCCAAACGATCGAGGCTGCTGTTCCAGCCGCCCTGGTGGTCGTCGCGAGCCGTGACAGATTCGAACAGTCCTTGCCGCAGAGTCAGCCGAGTCTTGCCGCCGAGATCCTCAAAGGTCACCGTCAACAGGGTTTCCGGTCGGGTCGGATTTCCTTGCGCGTCGGCCCACACGTAGGTGCAGACGAATCGCTCGGGCGGTGTGACCTCGCGATAGACTCCTTGTTGCCAATGGTCTCCGCCCTGCGGATCGCGCATGTAAAACCGATAGGCGCCGCCGGGACGAGGATCGTAGCGCTCGATGGTGCTGCTGAAGCCTTGCGGGCCTAACCACTTCACCATGTGCGCGGGGTCGCTCCAGACTTTGTAGACGAGGTCCCGGGGCGCGTCGAAGATGCGGGTGATGATGAGTTCGCGCTCGGCGCTGCTGCTCGCAATATTACTGCTTGCTCCCATGATACTACTCCTTGTCGCGTCGCTAACGGCCCGCCGCGAGATGCTCGCCGAAACGATCGAAGCTGGCGATCCATCCTTCACGATGCAGTTCGCATGCGTTGACCGATTCGAACTGACCGTGCCGCAGCGTCAATCGGGTTTTCCCGCCTACGTCTTCGAAAGTCAGCGTCACGATCGTTTCGGGACTAATCGGTTGCCACTGCTCGGTTGCCCATCCCCAGGTGAAGACCAGCAGCTCGGGCTCGACGAATTCGCGAAAGGCGCCTTGCAACCAATGCTCGCCGCCGTCGGGATCGCGCATGAGGTATCGATAGGAGTCGGGTGGCCGCCTGGCATTTTGCAGGATTTTTCCACTACATCCGCGCAGCCCCAGCCAATGGACCCAGCGCTCCGGTTCGGCCCAGGCCTTAAACACGAGCGCGCGCGGCGCGTCGAAGACGCGTGTGATGACAAGCTCGCGGTCGGAGGTTTCGGCGGTGCCGGAGGCGGTACTCTGAGTGTTTTCCATCGTCGTTCTCCTTCGCGTTTGGCTGAGGCTAGTGGCGCGCGCTCTGCTGCGCGTTGGCCAGGTACTCGTCCAGCCGATCGTAGGTCGCGTTGAAGCCCTGGTCCATGCCGCCGCGCCCGGCATTGAAGATGGCGCGCTCGGCGTCGGTCGCGTTGTGCGGGGTGGCCTCGACAGTGATCGTAGTCCTGCCTTGATGCTCGGTGAAGGTCGCGACCGAGAGCATTTCCAGCGGCCAGTCGGCGGCAAACGGCGCGCGGATGATGTTGCCGGTCTCATCGCAGAAAGAAACCACCGACACCAGGCGTCGCGGCGCTACGATCTCGCGATAAACCCACTTGCCCCACATCACCGAATTGTCCGCCAGGGTCTGCGAGTAGAGAAAAGTGCCTCCGGGACGAACGTCGAGGGTTTTCACTCGTGTGATGACATCCGGACGTCCCCACCATTGCTCGAGCCGCTCCTTCTCGGTGAATGCCTTCCACACCAGCTCGCGTGGCGCGTTGAAGGTTCGCGCGATGATCAGCGGCCGTTCTTCCGAGTTGGTTGCGAGATTACTGCGTGCCGCCATGCTACTACTCCTTGATGGTTGCGGTTCGATTCAGGCCTGCGTCACGTACGCGGCGAAACGATCGAGCGCCTCGCCCCAGCCGCGAATATGCTCGTCGCGAACGCCAACCGACTCGAAGACGGCCTGGCGGATCGTCAGCCGGGTCTTCGCGCCGAGGTCTTCGAAATTCACCGTCACGATGGTTTGATGGCCCGGCCGTCCGCTTTCTTCGGACCAACGTCCGGATTTTTCACGCTCGGGAAAATCCTCGAAGGCATAGGTGAAGACGATTCGCTCGGGCGCGACGATCTCGCGAAACTCCCCGAGCTGCCGATCGACCACGCCTTGGGGCGACTGCATCGACAACCGCCATGCGCCGCCGACGCGGAAGTCCATTTCGCACGACAGCACGGTGAACCCGGTCGGTCCCCACCATCGTTTTAGATGTTCCGGTGCGCTCCACGCCTTGAAGACGAGGGCCCGCGGCGCATCGAAGATGCGGGTGATTTCGAGTATGCGATCGGCTGCTTCATTCATGGGATTGCTTTCGGTGGCCATTTTTCTGTTCCTTCTTTTGCTCGCCCTCCTGCACCTCGCGCAGGTAATCCTCGAGGCGATCGAAACTTTGCTCCCAGAACCGGCGATACTCTTCGAGCCATCTGGATGCGTCTTTGAGCGGACCCGCCTCGAGGCGGCAGGGACGCCATTGCGCCTCGCGACCGCGTGCGATGAGCCCGGCGCGCTCCAGCACTTTGAGATGCCTGGAGATCGCAGGGAGGCTCATGTCGAACGGCTCGGCCAATTTGGTGACCGAGGATTCGCCCTCCACCAGTCTGGCGAGGATCGCGCGCCGGGTAGGATCGGCGAGCGCCGCGAAAGTGGCCGAGAGCTGGTCCTGAGCGAGGGTCATCGGTTGTGAACCATTCAGTTAAATAACCTATAGGTTAAATATCGCTTAGATAGATGGATGTCAAGCGAGACTCGGGTTCGAGATTTTTCATCAGCATATGCACGAAGAACCGGATTGGCGGGGCGCCCAGGATGCTACGACCTTTGCGCGAAAAGCTTTTCTGAAACGGTGAGCGAAAAGTCGCGGGCTAGCCGACGAGGCGGTCATATTCGGCGTGGTTGCCGATCCAGAACCACAAAATCGCGCCCTCGACATCGGCGCCGAGCGCGCGATGATGAAGGCCTACTCGACAAGACCAGAAGCGCCCCAGGCGTTTGAAATGAAGAGACGGGTGATGGGGATCAACCTTGAGAAGCTGAAACTTCTCATCCGCCAAGCGCTGGATTGCGGGGCTCAGGCTGCGGTAACAGAGCCAGAACTTCGGGGAAGCGAAGTGCCTCAAAATTCGGTGGATTTGCCGCCGGTATGCTCGCTAAGGGCTTCAGTGGCAAGCGCATCGAGTTTTCCTGCCTCTGCGTCTCGCTCGATCTGGCGGTCCCATGCCGCGGCATCAAAGTCAGCAAACCACCGGCGGAACACTGCGAGTTCCTCGGCCGATAGAGCGGAGATTCTCTTTTCCAAGGCTTCGAGTTTACTCATCAAGGAGACCATACCACCTTCGTTTTCCGTCGGCGAATGCTCCGCCATGAGCTGGGATCAGAGTGCCCAGGTTGGACGACTGTCGGCGGACAGCATCTGGATCATCCTCTCCGCGGAGAGGGCGCGACGCCTTCAATTGTCCGAATCTGACGGATGGTCGATCTGTGATATCATCGGGTCAAGGGCAGGGCAGTGCGGGCTGCTCATGTGATCGCGATGAAAAATGCAGAAACAAACCCACCGCGAGCATCGCGAGCGGTGGTCCTGAGCGCCGCGCGAAGGACCTCGAATGGCACAACGACAAATACCAGCGCCGCGCGAAGGACCTCGAATGGCACAACGACGGATACCAGCGCTGCGCGAAGGACCTCGAATGGCACAACGACAAATACCAGCGCCGCGCGAAGGACCTCGAATGGCACAACGACGGATACCAGCGCTGCGCGAAGGACCTCGAATGGCACAACGACGGATACCAGCGCTGCGCGAAGGACCTCGAATGCTGCAACAACGGCGGATGCGGCTCGTACCGAAAGATATGAAATCGCAAAAACAAACCCAATTTCATCAATGAATATGGGGTCTTTTAGTGAATCGACCGTCTAAATCAATTGCTAAAGGGCGACATTGCCTTTTCCGGAACGTCAGCCAGCAACAGGTGCTTTCGGATCCAGCAAATTCGCAAAAACAAACCCACTTAATCCAGCAAAGACGATATTTCGGGTCTGGAGATGCGGACGCTGAAATGCAGAAACGAACCCACCGCGAGCGGTGGTCCTGAGCGCTGCGCGAAGGACCTCGAATGCCGCGTTCGACGGCCGGGATGCCAATCGCGCTCAAAAGATGTGAAATTGCGAAAACAAACCCACTTTATCGTGGAAAATCCTCGACTTTTCCCGCTGGCCATTTCCAATCGAAGCAGCTAAGCGATCAGCTAATCATCACGGCGCGCCATCAGGAGGGCCTCATGTTCGAAGGATTCACCACCAAGCGCATCAAAACTTCGGGCGCGGAAATCAATCTGCTCACCGGCGGCCGCGGCGCGCCGTTGCTGCTTATCCATGGATATCCACAGAATCACGTCATCTGGCATAAGGTGGCGCCGCGCCTCGCGCAGCAGTTCAGCCTGGTGATTCCCGACCTGCGCGGTTATGGCGACAGCAGCAAACCGCCGACCGATGGCGAACATCTGCCGTACTCCAAGCGCGCGATGGCGCTCGACATGGCCGAGGTGATGACCGCGCTCGGTCACGATCGCTTCGATGTGGTGGGGCATGATCGCGGCGCGCGCGTCACCTATCGGCTCGCGCTCGATCAACCCCAGCGTATTCGTCGCGCAGCCGTGCTCGATATCATCCCGACACTGGAGCAGTTCGAGCGCGTGGACAGATACGGAGCGCGCGCGATTTATCATTGGTACTTTCTCGCGCAGCCGGCGCCGTTCCCGGAAACCCTCATCGGCAAAGACCCGGACTACTTCCTCGAGCATTCGCTGCGAGCCTGGGCGGGATCCGATACCTTCACACCCGAAGCGCTCGAGGCCTATCGCAAATCGTTTCGCGATCCCGAGGTCATACGTGGCAGTTGCGAGGACTATCGCGCCGGCATCACCTGCGACTGCAAATTCGATGAGGCCGATCGCGCCGCCGGCCGCAAGCTTACTATGCCTCTGCTGGTGTTATGGGGCGCGAAGGGACGTCGAGGCGCATCGCTTCTCGAAGTGTGGAAGTCGTGGGCAAATGACGTTCGCGGGGAGGGTCTCGATTGCGGGCATTTTATCCCCGAAGAAGCACCCGAAGCGCTAACGGAGCGCATTCTGGGATTCTTTACCGCTTAGACATGCGAATCAGATGTCATTTAGCCTATACGGCGTATTTTAGCATTCGTTAGCTTAGATATTCCTACGTCGCAGTGGGCTTGCGTCGCTGTTTCCCGCTATAAGACGGTTATGGTGCCTTCTAGGTACTTTTTGCGTCATAACTAGGCACATTTCTGACACCGCTTGACCCAAAATCCGTTCTTTTAACTAGCCTCGTGTGGTAATAACTAGCTACGTTACCCAAGGGCCGGTGGGTGTCCGATCGTTGCCCGGACCGATGAGTTTCAGGGTAGATGAGATCTTCCATTGATACGCGCGATACGCGTGACTCGCATCGAACTTTGATCGGCGAGTCCAGCTCCATCCCGCCGGAAACTCACTTCGGTCCGCGATTCCAGATAGCGCCGACGACACCCATAGCCAGGTTCAGAGTCCTGCGATTGGCTGACACTCGCGGGAGGTTTGATCGACGAGGAACAAATGGGGGATCCAGTCAATTCTCGGCCACCTGCGCAGAGCAGGAATCGCGACCGGAGGCGGGCGGCGCCTAACGAATACGATCCTCTCCTACCGAGCCAGTACTACGAGCGGGTAGCGGGTGGATATCCTCCGAGCGGCGAGTTCAAACTCTTCTTCGCGATTCTGGAAGACGCGCTGCGCTCCTATGTGCGCTGCAAGGACTGCCGTTCCGCCAGCAAGCGAGCGGAGTTCCTCGACGCTCAGCTATGGTTCCATACGCGGGGCACACCGCATTTGTTCTGCTTCGAATCGGTATGCTCGTTCCTCGGCATCGACCCGGAGTGGTTGCGCGAGCGCTTGAAGTCGCTGACCCCAACCGACTTCCCGCTCAAGCAATATCGCACCCGCCGGCGTCGCCCGGCCCGTTCCTCCGCGCATCCGGAGAAGGGGCAGGAAGAATGCGCTCCGGAGCCGCCGATGGTCGAAGTTGTGGTTACTCAGGAATCGTCCCGCGAAGATGAAACTACGCCGGACTCGGTGACCGCAGATGCGGCTGCGGCGGAGGCCACTACATCTGCACATACGGACGGCGCGCTTGCAGGCTCATCGAGCGAGGAAGGGAGTTTCTGAAAAAGAAAAGGCCGGGCTAAAGTTCCGTCGTAAGTTGGGGCGACTTACGACCATTAGCCCGGCCAGCTTGGGGACAGGCGCCGTAAACGGTTCTCGGGGGAGAGATTCAGCAGCGCCGAGTTGGTTGATGAGCAAACAACATGCCTAATTGAACGCGAGGAATTTGCTGGATCGATGATTTGGTTTTTTTCCTGAAATGCGAAACGGCTTCATCGGCGAGGCTCGATCTACGCCGCAAGTTATCGATAAAGCAGGGCTTTCGCATTTTGCCAGCGGCTCGCATTTTCTCAGCAAAGCTTTCGCGGCAAAGGTAGCGAGATGCTCCGTCGCTAAGTGATGACTGCAGCGACGTTCTTCCTCGCATTGAAACAACTGCGGTGAGCTTAACGCATCGATCGGGCGGCATCTTTATCGGATGGCTTTCTTACTTTTCGCATCGCTGGTAGACTAGCGCGCTCGGAACACTCTTCGATCGATTGCGCGATGCGCGGTATTGATGGCACATCGAGGGCGACTCGATTACGGAGATTGTGGGCCGCAATGTTAGAAGTGTCGGGGCGTGGCGCAGCCTGGTAGCGCACCTGCCTTGGGCGCAGGGGGTCGCTGGTTCGAATCCAGTCGCCCCGACCATCGCGCCAGTAGCTCAGATGGACTAGAGCAGCGGCCTTCTAAGCCGCGGGTCAGGGGTTCGAATCCCTTCTGGCGCGCCACGAGCGGAATGGCGCGGGACTTCGAGGGAGCGGGCGCTGTGTGATTTTGGATTTGTGCGAAGTTTCGTTAGAGTTCGATTTCGGCGGTGAGTGTAGCTCAGTTGGTAGAGCACTGGATTGTGGCTCCAGGTGTCGAGGGTTCAATCCCCTTCACTCACCCCACCCATACCTGCTAGGAACATCGGTTCGCGGTGCGCCGTTAGCTCAGTTGGTAGAGCAGCTGACTCTTAATCAGCGGGTCCCCAGTTCGAGTCTGGGACGGCGCACCAATGCCCTTCTCAAATATCCTCGAGACTTTTGTAGGAGTGGGGAAGGCGCCGTTCGAAATCGATCGCTAATCGCGGGCAAGCGCTCGGAATGGCTTCGGTTTCGATACCGCAGTTCATTCGTGAATATTGAATATGCTCGCGCATCGGTCATCGTTGCGCCGCTGTCACGAAATATCTGCCTTGAGCCCAGCGCGCGAAATCCACCAATCCGATCATCACCGGAACCTCGATGAGCGGGCCGATTACCGCGGCAAAGGCCGCTCCGCTGTCGATGCCGAAGGTCGCGATGGCGACCGCGATCGCCAGCTCGAAATTGTTCGAGGCCGCGGTGAATGACAGCGTCGCGCATTGCGGGTAAGTCGCTCCAACGCGCCTGCTTAGCGCGAAAGAAACCACGAACATGATTCCGAAATAAAGCAAAAGCGGAATCGCGATCCGCACCACATCAAGCGGCATACGAACGATCGCCGCCCCTTTGATCGAGAACATCACCACGATGGTAAAAAGCAGAAAGGTCAGCGTCAGCGGGCTGATTTTCGGAATGAAGTGCTGCCGATACCACGCCTTGCCCTTCTGGGTGGTTAAGACCTTCCAGGTTGCCAGACCGGCTACAAATGGAATCCCGAGATAGATGGCGACGCTTTCAGCAATCTGACCGATCGTGACGTGGACGATGGCGCCTGCGAGCCCGAGCCATCGCGGGAGCACGGTGATAAACACATAGGCGTAGATCGAAAAGAACAGCACCTGAAAAATCGAATTGAAGGCGACCAACCCCGCGCAGTAGTCGGCATCGCCATTGGCCAGATCGTTCCACACGATCACCATCGCGATGCATCGCGCGAGGCCGATCATGATCAGCCCGACCATGTATTCCGGCCGATTCCGCAGAAAAATGATCGCCAGCGCGAACATCAGGATCGGTCCGATGATCCAGTTCTGCACCATCGACAAGGCGAGGATTTTCCAATCCCGAAAGACGTCGCCGAGCTCGTCGTAGTTCACCTTCGCCAGTGGCGGATACATCATCAGGATGAGGCCGATCGCTATCGGTATCGAGGTGGTGCCGATACTCATGCGATCGAACCCCGCTTTGACCCCAGGGAAGATCGCGCCGATCGCTACCCCGGCCGCCATCGCCAGGAAAATCCATAGAGTGAGATAGCGATCGAGAAACGAGAGCCTGCGCATCAGCGCGGGCTCGGCCAGCGTGGCAGCCGATTCCATTCAGCGTCTCCATGTCTCAATTGGGTGCAGAGGTGTTTTTCTAGCACGAGAGCTGAGCAAAACCCGCGCGCATCGAGCATTGCGCGGCGCGCTTGACTTTCCCGTGTCCCTGAGACTAATGATTATTCCAGATTTCTGGAAATAATATTACTCCGGACTATTGGAACTATCAAAATCGATGAGTAAATCGGATTTGATCGCCACGCTCGGCGCGCTGGCGCAGGAAACCAGGCTCGACATCTTCCGCATGCTGGTGCAGAGCGGAGCCGAAGGGGTCCCGCCCGGCGTCATCGCAGAACGACTCAAGCTCCCCGCCCCGACGCTCTCCTTTCACCTCAACCACCTGAGGCACTCCGGGCTGGTTTCCTCGCGGCGCGAGAGCAGGACGGTTTTTTATGACGCGCGGCTCGGCGCCATCGACAAGGTCGTCGATTACCTGGTCGACAATTGCGGCGCGCGGACCAAACCAGCGTTGAACGACCCGCGCACAAAAATGAAATCGTCGACGCCGCCAAAGCGAGTCCTCTTTTTATGCACCCGCAACTCCGCGCGCAGCATCATGGCCGAATGTGCGATGAAGCGATGGGGCGGCGGCCGGTTTCAGGCGTCGAGCGCGGGGAGCAGCCCGGCCGACAAGGTGCATCCCGCCACGCTTCGGCTCTTGAATGAGTTGCGGTACGAAACCAAAGGACTTCACAGCAAAAGCTGGGACGATTTCGCAGGGCCAGGCGGCGCCTCCCTCGATTTCGTTTTTACGCTGTGCGATCGCGCAGCGGCGGAGCCCTGCCCGACGTGGCCCGGGCAGCCGCTGCGGGCGCACTGGGGTGTCAAGGATCCCCTCGCGTTCGATGGTTCGGCTTCGGCGACGCGCAAGGTCTTCCTCGACGCCTACGCCGCGATCGAACAGCGGATCAAAATCTTCACCAGCCTGCCGGTCGAGACGATGAAGCGTTTCGCGCTCGAGCGATGGGTCAATGAGATCGGCAAACTCGACCTGGCGGCATAGCGAGGCAAGGTCCGGGCGCGATGAAAGCTATGCCGATAAGAGTAGGTATCAACGGGTTTGGCCGGATGGGCCGGCTCGCGCTGCGGGCGGCATTCGAAAACCGGCCATTTCGCATCGTTCATATAAATGAGATCAAGGGTTCGCCCGAAACCGCCGCTCATCTGCTCGAATTCGATAGCGTCCATGGTCGATGGAAGGCGGCCATCGCGGCCGGCGCTGACAGCATCAAGGTTGAAGGCGAGCGGATCGGCTACAGCAATTTCGCCGACATCCGCGAGACGCCATGGTCCAAGGCTGGGGTCGATCTGGTCCTCGAATGCTCGGGCAAACTCCTCACTCCGGAAGCGATACAACCCTACTTCGACCAGGGCATTCGTAAGGTCGTCGTCGCCGCACCGGTCAAAACCGGCGCGCTCAATATCGTGATGGGGGTTAACGATCATCGCTACGACCCGCACCAGCATCACATCGTCACCGCTGCCTCTTGCACCACCAATTGTCTTGCCCCGGTGGTGAAAGTTATTCACGAAAATATCGGCATCCGTCATGGCACCATCACTACCATTCACGATGTAACCAACACGCAGACGCTGGTTGACCTGGCTCACAAGGATCTCCGGCGAGCACGTTCGGCGCTGATGTCGCTGATACCCACGACTACCGGTTCCGCGACCGCCATTGCCCTGATCTATCCCGAGCTGAAAGGAAAGCTGAACGGGATGGCGGTGCGGGTGCCGCTGCTGAACGCGTCCCTGACCGATTGCGTGTTCGAGGTCGCCCGGGCCACCAGCGTCGAAGAAGTGAACGGACATCTTCGAGTCGCTGCCGAAGGCGAGCTGCGAGGAATCCTGGGCTTCGAGGCGCGTCCCCTGGTCTCGGTTGATTTTCTCAACGATCCACGCTCGTCGATCGTTGATGGGCCATCGACGATGGTAGTCGACGGCACTCAAGTGAAGATCATTGCCTGGTATGACAATGAGTGGGGCTATGTCAACCGGCTGATTGAGTTGGCGGCCAAGGTCGCCGACAGCATTTCCTAGCGCGCGAAAGTCAGGACGGCCAAGTGAAAAACGCGGTACGTAACTATGCGCTGGTGACCGGGGCATACTGGGGCTTCACGCTCACCGACGGTGCGCTGCGGATGCTGGTGCTGCTGCACTTCGATCGGCTGGGATATAGCGCCGTCGAGATCGCCTTCCTGTTTCTGTTTTACGAATTCTTCGGCATCGTCACCAATCTGCTGGGCGGATGGATCGCCGCTCGTTCCGGGCTCAAGGTCACTCTCTATGGCGGCCTGATGCTTCAGATCGGTGCGCTAATCATGCTGGCGCTATTACAGCCCGCATGGTCACGCCTGGCCTCCGTCGCGTACGTGATGGCGGCGCAGGCACTGTCCGGAATCGCGAAAGATCTCACCAAAATGAGCGCCAAGACCGCGATCAAAATCGTCGTCCCCGACGGCTCGGATAGCGCGCTCTTCAAATGGGTCGCGCGCCTCACCGGATCGAAGAACGCACTCAAAGGCGCGGGATTCTTCATGGGCGGCGCGCTCCTCACCGGGATGGGCTTCAAGCGCTCGTTGCTGGCGATGGCGGCGGGGCTGCTGGTGGTCCTGCTCGGGACCGTAGTCGCGCTGCCGAGCGGGATGGGTAAGGCCAAGTCGAAAGTCAAATTCGCGACGATTTTCTCTAAAAGCGCCGCGGTGAACTGGCTTTCCGCGGCCCGGCTTTTTCTCTTCGCATCGCGCGACGCATGGTTCGTGGTGGGACTGCCGGTATTTCTAGCCTCGATACTTCATTGGTCCTTCTGGCAGGTGGGCGCTTTTGCCGCGGCATGGTTCGTCGGCTACGGGATGGTGCAGGCGATCGTCCCCGAAATTCTGCGCCAGGCCGGCGCGCGCGAGGGAGTCACCGGAGAGACTGCTCGCCTATGGGCATTTGTCCTGGTCGCGATTCCACTCGGTCTCGCGATGGTTCTCGCCCTCGACATCGATCCGGCGCCCGCGCTGATGATCGGCCTCGCCATTTTCATGGTCGTATTCGCGATCAACTCCTCGGTCCATTCGTATCTGATTCTTGCGTATTCCGAGGAAGATGAAGTCGCGGTCAATGTAGGCTTCTACTACATGGCTAATGCCGGTGGCCGTTTGCTCGGCACGCTCCTGTCTGGACTGGTGTTCGAGTACTACGGATTCGTCGGATGTCTGGTCGCATCGAGCATCCTGGTTCTGGCCGCGGCGGTGCTCTCATTCAAGCTCCCACACAGCCATGCAATTTCGTTGACGGTCAAACTGAAGGAGGCTGAGTCATGACTCCGAACAGTAGGTCTCCGGAAATCAGGCCCAGGAGTCAGTCAGTGAGCGAGCGCCTACGAAGCGCCATAGTCAGCCTCCTACTGATTGTCAGTGTTGTTCTAGCAGGAAGCGGAGTGTGCGTCGCCAAGCCTCTTTTGATCAAAGGCGACGGCTCAACTTTCGCCTATCCGATGTACCGCAAATGGATCGACGAGTACCAGAAACAGGCTCCCGGCGTGCAGTTCACCTATCAATCCAACGGGTCGGGCGCCGGAATTCATGATGTCATGCTCGGAATTGTCGACTTCGCGGGTACCGATGGTCCTTTGAACAAAGTTCAAATGCTGGATTTCAGCACTCATCGCAACTGCGAAGTACTTCATTTTCCGACTGCGTTGGGCGCCGATGTCCCAGTGTACAACATCCCGGGTATCACCCAGGAACTTCGCTTTACGCCCAAAGCGCTGGCTGCCATTTACCTCGGTAATGCAACGAAGTGGAACGACCCTTTAATAGCCGCGGCCAATCCCGGAATTCCGCTCCCAAAGAATGAAATCGTTGTTGTTCATCGACGCGACGGAAGCGGCACGACCTATGTTTGGACCGACTACCTTTCAAAGGTAAGTCCTGAATGGCGCGAGAGGATCGGGAAAGGGATTTCGGTTAACTGGCCGGTGGGTCTCGCAGGCAAAGGCAACGAAGGTGTAGCTGATCTCGTGAACCGCACTCCCTATTCGATTGGCTATACCGAACTGACGTATGCAGTTCGAAATCACCTGCTTTACGGAACCGTAGCGAACAGTTCCGGGCGATTTGTAAAGGCGGACTCTGCCAGCGTCACCGCGGCCGCCGCCGATTTCGCGGACAAGATGCCGGAAGACTTTCGCGTGTCGATCACCGACGCCCCGGGTGAGGCGGCCTACCCCATCTCGAGCTTCACCTGGATGCTGGTTCCGTCCGTGGTACCGGAACCGGCGAAGCGCGAGGCGATTGCAGACTTCCTCCGCTGGGGGCTGACCAGCGGACAAGGTCTCCTCGACAGCTTGTCTTACGCGCGCCTTCCCGATGCGGTGATCGCAAAAGAACAAAGCGCGATCGATCGCATCCAGGCACCCCGCACCGCTACAGCGAGCACGCCTTAACGACTTCGCGAGCTATTCAACCGCTTCTATTTCTCTGCTACTGCGCTTTCGATGCCGAGCAGCAGGCGCTACTCGAGGAGGACGGCGCTGGGGAGCAGCATGAAGTAGCCTCCGACGTTTTGGATGAAGCCACTCGCGGCGCGATATCGTTGCCGTACACTGTGTTCTCACCGAAGGTGTGGAATGTCTCCCATGAAATGCCACTGGGATCGGACACCCATCCTTTGTTGCCACGAGCGTAGCAGCACGCGGCATTCTCCTGCTTCGCAACGGATTGTCCGGCGGCCTCAAGCCGTCGCCCGATCGTCGCCAGGTCCTCATCTGATTCAACCTGCAGTCCGAGGTGATCCAATCCGGTCAGGGCGGCGCCCGCGGTGATTGCAAAATTGACTCGGGGATCGTCGAGCATCCACTTCGCGTAATCCGATTTCAGCACTGCTGGTTCGGCTCCAAACAGCGTCGAATAAAACCGCACCGAGGACTCCAGATCGTTAACCCTGACGTGAGCGTGAAAGCGTTTCATACCGATACCCTCCGATTCTTTTTTGACTTAGTTGTCGCGAGGCCGGGTGCGCATGCGGAACCGCAACCGGTGGCATCCGCGGGACTGCACTGCTCTGAACTTCCGCCGCAGCAGTTCTCGGTCAGATAGCCGAGCAAATCGTTCATCGCTTTGAAATTCGCGCTGTAGATGATCGAGCGGCTCTCGCGCCGCGAGGTAACCAGGCCCGCGAAGCGAAGCTGATTGAGGTGAAATGACAGCGTGGGAGAGGGCTGCGCCAGCCGCGAACCGATCTCGCCCGCGGGGAGCCCTTCGGGACCCTTTTGGACCAGCATCCGAAAGATGTCGAGGCGGGTTTCCTGCGCCAGCGCGCCCAGCGCCGCGATCACCGTTAATTTCTTCATAGTTCCATATATGTAGAACTATCACCGTCCGAAGTCAAGCGATGCCGGGATCCATGCTGATCTCCGGTTGCCTGCCGCCGCCCGATGCATTGACCACGCCATCATCGAGGCGGTAAGCCATACGTCAAACAGAGCGGAACGGAAGAACATGGCAAATCTCATCGAAGTTTCTGATGTTGGACACACACGGACAATCACCCTTAACCGGCCCGAAAAAAAGAATGCCCTCAGCGATGCTCTGGCATGGGGCGTCGTCGAGGCGGTCGAAGAGGCGGCCAGGACCGATGGCGTCTGGGTGATCGCCATCACTGGTAGTGGAGATTCATTCTGCTCCGGCCTCGACCTTTCGGGCGCGGAGCGTTTTTCGCCGCTTTCGACGCAGTCGGCGCAACTGGATGACCTCAGCTGGGTTGGCCACTTCCTGCTCGCGATGCGCAAACGATGCGACAAGCCTGTCGTCGGCGGCATCAACGGAGTCGCGGTGGGTGCGGGCTTGGGGCTCGCGATGGCTACCGACGTGCGCCTCGTCAGTCGCAACGCGAGGCTGATGGCCGGCTACACTCGCATCGGGGGTTCCCCCGACGGTGGCCTGACCATCACTCTGCCGCAAGCGATGGGCTACGAGCAGGCGATGCGTTTCATGATGGAGAACCGCACGGTTGGCGGCGAAGAAGCGGTGGCACTGGGCATGGCGGGCGAGGTGGTGGACGACGATAAGTTCCGCGGCCGGCTGGCATCCTATTGCGAGTCGCTGTGCCAGTGGTCGCCGATCACTTTGCGTCTGCTCAAGCGCGGGATGGTTAAATCGCTGGAGAGCAATGATTTGGAGCAGCAGCTGCGCTACGAGCTGTCGAATATCCGCATTGCTTTCTCCAGCGAGGATGCCAAAGAGGCGCGCACCGCATTCTTCGAGAAGCGCAAACCGGTGTTCAAAGGCCGGTGAGATTGCTGTGATGAAGGATTCTCATTTCGCTGACTTCACTCGACCAATAGTCAACTCGCGAAGGGGATAGCATGAAGGTCAGTATCGGGATTGGCGGCGCGGCGTCGGGCCGCCAGCGGGATTTCGAGGAACAAGTCGACTTCGTCGTCGAAGCGGAAAAGCTCGGTGTCGATACGGTCTGGACTGCCGAGGCATGGGGTCAGGACGCGATCGCGCCACTCGCCTATCTAGCCGCGCGGACCAAGCGGATTCGGCTCGGCACCGGCATCATGCAAATCAGCGCGCGTGCGCCGGTGATGACCGCGATGACCGCCTTGACGATGGCCGCCATCAGCAACGATCGTTTCATCCTGGGACTCGGAACCAGCGGTCCGCAAGTCGTCGAAGGACTGCATGGCCGGCCGTTCAAGGCGCCGCTCACCCGGCTCAAGGAAACGGTGGACATCATCAAGAAAGCGTTTGCCGGCGAGAAGATTGAATACCACGGCAAGTATCACGAGCTGCCGCTGCCGGGAGGGCAGGGCAAAGCGCTGCGATTGTCACAACCCGGCAATGCTAACATTCCGATTTATCTCGCGACGCTCGGGCCCAATGCGCTGGAATACACCGGCGCCGCCGCCGATGGCTGGCTCGGCACGTCGTTCACACCGGAACATGGCGCGGCGCACCTCGACTATATTCGCCGCGGCGCGGAGGGCGCCGGTCGCAGCCTGGCCGATATCGACATTCAGGTCGGCGGGACGGTTGCCTTCGGCGACGACCTCGATGCGCTGGTCGAGCCGTTGAAGCCGGCGATGGCCTTTACGCTGGGCGCGATGGGTTCCTCGACAACGAATTTCTACAACGACGCCTTCAAACGCGGCGGATGGGACGCGGTCGCGCGCGAAGTGCAGCATCTATGGATTGAGGGAAAACGCGCTGAAGCCATTGCCAAGGTGCCCGCGGAAATGGTGATCCAGGCTAATCTGCTCGGCAACACCGAGATGGTTCGCAAGCGCATCCATGCCTATCACGATGCGGGCGTAACTACCCTTCGGGTCAACCCCGAAGGACGCGACGTCGCCGAGAAGCTCAAAACTCTTGGCCGGGTGATGGATTTGGTGCGCGGGGTTTGATGGCGGCGGCTAGAAATCGAACACCCGGCGCATCGCGAGCAGGATAGTCGCCGAGCGCTTTTTGGCTTCAGTCGAGGTCGCGAGAGCCGAGGTCTCGGTCCGGGCCGCGGTCGCGAGACTGGTTTCGGCCGAGCGGCGTCCCGCCACCTCCGCGATCGCGGCGCCGGCTTCGGGATGTGCGCGAAAGAGCCTGGCGAGCGCGTCATGACCGATCTCCCATGCCTCGAGGTCGGTGGTCGCGCGGACGGTAGCGTTACGCTTCGCGCCGGTGAGCAATGCGATCTCACCGATAAAGTTGTCCTTCGCCGATTCATCGAGGTCGCGAATGTGCTTGGGCGGCTCGCTCGCTTTCCCTTGCGCAAAGATTTCCACTTTTCCTTTGCGTAAAATGTAGAAGCGGTCGCCTTCGTCACCCTCGTGCATTAAAACTTCGCCCTTGCCGAATTGCCGTGATTTGATCGCAGACGCCAACAACGCGAGTTCATCATCCGATAGAGCATCGAGGTAAAGGCGGCGGAGCTCCTCGATGAGCGAGCGCCCGGTGTGCGGCTCGGCGATTTCTCCGTGCCCATTCGATTCGGCCGGGATGCGGCGGCTTTCGGGGGCGGAGACGATTCCGTCGCGTCGCAACGCGTACCAGAGACTGCGCGTGATGGCGGCGCGGATTTGCTCGTCGGCCGCGTAGTTGGCGATCCAGAATCGGATTCGATACCGATTGACCACGGCTCGATATTCCCAGAGATCGATTTCGCTGCGCACCACTTCGGGAATACTGCGTAACATGTCGCCGACCGTATGCTCGACTCGATCCGGCGCGATATCGCAATCGACCTCCACATAGATCTCATCCGCAACCATCACGCCGCCGGAGGAATAATTGACCACCGCCTCGCGCGCGAGCACCGCGTTGGGAATCTGCACGTGCTCGTTGTTGCGGGTGATGATCCAGGTCGCGCGCCATCCGGTGCCGACCACGCGGCCGCTGTGATCCCCCAGGCGCACCCAATCGCCTGAGACGAATGGACGATGCGACTGGAGGAGCAGTCCGCCGAAGAAATTCCCCTGCCGCATCCATCCCGCGACCAGGGTTCCAAGGGCCGGCACCGCGAGCAGGACTCGCGGATCGATCCCCAGCATAAAGCGCATTACCGCGAGGCCGATTACTCCGTACGAGGAAGTTAGAACGATTTCCGCAACGATAGTGGAAGGATCGGCCTTACGCTTGTAGCGCAGGATCAAAAACGTTTCGACCAGCAGGCGTATCACCCCGAAGGAAACCAGCAGCAGCGCGATCGCACGACCCCAGTGGGCCCAACTCCGCCACTCCTGGGCCTGCGGGATCATCATGTCGATGATCAATCCCACCGCCAGCATGATGAATCCCGGAGCCTTGTAGAGACGCTGCTGGCGTCGGAGCGCGATCGCAAACAAGGCCGCAATCAGGGCCAGCGACCCCTCCATCCAGAAATGCTTTTCGACGATCGCGAGGTAGGGTTCGAGGAGGAGTTGGAGTGGCGGAGGCGTGATGGAACCGGGATCGCCTCCGGATGCGAATGGGCCGGGACGAATAATGAGATTGCGAACGATTTGACTAAGGTCCGCTAGCACTTAACCATTCCGAATAGCCTTTTCGCGCGCGGGATTCCAGTTGCTTAAGGAGCACCTGCCATCGGCGCCGGTTTCCCAGCACCCCAGTTGGGGAGCTCTGAAGCGCACAGATGGTGCCTGCGGGGCGGCGCGGCTACTTCAATTGAAAAATTGCGATGCTGTTCGGATGGACTTCTTCGAGGACGGCATGAACGGTGTCTTTGGCCTCGTCATCAAGGACCGCGAAGTCGACCTTAAGGCACGGAAGCGCTTCCTCCTTCATCTCCGTATCGGAAAGGATCCGCCCGCCTGAGATGCTTCTCCTTGGGTTTTGATTCTCTGATAGATCAAAGCCGAGGATGCCCAGCTTCCCGGCGCATTGGTAAAAGCTCTTGAGATCGGTGCGTCGCACGACCGCTTCGATTCTTTTCATACTATGCGGCTCCCCAGCCGCCTGAGCATCCAAGGGGCATGAACCATGCCCGTCTAAAAACCCTAATAAATATAGAGGTTTCCGGTCGCCTCAGCGATGAGGTCCTGCATCCTGCAACCCGTGCGCATTTCAGGTCGAAAGGATTGCCGGATTGCCTCGACCACGTCGGGTCTGAATTCATAGATTAGACTATTCGTCATTTACTTGAAGACATTCTTATGTTACCTGTCGATTTGCTTCGGTACTGTTCGTATTCCCGACGAGCCGCGCTGTGGCGAAGGTGGCGTGGCCATACTCCAGATTCAAAAGTTATGTGCATCCGAAGGGCTTCGCCCTTGGCGAGGGCTGCGGCTGTGCCGAGGGTCGGAATTGCTGTTGGGCGGGAACTGCTGATCTCGAAGTTTGGCGGCGTTACACAATTTTAACGTTCTTGATCGTTGCTAGGAGGCCATGTTTTGAAGAGCCCGAAGAGTCTCAGTAGAAGCGCACGCTGGATGGCGATGCTGCTGGCAGGCGGTCTATTGGTCGCTGCCCCGGCGTTCGCAGAGGTAAAGCCCGGGGACATGATTACCCCGGATAATGCGACGAAAATCAAAGATCTCGTGTCCCCGGGCGTGCTTTATAAAGTGGGCCGGGGAATGTCGATGAAGATCGTACCTTCGCAGCGTATCGATTGGCCCCCGCCGTTCAAGGATGCGACCGAAAAATATTCCGAGCAGGTTCGCCTGAGCAACGACTTTCGCGGGTTGGTCGGATATGTCGCGGGGCAGCCATTCCCGCTGATCGATCCGAACGACCCTCACGTCGGAACCAAGATCATGTGGAACAACGTGTTCCGTCCGATTACCTCGGATGACTACGATCTTCGTTTCTTCGATTGCGACACCGCTCACGGTGCGCGTGGCTCCCAACGCACCCAGGTCGACTACTTCCAGGTCGGCCACTATATGGGATACGACCTCGTCGGCCGTACCGAAGTCGAGCCGCTGCCGGTTGATCCCGACTTCAAGGTAACCGGGCGGTTGTGGGTATTCGGACTATATCCGCTGCTTGCGCCCGAAGAGATTCACGGGACCGGTTTCATTCGGTGGCGCTACGCCGATCCGAATCGTGGCGACGATGACTGGTCGCTTAGCGGCGGGTCGCGACGCGTGCGCCGTCTCAACGAATCAATCATGAGCGATCAGACTGGAGCGCAGGAATGGAACCCCGATCATTACTCGGGTTTCAACGCGAAGACCGAGTTCTACAACTATAAATTCCTGGGCGAGAAGAACATGCTGGCCTGTGCCCATGCGGCGCATTCGCCGGAAGTGCGATGCGAGACTGATGGTGGCACTAGCGCCTGTCCTGAGGACTGGGAGATGCGCCACATGTACATCGTCGAAGCCACCCCGCGGACTATTCTCGGCAAGGCGGTCGGCGTGCTGGATTCCAAGACCGTGATCTATATGGATAGCGAAATGTGGTTCGAGCCCTACATCGACGAATACGATCGTCAGGGCCGGCTCTGGGTCAACCACATCTGGTGGACGGCATATCGCGATCGGCCGGTTCCCGATGCGAAGATCGCCATCTATCCCTTCAAGCGTGCATTCGAAGTCGGCGCGGTTTCGACCGACGTGCAGTCCGGCCTCGCCACGATGTGCTATCTGCCTGGGATGGAAACTCCCGAGCGCGAATGCTGGTACATCAACATGGGCGCGGTGGATCGTTCCAACTTCACGACTGACGCGATGGTTCGCGCGGCGAACTTCTAGTCGTCCTTCCTGATGATGGCGCGCCTCGCTTTCGGGGCGCGCCATACATTTCTTCAATGCGCCGCCGCCGGGCGAAGCGAACCACAACGCACTGCGCTCTCGCCATACCGGCACTTCAGCGGTCGGTACCCTTCGCCATAGTCCAATTCGATGCTGACGCGATGTGAAGCGGTGGTTCTCAATGAAAGTTCGGGCCTGGGATCGTAGTCTGCTTCGAGCTCGGGGAGCTTGGCTGTGCTGAGAAGCCGCCAGGTTCCATGGGAGGCCTTCCATACGCTCAATTCACGCAGACGTGAGTCGCGTTTTGGATCAACTACCGCGACGATTTCCCTCTCTCCGTCGCCGTCGAGGTCAGCGAGCTCGGCATAGATGACGTACTTGCCGGAGCTTCGCGTGGGCCACCAGAGTTCGTAGTGGTTATCCTGCCAGCGATACAACGCCGCGCCTTGGCAGGCTGTACGATCTCGCCCTCGCGCCTTTACGAAGATCTCCGCGGTGCCATCGCCATCGACATCCTCGATCGCGACGCCCCCCTCGATAAAGATCTCCTCATCGACCGGCTCGAGCGCGTGCTTTTTCTCGTCGAGGTAGTAAAGGCAATTGCCGCTTGATCCTCCACAGCGGGTCTGGAGCAGCATTTTTCGCACAGGCGCCTCCTCGATAAACCAGGCACCTGGCGCATAGCCCAGGCTCGGCGCGGTCACGGCAAGGTACTGCGCATACTTCGTCCCGGCCTTTTTGAAGACGAGCAACTTGACGAGATCGGCATTGTCGGGTCCCAGCCAGTAATCGATAAATATTTGCGGCGCGCCATCATTATCCAAGTCGAAAATGCCGTCGAATGATGCATTTCCCCCGAGGAATTTGGCGATGACTTCAGCGGGCAGCCTGGTTAGCGGCTGGCAGTCGAATGTGTCTTTGACTGGAGTGATGCAGACGGTCCCATCTCGCAACAATGCTCCTGGGATTGATCCTAAGCCGCCAGCTCGAGCGATGACTTGAGCCGGATCGATCGCTTCGGCGCTGGAAAACGACGGGACGCACAACAGGAAGGAAATCGGCAAGGCCGCAAGGTCAAGAGCAAAACTCCTCGCGTTATTTCGAGCGCGCCTCAACGCGAAGGCGCCGCTGGTTGGGTCGCCGCTGCCTCCGGAACGAGGCGCGCGACCATCGGATGATTCTCGTAGCGGATGAGCTTGTCCATGAAGTATTTGTCGGCCATCGCGGCGGCGACCTTATCCTTCATGTCCGGCATCTCTTCCAACTTCACCTTGTCAAACTCCTGATCGCCGACCTTCAGTTTCACATAAGGGCTGGTGGTGTTTCTTTGAACTCGCCCGTATGAGCGGGTGCCCATCCGAATGAAAGGTTGGTCATCGACCACGACCACCCAGAGTTTCGACCAATGCTCTCCGACGTCGGGCTCCGTGGTCATAATCTGAATGACACTGGCGTCGCGAAACGCGGCTGGATCCCATCCCGGCACTGCGGGGTCTGCGGCGTTCGCAGCCGCGACACATACAATGAACAGGGTCGCTCCAACCAACGCAGCACTGGCGATGCGAAGAATCCTCATAGAACCTCCCTCTCATGGTTTAGGAACGCAGCACAACGACGCCGTCGCGAATTGCACGGCCACCATCGGCACTGAGTAACTCGAAGGAGACGTACTCGCCATCTTCGCGCCGCTCGCGAGACTTCACTTCAAGGGTCAATTCGTTCGGCATAAACACCATCGCGCCGAAGCGACAGGAGATTCGCGCGACGCGCTCCGGATCGCCCGCCGCCTCGCTTTCGATGATACGCGAGACGCTCATCGCGAGCGTCGCGACGCCCATCAGCAGTGGCGCGCGCAGACCGGAGCGGTTGGCCGCCGCGGTATCGGTATGAAAACTCACCTGGTTGTCGGCCCGCGCGCACGCCGTATAAACAATTGCCGCGGTCGCCGCGATGGGGATGTGAAAGCTCGCCCGCCGCGGCTCTGCCGTCGGCAGGCATGATAAAGGCTTCACGAGCGAGGGCCGTTCCGGCCCCGTCATGTCGACCCCGCGCCATAGCCGGCCCCAATTGATCGTCGAAACTGGCGCGCCCCTGGCGTCTCGGATCTCGTAGTTGGTGAGTAGATACGTCCCCGCGCGCCGCCGCTCCAGGGCGGTCACGGTCGCGATTACAATCAGCTTTTCGGGCGGTTTGATCGTGCGATGGCGAATCATGTCCTGCGTGACATGCACGCTGCGAATCGATTCTTCGGGCGTCAAGCCCGCGGCCAGAAACGTCGGCTCCATTTGCCAGCGCGCGCGGGTCGCGAGGCAGACCGGGAACACCGGATGCGCGATTATCTGGCCGGTCCCCCTCGAGTCGAGATAGCGAGGATTCGAATCGCCGATGCCGGCTGCATACGCCATCGTCCAAAACGGATCGACCTCATATTCGAATGGCCCCAGCGTCTTTCCCACGATGCGCGAGTCACACGGCATGGTCGGATAATCCATCCTGACCGGCGGACGCGCAACGCATAATTCGCGCTGCGTTGCTGGAACGAAAGGCTACAGTGCGCCCAGCGGATGGCTCCGTACGCAACACAAAGAAGCCCTTTCCGGACGATTTGCACTGCGATATGGCCATAACTTATTGGCATGGTTCGCGCTTTAGATGTCAAATCTACACGCAAGGAGGTGGACATAATGCCACTTCATGCCTGGTCGGCGGCGAATGAACTCGCAAAACTCGATCGCGATTTCGAAGATGTTCTGAATCATTTCATGAGTCCCGACTGGGGGGGCGCGAAGCCATATACCAGGGCGCATCATCCTCCCGCGATTGAATCCTTCATCGATGGCGACCGGCTCATCGTTCGGGCTGATCTGCCCGGTGTGGAACCGAAGGACGTTGAACTGAGAGTCGATGGCAACATCTTGACGATTAGTGGTTCTCGTAGCGCCGCGTCCCAGGAGCACGAGCATGACTTCGTTCATCGGGAAATTCGCTACGGAAATTTTGAGCGTGCGATCTCGATCCCAAAAGGTGTACAACGGGAGGATATCAGCGCGGCCTATCGCAACGGGGTTCTCGAGCTGACGATTCCTCTCAAGGGCATCGAGATCAGGAAGGTTCCGGTGCAGATGCCGAGTCGCGCGAAGTAAGCAGCGAGGCCCCGATGAAGACCTTTGTGATGAACGCGATCGACCGTGTCGGATTCATGGACAAATCCGCTCCGAAGCCGGGACCCGGCGATGCGATCATCAAAACCACGATGGCTCTCATCTGTACCTCGGATTCGCATACGGTCCATGGCGCGATTGGGCCGCGCGAAAATCTGACCCTCGGGCACGAGGCGGTGGGAATCGTGCATGAAGTCGGTTCCGCGGTGCGCAAGATCAAGCCCGGCGACCGCGTCGTCTCGGGCGCGATAACTCCCGATTGGGGCGATCCGTTTTCGCAGGCGGGGCATTCCTCGCAATCGGGCGGTGCGCTTGGTGGATGGAAATTCGCGAACATCAAGGACGGTGTCTTCGCGGAGTATTTTCACGTCAACGACGCCGACGCGAATCTCGCCAAGATTCCTGCCGGTGTTGCCGATGATCAGGCTGTCTACTGCGCCGATATGCTTTCCACCGGCCTGGTCGGCGCGGAGGCCGCGAACATCCCCATCGGCGGTAGCGTGGCGATCTTCGCGCTCGGGCCGGTCGGGTTGATGGCGGTCGCGGGCGCAAGGCTGCGTGGTGCCGGAAAAATCATCGCAGTGGATCCGATGCCGAAGCGCCGCGAGCTGGCCAAGTTCTATGGCGCCGATGTCACTCTCGATCCATCGCGCGAGGATGCGGTCGCGCGCATCCTCGAGATGACCGGCGGCCTCGGCGTTGATTCAGCGATCGAGGCTCTCGGTGGCGACGAGACTTTCCAGAACGCTGTGGCCTCGACGCGCGCGGGCGGGACCATCTCCAACGTCGGCTACCACGGCAAAGGCGAGTTCGTTCACCTTCCGCGCCTTGCGTGGGGCGTCGGGATGGCCGAAAAAACCATCACCACCTCGCTCTGTCCGGGAGGGAGCCTGCGCATGGAGCGGATGCTGCAACTCCTCGAATCCAAGCGCATCGATCCGTCGCCGATGACCACTCATCGCTACAAATTCAACGAGCTGGATAAGGCTTTCGAGGTGATGGACAAGAAGCTCGACGGCGTCATCAAGCCGCTGATCATTTTCTAGCGGCCGCGCCGGATTAGGGCATTCAGCGAATTCGGCAGCGCGCTGTGGAACTCCATCGGTGTGCCAGTCACCGGGTGCGGAAATTTCAGCTCACCTGAATGAAGCGCGAGACGCCGCGCCGGATCGGTCGTCGCGCCATACTTGCGATCGCCGGCAATCGGATGCCCAATCGCCGCTAGCTGCACGCGAATCTGATGCTTGCGGCCCGTTTCCAAAGTCACCTCCAGCAGCGAACGCTCACCGACAGTCTTCACTACGCGATAGTGGGTGATCGCCAGGTCGCCGCCCTTCGCCACACGATGCACCTTGAAGGCTTTGCTCTCGACCAGATGGTCGCGCAGTGTTCCGGTCGCACGCGCGGGCGCTCCCTCGACGATCGCAAAGTAGCGCTTGGTCACGTCTTTCCAATTGCGCTGCAGCGCAGACTGC
Organism: uncultured delta proteobacterium; assembly: GCA_963761255.1. Classification (GTDB taxonomy): domain Bacteria; phylum Desulfobacterota; class Binatia; order Binatales; family Binataceae; genus DATGKG01. Next base: position 713,642 of record CAVXGH010000014.1, read on the forward strand.
ACAGCATCACTCCTTGCGAAAATCATCAGACCGGAAGTCTCGCGATCGAGCCGATGCACGATGAAGATCTGTTGCCGCGAGGATTTTACCAGCGCCTTCAGATGCTCGTTGAGGATTCGATGCGCGGTTTTTTCTTTCTCGCGCTCCGAACCCATCGAGAGCAGACCTTCCGGCTTGTCGATCACAACGATCGCATCATCGAGGTGCACGATACGGATGCCGGCGCGCTCCAGCGATCGCTCATCGACTTGTCGACCTGCGCCAATCTCGACGATGTCGCCGGGCGCCAACATCGTGTCGTGACGCACGCGATTTTTGCCTCGCACTGCAACATTTTGGAATTTCAACAGGTCCTTGGCCTGCTTGCGCGACAGGCCGATCGGCAGACCGAGGAGAAAAGGCAGCAGCTCGCATTCGGAAGCGGCGCGGAACTCTCGCGAGCTGTTCATTCTTTGCGATGCGCGAGCAATAATCGGCACGCGGTCGTCATGTTTTCATAAACCTGCGCGGTGGGCATGCGATTGTTCACCCAGAGCGACAGGTTTGCGTACCAGACCTGGCCGAGAATATCGCGGATGCCGGCCCGATCGGCAGGCGCCATCGTGCGCAACTCGTAGTCAACCACCCGCGCCATCACCGCGATCATTTCGGCGCGCGGTTCCTCCGCACCCGGATCGGTGACGAGCAGCGACTTCAGCAACGCGCCGGCCAGTTTCGGTTCGCGTTCCAGAGTTCGAGTGGCGCGCCGGATAAAATCCATGATGCGCGCTGCGCTGTTTTCGCCGCGCAGCGGATGGCGGCTCATATGCGTCTCGATTTCGTGCGACCAATCCGCCCAGGTATGCGCGAGAAGCAGATCCTTCGAGGCGAAATATCGATACAGCGTGCCGAGCGCAACGTCGGCGCGTGCCGCGACGTCGCGCATCTGAACTGCGTCGTAGCCGCCGCGCGAGGCGAGTTCGATCGCCGCCGCGATGATACGCTTGCGGCGCGCAAGCTGGCGCGCATTCAGCGATGCATCGAGTATCTCACTCGACCCGTCCAGCGCCTCCCGTTTTACCTGCGCGAGCGCCTTCATCGTTTCGGAGTCAGCCGAACCGGCAGATGCTTGATGCCGTTGACGAACGTCGAACGCAGCCGCTTCACCTCACCGATGCGTTCCACAGCTGCGACGCGCCGCACCAGCTCATCGAACATTGTGTTCATCTCCATTCGCGCGAGGTTCGCACCGAGGCAGAAGTGCGGACCGCCGCCTCCGAAGGCGACGTGCTCGTTGGGCGTGCGCCTGATGTCGAATGAGAACGGGTTCTCGAAAATGCTTTCGTCGCGATTGGCCGAGATATACCAGATAGCGATCTTGTCGCCGGCTTTGATTTGCTGCCCGCGCACCTGCGTATCACGCGTCACATTGCGCCGGAAATACATCACTGGCGACGCCCAGCGCAAAATCTCTTCGGTAGCCGACGGTACCAGGGCCGGATCGTCCCGCAGCATCCGGTACTGATCCGGATGATCGATGAGCGCATTTATCCCGTGCGAGAGCGCATTGCGCGTGGTCTCGTTGCCGGCCACTGCGAGCAGCAGGAAAAAGACGTTGAAGTCCATTTCGGAGAGCTGGTCACCGTCGATGTCGGCGTTGAGGAGCGCGGTGACGATGTCGTCGCGCGGTTCGAAGCGTCGTCGCTTCGCGAGTTCGTTGGAGTAGTTGTACATCTCGAAGGCGGCCGAAATCGCGACCTCGCGGCTGACCGCGAACTCGGGATCGTCGCCGCCGATCAGGCGATTGCTCCACTCGAAGAGTTTGTGGCGATCCTCGAATGGAACTCCGAGCATTTGCGCGATCACCTGCAGCGGAAGCTCGGAGGCAATCTCAGTGACAAAATCGCACTCACGCTTTTCCAGCGCGCGATCGACGATCTCTTTCACCATCGCGCGGATCGGCGCGTGCAGCGTGTTGATCATGCGGGGCGTGAAGCCGCGATTGACCAGCGCGCGATAGCGCGTGTGATCCGGCGCATCCATGGTCAGCATCATGCGCCCCTGCGCGGTCAGGTCCTGCGCGGCGACCGCATCTTCCATCGCGACTACCCCTCCCCGAGCCTGTTCCGACGAAAAAGTCTGCCCATCCCGGTTGATCGCGACGACATCATCGTAGCGGCTGACGACCCAGAAGCCGGGACCGCCGTTGGGTTCGGGATGCTTGTAGATCGGCGCATGCTGGCGCAGGTAGGTGAACCATTCGTGCGGGACGCCTTGAACGAAACGATCGGGGTTGAGCAGATTGATCTGGGAAAGATCCACGGCCCGCTCTCCTTAAAACTAGAATCGGTTCTACTTTGCAGGTTTCCGGTGGCACAAGTCAATCTTTGCCCGCGGCGTCCTGAATCAGAACATCAGCAGGAACCGAAGCAACTCCTGTAACATTTTGCGCCGGTCGCTGAATCACGGAGTCTGCCTCGCAGCGAATATTTGGCAGGAAAACATCGCAAATGTATCGAAAACGGGAAGTTTCGCGTGGTTCTCCTTTTGCGTGTTACCACCGATATGAAGACGCCAGCCCTGGTCCGTTCATTCTCTCGCGCCTCGACCACATTGATGCTCGCCGGGTTGTCATGCGCGATTGGCCTGTGCGCGACGCTTTATTTTGGCGGTCTCGGGCATGCCGACGACGGCATGATGCTGGCCGGCAATCATCCGCCGGACGCCGAGAGCTTTGCGCAAATCGGGGCCGCGGATTCCACTGCGCCTCTGCAATTGAGTATCCACTTCGCGTTACGCCACCAGAACGCATTGGCGAAGTTGCTGGTTGACCAACAGGATCCGGCGTCGGCGAATTATCATAAATGGCTCACGCCGGATGATTTCCTGCGACGCTTCGGTCCCTCGCCCGCCGCCATGGATGCGGTCGCGAAGTGGCTCGCGGGAGAGGGATTCGTTATCACCCGACGCGAGGGCGGCGCTCTCGCATTCACCGGCTCCGTTGCGGTCGCGCAGAGCGCGTTCGCGCTTAGAATCGCGAAGTTCGGGGATGGAAGTGTTTATGCCAACACCTCCGACCCTGTTGTCCCAAGACGATTCGCAGGTGTGATCGCATCGGTGCAGGGCATGGACAACATGGTGCATGCGGTGGCGATGAATGCCCAGAGCGAGCAAGTCGCGAGCTTGCCCGACGCGATCGTGAATGGCGCGCAAGCATTTGGGCCCAGTGACCTGCGCACTTTTTACGACGAGACCGTCGCCACCGGAAGAGATGGGACCGGAAGCTGTATCGCGATAGTCGGGGTCTCAGACTTCGCCGACTCCACCATGACGGCCTTCACCGCGCAGTTCGCGCTGCCCGCGATCAGTTATACGCGCGTGCTCTCGGGAGCGAACCCAGGCCTCAACAGTGCCGAGGCTGAGTCGGAACTCGACCTCCAGTGGTCGCATGTGGCCGCGCCGGGAGCGTCGATCAAGTTTTACCTCGGCAGCGACTTGACCAGCGATATCGCGGCGGCCGTGAACGCTAACGCATGCGGGGTGGTCAGCATCAGCTATGGCTTCTGCGGCGTGTCTTCGTCGTTCATGAAGAACACCTTGGATCCGATGTTTCTGCAGGCCGCCGCGCAGGGCCAGAGCGTTTTCGTCTCTTCGGGCGATCAAGGCGCGGCCGGCATCGGGCTCAACGCGAGCGGGACGGCCTGTGTCGTCAACACCACGCGATCGGTCAACGAAATGTCCGCCGACCCCAATGTTACTGCGGTGGGCGGCACGCAATTCACCCCGACCTATTCCAGCGGCAGCGATCAGGGATACACCACGGAGAAGGTCTGGAACGACAGCAGCGGCGCCACTGGCGGTGGCGTCAGCCAGGTCTTCGCCAAGCCCGCATATCAGGTGGGTTCCGGAGTTCCTAATGACGGGATGCGCGATGTTCCCGACCTCAGTCTCATCGCGAGCCCGAATTCGCCGGGAGTGTTTTTTGCCGACTATGAAAATGGCAGCGCGAAAGTCGTCTGCTGCATCGGCGGGACCAGTTTGGCCGCACCGCTATGGGCGGGATTTGTAACCGTGATCGGTCAAATCAGTGGGAACTCGCGGCTGGGCAACTTCAACCGCATCCTCTATCCGCTGGCAAACACGCAGTACAGCACCGCGGGATTTCATGACATCACAACGGGGAACAATAACTTCAATGGTGTGACGGGGTTCAACGCAGGACCCGGCTTCGATCTCGCGACCGGATGGGGCACCATCGACTTCAACATCTTTGCGAATGCGGTAAAAACCTTTCTCGCGCCGACGTCTTCGCCGACGCCTTCCGCGACGGCCACGCCAACTCCGACCGCCTCGCCGACGCCCGCTGCAACGAGAACAGGGACACCAACGGCGACGCCGACCAGGACCGCGACTCTAACGCCGACCGCCACCCGCACCGCGACCAAAACCGCGACGCGCACTCCGACCGTAACCACGACGCCTACCGCAATCAGAACGGCGACCGCAACGGCCACGCCCCGGCATACCCCAATCGCGACGATCACGCCGACTCGCACCGCGACCAGAACATCGACGCCGACCATGATCGCGACGCCGACTCCAAGTGCCTCACCCGCTCCGATCCTGATGACGTTTCCGACCACGCCGGTCGGGGGATTTTCGCTGGCTAGTCTGTCGATCGGAAACGGTGGCGCCTCGACGCTTTCGGTAAGCGTCGGCACGCTGACAGCGCCGTTCGCGATTTACTATCCGGGCACCTACAGCATCCCGCCCGGCTTGAGCCTGCAGTTGATGCTAATGTTCAGCCCCGTAAAAGCCGGTGCCGCAAGCGAGCAACTCATAGTGAGCACCAGCGATCCCCGTAACCCGAAGGTGACGCTGACGCTTAGTGGCATCGGAGCCGGCACCAGCAGCGCGAGGGCAAACGTGCGGCCCAACACGAGTAAACTCCGCCCGCGCTTGAGCCGGAGCGAAGCCGCCAACCTGCGGATGTCTCTGGGATTCTGACCGCGCCAGCTTTAGGACCTCGATAAACGAGCGGAGTAAGTGTCATGAGGGCATGCGGTGGGCGGATTTACTGGGCCGGCTTTTGCGCCGCCGTGTGACATTCGGCGCGCTTGACCACAGCGCCGCCGTCGCCGTATGTCACGCCCTTTTCGAGGACCGCGGTGCATACACGCACGTCGTCCGGGAGTTTGCGCCGCAGCAGCGCCATAGTGTTGGTGTAACCGCACTCGATCCAGTAGCCGCGATCGCCCGCAGGCAGCGCCCAGGTCTGAATGATGTCGTTTTTGGTGGTGCGTTCGCCGTCGTACTTCAACGACGCCAGCTCTTCGGGCGGTCCGTCGAAAATCGTCACCGAAGAAAGCGCGGCGGGATTCTTCGAGTACTCGACACTCCATCCTCCTGGCGCGGACGCTTTCTGCTCGACCGAAATATTCGGCGGACATGCGACCTGTGCGACGGCAATGCCGAAGCTCACCAGCAGCGATGCTGCGAGGCCGAGGACCGATACGATCATCCGACGCTTCATTCCCATCGCGCTCTCCTCCGCTGACGCCGAACGATACATCACCGGCGGTGCTTGCCTCGCAAGGATACAGCATCGACGACGAAAGCGAGTTTCCAACTCACATATAAGCGAGAAGCGCTGCGCGCCGATGCTGGCATGATTTCAGCATTCGTTCCCGCGAGCATCCTTAATAAATGGACTTCACCTACACAGCGGAGCAGCGCGAGTTTCGCAGTCATCTGCGCGGATGGCTGGAAAAAACCTCCGCCGAGATCTTCGGCGCGAACGGCGACCGAAGCGGCGGCTCGTTGGAGACGCGATTTTTCGGACGCAACGACGAACATTGGGCACAGGCGCTCGAGTATCATCGACGCCTGCTTCGCGCCGGATATCTGGCACTGCATTGGCCCAAGGAATGGGGCGGCGCGTCAGCCGGTCTGGTCGAGCAATCGATCTATCAGGATGAAGCGCTGCGCCTGGGCCTGCCGCTGTACGGCGCGAATCAGTTCGCGATCGATCGCATTGGCCCGACCCTGATCCTGCTCGGCACCGACGTGCAAAAGAAACGCTTCCTGCCGCACATGCTCACCGCCAACGAGATTTGGTGTCAGGGCTATTCGGAGCCGAACGCGGGATCGGATCTGGCCAACGTGCAGATGCGCGCGGTGCTCGAGGGTGACTACTTCGTCCTCAACGGAGAGAAGGTCTGGACCAGCCTCGCGCATCGCGCCGATTGGCAGGTGCTGCTGGTGCGCACCGATACGCATGCGCCGAAGCATAAAGGCATCTCATATCTGTTGGTGGACATGAAAAGCCCCGGCGTAACCGTGCGGCCGCTGCGCGAGATGACCGGCGAATCGAAATTCAACGAAGTCTTTTATGACAACGTGCGTGTGCCGAAAGAAAACCTGGTCGGCCAATTGAACGACGGATGGAATGTTTCGATCGCGACGTTGATGTACCAGCGCTTGTCGGCGGGCACGCGGCATCCGGTCGAACGCACCATCAATGAGCTCATCGCGCTCGCGAAGGAGATCGAATTCCAGGGAGTGCCGGCAAATCAGCATCCGTACGTGCGGCAGACGCTCGCGCGCTTCTACGCCGAGGGACAATGCATCAAGCTCGGCCGTTATCGCGCGATGACCTCGCATCTGCGGGGCAAGACACCGGGGCCCGAGAGCTCATTCGGAAAGATGGCGGCCAGCGACCTCAACCTACGTATAACGATGTTTGCCAACGAGCTGCTTGGGTCGAGGGCAACGGTGGACGACGGAACGGATTCGGCGGCCGGGCTCTGGATGCAGCGGCTGCTGGGCGCACGAGAACTTACCATCGCGGGAGGAGCAAACGAGATCCAGCACAACATCATCGGAGAACGTGTGTTGGGTCTGCCGAAAAGCTAAAACTTTGTATGTCAGAACACATCCATCACAAGATCCTGATCATCGGCGGCGGGACCGCCGGCCTTACCGTCGCGGCGCGTCTGAAGCGCCTCGGAGAGAAGGGGATCGCGCTCATCGAGCCATCGGAGAAGCACTTCTATCAGCCGCTATGGACGCTGGTCGGCGCCGGCTGCATAAGCAAAGAATCAACTATGCGCAACGAGGCGAACTACATCGCCGCGGGAGCGACATGGATCAGAGACGCGGCGAACGAAATCTCGCCGGATACGAAAACCGTTACGACGAACTCGGGTACGCGTATCTCCTACGACTTCCTGATCGTCGCGCCCGGACTCGAACTGGATTGGGATGCGATTGGGGGCCTGCGCGAGGCGGTCGGCGGTGGCTCCGTTTCGACTAACTACACCTACGACAATTCGCCGCGGACGTGGGACCTGCTTCGGAACTTCAAGGGCGGGACCGCCTTGTTCCATATGCCTGGGACGCCGATCAAATGTCCGGGCGCTCCGCAGAAGATCATGTATCTTGCCGCGGATTATTTTCGCCGGCACAAAATTTCCGCGAACGTGATTTACGGCTCGGCAGTTGGCGCCATCTACGGTGTAAAGGAGTACGCCACGGTTCTGAACAAAGTAGTTGAGCGATACGGCATTGACACGCGCTTCAATCACGATCTCGTCGAGGTGAGGGGCGACAAGAAGGAGGCGGTCTTTGTGCTCAAAACCGATCCCGAGAAACGCCGGGTCACCATCCCCTATGACATTCTGCACGTGGCACCACCTCAGCGCGCGCCCGAGTTCATCCGCAAGAGCACGCTGCCCCCGCGGGAACAACCGGGCCTCGGATGGGTCGAGGTCGATCAGTACACGCTGCAGCACAAACGCTATGCGAACATCTTCGCGCTCGGCGATGTGGCCAACACACCGAATGCGAAAACTGGCGCGGCCGCTATCAAGCAGGCGCCGGTGCTCGTGAGCAACCTGCAGTCGGTGATGCGCGGAAAAATTCCGGGCGCGCGGTATGAAGGATACGTCGCCTGTCCCATCACGACCGCATACGGAAAGCTGTTGCTGTGCGAGTTCGACTACACCGGCAAACCGACGCCGACGCTGCCCTTCGGCGACACTATCGCCGAGCGCTATGACACCTGGCTGCTGAAGCGCTATGGACTGCCGTGGCTGTATTGGAACGTGATGCTGCGCGGGCGTGATGTCCCGTTCCTCGGCGCGCACACTATCCATGAAGCGCAGACGACTGCCAAAGCCGAGCAAGCGATCATGGCGAAGTAACTGCTCACTCAGCGTCGAGGCCCTCGATCAGCGGCAAACCGAATGCGCTTTTGCCGAGGAATTCGAGGCTCTCGTCGCTGTCGAAGGGATGATAGAGGCCAGCCCGCACGTCGCGGAACAATCGCTCCAGCGGCAGCCGCTTGAAATACGACGATCCGCCGACCGCGCGCAGCGCGAGGTCGACCACTTTCACTGAATTCTCGATCGCTATCATGCGGGCGGCCACCGCACGCCGCGACCAGCTCTGCGGATGATCGCTATCGACCTCAGCCGCGGCTCGATACATTACCGCGCGCGCGCCCTCGATGAGCATGTCCATCTCGCCGACCTTGTTGTAGACGCTTGGCAGATGACTCATCGGATGCTTGAGCGGGAAGCGTTTGCGATCCTTCATGAATTCGACGGTGAAGTTTCGCGCCGCCGCGGCAATCCCAATGTAGGGTGCGCCGATCGTGAACGGCGCCTTGGCGAAAACCTTGGTGACGCGGCCACTGCGTGAGAGCGGCCGCGTCAGCACGATCGATGATTCTGGAATGAACGCGTCCTTGAATTCCGAACTGCGCGACGCCGTCGAACGCATCCCCATCACGTTCCAATCGTCCTTAAAGGCGAAGCCCGGTGTATGCTTCGCATCGATGAAGCAGGTCAGGATCTGCGCACCCTCGGGAGCATCCTCCCACGTCGCTTCGAAGAAAAATAAATCCGCCGCGATGCTCTGGGTGCCGAAAATCTTGCGCCCGTTGATGATCCATCCGCCCGCGGCGCGTCGCGCGGTGGTGCGCGGCCGCAGGTTGATCACCGCATTGTCCGGCTCCGAGCCCGAGCCCGCGACGATCAGCCGCTCGCTCGCGATGCGCCTCAGTTTTTCTTCGACATGTGGCAGCTTGAACTTGCGATGCAGATCGGTCAGCAGGCCGAGAGTGTTGAAGTGCATGTTGATGGCGAGCGCGGTCGCACCGCATCCTTGCGCGAGACGCTCCTGCGCCTTGATCCGCTCGAGCAGCGTCGCGCCCAGGCCGCCCAGCTTTTCGGGAATAATGAGGACGGTGTAGCCGGTCTCTTTGAGCCGCGCGTAGTTCTCATGCGGGAATGACGCTTCCTCATCGTGTTGCGCGGCACGGGTGGCGAAATCATCAGCCAGCGAGGCCGCGAGATCGATGAAGCGTTGCTCGCGCTCGGTACTAAGCTGATTCATCGCGCATCTCCTAATTCAGCGGATTCAGATCCACGCATCGTGGCCGGCCCGGTAGTTCATGATGTTCTGGGCGGGATCGCGATTGACGAGCGGGCGCATGTAGAGCGGATGCCTCATGCTGCGGACCTCGTGCTCGACGGTGAATAGCGGCGCACTGGTTTCAGGATCGACAATATCCCTGAACCGATACTGGTGTTGATCGCTCTCCTCGAAAACCAATCCCTTGTCCTGAAGTTGGCGATGTGGTCCGGAAAAATCCGCGACATAAACCTGAATATGATGACCATCGTACTTGGGAAGTGGAGCATCGGTTTCGCGGAAGCGTAAATTCTGCGCGACCCCAACCGGCACATTCGCAAACGGTCCCGCGATGTCTTTATCCATCGCGGACGCGGTGCCCATCACGCGCCGATAGAAACGCGCGATGCTTCCCGCCGTTCCCGGAGGTACGTCGAATTCAACATACGAGATACCCAACGTAACTGGACCGAGGTATGGATTGGGTGCGTAGCAACGGATGCGGTTGCCCCATGGACATCGAGTGTCAACATACAAATCGTGCTCGGTGAAATCGAAGCAGGTGCCCTCGAGGCGTTTGCGCAGGCGCGCCAGCCGATTGAGCAGCGCGTCGCGATCCGGAACGATGATCCCGACATGGCCGCGCACCACCTGCGGCTTGTTGGTAGGTAGATGGAACTGGCTGCGCCCGATGTTGACCCACATGTTGTTGATGCTGGTCATCATGTATGGGTCCCGAGTAAGTCCGAGCCCGACGACGTAGAAGAGCGTCGCGATCTGCTGATCGGGAACCGTCACGTTGACATGTTCGAGTGCAACGATGTTGCCGAGATCCTCGGCCGCGCGATCGTACTTGCCGTCCATATAAACCTCCACTCGCGTTCGGTTCGCGCAAGTCGCGGAGCCGAGGCGATATGCGGGATTTACCACGAATCGGGGCAAGTCGAGAAATGCGCGAGATCGCCCGCCATCCATCGAAAACGCCTTCGGCGCGCGGAACTGGATGCGGTCAGGCGGGTCCCATGATTTAGGCTATTGCGAGATTACCATCGCCGCGGTCTGCGACAGGTTGATGTTCACGTTCGAAACCAGGCTGGTCAGCGGCCTGAAGGTGTATCCTACGGTCACGGTCACCACGCCGCCGGGATTGTTGTTGGGAGCCCAGGTCGTGTTCACCGTGAGCAGCGTGGTGTCCATCACCCCATCCACCATTCCCGTCACGTAGGTCTTGATGCTGGAAGATGTGGCGACCTGACTTGCGGTCGATCCGTGAACGATCGCATAGCGCGCGGCTTGCTGAGCGATGTACCCGACGAAGTCATAGTCGTAGAGCGCCATCGCAAAATTCATGATGCCGAAAAACAGAGTCAGGCATGGAATCGCAATGAGCGCGAACTCCGCCATCGATGTTCCACGCTGGGCGCAGTGACGCCGACGATGGGAAATCATTGATCTACCCGCATGATCGCCTGGCTGGTCAAGGTGGTGGTGGTCGGAACTCCTGGCCAGTTGACGATAGGTTTATAGGTCGCGCTGGTAACGACCTTGACATACGTGAGTCGGTGGCTGGCAGCACAATCGGTGGAGAGGCAGGTCGATGCACTGCCATTGGCGCATTGGCAGTAGTAGCTGCCTGTGGCGGTCATGCCGGCGAGGTTTGACGCGTCGGCCTTCGCGGCATTTTGCATCCCAGCGGTGTCGCTGACGGTAGTGAGACTTTGCGCGCCATACTGAACGCCGGCGCGAGCGGCACTCGAGAGTGACACCGCCACCAGGCACATGCGGCCGGCTTCGACGACGACCAACAGCAGCACGATCAGCAGAGGCACACTGAATGCCAACTCGACCGCCGCTTGACCGCGAGTGCGCTTAGGCTGAGAGCGATGAGACCGAATCAACATGACTCACTCGGAAAGAACGATCCCCTTGATCGGCGAGCCGTTCGCGAGCGAGGTGTAATTGTTCTTCAGATTGCTGTTGCCGTTGGCAATCCATTTATCGGCGACGATAATGCTATAGCCATTGGTGCTGCTATTGCCGTTGTAGGTGAGCGTCGTGGTCGGAAAATAGAGCGCACCATCGATGGTGGAACCGGAATTGCCATTGATTGTGCTTCCGGCGGAACCTGTCGGAATGGTGCGATCCTGATAGAATAAGATGCCCGCAAGCGTTCCTGAAGTCGGCGCACTGAGGTTCAACACCACATTGCCGTTGAGGACGATGCCTTTGTAGCCTCCGGTGCCGGTGGTGTTGTAGAAGGTCACCCCGGTGCCGGTCATAGTTGCGTTCCCATTGACGGTTATTCCACCGCCCGCAATGACGAAGGTTCCGGCATTGAACTTGAGATAGAAATTCCCATTGAACGACATACCACCGCAATAAACTCCGGGACTCATGACGTATGGGCTCCCGGATGACCCATAGTTGCCGTTAAGCGAAAAGGAGTTGTAACTGCAGGCGCCATAACTCGGGGCCTGCACGTATGCGAGCGGATCGGAAGCCGCAACGATCCCCTTCTTCGGCGTCGGCGCCCAGGTCACGTTGCCGTTGGAGGAGTACCCTCCCACCACGCCGATTGTCGACGCGGTTACCGAGATGTTGCCATTGACGTAGAGACCGCTGGAGCTGCTGGAATCTACTAACAGTCCGCATCCGCTCTGAATGTTGACATTGCCGTTGAGGTACATTGCCTGCGAGGCCGATGGATCGAGCACATAGATGCAGTTGGGTCCGTTGCCGATTCCCGAGACAGCCCGCCCAGACAGATTGATCGTCGTCAACCCCAGCACGCGCAGGAAGAACGTCGGTTCGGGTTGCATGACGATGGCTTCGATGTATCCGGACTTACCGGCGTTGGGACCGCTTAGCGGAGGATTGTTGATGGCGACGGTGACCCCATTTTGGCCGTTGGTGTATCCGTTGCTCGCCGCATCGGCCTTGCCCGCCGCGACGCTATCGCCATAGCTGAGTTCTTGCGCGGCCGCGAGCGCCGCGCTGTCGGCCGCAATCTGCAGACGCTGCTTCTGCGCCTGAAGTGAACCGACGTCGGCGACCAGTCCGATGAGACCCATAAGGGTCACGATCGCGAGGCAAACGAGGACCATGACCTGACCGGGTTTAGTTATGCGTCCGAACGATTCGCTGATTGGAAACTTTGCTGGGATCTTTTGCATGGTCAGCCGATGGCTCCACGCAGATCAGCATCGCCTGTGCCATCCGGATGGCTCTGCGGACGGTCCGAAGTTAGCGATTAATGTGCCAGACTGACGCGAAGTGTTCGCTGATGGGACATCCGGCGCGACACAAAAAGAAACCGGCCAGGATCGCTCCTGGCCGGTTTGCCATTCAGGTGTGATTGGCTACTTACGCGCGATTCGCCAGCGGACCGCGCAGCAACTGACCCGGCAATGCTCCGGTGTGCTCATTGTTCTTCAACAGCACCTGGCCATTGACGATGGTGGTCTTGAGACCGGTCGCCTTCTGCTTCAGGCGGCGTGCCCCTGCGGGAAGATCATGGTCGAGCGTCGGCAGCATCGGTGCGATCTTCTCCGGATCGAACACGATAACGTCCGCCGCCATTCCAGTGCGCAGGAGTCCGCGATTCTGAAGTCCCCAGTTCGAAGCCGGCACGAACGTCAGCATGCGAATGGCTTCTTCGAGCGAGAACTCATGCTTGTCGCGCACCCAGTGGCTGAGCACGTGGGTTTGCAAAGACGAATCCATGATCTGTGAAACGTGCGCGCCAGAATCCGAGAAAGTCACCACCGAGCGTGGATGCCGCATCATCTCGAGGACGTGATCCTGGTTCTCGTTGGCGAGTGGCTGCAGGAAGAACTGGTGCAGATTCTTCGCGAGCGCCAACTCGATAAAGCAATCGACCGGATCCTTGCCGGCCTCATCGGCGATTTCCTGGACCGAGCGCCACGGCGGCGTGGCCTTGTCCATCACGTACAAATACTTGAAGTTGCAGCCGCGCGGCTCGGCGCCGACCGCCTCGTGATTGCGCGCGTCGTTCTCCTTGGTGGCCTGCACCATGGCGCGACGGACTTCCGGATCGCGCAGCTTGGCTTCCTGCTCGGCGAGCGAAAGCTTGCGGATGTCGCGCCACACCGGCATGCGATCGAAGGGGGTCACGGTCTCGAACGACATCACCAGGTTGAGCGAGCGGCTATGCACCTGGATGAACATCTTGCCGCCGGCCTGCGACGACTCATCGGCGAGCTTGAAGAATGGGCGCCAGTAGTCCGGCGCGCGTCGCGAGCTGAACATGCCAAAGGTTACGGGCACGCCGGTGTCAACCGCGAGGCCCTTCAACCGGCCGAGGTAATTATTGATGCGCTCGGGATCGAAGCCGGTATCTTCACCGGCAATTTCGAACACGCCGGCGCCTTCTTCGCCCATCACGCCAACGATTTGCCGGACTTCGTCCCAATTCGCGAGGCGGCTCGCCACCGGTTTTCCATCGGGCGTCTGGTGATTGCGGGTGCGTGAGGTGGTGAAGCCGATGGCGCCGGCGCGGATCGCGGCACGCATCTCGCGCTTCATCGCGGAGAGATCCTCGGAATTTGCTTCGCTGTCGAATGCGCGCTCGCCCATCACATAGGTCCGCAGCGCGGAATGTCCCATGTAGGCGGCGTAGTTGATGCCTTTCGGTGTGCGCTCAACCGCATCGAGGTACTGCGGATAGGTCTCCCAGCTCCACTTGATGCCGGCCTCCATCGCCTCGGGCGAGATGTCTTCGGCGCGCTCGAGGTTGCGCATCACGAGCAGCTTGTCTTTCTCCGCGCAGGGCGCGAGCGAGAAGCCGCAGTTGCCCATCACGACTGAGGTGATGCCATGCCAGCATGAACAGGTGCCGATAGGATCCCAGAAGACCTGCGCATCCATGTGCGTGTGCGCATCGATGAGGCCGGGCGACACGATGTGACCGTCAGCATCGATGGTTTCGCGCGCGTTCTCGTGCAGCCTGCCGATCGCGGCGATCTTTCCGTTCGCGATACCCACGTCGGCACGAAAGCGCGGCATCCCCGAACCGTCGACGATTGTCCCGTTGCGAATAAGTATGTCGTACATGGATCCTCCGTGCCCTTGGCGCGTCGAGGCGAGTGGCGATGCGACGTCGCGTGGGCTCTATGGTTAGGACGATGAGATTATTGTTCACCCGTTAAGTCGGTTATTTCAGAATCGAGATTAGCCGACAAGTGTTCAGCTGTCAGCTTCTGCTAATGAATCTAAGCGTCGTTCCGGTCATTTTGATCGCGTGAGGATGTCCGTACTATTCGTGGCGTTCGAGATCGAGGCGACGCACAATAGCGCCGATGAATCCTCCAGTCGAAATCTGGACTTTTGGGGAGCAATAGATGGGCGAGGTCGTCGCCGCGATTTTCACCACCCATGTGCCGCGCCTGATGATCACTGACCTCGCGGCGCGCAAAGCCTACATGGGAAAGAACGTCACCACGTTCTACGATGCGATGCCGCAGCTTGAGCGCGAGCGTCTGCGCGCCCTCGAATTCGACACCTTCGTGCTCATCGACACGCATTGGTTTACCACGCTGGAATACATCCTGAACGCGCACGAGCGGATCGCCGGCGTGTACACCTCCGAAGAGCTGCCGCAGATGCTGCATGACCTCGAATACGATTATCGAGGTGACCCGGAACTCGCCCACGCGATCGCGCAAAATGCGCAGGCGCGAAAGATGCGCGCGGTCGCCTCGGCGGCGCGCAATCTTCCGCTCCATTATCCCACCCTCAACGTGATGTACTATTTCAACCCCGACCGGCGTCGCCGCGTTCTCTCGATGGGTGTTTGCCAGATTGCATCAGTAGAGAACGATCTGACCTTCGGCGCCGCGCTGGGCGATGCAATCCGCGCATCTAATCGGCGCGTGGTGATCGTCGCATCAGGCGGCATGTCGCATCGATTTTGGGATTACGATCGCGTCCTCGATCACGCATCCGCCGATTCCGCCGACATCAGCTCGACGGCCAATCGTCTCTATGATGAGAAAATCATGGAATGGTTCCGCGCCGGGCAGCATAGCGAGATCATCGCATCGGCGAATGATTTCCGCGCGCATTGCTTACCCGAAGGCCGCTTCTCGCATTACCTGGTGATGGCGGGTGCGATGGGCGCCGAGCAGTGGGACTGGCGCGGTGAGCAATTCGGCCGCTACGAAGCCGCCATCGGCACGGGGCAATCGATCTTTTATTTCGCGTCGAATCGTTAGCCACTTTACAAGAAGTAGCACTGCGAGTAGCACCTAATTAGGTGCTGTTCCAATGAAGGCGAGAGTAAACATCAGCAAGGACATTCAATCGTTGACCAATTTCCGACGCCAGTCAGGAAAATTTCTCAAGCAATTGAAGACGAGCAAGCGTCCGATCGTTTTGACCGTCAATGGTCAGGCAGAAGCGGTCGTGCAGGATGCCGAAGCGTATCAGCGACTGCTCGACATCGCCGCCCGCGCCGACGTGCATGAGGCTATTCGGCAGGGCCTCGACGACATCGCCCAGGGACGGACGCGGCCCGCGCGCGAGTTCTTCGAAGAATTCCGCAAACGCCATGGCATACCGCGTTGAATTGAGCCGGCGCGCCCAACGGGACCTTGACGATCTATTGGAGAGAGTCACAGTAGACGATTCGACGGCTGGCACTGCCTGGTTAACCCGCCTCAAAGATGCGCTCGATTCGCTGGGAGAATTCCCGCGCCGATGTCCGCTAGCGGCCGAAGCCAGGAGCTTCGGCTTGCAGTTGCGCCATTTGATCTTTGGCGGGAGCCGCAATGCTTATCGAATCATCTACCAAATCGACGAATTGCATAAAGTTGTCGGCATAGTGACGATCAGGCACGGCGCGATGGACGAATTCAATCCTTGAAGCTGACCGACGAGTCTGCTCGCCTTGCATCGATGCTTCCGGTGCTTTTCAAAAGGGGCTATCAATCACATCAGGCACGACTGGAGCAACTACATTGAAACTCTCCCACGGAATTATCGCGATGCTGGTGACGCCGTTCACCGCCGACTATCGCCTCAACGAACCCGCGCTGCGCGACGAGGTCAAATGGGCCATCGCGAAAGGCGCGACCGGCGTCGTCGCCGCCCCCAGCATCGGCGAGTTCCTGCACATGGACGAGGCCGAGCGCACCCGCGTGTTCGAGATCGTGCTCGAAGAGGCCAGCAATCGCCACGGTATCTGCGCGGTCGCGATGACCTCGGGCGCGACGACGCTGGAGACACTCAAGTACGCGCGCATCGCGGGCAAGATGGGGTACGATGCGCAGCAGGTCATCCCGCCTTACTACTGGCGCTGTGGCGAGCTCGAAGTCGAGCGTCACTTCCGCATGGTGGCCGAGGCGGCCGACTTGCCGGTCGTCATCTACCACAACCCCGCGCTCAGCAAGTTCAATATCTCGCCGAAGTTCGCCGGCAAACTTGCGACGATTCCCGGCATCGTCGCATTCAAGGAAGTGCTCACCGATTTGCAGCATCTGGAGGCGCTCTATGATGAGGTCGCCGGGCGCGCCGACATCTACAATACGTTTCGCGCGCTGCTCGCGGGTCTGATGCTCGGCGCCGCCGGCGGCTTCATCAACATTTTCGCGGTGCCTGCCGCGGTCGCCTTGATGAAATCGTTCAAGGCGGCCGACCTCGCGCGCGCCGAGGAAATCCAGCGCCGGCTCAATCGATGTTTCCCGCGCGGCGGCGAGGAGACTCTCGGTCATCTCGGCACCACGAAGGTAACCGCATCGGTTGTCACCGGCATCGATATGGGTCCGGCGCGGCCACCCTACATGGCGCCCGAGGATGCGGCGGAGCGGTTGCTGAAGCGGCTGCCCGCGTTGATGGAGATCATTTGAGGCGATCTCGTCACATCGCAGCGCTCCTGGCCGGATGGTTTCTGATGGTGTCGCCGCTCACCAAGGAATGGCCGTGGCATCCGGTCGCCGGCGCGCCGCTGGAGCATTATTACAACAAGCACGATCTGCCCTTCGCATCGAAACAGGATTGTGAGATCGACAAGCAGCGCGTCATCCTGCACGCGAAGAATTCCTCGGCACTAAACGATACCTACTATCTCGGCCTGTACTACTGGATGATGCTGCAATGCGTCCCCGCCGACGATCCTCGCATCAAGGAGAAATGACGTGGGTGCGCGATCGGGAAGCAATTATCTTTCGTCGCTGAAAAAGCTGAATGCCGAAGTATGGCTCGGCGGCGAGCGTGTCGGCGAGGTCACCTCGCATCCGGCGTTTCGCAACTGCGCGCGCTCGGTCGCCTCGCTGTTTGACATGCAGTTGGAGCGCCCGGAGCAGATGACCTATCGCACCGATGACGGCGACCGCTCCGGATTGTCGTTTATCCAGCCAAAAAGTATCGACGAGGTGCGCAAGCGCTCGCGCATGATGGCGGCGTGGGCCAATTTCAGCGGTGGGATGCTCGGCCGCACCCCCGATTACCTCAATGCGAGTATCGCCGCGATGGCGGCCGCGCGCGATTTCTTCGCGGCCAGCGATCCGCGCTTCGGCGACAACATCGCGAACTACTACCTCGAGGCGCGCAAGCATGACTGGTGCGCGACCCATACACTGGTGAACCCTCGCGCCAGCCGGGCGCAGGGATGGGCAGGCCACGCCGACGAGGAACTCGCGCTGCGGCTGGTCGAGAAGACCGCCGCAGGCATCATCGTGAAGGGCGCGCGTATGCTAGCCACGCTCGCCCCGCTATCGGAAGAGCTGCTGGTGTTTCCCTCGACGGTGTTGAAGGCCGAACCCGCTGCGGAGCCTTTCGCGCTCGCATTCGCAATTCCATGCAATGCGAAAAGGCTGAAATTCGTCTGCCGCGACAGCTTCGTTCCTCAACCCGGTGCGGGGCGCTCGCACTTCGATGCGCCGCTCGCCTCGCGCTTCGAAGAGATGGACTGCGTCGTCATCTTCGATGATGTGCTGGTGCCGTGGGAGCGCGTATTTTTGTGCGGCGACGTTGCCAGGTGCAATGCGCTCTATGGCGAGACCAGCGCGGTCGTCCACATGATGCATCAGGTGGTAGTGAAAAACGTCGCGAAGGCGGAATTCGTTTTGGGCCTCGCGGTCCGCCTCGCCGAGGTGACCGACGCGCTCAGCCTGCCGCACGTGCGCGAGCGCCTCGCCGAGATGATCACCACCACCGAGACGATGCGCGCGTGCCTGCGCGCCGCCGAGGCAGATGCAGGCGCCGACAAATGGGGCGTCACGGTGCCGGCGCGGCCGCCGCTCGACACCGCGCGCAACCTTTTCCCGAAGCTGTATCCACGGATGGTGGAAATCATCCAGCTCAACAGCAGCTCGCATCTGATGGCGACGCCGTCGGAGAGCGACTTCGCGAGTCCCATCAAATCCGATATCGAGAAGTACTATCCAGCCGCCGGCGCCGATGCGCACGAGCGTGTCGCGCTGTATCGCCTCGCATGGGATGTGGCGGGCAGCGCCTTCGCGGGACGCCAGGTTCTCTACGAGCGCTTCTTTTTCGGCGACCCGGTGCGGATGGCGAGCGCGCTGGTGGACAACACCGACCTGAAGCCGCTGACCCAACGCATCAAGGATTTCCTGAACCGCACCGACTAGTTCCGTCGCCGACCCGTGCTCCTGATGGGTAAGCGGCGAGAATTATCGACGAGAAATCTCAAGAAGCGGAGCGCAGCGGCAATTCGCGTTGACGGACAGCTTCTGCGGCATAGCGGAGCGCTTCGTCGATGTCCTTTGGCTTCAGGTCCGGGTATGCCGCCAGAATCTCTTCGCGAGTCATGCGATCCGCAATCATTCCGACCACGGTCGCGACCGGAATCCGCAAGCCGCGAATACAGGGCACCCCATCCATCTGACCCGGGTCTATGGTAATACGGTTGAACTTTTTCACGACGGCCGGCGCGACCTTTACCATATCATTGTGAGCGAGCAATCAACTCGCCCGAGATTCGCTTTTACTGGACCGGGAAAACGGTGACGCCATCGACCGCCTCCGAACCGTAGGGGTCGTTCGCGAACGACCCGCAGCGATGCTGCAATCGCGAAGATCTTTTCGATTGAAACGTCGTTGCGCGCGGTTCGCGAACCGCCCCTACCAGCATGCAATCCGCCGACTCGTCCGCCGCGATCGATTGCTGGAACGCCTTCCTTTCTACATTCAGGACAATCCGATCCGCGGGCGTGAGGATCCCGGGAATTCGGGGATGGCAATGAGGACCAAAGCCATCGGAAGATTCCAACGGGGCGTTCGCGAACGCCCCCTACCAGTTTTGCAATCGGGGCTTGCCGAGCAGCGTCCTCCATCACCTCGGCGCAAGCCATGCGAGACTGGTAGTGAGCAGCGCTTCGATTCCCACCGACATAGTAGGCTCGATGATCGGCGCGAACAGCGGCGAGTGATTGCCGGGGAACTGATCGAGGCGATTTTCACGGCGCGCCGCTTCGATGAGATTCGGATCAGCTCCGCCGAAGTACCACATTACTGAAGGCACGCCCGCCGCGACGCCGAATTCGCCGAAGTCCTCGCTCGCCTGCACCAGCGCGCGCTCCTGCACCACTTCGCTCCCGAAGCGATCGATGAGCGACGCGGCGACCTGCGCTGTAGCGCCGGGATGGTTGGTCATAATCGGGAAGCTGTTGAGCGGACGGAATTCCGGCGCGCGAGGAGCATCGGACGCGGCGGCTTCGGCGTTGGCAATGCGGCGAATCGAGTCGAGCACGCGCGCGCGAACCTCGGGCGAGAAGCTGCGCACGTTGAGCTTGAGCGTTGCGATATCGGGAATGATGTTCTCCTTCGTTCCCGAATGGATGCTGCCGACGGTCACCACCACCTGCTCCGAGGGTGCGACCTCGCGCGCGACGATGGTCTGCAGACGCAGCACCAGCGACGCCGCCATTACGACCGGGTCGACACTCGCCTGCGGACGCGAGCCATGCGCGCCGCGCCCGAACATCCGAATCTCGAAGCTGTCCGCCGCTGCCATCGTAACGCCGCCACGATACGACAGCGTGCCCGAAGCTTCCGGCGTAACATGCTGGCTGAGCACGACGTCGGGTTTGCCGAAGCGCTCAAACAAGTGGTCATCGATCATCGCGCGCGCGCCGGAACCGATTTCCTCGGCGGGCTGAAAAATCATCATCAGGCGCCCGGTCCAGCGATCGCGATTGCGCGCGAGGATCGTAGCCGCCGCCGATAGACAGGTGACGTGCATATCGTGACCGCACGCGTGCATCACATCGACCAGGAGGCCGTCGGGATCGACGCCGCTTGATCCGCTGGAGTAGGGCAGGCCGGTCTGCTCGCGGACCGGCAGCGCATCCATATCGGCGCGCAGCATCACGGTGGGGCCGGCGCCATTTTCGAGGATGCCGACGACGCCGGTCCGCCCGACTCCGGTGGCGACCGCATAGCCATCGTCGCGCAGCCGCTCGGCCGCCTTGGCGGCAGTGCGCTCTTCCTGAAACGAAAGTTCCGGATGTCGATGGAGGTCCTCGTAGAATGCGGTCAGGTCAGGCCGCATCGCGTCGGTGGCGACGATCAGATGGTCGAGCGAATCGGATTTGGCGGTGCTCATCGACAGCGTACTCCTTACTGCGAATGCATTTGGACTCTAGCACTGGCTATCGTCAAAACGCACGGATACGCTCGCCTGCACAATGTCACGACTCAGGAAAGCCTCGCGGGTGTGGCGCGAGGATGCGCGAGAAGATGCGTCGCGCGCGATGATCTCGCAGAACGTCAACTATTTCGCCATCGAGCCGGATGCGATCTTCGGGCGGCGCGCGCCGCTGGAAATCGAGATCGGCGCCGGGCGCGGCGACTTCATGCTCGAATACGCGGCGTCGAATCCCGAGACAAATTTTCTCGCGATTGAGCTATCGGGGACGGTCGGGCAGCTCCTCGCGATGCGAATCGGGCGGGCCGAGCTGCCCAATGTTCGGGTCGCAAAGATGGATGCGCGCACACTCATCAACCTGATGCTCCCCGACGCGAGCGTGGCCGCCCTCCACATCTACTATCCCGACCCATGGCCGAAAGAGCGCCACCTCAAGCATCGGATGGTGACGCCGTTCCTGGTACGCAATGTCGCTCGCACACTCACGCGCGAGGGTCACGTGTATGCGGCATCGGACGTGAAGGAGTGGGCCGGGGAGATCTTCGCGATGCTCGAGGAGGGCGGCTTCCGGCGCATCGCGAAGGAGCCGCCGGGGGCGAAGCGGTCGGCCTTTGGACGCAAATACATGGCGCAGGGCAAGCCGGTCTACTTCGCATCATTTGAGAAAGGCAGCGCCCTGCGATCCTGATCTTCGACCGCGCTTCGACCAGCGGGAAAGAGTGCCACGTACTCCGCCCGCGGCAGGCGCCGGCATCGAATGCCGCGCGCCTTGCGCTCGCGACGATGACCGTTTAACTTTGCTGGAAGCCCGCGATGACACGCCATGCACTTTTCCTGATGGCCTGCGCTTTGTGCGTAGCGCTATCCGCCTGCAGCATCAAGAAGCCTCCCACCGGCGAGGACTACTATCAGCAGGCGCAGTTGAACTACACCAACAAGGAATACCACGCCGCGATCGAGAACTATCAGTACGTGGTCGATAAGTATCCGTTCAGCCCCTACGCCGAAGAGTCCGAGATGAAGATCGGGCTGGCGTATTACAAGGATAAGGATTACGCGCAGGCGATCGCCGCCCTCGACGACTTCCAGCGGATGCATCCGACCAGCAAGAATCTCCAGCTGGTCAGCTATTACATCGCGATGAGCTACTTCGACCAGGTCGGGCGTGAGGATCAGGACCAGAGCAAGACCGAGCTCGCACTGGCTCGCTTCCAGGCCATCGAGCAGCGCTTTCCCGAGAGCGAGTTCGCCGAGCTGGCGAAAGAAAAGTCCGAAGTTTGCCGCGAGGTTCTGGCCCGCCATCAGAAGGTGGTCGGCGACTACTACTTCAAGCGCGCGAACTTTCGTGCCGCCGAATCACGCCTCGCCGAACTGATGCAGAAATATCCCGACACTCCGGTCGCGCCTGACGCGCTATGGGAACTCGGGGTCGCGCTCGAGAAGGAAGGCAAGAAATATTCGGCCGCGCAGGCCTTCGCCGCGATGGTCCAGCATTATCCCGATACTCCTTATGCCAAGCAGGCGCGCGCCGAGCTGAAAAAGCTGGCGCAGCCAGTGGACAACGAAGAAGACCCGCTCAAGCTGGTCCTCGCCGAAAATGGCTACGGCGAAACCGCCAACGATGGTGGCGACCAGGTGGTGGTGCGTCAGAAGGACAGCGGCCCAGATCTGGCCAGCACCGGAGGCGGATACGGTCCGGATGACCTGCCCAACCTGGGCGCTGCGGGAGCGTCCGCTGCGTCGCCCGCAGCGCCTTCTGCCGCCGAGCCGAAGCAGGTTGCGGCCGCGTCGGCTGGGGATAACGGTCCGGCGACGCTGCGCACGATACGCCTCTCGGCCTCGAATCCGCCGATGTCGGTGATCTTCGATTTGTCGAAGCCGGTGCAGTACGACAAGCACATCGAGAACGGGCCGGGTTATTCGACGGTGAAGGTGCTGCTCAAGGACGTCACGCCCGATTCGAACATCCAGCGCCATGTGGTGTTCGATCGCTCCATCTTCAAGGACTGCGATATCGAGAGCGATCCGCAAGGCACCATGGTCACCGTTAATACGGTGCCGGTGAGCAGCTATGCGGTGGTTCCGTTGACTGAACCGCCGCGCCTGCTGGTGACGTTTACGGCGCAGGGCAGCGCTTCGAATTAGATTCGCGCCCCTGAAGAACACAGGCTGAAGCCTGCCTGCGGGAAATCACTCGAACAGATCCCCGAACCTAGTGCCGACAAAGGTCAGCACAGTGTCAGTGTAAACCTTCAGACCCCAGTAGAATCCCTCGATCGGCATCCGCTCGTCATTTGAATGAAAGAGCGAGCCGAACGGCAGATGCGGGTCGAGCTTCACCGGCATAAAGCCGTAACACGCCATCCCGAGCTCCGCATAAAACTTGTTGTCGGTCGCGCCCGGTATCATCCACGGAATCGCGCGCGCGCCGGGGTCGCCGGCCTCGAGCTTCACCTTCATGAGGTCATACAGCGGCGTGTCCATGGTGGTCTCCGCGGGCGGCGCGGTTTTGAGCAACTCGAATGACGGCTCGGGTCCGACGATCGCGCGCAATTCCGCCATGAAGCTTTCGGGATTCTCGCCCGGCAGTGTGCGCCCATCGAGGACCACGCTCGCCTCGCCGGGGATGACGTTATCCTTATAGCCCGCGCGCAGGATGGTCGGGCTCACGGTATTGGCGAGCATCGGACGGAACAGCGCGGGTGGCGACTCGAGCGGCACGCCGAGCGCTTTGAGGGTTTTCTCCATCAGCGGCGTGGCGTGCTGACGCATCGGAGTCTTGACGATCTTGGTGATGAGCTCCGCCATTTTTTCGATCGCGGTGCCCGGCCGCGGCATCGAGCCATGCCCCGGAGGCGCATTTACCGTCATCTTGACGGTGACGAATCCTTTCTCGGCGACCTGGATCGGGTAGAAGCGCGAGTCGCCGAGATGCACCGTGAAGCCGCCGATTTCGTTGAGCACGTAGCCCGCGCGGATCAGGTCCGGATAGCGTTCGACGAGGAATTTCGCGCCCATCTCGGAGCCGGCTTCCTCGTCGGCGACCGCCGCGAGGACCAGATCGCATTCGGGTTGGATGCCCGCGCGCTTGAGCGAGGTCATCACCGCCAAGTCCATCGCGCACTTGGGTTTCATGTCGATGGAGCCGCGGCCCCATACGCATCCGTTGGCGATCTCGGCGCTGAACGGCGGCCGTGTCCATTGCGCCGCTTCGACCGGGACCACATCGACATGCGAGGACATCAGCAGCCCGGGCTTCGAGGAGTTGCGGCCCTTCATCCGCGCCACGAGGTTGGCGCGGGTCGGCGCGCTCTCGCGCACGGTGAAGTCGATGTCGTACTTGCCCAGCACTGCGGCGTAATAATCGATCGCGATGCGCTCGTTGCCCGGCGGGTTGCTGGTGTCGAGCTTTACCAACTCGCGCAGATGGGTGAGCGATTCTTGCTTGATCTGGTCCCAGGAAATTTTCATCGCGTCCTCGAAACTCCGATTCGTAATTGGGCGTTCATTAAATCAGGTACCGCGAGGTGCTTGTAGGGCTTCCGGAAAATGGCCTTGGCGAGAATCGCCGAAATGGTAATGATGACGCCATGCTAATCGACAATCCCAAAGGCGGCTTCAGCTTCGTCAAAGGCATCGGTCCGTTCTCCTCGGGAGCAGTAGCGAGCCCGGGTTTCGAGATTGTGCACGCGGTGGCAGTCCCGCTCATCAAGCTCGACGATGGCTATGGCGCAATCGAGCGGCATCTGCGCGCGGCGGGCCGGCCGATGAACGCGGTGTGCGGCATGGAGTTGCGCATCCCCAAGCCGCTGACTCCCGCGGGCTTCAACGAATTCAACCAGGGCTACCTGAAGCATCTCGCCGGATGGGATGTGCAAGTCGAGGGCAACAATCCGATCGCGCGCACCAATGTCGCTATCGCCGTCGCGCCGGTCTCGGAGCCCGCGCTGTTCGGTTTTTACTACACGATGCCGGCCACCACTCCCGCGCGCACTTTCGTGCTCGCGGGTGCGGGTGAAGTGAAATCGATGAGCGGCGGCAAGATGGAGATCGTCGCGGGCGACGACGTATCGGCATCCGGGCTCACGCAGAAAACCAAATTCGTGCTGGACCGCCTCGGCGAGCATCTGGCCGAAATGAAGATGACCTGGGCCGATGCCACCGCGGTCAATCTCTACACCGTGCACAATGCCTATCTGGTGTTCGCATCGACCATCCTGCCCGCCATCGGAATCGCGGCGCAGCGCGGAATCACCTGGCAATACTCGCGCCCGCCCGTCGATGCGATGCATCTCGAGATCGACGCGCACGCGACGATGCGGGAAATCGTGATCACGAAATAGCAAGCCCTTGATGGAACAGGCGCGCGACCAACCCGGAAGCCTACACACGCGCCCGGTAACTTCCTCAGCGCCGCCTTTCCGACCTGAGGCTCAGGCTACCGGCGGAGGAATCGCGACCCCTTCCTGCTCGCAGCTGTTGGCGATGTCGGAAACCGTCGCGCGATGCATGTCTCGCTCGTAGCGGAGATCATCGAATTCGGTGCCGCGATGCATCGTGCAGCGATCGTCCCACATCACCAGGTCATGCAGCCGCCATCGATGCGTATAGACGAACTGGCGCTGGGTCGCGTGAGCGATTAAGCGATCGACGAGTGCGCGGCATTCCTCATCGGGCATGCCGAGGACGTGTCCGATATGTGACGCGATATAGAGCGACCTGCGGCCATTCTCGGGAATCGTCCGCACCATCACCTGCGGTACTGGCGGCAACTCCTTGCGCTCCGACTCGGAGAAGTTGGTGAATCCGGTGCGCAGGCGCGAGTAGGCTAGCGCATGCTCCGCGACGAGGCCCTCGAGCTTGCGTTTCATTTCATCGGGCAGTGCGTCGTAGGCGGCACGCATATCGGCGAATTCGGTGTGACCGCCGATCGGCGCGATGCTGCGCGCGTAAAGGATCGACGCCCGCGCCGGTAAATATTTGAACGAGCTATCCGTGTGCCACAGCCGGTTACCAAGATTCAAACCGCGAACCTTGCTGTTCTCCGCCCAGATTTCGCCCCGATGGGTCAGGTTCGAGACATCGACAATCTCGGGTTGCAAGCGCAGTTTTGCATCCGGCCGATAGGCCCCGATCGACGGTTCAATCGGTCCGATGTTTCTGGCGAATGCGAGGTGCTGTTCCACGGTAAGATTCTGATCGGGAAAAATCAGCACCGCGTATCGCCAGAACGCCTCTTTGATCGATGCGACATCGTCCGCGCCGGCCGCGGCTAGATCGACGCCAACCTCGGCCGCAAAATTCTCAGTGATCGGATAGATGCTGATTGCCATGATCCCGTGACTTTAACGCGATTCCTCGCGCATAACACAAGGGCGAGAAACACGTCGGACGGCCAATAAGCCCGCGAATCGCTCAGTATAGGTCCGGCTTGGCCAGCGCCCGATCGATCTCTTCGCTGCTGACTTGCCGTCCAGCCTCCAGTCGAGCGATCACATTATCAATTCGAGCGCTCTTCTGAGCGAAGTACGGGTTGTTCTTGTTGCTGTTGCGGCCATCGCGGAGCGCGTTGTCCGATGCTTCCTGCAAATCCGCGATCAATTGCGCATTGGGCTGCGTCGTATAGGTGGTGGTAGTGGTTCTATAAGTGTAGGTCGTTTGACCAATTCCTGCCCAGGCCGGCATCGCGAATAGTGCGACCAATGCAGCGGCCGCCGAAATACGGGTTAGACTTTTCATTTGCTTTACCTCCATTAGGGAATAATCAGCGCAGATTTATGCGCGACCGCGCGCAATATCGGCGACCGCGTCCGGGATCTGAATCCCGGGAAGTTCATGCTGATAACCGATAGACGGAATACGTAGCTGGAATCGTCAGTCGAGAATCTGGCCGAAGGCGGAAACGTTCGGCGCGGCTAACGAGATTTGATCTCGCGTAAAACCGGTAGAATGTATTCGCGGAAATGCGCCGGATCCTCACTCATCGGGAAATGCCCGAGGCCGCGCATCGTCGTGTACTTCGCGCCCTTGATGCGTTTGGCGAGTTCTTCCGACATTTCGGGGGTGGTCGCCCAGTCGTATTCGCCGGTCAGCAAGTAAAGCGGCGTCCGTGTCGCATCAATCTTTTCGGCGGTCTGCGTCAGATCATGATCGATAGAATAGTAATAGAGGTCGCCTTTGAAAACCGGCGGCGCGCCCTGGCTGTAACCCCATGCGGTTTCGCGCCGATATTTTTCCGGGCTGGTCGGCGACATCAGACCGTACATCGCGCTCGCCTTGTATTCGTTGCTCACTCGCGGATACGACCATTGGTCATCGAAACCGCCGGGCGTGACGATTCCGGCCTCGAGTCCAATGATCGCACGGAATTTGTCTCCATGATGCATCGCGAGGTCGGTCGCGAGATGGCCGCCGATAGAACTCCCCATATAGACCGGCCGCTCCAGTTCCAGTTCGCGGGCGAGCGTAGTCACAAACTTCAGCAGAAAATCCTTGGTGAGTTTGTATTCGCTGCGCCACCATTCGATGCCGGTCGGGGGAACAGACTTGGCGTGGTAGGGCAGGTCGTACGCGATCATGCGAAAGTCGCGTTGCAACTCGGCGTCCTCGAGCAGATGCCGCCACTGCCGGCCATCGGCGCCCGCCGTGTGTTGCAGCAGGAGCGGAATGCCACGCCCCGCCTCCTCGAAGTAAACGCGATACTCAATGCCGTCGATGCTGATGTAAACGTAGCGGCCGATTGCGGTGTCGAAACGTGGCATCTTGAAATCCTCGCTCAGGCAGCCTTGCGCATCAGTTCGAACAATCTGCAGGTCGCGCGATAGTACGGATTGAAGCCGAGCCGGTCACCTTCGATGGTGAAATTCTGGCGCGTCATCGCGGCCATCAAATCCTGGTAGAACGGTTTCGGGATCGGTTTCAGAAGCTCGCGCCAATCGCCCTCGGGCGCCGCGATTTTCACATCCCACTGCGGGGCATCGGTCTTGGAAAACTCGCTGATGCGGCCCTCGCGAATTCGCATCAGGTAGGGCTCAGCGCCGACCTCGAATCTTACGTCGGCGTTCCACAGCCGCGCCGCCAACTTGAATTCGCCATCGGCATTGGCGGCCTCGGTAATCGCGTTCGGGTCGAAAAGTGCCATTGCGTAATCCTCAGGCGGCGCGGGTGAGGCGCAGCAATTCGCCGGCAGATTTGATGTTTTCCGCATCGAGCGCGGCCTGCGAACATGCCGCCGCGCCATTGCGCCCGAGAATCGGCGATGCGAGTGCGATGAACTTCCGCGTCAGATTTTCCCGTTGGAGGCTTAGATCGCTCGCCGGCTTTCCGGAATCCGATTCCGCCTGAAAGGCGTTCCCGTTCGCTCTGACCTGGACCATCGCTTGGGTCTGACGAGTTTTTCCGGCGGCGACCACCGTCACGCGATCCCGCAAAGAAACCACCTCGGATGCGGTAACTTTCGCGTCGCTGAAGGTCGCGAGGTCGCTGGTATCCTCGCCGAGCAGCGCCATCGCGGTGGTGGCGCGCACGCTGAATTTTCCTTCGAGCCCGGTTTTGGGCTCCTCGATATTGCAGATGCTGAACAACGACGGATGAACTCGCACCTCGATCGAGTCGATCATCTTCGGATCGAGGCGATGTTCGCTGCGAAGGAACTGCGCGGCGTTGATCGGCGCATGCGTCAGGTAGCACGACGCGTGGTACTTGAAGAGATCGTCGCGAATCAGGAATTTTCCCGCGAGCGAGTCGAGCACTTCCTGATTCGGTTTCGCGCCGGCATGCGTGGCAAAAAATCCTTGCTCGGTTTCCAGGATTGCGGGATTGGAGGTATAGCCGCCGCGCGCCGCGATCGCGCTGAAAAGCCCATTCGAGGCCGCGCGTCCCGCGTGCAGCGGCTTCGCCATCGTGCCGAATCCCGACTTAAGGCCGGCCGCCTGCGTTCCTGCCAGTCCCAGCGCGCGCAGCCATCCATCTTCATCGAGCTTGAGCATATGCGCGCAAGCAGCCGCCGCGCCGAAGGTTCCGATGCTGCCGGTGGAATGAAAACCAATCACGTAATGTTGCGCACCGATGAGCGCGCCGAGACGGCATTCCGCTTCGATGCCGACGACGATCGCTTCGAGGACCTCGCGTCCGGTCGCGCCCGTGGTTTCCGCCAGTGCGAGGATTGCGGGAATGACCGGCGCCGACGGATGCCCGCCCATCGCCATGTGCGTATCGTCGAAATCGAGTGCGTGGCCTGCGCAGCCGTTGACGAGCGCCGCGGTCAATCGCGACGCACGTTCATTGCGTCCGATGAGGCTCGCTTCCGATGAACGTTCGCCGGCGACGATTTCATTGACGAGAATTTCCGTGAGGGTTTCGCGCGAGCCTGCGATGGCGACGCCGAAAAAATCCAGCAGACAGTGCCGCGCGACTTCGCGCGCATTCTCGGAGTTTCCTCCCATCGAATGCCGCGGACCGAGTGAACCAAAGCGCGGGTGAGGCCGATATGGTCGATCGCTTCCGAGGTGCTCATGCCCCTTAACCTCGATCCGCAACATAGACGAATCGCCGAAAGCTTTGCTAGGAGCTTGAGGCATGGCGGATCAACCCGACTTCAGTCAATTCACCTTGATGCTGAAGGGCCACTCCTTCGAGGACTTCAAGGAGGGGCAGGTCTTTGAGCATCATTGGGGACGAACCATCAACGCGGGCGACAACTCGCTCTTCACTACCGCGACGCTCGCGCACAACCCGCTCTACTTCAACGCCGAGTATGCGCGCGCGCTCGGCCATCCCGATGTGGTCGTCAACCCGTTGCTGATTGCGTGCACCGTGGTCGGTATTTCGGTTGAGGATCTGAGCGAAGCGGGCGGGCCGTTTCTCGGCATCAACGACATGGAGTTTGCGCGGCCGGTCTATCCGGGCGATACGCTGACCGCGCGCAGCACTGTGGTCTCCACGCGAGAATCCGCCAGCCGCGGCAACTTCGGCATCGTCACCTGGCGCACCGAGGCGCGCAATCAACGCGACGAAATCGTCATCACCTATCAACGCACCAACCTGGTCGCGAAGAAAAGAGGAGCACCACTGTGAGTTACATGACCGACGAGCGCCGGATGATTCAGCAATCGGCGCGCGAGTTTGCGATGAACGAGGTGCTGCCGCTCGCGAACAAGCTCGACCCCGAGCAGGGCGACATCCCGATGGACCTGCGCGACAAGCTTGCGCAGATGGGCTACTTCGGCATCGTGATCCCGGAGGAATACGGCGGCCTCGGGATGGGCGCGTTCGAGTATGTGCTGATCACCGAGGAGCTGGCGCGTGCGTGGATGAGCGTCGCGAGCATCATCGCGCGCGGCAACGGGCTTGGCGGCGGCTTCACCGCGGAGCAGCGCAAGGAATTTCTGCCGAAAATGGCGCGCGGCGAATTCCTCGGAGCCGCGGCGCTATCGGAACCGGACGCGGGCTCGGATCTCGCGAATGTTTCATGCAAGGCGACGCGCGACGGCGATGGATGGGTCCTTAATGGCACCAAAACGTGGTGTACATTTGCCGACGGCGCGGATTTCATTTCGGTGCTGGCGCGCACAAAGCAGCCCTCGGATCCGAAACGCCGTCATGAAGGCATCAGCCAGTTCCTCGTGTTGAAGGAGCGCGGCAAATTCCCGCCGGGCCTCACCGGCTCGCCGATTCGCAAAATCGGTTACTTCGGATGGAAGACGTGGGAGCTTCACTTCGACAATCTGCGCCTCCCTGCCGACGCGATGTTGGGACGCGAACGCGAAGGCGGCGGGGAGGGCAAGGCATTTCAGGCTACGGTCAGCGGCCTCGAAACGGCGCGCGTCCATACGGCGGCACGCGCAATCGGCCTCGCGCGTGGTGGCCTCGAAGACTCTATCAACTATGCGCAACGACGCATGGCCTTCGGGCATCCGATCGGAGATTTCCAGGCGATTCGGTTCAAAATCGCTGAGATGGCGACGGAGATTGAAGCGGCTCGCCAACTAACCTATTTCGTTTCGGATGAAATAGATTCGCACCGCCGCTGCGACAAGGAAGCCTCGATGGCGAAGCTGTTCGCCTCCGAGATGGCCGAGCGCGTCACCAGCCAGGCGCTGCAAATCCACGGTGGCTATGGCTATACCAAGGATTTCCCGCTCGAACGCTACTGGCGCGATGCGCGGCTGACCAAGATTTTCGAGGGTACCTCCGAGATCCAGATGCGAATCATTTCTGACCGCCTGCTGCCGAGGCCCAAAGCATGAGCGCTGCAATTGCAAAACTCACGGGCGCGAAAAACTACTTCGAGGATTTCGAGGTCGGCGCGAAGATGCGTCATGCGCGAGGTTCCACTATCGGCGAAATCGAAAATCAGATGCTCACCAAGCTGGTCCTCAACACCGCCGATGGCCACTACAACGAGCATCGCATGCGCGGCACCAACTTCGGGCAGCGCCTCGTGTTCGGCCTCATCACCGGCTCCGTATGTATCGGGCTCGCGACGCAGGATACCGCGGAAAATGCGCTCGCCGAGTTGAGCATGACCGGCATCCGCTTCACCGCGCCGGTTTTCCACGGCGACTCGCTGTATGCCTACACCGAGGTCCTCGAAAAGCGCGACGCCGAGCGTGCCGACGCCGGCATCGTGCGCTTCAAGCATTGGGGGACCAAGCAGGATGGCACGGTGGTCTTCGAGGGCGAGCGCACGGTGCTCATCAAGCGCCGCAGTCATTGGGGGAATCGGTGACGACACCGCGGGGGGAATCGATGATGATGACAACGCGGAGCGGTCCGCTCTCCGATGTTCGCGTGCTCGATCTCACGCAGGCGCTCGAGGGTCCATACTGCACGATGCTGCTCGCCGACCTCGGCGCCGATGTCATCAAGATTGAGCCGCCCACTGGCGACATGACCCGTCCGATGGGACCGCCGCCACCCGATCGCGAGGGGTGCGACTACGGCGGCTATTTCGCCAGCGTCAATCGCAATAAGCGAAGCATCGTCCTCGACATCAAGACCGATGCGGGTCGCAACGCACTTTTCAAGCTGGCGAAGACCGCCGATGCGATAGTCGAGAACGCCAAGGCCGGCGTGATGGATCGCATGGGTGTCGGCTACGAGATTTTACGCGAGCACAATCCGAAGCTGGTCTATGCCGCCGTGCGAGGCTTCGGCGATCCACGCACCGGACGCAGTCCATACGCGGAGTGGCCCTGCTTCGACGTCGTCGCGCAGAGCATGGGCGGTATCGTCGCGGTCACCGGACCGATTGGCACCCAGGGTTCGAAAGTCGGTGTCGGCGTCGGCGATATCTATCCGGGCACGCTGGCGGCCCTCGGGGTGGTATCCGCCATTCATGCCGCGCGACGCGATGGCGTCGGACAGTTCATCGATGTCGCGATGTACGATGCGATCCTCGCGCTGTGCGAGACACTCGTTTACAGCTACGCGCGTGGCGGGACCGTTCACGAACCCGCGGGCAACGGCACGCGGGTCCTGTGTCCTTTCGATATTTTTCCCACCCGCGACGGCGCCGTTGCAATCGCCTCGCCGGGAGAAAATCACTGGGGGATCTTGTGCAACGCGATGGGTCACCCCCAACTTGTCAACGACGAACGCTCGCGCAGCAACATGCGCCGCGTCGCCAACGCCGAATTCGTGCGCGGTGTAATCTCAGAGTGGACGAAATCGCACGCGACGCGCGAAGTGGTTGCGGAACTGGGAGGAAAAGTGCCGGTCGGCCCTGTGAACACCGTGAAAGATATCTTCGATGATCCGCATCCGAAGGCGCGCAACATGCTGGTCGAGGTCGAACAACCGGGTAACAATCCACCGCTGGTCATCGCCGGATCGCCAATCAAAATGACCGCTACGCCGCCGGGAATTTATGCGCGCCCGCCGTTGCTCGGCGAACACACCGCCGAGATTCTCGCCGAAGTCGGCATCACAACTGATTCAAAGGAGTAGTTAATGGCTCTTCGATTGAGACGCTCAGAATTGTCGGTGCCGGCTTCCAGCATCAAGATGATGGAGAAAGCGATCGCGAGCGACGCGGATTTGGTTTTTCTCGACCTCGAAGATGCGGTCGCACCCGCGCAGAAAGAGGCTTCGCGCAAAAATGCGATCGAAGCGCTCCGGATCGGCAATTGGGGGAAGAAAGTGCGCGCGATTCGCGTCAATGGCGCCGATACGCATTGGGCGCACGACGATGTGATCGAAATGGTCGAAGGCGCGGGCGAGTTTCTCGACATCATCATCGTGCCGAAGCCCAAGGCGCCACGCGACATCTGGTTCTTCGACACGCTGCTCACCCAACTCGAAACCAAACTTCATCTCAAGAAGAAAATCGGGCTCGAGGCGCTGATCGAGGAAAGCGCGGCGCTCGCCAATGTCGAGGCCATCGCGTCGTGCTGCCCGCGCCTCGAAGCGTTGATCCTCGGGTTCGGCGATCTCTCGGCGAGCCAGGGCATGCGCTTTGGGGTCGCGGCCGATCCTGCCAATCGATATCCCGGGGACATCTGGCATCATGCACGCGGCCGGATGATAACCGCGTGTCGTGCCAACGGCATCGATGCGATTGACGGTCCCTTCGGCAACTTCAAGGATCCCGAGGGCTATCGCCGCGATGCAACCTGGGCTGCAACGATGGGCGCGGTCGGCAAATGGGCGATTCATCCAAGCCAGATCGAACTTGCGAACGATGTCTTCGCGCCGACGCCGCATGAAATCGAAAGCGCGCGCAAAATGTCCGAGGCCTATCAGGCGGCGACTCGCGACGGTGCCGGTGCCGCGGGCGCGGGCGGAATGCTGGTCGACGCGGTTGCGGTGCGCATTTTCGAAGGGGTGCTGGAACGCGCGCGCCTGACCGGCCGCGCCTGACGCTATCGCCAACGGCGCGATCGGGTTAGATCCAGCTTGATGGAATGTGACGTTCTGATCGTTGGTGCGGGCAACGCCGCGATGTGTGCGGCGCTCGCCGCGCGTGAAAATGGCGCGAGCGTGATCGTGCTGGAGCGCGCCTCGATCGCGGAGCGCGGCGGCAATTCGACGTTCACCGCCGGCGCGATTCGGGTCGCCTACAACACGCTGGAGGATCTTCTGGAGCTGCTTCCGGATCTTTCGGAAGAAGAAAAGGCCAGCACCGATTTCGGCATCTACTCTGAAGATCAGTTCTTCGAGGATATGGGCCGCGTAACGCAGTATCACACCGATCCCGACATGGTTGAGTTGCTGGTGCGCCGCAGTCATCCGACGCTTAAGTGGATGCGCGCCAAGGGGATCCGCTTCGCTCCAATTTACGGCCGGCAGGCATTCAAGGTCGAGGGCAAATTCAAATTCTGGGGTGGGCTGACAATCGAGGCGTGGGGCGGCGGCCCGGGACTGATCGAGGCGCTGCACACAATTGCCGCGCGCGACGGCGCGAAGATCATTTATAATGCGCGCGCGCAGTCGCTCATCAGCGACGACGACGGCGTGCATGGCGCGAAAGTGCGCATCGAGGGCCGCACCACCGAGATCCGCGCGAAGTCGGTGGTCCTCGCGAGCGGCGGGTTCGAGGCGAATGCGGAATGGCGCACGCGCTACCTCGGTCCGAACTGGGATCTCGCCAAGGTGCGCGGCACCCGCTTCAACACCGGCGACGGGATTCGCATGGCGCTCGAAGCTGGCGCGCTGCCGTATGGCAACTGGTCGGGCTGCCATGCCGTCGGATGGGATCGCAACGCGCCGGAGTTCGGCGACCTCGCGGTCGGCGACGGCTTTCAGAAGCACAGCTACCCGTTCGGCATCATGCTCAATGCGCGCGGGCAGCGCTTCGTCGATGAGGGCGCGGATTTTCGCAATTACACGTACGCCAAGTATGGGCGCGTAATCCTCGAACAGCCTGGGCAGTTCGCCTGGCAGATTTTCGACGACAAGGTGAAACATCTGCTGCGCGACGAATATCGTATCAAGCAGGTAACTAGGGTCACCGCGAATTCCCTCGATGAGTTAGTGAGCAAACTCGATGACGTTGATTCCGCGGCCGCGCTGGCGGAAATCCATCGCTACAACGAGGCGATAGATACGTCCGCGCCGTTCAACCCCAACATCAAGGATGGCCGCAACACCAGAGGCCTCGCGGTGCCGAAGAGCAACTGGGCCAACACCATCGATGCGCCGCCGTTCCTCGCCTTTGCGGTGACCACCGGAATCACGTTTACATTTGGCGGATTGCGCATCACCCGCGACGCGCAAGTGGTCGACAGCGACGGCAAGCCGATTCCCGGCCTCTATGCCGCCGGCGAGCTGGTTGGCGGCCTGTTTTATTTCAACTATCCGGGCGGCACCGGACTGATGTCCGGCGCGGTCTTCGGAAAGATCGCGGGCACGTCAGCGGCGAATGCGTTGGAAGCCGCGCCTAGCTGATCGGCGGCAGCAGCCGGTTCTGCTGAAAAATGCGAATCCACTTGCGCATCATGTCCCCGGAATCGATGCAATCGTGGAAACCTGCCTGCCGCGCTTTGATCGTGCTCACCAGCATCGGCTGACTCACCAGCTTGGGAGATCCGTCCTTGCGATAGCCCAGGCAGGAATCCGCGAAGAAAAACGATTCGCCGACGTAGGCATGAAGATCCACCGGCGCGACCAGGTTGTACTTCTTCACGATCGCCGCCCACTCCGCCTGTCGTTTCGGCATTTCCAGCGCGAGCGAGAGGGGACGCGCTGGTCCCGGCTTCATCCCAAACGCGTCGGCCACCACCGGCCAGAGATCCTGCCACGTCGCGACGTCGCCATTGGTGATGTTGAAGGTCTCGTTGCGCGCCGTGTCGGCGGTCGCGGCCCATTCCATCGAACGCGCGAGGAGATCGGTATCGACCAGTTCGAAAACGGAGGGATCGCCGCCGGGAAAATAGAGCGGGCTTCCTTCCTCGCGCAGCAACGCCGCATAAACTCCCAGTGGCGGGATGATGCTGAGATTACCGCCGATCGCCTCGCCGATGACGATCTGTGGACGCAGGATGGTGAAGCCCCACTTCTTATTGGCCTGCTTACCACGCAGATAGTCCTCCTGCAGCCAGTAGAAATTCTGGTGCGGATGGCGCGGGGCGCGCTCGCGGGCGGGAATCGGAATCGGCGCGAGATGCGCGCCGTAGGCCTTGGTGCCTTGCAGCAGCGAAACGTGTCGAAGATTCTTCGCTGCCGCTTCCAGCGGATCGAACAGATTGCGGAGCATCGTGAGGTTCACTTCCATCTGCGCGCGATCGACCCATCCCTCGAAAATGCCCGGCTTCTCGCTGAGCGCCGCGTAAGCGAGATGCGTCACGTCGGTCATTTCTTCGAAGAGCTCGCGACAGCGTTCTTCATCGAGAAGATCGGCCGAGACGAATCGCGCGTCGTACAGATGTGTGGGCGCGCGGCGCGAAACCGCGACGACCTCCCAATCGGGAAGCTTCGCGAAATGACGCACCGCGCCATACCCGACTAATCCCGATGCTCCTGCAACGAGAATTTTCCACTTCGCCATCGCGTCACACCAGGCGCATACGCATGCCGCACACCATCACAGTGTCATCGTTGATGCGGCGTCCCTGTTTCTCGGCCGCGTCGAGTGCGTGCTTGCGATCATTCGAGGCGAGGTCGAGTCCGCTCAGGCCTTCGCCGCGCCCGTCGGTCTCCTTGACGAAGCGAATCGTCGCGTTCTGAACGGCGACCGCAGTGCCTTCGAGCGGCAGATCGAGGATCTGGGCCCAGCGCTTCGCGAGCGCGTCGGGTTCGGGCGATTGGATTTCCACCGCCTTGATCGCGCGCACGACGTTGGTCCTGACCGCCGGTTTCCAATCTTTTCCAGCCGGCTCCCATGGCCCATCCGGCGCTTCGCCGCCCGGCTGATAATCGATTTCGAGGAAGGTCCCGCCGGTATCGCGCGGATGAAGCTGCATGTTGTGAAAATGCGCGGTGTCGTGATCGATGACTTTGCGCACATTGAGTTTGGCGACGCGCTCCTTCACCGGTCCGTGATCCTCGCACTGCATGATGCACATATAGCCGCCGTCGCCCTTGCGGCGCTGGAGGTAGCGTCCACCGGCAGTGTTGTCCTGGATGGGGGCGACGACCTCGATGAATTGATTGCCGACCGGGAACAGCGCGTTTTCCAGCCCGAAGACTTTTACTCCGGGGTCACGAAAACACACTTCGAGGCCGAGAACATTTTTCATGTCCTCGACGATGGGAGCCAGCTTGTTCGCGACCAGCGCGATTTGACGGACACGAAGCCACATAAGATTTCTCCTTAGCGCCCGATGAAGCGGGGCTTGCGTTTTTCGACTTTCGCGGCAAACGCCTCGCGAGTGTCGTGGGTACTGAACATCGGCAGATGGTGCGCGGATTCAAGTTCGACATAACTCGCGAAGTCCATCCGCTCAGCTTCGACGAAATGCGCCTTCATGGTGCGCAGCGCGATCGGCGCCGCTTCCGCGATTCGACTCACGATCGCGGCAACATCCTTACGAAAGGTCTCATCGGGAAAAACCCGCGAGACGAGACCGATGCGCAGCGCCTCGGCCGCATCGAACTTGTCGGGCATGAAGTACAGCTCGCGCGCCTTGGCCGCGCCCACAATGCGTGGCAACGACCACGGGCCGCCCATGTCGCCCGCCACGCCCACATCAAGGAACGCGGTGTTGAAGCGGGCCGACGGCGCGGCGTAGCGCAGGTCGCATCCGAGCGCCCATCCGAGACCCGCTCCGGCGCATGCGCCGTTGATCGCCGCGATGGTGACCGCGGGCATCGTGTGAAGCAGCACCGGCACGCGGAAGTCGTCGGTGCTCGAGGGCTCGTCATCGCTGTCGGATGCGACCATTTGCAGATCGGCGCCGGGGCAGAAGGTTTTGCCCGCGCCGGTCAGCACCAGCACGCGCACTTCGCGATCGTCGGAAGCCGCGCTGAGAGCCTCGCGCGCCTCGCGGAGCATCTTCTTGGTCATGCCGTTGAGGCGATCGGGGCGATTGATGGTCAACGTCGCGACGGGGCCCGACTTTTCGTAGAGAATAGTTTCGTATTGTTTACGGCTCATATTTTTTCTCCTTTCCAGGGCTGAAAGCGCGGGGGACGCCGCTCCACGAATGACGCCACGCCCTCGGTCGCATCCGGATGCGTCAGCGCCTCGTTCATGATCTTGTCGGCATGGCGGATCGCCGCTTCCATACCCAGGGAAAGATGACCATAGACCTGTGACTTGATCACCGCCAGTGAGCGAGGCGAGACATTTGCCGCGAGATCGCGGATGTAGGCGCAGGCTTCATCGAGCAGGCGATCGCCGGGCACCACGCGATCGACGAAGCCGATGCGCAAAGCCTCGGCGGCATCGAAGCGGCGCGAGCTCCAGAGCAGATCGAGCGCGCGGCTGGTGCCAACGAGGCGGGGCAGCAGGAAGCTGGTGCCGTGCTCCGCGATGAGGCCGCGCTTGGAAAAAACCGTGGTGAAACTGGCGGTCTCGGCGGCGAAGCGAAGGTCGCACATCATCGCGAGGACAAAGCCGCCTCCGGCCGCGACGCCATTTACCGCCGCGATGACAGGCTTGGGAATTCGCAGCAGGTAACTGAACAGCGCGGGAAGGTCGTCGCTCGCGGGAGTCGAACTCTCGAGGTCGCTCTGCGCGGTGCCGGATGCCGATCGCGCGAGGTCAACCGCATCGAGGCCGGCGCTGAACGCGCGCCCTGTCCCGGTGATGATGATGCCGACCGCTTTCTCATCGGCGGCGGCGCGATCGATCGAACTGCGAATTTCGGCGACCATGCGAAAGGTAAAAGCATTCATCCGCTCGGGCCGATTGAGCGTGACGATCGCGACCGAGTCTTTGACTTCAAGCGCGACGTTGGACGGTTCGATACTCACGCAGCACCTCTAGCCTTTGCCTAGCGAGGTGGCGGGAAAATCGCAAACTCGATTTCAGCGGCGGTGGAAAAATGCGCAATTCGAGCTGAGCCGATTCCGGTTCGACGAACCTTAACATTCGAGTCACGTTTTCTACATCGCGAGTTTTCGCTTTCGAACTCACCGGTTAATTCGCCCGTCATTTTCCCCTGCCAAGGTGCGCAGGTTCCGGCCCGTTGCGCCCTTAACTTTTCGCCAAATCACAGAGAGGGGAATTCAAAACATGCGATTTCGAAAACTGACCTGTGCAACTCTCGCACTGGCGCTGATGACGGCGGTGCCGGGAGTCGGTCTGCCACAGGAGGATGCTCCGGATGCCAAGGCGGCGCCCGCTCCACTAACCACCACCCCGATCCAGCATCTGGTGGTGATCTTCCAGGAGAACGTATCATTCGATCATTACTTTGGGACTTATCCGATGGCGACCAATCCCACCGGCGAGCCGACCTTCACGCCCGCCGCGAATACGCCGGCCGTCAATGGGCTATCGGGGCTGCTGCTGAGCAACAATCCGAATCTCGATGTGAGCAACGGAGCGGGCGCGACCAATCCGTTCCGCCTCGATCGCAGCCAGGCGGCGACCAACGATCAGAATCATGATTACGGTCCCGAGCAGGCGGCCTTCGATGGCGGCTTGATGGATCTGTTTCCCGCCAATGTGGGAACTGCCGGTACCCCGCCCAGCCCTCCGCCTCCGATTGTTTCAACTACGGGCCTCGTGATGGGCTACTACGACGGCAACACGGTCACCGCGCTGTGGAACTATGCACAACACTTCGCGATGAGCGACAATTCCTTTGACACGACCTTCGGCCCTTCCACTCCCGGTGCGCTGAACCTGATTTCGGCTCAAACCAACGGCGTGACGCTCGATAACAATCCGGGCGGTGCGACGATCAGTGACGGCAACGGCGGTTTCACCGACATTAGCGATGCCGATCCGGTCGGCGACGTATGCTCGACTACTACCGGCGAAACCTTCCAGATGGGCGGCAGGAACATCGGTGACCTGCTCAATGCCAAAGGCATCACGTGGGGATTCTTCGAGGGCGGCTTCAACTTGTCCCTTACGAATTCGAATGAGACGACCGGTTGTCAGCGCAGCACCACGTCAACCGTTACCAACGTCAAGAAAGCGGACTACATCCCGCATCATCAGCCGTTTCAGTATTATGTGAGCACGGCAAACCCGACTCACGCGCGTCCCACCGGCGCGATTGGGACCACCGATGCGGCCAATCATCAATACGATTCGGATGATTTCTTTACAGCGCTGGCCGCGAACAATCTTCCATCGGTAGTGTTCCTCAAAGCGCCCGGCTACCAGGACGCCCACGCCGGCTATTCCGACCCACTCGATGAGCAGACCTTCGTAGTCAGTACCATCAACACCATCGAGCAATCGAAGTTCTGGGATTCGACCGCGATCGTAATTCTCTACGACGACTCGGATGGTTGGTACGACCATCAGATGTCACCGATCATAAATCAGTCGGCGACCTCGGAAGATGCGCTGAATGGCCCCGGAAAATGCGGTAACGGCTCCAACGCGTTGCCTGGCGTCAACCCGGCGACCCTTCATGCTCAGGGTCGCTGCGGGTACGGTCCGCGCCAGCCATTGCTGGTGATCTCGCCGTTTGCGAAGTCCAACTTCGTCGATCACAGCGTGACGGCCCAGGCCTCCGTCATCACTTTTATCGAAGACAACTGGCTGGGCAGCGAGCGCATCGGGCAGGGCTCTTTCGACGCCAGCGCCAACTCGATCACCTACATGCTGGATTTCAGCCATAAGGCTGGGCAGAACAAGGCAGTTTATCTCGATCCCGGCACCGGCGATGTGGTGAAGAAGAAGCCGGCCAAGGCGACCACAACTCCGTAACGCGCTTGAACCTCGGTTCGAATGGCCGGAAGATGCTTGGCGTTTTCCGGCCATTTCATTTTACCGCAGGTAAGGGGAAACGCTCTGACACGACGACGCTTCATTCGCAACACCGGTTTGATCGGGTTGGGACTAATTACGCATCACGCAATGCGCGTGGATGCGGCGGTGATGCCGAAATATCCGGAAGTCAACGCGCGGCCCGCGCTCAATCCCGCCGCGCTCGCTCGCTATGTTGACCCGCTACCGATCCCGCCGGTGGCACGTCCGCTCGGTACTCGCACTAATCCGCATGATCCAGCAAAGGAAGTTGCCTTCTATCGCATCGCGATACGCGAGTTCCATGCGCCGCTGCATCGCGATCTGAAACCCGCGCGCCAGTGGGGCTTCAACGCTATCTCGCCCGGACCCACCTTCATAACGAACAGCGGCGAATCGTTGATGGTCGAGTGGGTCAACGCGCTGCCCGACAAGCACTTCCTTCCCATCGATCATCATCTGCATGGCGCGGAGCCGGGCCTGCCGGAAACGCGCACTGTCGTACATCTTCATGGCGCGAAGGTCCCGCCGCAAAGCGACGGTTATCCCGACGATTGGTACACGCCCGGCAAGTCGGCGGTCGCGTTTTATCCCAACGCACAGGACGCGGCGATGCTCTGGTATCACGATCATGCGATGGGGATTAATCGGCTTAACATTTTCGCGGGCCTCGCGGGCGCGTTCATCATTCATGATCAAGTCGAGGCGGCGTTGAATCTTCCGCAAGACAAGTATGAAATCCCGCTGGTGATATGCGATCGCATGCTCGATCGCGACGGGCAGCTCTATTATCCGGTCTCCGCCAATCCCGCCGAGCCATGGATTCCGGAATTCTTTGGCGACATCATGGTGGTCAACGGCAAGGCGTGGCCGTATCTCGAAGTTGAGCCGCGCAAGTATCGATTGCGAGTTCTCAATGCCGCCAACGGCCGCTTCTTCCGCTTCTCGTTTTCGGACGGGCGGCCATTCCATCAAATCGGAACTGATTTAGGATTGTTGCCCGCACCGATCGAGTTGAAGAGCGTATTCATGGCGCCGGCCGAACGCGCCGATCTCATTGTCGATTTCAGCGGGCGTGCCGGTCAGCGCATCAATCTGATGGATGAATCATTTGAAGTGATGCAGTTTCGCGTGCGGCCCGACGGCGCGAAGGATCTCAGCGTCATGCCGGCGGCGCTGCGCGCTGTCCCGAAGACCCCGGAAGCGGAGGCGGTGCAGCATCGGATGCTG
This sequence comes from uncultured delta proteobacterium, assembly GCA_963761255.1. Taxonomy (GTDB): domain Bacteria; phylum Desulfobacterota; class Binatia; order Binatales; family Binataceae; genus DATGKG01. Next base: position 755,707 of record CAVXGH010000014.1, read on the forward strand.
ACGCTGAATGAAATCGACAACGTCGTTACTGAGCCGATGACGATGCTGCTGGGCGGGAAACGCTGGGGCGATCCGATATCGGAAAAACCGCGCCTGGGCACGGTCGAGATTTGGAATCTGATCAATCTCACCGATGATGCGCATCCGATTCATCTGCATCTGGTGCGTTTTCAGATCCTCGATCGCCGGAGTTTTTCCAAATTCGATTACCAGATGAAGGGTAAGCTGCGCTTCACCGGCGCTGCGACCCCGCCGGAGCCTAACGAAGCCGGTTGGAAAGACACGGTCCGCGCCAACCCCGGCGTCGTGACACGTATCATCGTGCGCTTCGAGGGCTATCCCGGGCGTTACGTCTGGCATTGCCATATCCTGGAGCACGAAGACAACGAGATGATGCGTCCTTACGAGGTGCTGTGACCCGGCGCCGGAAGTCGGACCACCGGCAGTTGTTGAATTGCAATGATTCGGCTCGACTGCGAGGTCAGGCGGCCGCGCTGGCCGGCTCGACCGCGGGAGGATTGATGGCCGCGAGCAGCACGCGCTTCTTGATGGGCTTGCTCAAATGCTTATCGGCGCCCACTTCGAGGCATCGGCGCACATCGCTTTCGAGCGCCGATGCAGTGAGCGCAAAAATGCGGGTCCGTTCGCGGGCGGCGTCTTTTTCCCCTTGCCGGATCCGGCGGATCGCCTCGAAGCCGTCCATCACCGGCATCTGAATGTCCATCAGGATGAGGTCGTAGGTTTTGCGGCTCGCCATTTCGACCGCGATGGCGCCATTCTCAGCTTCGTCGATGATCGCCTGGGTGTTCTTTAGATAGGCCTGAACCAGGAGCCGATTGTCGGAGGAATCATCGGTCACCAGAATATGCACTGGCGGCTTATCGGCTATCGGGCTTTGCGCAACTGAAGCTGGTTGCGCCGATTCCGTCAGGGCCGCGCCGCTGCGCTTGCTCATCGCACTTCCGATGGCCTGAAAGAGCGCGCCGCGGCGCACCGGCTTCATCAGGTACGCGTCGAGGCCGGCTTGCTTGACGCGCGCGAGCGTCATCGAGAGATCCTCGGAGGACAGCATCATCACGGTGAGGCCGTCGTTGAACATCGCGCGGACTTCCCGCGCGACCTGGAAGCCATCCATCCCGGGCATCCTGCAGTCGAGCAACATCAATTTGTAGGGATTCCCGTCTCGCGCCGCGCTTTGGATGGCTGCCAGCGCACCCGGACCGTCCTCAGCCTCGGTGACCTGCGCGCCGTAGCCGGACAGCATCTCATGCAGGATGAGGCGGTTGGTAGGATTATCATCGACGATCAAGACCCTTGTGCCAGCGAGCGTAATGCTTGCCGGCGTCGGTTTTTCGACCTGCGGGCTGCCCTGGACCGCCAGCGGAATCACCAGATGGAAGACGCTTCCGCGCCCCACTTCACTCTCGACCCAAACTTTTCCGCCCATCAGATGGGTTAGTTGCTTGACGATCGCGAGGCCGAGCCCGCTGCCGCCGTATTTGCGCGTGGTCGAGGAATCGGCCTGGGTGAAATTCGAAAAGATTCGCGCCAGCGTTTCCTTGGTCATTCCGATGCCGGTATCTGCCACCGAAAAATGCAAGGTCCCGTCGGTCGCTGGATCTTTCTCGACCGTGACCAGGACCTGACCACTGCCGGTGAATTTGATCGCGTTTCCAACCAGGTTGATCAGGACCTGCCGGATGCGAAGCTGATCGCCCACCAGCTTCAGGGGAACCCCGGGCATAAAACGCGACACCAGCTCAAGACCTTTTTCATGCGCGCGCACCGCCAGCGTCTCCACCGCGTTGCCCACCACTTCCTCGAGGTCGAAATCGACGTGCTCCAGACTCATCCGGCCGCTTTCCACCCGCGCCAGATCGAGGATGCCGTTGATCAGCATCAGGAGCGCATCGCCGTTGAGCCGCATCACCTCGAGATACCTTTTCTGGTCGGCTTCCAGCGGCGTTTCGTCGAGCAGCTCCGCCATTCCAAGGATCGCATTCATCGGGGTGCGGATCTCATGCGACATGCTGGAGAGAAATTCCGACTTGGCGAGCGAGGCCGCCAGCGCGTCCTCACGCGCCTGGCGCAACTCGGCGGTGCGGGTCTCGACTTCCTGTTCGATAGTAGCATTCACCATTTCGAGGTCGGCTCGGCTCGCGGCCATGTGGCGCATTTGGCGAAGACTCTGCGTGATCGAGATGATGAGGAAAAAGTCTTCGAAGGCGACCCAGCCGACATGTTCTAACCATCGCCACGGCTCGACCCCAACCACCCCAAACATCGCTCGAGGAAAACATAGTCCGCCGAGCAGATGTTCGATGCCGGCCACGATTGAAGCGGTCGCCAAAACCCGCCAGTCACGATAGAAGGCCAGGAAGGCCAGCGATCCGAAATAGTGAAAATGGGTCTCGATGCGGCCGCCGGTCAAATCCACCAGCAGGCAGGAAGTGAGCATTTGGCAAATCGCTATCACATGCCTGGTGGTGGCTTTCCCCGGCACCAGGAGGACCAACGAGACCGGTAAGAGAGTGTTCGCTCCGCCAATCAGAATCGCGGCCCATACATGGATGTGAACTGAGCTATCGGCGCCCGCCCAGGTTCGAGGCGAAATCAAAAGCGCTGCGACGATTCCGGCGAGGCATTGAAAGATCATCAAACCCGCGAACATCCGGTCGGTGTTTCGAGAGACCTCTTCGCGCATCTCTGCGAAGAGCTGAGTCGCTCGGCGACGGGTGTCGATCTTTGCCGCGGAAATGTCAGTTAACGATGACACGGTGGATTAGACGTTTCCTTTTTTGATTTGAGCGAGAACAACGGACATCCATAGACCGGAGTAAGCGGCCTTATTCCATCGATGGATCCGCCGACTAGCGCCGCGATCGAGGTCATCCCGGCGCTATCGCCAAACCGGCCGCGAGAAATGGTAATCCCGCCGCTGAAAAGCAGTTTGCCGTTCGGAGCATAGACCATCGTTTGACCCGAGGTGGAGGCACCGAAGAGATGCGCTTCGCTACCGTCATCGGGCACCCGCGACGCTCCATGTATCAAAGTGATACTGCTCCAGAGGTCAGTCTCGTCCCATCCTGTTGCTACTCCCGGCGGCCGGACGAATATCACATAAGCTTGCAGGCGGCCGGCCACCTGGGTCATAAGCCTCGCCAGTTCGCCGATACTGGCGCGCGAACAGGCGCAGCGCGGATGGACGACCATCACAAGGGTCGGAACAGCTTGGCTATGATGAAGATGGCTCGCCGATGGCCATAGCGCAGGAGGGTTTCCCGCTTCGCCTGGTTCAGATGAGTACATCCACATTTTGAACATGCCGCCGCCGACGACGACGAGCCATAGAATCGTCGCGGCAACGAGAAAGGTGTACTTCCGACGAACCACTCAGGCTGATGGTGCAAGCGGCATGCCCATGGATTGACACCATGAGCATAACCGTTAGCTCAAAGTGTACGGAAATGGCGGATGACGTCAGCGCATTGTGGTAGTAAAAAAGAAAAGGCCAGGCATCGCGCCCGGCCCCTTCGAGACTCGTAGCTCTTCTCGATTAGTCGCCGACGCCGACCAGCTTAACGTTGGTGATTTTGTCAGCGCCATCGCTGAGAATTCCCAGGGTACCGCGAGCGGTGCCCTTTTTCGTCGGTGCGAAGGTCACGAGAACCGGACAGCTCGCTCCCGGACCCAACGGAGAGTCACAAGCACTCGGGTCTGAATCGAAGGGAGCATTGGTCGCGAAGCCGATCGTGTTGAGTATGCCTGTGCCGGTGTTAGTTATGGTGACGGTTTGGGCTGGGGAGGTGTCCCCGACTGACACCTTGCCAAAATTTATTGCCTTCGGCGAAACGCTGATCTTGCCGGCGCCCGCGGCCAGAGTTGCGACCGGCGAGCATGTCACATTCTGCAGTCCCGGCGCGGTTACGATGATAGTCTTCGCGGTAGTTCTGAAATTTACGTTTTGGAACGGTGTCGTAGGACAGCCTGCCGGCACTGTCGCCGGCGCGTTCCAACCGCCCGCACTGATTACAAAGCCTGCGACACCTACCGGACCGAGATAGGGACAGGTCATGCTGGCGTATACGTCAGTGCCGTAGATAGCCGCAAATCCACTAATGACGAAATCTTTGAGTTTGGGCGCGAAGAAAACGGTTCCCACACCTGAGCCCGTGCCCAGGGTGGTACTTTTAGCGGTATAAGCGCATTGAAATTGGTTCGCGCTCGGAATCGCCGCGAGACCGCAGGTTCCATGGCCGACAAATCCCGCGCCATTGGTATAGACGAATTGCAATCCATCGCTGGTTGGGCTGAAGGTAAGGCTTCCGTTGCCGGTCGGGCAGAGCGTCGAGTTGGTATTGTCGGCCACCAGGTTCAGCGTTGCGCTGCCGAGGCTTCCCAGTAAGGGCTGAAGGCTGATCAAGCCAGTCCCGGAAGGGTAGCTGCATACCGCCGGACCCATTCCGCCGTCGTCCACCGAGAAGTCGGCTGAACCTTGCGTGATAGCTCCAGTCTTGTCGACCGCAATCGTGAACACGCCGCCGACCTCGACACTGACGCTGGTGTTGGGCGCCTGGTAGCCGGAAGCCGAATCAAATCCGCACGAATAGGTCCCTTGAACGGCTGGTTTGGCGGCGCCATTGGAGTCGCTATCGGCGTGCGCAGCAGCGACGAGGATTAAAACGATTGCAAATGACGTTAGCGAAATGATCCTGCGATGCTTCATACGGTTCCCCCCGGCGTTAGCCGCTGGTCTAGGTACAGGAGCGGGTCATGAGGGCAATCCAACTCCGCTCGAAGTCCACCGAGAGTCTATGATCGTTCAGTCTTATTGAAAAGCGAAAAAAAGGGCCGAGCATAACGCTCGGCCCTGTTATCCAGAAGAGGTTTGCGAGGCTCGATGTGTGAACCTCGCCTGCCAGTTGCTAGGGTGTCATTTGGTATGCGCCGCTCGAGTATAGGCCTGTTCGAGGGTTGCCGTCGTAGTCGTTGGGTACCGTCGCTATCGTCACCCCCACATGACCGATGGTTGAGGTCGCGGTACATCCATTCTGACCGGCGACACAGAGATGGTAATTGGCTCCTACTCCGGTCGCGTCGCCGGTGCTCACAAAGAGTGGATTGACGGCCATGAAGGCGGGTGTTGCCCCAGCGCCCCAATAGCGTCCGCCCGGCGCGCCCGCGCGAGTATAGAAGACGTTATCCACGAAGGTCTCGCCGCCGGCATAGGAGATGAATCCGTCGCCGCCCACAATGTCATAAAAGATGTTGTTTTCGATGTTGTCAGTGCGCGCGCCGCCGTCGACGACAATCGCTTCCTGGGTCACATGGTCGAAGGTGTTATTGTAGAAGTTGAGGCGCCCGATTACCTGGCCGCCATCCTGAGTGGCGTTGATCCCGCGAATCATGTCCTGGAAGACATTGTTCTGGTAAGTGATGTTCCCGACCGAACCGTCAAGCGCTTCAATCGACGAAACCTCAGCATGAGTTCCGAGGCTGCCGTTCGCCGGCCATACGCACCAGTTGCGATCGATCAGAATGTTGGTAGTGCTCTCACCTGACGCGCCCCAGGTTTGGAAGCAATCGGTATGAGGATTCGGATTGGGCGCCGCGGTGTTGCTGAAGTCGTACTCGATGTCGTGCAGGTAGTTAGACCGGATGACGTGGTTGCTGCCGAAGAAACGGATCGCATCCGCATCCGCGTCGCTCCCGCCGTCGTTGGTGCATACTGCGAAAATGCCGCCCAGCACTGACGGGTGCTGATAGGTCGCCGATATGTCGTTGCCTTCGACCATCGCTCCGGTCCCGTCGATGTTTATCCCCGACATCTGTGCGTGCACGATCTTGTTGTTCAACACCTGAATGTTGCTGTCAGCCGGATCCATCATGACGCCATCGTGGCAAAGATCGTGGATGTAGTTGTTTTCGACCACCACGTTCGATGAACCGTGGATATAGAAGCCATAGCCGGTCGGAGTGGCATTGTTCTGGAAAGTGACCTCGAATCCATTGACGGTCACGTTGTCAGCGGCGATGTCGAATCCCTGCACCGTCGGAGTTGATGCGGCGCTCGGATCGGCCTGAACTGTGATGCCATCGCGAACGATGCTCACGTGTTCGCTATAAGTACCCTGGGCGACGATGACCGTCTCTCCCGAAGGCATCGTATTCACCGCATGCTGAATCGTGCGCCATGCGTTCGCGGGTGACATTCCATTGTTGCCATCGCTGCCGGTGGTCGACACGAAGAAGGACGCGGTCGTTACGGGCGTCGGAGTCGCGGTCGGTGCGACGGTTGGGGTGGTCGTCGGCGTCACCGTCGGCGCGATAGTGGGTGCGATGGTCGGCACCGGAGTCGGCGCAATCGTAGGTACCGGAGTCGGCGCAATCGTAGGTACCGGAGTCGGTGCGACAGTCGGTATCGGCGTCGGTGCTGTAGTTGGGACTGCAGTTGGCGCAACCGTAGGTGCTGGGGTTGGTGCCACAGTCGGAACAGGAGTCGGTGCGACTGTTGGCGCGACGGTTGGGACGGGCGTCGGCACCACGGTTGGCGCCTTGGTCGGCGCGGCGGTAGGTACCGGGGTCGCCGGAGTCGTTGGGACCGCCGTCGTCACCGCGGTCGGTACCGGAGTGGCGGCAACTGTAGGCAGCGGGGTTGGCGTCGGCGCGAGGTTCGCACTGGGGCCGTTGGCAACCGTGATCGAGGCACTCGCGGTGCCGCTCTTTGCGCCGCTGCTGGCGTATGAAACTACCGAGACGGTATGAGGGCCGTTGGAAAGTTGAGTCGTACTCCAGCTGAACGAGTATGGCGACGAAGACGCGATCCAGCTGCCATCAACATAGAAGTTTTCCCACGATACGCCGGTGGGATGACTGGCGGAGATGGTGATGGAGCCCGCAACTACCGACCCGGCAACCGGCGACAGTAATTTGACCGCCGCCACTGGATTCGCCACCGTCACCGTGACCGACGGATTGAAGATCACGTTCTTGGTCGTATAGCACATCGCGGAAATCGTATGCGTTCCGTTGGTGACCTTGGTCGTGTCCCAGGTGATGGTCGAGGGCGGCGTGCTCGCGAGGAATCCACCGTCGATGTAGACATTCGACCATGACACCCCGGCCCCGGTGGTCAGTGAAATCGTGACCGAACCTGAGACCGTCGCGCCACTGGCAGGCGAGGCAAAGCTCGCGCCCGCGCTGGCGAGACCCGGAGTGACACAAACTAGACAGGCGAATACGGCAGCAAAAAATGCAGAACGCAAAGGACACCCCCCACTAATGACCCCTGTGCGATGTCGCAACACCGCACGGGCTACGGAGTTAGCAGCAAGTTGCACGCCATCAAGTGGGCGGCTCTGAAGCGTCCCGAAGTAGTATTTACCTACAGATTGTCGGCATTCGGCGCGCTGGTCGAGCCGGCTATCCGACAATCAGACCCGGGATCCAAAGCAAGCAGAAGTGCGAATCGGCAACTTGCTGCGCCGCGATATAGCAGGCGTGCACCGCGCGAGGCAAAACTTTTCTTTAATGCGCGCCCGAAAACTCTGCTTTAGAATGCGAATCAACTAACCGCATAATTTATCTACAACGTGTTTTGTTAGGTTTCGCGGAGCGTTGAGCGTGCCGCTCCTGCGTATTTAACTCGCCGACTCGGCCGGGGGATTCACCAAGGTCGCGGGTTTTTTGGCTCCTGCTCGGCGCGGCCGCGATGATTGCGGATTAGTTCGGCGCCACTGCAACAGCGATTCGGGGGAGCTGCGGCAAAGGATTCCGGTTTTCAGCCGCGTCTCGATGTCGAACGGATCGGCGCGATCTGGCACACCGATCAGTGTCGGACCTGCGATCGCCTGGACCGGATGGAGGCTCGCCCGCTTACCAGATCACTTCGACCTCGTAGCGTTTGATCTGCGCATCGCCCGTCACCATCGGAAGGTTTTCAACTTGCGCCTGCGCCACCAACAGAAGATCGAACGGGTCGCGATGATGCGTCGGAAGGTTATGGAACTTAAGGAGGTGGGCGAGGTGCAGATCCAGGAAGTCGAAGCCATAAATTTGCGCATGCTCTTCGACGTATCGCGCCGCATCACCACGGATTGGCAAGCGGCCCGCGCGTGCTTTTAGGAGGATTTCCCACGCGCTGACTACGCTGAGCGAAAAATTGTTTTCCGCATCCCCGAGGCAGTCTCGCGCTCGCGCCGTGAGCCGGGGATCATCCGTGGTCCACCAGAGGAACACATGCGTGTCGAGCAGTGCTCTCAATCACCTTCGCCTTCGAAGTATTTCTGGATTTCCGGCGGCAGAGGATCATCGAAATTATCCGGGACTACGAAAAGGCCTTTCGCGCTGCCAGGTACCCGCGGCTTCAATGCCGGCTTAATCGGCGACAGGCGCGCGATGGGCTGGCCGGCCCGGGCGATGACCACTTCCTCGCCGCGCGCGACCCTGCGCAGCAGCTTGGAGAAGTGCGTCTTGGCCTCGTGGATATTGACCGTCTTGGGCTCCGCCATGGTCGTTTCATCGTAGACTTAGTCCATGACTTAGTCTATCGAAAACAGTACTTGCATCCGCTTGGGTTGCCGTTACTTCGCCAATGATTACCTTAGTGTTCGAGGCATAGACGTTATAATGGATCCCAACCGCTACACCGACAAACTGCAAGAGGCGCTCGGACGCGCGCAATCGAAGGCGCTCGGCGCTCATCATCAGGCCGTCGACCTCGAGCACCTGATTTCCGCGCTGCTCGAAGACGACCAGGGACTAGCGGCATCGATACTCAAACTTTCCGGCGCCGATGTGGCCGCCGTCCGGAGCAAGCTCGACGCCGAGCTCAAGAAGGTGCCCTCCGTCACCGGAGGCGGCGCCAACGCCGGCCAGGTCTACATGACCCAGCGCCTTGGTCGCGTGATGGCGGCGGCGGAGCAGGAAGCCGGCAAGCTTCAGGATGAGTATGTCTCCATCGAGCACGTCATCATGGCGGCGCTCGACGAGCCCGGCGCGGTGTCCAAGATTCTTCGCGAGTCCGGCCTCACTCGCGACAAGCTGATGGGCGTCCTCAAGAAGGTGCGGGGGAATCAGCGCGTGACCTCTTCGAATCCCGAAGCGACTTATCAATCGTTGGAAAAGTACGGGCGCGATCTCACCAAGCTCGCGGGGCAGGGGAAGATCGATCCCGTCATCGGACGCGACGAAGAAATCCGCCGCGTCATCCAGGTGCTGTCGCGCCGGACCAAGAACAACCCCGTGCTCATCGGCGAGCCCGGCGTCGGCAAGACCGCCATTGTCGAGGGCCTCGCCCAGCGCATTATTCGCGGCGACGTGCCCGACGGTCTCAAGAATCGCAAACTCATCTCCCTCGACATGGGCGCGCTGATCGCCGGCGCGAAGTTCCGCGGCGAGTTTGAGGAGCGCCTGAAGGCCGTTTTGAAGGAAGTGCAGGAGGCCGAAGGCGAGGTCATCCTGTTCATCGACGAGCTGCATACGGTCGTCGGTGCGGGCGCGGCCGAAGGCGCGATGGATGCCTCCAATCTGCTCAAGCCGATGCTGGCGCGCGGCGAGCTGCATTGCATTGGTGCAACCACCCTCAACGAGTATCGCAAGTACATCGAGAAGGATGCGGCCCTCGAGCGGCGCTTCCAGCCCGTGATGGTCAACGAGCCCAGCGTCGAGGACACCATCTCGATTCTGCGCGGACTCAAGGAGCGCTACGAAGTTCATCACGGCATCCGCATCAAGGATTCCGCTTTGGTGACGGCGGCGATTTTGTCCGCGCGCTATATCACCGATCGATTTTTACCCGACAAGGCAATCGACCTCGTCGATGAGGCCGCGGCCAAGCTCCGCACCGAAAAGGAATCGATGCCGGTCGAGCTCGACGAAGTAAATCGGCGCGTGATGCAGCTCGAAGTCGAACGCGCGGCGCTTAATCGCGAGACTGACGTCGCCTCGAAGGACCGGCTGCAGAAAATCGAGAAGGAGCTGGCCGAGGCGAAGCAGAAGCGCGAGCAGTTCACCGCGCAATGGGAAGCTGAGAAGGGCGCGCTCGGAAAGCTCTCGAAAATCAAGGCCGACATCGAGCAGACCAAGCTCGAAATCGAAAAAGCCAAGCGCGAATACGATTACGGCAAGATCGCTGAGCTGCAAAACGGCAAGCTGGCGGGCCTCGAAAAGCAGCTCGCCGACGAAGAGAAAGGCGTCTCGGAGAAGGGCAGCGGCACGCGCCTGATCAAGGAGGAAGTCGACGAGGACGATATCGCCGAAGTCGTTGCGCGCTGGACCGGGGTGCCGGTTTCGCGGCTGCTGGAAGGCGAGGTGCAGAAGCTCTCGCATCTTGAGGAGCATCTGCACAAGCGCGTCATCGGCCAGGATGAGGCAGTATCGGCGGTCTCCGACGCGGTCATCCGCGCGCGCGCCGGCCTCAAGGATCCCAACCGGCCGATTGGTTCGTTCATCTTCCTCGGCCCGACTGGCGTCGGCAAAACCGAGCTGGCGCGCGCGCTCGCCGAATATCTCTTCGACAGCGAAGGCGCGATGGTCCGGATCGACATGTCCGAGTACATGGAGAAGCACACGGTGTCGCGGCTCATCGGCGCGCCGCCGGGATACGTCGGCTACGATGAGGGCGGGCAATTGACCGAGGCGGTGCGGCGCAAGCCCTACTCGGTCATTCTGTTCGATGAAATCGAAAAGGCGCATCACGATGTCTTCAACGTGCTGCTGCAGTTGCTCGACGATGGGCGCTTGACTGACGGTCAGGGGCGCACGGTGGATTTCAAAAACACCGTGGTCATCATGACCTCGAACATCGCGAGCCAGTTGATCCTCGAATTCAAGGGCAAGGACTACGACAAGATGAAGACCCAGGCGCTGGAAGTGCTGCGGCAACATTTCCGGCCCGAGTTCCTAAACCGCGTCGATGAGATCGTGGTGTTCCATCCGCTGACCAAGCCGGAGCTGCGCAAGATCGTCGATATCCAAATCGCGTATCTGCGCAGGCGGCTGGAGGATCGCAAGATCGATCTCGAACTTACCGATGCGGCGCGCGATTTCTTTGCCGAGCAGGGCTACGATCCATCATATGGTGCGCGCCCGTTGCGGCGGATGATCCAGAAAGAGCTGGAAACGGCGCTGGGCCGCAAGCTGATTGCGGGCGAAGTGCGCGATGGCCAGAAGGTCATCGTCGATGCGAGCGCGACGGGCCTCGTCTTCAAGCCTCAGCCGCTCAAAGCCGCCGCGTAACTATCGCGCAGATTATGTAACGACGACCGCCGGCTCGCCTCGGGCCGGCGGTTTACTTTTCGCCTGAAGACCGCTCGCCGATGACCTGACGCGCGCGCCCTGTTACCATCGCAGCGCATCCCCGAAGGTCATCGCGACAGACATGCTCAAAGTTCCACCTACCAGCGAAACCGCCGCAGAACCCTTGAGCCATCAACGCTATCGGGAACGGTTTCCTGCCTCGCCGTTGCCCATGGAAGATTCGCGATTGCTCCAATACCGGCATCCTGCCGAGCGATGGATGCTGCTGCTGGCGCTGCTCGTCGTCGCGATTCTCATAGTCAGCGGGGTTTGGTTTCGCGAGAGAGACATTCTGCTCGCGGTCGGCGCGGTTTACCTCTCGATGTTGTTCACCGCGATGCAGGCGAAAACCTATTACCGGTTGCAGGGCGCCGAGGTGACGGCGACGCAGTTCCCCGCCATTCACAGTATCGTCGAGGAACTGCGCGACCGCTTCCGCGCGCCTCCGACCCGCGTGTTCGTGGTGCGCAAGGTCAGCCCGCAGACCGAGACATTGGGACTGCTACCACCATATGTGATCGTATTGCCGTCATCGCTGCTCGATTCGCTGGAGCTGGACGAGCTTCGCTACTCGCTGGGACAGGCGTTCGGCCATATCTGTTTCGGGCACACGCGCATCGCGCTGCTGATGGGGGGCGAAGAAACGACCCTGCCTGCCGTTTTGTCATGGGTGGCGTGGGTGCGCGATGTGATCTTCGCCGGCTACTGGCGGGCTGAAATGATGAGCGGGGATCGCGCCGGGATCCTGGCTTGCCGCAGCATCGCGACGGCGTTTAGAGCGCAACTGAAAATCTCGGTGGGAACCAATCAGGCGCGCGAGGTGAGGTTCGAAGACTTGCTTGAGCAGGCTCTCAAGCTGAGCCGCACCGGGAGCCGCATGCAAGGCATGTTCATCCGATGGCGAAGTGCCGCGCCGCCGCTGATCCCCCGCCTCGAAGCGATGCTGATGTGGGCCGGCCGCCCTCTAAAACCCGGCGCGTAGACCTGCCCACTGCGTCCTACGGCTTCGCGGACTTAAGCAGCAGCAGCGAGTCGAAGATAAGGTGCGTGGCGTGCGCGAACATCGCGTCGATGTCCTCGATGGCGGCGCCCACGAACCACAGCAGCGTCAAGCCTTCGTACATCGCTTCGAGGGAAATCGCCGTCTTGCGAGGATCGGTCGCGCGGCATTCGCCGCGTTGGATCGCCTCCTCGATCATCGTTGCTGACAAATCGATAAACGTCTCGATGTAATCGCGGACCCGCCCCCGCACCCGCTCGTCACGCGCCGCCAGCGCATAGTATTCCAGCACCACGCTGCGCACGCGCGTAACCTCGTGGATGTCGGCCGCCACCCCTCGCGCAATCTCGTTTATACGGTCGCGGAACGGCAGTTCGATTTTCAGCAGCGCGCGGAAATTCTCGATCGCGCGCGCGAAAACTCGCTCGATGAACGCCGCAACGAGGTCGTCCTTGCTCTTGAAGTACCAATAGAGCGCCCCCTTGCTGAGGTCGGCCTCTGCGACGATGTCGTCCATCCGCGATTCGCGCACGCCCTGGCGCGCAAACACGTTGGCGGCCGCGTTGAGGATCTGCTCGCGGCGCTCTTCGCTCACATCGGGACGCGGTGGCATCGCGGGTCTCTGCTAACTCCCGGTGGCGCGAGGCTCGAGGGTCACTTTGACCCCGTAGCGCGAGCGCAGCGTCACCAGCGGCCACAACTCGATGCGATGCCCCGGCACCATCCGCAGCCGATAGCGCTGCGCGACCGCGGCAAGCACCAGTTGCGCCTCGGTCAGTGCGAAGATGTTGCCGATGCACATCCGCGGGCCGCCGCCGAACGGAAAGAACGCATAGCGAGGCCGCCCTTCCGAATTCGCGGCGGCGAACCGTTCCGGGTCGAAGCGCTCGGGATTTTCCCAGAATGACGGATGGCGATGCGCGAACCACTGACTGAGCAACAGGTTGCTGCCCTTCGGGATGCGGTAGCCCATGATTTCGTCGTCATCGATCGCGGCGCGCCCGACCGCCCACACCGGCGGATAAAGCCGCATCGCCTCGTCCACCACCATCCCGGTGTACGTCAGATGGTTGAGGTCGCTCATCGCCGGCGTGCGTCCGCCGAGGACTTCATCAAGCTCGGCATGCAGCTTCGCTTCGACATCCGGATGTTGCGAGAGGAGATACCAGATCCACGAAAGGGCGGTTGCGGTGGTTTCATGTCCCGCGAGTATCAGCGTCAGCACTTCATCACGAAGCTGCACGTCGTTCATGCCCTCGCCAGTCTCCTCGTCGCGCACCGCGAGCAGCATCGAGAGCAGATCGCCGTAGTCACGCCCCTCGCGCCGCCGATGCGCGATGACGTCGAGCACCATCGCGCGCAACTCGCGCGCAGCCTTCTTGAAGCGAAGGTTTTTCGGCGTCGGCAACCACGGCATCAGGGTTGAAAGGTCGAACTCCGCGAACGCCTCATTGGCGATGGTCATGTTGTGTCCGATCTGGTCGGCCTGCGCAGTGAGGTCCATCGTGAGCAGCGCGCGCCCGACGATATGCAGCGTGAGGCGCATCATCTCGTTGACGACGTCGAAGGCCTCGCCACTTTCCGCGCGCGGCTTCCATCGATCGAGCATTTCGGCGGTGCATTCGGTCATCATCGTGCCGAATGCCGCAATTTTCTGGCGATGAAACATTGGCTGCATCAGGCGGCGCTGCCGGAGCCATAGCGCGCCCTCGCTGGTCACCAGGCCATTCCCGAGCAGCCGCGCTAGGATCTGGTAGTCGAACGACTTGGTGTAGTTACGATGATTGTCCTGCAGCGCGTGCTTGATGCCGTCGGGATGCGCAATCGCATAGATGCGAAGGTTCGCCAGCCGCACCGCGACAACATCGCCGTACTGCCGGAAAAGCTTTTCCATGAAGGGGAGTGGATCGCGCATCAGGCCCAAGGCGCTGATGGGTCCGCGTGGTCCCGGCGCGACGCGGCCGCCCGGAGTTGCGATGCGCTCGCCGGTTTGCGGGAACGCCGGCGTAGTGGCCTGCGGAACTTGGATAGATGACATCGATAAGACCTCGCGCGATGGTTCTGAACCGACCAGTCAGTCTGTTATTCGTACTCTGCGCACGCGCGTCGATCAAGCATAAGGACTTATCTACTGATTGGGATAGGCGCTTTGGCTATACTGGAGGTTGCGGCGCTCAAACGAGCGCCGCCGCCGTTTGGGGCTGCTTGCATGATGCTGAATTGCATAAACGAACCCACCAAGTCCTCGAAAACAAAGGATTTTCGATTTTGGCTCGGTGGCTCTCAGGTCGAACGTGGCGTTTTCGGGGGCATGGGAAAAGGAATGGTTTCTGCGGCAGGGAATTCGAGCGGTCTGTCCAACATGCAACGACAAACCCACTTCGATGAATGTAGCGATTAAGCAATTTTACTAAGCGAAGCCAAATAACCTCGATCAATGCTCAACATTCCTCTGCAGGCAGCCGCAAAAGCACCGAATCCAGGCGGCGACAGGGCTTGCATCAACCTCGTGAATCCTTAAAGTAGTATCAGGTGGACAAATAATCAGAGCAAGCAGTTATTAGTATTGCTCATGTCCGCCAAATCGATTGCTGATAAGCGTCGATTCGTAAGTACCTGAAAATCAAAAGATATGTCAACATCAGTAAGTTCCAATCGTCAACCCCGTAGCCTCGGGACCATCCGCGTCGTGATTATCGCCGGTGTCGCCGCTTTCGTGCTCGGAGGCCTCAGCGCCTTCGTCCATAAGGCGGTCGCCAGCAATCCCAATCCGCCGGTCGCCTCGTCCGGTTCGACGACCTCAAGTATGTAAGCTGCGACGGCATTCGCGGCTTACCTTCAGCGCCGATCGGCGCTATAAGGGTTAGATGCGATCCCGATCCATTCCTGCGGCTCTTCTCCTGCTCGGATCGATGACGTTCGCCGCGCCCGCTGCATGGTCGTTTCCATGGGATATCGACATGTATCGTGGCGCGACGTTGCAACCGCTGGCCGAGGCGCCGCGGAATATGCCGGAGGGCACCCTGCCGGTCGCGACCGGCGGTGAGACGCCGCAATTGCCGATGACGCGCGCCGAGATGACCGCATCGGAGCACAATCCGCTGCAAGCGACGCCCGCGAACCTCGAGGCCGGCAAGAGCCTCTTTGCCACCAACTGCGCGCCCTGCCACGGCCCTACCGGCGCCGGCGATGGCACGGTGGCCCATCTGCTCAAGACCAAGCCCAAGGACCTCGTCAACGGCACCAGCAAGCAACTCCCCGACGGCTACCTCTATGGCACCATCCGCGACGGCAGCATCACGATGCCGGCTTACGCGGACGCGCTATCGATGCATGAGCGATGGCAGGTGGTGCTGTTCGTCCGCTCGTTGCAGAACGGCGGAGTCGCGAGCAAGTAGCTAGCGCTTGCGCAGTTCGGTCCGAATCAGTTTTCCCGAATCATCGAAGTAGTCGGTGCGATCGACCGATCCGCACGCATCGGGATCGTGCTCGACCAGCGCGAGTTTCCCGCGACGATAGGTGTTGATCAGGTCCGGCTTGCCGTCGAAATTGTCATCACGGGTCAGGCGCGCCAATTGCCCGTGGTCGTATTCCTCGATCCAGTCTGTTCTTCCATCGAGATTCCGATCGCGCTCCAGTTTGACCAACTGCCCGTTGCGGTAAGTGCGGATCAGGTCGGGGCGCCCGGCGGCCTTGGTATCGATGGCGATCTTGATAGTTCCATCGCCTAGCTTATACTGCCATTCGTCCGTACGTCCGTCGCCGTTGCGATCGTAGGAGGCGGAGGGCGCGAGATCGCGAGTGCAGGAGCATAAGCCGACAGCAAAGATGGTCAGGACCGCAAACATCGCACGCATCCCGAAGCGCATCGGCGCGAAGCGGGCCTGGCTGATGCGAGGCTTATGGTGGGCGTTCGCGGTTCTGTTCACGCTGTCCTCGATACCTGCGCGGTCATGCGGCGCGACCGAACCGGAATTGCTGAAGCCGCTGACCGGGATACTCCGTCCGATGGGAGAATCCTATCAGGCTGCCGCGCCTTTGGCATCGCCACGAAATTCGCTCGCGCGGGTCACCGATCCATTTCCCCTCGTCGTGGGACCCGGGCGGCCACTTTTGATTTTTCCTCCCGACCGCGTCGCGCAGGCCTCCAATGCGCAGGGTCACTTGCGCGCCGCCGGCCTCACACCTTCGATCGGTCCGCGCTCGCCGCCGACCATCTGAATGCGGTCGCGCTGACGGTCGTTACGAATCCCGAACGGTATACTCGACGTAATAATCAAATGGGCCGGCTTAAAAGGCCGGGACCCGAGCGTGTTTATCACGCTGAGCCTGGGGCTCTGAGCACCGGGCGAGTGTAGAAGAATTGCAGCATCGGTTTGCCAAATTGAGAATGGACCCCACCTCGCCGCCGCGAAGGAAGGTGATTCTGCTGATGGTTTCCGCCGCGCTCGCGATGGGGCTGGCGGTAACTTCGGGCGCGCGCGCCGAGACGGGACTCAACGCGAATCAGCTGGTCGAGCTCGCAATCGAGTCGAGTCCGCAAATCCATTCGATGCATGCACAGTGGCAGGCCGCGGAGCATCAGATTCAGCAGAACTATGCGCCGGCCGATCCAACCTTTAACTTCTCCAACATCGATGCCTCGCACGGCTTGATTGGAAATCCCGCGTCGCATTCGCTGGTGCTGAGCGATAACTTCCAGTTCCCGGGCAAGGCGCTGCTGCAGGCCGACGCGGCGAGGGGCACCGCGACCATCGCACGCTTCGCCTACCAGGCCGCGATCCGCGATTTGCGCGCGGCGGTTGAAACCGCCTACTACCAGGTGCTGCTCGACCATGCCCTCATCGATGTAAACGGACAGAACATCGAGAATCTGCATCAGGTGTTGAAGGTCAGCGAGGTGGCCTATTCGGCCGGACAGGCGGCGCAGAGCGATTTCATCGCCGCGGAGGTTAACCTCGCGCAGGCGCAGCTTCAGCAGCGTCAGTACCAGACCAGCTTTGCCAACGATGAGACCAATCTTAACCAGCTGCTCTATCGAGACCCGGGTAATCCGCTCAACCTCGATCGCACGATGCGGCTGGACCGGCTCGACCTGCGGCTTCAGACCGCGGTCAACATGGCGTTTCACGCGCGCCAGGAGATCCTCGAAGCGGCGCTGAGTGAGCGCAATCAGAATACCGCGCTGGAGCTGGCCAAAATGGAATACCTGCCCGACTACCAGGTCGGGTACGAGTACGATTTTTTTATTGAGCCCGGTTCCAAGCCCAAGCCTAATATCTCACGCGCCAACACCATATCGTTTGGATTTAACCTGCCGGTGTTTTTCTGGATTCATCAGCGCGAGGACGTCACGGCCGCCAAGTATTCGCTGGAGGCCGCACGCTCCAACCTCAAGCTGATTCGCAGCCAGACCGAGGCGGGGGTCACTCAACTGTATCGCACCGCACAACTCGCTTATGAGTCGGCGCAGCTCTACCGGGGGTCGCTGATACCGCTGGCGAACCAGGAATTCCAAGTCGCGCTGACCGCCTACCAGTCGCAAAAGATCGATTTCCTAAGTCTCTCGGCGGCGCTGCAGTCGAGCTATACGACTCGCGCAGGCTACCTTCAAAGCGCCAATCAATTTCTCGCGGGAAAAGTGGCGCTGGAACAGGCGATCGGAGCGCCCATCAGCCAATGACTACTAACCTCCCGGCCGCGCCCGCAAGGCTTATCACGCGCGTCGAGGGCCATGAGGTCGGTCCAACATTTCATTTTGAATTAACACTGCCGGTCGCCTCAATGAGTATATGATGTTCAGTTCCCCAACGCGCGGAAGTTTCCGCGATTCGATCGAACGGGAGGTCTCGCGCGCAGGTGTAGCCATTGCGATGCGCATGGCATATACGGGCGGGGCTACAGGTTTTGTCTTCCAATTTGGAGAGCCTGCTGAAGGACATTGTCTCATCAGATGCGATGCCGAACGCACATCGCCGGAGCGGCGCTGGTTGTGATGCTTATGGGAGTTACATTCGCATCGAAGGCCGATGCGCAGACCGGCCAGACCGCGCTGGACGCGAATCAGCTGGTCGAGCTCGCGATCGAGGCGAATCCGCAGGTCAAGGCGGCGCGCGCGCGATGGGACGCCGCCGAGCATCAGATATTGCAGAACTACGCGCCGGCCGATCCGCAACTAACTTTCGCTAATGTCGATAGCCCGCGCGGCATCGGCAATGCCCCCCTGAAGTCCTATCAGGTTTCCCAGGCTTTGCAGTTTCCGGGCAAGGCGCTGCTGCAGGCGGACCAGGCCAGGCGCACCGCCAAAATTGCCCGCTTGACCTATGAGGCCACCATTCGCGACCTCCGGGCCGCGGTCGAAACCGCATACTACGAGGTGCTGCTCGACGAATCTTTGCTCGGGGTCAATCTCGATAACCTCGCGGCACTCAAGCAGGTGTTAGAGGTCACCCAGGTCGCGTATTCGGCCAGCCAGGTGACCCAGACCGATTTCATTAGCGCGGAGTTCGATCTAGCGCAGGCCGAGCTCCAGCAGCATCAGTATGAAACCGCGCGCGCCAATGATCTGGTCACGCTCAACCAGTTGCTGCATCGCGCTCCGAATGCCCCGTTGGAACTGGATCGATCGATGCGCCTTCAGCCGGTCAAGTTACGGCTGGATACGCTAACCGACATGGCGACGCGGGTTCGCCAGGAGATCCTGGAGACCGCATTGAGCGAGCGCAACGCGGACACCGCGGTGGAAATGGCGAAGATGGAATATCTTCCGGATTTTACCGTCGGCTATAACTTCGACAACTACCTGCAGCAGAGCGCCGGGCCCTCGCCCAACAATTTACAAGCACACACGGTTACTATCGGATTCAACCTGCCGATTTTTTTCTGGATCAAGCAGCGCGAAGACGTGACCAGCGCGGAGTTCTCACTCAAGGCGGCGCGCGACGATCTCAATTCCATTCGGAGCCAGACCGAGGCGGCCGTGACGCAGCTATTCCGCTCCTCGCAACTGGCGTTGGAGAGCTCGCAGCTTTACAGCAGATCGCTGATACCATTGGCGCAGCAGGACTTTCGCGTCGCGCTGACCGCTTATCAATCGGATAAGATCGATTTCGTGGCGCTCTCGGGTGCGCTGCAACGCAGTTACGCGGCGCGCGTAGGCTATCTGCAAGCGGCGAATCAATTCATCGCAGAGAGAGTGGCGTTGGAACAGGCGATTGGGGCGCCTTTGCCACAATGAAAACCAGACTCATAGTCACGTTCGTGAGTTGCGCGCTGCTGGCGCTGTGCCTCGCCGGATGCGAAGCGGACTCGAACAACGAGGCCTCCGCGCCGGCCGCGCCCGCGCCGCAACTGGTGCAGGACGATGGGCATGAGTACCTGATGCTCAAGCAGAGCGATCTTCCTGGGATGTCGTTTGCGCAGGTCAAGGACGTTCCGCTGCCGAGCATCCTGGAGACTACCGGACAGCTCACCTTCGATGACAAGAAGGTCTCCACCATCGTTTCGCGGGTGCAGGGCAGGATCGAGGACATCCGCGCCTCGCTATGGGATAACGTCACGCGCGGCCAGCCAATCGCGAAGCTCTACAGCCCCGACTTCATGACGGCCGAGGCGGAGTATCTCCAGGCGCTCACCACGATCAAGGTAAGTACCGGCAGCAGCATCGATGGCGGGGCGGACCTCGCGGCTTCGGTGGCGAATGCGGCGCGGCGCAAGCTGCTGCTGTTGGGCATGGAAGAGTCGGACATCAACGCGCTCAAGGCGCCATCGCCGACGATCTGGATGCGCGCGCCAATCAGCGGCATCGTGGTGAAGAATCAGGCGGTGCGCGGGACCGCGATCAATCCTGGCGATGTTCTCTATCAGCTCGGCACCCTCGATCCCATCTGGGTTACCGCCGATCTCTATGAAGTGGACCTCGCGCGGGTGCACCTCGGTCAATCGCTCGAGGCGGTTACTACCGCGTTTCCCGATGAGGTTTTCAAGGGCACCATCGCGCGCATCAGCCCCAATATCGATCCGACCACGCATACGCTCCAGATTCGATGCGCCATCGACAATCCGGGTCTGCGGCTGAAGCCGCAGATGCTCGCGCGGGTCAAGATTGTTACCAGCGCCGGCGATGCGCTGGTGGTTCCGCAGGAAGCCTTGGTCTTCGATACCAACAAATATTACGCCTTCGTCGACGCGGGCAACGGCCGGCTCGAACGCCGCGCGGTGGCGATCACGGCGTGGACGCAGGAAGGCGTGGCGCGCGTGCTCAGTGGGCTTAAGGCGGGCGAGAGTGTGGTGGATGCCGAATCGCTGCAGGTCAATGCGCTATGGCATCAGGCGCATGGTGAGGGCGCGTAGGCAATGATTCAGGCGTTGATGACGCTTGCGCTGCGCGAGCGCGTGGTGGTGATAGGTGTCGCCATCATGCTGGTGTTGGCGGGGTTGTACTCCTTTCATGAGCTAGACATTGAGGCTTATCCCGATCCCGTCCAACCTATGACCGAGGTCCTGACCCTGCCCAACGGACTGAGCGCCGAGGAAGTCGAGAAGCTGGTTACCGTGCCGACCGAGTACGGCATGAGCGGGATGCTGCATCTCACCGCGATGGAGTCCATCTCCCTTTATGGCCTTTCGGACGTTCGTCTCTATTTCGATTGGGATAGCGACTATGAGATGGACCGCGTTCAGACCATCAACCAGCTTCAGTTCGTCAGCTTACCCCAAGGGATCCAGGCCGGACTGTCGCCGGAGAATCCGATTGGAGAGATCTATCGCTACACCGTTCAAGGTGCTGACCACGACCTGATCAAGGAGAAGCAGGTAGAAGACTGGATTTGCGAAAAGCAGTTCAAGACGGTGCCCGGTGTCCTCGACGTCGATGGCTTCGGAGGACTTACCAAGGAGTACCACGTCGAGCTCGATCCGCAGAAGCTGATTTACTACAGCATCCCGCTCGCGCAAGTGATCTCGGCGATCCAGAACTCCAACACTAACTCGGGTGGTAACTATCTGAATGTGGGCGAACAGGCCTTCGATGTTCGCGGGATTGGTCTTATCCATACCCTGGATGACATTCGCAACATCGTGCTGGCGACT
This sequence comes from uncultured delta proteobacterium, assembly GCA_963761255.1. GTDB lineage: Bacteria > Desulfobacterota > Binatia > Binatales > Binataceae > DATGKG01. The sequence continues at coordinate 777,095 of CAVXGH010000014.1, forward strand.
AACAACTCCACTCCGATAAGAATCGCGAACGTCGGTGAGGTAGGAATCGGCTGGCAGCCGCGGCTTGGAATTGTCGGGATGAATTATCAAGACGAGGTAGTCGAGGGAATCGTCTTGATGCGCAAGGGTGGTAATACCCTGGAGACACTCAAGAAGGTCGAAGCCAAGACCAAGGAGCTCAACAGCACCGGGTTACTGCCGAAAGGTTACAAAGTCGTCCCTTACTATGATCGGACGCAACTCGTCGATACCACTCTGCATACCGTGCTGGAGAATCTCCTGCTCGGCATGGTGCTGGTATTCCTGGTCCTGATCTTTTTCCTCGGCAACCTGCGCACCGCCATCATTGCCGCGATCAATATTCCGCTCGCGATGATGGGGGCGTTCATTCTGCTCTATCTCACCGGCACGCCGGCGAACCTGCTGTCGCTGGGCGCGGTGGATTTCGGCATCATCATCGATTCCACCGTCATCGTGATGGAGAACATCTATCGCCATCTGACGACCAACGAGCTGCCGAGTGAGAGCACCTATGACTGTATCCGGCGCGCCTCGGTCGAAGTGGGCGGCCCGATGTTCTACTCGACGCTGATCTTCCTGGTGGCATTCCTTCCGCTCTTCACGATGAAGGGAGTTGAAGGCGCGATCTTCTCGCCGATGTCGCATACCTATGCCTACGCACTAACCATAGCCATCATCCTCGCGGTGATGCTGTCTCCGGTCCTTAGTTCCTTCCTGCTTCGCAAGGGGATGAAGGAGACGCAGAACTTTATCTGGGAGGCCTTCCACAACTTCTATCACCACCTGTTCGTGAGAGTCTTAAGCTTCCCGCGCCTGACGCTGGTAATCATCACCGTCATCATGATTGCGGGATTATCACTTTTTCCGCGTCTCGGCGGCGAGTTTCTGCCGAAGCTGGAAGAGGGCAACATCTGGGCGCACGCGATCATGCCGACTACCATTTCGCTTGACCATGGCGCCAGGCTGGTCAACCAGATGCGCAACGTGTTTCTCTCTTTCCCGGAGGTTAAGAGCGTCGTTTCGCAACTCGGCCGCCCCGACGACGGCACCGAGACCACCAGTTTCTTCAGCATCGAATTCTCAGTTGACCTTAAACCTGACACCCAGTGGCCAAAGGGCCTGACTAAGGAGCGGCTGGTGACCCAGGTTGACAGCAAGCTGCATAGCCGATTTCCCGGAGTCAGTTTCTCTTACTCGCAAAACATCGAGGACAACATCGATGAGGCTCTCTCGGGGGTAAAGGCCGGCTCCAACGCGGTCAAAGTCTTCGGCTACGATCTCGATACCGATGAGTCGCTCGCCAACCGCATCGCCGAAATACTGAAGAGCGTGCGCGGGGTTACCGACGTGTTCGTGTTCCGCTCGCTCGGCCAGCCCAACATCGTGGTGCAGCCGGATCGCCTCGCCGCCTCTCGCTATGGACTTAACACCGGCGATGTTTCGGCCATCGTGCAGGCGGCGATCGGCGGTCAGGCCGCGACCCAGGTGCTGGAAGGCGACATGAGCTTTCCGCTGGTAGTGAGATGGCAGCCGCAATACCGCCAAAGTATCGCGGCGATGAAGAACATCAGGGTCAATGTGCCGACCGGCGGCAATGTTCCGCTCGGACAGATTGCTCATGTCGAGGCGGAAAGTGGCGCGGCGTTCATCTATCGCGGCGACCTGCAGCGATACGTGCCGGTACGCTTTTCGGTGGCGGGACGCGATCTTCAAAGCACGGTTGCCGATGCCAAGGCTCGCGTCGCCAGCGAAATCAAGGTACCTGAAGGAACCCATCTGGCGTGGGTGGGCGAATACGGCGAGCTACAGGCCGCCAATCAGCGACTGATGGTGGTCATCCCTCTCGCGCTGCTCATCATCATGGGTATCCTCTACGGCGCGACGCTTTCGATCATTAATACCCTCATTCTGATGGCGCAGATTCCGCTCGCATGCCTGGGCGGGGTGTTGGCGTTGGTGGTAACCGGCACTCCGTTCAGCGTCTCGGCGGCGGTGGGCTTCGTTTCGATCTTCGCCATCGCGATCATGGATGGCATCCTATTGAACTTCTACATTCATGAACTTTATGCGCAGGGTCATCCGGTGCTCGAGTCGATCGTGATGGGCGCCGACCGAAGATTCCGCGCCCTCATGATGACGGCGCTGGTGGATGGCCTGGGACTTCTGCCCGCCGCGCTCTCGCATCGGATTGGTGCGCAAACGCAGCGGCCGCTGGCAATCGTGGTAATCGGCGGCGCCGTCTCGATTGCGCTCCTCACCCGAGTATTCCAGCCGACCCTGGTATGGGTGTTCCATCGCCAGATTGGCCTCATCGACACCAATGAGCGCAACGGCGATCCCAATCCGCCGATGCCGCCACCGCCACCGGGCGTGAACCTGTCGCCGGCGAATCCATTTCCGACCTGAGGTCGATTGAGTTCGCGGCGCTCGCACCTTTTGGGGCAACCGTGGTAAACGGGCGTTGGAGGATCAGCCGATGGAACTTACCACCCTCGCCTCAGGTTTCGGATTGTTGGAAGCGCCGCGCGTCGATGAGCAGGATCGTCTCTATTTCAGCGACGTGCCCAACGGCGGCGTCTATCGATTAAATCCGGGCGGCAAGGTCAACACCGTGGTGCCCAAACGCAAGGGCGTCGGCGGCATGATGTTCAACGAAGGCGGTGGCATCGTCATGACCGGCCGCGGACTGATCCTTTTCGACGATAAGACGGGTAACAGCCGCGGTCTCTTCACCGAATGGGAAGGCAAGTCGTGCAGCTTCAACGATCTCACCACCAACGACAACGGCAGCGTCTATACCGGGCAGATCAACTTCGATCCGTTGAGCAACAACAAGCCGATCCCGGGCAGTCTGTTTCGCGTCGATCCTCCGGGGAAAGTGACCAAGCTATGGGATGGTATCGAGGTGACCAACGGCCTCGGCCTGAGCCCCGACCGCAAGCATCTCTATCATTGCGATTCGCCGACCGGCGCGGTCTGGGCCTACGACGTCACGGCTGATGGCGGCGTCAAGGACCGGCGCATCTTCGCCAAGTTGCCGCAGGGCTGGCCCGATGGAATGGCGGTGGATGTCGAGGGCGGCCTCTGGGTCGCGGCGGTGCGCGTGGGCGAGGTCGTTCATTTTGGCAAGGACGCCACGGTGAAGAAGCGCATCAAGGTGCCGGCCACGATGGTGACCAGCCTGGTGTTCGGCGGGCGCGACATGCAGGACCTCTACATCGTCACGGCGGACAATACCGATGATGCCAATAAGAAAGGGACCGTGTTCAAGACTCGCTCCGATGTGCCGGGCCTGAAGGTGCCGAAAGCGAAGTTCTGAGCTGAAGCGCGGACCGTGGGGATATCGCGGCGGGTAAAAATTAAGACGGCGACGAGTCCCCCCGGTCTCGCCGCCAATCTGTAATCCCCGCCCTCAGACGGTTCCCCTTTATTCCCCCCGCCCAGTGCGAGTTCCGTCCATACCTCGCAAGGGGTGGTTCATGAGCAACCTTCCGCCAGACGTTTGGTCGTAGATGTTGCGAGATTCGTGCCGGAAGAAAGGCCAGCACTTTCCTTACGTTAGTTAGGCTGGCTGTATCTCAAATGTTGAGCAGGCTGTATCAGATTGTTTCAATTTAGAACAATTTGGATGCAGCGGCGAAAAAGGGCTCAGCCGGCGAGACCGGCGGTTTTGACCCGCACCGGCGCGCTTTCCAGCTTCTCTTCCTCGGTTATGGCGAGGGTCGTGCTCGCGGCGATGGTCAGGATGAAGGCGGCGATACGCATCGTCGCGGCGACCGGATCGGCCGGCAAGCGCTCGCCGAAGGCCAGCATCCCGCCCACGATCGGCACCAGGTTCGAGAGCGCGCCGGAAAGCGGCATCGTGATGATGCCGCGTGCCTGATGAAAGGAGTTCTGCAGCATGATCATGCCGCTGATATTCCCTGCCACCATCGCGTAAATCCACGGATCGGTAAGGACCCGCAGTACCAGTCCGGTGCTGCCTGCCTCGAAGGTATCGGTCATCGCCTTGGTGAAGATGCTCGCCAGTCCGAAAGCGATTCCCGAGCTGACCGCCTGCGCCGTCCCGTTACGCGCGAGGCGCGGATGAGTGAAGGAAGCCGCCGCTACGATCAGCAACCCGGCCGAAAACGCCATCACGATGCGTCCGTCGATCGCTCCCTGCGAAGCTCCCGCCGAAAGCGACATCGAAAGCAGGATCATGCCGATCACGATGGCGACGATACCCGCCCATTCCGCCGGCCGCGCCCGCTCCCCCATTACGACCACGGAGAAACACACGAACAGCGCGATGCCGCCCTGCATCATCACCGCGACCATCGAAACCGGCGCCTGCGAGACCGAGATCACGAACAGCACCCATCCCACGAGTTGAACGCACATTCCGCCGGTCCACATCGGATCGCGCAGCCACACGAGGACGCCGCTGATGACTCGTGCGCCGCGGGCGTCGGGCAGCGCGGTGGCGCGGCTCTTCATCATCAGCAGGCCGAGCGCCATCAGAGTGCTCGCGAGGACGGCAAGCACCAGGTAAATCAGCATTTGTCAGTGACTCTACGAACGAAGCGGTCAGGCGAGCTCGCGCATCACGCCGCCGGGCAACAACCGAAACTTGCGCCCGCCCCATTTGACCGTTCTGCCGGTGAGACTGGCGAAATAAATTGCCGTCATGACGAGATCCTTGAACGGAATGAGAAGCACGTCGAAAAGCGACTGCGGACGCTTGAGGACCTTGCCGATCATGACCGATGCCATCAGCATCCGTAGCCCCAGCACCATCGCGAGCGCATCGAACGCGTGGATCGAGAACCGGCTCGCAACCAGGTACATCAAACACCAGAATGGACCGTGGATGAAAATCGTCGCGAGACTAAGCGGTCGGACGTGGCGATAGGTCCGGGCCCATCTTAGTTGATGATGCCAGAAGCCGGAGAAGTCGTGATCCTCGCAGGCCACCGTGACGACTGAACTGGAAAGCTCGATCTTATAGCCGGCCTCGGAAACCTTGGCGCCGAGGTGAAAGTCGTCGGCGAGCAGGTCCTTGAGCGCGCGGAAACCGCCCATCGCTTCGAGGGCCTCGCGCTTGACCGCGATGGTCGCGCCCAGCGCGTAGTGCATCGGCTCCAGCGCCTCGGCGAGAATCACCTGCGGGGCGAAATCGGTGTTGATGAAAAGCGCTTCCATCCGCGAGGCGAAACTGTCGTAAGCCTGGCCGCGGTAGATGCAGGTAACCAGGCCGATTTTCCCATCCGCCGTGAGCTCCGCGACCACCCGCTTGAGATGATCCGGCTCGACCGAAATATCCGCATCGCTGAGCACAAAGATGTCGGTTTTCTCGGAAGCGCGGTCGGCCATCTTGACCAGCTTCGCGACTTTTCGATTTGAGCAGCCCGGCTCGTCACCGACGGTGACGGTGATGTTGGCGAACTGGTAAGGCGCGCGCAGCGAAACCGGAACATCGATGGCGCGATCCTCGTAGCTGTCGACGCCGAAAATGAATTCGACGCGCGCATATGCGATTTCGAGGAAGCTGATGATGTTTTCGCGCAGATGCTCGCTGAGCCCGCGCAGCGGTTTCAGGATCGCGACGCGCGGAGGAATCTTCGGCAACGGCGGCGGGGCGCTCTTGGAGCGCCGCGCAAACAGCAATCCCGCGACGATCGCCGCCAGGTAATAAATCGTCGAAACCAGGATCCCCAGTTCCGCGAGGAAGAGCACCAGTTTCATCGTTGCGTCGCGAAAATCCGCTTGCGTTCTCCTAGACCGGCGCCTGCACCGTCGGGTTATCGCGTAGCTGATGCCGCCGCTGGCGCATGGTGGACAGGAACTGCGCGCCTTCCTTCAGCAGGCGCTTGGTTTCCTCGGTCGAGGTCGCCATCTTGCGTATCGATTTGAAGATATATTTCGGACGGAAGTAGAAGCTGCGATAAAACTTCTCGACCGCGCCGTAAATCTCGTCGTTGGTCAGCCCCGGATACTGCACCGTACACTTCTGATAGCCGTCCTGGTCGAGCAGCGGGTTAACCGCGAGATAACCATTCTTTTCGACATAGTCGTAAAGTTCGGTGCCGGGGTAGGGCGACGCGAGCGACACCTGGATGGTCTCGCAATCCATCTCACGCGCGAACTTCATCGATTCCTGGATGGTGTCCCGGGTTTCGCCGGGGAGTCCCAGGATGAAGGTGCCGTGGATGAGGATTCCGATCTCGTGGCAATCGCGGGTGAAGCGGCGTGCGCGCTCGAGGCCGACGCCCTTCTTGATGTTCTTGAGGATCTGCGCGTTGCCGGTTTCGTATCCAACCACGAACAGGCGCAAGCCGCCGTCCTTCAGGATCTTGAGCGTTTCGTAATCGACATTGGCGCGCGAATTGGTCGACCAGGTAATGCCCAGCGGCTTGAGCAACTGCGCGATCTTGCGCGCGCGCGCAGGGTCGGCGGTGAAGGTGTCGTCATCGAAGAAGAGTTCCTTCATCTTGGGGAACTTCGCTTTCATCTGCGAGACTTCTTCGAAGACGCTTTCCGGACTGCGCGTGCGATAGCTGTGACCCTGCGTTACCTGCGGCCAGAGGCAGAACGTACACTTCGCCGGGCATCCGCGGCCGGTGTACATCGAGACATATGGATACTGGCAGTAGGGGCTGTTGTACTTCAGGTAGTCGAGGTTTTTCTCATACACCTCGGTCACGAAGGGAAGCTTATCGAGGTCCTCGCCGGTCAGAATCGGGCGATCGGGATTGTGATGAATCGAGCCGTTGCGCTGATAGCTAATACCGCCGATATCAGCCCAATCCATCCCCTGGGCGACTTCGACCATCGAGTAGTCGAATTCCTTGCGTCCCGCGATATCGATGGCGGGAGAAATCTTGAGGACCTCTTCCGGGCGCGCGGTCGGATGACCTCCCACGAACGCGATAATGCAGTTGGGATTCGCGGCTTTGATGGACTCGGCCGTCCGCGCATCCATGCGCAGTGACGGAGTTGACGTATGTACTACTACAAGATCGTAATTCTTTGCTTCGTCGACAGTCTGTTGGACAGTGTAGTTGTGAGGGGGCGCATCGAGGAGGCGCGCGCCGGGAATCATGCCAGCGGGATACGCGAGCCAGGTCGGGTACCAGAATGACCAGACCTCGCGGGTGGCTTGATATCGTGAACCCGCGCCTCCATCGAAATCCTCGTAGGAAGGGGGGTTGAGGAACATGGTCTTCATAAAGTCCATATCTATAAGCAATTCTCCGGTGTTCGAGACGGGCCTGTCCGATTGGTTAGGGGACAATATACAAACCGCTTGGGACAATCGCAATATAAGGAGGCCTCAAATTTGAACATTTTGAAACAAAATCGAGACATCGTTTTATCCGGCATGCGCAGGCGGCTCGGGAATCGGCGTCGTCACGAAGGCAAATCCTCCTAGCAGACCGCCAACTGTACTCGCACAAAAAAACAGCAACCCCAGCGCTATCGCATCATCGTGCGCGACCCCCGCCATTCCGAAGAGAAGCAGGTACGCGGTTTCGCGAAGTCCAAGGCCATTGAGGGTCACCGGCAGACTCGCGAAAACACCAGCTATGGGCACGATCAGCAAGAATGTCGATAGTGGTTGATTCAGCCCGATGCCACGCGCGAGGACGTACTGGCATGCCGCCAGCGTCGCCTGCAGCATCATCGACAGGATGATCGCCGGAAACGTCGCTGCCGGCCTGTGCAGGTATGGCGCGACGATTCCCAGCGAGCGCCTTATCGCCCGCGGCGCTAGATGAATCAGCCGCGCGACCACCGGAGACGCGAGGAATGCCACGAAGGTCGCGATTCCCGCCGCGATCACCGGTTTAATCACGCTCGGTGTCAATGTTCCACGGTTCATGGTGATGGCGATAACTGCCGCGAACCAGACCAGCGCCAACAACCCGTAGCCTCGGTCCGCGACCACCGATGCGATCGCCTCGCCGATTTTTCCATGTTTCCGCCCGAGGTAGAAAGCGCGTGCGGCGTCGCCACCCATCAGGCCCGGCACGAACACGTTGGTGAACATCCCGATGAGGTAGTAGCGCATACATTCGAGAAATGTCGCATGCAGATTCAGCAGTGCCGCGAGGAGTTGCCAGCGTAGGCTTGAAAATATCTGGGCCGCGACATACAGCGCGACCGTCGCGGCGAAGTAGACCAGACGTTCGCGCGCCAGAACTCGCAGCGCCGGGCGCGCATCGAAATGCCACAGCAAAAATCCGATGATCGCGAGGCCCAGCCCGATTCGCATCGCGAAGCCGCGATACGGATGCGCGGGTCGCGCGGGCGCTTGCGGTGCGTGGTAGGGCGCTTCAGTCGCGGGCAAGTTGCTCTCCATGATTGATGATCGCGCGCTTGGTGTGCTCGACCGCTAGCAGCGTGAAGTTGCCGAGCCGGTCTTTCAACCGTGCGAGGTCGCCGGCATCCAGCACCAGGACGGTATCGCCCGGCTGATTCCACAGGCGCAGCAATTCGTTATCGCTGGTGTAGAAGAATTCGTTTGCATCCGGCGCGTGTTCGGCGCCGAAGCGCAACTCGGTCAGCGGCCCGACCAGGATAACTCGCCGCCGCGTATAGAAAGGCAATCCCTGAACATAGCGATGGTAGCAGATGATTTTCGCGTTGGGTGCCCGCTCGGCGACGGTTCGGCTCAAGCTCGCGTACGATCGTAATGGCTCCGCCGCGAGTCGCGCCCAGGTGGCGGCGCACAGCGCGCCTGCAAGTGTGATCACGATCAACGACAGCCCCGCGCCATTGAGCCGCGCGGAAAACGCGATAGTCGTCATCGCCCCGCCGAAGATGAGGATCCCGCCGATTGCAAACAGCTCCGGCTGCAACAAAATCAGATACGGCGTGCGAAATGAGGCGGCTTTCATCGCCGCGATGATAACCCCCGCGCCGAGCAGTCCCAGCAGCGGTCCCGATTCCATCAGGATTCGCGAATCAGGCGAGTGCAGCGGGCGCGATCCATCAACCCGCGCGCACGTGATGATTCCGTCGGCGAGTAAGACTGCGAGTGGAGGAAAGGCAGGGATGATATATGGAATCAGCTTGCCGCTCGAGGCCGAGAAGGTTCCGATGATCACCAGCGCGGCGACCGTGCAATACCGGCGTGCCGGATTCGGCGGCATCCTGCGCCAGGTCAGAAACGGTACCAGCAACGACCACGGAAGCAGTCCCACGATAACTACCGGAATATAGAAATAAGCCGGCTCTCCGTGCGAGAACGACGAATCGAAAATCCTGCGGATGTGCTCGCCGATAAAATAGAAGTCGAGGAAGCCCGGCTCACGGATGCTGATCGCGATGAACCACGGCGCGGCGATCGCGAGGACCAAAACTCCTCCCGCGATCGCATGGAAGCGCTGAAACGAACCTTTCAGGGCGCGCTCCCACCACAGGAAAACCAGCATCGTCAGCGCCGGCAAAGCGATACCGACCGGTCCCTTGGTCAGCGTAGCCAGCGCCATCGCGAGGTATCCGATCCAGCACCAAATCCCGCCTTCTTTGAAATGCAGGAAGAGCGAGAACATCGCGATTGTCGTCAGCGCCGAGAGCAGCATGTCGGTGGTCAGCACCTGCGCCATCACTGCATAGAGCGGAGCGGTCGCGAGGATCGCCGTTGCCATTACCGCCCGCGGCCGCCCCATCACACGATCGGCGAAGATGAACGTTGCCAGCACCCCCAGCAACGCCGACAACGCGGGCACCAGGCGCGCCGCGAATTCATTGACGCCGAGGATGTGAAACGACAGCGCCGTCAGCCAATACAACAGCGGCGGCTTTTCGACATACGCGACGTAATTCAGATGCGGAACGATGAAGTCGTGCAGCGCGAGCATCTCGCGCCCGATCTCGCCGTACCGCGCCTCATCGGGCTCCCAGAATCCGTACGCGCCAAGATGAAAGAAAAAAATCAGCCCCGCGATGCCGAAGACCACGGGCACCGCGAGGGTTTCGGCGCCCTGCCATCGCACCGGCGCTCCATTCACGTCACGCGCGAGGCGCGCCGCGCTCGATGCCTCCTCAGCCACGACCACAACTCTACAGGCGCGGGCGGACGCGACAAAACGTTACCCGCAAGGGTCAGTAGCCTGCCGCGCCACCGCCCTTGCGCGGATCAAACGCGCCGTGCAGGTTGTCGGGCGCGATGGTGATTGCGTTGACCGCGCCTAGTTGCGGAATGACCCGGAGCTTATAGCGCATCTGTTCGAGGGCATCGCGTGTGCTTTGCGGCATCTTCTCTTCGATCAGAACCACATCGGGCGTCGCCTGCTCATGCAGCCGGGGGGCGGCCACCGCCTCTTCCGCGGTGCTGCGAAAATCCAGCACGCTCAGCATCACCTGCAGCACGCCGGTGATAATTGTCGGACCACCGGAACCTCCGGCCACCAGGACTGGTTTGTCCTGCTTCATCACGATGATGGGCGTCATGCTGGAGAGCGGACGTTTTCCCGGCGCGATCGAGTTCGCATCCGCGCCCGCGAGCCGGTAGGCGTTGGGGACACCGGGCGACACCGAGAAGTCGTCCATCTCGTCGTTGAGGATGATACCGAGTTTCGGCACCGTCATCTTCGCGCCAAACACCGTATTGATGGTGGTGGTGATGGCGACCACGTTGCCCGCCTCATCCACCACGCACAGATTCGAGGTGCCGTGATCGTGCGCCTCGTCACCTGCCGGTGCGGGGCTCTTCTGATGCAGTGCGCGTTCGCGAGCCTCGTTTATATGGGCCGGGGAAAGCAGAATATCGAGCGGAACGTGAACATAGACCGGGTCGGCGTAGAGCGATCGATCGATGAAGCCCTGGCGCATCACCTCGATCAGGCGCGCGAGATAGGGCGGTGAATTAAGGCCGAGACCGGGCAGATGCCCCGGTTCCAGCATCCCGAGCATTTCGAGCACCACGCCGCCCGAGGACGGCGGCGGCATCGCATAGACCACCATCCCGTGATAGGCGCGATGTAGAGGATCGCGCCAAACAGGCTGATAATCCGCCAGGTCGTCTTCGGTCAGGATACCGCCGTGTTCCTGGAGATACGCGACCAGTTCCTTGCCGATCGAGCCATTGTAAAACTTCGCGACCGGGGTGTTGCCGAGGCGCTCCATCGTTTCGGCGAGTTTCTTTGCATAGATCTTCTCGCCGGCCGCGGGCGCCGAGCCGTCCTCCTTGAGGAAGACTTCCTTCAGCCCCGGATCCATCGCGAGCATCGAGGTGTTGGATTTGATCTCACCGGCAAGATGCTCGCTGAGCGGAAAGCCGTCGCGCGCGAGTTTGATCGCGGGTGCGGCCACCTGCTGAAACTTCATGGTGCCGAAGCGCTTGAGCGCCGCGTCGATTCCGGCGACCTCCCCGGGCACCGCGACCGCGAGCGGGCCGACCTTCGCAAGCTCCTCGTTGGGATGCCCATCGCGATAGTACATATCGGCGCTCGCCGCGTGCGGCGCCGTCTCGCGATAGTCGAGCGCGTAAAATTTCCCTTCCTTGGCGAGGTAGATGAGCATGAAGCCGCCGCCGCCGATGCCGCAGGAAGCGGGATTGGTGACGCCCACGGCCAGTGCGGTGGCGGTCGCCGCATCGATGGCGTTGCCGCCTTGCTTGAGAATCGCCAGTCCGGCATCGGTCGCCAGCGCGCTCTCCGACACCACCATCGCCTTGCTGGCCTGCTCGGCGTGTACCGAAAGCGCGCCGAGGATGAGAAAAATCGTAAGGAGGAATGGGATCGTTCGGAAGACGGGTGCGCGTTTGGGCAAGGTCCGGCCCTCGACAGAGTTCACGGGAATTTCGGCCACCGACACTACCTAACAGCCGCAAGGGTGAAGGGGAAGCGCACCGCGCCCGCGAATTGTGCAGATCCACTCATGTTTGGCTCAATGAGAAAAAATGAATACGATGTTGACTGTGGAATGTGTGAGCAATTGCGGACCCGTAACTTAATTACACTTTCAACAATCATTCTTCCGGACGCGCGTCGCACGAAGCCGCTTAAGATGGGAATCGGATGCGAGCGTAATATTTGTTTTTGCTCCGGCGTTAGGAGGACATCGCGTGGAACCAGTGGCGATACTGCACGATGAATCGTCGGGTGCGAACCTGGCTTTTAGGGCAAGCACCCGATTCGCGGTCAGCCTCGGCGCTTTCCAGGCGACACAACAGATCGCGCCAAAAGTGCAAGAATTGCGCGACGAAACGAATCGGTTGTTTGCCGATCTTGTACAGAGCGCAAATGAGTATGTCGGGGCATGGCACAAGTATTTGGATGTGGAGCCGCCCTTACATAGCGACGGCTGTATGCGTGCTGCATTCGCAACGGTCTCCGAGGGCAAGAAGTCGTTGGCCAAACTTCGGGACGTGGCCGAAAAACATCCGATCGTGATGACGGAAGCTCAACGGGCACAGCTAGAACAGGTACTAGAGCAATTGGATGACATCCTCGAAAGCTTCGCGCTTTTGCTAGATACCGATGCCCGGACCAAACTTCGCGATGTGATGGTTGAGGCAGGATTGGATGCATCTGCGTTGGAGCGGGAGGATGCCGCAACCGAGCCAACTAAAGATTGAGGTAGCCGACAGCCCTCAATATTTGCGCGACATCAAGAATTATCCCAAAGCAGTAGAAGACGTTCAGAACATTCTTGATACGGTAGTCATTCCTGCCCTTCACGCAAATCCGATCGCGCCTTATCCAAGTTGCGCGGCTTTTTCGGCATTCTAATCGCGTGGTTTGGTTAATTTCGCCGCCGCGGGCTTGCCGCGCGTCAATCCGCCTGCCGGATTTTCAAGCTGACCCGTTGCCAGCGCGCGAAATTTCCGTTTGGCATCCCCATCCAAGTGATGCTTTGATCGGGCTCCTCAGGCTTAAAACTGAACTTCGACTATCGGCTACGTGCCGGAGGCAAAAGTATGGATTTCAGCGACATCATTTACGACAAAGCCGATCGCATCGCGACGGTGACCATGAACCGGCCCGACAAGATGAATGCGTGGACGGGCAGGATGGGCTCCGAGATGCGTCAGGCGATGCTCGATGCCGATCGCGATGACAACATAAACGCGATCATCGTCACCGGCGCGGGACGCGCCTACTGCGCCGGCGCCGATATGGGTGGACTAAGCGAGATCTCACAAGGGCGTGCGACCGCCGGCGGAGCTTTTCCGGCACCGCAGGATGATCTGCCGAAGGAAACGCGGCCCGACTACCGCACTCAGTATTCATGGGCGATGGCGCTCAAGAAGCCGGTCATCGGCGCCATCAATGGAGCCTGCGTCGGGATGGGTTTTACGCTGTGCCTCTATCAGGACATCCGCATTGCCTCGGATAAAGCGCGAATGGGCCTGATATTTACCCAGCGCGGACTCGCGATCGAGCATGGCTCAAGCTGGATGTTGCCACGCATCATCGGAGCGACCCGCGCGATGGAGCTTGCGATCACCGGACGTCTCATCGACGCGCAGGAGGCCCTCGCGATCGGCCTGGTCAATCGCGTCGTGCCGCATGACAAGCTGATGGAGACCGCGCGCGAGGTGGCCGGCCACATCGCAAGTAAATGCTCCCCGCTCGGCGTCGCGCAGGCGAAAAGAATGGTCTGGGAACATTTGTTCACCGACCTCGCAACCGCGATCAAAGACAATGATGAGGCGGTGCAGTTGATGACACGCTCGAAAGATTTCGCGGAGGGCGTGAAGGCCTTCATCGAAAAGCGCTCACCGAGGTTCACCGGCAAGTAAGAATTGGTTCTCTTTGGGTGGGCCGTCCCTTCTCTCGCTGGCGAGAGCGCGAAGCCGCTGAGGCGGAGCGCCAGCGGAGTCGAAGCGAAAAAGAGAAGGTGGATGGCGCGATGGTCGCTCTGGGTCTTCGCGACCATCGTGACAGACGGATGAGAGGGGGGCCGTCTCCGCGGGACAACGTTCAGATCACTTATCTAAAGGGTGCTTGAACTTGCGATCGGGGTGCCGAATCGTCAGCACCGGGCAATGCGCTTTCTGCACGACACGCTCGGCGACGCTTCCCATCAGCACATGCGCAATACCGGTGCGGCCGTGGGTGCCCATCACGATCAGATCGGCGCCTTCGCCCTGGGCGGCGTGAATCACTTCGAGGAAGGGCGAACCGACTTTGAGCAGCGAACGCGCTTTGAGGCCGGAATCGCGCATCCGGTTGACGAGCTTGTCCAGTTCCTTCTGCGCCATCATGCGCTGCTCTTCCGCGATGCGCGTCATCGCGCCGACGTCCATCACCGGTCCGATCTCCGGCGATACCATCACCGGCGGCAGCGCCTGGTCGACGTGCAGCAGGATGATCTCGGCGCCGAAACGGCGCGCGATCTCTTCGGCATAGCCGATCGCAAGGGTTGAGTCTTCGGAGAAGTCCGTCGCGGAAACGATTTTGCTGAAGTTCGCCACGAAGGGACCATAGCGTTGAGTCCTCGGATGAGGCAAGCGCCAGTTTCGCCGGCGGCGCGGCGCGAAATCGCGACGGCAGGCTCGACCAGCATAGGCGGGACGCATTAGAATTGGCGCGAGGCTTTTCGGAATGGCCAGGCGAGCAGGAATAAGCGTCGAGGATTTTGAACGAGCGATCGACGAATTCTTCGACGAGATGCTGATCTCGCGATGGCGCCGGGTGCCCGAGCGCGATGAATTCGAAAACGCGCAAATCCTCGATCATCCCGATCGTTACGAAGTCCGGGTCGCGGTGCCCAATGTCGATCCCGCGCAAATCGAGATCGACATCGCAGGCCAGCGCCTCAGCGTACGCGCTCCCGCCGGCCCGGAAGGAACCTTCGAGAGCGCCTACTCGTTCGCGGTGCCGATCGAGGCCGAGGCAGTCGAGGCGCGATGGACCGATCGCACACTGATCGTCATCGTGCCGAAGCAAAAGCCCAAACGAATCAAAGTCAACAACTAACGAGCGTGCCTCCCTCCGCTCCCGCCAGTGAGATCCTCCCATGCCTGAAAACACCGCCGGAGATTCGCGGACTCCTTTTGAAGCCAAACCGGCTGAAGCCAAACCCGCTGAAGGCAAACCGGCTGAACTGAAGCCGGCGCCTGCGCCTCTCGAACTGCCGCCTTCGGAGTTGCGCGGCGCGCCTCCGCTGACCCCGGACGAACTGGTTGCCGCGTCGAAGGATGGCAACGGCGAGGAGCTGCTCGGCCAGGGCCGCGCCTTCGATGCGATTCGGATGGCAATCGGCATCGGCGGGCCCGGCTACAACGTGTTCGTGTCCGGCGTGCGATCGCGCGAAGAGCGCGAATCGGTAATGAAGCTGCTCACGGAAAAAGCCGCCTCGATGCCGACTCCGGGTGACTGGGTTTACGTGCATAACTTTCGCACTCCCGAGGCGCCCTGCGCGCTGCATTTGAAGTCCGGCAATGGCCGCAAGCTGCGCGAGCGGATGAATCAACTGGTCGAATCGATCATCGAGCAGCTCCCCAAGGCGTTTCGGCGTGAGGACTTCGACCAGGAACGGTCGGCGCTGCGCGAGAAGTATAACAAGCGCGCGCAGGACCTCTTCGGCGGGCTCGAGCAAAAGGCACGCGAGCGCGGCTTTGCTATCCAGACCACGCCTAATGGCCAGGTGATCTTCATCCCGCTCATCGAGGGCAAGGTGCCCGAATCGCCCGAGGCGCTGAACAAGGCGATGCAGGAAAAGACCGACGAGCAGCGCGAAGTGTTGGGCAAGGCACAGGTCGTGCTGCAGGAAGAGTTCGGCGGCGTCGTCCTCAAACAGCAGGAGCTGATGCGCGAACTCATCGAGGACATTCGCGCCATCGAGCGCTCGTTCGCCGCGCGACTGGTCAATCCTCTGATCGCCGAGATCAAGGCGCAGTTTGAAAATCCGGGTGTGGTGGCATACCTCGATCACGTCGCCGAGCACATCCTCGACAATCTCGATCGCTTTCGCGAAACCGAAGGCCGCCAGCCGCAAGGCGCTCCCGGGATGCCGCAACCGCCCGAAGACGGACGGCATTGGTTCGAGTACCAGGTCAACGTGATGGTGGACAATTCGGAAACCAGGGGCGCGCCGGTCGTCAGCGAAGATGCCCCGACCTATCGCAACCTCTTCGGCACCATCGAGCGCTGGATCGATCCGCTGGGACGCTCCGGCACCAACTTCACCCGCATCATCAGCGGCTCCTACATCAAATCGCACGGAGGCTTCCTGGTCCTCGACATGGAAGATGCGGTGATCGAGCCGGGCGTGTGGAAGGCGCTCAAACGCAGCCTCAAATCCGGCCGGGTGACGGTTGAGACCTTCGAGCCGTTTCCATTTTTCGCGGTGAGCGGATTGCGTCCCGAATCGATCGAGGTGCGCAACAAGATCCTCGTGCTGGGCGGGCCGTATCTCTACAACATGTTATATTTTTACGACACCGATTTTCCCGAGCTGTTCAAGGTGAAGGCGGAAATTCGCTCGATCGTCGGGGCCGATAAAACCGCCGCCGCGAAGTATGCCGCCCGCGTTGGTGAACTGGTCCGCCGCGAGAAGCTCCCGCCCTTCGATGGCGATGCGCTCGCGAGAATCGTTCAGTACGGCATGCGGCTGGCTGGGGATCGCGCCCGGATGCTGGCGGTGATGGAACCGATCGATGACCTGGCGCGCGAGTCGGCCTACTTCGCGCTCAGCGAGGGCGCTCGCATGGTTTCGGCGCCGCACGTCGAGCGCGCGCTACGCGAACGGATGCTGCGCCTCAACTACATCGAGGAAGAGATTCGGCGTTTGATCGCCAACGGCACTCTGGTCGTGCATGTCGACGGCTCCTCGGTGGGGCAGATCAATGGACTCGCAGTCATCGATGTTGGCGGATACGCGTTCGGACGTCCCTCGCGCATCACCGCGACGGTCGCGCTCGGCCAGGCGGGGCTCATCAACATCGAGCGCGAGGCGCGCCTGTCGGGTTCGACACATGACAAGGGCATGGCGATTCTGAGCGGCTTCCTGCGCAATCGCTTCGGCCAGGCCCATCCGGTGGCGATGACCGCGAGCATCTGCTTCGAGCAATCGTATTCCGGCATCGATGGTGACAGCGCGAGTTCGACGGAAGTCTATTCACTGCTTTCCGCGCTCAGCGCCATGCCGATTCGGCAGAATCTCGCAGTCACCGGCTCCGTCGATCAATACGGCAATGTGCAGGCGATCGGCGGCGCCAATGAGAAAATCGAGGGCTACTATCGCGTCTGCAAAGCGGTCGGCCTCACCGGATCGCAAGGTGTCCTGGTCCCGCGCGCCAATGTCGACAACCTGATGCTCGATCCCGAGGTCGTCGATGCGGTCGCGCGCGGCGTCTTCCACATCTATCCGATCGACACCATCGATCACGGCATCGAGCTGCTCACCGGTGTGCGCGCTGGCACCCTCGAGGAGCCCGGCACCATCAACTATCTCGTCGATCAGCGCCTGCAGAAAATCTCCAACGTGCTGCGCGACCGCGGCGACCGTGAGACCCGCATCGTGCACGATAATCCTCCGACTCCGCCCCCGCCCAAGCCGCCGGAGCCTCCCGAGCCTCCGCGTTGAGCGGACATCGGTTCCCGCACCGCGCCGGTTTTCGCTAGAGTCATCCCATAATGCCGATTGACCTGCGCCTCGATCCGCACGAGGTTTCCATCCTCAACGACCTCTACGAATTTACCGTGGCGGCGGCTTTCTTCGAGCGCGCGATGAATGGAACCGCCTCCTTCGAAGTTATGGTGCGACGTTTTCCGTCCACTCGCGGCTATATGATTGCGGCCGGATTGGAGCGCGTGCTGGAGCTCGTGGAGGATTTCCACTTCGATCCGGATGCGCTCGGCTACCTGGAGTCGCTGCATCTCTTCAAGCCGGAGTTTCTGCAGCACCTGGCGCAGTTGCGCTTCACCGGATCGATTCGCGCCATCGCAGATGGCAGCATTTTCTTTCCCGGTGAGCCGGTGATGGAGGTCCGCGGGCCGCTCATCGAGGCGCAAATTCTCGAGCCCCTGATCCTCAACCAGTTGGGATTTGCCTCGCTCACCGCGACCAAGGCGGCGCGATGCTTCAGCGTCGCCTCGGGGCGCAGGCTGGTGGAGTTCGGGCTGCGCCGCGGTCAGGGCGCCGATGCCACTTTGATCGCCGCGCGCTCCAGCTATCTCGCGGGCTTCAGTGGCACCTCGAATCTGCTCGCGGGCAAGCGCTACGCGATGCCGGTCTTCGGCACCATGAGTCATAGCTTCATCATGGCGCACGACAGCGAGAAGAAGGCGTTCGAGGATTTCGCGCGAACTTTCCCGAAATTGAGCACGTTGCTGGTCGACACTTATGACACCGCGCAAGGTGTCCGGAACGTCGCCGAACTCGCGCGGCGGCTGGCAACTGAAGACATCAAGATTCAGGCGGTCAGGCTCGACAGCGGCGACTTATATCAGTTGAGCCGGCAGGCGCGCGCGATTCTCGATCAGCACGGACTCAATGACGTCGCGATCTTCGCCAGCGGTAATCTCGACGAGTACCGCATCGCCGAGTTGATTCGCTCCGGCGCGCCCATCGACGCGTTCGGGGTCGGCACCGCGCTAACTGTCAGTGACGATGCTCCCAGCGCCGACTACACCTACAAGCTAGGTGACTATCTCGGGAGACCCCGGCTGAAAACCTCCGCCGGCAAGGCCACCGTGCCCGGACGCAAGCAGGTTTTCCGTGGCATCGATGCCAGCGGTCATTATTCGCAAGACCTGGTGGCACTCATCGATGAGTCGGCCGTCAGCGTGACGCGCGAGTTCAAGCCGGCGGTGGCCAAAATCACGCCGATGCTGCAGGCGGTGTTCGAGGATGGGCGGCGGTTGGCTTCGGCGCCGGCACTGGAGCAATCGCGCGATCATTTTATGAGCGAGTTTGCGATGCTGGGTGCAAAACAGCGCTCGCTTACTAGTCCCGCTGTCTATCCGGTGCGTTTGACCGCCGCGCTGAACGCGATGGCGATTAGCGAGAAGCTTCGCGCGGAGCAGCTGCAAGATTGACTGAAGGTTGCGACGGCAAGTGCGCCGCGACCTGCCTCAACTGCGCCGGATCGAACGTCATAACCATCAACTGAATCGATTCCCCACTCGTCGAGCCGAATATCTCCGGTGCGAAGAAAGTCTTAAGAAACGATTGCGGACCGTTCCGAGACCACCGTCGTGGGTATGGGAAGTAGATCTGGCCGGCGTCGGCCCGATAGCTCTCGATGATGGGTCGGAGTCCGGACGCCGAACCCGCGACCCCGATTCCGATCTTGCCATCGATAATCCCCGACCATATGTCACGGTACGCGCCGGGCTTGTTGTCGAAGGTCCATTCGGCCGGCAACAGACCGGCAGATTGCAGCGCAGGAACATCGAGCTTCGCGAGGACACCACCGGAAGCCACGTACTTATCGGTCGCGGAGATCACCGTCTCGAAACGCGCGCGCTCGGCGCGTTGCTCGAGCTCAATGGGATTCATTCCTCGATAGGCTGCAAACGCATCGGGCGGGATGCGATATAGAAGAATGCCGCCGACTGCCTTCGGTTCGACATTGAGGTTTGCCAGCAACCGGGTCCATTGCGGCGTGCGCGCATCGCTCGCGTCGACGACGATCGCGGTAATTCCCAGGTTGGCGACGAAAGCCTTGAGCTGGAGCTCGGGCTCCGGAAGATCCGGCGAGCCGACCAACAGGTTGACGACTGGCCACCGCCGGATCTCGATTGGCTGCAAACCTGTGAGCCCCGACGCCATCCTGAAATTCATTCCGCTGTCTGCTTGCCACATCATCGCCATGCCCTGCTGGCTGAACGGCAGCGGCAGCACGATATCGTCGCTGCTCAGCAAACGTTGCGAAGTTCCGTCGCGGAAGAATGCCGGCAGCGGCGCGCGGGTGGCCCAGAACGAGGCTGAAAGGTTCGGCGTGAGCATCACGAGGATCGCAAAAACTCCGACGCCTCTTTCAATTCGGCTGGTACGGGGATCGCTCAGCCACAGCGCGAAAATCACCGCCAGGGCGAGGAAGGCATACATGACCAATCGTGCCGGCACCGCGCTTTTGATTAGCGGCAACTTCGCGATCGCCAGCCACGGCATCGGCAGCGTCTGATGTCCCGCGATTTGCAGGAACGGTCCGAGCGCGAGGATGCTGCTGACCGCGATGGTGGCGACCAGAAGTTTTGTCGTCAGCTCGCCGCGATGGCGCCGGCACCAGATGACCGCGACCGCGAGCAAGGGAATTCCGAAGCACGCGCCCTGTTCGAAAATGTCGCCGGGAAAAGTCGCGGATATTTTGGTCAGCGCTGGAAAGTTGCCAAGCGCGTTCGCGGAAGTCGGGACCAAAAAGTTCAGCAAATCAGTCGAGAACATCGCGGACGGCCAGAGCGGCAGGTGCGGAAAACCATAGGCGAAATAGAAATAGATATATGGGCTCATCAAAACGGCGGTGGCGAGGTATGCGGTCGCGATTTCCCGAAGCAATCGCAAAATCCGCCGCCGAACCTCATCGGAGCCGGCTCGGACGGCGAACACTAATAGCACTCCACCGATGAACGTCATCACCGCAAACGGTTCCAGTACCAGTAAGAACTGGACCGAGAGCGTCAGAGTCAGCAGGGCCACGAATCCGCCACGACTCAGGTCATTTTGCGCACGGCGGATGACTAGATAGACCGCCAGTGGAATCGGAAAAATCAGCAGCTGATTCAGATGGCTGAGGAGCTGCCCGAGCACGAAGGGCGAGAAGCCGAAGAGCAATCCTCCCAGCAGACCAGCCGCATACGAGCCGCTAAGCCTCTTGCACAGCATGAATGCGGTGAAGGCTGCGAGTGGTGGTAGCAAAAGGATAATCAAATTAAACGTCGCCAGCGGTCCGAGCATTGCAGTCAGTGGGGTAGCGATAATGCCCAGTAACGGCAGGCAGGTTACCCACGCGAGGTTGATACCTTGCGGCGCCCAGATCAGTTGGGTCAGAAACGGATGCACCTGGTGCTGTAGGACGTACGGCCACCATGCGAGCGACCACATATATAAAGATGGATCGGTGTCATGGCCGATATAGGAATCGAACAGGTGACCCGGCAGTGCGCGCCCGAACAGGAGCAGTGACAGCGCCAGGTATACCGCGACGGCCGATACCGCGCGCGAAAGTCTTTGCCGCGAGTGCATCCTAATCACGGTTGCTCGCCGCGGCGGCCCTTCTCAAGCGGTTGATATTTTCCACGACGTAGTCAGGCGGAGGAATCAACCCGGCTGCGAATTGAGGATAGGACCAGTCGAATATGTGCTCAGGATGTCTATCCACATCGACAACTGTGCTCCATTGCTGGGTGGAAACAGAGAACGCTCCGCGTCCGTTAATCGCGATCGATAACGCCACCAGACAGCAGGCCGTCGCAAGTTCCAATCGACAGTTATCGAGAGGATGAGTTTTAGCGCGTCCGGCCAACCCTAAAATTGCTAGCACCGCAAACCACGGTAAAACGTCAGTCAGCAAACGAGGCCCATAGGAAGCGCCGCCCCACCAGTTGGGATACCCAGCAACACATACGCCGTGAACCAGGATCACCGATAGCGATAGGAATAACAGTCTCCGGTACGGGAGTTCATGCCGGTAGCGGATCAGAACATAAGTTATGAAACCTGTCATGGGAACATAAAGGAACAGGCCCCGCGAAGGGCTTACCAGAATCCCGGCTAAGGCGATCGGAAATGTTCGAAATTGAAGCCGCGACGCCAGGTAATACCCGGGAATCACTTCGTCAAATGTGAACCATGAATACACAGTGAATGCCCCGAACCACAGGGCGCCCGCTGCCGCGAACCTTTTGAACTCTCCGCGATGACATACGAAGAGGAAGGCCGCTACGCAGACGATGGGAACGGCACCGGTTGGACGAACGAAATACATCCATGACAGTAGTGTGGCGATAAGTATGGACGGCATTTTCCGGACCTGGGATTCGGTGCGAAGTAAAAGGTAGACGACGATGCCGCCCAGAAAAATGAACCATGTATGCGACCACAGCGCCCGCGTGGCGGTGCTCCAAACCGGAGTGCCGAAGGCAAAGCTCAAAGCGACAATCGTGCTCGTGTTGATAGTCAACAAGAACAATCCGGCACGAAAAATTAGGCAGGTAAGCAGCGCCATGAGGAGCGCGGAAAGCATTTTTTGGATCACAACCTCCCCACCCAAACTGCAGCTCCCATCCCGTCTTATCGCGTTGGCTCCAAATCCATTCATTATGGCCACGAACGGAACTGATAGCAGTGAGCTCCCGTTCGGAAAGCAATAGACAATGTGACCATTCACGTTTCCGAGCGGGTAGGTCGAATATTTGGGGTTGAAAGTTGGTGGCGTGCTATTCTTCAGTTCGGCGATGGGAGCCGGAAAGTGAACCCAATCGAGATGCGTCGAGTGACGATGAAGAATGCTCTCGCTCAGCACCATCGAGTACATAGAATCGCTGGTGTTGATGACTGGCGAAACGCAGAAGACCAGAAGACTCGACAAGAACAATCCTACAGTTATGAAAAAGGCGGTGCGCCCGTCGTGATTGACTATTTTCAGTGAGCTAATATCGATGCTCGATTTAGCAAGATGGCCGGATCCGATGGCATCGACGTCGAGCTGAAATTGAGGGTTAGCGGATGACATTCAGTACGAGAAAAGTGCAGCTTTTGTGCCTGCTAAAATGACAGCTGAAAGAATCAAAACGCTTCATGACGCATTACACTTTGGAAGCTCACGAACGGTAGAGTCTGTTTGTAGCAGCGCTGCAACAATCGCCTGAAATCATCTTTAGGGTTCCGCACGCCGCCGGAAGACCTGAAAGTGGTTTCCACTCCATGCCAGATCGAAATTTTTCATCGCGTCTCGAAACTCCGACGCATCAGGAATCCCGCTGCAGGCGCTTATCGTAATCGGTACCACAACCATCTCAGCGGTGGAGAGTTGGCCGAGCTTGCGATCGATATCCGCCGACTGCATCAGTCCGCCCGTAAGGTAGAGACTTACCGGGCTTTCGAAGCCACTGAAGAGCAATTCAGCGGCGCCCATGTTATCGAGGATCACGGTTCTATGGCCCTCGGTCACGGAGAGCGTTCTAAGCCATTCTGTCCGTTCATCTTCCGGTGCCCAAAGATCCGCTGTCACTGAGTCGGGCGCCGTTGTTCGCCACCATCGCAGTGACCAGTAAGCGAGGTCGGTCCATGACAGTACCGCGACTGCGCATAAAACTAATCCGATCCGACTTTGAAGCCCGCCGAAATCCACGGCGATCGCAGTTCCTATCATCAGGAAGTACGAGTAATAAATCCATGACCACTGGTTTCCAAAGAAGAAGGCTACAAACGCGAGATGCAAAATCGCGCAGGTGACCAGAATCTCTGTCCGGCGGCGCGCTGATGCTCCCGCGCTAGCAACGCGAACCGCAAACGCGGCGATGCACCACAAAAATAAAGTACTCAAAATCCAGAAACCCGACACATCGATAAGATAGAAGGTCCAGGGTAACCCGCTCGGGTCCCATAGTTCCCGTCCGGCCGCAAGCAGACCAAAGCGCAACGCGCGGTAGTTTGACACGCCTTCGAAAGGCAACAGCGTGTGGAGAAACGTTGCCGGACCATATACCGCAATCAGTACAGAACTGAGGCCGCCGAAAACGACCGCCGCCGGAGCGAGCGACGCCAACAG
Source organism: uncultured delta proteobacterium (assembly GCA_963761255.1). GTDB lineage: Bacteria > Desulfobacterota > Binatia > Binatales > Binataceae > DATGKG01. The sequence goes on from CAVXGH010000014.1 coordinate 800,772, forward strand.
TCTGCGGGTGCTGAAACCTGGACCGCGGAGATCGCGGACGATCAAGATCACCAGCAACAACCCGTATACCCACCCCATGCTGGGTTTGGCGAAGACGGCGGCTGTCGCGAGCGCGAGGGCATTGGCACGTGAACCGCGAGCCTGCTCAGCCAGCGCATGGCTAAGCAGGACAGCCTCGGTGGCGTGGGCGAAGTTTACATAGGTGGCCTGGAAGGCATAACCCAAGGTAATGACCGCGAGGGCGAGACCTACCGCGCCGATCCTCAACTGCGAGAGTATTTTCGCGATTGCCCATGCGCAGAGGAGATCCGCGACTACCATCGCAGCCTGATATGCCCATGGGGTGGCGCCGAAAATCCCGAACCAGATTCGGCCAATCAACGCAGGAAGAAGACCATAGTGATAGCCGAAATCGAGCGAGGGGCGCAGTCCGTCGGCGATCAGGTATTGCAGCGTGAGGTTGGCGCCGTGATCGCAGAATGCAAAGCGGTCGAACCGCATGCTCTCGGGAAGCCGCGCCAGATTGATCGCCAGCGTCTCCAGCCCGAAGAGAACCAAAAGCCCGCGGTAGCCCGGGTAGTGACTCCGAGGATGGTTGACCACGGGAGTGGTGGCTATGCTCGCGGATTCAGTCAGCATTGACGCTCGGTTGTGAAGCTATTGGTGCGGTATCGGCGAGGCAACCCGCCAATCTGTATGACGAGATTCCCGCCATTTTGTTGGATGCCGGTTGACAAGCGCGCCCCGTGCGGGCTACGCGGCTGTTAGCATCCGAAGAGGTGGACAGCCATGTCGTACAAGCACATCAGGTATGAAAAGTCCGATCGCATCGGCCGGGTGATTCTGAACCGGCCGCGCTACAAGAACGCGCAGTCGCGCCTGATGATCGAGGAGATGGACGAGGCGTTTGCCGCCGCCAACGATGACGACGACATCCGCGTCGTTATCTTGAAGGGCGAGGGCGAGCATTTCTCCTCCGGCCACGACCTCGGCACGCCCGAGGACAAAGACGACACCATCAAGCGCCCCTATCCGAAGGGGATGCGTGGGCAGCACAAGCGCTCGTGGGATTTGTACATCGATACGACCCTGCGCTGGCGCGACCTCACCAAGCCCACCATCGCGCAGGTTCACGGCTTCTGCATTTTCGGTGGCTGGATGTTCGCGGCCGCGATGGACCTGGTGGTGGCCTCCGATGACGCGATGTTTCTGCCTTCATTGCTGCAGTACTTTTCGATTCCATGGGATGTCGGCGTGCGCAAGGCCAAGGAAATTCTCTACCAAAGCCGTTTCGTCAAGGCGCAGGAGGCCGAGAAGCTGGGCTTCGTGAACATGGTGGTCCCGCGCGACCGGCTGGAAGCGGAAACCACGGCGCTGGCGGAACGCATCGCGGAGACCGATCGCTTCACTCTGCGGATGTTAAAGATCGCCATCAACAACACCCAGGATGAGATGGGCTTTCGCAGCGCCATCAAGAACGCGCACGCGCATCATATGGTGCTTACTGCGGGCGGAATGCTCAAGGGCAAAGAGCTGCCGAGCAGGATGCCGGGAGTCGATCAGGCGCTCAAGAAGCTGGGCGGGTCGTGATCCTGACGTGACGCGTCATGACTCCGGGTGTCGCCGCCGCTATGATGGCTCAAGATAATCGCGCCGTCTGCTTTTGACCGACGCCGCCAAATCCGGAGCCCTCATGATGTCGGCGGTTGCCGCGTTCCTGGTGTTTGTGTTTCTGCTGATTTCCGGGTGCCAACACTCTCGCAACCCGGCGCCTTCGGCACCGGAAGCGTCTCCGGCGCCTGCTGCGAGCACGACCGCATCGCCAACCGTCACGCCGACCGCGACGCCCACGCCGCTGCCATACGCGCTGCGCAACTTCCCCTGCCTGAGCAACACCATCGTCGGGAAGGAGTTCGAATATGCCCCCGGCGACAAGCAGGAGGTCCATCTGATCTCGGCCAAGCTCGGCGAGGATTCGAAGTTGATTGCGAAGGCGAATCACGTCTCGCGCTTCTCGATCGTCGAGCATGGCCGCAGCGTGCACATCGACAATCAGCACATCGTGCCCTGCGACATTACCAACGGAATCCTCGTGAACCTTCCGCAGCGGATGCTCTTCTATTTTGAGGATGGCAAGCTGGTCACTTCCTATCCCGTCGCGGTAGGAAAACCCGACTGGGAGACACCCACCGGGGCCTTTTCGGTGATCAGCAAACATAAGAATCCGGCGTGGGTAGTGCCGCGCGACATCCAGGATGAGATGGAAGAGGAGGGTCGGGAGGTGCAGACGCGCGTCGAGCCGGGCCCCAACAATCCGCTCGGCAATTACTGGATTGGCACCAGCATCCGCGGCATCGGCATCCACGCGACCAACGCGCCTTCGAGCATCTACAGCTACCATACCCATGGTTGCGTGCGACTCGATCCCGACAACATCAAGGACCTGTTCCATCGAATCTCGAAGGGCGAGCCGGGCATGATCATCTACGAGCCGGTGCTGATCGCGAAGACTGGCGATGGGCGACTTTTCCTCGAGGTCGATCGTGATATATACGAGGCCGGTGGGGCGACGCTGGATGACGTCAGGCATCTCGCTGCTAGCTTGGAGGTCACCGATTTGATTGATTGGTCCGGGGTGGCCGCGCTCGTGGAGAACCATGATGGTATCGCGCACGACGTGACGGCCAGGAAATAAGTTCAGTTACGGGGACGACTGGATTGAAAAATAGTGATGTCACGCCGGCGCTGGTCAGCCGGCGCAATCTGCTAAAAATAGGCCTGATGACGGCGGGATCGGCGCTGATTCCAGGCGCCGCAATGGCCGCGTATCGAGTGATTCCGCACCGCGCGCGGTCGTTATCGTTTTACAATTTGCATACTGGCGAGAACCTCAAGACGACCTACTTCGCCAATGGCGAATACATCCCCGGCGCGCTGCACGAGATCAATTTCATCCTGCGCGACTGGCGGCAGAACGAGATGAAGCCCATCGATCCCGCGCTGCTCGATTTGCTGGTGGGCATTCAGCATCGGCTCGCGACCAGGGAACCGTTCCAGATCATTTCGGGATATCGCACTCCGAAAACCAACGCGATGTTGCACTTCGCCACTGAGGGTGTTGCGGTCCACAGCCTGCATCTCGATGCTAAGGCGATCGATATTTGCGTCGAGGGGCGATCACTCAAGAACGTGCGTCGTGCCGCGATGTCGATGTTCGGCGGCGGCGTCGGATATTATCCGCGCACCGGTTTCGTCCACGTCGATACCGGCCGCCTACGCTTCTGGTAGCTACGGCCTCGTGGCGGATGCCGATTGGAGTCCGCGGCCGTATAGCATCTGGTACTCGCGCTGGTTGCCGATGACGCGCTTCACGTAATCGCGCGTCTCGTGATAGCCGATGTTCTCGACCCACTCGTCGTCATCACCGGGGAACTTTTCATTCCACCCGACGACCGCATGCTCGCCTGCGTTGTACGCGGCGACTGCGCGAATCGCGTTGCCGTTGAACATCGCAAGCAACTGCTTCAGGTAGATGGTGCCGAGTTCCACGTTGGTTTCGGCGTCGTAGAGATTGACCGGCTGAGCCAGCGCGAGGCCGTTCTCGCGGACCATACGACTCGCGGTTGAGGGCAGCAACTGCATCAATCCTCGCGCATCGGAAACCGAAGTCGCATCGGGATTAAACCAGCTTTCCTGCCGCATCAACGAAACGACCAGGTAAGGATCGAGGCCGTCGCCGTTGGCCTTCGATGCGATCAGTTCCCAGTACGCGCGCGGATAACGGATGCGCTCGGCGACCGGATGACTGAGCGCGCCGCGTTTTTCCATCTTGCTCGCGGCAACAATCGCATCGTAATAGGCGCCCGACGATTGCAGGCCTGCGAGCACGAAGCTACGCAACTCGGAATCGGATGCGGTCTGACTTTCGAGTTGCTTCAATTCCCCGGCCTCGAGTTCCTTCAAGCCGAGTTCTCGCAAAGCGAGCACGCGATCGACATGAAAGGATGCTGAACCTGCGGGCGCAGCCAGATTCGGATCGAACCTCGGATCGCTCGCACTCGCGGCGGGGAGGTCAGGCAGAGCGGCGTCAATCCGGCGCCGCGCGAGATCGGGATAGTAGTTGCTCTCGATACTCGCCGCGCACAACTCATAGAGACCGCGCGCATCCGCGACGTCACCGGATTTTTCTTTGGCGCGCGCCGTCCAATAGGTAAACATGTCACGCGAGCCGGCTTCGCTTCCCGGATGAGCGCGCGTCGCGGCGAAACTCTTCGCCGCCTCCGCATAGCGCCGTGTCATGTAAAAAGTCCACGGCAGGCGGAAGCGCGCATCGTCGGCGGACTCGCTGGAAGGATAGCGCGCGATGAGTTTTCCATACTCGGCGCGCGCCAGATCGTATTTGTGATCCTCTTCGTAGATGCGCCCGATGCGGAGCATCGCGCCGGGCGAGTAATGGCTCTCGGGAAATCGCGCGATCAGTTTGCCGAAGGTTGCGCGCGCGAGGTCACGATCCTCGCGATGCCAATAGAGCAGCGCCAGCGCGTCGAGCGCGGCCGGCGCCGAGGGCCCGGCCGGCGCGATTCGCAGGTATTGCAGGTAGGCGGCTTCGGCCTGCTCCGGATGCGGCTTCAGCGCCTGTGCCTTCATGAAGATAAATTCGGCACGTAGCGCGTTCGGCGGCATCATCGCGAGCCCCGCAGCGATTTCCTGCAATGCGATCGAAGGTTGGCCTTCCCGCAGCAGCAAGGCGGCTTCATCACGATGATGTTCGATCGAATTAACGTTCGCGACCTCGGCATTGTTCGCGAGGATCGAGTACGCGAAACTGCGTGCCTCGGCATCGTGGATGCCGCGCGGCCAGGTTTCGCGCAATGTCATCAGCTCATGGTAGGCGCCGCGCGCGTCGCCCTCGGCCGCAAGCGCGCGCGCCAATGCCAGCCGTCCAGACTGTTCGATTTTCGGATCGGTTGTCCTGGCGATGGCTCTGGAAGCCGCCGCGGCGGCGTCAGTCGCCCGGGTGAGACGCAAGTAGACATCGGACAGGGCGACCTGCGCGGGGGCTATCATCACACTTTCGGAATAATTTCGGGTCAGAGCTTCGAAACTCGCCGCGGAAGCCGCAAGGTCACCCGAGTCCCTCTGCGCCAGGCCGCGATAGTAGAGCGCGTAGTCGGCCAACTGCGGAAAATGATCCGATGCGTATCCGAGACGCTCGATTGCGGTCGCGAGGTCGTGATTCTGATACGCGCGATATCCCTGGAGGAACGCCTGCGACGGTGACGATAGGGTCTGCGGCGAGGATGCGCTCGAAGCGCTCGCTTGAGGCGGAGTCGCCGGCGGCGCAGTTCCGCCCTCGGGACCGGCTGAACTCGCGCCACATCCAATCAGACCCACCGCAACCCCAACAATCATCGCGACCAGATGATATCGCCGCATACTCACCTCTAACTGGGTTATCTGATGACGCGGCGCATCTCAATTGGGGTGGCTCGCGATCCGAAAGTCGGGATAACCTGAAGCTCGCAAGATGAACATCGCATCAACACTGATCCTCGCGTCCGGGTCACCGCGACGGCGCGAGCTCTTAACTCGTGCGCACATCGAATTCGAGGTGGTGCAGAGCGGCCTCGACGAAATCCGCCATCCAGACGAAGCGGCTCGCGACTATGCGCTCCGGATGGCGCGCGACAAGGCGCTTGCCGTTTCCCGGCTACATCCACAGCGCTCGGTGCTTGCCGCCGACACGGTGGTTGAATGCGAGGGGGAGATTCTCGAAAAACCCATCGATGCGAACGATGCTACCCGAATGCTCAGCACGCTCTCGGGCCGAACCCATACAGTAGTGACCGCATATGCGCTGGCGACGGATACGAAAATCATCGCAAGCGAAGCGGTCATCAGCCGCGTGACCTTTCGCGCGCTCGCGCCTGACGAAATTGCCACCTACATCGGGACCGGCGAGCCGTTCGACAAAGCCGGCGCCTACGGCATCCAGGGAATCGGTGGCGGCTTCATCTCGCATGTCGATGGATCGCGCGACAATGTGATGGGTTTGCCGACCGATGACGTTGTCGCGGCTTTGCGCCGCCACGGGATCATCTGATGCTGGGGGCTGAAGAAATCGCAACGCGCTTGCGCGAGGTACGCGAGCGAATTGCGCAGGCAGCGAAGCGCTCGGGACGAACGACGGATGCAGTTCGCCTCGTCCTCGCGAGCAAAACTCAGCCTCCCGACGCGGTCCGCGCGGCCTATCATGCCGGCGCGCGCGACTTCGGCGAAAACTATATCCGGGAGGCCGCGGCCAAACGCGCTGAGCTCGCGGACTTGACCGAGGCGACGTGGCATCTCATCGGACATCTCCAAAGCAACAAGACGAGGCTCGCGACCCGCACCTTCGCGATCATTCAGACCCTTGATTCCGCGCGGCTGGCGGACGCGATTGCGCATGCGCAGCCGACGCCGCTTATGCACGTGTTGATCGAGGTCAACCTGGGCGGCGAGCCGACCAAGTCAGGCGTGGGGGTGAGCGACGTCGCATCGTTGATCGATGCGGCGCGCGCGAAAGTTGAAATACTTGGGCTGATGACGATCCCCCCGCATGCCGAAAGCGCGACGGGCGCGCGAAACTATTTTGCCAAGCTGCGTCGCCTGCGCGAGCGGCTTGCCGCGACGACCGGCCTTGCGCTAAGCGAGCTTTCGATGGGAATGACGGAGGACTTCGAAGTGGCGATTGAAGAGGGAGCGACGATGGTGCGCGTCGGGCGCGCGGTTTTCGGCGAGCGGCCCAAATGAAAAAGCTCGGCTTTATCGGTGGCGGCAATATGGCGGAGGCGCTCGCACGCGGTCTCGTCCAGCAAAAAATCTTCAAGCCGGCCGAGCTCATTGTCTCGGATGTCGACGCGGGCCGGCGGCGCAAAATCAATCGCGGGCTGAGGATCGCCGTGACCGACGACAACCTGGAGGTGGTGCGCGAGGCGCGCGCGATCCTGCTGGCGGTCAAGCCGCAGCAAATCGACGAGGTCCTGACTGGGATTGCGGCAGAGAACATCCGTCTCGCTGAAAGGCTCTTCATTTCGATCGCGGCCGGCATCACCATCAAGCGCCTATCCGGAGCCCTGGGCACCAAAGCGCGCGTGATTCGCGTAATGCCGAATGCGCCCGCGATGGTAGGGCGCGGGATGGCCGCGCTGGTGCGATCCAAGGGCGCCAGTAAAGCCGACGAGAGCTTCGCTCTGAAAATTTTCCAGGCGGTCGGCGATGCGGTCGCGCTCACCAATGAGTCGCTCCTCGATCCCGTCACCGCGCTTTCCGGGAGCGGTCCCGCCTACGTTTACCTGTTCGTGAAGGCGCTCGCCGATGCCGCCGCCAACGAGGGAATTCCGCGCGACCTCGCGATTCGGATGGCGCTTAAGACGGTCGAGGGCGCCGAGTACAACATGCGGATGTCGAAGCTCGCGCCAGCCGAGTTGATCCGGATTGTCGCGTCCCCGGGCGGCACCACCGAGGCCGCGCTGAAGCGATTCGCCGCCGCGGGCTTTTCTGATATCGTGGCTTCCGCTGTCCATGCGGCCGCGGATCGCTCGCGCGAACTGGGCCGCAACTTTTAGGAGGAATTTCGTGGGGGCGTGGGCAGTATTCGTAGTTCAGACGCTGGGCTTCATTTCCAGCCTGCTGCAGCTCTATTTCTGGATTGTGATCATCGCGGCGGTGATGACCTGGATCGAGCCTAATCCTTACAACCCAATTGTACGGTTTCTTTACTCGGTGACTGAGCCGGTCTTCGAATGGATCCGGGGGCATCTGCCGGTGGTTTTCGGCGGGATCGATTTTTCTCCCCTGGTCGTGATCTTCGGCATCCAAATAATTCAGCAAGTTTTGCTGCCGACCCTCCGCCAGGCGCTGATAGGTGGACCATTTGCCTGACGCGTTCCATCCGCCATGGCTTAGGATCGGATCCGATTTCGTTACAATAGAAGTAGTCGCGCGGCCCGGATCGCAGCGTTGTGGATTGATGAAGATCGAATCGCGCGGCCTCGTGATCGGGGTCGCGTCGCCGGCCGAAAAGGGACATGCCAACCAGGAGCTAATCGCGACCATCGCGGAAATGGCTAAGGTCCCGCGAGGCGAGGTCTCGCTCCTTCGCGGCACGGCGACGCGAAACAAGGTATTTCGCATCGTTAGCAGCGCCCCCGCAGCCCTCGCGCAGCGGCTTTACGCGTTATCGCCGGAGGCGAAGCGAAGGTGAAACCGCGGCTGCGTTCGTTGACAATGTTTCATCAGGTGATTACCTACTCTCTAGTAACGTCGTAGTCATTTCTGCATCGAAAACGTTTTCCTATGCCGATTTACGAATATAAATGCGCGAAATGTGGCGTCGTCGAAGTGATGCAGGGCATCAAAGAAGCGCCGCTCAAGAAATGCCCGAACTGCAAGAGCAAAGTCGAAAGGATGATCTCGTCGACCTCGTTCGTGCTCAAGGGCAGCGGGTGGTACGCGACCGACTACGCGAAAAAGAGTGCGCCGCCCGCTGATACCTCGAGTGCGAACAATGGTACCAACGGCAGCGCCTCGACGAGCGAGGCTGCGAAGCCGAGTGCGGAAAAGGCCGCCTCGACCTCGGATTCGAAGTCGGCAGACTCGAAGGCTACGGCCTCGACCGAGAAGGCTGCACCTGCGAAAGCGGCGGCGAGCAGCAAGCCGGCCTCGAGCGGCAAGTCCGACTGAGCCTGTCTCCATCATTGCAATGAAAACCGCGGGGTAGTGGCCTCGCGGTTTTTTTGTTTCAATGCGGTTCGAGTCTCGTCATGCGTGCAATCGTAATCGACAATGGAGTCTCGCTGCGGCGCGACTATGCCGAACCGGCGAAGGCGCCCGGCGAGGCGATCGTGCGTGTGCACCTGGCGGGCATCTGCGGCACCGATCTCGAACTCGCGAAGGGCTACATGGGATATCGCGGAATTCCCGGTCATGAGTTCGTCGGCGAAGTGATCGAGACGGAAAATCCCGCGCTTCGAGGACGCCGCGTCGTGGGCGAGATCAATGCGGCATGCGGAACCTGCCGCGCTTGCATCGATGGCCTCGGACGTCATTGCCCGAATCGCACGGTGCTTGGCATCCTCGGCCGCGACGGCTCCTTCGCCGAGTACCTGCGCCTTCCCGAGCAGAACCTCCTCGCGCTTCCCGACTCGACGCTCGATGAATGCGCGGTCTTCGTTGAGCCTCTCGCTGCCGCGTACGAAATTTTCGAGCAGGTCAGCATCCCTAGGAATCAGCGTGTGCTGGTTCTCGGCGATGGCCGCTTGGGCGCGCTCGTTGCGATGGCGTTCAGGGCCGAAGGGCATGAGGTGACCGTCGGTGGGCATCATCCGGAGAAAGCCGAGCGCGTCGGCTTATCGTGCCGTCACGAGCAGGACCTGAACGATCGTTTCGATGTTGTAGTTGATTGCACTGGATCGAATCGCGGATTCACCCGCGCGCTCGAGTTGGTGCGGCCGCGCGGAACGCTGATTCTGAAAAGCACCGCGGCAGCCTCGGCTGCATTGAACCTCGCGCCGGTGGTCATCAATGAGATCAGTGTCGTAGGATCTCGATGTGGACGGTTTGCCCCCGCACTCGCCGCGATGGCGTCCGGAAAAATCGATCCGCGATTGCTGATTTCCGCAACCTTTCCACTCGACGGCGGCCTTCATGCGCTCGATGAAGCCGGCAAGTCATCCAATCTGAAAATTTTGCTGAAGGTTTCGTGAAACGCGCGCGACCACTGAACGTCTCCACGACCATCATCGCCGGCGCCGATACGGGAGGGACGTTTACCGATCTCGTTGCGATGGTGGACGGCGAGCTCGTCGTTCACAAAACGCTCTCGACGCCGGATGACCCCGCGCGCGCGGTGATCGAGGGCCTCGCGCAGATGCTCGCGGGCGCCAAAGCCTCGATGCTCATTTACAGTTCGACCGTCGCCACCAACGCCCTGCTGGAGTTGAAGGGTGCGCGCGTCGCACTGTTCACCAACGCGCGCTTCGAGGATCTGATCGAAATCGGCCGCCAGAATCGCCTCGAGCTGTATGCGCTGTCGCCCTCGCGTCCGATACCGCTGGTTCCGCGCGCGATGCGTTTCGGCGTCGAGGAGCGCACACTCTTCGACGGGACGATCGCCACGCCGCTCTCGCGCGAGGAATTTTCGCGCATCGCCAGGATTGCGCAACGAAGTAACGCCGGAGCCTTCGCGATTTGCCTCCTGCATTCGTATGCGAATCCCAAGAGCGAGGATGCGATCGCCGACGCCTTGAAGCCGATCGGACGCCCAGTCTCGGTGTCGCATCGTATCCTGGCCGAGTATCGCGAGTTCGAGCGGCTCTCGACTACGGTGGTGAATGCTTACGTTGCGCCGAAAATGGCGTCGCATCTGGAGAATCTCGAAACGCGGCTCCAGGGGTCTCGGCTTCGCGTGATGCAATCTAATGGGAGCGCCATCGGCGTCGACCTCGCGCGCGAGGAGCCGGTGCGCACGATTCTCTCCGGACCGGCGGCCGGCGTCATCGGTGCGGGGGAGCTGGCCCGCGCCATCGGCAACGATCGCTTCATCACGTTCGACATGGGCGGCACTTCGACCGATGTGTCGATGTTCGATCACCGCGCGCGCATCCGCACTCTCAGTTATCAGAATGGATATGCGGTGCGGACTCCGGTCATCGACATTCACACCGTCGGCGCCGGAGGAGGTTCGATTGCGCGCGTCGATGCCGGCGGTGCGTTGCGCGTGGGTCCCGAGAGCGCCGGCGCCAATCCCGGTCCGGCCTGCTATGGACGCGGCGATCTTCCCACGGTCACCGATGCGGACCTCGTCGCGGGGCGGATCGTTGCGGAAAACTTCCTCGGCGGCCGGATGCAGATATTTCCTGATCGCTCGGCGCGCGCGATGCGCAAGCTCGCCAGCGCGATGCGCACTACTCCAACCCTCGCGGCGCGCGGCGTCATTCGCGTCGTCAACGCCAACATGGAGCGCGCGATTCGCGTCATCACGGTCGAGCGCGGTTTCGATCCCCGCGATTTCGCGCTGCTCGCATTCGGTGGCGCGGGTCCGATGCATGCCTGCGAGCTCGCGCTTGATTTGGGCCTCCGCCACATTATTCTCCCGCGCAATCCGGGACTGCTCTGCGCATGGGGTGCGTTGGGCGCGCCGCTCGGGCGTGAGTATTCGATGACGATTCGCGATGCGTCGCCGAGCTATCGCAAACTGATTTCTGCCGCCGCCTCGATGACGAAGCGCGCGGTCCGAGAGCTTTCGGCCGAAGGAGTTTCGCGCGTGCGGATTAAACATGAACTCTTCGCCGACATGCGCTATCGAGGACAATCTTACGAGCTCGAGGTCGCGCTCACTCCGAGCTTCATCGAGGAATTCCACGCCGCGCATCAACAGGCGTTCGGGCATTCGTCGCCCGAGTCTCCCGTCGAAGTGGTGAATCTGCGCCTGCGGTCGTCCGCTTCGGCTCCGCCGGTCGCTCCGCGCAAGCTTCCGAAGCGCGCCAAATCGCTCGCGCCCGTCGCGCACATCGATACTTTGGTCGATGATAAAGTTCGCCGCGTGCCGGTCTATGCGCGAGATGAGCTCGGCGCCGGTGCGAAGCTTTCGGGACCATCGATGATCGTCGAATTGAGTTCCACTTCTTATGTCGCGCCCGAATTTGCGCTGCGCGTCGATGACTTCGGCAACCTGCATCTGGAGATGCGCGTGTGAAGCTTGATGCGGTAACACTCGCGGTCATGAACAATCGCCTCGCCGCGATTGCCGAGGAGATGGGCGTGGTGCTCGGCATGACTGGCTTCTCGCCCAACATCAAGGAGCGGCACGATTTCTCGTGTGCGCTGTTCGACGGGCGCGGCGAGCTGGTCGCACAAGCTGCGCACATTCCGGTGCATCTCGGATCGACGCCACTCTCAGTGCGCGCCGCGATCGAGCGCCTGGAGCTCTTCCCCGGCGATGTCGCCGCGCTCAACGATCCTTTCGCGGGTGGCACCCATCTTCCGGACGTCACGCTGGTCGCACCGATTTTCCTCGGCAACGAGAAGCGCCCGTTTGCATTCGCAGCGAATCGCGCGCATCACGCGGATATTGGTGGGATGGCGCCCGGCTCGATGGCGCTCGCGACCGAGATTTACCAGGAGGGCTTCCGCCTTCCGCCGGTGAAAATTGTTGAAGCGGGGAAAATCTCGCGCGATGTGATGACGCTGTTCCTTGCTAACACGCGCGTGCATGAGGAGCGCGAAGGCGACCTGCGCGCGCAGATTGCCGCGCTCTCGATAGGCTCCGATCGGGTCCGCGCGCTGGTTGATTCTTCCGGGCGCGCGACGATCACCGCCGCGATGGATGCGCTGAAGACCTATTCGGCGCGCCTGATGGAAGCGGAATTGCGCAAGATCAAACCCGGGACTTACGCGGCGGAAGATTTTCTCGACGACGACGGCTTCGGCACCGAGCACATTCCGATTCGGGTGAAGATTCGCATTGCCAACGGCAAAGCCATCGTCGATTTCGCGGGCTCGGCGCCGCAGGTTCGCGGTAACGTGAACGCGAACTACGCGATCACTCTGTCGGCGACTTTCTATGTGATGAAATGCATCGCGACCGAAGAGGTCCCGGCCAACGAAGGCCTGATGCGTCCCATCAAGGTGCTCGCGCCCGCCGGTTCCGTCGTGAATGCGAATCCGCCCGCCGCGGTGGCCGGCGGCAATGTCGAGACCTCGCAGCGCATCGTTGATGTTCTCTTTAAGGCGCTGGCGCCGGCCGCGCGCGATCGCATCGCCGCTGCGAGTTCCGGCTCGATGTCGAACCTGACTATCGGTGGATTCGATCGCCTTCGAAGTCGCCACTTCTCGTACTACGAGACCATCGCGGGAGGAGCGGGCGCGTCGCGCGAGCATCCCGGTGCATCTGGCATTCATACGCACATGACCAACACGCTCAACACGCCGATCGAGGCGCTGGAGACTTACTATCCGATGCGCATCACGGAGTATCGGATGCGGCGCGGCTCGGGAGGTCGCGGCTCTTCGCGCGGCGGTGACGGGCTGGTGCGTGAACTCGAATGCCTGGTGGAGTCGAGCGTCAGCTTGCTCACCGATCGTCGCATCACGCGGCCATGGGGCCTCGAGGGTGGTGGCGATGGCGCATCCGGCGCGAACTATCTGGTCCACGCCGGCAAACGCAAAAAGCTCCCTGGCAAAACCAATGTCCGACTGATGCCCGGCGATCGGATTCGCATCGAAACTCCCGGTGGCGGCGGCTGGGGCCACCCATCTAAATAGGGAATTTCGTCTAGATCACTTTCTTCTCACGCAGATGCGCGCGCGTTGACGCATCGATGCCGAGCTCGTCGAGGACCGCATCGGTATGCGCGCCCAACGCAGGAGCGGGCGTGCGCACCTTAGTCGGGGTGCGCGAGAATTTCGCCGCCGGTCCCACCACCGGAACCACAGTTCCGTCGGCCTGCGGCGTGTCCTGCATCATGTCGCGCGCGAGGACGTGGGGATCGCGCGCCGCTTCGGCATACGAACGAATCGGTGCGCATGCGATCGCATTCGCGGCGCATTCGGCGACCGCCTGCGCGACGGTGCGCGTCGCAGACCATCCCGCGAACAACGCGTTGCATTCGTCGCGATGTTTCGCGCGTAGCGCCGCGGTGGCGAAATCTGGATCGTCGGCGAGGTCTGGCCGTCCCGCGAGTCGCGCGAACACTTTCCAGTGACTGTCGAGCAGCGTGCCGGCGATGATGCGTCCGTCGCGGCACTGATAGATGTTGGCCGGAATCGAGAAACTGAATTCGTTGCCCCAGCGCGGCATTGGAACGCCCATCGCGCCGAGGGTGGGATAGCCGTTGGACTGAAACAGCATCGCATCGAGGAGCGACACATCGACGTGCTGACCCTCGCCGGTCTGATCGCGATGGCGCAACGCCGCGATCGCACCGATCGCGCCATGCAGTCCCGCGAGGTCGTCGCATAGAAACGTCGGCGCCTTAACCGGCGGCCCATTCACCTCGCCGTTGAGGGAGATGAAACCTCCCGCGGCCTGCGCCATCGGATCGTAACCGACGCGGTCGTGATCCGGTCCCCATTGGCCCCATCCACTGATGGAAACGTAAACGATGTCCGGCTTCACCTTGCGCACGTCGTCGTAGCCGAGGCCCCATTTCACCAGCGTGCCAGGCCGGAAATTCTGCACGATGATGTCGGTGGTTTTCGCGAGCTTCAGAAACAGGTCGCGCCCTTCGGGCACGCGCATGTCGAGGGTGAAGTCGCGCTTGTTGCGATTGACCGTGGCATGCGCAAAACCGATGGGCGGATTTGTGCCCGGTAAGTAGGGAGTGATGCGCCGGGCGACCTCGCCGTCGGGCGACTCGATTTTGATCACGTCGGCGCCGAGGTCCGCGAGCAGGCACGCGCACATCGGGCCGGCCCAGCTGGTCGTAACGTCCATCACGCGCACCCCTTGCAGCGGTCCGGTCAGGTCCCTTCGCGCCTCGCGATAAAAATCCGACTTTTCCATGATTCTCCCCAACTGTTCGAGATGCCCGAGATGCGCGGGAAATCCTACTTCGATGCGGGTGGCTTGCTCAAACGCGATAGCGACTCGCGGCGCGCTCAGTTAGCTTGATGGCGATGGCGGAAGACCAGTTTTGGGTCGGGGTTCATGGCGTGATTGCCCGGGGCGGGAAGCTGCTGGTGCTGAAGCGCGCGCCCTCGATGGCGTATAAGCCGGGCACCTGGGATTTGCCCGGCGGTCATCTCGCGATCGGTGAGTTATTCGAGGAATGCCTCGCGCGCGAAACCGAGGAGGAGACCGGCCTGGAAGTTACGACGCCGCGCCTGCTCGGGATCCATAATAACGTTGGGCCTTATCTGCAGATGATTTTCGCGTGTGCGATCGCCGGCGATGGGAACGAGATTCGATTGCGTCCGCATGAGCATGTCGAATGGCGATGGAGTACTCCGTTGGAGCTGACGCAACTCGATATGATTCCGTATCTCGAAGGCATCTTGCGCCGCGGAATGCTGGATTTCGTTGTCGAGAACAACGAGACCTAACCGGCGACGTGCATCAACGCGCTGTATCCGTTCCAAATGATCTCGATGCCGATACAGAGCAGGATGAACGCCGACAGTCGCACCAGCACATCGGTGCCGGTCTCGCCGAGCGCGCCGACGGTGCCCTCCGCGAATCGATAACAAACATAGATAGTGGCGACGATCGCCAGGAGCCCGCCGAAGGCCGCGATCCCCAGCGTGGCGAGATGGGTCAGAGTATCGGCGCGCGGACGCTGGCTGCCAAGCGTGATCGCAACCGCGATCGAGCCGGGGCCGACCGTTATCGGCATGGTGATAGGATAGAAAGCGTCGGTCGGCCGCATCGGTCTGGCCGAGGCCTGCACCTCGCTCACCTCAGGTTGCGCCTGCAAAAGATTCCAGCCGGTG
>CAVXGH010000015.1:0-34042 GCA_963761255.1 uncultured delta proteobacterium
ATGACCCCAGCGGGAGTCGAACCCGCGTTACCGACGTGAGAGGCCGGTGTCCTAACCACTAGACGATAGGGCCCTAAACAAACAAGGGTGGTTGGCTGAGGAGGAAGGACTCGAACCTTCAATCGCCTGATCCAGAGTCAGGTGGCTTGCCAATTAGCCGACTCCTCAGCGCCGGGTTCAAACTATAGCCAGCGCCGCGCGATGGTAAAAGGGCCTCGCGCAAGCGCTCAATGCGCGGCGCTTTTGCGCAACTCCTCGGCGTGACGATTTACCAACGCGTCACATCGCGACAACAGATGAGGATCCTGCGAATTCTGCTCGATCATGTAGCTCAGCTCGCCGAGGTCATGCACCAGCAACCGCAGGCATCGCTCATACTCGTCAGACTTCAGCGCCTTGAGGAGATCCGCGACGAGGTCCTCGAGCTCGGTTTCCTCGACCTCCAGCGCGATTTTCAATGCCTGCTCCAAAGAGAGCCCGGGCTTCGCGCGATTTTCGAATTGCGCATGCAGCTCGCGCAGCCGCACGATAGTCGCATCGTCGATCGAGACCGGGCTCGGCTGATTGAGTTTTCCTTCCAGATTGAGCACCGTGCTGACGAGGTCCAAGGCGCCGACATGACGCGCCTCGTCACGCGCCATCCCGAACCAGAAATCGTGCAATGAGCTCTCGGCGGCGAATACCTTCGCGAAACTCGCATAGAGCGCCATGCTCTGTTTCTCGAGAGCGATGGTCGTGTCGAGGACTTCGCGCGTGGTCGGCATCGAGCCGAATATATCGCGAGCGAGGCAAGTGCGCCAACGCGAACTGCATCGCGGCCTATTTTATATCGGGCAGGGCGCCGTGGTTGTTGAGCTGCGCGAGAATTGGCGTAAGCGGAAATCCCGGCGGCTTCGGGAGGTCGCCCGCCGCGCGCGGCCACACCAGCGGCGTCAGTTCGCTATCGATCGCCGCGCCGATCTTGATGCCCGGGCGATCGACACTCGGATGCACGTGGGGTTTGGTCCGAACGGCTCCATCGCGAAAGTAGATCATCGTATGGACGCGGCGCGGTGGTCGCTCTTGTTTGACCCCGCGAGATGCACCGTCAAGCCATGATGGAACGCGACACTGCCGCGCGGCACCTCGACGTACACGGGGGGAACTGACGCGATCGCCGGCTCCTCGAGGATCTTCACTTTCTCGTCAGCGGTGAAAATGTTGATGAACTTCCGCACTCCCGCGCGATGCGATCCGGCCACATACGCCATGCATCCGTTCTCGCGCGTCGAGCCGTCGAACGGAATCCATGCGGTAAGAGTATCGATTTCCTCCATCGGCCAGTACGGCTGATCCTGATGCGGCTCGGTGTAGCGCCCCCCCGCATCCTTATAGAGCGCCTGGTCGTGCCAGAGTCGAAGCCGTTCGACACCGATGAGCGTCGCGGCAGCTTCGGAGATCTTCGGATGAAACGTGAGCGGCAGGACCTCGGGATGGTCCTCCCACAGATTGATGCATTGGGTGAAGGACTGCTCGTAGAGGGACTTCTCGGCGAGTGCGCGAGGATCATTGCGCTTGCGATCGGCGACTGCGCGATCGACCGCGGCGCCGAATTTTTCCACCTCGGTTTCCGTCAATAATCCGTCAACGACGACGAACCCATCACGACGGAATTTCTCGATCTGCTGGGAGCTGAGCAAAATTCGACGCCGACCTTTCCCACCTTGGCTATCGAAAACGACCATATCTGAGCCGCGTATGAGCGGGCAAATAGGCAATTTCGACCCGTCAAATGATAACGATTCTCATAATAATTTGAATCTGATTCTCACTATCGTTGAATTCGCCGCGCAGATCCCTCATCATCTCGGATGATTAGGAGATATCAATGCTTATTAAGATGCCTCTACGACGTGCGTACAACTTCAAACATCACGCACCTCTCGCCCTCGTCGCGGCAATTTGTGCCTCGGTCTGCCTGTCGCTCGGTGCGCTGAATGCTCCGGCTTTTGCGCAAGCACCCGCGCCATGCGTTCGCTATGCGCCCGGCAGCGTGGTGCAAAATCCGCCGGATCTCGCCGATCCGAGCGGATCGCTGACGGTCAATTTCGGCTACCACACCGAGACTGATGCTAACGGGCTGGCGCTGTTTTGCTTCACCACCCCCGGGGGCCTCGAATCGCCGACGTTGCATGTGAGTCCGGGCGGAACGCTGACAGTCAACGTAACCAACGATGTCCCGCCGCCGGATTCCGCCAGCGGCATGAAGATGTCGAGCTCGGCCGACACGGTCTGCGGCGACACCACGATGAATTCCTCGTCGGTCAACATCCACTATCACGGCACCAACACGCCTCCGACCTGCCATTCCGATGAGGTCATTCATACGCTGATCAATTCGGGATCTAATTTCACCTACAACGTGCCCTTCCCGACCGATGAGCCTCCGGGCGCGTATTGGTACCATCCTCACGTTCATGGTCAATCGGAAATGGCGGTGCAAGGTGGAGGAACCGGCACCATCATCGTGGACGGGATCGAGAACGTGCAGCCCAAAGTCGCCGGGTTGCCGGAACGGATCCTGGTGATTCGCGATCAGCCGGTCCCCGACTCCGTGATGACCAATGATCCGAATGAGCCTGCCTGGGATGTATCGCTGAACTACGTGCCGATTCTCTACCCCGCTTACACTCCCGCGATCATCCAGATGCCGCCGAAAGACAAAGAGTTCTGGCGCGTGGTGAATGCCTCGGCTGACACCATCATCGATCTGCAGCTCAAGTACGATAACAAACCGCAACGACTCCAACTGGTTTCACTCGACGGGGTGCCGATCGGGTCGCAGGATGGGGAGCGGAAAGGCAGGCTGCAAAACCACAATCACCTCGTGCTCGCACCGGCGGCGCGCGCGGAGTTCATCGTGGTTGGTCCCTCCGCGAAAGTTAAAAAAGCGACGCTGTACACGCTGAAGTTCAACACCGGCCCGGGCGGAGATAGCGATCCGACCCGTCCACTCGCATCGATCCAGGTGATACCTACGACAGCGGCCTCGAACCGGGCCGCGGCGGCCTCAACAACAGTCGCGGCGATGCCGCAAGTGTCGGGCGCGCCCGGTCCCGAGCGCTTCGAGGGCCTCGCCACTGCGAAAGTCACCGCGAAACGTAAACTCTACTTCTCCGAGACCGCACCAAAGCCGAATCAGGAACAAACCTTCTTCATCACCGTTGATGGGGCCACGCCGGTTGCCTTCAGTCCCGACAATCCACCCGCGATCACTACTACGCAGGGCTCAGTGGAAGATTGGACGGTGGAGAATCGGAGCCTGGAGGAGCACTCATTTCACATCCATCAGATCCACTTCCTGCTGCTCGCGATTAATGGCAAGCCGTTACCACCCGCGCAGCGGCAGTATCTCGATATGGTCAATGTCCCGTTCTGGAAGGGCAAAGGCCCCTTTCCGAGCGTGAAGGTGCGAATGGATTTCCGCGGCCCGGACATCGGGGATTTCGTGTATCACTGCCACATCCTGGAGCACGAGGATAACGGCATGATGGCGATCATCCGGGTGCTGCCCGCGACCGCCGCGACGCATCTACCGGCAACTTCGGGTCACGCCGCGATGCCGGCGCTATCGCATCAAGCAGCACCGGCAAATCCCGCGACGCATACCGACGCGGCGCCCTCGCGCGTCGGGGTGAAGCTGGTAACGCTCGCGAAGTAATTTTCGCTGGAAGCGCAAAGACGGCGGTCGCTCCCAAGAGGGCAGCCGCCGTTTTTTTTCATGTTTAGTCGGAGCTTGCGGCTACTCGATCGAGCAACTGCGCTGCGATGCGTAGCATCGCGCGTTCGGATTCGGTCAGCGTCTGCGCGATCGCTCGCGCCAACCAGGCCTCCTGATCGACCGCGTTGCGATGCAGAAATTGGATCCCTCTCGGCGTGATCAGCAGCCGCGCGCGGCGCAGATCGGCTTTGTCCTGCGTGCGGCTGAGGAATTTTTCTTCTTCCAACCGCGCGAGGATGCGGGTCAGCGACTGCGGTTGCAGGCGCTCGCGCTCCGCCAGCTCGCGCGCCGAGATCGGGCCGTGCTCAAAGATGCAGGCCAGCGAGCTGTAGGCCGACAATCCGATGCGCATGTCGCCGCGCGCCGCGCGCATCCTGCGCTGCAGCCGAGTCAGGCCGGCTCGCAGCGCCCGCGCTTCCGCGGTTAGCTCAGCCTTATCGTTGGATTCTTGATTTAGTACGCTCATGTGTACTATTTTCTGGACGATTCATAGACATTTTTGATGGCGACCACCAGGACTCTAACGCATTGCTTACTAATTGGACAACCCTGCTCGAACGCGCGCGCGACTGGATACGTCGCGACCCCGCCGTTTGGATCACGACCGCTATCCTCGCCCTGCTCTATCTTTTGACCGCTTCACGCTACGACACCTTTCGCAACGAGCTCTACTTCATCGCATGCGGACGCCATCCGGCGTTCGGCTATGCCGACCTGCCGCCGCTGGTCCCGCTTATCGCCGCGACGACGCAGCTCTTCGGCAACAGCACCTTCCTGCTGCGCCTGCCGTCGATTCTTGCGGCGCTTGCGCTGATACCGCTGACCGCGGAGTTCGCGCGCCTGCTCGGCGGCGATCGCACCTCGGCGTGGATGGCCGCGCTCGCGGTCGCGCTCGCGCCACTGCTGCTCGGTGTCTCCTCGACCCTCGGCACCCCGAGCTTCGAGCCACTGGGCTGGACGCTATGCGCGTATCTTCTGACGCGCGCGGCTCGTCGCGGCGAAAACCACGCACTGATTTGGGCCGGCGTCGTCGCGGGCATCACGATGGAAACCAAATACAGCATCGCAGGATGGATGAGCGGCCTGGCGCTGGGAATCGTGTTGACCTCCACGCGCCGGCTGCTGGCGCGGCGCGAGCTTTGGATCGGGATCGCCGCCGCGATCGTAATCGCCGCACCGAGCCTCCTCTGGCAGCAGCTTCACGGGTGGCCATTTCGCGAGACGATTCAGTACGCGCGAGAGCATCGCAATTTCACCGGCCCGCCGCTTCGCTTCGAAATCCATCAGATCCTCGCGATGAATTTCGTGCTGGCGCCCCTCTGGATCGCCGGCATCATCGCGCCATTCGTCAGCGCACGCATGCGCGATGCGCGCTTTCTCGCCATCGCGTTCATGGTGGTTACGGTGACCATCATCACTTCGCAGGGCAAAGACTACTACATGGCGCCGGCGTATCCGACGATGTTCGCGATCGGCGCGGTGGTATGCGCACAGATCCCGCGCTGGTTTCGCATGGCATGGTTCGCCCTGGCGATTGCAATGACGGCGATCCTCCTGCCGGTGGTGCTCCCGATTCTCAGTCCACCCGCGCTGGCGAGCTATCTCAACAGTACGCATTTGCGTCCCGCGCCCGATGAGCGCGAGGCAATCGGTGTCCCACTCACGCTGGTGCTCTCCGATGAGCTCGGATGGCGCGCGCTCGAAAAGCAGGTCGCGTCTGTCTATCAAGCGTTGCCCGCCGATGAGCGCGGTCGCGCCGCCATCCTCGCAAGGAACTATGGCGAGGCGGCAGCCATCGACGTCTATGGGCGCGCCGACGGATTGCCACCCGCGCTGAGCGGTCAGCTGCAGTACTGGCTTTGGGGAACGCACGGCTACGACGGCAGCGTCATCATCGCCGTCGGCTTCGACCCCGAGGGATGGCCGCGACGATGTGAGCGAAGCGAGGTGGTCGCGCACTTCGGCGGACCGTATGTGGTGCCCTACGAGAACGGCTCCATCATCATTTGCCACGGCCTGCACCATCCGCTCGCCGAGGTGTGGCCGCGCTTCCGCCGGATGCATTGAGCGTCCACCGGGGCTGGGGATCGTCCTGAGGTTATCTGGAGCGCGATCATGACGGGTCAACTTGTGCTATCATTTGGTCATGGCGCCCGGGTGGGCGCCGTGGTCGTTTTGGAGGACCTCGCGAAAATGCGATTTTGCATAAACGAACCCACTTCTCGGCAACGCCGAGAAGTGGGCGTGAGGCTGCCGAAGGACCTCGGGTGGCACCATATCAGGTGTGAAAAATGCAAAAGCAAACCCACTTCGAGCGTCGCGAGAAGTGGTCCTGAGGCTGCCGAAGGACCACTGGCGGCAACTATGTCGGGTGGCAAAAATGCAAAAACAAAGCCACTTTGTGCCCGGAATTGCTGCGCTTTTACGGATGCAGGGTGGCCCTCCACCACCGGTCGCTAAGCGCGACCGCCTCTCATCCGTCTGCCACGTCGGCCGCGAGAAGAAGAGCGACCAAAGCGCCGTCCTCCTTCTCCCGCAGTGCGGAAGAAGGGACGCTGAGGAGGAAGAGTGCGAAAACAAACCCACTAGTATCGACGTGATGTCGGTAATTTAGTTGTTCACTCCGCCGGCTCGTTCCCTAGGTCCATCAGGGAATATGGGTGACGAATAAGGAAGCGGCTGCCCTCGATGGACAGCCGCCTTCCGCTTTTGCAATCTGGTTCCCTTCCCCTTCAGGGGAAGGGAAGAGCGCCGCATAGCGGCGCGAAGGGTTAGGTCTACTTCGCCAACTCCGTCGCGCGAGTCTCTCGGATGACCGTCACCCGGATCTGCCCCGGATACGTCATGTCCGTTTCGATCTTCTTCGCGACCTCGCGCGCCAACACCAGGCTATCCTCATCGGAAACCTGGTTCGGCTCGACGATGATGCGCATCTCGCGGCCGGCCTGCACTGCGAAACATTTCTCGACGCCCTTGAATGACTTGGCGATCAGCTCGAGGTCTTCGAGCCGCTTCACGTAGCTTTCGAGCACTTCGCGACGCGCACCCGGACGCGCACCCGAGAGCGCATCGGCGGCGTCGACCAGCGGCGCCAGGATGGTCTCGGCTTTCACTTCCTCATGATGCGCCGCGATTGCGTTGACGATCTTCGCCGACTCGCCGTACTTGCGCGCGATCTCACCGCCGATCAGCGCATGCGATCCTTCGACCTCATGCGTGAGCGCCTTGCCGATGTCATGCAACAATGCCGCGCGCCGCGCCTGCTTCTCGTTAAGGCCCAACTCGGCGGCCATCGCGCCGCAGATGAACGCGGCCTCGATCGAATGCATCAGAACGTTTTGCGCGTAGCTGTAGCGATACTTGAGCATCCCGAGCAGCTTGACTAACTCCGGATGGATGCCGTGCACGCCGCA
Organism: uncultured delta proteobacterium; assembly: GCA_963761255.1. Taxonomy (GTDB): domain Bacteria; phylum Desulfobacterota; class Binatia; order Binatales; family Binataceae; genus DATGKG01. Next base: position 7,174 of record CAVXGH010000015.1, read on the forward strand.
TTCGATGATCGCGCGCTGGCCCGCCTCTTTGATGGATTCCTCTACTTCCTGCTCGGCCTTGCGGATGACTTCCTCGATACGTCCGGGATGAATTCGTCCGTCGGAAATCAGCCGCTCCAGGCCGACCCGCGCGATCTCGCGCCGGATGGGGTTGTGGCATGAGATGACGATCGATTCGGGCGTGTCATCGATGATGATATCGACGCCAGTCGCCGCTTCGATCGCACGGATGTTGCGGCCTTCGCGTCCGATGATGCGCCCCTTCATCTCGTCATTGGGAAGCGGGATCACGGCGACGGTGCGCTCGGTGACGAACTCGCCGGCCAGCCGCTCGATCGCAATCGAGACGATGCGCTTGGCGCGGCGGTCGGCTTCTTCGCGCGCCTCTTCTTCGATCACGCGGATGTGCTTGGCGGCCTCGGTGCGCGCATTGCCCGTCATCTCTTCGATGAGGGCGCGCTTGGCCTCCTCGCGCGTAAGGTTTGCAACCTGTTCGAGTTTCGCCCGCGCCTCGTCGATCAGCGCCTGATGTTGCGCCTCCTTGTCGGTAATGTTTTTCTCGCGGGTCCTAACGCCCTGGTCGCGCCGATTGAGGTCGGCTTCGCGACGTTCAAATGCCTCCAGTCGTTTTTCGAGGGTGTCCTCGCGCGACTCGATCTTGGTCTTCGAGTGCGGTTAATTCCTTGCGGCGTTCGCGCACTTCGCGTTCGGCTTCCGCGCGCGCTCCGACCAGGATGTCTTTTGCCTTGACCTCCGCTTCCTTAAGCGCCAACTCGCCCTTGCTGCGAGCGTCTCTGATTAGTTCCTCGGCTTCGGCGCGCGCCGCTCCCGCATCGACGGACGAGGTCTCAGCGTCTTTGCGACGCTGGCTCTGCCCGAGGATGTAGAAGATCGCGGCTCCTATGACGAAGCCCAGGATGATCGCGACTGTGAAAATCACCTGGGATTACCTCCTTGTGCCCGAATCCCGCTCTCGCGCCAGATCTCGTCGGGCGCGGGATAGATTGCGGTTTCGGTGACCACGAAATTAAGCCGCCGATCCCATCCCGCTTGCGGGATGTCGTCGAGCAGCTGAAATGAGTATGCGAGACCCACCGTGATCGCATGCCGCGGCAACTCCGCCAGCAGACGATCATAATGGCCCCCACCCCGGCCCATCCGCTCACCCCGAGTCGTGAACGCCAGCCCCGGCACCACCAGCAGGCAAGGTGGCAGGGAGGCGACATCGATCGCGGGAATTTCAGGTTCGAGGATTCCATACGCGCCCGGCTTGAGGTCCGAGCGGCTTGTGACCTTGCATAAGGAGAGCGCGTTGCGCGCGCGATCGAGGCGGGGATAGAAGACCTCGCGACCGGCGGCTAGCGCATCGGTGAGGATGGCGTCGGTCGAGACTTCGGCGCCCAGCGCGGAGTAGAGAACGACGGCTTTGGAATCGGAATAGAAATCGGCGTTCAGAAATGCGGATTGAACTCGCGCGGACGCCGCCTTCGCGAAGCTCGCAGTGAGCGACTCACGCGTATCCCTGAGGATCGCGCGAAGATATTTTTTTTCATCCGCCACTGGCATCTGCCATGGCGGGTATGCAGGGTCGTTAAGGCGACACTTTGGCCGGAACGCTCAAGATGATACTTGAACACTTCCGCAAAGCGCAAAAAGCTCCTCTCCGCTTGGGGTTTATCCCATCCGGAAAGCCGAAGTTTGGATGCCTGTCAGCTCGAAGCAAAAGTCTCACAGGTGGTATGCTTGCGCGCATCGCGTCGTACCTTATTAAGATCCCCACTATCCCGCCGCCGGTCCCTTACTTCGCGCGTCGCCGGGCTCGAGCACGAGCTTGCCGTCGATCGCGTCGATCAGCCGTTCCTTCATCGCTGTAATCCTGTCGATTAACTCCTGATGCTCCCTTTTGAGGTGCTCGAGTTCATCGGCAAAATTCAACGCCGCCAGGATCGCGATATTTACCGAGCTGACCGTGTTGCCATTCGCGCGAAGTTTCCTGATGCGTTCGTCGACCGTCCCTGCCACGGACTTCACCCATGCGTCGTCGTCGTTGCTGGCGACGGTCAGGTTCTGGCCCATGATTTCGACGCTCACGCCTTTCATCTTATCCTAGACGATACCAATTTAACCTAGGCGAGGTCGATCCCATCGAAGCGCGCGAGGATCTTTTCGATGCGGGTCTTGATCTCGCTGCGCTCGGTTTCGTGTTGCTTTCGCTCCTGCTCAAAAACCTTCACCTGCGCGGCAACTTCCGCGATTCGCTTCTCGCTCTCCGCCAGGCGATGATGCAGTTGTTCGTTTTCCCTTCGCAGTTGCTGAATCTTGTTGACTGACGCCTGAATGCGATCGTCGAGTTCTTTAAGGACATCCGTGGCCATCTGAAAAACTTAACCTTTAGTTTAAATTTCGATTAATCAGCCTGTCAAGCCGCATAAGAGCCGCTGGCGGAATCGCCCTCGCCCTCGCCGCTTGCGAATAATGCGTCTACGAACTCCTGCGGGTCGAATTCCCGCAGGTCTTCGATTCTCTCCCCTAGTCCTACGAACCGAACCGGAATGCTGAGTTGCCCCGCGATGCCTACGATTACCCCACCCTTGGCCGTGCTGTCGAGTTTTGCGAGCACCGCGCCGGTAAGTTTCGCCGCCTCGCCGAAGATTTTCGCCTGGCTGAGGGCATTTTGTCCGGTGGTCGCATCGAGCACCAGCCAAACCTCATGCGGAGCGCCGGGCAGCTCGCGCGCGATGACGCGGCTCATTTTCTTCAACTCTTCCATTAAGTTGGTCTTGGTCTGCAGGCGCCCCGCCGTATCGATAAGAACCGTGCCGGCCTTGCGCGCGACGGCGGCTTTGACCGCGTCGAAGGCGACCGCGGCCGGATCGGAGCCCTGCTTCTGCTTGATGATCTCGACGCCGGCGCGATCGCACCATACCTCGAGCTGCTCGATGGCGGCCGCGCGGAACGTATCGCCGGCCGCGACCAGCACCGGTCCCCGCGTTTCTTTGTAGCGCGCCGCCAGCTTCGCGATGGTAGTCGTTTTACCCACACCGTTGACGCCGACCAGCATGATGACCAGCGGCCCATCACCGGGATCGGCCAACGGAAGTTCCGCCTTCGCCAGGATCGCCGCAATTTCGCCTTTGAGCGCATCGCGGATGGTATCGGGGCGGTTTTCGTTCTTGAGTTTCGTGCGCAAAGCCTCGGTCAGCTTGAGGCTGGTATCGACGCCGACATCGGCGCCGATGAGCGCTTCCTCGAGGCCCTCATAAATCTCGCTCAACTTGGCACTTCCCGTCAGCGCGGTGCGGATGCGCGCGAGAAAGCTTTCTCGCGTTTTGCGCAGTCCGAGTCCGAGCCGCGGCGGAGCCTTCGGCGCTTCGGGCGCTGGAGGCGCGATGATAGGCGGAGGTGGCGCCGCGATAGCCTCGGGTGGAGGTGTAACGAACTCCGGCGGAGGAGGAGGCGGTTGCGCGATAACTTCGGGTGGCGCCTCCGCGCGAGGCGGCGGCGCAACGATTTCCTCGGGAGGCGGGGCGGCTGCGCGCGGAGCCTCAACCTGCGCGGGAATCTCCTCGACGATCTCAGGCGGAAGCTCGGGCGGAGCAGGATGGCGTTTGCGCAAACTCCATTGGATGAGAACCTGGATGTAGATCAGCGCGGCGCCGCCGGCGATGCCGATGGCGGCGATTATGAGCGTATCGGTAATTGCAGGATTCACTTTGAAAGCCTCGAAGGTGCGCCGAAAATGATGCGCGTGAACAAGATAACAGCCTCACCAGAGGATCGAAACGCCCGCAGACTGGATGATAAACATCGAGCCTGATATCGATCGGGCAAACGGGTAAGCAACACGTAAGGAGCCGGAACCATGGACATCGGAATCATGATCGCAGCGACCGCGGAATCGGGGAACCTCGCGGAGATCGCGCGCGAAGTCGAAAACCTCGGTTACGAATCATTCTTCATTCCGGAGCATCCTGTTATTCCGATCGGCTTCAAGACTCCGCTGCCCGGCGGTGGAGGCGGAACGCTGCCCGAGCACTATGGGCGATGGTTCGATCCCTTCGTGACGCTGAGCATCGCCGCCGCGGTTACCAAACGCGTCAAGCTCGGAACCGGAATCTGCCTGCTGCCAGAGCGCGAACCGATCATCACCGCGAAGACGATCGCCACCCTCGATGTCATCTCGGGGGGACGCGTGATCCTTGGCGTCGGCGCCGGATGGCTGCGCGAGGAGACCGAGGCGCTCGGCACCAACTTCCTCACGCGATGGAAGCGGCTGCGCGAAACCGTGGAAGCGCTGCGCGTGTTGTGGACCGAGCCCGAGCCCAGCTACGCGGGCGAGCTGGTGAAGTTTCCCGCCGTGCGATGCGATCCGAAGCCGATCCAGAAACGGATTCCGATTCTCCTCGGCGCGCGCGGAGAGAAAGCGATGGAGCGCGTTATCCGTACCTACGATGGATGGGTTCCGATCGCGGGCCGGCCGGCCAGCTTCAAGCGCGATATCGACGCGATCAAGAAACTCGCGACCGAGCGCGGCCGCAATCCGGGTACGCTCCACATCAGCGGATTTGTCGGACCGGGCGAGGACGGCATCTCATCAGAGGATCTCAAACTTTATAAAGAAGCAGGGGCGCATCGGCTCGTGCTGTTCTCGCAAGGCGATGCGATCAGAATGGCGGAAGGCAAAACGATGGAAATCATCCGCCGCCTCGCATCCACTGTCGAGCGCGCGGCGAAGCTGAATTAGAAAACCACTGTATAGCTATCGCGAATAACAAGGATTGCCATTTACCCGCGCAGTCCGGCGAGACAGCCCGAGCTCTCGAGGATCGCATCGAGCGCGGGATTGCTTCCGGCCGCCTTGTACTTCTCGCGCAATGCAGTCAGCGACCTCGCATGATACTTCTGCGGCTTCTGGGTCCAGGTGCGGCCACCCAGATCGACGTTGAACTCCTCACGATTGCCGGCGATTGCCATGGCATTGGCCACCGTCCATGGCATGAACAGTCTGCCAACCTGGCGCTCCAGCAGCGGCGTCAGCGTCGGCGCGAGACGCGCCCATGACTCGAAGTCGCCTTCGGCGCGCGGCCACGTCATGCGATGGATCCATGCGAGGAGGTTAGGCGCCTTCGCATCGATGATCGCGCCCGGGGTCGGATCCGTCCACGCGTTGTAAAGTTGCCCCCATAGTCCGAAGTCCGCAAACGCGGGGCGATTGCCGAACAGATACGCGCGCGATGCGAAGTGCGCTTCGAGGATTGCAACCGTGTCGCGAAACGATTCCTCGATCTGCGGCGCGGTCTGCGCATTCGATCCGACGAAGGAAACCCGCGGCACCATCCGCTCGCGAACCATCTTCACGCCGGCGGCGAATTGCGCATCGTCGGCAGTGGGATTCATCGAGAGCGCGATGCGCCCCGCACACGAAAGCTGATCGACCTCGCGCGCCCATCGATAATGGAACATCCACTTGTTACCCCATTCGTCACCAAACTCTTCGAGCAGCGCCGAGAGGAACTTCAATCCCGGATCGGCGGGATAAATCGAGGGCTCGGGATGACTCGCCTCGACGTGTTCAATGATCGGAGTGGAGTCACCGATGCCTTGCTGGTCGGGAGTTACAAGCAACGGCACCAGCGGAAGCTTCGCAAATTTCTGATATTCGCCGTCGGCGTCCTGATTGCGCGGGATCCATCGATGCGGAATTCCCTTGTAGCGGAAGTACGAACGGACTTTTACCGAATACGGAGAAATTTCGACGCCGTGGATGTGATATTCGCCCGCCATGATTCATTCCTCGCGCGCAGTATCGCACACATAAAGCGCACTTTGTAAATCGCATCCCTGCCAGGCTCAGAATTTGGTTTCGGTCCGCTGATTGACCCGTGACTTCGATTCTGTAAAACACAAAAATATGAAATTACAAGCAGAACGGAAGGTGGCGGCTTCGCTTTCGTCAGTCGTTAAAATTGGAGCCAGTCGACAGGTAATTATTCCCAAGAAGATTCATGACCGACTCGGGCTGGAAGCGGGTGATTACCTTGAAGTCGAATTGCAGGACCACAAAGTAATCCTCACCCCGAAAGCCTTGATCGAGAAGCGTCTCGCTGAGGCGCTTGAAGACGTCAAAAGAGGTCGGGTTCATGGTCCTTTCAGTTCGGCTGACACGATGATCCAGTCACTACGTCGAGTCAGAAAATCCTCCCGTTGATGCGTCTGGTCTATACAGACCGATTTCGACGCAGTTACCAGCAGGCGCCGGTATCTGTGCAACGTGCCTTCGATCGTCGCACGCGGTTTTTGCTGGAAAACATTCGCCATCCCTCTTTGCGCGCGAAGAAATACGATGAGGCCCGCGATCTCTGGCAGGGGAGAGTGAATGCCGGGTGGCGCTTCTATTTTCATATTGAAGGCGACACCTACACGTTGCTCGATATAATCGCGCATCCGAAGTGAGCGGGTACGCTCGCAGAAGGAGCGCTCCATTTATAAACGAGAATTCCGCTTGAGTTTTCCGCCTCAACTATGGTTCGCTCAGATTGACCTGAACGATCGGTATGGAACTGACGGCGGGTACAATTCGCGTGCGCCGCGGCCACGCCCAGGAGCTTGCTCGATGAGTGAGACGAACAACGTTTCATCCGCCAATAACGGCATGCAAGGATATGATTTCGATCCCGATAAGCTGCGCGACAAGTATCGCGAGGAGCGTGACAAGCGCGTCCGCAACGACGGCAACAACCAGTACGTCGAGGTGAAGGGCGACTTCAGCCGCTACGTCGACGATCCCTATGTTGACCCGGGCTTCACCCGCGCGCCGCTGAATGACGAGGTGCAGGTGGTGATCATCGGCGGCGGCTTCGGCGGTCTGCTGGCGGGCGCGCGTTTGCGCGAAGCCGGCGTCGAGAGCATCCGCATCATCGAGAAGGGCGGCGATTTCGGCGGCACCTGGTACTGGAATCGTTATCCCGGCGCGCAGTGCGATATCGAGGCTTACATCTATCTGCCGCTCCTCGAGGAAACCGGCTACATGCCGAAGGAGAAATATTCCTTCGCGCCGGAAATCCTGGAGCACTCGCGCCGTATCGGCAGGAAATTCGATCTCTATCGCGACGCATGCTTCCAGACCCAGATCAAAGAGATCCGCTGGCTCGAAGACGAATGCCGCTGGCTGATCACCACCAATCGCAACGACAATATCCGCGCACGTTTCGTGGTGATGTCGAATGGGCCGCTGAATCGGCCGAAGCTTCCCGGCATCCCCGGCATCGACAGCTTCAAAGGGCACACTTTCCATACCAGCCGATGGGATTACAGCTACACCGGCGGCGATACCACCGGGAATCTGCACAAGCTCGCGGATAAGAAGGTCGCCATCATCGGAACCGGTGCGACCGCCGTCCAATGCGTGCCCTACCTCGGCAAGTACGCGCAGCAGCTTTATGTCTTCCAGCGCACGCCATCGTCGGTCGATGAGCGCGGGAATCGTCCGACCGATCCCGAATGGGTCAAGACACTGACTCCGGGTTGGCAACGCCGTCGCATGGAGAACTTCAACATCCTCGTCTCCGGTGGCAGCCAGGAGGAGGACCTTGTTAGTGATGGATGGACCGACATCATCCGCAACCTCGGCTCGATTCTGCCGAGGAAGGCTGACCCCAACGACCCCACCGCACCCGAAGAGATGGGACGCCTGATGGAGCTGGCCGATTTCAAGAAGATGAATCAGGTCCGCGGGCGCGTCGACAAAGTCGTGAAGGACGCGGCGACGGCCGAGGCTCTTAAGCCGTGGTATCGGCAGTTCTGTAAGCGCCCCACTTTCAACGACGAGTACCTGCCTACTTTCAATCGCCCCAACGTCAAGCTCATCGATACCAAGGGGCGCGGCGTCGATCGCATCACCGAGAAAGGCCTGGTCTTCGATGGCGTCGAGTACGAAGTGGATTGCATCATCTTCGCGACCGGGTTCGAGGTCGGCACCGCTTACACGCGGCGCGCGGGCTTTGAGGTTTACGGCCACGGCGGCAAGTCACTTACCGATTACTGGTCCGATGGAATGAAGACGCTGCACGGCTTCTACAGCAGCGGTTTTCCGAACTGCTTCCATATGGGCATCACGCAGAATGGGCTGACGGCGAACTTCCCGCATATGCTGCAGGAGCAGGCGACCCACATTGCCGATGTCATCCAGCATGCGCGAGCGAATGAGGCGCGCGCGCTCGAGCCTACGCCGGAAGCGGAAGCTGAATGGGTGCAGACCATCAAGGACAAGGCGCTGAACAATGAGAGCTACCTGGACGCCTGTACTCCCGGCTACTACAACAACGAAGGTCACGTTAAGGAAGGCGGCTCGGGCTTCGTCGGCACGCTGTACGGCGGCGGCCCAGTCGAGTTCCACGACTTGATCAAGAAGTGGCGCGCGGAAGGCAAGAAGGGTTTGAAGCTAAGCTGATCGCGCGACCCAGATTTTCAAAATGATAAAGCGCCGCGGCATCATCGCATGTCGCGGCGCTTTCGTTTATTTGCCGGTGCCTGAACCGCGGAAGTTCATCTTGAAAGAGCCGTTGGTGTTGATTGCCGCGGTGAAATTCGCATAGCCGGCCGAAAAAATCGTCGAGGTGGCAATCGCGTATGCGCCACTGAGCTGCTCGTTGCTGGGAGCCGTGCACTCCGCGCCAGTCGACTCGAGGTTTGCGCTGTCGTTTTTGGCAATCAAATCGATTTCGGCCACGAACGGAAAGCATTCCGAAGAAGGCGATTGCCCCGGCGCAGGAAGGCCAAATCCCGCGCTCGTATCTATCGTCACGATGACGTTCGCTTTGCCTCTACCTATGACGGTGCTGGAAAAATTCGCGCCCTGAACCAGCGTGCATACGCAGATGTGGCCGCTCGGGCACTGATTCGCGAATCCCAGATTGCCGAGCGTGCATGCGCCAGGCGCGGGCGCCGCCGCTTTCCCCGAGATCGATCCTTTAAGAACGTAATTCTTGCCGGTTCTCAATCCAGCCACGCTCGACGCTGGCGCATCAGCATCCTGCGCCCGCACCCACGAACCCGACAATGCCAGCCCAACCACTATTACCACCGCAACCACTACCGATTTCATCGTCCTTCCTCATCATCCCCCAAAGAGTTTTGCACCACTTCAATGAATATGACCGTCACGAAATGAAAAAGCACTAGCCCTCGCACCATAAGAGCGTGCTATACGAATCAAAACCCCAGAATTTTTTCGGGAGCGATAATCGATGGGCAAGCTCGATAAAAAAGTAGCAATCGTCACCGGCGCCAGCCGCGGCATCGGCCAGGCCATCGCGGAACTCTTCGCGAAGGAAGGCGCGCGCGTCATTTGCAGCGCCCGCACCTTGCACGAGGGCGAGCACAAACTGCTCACCGGCTCGCTCGAGACGACGGTGGCAGGCATCAAGAAAGCCGGCGGCGAGGCGGCCGCGGTGACCTGCGATGTCTCCTCGGAAGCCGAATGCGAAAAGCTCTTCGCCGAGACCCATCGCATCTACGGCCCGTGCGATGTGATCGTTAACAACGCCGCGCTGACCTACTTCATTCCGGTGAAGGATTACGAGCCGCGCAAGTGGAAGCGCTCGTTCGATATCAATCTGCATGCGCCATTTATCCTGAGCCGCCTCGCCTTGAAGGACATGCTTCCGCGCAAGTCCGGCGCGATTCTCAACATTTCATCGGCGGCGGCGGTAGGACCGGGTCGCGGGCCCTACAAGGGTGATGCGATCGTTCGCGGCGCGGTCTGCTATGGCGCCGAGAAAGCCGCGATGGAGCGCATGACCCAGGGCCTCGCCGAGGAAGTCTACGAGGATGGCATCTCGGTGACCTGTCTTTCGCCGTCGGTGGTCGTGCCGACGCCCGGCGCCGTCTATTTCCATCTCACCAGTGGCGACGACGATCCAAACAGCGAGCCGGTCGAGTGGATGGCGGATGCGTCGCTCCTGCTGGTTACCGAACCGCTCGACAAAGTCACCGGCTGGGTGACCTATAGCCAGGTCGTGCTGAAGCAGTATGGGATGCTGAAAAAAGAAGGGCGCGGTTTCGGCTTCGATCGCAAGGGCAGCGGTTACAGCCAGATCTAAGCGCATGCCGAATCTCACACCGCTGCTGCCGCCGAAGATTCCCCGCGTCGACGCCGCCCGCTACGTCATCGAGCGCGACGTGATGGTGCCGATGCGCGATGGGGTCCGCCTCGCCGCGGACATCTATTATCCGGCGCGCGACGGCAAATGCATCGAAGGCAAGTTTCCCGCCATTTTGGAACGTACGCCTTATAACAAGAGCGGCCGCTTCCACGGCATGCCGCCGTACCCATGGCAGCCCTTCTACGCGAGCCGCGGTTACGTTTGCATCTCGCAAGACACTCGCGGCCGGTTCAAGTCCGAGGGCGTCTGGCGCATGATGGTCGACGATGTCGCCGACGGCTTCGACACCGCACAATGGCTCGTGGAGCAACCGTGGAGTGATGGTGGCTTCGGCATGATCGGCACCTCCTACGTCGGCGGCACTCAGCATGCGATGGCGCTGGCGAATCCTCCCGGCCTTAGGGCGCTGGTGCCGGTCGATGCGGTGGTCGATGCCGGCTACTTCGGGATGCGCTACGGCGGTGCGTGGGAATTGCGTTTCACCAACTGGATCTTTTCGATGGCCGCGCCGGAAGGCAGTCACGCGTCGCGCGATCCGGCAACCAAAGCGGCGCTCGATGAATGCGCGGCGGATGTCCGCCGCTACATCTCCAACCTCCCGATTCGCAAAGGCGCGACGCCGCTTCGCCTCGCACCCGAGTATGAAGAGTGGATCGTCCATGCGATGAGCCACGGCGCAAACGACGCATACTGGAAACAGCCCGGCCTCGGCCTGACCCACAACATCGAGGCATACAAGGATGTGCCGGTGTTCCTGGTTGGCGGATGGTACGACTCGTGGGCGCGGCAGACCACCATGAGCTACGCGGCGCTGTCGAAGAACAAGCGCGGGCCGGTGCGGATGATCCTCGGGCCGTGGATTCATGGCTCGCACATGATGTCGATGCACGGCGACACCGACTTCGGCGCTAGCGCCGCGATCGACGGCCTTGAATTTCGCTTGCGCTGGTATGACCGCTGGCTGAAGGGAATTCAAAACGGCGTCGAGAACGACGCGCCGGTGAAAATCTTCGTGATGGGCGCCGGTAGCGAGGCAACTGGACCTGACGGACGTCATCTGCACGGCGGAGCCTGGCGCGATGAGTATGAGTGGCCCCTCGCGCGCACCCGCTTCACTCCCTACTACCTACACGGCGACTGCTCACTCTCGGTCGAGAAGCCGCGCGAGGCGAGCAGCTCGACCGCCTACGACTACGATCCGCGCGACCCGGTCCCCAGCATCGGCGGCAATGTTTCTTCGGCGATGGAAATCATGCAGCAGGGCGCGTGGGATCAGATTGGCGGTCCGCACCTCTGGAACCACACGGAGGAAATTCGGCTATCCTCGCGAACCGACGTGATCGTCTTCATGACGCCGCCGCTCACCGAAGACCTCGAGGTCACCGGTCCGATCGATGTGAAGCTGTGGGCGTCGTCCTCGGCGCTCGATACCGATTTCACCGCGAAGCTCATCGACATGCATCCGCCTACGCCGGACTATCCGGAGGGCATCGAGATGAACCTCGAAGATGGCATCATTCGCGCGCGCTTCCGCAACTCGCTCGAACGCGCCGAGCGGATGCAGCCTGGCGAGATCTACCAATTCACCATCCAACTCTACCCGACCTCGAATCTGTTCACGGCCGGGCATCGGATTCGCCTCGACATTTCGAGCAGCAACTTCCCGCGCTTCGATCCCAATCCGAACACCGGCGAGCCACTCAACGGGCACACGCACACCATCGTCGCCCGCAACACCATCTACCATGACGCGACGCATCCGAGTCACGTGATCCTGCCGATTATTCCAGCTCGCTGACGGCGCGCTATTTCGGATTCAGGCGTGGATCGCCTTCGCGAATGCATGCTGCACGGAGGTCCTCCACGTTATGCGCCGCGCTCGGAATGTCGTGCGAAGCCCGTAGGCCGCGACCGCGAGTTTCCATTTGGGCCGCGAAGCAGTCGTCGTATTTTGCAAAGCTGGCGAGAACTTTCCACTTTTCGCATTCGACCGGCTTCTTCCCGTTGAGGCACATCGGAAAAGTGCCGTCGGGGCCGAGCAGTGGAATCGCCAGAAACCAGAAAATGTAGAGCAGTGCCGGCAGCGCCAAATACGGTTTCATCGCGACCGCCCCGCTAGCTCGGCTCCGACGAAACCGCCGCCGCGATGTTCGCGGCTTCGCGTATCTGGCCGAAGTGAATTTTGCCGAGATCGAATTCCTCCAGCGCTTTGGTCAGGCTCGCCATCGCGGCCTTGTAAGTCGGCATCGTTTTGCGCACGCGCGTGAGCGGGTTGCAGCGCGCGATGATGAAGTTCTTCAGGTACGGATGCATCAGGCCGCGCTTCTTTCCCTTCGCAACCAGATCGTTCACGAGTTCGTCGGCATGCCGCACGGTCGCGGCGCGTTCCTCGCGCTCTTCGATCGCATCGCGCAGCGGCTTGTTCATGAAGGTGTCGACGCGGCTCAGGATTGGCGAATATGCGCCGCCGGAAAATTTCTTGTTCTCCTCGTAGCACAGCCCGAGCGTGATGAACGCCGCTTTCTCGAATTCGAAATCGAAATTCTTTTCGTTCGCCTGCGGCTGACTCTCGAGCCGGCCGCGATACATCCTGATAACTTCGAGCGCCTTGTCCTTGAGGTTGTGCGCCTTCTCGGTATTAAGCGCGAGGATTTGATACGCCACCTCGGGCTCCGCCATCACGATCGCGGGAATCATCTTGGCGCCGAGTTTGTTGATTGCCGCGCGGCGATGGTTTCCATTGGGCGTCCAGTAGCCGGTCGCGGAGCGCACCACCACAACCGGCTCAGTGAAGCGCTTGAGCTTCTTCATAACTTCGACCAGCCGCTTCATGTGCGCGGGGGAGAGGTCGCGCTGAAACGGCGTCGGCTCTAGCTTCGCCATCGGGATCATCGCGAACAATTGCCAATGGTCGCCAACCGGTTCCTGATACGCCGAGAGCACCGCGCCGCCATCAGCATTGATTTGGTCCGCGAGTTCGCGCACTTCGCCAGGCAGCTTGCCGCCCTCGGGAAATATCGATAATTCCGCCATGCTGAGTGATTAATGCATAACCGCGGTGATATGAAAGCCCGCGGCGGGCCGACCACGCGCGATGGTCAAAGACCCGCCGGCGCCCGTAGCGCGACGATATGGAAACTGATCTTCACCATGTTTCCGGCCTTCAGTCCGAGGATGGATGGCTGCTCGATGCCGAAATCGGTGTAGTTGAAAGAAACTTCGCCGGTACCGATCAGCTTATCGCCTACCAGCGACACCTGCACCGGAACTTCGAAGGGTCGGACCGCACCATGAATCATCAGCTCGCCCTTGAGCGTCGCGGAGCCTGACGTATCGGAAGTATGCTTCACATCGGTCCAGGAGGAGCCTCCCTTGAAACTGATGGTAGGATAATCCTTCACATCGAGGATCGAGGTCTTGACCGCGTTGTCGCGCGTGGCGCTGTTCGAGTGATAACTGGCGGCGTCGATGACGGCCTCGACCCAGATGTTCGCGCCATCGTCGGCGCGGCGCTTGGGGTCCTGGTAGATGTCGCACGAGAGCAGGTGGAAGGTTCCGACCGCATCGCCACGTAAGGAGCTGACCGGCTCCGCGACCGCAGCGGTAATCTCGCTCGCATCGAGGTCGAGGCGAAAATGCTGCTCGGCGCGCGCGGGAACCACCAGCAGAAGGATCGTGAGAAGCGCTGCCGCGGTGGACTGGAGAATAAAACCTGGGCTCATCGATAACTGACGATCTCGAGCAGGTTTCCATCCAAATCGAGGAAGTACATGCAGTCGTGGTCGCCCCAATCGATCGCGTCGGCGGTCTCAACGCCGGCGTTGTGCAGCCTGTCTTGCGCGGAAAGGAAATCTTCGCGGCTGACGCGGAACGCATGATGACCGCGTCCGAGTGGATGCCCGATGATCTGCGCGCGTTCGGCGGCGCTGAGCGGAGGGCGCGCGACCTCGAACATCGCAAGGTTCTGTCCGCCGCAATCCATCAGGATTTGATCGCCGAAGCGGGCCACCACCAAGAGGCCGAGCACGTCAACATAAAAGTGCTCGGCGCGCTGAAGATCGCGAACCTCGATGCCAAAATGATCGAGCTTCTCGAGTTTCATAACTCGATTATTCCAGCTTAGGCGGCGGACACCTGGCGCGACGCAAGGTCGGGACGGCGCGAGGCCAGCACGCGCTCCTTTTCCTTGTCGATGAACTTCGGATGAAACGTCACGATCAGCACCGGCAGAATCGTCATCGCACCAAGCATCGAGACGAACATCCATACTGCCAGTAGCATGCCCATTTCGGCGTCGAAGCGGATGTCCGACCAATACCAGAACAGCACCGACGCCACGAGGGTGAGCGCGGTGAATACCACCGCCTTGCCCGAGGTGATTAGCGCGAGGTAAGTCGCCTCGTTGATATCGTGCCCTAGCGCGAGCTCCTCGATGATGCGGCTGACGACATAGATCGCGTAATCGATTCCGAATCCCACCCCGACCGTAACGACCGGCAGCGTGTTGATGTTGATGCCGATGTCGTGCGCGCCCATGTAGGCATTGATGGCGGCGTTCGCCAGCGCCAGCGGGAACAGCAGGTACACGCCGGCCACGACGGATCGGTAGGTAAACAAAATGATCAGGAAAATGGTCGCGAAGGCGAGCACGTTAAGCCGCACATCGTTCTTGATGATCTCCTGGTTCGCGGCCGCCAGCTCGCCGATAATTCCCGCGGCCAGCTTGAAATGCACGTCCGGCACCTTGTGCGCGGGATCCTCGAAAAAGCGCTGGGTCCGGATGACGAGGCGCTCCACGTTCTCGCCCTGTCGGTCCTTCGCATAGACCGTAACCTGGGTCGCATCGCGCCGTGGAGTCAGGATGTATGCGGTCGATAGTGGCGAGGAACCCGCGAGCAGTCCGCCGATGAGCTGCCCGGCCTGCCGCTTGGTCGTCGGCAACACCGCCCACTTCGGCTGGAATTCCCGCAATGCCGCGCCGTTGGTGGCAAGTAGATCGGCCACCGAGAAGGTGCGCCCAACCGAGGGATCGAGTGACATGTAGCGCTCGTATTCATCCATCACACGGTAGAGCTTCGGATCGTTGAGGTCTTCTTGTTTGCCCAGTTCCGCGACCACCACGAACTGCTCGATCGCACCGAACTCGCTCTGAATCGCCGCCATCGCGCGGTTGTAAGGCGCATTCGGCCATAACACCGGGCTGATCGAACCGGGATCGCCGACCTTGAGGCCCTGCCAGAAGAATACGCAAAGCGCGATGACCGCCGCCGTTCCGATGAAGGTGACAATGCGCCCGGTTGACGACAACATCGAGACGGCAATCGAATTGATGATGCGTCTGAAGAGACCGTGCTCGCGCTGCTCGATGACCTCGATACGAGGCGGTTCGAGATAGTAATAGACAATCGGATTCAGCAACAGCTCGCTCACGATGATCGCGGCGATCCAGAAACTCGCGGTGATCGCGAGCTTCTGCAGGAACAGCACCGGTACCAGCAGGATGACCAGGACCCCGAACGCATCGGCGAGGATTCCGGAGAACGACGGTACGAACAGTTCCGCGAACGCGGACAAAATCGCCTTCTGTTTGTCGCGCAGCCGGTAGTACTCCTCGTAGTACCGATCGTGCATCTGCACCGAATGGCTAACCGCGCGTGCGGTTATCAGGAATGGAATGACCAGCACCAGCGGATCGAGCGTGAACCCGATCATGCGGATGAAACCCAAGCCCCAAATCGCGCAGATGACGCCCGAGATCGTCGGCCGCAGCGCGCCACGCCAGTCGCGGAAGTAAAGGTAAAGCAGCATCCAGACCGCGAACACGGTGACCAGGAAAATTTTGAAGATCTGCGGCGTGTAGGCGTACACCCAGCCGTAGAGGATGGGCTGCCCCCCAATGTAAATCTTCACCGTGTTGTCGCGTTCCGGCTGGACTACGATTTTGCGGATGTCGTCGAAAATGCGTTTATAGTCGAGACGTGATTCCAGAAAACTCGCGGTCACCACCGCGGCTTTGTCATCGAGCGAGATGTATGGCCCATAGACCACGCCCGGGTTCTTATGCACGTTGCTGCGGAGCTCCGCGATCTCTTCCGGGGTTTGTGGAACCTTGCCGTTGGGAAGAATCGGCGAGCTCAGGATGACGCCGCCGGCCAAGGGGCGGAAATAACTCGCCGTTGCGAGTGACCTGACCGACCCGTGTTGGATGCCGTACACGAGATCCATATTGCGGGTCATGTTGACGATCTTCTGCACGATGTTCGGCTGATAGACGTCGCCATCCTTGGCCTCGATCATGATGGTGACGGTGTTGGTGGCGCCGAAATACTGTTCGTACTTGTGCGCGATCTGGATGAAGGGATGATTCTGCGGCAGCAGGTCCCCGAAGCTGGTGACCAGCTCGGTCTTGGCGGCGAAGTAGCCGAAGAACGCGGTCAGCGCGCCAATCACCAGCAGCACCAGGAAGCGCCGCCGAATTATCCATTCGCCAAATCGATACCAGATCATCGATGCCCTCGAACTTTCATGTCAGACTTGAAGCAGTCTAGCCCTGGCACATGCGCCAGGTTTTGCCGCCGTCTTCGGTGTGCAGGATGGTTCCGTAGCCGACAATCCAGCCATGCAGTTTGTCGAAGAAGCGCACCTGACTGAGCGGCAGCGGCAAGGCCGGAACATTTGGGTCATGCGCCCATACGCCATCGGGTTGGAGGCGCAACACGGTGCCGGTCAATCCGGTCGTCATTCCATCGTTGCCGCCGAAAAGCTGGATGCCGAACAATGGATCATGCGCCGGAATCTGCGGCGCTCCCGGAACGGTATTGTCGGGAGGCGCGCCCGGCTTCGGGGATTCCTTTTGGAAGCTCCAGGTCTTGCCGCCGTCGTTGGTCGCGATGATCGATCCTTCCAGACCGCATGCGGCCCCACTCTTTTGATCGCGAAAAGACACCCCGAACAGCGTGGGAAGCACGAAGTCGCGGAAGCGCGGATCCTCGTTGGCGGCAGGCTGCCGCTTCCATTGATCGACCAACGAGTCTTGCCCTTCTTCCCAGGATTTGCCGCCGTTGTCGGTCGACCAGATTCTTCCGAGCTCGCCGACCACCCATCCGTGGTCGTCATCGACGAAATCGACGCTATACAGAACCGGCTCCATATATGGCAGCGCGTAGTCCTGCAGTTCGGGCGGAAACTTTCTTTCGAGGCGTCGCTTGAAGAAGGTCTCGCCACCATTGGTGGTGCTCAGCACCAGTGACTGATCGCCCACGAAAACACCGTGCAGTCGATCGGGGAACGACAGCGAAAATATATAGAGGTGAGTACGCGAGTTGAGCTTTTCCCAGCTCTTGCCTCCATCGCGGGTGCGCATGATGAGGCCGTCCTGCCCGCACAGGTAGCCATTCTCGGCATCGACCATCTGGATACCGAAAATCGCGAGGTCGGTGCCCACCTTGATCCGCGTGAAATGCAGGCCGCCATCTTCGGTAAGGAGCAGCTTTCCACGCGCGCCGACGATAAACGCCCGGTCGGGACCGGTCGGCCAGACATCGAAAAAGACGTCGCTAAGCGTGATGTTACGCTCGACCAGCGGTGGAACTCTAACCTCGCGATGACAGGCCGCGATGAATACAGCGGCTATTGCAAGGATCAGCCGAGGCCATTTTAAAGAGACTTTTCTGTCGGGCATTGACGAGTCCAAGGAAGATTATTGTGCAGTATAGTCGAGCAAATCGCGCACGATCGCAAGCCGCAATCTTCGCCGGGAGGAATACCGCCTCGACCCCGCGTCAGTGCAGCCGGACCGGCATCTCTTTGATCCCGGCGACGAAGTTCGAGCGCATCCTGCGGATTGGCCCGCACGGCTCCGCCATCGGATATCGGCGCAAAAATTCGGTGAAAAAGATCCTCAGCTGGAGCTCGGCCAGGCGCGCGCCGAGGCAAAAATGCTGGCCGATACCGAATCCGAGCTGCGGGGCCTCATCGCGCCTGACATCGAAGTCGAACGGATTGCTGTACATCTCTTCGTCGCGATTGGCCGAGACATACCACATGATAACTTTGTCGCCGGTCTTGATGGTCTTGCCGCGCACCTCGCTATCGGCGACCGCCGTCCGCCGCATGTGCATGATCGGACTGACATAGCGGATGAGCTCCGCCGCTCCCGAGGCATAGAGAGCAGGATTTTCTGCGAGCTTCGCACGCTGCGCAGGAAACTGCGCCAGCGTGATTAGTCCTCCCGAGATCGAGTTGCGCGTCGTTTCGTTGCCCGCCGCCACCAGCAGGATGAACGTCCCGAGGTAGCGCTCCTTGCTCATCAGCTCGCCCTCGGAATCGGTGTGAATTAGCATGCTGATGAGGTCGCTGCCCGGATTCGCGACCCTCTCCTCCCACAGCCGCCCCGAATACTCGATCATCGCCGCAACGTCGGCGGCGGTTTCCTCGGGGCCTTTGCGCAGCTCCGGATCGTCTTCGGCGATCATCGAGTTGGACCAGTCGAACAGCTTCAGCCGATCCTCCTGAGGTATGCCGAGCAGCTCGGCCAGCACCTGGATGGGCAACTCTGCCGCCACTTCGGTGACAAACTCGCATTCTTTGCGCGACCCCAGGCGGTCTAGGATGTTGCACACGCGTTGGCGGATTTGGTCCTCGAGCGCACGCAGCCGCGACGGGCCGAAGCCGGGCGAGATCATCCGCCGGTAGCGGTTATGCTCGGGCGGATCCATGCTGATGAATGGTGCGTCGGTCTGTTCCGCGCCCATGCCGGCGGTGCCGACGATGTTTTCATCATAGATGCGATGGCCGCCATGTTCGCGCGCCGACGAAAAGACCTCCGGATTCTTCGATATCGCCACGATGTCGTCGTATTTGGTGACCGACCAGAAGCCGCGCCCGCCGGCCACCGGATTCCAATGCAGCGGGTCCTCGCGCCGCAGCCAGGTAAAGACCTCGTGCGGCACTTTGCTGACATATATATCGGGATCGCTCAGATCGACATCGCCCGGATTCATCCGCCGTCTCCATTAAGCCCTCGTTGCTATTGCCCGCGGGGCCTTGACCCGACTATGGCCGATGGCGAACGCGCCTGCCAGCTTTTCCGCGCTGCTGCCGAGCTGGGTTCAGTGGCCATTTGATGCTCCGGGCGGTTGGGTCGCGCATCCCGCGCCAGTTCCCATCGCACACGTCGGTGTTCCGCACAGCGTGCCATTGATGTCGCATTGCGGCGTGATGCCGCGGTCGCGCTGTTGCTGATTGAGCGACCCTATCGCCGCGTTGGTCACCGCGCTGGCGCTGCATCCGCACAGCTGGCTCGCACAACAACTGCAATTGGCGGCAGTTTCGGCCTTGATGATTTCGGTGATCTCGCAGCCCGAGAGCCCCTGGCATGCAACGCCGACCAGGTCGCGGTCGTTGCACTCATCGGTGCAGAGCGTCGCGTCGCAGGTATAGCCCGCCTGCGCGCCACCCTTTTGTTGGCAACTGTTGTACTCGTTACAGACCTTCGCGCAATCGACGCCGCTATCCGGCGGAAGCATCGTGGTGCCCGGAATATATAAAGGACATCCTTGACCACCCGGCGCGTCCGGAAGACAGGATCCTCCACCTTGCGGCTGCGGAACGTTCTCCGCCGCGCCGAGGTCCGAGCCGGGAGCGGGGGTAGCCTGCGCGGTTGGCGTCGGCGAAGGAGCATAGGCAGCGGACCACACCAGATCGTCCCCCAAACTGCAGGTCTGGTTGTTCTGCCCCACCTGATAAGGACCGTCGTAGACCGGGCATGAGCACTTCACGATGCCGGTCTGATCGGTCTTCGAACACGGCGCCGTCATGCATCCGGCGTATAGCGCCTGATCGCAGCTAGTCTGGCCAATGCCATTGGTCGGGATACATGCGAGGCTGAAAGTGGAGAATACCTGGCTGCCGGCAATCAAGGTGCCCTGATTGACTTGCTGACACACCGGCGCTGAGTTGATGGTCTGACACCCGCTGCCGTCAATCCCGCATTGAGCGATGGTGGCTTCGTACACGCTGTGATTCAAAATCGCGTTGATGTCGACGAAGTAGACGCCGTACGGGATGTCGTAACACAGGCAGTTGGCATACTTGCCGTCTTTGGTCAGCGTGCAGCCGAGGTCCTGAGGAGGTCCGCTCGGCCCAGAGTAGTAGCACAGCGCATACGGACCACCGCGGCACGGGACGAAGTTGGTCGAGGCCAGCGTGATATCGGCATAGGCGGGACCGTAGGTGGTTGTCCAGTTTTTCGGATTGCTCCAGAACGCATGCGAATTGGGCACGAAGTGTACCTGCCCTGGCGCCGCCGATCCATTGTCACCGCCCCCACATCCAGCGAGCAGCAGCAAGCCGAACACGCTCAACCGCATCGCCCAGCTCAACCGCCAGAGACTTCGGAACCCCTTCGCCACCAGGCGAGTGTAATCCCCCATGGCCGCTCTCCTTCGCGAAAACGCACTTGCTATCGCACAGTGGATAGCGTCTTCACAAGGGAGTTACCTGAGTTTGATTTTCAAAGCTACAGGATGCCAAAAAAATCAACATCAGGTCCTGCCACCGCAGGCCGTTAGGATAATTCGACTGCGCCGGTGCGCGTCTCGCCGGTTACTTACCCGTACCGGTTAAGGTAGCCATCTGTGGTGAATTGAGCGCGCTGTCAGCGACCGTCAGCGTCAATGGCCCTACCGATCCTGCCGAAGTCGGACTAAACGTCACGCCGAATTTGCAGGTCTTGCCGGGTCCGATCCATGTTCCTACGCAGGTTTGCGCCGCGCTAAATACGCCCGACCCGGTCACCGAGGTGATCCGCGTCCAGACCGACTGCCCCTTTGGCACCGCGATAGTCACAAGCTTCGGCTTGCTGGTAGTCCCGGCTCGAACGTTGGTGAAATTGAGTGAGGTCGGCGACAACGTAACCGTCGCCGGCCCGGGAAGCGTCGCTGCGTATGCCGCCACAAAGGTCGCGGCATCGATCGTGCCCCATCCGGTGCAGAGGTCGTAGTCTTCACCCGCGGTAAATCCGCTCACGCCGTTGAAACTGTTGTTGCCGGTGACGACGTCGCGGAAACCCGACCCAACCAGATCGCGGTTGGCCAGCGTATAGATGGTGGAGTCCATGTTGCCCAGGGTCTTGCCGGTGGCCTCCCCGATCAGGTTCGCGATCCCCGCAAAGGTCGGCGCCGAGATGCTGGTGCCGCCGACCATGCCGTCGATGAGGCCGGCTTTCCCGGTGCAACCAGTATTTTCGTTAATGCAGCTACGGCTCGTCACGAAAAAGGAGCCGGGAAAATTCGGGCTCGCGATCAGCGACAGGTCCGGCACATCGCGCATCCCATCATTGGGGACACCGGGCCCACTCTGGAACGCCGGTTTGGAGAAGATCGCACTCACCCCGCCGCCGGTTGCGCCGCCATCGCCGATCCCATCTTCGGGATCATTCCACACTCGCTCCGGCACGTGGCCCACGTCGTTGCCGCTGGAGTTGAAAGTCGGATTGAATGACGTTCCACTCATCGCCGTGACGTTGGGATCGGCGGCCATCTCACTGACCGCAACCGTGTTGCCTGCGACACAGCGTTGCAAGTCCGTGTCGTACTGCAGATATGCGGCCCCGTCGTCATGGGTAATGGTGATGATGCTTTGTCCTTGCGCCGCGGCTTGCATGAACAGTGGATCGAGCACCCCGGTATAGAAGTCATCAGGCGCGCCGCAGAAGCCAAAGCTGATGCTGATAACCGGGCATCGATCTTCGCTCACCGCGGCCGCAATCGCATCGGAGATGGGGTCGACCTGAAAATTTGAGTCGTTGCCAAGATAGAAGCGCGTCGCCGCGCCGGGCGCGACTGCATGCGACCACTCGGTGTCGAGGTCGGCTTCGACTTCATCATCGTTGAACTGGGCCGGGCCGGGGTCGGCCAGCACGGTGGTGATGTGCGAGGCACCCAGCTTGAATTTCGCGTTAAACGCCGCAACCGCGCTGGGCAGGAATTTCGAATCCCCGACGAGCCCGATGCAACTCGCGCCCTTGAGCCCGGAAGCAATCAACGGCGTCTCGTTGTAGAAGGTGTAAAAATCATTCGCCCCGAAAAATGGATTGCTGAAACCGTTCACCCGGATCCCCGGAGCCGTGCTGTCCGAGGCTGAATCGGCCGACGCCGCGGGCTGCGCTAACGGCTTGAGATTGCGCGGCATCACTCCCGCCGCGCTCGCCGACAGATTGTCCAGTCCGTGGATATGGCCGATCACGCCCGCAAAGCGCGCCGGAATGTGCGGGTCGCTGGCGGGACCAAAAGTGCCGCCGGCAAAGCGTTGAATCGCAACTCCAAAAGTGTGCTCGGCCTGCGCCGCAGTACCCGCAAATTGAATCACGCGGGTCGCGCGGTTGACGTTATTGACCTGGAACCCTTCCGAAACCAGCCAGTCGCGCACCGCGTCGAAATCCTGCGGGCCGAAGCGCGCCGCGAACTCCTCGGGAGTCAGAAAATGCTGATAATCCGGCGACGACGGATTCTGCTGATCGGCCAGCAATTGTGCGAGCTCGCCTTGATTGCGCAGTGCGAGCGTCACCGACATCGAGAGCGTGCGTGACGCCTCCACGCCCCCCGAGGCGACCATTGTCTCGGCGAGCTTGGGATGATTTCGCGGCACCACCGTATCGCCCTGCCCATACGCGGGCGGGCTTAAAAGCAACCATCCCCCGGCGATCCATAATGTCCAGACGATCAATCGAGCCGAAATCGAATTACTTGCGGTCAAAAGCGTCCCCCCTTGTCGGATTCAACGGCTCGCACATCCACTTCTAGTCAAGCATAGGAGGAATCGAAGCGCGACGGCAAGTCTATAATTCTAAAGCCTGGTTTGATGCCTGAAAAGATAGGACGAGCCAATCGGTGAAATATTCAGCCCAAATCCTGGAGCAGCAGGCCGGTCAGATACCCGCCTTCGCCATGACCGAGCAGAACAGGATGGTCGGGGCCGGGCCCCAGATGCGCAAGGATGCGAAAATTCCGCTTCGCCCTGTTCTGCGCGATGCTCACCGCGCGAATGAAATCGTCGCCGCGAAAATGCGTCGAGCAACTGAATGTCATCAGCCGGCCGCCCGGGGCCAGCGCCTGCATCGCCAGCGCATTCAGTTCCACATAGAGACGTCCGGCGCGCTCGGCATCCTTGCGGCTGCGCGCGAGCGGCGGCGGGTCGAGCGCGATAACGTCGAAGCGCTCCCTGGTGGTGCGCATAAATTCCGCCGCATCCGCGCGAATCAGCTCGGCCAGGCTCTCATGGCCATTCATCTCGAGGTTGCGTCGCGCCCACTCGATGGCGCGCGCCGAAGTATCGACGCCCACCGCCCTGGCGGCGCCTCCGCTCAAGGCCGCCAGCGCGAAGCCGCCCGCATAGCAGTACGCATCGAGGACGTTGGCGCCGCGGCACAGCCGCGCGAGCCGCGCGCGATTGTCGCGCTGATCGAGAAAGTAGCCGGTCTTCTGCCCATGGTCGAAATCGACCACGACTAGATTGCCGTTCTCGCGCACCTCGACTTCCGAGGTTTCCTCACCCGCCAGCAGGCCCTCGCGATCTTCGAGGCCTTCGTTCTTGCGCACCGCGCCGGAACTCCGTTCGAGAATCGCAAACGGATGAAGCAACTCGGTGAGCTGCCGAACCAGCTCATCGCGCGTCCGGTCGGCACCCGCGGTCAAAAGCTGAACCACCAGGACATCGGCGTAACGATCGATGACGACGCCGGACAGCCCATCGCCGTCACCATTGACCAGCCGATAACAATCGCTGTGCTCGCTGACCACCAACTGTCGCATCGCGAGCGCATCTTTCAAACGATGCTCGATAAGCTCGGGAATCGAGGGTATCGTCTCACCCCAGGCGAGCATCCGCACCGCGATGGTGGTTGCGGGATTGATGTAGCCTAGCCCGATGAGACCGCCTGCGGCATCGTGAATCTCAACCGGCGAGCCCGCCTCGATGGTGTGCGGTTCGGTGCGTTCAATGCCGCCGGAAAAAATCCACGGATTGCCTCCGCGCACTGTCGCGTCGCGGCCTGGCTTGAGAAAAACTTTGTCCATCCGAGATGCTCAGCCCTTCGATGACGACGGTTTCTCGCCGGGCCGTCTGAAGTCGCCGCTGCGGCCGCCGCTCTTGGACACCAGCCGCACCGCCTCGATGACCATCGCACGGTCGATGGCTTTCGCCATGTCGTAGATCGTCAGCGCCGCGACGCTCACCGCCGCCATCGCCTCCATTTCGACGCCGGTCTGCGCCTCGGTCACCGCGCGCGCTCGATATTGAGGGTCGCCGTCGCGCGATCGGGGGTGAATTCGACTTCGACCACTTGCAGCGGGATCTGATGGCATAGCGGGATGAGCTCGGAGGTCTTCTTGGCCGCCATAATGCCTGCCAAACGAGCGGCCGCGAGCGCCTCGCCCTTCTTGAGACGTCCGCCAACGATCGCATCGAGAGTGGTAAGCGCCATCTTCACGCTGCCGCGAGCGACCGCCTCGCGGCGGGTGACGGCTTTTTCGCCCACATCAACCATCGACAACTGACCACGGGCATCGAGATGAGTCAGCGATGAAATGGCTTTCTTGCGAGGCATCGGTGGAGCGGATAAGAGCTTATGTTGACCCGCATCGGATATACAATAAACTTCAGCTGAAATTGATCGGCGGGCCGCATCGAGCCCTCGATACGAAAGTTCGCTCAGAGAAAATATGGAACACCATTCGCATCGCGTTTTGATCCTCGGTTCGGGACCCGCCGGCCTCACCGCCGCGCTGTACACCGCGCGCGCCAACCTCGCGCCGGTGCTAATCGAAGGTGCGGAGCCGGCGGTGAATTGACCATCACCACCGAGGTGGAAAATTACCCCGGCTTCGAAAAGGGCATCCAGGGCCCCGAGATGATGGAAATCTTCCGGCGCCAGGCGGAGCGCTTCGGCACGAAGTTCATCTTCGGGCACGCGACCGAAGTCCGACTCGGCAAATGGCCGTTCGAGGTGGTGGTTGAAAAGGAAATCCATCAAGCGCGGGCGCTCATCATCGCGACCGGCGCGACCGCGAAGTTACCGGCATCGAATCCGAGAAAGCTCTGATGGGTTATGGCGTGAGCGCATGCGCAACCTGCGACGGCGCATTTTTCAAGGACAAGGATGTCGTCGTGGTCGGGGGCGGCGACACCGCGATGGAGGAAGCCACGTTCCTGACCCGGTTCGCGTCCAAGGTAGATGTCGTCCATCGGCGCGGAGATCTACGCGCCTCGAAAATCATGCAGGAGCGCGCGCGCAAGAATCCGAAGATCAAATTCGTCTGGAATTCTGCCATCGATGTCATCCACGGCACCCAAAAGGATGGCGTCACCGGCGTCACCCTGAAGGACACCAACAGCGGCGCGACCAAGAATCATAAGACCGATGGCGTTTTCATCGCGATCGGCCATCAGCCCAACTCGCAGCTCTTCAAGGGTCAGCTCGATATGGATGATGTCGGCTACCTGAAGACGCAGCCCGGCTCGACCTACACCAACATCCGGGGTGTTTGCCGCCGCAACATCCAGACTCAGTCTATCGACAGGCAGTCACCGCGGCTGGCACCGGATGCATGGCCGCCATCGATGCCGAGCGCTGGCTGGAGGCTAACCATCCCGACTAGTCGTCATCTGCCGATATAGCTCCTCGACATCCTCGCGGCGCGGATGCGCGGTGCCATAGCGCATCACCGCGGCTGACCCGGCCGCGATGCCATATGCGAAGGCCTTCTCAGGTGCGAGGCCGTTCGCAAGCCCCAGCGTCATCGCGGCGACGAAGCTGTCCCCTGCTCCGACCGCGCTGCGCACTGGAACCTGCGGCGCAGGCATTCGAATGGCTCCACTCGCAGTCGCGAGGATCGCGCTCCCACACCGAGCGATAACGCAATCATTTGGGCGGCGCCGCCACGCACCAGCGCGATCGCCTCCAGTTCCTGCTCGGAGGATCGAGCATCGGGCGACCAACCATCCCCTCGAATTCCCGCAGACTGGGCTTGATAAGGGTCGCGCCGGTGCCAAGCGCGGCCTTGAGCGACGGTCCGGAAGTATCGAGCACGAAGCGCTGCCCGCGTCGCGAGCAGATCCTGGCGATGTACGCATAGGCATCCTCGGGTGCGCCGCGCGGCAGACTGCCGCTCGCGACGACCCATCCACCCTCGACGCGCCCGAGCGCATCAAGAAACCGCTTCCCATTCCGACGCGGTCATCGGCGGCCCTTCGGGCACGAAGCGGTACTCCAGCCCCGTCGATCGTTCATGCACCGCGACCGAGATTCGGGTGCGGCCGGCAACCGGGATGGTCAGGCATTCGACACGCGCGTCGGTCAGCAACTCCTGAAGAAATCGCCCGGTGCCACCCCCGGATGCGAGCACCACTGCGAGCGCCTCGCCACCGAGGTCGCGCACCACTCGCGCGACGTTGATTCCGCCGCCGCCCGGATCGAATTGCTCAGTCAACGTGCGTACCTTGCGCGTATGGATAACCGCCTCGGCTTCGCACGCGAGATCGACGGCCGGATTAAGCGTGATGGTGACGATGCGGGAGGACATCTGCCCGACTTCATAGCAGATTTACATGAACAAGTTGTGATCTCGCCGCGAGCGCTGCCGTTCGGGCCTGTGAGCATGTTTCGGCCTTCGCCGCCCGTTCGCCTCGCGCCAGGGTAGACAACTGCG